>CAWDVH010000005.1:0-1752630 GCA_963805705.1 uncultured Actinomycetota bacterium | reverse complement strand
CGGCCGCGGGTGACCATTCGATCTTCACTGGCCGCTGAGCAGCTCAGCCATCGCCTCGTCGAGGGAGACAGCGCCAGGCCGGCCGGCGGCGACCCACTCGCGGTGCGCTGCGAGGGTGGCCTCGATCTCGGCTTCTTCGAGAAGCGCAGCCGGGGCAGTCGAGCTGGGGGCCAGTCCTGGGCCTGATGAAGTTAGCAGCAGGTGTAGCCAGGGTACGTGCCTGCTTCGTGCTCGATGACCTCGCGCCTCCACTGGGGTTCTACCAAGGCTCCACCCGCGACGCGCAGGCTCGTTGGCGACGGCAGAAACGACGTTGACGGCAGACACGCCGTCATGGAGGAGGAGTCCACATGCCATTCGTCAATGTGAAGCTCATCGAGGGCGTATTCACACCCGAGCAGAAGCAGCGGATCGTCAGGGACCTGACCGACGCCATGGTCGCGATCGAGGGCGAGAACATGCGCCAGGTCACCTGGGTGGTGGTCGAGGAGGTCCACAGCGGCGACTGGGGCATCGCCGGCAACCCGCTAAGCACCGCCGACGTCAAAGCCCTCGCGGCCGGAGCGCCAGTGGGTTGATCACTCGACTAGCGGCGATGCTGGCATCGGGTAGGGAGCGAACAGGTCAAGGTAGGGTTCCGGGTCGCCGTCCCAGGCGAGCGCCCGGACCTGGCCAAGGCTGCGTCGGCCGCTGAGCGCGCGGAACAGCTCGAACGCGTCAGCGGCCAGGGCCGCGACTGGCTGCCCGGAGCCCTCTACCCGCTCCCGGCCCGCAACCCGCAGCCGCAGAGCCGGGCGGCCGGCCTGATCCAGCCGCTGGCCCAGCCAGCGGGCGTAGATCCGCAGGCCGAGTCCGGTCACGGGGGCATCCCGGTCCCCCGGTTGGCGCAGGGCGCCGCGCACGTCGTGGAGGTGGACGGCCAAGTCGGCCACTGGTGCCGAGAACAGCCACGCGGGCGAACCGGGTAGCGCCGGGACGGTCCCGGCGAGTATCGGCTCCAGGATCGCGGCCCAGCCGGCCCACTCGGCGACCAGGGCCTCCACTGGCCGGCCGCGTCTGGACCGCACCTGCCCAGCGGTCCACTCGTCCCGCGCGGCGGCCAGCCGGATGTCACTCCAGGCGTCGGCGGCGCCAGAGAAGTAGGTCCCGCCGGCGGCGTCGGCGGCCACGCCAGTGACGTGCGCGAGGACATCCCGGACGGTCCAGGCCGGGCAGGCCGGCACCTGCGCCGCCAGCGCACTCTCGTCCAGCCCGGCCAGCAGCTCCCGGAGCCGCCGGCGGGCGTCGGCGTAGGCGCCGGCCACGTCAGCCGTGGGGGGCTCCGTCCGGGACGCGCGGACCGTCCTGCCAGGCTGCCGCCCAGCTGGTCAGCCTCTCGGCGGTGAAGACCTCCGATGGCCGCCGCAGCCGGGTGAACAGGTCGCGCCACTGCTGGCCGGCCTCCGGGTCGGCGGCGAGCCCGGCGAAGACCGGGTGGGCGTGCTCGGGCTGCGGTAGGTGAGCCGACTGGAACGACCATTCGTAGTGCTCGGCAGCCCTGGCGTCGCGCCATGCCTGGTAGCCGTCGAGGGCGGGGTCGGCGCCGAGCAGCGCGTCGGCGATGAACCATGCCTGCTCGACGGCGTCCGAGATGCCCTGGGCCGTCACCGGGTGCTTGAAGTGGCCGGCGTCGCCGGCCAGCGCCCAGCCGGGGCCGCAGGCCCGCCGGAAGAAGCCGCGCAGCATTGGCTCCGGGGCGGTCACCACCGGGGAGATCATCTCGGCGCGGTCGACGAGCCGCGGGTTGATGGTCGCCGGGAAGCGGCGAATGCCGGCCAGGTAGGTGGCCATGCGGTCGCCCCGCACTAGTGGCGGGCGGCCGGCCAGCACCAGCTGGTGAACGCCGTCCTCGCAGGGGCAGCAGACCAGGCTCAGGTCCTCCCGCACGTCCATCCGAAACCACTCGGTCGCCGGGAGGCCTGTCCAGTAGGCGAACAGGAATGCGAGATTCCCGGTCAGCTCGCGCGTCGCGGCGAGTCCCAGCACCCGTGCGACCGTCGAGGCTCGGCCGTCTGCGCCAATCACCCAGGGTGCCCGCACGACGTCCCCGCCGGCCAGGACAACTCCGCGCACCGGGTCGCCCGGCCGGCCGGCGCCGACCACGCCGCTGACCCGCTCGCCGAAGCGGCCGACCACCCCGGCGGCGAGGGCCTCCTCGACCAGCGCGGCGTCCAGCGTGACCCGCCGGATGCAGGTCAGGCGATCCTCGCCGGCGACAGGGGTGAAGGCGCCGGCGACCTGGTGGCCGAGGACCCGCCAGCTCCACAGCAGCCGGGGGATGTCATGACTGGCGCGCAGCCGTTCCATCACCCCGAGCGTCGCCAGCCGCTCCAGCGTGTTCGGGAACAGGAAGTGGGTGGACACCGTGTCGCTTGGGAAGGTAGCGCGGTCGACCAGCAGCACCCGCCAGCCCGCGCGCGCGAGCCGCGTGGCGAGGACCGAGCCTGCGCACCGCGCCCCCACGACGATCGCGTCATAGCCGTCCATCGCCGCCTCCATGTCATTGGCTGACCCGACCCGCCTAGCATGGCTCGCGCTGGCAGCTTGGCGGTAGAGTCCCGGTAGAGCGGGCCAAGGTCCCGAGAGCGGCGCGGAGGACTATGCAGTTTCTGGTGCTCGGACCGCTCGAAGTTATCGCCGACGGCCGCACGGTAGCGCTGCCGGCCGCTAAGCACCGGGCGTTGCTTGCTTCGCTGCTCGTGCGCACCAACCAGGCGGTGCCGGCCGACGGCCTGATCGACGCGATCTGGGCAGGCGAGCCGCCTCCCTCGGCCGCCAAGACCTTGCAGACATACGTGTCCCAGCTCCGCCGTGAGCTGGAGCCGAGCGCAGCTGGCGGCTGGCAGACGCTGCGGACCGTGGAGGGCGGCTACCGGCTGCACGTCGACCCGGACAGGCTCGACGCTAGCCGCTTCGAACGGCTGGCCGCCGACGGCAGGCGGGCGCTCAACCGGGTGGAGCCGGCCAGCGCCGCCGCGTGGCTGCGGGAAGGGCTGGCGCTATGGCGCGGGCCTGCCTATGGCGAGCTTGCCGGCGCGCCGTTCGCCCGCGCCGAAGCGGCCCGGCTGGAAGAGCTGCGGCTGGCGGCGCTGGAATGGCGGGCGGAGGCCGAGCTGGCGCTCGGTGGCCATGCCGAGCTGGTCGGCGAGCTAGAGGAGTTGGTGGGACAGGAGCCGTTCCGGGAGCGGCTGTGGGGTCACCTGATGCTGGCCCTGTACCGTTCGGGCCGGCAGGCTGAGGCGCTCCGCGCCTACCGGCGGCTTCGCGACAGCCTCGCTGACCAGCTCGGCATCGACCCCGGTCCGGAGCTGCGTCGGCTGGAGCAGGGGATCCTGCGCCAGGACCTCTCTCTCGACCTGGCCGCGCCGCCGGCCAGACTGCGCGAAGCCCAGTCACGCCTGCCGCCGGTGTTCGCTGCCTCACCGAAGGCGCCGCTGGTCGGCCGCGGCGCCGAACTGGGCCGGCTGCGGCGGGCCTGGGTGGAGGCCAGGACATCCGGGCACCGGCTGGTGGTGGTGTCCGGCGAGCCCGGCATCGGCAAGTCGCGCCTGGCCGCCGAGCTCGCCCGGCTGGTGCTGGCCGACGGGGGCGAGGTCTTGGTCGGGCATGCCGATGAGGAGCCCATAACCCCATACCAGCCGTTCGTCGAGGCGCTCGGGCAGCACGAAAGCCTGGCCGGGACGGTCGGCCGGCTCCCCGCAGCGGTCAGATCCAGGCTGGCCCTGCTGCTGCCCGCCGCGGTTCCCGGCGCAACGCCCCCGGGATCGGAAGGCAGAGAGCTTGACCGCTTCCACCTGCTGGCGGCGGTGGCGGCGCTGCTGGCGGCGATGAGCAGGGCTAACCCGCTCCTGCTGGTGCTGGAGGACCTGCACTGGGCGGACCGGGCGACCCTCGCGATGCTGCTGCACCTGGCCCGTTCATCGG
This sequence comes from uncultured Actinomycetota bacterium, assembly GCA_963805705.1. Classification (GTDB taxonomy): domain Bacteria; phylum Actinomycetota; class Actinomycetes; order Streptosporangiales; family Streptosporangiaceae; genus CAWDVH01. Next base: position 1,748,667 of record CAWDVH010000005.1, on the reverse strand, counting down.
ATCAGGCAGCGCTGCTGGTGCTGGTCACCGCCCGCGACGGCGGCCTTGGCGTCGGCACCGCCTGGATGGAGGCCCTCGCGGAGCTCCGGCGCCACCGGCTAGCCGAGCTGGTCACCGTGGCGGCGCTCGACGATGGCGCGGTCGGCGGCCTGATTTCCGGGTACGTCGGGCACCGCCCGCCGGCCAGGCTGGCCGCCACGATCTGTCGGGCGACCGACCGTAACCCGTTCTTCATCGAGGAGTTGCTCCGCCACCTGGTCGAGACGGGTGCGATCGACCCCCGCACCGGCGGCTGGCCCGCGGTTACGGCGGTCGAGGATCTCGGCATCCCGGAAGGGGTTCGGCAGGTGCTCGCCCAGCGCCTGGCGCGGCTGTCGGCCCCGACCGCCGAGCTGCTCCGGGTGGCTGCGGTGGTCGGCCGGGAGTTCGAGTTCACCCTGCTCAGCCGCATGACCGGCTGGGATGACGCGCCGGTAGTCGAGGCTGTTGAGGAGGCGCTGCGCGCCGGCGTCCTTAGCGAGCGCGGCAGCTCGTGGGTGGCGTCCTACTCATTCCGGCACGCGCTTGTCCGCGAAGCGCTGTATGGCGGCCTCAGCCTGCCCCGCCGCCAGGGCTTGCACCTGCGTGCCGCCGCGGCAATCCAGGCCTCCGGCCCGCTCGACGCCGCGGGGGTAGCGGCCGCCGCCCTGCACCTGCGCTTGGCCGGCCCGCTGGCCGACCAGGCCAAGGTGGTCGAGCAGTCGCTGAAGGCCAGCGAGGCGGCGGCCGCCGTGTACGCCTGGGACGAGGCCGTCGCCCACCTGCGCGCGGCCTTCGAGGCGCTAGAGCGGGCCGGGGGGCCGCTCGTCGAACGGGCCAGGCTCGCCGAGCGACTCGGCGTCCTCGTCCACCAGGCAGGCACCGACCTGGAGGAGGGTATCGGCCACCTTGAGTGGGCACTGGCCGCCTACCAGTCGGCGGGCGACTGGCAAGCTGCCGCCCGCACCCACTCCCGTCTCGGCATGCACCTGACGACCTACCCGGCGACCCTCGACGTGGCCGCCGGGCTGGCGCACTACCAGGCTGCGGAGGGAGAGCTGGCCCGCCTGCCCGGCCGGCGGTCGCTCGGCTACCTATACATCGGCATGGCCATGGGTGCCGTCTACGGGGTGCGCACCGAGCGGCTGGAGGTTGCCTCGCGGCGGGCGCTCGAACTCGCCGAGGAGCTAGGCGACGAGCCGCTGGCAGGCTGGGCCAGCTATCAGCGCGCCTGGTGGGCGTTTAACCGCGGTCGGCTGGCGGAGAGCCTGTCCCTGCACGAGCGGATGCGCGACATCGCCGTTCGCCTTGACGACGTGAGTATGGGCAGCTGGGTCGCGTTCGCGCGGGCCATCCTCAGCGGAATGTACCTGGCCGACCCGCTCGCCGCCCACACCTGGTGCGCCAGGGGCCTGGCCCTGCCGCGCCTGGAAGCGTTCCCCCGGCAGCGCGACGGTCTGCTCGACCAGCTCGGCCAGGCCAAGGGCAGCACCGGCAGGTTCGCCGAGGCCAAGCGGATTGGTGCTGGCCTTGACCCGGGCACGGTGCTCGAGCGGATGCTGCTCTTCTGGTCGGGGGATTGGGAGCAGTCCGAGGCGGCCTGGACGGCGGCCGCGGACCGCGACGACCGCTCCGGCGACCGCCTGGACGGCACCCTTAACGTCTACTGGCTCGGCCGGGTACGACGTCAGCTAGCCGCGCACGAGGCGGCCGAGGCGGCGCTCGCTGAGGGCCTCGCGGTGGCGCTGCAGGGACCGCAGATCCCCGCCGAGGTGATGCTCCGGGCCGAGCTTGCCCTGCTGGCTGCCGACAGCGGTCGGCTGGAGGCAGGCAGCGCTGAGCTGGGCCGCTGCCAGGAGATCATCCGGACGGGCGAGGACTGGCGGGGCCTCGCCGGGCGAGTCGCCCTGGCCGCCGGGATGCTGGCCGCTGCTGACGGCAGGCCCGGGGAGGCGGGCGAGGCATTCGCGGCGGCCGTGGAGACCTTCCACGCGTACGCGTGCTCCTGGGACGAGGCCGAGGCTCGCTCCCTGTGGGCCAAGGCGCTGCCGGCCGAAGCCGGTCGGCAGCGGCAAACGGCCGCCGACCTATACCGCCGCATCGGCGCAGGTCGACGCTGGGTCGCCTGGGCAGCCGAACCCGTGGACTGACGGCCGCACCCTCGGACCGAAGGCTTTCACGGAACGTGACCGCACCCGTCAGCAAGCTCCGAGGTTGTCCAGACGGCGCCGTTCCATGGGGCCTCGCGGGGGAGATGCTGCGGCTGGGCGGTGTGGTGTGATGGCCGTCCAGCTAACATCGTCTGATGAGTGATCAGCTCTTCGTTCCGGCGGATTTCGCGGTACCTGAAGGGCTCGCGGCCGAGGAATTCCGGCTGGCTCCGCTCGGGCCCCGGCACAACGCCGCAGACTACGCGGCATGGACGGCCAGCATCGGCCACATCCAGGCGACGCCGGGATTCGCCGGGAAGAGCTGGCCACACGAGATGAGCCTGGCGGAAAATCTGCGCGACCTCGAACGCCACGCGCGGGACTTCGCCGAGCGCCGCGGGTTCACCTACACCGTGCTCAGCACCGGCACCGGCGAAGTCATCGGCTGCGTGTACATCTACCCGCCGCGCGGCGAAAGCCAGGGCGGTGCCAGCGCGGGTGAACAGCATGCGGCCGTCAGTTCCTGGGTGCGCGCGGACCGTGCGGAGCTCGACCCAGTGCTTTACCACAGGGTCCGCGCATGGCTGGAACGCGACTGGCCGTTCCGCTCGATCGAGTACGCACCACGGCTCTGACCTGGTGCCACCACCCATCGGGGCGACACGCATCACGGCATGTAAGTGCGGGTTGCGCGACGCTTGTGCCTCGCAGGATTCCCGTTGCTGATCACGCAGTAGGTGTGACGCGGATGAGCCCGATGGGGCCGCGGCTCGGCAGCGTCATCCTGGAACGCCCGGTGCCGCAGGGCGGCCGCGGGTCACTCCGGATCCGCCGAGGTCCCTTCGCATCACCGGGCGCTCGGGCTTGTGCCTGGCGACGACCCGGAAGCCGTGCCGGGCGAAGGCCGCCGCAACCCCTGGAAACAGGTTGCGGGTGTGACCTGGCACTGCAGTGTCCACTGGGTAGGCTTCCAGAGCGGGGGCGCTGGCAGCGGCGGCTACCCCGGCGGCACCCTCGATCAAGGCTTCCATGACGCCGTGATGGCGGTGCGTGCGCCGCACGAAGAAACAAGGGATCGACCATACCGGCAGGTCATCGGGCGGCTGCAGGTGCCTGGCGCGCGCCAGCCACGGCAGCTCGGCTCGAGGGGCCAGCTCGCACCACCCGACCGCCAGGTCACCGTCGAAGGCCAGCAGGCCCGGCGGCGGCTGCCCCGACGCGGTGAGCTGCTGGAGGTCGCGCTTGTTGTCCGCTCGCGGCCGGTCATGGTAGCGAGGGCCTATGCGCCAGTACATGCACCAGCACCCGTTCGAGGCTCCGGTCCTGCCGAACAGGTCTTCCAGCGCGGGCCAGCGCTCCGCAGTCAGGGGGCTGATCGTGAAATCCATCACCGTGTCCGGCTCAGCAAGTACGGATCACCCATTCTGGCGCGGCCCCGCTGGATACGCCAGCCCGCCGAGACCGACCCCATTTCGGCGGTCGGCGCGCGTTCTCTCCGATCGTACCCGTCACTCAGCGTCACACTGTCGATAGGCATCACCTTGAGGCCAACCGAGCCGTCGATCCTTCCAAACGAGAGCATCTTCCTGCTCTGTTACCTCCGCGGCCCCGCGGGCATCATCGTGGCCCTGGCCGAACAGATCGGCTGACGCGAGCCTGCTGCGGGACAGCGGACGAGCCCTGATCGGCGCGCGAGGACGAAGCCCGGTCATCTTGACTTCCACGGCTTGTCTGAGGCAGCGCCAGTCACGAGCAGTGCGCATGACGGATGAGGACGTTCACCGACAGTGCGGCCGGGAATTATGCGCCCTCGCATGCGTTAACATGATCGGCACCAAAGGACCGGCCCGGTCGGTCGGACGACGAGTTTGCCTGTGGCGTGGTTATCAGCCCGCCCGTCGGCGGCTCCGGGTCCGCGTGAGACGCTTGACCGAGGCCCGCTGCGTTGATCATTGGAGATCCGCAAGTCGGCTCGGCGTTTGAAGCACCAGGCCCTGTGCTCGGGACGTTCCCCGCCCCGCCCGCGGGACTGTTCGGCATGCTGCCGTGGCCACCGTGCCCCGGCATTCCAGAGGAGAAGTCTGTGGCTCGACCAGGCCAGCGCCAGACGGGCGCTCGCCGTACCGCCCCGCGGAAGCAGCGACGCGTCCGCCACCGAGGCGACGTCGCCTCGGTGCTCGCCCGAACTGCCCGTGAGGTCGAGGCGGCTGCTCGACGCGGCCGCGTGACGCCGGCCGTGCGTACGAAGTTCCAGGCCGTCGCCCTGCTGCTGCGGGACGAGCGCGCCCGCGTCCAGGCGGCGGCCGGAAGCGACAGTCACCGGGCCGAGCAGCTCAAGGGCCTGGACGGCATCGCGACCATCCTCGCGACGACCGCCGTCCAGGACGCCGGGCTACTGGCGCTGCTGTCCGAGGGCTCCGGTGTCTCCGACGCGGCCAGGTCGCTCAAGCGGGAAATGCTGCGGGACCTCGGCATCGAGCCGGCGCCCGAAGAGATCGCGCCGGCGGAGACCGCTACAGCTTCGGCCGGCTCGGCGCGGCGGGTCGTGCCGCAGTCGGTGATCTCCCGGCAGCTGGCGAACCCCTTTCTCGCCCCCGACTTCTCCGCCGTTCCGCAGCTCACCTCCCGTCCGCGCCGCCTGGCCGGCTGGGAGCTCCTCGGCCCACTGCTGAGTTCCTTCGAGCGTGCCGGCGGGGGCACCCCGGCGTGCATGGCGCTCCCGGCGCCGACGGAACGGTTCACCCCGGCGGGCCAGGAACTGATGCCGCACCAGGGGCAGCTGGTCGCCGCCGCCGCTGCCGGTCACCGGACGTTCCTGCTCGCTGATGAGCCGGGTCTGGGCAAGACGGCCCAGGCGCTGCTCGCCGCGGAAGCAGCGAACGCCTACCCGCTGCTGGTCGTCGTGCCGAACGTCGTCAAGACCAACTGGGCCCGTGAGGCGGCCCGCTGGACTTCCCACCGCCCGGCCACCGTGGTGCAGGGCGTCGGCGAGGCTGTCGACGGCTTCGCCGATATCGTCGTGCTCAACTACGAGGTTCTCGACCGTCACATCGGCTGGCTCAGCGACTTCGGCTTCCGCGGCATGGTCGTGGACGAGGCCCACTTCATCAAGAACAAGACCTCGCAGCGCTCGCAGCACGTCCTCGCGCTCTCCGACCGCATCCGGTCCCGTACGGACCAGCCCCTGCTGATGGCGCTGACCGGCACCCCGCTGATCAACGACATCGAGGACTTCCGGGCGATCTGGCAGTTCCTCGGCTGGATCGACGACAGCAAGCCCCTCGACGAGCTAATGGACGCGCTTGAGGACACCGGCCTGACACCCGCCGACCGGAGCTTCCATGCCGCGGCGCGCCAGTGCGTGATCGATCTCGGCATCGTGCGCCGCCGCAAGCTGGACGTGGCCGCCGACATCCCCGCCCGCCGTATCGCCGACCTCCCCGTTGAGCTGGACGAACGGGCCGGCCGGTCGATCCGGGCGGCAGAACGGGACCTCGCCCGCCGGATGGTGGCGCGGTACCAGACCGCGCTCGCGCACCGATCCTCCGACGTCGGCGTCGAGGGCATCGACCACGACCTCGTCCGCCGGGTGGCCCGGTCGGAGCTGCAGGAGGCGACGACCGCGCAGTCCGGCGATAACGTGTTCACCCTGATGCGACGCATCGGCCAGGCGAAAGCCGACCTGGCCGCGGACTACGCGACTCAGCTGGCCCGCAGCGCCGGCAAGGTCGTTTTCTTCGCCAAGCACGTCGACGTGATGGACGCCGCCGAAGAGACCTTCGCCGGGCAGGGGGTGCGCTTCTCGTCGATCCGTGGCGGCCAGACGCCCACGGCGCGGCAGGCGAACGTCGACGCCTTCGTGAACGACCCGGACGTCACGGTCGCGGTGTGCTCGCTGACCGCGGCCGGCGTGGGCCTGAATCTGCAGGTCGCCTCGAACATCGTGCTGGCCGAGCTGTCCTGGACCGACGCGGAGCAGACCCAGGCCATCGACCGCAGCCACCGCATCGGGCAGGCCGAACCGGTCACCGCGTGGCGCATCATCGCCGCGCAGACCATCGACGCCCGGATCGCCGGGCTGATCGACGGCAAGGCGGGGCTTGCCGCCCGGGCGCTGGACGGGGCGGACCAGGAGGCCTCCTCGGCCGACCTGCAGCTCGAGGCGCTGATCGCATTGCTGACGGACGCGCTGCAAGCGTCTTCCGGACATGGCGACGCCGCGGGTTCCCGACCGTCAGGATCCCCAGGCGAGACTGTATCCGGGGACCGAGCCCTGCCAATTGCGAGTGCTGGTTCTATCGCCTGACCATGACCATTGTGCTTGGTGGTACCCGGTGACGGCGGCTGACCGGGTTATCAGGTGGACCACCGCGGGCGCCGTAGCCGGTGCAGCGGCGATGGCATCCTATGAGCATGCCTATGCTCTCGTGCGGGCACACGGCGAGGAGGGTTCGGGATCGCGGAGGGCGCGGGCCAGTACGAAGGCTCCCTCGAGGGCGGCGATCATCGCGATGGTGAGGCGGCGGGCGGCCGGCTCGCCGAGACCATGCCGTGCGAACAGAACCGCTCCACGGGAGATCCAGTCGGCAACGACGTCGGCGGTGGCCTGTTGCAGATGATCATTGGTGCTGGCCACCCGCCTGCGCCGAATACCTGCGGGCACCGGTCACTCCCACCACCCCTGGGCCGCCTCAGCTGATACAGCGCCTTCTCACATATGACCCGCCAGGAAAGGGAGCTGACCTGAACTGGCCACGGCGTTCAGCGAGTGGATCCGGGCGTTCTGGCTGTCGGCCAAGTGGCAATCGTGTGCCAGATCAGACAGCAACGCCGGACCAGGCGGCGATCGTTGTTCTTGACTGGCTCTTGCATATACCATTACCTTTGCTTTACGTTACTTCTCGTCCAAATACTTGGCGTGCCAGCCAGGATCGGTCACGAGATGTGATCAAGGGGGCCCAGCATGATTCTGATGGGTGCCTTATCTCACTCCGCCTCATGTCTACAAGGCGTCTCTGCCGACGGTCATCTGAAGTTGCCCAGGGCTGTCGGGCGGTACGTCTGCTGCCTAGCTGGCTTACAAATAACGGCCTTGATCTTCGTGCCCACCGTGGTGGGCAGCACTTACGGCGCCCTCGTCTAGGAATAAGGAATCCTCCTTCCACACAGCTCCCGGGAGACGATCATGACCAACGGAGATCCACTGGCCATCGGCATCACTATGTTCCCCTACAACCGTGCGACGGCATCTACGGCACTGATACACGACGGCAGCGCTTTCGGAACCCAGACCTCGGCGTTGTGGGTGCAACGTCTTGGCACGCCCATTGGTGTCGCCGCCGTCCGGGGCGACAACTTCTCGACCGGGCCCTCGGCCGGTCAGACCCCGTCAGGCGTCCTCGGCATGGTGACGGCGCAGGACAACGGCGTGGGCGTCCTAGGTGTGGCGAGCGCGGGGCCGAAACTGTTCTTTGGCGAGACGGGGGTCCTCGGGGCCACCAACTCCTTCGGCGTGGTGGGCCGATCCCTCCTCGGCGTGATCGTCGAAGACGGCGGCACCCTGATCGCGGGGACGGGCGTCGTCGGCGAGAGCGACGACGGCGTCGGAGTACACGGGGTCTCGACCGGCGGGTGGGGTGTCATCGGCCAGAGCGCCGGGCGCGCCGGCGTCACCGGCAGCTCCCGCGACGGGGTAGGCGTTGAAGGTAGGAGTGACGAAGGTCTCGCGGGTATCCACGGCTCCTCGAGCGACCGCTACGGCGTCTATGGCGAGTCCCAGAACGGCGTCGGGGTCCTTGGTGCCTCCCCGACCAACGCCGTCCAAGGAGTGTCCACCGGGACCAGCGGGTCTGCCATCGGGGTCTCCGGATTCTGCCGGACCGGGCAGGGGGTCCTCGGCGGCTCGGAGACCGGGATCGGGATCGGCGGCCGCTCTCAGAGCGGCTGGGCCGGATACTTCGAAGGGAACGTGATCGTACAGGGAGACTTCTACGTCAGCGGGCGGAAGTCGGCCGCGGTCCCGCACCCGGATGGCTCGCTGCGATCGCTTTTCTGCCTCGAAAGCCCCGAGAGCTACTTCGAGGACTTCGGCGAGGCGGTTCTGACCGGCGAATCCGTACGGGTCGCACTCGACGAGGACTTCGCCGCCCTAGTCCGGCGCGGCCGGTATCAGGTGTTCCTGACCAGCTACGGACCGCAGGCCCTCTACGTCAGCCGGCGGGACGCAGATGGGTTCGAGATCGCCCGTGTCCCCGGCGACGCGCGCCGAAAGCTCCGCGCGATCCGGGTTGGTTACCGCATCGTGGCGCGGCGCCGCGACCTCAGGCCCGCACGGCTGCCGAAAGTCGCGACACCACCCGAGGGCGGCCGGCTCGCATCCTTCGACCTAGACGCGCCGAAGACCGGACGGAAAGCCGCTGCCAAGTCTGCTCGCCGGGTCGCGGGACAACCAATCCCACGGACGCCGAGGACTCCGCAGGTCGATGTTCCGGCCCTTACCGAGGAGGTGGAGCAGGCCGGCGACGCCGGAGGCGGCCGAAGGGTGAAGCCGAGGCGCCGGAAGAGCTGAATTAGGTCAGGACGATCACGAACGCTGAAAAAGACGCGGTCAACGAGGACGGCTCTGCGGTGGACTGCGGGCGTCGGTGTCGGCGCGATGCACTAGCAGCGCCGCGGCCTGGGTGGTCAGCTGGCCGGTGTACCGGCTGGAGTGAGTCGGGGCAGCTGCCACAGGGTTATCCCGAAGTCTCCGAATGGTGCCCCGTCTACCACGGTCCGCCCGTTGGGAGCGAGCGCCGGCTGGCCGCCGTCGCCGCCGCCGGGCCCGGGGAGCGCCGGTCGGCTGAAGGCGATGCTGCGGGTGACCGACCGCGGGCTGGTCACGTTCCAGCTGAACACGTAGTCCCGGACCGACTGGGGGGGCATCTGGGGACCGGAGGGCCCGGCCGTGGCGTAGTTCACGATGGCGGTCAGGGCGTGCCCTTTCGAGGCGAAGCCCAACGCGAATTGCCCGGCCTGGCAGAGGTTGCCGCAGAAGTTGAGCTTGAGCCCGGCGGCCGGCAGCGTCGCCATGGCGGCCACGCGGACCGGGGCGGCGGTCCCGTGCAGGGCGTACAGGGTGACCGTGCCGAAGGCGCCCACGTCGGCCAGAAGGTGGCTGCCAGGCGCGAAGGCGATGACGTCGATGAAGCCGGATGCGCCGGGCAGGGTAGCGATGCGGGTGGCGGCGGCCGGGTCGGTCACGTTCCACACCGCGGCCCCGGTGCGGCCGATCGGTGCGGCCAGCAGGTGCCCGTCGGGGGAGAACGCGAGGTCGCCCTGGTTCGGGGGTTCGCCCCCGGAGGACAGGCTGTCCGGGCCCGGTGCCGAGGTCGGGGCGGCCAGGACGCGCAGCAGGCGGGGCCGGGCCGGGTCGGTCACGTCCCACAGGTAGATCCGGTCGGTGAACGCGGTGGCCAGGACGCGGCCATCCGGGGAGAACGCCTCGCCCCACACGTTTCCGTCGTCGCGGGTCTGCAGCCGGGCGAGCCGGGTGGGCTGGCGGCGGCTGGTGGCGTTCCACAGGATCGGCTGGCCGCTGAAGTTGATGGTGGCCACGGTGCGGGTGTCCGGGGATAGCGCGGCGGGGGAGCCGCCCTCGAATACCGTCAGGCGGCGGGGGCGGGCCGGATCGGCCACGTTCCACAAGGTGTCGGTGCCATCCATGGGACCGGAGGTGCCGGTGAGCAGGATCCGCTGGCCCAGGCCGAACGACATGGTGCCCACGCTGCCGTTCATGCTGCGGTGCCAATGGCTGTCCTTCCAGTTTTGCTCGTGCACGAACAGGCCGAAAGGCAGCCCGAATATCAGGCCGACGGCGGCGGCGCATACCGCGGCGTAGCGCAGGATCTTCATGTCAGGCCTTCCTGCCCGGTAGTCCGGGTCCAGGTGAGTGGTCGCGGCGCTGGCCGCCAGGTTGAGCACGGTCCGGATGCGCGGCCGGTGCTGGTCAAGCACCGCCAGCACCTCGTCGGCGTAGCGCTGCCGCCAGCGGCGCGGGTAGCAGCGCACCAGGGCGCGGGACAGCGGGGCGGCCAGCCTGGGCATCGGTCCGCGCTCAGGCCGTCGCGGTGCGCGCGCGGCCGGTGCGCACCACCTGCTGCATGGTCTTGAGCTGCTCGGCCAGCACGGCCTCGCCCGCCGCGGTGATCTCATATGGCCGGCGGCGCTCCTGAGCGTCCAGCGGCCGCACCCAGCCGCGCCGCTCCAGCCGGGACAGTGCCCCGTACAGCGTGCCCGGCTCCATCGACACGCCGCTGAACGCCGCGATGTCCGTCATGATCGCGTACCCGTGCCGCGGCCCGTCGGCCAGGCTGGTCAGGATCAGCACCGACGGATCAGCGAACCGGCCCAGGTCATCAAACTTGCCGTGCACGGGCGTCCCTCCGGTTATGCAGTACCAAATACTAAGTTGTACTTAGTAGCGCATGCGGACCGGCCCTGTCAACCCGGCGGCTCAACCCGGTGCCGCGGATGGCGGCGTCGTACTACCACCTCTACGTGATCCCCGCATCAGCACATCCCACAGGCCACGTGATCAGGACGTGCACGGACATGCGAGTCGCCCTGCCTGCCGTCACACGTCTCTTGAGGCCGCTTCCACGCCGACCGTCCGATCCGAGGCGTCCGCACACTAACGGCCGGGTCTCGCTGCCGGTGCTCTGGAAAGAGAAGTCCCGACAACCCAGGGTGTCAGCCTGGGGGAGAACCCAGGGAAATGCCGGTCGCCGACCCGCCCGGCGAATCCGTAACCTCGGTTCGGATGGGCGTGACCGGGGGGCAGCAATCCACTGGCCGGGCCTGAGCAGGAGGGCTGATCGCATGCGGCTCATCCTTGACATCACCAAGACGCCCGATGGCCGCTACGAAGGGTCTCTCGCCGTGCCGGGCACCGCTGTCCGACACGAATTCGCAGGCCTTCTCGAACTGCTCGCGATCTTCGAGCAGGAAGTCCAGCCGGGCGAGAGCGGAACGGCGGCAAGCGCTGAGGAGTAACCATGCCGAATCCACTTGAGGAGATCGGTACCTCGATCCGCTTCGGAGGGTGCCACTGAGGCTCTACGTACGGAGCCTGAGCGCGGCACTGCCCCGGCGAGTATGCGTCGTCCCTGGGGCGGCCGCGCGTGCCGGGGCCGCCGAGAGTTGTCCACCTAGAGCCGAAATGCCAATGGCCTGGGACCCAGTCGTATGGACATGCACAGTATGGGTCTCAGCAAACGAAAGGGAATCCAATGCCAACGCCAACATCACCGACCACCGAGACGGCCGTCACGACAACATATACGGGAGCCGCTAAACAGCTGGGTACTGGCATACCGGGGCAGGTAGTCGCGGAGTTGAAGCTGTCCCGTCCCCAGGGACGGAAACAGTATGCATGGGCCGTTTTCGCGCGCGTCGTGATCCATGACCACGACGGCAAGGCGCAGTTTTTCACCGGACAACTTTTTAATACCAGCAACGGGGAGGTCGTCGATGAAGTACAGCTTCGGCTACCGGCTCCTCAAACTGATCCACTTGGTTGCACCGTCTCACTCCAGGCCGTGATCAGCACATCAGAACCTGAGTTTACGGTTCAGCTTCTGTGTTCAGGGTTTCATCTCGATGCTCAGCAAATATCGATAATCGCCCTGGACCTTGCTAATGTGATGATAGAGCCGCCAGTTTGACCGGGACTTCTCGTCCGGAATGCAGTCATAACCGAGTCAGAGTCCATCGAAATGAATGGGCCATCACCGTAGCAGACGACAGACGAAGACGAACGACGATCAAGGAGGCTGAGCAATGAGTGACAATGACGACGCCAATCCGTACACACCTGGTTCGATTGCATGGTGGCTCTGGGTTCACCGGCATGCGGTCGAGGTCAGCGACATCGCACGCGAAGTCGCGACCCTGGCCCAGATCATCCTGACCAACCCGGGTGCCTTTGACGCACTGGGCCAAGGCGATCAGGTAGATCGAGACGTGCAGGAGCACTTTCCTCCCATGCTGCAAGCCTGGCTAGACGGCATCCAGCACATGAACGCCTTCCAGAAGGCGGTGGATCACGGTCTGTCGCAGACCGAACCTCAACCCGGCGGGTAGGCACCGTTACGCCCAAACAACAAGAATTGGGCCGATCCACTGGTATGTCCGAAGCTGTCAGGTAGCCCTTCAGCCCGGCCAGTGCCCAGGCTAGTCTCGCCTACGCCAAAGCCTACGGCGCCACTCTGCGCCGCGACCTCGTCGACGTCGCCGCCCGCACCGCCCGCCACGGCCACATCACCTTGCACCTGCCCGAAGGCTGGCACCGCGGGCAGAGATCAACCCGGAAATGACCTACCACAATTCGTCGGTGGATCCAGGCTTGGATCTGGCAGAGAAGAGGTCAATAGCAAACCATTGGTAGCTAAAAAAAAGGTAAAGAAAAGTGGTGACCTTGACCCGGAACTTGCCTGGTGGCATGTTCACGCCAAAGGGTCGGCACTCTCGGGGCGAGATCACACTATGAACCGCGGTCGGAAGCCTGCGCGTCCGGAGCGGATTTTCGTCGGCCGACTACCGGAGCTGAGCGCCCTGACTGCGGCCCTGGCCGCGGCGAGGGCCGGAGAGCCGCAAGTTGTGCTGATCCAGGGGGAGGCCGGGATTGGCAAGTCCTCGCTTATCTTTGAGTTCCTCGGCCGCCAGCCGGAAGTGCCAGCGATCGTCGCCAGCGGCGAGGCCGCGGAGGCGGTGCTGGCCTATGGCGTCGTGCGGCAGCTAACGGCCGCGGCCGTCACGCTGCTACCCGGCGCGCTGGCAGGCCTGAAGCTGCTGTCCCGTGGTCCGCGCGCGGATGCAGATCCGCTGGCGGTGGGCGTCGAAGTGCTCGCGCTTATCTCCGCGCTGCAAGGGAAACAGGCGGCTGCCGTAGTGGTCGAGGATCTCCAGTGGTCTGACCTGCCGTCGGCGAGGGCGCTGTTGTTCGCTTGCAGGCGGCTGGCCGCGGACCGCGTTCTGATGGTGCTTTCGTGCCGACCTGAGGGGACACCGCACCTGGGCGAGGGGTGGGCCCGCTTCGCCAGCGGCGACCGCCGTGCATCCGGAATCATGCTTAGCGGGCTGAATGCCGGGGATCTCGGCGCGCTGTGCCGAAGGCTCGGCCGTCCAGAGATTTCGGACCGGGCCGTGTGGCGGCTGGCCGACCATACCGGCGGCAACCCGCTGCTGGCCCGGGCACTCCTCGCCGAGCTAACCGATGATGCGCTCAAGGTCACAGGCGGGTCATTTCGCGCGCCCAGGTCGCTGGCGGGCCTCATCCTGCCGCGTCTTGCTGCGCTAGCGCGGCCGGCCCGGGACCTGGTAGTGGCCGTGTCGGTCCTCGGCGATCACTGCGCCGTTGCCGATGCGGCGGCCCTAGCTGGTACGGCGGACCCGGCGGCTGCGCTGGATGAGGCGCAGCGGGCGGGTTTCCTGACCGAGCGGCCCACGTTGTCGGCCGGGGCAGTCTGGTTCGCGCACCCGCTGATCCGCCAGGCCGTCTATGACGATCTGGGAGCAGAACGCCGCGGGCGGCTGCATGTGCGCGCGGCCGCGATCGTGGGAGGTTCCGCGGCGCTCGAACACCGCGCCGCCGCGGCTGTCGGTCCCGATCCGGAACTGGCCGCTGATCTTTGCGTTGCGGCCGCGGCGGCTGTGGATGCGGGGAAGCTGCTTCTGGCCGCAAGGTACCTGCAGCAGGCTGGGGCCGTCACGGAACGCGGGCCGGCCAGGGACGAGCGCATGCTGTCGGCTTTCGAGCTGCAGGTGCGGGCCGCCGACGTGGCCGCCGCTAACGGTGCCCGGCCGGTGATTGAGCAGCTTCCCGCCAGTGCACGCCGGGACACCGCGCTTGGGCAGCTCGCGCTGTTTTCGGCGCGCCCGTGGGACGCGGAGGTTTTGCTGCGGGCGGCCTGGGATGCCCGTGATCAGGCGGGCCAGGGCTATGGAGGCGGTGAGGCAGCGCTGGGTCTCGGTCAGCTGCTCGGGATGTCCGGGTCGTTTGCCGAGGGCGAGATGTGGCTGGACCGGGCGCTGGGCAGCGGCACCGGCGGCGAGCCGTGGTATGACGCCGCCCGCTGCATCCGGTCCTTTGCGTTTGCGCTCGGCGGTGACACCGGCCAGGCACTGGCCCTGTTCCGCGACCTGCCCGTCCAGGCGGCGAGCGTGCCTGCTTCCCGGACCGATGCTCTTGCCTACCGCGGCGTGGCCCGGCTGTGCGCCGGTGACCTGCCCGCCGCGGCCGGGGACCTCGCGCTGGCGGTCCACCGGGTCAGCGCCGGGCAGCAGGTCCGGTTTCCCGGGCCGCCGCTGGGCTTCCTGACTGAAGCCGAGTTCAGGCTGGGACGCTGGGATGACGCCCAGGGCCACGCCGAGCTGGCCGTCTCGCTGGCCCGCGACGCGGACCGCGACTATGACCTCGCATTCGTGCACAGCGCGGCTGTCCCGGTCGCCGCCTGCCGCGGTGACTGGGCGGCCGCCGACGCTCATGCGCAGGCGGCCGAGGATGCGGCATCCATATTCGGCGGCCTCGCTTCGATCTTCACCGCCTCGGCGCGAAGCATCCTGGGCTTCGCCAGGGGCAGTCCGCAAGAGGCGCTGCGCGGCGCGGACCTGGCCCTGGCCGTGCCGCAGGCCGATCATGTCGACTGCCCGGCCGCGTTGTGGTGGCGCCCGGCGCAGATCTGGGCACTGACCCGGACTGGGCAGCTGGACCAGGCCGAGGCAATCCTCACTGCCTTCGCATCCCGCGCGGCCGACCACGGCGAGCCTGGCGCGCTGATCCACGCCGCGTGCCTGCGCGGCACGCTGGCCATGGCCCGCGGTGACCTCGGCCAGGCCGACCAGGTGCTACAGGCAGGCCGCCTCGCCGCCCGTGATGTGTCCTTGCCCTTCCACCGCGCAGTGCTGGACCTGCAGCACGGACGGTGCCTGACCCGGCTACACCGTCGTGGCGCCGCCATCGACGCCGTGCGCTCCGCCCATACCCTGTTCAGCGCACTCCAGGCGCATCCGTTCATCCAGGCCAGCGAATCGGAACTGAATACCCTAGGACTGCGACCCCGACCTGGTGACGACCCCGACCTGCCCGGACTCACCGCCATGGAGCTCCGGGTGGCGCGACTGGTGGCATCCGGGCTATCCAACCGTGAAGCCGCCGCCCAGCTGTACCTGAGCCCCAAGACGGTCGAGTATCACCTCGCCCATGCCTTCACAAAGCTCGGTATACACAGCCGTCACCAGCTCACCACGCTGGCTCGCGGCCAGGAAACCCGAGGGGTTCCTACTTAGCGGCCGTTACTCAGTGTGATGCATCGACTGCTGTGGGCCGGAGCCTCGCCCAGCGTGCGCTTTACGCGGCAGATGAGTGCGCATCTCTTACAAATTACTGGCTATATTACGACGAGACCCGCCTTAAATTAAGATCCATTTCTGTCATAGAGCGAGAAAATCGTCAAGGTTCCCTGGAACTGTCGCAGACAGATTCATTGGAATCACGGACCGGTTGTCAGCATAATGCAAGGCCGCGGTAAGCCTAGCTCGATCGATCCGTGGTTTCTTGTCTGCGACTCCGAACTGAATAATGTCAAGGCACTCCCGCAAACAAGCAAGACGGGCAAGTATGATCGACGGCTGAGAGGGAGTCTTTCTAGGCAGAGTGAGCCAATAACGAAGAGACGCCAGCGGCTCACGGCCCATCTCATACTCTTCATCGAATGCGGTGCTGGGAATAGTCTTGTCATTCAGCTGATATGTTCGTAGGCCCAGGTCTGCTAGATCGTCTAGTGTGCCAACGAAGAGAAGAGACATCTGACGTTCTGTGTGAGTTTCGGACTCATCGATAATAAGCCGGTTAGTTAGGCAATCCCTGGCATGATCGAGGCTCTTGTAGAGCTTACTCAGGTCAGAACGCTCTTTTACCGTTTCTGGCGGAAGAGCATCAATTGTCCACTGCACGATCGCAGCCCAGGAAAGAAAGGCAAAAATACGATGAGTAAAGGATCTCAAGAAGTAGCCATCTCTATCGGGACTTGGTCCCGCAATCAGCCACTGACTCACTGCTCTAGGGTCCCGGTATACGCTATCTAGCCGATCGTGCAGCCGGAGTACTGACCGCCGGAGCTGGCCCAAGCTGTTACCCATGATGTCTGAAACTGCTGTTCGCTCTTGCAACTGGAGCCGTCGGCGGTCAAGACGATAGTCCATGGAATACTTCGCTACGACTCCAATCAAGGTCGCCACTACGCCAGCGGCAAAACTCACCGCGAGCTCGCTGGTAGATGCATCAGCCATAGACACAGTATATGTGTAGGTCATCCTCGCCGCCTCGCTAGCCAGTCGGCACTGCCGCCTGGCTGCGGGACCTAGGTATATTGTGGACTTAACCTAATGAGTGTCAACCGACGATGAGCGATCCTCAGAGGATCTTCCAGTTTCTTTCTGGCGGATATGGGTCATGCGATCCAGTACCGAGGATCTGCTGCGTGGTCGTGACGTGCGCGTGGCCGAGGATGACCGGGGCGTCCCGTGGCGGACTGAGGTACTTCAGCAGCGAGGCGGTTGTGTGCCGGAGAACGTGCACGCGGATCTGGCGGATACCACTGTCGTGGCGGATGCGGGCTAAGGAGCGCACGAGGTTCCGCGGCTCGACTGGCCGGCCTGGGCATCGCCACGCTATGGGCAGACGCTGATCCTGCCGAGCTACAGCCGATGCCCGACCCGGAACCCGCCGGGCAGACGGCCGAGCGAAGGGGCAGGGGGCCGGTACCTCAGACTGCGTGCTAGTGGACCCCGTGAGGGGTCATGTGGAAGTGGTGCTCCACGGCAATAACGATGACAGCGAACAACACAATCAAGACCGCTCTGCCTGACGCAGTGCCTGCTGGCATGGCCGCCGCCTGGTCGGCCTTCTACGCTGTGTCCGTGGAGACTCTCACGTTTTTGTTCACCGACATTGAGGGCTCGACGACGCTGCTGCGGCGGGTGGGAGACGGGGTTTACGCGCAGGTGCTGGCCGGCCATCACGAGCTGATCAGGTCGGCGCTGGCCGCGCATGACGGCAGCGAAGTGGACACGCAGGGGGACGCGTTTTTTGCCGTGTTCTCCTCGCCGCGGGCGTGCGTGGCGGCGGCGCTGGAGATGCAGCAGGCCCTTGAGGTACATGCCTGGCCGGCCGGGGTGCGGGTACGGGTACGGATGGGCGTCCACAGCGGTGAGGCTGAGATGACGGCCGCGGGCCTGGTGGGCCTGGAGGTTCACCGGGCCGCCCGGGTGGCCGCGGTGGCCTGGGGGGGCCAGGTGCTGGTGTCGGAGTCGGCGGCTGTCCTGGTGCGCGACTGGCTACCGCCGGGCGCGGCGCTGACCGATCTGGGCACCCATCGGCTGAAAGACCTGGGGCGCCCGGAACGGATCTTCCAGCTGGACGCGGCGGCCCTGCCCGCGGAATTCCCGCCGCTGCGCTCGCTGGGCAACCCGGCGCTGCCGAACAATCTGCCTGCCCAGCTGTCAACGTTCGTTGGCCGCGAGCGGGAGGTCTCCGAGGTCCGGGCGCTGGTGGAATCCGCTCGCCTGGTGACCCTGACCGGGGCCGGCGGCGCCGGCAAGACCAGGCTGGGGCTGCAGGTGGCCGCCGAGCTGCTAGATGGGGCCGGTGATGGGGTCTGGCTGACAGAGCTGGCTGCGGTCACCGACCAGGACGCGGTGGCTGCGGCTATCTCCGAGGCGCTGCAGCTTGCCGCCCGGCCGGGCCAGCCGGCGCTGGAGGCCCTGCTGGATGCCCTGGCCCCGCAGGATGTGGTCATCGTGCTGGATAACTGCGAGCACCTGATCGACGGCTGCGCTAAGACCGCTGAGGCGATCTTGCGGCGATGCCTGCGGGTGCACCTGCTGGCCACCAGCCAGGAGCCGCTGGGCATCAGCGGCGAGACGATATACCGGGTGCCGTCGCTGTCGCTGCCCGGGCCGGAGGACTCCGGTCTCCTGGCGCCTGAGTCCTCTGACGCGGTCGCGCTGCTGGTGGAGCGGGCCCGGGCGCACGGTGTCGCCCTGACCGTGGATGAGCAGGCCGGCCCGGTGGTGGTGTCGGTCTGCCGGCGGCTGGACGGGATGCCGCTGGCAATCGAGCTGGCCGCGGCGCGGCTGCGGTCGATGTCGCTGGCTGAGCTGCATGACCGGCTGGGTCAGCGGTTCCGGCTGCTCACCGGCGGCAGCCGCACCGCCCTGGGGCGGCAACAGACGCTGCGGGCGGCGGTCGGCTGGTCCTATTCCCTGCTGACCGGCGCCGAGCAGGTGCTGCTGGGCCGCCTGTCGGTGTTCGCCGAGGGCTTTGCCCTGGACGCCGCCGAGGCGGTGTGCGGGTTCGCCCGCATCGACGTACTGGATGTCGCGGATCTGCTCGGGTCGCTGGTGGACAAGAGCCTGGTCGTGGCCGAGCCCGCCGGGCAAGGCCTGCGGTACCGGCTTCTGGAATCGATCCGCCTGTTCGCCGCTGAGCGGCTGGCCGAGGCCGGCGACGATGATGTCGCCGTCGTCGCCGCGACGCACTGCGCGCATTTTCTGGCGGTCGCCGAGACGGCGGCTGCTCACCTGACCGGGCCGAACCAGGGCAGCTGGCTGACTCGGCTAGACGCCGATCAGGCCAACCTGCGGCGCGCGGCAGGGCACGCGGCCGGCCGTCCGGATGGGACCGCTCTGGTCCTGCGCCTGGGCGTCGCGCTTTACCGCTACTGGTGGGCACGTTCCCGGAGGCAGGAGGCCTTCGACCTGCTCGTGCCAGTGCTCAGGCGGCCGGACGCCCGCGCGGACCCCGGACTGTTCGTAGCGGCGCTGGTCACTGCCGTGTGGGCCGCTATCTTCATTGACTCGGCCACGGCACGGCAATTTGCTGATCAGGCGATCCAGGTCGCCCGCCCGCATGGCGACGACCGGCTGTTCATCAGGTCCCTCGCGGCATCGTGCGCGGCATATTACTGGGCCGGCGAGCCGGAGGCAGCCCTGCCGCTCGGACAGGAGTCCGTCGAACGGGCCCGGCGGCTCGGCGACGACGTCCAGCTGGGCGTGAGCCTGGTCCAATATCTCACGACCATCGACCCGGCCCGGTCCGGGCAGCTGGTCGCCGAGGCGATCGCCTGCACCGAACGATCCGGCGACCATCTCATTAACTCCCTCTTGCACAGCAATGCCGGCTCTCATGCCCTCAGCGCCGGGGACATCCCGGCCGCCCGGGCTCACCTGGAAGCCGCGGCGCAAGCCGGGCAGCAGATCGGATACGAGGACACTCTCGTGATGCAGTTGCTGGGCCTGGCGCTGCGCGCGGAAGGGGAACTGAACGGTGCGCGGTCGAAGTTCGAGACCGCCCTGCGGATCAGCCGCCGGAACGGCGACAAGATAGAAATGGCCTACGCCATCCTTGGCCTAGCGTTCGTGGCCGGCGATGCAGGCGACTGGGACCGGGCAGTTGCGCTGCACGGCGCCGCCCAGGCATCGCTTGACCAGGTGAGCATTCCGTGGCCGGAATTTGCGGCGCGCTACCGCCGGGACAGTCTCGACCAAGCGCGTGTACGCCTGGGCGCTGAGCAGCTTGACCAGGCCTACGCCGAGGGCATGGGGCTCACCCCTGAGAAGGCCCTCGACCTGGCTCTCCGCAGATCGGGTCGGACCTGATCGCTGCCCTCGTCTAACCTCGGGCGGCCTTCATCGGCCATCGCTGGTCAGCGCCGCCGTGACCGCAGCCCAGGGCCTGAGGCTGCGGTCACGGGGACGATCACTGCGCGGCGGGCGGCGTGTGGATGAGTTTCTTGTTGACGAACTCGTCGATGCCCAGCGGGCCGAGCTCGCGGCCCACACCGGATCGCTTAGTGCCGCCAAAAGGTAGCTCCGGGCCGCCGAGTTCGGCAGTGTTGACCCAGGCCATCCCGACGTCGAGCCGATCGGCGACCTCCACGGCCAGCTTCTCGTCGCTGCTGAAGACGGCTCCGCCCAGCCCGAACGCACTGCTGTTAGCCAGCTCCACTGCCTCATCGGCGTCGGCCACCCGGTAGACCACTGCGGCCGGCCCGAACAGCTCCTCCCGGTAGGCCCGCATGTCGGGGGTCACGCCCGATAGCACGGTCGCCTCGACGAATGCGCCCGGTCCGTCGATGCGATGTCCTCCGAGGTGGACCGTTGCGCCCTTACTGACCGCGTCGTCGATCTGTGCCATCAGGTTGCGCGCCGCCTGCTCCGAGGACAGCGGTCCGTAGCTCGTCGCCGGGTCGGTCGGATCCCCGGTCACGTAGCTGGACATCGCGGCCGTGAACTCGCGCATGAAGTCGTCGTAGATGGGATCGGCGATGATCATCCGCTTGGATGCATTGCAGGCCTGGCCACCGTTCTCCATCCTGGCTGCTGCTGCCGTCCTGGCCACCTTCGGCAGGTCGGCACCGTCCAGCACAATGAACGGATCCGAGCCGCCAAGCTCCAGCACAACCTTCTTCAAGTTCTGCCCGGCCACAGCGGCCACGGCCGACCCGGCCCGCTCGCTGCCGGTCACCGACACCCCGGCGATGCGGGGGTCCGCGACCATGCCAGCGACCTGCTCGTTGCTCGCGAAGATGTTGATGTAGACGTCGTCTGGCAGCCCGGCATCGCGGAACAACTGCTCCATGGCCAGGGCTGACTCCGGGCACTGCGGCGCATGCTTGAGCACGATGGTGTTGCCGATCATCAGGTTCGGGGCGGCGAACCGGGCGACCTGGTAATACGGGTAGTTCCACGGCATGATGCCCAGCAGCGCGCCGATCGGGGTCTTGCGCACCCACGCCGTGCCCGGCAGGTTCGAGGCCAGCGGCTGGTCCGCCAGGAGCGCCGCCCCGTTATCGGCGTAGTACTGGTAGATGGCTGCGACGAACTGCAGTTCTCCCTTGGCCGCCTTGGTGACCTTACCCATCTCCCTGGTGATGATCGCGGCTAGGTCGGTGGAGCGGTCGCGATACAGCTGGGAGACCCGGCGCAGGATCCCCGCGCGCTCGTCCACCGGAGTTTGCCGCCACGAGGTGTAGCCCCGTTCGGCTCTCCCCAGAACGTCACCGACCTCTGCGTCAGTCGCCGTGGGGTACTCACTTTCGACCTTCCCGGTGGCCGGGTTCACTACCTGGTACATCATCGGGCCTTCCTCCATACAACGTCGGGTCTGTCCATTACACGCTGGAGGGCGCGCAGCGGGATCAACGGGGTTCTCCTAACGGTGCTGCGGTCGCAGCGATCGGCAACGACTAGTACGGCGATACTGATATTTCTGAGAGGCAGGCGGATTGGTCGCTGACCGCAATTAGCCGGTCATCGGCTGACCGGCTGCCGTTCGGCTCGCTACCGTGAGCGGGTGCTGGGACCGGGCTGGACGGTGGTGGTGGCCCTGGCTGCCGCGTTCGCCATCGCGGTTCTGGCGACGCCTGCGGGGATCTCCGGTGCGGTGCTGCTCCTGCCGTTCCAGGTCAGCGTGCTGGGGACGCCGAGCCCGGCGGTTACCCCGACCAATCTGCTGTACAACGTGGTCGCTACTCCGGGTGCGCTCTACCGGTACTGGCGGCAGGGACAGACTGGCGGCCGGCTCGCCCTGGTCCTCATCGCCGGGACGCTGCCCGGCGTCGTCGCCGGATCGGTCATCCGCGTGGAACTGCTGCCCGGCGCGCATGTCTTCGATGTCATCGTCGGAGCGGTGCTGCTGCCGCTCGGCATATGGCTGGCGCTGACTAGGCCCGCCCGGCCGGGCGGGAATGTGAGGCCGGCCCGGTCAGTTCCGCCGGCCGTGCTGATCCTGCTCGCGGCGGTGGTGGGCTGCGTCGGCGGGATCTACGGCATCGGCGGCGGCTCGATCCTGGCTCCCATCCTGGTCGGCACCGGACGGCCGACGAGGGAGGTGGCCCCGGCCGCATTGGCGTCCACGTTCGTCACGTCAGTCGCGGGGGTGGCCACGTTCCTGATCTTGTCGGTTCATCACAGCGGGTCGGTGGCTCCCGACTGGCCGACCGGCATCGCGCTGGGCCTCGGCGGCCTGGCCGGGGCCTACGCCGGCGCCCGGATCCAGGGGCGGCTCCCGGACATCCTGATCCGGCGGGTGATGGGGATTCTGGTCGTCGCCATCGGCGCCCGCTACCTGTGGCTGGGCCTGAACTGAGGTCCATGTTCATGACCAGGTGAAGCGGTGACCGCCCGGCTGGCGGCTGCTCGGGAGCTGCGAGCTCGATGTAGTCAAGTCCGCGTACGTCGTGCCCGGCACGGCCGGAGGCGCGGGCCAGGCGCAGGACAGCTTCTCCGCAGGTGGGCAGCGCAGGACCAGTCCCGGGGGAGTGGCTGAATACGCGGCCTTCGGAGCCGTTCCCATACTGCCCGCTCCCGTGTCGGGTAGCGAGGCCAGCGGCCTGTCGTCATCCGCGTGCCGGGAGGAGGCGGTGACTGATTACAGTGTTACGCTCCTGCGGTGAGCGAGCCACCGACGCTATACGAGTGGGCACAGGGCCGTCCGGCCCTCGAGCGGCTGATCGACTGCTTCTACGACCGGGTGGAGCGCGACGACCTGCTCAGCCCGTTCTTTCCCGGCGGGGTCAGCGCCGAGCACCGGGAGCACGTGACGACCTGGTGGTGCGAGGTCTTCGGCGGCCCGGCCGATTACACCGAGCGGCTCGGCGGGTACCCGGCCATGCTCGCCCACCACCGCGGCCTCGGTATCACGGCCGAGCAGCGGTTCCGGTTCGCGTCCCTGATGAGCCTCGCGGCCGACGACGCCGGCCTTCCCGATGACCCGGAGTTCCGCGCGGCACTCGTCGGCTACCTGGAATGGGGCACCCGGCTGGCCCTGCACAACTCCCAGCCTGGCGCGGACGTCACGCAGCAGGCCCCTGTCCCGCACTGGGGCTGGGGCGTGGCCCCGCCGTACCAGCCGTAGGGACGATTCCTGCGCTCGCGGCGATGAGTCTGCGGTGCGTCCGGCGTCAAAACGTCAGCGGGCTATGACATCTTTCTGCTTACCGGATAGGGCCAGGTCAGGCGGGTGGGTCTCATGTCCGGCCGGATCCAGGCACAGGCGCGCCTGGCTGCGCAGACGGGAGCAGAGGGATGACGGGCGTACGGGTACTGGCAGGCACGCGCAAAGGCGCATTCGTCCTGACATCGGACGGCAGGCGGGATCAGTGGGAGGTCAGCGGGCCGCATTTCGCGGGCTGGGAGGTCTACCACGTCAAGGGATCCCCGGCGGACCCGGACCGGCTGTATGCCTCGCAGTGCAGCGGCTGGTCGGGCCAGGTGATCCAGCGCTCGAACGACGGCGGTGCGACCTGGGCGCCGGCGGGCAACCAGTTCGCCTACGACGGGACGCCAGGAACGCACCAGTGGTACGACGGGACCCCGCACCCGTGGGAATTCGAGCGGGTGTGGCACCTGGAGCCGTCGCTGGATGACCCGGACACCGTCTGGGCCGGGGTCGAAGACGCCGGGCTGTTCCGGTCCGCTGACGGCGGGCAGAGCTGGCAGGAGCTGCCCGCGCTGCGCGGCCACAAGTCGGGGCCATCATGGCAGCCGGGCGCGGGCGGCATGTGCCTGCACACGATCCTGCTCGACCCGTCCGCGAAGGGGCGGATGTTCGCTGCCATCTCGGCGGCGGGCGCGTTCCGGTCTGACGACGACGGCCAGAGCTGGCGGCCGATCAACCGGGGCCTGCAGTCCGAGGGCATCCCCGATCCCGACGCCGAGGTCGGGCACTGCGTGCACCGGCTGGCGATGCACCCGTCCCGGCCCGGCGTGCTGTTCATGCAGAAGCACTGGGACGTCATGCGCAGCGACGACGCCGGCGAGTCCTGGCACGAGATCAGCGGCAACCTGCCGACCGACTTCGGGTTCCCGATCGACGTACACGCCCACGAGCCCGACACCATCTACGTCGTCCCGATCACCAGCGACGCGGAGCACTTCCCGCCCGAGGGGAAGCTCCGCGTCTACCGCAGCCGGACCGGCGGCGACGAATGGGAGCCCCTCACTAGGGGCCTGCCGCAGGAGAATTGCTACGTCAACGTGCTCCGCGACGCGATGGCCATCGACTCGATGGAGTCCTGCGGGGTGTACTTCGGCACCACCGGCGGCCAGGTCTACGCCTCAGCCGACTCCGGGGACAGCTGGGCACCGATCGTCCGGGACCTGCCCGCGGTCCTGTCGGTCGAGGTGCAGACGCTGTCATGATCCGGGTCGTCCTGCCCGCGCACCTGCGCACCCTCGCCCGCATCGACGGCGAGGTCCGCCTGGACGTCGCGGGGCCGGTCACGCAGCGGTCCGTCCTGGACGCGCTGGAAGGCAGCTACCCGGTACTGCGCGGCACCATCCGCAGCCACGACAGCGGCCTGCGGCGGGCGTTCATCCGGTTCTTCGCCTGCGAGCAGGACCTGTCCCACGAGCCGCCTGACGACCCGCTCCCCCCGGCCGTCGCCGCCGGCGCCGAGCCCTACCTCATCGTCGGCGCCATGGCCGGCGGTTAGGCTCGGCTATGCCGCTGACTGCGCAGTCGTCCTGGCCGTGATGCCGGGTCCGGCGTCAGGCGGGCACGGCGGCCCGCTGGTGGCGTTGCTCGGCCCGGCGTAGGCCTTCGGCGAAGAAGGAGGTGTCGAACCAGGTCGGGAAAGCCCTGGCCAGCCGGCTGGGCCCGAGCAGGCGGGCGTGGCCGTTGGCCACCAGGTCCCGGAACGGGACCATGCCGATCAGCCACCGCTGCATCTGGCCGGTATTGGCCTCGATGGCCAGGTCGACGTCGTAGCCGGGGTTGTCCTTGCACACGGTGATCGCGCCGCGGTCGATGTTGAGCCAGCCCTCGGCGGCGCCCGCGCCGGTCAGCGTCATATGCAAGACGGTGCGCTGGCGCGGCAACTTGGCGGTGATCGCATGCTGGTGCAACCGCCACATGAGCGACAGGCCGTCGCAGTCCTCGTCCTCGGGGTCGCCGAACGTCCATTCGGCGGCCCAGTGCCCCATCGCCCAGATGATCGGGGTCAGGCCCTCCCCGGCGGGCGTCAGCGTGTAAGGCCCGGGCAGGCCGTCGGGCCGGCCGAGCGGCGGACGAGGCCGCGGCGCTCGAGCATCCGGAGCCGCTGCGCGAGCAGGGTCCGGCTGATCCGGGGAATGCCCCGGTGGATCTCGTTGAAGCCGCCGGCGCCCACCATGAGCTCGCGGATGACCAGTGGCGTCCACCGGTCACCCAGCACTTCGACCCCGCCCGAGATCGGGCAGTAGTCCGCGTAGCCTGTCATGTTCCCATCATGTACGGCAGGCCGGCCTGAGGGTAGTACAGATTGTGGACCGGGCCTGACACCGTCGCCGCAGGCTGCGCGGGTCCGCACCCGCCGCTGGGTGCGATTCGCCGGGCCGCTGGGCGGCCGGCGGTGGTACGGGAACGTCACTAGTCCGCCGAGGCGCCGTCGCGCAGCCTGTAACCGAGGTGCCCCGCACTGGGGCACGAGGAACAGGAGACATCATGACTATCACCACGGCGCGTGCGGACCTCTCGGTCATCAAGGCGCGTCAGCAAAAGACCTGGGCCAGCGGCGACTTCGCCGTCGTCGCCTCACGGATCGTGCTGGCCAGCGAGCTGCTGGCCGACGCCGCCGACCTGAGGGCCGGCTGGAAGGTGCTCGATGTCGCATGCGGCAACGGCAACGCCACCTTGGCGGCGGCCCGCTCCGGCACCCGCGCACTGGGCATCGACTACGTTTCCGAGCTGCTCGAAGGCGGACGCGGGCGTGCGATGGCCGAAGGCCTCGACGTCGAGTTCCGGCTCGGTGACGCCGAAGACCTGCCCGTGCCGGACGCGTCGTTCGATGCGGTGCTGAGCGTCTTCGGAGCCATGTTCGCACCGGACCATCAGCGGGCCGCCGGGGAGATCATCCGGGTCACCCGCCCGGGCGGCACCGTCGGCCTCGCCTCATGGACTCCCGACGGGTTCATCGGCGAGATGTTCGGCGTCATCACCCGGCACGTGCCCGGGCCGCCCGGCGTCGCATCGCCGCTGCTGTGGGGGACCGAGCAGCACCTGTCGGACCTGTTCGGGCCGGCCATCGCCGGCGCCCGGTCGGTGGAGCGCACCTGCACCTGGCGGTTCACCTCCGCCGGGGAGTTCGTCGCCTTCTTCCGCCGCTGGTACGGGCCGACCCTCAAGGCCTTCGAGGCAGCTGGCGACGACGGCCGCGACGCGCTGGCCGCCGACCTCGCCGACCTGGCCCGCCGCCGGGACCGCAACGGCGACGGCGGGAGCATCGCCATCCCGGCCAGCTACCTCGAGACCGTCCTAACCCTTCGCTGACAACGCGCTTTCAAAGGAAATGACATGACTACATCAGCCGGCCTGGCCACCGCCCGGCCTGGGGACCTGGCGGCGGCCGGGGCGCGGGCGGCCATCGTCGTCGTCTGCCGTGAGCCGGGCGCCAGGGAGATCCTCGGCCGGGAGCTGTCCAAGCGGTATGGCGCGGACTATCAGATCGTCGTCTGCGACCGGCCCGCGGAGCTGGAGACCCGGATGCGGAACCTGCTGGCGGCGGGCCTGCCGGTGGCCATGGTCATCGGCGGGCTCGGTGCGCAGGATCGGGATGGCATCGAGGTGCTGGCCGCGATCCGGGTCATCGACGCCACGGCAGTCCGGGTCGCCACGGTTCAATGGGGTGACTGGGAATCCGCGCAGTCCATCTTCCACGCCATCACCCTGGGCAAGATCGACCACTGGGTGACGCGTCCTGTGCAGGCCCCGGCCGAGGAGTTCCACCGCTCGATCACAGAGTTCCTGAGGGAGTGGAGCAGCCGCCGCGACGGCGGCTACGAGGCCGTGCGGGTGATCGGCGAGTCCTGGTCCGCGCGGTCCCAGGAGCTGCGTGACATCTTCTCCCGCTACCGGGTCCCGGCAGGCTTTTACGACGCCGCATCCGGGATCGCGCAGCAGATGCTACGCGAGCTCGGCCTGGAGCTGCCGGAACTGCCGGTGGTCGTACTCCGGTTCGCGGCCGAGCGGTCAGCGCTGGTCAACCCCACCAACCTGGAGATTGCTGACGCCTTCGGCCTGATGAAGCCGATCTCCGCCGAGGAGGTCTTCGACGTGACAGTGGTGGGGGCCGGCCCGGCCGGGCTCGCGGCGGCGGTCTACGCGTCCTCCGAGGGCCTGCGGACCGTGGTAGTCGAGCAGGAGGCCGTCGGCGGACAGGCAGGGACCAGCTCGATGATCCGCAACTACCCCGGCTTCTCCCAGGGCATCAGCGGCGCCAGGCTGGCGCAGGAGAGCTGGCAGCAAGCCTGGTCCCTGGGCACCACGTTCCTGTTCGTGCGCGGGGTCCAGGGCCTGTCCAGCGAGGACGGCCACTACCACCTGCGGCTTTCCGACGGCGGCGTTCTCACCTCGCGTTCCGTAGTCATCGCCACCGGCGCCGCCTACCGGCGGCTGGGTATCCCGCGCCTAGAGGCCCTCAAGGGCCAGGGCGTCTTCTACGGCGCCGCAGTCAGTGAGGCCCCGGCCATGCACGGGCGGACCGTGTTCGTCGTCGGGGGCGGCAACTCGGCCGGCCAGGCCGCGCTGCACCTGGCCAAGTGGGCCGCCCGGGTGACGGTCCTGGTGCGAGGCGAGTCGCTGGCGGACAGCATGTCCGACTACCTCATCCGCGAGATCAACGCGACGCCGAACGTGGACGTCTGCTACCACGTCCAGGTGGCCGGCGGCAGCGGCACCTCCCATCTCGAATCGCTGATCCTCGAATACACCCCCTCCGGGGCCCGGCGGAGCGTGCAGGCGGACGCCCTGTTCGTCCTCATCGGCGCGCAGCCGCGGACAGAATGGCTCGGCGAGAGCATCGCACGCGACCAGTGGGGGTTTATCCTCACCGGACCCGACCTGCTGGACGATGGTGACGCCCGCTGGCCTCTCGACCGCGCGCCCCTATCACTGGAAACGAGCCTGCCCGGAGTCTTCGCGGTCGGCGACGCGCGCCGCGGGTCGGTCAAGCGGGTCGCCTCCGCGGTCGGCGAGGGCGCGGTCAGCATTCCGCTGGTGCACCGCTGGCTGGATACTCACGGCGGGGGATGAGGGTTGGCCGACTGAGGAGTGCTTCCAGGACACCGGGGTTGCCCTGTCCGGCGGTTACCGAGCGCCGCCGCGGCGGCACTGGACCCGTGGCCCGAGATCTCGCTCACTACCAACGGTATCGGCTGGCCCGGCTCGCCGGGCCGCTGGCCGCCGCCGGGCACGCGTCAGCCCGCATTACCGGCCGGATCGGCCTGCGCCACCGCTGGCGCTGCCAGGTAGCGGTGCACCTGGGGAATGGCGCCCGCTCCTTCTCCGACCGCGGATGCGACTCGCTTGACCGAGCCGTGCCGCACGTCTCCGATGGCGAGCACTCCCGGCATGCTGGTCTCGAGCGGCATCGGCGAGCGGCCGAGGTGCCAGCGGATTCCGGGGTCGCCGGAAAGGTCGGCGCCGGTGAGGATGAAGCCCCACGGGTCACGTGCGATGCTCTCGCCGAGCCATTCTGCCTGTGGCTGCGAGCCGATGAGGACGAACAAGGCGTCCGCCGGGACATCGCGCCGCGTTCCCGATGTGCTGTCTTGCAGCACCACTGACTCGAGGTAATTAGTGCCGGTACCGTCAACCACCTGGACGTGGTGCATGACAGCGACATTGGGAGCTGCATCGATCTCGCGGATGAGGTAGTCGGACATGCTGTCCGCCAGCGACTCGCCCCGCACCAGGACCGTCACCCGGGCGGCCCACTTGGCCAGGTGCAGCGCGGCCTGGCCGGCCGAGTTGCCGCCCCCGACGACGAACACGTTCCCGCGGTGCATCGCCGGTGCCTCGCTGACCCCGGCACCGTAAAACACTCCCCGCCCCCGCAGCTCTTCCAGGCTCGGCACACCGAGGCGCCGGTAGGTAGCGCCGCTGGCGACAACCACCGTCCTGGCCGTCAGCGCGCCGCCATCGGAAAGCCGCAGCCGGTAGTGGCCATCCGCGTGCGACAGGCCCTCGACCTGGCGCATGAACACAAACATGGTGCCGAACAGCCAGGCCTGCTGCCACGCCTCCCTGGTGAGCCGTGATCCGCTGACACCTTGCGAGAATCCCGGGTAGTTCCGGATCATCGAACTGGTCCCTGCCTGACCGCCGATGGCCTCGCGCTCGACGACCACCGTCCGCAGGCCTTCTGATGACGCATACACCGCGGCGGCCAGGCCTGCCGGGCCGGCGCCGACCACGGCCACGTCGAATACCTCGGTGGCGGGGATCGGCGGCATGACGGCGAACGCGTCGGCTATCTCGGCGTTCGATGGGTTGACCAGCGTTGTCTGCCGCGCTCCGAACAGCAGCGTGACCACCGGCAGGTCGCCCGGCGCCACGGCGAGTTCGCGAAGCATCTGCCGCCCGGCCGTCGAGGCGGCGTCATAAAAGCCAGCCGGAATCCCGTTCCGGGAGAAAAGGTCGCGCATTTCCTGAGACCGGACCGACCATCGCTCGCCGATCACGCGAACCGCCTCGAAGTCGCCCGCGCTCCGCCCGCGCCACTCGCTCAAGAATCCCGCGATGTAGCTGTGGAAATCCTCGTCGGGGGTCTGCACGGGCTGTGTCACCCAGTGGTCGACCTTGCCGGTCGCGATAGCGTCGAACATAGGGCGCGTGGTTTTCCAGTCACCCCAGCGAACCGCGGCTATCCGCAACGCCGTCGGGTCTATGGCGCGCAGCGCGGCAAGTACCTCGATGTCACCCAGGTCGGGTCGGCCGACCGCGGCGATGACCAGCGCAACCGGCGTACCGGCGTCCAGCAGTTCTCTCATCCGGGGTTCCAGATCCCCGGGCTGGTCGCAGACGACAACGTGATAGTCGGCACCGTAGCGCTTGGACAGTTCCCGGCCCAGGGCCGTCCGCTCGGCACGGTCGCGGCAGGCAAGCATGATCGACGGCCGCGAGCTACCGGTTCCGCCGGGCACAGGCCGTGCCTATCCGGCCACGGCCTGGCGGGCCGGACGTTGCTGGTCTGCCATCCGCGCTCCCGCATAGCTCCGGGTCATATCTGGCCAGATCTCCGTCACCATTTCCGGTTCTGCGGCGATCTTCTGCGAACAGTACCTCCGCCGCATGCCCCGATCCAGGGGCCTGCCGCCGCGCGCGGCTTGATCTGGCTTAAAGATGGGTTTCAGGCGGCTGGAACCTGGCGATCAGCTTGGATCGAGGATCGCGAGTCACCCTTCCGCAACACAAACCTGGCTACCAGTGCCGTTCTGCCGCATCGAGCGGGCTGATGCTCTGGCCGCGGGGCGGCCATCCGGTCTTCACTGGCTGCTGAGGTTCAGGTGCGCTCTCGTTCGGCGGCCAGTCGTAGTAGCTCCGCTCGTGAGCTGATGCCTAGCTTCGGGAACATGCGGTAAAGGTGGCTCCCGACCGTCCGGTGTGAGAGGAACAGCCGCTCACCGATCTCGCGGTTGGTCAGGCCCCGGGTGACCATGGAGGCGATCTGCAGCTCCTGCGGGGACAGGCCGTCCCACGCGTCAGCCGCTGGCAGGTTGCTGCGCTCGCCGGCGGCGCGCAGTTCTTCGC
This sequence comes from uncultured Actinomycetota bacterium, assembly GCA_963805705.1. Taxonomy (GTDB): domain Bacteria; phylum Actinomycetota; class Actinomycetes; order Streptosporangiales; family Streptosporangiaceae; genus CAWDVH01. The sequence goes on along the minus strand of CAWDVH010000005.1, from coordinate 1,717,890 downwards.
GGGCTCGTTCGGCCCACGGCTTGGCGCCGAGCCGTTCGAAGCCGTTGCGTGCTTCGCGCAGGTAGTCGCGCGACTCGCGGGCTCGTTTGCGGCGGCGCAGCCAGGTGCCGTAGGTCAGCAGGAGATGGCTGTGCTCGATCGGCCATGTCGCCATATTCGACCGGATTGCCGCACGGAGCCTGGTCTCGATTTCGTTCTCGGGGGCAAGCACGGCCTCGGCGCAGCGGAGGTTCATCTGCCCTGCTGGTGAGGGTGTCGCGCGGACGCCTAGTCGCACGGTGGCGACGATCCGGCGGGCGGCGTCGGTCTCGCCGCACATGGTCGCGGCTTCGGCGAGGCTCGCCAGTGACCACAGCCCGTGGACGGGGTGGCGGGCTGAGTCGCTTGGGTCGTGCAGTCGCGCAAGATGGGTGAAGGCGAGTTCGTGCTGGCCCTGTCCCGATGCCATCGTCGCGCGGGCGACGAGGATGACGGCGTCGGCCGCGGCGAAGTGGTGCGTACTTGCGACTTGCTCGGCGACGTGGATCAGGTCGCTGGCCGCATCGAAGTCGCCTCGTCGCGCGGCCACGGCGGCCTGGGCGGCGAGCGCGCAGGCATGCCAGAACGGCTGTTCGGTCTCGGCGCACAGCCGTCCGCCTTCCTCGGCGGCCGACACTGCCTTCGACCAGCGGCCGAGGCGCAGCGCCGACCAGGACATCAGCGCCAGGGCGGTGCCCAGGGTGTGCAGCCGGCCCTCGGACCGGAGCGCGTCGACCGCCTGGGTGAACAACGTCTCGGAAACATCGAATGCGCCTACGCAGGCCGCAGCGTGCCCCAGCTGGTACGTGGTCGTGGCGCCGCGATCGAAGGCCTTCACGCTGGCGATGATTTCCAGGACGTCGTCGGCGCTCTGCAAGGGCGCGCCGTAGGCGAGCAGGGCAGCGCGGGCGGGGGCATCATCGACGGCCAGGCGATCGGCAGCCGCGATCACTGACTGGCCGATCGGCCGGCCGGGGCAGAAGTTCCAGCACCGCAGCGCGGCCGCGCGCAGGAACTGGATGGCCAGGTTGTCGTCATCGGCCGCATGCGCCTGGTCGGCCAGTTCGATCAGCACGCTGATGCGCTGCTCACCGCCTCGGTCGGTGCTGGCCAGCTCACCTAGCCACTCGTAGCGCAGCCGGTCGGCGTCGTCGCCGATGAGTGCGCGATAACTGGAGCGCAGCCGGTCGGCCTGCGCGGTGCGGCCGGCCTCATAGGCGAGAGCGGCGCCCCGGAATACACGCTGGCGCCGATCGCCGGCTTCGACCGAGAGCTGCGCAGAGCGCTCGAGGGCGTGCACGGCGCTCAGGGTGGCACCGCGCTGTAGCGAGCGGCCTGCCGACTGCTCGAGAGCGGCGGCCAAGGCCGAGTCCGGTTGCAGCGCCGCGGCGGCCCAGTGCCAGACTGCGCGTTCCGGGTGGCCGTGCAGTACCCGGGCCAGGGCGTTGTGTCCGGCCCGTAGCGCGGTGGGACTGAGTTGCTGGTAGATCGAGGAGCGGATCAGCGGGTGCTCGAAGCGGACGGCGGTTTCCCTGACGCTGACCAGGCCGGCCAAGACGGCCGGGTCGAGCACTGCCGGTGTCGCGGTCCCTGCCACCAGCTCAGTTGCTGCTATGATCTCCGCGAGATCGCCGGAGTCGTTCAATGCGGTGAGATTCAGCGCGGTTCTCGTCGTTGCGTCAAGGTCGCCGATGCGGGCGGCGAATGACCGCTCCAGCCGCCTGGTGAGAGGCAGCCGGTCGGTGTCAATGGCGTCACCGCCCGCCGTCACTGTTCGGGGCAGTTCGAGCAGCGCGAGCGGGTTGCCGCCGGCTACCTCCAGAATCAGGGCGCGGGTGCGCGCGTCGAGCACGCTCGCGGCGCGCTCGAGGATCTCGACGGCTGACGCGCGGTCCAGCGGCGCGAGGTCGATGCTGGCCAAGGCCGGGTCCGCGAGCGATCCCTCCTGGCCGTCACGGTGCGTGGCGAGCAGGACGACGCGGTCGGAGGAGATGCGGCGCCCGACGAAGGCCAGCGCTTGCTGGCTGGACGGATCCATCCAGTGCACATCATCGGCGAGTAGCAGTACCGGTTTTCTGGCCGCGGCCTCGGCGACCAGGTCCAGCGCGGCCATCGCCACGGAGAACAGGTCAGGCGGCGAGTCCGATTCCTTGCCGAACGCGACGTCGAGCGCCTCACGGCGGTGTCGCGGAAGCCGGAGGGAGTGGCCGAGGACTGGCCGGAGGATCTGGTGGAGCGCGGCGAACGGCAAGCCGAACTCGGCTGCGGTTCCGGCCGCGCGCACGACCTGGAACCTGTCACCGGCCGTCGCTGCCGCCCATTCCAGCAGGGCCGACTTGCCGACACCTGGCGTACCGCGGATCACCAGCGCCGCGCCACGGCTAGATGCGGCGTCTAGCAGTCCGGTGATCAGGGCTTGCTCAGGGTCTCGCCCGGTGAGCGGGACCCAATCGGCCACCTCGCCCTCCGTTGCGTCGCCGTGTCCACGAGCTTATGCGCTGTCAGGGCCGAGGCGATCACCGGGAAGACGATGACCGACACCAGCCCGGCGGCGACCAGGGCGACGTAGTTCTCCGGGCGGATCAGTCCGAGATCGACACCGATCGACCCGCCGACGATCGGGATGCTCAGGCTGGTGGCCTGGAGTAGCCCGGCGGTCATCACCTGGCGCCGCGAGGTAAGCAGCGGGCGGTAGAGCAGTGCGGGCAGAGCGCGCGCGATGAGCAGCGCAGCGAGGAAGACCGGCACCCAGGCCAGTGTCCCCGGGCTGGTGACGAAGCTGCGGACGTCGAGCGACATGCCGGTGGAGACGAAGAAGAAGGGGATCAGGGCTCCGAAGCCGACGGCCTGCAGCTTCGTGCGGAACATCTGGTGGGTCATCGCGCGGTCGCGGTCGAGCAACGAGATCGCGGCGCCAGCCAGGAAGGAGCCGAGGATCGCTTCAAGCCCGAACCCGGTCGCGAGCGCGGCGAAGCTCATGAGCAGCGCGACGGCAGCGCGTACCCGGATCTGCGCCGTGGTGTCCTGCAGCGCCAGTAGCGTGCGCCCGATCCAGCGCCGTCGCTCCAGCCCGAAGATCAGCAGGGCGGCGGCGGCCACGAGCGTCCCGAACGCCGCGAGCAGCGTGATCTGAGCACCGAGACTGCTGGCTTGCTCGGAGAACAGCAGCGACAGCAGCAGGACCGGGATCACCTCGGCGAGCGATCCCCCGGCCACGACGAGCCGTCCGAGCGGGGTATCCAGCTCGCCTGAGTCACTGAGGATCGGGATCACGATGCCGACCGAGGTCGCGCAGAGGATCACCGCGATCAGCAGCGGGGACTTCACCAGCCCGGCTGCGCCGAGGAGGCCGCCGAGCGCAAGGGCCAGGGCGAAGGAAAGCACGAACGCGCTCGCCGCCGTCCGCAGCGTCCGGCCGCGCAGCCGGCTGAAGTCAAGCTCGAGCCCGGCGAGAAACAGCAGGAACGACAGGCCGATCAGCGACAGGACGCGGACGGGTTCATCGATGCGCGCCCAGCCCAGCACCTGCGGTCCGACGATGATGCCGAGCAGGATCTGCATGACGATATCCGGGACCGGCAGGCGGATGAGGCGCACGATCAGCGGCGCGAGCAACGCCAGCAGCGACACCAGGGCCACCGAAGCCAACGACATGACTGCTACCGCCTCTCTTCAGCGGGTCTTGATGCCAGGGTGCTGCTGACATGCAGTAGTCCGGGCTAGGCGCCGAGGTCGGGCGGGTAGCTGTCGTCCCAGTCCCGCCGGTCGACATCGCGGTCGAAGTCGCCGGGCTGCTCGAACGTCACGTGCGTGGCGGGCATGCCCGGCGCGGCGCCGTGCCAGTGCCAGCCCCCCGCCGGGCTGCTGATCACGTCGCCGGCCCGCACGACGTGCACGCCGTTCTCGTCACCGACCACACCGACACCGTCGACGTAGACCAGGTGCTGCCCGCTGAGGTGCACGTGCGGGACGGTGCGTGCCCCGGCAGCGAAGTGCACGGCCATCGACGTCAGGCCGGGCAGGCGGCACGGCAGCGGCTGCACCCGGACCTCGTCGGGATTATTGAACAGGGAACGCAGGTGCTGCGGAACGGCGGCGACGTCGCCGCTGATGGTCGAACCGAGCTCGTCCATGACGCTGCTCCGATCTGTGACTGAGTGAATGAGCGAGGCGGGTGAGCGGGTGGTTACGCCGGGACGACGTACGGGAACTTGTCCTGGCGCGTCTCGGACGCCGCCGCCGCCACGAGCCCGGTCGGCACCGCGGAGTTAGTGACCAGCCCGTACATCACCTCCGGCGCGTTGTCGGCCAGCGCACGGCCGTTGAAGCCGGCGAAGCTGAACACCGCGGTGGTGCCCACCCGGTACGGGAGGACATCGGGCAGCAGCCGGGCGGCGACCGCGCGGCCGTAGCCGTCCGGATCGCCGGCCCCGGTGCGGCGCACGGCCGCCGCCACGAAGGCGGCGACACGGCCGGTGTCATTGGCCGGGTCATCGGCCGGCCGCGCGGTCGTGTCGCGCTGATACTCGGGGCTGTCGTCGTCGTCGCCGAGCGCACGGAACAGCGGCCACATCATCGGGATGCCAGCGCGGTTGATCTGCCGCCACCCGCCGGCGTCGGTAGCGAGCTTCGCCGCGGCCCACACGCCGATCGGCAGGCCGGGCCGCAGTTCCGCGTCGCCGTGCGGGATCTCCAGGACTATGGCGCAGATCTGCGAGTCGGTGAAGGTGCTGGCCGCCTGGGCCGGCGCCCATTCGCCGTTGTCGATGGGCTGCTCGTTCTGCAGTCCTTCGAGGATGTGGGCCAAGTGGTGCAGGTCGAGGTAGAACGGGTCGGCGGCGGCACCACACCAGGCCCGCACGCCGGCACCGGAGATCGCCTCCCCGGTGCGGCCGCCGGCGATGCGGGTGCCGGCTGCGCGGTCATCGCCGGCATCGGCGCCGGCGAGCCGGTCGATGGCGACGTGCTGTGCGCCCGGCGCGTCGGCCGGCGCGAATGAGAAGCGGTAGGTCAGCTGCTCGGTCGCCGCGCCGTCGAGATGGATCTTGAACTCGTAACGGCCTTCCGGATGGAAGCCGGGTATGCGCCCGGCGCCGGCGAGCGAGGTATTGACGATCATGGCCAGGACCGTCGCGCCGTCGCCGTCGAACGCATACACGTCGGTCACGTTCAGCCGAGAGTCGCGGCGCGAGGCCGGCGAGTCGAGGTGGTGGGACACAGTCGCCTCCTGTAGGTGCGGAAGTGGATACCAGCACGCTAGGGATACGGCGCCGCCCGGCTCGCCAGTCACGCGACTGCATCGATGACTCTGACGCCTCGGGCGGATCGAGCCACTCGGGGCTGCCGGGCGAGTCAGCGCGCCGCGGCACGGTGTTACCGGCCGCCGCATTAAGTCATGCGCAGTCACCGAGCTAGTCAGTCGACTCAAGCGCCGGCTCGGGCTGTCCCCCGAGTATCAGGACAGAGATCAGACCCGTCCAAGGAAGGTACGCCATGACCAGCACCCGAACCCCCGTCGTCTTCATCCATGGCCTCTGGCTGCACGCGACCTCGTGGGCCCCGTGGCTCGAGCTGTTCCGGCAGGCAGGCTACGAGCCCGTCGCGCCCGGCTGGCCGGGCATTCCCGAGACGGTCGAGCTGGCCCGCGCGAACTCCGACAGCATCGCCGACCACGGCATCGAGGACATCACCCGCCATTACGCGAGCATCATCGACGGGCTGCCTGAGCGGCCGATCCTGGTCGGCCACTCGTTCGGCGGCATGATCGCCGAGAAGCTGCTCGGCGAGGACTACGGCGCGGCCGCCGTCGCCATCGACGCCGCGCAGATCAAGGGCGTCCTGCCGCTGCCGCTGTCCGCGCTGCGCTCCACCCTGCCGGTATTCAAGAACCCGGCCAACATCCACAAGGCGGTCTCCCTCACCGCCGGGCAGTTCCGCTACAGCTTCGGGAACGCCATCAGCGAGACTGAGTCCGACGACCTGTACGAGCGCTGGAGCATTCCGGCCCCCGGACGGCCGCTCTTCGAGGCCGCGACGGCGAACTTCTCCCTGCACTCACCGGACAAAGTCCAGACCCGGAACGAGAACCGCGGGCCACTGCTCCTCGTCATGGGCGGCCGGGACCACACTGTGCCTGAGGCCATCACCAAGTCCACGCTGAAGCAGTACCGGCACTCGGACGCGGTCACTGACCTGGAGGAGTTTTCCGACCGCGGGCACTCGCTCACCATCGACACCGGCTGGCCCGCCGTCGCCGAGCTGTCCCTGACCTGGCTGACCAAGCACGGCCTCTAGGCCTGACCGGGCCCGCCCTGGCGGGCCCGGCCTGGACCAGCCTGGCGCCATGAATCAGTCGACGCTCTGATAGATCTCATCCTGGAATACGAGGACGACTATGCCTACTAGTAGTCTCAGTGCGCGACTGTGACGGCCAGAGCAAGGTAGCGGGAGGAATCACCCTCGGGAGGGTGAAGACACGCCAAGATCGCTCGAACAGAATCTGGTACAAGCGGGCGGCGATCATGGCGGCCCCGGCGCCTTGGGCTGGACCAGAGGCGGCAGGTGATTCACAAGGAAGGTCGTCCTGTGCCGTGATGGTCGCCTCTGGCGCCGGGCTAGCCCCGTTGGGCCATCGTCTCAGGAGGAGGTAGCCATGGCCGGGGATATGCCGGCGCCGCCGACCGGTCCGTCACCGAGCGAGCATCCAGATGCGGCGGGCCAGCGTGCTGCCGATCTGGTCGAGGTCGACCAGCCGCCTGCGGCCGTCGATGCGCCCCCGGCGCCAGGCCGCCCAGCACTTCCGGGCGTAGCAGCGGCTGGAGGCCATCCGGCATCAGCTGAGCTCGGCAAGCCCCGGAAGCTGCTTTATGCCACGCTCCCTGGCTGCTGGGGTGCGCTCATTTTCGCGTGTCTTTCCTTTACGCCGTCGCTGCTCCCGCGCGGCGGTATCGTCCAGGGCCTGGTCTGTGGCATCACCGCGGCCATCGGTTACGGGCTCGGAGTACTCGCCGCGTGGGTCTGGCGGGCTTTCGCCGATCGAGATCCGCGGCGTCCGCGGCGCTGGGCCTGGCGTACCTTCGTCATCAGCGCAGCTGTCGTCTACGTGGTCTGCTTCGGGATCGGGCAGTACTGGCAGTACGAGATCCGCAAGCTGATGGGGGTGACAGATTACAACATCCCGCTGGTCGTGGCCTCGCCGTTCATCGCGGCACTGGTCTTCTGCCTGCTGCTGCTGATCGGGCGCGGCCTTCACGGCCTGTACCGTTGGCTCGCGAGGCTGCTCAACCGCGGGATCGGGCCGCGCGCGGCGAAGGCGGTTGGCTGGGTGCTGGTGGTCGGCGTCACCTATCTGGTGGTCAGCGGCCTGTTGCTGCAGGGCTTCATTAACGTCATGAACAGCGCGTATGCGCAGCGCGACACGACGACCGCGGAAGGAGTGCACCAGCCCACGACCAGCCTGCGTTCGGGCGGCCCCGGCTCGCTCATACCGTGGGACACGCTGGGCTACCAGGGCCGCAACTTCATCGGCAAGGGCCCGTCGGTAAGTGATATCGAGAAGTTCACCGGCCATCCGGCCACGGAGCCGATCCGGGTCTACGCCGGGCTGGCGTCAGCCTCCAGCCCGGAGTCCCAGGCCGCGCTGGCGGTCAGGGACCTCGAGCGCGCGGGCGGGTTCGCTCGCAAGGACTTGCTGGTGGTGACGACGACTGGCAGCGGCTGGGTCGATCCGGCGCTGGTGGACTCCTTCGAGTACCTCAGCGGCGGCGACGGCGCGACCGTCGCGCTCCAGTACTCCTACCTGCCGTCGTGGATTTCCTACCTGGTCGACCAGTCAAAGGCCCTCGCAGCGGGCCGGGCATTGTTTGACGCGGTCTATGGCGCTTGGGTCAAGCTGCCTGCCGACCACCGCCCCAGGCTCTTCGTCGCCGGGGAAAGCCTGGGGTCGTTCGGCGGCGAGGCGGCCTTTACCGGCGAAAACGACCTGGCCAACCGCACCTCCGGCGCGCTGTTCGCCGGTCCGCCCAATTTCAACACGCTGTTCCGGCAATTCAGCGACAACCGCGACCCCGGAAGCCCGGAGGTCCAGCCCATCTACCAAGACGGACAGACCGTGCGGTTCGCGAACGATCCGGCCACGGCAATCCCGCCGCAGGGCCAGCCCTGGGCAGGCAGCCGGGTCCTGTACCTGATGCACCCGTCCGACCCGATCGTCTGGTGGAGCCCGCATCTGATCTTCAGCGAGCCGGACTGGATCAGCGAGCCTCCCGGCCAGGACGTGCTCAAGACCATGTTCTGGATGCCGTTCATAACCTTCTGGCAGGTCACGGCCGACCTCCCGTTCGCCACCGGCGTCCCGGACGGGCACGGTCACTTGTACTCGGCCGAGTACGTCGACGGGTGGAATGCCGTCATGCGGCCCGTCGGCTTTTCCTCCGAGGACCTGGCCAGCCTCAGGAAAATCATCGCGGCCGTGCGGTAATCGCGCAGCAGTGCGGCGCGCCAGCCGGCCCTGCGCCCCGGCGGCACCTCGGCCCGGCAGAGTCGGCCCGCCGCGCTAGTGGACCGCGAACCACGCGACGGTGAGCGCGAGGCCGTTGACGGCGCTGTGAGCAATAATCGGGGCGATCAGGCTCCTGGATCGCAGCCTGAGCCAGCAAAAGACAAGACCGGCGATGAAGGTAACCGCAATCGAGCCGAGCACCAGTAGTACCTGCCCGCCGACACTGGCGGAGAGACCGGCGGTGGCGCGGTTGTCGTGCATCGTGTGCAAGGTTGGCGCAATGTGCCACAGGCCGAACAGCGCCGAGGTGATCAGGCTCGCGCGCCACGGGCTCCACAGTCTCAGCGCCGAGCCCAGCAGGACGCCGCGGAAGGCTAGCTCCTCGGGGATCGCCGTCAGCAGCACGATCGACACCCCTAGTTCGTAAAGCAGCCGTCCGCCGTCGATCTGCGCTCGCGAATCGTGCAGGAAGCCGCTCGTCGCAGGGATCACGGCCGCTACCACCAGGACCAGCAAGAGGACCCCGAAGGCACCGGCTCCGTAACGCACGCCCGCACCCATATCCGCTCGGCCAAGACCGAGGTCAGCACGGGTTGCCCCCGCACCCCAGGCAATCAGGACCAGCGCTGCGGTCAGAAGGCTCACCGCTACGGCGGATGGGCCCAGGAGCCCGTAGGCGCGCGCCACGGTGAAGATGACCAAGACGCCCACGGTCTGCACGAAGCAGCGGCCGGCTTTCATATCAGCGGCCAGTCTGCCATCAGGCTCACGGAAGCACTGGCGTCCCCCGGGCCGCCTCCTAGAACGGTGCCGGGATGTGCCGCAATGGCAAGTCCGGCTGGACGTAGCCGCCGGCTGGCTGCCGCCTGGGCAGGGCGACGTCGCGGTGGGCGGGCGGCTGGTAAGGGATCTGGCTGAGCAGGTGGCTGATGATGTTGAGCCGGCCGCGCTTCTTGTCGTCGGTCTGCGCGATGTACCAGGGCGCCCACGCGGTGTCGGTGGCGGCGAACATCGCGTCCCTGGCCCTGGAGTAGTCGTACCAGCGGCGGTAGGACTTCAGGTCCATGTCCGACAGCTTCCAGATCTTCCGCGGGTCATGGATCCGGCTCTCCAGCCGCCGGGTCTGCTCGCCGGGGCTGACCTCCAGCCAGTACTTCAGCAGCAGGATCCCGTCATCGGCCATGGCCTTCTCGACCCCCGGCACCAGCCCCAGGAACCGCTCGGTCTCCTGCGGCGTGCAAAAGCCCATCACCGGCTCGACGCCCGCCCGGTTGTACCAGCTGCGGTCGAAGATCACGACCTCGCCGCCGGCCGGGAAGTGCGAGAGGTACCGCTGGATGTACATCTGCGACCTCTCCCGCTCGGTCGGGGCCGGCAGCGCGACGACCCGGAACACCCGCGGGCTCACCCGCTCGGTGATCCGCCTGATCGTGCCGCCCTTGCCGGCGGTGTCCCGGCCCTCGAACACGATGCAGATCTTGGCCCCCGTCGCCTTGACCCACTCCTGCAAGGCCACCAGCTCGCCGTGCAGGAGCCTCATCTGGCGCTCGTACTCCTTGCGCTTCATCTTCTGGGGCGGGCCCGCTTCGGCCTCCTGCCGCGCTCCGGTCGGCGACACCTGGACCTCGGCGTGGTCCTGATCCTGCCTGTCCCTGGTCTTCTTCTTCTTTTTGTTCTTGGCCATCTCGCTAACCTCCAGACGGATCCGGGTCATCACTCACAGCTCCCGGCCGCCGGCGCAGCCACTGCGCATAGGAACTGGAGTCATCTGTGCTCAGTTCCGCTGCACTCGGCAGGGCCTCGGCGAACACGAGCGCGGCGGCGCCTTCGAGTTCACTACGCAGCACACTAGCGGGGCCGGTGGCCTCGAACCCCAGGGTCCACCAGGCCTCGTCACGCAGGCGGACCTCGGTGAGTTCGACCGCACACCCTGTCTCGTCGCCCAGCCCCGGAACGCTCACCGGGGCCGGCCCGCTGGCCAGCGAGAACCGGCATATCCGACGCTTCTTGCTGACCGGCTCCCAGCCTGCCCGGCCGCTGCTCTCCTGGCCGGGCAGATCACAGGCAAAGGACCACTTCTGCCAGGACTCCAGGCGGCCGCGGGCCCGGCCCGCCACCACGAGTAGTCCCGGGCTTCCGCGGTACACCTTCACCTCAAGCGCCCGCCCGGCGCGTACCTTCACAGATAGCCCGGGCAGGTGCGGATCCAGGAGATAGACATCCTCCAATTCCTGCGTCGCGGCGGGGAAGCGCCCGAACCATCCGGTCACCGGGGCCGCCAGCTGGCCGGGGAAGATCCAGCGCACCTCCATGCTGCGGACTCCGTCGATGGCCAGGCTCCCCGGCTGTGCGGCCGTGTGGACTAGGCGGTCACGTTCTGGCGGCTGCCGTAGGCACATAGCCCCCACAGCGCGACGACGTCTACCGCGATGATGGTCAGGGACCAGAACGGGTAGGCGGGGATGAAGAACATCTGGTCGATGGCGTTGAGCCCGATCACCGCCACCGCGAACCAGCGCGCCAGCTGATTGCCGGCCGCCACCCCGGCCGCCGCAAGGAGCTGCAGGGCGCCGAGGATCAGGGTGATCCAGCCCCAGGTACGCAAGTCGCCGAACACGAAGTGCGAGTTGGCGATGAACACGTGCGAGTTGGCGACCGCGGCGATGCCGTCGATCAGGTTGAGGCAGCCGAGCACCAGCAGCAGGACGAGCGCGAAGACGATCAGGCCCAGGCCTTCCGCGGGGCGCGTTCGTGTGCCGCTGGATGGCTGGGTTGTTGCCGATGTCATCTGACCTCCTAGGCTCGCTGGGCTTTCACGCGGCCGCCCGGCCGCTGGCCCAGATTTCGGCCGCTTGCGCCAGATCCTGGTCGATCGGTCCCGGTGGCGTCGTCACCCGACCGCGGGTGATTCCGTAAGGCGGCCCTAGCCGTCGCCAGGGAACGGCGCCACGCTTGACACCAGGTCAGGTGCGCTGGCTGGCATGAAGACCCGGCCCAGCGTCTCGAAGCTTGCGGGCCGCCGGGCCCGCAAGATGCCGGCGGCGATGGCGCCGACGCCGAGCCAGGCCAGCGCGGTGAAGGGCAGCAGGTCCGCCAGCCGGTGAGCATGGGGGTGGAGGACCCCCCATAGCGGGAAGGTCAGCAGCACGGCAGCCGTGGCCGGCAGCAGCAGATGCCGCCCGAGCCGGAACTGGTCGCGGAACTCGGTGCGGAACGCGCGGATGGTCGCAACGTTCACGGCCAGGTAGATCAGCACCACCGAGAGGCCGCCGGCCCCGGCGAGGTAGCCGAACGTGCGCGCGCCGCCGTAGGCGTAGGTCAGGGGCAGCCCGAGCGTGAGCGCGAGCGCGGTGACGCAGCCGATCGCGACGACCGGGGTACGGCGGCCCGACAGCCGCGCGAGTGAGGCCGGCAGCGCTCGTTCGCGACCCATGGCGAACAGGACCCGGATGGCCGCGTTGCACGACGCGATGACGAAGCCGAGCCCGGTGAGCACGACCACCAGGTCGATTACCCAGATGGCCGACGGCGACCAGTACTGGCTGGTCAGGTAGCCCAGCGGGCTGGCCTGCCGGGCTAGGCCGGGGACGCCCCTGGGGCCGACACCGTACGCTTCCGCGAGAATGACCAGCAGATAGAAGACCCCCGTCACGATGACCACGCCGATAATGCTGGCCGGGATCGAGCGGCGCGTGTTCCTGGCCTCCTCACCGAGCGCGGCGGCCGCCTCGTAGCCGGCGAAGGCGGTGATGCCGTAGATCATCGCATTGGTGATGTCGGTGAGCTGGCTGTTCGGCGACGACGCCGGGGAGAAGACCGCGGTCGTGTAATGCCCGGGCCCGATCTTGACCAGGATCGTGACGGCCAGCGCCGCGATGATGGCCACCTCCCCGGCCACGAGGACCAGGTCGGCCGAGGACGAGGTCCGGATGCCCAGGTAGGCGACCAGCGCGACCGCCCCCAGGATGACCAGGAACAGCACCCAGGCCGCGATGGTCACGTGCAGCACATCCGCCCCGAGCTGCGCCGCGTACGCGCTGGTCAGTGCGATACCGGCCGGTACGTACAGGGCGTAGGCGAAAACCATCATCCAGCCGGTGAGAAACCCCCCGGTCTGGCCGAGCCCGCGACTGTTATAGGTGTAGAGCGAGCCCGCCGAGGGCAGTCGGCGGGCGAACTCGGCGATGCTGCTGGCGCAGCATAGCGACGCAGCGAACGCGATGAGGACGACTAGCGGAGACGCGAACCCGGCGTACGACACGACGATGACCAGGCCGCCGACGACCGCACCGGCCGGGGCCACATTGCTCGCGCCAAACGCGATCACCCGCGCCGGCCCGATAACCCCCTCGGCCAGCCCCGATCCCTCATCGCCGCCGGTGCCGCGGGACCGCCGCTCGCTCATGCCGCGGCCGTGGTCATCGTGATTCCCCGCTGACCTCGTGCGGGCTGCCGCCCGCCAGCAATCTTCGGGCCCTGCGGCGGCGGTAATACCTCACCCCGAGCACGGCGCACCCGGCGGCGATAGCCAGCCCGGCCACTAGCGCGCTCAGGCTGGCTCCGTCCTGCTCCCCGGCCTCGACCTTGCCCGCGCCATAGGCGGCGGGCCCGACCGACAGCACGTACACCGCGCCGACGACAAAGTTCCACACGACAAACTGGGAGTACTTCATTCTCAGGACGCCCGAGACCATGGTTGAGGTGAAGAAGACGGCCAGCCGTCCCCACTTCGCGTAGATCGCCTCTGCCCTGGCCAGGGCTTTCTGCAGCCGCTCCTGCCAACGGCCGGGGCGGTCCAGGAGCTTGCGGCCCCACCGGTCGCCGATGCCGTAACCAGCCAGGCCGCCGGCCTCGGCGCCTAGCACGGCCACGATCAGCACCAGAAAGATGTTGAGCTTGCCCTGGCTGGCCACCACAGAGGCATAGCCCACGACCGCCGCCCCGATCGCCGGTATCCCGGCGAACGACAGCGCCATCAGCGCGAAGACCGCTACATAGGCCCACCCGCCGTACTGTCCCGCCGATGAGGCCGCTGCCATGGCGTGCATGATAGATGCCCCGGAGCTGTTCACTGGGCGCTTGCGGCCGGCCCGCGGGGAGGTGGAGTTGCCGGCCTGTCCACTGCACTGGGTATGTGTCCTCGAGCACGGCATCAGCCTAGGCAGACGCGAGGAATCGCGAGCGCCGCGGATCCAGCGTCCTCATCTGGGCGAGACCGGTCACTGGTCGGGGGGCGGCGCTACGAGATGCAAGTGGATCACGTCAAGCCCGAAGCCGGTGATCCGCTGCACGAGCCCGGAAAGGGCTCCTCTATCGGGCAATTCGGCGCGCAGAGTCGTGGTGCCGTTGCCCACGGTGACCTCGCAGTCGTCGAACTCCGACGTCAGCGCGGTGCCCGCCTGACCGATGAAAGTGATCTCATACGTCTGTGGTTTCACCAGGATCGCGCCCCGCAGTCTGCCGAATCACCGTGCCGCCAGAGTGCCTCCCGGCAGGCCCGGCGTCATCACCCCCCCAGGGGTGACCCGCGCTCGTCAGCGTTCACGAACTGTTTGACTTCGCCAGCCGGGGTCCCGCCCTACAATGCGGTTACAGGGACCTTCCCAATGAGGTAAGCGCTGCGCGCGGGGGCTACCGTCGTGGGACGGACCTGCAGGAGAGATGTCGTGACTCAAGGCATCATTAAGCCCGGCGCCTCACACGGGGCACGGTTTGCGCTGTCGAAGTTCCGGCCGACGATGCTGCCCACCACGCTGGTCACCAGACCGGCGCTGCATGACCAGCTGACGGCGGGAGCAGGCAAACGCCTGACGGTGGTGGTCGGTTCGGCTGGCGCTGGCAAGAGCGTGCTGCTGTCGGGCTGGGCGGCCACACGGCCCCCTGGCGTGACGTCATGGCTGTCGTGCGACCGAGCCGACGCCGACCCGGTCCGTTTCTGGGCCGGCTTCATCGAGGCATCCCAGACGATGGCGCCGGGGTTCGGTACCGACGCCGCCAACCTGCTCGCGATGGACAGCGTCATGTCGGCCGACGTCACCGCGTCGATCGCGAACGACGCCACGCAGCTGCCCGCCGGGTCGGCGATCATCGTCGACGACTTCCATACCGCGGCGGCCGCGGTCTCCAGGGACATGACCGATCTGGTCGAGCGCTGGCCGGCCGGGAACGCTCAGCTGTTGCTGGCGGGCCGGGACGACCTTCCGCTGCGGCTGCACCGGCTGCGGATGTCGGGTGAGCTGTGCGAGCTGCGCGATCGTGACCTGTATTTCTCCCTGGCCGAAACCCGCGACCTGCTGGCCAACTTCGGCGTCCAGGTGGGCGGCCCAGAGCTTGCGGTCCTTCATCAGCGAAGCGAAGGGTGGCCCGCGGCCCTGCAGATGGCGGCGCTGTCGCTGCGCCGCACCGGGGACCCAGTGCGGGTAGCGCACGCGCTGGACGTCCGCAGCTACCCGATCGCGGAGTACTTCATCTCCGAAGTCCTCGATCAGCAGCCACCGGAGATCCTCCAGTTCATGCTCGACGCCTCCATCCTCGGCGAGCTGACCGCGGACGCGTGCGCGGCTATCACCGCGAGGCGGGACGCGGCGGCGCTGCTGCGCCGCATCGACGCGGGCAATCTGTTCCTGGTGGCACTCGATGACGAGAGAACCAGCTTCCGCTATCACCATCTGGTCCGCCGGTTGCTGCGGGCTGAGCTGCGGGCCAGGGACACCGAGCGTGAGCGTGCGCTCCAGCTGCGGGCGGGCGAATGGTTCGAGTTGGCGGGTGACACCCGGCGTGCGGCCCGCCACTTTCTGGCGGCAGAGCAGGTTGACCGGGCGCTGGCCCTCCTCCAGGAGCGGGTCGTGCCCGACTTCCTGCACGAGCCAGACCTGCCGGCTGCCCCCGACCTCAGCCAGATCCCTCCCTCGTTGCTTGCGGATGCCCCCGACCGGCTGCTGGCCCTGGCCAGCGACCTGCTGATCTGGGGTGACACTGCTCGTGGCAGCGAGTACCTAGACCTGCTGGAGCACGTCCAGCCGCCGATCCCGTCCGAGTCTGCGCTGGCCGCCCGGCTGGCGGCCATGCGGTCATTCCGCCACGGAATCTTCGGCCGGCTGGACGAGGCCATCGCCGAGGCCGCCAGCGCGCGGGCCGTCCAGAAGAAGACGCTGATTCAGGACGAGTGGACCACCGTCGTCCCGCTGATCCTCCTGCGTGTCTATAACTGCCTGGACGATGGTCAGGCCATTGCGCAGGAGGCGGCGGCGGCCCTGGCGATGCCCGCGCTCAGCGAGGCGGCCAGGCTGGTGCTCGTGCCGGGTGCGCGGGCGCTGGCGTCGTTTCAGTCCGGTCACCTCGCCGACGCCGCCGACGCCGCCAGGTCCGCCGAGGCGGACGCCAGGCGGCTCGGATTCGACCAGCATTTCTTCGCCGTGGACCACCTGCGCGCGCTGGCCGGCCTGGCGCTGGAACAACGAGACCTCGACACCGCCGAGCAGCTCACTGAGCGAGCGCTGTCGATCACCGAGCGGCGGCGGCCCCTCTTCGAGTTCCTCACGCTGCTCGACCGGGCCGAGATCTGGGCGGCGCGCGGGCAGGTCCGTGACGCGCTGGCGACCGCGGAGGCCGCGCGCCTGGTCGTGCCCGAGGCCAGCCCCGTGCTGCTGGCGCGCGCCGATGAGCTTGAGGCACTGCTGCGGCTGTCGCTCGGCGACCTGCGCTCCGCTGGAGAGCTGGCCAGCGGGCTCCCCGCCACCCGCCGCGGCTTGCTGCTGGCCAGGATCGCGCTCGCGGCCGGCGACCACCAGAGCGCGCTGGAACACCTGCAGTCGCCCTCGCTGGCTGAGCTGACGCCGCGGCTATCGCTGGTGCGCCAGATCCTGCTGGCCGCGGCCGCGATCGGGCGCGGTGACCCCATGGCCTATGGCATCCTGGGCCGCGCTCTACAGGCAGCAGATCAAGGGGGTTTCCTCAACACGGTCGTCACGACCGCACCCCAGGTCACTGGTTACCTGGTCGAGCATGCGGCGCATGCGCGGCCGGGCCCGTTCACCGAGCAGCTGATCGGCGCGGCCCTCGACGTGCGCGCCGCGCAGTCGGCCGCCGCCCGGTCCCGTCCCGTGCTCACCGAGCCCTTGACCGCCGCCCAGTTGCGCATCCTGAAGCTACTGCCGACCAGCACCTACTTGCAGATGGCGGCAACCCTCTACGTTTCGCGCAACACGGTGAAGACCCATCTGCGGTCGATCTACCGGAAGCTCGGGGTGACGTCGCGATCGGAGGCCATCGAGCGGGCCGTCGACCTGCAATTGCTCTGAGCAGGAAATTCCCAAGAACAGGCGCGGTGAAGGGCGGATAGTGGTCGCGGCCTGCATAACGGGGGAGTCGGCGCTGCCGTTTTGACGTGCATTGTTCACTTCCCGTTCATCGGAGCCGAGCCGTGCCGCGGCGGCGCTGGGAAATGGCAGATAATCACCCTCGGATGGGTGACGCCGGGCTGGGCGCGATTAATCAGAATCCTGGTGCGGTCTCGTGCTGGAGCGGGATCAGGCGGTTGCTTGTGTCGTCGCCGTGCTAGGGAGAGCCAGATGGCGGATCAGGTTGACGTCTCCGGCGGTGCGCCGGGAACTGCCGGTAAGCCGGCAATAGCGGAAAAGCCGCATCAGTTCGGCCTGACCGCGGCGATGGCGCTGATCGTGGGCAGCATCATCGGCGTCGGCATCTTCAACTTGCCGACCTCGCTGGCGTTCTACGGCCCCATCACGCTGGTGTCGATGGCACTGACGACCGTAGGCGCGCTCGCGCTCGCGTTGCTGTTCGCCTCGCTGTCGCGGCGGCTGCCGGCCGACGGCGGCCCGTACGCCTACGCGCGGGTAGCGTTCGGCAACCGGCTCGGGTTCGCGAACGCGTGGTCTTACTGGATCACCGCGTGGGCGGGCAATGCGGCGATCGCCGTCGGCTGGGTCCTGTACGTCGAGCACTTCATCAACACCGGCCACAACAAGCTGTTGTCGGTGCTGCTGGTGCTGGTAGGGCTGTGGATCCCGGCGGCGATCAACCTGTCCGGGGTCAAGAACATGGGGTCAGTCCAGGTGGTGACCACCATCGTGAAGTTCGCGGCGCTGGCGTTCATGTCGACCGTCGGCCTGTTCTTCATCAGCCGCGCCAACTTCACGCCCTGGAACGTCAGCCAGGAGAGCGCGGTCAACGCGATCGGCGGCGGGATGGCCATCGCCCTGTTCAGCTACCTGGGCGTGGAGACCGCCGCGGTGGCGGCCGCGAAAGTGCGCAACCCCGACCGCAACATTCCCCGTGCCACCATCTTGGGCACGATCGCGACCGCGGTGGTCTACATGCTCTCGCTCATCGCCGTGTTCGGCATCGTGCCCACCTCCAAGCTCGCCACGGCGACCGCTCCGTTCTCCGACGCGGCCAACGCGATCTTCGGCGGCACCTGGGCCGGCAACGTGATGGCCATCGCGGTCATCATCTCCGGCTTCGGTGCCCTCAACGGCTGGACCATGATCTGCGCCGAGATGCCCCTGGCCGCCGCGAGCGACGGCCTGTTCCCGGAGCGGTTCAAGCGCATCTCCAAGAACGGCGTGCCCGCCTACGGCATCATCGCCTCCACCGTGCTGGCCTCGGCCGCGATGATCATCAACTATCTGGGCTCGAACGGGGCGACGGTCTTCACCACCCTGGTGCTGATGACCGGCATCACCGCCGCCATCCCGTACGGCTTCTCGGCGCTCGCGCAGCTGAAGTGGCGCTGGGTCGACCACCGCACGCTGCAGACCCCGCGCTTGGCCCGGGACATGATCATCGCCGGGCTGTCGCTGGTGTTCTCGATCCTGTTCATCTGGTACTCGCGCAACACCGGTCAGAGCTTCTGGGTCTACTGGGCGCCGTTCATCCTGGCCGCGGGCGCGCTGCTGCTCGGGATTCCCGTCTACCTGGCCCAGCGCCGCCATATGAGCCAGCCGGAGCCCGTGCCGCCCTACCGGTAACCGCCAGCCGTCACCCCTTGAGGCCAGGCACCATGTCAGGAGGCTGAGCATGCGGATCGTGATCGCGCTAGGCGGCAACGCGTTGCTGCGGCGCAGCGACCCGATGACCACCGAGGTCCAGCGGCGCAACGTCAAGATCGCCGCCGAGGCGATCGCGCCGCTGGCCGCCGAGCACAGCATCGTGGTCGTCCACGGCAACGGGCCGCAGGTGGGCCTGCTGGCCCTGCAGGCGCAGGCGTACACCAGCGCCGAGCCCTACCCGATGGACGTGCTGGACGCGGGCACCCAGGGCATGATCGGCTACCTGATCCAGCAGGAATTGCGGAGCCTGCTGCCGCCGCAGACCCAGGTGGCGACCTTGCTCACCATGATCGTGGTAGACCCGGACGACCCGGCGTTCGCCAGCCCGACGAAGTTCGTCGGGCCCGTCTATCCCAGGGCGGCCGCCGACCGGCTGGCCGCGCAGGAGGGGTGGCAGTTCCGGCCGGACGGTGACTCCTGGCGGCGGGTGGTGCCGTCTCCCGAGCCCCGGCGCATTCTGGAGATCCAGCCGATCACCTGGCTGCTGGAGCGGGGAGCCGTGGTCATCTGCGCGGGCGGCGGGGGCATCCCGACCATGTACCCGGCTTCAGGATCCGGCGAGCTGACGGGCGTCGAGGCGGTCATCGACAAGGACCTCGCCGGCGAGCTGCTCGCCGAGGAGGTGAGCGCGGACCTGTACCTCATGGCCACCGACGTGGACGGGGTCTACCTCAGCTGGGGGACGCCGGACCAGCGGCTGCTGAGCCAGGTGACGCCGGAGGAGCTGGCCAGCCATCAGTTCGCAGCCGGGTCCATGGGCCCCAAGGTCGAGGCGGCCGCCCGTTTCACCGCGAAGACGGGTGGCCGGGCGGCGATCGGCTCGCTCGCTGACATCGCCGGGATCGTCGCGGGGAAGGCCGGCACGAACGTGGTCACGCGCCGGGGGGCCGGGTGACGGGCGGAAAGGGCGGGCGAGGCATTCAGCCTCGACCTCTAGCAATGGCTCATCGGCACGGAGGTCGCATTGTCCATCATCGTGGTCTCCGAAGTACGCCAAGCGATCCGCCGGAACAGGGCCGGCGGCACCGTTAAAGCCGGGCCGCCCGCGCCCTCGCTGCCGCCGGCCGCAGCTGAACGCCAAGCGCCGGGATCACCCTCCAATGGGTGACGACGCCGCGAAATGGCCGGAACAGAATGCGGCAAAAGACGGAGGCGCAGCGCAGATGGACCAGACCAAGGCCGGATCACCGCCAGGGCAAAAGTTTCTGACGGTGCGCGAGGCCGCGTTCATCGGCGTCGGGTCGATGGTGGGCGCGGGGATCTTCGCCCTGCTGGGCGCGGCCGGCGAGGTGGCCGGGGCGGCGGTGTGGGTGTCGTTCCTGATCGCCGGGGCCATCGCGATGCTGCAGGGCTACTCGTTCGCCAAGCTCGGCGCGCGGTACCCGAGCGGCGGGGGCATGCTGGAGTACGTCGCGCGGGGGTTCGGCGATGGTCATTTCACCGGCGTCACCGCGTGGCTGGTCTACCTGGCCAACGCCATCGTGACCGCGATGGTGGCGGTCTCGTTCGGCAGCTACGCCAGTTCCATGCTCACCGGGGAAGAGAACGCCGTCTGGATCAAGGTATTCGCGGCGCTGATCATCCTCGTCATGACCGGGGTGAACATCGTCGGGTCCAAGCTGGTGGCGAACGCGCAGAGCGTGATCGTCGTGATCGTCATCGGGATCCTCACCGTCTTCGCGGTGGTCCTGCTGGTCAACATCCACGCGTCGCTGCTGGCGCCGTCGAAGTACCCATCGTGGAAGGACATCATCTCGAGCGTGGCGCTGACCTTCTTCGCGTTCCTGGGCTTCGGCATCATCACCTTCACCGCGAAAGACCTGCGCAACCCGTCCCGCCAGCTGCCGCGGGCGATGTTCATCGCGCTCGGGATCGCGACGGTCATCTATATCGCCATCGCGCTGGGCGTGTTCGGCACGCTCTCCGTGGAGAAGGTGATCTCCTCGGGAGGCACCGCGCTGGCCGTGGCCGCCGAGCCCACGCTCGGCCAGGCGGGCTACTGGCTGATGAGCATCACCGCCCTGTTCGCCACGGCCGGGGCCACGAACGCGGGCTTGTACCCGGCCCCCGGACTGTCCGAGCGGCTGGCGGAAACGGGGCAGTTCCCGCCGCTGATGGCGCGCAAGCTCGGCGGGCGGGTGTCGGCCGGGCTGCTGATCGAGGCGGCGGCGTGCCTCATCCTGGCCGTGGTGTTCAACCTGGACGCGATCGCCTCCATCGGCAGCGCCGTGGCCCTGCTGATCTTCACGCTGATCACCGCGGCCCACTTCCGGGTCCGGTCCGAGACCGGCGCGAAACCCTTCATTCTCGCGCTAGCGATCGGCTCGGCGGGCGTGGTACTGGTGGTCTTCGTGTTCACTACCCTCATCCACGAGCCGGCGTCGGTCGCCGCGTTGCTGGGCATCATCGTGCTCGGCGTCGTCCTGGACTTCTGGTGGAAACGGGTGCGGGCGGACCGGGCCAAGCGGGTCCAGGTTACGAGCTAGGTCTTAAGGGAGCCGATAATGACCACCACCAAGCAGCCCGCCGAGCACGCCGCCTGGTACGCCCTGTCCGCGGAGGAAGCGGCCAGGGCGATGAATGTCGAACCTGGCCAGGGGCTGGGCGCCGGCGAGGTACAGCACCGGCTGGCCCAGTACGGGCCCAATGAGCTGCCGGTGGAGCCGCCGCCCAGCGTCTGGGTGGTCGCGCGGGGGCAGCTGGCCAACCCGATGAACATCATGCTGCTGATCGTCTGCGTGGCCAGCTTCGGGATCGCGCAGGTGGCGACCGGTGTCGTGGTGCTGGGGCTGGTGACGTTCAACGTCGTCATGGGCTCTGCCCAGGAGCTGAAGGCCAGGGCCAGCGTGGAGGCGCTCGCGCAGCTCCAGGTGCCCAGGGCCAGGGTGCGGCGATCCGGCCAGGTCGAGGAGTTCGAATCGACCCAGCTCGTGCCGGGTGACGTGGTGCTGCTGGAGGCAGGTGACGTCGTCCCGGCGGACGGCAGGATCCTCACCTCCGCCACGCTCGAAGTGCAGGAGGCGGCGCTCACCGGCGAGAGCGCCCCGATAGCCAAGGACCGGGTAACCCTTCCCGAGGGGGAGGTCGCGCTCGGCGACCGCACGAACCTGGTGTTCCAGAACACCCAGGTCACCCGCGGCTCGGCGGCCATCGTGGTGACTGCCACCGGCCAGGCGACCGAGATGGGCAAGATCGCCGGCCTGGTGACGGCGACCAAGCGCACCCGGTCGCCGCTGCAGCGCGAACTCGACGGCATGACCAAGGTGTTCGGGCTGATCGCCTTCATCGCCGTGGTGATAATCGCCGTCTTCGGCATCGCGCGGGGCCAGGACACCACGACCCTGGTGCTGCTGTGCATCTCGACCGCGATCGCGGCCATCCCGACCGGCCTGCCGACGTTCGTGCAGGCCATGCTGTCCTCGGGAGCGCGCCGCCTGGTGGAGGCCAAGGCGGTCGTCAAGTCGCTGTCGGACGTGGAGACCCTGGGCGGGACCACCGTTATCAACAGCGACAAGACCGGCACGCTGACGCTGAACGCGATGACCGCGACCACCATGCTGGCCGGCGGTGACTGGTTCAAGATCGAAGGCCCCGGCTACCAGAAGACGGGAGCGATCCTGGGGGCAGCCGGGGGAGCGGCACCGGACTTCCACCGCCTGGCCCTGGGCCTGACGCTGTGCACCGATGCCACGGTCGCCGACGACGGGTCGGTCATCGGCGACCCGACCGAAGCGGCCTTCGTGGTACTGGCCGCGAAAATGGGCGCCGACGCCGAGCAGACCAGGCAAACCCTGCCGCGCCGGGCTGAGGTGCCGTTTGACTCCGAGTACAAGTTCATGGCCACCTTCCACGACCGCCCGGACTGGCTGGCCGGCGGGATCCTGACCCAGTCGCACTTCGAGAGTGTCAAGGGCGCGCCCGACGTGGTCGTGGAGCACTGCGGCCGGGCCCTGTGGCACGGCGAGCAGGTGCCGATCGCCGCCGTACGCGACGAGATCCTGGCCGCCAACCGCCAGCTGTCCGAGCGCGGGCTGCGGGTGCTCGCGTTCGCGGCCCGTGACCTCGACGACGCGGCGATGTCCGCGGCGCTGGCCGACCCGATGGCGGCCGTCACCGATCTTGTGCTGGTCGCGCTGGTCGGGATCATGGATCCGCTGCGCACCGAGGCCAGGGACGCGGTGCACGTCGCCCTGAGCGCCGGTATTGACGTGCGGATGATCACTGGCGATCACACGGTGACCGCGCGCGCGATCGCGGACGAGCTGGGGCTCGGGCCCGGCGTGATCACTGGCACCGAGTTGCAGCACCTGCCGGATACCGAGGTGATCGAGCGCCTTCCCGAGCTGCACGTGTTCGGCCGGGTAGCGCCCGAGGACAAGCTGCGGCTGGCCAAGCTCATGCAGGAGTCCGGTGAAGTGGTCGCGATGACCGGAGACGCCGTCAACGACGCCGCCGCGCTCAAGCAGGCCGACATCGGCGTGGCCATGGGCAGCGGCTCGGAGGTGTCCAAGCAGGCGGCGAAGATCGTTCTGACCGACGACAACTTCGCCACCCTGGTCAAGGCCGTCGACCTGGGCCGCGACATCTACCGCCGGATCTCCACCTACATCAGGCTGCAGCTGACCATCCTGTCGTCGGTGCTGCAGCTGATGGTGTACGCGACCATCCTCAACATCAACGGCGGCGTGGCCCTGTTCCCGCTGCAGCTGCTGTTCTGCAAGTTCTTCGTCGTCATCACCGTGGTCATCGGGTTCATCGTCGACGTGCCCGACCCCGGGGTCATGCAGCGTCCGCCGCGCAGGCCCGGCACGAAGATCGTCAACCGGCCCCAGATCATCCGCTGGTTCGTCACCGGGTTCGTGCTCGCCGCCACCGCCCTCGCCGTGCTCGAGTGGGGGCCGGACGCACCGAGCACCACGCATCCATCGGCCTCCATGACTATGGCCTTTGCGATCGTCTCGTTCAGCGCGGTCAACATCGGCCTGGTGCTGCGACGCGAGCGCGAGGCGCCCTGGGCCTCGCCGGTATTCCCCTTCCTGGGCTGGATCATCCTCGGATGGATCCTTACCTGGGCCGCCGTGGAACTGGGCATGCTCCAGCGCCTGCTCGACACCGAGTCGCTCAGCGGGCGGCAGTGGGTGGTCGTGCTCGCCCTGTCACTCCTCGCCCCCGCGGTCGTCGGGGTCGACAAGGCCTTCCAGCTACGGGCCCAGCGAAAGGCCCCGCTCACAGAAACTACGAGGTGATCAACATGCCATTGGGAGTGTATTCCGAGGTGGGAAGGCTGCGCCGGGTCATAGTGCACCGGCCGGGCCTGGAGCACAGCCGGCTGACGCCGTCGAACGCCGAGGAACTGCTGTTCGACGACGTGATCTGGGTGGCCAGGGCCAAGGCCGAGCACGACATGTTCGTCGAGGTGATGCGCGACCGGGGCGTGGAGGTTTTCCTGGCCGAGCGGCTGCTGGCCGAGGCGCTGGCCAAGCCCGAGGCCAGGGACTGGGTGTGCGGCCACATCCTGAGTGAGCGGCAGGTGGGGGTCGTCGCCTCGCGGCGTGGCCGCGAGTGGGTCGAGACGGCCGATGCGGCGATGCTGGCGGAGTTCCTGATCGGGGGGATCACCAAGGCCGACGTCCGCGAGGACGCGGGGCTGGCGTGGCAGTCGGCCGATCCGACGTCCATGCTGCTGCCGCCGCTGCCGAACTTCTTGTTCCAGCGCGACCCGTCGTGCTGGATCTTCGGCGGGGTCACGATCAACCCGATGACCAAGCCGGCCCGCGTGCCGGAGACGATGATCATGGAAACGATCTACCGGTTCCATCCGGTGTTCGCCGGCCAGCAGTTCCCGGTCTGGCTGGGCGGGTCGGACGAGGACTGGGGCCGCTGCCATGTTGAGGGCGGCGATGTGCAGCCGATCGGCAATGGCACGGTGATGATCGGGATGGGCGAGCGGACCACGCCGCAGGCGGTGATGTGGATCGCGCGGTCGCTGTTCCGGGCCGGGTCGGCGACCCAGGTGCTGGCGGTGCACCTGCCCAAGTCACGCAGCTACATGCACCTGGACACGGTCATCACGATGTGCGACCGCGACCTGGTCACCCTGTTCCCGCAGGTGGTCGGCGGGGCGCGGACCTGGGCGATCCGGCCGGGCGAGGCGGCCGAGGACCTCGTGGTCGAGGAACAGCAGGGATCGCTGCCCGAGCTGATGGCCAGGGCCCTGGGCATAGACGAGATGCGCGTCGTCGAGACCGGCGGCGACTCCTTCGAGGCCGAGCGCGAGCAGTGGGACGACGGCAACAACGTGGTCGCGCTCGAGCCCGGAGTTGTCGTGGCCTACGAGCGCAACACCGGCACCAACGCCGCGCTGCGCAAGGCGGGCATCGAAGTGATCACGATTGAGGGCTTCGAGCTCGGTAAGGGCCGCGGCGGCGGTCACTGCATGACCTGCCCGATCGAGCGCGACCCGGCGTTCTGAACCAGGAGATGAGATGGGATTCAACCTGCGCAATCGCAGCTTCCTCAAGGAGATTGACTTCGAGCCGCGCGAGCTCAGCTTCCTGCTGAAGCTCTCGGAGGCGCTCAAGATCGCGAAGTACGCCGGCACCGAAGGCCGGCGGCTGGCGGGCAAGGAGATCGCGCTCATCTTCGAGAAGACCTCCACCCGGACCCGGTCGGCGTTCGAGGTGGCGGCCTACGACGAGGGCGCGCACGTGACCTACCTTGACCCTTCCGGCTCGCAAATGGGTCACAAGGAGTCCATCGCCGACACCGCGCGGGTGCTGGGCCGGATGTACGACGCGATCGAGTACCGGGGCAACCGCCAGGTCGATGTAGAGACCCTGGCCGAGCACGCGGGCGTGCCCGTGTACAACGGGCTGACCGATGAGTGGCACCCTACGCAGATGCTGGCCGACTTCCTGACCATGCACGAGGCCAGTAACAAGCCCTACGACGCCATCGCTTATGCGTTCACCGGCGACTGCCGGTTCAACATGGGCCGCTCGCTGCTGGTCATGGGCGCGCTGATGGGCAGCGATGTCCGCCTGGCGGGCCCCAGGGACCTGCAGCCCCCCAAGGATGTCGTGGATCTGGCCCACCAGGTCGCGCAGCGAACCGGCGCGCGGATCACCGTGACCGACGACGCGGCCGAGGCCGTCGATGGAGTCGACTTCATCCATACCGACGTGTGGGTGTCCATGGGCGAGCCCAAAGACGTCTGGACAGAACGTGTCCGGCTCCTCAAGCCCTACCAGGTCAACGCCGCGCTGATGAAGGGCGCCGGCAACCCCAGGGTCAAGTTCATGCACTGCCTGCCGGCGTTCCACGCCCCCAACACGACCGTCGGCCGCGAGATGATGGAGCACACCGGCATGACCTCCGGCCTCGAGGTGACCGACGAGGTCTTCGAATCCGGTGCCAGCATCGTGTTCGACCAGGCCGAAAACCGGCTGCACACGATCAAGGCGATCCTCGTCGCCACCCTCGGCTAGCAGCTTCTGGTCGCTGCGATCGGCATGATCTTGCTGCTGGCCCTGGTACAGGCACATTCGGACATCTGGACCTGGGTGCCGGGCTTCTGCTGTTGGTGCCGGGGTGGGGATCATGCTGACCTCCTCGGTCAAGCATCGTCCAGTCAATTTCCCCGACGCCGACCTGGGTGACATTTCCGGCCTGTCCCGCAGCGTCTCCAACCTGGGATCGTCTTTCGGCACCGCCCTGGCCGGCCCGGTCCTGGTCGCCGTCAGGATGCCCGCGGGTCAGCCTTTCGCGATCGCTCTGACGATGTTGCTAGTGTTCACCCGCGACATGACCGGCCATGGTGACTGCGTATCACGGCCGTCGTCGGCCGCCGGCAGCATGGGTCACGCGCTTGTCCAGCTCGGTGCGCCACTCGAACGCCTCACCGGGAAGGACGGTGCTGGAGGATGGGCAACCAGTTCCGGGTCTACCAGGGCCGAGCCGATGACAGCCCCGCTGGTCCAGCCGGGCACCGATGGCGCTTCGTTCCTATGGCCGGATGGCTCCGCTCTTACGAGCGCCGCTGGCTCAGAGGTCATCTCATCGCCGGGGTCACCGTCGATGCCATGATCGTTCCGAAGTACCTCGGCTACGCCGGGATCGCGGGGATCCCGCTGCAGAACGGCCTCTACGCGGCGGCTGCCGGTGCGATCCTTTATGCGGTCTTCGGGACCAGCAGGCAGATCTCGACCGGTCCGAGTTCGGGACTGGCGGCCGTGGCGGCGAGCGCCGTCGCGGTGGCCGGGATTAAGGGAGTCCAGGACGCGGCGTCCCTGGTCGCGATGATCACCCTCGTTTCCGGCGTGCTGTTCCTTCTCCTCGCGGTACTCAAGATGGGCTGGATCGCGCAGTTCCTCTCGCGGGCCGTGGTCACCGGCTTCTTGTTCGGAGCGGCGATCGACGTCGTGATCGGCGAGCTGCCCAAGCTCCCTGGCACAAGGACGACGCGAACGAGATCCAGGAACTGTGGCCCTGGCTCGGGACGCTCGGCGACGCCCAGCTGGTAACCGTGGTCGTCGGCGCAGCCGCGCTGGTGGTGGTGTTCGGGCTGCGGGTGATCGCGCCGCGCATCCCCGGTGCCCTTGTCCTGGTCGTCGGCGGCCTGGTGGCGTCATGGCTGTTCGATCTCGGCGCTCACGGCGTGGCCCTGGTCGGCGAGGTGCCCAGAGGGCTGCCGTCCCTGCAGGTACCCGACGTCTCGCTGCTGCGCGATCATGCGAGCACGATTGCCCTGGCGGCGGTGGCCCTGGTCCTCATCGGGTTCTCCCAGACCGCCGGCGACGCCAGGACATTCGCAGCCCGGCACCGCTATCGCATCGACATCAACCAAGAATCGGCCGCTCAGGGCATCGCGAATGCCGGCGCTGGCCTCCTCCAGGGAATGCCGGTTTCCACCAGCCTGTCCGCGAGCTCACTGAACGATCATGCGGGCGCGCGTACCGGCCTGGCGTCGCTTACCTCCGGCGTGATGGTGCTGCTCACTCTTCTGGTGCTCGCGCCGCTCTTCTCCAATCTGCCCAAGCCCGTGCTCGCTGCCCTGATCATCGAGGCAGTGGTCATGGGGATGATGGACGTGCCCGAGATGCGCCGTCTGGCCAGGGTGCAGCGTCTCGACTTCTGGATCGCGATCGCGGCGATCACCGGGACCCTCCTGGTCGGCGTGCTGGCCGGGGTGATGATCGGGATCGGGCTCTCGCTGATCTGGCTCATCTCCGTGGCGACGCGCCCCCGGATGCCGCTGCTGGGACGGGAGCCGGGCACTCAGGCCTTCCGGGAACTGGACGAGCACCCCGGCGACGAGCGGTTCCCCGGGGTGCTCGTCCTCCGGCTGGACGGCGGCCTGTTCTTCGCCACCTCAGATGCTCTGGAGGACCGGGTCCGGGAGGTCGCACTATCCACGCCCGGCGTCACCGGGATCGTGCTCGATTGCGAGGGAATGGACTTCATCGACTCCCAGGGGTCAGCGAAGATGCACGAAATCCTCGATCTCACCGGGCACGCCGGGGTGAACCTGCGGCTGGCCCGGGTTAAGCCGGCGGTCCGCGAGTTGCTAGCGCGCGATGGCGTCCTCGACCGCATCGGTGCCGGCAACATCCACGGGAACGTCGATCAGGCCGTGGCAGCTCAGCTGGCCGCAGACGGCGGCATCCGCGCAGACCTGTGATCGGCCGCACTGGAGGTGGAGGTGGTTCAGCGCCGCCAGCCCCATCGTTGCGGCCGGCCAGATGACGGCTACACCGACGAGTTTGATGCCGGCGATCGCAGTGCGGTCTGTGAGAAGTCGCCGACCGGACCGGCCATTCCCCACCCGCCCGTCCCGTTGGTAGCGCGCTGTAGTACGGTTCTCGTCTGGCCAGGGCATGATCAGGTCATATTCGAGCGCGATGGGGCGCAAGGCATGCGGCTTGCCTTCAGCCGAAGCACATGACCGTCGGGATGGTGAGCCTGCTATGACTGGCGAATCCGGCGCCAGCGCTCCGGCGATGGCCAAGGGAGACCGTAGGCTGGCCGTCTTGCTGGCGATGGCGATGTTCGTCCTGGTCGTCGACACGTCGGTGATGAACGTGTCCATCGCATCGGTCGTTCACGATCTGCATACGACCGTCAGCGGGGTTCAGTCCGCGATCGCGCTTGAGGCGCTGGTGTCGGCGGCGTTCATCTTGATTGGCAGCAAGGTGGGCGATCTGATCGGGCGCAAGCGCGCGTACGTGCTGGGCCTGCTCGGTTACGGGATTGGTGCCCTGGCCATGGCTCTGGCGCAGGGCCTGACCGCGGTTATCGTCTTCTGGGCGATCGTGGGCGGGATCGGCGCAGCGCTCCTGCTGCCGGCGATGCAGTCACTGATCCACGGCAACTTCGAGGGTGCCGCGCAACGTCAGGCCTACGCCCTCGTCGGAGCCGCGGCCGCGATTGCCGCCGCCGTCGGCCCGCTGCTGGGCGGGTTCATCACGACCTACCTGTCGTGGCGGATCGCGTTCTTGCTGGAAGACGTCGTCATCGTCGTCGTGCTGTCCAGCATCAGGCTGATTCGTGACGTGGAGTACACCGGATCGCGCCGCGTGGACGTGGTGGGTGCCATCCTGTCGGTTCTGGGCATGGGCGGCATCGTGCTCGGCATCCTCGTGTGGCAAGAAGGCGGCGAGGCGGTAGGCCTGCTTCTGGCGCTGGGTGCGGTCTCGCTCGGGACCCTGGCCTGGTGGCTGGTGCGGCGCAAGCGTGCGGGCCAGGCGGTGCTGCTGGATCCGGACCTGTTCAAGGCCAAGCTCTTCAAGTTCGGGGTTTCCGGGCAGCTGCTGCAGCAGATCGCGCTGGGCGGCACGATGATCGCACTGCCGATTTACCTGCAGATTGTGCTCGAGTACAGCGCGATGGGCGCGGGCCTGTCCATCGCCCCGCTCTCCCTGAGCATGTTCGCGGTGGCCCTGCTCGCCGGCCGAAGAGGGGGGAAACGGCGCCCGGCGAGCCTCATCCGGGCCGGGTTCGCGCTGCTCACGATCGGCCTGGTCATCGTGGAGCCGATCGTGCCCAGAGCGACCTCCGGCTGGTACCTGGTGGTGCCGCTGATCATCGCGGGATCGGGGCTGGGCCTGCTGGTCTCCCAGCTCAACAACTACACGCTGGCCCCGATCTCCGAGGAACGCGTCAGCGAGGCCGCCGGGGTGAACTCGGCGGGAGGGTCGTTCGGCCTGTCGTTCGGGCTGGCGTTCGCCGGTGCCATCCTGCTGGCGGCGCTGTCCTTCAGCTTCACCAGCATGGCCCAGTCGAGCACCGTGCTCTCCGGGGCCGAGCAGCAGCAGGTCGCCAAGGTCCTGGAACACGACGCCGAAGTGGTGAGCGAGACCCAGCTCAACAAGCAACTTGCCGACCAGCCGCCGAAGACGCAGGACGAGATTATCAAGATCAACACCCAGGCCACGCATGTCGCCCTTCAGGTGGCGCTTCTCATTCCCATCCTCGCGGGCCTGGCCGGGCTGCTTTTCTCGTTCCGCATGATGCGCCTGCCCGATCCCCAGCAATCGGGCTCCGCCGAACAAGTGACCCTGGGCTGACTCGCCAGGAAATACGGTGGCGGTACAAAGGTGGATAACCCGTTGCCGTGCCTGAGGGGGTGAGATTGACTCCCGGAGTGGCCGGAGTCCTGCACGACGACGAAATCCCGATCGATACAGGGCTGGTTCGCGCTCTGATTGACCGGGCGATACCTCACGCCGGCCTGCCCGTCCGGCGGCTGGATTCGAGTGGCTCGTCGAACGCGCTGTTCCGTTTCGGGGAGGATCTCCTCGTCCGGCTGCCACGCCAGCCGGGAGGGTCGGCGACGATCGCGAAAGAGGCCAGATGGCTGCCGGTTCTCGGTCCTGTGCTGCCGGTTGATGTTCCTGAGGTGGTCGCCGTGTTCGAGCCCGGCTGTGATTACCCAGAACACTGGTCGGTAGTCCGCTGGATCGACGGTGAGCACCCTGAGGTGGTCACCCCCGAGACGCCCGCCGACCCGCGGCGGGGGGACCTGGCGGCAGGCCTGGCCGGGGTGGTGAAAGCCCTGGGGGCAGCTGAGGTGCCTGGCGAGGCGGCCAGTGACCCGGACCTGCGCTGCTACCGGGGTGAGCCACTCGCGACCATGGACGTGGTGACCAGGCAGAACATCGAGCGTTGCCGGGCATTGGGTGACTTCGCGTTCGACCTTGACGCCGCCGGACGGCTCTGGGACGAAGCCATGAGCCTGCCCGGTGCTAAGGACCGGCCGGCGCCACGGTGGTACCACGGCGACCTGGCCGCGGAGAATCTGCTGGTGCGGGACGGGGGCCTGGCTGCGGTACTGGACTTCGGCGGGCTATCGGTCGGGGACCCCGCAGTCGACCTGGCCGTGGCCTGGGAAGTTCTCGATCCGCCGGCCAGAGAGATCTTCCGCAGGAATCTCGGCGTTGATGACGCCACCTGGCTGCGAGGCCGGGCCTGGGCTCTGTCCATCGCCTTGATGATCTGGTACTACTGGACGACCATGCCGCAGCGAAGATCCAGCCGCATTGCCGTAGGCCGCAACGTCCTGGCCGACGCCGGCTTCAGGTGACACGGGCTGCCCGACGAGAACTACCCAACCTGGGCTCCAAACGCCCGCACGCGAAAGCAGCGGAAGCGAGACCCTTCTGTAAGTCTCCTTAGCTCGTTTCTCTCGACTCGACGATCCCAGCCGGGAATTCCGCGGCTGGGGGTGAATCCTTCCGGCGCATTCGGCGCGACAGAGAAGGCATGGAGAGCACCCCAAGCGACGCGGCCCGGCCGGCCGCGGTCGGCACCGGCATCACCATGGGACGGGACCTCACCTCATGACGAGCCCGGCGGCCTGGTGCCTGCGGATCGCCGGCGTGAGTGGCATCGTCAACGGACTGGGGTTCGGCGGTTTCGCGATTCCTGCGATCGTGAGCGTCGGCCAGGGGCACGGCATCATCTACACCTTCGGGAATCCCACGTACGGCAGCGGCCCCTTCGAGCGGATCGGGGTGCTAACGACCGTGCCGCTGCTGGCGGGCTTCCTGGCGGCCTGCGTCGTCCAGGTCGCCGGCGGTGTCCTGCTGCTGTGGCCGCGTCCCTCAGGGATCGTGGTCTCGGTCGTGGGGATGCTGCTCGGCGCGCCCTTCTGGTGGGGGTTCGATCTCCCATTCGCATGGCTCAACGCGGCCGTGGTGCTCACCTTCTTGATCCTGGCCTGGACGGCGCAGAAGGGATCCTCAACCAGTCGGAGCGGAGGTGGCAGCTCTTCCGTTTAAGGGATTGGATAGCTGGTTGCGCCCCGATATTTCGTTATGTGCTTCTCCAGGTATACAGATTGCGCACCGCCGGAAATACTCGCTGCGGCCACCGGGTTGCAGTGGGGGTTCCCGTGCCGCTGCGTTAGCGTGTCCGCGCGGCAGCTTGTGCGGGCATGGTGCGGGCGAGCCGTTGTCGCAGGGTCCGCGCCTTCGACCGTAGATCGACCGTGGAGAGAGATGCCCAGGAAAGTTCGGCCGTACGGCTCTGGCGATGACGTCGAGGCTGCCGGGCGGGCTCGGTCCCGGCGGAATCCTGCGCCGGGGTATGTGAACGAGCTGGCCGCTACGATGACGGTCGGGGAGGTCGCCACGCAGGCGGTGGAGGCTGTCCGGGCGCTGAACCAGCTGATGGCCGACGGCGCGGAACTGGCCGGTCCGGGCGAGGCCCGCGAGGTCGTCGGGCGGCTTGCGCTGATGGGCGGGCAGCTGCCCCCGCTGTGCGAGCAGCTCGCCCGGTGCCTGGTGGTGCAGCGTGAGGACGGCCAGATCCCGCCCGGCACCGGCGGCGACCCCGACGACGTGCTGGCTGAGGTATCCGAGGCGCTGTCTGCCGCCGGGCGGGCCGCAGACATGATGGCGGCGGCGCTGGCCGAGGCTGGCGCCAAGGCGGCGGGCCTGGACCTGCCGTCCCGGTAGCGGCCGCAGGCAGCGTAGGCCCTTGACCCCCGAATCCGTGCTAAATGATCCGAGCCCGCTGTCCGGCACTGGTCCTCGCAGCGCCGCCACGCGGCCGGGTCAGCGAACCTCGGTGAACTCGCCGCGATCCAGCTGCACGAGGTTGGGGTACTCGCTGCCCCCTGGCTCGGCCACGTCGGTGTACTGGCTGCCGTTTAGCCGTACTACGCGGAAGCTGCCTCCGGAGAGCAGCTTGCGCAGATGCCGCATCCCGCTGATGCCTGCGAGCGCGACAGCTATGGCGGCGGCCAGGACCGAGCCGCCGACCAGTGCGAGCCCGCCGACGACGTGTCCCAGCACCATCATGACCACTGCGACCAGCAGCGCCACCGGCACGGCCGCTACCAGCAGCAGCGCGAGCAGTGTCACGGCGATCATGGCCTTGGCCGGCCTGTCGGCCGCCCGCTCTGCGTACCAACGGGTCATCACGCTCACCTCTCAAGGTCCGGAGCCCGTCAAGGCCCGGGCCCACGCCCGCAACACGATATGTCGTGTCACCTATGGTCAACGCGACGCTCGAACAGAATCATCCCGCCGTCCGGCGCGCCCGGCCGGATCGTCCCCTCCGCCCCGCCCACAAGGTAGATGAGTGGGCGGAGCCATCCGTGACAGCTGACTGACCACCGGTTACGGGAAGCTGACCACGTCGCTGGGCGTGGTGTTGGTCGGCGTGGTTGCTCCGGTGCTGTTGATGACGTGGGTGATCAGGCCGACGTCACCCAGGGAAACCGTGAGCAGGTCGTGCCACGCCACTCCTGCTGTAGTGGGTGACTGGAACGCATTGGCCGAGGTGACGGCCGGATTGACATTGAAGAAGCAGTAGCTGCCCAGGCCCCACCCCCCGAACGACGTGACGTTGCTGGCCACGGCGATCGCGGGATAGCCATTGGAGGTGCCATTCATCCAGGCCGCCTGGTTCGGCGGGTCGTACGGCATCTCGTTCTGGAAGAAGATGATCTTTCCGTTCTGGCCGTTCCAGGCCACCTCGGTCTTCTGGTAATGCTCGACGAACAGGCCGAGGGCCTCGACGTTGTTGCCGTTGACGGTCATGCCGTTATCGGCGGTATTGGTGGTCCAGCCGAAGGTCCCGGCGTTGCCGTGGTCGGCGCGCCAGGCCCAGATGTCATCGACGATGGTGTCGTAGGCGTTGACGACCAGGCTGGAGGTGGCCTTCCCGGCGATATCGCCGCCGATCCGGAAGAACACGTCCTGCACGGAGATCGGGTTACTCGCGTGGCTCACCGTCGAGCCGGCGGAGCCGACCGTCAGCAAGGCTGCCGAGTTAACCGTGCCCGCGTCGAACAGCAGGCCCTGGAGCCGGACGCCGTCCACGTCAGCGACCTGCATGGTGTTCACGCCGTTCTGCGGGATCAGCGTCGGGAACCCGAGGCCGAGGACCGTGGTGTTGGCGTGGGTGACGTTGAGGGTCTGATTGATGTTGTAGACGCCGGGGGTGAACAGCAGGTTGCAGCCCTCGGACAGGGCAGTGTTGATGGTGGCCGCGCTCATCGACGGGTCGGCGACGAAGAACTGGCTCATCGGCACGGAGGTGCCCGGTGTCGGGCCGTTGGCCCAGCTGGGACCGGACGCATTGGTCCGCAGGGACGGCTCGAAGACGTGGTAGTTACCGCTCGCGTCGATGAACAGGTAGGGCACGTCGCGGGACACCGGGGTGGTGGCCAGCGTGGTCATCGGCGGACTCGGGAAGCTCTGCGCCGGGGCGCCGTTCACGCCCGAGAACACCATGTTCCAGACCGAGCCGGACCAGCTGCCGAAGTTGCTGTCCCGTGAGTACCACTGCTGCTGCGACACCGAGGAGACCTGGCCGGTGACTTTGCTATCGGCGATGTAGCCGCCGCTGGCGAAGCCGTTGCTCGCCGGCGCGAGGTTCAGGCCGCCGTGGATGTCCATCCGGCGGAACGGCCCGGCCTGGGCCACGGCCCAGCGATCAGTCCCGGCAGACGGGTTGATGGCCATGTTCTCTGCCGACCGCCAGAAGTTCTGCGTGGCGTTGCCCGTTCCGTCGAACGAGTCGACGGTGACGTCGCCATTGATCGTGACGTCGTCGGGGTTCTGGCCGAGTCCCTGGATGGAGGTGTAGTAGCCGATGTTGGCTTCGGCGCTGTAGGTGCCCGGTTTGAACAGCAGGGCGAAGCGCTGGGTGCCGAACTGGTTGAGCTTCTGGGTGTTGAAGACCGAGTCCAGCGTGGACTGGATGGTGGCGCTGGACATGCTGGGGTCGAAGATGTCGACATTCGGGCCGAAGTTCGGCGTGTTGGACTGTGCCGGGCATACGCCCCCGGTGGCGGCATTCACGGTCCAGCTGAACGCGGCGGTCCCGGCTGCGCCCGTGGCGTCCTTGGCGGTCACGACGACGCTGGACGAGCCTGCTGTCGTGGGCGTGCCGGTGATCAGGCCGGAAGAGCTGATGGATAGTCCGGCGGGGAGGCCGGTGGCGGTAAAGGTCAGCGTCTGGCCTGCGGCGGAGTCCGTGGCGCTGATCTGCTTGCTCACGGCCGTGCCGATCGTGGCGGTCTGGGCGCCGGGATTGGTGACCGTGACGGTATTGGCCCCGGTGGAGCCGCCGGTGGTGGTGAATACCCCGAACTCCCACAGCGAGTAGCCGAACTGGGTGCCCCGCGCCGTTCCGTTCATTCTCACGAAACGGCCGGTGCCCGAGACGTTGAGGGTCTGGATGCCGCCGGTGCCGGTGGTGGTCGAGAAGATTGTCGTCCAGGTCGTGCCGTCGGGCGAGGTCTGGATCTGGAACGCCTTCGCGAAGGCGGCTTCCCAGTTCAGCGACACCTGGCAGATCGTCTGGCTGGACCCGAGATCCACCTGGACCCACTGCGGATCGGAGAACGCACTCGACCAGCGGGTGCCGGTGTTGCCGTCGAAGGCGTTGGCGGCGGGGAAGGAGGCGTTCTCGGTCGAGGACGCGGTGGCCGGATGGTTGAGCGCGGCGTTGGTCGTGCTGCAGGTGCCGCCGGCGCCGGCTGTCCCGAAGACCTGGAACTCGAACAGTGAGTACCCGAACTGCGTCGCGCGCGCCGTTCCGAGCATGCGCACGAACCGGCCGGTGCCCGTCACGTTGAGCGTCTGCGTACCGCCGGTGCCGGTGGTGGTCGAGAAGATCGTCGTCCAGGTCGTGCCGTCGGGCGAGGTCTGGATCTGGAACGCCTTCGCGTAGGCGGTCTCCCACTGCAAGACGACCTGGCTGATCGAGGCGGTGGCACCCAGATCGACTTGCAGCCATTGCGGATCTGAGAAGGCACTCGACCAGCGCGTGCTGGTGTTGCCGTCCACGGCGTTCGACGCCGGGAACGAGGCATTCTCGGTCGAGGACGCGGTCGCTGGGTGGCCCTGAGACAGCAGCGTCGCGGCTGCATGAGCCCGCCCGGATGGCCCTGCTACCAGGACCAGCGCGGTGACTAGGGCCAGCACGAGGCCGATGATCGATGTTCGCCTCAACGCGCGCCACCGGCGCGAGCCCAGCACAACAGAGCCCATTGCCAACCCCTTGCCGAGAAGTGACCACTTCAGCAGGTCGTGCTACACGACTTAATTCATGACATAACTCAATCACGACGAAACGGGCCGTCAAAGGAACAAAACGTTAATGATTATTGGCATGCGCATCGGGGCGCGGCGGGACGCGGCACGCCATTCTCGCGGGTTACCAGTAGACTCACCTGCAACATTCGCGGATGCCGCGCCAGCGCGGTCCGCCCCACCGTGCCAGGATCCTCGCGGAAGACGAACGTGCTGGCCGTGCCGGCATCGGCGGCGTTGGGCTGTAGCGTCGTGGGCGTGGAGGCACACGAGCTGCAAGAGACCTGGCTGAACCGGGCCCTTGACAGCGCGGGCATTGAGCGCCGGAGCTGGCGCCCCGGCCGCGGGGTGGAGGAGAACCGGCGGACAGTCGAGGCTGTCTACGGCTACTACGGACGGCTGTTCCTCATGCATCCCTATCTGGAGTGGGCCGGCCTGGCGGCCATGATCGGCCCGGCCTTTTACGCCGGCTTCAGGGACCTGGGTCTGCTCCCGGACGCCATCCGCGAGGCGGTGATCGCGGTGTTCGGGCGGGCATCTCGGCGGCTCACTCGGCGCGCTGCGGGTGACCTCGGCTTTTACGAGACGACGTTTCTCACCATGCAGAAAAAGATCTTCGAGGATCAGGCCGGAATGCATGAGGCCTACCTCGCCGGAGGCGTGGCGCAGATCGAGGAGCTCTATCGCGCCCGGATCATCGACGCCGCCACGCTTGAGGCATGGCGGCAGATTGATAGCGGCCGCCGCGACGCGGCGGCCGCAGCCGTCGCTGATGGCAACCGGAGCCTGCTGTTCCGTGAGCAGCACGACATCATCGACCGGTTCTACGTCCGCATGTTCGGGCACCGATGGCCGCTGGGCCCGGCGTTCACGTACCTGCTGACGCTAGCCGGAACACCGTCGGTACCCGGCGCCCGCTCCTATCCCGAGCGGTACCCGCTGCGGGTTGACGCGCGGCTGCCCCGGATCGCGGTCAGCGCGCGGACGCCGCTGGCCGACGGGAACATCGCCGTGTTCACGGACCGGTGGAAGCTGATCGACGCCGACACTCTGCCGGCCTATCTCGCATTCCTGCGTGACCACCCCGACCAGGCGCGCGCCGTGCTGGCCACCCCACTGTCGCAGCGCGTGACCGGCTACCGGCTGCTGACGCGGGCCGGCCAGCTCACGGCCGCCGCGTTCACCCACTGGGACGTGGACCTGCGCGCCGCGCCGCCCCAGCCGCGCACCCCAGGCGCCCCGCCGGCCAGGCCGTTGCGAGCGGCCGCCCGGACCATCGATCTGACCAGTGCGCCCACGCGCGAATCGGCCGGCTTCGCCGCGGGCGCCGGAAGCCGGGTGTGGATGAACCCTGGACGCATGCCATTCGACGTCTCGGTCGCGCTGCCCGGCGGGCGGTCCTATCGCGCGCGAGCGCAGATGGCGGTGATGCTCAGCTCACCCCGCGATGGCGACCCTGGCCGCCTGACGGTTCAGCTTCCCCCCGCCGGCCTGGACACTGCCGCGCGGCTGGTCGGCGAGTACGCGGCCCAGTGGGGTTTCCCCGCAGACGCGGTCGAGGCCTGGCGCGCCAACGCAGCGCAGCGAGCGCCAGGCGACCGCCACTACAGCACACACGTCTTCACAGCCGAAGATATCGGCTTCGTGCACCTTGAGTTCCAGGTCTCTCACCATGTACGTGAAGACGACTTCGTCATCGCGGCCTTGTTCTCCTGGCCTAGCCAGGCTGCGTGAGCGCGGACCACGCGCTTGATCCGGCAGCAGGGCGGCGGGCAGGTGCAGGCCGCCGAACTTCTCCAGCGCCAGCAGGGCGTCCGATACCAGGAACAGTGCACCGCCGGCGGCGGTCTTCGGCGAGCCAGAATCCAGTGCCGCCAGGGACATCGCGAGCAGTGCGGTGCTGTAGACGATGACCGCAATGCGGTCCTGGCCCGTGCGTTTCCACAGGTAGCCGTTCAGCGCACCGGACGCGGCCCACCATCAGCACCGGCATCAGCACCGGCTTGGTCAGCCAGCGATGCCGATCGTGCCCGGTCGCCGCGAGAAGCGTGTCGACAGCCGCAAGAGCTACGAAAACGACGGTTGCACGACGGCCCACAGGCACCTCCCTGACTGCGCCGCAATACACGTCACTCGGCGTGATGCTGTCGAGCGGCGCATGCGCGCATCGGGGCGCGGCGCCATTCTCGTGGGAGTTCCGGTGTCAGCGGAGTTGGGCCAGGGCATCGGCCAGCGGGGTGAGCACGGCGGGATTGTACGGCGGCGGGAGGATGACGATCGCCAGGTCCAGGCCCAGGTCGCCGAGCGTGGCCGCGGTGTCGATGGCCGGCCCGATCTCGCCGTCTGGGCCCAGCCGGACGTGGCTGGACAGCATGATCTCCTGCGGGTCACGCCCGATGTCGTGGCAGTGGGCATGCAGAACCTCACGCTTGCGCGCGAACTCCTCAGGCGGCCCGCCGACGAAGTTCCAGTGCTGGGCGAACCGGGCGGCGGTACGCAGCGTACGCCGCTCCCCGCTGCCGCCGATGACGATCGGCGGGTGCGGCTGCTGCACCGGTTTTGGCTCACACCGCGCGCTGGTGAGCTGGTAGTACTGGCCGGTGAAATCCGTGGTCGGCCGCGTCAGCAGGCTGACGATGACCTCGCACGCTTCGGCGAACCGGTCGCTGCGCTCAGCCGGATCGCCCAGCTCGATGCCGTAGGCGCCGGACTCTTCCTCATTCCACCCGGCGCCGATGCCCAGCTCGAGCCGGCCGCCAGACACTATGTCGAGGGTGGCGGCCATGTTAGCCAGGACCGCGGGATGCCGGTAGTGAATGCCAGTGACCAGCGTGCCCAGCCGCAGCCGGCGGGTCGCCTGCGCGAGCGCGGTCAGGGTCACCCAGCCCTCCAGGCAGGGGCCTGCCGAGTCGGAGAAGATCGGATAGAAATGGTCGAAGGTCCAGCCCGACTCGAACAGCTCAATGTCGTCAGCTTCCCGCCACACCGCGAGCATGTCGCGCCAGGTGGTGTTCTGCGGGGAGGTTTTAAAGGCGAATCGCATACTGCCATCCTGGCAAAGCCGTCCTGGGCGCCGGTGGCCCCCCTCCCGCGCGGCCCCGGCCGCGCCGCACGTGCTCGGCGCCCTGCGGGCGGGTGGATAGCATGCGGATATGGGGACGCGCTTCCACGGGTGGCCGGAGCAGGCGTACCCGGTGCTGCTCCAGCTGGGCGGCGAGCCGTCGCGGGAGACGCGGGAACGGGTACGGCGCGACCGCGAGCAGCAGGTGCGGCAGCCGATGATCGGCCTGCTCAACGACCTTGCGGACACCGACCCCTGGTACGAGGACTTCGCTGTGTGGCGCTACGCCAGTACCGCGTACTGGTGGCAGAACCAGTGCGCCAGCGTGCGGGTGGCCCGCAGCATCGAGATCGGATTCCGCTTCAACCTCGACGGCCTGCGGATCCAGGCCGCCTGGTGGTACGCCGGTCCTGAGCAGATTGCACTGTTTCGTGCGGCGACCGCCGCGGACGAGAGCGGGCGCACGCTGGCGGATCTCGTATCGTCGCTGGCCGCGGACGGGCACGAGATCGGCGGCGACGTCATGAAGCGCATTCCGCGCGGCTACTCCGCCGACCATCCCCGGGCCGGCCTGCTCAGGCACCGCTCGCTCAGCGCCGCCCGCGAGCTCGAGTCCGACGCCGTGCGTGATGTCGAGCCGGTGTACCGCGCTTGCGAGCGGCTGCGCCCGCTGCTCGGCTGGCTCGCCGAGCACACGGTCGTCGCGCCGGAGGGTGCCGAGGCCGCAGCGGGCGCGTAGGACAGCCAGTGAGATACGGGCTGGCACGGAAAGGAGCTGCTCGGCCAGCTGCGGGCCGGCCAGGAATGCCGGCCGGCCGGCTCGTGTTGACGCGCTGGTGAAGAAGATCGGGTTCCTGTCGTTCGGGCACTGGTCGTCGTCGGCCGGCTCGCAGACGCAGTCGGCCTCCGATGCGCTGCTGCAGTCGATCGACCTGGCGGTCGCGGCGGAGGAGCTGGGTGCCGACGGTGCCTACTTCCGCGTGCACCACTTCGCCAGGCAGCTGGGCTCGCCGTTCTCGCTGCTGGCCGCCGTCGGCGCGCGGACCAGCCGCATCGAGATCGGGACGGCAGTCATCGACATGCGCTATGAGAACCCGCTGTACATGGCCGAGGATGCCGGCGCGGCCGACCTCATCGCCGGCGGCCGCCTCCAGCTCGGGATCAGCCGCGGCTCGCCGGAGCAGGTGATCGACGGCTGGCGTTACTTCGGCTATCAGCCGCAGGAAGGCCAGACGGACGCCGACATGGCCCGCGGGCACGCCGAGGTGCTGCTGGAGGTACTGCGAGGCGAGGGCTTCGCCCAGCCCAGTCCCCGGCCGATGTTCCCGAACCCGCCTGGCCTGCTGCGGGTCGAGCCATACTCAGCCGGGCTGCGGGAGCGCATCTGGTGGGGCGCGGCGTCGCAGCGGACGGCGGCGTGGGCAGCCGGGCTGGGCATGAACCTGCAAAGCTCAACGCTCATCAGCAACGAGTCGGACAAGCCCTTTCACGTGCAGCAAGCTGAGCAGATCCAGGCCTTCCGTGACGCGTGGCACACGGCGGGTCACGAGCGCGAGCCGCGGGTATCCGTGAGCCGGAGCATCTTCCCTCTGGTCGACAACCGGGACCGGGCTTACTTCGGCCTCAGGAACCAGGACACCGACCAGATCGGGTTCATCGACGCGACGATGCAGGCGATCTTCGGGCGCTCGTACGCGGCCGAGCCCGAAGAACTGATCCGCCAGCTCAAAGACGACGAGGCGATCGCGGCCGCTGACACACTGCTGCTCACCGTGCCCAACCAGCTCGGTGTCGACTACAACGCCCACGTCATCGACAGCATCCTGACCCAGGTGGCGCCCGCGCTCGGCTGGCGATAAGCCAAGGCCCTCACGCTGGACAGTTCCACCTCCAGGATCTGGCCGCCGGCAGCCAGATCCTGGAGGTGGCGCGGCACGTGCGTCGCGCCACGTCAGCCTCCTTAAGCGCCGTACGCCGGCAGTATCGCCCCGCTGACTGGCGCCGCAGCGTCGCTGACCAGGAATGCGATCACGGCGGCGATCGCCTCCGGCGCGACCGCGTGCGCCATCACCTCGGCTGGGAACGTGGCCCGGTTCGTCGGGGTGTCGAGCAGTTGCGGCGCGACCGCGTTCACCCGGATCCCGTGCGGGCGAAGCTCTACGTCGAGGACGCGTGTCAGGTGGACAAGAGCGGCCTTGCCCACGCTGTAGGCCGCCATGCCGCCGGATGGCTCAATCCCCGGGCGGGCGGCTACGTGCACGATGGCGCCTGAGCCCTGCTGCCGCATGTGCGGCGCGACCGCCTGGCTCAGCCATAGCGCGGGGCCCAGGTTGACGTCGATCATGAGCTGCAGCGTTTCGGGAGTCGTAGTGAGCGCGTCTCCCAGCCGGAACGCACCGATGGTGTTCACCAGCACGTCAGGAGGCCCAACCTCGCCGACGATCCGGTCGACGAGGCTTTTCGCCACGGCGGGATCGGCGGCGTCGCCCACCTCGGGCCGGACACTGCCGGGAAAGTCACCCAGCCCATTCTCACTCCGGTCGACCGCCACCACCGTGAGGCCGACGGCGGCGAGGGCCACGGCCGTCGCGTGACCAAGCGCACCGCCTGCACCGGCCACGATCGCCATCTTTGCGCTCATGGCGTCAACCGACCCAGGAGCACGGCGGTGACGTGCTCGCTGAGCCGCACCAC
The DNA here is from genome assembly GCA_963805705.1 of uncultured Actinomycetota bacterium. Classification (GTDB taxonomy): domain Bacteria; phylum Actinomycetota; class Actinomycetes; order Streptosporangiales; family Streptosporangiaceae; genus CAWDVH01. Next base: position 1,676,001 of record CAWDVH010000005.1, on the reverse strand, counting down.
GTTGTAGCGCATCATGAATTCCTCCTTCATCTCAAGCGCCTCGGCTTCTGATCACCGTCAGCTGGTCGCCAGGCAGTTCAGAAGCCGACCCGCTGGCGGACGAGGACGACGTGGATGCGGCCGGGCAGCTCCTGATGGATTTCCAGGATCTTCCCCACCTGGCTGTGCTGCCCGTAAGCGGCCTGCGCCCTGGCGTCCTCCAACGGCAGGCTGTGCTGATAGATCCGCTCATGCGCCGCTGCCAGCGTGGGCACGAGCTTCTGCGCGCCGATCACGAAGATCACATTAGCCGCGCCCCAGGCGTAGGAGGCCAGCTGGCTGCCCGACGCCGAGGCGATGACCAAGGTACCGTCCCTGGTGACCGCGTGCGCGCTGCCCAGCGCGTAGTCGGGCTGGCCGCCGATCGCCTTCATCTGCTGCGCCTGGGTCGCGAAGTCCAGCGCGAACATCCTGTTCCGCGCCGACTCCCACCGGCTCCCGCCATCGTTGATCTCATCCGCGATCCCGGTTTCGGCCAGCGTCACCGAGGTGTTGGTCATCACCGACGAGCCCTCAGGGATGCGGGCCAGCACCGCCTGGCGCGCGGCATCGAGATCACCGACGACCTCGACGCTGAATCCGTGCTCCTCCAGTGCCACGACAGTGGCCTGCAGCGCGTCCTGATCCGGCAGCGTGGTGAAGCGGTCAGGGATGGCAGTCGTGCTCATTGCTGGTGCTCCTTGATGAAGATCGCGCCCGGGAACCTTGGGGCCCGGTAGCTAGCCGGCTGATCGAGTGAGCCCGAAGCTACTGGCGATCAAGGTGAGCGGCTGTCACCTGGTTCCGGTGATTTTGCGGGCCAGTCGAGCGACGCGCCGGGGAATGCTCAGCGGGCGGGCCTGTTCTGTCGATCCGGCCGGGCGCCGTTCGTGCAGAGGGTGAGGGGCCGGCGCGACGCCGGCGAACACCACAGCAGAGGAGCACGAACGTGAGCAGAGTCGTTGTGATCCAGCACCTGACGCTCGATGGCGTGATGCAGGCCCCTGGCCACCCCGGCGAGGATCCCCGAGACGGCTTCGAGCACGGCGGCTGGGCCCAGCGCGGCAACGATCCGGCCATGCAGAACGTCATGGGAGCGCGCATGGGACCGGCCTGGTCCTTGCTGCTCGGGCGAACGACATACGAGCGTTTCGCGGACTTCTGGCCCAGGCAGGAGCCTAATCCCTTCACCGAGGCGCTCAGCAGTGCCCGGAAGTACGTGGCGTCGACGACACTGACCGAGCCGCTCCCATGGATCAACTCCACACTCCTCCAAGGCGACGCCCCGGACGCTGTGGCCGTGCTCAAGGAGCAACAGGAGAGCAGCCTGGTGGTCTTCGGCAGCGGACTGCTGGTCCAGTCGCTGATGCGACGCGACCTCATCGACGAGTACGTGCTGCAGTTCCACCCGCTGGTACTGGGATCGGGGCGCCGCCTGTTCCCCGAGGCCAGCCCGCCCGCCACTTTCCGGCTAGCCGACTCCGTCACGACGACCACCGGCGTGATTATCGCGACATACCAGCCAGCCTCGGAGATAGCGCCCGAGCTCAGCGGTATCCAGGGCAGTCATGACGATTGTGCCGGGAACGGTAGATGAGCAGGCGGCCGCTTCAGCGGCCAGGACCAAGGCCGGTACCACGGTGCCCTGGGCACGCAGCGATCAGCGGCGATGGCGGCGACCGCGGCCACGGCCCGCTCGACCTCGCCGGGAGTGTTGTAGAGGTAGAAGCTCAGCCGGCAGCTTGCGGGCGGGGACAGCCCCAGCGCGTGGTGCGCGAGCGTCGCACAATGGCAGCCCGCGCGTGCCTCCACCCCGCCCCGGTCCAGGGCTTCGGCCACGGCCACCGGATCCCGGCCGGCGACGTTGAACGCGACCAGCGACGTGCGCCGCGCCGCGTCCCGCGGCCCGTAGATCGTGATCCCCGGAATCGCGGTGAGCTGGTCGAACGCCAGGGCGGTCAGCTGCTGATTCCAGGCTGATATGCGGTCCATGGCGTGCTTGACGACGCTGCGCTCGATGGGCCTGGCTGTCCCGAAGTAGGCGGGGTTGCTCGGCGTCAGCGCCAGGTCCAGCAGGAGGCGCAGGGCTTGCGCGGAGACGATCGTGCCGAGGATGTTGGGCGTTCCTGCGGCGTATTTCCAGGGCAGCGCGTTGTACTCGACATATTCGGGGAAGACGCGTCCTTCGGCGATCATGTCGCCGCCGTACAGGAACGGCAGCGACGCCTGCAGCAGGTGCTCCCTGGCGTACAGCACCCCTACCCCGAACGGCGCTAGCATCTTATGGAAGGAAAACGCCAGGTAATCCACATCCAGCGCCTGTACGTCGGTGAACGATCCCGGCACCAGTTGCGCGCCGTCGACCAGCAGGTACGACCGCCGCTCCCCGCCGGGCTGGCAGTACCCGCTCGCGTCAGCCAGCGCCCGGACCGCCCCGAGCGGGTTCCTGGTGCCGAGGAAATTCGAAGCGCCCGTGCAGCAGACGAGCTTGGTGCGCGCGTCGATCAGCGAGGCCAGGTGATCCAGGTCGAGCTCGCCAGTGTCCGGATCAAAACGGGCCAGCCGGTAGTCCACCCGCCGGCCAAACCGTGGCAGAATCTCCCGGCACATCGCATACCACGGGACGTAATTGGAGTTGTGCTCCATCGTCGTCGTCACGACATTGTCACCATCACGGAACTCGGTCAGCAGCGCGTACATTACCGCGTTGATCGCCTCGGTCGTGTTCCGGTACAACGCGATAGTGGCCCGGCCCGGCGCGCCGATAAACTGCGCGATCGTGTCGAAAGACTCCTCGAACAGCGCCGTCATCTCCCGCGACGCACCAGACTGCCCTCGGTGGACATTCTCATACTCAGGCCCCAGCGACTGGTACAGCGCCAGCAGCTCACGCGGCGGCTGGGTGCTGGCCGCGTTGTTCGTCACCATCCGACCGGCGCCCGGGAACGCGAAATGCTCCCGGATAGCCCGGACATCCACCGACGCGTCCAACGGCTCGCTGCTCATTGCGCTCGATCGCAGCTGTGCGTGGCAGGTGCCGGTCGCTTCAATGGTGTCGCCACCGTCAACGTTCATCGCGTGGGTTTCCCGTCCTCTGCGGTACGCCGGCTTTCACCGTTCTGTCTGCCTGCCCTGGCCCCCAGCCACGGCCGTGCTACATAGTCCTGAGCCGCCACGCGACGGCCAGATACACCGACGTCTGCTCGCCAGGGCCGATCGAGGTGCCTGAGGGGGCCGGTGGTGAGTAGGCCGCCGACGGCGCGGGACAGCCGGCTCACGGCGGTCATGCCTGCTCCTTGCGCTTCCATGCGCCGATCAGCAAGGGCCAGAGGACGGGACGGTCGGTGAATTCGGTAGCGTCACGGTCGATCGCGGCCAGCGTCGCGGCGGCACCGGTTGCAGTGGTGATGCCATGCGCCAGGGCCGTGGGCAGCACGCTGCGGAAGCTGTGCTCCAGCAGTGCGCGGCCGCTGGCGAGCGGCTCGATACGGCCCGCGACGTCGGTGCCGTCGGGGCTGCCGATGCCGGCCTGCGCGAAGAGCTGTGGCAGCCGCGCGCCCGCATGCACGTCGCAGCCCACCGCGGTGAACGCGCCGATTATCACCCGCAGCAGTTCGTTGACGCTGTCGAGCGGCGGGAGCACGCTGGCGCTGCGGAGGTCGTAGTCCTGGATGGCCAGATGCCCGCCGGGGGTGACCGCATCCCATAGCCGCGCCAGCACAGCGGCGCGCTGGGGGAGGTGGAACAGCAGCAGCCGCGCGTAGACGACGTCGAATGGTGCGCCAGGGATCGGGCCGCCCGCGGCGAGGTCCTGGGCGTGAAAGTGGCAGTGGCGGTGGCCCGCGCCATGCAGCGTCGCCTGGGCCATGGCGCCGAGGGGGGCGTCCACGTCGATGCCCAGCACGCGCCCCGCGGGCCCGACCCGCTGCGCCATCATCCGCATCGTCTCGCCGGGTCCGCAGCCGGCGTCCAGGCAGCTCGCGCCGGGCGCGAGGCCGACCTGGTCCAGCAGGCGCCCGGTCGCGGCCTCCCACACGCGCGACTGCGCGCGCAGTCGCTCGTACTCCTCCGGCGTGCGTCCCAGCGCGTAGCCATCCTGTCGCCGCTCGGCCTGGATAGTGCTCATGTGGAGTCCTTTCGGCTCGGTCACCTGGACCGATGCTCGCGACACGCCAGCTCGAACGCATCGTGGAGATGGCCACGAGGTTTGTCCCTGGCCCCTATGCGAGCGCTTGTGCTGTCCGCGCAGGCGGCGTTAGTTTCGTGTATGCGCGCGCTGCTGGACCGCGATGTCGAGCTGGCCGAGCTTGGCCGCCAGCTCGCCGCGGCGCGGGCGGGATCGGGCCGCGTGATAGTGGTCGAGGGCCCGGCCGGCATCGGCAAGTCCACGCTGCTCGCGGCGGCGGGCCGGACTGCCCGGATGGACGGCGCGACGGTGCTCCGCGCCCGCTGCAGCCCGCTCGAACAGCACGCCGCCTGGGGTATGGCACGCCAGCTCTTTGAGCCGCTGCGGACCAGCCCGGGGTGGGACGAGCTGACGGTCGGAGCAGCGGGACTGGCCGAGCGCGCACTGGCTACCGAGGTGGAGGAGCCGGTTCTGGCCGGCGATGCGATGCACTCCGCCGCGCGCGGACTCGTCTGGCTGGCCAGCAATCTCGGCGAGCGCGGCCCGGCCGTGCTCGTCATCGACGACGTCCACTGGGCTGATGCGCCGTCGCTGCGGTGGCTGGCCCTGCTGGCGCGCTCCCTCGTCGAGCTGCGGGTCGGCGTGGTTTGCGCGGTGCGCTCGGGCGAGCCCGCCGCGGCGCCCGAGCTGCTGGCCGAGCTGCTGGCCAGCGTGACTGAGCCGCCCGTGCGCCCGCGGGCGCTCGGGCCCGTGGCCACGGAGACGCTCGTGCGCGAGCGTCTGCCCGCAGCGAGCGCCGGGTTCGCCCACGGGTGCCATGCCGTCTCTGGCGGCAACCCTTTCCTGCTCGGCGCCCTGCTCACCCAGCTCGTCGCCGACGGCATCGCACCGGACGACGAGGCCGCTGCGCGGCTGGAAGCGTTCGGGTCTGAGCAGGTGGCACGCGTCATCGAGCGCCAGCTCGCGCGGCTGCCCGACGGCGCAGGGTCGCTGGCCAGCGCCGTCGCCGTCCTGGGCCCCGGCGCGGCGCTGCGCCATGCCGCCGGGCTGGCCCGGCTCGAGTTCGCCGGCGCGATCGGCGCCGCTGATGCGCTGCGGGCCGCCGGGCTGCTCGAGGACGGTCCGGGGCTGACGCTCGCGCACCCGCTGATCGCGGGAACGTTGTACGCGAGCCTGCCGGCGGGCGAGCGGGCGCTCCGGCACGCCGATGCCGCCGCCATGCTCGCGAGCGAGCGCGCCGACCCAGAGCGCATCGGGCTGCACCTGCTGCATACCGAGCCGGCGTGCGAGTCTGCGACCGTCTCGATTCTGCGCGACGCGGCCCGGCGGGCCAGCGGGCGGGGCGCCCCCCAGAGCGCTGCGGCGTACCTGCGGCGCGCGGTCGCCGAGCCGCCGCCCGACGCGGCCGAGGACGCGGATGCGCGGCTCGAGCTCGGCCTCGCGCTCGCCGCGTACATGCAGACCGACGCCTTCGACCTGCTGCACGAGGCGGTCACCGCCGCCATCACCCCTCTTCAGCGCGGGGCGATTGCGCTGAGCGGCGCACGCGCGCTCGGGCTGAGCGGACGTTTCGACCCGGCCGTCGCGCTCTGCCGCCAGGCGCTCGATCATGCTGAGGCGTATCCGCCCGAGCTGCGCGAGCGGCTGGAGGCGGAGCTCGTCTGCAACGGCTTGGTGCACGCGTCGACGATCGGGGAGTCGCGCCGCTACGTGCGCGAGCACCGGCCGGGGCTTTCGGCACTCGAGCTGTGGCGGGTGACGGCCGCGGCGGAGGCGATGTTCGAGAACCAGGCGGCGGCGAAGGCCCTGGCCCTGCTGCGCCCCGTGCTCGAGCAGGGAGCGCTGGCCGCCGAGCCTGGCTCGCTGCTGTGGTCGGTCACGGCGGTGACCCTGATCGCTGAGGACGAGCTAGGCACCGCGCTGGCCCAGTGCGAGGCGCTCATCGACATCGCGCGCCCACGCGGCTGGCTGATGGCGCTCACCCACAGCAGCATGTTCCGGGCGATGGCGCTCGTGCGGGCGGGCGAGATACGCGATGCCGAGGCGGACGCCAGGCTGGCGTTCGAGTACAAGCTGCCCGTCTCACCAGCGCCAGCGATGCTGTGGTGCCTGTCGTTCCTCGTGGATGCGCTCGTGGAGGCAGACGACCTGGCCGCCGCGGACGCAGCGCTGACCACTGCGGGCCAGCAGGCTGATCCGCCGGCGGGCGCGCTCGCAGCGCCGCTGCTGCTGCAGGGTCGCGCCCGGCTGCGGCTCGCGCAGCACCGCCCTGAGGACGCGCTGGCCGATGCCCGCGGGGCCGCGGCCCGGGCCGACGAGCTCGGCGTGTCCCACCCGGTGTTCGCGGGCTGGCGCGCCGAGGCGGTCGAGGCGCTCGTCATACTGGGCGAGACCGCAGAGGCGCAGCGGCTCGCGCGCGAGCAGCTCGAGCTCAGCGAACGGCTGGGCACGCCAGGCGCCCGCGGTGCCGCGCTGCGGGTGCTCGCCCGCACCATGACCGAGCCGATCCCGTATCTGGAGCAGGCGGCCGAAATGCTGGCTGGCTCACCGGCGCGGCTCGAGCACACGCGCGCCCTGGTCGTCCTCGGCGCGGCGCTGAGGCGAGCGAACCGCCGGGCGGAGGCCCGCGTCCCGCTCCGGCGCGCACTTGAGCAGGCGGACCGGAGCGGGATGCGCCTGCTCGCCCGGCGCGCGCGCGAGGAGCTGAACGCGGTCGGCGCCCGCCCTCGGCGCAGTGCGCTCAGCGGCCCCGGCGCGCTTACTCCGGCCGAGCACCGCGTCGCCCAGCTGGCCGCGCGGGGGCACGGCAACCGCGCCATCGCCGAGCGGCTGTACGTGACGCGGCGCACCGTCGAGACGCACCTCACGCACGTGTTCCAGAAGCTCGATATCCGCTCCCGCGGCGAGCTCGCCGCAGCGCTCGAGTCGCGGGCCGCGGCGACCGAGCCCGCGCTAGCGCGCTGAACCCCTGGGGGAGGCAGCGGGCCCAGTGATGAACCCGGGTGCCCAGGCCACCGGCCGCCAGCACGCCCCCAACCTCATGCTGGTCCTCACCGCGACGTCTTCTGGGGGTAGGTTCAGCGCGTGCATATTCGGGTCACCGGAGTCGTCATCGAGAACGATCACATCCTTCTGCTCAACCAGGACACGGGCAGCGGGCGGGCCTGGTCGCTGCCCGGCGGGAAGGTCGAGGAAGGTGAGTCCCTCAGTGCCGCGCTGGTCCGGGAGATGCGCGAGGAGACCGGGATCGAGGTGGCGGTCGGCCGGCTGCTGTACGTCTGCGATTACCTGCCCGGTGGCATCCACGTTGTGCATGTCACCTTCGAAGCCAAGCGCACCGGCGGAACCGTCGCAGATGTCACGCCGGGCGCTGACCTGCGGCCGATCCGGAGCGTGGAGTTCGTGAAGCTCGTGGGCCTGCCGAGCCTGGGTTTCACGGAGAAGTTCGGGCAGCTGGCCCAGGCCGGATTCCCCGGGGCCGGCTCCTACATGGGAGCCAAGTCCAACATCGGCCTGTGATCCCGAAGCTTCGAACCAGTGGTTCTCGGGTTACCGGCGGGAGTGCCGCGGACGGAACTTGACCCAGACCAGGATGCCAACGGCCACGATCAGCAGCCACGGGGAGAACAGGACGTGCGCAGCGAAGCTGAGGACGGTCAGGGCCACGATGGCCAGGAGGATGAGGACGATGATCGCCAGCATGGTGATCGGTCTCCGTTCATGTTGCATGGCTTGTGCCGATGTCCCCAGACTGCCGCCGTCGGCGGCCCATGGCGATCGGGAACAGCCCCAGTCCGACCCTGAGATAGCCCCCTGCGTATCAGGGTCAGCCCTGACCGCCCGTCACGCGGCTGTGACCGGCTCGTCGTTTCCGATGCGGTCATGATCTATCTCACCGGCCACATCGACGACAGCCGCCGACCGGCGCAGGCGGCAGCTGAGGAGGGCCAGATGCGCGACGTCAGGGTTGTGCTGATCGGCGGGACGTCGCACGTGGGGAAGTCCACTCTCGCCCGGGCGCTGGCCGCCGGGCTCGGCTGGGAACATGTGTCCACAGACGGCCTCGCCCGGCATCCCGGCCGGCCCTGGGCAACAAGCAACGGGCCCTTCCCCGGGCACGTGGCGGCCCACTACCTCTCGCTCTCGGTCGACGAGCTCACCACCGAGCAGCTGCGCCACTACCAGCGGCTGTGGCCTCGCATCCGGGAAATAGTGGCGGCGCGAGCCACGGACACCGGTGCCCGCCGGCTGATCCTGGAGGGATCTGGCGTATTGCCCGACCGTGTTGCCGCCCTGAAAACCCCGAACACGGCAGCGGTATGGCTCACCGCCAGCGCCGAGGCTCTGAGGGACCGGATTTACTCGGCCAGCCGGTTCGATGAGCGGGCCGCCGAAGAGAAGGTCATCGTGGAGAAGTTCCTGGGCCGCACTGAACGCTATGACCAGCTCATTCTCAGCGCCGTCAGCCGCCTCGGGCTCGCCCGCATCGACACTAGCTCGGCGCCCTCAGCAGCTGAACTGATGAGGCAGCTGCCTTCTTGCGATTGTGAGGCCGCCCGGGTCGCGCTCGTATCCGCTAGCGCACAGTGGCAGTGGCCAGTCGTGCCCCCGCCGGCGGGTCACTAGGGACCATTGACGGTGTTGATGATTGGTGCCACATTGGCCCGAAGGAGGTCATATGACGCATCCAAACGAGGACCTGGTGCGGGCGGCCAGCGCGGCATTCGGCCGAGGCGACCACGGCACCCTGCAGAATCAGTTCTTTGCCGAGAACATCATCTGGCATGTGGCCGGCACGGGCCCGCTGGCCGGCGACTACGAAGGCATCGCTCAGGTGATGGGGGTACTCGGCAAGATCTCCGAGCTCTCCGGGGGCACGGTCCAAGCGGAACTGCACGACGTCCTGGTCAGCAATGACCACACCGTCGCGCTAGCCACGGTACGGGCGAAACGGTCAGGAAAGCAGCTTCAGCTCAATCTTGTCCACGTCATCCATTCCGAGAACGGCAAGGCAACCGAGGTCTGGACTCACACATCTGATCCCGCCGCGACGGCGGAGTTCTGGGGGTAGCGCGCCGCCCCCGGCCGCCCGGAGCACGCCACCCGGCCACGAAGAGGACCGCATCCGCGCAGATTCACCTTGCTGCCCACCGGGCCAGGTCGCTGATAAGGGCAGTGATCCGCCGGCTGGTCTTGGGTAACGTCTACGCATGTCAACCAGGCGGGTAGAGGCGTTCAGCGACGGGGTCATCGCGATCCTTATCACCGTCATGGTGCTCGAGCTGCGGACCCCGCATGGTACGACCTGGTCGGCGCTCGGTGGCTCGATCCCTGTCCTGCTGACGTACCTGCTGAGCTTCGTTTATCTCGGCATCTACTGGAACAACCACCACCACCTGCTCATGGCGACCGAACGTGTGAGCGGGCTCGTCTTGTGGGCCAACCTGCATCTGCTGTTCTGGCTGTCGCTCATCCCGTTCACCACCGGGTGGCTAGGCGAGAACGAGTTCGCCGCCACGCCCGCAGCCGCTTACGGCATCGTCCTGCTCGCCGCGTCGCTGGCCTACTTCGCACTGCAGGGCGCCATCATCCGCGTGCAAGGCGACGCCTCAACCCTTGCGCTGGCGGTCGGCCGCGATCTCAAGGGAAAAGTGTCACCGCTGCTCTACGCACTCGGGATCGGGCTGGCTGCTGTCAACCGCTGGCTGTCGGTCGCCATCTACGTCATCGTCGCGCTCATGTGGCTGATACCCGACCGGCGAGTGGAGCGGGCACTCGCCGCTGGTCCCCGCGGGTCATCTGACGTCCCGCCCGAGCACTGACTCGCGTCCCGGCGGATGGCTCAAGTAACCGGCGCGTACGTTGTCTGCGGATCGCCACCCCGCGTCACGACTCACGGGCTGCGCTCGGCCCTCGGTGATCGGCGGGATGGTCGGTGAGCTCGTATTCGGCCTGCTCGAAGGTGATGATCCGGTGGGTCCGGTTCCTGGAGAAGGTCAGCGTGCGGGCCCAGTTGAGCATGGTGCCGAGCCGGCTGCCCCAGTCGACCAGGTAGAGGACGTGGATAAATCCCCACATCGTGTAGCCGATCAGGCCGGTGAATTTCATCCCGAACGATTCGGTGACCGCCGACAGGTGGCCGATCGTGGCCATGCTGCCCTTGTCGCGGTACCGGAAGGGCCGTTCCTGCGGGCTGCCTTCCAGCCGGGCCCGGATCAGCTGGCCGACGTACTTTCCTTCCTGGATGGCCGGCTGGGCGACGGCGGGCAGCTGGTTCAGGGTGATCATGTCCCCGACGGCGAAGATCTCCGGATGGCCGGGCAGGCTGCAGTCGGGCAGCACCGCGACCCGGCCCGCGCGGTCAGCCTGCGCGCCGGTCGCCTCGGCGAGCAGCGCCGCCAGCGGCGAGGCCCGCACGCCCGCCGCCCAGATCCTCGTCCGGGCGCCGATCCGCTCCTGGCCGCCGGGGCCCTGCACGGTGATGCTGTCGTGGTCCATCGCAATCGCCGCGGTGTCCAGCCGCACGTCGACGCCCATCTTCTCCAGCCGCCGCCGGGTGTAGCGCTGCAGCTTCGGGTGGAACGTGCCCAGAGCCGCCGGGCCGGCCTTGACCAGCAGGATCTGCGCCGCCGTGGTGACCGCCGCGCGGTAGTCCCGCGGCAGGACCTGGTGCGCGAGCTCGGCCAGCTGGCCGGCCAGCTCCACCCCCGTCGGCCCGGCTCCCACGACCACGAACGTCAGGTACGCCGCCCGCTCCGCCGGGTCCGCGGCCAGCTCGGCCATCTCGAAGGCACTGAGAATGTGGCTGCGCAAGTGGCGGGCATCTTCCAGGGTTTTCATCCCCGGCGCGAACTGCGCCCATTCCTCGTGCCCGAAATAGGCATCCGTGGCCCCGCCGGCGACGACCAGCGTGTCGTAAGGCACGGCCAGCATCCGCCGATCCGGGGTAACCGCGGACACCACCCGGCCCGGCACGTCGATATCCTGCGCATCGGCCAGCAACGTCCGCGCGTTCGCCTGCTTTCTGATCACATTCCGCAGGGCCGGCGCGATTAGCCCCTCGGGCAGGATCCCCGCCGCGACCTGATAGAGCAACGGCTGGAACAGGTGATGATTCGTCCGGTCCACCACCGTCACCTCAGCGTCGGCGCCAGCCAGCGCATGCACGACATTGATGCCGCCGAAACCCCCGCCGACCACCACCACCCGGTGCCGTCCGCCCGTCATGCGCCACTCCTGACCAGTCAGGCCTGCCCTATCCGTCGTCCAGTGTGACGGTGACCTTGATGTCGTCGGGTTCCTTGACGAGAGCCTCGGGCCATGCCGCCATCGTTACCTGCCGGGTGAGCAGCCTGGCCAGCCACGCGGGATCCGCTCGGGCCAGGGCGTCGGCCGCCTGGTCATAGTGTCGCCGCGCAGCGTTGACAGTACCGAAGATGACCTGGTTTCCGAGCACCAGCTTGCGGTTTACGGCGCTGAGGTCCCCGGAGACCAGATGGGGGTGGTGGGAAAGGCCGGCCAGGGCGATCGTGGCGTTCGGGCTGGCGCTGGCCAGGACATCGGCGAGGACGGCCCCGTGTCCGGTGCATTCAATGACCACGTCGGGGTGCACCGGCAGCTCGGATGCTCGTGCGCTGGAATAGGTGGCGCCGAGGTCGGCGATCAGCTGCGGTTTCGGCCCGTCGGTGACGATGTCGATGACCCAGGTGTCCAGGCCACGCTGCCGAGCCAGCATCGCCGCCAGCAGCCCGACCGGCCCGGCGCCCGTTATCAGTGCCACCTCGGGCACATAGCACGCCCGGCGGCCGATGCGCTCGGCGTGTTCCCACGCCTTGGCCACGACCGACGTCGATTCCAGCAGCACGCCCAGACCGCCGAGGACCGGGTCGATCTTGATGGCGTAGGCCGGATCAACCCGCCATAGCTGGCTGCCATAGCCAGGGGCACCGGTGATGCCGCGCTCGACGAAGCGCCCGTTGCGGCACATGTCCCATTCACCGGCCGCGCAGCACGCACATGGTTCCGGATCGGGGCGGCGCACAATTCCTGAGACCAGGTCGCCGGGGAACAGCCCGCTCCCCGGCGGCGCCTCCACTACCTCGCCGAGCGATTCATGCCCGAGCACCAGCCGGTCAGCTCCGTCGGGAACCGTCCCGTAGCCGTCATAGGCGATCTCCGCATCGGTTCCGCAAATACCAACGACGCGACCGCGTACCAGGACTGCGCCGTCCGAAAGAGGCGGATCGGCCACGTCAATGACACCAGCAGAGCCGGGGTCTCCCGGTACGACGCCGATTGCGCGCACGGCGGCCTTTCTTGAGATTAATAGCTCATCCTAGCTCTCAGCGTAACAGCGGATCTGCCCGAGAGCCTGCGCCATCGCAGCAGTTCATGTAAACGTAGCGTTACAAGAAAGCAGCCGAACCAGAAACTGCCAGCCAACAAGCTCTTATCAAAAAGAGTAAAGGAGATTCCGGGGTTGGCCGCCCCGCAGGAGACCTGATACATCTCAGTTACTGCGGAAAGCCATGGGATCTGGGTGATCCGTTCAGGACAGACCCGGGAGGGTGAATCCGGTGACTGACAGCCCGGCCGGGAGCGGCCGTCCGATCCGGTCGATGCTGGGCGGAAGCCCGTTCCCGCCGATCGCCGACTACGGCTTCCTCTCGGATTGCGAGGTGTCCGCCCTGATCGCGCCCAGCGGCAACGTGGAGTGGATGTGCCTGCCGCGGATGGACGGCCCGAGCATTTTCGCGGCGATACTGGACCGGGGCGCCGGGTGGTTCCGGCTGGGCCCGGCGGACGTCACGGTTCCCGCCGGGCGGCGTTACCTGCCAGGGACGATGGTGCTGGAGACGACGTGGGCGACACCGGGAGGCTGGGCCGTCGTTCGTGACGTCCTGCTGGTCGGGCCGTGGCGCCATGAATCAGCCAGGTCCAGTACCTTCCAGCGGGTGCCCGCTGATCACCGGGCCGAGCGGGTGCTGCTGCGGACTGTGCGGTGCCTCAACGGGTCGATCGACTTCGTCCTGGAGTGCGAGCCAGCATTCGACTATGGCCGCCGGCGCGGTACCTGGCGCCACCTCGGAGACGGCTACGGAGAGGCAGAAGTCCTGCTGGACGACGAACCGCAGATCCGCCTGACCACCGATCTGAACCTTGGGTTCGAGGGCCCGCGTGCGATGGCGCGGCGCCGCCTGCAGGCCGGGGAGCAGGTGTTCTGCGCCCTCTCGTGGGGCGGCGGATCTGCACCGGAGACGTTCGCTGACGCTCACCAGCGGCTCGCCCGGACTGCGGACTTCTGGCATGGCTGGATCAGCCGCGGCAATTTCCCTGATCACCCGTGGCGCAAGTACCTGCAGCGGTCCGCCCTGACCCTCAAGGGCCTGATCTATGCGCCGACCGGCGCGCTGCTGGCGGCAGCCACCTCGTCGCTGCCGGAAACGCCGGGCGGGGACCGGAACTATGACTACCGCTACTCCTGGCTGCGTGACTCGACGTTCATGCTGTGGGGCCTGTACACCCTGGGCTTCGACCGGGAAGCGAACGACTTCTTCTACTTCCTCACCGACCTCGCCGAGCAGGAAGCCGACCTGCAGATCATGTACGGGATCGGCGGCGAGCGGGAACTGACCGAGCAGACCCTCGATCACCTGTCCGGCTATGACGGCGCCCGCCCGGTCCGTATCGGCAACGGTGCCTGGGACCAGCGCCAGCACGACGTCTGGGGTGTTCTGCTGGACTCGGTCTACCTGCACACCCGTTCCCGTGACCGGCTGGACGAACGCCGGTGGCCGATGGTCAAGCGGCAGGTCGAAGCCGCGATCGCGCACTGGCGGGAACCCGACCAGGGACTGTGGGAGGTCCGTGGCCAGGCTCAGCACTTCACCGCCTCCAAAGTCCTGTGCTGGGTGGCCGCCGACCGGGGCGCGAAGCTGGCTGAGCTGCGCGGCGATCTGGAATCTGCGGCCGAGTGGCGCAAGGCGGCCGATGAGATCCACGCGGACGTTTGCGCCAACGGCACCGATGACCGCGGGGTTTTCTGCCAGCACTACGGCACCACCGCCCTGGACGCGTCGCTGCTGCTGATCCTGCTGGTCGGCTTCCTGCCACCCGGAGACTCGCGGGTGCGCGCAACCGTGCTGGCCATCGCCGACGAGCTCACCGAGGACGAGCTAGTCCTGCGTTACCGCGTCGAGGAAACCGACGACGGCTTCAGCGGCGAGGAGGGCACGTTTACGATCTGCTCGTTCTGGCTCGTCTCCGCGCTGGCGGAGATCGGGGAACTGCCCCGCGCCAGGGCGCTGTGCGAGAAGCTGCTCTCCTACGCCAGCCCGCTGTTCCTGTACGCCGAGGAAATCGACCCGCACTCCGGACGTCACCTCGGGAACTTCCCGCAAGCCTTCTCGCACCTGGCATTGATCAATGCCGTGATGCACCTGATTCAGGCCGATGAGCGGCTCAGCGTTGACGCCGCGATTTCATCCGGCCTTGATCCGACCGCGGGACCCGCTCCGGCCGATCCGGGCGAGCCTTCCCCGTCCCGGCCATGACGCCCCTCGACGCGGACGGCTGGATCGACGTGTCGGTGACGGTCACCCACGGCATGGCTCACTGGCCGGATAACCCCCCCGTCGTCTTCCAGCGGTCCATGGACATCGGCCGCGGCGATGACTGCAACCTGTCGCACCTGGCCATGGGCGTGCACACCGGTACCCACATGGACGGCCCCGTGCACTTCATCCACGAGGGCGCGGGCCTGGACCAGATGCCGCTGCTGGCGACCATCGGCGAGGCCAGGGTGATCGAGATCACTGATCCTCGTCACGTCAGCATCGAGGAGCTGCGCGACCATAAGCTGCGCGCCGGGGAGCGCATCCTGTTCCGTACGGCCAACTCGGCCCGGTGCTGGGAGACCTCTGAATTCATCGAGGACTTCGTGTACATCTCCGAGGCAGCGGCCACCCACATGGCCGAGGCCGGGATCCGGACTGTCGGCATCGACTACCTCTCCGTCGGCGGCTACCACGCGAACGGCGCGAAGATCCACCGGATCCTGCTCGACGCGGGAATCTGGATCATCGAGGGACTGGATTTGTCTCCGGCCCCAGCTGGCCGCTATGAGATGATCTGCCTGCCCGTGAAGCTTCACGGCAGTGACGGGGCCCCGGCCCGCGCTATCGTCCGGCGCCTCAGCCCGCCCGCGCGACCCGGCGGATGACTCACGCACGGTGCTGCCGGGCCATCGGGCCGAGCGACTGCGGTAACACCGGGGTGTCTAGCAGACGACAACAGGGGAACACCCGCGCGACGTAACTTCAGCCCACGGCTTGCGGCCACAGCTTCAGCTCGCTGATGATAGTGATCGTGGCGGCCGGAGGTGATACCAGCCTCGAAGCGGAGATCACGGCGATAGAGAGCGGGACGCAGAGCGCTATGAGGTCTGCTGCTGCGCCGCCCGGGCCTGAGCAGCAGCACTATCCCTACGCGCGCCGAGTCCGCCGCGGCTGGCACATAGATACGGCGGGCGCCTGGGCTTACGAAAGCCTTGACGATCACCTATGGGAAGTGTTCTGCCAGCAGTGCGGGGACACCAACGGACCGGCGGAAGACCAGCAGCCGCCAGTCCGGCGTCTGCGTGGTCCATACCGCAGCAAGGACGACGCTCAGCATGCCTCAAACAAGCACTTCGCAGCACCCTGACCGCAGTGAAGTACAGCCGAGTGCCTTTATGCGCGTGTGCCTCCTTCGTGACCACGCAGGCGGGTCAGCCGCAGTCCGGACAGCCGGGCCTGGATGTCTGCGGTGACGGAATCGGGCGGCTGGTCGGCGTCCACCGCGACCAGGATGCCCCGCTCGGTGTAGTAGGGCACGAGCGGCCCTGTCGTGTCGGCGAACACCCGGAACCGGTGCCCGATCACGTCGGCCACGTCGTCGGCGCGGCCGGTCAGGCTCGCACGGTCCAGGAGCCGTCGCGTGAGCACCTCCTGCGGCGCGTACAGGTAGATCACCGCGTCCAGCGTCACGCTGAGCCGGGCCGCGAGTTCCGCCGCGGCGATGGCCTGCGGCAGGTTCCGCGGGAAGCCGTCCAGGATATACCCGCCGTCAGCGGCCGCCTCGACGACGGCCGGGGTCAGCGCGCTGAGCACGATCTGATCGGGGACGAGATCACCGCGGGCCTGGTAGGCGGCGATCTCGCGGCCTGCGGCCGTGTCGGCCTGGGCTTCGGCTCGCAGCAGGTCACCGGCGGCGATGTGCCGCACCCCGTGCCTGGCTGCTAGCCGCTCGCCTTGCGTGCCCTTGCCAGCGCCTGGGGGAGCCAGCAGCAGCATTCTCACGGGACGGTCAGGTCGGCCGGAATGACGATATCCCGCTTTTGGATCTTGCCGGTCGGGCCCTTGGGCAGCGCGTCGACGATCCACACGTGCCGCGGGTACTTGTAGGCCGCCACCTGGCCCTTGACGTAGTCTCGCAGTTCTGCGGCGCTGATGAGGGCACCCGGCTTGAGGGCCACAGCGGCACCGACCTCCTCGCCCAGGGCCGGGTGCGGCAGGCCGATCACCGCGGCCTCGGCGACCGCGGGATGCTCATAGAGCACTTCCTCGATCTCCCGCGGGTAGACGTTGTAGCCGCCGCGGATGATCAGGTCCTTTTTCCGGTCCACGATGTAGAAGTAGCCGTCCTGGTCGACCCGGGCCAGGTCACCGCTGTGGAACCAGCCATCGCGGATCGCCTCGGCGGTGGCCTCGGGACGAAGCCAGTAGCCCTTCATCACGTTCGGCCCGCGGATGACGATCTCGCCCACCTCGCCCTGCGGGACCTCGTGGTCTTCGGCGTCCACGACACCCATCTGGACGTCCCGGATGGGGGTGCCGATCGAGCCCGGCTTGCGCTCGCGGCCGGGATGGTTGAACGACGCGACCGGCGAGGTCTCCGACAGGCCGTATCCCTCTAGCACCGGGACGCCGAACGCCTCCTCGAACCCGCGCAGTACCTCGACCGGCAGCGCGGCGCCGCCGGAGATGCACATCCGCAGCCCGGAGGTGTCATAGTCCGCCCGGTTGGGCTGGTGCAAAAGCGCCACGTACATGGTCGGCACGCCTTCGAAGACGGTGACCCGGTGACCGGCGATGATCCGCAGGGCGTGCTCGGCGTCGAACCGCGGCAGCAGGGTCAGGCACGCCCCGGACGCAACGGCCACGTTGAGCGCGACGGTCTGCCCGAACACATGGAACAGCGGCAGCCCGCCGAAGATAACGTCGTCAGGGCCCGCCCGGACGATGTCGGTACACGCCACCTCGGTGTTGCTCAGGAGGTTGCCGTGGGTGAGCTCGGCGCCCTTCGGGTGGCCGGTCGTGCCGGAAGTGTAGAGGATCACCGCGGTGTCCTCGTTGTCCCGATCCGCGACCTGATCATCTGGGACGGCGGAGGCCAGCAGATCCGGGAAGCTGACCTCGTCCACGACGATGAATTCCGCCCCGGCCTGCTCCGCGCCGGAGCGTGCCTGGTCCGCAAACGCATGCCAGGCGAAGATCAGCCTGGCCCCGGAGTCGCCGAGGTAGTAGGCGACCTCCCGCGCCTTGAGCAGCGGGTTCATCGGCACGACCACGCCGCCGGCCCGGAGCACGCCGTAGTACACCACGGGGACTTCGGCGACGTTGGGCATCATGATGCCGACCCGGTCGCCGGGCTCCAGAGCGCGCTCGTGGAGCAGCCCGGCAACCTGGGCGCTCGCCTCGTCCAGGGCTCGGTACGTCATCGCCGCGGTGTCCACCCGCACGGCTATCCGTCCGGCGTGGGTACGGGTGGTGTCCGTCAGGTTCTTGGCCAGGTTCGTCACGCTGTCATTGTCCGGCTGGCGACCCAGGCGGTCGTCGGTCCCTGGTATCAAGCCTGTCCCCGGGCGTTGGTACGGCGGCACAACCGTTGTGCCGGCGGCCCGGGGAAGGGGCCCATCCTCGTGTTGCCAGCACGTTACCGCCGGGTTCGCCGCCGCCTAGCGTCGTGACTCACACCGCGAAAAGGAGGCGGGATGGACACCATCCGACACCGGCTGCTGCTCAGTACGCCGCCGGGCTGAGCAGCATGGAGTTCGACGTCCTGATCGAGATCCCGCGGGGCAGCCGGAACAAGTACGAGGTGGACCACGACAGCGGCCTGATCCGCCTGGACCGGACACTATTCACCGCGACGCAGTACCCGGCCGACTACGGTTTCGTGCCGGACACCCTGGGCCAGGACGGCGATCCGCTCGACGCGCTGGTGCTCGTGCTGGAACCCACGTTCCCCGGCTGCCTGATCCGCAGCCGCCCGATCGGCATGTTCCGGATGACCGACGAGAAGGGCGGTGACGACAAGGTCCTGTGCGTGCCCGCGGGCGACCCGCGCCAGGAGCACCTGCACGACCTCCACGACCTGCCCCAGTTCGACCGGCTGGAGATCGAGCACTTCTTCCTGATCTACAAGCAACTAGAGCCGGGCAAGAGCGTCGAGGGCGCGTCCTGGGCCGACCGCGCCGCGGCCGAAGCCGAGGTGGAAGCGTCCCGGCGCCGCCTGCGGGAGACCCAGAAGCCAGAGCCAGGCTGACGGGTCCGCTCGGAAAGGAATCAGATCACCCGAACGGGCCGCGCGCCTTGACATTGAGGATGACCTCACCGGTACTGAAGTCCGGGCGGGAAGCGCCTCCCATGGGAAGCCTTCATCGGCGTTCAGTTACGTGAAGGCTCCGATACCGGTGATGGCGCGGCCGACGATGAGCGTCTGCATGGTCTCGGTGCCCTCGAAGGTGTGGATCGCCTCAAGGTCGGCCATGTGCCGGGCGACCTGGTAGTCGAGCAGGATGCCGTTGCCGCCGAGCATGTCGCGGGCGTCGGCGGCTATCACGCGGGCCTTGCGGGTGTTGTGCATCTTGGCCAGCCCCGCCACGGTAGGGGTCAGCGCAGGCCTCGGCCAGCCGGCCGATCTGCAGGCAGTACAGCTGCATCGCGGTCAGGTCCGCGAGCATCGACACCAGGCGCTGCTGGATGATCTGGAAGCTGGCCAGCGGCTCGCCGAACTGCCGCCGTTCCAGCGCGTACCGCAAGGCGGTGTCGTAGGCCGAGGTGGCGTGACCCAGCGCCGCCCAGGCGCAGGTGCTGCGGGTAGTGGCCAGGACCCGGCTGGTGTCCTTGAACGAGCGCGCGCCGGGCAGCCGGTTGCCGGCTGGCACCCGCACCTCGTCCAGGGTGATGTCGGCCTGCCATATCGAGCGCAGCGACACCTTTCCCTCGATGACCTGCGCCTGGTAGCCCGGCGATCCTTTCTCCACGACGAACCCGTTGACCTGGCCGTCGTCGGTGTTGCGGGCCCAGACGACGATCAGGTCGGCGACGGTGCCCAGGCCGATCCACCGTTTGCGGCCGTTCAGGACCCAGCTATCGCCGTCCGGGCGGGCCGAGGTTTCCAGGGCGACCGAGTCCGAGCCGTGCTCCGGCTCGGTCAGCGCGAATGCCCCCAGCTTGTCCATCCGGGCCATGTCCGGCAGCCAGCGCGCCTTCTGCTCCTCCGAGCCGCACATCGCGATCGACAGCATGGCCAGGCCCGCGTGCACGCCGAGGAACACGCCGAGGCTGCCGTCGCCGCGGTGCAGTTCCATCGTGACCAGCCCGCACGCCATCGGGCTCATCCCCGCGCACCCGTATCCCTGGATGTCCTCGCCGACGACGCCGAGTTCGGGCAGCCGCTTGACCAGCGGCCAGCAGATCTCGGCCCGTTCCCAGTACGGGCCGACGACCGGCACGACCTCCTCGTCGACGAACCGCCGGACGGTGATGAAGTGCGACCACTGCTCGTCGGTGAACTGCTCGCGGACGGAGAAGAAGTCCGTCCCGAGGGATTCCCCCAGATGCACGCTCGTCACCTGCGTCATCGCTGGCTTCCTTTCATGGCCTGGCTCTCCGGTGCGGTGAGGTCGGCATCGAGAAACGCCTCCACGACCGGAGCGATGTGTTCGGCGTCGGCGGCCAGCTCGAGGTGGCCGCCGTGATAGATGTGCAGCTCACTTTGTGCTATCAGCCGGTGCATGATCCGCGCGTTGACCAGCGGGATGATCGGGTCGTCGTCACCGGCCAGGATCAAGGTGGGCTGCCGCAGCCTCGGGAGGCACGGCAGGCTGGTCCAGCCGGCGCTGGAGATCAGCTGGTAGTAGTAGCCACGCGCCGGGCCCAGGCGGGTCGTCGCGTGCAGCAGGTCACGGGCCACGACCGGGTTCTTCCGCGCGCTGCCGCCGTACAGCTCGCCGGCGATGCGAGCCGCGAACCCGGGGTCGCGGTGGCGGCGCGGCGTGAGCATTCGCAGCAGGACGCGCGGATGCCCGGGAACCATCAGCGCGCCTGGTCCGGTCGCCACCAGCACCAGGCGGCGTACCCGGCTCGGGCGGCTCAGCGCGAACTGCTGCGCCAGCCCGCCTCCCCAGGAGATGCCCAGGACGTCGGCCTGCTCATGGCCGAGCTGGTCGAGCAGGCCGGCCAGCAGCGACGGCAGCGTGGCCAGGTGGTAGGGGACGGCCGGGGACGGCGACCCGCCGATACCCGGCATGTCGAACCGGATGACCCCTCGCCGCGCATCGAGCGCCTCGACGAACGGCTCGAGCAGCTCCAGGCTCGCGCCGATGCCGTTGCACAGCAGCAACGGCGCCCCTTCCGCGGCCCCCTCCCGTACCGCGACGCGGATGGTACGGCCGCCGATCCTCAGGATCCTCATCCGCTCGGCCGGCCCGGCGCGCACCCGGCCACGGCCAGATCCCGGGCGGTCTTCCCCGGCCGCCCGGGCGGGACGGGTCAATGGTCATAGACATAGGTTCCCGGCGCGTCGCAGATCGGCACCAGCCCGCCACCGCCGGGCTCGCCCGGGGCGGCCCTCTCGTCTCCGCAACGCTCGGCCAGCCAGCCCGCGTAGTCCGGCCACCAGGAGCCGTGACAGGTCTCCGCGCGCCGCAGCCAGTCCTGCGGATCCTCCGGCCAGTCCTTGGCCACCTGGTATCTCGCTTTGTCTTTTCCGGGCGGGTTGACCATCGCGGCGATGTGCCCGCTGGTGGACAGCACGAACCGGTTGCGGCCGCCGAGCAGCTGGGTGGACCGGTAGCAGCTCTGCCAGGGGCAGATGTGGTCCGTGATGCCGGCGACCATGTAACTGTCGCGGTCGATCAGGGCCAGGTCCACCGGTGAGCCGAGCATGGTCACCCCGCCGGGCCGGATCAGCGCGTTCGTGACACCCAGCTGGAGGAAGTCCCGGTGCAGGCCCGCGGTCATCCGGGTGGTGTCCGCGTTCCAGAACAAGATGTCGAACGGCGGCGGCTCGCGCCCGAGCAGGTAGTTGTTGACCCAGTAATTCCAGATCAGGTCGTTCGGACGCAGCCAGGCGAACACCTCGGCCAGCGAACGGCCGTCCAGGTAGCCGCGCGCCCTGGACGCAGCCGTGGCCAGCCGCGCACTCCGCTCGTCGATCACGGCGCCGGCCAGGCCCGCCCGCGCCTCGTCCAGCACGGTGACCATGAGAGTGAACGCGGCGAGCCGGTCCTGCTGGCCGGTGTGCGCCAGGTGCGCGGCCACCATCGCGGAGATGACGCCGCCGGAGCAGGCTCCCAGGAGCGCGGTCTGCTCGCTCCCGGTGATCCGCGCCACTGCGTCCATGGCATCCAGGACAGCCTGCCCGTAGGTGTTGAAGTCCCATGCCGCGTGCCGGGCGTCCGGGTTGCGCCAGGAGATCATGAACACCTGCAGGCCGCTGCCGGTCAGGTACTCCGCCAGGCTCCGTCCGGGCGCCAGGTCCATCACGTAGAACTTGTTGATCGTCGGCGGCACGATCAGCAACGGGACCTGCCGCACCGCGGCCGTAGCCGGGCGGTACTGGATCAGCTCGAACACCGGAGTCCGCAAGATCACCGATCCGGGCGTGACGGCGAGGTCCACCCCGACCTCGAACGCGTCCGGCTCGACCATCGACGGCACCCGCGGCGCGGCCGCCATGTCGGCGACGAAATGCCGCAGGCCCGCCAGGGCGCTGCCGCCGCCGGTGTCGATGGCGGCCTTCAGCGCCGCCGGGTTCAGCAGCGGATTATTGCTCGGGGCCAGCGCGTCGATCAGGTTGGTCAACCCGAAACCAACGCGTTCGGAGTCCGCCCAGTCCAGGCCGGCGTCGGCCACCACGCCTTCCGCGGTGCCCGCAGCGGTCAGGTACGCCTGCATCGCCCGGCGCAGCAGCGGATTGCCCTCCCATCCCGGATCGGCGAACCGGCGGTCGCGCCGGGACGGCTGCACCTGCGAAGCGCCCACCGCGATGCGGGCCAGCTCGCCCAGCAGCTGACGCCCCCGCCCGGCGACAAGCCCAGGCCGGCCAGCCAGCGCCGCAGCCAGGCGCAGGCCGGAACCACCTGGGTTCACCCGGCGCAGCGCGCCCATGGCCGCATCAGTGAGCAGCAGGTCCAGGGGCGCCGCCGCGGCATCCGCGGCGGCTGATCTGAACGTATCGCTGTCGGAACTCATGATCTCTCCTCCGATAGGAGCCTAAGCAGCAGGGCGCGGTCTTCCATTGGTCGCTCGCTACGAACCCTGGGTCAGGCATAGTTCTGCGGGCACAGGCTGTCGCCGTAGGAGCCTCAGATGAACGCAGTGCACGCTCCGGGCTCCCGGTGCTCGTGCCCCCTGCCGCCCCCGGCGAGGGCTGGGAGGTTGTAGTGAAGCTGACCGTGAACGGTGTACCGTGCTGATCGACGGGCGTACCAGTGCTCGCCGGATTGGTAAAGATCCGCGGATGGATATGGATGGCTCCCCGGCGGCCGAGCTGATGGCCGGCGTCGCGGCGGCGGTGACCTGCCGGGCCGCGGCCGTGTCCGAGGATGTCTACCAGGTAATACTCAGGGAGATCCCGCAGCTTCGCGACGACCGGCCGGTGCTGGCCCTGCTGGCCTCGAGCGTCGACAGTAACGTCGACACGTGCCTGCAGATAATGCAGCACCAGATCGACCTGGCTGATGTGCAGGCCCCGTCCGCGGCCGTGGAATACGCCCGCCGGCTGGCGCAGCGCGGTACGCCGCTGACCGCGCTGCTGCGCGCCTACCGGGTCGGGCACGCATGCTTCTCCGGCTGGCTGCTCAAGGAACTGGCCCAGCAGGCAGATGACGCTCAGATGATCACCGCCGTCACGCTGGGCATGTCCGAGATCGTGGCGGGCTACATCGACCAGGCCTCCGAGATGATGGTCGCGGCCTACACGCGCGAAAGGGAGAACTGGCTGCGGATCCGCAGCGCCGCGCGGGCCGCCCGGATCCGTGATCTGCTGGCGGGCGAGCGGACCGATGTGCGCGCCGCGGAGGCCACCATGGGCTACCGGCTGCGGCAGTACCACGTGGGCGTGGTGGGCTGGACGGGCGACGCGGCGGGCACCACGGACGACATCACCCGGCTCGAGCGCGCGATTAGCCGCGTCGCAGCGCAGGCCGCCTGCTCCGGCGACCTGCTGTTCCTGCCCCGCGACGAATCGAGCGCGTGGGCCTGGCTGCCGCTCGGGATCCGCGACAGGTTCGACTTCGCGGCGGCCAGCACGGCCGGCGTGGACGGCGACATCCATTTCGCCTTCGGCGGCGTCGCGAAGGACCTGGCGGGTTTTTGCCTGACCCACCAGCAGGCCGTCGCCGCCCAGGCCGTGGTGCTGGCCGCGGGCTCTCCCGCGCCGCAGGTGGTGGCGTTCGGCGAGGTGGCACCCGTGGCGATGATGCTCGGATCCGCCGAGCTGCTGCGGGCCTGGGTGCTCAGCACGCTGGCGGGACTGGCCGCTGACGACGAGCATCACGCTCGCCTGCGCGACACCCTGCTGGTCTTCCTGCAAGCCGGGGGCAGTTACAAAACGACCGCCGAGCAGTTGATGCTGCACAAGAACACAGTCCAGTATCGGATCCGCAAGGCGCAAGAGAGTCTCGGCCGGCCAGTGGGCGACAGCCGCCACGACGTGGAACTCGCGCTGCAGGCCAGCCACTGGCTCGGCTCATCAGTGCTCCAGCAGGCTGCCGCGGGCCATTGACCGCGGAGCGAAGCCCGTCACCTGCAGCGTCTCGGTGCTGTGCCCACGCCACCGAGGCCAGCGGCAGTCAGGAGGCAGACCTCATGAGCGCTGAAGCAGGGCCCGGCATGTCAACGTTCCCGCTGGCCCGGTGGCAGGTCAGGCGGTCCGGGTATGGCGCTATGCAGCTCGATGGGCCATTCGCATCCGGCCGGGCGGACCCGGCAGTAGCCACTGACGTCCTCCGGGCTGCGGTAGCAGCTGGTGTCGATCACATCGACACGGCCCAGTACTACGGGGCGGTCAACGACCTGATCCGCGAAGCCCTCTACCCCTACCCGGACCAGCTGGCGATCGTCAGCAAGGTCGCGGCCCCCGGCCGCGGCGCTGACGCTGGCCTCCCGCCCGGCGAATCACGCCAGCTGCGCGCGGGCATCACGGACAACCTCCGCACCCTGCGGGTAAGCCAGCTCGCGGCGGTCAACCTCCGCCTGCCCGGTGACGGCCGCGTCGACGCACAGTTCGATGACCAGCTCGCCGCCTTGGTGGCGGCGCGTGACGAGGGCCTGATCGGGGGGGTCGGGCTGAGCAACGTCAGCCTCCGGCAGCTGCGGCATGCCACGGCTGGCACGGACATCGTCTGCGTGCAGAACCTGTTCCATCTCGCCGACCGCAGCGCGACTCCGGTCCTGCAGGAGTGCCTGAGCCGCGGGATCGCGTTCGTGCCGTTCTGCCCGCTTGGCTGGCCGCGCGGCGAAGCCAACCCGGTACTGCGCAACCCGGTGATTAACCAGATCGCTGCCCGTCTCGGCGCCACCCCAGCGCAGGTCGCGCTGCAGTGGCTGCTGCAGCTCGCCCCGAACGTCCTGCTGATTCCCGGCACCGCATCCCTGGCGCACCTGCGCGACAACCTCGCCGCCGAGGAGGTGACGCTCGACCACGAGGCCCGGCACGACCTGGAAGGCATCGGCACCTGACCCAGCTGGCCGTCAGCCCGGGCCGCCGTAATCTGACCACCCATCAGCCCTGGCTGTCAGGGCGGGGCGACCTCAGACACCATCTGCTCCGGGCCTCAATGTCGGCGTCCCAGCAGCGCCCAGCCCGAGACGGCAACCCCCAGCCCGACCACGATGGCGAACACGAGCACGGTGTCCATTGCACAGGTGAATGGTCGTCACCGGATCCTGGTGATTCCCCGTCGGGCCGCGCGGGCCAATGCCACCAGCGGACTAGCGAATGCGGAGCGGCCAGGCGGCGGGACTAGCGGTCTAGCTGTGCAGGCCAGCCGAGAGCAGCCGCATCTCTCGTGCGCGCTGCACGGCCGAGGAACGATCCTGAGCCTGGAGCTTCGCGTAGATGTTGCGGATGTGGGTGTTGACGGTGTTCACCGAGACCGATAGCTCGCTGGCGATCTCCGGCCGGGAGAGGTTCGTCGGCAGATACCGCAGCACCCGCAGCTCGCTCGGACTGAGTTGCCCGGTCTCGGCCAGCGAAGAGTCATGGCCCGGCGATATGGATGATCCGCGCAATACGTCGAGGACGTCGGTCAGCAGGGCCGCGTGCGCCGTCTCATGCCGCGGCACGGCCTCGAGCAGCTCACGTGAGCCCGTGATCGCGAACGGCAGGACGAGCCGGTCCGCCTCCGCCAGGGCCAGTGCGCACTCGGCGGCGGCGGCGGCCGCGCGCTGGTCGCCGAGTGCGCGGTGCGCGAGCCCGGCCAGCAGGTGTGCCTCAACGAGGGTGACGTAGCCGATGGCCGGTGCTTTCCCGTTCAGGACATCGGCGACCGCGGCGAGAGCGGCGGCCGGGTTGCCCTCGGCGAGGCGGATGACCGCGCGGGCATTGCCGATCTCGGCGGAGCCTGCCAGTTCAGCATCGAGTACGGCCAGCGAGGCCCGGGCCTCGCTGAGCCGCCCGAGCCTGGCCTGGGTGGCCAGCCGCCAGCTGGTCAGCTGACGCATCAGCGCGTGTGAGCCCTCCATCTGCTCCTGCAGGAGCTCCGCCGCGCTGTATTCCGCCAGCGCCTCGCGCTGCCTGCGGCGGCCGGACAACAGCTGGCCCGTGCCCATATGCAGCAACAGCCTGACGAGCGGCCCGGAGTCGGTCTCCAGAGCGCGGGCGGCACGCTGCAGCCAGCGATCGCCCTCGTCGAATTCACCCGTCCAGATGAGAGCGCCTGCGAGGTTTATGAGCGCCGGCGCGATGACCGGCTCCGCGCCCCAGCCATGCTGCTCGGCCAGCGCTATCGCCTCTCGGCACCGCCGCTGCGTAATAGCGAAGGGCTCGATCTTCGATGCGAAGGCGAGCTCCGCCAGGCAGGCCACCTCGAGGTAAGGACGTCCGATCCGCCGCGCAAGATCGGCGCCCTCTTGCAGGTGCCGCTCACTGTCCTGGTTCCCCAGCGACCACGCCTCGACGATTCCGAGATTCATGAGCGCTACCGCGCGCAGGTCGCTGTCGAGCGCGATGTCCTCGTCGGACTGGCCGCTGACCGGCGAGGCCAGGAACCTGACCTGATCGACTACACCCGCGAGGTGGCCGCGCTTGCGCGCCAGCGACAGTCTCAGCGCCGCGGTCGCCACTTCGAGCCGGTGCTTGCGGTCGGGCGTGGCTGCCGCGATTGAGTTTTCGGCCACGGTCAGGTGGGCGGCTGCCTCGCTCAGGCGTCCCTGGGCAAGTTCGCAGGTTGCGCGCACGAGCGGGATATCCAGGCCCTCGGTGACGGCACCGGGCGGGAAGGCTCGTAGCAGCGTCTGCATGGTCTGGGCTTGTCCGTCCAGCGTCAGGCCGAACGAGTGGTCGGCGAGCAGCCGGGCCGCGTCGGGCCAGTCACCCGCGGCCTGAGTATGCCGGATGGCGTCGACGATCTCGCCGTGCTCGCTCAGCCATTCGGCAGCCAGCCGGTGCAGGACCGGCAGTTCTTCGGGCAGCCTGCGGCGCAGCTCAAGCCGGAGCAGGTCAGCGAAGAGGTGGTGATACCGGAACCAGGTTCGGGCCGGGTCGAGCGATACGACGAACGCGTTAGCGTCCTCGAGGTCGAGCAGGATCCCTTCGGAGCCAGGATGACCAGTCAGCAGGTCCGCCAGCTCGCCGTTGACCCGGTCGAGCAGGGAAGTGCGCAGAAGCAGCTGCTGGACCTCGGACGGCTGGCACTCCAGCATCTCGGCGAGCAGGTACTCGGCAACAGTCCGGCTGCTGCCGGAGAACTCCGCGACAAATCTTTCCGGGTCTGGGCTGCTCGCCAGTGAGATCGCCGCGAGCCGCAGGCCGGCCGCCCAGCCTTCCGTGCGCTGGTGCAGCTTCGCGGCCCCGGCCTCCGACAGCGCGATGCCCGAAGTCCGCAGGAACTCGCGGGTCTCGCCCTCAGTAAAACGCAGGTCGGCCGCGCGGATCTCGGCCAGCTCGCCGGCGAGACGAATCTTGTGCAACCGGAGGGGCAGGTCACGCCGGGTGGCGAGGACCGCGTGCACGTGCGGGGGGAGCTTCTCCAGCAGGCGGGTCAGCTGCATCAGCGCTTCCGGCGAAGTCAGCTCGTGCAGGTCATCGATGACCAGGAAGGTGCGATCGCGATGCTCGGCGAGTTCCGACAGGACTCTTTCGCCGATGGCCGCTTCATTGAAGTCGGGTGTGGCGGCCAGCTGTTCGCCTTCACTGGGTGTGCCCGAGGCGTGCCGGATGGCGCTGAGGACGGCCAGCCAGAACTGCTGGGAGTCCTGCTGATCGCGCCGCACCTGCACGACCGCCAGCCGGTACGGCTGACCCGGACCATCTGCCCAGGTCCGCAGCAGCGAAGTCTTGCCGCCTCCGGCGGGGGCCGAGATAACCGTTACCTTCGCTGCCGTCGCGCGGTCCAGGGCTGCGAGAAGCTCCCCGCGCTGAATGAGCCGCGGAGATGCCTGGGGGGATTTTGGAGGGTTTGTCCTAGACGCCACGCCTGAACCCGATCCCCGGCGCGCTGGCCTGCCGCCGTCCGCCTCTCAGCATTTAGTCAGGTTACGTGCTCGGGCGACGCCTGGCTGGTCCGCGTCAGGGGATTCCCCCGTCGGCGTCACCAGATCCTGGCGATGCGGACTCACCTGCCTGCGCTGGACTATCGCCGTATGGATCCTGCATCGGCCAGGTACATGATCCGGGTCAAGGGTCATCTCGGTGCCACGTTGCTTTCCGCGTTTCCGGCGATGGCATGGAAGCGGCAGGGCCCGGAGACGGTCTTGACCGGCATTCTGGACCGGCCCGGGCTCCATGGCGTCCTGGCTGAGATCGATGCGCTTGGCCTTGACCTGCTTGAGGTCCGCCAGCTCAGCCCCGAGGCGACAAGGCCGGGAAGCGGTGATGCCCGCTCACCGTGAAGCTCACTGACCGCCTGCGGCGCGCTTCGACTGACCGAGATATCAGGGATAGGGCCGCCTACCTGTTCTCGGCCGCATTCGAGGAAGCTCAGGGACGGGCCGGCCGCGCGGGGCAGGAGGTGCCGACTCAATCACCATGATCCGGCGATGACTTCTCACCTGGCCGTTCGGGAACGTGAGCCTGACGCCAAGCGCACGGCCGTCAGGGGACGTGCCCTAGTTGCGAGGGAGATGCCGTGACAACATCATCCGCCGGTACGGGCAGCGCCGACGAACTGCCCGACTACGCGCCCATCCCGCGTTCGGCGCTCGGTCCCGCCCTGAACGAGCAGGGATACTACGTCGGGCGGGTCGAGCGGAATCTGTACTGGGTCACCGACGGGGTATACAACTCTGCGTTCCTGGTCACCAGCGACGGCGTCGTGGTGTTCGACGCACCCCCCAGCATCGGCCATAACCTGCGGCGGGCGGTCGACGAGATCGCCGCGGCGGAAGGCGTCAGCAACACCGTGACGCACCTGGTCTACTCCCATCACCACGCCGACCACGGCGCGGCCGCGTTCCTCTTCGACAACGTCGTCCGGATCGGGCACGAGGAGACCCGCCGGCTTCTGCTCCGGGATGACGACCCGGGCCGTCCGCTGCCCGACGTGACCTTCGCCGATACCTACACGCTCGAGGTAGGCGGAGAGCGCGTCGAGCTCGCCTGGCGCGGCTCCAACCACACGCCGGACAATATCTACATCCATTTCCCCGGCCACGACACCCTGATGTTCATCGATGTCGTCAACGCCGGCTGGGTGCCGATCTACAACACCAACCTCAGCGAGGACGTGCAGGGGTACATGAAGGCTCCGGACATTGCCCTGTCATACCCGTGGTCGCACCTCATCTCCGGTCACCTGGGCCGGCTCGCCACCCGTGACGATGTCGCGGTGCACCAGCAGTACATCGCTGACATCGAGGCCAGCTCCAGGGAGGCACTGCAGAGCGTCAACCCGGTGCCTTATTACATGCGGTACGGGGAGAACGTCTGGGCTGGCGTGAAGGGCCACCTCGATGCCGTCACCGAGCGTGCCGCCGCGCCCGTGATCGCCAAGTACACCGGCGTGCTGGCGGCCGCGGACATCGAGGCGTTCACGATAACGACCACGTTCGCCATCATGCAGTCGCTGCGCCTCGACAAGGGCCCGAGCGGTCCGGTCCACCCCTGAGAACCGGCATGACCGCTCGCGGGCCGGGACCGGCGACTGCCGGTCCCGGCACGGACATGCCATTCTGCTTAGGTAGGTGATATGGCGGCAGCTGATCGATCCGGGCCAGGAACCCTGCCCAATGCCATCAGCGTGCGCGGCGCCCGGCATAACAACCTGCGCGACGTCGACGTCGACGTGCCGTTGTGGCGCACGGTCGCTGTCGTGGGCGTGTCCGGGTCGGGCAAGACGTCGCTGGCCATCGGCACCTTGTATGCCGAGGGCATGCAGCGGTACCTCGCTGGCCTGAGCACTTACAGCCGCCGCCGGCTGACCCAGGCACAGCGCCCGGATGTGGACCGGATCGATCACCTGCCGCCCGCGCTGGCCCTGCGGCAGCGGCCGCCGGTCCCTGGACCGCGCAGCACCGTCGGGACCATGTCCGAGGTCCTGAACGTCCTGCGGCTGATGATGTCGCGGCTGGGCTCGCACCTGTGCCCGAACGGCCACTGGGTCGGCCCGTCGATCGCGGCGTTTGCCGAGGAGATCGTCTGCCCCGTCTGCGGTGCGCACTTTGAGCATCCCAGTGCCGAATCCTTTGCCTTCAACTCCTACGGCGCGTGCCCGGCCTGCCAGGGCCTGGGCGTGCGGTCTGAGGTCGAGGAAGCCACCCTGGTGCCCGACCCGGGCAAGACGATCGAGCAGGGAGCGGTGCTGCCGTGGAACTCCGGCGGGCGGCGGCTGTCGATGTATGCCGCTGGCGAGCTCGGGGTTCGCCTTGACGTCCCGTACACGTCGCTCACCGAGCGCGAGCGCGAGATCGTGCTGCACGGCGCGCCCGTGCAGCGGGAGGTGACGCTGCGCTCGGGCCGGAACGAGCGGACGGTACGGCTGTCAGTGAACTATGACAATGCCGTCGCCGCGGTAGAACGGTCGCTGCGCAGTGACAACGAGCGCACTCGCCGGCTGGCCCAGCGTTTCGTCATCACCCGGACCTGCTCGGTATGTCACGGCACCCGGCTGCGGCCGCAGGCACTGGCTTCGCGGCTGGGCGATCGGAACATCGCCGAGATCAGCATGCTCAGCCTGGACGGGCTGCGGGGCTTCACGGCCAGCCTTCCGGCCGGGCTTCCCGCCGAGCTCAGCCGGGTCACCACCGGGCTGCTCGCCGAGCTGAACGGCGTGCTCACGCCGCTGCTCGACGTCGGGCTTAGCTACCTCACCCTTGACCGTCCCGGCGCCTCGCTGTCCACTGGTGAGCGGCAGCGGATCGAGCTCACCTCAACCGTCCGGGCCAGCACCACTGGCATGCTGTACGTGCTGGACGAGCCGTCGGTCGGACTGCACCCCAGCAACGTCACCGGGTTGCGCAAGATGATTTCCGCTCTGGCCGGGAACGGCAATTCGGTGATTGTGGTCGAGCACGAGCGGGACCTCATCCGCTCCGCGGACTGGGTCATCGAACTGGGCCCCGGAGCCGGCGCACAGGGCGGCTACGTGATCGCCGCGGGCACCCCCGGTCAGCTGGAATCGGACCCGCGCTCGATCATCGGCCCGTTCCTGGCCGGCGCGCCCGGCGTTCCCCGCGACCGACCCGAGCGTGCCGCTGACGACGGGCGGATCGTCATCGAGATCGCCGACCTTTACAACCTGCACGACCTCACCGCCGAGTTTCCGGTGAACCGCCTGACCGCGGTGGCCGGTCCGTCCGGGGCGGGCAAGACCGCCCTCGTCCTGGATAGCCTGATCCCCGCCGCTCGGGGCCGCCTGGCCGGATCTTCGCCGCCGAGCCACGTCCGCCGCCTGAACCTGCCGGGCATACTCCAGGTTGTCCAGATTGACGCCTCGCCCATCGGGCAGAACGCGCGGTCAACCCCGGCCACCTACTGCGGGGCGTTCGATCACATCCGCCGCCTTTTCGCCGCGTCTGCGTACGCCCGGCGCCGCCGGTGGAAGCCCGGCCACTTCTCGTTCAACACCCGCCAGGGCCAGTGCCCGACCTGCCGCGGTCTCGGACACCTCGACCTCGACGTTCAGTACCTGCCTGACATCACCGTCCAGTGCCCGGCCTGTCACGGCGCGCGATTCAACGACCCGGTCCTCGCGGTGCAGGTCGAAGGCCTGACCATAGCCGATGTGCTTGGCCTGAGCGTGCACGACGCAGTCGAGTGGTTCGCCGACCGGCCACCAATCGCGGCGGCGCTGCGGCCCGTCAGCGAGGTCGGCCTCGGCTATCTGAAGCTCGGCGAGTCTACCCCGTCGCTATCTGGCGGCGAGTCGCAGCGGCTGAAGATCGCCTCGCGGCTGCGCCGGAGCCAGCGCGGCGCGCTGTACGTGTTCGACGAGCCGTCCACCGGCCTGCACCCGCTCGACGTGGCCACGCTGGTGAGCGTGCTCGACCGGCTGCTGGACGCCGGGGCGACGATCATCGTCATCGATCACGACCTCGACTTGCTGGCGGCCGCCGACTACCTCATCGACATGGGCCCGGGCGGCGGACCGGAAGGCGGCCGCCTTCTGGCGGCGGGGACACCAGGCGAGGTCGCGCATGACGCGGGCAGCGTGACCGGGCCGTGGCTCGCCGAGTATATGGGCGCGCTGGGAGTCAGGCGCTGACGCGGTCAAGGTCGTACCCCGCCCGTCCCGCAGCCGGGCCAGGGCAGCAATGAATGAAGCCCGGCGGTAGCCTCTCGGTATCGGTGCCGGCATGCGCATGGGCATCGATCCGGAGCAGGCCTGGCCTGGCCATCGGCACGGTCGGGTCCATGATCGGCGAGGAGCAGCCCGGCATGAGCCTTTTCCAGCGGGCCCACGAGATACTGCAGGCCAAGGCCAACAAGGCGCTCGATGCCGCCGAGAAGCCTGATGAGATGCTTGACCTGTCCTACGAGCAGATGCTCGACCAGATCACCCAGGTCCGCCGGGGGCTGGTGGACATCGCCGCGTCGCGCAAGCAGATCGAGCTACAGGAGCAGCAGCTGCAGCATTCGGCGGCCCATCTCCAGGAGCAGGCCAGGGCGGCGCTGTCCCAGGGCAACGAGGATCTGGCCAAGGAAGCCCTGTCCCGCAAGGCCGCGGCCCAGGCTCAGATCGACGCCATGGAGCCCCAGCACCAGCAGCTCACCGAGCAGGAGGAGAAGCTCGAGCACACCCTCGACGCCTTGCAGAAGAGGGTGAACACCTTCCGGACGCAAAAGGAAGTGCTGAAGGCCCAGTACACCGCGGCGAAGGCCGAGAGCGCGGTGGGCGAGAGCGCCGCGGGCATCTCCCAGACCTTTGGTGATTCGGGAGCGGAGCTGCAGCGGGCGCAGGACAAGATCGCCACGATGCAGGCCCGCGCTGGCGCCGTCGACGAGCTGCTCCAGTCCGGAGTGCTCGAAGACGTCGGGGGAGACACCGACGACATCCAGAAGGAGCTCGACGAAGCCGGGTCGGCCGCAGCGGTGGATAAGGAGCTTGCCGCGCTCAAGGCCGAGATCGGACCCGGCTCACCGGCACCGCCGGAGCTCACCACCGGGAGCGCCGGGGCCTGAAACTGGCGCCTCAGGCAGCGCTCGGCAGCCTCAAAGCCGCTCATCGGCCGGTTATCCGAACTGGCCGGGCTGGTAGTCTCCGGCGGGCTGCTGGACGATGACGTTCATGCGGTTGTAGGCGTTGATGAGGGCAATGGCTGCTACCAGCGCGACGAGCTGGTCATCGTCGTAGTGCTTGGCCGCGTTCGCCCAGGCCTCATCGGTGACACCACCAGTGGCGTCGGCGATACGGGTGCCCTGCTCGGCGAGCTCCAGCGCCGCCCGCTCAGCCTCGGTGAAGACCTTCGCCTCCCGCCACGCCGCGACCAGGTTCAGCCGCTGCTGGCTTTCCCCCGCGTGCAGGGCATCTTTCGTGTGCATGTCGGTGCAGAAGCCGCAGCCGTTGATCTGGCTGGCCCTGAGCTTCACCAGCTCCTGCGTGGCGGGCGGCAGGGCCGAGTCGCGCAGGACGGCCCCGGCCGAGTTGATGTGCTGGATGAGGTTCATCGCCAGGGGGCTGCTCAGGTAATCGATACGGGCGTCCATCGTCATCTCCTTGCCGTTCCTGCGGGTCACTGCTTGAGCCAGTGGTCCGCTGGATGGTGTGTTCTTCTCATCACTACGACGACACAACCCCCCGGAACGTGAGGCGACGCGCCGGCCTCACATTCCGCCGCGGTGTCTCGTCGAACTAGTGCGGGTAGATGCGGCCAAGGGAGGGAGGCGCGGGCACCATGACCAGTCAACCCGGGCCAGGGGACGGCCGGCCCGATCCGGGCCTGAGCGCGATCATGAGCGAGCGGCGCCAGCTGATCAATCTGGCCTACCGGCTGCTGGGCTCCCTGGCCGATGCCGAGGATGCCGTCCAGGACACCTACGCCCGCTGGTATTCCATGTCCCGGCAGCAGCAGGATGCCATCCAGTCGCCCGGCGCCTGGCTGACGAAGGTCGCCAGCCGCATCTGCCTGGACCTGCTCGGCTCGGCCAGGGTCCGGCGAGAGCGCTACGTGGGCGAGTGGATCCCCGAGCCGCTGCCCGAGCCCGCGGAATGGATCAGCGGGCGGGCGGGTGCCACCACGGCCGACCCGGCCGACCGGGTCACCCTCGACGAGTCGATCAGCATGGCCTTCCTCGTCGTGCTCGAAGCGATGACCCCGGCCGAGCGGGTCGCGTTCATCCTGCATGATGTCTTCGGCTACCCCTTCGCCGAAGTGGCCGAGATCACCGGCCGCACAACGGCGGCATGCCGCCAGCTGGCCTCCTCAGCCCGGCGTCGCATCCGCGCATCGCAGCCTCCCTCGGCCCCGGCCGCCCAGCACGCCGGCCTCGTCGGGCACTTCAAGCAGGCATGGGAAGCCATGGACATCAACGCCCTCATCGGCCTTCTCGACCCCGACGCCACGATGACCGCCGACGGCGGCGGCCGCGTCAGCGCCGCGCTGCGCCCGATCGAAGGCGGCGAGCAGATCGCGGCCTATGTCGTCGATATAGCCGGCCGGGCACCCGGCAGCCTGACCATCCTGGAGCGCACGGTCAACGGCCAGCCTGGCCTGGTCGCCCAGCAGGACGGCGTCACCGTGACGGTGTTCGCCTTCGACGTCGCAGGCGGCAGGATCAAGCACATCTGGGCAGTACGCAACCCTGACAAGCTCCGGCCCTGGACGGCGCGCTGACCTGCATCTGCCTACCAGAAATGGCCGTGCGGCGTTTGCGGCATGAACGGCTAAGGACCGCTAAGGTGCACCGGGCATGCTGCGTTGTAATACTTCAAGGTCAGTTTTCCTTGGGCATAGGCCCACGAGCACATGCAGGAATTAGGTACGTGCTCGGCCGTGATGACCTCGGTCGGCACGCCGCTGCGCCGCTCGGCGCGACCTGGCCGGTACGGTAGCGGCTCCCCGACGAGGGCCAGGACCGGCCCCTCGGTCTTGGCTTCCTGGACAGCTCCGTCGGGCAGCGCCAGCCACTCCCGTGGCCTGGCACCTGATGAGGACTCGGCTGGCACGTGTCGTTTGACGCGGACCCTGGCCCCGGGGATTTTGTCACTCGCCCGGCTGTCCATGTCATTCAGGATATCCGCCGAGCGGCAGGGGTGATTCTCGCGGCCCGGCGGCCCGGAATCCCGCGTGTCGTCAGCCTAGCCAGGCCAGCGAGCACGCAGATCAGTCCGCGCTACCCTCGATGCAGCCTCGACCTGCGTCCTCCGCTGGCTCCAGCCGGGGCCGGGGCACCCTAGGAGTGTCGATATGACCGGCAGTGAACCTCTCCGCCTCCGGTCAGTGGCGGAGCTCACGGCGGCCGTCGCCGCGCGGGAGCTGTCACCTGTCGAGCTGCTCGACGATGTAGCGGCGCGAATCGACGCGGTCGAGGACAAGATCCACGCCTTCATCACGCTTGACCTCGACCGGGCCCGTGAGGTCGCATCCAGGCGCGCCGACGACCTGGCTCGAGGCGCCGAGGCGGCCCCGCTCGAGGGCATCCCGGTCGGCATCAAGGACCTGGTTCCAACCGCCGGGCTGCGTACCACCATGGGATCCCCCTTCTTCGCCGACGACGTCCCGGACCACGATGGCGCGGAGGTCGCCCGCCTGCGCGCGGCTGGCGCAGTGATCATCGGCAAGACCAATGCGCCGGCCTGGGGCCTCAAGGAGATGTGCGAGAACCTCGTGGCCGAGCCCACGCGCAACCCATGGGACCTGACCCGGACCTCCGGCGGTTCCAGCGGCGGGGCGGGCGCAGCCGTCGCGGCCGGATACGGGCCGATCGCTCACGGCAGCGACGGCGCCGGCTCGGTGCGGATCCCTGCTGCCTGGTGCGGGGTGTTCGGGTTCAAGCCCTCCCTCGGCCGGGTGCCCCTGTGGCCGACCCCTGACATCTGGGGTGCGCGAATCATGATCGGCCCGCTGGCTCGGAGGGTGCGGGACGCCGCCGCCATGCTCCAGGCCATGGCGGGTCCCGACCCCAGAGACCCGCTGTCGATCGATGAGTCACCCGGCGGGCTCCTCGCCGCCTGCGATGACAGCGTGGCCGGCCTGCGCCTGGCCTTCAGCGCTGACCTCGGGTACGCGCCAGTCGACACCGAGGCGGCTGACGCGGCCCTGGCCGCCGCGGCTGCCTTTGCGGACTTCGGCGTGACCGTCGAGGACGTTGGCGACCCCGGCTGGGGCGACCCGACCTGGTGGCACACCACGCTCTTCCGCGGTGGTGCCGCCAGCCGCCTCGCACCTCTCTACGCCCAGCGGCCGGAATGGATCGACCCGAGCGTGGCCGAGATCATCGAACTCGGGCGGAAGATCACCACGACGGAGTACGTGGCGGCCCAGGGCGAGCGGACGCAGTTCTACCAGCGGGCCCATGCGTTCATGGCCGGCTACGACGGCCTGCTCACGCCCACTATGCCGTGCGGCGCCTGGGCCTACGGCCGCCCGCCTGACCCGGTCGGAGGCATCCGCATCACGCCGGTCGCCGGCGGCCGGTGGCCGCTCGTCTACAGCTTCAACGTCACCGGGTGGCCGGCGGCCACGGTGCCGTGCGGTTTCACGGCCGCCGGGCTTCCCCTCGGGCTGCAGATCGTGACGCCCTGGCACCAGGACCGCCGCTGCCTGGCCCTGTCGGCCGCCTACGAACAGGCCCGCCCCTGGCTGCAGCACGTCGCCCCGGTGTGAAGGCTCTGCTGGCGGCTCAGGTCACGTGCTGGAGCTCCTCGGGCTCGAACGCCTCGATGTCACTGGCGGCTACCTCGTCAACGTTCATCACGCGTGCCACGGCGAGCGCCTCCAGCCGGCGCTTGAGCAGCCTCTGCGTGTACTCGTCATCGATCCCGGCGGCGGCCCGCTGCTCCTGCGTCTGCGCGTCCGCTGCCCCGTAGCCACCACCGAAGCCGGCCGTGAGCTTCGCCCAGCGCTGCTCGACCCAGTCCCACAGCTCGGGGTTCTCCGCGATGATCCGCCGCCCGAGATATGTGCCGTAGGCGATATGGCGCCGCTCGTCGCGCTGGGTGAGCTTTATCCCGGCCTCGAGGCCGGGGAGCTTGCCGAGCCTGCGGAACGTCTCGTCCCAGCGCCGGTACCCGGCGATCGCCGCGACGCCCTCGACGAGCTGGTTGTAGACCAGGGTCGCGTCCAGGATGGCCTTGGGCGACTGGTCGGTATCGAGCCGGCGCATCACTTTCGTGAGGCCCCCGTCGAACAGGCCGCGGCGCTGCTGGAGGGCGGCCTGCTGCTCCCGCACGAGGTCGTCGAGCGAGGCCGGGTCGAGGTCGACGGCGTCGAACCACCGGCGGAACATGTCGGTGTGCTTGGCCTCTTCCATCGCGAACATCGACAGGTACATCGTGTCCTCGAGGCGCCCCAGATCGGACATGCAGCGCAACAGCGGGATGATATCGAGCGTCACGGCTTCCTCGCCGACCATGAACCCGCGAGCGGCCATGGCGACGAGCGTGCGCTCCTCGTCTGGCATCTCCCGCCAGTCGATGGCGTCCTGCGAGAAGTCAAGGTCGGCCGGATCCCAGAAGAGCTTCTTGGACTTCTCCCACAGCTTCCACGGCACCGACTCATAATCCAGGCCGCGGGTGGACTTGTACCGCTCGATCTGCGTCTCCTGGATCTTGCCGCCGATCGCAGGGTCCGTCATCAGCTCTTCTCCCAGTTGGTCGCGCCCACCTGAAAGACTAGCTTCAAAAAGCATGTCCGCTGAAGTACGTGCCGTTCGCGCTCAGGGCGATGAGCAATCGGTCAGCCGTTCACTCGCGGCTGCCGTCAGCTCGCTGCCGCTCCAGCCGCCACCGGGCCAGGGTGAACAGGACGCCGGCGTTGGCCACGATGAGCAGACCGTCCAGGGCGTGCAGTCCGCCGAAGGCGGAGGCGCCGTCGGCCAGGCCATCCAGCAGGCTCTGCAGCAGGCAGGTCTGCACCACCAGCAGGCCGGACAGCCACAGGGCCAGTGCGCCGGGACGGCCGATGAGGGCCAGGATCAGGATCAGGACCGCGGCCCCGGCCATCCCGAAGCCCAGGCCCATGTGCACGCTGAACGCGCTGGAGCCCTCCGCCGCGCGCCCCGCGCCGAAGCTGAATACGCCGAATCCGGCCAGGAAGATCTGGGCGCCCCCGGCCAGCAGGAACAGCGCCAGCAGCCACCGGTAGCCGGCCAGCGCGGCACTGCGGCCGCCCTGAGCCGGAGGGGTCCGGGTCTCAACCGAGGAATCCATCTGAGTTCTCCTTCGTGCGGACGGGGAAAGGGGCCGGCGGCCGGGCCGCGCGGAGCAGAGCCTGGCCCAGGAACAGGGACCAGACCGGGGTGGCCGCCCAGGCAGGCGCGCCGATGACCAGGGCCGCTCCGCCGATGACCAGTTGCGGCCACGACATCGACGGCAGCGTGAGGGCGATCCCGACCAGGACCAGGGCGGTGAGCATGGCCAGGCCCATGAGCTGCCCGAGCCGGGTGACCCGCGGCCCGAACGGGGCGACGCCCCGCAGCATCCGGCTGATGAGCGCGATCCAGCCGATGACCAGATAGCTGCTGACCGCCGAGACGGGGTTCTCGATATTGAAATTGACCGCGCCCATGACCAGCAGGGGCCCGCAGAGCGCCCCGATGGCCATGAGGGTGATGCCGGCCGCCTGGAGGGCCCGCACCCGGCGCCGGTCAGGGAGATAAGCGGAGAGCGCGACCGCCGCCGGGATCAGCAGTCCCACAGACATCCCCGCCAGGTCACTCGCGGTGCCCAGCGGGGCATCGTCGGCATGCAGCTCCAGTGCGAAGAAACCGGCCAGCAGGAGGACGCCGGCGATTCCGCCCAGGCCGGACGCGATGGCCAGCCAGGCTGCGACCCGAAGGCGTGACGCCGCGGACGCCTGATCAGCGGGCGTGGCCGGTGTGAGCGCCACTTACCTCACGTCCCGGCCCCGGCCGCGGCCCGAAGCCGCGACGCCGGTCACGCCCAGTTGCCTGAGGACGCCGAGCAGATCGGCCACCCACCAGTGCTCGGTGAACCGCCCGTCCGGCCCGGCCCGGCTGATCCCGATGACGGTGAAGGCGACCTGGCGCCCGGTCGGCGCGATGCCGAGGAACTCGCCCGCGTGCGTGCCGTAACCAGTGATCAGCTGTGCGACCTGGCGATCCGCGGCGAATTCGCGCTCCACGAGGGCGTGAAAGTCTGGAAATATGTGGTGCGCCTGCGACAGCCAGTCACGGACGCCAGCCGTTCCCGGCGCCAGCACCGGGCCGGGAAAGTCGGAAAAGTGGTGCACGCAATCGGGGGAGATGAGTTCATGCGCGACTGCGAGGTCGCCCTGGTTGAGAACCTCCTCGACCATACGGCGGGCACGGATGGTCAGCTCTTCCGATGACATGTCACGGCCTCCGGCGGTCTCGGCGTTGCGCTGTTCCCAGCGTCCCCGCCGCCCTGGTGCGGCAACAGGACGAGCGCCCCCCGAGCGCTCCCCGTTTAGCGGCTCGGCGGAGGTCATAACATGGCCGGGGTGGAAGCAGGGGCAGAGCAGCTGGAGGCAGCGATTTCCTGCATCGCCAGCCGGAGACCTCGGCCGGCGAGTTCACCCTGCCGCTGGTCACCGTCGCGCTGCGCGCCGTGCGCCGAGAGGCGGAGGCATCATGAGCCCCGGTTCTGACCGCCAGCGGAAGACAGGCGCGCAGACTGTCATCGTGCGAACGGCCAGCGGGCAGGAACTCGCCTACCCGTGGGCGACCAGCGTCCGGGTGGACCGCCGGGGTGACCTGCGGGTGCTGCAGGGCTTGCGCCAGCGGGCCTTCCACCCGTGCGCCGAGTGGGCGAGTTACACCGTTAAGAACCTGCGCGGTGGCCCGGGGGAATGAGCGGTCCCAGCCGTGCCGTCGGCAATCTGAACTGGGCAGCATCCCGGCAACTGCCGGGCTGACCCCGCTGGCAGGCCTATGCCTTGGGGCATACGCGGCCGGGAAAGTGCGGCCTCCAGGCAGACGCCCGCTGGTGGCCAGGACCGTAGCGTCCTGGATGTCGGCAAGTACCCGCGGAACGCGACACCTGACGCCACAGACTGGAGAAGCCAATGGATCACGCTGCCCGGATGCGCCAGCGCGTGCTGGCCCTGTTCCTGCCCGTCGCTGCTGTGTTTTATATCAGCGCTGAGGGACTTAACCCCAAAGGTACCGACCAGCTCATCGTGACCACCGCGACCGCGTTCAAGGTGCTGCCCATTGCGGCGGCGCACTCGGCTCAGCTTTATGTATCGGGCTCGCTCTCGCTGCTTGCTCTCGGGGCCCTGGCGGTCTCGTATGCGGCGATCGCCACGCTGGTCAGAGGCCGTGGCTCAGTGCTCGCCACGGTGGCTGCGCTGCTCGGGGGAATCGGTGCCTTCTGCGGGGCCATGGTCAACGTCCTGGTCGGTGTCAACCTGGCCGCCGCGGCCACGGCACATATGACGCAGGGGGCGGCCGCGCGCTTTCTGGTGACATCCTTCAATTCCGGGTTCGAGCACGTGTTTTCTGGCCTCTATGTCATCGGCATCTACACCGCTCCGGTCCTGATGGGGATTGCCCTGTGGCGAAGCCGGAGCGTGCCGCGCTGGCTGGCGGTCCTGTTCACCGTCGGCATCGAGGTCGCCCAGCAGGTCCCATCCGCCGGGCCCGTCCGCGTCGTGCTGCTCATGCTGCCGTTTGCCGTGGCGATGGCGTTGCTGGCCGCCCGGATATGGCAAGCGGCAGCGCTGCCTGGCCGCACCCACGTGGCGCTACCGGGAGGACCCGAGGAAGCATCCTCGGCCGGCCAGCAGGAGACTGACCACCCGCGCGACGAGACAGCGCCCGTTCCGGTCGCCTGGCAGGCCCGGCGTCACGGCGCGTGAACGGCGAGGAGGATGTAGGTGTGTCCTTCTGGAAGCCGGCCGAGAACCCGAGAGCGCGACCGCTGCGCTCCTGGGCGTTCGATATCGGATGCGCCATCGTCGCGGGTGCGGCGTCCCTGGCGAGCTTCTCGTTCGGCCAGGCGGCCCACCCGGTTCACCGGTCGCTGGCCGCTGGCGTGATCGTCGCGGTCCTGACGGCCGCGGCGCTGCCACTGCGCCGGGTATGGCCAGGCCCGGTATTCCTGTGGACGCTCCTGGCCGCGGCGGTCCTGGCGCAGTGGCCGGACGGCGGCGCGCTGTTCCCGGTCGCGCTCGCGATCAGCCTGTACACCGTCGCCGCCATGATGCGACGAGCCGAGGCACTGGCCGCGGCGGTGCTCGTGGTCGGCGTGATGCTCCTGGTGGTCGGCCAGGACGGCACGCAGCACTGGGCACTGGCGATCTCGGATGCCGTCGGGTTTGCGGCCGCCGTTGTGGTCGTGGGCCTGTACGTGGGCACCCGCCGGGCTTACCTCGCCGCTCTGCGCGACCGGGCCCGGCGGCTCGAGCGTGAGCGCGACCAGAGCCGCGCACTGGCCGCGGCGGAGGAACGGGCCCGCATCGCCAGGGAAATGCACGACAGCGTGGCCCATCACCTCACCGTGATCGTGGCGCTCTCCGACGGCGCACTCCGTGCGGTGACCCGCGCGCCCGGCGAGGCGGCCGATGCGATCCGGGACGTGGCTGGCACCGCCCGGCAGGCGCTCGCCGAGACCCGTCGCCTGCTCGGCGTGCTGCGGGCCGGTTCCGGGCCGGACGTCCGGCAGCCCCTGCCCGGCCTGGCCGACCTCGACGATCTGCTCGGCCGGGTGCGCAGTGCCGGCCTGCCGGTGCGATACCAACTCAGCGGCACCGGCGCTGACCTGCCGGCTGATGTCCAGCTCGCCATCTTCCGGCTCGTCCAGGAAGCCCTGACGAACACCATGAAACACGCTGGCCAGGGCGCGAGCGCACAAGTCCGGCTGCTGTTCACGCCAGCCGAGGTACTGGTGGATGTCCAGGACGACGGCCCCGGCAGCGGCGCGCCGCCGGGCGCGGCCGGCGGCGGACTGACCGGGATGCGCGAGCGCATCAGCGCGTTCGGCGGCGAACTCGATTTCGGCCCGCGGCATCCGTGCGGCTGGCGGGTCACCGCCCGGCTCGACCTCGACCCGGCGGCCGTTCGCTGATCAGGAAAGGATTCCGCCGGAATGGTGCCACCACATCTATTTTACTTTCATATGACTCGCTCTACAGTTGGCGCGTGAATACCGAGAGGTCTCTTTCGGGAGGGTCCGATCCGCCCCTGGTGGTGCGGACCCACGGATCTGACCGGAGCCTGCAGGCCGGCCCTTCGTACCTGGTCGGCCGCGATCCGGAGTGCGACATCGTGATCACCGATACCCGCGTGTCCTGGCAGCATGCCGTGCTGCGGCTGGACCATGGCCGCTGGGTGCTGGAGGACAACGGCAGCACCAACGGCACCTATGCCGGGGACCAGCGGGTGGACCGGATCGAGATCAGCGGGGAATGCCTGGTCCGGCTCGGCCATCCGGCTGACGGGCCGGTCCTGAGCTGCACCGTCGATCCGGCCGCCCCGGCCGAGGAGGACACCCTGCGGCCAGGGCAGATCCCGCTGGCCCGCGAGCCGAGCGGACCGCGGCCACGGCCTGCCGGGGCGCTGCGCATCGGCCGGGCGCCGGACAACGACATCGTGGTCTCCGGCTCCGGCGTCTCCCGTTACCACGCCGAACTGCGCAACGTGGCGGGTGCCTGCAGCGTCGCGGACCTGGGCAGCTCCAACGGCACCTTCGTCAACGGGCAGCGCATCACGGCCGCGCCGGTGTCCGAGGGGGACATCGTCGGTATCGGCCCCGCCACGTTCCGGCTGGTCGGCCAGCAACTGCAGGAGTTCACCGGCACCGGTCCGGGCGTCGGGCCGACATCGCCGCCGCCCGCCGCATCGCCCGCCGACGGCGACCTTGAGATCCCGTACGCGATCCGCTGGCTGGTCCCGAACGGCGAGCGATTCGCGAACTTCGACATCCTGAACGACAACGACTCGCAGATCGACTATTACCACCGGTTCGGGCACATCTACGCGGTCGGTATCCCGACGAAGAAATGGCGGCTCGTCGTGGTCTCGGACCCCGAATTGCTCGACGAGGTGGCGGCTGACGAAGAGCAGTTCGGCAAGCGAGTCGAGGAGATCAACTTCTTCGCCCAGCTGAGCAACTCACGTGGCGGCGGGATATCGGTGATCGGCGACGGCGAGCACACCGAGCAGATCCGCCGGGTGATGCTGCCGTGGTACGCGCCGCTGAATCAGCGGACGCAGTTTCCCCTGATGAAGGAGCAGGCCCGCCAGCTCGTCGCCGCGTGGTCGGCGATCCCCGATGCTGAGCCGCTCGATGCGCGCACCTGGATGGAGCGTTACGCGCTCGAGGTATCCGGACGCGGCGCGTGCAGCTACAACTTCGGCCTGCTCGACGGCAGCGGCGACCCGCACCCGTTCGCGGTCGCCGTTCCGGAGAGCACGAAGGAGAGCATCCTGCGCGTTGCCGAGCCTCGCCCCGACTTCACGCTCCTGGCCGGGCGGGCGCGCCGCGCGCGCCGGAAGCGCTACCTCCGGCATAACGAGGAGCTGTTCAGGACGGCCGACACGCTCGTGCGCGCGCGCATGCGCACGAGCCCGGTCGGACAGCAGACGGATCTGCTCACCCGCCTGGTGAGCACGCCGGATCCCGAGACGGGCGCGTTCCTCGACCCCGAGACCATCCGGGACCAGATCCTCATGCACCTGTCGAACGGCTTCAACGGGCCGTCGATCACAGGAGGCTGGCTCGCCTACGTCCTCGCTACGCACCCGGACGTCGAGGAGAAACTGATCGCCGAGATCGACGGGATCGCCGGCGACGACCCGGATTACGACCTGCAGTATGACGACCTGTTCACGCTGCCCTACACAACGCAGGTGATCAAGGAGACACTGCGGATCTACCCGCCGCAGCCGGTCACGATCCGTCGCAGCCTCAAGGACGGATTGCTCGGCCGCTATCGCGTCAGGAAGGACGACATCATCCTGGTGGGGACGCTGGCCGCGCAGCGCGACCCGCGTTACTGGGGGGCTGACGCCTGCCGGTTCGACCCGGAGCAGTTCGCGATCGAGAAGGTCGTCG
Source organism: uncultured Actinomycetota bacterium (assembly GCA_963805705.1). GTDB lineage: Bacteria > Actinomycetota > Actinomycetes > Streptosporangiales > Streptosporangiaceae > CAWDVH01. Next base: position 1,631,731 of record CAWDVH010000005.1, on the reverse strand, counting down.
ACCGGCCGCGCCACGCCTTCATCCCGTTCTCGATCGGGAGACGGCAGTGCATGGCGCAAGAAGTCACGTTCATGATGCTGCGCGTCGTCCTGTTCGAGATCTACCGGAACTACCGGCTGCGGCTCGCACCGGGCGCGACGGTGAAGAAGAACACGATCGTGACGACCAAGCCCGCCTCTGTTCCGGTCATCCGCCTGCCGCGCGAGCGGGACGGTCGCCCGCGGGCACCGGTCGCGCTGCGCGATCGACCGGCTGCGCCTGCCCCCGTTCCGGCTCCAGATCCAGCTCCGGCGATCGCCGGTGGCTGGGGAGAACCGACGGAGATCCCCGAGTCGAGCGCCTACCGCCATCTCGTGATCGCGTACGGCAGCAATTTCGGCGCGAACAAGGATCTGGCCGAGCGTTTCGCCGAACGGAGCCATTTCCACGGCTACACGAGCGACGTGATCACGCTGAACGAGCTCGCGGAGTCACCACCGCGCCCGCAGCCCTGGCTGCTCGTGGTCATGACCTCCACCTACACCTCGAACCCGCCCTCCAACGCGACCGCCTTCAAGTCGTGGCTCGAGCGCACGGAACCCGGCGCGCAGACGTGGCGGAACTGCCGGTACCTCGTCTGGGGGCTCGGCAACACGCAGTGGAACGCGTTCCTCGCGTTTCCCCGCTACGTGCACAAGAAACTGTCCGGGCTCGGCGCCACGCCGCTCGCCGAGTTCGCGTACGGTGACGTGGGCTCGCCCGTATGGGAGCGCCGGTACACGGACTGGAACGCGCTCATCTGGCCCGTCCTGCTCGAGCTGTCCGGGGCGCGGCCGACGCAGGCCGCCGCCGCGCGCCTGGCCGCTGAGCAGGCGGCCGAGGGCGTGCTGACCGGCGCCGCCTCGAACGTCGCGATGCAAAGCTCGCTTCTCACCCAGCCGCGGGTCCTGCTCGCCCCGACGATCCTCACGAACACCGTCGGCATGGACACCGTCGAGGCTCGTGTCCTCGTGCACCGGGAGCTGCAGGCACCGCAGTCGCCGAAGCGGACGCGGCATCTGGAGGTCAGCCTGCCGCCCGGCGTCTCCTACCGGGCCGGCGACCACCTCGGCGTCTGCCCGAAAAACGACGAGCAGCGCGCCGAGCGGCTCGCGCTGCATCTGGGTGCCGCGCTCGACGGCGTCCTCATGGTGCCGCAGACGATGAACATTCGCGCGGTGCCGAAGGGCGCCGTGCTCCAGGTCCGCAACGTGCTCACCAACCTCATCGACATCACCGGCCGGCCGACGGTGCCGCTGCTCGACCTGCTGCTCGAGAAGGTGGCCGACCCCGCCGAGCAGTCGAGACTGATGGAGATCAGGGACGTGCTGCAGGCTCCGGAGGGCCCCGATTCACCGCTGCGCGCGGCGATCGACGCGGGCGGCTACGACGTGCTCCGGCTGCTCGACGACTTCCCGTCCTGCTCGCTGAACATCTTCGAGTTCCTGCGGGTCGCACAACCGCTCCGGCCGCGCTACTACTCGACCAGCTCCAGCCCGCGGATCCACGGTGGCAGCGTCGCCCACCTGACCGTGGGCCTGGAGGTCACGCCCGTGCCCGGTATGCCCGGCCGTGACTTCCGCGGGATGAGCTCGCATTACGTGCACGCGCTTGGCCAGGGCGACCGCCTGAACGTTTTCCTCGACAGCGCCGACGGGTTCCACCTGCAGCAGGACGCGACGAAGCCGATGATCTTCGTCTCGGCCGGGACCGGACTCGCCCCGATGCGGGCGTTCCTCTGGGAACGGCTGGCCATGAAGCAGGCGGGCACCTCGCTGGCGGAAGCGGCGCTCTTCAACGGCATCCGCTCCAGCGGCCTGGACTACATCTACCGCGACGAGATCGAGCGGCTGGCCGCCGAGGGAGTGCTCGATCATGTCCACGTCGCGACGTCGCGGGAGCGGCCGGGTCGCCGCGAGTACGTCCAGGACCGGATCCGGGAGCAGGGCGCGCTAGTCTGGCGCCTGCTCGCCTCTGATGGCTATGTCTACGTCTGCGGCTCGCAGCCGATGCGCGCTGCGGTCGGCGCCGCGTTCGTTGACGTCGTCGCGGCACATGGGTCGATGCCACGTGAGCGTGCCGAGGCCTACGTACGCGAGCTGGAGACCACCGAACGCTATCGCCCAGACCTCTGGGGCTGACCCTGGGAGCCGCATGGACGCCCTCGCCCTCGTTCTGACCGTCGCGGCCCTGGTGATGTTCCTGTTCGCCGCCAGCGGCCGGGAACTGCGCCGCTTCAACGAAATCGCGCTCGGGCTCGTCTTGCTCACCGCGGCGCTGATATGCCAGTTCACCTCGATCACGAACACGCATATCGGGAGATGACATAGGTCCAGCGAGCGGGCGAGCATGCTGCGGACGCTGGCCCGCGCGGGCCGGTCTTAGGATGCCCGCATGCGCTTTAGTATCTGGCCGTCGCCGGCCCAGTCGTGGGATGAGATCTGCGAGCTCACCGCTCACTGCGAGCAGACCGGCTGGGACGGGGTGTACTTTGCCGATCACTTCATGCCGAACGGTCCCGGCGCGGCCCCGCTGGACGGGGACACGCTCGAGTGCTGGTCGGTCATCGCGGCGCTCGCGGCATCAGTCCCGCGGATGCGGATCGCCCCTCTGGTCACCAGCGTGACCTACCGGCACCCCGCGGTCCTGGCCAAGATCGCGGCAGCGGTCGACCACATCAGCGGCGGACGGCTCACGCTCGGGGTCGGGGCCGGCTGGCAGGAGAACGAGCACGCCGCGTACGGGATCGCGCTGGGGACGGTCCGGCAGCGGATGGACCGGTTCGAGGAAGCGGTCCAGATCTTGCGCCTGCTGCTCGGCCAGCCCCGTACTACTTTCCAGGGCCGCTACTTCCAGCTGCAGGATGCGCCGAGCCAGCCCGCCCCGGTCCAGGACCGGCTGCCGCTGCTGGTCGGCGGCGGCGGTGAGCAGCGCACGCTGCGCGTCGCGGCCCGGTACGCCGATCACTGGAATGCCTGGACTACGCCGGAAGTGCTCGCGCACAAGGTCTCGGTGCTGCACGGGCACTGCCTGCAAGCCGGCCGCGATCCGGGCGAGATCCATGTCTCCACCCAGGCGCTGCTCTACCTGTCGACCGATACCGAATGGCTCAGGGACAAGCGGCAGGCCCCGCCGGGACGGCCGGTGATCACCGGGACCCCCGCCGAGGTAACCGCGATCATCGCCCGGTACCAGGAGGCCGGCGCTGACGAGCTCATCGTCCCGGACCAGACCCTCGGGTCCATGGCCCGCAAGAAGGACACCTGCGACCTGTTCATGCAGCAGGTCGCGCCCGCCTTCCGCTGACCGCCGGCACGCCCCCCGCTCGCCCGGGTGCACAGGTATCAGCTGTCCACAGGTATCAGCTTCAGTGGGACAACGCCTCCTGTACGTCGGCACTACCAGTTATGCCGCGAGCGCGCAGTGATCGACGCCGACGCGGCCGCGTCGATGTCCCTGGACGACCACCGCCGCGGGTTCGCCGCGGCTTGTATGCTGCCGGCAGTGGCAGGCCCGTGGAGCCGGGGCAGCGGCAGCGACGAGATAGCGAGCGATGGTGACGAGGACCGTCCTGGATCATGTGGCTATCGGGACGCGCGCGCTGACGGATGGCTGGGACCTGTTCGGCGGGCTGCTCGGCGGTTCCTGGGTCTACGGGGGTGATTCGCCGGGCTACTGGTGGGGTCAGCTGCAGTTCCGCGCCGGCCCGAAGATCGAGCTGCTCACGCCGACGGGAGGTCCCGACGCTGGCTTTCTCGAGCGCTTCCTGGCCTCCCGCGGCGCTGGTCCGCACCATTTCAACTTCATCGTCCCTGATATCGGCGCGACGCTGTCGCGGGTACGGGCGCTCGGCATCGAGCCGGTCCAGATCAGCCTGCTGAGCGCGACCTGGAAGGAAGCGTTCCTGCACCCCCGGGATGCCTATGGCATCGTGATCCAGGTGGCCGAGCAGTCCGGCGCGCCGCCGGGGCTGGCGCCTCCCGCTCAGCTGCCGGCGTCCGGGCCGGCGTCGGCCTTCACCCTGGTCGAGCACTACGTCGCTGACATCGACGGCGCGGTCCGCCTCTTCGAGGAGGCACTCGACGGCGAGGTCGCCACCCGGCAGGACACCGCAGAGGCATCATTCGCCGAGCTGACCTGGGAAAACGGCGCACGCCTCCGGCTTGTCCGCGCCACCCCGGCGAACGACGGCCCGGGACCGCACCGCGGCGGCGGAGCGGGGCATCTGCACTTCATGCGCGACGAAGCGCAGTTCAGCCCGGCTGACCGCAGCCGGGCCGCGGACCTGGCCCAGCGCCTCGGGATATCGCTGCAGCTCGGCTCGCCGAGCTGAGCCGTCTCGCGGTCGCGCCGATAGGCTCATCGGCATGCCACTGCGATCCGAGGCTCTTATCCGCGCACTGGCGCCCGATAGCCGGCTTCGCGCTTCCATCAATCTGGGTAACCCGATCCTTGCCCACCGGGATGACGTCACCGGCCAGGCCCGCGGCGTCTCGGTCGATCTGGCGCGCACGCTGGGGCGAGAGCTGAATCTTGAGGTCGAGCTGATCCTGTTCGAGACCGCCGCCGGGTCGGTTGATGCGGTGCGGGGCGAGCAGGCCGACGTCGGGTTCTTCGCCGTCGATCCGGCGCGCCGCGAGGGCCTGCGGTTCACCGCGCCGTACGTACTGATCGAGGGCAGCTATCTCGTCCCCCGCCGTTCCGCCCTGCAGGACAACGCGGAGGTGGATCGCCCGGGGAACCGCGTGGCGGTAGGCCAGGGCAGCGCCTATGACCTCTTCCTCTCGCGCGAGCTCCAGGCCGCCAGGGCCGAGCGAGTGGCTGACGCTCCTGCGGTGCTGCGGGCCGTGCAGGCCGGGCAGGTGGAGGCAGCCGCCGGCATCCGCCCGCTGCTGGAGGGATGGGCCAGGCTGGACCCGTCGTTGCGCGTGCTGCCCGGCCGCTTCATGGTGATCGAGCAGGCGATGGGCCTGCCGGCCGGGCGCGGCGAGGAAGCGGCCGAAGCACTGGCCGAGTTCATCGAGCGCATGAAGTCCAGCGGCTTCCTGGCTGAAGCGCTGGCCCGGCACGGCGTCCAGGGTGCCCTGGTCGCGCCGGCCGCCTGAACAATTGCCGCCCTCCGGCTCACGTTTCCCCCCACTGGAGCTCCTGCGCATCGAGGCGCGCCACTTCGTCAGGTGAGAGGCGCAGCGCGCCGGCGGCGATGTTCTCGATGAGGTGGTCCGGGTTGCCGGTGCCGGGGATGGCGAGCACATGCGGCCCTAGGTGCAGTGTCCAGGCCAGCCGGATCTGCGCGGGCGTCGCGCCGTGAGCGTCGGCGATGGCGAGTACCTCGCCGCGGGCGGTGCCGTTCGCGCCAGCCTCGCGCCGGTCGCCGGCAATTGCGAAGAAGGGCACGAATGCGACGCCCTGCTCACCGCAGGCGCGCAGGAAGTCGTCAGCCTCGGGGCTCCGCGAGTCAATGCTGTAGCGGTTCTGGACGCAGACCACCGGCGCGATGGCCTGGGCCTGCGCGAGGTGCTCGGGCCGGACCGCAGAGATGCCCAGGTGGCGGATGAGCCCGGCGTCGCGCAGATCGGCCAGGACGCCGAAGTGCTCGGCGATCGAGTTGGGTTGCGCCAGGCGGCGCAGGTTGACCACGTCGAGGTGGTCGCGGCCGAGCTGACGCAGGTTCTCCTCGACCTGGCCGCGCAGCTGATCTGGCCGGGCCATAGGCAGCCCAGCGCCCGACGGATCCCGGCCCGGCCCGACCTTGGTGGTGATGACCAGATCATCCGGGTACGGGGCCAGCGCCCGGCTGATGAGCTCGTTCGCCGAGCGCAGCGGCGAGAAGTAGAACGCGGCGGTGTCGATATGGTTCACACCGAGGTCGACCGCGCGGCGCAGCACGCTGATGGCCTGGTCGCGATCGCGCGGGATGCTATCGGCCCGCATCGCCGGGCCGACTTGCGGCAGGCGCATCGCGCCGAACCCCAGGCGGTTGACGGTCAGGTCGCCGAGCGTCCAGGTACCTGCCGCTGCCGCGGTGATCGTCTCGGCGGTCATGATCGGGCTCCCATCTGGTCGAGTCGAATTGGCCGATCCGGCTATGGACTCATAACGATCTGTCGGCACGGCAGTTCCGACAGGCCGAGGATCGCTCGAAGAACGCGTGCCGCAGGCCCAGGGCTAGCTGACCTGGCTGGTGTGACCGGCCCAGTACGGTGCCCGCAGGTCGCGCTTGAGCAGCTTGCCCGAGCCGGTGCGGGGGAGCTCTTCCATGAAGGCCACCGAGCGGGGGCACTTGTAACTGGCCAGGTGCTGGCGGGCGTAGGCGATGACGTCTGCCTCCGACAGCGACACTCCGGGAGCGGGCACCACGGCGGCGTGCACCTGCTCGCCCCATTCCTCGGAGGGGATGCCGAAGACCGCGACGTCGAAGATGCCCGGATGCTGCTCAAGGGCAGCCTCGATCTCGGCGGGGTAGACATTCATGCCGCCGGAGATGATCATGTCGCTCTTGCGATCGCAGATGTAGTAGTAGCCCTCGTCGTCCCGGAAGGCGATATCGCCCACAGTGTGGAAATCACCGCGCGCGGTGGCCTCATAGCTCTCCGGCTGCTTGTAGTACTCGTTGAAGACCCCGGTGGACCTGACGTAGAGCTCACCGGAATGCTGGGGCCCGGTTCCGGTTTCCTCGCTGCCGTTCACGTCGAGCAGGCGGATCTCGACGCCGGGCGCCGGCTGGCCGCACGAGCCGGGCTTGCGCAGCTGATCCTTGGGCTCGAGAACGCAGTTCACCCCGAGCTCGGTCGATCCGTAGATCTCCCAGAGCGAGTCCGGCGGGAAATCGGCTAGGTAGGCCTGCTTGAGCGCGAAGCTCCACGGCGCGGCATTGGCCAGCATGATCCGCATCGAAGACCGGTCATAGCGGGCCTTGACCTCGGCGGGCTGCGCGCACACCAGCCGGACCAGCGGCGGCGCCGAGAACGTGGAGCTGACCTTGTACTTGTCCACTAGCCGCAGCCAGTCCTGCGGCTCGAACCTTCGCTGGATGATGATCGTCTGTCCGAGCAGGATCCCGACGCCCATGAACGCCAGCGGGCCGCTGTGATACAGCGGCCCGGATGTGAGGTATATGTCGTCGGGGGTGTAGCCGATCATGGTGATCAGGGCCACGGCCGTGCTCGGGTCGGCGGCCATGCGGTAGGCGGCCTTCGGCTTGCCCGTCGTACCTGAGGTATAGATCATCGTCGCCCCGGTGTCCGCGGTTTCCCTGACCGGGGGCTCGGCCGACGCCCGCGTGACGAGGTCCTCGCCGAGCATGCCGGCCGGGGCGGGGCCGCCGTAGACGAGCACGTGGCGCAGGTGGCCTAGCCGCTCATCGGCGGGAGCCGGGATCAGGTGCGCGTACTCCGCGTCGACATAGGCGGCGCAGGCGTCGGAGTGGGCCACGATGTAGCGGGCTTCCTCGGCCGTCAGGCGGTAGTTCAGCGGAACCGCGACCGCCCCGAGCTTCCTGGCCGCGTTGATGGCCGCCACAACCTGCGGCGAATTGGGCCCGCACCAGATCAGTTTCTCGCCCCTGCCCACGCCGAGCGAGGCCAGCACGTTGGCCAGCCGGTTCGCCTCCGCTTCGAGCTGAGCGTAGGTCCACGACACGACATCGCCGCCTGGCCGGTCGTCGATCACGGCTAGCTTGCCGGGCTGGGATGACGCGTAGATCGTCAGGACATCAGGCGCGGGAGCTTCGGTCACAACGGTCATCCTCGCTGGTGCCGCCGCAGGCTGCAAACCGGGAATTTCCGCACCTCCGCCGATTCCGGAAGCCGATCGTCCGCTACGGACCCTACCGTGGCAGCTATGACCGATGCCGAGCTCTCTGCGAGTGAGAACAGGAGCAGCCGGCTGACCGCAGCGCAATTCTCAGCCTTCCCCGGCGTCACTGACTGGCGGGTGCTGTGGGGTGGCGGGTATGCGGCGGCCCGCTTCCTGACCGGCTCTTTCGCCGCCGGGGCGGCCCTGGTCGCCGCCATCGGCGAGCTGGCGGCCGCTTCCGGCCACGATCCGGACGTCGATCTGCGGCCGCAGAGCGTGACCGTCCGGCTGTGCACGGCCGAGGTGCACGGCCTCACCAGCCGGGACGCCGGCCTGGCCAGGGAGATCTCGGCCGCCGCGGCCCGGCTGCAGGCGCCGCCCGACCCGGCGTCCGTGCAGCACGTGCAGGTCGCGATCGACGCCCTGGACATCGCCAGGGTCCGGCCGTTCTGGCACGCGGTGCTCGGCTACGCCGCAGCCGGCGAAGAGGACCTGCTAGACGCGTGCCGCTGTGGTGGACGCTCGCCGATCCCGAGGGCAACGAAGCTGACCTGGCGATCTGGGGCTAGGCGGCTACGGCCCCGGCGGGCCCGGCTGCAGCACCACGGCCTGGCCGTTTGCGCCCTGCTGGAGGTGGGCGAGTGCGCGTGCCGCGTCTTCCAGCGCAAAGGGGGCACTCACCGTGATCCCGATTGTCCCGGCGGCCAGCAATTCGCCGAGCCGGGCCAGCCGCGGCCCGTCGGGTGCCACGTACACCTGGCTGACCTCGATGCCGCGCTCGCCGTCCGGCGGATCGGAGGTGATGGTGGCGAGCCGGCCGCCGTTCCTGACCGCGCTGAGCGCGCGGGCCGCGCCACCGGGAGCCGCGTTCAGGGCCAGATCGACGCCGCGGCCCGCGGTGAGCTCGCGGACCTGGCCTGGCCAGTCCGGGGAGTGACGGTCGACGATATGCGCGGCCCCGGCGGCGGACACCCCGGCCGCACTATGCGGCCCCGCGGTGGCTATCACCTCAGCGCCCAGGTGCCGGGCTAGCTGGACGATCAGTTTTCCGGTGACACCGCCTGCGCCATTGACCAGCAGGGTCGCGCCGGACCCGGTGCCGAGCGCGTCGCGAAGCGTCTGATCGGCGGTGAGAGCGGGAACGGGCATGGCCGCGGCTATCTCAAACGGCACCCCGTCCGGGACCGCTGCCACGTCCGTGACAGCGGCGACAAACCAGTCGGCCCACGCGCCCTGGGCGCGCAGCGGCAGTGAATGGGTCATCACCCGGTCGCCGACCGCGAGCCCGGCCACCGCGCTGCCGATCCCGGCCACGACGCCGGCGGCTTCAACTCCGAGCGCCATGGGCGGATGCCGCCCGAGGTCCCAGCCGCCGGTACGGGCGATGTCGTCCCAGTTCCCCATGCCGCAGCAGCGCACCTCCAGCAGCACCTCATCGGGGCGCAGCTCGCCAGGCCGAGGCAGCTCCAGGGACTCAACCGGGCCCGAGTACTGACGTATCCCCGCTGCTCGCATGCCGCTCCCTCAGGCCGTCGCCGTCACCGCGATTGTGCCTCCGCCAATGCCCCGCCCGGTGCTAACTCTAAAGAGAGGCTGGCCAGCAGGGTGACCCCCTACGGGCGCGCGATCTTCAATCAGGTGAGCCCGCACGATGCCTGGCAGCAGCCGATCCTCCGCTTCGCTGACACCGTCATCGGCGTCGCGGTCGGCGTGGCGGCCGCCTGGGTCGGGCTGCGGGTGATCCGTCATGATAGGGGAGACTGATGGCCACCGCCGGAACGGCGGCGGGCCTAGGGGAGGAGCGGGGCAATGCCTGGAATCGTTGTGGGCGTAAATGGCTCACCTAACTCGGAACACGCACTTGACTGGGCGATGAGACAGGCAGCGGCCCTGCACGCCCCGCTCACTGTCGTAGCAGTGCATGAGGTCGCGAAGAGCTACTGGGGCGACATCCCGGTGATCGGCCCGGCGGACCGGCCCCTGCTGGAGAAACTGCAGCATGCCGCTGAGGAAGTAACGCAAAAGGCAGCCAGCCGGCTGGGCGATTCGGGGCCAGCCTCGGTGAGTGTCCGCGCGGTGAACGGCTTTGTGGTCAAGGAACTGGTCGATGCCTCGCAAGATGCCGACATGGTAGTCGTCGGCGCGCGCGGCGGCGGCAGCCTGACCCGGCTGCTGATGGGCTCGGTGAGCAACGAGGTCGTCCAGCACTCGGCATGCCCGGTCGTGATCGTCCCGCACAAGGGGTGAGCAGCTGAAAGTCACCCGGCGAACTCGTGCGCGGCCCTGGCCGCCGCGCACGGAGCGCACAGCAGCACATCAACATCGCCGAGCCAGCCCGACCTGTACTGGCCCGTGATCACCGCGTCGAACACCTCGCAGACGCCGCGGTCAGCCGGATGGGCCCTCGGGCAGAAGCAGAGGCAGGGCCTGCGCCGCATGGCCTTTTCCGCGCGCTCGATCACCGCTCGGACCTCAGGACGGCTCGCCACTTCCGCGAGCGCATCGAAGGTCGGCCGCATGCGCTCAAGCGCGTCAGTCACGGCCTGACCGACTTTCCGGCCGACCTCGGCCAGGGTGTCGGCGAGCTCGGTGTTCCGGTCATCGCCCACGCTCTCATCCTCCCACTGGCACAGACGGACGGCTAGCCAACCGTGATCGCGTCCAGGCGTTCCTTGAGGAACTGCGCTGCCACCACCGGCGCATAGTCGTTCGGCTTCCCGATCGGCGGCTGCAGCGACTCGATCACGGCGTCGTGGTCGGCCTCATAGAAGTAGACCAGCGAGACGAGATCCTCATCCGGCTGCTCGGCCTGCGGCGGCAGAACGCGGTGCCGGTTGGATTTCCACCGGCCGCCGCTCCAGCGGGCGAGCAGGTCACCGGTGTTGATCGTGAAGGCGCCGGAGTCGTAGGGCGCGTCCTGCCAGCCGTCCTGCTCGGTCCACACCTGCAGGCCGCCACGGCCCGGCTCACGGTCCAGGACGGTGACGGTGCCGAAGTCGGTGTGCGGCCCGATCCGGAACTGACCGGGTTCCGGCTCGCCGGCCAGCGTCATCGGCGGGTACCAGTTGATGTTCATCGTGTGCGTGGCATGCCCGGTGTGCCGGGTGAAGAAGTCGTGCTCCAGTCCCAGCGCCGCCGCGCACAGCACGAGCAGCTCGTCCGCGAGCGTGCGCATGCGGGCCAGGTAAGAGACGACAGCGGGCTCCAGCGCCGGCACCTCGGCCGGGTAGACATTGGGCTGGAACCAGTATCCGTCGACGCCAGGGTCGCCGGTCGGCTGGTCGGCGCCGACCGCGAATGACTCCTTCAGATCCGGCGGAGTCTGCGTGCCCTCGGCGTAGCCGTTCGCCTCCACGCCGGGCGGCAGCCACCCCCGGCCGCCGACCGTAACGGCGTAACGCTGCTTGGCCTCGCGCGGCATGGCGAAGAACGCCCGCGCCTGCGTGCGCAGGCTCGCGCGCAGCTCGCCTGGCACGCCATGGCCGGTGATCAGGAAGAAGCCCACGTCCTGCAACGCCGCGTCGACCATGGCGGCGACGGCAGCGCGGGCCGTCTCGTCTTCGCTGAACCAGGGCGTGAGGTCGATCACGGGAACTGACGATGGCATGATCCGGCTCCGATATGGTCGCCGCATAGCTGCGGGCAGTCGCGGTGCAGCCATCGTACGTCCGTGCGGCCGGTCCGCCGCGGCAGGAAATCTTGAGGCGACTGGTAGTAGGGCGTCCCTGCTGTTCGTCATCTAGGTGACGAACAGCAAAGGAGAGCGCTCATGGATCTCGTGACCACCATGATCGCCACCGTCAATGCGATAGGAGCAACCCGATGAAGTACCTGATGCTGGTCTGCACGGACCCGAGCTTTACGGGCGCCCCGGACGATAACGTGCCGGATATCGACTCCTGGGTGCAGGACCTGGACGGCCGGGGCGTCCGGCTCATGGGCAGCGCCACTCGCCCGGCCAGCGACGCCACGACCGTCCGCGTCCGCAACGGTGAGGTGCTCCTCACCGATGGCCCGTACGCGGAGACCAAGGAACAGATGGCCGGCTTTGACATCCTGGAGTGCGCGGACCTCGACGAGGCTATCGAGGCCGCATCCAGGCACCCGATGGCATGGCGCGGCATGATCGAGTTGCGCCCGTTCTGGGAGGACGACGCGGACTAGTGGCGGAACCGGAATCCGGCCGCATCGCGGCCATCTACGCCGACGGCTGGAGCCGGATCGTGGCCACACTGATCCGGCTCACCGGCGGTGACTGGGACCTGGCCGAGGAGTGCGCGCAGGATGCCTTTGCGCGGGCGCTGCAGAAGTGGCCGGAGACGGGCGTGCCGGACCAGCCGCTGGCCTGGCTCACCACCACCGCGCGCAATCGTGCCATCGACGTGACCAGGCGCGCCGTCACCGAAGCCAGGAAGCTGCGGGAGGTGGCGGCCATGGAACCGGATCCGGTGCCCGTCAACGACATCGATATCCCGGACGAGCGGCTCGAGCTGATGTTCACCTGCTGCCATCCGTCGCTCAGCGTCGAAGCGCAGGTGGCGCTGACGCTGAGAAGCCTGGCCGGCATGTCGACGGCCGAGATCGCGCGCGCATTCCTGGTCCCCGAGCGCACCATGGGACAGCGGCTCTTCCGGGCGAAGCAGAAAGTCAGGCACGCCGGCATTCCGTTCCGGGTGCCGCCTGCGCATCTGCTTCCTGAACGCCTGCCGGCCGTGCTGCACGTGCTTTACCTGCTCTTCAACACCGACTACGGCGACCTTTCCCGGCCTCGGGTCACTGACGAGGCGATCCGGCTGGCGCGCGTCCTCGCGGCACTGATGCCCGACGAGCCGGAGGCCCGCGGCCTGCTCGCGCTGATGCTGCTGCACGCGGCCCGGCGGGCAGCCCGCACCAGCGCCGAAGGGGACCTGATCCCGCTGGAGGAGCAGGATCGCCGGCTCTGGGACCAGGGCCAGATCGCGGAAGGCGAGCAGCTGCTGGAGCGGGCACTGCGGCGGCGGCGGCCAGGGCCGTTCCAGATCCAGGCGGCCATCGCGGCCTGCCACGCCACCGTTCCCGTCGCGGCACAGACCGACTGGCCCCAGATCGCCGCCCTGTACGCCCAGCTACTGCGCCTGGTTCCGACGCCGGTCGTGGCCCTGAACCGGGCCGTCGCGATCGGCATGGCGGAAGGGCCCGAAGCCGCGTTGCCGCTGCTGGACGAACTGGCCGGGGGCGGTGCCCTGGATGGGTACTACCTGCTGCCGGCCACCAGGGCGGACCTGTTGCGCCGCGCCGGGCGAGGCGTGCAGGCGCGGGCCAGCTACGAGGCGGCACTCGGCCTGGCCCCCACCGAGGCTGAGCGCCGCTACCTGCGGCGACGGCTAGCCGAGCTTTAGACCGTGAAGAATGCCGGGGCCCAGGCTAGTCAGGCCACGCGGCGAGGGCCACGGCAGGCGAGGAGTTCAGGCAGCTGAGCAAAGCGGACGTCTTGGCTGACTTGCCAAAATCGCGGGTGAATACCGTTGCCGCTGGCTGGTTGCCGTCAGGCTTCAGCTTTCCTACCCTGATCACAGCCGGGCTCGCTGCGCACTTGGCCAGGGCAGCCTCGGCTGTCCTGGCTGAGGTTCCAGGCCTGAACAAGACCTGAAGCTGATACGGCGGCCGGCACTGACCAGCGCAGGAGCCAGGCGAAGCGGAACAGCCGGCCAGGCTCAGCGCCGCCGCTCCCAGTGCGAGGCTCATCAGCGCACGGCAGGCAGGTCCGGTCGGCATCATGCTTCCTATAGTGGGCCATGAATCGGCCTGGACAGGCATGCGCAAGATATGGTTTCACCTGTGTAGTCGGCAGCGCGGGGACCTTGCCGGAGGGGCCATGACCGATCCGATCATCCCAAGCCGCGTTCCCGCGGGCGCGACACCCGAAGGCGACGGGATTGTCGTCGGGGACGGCCCGGTCCGCGTGGACGTCTTCATCGACTTCCTGTGCCCGTTCTGCCGCCAGTTCGAGCTGTCCTCGGCGCCGGCGCTGGCCGGCCTGGTGGCCGGTCAGCTAGCCAGCCTGGCCTACCACCCCATGAACTTCCTCGACCAGGCCTCGACGACGAACTACTCGACCCGTGCGGCCGCGGCCTCGGGCTGCGCCGCGGACGCGGGCCGGTTCCTCGACTACGCCCATGCGCTGTTCGTCCATCAGCCGCCCGAGGGCGGGCCAGGGCTCAGCGACGCTGAGCTCGCCCGCATCGGACGTGACGCCGGCCTTCCGGACGCGGCGTTCGCTGCCTGCCTGTCCAATGCGCCCTACCTGGACTGGCCGCAGTACGTGACCGCCCGCGCCACCGCAGCCGGGGTCAGCGCGACTCCGGCTGTACTGGTCGCAGGCGCAGCTACCCGGCCGGACGCGCAGGCGATCACCGCCGCCGTCGCCCGGGCCAGAGGCGAGCACTGACGCCTGTCCAGCAGGCAGCGCCGTCACTATTGGCGGCCAGGATCTGGTGACTGGACGGCCCGCCTCCGGGAGTAAGCCGTACTGTCACGGTGTTAGAGGCGGCAGAGAAAGCCCAGGCCACACCAGGTCGGGCGTTTCATGCTGTACGTGCGCCACGTGTCTGGGCCAGGTGTGCCCGCCCCCTCCGCTTGCTTTAGTACGCATGCTTGATATAGTGAGCAAATCTTATCCAGACATGGCGGAGGTATGACATGACGAGTACGACCAGGCAGTACAGGGCCGCAGTGAGCCAGGCTGGCAGCGCGGTGGAGAAGACCGCGGAACTCTGGACGCAGGGCGTACGGCAGCTCATTGACCGTAGTTACCCGCTTCCCAGGCTGCCGCAGGTCGACCTGCTCCCGGCCGTTGACCGCTACTTCGAGCTCGTGCAGCGGGCAGTGAGCATGAACCATGACCTCACCGTCAAGTGGGTGAAGGCGGCTAGCGCGCTGCCCGGCGTGGTCAGTGATCGGGCCGAGTCGGCCGGTGACGTCGTGCGTGATAAGGCCGAGACGGTCGAGCGGACCGCCCATGAGCAGGCCGAGCAGGCCGCGCACGAGCTAGCGCGCGAGGCCCGCAAGGTCGAGCGCGAGCAGGCCAGGCAGGCTCACAAGAAGGCCCGTGAGCGCTATGAGGGCCTGACCAAGGCCGAGCTGAGCGACCTGCTGGCCAAGCGGAAGCTGCCCAAGTCGGGCAACGTCGATGAGCTCATCGAGCGCCTGGTCGAGGCGGACGCCAGGTAAGGGCGGACCCAGCTTAGGCAGACGCCACTTCCGATGTCGGCGGTAGTGGGTAGCCTGCTGACGACGATACGGACATAACTCAGGAGGCTCTTGCGATGGCACTTCCGGTGATGACGGCCGAGCAGCGGGCGGCGGGCCTGGCCAAGGCGGCCGAGACCCGCAAGGCGCAAAGTGAGTTGCTCGGCAAGGTGAAGGCTGGTGATGTCGCGCTGGCCGATGTCCTGGCCAGCAAGGATCCGGTCACTGGCCGGATCCGGGTCAAGCGCGCTATCCAGGCCGTGCCCGGAGTGGGCCCCGCGAAGGCGGCGGCCGCACTCGACGAGGCCGGGATCCAGGAGAACCGGCGGGTCGGCGGCCTGACGGCGGGGCAGCGGGATCGGCTCCTGGCCCAGCTCGGCGCCTAGCCAAGCGAGCGGCATGATCGGGCGCACCTATCTGGAGCGCGGGGAGCCCGTGGTGGCGCTGGCCCGGTGGGCAGCCGTTCAGGCGCAAGCAGGCAGCCTGATCTGGCATCGTCCGCCGCGGCCAGGCGCCCCGCGGAATGTCCTGATCGAGCGCGCCGACGGGAGCCGCGTCGTGCGGCCGTTCCGAGGGCTGCGCTCGGTAGCTGCTAGTCGCTGCCCGGCGTGATCGGCGTGCCCGCGGGATCCGCGCTGAGCGGCTGAGCTTCCCCGGCCCTGATCACCATCCGCGGGACGATGAGCCGCTCCACCACCTCGGTCTGGCCGGCCGCGTCAGGAAGCGCCCAGTGCCCCGAGCGCAGCTCCAGCACCGTGAGGTCCGCCTCCCGGCCGGGGAGCAGGGCGCCGATGCTGTCCTGCCGCCTGACCGCGGCGGCCGGGGCGGCCGTAGTCGCCCGGATGACATCCGCCAGCCCCATGCCGACGTGCAGCAATTTCGAGAGCGTGGTCGCCTGGTCGTAGGCGGGACCGGCCACGTTGTGAGCGTGCAGATCGCTGGAGATCGTGTCGGGCGGGAACCCCTGGGCGATCGCGGCGCGCGCGACCCGGTAGGCGAAGCTTCCTACGCCATGGCCGACGTCGAACAGGACGCCCCGCTGCCGGGCCTGCATCACATCGGGAAAGAGCCGGCCGCGGGCGTCGAGGATGCCGCCCTCGTTCCCGTGGAAGCAGTGGGTCACCACGTCCCCCCGGCCCAGGTAGGGCAGCAGCCAGCTGATCGGCGGCCGCATGTCGATCACGTGCACCATGAGCGGCAGGCCCAGGGCGTCGGCGGCCTCGCGTCCTAGGCGCATGGCCGGACGCGGGTCATTTCCCACCATCTGGTAGCCCAGGCGGACCTTGATGCCGATGATGACGTCGGGATGCGCGCGCGCCCGGTCGATGGCCTGGGCGACAGACGCCCAGCGCAGGTCCTCGAGCTCGCCGACGATATTGGTGATCATGCCCTGGACGGCGATGTGGAGGAAGGCCAGGACCCTCGTCCGTGACCGGCCGATAACGTAGCGGTGCAGGCCGGGGAACGTCTGGGCGCCCGATGATCCGGCGTCGACCGCCGTGGTGACGCCGCGGTCCAGGCAGTAGGTATCCGGGTCGATGCCGTAGTGCGAGACTCCCTCGTACAGGTGCGTGTGCAGGTCGACCAGGCCCGGGGTGACGACCAGGCCGGCTACGTCGATCGTCTGCCGCGCCCTGGCCGGAGCGGTGTCCGGCGCGGGGCTCCCGGTCCCGATGCTGGTGATGGCACGGCCGGTGATGCCGATGCTGGCTTCGGCGTCCAGGCCCTGCCCGGGGTCGAGTACGCGGCCCCCGACGAGGGCGAGGTCGGTCACACCAGTCCCTCGGCTTGCAGCCGGGGGAGCGTTGCCGCCAGCGCCGCGACGCTCTGTTCGAGGTCGCTGTCGGTGTGCTCGGGGCTCACGAACCCTGATCCGTGGAACAGGTGAACACCCTCGCTGAGCATGCTGCAGTGCAGCGCTGCCGACAGGCGCGGCGGCAGGCCGCGCTTCAGGGTCGCCGGGTCGAGTTCCTCCGGCGCCTCCGCGTGCCCGAACAGCAGATGGAACGACGAGCTCTGCCCGTAGGCGCGGCCGGTGACACCGCAGCGGCGGAACACCGAGCTGAGCTCGCCGCGCAGCGAGGCGGCGGCACGGGCGGCGCGATCCTGCACCTCGCCCGATGACGCGAGTTCCAGCGTCGCGGCACCGGCCGCCGCCGAGAGCGGATGAGCGTTGTGCGTGCCAGGGTGGGCTACCCGCCGGGGGCCGCGCCCGCCGATGTGGTCCATGATGGCGGCCCGGCCGCAGACGGCGCCGCCGGGCATGCCGCCGGCCAGGATCTTGCCGAGCACGGTGAGGTCGGGAAGGACTCCCGCGACGGCCTGGACGCCGCCCGGCGCCCAGCGAAAGCCGGAGACGACCTCGTCGAAGATCAGCAGCGTGCCTGACCGGTCCGCCAGCCGGCGCGCCGCCTGCAGAAACCCGCCCGGAAGCGGCACCGTTCCCCAGGCCGCGCCCGAGGGCTCCAGGATCAGGGCGGCGACGTCGCCGCCCCCGAGCGCCCCGGCCAGGACGTCCGCGTCCGCGGGCAGGACGGCAACGGAACTGCGGATCTGGCCGGGCAGCCCGGCGGTGTCCGGCTCATCGAAGGGCGGGTCGGATCCGAGCGCTGCCTGGTCATGCCAGCCGTGGAAATGCCCGGCCAGCTTCACGATCTTGGCGCGGCCGGTCACGGCCCTGGCCAGGCGCAGGGCCAGCAGGGAAGCCTCCGTCCCGCTGGAGGTGAAGCGGACCCGCTCGGCCGACGGGACCAGGCGGGTTACCGCCTCCGCCCAGTCGCTCTCCAGCTCGTGACAGGCACCGGGATGCAACGACCTGCCCGCCTGGTCGCGGACCGCGGCCACGACCTCGGGATGGCCGTGCCCGAGCAGGAGCGCGCCGTGACCCATTACGTAGCAGGTGAGCTCGTGACCGTCCAGATCCCACTTGCGGGCTCCCTGGGCTCGCGTGACGGCCAGCGGAAAGGGGTCCGCCAGGCGCACGTCGTGCGTCACCCCGCCAGGGAGCACCCGCTGTGCCCTGGCATGAAGCGCGGCCGAGCGGGGATTCTCCCGCGCCCAGCGCGTGACGATGCCGCCGTCCTGCAGCCCCGATAGTTCCCTGCCCCGGTCCGCATCGATAGTGATGGCTGCGCCTTCTTTCCTCGCCGTGCTGGCTCGCTGCCAGTGTCCCAGGAGCGGCCGCGCTCATCAAGATCGCGAAGGACCGGTCAGCGGGCTGGCCTCCGCCCCCGTACGCTGGAGACCGATATGGTGACCGACGCAACGCGGCCCACCGCGTGGACCAGCCAGCACCTGCGGCACGTCGCCGGGATCTTCCGGCAGGGCCGCAATCCCGCCGCGCGGGTGTATGAGAGCATCGGGTCGGATTTCTTTCTCGCGCCGGCTCCGGGATGGCTCAACCTGGGCCTGTGGGAGGGACCAGGCACCGAGGACGAAGCCGAAACGGCCTGCCGCCGGCTGGTGGAAACCGTGGCGGCGGCGCTGCCCTCCGCCGGCGTGGTACTCGACGTCGGGAACGGTCTCGGCACGCAAGATCCGGTCATCGCGGAAGTCCTGCGGCCGAGCAGGCTGATCGCGGTGAACATCACCGAATGGCAGCTGTCCGCTGGCCGGGCCCGGCTCCGCGAGGCGGCCGCGCGGGGGGTCGCCGGGGACGCTACGCGGCTGCCGGTGGCCGCCGGGAGCGTCGACGGCGTGATCAGCGTGGAAGCCGCGTTTCATTTCCGGTCCCGCCGGGCGTTCTTCGATGAGTGCTTCCGCGTGCTCAGGCCGGGCGGGGTGCTGAGCACCTCCGACATCTCGGCCGAGCGGCTGCCGCTCGGTCCCCTGGAGCTGCTATCTGGCGTTACCCAGCTGCGGATCTTCGGGCTGCGGCCCAACGCAGCCCTGACGGCCAGCCAGATCGCCAGGGCCGCCACGGCGGCCGGTTTCGCGGACGTAGACGTCACCGTGTGCGGCGACCGCGTCATCGCTCCCGCGCTCCATCTGATCGGCCAGCGGCTGCGGACGGCGCCCGCTGCGCCGCCCGGGCAGCGAGCGGCTGCCCGCCTGCTGCTGAGCCAGCTGGAACTGCTGTGGCGCCGCCGGATCATCCAGTACGTGCTCATCCGGGCCGTCCGGCCCTGACTGGCCGGAGCCGGAGGTCCGTGCCGCGTCCCGGCCGTGAGATTACATGATCGCGATGGGGTTGACCGGGGATCCCGTGCCATGGACCAGCCGCAGTGGTGCGATCACGCAGAAGAACGACCAGCGGCCCGACTCCGCGCAGAGCGGGGCGAGGTCATCGAACTGCAGGTAGTCGAGCAGATGCAGGCCCATCGCGTTGATGGCGAGCACGTGCACGGGGAACTCGACGCCCTCGGCCATGCTCGGGGCGGTGTCGTTGTTGCCGTCGCTGCCCAGCACCCCGACCCGCCGCTGCGCGGCGAACTCCAGCGCGGTGGGATGCAGCCCGGCCCGCGCCAGCGCGGCATCCCAGGCACCGAGTTCGGCCCGGCGCCGCCGGTGCCCGACGCGGATGAAGAGCAGGTCACCGGGCCCGACGCGCACCTGCTGCGCTTCCTCGGCCGCGGCCAGGTCATCGGCCGTTACGTGATCGCCCGGCTCCAGCCAGGGCAGATTGCGCAGCCGCGGGATGTCGAGCAGGACCCCGCGGCCGGCAATCCCGTCGCGGGCCACCTCGATGGACAGCTCCGCCGCCCCCTCGTCGGTGACGGTGTCGGCCGGCACGCCGTTGTACAGGCGGGCGCGGTACATGACATGACACAGGGCGTCCATATGGCTGTCGGCGTTGCCGTGCACGTTCATGGCCAGCCGGTCCATCGCGAATGACAGGCCGATCGGATCGGCCTGATCCCCGGCCGGGCTGGTCATCTGATGGACGGCGGGGTCGGGGTTGTCGAGAGCTACGCCAGTGGCGATGGGAGCGGCGAGCGAGATCGAGCGGCCGAGCCGGATCTCGGTCACCGCGGCGAGCACGCGCTGGGGCGTGATGTTGTTCAGCGCGCCGCGCCGGTCGGCCGGACCCCAGTCCGACACGTCCCGCAGGCGCTGGTACAGACGGCTGAAGTCGGCGGCATCGAGGGCCGCTGGCCCCTCTCGACGTGCTGGTGTGGTCATTGCGCCTGGTCGCTTCCTGGCCGCGAGATCGGCATGAATGCTGCTGCCGCACAGGAAAGCCTAAGCGCCCGAGAGCGGCTACCGTGGGTGCACGGCGTAGGTCAGGTGCGTCACCCGCGACGACGGCTCCGAACGGACCGGCTCCAGCGCGACGCTGGACGCGTTCACGCCGTCGAACAGGCGGGTGCCGGCGCCGAACAGCACCGGTGACAGCGTGATCGAGAACTCGTCGACCAGGCCGGCGTTGAGGTGCTCCAGGATCGTCGCGCCGCCGCCGGCGATGCGGACGTCGCGGTCGCCGGCAGCCTCGCGGGCCTGGCCGAGGGCGTGCTCGATGCCGTCGTTGACGAAGTGGAACGTGGTGCCGCCGAGCCGCTCCCACGGGTCACGCTTGGCGTGCGTCACGACGAAGACCGGGGTGTGGAAGGGCGGCTCCTCCGGCCAGGCCTGCTCGCCGAGGTTGAACATGCGCTTGCCCATGACGCTCGCGCCGGTGCGCTCGAACGTCTCCCGCGCGACGTCGTTGTCGCGGCCCTCCTCGCCGCCCTCGCCCAGCTTCAGGTTCTCCCGGAAGAACCGCAGCGGGAACAGCCACTGCTGCAGCTCCGTCCACTGCGCCATCCAGCGCTGAACGTCCGGGTCGTCCTGCTGCTCGGGCGCGAAGAAGTCGTCAGCGGGCACGGGCTCGGGCGCGATGAAGCCGTCCAGCGACATCGTCACGCTGAAGAACACCTTCCCGGCCATCAGCCCTTTGCCCCCTTCCGCGCGAGGCCGGTGACGTAGGCCGCCAGGCTGCTCAGGGTCTGCTGGCCGCCCTCGATCGCGTGGTACTTCTCGACCGCCTCGTCGCGCAGTTCCTTGGTGGGGAACACCGTGCGCATCACGATCCGGGTCGCCGCGCGGGACCAGTCCCGCCGGGCGTCAGCTGGCCATCCAGAAGAGCTCTAGCTGGATATTGTCGGGATCCCGGAAGACGAGCACCGAGTAGGGAATCGGCTTGTCGGTGTCGATCACGCCGGAGTGGTTGATGCCGAGTTCGTCGAGCCAGCTGGCCCATGCGTCGAGACCAGCGCGGTCAGCGACCCCGAACGAGATGTGGTCCAGGCCCGTGCGGCTCTCCTGGAACGGCTGGCCGGGGTTGGCGTCGTGGTGGTGCAATCCGATGGCGATGCCGGAGCGGGGGTCCGTGAGGAGAACGGCGTAGCCGCCTTCCTCGGCGCCGTAGTGCGGGAACGGGACCGGTACCCGGTTCAGCCGGAAGACCCGCTCGTACCATGCGGCGCTGGCCTCCACATCGGAGACGGTGGGCGAGAAGTGGTGGAAGCCGGTAATGGCCGGTGGCGTGTCGATCTCGGTCAAGGTGAGCTCCTTCGTCAGCTCTGGGTGGTTACCTCGGTATCACCGTGCCGCCATGCGGTATCGGCCCCGCGTTCACGGCCTGTGCCTGATACTGGTCCTCATGCTGACACGTCGGACCTTTCTCCAGTTGATGGGAGCCTCCACCGGTGTGGCGATCACCGGTGCGGAGTTCCTGTCCCAGACCGCTGCCAGCGCCGCTCCGGCGCTCTCCCCGCACGGCTCGAAGGGTGTCGAGCACGTGGTGGTGCTGATGATGGAAAACCGGTCGTTTGACCACTTCCTGAGCTGGCTGCCGGGTGCCGACGGCCGCCACGACATGACCTACCTGTCGGCGGACGGCAATGTCTATCCCAACTATCCGCTGGCCCCCGACTTCCAGGGCTGCGGGTACAGCGACCCCGACCACAGCTGGGAAGGCTTCCTGGTCCAGCACAATGGCGGCAGGCTGGACGGGTTCCTCCAGCGGCCCACGGCCCCCGCGGACAACCCCGGCGTGACGCTGGCCGCCGCGAACACCTTCCCGGTCGGCTACTACACCAACTCTCATTCCGATCACCGGCGTAAGGCGGTCCCCGACCTGCCGGTCATCGGTGCCCTGGCTGAGCACTACACCGTCCTCGACCGCTACTTCTGCTCGTTCGCCGGTGAGACCTTTCCGAACCGTTTCTACCAGCATGCGGGCCGGACCGACCGGGACCACAACTCGACCACCCTGTCGACGCTGCCGACCATCTGGGACATGCTGTCGCCCATCCCCAACACCCAGGGAATCCCGACCGGCGGGTATTTCTTCCGTGACGCGCCCTTCCTGGCCCTCTGGGGCACCAAGTACTTCCCGTTCTGGCACCCCTTCGCCGATGGCGATACCGACGCCCTCGGGATCCCGGTCACCACGCTGCCGTTCCTCGACACCGTCGCCCAGGGACTGCTGCCCAACGTCAGCTTCGTCGACCCGGCCTTCGACACCGAGGGCAACGGGACCTCGGCCGACGATCATCCCCTGGCGGACATCCGGCTCGGGGAGCGGTTCATCGCCGACACCTACCACGCCCTGGCCAGCGCGGGATACCTGGACAACACGGTCCTCATCGTCACCTTCGATGAGTGGGGAGGGTTCTTCGACCATGTGCCGCCGCCGCAGGTCATCGACGACACCAACCCGGCGGACGTGGACCACACCGGGGACGGCACGACGCCCACCGACGGCCAGCTGATACCCGACTACACGCAACTCGGGTTCCGGGTGCCGGCCATCGTGGTGTCCAACCTGGCCGCCGCCCGCGTCGTCCATCATGGCCCGTTCGAGCACACCTCCACGCTGAAGCTGATCGAGTCCACCTTCGGGCTGCCGTCGCTCACCGCCCGGAACGCCCATACCCATGACCTGGGTCACGTCCTGCAGCGCTCACCGCGGCGCCCCGTCCCGGCCGGCGCCATCCCGACCAGCAGCCAGGTACTGGGACCGGTCAGCGATCCGGCCGCCGTCTGCAGCGCCGACAGCGTCCAGTCGGTCTCCCCGGCCCCCCGGCGCGTCGGCAAGAAGCGCGGCGCTTCCGCTGTCTATCCTTCCGGATTGCCCACGGGCGCCGGGATGGTGGGATTCGGCCGCGAGTACCGGAAGGATCACTCTGGCGGGTGAAAATGCCCGCGGACGTGGCGGGTGCCCGTCCTATCCCGCGATGGATATCTCGGAGGCCTGGACCACGATAACCTTCCGGGCGGCGGGAAGCTGCACGGAATGCGAAACGCTGTCGTCCCAGTAATCGGGCAGCACGGGCGGCTTGTCGCCCATGAACGTCTCAAACGGCAGCATGCCGGGCGGCACAAGATCGGCTAGCGCTATGTCATCCCGGACAAATGCCGGGGCGTACCGCACGCCATGCTGCACCAGCCCCAGGCACCGGTGATAGCCATCTCGCAGGAAATAACGTCCCTGGATGCTTGTCACCTGCACAAATGACGCTATGACGCGAACCTGGAAGCCGAGGCTGATCGTCCCGGGCGGAGCATTAGCATCGGGCCCGCCAAAAGCCCCGACGACCTGCAGGTTGTCATTAGCTAAGTCCGTTATGAAGGTGAGCCGGTGATGGTCGTACTGCGGAGTGAGGACGGGAGATTCCGCCAGCGGCAGGGTAAGCTCAGCCATCGAATGGAGATCGGCAGTATCCACGCCCGCCAGGCGCTCTGTCGTGTGATCCGTGAAGACATTGGGCTGAAAGGCGCAGACTCTGGCGAGATCCACGAGAGCGGGCGTATAGCCCTCCGCGAAATAGGATTGCGACTGGGGGTTATCTTTCAGCCGGGCGATGTAGTCACGCATATCAGCGGGCATAGGCCGGATCAGGTCATTCTGATCAATTCCGCCAGGACGCTCCGCCAGTGCGCTGCGCGCGCTGGCGATCGACATCTCCTGCTCAGCAGACAGGACGTCATGCGCCCGCCCGCCCAGTAGCGTCATGCGCGCCTGGGGCTCGCTCATCCAGGCCAGCAGGACGCGGGCGTCCCGGTTCAGGACGGGCAGATCAGGGCGCACGGGATCCGCCGCAGAGCGCTGGTCTTCCTGCGCGGCGGACGATGACGCCACCGTCGATTCGGTCATGCTGCCAGGCACCCATCCGCTCACCGGCCGATTTGCTTGTCACCTGCTGCACGGCTGCCGGGGTGCTGCGGTTCACGGCCATGATCGCGGAGCGTGGCTGCATGGCCACGCACTTGCTGGGTACCGGTGGGCCTCGCGGACCGGACCGCGGTGTGCGGGCCGGCCTCGCGCGAGTGCAGAGCGAGGGTGACAGGCATGGCCGACAGGACGGGCGGGAGCGGCACGCAGACCGCCGGGGGAGCGGACGGCGCGGCGGAGCAGGCGGCGGGCGGACCGGGCCGCGCCGTGGTCTGGATGGCGGCGATCACGGCCCTGGGCGGGCTGCTGTTCGGATATGACACCGGCGTGGTGTCGGGGGCCCTGCTCTTCCTCAAGGATGACTTCCCGCACATCACCTCGCTGCAGAAGGAGCTGGTGACCAGCTTGCTGCTGGTCGGCGCGGCCATCGGGGCCATCGCCGCCGGCCGGATAGCTGACCACATCGGCCGTCGGCCGACCATCCTGATCACGGCGGCCGTCTTCGTGCTGGGCGTGCTCCTGGCCGCCTTCACGCCCGCGTTCGGCGTGCTCCTGGCCGCGCGCGTGGTCATCGGCCTGGCCGTCGGGTCGGCCTCCATGGTGGTGCCCATGTACATCGGCGAGGCGGCCCCGCCCAGATTCCGCGGGGGGCTGGTCAGCTTCAACCAGCTGGCGATCACCTCCGGCATCCTGGTGTCCTACCTGGTCGACTACAGCCTGGCCTCATCACAGAACTGGCGCCTGATGTTCGGCCTGGCCACCATCCCGGCCGTCCTGCTCTTTGCGGGCATGCTGACCCAGGATGAGAGCCCGGCCTGGCTGGTCGCGCACGACCGGGAGGACGACGCCCGGCGGGTCCTGTCCCGCCTGCGGCACGAAAGTGCCGTGGACGACGAGCTGGCCAGCATGAAGGAGGGGGCGCAGCGCAAGGAGGCCTCCATGCGCGAGCTGCTCAGTCCCCGGCTGCGCGGAGTGCTCACGCTCGGCGTGCTGCTGGCGATCTTCCAGCAGATCACCGGGATCAACACGGTCATCTACTACGCCCCGACGCTGCTCAATGAGGCCGGCCTGGGCTCCTCGGCCGCGCTGCTGGCCAACGTGGTCAATGGCGTGGTCAACGTCGGCATGACCATCGTGGCCATCTGGCTGCTCGACCGGGTCGGCCGCCGCACCCTGCTCATCTCGGGAACGTGCGGCATGGCCGTCGGGCTGACCGTCATCGCGGTCGTCTTCCTGGTCGGCGGATCCCAGCTCGCCGGCGGGTTCGCCATCGTGGCGATCATCGCGCTGTTCTTCTACACCGGATCATTCGCCATTGGCCTCGGACCGGTGTTCTGGCTGCTGATCAGCGAGATCTATCCCGTGCGGGTCCGGGCCAGGGCCATGAGCGTGGCTACCTTCGCCAACTGGGGCGCCAACTTCGTGGTCACCATCTCGTTCCTCACGCTGCTCAGCGTGATCAGCAGCGCGGGCACGTTCTTCCTCTTCGCGTTCCTCACGGTGGTGGCGGTGGCCTACTTCTGGCGCCGGGTGCCGGAGACCAAGGGACTGCGGCTGGAGGAGATCAGGCGCTCAGATCGAGGGACGGCAGCTGGCCCCCGGCACGGTGAAGGCCCGGTAACTCCTCGATGCCGGACGCGGCCAGGCGGCCTGAGCACTCCAGTCAAGCCTGGCGGATGCGAACCCGACACCGGCCCCGACCAGACGGGCCGCTCACTGACGCTCCTCGCGGGGCAGGATGCGCCGGCTCAAACGATCCCGTAACGACCCGGCCAAGCCGGTCGCGCGGGCTGGAAAAAGGCCCGGCAGGCCACTAGCGTCTTGCGGTATGTCCACGATGGGCGAGGTACCACCGGGACGCGGCCATGAGGTGGCGTCACCCGCTGAGCTGCGCGCATCGCACGAGGACCGGGATCGTGTCGTCGAGGTGCTGAGGGTGGCCGCCGGTGATGGCCGGCTGACCCCCGACGAACTCGACGAGCGGCTGGAGGTGGCGCTGGCCGCGCGCACCTGGGGCGAGCTGGCGGCGCTGACCGCGGATCTGCCGGCCGTGCCCGGTGTGGCGGCCGTGCCGGGTGTGCCGGGTGTGAGGCCCAAGGAGTTCGTGCGCATCGACATCCGCAGCGGCCATACCACGCGAGATGGCCGCTGGATGGTGCCCCAGCGAATCGAGGTGCAGGTCACGAGCGGCTGGGTGACGCTCGACTTCACCGAGGCGATCATCGCGCAGCCGGCGCTCCAGATCGACGCCCAGGTGGGCAGCGGCAAGCTGCGCCTGATCACCAAGCCAGGCATCGTGGTTGACGTCGATGACGTCGCGGTCCGCAGCGGCCGGGCGAAAGTCCTCGCTCCGTGGGGTCACGACGTGCCGGTCACGCTGCGAATCGACGTATCCGGCCAGGTCGGCAGCGGCCGCCTCACCGCGCGGCCGCCGCGCCGGACGCTCGGGCAGTGGCTGCTCCGGCGTCCAAAGCCGTACGCGCCCCCGTCCCGGTGAGCTCGCGCCTCTGACCGGCCGGCGTCGCGGTGAGCTCGCGCCTCTGATCGGCCGGCGCGTGCGCCTCGTGGATGTACTGGCCGCCGCGCAGCAGTGAGGCCACCGCCGCGACCAGGCAGGCCGCGATCGCGAAGTCGAACGCGATGGCCAGGCCGTGCTCGAAGGGCGCCGAGATCAGCGACGGGAAGAAGGTGTGTCCGGTCAGGTAGGCGGCATGGCTCGCGGGCAGCCGGCTGATGGCGTGACCGAGCAGCGTCTGGACCGGGTTGTAGCCGAGCAGGGCGGCGAACAGGATCGAGACCGGGGGCAGGGCGCCGAGCCGCGACGCGTCCGCGTGCGGCACGCCCTGGGCGACCAGTCCGTGGATCAGGGTGGCCGGCAGCGACGAGGCCAGGCCGAGGATGATCAGCGTGAAGAAAATGCCGATAGACAGCACCATGGCCGAGTTCTGGAAGGTCGCGCTCATGCCCGCGCCGACGCCGCGCCGCTCGGGCGGCAGGCTGTTCATGATCCCGGCCCGGTTCGGCGAGGCGAACAGGCCCATGCCGATCCCGTTGAGCAGCAGGATGCCCGCGAACTGCCAGTACGCGAAGTCAACCGGCAGGAGCTCCAGCAGCAGGAATGAGGCCGCGGCCACCACCATGCCGCCGGTGGCGAACGGCCGGGCGCCGTACCGGTCGGACAGCCAGCCGGACGCGGGCCCGGCGACCAGGAAGCCGACGGTCAGCGGGAGCATGGCAATTCCGGCCCACAGCGGCGTCTGGCTGAAGCTGTAGCCGTGAATCGGCAGGTAGATGCCCTGCAGCCAGATGATGAGTATGAACATCAGGCCGCCCCGGCCCAGGCCCGCCAGCAGGCTGGCCATGTTCCCGGCGGTGAACGGGCGGATCCTGAATAGCGCCAGCCTGAACATGGGCTCGGCGACCCTGGTCTCGATTACGCAGAAGGTCGCCAGCACCGCCAGGCCGCCGCCGATCAGGCCGAGCACCAGCGGGCTGGTCCAGCCCATCGTGTGGCCGCCGTAGGGCTGGATGCCGTAAGTGATCCCGACCAGCACCGCGATCAGGCCGGCGCCGAACGTGACATTGCCCCACCAGTCCAGCGCGGCCGCCGGCGAATCCCCAGCTCCCGCAGCTTCAGGTAGGACCAGATCGTCCCGAGTACACCGATCGGGACTGAGACAAGGAAGACGTACCGCCAGTTCAGGGGCGCGAGCACGCCCCCCAGGACCAGGCCGATGAACGATCCGGCGATACCGGCCACCTGATTGAGGCCCAGCGCCAGGCCACGCTCGTTGGCGGGAAAGGCATCAGTGAGAATAGCGCTGGAGTTGGCCAGCAGCATTGCTCCGCCCACCCCCTGCAGGATCCGCATCACGATCAGCCACCAGGCGGCCGCCGTGCCGTGCAGCCAGGTCAGCGACAGCAGCACGGAGAAAAAGGCGAAGACCGCGAATCCGAGGTTGTACATCCGGACCCGGCCGAACATGTCGCCCAGCCGGCCGAAGCTGACCACTAGCACCGCGGTGACCACCAGGTAGCCCATGAGCAGCCACAGCAGCAGGCTGGTGTTGCCCGGCTGCAGCGGGTTCACGCCGATCCCGCGGAAGATGTCCGGCAGCGCGATCAGCAGGATGGAGGCGTTGACGGTCGCCATCAGGACGCCGAGCGTGGTGTTGGACAGCGCGATCCACTTGTAGCGGGGTCCGGTGCCGCCCTGGCCAGCGAGGCCGGCCTGGGCGCTGCCGTTGAGTGAGACGGACGACACGAGCATTCCTCCATGACAAGGGTGCTGCGGGCGCTGGCCTGGCCGGCCCTGGGGCTGGCCGGATCCCGCCCGGCTAGATAGTTGTTTAATACAAACTAACTTATGAGGCGAAGTGTTCCCGGTGCGGGAGCGAAGATCCGGCGGCGGCCTGGCGTGCTGGCGCCGAGCCGCGGGCATGCACGGGGGGCGATCGCTGTTGACGGTAGGAACCGGAATGAGGTAAGGCGGGGCAGATGGATGTCAGCTGAGCTGATCAGGTGCGTGAAATGCGACCGCAGGAACCGGGTTCCCGCTGTCGCCTCGGGGACGCCGCGCTGCGGTAACTGCCGCGAGCCGCTGCCCTGGATTGTCACGGCCGGCGATGACACCTTCGCCGAGGTGGCCGAGCGCGCGTCCATCCCCGTGCTGGTCGACCTCTGGGCCCCATGGTGCGGGCCGTGCCGCCAGGTCAGCCCGGCCCTCGCGCAGGTCGCCAGGGACATGGCCGGCCGGGTCAAGCTGGTGAAGGTCAACGTGGACGAGGCGCCGGGGCTCGCGCGGCGCTTCGGCGTGCAGGCCATCCCGACGCTGATGGTCCTGCGCGCGGGGCGGGTCGCCGTGCGCCGGACGGGCGCCGCGCCCGCCGCCGAGCTGCGGACCTGGGTCGAGCAGGCCATCACGCGCGCCAGCGCTGCTGGCGCGCCGGCGGATGTCAGGAGCCGTCGGGGGGCAAGCTGAAGGCGCTGGGGTGCAGCCAGCGGGCGATGGCCACGACCGCCGCCGCGTTGCGCGGGCTCGGGGTCACCTGGTCGTAGCTGAGCGGCAGGAAGCAGCGGTTCTTTACCGCGGTGAGCCCCTGAGTGATGGGACTGGTCTCCAGGAACTTCTCCTTCTGCGCGGCCGTGGGGGTGCCGTAGTCGTTGATGATGATGCACTGCGGGTCGGCCCTGACCACCTGCTCCCAGGACACCGATGTCCAGCTCTGCTTCAGCCCGGCGAAGATGTTGGTCCCGCCGCCGAGGCTGATCAGCGCGTTCGGCATCGCCAGGCCGGGGCCGGTGAACGGCGCGGCCTCGCCGCTGTCGTAGTCGAACACCGTGACCGGCTTGGCCGCCGTTATTTTGGCCCGCGCCGCTGCTACCTGGCCCTTCATGGCGCTGATCACCTGCTGCGCCCGCCCCGGCACCCCGAAGATCGCGCCCAGGTTCTGCAGGTCCTGGTAGGTGTCGTCGATGCTGACCGCGCTCTTGCCCGGCTGCACGTGCGCGCAGGACTCGGTGAGCGCCAGGGTCTTGATCCCGTACTTCGACAGGCCGTCCGGCGTGAGATTGGTGCCGGCCTGCAGGCCGTAGTTCCAGCCCGCGAACAGGAAATCCGGGTGCAGCCCGACCAGCTTCTCCAGCGTGAAGTAGCCGGAGGAGACGTCGGGCACCTGGTGAAAGCCGGGCAGGTACTGGGCCGGGACGGGCTGGCCGGCCGGTCCGTCGCCGGTCACCCCGAAGTCGCCGGCCATCCGGGACTCCAGCCCGAGCGCCAGCATGTCCTCGGTGGTGTTGATGTCATTGGAAACGGCCCGCTTCGGAGCCTGGTCATAGGTGACCGGGACGCCGCAGCTGGTCACCGTCACCGGGTACCTGGCGGTGGGGGCCGACGCACTGGACCCGCCCGCCGCGGCCGGTGTGCCCGCAGCCGACGACCCGCAGGCCGCCAGGGCGCCGCCGGTCATGGTCAGCACCGCGGCGAGGACGGCCAGCCGGGACCGGCGGCTCCGGGGAATCGGCATCTGTAGTCCTTTCACTGGTCCCCGCCCGGGCTGGAGCGCGGGGCGGGTGATGGGGGAGGGGCCGGATTCCCGCTCGCCGTGCGCCGCGGGATCAGGTGCGGGGTCCCGGTCTCGGGGTGCTCGATGACCAGGACATCAGCGCCGTACGCCTGGCGGATCTTCGCCGGGGTGAGCACGGACCCTGGCCGGCCGCTGGCCACGATCCGGCCGCCCGCCAGCAGGTGCACCGAATCGCAGAAGAGCGCGGCCAGGCTGAGGTCGTGCAGTGCCGCCAGCACGGTGACGCCCAGCTCGGTGACCAGTTCCAGGATCTCGATCTGGTACCGGATATCCAGGTGATTGGTCGGCTCGTCCAGGATCAGGTGGTCCGCGCCCTGGGCGATGGCCTGGGCGATCAGCACTCGCTGCTTCTCGCCACCGGACAGGGTGTTGAAGCCGCGATGGGCGAGTTCCTGGACGCCGACCCGCTCGATAGCGTGATCAACGATCGACCGATCCGTTTCGTCGTCTTTGTCGAATGCCCGCTTGTACGGAGTCCGGCCGATCATCACCATCTCCCGCACCGTGAAGTCGAATTCGAGCGCGAACTCCTGGGCCACCACCGCGATCCGGCGGGCGGCATCCCTGGGCCGCAGGGCCAGCAGGTCCGCCCCGTCCAGCAGGATCCGGCCGGCCGCCGGGCGGTGCACCCGGTAGATGGCCTTGAGGATCGTCGACTTCCCGCTGCCGTTCGGGCCGAGCAGGCCGACGAAGCTGCCGCCGGGGACGGTGATGCCGATGTCGGTCACGATCCGCTGGCCGGCGATGTCGACCGACAGGTCCCGCAGCTCCAGGCTCATCCGGACGCCCCGTACAGGTAGGGGCGGCGGCGGATGAGAACGATCAGCGTCGGCGCGCCGATGAACGCGGTGATCACGCCGATCGGCATCTCCTGCGGCGCCACGATGACGCGGGCCAGCAGGTCGCCGAGCACCATGAACGCCGCGCCGAACAGCACGCCGACCGGCAGCACCCGGCGATGGTCGGATCCGACCATGAGCCGGACGATGTGCGGGACGACCAGCCCCACGAACCCGATCACGCCGCTGACGGCCACGGCCACGCCGGCCATCAGCGAGGTGACAATGAACAGGTTGCGCCGCATCTGATGAACGTCGACCCCGAGTGACGCGGCCGGCCCGGAGCCCATGGCCAGTGCGTTGAGCGCCCGGCCGTGGGCCAGCAGGTACCCCATCGCCGCGGCGAGCGCGATAGCCGGGATGGGCAGCTGGGGCCAGTTCGCGAGCCCGAACGAGCCCAGCAGCCAGAACAGGACCGACTGGGTGGCCTGCGGATTGCCCCGGAAGATCAGGAAGCTGGTCACCGACTCGAACAGGGCCGACAGCACGACGCCGCACAAGATGAGCTGCGTCGGCGCCAGCGCCCGCCCCCGGCGGGACACCAGGAAGACAGCGGCCATCGCGCCCAGGGCGCCCAGCACGCTGCCGAGGGAGATCGCCCAGATGCCGAGGGAGGCGAAGGCCCCGAACAGCAGCACGGCGGTCGCGCCCACGCTGGCCCCGGAGGACACGCCCAGCAGGAACGGATCGGCCAGCGCGTTGCGCACCAGCACCTGGACGACGGTCCCGGCGGTGGTCAGGGCCGCCCCGACCACGGCGGCGAGCAGGACCCGCGGCAGCCTGATCTGCCAGACGATCGCGTCGGCCACGGTGTTCTGCGGATGGCCGGCCAGATGATCGGCGATGACCCCGAAGACCGCGGCCGGGCTCAGCGGCACCGAGCCGACGGCCACGCCCAGGATCATGGTGAGCACGAGGAAGGCGGCGCATCCGGCCAGGGCCACCGGCAGGGGCAGCCGCCCGCGCCGCGCCGCGCGTCCCGGTGATGTCGCTGGCACCTACGAACGCCCTTCCTTCGAGGGCCATTTCGTCGACGCAGAACAGGCGACCGGGCTCGCCCCTGATCAGGGGACCACCGTTGCGGGACAGCGCCGGGATCTCACCGGACTTCGCTGGGACTGCGTCACCACGATCGTCGACCGCGGCAGCGCCAACGTACGGGCAGCGGCAGCGCGGCGTCAAGCATCACCCGCCCTGGTATGTTGACGGGCGCATTGTCCCAGAGCATTGAGGTGCCGGCACTAGTGAGGCTGCAGCCGATCGTCACCGTCGTCGGGATCGGCGACGACGGCTGGCACGGGCTGACCGACGAGGCGCGCGCCGCGCTCCGGGCGGCGCCGGTCATCGTCGGCAGCGCCCGCCAGCTCGCGCTGCTCCCGGAACGGCGGGACCTGCCGGGCGACCGCGTGGTGCTGCCGTCACCCCTGCTGCCCCAGCTCGACGAGCTCGTGGCGGCCCACCCCGGCGCGTGCCTGCTGGCCAGTGGCGACCCGATGCTGCACGGGCTCGGCGCGACGCTGGCCCGCCGCATCGGCCCGGCGCGATTGCGCGTGCTGCCCGCGGTGTCGTGCGTCGCCCTGGCGTGCGCCCGGCTGGGCTGGGCCGAGCACGAGGTTGACGTTATCTCCGTCGTTGCCCGTCCGGCCGAGGTCATCCTGCCGGCCGTTCAGCCCGGGGCCCGGGTCCTGGTCCTGGGCCGGGACGGCGCTACGCCGGTCACGATCGGGGCGCTGCTCGCGGACCGGGGCTGGGGGGCGACCCCGCTGACCGTGCTTGAGCACCTGGGCGGGAGCGCGGAGCGGATACGGGGCCCGTATGCGGCCCGCACCATGAGCGCTGACGCCGGCACTGAGGCTTACGCTGGCAATGAGGTTGACGGCGGCACTGAGTCTGACGCCGGCACTGAGTCTGACGCCCCTGCTGACGCCGGGCCGTTCGCCGACTTGTCGGTGGTGGCGCTGGCCTGCGAGCCGGACGCCGGCACCGCCATCCGGCCGCGGGTGCCGGGGCTGCCTGACGATGCTTATGAGACCGACGGCCAGCTCACCCGCCGGGAGGCTAGGGCCCTGGCTCTGGCCGCGCTCGCGCCCGGTCCTGGCCAGCTGCTCTGGGACATCGGGGCGGGCAGCGGCAGCATCGGGATCGAGTGGATGCGTACCGATCCCCGCGCCCGCGCCATCGCCGTCGAGGTCCGGCCCGATCGGGCCGACCGGGTCCGGCGCAACGCCTCCACCCTGGGCGTGCCCGGGCTCGACGTGGTCTGCGGCGCGGCGCCGGCCGCCCTGGCCGGGCTGCCCCGGCCAGACGCCATCTTCCTGGGCGGCGGCGTGACCGCTGACGGGGTGCTGGGGCGATGCTGGGAGTCGCTGGCGCCCGGCGGCCGGCTCGTCGCTCATGCCGTCACGGTGGAGTCCGAGGCGCTGCTGCACGAGCGGCAGCGTGCCGTGGGCGGCCACCTGGTCAAGCTGGCCCTGAGCTACGCGGGCCCGCTCGGCGGGTTCACCACCTGGCGGCCGGCGCTGCCGGTGACCCAGTGGCAGGTGACCCGTTTATGACCCGGCGGCCGGTGCGGCGGCTCATGACGCGGGGGCAGGGGAACCGATGACCCAGTGGCAAGGAGACAGGCGATGACCGTGTGGTTCGTCGGCGCCGGTCCTGGCGCCCCGGATCTGCTGACCGTGCGGGCCCAGCGGATGCTCGCCGCGGTGCCCGTGGTGCTGTACGCCGGCAGCCTGGTCCCGGCCGAGGTCCTGGCCGGGACCAGGCCGGACGCGCGGCTGGTGGACACCGCTGACCTGGACCTCGACGCCATCACCAGCGAGCTGATCGGCGCCCACGCCGCCGGGCAGGATGTGGTGCGGCTGCACAGCGGCGACCCGTCGATCTTCAGCGCGGTCGCCGAGCAGGCCCGCCGCCTCGACGCGGCGGGCGTGCCATGGCAGATAGTCCCCGGCGTCCCGGCGTTCGCCGCGGCGGCGGCCGCCCTCCGGCAGGAGCTGACGCTGCCGGGCGTCGGCCAGACCGTGGTGCTGACCAGGACCGCGGCGCGGGCGACCCCGATGCCGCCGGGGGAGGACCTGGCCAGCCTCGGCGCCCAGGGCTGCACCCTGGTGCTGCATCTGGCGGTGCAGAATATCGATCAGGTCCGTGCGTCCCTGCTGCCGCACTACGGGGCGCACTGCCCGGCCGCCGTGGTGGCCAGGGCGAGCTGGCCCGATGAGGTAGTGCTGCGCTGCACGCTCGGCGAGCTCGCGGCACGGGTCCGCGCGGCGGGCATCCGCCGGACGGCCATCATCGTGGTCGGGAAGGTGCTCGCGCACGGCGGTTTCCGCGACAGCCACCTGTACTCGGCCGGGCGCGACCGGCCGGACCCGGCGGCGCGCGAGCGCCAGGCGGGCGCGGGCCGGGAGGAATCACGATCATGAGACGGATCCTCATCGTCGGGATCGGGGCCGGCGATCCCGAGCAGGTGACCGTGCAGGCGATCCGGGCGCTGAATCAGGCCGGCGTGTTCTTCGTGATGGACAAGGGCGCCGATAAGCAGGACCTGACGCTGCTGCGGCAGGAGATCTGCGAGCGGTACATCGAGGCCGGCTCGCCTACCGGATGGTGTACGCGCCGGATCCGGAGCGCGATCGCGGCGCGGCGCGCTACCGCCCCGCGGTGGACGAGTGGCGCCGCCAGCGCTCCGAGATCTACGAGCGGCTTATCCGGGAGGAACTGGCCGAGGGGGAGTGCGGCGCGTTCCTGGTCTGGGGTGACCCGGCCCTGTACGACAGCACGCTGGCCATCGTCGAGCAGATCGTCGGCCGGGGCACGCTGGAGTTGGAGTACGAGGTGATTCCTGGCATCAGCAGCCCGGCGGCCCTGGCGGCGCGGCACCGGGTCAGCCTGACTCAGGTCGGCAGGCCCGTGCAGGTCACCACCGGCCGGCTGCTCAGGCAGGAGGGCTTTCCCGCGGGCTGTGATGACGTGGTCGTGATGCTGGACGCGGAGTGCTCGTTTACGGCGCTGAACGACGCCGGCCTGGAGATCTACTGGGGCGCCTACGTCGGGACCAGGGACGAGATTCTCATCTGCGGGCCGCTGGCCGAGGTTGCCGATGAGATCCAGGCCGCCCGGAGCGAGGCTCGGGCCAGGAAGGGCTGGATCATGGACACCTACCTCCTGCGCCGGACCGCCGGCCGGTAAGGCCGGGCTCCGCGGGCACTCATTTCTACGTGTTCTCCACGGCGGGCCTGACGGCCTGGATGATGGCGGAGTGAAGGCCGACGCCGGCATCATGCGTGCTGGTAATGCTGATGCCGGTGAACCCGGCCGCTTGCAGCAAGTCGCGGTATTGCGGCTGGGTCAGGGTGCCGCTGATGCAGCCGACCCGCTGTTCTGCTTGGGCCCGCTGACCTGGGTCGATGCCTTCGTCGGCGGTAACGTCGCTGATGCCCAGTCGGCCGCCGGGGCGCAGAACCCGGAACGCCTCGGCGAGGACGCGTGCCTTGTCGGCGGACAGGTTGACGACGCAGTTGGAGATGATCACGTCGACCTGCTCGTCGGGCAGCGGGATGTCCTCGATATGGCCGTGCAGGAAGCGGGCGTTGGTGACTCCCGCCTGCGCTGCGCTAGTACGGGCGAGGGCGAGCATGTCGGGGCTGGCGTCCAGGCCGTAGGCGGTGCCGGCGGGGCCGACTCTGCGGGCGGAGAGCAGGACGTCCAGGCCGCCGCCGGAACCGAGATCCAGGACAGTCTCGCCCGGCTGGAGGATGGCCACCGCCAGGGGATTACCGCAGCCCAGACTGGCGCGCAGCGCCGCCTCCGGGACGCCGTCGGTGTCGGTGTAAGCGGATGCGCCGAAGCACCCTTCCGCGAACGCGCCGGCATCACAATCGGCGGGCGTGCCGCCGGCCAGGGCGGCGCGGGCAAGGCCGGAATAGCGGTCCACGACCTCGTCTCGCGTGCTGCGGGTGTCCGCAGCGTGGTTTCCAGTCACTGGCGTGCTCCTCATGTGGGCTGAGACAGAGGCTGGCTGAGCGGAACGGGACGGCCCATGACGATGTCGGCGGCGGTGGGGAAGCAGTCCACGCACGCATCGTTGATCCGGTAGTAGGTAGCCGTGCCTCGCTGCTCGGACAGCACGAACCGCACGTCCGCCAGCACCTTGAGATGAGCCGACACCGTGGACTGGCCGACGCTGACGGCCGCGACGATCTCGCCGACGTTCATCGGGCCACCGCGACGGGCGAGCAGGGAGACGATCTGGATCCTGGTGGCGTCAGCGAGCGCCCGGAACCAGGTGGCGTACTCCGCGGCCGTGCCGCGGTCGAGAGGCTGAGCAAGCTCTTTCATCGTTCATCGACGATAACCGATTAAAGATGGAAACAGAAGGGCTAACCTGGCCACGGCGTCCTGCGCTGCCGGAACCGGCATCCAAAGCCCGGGTCTTGCGTGTGCCTGGTCATCGGGGCGGGTCGCCGATCAGTGCGCCGAGGCTGGCCAGCGCCCCGGTGCGGGCTCGGTAGTAGACCCACACGCCGCGCTTGTCGCGGTCCAGCAGGCCGCTGTCATGCAGCACCTTCAGGTGATGGCTGATCGTCGGCTGCGACAGATCAAACGCATCGGCCAGGTCGCAGACGCAGGCCTCGCCGCCCGGGTGCGAGGCCACCAGGGACATCAGCCGCAGCCGCACCGGATCCGCCAGCGCCTTCAGCAGCGGGGCGACCTGGTCGGCCTGCGCGCGGGACAGCGGCTCGCGTGACAGCGGCGGGCAGCACGCCGCCGAGTCGGCCGGGCTCAGCACCATCAAAGACTTCGACATACGTCTATATTGACAGAGTCCGATGTCTGTGGCAAGCTCGCCGCAGAGTCAGAGATAGACAGTCATCGAAGTCCCGTGTTCAGGAGGTCTCATGTCCCGCGTGCAGCTCGCCCTCAACGTCAATGACATCGATCAGGCCGTCGCGTTCTACAGCAAGCTGTTCGGAACCGAGCCGGCCAAGCGCCGTCCCGGCTACGCCAACTTCGCCATCACCGAGCCACCGCTCAAGCTCGTCCTGATAGAGAACCCAGGGCAGGGCGGCAGCCTGAACCACCTTGGCGTCGAGGTCACCGACACCGACGCCGTCGATGCCGAGCAGAGGCGGCTCGCCGGGACCGGCCTGGCGTCCGTCGATAAGCGCGACACGACCTGCTGCTACGCCCGGCAGGACAAGTTCTGGGTTCAGGGAGCGCCCGACGGGGAGTCCTGGGAGATCTACACCGTCCTGGCCGACAGCCAGACCTTCTACGACTATGACCACTCCGGCCCCGAATGCTGCGGCGCAGAGGGCAGCCCGTCAGACGAATCGTCCGCCGCAGCCGTCGCCTGCTGCTAGGCGACGCCAGCGCCCAGGACTGCTGGCCCGCCTAACACCACCCTGGTAACGGCGCAAGCGCAGGCAGAGCACCGATAGCACACATGCCAGGCCCGGCGGATTATCCTCCAGGCCTGGCCCCGCTTTGCCAGCAGCACCGGCTCGGCAGCGGCCGCAAGGGTGCAGTTAACGGACCGGGGCGGACAGCAGCGCGGCCATCCGCTCCAGCGCGGCTGGCACTAGCCAGTAGTAGACCCAGGTGCCGCGGCGCTCGGAGTCGATGATCCCGGCTTCCCGCAGGATCTTCAGGTGATGGCTGATCGTGGGCTGGGTGAGATTGAACGCCGTGGTCAGCTCGCAGACACATGCCTCGCCGCCCTGATGTGCCCCGATCAGGGACACCAGCCGGAGTCGGACCGGATCCGCGAGGGCCTTGAACACCTGCGCCAGCCCGGCCGCCGCGCTCTCGCCGATCGGCTCACCGACCAGCGGCGTGGAGCAGGCCTCGACGACGACCCGCAGCTCGGCCGCGGGGATGAACTCCAGCGCCCCGTGCTCCGTCTGCATCGACATAACTCTATCTTGACGGTCATCTATCCAGCCTGGCAAGCTGGACCGAGCTGGATAGACGTATATCGATGGAAGTGGCCGATGACTGATGAGGCCCGTGTGGCAGTTGCGCTGAGGCGACGGAACGGTGCCACGTGAGCGAGACGGCGGTGCCCGGCGATGAGTGAGGTGGCCCTGTGGCGGCGGCTGCTCGCCGAGCTGCTGGGCAGCGCGTTCCTGGCCGCAGTGGTGATCGGCTCGGGCATCGCCGCGCAGACCCTGTCGCCGGGCAATGTGGGGCTGGAGTTGCTGGAGAACGCGGCGGCGACCGCGGCCGGGCTGTACACGATCATCTTGATGTTCGGGCCGGTCTCCGGCGGCCATTTCAACCCGGTGGTGTCGTTCGCCGATGCTGCCTTCGGCGGGCTGAGCTGGCGGGACGCCGCGGCGTACCTCCCGGCGCAGGTGACCGGGTGCATCGGCGGTGCGGTGGTGGCGAACCTGATGTTCGCCGGGGCAGCGGTCAGCATTTCCACCAAGCACCGGGCCTCGCCTGCGCATTTCCTGTCCGAGATCGTCGCCACCCTCGGCCTCATCCTGGTGATCTTCGCGCTGGCCCGGTCAGACCGCAGCCGCACGACGCCCGCCGCGGTCGGGGCCTATATCGGGGCGGCGTACTTCTTCACGTCCTCGGCCAGCTTCGCCAACCCGGCGATCACGATCGGCCGGATGTTCTCCGACACCTTCGCCGGAATCGCCCCGTCGTCAGTGCCGAGCTTTATCACCGCCCAGGTCATCGGGGGCGCCCTGGCCATCGCCGTTGTCAGGGCGCTGTATCCCGGCGTCACCCCGGCGCAGGCCGCCGACATCATGGTCCCCCACCACAGCATCCAGGCTGCACCGCCCGCCGATCGCGCAGCGGGCGATGGCGCGTCGCCCTCCGTGGGCCGTTCGCCCGGCCATAGCCAGCCTCATTGACCTAGCCAGCCCGAACGGAGCCAGCATGCACCTGGTCATGATCGGTGGCAGTGACGCCGGGATCAGCGCCGCACTGCGCGCCCGCGAGCTGGATCCCGCCGCTGAGGTCAGCGTGGTCGTCGCGGACGCCTACCCGAACTTCTCGATCTGCGGCATCCCCTACTACGTCTCCGGCGAAGTAACCCACTGGCGCAACCTCGCCCACCGCACGGTCTCCGACCTCGAAGCCACCGGGATGAGCCTGCGGCTGGACACCACCGCACGCCGGATCGACATCGCCGCCCGCAAGCTCCTGGTCACCGCCGCCGACGGCGCGGAGGAACTGCTCGCCTACGACAAGCTGATCGTCGGCACCGGTGCCGTCCCGGTCCGCCCGCCGATCACCGGCCTGGCCGGGACCGATGCTCTCGGCGCCGCTGATGGCGTGCACCTGCTCCACTCGATGGGCGACACCTTCGCGCTCATGCGCACCCTGGAGCACGCCGGGCCGGCCACCGCGATCATCGTCGGTGCGGGCTACATCGGCCTGGAGATGGCCGATGCGCTGGTCACCCGCGGCCTGTCGGTCATCCAGATGGAGCAGCTGCCCGAGGTCCTGCCCACCGTCGACCCGGCCCTCGGCGGCCTTGTCCACGGCCAGCTCGCCGCCCGTGGCGTCGAGGTCCTGACCGGTACCACCGTCCGGCAGATCCGCCGCGCCCCCGCAGGCCAGGCGGGACGGCTGCGGGTCGAGGCCACCGGAGCCGACGGCGAGGTCGTGACGCGCCTGGCCGACATGGTCCTGGTCGTCGTCGGCGTCCGCCCCGACACCAGCCTGGCCACCGCCGCCGGGGCGGCCCTGGGCGCTAAGGGCGCGATCGCCGTGGACCGCGGCATGCGGACCAGCCTTCCCGACGTGCTCGCCGCCGGGGACTGCGTCATTACCCACCACCGGCTCACCGGCGAGAGCTACCTGCCGCTGGGCACCACCGCGCACAAGCAGGGCCGCGTCGCGGGCGAGAACGCCCTGGGCGGGAACCGGGAGTTCGCGGGCAGCCTCGGCACCCAGGTCGTGAAGATCTTCGACCACGCCGCCGCCCGGACCGGGCTGCGCGACCATGAGGCCGCCGCGGCCGGGTTCAACCCGGTCACCATCGGATCCGAGGCTGATGACCACAAGGCCTACTATCCCGGCAGCCACCGCATCACCATGCGGATCACCGGCGATCGCGGCACCGGCCAGCTGCTCGGCGTGCAGCTGTTCGGGCACCGGCACGCCGAGATCGCCAAGCGCATCGACATCGCCGCCACCGCGATCTTCCACCAGATGACCGTCGATGCCGTCAGCGACCTTGACCTGTCCTACACGCCCCCGCTCGGCAGCCCCTGGGAAGCCGTCCAGATGGGCGCCCAGGCCTGGGTCCGCCAGGCCGCGCAGCACTAGCCCGCCCCTCATCCAAGGAAAGCCGATGCCAGCCCACGACCACGAGCCCGGCTCTGCGCGGAACGCCACCGTCAACGCGCTCGCCGCCGCGATCATTGCCCTCACCCTGGCCGCCTGCACCAGTACAACGACCACCGATAGCGCCACGGTCACACCCGCAGCAGTCAGCCCCGGCGCCTCCGCAGTCACTATCACCGGCTCGGGCTCAACGTTCGATGCGCCGTTCTTCGGCCTGGCATTCGCCAGATACCACCAGCAAAACCCCGCAGTCACTATCCGGTACTCCGCCGTGGGCAGCTCCGCGGGTATCGCGGCCTTCACCGCCAGGCAGGTGAACTTCGGCGCTACTGACGTGCCGCTGACCGCTGCCGAGCAGGCAGCCGCACATGGCGGTGCCTCGGTCCAGGTGCCCGTCGACCTAGGCGCCGAAGTGGTCGTCTACAACCTCGTCCTGCCGGGCGCAGGCAGGCTGCACCTGAGCGGCCCGGTGATCGCGCGGATCTTCCTCGGCCAGATCACCCACTGGAACGACCCGGCCATCGCGGCCCTCAACCCCGGCCTCAACGTCCCCGACGTGTCAATCAACGTCGTCCACCGCTCCGACGGCAGCGGCACCACCTACATATTCAGCAACTACCTCTCCAGCACCGACCCGGCCTGGGCATCCAAGGTCGGCACCGGCAAAACTCTCCACTGGCCAGTCGGCATCGGGGCCAAGGGAAACCCCGGCGTCGCGCAGACCGTCGCCCACACGCCGTTCTCCATCGGCTACATCGAACGGTCCTACTCCAAAGGCCCGATCCTCAACTACGCCGCCATCCGCAACCAGGCCGGGAACTACACCATCCCCTCCACGGCCTCCATCACAGCCGACGCCGCCCAGAAACCCGACATCACCCCCGCCGACTTCTCCATCGTCAACGAGCCAGGACCCAGCAGCTACCCCATCTGCGGATACAGCTGGGCCCTCATCTACACCCGCCAAACTAGCCAGGCCACCGGAAAAGCACTGGTCAGCCTCATCGACTGGCTCACCCACACCGGCCAGACCTACGCCGCCGCCACCAGCTACGTCCCACTGCCACCCAGCATCCAGCAACTCGCCCGCACCATGCTCCAGCAGGTAACCGGCCCCAACGGAACTCGCCTCCTCGGCTGAACGTGCCGCCGGAAATACCTTTAACGAGACAGACACTGCGCCGGGATCGGACTGTCTGATTTTCGTGGGTGAGGCGGTGATCGTTTCAAGCACCGGCCAGCTCCTGGGCGTACAGCTATCCGGGCACCGGCACGCCGAGATCGCCAAGCGCATCGACATCGCCGCCACCGCCATCTACCACCAGATGACCGTCGATGCCATCAGCGATCTCGACCTGTCCTACACCCCCCGCTCGGCAGCCCCTGGGAAGCGGTCCAGATGGGCGCCCAGGCCTGGCTCCGCGACACCAGCCGACACTAACCCGCTCCATGGGCTGCGGTGATACGTGCCCCGTCTACCCTGGCCGGCGCTACCTGCGGGCCATGGCCCGCAGCGCTTTCTTCTCGGGCTTGCCCACTGAGGTGCGGGGGAGAGCTTCGAGGAAGATCACGTCGCGCGGGTGCTTGTACGGGGCGAGCCTGCCTTCGAACAGCGACAGGACTTGCTCACGGGAAAGAGCGCGCCCTCTGGCGGGCACGACGAAGGCGACGGGTACCTCCCCGAGTTCCTCGTCGGGCCGGCCGACGACCGCCGCCGCGTCGATGTCGGGCGATTCAGCGAGAACCGCTTCGAGGTCCGCGGGGGAGACGTTCGAGACTCCGACGACGATGATCTCCTTGATGCGGTCGACGACGTGCAGGAATCCCTCCTCGTCGATGAAGCCCAGATCACCGGTGTGGAACCAGCCGTCCCGGATGACCTGCCGGGTGGCTTCCGGGTTCTGCCAGTAGCCCCGCATGACGCTCGGGTCCCGGACGACGATTTCGCCGCGGGCGCCGGGGGCGACGTCGTGCTCCGATGTGTCGATCACCCGCAGCTGACATCGCATGGTGGGCTTCCCGGCGGTCAGGCTCTTGTCCGGTGTGTCGGGGATGGGGACGGCGCTGACTGAGCGCCCAGGTCCGAGAACTGTGCTCCGGAACGCGGCCGTCGGTCAGGCGGTGATGGCGACTTTGCCTCGTGCTTGTCCGGCTTCGAGGTGGCGCATCGCCGCCGGCACCTGGGCTAGCGGGTAGGTCTGGCCGATACTCGGCGTCACCTGGCCCCCCTCGATGAGCTCGGCGAGCCGTTCGAGATCGCCGGAGCGCTGCTTGCACATGACGCTGGTCAGCCGCGGGCGCACGAACGGTGACAACGCCAGGGCCCGCAGCTGCCGGTCGATGCCTCCCGTCCAGCTGCCGCCTTCCTCGCCGCCGACGAGGACGGCCGTCCCGGTGGGCGCGAGCGCGCGGCGCAGCCGTGACAGGGCGGGGTTCCCGGCGATGTCGAGGATCAGGTCGTAGCGGTGCACGCCATCGGCGAAGTCGTCTCGGGTGTAGTCGATGACATGATCGGCACCCAGCGATCGCACGAGATCGAGCTTCGCGGTGCTGCACACGCCGGTGACCTCCGCTCCGAAGGCCTTGGCCAGCTGCACGGCATAACTGCCGACGCCGCCGGACGCGCCGATGACCAGCACCTTCTCGCCCTTCTTGACCCGGCCGACATCGGTCAGGGCCTGCAGGGCGGTCAGCCCGGACACCGGGGCCACCGCGGCCTGCTCGAAGGTGGCGTTCGCCGGCTTGCGGGCGAGCTTGTCTTCCCTGGCCACGGCGTACTCGGCGAAAGAGCCCCGGCCGAACCCGAACACCTCGTCACCAGCGGAGAACCTGGTCACCGCCGATCCGGCCGCCACGACCGTGCCGGCGACATCGAGCCCCGGGACACGGTTCTTCGGCTTGCCGATCCCGAAGCCGAGGCGCAGCAGATACGGCCGGCCGGTCATCAGATGCCAGGTGCCCCGGTCGAGGCCTGCCGCGTGCACCCGCAGGAGCACTTCGTGGTCGGCGATCTTCGGCGGGGCGATCTGCGCCAGGCGCAAGACGTCGGCGGAGCCGTAGGCGTCCTGGACGATGGCCTGCATCGTGCTTCCCGCCGCCGGCGGGCCATGTGCGTCGCCGCTCATCGCCGCGTGCTGCCGTTCTGATCTCATAGCCGCTCCCCTTCGAGCCGATGGCGCGCGGGTCGCTCCACCGTACTTTGTAAGTCGTACTTAGTACGGGATGCTACAGTACTAAGTACGAGATGGCTACCGATCGGGAGCGAGATGCCGAAGCAAATGAGCGAGAGCCCCGCGCAGCGCGCTCCGCTCAGCCGGGAGCGGGTCCTGCGCGGCGCCATCGCGGTCGCCGATGAGGCGGGGATCGGATCGCTGACCATGCGCTCGCTGGCCAGCAGGCTCGGCGTCAAGCCGATGTCGCTCTACCACCACGTCGCGAACAAGGACGAGATTCTCGATGGCATCGTCGACCTCGTCTTCAGCGAGATCGACCTGCCGTCGCCAGACGGCGACTGGCGATCGGAGATGCATCGGCGGGCGATCTCGGCCCGTCGTGCGCTGGGGCGCCACCCATGGGCGATCGGGCTCATGGAGTCGCGAGCCACGCCCGGCCCGGCGACCCTCCGGCACCACGATGTGACCATCGGCACCCTGCGCGGGGCGGGCTTCTCGGTGCAGATGGCCGCCCACGCCTACGCGCTGCTCGACAGCTACATCTACGGCTTCGCGCTCCAGGAGGCCTCATTGCCCTTCAAGGGGCCGGAGGCCGTCGCCGAAGCCGCAGAGCCGATCGCACAGCAGATGCCCGCGGACACCTACCCCCACCTCGCTGAGATGGCGGCCGAGCTCATCCTCCAGCCCGGCTACGACTTCGGCAGCGAGTTCGAGTTCGGGCTCGGCGTGATCCTCGACGCCCTGGCCAGGTCGATTCCCGGCCACCGCGAGCTTCCCTCCCTGACACCGGCGGGCTAGGCGGCGATCCCGCACACGTTGATGGTGACAGGGGCGCCAGTCGAGACAGAGGTGTTGCCCGATGGGTTCTGCCCTACGACATGGCCTATATCGGTTTTGCCGCATTTTTGCGAAGGGGCTGGGGCCGCGGGCTGTGCCGTCAGCCCCTGAGCCTGCAACATGGCAGAGGCCTGACTCTCGGTCTCCCCGATCACGTCGGGCACGATCACCAGGCACGGCCCGGAGGACTCCACCAGATTGACCGCTGATCCCGGCTGCACCTCGTTGCCCGCCTGCGGGCTGGTGGAGGTGACCGTGTCATTTTCGGCCGTGTCCGAGCACTGCTGAGTCTGGCTGCCGACGCTCAGGCCGACATCGCCGAGTGCCCTGGTCGCGATCGCGACTGATTCGCTGACGACATTGGGCACGGGTACCTCCGGACTGCTGGTGCTGGTGGTCGTTCCGGTACTGGTGCT
Organism: uncultured Actinomycetota bacterium; assembly: GCA_963805705.1. Lineage (GTDB taxonomy): Bacteria > Actinomycetota > Actinomycetes > Streptosporangiales > Streptosporangiaceae > CAWDVH01. The sequence continues at coordinate 1,586,929 of CAWDVH010000005.1, read as the reverse complement.
CGTACCGGTGCTTGGACTGGTGCCGGTGCTGGTGCTCGATTCCCGGCCTGTACTCGAGTTAGGCGTGGTGCTGTGCACGGTCGTCGAGCTGGTCGGTCCACCGGGCCCCCCGCCGGGACCTCCGCCATGGACAGCGGCGGCGACCGCCACCGTGCCTGCCGCCAGCACCAGCGCGCCGGCGGCGCTGGCCACCGCGAGCAGGCTGCGGTGTCGCACGCTCAGGGGCGGACGAGGCGGCGGCGGAGGTCCTCCCGGCTGGAGAAGCTCGAGGTTGTGGCGGCTGAGATCAGCCCCGGCCCGGTCGCCGATCTGCTCGCGCAGGGCCTCCGCGTGCTGCAGCAGCCGCACGGCATCGTCCAGCTGGTCCTGGCAGAACGCCAGGCTCCCGAGCTGATGCGAGAAGAAGGCCTCGGCGCCGCGGTCCCCGGCCTCGGCGGCCGCCTCCAGTCCCCGGCCGAGGACGTGGTGCCAGGCTTCCCACCGCCCGGCGAGGAACAGGACCGACTCAGCGGCGCGGGCCAGCCGGGCCACAACTGCCCAGTCGCCGAGCTCGGCGGCCAGATCCATGATGGACAGGGCCGCGTCCGCCGCGGACTGCGATCCGCTGGAGGCGGGGCCCCTGGCCGCCAGCCACGCGCCGAGATCGTGCGCCGCCGAACCGAGCTGAAGGTTCTTGAGCAGCATCTCGCGGTAGCTCGCGGCCTTGCAGACCGGCAGCCCGAACCGGTCGTCGCGCTGCTCGGCCAGGCCCCGCCGCCGCAGTGAGCCCAGGCTCTCGGTCAGGTCAGCGACGTCCGCGATGGCGGCGACAACGTCGGCCGGCAGCAGCGCTCCGGCCGCCAGGGCCAGCACGGACAGCGCGCGCCGTTCGTGCTCGGCTAGCGCGTCAACGCTGAGCCGGTCGAGGGCAGCGGGGTGACCGGCGGCCTGTGACGCGAGTGACGTGAAGGTGTGACTGCCTTCCCGTACGAGCGCCGCAGCCTGCCTCAGGTGCAGGGGCTGGCCGTCGACGGCCGCCGCCAGGCGGGCGGCCGCCGGGATTTCCTCGCTGGTCAGGGGCCGGCCCAGGTCCTCAGCGAGCAGCGCCAGGGCCGCATCATCGGGCAGCCCGGCCAGATCCTGGGAGCTGCCCCGTCGGCCGATGACCGGCCGCGCCGAGCCGATCACCAGGCGGCAGCCGGGCAGGGCATCGAGGAGCTGGCCGACCCGGTCCGGGCCGGCGGAGAAATCGTCGACGGCGACCACGGCGCTGACTTCCGCCAGCACGAGGGCGCACTCGTGCGCCGTCAGCTTGACCGGGCGGGCCGAGGTGTACAGCCTCGTGACCAGATCATGCAGCAGATCCTCGATCCGGTCCCCGTCCGCCCGCAGGTAGATGCAGTTCGGCGCGACGCCGTCGTCGGCCGCGCTGGCCACGATGTGCTGCAGCAGCGTCGTCTTGCCGTAGCCGCAGGCCGCATGCAGCCCGATGGGCTGCCCGGCACGAATGGCGCGCCGGGCGTCCGCCGACTCGCGCTCCCGGCCCAGCATCCGCGGCCGGGGCAGCGCCGCCGGGGGCCGGGAGGCGAGCAGGCCGGTGGCGGCCGTCCGCAGGACCGTTCGCTCGATGCGCGTTCCCAGGTCACTGACGACCTCGACGCTGAGATTGCCGTAAAGAATGGCGCTCATTGTCACCCCTGTAACCCGGGTATCCAGGCCTGCGCTCCGGCATGCCCAGGGGTCTGGTCATGATTGCCGCCGCAGGAGAACGCTTTCCGTCCATGCTTAACCAGAGGCGGCCGGGCCCGTTCAGATACGGCGCCCCAGGTGGGGCATGATGCGATAGTCCGGCGCAGCCGGATATCGGCCTTGATCAACGGCGCAGACGGGAGCGTTCGATGCCAGCAGGGCACGCACTGGTCCTCGGCGGCGGCGGCGTGGCCGGGATCGCGTGGATAACCGGCCTGCTCGCCGGGCTCGCCGAGGCCGGCCAGGACGTAACGGGAGCGGACCTGATCGTCGGCACGTCGGCCGGGGCGGCCGTCGCCGCTCAGCTCGGCAGCGGACTGTCTCTGGACGCGCTGTTCGCGCGGCAGGCCGAGCCGGCGCTCCAGGCCAGGGAGCTCGTGGCCGAGCTGGACCTGCAGAAGGTCGCGGCCGAGTTCGGCGAGCTGATGAGCGGCGTGACCTCAGCGCAGGACGCGCAGCGGCGGATCGGGGCCTACGCGCTCGCGGCTGACACGGTGCCCGAGGCCGAGCGGCGGGCGGTCATCTCCGCCCGCCTGCCCTCCCCGGACTGGCCAGCACGGCGGATGCTGCTGGTCGCCGTCGACGCCGAAACCGGCGCGATGCGCGTATTCGACCGGCAGTCAGGGGTGAGCCTGGTCGATGCGGTGGCCGCGAGCTGCGCGGTACCGGGCGTCTGGCCGCCGGTGACCATCAGCGGGTGCCGGTACGTTGACGGCGGAGTCCGGTCGGGCGAGAACGCTGACCTCGCGGCGGGCTGCGGCCGGATCGTGGTGATCTCGCCGCTGGGCTACGATTCGGCGCTCCCGTCGCCGATGCCGCTGCGCAGGGTGGTCGGTGAGCTTCGGTCAGACGGCTCAGCGGTCACCGTGATCACGCCCGACGTAGCGTCCGCCGCCGCGATGGGCCTGAACCCGCTCGACCCCGCCACCAGGACCCCGGCCGCGCACGCAGGCCGCGCCCAGGGCCGGGCCGGCCTGCCCGGCGACATTTCCGACCACTGAGGGAATCAGACATGGATCTCGACTTCGCGACGACAACCGAGCTCACCCGCGCCCTGCGGGACCGGGTCATCTCCAGCCGGGAGCTGCTTGACCATCTCCTGGCCCGCGTGGAGCAGTACAACCCCGGCCTCAATGCCATCGTCGCCCTGGACATCGACCGCGCCCTGGCCGCCGCCGACGCGGCCGACGAGGCAACAGTCGCGGGCGATGCCGTCGGCCTGCTGCACGGGCTGCCCATGACGGTGAAGGACGTCTGGGAGACCGAGGGCCTGGTCACCACCGCTGGTGCCCCCGAGCTCAGCGATCACATTCCGCAGAATGACGCGCTCGCGGTCGGCCGGCTCAAGGCGGCCGGCGCCATCGTCTTCGGCAAGTCCAACACCCCGTTGTACGCGGGCGACTTCCAGACGTTCAACGACGTCTACGGCGTCACCAGCAACCCGTGGGACCGCACCCGCACCGCGGGCGGGTCATCGGGCGGGGCCGCGGCGGCCGTCGCCGCCGGCCTTACCCCGCTGGAGCTCGGCAGCGACATCGGCGGGTCGATCCGCAATCCTGCCCACTTCAACGGCGTCTACGGGCTCAAGACCTCCTGGGGCGTGGTACCCAGCCGGGGCCATATTCCTGGCCCGCCAGGAAACCTCGTCGAAACCGACATCAACGCCAGCGGCCCGCTCGCGCGCAGCCTGGAAGATCTCCGCACGGCGCTCGGCATCATCGCGGGCCCGGTCCCGCAGGACGCCGCGGCGTGGCGCCTCGAACTCGATGCGGGGCCTGCCATCGGCGACGTGACGGAGCTTCGCGTGGCCACCGTGTTCGCCGAGGGCAGCGATCTGCTGCCGGTCGCCCGCGACGTCCGCGCCCGGCTGGAGGCGTTCGCGGGCCGGGTCGGCGCGGCCGGCGCGCGGGTCGACGCCGTGCCGCTGCCCGTGCCACTGGCCGACGGCCTGCGATCGTGGCAGGACCTCGTCTTGCCGATCATAGGGACAGGGCTGCCCGATGACACGTTCGCGGCGTTCGCTGAGCTTGAGGCGGTTCCTGGCGATGACCCCCTGGTCAATGCGGGACGCGCGCTGGCCAGCCGGTACCGCTCGTGGGCTCGGGCCAACTCGGTGCGCCAGGACCAGCGCGCCGCGTGGGCGGCGCTCTTCCGGCAGTACGACGTCGTCCTCGCGCCGGTCATGCCGACCACGGCATTCCCGCATGACACCGCCGGGCTTATCACCGACCGGGTGCTCGACGTCGACGGCGTCGCGGTCCCTCACTTGGTCGCGATGGCCTGGTGCGGCGCGATCGGGTCCGTCCTGCTGCCGGTGGTGACGCTGCCGGCCGGCCTGACGCCGGACGGGCTGCCGGCGGGCATCCAGGTGATCGGGCCGTTCCTGTCCGACCTGCGCCTGCTGGCGATCGCGGAGCTCCTGGAGGCCGCGGCCGGTACCGCCTTCGCCAGGCCGCCGCTGACATCGGGATGACGGGCGCGGTCACGGCCGGCCAGGAGACGGGCTGCCGTACCGTACTCGTGCTCGGCGGGACGTCCGAGGCACGGGCGCTGGCCGCCGACCTGGCCGCCGGCCAGGCCTGCGGGTGATCAGCTCACTGGCGGGCCGGGTCCGCGACCCGGCGCTGCCGGCCGGCGAGGTCCGGATCGGCGGCTTCGGCGGCGTGCGGGCCATGGCGGACTGGGCCCGGGCTGAGGGCGTCGGCGCCGTGGTCGACGCGACGCACCCGTTCGCCGAGACCATCAGCGCGCACGCCGTCGAGGCCTGCGCCCGTGCGAGCCTGCCGCTGCTGCGCCTGCTGCGTCCCGGATGGCAGGCGCAGCCCGGTGATGACTGGCATCACGCCTGCTCACTGGCGGAGGCCGCCTCGCTCCTGCCCGCCCTCGGCGCGCGGGTGTTCCTCACCACCGGCCGGCAGGGACTGGCCGCCTTCGCCGCCCTGGACCGGCTGTGGTTCCTGATCCGCTGCGTGGACCCCCCGCACGGCCCGATGCCGGCCAACCGCGAGGTACTGCTGGCCAGGGGGCCTTATGCCCGCGAGCCTGAGCGCGCGCTGATGCGGCACTTCGCGATCGGGGTCCTGGTCACCAAGGACAGCGGCGGCCCGATGACGGCAGGCAAGCTGGACGCGGCCCGTGACCTGGGCCTTCCGGTGGTCATGATTCGCCGGCCGGATTCGCCGGCGGCGGTGTCCGTGCCGGCCGTGGATGACGCCGTCCGGTGGGTGCTCGGGCAGCTTCCGGCGCGGCATCGGGCCCCGCGTAGTGCCGGGGCGTGAAGACGACCGGCCGCCCGTGCTGGCGGGCCGTCCGCGTGGTGCTCGACCCGACAATCAGCAGCGTATTCATGTCGATGCCCGCCGGATCAAGCTCCTCCAGCGAGGTGATGCTCACCTGCTCGTCAGCCCGGCCGACGCTGCGGCCGACGACGACGGGGGTAGCGGGGGAGCGATGCCGCAGCACCAGCTCGCGGACGGCGCTGACCTGCCACTGGCGGGTGCGCGACGCCGGGTTGTACAGGGCCAGGACCAGGTCCGCGGCGGCGGCCTTCTCGATGCGCTCGGCGATGACCGGCCAGGGCTTGAGCCGGTCCGACAGGCTGATGACGCAGTAGTCGTGGCCGAGCGGCGCCCCGGCCCGGCTGGCCACCGCCTGGGCGGCGGTGACGCCCGGCAGGATGTCGATCTCGATGCCCGCCCAGCGCCCGCCGTCGGCCGCGGCCTCCTCCAGCACCGCGGAGGCCATGGCGAAAACCCCTGGGTCGCCGGAGGAGACCACCACCACGCGGCCGCCCTTGACGGCCAGGTCGAGCGCGAGCGCCGCCCGGCCGGCCTCCACGGTGTTCCCCGAGGCGTGCCGGTGCTGGCCAGGCCGCTGCGGAATCCGGGCCAGGTAAGGCCGGTAGCCGACCAGGTCGGTGGCCCCGGCGATCGCGGCGGCCGACTCCGGGGTCAGCCAGGCCGGGTCGCCGGGGCCGAGCCCGACGACCGTCACGCCAGCACGGGCCGGCGGCCGCTCGCCCCGGCCGGGCACCAGGGCCAGCGACATGTACGGCACCGAGCCGGGATCGACGTCGGCCAGCGGCGCCACGCGCTGCGCATCAGTTCCGGCGCGCTCCACGTAATGCGCGCGGTCGAGCAGGCCCGTGTCCTCCAGCGCGGCCCGCACCGCCGCGAATTCGCGGCCGAGCTTGAGGATCGCCACCGCGTCCCCGCCGGCCGCCGCCAGCCGGGCGCGCAGCGCATCCGGCGGCAGGGTGCCGGTCAGGACGGTGAGCGACTCATCGTGCTGGACCAGCGGCTGGCCGACCGCCGCCGCGGCCGCCGAGACCGACGACACGCCAGGAACGATCTGCGCGCTGAACCGTCCCCGCAGGCGCGCGTGCAGGTGCTGGTAGGAGCCGTAGAAGCCGGGATCCCCCTCGCACAGCACGACGACGTCCCGGCCGTCCGCCAGGTGCGCCGCCAGCCGGCTCGGCCGCATCCTCGTAGAAGTCGGCGAGGGCGCCAGGGTAGCCGCCGGGATGATCGGTGCCCTCGGTCGTCACCGGGTAGCGCAGCACTTCCTCGATCTGGCCCGGCCGCAGGTAGGGTTCCGCGGCCGCCCTGGCGATGCTGCGGCCGTGCCGCGCGCAGTGATACGCCACCACGCTGGCCTCGGCGATCAGCCGCGCGGCGCGCATGGTGACCAGCTCGGGATCGCCGGGGCCGACCCCGACGCCGGTGAGGCGGCCTGGTGTCATGGTGGTGTCACTCTGCCTTGCTCGCGAGGGCGTTGACGGCCGCGGACGCGATCGCGGATCCGCCGCGACGTCCGTGCACGACCAGGAAGGGGAGCCGCAGCGGGTGGTCGGCCAGGGCCGTCTTGGACTCGGCGGCGCCGATGAAGCCGACCGGCATGCCCACCACCGCAGCGGGCCGGGGCGCTCCGGCCGCCACCATCTCCAGGAGGCGGAAAAGCGCGGTGGGCGCGTTGCCGACCGCCACCAGCGCGCCGTCCAGCCGGTCACGCCACAGCTCGACGGCCGCGGCCGTCCTGGTGGTCCCCAGCTGCCCGGCGAGCCCGGCCACGCGCGGGTCGCGCAGCGTGCAGACGACCTCGTTGCCGGCCGGGAGCCTGGACCTGGTGATGCCCGCCGCGACCATGGAGGAGTCGCACAGGACCGGCGCGCCAGCGCTCAGCGCCGCCTGCGCCTCCGCCGCGAAATCCGGTGACCAGGCCAGGTCCGCGACCAGGTCCGTCATGCCGCAGGCGTGGATCATGCGCACGGCAGCGCGCTCGAGGTCGGGCGGCACGCCCGCCAGGTCCGCTTCCCGGCGGATCACCGCGAACGACGCGCGGTAGATCGCTGCGCCATCGCGCTCGTAGGCGGGAATCACGCCCGGCCTGCCGCGGTGTGCAGGACCCGGCCGCCGGGGAGCGTGTACTGATCCGCCGCCACGGCCACGACGGCGGTGGCGTCGGCCGGCCGGCCGCACGTGCGGCCGCACCCGGCCCAGTGCACCGCGGCCACCCCGGCCACGCGGGCCGCCGCGGAGCGCACGTCGGCGAGCGACCTGGCGCAGGACATCCCGCTGCAGGCCGTCACCGTCGCCAGGGCGTGATCATCGCAGACGAGCAGGCCGGCCCCGGCCAGCCGCGCCAGCGCGCCGCCGGCCGGCTCGGCCAGCGGCAGTACGATCCGGCCCGCGACGGTGAGCCGGGCGGCGTCGCCGGGGCGCACCATCCGGCCGAGCAGCCGCAGTTGCGGTCCGGTCAGGCGGGCCAGCGGCGCGGCGACCACGACGGCCGGCCAGGCGCCGGCGCCGTTCCCGTCGCGACCGCCACGTCATCGCGAACCAGCCCCAGCGGCAGTCGGCTGACGTTGTCGGTGACCCGTTTGCCCAGGGCGCCGCCGAGGGCCGCGGCGATCGCCGCCCCGCCATCGGGCAGCCCGGCCACGCGGGTCGCCGGCCCCGGCTGGCCCGGCTCAGAGGCCGGGTCCTGGCCTGAGATCAGCCGGCCCGGCTCGGGGATCTGCTGACGCTGGCGGAGGAAGGCCCGCGCTGCCTCGGCCGCGAGGTTGACCATGGGCCCGGCTGGCCCGTGCCGGCCGGCATCGCGGCCGGCCACGATGAGGTCCGCGCCGTCCGCGCCCCGGCGCAGGCCGACGTCGCAGCGGCTGAGACCGGCCCGGCCGCTGCCGTCGTCCAGGCAGAAGATGAACCGCCCTGGCAGCCCGGCCAGGTCAGGATCGGCCAGCACGGCGCGGTCCAGCGCCCGCACCAGCCAGCGCACCTCTGGGTGCCCGGCCAGCCCGGCGAGCGGGCTCGCGGTGATGTTGCGCGCCTTGTCGTGAGCGCGGCGACGGCAGCAGCCCCGCGGCGGCCGCCCGGCGGGCCAGCTCGCCTGCGTCATCGGCCCTGATCCCTCGCAGCTGCACGTTGGCGCGGGCCGTGAGATCCACGCAGCCGTTGCCGAGCCCGCTGGCCAGTGCCGCCAGGGTCCGCAGCCGGCGGCCGGTGACATAGCCGCCGGGCAGCCGGATCCTGGCCACGTAGCCATCCCTGGCCTCGTGCAGGTCGAGCAGGCCGGGACAGGCGTCCGCGGCCCCGGCCAGGCCGTGGCGGCCGTCCGCAGCGGTCACGAGGAACGGCCCGCAGGCGGTGGCGTCACTGGGCCTCCCTCGGATCGTGCGCGTGGCGACGGGATCGTGCGCGTGGCGATCGTGCGCTCCGGATCGGACAGAACGTGACGGTAGCGGTCGCCATTGGTCAAGGTCAACGACGCCTGGGTGCGTCCGTGGTTGACGGGCCGCCACGGTGTGCGCGAGAGTCACAGGAGCTAGCGACGGCCAGTGGAGGAAGCCGGTGCGAATCCGGCGCGGTCCCGCCACTGTCACCGGGGAGCAAGACCCAGCATGGTCACGGCCCGTACGGGCTGGAAGGCCGGGGCGCGCGCCGATCCGGGAGCCAGGACACTCCGGCCGCCGCCACCCACGACCCGGGGCGCGGACCCCGAGGAGGGCCGATGGTGGATCACGACCGTCACGCCAGCGTCCTGCTGCTGTCCACTTCCGACACCGACCTGCTCGCCGCCAGTTCCAGCGGCGCGCCGTACCGCCTGGCCAACCCGGCCCGGCTGCCGGCCGCTGACCTGCCCGTCCTGCTGGACGGCGTCGACGTGGTCGTCGTGCGGCTGCTCGGCGGCCAGCAAGCCTGGCCGGACGGCCTGGCGGCGCTGCGGCGCCAGCCGCTGCCGCTGATCGTCCTGGGCGGCGAGATGGTCCCCGACGCCGCCTTGATGGCGCTGTCCAGCGTCCCCGCCGGCATCGCCGCGCAGGCACACCAGTACCTGGCTCACGGCGGCCAGGGAAACCTGCGCGAGCTCGCGAACTTCCTGGCCGACACCGTCCTGATGGGCGGTAATGGCTTCGCCGCGCCCGAGCCGATGCCCGCCTGGGGCCTGCGCCCGTGGCCGCCGGGCGAGCCGGGCCAGCACGGCGAGCCGACCGGGCCGGGCGAGCCGGTGGCGCCGGGCGAGCCAGTAACACAGGACGAGCCGGTCGTGGCGGTGCTCTACTACCGGGCGCACGAGCTGGCGGGCAACACGGCGTTCGTGGACGCCCTGTGCACGGCGATCGGGTCCTGCGGCGCCCGTGCCCTGCCGGTCTGGTGCGCCAGCCTGCGGAGCGCCGGCCCCGACCTGCTGGCCGCACTGGGCACGGCGGACGTCCTGATCGTGACCGTGCTCGCGGCGGGCGGCACGGTGCCCGCGCAGTCCCAGGCAGGCGGCGACGACGAGGCCTGGGACGTCGGGGCGATCGCCGCCCTGGATATCCCGGTGGTCCAGGCGCTGTGCCTGACCTCGCCCAGAGCCCAGTGGGCCGACGCCAATGCCGGGCTGAGCCCGCTGGACGCGGCGACCCAGGTGGCGATCCCGGAGTTCGACGGACGGCTGATCAGCGTGCCGTTCTCGTTCAAGGAGACCGGCGCGGACGGCCTGTCGCGCTACGTCCCCGACGCCGAGCGCGCCGCGCGGGTGGCCGGGACGGCGGTCGCGCTCGGGCGGCTGCGGCACATCCCGCCCGCTGGCCGCCGGGTGGCGGTCGTGCTGTCGGCCTACCCGACCAAGCATTCAAGAATCGGGAACGCGGTCGGCCTCGACACCCCCGTCAGCACCGTCAGGCTGCTGCGGGCCATGCGCGAGCGCGGGTACGACGTCGGTCCGGTCAGCGGGCCTGACGCACTGCCCGGGCTCGAACCGCCCGACGGCGATGCCCTGATCCATGCCGTCATCGCGGCCGGCGGCCAGGACCCCGAGTGGCTGACCGACGAACAGATGGCCGGCGCCGCCGTGCGCATCCCGGCCGCGCAGTACCGGCGCTGGTTTGACGCTCTGCCGGCCGGGCTGCGCGCCTCGATGGAGAAGGCCTGGGGGCAGCCGCCGGGCGAGCTCTACGTCGACCGCGACGGCGACATCGTGCTGGCCGCCCTCACCGCCGGCCACGTGGTGCTGCTGGTGCAGCCGCCGCGCGGTTTCGGGGAGAACCCGGTCGCGATCTACCACGATCCTGACCTGCCGCCGAGCCATCATTACCTGGCCGCCTACCGCTGGCTGGAGGAGGGCTTCGGCGCACACGCCATCGTGCACATGGGCAAGCACGGGAACCTCGAGTGGCTGCCGGGCAAGAATCTCGGCATGTCGGCGGCCTGCGGCCCGGACGCGGCCCTGGGCAACCTGCCGCTGATCTACCCGTTCCTGGTGAACGACCCTGGCGAGGGCACGCAGGCCAAGCGCCGCGCGCACGCCACGATCGTGGATCACCTGGTGCCGCCGATGACCAGGGCCGAGACCTACGGTGACCTGGCCCGGCTGGAGCAGCTGATGGACGAGCACGCGGCCGTGGCCGCGCTGGACCCGGCCAAGGTCCCGGCGATCCGGGCTCAGATCTGGACGCTGATCCAGGCGGCCAGGCTGGACCACGACCTCGGCCTGGACTCCCGCCCGCACGACGCCGAGTTCGACGAGTTCCTGCTGCACGTGGACGGCTGGCTGTGCACCGTCAAGGACGCCCAGATCCGGGACGGGCTGCACGTGCTCGGGGTGGCCCCGGAAGGCGCGCAGCGGGTCGGCCTGGTGCTGGCCATGCTCCAGGCGCGCCAGATCTGGGCGGGCGGCACCGGGATGCCCGGCCTGCGCGAGGCGCTCGGCCTGGTCGAGGACGGCACGTCGTCTCGCGCCGTGGTCGACCGGGCCGAGGAACTGGCCAGGGCCCTGGTCGAGGGGATGGAGCTGGCCGGCTGGGCGGACGATGCCGCCCCGGCCGTGGCCACGGAGGTACTCGGCCGGGCCGACGAGGGTGTCGCCCGGCTGTTGCGTTTTGCCGCCCGCGAGCTCATCCCGCGGCTCGCGGCCACGTGCGGCGAGATAGATGCGGTGCTGCACGCCCTCGACGGCGGGCACGTGCCGGCCGGCCCGAGCGGATCCCCGCTGCGCGGGCTGATCAACACCCTGCCGACCGGCCGGAATTTCTACGCCGTGGATCCCAAGGCCGTGCCGTCCAGGCTCGCCTGGGACACCGGCCAGCAGCTCGCCGAGTCCCTGCTGGCCCGGTACCGCGAGGACACCGGGCAGTGGCCGCCCACGGTGGGACTGTCGGTCTGGGGCACGGCCGCCATGCGGACCTCCGGCGATGACATCGCCGAGGTGCTGGCCCTGCTCGGGGTGCGGCCGGTGTGGGATGAGGCCAGCCGCCGGGTCACCGGCCTTGAGGCCATCGCCGCCGGGGAGCTCCGGCGGCCGCGGATCGACGTGGTCGTCCGGATCAGCGGGTTCTTCCGGGACGCGTTCCCGCATGTGGTGGCACTCCTGGACGATGCCGTCCAGCTGGCCGCCGGGCTGGATGAGGACGGCGCCACCAACTTCGTCCGCGCGCACGCGCTGGCCGACCTGGAGCGGCATGCGGACCTGCGGCGGGCCACCACGCGCATCTTCGGCTCGCCGCCCGGATCCTACGGCGCGGGCCTGCTCCCGCTGATGGAGAGCCGGTCCTGGCGGGACGACGGTGACCTGGCCGAGGTGTACGCGGCCTGGGGCGGGCACGCCTACGGCCGGGAGCTGGACGGGCGGCCGGCCCGCGAGGACATGGAGTCGTCCTACCGACGGATCGCCCTGGCGGTGAAGAACACTGACACCCGCGAGCATGACATCGCCGACTCCGACGACTACTACCAGTACCACGGCGGCATGATCGCGACGGTCCGGTCGCTGACCGGCACCGCCCCGCTGGCCTACGTCGGGGACAGCACGCGGCCGGACAATGTCCGGACCCGGTCGCTGGTCGAGGAGTCGGCCCGCGTGTTCCGCTCCCGGGTGGTGAACCCCCGGTGGATCAGCGCGATGCGCCGGCATGGCTACAAGGGCGCGTTCGAGCTCGCCGCCACGGTTGACTACCTATTCGGCTGGGACGCCACGACCGGGGTGGTCGCCGACTGGATGTACGAGCAGCTGACCGCCTCCTACGTGCTCGACCCGCAGACCCGGCAGTTCCTGGAGGCCAGCAACCCGTGGGCGCTGCGCGGGATCACCGAGCGGCTGCTCGAGGCGGCCGACCGGGGCCTGTGGGCGGCGCCGCAGGAGGCGACGCTGGCGGCGCTGCGGGAGATCTACCTCCAGGTCGAGGGGCAGCTCGAGGAGGCCCAGGCATGAAGAGCCCGGTGCCCGGCAGTCCGGCTTCCGCGCGGCCGGTATCCGGGCGGCTGCCGTTCTCGGCGATCGTCGGCCAGGATGACGCGCGGCTGGCCCTGCTGCTGGGCGCGGTCGACCCCGGCATCGGCGGCGTGCTGCTTACCGGCGAGAAGGGCACGGCCAAGACGACCCTCGTCCGGGCCCTCGCCGGGATCCTGCCGGGTATCAGCGTGGTGGCCGGGTGCCGGTTCTCCTGTGACCCCGCGGATCCGGATCCGGGCTGTCCCGACGGGCCGCACCCGGCCGGCCGCCGGGCCGCCCACCGGGCCGCCCGCCTGGTGGAGCTGCCGCTCGGGGCCACCGACGACCGGGTCACCGGCAGCCTGGACGTTCCGCGCGTGCTGGCCGGGGCCGCCACCTCGGAGGCGTTCGCGCCGGGGCTGCTCGCGCTGGCGCACCGCGGCGTGCTGTACGTCGACGAGATCAACCTGCTGCCCGATCACCTGGTGGATGTCCTGCTCGATGCGGCGGCGACCGGCAGCACCCACGTGGAGCGCGAGGGGATATCGCTGCGGCATGCCTCTTCCTTCCTGCTCGTCGGCACCATGAACCCGGAGGAAGGCGAGCTGCGGCCGCAGCTGCTCGACCGGTTCGGCCTGTGCATCCCCGTCGTCGCGAGCGCTGACCCGGTGCGCCGGGCCGAGGTCGTGCGGGCCAGGCTCGATCACGACCGCTCCCCGGCCGCCAGCGCGCAGGCCCACGACGCCGCGGAGCGCGAGCTCACCAGCCGCATCGCCGCCGGCCGGGCCGGGCTGGACAAGGTCGAGCTGCCCGACGCCGAGCTGCTGCGCATCACCACGGCCTGCGCCAGGCTGGGCGTTGACGGCATGCGGGGGGACCTGATCACCTGCCGGGCCGCGCTGGCCCATGCCGCGTGGCAGGCGCGGGACGCCATCACCGGCGCCGATGTGCGCGTCGCCGCGCGGCTGGCGCTGCTGCACCGGCAGCGGCGCGGGCCGTTCGATGACCCGGGCGCGGACGCCGCCGCGCTGGAGCAGGCCCTGGGCCCCGACACCGGCGACGGGCAGCCGGAGGACGACGACCCGCCGCCGGACGGCGACCCGCCCGACGGCGGCGCCCCGCCCGACGACGACGGGAATCCGGGGCCGCCGGGCGGCGCGGACGGGCCAGGGGATGACACCGGCCAGCCGCCTCGCGCCAGTGACGGGCCGCCGCAATCGGGGGAGTCCGCCGGTCAGCAGGCGGGGCAGGACCCGGCAGGCGCGCCGGCCGCGACTGACCCCGCCGCGGGCACTGACGCCGCCGCGGGCACCGGCTCGGCCGCGGGCACCGGCACCGCGGCGCCGCCGGGAGCGCTATTCCAGGTCCGGCACCTCCAGGCCAGCGGGATCGGCTCGGGGCACGAGGGCCGCCGGTCGGGATCGCGCGGACCGCACGGCCGGCCGGTCGCGAGCATCCGGTCCGCCCGGCGGCCGGAGCTGCTGCCGACGGTACGCGCGGCGGTGCTGGCCAGGCCCGGCCAGCCGGTCCGCGTAACGGGCAGTGACCTGCGCGCCAGCCTGCGCCGGGGCCGGGAGTCGAACCTGATCGTGCTGCTGCTTGACACCTCCGGATCGATGGCCGCCCGGCGGCGCAGCGCCACGGTCTGCGCCGCCGCGCTGTCCCTGCTCAGCGACGCCTACCGGCGCCGTGACCGGGTGGCACTGCTCACCTTCCGCGGCACCGGGGCGACCGTAGTGGTGCCGCCCACGGGATCGGTCGAGCTCGCCGCCCGGCGCCTGCGCGACCTCCCGGTCGGCGGGCGCACCCCGCTCGCCGCGGGGCTGGAGGCCGTCCGCCAGCTGATCCGGCGCGAGCGCTGGCGGGATCCGGCCCGCCGCCCCATCCTCGTCCTGATCACCGATGGCCGGGCGACCGGCGGCGGCGACCCCATGACCCAGGCCCAACGGGCGGCTGACGCGCTGGCCAGGACCGGAACCACCAGCATCGTCGTGGACGCGGAAGAAGGACCCGTCCGCCTCGGGCTGGCCGGCGTGGTGGCCCGCCATCTGGGCGCGGACCTGGTGACCGTGCCCGGCCTGGCCGCCCGCGCCGGCCCGCTGCGCGAGCAGGCCGGTCACGCACTGGCCAGCATGATCCGCCAGAAGGAGGCTTCCTGATGCCCCAGGGCCAGGTCACCGTGGTCCCCGACGACGGGCTCAGCACCCGCGAGCGGCGCGCTCAGCCGGTGCTCGCGGTGCACACCGGGGATGGCAAGGGCAAGTCCACGGCCGCCTTCGGCCTCGCGCTGCGGGCCTGGTCGGCAGGCTGGCCCATCGGCGTGTTCCAGTTCACCAAGAGCCCTAAGTGGCGGGTCGGCGAGGAGGACGCGCTCACCGCGCTCGGCCAGGTGCACGCCGCCACCGGGCAGGGAGCGCCGGTCACCTGGCACCGGATGGGCGCCGGCTGGTCCTGGCTGCGCACCGCCACCGAGGATCACGCCCGCGCGGCCAGGGAAGGCTGGGAGCAGGTCAAGCGCGACCTGGCCGCGCAGACCTACCGGCTGATCATCCTGGATGAGTTCACCTACCCGCTCGCCAACGGCACTCTCGACACCGGCGAGGTCCTGGCCGTCCTGGCCGCGCGCCCTGGCGTGCAGCATGTCGTGATCACCGGCCGCCGGGCCAGTCCCGCCCTGATCGAGGCGGCCGACCTGGTCACCGAGATGACCAAGATCCGGCATCCGATGGACGCCGGCCGCAAGGGCCAGCGCGGCATCGAATGGTGAGCCTGCCCCGGGTCGTGATCGCCGCCACCCGGTCGGGGGACGGCAAGACGACCGTGGCCACCGGCATCATGGCGGCCCTGCGGGCCAGGGGGCTGCGGGTGTCGCCGCACAAGGTCGGGCCTGACTACATCGATCCGAGCTATCACGCCGCGGCCTGCGGTATGCCGGGGCGCAATCTCGATCCCTGGCTGGCGGGGGAGGACCTGGTGGCCCCGCTGCTGCGGCATGGCGCGCGCGACGCCGGCGTGGCGGTGATCGAGGGCGTGATGGGCCTGTTCGACGGGGCCGCCGGACGCGGGGATTTCGCGAGCACCGCGCACGTGGCCCGGCTGACCGGGTCGCCGGTCGTGCTGGTCGTGGGCGCCGCCGGGACATCTCGTTCCATCGCCGCGACCGTGCACGGCTTCGCCAGCTGGGACCCGCAGGTCGTGCTGGCCGGGGTGGTGCTGAACCAGGTGTCATCGGACCGGCACGAGAGCGTGCTGCGGGAGGCGCTCGCGCCAGCCGGCATCCCGGTGCTGGGCGCGCTGCGCCGCGAGGCCACCCTGCACACCCCCTCGCGGCACCTGGGGCTGGTCCCCGCCGCGGAGCGAGCGGCGTCCGTCCGCGCCTGGCTTCCCGCCCTGCGGGACCTGGTGGCGCGTCACCTCGACCTGGATCTGCTGATGCGCATCGCCCGCAGCGCGCCCGAGCTGACCGCGGACCCGTGGTCACCGGGCGACGTGGTCGCTGCGGCGGGCGGCCAGCTGGATCCGGCCGCGGGGCGGCCGCCGCGGATTGCCGTCGCCGCCGGGCCCGCGTTCACCTTCGGCTACGCCGAGCACGACGAGCTGCTGGCCGCGGCCGGAGCCGAGGTGGTGACCTTCGACCCGCTGACCGCCCGCAGCCTGCCCGAGGGCACCGACGCGCTGGTAGCGGGCGGCGGCTTCCCGCAAGTGCATGTCGACCAGCTGACCGCCAACGCGCCGCTGCGGGAGGACGTCCGGCGGCGGGCCGCGGCGGGCATGCCGATCGTGGCCGAGTGCGCGGGGCTGCTGTGGCTCGGCGAGTCGCTGAACTCGCGGCCGCAGTGCGGGCTGGTGCCCGCGGCGGCCCGGATGACCGGGACGCTGACCCTCGGCTACCGCGAGGCCACCGCGCTGCGCGACACCCCGCTGCTGGCGGCCGGCACCCGGGTGCGGGCGCACGAGTTCCACCACACGGTCAGCGAGCCGGCGCACGGCGGGGAGCCGGCCTGGCAGCTGGCCGACGGCACCCGGCACGGCTGGGCGAGTCCCGGCCTGCTGGCCTCCTACCTGCACCTGCACTGGGCCGGCCTGCCGCAGGCGGCCCCCCGCCTGGCCCAGGCGGCCCGCGCGGCCGCCGCCCGCGCCGACGCGGCCACGCGCCCCGGACGCACAGCTGCCGCCCGCGCCGGCGCGGGCTGGCCCCCTGGCCGCGCCGCCCAGGCCCACGGCGCCTCGGATCTCGCCGGCGCGGCGTCGGCCCTCTTCCCGCAGGCCAGAGCCGCCGGAGGTGAACGGTCGGCCCACGCCGTGGCCGTGGGGCAGGTGACCCTGATCGGGGCCGGGCCGGGCTCGGCGGACCTCATTACCCTGCGCGGCTGGCGGGCCCTGCACACCGCCGACGTCGTCATCAGCGACCGTCTCGCTGACCCGGAGCTCACCGCCGGGCTGCGCCCTGGCGTGGTCCTGATCGACGGGGGCAAGAAACCCGGCGAGCAGCGGCTCAGCCAGGCCGACATCAGCGCCGCGCTCGTAGCCCACGCGCGGGCCGGGCAGCACGTCGTCCGCCTCAAGGGCGGAGATCCGTTCGTCTTCGGCCGGGGCGGGGAAGAGGTCCTGGCCTGCGCCAAGGCCGGCATCCCGTGCTCAGTGGTACCCGGCCTGTCCAGTGCCACGGCGGCCCCCGCCCTGGCCGGCATTCCGCTCACCCACCGGGGCGTATCGCAGTCCTTCGCCGTCGTGTCCGGTCATCTGCCGCCCGGGCACCCGGACAGCCCGGTGGACTGGAAATCCCTCGCGCGCTCGGCCGACACCCTCGTGCTGCTGATGGCGGTGGCCAACCGGATGAGCATCGCCGGGCACCTCATCGACCTGGGCCTGCCGCCCGGCACCGACGTCGCCTGCATCGAGCGGGCCGCGACCGCGCGCCAGCGAGTCATCAGGTGCACCCTGGCCGATCTCTCCCGTCCCGGCCGCGCGCCGGCCATCAGCAACCCCGCCGTCATCGTCATCGGCCCGACCGTGGCCGCCCTGACCAGTGCTACATAACCTGGCCGGTCAGGGCCCGGCTGAGTCCAGCCATCCGCCAGAAGTCAAAGACCTCTGGGCTGCTCAGCCCACTGGTAGCGCCTCCCCTGATGAAGCGCTGCGTAGATCCGGTCACGCAGGGAGTTAGCGGCCTCGTTGGTCAGCGTCTGCTCGAGATCACGCAGGATGACGCGGATGAGCAGGTTCTTTTGCCCTCGCCTCGCCCCGAGGCGGCTGATGGCTGACGCAGGCAGCTGCTCATAGGCGGTGGCCGACAGCACGCGGATCTCCTCGACGCGGGAGGCGTCGGTACCGAGGGCTTCCCGGACACGGTCGCCGAGCGTTTCCTCGTCGTCGTCGTCCTCGGAGACCGCGACGGACAGGTCACGCGTGATCGGGGGCATGGCCGAGACCCGCTGATACTCGGTGAGATCGAGCATCTGCCGGGCGACCAGGGGATCGCCCGAGCGGAGCAGGCGGATATCGGGGATGCCTTTGACCAGCATGAGCAGCCGGTCCAGGCCCATGCCGAGGGCCAGCCCGCCGCGGCCCGCGAGCCCGGCGGCGGCGAGCACGCCGGGATGCGCGAGGCCGCACTCCCAGACTTCTACCCAGCGGCCATCCCGCAGGACGTCGACCTGCCGGCCGCCCACGGTGTAGGGGTGCACGCGCGCCTCCTGCCTGCGGGGCAGACCCGGCGCGAGCGCCCGGCCCAGCAGGGCGATCATCTCGTCCATGTCGGCGTCGGTCATCGCCTGGCGGGTGATCCGCCATAGGTCGAGCTGATGCGGGTTCCCGGTGTGCTGCCAGTCGATTGCATCCCGGCGAAAGACGATGCCAGGGCAGACCAGGAGGACATCAGCGGCGGGCTCGGCGGCCAGCTGGCGCAGCGCTGGCGGGATCATGGCGCTCGAATGGCTGCGCAGCATGTGCCCGGCGTTCACGTACCGGGTGTAGCGGGCGTTTCTGGTGATCGCGCCGGCCGCGTAGCCCAGCCGGTCATAGTTGTCGGCTACCGGGACCACCCTCGGGCCCCGACACCAGCGAACCTCGCAACTCCAGGCGCGGGCGAGCGTCCCGACAGCACGCTCAGCGACGAGCTGGACCGCGTGGGTACCCCCGGCGGGGTCGGACAGATCGCGGATGGACAGGTCGCGTTGCAGCTGACCGGGGGTGAGATATGCGGCTGAGCTGGGCACGGTGACTCCTTGCTCTAGTGACCGGCGGGGGAGAGATCCTCCCGGCTCCTGGGTCACCGGAGCGAGTCGCGAGCCTAACGCGGCGCGGCGCCTCCCGGCGGCCCACCCTGGGCCGGGAGGCGACAAAATCGCCGTGCCACTATCTCGGTCACGGTTCCAGCATAAGACAGGGATGCTGGACGGCAAGTTCCTGGCCGGTCAAGTCGGCTGCTCTTGCGGTACCCGCACCATCGGAACGGCGGCGCGGGCCAGGCACGCCAGCGGCTGCCCTGAGCAGCCCTAGTCGCCGGCATTCGGCCGGGCGGCCTCGAGTTCCCATTTCTGCTCGATCTTGCCGAAGTGCCAGATGGACAGGGCCACGACCCAGGTGAAGACGAACATGCCGACGATGACGAATCCGGCCGTGTTGATATTGAAGTTCGCCATGAAATTCCAGAAACCGCCGGTGAGCCTGGCCTCCTGGCTGAGCAGGCCGAGCAGCTCGATGGTGCCGATGAACAGGGCGACGAACACCGACAGGCCGGTAATCGTCAGGTTGTAGAAGACCTTGCGGACGGGGCGGGAGAAGGCCCAGTCGTAGGCGAAGTTCATGAAGCAGCCGTCCGCGGTATCGAACAGGCACATGCCGGCCGCGAACAGGACCGGCAGCGACAAGATGGCGTAGAAGGGCAGGCCGCTGACCACAGCGGTCCCGGCCAGGACGAGAAACGCTACCTCCGTGGCGGTGTCGAAGCCCAGGCCGAACAGCACGCCCACCGGGTAGATCTTCCACGGGGCGTCGACGCGGCGGGCCAGCGGGCCGAGGACCCGGTTCATCAGCCCGCGCTTGTTCAGCTGATCCTCCAGTTCCTGGTCGTTGTACCGGCCCGATCGCATCTCGCGGAAGACCCTGAGGATGCCGAACAGGACCACGAGGTTGAGCCCGGCGATCAGGTACAGAAAGGTGCCGGACACGGCGGTGCCGAAGACCCCGGTCACGTTATGCAGCGTCGAGTGGCCGTTCTTCACCTGGCTGTTGAGCGCGCGGATGCCGAAGTTCAGCAGCACCGCCAGCAGGAAGACGACCGTGGAGTGCCCGAGGGAGAAGAAGAACCCGACCGACAGCGGGCGCTTGCCGTCGTTGACCAGCTTGCGGGTGGTGTTGTCGATGGCCGCGATGTGGTCGGCGTCAAAGGCGTGCCGCATGCCGAGGGTGTAGGCGAGAATCCCGGTCCCGAAGCCGAAGATCTTGTTCGCGCTCACGTGGTAGTGCCCGCTGACAGCCGCCGACAGCAGGCTCCAGCCGAGCACGTTCAGGCCGATGACCACCCCGGCCATGGCTCCGGTCCTGGCCCATTCGCGGGGGGTGAGCCCGTCCCTGATCCGCGCCAGCCGTGCGCCTGGATTAGCCATCAGGGACCTTCCTGGAGAAGCCTCAGTTACGCAGGCAGCCTAGAGGTCCTGCAACTAGGTTGCAATAACGGGTCATGCGTAGCTGCGTACAGGTAGCCTTCGGCGCCATCGTCACCGCGGATGGGTGGTGACCCGGCCCGGTCAGCTCGCGTCTACGCCGGTCCTGCGGTGAGCCGGTGCCCGGCCCGCCGGCTGGCTGGGCCGGGGGCGCACGGGTACCGCAGGAACCGGACGGGCCTGCGGCTTGCCTTCCTCCAGCTGCACCGTCTCGCCGTGGTGCCTGATCTCCAGCGGCTCCCCTTCGCCCAGCAGGTACGTGGCGGTGTCCTGGGTGATCTCGACGTGCAGGCGCCGGCCGCGGATCAGCAGGCCGAACGCGAGCCGGGCGATATCCTCGGGCAGCCGCGGGGTGAAGCCGACCGTGCCGTCGCCGTGCCGCATGCCCCCGAACCCCCAGACCAGGGCGATCCAGGTGCCCGCCAGCGAGGCAATGTGCACGCCATCGCGGGTGTTGTTCTCCAGGTCATGCAGGTCCATCAGCGCGGCTTCGCCGAGGTAGTCGAAGGACAGGCCCAGATGCCCGACCTCCGCGGCCATGACCGCCTGCGTGCAGGCCGACAGTGACGAGTCTCGGACCGTGAGCGGCTCGTAGTAATCGAAGTTCCGCGCCTTCTGCTCGGCGGTGAAGGCCTCCGGGCACAGCTGCATGGCCAGCACCAGGTCAGCCTGCTTGACGACCTGCTTGCGGTAAAGATTGAAGTAGGGGAAATGCAGCAGCAGCGGATACTGCTCCGGGCTGGTGCCCGCGAAGTCCCAGAGCTGGTGCCGGGTGAAGCCCTCGGCCTGCGGATGGACCCGCAGCATCTCGTCATACGGGATGTAGATCGCCTGCGCCGCGTCCCGCCAGCTCGCCGCTTCCTCGTGGTCGGCGCCCAGCTCGCGGGCCTGGTCCGGATATCGCTTCACCGCCTCGGCCGCCATCGTCATGTTCCTGGCCGCCATCAGGTTGGTGTAGATGTTGTTGTCGGCGAGCGCGCTGTACTCATCCGGCCCGGTCACCCCGTCGATGCGGAACTGCCCGCGGGCATCATGGTGGCCGAGTGACCGCCACAGGCGCGCGGTCTGGACCAGCATGTCCAGCCCCGCCTCGCGCTCGAACTCCTGGTCACCAGTCGCGTCGACGTAGCGGATGACAGCGTCCGCGATGTCCGCGTTAATGTGAAAGGCGGCCGTGCCGGCCGGCCAGTAGCCCGAGCATTCCTGGCCGGCGATCGTCCGCCAGGGGAAGGCGGCGCCCCGCAGCCCGAGCTGGGCGGCGCGGTCGACGGCGGCCGGAAGCGTGCTCTGCCGCCAGCGCAGTGCGCTGGCGGCCGCGTCCGGGGCCGTAAGGGTGAGTACCGGCAGCACGAAGGTCTCGGTGTCCCAGAAGGCGTGCCCGCCGTAGCCGGGGCCGGTCAGCCCCTTGGCGGCGATAGCGCGGTTCTCGCCCCTCGCGCTGGCCTGCAGGATATGGAACAGCCCGAAGCGCACCGCCTGCTGCACCTCGGTATCTCCGTCCACCTCCACGTCAGCGCGGCCCCAGAAGTCGTCCAGGAAGGCCCGCTGCTCGGCCAGCAGCCCAGCCCAGCCCGTCTGCCTGGCCCCGCTCAGCGCCGCCCAGACCTGATCGCGGACCGCGGTCAGCGAGCGCAGCTGCGACCAGCCGTAGGCGACGAACTTGATCACCTGCAGCCGCTGTCCCGGCTGCAGGACCGCGGTCGCCGTGACCACCCCGCCGTCGGCGTAGGACCGCGACTCGACCCGCACGTCATCCGGCCCGTCGATCAGGTGGTCCATCGACGCGCCGACCCGCAGCCCGCTGGCCCTGGTCTTGTGCACCACCACCACGGCCGTGCCCTCGGCATTGTGGAACTCGCTGTCCAGCGCGTTCTCGGGCACGACGCCCGCCCGCGGATCCGATCCGGCCGCCGGGAGCTGCTCGTTGGCCAGCAGCTCGGACTGCACGGCGATCCGCGCCGGATGATCGATCGGCTCCACCTCGTAGCAGACCGCCGCGATCGCCCGCTGGGTGAGCGACACCAGCCGGACCGAAGACACGCGGACCGCCTGCCCGGCCGGCGACTCCCACTCCGCGGTGCGGCTCAGCGTGCCGGCCCGGAAATCCAGCACCCGCTCGTGCTCGCGCAGCTTGCCGTACCGCACATCGAAGGGCTCGTCATCGACATAGAGCCGGATGACCTTGCCGTTGGTCACGTTGAGGACGGTCTGCCCCGATTCAGGGAAGCCGTAGCCGGCCTCGCCGTAGGGCAGCGGAGTCAGCTCGTAGACCCCGTTCAGGTAGGTCCCCGGCAGGCCGTGCGGCTCTCCCTCGTCCAGGTTGGCGCGCCAGCCCACGTGACCGTTCGACAGCGCGAATATGGACTCGGTCTGGGCGACCATGTCGAGGTCCAGGAGGGTCTCCCGCAGGCACCACGGCTCCACGGGGAACGCCGCCTCGCGGATCACCCGCGGTCCAGCAGGTCAGCGAGGTCGGACACCACGACATCGGCGCCGTGCTCCCGCAGGGCGTCGGCCTGCCCGGCCCGGTCCACCCCCACCACGTACCCGAACGCCCCGGCCCGGCCGGCCGCGACGCCGGCCAGGGCGTCCTCGAAGACGACGGCCTCGCCCGGCTGCAGCTGCAGGGCCCGTGCCCCGGCCAGGAACGTGTCCGGCGCGGGTTTCCCCCGCAGGTGCTCCCGCTCGGCGACCACGCCATCGATCCGGGCCTCGAACAGGTCCTCAATGCCGGCCGCGACCAGGACGTCACGGCAGTTGGCGCTGGACGACACGACCGCGCGGCGCAGCCCCGCGTCCCTGGCCGCCCGGACGTAGCGCACCGAGCCCTCGTACGCCTCGACCCCGTCGGCCCGGATCCGCTCCAGCACGATCTCGTTCTTGCGGTTTCCGAGCCCGTGGACGGTCTGCGCGTCGGCCGGATCGTCCTCGCTGCCCTCGGGCAGCTCGATGCCGCGGGAGGCCAGGAACGAGCGCGTTCCCTCCGCCCTGGGCTTCCCGTCGACGTACTCGTCGTAGTCCCTGACCGGATCGAAGGGCACAAACGGCTTGCCCTCTTGCTGGGCCCGCTCCCGCAGGAAGCCGTCGAACATCTGCTTCCACGCCGCGTCGTGCACTTTCGCCGTCTTGGTCAGGACGCCGTCCAGGTCGAACAGGCAGCCGCGAACGCCATCCGGGAGACCGATCACCCGACCAGCGTACGAGACGCCTGCGCCGGCTCCCCGGCGGCCTCGGCTCGTGCCGTCGGGGCCGGTGCCGGATCGCCGCGCAGTTCATCGACGCGTACCAGCGCGACCCCGGCGAGGATGAACGCGCCGCCGGCAAATTGCACCGCGGACGGCAGCTGGCCGAGCAGCAGCCACGCGAACAGGACGGCGAACAGCACCTCGGCCATGCCGATGAACGAGGCGAGCTTGGCCCCGAGCCGGCGGGCGGCGCCGATGCCGGCGATATAGGCGATCGCCGCGGCCACCAGCGACAGGCCCAGCACCGGCACGATCCAGCTGACCTGGTGGTTCAGGAAATCGACGTTGCTGGTGGTGGCGGTCATGGGCAGCACGCCGATCCAGCCGAGCACGGCCAGGAAGGCCGCGCCCACGCACATGCCGGCCCACGCCATCACGATCGGCGGCAGCGGCTCCGCATCGGTGGCCGCCGACAGGACGAAGTAGATCGCCAGGCCCACGGCGGCCAGCAGGGCCCACATCACCCCGACCGGGTTGATGCGGGCCGATCCGGTCAGGTTGAGCACCATCACCAGCCCGGCGATGGCCGTGACCGCGCCCGCGACGGTGAGCCGGCGGGGTCGCTGGCCATGGCGCAGCCACAGCCAGCCGACCACCAGCACCGCGCCGAGGTACTCCAGCAGCAGGGCCACGCCCACCGGTATCCGCTCGATGGCGTTGAAGTAGAACAGCTGGCAGCCGGCCACCGCGACCAGGCCGTAGGCGGCCACCCGGCCCGCGCTGCGGCGCAGCAGCGCCCACCGGCCGCGCAGCTGCAGCAGGGCGGGGACAGTGAGCAGGAGCGCCGCCACGGCGATCCTGGTGACCACCGCGGCGGCCGGGCTCCAGCCGGCGTGGATCAGCGACGCGCCGAATGTCCCTGACGTCCCGAACGTCGCGGCCGACAGCACGGCGAGAGTCAGGCCCGTGCCGCCCCATCCGGGCCGGCGGGTACGGAATTCGGCGGTCGTCACTGCAGTTCCTCCGTAAGTGGTAAAATAAGTTATGCTCATGACACTATGCGGTGACCGTGAAAGGAGTCAAGGTGATTTTTGCCCATGACACCGAGATTTCGCTGAACGGCGTCGCCGCGCTGGTCAACACCGGCCGTGGCGGCACCGAGCAGCTGCCCGACACCGCCGCGCTCGACCGGTTCGTCGCGGCGCAGGAGTGGACCGGCGCGCGCACGCACGACGAGGCCGAGCTGGCCGCCGTCCGGCGGCTGCGGCCCCGGCTGGAGCGGCTGTGGGAGCTGCCCGCCGATGACGCCGCCGATCTGGTCAACACCCTGCTGCGGGAGGCGCGCGCGCTGCCGCAGCTGGTCAAGCACGACAGCTGGGATTACCACCTGCACGCCACGTCCAGTGACGCGCCGCTGGCCGACCGGATGGCCGTCGACGCGGCGATGGCGTTCGTCGACGTCATCCGCTCGGGCCAGCTGGACCGGCTGCGGCTGTGCGCCGCCGGTCATTGCGACAACGTCTACGTCGACCTGTCCAAGAACCGGTCCCGCCGGTTCTGCGGTACCGCGTGCGCGAACCGCACCAACGTCGCGGCCTACCGGACGCGGCAGGCCCGGCTTCCTGCGGCCGGCCTGGCCCCTGGCCCGGATTTGCCCGACCCGGGCAGGAGTATGGCGCTGCGGCCGGGGGAGGGGCTCTAATAGTGAGGCGGCCGCCGGGCAGTGTGCCGTGCGGCCGGTTTGGCCACAACGAGGTGAACATCATGACAACGCCCACAATGACGTGGACGAAGCTGAGCCGGTGGACGAAGCTGAGCCGCAGCCTCGGATCGGACCACAACCCCCTGCGCCGGCGCTCGGACCTGATCGCGGCGTGGCTCCTGCCAGGGGTGCTCGCCGCGTTCCTGATCCTGGGCCCGCTGGCGGCGGGCGCCGCCGCGATATGGGTGCACGCGGGCAGCGCGGCGGCGCGGCAGGCGCAGCGATCCTGGCACCGGGTCCCCGCGGTCCTGCTGAACGCCGCGCCCGGCCCGGCGCAATCCGCGCCGGGGGCAGGCACCTGGACGGTCTGGACTCCGGCCCGCTGGACCGCGAGCGGTCGGGCGCAGAACGGCCTGATCCCGGCGCCGGCCGGAACCAGCGCGGGCCGCACCGTGCCGGTCTGGCTGGATCACGCGGGACAGGTCAGGCTGCCGCCGGCGACCACCGGCCAGGTCCGTGACCACGTCGTTTTCGCCGCATCGCTCGCGCTGACCGTCCTGGCGATGCTGCTGGCGGCCGCGGCGCTCGCCGTCCGGCGGGTACTGGACCGGCACAGGCTGGCGGCCTGGGACAAGGCCTGGCTCTCGGCCGGACCGCAGTGGACCGGTCACGGCTGACCACGGCGCTCCCTGACCCTCAGCGCGGGCCGCCTGCCGCGCTCACCAGCCGTAGATCCGGACCGGAAGCTCATGCAACGGCACCTGATCGGGGCCGGGGTAGGCCACTATCACCGGGATGCCGTCCGGGTCACGCCCCTCCACGACCGTGACCCGCTCGCAGACACGGGTCTCGGTATGGGCGGAACGTGCCTTCAGCGCCTGCTCGGACCGGGACAGGTCATGCTTCCCGCCGGCGGTCCAGATGACGTACTGCGGGCCCACGCTGCCGAGGGCATGCGGCGCGTTGCTGCCCATGGCCCGCAGGATCAGCTGCGAGCCGTGCGGGCTGATGAGCAGCGCGGCGCTTGAGCTACGGTCAGCGACTTCGAGCTGCAGGACTTCGGTGTAGAAGGCCACCGATCTGTCCAGCCCCTGCACGAACATGACTACCGAGTCGAGCCGGGCACCGTGCGCCATCTGCTGACCTCCTTATCCCGGTAGGTGCACGTCCTGCATGATGTCACGCCAGCCGGTCCGACAGGACCCGGATGTGGTCAGGCCCGACGCCGCAGCACCCGCCGATGATCTGCGCTCCCGCCTCGACCCAGCCTGCCGCCTCCAGGAGGTACTCCTGCGGGCTGAGGCCGTTGAAGACCCAGTTCGGCGCCAGCCAGTCGCCCGATTCGGCGTAGACCCCGATGGGGCCGCCGTAGTGCGCCCTGATGACGCCGATCGCGTCGCGCGCCACGTCGGGCTTGGCGTGCATCACGTTGACCGCGGCCAGGCCAGGGCCGGCGAGGATCCGCACCAGCTCCTCGAAGCTTTCCCCGCTGCCCAGCTCGGGATCGGTGCCGAGGGTGCCGTCGGGCAGGCGGATGGGCGCGATGCCGAGCCATACGCCCAGCCCGGTCTCGGTGGCGGCGTCGATCGCGGCGCGGCCGTAGCCGGAAGCCTCCATCAGCTCCAGCGCGATGAGATCGACGCCGGCCCCGGCCAGCAGCGCCGCCTGCTCGCGGTAGTCCGCCAGGCTGGGGAAGGAGTCATCCGCGGCGCCGACCAGGGCCTGCCGGCCGTGCATGGCCACCGGGCCGAACGATGACATGGAGCCAGCGACCGCCACCGGGCCGGATGCCGCGGCCTCGCGGGCCGCCAGGGCGGCCTGGACGGCGAGGCGGTTGGCCTCGGCCACCCGTGCGCCCAGGCCGGCTGGCTCGAGGGCGGCCCGGCTGGCGGCGAAGCTGTTGGCGATGATCACCTGGGCGCCGGCCCGGATGTATGCCTCATGGACGGACTGGACCAGCTCCGGATGCTCGAGGTTGGCCCGGCCGCTCCACGCGTCGTCATCCATGGGCGCTCCCGCGAGCTGAAGCTGGGTGCCGGTACCACCGTCGATGACGATCACCTCGCCGTCCGCCAGCCGGCTGAAGATCTCCTGCGCTGCTCCCATGACTGCCACCTTCCAGGTTGCCGGGCGTGCCCGCCCGCTTCGGTCCGGTCTCCCGGTCAGCTGTCCCGCTCGCCGGCCAGCTGCTGCCAGGTCCTGCCGCTGCGCACGCTGGCGGGCCGCTCCGCGACAATATTCGAGCCCGCGGCGGCGTGCTCGTCGCGGGCCTTGACCAGCAGCCAGCGGCGCTCGCCGGTGCGGGTCAGGGCGAAGCGGCCCGCGAGCTTGTGGCCCGACAGGATGAAGGTCAGATGGCCAGGCTCGTCGCGCTCGATCTGCGCGGTGCCCTCGTCCCAGATGATCACCGCGCCGCTGCCGCGCGCCTGGCCGGCATGCACGCCTTCAAACTCGCCCGCCGACAGCGCATGGTCATCGACCGGCACGGCCAGCCGCCGGACCCCAGGGTCAAGGGACGGCCCTTTCGGCACGGCCCACGACCGCAGCACCTCGCCGGCCTGCAGCCGCAGGTCGAAGTGCAGCGTCGTCGCGTCATGCAGCTGCACGACAAAGCGCGAGGCCATCACTACATTCTGGTGCGCGCCACGACCGGACAGGCCCGGCGGAGCCAGCGCCGTGCCCCGTCCCAGCCCCGCCCCGGCGACCTCGCCGACCAGCTGATCGGCCACTTCGTCGATCAGGCGCGCCGCAGCGGCGCATCGTGGAGCGCGATCGGCGAGGCGATGGGCGTCTCCAAGCAGGCGGCGCAGCAGCGCTTCGTGGCCAGCCCGGCTGCCCTGGACGCTCGCGATCTCCCGCTGAACCGGTTCACGCCCAGGGCGCGCAGCGCGTCCCTGGCCGCCCGGAGCGAGGCCCTGGCGATATCGAAGGACGAGGTCGGCACCGGGCATCTCCTGCTCGGCCTGCTGAGCGAGCCTGACGGCCTGGCCGCCCGCGCCATCGCGGCCCTCGGCGCGACCCCCGATCAGGTCCGCGACCGGCTGGGCGCCGGGCCTGCCCCCGAGTACGCCGCCTCCCCCCAGCGGATCCCGTTGACCCCGCCGGCCCGCAAGGTGCTCGCGCTGAGCCTGCGCGCGGCCATCGACCTGGAGCACAACTACATCGGGACCGAGCACCTTCTGCTCGGCATCCTGGCCGAAGGCAAGGACGCCGGCGCGAAGGCCCTCAAGGACCTCGGCATAACGGAAGAGCGCGCGCTGGCCTGGGTCCGCAGCACCGTTCAGATGATGGCAGCGGCCCGCTCGTCCGGCCGGTGACGCTGCCGCTGAAGTCCTAGAAATCCGCTTATATTCCCCCATAGAGCGCGCGCCACGCCGGAGTGTCAGCGCTCCATTAAGGCTTCTCGCGTTCACGCTGGGTTACATTAGGAAATGTGTACGGATACGCCGTTCAGCCACGGCTTGTCGCACTTATCCGGCACGGCGCCGCGCGCCGGGCTGGCCCACCGCGGCGAGCTGAGACCTGGCCGCGGCCCGGCCGTAACTCCAGCCCAGCGGTGATTGCATGATGTCCCCTGGTGAAAGCAGGGTGCCAGGGCCGGCTTCCGCCGACCATGCGGGCAGCGTGCTGTGCCGCCTGCTCATCGCCCATCCGGAGGTCGTGGACATCGAGATCCTCGGCCAGGATGAGCTGTCCGACGGGACCATCTCCTACTGGCTGGGCGTAATAATGCCGGACGGCCGGGAGCTGCTCGTCGAAGTGGGGGACACGCCTATCCAGGGAACGGCCAGTATCGGGGAACGGCCGGCGTAGTTAGGATGCTCGGCAGGGGGGATTCGAATGGGAATTGATGCACGGGCCTATGCCAACGTAGCCGATGCGGTCCTGGTCTGGAGCTGCGACCGGATTGAGGGCTGCCTCGGCTTTGCGGTCCAGCGAAAGGACCAGTCCGGCGGCGCGCCGGCGTACCTGCCGACCTACATGCCTTTTGCCCCCGATCCCGCCGCCCCGCCCGGCCCGGCGGCGCCGAGGGTCCGCAGCCAGCCGTCGGATCAATGGCCTATTCAGCGCTACATCTGGGCCGACTACGGCGCTCAGGGGCGGCCGGGAGTGCAGTATCAGGTCGTTCCGGTCATGGGCACGCCGGGCAGCAGCCAGGCCGACCTCGGCCAGGCCAGCTCGTGGACCGATCCGGTTACCTGCGAGACCGGGACCACGGCCGGGTTCGGGATGTGGTTCACCAGGGGAATCGTCGGCACGCCCTCGGTGGAGAGGTCGGTGCAGGCCATCATCGACCAGGATAAGGCGGCCGGACGGCCCGCGCCCAGCCCCACCGCGGTACTGCACGGCGAGATCACCAATGCCGCTAGCGAGCTCCGCAAGGACCTGGCCGGGCCGGTGCTCCCGGCGCTGCGGTCACTTCTTCAGGACGCCAAGAGCGCCGGCCTGAACGTCTACGCGTCGCTCTATGAGCTGAATGATGACGAGCTTATTAAGCTGCTGGCTGACCTCGGCCAGTCGTGTCATCTTCTTCTGGGCAACGGCTCTTACACGTCGAGCAAACCCGACGTCAATGTCGCGGCGGCGCAGACACTGCAAGGGCAGGTGGACCTATCGCGCCGCAAGCTGACCGGCGGGGCGCTGGCCCATAATAAGTTCCTGGTGTTCTGCCAGGGCACGACACCCCAGTCGGTATGGACCGGGTCCACTAACTGGACGATTACCGGCCTGTGTACCGAGAGCAACAACGCACTGCACATTCATGACCCGGCGGTGGCGCAGTCGTTCCTCAGCTACTGGAACCGGCTGCACGAGGCCGGTACTGCTCCCGGCAGAAGCTTCGCCCCGGCCAACCGGGACGGCTCGTTCGACGGGCCAGATCCCGGATCGGTGGCTATGCCCGGCGCGCCGCCCGTCGGCCTGCGGGCGTGGTATGCGGCGCTGCCCATGGGGGGCGGCAAGTCGCTTTCTGACCCGTCGCTGACCGTCGATGATCCCATCGACCTGGGCGAGGCGGCCAAGCTGATTCGCGGCGCTGAGCACGGAGTGCTGTTCCTGATGTTCGAGCCCGGCCCGGCCGCGACCAGCTTGATCGAGCCCATCGAGGACCTCGCGAAGGCCGGCAAGTTCGTGCATGGCGTTATCAACCAGCCACCCACCGGTGATAAGACCGGCGCTACCCTGACGATCTTCAACCGCGGGGCTAAGTCCGCCGACCAGCTTTCCGTTGTCATGCCGGACATGCTGCTCCAGCCGGTGGCCGGAGAAAATCCGGAGCACCGGTATGACAATGTCATGATTCATTCGAAGCTCATTGTCGTCGACCCGTTCGGCGATTCGCCCGTTGTCATGACCGGCTCGCACAACATGGGCAAGAAAGCCAGCTCCGAGAATGACGACAATCTCGTTATCATCACCGGCGCCACGGGGCTGGCCCGTGAGTACGCGGTATATATCCAGGTAGTTTTTGATGCCTATAAATGGCGATACGAGCGCGCGAAGCGCAGCACCGCCGGGGTCGCCAATACATGGAACGGCCTGGCCCGAGACGATACCTGGCAGGACGGCAGCCCCGGCGGGCCCGCATACTCCGACGTGGCCAGGCCGCAGGTGGAATTCTGGCTCGGCTCCGATTCGCCCTAGTCGATCAGCCCGAGCACGCGGGCCCGGCTGACCGCCTCAGCGCGGCTGTGAACCCCGAGCTTCCGGTAGACGCGCTCGGCCCGGTCCTTGGCCGCCGACCGGGAGATCCCCAGCTTGCCGGCGATGAGCGCGAAGGTCAGCCGCGTGGGCAGGTATCGCAGGACCCGCGCCTCGGCCAGGGTGATCGACGCGGCCCTGACGGTGGCGGCGGCATCCTCGACGGCCTCCGCGGTTGCCTCGTCAACCGCCGATACCACGGCCGCGTCCTGCTCGACCACCGTCACGGTGGCCTCATCGGCCGCCGCTACCACGGCCGCGTCCTGCTCGACCGCCGTCACGGTGGCCTCATCGGCTGCCGCTACCACGGCGGCATCCTGGGCAACCGCCTCCGCGGTCGCCTCGTCGGCTCCTGCTACCACGGCGGCGTCCTGCTCGACCGCTGCCACGGTGGCGTCGTCGGCTGCCGCTACCACGGCGGCATCCTGGGCAACCGCCTCCGCCGCCGCCTCAGCGGCCGCGGCGATGATGAGACCGGCCGCCGTCAGGGCCTCAGCGGCCTCGTGGGCGGCGGCCTCCTCCACGATGCCGGCGGCGATCAGCGCCCGGATGGCGTCGGCCGCCGCAGCGGCGCGGATCGCTTCCGAGGCTTCGACCGCCTCGGCCGCCCTGGCCTGCGCGGCCATGGCCAGGAGCGTCGCGTCTGCCTCGGCGGCCTGGGCGGCGGCAATCACCTGAGCCGCCTCCTCCATCGCCGCGACCTCGGCTCCAACGAGCAATCCGGCCTCGGCGGTGAGGAAGCCCTCGCCCAGCATCGTCCCGCCGGTCTCGGCGATCGCGTCGAAGAGCGGCTGCGCCCACCCGTGCTCGATGAGCAGGAACGCCAGCGCCGTCCCAGGCTCCAGGGACTCGGCCAGCGCCCGTGCGTCCGCCGGCTCGAAGCCGGGCGAGCCGCCTGCCGCCGGGCCGACCGGGCCAGCGCCGTTCACCGGGATAACTCCCGACAGCAGCGCGCCGAAGTCGTCTTCGTCGCCGATGACCAGGCGCTCGATCGTGCCGTCCTGCTTCTTCGCGACGAAGAGCAGGTCGAGCAGCCGCAGCACCCCCCGGCCCTGTAGCCGGTCGACTTCGGCCAGGACCCGGCCCTCGAAGTCGGCACCGGGACCGAAGCTCACGGCGATCACCTGCAATGGACCGGGCATGTGCCGACCTCCCCATCGTTAACAATGGCGCGAATGTACCAGGCACTGGAGCACGCCATCCGGCCGGACCGGGGCCGGGCCTTATTCTGGGGAAATGCCGGGCGAGAGCGACTCCATCGCAGACCGGGTGGCAGCCGCCCCGGCCCGGACCGTCGCCGCCGGGACGGCCCGGCTGTCCTTCGCCTGGTGCGCCGACTCGCCGGTGCCGCAGGCACGCGACCAGCGCTGCGTAGGGGTGGCCGACCTCGCCGCACGGCGCGCCCGCGTTTCTCAGGCGCTGTTCCCCGAGAAGTTGGCCACCGCGTTCGCAGCGGGCGGGGACGGTGATGCGGACCTTCGCCCGCTCACCGAGCCGCGTGAGATGATCTACGACGGGGCGAACGCCTACATCCGCGTGGCCAGCCGCTGGACCGGGTTCTTCCTCGGCGATCCGGGCGGGCCGCGCGGACCGAATGATCCGCTGTGGCCCCTGGACGCGCTGTTCGGTGCCCGTGACGACGCCGTGGCAGTCGGGCCCGACACCGTGCGGGGGGTGGCCGCGACCCGCTGCCGCCTCACCATCGACCTGACGCGGGCGGACGCGGCGGTGGCGGCCGGCGTGAGCGTGCCGGCCGGGCCGTACCGCGCGCTGCGCCGGATGGCCGCCGAGGTGTGGCTGGATGCGGCCGGCCTGGCCCGCCGCGTCGCGGTGAGCGCGGAGCCGTCGGCCGACGCCGACGCCGATAACTGGAATATCGTCGAGCTATGGGACTTCGGAGTGGCCGTCAGCATCACGCCGCCGGATCCCGATGAGGTCGCGGCGCCGCGCGAGGTCGACTGGGACACGCCAGGGTCGAGTCCCTGACTGGCGGGCTCTCAGGTCCCTGGCCCTGGTGTGTCCCGGCCGCGGCCGGGACGGCTGCCTCCGTCCGCCCCGCCCCGCACGACGGCGATCACGCCGAGCAGCGCCCCCAGCGGGGCGACCAGCGCGATGAAGTCGGAAGAGGTCAGGCTGCCCAGGGCCACGAGGGCTCCGGCGAACCCGACAATCAGTACGGCGACGACGACCACCCCCCACCCGTGCAGGAACAGCCGTAGCGTGAAGGGCGGCGCGGCCGGCGTCACGGCCGGCACGGCGACGACGGATTTGGTCCCGCGGTATTCCCGCATCCCCTCGCGCACCCGCACGGTGAGCGTCAGGTCACCCGGCTGGTCGGCGATCAGCAGCAGCTCGTCGGGATGGCTCGGGTCGGGAGCCTGCGCCACCGAGCCGCCGCCGGCTGCCCACGACACCACCTTGCGGCTGCCTGACGGCCGAACGCGGTAACGGGCCTGGTCGCCGGTGATCACGGTCTCCGGTCCCTCGATGATCACTGGCGGCACTGATCCCCCGCTGGCCGTCCCCTCGGCCTCGTCAACGGCGGCCTCAGGGCCGCCGTTGACGTCCGCCGTGCGGCTTGCCGCGCTGGCTTCGGCGGTCACGATGAACTGGCGGCGGCTCAGCTGCTCGGCGAGCCGGATCTGGCGCGCGTGCACGCTCCAGGCCATGGCCACGACAGAACCGGCAAGCCCCGCCGCCCCGAGCCCGAGCAGGCCGGCGACCATGGGGTGACTGACACCAGGTGCGATGGCTGCGAGCATGTCGTCTCCCGGTCGGGCGGTTGCGGTCGAAGCGCGGTTTCCTGGTCCTCGGTACCCGGCTGGCATCGGCTGCGGATACCGGATTCCCGCTAGCCCTGAAAGGCTAGTGTCCGGGCATCCGCCATAGTCTTGGCCAGCCTGGCGATCGTATTCAAACATATAATCGAATTTGTTGGAAGCCCGGCCTGGTTCTCTGTGCCCGCCGGCCGGACGGGGTGCTAGCCGCGTGTTCCCGGCTAGCACATCAGGAATATGGCCGGGTCTGCGAGCATAGGGGCCCTGGCGAGCCAACTGGATCTGCCAGCAGTATGAAGGAGAGGCGGATCCGCGCTGTGCCGGACAGCCTGCCCGACCCGTTCGGCACCGCGGAGCTGCGCCGCCGGGTTCTTGACGCCTGGGCAGCGTCGCCGGCGCGCTTCCGAGAGGACGCCAACGCGGAGGAGGACTACGCGCTCGGCG
This sequence comes from uncultured Actinomycetota bacterium, assembly GCA_963805705.1. Lineage (GTDB taxonomy): Bacteria > Actinomycetota > Actinomycetes > Streptosporangiales > Streptosporangiaceae > CAWDVH01. Next base: position 1,553,037 of record CAWDVH010000005.1, on the reverse strand, counting down.
GCTACCGCGACCGCGTCGTGGTGGAGCTGGCGCAGAACGCGGCCGACGCGGCCGCGCGCGGGGGAGTAGCGGGCCGGCTGCGGCTGGCCCTGAGCGACGGGACGCTGGTGGCGGCGAACACCGGAGCGCCGCTGGACGCGGCGGGCGTCGCCGCGCTGTCCACGCTGCGCGCCTCCAGCAAGCGGGGACCCGACGCGCGCGAGACAGCGGTCGGCCGGTTCGGGGTGGGCTTCGCCGCCGCGGTCGCGGTCAGCGACGAGCCGCGCATCTCCTCGGTCACCGGCGCGGTGGCCTGGTCGCGCAGCGCCGCCCGCGACCTCGTCGGGGGGATTCCCGCGGTGGCCGCCGAGCTCGCGGGCCGGTCGGGTCACCTGCCGGTGCTGCGGCTGCCCTTCGCCGCCGGTGATGTGCCGCCCGAGGGATTCACGACCGCCGTGACGCTGCCCATGCGGGACGAGGCCGCGCGCCGCCTCACCGAACGACTGCTCGCCGAGACCGGTCCCGCGCTCCTGCTCGCGCTGCCCGCCCTCGGCGCCATCGAGATCGAGGTGGACGGCAGCACGCGCGTGCTGACCGCAGTGCACGACGGCGACGGCGTTACGATCACCGACGACGGCGCGGCCGACCGGTGGCGCACGGCGAGCGCGGGCGGCCGGACCGATCCGCGCCTGCTGGCCGACCGCCCGGCCGAGGAACGCGGGCGCGAGTCCTGGTCGGTCCGCTGGGCGGTTCCGGTCACCAGCGGCGAGAACGGCGATGCGCCGGCCGGCCGCCTGCCTGAGGGGGTCAGCGCCGTGGTGCACGCGCCGACGCCGACGGATGAGCCGCTTGGCCTTCCGGCGCTGCTGCTGGCCTCGTTCCCGCTGAGTCCCGACCGCCGCCATGTCGCGCCGGGCCCGCTCACCGACTTCCTGGTCGACGAGGCGGCCGACTGCTACGCCCACCTGCTGCCCGGCCTCGCCCCCGGAGCAGGCCTGCTCGATCTGGTCCCTGGCCCGGTCGCACGGGGCGAGCTGGATGCTCAGCTGCGCCGCGCGATCCTGGCGCGGCTGCCGGAGACCGCGTTCCTGCCCGCCGCCGAGCGGCCCGGCCTGCGGGTCCGGCCGCGGGACGCGGTCATCCTGGACGCGGCTCTCCCAGGCCTGGCCGACTGCCTCGCGCCGGTGCTGCCCGGCCTGGTCGCCGGCCCGGCGCGGCATCCTGCCTACGCGGTACTGGGCGCCCGGCGGCTCCGGCTGGCCGAGCTGGCCGACACCCTCGCCTCGCTGGAGCGCGACCCGGCCTGGTGGCGGCGGCTCTACGAGGCGCTGGCCGCCGTCGAGCCAGGCGAGGTCGGCGAGCTCGGCGCGCTGCCGGTGCCGCTCGCCGACGGGCGGCTGGTGCGGGGCCCGCGCGGGCTGCTGCTGCCAGGGCCCGGTCTTGAGCACGTCGGCCAGCTGGCGCTCCTTGGCCTTCGCGTCGTGCATCCCGGCGCGGTGCACCCGCTGCTGGCCCGGCTGGGCGCGGTCGAGGCGACACCGCGCGGCGTCCTGGCCGACCCGGCCGTGCGCGCGGCGGTCGCTCAGTCCTACGACGAGGAGGATCCTGGTCCGGTCGCGGACGTGGTGCTCAGCCTCGCCGCGGCGGCGCACCTGCGGCCGGGGGAGCAGCCGTGGCTCGCGGACCTGGCCCTGCCGGGCGCTGACGGCGAGTGGTATCCGGCCGGGGAGCTGCTGCTGCCGGACGGCCCGCTGGCCGGGGTGGTGGCGGCGGGCACGCCGTTCGGCCTAGCCGACCCGGAGGTACTCCAGCGCCACGGAGCCGCGACGCTGGAGGCAGTGGGGGTGCTGTCGTCGTTCGGCCTGCTGGTCGCGCAGGACGTGGCGCTCGATGCTCCTGACCTCGACCTGGACGGCGCGGATGAGTGGGCGGCCGACGCGCGCGCGCGGCTGCCCGCCGGTGACGTGCCGCCCGTGGCGGCGGAAGTGCTGGCCGTCCGCGACCTCGAACTCGTCGACCCGGCCCGCTGGCCGCGGGCCCTGGACCTGCTCGCGGCGCCGTCCCTGCGAGCGGCGCTCGTCGAGCCCACCCGGGTGCTGCTCGCCGACGGCCGCTACGCGGACGTGCCCTCCTACACCGCCTGGTGGCTGCGCCGCCATCCGGTCCTCGATGGCCACCGGCCCGCTGACGTGCGCATCGCCGACGCGGACCCGCTGCTCGCGGGGCTGTACGACCAGGCCGACCGGCCAGCGGACCCGGCTATCGCCCGCGCGCTTGGCGTGCGTACCTCGCTCGCCGAGTTGCTCGCCGAGCCGGGCGGCCCGGATGAGCTGCTGGACCGGCTGGCCGATCCAGGGCGGCCGGTGACGCGGGCCCAGCTGCGAGCCTTGTGGACGGCGCTCGCGGCCGTCGCCGAGGTCGCGCCGCCCGACCGGGTGCGGGCGGTACGCGGGGACGCGGTGGTCGTGGCCGGTGCCGCGGACGTCCTGGTGCTGGACGCCGCGGACCTGTGGCCGCTGGTGGCCGGCCTGCCACTGGTGCTGGCCCCGTACGACCGGGCTGCGCAGCTCGCTGACCTGCTGGACCTGCCGCTGGTCTCGGAGGAGGTCACCGGCCTGGTCGAGTCGTCATCAGTGCGCCGCGAGATCCCCGCGATCGTGCGGGCGGTACTGCCCGACGCACCCGCCACCTACCATGCGCATGACCGGCTGGTCGTGGATGGCGTCCCCGTGCCGTGGCGCTTTACGCTCGGCGCCGTGCACGCCGACGGGGCCGGCGGCCTGGCCTGCGGGCTGGCCTGGGCATCGGGCCGCTGGCCAGCCCGGCACCTGCTCGCCGCCCTGCTGCATGATCCCGCCGCCGCCGCCCGGCTGCTGGCCGAGGCCGACCTGGACGCCGACCGGCCGGCCTGGCCCCCGTACCGGAGCAGTTGAGTCAGCCATCCGGCGCAGGAGCCGCGCCCTGTCCGTGCCGTTCAGCCCGTTCGTCTGCTTCGGCCCGGGCTGAACGGCCTCGGAACGCGGCCCGGTCAGCCGCGCAGGATCGGCCGGCCGAGCGGCATCTCCTTGCCGCCAGTGGCGATGGACAGGGAGTTGAAGAACAGATACACGCCCCCGAGGGCGGCGGCCAGCAGGACGTACCCGCCCGTCTTGTCCAGGCCGGCCGATCCCTGCTCGGTGCCGAGGAGCACCAGCAGCACGGTGAGAGCGACGAGCACGAACACCGCGGTGAAGGCCACCGGCAGCCTGAGCGTGGCCAGGGTGAGCATCACGACGATGACCAGCCAGGTAATCAGGAACAGTTCCTGGGTGGCCGCGATGGCGGTCAGCGGAATCCCGAACCAGGCGCGGATCAGCCCGGTCACCAGCAGGAAGTAACTCAGCCAGAAGCTGGCGAAGATACCGAAGATGCTCGCTACCGCGGTCTGGCCGATGGCCGCGGCCCAGATCGTGGTGATGAACAGCCCGGTCGACGTGGCCCCGAGAATGATGGCCAGGGGCGCGCCGACGGCGGCGGCGGGGACGACGCCGACCAGCGTCAGGCCCAGCGCGACCGCGCCCATGATGAAGCACGGCAGGCCTAGCGCGGACGGGTCGGCGGCCAGCGGCCCGGCCACAGCCACTCCGTCTCCGGCAATGACTTCTACGGACTGATCGGGGGTTGAGTCAAGCGCTGCCATCCGTGCTCCTTAAGTGAAGCGTCCGGGACACCCGCCGCTAGCGCGGGCTATACCACTTCTTTACCGCAATTACGAAATTCCGTGGTTCTCAATTTGAATCACTACGGCACCACGCCCCCCAGGGGCGCAGGCATCCTCGATAACCTCTGGCCCGTCTTACCGGGCCGGGGTGACGATCCCGTACTCGTGGATTTTGCGATATATCGTCGCGCGCGACATTCCCAGGGACTTGGCCGCTTTGACCTTGTTGCCCGCGAAGTCCAGCAGGCTCTGCACGATGGCGTCGCGCTCCATCGCCTCCAGCGGGCTGAGCAGGCGCCTGCTCACCGTGCGGCATTCGGGCGGCAGGTCAGCCGGCAGGATCAGCCCGGTCCGCCGGTGCTGGACTACGCGCCGCAGGACCTGGCGGAGCTGCTCGGTGTTGCCGGGCCAGCTATATCGCACGAGCAGCTGCATCGCCTCGGGCGAGCAGCCGAGCCGGCCGTCGGGGTTGAGCTTGCCGAGGAAGAACCGCACCAGCTCATGCAGGTCCTCGATGTGATGGCGCAGCGGGGGAAGCTCAACCGTGCTGGGGAAGAACGACAGCAGCTCGGCCAGGTCGCCGCCCTTGCGGTCCTGGCTCAGGGTGACCGCTACCCACAGCTGCTGCCCCCCCGCGGCGCGGGCGGCGCCCAGCATCGCGGCGAGCTGGTGCAGCCGGCGGGCGCTGAGCCGGTCGACGTGCGCGATGACCAGCCCGCCATCGCCCTCGAGCAGCTCCTGGCGGGCCCTGGCCAGCCACTCCTGGTCACCAGGCTCGGCGGCATCCAGGACGTGGAAGCGGCCCGCCGGGTTCCGCCGCTGGCAGACCGCGCGCAGCAGGGCCAGCTTGCCGGCGCCGCGCTCGCCTTGCAGGGCGAGCCAGTCGCCCGAGCCGTAGACCGCGTCTACCTCGTGGCACGCGCGCAGCCACAGGGGCCCCGAGCCGACGATGCCGGGCAGGAACATGCGGGCTGGCTGCCCGGTCTCGGCCGCCTGGCGGCTGTCCGGCTCGATCAGCTTGACCGTCACCACGCCGCCGGCGAACCTGCCCTCGCCGGCCACCGGCCGGCAGTGCATCCGTACCGAGATGCCCGACGGCAGCTCCACGACCACCGCGCCGGAGTGGCCGCTGGCCAGGGCCTCGGCCGCCTGCTCGAGCAGGACCGACTGATCGCCCCGGTCCAGCACCTGGCGGGCGTAGTCGTTCATCATCACCACGTCGTTGTCGAGCGCGAGCACCATCCCGGCGCTGCGCCGGCAGGCCCGCAGGTACTCATGCAGCAGCTCGAACTCCCGCAGGCTCCCGTCGGTGAGCAGCGCCTGCTTGATCTGGTCCGCGGTGATCTTCGCCAGCGTGATCAGCAGCTGCCCGGCGTCCTTGCGCCAGCAGGTCAGGTCAACCGCGCCGACTGTCTTGCCGGAGATCGGATGCTGGATCGGAACCCCGGCGCAGGCCAGGTCCTCCAGGTGCTCGGCGTAGTGCTCGTGGCCGAATACGTGCATCGGCCGCCCGCTCTCCAGGGCGGTGCCGATCCCGTTGGTGCCGACGGAGGCCTCGGCGTAGCTGAAGCCGGGAGCGAGGTTGACGCTCTCCAGATGCCGGTCCAGATCATGGTCGGCCACCAGCCGCGTCAGTACCACTCCGGCCGGGTCGGTCAGGATCACGCTGATCGGCTGGCCGTCGAGGTGCTCGCGCAGGTGCCGCAGCACCGGCAGGGCGCACCGCGTCAGCGGGCTGTCGAGGTCAGGGTCGCGGATATAGGCCAGGTCGATGTGATCTGCCGCGACATTCCAGCGCTGAGATCGCCGCCACGACGCCAGGATGGTCTCCCGGACCTGGTCCGGCTCGACCGGCTCCGCGGTGAGGAACCGCTCCCGGTTCTTCGCCAGCCGATCGCTGGTCACCAGGCCTGGAGTGCGCATCGATGTTCTCGCCACGGGCGCCCACCCCCCTCCAGGGACCGCCCCGGCGGACGGGGCTCAGTCCGCAGGGCCGCGTTCGAGGCTGCGTAGTAACCCGAGAATATGGCGATAGCTTCCCTGTGCCTGTCTCACATTGAGACCGCCGATTCGCTGCGGAGGCCGTCTGATGCCTCGGGTACATCGTGTCGGACTATCTGCGAGGAGATGCCCGATGGAGCAGCCAGGTAAACCGCAGGACGAGTCTTTCAACCCCTGGAGCATCGTCAACCTGGTGTTTCATCATCTGGCCGAGCAGGGCCTGCATCCGATCCTGGGCAGCGGCGGAGACCCTGGCGCGCCTGCGGCGCAGCTGCTCATGGCACTGGGGATCACGCCGGCTCCGGAGGGCAACCGCCAGGATTCCGAGGACGTCCGGCAGCGGCTGGCCGACATCCGCGCCGCTATGTTCGGCGAGAGCTGACCCGGCCCGGCCCATCCCGCGCACGCCCTGAACTGGCCATCCCCCGAACTTGCACTGTCTCATGTTGAGATCTTCGCCAGGTACTCCGCGCCGTACTTTCCACCCCATGAGGACTTTCGAGCCCGCCCCGGGCTCGGCATGAGCCAGGCGAGGCGAGGCGCCTGCGCCGGAGAAGGCGATCAGGGCTGCAGGCAGGTTGTCTCAGCCGACCCAAGCGACGGGTGAGGAGTGAGTATGAGTCGCCAGAGCGTGGCCAAGGCCCACCAGAAGATCCAGGAACTGTCCTGGGAACCGCAGTATCACGAGCCGGTGTCACAGTACGGAACCGACTACACCTTCCAGAAGGCCGACAAGAAGGACCCGCTGAAGCAGGTCCTGCGTTCCTACTTCCCCATGCAGGAGGAGAAGGACCACCGGGTCTACGGAGCATCCGACGGCGCGATCCGCGGCAACATGTTCCGTCAGGTGCAGGAGCGGTGGCTGGAGTGGCAGAAGCTGTTCCTGTCCATCATCCCGCTGCCCGAGGTCTCGGCCGCGCGGGCGATGCCGCTGCTGTTCCGCACGGTCCCCAACCCGGAGCTGCACAACGGCCAGGCGATCCAGATGATCGACGAGGTACGGCACTCGACGATCCAGCAGAACCTCAAGCGCCTGTACATGAACAACTACATCGACCCGGCGGGCTTCAACAACAGCCTGCGTAACTTCCACAACGACTACTGCGGCTCGATCGGGCGGCAGTTCGCCGAGGGCTTCATTACCGGTGACGCGATCACCGCGGCGAGCATCTACCTGACGATCGTGGCCGAGACGGCGTTCACCAACACGCTGTTCGTGGCCATGCCCGCCGAGGCGGCGGCCAACGGCGACTACCTGCTGCCGACGGTATTCCACTCGGTCCAGTCGGATGAGTCCCGGCATATCAGCAACGGCTACGCCACGCTGCTGATGGCGCTGGCTGACGAGGGCAACCACCAGCTGCTGGAGCGCGATCTGCGATACGCGTGGTGGAACAACCACCGCGTAGTCGATGCCGCCATCGGGACGTTCATCGAGTACGGCACCAAGGACCGGCGCAAGGACCGCGAGAGCTACGCCGAGATGTGGCGGCGGTGGATCTACGACGACTACTACCGCAGCTACCTGGTGCCGCTGGAGAAGTACGGGCTGGTCATCCCGCACGACCTGATCGAGGAAGCCTGGAACCAGATCTGGAACAAGGGCTACGTGCACGAGGTCGCGCAGTTCTTCGCCACCGGCTGGCTGGCCAACTACTGGCGGATCGACCCGATGACCGACAAGGACTTCGAGTGGTTCGAGTACAAGTACCCGGGCTGGTACGACAAGTACGGCAAGTGGTGGGAGAACTACAACCGCCTGTCGATGCCGAACGGTCACAACCCGATCGTGGGCGAGAGCGTCGACTACGTGTACCCGCATCGCTGCTGGACCTGCATGGTGCCCTGCCTGGTCCGCGAGGACATGGTGATGGAGGAGATCGACGGCACGGTGCGCACGTACTGCCACGCCGAATGCGCCTGGACGGACACCACCGCCTTCCGGCCGACCTACCAGGGCCGGGCCACCCCGAACATGGGCAAGCTCATCGGCAAGCGGGAGTGGGAGACCCTCTACCACGGCTGGAGCTGGCCGGACGTGGTCTCCGACATGGGCTATGTGCGTGACGACGGCAAGACGATGGTCGCGCAGCCGCATCTGAACCTGGACCCGAGCAAGATGTGGACTCTGGACCACCTGCGCAAGCTGGGCCCGGTGCTCAGCCCGAACGTGCTGCTCAACGAGATGACGCCAGAGGAGCGGACCGCGTTCCACGCGGACTACATCCGCCAGGGCCCGGCGGGCCGTCCGGCGCCAGCGCAGGACTAGACGGCAGCCCGGTAATCGAGCAAAACGGAGGGCCGGCGACCCGGCCATCGGCCCTCCGTTTTGCCTCGGTCTTTCTGTCCGGGTCTTTTCGTCCTGTCCGTAACCGCAGCGCAGTCCCGAGGGAGTCATGGCCGACAAGCATGTCGTGCGATTCGAGCCGGTCGGCATCGAGATCGAGGTCGACGAGGCCCAGACGATCCTGCGTGCCGCCGCCGAGCAGGGAATCATGCTCATGCACGGCTGCAAGGAGGGGCAGTGCGCGGCCTGCAAGTCCTTCGTGCTCGACGGCGAGGACATCGACCTGGACAAGTACTCCACCTTCGCGCTGCCTGACTACGAGCGGGAGGAGGGCTTCACGCTGCTGTGCCGGGCGCACGCCTACGAGGACCTGACGATCGAGCTCCTCAACTACGACGAGGAGATGATCCGCTCGGGGCTGCCGATTCAGGAGGCAGTAGCCGAGGTCGTCGCCAACGACCCGGTCACGCACGACATGCGTCATCTGGTCCTGCGCCTGGTGGAGCCGAAGGAGATCAAGTTCTTCCCCGGCCAGTACGTCGATATCACCATCCCCGGCACCGGCGAGACCCGCTCGTTCTCGATGGCCAATACCTCCAGCCGTGAGGACGGCAGGCTGGAGTTCGTCATCAAGATCTACCCGGACGGGCTGTTCTCGCACTTCCTGGACACCCAGGTCGCGATCGGTGACCGGCTTGAGCTCACCGGGCCGTTCGGCGTGTTCACGCTGCGCGAGGGCTTTGAGACCGACATCGTGTTCGTCGGCGGCGGAGCCGGGATGGCACCGATCCTGTCCCTGCTGCGGTCGATGGACGAGCGCGGCGGCATGCAGCGCAAGGCCACCTTCTATTACGGCGCCCGGCAGCGCCGGGACCTGTGCTTCGAGACGGAGCTGCGGGCCCTGGAGGAGTCGCTGCCGGGCTTCAGGTACGTGCCCGCGCTGTCGGAGGCGGCCGACGGCGACGACTGGGACGGCGAGACCGGCTTCGTCACCGACGTGGTGAAACGGCTGGCCGGCCCGCTCAAGGGGACGCATGCCTATGTCTGCGGCCCGCCTCCGATGGTGGAAGCGGCCATGCCGGTGCTCGGCGCGGCCGGCGTGGAGGAAAAGCGCATCTACTACGACAAGTTCACCACTACCGCTGACCCCCAGCAGCAAGGAGGCGGCTGACCCATCCTGCTCGACTGGCGGCTCACCCGGTGGCGACATCGGCGGGACTCGAAGGTGAGAGAGAGATCTGATGACAACTTCGGAAGAACGCAGCTTGCCCAAGCCCGTCTTTACCGACGCGGAGGCTGGCGCCAAGGTATTCCCTGACTCAACCGAGCGCAGATTCAACTACTACACTCCGGCCAAGCGCAAGCAGTCCCACTACGAGGACGTGACCGTCGAGGTCCAGCCCGACCCGCGGCACTACCTGGCCCAGGGCTGGTTCTACGGGTTCTCCGACGGGCAGGGCGGCTACCCGCTGGACTGGACGGCGCTGAAAGCCTGGGGGTCGGACCGGCCCGTGCCCGAGCGCTTCCCCGGCTCCGGCGGCAAGGGCTATGACTGGCCCGCGCTCGGCTGGCACGAGTTCCGCGACCCGAACGAGGAGTGGGAGCTCACGTTCTACCGCTACAACTCCAACGTCGTGCGGCAGCTCAACCAGAACGTCGACGCGGCCCGGCAGGCCAAGGCATTCGACCAGTGGAACCCGAACTGGGTGCGCTTCGTCGAGCGCAACGTCGGCGCCTGGATGCACGTCGACCACGGCCTGGGCCTCTACCTGTTCGCGAACGCCAACCGGCGGGCGCCGACCAACATGCACAACAACGCGATCTCGGTAAACAGCATGCACCGGATCCGGTCGGCCCAGGACCTGGCGCTGTACAACCTGACCCTGAGCGAGGAGATCGAAGGATTCGACGGCTCGGCGCACCTGGAGACGTGGAACAGCGATCCCGCCTGGCAGGGCGTGCACGAGACCGCCGAGCAGCTCACCGGCATCGATGACTGGTGCGAGGCGATCTTCGCGGCGAACGTCATCTTCGAGCCGCTGGTCGGCGAGCTGTTCCGCAGCCAGCTCGTGCAGCAGGCCGCGCCGCGCAACGGCGACTTCGTCACGCCGACCGTGGTCGGCGCCGAGGAGTACGACTTCGCCGAGCGGGACCTGCGGTACACCATCGCGATGTTCGAGCTGCTCACCAATGACCGTGAGTTCGCCGATCACAACAAGGCTCTGCTGCAGCAGTGGCTGTCGGTGTGGGTGCCGCGCTCGATCGCCGCGGCGCGCGCCCTCCAGCCGATCTGGTCGCAGCCCGACTCCAAGCCGCCCCGGTTCGAGGACGGCCTGGACCGCCAGAAGAGCCGGTTCAGCGGCATCCTGTCCGACCTTGGCCTGGAAACACCGAAGGAGCTGGCCCAGTGACCACCTTCACGACGGCGGAAAGCCCGTTCAAGTCCGACAACACCGCATCCAACCAGTGCGGGGTAACGCTGATGAATAACCAGGTCGGCGCGGTGATGGCACAGGTCATGAGCACCAAGCCGAATGTCACCGTGCGGGCGCTGCCTTCGATGATCAGGGTGGACGCGATCGGCCGGATGGACTTCGTCTACGACGAGATCTCCGAGGCGCTCGGCGAGGAAGAAGGATTCTTCGACGCGGCCGAGTTCGAGGAGAACATGTCCACCCACTACGGCCGCATGATCCACGAGGACGACCGGACGATCATGTTCGCCAATCCCGAGGAGGCGGCCGAGTACATCGGCTTCGACCTGACGGCCAGATAGGCCTTGCGGCTTTCGGGCCCAGCGGCTCTGCTAGAGATAGCGGCCGCCGGGCCCGTCGCCGGTCCTGCTGACGGTCGGCATGAGTGACCATATTCGGCCCATGAGGAGGCATTTGTGTACGAGAAGGATGGCGAGAAGTACTTCATAGTCGATAGCCATATGCACTACTGGAACGCCGCCCCTGACAACTGGGTTCCGGGTGCTGAGCACTACGCCAAGGGCTGGATCGAGTGCTTCCACGCCTACCAGGGGCTCGGGCCGCCGGCGACGCACTGGTCGATCGAGCATTTCCAGAAGTACTCCGAGGACGACCTGATGAAGGATGTCTTCGAGGACGGGTACGTTGACGTCGCCATCTTCCAGCCGACGTACCTGCGGGAGTGGTACAAGGAGGGCTTCAACACCACCGAGCGCAATGCGCTGATGGGCGAGAAGCATCCCGGCAAGTTCATCGCCAACACCCGCTTTGACCCCCGTGACGGGGACGAGGGCCTCAAGCAGCTCCAGTCCGACGTCGACCGCTACGGATCCAAGGGCGTCAAGCTCTACACCGCCGAGTGGAACAACGGCTCGCGCGGCTACAAGCTGAGCGACCCTGGCGCGTACCGCTTCCTGGAGGCCGCCCAGGGCATGGGGATCAAGAACATCCACGTGCACAAGGGCCCGACGATCTGGCCGCTGGACAAGGACGCCTTCGACGTTTCCGACGTCGACCACGCGGCGACCGACTTCCCCGACCTGAACTTCATCGTCGAGCACGTCGGCCTGCCGCGGATCGAGGACTTCTGCTTCATGGCGACGCAGGAGCCGAACGTGTACGCGGGGCTGTCGGTGGTCATCGGCGGCCTCATGTACGCCCGGCCGAAGTTCTTCGCCAAGGTCATGGGCGAGCTGCTGTTCTGGGTCGGCGAGGACAAGATGACCTTCGGCAGCGACTACGGCATCTGGGAGCCCAAGTGGCAGATCGAGGGCTTCGTCGACTGGGACTACCCCAGCGATGAGTTCTCCGACTTCCCGCGGGTCAACACCGCGACGAAGAAGAAGATCCTCGGCCTGAACGCGGCCAAGCTCTACGACATCGAGGTGCCGGCTGAGTACCAGCTGCCGGCCGACGCGGGAACCCCCGCCGCGCAAGACGATGCGCAGCTGGTCGAGAGGGCATGACTGTTCCCGTGACCGCGGGACCGCGCGGGCCTGGCCTCCGGGGGGATGCTGTCCCCCCGGAGGCCGCCGCGGGGATCCAGGGAACGTCCCCGCCGCCGGGCACGCCCCGGCTGCTGGAGGCGCTGGAGACGGTACGGGACCCGGAGCTGGACGAGCCGATCACCTCGCTCGGCTTCGTGGCCGGCTGCGCCGTCTCCGCGGACGGCGACGCGCAGGTCAGGCTGCGGCTGCCGACCTATTTCTGCGCGCCGAACTTCGCCTTCCTGATGGTGGCCGACGCCTACGACGCAGTGTCCGGCCTGCCCGGAGTACGCCGCACGGAGGTCGTGCTCGAGGATCACTTCGCCTCGGATGCGATCAACGGCGGCGTGGCCGCCAGGGCCGGGTTCGCGCAGTCGTTCGACGGCGAGGCGGTCGGCGAGCTGCACCAGCTGCGCGCCGATTTCCTGCGCAAGGCGGTGATGGCCGGCACTGATCAGGTGACCCGCCCGCTGCTCGCGGCCGGGGCCGAGCCGCGGGCACTGCTGGGGATGACCCTGGGCGCGATGCCGCCATCGGCGGCGCTGGACCGGCTGCGCGAGCGCCGGGCCGAGCTCGGCCTGCCCGCGGAGGACGGCGCCCCGCTGCTGATCGACCCGGCCACCGGCGCTGCGGTCGCCGGCGACGCGATACCGCTGCACCTGCGGCGGGCCCGCACCACCCGAGTAAGCATCGAGGCGAACTCCGGCATCTGCCGCGGCATGCTGCGGCACCGGTACGACGCCCCAGGACTAGGCGAGGAGGACGAGTGAAGGCCGTCCGGTTGCACGCATTTCACCAGCAGCCCGTGATCGACGAGGTGCCAGAGCCGGTCATCTCCGGTCCGCTCGATGTCATCGTGAAGATCGGCGGCGCCGGAGTCTGCCGTACCGACCTGCACATCATCGAGGGCCAGTGGGACGCGGCGATGGGCACGCCGCTGCCGTACATCCTCGGCCACGAGAACGCCGGCTGGGTGCACGAGGTCGGCTCCGCGGTCACCAACCTGGCTGTCGGCGACACGGTGATCCTGCATCCCACGCCCACCTGCGGGCTGTGCCGTGCCTGCCGGGCCGGCGATGACATGCACTGCGTGGCCGGCTCCTTCCCCGGCCTGAGCACTGACGGCGGAATGGCCGAGTACCTGCTCACCTCAGCCCGGGCGTGCGTCAAGCTCGACCCGCAGACCCAGCCGAAGGACGTCGCGGCGCTCGCCGACGCGGGCATCACCGCCTATCACGCGGTCCGCAAGGCCATCCCGCTGCTGTACCCGGGCACCACCGCCGTGGTCATCGGCGCCGGCGGCCTCGGTCACATCGGCGTCCAGTGCCTGGCGGCGCTCACGGCCACCCGGATCATCGTGGTGGACCGCAACCCCGATGCGCTCAAGCTCGCCGAGCAGCTGGGCGCGCAGCACACCGTGGTCGCCGACGGCAGCCAGGTTGCCGCGGTCAGTGACCTCACCGGCGGGGAAGGCGCGCAGGTGGTGTTCGACTTCGTCGCCGAGCAGGGCGCCGAGCAGGACGGCTGGGCCATGACCCGCCGGGCGGGCTCGTATTACGTGATCGGCTACGGCGGCACGCTGAACATCCCGACGCTGGACATCATCTCCACCGAGCGCAACATCATCGGGAACATCGTCGGCACCTACAACGATCTCGCCGAGCTGATGGTGCTGGCTCAAACGGGGAAGGTCACCCTGCACACCAAGACCTATCCGCTACAGGACGCGGTGGAGGCGATCGCCGATCTGGACGCGGGCCGGGTCCGCGGTCGCGCGATCCTCGTCCCGTAGTCCCGTCCGGCATACCAACGTTCCAGGAGGATCGATCGATGGCAAAGGAACTGCGCTTCGGCGAGGAGGCGCGCAATCTGCTGCTGGCCGGAGTCGACCAGCTGGCCGAGGCGGTGAAGTCCACGCTCGGCCCCAAGGGGCGCAACGTCATCCTGGAGAAGATCACCGGATCCCCGGTCGTCACCAATGACGGCGTCACGATCGCCAGGGAGATCCATCTCAAGAACCAGTTCGAGAATATGGGCGCCCAGCTGGTCAAGGAAGCGGCGATCAAGACCAACGACATCGTCGGCGACGGCACCACGACCGCGACCGTGATCGCCCAGGCGATCGTGCGCGAGGGGATGAAGGCGATCGGCTCCGGCGGCAACCCGGTACTGGTCAAGCGCGGCATCGACCTGGCGGTCGGCCGGCTGGTCCAGCACCTGCAGAGCGTCGCGCACCCGGTGGACACCGAGGCCGACTATGCGCGGGTGGCCGCGATCTCGGCGAACGACGACGACACTGTCGGCACGGTGATCGCCAAGGCGCTGCACACCGTCGGCGACGGCGGCATCGTGACCGTGGAGGAATCAGCCGCGCACGGGATGAGCGTTGATTTCGTCGAGGGCTTCGAGTTCGACAACGGGTACCTGTCGCCGTATATGGTGACCAACCCGGCCAGCCTGGAGGCCAACGTCGAGGACCCGTACATCCTGCTGTGCAGCGAGAAGATCTCCAAGGTCCAGCAGCTGATGCCGCTGCTCGACAAGATCATGCGGGCCCCCCGTCCGCTGGTCATCCTGGCCGAGACCGTCGAGGGCTCGGCGCTGAGCATGCTGGTGCATAACCACGTCAACGGGATCTTCCAGTGCGTCGCGGTCCGCGCGCCCGGATTCGGCGACCGCAGGCTGCGCAAGCTGGAGGACATCGCCGCCATCTGCGGCGGCGCCGTGTACAGCAAGCACTCCGGGTTCACCCTGGAGACGATGACCGTCGACCAGCTCGGCCGGGCGTCCCAGGTCCTGGTCAACGCGGACCGGACCGCCATCATCGGCGGCGGCGGGTCATCGGAGGCGGTCGAGTTCCGGGTCACCCAGCTGCGCGCGGAGCGGGACCGGGCCACGTTCGGGATCGACGAGGACGTGCTCACCGAGCGGATCGGGTCGCTGTCCGGCAAGGTCGCCGTGATCAGGGTCGGCGCGCCGACCAACGCCGAGCTGAAGGAGCTCCAGCACCGGGTCGAGGACGCGCTGTCGGCCACCAGGGCCGCCATGGCCGAGGGAATCGTGGCCGGCGGCGGAGCGGCGCTGCTGCACGCCGAGGGCGCGCTTGATGACCTCGAGGTCAAGGATGACTACGCGATCGGCGTCGAGATCGTGCGCCGCGCTCTCGGGGAGCCGGCCTATCACATCGCCGTGAACGCCGGTTATTCTGGCCAGGAGGTGGTGGCCCAGATGGCGCAGATGCGCGTGGACGAGGGGTTTGACGCGCTCCAGGGCCGGTACGGCAACATGATCGAGATGGGGATTGTCGACCCGCTGCGCGTCGCGCGCTCGGCGCTCCAGAACGGCGCGTCGGTGGCCGGGCTGCTACTGACGACCAACACCCTGATCGCCGAGGAGCAGACGCCGTGGGGCGGCAGCCCCGCGCTGATGACCGAGTTCGGCGAGCTTGACGAGGGCCTGCATCAGCCCTCGCCCGACTCCAGCACCCCGCAGTCGCTCGGGCTCGGCCCGTCGGTGGGGTGAGCATGGGGCCGCTGGCCGGAGACTCCGCGCTGGAGCCGCCGCCAGCGGCCGGGATGGACCCCGGTCCGGATGCCGGGCCGGCACCCCGCGAGCCGGCGCCGCAGAGCGGGCTGCGCGTGCTGCGCTCGCGGGGCCGGATCCGCGGCGTGGTGGCGCTGCTCGGCCCGGCCTTTGTTGCCGCTGTCGCGTATATCGACCCCGGAAACTTCGCCACCAATATCACCGCGGGCGCCAGGTTCCGCTACGCGCTGGTGTGGGTCATCGTGGTGGCCAACCTGATGGCCATGCTGGTGCAGTACCTGTCGGCCAAGACCGGCGTCGCGACCGGGCGCGACCTGCCCGAGCTGTGCCGTGAGCACCTGCCGCGGGCGGTGTCGCGCGGCCTGTGGGCGCAGGCCGAGCTCATCGCCATGGCGACCGACCTGGCGGAGTTCATCGGCGCCGCGATCGGGCTGAACCTGCTCTTCGGCGTCCCGCTGCTGGCTGGCGGCCTGATCACGGGGGTAGTTGCGTTTGCGATCCTGGCCCTGGAGCAGCGCGGCCTGCGCCGTTTCGAGCTGGCGATCGCCGCGCTGCTCGGGATCGTGTTCCTCGGGTTCCTCTATGACCTGGCCGCCGTCGGGGCCGACCCGGCTCAGATCGCGGCCGGGCTGGTCCCGCGCATCCCCGCCGCCACCGGCGGCCTGCTGCTGGTCGCCGGCATCATCGGGGCCACCGTGATGCCGCATGTGGTCTACCTGCACTCCGCCCTGACCAAGGCGCGGGTGCCGTGCCGCGACGACGCCGAGCGCCGTGAGCTGCTGCGCTTTCAGCGGCTCGACGTGCTGATCGGGCTCGGCGCCGCCGGCCTGATCAATCTCGCGATGCTGTTCGTCGCGGCCTCGGTGTTCAGTCGCACTGGCGGCCCCGGCTCCATCGAAGCGATGCACGCGGGGCTCGCGCGGCTGGTCGGCGGGGGAGCGGCGCTGGCGTTCGCCATCGCGCTGCTGGCCTCGGGGCTGTCGTCCTCCAGCGTGGGCACCTACGCCGGCCAGGTGGTGATGCAGGGCTTTATCGCCCGCCGCATCCCGCTGTTCGCCCGGCGCGCGCTCACCATGCTCCCGGCGCTGGTGGTGCTCGCCCTGGGCCTGCCGCCCACCGAGAGCCTGGTGATATCGCAGGTCGTGCTGTCTTTCGGGATCCCGTTCGCGCTGGTCCCCCTGGTGCTGCTGACCCGCCGCCCGGACATCATGGGCTCTCTGGTCAACCGCCCGGTCACCACCGCCGCGACCGGCGGCATCGCCGCGTTGATCATCGCGATGAACGCGTATCTCCTCTACGCGGTGATCGCGGCCTGATCGCCGAGCCAGGTCGCGAGCGCCCGGCCGAGCTGATCAAGGCGGCCGTCGCCGCGCGCCCAGGCCACGTAGCCGTCCGGCCGCATCAGCAGCCCGGTCAGCTCGGGATGGCCGGCCGGCTTGGCCGACACCACGCGGACCCGGCCGGCCCAGCCCGCGGCCAGGGCGCGAAGCTCGGCCGAGTCGGCCAGATCGAGCAGCACCGCCTGGCCGTCCTGGCCGTGCTCGCCCAGCCTGCTGCCGTCGGCCAGCTCCAGGTCCGGCGCGCCGAGGCCGACCAGCGGATGCCCGCCGCCGAGGTCGTAGCGGTGCAGCACGCCGGATAGCTTCCTGGCCAGGTAGGTCGCGCCGTCCCCGGTGGCCAGCAGGTCGGCGACCACGCCCTGCAGCGCCCTGGTGCGGCGGTCGGTCCGCATGAGCGCCACCTGGGCGCGCGTCCAGTCCAGAACCCACGCGCCGATCGGGTGCCGCTCGCTGGTGTAGGTGTCGAGCAGCCCGGAAGGTGCCCATCCGCGGATGGTCGCGGCCAGCTTCCATCCCAGGTTCACCGCGTCTCCGATCCCCAGGCCCAGTCCCTGCCCGCCGAACGGCGAGTGCACGTGCGCGGCGTCGCCAGCCAGCAGGATCCGGCCCATCCGGTAGGTGGTCGCCTGCCGCGCGTTGTCGGTGAACCGGGTCGCCGATGTCACCCCGGTGATCGTCACCCTGGTCCCGGATGTCCGGCGCAGGCTGTCCTGCAGCTCCGCGGCCGTGATCGGCGTATCCCGCTCGGCCGGCGGCCCGTCGAACTCGACCGTCAGGATCCGGCCAGGGACAGGGCCGTGCACGTAGACCCCGGTGTCGGTGCGATTCCATCCGAGCCCGAGCGCCTCGGCGCCCGTCATCTCCACCAGCGCCTGGCGGCCGGTGATCACAGGATCGGTGCCGGGGAAGCCGAAGCCGGCCAGCTTGCGGACGGCGCTGCGGCCCCCGTCGCATCCGACCAGCCAGCCCGCGCGCACGGACTGGCCGGCGGGCTGGCCGGCGAACCGGACCGTGATGCCTTCGTCATCCGCCTCGAAGCCCGTCAGCTCAGCGCCGCGCCGCACGTCGGCGCCGCTGTCGGCGGCCCGCTGCCCGAGGATCAGCTCGATTGCCTGCTGCCCGACGCCCATCACGGCCATGGCCGGGCCCGCGTCGCGGAACGCCGGATCCTGGAAGTCGACGCCGTCGGCGCCGACCATGATGCCAGCGAAGTGGCCGACCATCCTCGGTGCCTGCCCCGGCGGTGCCTGCCCCGGCGGCGCGTTTCCCGGCGGCGGCGCGGCGTCGGGCTGCCTGGAGCGCATGAATGCCCTCATGCTCTCCAAGGTCAGGCGCTGCTGATCTTCGAGCGGGGCCAGCATGCCCCGCCGGTAGAACGCCTCGGCGGTGGGCACGTTGATCGAGCCAGCCTTGATCGTCGGGTCGATCTGCGTCAGCCGCTCGATCACGAGCACGCTCACCCCGGCGAGCCGCAGCTCGCAGGCCAGCATCAGGCCCACCGGGCCGCCCCCCGCTATCACGACGTCGTAGTCCATCAGCTCTCCCGGCCCTGATCTCGCTGTCCCGGTCTGGTCGTGCCGGGGCCCCGCGAAAACATCATCATGGCAAACTTTGACCGAGTCAAATTTTATGCTTGGTATAGGATGCCTGTCATGGCCGCACCGGGACTGCGCGAGCAGAAGAAGCAGGCCACCCGCAGGCATATCGCCGACGTGGCGACCGGCCTGTTCGCGCTGCGTGGCTTCGACAACGTGACCGTGGCCGAGGTCGCCGAGGCGGCGAACGTCTCCAAGATGACCGTGTTCAATTACTTCCCGCGCAAGGAGGACCTGTTCCTCGACCGCCACGCGGACCGGATCGCCGAGCTCCAGCAGGTCATCACCGACCGCGCGCCGGGGGAGTCCGTGGTCACGGCCATGCGCCGGTACCACCACGAGCTGCTCGCCGCCGGGCATCCGCTGTCTGGCGCCATCGAGGGCGTGGTTCCCTTCTGGCAGGTACTGCGCGCCAGCCCCGCCCTGGTCAGCCGGACGCACGAGCAGGCCGCCGAGATCCAGGACGCGCTGACGGAAACCCTCGCCGGGCAGACCGGCGACGCAACGCGGTCGCGGCTGGTGGCGGCCCTGCTCACGGCCGCGGTGACTACGATCTTCGGAATCGCCGTCGCGCGCATGCTGGCCGGTGACGACGTCAGCGACGTCCGCCGGGACCAGGTCGGCGTCATCGACCAGGCCTTCGACCTGGTCGAGCGCGGCGTCGGCGACAATGGGCTGGTATCGTCCAGCCGGCCTGGTCATCGTGACGGATCTCGGCCGAGGTAGAGATTTCCGGCATGACAGGCGCCGGCGCGCCGTTACTCCTGGTCTACGCCCGCGTAGGCGTGGGCGAACCAGCGGGCGAGCAGTCGGTCGGTCTGCAGGGCGTGCACCCATCCGCCGCGCGCGCCGCGGGCAAAGCCGCCCGGCACTGCGGCGCTGGGCTCCTGGCCGTCCCGGAGGCTGGCCAGCAGTATGCGCAGGAACCAGCTGGAGAAAGCCTGAGTGCGCCAGATGGCGGGAAGCCGGCACCGCGAGTAGGCGGCGAGCCGCCTGCCGTCCTGGCCGGGCCCGTAGCGGTCGATCAGGCCGCGGGCTAGCTCCACGGCGTCCTGGATGGCCAGGTTCATGCCTTTGCCGCCGGCCGGGGTGATGAGGTGGGCGGCGTCACCAGCCAGGAACAGCCGTCCCTGCTGCATGGGCTCGGTGACCCGCATCCGCAGGTCCAGGAACACCGGCTCCTCGAACGGCATGCCGTCCAGCCGGCCTGGCACGCCGAGCCGGACGGCCAGCTCGTCCCTGATGCGGTGCTGCGGCCAGTCCGTGATCCGGTCGCTGGCGGGAACTTCCAGGTAGTAGCGGGTCTGGTCGGGGCCCCGGCGCATGTGGCCGGCGAAGCCGCCGGGGTGGGCGGCGTAGATCGTATGGCCTTCGATCGGCGGCGCCGAGCCGATCACGGCCAGCCACCGCACCGGCAGGCACTGCTCGCTGACCTGCGGCCCGGTCATGGCCGCCGCGACCGCGCTGCGGGATCCCTCGCAGCCGACGGCGACCTCGCACTGGAGCTCAAAGCGGCCGCCGTCGTCACCGGTTCCAGAGAGCAGCACCCCGCCGGGTCCCTGCCTGGCCCGCTCGACGGCATGCCCGAACCGGACATCCGCGCCGCTTTCCGCCAGTGCCTGGTACAGCCTGCCCACCAGCTGGTGCTGCGGATAGACGTAGTGCGGCCGTCCGCCGGTGAGGGCGCTGTAGTCCAGCACCGCCGATTCGCGTGGCGTCCGGAACTCGCAGCGGTGATTGGGGACCGTGAACTCCAGGATGGCTCCGGCGATTCCCGCGCTGCGCAGCAGCTCGACGGTCCGGTACTCGATCATGCCCGCCTTGGGGCGGCGCGCGAGCTCGGGTTGCAGGTGCCGCTCAAGCAGCACGAACGAGATGCCCTCGCGCTGCAGCATGTTCCCGATGACCAGGCCGGCCGGGCCCGCTCCGGCGATCGCCACCGTCGCGCTCATCGGGGCTGTCGCGCTCATCGGGGCCGGCTCTTTCCTGGCGGGACATCAGGCGCCCGGCCCGGCGCAGGAGCGGCCGTGGCGTCGTTGAGGTAGATCAGGACGGCGTGGACGCGCCGGTTGTCCTGGTCGCTGCCGGGTATCGCGAGCTTGGTGAAGATGTGCCGGACGTGGCTGGCCACGGTTCTGGGGGACACGACCAGCCGGTCGCAGATTCCGCGGTCGGTGAGTCCCTGCGCGAGCAGGTGCAGGACCTCCAGTTCGCGTGCGCTGAGCCCGGACAGGCGGTGGTTAGTGGTCGCGGAGCTCATGGCCGCGTCGATGACGGCGGGATCCACGACCGTGTGGCCCGCGGCGATCTGGTACAGCGCGCTGATCAGGTGGTCGGGGTGCAGGATGCGTTCCTTGAGCAGGTAGCCGCGCCGGGCCGGGGAGTCCGCGACCAGCGCGGCGGCGAACGCGGGCTCGGTGTACTGGGACAGGATCAGCACGCCCAGCTCCGGGTGGGTGACCGCGAGGCGCTCGGCCGCGGCCAGGCCCTCGCTGGCGAAGTCGGGCGGCATCCGGATGTCGACGATGGCGACGTCCGGCTGGTGGGCGTCGATCGCGTCCAGCAGGCCGCTGACGCTGCCGGCGCCGGCCAGGACCTCAATGCCGCATCCGGCCAGGACCCTGGTCAGGCCCTCGCGGATGAGCAGCGCGTCGTCGGCGATGACTACCCGCATGGCAGCTCCGCCCGTACCGTGGTGCCGCAGCCGGGCTGGCTATCGACGCTCAGCCGCCCGCCGACTGCCTCTACCCGGTCGGCGAGCCCGCGCAGCCCGCTGCCCGCGGCCGGGTCAGCAGCGCCGATCCCGTTGTCGCTGACCTCGACCCGGACCAGCCCGTCCGCCTGCGCGACGCTGATCCTGGCCTGACTGGCCCGGGCGTGCTTGACGGTGTTCTGCAGGGCCTCGCAGATCAGGAAGTACGCGGCTGACTCCACCGGTGCGGGCAGTCGGCCCGTGGTGATCCCGCGGACCTCCACGGGTACCGCCAGCCGCCGCGCCAGCGCGGTGACCGCAGCGCCCAGCCCCTGCTCGGTGAGCACGGTCGGGTGGATGCCGTGGGCCAGATTCCGCAGTTCCCCGATGGCGGCCTCTAGCTCGTTTCCTGATTCGTCCAGCAGCTCCGCGGCCTGCGTGCCGTCGCCGACCTCCTTGCGGGCCAGCTGCAAGGCCAGGCCGATGCTCAGCAGCCGCTGCTGCGCGCCGTCGTGCAGATCGCGCTCCAGCCGGCGGCGCGCCTCCTCCTCGGCGCGCACCAGCCGCGCCCTGGACGCCTGGACGTCCGCCAGGCGGGCGTGCAGCCGCGCGCGTAGCTGCTCGTTCTCCAGGGCCAGCCGGACGCCGGCCAGCACCGCGGACATCAGCCGTGAGTCGTCGAGAGCCGCCCGGTCGTGCACCAGCATGCCGAGCGGGCCGTCCGACCCGGTGATGATGCTCGCCACCCGCCCTGGGTCTGCTGGCGGGACGACGAGCGGGGCGCCCCCGGCATTCACGTACCTAGCCCGATCACGGTCCCATAGCCCGAGCCGAAGCCCCGGGTCGTGCAGGACCCGCGACAGCAGCGCCTCCACCGCGCCGGGCTGTGCGCCGGCCAGCCGGGAGAGCAGGTCCGCGACCTGCGAGCGGCTCATCCGGCTGGCGTACAGGCTGCCGAGGAACGCGAACGCTATGGCCAGCTCGACGCCATGGTCGATCAGGTCAAGAACGTCCCAGGCACCGCCGGTGTTGGCCGGCAGGAACGTGTCCGCCACATACCCCCCGGCGGCCAGCACGGCAATCACCGCGATCGGCAGGAACTGCCGCCGGCGCGGCGGTGAGGACCGCGCCAGCCGGCGCGCGACCAGCGCCAGGAAACCAGCCACCAGCACCGCATCGATGCCGCTGCCGATCGATTGCAGGCGGGCGAACAAGGCCGGATCAGCGCTGACGAGCGGCGGCGTAGCCGGGCACGGCCCGGTCAGGCAGGCACCGAACAGCTGGCTGGCAGGCGCGACCGCCAGCTCAGCCAGCGGAAATACCGCGGCATAGAGATAGGTCACGGCCACGAAACCGGTGTCCAGGCGCCCGGTCAGCCGCCCGCTGGGGTAGGCCAGGATCAGGTGAGCGAATATCGCTACGACCAGCAGCTGCGCGACCCAGCTCAGGCTAATCCAGAATGGGCTGGCGATGAAGCGCACCGGAGAGCACAGCAGCCAGACCGTATAAGCCACCAGCAGCGGGCCGGTCCGGTTGCCCGGGCTGGATTCCCACACCGCGAAGCTGACCGCCACGGCGGTGAAGCCGACGGCCAGGTCGTAGACGATGTACAGCGGCAGCGTGCCGGTGCGCCACAGTACGCTTTCCGCCGCCAGGCCCGCGACCAGCACCAGCGGCCACAGCGCTCGCCGCAGCCAGGTGCTCACGACCATCCGCGGTCCCGGCCCGGCCACCGTCAGCTCACTCATCGCCGGCCAGCCCGCGCAGCCGTTCCACCGTCAGCTCGGACTTGGTCAGGAACGCCCGGCCGGACAGCGCAGGTCCCAGCTCGCCCGCTGACCGGCTGGAGGTGAGCAGCACCACCGGGGCGCCAGGGCCCTCGATCTGGCCGGCGACCTCAATCCCGCTGCCGTCCGGGAGCAGCACGTCCAGCAGCACGAACGCCGGACGGGACCGCCGGACGGCCAGGACCGCGCCCGCGGCGTCGACGGCCTCCCCGATCACCTGGTATCCCGCCGCGGTGAGTAGCCGGCGGGCCATTCTGCGGAACGTCGGATGATCATCCACGACAAGCGCGGTCGGGCGCACCGCCCTAGTATCTCCCCGGCTGGTCCTGGTGGCATCAGCAGAAATGACGAACTGCGGCCGCCGGCCAGTACCGCAAAATCAGCGTGACCGCCGATGCGCCATCCCCGCGCCCGGATGCATAGTGTCCGTGACCCTTAATGCGACCACGTCCAGGGAGGATCGTCGTGACCAAGCGCAAGATCACGCTCATCGCGGCGCTGATGGCCGCGGCCAGCGCGGCCGCGTGCGGGCCAGCGACTAACCCGGTCACGATGAGCCCGGCCTTTCTGCACCGGCTCAACCACGTCTGCACGGCTGACTACGCGGTCATGACCACGACCGGCAAGACGCCTTTCCCCTATCCCGACTTCAAGCCCGACGATCCCCAGCCTGACCAGCTGCCGAAGGTCGGCCGGTTCTTCGCCCCGAACGTCGTGGTCTGGCAGCGCCTGCCCGGGCAGCTAGGAGCTCTCGGTGAGCCGCCCACCCACGTGGCCGCCTGGGATCACCTGCGCCAGCTGGAAAACGATGCCGACGCCAACAACATCAGGCAGATCCACGCGGCGCTCACCGGCGACGCTCGTACCTTCACCACGACCTACCACGTGGCCCACGCCACTTACCTGAAGATAGTGGCCGCCGAGCAGAGGGCCGGCCTGCCCGCTAGCTCGCCCTGCCAGAAAACCTTCTAGCTAACGACCTGACGATGTATCTGCCTGGCGCTAGCTCGATCGCTCGCCGCCACGCTGCCACGATCATGGCGCGCAGTGAGCGGCTGAACCGGATGGGCTGTCAGCCGGGGCGGACCCGCAGGGTTTGCGGTCCGCGGAAAGAGATGTTGGCGTGGAAGGCCAGGTGCTGCCCGTCGACGAGCTGCAGCCGAGGGAAGCGGCGGGCTATGTGCTGCACGGCGATGCGGGTCTCCAGCTTGCCGAGGCTGGCGCCGAGGCAATAGTGCAGGCCCTTGCCGAACGCAAGATGGGCGTCAGCGTTGGGCCGGAGCGGATCGAAGTGGTGCGGATCGGGGAAGACTGAGGCATCCCGGCCGGCGGCGGCTAGCCACAGGAACAACCGGGCGCCCTCGGGAAGGTTCAGCCCGCCCAGCGTCGCCGGGCGGGTGGTAATCCGCCGCCACACCGTCACCGACGGGTCGAACCGCAGCGTCTCGTCCACCGCACCGGGGATCATGCTGGGGTCGGCGATCATGCAGTCCCAGCTGCTCCGATTTTCGAGCAGGCGGCGGAGGGTATTGCTGATCAGGGCGGTGGTTGTCTCGTGGCCTGCGATGGACAGCGAGAACAGGATCGAGGAGATCTCATCCAGCGTGAGCCGGCCAGGGTTCTCGTCGCGGATGGTCAGCAGGTCGCTGGTCAGGTCGTCGGCGCGGACGGCGGATTTGGCACTGACGAGTTCGCGCAGGTAGTGCCGGTAGGCCGCGATGTTCACGGCCAGGCCGACCTGGTCAGCCGCGGCAGGCCGGCCGAAGGACAGCGCCAGCCGGTAGCCGCACCACTGCTTGAGCTGAGCGAAGTCCTGCTCAGGCACGCCCATCAGCGAGAAAACGACGTTAGCCGGGAGCGGGAAGGCCAGCGCGGCGACGAGGTCGAACTCGGGCAGGCCGGCCACGGCATCCAGCAGATGGGCGGTAGTTGCCTCGATGGCCGGGATCATTGCATTGACCCGCTTCACGCTGAACGCGCGTGCCGCCGGGCCGCGCAGCCGCCGGTGCGCGGGCTCGTCGAGACTGACCATGGACGGCTGAGGCTGGTGGCCGCCCGCCAGCAGGATCTGCTGCGCCTTGGGGATCAACGGCGCCAGCGGGGCCTGCGCGACGGCCGCGGAGTACGTTTGCGGGTCGCGGAACACCTGCTCGATGTCGGCGTACCTGGTCACGACGTAGTAGCCGATTGACGGCGCGTAGAAGATAGGCTCCGCGGCGAGCGGCAGCGCGGCCATGATGGCGTACGGATCGGCCAGGAACTCCGGCGACAACGGGTCGAAGGCCTCTCGCACCGGGCCACCGGACGCCGCATCGGTCGAGGTCATCGCGCCGCCCTCCGATGTCAGCGAATGCCCTCCCGTGGTCGGGCGCACCGCCCCCAGTATGTCCCCGGCTGCCGCCCGGCCGCATCAGCAGAAATGACGAACCGCTGGCCGCCGGCCGGTAACGCTGCCACGATCATGGCGAGATCGGGTCTACGACTTCCAGAACGCGTCCTCGCTTTCCTGATCGCCCTGGAATTCCGTGAACTCGATGGCCCGGCCGTCGGCCACGCGCCAGACATGGACCTCCGGGGAGGACCAGGACTGGCCGTGCCGCTCGGCCGAGACCGTGGTGAGGGCCACGACCCGGTCGCCGTCGGCCAGGGTCTCATCCACTGCGATCTTGAGGGTGCCGCCGGACAGTTCCTGGCAGCGGCCGAAGAAGTCCAGGACTCCCTGATGACCCTCGTAGTCTCCCGATAGGGGACTGCGGCCAGGGACGTGCCAGGTGATGTCCTCGGCGAGTATCCCGAGCACGGTGGGTATGTCGCCGACCGCGAAGGCGTCGTAGGCCTGGCGGAGGAGTTCTGCGTTGGGCTGAGTCATCGCGGGGTCCTTCCGGCTGAGCGCCCGCTGGCCGGGCGTTCTCCGCAGGATCGCCGTGTCGCGGCCTGCTCCGCTACCGGGTGACCACCCTGGTGTTTTCTCCATCGAGCGCTCCGCGAAGCTCTCCCCGGCCGGTGATTCCCAGCTTGGGGTATGCGCGAGCCAGATGGCCCTCGACCGTTTTGAGTGTCACGTAGAGCCCCTGAGCGATCTGCCGGTTGGTCTTGCCCTCGGCGGCCAGCCGCGCGACGCGCAGCTCGCTGGGCGTCAGCGCCTCTACGCCCCGCCGCCATTCACGGCGAGGCCGGGCCCCGGCCGCCGTCAGTTCTGCTCGGATCCGGGCGGCGAGCGGGCGGGCACCGCAGCGCGCCGCGAGATCGAGGCCTTCGGCGAGTGCCTCCCGCGCTGCGGTGCGCTGGCCTGCCCGGCGCTGTGCCGCACCCAGTTCGGTCAGCGACTTGGCCTGCTCCAGGATCGCCGGCGAGTCCCGCAGGACGGCGGCCGATTCGTCCAGCAGGTCGAGCCCCGACTGCCCGCCCCTGGACAGGCCGGCGACTCGAAGGGCGATCCCGAGGGCGCGGTGTCCTCCGAAAACCCGGACGTCGGCCAGCTCGGCCTCGGCCAGAGCGAGTGCTCCCTCGCGCTCACCCATCGACAGAAGCGCCTGAGCGGCTCCTGACCGGGCGTGGAGGTAGCCGACGTCGCGCAGTTCCATCCCCCATACCTCGGCGCTGAACATCGCCGCGCACGTCCGGAAGTCGGCGAGCGCCTCGGCGAAGCGGCCGGCCGCCAGCTCCAGCCGGCCCCTGGCCGCCGGGATCAGCACCGTACCGACGCCTGGCGGCCAGTCCGCCTGCGGTAGCAGGCCGAGGAGGGCCCGTGCCTGCGGCAGCTCTCCCGCTTCGACGGCGACATCGGCGAGCACGGTCGCCGCGAAGGCCAGTCCTGGCGCGAAGTCGCCTTCCTGGAGGACTCGCAGTGCTATCCGTGCCGCCGTGTCAGCCTCGGGCAGCGCTCCGAGGCGGAGCCTGAGCAGCCCGAGGGTGCTGTAGGTGGCGACCAGGCCTCGGGCGCTGCCGGACTGCTGCACCTGCGCCACCATGGGCGCCAGAGCGTGATCGACGGTCTCGAAGCGCTCGGCCGTCACCATGCTCCACAGCAGCGCAGCGCGCGTATCCCAGTTTCCGGCCGGCGAGGCCCCGCTCAGCAGGGCCTCTTCGAGCGGGTCGGCCACCTCGTCCGCGGGTCGCCCGGCCAGCAGCGCGGCCATCCCCCGAGCTACCGCGAGTGCCTCGGCCGGGGCTCCGGCGGGATGGCGGGCGGCCAGGCGATCGAGTGCGGGAGCGACGTGCGAGGCGCGGCGGGCGTCGTGCATGGCCGCCACGACCAGCTCGCCTTCGAGGCGGCTGGCCAGGGCCGGATCGGTGCCGCCAAGCTCGCCGAGGGCCCGCTCGATGACGTCGACCGCGTCCACCCACCGAAACAGGGACGCGTACGACTCGGCAATTTCCATCGATATTCTGGCCCGCTCCTGCGGGCTGGCCGCGGCCGCCAGGGCCTCTTCGAGCCATCCGCAGGCGCTCGTGCGGCCCGCGCTTGCTTCCGCCCTGGCCAGCTCGCGGAGCACCGTGACCCGCTGGGTGGCCGGGGGTGGCTCGGCCAGGGCACGCCGCAGGAGTCCGGCGGCCGCCTGGGGGGCGCCGGCCTCCGTCGCGGCGGCCGCGGCCTCCCGCAGGCGCCGTAGCACCCAGGAGTCGCCAGCCGGCTGCACGCGGATGAGATGCGCCGCCACCTGCCCGGGGGGCGCCCCGTCGGCGTGGAGCAGGCCCGCGGCCGCCCGGTGGGCGGCTTCCCGTTCGTCGCTCGCCAGCGACGACTCGACGGCGTCGCGGACAACGGGATGAAGGAAGACGGGCGGATCGCAGGCGGCCAGAACCTCCAGGCGAACCAGCCCCGCGGCAACACGTGCCGCAGTGTCCATGCTCAGCAGCGCTATGGCCGCGGCGTGCCGTAGCTCACAGCCGTCCCCGAGCACGGCGAGCGCCTGGGCCAGCCCGAGGGCCGATTGATCCAGGCGCCGTATCCGCTGCGTGACCTGCCGCATCACGCCTCGTCCGCCGCGGGCCGTCACGTCGGCGGGATCAAGCCGGCCGGCGGATCCGGGGCCGGACTCGGCCGCTCGCAGCAGTTCCCGCAGATAGAAGGGGTTACCTCCGCTGGCCTGCTTGAGTGCGGTGCAGAATTCCTCGCCGGCCCGGCCGTCCAGCGCGTCGCGCACGACGGAGGTGACCGCGGCCTGGCTCAGCAGCCCGGGCCGCGCGACCGCAGCGGCCTCGGCCGTCACGGCGAGCAGGGCGGCCTGTCCGGACGCGGGCTCGGCCGGGCGCACGGTGACGAGCAGGGCCAGGGCCAAGCCGTCGAGCCGCGCAGCCAGATAGGCGAGCCAGCGCAGCGACGGCGCGTCGGCCCAGTGGGCGTCATCGACCGCGATCAGCACCGACCGGCGGGCGGCGAGGTTCGCCGCGAGCCAGTACAGGCCGTGCAGGACCGCAAAGGACGTGTCGTGGGCACCGGCATCCGCCGGCGCGCCAGGAAACAACGCTCGCACCGCGCTGGCCGGCCCGCCCATGAGCTCACGGCACTCGGCTGGACCGGAGCGGGCCAGCCTTCGCTCAAACAGCTGGCGGACCACTCCGAACGCGAAACCGGCCTCAAGGTCCGACCCGCGAGCCCGCAGGACCTCATGGCCAAGCTCGCCCGCCCGTCGGCACGCCACCTCCAGCAGCGACGTCTTGCCGATCCCGGCACCACCCTCGACCACCAGGACGCCACCGCCCGCCAGCAGCGCATCGACGCCCGCGAGCTCCCGCTCTCGCTCCAGCAACGCCACACCCATACGGTAGCCCCGGGCCGCGGTGGCCGCCCGATCCAGCGAACGGAATCATCGCGGCCGCACGGCGGTTGTGCACCGCATGGCATCAGCACACCAGATCACTATTACCCCCGCAGGCGCCCACATCGAGGTCACCCTCGGCGGCGAGAAGCTGGCGGAATCGGATCGGGCTGTCGTCCTGGCCGAGACCGGGCTGCCCGCGCGGTACTACTTCCCCCGCGAGGACGTGCGTACGGATCTGCTGCGGCCCACCAGCAGCCAGAGCACCTGCCCGTTCAAGGGACAGGCGTCGTACTGGTCAGCGGACCTCGGCGGCGAGGTCCACGACGATCTCGTCTGGAGCTACCAGAACCCGATCCCGCAGGCCGAGGGCATCGCCGGCCTGATGTGCTTCTACGGCGAGCGGGTGGAGCTCACGGTCGATGGCCAGCGCCAGGACGGCCCGGCCAGATCCGTCTCGCGCTAGGCCAGGACTCTCGCGGCCGCGACCGATCACCGTCAGCGCGTGAAGATCAGCCAGCTCGCCACTCCCGCGCTGATCGTGGACGCGGAAGCGCTTGAGCACAACATCGCCACGATGTCCGCCGCCCTGCCCGGCGGACGGCTGCGCCCGCACGTCAAGGCCCATAAGTGCACCAGCCTGGCTAGGCGGCAGGCCAGCGGCGGTCACCAGGGATTCGCCTGCGCCACCATCCGCGAGTGCGAGGGCATGGCCGCGGTCGGCCTCGGCGGTGACCTCCTGCTGGCCAACGAGGTCCTGGACGCTGGTCGGCTCGGGGCCCTGGTCCGCGCGGGCGTCCAGCTGACGGTGGCCATCGATTCACCCGAGACGATTGACGCCGCCGTGGCCGGCGGCGTGCGGCAGGTGCTCATCGACGTCAACGTCGGCCTGCCGCGGTGCGGCTGCGCGCCCGACCGGGCCGGCGAGCTGGCCCGGTCGGCGCGGCGCCGCGGTCTGGAGGTTCGCGGCGTGATGGGCTACGAGGGCCATGTGGTCGGCCTTGAGGATAGCGCCGATCGCGCCGAGCGCTGCCGGACGGCGATGGAGCTGCTGATGGCCGCGCACCGGGACGTCGGCGGCGAGGTGATCTCCGCCGGGGGAACGGGGACCTATGCCTGCAACGTCTGGGCCTCCGAGATCCAGGCCGGGTCGTACGCCCTGATGGATGTGGCCTACTCCAAGCTTGACCTGCCATTCCGGCAGGCGCTCTTCGTGCTGGCCACCGTGGTCTCCAGCAACGGCGATTGGGCGGTCGCCGACGCGGGCCTCAAGGCGCTCGGGATGGACCGCGGCAAGCCGCAGATCGAGGGCGCGAAGGTGTGGTTCTGCTCGGACGAGCACACCACGTTCGCGCCCAGCCGCCCGGTCGGGGAGCTCGTGCGCCTGGTTCCCGGCCACGTCGACCCGACAATGTCGTATCACGAGCGGCTTCACCTGTACTCAGGAGACGAGGTCACCGGCACCTGGCCGATTGACCTGCGCGGCTGGTAGAGGCCATCTGTCTCCGCCTGGCCTCGGTGCCCTGGGCCTCGGGCCCTATGCCTCGGGCGAGCCGGTCCTATCCGGGAACGAGTGGTGCTCGTGGACCACGATCCAGCGGTCATCGGACTTGCGCAGGCCGAGCGTGAGCCGCAGGCGCTGGCCGGGCTGACGCGCGAAGTCCGCAGGTGTCCCGCACCGCAGCAGCGCGTATGCGAAGGCAACGTCGGTGCCGGCCATGACGTCCAGGGCCTCGATCTGGAACACGGCCCCGCTGGCCTGCCACTCGAAAAATGGCGGCCAGGTCTCGCGATAGGCATCGATCCCGCGCACGCCCTGGTCCGGCGGCGGAACGTCGAACATCACGATGTCCGGATCGTGATCGGCCAGCACGGTGTCCATGTCTGCGTCGTGCACGGCGATCGCCCAGCGCTCGATCAGGGCGCGGATCTGCTGCTCGTCGGACATATCGGCCTCCTCATGATGGGGTGTCACCGGTGGAACCCGCGCCAGCCGTCAAAATCATCGCGGCAGGCCAGAATGGTCGCATGAGCGCACCCGCCGACCTCCTGGACGCCGCCCGGTCCGGCGACGGCGACGCCTTCGAGCGGCTCGTCGGCCCGTACCGCGGCGAGCTGCTGGCCCACTGCTACCGGATGCTGGGATCCCTGCACGACGCCGAGGATGCAGTGCAGGAATCGTTCGTCCGGGCCTGGCGCGGCGTCGGCCGGCTCGACGAGCGCGGCTTCGTCCGGGCCTGGCTCTACAAGATCGCGACGAACCGCTGCGTCACCGCCATCGAGCGGCGCGGCCGGCGCGAGCTGCCGACCGATGTCCTGCCCGGAACGGCCGAGACCGAGATCAGCTGGCTCGAGCCCTACCCCGACGCGACGCCCGAGGCGCAGCACCTCGCGCGCGAAAGCGTGGAGCTCGCCTTCGTCGCGGCGCTGCAGCATCTGTCCGCACGGCAGCGCGCCGTGCTGATCCTGCGCGACGTGCTCGGCTTCTCCGCGGCAGAGGTCGCCGGCCTGCTCGACGCCTCCACCGCCTCGGTGAACAGCGCGCTGCAGCGCGCGCGCAAGGTAGTCGGCTCGCCCGGCGTCAGCCAGCAGGCGGTCCTGCGCGAGCTCGGTCCCGCTGGCATCGACGGGATCGTCACTCGCTGGACGGACGCATGGCACGCCCGCGACGTCGACGCGATCGTCGCGATGCTCGCCGACGATGCCCGGTACTCGATGCCGCCGCTGCCGCAGTGGTACTGCGGTCCCGGCGAGATTCGGGCGTTCCTGGCGGACGGGCCGTTGCGGTCCCGGTGGCGGTTCCTGCCGACATCCGCCAACGGGCAGCTCGCGTTCGGCACCTACCTGTGGCAGGACGACGCGGACGCGTACGTGCCCGGCGGCCTTGACGTCCTCACCATCCGCGACGGTCGGGTGGCCGAGGTTGTCGCCTTCCTGTCCGCCGACCTCACCGCCTTCGGCCTGCCCCCGAAGCTGCCCGCCTGAGCCCTCGCGCTGGTGGTATGTCATCCGCGGTAGTGACAGGCTGTGAATATGACCGAAACCGTCCAGCAGAGCGAGACCGCAGCCACGGTGACAACCTGGCTGTCCGCATTCGAGGACGCGCTGGCGGCCGGTGATGCCGGCGCGGCCGCCGCCCTGTTCCTGGCCGACTCCTACTGGCGCGATCTGATCGCGTTTACCTGGAACATCAGGACGCTTGAGGGCCCCGCCGCGATCGCCGCGATGCTGGCCGAGACGCTGCCGCGGGTGCAGCCGCGCGGCTGGCGGATCACCGACGGGGAGGAGCCCGCCGAGGCCGGGGGCGTGATCGAGGCCTGGATCGAGTTCGAGACTGCCGTCGGCCGGGGGACCGGGCACCTGCGCCTGCGCGACGGCCTGGGCTGGACGCTGCTGACCACCCTGTATGAGCTGGCGGGCCACGAGGAACCGCACGGCCTGAGCCGCCCGAAGGGGGTGCGGCACGGCGCCTACCGCGACCGGGCGACCTGGCTGGAAGAACGTGAGCACGAGGCGTCCGAGCTCGGCTCCTCCGACCAGCCGTACGTGCTGATCATCGGCGGCGGCCAGGGCGGCATCGCGCTGGGCGCCCGGCTCCGTCAGCTCGACGTGCCGACGATCATCATCGACAAGCGCAGCCGTCCCGGTGACCAGTGGCGCAGCCGCTACAAGTCGCTCTGCCTGCACGACCCGGTCTGGTACGACCACCTGCCCTATCTGAAGTTCCCCGACAACTGGCCGGTCTTCGCGCCCAAGGACAAGATCGCTGACTGGCTCGAGTCCTACACCAAGATCATGGAACTTAACTACTGGGGCGGCACCGAGGCCACCAGCGCTTCTTACGACGAAACGGCTCGCCGGTGGACTGTCCGCCTCCAGCGCGAGGGTCGGCCGGTCGTGCTGCGCCCGGCCCAGCTCGTCCTGGCCACCGGCGTGTCCGGCAAGCCGAATCTGCCGTCGTTCCCCGGCATGGATGTCTTCCGCGGCGACCAGCATCACTCGTCCGCGCACCCGGGCCCGGACGCGTACCGGGGTAAGACGTGCGTGGTCATCGGGTCCAACAACTCGGCCTTCGACATCTGCGGCGCACTGTGGGAGAACGGCGCGAACGTGACGATGGTGCAGCGCTCGTCCAGCCATATCGTCAAGTCCGACTCGCTGATGGAGATCGGGGTGGGCGCGCTCTACTCGGAGCAGGCCGTCGCGTCCGGGATGACGACCGAGAAGGCGGACATGGTCTTCGCGTCGCTGCCCTACCGGATCATGCACCAGTTCCAGATCCCGCTGTATGACCAGATGCGGGAGCGGGACAGGGACTTCTACGATCGCCTCGAGGCGGCCGGCTTCGACCATGACTGGGGCGACGACGGCTCGGGGCTGTTCATGAAGTACCTGCGCCGCGGCTCTGGCTACTACATCGACGTCGGCGCGGCCGACCTGGTGGCAAACGGGCAGGTGAAGCTGGCCAGCGGGCAGGTCGACCACCTCACGCAGGACGCCGTCGTGCTGCAGGACGGCACGACGCTGCCGGCCGACCTGGTCGTCTACGCCACCGGATACGGCTCGATGAACGGCTGGGCCGCGGACCTGATCTCACCCGAGGTGGCCGACAAGGTCGGCAAGTGCTGGGGCCTCGGCTCGGATACCACCAAGGACCCTGGGCCATGGGAAGGCGAGCAGCGCAATATGTGGAAGCCGACGCAGCAGGAGGGCCTGTGGTTCCACGGTGGCAACCTGCACCAGTCACGGCATTACTCGCTGTACCTCGCGCTGCAGCTCAAGGCCCGCCAGGCCGGCATCCCGACGCCGGTCTACGGGCTCCAGGAGGTCCACCACACCAGCTGAGGTGTGGCCGGGGCGGCCTGGCCGGCCAGGGGGTCTGCCCGGGCGGCGGATCTGGCTGGCGGCCCGCGGTCAGCCGTTCTTGCGCCAGATGGCTTCCCACTGGGACCACTGGCCAGCCGATGCAGAGGCCGCGGGTCAGCCCGCCGCGCTGGCGGCGATGCGGATGTCCCTGATGAATGCCACCGCAGGCTCGTTGCGGTAGCGTCCGGCACCGTACTGCGCGTCCCAGGCGGCCGCGGCGTCAGCGGTGTCGTTCATGCGCGGATGCTAGCGGCCGGCGGGGCGGGTGCTGCGGGCGGCCGCATCTGGGCCCGGCTAGGCCAGCCGCATGTGCATCCGGATGCTGGTGCCCGTCCAGCCGGACCGCAGCTCGACGAGGTCGCAGATCTGATTGACCAGCCACAGTCCGTGGCCGCGCGGGGCATCAGGGGGAGGGCGCAGCCGGCCGGCGAGCGGATCGGTGATCCGGCCCATGTCGTCGATCTGACAGAGGATCTCATCCGGGGTGTGCCAGACATGCAGCGTGCCGCGGCCGCCGGTGTGGCGCAGGGTATTGGCGGCCACCTCGCCGACGGCCAGCACCAGGTCGGCGGTCGCGTCCTCGGTCGCTCCGGCCCGCTGCGCGTGGGCGCTGATCAGGCGGCGTGCCGCACGCAGGTCCGTGGTGTAGGTGAGACTCTCGGCGTCCGCCGGGGGCGGCGGCAGCGGCAGGTCCCACTCGGGCGGCGTGCGGGGGGCCGCCAGGTACTCGGGGCTGGCCAGCCGCTGGCCCTGCTGGAGCACCGCCGGGTGGGTGCGCCGGGCACTGGCCACGACCGACGGCGGGAGGGCCGCGATGTCATAGGGGCACAAGATGGTGGAGGCCGTGCCGGAGAACGCCAGGTTGACCAGCGCCTCGTGCCGGGTGGCCTCGATGATCTCCGGGGGGGTCCTGGCCGGCCAGATCGGCTCGCCCACATGGCTGACCCGCTGGCCAGGGTGGTCGTCGATGAAGGTACGCACCCGGGGAATGATCCGCGCCGGATTGCGGCCTAGCTCGGTC
Organism: uncultured Actinomycetota bacterium; assembly: GCA_963805705.1. Taxonomy (GTDB): domain Bacteria; phylum Actinomycetota; class Actinomycetes; order Streptosporangiales; family Streptosporangiaceae; genus CAWDVH01. Next base: position 1,518,503 of record CAWDVH010000005.1, on the reverse strand, counting down.
ATGTCCGCGAAGACGGCTTTCTCGGCCGCGCCGTCCAGTCCTTCGCGCAGCATCTGCGCCTTCGGCCCCGGCACGGCCACGAAGGTCGGCTCGGCGCGCTCCAGGGCCGCCTGCAGATGAGCCAGCACGGCAGCCAGGTACTCCTGCGTGCTGCCGTAGAACAGCGCCACGTGGCTGAAGCCCTGGGCAGGGACGGCCGCATCAGCCATGGTGCACCCGGACTAGCCCGCCTGCGGGAAGGCGCACGGGCTCGCCGACACGGTTACCCGCGACCGGCGTGGCGCCGAGCGCGGGTGAGATCATGAAATCAGTCATCGGGTTAGCCTGTTCCCAGTCGCAGGGAGTGCATGCGGCCCCGCGGGAGACAATCAGCAGCATACTATTTGAGGCGGGAGTGCCGCCCCCTGCCTACGGCATACCCTCCTGGGAGCGCAGCGTGGAAGCCCTGAGCCTGTCGGCCGAGCCACGGGACGGAAAGATGATCGTTACCGTTCGCGGCGACCTGGACATCGTGATGAGCCAGCAGTTCGACGACTGCCTGACGCAGGCGCGCCGGGAGCACAACTGGGTCATCCTGGACCTTTCCGCGGTTGATTTCATGGATACCAGTGCCCTGGCGGTGATCGTCGGTCACTGGAAGAAGCTCGTGGCCGCGGGCGGGACGCTGGCGCTGGCCGGAGCGCGCTACCGCTATACCAAGGCGCTGTGGATCACCGGCCTGGCCGACCGGCTGCCGCTCTACGACACCGTGGATCAGGCGTTGAGCGCCGGGGTCTCCGAGCCGTAGGAGCCGGGTCTGCGAACGTAGGAACGGCCCCGCCGCCAGGCGAGCGGTCGCCCTGGCCTGTTTAGCCGGGCGCCCTGCGGACACTGGAGTGCGAGTCACACCGCACTGGAAGGAGCCGCAGCATGTCAACGGAGGACAAGGCAGCCGACAAGGCCCAGGAAATCAAGGGCAAGGTCAAGGAAAAGGCCGGCCAGGCGACCGGGGACGAGTACCTGGAAGCCGAGGGAAAGGCCGATCAGGTATCTGGCAACCTCAAGCAGGCCGGCGAGAAGGTTAAGGACGCCTTCAAGAAGTGACCTGCCGCGGCGGACGCCACCCGGGACTGGATGCGGGCGGCGGCCGCCGCTGGTCACCTAGTGCGGCGGTGCTCCGGCCCGCAGGGCCAGCATGGTCATGTCGTCGTGCGGCCTGCCGCCGCAGAAATCCAGCACCGTCTTGCGCATGCTGGACACGATCTGGGCGGGCGGCTGGCCCGCCAGCGCCGCCAGCTCATCGATCAGGCGGTCCTCAAAGCCGGTCATATCCGGGCCACGGGCCCCGGTCACTCCGTCCGTGCAGAAGAACAGCACGTCGCCGCGGGCCAGATCCAGCTCCTGCGCCGTCGGGTCCGCGTCGGGGAAGATGCCGAGCGGCAGCCCTCCGCCGCTCACCACGCGCACCCGCCCGTCCGGCGTCACCAGCAGCGGGCCCGGATGCCCGGCACTGCCCAGGACCACATGCAGGGCCCGGCCGCGCCACCGGACATGGACCGTATCGGCGGTCACGAACCGGCCGCCGAATTTCTCGGCCAGCATGATCTCGTTGGCCTGGCGCAGCACCTCGGCCGGATCGGGCTCCCAGTGCCCGATCACCCGGATCGCGTGCCGGGCCGCCGCGGTGACGGCCGCCGCGTGCTCTCCCTTGCCGCACACGTCGCCGATCGCGATGCCCCAGCCTTCCTGGCTGCGGTGCACATCGTAGAAGTCGCCGCCCGCCTCCTGGCTCTCGGTCGCCGCCACATGCACGGCGGCCAGGTCGACACCGGGAATCTCCGGCAGGTCATGCGGGATCAGGCTGGCCTGCAGGGCGTCGGCGATCTGGGAGCGCTGCCTGAACATCCGGTCCACCGTGATCGCCAGGGCGAGCTCCTCTCCGATTTCCTCGGCCAGCCCCAGCTCGGCGAGGCCGAACGGCCGGTCGCTGGCCGGGCGGGCGAGGGTCAGGGTCCCGTAACCGCGCTCGCCGTCCGATAGCGGGACGCTGAGCACCGATGTCACGGCGAGGCTCATGAGCAGGGGAATGTCCTGCGGCCCGGCGCCGAGCAGGCCGGTGTCCTCCGCGTGCGCCGTCAGGAACGAGCTGCCCGAATCATGTACCAGCCACGGCACGGAGTCAGGCTGCGGATCAATGGCGGCCACAGAACGGACCAGTTCAGCGGACCGCTTGTCCTGCGGGCCGGCCACGTACTGCCGGCGCAGCCGCCGTTCCCGCTCTATGTCGACGATCACCCAGGCCGCGAGCTTGTCGGCGAGCAGCCGGGCGCACCGCTGCAGCATGACCGACTCGCTGAACATGGCGTTCTCCAGCAGCAGGCGGGCCACGGCGCTCATCAGGTCGAGGCGGCCGGTCATCGACTGCAGGGTGCCCGCGGCAGTGCTCGCAGCGGATCCCTCGGCCCGGCCCGCGGCCGGGTCCGCGTCCGGGTTGAGTCCCGGCCTCGCGGCCGGCCGCGAGGCTGTGCCGGGGGAGGGGCCTGACGGCTTCGGCGCGGGCTGGGTCGCGGCCACCAGAAGCTGGCGGGCCTCCCCTTCCGGGGTGACACTGACGATGTCCAGCATCTTGTCCAGCCGGCCTTCCGCGCCGAGCAGGCCGCACCGGATCTGCCGGGGGTCGCCAGTGCGCAGGGCGGCAGCCAGCTGGGTCTGCGCGGCGGCGCGGGAGGGCAGGTCGATGAACGCGGTGAAGAGCTTCCCCGTCGCGTAGCCCGGCCGGAAGCCGAGCAGCTCGCCGGCCCGCCGGTTCGCCCGGCGGACGGTACCGTCGCTCCCCAGCAGGAACATCGGCACCGGCGCGTCCTGGAACATGGCGTGCAAGAGCCGGCGCTCCGCGTGCAGCCGGTCGGCGGACGCATCACTGGCCGCTTGCGCTTTGCCCTGATTGCGCACCACGGCCAGGGCATTGACCGCCCCGGCCAGCTCGGCGAAGGCCGCCGCGAGCACGGGCTCCAGCTCGGCTCCCGGCAGCGTGGAAGCCTGCCGGAGTTCCTCGCAGCGCGCGGCCAGGCCGGAGATCTCGCTCTCCAGCCATCCGGCATCCATGGTCACGTCATTGAGCGTATCGCCGGGCTGTGATCGGGGCGACGGCCAGCGGGCCCGGCGCGGACCGCATCGTCGCCGTTCTCCGGAACCGGATTCCTGTCAGTCATCGGATTCTCCGTCTGTGGCCGTTATTCCGACCCTTCCCAAAAGACCTCGTGCCGAATTACTGTCGCCGAAGTAGCGAGGCCTGGTACGGCAGTCGGTTTTCTGGGCGTATGTGGTCGCCTTCAGCCGGGTTGGAAGAATGCGAGCATTTTCTGGGCTGCGTCCGGTGACATCAGCAACTCCTTCATGTCTGCGGACATCCGGGCGGCAGCGCTGGTGCGTTCGAACATCTCGCGTTCGTATTCTTCGACGGCGGCGGGGAAGTCGTCCGGGTGCGCGGCCAGCGCGCGGCCGAGCAGGGCGCCGTCGAGCAGCGCCATGTTGGCGCCCTGCCCGGTCGGCGGCATCAGGTGCGCGGCATCGCCGACCAGCGTGACGCCTGGCGTCGACGGCCAGGTCAGGCCGATCGGGAGTGTGGCGATCGACCGCGGCACGACTGTGTCGTCGCAGGCCGCGATCAGCGCGGTGAACCGTGAGTCCCAGCCGGGGAGCAGCTCGATCAGCCGCGCCCGGGCGGCGGCCGGGTCGTCGAACGGGATCCCGCTGGTGGCGAACCAGTCCTCTGCGGTGTTGTAGAAGCTCAGGCCTATGCGAACCCGGCCGTCGCCGTTGCGTTGTGCCGCCAGGGATATTCCGTTGCCGAGCACCCAGTAGTTGCCGCGCCCGACCATCGCCGCGAGGTCGGGGTGTGTGCGGTCGATATCGGGGATGCCGATCTCGACGACGTTCTGGCCGATATGCGCGGGGCGGGCGTCGGTGAGCAGCGTGCGGACCCGGGAGGCCGCGCCGTCCGCGCCGACCAGCAGGTCATACGTCGCACTGCTGCCGTCGGCGAAGTGCAGCAGCCCGTTGTCGGCGGATTTGAACGCGTGCCCCCAGTGCACCGCATCTTCGGGGAGGGAGTCCAGCAGCAGGTTGCGCAGATCGGCGCGGTCGACCTCAGGTCGCTCAAGCGGGGCGGCGGCGGGCGTGTCCTCCTGGAACAGCAGGGTGCCGTCCGGGGTGAGAAGACGCATGTCTTGGCCTTCACCCCGGGCGATCGCGTAGAACTGCTCGATCAAACCGGCCTCGCGAAGCGCCCGCTGGCCGGAGTGGATGTCGAGCATGCCGCCCTGGCCGCGCGCCTCGCGTGACGGTTCGCGTTCGTACACGACGGCGTCGATGCCGTTCATGTGCAGCACGCGGGCGAGGGCCAGGCCGCCCAGGCCTGCTCCGACGATGGCGATGTTCACGATTGCCTCCGATCCACCGTATCATTCAATACATTGTATTGAGCGATATCACTGTAGCGCTCAAGCGGGGTATCGTCGGGCGCATGTTGGTGTGGGAGAGGCCGGAGCCGTCGGATCGGCCGGTGCTGGCCCCGTTGAGCCGGGAGCGGATCGTTCGAGCTGCGATCGAGCTGGCCGACGCGGCCGGCCTGGTGGCGGTATCGCTGCGCAAGGTCGCTGCGGCGCTGGACGTGGGGCCGATGCGGCTGTACGGCTACATCGCCACCAAGGAGGAACTGCTCGACTTGATGGTCAACGCGGTCCACGCCGAGATCCGGCCGACCGGAGACGACTGGCGCCAGGTGCTGCGCTCCCTCGCCGAAGCCACCCGACAGGCCGCCCAGCAGCACGAATGGCTCGCCGACCTGATCGGCGGGCGGCCCCAGCTCGGGCCGAACACGCTGGCCACCGGGGATGCCGTGCTGGCCGCCATGGGCGGTGTTGACCTGGACACCGTCGTGCCGGCGGTGGCCGCGGTCAACGCGTACGTGACCGGCGCGGTACGCAGGGAGATCGCCGAGCGACGCGCCGAGCGGGCCAGCGGGATGGACATCAAGCAGTTCCAGGCCGCCTACGGGCCCTACCTGACGCGGACCTTCGCGACAGGGCGGTTCCCCGCACTGGCCACGGTCGTACGTGACGGCCCCCACCTGAGCGCCGACGAGACCTTCCGGATCGGCCTTGAGTTCCTCCTCGACGGCATCGAAGCCCGCATCGCAAGCTGACGCGCGGAGCCTGATGTCAGATCACGAAGTCCGACTTCCGTACTAGGGCCGCCGCTCGCCCGTCCGCCTGAGGGTGAATTCGGACGGGCGGAAGTGGCGGGTCCGCCGGCGGAAGTCGAAGGTGAAACCGGGCCAGAGCGTCAGGTTGCGGCCGTCTTTGTCGAGATACCAGCTCGCGCAGCCCGAGCCCCACACGGTGGCGGGCAGCTTGCGCTGGAGCTCGGCGTTGTAGGCGGCGGCGACCTGCGGCCTGACCTCGGCCGCGCCGCCCCCGGCCGCGTCAATGGCGCGGACCGCGCTGACGATATAGGCCAGCTGGCTCTCGATCATGAAGACCATGGAGGAGTGGCCGAGCCCGGTGTTGGCCCCGGTCAGGTGGAAGTAGTTGGGGAACCCCGGCACCACGGTGCCCAGGTAGGTCTGGCCGAAGGCATCGGCGAGCGTCCGGCCGTCGCGCCCGGTGACCTTCCCGAACATCGGGTTGTCGGTCACGTGGAACCCGGTGGCGAGAATGACCGTGTCCACCGGATGCTCCTGCCCGTCGGCCGTCACGATGGCGCCCGGCCGGAACTCGACGATCTTCTCGGTCACGATGTCGACATTGTCCGCGGCCACGGCCGGGTAGAAGTCGTTGGACGGCAGGACCCGCTTGCAGCCCAGGTCGTAGTCGGGGGTGAGCTTCGCGCGCTTGGCCGGGTCGCTGACCGCGTGCTCCATGTGCCTTCGCCAGACCACCTCGGCCTTCTTCAGGATCGCCGGATTCTTCACGAACCCGAAGACCATCAGCTCCCGCATCCAGTACGTGGCGAGCCGCGACGCGACTTGCGCGCCGGGGACGAACCGGTAGGCACTGCGCTGCCAGGGCCTGACCGGCCGGCCGGTGTGCGGTACCACGTAGGGAGCCGTGCGCTGGAAGACGGTCAGGTGCTCGACCTGCGGCTGGATGGACGGGACGACCTGGATGGCCGAGGCCCCGGTGCCGATGACGGCGACCCGGCGGCCGGCCGGGCTGAAGGACGAGTCCCAGCGCGCCGTATGCATGATCGTGCCTTCGAAGCGGCCGATACCGGGGATGTCCGGGAGCGACGGCTCGACCAGGGATCCGACGCCCGCGATCACGTACTGCGCGGCCAGCACTCCGCGCGTCGTGGTCAGCCGCCACAGCCGCGCGGCCTCGTCCCACCGGACATCAGTGACTTCACACCCGAAACGGGCGTACGGGAGTACTCCGCGTCGCGCGGCCACGCGATTCAGGTAGGACCTGAGCTCAGGCTGTGACGGGTAGGTGTTGCTCCAGCGCGGATTCGGCGCGAAGGAGAACGAGTACAGGTTGGACTGCACATCGCACCGGCAGCCGGGATAGGTGTTGTCCCGCCAGGTGCCGCCGACCTCCGCCGCCCGCTCCAGCACCACCAGGTCGCTCTGACCGGCCCGCAGCAGCCGGATGGCCGCGCCCAGCCCGGCGAAGCCGGCGCCGATGATCGCGAACTTAACCCGGGCCGGGAGAGATCCGCCGGCGACGGCGGCGGGGTCATCGCTGGTCACAGGTACCTCCTAGGTGGATGTAGCGGTCAATAGCGGCCCTGGTCGACGGGACCCGGCGCGCGACAGCCGCCACCGACGACGTGAAGGCCTGCTCGATCACGGCGACCAGGTCCGCCCTCGGCACGGGTCGCTGCTGGCTCCATGCGGCGACCATTTCCTCGGTCATCGCGGCCCAGCCCCGCACGGCCAGCCGCAGCAGGGGCTCGGCCGGGTCGGCATCCATGCCGAGCACGAGGCGATCGACCAGGGCATCGCGGCTTCGCTCAAAGACTTCCCGCAGGGCCGGATCGGCGCCCGCTGCGCTGCGGGTCAGGGCCAGGTACTCCGATCGCCTGGCCCCGGCCCAGTCCAGGTAGGCCTCGATGCCCGCCCGGAGCCGGTCATGGGGCGGCAGGTGGGGCGCCGGGTCGGTAGCGCGCAGGAACTCCTCGCCGGCGGCCTCGAGCACGGCCACATGGAATTCGGTGCGACTGGCGAAGTAGTGGAACGGCAGCGCGCGGCTGATCCCGGCGGCCGCCGCCACGTCCTCCAGCGCGAGGTCAGCGAGCGGGCGATCCTGCAGCAACCGCACGCCGACGGCGATCAGCTGGGCCCGGCGGGCCTGCGGGCTGAGGCGCTGGCGGCTCTGCGGGCTGAGCCGCGGCCGGCTGACGTCTGCGATCACGGCCACCATTTTATTGATGCTTGCTCAATAAAGCTAGGCGGGCCGTGCGGGCGGGCGGCTGAACAGTTTCCTCGCCCAGAGGTAGGCCAGCAGCGCGATGCCGGCGCACCAGGCGATGGCGATGATCGCGTTACTGCCGACCGGGGTACCCGTGAGCAGCCCCCGTAGCGTCTCGGTGACCGCGGTGAAGGGCTGGTACTCCGCGAACCAGCGCAGTCCGGCCGGCATCGTCCCCGTGGGGACGAAGCCGCTGCCGAGGAACGGCAGCAGGATCAGGAACATGGGCAGGTTGCTGGCGGTCTCGACGCTCTTGGAGACCAGGCCGAGCGCGACCGACAGCCAGATGAGCGCGAAGGCGGTCATCGCGAGGACTCCCACGGCCGCGGTCCAGGCCAGCGGGCCCGCGGCGGGCCGGAATCCGATGAGCAGCGCGACGCCGATGACGACGGCGATGCTGAGCATGGTCTGGATCAGGCTGCCGAGGACGTGGCCGGTCAGCACCGAGGCGCGGGAGATGGCCATGGTGCGGAACCGGGCGATGATGCCCTCGCTCATATCCATGGCGACCGATATGGCCGTTCCCTGCGCCGCGGCGGCCACGGTCAGCAGGATGATGCCGGGAGCGACGTAGTTGACGTAGGCGGCACGGCCGCCGGAGATGCCGCTGAGCCCGGCACCCAGCGTGCCGCCGAACACGTAGACGAACAGCAGCATGATCACGACGGGCAGGCCGACGAGCATCAGGGTCATCGACGGATAGCGCTGGAGGTGCCGCAGGTTGCGGCGCAGCATCGCCGCCGAGTCAGTGACGGCGTACGACAGGGTGCTCATCGCGGGCTGCCTTTCTGTGGATCGGGGTGGCCGGTAAAGGCGAAGAAGACGTCGTCGAGGTCGGGAGTGTGGATCGACAATGTGCCGGCCTCGACCGATGCGCCGCTGAGCTGGCCGAGCAGGGCCCGCAGCGAGGCCAGGCTGCCGTCGCCTGGCACCTGCAGGGCCAGTGCCTGGTCATCGCGCGATACCGCGCCTAGGGCCAGGGCCGCTGATTCCAGGGCCCGCGGGTCGGTGAACTGCAGGCGGATGTGGCCGCCGGGAATACGGCGCTTGAGCTCATCGGCAGTTCCCTCGGCGACCAGCCTGCCGTGGTCGAGGAGCGCGATCCGGTCGGCCAGCTGGTCGGCCTCCTCCAGGTGCTGGGTGGTGAGGAAGATGGTGACTCCGTCGGCGGCCAGAGCGCGGATGACCTGCCACATGGTGCGGCGGCTGCGGGGGTCAAGCCCGGTGGTCGGCTCGTCGAGGAAGATCAGGCGCGGGCGGCCGACCAGGGTCATGGCCAGGTCGAGCCGGCGCCGCGTGCCGCCCGAATATCTCGCTGCTGGCTTCCTCGCCACGTCGGCCAGGTCAAAGCCGTCGAGCAGCGCGGCGGCACGCCGCCGGCCCTCGCCCCTGGGCAGGTGGTGCAGGTCCGCCATCAGCAGCAGGTTCTCCTCGCCGGTGAGCAGGTTGTCCACCGCCGAGAACTGGCCGGTGACGCCGATCGCGGCGCGCACCGCGTCGGGATCGGCCGCCAGGTCGTGGCCGGCGACCCGCACCTGGCCGCCATCGGCGGCGATCAGGGTGGACAGGATCTGCACCACGGTGGTCTTTCCGGCGCCGTTGGGGCCCAGTAGCGAGAAGATCGTCCCTTCGGCCACGGTGAGGTCGATGCCGTCCAGTACCACCGTGCCGCCAAAGGACTTCCGCAGCCCGCTGACCGAGATCGCCGGCCGGATCGCCGTGGTCATCGCTGTGGTTGCTGTCATCTCTCTTCCTCCGGGGCGGTGCAGTTCCGTGAGCTTCAGTTCCGGGTTCCTAGGCACGGCGGATCACGATGTCCCCGTAGCTGGTGCGGGCGCGTACCTCGACGGTCTCCTCGGACGGCTCGGGGCTGTCGGTGGTGTCCAGGTGGTTGTGCACCCGGCCGAACTGCGTGGACACCTCGAGCCGGGCGACGGTGCCGGCGCGGATGCCGATCTCGATCTCGCCGAGGCTCGTCTTGAGTACGGCGGAGCCACGTGCGACCTCGCCGACCCGGACGTCACCATTGCTCGTGCTGGCGGTGACCCCGGCGCTCGCGCGGTCGACGGATATGTCGCCGTTGGCCGCGTTCACCCGCAGGTCGCCGGTGATCTCGCCGATCCAGCTGTCGCCGTTGGAGTTCTTGATCACTGCGGTGCCGTCGATCTCGCGCAGGCGGACCCGGCCGGATCCGGTACTTACCTCGGCGCTGCCCGTGACGTGATCCACGATGATCGCGCCGGCACCGGTGCTCAGGTCGAGCACGCCGACGTGATCGAGCTGGATGTCGCCGGTCGCGGTCTTGACCCGGCACTGGCCGAGGCGGCCCGTGCAGCGGAAGGCCGCTACCGAGGCGTCGCCCTGCACCTGCGAGCCCGTGGGCAGGCCGATCGTCACGTCGATCGACCCGGCCTGGCCGAACAGGCCGAGACTGCGCTGCTTCGGAGCCTTGACCAGCAGGGCGCCGGCCGCGTACTCGACCCGGGTCTGCTCCGCGGCCCGTACGTCCGGCTCGTGTGACGCGTCGCTGGGGCGTATCTCCACGACCGTGTCGTCGCGGTCGCTGGCCGTGATACGAGCGTCACCGACAACCAGGTCAATTGTGACCGAAATCGGCGCGGGAGTGTCGAAAGTGGGCATGGTGATCCCTCCTGATGGGTGAGCTGGGCGTCCCGGGGGCGGGACGAGTCATGGACTGTGGTGTCGCGGCGCGCGTGCGGCGCGGGGCGGGTGGCGTGCCGCGGGGAGCTAGTGCACCCAGCCGGTGTAGCGCTGGCCCCCCCGCGGGGCGCGCCGATCGGAGCCGGGACTGCGGTCGCCGGACTCCAGCGCGGCCCCGGCCGCCCGCACGAGCCAGGAGTTGACCGAGATCCCGGCCTGCCCGGCCGCCGCCTCGACGCGGCTCTTGAGGTGCTCGGCCAGGCGGAAGTTGATCCTGGCCATGGCCCCTTCCTCGCCGTCGGGTGACGCCAGGGCCGGTGACGCCGGGGCCGGTACATCGGCCCCGGCGTGCTCCGGGTCCTCGAACGAGTAGTCGGCGGGAGGGGGCGCCACGACGAAACTGGGCTCGCGCCCGCGCAGGCGCAGATCCACTGAGCCCGGCGCCAGGTCGCGCGTGATCTCATCCGCGGCCGCGGAGAGCACGTCTAGCAGGGCGACCCGCACCGCCATCTCCAGCGGCTCAATGAGCCTGTCGGCCAGGGCGCGCGCTTCTTCGCCCCCGGCCTCGGCGGCCACCGCGAGCTGACGGCGGACGGTGTCGACATACGGCGTGAGATCCATGACGCCATTGTGACACCACTTTGGTGCCATTGCAAGCCAGTCTGGCTCAGTTTGGCACAACGGCCGTGGCGGGCTGGCGGCCCGGCGGCCCGGCGGCCGTCCCTACCGGGTACAGCCGCCGGTGTAGAAGCCGGGCCCGGCCAGGCCAGGCCCGGTGATCTGCGGCCGGTGGGCGCCCCCGCCGGCCGGGTAGGCCGTATCGAACCACTGGGTGAAGAACCGGCCGAGCCGGGACTGGCATGCCGCGCTGTGGCTGGGCAGCCAGTGCGCGAACGCCGCCTCCAGCTGCGGCTCGGTGATGTCGCCGCCACCGCGCTGCCGCTGGATCTGATGCAGGGCCCGGTCGAAGTTGGCGCTGCCCAGGATCTGGCGCAGCGCGATGTAGGTGGTGCCCGGCCGGGCGTAGGTCGCGTCCTCGCCGAACAGGCCGTAAGGCACCTCGTTCGAGGGGGCGACCGCCCAGAACCTGCCCTTGCTCGCGTAGTTCGCGTCGAACTGCCTGATCAGGCTCCGGTTGAACGCCCGCCGACCGGCCCGCGTGCCGGGGCCGCCCGCTTTTGCCTGCGCGGTCCGGGCGTGGAACAGGTACTCGCCGAGAGTCGCGAGACCCTCCTTGTAGAACGTCAGGTTGTAGCTGGCCTCCGAGACGTTGTCGCCCCACCACTGGTGCATATTCTCGTGGTAGAGCGTGTCGAGGTCGATCTCGCCTCCAGCGAAGGTGATCATGGTCTGCATCTCCTCCTCGAAGCTGGCTGACGGCCTGCCGACGACGACGCCGTCCGAGGTGAACGGGTAAGGCCCGTTGAAGAGGCTCTCGAACAGCGTGATGTTCTCCTGCTTGTTCATGATCGCGAGATTCTTCTTCTTGCGCGCCGCGCTGAGCGAGCTCGCCTGCGCCTCGTAATACTTGACGCCGTTACTGGCCGTCCGCTCGGTCAGGCTGTAGCTGCCGACGCTGTCCTCGACCAGATAGCTGGCCACCGGCGCGGCGGAGTGCCAGTGCCAGGTCACCGAGCCGTGCGGGAACTCAGGGTCCGGCGCATGCTGCTTCCTCGACTTCAGCACGCCGTTGGCGAGCACGGTCTTGCCGGCGTTCACGGTGTCGTAGAAGTCATAGGTCGGCTTGGCGCTCGGGTGATCGTTGAGCGGCATCCAGTCCTCGGTGCCGACCGGCTCGGTGGTGACAAAACCGCCGTCTCCGGCGGGCTTGTCCGACCTGAACCAGCCCTCGGTCGTGCCGTCACCGTCGGTGTGCACGCCTGGCCTGCCCGTGTAGGAGACCGCGACCCTGAACCGTGCCCCATGCCTGATCGGCCGGGCGGGAGTGATCACGAGCTTGTTGGCCGGGCACTGCTGGCCGTTCTGCGAGTTTCGCGTGGCCGAGCGGGTGGACTTCAGCTCCGGGGTGCAGGCCGGCGGCAGCCGGTTGTGGTCGGGGCCGCCGACCGGGTTGCGCTGTGAGGCCTCGTGGGCCGCCGGATTCGGGTCGTTCGGCCCGTGCGGATCACCCGGGTAGGTCGGCTGCACGAAGGTGAAGGAGGCCGGGCGCCCGTTGACGGTGACCGAGGTGACCTTCATGTCCGGGCCCGCGGCCTGGTTGGCCGTCGACCGGCGCTCGAAATCCAGGCTGAAGCTGGTCAGGCACTGCGTGGCCCGGTCGGTGAGGTCGACGTGGTTACCGGGCAGGAACCGGTTCGCGGTCGCGTCGTACACCAGGCGGACATCGGTGTGCACGCTGGTGTAGCCGCCGTTGCCGGTGTCCGGGTACAGGTGATCGCCGAGCTTGGAGAGCGTGCGCGCGCCCGCCGAGCAGTGGGCAGGCTGCCGCGCGGCCTGGCTGGAGCTGGCCAGCGCTACCGATCCCAGCCCCAGGCCCGGCAGCGTGACGGCGATGCTGATGGCGATGGCGACGCGCGAGCGGTGACTGGCCATCATGAGAGCTCCTCGACCTGGGTGCGCGGGCATGGCCCTCATCGAAGTCCATATTCCTCGCAGCGGCAATGATCACCCCGGTATCGTGATCATTTCGAGGGCACGACCGTGTCCGGCCGGGCCGGAAGAGGGCGGTGTCCGGCGCCAGGGAAGGCGGCGCGCCAGTGACGTTCTGCGTTACCGCAGCGACAGGGCGGCGAGGGCGGCGTTGACGATGGAGCCTGCGTCTAGGTCGTGCACGCGGTACAGGTCGCTGACCGCGCCGGACTGGCCGAAGGAGTCGACGCCGAGGCTGACCGCGGGCACGCCGAGGGCCGAGCCGAGCCAGCTCATCGTGTGCGAGGCGGCGTCGTGCACCGTCACGATCGGCGCGCGGTCACCGAATACGGTGCGCAGCGCGCCGGGGATGGACGGCGCGGTCGCGGTGCGGACGGCCTGGCGCAGGGTCCGCTGCCAGGCCCGGTAGAGCCGGTCAATCGAGGTGACGTCGATGACGCTGGCCGCGATGCCCTCGTCGGTGAGCTCGGCGGCCGCCGAGAGCACCTCGGGCAGCACCGCGCCCGAGCCGACGAGGTAGACCGCGGGGGCTCCCGCTGCCCCAGCCTGGGCGGCGTCGATCAGGCGGTAGGCACCGGCCAGGACCTGGCGGCGCAAGATCGCATCGCCCAGCCGGTCCCGCGCCTGCGCGAACGGCTTCTGGTCGATGCTCCTGGTGGTGAGGCGGAAGTAGTAGGAGCCGGCCTCGGCCGGGGCCGTCCCCGGTGCCGGGGCGCTGGCCGCGGCGATCGACTGGAGCGCCCCGCACAGCAGCCAGTCCAGCGCCGCCGCGTACGCGGGCTCGATGAACGTCACGTTCGGCAGCTCCAGGCCGACGGAGGCGGTGATGGTGGACTGGTGCGCACCGCCTTCAGGGGCCAGCGTTACCCCGGACGGCGTGCCGGCGACGACGAAGCGGGCGCCCGAGTAGACCGAGTAAATGAAGGCGTCCAGGCCGCGCAGCACGAACGGGTCGTACACCGTCCCCACCGGGAGCAGCGCCTGGCCGGACAGGTCCAAGGACAGCCCGAGCTGCCCGAGCAGCAGGAAGAGGTTCATTTCGCTGATGCCGAGCTCGATGTGCTGGCCGTCAGGGCCTTCCGCCCACTTCAGCACCGAGTCCTCGCTCCACGCCCGGCGCGCGTCCGGGCTGAAGACCCCCTTGCGATTGATGAAGCCGGCCAGGTTGGTCGAGGTGGCGACGTCGGGCGCGGTAGTGACCAGGTAAGGCGCCACGCCGTCGTCGCGGGACAGGTCGACCAGGATCCGGCCGAATACCTCCTGGGTCGAGACCGGACGCCCCGAGCGCTGCCCGGTGGCCTGCGGCACGGTGATCGCCGCCGATCCGGAGCTGGCCCTCGCCGGCGTACGGGCCAGGTGCTCGCGCCGCAGGGCCACCCACTGGCCGGCCGCCGTCATCGGGTCGAGCCTGTCCCACTCGCTGTCCTGGGTCAGGCCCAGCCGGGCCCGCATCTCCTGTATCTGGTCGACCGACAGCAGCGCTGAGTGGTTGCGCGGATTACCCGCGATCGGCAGGCCCCATCCCTTGACGGTGTAGGCGAACACGACGCTAGGCCGGCTCTTCTCCTGATCGCACTCACCGAATGCCGCCAGCAGCGAGCTCAGGTCGTGCCCGGCCAGATCGGTGACCAGGCCGGCCAGATCCGCATCGCCGACGTCCTGGCATAGCTGCCGTACCGCCTCCGGCGCGCCGTCCAGGAAGCGGACCCGCAGGGCGGCGGCATCCAGGCCGAAGAGCGACTGGTAGTGCTCGTTGGGCATCACGTCGATCCAGTCGCGCAGCGCGGTGCCGCCCGGCCGGGCGAACGCCTCGCGCAGCCTCGTGCCGTACTTGGCCTCGACCACATGCCAGCCGGCGGCGGTGAACTGCTGCTCCCACTGCGCGATCCGCACGCCGGGTATGACCCGGTCCAGCGACTGCCGGTTGACGTCAATGATCCACATGACATCGCCCAGGCCGTCGGTAGCGGGATCGGCGATGGCCTCCCAGATGTTGCCCTCGTCGAGTTCGGCGTCTCCGATCAGGGCCACGAACCGGCTCCGCGGCCGGGCGCCGAAATGGGCATCCACGTAACGCCTGGTGACTGCCGCGAACAGCGGCGCCGCCGCGCCCAGCCCGACCGAGCCGGTCGAGAAGTCGACCACATCAGGATCCTTGGTGCGGCTGGGATAGGACTGCAGCCCGCCGAACGCGCGCAGCATCGGCAGGTAGCTGCGGTCCAGGTTGCCGAGCAGGTACTGGATCGCGTGAAATACCGGCGAGGCATGCGGCTTGACGCTGACCTTGTCCGCGGCATCCAGGTGCGCGAAGTACAGCGCGGTCAGCACCGTCACCAGGCTCGCGCTGGAGGCCTGGTGACCGCCCACCTTGACCCCGTCGCCGGTGTCCCGGTCATGATTGGCGGCGTCGACAATCCTGGTCGCCAGCCACAGAACGCGCTGCTGGATCTCGCCGAGGATGGCGAGGCTGGCGCGGGCGCCCCCGTTATGGGCAGAGCTTGTGGTCATGGCGACAGCATGCCATCACCTGGGCAAACAAGCGCCGGGCGGACGCGCCGGGACGCTATGCGCGGCACGCACCGATGAAATCGGCTACCATGCGTATATCATGCGGCGCTACGTACTCATCCTTAGTAGCCGTAGCGGGACCTGATCAGGGCAGGCCAGCAACCCGCTACGGGATGAGGCGCTGGCCGCTAGCCTCGGGATGCCGCTGCACCGCACCGGCCTTCTGACTTCTGGCTCAGGGCGGCAGTAGGTTTTCTAGGGTGACAGCATCCGCATCCTGGACCCGCCTCCGCGAGGCTGCGGCATCGCCCCCAGCTGGGGAGCCTGACAAGCCACGTACATGCTCTGCGTCAGGAGAATTCGCCGTGCCTGAGAATCAAATGCCCAGCCCGCCAGCCAACACCGCCGACGATGCGGCGCGCGCCCGGCAGGCCGTGCAGGTCGCCCTGGATCGCCGTGACAACGGCGGCGACGCCGCGCCGGACCCGGCCGAAGCGCAGCCGGCACCACGGGCGGAGGCGCCGGCCCCCGACCGGCAGCCACCCGCCTCAGCCCGCTAAGCGCCCACCTCAACTATGCCTGCGCGGCCCGGCGCGATCCGGGCCGCGAGGAGGGAATCGTGATGACCGCCAGCCAGAGCCCGCAGATCGATTTCGGCATCTACCCATCCGGTCAGGTACTGGCCGCGGCGGACCGGGACAACGTCATGACCGAGCCCGGCTTCGGCGGCGTCTTCACCGATCACATGGTCACGCTCCGCTGGTCGGACGGCCGTGGCTGGCACGACGGGCGCCTGGAGCCGTACGGCCCGATCGTGCTGGACCCCGCCTCGGCGGTGCTGCACTACGGGCAGGAGATCTTCGAGGGACTCAAGGCCTACCGCCAGAGTGACGGCCGCATCGCCGCGTTCCGGCCGGAGGTGAACGCGGCCAGGTTTAACAGGTCCGCTGCCCGGCTGGGCATGCCGCAGCTGCCGGAGGCGGCCTTCGTCCGCGCGATCGAGCTGCTGGTGAGCCAGGATCGCGACTGGGTGCCGCAGGCCGAGGGGCACACCCTCTACCTGCGGCCGTTCATGATCGCCACGGAACGGGGACTCGGGGTCAATCACCCGTCCTCGGACTACCTGTTCACGGTCATCGCCTCGCCGGTGGCGGGCTATTTCAGCGGCGGCGCCGCCCAGCCCGTGTCGGTGTGGCTGTCGCAGGACCTCACCAGGGCCGCGCCCGGCGGCACCGGCGAGGCCAAATGCGGCGGCAACTACGCCGCCTCGTTCGCGGGCCAGCAGCAGGCCACCAGCAACGGATGCGATCAGGTGGTCTGGCTCGACGCCGCCGAGCACCGCTGGGTGGAGGAGATGGGCGGGATGAACCTGTTCTTCGTCTACTCCCGCGGCGCTGACGCGCGGATGATGACGCCCGCGCCCACCGGCACGCTGCTGCACGGGGTCACCAGGGACTCGCTCCTGAAGCTCGGCCCCGACCTGGGCATCCCGGCCTTCGAGGGCAGGATGTCCATCGAGCAGTGGCGCGCGGGCTGCGCAACCGGCGAGATCACCGAGGTCTTCGCCTGCGGCACCGCGGCGGTGATCACCCCGGTGGGGATCGTCAGGGGAGCGGGCCTGGAATGGGTGGTCGGCGACGGCGAGCCTGGCCCGGTCACGACGGCGCTGCGCGAGGAGCTGGTCGGCATTCAGTTCGGGCAGCGGCCCGATCCGTACGGCTGGATGCACCCCCTGTGCTAGCCAGGGCCGGCCAGGGCGGCCAGGTCCCTGGCCGCCGCCACCACGTCGGTGGCCAGTAGCCGGCCTGGCGCCTGGCCCAGGCGGCTGACCGGGCCGGACACGCAGAGGGCGGCCAGCAGCCGTCCGCCGGCGCCGGCCAGAACCGGCGCGCTGACGCTCGCGACGCCGGCCTCGCGCTCGGCGATGCTCGCCGCCCAGCCGCGCCTGCGCACCGCCGCGAGCTCGGCGGCGGGCGCGGCCGGGAACCGCTCGGCATCATCGGACCAGGCCAGCAGCACCTTCCCGCCAGACCCGGCATCCAGCGGGAGCAGCGCGCCGACCGGCACGCTGTCCCGCAGGCCGGTGCTCGCGTCCCTGGCCGCGATGCACAGGCGCCGGTCGCCGGAGCGCACGTACAGCTGGACGCTCTCGCCCGTCCGCTCGTGCAGCCGGCCCAGCAGGGGAGCGGCCAGCGAGCCGAGCTCCAGCCCGCCGCCAGCCCGCGCCGCCAGCTCGGTCAGCCGGGGCCCGAGGCGGAACGCGCCGCCCCCCGCATCCCGCGCCACCATGCCGTGTGACTCCAGCGCGACCAGCAGCCGGTGCGCCGTCGGCCGCGGCAGTCCGCTCGCCTCGGCGAGCGAGCGCAGGGTCTGGGGGCCGTCGGCGAGGAAGCCGAGCAGGGACATCGAGCGGTCGAGCACGCCGACGCCCGTGCCGTCCGCGCCCGAACGCGCGTTCCGGTTGCCGTCAGCCGCGGCCTGTCGTAGGGTGTCCATAGTGTGAGCAGCCTATCTCATTATGTGAGACAGGTGAAGCCCGTGACCCGAGGCCTCATGGCGAGCCATGACGCCGAGACATGATGATGTGAGCGCAAACGTGAGCGGACGCCTGTTCGACAAGGTCTGGGACCGCCATCTCGTGGCTAGCCCGCAGGGGGAGCCTCCCCTGCTCTTCATCGACCTGCACCTGGTGCATGAGGTCACCTCCCCGCAGGCCTTCGAGGGCCTGGAGCTGGCCGGGCGGCAGGTGCGCAGGCCGGACCTGACCCTGGCCACGATGGACCACGACGTGCCGACCAGGGGGCTCGACCGCCCGATCGCCGACCCGCTGGCAGCGGAGCAGATCGCCCGGCTGCGCCGCAACTGCGCCGCCCACGGCATCACGCTGCACGCGCTGGGCAGCATCGACCAGGGCATCGTTCACGTCATCGGCCCGCAGCTCGGCCTCACCCAGCCCGGCATGACCGTGGTCTGCGGTGACAGCCACACCTCCACGCATGGCGCCTTCGGCGCGCTGGCCTTCGGCATCGGCACCACCGAGGTCGAGCACGTGCTGGCGACCCAGACGCTGCGCCAGACCAAGCCGGCGGCCATGGCGGTGACGGTCGACGGTGACCTGGCGCCGGGGCTGACGGCCAAGGACCTGGTGCTCGGCATCATCCGGGCCCTCGGGCCGGGCGGCGGCGCGGGCTCGGTCATCGAGTACCGGGGCGCGGCCGTGCGGGCGCTGTCCATGGAAGGCCGGATGACGGTCTGCAACATGTCGATCGAAGGCGGGGCACGGGCGGGGCTGATCGCCCCGGACGACACGACCTTCGCCTTCCTCGAGGGCCGGCGGCACGCTCCCCGCGGCCAGCTGTGGGAGCAGGCGCTGGAGGACTGGCGCTCGCTGGTCACCGATGAGGGCGCCGTCTTCGACCGGGAGATCAAGATCGACGCGGCGGCCCTGCTCCCGGCCGTGACCTGGGGGACTACCCCGGCCCAGTCCGTCTCGATCGACGATGTCGTGCCCGAGCCCGGCTCGTTCGCGACCCCCGGCCAGCAGCAGGCGGCCCAGCGCGCCCTGACCTACATGGACCTCAAGCCGGGCACCGCGATCAGGGACATCTTCGTGGACGCGGTGTTCATCGGGTCCTGCACCAACGGCCGGCTTGAGGACCTCCGCGCCGCGGCGCAGGTGGTACGCGGCCGCCAGGTGCATGCCGGCGTGCGGGCGCTGGTGGTGCCCGGCTCGGCCAGGGTCAAGGCCGAGGCCGAGGCCGAGGGCCTGGATCAGCAGTTCACCCAGGCGGGCTTTGAGTGGCGGTCGGCCGGCTGCTCGATGTGCCTGGGCATGAACGGCGACATCATCGCCCCCGGCGAGCGGTGCGCCTCGACCAGCAACCGGAATTTCGAGGGCCGCCAGGGCCCCGGCGGCCGGACTCACCTCGTCTCGCCCGCCGTCGCGGCGGCCACCGCCGTCGCCGGCCACTTCAGCCTGCCAGGAGACATGTAAATGCCAGGGATACAGCGGATAGCCAGCCGTGCGGTCGCGCTGGAGCGGCGCGACGTCGACACCGACCAGATCATCCCGGCGGCCTGGCTGAAGCGGGTCGAGCGCACCGGATTTGCCGCCGGGCTGTTCGGCGCATGGCGCGAGGACCCCGATTTCGTGCTGAACCAGCCGGGCGCCAGCGAGGCGAGGATCCTGGTCGGCGGGTCCAACTTCGGCTGCGGCTCCTCCCGTGAGCACGCCGTCTGGGCGCTGCAGGACTTCGGCTTCCAGGCCGTGATCTCGCCGAAGCTCGCCGACATCTTCCGCGGCAACTGCATCAGCTCCGGGCTGGTGCCGGTGGAAGCCGACGAGGAGACGGTCGGGCGGGTGTTCGCGGCCCTGGCCGCCGACCCGGCCGCTGAGGTCGTGGTCGACGTGGCGGAGCGTACCCTCGCCGTGCCGGCCGCCGGCATCCTTGCGCCCTTCGCGCTGGACGACTTCGCCCGCTGGCGGCTGCTGGAGGGCCTGGACGACATCGCCCTGACCCTGCGGCACGCGGACTCAATAACCGCATTCGAAACGACCCGTGTCCCGTGGCTGCCGGAGGTTACGCCGAAAGCGTCCGCGACGGTCTGACGGTGCGTTATCCTGTAGTCGCACTAGCACGATGACCGTTAATGGAGACGACCGTGGCTCGCACCGACTTGTTCCGAGTAATCCTTATCACGTAGCGCGAGCCCGCACGGGTTCGCGCTACTACCTCCTACGCCAGACGGCGAGGAGGTTTTTTGTTGGCCTACCAGTGAAGAAAAGGAGCATCCCGTGCAGCTGACCGGAGCCCAGGCCCTCGTCCGCAGCCTCGAGGAGCAGGGCGTGGACGTGGTCTTCGGCCTGCCAGGCGGCGCGATCCTGCCCGCCTACGACCCCCTGCTGTCGTCGTCCCTTCGCCATGTCCTCGTGCGCCACGAGCAGGGCGCCGGCCATGCCGCCGAGGCCTACGCCTGGGCGACCGGGCGGGTCGGCGTGTGCATCGCCACCAGCGGGCCAGGCGCGACCAACCTGGTGACGGCGCTCGCCGACGCCTACATGGACTCGGTGCCGATCGTGGCCATCACCGGCCAGGTGCCCAGCCCGATGATCGGCAGCGATGCGTTCCAGGAAGCCGACATCACCGGGATCACCCTGCCGATCACCAAGCACAACGAGCTGGTCACCGACGTCGAGCGGGTCCCCGCTGCCATCGCCGAGGCCTTCCACATCGCCGCGACGGGCCGGCCGGGCCCGGTGCTCGTCGATATCCCGAAGGACATCCTGCAGGCGTCGATGACCTGGGGGACGTGGCCGCCGGCCATGGACCTGCCGGGCTACCGGGTGCCCGGCCCCCCCGATCAGGCCCGGATCCGCGAGGCGGCCGCTCTGCTGCGCCAGGCTCGCCGGCCCGTGCTGTACGTCGGCGGCGGGGTGATCAAGTCCGACTCGCACGATGACCTGCGGCGGCTCGCCGAGATCGCCAGGGTGCCGGTCACCACCACCCTGATGGCCAGGGGAGCCTTTCCCGACGCGCACCCGCTGGCCCTCGGCATGCCGGGCATGCACGGCTGCTACACCGCCGTCGCCGCCCTGCAAGAGGCCGACCTGGTGGTGGCGCTGGGCGCGCGGTTCGACGACCGGGTCACCGGCCGGCTGGCCGACTTCGCGCCGCACGCCAAGGTGGTGCACGCCGACATCGACCCGGCCGAGATCGGCAAGAATCGCATGCCGGACGTGCCGATCGTCGGCGACCTGAAGATCGTCCTGGCTGAGCTGGCCGACCGCATGACGGCGCTGGTGGCCAGCGACGGCCCGCCGGACACCGAGGCGTGGATCGCCACGATCGGCGACTGGAAGCAGCGCTTCCCGCTGCGCTACACCCAGCACGCCGACGGCCCGCTCAAGCCGCAGCACGTGATCGAGCGCCTCTCGGCGCTGACCGGCGGCGACGCGATCGTGGTGGCGGGGGTCGGGCAGCACCAGATGCACGCGGCCCAGCACTTCTCCTTCACCAAGCCGCGGTCCTGGATCAACTCCGGCGGCCTGGGCACGATGGGCTTCGCCGTGCCCGCCGCGATGGGCGCGCAGGTCGGCAGGCCGGGCGAGCTGGTCGTGGCGATCGACGGTGATGGCTGCTTCCAGATGACCGCCCAGGAACTGGCCACCTGCGCGATCGAGAAACTGCCGATCAAGGTGCTGATCATGAACAACGGCTTCCTCGGCATGGTGCGCCAGTGGCAGGAGCTGTTCTACGACGAGCGGTACTCCTACGTCGAGCTGGGCACGGCCATCCCCGACTACGTCAAGCTCGCCGAGGCCTACGGCTGCGTCGGGCTGCGCTGCGACCGTGCCGACGAGGTCGACGCGGTGCTGGATAAGGCGCTGGCCGTCACCGACGTGCCGGCGGTGGTCGACTTCCGGGTGCACGATCGCGAGGGCGTCTTCCCGATGGTGCCCGCCGGCCGGCCCAACGACGAGATCGTGCTGGGCCCGGAATTCAGCGAACAGGAGCAGCTGGCCGCTGCCCGTAGGGAGATGACGGCGCGATGAGCACTCACACCCTGTCCGTCCTGGTCGAGAACAAGCCCGGCGTGCTCGCGCACGTCGCCGGCCTGTTCTCGCGGCGCGCGTTCAATATCTCCTCCCTGGCCGTCGGCCCGACGCAGGACGAGCGGGTGAGCCGGATGACGATCGTGGTCGACGGCGACTCGACACCCGTCGAGCAGGTGTCCAAGCAGCTCGACAAGCTCGTGCGCGTGCTCAAGGTAGTCGAGCTGGACGAGGACGCCGCGGTGGAGCGCGAGCTGGCGCTGATCAAGGTGCGGGCCGACCCGGCATCGCGCGGCCAGCTGCTCGAGGTGGCGACCGTGTTCCGCGCGAACGTCGTGGACCTGAGCCCGACCACCCTGGTGCTGGAGTCGGTCAGCAGCCCGGCCAAGCTGGACGCGCTGCTGGCCGTGCTGGCCGACTACGGGACGTGCGAGCTGGTGCGCACCGGCCGGATCGCGCTGACCCGCGGCAGCTCCGTGATCACCGACGCCGACGCGGCCGTGCCTGCCGTCGAGCCCGCCGCCTGACCTGTCCCGGCCCGACCTGTCCCGGACCTGAACTGACCGACCTGAACTGACCTGAGACACACCGAGAGGATCTTTTCCCGATGGCTACCGTGTATTACGACTCCGATGCCGATCTCAGCCTGATCCAGGCGCGCAAGATCGCTGTCCTCGGCTACGGCTCGCAAGGCCACGCGCATGCGCTCAGCCTGCGCGATTCCGGCTGTGAGGTCCGGGTCGGCCTGCCCGAGCAGTCCAGGTCCCGGAAGCGGGCCGAGGCGGCCGGGCTGACCGTCAGCGAGCCGGCGGATGCCTGCGCGTGGGCCGACGTGATCATGGTGCTCACCCCGGACACCACCCAGCGCGGCCTGTACGCCCAGGCCATCGAGCCGAACCTGAAGAGCGGGGACGCGCTGTTCTTCGCCCACGGATTCAACATCCACTTCGGCTATATCACGCCGTCGGCCGATGTCGACGTGGCCATGGTGGCGCCCAAGGCGCCCGGCCACCTGGTCCGGCGTCAGTTCGAGATCGGCCAGGGGACGCCCGTGCTGGTGGCCGTGGCGCAGGACGCGACCGGCAAGGCGTGGGACCTGGCCCGCTCGTACGCCGCCGCCATCGGCGGCACCAAGGCCGGGGCCCTGGTCACGACGTTCAAGGAAGAAACCGAAAGCGACCTGTTCGGCGAGCAGGCCGTGCTGTGCGGGGGAGTGACGTCCCTGGTCAACGCCGGGTTCGAGACCCTGGTCGCGGCCGGGCTACCAGCCGGAGGTGGCTTATTTCGAGTGCCTGCACGAGCTCAAGCTCATCGTCGACCTGATGTACGAGGGCGGCATGAACGGGATGCGCTACTCGGTCAGCGACACCGCCGAGTACGGTGACCTCACCCGCGGCCCCCTGGTCGTCGGCGAGCCGGCCAGGGCCGCCATGGGCAAGATCCTGGCCGACATCCAGTCTGGCGAGTTCGCCAGGGAGTGGATCGAGGAAGACGATCGCGGCCGGCCGAACTTCGAGGCCCTGCGCCAGGCAGGAGCGCAGAGCCAGATCGAGCAGATCGGCCGCCCGCTGCGGCAGATGATGAGCTGGCTCAACCCGTCCGCCGAGGCTGAGCAGGACGACGCCGGGCAGGCCGGTGCTGGGCAGGCCGGTGCTGGCCAGGCCGATGCTGAGCAGACCGGTGCTGAGCAGGGGAGCGCATGACCATGGGGGATCACGTATCCGGGCGCGGTTATGCCGTCGCCGTCCTGCCCGGCGATGGCGTCGGGCCCGAGGTCACCGAGGTAGCCCGGCGCTGCGTAGATGCCGCCGGCGCCCGGCGCGGCTTCACCGTCAGCTGGCGGGAGTGCCCCCTCGGGGCCAAGCACTACCTGGCCACCGGCGAGGTACTGCCGGACGCCGCCCTGGCCGGGCTGCGGGCCGCTGATGCCATCCTGCTCGGCGCGGTCGGGAGCCCCGACGTGCCGCCGGGAGTCCTCGAGCGCGGCCTGCTGCTGCGGCTGCGGGCCGAGCTTGACCTGTACGTGAACCTGCGGCCGTCGAAGCTGCGCCCCGGCGTGACGGGAGCGGTCACCAGGCTCGCGCCGCAGGACCTCGATTTCGTGATCGTCCGCGAGAACACGGAGGGCCTGTACGCAGGCGCCGGGGGGACGGTGCACCGGGGCACGACGTTCGAGACCGCGACCGAGGAGTCCCTGAACACCTGGGCCGGCGTCGAGCGCTGTGTCCGGTACGCGGCCGATCTCGCCGCGCGGCGGCGCGGCCGGCTGACGCTGGTGCACAAGACCAACGTGCTGGTGAACGCGGGCGACCTGTGGCGGCGGGTGGCCGAGCAGGTGACCGATGGCACCGGGGTCACGCTGGACTACGCGCACGTCGATGCCGCGTGCCTGTACCTGGTCGACAACCCGGCCCGGTTTGACGTGATCGTCACCGACAACCTGTTCGGCGACATCCTGTCCGACCTCGGCGCGGCGCTGACCGGGGGCCTCGGGGTCGCGCCGAGCGGCAACCTCAATCCGGACCGCACGGGCCCGTCGGTTTTCGAGCCGGTGCACGGCTCGGCACCGGACATCGCGGGCACCGGCCGGGCCAACCCGGCGGGCGCGGTCCTGTCGGCGGCGCTGATGCTGGATCATCTCGGCGAGACCGAGGCGGCTGCGGATCTCGACGCCGCCGTGTCCGCGGTCCTGGCGTCCGGCGCGGTCAGCACGACGTCGGAATGGGACTCCCGGCTCGCCGAGGCGCTCGCCGCGGAGGTGAAGGTCGGATGACCGGGCCGATGACACCGCCCAGCCACGCCGCTGGCCCGCCGCCCGCGGCCGCCCCCCGGCCAGATAGCAGCCCGTCGCCAGCTGGCCGTCCGCCCTCCACGGCCGGCACCGCCAAGGTGGAGATCTACGACACCACGCTGCGCGATGGCTCGCAGCAGGTCGGGCTGGACCTCACGGTCGCCGACAAGCTGCGGGTGGCCGCGGCGCTGGACGCGCTCGGCGTCGACGTGGTGGAGGGCGGGTGGCCGGGATCCAATCCCAAGGACGCCGAGTTCTTCGCCAGGGCGGGCGAGCTGGAGTGGCGGCACGCCCAGCTGGCCGCGTTCGGCGCTACCCGCCTGCCGCGCCGCGCCGTCTCCGGCGACGCCAACCTGGAGGCCCTGCTCGCGGCGCGCACGCCGATCGTGACCCTGGTCGGCAAGGCGTGGACGCTGCACGTCGACGAGGCGCTGCGGACCACCCGCGAGGAAAACCTGGCCATGGTGGCCGACTCGGTGGCCTTCATGGCGGCCGAGGGCCGGCGGGTGGTCTTCGACGCCGAGCACTTCTTCGACGGGTACCGGGCCGACCGCGGCTATGCCCTGGCCGTGCTGGACGCCGCGGTCGACGCGGGCGCCGACACGCTGGCCCTGTGCGATACCAACGGCGGGACCCTGCCGGACGACGCGGCGCGGATCGTCGCCGAGGTGGCCGCGACCGCGCGGGCCAGGGTCGGCGTGCATTTCCACAACGACTCCGCGTGCGCGGTGGCCAACTCGGTCGTGGCCGTCTCCGGCGGTGCCCTGCACGTGCAGGGCGCGGCCAACGGCTACGGCGAGCGGTGCGGCAACGCCGACCTGTTCGCGGTCATCGCCGGCCTGGAGCTCAAGCGCGGCCACGAGCTGCTGCCCCCCGGCCGGCTGGCGGCGCTGGCGTCTACCGCCCGCACCATCGCCGAGTTCGCCAACCTGCCGTTCGAGACGCGGCAGCCGTATGTCGGCTCGTCGGCGTTCACCACCAAGGCGGGCCTGCACGCCTCCGCGATCGCCCGGCGGCCCGACGCGTACTCGCACGTGGACCCGTCATCGGTCGGCAACCAGGCCAGGGTGCTGGTGAGCGAGCTGGCCGGCCGCAGCAATGTGCTGGCCAAGGCCGAGGAACTCGGCCTGGACGTGACCAGCGACCCGGCCATGGCCACCAGGATCCTGGATCAGATCAAGGACGCCGAGCACCGCGGTTACGCGTTCGAGGCCGCCGACGCGTCGTTCGAGCTGCTGGTGCGCAAGACGGCCGGCGTCCTGGCGGCGTGGTTCGAGCTTGAGGGCTACCGGGTGGTGATCGAGCGCGCCGCGGCCCAGGACCGCAGCGAGGCCATCGTCCGGCTGCTGCTCGGCGCGGACCGGGTCGTCGCCGTGGGCGAGGGGGTCGGTCCGGTGCACGCACTGGACCAGGCCCTGCGCCGGGGGCTGGCGGAGCTGTACCCGGAGCTGGCCGGCATTCACCTGGTCGACTACAAGGTGCGCATCCTGGACGGCCGGGCCGCGGCCCGCGCCGTCACCAGGGTCATGCTGACCTCGGCTGACCACGACGGGGAGTGGACGACCGTCGGGGTGTCGGACGACATCGTCACCGCGTCCTGGGAGGCGCTGGCCGACGGTATCGTCTACGGCCTGCTGCGCGCGGGGGCCACGCCCCTGGCCAGCCCCGAGCTCACCGCTTCAGGGGCGTCGGCCTAGCGCGCGTCCTGCCGTTTGCGCTGTATGTAATTTTTTCCCGAGCTATCAGAGTTACCGGAGGGACAATGACCAACGAGCTCCCGCGGCCGCGTTCCGGCCCGCTCACCACCGGCCCGTCGCGGGCCCCCGCACGGGCCATGCTGCGCGCTGTCGGGCTCAGCGATGAGGACCTTGAGCGCCCGCAGGTGGCAGTGGCGTCCTCGTGGAACGAGGTCACCCCCTGCAACCTGCACCTGAACGGGCTGGCCGCCGCGGCCAAGGACGGCGTGCGCCAGGCCGGGGCGGTGCCGTTCGAGTTCGGCACCATCGCGGTGTCGGACGGGATCTCGATGGGGCATGAGGGGATGAAGGCATCCCTGGTCAGCCGCGAGATCATCGCGGATTCGGTCGAGCTGATGGTGCACGCCGAGCGATTCGACGCGCTGGTGGCCATTGCCGGCTGCGACAAGTCGCTGCCGGGGATGCTGATGGCGGCCGCGCGTCTCGACGTGCCGGCCGCGTTCCTGTACGGCGGCACGATCCTGCCCGGCTGGGCCCACGGCCGGTCGCTGACCATCCAGGACGTGTTCGAGGCCGTGGGCAGCCACGCCTCGGGGGAGATGTCCGACGCCGAGCTCGGTGACATCGAGCGGGCCGCCTGCCCCGGCGCGGGATCCTGCGCCGGCATGTACACCGCCAACACGATGTCCGCCTGCGCCGAGGCCCTCGGCATGGCGCTGCCCGGCTCGGCGACCGCGCCCGCGGTCTCCGCGGAGCGCACTGAGCTGGCCCGCCGCACCGGCGAGGCCACGGTGGCCGCCCTGGCCGCCGGGCTGCACCCCCGGCAGATCATGACCAGGGCCGCGTTCCTGAACGCCGCGGCCGTGGTCATGGCCACGGCCGGCTCGACCAACGCCGTGCTGCACCTGCTCGCGATCGCCAACGAGGCCCAGGTCGAACTGACGCTGGATGACTTCGACGTGATCAGCCGGCGGACGCCGCATATCGTCTCGATGCGGCCGGCCGGCCGGTTCGTGATGAGTGAGCTCGACCAGGCAGGCGGCCTGCCGGTGGTGCTGCGCGAGCTGCTGTCGGCCGGGCTGGTCGACGGGGACTGCGTGGCGGTGAACGGGCGCACGCTCGCGCAGAACGTCGAGGAGGCGCTGTCGCCCGACGGCGACGTGGTGCGGGCCGTCAAGGACCCGTTCAAGCCGGACGGCGGCCTGGCCGTGCTGCGCGGCAGCCTGGCCCCCCGCGGGGCGGTGGTCAAGACCCCGGGGATCGAGTCGCTGCGGTTCGAGGGGACCGCTCGCGTGTTCGAGCGCGAGGAGGACTGCATGGCCGCGGTCACCGCGCGCCAGGTCAGCAAGGGCGATGTCCTGGTGATCAGGTACGAGGGGCCCAGGGGCGGCCCTGGCATGCGCGAGATGCTGGCCGTGACCGCGGCGATCAAGGGCGCAGGCCTGGGCCGTGACGTGGTGCTGGTGACCGACGGCCGGTTCTCCGGCGCGACCTTCGGCGCGTGCGTGGCGCACACCGCCCCCGAGGCGTTCGACGGCGGCCCGATCGGCCTGGTCGCCGAGGGCGACCGGATCGTGCTGGATATCCCGCAGCGGCGGCTGGATCTGCTGGTCGACGAGGCGGAGCTGTCGCGCCGCCGCTCGGACTGGCGCCAGCCCGAGCCGAACTACCGGACCGGGGCGCTGGCCAAGTACGCGGCGCTGGTGTCCGGCGCCGATCGCGGTGCCGTCTGCGAGGTGCCCTCCGGCTGAGCCGGGGCCGCGGGGCCGGCTGGCGTGCGTGGCACGCCAGCCGGCCGGGTTCCGCCCTCCGTCTAGGCGGAGGGCCGGGCGCTGGAGCGGATGTAGCTCTGGTAGTCCGCGCCCGTGCTGCTGGCCGGCGAGAGCGCGTTGGCCGCGTCATGCTGGCCCGCCGGGTACTGCCGGGAGATCAGGTCGGCCTGGACTTCCTGCAGGTGCGACGGATGGGTCGCTCCGGGGCTCGGCCCCGCAGGCGGCGGGACCGGCACGCCCGCCAGCACGTCATCGGTGCGGGGCTCCGGCAGCGTGAGCACGCCGGCGAAGCTGGGCGCCGCGGCATCCCTGGCGGTCAGCGACGGCAGGCTCCAGCGCTGCTGCACGGTCTTGAGGATGGACGTGTGATCGAGCGGGGTGGCCCCCTGCGGGATCCTGAACACTGTCCCCGGCGCGATCAGCGGCGAGACGAGCACAGCCGGGACGCGGACGCCGAAGCGGGTGAAGTCGAAGCCGAACTCGCCCGTGGTGTTGTCGGGCGCTACCGCGCCAGCGGGCGGCGGCACGTGGTCGTAGCAGCCGCCGTGCTCGTCGTAGGTGACCACCAGGAGGGTCTGCGGCCAGCCGGGGCCGCCGCGCACCGCCTCGTAGACGTCGTGGATGAGCTGCTCGCCGAGCGCTACATCGTAGGCCGGATGCTGGCTGTTCCCCGTCGCGGACCAGCTGGGCTCGACGAAGCTGAAGGCAGGCAGGATGCCGCGGGCCGCCGCCGACTGGAAGTCGGTGAACCGGCCGATGGTGCCGCCGGCCGCTGCGCTGATGTCGGTGAAAGTCGACTTGGTCAGCGGCTCCGCGTCGTAGCCGTAGATCCCCCAGCTGAGCCCGTGCTGCCCCAGCAGGCCGAAGATACTCGGCGAGGTGAAGGTACGGGTCTTGTCATCCATGTGCCCCTGGCTGGTGGCCGAGCAGGCGAACGCCCGGTTCGGCATCGTCTCGGTGGGAACGGAGGCGAACCAGTGGTCGCAGACGGCATAGCCCGTGGCCAGTGCGGACAGCACGGGGAGGGCCTGCGGCGTGAAGCAGCCCATGATCTGGCTGGCGACCGTGCCGGGCACAATCGACCAGCCGCTTTCGCGCGACTGCCAGCTCAGCGTGTAGGCGAAGTCGTTGACGAAGCCCTGGCCGGTGGGCGCCGTCGCGGAGCTGGCCGGGCCTTTCTCACTGCCGAACAGCTGGCTGTTGGTGGCCATGTAGCCTTCGCCCGGGTCGGCCCCCGGCATGAAATAGGCATTCGGCGTGCCCGGCTCGATCTTGTACACCGTGACCGGCGCTCCCGACTTCTGCGGATTTGACTCAGTTCCGCTCAGGCCCTCGTAGGGCGCACCCGAGGGAGAGACGTTGCCGGCGCCGGAATACAGGTATCCCAGCATGTGATCAAAGGAGCGGTTCTCCAGCATCAGGACTACGACGTGCTCCACGGACGGCAGCCCGGTCCCGCTGGCCCCGGTCCCGCTGGCGCCGGTCCCGCTGGCCCCGGTCCCGCCTGGACCATTCGCATTCGGCACTGCGGCCTCCCCCTTGGCAGATAGACGTTCGTTAATGTCCGGACCTTATCGGGGGTGATCGGTTGACTTCAAGGACGGTTGAACTCCTATGCTCATGTTCAGATGACTGATCAGAAAGTAAATCCAGCCGGTGAGAGCGTGATGACGAACGGCGCGGCAACGGGCGGCGCCACGACGGGCGGCACGGCAACGGGCGGCCTGTGGGCCCCCGACAGGCGCGCGCTCACCGGCGGCCTGGTCCTGACGATCACCTTCGTCGCCGCGGAGGCGCTGGCCGTCGTCACGGTCATGCCGGTCGTGGCCCGTGATCTGGGCGGCCTGAGCCTGTACGGATGGGTGTTCAGCGCCTTCATGCTGGGAACGGTGATCGGCATCGTCGCCGCCGGCCGCGAGGCGGACCGGCGGGGACCGGTCGTGCCGTACATCGCCGGCCTGCTCCTGTTCGTCGCCGGCCTGACCGTCGCCGGCCTCGCGCCCTCGATGCCGGTACTCGTCGCCGGCCGCGTCCTGCAGGGGCTCGGGGCGGGCGCGATGCCCGCGGTCGCCTATGTCGCCATCGGCCGCAGCCTGCCTGAGCGCCTCCGGGCCAAGATGATGGCCGTCCTGTCCACCGCCTGGGTGGTTCCTGGCCTGGCCGGGCCGGCCCTGAGCGCCGAGATAGCGCACCTGTTCGGCTGGCGCTGGATCTTCCTCGGCCTGCTGCCCGTCGTCGCCGTGTCCGGGTCGTTCGCGATCCCGGCCCTGGCCCGCCTGGGCCGGCCGGCGAAACTTCCGGCGGCCGGGCACCGGCTGGCCGACGGCGTGGGCGTGGCCGTGGGTGCGGCGCTGGTCCTGGCCGGGCTGACCCTGGCGGCCAGCTCCGGCGGCGGCCTGGCCGGGGCCGGGGCGATTCTCGCCGGCGCCGCGATCGGCCTGCCCGTGCTGCGGCGGCTGCTTCCGGCCGGTTCGTTCACGGCCAGGCCGGGGCTCCCGGCGACCATCCTGTCCCGCGGCCTGCTGACTTTCGCGTTCTTCGGGGCCGATGCCTACGTCACGCTGACGATCACCACCGTGCGCCAGCAGAGCACGGTGCTGGCGGGTGTCGCGGTCACGGGGTCAACGCTGGCCTGGACGGCCGGTGCCTGGGTGCAGGCCCGGCTGAGCGAGCGGTGGGAGGGGCGGCGCCTGGTCCGGCTCGGCCTGGTGATCATCCTGGCCGGCGTGGGCGGCATGATCCTGGTGCTGCACGACGGCGTGCCGGTCGCGGCGGGCATAGCCGCCTGGACCGTGGCGGGCCTGGGCATGGGCCTGGCCTACGCGCCGACCACGCTGATGATGCTGCGAGCGGCGCCGCCCGGCCGGGAAGGCTGGGCATCGGCCTCGCTCAGCCTGGCCGACGTGCTCGGCACCGCGATGGGCATCGGCATCGGCGGGGCCGCGGTCGCCGCCGCGGCGAGCGCGGGACGGGCACTGGCCGCGGGCATCACGGTCGCCTTCGCGGTCGCCGCCGCGTCCGCGCTCGTCGCGCTGGCCGTCAGCCGGCGGCTGCCGTCCGGCCCGCCAGGCTCCGCCCGCGCAGACTCCGGCAGCGCAAGCTCCGGCAGCGCGAGCCACCGGCAGCGCAGACACCGGCAGCGCAAGCTCCGGCAGCGCAGCCACCGGCAACGCAAGCTCCGGCAGCACCGCTTCCCAGAGCGCGGCGCAAACGCGGCTCGGCGAGGGCGACGCCGCTCTGACCCGCTAACGGGGGCGTCTTTCAGCCATATTGGCTGAAAGACGCCCCCGTAACGCGGACCTCTGCGCCGGACGCGTCACGATGGCGGGCCGGGGATGACCCTCGCGGCCGGATCGGGGATGGTGGTGGCCGCCAGGCCGCTGGCCCGCATGGCCTTGCGGTAGGCGACCGCCACCGCGTCGAACTTCAGGTGCAGCTCGGCCGCCAGGTCGAAGGGGACGCGCTCGGGGCGCTGCGACTCCACCACGAGCTGGTCCTGGCCGAAGATGGTGTCCTCGAACTGCTCGATGACCTGGTCGGGCTGGTCGAAGTTGTAATTGCGGCCGATAACCACGTAGCCCGCGCAGCGGTCCGCCGAGATCGGCTGGGCGGCGAAGAAGTACACCATGCCGCGGGCGCCGCCCCAGCCGAGCCGCAGCGCGATGGTGTAGGGCAGGTGCAGCTCGTACCGGCTGCGGCGCTCCGGCGGGCCGGCCTGCTCGTTGCTGAACACGGGGAAGTCGTCGGTGTTCGGCGCCTCAGGCCGCACGATCGTATAGTGCAGCACGTGACCTTCCGTGCGTACCTCGTGACGCGGGACGACCGGCCGGGCGGGATCGCCGAGCAGGCCGGGGTGCACCCAGGGGAAATGGCCGAAATCGGTGAAGTTCTCGACCTGGCGCGCCGCGTCGCACTGCCACTGGTACGGCCCGGCGGTCACCGTCGCCCAGCCGTCGTCCTCCAGCTCAGGCACCTCGGGCAGGGGCCAGCGGGGCTCATCGAGGGCGACCCAGATCAGCCCGTACCGCTCCTGGGCGCGGAACGCCGGCACCCGCGCCTTGGCCGGTACCCTGGCCGGGTCCTCCAGCTGCGGGATCGCGACACAGCGCCCGTCGGCCGCGTAACGCCACCCGTGATAGGCGCAGACGAGCTCATCGCCGATGATCCGGCCGCGCGAGAGCGCGGTCCCGCGGTGCACGCAGAGGTCTGACATCACCCGGGCGCTGCCGTCCTGGCCCCGCCACAGCACCAGCGGCTCGCCGAGCAGGTCGGCGTGCCTAGGCCGGTCGGCGAGCTCTGCCGCGAACGCGACGGGATGCCAGCAGGGCCGCTGGGCCTGCAGGTCGGCGAACACGCCGGGGGCGGTCATGGGCGGATCACCGCGTCGTCGATCATGCTTGAGGCTAACTCGCGGCGGGACAGGCCGTTTCGCTTGCGGGTCTTTCGACGTCGGGCCGCGCCGTGACCGGGTCGGGGCCGCGCAGGCAGGGCCCGCGATGGAGTCCCGGCTCCGGCCGCCGGCGCGTCTGCTAAGGCCGCGTCAAGAGCCGGGGGAGCGGCGTTAAGATCCCGCCAAGATCAGTGGCGTTACGGCAGATCAGCGGTCAAATGACAGCATGATGACCAGCCAGGAGACGACCCGCGTCCAGCGCCGGCGCGGCCTGTCGGCGCCGCTGGCGCTGCCGGCCGGGTTCGCGGCCCTGCTCGTTCTGGGGGCTGCGGCCGCGGCCGGCGGGCTGCCCGCCGCCTGGGTGCTGATCCTCGCGGCCGTCATCGTGGCGGCCGGGTCGCTGGTCGCCGAGCTGGCCGCCGCGCCCTTGCTCGGAGCGATCGGCTGGCTCACCGTGGTCGGCTTCTCCCGGCCGCCCTACGCGCAGCTGCGGCCGACCGGCCCCCTAGCGGCGCACGCCGCCGTGATCATCCTCCTCTGCTGCCTGGCCGGCGCGGGAGCGGGCGCGGGCGTGCGCCGGATGGCATCAGGGTTCACACTGTGGATTATGGACGCGTCTGACGAGCGCTCGCCGGAGCAGGATCCCTGGACGGCTCCGTCCGAGCTGCCGCAGGCCGGCCTGCCCGAGGCCGGCCTGTCCCAGGTGGGCCTCGATAAGTCCGCCCCGGGTGAGGCCGGACTTCGTGGCGCCGCGCCAGAGGCGGGCTCGCTCACTGAGCGCGCCTCGCCGGGTGAACCGGATCTGCTGGCTGAACCGGGCCTGCTGGCTGAGCCGGCGCCAGGCCGGGCCGGGCGGCGGCTCAGGGTGCCGGACCTGTCGGGCGGCATCGGCGGACGGCGGCTGCTGGCCGGAGTGATCCTCGTCGCGGGCCTGCCGCTGCTGACGCTCGCGCTGGTGTCCGGGCACCATCACCTGAGCCTGGCTGACGACCTGCTGCTCTACCTGGTCGCGGTCATCGCGGTGGCCGTCGTCGGCGGGTTCTGGCCGGCCGTGCTCGCCGCCGTGACCGCGAGCCTGCTCCTGAACTGGTACTTCACTGTTCCCCTGCACACCCTGGCGATTGCTGACGCGCACAATCTGCTGGCGCTGCTGCTGTTCATCACCGTCGCGGTGTCGGTCAGCAGCGTCGTCCATCTCGCCGCGCACCGGGCCCGGCAGGCCGCGCGCAGCGCCGAGGAGGCGGCAGAACTGCTTGCGCTGGCCCAGACGGTCCTCGGCGGCGCCGACACGCCTGCTGCCGTGCTCCGCCATCTGACCAGCACCCGCGGCGGCCAAGCTGAGCTGCTAGAGCAGGTGGGCGGCCAGTGGATCCGGGTTGCCGCCAGCGGGACTAGCCCGACGCCCGCAGGCGGGCCGGAATCCGCGTCCAGGAGTGCTGTGCGGATCGAGGCGCGGCCGGGCCTGGCACTGGTCATCGGGGGCCAGTCGAGACCGGTCACCTCCCGGCTGCTGGCCGGGTTCGCCGCACAGGCGACGGCGGCGCTGGACCGGGACCGGCTGCGAACGCAGGCCGCCCAGGCCGAGGCGCTGGCGGAGGGCAACCGGATGCGCACCGCGCTGCTGGCGGCGGTCAGCCACGACCTGCGCACCCCGCTCGCGTCGATCAAGGCCAGCGTCAGCACCCTGCGCCAGACGGACGTGGAGTGGAGTCCCGCGGACGAGACGGCTCTGCTCGCGACCATCGAGCAGTCCGCGGACCGGCTGGACGCGCTGATCGGGAACCTGCTGGATATGAGCCGGCTGAACACCGGCGCGCTGCAGCCGTTCTTGCGGCCGACGGCGATCGATGAGGTGGCGCCGGTCGCGCTGCGGGGGCTCGATGCCGGCGCGCGGGTCCGGCTCATGGTTCCCGACGGGCTGCCGCTGGTCCGTACCGATCCCGGCCTGCTGGAGCGCGTACTGGCCAACCTGTTCGCCAACGCGCTGGCTTACTCGCCGCCCGATCGCGGGCCTGAGCTGCGCGCCCGGCACGAGGGCGACCAGGTAGTGCTGGCGATCATCGATCATGGCCGGGGCGTGCCGGACGCGCACAAGCAGCTCATGTTCGAGCCATTCCAGCGGCTCGACGCGCGCCGCACGGGATCTCCCTTTGGCACCGGGTCGGGCGGAGTGGGCCTCGGGCTGGCCGTGGTGAAGGGCTTCCTGGACATCATGGGCGGCGCGGTCGAGGCGGCGGACACGCCGGGCGGCGGCCTGACCATGCGGGTGACGCTGCCGGCCGGGACCACCTCGGCGACCTCGGCGAGCGTGGCAGCCCAGCAGTGACCAGGGTCCTGGTCATTGACGACGAGCCCCCGATCCTGCGCGCGCTGCGGATCAACCTCACCGCCCGCAAGTACGAGGTCAGTACCGCCGCGGACGGGGCGTCAGGCCTGGAGGCGATGGCCAGGGTCCGGCCAGATGTCCTGATCCTGGATCTCGGGCTGCCGGACATGGACGGCACCGACGTCATCAGGGGAGTACGGGGCTGGACCTCCACGCCGATCATCGTGCTGTCCGCCTGGGGCCAGGAGGGTCAGAAGGTCGCCGCCCTGGACGCCGGGGCAGACGACTACGTCACCAAGCCGTTCGGGATGGACGAGCTGCTGGCCCGGCTGCGGGCCGCCGTCCGCCGGGCCTCGCCCGCGCCGGATGAGCCAGTCGTCGCCACCAGCGACTTCACCGTCGACCTGGCGGACAAGCGCGTAACCCGCGACGGCGCCGACGTGCGCCTGACCCCGACGGAATGGCAGCTGCTCGAGGTCCTGGTGCGCCACCGTGAGCGCCTGGTCACCCAGCGCCAGCTACTGCATGAGGTGTGGGGCCCAGGGTACGAGACTGAGGGCAACTACCTGCGCGTCTACGTCGCCAACCTGCGCCGCAAGCTAGAGCCCGATCCGTCCCGGCCGCGTTACCTGCTGACCGAGCCCGGCATGGGCTACCGGTTCCGCTCCTAGCGGCTTCCGCTCCCTGGCTCGGCCGTCCCGGACCTCCGCTCCCGGCCCCGCCGCCCGGCTCCGTCGCTCAGGACCCGTCGCAGCCCAGGGAAGCCCTCACTCTCCGCCGGACGAGCGCAGTTCATAGATGGGGTTGAAGATGGTGCGCTCGCCCTTGATCTCCGCGACGCGCCCGTGCACGACCAGGCGGCGGCCCGGCTGGATGCCGGGGATGTGTCGCCGCCCGAGCCAGACCAGGGTGATGGTGCCGGTGCCATCCCACAGGTCAGCCTCCATCGTGAGGCTCGTTCCCCGCGGTCGCAGCGTGACCGTCCTGAGCGTGCCCACGACGTCGACTACCTGGCGGTCCGGGCAGTCGGCGATCTGAGCCGCGGCGACCCCGCCGACCCCGCTGACCTCGGACATCTCGGCCTGGACTTCCTGCGCGTGCAGCGCTTCCCGCCCTGCGGTGAGCCGGCGCAGCGGGCTCTTGCGCGGCGAGAGGGCCCGCCGGGCAGCTGGCCGTGCGGCTTTCCCCGCGTGCTGGCCATTGCCGAGCGGGTCGTCCGCCGCGCCTGGCCTGGCGGCCGGGACCGTCACGCCGGGCGTGCCTGCCCCGCCCGGCCGGGCTGCCCCGTTAGCCGGGACCGCTCCGGCGGCGGCCCCCGCCCGGCCGGTCCCGCCCGCGGCCGGCAACGACCTGGTCGCCGAGCTCAGCTGATAGGGGACGCTGGCCACGACCACGCCACGCTGCTGCAGCAGGCGTGCCTTGAGCCGCAGCGCCGACTGATTGTGCAGTACCTGCTCCCACCAGTGGCCGAGGACGTACTCCGGGATGTAGACGGTGATGATGTCGCGCGGGCTCTCGCGGCGCAGCCGCTTCACGTACTCGATGACCGGGCGGGTGATCTCCCGGTAGGGCGAGGCGATGACCGTCAGCGGGACCGGCATGTCGCTGTTATCCCACTCCTCCTTCAGCCGGAGCGTCTCGGCGTCGTCCACGTCAACGGTGATCGCCTCCAGCCGGCTCGGCCTGGTCGCCCGCGCGTACGCCAGCGCCCGCAGCGTCGGCAGATGCAGCTTCGATACCAGCACGATGGACCGGTTGCTGGCGGGCAGCGTCATGGCGACGTCCTCGGCCGGGGTCAGCTCGAGGGCGACGTTCGCGTAGTGCTTGTGAATGCCGTACATGGTCATCCAGATGACTCCCATGGCGGCCACGGCAATCCAGGCTCCGTTGGCGAACTTGCTGACCAGCACGATGACCAGGACGACACCAGTAACGCAGGCCCCGACGGTGTTGATCGCCCTGGACCGCACCATCTTGCGCCTGACCCTGGGGTCGGTCGTGGTGCGCAGGTGGCGGTTCCAGTGCCGGATCATGCCGGTCTGGCTGCAGACGAAAGAGACGAACACGCCGATGATGTACAGCTGGATCAGCCGGGTGGGCGAGGCATGGAAGGCCACGATGAGCACCACCGCGAAGCCGGCCAGCAGCAGGATGCCGTTGCTGAACGCCAGCCGGTCACCGCGGTTGCGCAGCTGGCGCGGCAGGTAGCCGTCCCTGGCCAGGATCGACGCGAGCACGGGGAAGCCGTTGAACGCAGTGTTAGCCGCCAGGACCAGGATCAGCGCGGTGACCAGCTGCAGGATGTAGAAGAACGGTGAGGTGTCCCCGAACACCGCCCGTCCCACCTGCGCGATAACGGTCCGCGGCGACTGGCCGGGGGGCAGGGCGACGGCGCCTGGCTCGCCCACATGCACGTGGCTGATCAGGGCCAGTGCGGTGATCCCGGCAAACATCGCGACGGACACCGCGCCGAGCAGGGCCAGGGTGGTGGCGGCATTCTTGCTCTTCGGCTTCTTGAACGCAGGCACCCCGTTGCTGATCGCCTCTACGCCGGTCAGGGCCGTGCAGCCGGAGGAGAAGGCCCGCAGCAGCAGGAACAGCAGCAGCAGGCCGCTGTACTCCTTAACCGACTTGTAGTGGTAGGTCGCGCTCTCGGCCTGCAGGTGCTGGCCGGATGCGAGCCGGATGGCGCCCCAGATGATCAGCAGCGTGACCGTGCCGATGAAGCAGTAGGTGGGGATCGCGAAGGCCGTGCCGGACTCCCGTACGCCGCGCAGGTTCATGATGGCAATGACCGAAACGATGATCACGGCGATCAGCGTCACGCTGGAGTCCAGGACCGGGAACGCCGAGGCCAGGTTGGCGACCCCGGAGGAGACCGACACCGCGACCGTGAGGGTGTAGTCGACCATCAGGGCGCTGGCTACGGTCATCCCGATGCGGGGACCCAGATTGGTGGTGGCTACCTCGTAGTCGCCGCCGCCGGAGGGGTAGGCGTGCACGTTCTGCCGGTAGGAGGCGACGACGACCAGCATCAGCAGCCCGACTGCCACCGCGATCCATGGGGTGTGGGTCAGCAGGGCGACGCCGCCGGCTGACAGGACGATCAGGATCTGCTCGGTGGCGTAGGCCACGGAGGACAGGGCGTCGCTGGCGAAGACCGGCAGCGCGATCTTCTTCGGCAGCAGCGTCTCGCCCAGCCGGTCGCTCTGGACCGGCGTGCCGACCAGCACCCGCTTGACGACGTCATACATCATGGCCACGTGCGCATGCTAGGCCAGCGAAGACCTGCACGTATATGCCTGGAACCGATCCGGTACCCCGGCGGCGGCTCAGCCGGCCGGTAAGGTCCTGGAATGGCGCTGGCCGCACGACCACTGCTGATCGCTGCCCTGGCCCTGGCCGGGCTTCTGATCGGCCCGTGGCAGCGCGCTCTGATCTTCCGCTACGCGGTCGCGGCCGGCGAGTCACCGCGGCTGGCCTGCCCCAGGTGCGGGGACCAGATCCTCAGCGGCCGCCCGGCGCGGCTCCCCGTCGTGGCCGCCCAGTGGCCATCAGGCCGGTGCCCCGGCTGCGCCGCTGGCCTGGGGCCGCCCCTGCTCACCGTGGAGCTGACCTCCGCGGTCCTGCTCGGTCTCCTGGCCGCCCGGATCCAGCCCGGCCTGCTACTGGCGGCGTACTGCTTCCTGGCCGTCTGCTCGGTGCCCCTGGCCTACATCGATGCGGCCGTGCGGCGGCTGCCCAACGCGCTGACCGGGCCTGCGTACGCGGGCACCGTGGCCATCCTGACGCTGGCCGCTGCCTCGGCCGGGCAGTGGGACAGCGTCGGCCGGGCCGTGCTCGGCGGCCTGGCCCTCGCCGCCTGCTATTTCATCATCGCGCTCATCAGCCCGGCGGCCGTCGGCGGCGGTGACCGTCGGCTATCGGCGAGTGTCGGCACGGCCCTGGCCTGGTCCGGCTGGAGCACCCTGCTAGCTGGCGTTTTCGCCGGATTCCTGCTCGCCGCGATGTACGGCGCCGCCCTGCTGGCGGCGCGCCGGGCCAGCCTGCGGCAGCACATTCCCTTCGGCCCATTCATGATCGCGGGAATGTTCCTGGTGATCCTTTCCCGCCCGGCGCTTTGAGGCTGTATTGGCGTCTGTGACGTATGTGACTTGATGCTATTCGACCCGGAGGCGCGCATGGCCAGGAGGCCGAGTGACCCTTAGTCCGCATCTGCGGGAAATCGCCGATTCTGCGCAAAATTTAACAGTGGTTTGACAATATTTGCCGCCGACCGGCTTGTGCGGCGGTGGCCAAGTACGCAATGCTGTCACGGCGGCCAGGGGGAAGTATTGGCCAGCTGGAGCAGTAGCGTCATGTCTTTCCTTGTTGCTGCCGGTCGCAGGTTAGGCGGCCGGTCAGCTCGACCGCCAAGGCGGCTGCGATCTGCCCTGGCCGCACCTCCGGTGCCAGTGCGCGGGCGCCCCGGCCAGGCGGGCTGGGTGGCCCTGGCGCTGCTGCTGGTGCTGGCGGCCGTCGGCTGCGCGGCTCAGGCCAGGGTCGCGCTGCCCGGCAAGTTCCGGCCGCAAGCCGCCCGGCCGGAGTCATTGAGCAATCCGAAGCTGACGCCCCGCCAGCAGGTTATCGCCGCCTATACCGGCTACTGGCGGGCGTACGCGGAAGCGATGAACGCACAGAGCACCGCGAGGGCCACGGCGATCCTGACGCCGTATGAGTCGCCCGGTGACGTCGCACTGGCCGTAAAGGCCGACCGCAAAGTAT
This sequence comes from uncultured Actinomycetota bacterium, assembly GCA_963805705.1. Lineage (GTDB taxonomy): Bacteria > Actinomycetota > Actinomycetes > Streptosporangiales > Streptosporangiaceae > CAWDVH01. The sequence continues at coordinate 1,478,980 of CAWDVH010000005.1, read as the reverse complement.
GGGCCGCACATGAAATCGCCTATGGCGGCGCAATCACGCACATCCTGAGCGTGGCCAGGGACGGGAATCGTGCCTCGCTGCACGACTGCCTGGACCTGAGCCATTTCGGCGCCCAGGACGTGCGTACCGGGCGGGTAGTCCCGGACAGCTTCGGGCTGCCGCACCTCAACACCTACGTCACCGTCGTGCGCTCGCAGGGACGGTGGCTCGTCTCCAACATGGAACCCGTGGAGGTGCCATGCGTCTCCTGAAGTACCTGCCGTTACTGGCCGTGATCGCGGCAGCGGTGATCATCGGCGGCCCGGCCGCGAACGCCGCGCCTACTGCGCCGGGCGGCTGCAAGCGGGTCTTCGTACCGCCGCACAGCTGGATTGTCGAGTGCAGCGACGGCGGAGGCGGAGGCGGTGGAGGCGGTGGTGGAGGAGGAGGAGGAGGAGGAGGCAACAACATCACCTGCACCACCACGCTGCTGTCCCCGGCGCAGATCACGTTCCTGGGCCTGCCGCCGCCCCCGGCGGGCGAGAAGTGGGCGGCGCTCACCTGCCCGGGCACCCAGCCGTTTGGCGGCGTGACCCTGGTGGGCGGGAACGGCGTTCCGGCCGTTACCCCGCAGGAACTGCTCCAGGTGGCCGAAGGCGAGCTCACCGTTCCGGTCCTGGCCCCCGGCACGGCACCGCCGCTGGGCCAGGACGGGCTCGTCGGCCTGCCCGAGTGGTTCTGGGTGCCGGCCGCGCAGTGGCACCCGGTTACGGTCCGCGTCGCAGCCGGCCCGGTGTTCGCTGAGGTTGTCGCGACTCCCCAGCAGCTGACCTTCAATCCCGGCGCAGGCCTGGCCGGCGCCTCCTGCCACGGGCCAGGAATCTCCTACCGTGCGGCTGCGGCGACGGCGGGCCACGGCACGACGGACTGCTCGTACACCTACACCCAGTCCTCGGCCCTGCAGCCCGGCGGTGCCTACCAGGCGTCAGTGACCGTGACCTGGGACGTGACCTGGACCGGATCGGGTGGCACCGGGGGAGTGGTGAATCCGGCGCTGCAGATCGCGGATCCGATCGCGATGCGGGTGGCCGAGGGCCAGGCGCTGGTGACGACCCGATGACCGCGGGCGAGCCAGGGGCCGGCTTCGGGACGGTCTACCATCCCGAGCCTGAGCTGGCGCCCAACGGCGGCGTGGCTCCCGTGACACTGGGCCAGCTGCGCAGCCTGCCGAGGCACCGCCGGCCAGGGATGATCGCCCTGGCCGTGGTCCTGGTCGGCGCGGGCATCCTGGCCAGCGCCGCCCTCTATCAGCGGCAGAACCATCAGGTCCCCGTGATCCTGGTGGCCTCGGCGGTGCCGGCCGGCTCAGTGATCACGTCGGCCGACCTGGTCACGACATCCATCGCGGCCGGACCCGGTGTCAAGGACATCCCGGCGCGTCAGCTGAGCCAGGTCACCGGACTGGTGGCGGCCACGGCGCTGCGGCCGGGAACGCTGCTGGCGCCCTCGGAGCTGACGACGTCCCTGCCGCCGCCTCCCGGCGAGGTGCTGGTGCCGATCGGAGTGAAGCCCTCGGTGCTTCCGGCCAGCGGCCTGGCGCCAGGTGATCACGTGCTGGTAGTCGCCACCCCCGGCACGCCGGGCGGGTCCGGCTCGGGATCGGCCGGCCCCGTGCTCACCGCGCCGGTCACGGGAGTCGTCGAGGCGGTCACCACCGTTCCCGATCAGGACGGGCTCGACGTGGTCGACCTGCTGGTCGCGGCCAAGACCGGGCCTGACGTAGCCGATCAGGCCTCGACCGGCCAGATCGCGCTGATCGTCACCAGGAGGACCGGCCGATGAGCCTGTACGCGCTCGTCTCCGGCGGCGGGTCCCCCGGCGTGACCACCACGGCGCTAGCGCTGGCGCTGGCCTGGCCGTCCCAGGTGATCGTCGCCGAGTGCGACCCGAGCGGCGGCGACATTCTGGCCGGCTTGTTTGCCGGGCACCTGCCCGGCACCAACGGGCTGCTGCCCCTGGCCATGGAGGCCGGCCGCGGGCATGATGCGGCCGCCGGCGCGCTGTGGCGAGAGCTGATTGACCTGGACGACGAGCACAGCCGCAAGCTGCTGGCCGGGATCTCCGATCCGCGGCAGGCGGCCGGGATCGCGCCCTACTGGCCGGCCCTAGCCGAGACGCTGGCCGCGGTTCCCGCCGACGTCATCGCCGACTGCGGCCGACTGGACGCCCATCCGGCCGTGGCCCCGGTCCTGACCGCGGCGAGTCTCGTTGTCCTGGTGCTCAGGCCGTCGCTGCGCCAGGTCAGCAAGGCCAGGCAGCGGATCGAGTTGCTGACCGGCATTCTCGGCAGCAGCCAGCGCCTGGTCATCCTGCTCACCGGCGAGGAAACGCACTCCGCCAAAGAGGTCGCCAGGGTCCTGGGGGTCCCGGTAGCCGGCTCGATGGCGCAGGACCACAAGACCGCCAGCGTGCTGTCAGACGGAACGGGCAGCCGCCGGGGACTGGCCGCCCGGCCGCTGGTGCGGGCCGCAGGCGCAGCCGGCCGCGCCCTGCGCGACGCGGTGCTCGCCGCCGGGCCGCCGCCTCCGCCGGCGAACGAGCTCGGGCGGCCCTACCCGCAGGAAGCGGGCCTTGGCCTATGACTGCGCGGCACGGCCAGGCAGCGCCCGGCCGGGAGGATCCGCCCCGCCCGCCGCAGCCGGCTGCGCTGGGGGATGCCCGGCTGCACGCCGGCGTCGCCGATATCCTCGCCGCGGTCGCCGGCCGGCTGGAGGATGGCGCCCGGCCGCAGGACGTGCTTCCGCTCATCCGCGATGCCGTCAGTGTGTGGGCTGAGCGGCAGGTCAGGGCCGGCGCCCCGGTTCCCTCGCCTGGTGACCGGGAGGCGCTGGCGCAGGCCGTCTACGACCAGCGGTATGGCCTCGGCCCGCTGGCCGCGTACATGCGCGACCCCCAGGTCGAGAATGTCGACCTCAACGGATGCGATCAGGTCTGGATCACCTACGCGACCGGCGAGCGGGTCGCCGGGCCGCCGGTCGCCGCCAGTGACGAGGCCCTGATCGGCATGATCCGCAACTGGGCTGCCCGCGGCGGGCAGACCGCGCGTGACTTCTCCGCCGCGGCGCCGCTGGTCAACGTGGCGCTCACGGGCGGTGCCCGGATGACCGCGACGATGTCGGTCACGCCGCGGCCGTGCGTCTCGCTGCGCAGGCACGGGCACCTCGATGTCAGCCTCCCCCGGCTGGTGCAGCTCGGCACGATGGACGCGACCATCGCCGGGTTCCTCGCCGCGGCCGTTCGCAGCCGGTGCAACATCATCGTGACCGGCGGCGTGAATGCCGGCAAGACCACCCTGCTGCGCGGACTGGCCAGTGAGATCCCGCCGGGAGAGCGGGTGGCGACGCTGGAGTCGGAATACGAGCTGTTCCTGCACACGCTGGCCAAGCATCCGGACGTGATCGCGTTCGAGGCCAGGGAGGCGAACTCCGAGGGCGCGGGCGGCATCAGCCTGCACGACCTGATCGCGCACGCCCTGCGGCACAACCCACGGCGGATCATCGTCGGCGAGGTCAGGCGCAGCGAGATCATGCCGATGCTGGAGGCCATGAACTCGGGCCAGGACGGCTCGATGTGCACGCTGCACGCCAACTCCCCGGCCGAGGCCTTTGACCGCATCCTGATCCTCGGCCTGCGCGGCGGCCTCGCCCTGGCCGAGCGGGCGATCCACATTCTGGTCGGGATGGCCGTCGACCTCGTCGTGCACGTGCGCAAGATGTATGACGGGAAACGCACGGTGCGGTACGTCTCGGAGATCCTCGAGGTCATGCCGCCCGGCGATACCGACCGGCCCGCGGTCAACCGGCTGTTCCTGCCCGAGGGCCCGGCCGGGCGCCCGATCGCCGCGCACACCCCCTCGTCCCGGATGCTGGAGCGGCTCGCGGCGGCGGGCTTCGACCCGCCGCTGCTCGACCGGCAGCGGGCCATGGCACGGGCCGGGAGCCGGCGATGATCCTGCTGGCGGCCCTGGCCGGGGCCGCAGTCGCCGCGGGCATCGTGCTATTCGCCCGCGAGCTGTTCCGGCGCCAGCCGCCGCCCGGCAGGCCGCCGCGCCGGCGGATCCTCGGCGGAGGGGACGACCATGCCGTCCGGCGCAGGATCCTGTACTCCGTCCCCGCGGCGCTGATTGTCCTGGCCATTACGCGCTGGCCGGTCGCCGCCGTGGTGACGGCAGCAGCAGTGATCTTCCTGCCCAAGCTGACGTTGGTCAGCGGCCAGCGCAAGCGCACCGGAATGCTCGAAGGCCTGGAGCAGTGGATCCGGCGCCTCGCCGACCTGCTGACCGCCAGCCGCGGCCTGGAGGACGCCATTGAGGCCAGTGCGCGGTCGGCCCCGGAGGCAATCTCAGCGCCGGTCATGGCCCTGGCCTCCCGGCTGTCGTCAGGGGCAGGGACCGAGGCAGCGATCCGCGCGTTCGCCGACGACATCGATGACCCGGCCGGGGACCGGATCGCCGCCGCGCTGCTCATCGCCACCAGCCGCCGCGGCGGGGGCGGGTCACGGGACGTCCTCTCGGCCCTGGCGGTCATGCTCTCCAGGGACGTGGCCGCCCGGCGCGAGATCGAGGCGGAGCGCGCGCAGCACCGTACGACAGTCCAGTGGATCACTATCTTCGTTGTGGGCTTCACGGTCTTCGCCGTGCTGAACCGTGGCTACTCCGCCCCGTACGGGACCGTCGTCGGACAGGTAGTGCTGGCTGCCGTAGCCGTGCTGTACTCGGCCGGGCTGGCCTGGCTGAATCATCTCGGCACCATCCCGGCTCCTGGCCGGTTCCTGGACGCGCCGCCCGTCCGGACTCTGGCCGACGATCTCGTCAGCACGGGGAGGCGGCCGTGAATCTGGGAGCCACCGTGGCCGGAGTCGTGGCCGGCCTCGGCATGTTCCTGATCGTGCGCGAACTGCTCCCGGCCAGGGTCAGTCTCGAAGGGGCGCTGGCCCGCCTGGATCCGGGCGCTGCGCACGAATCCACCGGGATCCATGGGAGCGGCGCGACCGGATTCCGCCGCCTGGCCCGGCGCCTGGCTGCCGTCGCCCCCTGGCTCCCGGTCCCGGCCGCCGACCTCGCCCTGCTCGGCCAGGACCGCGAGGCCTGGCTGGCCAGCAAGATTAGCTATGGCTTGCTCGGGCTCGCGGTCGTGCCGTTCTTCGCGGCACTAGTGGCACTCGGCGGCAAGAGCCTGCCGGTGGCCATCCCAGCCATCGCCACGCTGGCGCTGGGCGCGTTCTTTTTCTTCGCCCCGGACCTGGTGACCAGAGTCAATGCGGCCGAGCGGCGGGCCGACTTCCGGCACGCTCTGACCAGCTATCTCGACCTGGTATCCCTGGAGCGCGGTGCGGGCGCCGGGCCGACCGAGGCGCTTGAAGCCGCCGCCGAGATCGGCGGCGGCTGGGCATTCCAGCGGATCGCCGCCACGCTTGACCATGCCCGCAGGTCGGGCGCCACGCCATGGTCTGCCCTGGCTGCGCTGGCCCGCGAGATCGGCGTTGACGAGCTCGCGGATCTGGCGGACATCGCCGAGGTCGCCGGGCAGGAAGGCGCACGGATCCTGGAAACCCTGTCTGCGCGTGCCACTTCCATGCGAGCCCAGGCGCTGGCCGCCGATCGGGCCAAGGCCGGCTCGCGCAGCACCACGATGGTCATCCCGATCGCCCTGCTGGGCGCCGGATTCCTGCTGCTCCTGATCTTCCCGATCGCCTACCGCACTTTCGGCGCGGGATAACCCTGCCGCGCACCGAGAACGAGAGAAGGAGGACCTGCGATGAACGTGTTATGGGCGACTGCCCTGTACCTGATGGACCGGGCCCGCTGCCGAGCCCGCGCGGCCCTGGACGGCAACCCGGAGTCCGGCGCGCTCACCCTCGAATGGCTCGTGATCGCCGGGATCCTGGTCGCTGCCGCAGGCGCGACGGCGGCCTGGCTCACCGGCGCCATCGGTGGCTTCGAGGGCAAAATCAACCCCTGATCCATGTCCATGACGGCAGGAATCAGGCAGTCCGGCAACGAGCGAGGCGCGCTGATCCTGAGCTACGTGATCATCGTGCCGGTGTTCATGGCGGCTCTGCTGGTCATCGTCCAGGCATCGCTGTGGTACCTGGCCAGGGAAGCTGCCCTGGCGGCCGCCCGCCAGGGCGCCGACGCGGCCAGGGTGCTGCACGCGCCTCCCGGCGCAGGGCGCAGTGCCGCGCTGGCGTTCGCTCGCTCGGATGCGTCCGGTTACCTGCTCCAGCCGGACGCATTCACACGGGGCAGCACGCCAGCCATCGTCCAGATCACCGTGACGGGGAAAGTCCCATCTCTCGTTCCTGGCCTGCCGATCACCGTCACCCAGGTGGCCCAGGCTCCTGTCGAGCAGTTCACCACACCCTGAACGGAAGGAGCTGCGCAGATGCAGCCCCGCAGGCGCGACGGCGACGCGGGGAATGCCGCGCTCGAACTCGTGATTCTCGCCCCCGTAGTGCTATTGCTGATCAGTTTTGTCGTTGCCGCCGGCCGGACGTCGGTCGCCGACGGCTCAGTGCAGGCGGCGGCCAGGGACGCCGCCCGGCAGGCTTCGATCTCCCGCACACTGGGCCAGGCCATGGCAACAGCGCGGGCCACCGCCGAGACCGAACTGGCGGAGGAAGGCCTGGATTGCTCCCCGGCGGCCGCCGTCGTCGTGCACGCGACGGCCGCCTTCGTGAACAGCCAGCCTGGCCAGCCAGCCAACGTCAGCGCGACCGTCACATGTCACGTTCCGCTGTCCGACCTGCTGCTGCCCGGCCTGCCGGGCAGCAAGACCCTCACGGCGAGCTTCGCCTCGCCACTCGACCCGTACCGGGCCCGGTGATGTCACAGTGACTGTCACACGCCATGGAGATGCTTCGATCTGGGGGATTGCCCGCCCAGAGCCGGAGAGCCGGAAGCCACGGATGAAGTCAGCAGGCAGCGCTAGCCCACCGAGGTCCCCGGGCACCGCCGCCAATAACACCACTGCCGCCGATGATCGCGGGTCGCTGACCCTGATGCTGCTGGCCCTGTTCATCGGGCTGGTGGCGCTAGCGGGGATTGTCATCGATGGCGGCGCCAAGCTGGCCGAGGGCCAGCGGGCGGCGGCCGTTGCCCAGGAGGCGGCCCGTGCGGGCGCGGGGATCGTGAATCCAGCCCAGGCCTATACGAGCGGCTCGTTCGCCGTCGCGCGCAATCAGGCTCTCGATGCGGCCACCAACTTCATGACGGCCGAGGGCTTCCAGGGCAGTGCCATCGCGGTGGGCGCGGATTCGATCCAGGTGACCGTCAAGGTGACCGAGCCGACCAGGATCCTCTCCATCATCGGCATTGACTCGATGACCTCGACGGGCTCGGCAACGGCCGAACTGGTCACGGGCGTGACGGGACCCGGAGCGTGAGCCGCTGCCGCAGGGTCGGCACGATACTGCGGGGCATAGCCGCGCTGATCACGCTGCTCGTGCTGGTGGTCGGCCTGCCGCTGCTGCTGGTCCGCCTGGGCGGCTCGCCGATTCCCCGTCATATCCTCGGCTGGCATCAGCTCGAGCGCGCGTTGCTGCGCCGGGACAACGGCACGATCTTCTTTGGCGCGGTCCGTGATATCAGCTGGATTGCGTGGGCGGCGTTCACCGTGGCCGTGCTCGCTGAGGCCCTGGCCGCGCTGCGCGGACGCAACGCGCCGAGGCTGGGACTTGGCGGCCTGCAGGCGACCGCGGGGCGCCTCGTCGCGCTGGCGATTCTCACCTTCAGCGGGCCGGGCGGCCCTGCTGTCCGTGCCTCAGGCAGTACCCGTCGCGGCAGTGACCGTCCAGTCAGCGGCCCCGGCCGATGCTCCGCCAGGTGCGGCCGTGACCTCGCCCGACATGACTCTGCCCCCGTCCGACGCGACGCTGGCCGCTTCTGACATGACCCTGGCCGAGCCTGGCCCGGCCAGGGCCAGCACCGCCGCCGGACCCGATCCCCAGGTGATGAGCATGGGCTTTTACCAGCTGGTAACCGTTCGGCCGGGCGATTGCCTCTGGACCATGGCCCAGCGGTACCTCGGCCAGGGCGACCTGTATCCCGAGATCGCAAAGCTCAATCTCGGCCACGACATGGGCGGCGGGCACATCTTCACCGACCCGTCGATGGTCTGGCCGGGCTGGGTGCTGCAGATCCCCGCCGCCAGCACCGCCGGACCGTCAGCACCGCATACGGCCGAGCCGCCCCGGCATGGGGCGCATCCGTCGCGAGAGCCGCGATTCCGCCGGCCTCATGCGGGCGCCGGAGCCGGCGGCCGGGCCTCGGCGAGCCCCCGGCCAGCGGTCTCTCCCACGCCGGTGGCCAGGTCTGCCCGTCCGGCCCCGTCAGCGTCATCCGCTCCGCAGGCCGCGGCGTCCGCTCCGCAGGGCGCGGTCGGCCTGTCCGCCGGCGGGACGCCCGCGGCAGCCAGCCCGGCACCGGGCCAGCCGGCCCAGGTCCCCGCTCTGGCCATCTTCGCCGGGGGCATGCTGGCGGGCGGAGCAGTCGTCACCCTGGCCCGGATGCGGCACCGGCAGCGGCAGATCCGGCGGCCCGGCCGGCGGATCCCGCTGCCCGCCAGCGCGCCGGTGATGGAAGCCGAGCAGCGGCTTCGGGCCCAGACCCTGGTCCAGCCGGCCACGGCGCTTCGCGCCGCGCTCAGCGATCTCGGTACCGGCCTGCTGGCCTCGGGCCAGCCCATTCCCGATGTCACCGGCCTCCGGCTGCTGCCCTCCGGCATGGAGGTGCTGCTGGCCGGCCCCGCCGCCGAGCCGCCGCCGCCGCCCTTCACCGTCCTCGGCGGGCGTCAGGGCATGGCCTGGCACCTGGCCCTGCCCGGCGATGCGCCGGCCGAGCCGTTCTCGCCGACCGAAACCGGTGACTTGCTGCCCGGACTCTTTACCGTCGGAGCAATCGATGACGGCTACCTGCTGCTCGACCTGGAGTATCTGCGCGTGACCGCGGTCAGCGGCCCGCCGGCGCTGGCAGACCAGTTCCTGGCGACGGCCGCGGCGGAGCTGGTGACCAGCGAGCTGGCGGGCTGGTACGAGCTGATCCTCGTGGGGTGCCCTGAGCTTGACGCGGTCGGCGGCCGTTCTACCAGCTGCGAGACCCTCGAGGAAGCCCTGAACCTGCTGGCCTCCAAGGCCGTAGTGCTGCGGCGCAGGCTGGGCGAGACCCCAACCGCTGACCTCCTGCGCCACCGCCTGACCGATCCCGGTGACGAGGACTGGGCCCTGACCCTGCTGGTCAGCCGGATTCCGCCGACAACAGGCCAGCTGGCGCTGCTGCTTGACCTGGCCAGTGACCCCGCTGGCATCGCCGCGCTGGTGCCCGGCACGGCTGCCGCCCCCGAAGGTCATGCGGGGCCCGCGACTATCGATCTTGCCGCCGACCCGGCGGCGCACGGCAGGATAGTGGCGCATATCTCGCCACTGCAGATGCAGGCATGGCCGCAGATACTGGACGATGCGGAATACCTGGCCCTGGCCAGCCTGTTCGCCACCGCGGAGCAGGACGGCGACGTGGCTGCGGATGCGCCGCCTTATGACGGTTCGTCGTGGCCCTCGCCCGGAATGCGGGCGGCTATGGCCGAAATGCCGCAGGACGGCCACGATCCGGCCCCGGAAGACGGGCAGCAGCCGGAAACCGGACCAGCAGAAGCGTGGCCGGCGGAAGCGTGGCCGACGGAAGTCTGGCCGGCCGAGGACTGGCAGCAGCCGGACACCGGGCCAGCCGAAAACTGGCCGGCGGAGGACTGGCCGGCCGAGGACTGGCCGGCCGAGGACTGGCCGGCCGAGGACTGGCCGAGCCGAGGAGACTGGCCAGGGCCGAGGACTGGCAAGCGGGACTATGGCAGCCGGGAGACGGGCACCCGAACGGGCAGCCGCTGACCCGCGTCGGCTCCGAGATCCGGGCGGTCCCGAGACCCAGGGCGGTCCCGAGACCCAGGGCGCCCCGCAGGAGGAGGAGAGCCTGCGGATCGGCGTCCTCGGGACCCTGACCATCAATGGCACGCCAGGTGCCCTGCTGCCCGCGCAGAGCCAGCTGGTCCTGGCCCTGGCCCTCAACGGCCGGGATGGCCTGTCCAACCGGCAGCTGTGCTATCTGCTCGGCGCCGATCCTGACCACCCCAAGCCCAGCGATTCACTCCGCCAGCTCCTCGTCCGGACGCGCCGCCAGCTCGGCCGTGCCCCCGATGACCGGGAATGGATTGAGCACCTGGGCGCGGGCCAGTACGCGCTGCACCCGCAGACCCGGTTCGACTGGCATGAGTTCGACGCGCTGACCAGGGAGGGCATGCAGGCCCGTGACGCCGGGCGCCTGCGGGAGGCACTGCGGCTGATCCGCGGTCAGCCGTTTACCGGCTGCTATCACTGGTCGGTTGACCTGGCCCTGATCGAGACTGTCCGGGCGCAGATCGTGGACGCCGCTGAGATGCTGTCCGGGATTGAGCTGGCCGCCGGTGACCCGGCCGCCGCAGCCCGTGCCGCACGGACAGGGCTGGCGGGCGACAGCGCCGCCGAGCAGCTCTGGCGGGCCCTCATGCGCGCTGAGCATGCCGCCGGGAACATGAGCGGCGTCCGGGAGGCATGGAGCCGCTGCCTGGACATGATCGGCGACATCGCCGCGGATGGCGAGCCCCATCCGGAGACCGCAGCGCTGTACCGGCAGTTGCTGGAGAGCTCCCGCACGCCGCCTGCCTGGTCGCCAGGCTGAGCCGGCGTTAGCGCCGATTGGGACGGGCGCCTATCGCACGGCTGTTAGCAGGTGAAACGATCGTGCCGTGACATCGCCCCGACGAGAGCCGCCGCTGGAAGCCGCCCTGGACCAGAAGTCCTCGGCTGCGGACGGCCCTGCGGTCCAGGTGGAGGACCATCTTGAGTCCCGGGTGCGCATCCCGGCCGACCTGCTGCGTTTCGTCATCGGATGCGTCGAGATCGGCTTGCTGGTGGTCGTGGCTCTGGCGGGCCCGGAGACCGCGCACGGGGTCGAGATCACCGCGGTCGGCGCTACCAATCTCCTGCCCAAGGTGCTGCTGCCGATCGTTGACTTCCTGGCCCCCGTCGCCTTGCTCATCCTGCCGATCGCCCTGGCCGTCCGGACGCTCTTCCGGCGGCAGGCCCGGCGGCTGGCCGAGGCGGTGACGGCGGGCGGGATCGCCGTCGGGGCGGTGGCCCTGGCCAACATCGGGCTAAGGCATGGCGCGGCGGCCGCGCTCTACGAGGCGCTGACCATCCCGCAGGCCGGTGCCCCGCAGCCGAGGGCGCTTGACGGGCTGCTGGCCGGGCTGGTCGCTTACATCACCGTCATCGGGCTGTCCGGCCGCCCTCGCTGGCGCGCTGCGTTCTGGCTGGCCATCGGGTTTTACGTGCTGGCGAGCCTGGCGGCGCCGCAAGCGACCACGACCGCGCTGTCACTGGTCATCACGCTGCTGATCGGCTCCGCCATCGGCTCCGGTTTCCGGTACGCGGCGGGCTCTGCCACCGAGCGCCCGACCGCGGCCGCCATAGCGGCCGCGCTGAGCGCCGTCGGGGCGCCGGTCGTGGCCATGCGCAGGATCTGGGACACGGGCAACGAGATCCGTACGTACGCGGCGACTACCCGCAGCGGAGAGCGGCTGGACGTGACCGTGTTCGACCGCGACCAGCAGGCCGCTGACGCGTTCTACCGCATCTACCGCCGCCTGCGGCTGAAGACTCAGGTGTCGCGCAGCGCGCCACTCACCGTGGAGCGGGCCGTGGAGCGGCGTGCCCTGCTGACCTATGCCGTGGAGGACACCGGAGTCTCGACTCCCCGGCTGCGCGCGCTGATCAAGGTCGGCCCTGAAGCGGCCGTGCTGGCCAACGACTATCAGGCCGGGACGACTCTGGCCGAGCTGGCGGCGGAGCCGACCGATCCGCAACTGCGGCAGGTGTGGGACACCGTGCTTGCGCTCCACGCGCATCGCGTCACGCACCGGACGCTGACCGCCAACCGCATCATGCTCAGCAGCCAGGGCCCGGACGGCACCGGTGATGATGTCGTCCTGCTAGACCCTGGCAACGGCGACGTGGCGGCCAGCGACCTGCAGCTTCGCCTGGACCTGACCCAGCTCCTCGCCGAGCTGGCCCTGCTGGTCGGCGCCGATCGCTCGGCCGACCTGGCCCTGGAGAAGATCGGCCGCGGCGAGCTCGTGGCGATGGTGCCCCTGCTTCAGCCCGTTGTGCTGCACCGCTCCACCCGGGCGGCCTTGCGCCACCGTAAGGATGTGCTGCCTACGCTCAGGAAGCGCCTGCAGGCCTCGGTACCGGACGGGGAGGCAGCTCCGGTCCAGCTGGAGCGCGTCCGCCTGCGCACGCTCCTGACCCTGGTAGCCAGCGTGGTTGCCGCCTATGTGCTGATCGGGCAGCTGGCCAAGGTCGATATGGCCAGCCTGTTCAGGGACGCCGACCCGCGCTGGACCCTGGTCGCGCTGGCCCTGTCGGTATCCACTTATGTGGGCGCGGCCTTTTCCCTGTCCGGCTTCGTGCTGGAGAAACTGCGCTTCGTCCGCACCTTCCTGGTCCAGATCGCCGGGTCCTTCGTCACCCTCGTCACCCCCGCCGCGGTGGGCGGAGTAGCCCTCAATATCCGCTACCTGCGCCAGGCCGACGTGGCCCCCGCCGACGCGGGAGCCAGCGTCGGCGTCTCTCAGGTCATCGCGTTCGCCCTGCATGCGATCCTGCTCGTTGTCTTCGCCTTCATTACCGGTGCCTCCCAGCGCAATTCGCTGCACCCGCCTGACTGGCTCTATATCGCCCTGATCGTGCTGGCCGTCGGCGCGCTGGTCCTGCTGGCCTTCCCGGCTGGCCGCAAGCTGATCCGGTCCCGCGTCGGCCCCGCCCTCGGCCAGGTGATCCCGCGGCTGCTCGATGTAGCGCAGCGGCCGGCCAAGCTCGCGGAGGGCATCGGCGGGGCGCTTTTGCTGACCACCGCCTACATCCTGTGCCTGGCCGCGTGCGTCCGGGCGCTGGGCGGCTCAATTCCGATCGCGAGCATCGCGGTGGTCTACCTCACCGGAAGCGCCCTGGGCTCTGTGGTGCCCACTCCCGGCGGGCTGGGAGCCGTCGAGGCGGCGCTGACCGCCGGCCTGCACGGCCGCGCGCCTGCCGGGCGCCACCGCGCTCAGCGCGGTCCTGCTTTTCCGGACGCTGACCTTCTGGCTCCCGGTGCCGCTGGGCTGGGCTTCGCTGAACTTCCTCCAGCGGCGCGGGGCATTGTGACCTCAGCTGTGCCTTCGCCCCGAGTCCTGCCCTTCGCCCCCCCGGCGCGGACGCTAGGCCAGCCGGGCCAGCAGGACAGCGACCGCCAGCAGCACGATGCTCCACGACATCCCCCGCAGGGCCTGCTCGAGCGGAGCCAGCAGTCGCTGGGCGTCGAGCACGCCGACCTGCCCGTCCGCGAGAGTGATGCTGCCCTCCACCCGGGCGGTCCGGCGCCGGAGGGTGCGGGCGGGAGTACTCAGGCTGCGCTGTGCTCCCGACAAGGCCAGGGCGCCTCCCGCCGCCACGACCGGCGCGATGGCGAGCCGGCCAGTCTGCGCCACGTAGCCGGTCAGGACCGGGAACGCCCCCCACGCGGCCGCGAAGCCCAGATCCGTGTGCACGATGCCGCCGAACAGCTCGGCGTTGTAGGCGATGACCAGGACGGGACCGGCCACCATGAACGGGAGCAGCCCCCACCCCACCCTGGCGATCCCGGCGATTCCCAGGGCCAGTGCCCCCGCCAGCCCGGCGACGGAGACTGTCACTAGCGCTCTCGTTGAGATCCCGGTCCGCAGCGGCCGGCCGTGCAGCTCGTCCAGCGCATGAGCGGCCAGCCCGACGGCCAGGAAGAACGCGATCACCGAGGCAGCCAGCCAGGAAAGCCTCACCTGGGGCGCGAGCGCCGCGCCGATTACCACGTACGCCAGGTGCCAGGCGGTGTAGGGCGGATGCAGCAGCGTCCACCAGTCCCGCCATCGGCCGGGACCCGCCGCGTAGTAGGCGGGCCGGGCTGACGGCGCGGCCTGACCGCCGCCCCGGGCGGGCTCGGCTGCCTCCGGATCCGGCAGGCTGGACGCGCGCCCGTCACTCACCTGCCCGGGTTCCCCACATCACCAGGCCGCCGCCGAGGCTCATGACCCGGAACCCGACGTCCTCGAAGCCTGCCCGGCGCCACGCGTCAACCGTCCAGGCCACGGGATACCGGCGGTAGTGCCCGGAGATGTTCGGGCCGAGGAAGCGGCCGACCTCATACCACTCACGGCCGCCGGTCAGCAGGCCCCCGGCCGGCAGCAGCAGCCTCGTGTACAGCCACCACCAGAATCGCCAGAAGGCCGACGGCGGGAGCATGAACTCAAGACTGGCCACCGGGGCGCCCGGCTTGACGACGCGGGCCAGCTCGTCCAGGGTGGCCTGCGGGTCATCGACATACCGGAGCAGGTAGGTGAAGGTCAGCGCATCGAATGCCTGATCAGGAAAGGGCAGCTGCACGGCATTCCCGGCCACCAGCCGGATCCGGCTGAAGTCGTCTGATCCGGCGACATTCCGCTGGCCCTGCCGGAGCATTTGCTCGGTCAGGTCGACGCCCACGACGCGGGCCCTGGTCCGCGCGGCCAGCTGAAGGGCAACGCCGGCGGTCCCGGAGGCGACATCGAGGACAACCTGCCCGGCAGCGGGGGCAACGTGGTCGACCATGGCGCGCCGCCAGCGGCCGTTCTGCCCCATGGACAGCAGCTCGGCTAGCCGGTCGTACCGCGCGGGCAGGGGAGCGAAAAGGTGCTGGGCGAAGCGACTGCGCTCGGCGGTAGCGGGAAGCGGCACGGGCGTCTCCTCGGGACTGTCGGACTTTCACGGTACGCCCCGATTGCCCTGCCAGCGCAAGCCAGGGACCTACCAGGTTCGCCCCCGGCGCCCGGCGGCCCAGGGGCGCCCGGTGATCTCGGTGACACGGGCTGCTCGGCCCGGGCCGTTCCGCGCGCCCCCGACCGCCGAAAATGACATGCCAAGTATTTACGAATACTTGGTTTAATGCCGACCATTACGAAATGTACGTTCGCGGTGACGCTCCCCGCTTGAGCCGCTGGATATACGGTGATTTACCTGCTTTCGCGGCTCTCACTACGCAGGCCAGAAGGAGTCCGTATGACTCGTCGCTGGTGCATACCCATCGCAACCCTCGTCCTCACCGTCGGCTCCCTGCTCGCAGCAGCGGGCAGTGCCGCCGCGGCCACTGCGACCCATCCGGGTGCCGTCCACGTGGCGCAGCCCGGTGGCATCATGACCAGGCCGAGCGGGGCGGCTCGCGCGAGCGCGGGCCGGCACCGCAGCACCACCGACGAGAGCACGAACTGGTCGGGTTACGCCGTGACCGGCGCCAACGGTGCCTTCAAGAGCGTGTCAGCCAGCTGGACCGAGCCGACCGGCAAGTGCACCTCCAACTCCAGGCGAACTGAGCAGGCCTCGAGCTTCTGGGTCGGGCTGGACGGATTCAGCAGCGATTCGGTCGAGCAGACCGGCACGGATGTCGACTGCAACGGGACCACCCCGGATTACTACGGCTGGTATGAGATGTACCCGGCCGCGTCGGTCGACTTCAGCAATACGGTCAAGCCGGGCGACAAGTTCAGCGCATCGGTGACCTTCAGCGGCACCGAGACCTTCACCCTGGTGCTCAAGGACACCACGCGGGGCTGGACCCATACGATCACCAAGAACGAGACCGGCCTGGACCGCTCGTCGGCTGAGGTCATCACCGAGGCGCCCTCGACCGAAAGCGGCATCCTGCCGCTGACTGACTTCGGCTCCGTCAGCTACTCGGTGTCCGACGCCAACGGGGCCTCACTAGGCACCCAGAGCCCGACCGAGATCATCATGATCGACAACAACGGCAGTGACAAGGACTCCACCAGCGCGATCACCAGCGCCGGAGCCTTCGGTAACACCTGGATCAGGAGCAACTAGGCCGCGCCTCCAGTCAGGCGCTGCCCCGGCCGGCCACGAGCCGCCGGGGCAGCGCGCTATCCGAGGGCGCCGTAAATCCGTTGCCGCCGGGGGAGTACCCGGAGCACAATCCGGCGCATGGGCAACGACGGTGGCTTCGGCTGGCAGCCGATCAAGCCGGAGCAGGCGGGAGACTGGGCCGCTCTGCTGGCGGCCATCGAGGTCGCGGACCAGGAGGACGAGCACTTCAGCGAGCAGGACGTGCTCGAGGACTTCGCCGACCCCCTGGCCGACTTCCCGCGGGGCTCCGTCGGCGTCTGGGCCGGCCGCGACATGGTCGCATATGCGACCCTCACGCCGGCCCAGGCCGCGGACCCGGTTCACAAGCTGTCGCAGCTGGGCGGCGTGCACCCGGATTACCGCGGGCGCGGACTCGGCACCGGGCTGCTGGACTGGGCGCAGCAGGCCGCCCTGCCGCTGCACCAGGAGCGGCATCCGGACCGGCCACTGGTGCTGTCGGGTGGTTGCACCTCCCTCAACACCGGGGCCATCGCCTTGTACGCCGCGCGCGGCTACCGTCAGGCCCGCTGGTTTCACGGGATGACCATGGACCTATCCGCGCCGGTACCCGATGCCCCCGTTCCGGCGGGGGTGGAGATAGTCGGATACACCGCCGAGCATGCTCAGGACGCCCGCCTGGTGCGCAACGAAGCCTTCCGCGACCACTGGGGCTCGACCGAGACCACCGTCGAGCGCTGGGCGCATTTCGTCGCCAGCCGCGCGTTCCGCCCGGCCCTCAGCTTCGTCGCCTACGCAGACCGAGAGCCGGTCGCGATCGTGCTCGGCCAGGAGTACGACGCCCACCGCGATGTCACCGGCCAGCGTGACCTCCACATCCCGCTCGTCGGCACCCGCCGGGCCGGACGGGGACGCGGCATCGCCTCGGCGCTCCTGGTCCGGGCCCTCGCCACGGCCAGGGCCGCTGGATTCGCCACCGCCTCCCTGGGCGTGGACGCCGACTCGCCGACCGGCGCCGTGGGGCTTTACGAGCGGCTCGGATTCTCAGTGCTGAATACCTGGATTGTGCAGCTCAAGACCCTGCCGGAGACGGCCCCGGCGGATCCTGGCTAGCGACGTCCGGCGCGGGGCTCGAGAAGCCGTCGGGCTCCTGCTGGAGTAC
Source organism: uncultured Actinomycetota bacterium (assembly GCA_963805705.1). Classification (GTDB taxonomy): domain Bacteria; phylum Actinomycetota; class Actinomycetes; order Streptosporangiales; family Streptosporangiaceae; genus CAWDVH01. Next base: position 1,461,834 of record CAWDVH010000005.1, on the reverse strand, counting down.
CTGCCGGCTCAGACGGCGATGCTGATCCTGGCCGGGACGCTGGCCGTCGGCGTGCTGTGCACCGCCACCCGGGGAGAGCTCTGGCAGGCCGGATGGCCGCGATGAAGCCGGCCCGCCGCCGGGCCTGGCCAGCCCCGGCCGTTCCTCGCTGGCCCCGGGCCATGACCCCCGGCTAGCCTCGGGCCATGACAGGTTCCACCGCGCCAGACCGGCTCACCCTGGATGGACCGCACGGCCGACGGCTGGAAGTACTGGTCGCCGGCCCGCTGGACGGCATGCCGCTGGTCTTCCACAATGGCACGCCCTGCGGGCTCGCCGAGTTCCCGCCGATGACTCAGGCGGCCTCGGCCCGAGGGCTGCGTACCGTGCTGTACTCCCGGCCGGGATACGACGGCTCGACCCCGCAGCCCGGCCGCATCGTCGCCGACGCGGCGGCGGATGTCGCCGCGATCCTTGACCAGCTCGGGGCCGGCCAGTTCGTGACCGCCGGAGCGTCCGGCGGCGGCCCGCACGCGCTGGCCTGCGCGGCCATGCTGCCGGGCCGGTGCCTGGCCGCGGCCACCATGGCCGGGGTCGCCCCCAGGGATGCAGCCGGGCTGGACTGGACGGCCGGAATGGGGCCGGAGAATATCGAGGAATTCGCCGCGGCGGCCGACGGCCGGGAGGCTGTCACCCGGTTCCTGGAGCCGGCGGCGAGCGGCCTGCGCGAGGTGACCGCCGCCCAGCTGGCCGGGGAGCTGGGCGGCCTGGTCTCCGCGACCGACCAGGCAGCCCTCAGCGGCCAGTACGCCGAGTACCTGGCGTCGGCTTTCCGCGCGGCGGTCAGTACCGGCATCGCCGGCTGGCGCGATGACGACCTGGCGTTCATCGCCGACTGGGGGTTCAGCGTCGCCGCGTGCGGCCGGGTACCGGTCGCCATCTGGCAGGGCGCGCAGGACCGGATGGTGCCCTACGCGCACGGGCAGTGGCTGGCCGCGCACGTTCCGGGGGCCCGCGCCCACCTGCTGCCCGCCGAGGGGCACCTGACCCTCAGCATCACCTCGTTCGGCCAGATCCTCGACGACCTGCTGGACCTGGCGGGCCGGGAGCCGCCCCGCGAAGCTCGTCTGGGGTGAATGTCCGAGCCCGCGCGGCCTGACCAAGGTTCACGCCTGGCCGCCTGGCGGGCCACCAGCACGTCACCGCCTGCGCGAAGACGCGGTCAGGCGGGCTGCCACAGCTCGACCCGGTTGCCCTCGGGATCGGTGACCCAGCCGAACCGGCCGACACCCTCCATGTCCTGCGTCTCTTCCGCCACGTCCGCTCCCTTGGCGCGCAATTGCGCGAGCATCGCATCCAGGTCGCGGACCCGGAAGTTGAGCATGGCCTGCTGGGTGCGGGACCCGAAGTAGCCGGTCTCGGACTCGAACGTCGCGAACACCGTCAGCCCGGGTTCCTGACGCCACAGGCCGTTCTCATCGGCGTCCAGGCCGAGGCAATCGCGATACCACGCGCCCAGGGCCGCCGGGCCGGCGGCCCGCATGAAGTACCCGCCGATTCCCGTCACACGTTCCATGCCGCTATCTTGCCAGGACGGCGATCGGGCTGGCTGGCACCACGCCATCGCCCCGCCGCACACCCGTCTCCATCGCGGGAGAACTCGTTAGCGCTCTCCACAGGAGCAGCGGTCAGCCAGACGCATCCGGCTGGGTCAGGTTGTAGACCGTCTCACCGCCGACGGTCCGCGACGTGAAATGAGCCGCCACCCAGGCGGTGATCTGCGCGGCCGAGCCGCTGCCGCCGCCGAAGCTGTGCGCATTGGCGCCGACGAAGTAGTGAATCTCATGAGCGGCGACCAGGCGCTTGAACTGGGCCAGGGTCGGTGCCGGATCGGTCCCGTTGAACCCCCCGATGGACATGACCGGCTGGCCTGTGGCCAGCTGCAGCGGGGCGGCGCTCTCGGAGCCGACGGTGGCGGCGGCCCAGCGATAGCCGGTGGCGCCCTTCTCCAGCAGCCCGGCGAGCACCCGGCTGATCTGCGTGGAGCCGCCCAGGCCGCCGCCGGGCCCGGCCGTTCCACCGCCGGGCCGGGCGGTTCCGCCGCCGGTTCCCGGCCCGCCGGAGGCCAGGGAGCCGCCTGGCGCGCCGGGCGGGATCTGGCCGCGGGCGCCCGGCCAGCAGCCGGCTGTGCCCCGTGCCCCCGGCTGGCCGGCGCCACCAGCACTGCCTGCACCGCCGACACTGCCTGCACCGCCGACGCTGCCTGCACCGGCATGACCACCAGCACCGCCCAGGGGGCTAGCCGCCCCGGGCCCGCCGGTGCCGCCCGGGCCGCCGAACGAGGCGACTGCGGGGCCGGCCGTCGGCAGGGCTCCGGCGTGTGCGGTGGCCGCCGTGTCGAGGCTGTAGGCGGCCGGGCCGGCCAGGGCAGCGACGAGCGCGAGGCCGGCGGCCACCGCGGCGAGGGCATGACGGCCACGGGCGGTGGCCGCCGCCGCGGGCAGCCGCCGCTCCGCCAGCAAGAGCGCCGCGCTGACCACGCCGCAAGCCAGGATGGCCGTGCGCAGCTGCGGGTGCCACGAGGGGGAGCGGCCGAGCAGCACGTAGGACCACAGGGCGGTGCCGGCGACGCCGGCCGCCAGCAAGCCGCGGGCGGGCCACCGATCGCGGCAGCGCCAGAGCGCGACGGCGCCCGTTCCGGTGAGCGCACCGATCGCCGGGGCCAGCGCCACGGTGTAGTAGGGGTGGATGATGCCGGCCATGAAGCTGAACACCCCGCCGGTGATCAGCAGCCAGCCGCCCCACAGCAAGACCACGGCCTGGATCCGGCCGGCCTTCAGCCCCCCGGCCGCCAGCCGGCCGGTATCCAGCCCCTCGGTACCCAGCTTCCCAGCTTCAGGTCTGTCCGGCCGGGCCGAGCGGCGGGACAGCCAGATCAGCGCGGCCAGGGCGAGCAGCGCGGCCGGGAGCAGCCAGCTGATCTGGCTGCCCATATCTGGGCCGAACAGCCGCCCGAGGCCGGCCGAGCCGCCGAACGCGGGACTGCCGCCGTGGCCAGGCGCGGGCCCGACCGAGCCGGTCTCCGCCCCGTCCAGCCGGCCGAGGCCGTTATAGCCGAAGGTCAGCTGCAGGATGCTGTCATTGGTCGAGCCGCCGACATAGGGCCGGTCCGCGGCGGGCGTGAGCATGACCGCCGCTATCCACCAGCCGGCCGCCGCGATCAGCGCCGCGGCGCCGACGAGCAGCTGCCAGATACGCGTGCGGAGCCGGCGCGGCCCCGCGACCAGGTAGGCGACGCTGAATCCCGGCAGCACCAGGAACGCCTGCAGCATCTTGGTCAGGAATCCCAGGCCCAGCAGCGCGCCCGCCAGCGCCAGCCACCGGGTCCGGCCCGACTCGACCGCCCGTACCATCGCGTACGCGGCGGCGGTCATCAGCAGCACCAGCAGGGCGTCCGGGTTGTTGAACCTGAACATCAGGGCCGCTACCGGCGTCAGGGCCAGGATCGTCCCGGCCAGCAGTCCCGCGGCCGGCCCCGACCAGCGGCGCACCGCCGCATACAGCAGTCCCACCGCGGCGACTCCCTCGATGGCCTGCGGCACCAGCATGCTCCAGTAGCTCAGGCCGAAGATGCGAGCAGACAGCTCCATGACCCACAGCGACGCGGGGGTCTTATCGACCGTGATGAAGCTCGACGCGTCGAACGAGCCGAAGAAGAACGCCTTCCAGCTCTTGGTGCCCGCCTGGACGGCCGCCGCGTAGAAGTCATTGGCCCAGCCGCTGCGGCTGAGCCCGGCGGTATACAGCACTGCCGTCAGGACCAGCAGGCCGGCCAGCGCGGGCCGGGCCCACTGCGGCCGCGCAGCGGGATGGCGGCGGCCGCGGCGGGGGACTGGCGCCGCGGCTGCCGGACCGTCCGGCGCGCCTGCCGCACTCCGGCCGGCAGTGGCCGCGGTCATCGGGAGGCTCCCGCGAAGACCCAGCTGCGGTACAAGGCGAAACGGACCGCGGTGGCGATGATGTTGGCCACGATCAGCACGGTTACCTCCGCGGCTCGGCCGGGTGGCGCGCTGCCCGCGTGCAGGACGGCCAGCGCCGCCGAGGTCAGCAGCAGCCCGGCGCCGAAGGCCAGCAGCCCGTGTGCCTGGTGCCGCGCCGCGTGCCGCCGCCCGCTGATGCCGAACGTGAAGCGCCGGTTAACGGCGGTGTTGGCGAGGGCGGTAACCAGCAGGCTCAGGGCGTTAGCGGCCAGGGCCGGCAGGGTGGTGCGCAGGGCGACATACAGCAGGACGTAGGCCAGCGTGCTGGCCGCGCCCACGAGCAGGAACCTGGCCAGCTGCCTGCCGCCGCCCAGGCGAAGGACGCCGCGCAGGTCGGCGAGCGCCGTGGCCAGGATGTCCACCCGCGAGTCAGCGTCGTCGGTCCAGTCCACGGGCACCTCGTGGATGCGCAGCCCGGCCCGCTCGGCCAGCACGAGCAGCTCGGTGTCGAAGAACCAGCTCGGGTCCTGGGTCAGCGGCAGCAGCAGCGCGGCCTTGTCTTTCCTGATGGCCTTGAACCCGCACTGGGCGTCAGAGAACCGGGATCCGAGTACGGCGTGCAGCAGCAGGTTGTAGCCGCGGGAGATCGCCTCCCGGCGCGGGCCCCTGATGACTCGCGCGCCGCGGGCCAGCCGGGTCCCGATCGCCATGTCGCTGTGCCCGGACAGCAGCGGGGCGACCAGCGGCAGCAGCGCGTTCAGGTCAGTCGACAAGTCGACGTCCATGTAAGCCAGGACCTCGCAGTCACTGGCCGACCAGATCGAGCGCAGCGCCCGGCCCCGGCCGGCCTGGTCCAGCCGGACGGCGCGCACGTCATCGAACTCGGCCTCCAGCGCGAGCGCGGCCCGCCAGGTGCCGTCGCTGCTGCCGTTGTCCGCGATGGTGATCCGCGCGGTGCAGGGAAAGGCGCCCGTCAGGTAGGCGTGCAGCCGCCGGACGCCCGGCTCGAGGTCGCGCTCCTCGTCGCGCACCGGGACGACGATCTCCACCTGAGGCGCGGCCCGGCCGGCCGGCCCGGTCCGGGAGCCCTGAGCTAGCTCTAGAAGTTCGCTGGTCGGTGTCATGGTCACCAACCTCGGAGATCATGCTCTGGCCGGACTGGAGCCAGTCTCTGCCGCGGCTATGAGCGGCTATGGGAGGTCAGCAGCGATCGAGCGCGGATGCTCGCGGGTGCCCTGACGCCCGCCAGCCGAGATCAGGCGGGTGCGCTCGTCTCATCCAGGATGGGCAGGGTGATGGTGAAGCGGGTTTGCCCGGGCTGGCTGGTGACGCTGGCCGTTCCGCCGTGCGCGGCCACGACCGCATCGACGATGGCCAGGCCCAGGCCGGTGCTGCCCGCGGCCCTGGACCTGGATGTGTCGCCCCTGACGAAGCGCTCGAACAGGCCGGGCTGCAGCTCTGCCGGTATGCCCGGCCCGTCGTCGGTCACGCTCAGCTCGGCGCGCTGGCCGCCTGGCGCGCCCTGCAGGGCCACGGTGACGGTGGTGCCAGCGGGCGTATGGGTCCGGGCGTTGCTCAGCAGGTTGGCGAGCACCTGGTGCAGCCGGCTCTCGTCACCGGCGACCAGCAGCGGGTCATCGGGCAGCTCCAGCCGCCAGTGATGATCGTTTCCGGCCACCCTGGCGTCGCTGGTGGCGTCGATGGCCAGCCGGGTCAGGTCGACGGGCTGGCGCTCCAGCGGCCGGCCGGCGTCCAGCCTGGCCAGCAGCAGCAGGTCCTCCACCAGGGCGCTCATCCTGGCCGACTCCGACTCCACCCGGCTCAGCGCGTGCGCTACCTCCGGCGGCAGGCTTCCCGGGTAGCGCCGGGCCAGCTCGGCGTAGCCGCGGATCGCGGCGAGCGGGGTGCGCAGCTCGTGGCTGGCGTCGGCGGCGAAGCCACGCAGCCGGTCCTCGCTCGCCTGGCGGCGCGCCAGCGCGGACTCGACATGGCCGAGCATCCGGTTGAAAGCCGCGCCCAGCTGGCCGACCTCGGTGCGCGGATCAGCGTCGGCGACCCGGTACGGCAGCTGCACCGCGCCGCTGGCCAGCGGGAGCTCGGTGACCTCGACCGCGGTCGCGGTCATCCGGGTGAGCGGGCGCAGCGTCAGCCTGATCCAGCCGGTGCCGGCCAGCCCGATCACGAGCAGTGCCGCGCCGAACACGACGATCTCGATCAGCTGCAGGTGCCTGATCGTCGCCTGGACGCCGGCCAGGGGCAGCCCCGTGATGTCGAGCGTGCTGCCCTGCCGGCTGGCCAGGACCCGGTAAGAGCCGAGGCCGCCCAGGTCAACCGAGGTCAGCGTGCCGGGGGGCAGGCCGCGCAGAGCGGCCGTATCGGCCGCGCTCAGGTGCGGCATGCGAAACTGCCCGGCGTAGTCGCTGACGACCCGCGCGGTGGCCAGGTTCCCGCTGTAAATGCAGATGCCCAGCGTCCCCGGGCTCTGGTGCGGCATGTTCGGCGGTGGTGCCTGACCAGGCGAAGCGGGGCCGGGGCCAGCGCCGCCGGGGCCGCGAGGAGCGCCCGGCGGCGGGTTACTGGCCTGGAAGGCGGTTCCGGCGGCGATCAGCTCCTGGTCGAGGTGGCCGAGCAGGTACGGCTTGAGCGCCGCCGAGGTCGCCAGCGCCACCCCGATGCTGGCCAGGGTAAAGAGCGCGAGCAGCCCGGCGATCAGCCGCGCGCGCAGCGTCCGCCCGGCGAGCCAGCTTGCCGCCGCCCGCTCAGCTCGTCGGCTTGAGGACATAGCCGACGCCGCGGACGGTGTGGATCAGCGGAACCCGGCCCGCGTCGATCTTCTTGCGCAGATAGCTGATGTACAGCTCGACCACGTGGGCCTGCCCGCCGAAGTCGTAGTTCCAGACCCGGTCCAGGATCTGCGCCTTGGACAGCACCCGCCGGGGGTTGCGCATGAGGAACCGCAGCAGCTCAAACTCGGTCGCGGTCAGCTCGATCAGCTCGCCCGCCCGCCGGACCTCCCTGGCGTCCTCGTCCATGGTCAGGTCGCCGACGGCCAGCTCGGTACCGCCGCGGGCCCGCGCCACCCCGGCCCGGCGCAGCAGGCCCCGCAGCCGGGCGAGCACCTCTTCCAGGCTGAAGGGCTTGGTCACGTAGTCATCACCGCCGGCCGTGATCCCGGCTATCCGGTCCTCGACGGCGTCGCGCGCGGTGAGGAACAGCACGCAGACGTGCGGCAGCTCCGCGCGCACCCGCCGCAGCACCTCGATCCCGCTGAAGTCAGGGAGCATCACGTCAAGGACGATGGCATCCGGCGTAAATTCGCGCGCCAGCCGGACCGCCGACGAGCCGTCGGCGGCCGTGCGGATGTCCCAGCCCTCGTAGCGCAGCACGCTGGCGAGCAGCTCGGCCAGGCTCGGCTCGTCATCGACGACCAGCACCCGCGCCGGCGAGCCGTCGGGCCGCTGGCCAGCCTGCCCGCCGGCGGTATCCGCCGCTGCCTGTGACTTCTCCATGAGGCTCACCATGATCCCATCATGGACTGGCCGTCTCGCGCGTCCGTCTGAGCTGACTCTGAGTTTCCTCTGAGTCCCCGCCTGTGTCCCCGGGCTGAGCCCCGCGGCTGAGCCCCCCGGCTAGCCCTCGGCTGGCCCTGCGACTTCAGCGACCTGCGCGCGGGATTGTCTCAGCCCGGCTATGGGGGATGCTTCCAGCGATGGTGGTTCCTTGCCCCGGCCGTGAGCGGATCTCGATAGATCCGCCGAGGGCTTCAATGCGGTCGGTCATTCCCTCCAGGCCGGTGCCCTGGGTGGTCGCCGCCGGGTCGAATCCCCGGCCGTCGTCGGTGACTTCGAAGGACAGATGGCTGTTCACAGCGGACACGCTCAGGCGGGCCGAGGCCGCCTTCGAGTACTTGGCGACGTTCTGCAGTGCCTCCAGGCAGCAGAAGTAGACAGCCGCCTCCACCTCCTGGGAGTACCGCCCGATCCCGGCCGATTCGGTGGTGACGGGTACCGGGGATCTTCTGGCCTGTGCTTCCAGGGCGACGGAAAGACCTCGGTCGGCGAGCAGCGGCGGGTAGATGCCATGGGCCAGCTCCCTCAGGTCCCTGGCCGCCTCGCCCGCTTGCTCCTGCATCTCATGCAGGGCGGCATGGGCCTGCGCCGGGTCGTCATCGATCAGTGCATCCGTTAGCCTCAGCCTCACGGCCAGCCCGACGATCTGCTGCTGGGCGCCGTCGTGGATGTTGCGCTCGATCCGCCTGCGCTCCTGATCCTGGGCGGCCACCAGGCGCTGCCGCGAGGCCCGGAGCTCCTCGACCAGAGCGGCATTGCGCAGCACGAGCCCGGCCTGCCCGGCCAGATCACGGATGAGCTTGTCCTGCGCCGCGGTCAGCGGGCTGCCCGGCGGCATCCGCACGATCAGCGCACCGAGAAGCTGTCCCTGGTCCAGGACGGGAACGGCGCGATCCGCGCCGGGGACCAGGGGCAGGCCGCCCGCGGCCGAGACCGGGAGAGCGGCAGCCGCCAGCGTGGCTTCCGGCCAGGCGGCAGCGCGGTGCAGGTCGGGGCCGAGGGCCAGCCATACCTCCGCGGTCTGCGCCCCGGTGCCGCCGGCGAGGATCTGGGCCATCCGGCGGGGAACTTCCTCCGTCGCGTAGGCATCGGCCATCCGGCCGGAGAACTCGGCCAGCACCTCATACGGCGTGGCACGCCGGCCATACACGATGCGGTTCGCGAGGTGCTGGACCCGATCACGGAGCGGCTGGAAGGCCACCGCGATCACCGCCGCCGCGACGGCGGCCAGGGCCAGGCTGCCGCGCCAGGCCAGTGCCCCGGCCGCCGCCACGGTCGCCGCGTATATCGCCGTGATGAATACCGCCAGCGTCCCGAACATGATCGCTTTGCTGATGACCAGGTCGAGGTCGTACAGACGGTATTTCAGTACCGCCACGGCGATGGGGATGGGGATCAGCGAGAAGAGGACGAGTGAGTAGCGGCCGTTCCCGACGATGACGACGATCGAGATCACCACGGCGGCGATGACCACGGTGACGGTGCAGGCAAACCACCTCAGCTGCTGCCGCTCGTCGCCCCGTGAGCGCCGGAACCGCACGATCAGCGCGGCGACGCATGCTGCCACGACCGTCAGCTGGATGGCGAGGAACGGCGCCGCGATCGCCTCGGCGGCGGACTGGCCGGGCAGCAGCGAGGGCAGGGTGCGGTGCGGGAAGATACCGGTCACGTCGACCGACCAGAGCGCCGCGGTGGCCGCGAGCACGCCGTAGGCCAATCCTCCGTACCACAGCAGCCAGCGCCAGCGCCGCGAGGGGAGCCTGCCGTCAGGGAACAGCAGCATCAGCAGCCCGATGACCAGGAAGATCAGGTGGGAGCCCAGGATCAGGTTCGCCACCCACGCCGCGAAGGTCCCGAGCGGCAGCGGCCCTGCGGCCCGGGCGAATGACCTGAGCGCCCAGCCGTCCGTCGCGAGCCCGATGGCGGCAAGAGGCCCGGATAGCAGCACGATCCAGCCGACGGTGTTGCGGGGCTGGCGCCACACGATCAGCGATCCCATCCCGGTGAAGGTGGCCGGCATGAGCAGGGACACGGTGGGATAGGTCTGGTGCGTCTGGAGGGCAAGCCAGATGATCAGCGCACCCGTCACGGACGCGGCCATCGCCACCGCACTGGCCACCGGGAAGCGCAGCGTGCCTGCCCGGGCCCGGAGGTTCACCGGCGCGGCCCGGTCATCACATGAGGCCAGGTATTCATCTGATGCTCCTCTGCGTGAAAGATGCTGAGGAGATCGTCGTACGGCGGCCGTTGCCGGCGCGTCCGCCGCGGGGCGGAAGCTGCGCCCGGCACGTCCGCCCGGAGGATGACCCGGCTGGGTTCTCAGCTGATCCGGGGCCCGGAGGCCAGTGGTCGGTGGCCGGCCGCCGCCCGCGCATCGGCCGGACCGGGCTGGACCGGCAGCGTGGCCAGCACCTCCCACCCGCCGTCGCCCGTCGGCCCGGCGGTCAGGTCGCCGCCGCAGGCGGCGGCTCGCTCACGCAGGCCGACCAGGCCACGACCGCCCCCCGTCCCCTCGAGCCCGGACGGCGCGGCCGCCGCGGGTCCGTTGACGACGCGGATGGTGATGTGCCCGTCGCCGGCCTGGATGGTGATCCCGACCGGAGCGCCGGGCGCGTGCTTGAGGGCGTTGGTCAGGCTCTCCTGGATCAGGCGGTACGCCGTCTCCAAGATCGCGGATGGCCAGCCCTCAGTCGAGCCGGCGAACCGGCACGTGACCCTCAGGCCAGTAGCACCGGCCCGCGCGACGAGCTCGTCGATCAGCCGCAGGCCGTCCGCGCTGCCCGGATGCGGCCGGTACTCCAGCAGCTCGACCAGCCGGCTGATCTCGGTCTCCGCCTGCCGGGCGGCGTGGGAGATGGAGTCGAATGCCTCGGCGGCGCTGGCCGGATCCGTTGCTGCCAGCCGCCGCCCTGCGCTGGCCTGGATCACCATCACGCTGACCCCGTGGGCCACGATGTCGTGCAGTTCGCGCGCGATGCACGCACGCTCGTAACGCACCGACTCCGCGGCGAAGAGCTCGCGCTCCGCCTCCAGCTCGGCGCCGCGGATGGTGAGCTGCTCGGTCAGCTGACGGCGTGACCGGGCCACCAGCCCGGCTGCCCACGGGCCTGCCGTGATGATCACGACGAACGGGTTGAACTGCGCCACCGCGATCTGCAGGCCGGCGCAGAGCAGCGCGACGGCGAGGATGGACGGGACGAGGCTGGTGCCAGCCCCCAGTGAGTAGGCCAGCAGGAAGATCACGACAAACAGCAGGGCGAACGGATCACCGGCCGCCGGTCCCGCCGCGCCGGCCACGCCGAGAATGACGGCGGCGGCCAGAGCCGCCAGCGGCGGACAGGCGCGGCGAAGGAGCAGGCAGCCGCAGACTCCGGCGGCGCATGCCGCCTGGAAGGGCCGCCCCGGCCCGCTCAGCTGGCCGGCGGCGGCCAGGCCGGTCAGCAGCAGCGCGATCAGGAGCACCGCGGCGATGGCGTCGCCGCGCCAGCTGTCCAGGACGCGCCAGGCACGACTCCCGATGTCACGCATAGCGCGGCGTAAGCGGCAGCTGCACAACCACGTCATACCGGCCGGCCCGGCTCTGGACGCGCAGCGTCCCGCCCAGGAGCGCGGCTCGCTCACGGACTATGGCGAATGCCGTCGCCGGATCCGCCTGCCGGGCGGCAGGCCCGGAAACCTGCAGCTCGAGAGCGTGGGGGGCGAACCGCACGCATACGTCGATGCGGGCCTCCCTGGCGTCCTCCATGGCGGTCAGCAAGTGCTCGACGATCCGGTACCCGGACAGCTCTACGCCGTCGGGCAGTGCGCGCGGACTGCCCTCGACCTGGAGCCGGGCATCCGCGCTGGTGGCCCGTTCCAGCAGGTTGCCGAGCTGGGCGAGCACCGGCTGTGGCTCGGTGAGGGACTCTTGCCGCAGCGTGCCGACCACCTCCCGCATCTGCGCCAAAGTGGCCCGTCCGCTGATCTCGACCGTGGCGAACGCGCTGTCCGCCGCGGCCGGGTCGCTGAAGACCATCTCGCGTCCGGCGGCGGCGGCGGAGGCCATGTTAGTAATCCGGTCACGCAGGAAGCTGTCGAGACCGCCCGCGACCCGCGCCCGGTCAGCCGCCACGGCCAGCTGCGCGGTCTGCTCGCGCTGCGCACGGAGCTCGGCGTTCCGCTGGCGCAGCGCGGCCGCCGCCGCGCTGCGGGACCGGACCAGCCGTCCGGCGAGGCAGAACGCGGCCGCCACGGGCAATCCGGCGACCAGGAACGCAGGGCCGAGTTGCGGGTCGAAGAACGCCTGCGTGGTCACCGCCCCGAGACAGAAGCCGAGGCCGATGGCCAGCCGCCGGCCGCTGCACCGGGTGCCGACGAAGAACGCGATCGCGAAAACGGCGGGGAGCGCCGCGCCGCAGCGGACCAGCGGGCCGATGAGCAGTTCGTTCACTGCCGCGCCGATGGCCACGGCAGCTGCGGCAGCCACGGGTGCCCTGCGCTCCCAGGCCACGGGCAGCGTCATGGCCAGTGCTCCCAGCGCCGCGACGACACCGCCGGGCGGGTGCTGCGCGGTCAACGTCCCGCTGATCAGTCCCACCATGAACAGGCTCAGGGCCCCGGCGAGGACGATATCTCCCCACCCGACCTCACGCAGGCCCCAGACGGGCAGGCAGAGCCAGCTGCCCAGGCGTATCCGGTTCACGGCGGCCCTCCTCAGCCGGCACTCTATTGTCGCTCCGCGCAGGCACCGATGCCAGGCCTTCGCCTCGCTCTCACGCTCACGTCACAACCTAGGCAGAGCCCGTCGCCGGGGGCATCCTTCCCCGGGATGACCTGCCGGCGCCGCCGTCGCCCGCCAGGGGGACGCACGGCCCGCCGTGCCCCGGCTAGCATGAGCACCGATCAACCTGCGAGAGGCGAACTGTGCCGTGACCAGCTGCGCGAGTGCGACAGGTGGCCAGGCCATCTCTGTGGTCATCGCGGACGACCAGCGGCTGATCCGGGCCGGCCTGCGCGTCATCCTGGCCAGCGAGCCCGACATCTGCGTAGTCGGCGAGGCCCCTGATGGGCTGGAAGCCATCGAGCTGGTGCGCACGCTGGCTCCGGCCATCGTCCTGATGGACATCCGGATGCCGAACATGGACGGACTGACCGCGGCCCGGCGTATCCTCGACCACTCAGACACCCGGGTTCTCGTCCTGACCACCTTTGACGCCGACGAGTACGTCTACGAGACACTCAAGATCGGCGCCAGCGGGTTCCTGCTGAAAGACGCGCCGCCCGAGCAGCTGGTCGGCGCGGTGCGCTGCATCGCCGGCGGTGACGCCCTGATCGACCCGTCAGTAACGCGGCGCCTGATCCGGCGGTTCACCCGCGCCGCCCGGCCGGCCGCGCTACTTCCGGCCCAGCTGCAGGAACTCACCGCGCGGGAGCTGGATGTCCTCCGGCTCATCGCCCGCGGCCTCGCCAATGCGGAGATCGCCGCGGAACTCGTCGTCGAGGAAAGCACCGTCAAGACCCACGTCAGCCGGATCCTCATGAAGCTAGGTCTGCGCGACCGCGTGCAGGCCGTCGTCCTGGCCTACGAGTCCGGGCTCGTCGTACCCGACGAGCGCATCGACCTACCATGATCATGGAACTGGGTCGTCAGGGAGCGTCGGACAGCAGCAGGGCGAGCGCCGGGCAGTCGGTGACCGCGCGTGCGGCCTGCCGGGCGAGCCGGGCGGGCACCCCCTGGTCGGCGACCACCGGGTAGCCCCACTCATCGAGCGTGATGAGCTCGGGCAGCAGCTCAGCGCACAGGCCATGCCCGCTGCAGGCGATGGGGTTAACGCGCAGCTTCGTGGCCATCGGCTGCCTGGTCATGGAGTCAGCTCCAGTCGGCTTCGGTGGCCGGCCCGGCAGGCACCGGCAGGAAGGGGCGGTCGCTGGCCGCCGAGCAGCCGCCTCGCTGATGACGGCCGATCTCCGCCGCGAACGTCCGCAGCGCGCTGCGGACGAACCGGACAGTCCCGTCGGGGTGGTGGCATGCCCCGCGTCCCTCCACCAGGCCGCACCAGCTGCTCAGCTGGGCCAGCACCTGCGGCCGTGGCCGCGGTCCGGCGACCTGGGTCAGGGCGGCGGCGATGCGCGGGAGCCCGTTCAGGCACGGCCCGCATTGCCCGGCGGACTCCAGGGCCAGATAGCGGGCGACCCGCGCCGTCTCGGCCAGTCCGCACCGGTCCGCCGGAAGTGCGGCGAGCACCCCGGCTCCGATGAGAGCACCGGCCGGGCGCAGCGCCGCGTTGCTCAGCGACAGCCTGGCGGCCTGCGCGGCGGGGATCCAGGCCCCGTGATATCCCCCGACCAGGACCGCCTGAGCCGGGCCGAGATCCAGCAGCGCGGTCAGCGCCGTCCCGGTGTGCGTCTCGGCGACGGTTGCTGAGCCGTCGGCCTGGTGCAGCGTGCACAGCATGGTGCCGGGCTCGGCTGGCGTTCCCGCGGCGCGGAACCAGCCGGGCCCCTGCCGCGCGATCAGCGCCAGATGCGCCAGTGTCTCGACATTCTGAACGAGGGTCGGGCGCCCGTCGACGCCCCGCTCGAAGACTCGGGGCGGGGTGAACGCAGGAAGCGCCGCCCGACCGCTGAGCCGGCTCACCAGCGCGGATTCCTGGCCGGCCAGAAAGCGCGCCGGCGCGGTAGCGAGCCTGACCGGCAGGTGATCGATCCCGCGGACGGCCCGCTGCGCGATCAGGCCTTCCAGCTGCTGCCGGGCCGGCCGGTCGCAGCAGACGTACAGCACGGCGTCGCGTGCGTGCACGGCCTCGGCGGCCAGCTGCAATCCGTCGAGCACCAGGTGCGGTGCCGCCCGCAGCAGCGTCTTGTCCTTGTCGCTCGCCGGCTCGCCCTCCGCGCCGTTGCCCACCACGACGGGCCGGGCCGTCGCCGCGGCGACGGCCGCCAGCTTGCGGTGGACGGGGAAGGCGGCGCCGCCGCGGCCGGTCAGGCCCGCCGCGCGGACATCGGGAAGCAGCAGGCCAGGACCGCCGCGATAGGGCAGCGAGCCGTGCCGGTGCAGGTGAGCAGACAGGTCGGCGCCGGGGTGACTGGCGGCGTGACCGGCAGGCGGCAGCAGGCGCGGGAGCAGGCCGTCAGCGAGGTTTTCTGGTGACGGCGCGGCGTACGCCTGCGCGGTGCCGGTCATCGCTGCGGGCCGGTCATCGCTGCGGGCCGGTCATCGCTGCGGGCCGGTCTCGCTGCGGGCCGGTCATCAGCGCGGGCACCCGCCGGGCCCGTGGCACGGCGCGCAGCGTGCCCGCGACCCGCCAGGCCACGGCGGCGAGGACCGCGAGCGTGCACGCGACCGCGAGGCCGAGCAGCGGCCCGCTCTGCATGTCCGTGCTGGAGCCGATGCTGTGCGCGAGCGCGACCGGCCAGGACAGGTAGGCCAGCCAGTGGATCGCGCGCCACGGGCGGCGGCCGATGCGCCGGCGCAGCAGGCTGGTGACGATGATGACCGCCATCAGGTCGAGGGACACCGCTCCCAGGCCCAGCCATAGCGGCTGATAGGCGGAGGCGAACGGGACGACGGCGGCCAGCAGCCTGATACTCACGAAGGGATCGGCAATCGCGGTAAGGATATGCACGACCAGGAAGCCGACCGCCAGCAGCGAGAGGTACCGGTGCAGGCCGAGGCCGGCGAACCTGGGCAGCCCCGGCAGCCGTCCCTGCCGGTTGACCATGACGCCGAGGACGACGACCGCGGTCAGCAGCACCATGCTGACCACGCCGGTGGCGCGGCTGGCATACCAGAGCGCGGTACTCGAGGTGAGCATCACGAGCCGCCTGAGGTGGCCTGGCCGGTGCCGGAACTGGCCGCGGGAGTAGTAGCGGGCGTGCTGAGGCTGCCCGACGAGCTGCTGCCCGACGAGCTGCTGCTGCCCGAGGAGGTACTGCCGGACGTGCCGGAGCCCGTGGACCTGGAACCGGACGAGCCGGCCGACTGCGCACTGCTCGCCGTCTTCTGGGATGAGGAGGCGACGGAAGCGCCGGCCGCGCCCGGCAGGCTGTAGGCGATCGCGCCCGCGGCGATCAGGCTCGCCGCCGTGGCGCCGGCCGCGGCGGCCCGCATCCTGGCCCGGCCCCGGTCACGGGCGGCGACCAGCTCTGGCCGGTCGTGCTTGCGCTTGCTCATGACGGCGAGTCTGTCGCCCGTCTCTCGGCATCTGCTCAGCGTCACCTCTGCGCCGCCTATGAGGCGGGAACGGCATGTCATCGCTGCGGGGACTGACCCGCGGAAAACCCAGGTGCCTGGGGGCCGGCGTCCAAGTACTGTCACGACCTATGCGTGCCCTGCCAGTTTCCGATCCGGGCACGCCGGACCTCCGCTCGCCGCGGCGCTACCTGGCCTGGCTGATGACACAGCAGAAGAGCAGTGTCGCGCTCGGCATCCTGTGGGGCTGCTGATGGATGGTCGCGCAGGCCCTCGTGCCCGCGGCCATCGGCGCGGGCAGCTCCGGGGCCAGATCGCGCTCGTGACCCAGGAGCACCACATCTTCCGCGGGACCCTGCGCGAGAACGTGACCCTCGGCCTGCCGCAGGCCGGCGCCGAGGTCGTGCGCCGCGCCCTGGCCGCCGTCGAGGCCCTGGACTGGGTCGGCAGGCTTCCCGACGGCCTGGACACCGCGGTGGGCTCGGGCGGCACGCAGCTGACCGCGCCCCAGGCTCAGCAGGTCGCGCTGGCCCGGCTGATCCTGGCTGACCCGCACACCTTGATCCTCGATGAGGCTACGTCGCTGCTGGATCCGCGTTCAGCCCGGAGGCTGGAGCGGTCGCTGACGGCGGTCCTGGCCGGACGGACGGTGGTGGCCATCGCACACCGGCTGCATACCGCCCATGACGCGGATCGGGTCGTGGTCATGGAGGACGGCCAGATATCGGAGTCCGGCCCGCACCGGGACCTGATGGAGGCCGGCGGCCCGTACGCGGCCCTCTGGGAGTCCTGGCACGGACGGCCCGTCCAGCGGGGGGAACGGCGGGCCTTATGTCGTGTTTACCCTGCGGCCCGACGCCGGACTGGGTGGCCGCATAGCGCACGAGCCGCCGGGCAGCCGGTCCGGGCCGCGCTGTCGCGGTGACCGGCGCTACCCCCGGTTGACGACCACCTGGATGACCGGGTAGCCGGAGGCCCCGTTGGGCTCGGGGGGCTCCTGCAGCGCCGTCTGCGTATACCCGGTCTTGTCGGTGGCCCGCGACTCGATGACGTGCTGGCCGGGTGTGGCGTCCCAGTCCCAGACCCACTGCCGCCAGGTGTCGATGTCCGGCACGGCGGCGAGAGTCGCCTCATTCCAGGGTCCGTTGTCGACCCGGACCTCGACCGCCTCGATGCCCTTGTGCTGCGCCCAGGCCACGCCCGCGACCGCGGTCTTCCCCGGCTTGAGCTGCGAGGTCCCGCCCGGCACGTCGATCCGGGATTCGGTCTTGATCGGCGCCTGCTGGGACCAGCCGCGCTGCGCCCAGTAGGAGACGTTCGCCTGGTAGGTGGTGACCTCGATGTCGGTGATCCACTTGCAGGCGGAGACGTACCCGTACAGGCCGGGGACCACCATGCGGACGGGGAAGCCGTGCTCGACCGGCAGAGCCTGGCCGTTCATGGCGACGGCGAGCATCGCGTCCCGGCCGTCCATCGCGGTCTGCACGGGAGTGCCGCAGGTGAATCCGTCCTGCGAGGTGCAGAACAGCTGATCGGCGCCCGCCCGGATACCGGCCTCGCGCAGCAGGCTCTGCACGCTCGCGCCGAGCCACAGGGCGTTGCCGACGTACGGCCCGGCGACCGGGTTCGAAACGCAGGTCAGGGTGACGTAGTCCTCTAGCAGGGGCCGCCGTATGAGCTGGTCGAAGGTCAGGTTGATTTCCCGCTGCACCATGCCGTGGATCCGCAGATGCCAGCTGGACGGGAGGATCTCGGGCAGGACGATGGCGGTGTCGACCCGGTAGAAGGTCTTGTTGGGGGTGATGAACGGGCTGAGACCGGGAATCTTCAGATCAGAGCCCGCCGGCAGCGGCGGGGCCGGGGTGGCCGGCGGGGGGACCCGCAGCGCACGCTGCGCCTGCGTGACATTGGTGCGCTCGGTGAGGTAACGGCCGCCCAGCCCGGCCACGGCCGCCGTGCCCGCCGCGGTAACGCTGGTCACGAGGAACTTCCGGCGCGCGGCCTGGCTGACGCCGGCCGGCCGGGGGCGCCCTGGCGGTCGGCCCGACGGACCAGGCGACCACCCCCATCCGGTAATCGGGGGCTCGCCTGGTCCGGGAACTGCTGGCGTGTCACGGCCTGGTCCCGGTCCTGGCTGTCCGCCGGTGCCCGGGCCGGTACCCCCGCCGCCGTCGGCCGGATCGCCGGTACCGGGTGCGGACTCGGCCGGACCGGCCGCCGGGTCGCCAGAGTCGGGCCGGAGGGCGGTGCGGCCTGGCCGCCCGGCAACGCCGGCCATCGGCCGGGCGGCACGGACGAGGCGCATCAGCGCGTAGGCCGCCGCAGCGGCGCCGGCCAGTGTCGGCAGCACGTCGACAGGCGAGGCCTTCGGTCGGGTCGCGGCGGCGATAACGCCGATCAGCGCGAACACGGCCAGGCCGATCATCCCGTCCCTGAGCTTGCGCATGGCCAGGATGCCGATGCCCGCGGCAAAGAGCGCCAGCACCACGAGGATGCCGCTCACCAGTACGAGCTTGTCGTGTGACCCGAACGCGCTGATCGCGAAGTTCTTCACGGCAGGCGGGGTAGAGTCAATCGACAGCTGGCCGACGGCCACTACCGGCGATCCGCCGGAACCGGTCAGGCCGGCGACGAGCTGGCCGACGCCTAGGGCCAGCGCGCCGGCGAGTATCCCGGCGATCGCCCCGAGACCCGCCCCGCGAGTTGGCCGTTTGTCAAGAGTCACAGTCGTTATTCGTAGCAGAGCCGGCTGAGGATTGGCCCAGCGCCCGCCCCAGCTGGTTCGTCGCCGGCCCCCGGCCGGATTGGTCTGCGGCCCTCAGCTGCGGACCCCGCCCGCGGCCGCCCGCTGAGCCGCGGTCCGCTCAGCTGCGGGTCGCTGAGCTGCGGGTCCGCTGTGGGGACGGCGGCTACGCCAAGCCAGATGGCCAGCGGCAACGAATAGAAAGATATGGGCATGCCCGAAGGCCAGGAACGCATCCCGCAGGGTCAGATCCAGGACCCTGCGGCGCAGCCCGGCCGGGATCCGGACCTCGGGGACCTGCTGGCTCACGTCGCGCGCGGCGATCAGCGCGCGTTCGAGGCCGTCTACGAGCAGACCGCGGGACAGATCCTCGGGATCGCCCGCCGGGTCGTTCGCGACCCGGCGCAGTCCGAGGAGGTCATGCAGGAGGTCCTGCTGGACGTCTGGCGGAGCGCGGCCCGATTCGACCCGCAGCTCGGCGGCGCCACCGCCTGGGTGATGACCCTGGCGCACCGGCGCGCGGTCGACCGGGTCAGGTCAGAGCAGAAATCAGCAGAACGAGAGCTCCGGGTGGTATCGGCCCAGATTGCCTTCGACGAGGTGACCGAGGCGGTCGAGGCCAGCCTCGATCGCGAGCGGGTACGACGATGCCTGGGATCGCTGACCGACCTGCAGCGCGAGTCCGTCACCCTGGCCTACTACGGCGGCTACACCTACCGCGAGGTGGCCGAGCTGCTCGGTATCGCCGTCGGGACGGTCAAGACCCGGATGCGGGACGGGCTGATCAGGCTCCGTGATTGCCTGGGGGTGGAGTGATGGAATCCGGCGACACCGACCTGCACACCCTGGCCGGCGCCTACGCGATGGACGCGGTCGCCGACGGGGATCGCGCCCGGTTCGAGCGGCACCTGGCCGGCTGCGGTGCCTGCCGCGAGGAGATCCGCGGCCTGCATGAGGCCACGGCGCGGCTCGCGACGGCGGCGACTGTCGTGCCGCGCCCGGAGCTCAGGGAGCAGACGCTGCGGGCCGCGGCCCTGGTCCGCCAGCTGCCCCCCGCCGTCCGCGAGGACACCGCCATCCGCGAGGGCAGCACCGTCCGCGAGGGCAGCACCGCGCGGCGCGAGGGACGCGAGATCCGGCCGCGCGGATGGAAGGCCGCCGCGCGCCGGATGATGCCGGGGATGGCCGTGGCCGCCGCGGGCTTCCTGGTGGCCGTGACCATCCTGTTCGGCGCTATGATGCACGGCACCCAGCACCAGCTCGACCAGGCTCGGCGGGGCAGCCACGCGATCGCGGCCGTGCTGAACGCGGCCGATGTGACCATGCTGACCGCGCACGTGACCACGGGGGGCAGCGCGACCATCGTGATGTCCCACCGGCAGCGCGCGCTGGTCTTTACCGCGCGGGGCCTGCAGGCGCTGACCGCCGGGCGGCACTACGAGCTCTGGCTGATGGGGCCGGCCGGCACCCGGCCGGCCGGCCCCTGCCCGCCGCCCGGGCCGGCATGATCGGCCCGATGGTGATCGCCGGCCTTCAGGCCGGGGACAGGGTGGGCCTGACCGTCGAGCATGCGACGTCATCGCGGCCGACGGCGCCGATGCTCCTGCTGCTGGGGCTCGGCCCCCGATAACCGGTCACCGGCATGGCCTGCCACCACGCGGCGAAACGGCCCGCGGCGGGCCCGTCACGCCCCGAACGCCCACCGGGTCGGCGAGCCGTTGAAGTCGCCGTGCCGCATGCCGATGACCGTCTGCGGCCGCACCGCGATCGTGGCGTTCACCGCCGGATCGAGGAAGCTCAGCTCGATCTGCGATGAGTACTTCTCGTTCATCAGGTCCAGGACCCGCCGGATGCTGGCCGGGCTGGTGACGATCGTTGCCGTCCCCTCAATGACGACCGGATCGCCCGCGTCCTCCGTGGTCACCACGCAGCGCGGATCGGCCGCCAGGTTCCTGGCCTTGCGCGAGGCCACGCCGGTGGTGAACCACAGGGTGCTGTCATCCCACATGCCCCAGACCGGCATGGAGTGCGGCCGGCCGTCCGGCCAGGTAGATATCACCCAGTAGTTGCGGGCGCTGGCCAGCCGCTCGGCGGCCCAGGACCACGGCAGCAGGCCGCTGCCCTCCGCCGGGCCGGCGATTCCGTAGCCAGGCATGTACGGCCGGCTGATCCGGGGAATCTCCATGTCACCCAGGTCTATCGCACGCGACCGCCAGGCGAGCACTTTTCCCGATCCCGCGCGGGGCAGTCGCACGGGGCGGGAGGCCGCCTCCGGGCGACAGCACTGCCGCAGCAGGCTAACGTGGCCCCGTGAAAGCATCTCCCGAGGCGCAGCTGCGGCTGCTGGAGCTCGCCGAAATAGACGCCGAGCTCGGCAGGCTCGAGCACCGGAGCCGGGGCCTGCCCGAGCACCAGGAACTGGACGAGCTCCAGCAGCGTGACGCCGGGCTGCGCGATTCGGCCGCCACGCTGGATGCCCAGGAACGTGACCTCAAACGCGAGCAGGCCAAGGCGGAGGGGGACGTCGACCAGGTCCGCAGCCGGATCGTGCGGGACCGCCAGCGGCTCGAGGCCGGCCAGGTGTCCTCGCCCAGGGAACTGGAGAACCTCCAGTCAGAGATCGAGTCCCTGCTGCGCAGGCAGTCGGATCTCGAGGAGATCGTCCTGGACGTGATGGAGCGCAGGGAGACGGCGGAGAGCGGCCACCAGGCCGCGATCAGCGAGCGCGCGCAGATCGCCACGCAGGCGCAGGCCCTCATCGCGCGCCGCGACGCCGCGCTCGCGGAGATCGGCGAGCAGGCGGGCAAGGCAGCGGACCGCCGCGCGGCCGTCGCGGCCCAGGAGCCGCCCGCTCTGCTCGACCTCTACGAGAAGCTCCGCGCCCAGCATGCCGGGGTCGGGGCCGCGCTGCTGCGGCGCGGCCGGTGCGAGGGCTGTCACCTGTCCCTCAACACCGTGGACCTCAACAGCATCCGCGCGGCCGATCCCGATGAGGTCCTGCGCTGCGAGGAGTGCCGCCGGATCCTGGTTCGCAGCGCCGAGTCAGGCCTGTGACGCCCAAGCTCGTCGTCGAGGCGGACGGCGGCTCGCGCGGCAATCCGGGCCCAGCCGGCTTCGGGGCCCTGGTGGCCGACGCGCGGACCGGGGAAGTACTGGCCGAGGTCTGGGAGAGCATCGGGACGGCTACCAACAACGTCGCCGAGTACTCCGGCCTGGTCGCGGGCCTGCGCACGGCGGCCGAGCTCACGCCCGGCGCCGACGTGGAAGTCCGGATGGATTCCAAGCTCGTCGTCGAGCAGATGTCGGGCCGCTGGCAGATCAAGGACCCGAACCTGCGCGCGCTGGCCGGCCGCGCCCGCGAGGCGGCGTCCGGCCTGGGAAAGGTCTCCTACACCTGGGTGCCGCGGGCCCGCAATGCCCGCGCGGACCGGCTCGCGAATCAGGCCATGGATGCTGCGCGGCCCGGCCAGGGCAGCGGGGGAGACGGGCAGGCCGCTAGCCGTTCGGCCCGGGTTGTTCCCGCGTCGCCCGCCGCAGCCAGCCCTCGCCCCGCCGCGGCCTGGGGGCCCCCGCACGGGACACCCACGACCACGCTGCTGCTGCGGCACGGCCAGACCCCGCTGTCGGCGGAGCGCAGATTCGCCGGGCGAGGGGATATCCCGCTGACCGAGGCGGGCAGGCGCCAGGCCGCCGCCGCCGCGAGCCGCCTGTCCTTGCGAGGCGGCATCGACGTGATCGTGACGTCGCCGCTGCAGCGGGCCTGGCGCACCGCGGAGGCGGTCGCCGAGGCGACCGGAGCGCCGCTGCAGGTGGAGGACGACCTGGTCGAGGCCGACTTCGGCAAGTGGGAGGGCCTGACCTTCGCCGAGGCCGGCGCGCAGTGGCCAGCTGAGATGGCCGCCTGGCTGGCCGGCGCCGACGCGGCGCCCCCCGGCGGCGAGAGCTTCGCGACGGCCGCGCGGCGGGTCCTCGGCGCGCTGGACCGGCTGCTGGCCGCGCACCCGCAGCGCACGATGGTGCTCGTCAGCCACGTCACGCCGATCAAGACCCTGGCCTGCCGGGCGCTGCTCGCGCCGCCCGCCGCCCTGTTCCGCATCCATCTCGATGTGGCGTCACTGTGCGAGATCGACTGGTTCGCGGACGGCCCGGCGGTGGTGCGGTCGCTGAACGACACCGCGCACCTGCGGGAGGGCAGGCGCTGAGCAGATCATGCCGGGCAGATCACGCGGGCGGCGGATGGGAAGCCGCTGACGCCCTAAGCTATGGGCAGCGGCGGGCGAGCCGGCCGGGCGGCCGCGGCGTTCCCTGGAGAGCAGGGGGCGTCGAGGAAGGTCCGGGCTCCGCAGGGCAGGGTGGTCGGTAACGCCGACCCGGGGTGACCCGCGGGACAGTGCCACAGAAAACAGACCGCCCCCGGATTCGTCCGGGGGTAAGGGTGAAACGGTGGTGTAAGAGACCACCAGCGCCGCAGGTGACTGCGGCGGCTTGGTAAACCCCACCCGGAGCAAGGTCAAGAGGGCGCCGTGGTTTCGGCTACGGTGCCTGCGCGAGCGCTTGAGGGCGGCCCGCCCGAGCTCGCGGGTAGACCGCACGAGGCTGCCGGTAACGGCAGTCCCAGATGGATGGCCGCCGGCCCGCGCGAGCGGGTGCACAGAACCCGGCCTACAGGCTGACTCGCCCGCCGCCCCAGCTCTGAACTGCAGATTTGCAGGACACTGGAGGGCATCAGCGGACGGCCCGTGACGACCGGCCAGGCCACCGACGCGCTCGGCGTGAGCCTCACCACCCTGCAGCGGTGGGCCCGCCAGGGCCTGGGCAGGCTTGCGCTCCGCACGGCAGGCGGTCACTTCCGATGGGATCTCGACGACCTACGAGGGCAGCTGCGCGCCATCGTCGGCCTATGTGCACTTTGCGCCGATAGGGTGTGCTGACCATGGAAGACGCTGGTGGTCTTGACGCGCCAGAGGTGCGCGAAGGTCTCCGGTCACGTCGCCGGGCGTGGCTCTCATTGGCCCTTCTGGGCGCAGCCATGCTGATCGGCTGTTGTGTTCTGGTGAACCACGTTGATAGTCCGGCCTCGACGCTCGCATCGAGCGGTGTCTACGCCGAAGGCGTGGTGACCACTGTGATGGGGCAGGGAGAAGCCCCGGCCGATGGTGCCATCGATGTCCGTTACAACTACGCCGGTCGGACCTTTGATGCGCACATTTACCGCGACGACGACAGTCCCACGTACCGCGTAGGGGAGGCAGTGATCGTCACGCTCGAACCTGCACATCCCCAGGTTGCAACGGTGGGCGGCAGCGACAACCTGGCACCGGGAGTCGTCTGGCTGCTCATCGTGCTCCTGGTGGGAGGAGTCGTCGCAGTTGTTCTCGGGGTTGCGTTGCTGATCGCCGTGCGGCAGGACCGGCGCATAGCGGCGGCTAACCCGTGGTGCGTCGAGCGAGTGAGCTGGCGCGTCTTTTCGCCTATTGGTTCCGCAGTCTGGCTTTACCGCTTCGAGGGTCTTCCGGGCTGTCCGATTGTCAGAGGCCGAAGGATCGCGAAGGGCCGTCCAGGGGGCGACGCGGCCACGCCTGAAGGGGTCATCGATCTACAGATGGCTGGAGATCCCGGCAAGGCAGCGTTGCTGCGGGTGCCCGGGTCTCGGCGGCTGGTTCGGGTCCGCCCACCCAGAGGCGGGAGGGTTACCCGCCAGTGGCAGGAGGAGTTCAACTAGCGGCGATCACGTCCTCTCCGTCGTCCTCGTCGCAAAACCAAGTGAGCATCCTGGCCGCCGCGCTCGGCGTCGCGTGACCAGGCTGGCTCGCCCGTCGCCTGATCCGCTGACCTGCGCAGTGACGCCGCGAGCCCGTGGGCCGGGGCACATCAGGGGCACATGCTCGCGGGATGGGCCGGGTATGCCAGCATGGATCGCATGCCTCCCGTTTCCGAGAATCGTGCTCTGCGCGCAGATCCGGCCCAGGTCAACGACTATGACATCCTCGCTGAGGCGTACACCGCCGAGAACGAGGCCAGCCTCATCAATGCCTATTACGCGCGGCCCGCGATCCTTGGCCTGGCCGGGGACGTGGCCGGCCGGCGGATCCTCGACGCCGGCTGCGGCTCCGGCCCGCTGTTCGCGGCGCTGCGCGACCGGGGCGCCATCGTGACCGGCTTCGACTCCAGCACCGGGATGCTGGAGCAGGCCCGGCGGCGGCTCGGAGACGGCGCGGACCTGCTGGTGGCCGACCTGGGCCGCCCGCTTCCCTTCCCCGACGGCGCATTCGACGATGTCATCGCGGCCCTGGTGCTGCACTACCTGGAAGACTGGGGGCCAGCGCTGGCCGAGCTGCGGCGCGTGCTGAGGACCGGCGGCCGGCTCATCGTGGCCGTCGACCATCCCTTTGCCATTACCCTCATGCACCGCGAGGCCGGCCGCAAGGCCGACTATTTCGCGACCTCCAACTGGACCGAGGAATGGACCATGGGCGGCCAGGCCGTCCCGATGAGCTTCTGGAACCGGCCGCTGCACGCCATGACCGACGCCTTCACCGCGGCTGGCTTCCGGATCTCCGTCATCAGCGAACCGCACCCGGTGCCGGAAGCCCGCGACCTGTTCCCCGACGAGCTCGCGGACAGGCCGAGCTTCCTGTGCTTCCTGTTCTTCGTCCTGCACGCCGGCTAACTGCCGCGGCGATGCGACACCGTATAGCGATGACGTCCCCACAGCGAAGGAGCAGTCAGGCATGACAGCCGACGCGGTTACGGCAGACGGGCGCGCCCGCGTCCTCGCCGACGGAAATCAGATGCCCATGCTGGGCCTCGGCGTCTGGCAGGTGCGCAACGGAGCGGCGTGCGTCAACGCCGTGCGCTGGGCACTGGACCTGGGATATCGCCATATCGACACGGCCCAGGCGTACCGCAACGAGAAAAGCGTGGGTCAGGCACTGCGCGAGAGCAACGTCCCACGCGACGACGTGTTTATCACGACCAAGTTCTATCCGGGGGGCAAAGACCCCGTGGCCGAAGCCGAGCGGAGTCTCCGGCGGCTCGGCGTCGACCAGATCGACCTGTACATCATTCACTGGCCTCGGGGCGGTCCCACGTGGGCCTGGCCGGGGATGGAGCGGGCTCGCGAGCTGGGGCTCGCCCGTTCCATCGGCGTCTCCAACTTCAGCGCCGGCGAGCTAGCCGAGGTGATAGCCGCGGGGACGGTCCCGCCGGCCGTTAACCAGGTGTCCTTCAGCTCGCTGCAGTACCGGCGCGCGCTGCTGGACGCGTGCAATCGGCAGAGCGTCGCGCTCGAGGCCTACAGTCCGCTGGGGACCGGCCGGAATCTCTCCAATGCGACGGTGCAGCGGGTCGCGCAGCGCACGGGGCGCACGCCCGCGCAGGTGCTCTTGCGCTGGTGCCTGCAGCACGATGTCCCGGTCATCCCCAAGTCGACCCACCGCGAGCGGATCCACGAGAACGCGCAGATCTTCGACTTCACCTTGTCCGGCGAGGACATGGCCGAGCTCGACGCGCTCGACCAGACCAGCGGCACCGACCGCGCCCTCGAACGTCCGTGGTGGTAAGGAACGGAGCCGATGTCCGCACGGGAGCACCATGGCCGTGAGCGCGCGGGTCCCTGACCGGTACGACCGGCTCGGTGTGGGATACCGGAAGATCCGCCGGGAAGACCCTCGGCTCGCGGCTCGCATCCAGGCCGCGCTGGGCGATGCCCGATCGGTGGTCAACGTCGGAGCTGGCACCGGATCCTACGAGCCGCAGGACCGGGCGGTCACCGCCGTGGAGCCGTCAGCCGTGATGATCGCGCAGCGTCCTGCCGGTGCCGCGCCCGTAGTCCGGGCCGTCGCCGAGGCGCTGCCGTTCGGACGGCGCCGGTTCGATGCCGCGATGGCATTGTGGACCATCCACCACTGGGCTGATCCCGGCCAGGGCACCACTGAACTGCGGCGGGTCGCCCGCAGCGTCGTGATCGTGGCCGCCTCCGACCGGCTCAACCAGCTCTGGCTCACCCGCGACTACTTCCCGGCTATGGTCCGTGCGCGGCGCCCCGAGATCCAGCCCGATCACATAGCCGCCCTTCTCGGCGGCAACGTCCGCATCGAGCCATTCCCCGTCCCGCACGATTGCCTGGACGGCTTCGCCGAGGCGTTCTGGGCTCGGCCCGAGGCCTACCTCGACCCCCGCGTACGCTCGGGAATGTCAGCCTTCGGGCTCCTCGATGAGGCGGAGATTAGCCCCGGACTTCAGCAGCTGCAGGCCGACCTGCGCTCCGGGACATGGGACGCCCGCAACGGCTACCTCCGGCAGCTCGCCGAATTCGACTGCGGACTCCGGCTGATCATCTCGCCGGGCACCAACCCTTGACCTTCAGGTTCAGATACGGAGGAGGCATGACCATGACGTTCACGGCCGCTGAAATCGGCTACCTGCATACCCAGGCCCTCGGGCGGCTGGCGACCATTCAGCCCGACGGCACACCGCAGGTCAACCCGGTCGGCTTCCACTACAACGAAGAACTGGCCACAATCGACATCGGCGGCTACAACATGGCGTCCAGCCAGAAGTTCCGCAACGTGATTGCCAACAGCCGGGTTGCCTTCGTCGTCGACGACATCGTCTCCCGGCAGCCATGGCGAGTGAGGTGCCTCGAAATCCGGGGGATAGCCGAGACCGCCGGCGGCTCACCGGGGCAGGCGGGCGGCAATGACGACGCGATCATCCGCATCCATCCCCGACGGATCATCAGCTTCGGCATCGACGATCCCGACCGCGCGCCGCACCTGCTCACTCCCAGCAAGCGGAACGTCCCATGACCCCCGACGCCCCGTCGCAGGCGACAGCAGGCAGGATCACTGAATGGGGCGGCGCTTGCGGCTGATCGACGCGGCCGAGCGGCGGGCGCGGCTGGCCGTCCGCCATCACCTGGCGCCAGCTTCGCGGGCCGGCACGGCAGCCGAGGTCGCCACCAGCCTGGTCGCCCTGCACGGTACCGACCCGGCATCGGTCTACCTCGCCGTGTGGGCGCGGACCCGCTCGGTGGACAGCGCCGCGATCGGGCATGCGCTGTATGAGAAACGAGAGCTGGTCCGGATGCTCGGCATGCGCCGGACCATGTTCGTCGTGCCGGCCACGCTCGCCCCGGTTATCCAGGCCGCGTGCACGGATCAGATCGCGCAGCGGCTGCGGCGGCAGCTGGTCCAGCATCTGGACCGGGAGCGGATCTCGCCCGATGCGGCGCGCTGGCTCGAGGAGGTCGGCGACGCCACGCTCCGGGCGCTCGCCGCGCGGGGCGGCGCGACCGGCGCTGAGCTCGCGCAGGACGTGCCGGGGCTGCGCACGCAGCTGACCTATGCCGAGGGCAAGAGCTACGGGGGCAGCGCGAGCATCTCGAGCCGGGTACTGATGATGCTCTCGGCGGACGGGCGGATCGTCCGCGGCCAGCCTCGCGGTGGCTGGACTTCCAGCCAGTTCCAGTGGTATCCGGCGACTGCCTGGCTGCCTGGTCAGCCCGCCGGAGCAGGCCTGTCACCGGCTGCGGCCCGAGCTGAGCTGGCTCGCCGCTGGCTGGAATCCTTCGGGCCGGCCCTCGTCGGCGACCTGCAGTGGTGGACCGGCTGGACCGGCGGCCAGGTGAAGGCAGCGCTGGAGCAGCTGCCCGTGACCGAAGTGGATCTCGGCGGCCAGGGCGGCATCGTGCTCGCCGGCGACGAGGCCCCGGAGGCTCTCAGCGAGCCGTGGCCGGCGCTGTTGCCTGCCCTGGATCCGACGGCCATGGGCTGGCGCGAGCGAGACTGGTTCCTGGGCCAGCACCGGGCGGTGCTCTTCGACCGGACCGGGAACATCGGCCCCACGGTCTGGTGGGACGGCGCGATCGTCGGCGGGTGGGCGCAGCGGCCAGACGGCGAGATCGTGTTCCGGCTGCTGGAAGACCAGGGGGCCGATGCGGCCGCATCGGTGGCGGCGCAGGCGCACCGGCTCGGGGAATGGCTGGGCCCGGTACGGATCACTCCGCGCTTCCGGACCCCGCTGGAGCGCGAGCTGTCCGGCTGACCGGTGCTCAGGTACGGCCGGCCACCGGGGCGCTGGCCGTGGCGATCGGGGTCGGGGACTGTTCCTCGATGCCGTCTTCCTGCAGATTCGCCGGAGCGCCGACCAGCAGCGGGTCGGGGCGCCCGACCACCTCATGATCCTTGCCGTCGTACTCGAACCTGGCCAGCAGGCTGCGCATGGCCTCCAGCCGGGCCCGTTTCTTGTCGTTGCTCTTCACTACCGTCCACGGTGCCTCCGGCGTGTCGGAATGCCGGAACATCGCCACCTTGGCCTCGGTGTAGGCATCCCACTTGCCGAGCAGCGCGATGTCGGTAGGACTCAGCTTCCACTGCCGGACCGGGTCGATCTGGCGGATGGCGAACCGGGTGCGCTGCTCGCCGGGAGTGACCGAGAACCAGAACTTAGTCAGCGAGATCCCGCCGTCCTCCAGCAGCTGCTCGAACCGGGGCGCATGGCGCAGGAAGGCCTCGTACTCCTGCTCGGTGCAAAAGCCCATGACCTTCTCGACCCCGGCGCGGTTGTACCACGAGCGGTCGAACAACACGATCTCCCCGGCGGCGGGCAGCTGGGTCACATAGCGCTGGAAGTACCACTGCCGCCGCTCACGGTCAGTCGGCACGTCCAGGGCGACAATCCGGGCGGCGCGCGGATTGAGGTGCTCCATGAAGCGCTTGATCGTGCTGCCCTTGCCGGCGGCATCCCGTCCCTCGAAGATCACCACCAGGCGCCGGCCGGAGTCCTGCACCCAGTACTGCAGCTTGAGCAGCTCGACCTGGAGCAGGCGCTTGGCGTGCTCGTACTCCGGTCTTTCCATCCGCTCGTCGTAGGGGTAGTCCTCCCGCCAGGTGTCGACCATCGTTCCGTCGGCGTGGCGCAGTACCGGGTCGTCCTCGTCGGAGTAATCAACCCATGCGCCGGGCGGAACGACGCTTTCACGGTCCCACGCACTCAGGCCGGCGGGGCCGCTCAGGCGCGTGCGGGCCTGCAGCTCATCTGTCATGCGGGGCCAGCTCCCAGTCTCGTTCGGGGCGCACTCGCGCCGGCGGCCTCACCGTGAGTATGCGGATCAGGCCGCCCGCGGCGCGCCCCCGGCGCCGGAACATTTACCCAGAGTTCACCGCCGCCGGTCACGACCACGGCGTGGCGGGACGCTCCTGGAGTACCCCGTCCACCAGTATGTCGACCTTCTCGTTGAAGAAGGCCACCAGGTTCTCGATCTTCGGGGCCTCCGGGACCGGGGCCGGATAGCCCCAGGCGATGTCCTGCATTCGGGTCCCGGCGACCTCCAGCGACCAGTAGGCGGCCTCGCCCTTGTACGGGCAGCGGGTGCGGGTGGCGGACGGGACGAGCAGATCCTGGCGCACATCGAGCTTGGGCAGGTAGTAGCGGACTGGCAGGCTGGTCTCGAAGAGCAGCCGCGGCCGGCGGCTGTCGGCCACGATCTGCCCGCCGATGCGCACCTGGACACGCCGGGAGGAGTTCAGGACATCGACGCGATGGTAGGGATCACGAGGGTGCTTGAAGACCTCGTCGTCCTCCTCATACCAGGCGTCGGCGCTGTCCCAGTAGAACGCCACGTAGTCGGCGAGCTGCGGCAGGGACGGCAGCGGCTGCGGGTAGGCCCAGACCGCGTTGTCGGCGCGGCGGCCGCCCGCCGTCACCGAGTAGTAGGAGGCGTCGCCCTTGTACGGGCAGTGGGTGTGATGGTCAGTCGGCTCCAGCAGGTCGAACCGAACGTCAGACCGGGGGAAATAGTAGACGGGCAGATGGCCGGTCTCGAAGAGGTAGATCGTGCGCGTGCTGTCGGCGACGGCCTGGCCGCCCATGAACACCCGCACCCGCCGCCCGTTTGGCTCCGTCCATACCCGGTGGCTGGCTGCCGAGGTTTCCTGCTCCGTGACTTGCGTCATCCGCATCCTCCTGGGCTCGTGACAGGTACCTGCCTGCCACGGTAGCCGCCCGCGGCAGGATGCCGCACCGTGCTGCGCTGCGCCGCACGCCCGTTCTCCTGATATGAGTAGGGGATGGGCATCCCAGATGACACCGGCGACTCCTCGCGGTCCCAGGCCGGGCGCTCGCCGGTCCTGGACGCCGCGCAGCTCGAGGTGCTGCACAGGTACGGCAGTCCGTACGACGTGGCCGCCGGGCAGGTCCTGTTCGCCGAGGGCGATGAGAGCTACGACCTGATCGTGGTGCTCGCCGGCGAGGCTCAGATCGTCGAGCACCACGGCCAGCCCGGCGAGGCGGTCCTGGCTACCTACGGCCCATCGCGGTTCCTGGGCGAGATCGGCCTGCTGACCGGCCAGCGGACCTACCTGAGCGCAGTGATGAGCTCCGACGGCCGTGTCCTGCGCGTTCCGGTCGAGCAGGTACGGGTCGTCATGGCCCAGGAAGCGAGCCTGAGCGAGCTGATCCTGCGCACGTTCCTGCTGCGGCACGCGATCCTGACCCGGCTGGGCTCGGGCCTGACGCTGATCGGATCGCGGTTCGATGCCGACACCCGCCGGCTGCTGGAAGTCCTGGCGCGCAACCGGCTCTCGTCGAAATGGCTGGAGCTGGAGGGCTCGCCGGAGGCCGAGACCATGCTCCGCGAGCTGCGGGTGCCCGTGGCTGACCTGCCGATCGTGATCGTCCCCGGCGCCCCGTTGCTGCGCAATCCCAGCGACCACGCCCTGCTGAGCGCGCTGGGCATGTCGGGCGCGTCCGGGAATGACCAGGCGGGGGCGTGTGACCTGCTGGTGGTCGGCGGCGGGCCCGGCGGCCTGGCGGCGGCGGTGTACGGGGCGTCCGAGGGGATGGCCACGATCCTGGCCGAGGACACGGCCATCGGCGGCCAGGCGGGAACCTCGTCCCGGATCGAGAATTACCTGGGCTTCCCTGCGGGCCTGTCCGGGGAAGAGCTGGCGGCCCGTGCGGCACTCCAGGCCCAGAAATTCGGGGCGCGCTTCAAGCTGGCCGCCAGGGCGGTCGCGCTGTCGTCAGCCGGCGGCATGCATCAGGTCACCTTCGGCGATGGCGATACCGTGACCGCCAAGGCGGTCATCATCGCCACCGGAGCGCGCTATAACCGGCTGCCGCTGGACCGGCTAGCCGAGTTCGAGGGGGTCGGGGTTTACTACGCGGCCACCCAGATGGAGGCCCAGGGCTGCGGCGACGGCCCGGTCGCCGTCGTGGGCGGCGGCAACTCGGCCGGCCAGGCCGCGCTGTTCCTGACCCGCAGCTGCCGCCAGGTCCACATCATCATCCGCGGCGAGTCCCTCGCGAGCTCCATGTCGCGCTACCTGATCGACGAGATCGAGCGTAACCCGCGCATCACCGTCAGGCCGCGCACGCAGGTCACCGCGCTGATCGGGGACGACGAGCTGGACGGCGTGGAGCTAGTCGACGCCGGGCCGCACAAGTCCGATCTGGCGGTGCGGGGACTATTCGTCTTCATCGGCGCCAAGCCCAGCACGGACTGGCTGGCCAGCCAGCTGGCGACCGACAGCCACGGGTTCCTGCTGGCCGGCACCAGTATCCCGCTGACCAGCCTCGACCGCCCGGATCAGGCGCCGCTGTTCCTGGAGACCAGCCGGCCCGGGGTCTTCTGCGTCGGCGATGTCCGCAGCGGGTCCGTTAAGCGCTGCGCGACGGCCATCGGCGAAGGCTCGATGGCGGTGCGCCTGGTGTTCGAGCGGCTCCAGGCCCTCGGCACCGCGGCGGCGGACCCGCCCCGCGCCGATACCTAGCACTACAGATACCCAGCACCACGGGATGCCACCGCACCGCCAGGACACCGGAAACTACGCGAAAACGAGGCGAGCGCATGCCAGACGACATCCAGATCGACCCGACCGTCCCGCCGAGCGGCACCGGCTGCGTCGAGTGCCTGGCGGCTGACGGCTGGTGGTTTCATCTGCGCCGCTGTGCCCAGTGCGGCCACATCGGCTGCTGTGACTCCTCGCCGTCCCAGCACGCCAGCAAGCACGCGGCGAGCTCCGGGCATCCCCTGATCCGGTCGTTCGAGCCAGGCGAGGACTGGTTCTGGGACTACGTCAGCGAGAAATTCTACGACGGCCCGGAGCTGGCTGCCCCGCAGCACCATCCTGCGGGGCAGCCAGTGCCCGGCCCGGCGGGCCGGGTGCCGCGCGACTGGCAGGCGCACCTGCACTGAGCTTCGCCGGCCGGCCGCGGGCCCCCGGCCCCCTCGTCCCGCCGGTCAGAACGTCCGGATCGCGATCTGCGCGGGCGCGGCCAGCAGCCCCTCGATCTCGTCATCGAGGCGGCTGAGGGTAATGGACACCCCGGCCATGTCCAGCGAGGTGCAGTACTCCCCGACGTAGTTGCGCCGCACGCTGATCCCGCGGCTGGCCAGCGCCTCGTGCGCGTGCCCGTACAGGATGTACAGCTCGCTGATCGGGGTGCCGCCGAGTCCGTTGATCATGAGCGCCACGTTGTCGCCCTGGCTGAACGGCAGGTCGGTGACGACGGCCTCCAGCAACTCGTCAACGATCGCGTCGGCGCTGGCCAGCTTCTCCCGGCGGCGCCCTGGCTCGCCGTGGATGCCGACGCCCATCTCCATCTCGTCGTCGCCGAGGTCGAAGAGCGGGGAGCCCTTGGCCGGCGGGGTGCACGACGTCAGTGCCATGCCCATCGTTCTGGTCACCGCATTGACCTTATTGCCGATCCGCAGCAGCTCGTCGAGGTCCGCGCCCTGCTCGGACGCCGCCCCGACGGCCTTGATGACGAAGAAGTTGCCGGCCACGCCGCGCCGTCCGACGGTGTAGGTGGAGTCCTTGACCGCCACGTCGTCGTCGACCAGCAGCGTGCCGATCGTGATGCCGTCGGCCTCGGCCATCTCCTTGCCCATCTCGAAGGCCATCCGGTCGCCGGTGTAGTTGTTGATGATGTGCAGGACGCCCTTGGCCGAGTTGAGCAGCTTGCTGGTCTCCAGCACGTAGTCCATCGGCGGCGCGGCGAACACGTCGCCCGGGCACGCGGCATCCAGCATGCCCGGGCCGACGATCATGACGTGGGCGGGCTCGTGCCCGGACCCCGATCCCTGGATGACCGAGACCTTGTCGTCGCGGGGGGCGTCGGTCCGCATGATGAGGTTGTACTCGGGCACGTACCTGAGCGTGTCCGGGTTGGCCAGCGCGATGCCCTTGAGCATCTCGGGCACGAACTGCCTCGGGTCGTTGACGAATTTCTTCACGCAGCTACCTCCAGGGATTTTCAGGCCAGCGGATTCAGGCCTGGACCGGGCGTTCCGGCCACTTCTCGGCAAGTGCCTCGAACATCACGGCGACGGCGACGGCGCCCGCGTCGAGCGTGCCGATGCTGCGCTCGCCGGTATAGCTGGCCCGCCCGCGCATGGCCTGCATCGGGCGCGTCGCCTCGGCCGCCTCGCGGGCGGTGACCGCCGCCGCCCGCAGCGTCGCGGGCGTATCGTGCCCGGCCGCGATCTGCTCCTCGATCGTGTCGATCGCCGGGACGACCGCGTCGAGCAGCGTCTTGTCGCCGAGTTCAGCCCGGCCGCGGGCCTTGATGCCCTCGACCGCCGCCCGCAGCATGGCCACGACCTGCGCCGGCTCCAGGCTGTCGACGGCCCCGGCGGTCGCCCCGGCCCGCAGGAACCCGGTGCCCCAGATCGGTCCTGAGGTGCCGCCGATGCGGCTGGTGATGACGACGGCGATCTTTTTCAGGAAGGTGCCGATGTCCGTGCGGTCAAAGCCGTCCCAGTCCTGGATGACCAGCTCGAACCCGCGTGCCATCGAGTAGCCGAAGTCACCGTCGCCGACCACGGCGTCCAGGTCACCGAAGTATTTCTCGTTATCGACCGCGACCTGCGCGATCGTGCGCACGACGACCTCTACGTCGCCGAGGCTGGCAGTGGACATGCTCGCTCCTTGACTCGCGGACGCCGCCGCGGGGCCTGCGGCCGGCCGCGCGGGACGGCTGGACGCCGGGCTATCGGGCAGGACGCTGGCCAGGTCGGCCAGGGTGATCCAGGCACCCGGCGCGGCCGGGCTGCGGTTGGCGAGCACCTGTGCCCGCTCCCCGCCAGGATCGCCGAGGGAGGAGACAACCAGGGCCGCCTCGCTGAAATCCTCCCCGGCGGTGAAATCGTTCACGGTGATCACGCACGCCAGGCCGGCCCCGGTGGCCGCGATGAGGCCGTTGCGGGAGTCCTCGACCACCACGACCCGGTCAGCGGGCAGGCCGAGCGAGCTGAGGGCGAGCAGGTAGATGTCCGGGGCCGGTTTCTTGCGGGGGACGATGTCGCCGGCGAACACCCGGATCGCGCGGGCCTGCTCGGCGCCGACCGCCCGCTCCAGCGTCGCCCTGACCGAGATCTCCGCCGAGGTGGACGCGACCGCGAGCAGCCAGCCGGCGGCGAGCGCCTCGGCGACGACACGGGCGACGCCGGGCCGGGGCGGCACCGCGCCGGACGCCACCAGGTCGGCGTAGATCTGCGTCTTGCGCCGGTGCCAGGCGGCGACGGCCTCCTGCTGGCCGCCGGGATCAGCCGGCAGCCCCGCGGCCGCGACGAACTCCGGCGTGAGCAGGCTGGCCATGCGCTCCTTGCCGCCGCCGATGCGCACCTTCTCCCGGTACTGCTCCGCGCTCCAGCGCACCGGGAGCCCGAACTCCGCGAAGGTCTGGTTGAACGCGGGCAGGTGACCGTAGCGCTCGGTGTCGGCCAGCACCCCGTCGCAGTCGAGCACCAGAGCGCGGGCAGGGGGGCCGGTCACCGCGCGCTCACCAGGCCCGGCCGACGCTGCCGAACCGGCGCATGTGATCGGCGGCCAGATCTTTCACCTGGGCCCGCACCGCGGTGAACAGGGACGGCGGATCCCAGACATCGCGCTCCTGCGCCCCGCGCAGGAAGTCCAGGTTGGCCTGCATGTAGGTGACCTTGAGCGCGGTGGAGATGTTCACCTTGGCGCAGCCGCGCGCTATCAGGTCGGTGAACTGGGCGTCTGTCATCCCGGTGCCGCCGTGCAGGGCGATCGGGATCGGCTGCGCCGCGACGATGTCGGAGACGCGCTGAGCGTCCAGCCGGGGCGCGGCGCGGTAGACGCCGTGCGCGTTGCCGATCGACGGCGCGAAGACGTCTACCCCCGTGACCCGGATGAATTCCAGCGCCACGGGCAGGGACTGCCGGCGCGACTCCTCGTCGGACCCGATGCCGTCCTCGACGCCGGTAATGGCCTCGATCTCGCCCTCGACATGCGCGCCGTAGGACCGGGCCTCGGCCACGACCTCCACGGTCTGCCGCTGGTTTTCCGCCACGGGCAGCGAGGAGGCGTCGAACAGGACCGAGTTCCAGCCCTTGCGCAGGCAACTGCTGATGAACGCGCGGTCCGGGCAGTGATCAAGGTGTAGGCAGACGGGGACCTCGATCCCCGCTGTCAGCTCGCGCCACATCGCGAAGAGCAGGTCCAGGCCGATGGCCCGGACCGTCTTGACCGACGTCTGGACGATCAGGGGGGAGCGCTGCTCGACCGCGGCGGCCAGGACCGCCTCCAGCGTGAGATCGTTGACCACGTTGATCGCCGCCACGCCGTAGCGCTCGGCAAATGCCCGGCTGACTATTTCTTTCAGCGAAACGACAGGCACACGGGACCTCTCAGCGGCGACAAGGCGAATCTATGCGCGAGGACCGTCTGTCCGGATCGGTGGAATCCCCTATCTGCGGGGAGGACTTCCCCTACCCGCCTCCGCGCTGCGCGCCGTCATCCGCGCCGTCATCAGGGCCGGCTACCCGGTCCGGGCCCGCGCGGCGAGCACGGTGCGGTTGCGCGCGCCGGTCTTGCGCAGGACGGCCCCGGCGTGCTTTTCCACCGTCTTCACCGAGAGCACGAGCTGCTCGGCGATGCGCTTGTCCGACAGCCCCTGCTCCATCAGCGTGCGCACCTCCCGCTCCCGCTCGGTCAGGTGCGGCTCCTGCTCATCGGCCCGCAGGCCGCGGTGCAGCTGCCGGAGCACCGGCCCCGACAGGAACGCCTGGCCGCGGCCGGCGGCCACCACGGCCCGCGCGAGCTCGGGGCCGTCGACGTCAGCGTCCACGCAGCCGCGCGCGCCGGCCCGCATGGCGTCCGCGACCCGCTCGTCGTCGCCGGCCTCGCAGATTCCGACCACGGCCAGGTGCGGGTCCTGGCTGAGCAGGCGGCCGGCCAGCACCATGGCCGGCGGCCAGGCTGAGGTCGACCAGCGCCACATCAGGGTGCAGGGCCTGGCAGGCTTCCAGGGCCTGCTCGGCCGTCCCCACCTCGCCCACCACCTCGATCCCCGGCTCGGTCCAGGACAGCAGCCGGGCCAGGCCGGCCCGCGGCACCGGCCGGGCGGCCGCTATGAGGACCCGCAGCCGCGCGCCGGGGAGTACCTCATCGCGCTGGTAGGGGAAGCGCGCGCGGATCCGGGTGCCCCAGCCGGCCAGGGAATCGACGTCGACCGTGGCGCCGAGCTCCCGTGCGTGCTCGGTCATGGCCCGCAGCCCGAAGCGGTCACCCTGCCACTCGGACGTCGGGTCAAAGCCCTGGCCGTCATCCTGGACGAGCAGCGATACGGCCGCCTGCTCGTAGACCAGGCCGAGCCGCACCGTGCGGGCCCTGGCGTGCCGGACGATGTTGGTCAGCGCCTCCCGTGCGACGCGGAGCACCTCGCGTGACAGGCGCCCCTCCAGGGACACGGGCGTCCCGGCCGACACGAACCTGACCTCCAGCCGCCCGATGCTCTCGGCCCAGGCCGCCTCGGCGCGCAGCGCGACTTCCAGCGCCGCCCCGTCGAGCGGCGGCTCCGCCAGTCCGAGCAGCGTCAGCCTGGCCTCGACCAGAGCGTCCCCGGCATCCTTGCCAGCCTGGCGGATGTGCGCCGCGACGGCGCCGCCCTCGGCGCCGGCGCCG
This sequence comes from uncultured Actinomycetota bacterium, assembly GCA_963805705.1. Classification (GTDB taxonomy): domain Bacteria; phylum Actinomycetota; class Actinomycetes; order Streptosporangiales; family Streptosporangiaceae; genus CAWDVH01. The sequence goes on along the minus strand of CAWDVH010000005.1, from coordinate 1,424,458 downwards.
AGGGCGGCCTCGGCATTGTCCAGGTGCACCCGGATGCTCACGAGCCGCTGCGTGATCGTGTCATGGACCTCGCCGAGCAGCCGGTCGCGCTCGGCCGCCGCCGCCTCGGCCCTGGCCCTGTCCTCAGCCGCCTCGTGCATGCGGGCGTTGGCCAGCGCGATCGCCGCGTGCTTGGCGAACAGCTCCAGCAGCTCGGCGTCATCGGGACCGAAGGCGCGGTCATCATCCCGGCTGAATACGATGCAGGCGCCGATGATCCGCCCGCGCCATTCCAGCGGCACGCCGATGACCCCGCGCAGCGTGGCCCGCGCCGTCTTCTCGACATGGCCGCCATGGACGTCGCCATAGCGAGCGAACCACACGGGAGCCCGGCGCGCCACGACGGCCCCGGTCATGCCCTCGGTGAGCGGGAAGACCTGGCCGGACTGGCAGGCCACGCCAATGTCAGCTTCCTTGCGGTAGGTGCCCGCCGCCTCGTCGACGCTGCAGATCGAGCCCGCGTCGCAGCCGAGCAGCTCCGTGCACCGCCGCAGGATCCGCTCCAGCAGGGGACGCAGCGAAAACTCCCCGGCCAGGTCCTCGGCGACCGCGATCAGCCCGGCGGCGCGGGCGGCCGCGCCTTCCCGGCTGCGCGGTGGCCCGGAAGCGAGCAGGCGCGCGGACACATGCCCTCCGATTCTGCGACAGCCTTCCGCACGGTGACCAGAGCTGGCCGACATAGATCGTTCTGAGCATCGCCTGCGCGGCAGCCTGCGTCAAGACATCCCGCGACCGCTGGTGCATCCGCCCTGGCCGCGCCCGGGCCGGCCTGCGGTTTCACCTCGCGGCGAGGACCTCGGCGATCTTCGCGGCGGCGCCCGGCGGGTCCTCCGCATCGTGCAGGACCTCGCCCCATGACCACCGGTAGTACCAGCACAGCCGACCGCTGTCGTCCGTGCCAGGGACGCAGTCGATGCTCTCGGCCAGCATCGCCGCCCCAGGGATGAAGACGTGCAGCGCAGCCGGATAGGTGGTCTTCACGGTGGCATCGAAGCCCTGGCGGTCCAGGGCCGTCGCCAGCCGGTGCAGATGATAACTGCGTGCGTGGTCGCGCGTGCCGTCCTGCATGTCACCTTGCCCTCGCCGGGTCGGCATGTTTCCCTGCGCGGGCATGTCTTGTCCTGCTGCCGGCGCAGGACGTTATCAGCTGTCGGCGGCGCCGTAGCCGGGATACTGGCCGTAGGGGTCCTGGCCGTACGGGTCCCGCCCATAAGGATCCGACCCCGCGTACCCCGCGTATCCCGCGGGCTCCTGCCGCCCGGCCGGATAGCCGGGGGGCAGGTAGCCGGGGGGAAGGTAGCTGGCCGGCTCGTGCTGCGCGGGAGGCCCGTACCGGGCGGGGGGCGGGTAGCCTGCGCCCGGCGCGTGGCCATTGCTGGTGCTCGTGCCGTTGCCACTGCCGTTCAGGCGGGCGCCGCCAGGGGTTTCCGCGGGCGGAAGCGGACGCGAGGTATCCAGGTACGAGGCAGACGGCGGGTAAGGACTGCCCCGCTGCGCGACCGGATCGGCGGCGCCTGGACTGCCGTAGCCGGCCGGGAGCCCGCTGTCCGGCAGCGCCGCCGCGGAGCGGGGCTGGTAGCTGGCCGCAGGAGAACCGACGTAGCTGCCGTAGGGGTTGCCCGACGGCGCGCCCGGCAGGGGCGCTGGAGCAGGCCGGGCCGCCCCGGCCGACGGCAGGTACCCGGCCTGGTAGCCGCCTGGGCCGGCGGCAGGCTAGGCGGCGGGCTGAGCGGCGCGGGAGGCGCGGCGCGTCCGCCATGACGGCCGGGATCAGCCGGCGCAGGCCGGTAGGGCGGCAGGCCGCCAGGGTCGGCCGGGAGGCTTCCCGGCGGCCCGAATCCGCTGGCCGGCTCGGCATGCTGGCGTCCCGCACTGTCGTAGCCGTCGAACTGCCCTGATGGCGATCCGTAGGACGGGAGATGCTGCGTCGCGTCGGCGGCCTGCGGGGGCAGGATGCGGGATCCTGACGGCGGGGTCTCGGGACGCACGGCGCCGTATGACCTGCTATCACTGGCCGGGATCTTCGGGAAGGACGGGCTGGTCAGCGGATCATCGTCATACACAGGCGCGGGGGTGTACGCGCCAGGCGGCGCGGCGTCGCGCCCGGGGCGCGCGGCCGACCTCAGGTTGACGCCCGGCACGGCCGGCGGCGCGCTCTGCGGCGGGGCCACGACAGCCGCATGCGGTGCCGGACTGAATCCGCCCGGCCGCGGGGCAGACGCGGCCAGGCCTGCCGGGGCAGGCTGCCGGGCGCCGCGTACCGGGAGCCGGGACCCAGGGCGGGCCGCCGCGCTTCGCTCGGGCGCGGTGGCTGTCCTGCTGCCCTGGTTCTGGCCGTGGCGGGTGCCGGGATCGCGAGGCGGCCCTGGTCGTGCCGGGGCGGACTGGGCCGACTGGGCGGCTGGCTGGGCCGTGGTCGTCAGCGGCTTGTCCGAGGCCACCTGGGCCCAGTAGTCCACGTCGGACAGCTGGTCCCACTTGGTGCTCGGCCAGTTACCGTCCTGCTCGGAACGCTTTCCGCGGACGGGACGGGGCCGCACCTCGGGCAGGCTGTCCTGGTGCCCCTTCGGGATACCGCCGCCATGCCGGTCATCGTAGGTGTCCGCAGGCCGCTGACTGCCATGCGCGCCAGCGAGCTCGCGAGGGCCAGGGGCGGCCGCGCGATCGTAGTCGCGGGCCGGCCGCTGGCCGTGGCGGTCACCTGTCCGGCGCGGCTCCGCGTTGCGGGCGGTCCCGGCTGGCCGTCCTGCGCGCGGGGCCTGCCGGCCGGCCGCGGGCCGGTCGCGATCGCCTGAATTGCTCCGCGGCTCGCGCCGCTCGTCAGGCATATCCTCAAAGTCATCGTCGTCATCGGCCTTCAGGTACCGGAGGGCAAGAAGCACCACGACGAGAATCAAGATGACAACTGAGGCCAGGCCGATCACGATCTTCATCGCACCATCCAACACGGCATGGCCTGAAGGCGGCGCCAGCTAGGCTCGCGCGGCCATCACGCGAACCTTCCCCCGGTTAATGCAAGCACCCTGATATCCGTCCGAGGCTGATCGCCTGAACTGTGATTCTGTCGTACCGCTATAGCCCTTGTCATGCACTTCGGGCAGTTTACCCGGCTGTGTCGGGCCGCGCAGTGCCGTTTACTATCTGACCGTTCCGGTGAGCCTGCCCCGTGCGATCGCATGCTGCGCGATCGCCAGCCAGGTTGCCTTCAGGTTTGCGCCGTTGACCTGCCCTAGCATCGCGTCCAGCGCATAGACGGTGAACCTGTACCGATGGCTGCCCGTCCGCGGGCAGGGCGGCTCAAACCGGGCCTCGCCCCGGCTATTGTCGGCCTGCCGCGCGCCAGGCGGCAGTTGGCCCGCCTGGATATCCGACGTCGCCGGGCTGATATCGAACACGACCCAGTAAACATACGGCGTGATGGGAGCGTCGGAGTCATCTACGACCAGCGCGATTGATTTAGTGCCCGGCGGTTCCCCTGACCAGTAGATCGGCGGGCTCTCGGCACCGTTGCAGCTGAACTGACGGGGGATTACCCCGCCGCTGAACACCGGACTAGTGACAGTAATCACATGTGGCGCATCCTGGCGCAGTGACGTAGAACCGCCGAGAAGGCCGCAGCCACTGACGGCCAGCACCAGCAGCATGACAGCTGCGCGGCTGCCCCATGGGCCGAATACGCGATCCCACCGGCCCAAGCGCTCTCACCCTTGCCTGTTGTCCTAGCCGTTATGTCAGTGCGGATCCTACGCGCAGACCGCAGGCGGTCGTGCCGCAGCGGACTAATCGACAAATCGTCTTGCCGCCCGCCGGGACCTGACGGCCGGTAGCGGGCTGCGCTGGCGGCGGCTGATGCCGCTGGTGCTGGCGCCCGCTCAGTCCGGCTGCCTGGTATTCCCGAACATGATCTCGTCCCACGATGGCACGGAGGCGCGCCTGGACCGGCCCCCGGCCGCTCTCCGGGCCCGGCGGGCAGCTGGCTCAGCTTCCTCCGGCGCGTTCGCCGCGGGACTATCTGCATCCCCGCGAGCGGGGGCCGCGGCGGCCGGGGGGATAGCGGCTGGTCCGGCCGCCGGCGCCGCCGGGCTTGCGGCCGGCGATCCGGCGGCGGCCGCATGAGCTCCGCGTGCGGCCACGCCGCGGGCCGGGAGCCGCTCTGGCTCGCTGCGCGAATCGGGGTGGTGGGCGGCCGCCGAGCCCGCCCTGGAGCCGATCGGCGTCACGGTCGCGGTCGCTGGCTCCCTGACCGCCGGCTGCCCGGCGGGCCAGTCTGCCTCCGGCAGGCACAGCCTGACCGCGCTGTCATCGGCCGGAGTGGCGTGCCTGCGCTGCGGATCGAATACCCACTCGGCGATCTGAGGCCGGCCGCCAATCGTGAAAATGAGCTGGACCTGCCAGTTCCCGTCCGAGCGTTTCCTGGAGTCCCACTGCGCATCGTCGACACTGCTGCCCGACTCGGCGAGCCGCTCCGCGACGATGTCGCCGAGCCGCGGCCCCGGCCCTGAGTCACCGTGGCCACGGACGGTAGCCCGCTGGGCCTCCTGGGCCCGGAACTCCCGCTCGGCCAGCACGGGGCCCTCGAACCGGCGTACCCGCTCGATCGGAACTCCGGCTACGTCGGCTATCTCATCCGCCGTCTCTCCAGCGCGGATCCGGTCCTGGATCTCCTTGGGTCGCAACGGACTCTCCACTTCGATCTCGTACTGAGCGAGCCGGGAGAACTGGCCTCGAGCTACCGTCCTCAGCCGGTCATCGATAGGCAACGAGAAGCGCCCGCCGCGCCCTGGCACCGCGAGGACCGCGTAACTACCGTCCTCGCTGACTGCGACGAGGCGCAGCTCCTGCATCGGCGTCCCTTCCGCGCTGCCCGGCCGCGCAGGGGCGAAGCTCGGACCTTCCCCCCCAGCAATGAGTCTGTCCGTCCGGAGGCCGCCTGGCCAGCACCGCGCCCGGCATGTCCCGCACGAGCTGGCGGAAATCCGGACCTGCGGCCAGGCCACCTCTGTGACCAGCACTGAGCGGCAGAGTATTCAGGTCGTGGCGCCGGGGTTAGCCGAACGGCGATAATCGCCCGCCCTGGTCCCCGCGCACACGCCGGGCCGCGAGGGCGGTTGGCGCCGCAGCGGGAGCCTGCGCCGGCCCCTGGTTATGCTGGCCGTCATGCCGAACCCTGCCATCGCCGGGCCGTCAGCCGGCCCCGGCGATGGCTGACACCGTCGGGCCGCAGATCGCCGACGTAGTCTCCCGGCTGCGGCGCGCCATGCGCCGCGCGGCCAGGGCCGAGGGCACGGGCGGGGAGCTGCCGGGCGGCCTGTCGGTGGCGCAGCTGGAATTCCTGTCCTGCCTGGCCGAGAATCCCGGTGCCCGGCCCGGGCAGCTGGCCCGGATGCTCCGGCTGGCCCCCAGCTCCGTCGCCACGCTGGTCAACGGCCTGCTCCGGGAACAGCTGATCACCCGGGCCGAGAGCACCGGGGACCGGCGCACCGCCACGATGGGGCTGACCGCAACCGGCCAGGACGCGGTGACCTGCTGGCAGCAGATCAACACGCGGATCCTGCAGAAGGCCCTCGCCGCGCTGGCGCCGGAGAGCCTGGCCACCCTGGAGACCTCGCTTCCGGCCCTGCGCCAGCTCACCGCGGCGGTCGATACGCTCGCGGACGAGCCGCCCCGGCAGGCCGGGGGCTGAGGCCGCACGGCGGGGCTGGCGGCATCAGGTAAACAGGCTTCACGTTAGGCTGAGTTGTCATGCACATCGATGCGATTTTTGGCGGCCTCGGCCGTTTCTGCGTGCGGTTCCGCTGGCTGGTGACGCTGGCGTGGATCGCCGCAGCCGTCGCGGCGGTGGCGCTGCTGCCCTCGCTGTCCAGCGTCACCCAGAGCAACAATGCCAAATTCCTGCCCGCCAGCGCGCCCAGCGAGCAGGCGGCGACGCTCGCCGCGCCGTTCGGCACCGCGAACCTGCTGCCGGTCCCGGTCGTCGCGGCGCGATCCGGATCAGCCCTGAGCAGCGCCGATGTGGCTGCTCTCACCGCATTGCAGCCCAAGCTCGCCGATGTGCCGTCCGTCAGCCGGGTAGTCGACGTAGGCCGTTCCCCCGACGGCCAGGCCGAGCAGCTGCTGGTACTGGCCACGCAGAGCAGCGGGGGCCAGAATGAGCAGCTCGACCTGGTGAACGCGCTGCGGGCCAAGATCGCTCACGCGGGGCTGCCCGCCGGGCTCGACGTGCACCTGGCCGGCGATACGGCCGTGGCCGTCGACCAGCAGAAGGCCACCGGCAATACCGGCAACAAGGTCCAGGACCTGTCCCTGGTCTTCATCATCGTGCTGCTCGTGCTCATCTTCCGGTCGTTCACTCTCGCGCTAGTGACGGTCATTCCCGCCATCTTTGCGGTGACCATCTCCGGGCCCCTGGTGGCGGAGGCCGCCCAGCACGGCCTGCAGGTCTCCCCGCTGGCCCAGTACCTGATGATCGTCCTGGTGCTCGGCGCGGGTACCGATTACGGCCTGTTCCTGGTCTTCCGGGCCAGGGAGGAACTGCGCGGCGTCCCGCACGATCAGGGAGGCGAGTACTACCCGGGCTCTCGCGGCCTGGGCGGCAGCATGCTGCGCGACCTGACCCGCTCGCGGCCGCCGGCCAAGCAGGCGCTGGTCCGCTCCCTGACCAAGGTCGGGGAGTCGATAACGTTCTCGGCGGCCACGGTCATCGCCGCGGTCCTGACTCTGCTGTTCGCCAGCTTCCCGTTCTACTCCAACCTCGGCATCCCGTTCGCGATCGCCATCGGCGTCACGCTGATCGCCGGCCTCACGCTGCTGCCCGCGATCTTGTCGATCCGGCTGTCGATCCTGGCCATGAAGCGGTCGCTGTTCCGCGCGCTCTTCCACCGGCCGAAGCTGCTGCCATGGAGCATCCAGGGCACGGGCAAGCCGGGAGTCTGGGGCCGGGTGGCCGGCCGCATCGTGCGCCGCCCGGTCGTGACCCTGGTGACCGGAGTGGTGGTGTTCGGCGCGCTGGCCCTGGTCGTCCTCGGCTACAGCTCGTCTGGCTTCGGCGGCAACACCAGCGCGCCGGCCGGCAGCGACTCGGCGGCGGGTAATGCGCTGCTGGCCAGGCACTTCCCGCAGTCGTCGGCCAACCCGACCAGCCTGATCTTCAAATTCCGCGAGCCCGCCTGGGATGATCCGTCACCGATCGCCAAGGCGACGACGGAGCTTAAGGCCAGCCCGGTCTTCACGCAGATCACCGGGCCGCTGAACCCGGCCGGCGCGACCCTGCCGCCCGCCGCATATAGCGCCCTGCACGCGCAGCTCGGCCCGGCCAAGGCGCTGCCGGCCACGCCGCCGCCGGGCACCAAGGTCTCGCCGGGCCTGTATCAGCTCTACCGGGCGACCTCGAACTACGTCAGCCCGGACGGCCGCACCGTGCAGTTCTCGGCCGGCCTGGCGGCCGGTGATCCCGGCAGCACCCCCGCCCTGAACGCGGTTCCCGTGATCCGGGCGGAGACCAGCCGGGTCGCCGCGTCCGTGGGGGCCGTCGCGTCCGGGGTCGGCGGCGAGGCCCCGGCCTTCCATGACATCAGCTCGGTCTCCAATAGCGACCTGGCCAAGGTGATCCCGATCGCGATCCTGGTCATCGGCATCCTGCTCGCCATCGTGCTGCGCAGCCTGATCGCGCCGCTGTACCTGATCGCGTCGGTGGGGCTGTCCTATCTGGCCGCGCTCGGCCTGTCGGTGCTGCTGTTCATCAAGATCGAGGGGAGCGGCGGGCTGGTGTTCTTCATGCCGTTCCTGATGTTCATCTTCCTGCTCGCCCTCGGCGAGGACTACAACATCCTGGTGATGACGAGGATCAGGGAAGAGGCCCACAAGCTGCCGCTGCGCGAGGCGGTGACCCGCGCGATCGGCATGACCGGCACGACGGTGACCTCGGCGGGCCTGGTGCTGGCCGGTACGTTCGTCGTATTCGGCCTGGTGGCGGGCAGCGGGGCGGGCGGCAGCCAGTTCCGGGACATCGCCCTCGGCCTGGCCCTCGGCATCCTGATGGACACATTCCTGGTCCGCACGCTGCTGGTGCCCTCCACCGTTGTCCTGCTCGGCAAGTGGAACTGGTGGCCTTCCAAGATCACCATTGACCAGCCCGAGCCGCTCGCCGCCGCAGGAGCGGATCCGGTCGCGGTGCAGCCGCAGCCCGACCCGACGCGCTGAGCCGCGGCTCAGCGGCTGAAATGCCAGCACCTCCCCGCATCAGCATCGTGCTGCCCGTCTACGGCGTTGAGCAGTACCTGGCCGGGTGCCTTGACTCGGTTCTCGCGCAGCCGGGCGCCGACATCGAGGTGATCGCCGTTGACGACGCGTCTCCCGACGGCTGCGCCAGGATCCTGGCCGCCCGCGCCGCGCTGGACCCGCGCCTGCAGGTCCTGCACCTGGCGGCCACTGGCGGTCCCGGCCACGCCCGCAACGTCGGCCTGGCGAAGGCCAGCGGCGACTACGTCTGGTTCATCGACGGCGACGACCTGATGGCGCACGGCGCGCTGGAGGCGATAGCGCAGCGGCTCGCGCGCGAGGATCCGGACGTGCTGCTGATCGGCTACGAGAACCTGTACCCGGACGGCGCGACAGAGCCGAGCCACGGCCGGCGGCTGCTGCGCGATGCGCCGCCCGGAACCTGGACGCTCGCCCAGCAGCCGCAGCTGATCAACCTCACCATGACGTCCTGGAGCAAGGTATTCAGCCGCGCTTTCCTGCAGCGGCTCGACGTGCCGTTCGCCGCGGGAATTCATGAGGACGTGCTCGTGACCTGCGCTGCGCTGCTGGAAGCGGGCCGGATCGCGACGCTGGACCGGGTCTGCTACCAGTACCGGCGGCGTCGGCCCGGATCCTTCATGGCCACCACGAGCGGCGGCAATTTCGCTATCTTCACCGCCTACCAGAAGGTCTTCGATTTCCTGGCCAAACGGGTCGCCGACGGCGATGCCGCGGTCACCGACGCGGTCCAGGCGGCCGTGTTCGAGCGTGCGATCTGGCACTACACGACCATCCTGCAGACCACCGGCGCCGGGATCGGGCCGATCGGGCGCCGTGGCCTGGTCCCGCGAGCCGACCGCCGGGCGTTCTTCCTGCGCATGCACGACGACTTCACCCGGTACCGCCCGGCGGCCTACCGCCAGCCCCCTGGTGCCCGCGGCGCGAATTTCCGCCTGGTCGAGCGCGGCGCCTACCGTACCTATTGTGTCCTGGAACCGCTGAACCAGGCCCGGGTCGCGCTGCGGCGCGTCATCAGGCCAGCTTGACGGCCTCGATCAGGAACCGCCGCGTCGTGGCCAGGAACGGCCCCTCGGCCTGGATGCGGTCGTGCAGGGCCTCAAGCTCCGCGCGATATCCCTCGACGCTGAACCCCGGTACGATCCAGATCACCTTGCGCAGGAAGTAGACGACCGCGCCGACATCGCAGAACTCAGCGCGCAGCGACTGCGAGCGCAGATCGGTTACCGTGAGCCCGGCCGCCTGGGCCGCCGCCCTGGCCAGCTCGGGCTCGCGTCCTGATGTGCCCGGCGGCTGCGGGCCCAGGAAGAAGTCGGTCAGCTCGCCGACGCTCTCGGGCCCCACCTGCTGGGAGAAGTACATCCCGCCCGGCCGCAGTACCCGGCTGATCTCCGTCCAGCGGGTACTGATCGGATGGCGGCATACCACCAGGTCGAAGGCGCCCGCGGCGAACGGGAGCGGCTGCGCGTCGTCGTGGGCGACGACCGCGACGCCGCGCGGGTGCAGCCTGCGCGTGGCGCGCACGACGTTCGGCGGCCACGACTCCGTCGCGACCGTCAGGACCGGCAGCTCGGATACGCCGGCGAGAACCTCCCCGCCGCCGGTCTGGATATCCAGCGCGGCGCCCGCCGCCGCCATCCGCGCGGCCATCATCCGCGCGTAGCCCCAGGACGGACGCTCCTCACTCGCCCGGCCATCCAGCCAGGAGAAATCCCAGCCGTCGACCGAGATCGCAGCCGCCTCGGCGACAAGATCCTCGAATGTCCGGGTCATGCCGTGATCGTCCCAGCTGCCAGCCGCTACCGCGAGCCGCACCGTGGTGACTCAAGGCTGGCGTTCCTCTCCAGGTCGAACCGCGCCCTGCGAGCCGGGCCGTTCGACCTGTCCTGGCCCCGCGCCGAGGACCGGATCACAGGCGGGAGGTGAGCTCGGTCACGATGTCCGCCGCTGACTGTGGCTGTCTCGCGAGTGCGACGCTCTGTCCGGCCCACATCGAGAGCGCTTCGATGTCCCCGGTGGTCCCGGCCATCGGCGGCGCTGGCTCGTAGCGAACGATGGATTCGCCGGAGGCGAAGTGCGCGATCACGTCGCCTTCTCCTGGCCGCTGGTCATCTGGGGGACGGCCCGCGGCCTCCCACGCGGTGGCGGTTGAGTTGCGGAGGGCGCGGTGGGGGGAGCTGGGCCACCCGACGTCATACAGGTTGGGATACCACTGCGGATCGGTCTCGGCCGCGGCTATCAGCCGGCGCCGGTAGTCCTCGTGGATCGGCATCTCCTCGGCCAGCAGGAACCGCGTGCCCAGCCACGCGGCCTGGGCGCCCAGGGCGAGCACCGCGGCGACGCCGCGCGCGTCACCGATCCCGCCGGCCGCGATCACCGGCACCGGCGTCACCGCGTCCACCACAGCGGGCACCAGCGGCAGTGTCGCGACCTTGCCCCAGACGTGCCCGCCGGCCTCCCAGCCCTGCGCGACGATCACGTCCGCGCCGGAGGCGACGGCCCGCCGTGCCTCCTCGGCGCTGCCGACCGTGTGCAGGACAAGTCCGCCGGCGTCGTGCACAGGCTTGACGTAGCCGCTGGGATCCCCCCACATGAACGAGACGATCCGCAGGCCGGCTTCGAGGGCCTGGTCCAGGCGACGGTGGTGATCTGAGGTGAGAACGAAGTTGCCGCCGAACGGCCGCGCGGTCAGCGCCGCCGTCTCCCGGACGACGGCTCCGGCGTCAGCGGACCAGGTCAGCGTCACCATGCCGAGCGCGCCGGCATTCGACACCGCCGCGGCCAGGCGGGGGATCGCAGCCATGGGTGCCTGGACGATGGGCTGCTCAATCCCGAGCATCTCGCATACCGGCGTGGTCACTGCCTTCGCCCCCCTCCGCGATCTTTGCGGGCCACCAGGTGGCCTGCCGTGTTTATCTCGCCGCGGCTTAGCCAAGTGACCGCGGCTTAGCCAGGTGACAGAGCGACAATCGTCGCCCGGTCACTCATACGATGTCGGCGTCGACTCGGGGGACCGCCGGTCCCAGCCGTGAAAGCGCGAAAAGTCGCCCGCATCCCAGGCTTCGCGGAGCCCCGGGGTGCTCAGATCCCAGTCCGGGCGGATCTCGCTGGTGGCGGCACGCAGGTCATGCCACAGGTCGTAGAACGACGGGCGGCCCCAGAACCAGTAGCCGTTATAGACACTGTGAATGACCAGCCCCGGCTTGAGCACCAGGGTGTGCGGGATCATGGGGTTGTGCTCGGGGTCGGTGTACTCCTGGATGTCCAGGTCCTTCTGGACGGTCCGGCCGGGATCGGACAGGAAGGTCCACTGGGCGCCCACCGACGCGCGGAACTCTTGCAGGGTGTGATGGTCGTCGGTGGCAATAGTGGCGATCTGGGTGTAGCCCACCGCGATCTTCGGGTAGCTGGCCGCCAGCTCAAGGTGCTGCTGGTGCTCTTTAGGGCAGTAGTTGCCGCGCGCCAGGGTGAGGATCAGCGGATCACGGCCCTGAAGCTCGCTGAGCGCACGCACCGTGCCGGTGTGGTCCGGCAGAGCGTAATCGGGGAAGCTACCGCCAGGCCGGATGTCAGGACGCATCGGATGACTGCCTCTCATGGCCTCAAGTGCCGGACTTACATCGTGCCACTGTCAACTGGGTCGCAACAACGCCGTTCTCAGCGGCGCCCCGGGGGGATAGCTTCAAGGCAGCTGAACCAGTGACGATACAGGTGCGGACAGCCCAGCCCGCCCAGCGGACTTCAGGAGCGCGACAATGGACGGTGACGAGCAGGTCAGGGCGAGGATCATGGGGCATTGGCAGGCCTCCGAGCAGGGGGACAACGCGGCGGAGCACGCCATCTACGCAGCGGACGCGATCCTGGACTACCCGCAGTCGGGAGAACGGTTCCGCGGCCGCGCCAGCATCGCCGCGCAGCGCGGCGGCCACCCGGCGGAGCGGCACTTCAGCGTGCTGCGGATCACCGGCGCCGGGGACCTATGGGTGAGCGAGTGCGTGATCAGCTACGACGGCGTACCCTCCGACTCGGTGAGCATCATGGAGTTCTCGGGTGGCCTCGTCGCCCATGAGACGCAGTACTTCGCCGACCCCTTCGACCCGCCCGAGTCGCGGGCAGCTCTGGCCGAGCAAATGCCGGGCCGTTCAGGCTGATATCGCCGACATGACCCCAGCCAGCCCGGCCCATGGCCGCTCAGCAGGCGAGGCTGTCCCGATGAGCATCCAGCGGAGGAAGCATGACGAGCACGACCACTCCTGTTTCGGCCCAGCGAGAACCAGAGCTGGCCGGGCAAACGGTCGTGGTGATCGGCGGCAGCTCCGGCATCGGGCTGGAGACCGCCCGGCGCGCCCGGGCTGAGGCCGCGGACGTCATCCTCGCCGGCCGAAATCCCGACCGGCTCCGGCAGGCGGCCGTGGAAGTCGGCGCGCGGGGCACCACGGCCTTCGACGCCACCGACTTCGGCCAGCTGGAGAAATTCTTCCAGGAGCTGCCTGCACCCATCGACCACGTCATGGTCACCGGCCCGGGCCCGTACTATGCGCCCCTCGCCGATCTTGACCGCGAACGGGCACACCACGGTTTCGACGCGCACCTATGGCTGGCTGTTACCGTCGCGCAGCAGGCCGTCGGGAAGGTACGGGCCGGAGGCACGCTGCTGTTCATGGCCGGCACCAGCGGGGAACGCGGACCCGGCCTGTCGCTTGCTGCCGCGGCCACCGCCGCACTGCCCGCCCTGATCGCCAACCTCGCGGTCGAGGTGGCGCCGATCAGGGTCAACCTCATCGCCGCCGGCTTCGTCGACACACCGCTGTCCGCCACGCTGCTCGGCGAGGACCTCGAAGCTCGCCGCGACCAGCTCCGCGCGACGCTCCCCATCGGGCGCGTCGTCGGTCCGGCCGACGTCGCCGCGCTCGCCGTGCACATCATGGCCAACACCGCCCTGACCGGCGCCACCTATGACATCGACGGCGGCCAGCAACTGATCTCCTCATGAGGTGGCAGTCGTGTCGGTCGCCCAGCCAGTAGCGCGCGAGGTCCCGCATTACGCGAGCCGCACGCCCTGCGCGTCCTGACGCAGGCTGCGAATCATGGCCGTGCAGACCCCCCGGCCCGGACCGGGGGGGTTGGTGCCGGGCCGGGGGGTGGTTCACGGGGCCGAGTGCGGTCATCGGGCCGCGGGGGCGGCTGGCGGGCACGGTGGCGGGCGGAGGGCGGGCGATCGCCGGCGGAGGGCGGGGCTCGCGCACAGACCCCCGGCCCGGGCCGGGGGGTCTGTGCGCGAGCTGGCCGTGAGCGGGGGCGGGGGGCGGCCAGCAGGGTTAGCGTCTGGGGCTAGTGCTGGGCGGTGAACTGCTCGCTTTCGGTCGAGCCGGCCAGGGCGGTGGTCGAGGAGTCGGGGGAGATCGCCTGGGTCACCAGGTCGAAGTAGCCAGTGCCGACCTCACGCTGGTGCCTGGTGGCGGTGTAGCCATGGGCCTCGGCGGCGAACTCGGCATCCTGCAGGCGGACATAGGCGGGCATGCCTTCTTCGGCGTAGCCGTGAGCCAGCTCGAACATGGACTCGTTCAGCGCGTGGAAACCGGCCAGGGTGATGAACTGGAACTTGTAGCCCATCTCGCCGAGCTCCCGCTGGAACTTGTCGATCGTGCCCTCGTCCAGGTGCGCCCGCCAGTTGAAGGACGGCGAGCAGTTGTAGGCGAGCATCTGATCCGGGTACTCCGCCTTGATCGCCTCGGCGAACTGCCGCGCGATGTCCAGGTCCGGCGTGGAAGTCTCCATCCACAGCAGCTCGGAATGGGGCGCATAGGCCAGGCCGCGCGCGATGCAGGACTCGATCCCGCCGCTCACCCGGTAGAAGCCCTCGGCCGTCCGCTCGCCGGTCACGAAGCGCTGGTCCCGCTCGTCGACGTCGCTGGTCAGCAGCGTCGCCGCCTGGGCATCGGTGCGGGCCACGATGAGGGAGGGCACATCACAGACGTCAGCCGCCAGGCGCGCGGCGTTGAGCGTCTTGATGTGCTGCCCCGTCGGGACCAGCACCTTGCCGCCCAGGTGGCCGCACTTCTTCTCGGAGGCGAGCTGGTCTTCCCAGTGCACCCCGGCGGCGCCCGCAGCGATCATGGACTTCATCAGCTCGAAGGCGTTCAGCACGCCGCCGAAGCCGGCCTCGGCGTCAGCCACGATCGGCGCCATCCAGTACTGCGAGTCCGTGCCCGCCGACTCGGCCCAGGCGATCTGGTCGGCCCGCAGCAGGGCATTGTTGATCCGGCGGACTACCTGGGGCACCGAGTTGACCGGGTAAAGGCTCTGGTCCGGGTAGGTCTGGCCGGCCAGGTTAGCGTCAGCCGCTACCTGCCAGCCGGACAGGTAGATGGCCCGCAGGCCCGCCTTCACCTGCTGTACGGCCTGGTTGCCGGTCAGCGCGCCCAGGGTGTGCACGTAGCCGTCCTCGTGCAGCAGCGACCACAGCCGCTGTGCGCCCAGCCGGGCGAGCGTGTGCTCCTCCAGCACCGAGCCGCGCAGCCGGATGACCTCGGCTGCGCCGTACGTCCGCTCGATGCCTGCCCAACGCGGATCCGTCGCCCACCGGCGGCGCAGCTCCGTCACCTGGCTGTCAAAATCCGTGCCCACGGTGCCACGTTCGCTCACGGAGACCTCCTCATGTCTAGGAAACCCTGCTCCAGGCCGCCCCGGTTCCTGGAGATGAGCCTGCCCGCCACGCGCAACATGCACTAGGGTAAAAGTTGCCGAAAATCTCAAGTAGTTCGTCTAGAGTAAAGATATGTCAGTTTTCGCACGTGAAGATTCCCAGTCCTTGGCTGAAAGCCGACTGGACCTGAGCCTGTTCGGACAACGGCTCCGGCACGTCCGGCGCGCGCGGGGGATGACGCTGGCCGAGCTTGGCGGCCGCGTCGGCCGCGCACCGTCGGTCCTGTCCCTGATCGAGAACGGCCGCCGTGAGCCGAAACTGTCCCTGATCGAGGCGCTGGCCGGCGCGCTGTCGGTCCCGCCTGAGGAGCTGATGCGCCGGCAGGCGCCGAGCCGCCGCGCCCAGCTGGAGATCGCGCTGGAGGAAGCCCAGCAGGATCCCGGCTACGCGGAGCTCGGCCTGCCGTACGTGCGGGCGGGAGCGCGAGTGCCCAGCGACATCATCGAGCACGTTGTCGCGCTCTACTCGGAGCTGCGTAAGCAGCGCGCGAAACCGACCGCCACGCCGGAGGAGGCCAGGGCGGCCAACGCTGACCTGCGGGCGATGATGCGCGAGCGAGGCAATTATTTTGCCGCCATCGAGGAGGCAGCGGCGGCGGCACTGGCCCCGGCCGGGTACTCAGGAGGGGCGCTGTCGCAGGGAATGCTGCTGTCGGTCGTGAGTCACCACGGATTTTCCGTTCGGTACGTGCAAGATCTTCCTCGGTCGGCCCGGTCAGTGACGGACCTGCATAACCGGCGGATCTATCTCAAGCAGGAGTCCCTGGGCATGCACACGCCGCGGGCGGTGCTGCTGCAGACACTCGGCCACTTCGTTCTCGGGCATGCCACCCCGCTCGATTTCGCCGACTTCCTGCGCCAGCGAGTGCAGGCGAACTACTTCGCCGCCGCGGTGCTGGTGCCCGAGGCGGCCGCGGCCGAGTTCCTGAGCCGCGCCAAGGAGGCGAGGAACCTGTCGGTGGAGGACCTGCGCGATGTCTTCTCGGTGTCCTACGAGATGGCCGCGCACCGGTTCACCAACCTCGCCACGCATCATCTGGGCCTGCCCTGCCATTTCGTCAAGAACGACGAGAGCGGCATCATCTATAAGGCATACGAGAACGACGGGGTGATCTTCCCCGCCGACGCCACCGGGGCCATCGAGGGGCAGCGGATGTGCCGGCACTGGTCGGGGCGCCAGGTGTTCGCGGCCCCGGACCGGTTCAGCCCGTTTTACCAGTACTCAGATACCCCGTCCGGTACCTACTGGTGCGTGGCCTCGGTCGATCCGGGCAGCGACCGCGACTTCGCGATCACCCTGGGCGTGCCGTACGAGCATTCCCGCTGGTTCCGGGGCCGGGACACGGTGAAGCGGGTGACGTCGTCGTGTCCCGATCCGGAGTGCTGCCAGCGTCCGCCCGCGGCGCTGGCAGCGCGCTGGGAGGGCATGGCCTGGCCGTCGGCCCGCGCGCACTCGCACATCCTGTCGGCCCTGCCGACCGGCAGCTTCCCCGGCGTGGATGAAACCGACGTCTTCGCGTTCCTTGACCGGCACGAGCAGGAGTAATGCCCGGTGATCAGGCGCACCGCGGCCCGGTCAACCGCGGTCAGGCGAATCTGGGCGGCCGTTTCTGCCTGAGGGCAGCGGCGCCCTCCCTGACGTCGGGTCCCATGAAGGTCAGCATCTCGTAGGCCGCCGACTGATCGAAGATCGGCCCCGCGGTCCTGAGCCAGCTGCCCAGCGCCTTCTTGGTCAGCCGCACGGCCAGCTGCGAGCCCGTGGCCAGGACCTGCGCGATCCGCAGCGCCTCGGGCAGGACCTGCGGCCCGGGCAGCGCCTTGCTGACCAGGCCGATGCGCTCGGCCTCGGTCCCGCTGACCATCTCGCCGGTCAGCAGGTAGTAGCGGGCCTTGGCCATCCCGCACAGCAGCGGCCAGATGATGGCCGCGTGGTCTCCGGCCGCTGCGCCCAGCTTGACGTGGCCATCGCCGAGACGGGCCTGCTCGGCGCAGATGCTGATGTCGGCCAGCAGGGCCACCACCAGCCCGGCCCCGACCGCGACCCCGTTGATCGCCGAGATGACGGGCTTCTCGCAGTTGATCATGTTGTAGACCAGGTCGCTCATCTCCCCGAGCATCCGGGCCGTGCCCTCGTAGTCGCCCGCGATGCGCTCGACCATGGCCAGGTCACCGCCGGCCGAGAACGCCTTTCCCGCGCCGGTCACGACGGCCACCCTGGTGTCCGCGTCACGGGACACATCACTCCAGACCCCCGCCATCTCGGTGTGCATGGCCTCGTGGGCGGCGTTCAGCACCTCGGGCCGGTTCAGCGTGATGAGCAGTACGCCATGGTCACGGCGCTCGAAGAGCAGGTGCTGGTAGTCGCTGTAGTCCATAGCCGAATCATGGCAGGGGCCCACTGCTATTGAGGATGCGGCGGGCCGCCCGCTGCTATTAAGGTGTGCGGCGGGCACTGGGAAAGGTTCGCTCGGGATGACTTCTGATGACTCGCCAGGTCCGCTGATCGGCGTCGGCCGCATGGCCGACGTGTATGCGCTCGGGCGCGATCGCGTCCTTCGCCGCTACCGCACGGACCACAGCGTGCAGGCCGAGGCAGCGGTCATGAGCTACCTGGAGGACGCCGGCTTCCCCGTGCCGAGGGTATACAGCGCCGCGGGATCCGAGCTGGTCATGGAGCGGCTGACTGGCCCGGACATGCTCGCTGACCTCGGCCGCAGGCCCTGGCGGGTGCGGCGGCACGCCCGGACCCTCGCGCAGCTGCACGACCGGCTGCATCAGATCGAGGCTCCGCCCGGCCTGAACCGCCGATTCGGCGCGGGGAACCGGCTGCTGCACCTGGACCTGCATCCCGCCAACGTCATGCTCAGCGACCGCGGCCCGGTAGTGATCGACTGGACCAATGCCAGCGCCGGGGCGGCCGGCGCTGACGTGGCCATGGCCTACCTGATCATGGCGAGTTCGGATGTGGACGATTCGCCCTGGTGGCTGCGCCCGGCCATCAGGACACTGCGCGCCGTGCTGCTGCGCCAGTTCCGCGTGGCGGTAGGCGATGATCCGGGACCGCACCTGGCCAGCGTGGCCAGGGCGCGCATGGCCGATCGCAATGTCCGGCCGGCCGAGGCGCGCCGTCTGCTCCGCCTGGCCGAGCAGGCCGAGCGTTCCTGATCCGCCGCGGAGTGCGCAATGCCATGTCAGGCTGCGCGGACTTGCGTTACTCTTGAGTAACATGTCGAGTCCGCCGCCGCGCGGCCGCCGCGGAACCGGGAGCATCATGAGCCAAGACGATCAGGACCCAGCGGGCTTCTCCCTGGACCTCGGCGCCGACCTGCGGGAGATGCGCGGCTGGGTGCACGAGTTCGCGCGTGACGTCATCCGGCCGGCTGGCGCGGAGTGGGACGAGCGCGAGGAAACCCCGTGGCCGATCCTGCAGGAGGCGGCCAAGATCGGCCTGTACTCGCTCGATTTCTTTGGCCAGCAGTGGCTGGAGCCCACCGGCCTGGGCACGGCGGTGGCGTTCGAGGAGCTCTTCTGGGGAGATGCGGGCATCGCGCTGTCGCTGACGGGCAGCTGCCTGGCCGCGGTGGCCGTCGGCAGCAACGGCACCCCCCAGCAGATCGGGGAATGGCTGCCGCAGATGTTCGGCAGCGCCGATGACGTCAAGCTCGGCGCCTTCTGCTCGTCCGAGCCGGAGGCGGGCAGCGATGTGGGCGCCATCAAGACCCGCGCCGTGTACAGCGAGGCCACCGACGAGTGGGTGCTGAACGGGACCAAGACCTGGGCGACCAACGGGGGCATCGCGAACGTGCACGTGGTCGTGGCCTCCGTGGACCCGGCGCTGGGCAGCCGCGGGCAGGCCAGCTTCATCGTGCCGCCTGGCACCCCCGGACTGTCCCAGGGCCAGAAGTTCCGCAAGCACGGGATCCGGGCCTCGCACACCGCGGAGGTCGTGCTGCAGGACGTGCGGGTGCCGGGCCGCTGCCTGGTCGGCGGCAAGGAGCGGCTGGACGCGCGGCTGGCCAGGCTGGCCCAGGGCCGTAGCGGCGGCGAGCAGGCGGCGATGAAGACGTTCGAGGCCTCCCGGCCGAGCGTGGCGGCGATGGCGGTCGGGATCGCCAGGGCGGCGCTGGAGTATGCCTGTGACTACGCGGGCCAGCGCGTGCAGTTCGGCCGCCCGATCGGGCAGAACCAGGGCGTCGCGTTCATGCTCGCGGACATGCAGGCATCGGTCGATGCGGCCCGGCTGCTGACCTGGCGGGCGGCCTGGATGGCGCGCCATGGCCAGCAGTTCGAGCACGCCGAGGGATCGATCTCCAAGCTGGTCGCGGGGGAGACCGCGGTGCGGGTGACCGAGCAGGCCATCCAGATCCTGGGCGGGAACGGCTACACCAGGGACTACCCAGTCGAGCGCTGGCATCGCGATGCCAAGATCTTCACCATCTTCGAGGGCACCTCGGAGATCCAGCGGATGATCATCGGCCGGGCCATCACCGGCCTGCCTGTGCGGTAATACCCGCAGCTCATGGCCTGAGCTGGTGCTGACCCAGAGGCGGGCCAGCGCCGGTGACTACGCGCGCCGCTATGGATCACTACAGGTCTGTAACATGTGGTACATATTTAAATAGAATAATCGATGTGGTTACGAATGGCAGCAACGGCCAGGTGGTTGCAGACCGCACGACAGAGAGCCGATCGCTATGGAGATTTTTGAAGCGGCGCCCCCTGGAGGGGGACCGAGCCTGACTCTGCACGGTGGGGCCGGGGGGCGGGTCGGGCAGCTGGCTCGTGCGGCGCGCCGGCCGTACGAGCAGGGTCTGCTCGCTGCCTATCGCGCCGGATGGCAGGTGCTCGTAGCGGGCGGCGGTGCCCTGGACGCCGTGTGCGCGAGCGTGGAGGTGCTCGAGAACGATCCGCTGTTCAACGCCGGCTGCGGCGCCGCGCTCACCGCGTCGGGGCACGCTGAGCTCGACGCATCCGTGATGACAGGGTCCGGGCTTGCGGGTGCGGTGGCCGCATCCAAGTACGCCAGGAACCCGGTCCGGCTCGCCCGCGCCGTGATGGAGCACACCGAGCACGTCCTCATCGTCGACCCTGATGTCGAGTTCCTTGAGCGCTATGGACTCGAGGTGGTCGAGCGCGACTACTTCATCACCGAGCTGCGCCAGCGGGATCTGGACCGCGTGCTGGACGGCCGTGCGGTCGCAGCCCGGCACGGAACGGTCGGTGCGGCGGCGCGCGACGCCGACGGCCGCATCGCCGCCGCGACGTCCACGGGCGGGATGACGGGCCAGGCCGGCGGGCGAGTCGGAGACACTCCCATCGTCGGCGCCGGGATATATGCCCGTGAGAATGTCGTGGCGATCTCGTGTACCGGGCACGGCGAGGCCTTCATCCGCGGCGTTGTCGCGCATGACGTGGCCGCCCGGATCCGCTACGCCGGAGCAGGCCTCGCCGAGGCGGTCCGCGGGACCTTTGAGCAGGAACTCGCCCAGCGTGGCTCCACCGGCGGACTCGTCGCCGTCGGCGGCGACGGTCGCATCGTGGTGGCGCACAACTCGGCGGCCATGTTCTCCGCGCGCGGTACGGGTCCCGAGCCGGTGCTGACCACGTGACCGACCCTCGGTCCGAGCAACTGCCGTTGCGGGACGAGATCTTTCAGCAGATGGACAAGCTCACGCCGGCCGAGAGGAAAGTGGCGCGCACCCTGCTGGCACGCTACCCGGCGGCCGGGCTCGAGAGCTCGGCCGCGCTGGCCGCCGCGGCCGGGACGAGCAAGCCAACCGTGCTGCGCTTGCTGGGCAGACTCGGGTTCGGCAGCTATCCCGATTTCCAGCAGCGCCTGCGCGCCGAGGTCACCCGCTCCATGAGCGGGAGCCCGCTGAGCCGGGCACGGGGCCGCCGGGCGGCACCGTCCGGCGACAGCGTTTTCCTGCGCGCGGTCGAGCTGCGCGCTCAGCTGGTTACGCGACTGCACGACACTGTGCCGCCGGGAGAAATCGAACGAGCCGTTTCACTGCTGGCCGGACGCCCGAAGCACGTCGTCGTCTCCGGAGGTTACTTCTCGCGGTTGATCGCCCGCATGCTGGCGATGCAGCTGGATCAGCTGATTCCCAATGTGGACTACGCCGACGAGCCTCTCGGCGCAGACGTCGGGAAGTACCTGCACGCCGGGCGCGACTCGGTCGCGATCGTTTTTGACCTGCGTCGGCATGAACTGGCCGCCAAAGAGCTCGTCTCGATGGCGAAGACCCGTGGCACCAGCGTCATCCTGATCACCGACGAGTCGCTCTCCCCGGCGGCGGAAGAGGCAGACATCGTGCTGCCAGTCGCCATCGGCGGTGTCCCGTTCGACTCTTTCGCCGCGCTGCTCGCGCTCACCGAGAGCCTGGTGGACGCCGTCTTCCACGGTGTCGGAGAGCCAGCGATCGAGCGGATGGCTGACTGGGAGCGATCAGTGCACATCTACCGGGCCTTGCGGGCCAGCGAGCCGGACGGTTTCCAGGACAGGACCACCACGGAGGCAAGAGCATGAGAGTGACCATCAACGGCTGCGAGCTGAACGTCGAGGTGATGGGACCCGAGGATGGTCCGGTGCTGATCGCCCACCACGGCGGCGGAGGGATCGGCTCCCTCGCCGAGCCCAAGGCCACCTTCGGTCCGCTGTCCGACCGGTTCCGTGTCGTTATCTTCGACGCGCGGGGCTGCGGCCACAGCGAGGGCATCCCGCCGTACTCCCACGCCCAGTGGAGTGCCGACGTCGAGGGCTTGCGCGAATGGATTGGCGCGGACAAGATCGTCATCGCAGGCGGCTCCTATGGCGGATTCATCGCCCTGGAGTATGCCGTGGCTTACCCCGGGCATGTCCAGGCGATCGTGCTGCGCGACACCTCCGCCGACGCGAGCAATCTGAAGCTCGCCTATGAGAACGCACGGAACCAGGACCGGGTCGAGATCAACTGGGACAACTTCAACCGCTACTGGTCCGGGCAGATCCGCGACGACGAGGACCTCAAGGCGCGCTGGGCGGAGATCATCGCGCTGTACGACTACGAATATGACCCCGCCCGCTCGGCGGCGAGGGTCGAGTCCGGCATCTACCGTCACGAAGCCCACAACTGGTGCTTCCAGTACAACCAGCCGAACTATGACCTGAAACCACAGCTCCCCTCGATCACGGTGCCCACACTCGTCACCGTCGGGCGGCGTGACTGGGTCACGCCGGTCAGTGCCGCGGAGACCATCGCATCCCTGATACCGAACGCGAAGCTGGTGGTGTTCGAGAAGTCCGGCCACTCGCCGCAGATCGAGGAGCGCGAGCTGTTCCTGTCCACCGTGCGCGACTTCCTCGACCGCGCCGTTCCGCAGCGGTAACGAGAGCGGATAACTCACCTGTGGACATCACCATCATCGGCTCCGGTGCCATCGGCGGCACGCTCGGCGCCCACATGATCCGCGGCGGGCACGACATCACACTGTGCGACGCCGACATGGCCCACATCGCCGCTATCCGCGAACACGGGCTGATCATCGAAGGCCCGGTCAACGAGTTCACGGTGGCTGCGCACGCGATCACCCCCGACGAACTTCCTGACCGCATCGAACACGCCATCGTGGCCGTCAAGGGCCAGCACACCCGCGCCGCCGCCGGGCTGCTCCGCCACCGGCTCGCCCCCGACGGCTATGTGCTGACCGTGCAGAACGGCCTGACCGCCCGCACTCTCATCGAGGCAGTCGGCCGCGACCGGGTTATCTCCTCATTCGTCAACGTCGGCGCCGACGTCATGGCCCCGGGGCGCATCATGCAGGGCAACGTCGCGACCTTCCGCGTCGGCGAGCTCGACGGCGGCCGCATCACCCCGCGCGTGCTGGACCTCGTCGCGGCGCTTCCGTACGCGAAGCCCACTGACAACGTGCTCGGCTTCCTGTGGGGCAAGGAGGCTTACGGTGCCATGCTGTGGGCTGGTGCCGTCTCCGACCTGACCATCGTCGAGCATCTTGAAGACCTGCGCTACCGGCCGGTCATGATCGCCATCGCGCGGGAGGTCCTCGCCCAGGCGCCGGTGCGGGTCGAGAGCTTCGACGGCTTCGACCCGGACGACCTCGGGGGGTCGGTGGACCGGCTGGCCGAGTTCAACCGCAATAGCGCCAAGAAGTACAGCGGCATCTACCGCGACCTCGTGGTGCGCAAGCGCAAGACCGAGATCGACGAAATGCTGCGCGACATCAACGGCCCCATCTTCAGCCAGGTCGCCAGGATCATCCACGACATCGAAGAGGGCAGGCGGGTCAACGAGCGCGCGAACCTCGATGAGCTAGCGGATTTCGTCGCCGGGCTCCCGGCCGTGACGACGTGAGCTGCCGCCCGCGGCCCCTGTTATCCCGTTCCGTCTCCTGCTGTCTGCGTCGCTGAGATGCGGGTGAGCGCGCTCCGGCGGTCGGGATAGGCCCGGATGTCGATGATCTGGGCGTCGTCGACCGTGAAGACCTGGTAAATCCGCTGTGCTGGGGCGGGCCGGGCTCCTTCGGCCGGGCGGGTCAGGGTGAGCCCGAGCACGACGGCGTCGCGGTCGACTTCGACGCTCTGCAGGGCGGGGGTGGTTCCGTCGGCGAGGACTGCGCGGTACCAGTCGAGGACCTCCGCGCTGTTGGTGCAGACTCCCGTCCAGTGCACCTGAGGGTGCAAGAGTGATCCGAGCAGTCCGAGGTCGAGGTCACGGCAGGCGGCTGCGAGGTGCCGGGCGATGTCGGCCATGACGCCCGTGCCGATCGGGCCGGGTACCCCGCTCTGGTCGTCGCTCTGGTGACCGGCAGGCTCGTCCGGGGTGATGCCGTAGCGCTGCAGGAGGTCGATGACCTCCTCGCTGGGCGGCTTGCCGGAGATCCACACATCCCGCCGGGAGGCGCCAGCTTCGATGAGCCGTCGCACGGTCTCGATCCAGTCGCCCGCCTTACCAGCCTGCTCCCCGCTGCCTACGGTGGCGAAGGCCAGCGGGGTATCGTCGAACCTCGCGTCGCGGGCGTCGACGTCGGCTCCGGCCGCCAGGAGCAGCCCGACCACCGCAGCGTTCCCGTGGTAGGCGGCAGTGTGCAGGGGCTGCTCGCCGAATTTGCGGGCGTGCGGGGAGAAACCCAGGTCGAGCAGGAGGACGATCGTCTCGGCCGGGCTGCAGGCGGCGGCGTCGACGATCACGGCCCGGTCCTGGTCGGTCAAGCGGTCGGGCAGGTCAGGGTGGTCGGCGAGAAGCTGCTCGGCCGCCTGGCGGTTGTTGCTGAGGCACCCGCCGATGAAGTGGTCGACGTCGGTGGAGTCATCGGCAGCGCCGGCGGCCCTCAGCCGTACTGCGGTATCGTCGCGGCCGGCCCGGACCGCCAGACGCAGCGCCGAAACGCCGTCCTCACCGATGGCATCAGGGTCGGCGCCGGCGCCGAGGAGGGCGGCGACCACGGGTGGGGAAGCGCTGGCCGCAGCGTCCGGCAGAGCTTCGGTGGCCGTGGCCGCCGCACCGCCCCCGCTCGCATCGAGGGCGTCGAGGAGCAGCGACGCGGCATCCGGATTGTCGTTGTCTACCGCGGCTCCGACGGCCCAGGTTCCGGCCACCCGGGCGCCGTGGGCGAGCAGCAGCCGAAGGCATCGATGGTCGCGATGGCCGGCGCTTTCAGCGATGGGCTGACCCAGGTCGGGGCTGGCGCCGGCGTCGAGCAGCACTTCGGTGATGTCCGGGCTGCTGACCTCTACCGATCCCTTCAGTGCCGAGCGGTACCGGAGGCGGCCCCCGTCGTTGGTGTTCGGGCTGGCGCCGGCATCGAGCAGGATGCGCACCACCTCGGCCAGCCCTGGCCCGCGGCTCGGGTCGATCTGATGCCACCGGGAGTAGCACGCATACAGCAGCGGCGGCCAGCCGCGCTCGTCGTCGATGCCCACCGCCGCCCCGGGATCGGCGGCCAGCACCTCCCGCACCGCTTCGGCATCGCCGAGCACGGCCGCGGCGAGCAAGCTGCGGCGGGCGATACCCGGATCGGCACGGAAGATGGCGCCGGCCTGCCGCAGCCGGCCCTCCACCGAGGCGGCCAGGAACGCCGCCATCTCGCCACGGGCAACCGCGTCGGCGTCGATGGCGGCCTTGAGCCGGGGCCAGCTCAGGAAGCCCAGCTCGCGGGCGATGACGAGCTGGGCGGCAGCCAGGCTGACCGCGTCCTGGCCGGCCAGCGGATGGTGACGGGCGAACCGCTCCGATGCTGCGGTATCGCCCCGGCGGGCCGCGTCGCGCAGTTCTTTGGCCCGGCGCCGCAGCTGGTCAAGATCGGCGCGCGCCGGAAGTGAGCTGGACATGGCGTCTCCCGCTTTAGCCTGCGGTCCGCTGCTCAGGCCGAGGAAGAGGCCACAGCCACAGCCACAGCTGCCATCGTAAGTTCGGAGAGGGGGACTCAGTCCTTCCCGCGGACCCGGCGGCACCCTCCCAGCGCCAGTACCGATGGTAGCTGGCGCGCGGGCGCCGGGCGATGGTCATGGTGCCTACGGCGTGAGCAGGATCCGCTGTTCGGTGACCTCCGCTATGCGCGGTCGGGAGTAGAGCAGCGGGAAGCTCTCGTCGCGCGCCCAGGCGGCGTACAGATCCGCGTAGTGGGGGCTGGCCGGGTCGGCGGCCTGGCCGGGGGAGTTCATCGCCAGCGAGTTATCCCAGTCACCGACGTCGAGCACCATCCGCATGGTGGCGCCCGAGGTCTGGTCGGGGCCGCTGCTGCCGTAGGCGGTGCAGCCCACGGTGTCCCCGCAGCCTCCTCGCGGCTGCGGGCCCAGCCGGTCCAGGTCGCCGCCGACCGCGCGGAGGCGGTCCGCGAGCGGATGCCGGAGGCTGGCCCGATGCCGCGTGCCCCACTGCCAGCCGGTGACATCGGCCCCGAGCACGCCTTCCAGGTACAGCATGGCCCCGGTCAGGGTGGACTCAACGATCGCGTCGAGCCTGCTGCTGGCCTCCGGCGACGTGCTGGCCTGCTCGATGAGCGCAAAGACGATCCGGGCATCGCCCGTCACGTTGAGCGGGTTGACCAGCATCCCCAGGGCCCGGCTCAGCTCGCCGTCCAGCACCTGGCCGCCGATCGCGGCGCTGAACAGCGCCGGACGCAGGTACGAGCGGAACCAGACTTCGAACAGCGCGGCCGGCGCCGAGCCGGCGGCCATCCGGCAGTCCCACCCGGACAGCATGGCCGCCGCGCGTGCGGCCCGCGGGCCGGCGCCGCGCAGGCTGCTCAGCGGGCCGGTCAGGCGGTCGATCAGGCCCTGCGCCACGATCGAGACGTAGTCACTTTGCAGCGCGGCCGAGTCGGCCACCGTCGCCGGCCGGTCGTTCTCCAGCACCTCGGCGATCCTCTGGTAGCGGAACGGAGCGGCCCACTCGAAGCTCACCTGCACCCCGCCCGCCTGATCGGGCTCTACATTGCGCTGATTGGCGGTGGCCAGCCAGCCGCGATCTGGATTGACCTCGAAGGGGAGATCGGCCGCGGTGACGAAGCCATCCCATTCGTACCGTCCGTCGCCGGGCACCGGCAGCAGCCCGTCCCAGTTGCGGCGCACCGGGATCACGCCGGAGGGCTGCCAGCCGATAGCGCCCGCCACGTCCGCGTAGACCAGGTTCTCGCCGGGGGCTCCCCAGCTGGCCGCGGCGGCGCGGAACTCATCCCAGTCGACGGCTCGCATGAGCCCGACGCTGGCCAGGTACGGGGCCATGCCGGGCTCCAGCCAGGCGGCCCGGACGCTGAAGGCGGCCTGCCGTCGCGGGGTCTCGTGCACGACCGGCCCGTGCCGGGTGAACTTCAGTTCCACCTCGACCGGGTCCCCGCCGCGGACCGGTATGGCTTCCGAGACGACCTGCATTGGCTCCCAGCCGTCCCGGTACCGGTAGCGCGAGCCGCCGGCCGCGTCCGTCTCGTAGACGTAGAGGTCTTCCTGGTCCACCGGAAATACCGTGAAGCTGAACGCCGCCCGGCCGTTGTGGCCGACGGAGATACCCGGCAGCGCCGGCTCGCCGCCGCCGATGACGCTGAACTCCGGGCACACCAGGTGAGCCAGGTAGCGCAGCGAGGGAGCCGTGACGGCGCGGTGCGGATCACTAGCCATGATCGGCCGCCCGCTGGCGGTGCGCCGCCCCGAGATGGCCCAGTTATTGCTGCCGCTGTCCGGCCCTGGATCGGTGAAGCTGCGGTCACCGGAACTGCGGTCACCGGAGCTGCGATCGTCCAGGCTGCGGCCATCAGGGCGCAGGGAGCTGAGGTCAGGCGGCGTGGTGGCTAGGGTGTAGTCGCGCAGGACGTCCGCCGTGATCAGCGAGAGATCCAGCCCGGCGGGAACGGTCAGCTCGGTCGCCGGGTCCAGCAGCTCCCGCAGCGCGTCCGCCGCGGGCCCGAACTCATGCAGGATCCGGGCCCGCGTCACCTCGCTGCCGACGTTGCGGAACAGGCCGTGGCTGCGGATCCGGAGCACGTCGTCGGGGTGCCAGATTCCGGGCTGATAACCCAGCGACCGGAACTCGACCGGCAGCAGGTCCCGGTCGCGGGCGGTCAGCCTGACGTACTCGTTAATACCCGCCACGAACGGGCCGAGAACGCCCTCAAGCTCGCACCCGTAGGCGGCCCGCTCGGTGTCCATCGGGCCGCGGTACAGGAACAGCCGGGCGGCCCGGTCCCGTGCTAGGTATCCGGGCCCGAAGGCCTCGGCCAGCAGCCCGAGCCCCTGCCGACGCCACATGTCGAGCTGCCAGAGCCGGTCCCTGGCGGCATTGAAGCCCTGGGCGAAGAACGCATCCGCCGCGTTCCCGGCGTAGATGTGCGGTATGCCCCAGCAGTCGAGCAGGATCTCCGCCGGGCCGCTCATCGGCAGCCCGGCATGGACCTGGTCAGGCTCACGCTCTGGCATGGGCGCCTTTCGTCTCTAGGCCATTCTCATCATTTTCGCCGATGCGGCGGAGGCGGACTGGGGGTCATTCGGGTCGCGGGGTCCAGCGGAAGCGGCGGATAGCGACGAATGCCCCGGCGGCACCCCAGGCGGCCAGCACGCCGAGGTTCTTCCAGTCGAGCCCGGTGTGGTAGGCGAACGGGCCGGTGAGGGCCTGGTTGAACGGCCGCACCGGCAGGGCGCCGGCGATGCGGTTGAGCACGGCGGAGTGGATCGGGAGGTAGGTGCCGGAGATGAACACCAGGGGGAACAGGACAAGCTGGACGACTGACGGGGCGGCCTCGGAGTTGCGGATCAGGGAAGCAACCCCGACACCCAGGGCGCAGAAGCTGGCCGCGCCGAGCACCAGCGCCGCGGCGATCGCCGGCCAGTGGGTGGGCAGCGGCACGCCGAACACCGCGCCGGTTCCGACGATGAGCGCGACATCCACCACGCTGACCACGATGCAGTGAGCCAGCAAGCCCAGGAAATACGCCCAGGCGGGCAGCGGCGTGGCGCGGACCCGCTTGAGGATCCCGTTCTGGCGCCGCATCGACAGCACGATGGCCAGCTGGCTGTAGCACGAGCCCAGCACCGAGACCGCGGCGATGGTGGGCACGTAGTACTGCAGCGCCGACAGGCCGTAGAAGTACGGGCTCGGCCCGGCCCGGCCGAACAGCGCCCCGAAGATGATGATGATCACGACCGGGAACGCGAACGTGAAGAACGCGCTTTGCGGGTTGCGCCAGAACGACAGCTGCTCATAGCGGACCTGATGCCAAACCAGGGCCAGATCACCTCGCCTGGCCCGCTGGGTGGTGGCGATGCTCACCGGATACCCCTTTCTCTCGTGTCGGCCGGGCCGGTGCCGGCGGTCAGGCTCAGGTAGACGTCCTCCAGGCTCGGCCGGTCCACCGTGAGCCGGTCCAGTACCACGCCGCGCCGCAGCGCCCAGCCGGTCAGCCGGTGCAGCGCCTGCGTCAGCTCCGCGGTCTGGATGGTGACCAGGCCGTCGTTCGGTCCGGTACCATCCGGCACGGCATCGAAGGGCAGGTCGGCGACCGTGCATTCGCGCGGAAGCGCGAAACGGATTCGTGCGCGTGCGGTGGCTCGCCCGCCGATCGTCGGCGGGGTTCCCTGCGCGACGATCTGGCCGCCGGAGATCACCGCGACCCGGTCGGCCAGCGCCTGGGCCTCGTCCATGTAGTGCGTGGTGAGCAGCACGGTGGTGCCTGCGTCGCGCAGGTCGCGCACCAGCTGCCAGGCCTCCCGCCGCGCGCTCGGGTCGAACCCGGTAGTCGGCTCGTCCAGGAACAGCAGCCGGGGGTTGCCGATCATCCCCAGCGCCAGGTCCAGCCGCCGCTTCTGCCCGCCCGACAGCGTCCTGACCTTCTGCCGTGCCTGGCCGCCGAGGCCGACCAGGCCGATCACCTGGTCGGCGTCGCGGGGGGCCGGGTAATAACCAGCGTTACGGGCGACGGTCTCGCGCACCGTCAGGTACGGCTCGACCGCGATGTCCTGCAGCACCAGCCCGATCCGCTCGCGCAGCGCCCGTGCTCCGGCCCGGTCGCCCGGATCGGCGCCCAGCACCTCGACGTGCCCGCCGTTACGAGCGCGGAATCCCTCCAGGATCTCCAGCGTGGTCGTCTTGCCGGCGCCGTTCGGCCCGAGCAGCGCGAAGATCTCGCCGTCCTCGACGGTGAAGCTCACTGCGCGCACGGCCTGCACGGTGCCGTAACTCTTGCTCAGTCCGCTCACGACGACCGCGCCGGATGTGCGCGGTCCCGCCGGCGCACGGGCTGTCTTTACTTCCGCGCGCACTGGACCTCCAGAGAAATGTCGAGGTAGCGGCCGGCTATACCGCGCGCCGCGGTCACGCCGAACTCGGCCCGATCGATGCGCGTGGTGGCGCGGGCGGTGAACGAGCCCGGCGAGACGGCGGTCGGCCCGACCGACAGGGTGACCGGCCGGGTGACCGTCCCTATGGTCAGCGTCCCGGCGACTTGCCCGCCATCGATGCCCTCGGCGGCGAACGTCATCACCGGGTGCCGGCCGGCGTCCAGGAAGCGGGCCGACCGGACGCTGGCGTCTCGTTGCTGGTTGCCGGTGCGGAAGCTCGCCGTGTCGATCTCCGCGTGGATGATCGAGTCGGTGATCGGCTCGGTGACGTCGATTGTCCCGGTAAGGATCGTGAAGCTGCCGCGGACTGGCGCCAGCCCGAATAGGTGCCGGGTCCTGAAGGTGACAGCCGAGCGGCTGGCGTCGATCTCGTACCGGCCGAGCCGGGGTGCTGTGGCTGCGTGGTCTCGGTGGTCTCGTTGTGGGTGCATGCCTCCATTGCAGGACAGCCGGGCCCCGCGCGGCAGGGCGTCCAGTCGGTTCCGGGCGCGACGAATGGCTGTCCGCATGAGCCGCATGCGACTTTCGTAGGTTTCGGCCCCCGCCGAACGTTGCCGCCTGCCTCCGGGCGGGTGCAGATGACATACCGTGAGCCCATGGCTGACGGACCGTGGCATTGCCGCCATCGGGTCGCGGTCGATGTGGCGATCGCGGTCTTCTTCGTACTGTTCGACACCGGGGCCACGCTGGCGGGCGCCCTGTGGTGGCCGGCCCACCCTGGCACGCTCGCCTGGATCATGCTGGGCGCGCAGGCGGCGGCCTGCTCCTCGCTGGTGGCCCACCGCCGGGCGCCGATCATGGTGGTCGGCATCCTGTCCGCGTTCACGCTGGTGGTAACGCTGCTGATCTCGCCGGCCGGCGCGCTGGTGCCGGCGCACGCGGGCAACATATGGGCACCATTTTCGACGGTGCCGGCCGCGTACTGGCCGTTCTTCTACCAGCAGGACCGGCGGAAGGCATGGGTCGCGATCACGGTACTCACGGTCATCGTCGCCCGGCCGTGGCAGCCGTCGCTCGCGGTGATAACGGTCGCGGTGCTCCGCACCGTTCCCGGGCCGCTCCTGGCGATGTACTTCGATGCCCGCAGGCGGCTGGTGCAGGCGCTGACCGAGCGCGCCGAACGGGCTGAGCGGGAACGGCACCTGCTCGCCGAGCAGGCCCGCGCCGAGGAACGCGCCCGCCTGGCGGGCGAGATGCACGACGTCGTGACCCACCGGGTGAGCCTGATGGTGCTGCAGGCCGGCGCGCTGCGGATGACGGCGACCGACGAGCCGACCCGCCAGGCGGCAGAAGACCTGCGGGCGGCCGGCTGCCAGGCGCTGGACGAGCTACGGGACCTGGTCGGCGTCCTGCGCACGGCGCCTGACGGAGACCAGATGCCCTCGGCGTCGGATTTCGCCGCGCTGGTCGCGGAGTCGACGGCGGTCGGGACGCCGGCCGAGCTGATCGAGGACGGTGACCCGGCACTCGCCTCGCCGGTCGTCGGGCGCACGGCCTACCGCATCGTCAGGGAGGCGCTGACCAACGTCCGCAAGCACGCGCCCGGCGCGCGAGTGACCGTGCGGGTCAGCTACGACGAGTCACAGGTTCGGCTCACGATCAGCAATACGCCGCCGGCTGGCCCGCCCGGCAGCGCCCCGGCCGACACCGCCCTGGCCAGCACCGGATCGGGCCTGGGCATCGCCAGTCTCCGGCAGCGCATCGAAGTCGTGCACGGCACGCTGCGGGCCGGGCGCGCTCCGGACGGCGGGTTCTGCGTCGAGGCCACGCTGCCCGCGTACGTGCCGACCGCGGAACCGGCGGTGTGAGGGCATGATCCGGGTGGTCGTCGTGGACGATGAGCCGATGGTATGCGCGCATTTGCGGACGATTCTCGGCTCCGCCGGCACGATCGAGGTTGTCGGGGAAGCACACGACGGCGCGGCCGGCGTCGAGGCGGTCGTGCGCGCCCGGCCCGACGTCGTGCTCATGGACCTGCGCATGCCGGGCGTCGACGGGCTCACCGCGATCGAGCGCATCAGCGCGCTGGCCGACCCGCCGTCCGTCGTGGTGCTGACGACGTTTGACGCCGACCAGTACGTACTGCGGGCCCTGCGGGCCGGCGCGGCCGGGTTCCTGGTCAAGTCCACGCCGCCGGAGGACCTGATCGGGCTCGTGCAGGTAGCCGCCGAGGGGCATACCGTCCTGTCGCCGGCCGCCGCCCGGCGGCTGATCGCGGCATCGACAGACAGCCATTCGGCTCGCGAGCGCGCTCGCAAGCTCGCCGGCTCCCTGACCGAGCGGGAGCTGGAGGTGCTGGCCTGCCTGGGTGAGGGCCTGTCCAATGCGCAGATCGCCGCGCGGCTGTACCTGTCGGAGGCCACGATCAAGGGTTACGTGTCACGGATGCTGGTCAAGCTGGACTGCTCGAATCGCACCCAGGCCGGGCTGCTCGCGCACGACGCGGGCATCGTCAGCCCATAGGCCGTGAGCCGCGCACCTTTCCGCCGGGAGCCAGCGGCATGGACCTGAGCCGGACGCCGCATGCATCGAAGATTGCGTTGGCGATGGCCGGAGCCACCGCCACGATCGGCGCCTCCCCGCCGCCGGCCGACGGCAGGTCCGGCCGGTCGAGCAGCAGGACCTCGAATTCGGGCAGGTCCGGCAGCCGGGGCACCCGGTACTGCGACAGCGACGCGTTCAGGATGCGGCCATCGGC
This sequence comes from uncultured Actinomycetota bacterium, assembly GCA_963805705.1. Classification (GTDB taxonomy): domain Bacteria; phylum Actinomycetota; class Actinomycetes; order Streptosporangiales; family Streptosporangiaceae; genus CAWDVH01. The sequence continues at coordinate 1,391,936 of CAWDVH010000005.1, read as the reverse complement.
GAAGTCAATCGCCTCGAAGAGGGCCGGGCCCAGGCCCATCATGACCGCGCCCTCCACCTGGTTGGCCAGGTTGTCCGGGTTGACCACCGCGCCGCACTCGAACGCGGTGACCAGCCGCAGGATGCGCAGCGTGCCGTCCGCCGCCACCCGGACCTGAGCGGCCGTGGCCACCCGGCCGTCTTTCTCGGTCCCGACGGCGACCCCGGTCCCCGTCCGGGCGGCACGGGACACGCCGTCACCCTGGACGCCGTCACCGGGCACGCCGTCACCGGGGTCTGGGCGCCCTGCCTCGTCCCAGCCGACAGCGCCGGCGGCGGCGCGCAGCACCGCCGCCATCCGCTCGTCCCGCAGATGGCGCAGCCGGAAGGCCAGCGGATCGGCCTGGAGCAGGCCGGCCAGCTCGTCCATGTGGGATTCCCTGGCGAAGTGGTTCGCCGTCGAGGCCAGCGCGCGGTAGGCGCCCTGCGGCAGCGGCGAGGAGGCGGGCTGATAGGCAATGCGCTGATGCGGGATGCGGTAGGGGCTCATGATGCCGGACGCACCGGAGTTGATGTTGGTGAACGACCAGCCGGTGATGGCACCGGCGGCGTCCGCGCTGCTGGCCACGTCGATGATCGCTGCCGGGCGCAGGTACCCCCAGTGAAACTCCTCATCCCGGTTCCACTGCACCCGGACCGGCCGGCCCGCGGCCCGCGCGAGCCGCGCCGCCTCGATGGCCACGGTCGCGCCGTGCTTGCCGCCGAATCCGCCGCCGTAGTCCGGCACGATGATCTGCACATCCTGCTCGCGCAGGCCGAGGGCCCCGGCCACCTCGCCGCGCGCCCGGAACGGAGTCGAGGTGCCGATCCAGATCGTGACGCGATCGCCGCGCCACCGGGCCAGGGCCGAGCGGGGCTCCAGCGGGACGTGCGCGATGTAGGCCGCGCGGTACTGCGCCTGGAGCCGGACCGGGCCCGCGGCGATCGCAGCGCCCGCGTCGCCCTCCTCGTGCAGCATGGACTGGCTGAAGCCCTCGCCTTCGGTCGGGTGCGAGCGCAGGTAGGCCTCAAGCTCACTGGCGGCGGGCTGCGGCGAGCGGTCCCAGTCCGCCTCGATCAGGGCGACCGCCCGGCGGGCCGCCCTGGCGTCCGGCGCGGCTACCCCGATGAAGTCGTCCTCGCGGACCACTGTCACCTCCGGCAGCGCGCTGGCGGCGGTGGTGTCCGCACGGCGCAGCACCGCGCCGAAGGCCGGGGCCCGGAGCACGGCGCCGTGCCGCATGCCCTCCGCGCGGATGTCCGCGGGGAACCGCTTCACGCCGGTCACGACGTCCGCGGCGCCCAGCGCGCTGGCCGGATGGCCGGCCGAGCGCCACGCGGGCGGCGGCGTTACCGGCGCGTCGGCCGGCACCCGCTCCAGCAGCTGCCGGCCCGCGAGCAGATCGCCGTAGCTGATGCTCGGCGCGCCGTCCGGGCCGGCCACGATGCCATCCGAGATGGTGAGGTCGGCGGCGCTCATGCCGAAGCGCTCGGCGGCCGCATCACGCAGCATCCGGCCCGCGGCGGCCGCGGCGGCCCGCAGCGGCGGAGCCGCATACGGCATCGAGCGGCTGCCGAACGTGCCGAGATCGAACGGGGAGATGTCGGTGTTGCCCATCACGAGCCGCACCGCCGCCGCCGGCAGGGCGAGCTCCTCGGCGACCAGGAGCGCCAGCGCGGTGCGCGTGCCCTGGCCGGCCTCGACCTTGCCCGTGAACGCCGTCACCGTGCCATCCGCGCCGACGTGCACCCAGGCGTCGTCAGCGGCGTCCACCACGGCCACCAGCCCGTCCGGCAGGACATCGAAGAACGCGTCCGCGTCCTTGCCCGCCTTATCCCAGGGCGCGCCGCAGGCGCCGGCACTGAGGTCGGCACTGAGGTCGGCACTGGCGTCAGAACTGGCCAGCGACGGCACCTGGCCCGGCGGGACGGGCACGAGCTCCTCGGGATGCTCCATCAGGTCAGCGGCCCGGCGGACCGCGCGCAGGATCCGCGGGTAGGTGCAGCAGCGGCAGATGTTCCCGGCCAGCTCCGCGGCGATCCTCGCGTCATCGGGATGCGGGACCCGCGCGAGCAGGGCCGCGGTGGCGGTCAGCCAGCCAGCCGTGCAGTAACCGCATTGCATCGCGCCCGCCTCCAGCCAGGCCTGCTGCGCCGGGTGCAAGATGCCGTCCTCGGCCAGCCCCTCGACGGTGGTCACCCGCTGGCCGGCCGCCTCGGCCGCCGGGGTGGTGCAGGCGGTGACGGGCCGTCGGCCGATCAGCACGGTGCAGGCGCCGCAGGCCCCCTCGCCGCAGCCGAATTTCGGCCCGGTGAGGTCCAGCTCCTCCCTCAGCACCTCCAGCAGGCTCTGGCCGTCGCGCGCCGCGATCTGCCGCTCGGTGCCGTTGACAATCACCGCAAAAGACATGGCTGATGCCGTCCTTCCGCCCGGCGGGCAGGACAAGAATCTGAGCTGGCTTCTCCTTACCGTAACGGGACCGGCCGCCGGTTCAGAAAGCCGCTCACCCGGCTGATGAGCGGCGAATTACCCTCTGGTCCCCGCGCCGCGTAAGAATGATCCATGAGCAAGCAGCCGAATCCGCCGCCGCCTGGCGACAAGCCCGTTCGCACGGCACCGCCGCCGCCGCCGGGATGGCGGCACTGGCTGTGGCCGATCGCGCTGCTCGCGACGGTCCTGCTGTATATCGTCCTGCCCGCCCTGCATGGCAGCACGCCCGTCAGCCTGACGTACTCGCAGTTCGTGGCCGACGCGAGCGCGCACAAGGTCAAGACGGTGACCTTCGGGAACGGCTCCACCGGCTCGAACACCGTCGCGACCGGTGAGCTGACGAGCGGGAAGTCCTATACGACGGTCATCCCCGGCCAGCCGACGACGGCGCTCAGCGAGCAGCTGACGGCTGACGGCGTCAAGTCGGTGGATGCCGAGCCGCCGAGCTCCGGGCTGGGATCCATCCTGCTGTCCTTGCTGCTCCTGCTGGGACCGCTGTTCCTGCTCTTCTACGTGTTCCGGCGGATGGCACGGGCCGGCGGCGGGGGAGTGGGCGGCCTGCAGGGCGTGCTCGGCGTGGGCCGGTCCAAGGCGAAGATCTTCGACGCCGAGCAGCCGAAGACCAAGTTCACCGACGTCGCGGGCTACGACGGCGCCAAGGCCGAGATCGGCGAGGTCGTCGACTTCCTGCGCAGTCCCGAGCGGTACCGGCGGGCGGGCGCCATGGCGCCGCGCGGGGTGCTGATGGTCGGCCCGCCAGGGACCGGCAAGACGCTGCTGGCCAGGGCCGTGGCGGGCGAGGCGTCGGTGCCGTTCTTCTCCGTCACCGGCTCCAGCTTCGTCGAGATGTTCGTCGGCGTGGGCGCCGCCAGGGTCCGTGACCTGTTCGCCGAGGCGCGCAAGCGGGCGCCGGCCATCATCTTCATCGACGAGATTGACGCCATCGGGCAGCGCCGGGCCGGGTCGGGCGCGGTCGTCTCCAACGACGAGCGCGAGCAGACACTCAACCAGCTGCTGTCGGAGATGGACGGATTCGACATGGCCGAGGGCATCGTGGTGCTCGGCGCCACCAACCGCCCCGAGGTCCTCGACCCCGCGCTGCTGCGGCCGGGCCGGTTCGACCGGCAGGTCGTCATCCCGCTGCCCACGCTCCCCGAGCGGGCCGCCATTCTGGCCGTGCACTGCCGCGGCAAGCGGCTCGGCGACGACGTCGACCTGAACGTGGTCGCCCGCGGCACGCCGGGATTCTCCGGCGCCGACCTGGCCAACCTGACTAACGAAGCCGCGATCTTCGCCGTCCGGGAGGGACGCGAGGTGCTGACCGCGGCCGACTTCGAGGGCGCCAGGGACAGGATCCTGCTCGGCCGCAGGGAAGGCTCCAACGTCCTGCTGCCCGAGGAGAAGCACGCGGTTGCCATCCACGAGGCGGGGCATGCCCTGGTCGCCGCGCTGTCCGAGCACGCCGATCCCGTCGCGAAGGTCACTATCCTGCCCGCCGGCCAGGCGCTCGGCGTCACCCAGCAGCTGCCGCTGGTCGAGCGGCACCTGTACGGCGAGGACTACCTCACCGACTCCCTCTCGGTCCGGCTCGGCGGCCGCGCCGCGGAGCTGGTGGAGCTCGGCCAGGGCTCGACCGGGGCGGCCAACGACCTGTCCACCGCCACTGACCTGGCGACCAGGATGGTGCGCGAGTTCGGGCTGTCGGAGGCGCTCGGTCCGGTCGGCTACCCCGAGGGCGGCTCGGTGTTCCTCGGCGGCGGGGGCGGCGGCCTGTCGAGCCGGCCCTTCGCCGAGTCCACGCAGGCCACCATCGACACCGAGGTGGCCCGGCTGCTGCGCGAGGCCGAGCAGACGGCCGTCGGCCTGATCCGCTCGCACCGGGCCGAGCTCGGGCAGCTGGTCGGCCTGCTGCTGGAGAAGGAGACGGTCGACGGGACCGATGTCTACCGCATCGTCGGCCGGCCGGTACCCGAGCGCCGGGTGGAGGAGCTGGCGATCGCCCCGCGCGCCGCGCCCGTCGGCGGCGCCGCGTCGGTCGGCGGCGCGGTGCCCGTCGGCGGCGCTGCTGCCGCCCGAGGCGGTGGCCCGCCGGCATCAGCGGCCTCCAGCGTGAGCGAGCTGCCGGGACAGGGCACCTAGTACCCGTGCGGATCCTCATCCTCGGCGCGCGCGAGGTTCGTGAGCTGCTGCCCTACGGCGAGTGCGCGGATGTGATGCGGGACGTGCTCGCCGCGTTCGCCCGCGGCGAGGTGCAGCAGCCGCTGCGCACCATCCTGCGGCCCGACGGCGCGAGCTCGCTGATGGCGCTGATGCCGTCCTACCGTCCCGGCGATCCTGTCGCCTACGGCCTGAAGGCGATCTGCATTACCCCCGGCAATCCCGCGATCGGCCTGGATACTCACCAGGGCATCGTGCTGCTGTCCAGCGCGCAGACCGGCGAGCCGCTGGCGGTCCTGAACGCCTCGGCGGTCACCGAGATCCGGACGGCCGCGGTGTCGGCCGTCGCCACCGCGCTGCTCGCCCGCCCCGATGCCGGGGTGCTCGCCATCATCGGCACCGGCGCTCAGGCCAGGGCGCACCTGCATGCCATCGCCGGATCACGGGCTCTCACCGAGATCCGGGTCGCGGGCCGGGACCACGCCAGGGCGGTCCGGTTCGCCGAGTCGGTGCCGGGGCCAGGGCCCGGCCCGGCCAGTCCGGGCCGGGGCCAGGCCGGGCCGGGTGGCACGCGGGCCTGGCCCGCGGTGGTCGCGTGCACGTCCGCCAGGGAGGCGGTGACCGGGGCCGGCATCATCGTGACCGCCACCAGCTCGGCTGAGCCGGTCCTGCAGCATGGCTGGCTGACCGCCGGCGCGCATATCAACGCCGTCGGCGCGTGCGTCCCGGCCGCGCGCGAGCTGGACACCGCGACGATGGCCGCGGCCGCCGTGTTTGCCGACAGCCGTGAGTCGGTCAGCAGCGAAGCCGGCGACTACCTGCTCGCGCTGGCCGAGGGCGCGATCCGGCCCGATCACGTCAGGGCCGAGATCGGCGAGCTCCTGGCCGGCCAGGCACCTGGCCGCCGCAGCGCGCAGGAAATCACCGTGTTCGAGTCCCTCGGCCTGGCGGTGGAAGACCTGGCCGCCGCCGCCCATGCCTACGAGAAGGCACGTGCGCTGGGCGCTGGCTCGTGGGCGGAATTCTGATGCTAGGCTCCCGCCATGCGCATGGACCGCACCGCAGGCTGGTGGCGCCGCCGTTAGGCGGGGCCCGGTTCGCGCACTCTGCGCAAATCCTGAAGGCGATCGCCCGGCATCCGGCGGTCGCCTTCCTTCATGGCCGCCGCCGGCGCCGGGCCTGATAGGGCGAGGTACCGATGCCAGCAGCTCAGACTTACCCGGCACCCATCCAGGGCCCTGGCGGGCTGCCCGGCGGGGGCGCCGGCCAGGAACCGGCCGAGTTCACCACCGCGGGCGGCCTGCGGGTGAGCCGCACCGCCGCGGCGTTCGATCCGGCCGCCCTGGCCGAGATCACCCGGCTGGTCGACCAGCGCCGCGGCGGCGTGCTCAGCTCGGGGATGGAGTACCCGGGCCGGTACAGCCGCTGGCACGTCGCCTACGTCGACCCCTGCATCGAGATCGTCGCGCGCGGCAGGCGGATCAGCGCACGGGCCCTGAACGAGCGCGGCCTGGTCCTGATGCCCGTCATCACCGCGGCCCTGCGCCGCGCTAGCCAGGCCACCGCCGGCGCCCCGCCGGACCCGGCGGGAACGCCGGACCCGGCCGGCCCGCTAGACCCGGCCGGCCCGCTAGACCCGGCGGTGACTGAGGTGCTGATCCCCGATCCCGGCGGCGCTTTCCCTGAGGAGGAGCGCAGCAGGCGGCCTACCGTCTTCTCCGCGCTGCGCGAGGTCATCACGGCGTTCGCCGGCCCGGATCCGCATCTGGGCCTGTACGGGGCGTTCGGCTACGATCTGGCGTTCCAGTTCGAGCCGGTGAAGCTGCGGCACGCCCGCGGCGGCGGCGAGCGTGACCTGGTGCTGCACCTGCCCGACCGGCTGTACGTGATAGACCGCAAGCGCGAGACAGCCGTCTGCTACTCCTACGAGTTCGCGACCGATGGCTCACCGGCGGGGGGCGCACCGGCCTGCGGGTCCCCGCGCGCCACGTCGACGGAGGGCCTGCCGCGCCAGACGGAGATCACCGGATCCGGCGGCAGCGGCGGCGGGGGGCCCGTTTCGCCTGAAGATCTTCCCGCCGATCCGCGGCCTGGCACCTACGCGCGGATCGTCGAGCAGGCACGGGAGCGATTTGCCCGCGGCGACCTGTTCGAGGTCGTGCCGAGCCACATCTTCCACGGGCGGTGCGGCTCGCCCGCCGCCTTTTATGAGCGGTTGCGCCGGCGCAACCCGGCCCCGTATGAGTTCTTCCTGAACCTGGGGGAGGGGGAGTACCTGGTCGGGGCGTCGCCCGAGATGTACGTGCGGGTCACCGGAGACCGGGTCGAAACCTGCCCGATCTCCGGGACCATCGCCCGCGGGGCCAGCCCGCTGGAGGACGCGGAGAACATCCGGATCCTGCTCGACTCGGCCAAGGAGGAGTCCGAGCTGACCATGTGCACCGACGTGGACCGCAACGACAAGTCGCGGATCTGCGAGCCGGGCAGCATCCAGGTGATCGGCAGGCGCCAGATCGAGATCTACAGCCGGCTGATCCATACGGTGGACCATGTGGAAGGCCGCCTGCGGGCCGGCTTTGACGCGCTGGACGCGTTCTTGACCCATATGTGGGCGGTGACCGTGACGGGCGCCCCGAAGACCTGGGCCATGCAATTCATCGAGGATCATGAGGACCGTCGGCGGCGCTGGTACGGCGGGGCGGTCGGCATGATCGGCTTTGACGGCGGCATGAGCACCGGCCTGACGCTGCGGACGGCTCATATCCGCGGCGGCATCGCCGCGGTCCAGGCGGGCGCGACGCTCCTGTTCGACTCCGATCCGGCGGCCGAGGAACGGGAAACGCGGCTCAAGGCCAGGGCCCTGCTGGAGACGCTGGGCGAGCCGGACGGGACCGGGGCGGGCCCCGGCGAGGAAACCACGGCGCCGCGTGCCTCCGCCGCCGGCTCGCCGCACTCGCGGCCGGGTGCCGGCCTGCGGGTGCTGCTGGTCGATCACCAGGATTCATTCGTGCACACCCTGGCCGGGTACTTCCGCGAGCAGGGCGCGGAGGTGACCACGCGGCGAGCGGGCTTCGACCCGGCCCTGCTGGACGCCTACGCGCCCGACCTGGTGGTGCTCTCGCCGGGACCGGGGCGCCCGTCGGACTTCCACTGCGGCGACCTGCTGAAGGAACTTGATGCGCGCGGGGTCAGCGTGTTCGGCGTGTGCCTGGGGCTGCAGGCGATGGTAGAGCACGCGGGCGGGCAGCTGAGCATCCTCGGCACGCCGGTGCATGGGAAGCCGTCGACGGTGCGGGTGCTCGGCGGGTCGCTGCTGGCTGGCCTGGAGCCCGCCTTCGCGGCGGGCCGGTATCACTCGCTGCACGCGACAGCCGCCGAGGTTAAGGGGGAGTTCCTGGTCACGGCGGTGACGGCCGACGGGGTGGTGATGGCGATCGAGGACGATGCCGCCGGGCGCTGGGGGGTGCAGTTCCACCCCGAGTCCATCCTGACCGCCTCCGGCAGCGCGGGTCACCAGGTCATCGCGAACGTGCTGCGGCTGTGCCGGGATCGCGAGATGCGTCTGGCTGCCGGACACGCGAATGTCCGCAGGCGCCGGTAGTGTCGCGTGCCATGAAGAAGGTGCAGCCTGAGGTCTTCCTCGTCGCTCGTCCCGAGATCGACTACGCGTCCCTGGCGGCGTATCTGCAGGAGGTAGGCGGTGATGGCTGGCTGCAGCGGCTCGACCGGGGCGAGCTGGACGATGCGCAGAATCTGGCGGAGTTCGCCGGCAAGATCTGCTACCGGGCCTGGGAGCCGGGCCTCAACCCGAATGTCAGCCGGGTGCGCAATGATCATGAGAAGTACCTCCAGAACATCCTGTCTAGCGCGCACGGGTCGGTACTGGAGCATGTGAGCTTCAGCTTCGTGCTGCACAACATCAGCCGGGTCGCGACCCACGAGCTCGTGCGCCATCGGCCGGGAGTGGCCATCTCGCAGGAGTCGCTGCGGTTCGTGCGGCTGGCTGACATCCCGTTCTGGTTCCCTGACTGGGCGCTCGCCGACGCCGAGCTGATGAAGCGGTCGACGGCGCTGCTGGAGCAGATGGAGGAATTCCAGCGCTGGATGGCAGATCACTTCGGCCTCGATGAGGATGGCGTGCCGTTCCACGAGAAGAAGCACAAGACCTCGTTCATGCGGCGGTTCGCGCCCGATGGCGTCGCCACCGGCCTGCTCTGGACCGCCAATATCCGGACCCTGCGCCATACCATCGAGGCGCGCACCGATCAGGGCGCCGAGGAGGAGATCAGGCTCCTGTTCGGAAAGATCGGCGAGCTGATGCGCGCCGAGGCGCCGACCCTGTTCGGCGACTACACCGTCCAGGACGGGACCTGGATACCCAAGTGGCGCAAGGTGTGAAAGCATGCCGCCCATGCCAGACATTTCGTATCCGGTAGGGGGCGGCTCGGTGCCCGGCTATCTCGCCATTCCGTCGGGCGGTCCGGGCCCGTGGCCGGGTGTTGTGGTGATTCACGAGGCGTTCGGGCTGAATGACGACATCCGGGAGAAGGCGGACGAGCTCGCCGCCCGAGGGTACCTGGCGCTGGCCCCCGACCTCTATCAGGGCAAGGCATGGATACGCTGCGTGCGCGGCGCGTTCGGGCAGCTGCGGGCGCGCACCGGGCCGGCGTTCGCTGCGCTCGAGGCGGCACGGAACTTCCTCGCTGCCCGCGCGGACAGCACGGGAAAGACCGGCGTGATCGGATTCTGCATGGGTGGCGGCTTCGCGCTCCTGTGCGCGCCGCGAGAGGGCTTCTCCGTGGCGGCGGTCAACTACGGCGACGTGCCGAAGGACACCGAAGATGCGCTGGCCGGCGCGTGCCCGGTGGTGGGCAGCTTCGGCGCGCGCGACGCGATGGGGACCAAGCACCCCGAGCGGCTGCAGCGCGCCCTGACGGTGCTGGAGATCCCGCACGACGTGAAGGTCTACCCGGGCTCGGGTCACCGGTTCATGACCGAGACCTCCGGCGTCCCGGCGGTCTTCGCGAAGGTGACCAAGATGAGCTACCAGAGGGCTGATGCCGCTGACGCATGGCAGCGCATCTTCGCCTTCTTCGGTGAGCACCTCAGCAGCTGAAGCCCGGCGGGCCGCCAGGCCCACCGGTCTGCACCGTCGCGCTGCGCGGTGCGCGGTGCGCGAGTCGTTGTTGGCGGGCGCTGGGCACGGTAGCCTGGCACCCGTGCTGAGGCAGGTCGCGGAGGGTGTGCTGATCCACGAGAGCGAGTTCTGCCAGAGCAACGCCGTTGTCGTGCGCGGCCGGGCTGGCGTGCTGCTCATCGACCCCGGGGTGCACGGCTCCGAGATGGCCGCCCTCGCGAACGACCTGTCCGATTCGGGCCAGGCCGTTGTGGCAGGCTTCTCGACGCATCCGCATTGGGATCACCTGCTCTGGCACGCCCGGCTCGGCGCGGCGCCCCGTTACGGCACGGCGCGCTGCGCGGCCACTGTCCGAGATCGGCTGCCTGACGCGCGTGCGAAGGCCCGCGTCGCCGAGGTGATGATACCGCCGGACATCGCCGAGCAGGTACCGCTGGACCTGCTCGGCCTCATTACCGGCCTGCCCGCCGAGATGGCGCAGATTCCCTGGGATGGCCCTCAAGTCCGGATTATCGAGCATCAAGCGCATGCCCCTGGCCATGCGGCGCTGCTGATTGAGGAACGCGGGGTTCTCGTCGCCGGCGACATGCTGTCTGATGTCTTGATTCCGATGCTCGACTTGAACGGCACCGCTGACCCGATCGAGGACTACCTCGCCGCGCTGCGGCTGCTCGAGGGCGTGGCGGGCGACGTCGATGTCCTCGTCCCCGGCCACGGGTCCATCGCCGGAGCTGATCAGGTCCAGGCACGGATCGACCAGGATCGGGCGTACGTGCACGCCTTGCGTGACGCCCATGTTCCCAGCGACCCGCGGGTCGGCCCATCGCCCAAGCCCGGCTGGGAGTGGGTGAGCGACGTGCACGCAGGGCAACTCCAGCGCCTCGCCCGAAGAAGCGAGCGCGACCGGACGCCCGGCTAGCGGTCCCTTAAGAGCTGAGGACTCTGGGCGAAAAGGCGCGCGCAGAAGTATGCATTGATTTCTGCGCATCCATCATCACACGCGCGAATGTCTGCCTCACCAGGTCCGCATTGAATTGCGCGGCCACTCCCCGCACCACGAGTCTGGCCGTGTGACCGGGCCGCATACAACCCGCTTCAGCCATGCTCGGCGACCAGGAGCGCGCAGAGCAGCACGTCCCGTCCGGCGTAGGCGGCCCTGACGGAACACGCCTGCAGATAAGAGCGGCTGCGTTTATACTCCGAACTGATATGTGGTCGTATCCGGCGGGCGTCTCCGCGGGACCGCGATCCCTAACGACAGCCTGACCGCCGTCTCATCGCGGGAACGGCCGGATCGCAGCAGGGCGCGGAGTTGCGGGCCCGCCAACTGCCAGCCACGCCGGCCCGAGCGGGCGGCGGCGGGCCGTCATCGTCGGTGACCGCGTGCTTGCCGGGCAAGTACGCGCAGGCCAGGCAGCTGTCCTGCACGCCAGACCCTGGAGGACGCATGACCCGCCCGCTCATCGGGATCACCGCGGATCTGAATGCCGCAGGCTGGGGCGGCTCCGTCCGGGAGGCGGCGCTCGTGCCCGCGAGTTACGCGATCGCGGTCGCGCGGTCGGGCGGCGCCCCGGTACTGCTGCCGCCAGTGCTCCCCAGCGCCGCGGCCCGCCTGGCGGAGGGGCTCGATGGCCTGCTGTTCTCCGGCGGGGGCGACATCGATGCCCGGCGCTACGGTGCCGAGCCGCACGATCGGGCGGATCCGCCGGACCACGCCAGGGACGCGTTCGAATTCGCGCTCATGCGGGCGGCTATCGAGGCCGGGCTTCCGTTCCTGGCGATATGCCGCGGCCTCCAGGTTCTCAACGTGGCCAGGGGCGGGACCCTGATCCAGCATCTGCCGGAGGTGGTGGGGCACAGCAGGCATGCTCCCGAGCCGGCCAAGATGGGCGAGCACCCCGTCCGGATCGAGCCGGGAAGCCGGCTCGGGATCGCGCTCGGCCCGCATGCGGAGGTGCCGACGGCCCACCATCAGGCCGTGCAGCGACTGGGAAGCGGCCTGACCGCCGTCGCCTGGGCGCAGGACGGGGTGGTGGAAGCCCTGATCCTGGCCGGCCATCCGTTCGGCGTCGGGGTGCAATGGCACCCGGAGGAAGGGACCGACCCGCGGATCTTCGATGAGCTGAACGCGGCGGCCGGTGCCGATCGCGTGCCAGCGCGCGCGGCGTCCTGATCTGTCACCACCGCGGCCGGGCGGCCTGCCTGCGCGGGCCTGCCGCTTCCTCCGCGTCCCGGCGGCCGCACATCTAGGATGAGGCGGTGACTTCAGCCGGATACCTGCGATTCCCGCACCTGCATGACGACCTGCTGGCCTTCGTCGCGCAGGATGACGTATGGCTCGCCCCCGTGGCGGGCGGCCGCGCCTGGCGGATCTCGGCAGACCGTGCTGACGTCAGCTATCCGAGGATTTCTCGCGACGGCGCGCTGATCGGCTGGACCAGCGGGCGGGATGGTCACCCGGAGATTTACGTCGCCGGGATCGACGGCAGTGCCCGGCGCAGGCTCACCTACTGGGGGGAGCCCACCACCCGCCTTCGCGGCTGGACACCGCAGGGCGAGGCACTCGCGGTCACCGCCGCCGGCCAGCCGTTCTCGCACTTCGGCCGCGCGCACGCGCTGCCCGCCGGCGGCGACGGTGACCCCGCCGGCGCCCGGCCGCGCGTCCTGCCGTTCGGGCCGGTGGGGGATGTGGCCGTGGAGTCAGGTGCCGTGGCGCTGGTCAACGGCACCTTCGGCGGCGATCCCGCGTACTGGAAGCGATACCGGGGCGGCACCTCGGGCCGGCTCTGGGCGGCACTGGCCGGTCCCGGCGGTGCCGACGGACAGGACCTGCGGTTCAGCCGCCTCCTCGCGGACGTGGCCGGGCAGTTCTCCAGCCCGATGCTGGTCGGCGGCAGGCTGGCGTTCCTGTCTGATCACGAGGGCACCGGCAATGTCTACTCCTGCACCCTCGATGGCGGCGATCTGCGGCGGCACACCGACCATGACGGCTTCTACGCGCGCAACGCCAGTACCGATGGCCGCCGGGTCGTCTACCACTGCGCAGGCGACATCTGGCTGCTGGACGGCCTGCGGGCGGACAGCGAGCCCCGGCGGGTGGACATCAGCCTTGGCTCGGCCGCCGCGTCCCGTGAGCCGCGCCTCATCTCCGCCGATGATCATCTGGGCTCGCTGTCGTGCGATGCCACCGGGCAGGCCAGTGCCGTCGAGGTACGCGGAACGGTGCACTGGCTGACTCACCGTGACGGGCCCGCCAGGGCGCTGTCGGTCGTGCCCGGCGCGAGGGCACGGCTGCCGCGCGTGCTGGGCAGCGCCGGCCAGGTGGTCTGGGTCACGGACGCCGGCGGCCCGGACGCGCTGGAGATCGCCGCGGGCAGCGACGCCGGGCCGGCCCTGGCCGTGCCGCCCCGCCGGCTGGCGGCCGGTGCCATCGGCCGGGTCGATGAGCTGGCGGCCGCGCCGGACGGCAGCGCCGTCGCGGTGGCGGCCCACGACGGGCGGCTGCACATCGTGGACGTCGCCTCCGGTGCGGCCAGCGAGCTGGCCGTCTCCGGCAATGGCGAGGTCACCGGGCTGGCGTGGTCGCCGGATTCAGCCTGGCTCGCGTGGTCGCAGCCCGGCTCCTCCCCGCTGCGCCGGCTGCGCCTGGCCCGGCTGGCCGACCGGACGATCATCGACGTCACCGACGGCCGTTTCATCGACACCGATCCGGTTTTCACGCTCGATGGGCGCTACCTGGCGTTTCTCTCGCGGCGTAGCTTCGACCCGGTGTACGACGCGCACGTCTTCGACTTGTCGTTCCCGTACGGAAGCCGGCCATACCTGGTGCCGCTGGCCGCGGCGACGCCGTCACCCTTCGGCCCGCTGGCCGCGGGCCGGCCGGTCAGCGACAGCGACGGCAAAGACCACGACAGCGAAGACCACGACAGCAAGAACGACGACAGCAAGAACGACGACAGCAAAGACGACGACAGCAAGAGCGGCGAGCCCGCCACCGGAGCGGGCGGCAGCACGAAGCGCCCCGGCATGGTGATCGTGGATGCCGACGGCCTGTCCGACCGCGTCGTGCAGGTGCCGGTGCCCGAGTCGCGATACGCCTCGCTTCGCGCCGTCAAAGGCGGCCTGGCGTGGCTCAGGGAGCCCGTCGCCGGGAATCTGGGGGAGGGCGGTGCCCACCCCGACGACTCAGCACCGCGTGCCGCGCTGGAGCGGTTCGACATGCGGCGGCGGGCCTGCACGGAACTGGAGAGCGAGGCCGACTGGTTTGAGGTCAGCGGCGACGGGACCCGGCTCGTGGTCAGCGATGAGCACAGGCTCTGCGTCGTTCCGGCGGACCGCAAGGCGGACCCCGACAGCGATGAGGACCGGGTCAGCGTGGAGAAATCCCGGGCCCGGTTCCTCGCCGACCCCGCGGTCCAGTGGCGAACGGCATTCGCGGAAGCCGGCCGTCTGCTGCGGCATGACTTCTGGGTACCGGACATGGGTGACGTCGACTGGGACGCCGTCCTCGACACCTACCGGCCGCTGCTGGACCGGATATCAGGCCGCCATGACTTCGCCGATCTGCTCTGGGAGACGGTCGCCGAGCTCGGCTCGTCGCACGCGTATGTCAGGAACGGGCCGCGCGACCCAGATGAGGCCATCGGATGGGGAGAGGTCGGCCTGCTCGGGGCTGACCTGGAGCCCGGCCCCGATGGCGCCTGGCGGGTAGCCAGGGTGGTGCCCGGAGAGTCCTCGGACCCCAGGGCGCGCTCACCGCTGGCCGCACCCGGCGCCCGGATCGGGGCCGGGGACACGCTGCTGGCCGTTGATGGCCAGCTCGTGGACCCCGGCACGGGACCGGGGCCGCTGCTGGTCGGCGCAGCGGGCCAGCCGGTCGAGCTGACCATTGCCCCCGCCGGCGGCGGTGAGCCCCGGCGGGCCGTCGTCGTGGCCCTGAAGGATGAGCGGCGCCTGCGGTACCACGACTGGGTCGCCGGACGGCGCCGGCTGGTTCGCGAGCTCAGCCAGGACCGGATCGGCTACCTGCACGTGCCCGACATGGTGAGCGGCGGCTGGGCCGACTTCCACCGCGACCTGCGCGGCGAGATGCAGCACGACGCGCTCATCGTGGACGTCCGCGCCAACAGCGGCGGGCACACCTCGCAGCTCGTTCTGGAGAAGCTCGCCCGGCGCGTGGTTGGCTGGGACGTGGCGCGCGGGCTGCAGCCCTCCACCTACCCGCTGGACGCACCGCGCGGGCCGATCGTGGCGCTGGCCGATGAGGCCGCGGGCTCGGACGGCGACATCATCACCGCCGCGATCCGCACCCTTGGCCTAGGACCGGTAGTAGGGACCCGGACCTGGGGTGGCGTCGTCGGCTATGACGAGAATCACCAGCTCGTCGACGGTACGGCGATCACCGTGCCACGCTATGCATTCTGGTTCGGCCGGTTCGGCTGGGGCGTCGAGAACTATGGCGTTGATCCGGACGTCGAGGTGGTCATGGCGCCCGATGAGTGGGCGGCGGGTAACGATACCCAGCTGGAGACCGCGGTCTCCCTGGCGCTCGAGGCCCTGGCGACCAGCCCGGCCGCCGCGCCGCCCGCGACCTCGGATCGCCCGTCCCGGCGTCGGCCGGCCCTGCCCCCCGGTCCTGAGCGCCCGGGCCTGAGCGCCCGGGCCTCAGCGCGCGGGCGGTGCGGGCTGGTCTGCTCGGGATGGTGCGGTCCGGTCGCAGCGGCCGGGGGACACCGTCAGTAGGCCGCGCGGGAGCCGAACATCTGCGCCATCCGGCTGGCGACGCCCAGGTCGCCGTCCAGCGTCATGACGCCGTCCCTGATCAGCGGCAGGGCCTGCTCGGTGTTGGCCATCAGCTTGACGAAGTCGACGAGCGGGATCTTGATGGTCAGGGCCGGGCTCCCGGCGCCCCGCTCGCTGGCCAGCGCCTTGCCGTCCTTCACCTGGATGAACCAGGACCGGCGGGTCCCGTCACTGAGCCCGAGGTCGTAGTGCAGGGTCCCCTCGAAGCCGGCCGCCTGGGCCGGATCGAATCGGCTGGCCATCAGGGTGAAGACGGCACGCTGTACCTGCCGGCCGCCGAGGATCCGCTCCAGCCTGCGGTCGGAGGTCCGGCCGACCAGTTTCCTGGTGCCGGACTGAAACTTCCCCCGTGCCGATGCCTGCGCGGACTGGCGGGCCTGCCCGGCCAGCGCCCGCAGCGGCACCTGCGCTGACTGGCGCGCGGCGGCGAGCTCGGCGCTCTCGTCAATCTGGTACGGAGCCGGCAGCGTGCGCGGCCCGCTGCGGCGGGCGAGGGCCCTGTCGACCGCGGCCGCGAGCCGGTCCGCCTTGGCCGTCTCCTGCTCCTGGCGGCCCTCGGCGAAGCGGGGCAGCACCTCGCGGGCGAACAGCTCGATGCTCTCGCAGATGTGCTCGTGCCGGTTCCTGCCTGACTGCATGATGAACATGATCTGGTCGACCCCGACCGCCTCATAACGGGCTATCAGGTCGGTGACCTGCGCCGGAGTCCCGATCGCGCCGCGCAGCGAGCCGAGGCCCGCCTGCAGCAGCCGGACGGCCAGCGGCGCGGCGGAGGCAGACACGATCTCGCGCGCGAAGCCCTGCTCGGCCCGGTCCCGCCCGAAGCTGTGCCACAGGTCGGTGCCGCCGACCAGATGCGGGCTGCCGCCGTAGAAGTGGCCCAGGGAGTACCCGAAGAAGTGCGCGCCATCAATGCCGCGGTCGATGGCCGTCGCCTCATCCGGATGCAGCATCATCGGCAAGACCAGGGCGATGTTCGGGTTGACGGCGAATCCGCGCGGCACGCATTCCGCGGAGGCGATCAGATCGTAATACTCGGCCACCCAGTGCGCGGCGTCCTCGGGCTCGGCAAAGGAGAACGACAGCGCACCGATGCCGCTGCGGGCCGCCAGGTGAATGGTCTCCCGGCGGCTGCAGGCCACCCACAGCGGGGGATGGGGCTTTTGCAGCGGCCTGGGCACCACTTGGCGGGGAGGCATCTTCAGGAAGTCGCCGTCGTAACCAGCGAAGGGATCCTCGACGAACATCCGGGTCACCGCGTCGAGGGTTTCCTCCCACATGGCGCGCTTGGCCTCGCGCGCCACCCCGAAGCCGCCCAGCTCTGCGGCGGCGCTCGACTCCCCGGTGCCGAACTCGACCCGGCCGTCCGAGACCAGATCCAGGGTCGCTACCCGCTCGGCGATCCTGGCCGGGTGATTGACTCCCGGCGGCGCCTGGACAATTCCGTGGCCGAGCCGGATGCGCTTGGTGCGCTGGCTGGCCGCCGCCAGGAAGACCTCGGGCGCGGAGGAGTGCGAGTACTCCTCCAGGAAGTGATGCTCGACTTCCCACACATAGTCGAGGCCGGCTCTATCGGCGAGTTCCACCTGCTCAAGGGCATCGGATAGCAGCCTGTGCTCGTCATCGGGCCCCCAGGGCCTGGGCAGCTGGTGCTCGTAGAAGATGCCGAACCGCATGCCGTCCTCCTTAGCTGATCTGCCTGCCTGCCGGGCTCACAGCGGCGGGACGTACCCGTTCAGCCAGTGCACCTGCAGCCACGTCACCGCCGTCGCCCAGGCCCCGGTGACCTCCAGCAGCCCGACGGCGATCAGCATCACGCCGCCGATCTTGGTGATCTGGCGCGCGTGCCGGCGGGCAAAGCCGAACAGGCTCATGCCGCGCTGGACGGCGAACGCGACAACGAGAAACGGGATCCCCAGGCCCAGGCCGTAAACAAAGGCGAGCAGCGCCCCCCTGGATGCCGTTCCGGTGGTCCCGGCCAGGGCCAGCACGACGGCCAGCGTGGGGCCGATGCAGGGTGTCCAGCTGAGGCCGAACAGCACGCCCAGCAGCGGCGCCCCGGCCAGGCCGGCCCGCGGTCGTGCCGACGGGCGGACAATGCGCCCGGCGAAGGTGAATCGGTCGAACGCACCCGCGAACAGCAGGCCCAGGACGATGATCACGCAGCCGAGTACCTGAGCCAGCCCCTGCTGGTGCGTCCGCAGGGCCTCCCCGACCGCGCCGAACACCAGTCCCTCGGAGGCGAAGACCGCGGAGAATCCGAGGACGAACAGCGCGGTGCCGACCACGGCCGGCCCCGGCCTGCCGCCTGGCGCGCGAGCCCGGCGACACCGGGCTCGTCCCCGATCGCGACGGCACCCCCCGGCAAGCTGGCCGCAGAGGCGCCGGCCCGGCCAGCATCGGCACCGCCAGTATCGGCACGGCCCGCGCCGGCACCGCCATCAGCACGGTCAGCGCCGGCACCGCCCGCCGCGGCACCGATTCGGACGGCGGCCGCGGGAGCCGCCCTGGTGCGGTGCGCAGCTGCGTCCGGTGCCTCGGCGCCCGGCTCCTCAGCGGTGGCCGGTGAAAGAGCGGTAGCTGACATCCCGGTGATATAGGACAGGTAGCCGGGCACCAGCGGCAGACAGCAGGGCGACAGGAACGTGACGGCCCCCGCCGCGGCCGCCACGGGCACAGCCAGCAGCAGCGGCCCGGACTGCACCAGCTGGCCGATGCCGCTCATATCATGCTCCCCTCGCATCCGGACCAGCGTCCAACTTATCCGGCGTCGCCGCCGCTGCATCGGGCGGCCTCGCGCCGCCGGGCCGGGCCGGCGCGGCACAGGCCAGATTTGGGCCCCCGCCAGAGTTGACCGGCGAAGGCGCTCCCGCGACGATGACGGCTATGCGCAGCACACCTCCATTCCGCGCCGATCATGTCGGCAGCCTGCTCCGCCCGCAGGCCCTGCTCACCGCCCGCGAGAACTTCGCCGCCGGCCGGCTGGACGCCGCCGGGCTGCGGGCCATCGAGGACGAGGCCATCACCGATGCCGTCACCCGGCAGGAGGAGGCCGGCCTGCAGTCCGCCACCGATGGCGAATTCCGCCGCGCGTCCTGGCACATGGACTTCATCTACCAGCTGGGCGGCATCGGCAAGGCGCCGGGCAATCTGGCCGTGAAATTCCGCAACGCCGCCGGGATGATTGAGTTCACGCCCGCGGCCATGCACATCGACGGCAAGATCCGGCTGGACCGCACCATCTTCGGCGACGATTTCGCCTACCTGCAGTCGGTAGTGAAGTCGGCGACGCCCAAGCTCACCATCCCCTCGCCGAACATGGTTCACTACCGCGGCGGTCCCGCGGCGATCGATCCGGCCGTCTACCCGGACATGGAGGAGTTCTGGAGCGACCTGTCCGCCGCCTATGCCGAGCAGGTCCGGCGCCTCGGCGAGATGGGATGCTCCTACCTGCAGCTCGACGACACCAGCCTGGCTTATCTCAATGACCCGGCCCAGCGCGCGGAGATCAGCGAGCGCGGCGAGGACGCCGAGCATCTGCATCACCGGTACATCCGGCAGGTCAATGACGCAGTCGCAGGCAGGCCGGACACGATGGCCGTGACGACGCACATGTGCCGGGGCAACTTCCGGTCCTCCTGGGCCGCCGAGGGCGGTTACGACTTCGTCGCGGAAGCGCTTTTCAGCGAGCTTGACGTCGATGGCTTCTTCCTGGAGTACGACGATGAGCGGTCCGGCGGTTTCGAGCCGCTGCGCTTTGTCCCGAAAGGCAAGATGGTCGTCCTGGGCCTCGTGACCACCAAGAGCGGCAAGCTGGAGGACAAGGACGCGCTCAAGCGCCGGATCGACGAGGCCGCCCGGTTCGTGCCGCTCGATCAGCTGTGCCTGTCGCCGCAGTGCGGCTTCTCGTCCACGGTTGAGGGCAACACCCTGAGCAGCGACGAGCAGTTCGCCAAGCTCCGCCTGATTGTCGAGACAGCCAGGGAGGTGTGGGGCTGAGGTCGCTGACGGCGCGGGCAATCCGGCGGCGCGGGCAATAGGGCGTCCTCTGGTACGGTCAGCGGGTCAGGCCGAGAGGCGCTGCGACGGGCTGCGGCCCGCCACGCTCGGCCTGGGTGACGTGAACAAGGGCGCCTCCACTTGGTGGAGGTGAGCAAGATAACAACCTCGGTGCCGGGCAGTGATGCGCAGACGGCCGGGCAGGCCTTAACCAAGCTCCTCGATCAGCGGATCCTGGTGCTCGACGGAGCCTGGGGGACGATGCTGCAGGGCGCCGCGCTCAGCCCGGCGGACTACCGCGGCGAGCGATTCGCCGACCACCCGAAGGATGTCACCGGCGACCCGGACCTGCTGAATCTGACCCGTCCCGACATCATCCTCGATGCCCATCGCCAGTATCTGGCGGCCGGTGCTGACATCACGACGACGAATACCTTCACCGCGACGAGCATCGGCCAGGCCGACTACGGCTTGCAGCCGCTGGTCCGTGAGATCAACCTCGCCGGCGCCCGGCTGGCCCGCCAGGCGGCCGGCGAGTTCGGCGGGCGCTTCGTGGCGGGCTCGCTGGGGCCGCTGAACGTCACGCTCTCGCTGTCACCGCGCGTCGAGGATCCTGCCTACCGCACGGTGACCTTCGACCAGGTCTACGCCGCCTACGCCGAGCAGATCCAGGCCCTGGCCGACGGCGGCGTCGACCTCCTGCTGATCGAGACGATCTTTGACACGCTCAATGCGAAGGCGGCGATTGCCGCCGCCCGCGCCATCGCTCCGCAGCTGCCGCTGTGGATCTCGGTGACGATCGTCGACCTGAGCGGGCGGACGCTGTCCGGGCAGACCATCGAGGCATTCTGGACGGCGATCGAGCACGCCCGCCCGCTGGTCGTCGGGGTGAACTGCGCCCTGGGCGCGCAGGAGATGCGCCCGCACGTCGCGGGCCTGTCCCGGCTGGCCGGGACCTATACGGCCGGCCATCCCAATGCGGGCATGCCGAACGCGTTCGGCGGCTACGACCAGACTCCGGCGGCAACCGCCGGGCTGCTCGGCGAGTTCGCCTCAGCCGGGATCGTCAATATCGTCGGCGGCTGCTGCGGAAACGGCCCGGCGCATATCGGCCAGATCGCCTCGGCCGTGGCAGGCTTGCCGCCCCGGCAGGTCCCGGCCGTTCCCGCCCGGACGCGGTTCAGCGGCCTTGAGCCGTTCGAGATCTCGCCCGACACCGGCTTCGTGCTGATCGGCGAGCGCACCAACGTCACTGGCTCGGCGCGCTTCCGGCGACTGATCGAGGGCGGTGACTTCCAGGGCGCGTGCGACGTGGCGCTGCAGCAGGTGCGCGGCGGCGCCAACCTGCTCGATGTCAACATGGACGCCGATCTGCTCGATAGCGAGCAGGCGATGACCAGCTTCCTGAACCTGATCGCGACCGAGCCGGAGATTGCCCGTATCCCGGTCATGATCGACAGCTCCCGGTGGTCGGTGCTCCAGGCCGGGCTCAAGTGCGTCCAGGGCAAGGGAGTCGTCAACTCGATCAGCCTCAAGGAGGGCGAGGCCCCGTTCCTTGAGCAGGCCCGCCGGATCCGGGACTACGGCGCGGGCGTGGTCGTCATGGCCTTCGACGAGCAGGGGCAGGCCGACACGGCTGAGCGCAAAGTGCAGATTTGCGGCCGCGCCTATGACCTGCTGACCGGACAGGCGGGATTCGCAGCGCAGGACATCATCTTTGACCCGAACGTGCTCGCGGTCGCGACCGGGATCAGCGAGCACAACGGGTATGCCAGGGCATTCATCGACGCGCTGCCGCTGATCAAGCAGCGCTGCCCCGGCGCGCACACGAGCGGCGGGATCTCCAACCTGTCCTTCGCCTTCCGCGGCAATGCCATCGTGCGCGAGGCGATGCACTCGGCGTTCCTCCTGCACGCGGTACGGGCCGGCCTGGACATGGGGATCGTCAACGCCGGCCAGCTCGCGGTATACGAGGACATCCCGGCCGACCTGCTCGAGCTCGTCGAAGACGTGCTGTTCGACCGCCGCGACGACGCGACAGACCGGCTTGTGGCCTTCGCCGAGAAGGTCAGCGGCACGGGAACCCGGCGCATCGTCGACCTGTCCTGGCGCGACGCGCCGGTAGCCAAGCGGCTCAGTTACGCGCTCGTGCACGGCATCGTGGACTTCATCGAAGCGGATACCGAGGAGGCCCGCACAACCGCGAAACGGCCTCTGGACGTGATCGAAGGCCCGCTGATGGACGGCATGAAGATCGTCGGTGACCTGTTCGGCGCGGGCAAGATGTTCCTGCCGCAGGTGGTCAAGAGCGCTCGGGTCATGAAGCGCTCCGTCGCCTACCTGGAGCCCTACATGGAGGCCGAGAAGGAGCTGGCCCGGACCGAGGGGGAGCCGGACGCCGGTAGCGGGCACGGCAAGATCGTGGTCGCGACCGTCAAGGGCGACGTTCACGATATCGGCAAGAACATCGTCGGCGTGGTACTGGGCTGCAACAGCTACGAGGTGATCGATCTCGGCGTCATGGTCCCCGCCTCGGTGATCCTGGACACCGCGATCGCCGAGAGGGCCGACGCCATCGGCCTGTCCGGGCTGATCACGCCATCACTGGACGAGATGGTCAGCGTCGCGAGCGAGATGCAGCGCAGGGGGCTGCGGCTGCCGCTGCTGATCGGCGGCGCCACCACCTCCCGCCAGCACACCGCCGTCCGGATCGCGCCCGCCTACGACGGGACGACGATTCACGTGCTGGACGCGTCCCGTGTCGTCGGCGTGGTATCGGACCTGCTGGAGAAGGGCCGCGCCGAGGAACTGGACGCGGCCAACCGGGCGGAGCAGCAGCGGCTGCGCGAGCAGCACGAGACCCGGCAGCGGACGCCGCTGCTCACGCTCGCACAGGCCAGGGCGGCCAGCGAGCCGGTCGCATTCGATGACCTGCCGGTACCGAGCTTCACCGGGCTTCGCGCAGTCGAGCCGGACATCGCCACGCTCCGGGAGATGATCGACTGGCAGTTCCTCTTCCTCGCCTGGGAGCTGAAGGGCAAGTTCCCGGCCATCCTCGACCAGCCGGTCGCGCGGGAGCTCTACGACGACGCGAATCTCCTGCTGGATCAGGTCGTGGCCCGCGGGGACTTCCGTGCCCGCGGTGCCTACGGCTTCTGGCCAGCTCGCGCGGACGGCGACGACATCGTGGTCCTGGCCGGCGAGCCGAATACCGTGCGATTCCCGATGCTCCGTCAGCAGTCAGCCAAGCCGGAGGGCCGCCACAACCGCTGCCTGGCGGACTATGTCGCCCCGGCCGGTGACTACCTGGGCGGTTTCGCCGTGTCGATTCACGGGGCGCAGGAGCTGGCGGCCAGGTACGAGCGCGACAACGACGACTACCGCGCGATCATGGCCAAAGCGCTCGCGGACCGGCTCGCGGAGGCGTTCGCCGAGCACATTCACCTGCAGGCCCGTCGCGACTGGTTCGAGCCGGACGCCGACCCGGACCTGGCGGACCTGCACGCCGAGCGTTTCCGCGGCATTCGCCCGGCTCTCGGCTACCCGGCTAGCCCCGATCACTCCCTGAAGGCCGCGCTGTTCGACCTGCTCCGGGCGGAAGACCTCGGCATGGCCCTCACCGAGTCGTTCGCGATGACCCCGGCCGCCAGTGTGAGCGGCCTCATCTTCGCGCACCCGTCATCGCGGTACTTCACGGTGGGACGAATTGGCCGGGATCAGGTCGAGGACTACGCGCTGCGGCGGGGGCTCGATGTCCCCGAAATCGAGCGCTGGCTGCGTCCCAACCTGGCGTACGAGCCTGAGTAACGCACACTTCCCGGCCCGGCGTGCGGACAACGCGCCGGGCGCTGGCCGGTCCCCGGGCTGGCCGTGATCGTATTGTAGGCAGGTCCATCCGCGTGAATCTGTCTTCACCCTGCCGGGAGCCGTCGTGACCGAAGCCCATGCTGACCTGTCCGGGCAGGATCAGCGCCACCGCGACCGACCGGGCCCGGCTGGCGGCGAAGAGCCCGTTCAGCGCGGAAACAAGTGGTGGACGCTGGTCGCGGTGTGCCTCGGCACGTTCATGCTGCTGCTGGATATCACGATCGTGAACGTGGCCCTGCCGGATATCCAGCGGGCGCTGCAGTCCAGCTTCTCCGGCCTGCAGTGGGTCGTTGACGCGTACGCGCTGACCCTGGCCGCGTTCCTGCTGACGGCCGGCAGCCTGGCGGACATGTACGGCCGCCGCCTGCTGTACCTGATCGGCCTGGCCGTATTCACCGGCGCGTCGGTGCTGTGCGGCTTTGCCGTCAGCACGCTGATGCTCCAGCTGTCTCGCGCCCTGCAGGGAATCGGCGGGGCGATCATGTTCGCGGTATCGCTGGCCCTGCTGGCTGATGCCTTCCGCGGCAAGGACCGCGGCACGGCGTTCGGGGTCTGGGGAGCGGTGACCGGCCTGGCGGTGGCCGTCGGCCCGCTGCTCGGCGGCCTGCTCACCTCCGGTCTCTCCTGGCGCTGGATCTTCTTCGTGAACGTGCCGATCGGGATCGGGGCCGTCGCCATCGCGATCACGAAGGTGTCCGAGTCGCGCGCGCCGCAGGCCAGCAGGCCCGACTGGCCAGGCTTCGCGCTCTTCACGCTGGCGCTCACGAGCCTGGTCTACGGCCTGATCGAGTCGAACCAGCGATCCTTCACCGGGGGGCTGGTGCTGACCTGCTTCGCCATCGCGGCGGTGCTGCTCGTCGCCTTCGTCGCCGTGGAGCGGCGCAGCTCGCACCCGATGTTCGACCTGAAGCTCTTCTTGCTGCCGACCTTCAGCGCCGGCTCGGTGGCGGCGTTCGGGCTGAGCGCCTCGATTTTCGCGATGCTGCTCTACCTCGTGCTGTACCTGCAGGACATCCTGGGCTACTCGCCGCTGGGCACTGGCGTGCGGCTGATGGTCATGTCCGGAGGCATCCTGGTGACCGCGACGGTGGCCTGGCCGACCTCGGTGGTGCCGGTCCGGCTGCTCATCGGTCCCGGCCTGATCATGGTCGGCGTGGGCCTGCTGCTGATGCGCGGGCTGAACGCGGGCTCGTCCTGGACCCATCTCATCCCGGGAATGATCGTGGGCGGCCTGGGCATCGGCCTGGTCAACCCGCCGCTGGCCTCCACGGCCGTCGGCGTGGTACCGCCGCAGCGGGCGGGCATGGCCTCGGGCATCAATTCCACTTTCCGCCAGGTCGGGATCGCGACCGGCATCGCCTTGCTCGGGGCGCTGTTCTCGAACGAGGTGGCCAAGCAGATACAGGCCAGGGTGAACGCGGTGCCCGGGCTGTCCGGACGAGGCGCCCAGACCGCCGCCGCCGTCCAGTCCGGGCAGATCGGGCACGTGCTCGGCAATCTGCCCGGGCCGGCCCGGCAGGCCGTGGGGCTGATCACGCGGACGGCCTTCACCACGGGCCTGAACCGTATCCTGCTGGTCGCGGCGGTCATCGCGCTGGCGTCGGGCGTGGTGGCCCTGGCTGCTATCCGCAGCAAGGACTTCGCCCAGCAGCAAAGCGTCGCCCCGCCCGGCTAGCTGATCGGCGTCAGCCCGACGGGTCAGGATCTGGGCCGGCCTCTGGTGGTCGCCGCCGGCTCGTAGGTGACCGGATGCGGCAGGTCTTTGAGGAACTCCGGAGGGTTCGATAGGCGGCACGGGGTATAGGAGGGCGGAATCAGCACGGGCGGAATCAGCACGGGCGCGCGCTCGTTGGGTAGGACTGGCGGGAAAGTGGCGGGCGGGGGCCCAGCGGGCGCCCCGAGGACACCGGCGGGAGATCTCATGACTCACCCTGGCTACCTGACTAGCACGGCGCAGCGGCCGCTGTCGGAATACGACGCCGAGGCGCACGTGCACGGGATCTGCTTCAAGACCGGGCCGCCCGGTACCGTCGGAGTCGAGCTCGAGTGGCTGGTCTGCGACGAGAAGGATCCTTCGCTGCCAGTCGCCCGCGAGCGCGTGCGAAGTTCGCTGGCTGCCCTGGACGACACGGGGAGCCTGCCGGGCCGCGGCCGTCTGACCGCCGAGCCCGGCGGCCAGGTGGAGATCAGCTCCGCGCCGGCCGCCGCCCTCGGCCACTGCCTCACCGCCGCCGCCCTGGATCTGACCGCGACCCGCGATGCCCTGAGACCAGCCGGGCTGAGCCTGGTCGGCCAGGGCCTTGATCCCCTCCGCCCGCCGAGCCGCGTGCTCCAGGAGCCGCGCTACACGGCGATGGAGCAATTCTTCGACCGCAGCGGCCCGTGGGGCCGCCTGATGATGTGCAGCAGCGCATCCGTGCAGGTCTGCCTGGACGCCGGACTCGACCAGGGTGGCCCGGCGGGCTACCGGTTCCGCTGGCGGCTGCTGCACGCACTGGGCCCGGTCCTGGTCGCCGCCTTCGCCAACTCGCCGCTGAGCGCGGGCCTGCCCACCGGCTGGAAATGCACCCGCCAGACGGTCTGGAGCCGGCTCGACCCGAGCCGGACACGTGCGCCGCACGGCGCGGAGCCGTACGCCGCCGGCGGCCAGCCCGATGGCCAGAACCAGGATCCCCGTCTCGAATTTGCCAGGTATGCGCTGGATGCCGAGGTTATCTGCGTGCGCCTGCCGGCCCAGCCATGGATCGCGCCGGCCGGGCTGACCTTCCGTGACTGGCTGCGCGGTGCGGGGGAGCGGCGGCCGACCGCTGATGACCTGGCCTACCACCTGACCACCTTGTGGCCGCCCGTGCGGCCGCACGGGCACCTGGAGCTGCGGGTCATCGACGCTCAGCCCGCCGACGGCTGGATGGTGCCCGCCGCGGTCGTCTCCGCCCTGCTGGATGATCCCGTGGCGGCGGACGCCGCGATGGCCGCCGCCGAGCCGGTCTGGCATGCCTCCGCCGCCGGGCCGTCGCGAGGGGGTGCTGCGGGCGGGCGGTACCGGGCCAGGGCCGCCGCTAGCCCGTGGCTGCGGGCGGCCCGGCTCGGGCCCGCAGACGACGGCCTGGCCAGGGCGGGGCGGGCCTGCTTCGAGGCCGCGGACGCGGCGCTGAGCCGGTCAGGTGCCCCGGCCGCGGTCCGGGCGCAGGTGGCCGATTTTGCCGAGCGGTACGTGCTGCGGGGCCGCTGCCCTGCCGACGACATGCTGGAGGAGAGCAGATGACAATCACGCCGGAGCAGGTGCCGGACGCGGACGTGCTGCGGGAGGCCATCGCCGGGCAGTTGGTGGCCGCCAGAGAGCGGACCCGCGGCCTGACCGACTGCGTGGAGGATGACGACCTGGTGCGGCAGCACTCCCCGCTGATGTCGCCGCTGGTCTGGGACCTCGCCCACGTGGCCAACCAGGAGGAGCTGTGGCTGCTGCGTGATGTCGGGGGCCGGGACCCGATGCGGCCAGAAATCGATCCGCTGTACGACGCGTTCGAGCATCCCCGCGCGCAGCGCCCCGCGCTGCCGCTGCTGACGCCGGCCGAGGCGCGGGCTTATGCCGGGGAGGTCAGGGGCCGGGTCCTTGACCTGGTGGAGCAGGTTACGTTCACCGGCCAGCGCCTGGTCACCGGCGGGTTCGTCTTCGGGATGATCGCGCAGCACGAGCAGCAGCACGACGAGACCATGCTGGCCACTCATCAGCTGCGCCGCGGGCGGCCGGTGCTGTCGGCGCCGCCGCCGCCGCCGCCTCCGCCGACGCGCTGCGGCTGCCGCGGGAGGTGCTGATCCCCGGCGGCCGGTTCACGATGGGAACCTCCGCTGAGCCGTGGGCGCTGGACAACGAGCGGTCTGCGCACCCGGTGGACGTGGCGTCGTTCTACCTCGATACCACGCCCGTCACCAACGCCCAGTACGCCGACTTCATCGCCGACGGCGGCTACGACCAGCCCCGCTGGTGGAGCGAGGCAGGCTGGGAGCACCGGCAGCGGGCCGGCCTGTCCGCGCCCGCGTTCTGGCATCGCGAGGGCGGCGACTGGCTGCGGCGCAGGTTCGGGGCGACCGAGCCGGTCCCGCCCGCTGAGCCGGTCGTGCACGTCTGCTGGTACGAGGCGGACGCCTACGCCCGGTGGGCCAGGCGGCGGCTGCCGACCGAGGCCGAGTGGGAGAAGGCCGCCCGTCACGATCCGGCCGCCTGCCGCTCGCGGCGCTTTCCGTGGGGCGATGACGACCCGTCGCCCGAGCGCGCCAACCTCGGGCAGCGCCACCTGCAGGCCGCCCCGGCCGGCTCCTACCCGGCCGGCGCGGCGCCGTCCGGGGCGCGGCAGCTCATCGGCGACGTGTGGGAATGGACGTCCAGCGACTTCCTGCCCTATCCGGGTTTCGCCGCGTGGCCGTACCGGGAGTACTCGGAGGTCTTCTTCGGCCCTGAGTACAAGGTGCTGCGCGGGGGGTCCTTCGCGTCCGACCCGGTCGTCTGCCGCAGCACGTTCCGCAACTGGGACTACCCGATCCGCAGGCAGATCTTCGCCGGGTTCCGGACGGCCCGCGACGGCGAGCTGGCCTGATGTGCCGCCATCTGGCCTACCTCGGCGAGCCCGTCACGCTGCGGTCAGTGATCATCGACCCGCCGCACGGGCTCCAGGTCCAGGCCTGGGCACCGCGGCGGCAGCGCCATGGCGTCCTGAACGCCGATGGCTTCGGCGTCGGCTGGTATGCCGACGGTGACCCGGTACCGGCCCGTTTCCGCCGGGCCGGGCCGATCTGGTCGGATGAGTCATTCGCCGACCTGGCCAGGGTGACCCGGACCACGGCGCTGCTCGCCGCGGTCCGGTCGGCTACCGCCGGGACCGAGCCGGGAGCCGCGGCGGCCGCGCCCTACGCCGACGGCAGCTGGCTGTTCAGCCACAATGGCTCCGCGCCGCGCTGGACGCAGGCCCTCGCGGGGCTGGCCGCCACCCTGCCCGCCGCGGACCTGCTGGCCCTGGAAGCCCGCTGCGATTCCGCGGTGATCTGGGCGCTGGTGCTGCGCAGGCTGCGGGCGGGCGAGGGGCCCGCGGACGCGCTCGCCGCGACCGTGGGCGAGCTGGACGCGGCCGGCGTTCCCGGCCGGTTCAACCTGCTGCTGACCGACGGCCAGATGATTGCGGCGACCGCCGCCGGGGACACGCTGTGCTACCGGCGCGGACCGGCCGGCGTCGTCGTCGCCTCCGAGCCTGGTGACGACGGGCCGGGCTGGCACGACGTGCCCGCCGACAGCGTCCTGGAGGCGACCCGCCAGGACGTCAGGGTCCGGCCCATCTGCGCCACGGGACGGCGGGCCGCGACGCAAGCCAGGCAAGCCAGCGAAGCGAGGGAGTTCGCCCGTGGCTGAGGTTCATATCGACCGGCTGCTGCCCGACGGCTTCCTGGCCGGCGCGCTGCGCGCCGACGCGCTGGCCGGCCTGACCAGCGTGCCCAAGTCGCTGCCGCCCAAGTGGTTCTATGACGAGCGCGGCAGCGAGCTGTTCGACAAGATCACCCGGCTGGATGAGTACTACCCGACCAGGGCCGAGCGGGCCATCCTGACGGCCGCGGCGGGCGACATTGCCGCCGCGTCTGGCGCCGCGACCCTGGTCGAGCTGGGGGCTGGCTTCGCGGACAAGACCCGCCTGCTCCTGGATGCCCTGCGCGAGGCGGGCACGCTGCGCAGGTACGTGCCCGTCGACGTCAGCGAGTCGGCCCTGATCGCCGGGGCCAGCCGGATCGTCGAGGGCTACCCCGGCGTGGATGTGCACGCGGTGGTGTCCGACTTCGAGCAGCACCTGGGGCTGCCGGAGGGAGACGGGCCGCGGCTGGTGGCGTTCCTCGGCGGGACCATCGGCAACCTGGTGCCGGTCCAGCGCGCCGGGTTCCTCGCGGCCGTGGCGGCCCGGATGAGCCCGGACGACTCCCTGCTGCTGGGCACGGACCTGGTGAAGGACCCGGCCGTGCTGGTCGCCGCCTACGACGATGCGCCCGGTGTCACGGCGGAGTTCAACAAGAACATCCTGCACGTGCTTAACAACGAGCTCGGCGCGGACTTCGACCTGGACAACTTCGATCATGTGGCGGTCTGGGACCCGGAGGCCGAGTGGATCGAGATGCGGCTGCGCTCGGCGGTGGAGCAGGACGTGCGGCTGCCGGCCATCGGCCTGACGGCGTCGTTCGCCGAGGGGGAGCAGATGCGGACCGAGGTATCGGCGAAGTTCCGCCGGGACGGCGTGGCGGCCGAGCTCGCGGCCGCCGGCCTGCAGCTGCGCTCGTGGCGGACTGACGCCCAGGGGAGATTCGCCCTGTCGCTCTCAGTGCCGCGGTGAGCGGCGGTTGCTGTCCCCGGCGCACCGGCGGCCGCCGGTGCTCAGCGGCATCCGGCGTTCCCCGCTGCTCAGCGGCATCCGGCGTTCCCCGCTGCTCATCGGTCCGGCGTTCCCCGCTGCTCATCGGCTGGGCCCGGCTGCTCACCGGCATGCGGTGTTCCCCGCTGCACCAGCCGGGTCGTCACCTGCTGCAGCTGCAGCGCCCTGACCAGCTCGTCCACGACCATCCCGCCATCGATGGCACCGCAGCTGAAGAGGTCGATCGCGATCAGGTTCTCTTCGGGCCAGGTGTGAATGCTCAGGTGCGACTCGGCGAGGATCAGCACCAGCGTCACCGCGCCGTTGGGAAACAGCACGTGGCTCGCATCGAGCACGTGACCGTCGCCCGCCCGCACCGCTTTCGTCGCGAGAGCGGTCAGGGCGGTGATGTCGGTGACGGGCGAGGACGGAGCGAGTATCGCGTCGATGGCGTACAGGACTTTCGGCGTGCGTGCTTCCTGCCGCCGCAGTTCCCCGTACCTGCTCGCCGCCTCCATCCCAGGCATGATGTGGGAGGATACCGTACGGCCCGCTGATCAGGCGGATTCGCCCGTGCCGCCTCCGACCAGCAGGAAACCAGAAACGCAGCGCATGGACATGGACGCAGTCATCGCCGAGGTCGCCTTGGCGGTAGGGCTGGCCGAGGGAGAATCCGGGGTCAGGGACATCCTGCGGATCATCGCGCGCAGCGAGCCGGTCGCCGCGCGCGACATCGGCCGGGGAGCTGAGCTGCCGGTGCCGATCGTCACCGCGGTCTGCAACGAGCTGCGCAAACGGGACGTGGTCGATAACTCCCGCCCGGTCCGGCTGACCGCCTGGGCCAGGGAGCTGCTCGCTGCCGGGCAGCCGCAGCTCAGCGCGGTCTGCCCCTGCTGCGGCGGCCGGGGCCTGGTCGTGCCTGAGCAGCTCGCGCAGCTGACCGCCGAGCTGGAGCTCGCGGCCGCCGGGGCCCCGCAGGCCAGGCCCGAGCTGGATCAGACGCACTGCACGGTGGCCACGAAGGTTCGCCGGGTGCTGCGGATGCACGAGTCCGGTGCGCTGGCCGGCCTGCGGATCCTGCTGCTCGGCGACGACGACCTGATCAGCGTCGCCATCGCCAGGTTCGCCGCCCTGCTGGGCGCCGCCGCGGGCATCAGGCGGCTCGCGGTCGTGGACACCGACCCGGCGGTGCTGTCCTGGATCGGCGCGCAGGTGGCAGGCACCGGCATCGCCGTGGAGCTGGCCGAGCACGACCTGCGCCTGGCCCTGCCGCCCGGCCTGCGGGCCGGGTTCGACGTGGTGTGCACGGACCCGCCGTACACCGTCGCGGGCGCCGAGCTCTTCCTGTCCCGCGCGGTGACGGCCCTGGCGCCCGAGCCCGGCCAGCACGTGTTCTTCTCGTTCGGCGCGCGCCTGCCGCTGGAGACCCTGCGCACCCAGGAGCTGATCGCCGCCCTGGGGCTGGCCGTCCGGTCCCTGGCCCCCGGTTTCAACGAGTACCTGGGCGCGGGCATCCTGGCCGGCACCAGCAACCTGTACCACCTGCGCAGCACCGCCGACACGGCGCCGCTCATCGACGGCGGCTACACCGGGCCGCTGTACACCGCCGACGGGCGCGCGGCCGTGGAGCGGCCCTATCGCTGCGCCGGGTGCGGGGCCGTTCACAAGGTCGGCCCCGGCGGCCAGTGGCAGCGGATCAGGGACCTGCAGGCGGCCGGCTGCCCGCAATGCCAGGGGACGGTCTTCCGCCCGATGGCGCTGCAGCAGCGATGAGCACCGCCGACCCGGCCGATGCGGCCCGTTACCTGATCCGCGGCGCGGGGCAGGGTGATCTCGACGCCATCGCCGGGTTCGAGATCGAGATCGCGCAGGTGTCCTTCGGGGCCGAGGCCATCACCGATCCCGCGCTGCACCGCAAGCGCGTGTCAGGCGCGCTGGGCAAGCCGGGGGAGGTCACCCTCATCGCCGCCGCGCGCCAGGCCCCGGGCGAGCCGCTGGGCTGGGCCTGGATGTCCCCGCGGGCCAACTCGCTGACCGGGGCTCGCTACGGCAACTTCAGGTCCCTGGCCGTCGCTGACGTGCCGGACCGCAGCCTCATCGGCGAGCTGCTGCTCGCGGCGGTCCTGCGCGCCGCCGATGACGCCCAGTTCACCCAGCTGACCGGCAAGGTGCATGCGGGCAACCTGGGCATGCGCACGCTGTACCGCAAGTTCGGATTCGAGGCGACGCACGTCACGATGGAGCTGCACCGGGATCAGCCCGCTGACCCGGACCAGCCACCCGGCCCGGACCAGCCACCCGGCCGGGACCACTCATCATGATCAAGTGCGTGGTCTGGGATATCGACAACACGCTGCTCACGGGGGTGTTCCTGGAGTCCGGGCAGCACCTGCCGCCGCCTGACCCGGCCATGCTCGGCATCTTGCGCGAGCTGAGCGGCCGCGGCATCATCCACGCCCTGGCCAGCAAGAACCCGCCCGAGGCCGCCGATTACGTCAGCCAGGTGACCGGCATGACGTTCGCGGCGGCCGAATGCGGCTGGGGCCCCAAATCGGAGGCCATCCAGCGCGTCATCGGCGAGCTGGGCCTGGCTGCCGACGCCGTGGCCTTCGTCGATGACGATGCGCTCGAGCGCGCGGAGGTCTCCTTCGCCCAGCCCGAGGTCCTGGTGCTGTCGCCCGAAGACGCCTGCGACGCGGTCGGCTGGCCCGAGTTCAGCCCCGCCGTGGTGACTGACGAGGCGCGCCGCCGGGGCCAGATGTACGCGCAGCGGCGGCGCCGGCAGGAGGAGGCCAGGGCCTTCGGCGGCTCCAGGGAAGAGTTCCTGCGGTACTGCGGTACCCGCGTGATCATTGACCGCGCCGGCCACGCTGACGTTCCTCGCCTGCACGAGCTGTCCGTGCGGACGCATCAGTTCAACTCGGCCGGAGCGGAGGTCAGCCAGGCGGCGCTGGCGGCCCTGATCGGCTCCGCTCAGTACCTGGTCATGACCGTCCGGCTGGCTGACCGCTTCGGCGATGATGGCATGGTCGGCGGCTGCGTCATCCACACGGGCGGCTCCCGCCCCGGCGGCGCGGCGGCCGGGCTCACGGACGCGGGGCTCACGGACGCGGGGCTCACGGACGCGGGGGCCGCGGGTGCCGCAACGGCCGGCCAGGCGGCCTGGAGCGTGACCCTGCTGATGATGTCCTGCCGGGCTATGGGGCGGGGCGTCATCGACGCGCTGCTGGCCTGGCTGGGCCGGGCCGCCGAGCGGGCCGGAGCAGACACGGTGCGGATCCCGTGCCTGATCACGCCCCGCAACGTTCCGCTACGGATCGCGCTGGCCGCCGCCGGATTCCGGGCCGAGGGCGGAGCCATTGCGGCCGACCGAATCTGGCGGGGACGTTTGTCCGTCGATACGACGGACAAACGTCCCGGCGAACCCGAGCCGGCCGCGGGGGATGGCGATGCAGCGGCCACGGCGCAGGCCGCGGTCTTCGCCCGGCCGCTTTCCGGGCCGCTCCCGGTACTGCCCGCCTGGGTCACGGCACCGGAGAACCAGTGACCGGCGCCCGGCCGTCGGTGGCCAGTGAGCTGCGGCAGATCCTGGCCGAGGTGACAGGCAACCCCGCGGTGCTCGGCATCTCCCCGCAGACCGCCTTGTTCGGCACGGGCGTGGGCCTGGACTCGCTAGCGGGCACGCTGCTGCTGCGCCGGGTCCGGTACCAGTTCGGCGTGGACGTGGCCGGCGAGGACCTGAACCTCGACGCACTGGCCACCCTCGGAACGCTCGCCGCCTTCATCGAGGACCGGGCACCCGCCCGCCCAGCTGACAGCCACCCGCCCAGCTGACAGCCACCCGCCCAGCTGACAGCCACCCGCCCGGATCACTGCCGGCCGCCCGGATCACAGCTGACGCCAGCGGCACCGGCCTGCGCTGGACACTGAGGGCCACGCGGATAATCTCGTTGGTGGCGGCCCGAGGCGGACCGCGGGACCCGGGGCCGGGCGACGGGCCCCAGACAGCGGGAGGTGGCCGATGACGGCAGTGTTCGCCGTCGACGCGTGCAGGACGCCGGTGGGGAAAATCAAGGGAGCGCTGGCGGAGGTACGGCCCGACCATCTGACCGCTGATGTGATCAGGGCCATCATGGCGCGCAACGACTGGCTCGATCCCGGTTCCGTCGATGACGTGTACTGGGGCGCCGCGAACCAGGCAGGCGAGGACAACCGCAACGTGGCCCGGATGGGAGTACTGCTGGCCGGGCTGCCGGTGGAGATCCCTGGCGCGACGGTGAACCGGCTGTGCGGGTCGGGGATGGAGGCTATCTGCGGCGCGGCGAGGGCCATCGCGGCCGGCGACGCCGACATCTGCCTGGCCGGCGGGGCGGAGTCCATGACCAGGGCCCCGTTTGTGCTGCCCCGTGCGGCCGAGCCATTTCCCCGTGAAACCGGCGTGGCCGACACCCGGCTGGGATGGCGGCTGGTGAGCCCGCTGATGCGCGAGCTTTACCCGCCCATCTCACTCGGCGAGACCGCTGAGAATGTCGCTGAGCGCTACGGCGTCGGCCGCGACCGTCAGGACCAGTTCGCCCTGCTCAGTCACCAGCGCGCGGGCCGCGCCCAGGAGGCGGGCCTGCTGGCTGAGGAGATCATCCCTGTCATGACGCCGGGGGGCGAGGTAACCAGGGACGAGGGAATCAGGGCCAGCCTGACCATCGCCGACCTGGCCGCCAGGAAGCCCGCCTTCCGCAAGGACGGCACCGTCACCGGCGGGAACTCCTCCCCGCTGAACGACGGCGCGGCGGGCGTCCTGCTGATGTCCGAGCAGGCGATGACCTCCGCCGGTGCCACGCCGATAGCCAGGTACGTCGGGGCGACAGCGGCCGGGGTGCATCCGGACTACATGGGGATCGGCCCGGTACCCGCGATGACCAAGGGATTGCGGCGAGCCGGCTGGCAGGTCAGTGACCTGGACCTGATAGAGCTCAACGAGGCGTTCGCGGCCCAGGGGGTGGCCGTCATCGACGAGCTCAAGCTCGACCCCGAGCTGGTGAATGTCAACGGCGGCGCGATTGCCATCGGGCATCCGCTGGGCTGCTCGGGTGCCCGGATCACGACCGCCTTGCTGCACGAGCTGCGGCGGCGCGGTGCCCGCAGGGCGGCCGCCGCCATGTGCATCGGCGTCGGCCAGGGGATCGCCACCCTGTGGGAAGCGCCGTAGCGCCGCGGGCCGCCGGGACCCACGGCCGGCCCGGGTCCTTCCTGCCTGTCCGCTCCGCGCGGGCGGGTCGGGCGGGGAGTAGGGTCAGCCAGGGGGGACGCGCGAGTTGAGGGGCCATGACCGAGCAGCACGGCGAGGCCATCAGTACCGCGAAGGGCGGGGCCGCTGACAGTGATCCGGGCGACCGGGTCCTGACGATCCCGAACGCGATCAGCGCGGCCCGGCTGGCCGGGGTGCCGGTCTTTCTGTGGCTGGTCCTGGTCCCGAGGACCCAGACGGCCGACTGGTGGGCGTTCGCCCTGCTGGTCGCCTCGGGGGTGTCCGACTGGCTGGACGGCAAGATCGCCAGGGCGCTGAACCAGCAGAGCCGCCTGGGCCAGCTGCTCGACCCGGCTGCCGACCGGCTCTACATTGTGGCCACGGTCGTAGCGCTCGCGGTCCGCGACATAATCCCGTGGTGGCTGGTGGGCCTGCTGGCCGCCCGCGAGCTGCTGCTGGCCGTCGTGCTGATCGTGCTGCGCCGGCATGGCTACCCGCCACTGCAGGTCAGCTTCGCCGGCAAGACCGCTACGCTCTGCCTGCTCTACGCTTTTCCGCTACTGCTCCTCGGCGCGCACCCGGCTGGCTACGCCGAGGCCGCGCGGATCGCCGGTTGGGCGTTCGCTATCTGGGGAACGGCACTGTACTGGTGCGCCGCGCTGCTGTATGCCGAGCAGGCCCGGCGCCTGCTCGCCGCGGACCAGGGCGACGGTACTGACAGCAGCGCGAACGGCGCTGACCCGGCCAGAAGGGAGCGCAGCCAGTCGTGAAGGCCGTCGTGATGGCCGGGGGAGAAGGTACGCGGCTGCGGCCAATGACAGCTAATCAGCCCAAGCCCCTGCTGCCGGTGGCCAACCGGCCGATCATGGAGCACGTGCTCAGGCTGCTCCGGCGGCACGGCTTCAGCGAGACCGTCGTCACCGTGCAGTTCCTCGCCTCGATGGTGCGCAACTACTTCGGCGACGGCGAGGATTTCGGCATGAGCCTCCAGTACGCCACCGAGGAGATGCCGCTGGGCACCGCCGGAAGCGTGAAGAACGCCGAGGATGCCCTGCGCGACGGGCCGTTCCTGGTGATATCGGGGGATGCGCTCACCGACATCGACCTGTCCGATCTGGTCCGCTTCCACAAGGACAACGGCGCGCTGGTGACGGTCGGCCTGACCCGCGTTCCCGACCCGCTGGAGTTCGGCATCGTCATTGCCGATGACGACGGCCGCATCCAGCGGTTCCTGGAGAAGCCGACCTGGGGCCAGGTGTTCTCCGACACCGTCAACACCGGTATCTACGTGATGGAGCCTGAGGTCCTGGAGGAAGTGCCATCCGGCGAGGTCACAGACTGGTCAGGTCAGGTCTTCCCGCGGCTGCTCAAGCGCGGGGCACCGCTGTTCGGCTGCGTGGCCGACGCGTACTGGGAGGATGTCGGGACGCACGAGAGCTACATGAAGGCGCAGGCGGACGTGCTGACCGGCAAGGTCAAGGCGGAGATCGACGGATTCGAGATGTCGCCCGGCGTCTGGGTCGCCGAGGGCGCCGAGGTCGACCCGGAGGCGGTGCTGACCGGGCCGCTGTGCATCGGCGACTACGCCAAGATCGAGGCCGGTGCGCAACTGCGCGAGTTCACCGTCGTCGGCAGCAACGTGGTGGTGAAGGAGGGCGCGTTCCTGCACCGCGCCGTCGTGCATAACAACGTCTACGTCGGAATCGGCGTCACGCTGCGCGGCTGCGTCATCGGCAAGAACACAGACGTGATGGCCTCCGCGCGGATCGAGGAGGCCGCCGTCGTCGGGGACGAGTGCGTCATCGAGCCCGAGGCTTACATCTCCGCCGGGGTCAAGGTCTACCCGTTCAAGACCATCGAAGCTGGCGCCGTCGTGAATACGAGCGTCATCTGGGAGTCGCGCGGCCAGCGCACCCTGTTCGGCCCGCGGGGGGTATCCGGCCTGGTCAATGTGGAGGTCACGCCCGAGCTGTGCGTCCGGCTGGCCAGCGCGTACGCGACCACGCTGAGGAAGGGCACAGTCGTCACCACGTCCCGTGATGTGTCGCGGGCGGCACGGGCACTGAAGCGCGCCGTGCACGGCGCGCTGAACGCCAGCGCGATCAACGTGGTCGACCTGGAGGCCCAGCCGCTGCCCGTGGCCAGGTTCGAGACCGCCCGCAGCGAGTGCAGCGGGGGGATCGCCCTGCGCACCACGCCGGGCGATCCGCAGTCCATCGACATCATCTTCCTGGATGAGCAGGGCGCGGACCTGTCCCAGGCGGCGCAGCGCAAGCTGGAGCGCGTCTTCTCCCGGCAGGAATACCGGCGCGCGTTCCCCGGCGAGATAGCGGAGCTGACCTATCCGCCGCGGGTGATCGAGGCCTATACCCGTGAACTGCTGCGCTGCGTCGACATGAACGGCGTGCTCGGAGCGGGCCTGAAGGTCGTCGTCGACTGCGCGGGCGGCACCGCCTCGCTGGTGCTGCCCGGGCTGCTGGGCCGGATCGGGGTCGACGTCCTGACCGTCAATAATCGCCTCGATGAGGCCTCACCGACCCAGTCGCTCGCGCAGATCCGCGCCGGAATGCACCGGCTGGCCGAGCTCGTGTCGTCCTCCAGAGCAGCGTTTGGCGTCCGTTTTGACCCGGTGGGGGAGCGGATCAGCCTGGTGGACGACAAGGGCGCGATGGTCAGCGACGACCGGGCCCTGCTGCTGGTGCTGGACCTGATCGCCGCGGAGCGGCGGGCCGGCCGGGTCGCCCTGCCGGTCACCACCACCAGGGTCGCCGAGCAGGTCAGCCGCTACCACTCCGTCGAGGTGGACTGGACGCCAACCTCCCTGTACGGCCTGTACGAGGCCACGGCGGGGGAGGACGTGATCTTCGCGGCGGATGGCCGGGGCGGCTTCATCGTGCCGGAGTTCTCCCGGTCCATTGACGGCATCGCGGCCTTCACCCGGCTGCTCGGGCTCGTGGCCAGGACCCGGATGACCCTGAGCCAGATCCAGGCCCGGATCCCGGCCGCCCACCTGCTGAAGCGCTCGATGCCCACGCCCTGGGCCGCGAAGGGGATCGTCATGCGTACCGTCGTGGAGGCGGCCGGCGACCGCACGATCGACACCACTGACGGGGTGCGCGTCGTGGAGCCTGGCCGAGGCTGGATCCTGGTCCTGCCCGATCCATCGGACGCGGTCACGCACCTGTGGGCCGAGGGCGCCGACGGCGACACGGCCCAGGCCCTGCTGGACGAATGGGCGGCGGTCGTGGAGCAGGCCGGCCGCTGATCACGTCGGAGTGCCGGCGCGGATACCCTCGGGCGTGAGAGAATCGCCAGCGTCGTGCGGTGACCGGGTGGCGGGGGTGCACGGGAGGTTCAGCGAAATGTGGCGGAGGCGTCGGCACAGGGTCCGGGTGGGCTCAGCGCGGCCGGAGGCACCGGCGCTGACTGGCACGCCCGCGTGGCCGGAAGCATCAGCGCGGGCCACGCCGGGCGCTGCCGCGCGCGGCTCAGCTGACCAGCGGCCGCGTGGCCGTGCAGGCCGTGCGTGGCGCGTAGACCGGCACGCCTCATCGCCGGTAGCGTTGACGGCACCACCAGACTCCGCGCGGCGCGCCACCCAGGGTGATGGACCTGCCGCCTGGGTCCCGCAGCCGACGAATGGGAGACTAGGCAGCGAAATGCCCAGCGTCTACTGCACCGGGTGCGGTGAAGCAAATCCCGACGGCGCGCGTTTCTGCGCGCAGTGCGGCACCCCGCTGATGCGCGGCCAGGGCGAGCGCGGTCCCGAGACGACCTCGATAATCTCCGTGGGCGGTGAGGCGCCTGAAGGAGAGTACGGCGATGACTCCGTCACCGATGCGGCGACGCTGGATGCCCTGCCGCCAGGGACCGCCCTGCTGCTCGTGCAGCGCGGGCCCAATGCCGGCAGCAGGTTCCTGCTGGACAGCGACCTCACGCTGATCGGCCGGCATCCCGAGAGCGACATCTTCCTCGACGACGTGACCGTGTCCAGGAGGCATGCCGAGTTCTACCGGCAGGGCGGCCGGTTCACGGTCCGCGACGTGGGCAGCCTCAACGGCACGTACGTGAACCGCGAGCGGATCGAGGCGACGGATCTGAGCGGCGGTGACGAGGTCCAGGTCGGCAAGTTCCGCCTGGTGTTCCTCCTGGGCCCGCGCTCTCAGGCAGGACATGACGGCGGGGGCGCGCAGGTCGGGGGATGAATGCTCAGCCTGCCCGGGCATATCTCGGCATCGGCGAGGTGCTCGCCCAGCTCCGCGCGGAGTTTCCTGATATCAGGGTGTCCAAGATCCGGTTTCTGGAGTCGGAGGGCCTGATCGCCCCGGCGCGGTCGCCGTCCGGATACCGCAAGTTCGGACCGGCCGACGTGGAGCAGCTTCGCTTCATCCTCACCACGCAGCGAGATCAGTACCTGCCGCTGCGGGTCATCAAGGAGCGGCTGGCGCAGCCCGCCGCCGACCGCCCCGCCGCGGCGCCCGGCTCGCAGCGCGGCGAGATGCTCAGCCGGCGTGAGCTCCTGGACGCCGCCGGCATCGAGGAGGCTCAGCTGAGCGAGCTTGAGACCTACGGCCTGGTCCGGCGCGTCGGGCGGCAGTATGGCCAGGACGCGGTGGACGTGGCGGTCACGGTGGCCGCGCTGGCCGCCTACGGCGTCGAGGCCCGGCATCTACGGGCCGTGCGGGCCGCCGTCGAGCGGGAGACCTCGCTGATCGAGCAGGTCGTCGCGCCGACGCTGCGCCAGCGCAACCCCGAGGCACGGGAACTGGCCGGGCAGACGGCGCGGGAGATCGCGGCGCTACTGCTACCCCTACATCGAGCCCTGATCGAGGCCGCGCTGGCCGAGGCTGGCCTGCCCGGAGGCGCCGCGGGGGTCCCGCGGGCCGCCGAGCCGGGGGCGCCGGCGCGGGATCAGGAAGCCAGCGCGTGACCTGGACTTCGGCCGGGTAACCAGGGCACGGGCCAGGCGGCCCAGATAGCGGGTGTACTTTGACAAAGGGAATGCCTTTAAGCAGGGTCCAGAAGTGCGGGCAGCGCGTCAGGCGCATGTGAGGACGGAGCGGCCGTGAGGCAGATGGAGGTCGTGGGCGTCCGGGTCGAGATGCCTACGAATAACCCCATCGTCCTGCTGAAGGAGACGCAGGGGGAGCGGTACTTGCCGATCTGGATCGGCCCCATGGAGGCGACGGCCATCGCCTTTGCCCAGCAGGGCATGGTGCCGGCCAGGCCGCTGACCCATGACCTGATGCGGGACGTGCTCGAGGCACTCAACGTGCAGCTCAAGACCGTGAACATCACCGCGCTCAGAGACGGGATCTTCTTCGCTGACCTGATCTTCTCCAACGGCAAGGAGGTCAGCGCCCGGCCGTCAGACTCGATCGCGCTCGCGCTCAGGACCGGCGCGACGATCTTCGCGAGCGAGGAGATACTCGATGAGGCGGGCGTGGCCATCCCGGACGAGCAGGAGGACGAGGTCGAGAAGTTCCGTGAGTTCCTGGACACCATCACGCCAGAGGATTTCGGCCGATCCACCTGAGCTGCGGGCCGGTGTCCGGACCGGCACGGGATGGACGGTTCGGCATGAGTCATGACTCCGACCGCGACGCGCCGTGTTCGATCGTTGACGAGCTGACCACCGTCGGCCTAACGTGCGAGACGAGTACCCAGGACACTTTCCAGGGCGTGAGGTGGGCGTGGCGGTAACCAAGGGTGACGGGCAGGCGCCTGAAGTTCGCGGCGCCGCCGCCCGGCACGCCGGCGAGCAGGGCCTGCTTTTCGACGACGAGCTCACGATACGGCCCGAGGACGTCGGGTACCGCGGCCCCACCGCGTGCACCGCGGCGGGCATCACCTACCGGCAGCTGGACTACTGGGCGCGTACCGGCCTGGTCGAGCCGACCGTGCGCGCGGCGCGCGGATCCGGCTCGCAGCGCCTGTACGGCTTCCGCGACATCCTCGTGCTCAAGGTCGTCAAGCGGCTGCTGGACACCGGCATCTCACTGCAGCAGATCAGGGCGGCCGTCACCTACCTGCGCGAGCAGGGCGCGACCGACCTGGCTCAGGTGACCCTGATGAGCGACGGCGTGAGCGTCTACGAGTGCACCTCGGCGGACGAGGTCGTGGACCTGCTGCAAGGCGGCCAGGGCGTATTCGGCATCGCGCTCGGCCGGGTCTGGCAGGAGGTCGAGGGCAGCCTCGCCGAGCTGCCCGCCGAGCGAGCTGACGCCGGCGGCCCGGACGGCAGCGCCCCGGCATCGCCGGGCGCCACCGCCGATGAGCTGGGCCGCCGCCGCGCCCGCAAGACCGGCTAGCCGGCCGCATCCTGGCCGCTGGGGCCGGCCCTGGTGTGCATCCGGCCGGATGCACACGTCGGCATCCCAATACCTGCCCCTGCGGCGCGCCCTCGGGTAGGCTTTGAGCCGCTGACAACACCGTCCGGGAGAGTCCTCGCGCAGCCAGCGACGGGGCGCCGAAGGGGCAACCTCCCCAGAACCTCTCAGGCATCAAGGACCGGGCGGGACAAGCGACTCTGGAGCCTGCGCGGCGACAGAGGGGGAGTCCGGCAGCGCCGCTGGCGGCCGGTCACCGCTCCCCTCAGGAGGCTCCCGTGCAGTTCATGCAGCGTCACATCGGCCCGTCCGAGCCCGAGCAGGACCGGATGCTCGCCGCGATCGGCTTGGCCAGCCTCGATGACCTCACCACGGCGGCGCTGCCCGCCGGGATCGCCACCGGCCGCGCCCTGAGCCTGCCTGAGCCGCTGAGCGAGGAAGAGGCGCTCGCCGAGCTGCGCCGCCTGGCGGGCGCCAACCAGGTCCTCACCTCGATGATCGGCCTGGGTTACTACGGGACCGTCACCCCGGCGGTGATCCGCCGGGGCGTGCTGGAAAACCCCGCCTGGTACACCGCCTACACCCCGTACCAGCCGGAGATCTCCCAGGGCCGGCTGGAGGCGCTGCTGAACTTCCAGACGATGGTCGAGGACCTGACCGCGCTGCCGGTCGCCGGGGCGTCCATGCTGGACGAGGCCACCGCCGCGGCCGAGGCGATGACGCTGGCCAGGCGCGCGGCGGGCCGCGGCCGTATCTTCCTGGCCGACGCCGACTGCCTGCCCCAGACGCTGGCGGTCCTGGCCACCAGGGCCGAGCCGCTCGGCATCGAGCTGGTCACCGGCGAGATCACCCCCGCGCTGATCGACGCGCAGCCGCCGGGCGAGCTGTTCGGCATCCTGCTGCAGTACCCGGGGGCCAGCGGCCGGATCCGCGACCCCCGGCCGGCGATCGAGGCGGCCCGCGCCCGCGGCGCGCTGGTGGCCGTGGCCGCCGACCTGCTGGCGCTCACGCTGCTGGCCCCGCCTGGCGAGCTGGGCGCGGATATCGCGGTCGGCAGCACCCAGCGCTTCGGCGTGCCGATGGGCTTCGGCGGGCCGCACGCGGGCTACATCTGCGTCCGCGACGCGCTCAAGCGCCAGTTGCCCGGCCGCCTGGTCGGGGTCTCGCTCGACGCCGACGGCCACCATGGCTACCGGCTCGCCCTGCAGGCCCGCGAGCAGCACATCCGCCGCGAGAAGGCGACCAGCAACATCTGCACGGCGCAGGTGCTGCTGGCGGTGATCGCCGCGATGTACGCCGCGTACCACGGCCCGGACGGCCTGCGGGCCATCGCCACCCGCGTGCACGCGCGGGCGGCGGCTCTGGCCCGGATCCTGCATGCCGGGGGATTCGAAACGGATGG
This sequence comes from uncultured Actinomycetota bacterium, assembly GCA_963805705.1. GTDB lineage: Bacteria > Actinomycetota > Actinomycetes > Streptosporangiales > Streptosporangiaceae > CAWDVH01. The sequence continues at coordinate 1,349,107 of CAWDVH010000005.1, read as the reverse complement.
GTCCGCGTTCTTCGACACCCTCAGGGTGAAGGTGCCCGGCGGGGCTGCCGCAGCGGTCCAGCGGGCCCGCGACGCCGGCTACAACCTGCATCTGGCCGGGCCGGACGTGGTACAGATCGCCTGTGACGAGACCACCACCAATGAGCACCTGCGCGAGGTCGCCCGCGCTCTGGCCGGCCCCGGCGCCGGCGAGAGCGGCCAGGACAGCGACCCGGCCGGCGGGCTGCCCGCCGGGCTGGTGCGGACCAGCGAGTTCCTGACCCACCCGGTCTTCACCAGTCACCGCAGCGAGACCGCCATGATGCGCTACCTGAGGCGGCTGGCCGACATGGACATCGCCCTGGACCGGTCGATGATCCCGCTGGGCTCATGCACCATGAAGCTGAACGCGGCGGCCGAGATGGAGGCCATCACCTGGCCGCAGTTCGCCGGGCTGCATCCGTTCGCCCCGGCCGGGCAGGCGGCCGGCTACCTGGAGCTGATCCGCGGGCTTGAGCAGTCGCTCATCGAGATCACCGGCTACGACTCGGTCAGCGTGCAGCCGAACGCCGGCTCGCAGGGCGAGCTCGCCGGGCTGCTCGCCATCCGGGCCTATCACCGCTCCCGTGACGAGCCGCAGCGCACGGTCTGCCTGATCCCCGAGTCGGCGCACGGCACCAACGCGGCCAGCGCCGTGCTGGCGGGCCTGAAGGTGATCGTGGTGAAATGCGGTTCGGACGGTGCCATCGACGTCGGTGACCTGCGCGCGAAGCTGGACGCGCACGCGGGCCGTATCGCGGCGATCATGCTGACCTACCCGTCGACCAATGGCGTCTTCGAGGAAACGGTCACCCAGGTCTGCGACGAGGTCCATGCCGAGGGCGGCCAGGTCTACGTCGACGGCGCCAACCTGAACGCCCTGGTCGGCCTGGCCCGGCCGGGCCGTTTCGGCGCGGACGTGTCCCACCTGAATCTGCACAAGACTTTCTGCATACCGCATGGCGGCGGCGGCCCCGGCGTGGGCCCGGTCGCGGTCCGCGCTCACCTGGCCGCGTTCCTGCCCGGTCATCCGGTGCTGGACGGGCCGGCCGTTCTGGCCGGGCCGGCCAGCACATCCGCCAGCGGCCCCGTCGGCTCCGGTCACGCGGGCTCCAGTGCCACCGGCCCGGTCGCCGCCGCGCCGTACGGCTCGGCCGGCATCCTGCCCATCTCCTGGGCGTACATCCAGATGATGGGCGCGGCCGGCCTGCGCCGCGCCACCCAGGTCGCGATCCTGTCCGCGAACTACGTGGCCAGACGGCTGGATCCGCATTTTCCCGTGCTCTACACCGGTCAGGGCGGGCTCGTCGCGCACGAGTGCATCCTGGACCTGCGGCCGGTGACCAGCCAGACCGGGATCACCGCCGAGGACGTCGCCAAGCGGCTGATCGACTACGGCTTCCACGCGCCCACGCTGTCGTTCCCCGTCGCCGGCACCCTGATGATCGAGCCCACCGAGAGCGAGGACCTGGCCGAGCTCGACCGGTTCTGCGACGCGATGATCTCGATCAGGCGGGAGATCGAGAAGGTCGCCTCCGGCGAGTTCGACGCGCAGGACAACCCGCTGAGGAACGCCCCGCACACCGCCAGCATGCTGATTTCCGGTGACTGGAAGCACCCCTATGATCGCGAGGCGGCGGGCTACCCGGTACCGGGCGACCGGCGGTCCAAGTACTGGCCGCCGGTCCGGCGGATCGAGGCGGCCTACGGCGACCGGAACCTGATGTGCGCCTGCCCGCCGCCCGAGGCGTTCGAGGACTGAGCCTTCGAGGACTGAGCCTTCGAGGACTGGCCGCACCTGGCCCGACATCAGGGGTTCTCGATCTGTTCACCAGGCCAGCCGCCGCGCGCGCAGTCCGCGCACAATCATGGATTTCATGCCTATGCGCCGGTTGTCCCGAAGGTCAGCGACCGCGCTCGCGGGGGCCTGCGTGCTCGCCGCGGGCGTGCTGGCCGGGTGTACGCCGTCCGGGTCCGCGGCCGGGTCCGGCGAGCGCGTGAGCGGCGGCCCGGCGGGCACCTATCTGGTGGCGGCCGGCATCCACAAGATCAAGCACGTGATTGTCGTCATGCAGGAGAACCGGTCCTTCGACTCCTACTTCGGCACCTATCCGGGGGCCGACGGCATCCCGGTGAGAGGCGGGGTACCGACCGTGTGCCTGCCCGATCCGGCCGGCCCCTGCTCCCGCCCGTATCACGACCCGGCCGACGTCAACGGGGGCGGCCCGCACGGCGAGGCCAACGCGATCGCCGACGTGGACGGCGGCTCGATGGACGGGTTCATCAGGCAGCGGGATGCGGCCCGCACGACCTGCCATAACCCCGACGACCCGGCGTGTGCCCAGGGCGGCACGCCGGACGTGATGGGCTACCACACCGCGGCGGAGATCCCCGACTACTGGACCTACGCCAGCGATTTCGTCCTCGACGACCATATGTTCGAGCCGGTGAAGTCGTGGTCGCTGCCCGACCACCTGTACCTGGTGTCGGCCTGGTCGGCCAAGTGCAAGAACCGCTCGCCGATGAGCTGCGTGAACAACATCGCGGGCCCCTACCGCATCCGGCAGTTCGACAACGCGGTCCGCCGGGAGATGGCCACCGGCCAGACCTCCATCGACCTGGCCTGGACCGACATCACCTGGCTGCTCTACACCCACCACGTCAGCTGGCGGTTCTTCGTGCAGGCCGGCACCCAGCCCGACTGCGACAACGACTCGGCCGAGACGTGCGCCCCGGTCAGGCAGAGCGCCAGGACGCCGGGGATCTGGAACCCGCTGCCGCTGTTCGGCGATGTGCAGCATGACCACCAGTCCGACTACGTCCAGTCGCTGCGCTCCTACTTCAGCGCCGCCCGGGCGGGCCGGCTGCCGTCGGTGAGCTGGATCACCCCCTCGCAGCCGGACAGCGAGCACCCCCCGGCCAGCGTCCACCGGGGCCAGGCCTACGTGACCTCGATCGTGAACGCGGCGATGAAGAGTCCCGACTGGGACTCCACGGCGATCTTCCTGGCGTGGGACGACTGGGGCGGCTTCTACGATCATGTCGTCCCCCCGAAGGTCGACCAGAACGGCTACGGGCTGCGCGTCCCGGCGATCGTCATCTCCCCGTATGCCCGGCACGGGTACATCGACCACCAGACCCTCAGCAGCGACGCCTACCTGAAGTTCATCGAGGATGACTTCCTCGGCGGAGCCAGGCTCAACCCCCAGACCGACGGGCGTCCCGACCCCCGGCCGGACGTCCGCGAAGACGAGCCGGTTCTCGGCAGCATGACCCAGGATTTCGACTTCAGCCAGCCGCCGCGGGCGCGGGTCCTGCTGCCCACCAACCCGCCCACTGACTCGCCGGTCATTCCCGGCTTCTTCGCGGGCCGGCCGCCGTGCCGCGGCTGCACCACGCCGCCTCCCGCCGGGTAAGCCGCGCCCGCCGCCGGCCCGTTAACGGCGCGGGAACGCCGGCCCACGGTGCTGCGGCCAGGTGCGGAATAACGGGCAGCCCGGCCGGTCACGGCGGCCCGCCAGCGGTAAAAGTGGCGTCATGACCGAGCCGCATCTGGCCACGCGATCCGGCCCGGCCGTGGGCAGCACTGCGCCGGACGAGCCGTTTCGAATGCGGGCTGTGCTGGTGCTGCGCCGTCACTGGCTGGTGCTGGCGCTGCTGGCCGCCGGGACGATGCTGCGGGCGGCGACCCAGATTGCCTATCACCCGGCCCTGATCTACATCGACTCGCTCAAGTACCTGTACGGCGAATGGCCGGGCGCCGACCCGCTTGGGTACCGGGTGCTGCTGAAGCTCATCCTGGCGGCCGGCGACCTGGGGACCGTCATGGTGCTCCAGCACCTGCTCGGGCTGGCGGCGGCCGTCGCCCTGTACATCGTGCTGCTGCGCCGGGGTGTCTCCCGCTGGCTGGCCGCCCTGGCCGTCGCGCCGGTGCTGCTGGATGCCTACCAGCTGCAGATGGAGCACATGATCATGCCGGACGTCTGGTTCGAGGCGATGGTCGCGGCGGGGCTGGCCGTGCTGCTGTGGCGGCCCGGCGTGAGCGGGCCGGCCGCGGCCGCGGCGGGCCTGATCCTGGGCTCATCGGCGACCGTCCGGCAGGTCGGGGAGGTCCTGGTCGTGCCCGCGGTGCTCTATCTGCTGACGGCCGGCGGCGGCTGGCGGCACGTCATCGGCCGCACGGCCATCCTGGTCGTGACCTTCGCGCTGCCGGTCCTCGGCTACAGCAGCGTCTCCTACGCCCGGACCGGGCACTTCTGGCTGGCCGCCGGGCAAGGCAGTGCTCCCGGCCGGCTGGCGGCCGCGGCCGACTGCGCCACGCTGAAGCTGCCCGCGGCCGCGGCGCCCCTGTGCCCGACGCCGGGCGAGCAGGCCCGCGGTCCCGACTGGCTGGAGCATTCGGGTGACTCACCGCTGCACACGGCCGTCATACCGCCGGGAACGAGCCGGGCCGCGCTGATCTCGGACTTGCGCACGGCCGTGGAGCGCCAGCAGCCGGCGCGCGTGGCGGCCTCGGTCCTGCACGACTCGCTGCACCTGTTTACCGTGATCCGCCGGGGCAGCCCGGGGGGGACCCCGATCTCACGGTGGCAGTTCCAGGCCGGCTACCCGACCTACTCCCCGCAGGTCACGGTGGGGAGCGGGCATGTCATCGTGCTCGGCCTGCAGCACCGGGTCTACGGGCGCTTCAGGTACCGGGCGCTCAGCCCGTCCTACGGCGGCCCGGCGCAGGTTGACCGGCCCGTCGCGGCGTTCCTGCGGTCTTACCAGCTTGATGGCGGCTTCACCCCCGGCCCGCTGCTGGCCCTGTGCGTCCTGGCCGGCCTGACCGGCTCCGCGCTCGCCGGGACGCGGGGCGCCAGGGGCGCCCGCAGCCGCCAGCTGGCCAGGGCCTGCCTGCTGTTCACCGCTACCGCCGCGGTGGTCCTGCTGGTGCCGGATGCCTTCGAGTTCTCCTGGCGTTACCAGCTTCCCGCCCTGATCACCCTCCCGCCGGCCGGCGTGCTGGGGATCAGCGCGGTATTCCGTTATCGCCAGCGCGACCAGGCTGGGCACCAGGTCGGTTGACCGGCGCAGGACCCAGGCCGTGCCCTTGGTGGCGAGCCAGGCCAGCTCGGCGGCGCGCGACGGCGGCCGGCTCGTCGGCTCGGAGTCGGGCGGCGGCCCGACCGGGTGACCAGCCGCGGTGAGCATGCCGTGGAACCGGCGGGCGATGTGCCGGTGGCCGCGCTCGCTCGGGTGCAGGCGGTCCACCGCCCACATCCGGCGGTCATAGGTATCGGCGTCCCCGGCGGCGTCAAAGTGCAGCGTGCCGTAGCGGTGAGCCACGGCGTCCATCACCAGGTTGATCTCGTGCGCCCGGCGGGCCAGCGGCCTGGCCAGCACGCCCGGCAGGCCGAGCATCCGGCCGGGGTCGGGCAGGCGCATGGTGAGCACCTCAGCGTCCGCCGCGCGCAGCGCGCTCACCGTGCGCTCGGCCGCCGCGGCGATCCGGTCAGGATCGAAGCCCGCCCGCAGGGTGTCGTTGACCCCGATGATCACGCTGGCGATGTCCGGCCGCAGGAGCAGGGCCGGGGGCAGCTGATCGCGTTCCACATCGGCGGCGCACGCGCCGCTGACCGCCAGGATATGCAGCCTGGGCTCGGCCAGCCCCTCGGCCAGCAGCGCGGCCCAGCCGCGCCAGGGCGAGCGCCCGCCCTGATCACAGCGATCACCCACGCCGAGGGTAATCGAGTCGCCCAGCGCGACGAACCGGGTCACGCCGGCACCTGCGCCCGGAGGGTGCCCGCCGCCCCGAGGACCGTACGGTAGTGGCCGATCAGCTCGTCGCACCGGGCCGGCCAGCCGCGGTGCAGGATCATCTGCCGGCCGGCCTGGCCCTGCGCGGCGCGCAGCACGGGGTCGGCGGCCAGCCTGGCCACGGCACCAGCCAGCGCGGCCGGGCTCACCGGGGGCGACCAGGAATCCGGTGACGCCGTCCTCGACCAGGTCGAGCGGTCCGCCCGCAGCAGGCGCGACCACGGGCAGGCCGCTCGCGGCCGCCTCCTGCAGAGTCTGGGCGAACGTGTCGTGCGGCCCGCCATGGACGAACACATCGAGGCTGGCGTAGATCCTGGCCAGATGCTCGCCCAGGCGCTGGCCCAGGAGCAGCGCCGAGGGAATGGCCCGGCGCACCGCCGCCTCGGCCGGGCCGCTGCCGACGACGACCAGGCGCACGCCCGGCAGCGCGGCCACCTGAGCCAGCAGGTCGACGCGTTTCTCTACGGCCAGCCGCCCGACGTAGCCGACCAGCAGCTCTCCGCCCGGCGCGAGCTCCGCCCGCAGCCTCGCGCTCCGCTTGGCCGGATCGAACCGGCTGGCGTCGACGCCCCTGGCCCACAGCCAGACTCGCTCGATGCCGTGCGCATGCAGCTCAGCCGCCGTCGCCGTGCAGGGGGCGAGCGTCCGGTCCGCCGCGTTGTGTATCCGGCGCAGCCGCCGCCAGCAGATGGCCGGCCCGGCCGGGCCGGCGTGGTAGGCGCGGGCGTAGGCGGGCAGGTCCGTCGCGTACACGGCGACGACCGGCAGGCCCAGCCGCCGGGCCGCCGTCCCGGCGCTGGCGCCCAGGACGAACGGCCCGGCCAGATGCACGAGGTCGGCGTGATGGGCGGCGACCGCCGCGTGCACGCGCGGCCCTGGCACGCCGACCCGGAATCCGGGGTAGGCGGGCAGCGCCAGTGACGGCACCCGCACCACAGGGAAGTCGAATGCCCGATCGGGGCGAGGCCGTCCGCTGGCCGGGGCGGGCGCGATGACCAGGGGCTGGTGCCCGCGCCGGATCAGGTGCTCCGCGACGCGCACGGCCGTATGCGCGACGCCGTTGACGTCGGGAGGGAACGATTCTGTGACATACGCGATTCGCACGCTCACAGAGTGCGGGATGCGCCTGCCCGGCATGGGCGCGGTGCCATGACCACCGGGCGAACTGTAGGTGATATCTGCGCACGCGGCTCGTTATCCCGGCCGCCCGGCATCCGCGAGTACCTCCTCGTTGGGTCGCGGGCTGGTCCGCACCCCGGCGGCCAGGCCCCTGATGAGGTGCCGGCCCAGCGCGCGGCGGTCGCGTGACCGCGCGAAGGTGCGGGCCCAGCGGCGAAGCGTCGAGCCGCCGTACAGGACGCGCTCGACCAGGCTGAGCGGGGCGCTGGCCCGGAGCGTCCAGACCTTGTTCCGGACCTCGTAGAAGAAGCGCGGCCCAGGGTCGGCGTCCGTCGAGCCGAAGGCCAGCGTCTTGTGCACGACGACGCTCGCCGGGCACAGCAGGCCGGTGCCGCCGCGCAGCAGCCGGGCGGTGAACTCGAAATCATCGTTCCACAGGAAGTAGTCCGCCCTGGGCAGGCCGCGGTGCCGGCATGCGCTGGCCGCCACGAGCACCGACACAAACGAGGCGGAGCGGATCGGCAGGCATCCGGCGCTGGCGGCCGCGAGCCGTTCTGCCCTGGTCGCCAGTGGCCTGGCCCGGGGGGTGTTCATGGGGTGCGCGCGCCCGTCGGTCCACACCACCCGGCTGGCGATCAGCGCTGGCGGCGGGCCCTGATAACAGTCACGGGCGCCCAGCAGCGCCCGCAGGGCGAGCGGCTCGGGCACCGTGTCGTCGTCCATGAGCCAGATCAGGTCCGCGCCGCCCGCCAGCGCGAGCGCCATGCCACAGGCGAAGCCGCCCGCGCCGCCGGTATTGCGCGCGAGCTGCGCCACCTGCGCCGAAGGGAAGCGGGCGCGCACCGCCGCCGCGCTCTGGTCGGTCGAGGCGTTGTCCACCACGATCACGGCATCCGGTGCACGGCTCTGCGAGTGCACCGCCGCCAGTGCCTCCAGCAGCAGGTGGCGCCGGTTGTAGGTGACGACGACCGCGACCACCCGAGGCCGGCCGGGCCGGGTCAGGCCGGGACGGTCGGCCATGTTAGCGATGTCTCCACACCCTGGACCGCTCGACCGCCTGCCACGCCAGGATGCGCAGGCTGCGCACCGCGCGATGGCGGCTGCTCAGCTGCCGGACCGTCCGCTTGAGCCGGGGGAGGAGACCACCGTGGACTCGACCCGGCGGACCAGCCCGCGCTGGCCGCCCTGGTCTTTTTCTGGCCTGGCCGCCGGGTGCGCCTTTCGGTACTGGCGGACGACCAGCGCCGCCGCGGCGTGCACGGCGGCGTCGAGTACCGGCTCGGCCGGCTGGTCGGCGGGACTGATGCCCGGCTCCGTGACCGGCGCCGGCGCCAGCTCGCCGGGATCACCGACGAGGCTGTACCCGGAGCCGGTGAGGCCGGCGATCAGGATCTCCGCGTGCCGGGCGGCCCAGCCATCCCGGTCGGCGGGGAGCGTCAGGCGGCCGCCGGGGGGCCGGGCGGCAAAAGCCTGGTGAGCGATCGCTTCCTTGACATTCCACATGTAGAACCAGTCGGGGATCTCGTCGGGCAGGACCTGGTTCAGTCGTCGCAGGAACTCGATCTCGGGTATCCCGAGCGAGGAATTCGGCCGGGCGCGGGTGAGGTCGACGCTGCCGGGGTCGATGTCGAGCAAGGACGCGAAACGCTGCCACAGCAGCCCGCTGGCTGATCCTCGCGGTGCGGTCATGATCACGTGCACTCGCTCCGGCGGCACATGGCGGGACCAGATGTCCAGGATCGCCAGCGTGTCATGCACGCGCCAGAACCACCACTGGCGCCGGTCGGCAGCGACGGACTCGTGGTCGATCACGTCCGCCAGCCAGTCCTCCCACGCACGGACATTGCGGTGCTTCACGCTTTCCTGCCATTCGGCGGGCAGCAGCGTCGCGATGTCCCGCACGGTCAGCACGATGTGCACCTCGGCCGGCTGCAGTGATCGCACCGCGCGATCAGCCTGCCCGGCATCCGCCGCGCAGAACAGCTCGTGCGAGATGACGGCCGCCCTCGGCGCCTGCTGCGCCTGGCGGGCCAGGACCTCCCACTCGCCGGTCCATGACCCGGCCGGGTCGGAGGCCAGCTGGGCGATGCCGCGCAGGTCCTGACTAGCCCGAAAATGATCTTGGGGATGATGGCCGGGCAGCACGACGCCGCGGGCTGCGAGCTGGGCGCGGTTGCGCCACATGACCTGCTGCAGAAACGTCGTGCCCGTCTTGGGCTCGCCGATATGCAGGAATATCTTCAACCGGGCACCTCGCGGGTCGCAGCGTGATGGCGCCTGGCGGTCCCGGCTGACCAGCCGCGATCCAGGCTCGCAGCCGACAGTAATCAGCCACGCCGCCGCGCAGGCTGACGTCTGCCATCGTTCATTCAGCCGCCTGGCTGCGTACAAGCAGAAGCATCCAGATCGTCAGGTGCCGCTTCTACGGTCAGTTCGGGCCCCGGCTCCAGCCACCGGCTGCGCGATCCCTGACCTGGGCGCAGCGCGCGGGCCGGCCCGAAAACCGCCAAAGACGGAAGGTGAATCCTGCGTATGCACGAGCCTTTCTCGCTCCTGCTGTCGGTGTATGACGGCGACCGGTGCGATTACGTCCGGCGAGCGCTGCGCAGCGCGGTCGACGATCAGACCGTGCGGCCCGATCAGGTGGTCATCGTGCGCGACGGGCCGGTGCGCGACGAGCTCGCCGGGTGCCTGGATGAGCTCCGGGCGACCAGCCCGGTACCCGTGACGTTCGTCCCGCTGCAGCGGGGCGGCGGCCTGGGACCTGCCCTCGACCGCGGGCTGGCCGCGAGCTGGTTCGATGTGATCGCTCGCATGGATGCCGACGACGTGGCGATGCCGTACCGCTTCGAGGTGGAGCTGCCGCTCATCAAGGACGCGGATATCGTCGGCAGCGGCCTGCTGGAGTTCATGGCGGACACCGACGACATCGTCGGGCAGCGCGTCCCGCCGACCGATCCCGACCAGATCCAGCGCTACGCGCGGATGCACGACCCGTTCAATCACCCGACCGTCGTCTACCGGCGGCACGCCGTTCTCGCCGCGGGCGGCTACGGCGACCTCCGGCTGATGGAGGACTACGCGCTGTTTGCCCGGATGCTCGGCAACGGCGCGCGAGCGGTCAACGTGGCCGAGCCGCTGATCTTCTACCGGGTGGGCGCGGAGGCATTCAAGCGGCGGGGCGGAACGAGCCTGCTGCGCTCCGAGCTGCGGCTGCAGCGCGAGTTCCGCCGGCAGGGATTCACCTCAGCGGCCGAGTACGCCAGGAACGTGATGATCCGCGGAGGGTACCGGCTGATCCCGTGGTGGTGCCGTCGCGCGGTGTACCGCCCGGTCGTGGCGCACTTCAGCGAGCGGCTTGACCAGGAACTGCTGACCAGGGCCCAGCCGGCCTGGTCGGCCTGGGAGTACGGCGCGCAGTGGAGCTACGGCGACCAGGAGATGCCGGCCGGGCCGAGGCGCGAGCCCGCGTGGCCGGCGGGCGCGTGAACGTCGACCTCGTGATCGTCGGATCCGGCTTCTTCGGGCTGACGATCGCCGAGCGGTGTGCCGTCGACCTGGGCCTGCGGGTGCTGGTCATCGAGCGCCGCCACCACATCGGCGGCAACGCCTACAGCGAGCCGGAACCGCAGACGGGGATAGAGATACACCGCTACGGCGCCCACCTGTTCCACACGTCGAATGCCCGCGTCTGGCACTACGCCAATCGCTTCACGTCCTTCACCGGCTATCAGCACCGGGTGTTCTCGATCTACCAGGACCGGGTGTATCCGCTGCCGATCAACCTGGCCACGATCTGCCAGTACTTCGGCGCGGCGCTATCCCCGGCGCAGGCCAGGGCGCTGATCGCCGAGCAGTCGGCCGAGGTGGGCGCCGGGCAGGCCGCCAGCCTGGAGCAGAAGGCCGTGTCACTGGTCGGGCGGCCGCTGTACGAGGCGTTCATCCGCGGCTACACCTTCAAGCAGTGGCAGACCGATCCGGCCGACCTGCCGGCCGAGATCATCACGCGGCTGCCGGTGCGCTACACGTTCGACAACCGCTACTTCAGCGACACCTTCGAGGGGCTGCCGGCCGACGGGTACACCGCGTGGCTGGAGCGCATGATCGACCACCCGAACATCGAGGTACGGCTGAACACCGACTTCGCCACGATGCGATCCGACGTGCTGGGCAGCGTGCCGGTCGTGTACACGGGCCCGCTGGACGCCTATTTCGGGTACGCCGCGGGTGACCTGGGCTGGCGCACTCTCGATTTCGACCTGGAAGTACTCCCCACCGCCGACTTCCAGGGGACGCCCGTCATGAATTACGCCGATCAGGACGTTCCGTTCACCCGTATCCATGAGTTCCGGCATTTCCATCCGGAGCGTGACTGGTACCCCGCGGACAAGACGGTGATCATGCGCGAGTACTCGCGGTTCGCCGAACGCGGCGATGAGCCGTATTACCCCATTAACGCCGCGGCGGACCGGGCCCGGCTGCTGACGTACCGGCAGCTGGCCGAGCGCGAGCCCGGCGTGCTGTTCGGCGGGCGCCTGGGGACGTACAAGTACCTCGACATGCACATGGCCATCGGATCCGCGCTGAGCATGTACGAGAACCGCCTGCAGCCTTTCTTCACCAACCGGGTACCGACCACCAGCCGAGGGGCCAGGACGTGAGCAGCGAACATACCGAGCCCCGTGACCTGCGGGTCCTGCAGCGAGTCGTATTCCCCGCCGGGGACCTTGACGTGGTCCCGCTGTACGTCGAGACCAACATGGACCGTGGTGCCGGGCTCGCCCAGCGGCGCTCCGCTGACCAGAAGGCCGAGAAGCTGGCCGATACGTTGATCGAATCCCTCGCTAACGCGGCGGTCGGCCAGGCCCAGTCGAGCATCCGCTTCGGCGGCGGCCTGCCGGCCGGGCTGGCCGGCACCGACCCGCGCCGCAGCGCCGTGATCAGGGGGGACCGCCGGGTCTCCTTCGGGACCTACTTCAATGCCTTCCCGGCGAGTTACTGGCGCCGATGGACAACCGTGACCACGGTGACACTTCGCGCTCGCCTGGCGGGCCGGGCGACGATTGTCCTGTATCGCTCCACCGCCAAGGGCCTCAGCCATCCGGTCGAGGCGATCAGCATCGACTCCGACGAGCCGGTGACGATCGAGCGCGCGCTGCCGCTCACGCAGTTCATCGACGGCGGCTGGTACTGGTTCGACGTCGTCGCCGGCCCGGCCGGGACAACGCTGCTGGAGGCGGAGTGGGCCGCGCCGGTGGCCCCGGCCCGCGCCGGCCGGATCAGCATCGGCATCACGACCTTCAACCGGCCCGATTTCCTCCTGGACCTGCTGCGCACGCTCGGTGGCGACGCGCCGGTACGGGAGCTGCTCGATGCGGTCTACGTCGTCGATCAGGGCACCGACCGCGCGGCGGACCAGCCGGACTTCGCCGACGCGGCGAAAGGGCTCGGCGGGCGGCTGCAGGTCATCGAGCAGGGAAACCTCGGCGGTTCAGGCGGATTCTCCCGCGCGATGGACGAGACCGTGCGGGCCGGCCAGAGCGACTACGTGCTCCTTCTCGACGACGACATCAACGTCGAGCCCGAGGGAATCTTGCGGGCCGTGACCTTCGCCGACTTCGCGCGGCGGCCGACAATCGTCGGCGGGCACATGTTCAGCCTGCATGACCGGTCGGTATTGCACGCGCTCGGGGAGACCGTGGCGGCCTACAAGTGGTGGTGGGGGCCCGCGCCGCACACCAGGCACCGGCATGACTTCGGGCGGCAGAGCCTCCGGCACACTCCGTGGCTGCACCGCCGCGTCGACGCTGACTATAACGGCTGGTGGATGTGCCTGATCCCGGTGCAGGTCATCGACGAGGTAGGCCTCGCGCTGCCGGCCTTCATCAAATGGGACGACGCGGAATACGGACTGCGCGCCCGGCGGGCCGGCTGATCCGACAGTCTCGATGCCGGGCGTGGCCGCGTGGCACGTGCCGTGGGAGGACAAGAACGACGCCCTGGACTGGCAGACCTACTATCACGTGCGTAACCGCGTCGTTTCCGCCCTGCTGCACTCGCCCTACGAGCGCGGCGGCCGGCTGGTCGCTGAGAGCGGGGAAATACAGGTCCAGCACCTGCTGTCGATGCAGTACTCGTCGGCCGCGCTCAGATTGCTGGCGATCGAGGATGTGCTGGCGGGGCCGGAGCATCTGCACCGCGATCTGCGCACCAAGCTCGGGCAGCTCCGGGAGCTGCGCTCGCAGTTCAGCGACGCACAGGCCGCACCGGACATCGAGAGCTTTCCTGCGCCCCGCCGGCGGAAGCCGCCGGCCAGGGGAAAAGACATCAACTCTCCGGGCAGCAAGGCCGGCCTGCTGGCCAAGGCCGCCCTGGGAGCGACGCGTCAGCTGACCTCGCCGCGCCAGGGGGCGCGGCGGCAGCCGCTGGCCGTGCTGCCCTATCAGGATGCATCCTGGTGGCTGCTGTCCAGCCTGGACAGCGCCCTGGTCTCAGCCGCCGATGGCGCCACCACCTCGTGGTATCAGCGCGACCCTGAGCTGTTCCGGTCGCTCACCCGGCGCAGCCTGATCCTGCACGCCCGGCTGGTACGGGAATGGCCGCGGCTGCGCGCCGACTATCGCCGTGCGGCCGCCGGCGTCACCTCGCCCGGCCGGTGGCGGGAGACCTTCGCGGCATCCCTGGACCACCCGCATGGCCAGCCGTGAGCCCGGCCCCCGCCGGACAGCACCATCCGGGGCTCTCCCGCGCCGGGCCCGAGAGCCCGCCCCGGCCGCCTGCTGCTGGCGGCGTGGCGGCCGGACGCAGCCGGGCCAGCGCGGTGACGGCCACCTGCGCCCCGGCCGCCCTGGCGGCCGTGACGATGGCCTGCTACGGGCTGCGAGGGCTAGCGCGCGGCTCCATGAGCAACGATGAGGTGGCGACCCACTGGGCCGCGCTGCTCAGCCTCCGTCAGCTCGGCCACCTGCTCCGCCATGTCGATGCCGTCCACGGGACGTACTACCTGCTGATCCACGGCTGGATGGCGCTGGGTACCAGTCCCACGATCATGCGCGTCCCCTCGGTGATCAGCATGATCGCCGCCGTGGCGATGACGGTGATCATCGGCCGGCGGCTCACCGGATCGGGATGGGCCGGGCTCTTCTGCGGCCTGACCATGGCGCTGACGCCCATCGTCAGCTACTACGCGCAGACCGCGCGTTCCTATGCCCTGGTGTTCGCGTGCGTCATCGGCTCGACCCTGGCCCTGGTGCGCGCGATAGACGCCGAGACCGGCCCGGCCGCCGGTGCGCTGATCGCACGCCGGTGGCTGGCCTACGGCGCGCTGGTGACCCTGGGCGGGTACCTGAACGAGCTGTCTTTGCTCGTCCTGACGGCGCACGCGATCACCGTCCTGCTGTCTGACTGCGGCCGGCGAGCCGCCGCGCACTGGGCCGCCGCGGCGGCCGGCGGCGCACTGCTGGTGACGCCCCTGGTGGTGCTCAGCAGCCGGGAGGACGGCGCCGTCGCCTGGATCGCACGCCCTGGCCCGCATGCCCTGCAGGTCCTGCTGCACGACTACTTCAGCCCGGTCAGCGCGGTCGCCGTGCTCCTGGTCGCGTGCGCCATCGCCGCCGTGCTGCCCTCCAGGGCGGCACTGCGGCGATGGCTGGGCCGGGCCAGCACAGGCCGGGCCAGCACAGGCCGGGCCCCGCTCCGGCCCGCCTGGCCGAGCCGGGGCGGGGTGTCGCTGCCGTCCGTGGCCGTGCCGCTGCTCGTCATGCCGGCCTCGGTGCTGATCCTCGAGTCCCTCATCGCGCGGCCGTTCTACGTCGATCGCTACGTCCTGTACGGCGAGGCGGGCGCCGCCCTGCTGGCCGGCGCCGGGATGTACCGGATCGGGCGATGGCTGGGTTCTGCCGCCGGCCCGCGGCCGGCGATCTGGGTGCCGGGCGCGGTCGTGTGCTTGTGCGCGCTGCTCGTGCAGCTCGGGCCGCAGCACCGTATCCGCACCCCGCAGAGCCGGGGATTCGACTACGGCGGCCCGTCGGCCTATGTCGGGGCCAGCGCGCGCGCAGGCGACGGGGTGCTCTTCTTCAATGCCTTCTTCCGCAAGGCCGAGCTGGGCTACCCGCGCGACTTCCGGAAGATCACCGACTTCGCGCTGGCCGTGCCGCCGGTGCGCGCGGGAACGTTCCAGGGCCGCGACAAGCCGCTGGCGGTCACCCGCCCGCTCATGCTCGGGTACCAGCGGATCTGGGTCATCGGCCGGGTACCTTCCCCCCGGCTGCGCTCGGTGGCGTTCAGCGCGGAGAGCAGGGAGCTGGAGAGCCGTTTCTCGCTGATCGCCGAGCGGCACTTCCGCGGCATGACCGTCACGCTCTGGCTCCGGCGATGACCGCGCAGCTAGCCAGCAGCGGCTGGCTGTACCGCCTAGACCGCGAGCCATCGGCAGCTAGCCAGATGACGCTGCCTGGCCCATCGCGCCCTGCGGTCCGTGCGGCCGTCCCTTCCACTGTCCGCCCCGGCCGCGGTAGTGGCGCCACGCGGAATCGGCGGTCATGGCCGCGTACAGGGCGGCGATCAGCGGCAGGCACAGGGCCCGCGGCGGCGACAGGCCGTACATCGCCACCATGGGCAGGTAGGTGATGGTCATGATGGACCAGCCCGCCAGCCCGGCCGCGGCCAGCCAGCCGAATGGGCTGCCGCCGCCCGCCGCCAGCCCGGCCAGGCCGCCGAGGGCGGCGGCCGGCGGCAGGAGATAGAGCCACAGCAGGCCGGCCACCGTGCCGGCCAGCGCGGCCGGCGAGTAGCGCAGCTGGGTGTAGGCGCTCCGCGCGACCATGTCCCACAGATCGGACAGCCGCGGGTAGGGCCGCAGGCTCGTGATATCCGTGCTGAGCCCCAGCCAGCACCGCCCGGCCGCCGCGGGGCCCTTCATCAGCTGGCCGAGCGCTACGTCGTCGATGAGGGCGCCGCGGATGCGCTCGAGGCCGCCGGCCTCGGCCAGATCCCGCCGCCTGACCAGCATGCACCCGCCGGCCGCCGCGGCGCCGCGCGCCCCTGGCCGGTTCACCCGCCGGAACGGGTAGAGCTGGGCGAAGAAGTAGACGAAGGCCGGGACCAGGAGCCGCTCCCAGCCGGTGTCGGCCCGCAGCAGGGCCATCTGCGAGACAATCGCGCGGTTGTCGGCCTCCGCCGCGCGTACCAGCGCGGCCAGGCATCCCGGCTGGTAGGCGATGTCGGCGTCGGTGAATAGCACGTACTCGGCGTCACCGGCGGCCCGCAGTCCCTGGGCCATCGCCCATACCTTCCCGGCCCAGCCGCCGGGAGCACGGGTACCGCAGATGATCCTGAGCTCGCGGCCGGGACGGCCCGCGGTGCGGCCGATGCGGCCGGCGACCTGGGCTGTGCCGTCAGAGCTGTCGTCGTCCACCAGGACGATGCCGAACGGGCCCGGGTAATCCTGCGCGAGCAGGGTCGGCAGTGTCACCGGGAGCATGACGGCCTCATCCCTGGCCGGCACGACCGCCACCACGCCCGGCCAGGGCCCGGGATCGGGCCGGGGCCCGGCCGCGCTGGCCGGCAGCCGCTGATCGGTCCGCCAGTACCCGGCCCGGCCCAGCAGCAGATACGCCCAGGCGATGGCGGCCAGCGCGCAGGCCACGGTAGCTGTCAGCACCCGCACAGCCTGGCATACCTGGCCGGCCCGAACTGCCGCCGCCAACCCCGGCCGGGCGCTGGCCCGCATAGAGTTACCACGTGGCAGATCCGGCGAGCTACCGGCCAGCCCCCGGCTCGATTCCCGAGTCGCCGGGGGTCTACCGGTTCCGTGATGCGCACGGCCGGGTGATCTACGTTGGCAAGGCCAAGAGCCTGCGCTCCCGCCTGAACTCCTACTTCGCCGACTTCGCCGGGCTGCATCCGAGGACTCAGGGCATGGTGCGCTCGGCGGCGGCCGTGGACTGGACGGTCGTGGGCACCGAGGTCGAGGCCCTCCAGCTGGAGTACTCCTGGATCAAGGAGTTCGACCCCCGGTTCAATGTCCGGTACCGCGACGACAAGAGCTATCCCTACCTCGCCGTCACCATGGACGAGGAGTACCCGAGGGTGACGGTCATGCGGGGCGCCAAGCGGCGCGGCACCCGCTACTTCGGCCCGTACTCGCACGCGTGGGCGATCAGGGACACCGTCGATACGCTGCTGCGGGTGTTCCCGGTGCGGACGTGCTCCGCCGGGGTATTCAAGCGCGCCGGCCAGATTGGCCGCCCCTGCCTGCTCGGGTATATCGGCAAGTGCGCCGCGCCGTGCGTGGGCCGGATCGATGCCGACGAGCACCGGCGCCTGGCCGAGGAATTCTGCGACTTCATGGCCGGGCAGACCGGCAGATTCACCAGGCGGCTGGAGGCCGAGATGCGCCGCGCCGCCGACGCGGAGGAGTACGAGCGCGCGGCCCGCTTGCGCGACGACATACAGGCGCTGCAGCGAGCGCTGGAAAAGCAGGCCGTCGTCCTTCCCGACGGGACGGACTGCGATGTGATCGCGCTGGCGGAAGATCAGCTAGAGGCCGCGGTCCAGGTGTTTTACGTGCGCGGCGGCCGGGTGCGCGGGCAGCGGGGCTGGGTGGTCGACAAGGTCGAGGACATCAGCACGGCCGAGCTCGTCGAGCACTTCCTCGGCCAGGTCTACCGCGATGACCGCGTTGCGGGGGGCGCGGCCGGCCCCGGCGGCCCGGGCACGGCGGTGCCGAGGGAGGTGCTCGTGCCGGATCTGCCGCCGGGGGCGGCGGCGGTCGAGGAATGGCTGGCCGCCCGCCGAGGCGGCCGGGTCAGCCTCCGGGTCCCGCAGCGCGGTGACAAGAAGGCCCTGCTGGCCACCGTGGCCAGGAACGCGGCCGAGTCGCTGGCGCTGCACAAGACCAGGCGCGCGAGTGACCTGACAACCCGCAGCCGGGCGCTGCACGAGATCCAGGAGGCGCTCGGGCTCGACGATGCGCCGCTGCGGATCGAGTGCTACGACGTGTCCAATCTGCAGGGCACCCATGTCGTCGCGTCCATGATCGTCTTTGAGGACGGGCTGGCCCGCAAGTCGGAGTACCGCAGGTTCAGCATCAGGGGCCTGGACGGCACCGATGACATCGCGTCCGTCCACGAGGTGATCATGCGCAGGTTCCGGCGCTACCTGGAGGAGCGCGAGGCGACCGGAGAGCTCGATACCCTCGGCGATCCGCTGGCCGCCGGAACGGCGGCCGAGGCCGCCCGGCAGCGCAAGTTCGCCTACCCACCCAACCTGGTGGTGATCGACGGCGGGCCGGGCCAGGTGGATGCCGCGGTACGCGCGCTCGAGGAACTCGGCATCGTCGACGTCGCCGTCTGCGGCCTGGCCAAGCGGCTGGAGGAAGTCTGGCTGCCGGGCCAGGACAGCCCGGTTATCCTGCCGCGTACCAGTGAGGGCCTGTACCTGCTCCAGCGCGTGCGCGACGAGGCGCACAGGTTCGCGATCACGTTCCACCGCAAGAAACGGGATGCCGCCCTGACCAGCAGCGAGCTTGACGGGGTGCCGGGCCTGGGCCCGGCCCGCCGGGCCGCGCTGCTGCGGCACTTCGGCTCCGTCCGCAAGCTGCGCCAGGCGCCGGCCGAGCAGATCGCCGAGCTGCCGGGCTTCGGGCCGCGGATCGCCGAGGCGGTCGTCACCGCGCTGCGGTCGGGCCAGGCGGGGGGCGCGGGGGCATGACGGCCGAAGACACAGCTCCCGAGATCGTCATCATTACCGGCATGTCCGGTGCCGGGCGCAGTACCGCGGCCAAGTCGCTGGAGGATCTCGACTGGTTCGTCGCGGACAACGTGCCGCCCGGCCTGCTGCCGATGATGGCGGACCTGGCCAGGCGGGCCACGGGCGCGGTGCCCAGGCTCGCCGCGGTGGTGGATGTCCGGAGCCGCGCGTTCTCGACCGATCTCAAGTCCGCCATCGGCGAGCTCGATGCCCGCGGAGTGCGCCCCTACGTGGTCTTCCTCGAGGCCAGCGACGACACTCTGGTCCGCAGGTTCGACAGCGTCCGCCGTCCCCATCCGCTGCAGGACAGCGGCCGGGTGGTGGATGGGATAGCGGCGGAGCGCGAGCAGCTCCAGGGCCTGCGCGGGCAGGCCGACCTGGTCCTCGACACCTCCGGGCTCAACGTCCATGACCTGCGATCCCGGATGCGTGACGCCTTCGGCGGCGACGCCGATACCACGCTGAGGGTGAACGTCGTCTCGTTCGGATTCAAGTACGGCCTGCCGGTCGACGCGGACATGGTCGCGGACTGCCGTTTCCTGCCCAACCCGCACTGGGTGCCGCACCTCGCGCCGCTGACCGGCCAGGATCAGGACGTCAGGGACTATGTGCTGGGCCAGCCCGGGGCGGATGACTTCCTGCGCGCGTACACCGAGGCGGTGCGGGTAACCCTGGCGGGCTACGAGGGCGCGGGCAAGCACTTCCTGATGATCGCCATCGGCTGCACCGGCGGCAAGCACCGCAGCGTGGCCGTCGCCGAGCAGCTCGCGGCCAGGCTCGCCGGATCGTGGCCGGGCGTCCAGGTCACGCACCGGGACCTCGGGCGCGAGTAGGCCACGATGCCAGAGCCTACGGATCCGGTGCCCAGCGCCCCGCCCGGCGCGGGCCGCCCTCTGAGCCGCCCGGTGGTCGCGCTCGGCGGCGGGCACGGCCTGTACGCGTCGCTGTCTGCGCTGCGCCGGGTGACCCGCCAGCTGACGGCCGTGGTGACGGTCGCCGATGACGGCGGCTCCAGCGGCAGGCTGCGCCGCGAGTTCGGGGTGCTGCCGCCCGGTGACCTGCGGATGGCACTGGCCGCGCTGTGCGGCGATGACGCCTGGGGCACCACCTGGACCCGGGTCGTGCAGCACCGGTTCACCGGGGACCAGGATCTCGGCGGCCATGCCGTCGGTAATGTCCTGATCGTTGCGCTCTGGGAGCTTCTCGGCGACACGGTGCAGGGACTCGACTGGGTCGGCCGGCTGCTGGGGGCCCATGGCCGGGTGCTGCCGATGGCGTCGGTTCCGCTGGATCTCGCCGTGGACGTCGAGGGGGCTGACCCGGCCTTTCCCTTCCAGATCACTACCGTTCGCGGCCAGGTAGCCTGCGCCACGACGACGGGACGGGTACGGTCAGTAGCACTGATACCTGCCGACCCGCCCGCTTGCCCCGAGGCCGTGGCGGCGGTCGGATCGGCAGACTGGGTGGTGCTCGGGCCGGGCTCGTGGTTCACCAGCGTCCTGCCGCACCTGCTGGTGCCGGAACTGGCGCGGGCGTTGCTCGTCACCCCAGCGCGCAGGCTCGTGGTGCTGAACCTGGCGCCGCAGCCGGGGGAGACCGCCGGGTTCTCCCCGCACGCTCACCTGGAGGTACTAGCTGAGCATGCTCCGGAGCTGAGGATCGACGTCGTGCTCGCCGACCGGGAAGCGGCAACGGGAACGACATCCGAGCTGGAGAAGGCCGCGGACCTTCTCGGCGGCAGGCTCGTGCTGGCTGATCTGGCCATGGGGGACGGATCACCCCGCCACGACCCGCGGCGGCTGGCCGGCGCGTTCGCGCAGATTTTTGAGGGGGGATGAGATCGATGGCGCTGACGGGCCTGGTCAAGGACGAGCTCAGCCGCGTGACGGTGCTCAAGCCATGCTGCCGGAAGGCCGAGGTATCGACGCTGCTGCGTTTCGCGGGGGGCCTGCACCTGGCGGCGGGACGCATCGTGGTGGAGGCCGAGCTCGACACCGGCGCGGCGGCGCGGCGGCTGCGCAAGGACATCGCCGAGGTATTCGGCCACTCCTCGGAGCTGATCGTGCTCGCCCCGAGCGGCCTGCGCAAGGGCAACCGCTACGTCGTCAGGGTGCACAAGGACGGCGACGGGCTGGCCCGTCAGACGGGCCTGGTCGATAACCACGGGCGGCCGGTACGAGGGCTTCCCCGCCAGGTCGTCTCGGGGACCGCCTGCGACTGCGAGGCCGCCTGGCGCGGAGCGTTCCTGGCCCACGGGTGCCTGACCGAGCCGGGCCGCTCCATGTCGCTCGAGCTCACCTGCCCGGGGCCGGAGGTGGCCCTGGCCATGGTCGGCGCCGCGCGGCGGCTCAAGATCCACGCAAAGGCCAGGGACGTGCGCGGCGTGGATCGCGTGGTGGTCAGGGACGGTGACGCGATCGGCGCCCTGCTCACCCGGCTCGGTGCCCACGACAGCGTGCTGGCCTGGGAGGAGCGGCGCATGCGCCGTGAGGTCAGGGCGACGGCGAACCGGCTGGCGAACTTTGACGACGCGAACCTGCGCCGCAGCGCCCGCGCGGCGGTGGCCGCGGGCGCACGGGTCGAGCGGGCGCTGGAGATCCTCGGCGCAGAGGCACCCGAGCACCTGATCGTGGCGGGCGAGCTGCGGATCCAGCATCGCCAGGCGAGCCTTGAGGAACTCGGGCAGCTCGCCGAGCCAGCCCTGACCAAGGACGCCATTGCCGGCCGCATCCGCCGCCTGCTGGCGCTGGCCGACCGGCGGGCGATCGAGCTCGGCGTGCCGAGCACGGAAGCGCACCTGACCGCGGACATGCTCGTTCCCTGAATCGCCGCGCTCGCAGTGTAGGGTTCGGTCGGAGGATCGGCGTAAGCGCGCAGGCAGCGTGACGGGCCACTCATGCTACGGATGTAAAGGAGAGCGCGACGGTGACCGTCCGGGTGGGGATCAATGGTTTTGGGCGTATCGGGCGCAATCTGTGGCGCGCCATCGAGGCGGGGGCGGGGGGCGCCTCCGACATCGAGGTCGTCGCGGCCAACGACCTGACGGACGCGGCGACGCTCGCGCACTTGCTGAAATACGACACGGTGCTCGGCACGCTCGGCGCGGACGTGAGCGTGGACGGCGACGTGATCCGGGTCGGGGACCGTCAGATCAGGGTCCTCGCCGAGCGCGATCCCGCGGCACTGCCCTGGGGCGAGCTCGGCGTGGAGGTGGTGGTCGAGTCCACCGGCCGGTTCAACAAGGCCGCCGATGCCCGCAAGCACCTGGACGCGGGCGCCAGGAAGGTGGTCATCTCCGCCCCGGCCACGGACGAGGACATCACCATCGTCCTGGGCGTTAACGACGACCAGTACGATCCCGCGAGCCATGACGTCATCTCCAACGCCTCCTGCACCACCAATTGCGTGGCGCCGATGGCCAAGGTGCTGCTGGACAGCTTCGGCATCGTCCGGGGCATGATGACCACGATCCACGCCTATACCAGCGATCAGGTGCTCCAGGACTTCCCGCACAAGGACCTGCGCCGGGCCAGGGCCGCGGCGCAGAACATCATCCCGACCACGACCGGCGCCGCCCGCGCGACGTCCCTGGTGCTGCCGGCCCTCACCGGCAAGCTGGACGGGATCTCCATGCGCGTGCCGGTCATCGACGGGTCGGTCACCGACCTGGTCGTCCAGCTGGAGCGCGAGGTGACCGTGGCGGAAGTCAACAACGCCTACCGCGCCGCCGCCGACGGCCCGCTGAAGGGCTACCTGCATTTCACCAGCGACCCGATCGTCTCATCCGACATCGTCGGGACCCCGTACTCCTGCACCTTCGACTCCCTGCTCACCATGGCCGCGGGCGACCAGGTGAAGGTGATCGGCTGGTACGACAACGAGTGGGGCTACTCCAACCGGCTCGCGGACCTGACTGCCCTGGTGGGCGCCGGGCTGCCCAGCCGGCCATGAGAGGTATCGACGATCTGCCGGTCAGCGGCCGGACG
Organism: uncultured Actinomycetota bacterium; assembly: GCA_963805705.1. Lineage (GTDB taxonomy): Bacteria > Actinomycetota > Actinomycetes > Streptosporangiales > Streptosporangiaceae > CAWDVH01. The sequence continues at coordinate 1,326,434 of CAWDVH010000005.1, read as the reverse complement.
GTGCTCCTGCGGGCCGACCTGAACGTCCCGATGGACGGAGCCGCGATCACCGACGATGGCCGGATCCGGGCGACCCTGCCCGCCATCGGCAAGCTGGCGGGCCGGGGAGCACGAGTGCTCATCTGCGCGCACCTGGGCCTGCCGGCGGGCGCCAGCTACGCCGAGCGCGCCGCCGGCGGCCCGTCGCTGGCGCCGGTGGCCACCCGGCTGACTGAGCTGCTCGGGCAGGACGTGGCCCTGGCCGCGGATGCCGCCGGCGAATCCGCGGCCAGCGTCGCCGCGGGCCTGGCCGACGGGGATGTCGCGCTGCTGGAGAATATCCGCTTCGAGCCGGCCGAGACCAGCCAGGACGACGCCCAGCGGGCCGGGCTGGCGGGACGGCTCGCGGCACTGGCGCAGCTGTACGTGGGCGACGGATTCGGCGCGCTGCACCGCCAGCACGCCAGCGTCTTCGACCTGCCCGCGCTGCTCCCGCACGCCGCGGGGGACCTGGTGCTCGCGGAGGTCGCGGTGCTGCGCAGGCTCACCGACAGCCCGGCCCGCCCGTACGCAGTGGTACTGGGCGGCTCGAAGCCCTCCGACAAGCTGGCGGTGATCGCCAACCTGCTGGACAAGGCAGACCGGCTGATCATCGGGGGCGGGATGTCCTACACCTTCCTGGCCGCCCGCGGCTACGAGGTCGGCCAGTCGCTGCTGGAAGCCGACCAGATCCCGCAGGTGTCCGGCGTCCTGGCCGAGGCCGCCCGGCGCGGCGTGGAACTGGTGCTGCCCGTTGACCTGGTTGGCGCGACCGGCTATGCCGCCGACGCCCGGCATGACGTCTTCCCGGTGACCGGGTTTCCCCCCGACCGGGAGAGCCTCGACATGGGACCGGCCACCCGCGAGCTGTTCGCCAGCAGGCTGGCCGACGCCAGGACGGTGTTCTGGAACGGGCCGGTCGGGGTCTTCGAGTTCCCCGCCTTCGCCGCGGGCACCAGGGCGGTGGCCGAGGCAATCAGCCACGTTGACGGGCTGACCGTAATCGGCGGCGGTGACTCCGCGGCGGCCGTTAGGGCCCTGGGTTTCGCGGAGAGCCAGTTCACGCACATTTCCACCGGGGGCGGGGCCAGCCTGGAGTATCTCGAGGGCAAGACGCTGCCGGGGCTGGCCGCGCTGGAGGATGCCGCGTGAGCCGCGGCCAGGCTGCCCGTCAGCCGCTGATCGCCGGCAACTGGAAGATGCACAAGAACCATTTCGAGGCTCTGGCCCTGACCCAGAAGCTCGCGTTCACGCTGACCGGCAAGGATTTCGACGCGGCGGACGTGGCCGTGCTGCCGCCGTTCACCGCCCTGCGCAGCGTGCAGACCCTGGTGGCGGGAGACAAGCTGCGGCTGGCCTACGGTGCCCAGGACATCTCGGCCCACGACGAGGGGCCGTACACCGGCGAGGTATCCGGCGCGATGCTGGCCAAGCTGGGCTGCAGCTACGTGCTGGCCGGCCACTCGGAGCGGCGGCAGCACCACGGTGAGGGCGATGCCGTGGTGAACGCGAAGGTGCACGCTGCTTTCCGGGCCGGCATCACGCCGGTGCTGTGCGTCGGGGAGACCCTGGAGGTCCGGCAGGCCGGCGGCCAGCTCAGCCACACGCTCGGCCAGGTAGACGGGGGGCTGGATCGCATCACCGGTGACCAGGTAGCCAGCATGGTGGTGGCTTATGAGCCGGTATGGGCGATAGGCACCGGTGAGGTGGCCACCCCGGCCGACGCGCAGGAGGTGTGCGGCGCGATCCGCGGCCATCTTTCGGGCGTTCACGGGCACGCGGTGGCTGCCTCTGTGCGTATTCTGTATGGCGGGTCAGTTAAGCCCGGCAACATGGCAGCCATCATGGAGCAGCCGGACATTGACGGCGCATTGGTCGGCGGCGCGAGCCTCGATGCCGGTGAGTTCGTCGGGATCTGCCGGTATCATGAGGTGATCGCCAATGCTTGAGCGGTACACGCGGAGGGACGACCGGAAGCAGTGATTCTCGCCATATCTATCGTCCTCATTCTCTCGAGCCTGCTCATGATGCTCCTTGTCCTGCTGCACAAGGGCAAGGGCGGCGGGCTGTCCGACCTCTTCGGCGGCGGAGTCTCGTCGTCGCTCGGCTCATCTTCGGTGGTCGAGCGCAACCTGGACCGGATCACGGTCTTCACCGGCGTTCTCTGGTTCGTGTGCATCGTCGCGCTCAACCTGCTGATTAACCGCTGACAGTTCCCTGGCATCCGGCCAGCATCGCCGCGGTATCAGCAGTTAGCACGTCACTAAGCGAGGGGTGAGCAGTGAGTAGTGGCAACGCCATTCGCGGCAGCCGAGTAGGCGCGGGGCCGATGGGCGAGGCGGAACGCGGCGAGGCCGCACCGCGGGTGCGGGTCTCCTTCTGGTGCTGTAACCGGCACGAGACCATTCCCAGCTTCGCCAGCGACGCGGCGGTTCCTGACACGTGGGACTGCCCGCGGTGCGGCTTCCCGGCCGGCCAGGACGAGGCGAACCCGCCTGCTCCGCCGCATGCGGAGCCCTACAAGACGCACCTGGCCTACGTGAAGGAGCGCCGCAACGATACCGACGGCGCCGCCATCCTGGCCGAGGCGCTGGACCGGCTCCGCAAGGGCGCCTGACCGCCACGGGCATCACCGGGCCGGTGCCGACAGATACCGGCACAGGAGGTGGCCCTCACTTTCCAGTACGTGCGCGAGGCTCAGCCCGGCCAGCGGCCGGGAGCCGCCCTGGCCGGCCGGCGCCAGGAGGATCCGGCCGGCGTCGCCGCCCACCAGCATCGGGCTGTAGGTCAGGCAGAGCTCATCCAGCAGCCTCTCGGCGGAGATGAAGCCGAGCAGCGTCGGGCCGCCCTCAGTCATGATGCGCGTCAGCCCGCGCGCGGCCAGCGCCCTGACCGCCGCGCCGGCGGTCACCAGGCTCTCCCCGGTGACGATCACGTCAGCATGCCGCGCCGCCGCGGCGCGCCGGTCAGCGGGCGCCGCCTCGGTCGTCAGCACGATCGTCCGGGCCCGGCCGTCCTCGCCCGCCAGCAGCCGGCTGTCCGGGTCCAGGTCCAGGGCGCGGCTGACCACCGCGATCGGCGGGGTCGCGGTCCGGCCCTCGCGCAGCTGCGGGTACGCCTCCGCGGGGCTCATCGCGCGGTACCGCTCGGCGCGCGCGGTCCCGGCGCCGACCAGGATCACGTCCGCGAGGCTGCGCAGGACGGAGAAGACCATGCGGTCGGCGAGGCCGGACAGGCCGCCGGCCCGGCCGGCCAGCCACGCTGCCCCGTCCGCGCTGGCCACCATGTTCGCGCGGACCCACGGCCGCCCGGCGAGCGCTGCGTCGTCCGGATAGGCATACAGCTCGGCCAGCGCGTCCAGGGTCGCCGGTGATGCCTGACCGGGCTCGGCCAGGCCGATCTCGCGTCCGCCCGGCGCCGGGGGATAGATCTGGCGCACGGACAGCAGTTAACCAGACCCGGCGCGCCCTCCTGCGCGGGCCAGGCGGAAGAACGGACCTGGGCTGATCGCGGCGACGCTGGCGGGCCAGCACGCCTGAGCGTGTCAGCCGGGCCTGCTGTCACCGGCCGGCGCGGTGCTCCGCAGCACCGCCATCGCCCGCCCGGCGACCGCGACGCGGGCGCCGCACGCCGCCGGTTCCTGGCGCGCGCCCGAGGTGTCCACCACCACATCCCAGCTCGCGGCGAACGCGCTACCCGGCAGGGTGAAGGTCACCGGAGCGCTGTGCGCGTTCACCAGGAGCAGGAAGTCCTGATCCTGCACGGACTCGCCGCGGGGCCCTGGCTCGGTGATGGCCGAGCCATTCAGGAACACGGCCAGGGACCTGGCGTAGCCCGCGCTCCAGTCACGGTCGGTCATCTCATGCCCGGCCGGGGCCAGCCAGACGATGTCCTGCCGCGCGCCGTCCGCGTCCTGCGCCGATCCGGTCCGGCCGCTGAAGAACCGCCGCCGCCTGAACACCGGGTGGGCGCGGCGCAGCTCCGACAGGGCGCAGGTGAACTCGAGCAGATCCGCGTGCTGCTCCAAGCCTTCCCAGTCCACCCACGACAGCTCGTTGTCCTGGCAGTAGCCATTGTTATTGCCCCGCTGCGTGCGGCCAAGCTCATCGCCGGCCAGCAGCATGGGAATGCCCTGCGAGCAGAAGAGCGTGACCAGGAAATTCCGCACCTGCCGCGCGCGGAGCTCGGTCACGGCGGGGTCATCGGTTGGCCCTTCCGTCCCGCAGTTCCAGGACCTGTTGTCGTTAGACCCGTCCCGGCCGTCCTCGCCGTTGGCCTCGTTGTGCTTGAAGTTGTAGCTGACCAGATCCTGCATCGTGAATCCGTCATGGCAGGTGACGAAGTTCACCGAGGCGACGGGGCGCCTGGCGCTGGTCTCGTACAGATCGCTGGAGCCGGTCAGCCGCGAGGCGAAATCCGGCAGCGTGGCGGGCTCGCCCCGCCACAGGTCCCGGACGGCGTCGCGGTACTTGCCGTTCCATTCCGTCCACAGGGGCGGGAACTTGCCGACCTGGTACCCGCCCTCGCCGACGTCCCACGGCTCGGCGATGAGCTTCACCTGCGATACCAGCGGATCCTGCTGGACCAGGTCGAAGAACGTGGCGAGCTTGTCAACGTCGTGCAGCTCGCGGGCCAGGGCCGAGGCCAGGTCAAAGCGGAAGCCGTCGACATGCATGTCCTGGATCCAGTAGCGTAGTGAGTCCATGATCATCTGCAGCGCGTGCGGGTGCCGCACGTTGAGGCTGTTGCCGCAGCCGGTGTAGTCCAGGTAGACCTGCGGGTCGGTGTCGGCCAGCCGGTAATAGGCGGCGTTATCGATGCCGCGGAATGACAGCGTCGGGCCGAGGGCGCCGGACTCGGCCGTGTGGTTGTAGACGACATCGAGAATGACCTCAATGCCCGCCTCGTGCAGGGCCCTGACCATTGACTTGAACTCGCTGACCTGGCCATGCGGCTCCGATGAGGACGAATAGCGATTGTGCGGGGCCAGGAACGCGATCGTGTTGTAGCCCCAGTAATTGGTCAGTCCCCGCGCGCTGAGGCCCTGCTCGGGCACGGACTGGTGCACAGGCATCAGCTCGATGGCGGTGACCCCGAGCCGCTTCAGGTGGTCAATGATGGCCGGCGACGCGATGCCCGAGTAGCTGCCCCGCAGCTCGGCCGGGACACCGGGATGGCGCATGGTCAGGCCGCGCACATGCGCCTCGTAGATCATGGTCTCGTGGTAGGGCGTGCGCGGCTGGCGGTCACCAGACCAGTCGAAATCCTGGTTAATCACGACATTGCGCGGCATAAACGGAGCGCTGTCGTCAGTGTTCATCGCCTCCGGATCACCGTGCTGGTAAGAGAACAGGGCCTGGTGCCAGCGGACGTCGCCCTCGACCGCCTTGCCGTAGGGGTCGAGCAGGAGCTTGGCCGCATTGCACCGGTGGCCACGCCGCGGATCGTACGGGCCATGCACGCGGTATCCGTACCGCTGCCCGGGGCTGACCCCGGGCAGGTAGCAGTGCCAGACGAAGCCGTCCACCTCGGACAGCGCGATCCGCGTCTCGCCGGGCCCGGCGTCAGGGTCGGACAGGCACAGTTCCACTCCATCAGCGACTTCGGAAAAGAGTGCGAAATTGGTGCCTGATCCGTCCCAGGTAGCACCGAGCGGATAGGCGGCTCCCGGCCAGACGCGCATCCGCTGACCTTACCGGGGAACGACGGTCCTGGACCGGCCGAGCACCGCAGCGAGGTCCAGCCCGTCCGGCAGCATCCCGAACGGCGCGCCGGGGCCGCCGGGCCCGGCCCCGTCGGGGCGAGCCAGCCGGGACGCGCAGAACGCCTCGCTGACGGCCGCCGGCGCGTGCCTGGCCAGCAGCGCCGCCTGGAGCAGCACGGTGACCGAGGCGGCCAGCCGGCGTGCGCGGTACTGCGCCTGGTCCGCCGCGGCCGCGCTCGCCTCCTTGAGTTCCGCGCGCAGCAGCACGGCCGCGTGATCGAGCCTGCGGTCGGCCCCCGCGGCGAGGTCAATCTCGGCCAGCAGCGCGTCGGCGGTGCCCGGCGAGCGGGTCAGGGCGCGCAGCACGTCGAGCGCCGTCACGTTCCCCGAGCCCTCCCAGACCGAGTTCAGCGGCGCGTCACGGTACAGCCGGGGCAGGCCGGACTCCTCGACGTACCCGTTGCCGCCCAGGCATTCCAGCGCCTCGGCGGTGACCGCCGGCGTGCGCTTGCAGACCCAGTACTTGGCGGCGGGCAGCGCGAGCCGCAGCAGCGCAGCCTCGGCCGCGTCCCCGCGCGCGGCCCGGTCGGCCGCCCCGGCCAGCCGCATCGCCAGCGAGGTAGCCGCCTCGGCTTCGAGGGCCAGATCGGCCAGCACACAGGCCATCAGCGGATGCGAGACAAGCTCGGATCCAAACGACCGGCGGAAGGCAGCATGGTGCGCCGCCGCGACGGAGGCCTGGCGGATCGCCGCGGCGCTGCCCAGCACGCAGTCAAGCCGGGTGGCGCTGACCATCTCGATGATGGTGGCCACCCCGCGGCCGCTCTCGCCCACCCGCCAGGCGAGGGCGCCGTCGTACTCGACCTCTGATGAGGCGTTGGACCGGTTGCCCAGCTTGTCCTTGAGCCGCTGGAGGTGCATGGCGTTCCGGGTGCCATCCGGCAGTATCCGGGGAAGCAGGAAACAGGTCAGGCCCTCGGGTGCCTGGGCCAGGACGAGGAACAGGTCGCACATGGGCGCCGAGCAGAACCACTTGTGCCCCGTGAGCAGGTAGCTGCCGTCGCCGGCGGGCTCGGCGCGCGTGGTGTTCGCGCGGACGTCGGAGCCACCCTGCTTCTCGGTCATGGCCATCCCGGCCAGCAGGGATGCCTTGGCGTCCGGGGGGGCCGAGCCGGGGTCGTAGGTCGTGGCGGCGAGCAGCGGCTCGAACCGGGAAGCGAGCCCGGGTGCGTTCCGCAGCGCGGGGACGCAGGCGTAGGTCATGGAGACGGGGCAGAGGTGCCCGGCCTCGGCCTGCGTCCATACGTAGAACCTGGCCGCCCTGGCGACGTGCGCGCCGGGCCCGGGATCAGCCCAGGCGGTGGCGTGCAGGCCATGGGAGACCGCGGTAGTCATCAGCTGATGCCAGGCCGGATGGAACTCGACTTCGTCGATCCGGTGGCCGTACCTGTCGTGCGTGCGCAGCACGGGCGGGCGCTCGTTGGCCAGCCTGGCCTGCTCCTGGGTCGCCGCGGAGCCGGCCAGGAGGCCGAGCTTATGCAGCTCGGGACCGGCCCAGCCCGCTCCCTCGCGCTGCAGTGCCGCCAGCAGCGCGGGATCGTCGGCCACGTCGTATCCGGCCAGCGGGGGGACCTGGTTCAGCACCAGGTGATTCGGCTGCGGCACGGGCAATGTCACTGGGCGCCGTGCCGCTCAGGTGTGGATGCCGCACTCGGTCTTGGCGGTTCCTGCCCACCGGCCGCTGCGCGGATCGGCGCCGGCCTCCACCCGCATGGTGCAGGTCTGGCAGCCGATCGACGGGTAGCCGTCGTAGACCAGCGGGTTCACCAGCACGCCCTGCTCGGCGATGTAGGTATCCACCTGCTCCTGGCTCCAGTCGACGATCGGGTTGACCTTCACCATCTGTCGCTTGGAGTCCCACTGGACCACACGGGTGGTGCTGCGCGAGTCGGTCTCGTCCTTGCGCACGCCCGTTATCCATGCGTCATAGGGCCCGAGTGCCTTCTCTAGCGGGACCACCTTCCGCAGGTAGCAGCACAAGTCCGGGTTGCGGCCATACAGCTTCGGGCCGAGCTCCGCGTCCTGCTCGGCGACGGTAGTGGCCGGCGTCACGTTAACGACATTCACCGGGTAGACGGCGGAGACCGCGTCCCTGGTACCGATGGTCTCGGCGAAGTGATAACCGGTGTCCAGGAACAGGACGTCAATGCCCGGTGTGAGCCGGGAAACCAGATGGATGATCACCGCGTCCGTCATCGATGACGTGATGCAGATCCGGCTGCCGAACGTCTGCGCGGCCCACTTGATCACCTCGTCGGCCGGCGCTCCGTCCAGGGTCTGCGCGGCCTCGGCGGCCAGCCTCTCCATCTCGGGGCGCTCCTCCGTGCGGACGGCGGCCGCCGGATCAGGTGACCCGGACCGGCCCGGCCGGTTACCGGCGGCGGTCATGCGCTACCTCCGGCTCCCGCACAGCGTAGCGGCAAGGGCCCGGGTCGCCGCAAGAGGCCAGTCCAGCTAGGGCGCCGACTACGGTTCCCGGTCAGCAAAGGCACGGTCTGCTCCTCGCGGCTGCGTAGGCTCATGCGTCTGGCCAACGACCTCGGCCGCGCCGCTATTCCGCGCGGCGCGCCCAGGTGCCCTCGGCGGCTGGCTCGCCGCGGCATGCTAGCGCCGGCCCTGGCGGATCCAGCCCAGCCTAGGCTCAGCGGGCCGGTCGCGCTGCTGATGCTGACAATCGCACCCTGTACCGCCAGGGCACTCCTGATGGTCCTGGTCGCGGCATGGCAGGCAGATCACGCTGTCCATTGTCGCTGACCCGGCTGCGGCCGGGCCAGGCCGGGCGTCAGCAGCAGGCCGGGCGCCAGCCGGGCGGGTCAGGCAGCGTTTGCGCGGCGCATCCGGCGACGCCGCTCAGATGAGCGCTCGTCCTCGTTCAGGCCACCCCAGGTGCCGTACTTCTCCGGCCGGGTCACGGCGTAGCCAAGGCACTCTGCCCGCACCGGGCAGGCGGCACATACCGCCTTTGCCTTGCGCTCGCGAATATCCCGCTCCGGCTGACGCTCGCCGTCCGGTCCGAAGAAGAGCACGACGTCATTGCCGCGGCAAGCAGCATCGTCTTGCCAGCCCCAGTTAGGCCTTTGCATCAGGGCGGCCTGACGGCGTACCTCAGACATTGACAGCTCTCCTCAACCAGCTCACAGTGTAAGTTCCTTGCCTAGCAGGGCGTCCGGCTCGCTGAACGCTCAAAACCTCGCGCGATGCGGCATTCGCCCCGTCGCAGATTGCAACGCGTGGCATAGCCGTAGTGTTCCCGCGACCGGACTTGGCCGGAACCGCGGAACGGCTGCCATTGAGCGGGCAGCCGGGTCAACGAGCCGACGCACCATCATGCCATCGGATCGCGGCGCTGCGCAGGCCAGATAGCGAATATGTACCGCAGTCGCCCGCAGGGCGTCTCGGCCTATGTACGCATCAACTAGACAACTTGCTGCTTCCGGGTCACGATAGGCAGCATGCCGGCGTCCGACGCAGCCCCGCTACCTCGTCTCGGTGAGGTGTTTTTCGACGTCAGGGGCAGTTCGCGCAGCATGAGACTGAGCTGGTACGCGGACACCGGAGTCGCGGTGTTCAGCATCTGGCAGGGCGGCATGTGCACCGGTACCTTCCGGCTGCCTATCGCTGACCTGCCCAGGATGGTGGAGACGCTCAGCAGCGGACCAGGAGCCGGGGCCGTCGGCCAGGGGCAGGCCGGGGAGCCCTGGGACGCGCACGAGGCCGAGCCGATCGAGTCCCGGCTGCCGAGCGCGGCGGACTACGAGTACCCAGACCCGCAGGATTCCCGCGGCCCGCAGGATTTCCGGCCGCACCACGGGCAGGATCTTCCGGACACCAGTTACCGCGGCGAGGGCTACCCGGGCGAGGACTACCCGGGCGAGGATTACCGGGAGCAGGGCTACCGCAGGGCCGCTGCGGGACCGGACTACGACAGAGCCCTTCCCGAGCCGGACTACCACGGTGGCGTGCCCGAGCCGGACCACCGCCGGTCTGATCCGCCATCGGGCTACCCGGCCGAGCGAGCACCATCGGCTAGCCAGGACCGGCCGACCGCCGCCTTCCCGGCTGCTCGCCCCCGCCCGGACAGCACCTCCTACCCGGATAGCACCTCCTACCCGGACAGCACCTCCTACCCAGACCGGGCTTCGCACCGGGAAGGCCCTGACTACCCCGCGGGGACCGGGCCGCGCGGCCACCGGGCCGGTCCTGATACCGAGTCCTATCCGGGAGCACCGGGACCGGGCGGATACCCGGATGACGGGACTGGCCGCTACGCCGATGATGCCCGCCGTTTCGACCGCCCTGATGACCCGGCCGCAGATTCGTACCGGGGCGGCGCCAGGGGCCCCGACTTCCCGTCAGTGCCGTCTGGGCGAGGCAGCCGCCATGCGCGCGGCGTGCGGCCGGATGATTCCGGCGCGGAGACAGACGACCGTGACCCCGGTGCCGATGAGGCTTACCTGCCAGCTCCGGCAGCTGAATCGTTCCCGTACGGGCCGCCGCCCGGCCATTCCACGGCACCACGCCAGCGCGGGGACGCGGGCTCTCGCCCCAGCTGAGCCGCTGGCTGGCCGCCGCCGGGCGGACGCCCCAATGAGCTCGGTCAGAACATGGCCTGACTGTCGTTACAGGTACGATCTACCTGGGGATACATGTGCGACGGGGGAAGGGGGGACACAGTGGCACAGAAGGTCTCAGTTACATTCGCCTGCGACTACGACTCAAAAGAGATTCCCGGCGGGGAGCACCTGACACGAGCGTTCAGTCTCGATGGACGAGACTACGAGATTGACCTATGCGAGAAGCACAGCCAAAAGTTCGACGAGGTGGTCAGCCGTTTTGCGGACAAGGCGCGCCGGGCATCAAGCCGGGCAACGCGCACAAAGCGGCGAACGACCGCGAATCGTCAGCGCAGCGCTGACATCCGCTCGTGGGCCAAGGACAGCGGCATCACGGTTAGCGACCGTGGCCGGATTCCCTCGCAGATCATCGCCAAGTACGAGGCCAGCCACTAGGCCTCAGCCGTAACGACTGGTGGCCGGTGCCCATGTCGGGCACCGGCCACCGGTCATACGGACGTCAGGCCACGAGCGTCAGCGGTTCAGGCTCATGAGCGGCCTTCCCACCGGCAGCACCTGGCGGCCCGACACGCCGCTGAAGACGCCGGCCGCGGAGGTGTACCACGCCACCAGCGCGGTCAGGATGCCGACGTAGCCGCCGACCTTGATGATGTTGGCGTTGGCCGCGAAGCCGCCGATGAACAGGACGATCTCGGTCAGCTCCAGTGTCAGGAACACCGTGAACACCGCCGCGTTCAGCTGCGCGCTGCAGATCAGCATGTAGGTGTTGAAGATCGCGAAGGCGAGCAGGATCCAGGCGATGTCCTTGCCCGTGGCGCTGGCGAACGCAAGCGCCGCAACTCCAGACGACGGCCCCTGCCGGGCGACGAGCACGACCCATAGCCCGAGACCGATCCAGAACCCGCCATACGTGGAGAATGCCGTGGCGCCGAACACGTTCTTGTTGCGGAACTCCCACATTCCGGCCAGCAGCTGGCCGAGGCCGCCATACGCGAACGCATAGCCCAGCCAGGCGAGGCCAGTAGCCGACTTCATCAGCCCCGCATTGTTCGCCGACAGCAGGAACGTGGTGAGCGCGAACGCAGCGAGCCCGAGAGGCGCGGGATCGGCTACCACAAGCACCGGTGCCTCCTGAACGGCCTGAACATCCTCAGTAGTGCTCAAGTGATTCCTCCCGATAGAGATTTGTGCCGCCGGGCCGCAGGCGTGATGCCCTGGCGGCCAGGCAGGCGTGCTGGTGAGCAGAAGGACACGATGACCGCGCTCGCACGGTGTTGCCTTCCCTGGCGGCACGCAAAGACGAGAGCCGCTCGACATGGATGCAGATGTGCATAACAGGCCACGCGAGACCTTCTTTCGCCTTCCTCGCTGGCTCAGCAGAACCAGGCGGAAGATCTTGCCCTGAGAATAACTCTGGTGGGGCTCTTGCGGGAGACCCAGTTTTTTCGCGGCCGGCTCTGCCGCCCGGAGTTTTCGCTCCGGCCGGGCGGCGCCCTACCGGGGACGGCTGCGGCTCAGCACCCGGCTGAGCCCGGCCCGGTTGGCGAGGACGAACACGCGATCCTGCGGCGCCAGCCGGTACTCGCGTGACGGCGACCAGTCCACGTCGTCGGCCCCCCGCCGGCGCAGTGCGATCACCCGGACCTCGCCGGCCTGGTGGACGTCCTCCACCCGCTGGCCGACGAGCTCCGCGCCATCGTAGACCGGCACGTCGGCGATCAGCAGGACGTGCCGTCCCACCGCGATGGTCCGCAGCACCTGGTGCTCGAGCATCGCCGCGGCAAAGGCCGGCGCGGCCAGGTACGAGACGGAACGGGAGATCGTGTTGCTGATGGTCTTCTGGACTCGCTCGGCGAGATCGCTGTCGTACAGGCGAATGACGATCCGCGGTTTCTCGGCCAGCGCGCGGGCGTGCAGCGCCGTCTCCAGGTTCACCACATCGCTGTTGGTCACCGACACCAGGGCCTGGCAGGTGTCGATGCCGGCCGCCCGCAGTGTCTCCTCGCGGTGCGTCTCGCCGGTCACTATCTTCAGGCCGAGACGCTGGGCGAGCGGCACGCCGGCCGCGTTCTCGTCCTTGTCGACGCAGACCACGTCCACGCCGAGATCGTGCAGCTGGGCGGCGATCCTGGTGCCGACATTGCCGAGTCCCGCCACGATGACGTGCTCGCTGAGCGGTCGTTCCCGGCCATGAAGCGAGCCGGTCAGCCGCGCTCCGACCACCGCGGCCGTCACCAGCGGCAGGATGGCCAGCCCGGCGAAGGTGAGCATGGTCTGGGCGATCTTCTCCGGGGTAGCCAGGCCAGGGTTGCTGACAGCGGCCCCCGCAGCGTCCAGCAAGGTCAGGTACAGCGCATTGGCCACCGAGAATGGCCCGGGGATCGCGAGCAGCAGGAATCCGCCGACGAACACCGCGATCAGGCAGGCGAATGCCGCGCCGATCTTATGGCCGAACAGCCGCCGGAGCGCTCGCCCGGCGGCGCGGACCGGATTGCGGCGCGGCCGGGCCAGCGGATTGCGCGGCGTCCCGTCGGCGACGGCGAGCACCAGGCCGGCTCTGGCCTCATGCGGCGGCAGCAGGCGCGGCGAGGTGGCGCCAGGGTCAGTGGCCAGGCCGCAGATCAGGTGCTCCGGGCTGATGTCCTCGGACCTGGCCACATACAGGGTGCGGCCGGCCAGCCGCACGTGGCTCGGGGCCGGCTCGCCCAGTGCGGCGGCCACGAAGGACGGCGCCGCCATCGAAGACTCCGATAGCACAGCGCAGTCCGTGAAGAACGTGCGGATGCGCTCGCCCAGGCTCGTGTTGAAGACGGCCAGCACCAGCCGCAGGTCGGGATTGAGCTCCTGCGCCCGCAGCGCCGCATGGAAGTTGCCCAGATCGTCCTGGTGCAGGATCGCCAGTGCTCGCGCGGCGGGCACATCGGCGTCCAGGAAGGCCCGATGGTCAAGCTCAGCCCGCTCGATGACCTGTACGCCCGGCAGCCGGGCGATCTTCGGGCCGTGGCCCTGGTCGGCGGACGGCAGAATGACGGTGACCTGCTCGCCGTAGCGAACCGTCAGTTCCTCGACCATTATTTCCACGAGCGAGCCATCGCCGCAGACAACGAGATGATCGCGGCCCGCAGGCATCGAGGTGTCCGGAGCCACGGCGCGATCCTAGCCAGGCTAGGCCGCCGCGGCCAGGACAAGCGGGCCAGAACGCCAGAAATACCGGCCAGTGATTCCACCGGCAGTTCCGGCGCAGGCCCGTTTAGCGCCTGTCCGGGAGCCGCTGCGGGGCCCGTCAGGGGGAGACGCGGCTCGCCGGGGGAGAGGTACGGGCCGTCAGGGGAGTCGCACCGTCAGGGAGATAGCCGCGGCCCGTCAGGAGATAAGAGCCGCCCGAGCTGGGCCGGGAGGCGCCCCGCGGCGGCGCGGTCGAGCAGGAAGATCGTCTGCTGGCGGCCCCTGGCCCCGGCCGCGGGTACCTGGACCGGCCCGGCGGCGGACAGCGCGAGGCGGACCGCGCCCGCCTTGTCCGCACCGGATGCGATGATCCAGACATCGCGGGCGGCGCGGATGGCCGGGAACGTCAGGGACAGCCGCGTCGGCGGCGGCTTGGGCGCGCCGCGGACGGCCACCACGGTCCGCTCCTGCTCGTACAGGGCTGGCTGGCCGGGGAACAGCGACGCGACATGGGCGTCGGGTCCGATGCCGAGCAGCAAGACGTCGAAGGAAGGCACCCGGGCGCGTTCCTCGGCCTGGGCGGCGGACCGCAGCCAGCCGGCGTACCGCTCGGCGGCCGCCTCCGGGTCATCGCCGTCGGGGCCGTCTGACGCCGGCATGGCGTGCACCCGGTCCGGGCTGACGTCCACATGATCAAGCAGCGCCGCGCGCGCGCCGGTCTCGTTGCGCTCGGGGTCTCCGGCCGCCTGGAACCGCTCGTCACCCCACCAGATGTCCAGGTGCCGCCAGTCCACCGCGTCCCTGGCGGGTGCCGCCGCGAGCTCGGCCAGGACCCGGGTGCCGATGCCTCCGCCGGTGAGCACGAGGGAGGCATGACCGCTGGCCGCGGAGGCGTCCACCAGTCTGGTGACGAGCCGGGCCGCGACCGCCTTGGCCAGGATCTCGGCGTCGTGGTGAATGAGAATCTGGGGGGTGGTGATGGCGCTACCTGCCTTCCGGCGCGAATCCGGCGACAACCTTGGCCAGCGACTCACCGTAGACCTCGTCCGGATTGAGCCTGCGCAGCTCTTCGGCCAGCAGGTCCGGCGTGTCCCTGCGGTGCAGCGCCACATGCCGCTCGGGCTGGCCGGGCCGGCTCAGGGTGGCCGTCCGCCCGTCTGGCCTGCTGATCGAGATGTCCCCGTCACTGTCCGAGAACCTCACCTCGGTGATGCCCGGCCCCCCCGAGTTATCCCGGCTGAAGGGAACCTGGAGCCGGTCGGCCAGCCAGGCGGCGATCAGGTCGGCGCTCGGATTGTCCTGCTCGGCGCTCACGGTGCCGCCGGTGATGTCGCCGTACGGCTGGTCCAGAATGGCCGCCAGCAGCGAGCGCCAGGGGGTCGAGCGCGCCCAGCTCAGGTCGGTGTCTCCCGGCCGGTAGCCGGCTGCCAGCCGCAGCAGGGCCTCCTCGGGAGAGTCGCTCGCCGCGGCATCGGTGATCCTGCGCAGCGCGAGCACTCCCAGCGGCTCGGCCGACGGGATGGCCGGCGGGGGCCCCGGCCACCAGGTGACCACCGGGGTATCGGCAACGAGCAGGGGACTGACGACCGAGTCCGCATGATCGCTGATAGGGCCGTACATGCGCAGCAGCACGGTCTGGCCCGTAGTGCCGTCGCCCGAGCTGATCTCCGCATCCAGCCGGGCGGTGGCCCGCGGGTCGCGCGTGATCACCCCGAGTATCCGGCAGGGATGCTCGCGGCCGGCCTGGCTGGCGGCGCGCACCGCGTCGTACTGCCCGGACTCGTCGGTCTTGATGATCAGGTTGAGTACCATGCCGGTGGCGGGGCCGCCCATCTGCTCCCTGGCATGGCGCAGGGCGCCGCGGATGGCGGCGGTAGTGGTATCGGTCAGGTCGATCCTCATGCCGGTCTCTCCGTATCAGGGTGGCTGGCGGTCGGCGCGGCGCGCCTAGAGCCGGCGCCAGGCCCGGCCGTCCCGGGCCATCAGCTCGTCGGCGGACGCAGGTCCGTCCGTCCCCGCGGGGTACTGGTCAGGCTTGGCGTGCGTGGCCCAGAACTCCTCGATCGGATCGAGGACCTTCCAGGACAGCTCGACCTCCTGCTGGCGGGGGAACAGCGGCGGGTCCCCGATGAGGACATCGAGCAGGAGCCGCTCGTAGGCCTCCGGGCTGGATTCGGTGAAGGACTCGCCGTAGGCGAAGTCCATGTTCACGTCCCTGACCTCCATGGCGGAGCCGGGGACTTTCGAGCCGAATCTCAGCGTGACCCCCTCGTCCGGCTGGACCCGGAAAACCAGGGCATTCTGTCCCAGTTCCTCGGTGTCAGTGGCCGTGAAGGGCAGGTGCGGCGCCCGCTGGAAGACCAGGGCGATCTCGGTCATCCTGCTCGTCAGCCGCTTGCCGGTCCGCAGGTAGAACGGGACACCGGCCCACCGCCTGGTGTCCACGCCGAGCCGGACCGCCGCATAGGTCTCCGTGCCTGAGTCCGGCGGTATCGCGTCCTCCTGGAGGTACCCGACCACCTCGACCCCGCCCTGCCAGCCGGCCGCGTACTGGCCGCGGGCCGTGCCCTCCGCGATATCCTCCGGCAGCCTGACCGCCGACAGCACCTTCTCCTTCTCGGCGCGCAGCGAGTCGGCGTCAAAGGAGACCGGCTCCTCCATCGCGGTCAGGGCCACCAGCTGCATCAGGTGATTCTGGATGACGTCGCGCGCGGCGCCGATCCCGTCGTAGTAGCCGGCCCGGCCGCCGATGCCGATGTCCTCGGCCATCGTGATCTGGACGTGGTCCACGTAGCCGCGGTTCCAGACCGGCTCGAACAGCGTATTGGCGAAGCGGAGCGCCAGGATGTTCTGGACGGTCTCCTTGCCGAGGTAGTGGTCAATGCGGAAGACCGATTGCGCCGGGAACACCGCGTCCAGCATCGAGTTCAGCTCGCGCGCGCTGGCCAGGTCGTGCCCGAATGGCTTCTCGATGACCACCCGGCGCCAGGGCTGGTGCCCTCTGGCGTCCGGGCCGGGTGGCGTGGACAGTCCTGATCGCTTGAGCTGCCGCACGACCATCGGGAAGGCCTTCGGCGGGATCGACAGGTAGAAGGCGTAATTTCCGCCCGTGCCCCGCTCGGCGTCCAGCTGCCGCACGGTCTCAGCGAGACTGTCGAAGGCCTCGTCGTCGGCGAACTCACCGGGCACGAACCGCACGCCCTCGGAGACCTGCTTCCAGACATCCTCCCGGAACGGGGTACGCGCGTGCGCCTTGATGGCGTCGTGGGTCAGCTGCGCGAAATCCTCGTCTTCCCAGTCCCGCCGGGCGAACCCGACCAGGGAGAACCCCGGCGGCAGCAGGCCGCGGTTGGCCAGGTCATAGATCGCCGGGAGCAGTTTCTTGCTGGCCAGGTCACCGGTCACGCCGAACATGACCAGCACGCACGGCCCGGCGACGCGCGGGATCCTGCGATCCCGCGGGTCGCGCAGCGGATTGAATGTCATCGCCCGCTCACCGCCGCCATTTCCCTCGTGATGGTCTCGAGCATCTCGTTCCACGAGGTGGCGAATTTCTGCACTCCCTGCTCCTCGAGCACCGCCACCACGTCGTCATATCTGATTCCCAGGGCCTCCAGCTGCTCGAACACCCGCCGTGACTCCTCGTAGGTGCCGCGGATCGTATCCCCGCGCAGCACGCCGTGGGCCGCGGTGGCGTGCAGGGTGGCCTCCGGCATGGTGTTGACGGTGTCCGGCGCGACCAGCTCGACCACGTACATCGTGTCGGAGAAGGCAGGATCCTTGGTGCTCGTGGACGCCCACAGGGGCCGCTGCGGGCGGGCTCCCTGCGCGCTCAGCGCCTCCCAGCGCGGGCTGGCGAACCGCTGCTCGAACAGCTCATAGGCCAGTCGCGCGTTGGCGATTGCCGCCTTCCCGCGCAGGGCCTGAGCCTGCTCGGTGCCGAGCTTGTCGAGCCTGCCGTCGACCTCGGTGTCCACCCGGCTGACGAAGAAGGACGCGACCGAGGCGATGCCCGACATCTCCCGGCCGGCCGCGGCCTCCAGGCCGCTCATGTAGGCGTCGATGACCTGCCCGTAGCGTTCCAGCGAGAAGATCAGCGTCACGTTCACGCTGATCCCCTCGGCCAGGCACTCGGTGATGGCGGGCAGCCCCTCAGCCGTGGCCGGGATCTTGATGAACAGGTTAGGCCGGTCCACGGCCCACCACAGGCCGCGCGCCTCGGCGATCGTCTTCGCGGTGTCCCTGGCTATCCGGGGATCAACCTCGATGGACACGCGCCCGTCCGTCCCGCCGCTGGCGTCGTACGCGGGGCGCAGCACGTCGCAGGCCCACCGGATGTCGTAGGTCGTGATCTCGCGCGCCGCCTCGTCGACGGTCACGCCGCGCATGGCCAGGTCGGCCAGCTGCCCGTGGTAGTTGGACCCGGCCGACAGGGCGTGCGCGAAGATCGTCGGATTGGAGGTCACGCCGACCACGTGCATGTCCCGGACGAGGGTGGCCAGGTTGCCGGTGGACAGGCGCTCGCGGCTGATGTCGTCCAGCCACACCGCGACACCGGCGGCGGCGAGCTGGCCCAGCGTGTCATCGGGCCTGGAAGTCATGGAATTCTCGCTCCTTGCCTGTTATTCGCCCGCTCTGGCGCTCAGCCTGGCGAGACTGGTCCTGGCGGCCGTGGCGACCCGCTCTGCCGTGATCCCGAACTCCTGGTACAGCCGCTGGTAGGCCGCCGATGCCCCGAAGTGCTCAAGGCTGACGCACTCACCAGCGTCCCCCGCGAATGCGCGCCAGCCAAGTGCGATTCCCGCCTCGACGCAGACCCTGGCCCGGATGCCAGGAGGCAGTACCTCCTGCTGATAAGACTTCTCCTGCTCGGCGAACCACTCCACGCACGGCATGGACACCACCCGCGCGGAGATGCCGTCACGCTGCAGCAGGTCACGGGCATCGAGCGCGATCTCCACCTCGCTGCCCGTGGCGATCAGGATGACCTCGGGCTCTCCCTCCGCGCCCTCGGCCAGGACGTAGCCGCCGCGCGAGACTCCCTCGGCGTTGGCCAGGCCGCGGGAGTTGCCGGCCGACCGGTCGAGCACGGGAATATTCTGCCTGGTCAGGCACAGCCCGGCGGGGCCGGAGCGCTCGAGGATGGCCCGCCAGGCGATCACCGTCTCGTTAGCATCGCCGGGCCTGACCACGCTGAGGCCGGGGATGGCGCGCAGGGCCCAGAGATGCTCCACCGGCTGGTGGGTCGGGCCGTCCTCGCCCAGGCCAATCGAGTCATGGGTCCACACGAACGTCACGGGCAGCCCCATCAGCGCCGCCAGCCGCACAGACGGCCGCATGTAGTCACTGAAGACCAGGAATGTCCCCCCGTACGGCCTGGTCAGCCCGTGCAGCGCCATGCCGTTGCAGATTGCGCCCATGGCGTGCTCGCGGATACCGAAGTGCAGGGTCCGGCCGTAAATGCCGCCGCGGAACAGCCGGGTCTGATGCACCTCGGGGATGAAGGACGGCTCGTCCTTCATCGTGGTGTCGTTGCTCCCGGCGAGGTCGGCCGAGCCGCCCCACAGCTCTGGGAGCACCGGCGCCAGCGCGTTCAGGACCTGGCCGGAGGCCTTCCTGGTCGCCATGCCCTTGGCGTCGGGCGGGAACGAGGGCAGCGCCATTGCCCAGCCGTCGGGCAGCTCCCTGGCGGCGATCCGGTCGAGCAGCGCCCGGCGCTCGGGGTGAGCGTCTGACCAGGCATCGAATGCCTCCTGCCAGTCCGCATGCGCCTGCCTGCCGCGCTCGGCTACCTGGCGGGCATGCGCAACCGCCCGGTCCTCGACGGGGAAGCTGACCGCCGGGTCGAAGCCGAGGATCTCCTTGGTCGCTGCGACCTCGTCGGCGCCCAGGGCGGAGCCGTGTGCCGCACCGGTGTTCTGCTTGTGCGGGGCCGGCCAGCCGATGATGGAACCCAGCGCGATCAGGGAGGGCGCGTCGGTGCGGTCCCTGGCCGCAACCAGCGCGGCATACAGCGCATCGGTGTCCTCGGCGTATCCGCCCGCCTGGCGCCAGTTCACGTGCTGCACGTGCCATCCGTAGGCCGCGTAGCGGGCGCGGACATCCTCGGACTTGGCGATCGCGGTATCGTCCTCGATGGAGATGTCGTTGTCGTCGTACAGCAGGATCAGGTTGCCCAGCTGCTGGTGGGCCGCCAGCGACGACACCTCGTGACTGATGCCTTCCTCAATGTCCCCGTCGGAGGCGAACGCGTAGATGTGATGGTCGAACGGGCTGGTCCCCGGCGCGGCGTCGGGGTCGAGCAGGCCGCGCTCCCGGCGCGCGGCCATCGCCATCCCCACGGCGTTCCCGAGGCCCTGCCCGAGCGGGCCGGTCGTGGTCTCCACCCCGGCGGTCAGGCCGTGCTCGGGGTGCCCGGGCGTCAGGCTGCCCCAGGTCCGGTAGGCCTTCAGGTCATCAAGCGTCAGCCCGTAGCCAGATAGGTACAGCTGGATATACAGCGTCAGGCTGGAATGCCCGCACGACAGCACGAAACGGTCCCGTCCGCGCCAGTGCGGATCCGCGGGATCATGCCGCAGAATGTGCTGGAAGAGCACGTAGGCGGCGGGAGCGAGGCTCATCGCCGTGCCGGGGTGCCCCGACCCGGCCTGCTCCACCGCATCCATCGCGAGAACGCGGATCAGGTCGACGGCCCGGTCATCGGTCTTCGACCAGCCGAGCGCGGCATGCGTCTGCGTGCTCACCGTGACATCACCCGTCCTTCTCGGGAGTGGCGATCAAGAACGACCCTATCCCCGGCCGCAGGTGGCCTCATCGGCCCGTCGGCGAACCCCCGGCGAACCTCTGCGGGCCGCCCCATCAGCTTGCGGCTACGGCGGCCGACGCGGCTACGGTGGCCCGCGCCGCCGGCCCGGGCACCTCACCCCGATCGCGGAGCGAGAAGTACAGCCGCAGCGCCGTGATCCAGATCAGCACGGACCCGGCGACGTGCACCCACACCAGCCCGGCGGGCAGCCCGGTGAAGTACTGGGTGTAGCCGACTGCACCCTGCAGGCCGATGAGGCCGAGCAGTGTCCAGGCCAGCCTGGCCGCAGCCGGCGGCGCCTGGCTGAGCCGCAGGCCTGCAGCGAGCGCGATCACCAGCCCGGTGAGCAGCCAGCCGATGTCCGCATGCAGCTGGGTGACCCCGGTCAGCGGCAGGTGATAGCGCGCGACCGACCGGGCCCCGGCCAGCGGCCCGGTTCCGGTGACCACGGTTCCCGCCGCGAACATGACCGCTAGCACTCCGATCACCGTGCCCGCGAGCAGCCTGAGCTCCGGCCGGACCAGCCTGCGGGCCGGCCCGGTGCCCTCCTGGCACCGCACGTGCAGGACGACGGCGGCGGCCACCAGGGCCATGGACGCCAGGAAGTGCACAGATACCCAGACCGGATTCAGCTTGGTCAGGACGACGATCCCGCCGAGCACGGCCTGCGCCACGATCGCGGCCGGCTGAGCCGAGGCCAGCCAGGTCAGGTCGCGGCGGCGGGCGCCGTCGCGACCTGGTCTGAACCGCCATGCGGCGACGCAGACAGTGATGGCGACCACGAAGATCCCGACGGTCACCAGCCGGTTCCCGAACTCGATCCACCGGTGGATCAGGCTGTCGCCGGTCGTACCCGTCGCGACGACGCTCGTGGACGTGCAGGCCGGCCAGTCCGGGCAGCCGAGGCCTGACTGGCTCAGGCGGACCGCGGCGCCCGTCAGGATGATCGCCGCCGAGGCCACCACGCCCGCCAGCGCGATCCGCCGCATCGTCGCGGCCGAAGGTTCCAGTATCACTCCTGCCCACTGGCGGAGGCGGCCGCGCGCGGCGGGCGGCGGCGCTGCGGCGGGGTGAGTAGGCACGGAACCATCGTAGGAGCGCACCGCCGGAGCCATCCGGCGGGGCTGGGCGGCGGCCGGCGGCGGGGCTAGCGGGCGGGGTTAGCGGGCGGGGCTAGGCAGCGGGCGGGGGCAGGCCCTCCTCGTCCCTGGCGTCCGGTGCCGGGCCGCCCCGCGCCGCCCCGGCGCACGCGATCATCACGCAGCCGCTGGCCGCCCACTGGCGCACCGAGAGCGCCTCGCCGAGGATAACGAGTCCCACGAGCGCGGCCACCGCGGGCTCCAGGCTCATCCAGATGCCGAATACGCGGGCCGGGATCCGGCGCAGCGCCTCGAGCTCGAACCGGTACGGAACGACGGAGGAGAGCAGCCCGATGGCCACGCCGGTTCCGAGCACGGCTGGCCGCAGCAGCGCCTTGCCTCCGGCCGCCAGGCCAGCCGGGGCCACGACCAGGGCGGCGACGACCATCGCGATGGTCAGTCCGGACGAGCCGCTGAACCTTCGTCCGGTCGATCGGCTGAGCAGTATGTAAGCGGCCCAGCCGGTCGCCGCGATCAGCGCGAACAGCACGCCCACGAAGGCCGTCCGCCCGCCGTCGTGCACCGCGGTGTGCGCGCCGGGAGCGATCGGGGTCCCGCCGCGGGCCAGCAGCAGCACCCCGGCGCCCGCCAGCCCCACCCAGAGCAGGTCGATCGGGCGCCGGGAGGAGGCGACGGCGACGGCGAGCGGGCCGAGGAACTCGATGGTCACGGCGATGCCCAGCGGGATCCGGGCGAACGACTGGTAGATCGAGAAGTTCATGACCGCGAGCGTCACCCCGAACGCCACGGCGACGGCAGCGTCCCGCCAGGCGCGATCGCGCACGATCCCGCGCACGGTGCGGCCGAGTCCGCGCGCGCCGAATGCGGCCATCAGCACCGCGGCCGACCAGAGGCGCAGGCCGGTCACGGCGGCCGGCGGCACCTGGCTGAACAGCCGGCCGGCTAGGCCGGCGCCGACTTGAACCGAGATGATGCCCGCGAATACCAGGGCCGACGGGGGCAGTGCCGCGAGCGGGCCGCCGGCGCGGCCTGGCTGCGCGCCGGTAACGGTCTCATTCCCGGCGGCTCTCATTCCCAGCGGAAGGTGCGCGCGGCGAGTCCGGTCGTGGCCGCGGCCCACACGATGAGGACCAGCAGGTCCCGTAGCGGAAGCCCGCTGCCGTGCTGCAGGACGTCGCGCAGTCCGTCGCACAGCGCGCCGACCGGGAGGAGCTTCAGCACCGGCTGCACGGCCGCCGGGAATTTCGTCAGCGGGAAAACCACGCCGCCGATCCCGAGCATGACCAGGTACAGCAGGTTGGCCGCCGCCAGGGTGGCCTCGGCCCGCAGCGTCCCGGCCATCAGCAGGGCAAGTCCGCTGCAAGCGGCGGTCCCGGCCAGGATCAGCAGCAGCACCCACACGACGGCGGCGCCGCCCGCATGCGGGCGCCAGCCGAGCGCCGTGCCGACCACGACGATCACGGCCGCCTGAAGCAGCTCGACCACCAGGACGGTCAGCGTCTTCGCGGCGATCAGGCCCTGGCGCGACAGCGGCGAGGCACCCAGCCGCTTGAGTACCCCGTACCGGCGCTCGAACCCGGTGCCGATGGCCTGGCTGGTGAAGGCGGTGGACAGCACGGCCAGCCCGAGTATGCCCGGCGCGATAAAGTCGATCCGGGGGCCGGGCCCGACGCTGACCAGGGATTCGCGGCCGAAGGCCGCCAGCAGCAGGACCGGGACGATGAGGGTCAGCACCAGCTGCTCCCCGTTACGCAGCAGGGTGCGCAGTTCCAGGCCGGCCTGGGCGACGATCATCTTGCCCAGCGGCGCGGCACCGGGCGCGGGGGAGGGCCAGTCCTGCGGGGTACCGGTCACAGCCTCGGTCATGATCGCAGTTCCCGCCCGGTCAGCTCGAGGAAGACATCCTCCAGCGTGCGGCTCTCGATCCGCAGGCTCTGCGCGAGCACTCCGTGCTCGGCGCACCAGGCCGTCACCGCGGCGATCAGGCGGGGGCTGACCCGGTCGTGGACCTCGACCATGTAGTACCCAGCGGGGGACTCCTTGGCCGTGGTCCCGGCCGGGCAGCGCAGCCACCAGGCCCTCGAGATCCAGGCCGGCATCGGCCCGGAACCTGAGCTGGCCCGCGGTGCCGGTCAGCTGCGCCGGGCTGCCCTCCGCTACGAGATTCCCGTGGTCGACGATGACTACGCGATCGGCGAGCCGTTCTGCCTCTTCCATGTAGTGCGTGGTCAGGATCACGGCCGCCCCGGCGGTACGCAGCCCGGCGATAAGATCCCAGGTAGCGTGCCTGGCCTGCGGATCCAGCCCGGCGGTCGGCTCGTCCAGGAAGACCAGCTCCGGGCGCCCGATGATGGCCGCGGCGAGAGACAGCCGCTGCTGCTGGCCGCCGGACAGCCGCTTGAACGGGGTCCGCGCGCAGCCGGCCAGGCCGAGCCGGTCGATCAGCAGCTGCGGATCGAGCGGGCGCGCATGGAATCTGGCCATGACGCGCAGATATTCCGCGGCCCGGACGGCCGTGGGGATTCCGCCCGACTGCAGCATCACGCCGACCCTGGGGCGCAGCGCGCGGCCGTCACGGACCGGATCCAGGCCGAGGACCCGGACACTGCCCTCGTCCGGCCGGCGGAAGCCCTCGCAGATCTCGACGGTCGTGGTCTTGCCCGCCCCGTTGGGCCCGAGGATCGCTGTCACCTCCGCCTGCTCGGCGCGCAGCGACAGCCCTGCCACCGCGGCCGTGCGCCCGTAGTGCTTAACCAGGCCAACGATCTCGACGGCCGCAGCGGTGCTCACGGTGGCGAGTCTAGGCGCTGGGCCGATTCGTCCGGCGGTGACCTACCCGGCACCAGCGGCCGGGCTGGCCAGCTCAGGTCGCATCTGCTTGTCTCCCCGGCCGGTTTCGCCGGCTTGCCCCCTGGCCCGCTTGTCCCTCCGGCTGGGCCTGCTCTCCCTTCGGCCGGCCTGCTCCCGCCGGCTGGCCTGCTCTCCCTCCGGCTGGCCCGCTCCCTCCGGCGGCCGCTGCCCATCTCGCCCTGTCCCTAGCCGTCATGACGCCAGCCGCGCCACCAGAGGCAGCCGCGGGCGCGCGCGGCCGGCCTTCAGCGCGTCAGCGATGGCCATCGTCACCTGCGCCGCCTCAGCCCGGATCTGGCGCGGGGTGAAGTGCAGCACGATGATGCCATGCCGGCTCATCTGCGCGTGCCGGTGCAGCGTGCGCTCCCAGTCGGCCGGTCTCAGGTGCCATTCCCTGGAGTCGACCTCGGCGGCGACGCCCGCTTCGGGCCACCACGCGTCCGGAATCGCGATCAAGGCACCGTCAGCGGTGCAGATGCGGGCATTGAGCAGCGGCACGGGCAGTCCGCTGCGCTTGATGAGGTCCAGGAAGTCCGCCTCCGTGACGGACCGGACGCCCTGGGCAACTTCGGCCAGGGCCTGGCGCAACAATGCCGAATCCCTGACCGGGCCGCGATTGAGTTCGTGCACCAGCATGCTGACCGGGCACCGGCCATCCTGGACCACGCCCGCGACTAACGCTCGTACCTGCCGCAGCTCGGTCATGCCCAGGGCGGCATCGGCGACCGCCCGCGGCTTGAGGGCATATCGCCGCCGGCCCACCACGATGACCTGCTCCGGCATCCGAGCGGTCCGGTGGATGGCAGCGAAAGCGGTGCTCCGGCACTGGCGTGTCGCCGGAACCAGCACGTCGAGGACGCTGGGAGCTGAGTTTCCGATGCCCTGGACACGCAACGCGGCGATGCCGGTAAGAACGCTGCCAGGCCCAGCGTAGAGAAGCGCGGCCATCTCTTTCTGATCCAGCGTCGGGCTACCCGTCACCGCAAGATAGGTACCGGGGAACAGCCGCTGCCAGGGACCGCCGGGCCGCAACCGGTGTACCAGGGCGTCACGGGTCATGCCGCACGCGATTGTCTGCCGCCGGGCGATGACGTCGTCCTGAAGGCGCAAGGTGGCCAGCAGAGCCGCCTCGTCAAGTCCGGTACTTCTAGCCACATCGGCAGCGTGCCACCACCATCCGACAGAACGCCCGCAGCCCCGCAGGCCTGCAGCCCCGCAGCCGCCCAGGCCGCAGGCCTGCAGCCCCGCAGCCGCCCAGCCCGCAGCCCCGCAGCCCACGTCACCCAGGCCGCCCTCGCCTGCCCAGCTGATCGCGACCCGATGGATGTGAATCTCTACGGCACGCAACCCGTTGGATGTCACTTCCACCGGGTTGGAGTCAGAACCTACAGGGTCAGAATGTGAAGGTGAGCGATGGCGAGCAGGTTTCTGGACCGGAGCCTTCAGCAGAGAACCGGGCGCGCTCGGGCGCGGATCGAGCGCACTCAGGCGGGGACGGGATGCACGCAGGCGGGGACCGGGCGCAGCCGGGTGGGACGCGCGGCGACTGGAGCGTTCCGGAGCGGACGTGGGATGGCCTGCCGGTGGCGCAGGACCGGCCGCACGGCGCCCAGATCGTCGTGCGCCGGCCCGCGCTGCAGGCGCGGGGGGAGATGGAGTACCTGCTGCTGCACCGCGCGGCGCGCGGACCCGACTATGAGGGCGACTGGGCGTGGACCCCGCCATCGGGCGCCAGGCTGCCGGGCGAGCCGGTGCTCACGGCCGCGGAGCGCGAGCTGGCCGAGGAGGCCGGGATCAGCGGTGCCGAGCTTGTTCCGGTGGACCTATCCGGAGGCTGGGCCGCCTTCGCCCTCATGGCGGGACCAGGCACGCAGGTCCGGCTGGACGCCGAGCACGACAGATTCGCCTGGCTCCCTGCTGATCAGGCAGCGCGTCGCTGCACTGTCGAGGATGTCGCCGCCGCGTTCCGGCGGGCCGCGGCGGTTCCCTTGTTCGGGATTACGTTCCGGCCGCTGGCCGCCGACGATCTTGCCGATCTGGTGGCCTGGATGCACGCGCCGCACGCCGCGCGCTGGTTCCCTGAGGACCTGGATCTCGCTCAGGCCGAGCGCAAGTACGGGCCGCGGATCGACGGCACATCGGCGGTGCAGGTGCACGTGGTACTGGTCGGCGGCCGCGCGTGCGGCTTCATCCAGCACTACCGGGCCAGCGACAGTGCCGCGTACCGCCGCGCCACCGCACACCCGGACACGGCCACCGCACACCCGGACACGGCCGCCGCGCACCCGGACGCCGTCGGGATCGACTACCTCATCGGCGTCCAGGGACTGACCGGGCAGGGCCTGGGCCCGCAGCTGATCTGGACCTACCTGCGGCAGGTGATCTTTCCCGCGCGCCCG
Organism: uncultured Actinomycetota bacterium; assembly: GCA_963805705.1. GTDB lineage: Bacteria > Actinomycetota > Actinomycetes > Streptosporangiales > Streptosporangiaceae > CAWDVH01. Next base: position 1,299,759 of record CAWDVH010000005.1, on the reverse strand, counting down.
GCGGTGCGACGGGTGGCCGCCAGCCCGGAAGTGGCCAACGTCCGGTCCATCCGGGCCCTGGAGAAAGCCGGATTCCGGGTCGTCCGAGAGGTCACCGGGGAGCATCCGGGCCGGCCCGAGATGCTCTGCGTGCTGGACCGGCAGCACATCTTCGGCTGACCGGGCCGCCCGGGATCAGTGCGGGTGGCCAGGACTGGCGGGAACGTCCAGGGCAGGGTTGCGGTCGAAAAATCCGACGGGCTTCAGCCAGAACGAGACGATGTCCGCGGGCATGACCGGCCAGTCCTCCGGCCGGGTGATGTGGTGGATGCCGAATACGTACCACAATACGATGTCGGCGTCCTCGATGCTCCTGTCCTGCGCCGTCCACACGGGCAGCCCCTGATCGCGCTCGCTCTGGGTGCAGAACTCGCCGCACGGCCACCGCTCGTCCTGATGGTAGGGCGTGACCCACAGGGTGTGCCCGATGACCTCGGCCCGGCGCATGACGGGGGAGCCGGGATCGAACATGGCGGGGATGGCGCCGCCCGGCACCAGCTTGTATCCCACGGCGGTTCCCAGGCCATTGCGAGCCGTGCTGCTGACGACCTTCCAGTACCGCTGGGTGGCCCAGTGATAATCCTGCTTCCCGTCCTGCTCGGTCCGCAGCGGCGTATCCCGCTGGACCAGGGCGAGCCCGTACGGGTTGGCCGAGCTGACTGGCAGTGCCTCGGAGTCGCAGCGGTACACCGCGTTGTCGGTGCCGTCGATGTCAAGGTCAAGCCGGGCGACGATGAAATGCTGGTGAAACGGCGCGTAGGTGCGCTCATCGACCAGGGTTCCGTACGGTGGCTGGCGGCCGGCCGGGAAGCCGGTGACGACCATCACGCCTGTCGCGCGGATCTCGCACTCGATGCTGCCGTCCTGGTAGAACCGCCAGTAGATGAGGTACTCGTAGTTGGCCACGGTGACGTGGCATGAGATCACGAGCCTGCGCATCCGGCGGACCTCTGGTCCGGCGGCCGGGTCGACGTGCTTCCACAGGACGCCGTTGTCTTCCTCGTGAATACAGATGGCGCGCGGGATCTCCTGCGGCTCGCCCCGGCTGTCGTGCAAGACCGCATCCAGGTAGGTGATCTCGCCGAGGCAGTCGCAGCCGCGCTCGAGCGAGGTTGTCATGAATCCGAGGCCCCACTCGCCGATGTCGAACGCGGTCCGCCGGTAATGCTCGGGTGTCGGGTCGCGGTAGGGCACTATCATCTCGGCGAGCGACAGCCGGTGCGCGACGGGCCGGATCCGGCCGTTGTCGTCGTACCTGACCTGGTGCAGGACCAGTCCCTCCCGGTAGTTGAAGCCGATCCGCATGGACCACTTCTGCCAGCTCAGCGCGTGGCCCGCGAGGTCGAAAGAGGCGCCGTCCGGCTGGCTGATCTCCAGCGGTTTCAGGTCCTGGCGAGGCACCTGGCCGGGAACGAGCGCCGGGGCGTACTCGCCCATCGTGGCGGGCGCCTCGACGCGGCCGGTGTCCCCGAGATCGAGCAGTTCCATCCGGTTCAGGTCGACTACCGGCTGCAGGCCGCCCACCGGGTGGGCGTACGGATTGCCATCGGCGGTGGCCCGGTACCAGACGTCGACCCAGCCCATCCGCCGCCCGCGGTGCTGCGGCGGGACGAGCGCGTGGCCGTAGGTCCAGGTGTCGAAGAGCACCCGGTCCAGGTCGGTGATCCCGCGGGCGGCCAGGGCGGCGATCACCCCGCTGTCGCGGCGCAGCATCGCCGCCGTCTCGTGCCACTCGTCGAGCGTCGCGTTCGGCTGCACGCCGGGTCGGTGGTCGAAGGAGATCACCTCAGCACCGGTGAGGGAGACCACCGCCGAGTAGACCTGGCCGTCGGCACGATTCCAGCACACGACCCGTGCTTGCCTGGTCACCTCGTCACCGGGACGCCAGGCCGCGATCGCCGGCTTGGCCGGCTCGCTCAGCTCAATAGACGCGATGCGCCAGCCGTCACCGACCGCCGTGTCGCGGCGCAAGATCGCGGTCGCCTGCCGGAACTCCGCGGCAGACAGCGGATCCAGCGGATGACGGGGACGGCCGGGGCCGGAGCCACTGCCCGCGCCGGATCTACTGCCCGCGCCGGATCTACTGCCCGTGTCCGACCCGCTGCTTGGATCCGATCCGCTGCTCGTGCCGCTCATCTCGCCCCTTCATGCTGCGGTGCCGTCCTGCTGCGGCGCCCACTACTGCGGCGCCGTCTGCTGCGGTGCGCCTCCATACTGCGCTGTGATGGCCCGCCGGGTACGGTGGCGCACGTGAATGCTGCGGGCCTGGTGCCGAGACGGGCGGGACGAGTACTGGTCGTCGATGCCGGCCAGCGGGTGCTGCTGCTGCACGGATTCGACCCGGCCGTCCCTGACCAGCCGTTCTGGTTCACCGTAGGCGGCGGGGCCGAGCCGGGCGAGAACCTGGCCGAGGCGGCCGCGCGCGAGCTGCGCGAGGAGGCCGGCCTGGCCGTCGAGCCTGGCGCGCTCGGCGATCCGGTGTGGCACCGGGTGGTCGAGTTCGGCTTCGACGGGACGCGCTACCGCCAGGAAGAGGACTTCTTCCTGCTGCGAGTGGACTCGGCGGTGGTGAGCCTGGCCGGGATGGACGAGATGGAGCAGCAGACCGTGGACGGATTCCGCTGGTGGGGAGCCGCCGAGATGGAGGCGGCCGACGAGGCATTCGCCCCGCCGGAGCTGCCCAGCCTCCTGCGCGACCTGGCCTGAGACCGCGACCCGACCTGGGGGACCGTGACCTGGCCTGAGGGGCCGCCCGCCCGCCGTCCCCGCGTCCAGTCCAGCCGCCGCCTCAGCCGCCAGCACCGACGAACGCGGCCAGCTGCGCGGACTGCGCCAGCCGACTCGGCTCGTGCAGGTACATCATGTGGCCTGCCTCGTGGTAGGAGAACTCGATGTTGGCCGCCAGGTCCGCCGGGATGGCCAGGTGCGCGAAGGTGTGCTCAGCCGCGAAGTACGGCGTCGCGGCGTCGTGATATCCGCAGGCCACGTGCACGCGCATGTGCGGGTTGGCGCGCATCGCCTCGGCCAGCTTGTCCAGGACGTGCACGTGCTGGCCCTCGAACTCCCGGTACGACCACGGCCGCACCCGGTCGGTCAGGATCTCGTACGGCAGATCACTGCGGTAGCCAAGCTCCTGCCGCACGTAGTGATTCACCGCCGCGGTATACGGGCCCGTGATCGCATCGATCGAGGCATCGCTCGTCCAGTGCTCACGGCCGTAATCGGCGTCCCACCCGGCGAACCGGCCGTCAATGCGGCCGACCGTCCGCCGCTCGTCGCGCAGCAGCTCGGTCAGGAAGCGCACGTGCTCGGGCCGCAGGTTGACCCGGTCGACGTAGTCCGGCGACAGGCCCGTCAGGGCGGCGAGCCTGCTGACGGCCGCGGCCCGCTCATCGGCGGTCAGCCGCGAGCCGCGGGCGAGCGCCCACGGGTAGTCCCGCGCGGCGTACGCCTCCGCCTCATCGAGCACCTCGCGCAGCGGCCGGTCGCCGTGCCTGCCGTGATAGTGGGCGATCGCCGCGTAGGTCGGCAGGTACAGCACGTACGGGTCATCGTTGCCGTCGCCGAACTCCAGCGTGCCCATATCGAGGCAGGATGAGATCAGGAACAGGCCATTGAGGTACATGCCGTAGCGCTCCTGCAGGTGCCGCGATAGCCCGGCCGCCCGGACGGTCCCGTAGGACTCTCCGCAGAGGTACTTCGGCGACATCCACCGGCCATTGCGCGTGGTCCACAGCCGGATGACCTCGCCGACCGACTCGATATCCCCGCCATACCCGTGGAAATCCCCGGACTTCTCGCCCTTCACCGCCCGCGAGAAACCGGTCGAGACCGGATCGATGAACACCAGGTCGGAATGCCTGAGCAGCGACTCGCGGTTATCGGCCAGCTCGTACGGCGGCGGTAGGAGCGCGCCGACGTCACCCATCAGCACGCGGCGGGGGCCGAGCACGCCCAGGTGCAGCCAGACGCTGGACGATCCAGGCCCGCCGTTGAACGCGAAGGTGACCGGGCGGCGCGCATCCGCGCCGTCGGCGGTATAGGCGGTGAGGAACACCTCTGCCTTGGCCTGCGCGCCGTCAAACTTGTCCTCGGTATGACCTTCCCTGCGCAACACCATGCGGCCGCAGGTCACCGTGTAGCGCAGCTCCTGGCCGTCAGCTCCGAGCACATGGTGCGTGGTGACGAGGTCGTCCGCCGGATCCTGCGCCTGGTCTTTTGTCTCGGCCGCGTCCTGGTCCGGCGGCCGGCCGGTGTTCTCAGTCATGATCAGGAAGCTTAGCCGTCGGCTGAGGGCCGAGCCCGTCCGCCTCAGGAGGCCAGTACCGCCGCCGTCCGGACGCTGGCGGCGGTGACGAGCGCGCGGAACAGGCTCAGGTCGTCGCCTGCCTCGGGATGCCACTGGACGGCCAGCGTGAAGGCATGCTCGCCAGGATCGAGCTCGATGGCCTCGACCGTGCCGTCGGGCGTCCAGGCCGTCGCTACCAGTCCCTGGCCCAGCCGGTCGACGGCCTGATGATGGTGGGTCGGGACGGAGACCGGTACCTGACCTGACCGGTCAGTCAGGCCGAGGATCCCGGCGATCCGGCTGCCGGGAGCGACCCGGACGTCATGGGCCCCGAACGTTCCCGCCGCGCCCAGGTGCTCCTCGTGACCGACCAGGTCGGGCAGGTGCTGGTGCAGGCTGCCCCCCCTGGCCACGTTGATCAGCTGCATGCCGCGGCAGATCCCGAGCACGGGCAGTCCGAGCGACTGGGCCCTGGCCAGCAGCGCCAGCTCAGCCTCGTCGCGATCGCCGCGGATCTTCGCGGTCTCGGGCGCGCGCTGCGCCCCGTAGCGAGCAGGGTCAATGTCACCGCCGCCGGACAGCAGCAGCCCGTCCAGCCGCTCCAGGGCGTCCTCGACGCCGGGGACTGGCGGCAGCAGCACGGGAATCCCGCCCGCCTGCGCCACCCGGTCGGGGTAGCGCCGTGGCAGCAGGATGGCCTGAGAGCGCCAGGCACCCCAGCGGGCGTCCTCGTTGTAGGCGCTGATCCCGATTATGGGGCGGTCACTGCCGCTGACCTCGTCCGCCCGGTCGATCGTCCTGGACGCCGGCTTGCTCACCTGGACCTCCACTCGCTTTCGCCTCGCCTTACAAGGGTGTCACGTAGGCACCGGCGATGCCGCCGTCTACGAGGAACGACGATGCGGTGATAAATGACGCATCGTCGCTGGCCAGGAACGCCACGGCGGCCGCGATCTCCTCCGGCTCGGCGAACCGGCCGACCGGCACATGCACGAGCCGGCGCGCCGCGCGCTCCGGGTCCTTGGCAAAAAGCTCGCGCAGCAGCGGGGTATTGACCGGCCCCGGGCACAGTGCGTTAACCCTGATTCCCTCGCGGGCGAACTGCACCCCCAGCTCCCGGCTCATCGCCAGGACGCCGCCCTTGGAGGCAGTGTAGGAGATCTGCGAGGTCGCCGCCCCGAGCACGGCGACAAACGACGCCGTGTTGATGATGGAGCCCTTGCCCTGCCGCTGCATGTACGGCAGCACGTACTTGCAGCACAGGTAGACCGAGGTCAGGTTGACCTCCTGCACGCGGCGCCAGGCATCCAGGCCGGTGGTCAGGATGGAATCGTCGTCCGGGGGGGAGATGCCCGCGTTGTTGAACGCGATATCGACCCTCCCGAACCGCGCGGCCGTCTCCTCGAAGATCCGCCGGACGTCGTCCTCGCTGGCCACGTCGGCGGCGATGAACGTCCCGCCGGTCTGCTCGGCGGCCGCCTTCCCGGCGGCCTCGTCGATGTCGACGGCCACGATCTGCGCTCCCTCGGCGGCGAGCCGGCGCGCGCTGGCCAGGCCGATCCCGCTGCCGGCCCCGGTGATGACCGCGACCCGATCCTGCAAGCGCTGCATCTGGCTGCTCACCCTTCCCTGCCCTGCATGCGTGACGACGCCCCGGCCTAGGTGGCGACGGCTCACTCCTCGGTGGAAATGAAGACATTCTTGATGTCGGTGAAGGAGTCCAGCGCGTCCGGGCCGAGCTCGCGGCCCAGGCCCGACTGCTTGAACCCGCCGAAAGGCGTCCAGTACCGCACCGATGAGTGCGAGTTCACCGACAGATTGCCGCTCTCGACCGCCCTGGCCACCCGGATCGCCCGGCCCACGTTCTGCGTCCAGATCGATCCGGACAGGCCGTAGGGCGTGTCGTTGGCGATCGCCACCGCATCGGCCTCGTCCGCGAACGGGGTGACCGTGACCACCGGGCCGAAGACCTCTTGGGTGTAGGCCGGCGCATCGAGCGCCACCGGGGCCAGCACCGTGGGCGGAAACCAGAAACCCGGCCCCTGCGGCGCGCTGCCGCGGAATGCCACCGGCGCACCCTCAGGAACATAGGCCGAAACGGAAGCCAGCTGGCCAGCCGAGATCAGCGGCCCCATCTCGGTCTGGGTCAGGGCCGGGTCGCCGACCCTGACCGCCTTGACCGCGGGCTCGAGCAGCTCCATGAACTTGCCGAAGACCGAGCGCTCGACCAGGATCCTGGACCGGGCGCAGCAGTCCTGCCCGGCGTTATCGAACACCGCCTGCGGGGCGGTCGCGGCCGCCCGCTCCAGGTCAGCGTCGGCGAAGACGATGTTGGCGTTCTTGCCCCCGAGTTCCAGGGTGACCCGCTTGATCTGGGCGGCGCAGCCCGCCATGATCTGCCGGCCGACCTCGGTAGACCCGGTGAACATGATCTTGCGGACCGCCGGATGGTCCACCAGCCGCTGGCCGACGACGCTGCCTTTCCCCGGCAGCACCTGGAACACGCCCTCGGGGATGCCCGCCGCCAGGGCGAGCTCGCCGATCCTGATCGCGGTCAGCGGCGTCATCTCGGCCGGCTTGGCCAGGACCGTATTGCCGGCCGCCAGCGCGGGAGCCATTCCCCAGGCCAGGATCGGCATCGGGAAGTTCCACGGCACGATCAGCCCGACGACGCCCAGTGGCTCGGCGAAGGTGACATTCAGGCCGCCGGCCACCGGGATCTGCAGGCCGGCCATGCGCTCGGGCGCGGCCGAGTAGTAGAGCAGCACATCACGCACATGAGCGGCCTCCCACCGCGCCTGCCCGATGGGATGACCCGAGCCCGTGACCTCCAGGAAGGCCAGCTCCTCCGCATGCGCGTCGATCTCGGCGGCGAACCTGCGCAGCAGGACCGCGCGATCGCCCGGCGAGACGGCGCGCCAGGAAGCCTGCGCTGCGGCCGCGCGCTCGATGGCGGCGTCGGCCTCCCTCGCGGAAGTACCGGTGACGGTCCTGACCGGCTCCTCAGTGGCCGGATTCAGCACGGTGAATTCAGACATGCGCTCGACCCCCGCCCTACAGCCGCTCGAAACAGCGCCGCAGCTCCCAGTCGGTCACGGCGGCATCGTAGGCGGCCAGTTCCACCCTGGCGTAGTTGGCATAGTGCTCGGTCACCTCGGTGCCGAACGACTGCGCGGCGAGCTCGCTCTTGCCCCACAGATCCAGGGCATCACGCAGCGTTTCGGGGACCCGCGAGCTGGTGTCGGTGTAGGCGTTTCCCTCGAAGGCCGGCTCAAGCGGCAGCTCGTTGTCGATGCCATGCAGGCCAGCGGCAATCATCGCCGCCACCGCCAGGTAAGGGTTCACGTCCCCGCCCGGCGTCCGGTTCTCCACCCGCAGGGAGGGCCCGTGGCCCACCAGCCGCAGGGCGCAGCTCCTGTTGTCCACGCCCCAGCGCACTGAGGTCGGCGCGAAGCTGCCCGGCACATAGCGCTTGTAGGAGTTAATGTTCGGCGCGTAGCACAAGGTCAGCTCGCGCATCGCGGCGAGCTGGCCGGCCAGGAAATGCTCGCCGAGCCTGGACAGCCCGTGCGGTCCGTCACCGGCCAGCACGGACGTGCCGTCGCGGCCCCGCAGGGAGAGATGGATATGGCAGGAATTGCCCTCGGCCGCATTGGGCTTGGCCATGAACGTGACGCTCGCGCCGTGCTGGGCCGCGATCTCCTTGGCGCCCGTCTTGTAGATCGAATGGTTGTCGCAGGTGGTGACGGCCTCGGCGTACCGGAAAGCGATCTCGTGCTGGCCGAGATTGCACTCGCCCTTGACTGACTCCACGTACAGACCGGCGCCCGTCATGCCGTTTCGGATCTTGCGCAGGAGCGGCTCGATCCGGGATGTGCCCACGATGGAGTAGTCGACGTTGTACTGGTTCGCCGGGATCAGGTCGCGGTAGCCCTTGGCCGCGGCCTGCTCGTAGGAGTCCTGGAACACCACGAACTCCAGCTCGGTGCCGGTCATCGCGCTCCAGCCGCGCGCGGCCAGCCGGTCGGTCTGGGCCTTGAGTATCTGCCGCGGCGACGCGACGACCGGTGCCCCGTCGAGCCAGGTCAGGTCGGCGATGACCAGGACCGTGGCCTCGTGCCAGGGCATCCTGCGCAGGGTGGCCATGTCCGGCCGCAGGACGAAGTCACCGTAGCCGGTCGCCCATGACGACATCGCGTACCCGTCGACGGTGTTCATCTCGACGTCGACCGCGAGCAGGTAGTTGCAGCCCTCGGAGTAGTTCTCGGCCACCTCGTCCAGGAAGAACTCCGCCGACAGCCGCTTGCCCTGCAGGCGGCCCTGCATGTCGGTGAAGGCCAGCACGACCGTGTCGATCTCGCCTTCGGCGACGGCTACCCGCAGCTGCTCCTGGGTCATCATGCCGGGCCTCGGGCTCGCGGCCAGGCCGCCGCGAAGATCGGTCACGATGCGAGTTCCCGCTCGATCGCCGCCAGTTCCTCGGCCGTGCCCTGCACCCTCGGGCCGGTGAACCAGTTCTTCGCCGAGACCAGCCAGTAGATGGTGGCGAAGCCGAGCACCACGCCCACGGCCACGATCGCGTAATTGAAGGTCTTGAAGCCGATCGGGCCGGCCTGCGGGAGCAGGAACAGGATGGTGATGAACACGACCCAGACCACCGCGATGATGCCGACGACGTAGCTCCACCGGCCCAGGTGCCAGGGACCGCGCTGGAAGCTGGCGCCCAGGCGGAGCCGCAGGAAGGTCGGCGTGACATAGGCGATGTACAGGCCGATCGTCGCGATCGAGGTGACCGCGAAGTAGGCGGCGCTGTTCCAGAGGTAGGGCAGGCCGAGGATGAGCGCGCCCGCCGCCGCGAGCCAGATCGCGTTGGTCGGCGTCCTGGTGCGCTTGTTGACCCGGTGCCAGAGCGCGGAGCCGGGCAGCGCGCCGTCGCGCGAGAACGCGTAGATCATCCGGGAGTTGGCGGTGATCGACGACATCCCGCAGAACAGCTGGGCTCCGATCGCGATGAGCAGCAGCAGCTCACCGCCGGTCTTCCCGACCGCGTCGACGAAGATCTGGGCCGGCGCCACGTAGGCCGTCGACTCGGTCGCGTAGTTCTGGATCGCGAACGTGACCCCGATCAGGAGGATCCAGCCGGCGATCAGCGACACGATGATCGACATCACGATGCCTCGCGGGCCGCTGCGAGCCGCGGAGCGGGTCTCCTCGGTCATATGCGCGGAGGCGTCATAGCCGGTGAAGGTGTACTGGGCCAGCAGCAGGCCGATCAGGAGTATGTACCAGTGCCCGACGGTCAGGCCGGTCCCGTTGTTGAAGTGCGTGAAGACGAAGCTGGCTGACTGGTGATGCGCGCCATGCTGGAGGCCGAAGGTCAGCGCGCCGACGATGATCAGCACGCCGGTGATGTGCCACCAGACGCTGACGTCGTTCAGCAGCGCGACCAGCCGGATGCCGAACTGGTTGACCAGCCCGTGCACCAGCAGCACGATCGCGAAGATCAAGATCGTGACCCAGTGGGCCTCGCTGACGCCAAACTGAAGGGCGAGGAACGCGTTGATGAACAGCGCGCAGCCGAAGTCGATGCCGGCCGTGACCGCCACCTGGCCGAGGAAGTTGAACCAGCCGGTGAACCAGGACCAGGCCGCCCCGTTGCGGCGGGCCAGCTTGGCTGACCAGTAATACAGCCCGCCCGCGGTGGGGAAGCTGGAGCAGACCTCGGCCATGGCCAGCCCGACGAACAGCGTCATGATCCCGACGATCGGCCAGCCCCAGGTAATCACGACCGGCCCGCCGGTGAGCATGCCGAAGCTGTACAAGGTCAGGCAGCCGGACAGGATCGAGATGATCGTGAAGGACACGGCGAAGTTGGAGAACCCCGACATTCGCCTGCGCAGCTCCTGGGCGTAGCCGAGCTGATGGAGAGTTTCTTCGTCACTTCCGAGCGGCGTTGGGGCCGCTTGCTCGTTGACCGCCACGGCGGGCTCCTTGAGTCAGGGCTGGCAAGGACGTTCTGGTGGTACGGACAAGGGTGTTTCTGGTGGTACTGGCAACGGTGCTCTGGAGGTACGGGCCAGGGTGCTCTGGCGGTCAGCGTCCGGGTGCGCGGGGCTGACCACCGGTTTTTAATGGTCTATTATCAGACCAATGATGGACTGGTCTGCGGCAATGTCAAGACCCACGGAGCAGATTGGTCACCAGGGCCCCCAGGGGCATCCGGCTGTGCCGTCTCAGCGGGAAGCTCAGGCGCCATCCGAAGCGTCATCCGAGCGGAGGGGGTAGTGAGCATCGGCCTGGATCTGCCTGGCGTCCTGCGGCCGGTCCGCGCGGGCAACGCGTTCGAGGAGACGGTCGAGCGGCTCCTGACCGTCATCAAGCTCGGCCTGATCGGGCCCGGCGAGCGGTTCCCGGCCGAGCGCGAGCTGGCCGCCCAGCTCGGCATCAGCCGGCTGACCCTGCGCGACGCGATCGGCGAGCTTGCGCAGGCCGGCTATGTCGAGTCGCGCCGGGGGCGTTTCGGCGGGACGTTCATCATCTATACGCCGCCGGTACCGGGCCAGGGGGAACTGCGCCGCCTGGTCCGCGAGGACGGGGACAAGCTCTCCGACGCGCTGACGTTCCGGCTGGCCGTGGAGACCGGCGCGGCCGAGGCACTAGCGAGGCTGCACGCGCAGGCCGCCGGCCAGGAAGCGGGGGACCGGCCACATGAGCCGGGGGACCGGCCGCGTGAGCCGGAAGACCGGCCGCCCGAGGCCGGGCCGCGACCGCGCGAGGTACTGCTCGCCCGGCTCGCCGATGTCAACGGCGCGTCCCCCCAGGACTACCGGCGGCTGGACACCCTGTTTCACCTGTCTATCGCGGAACTCACCGGATCCAGCCTGCTGACCGCCGCGTGCACCGACGCGCGGATGCGGCTGAACGACCTGCTGAACGCGATCCCCGTCCTGCGGCGCAACATCGCTCACACCACTGGCCAGCACGCGGCCATCGTCGATGCCATCCTGGCGGGCGATGCCGAGCTCGCCCGCCGCGCGGTCGCCGAGCACCTGGAGGGCACCGGCGCGCTGCTCCGCGGCTTCCTGACCTGAGCGGCTCGCGGTGCGGTCAGTCCCACCAGAAGGTCCAGATCGGCGCGTCAGCTCAGGCTGACGGCGTGACGGCTCAGCTAGGTCTGACCGCGGGACGGACGTCGCTGAAGGCGACGACCAGGCGCTCGGGGCCGCGCAGGTTGAGGTTGGGCTTGTAGACCAGGCGGGCCTCGTCCAGCTCGGGCTCGGCGACCCTGGCCGCGAACGCCTGGAGCGTGATGATCGCCTCCAGCCGGGCCAGCGGCGCCCCCAGGCAGAAATGCGGTCCGGCCGCGAACGCGAGGTGGCTGCCCGCGGCGCGCCGGATGTCGAACCGGTCCGGGTCGGCGAATGCGGCGGGGTCGCGGCCGGTGGCGGCGAGCAGGAGCAGCAGGACCGTGCCCTCGGCCGCGGTTACATCGCCGATCTGCATCTCGCTGCGGGTGACCCGGCCGGTCATCTGCACCGGTGCGTCATAGCGCAGCGTCTCCTCGACCACGCCGGCCGCCAGGTCCGGGTCCGCGCGCAGGGCGGCGAACTGCTCCGGGTGCCGCAGCAGCGCGAGAATCGCGTTCGAGATCAGGCCGACCGTTGTCTCATGGCCGGCGACCAGCAGCAGCACGCAGGTGGCGATCAGCTCGTCCTCGGTCAGCCGCTCGCCTTCGTCCTCGGCCCGGATCAGCTCCGACAGCAGGTCGTCGGCGGGCCGGCCCGGCGCGCGGCGATCAGCTCGCGGAAATAGTCCGCGAATTCGAGCCGGGCCTGCTGAGCGGCAACCCGCGTCTGCGGGTCCGCGGTGAGCAAGGGCGGCTGCAGCGAGGACGCCAGCCGGGCCGACCAGCCGGCGAAGCGGGCGTGGTCCTCCACCGGGACGCCGAGCATCTCGGAGATGATCCGGACGGGCAGCGGGTAGGCGAGCTGGCTGACCAGTTCCAGCTCCCCGGAGCCACCGGGCGCAGCGGCCCCGCCGGTGCTCGATTCGCCCGGGCTCGGCTCGCCTCGGCCCGATTCGCCGGTGCCCGGCTCGCCCGGGCCCGGCTCGCCCGAATCGGCCGCCGTGATGAGCTCGTCGGCCAGGCTGCGGATCCGTGGCGCGAGCGCGGACACGACGCGGGCCGTGAATGCCTTCGATACCAGCCGCCGCAGCCGGGTGTGATCGGGGGGGTCGAGGGACAGGAAGGACTGGGCCCGCGGGTCCAGCCCTGGCGGCGCCAGCCGCGACCTGGACCGCTCACTGCTGACCTGCGGGTCGCGCAGGATCCGCGAGCAGTCGGCATGACCGCCGAGGACCACCAGTGCTCCGTCGAACTCGGCGAACGGCGACGCCTCGCGCAGCTTGGCCAGGACCGGATAGGGATTCGGCAGGACCGCCGGGTCCGCCAGGTCGGCCAGCGGCATCCGCCCGCCGCCGTGCTGCGCCGCGCCACGTCCCCCGCCGCTCCCGTCCCCGGCTGGCCCGTTCTGGCCAGGCCCGCTCTGGTCAGGCCCGCTCTGGTCAGGCCCGTTCCCGCTCGGCACGTTCTCGCCTTCGTCCGGCACGCTCTTTCCCTCCGCGTCCTTTGCCTGGCTGCTGTTTCCCGCGTCGCCGACCGCCCTCAGGCCCGCTGCCCGGCGGCTGCCCCCGGCGGCCAGATGCCGATTGGATTGGGGAACGGCAGCACGGCGGCCGATGCCTGCGCGATCGGAGCGAGCGCATCCGCCAGCTCTTCTATCCCGGCCGGGCGGAGGGCGGCCCAGGGCCGGGCCGCGGCCAGATCAGTTGCCTGTTCCACCGCTCGGTGCACCGCTGCGCCATCAACAGTGGCCACGCCATCGGCGTCGATCAAGCCCCGCTCGGCCAGCCGGGCTGCCGCCTGATCCCACTGCTCGTCCGTCCAGCCCCGCGCCGGCTGGATCCGCTCGCGCGGCCAGCTCGGCGCCGTCAGCGCGCCCGCCGCGCCCCCGGCCTGGACCAGATCGGCCGCGGTCCGCAGCACCAGCGCCTCGCAGCCGTCCAGGCCGGCCGCCACCAGCGCCGCGACGTGCCCGTCACCCCGGTGCTCGCGCAGCACGGTCGCGGCATGCCAGAGCCGGGCCAGGGGCTCACCGGGAACGGGCAGGGCCGCATTCGGCGCGCCGAGCGGGCGCCCGGCCCCGTCCAGGCCGTTGATAATGCCCAGCAGCAGGTCCGCGGCCGCGGCGGCCGGCGCGGGCACCTTCTCGCCCGCATCGATGCCGAGCAGCTGCCGCAGCGCGGCCACGGCACCGTCCGAGCGCACCTGCAGCGCGTCCTGCGGGGTGATCAGCTCCCAGACGGCCGGCACGGCTCTGGCGACCATCGACGGGGCGAAGCTGAAGAAGGAAGCCACCACCGGCGCCGCGCCGACCGCGCCGATCGGCGCCGCGCGGCCGGCGAAGTACCCGCGCCAGAAGCCGCGCAGCCCGGCCCGCACGAACGCATCCAGCGCCTCAGGGGCAAAGTAGGTGACCGTGTGCACCGGCTCCAACATCCGCCACAACCGCCGAGCCGTCTGCGCCGCGCTTTCCACCGTGAGCCCTCCTCGGCACGACAAGTGCGGGATCTGCCAGCAGACTAGGTCAAGCCGGGTCATCCGCCTGACAGTAACCCGATGGATGTGAATTTCAACGGCCTACAACCCGATGGGTGTCACATCCATCGGGTTTCCGGAGGGCGGCGGAGCAAGCGGACGGCGCTAGGCGGGGGGCGGATTGCGGAGGCGGAAGCATTTACGGCACAATGATGTTGTGAAAAGAATGGGACTGGCAGGCACGGCACCGGGCGCCCAGGGCGGCGCCGGGCACAGTGCTGCGCCTGCCCAGACCGGCTCGGAACGGGGCACCAGGGGGCGCATCGCGCGTCTCATCCTGGAGAACGGGCCTGCTACCGCGGCCGGCCTGAGCGCCAGGCTGGGCCTGACCCCGGCCGCTATCCGCCGTCACCTCGACAACCTCCAGGCCGACGGCATGATCGAGACCCGGATCGCCAGGACCTACGGGAACCGGGGACGCGGCCGGCCAGCCCGGCTGTTCGCGATCACTGACTCGGGCCGCAGCGCCTTCGAGAACGCCTACGACGATCTGGCCACCAGTGCCCTGCGGTTCCTGGCCGAGACCGCCGGGCCAGGCGCGGTCGCCGAGTTCGCCCGCCGTCAGGTCGCTGACCTGGAGGCCAGGTACCGCCCGGCGGTTGAGGCAGCACCAGCTCACGGCCGGGTACAGGCACTGGCCGAGGCCCTGTCGGCCGACGGATATGCTGCCTCGGCCAGCGGCGCCCCGGCCGCCGGCCAGGGCGAGAGCGCGGGCATGGGCGAGCAGCTCTGCCAGCATCACTGCCCGGTCGCTCACGTGGCCGCCGAGTTCCCGCAGCTGTGCGAGGCGGAGACCGAGGCGTTCGGCCGGCTGCTCGGAACGCCCGTGCAGCGCCTGGCGACCATCGCGCACGGGGACGGGATCTGCACCACGCACGTCACCGCCCCGACGCTCGCGCAGGTCCCCCACAGCACGCACAGTCCTAACAGCACGCACAGTCCTAACAGCACGCACAGTCCTAACAGCACCCACAGTCCCAATAGCAAGCACAGTCCCAACAGCACGCACCTTCGCACCACCCCGATCGAACCCGGAGGAATCTCCGCATGACGACAATCGCGCATCCAGAGCTTGAGGGCCTTGATCGCTATAAGTTCGGCTGGGCC
This sequence comes from uncultured Actinomycetota bacterium, assembly GCA_963805705.1. Classification (GTDB taxonomy): domain Bacteria; phylum Actinomycetota; class Actinomycetes; order Streptosporangiales; family Streptosporangiaceae; genus CAWDVH01. Next base: position 1,284,667 of record CAWDVH010000005.1, on the reverse strand, counting down.
GACTCGGACGCCGCAGGCTCTATCGCGCGCCGGGGCCTGTCCGAGGAGGTCGTCCGCAACATCTCGGCGCTCAAGGACGAGCCGGACTGGATGCTGGAACTGCGCCTGAAGGGCCTGAAGCTCTTCCGCCGCAAGCCCATGCCCAGCTGGGGCTCTGACCTGTCGGGCATCGACTTCGAGAACATCAAGTACTTCGTCCGGTCGACCGAGAAGCAGGCGGCCAACTGGGAAGACCTGCCCGCCGACATCAGGAACACCTACGACCGGCTCGGCATCCCCGAGGCCGAGAAGCAGCGCCTGGTCGCCGGCGTGGCGGCGCAGTACGAGAGCGAGGTCGTCTACCACAAGATCCGCGAGGACCTTGAGGAGAAGGGCGTCATCTTCCAGGACACCGACACCGCGCTGCGCGAGCACCCCGAGCTGTTCCAGGAGTACTTCGCCACGGTGATCCCGGTGGGGGACAACAAATTCGCCTCGCTCAACACCGCCGTCTGGTCCGGCGGCAGCTTCATCTACGTGCCGAAGGGCGTGCACGTGGACATCCCGCTGCAGGCCTACTTCCGGATCAACACCGAGAACATGGGCCAGTTCGAGCGGACCCTGATCATCGTCGACGAGGGCGCCAGCGTGCACTACGTCGAGGGCTGCACCGCGCCGATCTACTCCTCCGACTCGCTGCACTCGGCGGTCGTGGAGATCATCGTCAAGAAGGACGCGCACTGCCGCTACACGACGATCCAGAACTGGTCGAACAACGTCTACAACCTGGTCACCAAGCGGGCGATCGCGCAGGCAGGCGCCAGCATGGAGTGGGTCGACGGCAACATCGGGTCCAAGGTGACGATGAAGTACCCGGCTGTCTACCTGATGGGCGAGCACGCCAGGGGCGAGACGCTGTCGGTGGCCTTCGCCGGCACCGGCCAGCACCAGGACGCCGGGGCCAAGATGGTGCACTGCGCGCCCAACACCTCATCCACGATCGTGTCCAAGTCCGTGGCCAGGGCCGGCGGCAGGACGTCCTACCGGGGCCTGGTCCAGGTGCAGGAGGGCGCGGCGCATTCGAAGTCCACCGTCAAGTGCGACGCGCTGCTGGTCGACGCCATCAGCCGATCCGACACCTATCCGTACGTGGACGTACGCGAGGATGACGTCGAGATGGGCCACGAGGCAACCGTTTCGAAAATATCTGATGACCAGCTCTTCTACCTGATGAGCCGCGGCATGACCGAAGACGAGGCGATGGCCACCATCGTCCGCGGGTTCGTCGAGCCCATCGCCCGCGAGCTTCCGATGGAGTACGCGCTCGAGCTGAACCGGCTGATCGAGCTGCAGATGGAAGGAGCAGTCGGCTGATGTCGAGCCTTCAGGGGGCCGTCGAGACTACGGCTCCCGTATCCAGGCTGCACGAACGGCGGTCCTACGACCCGGCCGATTTCGGCGTGCCCACGGGCCGGGAGGAGGAGTGGCGGTTCACGCCGCTGCGCCGCCTGCGCGGGCTGCACGGCGACGCGCCGCTGCCCGAGTGCAAGGTGACCGTGGAAGCGGACCCGGCACCGGAAGTCACCGTCGACCACGCGAAACGGGGGGACCCGCGCCTGGCCCGGTCCTTCGTGCCCGCCGACCGGGTCAGTGCCCGCGCGTTCGCGTCCTTCACGGAGGCGACCGTCCTCACCGTGCCGGCCGGGGCGGCGGCTTCGCGGCCCACGGTGGTGACGGTGCGCGGCGAGGAGAGCACCGGCGCCGCGTTCGGGCACACCCTGATCCAGCTGGAGCCGAACTCCAGCGCGGTGGTCGTGCTCGACCACCAGGGCAGCGCCACCTACGCCGACAACGTCGAGCTGGTCGTGGGAGACGGCGCGCAGCTGTCGGTGATCAGCCTGCAGGACTGGGCCGATGACGCCGTGCACCTGTCGCACCATCACGCCCGGCTCGGCCGGGACGCCAGGCTCACCCACACGGCGGTGACGCTGGGCGGCTCGGTGGTCCGGCTCGCCCCGTCGGTCAGCTACGGCGGCCCCGGCGGCGACGCCGAACTGCGCGGCATGTACTTCGCCGACGCCGGCCAGCACCTGGAGCACCGGCTGTATGTCGATCACGCCGAGCGCAACTGCCGCAGCCGGGTCAGCTACAAGGGCGCGCTGCAGGGCGAGGACGCGCACGCGGTGTGGATCGGCGATGTGGTCATCCGGCCCGAGGCGACGGGTACCGACACCTACGAGTACAACCGGAACCTGGTGCTCACTGACGGCACCAGGGTGGACTCGGTGCCGAACCTGGAGATCCTGACCGGGGAGGTCGTCGGGGCCGGCCACGCCAGCGCGAGCGGCCGGCTGGAGGATCAGCACCTGTTCTACCTGATGACCCGCGGGATCAGCTACGACGACGCCCGGCGGCTGGTGATCCGCGGCTTCTTCGGCGTCCTGATCGAGCAGATCGAGGTCCCGGAGCTGCGCGAGCGCATCACCGCGGCGGTGGAAGCGGAGCTGGCATGACCGAGCCGGTGTACCTGCGGGCCTGCCCTCTGGCCGACGTCCCGCCGGACGGGGCGCACGGCGTGGAAGTCGACGGCGTGCCCATCGCCCTGATCAGGACCGGGGAGGAGATCTTCGCGCTGCACGACGTGTGCTCGCACGAGGAAGTGCCGCTGTCCGAGGGTGACGTCTACGACCACACGGTGGAGTGCTGGCTGCACGGGTCGTGCTTCGACCTGCGGACCGGCAAGCCCACCGGGCCGCCGGCGACCACGCCGGTCGCCACCTATCCCTGCCGGATCATCGGCGATGAGGTACATGTCTCGCTGTCGTGAGCTGCCCCGCGTCGAGCAACTTGTTCATGAGCTACCAGATATCAGGAGAGATGATGGCCACCCTCGAGATCCGTGACCTGCACGTCAGCGTGGCGGAGCCGTCCGGCGCGAGCAAGGAGATACTGCGCGGCGTCGACCTGACCGTCGCCGGCGGCCAGACTCACGCCATCATGGGCCCGAACGGCTCAGGCAAGTCGACGCTCGCCTACTCGATCGCCGGCCACCCCAAGTACCAGATCACCCAGGGCACGGTCACGCTGGACGGCGAGGACGTGCTCGCCATGAGCGTGGACGCCAGGGCCCGCGCCGGGCTGTTCCTGGCCATGCAGTACCCGGTCGAGGTCCCCGGCGTCTCGGTGTCGAACTTCCTGCGCACCGCGATGACCGCGGTCCGCGGCGAGCCGCCGAAGATCCGCGACTTCATCAAGGAGATGCGCGGGGCCATGTCTGACCTGTCCATCGACCCGGTGTTCGCCGAGCGGAACCTGAACGAGGGCTTCTCCGGCGGCGAGAAGAAGCGGCACGAGATCCTCCAGCTCCAGCTGCTCAAGCCGAAGATCGCGATCCTGGACGAGACCGACTCGGGGCTCGACATCGACGCGCTGAAGGTCGTTTCGGCGGGGGTCAACAAGTTCCGCGAGACCACCGGGAACGGCGTGCTGCTGATCACCCACTACACCCGCATCCTGAAGTACGTGCAGCCCGACTTCGTGCACGTGTTCGTCGCGGGCCGGATCGTGGCCGAGGGCGGCCCGGAGCTGGCCAACGAGCTGGAGGCGCACGGGTACGAGAAGTTCGCCGCGACGGCGGGCGCCGCGTGAGCGACCAGCTCCCGCCGCTCGACGTCGAGGCGGTCAGGGCCGACTTCCCGATCCTCGGCCGGGCGGTCCGGGGCGGCAATCCGCTGATCTACCTGGACTCCGGCGCTACGTCGCACAAGCCGCGCCAGGTACTGGACGCCGAGCGTGACTTCTATACCATGCACAACTCGGCCGCTCACCGCGGCGCCCACCTGCTCGGCGAGGAGGCCACGGACGCCTACGAGGGCGCGCGGGTGCGGGTGGCGGCGTTCATCGGCGCGGATCCCGACGAGATCGTCTTCACCAAGAGCGCGACCGAGGGGCTGAACCTGGTCGCCTACGCGATGAGCAACGCGGCGACCGCCGGCCCGGAGGCCGGGCGCTTCCGCGTCGGCCCTGGCGACGAGATCCTGGTCACCGAGATGGAGCACCACGCCAACCTGGTCCCGTGGCAGCAGCTATGCCAGCGCACCGGTGCCACCTTGCGCTGGTTCGGCGTGACCAGTGACGGCCGGCTGGACCTCAGCGACGCCGATCAGCTGATCAACGAGGCCACCCGGCTGGTCGCGGTCACCCACCAGTCCAACGTCACCGGCACCGTGCCGCCGGTCGGCGAGATCGCCGCGCTGGCGCATGCTCGCGGCGCCCTGGTCGTGGCCGACGGCGCCCAGTCGGTGCCGCACCAGAGCGTGGACGTGGCCGGGCTCGGCGCGGATTTCCTGGCCTTCTCCGCGCACAAGATGCTCGGTCCCTCGGGCATCGGGGTGCTGTGGGGCCGGCGGCACCTGCTGGAGGCCATGCCGCCGTTCATCTCCGGTGGCTCGATGATCGAGGTGGTCCGGATGGAGGGCTCGACCTTCCTGCCCCCGCCGGAGCGGTTCGAGGCCGGCGTGCCCGCGGCCGCGCAGGCCGTCGGCCTGGCGGCGGCGTGCGACTACCTGGACGGGCTCGGCATGCCGAGCGTCGCGGCGCATGAGGAGTCGCTCACCGAGCACGCGCTGGAGGTCCTGGGCGACATCGGCGGCGTGCGGATCCTGGGGCCGCTGAGCACCGACCATCGCGGCGGCGCGGTCTCCTTCGTCGTCGAGGGCATCCACCCGCATGACGTCGGCCAGGTTCTCGACGAGCTCGGCATCGCCGTGCGTACCGGCCACCACTGCGCCTGGCCGCTGCACCGGGCGCTCGGCGTGCAGTCCAGCACCAGGGCGACCTTCTACGTCTACAACACCCACGACGAAGTGGACTCGCTCGCCGACGGCGTGCGGCAGGCGCAGAAGTTCTTCACGGCGGAATGATGGCCGGCGAATAATGGACGGAACTGCGCAGGAACACCCAGGCGGCTCTAGCGCGTTGGCACTGTGATGCAGCTCGAATCCCTGTACCAGGAGATCATCCTGGATCACTACCGCCGCCCGCATCACAAGGGCCTGCGGGAGCCGTACGACGCGCAGGTGTATCACATCAACCCGACGTGCGGCGACGAGGTGACCCTCCGGGTCACGCTCAAGGACGCGGGCGGGGAGCCGGCCGTGGCGGATGTGTCCTACGACGCGCTCGGCTGCTCGATCAGCCAGGCCAGTGCCTCGGTGATGGCCGACATGATCATCGGCAAGACCGTTCGCGAGGCGATGGACATCAGCGGGGCGTTCCTGGAGCTGATGCAGTCCCGCGGGGCGGGCCAGCCGGACGAGGACGTGCTGGGCGACGCGGTCGCCTTCGAGGGCGTCTCTAAGTACCCGGCCCGGATCAAGTGCGCCCTGCTCGGCTGGATGGCCTGGAAGGACGCGACGGCTCAGGCACTGGGCGGCCAGGGCCCCGCCGGGAACGACCTCGACGCACAGCACGACGCTACTACCGCCGCGGACGCGGCCAGGGAGCAGACATGACGGACAATGCCACCGGGCTAGCCGACTCTCAGCCCGCCCCGGAGCCTGCGGCGGATATGACCTCGGCGGCGGCGCCGGATCTCGCCCCTGAGCCTGCGGGCGGCCTCACCTCCGAACTCACCCCGGAGACCGAGGACCTGCTCGAGGCGCTGCGAGACGTGGTGGACCCCGAGCTCGGCGTCAACGTCGTTGACCTGGGCCTGGTCTACGGCGTGACCGTGGAGGACGACCGGACCGCCACGATCGACATGACGCTCACCAGCGCGGCGTGCCCGCTCACCGACGTCATCGAGGACCAGACTGCCTCGGCGCTGGAGGGCCTGGTCAACGACTTCCGGATCAACTGGGTATGGCTGCCCCCGTGGGGCCCCGACAAGATCACCGAGGACGGCCGCGAGCAGCTCAGGGCCCTCGGCTTCAACGTCTGACCCTGGATAGCTCTCGTTTCCTGAACGGGCGGGTCAGCGGAGGAAGTGGCCGGGTTCCCGGCCATCACGCGGAGCGCCAATCGGCCGCGCGTGGCGGCCGTTGTGGGATAACCTGGGACGGTCATGATGCGCGTGCTGCTTCTTCGCGGCCGCGGCGAGGCCCGGTAACCAGCCCGGTCGGCCCCTCGTCGCGGGCTGCAGTGCTGCGCCGACCACTTCCTCAGGTCACCCCACAGGAGCAGCATCATGAGTGACGTACGTCACGGTAACCCCAGTATTCAGCGCCCGTCCGGCATGCCCTGCCATCGGTACCGGCCGTTTCCGGCCGTCGAACTGCCCGATCGCCAGTGGCCGTCCCGTACCATCACCGCCGCGCCGCGCTGGCTCTCGACCGACCTGCGCGACGGCAACCAGGCCCTGATCGATCCGATGAACGCCGCCCGGAAGCAGGCCATGTTCGACCTGCTGGTCCGGCTGGGCTACAAGGAGATCGAGGTCGGCTTCCCGGCGGCCAGCCAGACCGAGTTTGACTTCATCCGCAGCCTGATCGAAGGCGGCTCGGTGCCCGACGACGTGCGCATCTCGGTCCTGACGCAGGCCAGGGAAGAGCTGATCGAGCGCACGGTCCAGTCCCTGGCGGGGGCCAATCTGGCCACGGTCCACCTGTACAACGCCGCGGCGCCGATGTTCCGCAACGTCGTCTTCGGCTGGGACGGCGACGGGCGCGCCGAGTGCGCGGCCGTGGCCGTGGCCGGGACGCGCGCGGTGCTGAAGTTCGCCGAGAGCTACCTGTCAGGAACCGACTTCGGCTATGAGTACTCGCCCGAGATCTTCATGGACACCGAGCTCGACTTCTCGCTGGAGATCTGCGAGGCGGTCATGGACGTCTGGCAGCCGGGGCCCGGCCGCGAGATCGTGCTGAACCTGCCCTGCACCGTGGAGCGCTCCACCCCGAACGTCTATGCCGATCAGATCGAGTGGATGAGCCGGAACCTGAGCCTGGCGCGACCACATCGCCCTGTCCGTGCACACGCACAACGACCGGGGCACCGCCACCGCGGACGCCGAGCTGGCGGTCCTGGCCGGCGCCGATCGCATCGAGGGGTGCCTGTTCGGCAACGGCGAGCGCTCCGGGAACGTGGACCTGGTCACGCTCGGGCTGAACCTCTACAGCCAGGGCATCGACCCCATGATCGACTTCAGCGACATCGACGACATCCGGCGCACGGCCGAGTACTGCAACCGGATCAGCGTGCACGAGCGTCACCCTTATGCGGGTGACCTGGTCTATACCTCTTTCTCCGGGTCGCACCAGGACGCGATCAAGAAGGGTTTCGATCACCTGGAGCGCATGGCCGCCAGGGCAGGCCTGCCCATGAGCGAGATGCCGTGGGAAATGCCGTACCTGCCGATCGACCCCAAGGACGTCGGCCGTTCCTACGAGGCGGTCATCCGGGTCAACTCCCAGTCCGGCAAGGGCGGCGTCGCCTACATCATGAAGAACGATCACCACCTTGACCTGCCGCGCCGGCTGCAGATCGAGTTCAGCCACGTCATCCAGAGCCATACCGACAATGAGGGCGGCGAGGTGGACGCCGAGCAGATGTGGCGGATCTTCGCGGGGGAGTACCTCGACCCCGGTGCCTTCGAGCTGGTCGGCTTCTCCTCCGCCAGCGATGACGGCACCGAGCGGATCACCACGACCGTGCGTGCCTTCGGCGTCGAGCACACCCTGACCGGTGTCGGCAACGGCCCGATCGCGGCTTTCTGCCAGGCGCTCTCACCGATCGACCTCGGGCTGGGCGGGGTCAGCGTACGGGTTCTCGACTATGCCGAGCATGCCCTCACCGCGGGCCGCGACGCCGAGGCGGCGGCCTACCTGGAGATCGAGGTGGGGGACCGGGTGCTGTGGGGCGTGGGCATCAGCGAGTCGATCGTCCGGGCGTCGCTGCGCGGCGTGATCAGCGCGCTGAACAGGGCAGCGCGCGACCGGCCGGCCGGAGGCTGATGTACTGGCCCCATGATCGTGTCCCAGCACGCCGCCGCCCGGGTGGAGCAGGTCGACAGCGAGTACCTGCGCGCCCGGCTCGGTGCGCTGGCGCGGCTGAGCGGCAATCCCTATGGCGCGGTGGTGCTCCAGGTCGCGGACGCTTACGGCTTCCTGGTGCGGGCGCTGCCCAATCCGCTGTTCAACCATGTAGCGGGCCTGACGGCCGGCTCGGCGGTTCACCTGGCCGAGCTGGCCGACTGGTATGACGGGTACGGCCGGCCACTGCGGGTCGATGTCACGCCCGCGCAGGCCAGCCCGGAGCTGCTGGCGGCACTGACGGCGCAGGGCCTGTCGCAGACGGGATTCTACGCCGGGCTGTACACCGAGGCCCTGTCCGGTGCGGGGCCCGGCGAGGACGAGGACGGCCCTATCCGGCTGGACACCGCCGACCCGGAGGAGTTCGTCCGGGTCTACGTCCAGGGCTTCGAGTTCCCCGCCCAGCGCCAGGACGGCATGGCCGCGTCGATGCAGGTCATGGCCGGGCGCCCGGACACGTCCTTCTACCGGGCCAGGATCGGGACGCAGACGGCGGGAGTCGGCCTGCTGTTCCTGTCCGGCCGGGTGGGGTACCTCGCGACCGCGGCCACGCTGCCCGAGTACCGCGGGCGCGGGGTGCAGACGGCCCTGATCCGCTACCGGCTACACGCGGCCGGCGAGGCCGGGTGTGACCTGGTGGCCGGTCACGCCGCGGCCGGCAGCGGCAGCCAGCGCACCATGGAACGGTGCGGGCTGAGGCTGGCCTACACCAAGGCCATCTGGAGCACCCCTGGCTAGTCCGCACCGGCCCCCCCGGATGCGGCCCGGCCGCCCCGCCGGAAGGCGTAGCGGGCTCAGACCCGCGCGGTGTCCTTGCGGAATCGCCAGATCGCGCCGCCAGCGAAGATGGCCAGCCAGATGACGGCGTTTGCCACCCACGCCAGCTGGATGCCGTTGCCCAGCATCGGAGCGTGCACGAGCTGGTTCAGGCCGTACAGCGGGGTGAACTTGGCGATCGTCTGGAACAGCTGCGGGAACTGGCTCAGCGGAGTGAACAGGCCGCCGGCGAAGGACAGTATGGCCAGGCCGAGCCCCAGGAACTGCATGACGTTCTCGGTGGGCAGCAGGTAGCCCATGAACAGCCCGAATGCCGCGAAGACCAGCGAGCCGACCCAGACGCACAGGCCGGTGACCACCCACAGGTAGCCGGGCATGGACGGCTTGCCGGTGATGAGCCCCACGGCGAACACGGCGACCACCGAGACAAGCCCGAGCACCAGGGCGGTGAGCACCTTGATGAGGATGTACATCACCGGTGATAGCGGGGTCAGCCGGAGCTGACGGCTCCAGCCGGCGGCACGCTCGATTGAGACCATGGCGCCGCCGCTGGTCGTCGCCAGCACGGCACCGTACAGCGCGATGCTGATCATGATGAACGCCGACACGTTGCCGTGGCCGGCGGGCTCGTTCGCATACGCCGAGTTCAGCCCGAAGGCCAGGAAGAACACGATCGGAAAGACCAGCGCGAAGATCACGGTGCGCCGGTTGCGCAGCAGCCGCCGCACCTCCAGGCGCAGGACCGTCAGGTTGAAGCCGCCTAGCCCTGGAGCTTGCCTGGTGCTCAGGTCGGGCGCCGGAATGGACCGGGTGCTCATCGTGATCCTCCTGCGTGGCTACCGTTGCTGTCGGCCTCGTCGCTGGTCAGGGCGATGAATGCGTCCTCAAGGCCGCGGGTGTTGATCTCGATGTCCCTGGCGGGCGTGCTGGTCAGCAGGTACCTGGCCACCGCGTCGCTGTCCTTGGAGTGGATCAGGACCGTGTCGCCGCGTATCTCGACGGTGTCCGCGCCGGGAATAGCGCGCAGCGCGGCCTCGTCGGCGCCGGCCAGCGTGGCCCGTACCGTCCGCCCGGCCGCCATCGCCTTGACCTCGGCCGACGTGCCGTCGGCGACAATCTGCCCGTGCCGCAGCAGGATGACCCGGCCGGCGTAGGCGTCGGCCTCCTCGAGGTAATGCGTCGCGAACAGCACAGTGCGGCCCTGCTCGGCGTCCTTGCGGATCGCGGCCCAGAAGCTGCGCCGGCCCTCGACGTCCATGCCAGTGGTGGGCTCGTCGAGGACGAGCAGCTCCGGATCCGACAGCAGCGCCAGGGCGAAGCGCAGCCGCTGCTGCTCGCCGCCTGAGCATTTGCCGACCATGCGGTCGGCGATGTCGGCGATGCCGGCCCGGCCCAGGACCTCCCCGACCGGCTCGCTCTGCGCGAACAGGCTGGCGGTGTACCGGGCGGTCTCGGCGACCGTCATGTCCTTGAGCAGCCCGCCGGTCTGCATTACCGCGGAGACCAGGCCGCGGGTAATGGCCTGGCGCGGCTGCATCCCGTAGACCGACACATCGCCGCTCGTCGGCTGGGACAGGCCGAGGATCACGTCGATGGTCGAGGTCTTGCCTGCGCCGTTCGGCCCGAGGAAGGCGACGATCTCCCCTGACTCGACGTTCAGGTCGATGCCCTTGACCGCCTCGACGGGACCGAAGTTCTTGTGCACGCCTCTGAGTTCGATGGCCGGGGGCGGCCCGCCATCGGCTCGCTGCGATCCCTGCCCGGAGTCCATGTTGGTCACGGTCATGCGGCCCAGTCTTCCACTCTGGAATAACGAACCCGGAGAGCCGATGTCACAACTCGCCCAAGACATCTGTCCGGCGAGGGCCGGCCAGATGACATCCTTGGCTGCGGCTCGCCAGCTGAGGCTCGCGGCGATGACATGAAGGCGGTGCGTCATGACCAGTGACCAAGGCGACGGCGGGCGTCACGGCGGGCGGTGGATCGACGTGGCCCCCGAACGGCTGGCCGGCTGGCTGGACTCGTTTGCGCAGCGGCACGGTCCGGTGGCCGCCGAGCCCGGTGCCGCAGTCATGACGTTCCGGGCGGCGGACGGCGCCGTCGCCGAGTGCCACGTGCCGTTTCCGCCGCTGCCTGATCCCCGCTCCGCCGGGCCGCAGCAGATAGCCGCGCACGCGCTCGCCGCCCGGACGGTCGGGGTGCTGCTGGTCCGTCTCGGTGGCTACGCGGCCGGGGTATTCACCGGTCCGCAGGCTCAGCTCGTCGCCTCGAAGGTCGGCTCCCGCCTGGTGCACGGCCGCAGCGCGGCCGGCGGTACCTCACAGCACCGTTTCGCCCGGCGCCGGGAGAAGCAGGCCGCGGAGGCGCTCGGCGCGGCGGCGGACACCGCCGTGGCCGTGCTCGGCCCGTACGCGGGAAGGCTCGACGCGGTGGTCCTCGGGGGAGACCGGCGCACGATCGCCGGGCTCCGCGCCGAGCCGCGCCTGAAGCCGTACTTCACGCTGGCCGTCGACCGCTTCCTCACGGTGCCGGATCCGAGGCTGGTGGTGCTGCGCGGCACCCCGAAGCTGTTTCGCGCGGTGCGTATCCGGCTGACCGAGCCAGCCGGCCGGCCGTAAAGCACTTGGCGGGCTCGGCGCCGGCTCGGGTAAACTTACGATATGCAACCGCTCATCTCATGACGGAACACCCCGGTACTGGGGTGGCTTGGGCCTGCTGATGTCCCTTTTATTCCGTTATGGAGCGATTTTTTCATGATCACGGCCAATAACCTTGAGCTGCGCGCGGGCGCGCGACTGCTGCTGGAGGCCGCCTCCTTCCAGGTCGCCCCCGGTGACAAGATCGGGCTGGTGGGCCGCAACGGGGCGGGCAAGACCACGCTCGTGCGCGTGCTGGCCGGGGAGGGCACGCCGGCTGCGGGCGAGGTCCGCAGCGGTGGTTCCGTCGGCTACCTGCCGCAGGACACCAGGGTCGGCAATCTCGAGGCGCTGGCGATGGACCGGGTGCTGTCGGCCAGGGGCCTCGACGCGCTGATGACCGGCATGCGCGAGGCCGAGGCCGCGATGGGCGACACCGACCCCGGCAGGCGGGACGCCGCCGTGCGCAGGTACGGGCACCTGGAGGAACGGCTCACCGTGCTCGGCGGGTACGCGGCCGAGTCCGAGGCGGCGTCCCTGGCCTCCAGCCTGGGCCTGCCGCAGAAGGTACTCAAGCAGCCCCTGCGCACGCTGTCCGGCGGTCAGCGCCGGCGGATCGAGCTGGCCAGGATCTTGTTCGGCGGCTCGGAGACGCTGCTTCTGGACGAGCCCACCAACCACCTCGATGCTGACTCGGTGTCCTGGCTGCGCGATCACCTGCGCTCCTTCCGCGGCGGGCTCGTGGTGATCAGCCACGACACGGCCCTGCTCGAGAACGTGGTCAATAAGGTCTTCCACCTCGATGCTGACCGCTCCGTGCTCGACATTTACAGCCTGGGCTGGAAGGCATACCTGGACCAGCGCGAGACCGACGCCCGGCGCCGCCGCCGGGAGCGGGTGAATGCCGAGCGCCAGGCCACCACGCTGCAGACGCAGGCGGACAAGATGCGGGCCAAGGCGACCAAGGCCAGGGCCGCCCAGAGCATGCAAAAACGCGCGGAGAAACTGCTCGCCGGAGTCAGTGCCGACCGCCGCGCCGATAGGGTCGCGCGGCTGCGGTTCCCGGTGCCCGCGCACTGCGGCAAGACGCCCCTGACCGCCCAGGGCCTGACCAAGTCCTACGGGTCACTGGAGGTCTTCGCGGGCGTCGACATGGCGGTCGACCGGGGATCGCGGGTGGTCATCCTCGGGCTCAACGGGGCGGGCAAGACGACGCTGCTGCGCCTGCTGGCGGGCGTAGAGGAGGCGGACGCCGGCGAGGTGCTGCCCGGGCACGGCCTGCGCCTGGGCTATTACGCGCAGGAACACGAAATGCTCGACAACGACCGGACCGTGCTGGAGAACATGCGATCGGCGTCGCCCGAGCTGAGCGAGGCCGATCACCGCGGCATCCTCGGCTCGTTCCTGTTCTCCGGCGACGACGTGGCCAAGCCCGCCGGGGTGCTGTCCGGCGGGGAGAAAACCAGGCTGGCCCTGGCCCTGCTGGTGGTGTCTGGTGCGAACGTGCTGCTGCTGGACGAGCCGACCAACAACCTCGACCCGGGCAGCCGGGCCGAGATCCTGTCGGCGTTCCGCCGCTACCAGGGAGCAATTGTCCTGGTGACTCACGACGAGGGCGCGGTCGAGGCGCTCCAGCCCGAGCGGGTGGTCCTGCTGCCCGATGGGGTGGAGGACGCCTGGAGCGAGGATCTCACCGACCTGGTGGCGCTCGCCTGAGATCTTGTTATGGCTCGGCGGGAGCCGCGCATGCGCCTCGACCTGCCCTGTAAAGGCGACGCGAAAAACAAGAGATCTTTTGCCGTCGTGTGGGTAGCCGATCACGACCTGATGCGTGATCATTACGGGATAAGGTAACTCAGCGGTCACTTCAGCTCACTGGGAGGTACACGTGACCGAAACTCTTAAGAAAGGCACCCGGGTGACCGGCGCCGATCGAACGAAACTGGCTGCGGATCTCAAGAAGAGATACAACGCCGGCGAGAGTATTCGCTCGCTGGCCGGATCGACAGGCCGATCATATGGGTTCATTCACCGGATTCTGACCGAAACTGGGGTATCGCTCCGCGGTCGGGGCGGCGCAACCCGGGGTAAGGGCAAGCCGAAGCGCTAACACGCGGCGCGCGTCCGGGGCCACTCTCCGGGGACGCGCGGCCGCTGCGCTTACCGCTGCCTACCGTTGCTTACCACTGCTTACCGTTGCTTACCACCGCCGCACCTCCTGACCCCGAGACGACCGGCACCGTCGCCGGCCAGTGCTCTTCCGCCCTCTTGCGCTGCGTCTGCTGCGAATCCAGGAGGAAAGCGTGACCATCAGCGCTGCTGAGCTCGCCAGCAGCGGGCTGCAGTTTGAGATCGACGATGCCGTCGCGACCGTGACTCTCAACCGGCCCGAGCGCCGCAATGCCATGACACCTGGCATGTGGCAGGGCCTGGCTGCCATCGGCAGCGCCCTGCCGTCCCGGGTCCGCGTCGTTGTCGTGCGCGGTGCAGGCTCATCGTTCTCCTCCGGCATCGACCTGCGCATGTTCGCCGCCGAGGGGGTGCCAGGCGAGGATCCGGTCCCCAGCGCGGCCGACGCCGGCTTCGAGCAGTGGGTCGCTCGCTGCCAGGCCGGTTTCCTCTGGCTCCGCGACCCGTCCATCGTGTCCGTCGCCGCCGTGCGGGGACACGCCATCGGGGCCGGATGTCAGCTCGCGCTGGCCTGCGACCTGCGCGTCCTGGCGGACGACGCCAGGCTGTGCATCAAGGAACCCGCCCTCGGGCTGGTCCCGGACCTGACGGGGACAAAGCCACTTGTCGACATAGTCGGCCTGCCCCGTGCTATCGAGCTGTGCCTGACCGCGCGGACCATTGATGCGCACGAGGCCGCCGCGCTGCGGCTGGGCGAGCTCGTGGTCGCACCGGCGGACCTGGACGAGGCGATCGCCGATCTGGTCGCCGCGCTGCTGGCGACGGACGCGGCGGCATCCAGGGCGACCAAGGAACTGCTGGCCCAGGCCGCGGGAAACACCCTGGAGCAGCAGGCCGCGGCCGAGCGCCGGGCCCAGGCCGCCTTGCTGCGAGCCCGGCTCACCGGCTGAGATTCCGTACCGGCCGCCTTACTGCGGGCCCTGTCCGCCGGCTGAGATCCACACAGCCCGCCCCCCGACGGCTGCCGGGACGGTTCGCCGATAGCTAACCGGGGAAGTTCTGCCGCAGTGCGGCGGTTCCAGGGGTCATGAGTGCCAGCAACTGGCGGGCGATGCATTCGTTCACGCGCGACAGAGCCATAACCCGCCAGCAGCTGAAACCGGGCACGATCCGCCGGATCGCCTCCTACGCGCGTCCTTACCGGCTCTCGCTCATCCTGTTTCTCTTCCTGACGTCACTGGACGCGGTGATCACCGTGGCCATCCCGCTGCTGCTGCGGCGGCTGATCGACGAGGGCATCCTGCCCGGCGACACCGCAGTGGTCCTCGGGGTCGCCGCAACGGTGGCCGGCCTGGCCATATTCGACGCGCTGCTGTCCATTGGCCAGCGGTGGTATTCCTCGCGGATTGGCGAGGGGCTTATCTACGATCTGCGCACGCAGGTATTCCGGCACGTGCAGCGGCAGCCGATCGCGTTCTTCACCAGGGCTCAGACCGGCTCGCTCGTGAGCAGGCTGAACAACGACGTTATCGGCGCGCAGCAGGCGCTGACCTCGACCCTGTCGTCCGTGGTCTCTAACGTGCTGTCCCTGGTCCTGGTCCTCGTGGTGATGATCTCGCTGTCCTGGCTCGTCACCGTCGTCGCCCTGGTCCTGCTGCCGATGTTCATCATCCCGGCCCGGCTGGTCGGCCGCCGGCTGCAGCGCCTCACCAGGGAGTCGATGCAGCTCGACGCCGCGATGGGCTCGACCATGACCGAGCGCTTCAACGTCGCCGGGGCCATGCTCGTCAAGCTCTACGGCCGCCCCGAGGAGGAGGCGGATGTCTTCGCCGGCCGGGCGGCCAGGGTCCGTGACATCGGCGTGATCACCGCCATGTACGGCGGGGCGCTGTTCATCGCGCTGTCCCTGCTGGCCTCGATGGCCACTGCGATCACTTACGGCCTCGGCGGCAGCCTGGTCATCCATCACGCCATCCAGCTCGGCACCCTGGTGGCGCTGGCCGCGCTGCTCGGCCGCCTGTACGGGCCGATCACCTCGCTGTCCAACGTGCAGGTCGACGTGATGACCGCCCTGGTCAGCTTCGACCGGGTCTTTGAGGTACTCGACCTGAAGCCGCTGATCGCCGACCGGCCGGGCGCGGTCGCGCTGCCGCGGTACACGGCGGTCAGCGACGGCACCGCGGTCAGCGACGGCACCGCGGTCAGCGACGGCACCGCGGTCACCGATGCGGCTCCGGAGATACAGCTCGACCACGTGTCGTTTCGCTATCCGGCGGCCAGCGAGGTGTCGCTGGCTTCCCTGGAATCGATCGCGCTGCCCGCGCCCGAGCACGCGGAGGCGAATAAGGACGTGCTCTCTGACGTGACGTTCCGCGCTCCGTCCGGCCAGCTCACCGCCCTGGTCGGCCCGTCAGGGGCGGGCAAGACGACCATCACGCACCTGGTCTCCAGGCTGTATGACCCGCGCGCGGGCGCGGTGCGCATCGGCGGCCATGACCTCACCGACGTCACCCAGGAATCGCTGCACAACGTGGTCGGCGTCGTCACCCAGGACGCGCACATGTTCCACGACACCATCCGGGCCAACCTGGCCTACGCCAAGCCCGACGCCTCCGAGCGGGAGCTGATCAGCGCCTGCCAGGCGGCGCAGATCTGGGACCTGATCTCGGCGCTTCCCGACGGCCTCGACACCGTCGTCGGCGACCGGGGCTACCGCCTGTCGGGCGGGGAGAAGCAGCGGATCGCGCTGGCCAGGCTGCTGCTGAAGGCGCCCTCAGTGGTAGTACTCGACGAGGCCACCGCGCACCTGGATTCGGAATCCGAGGCGGCCGTGCAGCGCGCCCTGAAGATCGCGCTGGCCGGACGGACCTCGCTGGTGATCGCCCACCGGCTGTCGACCATCAGGGAGGCCGACCAGATCCTGGTCATCGACGACGGCCAGGTCCGCGAGCGCGGCAGGCACGAGGAACTGCTGGCCGCCGGCGGCCTGTACGCCGAGCTCTACCGCACCCAGTTCGCCCGCCAGGAGCCCGCCGCCCGGGTCTGAGCAGCTCAGCCGTCCGCGCCGCCGTCCGAGCCAGAGCAGGATCAGCCAGGGGGGCTGAGCTGGCGCAGGTCGTTAGTGACATACCGGGCCATAGCCTCAGGCAGGGCCGCCCGCTGGTCTTCGGGAAGGTGATCGCCGATCTGGTTCAGCAGTGCCGCCAGGTGCCGGGCGGCGGACAGCAGCCTCCCGGGATCGAGATCAGAAACCGTGTCGCTGATCCCCGTCGGGAGTTGCCCGGACGCAAAGTC
This sequence comes from uncultured Actinomycetota bacterium, assembly GCA_963805705.1. Classification (GTDB taxonomy): domain Bacteria; phylum Actinomycetota; class Actinomycetes; order Streptosporangiales; family Streptosporangiaceae; genus CAWDVH01. The sequence continues at coordinate 1,267,824 of CAWDVH010000005.1, read as the reverse complement.
CAGGATGCTCGTGAGCCCGTACTGCGGGTCGGGGACGTGATGCGCGGCGGCCCAGAGTTGCCAGAGCTGACCTCGTGCCTCATGCAGCCGGTCGAGCGCCTCCCATGGTGACTGGCGGCGCAGGTACTTGCCGAGGTCGGCCAGAGCGCACCAGCCACGGAAGGCCGCCTGCCGGATCTGCTCAGGCGTAACCGCGTGCCCCTCACCAGGGATCACAAGCACGTTGTCCGGATCGTAGAGCACGACCACATGAGGGACTGAGCCGCCGGGCGTCGAGGCAGGGAAGACCACCAGGTCGACCTGGCAGCGGTCGGCGAACTGCGCGAAGATCCGCTCGTGGGTCGTCGTCATGGACGGGAGCTGATGATGATAGCTCTCGACGAGATCCCCGAGACTGTCGACGGCACGACGAACACCCGGCATAGTCGCGTCGAACTCTTCGTCCCGAACCCCCATGGCGACGTCGAGATCAGAAAGCCCGTCTGCTGCGTCGCGGGCCAGCGAGCATCCGATCACGAGCCACCGGATGCGGTCGTCTGCTTCGCACAGCGCGAGCAGCCCCAGCAGGATCGTCTGCTGCCGTTCCAGCTCATCAGGAAGCCGCTCGATCCAGTCCAGACCATAGAGACCCATACCGTGACCAGCTTCCTGATGCCGCGTGCGCGCCTGCTCGCGCCGGCGTCCAGACTGGCTCATCCCGGCGCGGCAGGACAGCCCTAGGCCGACGCGCCGCCGGGATAGCCCCGTGCCACGGTCCGGGCCAGGATGCCCAGGGTGGCCCGCAGCGCTCCTTCCGAGATGACCGGGAAGATCCCGGCCTCCCTCCAGGTCTGGTCGATGGACGACCAGTCGTAGTACGACGTGACCAGCGTGCCGTCCTCGACGGGGTCGAGCACGTAGCCGTAGACATGGCCGATCGGCGGGCGGATCTCGCCCAGGATCGTCCACGCGATCTCGCGGTCAGGCGCGAACCTCGTGATCGTGACGGTGACGTCGTAGCGGCCCATCGGGTAGTCGTTCAGCGCCTCGCGGTCCATGTGCACGACGAAGCTGTCGCCCACGGCGGCCACGGGCGGCCCGGTGGCCGCCATCAGCATCCCCGAGCTGTCAATCGCCACATGTCCCTGCGGATCGCACAGCAGCCGGAAGATCGTCCCCGGGCCCGCCGGGATCGCCCGCCGGACCTCCATCCGCTCGTTCGCCATCTGCCCATCCTGCCACCGGCGGCCGGCCCCGGCCGCCTGCCACCGGGCGTCCAGCGGTCAGGAGCTGTAGCCGACGCGGCGCAGGTCGGTGCCGGCCACCTGCTCGACCTCGGCGAGCTGCCCGGGCGTGAGCAGGCGCCGCCAGCCGCCTGTCTCCACCGCCGGCTGCCATGCGCCGGGCCCGCGGATCTGCCCGCGTACCTCGATCGGGCTGAGGCCGGCGTCGATGAATTGCGAGACGGCCTGCGCCGCGGCCGTCGGCTCGCGGATGAGCTGCTCATAGCGCAAGGTGGTCAGCTGCTCAGCCGACATGCTGCTGCGCAGCCGCGCCATCTTGCGCACCGATCCCCGCCAGCGCATCGCGCACTTGCCGGCCACCGACAGGCCGGCCCAGGCGGACCGGTCGGCCTCGGTCTCGATGCCGAAGAACGGATGGGGGAACTCGGTCTCCACATTGGTCGTGCCGTGCTTGAACCAGGTCATGGTCTCGGCGTCCGACAGCATCCCGGCCACGACATCCCGGCCGTCCCTGATGACCTGCACCAGGCGGGCGTCAGGGAATGCCTCCACGAGCGACTCGGCGCAGTACATCAGGTCCGGGCTCGCGTCTCCGTACCGGGCGATGTCGCGCTCGGCGATGCAGGTACCGGTCCCGTTGACCCCGCCTACCTCCCGGCAGAACTGCGAGCATTCCTGGCAGGCCTGCGCGGCGACCTGCCAGGCCTGCGCGAACGCGTCGCGCAGCACGGTCACCGCTGCCTCGCCCCGGTCCCGCTGGAGAGAGGGAGTACGCGCGAACGCGTAGACCACGCCGAGGACGGCCGGCTGGCCGATCGTGACGTGAAACCCGGCGGACTGCTTCAGGGCACGGGCGAGCAGGTCCGCCCCCGAGTGCGGAGCGCCGATGATGAAGACCGGCTGGCGGACCTTACGGCCGTTGACGACGAGGATGTGAGGGCGCGGTGACATGGCTGTCCATAAGTGTGACACTGCGAGGTCGCGCTCAGACCATAACCCGATGTTCACCGGGCTGTTGGCGGCACTCGCGGGCACGACCCGTTGAGGATTGGAATTAAGTGGGTTTATTTACCTTTTCCAGCCGTTCTGCGGCAATGATGCCCCTCGTGGTTTTCCAGGTTGAGCGCGGACTGGATAAGCGGCATGTGACTGAACGCCTGCGGCATGTTACCGACTAGCCGCTTGTACCGGGGGTCATACTCCTCGCTCAGCAGCCCGACGTCATTTCGCAGCGCCAGCAGCCGCTCGAACAATTCGAGCGCCTCGTCGTACTCGCCGATCTGGTGCAGCGCGTTGACCAGCCAGAAGCTGCACGCCAGGAAGGCTCCCTCGCCGCCGGGCAGCCCGTCGACGTCGGCGTGGCCGCCAGCCTCGGCGCGGCCGCGGGCGGCTGGGACGGTCGGCTGGGAGTACCTGAGCACCAGCCCGTCCCGCACCAGCTCTCGCTGGATCGTGCGCACGGTCGAGATCACCCGCGGGTCGTCCGGCGGCAGGAACCCGACCTCGGGTATCAGCAGCACCGCCGCGTCCAGCTCGGTGCTCCCGTAGTACTGGGTGAACGTGCCGCGCTCCTGGTCATACCCGAGCTCGCACACCTCGGCATGAATGCGGTCGCGGGCCTGCCGCCACCGTTCCTCCGAGCCCGGGCTGCCCAGCTCGGCGACCCGGACCGCGCGATCGAAGGCCACCCAGGCCATCACCTTGGAATGAACGAAATTCCGCTGCGGCCCCCGTACCTCCCAGATTCCCTCGTCGGGCTGGCTCCAGTTCTTCTCCAGGAAGCGCAGGAGCGCCCGCACCAGGCTCCAGGTGTGATTGTCAAATCGCAGGCCCGCCTCCCGGCCGAGCGTGATCGCGTCAATTACCTCGCCATAAACGTCCAGCTGGCGCTGGCCAACGGCGGCATTGCCGATCCGCACCGGTGCCGATCCCTCGTAGCCGGGCAGCCAGTCGGCCACCCACTCATCCAGCCTGCGCTCGCCCGCGACGCCGTACATGATCTGGACGTCTCCCGGATCCCCGGCGATCGCCCGCCCCAGCCACTCCCGCCAGTCGGAGGCCTCGCTGGTATATCCGGTCCGCAGCAGCGCCTCCAGGGTGATCGTCGCGTCCCGCAGCCAGCAGTACCGGTAGTCCCAGTTGCGGACCCCGCCGATGTCCTCGGGCAGCGAGGTCGTCGGCGCCGCCACGATGCCGCCGGTCGGAGCGTAGGTGAGGGCCTTGAGCGTGATCAGGGACCTGACCACGGCATCGCGGTACTCCCCGTGGTAGGTGCACTGAGCCGCCCAGCCGGTCCAGAAGCTCCTGGTGTCCGCCAGCGCCTGCTCGGCGTCGATCACCGGGGGCGCGCCCAGGTGTGACGGTGTCCAGCTCAGGACGAACGGCACCCGGTCGCCGGCCCGGACGGTGAAGCTCGCCTCGTGCGCCATGTTGTGTCCGACCAGCCGGACGGGGGTGCGCAGCCACGCCGAGTCGGGGCCGGCCACCGCCTCGATGGAGTGATCGATCCGGCGTACCCAGGGCAGTACCTTGCCGTAGCCGAAGCGCACCCGGAACACGCACTCCATCTCGACCGCGCCCTCGACGCCTTCCACGATCCGGACCAGCACGGGCGCCTCGCCGGACTGCGGCGGCATGAAGTCGATCACCCGGACGGTGCCGCTGATGGTCCGCCACTGCGTTTCCAGGATGAGCGTATCGCCCTGGTAGCAGCGGCTGGCCTCGCTGCGCCGGCTCCCGGCCACTCGCGATGCGGTAGGGGCCAGCAGCCAGTTCCCGTTGTGCTCGTCGCCGAGCAGCGCCGCGAAGCAGGCGGGGGAGTCAAAGCGCGGTACGCACAGCCAGTCGGCGGAGCCATCCCGGCCGATCAGCGCCGCGGAATGCATATCTCCGAGGAGCGCGTAATCTTCGATGAGCCCGGCCATGAGTCCTCCAGATTTCCAGCAGGTCCCCGCGGGACGCGGCAATAGCCTTGCACGCCACCGCGGCCGCCGTGCACACACGGCCCGGCGGCGCGCTCCCTGCCCCCCGGCCGTAAGCTGATCGCTGTGTCAGAAGCTGATGGCCGCCTCCGGCGCCCGGCGCGGCGAGGGTCACGGCCAGCGCCCGGCCGGGCACCCCGGCGCGGCGCCCGGGGCCGACGGATCCGGACCGGGGTGGCCGTCGCGCTCTCGTTCGCCCTGGCGGGCTGCGCCAAGTTCGACGCGGCCCTCGGGCAGCAGTGGGCCGTGGTGCATTTCAAGGCCGATACGTCGGTCTCGACCTTGCTCAAAGTCAGGACTTCCTGCTCGCACGTGCCCAATGTACGGCCCGAAAATCTGCCCAAAGTACGCAGCGCGACAAATATGGTCTATGCGCTGCGTTACCAGACCAACAATGCGAGTGACGCCAACCTGGCCGCCCTGCAGCAGTGCCTGCAGAAATTCCCGGCGGTGGCGGGGATAGATTTCGAGGACTCCGGCGACAGCTGACTAGCGGCCGGGACCGACCTGCCGCCTCGCGGGGGCGGCGCCTGAACTCATTTGGATGCTCGGCGGTTCTGTGCTATAAACCTGTTGGCTACTAATTCAATCGGAATAGGATGGACCTCAATGAGACGAGCCCTCGTTGTGTCGGCGGCCGCCGCGATGACCCTTTTGGCCGCGGGCTGCGGATCTTCCGGCGCGTCCTCGGCCGGATCATCGGGATCGTCGGGAACTGCTGCTGCCGCCGGTCCCGTCACGCTCCGGCTCGGGTTCCTGGAGAACGTCACCCATGCCAGCGCGCTGGTCGGGATCAAGCAGGGCTTCTTCACCAAGGATCTCGGCAGCAACGTGACCCTGAAGCTGCAGCCCTTCAGCACCGGCACCGAGGAGGCCACGGCACTGCTGGCCGGCCAGCTCGACGCCGCCTATGTCGGACCCAACCCGGCCATCAAGGCCTACCAGACCAGCGACGGGAAGCTCATCAAGGTCATCTCAGGGGCGGCCTCCGGTGGCGCTCAGCTGGTCGTCAAGGCCGGCATCACGAGCCCGGCCCAGCTCAAGGGCAAGAAGCTCGCCACCCCCTCGCTCGGCAACACCCAGGACGTCGCGCTGCGCTACTGGCTGAAGCAGCACAACCTGACCACGACGCAGACCGGCGGCGGCGACGTCCCGATTACGCCGATCACGCCGAACTCCGACGCGGTGCTGGCGTTCCAGTCCGGCCAGATCGCCGGCGGGTGGGAGCCCGCGCCTTACGACGAGGAGATGACCGCGCTGGGCGGGCATGTCCTGGTCGACGAGGCCAGCCTGTGGCCGCACGGCCAGTTCGTGACCACCAACCTGGTGGTCACCCAGGCGTTCCTGGCCGCACACCCGGCGACGGTCAGCGGGCTGCTCAAGGGCCAGATCCAGGCCAACAACTTCATCAACCAGCACAAGGCCGCGGCGGAGGCGGCCGCCAATGCCGAGCTGACCACGCTGACCAGCAAGGCACTGAAGCCAGCCGCCCTGAACGCCTCCTTCCAGCAGATCACCTTCACCAACGACCCGATTGCCTCGTCGCTGGAAGCCGACGCGCAGCACGCAGTGGCCGTGGGCCTGGGCAAGCCGCTCACTAACCCGAGCAGCCTCTACGATCTTGGCCCGCTCAACGCGCTGCTCAAGGCGGCGGGCCAGCCACAGGTGAGCTCGTGAGCCTGAATGGCCGGTCTCGGCCGACCCCGGAGCATGCTCCGGGGTCGGCCGAGTTCGTCGGCGCGCACCTGGCCGTCGTTCCGGTCGTTCCCGACCAGGAAACCGGGCCTGCCCTTCGCCTGACGGAGATCTCCAAGGTCTACGGGAGCGGCCGCTCGGCCCTGCTGGCCCTGGACAAGGTGTCGCTGGACGTCGCGCCCGGTGAGTTCGTCTGCATTATCGGCGCGTCCGGCTGCGGCAAGAGCACGCTGCTCAACCTGGCCGCCGGACTGGACACGCCGACCGCCGGGACGGTCGACACCGCAGGCCGGCGCGTCGGCCTGATGTTCCAGGAGCCGGCGCTGTTCCCCTGGCTGACGGCCGGGCGCAACGTCGAGATAGCCCTGCTGGCCGCCGGCGTCCCGAAGGCAGAGCGCGCAGCCCGGACCGCCGAGCTGCTCGAGACGGTTCACCTGGGCGGGTTCGGCGACAAGCGGCCGCACGAGCTGTCCGGTGGCATGCGCCAGCGGGTAGCGATGGCCCGCGCCCTGGCCCAGGACTGCGACGTGCTGCTCATGGACGAGCCGTTCGGCGCGCTCGATGCCATGACCCGCGACCTGCTGCACGAAGAGCTGGAGCGAATCTGCGGCGAGCGTTCCCTGAGCGTCCTGTTCGTGACGCATAACGTCCGCGAGGCCGCCCGGCTCGGCGACCGCGTGGTCGTCCTGAGCAGCAGGCCCGGCCGGGTCATCGAGGAATACCTCGTGCCCAGGGAAGGGCAGCGCCGGATCGACTCGGTCCAGGTCGCCGAGCTAGCGGGCCAGATCACCGACCGGCTGCGCGAGGAAATGAGCCGTCATGACAGTTAGGACGCTGCCCTCGGCCATCGCCGGGCTCGACAACCTCGAGCTCGGCTCCGCCGCCCGGTCCGGCGCGGAGCCCGGCCGGCTCGCCCGCCGGGCCTGGGCCATGCTCTGGCCGAAGCTCCTGGCCATCGCCCTGATCCTGGTCGTCTGGCAGCTCGTGCACCTGAGCGGCTGGAAGCACTACGTGCTGAAGGGGCCGGCCACTGTCTTCGCCGACCTCTGGCACCAGATGCTGCACGCCCAGCTCTGGGAGATCATCGAGGTCACCCTGCGCACCGCCGCGGTCGGATACGCGCTTGCCCTGGTCATCGGGACGGTCGCCGGGGTGCTGGTGGCGCGGATCCCGCCGCTGCGCGCGGCGGTCGGGTCCATCATCACCGGCCTGCAGACGATGCCCTCGATCGCGTGGGTCCCGTTCGCGATCATCATCTTCGGCGAGAACGAGTCCGCCATCCTGTTCGTGGTCATCCTCGGCGCCGCGCCGTCGATCGCCAACGGGCTGATCACCGGCGTGGACTACACGCCGCCGCTGCTGCTGCGGGCCGGACGGACCATGGGGCTGCGCGGCTTCGCGCTGTACCGCTACCTGATCCTGCCCGCGTCGCTGCCGGCCTACGTGGCCGGGATGAAGCAGGGCTGGGCGTTCGCCTGGCGCAGCCTGATGGCCGGCGAGCTCGTCGTGCAGATCATCGGCCAGTTCTCGATCGGCCAGCAGCTCAGTGTCGACCAGCAGAATCTCGACTTCGCCGGGGCGACCTCGGTCATCATCGTGATCCTGGTCATCGGGATCGCCGTCGACACGCTGTTCACCAAGGTCGACCTCACCATCCGCCGTCGCCGGGGCCTGCTGGACAACACGCCCTAGCGGCGCGCGGCGGGGGCGGCGGTGCGGGGCTAGTGCGCGCCGTGGTGGTAGACGCCGAAGACGTTGCCGGCCGGGTCGCGCAGGGCCCCGGTCTGCATGTGGTCGTCGACGGCCATCGGCCCGTAGACCCGCGACCCGCCGAGCTGCTCGGCCTGGGCCAGCGTCTGCTCGACATCCGGCACGCTCGCGTAGACCGTCGCCCACCGCTGCGTCTGGTCGCCGGCCCCGAGGCCGCCCTGGATGCCGTGGCCGGCCGCGGTGTCGACCATCGCGTAGCCGGGGGAGCCCGCGGTGTTGACCGTCCAGCCGAACAGGTCCGCGTAGAACCGCTGGGTGGCCGCCGCGTCCGACCCGAGTACCTCGAACCAGTCCACCGCCGCGCCCGCGCCCGCCGACGGGGCGGGCACGTCGTCCTGCTCCGCGGGGGGAGCTGACTTGACCAGGCCGACCAGCAGCCCGTCCGGGTCGTTGAACATCGCGAAGGTGACGGTGCCGCCGAAATCAGTGACCGGCATGATGACCTTGGCGCCGAGAGATTCCGCCTTGTCCAGCAGCGCCTGAGGGTCGCCAGCCTCCACGTAGAACGTCGACCACGGCTCGCCGGTCTGGCTCTTGCCGATGCCGCCCCTGATCCCGCCGCCGCCGCAGGTGTCGACCATCGTGTAGCCGCTGCCGGCGATGGGCTGCAGGCTCCAGCCGAACAGCTCGCCGTAGAAGTCCATCAGCGGCTGATCATCAGGGCCGCCGATCTCGAAATGCACCACTGCATTGCCCATGTGCCATCGTCCTTCGTCCGGGCCGGCGCTGCGGGCCGGCGTATTACTGCTGACCGTAGCCACAGCCACCGACAGTTTGGCCGGCCCGCTGGTCCGGCCCGCTAGCCCGGCCGCACGGCTTACGGGCCCGGCTCTCGCGCGGCTCCCGTCCCCGGCGCGACCGGCTGGCCGGCTACCCGACGGCCGGGTCAGGCACCGCGGCCGTCGCGGCGATCCGGTCGCTCCCGGTGTAGACGTTCATCGAGCTGCCGCGCAGGAATCCGATGAGGGTGAGCCCCGCCTCCTGCGCCAGCTCGGCGGCCAGCGATGACGGCGCGGAGACCGCGGCTAGCACCGGTATCCCGGCCATGACGGCCTTCTGCACGAGCTCGAACGAGGCGCGCCCGCTGACCAGCAGGATGCAGCCCGCCAGCGGCAGCCGGTCCTCCCGCAGCGCCCAGCCGATCACCTTATCCACGGCGTTGTGCCTGCCCACGTCCTCGCGCACGGCCAGCAGCTCGCCGTCCGCGCGGAAAAGGCCGGCGGCGTGCAGGCCGCCGGTACTGGCGAACACCCGCTGGGCGTCGCGGAGCCGGTCCGGGAGGACGGCCAGCAAGGCCGGCGTAACCTGCACCTGATCAGCAGAAAGATCAAATTCCGGCAGAACGGCCAGCTCCTGGATGCTCGCCTTCCCGCAGACGCCGCACGCGCTCGTGGTGAGGAAGCTGCGGCGCAGTCCCGGCGGGACCGTGACATCCGGGCTGAGGCTGACATCGGCGATATTGCCCGCGTCGTCGTGATCGGCATGGCCGCAGTTATCCGCGCTGCAGATCTTGATCTGCCGGATGTCCGCCGCGGTCCTGACCACGCCCTCGCTGACCAGGAAGCCGGCCGCCAGGTCAATGTCGTCGCCGGGCGTGCGCATGGTGAGCGTGACGGCCTGGCCGCCGATCCTGATGCCCAGCGGTTCCTCGGCCGCCAGCAGGTCAGCCCGGTGCGCCACCTGGCCGGCCACGGTGATCCGCAGCACCCGCCGGCGTGCCGTCCTGCCGCTCATCGCCGCATCCCGACTCCCGCCGTCCCTGCCCTGGCCGCCCGTGCCCGGCCCGCGTTGCCCTGGATCGTCTGGCCCGGCACCGTCTTACCCTTCTGAGGCTACGTCCGTTGGATGTACCTTGTGGAGCCATCCGCCTGGATCAGGAACTGGCCTGCCTTCCGGCAGCTGACCCGGCCGCGACCAGCTGGGCCGGGGACGGCCGTCCGCTCGCCGCACACCGAGGCCGCCGCGCCGAGGACGGCCAGCGCCGACCGGGTCGTGGGGTCGATCTGCCCGTACTGCGCGGTCGGCTGCGGGCAGAAGGTGTTCGTGTCGCGGGTAAACGGCCGCGACACGGTGAGCCAGATCGAGGCGACCCCGACTCCCGGTATCACGCGGAGGGCTGTGCGCCAAGTTCGCTGTCTTGCGCGCCGGCGTGGCCTCGGCCAAGGACCCAAATACGTCGTCGCCAGCCAGCGCGGCAGCGGGCAGGCCAGCGCACCGGAAGCGTTCACGGACACGAAATCTCCCGGACTCCCGGTGTTAACATTGTCAACTTGATGGTCATGGCGCAGTATGGACAGATGGCCAATACCCGCTCCGCGCGCGCCGCGTATCACCATGGTGACCTGGCCAACGCCCTGGCCGACGCGGCGACCGACATGGCCCGCGACGGCGGTCCCGAGGCGGTGGTGCTGAGGGCGGCCGCGCGACGGACGGGCGTATCGGCGGCCGCCGCCTACCGGCACTTCGCCGACCACGGGGATCTCCTGCGAGCGGTCAAGGACCGGGCGCTCATCGCGCTCACCGCCGCCATGGAGACTGGCCTCCAGTCCGGTGACGCCCTGCCCGACCGCGCCGACGAGGCGGTGCGGCGGCTCCGTCTCCTCGGCACTGCCTATATCGGCTTCGCGCTCGCCGATCCTGGCCTGTTCCGCACGGCATTCTGCCGGCCCGAGGGCGACGTGATCGATGTCCCGGCGCGTATCGCGTCGAGTCGCCCCTACCAGCTGCTGGCGGGCGTACTCGACGAGCTCGTCGAGTGCGGCCTCCTGCCGCCCGACCGCCGGCCACTGGCCGAGATCGCCACCTGGTCGGCCGTGCACGGCCTGTCCACCCTCATGCTCGACGGGCCGCTCGCCGCGCTGACCGGACCCGAGCGGGTGAGATCCATCACCCGCACTCTGGACATTCTTGTTGATGGCATCACCGCTCCGGCGCGCCTGAGCTAGCCCGCACCGCGGGCGCCCTCGTGCGCCTGAGCCAGCCCGTACCGCAGGTGCTCCCGCGCCTCTTGTTCCCCCGCCGTCAGCAGGCGAGCGTGTATGTTGACACTGTTTACTTATGGTGGCACTATGGTTATGTAAACAACGTATACATCTAGGAAAGGGGACCTCCATGGTCGACATGCAGCTCCTCAACGATGCCGTCGCGACCCTCGCGATCGCCTTCGGCATAGCGATCTTCCTGGCGATCTCGGTCGTGGTCGTCGCGGCCGTCAGGCAGCGGCGCGCGACAACGAGGAAGATTCACGCAGCCGTCGAGCGCCTGGTGACGCACACGGGCTCCGTACAGCACGAGCCAGCGTTCCGGGGACCGGCACCGCTGTAAGCCGGCCGCCGCGCGAGCCGCCGCGCAGCGTGTGCGCACGTCGTGTCAGCGCAGGTGAGCCGACGCGCAGGTGAGCCGACGCGCAGGTGAGCCGACGCGCAGGTGAGCCGACGCGCAGGTGAGTCAGCGTGCAGGTTAGCCGGCGCGCAGATGAGTCAGCGCGCGGCGGGGTCGCGCAGAAGCGCCCGCAGGGGCGACCGGGCGGCGATGCCGGCCAGGTCAGCGTCATCGCGCGCCCGCCAGGCCGCGCCGAGCATCAGAGCGAACAGGATGATCCCGGCCAGGATGAACAAATTCCAGGTAATGACCTGGAAACCGTGCAGGTGGAAGGGTGCGCCCTGATAGATGGCCCGCAGGCGGACGCTGCGCGGGACGTGCCTGTTCCTGAAGTACAGAAGCAGGCCCTTCTCCGGCAGGAATGCCCTGGGGCCCGTCCAGTAGGCGGGCCAGGCGCCGAAGATCACGGCCAGGATGACGGTTAATGTCCAGTATCGCGTGCGCGCCGCCCCGCGCGCCCGCACCGCCAGGTCGGTCAGGACAGCCAGGAAGGGCACGATCCACACCCAGTGATGGTCCCAGCTGACCGGCGAGATGAGCAGGCCGGTCAGGGCGCAGGCGGCCCAGCCCTGGACCGGCCGGCCGGAGCGGTGCAGCACCATGGCCGCGCCCAGTCCGAGCACGCCGACTACGACGATGAGGCCCTGCCAGGCTGGCGTGGCCGCAGGCAGGGTGCCGATCGACCTGGTGAGCAAGCCCAGCAGGGACTGATTGACCAGGGATCCGATAGATCCGACCTTGCCCGGGTGCAGGAAGTAACCGGTGAGCCACCACTTGACCGAGGGCTGCGGCAGGAACACGAAGCCGATCACGATGGTGACAGCGAACGTCGCGGTCGCGACCGCCGCCTGGCGCAGCTTGCCGGTCAGCACGAGGTACGGGATGAAGATCAGCGGCACGAGCTTGATCCCGGCGGCCAGGCCGATGCCCGCTCCCTTCCACCAGCGCCGGTCGGGCTGGCAGAGATCCCAGATGATCAGGAGCATCAGCACAAGCTCGATCTGCCCGAGATGCAGGGCCCGCTGCACGGGCTCACTCCAGAACGCGACAGCGCTGAGGCCGAGGGTAGCCACGGCCCGGTTCCGCCCGCTCCAGCCGAGCGCCCCGAACGTGATCCAGGCCGCCGCCGGCAGCACCACGATGCTGGCCACCGTCATCAGCCAGATCAGCACCGCCCAGGGCAGCAGGGATGCGCCGGCGAACAGGAGCGCCGCGAATGGCGTGTAAGTGAACCTGATTCCCGGCTGCAGCTGCCAGCTGTAGATCGTCGCGGGAGCGTGCCGGACCAGCAGGCCTGCGTCGTTGTACACGCCGAGGTCGAACCAGGCCAGCATGTCATGCCGCGGATGGCCAAGCACGTCGGCGACGTAGGCGGCGACCGCAATGGCCAGGGCACAGGCGGCGAAGGCAAGAGCCCGGCGCTGCCCGGGCTTGGCCGCTGGCCACGCGCTGCCGGGCCGGCTCAGCTCGGCCTGAGCACGCATAATGGGCATTCCTCCGATGGATCTGCAGCGGGCCTGCCCCCGGCAGGTGAATCCCGAATGTGACGCAACGCGGGCGGCGACCGGGTCCCCAGTGAGCTGACCGCTGACGGAGGTGCATGTCGCCGCGACGGCACCGAAATACTAGCCGAATACAGATACCCGTTCAGGTCGCGCTCAGGAAGCGAGGCAGCGAGGGGAGGTGATTACCGGATGATCAGCACCGCCGCGCCGCGCGGGATGAGCTCGCCGATCACCGGGGCACCGGGTATCTCGCCGGCCACCAGCAGCCCGCCGGAGGTCTGAGCGTCGGCCAGCAGCAGCAGGTCCTCCTCGGCCACGCGGCCGAAGTCGCCATGCGGGCTGACCCAGTCCAGATTCCGCCTGCTGCCGCCGGGCACGTACCCGGCGCGCAGCGCCTTCCTCGCCCCGTCAATCAGCGGCACGGCGGCGTGATCAATGACCGCGGTGACCCCGCTGGCCCTGGCGAGCTTGAACAGGTGACCGAGCAGCCCGAAGCCGGTAATGTCCGTGGCGCACCGGGCGCCTGAGTCCAGCGCCTGCCGGCTGGCCAGGGCATTGAGGGTCGTCATCACCTCGATCGCCTGCTGGCTCACCTGGCCGGTTGCCTTGTGCATCGAGTTGAGCACGCCGGTGCCCAGCGGCTTGGTCAGCGACAGCGGCAGGCCGGGCGCCCCGGCATCGATTCGCAGCAGGGCCGCGGGATCGGCCAGGCCGGTCACCGCCAGGCCGTACTTCGGCTCAGGATCGTCGATACTGTGGCCGCCCGCTACATGACAGCCCGCCTGCCGGGCGATGTCCAGGCCGCCGCGCAGCACCTCGGCGGCCAGATCGAGGCTGAGGATATCGCGTGGCCAGCCCAGCAGGTTGAGCGCGACCAGCGGCTCGCCGCCCACCGCGTAGACATCGGACAGCGCGTTCGCCGCAGCGATCCGGCCGAATGTGTAGGCATCGTCCACGACCGGGGTGAAGAAGTCCGCCGTGGCCACGATCGCCCTGGTCGGACTGATCTGGACCACCGCCGCGTCATCGCCGTGCTCCACCCCGATGAGCAGGTCGGCCGACTGACGGGCGGGAATCAGCCGCGCGACAGCCTCCTCGAGCTCGCCGGGCGGGATCTTGCAGGCGCAGCCGCCGCCGCGGGCGTACTGGGTCAGCCGGACGGTCGGGCCGGTATCTGTCGTCATTCCTGAGACTGTAGTGAACTGCCGCCTTGCGGCGAGGGCGGCAGGCATGGTGGCATGACGGGCAAGCGTGTTCTTTCAGGTGGAGGTACGTGGTGACGAGCGATGTCCTGGAGCAGCGGGCGGCAATAGAGAAGGTGGCGGCCGGACGTACGGTCTGCGACATCCTGGCGGCCGCGGCGGAGAGCTGGGGGGACCGGCCGGCTTATTCAGACCGGGACGACGGCGGCCCATGGCAGACCATCACCTGGCAGCAGACCAGGGAGCTGGGACTGCAGGTGGCCGCGGGATTCGCGGCGCTCGGCCTGCAGCCAGGGGAGCGGGTGGCGCTGATGCTGCCGAACCGGGTCGAGCACGTCCTCGCCGACTACGGCGTCATGCACGCCGGGGGAGTGCCGGTTACGTTCTACGCCACCTTCGCCGCCGACCAGATCGCCTTCGTCGCCAGGGACTGCGACACCAGGATCGCGGTACTGGACGGCGCGGCGGAACTCACCCGCTGGCAGGCGATCCTCGCCGAGCTGCCCGGCCTGAAGAAGATCATCGTCCGGGATCCGGCCGCCTGCCCGGCGGGGGATCTCTACCTGAGCTGGGCGGACTTCCTCGCGCTCGGCACCGAGCGGCTGGCCGCCGGGGGCCAGGTTGTCGCGGACAGGATCGCGGCGATCCGTCCTGACCAGGCCGCCACCCTGCTCTACACCTCGGGCACGACCGGCCATCCCAAGGGCGTGGTCATCACCCATGCCAGCATCCTCTACGAGCTGGTGACGACCACCGAGTCCGGCAACGCGCAGCCGCACGTCCGGTGGGTGTCCTATCTGCCGCTGGCCCATATCGCCGAGCGGATGTTCACGCTCTACCTGGCGATTTACAACGGGGGGCACACGTACTTCTGCCATAACGCCTCGACCGACCTGGTCCCCACCATCGGCGAGGTCAAGCCGACCGCGTTCTTCGGCGTGCCCAGAGTGTGGGAGAAGATCCAGGCTGGCATCCACGCCCTGCTGACCGCCGAGCAGGACGAGGGCAAGCGCGCCGCGGTGGCGGCGGCGATGGACACGGGCCTGCGGTACGTGCAGAGCTGCCAGTACGGCCAGAGCACGCCCGATGAGCTGGCCGCCGAGTTCGCGAGGGCTGAGGAGAGCGTCCTGCGGCCGATCCGCTCCCTGCTGGGGCTGGCCGACGCGGAGGTCGTGGTCAGCGCGGCGGCACCGCTGCCGCCGGACGTCGGCGCCTTCTTCGCCGGGCTCGGCATGAAGATCCTGGATGTGTACGGGATGACCGAGACCACGGGCGCGTTCACCACCAACACCCCGACCGCGTTCAAGCTCGGCACCGTCGGCCAGGCCGTGGCGGGCATCGAGGTGAAGATCGCCGAGGACGGCGAGATCCTGGCCAGGGGACCGCTGAACACCCCTGGCTATCTCAACCTGCCCGACCGCACGACCGAGCTGGTCGACGCGGACGGCTGGCTGCACACGGGCGACATCGGGTCGGTGGACTCCGACGGCTTCGTGTCCGTGATCGACCGCAAGAAGGAGCTCATCATCACCTCGGGCGGGGAGAACATCTCGCCGGCCGCGATCGAGAATCTCCTCGTCGCGCATCCGCTGGTCGGCCAGGCGCTGGCCTACGGCGACCGGCGCCCGTATGTGGTCGCGCTGCTGACGCTGGATGGCGAGGTAGCCCCGGCCTGGGCCGCGGGCCGCGGGATCGAGGCCTCCTCACTGGCCCAGCTGGCCGAGGATCCGGTGGTACTCGCGGCGATCGCTGACGCGGTGGCCACGGCGAATAGCCACCTGGCCCGCGTCCAGCAAGTGAAGAAATGGCAATTGCTGCCGGTGGAATGGACGGCCGACACCGAGGAGCTGACCCCCACCCTGAAGATCAAGCGCCGGATCGTCCACGCTAAGTACGCCGACGTGATCGACAGCCTCTACGCGGGATAGGGGCAAGCTCGCTCACGTCGGGCGAGGCTCGCTCGGCTCCGGCCGGGGCGCGCCGGGCCGGATGATAATGCAGCTGCTGGTCGCGTGCGCGTAGAGCTTGCCGCTTTCATCACTGAGGGTCGCCTGGGCCAGCGCCGTCCGGGAGCCGAGGTGAGTGACCGTTCCCTCGCAGCGCAGCAGGCCGGTTGATGCGGTGACGGCGCGCAGGAACTTGACGCTCAGGTCGAGCGAGGTGTACTTGAGGCCGGCGGCCAGCATGCTGTGCACGGCGCACCCGCAGGCTGAGTCGCACAGCGTGGCGATCACGCCGCCGTGCACGGAGCCGATCGGGTTGTAATGGATCTCCGACGGCACCATCTCGAAGACGACGGTCCCCGGCTGCACAGAGACGATGCCGAAGTCGAGAGCGGCTGCGACCGGCGGCCTTGGCAGCGCGCCGCTGGCTATGGCGGCCAGGAAGTCAGCACCCGCCATCTCGCGGGCGGCGGCTCCGGAGATGGCGGGATCCTCCCATTGGTAGGCCCGCCGCCGCACACCCGGCCGGGCGAGGCCGCAGGCGCCGTCGCCCGCCTGCCCGGCATCAGGCAGCGGTGACAGATGCGTCACTGTAGTCACCTTCCGCGTCGTCACCGTACGCCGCATCCAGGCACGCGCTGATGGTGATGAAATCCGCGCCGGCCTCGCGGCGGGCGCCGGGCCAGCGCCGCTCGATCATCGCCAGCATGCGGTCATTGCCCGGCAGCACCTCCATGGTCAGCATCCGGATCCCGCGCCCGGCCGCGCGCCTGACCAGCATCTCCAGCAGCGCCGACCCGACGCCTCGCAGCTGCCAGCTGTCCGCCACGACCAGGCCGATATCACTGGCCCGGATGCCATCGCCGTCCGCCCGGCCGGCGGTCCTGCGGTCAACGGCCATCGCGTGCCCGATGACCGATCCGCGGTACGTGGCGATGACTATGTCCGCGCTGCGGTCTGTTCCAGACAGCACCCGCAGCATGCCCGAGCTGGGCGGTGCCGCGATCCCGAAGAACCTGAGGAGCTGGGTGCGGACCGACAGGCCGTTAATGAACTCCCTGATGTCCCCGCTGTCCGGCCGGCGCGCGGGCCGGATCTCGGGCGGCAGGTCCGGCGGCGGCTGGGTTCGAAGCATGGACCCAGCTTGGTCCCGATTGCTAAGTCTGTCAAATAGACCTAGCCTGACGGGATGAGCACGCCATGGGTTCTGGATTACGACACGCGGAACTGCACGATCGCCGCCGCGCTGGCCATTGTCGGCGAGAAGTGGACATTCCTGGTCCTGCGCGAGGCGTTCAACGGCGTCCGGCGTTTTGAGGACATGCAGCGCCGCACGCAGGCCTCCCGGCAGGTGCTGGCTGACCGGCTGGGCCGCCTGGTCAGGGAGGGCGTCTTGCGTAAGGTGCGCTACCAGGAGGCCGGCCAGCGCGGCCGCAGCGAGTACCGGCTGACCGACAAGGGCCTGGACCTGTTCCCGGTGATCACCGCGCTGCTCGAATGGGGCAACAAGCATGAGGCGGCCAGCGAGGGCCCGCTCGTGCTGCTGGAGCACCGTGACTGCGGCGCGCCGGTCGGGCTGCAGCTGAGCTGCGCGGCCGGGCACGTGCTCGGATCCGCGCGCGAGGTCAGTGCCGTGCCAGGCCCCGGAGCTCGCAAGATCGCGTAACTCCCGCTGCCGGCCGGTAGGGTCGGCCCCGGAGGCGTCTGGGTTCCTGGTGGTCCCCCCGGTCTTCAAAACCGGTGGACGGCGCGCTGCGTCGTCGGCGGGTTCGATTCCCGTCCGCCTCCGCCATCCGCACGAGCATGGCTGAAACGGTAGTCTCGACGTGCGCCGGGTGCCCGGCCGACGACCTGCTGCACTGCGGCGCCGCGGACGGCCCGCGCATCCAGGGCCGGGTCACATTCCGCCGGCACTCCAGGTGCTTCAGCCCGTCTCCTCGCCCTCGGTCGCCTCAGTGACGTCCGTGCCGACCGTCGTGTCGATGGTGCCCAGCGTCAATCCGTCCACGATCCCGGTCCCGGCTGCGGCGTCCGGTGCCTGCATCTGCTCGACAGCGGACCAGTTCGGGTCCTGCAGCGCGAGGGCGGGGTCGATCATGATCAGCGACGGGTCCGGGTCCCAGATGGGATCGAGCGGCCGGCCGAGCTGGGCATAGACCGAGTCGATGATGGCCTGCTCCGACGGCGCCTCGGTCGGCAGGTGGGCGAAGTAGGCGGCGATGCACTGGTTGATCGCTTCCTTGAGCCCGAACACGGTCTCCCGCTGACCCAGGAAGGCCATCGACGCCTCCTGGCGCGCCGACACCGCCTCCCCGAACTCCGCGCAGGTAACCTGCACGTTCACCGAGTAGTTGCCGTCCGCGACGGTGTTCATGATGTCTACGCTCAGCCCGTGCAGGCTCGTGAGCAGCGTCACCGGGCCGGGGACCTGCGCCACCCAGTCCGGGTCCAGGCTGCTGACCGGGCTGTAGTCCTCGACGGTGTCCGCGTTGGTGATGATCATCGCCTGGTTCTCGCCCCGCAGTATCTCGTGCCCGTTGATGGCCCAGGCGATGACCGGGGCGATGTAGCCGTGGGTGGTCACCGACAGCGTGATCTTCTCGAGTTCCGAGGCGATCTCGTACTCGAACTCGTGCTCGCCGCAGTCAGGGATGACGACGAACATCGCCCTGCCGCGCGACGTCACGTCGTGCTGCAGGACCTGGATATTACCGCGGGTGAAGGTGATGCCGCGGGAGGCGACATCGGCCCCGGTGATCCGCGGCTGCGTCAGGACTCTCGGCGCCTTGGCGGTGTAGTCCATCCGGGCGAAGCAGTAGATCGGGCGCGGGGTCACCCCGTCGTCCTCGAAGACATGCACGTTGTGCTCCACCACGATCCGCTGGGAGACGTCGCCGTCGTTGAAGCGCATCGTGACCTCGTCGTTGCGAGGCTGGTTGGGGTCGTAAACCCAGATGATGATGTCGTGGCCCTGCGCCTCGTAGGCATAGGCGAGGATCTGGTGGTTGTGCCCCAGGTCGGTCGGCAGCAGCGACTTGATCGTCTGGATGAACAGGGGCGATGGCCTGCCCTGGTCGATGTCCTCACGGATCGCCGGCCATTCCTTGTGCGCCATGATCGCGGCCCTGCCCTCGGCGAGGCCGAGCACGGACAGGACGCCCTCGTCAGTGTCGGGGAAGGCCGGGTCCATCAGGTTGAGCATCATCAGCACCGACCCGACGGTGAAGGTGTCGAAGAGCCGGTCCACCAGGTACAGGAACAGCGGATCCTGCTCGCCGAACGGAGGGATCGCGCTGCTGCGGGATCTGCTGGCCGGCGTAGAAGTAGTCGAGCGAGCCGAACACGAACCCGCCGCAGAGCCCGCTGTGCGCGTTGCCGTACTTCAGGTCCAGGAACGAGCCGCGCAGCGGTGGCAGGGAGTACGGCGTGTCCGGCCACGAGTTGTCGAACTGGAACCCGTCCCGGCTCGGCAGGAAGTCAGTCGCTACCCGCCGGGAGACGCGCAGCTCGTAGTTCACGACGGAGTTGTTGCCGTCAATGGCGGTCCAGAACGAGTCGTGAGTGATGTCGGTGTTGGTGTGGTAGGAGTTCGACCCCGCGAACGGGTTGTCCCACTGCGCGTACAGGGTCTTGGCCTGGTCGTTCCCGATCTGGTAGGTGACGTTGGCCTCCGTCCCGGTCAGGAAGCCGTCAGACTCCGATCCCATCGGCACGGTCATGAACGGCGCGATGGCGTTCGGCGGCCGCCAGCCCGCCCATTCCCCGTGGTCGATCTCGTCGCGGATCTTGAAAAGAGTGTCGGGAGTCTGGTTGTGCAGGAACGCCCGCACCGATCGCGCCGCCATCAGAAGGCTCCCTCCGCGAGGTCATCGAGACCTAACTGAGCGTAAGACCGGGGAGGGTCAATGCCAAGGAAACGCAAAGGAGGCTTCAATGAAAGGCAAACAGCGTCCCAGTGCCGACCAGCCCCGTGCCGACCAGGCCCGTGCCGACCAGCCCCGGCCGGCCCCGGCACCCTGAGCGGTCTCCACGACCGACTAGCGAATGACCCTAACGTGGCGCGAGGTAACGCTGAGCCCACATGCCGTTGCACAGGCGTGGTGACGGCGGTTCGATCCCGTCCGCCTCCGCCAGCGGCGCGATCGCCGGATCAGGCGTCGGGCGCCCGGTCCTGGACCGGCGCCGGGCACGCCATGGTGGTGCTGGCCTACCCGGCGGCCGTAGTGCGAGCCGTCCTGCCTCCTGGCGGCAATGGGCGGACAATGGCTGGCATGGTGGCGGAAACGGCCTCCGCCGAGCTGAGAGTCCGGCTGGCGGTACGGCGATGAGCAGGGCGCTGTACTGGTAGCGGGCGGCCGCACGCCGGTCCTGGCGGCAGGCGCTGCTGCTGGCCGTGATCGGCGGCCTGCTCGGCTCGGTGGCGCTCGGCGCAGTCGCGGGGGCGCGGCGCACGGCCACGGCCTACGGCCGCTACCTCACGTCGATCAGGGCCAGTGATGTGTTCGTCAACGTGCCGGGCAGGCTGCCGGCCGAGCCAGTGCTGCGGCCGATCAGGCTGATCTCGCAGCTGCCCGGCATTGTGTCCAGTGCCACCTATATCGGCTTGAGCACTGCGGCCGTCATCCATGGCCGCATCGACCGGTCCTTTAACGCTCCCGGTATCAACGGCACCCTGAACGGCGAGTACTTCCGGCAGGACCGGATGACCGTGCTGGCCGGGCGGCTGCCGCGGCTATCGTCCACCGGCCAGATCGTGGTCACGCCCGCCGTGGCCCGTGCCTTCGGCGTCGGCGTCGGCGGGCAGGTGACCTACGCGTTCAGCCCCTCAGCCTGAGCCAGCAGCCGACCGGGAAACCGTTCAACCGGTCCTACCCGGTCGCGGCGATCGTGGAGATCCCGCCGGTTCTGGTCGACTCCTCAGACGTGAACCAGGAAGGCATCCTTCCCCTTGGCGCTACCCGCCAGGTCCTGCCGGAGTACGGCTTCGCGTGGGTCGCGGTGCGCCTGGCGAACGGGGCCGCCGGGATTCCCGCGCTGCAGAAGGAGCTGGCCGGGCTGGCTCGCAGCATGCAGCGGCGCGAAACGCGCCTCACCGGGCGGCCATCCCGGCTGTCCGTCGACATCAATCGCCCTGACGTCACCCGCCATCAGGTGCAGCAGTCGATCCGGCCGGAGGCGATCGCGCTGACCGTCTTCGGCGGGATCACTGCACTGGCCCTGCTGGTCCTGGTCGGGCAGGGCCTCATGCAGCTGATCAGCAGGTCCGCGCCGGACGTCGCGATGCTGCGCACGCTGGGCGCTACCCGCATCCAGGCCGCCGCGGCGTCGAGCCTGGCCGGGCTGATGGCCGTCGTCGGCGGCATTGCCCTCGCCGTGGCAGGCGCGGTGGCGCTTTCCCCGCTGGCGCCGGTCGGGCCGGTCCGCGATTTCGACCCGGACCGGGGCATCCGGGCGGATGGGCTGGTGCTCGGCGCGGGTGCGGCAAGCCTGGCCATCATCCTGCTGAGCCTGCTGGCCATGCTGGCGGCACGGTCGGCCTGGCCGCGGCGGTCGGCTGCCCCCGGTCGGGCATCAGCGGTCGCCCTGGCGGCCGCCAGGGCCGGGCTGCCGGTGACGGCGGTCATCGGCAGCCGCATCGCCTGGCAGACCACGCTGACGCTGCTGATCGCCGGTGCGGTCGGGCTGCCGCTGGGCATCGCGGCCGGCCGCTGGGCGTGGCACTGGTTCGCCGGCTCCCTCGGCGCGGTCCCGGTCGCCGAGGTCCCGGTGCCGCTCCTGATCGCTGGCGTGATCGTGCTGGCAGCGGCCGGCAACCTGCTCACTTCTGTCCCCGCGGCCATCGCCGCGCGGACGCGGCCATCGGCCTCCCTGCGGGCGGAGTAGCGCGGGCCCGGCAGCGTCGACGGCCCCGCAGGCGGCGGGGCAATTCACGCGTTGACCTCGACATTTCGAATGCGTGTTCGCATACTGAGTGGATGCCCAGCCTGCCCGAGCCCCGCTGCCCGCCGATCGTGCAGGTCGGGGACGAGATCGTGGCGTACCTGCTGTGCTGGGAGCAGCACGAGCCGGACGGCTCGTGGCACGCGTGGGTGACGTGGATCCGCTACCGGGCCGAGGTGCCGTTCCGGCACGTGGTGGCAGTGCGAGCCGGCCACGTGCGCCCGTTGCAGAGGCCGGATGCCTACCGGGAGGTTCCCCGGCGGATCGTCGGCGCCGACCTGCAGATACGGGCGTGGCCGGCCCGGCGCGGCGCTTCCCGGCCGCCGGAAGCGAGCAGGAGGCCCGGCCCGACGTTAACTCGTCGAAGTCGGGAACTGGTCCGACGGCGGCGGCGCAGACGGCGGCGGGAACTGCTGCTCCTCCGCGGGCGGGTACTGGCCTGACGCCGTCGGGAACCGGCCCGTCGCGCTCGGGAACGGGCCCGTCGTGGCGGGATGCTGCTCCTGCGCCGCCGGGTACTGGCCTGACGCCGTCGGGTACTGGCCCGGCGCGGTGGGGTACTGCTCCTGGGTGGCCGGGAACTGCCCGGTCGTGGCCGGCTGCGGCTGCAGCCGGCGTGAGCGGCCCCGTCGTGGCCGAGAACTGGTCCTGGTCGCCCGGAAGCGGCGCCGGGGCCTGGCCCGGCCCCTCGTAGGGCTCGTAGTCATCCGCCCCGCCGGCACTTATGTCCTTCGCGGCGATCATCGAGAACCGGCCGATCGCGATCGCGCCCACGAAGATAATCACCATGCCCAGCCCGGTGAAGAAGCCGAGCTCCTCGCCGAACTGCCGGATCGTGAGGTGCCCGAGGGCGGCGGTCGCGGGCCCGGTCGGCACTCCGGGCGTAATCGTGGTCTTCTTCAGTACTACCGTGACCACCCCGAAGCCGGTGATGAACCAGGCACCGCCCAGCGCCCCGAGGAAGCCGCCCAGGACACCGACCGTGCGGCTGCGCGTCATCAGCACGAACAGCCCGCCGATCAGCGCAGCGGCGCCCGGCACTACCGACAGGTAGAGCCGTCCTGTGGTGTACACCCAGGCCTTGTCCGGCGTGTAGGCGAAATGGAAGTACGGGCCGACAAAAGGAACCAGGCCGCCCCAGGCGCCGAGCAAGATCAGGAGCAGTCCGCACACGCTGCCGCGACCTCGCGGAATCCGTGCTACATCAGCCATATCTCTCACTCCCTGCGTAATCGGATCATTCAGCCTCGCACAAGCCCGGTGGCCGCCGGGCGGGTCCTAATGCAAAGTACTGGTAAATCAGCCGAGAAGACCAGTTCATGAGGTCCGGAAATGCCGTGCGCGGCAGGTATGGTCACGCTCGTGGACGTCCGTAGGCTCGTACCGAGAACTGACGCCGTTCTCGCTGACCCGCGGCTGGCCGACGCGCGGCAGCGACTCGGCCGCCCGATCGTGCTGGCCGCAGTCCGGCGGGCGCAGGAGCAGGCGCGGGCCGGGGCCATCCCGGCTGCCGAGGTGGCCGACACTGCCGTGGCCTGCCTGCCGCCCCTGGCGGCGACGCTGACCCCGGTGATCAACGCGACCGGCGTGCTGCTGCACACCAATCTGGGCCGGGCCCCGCTGTCGGCGGCCGCGCGGGCCGCGGTAAGCGCCGCGGCCGGCTGCACGGACCTGGAGTTCGACCTGGCCTCCGGCGCGCGGGGACGCCGGGGGGCGGGGATGCTCGACGCGCTGGCCAGGGCAGTACCCGACGCCGAGGCCGTGCACGTGGTCAACAACAACGCCGCCGCGCTGGTGCTGGCCGCGACGGCGCTGGCCGCCGGGCGCGAGATCGTGGTCAGCCGGGGCGAGCTGATCGAGATCGGCGACGGATTCCGGCTGCCCGACCTGCTGGAGTCGACGGGCGCCCGGATCCGCGAGGTCGGCACCACCAACCGCACCACCGCGGCGGATTACGCGGCGGCCATCGGCCCCGCTACCGGCTTCCTGCTCAAGGTGCACCCGTCCAACTACCGGATCGAGGGCTTCACCGCCAGCGCCAGCATCGCCGACCTGGCTGGCCTCGGCGTTCCGGTCGTCGGCGATATCGGCTCCGGCCTGCTGGCGCCCCATCCGCTGCTGCCGGACGAGCCCGACGCTGCGTCCTGGCTCCGGGCCGGCGCCGCACTGGTAACGGCCAGCGGCGACAAGCTGCTCGGCGGTCCGCAGGCGGGCCTGCTGCTCGGCAGCGGCTCGCTGGTCAGGCAGCTGGCCAGGCACCCCCTGGCGCGGGCGCTGCGGGTCGACAAGCTCACCATCGCGGCGCTGGAGGCGACAATCGCCGGGCCGCCGACACCGGTCGCCGAGATACTGTCCGCCGACGAGGCTTCCCTGACCGATCGCGCGAAACGGCTCGCCGGCGAGCTCGCCGTCGCACGGATCGACGCCCGGCAGGTGGCCTGCGAGGCGGCCGTCGGCGGCGGCGGGGCGGCCGGAGTGGCGCTGCCCAGCGCGGCGGTGAGCCTGCCCGCGGAGATGGCCGCGCCGCTGCGGTCCGGTGACGCGGTCAGGACGGGCGAGATGCCGGCGGTCGTCGGCCGCGTCGATGACGGGCGCCTGCTGCTGGACCTGCGGGCCGTCCCCCCGGCCGATGACGAGCTGCTGACTGCGGCCGTTATCGCGGCGGCGAGGTAACTGCCATGCAGGTCATCGCGACCGCCGGACATGTTGATCACGGCAAGTCGACGCTGCTGCGGGCGCTGACCGGAATGGATCCCGACCGGTGGGAGGAAGAGCGCCGCCGGGGCCTGACCATCGACCTGGGCTACGCCTGGCTGACGCTGCCTTCGGGGCAGGAGCTGGCGTTTGTCGACGTCCCTGGCCACGAGCGCTTCGTCCCGAACATGCTGGCCGGCGTCGGCCCGGTCCCGGCCGTGGTCTTCGTCGTGGCGGCGGATGAGGGCTGGATGCCGCAGTCGGCCGAGCATCTCGCCGTACTCGACGCCCTGGGGATGGGCAGCGGCCTGCTCGTGGTGACCCGCGCCGACCTGGCGGATCCGGGCCCGGCCATGGCCGAGGCCGCCGCGCACATCCGTGCGACCAGCCTGGGCGAGGTAGCGGCCGTGGCCGTCAGCGCCGTCACCGGCCAGGGCCTGCCCGATCTGCTCACGGCGCTGGACAAGCTCGCGGGCAGTCTCCCGGTGCCCGATCCCGGCGCGCCGGTGCGGCTGTGGGTGGACAGGGCGTTCAGCATTACGGGCTCGGGGACGGTGGTGACGGGGACGTTGCCGGCCGGCACGGTACATCGCGAGGACGAGCTGGTCGTGACGCCCTCGATGCGTCCGGTCCGGGTGCGCGGCATCCAGTCTCGGGGGCAGAGCGTCCCGATGGCGGTCGGCGTGTCCAGGACCGCGCTGAACCTGCGGGGAATCAGCCGCGACGGGCTGGCCAGGGGGATGGCGCTCGTACAGGCGGGCCGCTGGACGATGACCGACGTGATCGATGTCCGGATCACCAGCGGCAGCTCCGACCCCGAGCCAGCCCACTCCGGGCCAGGCCACTCCGGGCCAGCCCACTCCGAGCCAGCCCACTCCGAGCCAGGCCACTCCGAGCCAGGCCACTCCGAGCCAGGCCACTCCGAGCCAGGCCAGCCGGACGCGCCGCGCCTGCCGCGGACGGTGATGCTGCACATCGGCTCGGCGCGGACCGCCGCCAGGGTCCGCCCGCTGGCCGGGCAGTACGTCCGCCTGCAGCTCAGCGAGGCGCTCCCGCTGCACGTGGGCGACCATGTCCTGCTGCGCGATCCCGGTGCGGCCAAGGCGCCGCGGCGCGGCATCCCCCTGGCCCCGGCCCGCGCCGGCCCTGGCCAGGCCGCAGGCGTTAGCGCCGCCGGGCGTCCGGCCCCGGCCGCCGGTCCGCCTGGCCCCGCCCACTGCGGCCAGTCCGCATGGCCGACCGTACTCGGCGCGGTCGTCCTTGATGTGATGCCCCCGCCGCTGATCCGCCGCGGCGCGGCCGCGGCCGCGGCCAGGGCCATCGCATCCTGGCCCGACCAGCCGACGGCCAGGGATCTGCTGCACCGGCACGTCCTGCTGCGGGCCAGCGCGCTGCTCGCGATGGGAATCAGCGAGCATCCCGAGCCGGTGACCGGTGAGTGGCTCGCGGATCCTGGTTACTGGCGGCAGCTGTCGGACAGCCTCGGCGAGGTGGTAACGGCGCATGCCGCACGGGAACCGCTCGCGCCCGGCCTGCCGCTGGAAGCGGCCCGTGCCATCCTCGGACTGCCTGACCGCCGCCTCATCGAGGCGCTCGTGCGGCCACCGCTGCGGGTCAGGGACGGCATGGTCCAGGTCATGGCATCCGCTGCCACCGCCAGCGCGACCGGCCTGCCGGACGCGATCGAGGCCGCCGTCCGGATCCTGCGGGCTGATCTGGCCCGCGCCCCCTTTCTCGCCCCGGACGCGGACCGGCTGCGCAAGCTCGGGCTTGACGTCAGGGGAATCGCCGCGGCCGCCAGGCTCGGCGTGCTCCTGCGGGTCAGCGATCAGATAGTGCTGGCCCCTGGCGCTGACGTGAAGGCGGCGAGCATCCTGGCCCGGCTGCCGCAGCCGTTCACTGCTGCCGATGCCAGGCAGGCACTGGATACCACGCGCCGCATCGCGATACCGCTGCTGGAGTACCTGGACCGCGCCGGGGTCACCGAGCGCCTGCCTGACGACCGCCGTATCGTGCGCGCCCAGCAGCCGCCCGACGGCGTCAGTGGTCCGCCGCCGTCAGCAGCAGCAGGACGCCGTCCGTAAGAGACGCCGTCCGTGGTCCGCCGCCGTCAGTAATAGACCTTGTCGGCAAAACGGGAGATGCTCCAGGCGCTTGCCTCGGGCGGCGGCCGGTCGGCCGACAGCCACCGGGCCAGCGCCATTCCGGTAGCCGGGGCGTTGAGGATCCCGGTGCGGAAATGGCCGGATGTCAGCCAGGCGTTGCGCAGGCCGGGAACCCGGTCGATGACCGGCCGCCCGTCCGGATGCCGCGGGCGGAAGCAGCACCACTGATGCGATACCCCGATGCCGCGCAGCCCCGGCAGGGCGGAATGCAGGCTGGCCAGGATGTCGTCGATCACATCGTCGCGGACGACCGGAGTCTGGTCGCCGACGTCGAAGGTCCCCCCGGCGAGCAGCCGGCCGTCCTCCAGCGGGGTGGCGACCGGCGCCACTGTGCAGGGGAGCCGTACCGGGGCGGGCTCGGTCACCAGCAGATGGCCCTTGACCCGGTCTGAGGGCACGCTCAGCTCAAGGCCGTCGAGGACCGGCGGAAGGCCGGTGGCAAAGACCACGGCGCCCGGCGCGATGGTGCCAGCGGATGTGGCGACAGAGACCAGCCGATCGCCGCGTACGGTGACCGCCGTAGCTGCGACTCCGGTGGAGACTGCGGGCAGGCCGTCGGCCAGCCTGGCCAGTGACCGGAGCGGGTTGACCCTGGCCTGGTGGCGGACCAGGGCGCCGGCCAGGTGCCAGGCCAGGCCGGGAACGAGCGCCGCTACCTGATTGGCCGTGAGCCACTCGACGCTCGGATGCTGGCTGGCCGCGAGCCCGGACTCGGGCACCAGCCCGATCCAGTCCAGCTCAATCAGCCCGACGCCGCCGGGCGTGACCTGCTCGAGGTACCGCCAGCGCTCAAGGCTGGCGCGCTCCAGGTCGACGAAGGTCTCCGGGTCGCTCCACTGGTGGGGCTCGGGGATCAGCAGCCCGGTCGCACCGCCGGTGGCGCCGGCGCCCAGCCGCCCGGCCTCGATCAGCAGCACCGATCCGAGGCCGGCCTCGTGACACGACGCCGCGGTGGCGACCCCGAGTATCCCGCCGCCGACGACCAGGACGTCCGGGCGCGGATCGGCGATGTCGCCTGCCCCGCGGCCGAGTACCGCCCGCTCCGCCCCGGTGAGCTGATCACGCCAGATCGCGCTTCCTGCAGTCATGACCCCATCCTCGGTGATCCGGATGGCACGTCGGCAACCTGGCCAGCCGGTTCAGGCCCTCATCCACCGGGGCTGCACCAGGCCCGACTCGTAGGCGATCACCACCAGCTGGGCGCGGTCGCGCGCGCCCAGCTTGACCATAGCCCGGGAGAGGTGAGTCTTCGCGGTCAGCGGGCTGATGACGAGCCGGGCGGCGACCTCCTGGTGGGACAGCCCGTCAGCGACGAGCGCAAGGACCTCGCGCTCCCGCTCGGTCAGCGCTTCGAGATCGCGAACGGCCGCCGGCTGCGGCTTCGCGCGCGCCGCGTATGCGCGCGTTTATGACACGAGCGGCGGGGAAGGCGGCCGGAACGGGCGTACGGTCCGGCGCGGGCTCGGGGAAGGATTTCGGGGTCGGCGGGGCTTCATGCAGGGTGCGGCGCACCGGCGGCCTGGCTGTCCGGAGCGCCGCCCGGCATGATCGGGACGTAGGCTAAGGGCGACTACGGCCGGTATGACCGTCAGGGGGAGGAGATGACGCTGTGTGCTAGCCGACTCGTTCGGCCGGATCGCGACGGATCTCCGGGTGTCACTGACCGACCGGTGCAATCTCCGGTGCAGCTACTGCATGCCCGCCGAGGGCCTGGACTGGCTGCCGAATCCGCTGCTGCTGACGGACGACGAGCTGGCGCGCCTGATCGGGATCGCCGTGGAGCGGCTGGGCGTCACCGAGGTTCGCTTCACCGGCGGCGAGCCGCTGCTGCGGCGGGGCCTGGTCGCCATCGTGGCCAGGGTGGCGGCGCTGCGCCCGCGCCCCGATATCTCGCTCACCACTAACGGGATCGGGCTGGCCCGGCTGGCGGAGCCGCTGCACGAGGCCGGCCTGAACCGGATCAACGTGTCGCTGGACACGCTGTCGCGGGAGACATTCGTGACGCTCGCCCGGCGTGACCGGCTGGCCGATACGCTGGCCGGCCTGTCCGCGGCGGCCGCTACCGGGCTGGCCCCCGTGAAGGTCAATACGGTGCTCATGCGCGGGGTGAACGATCATGAGGCCGTGCCGCTGCTCCGGTTCTGCCTGGAGCAGGGATACCAGCTGCGGTTCATTGAGCAGATGCCGCTGGACGCGCAGCACGGCTGGCGGCGCGAGGATATGGTCACCGCGGATGAGATCCTGCGCGCGCTGTCGGCCGAGTTCTCGCTGAAGCCAGATGATCCCGCCGAGCGCGGCTCCACGCCGGCCGAGTCGTTCCTGGTGGATGGCGGTCCCGGCCGGGTAGGCGTGATCGGCTCGGTGACCCGGCCATTTTGCGGCGCGTGCGACCGGGTGCGGCTGACCGCCGACGGCCAGGTGCGCAATTGCCTGTTCGCGCGCGAGGAAAGCGACCTGCGCTCGCTCATGCGGGCGGGCGCGAGCGACGATGATCTCGTCGCGCGCTGGCTCCAGGCGGTAGCCGTCAAGCTGCCAGGGCACGGCATCAATGACCCCGGGTTCCTGCAGCCCGCCAGGCCGATGTCGGCCATCGGCGGCTGAGCTGCCGCTGCCATGGCCCGCTCGTGGCCCTTGCCGGTCTTCGATGCGATCGTCCTGGCCGGCGGCCGGGGTTCCCGGCTCGGCGGCACGGACAAGCCAGGACTTGTCGTAGGTGCCTCGACGATCGTCAGCTCGGTGGTCCGCGCCGCAATCGGCGCCGGCGCACATCGCGTCGTCGTGGTGGGACCGCCCCGGCCCGAGCTGCTGACGATCAGTCCCTGGCCGCCCGGCGGACTGGCCGTGGTCCGTGAGGACCCGCCCGTGGCGGGCCCCGTCCCCGCGGTGCGCCGCGGCCTGTCCAGCACGCAGTCACCCTGGGTGGCGGTGCTCGCCGCGGACATGCCGTTTCTCCGGGCCCGGCATCTGCGCGCCCTGCTGACCGCGGGCCGCCCGGCCGAGACGAGCGGGGGGCCGCCGCCGCCCGGCGGCGCTGTCCTGGTGGACGATACGGGCCATCCGCAATGGCTGGCCGGCTGCTGGCAGGCTGCTGCGCTGCAGTCCGCCACGTCGGCCTATGGCGGCAGCTCGCTGCGCGGCCTGCTGCTGCCGCTGCAGCCTGTCCTGGTCAGCATCGTCGTGGCGGCCGGCCAGCCGCCGCCCTGGCTCGACTGCGACACCGCGGGGGATCTCGAGCACGCCCGCGGATGGCCGGGCGCAGACACGGCGGGTGAAGGTCCGCACTGACGAAGGGCGCGCTGATGAACATGCTGCAGAGCTGGACCGAGGCCGTCTGCGCTGAGCTCGGGATAGATCCGGCCGCCGCTGACGCCAGGACGGTGCTTGACCTGGCCCGTGACGTAGCGCACCAGGTGGAGCGGCCCGCCGCGCCGCTGACGGCATTCTTGCTGGGCCTGGCCGTCGGGCAAGGCCAGCCGCTGGAGGCCTCGGCGCAGCGTCTGCACCGGCTCGCGGAGCGCTGGGGCAGCGCCGAACCCTGAGCTTGTCCCGCCCGCTCTGGATGACGCTTGCCACTAGCATGTCAACGATATATCGTTGACGTATCGGAAGAACTCGATGACGGTCCGGGATCTACCCTGATGCTCGGATCGACAGATACACAGCTACGGAGAGACGCATGCGAGCAGAAGACATCTGGCCGCGGGACGGCGAGGCGGACGCCTGGCGGCACAGGAATGAGGGCGAGGGCTGGCGGCCCAGGGGCGGCGGGCGGCGCGGCCATGTCCGCGGCGGCGGTTTTCCCGGCCGGCCAGGATTCCCCGGTGGCCCGCCAGGACCCCATGACTTCGGGCCGTGGCTCGGCGAGCCCAGGATGCGGGGCCCGCGGGCCCGGCGAGGTGACGTCCGTGCCGCGGCCCTGGCCCTGCTGGCCGAGGAGCCGAGAAACGGCTATCAGATCATTCAGGAGATCGGCGAGCGGAGTGACGGCGTCTGGCGGCCGAGCCCCGGCTCTGTCTACCCGGCCCTGCAGCAGCTAGAGGACGAGAACCTGATCAGGGCCGAGGCCGGCGAGAGCGGCCGCCGGGCGTACGTGCTGACCGACGAGGGCAGCGCCTATGTCGCGGCGCACCCGGACGAGCTCCGTGCCCCCTGGGACGTGGTGGCCGGCAGCGCGGGCGGCGCGGCCATCGAGATGCGCAACCTGCTGAAGCAGGTGGGGATGGCTGGCTATCAGGTCCTGAGCGCGGGCACCGACGCCCAGGTGAAGCAGGCGCGAAGGGTCCTCACCGACGCACGCAAGTCCCTGTACCGGATCCTGGCCGCAGATGACGACGAGACCGGCAGCGCAGCCGGCAGCACAGCGGGACAGCCCGGCAGCGATGACGACCGCGGCTAGGCCCGGAATCCGGGCCAGCCGACCCGGTCCCTGAGTCGGAATATCTAAGCCGGCCTAAGCTCCGCGAGGACATAACGATCTTCCTGATGACCACTGCCGCGAGATCGTCGGCGCACGCCCGCGGACGAGGCCGGAACTGGGATCGGATCGCGATCAGCGATCGTGGCCGTTCGCGGCGGCCGATACGCCCGGGCCGCCCGGGCCGCGCCTATTCGCCGGACTTCGGTCCTGTACAGTCAGTCAGCGCTTCCGCCCATTGTGAACGGCGTCTTCGCGTCCTTTACCGGCAGTTGCGTTCCGCGACGCTGCCGGTGCCCGGTGCCTTGGACCAGATGGCGTACTGGCCAGGAAGGCGGTGCGGCGATGCCGGCTGAGGTGTCCGCCGCGCTGGTTACCGAAATGCTCGCCGCCCAGATCAGGGTCACGGTACCCGGTCGTGGCCGCGGCACGCTCTGCACGCCGCCGTCATCGCCGGATGCCGCGAGCTGATCAGCTCCGGCCGGCTGCGGGGCCATCATCGCGCTCCCGCGGCGCATCCTGTTCCCCGTTCGCGCCCGGCACTGGCATGTCCTCGCCGCAATGGCGACGGATAAGCTTCGAAACCCTTCATCTAGTCAGGCATGCTGGCCGATTCCGGTTCCGTTAACGGTCATTTGCCCAGCGATCTCGATCGCCACGGATCGGGAATTCGGATTCCCCCTAGATGCTGGTAGCATGCGTCGGCGCGCAGCCGTCATGATTGGCCAGGGCCTAGGCGATACGGCGATCGTTACGGTCAGGGCCCGGTATTGCCGGCCCCCGCCGGGTTTGCTTACGTTCCGCATAACCTCTGCTGTCATCACCCTGATCGGCGAACTGCTGCTGCTCTCGTTCACCCGGACCGGCTAGGCGTGATGATGCGGCACGGATCACGCAGTTCCGTGCCTTCATGTTGCCTGCCCAGATGCTGGTGTGATGCCGCTGATCATCCTCTCCGAGGACCGCTGTACCTGCTGAGCGGCCTGCCGCGGCCTGAGCGGGCCGACTCGGCCGCCGCCTCCGCCCCGTCATGACCGGCCCCGGCGCGCCCTGTGGTGTCCAGCCACTTGAGCACCCCGGCGTTGTTCGAGCAGCGACTCGCCCCTGGCGTCACATGGGCTGGCCGGCTGGCACCGCAATGGCATTCACTCGGCATCGCGGCAATCACGGGGGCCTGCCGATGGCGGCCACGGCAATCACCGAGTTTCCGCCGACCGAGTGGCACGGCGACAAGTAACTGAGCGTAACCTAGGAAAAGATGAGCGACGCCGGGTGGCTACGGGGGCAAACCACCCGGCGTCGCAATCATCGGCGCTCCGACGGGGGCCCGGAACGCCGGCAACGGTGCCCCGGCGGGGGACCAGAGCACCGCTAAGCATGTTACACCGAACCTCACTCTTGTGCATCAAGTCCTGATTACCAGAGGATCTCGGCACCCAGGGCCGCCCATCCGCTGCGGTCAGCCGTTTTACAGCCGATTTTCATACTCCTGATGGGCCGTTCCCGCCCGGTGCGCCGCTGTTGCCCGCGGTGCCGGTATCACGAACCTGGCCGTCCGGCACTGGCCCGGGCCCCGGAGCCGGTGGGCTAAAGCGCTCGGGCAGGTTCGGCTCATAGGCCTGGAATCCCCGGCCGCCGTTCGGCTCGCGGCCCCCGTTTGCGAAGATCACGGCGAAGTACGGAATGATGATCGCTCCCACCGCGGGTATCGCGGTCAGCCATCCGGCATGGTTTACGAAGAGCACGAATGCCAGCACGAAGCAGCCGACGCGGACGCCCATCATTATCAGGTACCGGCGCTGCCGGAAGGCGATGTCGTCCGAGAGTGACCGCCGGGCCTCGGTGACCACCTGGGCCCGGTCGCGGCGGGGCCGGCGCACGGTTCTCACTCTGCCAACGTATGCCCGTGCCCGTGCGGCGTCATCCCCGGCACCCGCGCGGGCACGATCCGGCCGGCCGCCGCGAGGCCCGCGACCTGCGGGACCGACGCCGCGCCCGCCAGCGCCATCGCGTGGGCCAGGTCGCTGGTGAGGCCGGCCAGCAGCGACTGCACGCCATCGGCGCCCGCGCAGGCGAGGGCCCACAGCACCGGCCGGCCGAGAAATACGGCCCCGGCGCCCAGGGCAAGCGCCGACAGCACGTCCTCGCCCGTGCGTATCCCGCCGTCCGCGTAGACCTCCCCTCCTGCGGGCGGGCCGGCGGCGGCAGCGGGCCCGGCGGGCGCGCTGGCTTCCGCCAGCGCCGCGGCCACGCCCGGCAGCGCGAGCGCTGACGGCAGCGCGCCGTCGAGCTGCCTGCCGCCGTGGTTGGAGACGAGCACCGCGGCGGCGCCGTGCGCGCGGCAGGCGCAGGCGTCATCACCGCGCAGCACGCCCTTGACCACCACCGGAAGCCCCCCGCTGATCTCGCCGAGCCAGCCGATGTCGGCGAACGTCACGTTCGCCGCCTGATCCGTCGCGTCCAGGTCGTCCAGCGGGCCCAGGTTGACCCTCATATCCGCACCGGAGACCACGCCATCGGCGCTGTCGCGTCGCTTGCGGCCCACCACGGGCGTGTCCGCCGTCAGCACGAGCGCGGTCGCGCCCGCCGCCGCGGCGCGCCGAACCAGCCGGGCCGTCAGCTGACGGTCGCGCATGATGTACACCTGGAACCACCAGGCGCCGCCCTCGGCCGCCAGCGCCTCGGCGACATCCTCGATCCTGCGGGTACTGCGGATCGACAGGACATACAGCGCGCCGGCCCTGGCCGCGCCCCTCGCGGTCGCCACCTCGCCGTCCGGGTGCGCCAGCCGGTGAAACGCGGTCGGCGCCACGCAGACTGGCGTGCTGACCGCGGTTCCGAGCAGCGCCGTGCCGGTGTCCACCGCCGACACGTCCCGCAGCACCCGCGGCGCCAGCCACGCCCGCCGCCAGGCTTTCTCGTTTGCCCGCAGCGTCCGCTCGCGTCCCGACCCTCCCGCATAGTAGTCGTAGACCTGAGCGGGCAGCAGTCCTGCGGCATGACGTTGCAGCCGTGCGGCGTCAGGGGTCATAGCGTCATTCTGGAGGGAACATGAGCGAACGCACTTATCGCGTCACCGAAATCGTCGGCACGTCACCGGACGGGATCGAGCCTGCGATCCGGGGGGCGCTGCAGCGCGCGGGCCAGACCCTGCGGCATCTGGACTGGTTCGAGGTGACCCAGATCCGGGGCCAGATCACCGATGGCGAGGTCGCGCATTTCCAGGTCGGGCTCAAGGTCGGCTTCCGGCTGGAAGACGCCTAGCCGCGAGCTGACCGGAAGTGGCGGCCTTAGCTGGCCTGGCTGACCGAGGACATGTTGAAGCCTTCGACCCGCAGTGGCGGCATGGCCGCGCGGGTGAAGTAGTCACCGAACTCGCGCGGCAGCGTCGGCACGGTGGCGCCGGCCTGGGCACTGCGGCCCAGCATGGCCAGCGGGCTCTCGTTGAACCTGAAATTGTTCACCGCGCCGACGACCTCGCCGTTCTCGACCAGGTAGACCCCGTCCCTGGTCAGGCCGGTGGTCAGCATGGTCTGGGGGTCCACCTCGCGGATATACCACAGGGAGGTCAGCAGCAGCCCGCGCCTGGTACCGGCGATCATGTCCTCGACCGACCCGGTGCCGCCGGGCGCGTCCAGGATCAGGTTGCCGATCACCGGCGTCACCGCCAGGCCCGACAGCTGCGCCGAGTGCCTGGTCTGGATCAGCGCCGCCAGCTCGCCACGACGGATCCATTCGGTCGGGCGCAGGCCCAGGCCATTGTCGAAGACCGACGACTCGCGGCTGGAGGCATGCGTGATCACGAAGGGCGCGCATTCCAGGCCCGCCGCGCCCGGATCGCTGCGCAGGGTCAGCGGCAGGCTGGCCAGCCGCTCGCCCACCCTGGTCCCGCCGCCCGGCTTGCTGAACGCGGTGCGCCCGTCCAGCGCGTCCTTCGCCCCGGCCGACCAGTACAGGCCGACCAGCAGATCGCCCACCGCAGTGGGAGGCAGGATCGTTTCATAACGGCCGGCCGGGAGCTCGACCCGCCGCGCGGCCCAGTCCAGCCGCCGGGCCAGCTGCGCCTCGACGGCCGCCACGTCGATGTCGGTGAAGTCGCGGGTGGTGGCGCCGGCCCAGGCGGACCGGGCCAGGTCCGCCGACTTGGCGTTGAGCTCGAACTGGCCGGGCTGGTCATGCCGCAGCCGCAGCCCGCTGGATGCGCCCAGGAACGTGGAGGTGAGGGAGTGCTGGGCGTACCCGTACAGCCTGCGACCGCCGGCTGAGGCAGCCCCGAAGGCACTGCCGAGTGCTCCGGCGAACGCGCCGAAAACGCCGATCTCGGTGCCCCTGGCGGGCTCGTCCCAGCCGGAAGGCCCGTCCTGGCCGGAAGGCCCGTCCTGGCCAGAAGACCCGTCCTGACCGGGAGCGCTGTCCGCGGGTCGCACCAGCTCCTGGGCATCCGCGGCGGCTGGTCCCGTAGCGGCGGCGTGCTCGGCCTCCCCGACCAGATCCCCGATCTGATCATCGCCAACGCCTGTCCTGGACACCACTCCCGCGGCAGCTGACCCGTCCCGGCGGCTGATAGCGATGACGGTGAGCCGCCGCGACCGCGAGATGCCGTTGGTGGTGAGCGTGTTGCCGGCCCAGCGCAGGTTGGCGCAGGAGGTCTCTTCCGCGATCACCACGCACTCGTCGCCACGTGCGGCCTGCAAGGCCAGCTCGACGGCGTCCTGCGGCGCATGGGAGGTCATGTTGCCTCTTGCCGGGTATTGAGGATCCGCACGCCGCGCATGACCACGGCCGGGCAGCCGTGGCTGACCGGCGCGATCTGGGCGGGCTGGCCCTTGCCGCAGTTGAACGCGCCGCCGAGCACGTAGGTCTGAGGGCCGCCGACCGCCTCCATCGAGTTCCAGAAGTCGGTGGTCGTCGCCTGGTAGGCGACATCTGCGAGCTGGCCGTCCAGCCGGCCGCTGGAGATCCTGAAGAACCGCTGGCCGGTGAACTGGAAGTTGTACCGCTGCATGTCGATAGACCAGCTCTTGTCGCCGACGACGTAGATGCCGTGCTCGACGCCGGCGATCAGCTCTGCGGTGGAGGGCCCCGCGCTGGCTGGCTGCAGCGAGACGTTGGCCATCCGCTGGATCGGCATGTGCCCTGGTGAGTCAGCGAAAGCACAGCCGTTGGACCGGCCGGCACCCTGCAGGGCGGCCATCCGGCGGTCCAGCTGGTACCCGGTCAGGATCCCGCCGGTGATCAGGTCGAAGGACTGGCCCGCCACCCCCTCGTCGTCATAGCCGATAGTGGCCAGGCCGTGCTCGGCCGTCCGGTCGCCGGTGACGTGCATCAGCGGCGAGCCGTACTGCAGGCTGCCCAGCTTGTCGAGGGTCGCGAACGACGTGCCCGCGTACGCGGCCTCATAGCCAAGCGCGCGGTCCAGCTCGGTCGCGTGGCCGATCGACTCGTGAATGGTCAGGAAGAGGTTGGACGGGTCGATCACCAGGTCATAGCGGCCGGCCTGGACCGACGGCGCGGCCAGCTTCGCCGCGAGCAGCTCGGGC
This sequence comes from uncultured Actinomycetota bacterium, assembly GCA_963805705.1. Classification (GTDB taxonomy): domain Bacteria; phylum Actinomycetota; class Actinomycetes; order Streptosporangiales; family Streptosporangiaceae; genus CAWDVH01. The sequence continues at coordinate 1,231,371 of CAWDVH010000005.1, read as the reverse complement.
ATCTCCGCAAGCTCAGCCGCGAAGTCCCAGGCGCCATTCGCGCCGCCTGCGCCATTCGCGCCACCTGCACCGCTCACACCAGCGCGCCCGCCGACCGCGGACTCGCCCGTCAGGTACTCATACCCGCGGCCGACGGGAGGCGCGAGCGTGCGCAGGGACTCAAATCGCCCGCCCGCCTCGACAGCCACGGCAGTGAGCTCCGGATGCACCCGCACCCGCTGCTGGATAGCGGTCGTGGCGCCATCGGAATAGAACTTGCACTCCTTAACCTGCAGCAGCGATGCGTCGACATGGTCGATGCGCGGATGCGCCAGCAGCCCCGAGCTCCAGCCGGACAGCAGCGCGATCTTGTCCGCGACGCTGACGCTGAACGGATCCACCTCGTAGGCGGAGACCCACGCGACCTCGCCGTGCGCGGCCTCCTCGGCCAGCTCGATGCGCTCGGTATTGATCGACGCGGCCACCCTGGCCACGTCCACGGCCTCGGCCGCGGCGCGGACCGCGGCCTGCTCCGTCAGGTCAACGGCGGAGGCGAATCCCCAGGTCCCGTCGACCACGACCCGGACAGCCAGGCCGAAATCGTCGGTGTCGAAGAAGGTCTCCAGGTTCCCGTCGGACAGCCCGATCTGCTGGCCCCTGATCTGCTCGGCGCGGAAGTCCGCATACTCGGCGCCGAGGTCCGCGGCCCGCTGCAGCGCGGCGTCAGCCAGCTGCCGCAGCGGGTACGCACGAAATTGCGGGTCGATCCGCTGGGCCTGGCCAGCGTCCGCGGTGTGATCCACGGAAGGAACCTATCTCATGCCAGCGGCGGGCCGTCAGGGCCGGTACGCTCGCCAGAACCGCTACCGATGTCCCCGCTGTGCTGGAGGTATCACCGCAGATGAGCCGATCCGTTCTGGTGACCGGCGGCAACCGCGGGATCGGGCTGGCCATCGCCCGCAGGTTCGCCGCCGATGGCGACGGGGTGACCATCACCTCCCGCTCGGGCGAGGCGGTACCCGGGCTGACGGTCGCCACCTGCGACGTGCGAGACGCGGCCGCCGTGGATGCGGCCTTCACGACCGCCGAGGCGGCGCACGGGCCGGTCGAGGTGCTGGTGGCCAACGCCGGAATCACCCGCGACCAGCTGCTCGCGCTGATGAGCGAGGACGACTTCGCCGGGGTGCTCGACACGAACCTGACGGGCGCCTACCGGGTCGCCAAGCGGGCGGTGCGCGGCATGATCCGGATGCGGCGCGGGCGGATCATCTTCATCTCATCGGTGGTGGGGCTGCTCGGCTCGGGCGGTCAGGCCAACTACGCGGCATCCAAGGCGGGCCTGATCGGGCTGGGCCGCTCGCTGGCGCGCGAGCTCGGGACGCGCAGCATCACCGTCAACGTGGTCGCACCGGGATTCGTCGATACCGACATGACGGCCGCGCTGCCCGAAGACAAGAAGAAGGCCATCCTGACCGGCGTCCCGCTGGGGCGCTACGCGTCCGCCGACGAGGTCGCGGGGGCAGTAGCGTTCCTGGCCGGATCAGATGCGGCGTACATCACCGGAGCTGTGCTCCCGGTGGACGGCGGCCTGGGGATGGGTCACTGAGCACATGGGTCACGGGACACATGGGTCACGGGTCACAGGGGTCATGGGTCACAGGGTCACTGAGCACATGGGTCACTGAGCACGGGTCCGGGCGCCTGGCGCTCCGGCGGCGAAGGGAACACGCGATGGGAATCCTCGACGGCAAGCGGCTGCTGGTCACCGGAGTGCTCACGGCCTCCTCGATCGCCTTCCACGTGGCCAGGATCGCCCAGCAGGAGGGCGCGACCGTCGTGCTGACCGGCTTCGGGCGGCTGAGCCTCGTGGAGCGGATCGCCAGGCGGCTGCCGGACCCGCCGCCGGTGCTTGAGCTCGACGTGACCGACACCGCGCAGCTGGAATCGCTCGCCCAGCGCGTCGGCGAGCACGTGGACGGGCTCGACGGGGTGGTGCACGCCATCGCGAACGCCCCCGCGTCGGCGCTCGGCGGCAACTTCCTGCACACCCCGTGGGAGGACGTGGCCGCGGCCGTGCACGTCTCGGCCTACTCGCTCAAGGCCCTGGCTATGGCGGCACTGCCGCTGATGGGCGACGGAGGGGCGATCGTCGGGCTGGACTTCGACGCGAGCCGGGCGTGGCCCGCCTACGACTGGATGGGAGTGTCGAAGGCCGCCCTGGAGTCCTGCGCCCGCTACCTGGCCCGCGATCTCGGGCCGCGCGGGATCCGGGTCAACCTGGTGTCGGCCGGCCCGCTGAAGACGATCGCTGCCGGCAGCATCCCCGGCTTTGAGCGCTTCGAGGGCCTGTGGGCTGAGCGGGCCCCGCTCGGCTGGAATCTGGCCGACCCCGAGCCGGCCGCGCGCGGCTGCGTGGCGCTGCTGTCGGGCTGGTTCCCGGCGACGACCGGCGAGATCGTGCATGTCGACGGGGGAGTACACGCAATGGGCGGGTAACGTCACGGCAATGCTCGGGTAACGTCACGCTCCGTCACAGTAGGCCAGGGGCAGGCGGGACGCGCGGGACGACGGGGAGCCTCGCTCGGGGCACGTCGTGGCCCGCTCGCGCCGAAAACATGACATTGCCCGGCCCGGTCGTGCAGGGTGGTTGAACTGACATCGATAACAACTTGTGACATCTTCGGCCCAGGTTCGCTACTTGAGTAACCCTACGCTTCGGCTACCGCCGGCCAGGGCCACCGCCCCGGCGTGCATCACTGTGATCGGCGGCCACGACAGAAAGGCGGCGAGCGATGACTCGACTGCAGACATTCACGGGCGGGGGCGGGCACCCGGATCGCCGGCGAGCCCGTGACCGCCACGAGAGCGAGGGAGATCGATGAGAATCGCGCGTCCGGCCCTTAAGATCGCGGTGCTTGCCGCGGTCGGCGCTACCGCGCTAGCCGCCTGTGGCGGAAGTAGCGGCAGCAGCAGCCAATCCACCAACGAGAGCCCCTCGGGTGCTTTCGGCAGCGTCCCGGCCCAGACGGGCACGGCGCACGTCGGCACGGTCACGGTGGCTCAGCAGCCCAACGCCACGCCGACCTGGATCTTCCCTGTCACGCCCGGTGCCAATAGCTCGGTGTACACCGCCTACTCGTTCCAGTACGAGATGTGGCGGCCGATGAACTGGTTCCCGAACGGCTCCACGCAGAAGGAAGACCCGGCGATGAGCCTGGCCGGCGATCCTACCTGGACCAACGGCGACAAGACCGTCTCGATCACGCTGAAGAACTGGAAGTGGTCGGATGGCACGGCCATCACGGCCAAGGACGCCGAGTTCTACATCGACCTGCTCAAGGCCGCGGTCAAGGAGAACCCCTCGAACTGGGGGAACTACACCCCGAAGCTCGGCATCCCCGACCAGATCACCAGCATGTCCACCCCGAGCAACCAGACGCTGGTCCTGAACCTGAACGCGGCGGTCAACCCGGTCTGGTTCTTCGAGGACGACCTGGCCTCCGTCATTCCGCTGCCGGCCCAGGCCTGGGCCAAGGCCTCGGCTAACGGCCCGATCCTGGACTTCAGCAACCCGGCCAACGCCAAGAAGATCTACGACTTCCTGTCGTCACAGTCCAAGGCGGTCACGACGTACGCGAGCAACCCGCTCTGGCAGACCGTGGACGGCCCGTACAAGCTGACGTCGTTCAACAACACCACCGGCGCCTTCACGATGTCACCGAACTCGGTGTACAGCGGCCCGCACGCGACGAAGGTCTCGACCCTGTCGGCTGTGCCGTTCACCTCTGACACGGCCGAGTTCAACGCGGTCAAGTCGGGCAGCATCGACGTGGGCTACGTGCCGCTGACGGACGTTCCGCAGGTGGACTCCATCAAGAGCACCTACAACGTCTTCGGCTACCCGGGCTTCGGCTTCAACTACGTGACCTATAACTTCAAGGACACGACCGGCAACTTCAACAACATCATCAAGCAGCTCTACATCCGCCAGGCGTTCGCGCACCTGGAGGACCAGCAGGGCTACATCAAGGCGTTCTTCCACGGCGCCGGCGGCCCTGGCTACGGACCTGTCCCGGCGCTCCCGCCGAGCCAGTACACCCCGGCCAACGCCACCAATAACCCGTACCCGTTCAGCGTGTCGGCTGCGACCAACCTGCTGAAGTCGCATGGCTGGACCGTCAATGCCGGCGGCACGGACGTGTGCGCCAAGGCGGGCTCGGGCGCGAATGAGTGCGGCGCCGGAATCCCGGCGGGCACCAAGCTCGCGTTCAACCTGATCTACAACACCAGCCCGGCGATCATCGGCCAGCAGATCACTGACCTGGTCTCGCAGGCCAAGAAGGCCGGCTTCGACATCACGCTCAAGGCCGACAACTTCAACCACATGATCGCTACCTACTACGACGGTGCATCGCCGAAGACGATCAACGACTGGGCGATGGAGGACTTCGGCGGGTTCAGCATCTCGACGTACCCGACGACGAACGGAATCTTCAACACCAACGGGTCGTTCAACATCGGCCTGTATTCCGACTCCAAGGCCGACCAGCTGATCTCGGCGTCGACCACCGCCCCCAACGCGGATGCTGTGAAGACCGAGGCCTCCTACCTCACGCAGCAGCAGCCGAGCCTGTTCCAGCCGTCAGTCGACAACATCGAGGTCTGGAAGGTCGGCATTTCCGGTCCTCCGGCGTCCTTCGAGTCGCTGACGCAGTACCAGCTCAACCCAGAGTTCTGGTACTTCACCAAGTAGCTAGCCGCCGGTTACCGGGCCGATCCGAGACTGGTAGGCCCGGAGCACTAGACGCTCCTGTCTCTCCTGTGATAGCAGGAGAGACAGGAGCGTCAGCGCAACAGATCGCGCCGCCGCGCGAGAAGGGAGCGAGGCGGTGTCCGCCTATCTCATCCGTAGGTTCATCACATCGGTGCTGGTCGTCCTGGGCGTCTCGATTTTCATCTTCTTCCTGCTGCACACGATCTACCCGTCGCCGGCCGTCAACGTCCTCGGGCCGAGGGCCAACCGGGTGTCGATCGCGGCGTGGAATCTGTCGCACGGGTTTGACCGGCCCTGGATCGCGCAGTACCTGTCGTATATGAACAGCCTGCTGCACGGCAATCTCGGTCACTCCTACAAGGCCAACCAGAGCGTGACGGCCCTGTTCCAGGAGCGCTGGGCGCGCAGCCTCTACCTGTCGGCAATCTCGCTGACGCTGGCGGTGCTGATCGCGGTCCCGGTGGGGATCTACCAGGCGGTGCGGCGTAACACTCTCGGCGACGGTGTCGTCACCACGCTGGCGTTCGTGACCTACGCCATGCCGCTGTTCTTCCTGGCGCTGATCCTGATCCAGGTGTTCGCGCTGACATTCCCGATCTTCAGCTTCGAGGCGAGCCAGTCCACGTCGGTATGGGTGGTCATGGGGGACTGGCACTCGATGGCCCTGCCCGTCCTCACGCTGACCCTGCTCAGCGTGGCCGGCTTCTCCCGGTACATGCGGTCCACCGCGATGGACACCCTGGCCCAGGACTACATCAAGGCGGCCAGGGCCAAGGGCCTGCCCGAGCGCCTGGTGCTGCTGCGGCACCTGCTGCGCAACGCCTGCCTGCCGATGGTCACCCTGATCGGCCTGTCCATCCCGGCCCTGCTCGCCGGAAACCTGATCGTCGAGGTCATCTTCAACTACCAGGGGCTCGGGCTGCTGTTCTTCAACAGCCTCAACAACGTCGACTACAACGTGCTCCTGGCGTATACGCTGATCGGCGCGATCCTGACCGTCGTCGGCAACTTCGTCGCGGATGTCACGCTGACCGTTGCCGACCCCCGCATCAGGCTTGCCTGACGGCGAGCACGGACACTAGGAGGCAACCGTGTCGCAATTGTCGCAGTCGCTCCCCGACCTGGGAGATGATGCTCGCGCCCCCAATCTCGCCCCCGAGGGCGGTGAGATCGGGGCTCCGCAGACCGGGTGGAAGCTGGCGCTGCGTGAATTCGCGCAGAACAAGCTGGCCCTCGTGGGCGTGGGCATTCTGCTCTTCTTCGTGCTCTTCTGCTTCCTCGGGCCGCTCCTGTACCACGGCAACGTGCTCAACACCAACCTGTCCAGCACGGACCTGGCGCCGGGCGCCGGGCATCCGATCGGGACCACTGATGAGGGATTCGACGAGCTCGCCCTGCTGATGAAGGGCGGCCAGGCCGCGCTGGAGGTCGGCTTCATCGCCGCAGCCTTCGGCATCATCCTGGGCGCGCTCTGGGGAGCCGTAGCGGGGCTGGCCGGCGGCATTGTGGACTCCACGCTGATGCGCGTCGTCGATGTCTTCCTGTCGATCCCCGGCCTGTTCATCATCCTCATCGTGGCGGTGAAGTACGGCGCGTCGGTCCTGAGCCTGAGCCTGATCATCGGTGCCTTTACCTGGCTCGTGCCTGCCCGGCTGGTCAGGGGCGAGGTGCTCACCCTGCGGACCAGGGACTTCGTGTCGGCGGCCCGGACCGCCGGAGCTACCCGGCGGCGCCTGATCAACCGGCACCTGATCCCGAACGCGCTGGGCGTCATCATCGTCAACGTCACGTTCAATGTGGCCGATGCGATCCTGGCGGTCGCGGCGCTGGGTTTCCTGGGTTTCGGGCTGCACTACCCGAGTCAGGACTGGGGCGACATGCTGTCGAACGGCATTCAGTACATGCAGGACGGCGACTGGTGGCTGGTCTACCCGGTGGGAATCTCCATCGTCCTGGTCGTGATGGCGTGCAACCTCATCGGCGATGCCCTGCGCGACTCGCTCGATGTGCGGCTGCGCCGCCGCTGAGACGCTCCGCCCGTCGTGCCGTACGTTTCCACCCATTGAGCTGAGGAGTACCCGCGCATGGCCCCAGTCCTGGAGATCAAGGACCTCTCCACCCACATTCAGCTGACCAAGTCGGTCGTTCAGGCCGTCGGCAATGCCACCCTGCACATCGAGCCCGGTGAGACTCTCGGGCTCGTCGGGGAGTCAGGCTGCGGCAAGTCGATGACCGGGCTGTCTATCATGGGGCTGCTGCCGCCCGGCGGCAGTGTCGTCGGCGGCTCGATCGCGCTCGACGGCAAAGAACTCGTCGGCCTGCCGGATTCTGAGATGCGCCAGATCCGGGGCAACGACATCGCGATGATCTTCCAGGATCCGCTGACCTCGCTCGACCCCACTAAGTCACTCGGTTACCAGGTCTCCGAGCCGGTCCGGCTGCACCGCGGCGTCGGCAAGAAGGAGGCGCTCGATCGAGCGGCCGAGGTGCTCGGGCTGGTCGGCCTGCCCCGGCCGAGGGAACGGCTGTCCGACTTCCCGCACCAGCTCTCCGGCGGCCTGCGGCAGCGCGTGATGATCGCCATGGCGCTCTCCTGCGAGCCGAAGCTGCTGATCGCCGACGAGCCGACTACCGCCCTGGACGTCACCATCCAGGCGCAGATCCTGGCCCTGCTGGACGACCTCAAGTCACGCCTCGGCATGGCCATGCTGCTGATCACGCACGACATGGGCGTCATCGCCGGGCACGCGGACCGGGTCAGCGTCATGTACGCGGGGCGGCAGGTCGAGGAGACCGACACCGACACCCTCTTCCTGCACATGCACCATCCGTACACTCAGGCGCTGCTCGCCTCCATTCCGCGGCTGGACCAGGACAACACCCAGAAGCTGGCCAACATCCCCGGCATACCGCCGGATCTGGCCAACCCGCCGGTCGGCTGCCGGTACGCGGCGCGCTGCAGCAGGGCGACCGACAAGTGCCGCACGAATGAGCCTGCCCTGACCGGCCAGAGCCTCGATCACAAATTCGCCTGCTGGCACCCGGTGGACGGACCGATCCCGGTCGAGATCGCGCCGGCCAGCAACGTCGGCGCGCAGGGCATCACGAGCAGGGAGCGGCCGGCTGACGTGGCCGAGCCGGACGGCCAGGCCCAGAACGGGCACGCTGACAGGCCGCTGCTGGAAGTGCGCAATCTGGTCAAGGAGTTTCCCGTCACCTCGGGCGTCATCCTGCAGCGCAAGGTGGGCAGCGTGCACGCGGTCTCCGATGTCTCCTTCACGGTAGGCGCGGGACAGACCTTCGGGCTGGTCGGCGAGTCGGGCTGCGGGAAGACGACCATCGGCCGGGTCGTGGTCGCGCTGGAGAAGCCGAATCAGGGTCAGATACTGCTCGACGGCACCGACATCGCCGGCATGAAAGGCGGCGACCTGCGCAAGAACCGGCGCGACCTGCAGCTGATGTTCCAGGACCCCTACTCCTCGCTCGACCCGCGGATGCGAGTGGGGGCGATCGTTGGCGAGCCGCTGGCCATCCAGCAGATCGGCAGCCGGCAGGAGCAGCGCAATCGCGTCAATGAGCTGCTCGATGAGGTCGGGCTGCCCCGCCAGGCGGTCGAGCGTTATCCGCATGAGTTCTCCGGCGGACAGCGGCAGCGGATCGGCCTGGCCAGGGCACTGACCCTGAACCCGCGGCTGATCGTCGCCGACGAGCCGGTCAGCGCCCTGGACGTGTCCATCCGGGCGCAGGTGCTGAACCTGATGAAGCGCCTGCAGGCCGACCACGGCCTGAGCTACGTGGTCATCTCGCACGACCTGGCCGTCGTCAAGTACATGGCGGACCGGATCGGCGTCATGTACCTGGGCAAGATGGTCGAAGTCGGCTCAGGCGACGACATTTATCATCGCGCCGCCCACCCGTACACCGCCGGGCTGATCGCCACCATCCTGGTGGCTGACCCCGCGGCGGCCAGGGCCAAGAGCGAGGTCGGCATCACCGGCGAGCTGCCCAGCCCCGTCAACCCGCCGTCTGGATGCCGGTTCCGCACTCGCTGCCCGTTCGCGCAGGACCTCTGCGCGGAGGAGGAGCCGGAGCTGCGGTCGTTCGGGCCCGGCCATATCGCGGCTTGTCATTTCCCGCTGCAGGGATACCAGCCGCAGCCGGAACGAGCCGTGGCGGCAGAGACAGCCTCTACCTAACCGGAGGGGTGCCGGGGTGACTTCCTACCTAATTCGCAGGGTGGCCGTCTCGGTCGTGGTAGTCGCGGGCGTGTCGATCTTCATCTACTTCCTGCTGCATATCATCTATCCGTCCCCGGCCATCAATGTCCTCGGGCCGAAGTCGAGCCCGGTGGCCATCGCGGCGTGGAATAAGGCGAACGGGTTCGACCGGCCCTGGATCGAGCAGTACCTGTCGTACGTCGGCAACATGCTGCACGGCAATCTCGGCTATTCCTACAAGGTCAATCAGAGCGTGACGGCGCTGTTCCAGGAGCGCTGGGCGCGCAGCCTGTGGCTGTCAGGGGTGTCGCTGACGCTGGCGGTGCTGATCGCGGTCCCGCTGGGGATCTACCAGGCGGTGCGGCGCAACACCCTCGGCGACACCGTCGTCACCACGCTGGCGTTCACCACCTACGCCATGCCGGACTTCTTCCTGTACCTGATCGCCATCCAGCTGCTGGCCCTGACGTTCCCGATCTTCAGCTTCGAGGCGAGCCAGTACACCTCACTCTGGGCGATCATGACCGACTGGCACGCCATGACCCTGCCCATCGTCTGCATCACCCTGCTGATCGTGGCCGGCTACTCCCGGTACATGCGTTCTACCGCGATGGACACCCTGGCCCAGGACTACATCAAGGCGGCCAGGGCCAAGGGCCTGCCCGAGCGCCTGGTCCTGCTGCGGCACCTGGTCCGCAACGCATCCCTGCCCATGGTCACCCTGATCGGCCTGTCCATCCCGGCCCTGCTCGCCGGAAACCTCATCGCCGAGGTCGTCTTCAACTACCCGGGGCTCGGACTCCTGTTCTACAACAGCCTCGGCAATGAGGACTACAACGTGCTGCTCGCCTACACCCTGATCGCCGCGATCCTGACCGTGGCCGGCAACCTGGTCGCCGACGTCGCGCTGACCGTCGCCGACCCGCGGATCCGGCTGGGCTGAACTCAAGAGGCCTGGCTGCCCCGATCCGGGAGGCTGACGGGCTGAGCTCCGGGAGGCTGACGGGCTGAGCCCCGGGAAGCCGGCTGAGCCTGACTCACAAGGGGGTCAGCGTCTCTGGGCGGCATCAGCGATCAGGTCGGCCTTGTCCGGCGGCCGATCGGAGCCGATACTTCTGGCATGACAGGTCAGCCGGGCGGCAGCCGCGCGGCGAGCCAGCCCTCCCGCGGCGATCCGCTCCCAGATCGCGGTCACGCCGGGCCGGGCCGGCTGCGCGCTTCTGACGCCGAGCGCGATCAGGCGATCGCCGAGCTGCACGAGCGCTTCGCCGAAGGGCGGCTCAGCCAGGACACCCTGATGCACCGGGTCGACGCCGTGCTGCGGGCCAGCCGCCGCGACGAGCTCGCCGAGCAGCTAGCTGACCTGCCGCCGCGGCGGCTGCGGCTGCCCGAGACAGCGCGCGAGTGGCTGCGGAATCTTCGTAGCACGACCGCGGCCATGGCCGACCGCTGGATGGGCTCCGCGCCGCCCACCCTGCTGCTGCCGCGGGAGGCGCGGCGGCGGTTCACTATCGGCCGCGAGCTCGCGTGTGACATGACCCTGGCTGACCAGACCGTGTCACGGTGGCACGCGGGGCTTAATCGCAGTGACGAGGGCTGGCTGCTGGCGGATCTCGGCTCTACCAACGGCACCCGGCTGAACGGCTGGCGGATCGCCTGCCCGGTCCCGATACGGCCCGGTGACCAGGTGAGCTTCGGATCGGTGACCTTCGTGGTGGCCGACCGACCATGATGGCGGCTGACCCGCGGTGCACGGCAACGGCGGCTACCCCCTAGAGTCAGGGGAATGACGTTGGTCCTGGTAGTGCGCCATGGCCTCACGGCGACGACGGGCGTGGCGCTGACCGGATGGACGCCGGGCATCAGCCTGGACGACAGGGGCCGTGCGCAGGCGGCCGCGCTGGGCGCGCGGCTCGCCGGCTTGCCGCTTGACGCGATCATCACCAGTCCGCTTGAGCGCTGCGTCGAGACAGCCGAGGCGATCGCCAGCGCCCGGCATCCCGCCAGCGCCCGCGGTGCCGCCAGCACGAGCGGAACCGCCATCAGCCAGGTGCCTCCCAACGGTCATGAGCCGGCCAACAGCCAAGAGCCGGCCAGCGGCCATGAACCTTCCCACGGCCAGGAACGAGCCGACGGCCAGGGGCTCGCCGTAGATGGCCCGGTCGTCACTCCGCAGGAGGACGCGAGGCTAGGGGAGTGCAGGTACGGCGACTGGACCGGAAAGCCGCTCAAGCGGCTGGCCGCCGATCCGCTCTGGCGCGTGGTGCAGTCCCATCCGAGCGCGGTGCGCTTCCCCGGCGAAGACGGCGAGTCAATGCTCGACATGCAGAACCGTGCCGTCGACGCGGTACGCGACTGGAACAGGCGCCTTGGGCATAACGCGACGTACCTGATCTGCTCGCACGGCGACGTGATCAAAGCCATCCTCGCCGATAGCCTTGGGCTGCACCTGGATATGTGCCAGCGGATTCAGGTCGATCCGTGCTCGCTCAGCGTGATCAGGTACACGCCCCTGCGCCCATTCCTGTTGCGGATGAATGACACTGGCGGAGACGTCGCTGGCCTGCGGAAACCGGCCGGACAGCAGTCCAGGACGGCTGCTCGCGGGGAGGCCGACGCACAGGTCGGCGGCGGCGCGGGAGGATAGGGGTCATGCCGGTCTATTCGTACGACCCACCGGACAGATTCATCGCCGGAACGGTCGGTCAGCCTGGAGAGCGCACCTTCTACCTCCAGGCCAGCGCCAGTGGCAGGGTGACCAGCGTGGCGCTGGAGAAGGGGCAGGTGAGCCAGCTCGCCGAGCGGCTCGACGAGCTGCTGGATGAGGTACTGCGCCGCAGCGCCGGCGAAGCGGCGGTCCCGGCCGCCGCGCCCGGTGCCCTGGCTGACGACGGCCCGCTCGAGCTGCCGCTCATGGAGGAGTTCAGGGTCGGCGCGATCGCGCTCGCCTGGGACCACGACGATGAGCGGGTCATCATCGAAGCTCAGGAGGAGGCCGACGAGCCGATCGAGCCGTTGACTGAGGATGTTCCCGAGGATGGCCCCGCCGTGCTGAGGGTACGGATCAGCGCGGCTGCCGCGCGTGCCTTCTCGCAGCGCGCGCTGCAGCTCGTCAGCCAGGGGCGCCCCCCCTGCCCGCTCTGCGGGCTACCACTCGACCCGGCCGGCCATGTATGCCCGCGGCAGAACGGCCACCGGGTCGGCCATGCCTGACACCGCACCCGGCCGGAAGGCCGGGCGTAGCTCGAAATCCCGCAAGTCCGGCAGCGACCGGGGCACGCCGGAGGCCGACGGGACGGCCGAGGCGCCCGGGGGGAACGCAGCCAGGGCAGCTGCCGAGGAGGTCGCGCTGGCCCTGCTCAGCCAGGGCAGCCTGAATGTCGAGGGCAGGCTCGTCGACGCCTCGAACGCGACCATGTACTGCACGATCACGCACGAGGACAGCCAGGCGGCCTGCGTCTACAAGCCAGTGGCGGGGGAGCGGCCGTTGTGGGACTTTCCCTCAGGCACGCTGGCCGGCCGCGAGATCGCTGCTTATCACGTTTCCAGATCGGCCGGCTGGGATGTCGTGCCACCCACGATCTACCGCGACGGGCCCTTCGGGCCCGGCATGTGCCAGCTCTGGATTGACTCCGACGAGTCGGTCGACTTGCTGGCCCTGGCACGCCGCACCGATCATCTGGGGCTACGCCAGATGGCCGTCTTCGACGCCGTGGTCAATAACGCCGACCGTAAGATCGGCCATCTCCTGCCCGCCCCTGACGGGCACCTGTATGGCTGTGATCACGGCGTCTGCTTCGGCGAGGAGTACAAGCTCAGGACCGTGCTCTGGCAGTGGCGGGGCCGCACCCTGCCCGGCCGCTCGGTCGAGGCGCTCACCATGCTGCAAGGGCAGCTGGACGCCGGGGACCTGGCCGCTGAGCTGGCCAGATGGCTGACCGAAGACGAGGTCGACGCCACCCGCCGGCGCATCGAGCTACTGCTGGCGCACCGCGTGCATCCTTACCCGCCGGATGACTGGCCCGCCGTCCCGTGGCCGCCGGTCTGATCCGGTTTCACGGACCGAAGCGGCATTTGGGTATGCTCGGCAACCCGCGCGGCGCGGGCCAGAACGGGCTTATTGCGCTATGTCCCGCTCCACCTGACCGAGGAGACAGCCCGGCACAACGGCCACATCGACATCCTCCGGGAGATGACCGGCGGTGTGACGGCACCTGAGATGGCCGACGGCATGACCGGCATGTGAGACAAGATGCCATCCCTGGGTCTCCCCGATGCTGACGACAGCAGGAGGCCGGATGCTCACAACCGGGAGGCTAGAAGGGGTGAAGGTCGGGCGTCGCGGCATAAGTACGCCCGGCGGGCGTGGTCCATCTGAAGATTCCCTGGGTGTCCTGGTACAAGGCCCAGAGCAGATGCTGCTTGATCTTGTGATGCGCCCGGCAGAGTCCGCCGAGGTTGCAGCTGCAGGTCCGCCCGCCGTCTTCCCAGGGCAGCGTGTGATCCAGGTCGCAGCGCCAGGCAGGCTGACGGCACGTCGGGAAGCGGCAGGTCAGATCCCTGGCCGCTACCCATTCTCGCAGCGATGGCGGTGGCCGGTAGGAAGTCGTGGCCGCCTGATGGGCACAGCCGCCGGCCAGGGTGTCAGCGGCCAGGGCCGCATCAGCGCGGGCGGCTGCACGGGCGGCAGCCCTTAGCGCCGCGGCCAGGATGCGGCCGAGCTTCCCGGCCGGCTGGGCGGTGCCCGGTCCAGGACGGTGTCGGGGACGATCAGCGTGACCCGCCCGACCATCCCGACACCGGGCAGCCCGCTGTGTGCGTCGCCATTATCCGCATGCTCGCCGTCCGCATGCTCGCCATCTGCGTGCTCGCCTGGACCGTCGCGCAGGCGCGGGATCCGGACGACGGCTCTGGCTTGGCCCGTCGGGGTGACCAGGATGATCCGCCACTGCGTGGCGAACTCGCCGCAGGCCAGGGCGGCCAGCTCCCGGGCCTGGACCGGGGTCACCGGGCCGAGGCGGCCAAGCCAGCCGGGCTCGGGCTGGAGACCGGCCAGGGTCGCCCAGGAAACAGAGAGGTCGAGCAGGCCGCTGGCGGCCCTGGCTGACGCCTTCTCGGCGATCCCGGCCGGGCCAGATGACGCCAGCCCCGGCGGAATAACTGCGGGCAGCGGCGGCCAGGCGGCTTCGACCACCGGGCCGGTTCCCGCCCGGTGGTCGGCATGGCCAATGTCGCCGGAGGGCGCGCCAGGCCCCGGTGACTCATCAGAGCCGGAAAGATCGCCGGAAGCAGGGGGCCCGCCGGAGGCGGGAGGCCCGCTGGGGCCCGGAGGACCGCCGTAGCCGGGTGAGGCGCTACCGGGCGGGGGGCCGCCGGGCGGGGCGTCGTAATCGGGAGAGCCGCCATCGGGCAGGGCGGGTGGCAGCGTGCCCAGGAGCAGCCCGATGTAGACCTGAGCACTCAGGAAGTCCATGGAGCCGGGCGCACCTGAGGCCTTCAGTGCCCTGGCCATCGCCTTGATCTTCGCCATCGCCGCGGTGGCATGCACGCCGGGCAGGCTCTGACCAGACAGCGTGGCCGTGCTCTCCGCCTCCGGGTGAAGCACCACCCTGGCCTGCCTCTCGGCTTCGGCCCGCCGCCGCTCAGCACCGGCCGGATCCGCGCTGATGACCGCCCGGCGCAGGGCCGCGCGGAGCGCCCCGGTGGTCTTGTCTCCCGCGTAGGGCAGGATCTTCTCCTCTACTGCCTGCGCCGTCCGGTCATCCAGCAGGCAGGTGGCCTCGGCCATCAGCCGAGCCCTGGCCAGGTCAATCGTCCCGGCACGCAGGGCCGCTCCGGTCGCCCGCAGCTGCCAGGACAAGGTGACCGCCAGATCGGTCCACCATTCGGCACCGGCGCCGGTGGTCGTCAGCGCCAGAGATACCTCCGCGCACGCCTCTCTGGTAACTCGCGCGGGGCGGCCATCCGCACCGATGCCGACCTCCGGGTCGCGAGCGGCGGAGTGAGCCGCGATCTTCGCCACACAGGCAAGTTCCATGGCCTGCGCCCACGAGCCGATCCGCCGGTAGGCGGCCGCTACATCCGGGAGCGCATAGTCGGCCAGATCCGCCGGAGGTGCGGCGGCCAGCAGGGCGGCCAGGCCAGGCCCTGGTGACATCCGACCGGCGACCAGGCCCGCGATCTCGGCAGGCGCCAGCGGCCGGCCCTGGCAGGCATCCAGAGCGTCCAGCTCAGTCTCCAGTACCGCCTCCTGATCCTCTGGCGGCTCCCGGCCATCCTCCTGGCCGGTGACCGCAGCCAGGAGTTCTTCCAGGTCGATCTCCCACGACCACGCCAAGCCCTGTGGCGAGACGGATCGCTGACTTCCACGCTCCGCATCGAGCCCGCGGCTGTCCGTCTCGTCGGGCCAGCTTTCGCCGTCTTCTAGCATCGCGTCACTCTGCCCTGGTCAGACACTAGAACAAGATTTCGATTAATACTAACCAGGGGCGCCGACAAAATGCGCACGTCCATGCCGCCGCGACTGGCGGGGCGTGCCTGACGGGAACGTGCCTAGAGGGACCTTCATACTGGCGTCGTGCAGATTCTGGGCATGAGCAGTGACGACGAGATGGTCGCCACTTTCTTGCGCGGCGAGCTGTCCAGCGAGAGGTTCGGCGGGGACATCAGGGCCTGCCTGGCGTCATGCGGGCAGCCCGAGCGGTTGCTCACCTGCCCGAACCTCTCCGACGCCGAAGCGAATGCCGCGCGCCGCCGCGTGCTCGCGGCCACGCGCGGCTACGGCGAAGACCGTGAGCTGTTCATGGACTTCCCCGCTCAGGTGACATGGATCTGGGCGGTCCTTTGCGCCGACGAGATCGCCAGGGTGCGTTACATGGACTACTCCTACTGGTATGAGATCTCGGGCGGCAGCCGCCTGCCCGCTGACGCGGCCGCACGCATCCAGGCAGGAATACGGGCGTGGGACGTGCCCAACGGGAGATTCACAGAGGCAGCCCGCGCGCTCGCCAGGGGAGAGCAGTTCCCGCCCCTGATCCTGGTCGGCGAGAACCAGCGCGAGCTGGTGTGCCTGGAAGGCCATCTACGCCTGACTGCTTACGCTCTGGCGGGTTTCCCGGTCGACGTCGAGTGCCTGGTCGGCACTGCGCCGACGATAGGACGCTGGACCCAGCTGACCAAGGTGAGCAGCCAGACCAGTAACAACAACCGGCAGGACATACCTATCCCGCTACCAGAAACTAGGGTGCGTCACACGTCGAGCGGAGATGATCCGTCGCACATCAAGTGACGCCAGGCACGTGCCTAAAGGGGAGTGCCTGACCGGGCTCAGGTGGCGGGGTGGGTAACGCGGCTCAGGTGGCGGGGCGTAACTGACAGGGGTGCATGGCGGGGGCTCCCGTGACGGCCGTGCCTGACGGCATCTTGCGGGCAACGGCGTGTTGCGGGGCAACGGCGTGTTGCGGGCCGCCGCCAGCTGCCCGCTCTCGCGGGCCAACCACCGGTTGCCTGGCTCGCGCTTAGCGGCTGCCGCCGCGCTCGCCCCGGTCGCCGCGGCGGCGCAGGTAGCGCTCGAACTCGCGGGCTATCGCGTCGCCGCTGGCCTCCGGCAGGTCCGTCGCATCCTTGGCTTCTTCAAGCGTCCGCACGTAGTCGGCGACCTCGGTGTCCTGCTCGGCGAGCTCATCCACGCCGCGCTCCCAGGCCCGTGCCTCCTCGGGCAGTTCAGCGAGCGGCAGCGCGATGTCCAGGATGTCTTCCACGCCGCGCAGCAGCGCCAGGGTCGCCTTAGGGCTCGGTGGCTGCGCCACGTAGTGCGGCACCGCGGCCCAGAGCGACACCGAAGGAATGCTCGCGGCCGAGCAGGCCTGCTGAAGGACGCCTACGATCCCGGTAGGGCCTTTGTAATCGGCGGGCTCGACATGGAGCTCGGCCGCCAGGTCCGGATCGGAGGCCGCCGCCGACACTGGCACCGGGCGGGTATGCGGCGAGTCCGCGAGCAGCGCACCGAGCAGGATCACCAGCTCCACGCCGAGCTCGGTAAATGCGCTGAGCAGCTCGGCATTGAAGCCGCGCCACCGCATGTTGGGCTCGATGCCGTGCACGAGGATGAGGTCACGGCCGAATCCTTCCGGCCTGGCCAGCATCAGGCGGGTCGTCGGCCAGACGAGCTGCTCGGTCCGGCCTTCCGAGACCTCCATGACCGGCCTGGTGACCTGGAAGTCGTAGAAGTCCTCGGGATCGATCTCGCCGATCTGGGCGGCCCCCCAGGCCGTACCCAGATGGCCGATCGCGCCGCTAGCCGCCTCACCCGCGTCGTTCCATCCCTCGAAGGCGGCAATGAGGGCTGGCGCCCTGAGCTTGCCGACGCCGTCCAGCTCGATCTCCCGCCACCTCCTCCAGTGCCGAAGGCCCCCTGCCCGATCGCTCCAGACTACGCGCCCGGGAGCAGTCCCATAGGATGGGGCCATCATGTCGCGAACTGCTGAGCCACTCCGACCGCAGCTCCGCGCCAGTCTGGGACAGCGCGTCGTCATAGCCGATGGGGCCATGGGCTCAATGCTGCAGGGCAGCGCGGTTACGCTCGACGACTTCGCCGGGCACGAGGGCTGTAACGAGATCCTTAATATCACCCGCCCGGATGTCGTCCGGGCGATTCACGACGGCTACCTGGACGCCGGCGTGGACTGCATCAGCACCAACACATTCGGCGCCAATCTTGGCAACCTCGGCGAGTACGGGATCTCTGACCGGATAACGGAGCTGGCCGAGGCGGGAGCACGGATCGCGCGCCAGGCCGCCGACGAGGCGGCTCGTCCCGATCGGCCCCGCTGGGTACTGGGCTCCATCGGCCCGGGCACGAAGCTGCCGACGCTTGGCCACGTCGGTTTCGCCGAGCTTCGTGACTCCTACCAGCTGAACGCCGCCGGACTGCTCAGCGGCGGTGTCGACGCGCTGCTCATCGAGACCTGCCAGGACCTGCTGCAGGCCAAGGCGGCAATCATCGGCGCGAAGCGGGCCATCGCGGCCGCGGCGCAGCAGGACCCGGGCGCCGACGTGGTGCTGATCGTCCAGGTCACCATCGAGACCACCGGCGCGATGCTGCTCGGCAGCGAGATCGGCGCCGCTCTCACCGCGCTTGAGCCGCTGGGCATCGACCTGATCGGGCTGAACTGCGCGACCGGGCCCGACGAGATGGGCGAGCACCTGCGTTACCTCGCGGCTCACTCACGGCTGCCCCTGTCCTGCATGCCGAATGCCGGCCTGCCCCAGCTGACCTCAGACGGCGCGTATTACCCGGTGACGGCCCAGCAGCTCGCCGATGCTCATGACGGCTTTACCGCCGAGTTCGGGCTCGCGCTGGTCGGCGGCTGCTGCGGCACCACGCCCGATCACCTGGCGGCCGTAACCGAGCGCCTGCGCGACCGGCCGGTCGCCGCCCGCAAGCCGCGGCATGAGGCCGGAGTGGCGTCGCTGTACCAGCATGTGCCGTTCCGCCAGGACACCGCTTTCCTCGCGATCGGCGAGCGGACCAACGCCAACGGCTCCAAGGCGTTCCGCGAGGCGATGGTGGACGGGCGCCTCGACGACTGCATCGAGATAGCGCGGGCGCAGACCAGGGACGGGGCGCACCTGCTCGACGTGTGCGTGGACTATGTCGGCCGGGATGGCGCCGCCGACATGCGTGACATCGTCGGCCGCCTGGCCACCGCCTCGACGCTGCCGCTCGTGCTCGACTCCACCGAACCCGAGGTAATCCAGGCCGGCCTGGAGCTGCTCGGCGGCCGGGCCGTGGTGAACTCGGTCAACTATGAGGACGGCGACGGCCCTGGCTCACGGCTGGCCAGGGTGATGCCGCTGATCCGCGAGCACGGCGCGGCGGTCATCGCGCTCACGATCGACGAGCAGGGCCAGGCTCGCACGGCGGACTGGAAACTCGCCGTCGCCGCCCGGCTGATCGAGGATCTCACGGTCAACTGGGGCATGCAGGTGGGCGACATCATCGTCGACTGCCTGACGTTCCCCATCGCGACCGGCCAGGAGGAGACCAGGCGGGACGCGATCGAGACCATCGAGGCGATCCGCCAGCTCAAGCACCGCTACCCGGACGTGCAGACGACCCTGGGCGTCTCCAACGTGTCCTTCGGCCTCAACCCGGCGGCACGCGCCGTGCTCAACTCGGTTTTCCTCGCCGAATGCGTCCGGGCCGGCCTTGACTCGGCGATCGTGCACGCGTCCAGGATCATGCCGATCGCGCGGATACCGCAGGAGCAGCTGCAGGTGGCGCTCGATCTGGTCTACGACCGGCGCAAGGAGGGGTACGACCCGCTGACCAAGCTGCTCGAGCTGTTCGACGGCGTCGACGCGGCCGTGGTCAAGGCCACCAGGGCCGCGGAGCTGGCCGGGCTGCCGCTCTGGGAGCGGCTCAAGCGGCGGATCATCGACGGGGAGCGGATCGGCCTGGAGGCCGACCTCGATGAGGCGCTGGGCCAGCGCCCGGCCCTGGAAATCGTCAACGACGTGCTGCTGGACGGGATGAAGACGGTCGGCGACCTGTTCGGCTCGGGCCAGATGCAGCTCCCGTTCGTGCTGCAGTCCGCCGAGGTGATGAAGAACGCCGTCGCCTACCTGGAGCCGCACATGGAGCGCTCCGGTGAGGACGGAAAGGGCCGGATCGTCCTGGCGACGGTCAAGGGCGACGTGCACGACATCGGCAAGAACCTGGTCGACATCATCCTTTCCAATAACGGATACGACGTCGTCAATCTCGGCATCAAGCAGCCGATCTCGGCGATCCTGGATGCCGCCGACGAGCACAGTGCCGACGTGATCGGCATGTCCGGGCTGCTGGTGAAGTCCACTGTGGTTATGCGGGACAACCTGGCCGAGCTGAACTCGCGGCATCTGGCCAGTCGCTGGCCCGTGCTGCTCGGCGGCGCCGCGCTGACCCGCGCCTACGTCGAGCAGGACCTGGCCGGCCTGTTCGACGGCGAGGTCCGCTACGCCCGCGATGCGTTCGAGGGCCTGCGGCTGATGGACGCGTTCATGGCGGTCAAGCGCGGTGTAGCGGGAGCCGAGCTGCCGGCCCTGCGAGAACGGCGGGTACGGGCGAGCACCTCGGCCCGCGCCGCGGGTGAGCAGCCGGGCGATGGAGAGCCGCCAGCGGCAGGTCGTTCTGATGTATCGAGCACAGTTCCCGTGCCCGAGCCGCCTTTCTGGGGCAGCCGGGCAGTCAAGGGAATCGCGCTGGCGGAGTACGCGAGCTTCCTGGATGAGCGAGCGCTCTTCCTCGGCCAGTGGGGGCTCAAGCCCGCCCGCGGGCAGGACGGGCCGACCCATGAGGAGCTAGCCGAGACCGAGGGCCGGCCGCGGCTGCGGATGTGGCTGGAGCGCGCGCAGACCGAGGGCCTGCTGCAGGCCGGCGTGGTGCAGGGCTACTTCCCGTGCGTCAGCGAGGGTAACGACCTGGTGGTACTGGACGAGGCGGGAGCCGAGCGCGAGCGGTTCAGCTTCCCCCGCCAGCGCCGGGACCGGCGGCTGTGCCTGGCGGACTTCTTCCGGCCGCGGGACTCTGGCGAGACCGACGTGGTGGCCTTCCAGCTGGTCACCGTAGGGTCACGGATCAGCGAGGCCACGGGCGAGCTGTTCGCGAAGAATGCCTACCGCGACTATCTGGAGCTGCACGGCCTGTCGGTGCAGCTAGCCGAGGCGCTGGCGGAGTACTGGCATTCGCGGGTCCGCGAGGCGATGGGAATCAGCGCCGCCGATCCGGACAGTCTCGACGGCATCCTGCGCGTCGGCTTCCAGGGCTGCCGTTACTCCTTCGGCTACCCGGCCTGCCCCGACCTGGAGGACAGGGCCAAGGTGATGCGGCTACTGGAGCCAGATCGCATCGGGGTGACCCTGTCCGAGGAGTTCCAGCTGGCCCCCGAGCAGTCCACCGATGCCCTGATCGCGCACCACCCAGAAGCGAAATACTTCAGCACCTGATCATGCAGCCGCTGCCTGCCGAATCCGCCACGGCCGCCGGCGGCGAGCTTCAGGCGGTCCTGTTCGACATGGACGGGCTGCTCGTCGACTCCGAGCCGCTATGGTTCGAGGCCGAGAGCGAGGTCATGGCCCGGCTCGGCGGCCAGTGGAGCGAGGCCGACCAGCAGGCCCTGATCGGAGGCTCGCTGGCGCGTACCGTCTCCTACCTGCTGGCCAGGGCGCTGCGGCCGGTCAGCCGGGACGTCGTCGGGCGATGGCTGGTCGACGGGATGACCGCGCTGCTGGCCTCGCGGGAGCTCACCGTCCTGCCGGGGGCCAGGGAACTGCTCGCAGAAGTGGCATCAGCGGGCATCCCGCACGCGCTGGTCACCTCATCCGAACGGGTGATCATGAATGCGGTGATCGCGCAGATCGGCGTTTCCTTCTGCGTCACCGTGTGCGCTGAGGATGTGCGCAAGAGCAAGCCGGACCCCGAGCCGTACCTGCTGGCCGCGGCCCGGCTGGCGGCTGACCCCCGGTACTGCGTGGCCCTTGAGGACTCACCCAACGGCGTCGCCGCGGCCGAGGCCGCGGGCTGCCGGCTGGTGGCCGTGCCCAGCCTGGCGCCGATCCCGGACAGCCAGGGGCGGATCGTCGCGGCGTCCCTGGCCCAGATCGACCTGGCTACGCTGCGCGGCCTGGTCTCGGCCGGCTAGACCGGCAGACTGAGGCGGCAGGCAGAGACAGCCGGCAGAGACAGCCGGCTGAGACAACAGGCCGGGGGAGCCATCGCCGTGAATCGGTATCGGCCGCCAGATGTGCGACGATGAGAGAAAGCCACGCCCAGACCGCGCGCTCGCCGCGCAACGGCCATGAGGGGAGCCGGAAATGAGCGTATGGAACAACATCGCGGCGCCCCTGTGCATCGCCCTGACGGTCGCGGGGCTGGGCATCAGCTGGCTCCGCTGGCGCCGCAAGGGATCGCAGAGCGGCCTGCGAGCAGTTGGCTGGTCGCTGCTGCCACTGGCCGCGTACCTGGTCGGTGCCGTCCCGCTGCTCGGCCGGATCGGCCAGGCGGTCGTGCAATTCGCGGAAGGGTTCGCGTTCTCGGCCAGGGCGTGGACTGGCCTGGCCCTGTTCGGCGTCGCCGTGCTGCTCTTCGTGACCACGGGCGGGATGCCCATGCTCAGGCGGGGAAAGTCGCGAGGGAAGGCCAAGAAGACGGGCACGGATGCGACCCCGGCGACTGGATCCCCGCAGCGGCCAGCGGTCGCGGGGAAGGGCAGGCGCGCCACGGCGGCGCCCGCCGACGACGACCTCAGCGATGTCGAGGAGATCCTGCGCCGCCGCGGCATCACCTAGCCGTTCCTGCCTAGGTCTCGTCCGCGAGAGGCCCGTCCGCGAGAGGCCCGTCCGCAGGAGCCAGGTCCGCGAGAGGCGGGTCCGCAGGAGCCAGGTCCGCGAGAGGCGGGTCCGCCGGAAGGGGCGGCGGGGTGCCGCCGAACGCCGGGCATAGCGCCTGGTGCGCGCACCAGTCACACAGCCTGCTCGGCCGGGGCCGCCAGTCGCCGCTGGAGCGCGCGCGCTCGATCGCGCGCCACAGCGCGTTGACCTTGCGCTCGGTGGCCAGCAGGTCAGCCTCGTCAGGGGCGTAGCGCACGATCTCGCCGTTGCCCAGGTAGATGAGCTGCAGGAGCTTCGGCACGACACCTCCGGTCCGCCACAGCACCAGGGCGTAGAACTTCATCTGGAACAGGGCCCGTGCCTCGAACTCCTCCCTGGGCGCCGAGCCGGTCTTGTAGTCAACGACCCGGATCTCGCCGGTGGCCGCCACGTCGAGGCGGTCGATGAAGCCGCGCACCGTCAGGCCCGACTCGAGCACCGCCTGGACCGACATCTCCCGGTGCGCGGGCTCCAGCCGGGTCGGATCCTCTAGCGTGAAATAGCGGTCCAGCATGCCGCACGCCTCGGACTGCCATGCCACTCGCTGCTCGTCATCACCGAACAGCCCGGCCAGCTCCGGCTCCTCCGCCACCAGTCTTTCCCACTGCGGCTGCACCAGATCCCTGGCGGCCTGCGGGGTCCGGCGGGCGGCTGGCTCGTCAAACAGCCGTTCCAGCACCGCGTGGACGAGCGTCCCGCGCGCGGCGGCCGCGCTCGGCGGCTCGGGCAGGCGGTCGATGACGCGGAACCTGTACAGCAGCGGGCAGGTCATGAAGTCGCCCGCCCGTGACGGCGACAGTGCCCGGAGCGGCCGTGCGTCCTCCGGATCGCCAGCGCCCGCACCGGCCGGGTCAGCACTGGGGGCATCGCCGGCACCAGGCGCAGCCCCGGCACCAGGCGCAGCCCCGGCACCAGGCGCAGCCCCGGCACCAGGCGTAGCGCCGACGGAACGGCCCGGCGCGGCCGGCGCTGGCCCGCCACTGGCCGCCGGGACGCTGTCGGCCGCAACAGGCCCGGCTCCAGCCGGGATCTCGACCTGTATATCGCTCACTCGTCGCAGATTAGGGGACGGCACCGACAGTTACCGGTCTTTGCCGGACCCGGCGCGCGATTCCCGGCGCTGGCGCCGCCTGCGGGCGGTCCGCAGGACGTAGCATCGAACCGTGGCAGGCATCTCTCCCCAGGACGGATCGCAGCAAATCCGGCCGCCCGAGCCCCCGGCGCCCGAGTTGCCAGGGCCGGAGCCCGCGCCCGGATCACGGCGCGACCCCAAGCTCGGGCTCGTCATCGCGCGGCCTTTCGGCATTCCCGTGTACATCTCGCCGTACTGGTTCCTGGTCGCCGGGCTGCTCATCGTGGTCTACGCCGACACGCTCGACAACGCGATCCGCCCGGCCGCCGACCGGTACGGCATCGCCGCTGCCTTCGTCATCCTGCTCTACGCCTCAGTACTGGTCCACGAGCTGAGTCACTGCGTGGTCGCCCTGGCCTTCCGCCTGCCGGTGCGGCGCGTCCTGCTCTACCCGCTCGGCGGGTACTCCGAGATCTCGCAGGAGCCGCCGACTCCGGCCCAGGAGTTCCTGGTGTCCGCAGCCGGTCCCGTAGTGTCGCTGGGACTGGCCGGCGTGGCCTTCGCGCTGAACGGCGTGGTCCACCAGAGCCTGCCGCATCAGCTGATCGACCAGCTCTTCCGGGCCAACCTGCTGGTCGGGTTCTTCAACCTGCTGCCCGGTCTGCCGCTGGATGGCGGCCGCATCTTCCGCGCCGGGATCTGGAAGATCACCGGCCGGGCGACGCAGGCCACGATTGTCGCTGCGTGGGCTGGCCGGGTGCTGGCTATCCTGCTGGTCCTGGGGTCCTTCGCGCTGAACGGCACGCACGTCGAGGCGCTGGCCAGTTACTCCTGGCTCTGGCTGGTGGTCATCGCCGTCTTCATCTGGATCCAGTCAGGACAGGCCATCCGGGCCGCGAAGGTCCGCGACCGGCTGCCCGGGCTGCAGGCCAGGACCCTGGCGCGGCGGGCCATCCCGATCCCGTCGAACCTGCCGCTGGCCGAGGCCATCCGGCGGGCGGATGCCGCGCAGGCGCGGGCGCTGGTCATCGTCGATCACGAGTCGACGCCGATCGCCATCGTCAACGAGACTGCGGTGATGGCCACGCCCGAGCAGCGCCGGCCCTGGGTCGAGGCCGGGTCGCTGGCCAGGGCGCTGGCTCCCGGCATGGTGCTGTCGGCTGACCTGTCCGGGATGGCGCTGCTGGAGGCGGTGCAGCGCTCGCCCGCGGCGGAATACCTGCTCATCGAGCCGTCCGGGCAGGTGTTCGGGGTGCTCGCGGCCGCCGACCTGGACCACGCCTTCGCCGGAGTATGACCCGGCGTTAGCCTTGCGGCGTGATCAAGCAGCCCCGCGGGCCGTTCGCGCCAGGTGACCAGGTCCAGCTCACCGACCCCAAGGGACGCCGCCACCGCGTGGTCCTGGAGGCAGGCCGGTCCTTCCATACGCATCGCGGCTCGGTAGCACACGATGATCTGATCGGGCGCCCGGAGGGAAGCGTGGTGAATTCCTCGGGCGGCACCGCGTACGTCGCACTGCGGCCGCTGCTGGCCGATTACACGCTCTCCATGGCCAGGGGCGCGGCCGTCGTCTATCCGAAGGACGCGGCCCAGATTGTCGGCCTGGCCGATATCTTCGGCGGCGCGCGAGTACTGGAGGCAGGAGCCGGATCCGGTGCCCTGTCCTGCTGGCTGCTCCGGGCGGTCGGCGAGGAGGGACTGCTGGTCTCCTACGAGCGCAGGCCGGACTTCGCCGAGATTGCCCGGCAGAATGTCGAGCGCTATTTCGGCGGCCCGCACCCCGCCTGGCAGCTCGTCGTCGGCGACCTGCCGGCCGACGGCACGGACGGCGGCCCGTTCACCGGCACCGATGGCGGTCCGTCCGCGGGCACCGCTGGCGGCGCCGGCCCGGAGGCCGCACTGCCGCCGGGGGCCGAGGAGGGCTTCGACCGGATCGTGCTGGACATGCTGTCGCCCTGGGAGCACGCGGCGACCATGGCCCGGTGGCTCATCCCCGGCGGCCTGGTCTGCTGTTACCTGGCCACCACCACCCAGCTTTCGCGCACGGTGGAGGCCCTGCGCAGCCAGGGCAACTTCCATGAGCCTGCGGCCTGGGAATCCCTGCTGCGCGGCTGGCATGTCGACGGGCTCGCGGTCCGGCCCGAGCATCGCATGATCGGCCACACCGGCTTCCTGGTGACCGCCAGGAGGCTCGCGGACGGGGTAACCCCGCCGCCGCGCAGGCGCAGGCCGTCCAAGGGCGCGCAGGCCGCCCGCGAGCAGGACGCCCGCGAGGACACCAGCGACATCGGCCAGGAACGCTCCGGCGGCGGGCCGGCGGCGGACCGCGAATGACGGCAGGCGCCTGGCGGGCACCGAGCAGAGGGCGGCACAAGGCGCCGGCCTGCGACGATACCTGTCTGCGGGGCGGCCGGCCCAGCTCCCGGCCACGCGGCTAGCGAAGCTGACGATCAAGGATGGAGATCCCGCGTTCCCCGGAACTTAACGGGAGAAAGGACAGTCCGCGGCCGCCGCGAGGTTACGGAACGACCCCGGATAGGTAGGGTCTAGGTTAAGTCCGCTCTCAGGAGGGGGTGAGGGGCATGGCCTCTCGTGACGACAACGCTCGTGGTGGTCGGTATGACGACGAGGTCAAGGTTCTGACCACGCAGATCTCGTTCCTCGAAGAGGAAGTGGCCGCGCTGCGCGGTCGGCTGGTGGATTCGCCCCGGCAGACGCGGCTGCTCGAAGAGCGGCTGCGCGAGACCGAGGCGAGCCTGGCCAGCATCAGCGGGCAGAATGAACGCCTCGCCGGCACGCTGCGCGAAGCGCGCGACCAGATCGTGGCGCTCAAGGAAGAGGTGGACCGGCTCGCCCAGCCGCCATCGGGATTCGGCATCTTCCTGCAGGCGTGCGAGGAGGGCACGGCCGACGTGTTCACCGGCGGCCGGAAGATGCGCGTCAGCGTCAGCCCCGCCATCGAGCTCGATGACCTCAAGCCGGGCCAGGAAGTCGTCCTGAACGAGGCTCTCAACGTCGTGATCGCCCAGGGCTTCGAGACGATCGGCGAGGTCGTCATGCTCAAGGAGATCCTTGAGGACGGCGAGCGGGCGCTGGTGATCTCGCATGCCGATGAGGAGCGGATCGTGCGGCTGGCCGAGCCGCTGATGGACGCCACGCTGCGGACCGGCGACTCGCTGCTGCTCGAGCCGCGCTCTGGCTACGTCTACGAGCGCATCCCCAAGGCCGAGGTCGAGGAGCTGATCCTCGAGGAAGTGCCGGACATCTCCTACCTGGAGATCGGCGGCCTCGGGCCGCAGATCGAGCAGATCCGCGATGCCATCGAGCTGCCGTACCTGCACGCCGAGCTGTTCAAGGAGCATCAGCTGCGGCCGCCCAAGGGCGTCCTGCTCTACGGCCCGCCCGGCTGCGGCAAGACGCTGATCGCCAAGGCCGTCGCGAATTCGCTGGCCAAGCAGGTCGCGGCCAGGACAGCGGAGCTGGCCAGGCAGAACGGGACCGAGGAGCAGGCTGGGCCGCCGGCCAAGGAAGGCAAGAGCTTCTTCCTCAACATCAAGGGCCCCGAGCTGCTGAATAAGTACGTCGGCGAGACCGAGCGGCACATCAGGCTGGTCTTCCAGCGGGCCAGGGAGAAGGCCAGCGAGGGCATGCCGGTCATCGTCTTCTTCGACGAGATGGACTCGATTTTCCGCACCCGCGGATCCGGGGTCTCCAGCGACGTCGAGAACACGATCGTGCCCCAGCTGCTCAGCGAGATCGACGGCGTCGAGGGCCTGGAGAACGTGATCGTCATCGGGGCCTCGAACCGTGAGGACATGATCGACCCGGCGATCCTGCGGCCAGGCCGGCTGGACGTCAAGATCAAGATTGAGCGCCCGGATGCCGAGGCCGCCAGGGACATCTTCTCCAAGTACGTCGTGCGCGGCCTGCCGCTGCATCCCGATGACCTGGCCGAGCACAGCGGCTCGCCCGGCGCGACCGTCGAGGAGATGATCCAGCGCGTCGTCGAGCGCATGTACAGCGAGACCCAGGAAAACCAGTTCCTTGAGGTCACCTACGCCAACGGGGACAAGGAGGTCCTGTACTTCAAGGACTTCAACTCCGGCGCGATGATCCAGAACATCGTGGACCGGGCGAAGAAGATGGCCATCAAGGAGTTCCTGGAGACCGGGCAGAAGGGGATCCGGGTCGCGCACCTGCTGACCGCCTGCGTGGATGAGTTCAGGGAGAACGAGGACCTCCCGAACACGACCAACCCCGACGACTGGGCGCGGATCTCCGGCAAGAAGGGCGAGCGGATCGTCTACATCAGGACGCTGATCTCTGGCAAGAGCGGCACGGAGGCCGGCCGCTCGATAGATACGGTGTCCAACACTGGTCAGTACCTGTAGTCGGGGGGAGGATGCCGGGCCCGCGGAGCGCGGCGTCCCGTGGTTCGGCTGCCCGGCACTAGGCTTTCCGGTATGAGCGTGCGCCGGGTGATGGGGATCGAGACCGAGTACGGCATTTCCGTGCCCGGCCAGCCGGGCACGAACGCGATGGTTACCTCCTCTCAGGTGGTCAACGCCTACCAGGCGGCTACGTCCGCGCGGGCGCGGCGGGCACGGTGGGACTTCGAGGAGGAGAACCCCCTTCGCGACGCCCGCGGCTTTGACCTGTCCCGCGATACGGCCGACTCGACGCAGCTGACCGATGAGGACCTGGGGCTGGCCAATGTCATCCTCACCAACGGCGCCCGGCTTTATGTGGATCACGCCCACCCGGAGTACTCGGCACCCGAGTGCACCGACCCGCTCTCGGCCGTGATCTGGGACAAGGCCGGCGAGCGGGTGATGGAGGAGGCGGCCGCCCGCGCGGGGGCGCTGCCGGGCGTGGCCGGGATCCAGCTGTACAAGAACAACACCGACAACAAGGGCGTCTCCTACGGCTGCCACGAGAACTACCTGATGAACCGCTCGACCCCGTTCGCTGACATCGTGCGGCACCTGACGCCGTTCTTCGTGTCCCGGCAGGTGGTCTGCGGGGCGGGCCGGGTCGGCCGTGGCGCCGACGGCCGTGGCGAGGGCTTCCAGATCAGCCAGCGCGCTGACTTCTTCGAGGTCGAGGTCGGGCTTGAGACCACGCTGAAGCGGCCGATCATCAACACCAGGGACGAGCCGCACGCCGATCCGGAGAAGTACCGCCGGCTGCACGTCATCATCGGCGACGCGAACATGAGCGAGGTCTCCACCTACCTCAAGCTCGGCACCACCGCGCTGGTCCTGGCGATGATCGAGAACCGCTTCCTGGCCGCCGATCTCGGCGTCGAGGCACCCATCGCCGAGCTGCGCGCGATCTCGCACGACCCGTCCTGCCGGCACCTGGTGGCGCTGCGGGACGGGCGCCGCATGACGGCGATCCAGCTGCAGATGGAGTACCTGGAGCTGGCCAGGAAGTACACCGAGGACAGATACGGCGCCGAGGTGGACGACGCGACCGCCGACGTGCTGGCCCGGTGGGAATCGGTGCTGACCAGCCTGGCCGAGGACCCGATGCTGGCCGCCAGGGAGCTGGACTGGGTGGCCAAGCTCCAGCTCCTCGAGGGCTACCGGACCAGGGATCACCTGAGCTGGAGTCATCCGCGGCTCCAGCTGGTTGACCTGCAGTATTCCGACGTCCGGTCCGACCGCGGCCTGTACAACCGGCTGGCCGCCAGGGGCCGGATGACCCGCCTGGCGGACGAGCGGGACATCGCGCGTGCCGTGGACTACCCGCCGGAGGACACCAGGGCGTACTTCCGCGGCCGCTGCCTGCAGAAGTATCCAGAGGCGGTCGCGGCCGCGTCATGGGACTCGGTGATCTTCGACATTCCGGGCCGCGAGTCGCTCCAGCGGGTTCCGACCCTGGAGCCGCTGCGCGGGACCAGGGCGCACGTGGGCGACCTGATCGACCGGTGTGACACGGCCGCGGAGCTCGTCGCGGCGCTCACCGGCCAGGATTGACGCACCAGATTGACGCGGCGGGCCAGCGGATCCCGGATCGATACCGATCCGGGCCCGGAGGATTGGGCGGGCCGTGCCGTGGCGAGGATAGCGTTTGAGACGGCGGGCACGACCGCGGATCACGGAGGTTCACAACATGGCGACCAAGGACACCGGCGGCCAGCGGCAGGCACCCCGGCGCAGCGAGGAAGAGCAGGAGACCGAGAAGCAGACCGGGGAGGACGTCCAGGAGCGGCAGGACAAGCTCACCGACGACGTGGACGCGATCCTCGACGAGATCGACGAGGTCCTGGAGGAAAACGCCGAGGAGTTCGTCCGGTCCTACGTGCAGAAGGGCGGCGAGTGACGTCCCGCCCGGAAGTGCGAAGATCGCAGCCGCCGCAGTAGGGTCATGCAGGTACACCAGGCGCACCTAACCGGAAGGATCCGCGTGGGCTCTGATTCCTATGGACGGCAGTTGCCTGCGGCCTACCTGAACGCGGGGACGTCGTCGTTTGCTGACTTCCTCACCGCCGCCGCTCCCGAGCTGCTGCCCTCGGGCGGCACGTCCGGCGCCGGCGTCTCCGGCTCGGCCGTGCGGGACCTGCCGCACGGGACCACGATCGTCGCGGCGGCCTTCGACGGCGGCGTGGTCATGGCGGGCGACCGGCGGGCCACCGCAGGCAACATGATCTCGCAGCGCGACATCGAGAAGGTGTTCCGCAGCGATGAGTACTCCTGCGTCGGCATCGCCGGGGCCGCGGGCATCGGGATCGACCTGGTCCGGCTGTACCAGGTGGAGCTTGAGCATTACGAGAAGATCGAGGGCCGGTCACTGTCCCTGGAGGGCAAGGCCAACCGGCTCGCCACGATCGTCAGGAGCAATCTCGGCGCGGCCATGCAGGGGTTCGTCGTGGTGCCCATCTTCGCCGGCTATGACGACGACACCGGCCAGGGCCGGATCTTCAGCTATGACCCCACTGGGGGCAGGTACGAGGAGTACCGGTTCCACTCGATCGGCTCGGGCTCGGTCTTCGCCCGCGGATCGCTGAAGAAGCTCTATGTCGACGGCATGTCAGCCTCCGACACCATCATGGCCTGCATGCAGGCTCTCTACGATGCCGCCGACGACGATTCGGCGACCGGCGGCCCCGACCTGACACGGCGCATTTTCCCCATGGTCGTGACGGTCACCGCCGACGGCTTCCGCCGGCTGCCCGACGCGGAGTCCGCGGAATACGCGCAGAGCGTCGTCGACGGGCGGATGCGCGAGCCGGACGGACCGCCCGCATCACTGCACCAGACCAGCACCGGAAACGGATAGTTCCCCGCACTGCCCTTCGCCGGCCAGACCGGCCAGCCGGCCAGCGAAGGGCGAGCACGAGCCGAGCCCACTACTCAAGTAAGGGAAACGCCAGCGGTGTCGATGCCGTTCTACGTCTCGCCCGAGCAGGCGATGAAGGACAAGGCGGACTACGCGCGCAAGGCGATCACGCGTATCCGCAGCGGTGTCGTGATCGCCTACGACGCCGGGATCCTGTTCATCGCGCCGAACCCGTCCCGCGCACTGCAGAAGTTCAGCGAGATCTACGACCGGATCGCGTTCGCCGCCGTGGGCCGCTACAACGAGTTCGAGAACCTGCGCAAAGCGGGCATCCGGTACGCCGACATGACCGGCTTCCAGTACGACCGCCAGGATGTCACCGCCCGCGGCCTGGCCAACTGGTATGCGCAGCTGCTCGGCACCATCTTCACCGAGAGCAACAAGCCGTTCGAGGTCGAGATCGTGGTCGCCGAGGTGGGAGCGGCCGAGGATCGTGACCAGCTGTACCGCATCACCTTCGACGGATCGGTGGCCGAGGAGCACAACTTCGTGGTCATGGGCGGCCAGGCTGACCAGGTCGCCGCGGTAATCAAGGACAGGTACTCGTACGGGATGACGCTGCCCGGTGCGATGACGATAGCGCTGGCCGCGCTGGCCGGGCAGGGCAACGGCGAGCGCCAGGAGATCACCGCCACGCAGCTGGAGGTAGCCGTCCTGGACCGGGCCAGGGAGCACCGGGCGTTCCGCCGGCTGACCGGCGCCCGGCTTGAGGCCCTGCTGGCCGAGGCCAGGCCGTCCAGGAACGGCGCGTCCGGATCAGCGGGCGCCCCCGCGCCGGGCGCCGAGCCCGCCGGCGCGCCGAAGCCCGGTGGCCCGCCGAAGCCCGGTGGCACGCCGAAGGCCGCTGACGCACCGCAGGCCGCTGACGCACCGCAGCCGCCGGGGGCCAGCGAGGCGGATCCGGCAGGACCCGATGACGCCCGCCCGCCGAAGTAAACCGCCTGCGCCAGGGCTCCTAGCATGGGCATTATCGCGTGGGCCGGCCTGGCCTGCGGGCTGGTCCTCCTGGCCGCGACCGCGAACAGCGTGATCAAGACTTTTCTCCTCCCGCGGGACACCCGCTCGCTGTTCACTGCCCTGGTCGCCAGGGCGGTCTACGGTTCCTACCAGCGGATCACCGCGCGGACTGATGACCTGGCGCGGCGCGAGCTGATCCTCGGCGGCGCCGGGCCCACCTTCCTGCTCTCCCTGCTCGCCAGCTGGATAGCGTGCCTGTTTGCCGGATACGCCCTGGTGTTCTGGCCGCTGAACGGCCGCGGTTTCCCCACGGCCCTGCGCGAGTCCGGATCCTCGCTGTTCACCCTGGGCTTTGCCCCGCCCCGCGGAGCGGTCCCGGCCGCCGTGGTGTTCATAGCCGCCGCCAGCGGCCTGGCCGTGATGGCCCTGCTCATCGCCTACCTGCCGGTGCTGTACGCGGCGTTCAACCGCCGCGAGACGCTGGTCACCATGCTCGAGGCACTGGCCGGAGCCCCGCCCTGGGGACCTGAGCTGCTGGCCCGCCAGGCGCTGATCGACAACACCGGGTACCTGCCGCGGCTCTACGAGCGATGGACCGAGTGGGCGGCCGACATTTCCGAAAGCCACGCCAACTACCGGACCCTGATCTACTTCAGGTCGCCCGACCCGGCCGCGTCCTGGCTGCTGTCCCTGCTGGCCGTGCTGGACGGCGCCGCCCTGCACCTGGCGCTCAACCCGGCGTCCGCGCCGGCCGAGGCCCGGCCGCTGATGCGCGTGGGCTATGCCGCCATGCGGCGGCTGGCCCGCACCCTGCGACTCCCCGTGATCAGCGACCCGCGGCCCGACGACCCGCTGATCCTGACCCGCCAGGAATTCGACGACGCCGTCGAGTGGCTGCGCCAGGCCGGCTGGACCACTGAGCGCTCTACCGAGGATGCCTGGCCGCATTTTCGCGGCTGGCGGGTCAACTACGAGGCAGCGGCGCACCAGATCGCGCTGCACCTCGATCTGCCGCCCGCCCTCTGGTCCGGGCCGCGCCGGCCGGGCCGGCCCGCCGCGGCACCGCCGCATCGTCCCTACGACCGCAGGCCGCTCGCCGGGAAGCTGGCGCCCGATCACGCCAAGTCAGCTCAGGAAGCTGACGACGGCCCATCGACGGGCGGGCCCTGACCGGCGCCCGGCTCGCCACGGGCGGGCCGGAAACCGACACGTTGACAGGGGTCCGCGCACGTTGACAGGCAGGCGCCACGAACGTTGACTCGGGCTGTGCGGCCGGCCCGGCCGGGCGTTGGTAGTGTCGGCAGCATGCGCAGCCCGGCAGGAACTCGCGTGCGCGGCGGAGGAGGGAACGTGACGAGCGACCTGGCTGCTCTGACGGGCATGAATGCGCCGACCGGCCTCCTGATTGGCGGGCACTGGACCGCCGGGCGGGCGGGCACCCTGCCGGTGACCGATCCCGCGACCGAGGACGTCGTCGCCGAGGTGGCCAGCGCGAGCGCCGAAGATGCCCTGGACGCGGTGACCGCCGCGCACGAGGCCCTGGCCCCCTGGGCCGCGCGGCCGCCCAGGGAGCGCGGCGAGTGCCTGCGCCGGGCCTACGAGCTGATGACGCGCGATGCCGAGCCGCTGGCGCGGCTGATGGTGGTCGAGAACGGCAAGGCCCTGCGGGATGCCCGCGGCGAGATTGCCTACGCCGCGGAGTTCTTCCGCTGGTACGCCGAGGAGGCGGTCAGGAACGAGGGCTCGTTCTCGGTAGCGCCGTCGGGGGCCAACAAGATCCTGGTCCAGCGGCAGCCGGTCGGCGTGAGCGTGCTGATCACGCCGTGGAATTTCCCCGCGGCCATGGCCACCCGCAAGATCGGGCCGGCCCTGGCGGCCGGCTGCACGGTCGTGCTCAAGCCCGCCAAGGAAACCCCGCTGACCGCCCTGGCCGTCGCGGCCCTGCTGCACGAGGCGGGGGTGCCGGGCGGCGTCGTTAACGTCCTGCCGACGCGATCGCCCGGCCCGATGACCGCGGCGATGCTGGCCGATCCCCGGGTGCGCAAGCTCTCCTTCACCGGCTCGACCGAGGTCGGCCGGATGCTGTTGCGAACCGCCGCCGATACCGTGACCAACTGCTCGATGGAGCTCGGCGGTAACGCGCCGTTTCTCATCTTTGAAGATGCTGATATCGACGCCGCCGTCGAGGGCGCCTTCCTGGCCAAGATGCGCAACGGCGGCGAGGCGTGCACCGCGGCCAACCGGTTCTACGTGCACGAGGCGGTCGCCAGCGAGTTCTCGGCCAAGTTCGCGGCCGCCCTGGCCGCGCTGCGGGTCGGCCCCGGCCTGGAGGACGGCGTCGATCTCGGCCCCCTGGTCAACTCGGCCACCAGGGCGAAGGTCGCCGAGCTGGTCGAGTCGGCGGCCAAGGACGGCGGCCAGGTCGTCACGGGCGGCCGGGCACCGGACCGGCCTGGCTACTTCTACGAGCCGACCGTGCTGGATGAGGTCCCGCCGGACGCGGGCATCCTGTCCCAGGAGATCTTCGGCCCGGTGGCCCCCATTGTCCGCTTCAGCGACCCCGACGAGGCGATCTCGCTGGCCAACAGCACCGAGTACGGCCTGGTGTCCTACCTCTACAGCCGGGACCTGCGCCGCGCGCTGCGGGTCGCCGAGGCCCTGGAGGCCGGGATGGTCGGCATCAACCGCGGTGTGGTGTCCGACCCGGCCGCCCCGTTCGGCGGAGTGAAGCAGTCCGGGCTGGGCCGGGAAGGCGGCCACGACGGGCTGCTGGAGTTCACCGAGACCAAGTACATCGCCGTCGACTGGTGAGCTGAGGGCATGGACAGACGAATATTCGGGCTGGAAAACGAGTACGGCGTCACGTGTACTTTCCGCGGGCAGCGGCGCCTGTCGCCGGACGAGGTCGCCAGGTACCTCTTCCGCCGGGTGGTGTCGTGGGGCCGCAGCAGCAACGTCTTCCTGCGCAACGGCGCGCGGCTGTACCTGGACGTCGGCAGCCATCCCGAGTACGCCACGCCCGAGTGCGACAGCCTGGTGGACCTGGTCACCCACGACAAGGCGGGCGAGCGGATCCTCGAGGGCCTGCTCGTGGACGCCGACCGACGGCTGCGTGAGGAGGGCATCGCCGGGGATATCTACCTGTTCAAGAACAACACTGACTCGGCCGGCAACTCCTACGGCTGCCATGAGAATTACCTGGTCGGCAGGCACGGCGAGTTCGGCAGGCTGGCCGACATCCTGATCCCCTTCCTGGTCACCCGCCAGATCATCTGCGGCGCGGGAAAGGTCCTGCAGACGCCGCGCGGGGCGGTGTACTGCGTCAGCCAGCGCGCCGAGCACATCTGGGAGGGCGTCTCGTCGGCGACTACGCGCTCCCGGCCGATCATCAACACGCGCGACGAGCCGCACGCCGACGCCGAGCGATTCCGGCGGCTGCACGTGATCGTCGGCGACTCGAACATGAGCGAGACGACCATGCTGCTCAAGGTCGGCGCGACCGACCTGGTCCTGCGCATGGTGGAGGCGGGGACCGTCATGCGGGACCTGACGCTGGAGAACCCGATCAGGGCGATCAGGGATGTCAGCCACGACATGACCGGACGGCGCAAGATCCGGCTGGCCAGCGGGCGGGAAGTGAGCGCCCTGGACATCCAGCGCGAGTACCTGTCCAAGGCGCGGGATTTCACCGACCGCAAGGGATCCGATCCGATCACCGAGCGGGTGCTCGACCTGTGGGAGCGTACCCTGCACGCGGTGGAGACCGGCGATCTCGCCCTGGTGGCACGGGAGATCGACTGGGTGACCAAGTACCAGCTGATCGAGCGCTACCGGGCCAAGCACGACCTCGCGCTGTCCTCGCCGCGGGTGGCGCAGCTGGACCTGGCCTATCACGACGTGCACCGCGGCCGGGGGCTGTATTACCTGCTGCAGCGCCGCGGCGCGGTGGCCAGGGTCTGCCGCGACATCAGCATCTTCGAGGCGAAGTCGGTACCGCCCCAGACCACCAGGGCGCGCCTGCGGGGAGAGTTCATCCGGCGGGCCCAGGAGCGCCGCCGTGATTTCACGGTGGACTGGGTCCACCTCAAGCTCAACGACCAGGCGCAGCGCACGGTCCTGTGCAAGGACCCGTTCCGCTCCGTTGACGAGCGCGTGGAGAAGCTGATCGCCGGCATGTAGCACGCTGGAGCGGTCCTGCCCTTCCGGGGCGCTCGCGTCCGGACAGCAGGTAGGCTGACTGCGCTCATGACTCGCCCCCCGCTCCAAAATCACTGAGGATGTACATGCGACGTATTGCCGCTGCGCTACTTGTCTCGCTGACCGCCGCCGCGGCCCTGGCCGGGTGCGGGTCATCGTCATCAGGCAGTCCTAATGCGTCGGTGACGGTGTCCGGTGCCTTCGGCAAGGCGCCCAGTGTCACCATCCCGGCCCAGCAGGCCAGCAGCGACCTGCGGATCAAGACGGAGATCCAGGGCAACGGGCCCGCGCTGACGTCGGGTGACTCGATACTGGGCAACTTCGCCATCTACAACTGGAGCGGCAAGACCCACAAGCTGCTGGACAGCACCTTCACCTCGAGCCCGCAGGTACTGCCGGCGCAGCTCACGCTGCCGGGCCTGGTGAAGGCGGTCAAGGGGCAGAAGATGGGCAGCCGGGTGCTCGCGGTGCTGCCGCCGAAATACGCCTACGGGCCGCATGGCAACGCCAATATCGGGATCAAGGGGACGGACACCACCGTCTGGGTCATTGACCTGATCAAGGCGTTCGGCCCGACCGCTGCCGCGTCCGGTACGCACCTGTCTAATGGCGGCGGCAGCCTGCCGAAGGTCTCCGGGGCCGCCGGCGCCGCGCCGACGATCACGATCCCCAAGAGCCCGGCGCCGCACAAGCTCGTCGTTAAGATACTGACCAAGGGGACGGGGGCGCCGCTCGTCAACGGCCAGACCGTGGTCGCGCAGGTCGTGGGCAGCATCTGGCGGACGAGCAAGGTGTTCTACTCCACCTGGCCCACGGCCACCGCGCCGAGTGCGCCGTTCGCCTTCCAGCTCGGCGGCCAGGTCATTCCCGGCTGGAACAAGGGCCTGGTCGGCGTTCCGGTAGGCAGCAGGGTGATGCTCGTCATCCCGCCGGCCGACGGCTACGGCAAGACGGGCAACTCACAGGCCGGCATCAAGGGCACCGACACGCTGGTCTTCGTCATCGACATCCTGGACTCCGTCCCCGCGAACGCCTAGCGGTGGCCAGGTCCGCGCGCCCCGCTGGTTTCCGGCACGAGCCGCGGCCCGTCCCATGGGGGTGGCGAATACGCCCTCGAGCGGGGACCTGAGGCGGGCCGCGGGATGCGCTCCGGCCGATTGCGAAGAGTTCTTCGCGAATAGTCCTTCGCATGAGACGATATGCCTGTGACCCACGCGCCAGAGCAGCCAAAGCGGCTCGACTCCCGCAGCCTGCGGGGCCTCGCGCACCCGCTGCGGATACGAATTCTGAGCACGCTGCGGCTGGACGGGTCCTCCACGGCGACCCGCCTGGCGAGGCAGTTCGGCCAGGACAGCGGCAACATCAGCTGGCACCTGCGCCAGCTCGCCGAGCACGGCTTCATTGCCGAGGACACCGCGCGCGGCACCAGGCGGGAGCGCTGGTGGTACGCCTTGCACCCCGCTAATCAGCTCGACCTGGCCAGCTTCACCGCAGACGCCGGGGCGCAAGGGCCGATCGGGATCTATCTCCGCCAGGCGCTCGAGCAGTCCTTCGAACGTGCCGCCGCGTTCCTGGCCGAGGACTGGAGCGACGAGTGGCAGCAGGTATCAGAGTTCTCCGGCTGGCAGATCGAGCTGCCGCCGGCCTGCGCGCGCTGAGCGACGAGCTGAAAGCCGTCGTCGCCCGGCATCGGGCCGACGCCCGGCGTTCCGGGCCCGCGACCACCGATATGGCACCCGTTCACATCCAGCTGCAGATGTTCCCGCGCCATAGGCCAGTGCGCTGAACGCAGACGGCCGTGTCGCGGCGGAGGCCGCACGGCACTCCACGCCCAGGAGCCCGTGATGGATGTTGCCGACTACCTGCGCACCCTGGCCAGGGCTGAGTCCCTGACCGGAAGCCGCCAGTGGGCCGGCGCCGCGGGGCTGTGGCGGCACGTGACCGAGCTCAACCCGGTCAACGGGAATCACTGGGACCGGCTGGCCGAGGCCTGCCTGGAGTCCGGCGACTACGCCGGAGCCCTCGCCGCCTACGAGCAGGTCGCGAGGCTCGGTGTCACCTATCGCCAGCAGGAACGGGACACGGCCGCCGCCGGTGAGGTGCAGTACCGCATCGCGTGCTGTCATGCTCGCCTCGGCCACGCCAACCAGGCCCTCGGTGAGCTGGAGCGCGCGCTGCAGGCGGGCCTGCGAGATCTCGACCGGGTCCGCGCCGACGAGTGCTGGCAGCCCTGGCGCGATCACGACCGGTTCCGCGCGCTGCTGGACGTCAGTGTCAGCGGGCTGTCCCGCGAGGAAGGCTGGCGCCGCGACCTGCAGCTGCTCGGGCGGGAGATCAAGCGAAGGGCCTACGACCCGTTCCGCTACCTCAGCGAGCACGACTACGACGACATGCTCGCCGAGCTCGGCCAGTCGGTCCCCGAGCTCTCCGACGCGCAGATCCTGGCCGGCATCCTGAAGCTCCTGCGCCCGCTCGGAGACGGTCACGCGGGCATCACCGGCCCCGACGACTATCCGGCACTCAGCCAGACGCTGCCGGCCGGCTTCTACCTATTCGCCGAGGGCCTGTTCGTGACCGCCGTCGATCCGCGCCACCAGCGCGCCCTGGGCGCCCAGGTGATGACGTTCGACGGGCGGCTCACCGCGGAAGTGATGGCCGCCCTCGACCCGATCATCAGCCGCGATAACGACAGCCAGGTCAAGGCGGCGGCCGCCCGGTGGCTACGGCATCCGCCCATCCTGCACGCCCTGAGCCTGATCGCCTCGCCCGCCTCGGTCACCCTCGGCCTGCGGCTACTCGACGGCACGACGGCCGGGTACAGAATGGATGCGGACCCGCCCGCTGCGCGGCGAGCCGTCCGCTCACTGCCGCTTCGATGGCTCCGGCTAGCAGAAACACTGGACGGGCCGGTTCCCCGCTACCTCCGCAACCGTGATCTTGAATACTGGTTCGAGTACCTGACGGCCGAGCGGACGATCTATGTCCAGCTCAACAGCGTGGCCGATCATCCCGCCGAGACGCTGGCGGCGTTCACCGAGCGGCTGTTCGCCTTCATCGACGCCAGCGATGCCGACACGCTCGTCCTCGACCTGCGATGGAACGGCGGCGGCAACACGTCCCTCACCCAGCCGCTGCTGCATCGCCTCATCGGCTGCCGCAAGGTCAACCGGCCGGGCGGCCTGTTCGTCATCATCGGACGCCAGACGTTCTCCGCGGCGCAGAACACCGCCACTGCCATCGAGCGTCACACCCACGCGATCTTCGCTGGCGAGCCGAGCGGATCAAGCCCTAACTTCATTGGCGAGACGATCCCCTTCGAACTGCCGTACAGCAAGCTCACGGTCAACGTCTCCGACCTCTACTGGCAGACGTCATGGCCGGACGACCGCAGGCCCTGGATCGCGCCCGAGATCTACGCCCCGCCTACGTTCGCGGACTACCGCGCCGGCCGTGACCCGGCCATGGACGCCATCGCCGGATATCGCGAGCACCTCCCCGGCAGCTAGGCCGATGGTGCTGCGCCCCGCCGGCCGGGCAGGCGGTGCGGCTAGCTCTCGGGGGAGCTAGCCGGCGGCGAGCTATCGGGTGACCGGGTGGTGAGCGCGTCGGCCATCAGGCCGAGCCCGATCGCGAGCATCCATACGTCCTTGGCCAGGGCAGTGCCCTGCTGGCTGGGACGCACGCTGCCTTCGCGGGTCATGCCGGGGGTCCGCAGGTACATCCCGAGCAGGCCGCCGGAAAAGGCGGTCAGCCCCGCGCCGGCCAGGCCCGTCGGCACCACCGGCAGGAGCAGGGCGGTGCCGAGCGCCATCTCGCTGACCGCCAGGAGGCGGGCGAAGTCCGCCGGCTTCATCTTGGCCAGGAACGGATAGGTTCCCGCGGCCATCCCCTGCAGCCGGGCGGCGGTCTCCTCATCAGCGGACCACTTGCTCACGCCGGCATTCAGGATGAACGCCCCGGCGGCGAGCCGTCCCGGCAGCCGCCTTGATATAGCCGCGATTCCCATCAGCACTCCTTGCTGTCCGGTTGCTGTCTGCTGCTGTCCACTGCTGTCCAGGTGCTGGCCAGCTGATCCACCCTACGGGCCGGCTGCTCACGCTATCGCCCTGGCCCGTGGCCCGGCCGCACGCCGGCCGCGTGCCGGCCCGCGGCGGCGGCGGCCAGGAAGTAGGCCAGGTCCTCCTCCAGCCCGCGGCCCATCGTGGACAGCGGCACCGGGCAGGCGCGCAGCACCTCGTGCAGCCCGTCCACGCTGACCAGGACCAGGCGGTGGCGGGCGGCCAGCGGCCCGGCCTCGGCGAGCACCCGGGCGCCGAACGCGCCCGGCAGGTCGGGCACCACTACATCCGCGCTGGCCAGGGCGACCCGTCCGTACGAGGTCAGGCTGTGGTGCGATATGCCGCGGTGCCGCTCCCGCGGGTCGGCCTCGCTGATCCGCAGCGAGGCAACCGGCCGGCCGCCGAGCACGGCCGCGGCGTTGACCGCCTCGCCCGAGGCGACCCCGGAGAATCCCCACCGGGTACCCGTGCCGAGGTTGCCGGGACCCTGGGATACGACGATCAGCTCCGCGCCGAGCACGTGCCGGGCGGCGAGCATCCCGCTGTGCGGCGTGACCGCCTCCAGGTCCCCGCCGAAGGCCTGCCCCACCGTTACCGTCCCGGCCAGCCAGCCGGCGTCCCGCAGCCCGGCCGCGGTGCGGGAGAACCAGGCCGGCAGCGCGCCCCCGTCGAGCATGACGTACGCCACCGTCGGCACTGGCCCGGCGGCTCCGGGAGCCGCGGACGCGAGCCGTTGCGCATAATAGGCGGCCAGCACGGCGGGCAGCGCCGAGTGCAGGTCGGCCACCACGACCGGTATCCCCTCCAGGTCATCAGCGTCCCGCAGCACCTCGTGGTGGGGGGAGCCCTGCTCGTCCGCGCCGAGCACCGTCGCCTGCATCGGCGTGTAACGGGCCTTGACCAGGTGGCCGGGGCCGGGCGGATCGGGCGGCAGGGCGTCGGGCAGCGCCACGACCAGCGCGTATCCGCCGGTGCCCAGGCCGAGGTCGAGCGCGCTGGTGTTCAGCAGGACCCGGTCGCCGACCCGTGGCGGCCCGGTTAGCCGCGGGTAGGCCAGCGCGCGGACCGGGACGCCGTCCACGGTCACCTCAAGCTCGGCTGCGCCGGCCCACTGCCGCCGGAGGACAGAAACCACGCCAGTTCGCCACCTGATCACCAGGGCAGGGTAGCGTCGGTGCCGGGAAAGGAAGGCGATGTCGAGGCGGAAGACCGAGCGGCTGCTCAGCCTGGTGGTCTGCCTGCTGTCCGCGCGCCGGTACCTCACCGCCAACCAGATACGCGCGGCCGTGCCCGGGTATCCGGATTCCTTCGAGGCATTCAAGCGCATGTTCGAGCGGGACAAGGACGAGCTGCGCGAGCTCGGGATCCCGCTGGAGACCGGGATGAGCTCGGGCGCCGACGATGAGGCGGGCTACCGGATCTCGCGGCAGGCCTACGAGCTGCCGGAGATCCGGCTGGAGCCGGACGAGGCGGCCGTACTCGGCCTGGCCGCCGGGGTGTGGCGGCGCGCCGAGCTGGCCGGGGCGGCGGCGGGAGCGCTGCTCAAGCTCCGGGCGGCGGGAATCGACGCCGAGGACACCACCCAGCCGGGGATCGAGCCGCGGCTGCAGGCCGGGGAGGCCGCCTTCGGCCCGCTCTGGGAGGCCGTGCGGGACGCCCGCTCGGTGTCCTTCGCCTACCGCGCGGCCGGCCGCAGCTCGCCGCAGCAGCGCCACCTGGAGCCCTGGGGAGTGGTCAACCGGCATGGCCGCTGGTACGTGGCGGGGCTGGACACCGACCGGGGCGAGGAGCGGGTGTTCCGGCTGAGCCGCATCGACGGGCCGGTCGCGTTCTGCGGGCCGCCGGGCAGCGTCACGGTCCCGGACGGCACCGACGTGCGCAAGTCCGTGCGAGCCTGGGACACCCAGCCGCCGTCCCAGCGGACCGGGCTGCTGCGGCTGCGCCACGGCGCCGCCCACGGGCTGCGGCGCCGTGGCGCCTCGGACGTGCCCGCGCCGGGACTGCCGGGCTGGGACCTGGTCGAGGTCACGTTCTCCGACACGGGCTGGTTCGCCGACCAGATCGCCTCGTTCGGCGCGGACGCCGTCGTGATCGAGCCCGCGGACCTGCGGGATGCGGTCATCGGCCGGCTGAAGGGAGTGCTGGCATGACCGGCGATGCGCCCTCCCGCGAGCACGCGGCGCGGCCGGCCACCGCGACCGACCGGCTGCAGCGGCTGCTCACGCTCGTGCCGTACGTGATCAGCAGGAAGGCGGTCGGGCTCGCGGACACCGCCGTCGCGTTCGGCGTCAGCGAGCGCCAGCTCGTCGACGACCTGAACATGCTCTGGTGCGTGGAGCTCCGCTCGCCCGATCCGTACTGCCCGATCGACCTGTCGTATGAGGGCGGCGAGATCGTCGTCAGCCAGGCCGAGTCGATCGGCCGCCCGCTGCGGCTCGGCACCGACGAGGCCAGCGCGCTGCTGGTCGCCCTGCGGATGCTGGCCGAGGTGCCGGGCCCCGGCGACCGCTCGGCGCTCAGCCGGACCATCGCCAAGCTGGAGACGGCCGCGGGGGAGGCGGCCGCGGCCAGCGCGCAGGTCCTGGTCCAGGTGGACGACGTGGCCCCCCGTGACGTGCTGGCCGAGGTGACCGACGCCCTGGCCCGGCGCAGGCGGCTGCACCTGTCCTATTACGTCCCCGGCCGGGACGAGGCCACCGAGCGTGATGTCGA
This sequence comes from uncultured Actinomycetota bacterium, assembly GCA_963805705.1. Lineage (GTDB taxonomy): Bacteria > Actinomycetota > Actinomycetes > Streptosporangiales > Streptosporangiaceae > CAWDVH01. Next base: position 1,188,651 of record CAWDVH010000005.1, on the reverse strand, counting down.
CCCGATGCGGCTGCTGATGGTGGAGGGCCGGACGTACCTGGAGGCCTGGTGCCGGCGCGCCGAGGCGGTCCGGCTGTTCCGGCTCGATCGCGTGCTGTCCCTGGCCGTGCTGGACATCGCGGCCTCGGTTCCGGCGGAGGCGCAGCCGGTAGATGTCGACCAGGGGCTGTTCCGGCCGTCGGATCAGGACGTGCGGGTGGTACTGGAGCTGGCGCCGGCCGGCCGCTGGGTCGCCGAGTACTACCCGTGCGAGCAGGCGGAGGACCTGGGCGAGGGCAGGCTGCGGGTCAGCCTGCGGACCCCGGATACCCAGTGGGTGCGGCGGCTCGGGCTGCGGCTGGGCGAGGACGGCCGGGTGATCTCGCCGCCGGACCTCGCCGACCAGGTGCGCCAGGACGCGCTGGCCGCCCTGGCGCTCTACGCCTGAGGCGCGAGTTTCCGCTGCTGCTAGCCTGATTATCACGGCCGGACAAGCAAGCCGAAGCCTCGCTGTGCTACGAAGGTAAAAGGTAACGAGTGTAGACTCCACAACTAGCGGGGATCCTGGCGCGGGACCGCGTCCTTCCCATGAAGAGGCGGACATGATTGGTGACCTGTTCGACAGCCCGTGGAAGATACTGATCGTCGCTGTCGTGTTGATTGTCCTATTCGGGTCCAAGAAACTGCCCGACGCCGCCCGGTCGCTCGGCAAGTCCATGCGCATCCTCAAGACCGAGGTACACGACCTGCACGGTGATGACGAGGCGGCTAAGCCCGAGCCACAGGCCGCCGTGACGCCGCCGGCCGTGACGGCAGCCCCGCCCGCCGTGCCGAACCAGCAGCAGATCGACCAGCTGCAGCAGCAGATCAATGATCTGCAGCGGTCAGCCGCAGCGACGCCCGCCCCCGCGCAGAGCGCGCCGCTGACGGAGACGCAGCGGACCCAGCAGCCCTCCTGAGCCGGCCGGTTAACGACAGCGGCAGCCGGCCATGGCAAAGCTAGGCGATAGCGTCACGGGCGCGCGCGTGCTCGGCACGCGCATGCTGCAGGCGCAGCGCTCGGCCAATCCCGACGGCAAGATGCCGCTCATGGATCACATCCGTGAGCTGCGCAGCAGGGTGGTCAAGGCAGCGCTGGCCCTCATCATCGCGATGGGCATCGGGCTGATTCCGGCCGTCTTTTTCCGGACCTGGAGGTTCATCGAGCATCCCTTCTGCAAGGCCGTGGTCAACCATCTTTCTGGCTGCCGGTCCCTGGGTGATCAGCTGGTCATTAACGGCATCGTCGACCCGTTCATGTTCCGTGTGAAGATCGCGTTCATCTTCGCGCTGGTTGTCGCCAGCCCGGTGTGGCTGTACCAGCTGTGGGCGTTCATCGCCCCCGGGCTCTACCAGCGGGAGCGGCGGTGGACCTATGCGTTCGTCTTCACCGCGGTGCCGCTGTTCGCGGGCGGCGCCGCTCTCGCCTACGAGGTGATAAGCCGGAGCGTGACCTACCTGCTCGGGCTGACCCCGCTCGGGGTAGCCAACCTGCCGACCATCGACACCTATCTCGGCTTCGTCATGATGATGCTCGTCGGCTTCGGGCTTGCCTTCGAGCTGCCGCTGATACTGGTGATGCTCAACCTGGCCGGGATCCTGTCCCATCAGGTCTTCAAGAAGTGGCGCCGGGTCATGATCTTCTCGGTGTTCGTATTCGCCGGCATCGCCTCGCCGAGCCCGGATCCGACCACCATGCTGCTGCTCGCCGTGCCGTGCGTGGTCCTCGTGGAGGTCGCCGAGCTGATCATCTGGGCCAACGACCGCAGGCGCGCGAACCGGTCGCCGTACGCGGACCTCAGTGATGACGAGGTATCACCGCTGGACGACGTCGGGGTCGGGTCCGCTGACCGGGACGACTGATCGCGCCGCCTACCCTAGATCGCGTGGCCACCCAAGCGAGCCCCGCAGACCGCTACGCCGCCGCCCGCAGGCGCCGCTCGGAACACGGGCCGGTACTGGCCGCGTTCGAGGCGCTGTATGACTTCAGCTTCGACGACTTCCAGCTGACTGCCTGCCGGGCCCTGAACGACGGGCACGGCGTGCTTCTCGCCGCGCCGACCGGATCGGGCAAGACGGTGGTCGGCGAGTTCGCCGTGCACCTGGCCCTGGCCGGCGGCCGCAAGTGCTTCTACACCACGCCGATCAAGGCGCTGTCCAACCAGAAGTACTCCGACCTGGTGCGCCGGTACTCGGCCGCCAAGGTTGGCCTGCTGACCGGTGACAACAGCATCAACGGCGAGGCGCCGGTGGTCGTGATGACGACCGAGGTGCTGCGCAACATGCTGTACGCGGGCTCGCCGACGCTGGACGGCCTCGGCTACGTGGTGCTCGATGAGGTGCACTACCTGGCCGACAGATTCCGGGGCGCGGTCTGGGAGGAGGTGATCATTCACCTGCCTGAGTCGGTGCGCCTGGTCGCCCTGTCGGCGACGGTCAGCAACGCCGAGGAGTTCGGCGACTGGATGTCCCAGGTCCGCGGCGGCACCACGGTCATCGTCGACGAGCACCGGCCGGTACCGCTGTGGCAGCACGTGATGGCCGGCAACCGGCTGTACGACATGTTCACCGAGCCCGGCCCGGCCGATGACGGCGGAGCCCGGCCGGGACGCCCAGGCTCCCGGCGCGCGGCCGGTGCCCAGGTCAACCCGGAGCTGCTGCGGATGGCGCAGCGCGACTCCTGGACCCAGCGCAAGTCACCGGGCAGGTCCCGCCGCGGGCCCGGTCCGGGCGCGCGCGGCGCCGGGGGGCCGGCGCGCAGGCACGGGGCGAGCGGGCACGGGGCAGGCGGAGCGCGGGCGAGCAGGTTCCGCGCCCCCCGGCGCCCGGATGTTATCGAGCGGCTCGACGCGGCGGGATTGCTCCCCGCGATCACGTTCATCTTCAGCCGGGCCGGCTGCGATGATGCCGTGCTGCAGTGCCTCAACGCCGGCCTGCGGCTGACCACGCCGCAGGAGTCCGCCGAGATCACCGCGCTGGTGCAGGAGCGGACCGCGGACATTCCCGACGAGGACCTGCCCGTGCTCGGCTACGGGGACTGGCTCAGCGGACTGCAGCGCGGGATCGCCGCGCACCATGCGGGAATGCTCCCGACGTTCAAGGAGGTCGTCGAGGAGCTGTTCGCGGCCGGGCTGATCCGCGCCGTTTTCGCGACCGAGACGCTCGCCCTGGGCATCAACATGCCCGCCAGGACGGTCGTCATCGAGCGCCTGAGCAAGTGGAACGGCGAGACGCACGCCGATCTGACGCCGGGGGAGTACACCCAGCTCACCGGGCGGGCCGGGCGACGCGGTATCGACGTCGAGGGGCATGCGGTCGTCCTGTGGGAGCCCGGCCGGGATCCGGCCGACGTGGCCGGCCTGGCGGGCACCAGGACCTATCCGCTCAGCTCGAGCTTCCGGCCCTCGTACAACATGGCGGTCAACCTGGTGGGCCAGGTGGGCCGGCAGCGGGCCGCGGCCCTGCTGGAGTCGTCATTCGCCCAGTTCCAGGCCGACCGCGCGGTGGTCGGCATCGCCCGGCAGGCCAGGAAGGTCCGCCAGGCCATAGCGGAGGCCGCGGCCAGCTGCGATCTCGGCGACTTCGCCGAGTACGCCGGCCTGCGCCGGGAGCTGTCCGAGCTGGAGGGCGACCAGGCCCGGCAGCGGTCGGCGGCCCGGCGCGCGCAGGCGCGGGCATCGCTGGAAAAGCTCCGCCGCGGGGACATCATCGAGATTCCCGGCGGCCGGCGGGCCGGCGTCGCCGTCGTGCTCGATCCGGGGACGAAGGGCACCGAGCCGCCCATGCCGCTCGTGCTCACCGACAGCCGCCAGGTCAAGGAGCTCTCGCTGGCGGATTTCCCTGAACCCGTGACGGCCATCGACCGGGTGCGGATACCGAACTCGTTCAGCAGGCGATCGGCCAGTCAGCGCCGGGACCTCGCCTCGACCGTGCGCAACAAGCTGGCCGGCCACGACCTGGCCCGGCCGCACCGGGGCCGCCAGGACGGCGGGGGGCGGGGCGAGAACGCTGAGATCGCGCAGCTGCGGCGGCGGCTGCGCCAGCATCCCTGTCACGGCTGCCCGGACCGTGAGGCCCATGCCCGGCAGGCAGAGCGGCAGCTGCGCCTGGAGCGGGAGGCAGAGGCGCTGGAGCGCCGGGTCGCCGGGCGCTCGCACGTCATCGCGCGCACCTTCGACCGGGTCTGCGGCCTGCTCGGCCAGCTCGGCTACATCGACGGCGACACCGTCACGGCGCAGGGCCGGCGGCTGGCCGGCCTGTACACCGAGCTCGACCTGCTGGCCGCCGAGTGCCTGCGCCAGGGCATATGGGACGATCTCGCGCCCGCGGAGCTGGCGGCCTGCGTGTCCGCGCTGACGTTCACCTCCAGGCGATCGGATGACGCGAGCGTGCCGCGGCTTCCGCACGGCCAGGTGCGCGAGGTGCTCGCCTCGATGCTGCGGGTCTGGGGCCAGCTCGACGGCGCGGAGAAGGACCACCAGCTGTCGTTCCTGCGCGAGCCCGACCTCGGCTTCAGCTGGACCGCGCACGCCTGGGCGCGGGGCCGCCCGCTGGAGCAGCTGCTGTCGCCTGACCTGACCCCGGGAGACTTCGTCCGTGCGGTCAAGCAGATCGTCGACCTGCTGGATCAGATCGCGGTGGCCGCGGGCTCGTCGCCGGTCGCCGCGACCGCCCGGTCGGCCATCGGCTCCCTGCGGCGCGGAGTAGTGGCCTACTCCTCCCTCAGCTAGCCCGCCCCGCGCGCAAACCGGGTTGCGCCGGGGACCGCGGGTGCTGCACTCTCATGCGCATGAGCAGCATCGAGGCCGTCGGGGCCAGCCAAATCCGCAGGCTGGTGCCCGGCGACTGGTCAGCGCTGCGGCAGGTCCGGCTGGCGGCGCTGGCCGACGCTCCGTATGCGTTCAGCTCGACCCTGGAACGGGAAGCGGGCCTCGACGAGCGGAGGTGGCGCCAGCGGATCGCCTCTTCGGCTTACTTCATGGCCTGGCTGGACGGGGAGCCGACCGGACTGGCGGCCGGGTTCCGTGAACCTGACCTGGCGGCTGCCTGGCAGCTGGGGGCCATGTGGGTCAGCCCGCAGGCCCGAGGTCGCGGCCTGGCCGACGGCCTGGTGGAGGCCGTCTGCGCCTGCGCCCTGGAGAGCGGGGCGGCACGGATCGTGCTGTGGGTTACCGACGTCAACGCCAGGGCGCAGGCCTTCTACCGGCGGCTGGGCTTTGCCAGCAACGGGACGCGTCAGCTGGTCCGGCCGCAGGAGCCTGATCACTGGGAGGAGCAGATGGAACGCCAGCTCGGCTAGCGCCGCAGTTCTCCGCCGGGCGGCCCGATCCGGCTCGGCCGGGCGGCCCGCCCTGGCAAGATGGCCGGGATGGGCCCTCTTCTGCTGCTCGACTCCGCCTCGCTGTACTACCGCGCCTACTACGGCATCCCCCCCGACAGCATGACCGCGCCGGACGGCACGCCGGTCAACGCCGTACGCGGGCTGCTCGACATGATCGCGCGCCTGGTCAGGGCGCGCCTGCCGGGGCGCCTGATCGCCTGCATGGACGCCGACTGGCGGCCGGCGTTCCGGGTGGCCGCTATCGGCTCCTACAAGGAGCACCGGGCCAACCCGGACGGCACTGAGCAGGCGCCAGACGCGCTCACCGCCCAGATCCCGGTCATCGAGCAGGTGCTCGCCGCCGCCGGGGTGGTGCTGGCCGCCGCGGCCGGATACGAGGCAGATGACGTGATCGGCACGCTGGCCGCCCGAGAGGCCTGCCCGACCGAGATAGTCACTGGCGACCGGGACCTGTTCCAGCTGGTCAGCGACGAGCGCCAGGTGCGCGTGCTCTACACCGCCCGCGGGCTCGCGAAGCTGGAGGTGATAGACGAGGCCGTGGTCACCGAGCGCTACCAGATCCCCGGCGGCACCTATGCCGCGTTCGCGGCACTGCGCGGTGATCCGAGCGACGGGCTGCCCGGTGTCCCCGGGGTGGGGGAGAAGACGGCGGCTGCGCTCGTGCGGGTGTTCGGCACGGTCGAGGCGATGCTGGCCGCGCTGGATAAGGGGCATGGCGGATTCCCCGGTAGCAGCCGGGCCAAGCTCGCTGCCGCCCGCGACTACCTTGAGGTCGCGATGCCGGTGGTGCTGGTAGCCGCCGATGCTCCGGTGCCGCCCGTCGACGGGCGGCTGCCCGTGGCGCCCGCTGATCCCGCTCTGCTCGCTGAGCTCGACGCGCGCTTTGACCTCGGCTCCTCGCTGGGGCGGATGCTGTCCGCCCTCGCGATGCGCACCGACTGACAGCGACTGACAGCGACTGACAGCGAGCTGACCGGGACCGGCCGCGACGAGCACCGCAGTGACCTAGAGCACCTGCAGCGCCACCAGGCAGCTGTCGTCCTCCAGGTCCGCCGAGCCGAGCGCGCTCAGGATGGCGGCGGCCGCCCGCTCCGGATCGGCGAACCCGCACGCCGCCCTGGCCAGCGCGGCCACGCCGTCATCAATGGACCGGTCCCGGCGCTCGATCACGCCGTCGCTGTAGAGCAGCAGCAGGTCTCCGGGAGCCAGCACCAGCGTCGCCGCCTGGTAGGGCGCCTTCCCGGCACCCAGCATGATGCCCGCGGGCGGCGGCAGCGGCCGCGCCTGGCCCTCCCGCACCAGGACCGGCGGCGGATGGCCGGCCTGGGCCCAGGTGAAGATCCGGCTGGCGGGGTCGAAATAGCCCGCCACCACCGACGCCGTGTGCTCGGGCGCGACATGGTGGACGAGGTCGTTGAGCCAGCCGACCAGGCGCTCGGGCGGTGCCCCCGTGATGGCCAGGCCCGCCAGGGCGCCCCGCAGCCTGGCCATGCCGGCGGCGGCCGCCAGGCCGTGCCCGGCGACATCGCCGAGCGCGATCAGGACATTCCCTGGCGGCATTTCCGCGGTGATGTACCAGTCGCCGCCGACCAGGCCCGCCCGCGACGCCGGGAGGTACCTGACCACGGTCCGCAGGCCCGGCAGGTCGAATGGCCCGTCATGCAGCGGGAGAATGGCCCGCTGCAGCTCGATCGCGACCTGGCGCTCCTGGGCCAGCTGCGACTCAAGCTTGGCCACGGCCGCCCGGCCGGCCACGGAGGCGGCCGCCGAGACCGCCGGCGGCCGCGGCGAGCCGCCCCGGCGCGGCGGGCCCGCGCCTGCCTGGCCCAGCGGGATGTCCGCCGTGTCCGGGCGGCCAGCGGGAGCATTCATAGGTCTCATCACGTCAATAGGATTCACGTCAGGTGAGATTTTGTGCGCCTAGCGTGACGCATGGAGGGCAGTGTTGTCTAGATGCGGGCACAACTCGCCAGAGTGAGATGATGCCCAGGCGAGGACAGTGCGGGCGCACCGCAGTCAACGGGGACTGGAGGGAGCAGCATGAGTGATGAACTGTATCCGGCAAGCCGGCTCACCGCAGCGGCCAGGGCAGCGCACGAGGCGGGCCTGTCCGCGCTGCTGCTGACGCCCGGCCCCGACCTGCGCTATCTGACCGGCTACGACGCTCACCAGCTAGAGCGCCTGACCTGCCTGGCTCTGCCATCAGCAGGCGATCCGTTCCTGGTCGTGCCCCGCCTTGAGCTGCCCGCGGCCCAGGCGTCCCCGGCCGGCGGCATCGGCCTGCAGATCATCTCGTGGGAGGAGACGGACGATCCGTACGCGCTGGTCGCCGCCAGGCTCGGGGCGGTCACCGATGTCGGGCTCGCGGACCGGATGTGGGCACTCATGACGCTGCGGTTCCGCGACGCGCTGCCGGGCGCCCGGCAGTTCCTCGCGAGCCGGGCGCTGGGCGGTATGCGCTCGCGCAAGTCCCCGCAGGAGGTAGCCGCGCTGCTGGCGGCCGGCGAGGCCATCGACCGGGTACACGCCCAGGTGCCCGGCTGGCTCAGGCCGGGACGGACCGAGCAGGATGTCGCCGCCGACATCTGCGACGCGATCGTGGCGCAGGGCCACGCTCGCGCTGACTTCGCGATAGTCGCCTCCGGGCCGAACGCGGCCAGCCCGCACCACACCGCCTCCGGCCGGGTCCTGCGGGCCGGGGATGCCGTCGTCGTCGATATCGGCGGGACGATGCCCAGCGGGTACTGCTCCGACTGCACCAGGACCTACGTGATCGGCGCGCCGCCGCCCGGCTTTGCCGCCTACTACCAGGTGCTGAAGGAGGCGCAGGACGCGGCGTGCGCCGCGGTCCGGCCGGGGATCACCGCCGAGGCGGTCGACGCGGCGGCCCGCGAGCCGATCGCCGCGGCCGGCTACGGGGAGTACTTCGTGCACCGCACCGGCCACGGGATCGGGCTGGAGGTCCACGAGGACCCCTACATCGTGGCCGGGAACACCGAGAAGATCGAGCCCGGTCATGCGTTCTCCATCGAGCCCGGCATCTACACTGGGCCGCACGGCGCGCGGATCGAGGACATCGTCGTCTGCACCGAGCAGGGCTGCCAGCGGCTCAACAACATCACCCGCGAGCTGAGGATCGTGGACGCCTGATGAGCACGGTCGAGCGCGCGTACGCCGACGACGAGACCAGCGCCCTGTTCCGGCTCGCCGCGGACCTGGCGGACGGCGAGCTGCGCCCCGCCGCGGCGGCCGCCGAGCGGGATGCCAGCTTCCCCCGCAAGGCGTTCAGCCTGCTGGGCCGGTCCGGCCTGCTCGGGCTGCCGTACCCGGAGGCGCTCGGCGGCGGCGGCCAGCCGTACGAGACCTACCTGCAGGTAGTCGAGGAACTGGCCGGAGCGTGGCTGACGGTCGGGCTGGGGGTCAGCGTGCACACGCTGGCCTGCTTCCCGCTGGTGACCCACGGCACGCCGCAGCAGCAGCAGCGCTGGCTGCCCGCGATGCTCGGCGGGGAGCTGCTCGGCGCCTACTGCCTGTCGGAGCCCGGCAGCGGATCAGATGCCGCGGCATTGAGTACCCGCGCGCAGGCGTCGGGCACTGATTACCTGGTTAACGGGGTCAAGGCGTGGATCTCGCACGCCGGCCAGGCCGACTTCTACACGCTGTTCGCGCGCACCTCCGGCGATCATGACGGCAGGGATCGGGCGCGCGGGATCAGCTGCTTTCACGTTCCCGCACCGACGCCGGGAGTGTCGGCCGCGCCCGCTGAGCACAAGATGGGCATGCGCGCATCCAGCACCGCGCAGATGAACTTCGAGTCAGCGCGGGTGCCGGCCAGCCAGCTCGTCGGGGAGGAAGGCCGGGGATTCACCATCGCGTTGGCGGCGCTCGACGCGGGGCGGCTCGGCATCGCCGCGTGCGCCACGGGCCTGGCCCAGTCCGCGCTGGACACCGCCGTATCCTACGCACGGGAGCGGCGCCAGTTCGGCCGGTCCCTCGCCGACTTCCAGGGCGTGTCCTTCATGCTCGCGGACATGGCCACCGCGGTCGAGGCGGCCCGTGCCCTGTATCTGTCGGCTGCCCGCCGCAAGGACGCCGGGCAGCCCTACGGCACGCAGGCGGCGATGGCCAAGCTGTTCGCGAGCGACACCGCGATGCGGGTCACCATCGACGCGGTGCAGGTACTGGGCGGCTACGGGTACGTCGAGGATTTCCCCGCCGAGCGGTACCTGCGGGAGGCGAAGGCCCTGCAGATCGTCGAAGGCACCAACCAGATCCAGCGGATGGTCATCGGCCGGTCGCTGACTCGCGGCGGCCCGCACGGGCGCTCGTAGGCATCCCCCCGGGCGCCTTGCTCCGTTACGGGCCCGTGCCGCCCGATATGAGGCTGTTACCTGGACGGGCCGGCGCATCACGGCCGGCAGGCTACCGTGACCAGGTGGAGGAGACCAATCGCAGGATCATCTCCCTGCTGTCACGCGACGGCAGGATGAGCTTTACCGAGCTGGCCAGGCAGACCGGGCTGTCGGTCTCGGCCGCGCAGCAGCGCGTGCGCCGCCTGGAGCACCGCGGAGTGATCAAGGGCTACGCCGCGCTGATCAACCCCGACGATGCCGGGCTGCCGCTGACCGCGTTCATCTCCATCACGCCGTTCGACCCGGCCGCCGCTGATGACGCGCCGCAGCGGCTCGCGCACCTGGCGGCGATCGAGGCCTGCCACAGCGTGGCCGGGGACGAGAACTACATCCTCAAGGTCAGGGTCGCCTCGCCCGCCGCGCTGGAGGACCTGCTGCAGGAGATCCGGGCCGCGGCCAGCGTGTCGACCCGTACCACGATCGTGCTGAGCACGCCGTATGAGAACCGGCCGCCGGACGTGTGAGCCGCCGCGAGGCGCCTCGCATCCGGATGCGAGCGCCGGGGCCCTGGCCCGCCAGGCCCCCGGCTGGCGGCCCAGGGCTGCTAGGCGACCGCGAACACCCGCATCGGCTCGGGAGCGCCGATTTCGATGCCGAACGGCGCGATCACCGCGGTGCCGTGATCGGGGCCGGCCGCCGCGGCCAGCTCATCGGCCCTGGCCGCGACGATGGTGGCGCCGTGCAGGAGGGCATTGTCCAGGAACGCGGCGTAGGCGCGTCCGTCACCGGCAGGCGGGGCGGCGAGCACGACATCCCGCTCGGTGATCCCGGCCTCGGCCGCCAGCTTGTCGAGTTCGCTGGCCAGCTCCACGTGCGTCACCGCGACGGGCCGCAGTGTCCCGTCGCACTGCCGGGCGAAGGGCAGCAGGGCCAGGTCGTGAGCCTTGCCGCCGGTCGGCCGCAGCGACCCCATCCCCAGCAGCGCGCTGAACAGGGTCGTGCCGATGGCCTCGCTGAACGAGATCACCTGCCGGACCCATGACCGGTCCGCGGCATCCAGGGCGGCGGTGACATGCGGCGAAGCCGTCAGCAGCATCCGGGCACTGCATTCGGCCAGCTGCCAGGCGATCTCCGCCACCGGAAGGTCGGGGCTGACCGGAGCGGGCACGCCGCCCGCGGCGCGGATGGCGTGAGTGGCCAGCACGTGGCTCACCGCGTCCGCCACGTATACGCCCACCACGTCGCCAGGCTGCAGCCCGCGCCAGGCCAGGCCGGCCGCCGCGGCCTGCACGGTGGCGGCGAGGTCGGCGTAGCTATAGACCTGGCCGTCCGCGCCGCCGGCCAGCGCTCGCTGGCCGGCCCGCTCGGACGCCGAGGCCAGCAGCCGCTGGGTGACCGTTACCTCACCGACCGGGACCCCCGAAGTCGCCATTGGCTCGCTTCCTCCCCCTGGACCCCATCCGGTGCCTTGCTTGTCGCACCCCAAGCTAGGCCCGGCCGGCGATCGGCGCATCGTCAGGAATATGTAGCCGGATATGTAGACGGCGCCGGGCCTTCCCGGCCCGCCGCAGACGCCCCCCTTTTCGGCGGACCCGGGTCCAGTGCCCAGGCCCGCCCGCGCCCGTCCTGCGCGGCCGCCGGTCATCCCCCTCCAGGTGACCGGATGCTGCCGGGATAGGCGCGGTTTTCCGACTCAGCACACGCTACGCACCGCGCGGCCAGGGCACATGCACTGAATGAGCCATTGGGGTATGCATCCTGGCGGTCGGGGATGTGTACTCGGCCCGGCCGTATGCAGCCCGCCCTGATGCCCGTTATGCGCAAGCCAGGGTGACAGGGCGCCGGGCGGGGCTCTCAGCCCTCGCCGCGGGGCTGGCGCTCGACGACCCAGGCCGCTACCTGTGCGCGGGCGCTGAATCCGAGCTTGGTGAAGATGTTGGCGACGTGGCGCGCCACCGTCGCCGGGCTGATGACCAGGCGGCCGGCGATGTCGCGGTTGGTCATCCCGCGGGCGACCAGGGCAGCAATCTCCTGCTCCCGTGCCGTCAGCACGTCCGCGCCGTCCTGGCCGGGCTGGGCGGCCGGTACGTCGCCGGACGCCTGGCCGTCCGCCGTCTCGATCGCGAACCGCGCCGCCTCGTGCGCGCTCATCGCCCGGCCTTCGGCCAGCAGCGCGGCCACCGCCGCCGCGTCGAGATCGCCGCGGCCGGAGTCGAGCAGGTGCCGCATGCGGGCCATGGCCCGGGAGGATCCCGCCTCACCGATGGCCTCGCGCAGCGCGATCGCCGCGCCCTGCAGCCGGACGGCCCGCTCCGGATCGTTGTCGGCCGCGGCCAGGATCGCGAAGGCCTCCAGGCCACGTGCCATCGCGAGGCGCTGGCCGGTGGCCACGCTCAGCTGAAGGCACTCGGTGAGGCTGGAGCGGGCCAGCGGCAGGTCCTGCTGCGACATGGCGGCCCAGCCGATGCCGGCCAGGCAGCGGGCCATCTCCGGCCGGGCGTCGATCTCACGGTACAGGGCCAGCGCACGGCCGTAATGACGCAGCGCCGCGTCGCTGTCACCGCGCGCCTGCGCCAGCCCGGCGAACCCGGACAGGGTCTGCGCCACTCCCCAGCCGTTGTTGTCGCGCAGCACATCCAGCGCCAGCTCATAGGCACGCTGGGCCTCATCCAGGTCGCCCTGACGGGCGATGATCGCAGCCCTGGTGGTCAGCGCGAGCCCTTCCTCCCACTCGTCACCGGCCGCACGCGCCGCGGCCATGGCTGCGTCCGTGCTGGCCAGCGCCTCATCGCTGTGGCCCGACCGCAGTCTGACCAGGGCCAGCAGCCGCAGGGCGCCCGCCTCGCTGCCGTCCCCGGCGGCCTGGCACGCCTCCAGGGCCGCCCGCGCGCAGTCACCGGCCGCGGTGTCGTCCTGCTGCTCGAAGGCGAGCTCGGCCCGGAACGCCAGGGCGCGGGCCAGGATGCCGGGCGGGACCTCGCCGTCCAGCTTCAGGAACCGGTCGAACCAGCTGGCTCCCTCGGTTACATCCCCGCTGGCGATCCAGGGATTGCGCAGCGCCCCGCAGAGCCGCAGGCCCAGCGTCGCCTCGCCGCGCTGCAGGCACACCATGAGCGCGGCGCGGAAGTTCGCCCGCTCAGCGGTGATCCTGTTGTACATGGCGACCCGCGCCGGCCAGGGCGGATCTCCGCGCAAGAACGCCTGGGCGGCGATTCCCTCGGCCATCCGCAGCAGGAAGTCGCGGTGCAGCACCTGCAGCTCGGGTGCCTCGCCGGAGTCCGTCAGCCGGCTGGCGGCATATTCCCTGATGGTGTCGAGCAGCCGGTACCGTGACTCGCCGTCCACCTCCCCGTCCAGGGTGACCAGCGACTTGTCGATCAGCGCGGCCAGCAGGTCAAGCACCCTGGCCGCCGGGATGGCGCTGTCCGCGCAGACCTCCTCGGCCATCGGCAGATTCCAGCCGGAGAAGACCGACAGCCGGCGCAGCAGGACCTGCTCGGCGCCGGTCAGCAGCTCATAACTCCAGTCCACCGCCGCCTTGAGGGTCTGCTGCCGCTGCGGCGCGGTCCGGTCCCCGGAGGCCAGCAACTGGAACCGGTCATCCAGGCGGTCGGCTATCTGCTCCACGGACAGCGCGCTGACCCGTGCCGCGGCCAGCTCGATCGCCAGCGGCATGCCATCCAGGGTCCGGCACAGCTGCGCGACGGCCCGGACATTCTCCGCATCGACCGCGAACCCCGGCCGTACCGCGGCGGCCCGCTCGGCGAACAGCCGCACCGCCTCATGCTGCGCGAGCTCCGCCATGCCGTCCTCGCGGCCGGGCACCGCCGGCAGCTCCAGGGGCGGCACCCGCCATGCGGTCTCGCCGCGCACCCGCAGCGGCTCACGGCTGGTGGCGATCAGCCGCAGCCACGGGCAGCCGCCCAGCAGAGCGTGGGCCAGCGCGGCGCACGCGTCTACCATGTGCTCGCACGTGTCCAGGATCAGCAGCATGCGCCGGGGCCGCAGGGTGTCCGTCAGCGTGGCGGACAGCACCCGGTCCGGCTCCTCCCTGATGCCGAGCGTCGCCGCGATGCGCTGCGGGAGCAGGCTGGGGTCGGTGGTGTCGGCCAGGTCTACCAGCCAGGCGCCATCGGGAAAGCCGGACGCGATTTCCCTGGCCAGGCGCAGGGCGAGGCGGGTCTTGCCGATCCCGCCCGGCCCGCACAGGGTCAGCGCGCGGACCTCGCCCAGCATCAGGGCAAGCTCCGCTAGGTCCCGGTCCCGGCCGACGAAGCTATTGGGCTCCGCAGGCAGGTTTCCCAGGCCGATCGGGATGTCAGTAGTCATAGGCCTTCGGGGGTCGCAGCCTTCTGGTCCGGTATCCGGTTGACCTGGCCCGCCACCCCCGCTGGCCTGGACAAACCCAGAATATCCCAGATACTCCCTGACGGGTGCCGTGTCCGCATACTCGGCCGCGCGCTCAGCGGGTGATCGTGACCGCCACCGGCTCGCTGTAGCGCAGCCGGCCGAAGTACATCACCTTGACCAGTGCCCACCAGTGCTGGCCGGGTCGCGCCGTGACCGGCACCGCGACGCTGAAGGCGATGGTGGCGCCGCCGCCCGGTGCGGCCCGGAAGGCCTGGCTCCACGGCCGGATCTGCGCCCAGCTCCCGACCGGGGACACCAGCTGGGCCTCGCCCCGCAGCTCTGATGCGGTGTGATTGGCCAGCCGGACCGCTATCTCGCCGCGGCTGCCAGGGTGCAGCGTGAGCTTGCTGGCCGCCACGGTCAGGTCCGCTTCCGCCGCGACCGCCTGCTCCTGCGCCTGATGCAGCGAGAGCAGCTCGTCTAGCGGCAGGTCCGGCGGGGGAGCGGCGGGATCAGTCACGGCCGCGAGCGCCGCGGGCTCGCCGACGGTCACCAGCACGGCGTCCTCCAGGAGCTGGCCGGCGTCGTCAGCGATCGAGGCCGCCACGAAGTAATGGCCCCGTGCCGCGCCCGGCCGGGAGCGGACCGACAGATCCCAGCCGGCGTGCGCGCGCGCGGGCAGGTCATAGGCCAGGGGGCCGGCGGGATCTACCGACAGCCCGTGCGGCACCTGGATGGCGGCGGTGCCCGACGCGGGCTCGGGCCCGCAGGCGACGGTCAGCCGCAGCCGGGCGGCGCCGGGCCCGCTGAGCGCGAGATGGCCGGGGGACAGGTGCACCGCCACCGGAACGTTCCCGGCGGGGGCCGGTCCCTTGCCGTGCAGCCAGTACCGGGTGAAGACCGGCTGCGCCGGCTCGGGCGGCGCTCGCCGGCCAGGCGCGGGCCGGCCAGCGCCGCCGGGAGCCGTGCCGCCGGGAGGGGTGGTCTGCGGCAGTGCGCCGGGAACCACGGCGAGCGTCACCGTGCCGGCGGCCGGCCAGGTGACCTCGGCCGCGCCGTCGCGGCAGGCCAGCGGCTCGCCGCCGTCTTCCTCGCAGATGCTGGTGACCCGCGCCTGCGACAGCCCCGTGAACAGGCGCACGGTGGCCGTGGCCGGCTCAGCCTGCCCGGAGGCATCCCTGAGCCGCATGGTCACCCCGTCCTGCGGGCGCGGCGCGGCGCCGGGAGCCAGCGGGTTGCGCCGCGGCTTCAGGGCCGACAGCAGCGCGGTGGCCGGCTCCACGCTGGCCAGGCTGGCCGTGGCCGGCAGCGACCCGGCGTGCACGCCGGTCTGGCCGGTCAGCAGGTCGTGGCCGTAGTCCTGGCCCGCCAGGGGGAAACCCGCGGTCCGCCAGTCGCCGGGCCCGGCGGCCAGCGCGTACTCGAAGGTGTGACTCCAGTGCTGCCAGGCAAAGCTGGTGCCATCGGGAGCTGTACGCTGGTCGCCGTCGATCCAGACGCCGCTCGGCCATGTGCTGCACGAGCGCATCAGCGAGATGTTCAGCACGCCGTCGGGGGTCACCAGGCTGCCGGGCGTCCCCCGGTTCAGCAGCGCGACCGAGTGGCCGGCCAGCGCCGGCTCCGCGGGCGCGGCCGCCTGATCCGGTCCCGTCGCTTCTCCCCACCGCGCCGCCTGGCCGGGTGCGGCGGCCGGGTGCGGCGCGGGCATCTCGATCACCGCGTCGGACAGATCGTCGATGACCGCCGAGATCGTCGCCCCGAGATCGTCGCCGGCCAGGATCAGCACGGGCAGGTCCCGCGCTCCGCGCACGTCAGCTCCGGGCGCGAAGGCGTCCCGCCTGCTGCGCGTCGCCGGTATCCAGATCCGCGCGGTGCCCGCGGCGGCCAGCTGCCGCCCCAGCTCGCCGGCCGCGGCCGGCCCCGCGGCGGCGAGCACCTGCGCGGTGAACGAATTGTGCTCAGGACCGCCCAGCGCGATTCGGAAATCAGGCAGGTTCGAGTCAATCTCGATCGCGCCGTAGCGCGGTCCCTCCGGCACTGTGCAGGTGGCGGTGACCCCCTGCCGGGCCAGCGCCAGCATGAGGTCACGGACCGCCTGCCGCCACGGGCCCCCCGCCCGCGGCTGGCTCGGGGCAAAACCCGGCTGCGCGGGCCCTGCGGGCGCTATGACCTCGGCTACGCCGATGGCGCGCAGCTGCCGCTCGCCGCCGGGGCCGGCCACCGCCACCCGTGCGGTGGACCCGACGCCGAACCACTCGTGCGCCGGATTGTCGAGGGTGTAGGAGTGCAGCGCCACGTCGGTATCGGTGGAGCCGGGCGGCCGCCCGATCACCGATACCGCCGTCTGGTAGACCGGCAGGCCGCCGGGCACCCGGGCCGGGAAGCGGACCCGCAGCAGCCGGTCCTGGCCGATCGAGCCGTCGACGTGAGTGCGGAAATCCGCCCGCTGCGCGCCGTTCCACAGCAGGGTCTCCTGGGTGACCCGCAGATCGCCGAGGCAGAACTCGGCGACCAGCCTGCTGCCGATCGGGCAGTGCTCCGCGCGGACGCTCGCCGCCTGCCCGGCCGAGCCCGTGCCCGGCCCGGCGGGGCAGAGCAGCCAGGGACCCTCGTTCCACCGGGGATGGGCGGGGTACTCCGGCTGGATCAGCAGCTCGTTGCCGTCACCGGCCAGCAGCTCGGTGCCCGTGCGCTTGTCCAGGATCCGCGTCAGGGTGCCGCCGCGAGCCGGATCGGCCGTCACGGCCAGCGTCTCGTTCTCGACGGCCGTGCCGGGGGCAGCCGCCCAGCCTGCCTCGCCCGGCGGCACCGCGGCGGGCCCGGCCAGGTAGGTGCGGTAGCCGGCCGGGGGCACCTCGTGCGCGCGGAACGTCAGGGTGGCCGCGGCCAGCGTCCCGTCCTGATGCCGGGCGATGCCCTCGGCCAGGAACGGCACCGCTGTCCCTGCGTCGTCGCGCAGCTCGATCCACGGAGTCCCTGGCTCCGCGAGCTCCAGGAGGATCCTGGCCTGGCCCGCCCTGGGCACCGAGAGCACGTTCATCACGACGATGGCCGCGACGGCGGCCTCGCCGCCGGCCAGCGCGGCCGCGCCCGCGGTATCGGCCAGCCCGGCGATGAAGGCCACCGCATCACGGCGGGCCTCATCACCGCGCTCGTACGCCTCTCGCCATCCGGCCAGCAGGTCCAGGTACACCTGGTCGCCCTCAGTGCCGGTGATCGCGTCATGATGCGCGCCGAACACCAGCTGCCGCCAGGCCTTGTCCAGGCTCGCCGCCGGGTAATGCCCGCCAGCGAGCCAGGCCAGCGTGGCCAGCCGCTCGCCGTCCAGGACCGCGGTCTCGGCGGCCCGCTGGGCCTGCTTGGTGTCGATGTAGGAGACGTCCTTGCCGGTGTAGACCGGGTTCATGTCCCTGGTCTGCGGCAGCAGCCAGACGTCACGCCGCGCGGCGTCCTCGCGCACGGCGGCGAAGAACTCGGCCGGCACGGCGGTGACGAACCGGGGCCAGCAGTACCTGGAGTTCCAGTCCCGGTGGATCTCGGTGGCCCACCGCGACGGGATCACGTGATCCCCCCCGACCGGCAGCAGCACGTTGCGGGTGGCCGCGACCGCCGCGAGCTCGCGGAACTGCTGGTAGGCGTCCTGCTCGGCGGCCGCCAGATCGGCGGCCTGCTGAGTGCCCCAGCCCGCCGAGTAGTGGTTCGGCATGTAGCTGGTCAGCAGGCCGCCCCCGTCTGGCGAGAGCCACTCGAATTCGGAGGCGAACTGCATCAGCGCGTTGTCACCGGCGCTGCGGCTCGGTCCCCACTGGTGGAACGGCCCCCTGGCCCAGGCTGACTCTCTCATCCCGGCCCCGGCCATCAGGCCGGGGAAGGAGGGATCGAGCCCGAAGGCGTCCAGCATCCAGGCCGTCCTGGGATCGCCGCCGAGCACGTCGCGCTGGTAGGAGAGGCCGTAGACCGCATTGCGGATGGTGGACTCGGCGCAGGTCAGGTTGGTGTTCGGCTCGTTGTAGGTGCCGCCGACGATCTCGATCCGGCCCGCCGCGATAAAGGCCAGCAGGTCCTCGCGATCCTCGGGGTGCGCGTCGAAGTGCGGCTTCAGGTAGTCAAGCTCGGCGAGCACGAACTTGTAGTCCGGGTCATGCCGGGCCGCATCCAGGTGCAGGCGGACAAGCTCGAATGCCGTCCTGACCTCGGGCATGCTGCCGTCCGGGCCGGGCAGCAGCAGGCGCGCCTGGGTGAACTGCCCCTGCGTGCTCCACCACACCGGGTCGTAATGGAAATGGCTGATCATCCACATGGTCCAGCCGGGCTCGGCGACCACGATCTCCGCCTGCGCCCGCGCACTCGCCTGCGGGCCAGTGGCGATGACGGTGACCTGGCGCGGGCTGCCCGGCGCCACTGGTGCCGCCACGTCCACCGGCACCTCGGCGACCCGTTCATCGCCGATCTGCAGGCCGCTGACGACCGCGGGCCGCGGCGTGCTCACCCCCGCCCCGTCGATCTGCACGGTGACCGCGGCGGCCGGATCGCGGATCATGCCGGCCCCGTCGTTGACCAGGGTTACCCGGACGATCTGGAGCGGGCGGGCCGCGGTACCGCCGAACAGGTCAGTCGAGGCCACGCCGCTGATCCGCATCAGATCATCGTCGCACGGCGGCCCCGGATTTCAGCCGGGAGAATCGGACTCGCCGCGCGGCCGGGCGGCCGCCAGCCCGGCGAGGGGGGCCCCGGTCAGCCGGAAGACGGTCCATTCGTCCATCGCCACGGCGCCTAGCGACCGGTAGAAGCCGATGGCGGGCGCATTCCAGTCCAGGACCGACCACTCGAGCCTGCCGTACCCGTGCTCGACGCAGATCCCGGCCAGCTCGGCCAGCAGCGCCCGGCCCAGCCCGCGGCCGCGCACCTTCGGCGTGACGTACAGATCCTCGAGGTAGATCCCCGGCCGGCCGCGCCAGGTCGAGTAGTTCAGGAACCACATCGCAAAACCCGCGATGGCGCCCTCGTGCTCGGCCACGTGCGCGAAGACGGTCGGCTGCGGCCCGAACAGCGAGGACCGCACGTCCTGCTCGGTGGCGACGACCTCCGCGAGGGAACGCTCGTACTCGGCGAGCTCCGTGATCAGCCGGTAGATCTCGGGAACGTCAGCCGGCCGGGCTCGCCGGATCACGGCCGCAGGCCGGTCACGGGGAACCGGTACCTGAGCTTGAACCGGTCGGCGGCGGTGACGACCTCACCGGCCTCCACGGCCCGGCCGCCGCAGCGGTGCACCCGCTCGATCAGCAGGACCGGGGCACCGGGCGGAAGGGCGAGCGCGCTCGCCTCCGCGCGCAGTGACACCCGCACCGAGACTTCCTCGACCACCTGATCTACCTCCATCCCGATGAACTTCATCCGCGTGATCACCCCGCGTCCGGCCAGTGGTCCCTCCTCGGGGGCCGCGACGGCCGTTCCGGCGGTGATCTCGCCCGGCTCGTAGCTGGTCGCCAGCTGGACCGGCTCGCCGTCGGCCCGCAGCAGGTACCTGGTCACCGTCACCGGGACGGTGCCAGGCTCCAGGCCGAGCCGCAGGGCGATGCGCGGCGGCGGGATCAGGTGCTCGGTCTGATGCTCGAAGGACAGGCACCGCGGCAGGCCGCACGGCCCGTCGTCCCGGTCGTCCCGGCCGGCCGCCGGGGACTCACCGACGCCGAAGGGCGAGCCGGGAAAGTGCAGGCGGTCGTGTTCCAGGTAACGCGGCGCCGGAACCTGGCGGACATAAGATCCCGATCCGGCCCGTGCCTCGATCAGACCCTCGGTGGCCAGGACCTGCAAGGCATGCTTCGCGGCCGTCTCCCCGACGCCGTACCTGGCGATGATCGCGTTACGGGACGGCACCCTGGCCCCCGGCCCGAGAAGTCCCTCGCGGATCCGGGTACGCAGGTCATCAAGAACCCGGAGGTACACCGGGTCGGTTGACGTGCCCATCGGCTCCCGGTCTTCCTGGCGCGTGGCCGGCAGGCGTCCTGCCGGGCGCACGGATGCCATCTACGCCCGCAAGCCATTGTCGCTGAAACAGGCCGCGCGCCGGGACCCAAGTCAGAACTTGGCCCGTCATATGTTCAGGCCGGCCGACTAGTCGCTGCCCTCCTCGAGCAGCAGGTGATATCCGTTCGGGGTGCGGACGTGCAGCACCCGGTACTGCCAGTCCTGGCTCGGGGTCATCAGCTCTTCGCGGTACTGCACGCCGGCGTCAGCGAGGCGCTTCTTCGCGATCTCGATGTCGCTGATGCCGAACTGCCAGGTCAGCACCTTGTCCGGGCCGCGAGTAGAGAATCCCTCCCGCCACTCGATGCCGAACTCAATCGGGCCGTGACCGAGAGCGAGGAAGTAGGGGTACTCCGGGCCCTCGTAGGTAACATGAAAGCCCAGCCGGACGTAGAAGTCGCGTTCAGCCTGCAGGTTGCTGACGAAGAGAATCGGAATGATCCGATTGAACAAGGCCGCCATAGCGGGCCATCGTAGCGATCCCGGCTGACTAGGGTGACACTGTGATACGACGCGCCGGCAGTGATCCCGTCCGGGTGGCAGCGTGCCAGGTCAGCCTCGGTATCGGCGAGGTGGGCAAGAACCTGGCCGCTGCGCGGGACTCCGTCGTCCGGGCGGCCGAGGCCGGCGCCAGGATCGTGGTGCTGCCCGAGCTGACGCCATCTGGCTATGTCTTCAGCGGCGCGGCCGAGGCCCGGTCGCTGGCCGAGCCCGCCGACGGCCGGACCGTCACTGAGTGGGCGCAGCTGGCGGCTCGCCACGACCTGGTGATCATCGGCGGCTTCTGCGAGCTCGGCGAGCGGGACCGGGTCTACAACAGCGCGGTGCTGGTGGACCCGGGCGGCGTCCGCGCGGTCTACCGCAAGGTCCACCTGTGGGATGCCGAGCCCGACTGCTTCGTCCCCGGCGACGCTGAGCCGCCGGTCATCGATACCCGGCACGGCCGGATAGCGATGATGATCTGCTACGACATCGAGTTCCCCGAATGGGTCCGGCGGCCTGCGCTGGCGGGCGCCGACCTGCTCGCCGTGCCGACAAACTGGCCCGCCGAGCCGGTACCGGCGGGGGAGCGGCCGATGGTGGTCACCAATGTCCAGGTCGCCGCCTACGCGAACCGGATGTTCATCGCGGCGGCCTGCCGGTCGGGGACCGAGCGCGGGGTGAGCTGGGTCGGCGGCAGCATCATCGCGGGCCCTGACGGGTACCCGCTGGCCGGGCCGGCGGGCGACCAGGACCCTGAGCTGCTCATCGCCGACTGCGACCTGCAGCTGGCGCGCAGCAAGGCCAGCGGCGCGCGCAACGACGTGCACGCCGACCGCAGGACCGACCTGTACCGGTAAGTCACTTCCTGCGGGCGAGCGTCAGCCCGTCGCCGACCGGCAGCAGCACGAGCTCGACCCGGCCGTCGGCCAGGGCGTGATCGTTGAAGTCCCTGACCCCCCGCGCGCTGGCCGAGTCATTCGCCAGGTCCAGGACGGCGTTATGGAAGATCGTGTTGTCGACCAGGATGAGGCCGCCCGGCCTGGTCCGCGGCACGATCTCGTCCCAGTAGCCGATATAGCCCTCCTTGTCCGCGTCGATGAAGGAGATGTCGAGCGTCGCCCCGGCCGGCAGGGCGCGCAGGGTGTCCAGGCCGGGCCCGAGGCGCAGCTCCACCCGGTCGGCCACCCCGGCCTTGGCCCAGTACTGCCGCGCCAGGGATGTCCATTCCTCGCTGACGTCACAGCACAGCAGCCGCCCGCCGTCGGCCAGCCCGCGAGCCAGGCAGATGGAGGAGTACCCGGTGAAGGTGCCGACCTCAACCGCGCTGCGGGCCCCGGCCAGGCGCGTCAGCATGGTCATGAAGCGGCCTTGCTCCGGGCCGATCTGCAGCCCGGTGAAGTCCGGGAAGCGCGCCGCGGTCACCTCGGCGAGGTCGGCCAGGAGCGGGTCGGCCGGGGTGCTGTGGGCGAGAATGTAGTCGTTGAGCTCGTGGCTGAGGTGATCGCTGCGAGGAGACATCGGTCCACGCTAGACCAGCCCGTCGCCGGGCACCAGCGCGCCGGGGCTACCCTCGGTGCATGGCGCTGCACTCTCCCCTTCCGCCGGCCAGCTTCCTGCCCAGCCCGTCCGTCAACGGGTTCCACATCGGCCCTTCCTTCGTGCACTTCTACGGGCTGATGTACGTGGTGGGAATCGCGCTGGCGATCGTGATCACCCGACGCCGGGTGGCCGCTGCGGGCGGCAATCCCGCGCTGGTCGCCGACGTCGCGACCTGGGCGGTGCCGGCCGGGATCATCGGCGGCCGGATCTACTTCGATATCACGACGCCCGCTGACATCCCGCACCACTGGTGGGGGATCTTCGCCGTCTGGTCCGGCGGCCTGGGCATCTGGGGCGGCATCGCGGCCGGCGTTCTGGTCGGCGTATGGCGGGTGCGCCGCAGCGGAGCCGATGTCGCGATGTTCATGGACGCGGTAGCACCGGCCCTGCTGGTCGCCCAGGCGGTCGGGCGGATCGGCAACTACTTCAACCAGGAGCTCTTCGGCAAGCCGAGCACCCTGCCGTGGGCGCTGGAGATCTCCCTGCCGCACCGCCCGGCCGGATACCTCGCCTTCGGTACCTTCCAGCCCACGTTCCTGTACGAGCTGATCTTCGACCTGGCCCTGGCGGGCGCCCTGGTCTGGCTGGGGCACCATCGCGGCATCCGGCCTCCCGGCCTGTTCGCGCTGTACGTGGCCGGCTACTCAGCCTTCCGCATCTTCGAGGAGACGCTGCGGGTCGACTCCTCCGAGCACTTCCTCGGCCTGCGGCTGAATTTTTATGTCGCCACGATCCTGACCATCCTCGGCCTCGTCTGGTTCGTCGTCTCCCAGCGCCGTCCTCCCCGGCCCCATCCGGCCGTCGCAGGCCCGGGTGGCGGGGCCGGCGCGGACAGCCAGATCAGCCCGGATGGCCCGGGCGACTCCGGTGACCCGGATGAGCAGGCCGGCCAGGGCGCCGGTGAGCAGGGCGCCGCGGCGGACAGCACGCCGGGCACGGATTCGGCGCCCGGCGCGAGCGCCCGGACCTAGATCGCTGACCGGTTATTCATGACCTCGGATCTGGCCTTGAGCGGGAGCCGCTCGTATGTGCGTCAGCCGTCGGGCTCTTCCCGTGGCTGATGCGATCTTTACGGAATCGCGGCTCGCGGAGATCTACGACCCGCTGGACCCCGACCGCCGTGACCTGGATGTCTACGCGGCTTTGGCCGATGAGTTCAGCACGGTGAGCGTCCTGGACGTCGGCTGTGGCACGGGAACCCTGGCCTGCCTGCTCGCCGCCCGCGGTCTGGAGGTAATCGCTGTCGATCCGGCCGCCGCTTCCCTGGACGTAGCCCGCCGTAAGCCGGGCGCCGGCGGTGTCCGCTGGCTGCGCGCCGACGCCACGGCGCTGCCTGCGCTACAGGTCGACCTCGCGGTCATGACCGGAAACGTAGCTCAGGTTTTCATCACCGGCCGGGAGTGGGCGGCAGCGCTGGGGGCAGTCCGTGCGGCCCTGCGACCGGGCGGCCGGCTGGTGTTCGAGAGCCGGGATCCGCAGCAGAAGGCGTGGCTGGAGTGGAACCGGGACCAGACCTGGCGCCGTGTCGTGATCCCCGGGGCCGGCCTCGTCGAGACGTGGACGGACCTGACAAGCGTCGAGGGAAGCCTGGTCTCCTTCCGGATGACTTTCGTGTTCGGCAGTGACGGCGCGGTGCTGACTTCCGATTCCACGTTGCGGTTCCGAAGCCGCGACGAGCTGGCGAACTCGCTGGTCGCGGCCGATCTGGTCGTTGATGAGGTCCGGGACGCTCCCGACCGGCCAGGGCGTGAGCTCGTCTTCGTCGCCCGGCGGGCCGGTGGCGACGACCAGGCGCCAGGCCGATGACGTGAACGACGGCCCGCCGGGCCTGCGCCACTGTCCAGGCAGGACGCCCTGGAGCTTCTCGCGCTGAGCGAGGCGTCGGCGCCTGCTGCGATGAGCATTAACCGGGTGGACACCACGGGCCGCGATCAGGGAGCATGTGTCCCTCGTGGAGGACACCGGGGTGCCCGACAGCCAGCCGCGCGAAGGCGGCGCGCCGTCGCGCGAAGGTGACGCGCCGCCGCCACGGCGGCACCGGGCAGCGGCCAGGCTCGGGCCGGATCTCGCCCCGCTGCGGCGGTCGCGGGAATTCCGGCTGCTGTACGCGGGCCAGGCGGCGGGCTACGCCGGCGCCATGGTCACCTTCGTCGCCATGCCGTATCAGGCGTACCAGCTCACTGGCTCCTCCCTGGTCGTCGGGCTGCTGAGCTTTACCGAGCTGGTGCCGCTGCTGGTGGCCGGCATCCTGGGCGGCACGCTCGCCGATGCCCTGGAGCGGCGCCGCCTGATCCTGGCCACCCAGGGCGCCCTGGGCGCGGGGACCGCCGTCCTGGCCGTTAACGCGCTGCTGTGGCATCAGCTGTGGGTGCTGTTCCTGCTGGGCGCCCTGACCACGGGGGCGGCCGGGCTGCAGCGGCCGTCGCTGGAGGTCCTGGTCCCCAGGCTGGTCGCCCACGACGACCTGCCGGCCGCCGCCGCCCTGTCCGGCCTGCTCGGCAACGTGGCCGCCATCGCCGGCCCGCTGGCCGGCGGCGTGCTGATCGGCGCCGCCGGCCTTCCGATCGCCTACGCCGTCGACGGCGCTGCCTGCGTGGCGGCACTGGCGATATTCGCCCTGCTGCGGCCGAGCCCGCCGGTGCCCGGCGCCGGCCGGGCGAGCCTGCGCGGGACCCTGGCCGGCCTGCGGTATGCCTGGAGCCGGCCCGAGCTGATGGGCACCTATCTCATCGATATCGGCGCGATGTTCTTCGGCGCGCCCTATGCGCTGTTTCCGCAGATCGCCGCCGGTCTCGGCGGCCCGGCGGTACTCGGCCTGCTGTATGCGGCCCCCGCCGCGGGCGGGGTCATCGTCAGCCTGACCAGCCGGTGGACCAGGCACGTGCACCGGCATGGACGCGCGATCGTGCTGGCCGTCTGCGGCTGGGGCGCCGGGATCGCGGCGTTCGGGTTCGCGCCTGACCTCCTGCTGGCCGTGGCCGCGCTCGCCGCGGCGGGCGGCGCTGACATGGTCAGCGGCCTGTTCCGGATGACCATGTGGAACCAGACCATCCCGGCCCGCCTGCGCGGCAGGCTGGCCGGGATCGAGATGATCAGCTACACGACGGGCGAGCCGGTCGGCAACCTCGAGTCAGGGGTGGTCGCGTCGCTGACCGGCTCGGTACGCATCGCCGTGGTGTCCGGCGGCGTGCTCTGCGTGGCGGGCGCGCTGGCCGTGACCGCCGCCCTGCCGATGCTCTGGCGCTACGACTCGCGCGACACCCGCGGCGGCGCTCACGACCCGCCCGCCTGACGCCGGTCCCTTCGCGGGCCCGACGCCGGGCATGGTCAGGAGGTGGCGGCGGCAGCGTGCGGCAGCTGGCCCGGCGCGCGCGAGTTGTCACGCCACCACTGCTGGCCCTCCTGCGGCAGCATGTAGATCGGGTCGTAGTACTCATACTCACGGTCCAGGGCCAGCGGGTCCGCGGCCTCCACGCCGGTCCGGTAGTTCTTGGTCCAGTACGAGATGCCCCGCTCGGTGTCGTAGCGCGACACCTGATGCACCCAGCGCTTGCCCACGTACGGCACATCGCAGATCATCCGGGGGGTCGCGAACCCCGGCAGGTAGCCCATGATCTGGTGCTGCAGCCGCTGCGCCTCCCCGAGGGTCAGCCGCCAGTGCTCGCTGTTGGGGATCATGTCGCACAGGTAGAAGTAGTAGGGCATGATCTTGGCGTCATCCAGCAGGGCGAAGCACAGGTCAAGCAGTGCCTCGACGCTGTCATTGACGCCGCGCAGCAGTACCCCCTGGTTGCGCACGTCGCGGATGCCGGTGTCCAGCATCGCCCTGGTCGCCCTGGCCACCAGCGGGGTGACCGACTGGGCGGCGTTGACGTGGGTGTGGATCGCGATGCTGACGCCGCGCCGGCGGGCCGTGGCGGCCAGCCGCTCCATCCCCGCGCGGACCTCGTCGGTCAGCCAGAACTGGGGCAGCCCCATCAGCGCCTTGGTCGCCAGCCGGATGTCGCGGACGCTCTCGACCTCCAGCAGGTCGCTGACGAACGCCTCCAGCCGGGGCCAGGGCAGGTTGGCGACGTCCCCGCCGGAGACGACGACGTCGCGGACGCCGGGGGTGGCCTTGAGGTAGGAGATCATCGCGCCGAGCCGGTCCTCGCGGGACTGGCCGAACTTGAGCTTCTCGACCGTCGGCGTCGGGTTGCCGACCAGGTCCATCCGGGTGCAGTGCCCGCAGTACTGCGGGCAGGTCGGCAGCACCTCGGCCAGGACCTTGGTCGGGTAGCGGTGGGTGAGGCCCTCGACCGCCCACATCTCGGCCTCATGCAGCGAGTCCCTCGATGCCACCGGGTGCGAGGGCCAGTCGGTCCGGCGGTCGCTGAACACCGGGATCATGTAACGGCGGACCGGGTCGGCATAGAACGCGTCGGTGAAGCCGGCCTGGCCGGGCGCCAGGGCCGGGACCATCGTGTTGACCATCTGCGGCGTCACCAGCATCGACATGGTGGCGCGTTCCTTCTGGTCCCGCTCCAGGTCAGCGTAGAAGTCCTCGTCGAGTCCGGCGCCGATCACCTGGCGCAGCTGGCGGATGTTCTTGACGCAGTGCGCGCGCTGCCACTGCGCCGACGCCCACTCCTGCTCGGTGACCTGCGCCCAGCCCGAGAGACGGCGCCAGTCCGGCTCGGCAAGCTCCCTGTGCCGGTACACATACGGCTGGTCGATCACTGCGGCACCTGCCCCTCCTGGCTCGCCGGCCCTTCCGGCGCCTGGCCCGTCATCCGGGCAGGCGACGCAAGAAGCTTCTGAATGTATAGTTTTGACGAGAGATTCTAGCGAATCATTGACGCTAAACCGCACTTATCTCTACCATACGCGCTGCCGATGGAAAGGAAAGATCGCGTTGACCCGACCGACAGCGGCGGGCTCGCCGCTCGGCTTGCACCGGGTGCTCGAGCCGGCCGGGGTACTGCCGCAGGCCGCCTGGCGACTGGACGCCAGCCCGCGGATCTGGCCCGACGAGGTCCGGGTGCGCGTCGAGCGGCTCAACCTGGACGCTGCCTCTTTCCGGCAGCTGCGCGAGGCTGCTCATGGCGATCCGGCCGCCATCAGGGCCGCCGTGCTGGAGATCATCACCAGCCGGGGCAAGATGCACAATCCGGTGACCGGCTCCGGCGGGATGCTGACCGGCGTGGTCGAGGAGACCGGGCCGGACTCGCCGCTCGGGCTCAAGCCGGGGGACCGGATCGCGACCCTGGTCTCGCTCAGCCTCACACCGCTGGTGATCACCGACGGCCTCGCGTCGTGGGACGGCGCCGGCGAGCAGGTGCCGTGCGAGGGGCACGCGATCCTGTTCGGCCGGTCGATCGCGGCCGCGCTGCCCGCTGACCTGCCCGCCGCCCTCGTCCTGGCGGTGATGGACGTCTGCGGCGCGCCGGCGCTGACCTACCGCGTCGTCGCCGAGGCGTCGCGGCGGCTGGCCGCAGGCGGCCCGGCGGGCGCGGCCGGGCAGGCGGGCGCCGGGGGGCCGGTAGTCGCGATCCTCGGCGCGGCGGGCAAGAGCGGGAGCCTGTCGGCGGCCGCGGCCCGCCGGGCGGGCGCGCGTCGCATCATCGGCGTCGTGCCGCTGGAGCGGGAGGCGGCCGTGCTGCGCGCGGCCAGGGCCGCCGGCGGCCAGGCCGCCCTGGCCGACGAGGTCGTCATCGCCGATGCCCGCGACCCGGTCGCGGTGTCCGCCGCGGTCCGTCAGGCCGGCGGCCCGGCCGATGTGACCGTGGTCTGCGTGGACGTGCCCGGCTGCGAGGGCGGGGCGATCTTGTCTACCGCCCAGGGCGGTACCGTGATCTTCTTCTCGATGGCGACATCGTTCACCGCCGCGGCCCTCGGCGCGGAAGGTGCCGCCGCCGATGTGACCATGCTGGTCGGCAATGGGTATGTCCCCGGGCACGCGCAGCTGGCGCTGGACCTGATCCGCGCCGAGCCGGGCGTGCGCGGCATCTTCGGTGCCCGGATCGACGAGCATCCGGGCGGGGAACAGGAGCAGGGACGATGACGATCCAAGCCGGCGGCACGGTGACCAGGAGGCTCAACCTCGACCCCGCGACGGTGCGCGAGGCCCGCGAGCTGGCCCGCCTGGCCGGGCAGCCGATCGTGGAGATGGCCAGGACCCATACGACGGTGTCCGTCGAGCGGGCGGTGCTGCGGCTGGCCGGCCTGGAGGGCGCCGACGAGGACGGCATGCCCTGGGTCAACCGGCTCAGCGACGCGATCAGGGAGAGCGCCGGACTCGAGCACGGGGTGGCGCTGCCCGCCTGGGACGCGATGCTGACCGGCGGCCACGACAGCCTGGCGGCGCTGGCGCGGGCCGCCGCGCAGGGCCAGGTGAGGTTCCGCATCCCGGCGGGCGCCGACGCCTACAGCGCTCGCGAGGCGGCCAGCAGCGCGCTGCGGGGCGGCATGGCCAGGATCGACGCCCAGCGGGCCCGGCGCGAGGCGATGATCGCCGAGACCGGCGAGCCGCGCAGGCCGTGGATCTACCTGATCGTGGCCACCGGGGACATCTACGAGGACATCCCGCAGGCCCAGGCGGCGGCCAGGGAAGGCGCGGACGTCATCGCGGTCATCCGCTCCACCGGCCAGTCGCTGCTTGACTACGTGCCGGAGGGGGCGACCAGGGAGGGCTTCGCCGGCACCTACGCCACCCAGGCGAACTTCGCCCTGATGCGCGCCGCGCTGGATGAGACCTCCCGCGAGCTGGGCCGGTACGTGCGGCTGACCAATTACGCCTCCGGGCTGTGCATGCCGGAGATCGCGTCACTGGCGGGCCTGGAGCGACTCGACATGATGCTGAACGACTGCATGTACGGCATCATCTTCCGTGACATCAACCCGCGCCGCACGTTCATCGACCAGCGGTTCTCCCGGCAGATCCACGCCCGCGCCGGGATCATCATCAACACCGGCGAGGACAACTACCTGACGACCGCCGATCCCGTCGAGGCCGCGCACACCGTGATCGTCAGCCAGCTGATGAACGAGTACTTCGGCAAGGAGGCGGGGCTGGCCGACGCCCAGCTCGGGCTCGGGCACGCGTTCGAGATCGATCCGGCGGTACCGGACTCGTTCCTGCTGGAGCTGGCGCATGCCCAGCTGGTCCGCGAGCTTTTCCCCGACGCTCCGCTGAAGTACATGCCGCCGACCAAGCACATGACCGGCAACGTGTTCGCCGGCTACCTGCTGGACGCGTTCTTCAACCTGTGCGGCCTGATGACCGATCAGTCGATCCTGCTGATCGGCATGATGACCGAGGGCATCCACACCCCGTTCCTGTCCGATCGCGACCTGGCCCTGGAGAACGTGCGCTACGTCCGCGACGCGGCCGGCAAGCTCGGCGAGAACTTCCGGCCGCCGCCGGGCGGATTCATCGACCTGCGGGCCAATGAGGTGCTCGCCGAGGCCGTCCAGCTGCTGCGCCGGATCGCGGGCGAGGGCCTGCTGAACGCGATCGCCGACGGCACCTTCGGCATCACCAAGCGCCCCGACGATGGCGGCCGGGGCCTCGACGGCGTGATCGACCAGGCGGACGGCTACTTCAACCCGGCCGCTGAGCTGCTGGACCCGCCGGTGCTAGGGGATACCGCCCCGCTGGCCGCCGGGGATCCGAGGTCCGCCACCCCGATCGAGACGGGAGCACGACCGTGACCGGGCAGATCATCAGGCCCTACGGTGACACCACCGGAGACGGGCGGGTCCAGCTGTCGTTCACTTTGCCGGTCCCGTTCGGGACCCCGGCCGAACGGGCCCGCGCCGAAGGTGCCGCGCTGCAGCTAGCGGGCAAGATGGGCCTGGCGCCGGCGATGGTGGTGCACGCCAAGGGCATGGGCCCGGATTTCACGTTCTGCATCGTGTACGGGCGGGTCAGCCACCTGGTCGACCTGTCCGAGGTCATCGTGCTGGAGCGGGAGTTCCCGCTGCTGTCCCCGGCCGAGATCAACCTGCGGATCCGGTCCGGCCTGGGCCGTGAGCTGGTGGTCGTCGGGGCCTGCATCGGCACCGACGCGCACACGGTAGGGATCGACGCGATCCTCAGCGTGAAGGGTCATTCGGGCGAGAAGGGCCTGGAGTACTACCGGGAGATCCGGGTGGTCAACCTGGGCTCGCAGGTCGACATCGGTGACCTGGTGGCCCGGTCGAAGGCCGAGGGCGCGGACGCCGTCCTGGTCAGCCAGGTCGTCACGCAGCGTGACGCGCACCTGTCACAACGCGCGCAAGATGGCCGACCGCCTTCGACGCCGCCGGGCCCCGCCGGCCTCTGCTCGTGGTCGGGGGCCCGAGGTTTGACCAGGGATGGCGGCCGAGCTCGGCGTCGACCGCATCTTCGGCAAGGGCACCACGCCCGGCGAGGTGGCCAGCTACCTGGTCCACGCGCTGACGCCCGCCGCGCCGGAGCAGGCCCTTGACCCTGGCCGCGAGCAGCCGCCGGACCGCGGCGTGCCCGCGCCAGCGCCGCGCCCAGCGCAGGCCGCCCGGTGAGTGCCGCGGCATCCGCCGACCCGCGCCTCGGCATCACCGTGACCCACCGGCGCTACATTCCCTACAGCCACGCGCATTACGGCGGCAGCCTGGTCGACGGCGCCTACGTGCTGGGCCTGTTCGGCGACGTGGCCACCGAGCTGTCCATCCGTACTGACGGTGACGAGGGCCTGTTCGCGGCCTACTCCGACGTCCAGTTCCGTGCGCCGGTGCTGGCCGGTGACGTGATCGAGGTGACGGCCACCGTGACACGGGTGGGCCGCCGCAGCCGCGAGGTGTCGTTCGTGGCGCTGATCAGCTGCCGGGCCGATCCGGCGCGGGGTCCCTCGGCCGCCCGCGTCCTCGATGAGCCGGTGATCGCGGTGACCGCGACCGGCACGGTCGTGGGCCCGGTGCCCGCGGCCTGAGCCGGCGCCCCGCGGTCAGCCGGTCCCGCTGACGGGATTGCCGCCACCGAGCTGGCGGATCCACGCCTCGGAGACGACCAGTCCGTCGTGCACCCTGGCCTGCCCCTGGGCGCTGACGGCGGCCGCCGCGGGCCGCCGGGCTGCCTGGACGGCCGGGCCGCGCTGCGGCCCGGCCGGAGCTGGGGCTGTGGACAGGGCTGGGGTCAGCCTGAGGGCGAGGGACGGGCACATCCCGACGGCCTGCCGGGCCTGCCGCGTGAGCCAGGGCGGAACGGGCATGTCGAGGAACTGCGGGTAGCCCTGGCCATCCAGCTGGATCAGCTCGGGCACCACGTTCCCGCACAGCCCGTGCCCCCGGCAGCGGGTCCAGTCGACCGTCAGGCGCGCCTCGTCATCGGCCTGCGGTAGCGGCAGGAGGCCGAGAACCGGGCGCCCGCACGTACCGCGAAACAGATGCGCGGCCAGGTCGTCAGCGAACACGTCCAGCGCGGAGAGGACAAACCTGAATACGCCATCGGGGTGGGCGCAGGCGCCCCGGCCGCGGACGGCGGCAGCGGCCCGCCGCGCGGTGTCCAGCGCGTCCGCCCCGCCCGAGCCCTGGGCCAGGGCAGCCAGTGACCGCGCGATAGCGGGCAGGCCGAGCATGCACGGCCCGCACTGGCCGGATGACTCCTTAGCCAGGTACGCGGCGACCCTCGCCACCTCGCCCAGCGCGCAGGTCAGCCGGCTCAGGGGCAGCACGATGCCCGCGCCGAGCGTGCCGCCGGCGGCAGCGAGCCCGGCCCGGCTGACCGGGACCGGCCAGGCGGTCTCGGCCGGAAGCCACATGCCGTGATAACCGCCGACCAGGACGCCCTCGGCCGGGCCGCCTGGCAGATGTCGAGGATCTGGCCGAGCGGGACGCCGCTCGGCGTCTCCACAACCGCGGGCCGTGCCGCCGAGCCGCCGACCGAGAGCATGACGGTTCCTGGCTCGCCCGGCGCGCCCGTCGAGGCGTACCCGCCGGGGCCGAGCATGGCGAGCACGGCGAGCTGCGCGAACGTCTCGGCGTTGGACAGCAGCGTGGGAAGGCCTCCGGCCCCGCTGTCGCTGGCCCTGGTCTTGCGGCCTGGAGGCAGCGCCGCCTTGCCGTTGATGGCATTCACCAGGGCGCCGCTCTCGCCGGACACGAACCTGTCCGGCACGGACACCACCCGCGCCCACCGCCGCAGCTCCGGATCAGCCTCGACCGCCGCGCGCACCGAGCGGACATGCTGGCCGTCACCCGCGACCCCGACGATGACCTGCCGGGCCCGCAGGGCGCGCGCGGCCAGCATCGCGCCGCCGAGCACCAGATGCGGCGACCTGCGCAGGAGCATCTTGTCCTTCTCGCTGCCCGGCTCGCCCTCGGTGGCGTTGACCACGACCATTGTCTTGCCATGACGCTGGCGCGCCGACGCGAGGACGGCCCGGAGCTTGCGGGCGACGGGGAATGCCGCGCCGCCGCGGCCGCGCAGGTCGACCTGCTCTGTCATCCGAATGAGCTCGCTGGCGGTCAGGCTGGGCATCGGGCCGAAGACAGCGCCGTGGGCGGGCAGGTCAATCCGCTCGAGCCGGTCCAGGCCCGCGGTGAGGCGGGCCTGGCCGACGCGCATTACCTCGGCTCCGGTTACCGCCATTGCCGGTCCCCGGTCGGCGAGTACGGCAATTCCTGATCCGCCGGGGCCAGCGCAGGGTGCGGGTACGGGGCCAGCGCGGGGTAGGGGCCAGCGCGGGGTAGGGGGCCAGCGCGGGGTAGGGAGCCGGCGCGGAGTAGGGAGCCGGGGCGGTGTACGGGTACGGGTGGGGCTGGGCCGTGAGCTCGCCCGCGCCCTGCGACGCCCGAGCGGCGGCCGCGGCGTATGCCAGCCAGGACGCGCGGTCGGGCACCGGCTGGCTCGCCGTGTCCGGCCCTCTCACCGTCGCGACGTACCTGACGGTGAGGGCCAGGCCGACGAGCGCGAGGCAGCCGCCGTAGCTCCAGTCCACGTAAGGCCTGGCGGGCGGCCCGCCAGCAGGCCGTGGATAACGGCCAGCGGCCAGGCCAGGTAGGCGCCCGCGTGCAGGGCGCGCCACAGCCACTGCCGGGTCCCCGCCGCGAATCGCTTGCGCAGTATCCCGGTCGCGACGATGAGCACGAAGAGGTCAGAGGCGATCGTGCCCGCGCCCATATAGAAAGTGCTCCGGGCCGCCAGGAAAGGCACGAAGGCGTCGGCGACATGCGCCCGGTGCGCAATTATCTCGAGCATGATATGGGAGGCCAGCGCGGAAAGAGCTATAAGGGAGATGGCCCGGTGCAGGGCCTGCGTGACGACGCGGCGCCCCGGTGACATGATGATCCGGTCGGTGGCCAGCAGGCCGGCGCCGACCGCGGCCGTGAGCGCTATCAGGGCAAAGACCCCGGCATAGAACAGCAAGAACCGCTGCACTTCGGCCGCGATGATCCTGGTCTCGCCGGTGGCGCCGGCCGCGGTAGCCGCCACCGCCAGCGCGGGCAGGAGCAGGCTCAGCGCGGATACCGAGATGACGAATATGACGCGCCCGCGCTGCAGGGCCCTCTGGCTGCCTGCCGACGCCGAGCGTGGTTGACTGAATGAGCGGCCACGCATGGGTTGACACCATTCTCTTTCACTAGAACGACACCCAGATATCAACCAGCTGGCAACGTCTTCTCCTATCACAGAAAGAAAACGTCACCAGCGCCGAAACCTCCCGCTACCAATCTCGGCAAGATCACGGTATCAGCCGGATTCCGGGCTGACAGCGAAACAGGAAGAAAGCTACATCGCCGCACGTCAATGCCATGATTGGCTGATAAACGGGAGAGCAGGGCCCAGGTACATGCAGGCGGGCGGGCAGGACGAAGAGCGTGCATCGCACAGGCATGGCGGGCTGCTGGGGCCAGCGCACGTTCCGGCTGCTGTGAACCGGCGAGACGGTCAGCCAGGTCGGCAATGCGATGGCCATGGTGGGGGTCCCGCTGGTCGCGGTCACCGTGCTGCAGGCCAGCACGTTCGCGGTCAGCGCGCTGACCGCTGCGGCGTGGCTGCCGTGGCTGGTCATCGGCCTGCCCGCAGGCGCATGGGTGGACCGCCTGGACGCCCGCCGGGTGATGATCGGGTGCGACGTCGTATCGGCCGCCCTGTACGCCAGCGTGCCCATCACGGCCTGGGCAGGCGTTCTGTCCACGGGCCTGGTCGTCGTCATTCAGCTGCTCGCGGGGGCGGCCAGTGTCCTGTTCATGACTGCGTACCAGGTCTACCTGCCGTCGGTGGTCACGCCCGATGAGCTGGTCGAGGGCAACACGAAGATGCAGGGCAGCGCCTCCGCGGCGGCCTTCGCCGGGCGGGCCTGGCTGGGCTGGTCGCTCAGGTGTTGTCGGACTGCTCGCCGCGGTCCCCGGTATCGGCGGCATTCTCGGCGCCCTGATCACCGGCCGCGTCACCGAGCGGTACGGCACCGCGCGCGGACTGCTGCTCAGCACCTTTGCTGCTATCCCGTTCGCGCTGCTCATCCCGCTCACCGGGCCGGGCCCGCGGCTCGCGTTCTACCTGACGGGCTCGCTGGTGGCCTTCACCGGCATCGCCGTCGGCAACATCATCATCGCCGCCTTTCCGCCAGTCCTACTCCCCGCCCGGAATGCGCGGCAGGGTCACCGCGACCATGCGATTCCTGATCTTCAGCACCAGCCCCCTCGGCGCGCTGGCCGACGGCATCCTGGCCACCTGGCTCGGCATCCGCAGCGCACTGTGGATCCTGCTCAGCACGCTGACGCTGTCCGGCACGCTGCTGCTGACCCGTGCCCGCACGGGCCGCCAGGACCTGCCCGGCACGATCCCGGCCCCCGGGCTGGACAGGTGAGCCATACACGCGCCATGCGCCAGGAGAACACGGGACGGCGGGCGGGCGGCGCCGGTGCGCGGCGCCGCCCGCCCGCGGACGCTACTCCGACCCGAATGCCGCCATCTCGGCCTTCTCCGCCTCGGTCAGCTCACGCGGGGCGTCGCCCTTGGCGATCTTCGCGCTCTGCACCTCATGCCGGATGCCATCGACGATCTCCGGGTTGGCCAGCGTGGTGACGTCGCCCACATCGGTGAAGTTGGATACCGCGGCGATGACCCGGCGCATGATCTTGCCTGACCGCGTCTTCGGCATGTCGGGCACGATCCAGACGTTCTTCGGCCGGGCGATCTTGCCGATCTCGACCTCGATCGCCTTGACGACCTTGGCCTCCATCTCCGGTCCCGCCTCGTAGCCGGGCTTGAGCGCGATGTACATCTCGACCGCGCGGCCGCGGATGTCGTCCACCACCGGCACGGCGGCCGCCTCAGCGACCTCGGGCACCGTCAGGGCGGCCGACTCCAGCTCCTTGGTGCCGAGCCGGTGCCCGGCCACGTTGATCACGTCATCGACGCGGCCGAGGATCCTGAAGTAGCCATCGGCGGCCTGCACGGCGCCGTCACCGGCGAAGTAGGGCCAGTCTCGCCAGTCCTTGCTGGCAGGATCCTTGCAGTACTTCTTGTAGTAGACATCCACGAACCGCTCAGGCTGGCCCCAGATGGTCTCGAAGATTCCCGGCCACGGGTTGCGGATGCAGATGTTGCCCGCAGTGCCGCTGCCGGCCTCGACGACGTTGCCGTCCTCGTCGTAGATCACCGGGTAGATGCCGATCACGGCCGGCCCGCAGCTGCCGGGCTTCATCGGCTTGATGGCCGGCAGCGTGCTGCCGAGGAAGCCGCCGGTCTCGGTCTGCCACCAGGTGTCGACGATGACCGCCTTGCCCTTGCCGACCGACTCGTAGTACCAGCGCCATACCTCGGGCTCGATCGGCTCGCCCACCGTGGTCATGTGCTTGAAGTGGTAGTCGTACTTCGCCGGCTCGTCCGGGCCGACCTTGCGCAGCATCCGGATCGCCGTGGGGGAGGTGTGGAAGATATTCACCCCGAGCTTCTCCGCGATCCGCCACGGGCGTCCGGCGTCCGGGTAGTTCGGGGTGCCTTCGTAGATCACGGTGGTGGTGCCGAGCGCCAGCGGCCCGTAGACGATGTAGGAGTGCCCGGTGATCCAGCCGATGTCGGCCATGCACCAGTACACGTCGTCCGGGTGAATATCCTGGTAGTACTTCGAGGTGCCCGCGACATACGACATGTACCCGCCGGTGCTGTGCTGGCAGCCCTTGGGCAGGCCGGTGGTGCCGCTGGTGTACATGAGGAACAGCGGCGCCTCGGCCGGCATGGACACCGGCTCCACGACAGTGCCGCTGTAGGAGCTGGTGACCTCATCCACGAACGAGTCGCGGCCCGCCACCATCGGCGTCTTGGAGGCATACTCACCGGGATGGCGCCGCCAGACCAGGACCTTGTCGACCTCTTGTCCCTGCTTGAGCGCCTCGGCGACAGCCTCGTCGGCCTTGACCTTGTGGTCGACAAGATCACCGCTGCGGTAATAGCCGTCCATCGTGATCAGCACCCGGCTGCCGGAGTCGGCAATCCGGGTCCCGCAGGCGTTCCCACTGAAGCCGCCGAACACCTGCGAGTGAATGACGCCCAGCCGGGCGCAGGCCAGCATCGTGACCGGCAGCTCGGGCACCATCGGCATGTGCAGCGTGACCCGGTCGCCCGCCTTCAGGCCGGCGAAATCACGCAGTAGCGCGGCGAACTCGTTCACCTGCTGGTAGAGCTCGGAGTAGCTGATCCGCACGGGCTCCACCGACTCCGGCTCGGGCACCCAGATAATGGCGTCCTTGTCCGGGCTGGCCTGCGCATGCCGGTCAACGCAGTTGTACGAGGCATTCAGCTTGCCTCCGACGAACCACTTCCAGAACGGCGGGTTGCTGGTGTCCAGCATGGTGTCCCACCGCTTGTCCCAGGTCAGCAGATCCGCGTACTCCGTGAAGCAGTCAGGGAAATGCTCCTCGCCGAACCGCTCGTAGATAGCGGGGTCAGCGGCGTTGGCCTGCTCGACGAACGACGCCGCAGGCAGGATGTACTCCTCCTCGCGCCAGTGAACCGCGATCTGCGACTCGGAGACCTGCGACTCGACCTCGGCCTCAAAGCTCTCTTCAGTCATTACTCGTCCTCCAGCCGGAAGATAAATCCCGCACAGCGGGTAGGAATGCCTTCGTCACGCAGGTCCCGCCGGTCAAGGCAGGCCCCGCCGCGAGGCCGCTCTCCCCGGCGGGGGTGCCGCAGCCGGCATCCGCGCAACGGGCAGTCCTGCCGCATACCGGACGCCTGCTGACGAGCCTGCCATGCCGCCCCTCGCTCGCTGGAGAGGCTCAATCGTATCGCCGCCTGACAAGATCGAACAGGCCCGCCCGGCAGCTGATCCGCATGCCGCCGGCCGGTCAGGGACAGAGGTTGACATCGCGGCGATCGGCGGTAAGTTTGCTGACCAGTCCAGCACCGGGCCAGCCGGCCGGGGCGGTCAGCCGACCCAACCGGGCTGTGCCGAAGGCGGCCTCGACGGCCGCCCGCCAGGCGCAGCAGGAAAGGGGCCTGTCTCCAGTGCCCCGGCTGGGCGGGGGGCTGGACCTGGGAGGGGGCCCGGGCACTCAGCAGACAACGGAGAACGAGCCCGTGGCCGACGGGACGAACTCCGGTTCGAAGGGACGCCCGGGCCCTCTTCCGTCTGCCGGGGCAGTGCTCGCCCGGCCAGACCACCGCCGCAGACGCGGCCCGCGCTATGCCGCTGCCCGCGCCATACCTGGGTCTATGGCCCTGGCCGGCTTCAGGTACTGTGCCCGCATGCCACGCTGCCCTGATTGGAAGCTCCCGTTACCGCGCGGCCGCGGAACTCCCGTTCAGAGCCTGACGTTGGCCACTCGTGAACCGTCATCCCGTGACGTCGGCCTGAGGCAGGAAGAGTGACCGCACCCGACCCGCCCCGCGGCCCGCTGGGCCAGGTGGCTGTCATCATCCCGACCTATAACGAGCGGGAGAACCTGGAATCGATCACGAGCCGGGTCCGGGCCAGCGTGCCCGATGCCGACATCCTGGTGGTCGATGACAACAGCCCGGACCGGACGGGCGAGATCGCCGACAAGCTTGGAGCCGTTGACCCGCGCATCCACGTGCTGCACCGGCAGGGCAAGTCCGGCCTCGGGTCGGCCTACATCGCCGGCTTCGGCTGGGCGCTGGAGCGCGGCTACGGCGTCCTGGTCGAGATGGATGCCGACGGCTCGCACGACCCGGCGCAGCTGC
The DNA here is from genome assembly GCA_963805705.1 of uncultured Actinomycetota bacterium. Classification (GTDB taxonomy): domain Bacteria; phylum Actinomycetota; class Actinomycetes; order Streptosporangiales; family Streptosporangiaceae; genus CAWDVH01. The sequence goes on along the minus strand of CAWDVH010000005.1, from coordinate 1,150,331 downwards.
CCGCCCTGCTCACTGCGCTGCAGGACGCCGACCTGGTCATCGGCTCGCGCTGGGTGGCCGGGGGCACGGTGACCAACTGGCCGAAGTCACGGGAAGCGCTGTCCAGGAGCGCCAACACGTACGCGCGGGTCGTGCTGGGCATCGGGATCCGGGATGTCACCGCCGGGTACCGCGCCTACCGCGCGGGGACCTTGCGCAAGATCGGCCTGGATCAGGTGATGTCGCAGGGCTACTGCTTCCAGATTGACCTCACGCTGCGTGCCATCAGGGCCGGGCTGACCGTCACCGAGGTGCCGATCAGGTTCACCGAGCGGACCCTCGGGGCCAGCAAGATGAGCCGGGCAGTCATCGGCGAGGCCCTGTGGCGGGTAACTCAGTGGGGTGTCACATCCAGGCTGGGCCGCAGCCGCCGGGCCCGTCCGGCACCCGCCAGCGACCGGCACGGGCAGCAGTAACGGGCTGCCCGGAGCCAGTGGCGCCCGGCAGCCGCGGTCACTATGCGTTAATGCTGAAAAGGGTTTTCAGGCGCTCTTGCGATGCCGGGTGACCTGCGGGGGCGCCGGGGCCCGGTCAGCTCCGCGCTGTCCCCTGATCACCGCCAGGCGCTCGGCCAGCACCTCTTCGAGATCGGCTACCGTACGGCGCTCCATCAGCATGTCCCAGTGGCTGCGCGGCGGCTTGGCCTTCTTGGGGGCCGGCAGGTCACCGGCGGCCGTGATGGCCAGCGCGCCGCAGACCCGGCATTCCCAGTTGACCGGGATCTCTGCCTCGGCCGCGAACGGTACGCTGAACCGGTGGCCCTTCGGGCAGTCGAAAGGCACCTCCTGACGCGGGGCCAGATCGGTGTTACGGTCGTTCTCGTAGCTCGTGGCTCCGAGACGGGTCCCGCGTAGTGCGCGCTCGGCCATATGTCTGCTGCCTCCCAGGCGCTCTGGCGTCCTCTTTGACAACGGTGAGTACCCGGACAAGATTCCCGCCCGGCCGACATTCCAACCCCGTCAGGGCCCTCCAGATAACGAATACCGGCGAAACGGGCTCAGCCGCGCGCCCACGGTTGCCACTGGCCGCGTGCGCTGAGCACCTCCCTGAGCAGCTCGGTCTGGTCCGTCATGATGCCGTCGACACCCAGATCCAGCAGGGCCGTCATGGCCCTCCGGTCGTTCACTGTCCAGACGTGCACCTTCAGGCCGGCGGCATGCGCGCGGCGCACGAACGGCCCGGTCGCGACGGAGACGGGAATCTGGGCGCAGCGAACTGACCGAGCGGCGAACCGCGGCGCGAGGAGTGCGGCCGGCACGGCCAGCCGCACACCAGCGATGCCCGCCGCGGTGGTCGCCGTGCATACCGGCCGCCGCAGTGCGCGCCGGGTGGCCCGCAGCCGCCGGGCGGAGAACGACGTGATGCAGACGCGGTCCCAGGCGGCCGTCCGGCGCAGCACGCCCGCCAGCGGCCCGACCGCCGGCGAGTCCTTGACGTCGATGTTGAACCGCACCTGCGGCCAGGCGCCGAGCAGGTCCTCCAGCCGCGGGATGGGGTCGGTCCCGGCGATCCGCGCGGCCGCCACCGTGCTGTGCGGCAGGGCGCCGATCCGCCCGGTGGCATCGGTGACGCGATCCAGCGTCTTGTCGTGAAAGGCCATCAGCACGCCGTCGGCCGTAGCATGCACATCGGTCTCCAGATACGCATACCCCAGGCCGACCGCGTGCTCGAACGCGCGCCAGGAGTTCTCGGGGAAATGCCCGGCCCCGCCCCGGTGCGCGAACGCGATCGGACTGGCGCGATCAAGGAAATCGGACGGCACCGCCTCAGTATGCCGAACGGCCCGATGCCGGACGGCCTGATGCCGGACCGCCCGATGCCCGCCTCAGTCCCGCTGCCACTCCCTGCGGCGTGCCTCGGCCAGGGCGATGGCGGCCGCCGCGGCCACGTTCAGCGAGCCGACCCGCCCCGTCTGCGGTATATAGGCGACCACGTCGGCGGCCGCCAGCAGGGCGGGGGAGCAGCCGCGGTCCTCGTGGCCGAGCGCCAGGCATACGTCGCCGTCCAGCGGCGCCGCGTGCAGCGGCACCGCGTCCTGCGCCAGCTCGATGGCGATCACCCGCAGCCCGGCCGCCCTGGCGGCGGCCGCCGCGGCGGGGGCGGCGGCCAGGTGCTCGAAGGACAGGTAGCGCTCGGTCCCCAGCGCCGTCTTCCTGGCCGACGGATGCTCAGGGCCGGCGCTGTCCCCGCACAGCCAGATGTGATCGACCCCGAGCGCGGCCGCAGTCCTGATGATCGAGCCGACGTTGAACGGCTGGGTGACCGAGTCGAGCAGCAGGCAGATCCTGGCCTCCGTGAGCCGGCGCCAGGACCTGTTGAGCCGCTTGACGTCGGTCGGCCCGAGCTGCCGGCGTCCGGGCCCGCCGGCCGTTCCGGCGCCCGCGGCCTGAGCGCCCGCGGTCTGATCTCCCGTCACCTGGTCACCCGCAGCAGCCGGTAGCCGGACCGGGCGGCCACCCGGTCCGCGTGCCAGCCCGACCCCGCCAGCCAGCGCTGCAGCGAGTCCGATCCCAGGTGGCGCTGGACGACCAGGTAGGCGGCCGCGCCCGGCGCCAGCCGGGCCAGCCAGTGCCCGAGCAGCTCATGCAGCGGTTCCTTGCCGATCCTGATCGGCGGATTGGACCAGATCAGCGCGAAGCTGCCGGGCACCGCGGGATCATCAGGGGGCGCGCACCGCACGTTCGGCAGCCCGGCGCGGATCGCATTGCGGGCGCACAGCTCGAGTGCGCGCTGGTTGACGTCAATCGCCCAGACCTGAGCCGCCGCGGACCGGGCGGCCAGGACGAGGGCCATCGGACCGTAGCCGCAGCCCAGGTCGAGCAGGTGGCCCGCCGCGGGGGGGCGCGGTGCCTCCTCGAGCAGCAGCCGCGTACCGGGATCCAGCCGGCCGGGGGAGAACGTCCCGGAGTCCGTCTCCAGCTCCAGGTGCAGGCCGGGCAGCAGCACATGCACGCTGCCCGGCCGGTGCGCCGCGTCCGGCTGCTCGGCGAAGTACTGCTGACTCACGCAGCGCCTGGCCCCCGGCCGGCTCGCTGGGCCTGCCCCTGCTGGGCCTGGCCAGGGCCCGGAGCCTGCGCCCGCGCCGCCGGGCGCGGGGCAGCGGCCTCGGCCAGCGCCGGATCGATGTACTTGCGGCTGACCCAGCGCTCGACCACGAACGTCAGCACCGGGATCGTCCCGGCCGCCAGCACGATTACTGTCCCCGGGCTGGCCACCTTCATCCGCACCATGCGGGTCATCACGAACGCCGCGACGATGTAGACGATGTAGAGGAACCCGTGCGCCGTGCCGACATACCTGACCACCACCAGGTTGTGCGCGAACACCTGGAGCGGGATGCCGACGAAGCACAGCACGATGAGCACCACGCCGGTCACATAGGCCATGACCCGGTAGCAGCGCACCGAGATTCGGAGCGCGGCCTCCGTGCGGAGCGCCTCTGCACGCACCGGTTGTACCTCCTCGATATCGGTCCGGCCGCTGCGACGGCCGGCGCAGCGGCCGGACGCTCGCCCGGACGGCGCTGCAGGCCGCCGCCGTGGCCGGCGAACGCCGGCTGCGGCCCTGGACGTGCTCGTTCAGCCGGGCCAGGTAGGCGTTATAGGCAGCCAGCTCGGGGTCGTCCTCGTCACGCACGGCCACGATCCCCGGCCCGGATCGGCCGAGAGAGGGCAGCCCGGCCCCGGCGGGCAGGTCAACGTCGTCAGCGTCCCGGTCGCCGGAATCCGACGGCCGGAACTCATCGAAGATCGTCTTAGCCCAGAATACCGCGCCGAACACCGCGAACACCGGCCACTCGAACGTATAAGCCCAGCTCAGCGGGTTTCCTGACTCGGCACGATGAAACTGCCAGTCGCCGAGCCACAGCATGCCCAGGACGGCGGCGATCGTGAACGCATGCCAGCCCAGCCACTTGGGCCGGAACAGGAAGTGCCATCGTGGCCTGGCCTGCGCACTGGACATGCTTCAGAGCCTAGCGCTGCCTTACTGCGCTGCATTACCACGCTGCTTTACTGCGCTGGTTTACTGCGCTGCCTTACTGCGGCTTCGTGCCGCGCCCCTCATGCTGCGGCCCCGGCGCAGCTCAAGAAACGGGGCGGTCCCGGGACGTGAGCCGCCAGACGATGGTCGTGCCGCTCTCGCCTGGCGCGTCAGGGGCGGACATCCGCTTGCCGACCTCAGTGAAGCCCTTCCCTGGCACGCCGCCGCTGGCGATGTTCGCCTCGTCGTGCACGATCTCCACCCGGTCGATACCGGGCAGTGCGAGCGCCGCATCGGCCAGCGCGGCGGCCGCGGCCGTGGCCAGGCCGCAACGGGTGTGTCCCTGATGCACCCAGTAGCCGATCTCCAGCCCGCCGGTCCCGATCCTGGCCACCCAGGCTGCAGCTGCCGACCGGCTGGCCGGCCGTGGTGATCGCGTAGTTGAACGCGGCCCCTGTCTTCCAGTCCCGCTCGCAGCGCTGCGTGTACTCGGCGGCGCCGCCGGGATCGTAGCGGGCGGCCCAGGGCATCCACGGGCGCAAGTGCTCTAGCGACTCGGTGACCAGATCGCAGACGACCTGCGTATCGGTGGCACGCCAGCGCCGCAAGGTGACCTCGCCGTGCGTAAGGACCTCAGCCGGGCGCTGCATCCTTCGATCATGCCGGCCAGGCAGGCGGCCCGGCAACCGATAATTGCCAGGCCCCGGGCCCGCCCCGGAGCCCGGCGTGGGGCCGCCGTGACAAATCAGCGAGTTTGTGCGAACGGGGACGGCCGGCGTCAGTGATAATCGAACCCATGTCCCTAGCGGATCTCCTGCCCGGCCGGTACAAGCTCGCGGGCCGGCTGCCCGGCCGGATCGAGGACTTGCGCGGTCCGGTCCAGGGAGTCATCGTCCTGCCGAGGCACATGTCGTGGCCGGGGATGCGCGAGTGCGATGTCACCGACGACGGACCCCGGCGCAGCATGTACGGCCTCGTGCTCACCCAGGGCCAGCGCAACGACGTGGCCCGCTTCCTCAACGCCGGGCTGCTGCGCGAGGACTGGCCGCTGATCAGCTCCTCGCTGGACCCCAAGCTGCGCCGCTGGTGCGAGCGGCGGTTCGCCCTGCATGGCGGTGATGCCGCGCAGCCACCGGCGAGCCGCAGGGATAATCCAGCCGGGGGAGCACCCTCGTGCGGCTCAATTAACACTGAGGCCAGCGACTGAATACTCAGCATGACGACTCGGGGAAGCGGGGAAAGCGGGGAAAGCAGATGACCATCGCCTTCCGGCCGCTCTCGCGGGGTGACTTCGGCCTGGTGCACACCTGGCTGCATGCGCCGCACGTCCTGGCCTGGTGGCGCGAGCCGCTCAGCCCGGGGGAAATCGAGGCCGAGTACGGGCCGTGCGTCGACGGAGACGACCCGACGCGGGTGTTCATCATCGAGGAAGACCAGCGGGCCATCGGCCTGATCCAGTGCTACCGCATCGCTGACGATCCGGAGTGGGACCGCGCCATGGGCGTGCCGGCCGCAGCCGGCATCGACTACCTGATCGGGGATCCGGCCGACTGCGGCCGGGGCCTGGGCACCGAGGTGATCAGGCTCTTCGGCCCGGCTGTCTTCGCCCGCTACGCCGACGCGGACGTCATCGCGGTCGCCGTCCAGCAAGACAACGCCGCCTCCTGCCGGGCGCTGGCCAGGGCCGGATACGAGCTCCTGGACGTCAGGGAACTCGAGTCCGGCCATCCCAGCGATGCGGGCCCGAGCGCGATCTACGCCCTGGGGCGCAATAAGGTGCCCTAACGCTCCCGGCCCGTCACCCGCATGCCATGGTGTCGGCATGCGGAAATACGTCATCATGGGCGTGCAGGGCAGCGGCAAGGGCACCCAAGCCAGAATGATGGCTGAGGACCTCGATCTGGTGCACATGAGCGTCGGCGACATCTTCCGGTGGAATGTCCAGCAGCACACCAAGCTCGGCGCGCAGGTCCGGCGCATCATGGCCGCGGGCGAGCTGGTCGGTGATGACCTGGTCCAGGGCGTGGTCTCCGATCGGCTCGCCCAGCATGACTGGAACTACGGGTTCATCATCGACGGCTTCCCGCGCAACCGCCGGCAGGCCGAGTTCTTCCTGGAGAGCTACGACATCGACGGCGTGATCCACCTGGACATGCCCGACAGCGAGGTCCGCCGCCGGGTGCTGGCGCGACGGCTGTGCTCAGGCTGCGGCATGGACTACAACCTGATCGCTGACAGCCCGAAGTCCGACGGAAAGTGCGATTCCTGCGGCGGCGAGCTCGTCACCAGGGAGGATGACACCGAGGAGGCCCTCGCCGTCCGGCTCCGCGACTATCACGAGAAGACCAACCCGGTACTCGACATCTTCCGCCGCAAGGAATACGTCATCACCGTTGATGCCCGGCCGGACCGCGAGGACATCCAGCAGACCATCAGGGACCGGCTCGGCCTGCCGCCGTACGTCGCCTCGCGGCAGCCAGCCGCCGATGATCAGGCCTGATGCGGATCGTTGTCGCGCCCGACTCCTTCAAGGGGACCATCGGCGCCGCCGACGCGGCCGCGGCCATCGCCGAGGGCTGGCTCAGCGCCCGCCCCGCCGATCACCTCACGCGGCTTCCGCTGGCCGACGGCGGCGAGGGAACGCTGGAGGTACTGGCCGCGGCCGCGGGGAACGCCCGGTGGCACCGGGCTGAGGTCACCGGCCCCGGCGGACGACGCGTGCCCAGCTGCTGGCTGGAACTTCCCGGCGAAACCCACGTCATCGAGCTCGCCCGCGCCAGCGGACTGCCGCTGCTGGCGGCGCCCGAGCCCCTGCACGCGCACACCGCCGGAACCGGACAGCTGATCGGCCACGCGCTGGATGCCGGGGCGCGGCGGCTGCTGATCACGCTGGGCGGCTCGGCATCGACCGACGGCGGCACCGGGGCGCTGGCCGCCCTCGGAGCGCGTTTCCTCGATGCCGCCGGCCGGGACCTGCCGCCCGGCGGCGGGATGCTGGCCGATCTGGCCGTTTGCGACCTGTCCGGGCTGCGCCCGGCCCCGCCGGGCGGGGTGACCTGCCTGACCGATGTCCGGGCCCCGCTGCTCGGCCCGGCCGGCGCGGCCGCGGTCTTCGGCCCGCAGAAGGGGGCGGATGCCGGGCAGGTACAGGTCCTGGAGGCGGGCCTGCAGCGCCTGGCCGCCCTGCTCGGCGGCGAGCCGGCCGCCGCTGGCGCCGGGGCGGCGGGCGGCACGGCCTATGGTTTCGCGGCCGCATGGGGGGCGGCTATCACGCCGGGAGCGGCGGAACTGGGCCGGCTGGCCGGCCTCGACAGAGCCCTGGACGGAGCTGACCTGGTGATCACCGGCGAGGGAAGCTACGACGGGACGTCAGCGGACGGCAAGGTGGCCGGGGAAGTGTTCGCGGCGGCTGACCGCGCGAGCGTGCCTGCGGCCCTGGTCGCAGGGATGATCGCGGCGAAGCCGCCCCCCGGGGTCGTGCGGTCCGTGGCGCTGGCCGGCCTGGCCGGCAGCGCCGCCGCCGCACGGGCGAATCCGGCGCGCTGGCTGCGGGCAGCGGGCAGGAAGATGGCATCCGATCTGGCCAGAAACACCGACACTGGTGCCTGAGGACCTAGCCTGAGCCTTGTGCGCGAGATCGCGGTCTTCAGCGGAAGTGCCCATCCTGGCCTGGCAGCGGAAATCTGCGCGCAGCTGGGGGTGCCACTGCGCAACGCCGAATTGCGGCGTTTCGCCAACGACTGCCTGGAAGTGCAGCTGCAGTCCAACTGCAGGGAACGGGACGTCTTCCTGATCCAGCCGCTGGGGGCGCCCGTGCAAGAGCACCTGGTCGAGCTGCTGCTCATGCTGGACGCAGCGCGCGGCGCCTCGGCAGCTCGGGTCACGGCAGTGATCCCGCACTACGCCTACGCCCGGTCCGACAAGAAGAACATGCCGCGGGTGTCGATCGGCGGCCGCCTCGTCGCTGACCTGCTGGTGACCGCGGGCGCGAGCCGGGTCCTGACGATGACCCTGCACGCGCCGCAGGTGCACGGGTTCTTCTCGGTGCCCGTCGACCATCTGCATGCGCGCCGCGAGATCGCCGCTCATTTCCGCGGCCGGGACCTGACCGGGGCGGTGGTCGTCTCGCCGGATCTGGGCAACGCCAAGCAGGCCGCCGCGCTCGCCCGGATGCTGGGCCTGCCGGTCGCCGCCGGCGCCAAGGAGCGGCACAGTGACGAGCGCGTGACGATCACCTCCATCATCGGCGACGTCTCCGGGCGCGACGTGATCGTCCTGGATGACGAGATCGCCCGCGGCACGACCATCCTCGAGCTGCTCGGCAGGCTGCGCGAGCACGGCGCCCGCTCGGTGCGGATCGCGTGCACGCACGGCCTGTTCTGCGACGGGGCGCTCAAGCGGATCGCCGCCTGGCCCGAGGTGCTGGAGATTGTCTGCACCAACACCGTGATGATCCCCGAGAGCGAGCGCGGGCCCAAGCTGCACGTCATCTCGCTCGCGCCTGCGCTCGCGGAGGCGATCCGCCGGATCCACGAGGGCGAGTCGGTCAGCGCGCTCTTCGACGCGGAGGACTGATGTTCGCACGCTCAGGGCGCCGTCGGTGCCCCTGAGCGCGGGCATCAGGCATAGCAGCTCAGCGGCCTCCCGCCGTTGTAGGCGATCATGTCCGCGAAGGCGGCCGCCATGTCGATGCTCGCGCCACGCGGTGCGCCGCCGAGCTCGGCATAGGCCCGGTGGAGGTTGCCGGCCAGCCGCTCGGCGTCAAGCAGGCCGGCGAAGGGGCCGAGGTCCGCCTGCCGGGCCGCCTCCAGCGGCGACAGGCCTGCCGCGTGACCGGCAAGTGCGGTCTCCTGCAGAAAACGGAGATAGGCCAGCATGTCGTCGATGATGCCCGGGCCGCACGGGGCGCCGTGACCGGGGACTAGCACCTCAGCCGGGACCGGCCGCACCACGTTTTCCAGCACGTCGATCGTGCCGGCCACCGAGCCGGCCAGGATAAACGGAGTGCCGCCATTGAACACCAGGTCACCGGTGAACAGCACCCGGCGCGCGGGCAGCCAGATGATGCTGTCGTTCGTGGTGTGCGCGGGCGACCCGACATACCTCACCTGAAGCTCGACGTCATCGGACCAGATCGTGACGCTGTCGCGGAAGGTGAGCTCGGGCGGGCGGCGGCGGAGCTCGCCCCACTCCACCGGCTCCCACAGTCCCTCCATCGGCGGGAGCGGCCGCAGCATTTCCGCCCTGGTCAGCTCGTGAGCGACGATCGTGGCATCGGCGAACAGGTAGTTGCCGTTGGTGTGGTCCGGATGACTGTGGGTGTTCACCAGCGTACGGACCGGCGCCGGGGTGACCGAGGCGATGCGCTCGATCATGGCCCTGGTCCGGCGTTCGGTGGACGAGCTGTCGATGGCCACGACGGCGGCCGAGCCGGCCACGAAGCCGGTGTTGTTGATGAACCAGCTGCCGTCCGGCTGGATGTACCCGAACACCCCGTCGGCCACCTCGATCAGCTCGGCATCATCGATGCCGGCGTGGTCGTGCCTCGCTGAGCTCATGCTCGCTCTCCCCTCGTGGGCGGCAGCCCTGGCCTGCCTGACCAGGATGACGCACTATCCGGGGACCTGACAGCCGATCCGGACCCGATGCCTGGCCCGCGGCGCTACGATTCCCTCTGTCGGAGGCCGCTCGTAGCATCGCCTTCATGACTGCTATCGAGGATCGCGTGGGGATGTTAGAGATGCGCGCAGACAGGCTGGAGACCTGGTCCGGCCCTGGCCAGGCCGAGGCGTTCGCCCTAAGCCAGCAGCAGCTGCGCGCCGATCTGGCCGGTATCCGCAGGACCCAGGACCGCCACTCACGCACGCTCGCCGTCCTGACATCCGACGTCGCGGAGCTCAAGGCCGACGTCGCGGAGCTCAAGGCCGACGTCGCGGAGCTCAAGGCCGACGTCGCGGAACTCAAGGCCGACGTCGCGGAGCTCAAGGCCGACGTGGCCGCGCTCCGCTCGGACATGGCCGAGATGAAGGGCACGGTGCAGCAGATCCTGGCGCGCCTGCCGGAGCGGTAGCCATCGGACCCACTGGGCACATGCTGGCCGGCTGATGTCAGCGCGACCGCCCGGCCGGTCAAGGAATGCGCCCGGCTAGCGCGGCCCGCCGGGCGGGCGTGAGCTGGCTGCGCGCCGGCGATAGGCGCGCGATTTGGCCCGGGCACCGCACACCTGCATCGTGCACCAGCACCCGTTCTGCGTGGGGGAGCGGTCGTAGAACGCCCACTGGCAGTCATCCGCGCCGCATGCCTTCAGCCGGAGCCAGGTGCCGAGCGCGGCGCTCTCGGCGGCGATCAGCAGTAGCGCGGCCAGCGCGGCGTCCGTGCCGGAGCCAGCCGGAACGGGCGTGACCCGGCCGTCGCCGGCGACCTCAAGACGCACGGGCAGCGCGACTGCGATCCGGCGCAGATCGGCGGCGCTCTCCCCGGCGCTCCCGCTGACATGATCGCTGGCGCGGACGCCGGCACGGCCGTCAGGCCCGCTCACGTGTGCGCGCAGTATGCCGCGCAGGGACTCGCGCACGGCGACGGCTCGCTCCAGGTCCGCCGCGATGACGGGCGCCGGGCGCGCGCGAACGGCGGCGCCCGGCGGGGCAGGGCCCGCAGCGGGCATCAGGCCAGCGCGGGCCAGCCAGTCCGCCAGTCCCGCGGTGGAGGCGAGGTCGTCAGTGCCCTCGTCGATGTCCCGCGTATTGACGAAGGCACGTACCTTCTCCAGCTCACCAGGAGCGGGACTGATCTGCGGCGGGCGTGCCGCACGGACCGTACTGCCGGGCATTTCCGACTCCTCGCGCTGCCAGGCCACGCGCACTGACGTCACCATCATAATGCATCTGATGGTTTCGACAGGGCTGGCCGCCTGCGATAGGCTTCCGTCACCATCATTTAATCAAAGAAGGTGACGAAACGAGGAGGCGGCATGTCCGACACGGTCCTCATCGGAGTCCCGACCAGCGCGGGAGCCCACCACGCCGGGCAGGAGCGAGCGCCGCGGGCATTGCGCGAGGCAGGCCTGGTGAAACGGCTGCAGGAGGCCGGCCTTGGTATCGATGACGCCGGTGACCTGCCCGGTGCCATGTTCGCCGTAGATCACGAGCATCCGGGCCGCCGCAACCTGGCCGCCATCGCCGGTGTAGCCCGCGAGGTGGCCGAGGCCGTCGCGGGCGCCCTGGACTCGGGGCGCCTGCCCCTGGTCGTCGGCGGCGACTGCACCATCACGCTCGGCGTGATCGCCGGCTTTCGGCGCCGCCATCCGGACGTCGGCCTGGCCTACGTTGACGGTGACTCTGACCTGCATCTGCCGGACTCCGGCGGCTCCGGCATCGGGGACTCGATGGGCGTCACCCACCTGCTCGGCGGCGGGGCACCCGAGCTGGCCGGCCTCGGCGGCGCGATCCCGCTGCTGGACCCGGCCCGGCTGGCGATTGTCGGGCCCGATCCCCGCGAGACCACCGACGCGGAGCGGCGGTTCCTGGCCGAGCGCGGCGTGAGCTTCCAGGAAGCGCCCGAGCTGATCGCGGACCCGGCTGGTGCGGCCGCGCGGGCCCTGTCGGCCATCGGCGCGGCCAGCGGGCCCATGGTGATTCATTTCGACGTGGACCTGATCGACTCCGGTGACCTTCCGCTGGGCAACTTCCCGCATTACGGCTCCGGCGTCCGCCTGGAGGACGCGGTCACCTGCCTGCGGGTGCTGCGCGGCGATCCGTCCTTCGCCGGCCTGGTCCTCACCGAGGTCAATCCGACCCATGACGGCGACGGAAGCCAGCTGCGCCGGTACGTGGATGCCATCGTCGCGGTACTGGCCGGATAGGAAACAATCCGGATAGGAAACAATAGGGAGCATGAAGGCACCGTGCGGCTGCTGATGCCCGTGCCGGACACCGACTTCGACACCACCGAGGTCGCCGTGCCATGGCGGCTGCTCACCGACCGCGGCCACAGCGTCGTGTTCGCCACGCAGGACGGTGACGTGACGCCCAGCTGCGATCCCCGCCTGCTCACCGGCGTGATCTTCGGCCGGCTCGGCGCGGCCCCCCAGCCGCGCGACTGCTACGCCCAGCTGACCCGCGCGCCCGAGTTCCGGGCGCCGGTCAGCTGGCGGGCGCTGGAACCCGCCGCCTTTGACGGACTGATCCTGCCGGGAGGACATGCGCCCGGCATGCGCCAGTATCTCGGCTCGGCCGAGCTGCGGGACAAGGTCGCCCAGTTCTGGGCGCTGGAGCGGCCGGTGGCGGCGATCTGCCATGGCGTCCTGGTCCTGGCCCGGACCCTGGATCCGCGCACCGGCCGCAGCGTCCTGGCCGGTCAGCGCACGACGTGCCTGCCCAGGTACATGGAGCGCGGCGCCTATCTCGCCACCGCCTGGCGCCTCGGGCGTTACTACCGGACCTATCCGGCGTATGTCGAGGATGAGGTGACGGCGTCGCTGCGCTCGCCAGGCCAGTTCGAGCGCGGGCCGCGCACGACGGCGCGCGGCAGCGCGACCGACGACTCGCACGCGTTCGTGGTGCAGGACGGCAGGTACCTGTCGGCACGGTGGCCGGGCGATGCCTACCTGTTCGCCCGGCGCTTCCACGAGATGCTCACGCCAGCGTCTGGCCGCTGACCCGCTGCTCAAGCGCCAGCAGGAACTGCTTGCGCTCCATGCCGCCGCCGTAGCCGGTCAGGCTGCCGTCGGAGCCGACCACGCGATGGCAGGGCACGATGATGCTCACCGGGTTCCTGCCGTTGGCCAGGCCGACCGCGCGGTATGCGGTCGGCTGGCCGATCCGCTGCGCCAGCTGGCCGTAGGAGATCGTCTCGCCGTATCCGATGGCCTGGAGCTCTTTCCAGACCCGCTGCTGGAACCGGGTCCCGGCCAGCGCGAGGTCCAGGTCGAACTCGGTCCTGTCCCCGGCGAAATACGCTTCCAGCTGGTCGACAGCCTCGGCGAACGGGCCGGGGTCAGCCGCGCCGAAGGTCTCCGGCGGCGGCGCGTGCCGGTGCTCGGTCATTATCAGGCCCGCCAGGGCGCCGTCGACGGCGACCAGGGTGAGCGGCCCCACCGGGCTGCCGGTGACCGTGTGCGTACGTCGTCCGGCCGGCGTGCTGATAGTCATCGCAGGTCCTTTCATCTAGTCCGTGTCTCAGGCCGCGGGCAGCCGGTTGATCGCATGATCACCGGTCGCCCAGAGGTACTGGACCGCGTAGGCGCGCCAAGGCTGCCAGGCGGCGGCGCGCGCGGTGAGCGCGGCCGGGGTCGCGGGCAGGCCGAGCTGCCGGGCGGCCCGGCGGACTCCAAGATCATTCGAAACGAACGCGTCCGGGTCACCCAGCCCCCGCATCGCTATTGTCTCGACGGTCCACCGGCCCACGCCGGGCAGCGCGGCCAGGCCGGCCCTGGCCTGCGGCCAGTCGCTGCCGACGCCCAGGTCAATCTCGCCTCGGGCCAGGGCGGTGGTGAGCCGGGTGAACGTCTCGCGCCGGGATGCCGGCAGGGCGAGCGTCCCCGGATCAGCCGCCGCCAGGACGTCCATGGCGGGGAACAGGCGGGTCAGCCCGCCCGCCGGGTCGTCAACCGGCTCGCCGTGGGCCGCCGCGAGCCGGCCCGCGTGCGTGCGGGCCGCCGCGGTCGACACCTGCTGCCCGAGTACGGCGCGCACGGCGAATTCGCGGGCGTCCACGGTCCTGGGCACCCGCCGGCCGGGTGACTTGTCCACCAGGGGAGCCAGCACCGGGTCGGCGCGCAGCAGGTCAGCCACGGCCACCGGGTCAGCGTCCAGATCGAGCAGCCGCCGGCACCGGCTGATCGCGATGGCCAGGTCACGCAGGTCGGTGAGGGCGAGCTGGCACGCGATGTACTCGGCGCCCGGCGCCAGCGTCACGACCCCGTGGCCGTGCGGCAGGCGCAGGGTGCGCCGGTAGGCCCCGTCCCGCCATTCCTCCACACCGGGCACGGCCGTGGCGGCCAGATGACCGAACAGGCTGTCCGGGATCAGCGGCGCCCGGAACGGCAGCCGCAGCGGCAGGGCACCGGCGGTGGGGGCGCCGCCCCGGCCGGCCCGGCGCCGCAGCTCGGTCGGGGCCAGCGCGAAGACTTCCAGCACCGTCTCGTTGAAGGTCCGGATGCTGGAGAACCCGGCCGCGAACGCGACGTCGCCCATCTGCAGCTCGCTGGTCTCGATCAGCAGCCGGGCGGTCTGCGCCCGCTGCGCCCTGGCCAGGGCCAGCGGGCCGGCGCCGAGCTCGGCGAGCAGCTGCCGCTCGACCTGCCGGACGCTGTAGCCGAGCCGGGCCGCCAGGCCGGGAACGCCGTCCCGGTCGATGACCCCGTCGGCGATCAGGCGCATGGCCCTGGCCACCAGATCGGCGCGCTCGTTCCACTCCGGCGAGCCGGGGCTGGCGTCGGGCCGGCATCGCTTGCAGGCCCGGAAGCCGGCCTGCTGCGCGGCGGCAGCGCTGGGAAAGAAGCGCATGTTCCGCGGCTTGGGCGGCACCACCGGGCAGCTCGGCCGGCAATAGATCCCGGTGGTGATGACCGCCGTGAAAAACCAGCCGTCAAAACGGGCGTCCTTGGACTGAACGGCCCGCACGCATCGCTCGGTGTCGTTGTGCATCTAGCCAGCATCGCCGGGACCTGCAGGTCCGGGCTAGCGGAAATACGACATGGATCCCTCGGGGGGCGCCGCCGGGCGATGACTTCGCAAACTCGCTAGCCGGGCCCCGCGAGCCTGGCCAGGCCCGACACGCCTAAAACTGCGAGTTGCGCAAACTTGCGTGATGCGAAACTTTGGCTATGCTGGTCGGCGTGACCGCCGAATCCCTGCCCGACACGAGCCAGCCCGGCGGGCTGCGCGACCAGCCTGGCGGGCTGCGCGACCAGCCCGGCGGCCTGCGCGACCAGCCTGGCGGGCTGCGCGAGCGCAAGAAGCTGGCGACCAGGGAGACGCTGGGCTTCCAGGCCATGCGCCTGGCTGTCGAGCGCGGGCTGGAGAACGTGCACGTCGAGGATATTGCGGCCGCGGCGGGAGTATCGCCGCGGACGTTCAACAACTACTTCTCCAGCAAGTACGAGGCCATCTGTGCCCTCGCGGCGGAACGGGGACGGCGAGTGGGGGAGGCACTGCGCGGCCGGCCGGCGGGCGAGCCGCTGTGGGATGCGGTGACCCACGCAGTCCTGCAGCTGTACGCCGCCGCCGACCAGGCGCCCGGCAAGGACTGGATCGCCGGCGTGCGCCTGGTCATCAGCTCACCCGAACTGCAGGGGGAGTACCTCAAAACGCAGTACGTGGCCCAGCACGCCCTCGCCGGGGCCATCGCCGAGCGCACCGGCACCGATCCTGAGCGCGATATGTTCCCCAGGGTCATCGCGGGCGCGATCACTGCGGCCACGCAGACCGCCATGGAGCACTGGCTCTTCGCTGATCCGCCGACCGCCCTGGCACCGCTCATCCGGCTGGCGCTCCGGGACCTGACCGAGGGACTGCCCGGCCTGCGCGCCTCAGCTGATGATCGTCTGCCTCTAGCTAGTGAGCTGCCGTGCTGATCCGACTTCTGCGTGACCACCTGCGGCCCTACCGCAAGCCGCTGATCCTGGTCGTCCTGCTGCAGCTGGTGCAGACCCTGGCGACCCTCCTGCTGCCCACCCTGAACGCCGACATCATCGACAACGGCGTCATCACCGGCGATACCCGGTACATCCTGCACACCGGCGCGCTGATGCTGGGCGTGGCGCTCCTGCAGATCACCTGCGCGACCGGCGCTGTCTACTTCGGCGCGCGCACGGCCATGGCCGTGGGCCGCGACCTGCGCCAGGCGGTGTTCAGCCGGGTGATGGCCTTCTCCGCCCGCGAGGTCGGAAGGTTCGGCACGCCCTCGCTGATCACCAGGACGACCAACGATGTCCAGCAGGTCCAGATGCTGGCCCTGATGACGTTCACCCTGATGGTGTCGGCGCCGATCATGTGCGTCGGCGGCATCCTGCTCGCGCTCAACCAGAACGTCGAGCTGTCCTCCCTGCTCCTGGTCGCGGTGCCGCTCCTGGCCATCATCGTCGGGCTCATCATCTGGCGGATGCGGCCGCTGTTCCGCCTCATGCAGGAGCGCATTGACCAGATCAGCAGCGTGCTGCGCGAGCAGATCACCGGGGTGCGGGTGGTGCGGGCCTTCGTCCGCGAGGAGCGCGAGCGCGAGCGCTTCGAGTCGACCAGCACCGAGCTGATGGACGTCTCGCTCGGGACCGGCCGGCTGATGGCGCTGATGTTCCCGTCGGTAATGCTGGTGCTCAACTTCTCCAGCGTCGCCGTCCTGTGGTTTGGCGGCCACCTGGTGGCCAACGGCTCCATGCAGATCGGCCAGCTGACCGCGTTCCTGACCTACCTGCTGCAGATCCTGATGTCGGTGATGATGGCGACGTTCATGTTCGTGATGGTGCCGCGCGCCGAGGTCTGCGCCGAGCGCATGGTCGAGGTACTCGACACCGAGCCTGACATCATCCAGCCCGCCGATCCGGTGCGCGTCGCGGCGGTGCACGGCCACCTGGAGCTGCGGGACGTGGAGTTCCGCTATCCCGGCGCGCAGGATCCGGTGCTGCACGGCATCAGCCTGGCCGCCCGGCCCGGCGAGGTCACCGCCATCATCGGCGGCACGGGCAGCGGCAAGACCACCCTGCTGAACCTGATCCCGCGGCTGATGGACGCCACTGGCGGCAGCGTCCTGGTCGACAATGTCGACGTCCGGGAGCTGGATCCGCAGACCCTGTCGGACGCCATCGGCTTCGTGCCGCAGAAGCCGTACCTGTTCTCCGGCACCGTCGCCTCGAATCTGCGCTACGGCAACCAGGACGCCACCGATGAGGACCTGTGGCGGGCGCTGCAGACGGCGCAGGCCCGCGATTTCGTCGAGCGGATGCCGGGCGGCCTCGACGCGAAGATCGCCCAGGGCGGCACCAACGTGTCCGGCGGCCAGCGGCAGCGCCTGGCCATTGCCCGCGCCCTGGTGCACCGGCCGGAGATCTACCTGTTCGACGACTCTTTCTCAGCCCTCGACTACGCCACCGACGCCGCGCTGCGGGCGGCGCTGGCGGCGCAGACCCACGACGCCACCGTGATCATCGTCGCCCAGCGGGTCAGCACGATCCGCCAGGCCGACCGGATCGTGGTTCTCGACGCGGGCCGGGTGGTCGCGACCGGCACGCATGACGAGCTGATGAGCACCGACGAGACCTACCGCGAGATCGTCCTGTCCCAGCTGACCGAGCAGGAGGCCGCGGCATGAGCACGCCATCAGCCAACGGCGCGGGGGAGCGGCCGGCCGCCGGCGGCACCGGGGGGCCGGCGGCCATCGGCGGCGTCGGGGAGCGGGCGGTCCCGCAGCGCGGCCCGGGGCCTGCTCCCGGCACGGGACCGGGCGGCCGGGGACCAGCCGCGTTCATGAGCGGCATGTCGACCGAGAAGTCGCTGGATTTCCGGGGTTCCAGCCGCAGGCTGCTGGGCACGATGCGGCCGGAACGCCCGCTGGCCGCGCTCGCCCTGGTGCTGGCCACCGTCAGCGTCACGCTGTCGGTGCTCGGGCCGAGGCTCCTCGGCGCCGCGACCAACCTGATTTTCTACGGGGTGATAGGCCGCGAGATCCCGCCGGGCGTGACCAAGGCGCAGGCGGCGGCCCGGCTGCGCCAGCACGGCCAGGGCAACCTCGCCAACCTGGTCAGCTCGCCGCACGTGACGGCCGGGCAGGGCATCGACTTCAGCCAGGTTGGCCGGGTGCTGGTCATCGTGCTGGCGATCTACGCGGCGTCCTCGGTCGGCAGCCTGATGCAGGGGCGGGTCACCACCACCGTGGTGCAGCGGGTGATATTCCGGCTGCGCGAGCAGGTCCAGGCCAAGCTGTCCCGGCTGCCGCTGAGCTACTTCGACCGCCAGCCGCGCGGCGAGGTCCTCAGCCGCGTGACCAACGACATCGACAACCTCGCGCAGTCCATGCAGCAGACACTGAGCCAGATAGTGACGTCCGTGCTGACCATTGCGGGCGTCCTGATCGCGATGCTGCTTATCTCGCCGCTGCTCGCGCTGATCGCGCTGGTCACCGTCCCGCTCTCGGTGTTCCTGGTCACCCGGATCGGCAAGCGCGCCCAGCCGCAGTTCATCCGGCAGTGGTCGACCACCGGCAAGCTCAATGGCCACATCGAGGAGATGTACACCGGGCACTCGCTGGTCAAGGTCTTCGGCCAGAGCGAGGAGGCGATGCGCACCTTTACCGAGCACAATGAGAAGCTGTACGGCGCCAGCTTCCGGGCTCAGTTCATTTCCGGGACGATCCAGCCGGTGATGATGTTCGTCGGCAACCTCAACTACGTCCTGGTGGCCGTGGTCGGGGCCCTGCAGGTGGCCTCCGGCGCGCTATCGCTCGGGGCGGTGCAGGCGTTCATCCAGTACTCGCGGCAGTTCAGCCAGCCGCTCACCCAGGTAGCCAGCATGGCCAACCTGCTGCAGTCCGGCGTCGCGTCGGCCGAGCGGGTCTTCGCGCTGCTGGACGCCGACGAGCAGGACCCCGACCCGGCCCAGCCGCTGCGGCCCGCGCAGGTGCACGGGCGGGTGGAATTCCGCGATGTCAGCTTCCGGTACTTCCCGGACGTGCCGCTGATCGAGGACCTGTCACTGACCGTGGAGCCAGGGCAGACCGTCGCCATCGTGGGCCCGACGGGCGCCGGCAAGACGACCCTGGTCAACCTGCTGATGCGCTTCTATGAGGTCAGCAGCGGGAGCATCACCCTGGACGGCACGGATATCACCGCCATGACCCGCGACGACCTGCGGTCCAGGACCGGGATGGTGCTGCAGGACGCCTGGCTGTTCGGCGGCAGCATCGCGGACAACATCGCCTACGGCGCCGACGGGCCCTCCCGCGAGCAGGTCATCGAGGCGGCGCAGGCCACCTACGTGGACCGGTTCGTGCGCACCCTGCCGGACGGCTACGACACCGTCCTGGACGACGAGGGCTCGAGCGTCAGCATGGGGGAGCGGCAGCTGATCACCATCGCGCGGGCGTTCCTGGCCCGGCCGGCCATCCTGATCTTGGACGAGGCGACCAGCTCGGTCGACACCCGCACCGAGGTGCTCATCCAGCACGCCATGAACTCGCTGCGCGAGGGCCGCACCAGCTTCGTCATCGCCCACCGCCTGTCCACGATCCGCGATGCCGACCTCATCCTGGTGATGGAGTCCGGCCGCATCGTCGAGCAGGGCACCCACCGGGAGCTGCTCGACGCCGGCGGCGCCTACGCGCGGCTGTACGCCGCGCAGTTCGCCCAGGCCCTGGCCGAGATCGACTGATCCGGCTCGGCGGTGGCCGGGAACGACCTTGATCCTCTAATTACTTCGTGACAATAGATCGTTCCGGTTGAACGACCGGTGATCATGTGCTCGGCTGTCATCAGGGGCCCCTGCATCATCCCTAAGCGCGCCCCCAGGGGGGCTGGGAGCATGACGCAAGAGAGCAAGCCCCGGCGCGTGCGAGGTAAGGCAGGCGGCGCCCCCGCGCCCAGCCCGCCGGAGGCCAGCCCCGCGCCGCTGCCCCAGCGCGATCCAGGCAAGAAGTACTGGCCTGCACCCGTCACGCCGGCGACCCCGCCCGAACAGCTTGAGTCGCTGCTGCGGCGCATGCAGGCCACCGACGACACCTGAGTTCCGGGCATGACAACTCGCGTGCTGTACGTGATCGCGTGCGCGGCTCCGCCGGCGGCCGAGGTGGCCCGGCTGGTCCGCCTCGCTCAGGAACGCGGCTGGGATGTGTGCGTGCTCACCACTCCATCGGGTCGGCGGTTCGCGGACCCTGCCGCTCTGGAGCGGCTGACCGGCCACCCGGTCCGCAGCGAGTACAAGAATCCCGGCGAGCCCGATGTCCTGCCCGAGGCCGATGCGATCATCGTCGCCCCGGCGACGGTCAACACGATCAACAAGTGGGCCGCCGGGATCTGCGACACCCTCGCGCTCGGCATCCTGGTCGAGGCGATCGGCAAAGGGCTGCCCGTGGTGGCGGTGCCCTTCACTAACCGCGCGCATGCCGCGCACCCGGCATTCGCCGAAAACATCGCCCGGCTGCGGTCGTGGGGCGTCACGGTCCTGTTCGACCGCGATGCGCAGCCCCGGCACGAGCCGGGAACCGGGGCGAGCCCGGCGCACCTGTTCTCCTGGCTGAAGGCCATCGACGCCCTCAGCACGTGATCCCTCGGCGGCGGCCCGCCCGCTTCTGGCCGGCCGGGCCGGGGGAGTGCTGCCACGAAGCCGGTCTTTACCGGGGATCGCCGGGCTGCACGACGCGGTGCTCATAGGAGAAGATCACGGCCTGGACCCGGTCGCGCAGGCCGAGCTTGGCGAGGATGCGCCCGACATGCGACTTCACGGTGCCCTCGCTGAGGTAGAGCGACCGGGCGATCTCGAGGTTCGACATTCCCCGTGCGATGAGCGTCAGCACCTGGTGTTCCCGTTTCGTAAGGTCGCACAGCTGGGGCGGGGGAGCGGGACTGGGGTGCGCTCCGGCCACGTACTGGCTGATGAGCCGCCGGGTGATGTCCGGCGCGAGCAGGGCCTCGCCGTCGGCGACGACGCGTATCCCGTCGACCAGCCGGGACGGTGACTCAGTCTTGAGCAGGAAGCCGGCCGCCCCGGCGCGCAGGGCCTCGTAGACGTACTCGTCAGCGCCGTAGGTCGTGAGCACCAGCACCCTGGTGCCCGCCTCCTCGCGGGACAGCTGGCGGGTGGCCTCAATCCCGTCGAGCACGGGCATCCGGATGTCCATCAGCACCACGTCCGGCCTGAGCTCCCGCACCAGCGAGACTGCCTCGCGCCCGTCGCCGGCCTCGCCGGCCACCTCGATCCCCGCGGCCTCCAGGATCATGCGCAGGCCGCCGCGCACCACCGCCTGATCGTCGGCGACGACCACCCGGATCACGATGTCACCGGAAGCGTGGCCCGCAGCGTCCACCCGCCGTCCGGCCGCGGCCCGGCGTCGAGGCAGCCGCCGAAGACCGCGACCCGCTCGCGCATGCCGATGAGACCGAGCCGGGCCCCGCGCCCCGGCGCCGGGCCGGCGCCGTCGTCGGCGATCTCGACCGCCACCTCCTGTCCGCTGAAGGTCAGCGAGGCCCGGACGGGGCCGGTGCCCGCATGCTTCAGGGCGTTGGTCAGCCCCTCCTGGACGAT
This sequence comes from uncultured Actinomycetota bacterium, assembly GCA_963805705.1. Taxonomy (GTDB): domain Bacteria; phylum Actinomycetota; class Actinomycetes; order Streptosporangiales; family Streptosporangiaceae; genus CAWDVH01. The sequence goes on along the minus strand of CAWDVH010000005.1, from coordinate 1,129,083 downwards.
CCGGAAGACCGACAGCTCCACGGCCGCCGGCAGCGGCTGATCAGGCTGTCCGTGAATGACCAGGTCAACCTGGAGGCCTGCGTCGCGCATACTGGCCACCATCGCGTCGATGTCCGCCAGTGACGGCTGCGGCTCCCGGAAGGCCGGTGCGTCATGCCGGATCAGCCCGAGCAGCCTGCCCATCTCGCCCATCGCCTCCAGGCCGGTGGAGCGGATGGTCTCCAGAACCGCCCTGGCCTGCTGCGGATCATGGTCGAGCACCTGCTCGGCCGCTCCGGCCTGCAGTACCACCACGCCCAGGCTGTGGGAGATGATGTCGTGCAGCTCGCGGGCGATCCGGCGGCGTTCCTCCTCGGCGGCCGCCTCGGCCCGCTGCCGCTGCTCCTGCTCGACGGCCGCGGCCCGTTCTTCCAGGGTCAGGGCGCGCGCCTGCCGCCGCCGCGTCCCCAGGCCGACCAGGAACGCCAGCGCGGCGAACAGCCCGCTCCACAGGTGCTCGCCGAACGTGACGATGGCCGGATCGTGCGCGTCACGGATCGCCACGCCGACCGCGATCAGCACCGCGGCTAGCAGCAGGGAGCGCCCGTACACGGCGGCCGAGTAGATGGCGATGGCCGAGACGAACACGTTGCTCGTCGTCTGGCTCGCGCCGTAGGCCAGCGAGAGCGACACCATCCCGGCCAGCACGACCGTGAGCACGGTCAGCGGGAAGCGCCGCCGCCAGGTCAGCGCCAGGGCGACCAGGGGCACCACGATGGCGTTGATCAGGCGCGGGCCCCGCCACTGGTCCAGCCACTGCATCTGGCTGGTGAAGACCGTGTCGACCAGGCCGAAGAGCGCCAGCACGACGGCCATGGCCAGATCGCCGAGCGGCGCGCCCAGCACCTCGGCCGTCCGCATACGGGCCAGCAACCTCGCCATATCGGAACTGTAGTTCCGTCGGTCCCGGCCGTACATCGGCCGCGGGGCATAGTCGCGGCCGGCCCTGAGACAGACAAAGGCCAGCCCGGCGGCGGACCAGGAGCAGCCCGGCGGCAGAAGCGGCCGGCCGTGGCGCGCGCCTACCGTCGAGGCTCACCGCCATCTCCGCGATGGAGCCCGGCATCTTCGTGAAGGAGCACTGACATGCTGTCACTGTCCGACCCGATCAGCTTCCGCAAGACGGTCGCCGGGGTGAGCCTGATCGGCTTCTCCCTGGCCGGCCTGCTCTCGTGCCTGCCCGACGCGAACGAGGGCACGGGCACCACGGGCACCGAACTGCAGGCGATCGCCGCGGCCCATCACTCCGGGATCTGGCTATCCGGGCTGATCTTCATGCTGTCGGCGATCCTGGTGGTGCCCGCGCTGGGCGGCATGCTGCACCTCCTGCGCCACCGCGGTGTCGTCCTCGGCCACATCGGCGCGGTCTTCCTGCTCCTGGGCGCCTTCGGCCACATGGGCTACGGAACCTGGCAGCTCATGATCTCGCGCGTACCGGGCGGCGCCGGCCCCGCGGCGGTGGCCGCCTACCTCGACCGCGCCTCGGTCATCCAGGGCGTCCTGCTGCCGCTGCTGTTCGCGATCGTGATCGGGATGGTGCTGATGACCATCGGGCTGCGCCGGTCCGGGTTCGCGCCGCTGTGGGTGCCGGTGGCCGCCGTGGCGCTCACGCTGTTCGAGCTCGGCAGCAACGCCACGGCGCTGGGCAACAGCAAGTGGACGCCGGTCGTCACGTGGGCGATTGTCGCGATCACGTTCGGTTATCTCGGAATGCGGGTCCTGACCATGAGCCGCGATGCCTGGGCGCAGCAGCTCACCGCAGAGCCGGCCAGGCTGGCGCGGGCCAGCTCAGCGGCCGGACGGCCCGTGCCCACGCCCGCGGCGGGAACCGTAACTGAAAGTGCCTGAACGAGCGCGCCACGCCACAGTCGTCATCGTCTTCCGGTGAGGCCAGGCCGGTGCCCATGGTGCTGAGAGCCCCTGCTGCGGTAACAGCAGCAGCGTGCGGCCCTCAGCACCATGGCCAGCAGGACCGGCTCCATTATCCGCCTACACTATTAGCCGATAATGTACATTATGTTAAGTAACGTTTTTCCTGGCCTCTCCCGGCAGCCAGCCGGATGACGGGCGGACGCGGTACAGGTCCAGCGCGACGTTCACCAGGCCGGCCGGGTCGAGCCCGGCGACCTTGTCCAGGTCTATCCAGGCGGCCTGATCGGTGCTGCCGCCGATCTCGTGCCGCAGCGAGCCGGCGACGACCCGGGCCGCGTAAATGATCCGGATCCCGTGGAAGTCCACCTCGCGGCCGCCGCTGACGGGCGGATGGCGCCGGTGCACCGAGTCGATGCCCAGCAGGCTCTCGATCGCGATGGCGTAGCCCGTCTCCTCCAGCGTCTCGCGGATAGCGGCGTGGAAAGGGTCCTCCCCGTGCTCCAGGCCGCCGCCGGGCATGGTCCAGCGCTTGCCGTCGGGCCCGACCCAGCGGGCGAGCAGGATCCTTCCCGCGTCAACGCACACCGCATAGGCGGCGACCCTGGTCATCTGGCTGATCCCTGGCGCCTCGGCAGTCACGACACCAGGATAGACAGCGACCCGGCGCCCCATCCCGCAATGCCCCCGCGGCGCCGGCCGGCCGCCAGGGGCGCTCTCGTGCCCGCGCAGCGCGGGCCAGGATCGATGCGCGAAGTCACTGGCCCGCTCCCCCGCCGGGCCGGTCAGGGCGCGCAGCTGCCCGGCTTGACGAGGTGATCCAGCCTGCCGGCCGTCACCGGGGCCTCCTGGTCAGTCGCCGCGCAGGGCACGGGCCAGGGAGCTGTCGCCGTCGATGTCTACCTGGCCCGTCTTGATCATCTCGCGCAGCGCGGCCGGGTCCTGCAGGAGCGCCAGGCAGGTGCCGGCGTCCAGGGTGAGCCGGGCATCGGGATGCTCGGCCGGCCCGTGGGCGTAGGCGGGCCCGGCGTCGCTGATCAGGACGTGAAAGGCGCCTTCGTCGAGCTGCACGCCCACGACTCCCGAGCCGGGAGCGGCCAGGTCGGCCAGCTGGCGCATGAGCGGGATGGCGAGCCAGTGCGCGCGCCGGGCGTCGGTGGGGCGCCGCTGGGCCAGGCCGGCGGCGCCCCAGTCCGCCAGGGCGGTCAGTGCGGGCAGCAGGTCACGGCCGCGGGGGGCGAGCTCGTAGACGGCGGCCGCGGCCGGCGGGGCCAGGCGGTGGTGCGTGATCAGGCCGTCCTGCTCCATCTCCTTCAGCCGGGCGGCCAGCACATCGGTGCTGACTCCCGGCAGGTCGGCGTGCAGGTCGGTGTAACGCCGCGGGCCGGCCAGCAGCTCGCGGATGATCAGGACGGCCCAGCGCTCCCCGATCACGTCCAGCCCGCGGGCGAGGGGGCAGTACTGGTCGTAACTGCGTCGCGGCATGCCGCCAGTCTAGAAGACAGTTGGAATATCCAAGTAGTAACTTGGCAGAGCCAAGTACCGCTTTCGCCGGATCCGGGTCTGGGAGGCCACCGCCCATGGAGTTCAGGCAATCCAGCAAGCTGGCCGGGGTCAGCTATGAGATCCGCGGGCCGGTGATCGAGTACGCCGATGAGCTGGAGCGGGCCGGTCACAGCGTACTGCGGCTGAACACCGGGAATCCGGCCCTGTTCGGCTTCGAGGCACCCGAGGAGATCCTGCAGGACATTATCAGGAACCTGCCCAGCGCCCACGGCTACAGCGACTCGCAGGGCATCCTGCCGGCCCGCCGCGCGGTCGTGCAGCACTATGAGAATCTCGGCTTCCCGGACGTGGGGATCGACGACGTCTTCCTCGGCAACGGGGTGTCCGAGCTGGTCACGATGGCGGTCCAGGCCCTGCTCGAGGACGGCGACGAGGTGCTGATCCCGGCCCCGGACTTCCCGCTGTGGACCGCCGTGACCAGCCTGGCGGGCGGCCGGGCCGTGCACTACCTGTGCGACGAGGGCGCCGACTGGCTGCCGGATCTCGCCGATATGGCGGCGAAGATCACCGACCGGACCCGCGCAGTCGTGATCATCAACCCCAACAATCCCACCGGCGCCGTCTACCCGCGGGCCCTGCTGGAGGGCATTCTCGATCTCGCCCGCCGTCATCAGCTGCTGGTCTTCGCCGACGAGATCTACGACAAGATCCTCTATGACGGTGCCGTGCACCAGTGCGCCGCCGTTCTGGCCCCGGACGTGCTCTGCCTGACCTTCAGCGGCCTGTCCAAGGCCTACCGGGTGGCCGGCTTTCGTTCCGGCTGGCTCGTCGCCTCCGGCCCCCGGCAGCACGCGAAGAGCTACCTCGAGGGACTGGCCACCCTGGCCGGGACGCGGCTGTGCCCCAACGTTCCCGGCCAGTACGCGATCCAGGCCGCGCTCGGCGGCAGGCAGAGCATCACCGACCTGGTGCTGCCGGGCGGGCGCCTGCATGAGCAGCGCAACTGCGCCTGGGAGAAGCTCAACGAGATCCCCGGTGTCTCCTGCGTCAAGCCCAAAGGCGCCCTGTACGCCTTCCCGCGCCTCGACCTGGCCATGCACAAGATCCGCGATGACGAGAAGTTCGTCCTCGACCTGCTGCTCCGCGAGAAGATCCAGGTGGTGCAGGGAACCGGCTTCAGCTGGCCGCGCCCCGATCACTTCCGCATTCTCACCCTGCCGCGCGTCGATGACCTTGATGCCGCCATCGGCCGGATCGGCCGGTTCCTGGCCGGATACCGGCAGTAATCGCCGGGCTCAGCTCGTCTCCGGCTCCTGCGCCCGGCAATTGCCAGTTTCCTGCCCGAATCCGGGCAGGAACTTGGCATTAGCCCTCCGGCAGACGCACTATAGGGCGGGTGGAAGCCGAACTCATCGAGCGGGTAGCCAGCTCCACGGGCCTGACGCCCGCCGAGGCGGCCCGCGTGGTCGAGGATGTCCTGGCCTGGTACCGCGAGCCGGTCGAGGACTACGTGCGGCGCCGCCACGCCCGGCACCACCTGCACGGCAAGCGTAACGACGAGATCTTCGCCCTGATCGCCCGCGAGCTGGCCAGCCGCCTGGTCACCGCTCCCCCGCTATCGCAGCGCCAGCTGCGCCGCATCGTCTACGGCTAGCCCCGCCGAGGGCCCGAGCAGCAAGGAGCAGCCCGTCATGTGCGGAATAGTCGGCTACGCCGGTCACCAGAACGCGGTTCCCGTCCTGGTGGAAGGCCTGTCCCAGCTGGAGTACCGCGGCTATGACTCGGCGGGGATCGCGATCCTCGGCACCGGGGGCGGCCGGGTCTTCCGCACGGTCGGCCGCGTCCGTGATCTCGAGGCCTCGCTGCCCAGGCGGCTGGCCGGCAAGGTCGGCATCGGGCACACGCGCTGGGCCACGCACGGGGCGCCGACCGAGCTCAACGCGCACCCCCAGGTCAGTGAGGACGGCCGGGTCAGCGTCGTCCACAACGGCATCATCGACAACGCGGCTGTGCTGCGGGAGCGCCTGACGGCGCAGGGGGTGAGCTTCGCCTCCGAGACCGATACCGAGATCATCGCCCACCTCGTCGCGCGCTCGGGCGCGGAGTCACTCGAAGGAGCCGTCCTGGAGGCGCTGTCCCTGATCACCGGTACCTACGCCATCCTGGTCCTGGACGAGCGGCACCCGGACCGGATCGTGGCCGCCCGCAATGGCTCGCCGCTCATCCTCGGCATCGGCGATCGCGAGATGTTCGTGGCCAGCGACCTGGCCGCGCTCGTGCGGCACACCAGCTCGGTGGTTCACCTCGATGACGGCGAGCTGGCCACGGTGACCCCGTCCGAGTTCCGCACGTTCAGCCGGGACCTCCAGGACACGGCCAGGGCTCCCACGAGCATTGACGTGGACGCGCAGGACTCCGGGCTCGACGGGCACCGGCATTACATGCGCAAGGAGATCCTCGAGCAGCCCGCCTCGGTCGAGCGGATGCTGCGGGGACGGCTGGATGACCGGTTCGGCACCGCCCGCCTCGACGGGCTGAACCTCGGGCCGCGCGAGCTGCGCGGTTTCCGGCGGGTGAAGGTGCTCGGCTGCGGCTCGGCCTACTACGCCGGCCAGGGCGGCGCCGCGGTCATCGAGGAGCTGGCCCGCATCCCGGCCGACGCCGAGCCGGCCTCGGAATTCCGCTACCGCAACCCGATCATCGAGCCCGACACGCTGTACATCGCCGTGAGCCAGTCCGGCGAGACCGCCGACACCGCGTTCGCGGTGCGGGAGGTCAAGCGCAAGGGCGGCCAGATCATCGGGCTGGTCAACGTCGTGGGCTCCACCATCGCCCGCGAGTGCGATGGCGGGATCTACCTGCACGCCGGGCCCGAGATCGCGGTCGCCTCGACTAAGGCCCTGACCCACATGGCCATCGGGTTCGCGATGCTCGCCCTGGCTCTCGGCCGGGTCCGCGACCTGTCGATCACCGATGGCCAGCGGATCATCGCGGGCCTGCGCGAGCTGCCGGGCCAGATCCTTCAGATCGTCAGCGACGAGACCCGCATCGCCGAGGCCGCCCGCGGGCTGGCGGGCGCGCGGAGCCTGTTCTTCATCGGCCGGGTCCGCGGCTTCCCGGTCGCGCGGGAAGGCGCCCAGAAGTTCAAGGAGGTCTCCTACCGGCATGCCGAGGCGTACCAGGCCAGCGAGCTCAAGCACGGTCCGCTGGCGCTCATCGACGCCGGCGTGCCGACCGTGGCGATCCTGCCGGACGACGAGCTGACCGACCGCAACCTCGCGGCCATGCAGCAGATCGCCGCCCGCCACGGGCCGCTCGTGGCCATCACCCACCCCGGCGTCGCGGTCGGAGAGCTGGCCGCGCCCGCGATTACGGTGCCCAAGAACGAGCGCGAGCTCGACGCGATCCTGCTGACGATTCCGCTCCAGCTGCTGGCCTACCACGCCGCCCTGGCGCTGGGCCACGACATCGACAAGCCCCGCAACCTGGCCAAGTCGGTCACCGTCGAGTAGCGCCCCGGCCTAGCGCAGGAACGCCAGCGCCCTGGCCGTGTTGTGCTGCGCGATCTGCAGCATCGCCGCCCGGTCAGGGAAGTCGCCATCCAGCAGCCGCAGCGGCCCCGCGATGAGCGACAGGTGCAGGGCCAGCCGGTAGAGCCGCAGCCGCTGCTCGTCCAGGCCGTCCTCGCGCAGCCACCGGTAGTGCTCGCCGAAGCGCAGCTCCAGGAATGCGTGCTCCCATTCGACGTCGAAGAACATGACGCCCTCGATGTCGATCAGGACCGGCTGCCCGTGCCCGTCGATGAGCACATGATCAGGCCCCAGCTCGCCGTGGATCAGCCCGTACCGGCCGCGCGGGCGCACCGCCGCGGCGAGCTGGCGCGTCAGCGCCTCCAGCGGCGCGCGGGCGGCGGCCACCCGCTCGACCCTGGCGGCCGCCTGCTCCAGGTCATCCAGCGCGCGATCGAGCACGATCTGCTCGCAGGGACGGTCCCGCCCGGCGCTGCCGCGGCCGGCCAGGGCGACCTTGCCGACGCTCGGCCCGCGGTGCTGGTGCAGTACCGCCAGGGCGGCACCGAGCCGGGCCAGGCTGTGCTCCGCGCCCGGCCGGCCCCGGCCGAGCCGCGTCTCCAGATTCTCCCCTGGCACGTCCTCGACCAGGGCAACGTCCGCCGGATAGGCCGCCCGGCTGCGGTCGGCCGCGTAGATCCTCGGTGTCCGGACGCCGAGGGCGTCCAGCTGCGCGTGGCTGGCCTCGAACAGGTCAAGACCGGACGCATCCGAAAACGGGCCGTCGTGGTCCTGTCCCGCCTCGCCCGGCCGGTCCGGCCAGTAGTTCTCCGCCGCATCCCACACGTAGCAGATGACGGTGGCCTGATCGTCGAGGGTCAGGCGGTACACGCCCTTCTTGCTGCCGCCCCGGAGCCGCTCGGCCGCGGCCAGGCGCCGCCGGGGGCCGAGCGCCGCGCGGACCACGCCCGCCAGCTCGTGCCGCTCCGCGAAACTGCGCTCCGGGCTCACTGCCGCCTCCGCCGCGTCCAGCTGACAGTATGAGACGCTGCGGGCGCCCCGGCTGACGAGCGTACCGGGCCGCCCGCCGTGTCGGGCCGACGAGAGGCAGCAATGGCCGCGCAGCTGATGGACGGGTCCCGGCTGGCCAGGGACATCATGAGCCGCAGCGCCAGCCGCGCAGCTGAGCTCGAAGCGGCCGCCGGCGTCCGGCCCTGCCTGGCCACCGTGATCGTGGGCGATGATCCCGCATCGGTCACCTACGTGCGGATGAAGGAGAACCGGTGCCGGCAGGCGGGCATCAGCTCCCGCCACGTCGCGCTGCCCGCCCAGGCCACCACGGCCGGGCTGGTCGCCACGATCACCGCCCTGTCCGCCGACCCCGGGGTGCACGGCATCCTGCTGCAGCATCCCGTCCCGGCCCAGATCGACGAGCGGGCCGCATTCGAGGCCATCGATCCGGCCAAGGACGTGGACGGCGTCACCATGCACTCGTTCGCCGCCGCCGCGTTCGGCTACCGGGGCTTCGCCTCCGCCACGCCCGGCGCGATCATGCGGCTGCTGGATGCCTACCACGTAGATCCCGGCGGGCAGCGCGCCGCGGTGCTGGGCCGAAGCCCTATCCTCGGCAAGCCGGCCGGCATGCTCCTGCTCGCCCGCGACGCGACCGTGACCTACTGCCACTCCAGAACCCGCGACCTGCCGGAGATCGTCAGGACCGCCGATATCGTCGTGGCGGCGGTCGGCAGGCCAGAGTTCGTCCGGGGCAGCTGGCTGAAGCCCGGTGCCGTCGTCATCGACGCCGGCTACAACCCCGGCAACGTCGGGGACGTCGCGTTCGGCGAGGCCCTCGGGGTGGCTAGCCTGCTGACGCCCGTTCCGGGCGGAGTCGGGCCCATGACCATCGCCGTCCTGCTGGAGCAGACCGTCGACGCCGCGACCCAGCAGGCCAGCTCGTCTTAGGCAGCCAGCGCGGCGGCGATGATTCCAGGGGCGCGCGCTCGTCTCCATGACCGAGGCTGCATCGAGTCTCGGCCAGACGACGGAAGGGCACCAATGACGACTCCAGTAACCGCGATTGATCAGCGATACAGCGATCCGGCGGCCAGCGCCACCGGATGGGATGAGACCCGCCGGGTACTGGAGACGGCCGAGCTTTTCTGGATCTCCACGGTCCGGGCCGACGGGCGCCCGCACGTCACGCCGCTGGTGGCCGTGTGGGCTGAGGGCGCCATCCACTTTTGCACGGGCGCCGCTGAGCAGAAGGCCGTCAACCTGAGCGCCAACGCCCACGTGACCCTGACGACCGGCTGCAACCAGTGGGACGGAGGGCTGGATGTCATGGTCGAGGGTGACGCCGTGCAGGTCACCGACGACGACGTGCTCACGCGCCTGGCCGGGGTATGGGCCACGAAGTGGGACGGGCGATGGCAGTACCTGGTGCGCGACGGCTGCTTTTACCACCACGAGAACGAGGTCCTCTCGGAGGCGGTCCTGGTGTTCTCGGTGCGGCCCGTCCGGGTCCTCGCCTTCGCCAAGGGCGCTTTCAGTCACACGAGCCACAGGTTCTGACTGCGGCCCGGGCATTGACACCGGCCGGCGGGCGGCCTCTACGCTCGCGATCATGCCGACTTTGCTGAGCGCCGCCGCCCGTGCGATCGTCGATGATGTCAACCCCGCGGTGCTGGCGACGATCAATCCGGACGGGAGCCCGCAGACCTCGGTGGTGTGGGTGGGACGCGACGGGGATGACCTGCTGATCTCCAGCGCGGCCGGCCTGCGCAAGGAGCGGAACCTGGCCCGCGAGCCGCGGGTCAGCCTCTGCCTGTATGACCGGCACGACCCCGAGCGGTATCTCGAGGTGCGCGGCCTGGCCGCCGTCACGGTGGACACCGGGCGGCGGCTAGCCGTTTCGCTAGCGGAAAAGTACGAAGGGCCGGGTGCTGGCGAGGAGTATCTTCAGCTGCCGCCGGGGGTCATTCGCGTGGTGATCCGGATCACGCCGGGGCGGGTGGCCGGGACGGCGGCGCGCTGACACCGCCGTGCTCACCGCGCCCGCGGCGCTGGTGGCGCCGCGGGCGCGAAAGCGAGCCTGTCAAGGCACGGCGGAGCTGTCCGCTCGTGCGCCCGCGCGGCGTCCGCGGCTAGCCGGTCGTCCTGCTCCGGCCGCGGAACTCGGCGACGATCTGCGTGCCGGAGCGGACCGTAACGTCGTAGATTCCGCTGCGGCCGTAGCTGACCCGTTCCGCCGCGGTGGCCACCAGGACATCACCCGCGCGCGCCGGCGCCACGAACGTGATGTCAGCGCCGGCCGCGACGGTGATCGGTCCCCGGCTGTTGCAGGCGCAGGCAAAAGCGCTGTCAGCCAGCAGGAACACGTAGCCCCCGTGCGCGATCCCGTGGCCGTTGAGCATGTCCGCCCTGACCGTCATCCGCACCGTGGCCGTGCCGTCACCGGTCTCGAGCAGTTCCATGCCGAGCCCGGCCGATGCCCCGTCCGCCTCGAACATCGCCGCCGCCGGGCCGGCCGGGTGCGCCGGGCCCTCCTGGCCGCCCGGCCCGGCCGGAGGCTGCCTGATGACCATGCGCCTATCCTGCCGCATGCCAGGGCGGCCGGCCCAGCTCCGGCCGGCCCAGCTCCGGCCGGCCGGGCAGGCTCAGGACCGCCGGGTCAGCTCCATGATCCAGTTGGTCTCCCACGCCTGCCCGCGATCGGCCGAGAAGGCCTGCTCCCACCGGGCCGAGATGGCCGTGATCCCCGTCCAGGTGAACCGCACCCGGATATCGCGGCCCTCGAACCGCTCATCGGCATAAAACAGGCCCACGCCGTCAGTGAAGCCGCCGACAACGGGCGGCAGGCCCAGCCGCCCGTCCTTGCTATTTGCCCAGTAGATCGACCACAGTCCGCGCGCCGGGTCGAACAGCCGCAGCGACAGGCCGGTGAAGCCCCGGTCCGGGGCGGGCATCTCCTCCACGTTGGCGGCACCGCCGAAGAGCGGCCAGCAGCGCGAGGTGCCCGTAAACTCATCCCACTCCTGGCCGCCCGCCAGCGGCCTGGCCAGCCGCCGGTGCGCGATGTCCCAGGAGCCGGCCAGGAAGTCGAAGTCGGCAGACCCGCCAGCGCCGCCAGTGCCGCTCGCCTCGTCCGGGGCACTCACCGCGCTCCCCCGGTCTTGCCTTCCGGCAGCGTGTCAGCGAGGTAGGCGGCCAGCTCAGGCTGGCCGGGCTCGAGAATGTGCCGGACCCAGGCGGAGCGCTCGTGGCCGAACGGGGCCAGTTCCCACACGCAGCCGGCCCACGGCCGGTCCAGTGGCCTGAAGTTCTCCGGATCCTCATCATCACAGCCGAGAAACGGGATCCCCGCCGCCGCCGTCCGGCATTCGACGACATTGCCCCAGACCCAGCTATACGCGCACAAGAAGGCCGCATCGCGGCCGCGGTGCAGGACCACCCACCCCGCCGGCGGGGTCTCGCCGTCCGGGTCAGGGAGCAGCCGCGGCAGCATCGCGTAGGCGGCTTGCTGGATACCGTCTTCGATCCCGCTGTCCGCGGTGCTGATGTGATAGCGCTTGACCTGGCGCCCGCCGATCTCGATGACACCGGGCGCGCTCAGGAACTTCTCGCTGAAAGGCATGCCCGGAGGGTAAACCTGGATCACTGACACCTATTGTCAGTGTCATGCGCGCCAGCCGCCTCGTCTCGATCCTGCTGCTCCTGCAGACCAGGGGACGGCTGACCGCCCGGCAGCTGGCCGACGCCCTCGAGGTCTCGGTGCGCACGATCTACCGTGACGTCGGGTCCCTGCACGCAGCCGGGATCCCGCTGTACGGCGACGCCGGCCCGGCCGGCGGCTATCAGCTGCTCGGCGGCTATCGCACCCGGCTGACCGGCCTGACCGCGGGCGAGGCCGAGGCGCTCTTCCTGGCGGGCATGCCGCGCGCCGCGGCCGAGCTCGGGCTGGGCACCGTCCTGGCCACCGCCCAGCTCAAGCTGCAGGCCGCGCTCCCGGCCGAGCTGCGCGAGGGCGCCGGGCGGATCCAGGAGCGGTTCTACCTGGACGCCCCCGGCTGGTACCACCACGGCGACACCTCGCCCTATCTGGCCGCGGTGGCGGACGCGGTGTGGAGCCAGCACCCGGTCGAGGTGCGCTACCGCCGCTGGGCGGCGCCCGCCGAGGTCACCAGGAGGCTCGACCCGCACGGCCTGGTCCTGAAGGCAGGCAAGTGGTACCTGGTCGCCCGCGCCGGGGAGCAGCTGCGGACCTACCGGGTGAGCCAGATACTCGACCTGACCATCCTGGCCGGGCGTTTCGAGCGGGCCGCCGGCTTCGAGCTGGCCAGTTTCTGGGCCGCGCACGTGACCGGCTTCCTGGCCCGCCTCTACCAGGGCGAGGCGACGATCCGGCTGTCGCCGGCCGGCCGCGAGCGGCTGGCCGAGGTAGCGAGCTCGGCGGTGGTCGAGGCCGCCGCCCAGACCGCCACGGACCCGGACGCCAGCGGCTGGGTCACGGCGGTGATCCCGATCGAGTCACTCGAGCACGCGCACGGCGAGCTGCTCAGGCTCGGGGCCAATGTAGAGATTCTGGCCCCTGACGACCTTCGCGCCCGGCTCCGGCAGACGGCGCGGGGACTGGCCGGCATCTATCTGGGCGGCCATGAGTAACGTGTCGGTCGTGTCCTCCTATAGCCAGCCCGGCACGGTGCTCACCGATATCCGCCTCCAGGTCCCGCTTGATCACGCGGCGCCCGGCGGCGAGCAGATTGAGCTGTTCGCCCGGCGGGTGGTGGCGGCCGGGAACGCGGCCGCGGACCTGCCGTGGCTGCTTTTCCTGCAGGGCGGCCCCGGCTTCGGCGCGCCCCGCCCCGAGGGCCGCGACAGCTGGCTGGACCGCGCCCTGCGCGACTACCAGGTGCTGCTGCTCGACCAGCGCGGCACGGGCCGGTCAACCCCGGCCAATCGCAGGACCCTGGCCAGGCTCGGCTCACCGCAGGCCCAGGCTGACTACCTGGCGCATTTCCGCGCGGACTCGATCGTGGCCGACGCCGAGCTGATCCGGCGGGCGGTCGCCGGCGGCAGGCCGTGGAGCGTGCTGGGCCAGAGCTTCGGCGGCTTCTGCACGGTCAGCTACCTGTCCATGGCACCTGAGGGCATCCGCGAGGCGTTCATCTGCGGCGGACTGCCCGGCCTGGACGCTACGGCCGACGACGTGTACCGGGCCACCTATCCCGTGGTCGCGGCCAAGAACCTGGCCCACTACGACCGCTATCCGCAAGATGTGGAGCAGGCCAGGCGCATCGCCAGGCACCTGGCCGGCTCCGAGGTCCAGCTGCCCGGCGGGGGGACGCTGACCGTCGAGGCATTCCAGTCGCTGGGCAACATGCTGGGCTCCAGCACCGGCAGTCATGTCCTGCATTACCTGCTCGAGGACCCGTTCGCCGGGCCCGACCTGAACGACGACTTCCTGTACCGGGTGCAGTCCCACCTCAGCTTCGCCGCCGGGCCCCTGTACGCCCTGCTGCACGAGGCCTGCTACGCCGGCGGCGGCGCTACCGGCTGGTCCGCCGACCGGGTCAGGGCGGAGTTTCCCGAGTTCTCCGCCGCACTGGCCCTGGAAGGTGACGGCCCCGTGCTGTTCACCGGCGAGATGATCTATCCGTGGATGTTCCAGTCCGATCCGCTGCTGAGGCCGCTGGCGGAGGCCGCGGACATCCTGGCCCGGCGCGAGCCGTGGCCGCGGCTGTACGATCCCGCGCGCCTGCGCGCCAACGAGGTGCCGAGCGCGGCGGCGGTCTACTTCGACGACATGTACGTGCCGCAGCAGTTCTCGGTGCAGACGGCGCAGCAGATCCGGGGGCTGAGGCGCTGGGTGACCAGTGAGTATGAGCACGACGGGCTGCGGGTCAGCCATGGCGCCGTCCTCGACCGCCTGATCGCGATGGCCCGCGGCGACCTCTGATCAGGGAACCGGCCGGTCCGCGAAGACCATCCGCATACGCTAGGCCGGTGATCACGCGGACCTGCCTGTGCCTGATAACCCGGACGGCCGGCGACCGGCGAGAGGTCCTGCTCGGCCTCAAGAAAACCGGGTTCGGCGCGGGCAAGTGGGTCGGGCTCGGCGGCCATATCGAGGAGGGCGAGAGCCCGGTGATGGCCGCCGTCCGGGAGGTGCGGGAGGAGTCGGGCCTGATCGTGCGGGCTGAGGAGCTCGCGCACCTGGCCACCCTGACGTTCCGCTTTCCCGCCCGGCCGTCCTGGGACCAGACCGCCGATGTCTACCTCACGGCCGCCTACCGGGGCGAGGCGGCCGAGTCCGACGAGATAGCGCCGCGCTGGTTCGGGGTCAATGCCCTGCCTCTGGATGGCATGTGGGACGACGCCCGGTACTGGCTCCCCAGGGTGCTGGACGGGCATCAGGTCACCGCCGAGGTCACCTTCGCCGACGACTGCGCCACGGTGGCGGCCATCGAGCCGGGCCTGACCGCGGCCGCCCCCGCGGCCGGAGAGTAAAGTCCCGGGTCACCAGGGTCCTGCTCAGCACGCGGAGGTGTCATGGCCGCCCGGAAGTGGAACGATCTCAGTCAGCGCAACCGCAGGCTGATCGTGGCCGCGGCAGTTGCCGAAGCCAGCCTCAAGACGGCGGCGCTGATCGACATCAAGCGCCAGGCCAGGCCAGATCCGGGGCTCCAAGTGGGCCTGGGCCACGGCGGTAGTAATCATCAACTCCTTCGGGGGCGCACCCCTCGCATACTTCGCCTTCGGGCGGCGAAGGTAACCACGGTAATTCCCCAGTGCGGCCATCGGTCGAGTTAGTCTCCGGGAGGTCAGCTGATGCCCGACGCCGTGGCCAGGTTCTCCAGCTTCGCGCGCGAGTACGATGCGGCCCGGCCGCGGCCGCCAGCGGATCTGGTCGCGCTGATCATGCAGTGGGCCGGGACGCGGCATCCGGACGTGGTGGATCTCGGCGCGGGCACGGGCCTGTCGACCATGATCTGGGCCGGGAACGCGCGGCAGGTCATCGCGGTCGAGCCGGGCGCCGGCATGCGGGAGATCGCCCGGCAGAAGATCGCCGCGGCCGGCGGGGGCGCGACCAGGTTCGCGGCCACCTCCGGGAGTGCCGAGCAGACTGGCCTGCCCAGCGCCTCGGCGGACATCATTACCGCCAGCCAGGCCATGCACTGGTTCGACCCTGATCGTGCCCTGCCGGAGATCACCAGGGTGCTGAGGCCCGGCGGTGTCTTCGCCGCCTATGACTGCGACTGGCCGCCCGGCATCGACTGGGAGACCGACGCCGCCTATGCCGCCTCGGCCGCCCGGATCACGGAGCTGGAGATCGAGCGGGGCCTGCGGCCGCCGCACGCGGGCAAGCAGGATCATCAGGAGCGGCTGCGGCGCAGCGGGCTGTTCCGGCACGTGACCGAGGTCGCGATGCACGGGCGCGAGCAGGGTGACGCCCGGCGCCTGCTGGCCGTCGCCCGGAGCCAGGGCGGCGCCGTCGCGCTGCTGGCCGCCGGGGCCACCGAAGAGGAACTGGGCCTGGCGGCGCTGGGCGAGGTCGCCGCCCGGCGCCTGCCGGAACCCCGCACCTGGTGGTGGACCTACCGGATCCGGCTCGGGGTCCGGTAGCCGTCCCGGCCGCGCCCAGGTAGCCAGCCACGCTCAGGTATGTAGTTGTGGTCAAGCAACTGTTTCCCGGTAGGCTCGGTAACGTGCGCAGGACTGCTGATCGGTACAGAGGGCCGGTGCGGGCATGACGAGGCCGGGATGACCGACACCGGGATGACCGGCGCCGGGCCGCGGGCCGGCCAGTCCGGGGAGGTCAGCGACCGGTACCGGTGGATAGCCCTGTCCAACACGACGCTCAGCGTCACGATGGCGACGATCGACGGCTCCATTGTCATCATCGCGATGCCCGCCATCTTCCGCGGCATTCACCTCGACCCCACGGCCCCTGGCAACATCACCTATCTGCTCTGGATGATCATGGGGTACCTGCTGGTCACAGCGGTCCTGGTGGTCTCGCTCGGGCGGCTGGGCGACATGTACGGCCGGGTCCGCATCTATAACCTGGGCTTCGTCGTCTTCACGCTGGCCTCCATCGCGCTGTCCTTCGACCCGTTTACCGGCGGCCACGGCGCGATATGGCTGATCGGCTGGCGGGTCGGGCAGGCCTTCGGCGGGGCCATGCTGATGGCCAACTCGGCGGCGATCCTGACCGATGCGTTCCCCGCCCGCCAGCGCGGCATGGCCCTGGGCATCAACCAGATCGCCGGCATCTCCGGGCAGTTCATCGGGCTGCTGCTGGGCGGGATCCTGGCCGCGTGGGACTGGCGCGCGGTGTTCTGGGTGAACGTGCCCATCGGCGTGTTCGGGACCATCTGGTCCTACCGCAGCCTGCGCGAGATGGCCTCCACCCGGCGCACGAAGATCGACTGGTGGGGCAACCTCACCTTCGCGGCCGGCGCCGGGCTGCTGCTGACCGCCATCACCCTGGGCATCCAGCCCTATCACGGGCTGGCCACGGGGTGGACGAGCCCCAAGGTGCTCGGCGGCATCGCGATCGGCGTCGCCCTGCTCGTGGTGTTCGGCATGATCGAGAACAGGATCGCCGAGCCGATGTTCCGGATGAGCCTGTTCAAGATCCGCGCGTTTGCGGCCGGCAACGCGGCCAGCCTGATGGGCTCGGTCGCCAGGGGCGGCCTGCAGTTCATGCTGATCTTCTGGCTGCAGGGAGTCTGGCTCCCGCTGCATGGCTACAGCTTCGTGGACACCCCGCTGTGGGCAGGCATCTACATGCTGCCGCTGACCGCCGGCTTCCTGATCGCGGGCCCGATTTCCGGGCACCTGTCCGACCGGTTCGGGCCCCGGCCGTTCGCGACCGCAGGGCTGCTGGTCGGCGCGGCCGCGTTCACCGGGCTGCTGCTGCTGCCCGTGAACTTCTCGTACTGGGCGTTCGCGCTGATCATCTTCTGCAACGGGCTCGGCTCCGGGCTGTTCGCCTCGCCCAATACCTCCGCGATCATGAGCAGCGTCCCGGCCGCCGACCGCGGCGCCGCGTCCGGCATGCGGGCCACGTTCCAGAACTCGGGCATGTCCCTGTCGATCGGCGTCTTCTTCTCGCTCCTGATCACCGGGCTGGCCGCGACGCTCCCCCGCACCCTCGCCAGCGGGCTTAAGGCTCAGGGCGTCCCGGCGTCCGTGGCCGCCCATGCGGCCCACCTGCCCCCGGTCAGCACGCTGTTCGCCTCGTTCCTCGGCTACAACCCGATCGCCACCTTGCTGAAGCCGTCCGGCGTCCTGGCCACCCTGTCCCCTGGCCATGCCTCCGTCCTCACCAGCAAGCAGTTCTTCCCGCACCTGATCTCCGGGCCGTTTCATCACGGCCTGGTTATCGTGTTCAGCGCGGCCATCGCCCTGTCGGTGTGCGGCGCTGCGGTCTCGCTGCTGCGCGGGCGCCAGTTCTACTACGACACGCCGGGGACCGCCTCGCCGGGGACCGCCGCGCCGGGCCGGGCGCCCGGCGCGCCTGTTCCCGCCCTGGCGAACGGCCGCCTGCCTGGCCCTGCCGTCCTCCCCAATGGCCACCAGCTCGCGGGCCTCCCCCGGCCGGAGCGGCCGGAGGCTGGCCTTCCCGCGCATCCTTCCGTGCGCAACGGCAGCCCTCCGGCCAGCCCCTCCAGCCAGAACGGCAGCTCCGCGCCAGACCCGGCGGTCAGCCAGCCGGGCGAGCCGGCCGACTAGCGGCCAAGGTTCCGGCCTCCCCCGGTACCGCACCGATGGCCGGCCGCCGCCGACCTGACGTAGGCTGGCCCCGTGCCGCGATATGAATACCGCTGCCGCGCATGCGGAGCCACCTTCGAGCAGACCAGGCCGATGGCCGAGTCGTCGGCCAAGAGCACCTGCCCGCAAGGCCATGACGACACCGTGAAGCTGCTGTCCACGGTGGCGGTCGGCAGCCGCGCGCAGCCCGGGCCCTCGGCGCCGCGAGGCGGCGGGGGCTGCTGCGGCGGAGCCTGCGGCTGCGGCTAGGCGGGCCTGGGCCTGGCCGGGGGCTCGCGGCTGATTCCCGCCTGATCCGGCACACGATGAAGCTCGGCGCGGCCGGCGGCGTGCCGGGTACCAGGGCTGGCGACTATAGGTTGGGGCGCATGGATGAGAACCGGGCCCGGCGGGCCGCCGACGCTCTGCGGGATCGTGGCATTGACGCGCACCTGGAGAAGGCCGGGGTGGACGTCTACGGAGTCCGCGTGGTGATTGGTGACGGGCGGGAGGCGATCTGGGGGAACGAGGGAACGGCGTCCCTGGAGGCCGAGGTGCTGCTCGACGGGGATCTGGTCGGCTTTGTCCCGCGGATCAGCGGCTCAGAGGCATTCGATGACGCCCAGGTGGCGGACGCCATCGCGCGAGCTGACTACGACCAGCCCGTCGGGCGCGAGCGCCCCGAAGCGCCGCCGCCCGCGACGCCCCTGCCCCGCGAGGGCGGGCTGTTCCGCCGGTTCATCGACGGCTTCCGCTACGACTCGGAGTGAGGCAGAGGCAGGTCTTACAGCCAGCTGATCCTGGCGCTCGTCACCGAATCGTCATCCGGCGCCGTCGCCAGCTCGCCGGCCTTGACCTGCTCGAGCATCCGGCGCACCGTCGCCGTGATCTCGGGAACGCTGGCGCGCAGGCTGTCGGCGTCCGCCGCCAGCGCCTCATCGGACGGCACGCCGGCCCGCTTGAGCAGCCCCTCCAGGTCGGACAGCGCCTCCCCCACCCACTGCACCGGGCGGGCCGACAGGTCCTGGTCGAAGGCCCGCCGGCCGGGGTTCCAGCCGTCGAAGGCCGGGTGGTGATGGGCACGGTTCAGGCTGCCGGGCGGCCCGTCGGCGGTCTCCAGCAAGTCCGCGCGCCAGACCGGGGCGCCGACCTCGATCGGCCGGGCGGAGTAGAAGTTCCCCTTCAGCTCGCCCTGCTCGAGCATCCGGACCTCGAGGCGGACGCCGCGCTCGGCGCCATCCTGCTCGTGGCCGGGGTCAGGATCGACGAAGTACAGGTCACTGACGAGCACGCCGATCCGCCCGAAGCCGAATGCGTAGAGCATGGGAGCACCTCCACTGGATGGCTGGCTGACACCGCTGCTGGCTGACACCGACAATCTTCCCTGACCCGCCGGTCCGCGGCTACCTCGGATCGGCGCCCGCCCGCCGCCGGCGCCGGATAACGGAAGCCGGCCACCGGGGCCGGGCCTCCTCCGGCTGCGCGTGGCCTCCTTGCGTCGGATCAGCGCCCTCCACCCGCCAGTGCCGGATGACGGAGGCGAGCCACCGCGGCTGGCCGTCCTGTGCCTGGCCGCCCGGCTGCAGCATGAACCGGCTAATCGCGCGCTGGCCGCCCTGGTAGTCGCCGTAGAGCACGTCAACCGTGAGCAGATCGTTGTTATCGATGGCCTTCAGGGCACCATCGTGGAGCGGATCATCCGGATCGCGCAGCGCGCCCTGCCAGAAGCCCATATCCGACGGCGGGATGTACAGATCACGTGTCTGCGGGCGGAACTCGTCCAGCCCCGGGCACTCCTGGGCGTGGTCTCGGCCCGGCTGGAACCGCCAGCCGTGCACGACGCCGATCCCCTGGCCCGCATTACGCAGCGAGATCGCCAGGTAGACGGTCGTCCCCTCGACCTCGACCACTCCGCAGCCCCCCGCGAGCACGGCCCGCCGCCCGTCCCCGTAGTAGATCTTCTGCACGCCATCGGTCAGCCAGGACGGCACGAGCAGCGGCCGCACGCCGACCAGCAGGGACTGCTCGGCGACACGCGCCGCCCGGTTCGCTGACCGCACGGAGGCAAAGGTAGAGACGGCCAGCGCGAGAGTGCCGACTCCGGTCGCGAGCGAGGAGATCGTTACCCAGTCCGGGGAGCTCACCCTATGAGCTTAATATGCGCCGGGCGCGATGCCGCGCGACCGCATCAGCCGTATGATCGGCCCTTACCGGCCTAGGCGCGCTGGTAGAGTCCACAAGGCGCCTTTGGCCGTTAATATCCCATTGCCCAGTCATGTGGTGTCCGTCCTTTGCCCTAAGTACATGAGGTCGTGCCGTGCAGAACGCCCTGCGGGAATTTGTGCTCGACGATCACCAGGGTTCCGCCGCCGACCACGAGCTGCCGCTGCCGGGATCCCGGTTCAGCTGGGCAGACGGTGACCGGCCCAGGGCGCTGCGGCGCGTCTGGCTGGATACCTTCGACTGGCGGCTGTACCGCTCCGGGCTCACGCTGGAGCAGGTCGGCAGCCGCGGGCGGACCCAGCTCAGCCTGACCGGCCGGGACGGCGAGGTGATCGCCGCGCAGCAGATCAGCCCGCCGCGCTCCGGTGCGGCAGGCGGCCCGGTGAAGTGGCCCAGCCTGATCGAGGCGCTGCCCGTCGGGCCGCTGCGCGAGTACCTGCTCCCGGTCGTCGGGGTCCGCGCCCTGCTGCCGGTGGCACGGGCCGTCAGCCGCGTGCACGACCAGCGCGTGGTGAATTCCGACGACAAGACCGTGGCCAGGGTGAGCGTGGACCGCATGTCCGTGACCTTCCCGGCGACGGCCGATGCGCCACCCCGGCTGTCGGTCCGCGCACTGCGCGGTTACCAGGCGCAGGCCGACCGGGTGATCGACATCCTCGCGGCGGTTCCCGGTGTCGCGGACGGGACCCAGTCACCGCTGGAGGCGGCCCTGGCGGCGGCGGGCCGGCGGCCCGCGGACTACTCCGGCAAGATCAGCGTCCGGCTGGCGCCGGGGATGCCGGCGGTCACCGCGATGACGGTGGTGCTCACGGCCCTGCTCGACACGCTCGAGGCTAACGTCACCGGGACCGTGCGCGAGGTGGACACCGAGTTCCTGCATGACCTGCGGATCGCCGTGCGCCGGACCCGCTCGGCGCTGCGGCTGGCGGGCAGCGTGCTGCCGGCCGGCCTGGCCAGCCGGTTCCGCCCGGAATTCAAGTGGCTGGGCGACCTGACCACCCCCACCAGGGACCTGGACGTCTACCTGCTGGGGTTCTCGGGCATGGCGGCCGGGCTGGTCGCCGGGACCGTCCAGGAGCTGCAGCCGTTCCGTGATCATCTGGAGCGCCGGCGTGCCGCTGCGCAGCGGGAGCTGGCCAGGGGCCTGCGTTCGGCCCGGTTTTCCCGGCTCATCGGCGAATGGCGGGAGTGCCTGTCGCAAGCGTCGGCGGGCGGCCGACGGCGCCCCACCGCGGCGCAGCTGGCCGCCAGCCGGATAGCGCGCGCGCACCGGCGCGTGATCACCGACGGCAGCGCGATCACCGCGACGTCCCCGCCGGACAGCCTGCATGAGCTGCGCAAGCGCTGCAAGGAGCTGCGCTACCTGCTGGAGATCTTCGGGTCCCTGCATGATCCGGCCGAGCAGTGGCAGGCCGTGCGGGAGCTGAAGAACCTGCAGGACTGCCTCGGCGAGTTCCAGGACACCGAGGTGCAGCGCGAGGAGATCCGGCTGTTCGCCGAGCAGATGCTGGCCGCGCGCTCCGCTCCGGCGGCGACCCTGCTGGCGATGGGCGAGATCGCGGCCGGGCTGGCCATGCGGCAGCGGCAGGCGCGCGCCGAATTCAGCGGCCGGTTCCGCGAGTTCGCCAGTCCGGTCAGCCAGGCCAGGATCCGGGCCCTGAGCCAGGCGGCCGCGGCATGAGGATCTTCGCCACTTACAACATCAAGGGCGGGGTCGGCAAGACGGCCACCGCGGTCAACCTGGCCTACCTGGCGGCGAGCGATGGCTACCGGGTCCTGCTGTGGGATCTCGACCCCCAGGCCGCGGCCAGTTTCCTGTTCCGCGTCCGGCCGCGAGTCAAGGGCGGCGGCAAGGCCCTGATCGCGGGCAAGCGCTCGATCGACGACGCCATCAAGGCGACCGACTTCGAGAACCTGGACCTGCTGCCCGCTGATTTCACCTACCGGAACATGGATCTCCTGCTGGACGCCGGCAAGAAGCCGGCCCGCCGGCTCGCGGCGCTGCTGGCGCCGCTGCGCGCCGACTACGACGTGATCTTCCTGGACTGCCCGCCGGGCATCTCGCTGCTGTCGGAGAGCGTGCTGGACGCCGCCAATATCGTGCTGGTCCCGCTGATCCCGACCACCCTGTCGGTCCGCACGCTCGATCAGCTCACGGACTTCATCGCGGGCATGGAGGGGCACCGGCCGCAGATCCTGGCGTTCTTCTCGATGCTTGACCGGCGCAAGCGGCTGCACCGGGAGATAGCCGAGCAGCTGCCGGCCCGGCGATCCGATGTCGCCGCCGCCGCGATCCCGGCCCTGTCGCAGATCGAGCTGATGTCCGTCGAGCGCTCCCCCGTCACCGCGTCCGCGCCGCGCAGCCGGGCGGGCCTGTGCTACCGCGAGCTGTGGCAGGAGGCACGCAAGCGCGGGAAGCTGCCGGACCCGCCGTCAGCGTTCTGACCAGCGCAGCGGCAGCTCCTCGATCCCGTAGATCCCCTCCACCCCGCCGAGCACGGCCGGGCCGGCGGCGGCCAGGTCCGGCATCCGCGGCGGCAGGAAGGCCAGGGCCTCCTCGAGCTCGGCGCGGGCCAGGTTCGACCCGAGGCAGAAGTGCACGCCGGCGCCGAACGTCAGCAGCCTGCCGTCGCGCCGGGCGGTGATGTCGAATTCCTCCCCGGCGTCCTGCTCCCGGTTGGCGCGCTCCGCGCAGATCGCCACGATCGTGCCCGCGGGAAAGATGACGCCGCGGTGCTCGATCTGCTCCAGGCAGACCCGGGCGGTGAACGGGGTGATCGGCTCGGCCCTGAGGACCTCGGTTACCGCGGCGGGGACCAGGTCAGGGCGGCGGCCGAGCAGCTCCCACTGGGCCGGATGCGCGGCGAACAGGCGCAGCGCGTGGGAGAGCTGCGCCTGGGTGGTGTCGATGCCCCCGGCGATCACGTTCAGCACGAGGTTGACGCACTCCGGCCGGGTGAGCCGGTCTCCGCCCTGCACCGCCGTGAGCAGCGCCGTGATCAGGTCGCCGTCGCGGCCGGCGCCGTCGGCATGGTCATCGCGGCCGGCGGAGCGCTGCGCGAGCAGCGCGTCCACGTACTGGTAGATCTCGGCGACGGCGCGCTCGATGTCCGGCAGGTGGTCGGCCAGCGCGGTGATGTCGAACTGCCGCTGCACCCAGGTCGACCAGCCGTGCAGCTGCGGGGCGTCCCGCACCGGCGCGCCGAGCACCGCTGCGATGGTGAGCGACGGATAGGGCTTGGCCAGCGCGGCGACCGCGTCGCAGGACGTGGCGGCCCCGATCTGGCCCCACAGCTGGTCCAGGAACGCGCGCATGACCGGGCGCTTGGCGTCCGCCGCGCGGGCGGTGAAGGCCGGCCCCACCAGCGAGCGGAGCCGCCGGTGCCGGTCCCCCTGCTGGTTGAGGATGTTGGCGTCGATCTGCTCCCGCAGCTGGCCGCTGGTCACGCCGAACAGGTCGGCGATCTCGCGGCCGGGGAACGCCGCGGCCCGCGAGCGCAGGAAGAACTCGCCGGCCTCGCGGGTCAGGACGACAAAGGCCAGCGGGGTGCGGGCCAGCCAGCCCTGCCAGGCCTGCGCGCCGAGCTCGGCCAGCCGCTCGTGATAGCCGTCGCCGGCCAGCTCGGCCGGCGTGTAATCCAGGACGGGCAGATTCAGCTCGGTGACAACGCTCATGCCGCCAACCTCCCCCGGGCCGGTACCCGGCCGCAAGGGGCCAGGCAGCGGGCGGCTAGCCCAGGTTGCCCGGGCCGGCTAGCTCAGCTCGCTGATGAAGCTGATCATGGCGCTGCTGACCTCATCCGGCCGTTCCTGCTGGGTCCAGTGCCCGCAGCCGTCCAGCAGCACGGGCTCGCGCAGCTGGGGCGCGACGTCGCGCAGCCGCGGGATCATTTCCCTGGCGCCGGGGAAGTTGACCACCAGGTCCCGCTCCCCCGCGACATAGAGCGCCGGAACGGTCACCGGCGCATGGTGCCAGGCTCCGGTCAGCTCCCAGTTGCGGTCCAGGTTGCGGTACCAGTTCAGCGGCCCGGTGAAGCCCGCCTCCGCGTAGTCGGCCACGTAGGCGTCAATGTCCTGGCTGGTCAGCCAGGCCGGCAGCGCATCGGGCTCCGGGCAGATATCGAGGAAGCCGCCGCCGGGCGGTATCACCGGGGCGCCGCCGGGCGGCCCGTCACCCGAGGCGCTGCTCAGCAGCCGGCGGAACGTCGCGCGCGGATCGCGGCCGAGTTCCGCATCGGCCACGCCGCTGCGCTGGAAGTAGACCATGTAGAAGCCCTCGCCGATGGCCGCCCGCATGGCGGCGACCGGCGCGCTGCTGCCCCGCGGCCGGTACGGGACGCTCAGCCCGATGACGCCGCGGACGCGGTCGGGGCGCAGCAGCGCCGTGTGCCAGGCGACCGGCGCCCCCCAGTCGTGACCCGCGACGACCGCCCGCTGCTCCCCCAGCACGTCCATCAGGGCGATGACGTCCCCGGTCAGGTGCAAAATCGTGTAGTCGCTGACCCGGTTGCTCTCGCCGGGCCCGCGCGGGGGGCCGGTGCGGCAGTAGCCGCGCTGATCCGGGGCCACCGCGTGAAAGCCGGCCGCGGCCAGGGCGGTCAGCTGGTGCCGCCATGAGTACCAGCTCTCCGGGAAGCCATGCAGCAGCAGCACCAGCGGCCCGGTGCCCGCTTCGGCGATGTGCATCCGGAGCCCGCGGGCGTCGACGAAACGGTGGGTGACCGGCGGTAGCCCGGCTTCCTGGGAGACCATGCCCGGAGGATATCGGCCCAGCTCCGCGTGGCGTGCGCGAT
The DNA here is from genome assembly GCA_963805705.1 of uncultured Actinomycetota bacterium. Lineage (GTDB taxonomy): Bacteria > Actinomycetota > Actinomycetes > Streptosporangiales > Streptosporangiaceae > CAWDVH01. The sequence goes on along the minus strand of CAWDVH010000005.1, from coordinate 1,104,389 downwards.
CAGCCACCCTCCGTCATACTGCGCATTTATATCCATTAGAAGTACAGGGAGCGCCCAGACACTGCATGCTGTACCGAGGGAAATTTGTCGGCCATGAGGGGGGGCACGTGAGCCGCAGGCTCCTTCGGCTGGAGGTCCCGGTCTTCCCGGAGCGCATGATGTTCCGGGTCCACGACCCGGCCGTTGACCCGGATGCCCTGGGCGGTCCCCTGGTGCCTGTCGAGTCGCTGATCAGCACGAGCCGCGAGCAGCTGCTCGTCGCCTGCGCCCAGGAGCACGTGGGCGTGCAGCTCACGATCGAGGAATGGGACGACGCGCCGCCCCCGTTCAGCGACGGGTACGAGGACGAGGCCAAGTGCGTGCTGTACCTGCGCGGCCATCTCAGCGTCGACATGGGCGCCGCGGGCCACGCGATCCACAGCCTGCGGCTCAGCGGCGGAGTCGGCGACTACGGCGTGCGCGTCTACACCAGGAACCGCAGCGAGGCGGTCCGGCGTTACGGCGAGCTCTACACGCTGAACGCAGACCCGCTGGGGGATGACTTCCAGCAGGCACGCAAGCGGCTGGAGGGACTGGAGCAGTACCTGCTCCAGCTCTGGCGCGAGTCCTGAGGCCAGCCGGCCCGCGCCGTTATGGCGTGCTGGCGGTCCGCGGCGCCCGCGGCGTCCGCCGGGCCGGCGCCGTCACGCTGCCGGCGGGGGCCATCACCGGCTGGGTCGTGCGCGGCGTGGCGGCCGGCCGGGGCGGGGGCAGGTGCCTGGCGGTACCGGCCCGGAACGGGAGCATCGCGTACACCACGGTGGCGACGACCGCGATCAGCGCCAGCGTGGCCAGCGATGCCGCCCTGCGGCCCCGCGGGGTCTGCAGGGCGGAGCCGGCCAGCCTGGGCCGGCCGAACGCGGCCAGGCGGGACGCCAGCCTGGGATCATTGTCGGCGAGCCTGCGCTCCATCTCATCGAGGATGCGCTGCTCGTCCATCGAAAGCGCCACCGCGCCACCTCTCGGCTACCTTCAGCCACCGCCGCCGTCCCGGGCCGCGGCTGTTTCCCTACTCATCCCCAGCTGGAAGATTTTCTACCGGCCCGCAGCCCGGCAGTACGAGGAATTTGCCGGCCGGGCCGGATGGCGCCGGCCCGGCCGAGGCAGCCGGGGCGCACGGGCCGCCGGGGGCGCGCAGCGAGCTAGTCCCCGACGACGTCCAGGGAGATAGCCGTGCCGGTCAGGGCCTTGCTGACCGGGCAGCCGGCCTTGGCGTCCTCGGCGATCTTCGCGAACGCCTCGGGGGTGATGCCGCTGGCCGAGCCGCGGACCGTCAGCTTGATGCCGCTGATCCGGAATCCGCCGGCCGGATCCGGGCCGAGGGTAACGTCGGCCGTGACCTTCAGGGACTGGGCACTCCCCCCGGCCCCGCCCAGCAGCGCCGAGAACTGCATCGCGAAGCAGGAGCTGTGCGCGGCGGCGATGAGCTCCTCGGGACTGGTCGTGCCGTCGGCATCGTCGGCCGCCCGCTTGGGGAACGAGACCTCGTAGGTCCCGACGCCGGAACTGACCAGCTCCAGCGTTCCGGTTCCGTCCTGCAGGCCGCCGGTCCATGTGGTTCGGGCAGTGCGGGTAGGCATGTGCGTTCTCCTCGCTTCGGGGCCAGCACGGCACCGCGCCCGGTGCGCGGTCCGTGGCCGGGCGTACCGGTCAAGCTTGCCACCACCGGGCCGGCTGGCCGGCGCGGCACCGGCGATTGCGCGTTATCGAATACATGTTTGATATATTCGAACTGTCGTTCTATCCTGGCCTGCATGCGATGGGACGGCCTCCGGCTGCACGGCGCGGACGCGGACGCGGGACCGGAACCCGGGGCGGGGAGGCCGTCGGGGACGGCCACGGCTCCCGCGCTGTTCGAGCGGGACGCGGTGGCCAGGACCTTCGACACGCCGGGTTTCCGCGGCATCACGTTCTACGAGGTGCATGCCCGGTCCATCATCAACCGCGTGCCCGAGGCATCGAGGATGGCGTTCAAGTGGACGATCAACCCCTACCGGGGCTGCTCCCACGCGTGCTCCTACTGCTTCGCGCGCAATAGCCACACCTATCTCGACATGGACGCCGGGCTCGACTTCAACTCCAGGATCGTCGTCAAGGTCAATGCCGCGCAGCTGGCCGCCAGGGAGCTGGCCCGGCCGCGCTGGCCGGGCGAGCACGTCGCGATGGGCACCAACGTGGACTGCTACCAGCGGGCCGAGGGCCGCTACCGGCTGATGCCCGGCATCATCGCGGCACTGTCGGCGGCGGCCAACCCGTTCTCGATCCTCACCAAGGGAACGCTGATCCTGCGCGACATCGACCTGCTCGCGCAGGCCGCCGCCGTGACCGACGTGGGGCTCAACGTGTCGGTCGGATTCCTGGACCCCGGCCTGTCCCGGTCCGTGGAGCCGGGGACGCCCAGCCCCGAGCGCCGGCTGGCCGTCTGCTCGGCGCTCGGCGAGCGCGGCCTGCCGTGCGGCGTGCTGATGGGGCCGATCCTGCCGTACCTGTCCGACTCCCCCGCCCAGCTCGAGGCCACGGTCCGGCAGATAGCCGCGGCCGGCGCCACCCGGGTCACCCCCATCGTGCTGCATCTGCGCCCCGGTGCGCGGGAGTGGTACCTGCAGTGGCTGCGCGAGCAGCACCCGCAGCTCGCCGAGCCCTACCGCCGCCTGTACGGCTCGCGGGCGTACGCGCCCAGGGACTACCAGCAGCGGATCACGGCCCTGGTCCGTGACCTGGCTGACCGGCACGGCGTCGGGAAGGCCAGTCCGGCGGCCGCCCGCCGCCCGCCCGCGCGGCGGGTCACGCGCGGGCCGGCCGGGCATCGCCCGCCGGAGGCGCCGCCAGGACGGCCGGCGGCCGGAGTTCAGCTGTCGCTGCTGTGATCCGCGCCGACGACCGGCAGGCCGGCCCGCTGCCAGGCGCAGAAGCCGCCGTCCAGGTCGGTGGCGCCGTGCACGCCGAGTTCCTGCAGCGCCGCGGCGGCAAGGCTGGAGGTATAGCCCTCCGAGCAGAACACGATCACCCGCAGGTCGTAGCCCGCCACGGGCAGGCACGCGCTCGATGCGGGATCGAGCCGCCATTCCAGCACATTGCGCTCGATCACCAGGGCACCGGGGATCTGGCCTTCGGCGGCGCGCTGCGCGGCGGGCCTGATGTCGACCAGCACGGCACCGTGCGCCGCCGCGTCGCGCGCCTGCGAAGGGCCGATCCGGTCCAGTTTGCTGCGTGCCCCGGCGAGCATGTCGTCGATCGTCCGGCTGCCGGGCGGCGGGCTCACCAGCCCCGCTCCGCGCTCTGGATGGCCGTCTGGACCAGGCCGCTGCCGATCAAGTCATACCTGCGCATCGCCGACAGCGGCGGGGAGTACGCGTGAATGCTGATGGCCGGCCCGGCCGAGATATTCCGCACATCGTGCACGTGCTGTGACCCGAACGACCGGTGCCAGGCCGGCACCGTGCGGCCCCGGGCGCCGGGGCGGCCGACAGCCGCCGTGCGCTCCTGCAGCTCGCCCTGCGCCACCGCGAAGGCGCCTGCGGCATCACCATGGTCATGAAAGCCCGTCTCTTGCCCTGGCAGCCAGCTTAGTAGCCACACCTCGTGATCGTCGGCCAGATCGAGACGGTGATACCAGCGCCGCTCCGGCCCGAAACGCACCAGCTCGCGCCAGTCCCCCGCCGATGCCGCGACCCCGGCCACGATCTGGCCCAGCCGGGCCGGGCTGAGCCGGGCCGGGCTGAGGGGGTCCGGGCTGAGACGGGCCCGGCTGAGGGTCACGGCAGGGCGAAACGCATTGTTCATCCTATATATCCAATCGTTTTAATCGGAAATTGCCCGCGCTTAAGTTAGCACGCCGGCGGTTCTGCCGGAAGCCAGGCGCGCCACTTGCCGCTGCCCGGCCGGACGGCCGGGCCCGGTTCCCGGCCATCCGGGACGCGCTGGATGGCCGGGAACCGGCCAGTGGCATGATGCAGGGGCCAAGGTGGCGATTCCGCGCTGCGGACCGCCGGCCGGGCGCAGCCGGAAAGCTACATATTCACTGGTATTTCGGCCTACATGCGACAGGATCAACGGCTGCAGGGCTCGCCAGCCGCACTGCATGGTCACGGGGCGGTTGCGGTTCCGTAAATGCTTTCGACCGCTTCGTCCACCTGGGTAGACACGCCATGGCCGAGGCGTGTACTGACGGAGATGACCACTGATACGCCGGCGCATCGCGTCTGGCCAGAAGGAGTCTGTACATGACACCAATGCCCAAGCGGCTTGCCGTGCTGGCAGTGGCCGCCCTGGCTGCCACTGGACTGGCAGCGTGCGGTAAGTCCTCCTCGACCGGATCGAGCGCGGCGGGTGGTGGCCCGCCGACGACGCCGACCGGCACCCTGCGCATCGTCGCCAACGGCGGCCCCGACCACTGGGACCCCGTCCCCGCCTACTACACGGCGGACTACATGCTGGAGCGCGCCTACACACGGCAGCTCCTCAGCTACGTGACGGTCCCGACGACCAACACCACCGACGCGGCCTGGGTGAAGGCCACCACGCCCGACCCCGACGTCGCCACCGCGGTGCCGACCACGGCCAACGGCGGCATCACGAACGGCGGGCTGACCTACACCTTCCACATCAAGCCGGGCGTCGACTGGGACACCAGCCCGGCCCGCCAGGTGACCGCGGCCGACTTCATCCGCGAGTTCAAGGCGTTCTGCAACCCGGTCAGCCCGGTCGGCAACGGGCTGTACTTCACCAGCACGATCAAGGGACTCAGCCAGTACTGCGACGCCGAGACCAAGTATTTCGCCGTCAAGTCCCACACGCCGTCGGCGGCGAACATCGCCAACTTCCAGAACTCGCACACGATCTCCGGGATCACCGCGCCGAGCTCCAGCACCCTGCAGATCAACCTGCTCCAGCCGGCCAGCGACTTCAACTACATGATGGCGATGCCGTTCACCTCGGCCCGGCCGGTCGAGTACGACTCCTACGTGCCGAACAGCCTGCAGCTGGACCAGCACCTCATCTCGGACGGCCCCTACGCGGTCACCTCGCTCACGCCGGGCAAGTCCGCGACGCTGACCGTGAACCCGGCGTGGAAGCAGTCCACCGACACGCTGCGGCACCAGTACGTCAAGAGCATCGTCGTGACCATGGGCGTGGCCTCGGCCGCTACCCAGCTCGCGGAGATGGAGGGCGGCAATTCCGCCACCCAGGACCTGCCCATGGACACCTCGATCAACCCGCCGGCCATCCCCGGCCTGCTCGCCAGCAACTCGCCGAACTTCAAGATCTGGCCGTGGAGCAACACGTTCCCGTACACGGTGTTTAACCTGCGCAGCCCCGACGCGGGCGGCGCGATAGGCAAGCTGGGTGTCCGCCAGGCGATCGAGTACGGCGTCAACAAGGTCGCGGTGCAGAAGGTCTACGGCGGCCCCGCAGTGGCCACGATCATCAACACCGCGGTCCCGCCGGGCAGTGCCGGCTACCAGCCCTACAACCTGTACCCGGACAACAACGGCCAGGGCAACACCGCGATGTGCAAGCAGGACCTGGCCAAGGCCGGCTACCCGCACGGAGTCACGCTGACCTACCTGTACCCGAACGACAGCGTGAACACCCAGGCCTTCGCCGCCATCCAGGCGAGCCTGAAGCCCTGCGGCGTCAACCTGACCGGGAAGCCGGAGATCTCCTCCAGCTTCTTCGTTGATCTCGGCAACGCTCCGGAGAACGCCAAGCCCAACCAGTGGGACCTGGCCCAGCCGGGCTGGATCGCCGACTGGTTCGGGACCAACAACGGCCGCACCACCCTGCAGCCGCTGTACGAGACCAACTGCGTCCTGAACACCACCAACTACGGCTGCTACAGCAACTCGGCCGTCGACAGCCTGATCAAGCAGGCCGAGACGGACCAGAACCCGTCCACCTCGCCGGCGCTCTGGCACCAGGTCGACATGGACGTGATGAAGGCGGCGGTCGTCGTTCCGCTCATCAGCCAGCAGTTCCCGCTGTACTCCAGCAGCAGGGTCCACCAGGCCGGCTCGACCAGCGCCGTGTTCTCGCCGACGATCGGCGACGCGGACGTCACCAACGTCTGGGTCACCGGCTGACCGACTAGCTCAAGGTCCGGCCGGGTATGCAGTATGCATACCCGGCCGGACTGCACGTCAGGGCACCGGTGCCGCCGACGCTGCGGGCCGGCCGCCCCCGCGCCACCCAGCGGAAGGGATGTCGCTAGTGAGCCTGCTCGAGGTAACCGACCTGCGGGTCGGCTTCTCGACGTCCGACGGCCTGGTGCAGGCGGTCCGCGGCGTCTCGTTCAATGTCGAGTCCGGCAAGACCCTGGGCATCGTCGGCGAGTCAGGCAGCGGCAAGACCGTCCTGACCCAGACTCTGCTGGGCCTGGCGCCCGGCGGCCAGGTGTCCGGCAAGGCGCTCTTCAACGGGACCGACCTGCTGTCGGTACCGCCCGACCAGCTGCGCAAGATCCGCGGAGCGCAGATATCCGTCATCTTCCAGGACCCGCTGACCAGCCTGCACCCCCTGTACAAGGTGGGCTGGCAGATCAGCGAGATGATCAGGGCGCACGAGCCGTCGGTCTCCAAGGCGCAGGCGACCGCGCGCGCGGTGGATCTGCTGGGCCGGGTGGGAATCCCCCGGCCCGCCGAGCGGGTGAGCGATTACCCGCACCAGTTCTCCGGCGGGATGCGCCAGCGGGTCATGATCGCCATGGCCATCTCGCTGTCGCCCAAGCTGATCATCGCCGACGAGCCGACGACCGCGCTGGACGCCACCGTCCAGGCCCAGATACTCGACCTGCTGATCCGCCTGCAGCAGGAGTCGGACACCGCGCTGATCATGATCACTCATGATCTGGGCGTGGTCGCGGACATCGCCGATGACGTCATGGTGATGTACGCAGGCCGGGCCGCCGAGAAAGCGGTCAAGCACGACATCTTCTACGAGCCGCACCACCCGTACACCAAGGGCCTGCTGGAGTCCATCCCCAACAGCTCCGCCGCGGGCGGGCGGCTGCGCCCCATCACCGGCCAGCCGCCCAGCCTGATCAACCTGCCGTCCGGCTGCGCCTTCCATCCCCGGTGCGCCTACGTGATGGACAAGTGCCTGACCGACCAGCCCGTGCTGACCGCGGTCGGCGACCTGGGCGCGCACCGGTCCGCCTGCTGGCTGCCGACCGCCGCGCTCGGCATCGGCGAGCAGGCCGAGGCCGAGCGCAGGCGCGCGGTCGGGCTGGGCCGCACGGACGCCGCCGTCAAGGTGGCCGAGGAAATCGCCGAGCGCCCCGAAGCGGCCGAGGGGAGCGTGGTCGCGTGAGCGACACCATGCCACGGGACGCCGCATCGCCCGGATCCCTGGAGCGGAGCCTGCACGACGACGTGCTCGTGCAGGTCGACAACCTGGTCAAGTACTTCCCCGTCCGCGGCGGCGGCGGCCTGGTCAGCCGGACGATCGGGCAGGTCCAGGCCGTGGACGGAGTGTCGCTGACCCTCAAGCGCGGCCAGACCATGGGCCTGGTCGGCGAGACGGGCTGCGGCAAGTCCACGCTGGCCCGGTGCATCGCGGGGCTGATCCCGATCACCTCCGGCAAGGTCGTGTTCGACGGGCAGGACATCACCAACCTGAGCCGCCGGGACATGCGGCCGTTCCGCCGGGAGATCCAGATGATCTTCCAGGACCCGTACGGCTCGCTGAACCCGCGCCGCCGGGTCGGCTCGATCATCGGCGACCCGTTCGCCATCCACAACATCTCCTCCGGGCCGAAGCGCAAGCGCGCGGTCCAGGACCTGATGGAGCGCGTCGGGCTCAACCCCGAGCACTTCAACCGCTTCCCCGCCGAGTTCTCCGGCGGCCAGCGGCAGCGGATCGGGGTGGCCAGGGCGCTGGCCCTGCGCCCCAAGCTGATCATCTGCGACGAGCCGGTGTCCGCCCTGGACGTGTCGATCCAGGCGCAGGTCCTCAACCTGCTCGCCGACCTGCAGGACGACTTCGGACTGGCGTACCTGTTCATCGCGCACGACCTGGAGGTCGTGCGCCACGTCAGCCACGACGTGACGGTCATGTACCTGGGCCGCGTCGCCGAGCAGGGTCCCAAGGACCCCGTCTATGACTCGGCCCGCCACCCCTACACCGCGGCCCTGCTGTCCGCCGCGCCCGCCGCTGACCCGGAGGCGGCCGAATCCAGGCAGCGGATCATCCTGACCGGGGACGTGCCGTCGCCGATCAATCCGCCCGCCGGCTGCCGGTTCCATCCGCGCTGCCCGAAGGCACAGGAGCTGTGCGGCACCGCCGAGCCCGTCCTGGAGATCAAGCCAGGCGATCCCGGCACCCACCTGACGGCCTGCCACTTCCCGGTCCAGGACGGCGAGATCCTCGCCCGTTCCGGCAGGAGGGATGCCCAATGAGCGTCACCGAGCTCCAGTTCCAGGCGCAGGCCGCGGAGGACGCGCCCGCCCAGGCCGTCGAGGGCCGCAGCCAGTGGCAGCTGACCTGGCGGCGGCTGCGGCACGACCGGATGGCCGTCGCCTCGGTCATCGTCATCCTGGCGATAACCGCGCTCGCGCTCGCGGCGCCGCTGGTGGCCGCGCTGCTGCATCATCCGGTCGATGTCGCCTACCCCAACACCGGCCTGAGCGCGGCCGGGCTGCCGGTGGGCCCGCACACCAACGGGTTCCCGCTCGGCACCGACTACATCGGCCGCGACCTGCTGGTGCGCATTCTCTACGGGGCGCGGGTATCGCTGTTCGTGGGCATCAGCACCACGTTCATCGCCACCGTGGCCGGGGTCACCATGGGCCTGGTCGCCGGTTATTTCGGCGGCGGGATCGACACCGTGCTGGCCAGGTTCATCGACGCCGTGCTGGCGTTCCCCGTGATCGTCCTGGCCATCGCGCTCGCGGCCCGGTTCGGGCCCAGCCTGGTGGGGATCATCGCGATCATCTCGTTCTTCTCCTGGGCGGCCATCTCCCGGATCGTGCGCGGCCAGACGCTGTCGCTCAAGGAGAAGGAGTACATCGAGGCGGCCAGGTCCCTGGGCGCGGGCCCCTGGCGGATCATGTTCCTCGATATCATGCCCAACCTGCTCGCGCCGGTGCTCGTGCTGGCCACGCTGGCCATCCCCGGCGCCATCGTCTTCGAGGCCACCCTCTCGTACCTGGGCGTCGGCATCCAGGAACCGAACCCGAGCTGGGGGGACATCCTGTCGCAGGCGCAGGCCACCTACCAGGTGGCCTGGTGGTACGTGCTGTTCCCCGCTCTTGCGCTGCTGATCACCACGCTGGCCTTCAACCTGCTCGGCGACGGGATCAGGGACGCGATGGACCCGCGCACCGAGCGGGTATTCGCCGCGAGCAGCAAGCAAGCCAGGAAACGCCAGCGCGCTGCCGCCGCGCTGGCCAAGTCATCCGGGCCGGACCAGACAGACGGGAGCTGACCGGTGCTGGGCTTCACGCGCTTCCTGATCCGCCGGATCATCGGCGGCATCCTGGTCCTGTTCGTGGTGGACTCGGCCACGTTCTTCCTGTTCTTCTCCCGGCCCGTCGAGATCGTCGCCCGGCAGCTGGCCGGCCGCGCGGCCACGCCCGCGGTGATCGCGGAAGTGATCAGGAACCTGGGCCTGAACGATCCCATCCGGACGCAGTACCTCCGCTTCCTGAACAACCTGATCCACTTCAATCTCGGCACCTCCTTCTTCAGTCAGCAGTCGGTCAACACGCTGGTCGCGCAGGATCTGCCGATTACCGCGTCGGTCGTGTTCGGCGCCGTGATCCTGTGGCTGGTCGTGGGGCTCGGCGTGGGCATCCTGAGCGCGACCAGGGCGCGCAGCCTGTTCGACCGGGTGGCCACCGTGGGCGTGCTGGCCGGGCTGTCCATGCCGGTCTTCGTGCTCGGCGAGCTGCTCATCCTGTTCGTCTTCCTGGGCCTGTCCAAGCACGGGATCACCTGGATCCAGCCCGGCTACGTCGGCCTGTCCGAGGGGATCGGGCCCTGGATCGGGCACATGATCATGCCGTGGATCACCCTGGCCACCGTCCAGGCCGCCATCTACACCCGGCTGTCCCGCGGCTCGCTGCTCGACACGATGGGCGAGGACTACATCCGGACGGCACGGGCCAAGGGGCTCAGCGAGCGGCGCGTCGTCTACAAGCACGGCGTGCGCGCCGCGCTCACCCCGGTGGTCTCCCAGCTCGGCGTCGACGTGGGCGCCCTGCTCGGCGGCGTGGTGGTGGTCGAGCAGGTCTTCGGCCTCAACGGGCTCGGCTCGGCCACGATCGGGGCCATCGACAACGGCGACCTGCCGGTGATCATCGCCTTCGTCCTGCTCGCGGCCGCGTTCGTGGTGATCGCGAACATCATCGTCGATGCCGCCTACGCGCTGCTGGACCCCAGGGTCCGTATCAGCTAGCCGCTGCCGGGCCGCACCGGTCACCGGTGCGGCCGCGGCGGCACCGGTTTACTCGCGCGCCGCGGCCAGGCCAGCCGCGCACGCCTCCCGGATCCGGGCTCTCAGCTGCGCTCCCGCCGTCCGGTCCGCGCGTATCTCGATGATCCGCAGCCCGTCGCCCGCTAGCGCGCCGGCCAGGTCCCCGGCCCTCTCCAGGCGCTCGTAGGCCAGCCCGGCGGCGCGGGCCAGCAGGCCGAGATCCGCCCCGTGCGGCGTGCCGAACACGCGCTCGAACGGACCGGGGAAGGCCGCCGGCTCCAGCGCGGAGAAAATGCCGCCGCCGTCATTGCTGGCCACCACGATCGCCAGGTCAGGCCGCGGCTCGCCGGGCCCGATGAACAGGCCGGGCGAGTCGTGCAGGAACGCCAGGTCCCCCAGCAGGGCGCAGGCAGGCCCGCCGCCCGCGGCCTGATGCGCCAGCGCCGCCCCGATGGCCGAGGAGATCAGCCCGTCGATGCCGCTGGCGCCCCGGCTGGCGAGCACCCGCAGGCCAGAGCGCGGGGCCATCTGCTGATCAAGGTCACGCACCGGCAGGCTGGAGGCCGCCCACAGCAGCGCGCCGTCGGGCAGGACGGCCGCCAGGTCACGGGCCAGACGAGGCTCGCTGAGGCCGCCGTCGGCCGCCAGCACCGCATCGGCCGCCGCCCGCGCGGCCGCGTCCGCGCGCCGCCAGGACGCCAGCCAGCCGGCCTGCCCGCCGGGGCTGCCGGGGCTGCCGGGCCGCCCGCGCTGCGGCGGCCGGTGCAGCCGGACGGCCAGCGCGACGTCGGTCGCGGTACGCGCCGGATCGGCCCACCGGCCCGGCCCCTGCGCGATCACCACGTGCCGGGCCGGCGGCCCGCCCGGCGCGCCCCGCAGGAAGGCCAGCTGCCCCCTGGACAGCCCCGGCCGGCCGGCCGAGATGATCAGGTCAGGCCGGTGCGCCGCGGCGAATCCCGGCGCGTCCAGCAGGTAGGAGTAGGCAGCCAGCGCGTTGCCGCCGTGCCGGGCGTTGGATGACGGCTCGGCGAGCACCGGCCAGCCTGCCGTCTCGGCCAGCCACAGCAGCGGCTCCGGGTCGTAGTCCCCGTCGCCGCAGACGATGACGCCGCGCTCGGTCCACGGCAGCTCGAGATACGGCAGCCCGGTGGATGCCGCCGCGAAACGCGTCCAGGGCTGCCCGTCCGGCCGGCCGCCAGGGCTGTCGGCCGGCTCAGCCGCCGCATCGGGGACCAGCGGCTCGCGCAGCGCCACGTTCAGGTGCACGGGGCCGGGGAACCCGCCCGCGGTGCCGCAGGCGCTCGCCCAGGCGCGGCAGGCCAGCGACCGCCAGTAGCCGGCCTCGCCCGGACGGCCCTCCGGCACGCCCACCTCACAGAACCACCGGGCCGCCGATCCGTACATCTTCAGCTGGTCGATCGTCTGGTTGGCGCCCGTTCCCCGCAGCTCAGGCGGCCGGTCGGCGGTCAGCACGAGCAGCGGCACGCCGGCCTCGTCCGCCTCGATCACCGCCGCCTGGAAATGCGCCGCCGCCGTGCCGGACGTGCAGACCAGGACGGCCGGCCGGCGGCTCGCCTTCCCCAGCCCGAGGGCCACGAACGAGGCGGAGCGCTCGTCGATCCGGACGTGCAGGCGCAGGTCGCCGGCCTGGGCCCGGTCGTGCAGGGCCAGCGCCAGCGGCGCGCTGCGCGAGCCGGGAGCCAGTACCGCCTCGCGCAGCCCGCACCTGATCAGCTCATCAGCCAGGACCGTGGCGAACTGGGTCGACGGGTTCACGCCAGGAACTGCCCGGCAGCGGCCATCCTCGACCGCCACGGGGCCGGATCAGACTCGACGGCCGCCAGCCGTTTCGCGTCGGGGACAGCGGCCCGCACCGGCAGCACGCCGTCGCGCTCGGCCAGCGGCGCCGCGGTGACGTCCCCGGTGAGCAGGCCCATCGTGGCCAGGCCGCAGTCATAGGGCAGCTCGGGCAGCGCCGCGGCGAGCGCGAGCCCGGCCGCGAGCCCGACCGAGGACTCCACCGCGCTGGACACGACCACGGGCAGCCCGCAGGCGCGGGCCACCCGCAGCGCGGCGCGGACCCCGCCCAGCGGCTGGACCTTGAGCACGACGATGTCGGCGGCGCCCGCCGCGCGCACGGCCAGCGGGTCCTCGGCCCGGCGGATGGACTCATCGGCGGCCAGCGGCACGCCGACCCGGCGGCGCAGCTGCGCCATCTCGGCCAGGCTCGCGCACGGCTGCTCGGCGTACTCCAGGCCGAATTCCGCCAGCGCGCCCAGCATCCGTGCGGCCTGGTCGACACCCCAGCCGCCGTTGGCGTCCACCCGGATCCGGCCGCCCGGCCCGATCGCGCCGCGCACCGCCGCCACCCTGGCGATATCCTCGGCTTCGCTCTGGCCGTCCTCGGCGACCTTCACCTTCGCCGTACGGCAGCCCGACGCGGCGACGATCCCGGCCGCCCGCTGCGGCCCGACGGCCGGGACCGTCACGTTCACGCCCACCTGCTCGCGCAGCGGCTGCGGCCATCCCGTGAACGCCGCCTCGAGGGCGCAGGCCAGCCAGCGGGCGCACTCGCGCGGGCCGTACTCGGCGAACGGGGAGAACTCGGCCCAGCCGGCCGGCCCCTGCAGCAGCGCGCCCTCCCGCACGGTGATCCCGCGAAAGCGGGTCCGCATCGGGATCGCGAAGGCCCGCACCGTCGGCAGCGCGGCGGCCAGCTGGTCGCGCTGCAGCGCGGCGGCCCGCGGGCTCACGGCCGGCCGGCTCACGGGCGGCGCGGGAACTTGGCGAAGTCCGGCGCGCGCTTGGCCACGTAGGCGTCGCGGCCTTCCTGCGCCTCCTCGCTCATGTAGTACAGCATCGTGGCGTCCCCGGCGAGCTGCTGCAGGCCGGCCGCGCCGTCGGTGACCGCGTTCAGCGCGCCCTTGAGCATGCGCAGCGCCAGCGGCGACTTGGAGAGCATCTCCCTGGCCCAGGCCACGGTCTCCTCCTCCAGCTGCGCCAGCGGGACGACGGTGTTGACCAGGCCCATCGCCAGCGCCTCGGCCGCGCTGTACTGACGGCACAGGTACCAGATCTCGCGCGCCTTCTTCAGCCCGACGGTGGCGGCCAGCAGCGAGGATCCGTAGCCCGCGTCGAACGAGCCGACTCGCGGGCCGGTCTGCCCGAACACCGCGTTGTCCGCGGCGATCGTCAGGTCGCAGCACACGTGCAGCACGTGCCCGCCGCCGATCGCGTAGCCGGCCACCATCGCGATCACCGGCTTGGGCGTGCGCCGGATCTGCACCTGCAGGTCGAGCACGTTGAGGCGGCCGACCCCGTGGGCGTCGGCGTACCCGTCGTCGCCGCGGATCCGCTGATCGCCGCCCGAGCAGAACGCCTTGTCCCCCGCGCCCGTCAGGATGATCACGCCGATCGACGGGTCGTCCCGCGCCGCGTTGAACGCGGCGGACAGCTCGAACAGGGTCGTCGGCCGGAACGCGTTCCGCACCTCGGGCCGGTTGATCGTGATCTTGGCGATGCCCTCGGATGTCTCGTAGACGATGTCGGTGTAGTCCTGCCCCGCGGCCGGTCCCGATGCGTGCCAGTCGATCACGTGTCGCCCTCCTGGTAGCCCGCCTGATCTGCCCGATTAACCTTACGACCGTGACTTCCCGCCCCCTGCACGCGGTCCTGCTCCCGCCGCAGGCGGCCGGGGGCAGGATGCTCGCGGCACTGTCCGCGGCGCTCGACGGCAGCGGGCCCGCCATCCTGCCGCTCGATCCGGCACTGCCGCGGGCCAGGCTCGCGGCGCTGCTCGATGCCTTCGCCCCGGCCGCCATCGAGACAGCGGCGGGCACGAAACGGCTCGCTTCCGGTGCGGCCCGCCGCCCGGCCCGCCCCGGCGTCCGGCCGGAGGTCGCCGTCGTCATCGCCACCTCGGGCTCTACCGGCCAGCCCAAGGGGGTGGAGCTGCCCGCCGCCGCCCTGCTGGCCTCGGCCCGCGCGTCGCTGGACCGGATCGGCGCCCGCGACGGCGAGCGGTGGCTGTGCTGCCTGCCGCATTTTCACGTGGCCGGGATCGCGGTGCTGGTCCGGTCGCTCCTGGCCGGCACCGTGCCGCTGGTCAGCGAGCGGCTGGACGCCGAGGCGCTCGCCGGGGCGGTGTCCAGCGGCCAGGCCGGCGGCTCGTGCGCGTACGCCTCCCTGGTCCCTACCCAGCTGCGCCGGCTGCTGGACGCGGGGGCGCCGCTGCCCGCTTTGCGGGCCATCCTGCTCGGCGGGGCCGCGCCGGCCGCCGGGCTGCTAGAGCAGGCGCGCTCGGCCGGCGCACGGGTGATCACCACCTACGGGATGAGCGAGACCTGCGGCGGGTGCGTGTACGACGGGCTGCCGCTGGGCGGGGTATCGGCCGACATCGGCGAAGACCGCCGGATCCGGATCGCCGGGCCGGTCCTGTTCGGCGGCTACCGGCTGCGGCCGGACCTGACGGCCGCCGCCCTGGACGGCGGCCGGTTCGTCACCTCCGACCTGGGCTCGCTGGACGCGGCGGGCCGCCTGGTCATCATCGGCCGCGCCGACGACGTGATCAACACCGGCGGCGAGAAGGTGGTCGCCGCGCAGGTCGAGGCCATCCTGGCCGGCTGCGACGGCGTGCGCGACGCCGTCGTCATCGGGGTACCGGACCCCGAGTGGGGGGAACGGGTCACCGCGCTGGTGGTCCCCGCCGATCCGGCCGCGCCGCCGGGGCTGGATCTGCTGCGCGCGCAGGTACGCGGCGCGCTGCCGTCGTATGCGGCGCCGCGGGGCCTGATTTTCCTGCCGGAGATCCCGCTGCTACCGTCAGGTAAGCCCGACCGGGAAGCGCTGCGCAGGCTGGGCGTCGAGGCCACGCGCGGCACCGGGGCGCGGGACGGGCCAGGCGCGGGTAGCCAGGCGTAGCGCGGCGGCGGCGCCGGTGCCCGGCAAGCGGGCGCGCGGCAGCCAGACGGGAACAATCGGCCGAGCTAAGCGTTATTACATATGCCCGCGCTGCACAATACCTTGTGGTCCGGGCTCCTGACCACAGCCAGCGCCCTCAGGGCGCGGTGACACGCACACGCCCAATGTGCGCCCACGAAGGGAGGTGTCTCATGCCGAGGACAGCGACCGCCCTGTCGCCGAGACACGACGACGAGGCGACCATGACCCACGTGGACGAGCTAATCCAGCGCGGCCGCGGCCAGGGTCATATGTCCCTGCCCGAGCTTCGCGCCGCCATTGAGCAGGCGCGCATCTCGCCGACTGAGGCCCGTTCCATCCTCCGCGAGCTCGCCGATGCCGGTGTCCAGCTCGGCAATGACCCGGCGGAGGTGCCGCCGGCCGACGCGCCGCCGGCCGAGCCGCTGACGGCCGTCTCCGGGCCGGCTCCCGCCGGACCGCGGACTGCCCGCCGGCCGGCCGCCGCGCAGGCGGCCGCCCCGGCTGCCGCCCTGGCGGATACGCCCGGCGAGGTGGACCTGGACGACCAGACGTCGGTGATGGGCGACTCAGTCCATACCTACCTGAAGTCCATCGGGCGTACCAGCCTGCTGACCGCCGAGGAAGAGGTCAATCTGGCCAAGCGGATCGAGGCGGGCCTGTATGCCGAGCACAAGCTCGAGAATGAGACCGGCCTGTCTCGCCGGTACCGCGAGGACCTGGAGGCAGTGGCGCAGGATGGCCGCCTGGCCAAGGCTCACATGCTCGAGGCGAACCTGCGCCTGGTGGTCTCGGTGGCCAAGAAGTACAGCGACCGCGGCCTTTCCCTGCTCGACGTGGTCCAGGAGGGCAACCTGGGCCTGATCCGCGCCGTGGAGAAGTTCGACTACGCCAAGGGCTACAAGTTCTCGACCTACGCCATGTGGTGGATCCGCCAGGCCATCCAGCGCGGCTTCGCCGACTCCGCCCGTACCATCCGGCTGCCGGTGCACGTGCTGGAGATGCTCAGCAAGCTGAGCCGGGTCGAGCGGGACATGCACCAGCGCCTCGGCCGCGAGCCCACCCCCGAGGAGCTCGCCGTCGAGCTTGACCGCACGCCGGACCAGATCGAGGAGCTGCTGCGCACCAGCCGGCAGCCGATCAGCCTGGACTCCACCATCGGCGAGGACGGCGAGACCAGCATCGGCGACCTGATCGAAGACATCGACGCCCCGGAGGCATCCGAGCTGGTCGACCGCCAGCTGATGGCCGACCAGCTGCGGCACGCGCTGGACGCGCTGACCCCGCGCGAGGCGACGATCATGGCGATGCGGTTCGGGCTGTACGACGGGAACCCGCACACCCTTGATGAGATCGGCAAGGCCCTGGGCCTGACCAGGGAGCGGATCAGGCAGCTGGAGAAGCAGTCGCTGTCCAAGCTGCGCCACCCCAGCCGCGCCCAGCCGCTGCTGGATTACGCGGTCTGAGCGATAGCGCAGTCTGACGGATTACGCGGCTGACGGATTACGCGGCTGACGGATTACGCGGTCAGTGAGCCGGGCCCGGCCTCCCGCCGGGCCCGGCTCACTGCTGTCCGCTGACCAGCCGCCGCTGCTTACGAGCCGCCGCCGCCGCTGCGCGCGGCGGCCCACACCGCGGCGATCCGCTCGGTCTCGGCCCCGGCCTGGGCGTGCCCGGCCCGTGCCGCCGCAGGGCGCCGCGCCGGATCCAGCACATTGCGCCCGATCGCCTTCAGGGCGGCCTGATCCGGCTTGACCACGACGGTCTGCGCGGCCTGGCCCAGGCGGGCGACCTGGCGCGCGACGCTCTGCATGTGGCCGAAGCCGCGGGTGAGCGGCGCGATCACGACGACCCGCTCATATCCCGTGGCCAGGTCCACGTTCGCCGGCGAGCGCATGCCGCCGTCGACATACCGCCGATCGCCGATGGTGACCGGCGGCCAGACGCCCGGAACCGCGCAGCTCGCGCCCACCGCGTCCACCAGGCTGATCCCGCTGGCCGCATCGAACGCGGTGAATTTCCCCGATTCGGCGTCGACGGCGGTAATCAGCAGCCTGGTGTCCGGCCATTCGTGCACGGGCAGCCGGCCCGAGATGACCGCGCGCCGCTCGGCCTCCGAGACGGTCTTGGCGGCTAGCGCCATCTTCCCGATCCGGGCCCGCGCCGTGACGGGCTCGTAGGACCGGAACATGGCCCAGCCGAGCTTGGCGATGACCCCCGGCCCGAGCCGGGCGGCCAGCTCCCCGGTGGGCGGCGCCAGCTGCGCCTCATAGAGCTCGGCCAGGCTCTTGCCCGAGGTGACGTCCGCGCCGACCACCGACCCGGCCGAGGTGCCGACCACGAGGTCGGCACCGGTCAGGTCGACGCCCAGCTCGGCGAGCCCGGCCAGCAGGCCGATCTCCCATGCCACCCCGGTGACTCCGCCACCGCCCAGGACAAGCGCTCTTTGCCGCATAGTCACGTTTTACACCACTGACCCCGCCAGAGCATGGCCACCCCGCTCACCTGGCTGGCGGGAGCCCTCCGTCAGGTATACAGCTCGCGGTCGTGCTCGTTGACCTGGACCATGACCCCGTCCGGGTCGGCGATCCGCAGGATCCGGCCGAAGCTCTCGTCGGCGATCGCCTCGGGCGCGAATCCGGCCGCGATCAGGCGCTTGGCGACGGCCTCCAGCGGCTCCTCGGCCTCGAAGGACAGCTCCACGTGCCCCGGCTGGTCCCCCAGCGATGACCTGACCGAATGCAGCGCGAGCAGGCCGCCGCCGGCGCCCAGCTCGGCCCAGTTACCCGACCGTGAGCCACCGCGGGCGGCCAGTCCGAGCGCGGTGTAGAAACGCGCCGAGGATTCCATGTCGGCGACGTAGCGGATGGGCATGACCTTCATCGGCTTGCTGCTCCCCTCGTGTCCAGCCCGTCCAGGTGCGCGGTCAGCGCGGCTGCGACGAGCTGTGATAGCGACTGCCCGGTATCGACGGACGCGTATTTCGCCCGGCGAATGAGATCCTTGGGCAGATAGACATTGAATTGCGCCTTCTCGTCAGGCGCCGGGCTCTGAACCATGGCTAGGATGCTAGCATAGTAGTTTGTTAGCATCAAATCCGGTGGCCGGCGGCCGGGCCATCGGGTAGGCATGGCGGTATGGCAACCGAGGTCGCGCGGTACTGGCAGCATTCGGCCGTGCCCGGGGTGGACCTGCTACGGGCCAGATTCGTGACGCACCGCTACGGGCGGCACTCGCACGAGACCTACACGTTCGGCGTGATCGAGGCCGGGGTCGAGGAGTTCGACTACGGCGGCCGCCTGCTGCGGGCCGGGACGGGAGCCGTGGCCCTGCTGAATCCCGAGGTGGTGCACACCGGGCAGGCCGGAGGGCCGGACGGCTGGGCCTATCGCGTGCTCTACCCGCAGGTCGATGTCGTGACCAGCGTCGCCGCCGAGCTCGGCTGGCCGCAGGGCACGCCAGGCTTCCCCGACACCGTCGTGTATGACGCCCGCAGCGCGGGACTGCTGCGCGCGGCGCACATCGCCGCCGAGCACGGCGACCGGCTGGCCTCATCCGGCCTGCTGACCAGCGCCCTCGCCGGGCTTCTCACCGCCCACGCCGGACCGGCCAGGACACGGGGCAGGCCGGCCGGCCTGAGCGGCCGGGCGCCCGCCGCCGTCCGGTCGGCCCGCGAACTGCTGGCCGAGCGCCTCGCCGACCCGCCCAGCCTGGATGAGCTCGCCCTGGTCACGCAGATGAGCCCGTTCGCGCTGCTGCGCGCATTCCGCCGCGAGACCGGGCTGCCGCCGCATGCCTACCTCAACCAGCAGCGGGTGCGCCTGGCCCGCCTGCTGCTCGACCGCGGCGTAGCGCCGGCCGCAGTCGCCGCGCAGGCGGGCTTTGCCGACCAGGCCCATCTGAGCCGCCATTTCAAGCGGGTCGTCGGCGTTCCGCCGGGCGCCTACCAGCGGGAGCGGCGGGCATCCGGCGGCCGTCCGGTCGCGCCCGGCAAGAACGTGCAAGACCAGCCGGGGCCGGGCCGGATAGCGTCCCGGCATGGCGAGTCAGCCTGAGCCAGGGGCCAGCCCGGAGCCGGCGAGCTCGCCGGCGCCTGCCTCCGCACCGGCTGCCTCCGCACCGGCTGTCTCCGCACCGGCTGGTTCCGCACCGGCTGGTTCCCCGCGGGCAAGTACCCCGGCGGCTGGTACCCCGGCGGCCAGGCCGGTCCGTGATGGCCTCTTCCTCGGACTGGCCGTGGGAACATCCGGGCTCGCGTTCGGCGCCGCCGCGTCCGGCGCCGGGCTCAGCGCCTGGCAGGCATGCGCGCTCAGCCTGCTGGCCTATACGGGCGCCTCGCAGTTCGCGCTGGTCGCCGCGGTGGCCAGCGGCGGCAGCCTGATCGCGGGAACGGCCGGCGCCGTCCTGCTCGGCAGCAGGAACACGCTCTACGGCCTGCGGCTCGCCGACCTGCTGAGCCTGCACGGCGGCCGGCGGCTGCTGGCCGCCCACGGCGTAACCGACGAGTCCACCGCGGTCGCGCTGGCCCAGCCGGGAACCGCCGCCGCCGGAGCCGGATTCCGCGCGACCTTCGCCAGCCTCTACCTGACCTGGAACCTCTGCTCGCTGGCGGGCGCGCTCGGCGCGGCCAGGCTCGGCTCGCCGCAGTCCCTGGGCCTGGACGTCGTAGGGCCCGCCGCCTTCCTCGCGCTGATCTGGCCCCGGCTGCGGGCCGGTCGCGCCGAGCGCCGGGTGGCCCTGCTCGCAGTGACTATCGCGCTGGGGGCCACGCCGCTGGTCCCCGCGGGCGTGCCCGTGATCCTCGCCGCGGCCGCGGCGCTGGCGGGGACGTTCGCGGTGCCGGATCCGGGGTCGCCGTGACCGGCATCTGGATCGCCGTCCTGGCGACAGCCGGCGGCTGCTACGCGCTAAAGCTGGCCGGCCTGACGATCCCCCGCAGCCTGCTCGGCAACGCGCGGATGCGCCGTTTTGCCGAGCTTGTTCCCGTCGCCCTGCTCGCCGCGCTGATCGCCGTCCAGGCCGCGACCAGCGGCCAGTCGCTGGTGCTCGATCCCGCGCGGCTGGCCGGCCTGGGCGCTGCCGCACTGGCGCTGCTGCTGCGTGCCCCGTTCCTGCTCGTCATCGTGCTGGCAGCGGGCACGGCCGCCGCGCTGCGTGCGCTCGGCGCGGCCTGACCATCGGCCGGTCGCAGCCGGGCGGCCTGCCCGGCCGCAGCCCTTTGACCCGAGACGCGCGGGCAGCCGTCGCGCCGTCGCGATAGTGTGCGCCGGTGACTGTCCATGTAGAGGTGCTACGCGAAGTAACAAGTGAGGTCGTCGAGGCGTTTGCCAGGCTGCTGCCGCAGCTGTCCTCGTCCGCCGACGCGCTGGACGCGGCGTCGCTCGGCGCGGTCGTCGGGGCGCCGGGCAATACCGTGTTCGTGGCCCGCTCAGATGGGCTCATCACCGGCGCCCTGACGCTGGTGATGTTCCCGATCCCGACCGGCCTGCGCGCCAGGATCGAGGACGTGGTCGTCGATGAGGCCGCCAGGGGACAAGGCATCGGGGAGGCGCTGTCGGTCGAGGCGGTCCGCGTGGCTCGGGCCGCGGGAGCCAGGAACGTGGACCTGACCTCCCGCCCATCGCGGGGCGCGGCGGGCCGGCTGTACGAGCGGATCGGCTTTACTGAGCGCGAATCGCGCGTGTACCGGTTCACGTTCAGCTAGCCGGGCGACCTGCCGGGCCGTCAGGCGGGGCCGGACCGTCAGGCGGGGCCGGGCAGCAGCTGCGCGGACGCCGGTCGCTGTCGGGGCGGCTACCCGCCGAGCTCGGCCACCGCCGCCAGCAGGCGGCTGACGTCTGATCGGTCGTTGTAGTGCACCAGGCCGGCCCGGCACCGCGCTGCCGGCGTCGCGGATGCCGAGGACCCCGGTGAGCTCCCAGGCGTAGTTGTGGCCGTTCCACACGTTGATCTGGTGACCGGCCAGGTGCTCGGCTACCTGGCCGGGAGTCTGGCCGGCGACGGTGAAATACGCGGTCGCCGTGCGCCTGGCCGCCTTGCCGTACAAGGTGACGTGATCCATGCCGTCCAGGCCGCCGAGCAGGGCGCCGAACAGCTCCCGCTCGTGCTCGTGCGCGGCGGACATGGAGGCGAGCAGCCGCTCCCGCCGCGAGCCGGCCGCGGCGCCGTCCAGCGACGCGAGATGGTCGACCGCCGCTGCCGCGCCCGCCAGGTCGGCGAAGGGCAACGTGCCCCACTCGAACCGTTCCGGCACTGAGCTGGGCGAGGGCACCAGCTTGTCCGGCCGCAGGGACTCCAGCAGCGCCGGATCGGCGATGACCGCGCCAATGTGCGGTCCCGACCACTTGTATGCGCTGGTGGCATAGAAATCAGCGCCGAGCGCGGTTATGTCCACCGGCCCGTGCGGCGTCGCGTGCACCCCGTCGACGTAACTGAGCGCGCCCGCCGCCCGCGCCAGGCTGGTAATCGCCGCCACGTCCGGGCGGGTGCCGATCACGTTACTGGCGGCGGTCACCGCGACCAGGCGGGTGCGCGCGGAGATCAGCTCGCCGAACTGAGCCACCGGGAGCTCCCCGGTAGCCGCGTCTACCTCGGCCCAGCGCAGCTCGGCGCCTGCCCGCGCCGCGGCCTGCGCCCACGGCCGGACGTTCGCGTCATGATCGAGCCGGGACACGATCACCTCATCGCCCGGCCGCCAGGTAGCCGCCAGCGTGCTCGCCAGCCGGTAGGTCAGGGTGGTCATGTTCGGCCCGAGTATCACGCCATCGGGCTGGCCACCGGTCAGGTCAGCCACCGCCTGGCGGCACCCGGAGGTGATCGCGTCGGAACGCCGGCTGGCCGGGAAGGCGCCGCCCGCGTTGCCGAGGCCGCTCCGGTAGGCATCGCCGATCGCATCGATGACCGACGATGGCAGCTGAGTTCCGGCCGCGCCGTCGAGATAGGCAAACCCATCGGCCAGCGCCGGGTACTGCGCCCGCACCCTGCTCACGTCGAAGGTCATATCCGGCCAGCTCCTTCCGCCCCTCCCGACATCATCGCAGCCGGGAGCCGCCGCCGGGCAGGCGGCCGCTTCGGGCCGCCTGTCCCCGGTCCCGCCGGCGCTGAATACCGTCCGGCGGCGAAATGAAGATGACAATCAGCCGCATGGCCGGTTAGCCTGCGTATAATGCCCCCCCAGTCACCTCAGCCGCCGCATGCCCCGACCAAGGGGGCTACGGCCGGGCAGACCCCGTTCGCGGCGCTCTGGCGGTCTCGTGAGTACCTGCGCCCTTACTACTGGCAGCTCGCCTTCATGCTCGCGGCGGCACTCATCGCCGTATCGTCCGAGATAATCATCCCGCTGCTCGTCAAGGCGGCCATCGACGGGCCGATCGCCGAGGCCGCCCAGAGCGGCCAGGACAGCCCCGGCCTGCTCGTCCCCATCGGCCTGGCCGCCATCGCGCTCGGGGTCATCCAGGTCGGGCTGAGCTTCTACCGGCGGTGGATCCAGGCCGGGGCGGTCACCGGCATGGAGCGGGCCATGCGTAATGACCTCTATGCGCACCTGCAGCGCCTGGACTCCAGCTTCCACGACTCATGGCAGTCCGGCCAGCTGCTGTCCAGGGCGACCACCGACCTGTCGACGATCCGGCGGTTCGCGGGCTTCGGCGTTATTTTCCTGATCACCAACGTGTTCACGTTCGTGATCGTCGTGGCCCTGCTGATCGACCTGAACCTGCCACTCGGGCTGCTGACCGGCTGCCTGTTCCTGCCCGTGGGCGTGCTCTGCCTGCGCTTCGAGCGGCGCTACCGGGTGCTGTCCCGGCGCGCCCAGGACCAGGAAGGCGACCTGGCTACCTACGTCGAGGAGGCCACCACCGGCATCCGGGTGCTCAAGGCGCTCGGCCGCCGCCAGGAAGCGTCAGCGCGGCACGGTGAGCAGGCCAGGCTCGTCTACGAGACCCAGGTGAGCAAGGCACGGCTGCGCGGCACGTTCTGGGCCAGCCTTGACCTGGCCCCCAATGCCGCCATCGGCCTCATCCTGCTGCTGGGCGCATTCGCCGTCGTCAATGGCCAGCTCACCACCGGCGGGGTCGTCGCCTTCATCACCCTGACGCTCCTGCTGGTCTGGCCCATCGAGGCGATGGGCTACATCCTGGCCTCGGGGCAGGAGGCGGCCACCGCCGCGCAGAGGGTCTACGAGATCCTCGACACCCGCCCGGCCATCCAGGATCCGCTGGCCGGCGCGGACATCGCCGGGGCCAGCGCGAAGACCGCCAGGGCCAGCGCGAAGACGGCCGGGGCCAGCGCGAAGGCTGAGGACGACCTTCAGGACGAGAGCCAGGGCGCCAGCCAGGATGACGGCCGGGGCCTGGTCTTCGACCATGTCGCCTACTGCTATCCGGGCACGAGCCAGCCGGTGCTCAGGGACATCAGCCTGGTGCTCAGGCCGGGCGAGACCGTCGCGCTGGTCGGGGTCACTGGCTCGGGCAAAACGACCCTGGTGCAGCTCGTCCCCAGGCTCGCCGACGTGACCAGCGGGTCGATCCGCCTGGACGGGACCGACATCCGCCAGCTTCCGCTGCGCCTGCTGCGCACCAGGGTGGGCTGCGCCTTCGAGGATCCGACCCTGTTCTCGGCCAGCGTGCGGGAGAACGTCAGCTACGGGTCGGCGGACGCCGGTGACGCGGCGATCGCCGAGGCGCTGGCCGCAGCGCAGGCCGACTTCGTCTATGACCTGCCCTGGGGGCTCGATACCCGGATCGGCGAGCAGGGCATGGCCCTGTCCGGCGGCCAGCGCCAGCGGGTCGCCCTGGCGCGCGCGATCCTGGCCAGGCCGGAGATCCTGATCCTGGACGACCCGCTCTCGGCACTGGACGTGCACACCGAGGCCAAGGTCACCGAGGCGCTGCGCCAGGTGCTAACGGACTCCACCGCGCTGGTCGTCGCGCACCGGCCTTCCACCGTCATGCTGGCTGACCGGGTGGCCATGCTGGCCGATGGCGTGATCGTGGCGCAGGGCACCCACCGGGAGCTGCTGGACACCGAGCCGCGCTACCGCGACCTGATGAGCCCGGCCGCCCTCGGCGTCCCGCCGGCCGCCGACGGCACCGCCGACGACGGCACCGCCGCGGACCGCACCTCGGCCGACGGCACCTCGGCCGACGGCACCGGGACGGACGGCACCGGGACGGACGGCACCGCGGAGCACGGGCTGACGGGGGTACGGAGATGAGCCAGGCGACAGAGCCCGCGTGGCGCGGGATCGCCGCGGAGGAAGCCGAGGAGATACCGCCGAGCCTGGCCACCTTCCTGCGATTGCGCAGCAGGCGCCTGCTGGCGGACATGCTCCGCCCGCACCGGCGCGCGTCGCTGGTCATCCTCATCCTGATCGTGATCGCGAACGTCGCCGCGCTGGTCGGCCCGTGGCTGGTCGGCGTCGGCGTGGACGAAGTGCCCCAGCTCGCCAAGACCCACGACGCCCTGCCGCTGACCCTCGTCGTCATCGGGTTCGGCGTCGCGGTCGTGGTGCAGGCCCTGACCACCAGGGCTTACATCTCGGCGATCGGCCGCATGGGCGGCAAGGTGGTCCTGGAGCTGCGGCGCCGGCTGTTCGGCCACTTCCAGGCCCTCCCGGTCGCGTTCCACGAGCGCTATACCACCGGCAAGGTCATCTCCCGGCAGGTCTCCGATATCGACGCGATCTCTGACCTGTTCGAGGAGGGCCTGGACTCCCTGGTATCGGCCATCTTCACGCTGCTGCTCGTCGGCACCGGGATGCTGCTGCTCGACTGGCCCCTGGCGCTGGTCGTGATGGCGGGCTTCATTCCGCTGATCTGGCTCACGGCATGGTTCCGGCGTCAGTCCGCCCTGGCCTACCGCCGGACCAGGGAGACGATCGCCCTGGTCATCGTGCAGTTCGTGGAGACGTTCGGCGGTATCACGGCAGTGCAGGCGTTCCGCCGGGAGGAGCGGAATCAGGAGCTCTTCACCGACCTCAACGCCGGCTACGCGGATGCGTCCCTGCGCTCCCAGCGCCTGATCGCGGTCTATTTCCCCGGCGTCACGCTGGTCGGGAACCTGGCCATAGCGGCCATCTTGCTCTACGGCGGGCTGCGGGTGATCGACGGGGACATGCGGGTGGGCGTGCTCGTCACCTTCCTGCTGTACCTGCAGCGCTTCTTCGACCCGCTGCAGGACCTGTCGCAGTTCTACAGCACCTTCCAGTCCGCGGCCGCGGCGATGGAGAAGATCTCCGGGGTGCTCGATGAGGATCCGGCGGTGGCTGAGCCGGATGCTCCCGTTTCGCTTCCCGACCCTGAGGATGCTGCCCGCGCGGGACGGGCCGTGCGATTCGAGGCTGTCCGGTTCGGCTATCGCGACAAGGTCGTGCTTCCTCGCCTGGACCTGGATATCCCGGCCGGCCAGACGGTGGCCGTCGTCGGCTCGACCGGCGCGGGCAAGACCACCATCGCGCGGCTGCTGGCCCGTTTCTACGATCCGCGGGAGGGCCGGATCCTGCTGGACGGCGTGGACCTCAGATCGCTGTCCGAGTCGGACCTGCGCCGCCAGGTCATCATGATCACCCAGGAGAACTTCCTGTTCACCGGCACTATCGCGGAAAACATCGAGCTCGGCAAGCCGGGCGCGACGCGTGCTCAGATTGAGGCGGCCGCCGCTGCCATCGGCGCGGACGGCTTCATCCGCGCGCTCCCGGACGGATACGACCAGCAGGTCGGCAAGCGCGGCGGCCGGATCTCCGCGGGGCAGCGCCAGCTCATCTCGTTCGCCCGCGCCTTCCTCGCGGCCCCCGCCGTCCTGGTGCTCGACGAGGCGACCTCGCTGCTCGACATCCCGAGCGAGCGGCTGGTGCAGCAGGCGCTGCGGACCATCCTGACCGGGCGCACCGCCATGATCATCGCGCACCGGCTGTCCACCGTGGAGATCGCCGACCGGGTCCTGGTCATCGGCGAGGGCCAGATCATGGAAGACGGCCCGCCGGCCGAGCTGATGACCCAGGGCGGCGACTACTCGGCGCTGCATGAGGGCTGGCAGGAGAGCCTGGCCTGAGACAGACCGCCATGCCCGGTTCTCGGGAGGGCGGGGCCAGGGGCTCGCTAGGCTGGCTGTCCTGGCTCGGGCCTGGTACAGATGAGGCGATTGCCCTATTGTCGGCGCGGCTGAGATCCCGGGGAGGAGAGATGATGGCCGCTGACGATACTCACCGCCGCCCCGGTGACCGCCACGGCCGGTCCCGCCCGCCGGATCCGGGCCGGCGGCGGGTCAGGAAGGCAGCGATCGGCAGCGGGCTGGTTGCCTACTCCTGGGTCGCGGGCGGCACCACCCCCCTGACGGCCAAGGCGCTGCTCAGCGTGCTGCTGCCCGGAGCAGTCATCGCCGGCATCGCCTACGGCCGGGGGCCCGAGCGGATTCCTCCCCCCGACAGCCTGGACATGGCGGGCTTCTCGTACTGGATGATCTGCCTCGCCGCGCTCTTCGAGTGGGAGGCATCGGCCTTCAAGGACGGCTCGCACTGGTGGCACCCGTCGCTGACCGACCTGATCAACCCGCTGATCGAGCCGCATCCGGTCAAGAGCGCGGCGATCCTGGTGTGGCTGCTGGCCGGCTGGGCCCTGGTGAAGCGGTGAACGCGTCATGATCACCCGGGTCATCACGATCATCGGCTTCGTCTGCGTGATCAGCGCGCTCGTGACGCTCGAGATCGTGGCCAGGCGCGATACCAACCGCATCCCGACAGTCGGCCAGTGGCTCGGCTACCTGATGCGCGCGCGAGCCGGGCGGCTCCTGGTACTGCTGGGCTGGCTCTGGCTCGGCTGGCACTACTTCGCCCGGTAGGCCGCCGCGGCCGCCGGTCCGGTAGGCTGACCCGCGTGATCAAGGGACGCACCCAGGTCAGCGAGCAGGCCCAGACCGAATACCTGGCCGATGTCGCGCTCGCGGCGACTTTCGAAGATCTCCTGACGGCCGCGCGCCATGCCGAGCAGGCATTCCGTCATGCGCAGGCCATCGCGTCACCGGTCGCCGAGCTGTACCCGCTGGCCAGGAAGCTCGACTCCGCGCTGACCGACGCGATGCGCGCCGCTTACGCGGCCGAGCGCGCCGAGATCGGCCCGCGCGGCTATGACGACCGGATCTACCGGCGCAAGGCCAAGGCCACGCCCGCCGTGCACGCCAGGACCGATGAGGCCGAACGGCTGCTGACGATGCGCGAGACCCACCGGCTGACCGGCATTCCTCCGCGGCCCGGCTCCGCCGCTGTGCCTGCCGCTGCCCGTGCGGCAGGACCACACGAGACGGGGTCACGGGCCCCCGCAGCCTGACCGCCCCTTCCGGGCCGGATTTCCCGCCCGGCCAGGGGCTCGCCGGCGGCGGGCCGGCAGGTCGCGGTGGTCCGGGGAGATTACCGCCGTTGCGGGCGGTACGGCGTGTTGCGTGTCCACGGCAGTGGCCGGGGTGCAAGCTGTTGTTCAGCAGATAGCAATTCCGTGCCAGGGCTGACTACAAGGGAAGCTACAAAGGACGACGCGGAAAACCGTCACAACGGGCCATGCCGCGAAGAGCACCTTTCCTGGCACAGTAGAGTGTGATCAAGACGACAACGAGGAAACCAGGAGGCACTTCGATGTGCCCGCACACGCCATCGTGCCCGGACCCGAGCGGCCCGGACCGCGAGGCGGCCCGTACGATCATCAGCCATCCGGAACAGGGCTGGAGCCTGCTCTGCAATGGCATCGTCGTCTTCGAGGACACCGGGGAACTGCTCCCCGACGGGGATACCATCGCGCCGCACCGGCCGACGGACCTGATCGCTCAGCCGCGCGTCTCCGACAGGCCGCCGTCCGCCACCCGCTCGCCCGCCGCTTAGCCCCTAGCCAGCAGCAAGATTCAGGACCCCGCGCAGCCACGATCTGACCGCCTGGGCTACCTGTCCCGGGTCCCTGGACAGGGCGTGCGTCTCCCCCGCCAGTACCACCACCCTCGTAGCGTCGGTGCTATCCGGCACGCCAAAGGGATCCCGGCTTCCGTTCACGACCAGGACGTCGGTGCCTGCGCCGCGCAGTTCCGCCGCGCGGGAGAGTTCCGGCTTGCCCGGCGGGTGCAGGGGGAAGGCCAGGGCGACCACGGCGCGTGCGCCCGCGTCGAGCGCGGTCCGGCAGGCCACCCGCGCGCCGTTGCTCCGGCCGCCCTGCACCAGCGGGATGCCGGGGAACCGCCGCCGCAGCGCCTCGATGACCTCCAGCCAGGCGGCGTCCTGCCGTACCGCCGAGCCCGGTGCCCGGGCGCCCCTGACCCGGTACGGCTGCAGGACCCTGGCCACTGCGCCGCCCAGCTGGCGCCCCGCGTCCCTGGCGGCGAGCAGGTCCGGGCTGTCCACTCCCCCGGCGGCCCCGTGCGTCAGCACCATCAGGAACAGCGGGCCGGGCGGCACCTCGAGCTGAGCCCGCGCCGGGCCGTAGGCAGTGTCGATCTCCATTGCCGCGCAGCCTAGCGGCCCGGGCCCCGACGGCCCAGCCTGGCCAGCGGGCCCGCTACCGGTCCAGCAGCTTCTTGAGGTACTGGCCGGTGTAGCTGTCCTCGGACATGGCTACCTCCTCCGGCGTCCCGGTCGCGATCACCGAGCCGCCCCGGGAACCGCCCTCGGGACCGAGGTCAATCACCCAGTCCGCGGTCTTGATCACGTCGAGGTTGTGCTCGATCACGATCACCGTATTGCCGCCGTCGACCAGCCTGCCGAGGACCCCGAGCAGCTTGCGGATGTCATCGAAGTGCAGGCCGGTGGTCGGCTCATCCAGCACGTAGATGGTGCGTCCGGTCGAGCGCCGCTGCAGCTCGGTAGCCAGCTTGACCCGCTGTGCCTCGCCGCCGGACAGCGTGGGGGCGGGCTGGCCGAGCCGCACGTAGCCCAGCCCGACATCCACCAGCGTCTTGAGGTGCCGGTGGATGGCGGGCACCGGCTCGAAGAACTCGGCCCCCTCCTCGATCGGCATATGCAGTACGTCGGCGATGGTCTTGCCCTTGTAGTGCACCTGCAGGGTGTCGGTGTTGTACCGGGCGCCGTGACAGATCTCGCACGGCACGTAGACATCCGGCAGGAACTGCATCTCGATCTTGATCGTGCCGTCCCCCGCGCAGGCCTCGCACCGGCCGCCCTTGACGTTGAAGGAGAACCGGCCGGGCTGGTAGCCGCGGACCTTCGCCTCCGTGGTCTGCGCGAACAGCCGCCGGACGTGATCGAACACGCCGGTATAGGTGGCCGGGTTGGACCGTGGCGTCCGGCCGATCGGCCCCTGGTCCACGTGCACCACCTTGTCCAGGTGCTGCATCCCGGTGACCCTGGTGTGCTTGCCGGGCACGATCCGCGTCCCGTGCAGCTCCTTGGCCAGGGAGCTGTAGAGGATGTCGTTGACCAGAGTCGACTTGCCCGACCCGGAGACGCCGGTGACGGCGATGAAGCAGCCCAGCGGGAACGCCACGTCCACCCCGCGCAGGTTGTGCTCGGTGGCGCCCCTGACCACCACTTCCCGGCCGCGGACCCGCTTCCTGCGGATGGCCGGCAACGGGATGGACTCCCGGCCGGTCAGGTAGGCGCCGGTCAGCGACTCCTGGCTGGCGAGCAGCTCCTCCAGCGGGCCGGAGACGACGATGTGACCGCCGTGCTCCCCCGCTCTCGGGCCGATGTCGACCACCCAGTCGGCTGCCCGGATGGTGTCCTCGTCGTGCTCGACGACGATCAGGGTGTTACCGAGATCGCGCAGCCGGGTCAGGGTCTCCAGCAGCCGGTGATTGTCCCGCTGATGCAGTCCGATTGACGGCTCGTCCAGCACGTAGAGCACGCCGACCAGCCCCGAGCCGATCTGGGTCGCCAGCCGGATCCGCTGCGCTTCTCCCCCGGCCAGGGTCGCCGCGGCCCGGTCCAGGGTCAGGTAATCGAGGCCGACGTCGAGCAGGAAGCCCAGCCGCGCGTTGACCTCCTTGAGTATCCGCACCGCGATCTGCTGGTCCCGGTCGGATAGCTCGAGCACCAGCAGCCGCTTGGCCAGCTCGCCGATCGGCAGCGCGCAGTATTCCGAGATGGACTTCCCGTCGACGGTGACGGCCAGGGACACCGGCTTCAGCCGGGCGCCCTGGCAGGACGGGCACGGCACCTCGCGCATGAACCCGGCGAAGCGCTCGCGGCTCGAGTCGCTCTCCGCCTCGGCGTGCCGCCGCTCGATATAGGGGATCGCGCCCTCGAAGTTGGTGTAATACGAGCGCTCCCTGCCGTACCTGTTCTTGTACCTGACGTGCACCTGCTCGCCGTAGCCGTACAGCAGGGCGCGCTGGGCGGCGGCGGGCAGCCTGGACCATGGCGAGTCGATGCTGAAGCCCAGGGAGTCACCGAGCGCCTCGATCAGCCGGATGAAGTAGTCGCTGACATGGCCGCCGGCCCAGGCCCCGATCGCGCCGTCCGCCAGCGTCCGGGCCGGATCCGACACCACCAGCTCGGGGTCGACCTCCATCCGGGTGCCGAGGCCGGTGCAGTCCGGGCAGGCGCCCCAGGGCGAGTTGAAGGAGAACGACCGCGGCTCGAGCTCGTCGAAGGACAGGTCGTCGTACAGGCAGGCCAGATGCTCGGAGTACATCCGCTCGCGGTGCGGGTCGGTCTCCTCCAGATCGACGAAGTCGAGCACGACAATCCCGCCGGACAAGGTCAGGGCCGTCTCCACCGAGTCGGTCAGCCGGCGCCGGGCCGACTCCTTCACCTCGAGGCGGTCCACGACGACCTCGATGTGATGCTTCTCGTATTTCTTCAGCGTCGGCAGATCGCCGGACGCCGCGCTGTCCAGGCGGACCGCGACGCCGTCCACCCGCGCCCGCGAGTACCCCTTGGCCTGCAGCTCCCGCAGCAGCTCGCCGTACTCGCCCTTGCGCCCGCGCACGACCGGCGCCAGTACCTGGAATCTCGCGCCCTCCTCCAGCTCGAGGACCCGGTCGACGATCTGCTGGGGGCTCTGCCGGGCGATCGGGCGGCCGCAGATCGGGCAGTGCGGCTTCCCGACGCGGGCGTACAGCAGCCGCAGGTAGTCATAGACCTCGGTGATGGTGCCGACGGTCGAGCGCGGGTTGCGGCCGGCGGCCTTCTGGTCGATCGATACAGCAGGCGAGAGCCCGTCGATGAAGTCCACGTCGGGCTTGTCCATCTGGCCCAGGAACTGCCGGGCGTACGCGGACAGCGACTCGACATACCTGCGCTGGCCCTCGGCGAAAATCGTATCGAAGGCCAGGCTCGACTTGCCCGAGCCGGACAGCCCGGTAAAGACGATCATGGCGTCCCTGGGCAGGTCGAGCGAGACATCCTTCAGGTTGTGCTCGCGCGCACCGCGGACGACAAGACGGTCTGCCACTTTGCGCTCAGTTCTCCTGGTGATCGAGTGCCTGCATGGGAGCTCAGCAGGCGCCCCGCCATGCTATCCGGGGGCTCTGACAAAACGCGGCGCTTCGGCGAGCGACAGCCCGCGGGGTCAGCGGGCTGCCTCCTTCAGCACAACCACGAAGGCGCCCACTCCCTTCCCGCGATCATCTCGCGATCGGGCATGCGGCAGGATGGCCGTGGCAGAGCCGGCAAGGGAAAGAGGATGAGGATGACCTATACAGGAGACGTCAGCGTCGGCGGGCCGGCGGACACCAGGGAGCTGCCCGGGCTGACCGTCACCAAGGTGGCCGTCGGCCCCATGAACAACAACGCCTACCTGCTGCGGTGCACCGGCACCGGGGAGCTGCTCCTGATCGACGCCGCGAACGAGGCAGGCACGCTGCTGGGACTGATCGGCGAGACCCCTCTGGCCACGATCGTCACCACCCACCAGCACAGGGACCACTGGGAGGCCCTGCGCGAGGTGCAGGGGGCGACCAGCGCGGCGACCGTCGCCCATCCGGAGGACGCGGCCGCGCTCCCGGTCCCGGTCAGCGAGCCAGTCCGCCACGGCGACACCGTCCGGGTCGGCGATGCGGCGCTGTCGGTCATCCACTTGCGCGGTCACACTCCCGGCAGCATCGCGCTGTGCTACGACGCGGGCGGGGCGCTCGCTGACCAGCCGCACCTGTTCACCGGGGACTCGCTGTTCCCCGGCGGCCCCGGCAACACCCAGGGCGATCCGCAGCGATTCGGCCAGCTGATGACCGATCTGGAGGACCGGATCTTCGCCGAGCTGCCGGATGGCACCTGGGTCTACCCCGGCCACGGCGGGGACACCACCATCGGAACAGAGCGCCCGCACGTGCCCGAGTGGCGCGCCCGCGGCTGGTAGCCGCTCCGCGGACCGTGCGCCCGGGTCGCAGCCCGGCCTGGCGCGGGCCGGGCGCGGCGGGCGGCGGGCGGCGGGCTACGGCGCCCCGGTATCCCGCGGGCCGGGGATAGTGGCCAGCCGCCGCATCAGCGCGCCGAATTCGTCGAACGACAGGCTCTGCTCGGCGTCCGACAGCGCATCCGCCGGTGATGGGTGCACCTCGATCAGCAGGCCATGGGCGCCGGCGGCCCGCGCCGCCCAGGCCATCGGCGCGACATACGGGCGGTAGCCGGTGCCGTGGCTGGGGTCGACGATGACCGGCAGATGCGACCGCTCGCGGACGACGACGACCGCCGACAGGTCCAGGGTGTTGCGGGTGGCGCTCTCGAACGTCCGGATGCCCCGCTCGCAGAGGATCACCTGCTGATTGCCCTGCGCCACCACGTACTCGGCCGCCGCGAGCCACTCCTCGATGGTGCTGGACAGGCCGCGCTTGAGCAGCACCGGCCGGTCCACCTTGCCGAGCTCCCGCAGCAGGTCGAAGTTCTGCATGTTGCGCGCGCCGACCTGCAGGATGTCCGCCGCCTTTGCCATCCGCTGCACCTGGTCCACTGCCATCACCTCGGTGATCACCGGCAGGCCGGTCGAGCGCCCGGCCTCGACCAGCAGGTCCAGGCCCTCCCAGCCCAGGCCCTGGAACGCATACGGCGACGTCCGGGGCTTGAACACGCCGCCCCGCAGCACATGCGCGCCCTGATCCCGGACGAATCTGGCGGTGGCGGTGATCTGCTCACCGCTCTCGACCGAGCACGGGCCGGCCATCACCGCGAAGCCGTCTCCGCCGACGAGCAGGTCACCGACGCGGACCACCGTGTCGGCCGGCCGGGCGGCCCGGTCCACGAGCCGGTACTGCCGGGACCGCCCGGCCGCGGGCGCCGGGGCGGCGGCGACCGCCTCGATCGCGTCCGCCGCGGACTCCTCGGCCGGCGCGCCAGGGACCAGGCCAGGACGCGCGGGGTGCCGCAGCGCTTTAGCCGGGTAGCTGCCCAGGACCTTGATGTACAGCGCGGCCGACCGGAGCTCGTCCAGCGCGACGGCGGTCCGCGGCTCGGCGGCGTTACCCTCGAAGTCCAGGAAGAACAGGTACTCCCAGGGCCGGCCGGGCCGCGGCCGGGACTCCAGCTTGGTCATCGAGTGACCGCTGCCGGCCAGTACCTCCAGGCAGCGCAGCAGCGCGCCCTCCTCATGCCGGGTGACCAGGATCAGGCTCGTCTTGCAGGGGATGCGCACATCGACGGCCGCCGGGGTGCGGGACAGCACCACGAAACGGGTGTAGTTGTCCTGGGTGTCGCAGATGTTGTGGCGCAGCACCACCAGCCCGTACGCGGCGGCGGCTTCCGCCGAGCCGATGGCGGCCACGGCCGGGTCTCCCCCCTCGGCCACCGCCCGCATCGCCCCGGCCGTGTCGAAATACGGGGAGGGCAGCGCGTGCGGCAGCCCCTGCAGGAACTGAGCGCACTGCTCCAGGCCCTGCGGGTGCGACAGGACCCGGCTCAGCGAGGTGAGCGGGACGTCCTGCAGCGCGGCCAGGCAGTGCTCGACCTTCCAGGTCTCCTCGCCCGTGATGAACAGCTCCTGCTCGCGCAGCAGCGCGTAGACCTCGTTGATGCTCCCGGCCGTGGTGTTCTCGATCGGCAGCACCGCCAGGTCGGCGTCACCGGCCGCCAGCGAGCTCGCCGCGTCGCGGAAGGTGCGGTAGCCGGTCAGGTCGCCGTCCAGGCCGCGGCCCGCCAGGTACTTGCGGGCGGCGGCGTCGCTGTAGGCGTGCGCGGCGCCCTGGAAGGCCACCCGGACCCGGCCGCCAGGGTCCCCGTGCAGGTACCGCGCCTGCTGCGCGACCGAGTCGCTGATCAGCTCGCGGAAGATCCGCCGGACCAGGGTGGCTGACACGCCGAGATCGGTGGCCACGGCCTCGACGCCGTCGAGGACCCGCTGCTCGCGCTCGGGGTCCTGCAGGCCCGCCGCGCCGTCTCGCTTCAGCCGGGCGATGTCAGCGATCAGGCTGCTGCGCTGCGCGATGAGCCCGACGATCCCGCTGTCCACCTCATCGAGGCTGTGGCGCAGGCCAGTGATGTCCGGCTGCTGCTCGCTCACGCTGTCTGCCTCCCGGGTCTCGCTGTCATGCGCACCGTGTTGTGCCCACCGCGGAAGAATAGACCCGATGGACGATCTCGGCCCGCTCGCCTTGCGTGATCGCCCTGGCGGCAGCCACTCTTACAGGGTCAGCTGCACAAGTCAGCCACACAGTCAGGCCGACTGCCGGAAGGAACCCTACCCATGCCGATCGACCCGAAGACCACCGCCGTAGTGCTGATCGAGTACCAGAACGACTTCACCTCCGACGGGGGCGTGCTGCACCCCGCGGTCACGGAGGTCATGGACAAGACAGACATGCTCGCCAACACCAGGCGCGTGGTCGAGAAGGCCAGAGCGGCGGGCGCCACCGTGATGCACGCGCCGATCACCTTCGCCGAGGGCTACAACGAGCTCAGCGCGCACCCCTACGGCATCCTCAAGGGCGTCGTGGACGGCAACGCCTTCGTCAAGGACAGCTGGGGCGCGGCCATCGTCGACGAGCTGGCCCCGCAGGCCGGCGACATCCTCATCGAGGGCAAGCGCGGCCTGGACACCTTCGCCAGCACGAACCTCGACTTCATCCTGCGCAGCAAGGGCATCACCACGATTGTCCTCGGCGGCTTCCTCACCAACTGCTGCGTCGAGTCGACCATGCGCACCGGCTACGAGAACGGCTATCAGGTGATCACCCTGAGCGACTGCCTGGCCGCGACCTCGCCCGAGGAGCACGACAACGCGCTGCGCTACGACTACCCGATGTTCTCCCAGCCGATGACCTCGGCGGAGTTCATCGAGGCGGTCGGCTGATCCCCGGCCTGCGGTCCGCGCCCAGCGGGCGGTGCGTGCCCGGGCTGGGTAGGCTTTCGGGTTGTGTTCAGGCTCGTCTCGAGTGATCCGGCCCCGGATCAGGTGCGGCGAATAACCTTCGTGCCGTTCCTGCCCGGCGGGCAGTGCGTGCTGATCGAGGGGCCCGGCGGCCCCGGCCTGCCGGCCGGCGATGTGCTGGACGGCGAGGACTACCTAATCGACACCGTGATGCGGGTGCCGCTGCAGGCCGCTGGCTTTCGCTACCAGCATTTCCGGCCGTTCGGCCTAGACGGCGACCACCTGTACGCCTGGATCGAGGGAGCCCCCTACAGCGGCCGCCGCGCCCACGTGAAGGCTCAGCTGACCGCCTGCGCGCCGGAGCAGGCCGCCGAGCGGCTGCGTGCCTGCGGCCAGCAGGCACTGTCCGCCGCGGTGACGGCGGCCGCCGCCTCCTACCGGGATCTGGATGACCTGACCTTCTACGCCGACAATCTGCGGACCCTGCAGCGTTCCTACCTGCGCGGCTCGACGGCACAGGAAGGCTCCGGGTTCGGCGGGGACCAGGAGGAGTGGCGGCAGGCACGCCAGCACATCAGCGAGGGAATCAACCAGAGCGGTACGTTCCTCGACGTCGGCTGCGCGAACGGCCTGCTGATGGAATCCATCGCTGGCTGGTGCGCCGAGCGTAGCCTGCGGGTAGAGCCGTATGGCATCGACATCGCGCCCGGTCTGGTCGAGCTGGCACGACGCAGGCTGCCGCAGTGGGCGGACCGGATCTGGGTCGGCAACGCCATCGACTGGATGCCGCCGCAGCGCCGCCATTTCGATTATGTGCACCTGCTGATCGACTGCGTGCCGCAGCGGCGCCGAGCCGAGCTCATCCGCCATCATCTGACCCGGGTTGTCACGCCGGGGACCGGGCGGCTGCTGGTCAGCGACTACACAGCCAGCGCGTCCGGTGCTGAATCCGCCGCCGGCATCCTGCGCCGCCTCGGCTTCCCCTGCGCCGGCCACAGCAGCGGCGGCCAGCGTCCCGGCCGGGCGGCCGTCTCGACCGGCTGGATCGACGCCCGGCCATCACCATGACGCGGCGCTAGCCGGTCGCCGGCGGCCGGTGCCTACCGGGGCGCATCGCCCATGCGGTACTCGTGGGTGGACTGGTCGAGCTCGCGCTTCAGGTCGTCGTCGAGCACGAACCCGGCGGCGGCCAGGCTGGAGTCGAGCTGCTCGGGGCGGCTCGCTCCGATGATGGGCGCCGTGACTGCCTTATTCGCCAGGACCCAGGCGACCGAGAGGGTCACGAGGCTCACGCCGGCCTTCTCGGCCAGCTGGCGGAGCACGTCGACGGTGTCGAACTCGCGCTCGTGCCAGTAGCGGTCCTGGTAAGCCTTCGCCGCGCTGCCCAGGGTGAAGCGGGTGCCCTCGGGGGGCGGGGCGGTGCGGGAATGCTTTCCCGACAGCAGGCCCCCGGCGATGGGGTTGTAAGGAATGACGCCGACGCCCTCCTCGCCGCAGAACGGGAGCATCTCTCGCTCAATCTGGCGGAAGAGCAGGTTGTAGCGGGGCTGGACGGAGTCGAAGCGGGCCAGCCGGAGCGTCTCGCTTCGGCCGATGGCCCGCACCAGCTGATAGGTCAGGAAGTTCGAGCAGCCGACGTAGCGGACCTTCCCCTGATGCACGAGGTCATCCAGGGCGCTCAGGGTCTCATCGATCGGCGTCGCCCGGTCATATCCGTGCAGCTGGTAGAGGTCGATGTAGTCAGTCCGCAAGCGCCGCAGGGAAGCATCAACTGCGGAGAGGATGTGCTTGCGGGAATTGCCGGCGTCGAACGGCGCCGGCCCGGTCGGGGCGAAGCACTTGGTCGCGACTATGAAACGGTCCCGCTTGCCCTGGAGCCAGCGACCGAGGATTTCCTCAGTAATCCCGCGGGTGGTGAGGTCCCCGCCCAGCGGGTAGGCGTCAGAGGTATCGATGAAGTCGATACCGCCCTCGGCCGCCCGGTCGAGAATGGCGGCTGCGGCCGGCTCGTCATTTTGCAGTCCGAAGGTCATCGTCCCCAGGCACAGCCTCGAGACCTGCAGGCCGGTCCGGCCAAGTCGGGTGTGTTCCATGGCCGCACGTTACCGCTTGGCCCAGGGAAGCGGCTCGGCCGGCCATCAGCAGTCATGAGCCGGGCTCGGCGATGAGTTCCCGGCGGATCGGCAGTCCCATCGCTGAAAGGATCAGCCGGAGGCAAGGGACACGAGGCCACGGATACGAGGCCACGGATGCGAGGCAACGGATGCGAGGCAACGACACAATGACGAAGGCAAGCGGCTACGCCCCGGTCAGCGGGCTGAACATGTACTACGAGATCCACGGCACCGGCCGGCCGGTCATACTGATACACGGCGGACTGCAAACGATCGGCCTGTCGTTCGGGCGGGTGCTGCCCGGACTGGCCGCTTCCCGCCAGGCGATCGGCGTCGAGCTGCAGGGCCATGGCCACACCGCCGACACCGACCGGCCCCTGAGCCTGGACAGCCTCGCCGATGACATTGTCGGGCTGCTGGACCTGCTGGACATCGAGCGGGCCGACCTGCTCGGGTTCAGTCTGGGCGGCCTGGTCGCCACGCAGCTCGCGGTGACCCGGCCGCAGCGGGTGGACCGGGTGGTGCTGGCCGCGTCTCATTTCCGGCCGGACGGCTATTACGACGACGTGCGCGATCCGGCTCTGTTCGCCACCTCGACGCGGATGCCCACCGAGGAAGACTTCGCCGCCATGCGAGAGGCGTACGCCAAGGTTGCTCCGGACCCGGACCACTTCCCCGCCTTCATGCAGAAGGTATCGAACGCGGTGGCTACCTTCGCCGGCTGGTCGCCGCAGGAGCTGGGCTCGATCACGGCGGCAACGCTGATCATGGTGGGAGACAACGATTTCGTGCGGGTGGAGCACGCTGCCGAGATGCGCCAGCTGATTCCCGGCAGCCAGCTGGCCGTGCTTCCCGGTACCACCCATGTGCAGCTGACCCAGCGGGACGAACTAGTGGTACCTATCGTCGAGAGGTTCCTGCGCCAGGGTCGCTGACCACGTGCTGCCCGGCTAGACGGCATAGCTGAGGTCCTTCGCGATGAGCGAATCCGGGCGGAGTCGAAGCCAGACGGTGCCCTTTTCCGCGGTATCGTCGCGAAGGTAGCGCCGGAACCGCTGATCCCAGCGGGCCTCGTCGGCCCCGAGGTAGCGGGTGAGCTTACGCCGCACGCGGGGCACGTCAAAGGGCCGGATTTCAGCCTGCCCGCGTGCGATGACCTGCCTGACTAGTCCCGTGGCCAGGTTGCATTCATCAACCACCAGCGCTATCGCGGGATCGGCTCGTATGAGGCCCGGCAGCCGCGCCCATGGGCCGGTGAGAATCCAGAACGCCTGTTCTTCCCAGAGGAACCACGTCGGCCGGACCGTCGGGCCGTTCGTCGCGACCCGGGCCGTGAGAGGCTGCGCCAGGAGCGTATCGATCTCGGGCTGTCCCATGACCATCTGATGACCATCCCTTTCATGCCGCGTCCCGCCCAGCGTGCAAGCTCAACCACGCTCGAAGTCAAGACGCTTCCGCGAGCAAGCTCCCCGCCGCGCTGGCTCCTGGTGACCGCACAGGGACGCGCAACGCCCGTTAACGCAGGGCATCAGGCTTGATCGCCGTATCGGACCGGGGTGGAATGCAGCGGGTCCTCGTGGCGTGCCCAGTACCGGTCCCGTAGCCGTAGGGCCAGCGGACCTGGCGCTCCGGTGCCGACCGGCCCGCCGTCGATCACGGTCACGGGCATGATTCCGCCGGCCGTGGAGGTGACCAGGACCTCGGCCGCCCGGCGCAGGTCGTCCGCGCTCAGCCGGCCCTCTTCCACCAGCTCCCCGGCCTCGGCGGCGAGCTCGATGACCGAGCGCCTGGTAATGCCCTGGAGCGTGCCGCTGGCCGGCGTCAGCCACCGGCCGCCGACATGGGCGAACACGTTGAAGCCCGGTCCCTCGGTGATCGCGCCGGACGCGTCACGCAGCACGACCAGCTGAGCGTGGTGATCGTAGGCGTCCAGCAGGGCCAGCTCCATATCGAGCCAGTGGTAGTTCTTGACCCGTGGGTCAACGCTTTGCGGCGGGATGCGCGTCACCGAGCTGATCCACATATGCGCGCCGGTGGCCTGCTGGCCCGGCGGGCTGATCCACACGAAGGGCACGGCGTAGCAGTAGAACGAAGGGCGGGCGGTCCTGATATCGCGGCTCCCGGCGGCTGTGCGGCCGCGGGTGCAGGTCATCGATACATACGCCTCGCGCAATCCGGTACGGCGGACACAGCCGTGCAGGATGTCCTCAATCTCGGCGCGGCCGTGACCGGGGTCAAGCCGCAGCCGCGCGAGGCTGGCGCTGAACCGGTCGAGGTGATCGCCCAGCCGGTAGAAACGCCCTCGCCAGACATGCACCACGTCGTAGGTGCAATCCGAGCGGGTAACACCCAGATCGAGCACCGAGATCTTCGCTTCCTCGACCGGGCAGTACCGCTCGTCGATCCAGGCCGCCCCGGCCGGCCAGATCGCGCCCGCCGCATCATCTTGCGTCATCTCGTCCTCCGCGCCACGACTCGCCGGGCGCCGGATGCGCCGGCGCCCGGCCGTTGCTCTCAGGTGCGTGCTACCCGGTACAGGCCGGGACGGGCCCGCAGCCGGCCAGGCCCTGGGCGGCTGGAGCCGGGGGATGCCAGGGAGAGCCGGGTATGGTCACTTCTCGCCTTTCAGCCGGACGTCATACACGCTCGCCTGGAAGGTGCCGGCCGGGTCAGCCGGCAGCCTGGTGAACCAGATGAGCACGTAACGGCCGTGCGCTGGCGTGGTCAGGCGCAGGTGGGCCACGCCGCTCGCGCCGCCCGCGCGTGCGACGGGCGGCAGTCGGGTCAGAGCGGGCTCGGGGCCAACGCGCAGCTCCAGGGTGGCGCCCCGGGCGTGGCCGAGGGCGATCCGGGCGGCGGTGATCGTCACCGGCCTGCCCATGTCCAGCAGCAGGCCGGTGCCGGGATACAGGTTCCCGAACTGGGCCGTGGTGTACCAGTCGGTACGCCAGGCGGTCCCGCGATTCGCGTCAATGGCCAGGGGCGCGCGCTGAGGGTTGTCACCGTGGCCGGTGCCGTAGGGACTGTACGCCTTCGCTCTGACCGGGGTCAGGGCCTGCGCCGGGACTGTGGCGGGCGGGGATGCAGGCGCGGAATGCTCAGGTCCGGGGCTGGCCTGCGGGGCCGGGTGCGTCCCGCCGCGCCCGGCACGGTGGTGAGTCACGGCATGGCTCCCGGTGACTGACCCGGCGCTGGCCGTATGCCGGGAGCCCGACAGGAAGCTGTACGCCGCGAACCCGAGCGCTACCACCACCACCAGTACCAGGGCCAGCATCGTGATCGGGTTCAGCTGGCGCCGGTCTCCTGCCGGGGGCGGCGTGACCAGCTCGGCCAGGCTCACTGCCGAGAGCGCGCCCGGCGCTCGGTAAGCCGTGTCATACTCCCGGATCAGCGGCCCGGGATCCGTCCCGACCACCTTGGCGATACTGCGGATCTGCCCTCGAGCGTAAAAGTCGCCGCCCGACGCCGAGTAGTCGTCGTCTTCGATCCCCCTGATGATGCTTTCCCTGATGCGGGTCTGCCGGCTGACCTGGCCGACACTGAGATCGGCCCGGCGGCGGGCTTCCGCCAGGACTTCGCCGATACTCACGCCGCACCTCCACCGCCCGGCCGCCTGGCGCTCCTCCGGCTGCGCGACGCGGACCGCATGATCACATCATTGCCTCTACGGCCGCCCCGAACCGTCATCCTGGCGGGGGCCTGGCGCCGTCTGCTCTGTCATCATCTTTACATCTGTAGCCTGGCCTGCGGAGGCGCATCGGATGAGCGGGCAGACGCAGGGCGAGCACAGGCCGGGCGAGCAGGCCGACATCGTCGTCATCGGCGCCGGCCTGCTCGGCCTGTCCGCCGCTCGTGCCCTGGCCAGGCGCGGTCGTCACGTGATCGTGCTCGAGCAAGCCCAGATTGGCCACGACGGCGCGGGATCCAAGGGCAGCTGCCGTATCTTCCGGCTCGGTTACACCG
Organism: uncultured Actinomycetota bacterium; assembly: GCA_963805705.1. Lineage (GTDB taxonomy): Bacteria > Actinomycetota > Actinomycetes > Streptosporangiales > Streptosporangiaceae > CAWDVH01. Next base: position 1,062,693 of record CAWDVH010000005.1, on the reverse strand, counting down.
ATCCGCACTACGTTGCGATGGCCAGGCGCGCCCGCGGCTTCTGGCACGAGCTCGAGGAGGAATCCGGCCGGAAGATCCTGCTGCCGACCCCTCAGCTGACGCTCGGGGAACAACTGCCGGCCGTGCGCGAGGCGATGGTGCAGGCCGGCGCTCCGTGCCAGCTGCTGTCGGCCGAGCAGGCGGCGTCCCGGTTTCCTGGCATCGCCGTACGCGGGCCGGTCCTGCTGGAGCCGGAGTCCTGCGTGACGGCCGCCGACCAGGCGCTGGCGGCCCTGGCCGCCGCGGTGCCCGCGGTCCGCGCCGGAGTGCGGGTCACCGCGATCGCCGATGACGGCAGGCGGGTGCGGGTGAGCATGGAGGCGGGCAGCCTGTCGGCCCGCACCGTGATCGTCTGCGCCGGGCCGTCGACAAGCCGCCTGCTGGCCACGGCCGGAATCGCGGTGCCCTCGGCGCCGACGCTGGAGCAAGTGGCGTACCTGGCCCCGGCAGGGAGTCAGCCGCCCGGTGACGCGCCATCGCGGCTGCCGATCTTCCTCAGCCATGGCGACCCCGTTCCCTACGGCCTGCCGGTGCCGGGCTCGCCGCTGTACAAGATCGGCGTCCACCAGAGCGGGCCGCCCGCCGACCCCGACAGCAGGTCGCAGGACGCCGACGAGGCCATGACCAGCCGGCTGACCGAGCTAGCGCGGGAGCTCCTGCCCGGCTGCAGCCCGGAGCCAGTCGCCACCGAGCGCTGCATCTACGACAACAGCCCGGACGAGGACTTCATCCTGGACCGGATGGGCAACGTGGTCATCGGCAGCGGCACCTCCGGGCACGGCTTCAAGTTCGGGCCGCTGCTCGGCGAGTGGCTGGCGGGCCTCGCGACCGGCCACGCGGACGATCTTCCCGGGCCCCGCTTCGCCCTCGCCCGCTTCAGCGCAGCGACCGCACGTACTTGAGCTCGGTGACGTCGCCGAGATCCTCCAGCACCTCGCGGTCAGCGGTCGAGCGGAACCCGGCATGCTCGTAAAACCGGCGCGCCCGCGGATTGTCCTCCAGTACCCACAGGCAGATACTTGCGTAGCCCTCGGCGCGTACTCGCTCGAGTACCGCGTCCATCAGCGCCCGCCCGGCTCCGGTGGACCAGCGGGCCGGCTGAGCGTAGATCGCGTAAAGCTCAGCGGTGGCCGGTTCCTGGTCCGGCCCGGGCACGGGTCCCAGCTGACCATCGGGACCGCGCTCGGGGCCGAAGCTCGCGAATCCGACGGCCAGGTTGCCGACCTCGGCGACGATCATTCCCCGCCATCGTTCCCGGCGGATGACCTCGCTGTACCGCGCGGCGTTCTGCGGGCTCGTGGCACGGGCGAGGATGCCAGCCGGGATCACGCCGTCGTAGGCGGCCTGCCAGCTCTGCGCGCGGATCGCCGCGATCGTCGCCGCGTCTTCGGCCGTGGCGGCCCGGATCGTCACCATTTGCCAAGGCTAGCGCCGATGCGCGGCCGGGCTAAGGCTGCACCCACGCTCAGGCCTCAGCCGGCTCAGCGGACGAGCGCGGCATATACCACCACATTGCTGAGGTAGTGGCCGGTCACCGGATCGAAGGTGCCGCCGCAGGTGATGAGACGCAGCTCCGCATCCGGAGTCGGCCCGAACACCACCGCGGAGGGGAACCTGGCCTTCAGGTACATGTGCACCGCGGTGACCCGGAACACCGCCAGCCGGCCGGTGGCCTGCCGCACGTATACGCGGTTGCCCGGATGCAGCTCGCGCAGGTGGAAGAAGATGCCGGGGCCGCTGAGTGAATCGATGTGCCCGACGATCACCGACGAGCCGAGCCCGCCGGGCCGCGGGCTGCCGGTAAACCAGCCAGCGACCGAGGTGCTGGACGGGACCTGCATGGTGCCCGAGCGGGTCAGCCCGAGCCGGATGAGCGAGGTCTGCACCCCGATCGCCGGGATGGTCAGGTCGGTCGGCAGGGGAACATGGCGGCTAGCCGATGGCTTGGGCAGCGGGGCCCGGCGTCCTTGTGGCACCGGCACGAACGTGGTGGGCTTGCCCACGGCCAGGCCGGGATGCCCGGTCCGGCTGGCGATGGCCAGGCCGCACGCTCCCACCGCGCTGACGAGCAGCCCGCACAGCAGCAGCCAGAGCGCGGCTCGGCCGCGCGAGGCCATCCGGTGCCGTGCGGGCTGTCTCGTCATGTCACGAAGTTACTCGGCAGGTCGACGCTCGATAGATCAGATCACCGGGCCCTGACGGTCCTGGCGCGGGTCTGCCGGCGCCTGACCGCTCCGCCGGCCGTGAGCAGCAGGCCGGCGGACACGAGCACCAGCCACGGCAGGAGCGAGGCACCAGGCCGGGGAGCGGCACCGCCGAGGCCGGTGGCGGGCGCGCCAGAGGGCAGGACGGCGCTGCCGACCGCGTCCGTCAGGTTGTCGAGCACCAGGTGACCGGGGTCGTCGAGGACGACGATGGTGTGGATGCTGCCCGCGGACAGGTCGATGGCCTTGGCGGTTTTGTCGCCTCCGCCCTCGGCGTGCACGTCCCAGGTGCCCGCCTTGACCGGCTTATAGGACGTGACGTCCGCGAACGGGAGGTTGCTGGCCAGGGTATGGCCGTCGGCGGTCACGGTGACCTTGTGCTCCAGCAGCGAAGCCTGGATCACCCGTACCAGCGACTTGCCTGCCGGGGTGGTCAGCGCGTCGTTCAAGACCTGCAGCCGCAGGCCGGCGGCCGGGCCCATGCCTGCCACGGTGTATGCGTGCCCGGGGGCGACGTTGATGGTGGTCGACAGGACGGGCTTGGAGCTCGCTGCCGCGCCAGCCCCGCGCATCGCGACGGTGTACTCGCCGCTGGGGACCTTCTCGTAGGGCGAGACGGTCCCGTAGGTGACGTGCTTCAGCACGACCTCGGCGCTGGAATTCCCGAACGAGTACAGGTAGACATCAACGGCCGGCGTGTTCGGGGACAGGTGGGCCAGCCGCAGCCAGCCAGTGCTTTCCGCCGCGGATGCGGCCGGGGCGGCGAGCCCGATCATTCCCAGGGCCAGCCCGGCCGCCGCGGCCAGCCGAACAATGTGCGTGAATCTCATTAGTCATCACTTCCGATCTGACGGGACCGGATGGCCGGTCCCCCCTTTTTGTTGCGGTTATCACGGTGTTGCGGTTATCACGGTGCACCCGCTCCCAGGACCCCCAGGGGACTCGGCGCGGCAAACTCAATACGCAGGACGGGCTGACCGGAGGCATTCGCTACGGTCATGCTCGCTGCGCGGTACGGCGCTTCCTGCGCCCGCAGGAAGGCCAGTACCGACTGCAGGGATCGCGTGCCGCCAGGCCGCTTCCCTGCTGCGCGGAGTTCAATCACAGCCGCGCGCATCGGCACCCCCGGACTGGCGCCGGGCCCGCTGTCGCTGAAGGCGAGCACCGTCACGCGCTGGTTCTGAGCCCCGGCCAGCAGCGCAAACGTGACCAGCAGCCGCGTGTCGACATCGCCAGCGAGCAGGGCCTGCCGGGCTGCAGCTGAGACAGCAATGTTGTGGTTAGTCAGCAGCTCTCCGCCGATTTTCTGCCGTGCGAGCAGGTCCTCGTGCAGTTGGATCAGGTATGCGCGGGCGCCGTCCGGGGCGGTCACCCGGACATCGACGCGAGCTGTCTGGTTGCCGAAGCTGGCCAGGACAACCGGCGCGTAGACGCTGCTGAGCCGGCTGCCGAGGGTGCTGCGGATCGCCTCGGTCGACATCACTATCGCGGAGCCGAGCGGATCTCCCGCGTCCGGGCTCATCGCGAGCAGGTTGCCGGCCGGAAAGCCGGCGATCTGCAGTGCGGAGCACATCACCGGGTCGCAGGCCACGGTCGCGCTGGGGCTGACCTGAGCGGTGACCCAGGCAGCCGCCTGCTTACGGGCAGCGGCAGCCGCCTGGAGACTGCTGTTGCCCTTCGAGCCGTGGCCGGGAGCCGACCCGGTGTGCGCCGTCTTGCCGCTGGAGAGCGCGATTGTCAGCCCGACCGCGGCCAGGACGAGGATCGCCAGGATCACTATGGCGGTCAGCCACCGACGCGAGGCAGGCCGGCGCGGTGCGACTGGTGTGCCTCGGCCGGGTGCAGCCGGTCCGTCCGGGCGAGGGTCGCGGTGCTGGAATCGCCGCTGCGCCCAGAGCCGCAGTGTCGTGCCGATAACGGTTGCCCACGACGGCTCGGCCATAGTGGACGACCGCCGATCAGCCGGCACCGGCGGCCATTGGGCGGCCGGCGGCTCTGGGCGGGGGACGACAAGACCAGGCGGCTGAGGATCCGCTGCCGCCTCCGGCTCAGGATCCGCTGCCGCCTCCGGCTCAGGATCCGCTGCCGCGTCCGGCTCGGAATCTGTCACCGCCTCCGGCTCAGGATCCGCTGCCGCCTCGGGCTCGGAATCTGTCACCGCCTCCGGCTCAGCATCCGCCGCCGCCTCGGGCTCAGGATCTGTCGCCGCCTCCGGCCCGCCCGCTGCCACCTCGGGCTCAGGATCTGTCGCCGCCTCCGGCTCAGGATCCGCTGCCGCCTTGGGCTCGGAATCCGCCGCCGCCTCCGGCTCGGGTTTTATCGGCCCATGCGCCGGTCCCTGGGCATGGTTGTTCCGGCCAGCGCCCCGGACAGGCGCCGATAGCGGATGAGCGCGACTCTCCTTACTCATGTATCCCCCCGAGGCCAGAGGCTGATGACCCAGCCTCAGCACGACTAGCTCAGCACATTCACGAAGATCGTTCAGGAGAAACAGCCTATTTAGCCTTTTGCACTCTGAATAATGCACGTTGCGATGCGCTCACGCCGACCGCTCGCTCCGGCCGCGATTGCGAATTCCGGGGCGGATCAGGCTAAGGGCCGGGCCAGCCGGCCGTATACCGTGAGCACGGCCCGGATCGCCTCCTCCGCCGAGGGCAGCGTGGCTGCCCTGGCCAGGGCAGCCACGCTGAGACGGCCGGCGAGGGCCCGATCATCGAGCACTCGCAGCACCGCGGCGGCCAGCCGCGCCGGCTCCCCCGGCGGGACGAGCAGGGCCGCTGGGCCGGTCATATCGGGAATTCCGCCGACCTGGCAGGCCACGATCGGCCGTCCGGCCTGCAGTGCCTCCTGCACGATCAGCGGCTGGCCCTCCCACCGGCTGGGCACCGTGCAGACGTCGGCGGCGGCGAGCAGCGCGGGGACATCGTCGCGCTGGCCGAGGAACCGGACCGCCAGCCCGGCCGCGTCCGCGGTCCCGGCCAGTTCCGCGGCCAGCGGGCCTTCCCCGGCGATGACCAGCAACGGCAGCGGGGCCCGGTCCTGCCAGCGCGCGGCGGCATCCAGCAGGGTGCCGAAGCCTTTCTGATCCGTCAGGCGACCGACCGCCAGCACGACCGGCCGGCCGCCGGCGCCAGCGCCAGGGCCAGGGCCAGCGCCGATGTCATCTCGTGCCCGCCCGATCGCCACGGCCGACGGGGCCACGGCCGCGGGGGCCGGGACGACGGCGAGCGCGGTATCGCGGGCACCCAGGCGGCTCATCCGGTCGGCCAGATCGCGAGAGACGCACAGCACTGCCGCCGCCCGCCGGGCGACCAGCCGTTCCAGCGTCCCGTAGACGGCACGCGAAAGCGCGGCTGCGGGCGGGGCGTTATGCACGGTGACAACCAGCGCCGGGGCCCGGCGCTGAGCCAGGGGCCCGGCACGAGGGGAAGCCTGCGGCCGGGAGCGAGCCCGAGCCAGGGAGGCGGGCCTGGCCGCAGGCAGCGCCAGGGCGAGCGCAGCCACGGCACCAGCCCGCAGGCCGTGCGCGTGCACGATGTCCGGCTCGGCCTGCGCCAGGAGCCGCCTCAGCCGCAGCACCGCGACGGCGTCTCGGGCCGGGCGCGGACGCTCCGCGATCTCCAGGGGCTCAAAGCCGATCCTGGGGCTCCCCGGCTCCGGCGCTGGCCGGCTGCCCCTGGCTCCGGCGCTGGCGGGCTGCCCCCGGCTTCGGCCCCGGCGCGCCTGCCGATGAGGGCGCTTGCGGGCCGGGCAAGAACAGCGGCCTGGTTTCCCGCGGGCCGAAGACGGCGACACCGAGTCCCTCGCGCAGGCAGCCGCTGGCCAGCATCGCGACATGGCGGCCGGTACCGCCGGTAGTGGTACCGAGAACGTAGGCCACCCGCATGGCGGTCATCGCGATGACCGCCTCCTGACCCGCGCCACTACCGCGCGCAGGTCGCCGCCGTCCAGGCCGTAGGCCACAATCACGAACGCGGCCAGTACGCCCGTGCAGGCGAGCACGGCCAGGCAGGCGTTGAGGAAGTGTCCTGAGACCGGTACCAGGACCGAGATCGCCGTTCCGGCCGCAGCGCCGGCCAGTGCCGCGGCTAGCCCGGCCCCGGACGCTCGGGCCGTGCCGGTCAGCGCGGCGCTGCCCCTGATCCGGCGGACCGTGAGCAGCAGTGCGATCCCTGACACCGTCATACCGACGGTGTTGGCCAGGCCGAGCACTGGCACCACCGAGTCGTGCGGCACATGCGGCGCCACGGCCAGCTCGACCGCGATAACCAGGATCCACCCGGCGGACATGGCGGCCGCCGCGATCCGGTTCCGCCTGTCCGCCAGCAGCACCCTGAACAGGCACGCGGCCAGCCCGTATCCCACCAGGCCGGGCGCGAACGCGGCGAGCGCGAGAGCGAACTGGTGGGCCTGATCCTGGCTCAGGGCGGGCAGCGCCCTGGCCGCGGGAATGGCTGCCCCGGCCAGCAGCGCCGCGCCGAGGCAGGACGCCAGCACGGTCGCGCGGGTCGAGGAGGCGGCCGTGTCGTCGAACTCCGCGCCCTGGCGCGCCGAGAGGGCCGGGAACGCGCTGATCGCGATCGGGATCGCCAGTACCGCGAACGCCGAGGTGAATGCCTGCAGGCCATAGCTGTACAGAGCTACGGCCGCGTGCCCGCCATGGCCGTTGGCGAGCCGGTTGGCGACCAGGACCGACGCGTCCTGGGTGAGGAGCGCGACGATTCCCACCGCCGCCAGGCCCCGCGCGCGGCGCGCGACCCCGCCGGGAAAGCGGAAGGACGGCCGCAGCCGGAGGCGCAGCCGCCAGATTGGCACCAGCGCGGTCACCACCAGAGCGGCCACGCCCAAGGTCGTCCCCACCGACAGCGTCAGCAGGGCCGGCGCCGGCAGCCCGGCGAGCTGGCTGGTGTGCTGGCCTTGGTCGAGCGGGACGAAGATCACGTATGCGGTGATCACCACGAGACTGGACAGGACCGGGGCCAGCGCGGGCGCGGTGAACCTGCGGTGCGCCTGCAAGATGCCGTACAGGACCACCGCGAGCCCGTAGAGCAGGATCTGCGGGGCGAACACCGCGAGCATGCTGGCGGCCACGTGCACCGCGTCCGCGTGCACGCATCCCGATGCCGGGTTAACCGGATCCAGCCATGAGATCACCGGGCCCGCGGCCAGAGCCGCGATCACGCTGACCGGCAAGAGGACGGCGATCGTCCAGGTCACCAGCGCGGAGGAGATCCGGTTGACCTCAGCCGAGGCGCCGGGATCGGCCACCGCGCCTGACCGCTGCGCCGGGCGCGCCAGTATCGGCACCATGATGCTGGTCAGGGCTCCCCCGAGCACGATGTCGTAGACGACGGTCGGGACCTGGTTAGCCGTCACGTAGGCCGCGCCGAGGCAGGATGTCTTGACGGTCGCCGCGAAGACTAGCGTGCGCGCCAGGCCGAGCACGCGGGCCAGGACCGTCAGCCCGGCGATCAGCAGGGCCGCGCGGCCTATCCCCTTGACCGCCCGCCGCGGCTGCTCCGGCTCGGGACCCTGCTCGGTCGCGGGGGCGACCGGCCCGGTCACCGCGGAGCTGCGGCCGCGGGCACGGGGGGACCGCCGGGATCCGCCCCGGTGGCGGCGGGGCCGGATCCGCCAGGGGCTGGCGCAACGGCGGCGGCAGGCCGGCGGCCGAGCATGTCGAGCCAGCGCAGTGGCGTCGTCCGCTCGATGACCTTGGTGAAACTGACTGCCTCGCTGGCTGCCGTCAGGCCAACGATGGCCGCGAGTGCGGCTACCCTGGCCCGCCGTGGCAGGGACGCCGCGGCGGCGGCGCCGAGCAGCGCACCGAGGGCGTTGGCGCCGGCGTCACCCAGCATCGCCCGCTCGGCCAGGTCGTCGGGCAGCAGTGCGAGCGCGGCGCCGAGCGGCGCGGCCACGCAGCGGCGGCCCGCGGCGGAGCCCGCCCCGGTCAGCGCCCCCGCGGCCAGGGTCACCTTGATGGCGCGGCCGGGACGCAGGTCGAAGAGGTTGAGCACATTGGCGCCGCCCGCCACGAGCCCGGCATTAATGGCCAGGTCGGGGACGGTCCCGCCCAGGAGTGCCGCGGCCGCGAGGCCGCTGGCGCCGATACCGCCGATCTTTACCGCGCCGCTGGTGACCTCCCCGCGAGCCAGGGCTCCCAGGTGGCCGCGGAAGCCGCGCCGGTCTCCGCTGCCGGCCAGGTCGTCATAACAGCCGAAGGCGGCGGCTCCGGCCCCGGCGACTGCGAGCGCGGCCCGGCCGCGCGGGCCGAGCCCCGGCGCGGTCATCGTGGCCGCTACCGCGGCCGCGGCCACGGCCGGTCCCTCGAGCAGGGTGACAGGCTCGCCGCGATGGTTGGTCCTCGTCCAGGTCGCCGCCCTGCCCGGCGGCCAGCGGCGCAGCCCGGCGTAGGCCAGCCGGGCGGACACCGCCGCCAGGCCGCCGGCGAGGATCGCCCCGCGGCTCATCGGCTGGCCTGATTCTTGCGCGCCGGCCTGGTACCGGCCGGATGTACCGCGGTCTTGGCCGACCGCCTGGAGCCCCCCGGATCGGCTGCGGTGACCGGGACCGGAGTGGGTGCCGGGCTGGGGAACACGCCAGGCGCCACGCCGTAGCTCGCCGGTTTCTGCCCGGCCAGCAGGTTATGGAGGGCCTGGGCCACGGTGATCTGCCCGATCTCCACGCTCGCGTTGTCGACGGTCGTCAGCTGGGTGGACGCGGAACTGGCGATCTCGTCAATGGCGCTGCCCGGCCCCGATCCGGCCAGCGACCCGGCCACCACGGCACCATGACTCGCCGACTGCAGCTGCTGGGCGACGGCGACAAGAACCAGATTGACGGGATCGGCGTCGCTGAGCGGCGGCGTGGACGGGATGATCACGACCGCCAGCGCGGCCGGCGCTGACAACTCCGTTCCCCCGCCCGCGCCCGCGTTGCTGACCTGCAGGTACCCCTGCTGGCCGAAGCCGGAGAGAATCATCTGGCTCTCGGCCTGGCTCCAGCCGGAGCTGCTGCTCGCAACCAGTGCAGAGGTGATCACCTGCGCGGCGGTCTCCTGGCCGGTGAGCTTGGGGTTCGCTGCCTGGCTGCCCAGGTCGAGTCCAGGCGGCGCCAGCTGCTCGGCCAGCTGGTTCAGGCTGTTCTCGGTGCTCCCGCTGGTATCGAAGAACGACTGCTGGAGGCGGATCTGCCCGGTAACCTTCGCGCCGGCCTGCTCGACGGAAGCGGTGATTCCGCTGATCGTCTGGCTGTCGGCGCCGGGGGCGTCGACTAGCACGACATTCTCGCCGGCCAGCAGCCCGGGCAGCAGCCGCGAAGCTGATGCCTGCGCGAAGATCTGGTCCGCGCTGACCTGCTGCTTGAGGGCGCGCTGCTGCTGCAGGAGAGAGTCGATCTGCTTTTTCTCATGCGTGCTCGCCGCTCTCAGCGCCCTGATCACCCCTGGCTGGAGGGCCGAGGATCCGACCACGATGCCGACCGCCAGGGCCAGGAACACCGCAACGATGGAAACCAGGTGATAACGAAAATCAATCACTAAATGAGTCCAGTCAGCCAGTACCAGAAAGTGTCCAGCTGCGCACCGATCAGCCGGAGGTAGATCGTGCCGACCGGGTTGAACCGGATGGCCACGACGATAGTGACCACCGCGGCGAGCGCGAGCGCGACCAGGGCCCAGCCGGAGATCCGGTTGCGGTACAGCCGGGCTTACCCCTTTGGCGTCGACGATCTTGTCGCCGACCTTGATCTTGGTCAGGACCGCGCTGGCCATCCCTGACCGGCCCTTGTCGAGGAACTCTACCAGCGTGAACCGCATGCCCACCTGGACGATCAGGCTCGCGCCCTTCTCGTCGGCGAGCAGCACGGCCACGTCCTCACTGGTGCCAGGGGCCGGGCACAGCACCGACTCCAGGCCGAGATCCTGCACGCGCGGCAGGCCGGGCGCATAGCCATTCGGATAGGCGTGGACGACTAGCTCCGCGCCGCAGTTCAGCGCCTTGTCCGACACCGAGTCCATGTCGCCCACGATGAGGGCCGGCCGGTAACCCGCGTCCAGCAGCGCATCTGCGCCCCCGTCCACGGCGATGATGACGGGCTTGAACTCGCGGATGTAGGACCGCAGCGCCTGCAGGTCCTCCCGGTACCGGTAGCCCCTGGCCACCACCAGCGCGTGCTTGTCCTGGAGGCTGGTGCTCAGCTCCGGTGCGTGAATCCCGTCGATGAGCATTTCCGACTCGCGGCCGATGTAGTCCATCGTGTTGGTCACGAATGCCTTGAGCTGATCGGCCAGGCCCTCCTCGGCCCTGACCATGTGCTCGGCCACCGATTCAGCCGTCTGGACGGTGCCCTTGGCGATGATCGTCTCGCCCAGATAGAGGGTGTCGCCGTCGAGGCGGACGGCCCGGCCCTCCTTCACCTGCCCGAAGACGTCCGGCCCGACATCATCGACCAGGGGGATCCCGGCCTCGAGAAGTAGTTGCGGGCCTAGGTTCGGGTACCGGCCGCTGATGCTCGGTGCCACGTTCACCACTGCCGATACCTGCCGCCTGATCAGGGACGCGGCACTGACCCTGTCCAGGTCGGCGTGATCGATGATGGCGATGTCGCCGGGGGCAAGCCGTTTAGTGAGATTTTTGGTTCTTCGGTCCAGCCGGGCCGTCGCTACTATCCCGGGCAGGTCATTCAACCTGCTCCGGCGTCTTGCCGGGAGCCTGCGGGACAGCGCTTTCATCGGATCTCAATTTTGCCAGACCCGCGATGCGCCGGCGCCCGCACGTGCTTATCCGGCCTTTTCCGGCAATCCGGCCCGCTCGGCGGCGGCGGCGGCCAGCAGCTCCCCGGCGTGCGCCCGGCCGAACTCAGAGTCCTCCAGGCCCGCCAGCATCCGCGACAGCTCCCGCACCCGCCCGGCGTCGTCCAGGCGGGTCACGCCGCTCCTGGTGACCGACCCGTCACTGGCCTTCTCCACCACCAGGTGAGCGTCGGCGAAAGCGGCGACCTGCGGCAGATGCGTGACGACGATGACCTGCGCGAGGCGGGCCAGGCGGGCCAGCCTGCGCCCGACCTCCACGGCCGCCTTGCCGCCCACGCCGGCGTCGACCTCGTCGAATACGAAGGTCGGCACGGGATCCGCGCCCGCGAAGACGACCTCGATCGCCAGCATCACCCGGGACAGCTCGCCGCCGGAGGCGCCCTTGTGCAGCGGAAGCGCGGGCGCACCCGGATGCGCGGCCAGCCTGATCTCCACGTCGTCGCCGCCGTGCGGGCCGAGCTCGCGCAGCGGCGTGACGGCGGCCGTCAGGGCGGCGTGCGGCATGGCCAGCGCCGTGAGCTCCGTAGTGACCTCCGCCGCGAAGCGGACCGCAGCGTCCTTCCTCGCCGCGCTGAGCTGATCCGCCAGCTCTTGCCGCGCCGCGGCCAGGGCGGCCTCCTCCTGCGTCAGGTCCGTGATCCTGTCATCGTCGCCGTCAAGCTCGCCCAGCCGGGCCCCGGCCAGCTTGGCCCAGGACAGCACCGCAGCCAGATCGCCCCCGGTGCGGCTGGTACGGCGGGCGGCGCCGGCCGGATCCGGCGAGCCTGCCGCTGGGACAGAGCCGGCGCCATAGGAGCGGGCCAGGCGGGCCAGCTCGGCCCGACGTTCTTGCACGACGGCGAGCCTGGCCGGGTCGGCCTCGATGGACTGCGCGTAGGAGGCAAGCTCCGCGGCCACGTCGGATACCAGGTAGGCGGCCTCGGATACCCGTGCCGCCAGCGCGGCCAGGGCGGCGTCGTGCGGCGCTGCTGCCTCAAGTGCCTGGCGGGCGGTACCGAGCAGGGTGACCGCGTCCGCCGCCTCATAGGAGCCGCTGGAGGGATCACCGAGCAGGGCCTCGTGGGCGGCCGTCGCGGCTGAGTGCAGCGCGTCCGCGTTCGATAGCCGCTCCTCCTCGGTGAGCAGCTCGATGTCCTCGCCCTCGACCGGCTCCGCGCGCTCGATGTCGGCCAGCCCGCGGCGCAGGTCATCCGCCTCACGGAGGCGCTCGCGGGCCAGCGAGGTCAGCTCGTCGAGCTCGCCGCGGACCTGCTGATGACGCTGGTAGGCGCGCTGGTAGTCGCCGAGCAGCGCGGTCAGGGCCGGCCCCCCGAAGCGGTCGAGCGCCTCCCGCTGACGGCCGGGCTTGAGCAGCTGCCGCTGGTCGGCCTGGCCGTGGACGGCAACCAGATCATCGGCCAGGTAGGTCAGCAGGGAGACCGGGACGGAGCGCCCGCCGGCGCTGGCGCGTGAGCGTCCCTCCGTTGACACCGAACGGGTCAGGATCAGCGTCCCGCCGTCGTCCAGGTCGCCGCCCGCATTGTCCACATGCCGCGCCACCTCCCCGTCGGGGTCAACACGCAGCCGGCCCTCGACGCTCGCCCGGTCGGCGCCCGGGCGGACACGTGCCGGATCGGCACGGCCGCCGAACAGCAGCCCGAGGCCGGAGACCACCATCGTCTTGCCGACGCCGGTCTCCCCCGTCACCACGTTGAATCCAGGAGAGAGCTCCAGGATCGCCTCGTCAATCACCCCGAGGCCGGTGATCCGGACTTCCTCAAGCATCGCCGCCTGGCTCCTCGTCTCGCTGACGCGCCGCGGCCTGGCGCCACGCGTCACCCTGGCCGCGCCAGCCCGTTACCGGCAGCCCGAATTTCGCCACCAGCCGGTCGGTGAAAGGCGCGCCGATCTCGACGCCGTCGGCGTCCGCCCCCGCGCCGCGAAGCCGGGCCAGCAGCACGGGGCTGGCACCGCGCCGCACCTCGACCCGCGCGCCAGGCGGGAGATCGGCCTTACGACGCCCATCGCACCACAGAACAGCCGCAGGCGCCGCGCTTTGACCGCCGACAGGCCCTATTACCTCCGCGGCGAGCACGGAGCGCGGTGACACGACCATCGGCCCGGCAAAGAGAGCATGCGCGCTGATCGGCACCAGGAGCAGCGCCTCGACCTCCGGCCACACCACTGGCCCTCCGGCCGAGAAGGCATAGGCAGTGGATCCGGTAGGAGTGGCGAACACCACGCCATCGCATCCCCACCGGGACAGCGGCCGCCCGTCCACCTCGGTCACCAGGTCCAGCATCCGCTCTCTGGCCGCCTTCTCCACGGTTGCCTCGTTCAGGGCCCAGGTAGTCGCGATCACGTGGCTGTTATGGCGCGCCGTCACGTCGATGGTCATCCGCCGCTCGACCGCGTAGTCGCGGGCCACCAGGCGATCGACCGCCTCGGACAGGTCCTCGGGCTCGGCCTCGGCCAGGAACCCGACATGGCCGTGATTCACGCCCAGCAGCGGCGTCCCGGCGGGCCGGGCCAGCTCGGCCGCGCGCAGCAGGGTGCCGTCACCGCCGATGACCAGAACCATCTCCGCTCCGTGCGCGGCCTGGGCGGAGACCGGCACCGCGCATGCGGCCGGGCAGCCGATCTCGGCCGCCTCGGGCGCCAGAACCCGGACCTCCACGCCCGCTGCGGTGAGCCTCATGACGACCGAGCGGGCACTGCGCACGGCCGCCGGGCGCCCGGTGTGGGCGACCAGCAGCACGGTCCGCCTGGGCGTCACTGCGGTCCTTCCGCGATCGCCAGCAGCAGCGCGGCCGGGTCAAGCGCCGGCGCGCCGCGCCGCAGCCAGAGGAAATACTCCACATTCCCCGACGGGCCGGGCAGCGGGCTGGCCGTCACGCCCCGCACGCCGAGGCCGATGACCAGGGCGGCGGCCGCCACGGCGGTGACGGCTTCTGCTCTGAGCGCCGGATCCCTGACGACCCCGCCCGCTCCGACCCGCCCCTTGCCTACCTCGAACTGCGGCTTCACCAGCAGGACGAAGTCAGCTTCGTCGGCCGCGCAGGCGGCCAGGGCCGGCAGTACGAGAGCCAGCGAGATGAAGGACAGGTCGGCGGTCACCAGGGTCGGGGCGGGGGCGACCTGCTCCGGTGTCAGGGCGCGGACGTTGACCCGGTCAAGGACGGTCACTCGGGGGTCGCTGCGCAGCGACCAGGCGAGCTGACCGTAGCCCACGTCGACCGCGACCACGTGACCGGCTCCGGCCTGCAGCAGGACATCGGTGAATCCGCCCGTGGAAGCGCCGGCATCCAGGCAGCGCCGGCCGTCCACGATGATCTCCGCGAAGGCCGACAGCGCGCCTGCCAGCTTGCGGCCGCCACGGGATACGTACTCCGGTGCTCCCCCGGCATCCCTCAGCGTGATCGCGGCGTCCTGCCCGACCTGAGTCGCGGCCTTGCCTGCCGTCTGGCCGGAGACGGCAACGCAGCCGGCGGCGATCAGGTCCGCCGCCTGCTCGCGTGAACGCGCCAGTCCCCGGCGCACGAGCTCTGCATCCAGCCGTATCCTCCTGCTCATCGACTGACCCGGCCCGCTCAGCTGTCCTGGCGCCCCTGAGCGCCCGCCAGCGACCCGGAATCCAGCTCGCCCAGCACATCCCTGAGCCGGGCGTGCGCCTGCTCGAAGACAGCCGGATGCTCGGCTACCGGCAGCCCGGCCAGCCCGTCTAGCTTCCTCAGCGCCTCATCCACCCGCGGCTCGCCCGTGGCCTGCCAATGCTCCGCGGATCGCCAGGCACTCTCCGGCACCTCGTCCGCCGCCCCTGGCTCATCCGGTATTTCAAGCTCGTCCGTTACTTCAAGCTCGTCTATTTCAAGCTCGTCCGCTGCCTCAGCGTCGTCCGCCGTATCGGGCTGCTCCCCGCCGAGGGCAAACCTCCGCCCGGGCTCCTCGGTATCGTGCTCCATCAGCAACCACGCTCCTCGCACCAGCCGCGCATACTCCGCCCTCCGGCCTGCCTGTCAAGAACGCTACCGTCCGCGGGCGCCGGACTGGTGCACCTGGCGGTGCTGACGCGCCCCCCGATGGGACCTGACAGCGAGGCAACGGAGAATGACCCTGAGAGTGAGGTCATGATGGCGACTGCGGAAGAGTGTCGCACGGCACTGGAACAACTGACCGCCCGCATCTCGGAGATGGACGCGAAGGACCGGGCGGCCCACCTGGCGGACAGGACGCTCAGCTGCCGGATCCCTGACCTAGGCGTGACCTTCGTGACCCGGCTCGGGCCGGACGGAGCGGGCCCGGTCAAGGAGGCCGCCGAGGGCGACCGGCCCGCCCAGGTACGGTTCATTGCGAACAGCGACGTGGTGCTATCGATCGCCGGTGACCCTGGCACGTTCGCCCGTGCGTGGCTCACCGGGCGCCTCAGGGTGGAAGGAAACATCTTTGACCTGCTACAACTCAGGAAGCTCATGTAGCGTCCCGCCACCCCTGGCCGCCTGCTCAACCTCACCACCGCTCCGCGTCGTCGCTCTCCGCGGATCGCCCGGCTGACCGTGCGGGCAGCGTCCTGACCAGCGGCACATGACGGCGCTTACGCTGACCAGCGCGTCGCGATCGAATAATGCCATTCGCCCCATGTGTTACACCGTGCCAGGCCCGTCTGACATTCCGGGGGCACGCCGACTCGCAAAGCCTGCGGCGCCGCTCGGGCTGGGCCGCCAGAGAAAGAACGGCCAGGAGGCCGGTTTCATGACCGGTCTCGGGGGGCCGGCGATGAGCTCCGGATATTTTGGCTTCATGACCGGGCTCATCGGGCGGCCGCGAGCCGAGATCTCCGACGGTGCCGTGCACGTGCCGGACTGGCTGACCGGCCAGGAACAGCGTGAGCTGGTGGCGGCGTGCCGTGAATGGGCACGTCCGCCCGCGGGCATGCGGGCCACGCGGATGCCGACCGGCGGGATGATGTCCGTCCGGACCGTCTGCCTGGGGTGGCACTGGATCCCCTACCGGTACTCGCGGACCGCCGACGATGTGGACGGCGCGCCGGTCAAGCCATTCCCGCCCTGGCTCGCTGACCTGGGCCGCCGCGCCGTGGCGGTGGCCTACGGCGATCCCGGGGCGGCAGCTCGATATCAGCCCGACGTCGCCCTGATCAACTACTACGACGGCCAGGCGCGGATGGGAATGCACGCCGACCAGGACGAGCGCAGCCTGGCGCCAGTAGTTTCCCTCAGCCTGGGCGCCTCGTGCGTATTCCGGTTCGGCAATCCGCGGACCCGGAACCGGCCATGGACCGACGTCGGGCTGGAGTCAGGGGACCTGTTCGTCTTCGGCGGGCCGTCCCGGCTGGCCTACCACGGGGTTCCGCGGACGCTGGCAGGCTCCGGTGATCCGGCGATCGGGCTGCCTGCCGGCTGGCTGAACATCACGCTGCGCGAGTCGGGCCTCTCCTGACTCCGGCCGGCCAGCACCCCGACCCGGCCAGGACCGGACTCCGGCCAGCGCGGCCGGGTGCTTCGGTGCAATGCTGGGCAGATGCCAGAGGGTGACGTCGTTTGGCGGGCCGCACGCCAGTTGAATGACGCGCTGACCGGGCACGTTCTCACCCGCAGCGACTTTCGCGTACCGCGGTTCGCGACCGCCGACCTGACCGGGCGGCAGGTCGGCGAGACAGTTTCACGAGGTAAGCACCTGCTCACCCGCGTGGATGGCGGCATCACTGTTCATACGCACCTGCGGATGGACGGCTCGTGGCGGATCCGGCCTGCCGGAGGCTATCCGCCCCGAGATCACCGGATCCGGCTGGTGCTCGCGAACAGCTCCTGGCAGGCCGTCGGCTACCTGCTTGGCGTGGTCGAGATCCTGCCGACCGGCCAGGAGAAGCAGGCCGTCGGCCACCTGGGACCTGACCTCCTCGGCCCGGACTGGGACACCGCTGAGGCAGTACGCCGGCTCCGCGCCGAGCCGGGCCGGCCAGTCGGTGAGGCACTGCTCGATCAGCGGAATCTCGCCGGCATCGGCAACGTCTACAAGGCCGAGGTGCTCTTCCTGCGCGGGATCAGCCCGTGGCGTCCAGTTGGCGAGATCGATGAACTCGATGCCCTGGTCACGCTGGCCCAGCGGCTGCTGGATGCCAACAAGGAGCGAGCCGGCCATATCACCACGGGCATACAGCAGCGGGGCCAGGAGAACTGGGTCTACGGCCGGTCCGGGCGCCCCTGCCGGCGCTGCGGCGAGCGGATCCAGGCGACCGGGCCGGCCAGTTCGGCCACGCGCACCAGTTCGGCGGGACGCACCGGTTCGGCTGAGCGGCCCGGCTCGGGCGCGCGGGCCGCAGATCCGCGGGAACGTGTCACGTTCTGGTGCCCTAGATGTCAGCCGGCCGAGCCTTAGGGCCCGGCCACGCTCAGCCGCCAGGGCCTGGCTCCATCTCGGCGAACTGGCGGCCTCGCGGCTGGCCAGGTCGGCCGGGAGGCGCTGCCTGTCCTCAGGAGCGGCGCGCGCCGGTCGAGAAGCCCAGCTTGCCGACCGCCGACTGCGCCATCTGGGCGGTGACCGGGCGCGCGGGAGCTGGCGGCGGCGCGGGGTGTGGCTGGCTCGTGTCGTGCGGCCAGGCCGACCAGGCGGCGGCGCACAGCGCGCGCAGGCCGTCGATCGGCTCGCCGGCGCTGGCCAGGTCGAACTCCCCGCGGCCGGACTGCAGCCGGGCCGTCCAGCCCCCGCAGCGAAACGCCCCGTCCGCGGCGCTCACCTCCGGATGCGGCTGCAGCAGCCCGGCCAGGTCCGCGGCCAGGTACGTCGGCCGCTCATGCGGCGCGGCCAGGACGGCACCGGCGGGCCTGGTGACGCCGGTCAGCACCAGCAGGCTGTCCGCCCCGCCGCGGACACCGCCCTCGATATCGGTGTCGAGCCGGTCGCCGACCACCAGCGGGTGCTTGGCTCCGGTACGGGCGATCGCCTCGGCGTGCAGGGGCGGCTCCGGCTTGCCGGCGACCACGGGCTGCCGGCCGGTCGCGGTCACGATCACCTGCACCAGCGCGCCGTTGCCCGGCTGTGGTCCCCGCGGGCTCGGCAGCGTGGAGTCGGCGTTGGAGGCCACGTACCAGGCGCCGTTCCTGACCGCCGCCGCTGCCTCGGCGAGCAGGGAGTAGCTGATGTCCGGCGCGTAGCCCTGCACCACGGCGGCGGGCTGCTCGGCCGCCGTGGATACCGGGCGCAGGCCTCGCTCGCGCAGCGCCAGGCGCAGGCCGATCCCGCCTGCCACCAGGACGGCGGCGCCGGGCGCGAGGCGCTCGGCGATCAGGCGCGCGGCGGCCTGCGCCGACGTCACGATGTCGTCGGGTGCTGCCGGGACCCCGAGCCCGGTGAGCTGTGCGGCAATCGCCGATGGCGAGCGTGACGCGTTGTTGGTGACAAAGGCGAGCCGCATTCCCCCGGCTCTGGCCCGGCTCAGCGCTTCCGCCGCGCCAGGGATCGCAGCGCCGCCCAGGTACACGACGCCGTCGAGGTCCAGCAGGGCCACGTCGTAGGCCTCGCTGAGCGGGTGCGCGCACCCACCGGGCAAGGCTGCGGAGACCGCCGGGCCGGCCGTGGCTGCGGTGTCAGTCACCCGGCTGCTCCCGTTTGGCGTCCTTCTGGCTGTCGTTCCTGGCCTGGTTCCGGGCCCGCAGCGTAGCGCGCACGCCGCGCAGCGCATCGGTGTAGTGCCGCAGGTCCGGCCGCATCGCGGCCGCCAGCGCAAGATGCTCGGCCGCCGCGCCCGGATCGCCGGTACGCGCCAGGGCCAGGCCCAGGCCGAACTGGGCGTAGTCGTCGGCCGGGATGGCCTCCACGATCCGCCGGAAGCTGCTGGCTGCCTCGTCATAGCGCCGGGCGTCGAACTGCGCCCTGGCCAGTGCCTCCAGGACGCTGCGGGACTCGGGCTCGGCCGCGGCGGCCCGCTCCAGCAGCTGGGCCGCCGCCGCGGCACTCCCCCGGCTGAGCAGGTCAAGTCCGCGCTGGTACAGCTCGTAGGTGTCGACGTGAGCCGTCTGCGCGGCAGCGTCGGTCAGGTCGGGAGCCTGCGGCGCGGGAAGCTCTTCCTCCGAACGGGAATCGTGGCCAGGGCCTGGTCCTTCTGACATATGTGCAGATCCTTCCGTCCGGCCAGGCACCGGCAGCTCCAGGCCATGCTGGCCTGCTGCTGGCGCCGTTTCGTGGCGTTCGCTATGCCGAGGACCGAGTGAGCGGGCTCGCCGAGGTCACCTCTCCACCGTACGACGTGATAGCGCTCGATAAAGAGGACCAGCTGATGGCGTCGGACGCCCACAACGTGGTCCGCCTTATCCTGCCCCGTCATCCGGCCGGGCGCCCCGGCGGCAAATACCGTGATGCGGCCCTCGCCCTCAGGCAGTGGCAAGACGAGGGCATCCTGGTCCCGGACCCGGTCCCTGCACTGTACGTGTACGAGCAGATGGCGGTGAACCAGGACGGCAGCCCGGCCGGCGCCGGAGCCCTTATCCAGCGTGGCCTGATCGGCGCGCTGCTTCTTGTCCCGCTCAATGCCGGGATCGTACTGCCGCACGAGGATGTCGCGCCAGGCCCGGTGGCCGGCCTGCGCCAGCTGATGGAGGCGACGGAGGCCAACCTGGAGCCCATTTTCCTGCTGTACGACGGCAGCAGTCCCGGCGCGGCGGCCCGGATCGTCGATCAGGCCGCCGCTGGCCGCGAGCCGCTGGTAGAAGCGCTCACCAATGACGGTCTGCGGCACCGGCTCTGGGCCATCACCGATGAGGCGGAACTCGCCGCCATCGCCGCCGACCTGCGGCCGCGCCAGGTTCTCATCGCTGACGGGCACCACAGGTACGCTGCCTACCTGGACCTGCAGGATCGCCGGCGGCACGCCGGGGCCGGGCCCGGGCCGTGGGACCTCGGGCTGGCCCTGATAGTCGACTCGACTGCCTACCCGCCGCTGATCGGCGCGATTCACCGGGTCATACCCGGCCTGGCCCCGCGCGAGGCCGCGGAGCTCGCCGGGACGGCGTTTTGCGTGCGGGCGCTGCCGGGCGGGACCGCAGACCTGCCTGGTTTGCTGCAGGAGCTCGCCGCGGCGGGAGCCGCCGGCCCGGCTTTCGTCGTAGCCGGCGGCGATGAGGCCTACCTGCTCAGCGATCCTGATCCGGTCCAGGTCGCCGCCGCGATGCCGGGCGACCGATCGGCCCGCTGGCAGGAGCTGTCCGCCTCCGTCCTGCAGGAGCTGCTGATCGCGCGGCTCTGGGGGGTCAGCGACGACGAGCGCAGCGTTCGCGTGGTGCACGAGGATGCCGCCGCCGCGCTCCGGGCGGCCGACGAGGTGCCCGGCGGGACCGCCGTCATCTGCGACGCGCTGTCGACCGCGGATGTCTACGCCGTGGCGGCCAGCGGTGAGAAGATGCCGCGCAAGTCCACGTCATTCCGGCCGAAACCCAGGACCGGCCTGGTCATCCGGACGTTCGCTGAGGGCTGAATTGCTGGCTGCGGCGCCGTCACCGGACGGCTCCCCCGGACGGTGCGGGCCAGCCCGCTGGCCCGGCGCGGCAGGCGGCGGCGCCAGCGCGGCGCCGGCGGCCTGAGACGATGATCCCTATGGACGAGGTTCAGCGCACATTTGCCGCGACTGACGTCATCACCCTGCTAGGCAATGACGTCTACCAGATCGACACCCGGATGGCCGGATATGACGGCATCACCGCGGGCTACCTGATCCGGGGGGACCGGCCATGCCTGGTGGAGACCGGCACCGCCCCGTCGGCGCCGCTCGTCCGCGACGCGCTGGCGGCGCTGGGCATCGGCCCGGCCGACCTGGCCACGGTCGTGGTCACCCACATTCACCTGGACCATGCGGGCGGCACGGGAGATATCGCCCAGATGTTCCCGGCCGCCCAGATTGTCGTGCACGAGCGCGGCGCCCGGCACCTGGCCGACCCGGCCCGGCTGATGGCGAGCGCGCGCAGTGTCTACGGCGATGAGCTCGACGAGCTGTTCGGCGTGCTAGCCCCGACGCCCGCGGAGCGGATCCGGACAGTAGAGCGCAGAGGCGTCGTTGACCTGGGGGGCGGGCGGCAGCTGGAGAGCCATTACTCACCAGGCCACGCCAAGCACCATGTGGGCCTGATCGACTCGCTGAGCGGCGACCTGTACGTGGGAGATGCCGCCGGGATTTACATCCAGGAGACCGGCGACATGCGGCCGGCCACCCCGCCGCCTGATTTCAACCTTGGCACCGCGCTGGAATCGCTGCGCACCTTCGCCGCGCTGCGGCCCGCGCGCCTGCTCTTTAGCCATTACGGCCCGGTGGAAGCGGTGGACGAGACCCTGGAGCGCTCGGCCGCGGAGATCAGTCTCTGGGTCGAGGAGACCCGCCGCGCCCGTTCAGCGGGCCTTGACCTCGATCACGCCGCCGCGATGGTCAACGAGCGGACCAGGCAGCGCTACGCGGCGCTGCAGCCCGGCGCGGATCCGCAGATCGCCGCCAAGTTCAACCGGATCAGCGGCACCGCGGCCAATGTGGCCGGGATCATGCACTGGCTGGACATCTCGGAGCAGGCCGCCAGCTGATACTGGCCGTTCCGCTCGGGCGCCGGGATCTCCTCGCTCAGCTGGCGTCCGGGTCCGCGGGCCCGGCCCCGTGTGACCTGAGTTGGCTCAGATTAGTGCGCAACCTAGGTGGTTCCGCTGATCGCGTCGAGAGCGTGGCGGACGTCGGGTAGGGGTCGGCTGCGGTGATGGTGTGGTTGCCGGCCTGGATCTGGATCTCGCGGTAGCGGCGGGTCCATGATCGCGAGCCAGATCGGGATCTATGCCAGGATTCGAGGGTGGAGATGTCCGACGTCACGCGGGCGATCGCGGCTGCGACTTCGGTCGCCGCATCGCTCGGCCTGCTGGCCGACGACGCGATTGTTCTCCACAACTCGAACAAGCTGGCGCTGCGGTTGACGCCGTGCGATGTCTTTGCCCGGGTCGCCCGTGTGGGGCAAGAGGTTGCACAGTTCGAAGTCGAGCTCGCTCAGCGGCTCGCCGAGGTCGGATCCCCGGTGGGCCTCCTGGAGCCTCGGGTGGAACCAAGGGTGTACACGCGCGACGGCTTCGCAGTGACGCTGTGGACCTACTACGAGCCCGCGACACCTCATGTCTCACCAGCCGGCTACGCCAGGGCGCTGGAGCGGCTGCACGCCGGCATGCGCAAGGTCGACGTGCCGAGCCCGAGCTTCATGGACCGGATCACGGAGGCGGAAGAAGCCGTCGCCGACCCGGACCGCTCGCCGGAGCTCGCTGAAGCAGACCGCGTGCTTCTCAGCGCCAGGCTGGGAAGCCTGCGCAAGGCAATCGAGGCCCGCGGCGCCGTGGAACAACTGCTTCATGGCGAGCCGTGGTCGGGCAATGTGCTCAGCACGAAGAACGGCCCGTTGTTCATCGACCTTGAGACGTGCTGCCGTGGACCAGTCGAGTTCGACCTCGCCCACGCTCCCGAAGAGGTCTGTGAGCACTACCCGAACCTCGACCAGGAACTGCTGGACGAGTGCCGGCAGCTCGTCCTTGCGATGCTCGCAGCGTGGCGCTGGGAACTTGGCGACCAGTTTCCGAACGGGAGGCGATTCGGAGAAGAATTCCTCCGCTTGCTGCGAGAGGGTCCACCCTCGCCGGCCTTCGACGCGGTAATCAGGCGACCGGGCGGCCTGTAGAAGCCGCCGAAGGTCACTTGGAAGCGGCAGGGAACCAAGCGGCGACGCTGAGGTCCTTCAGTCAGGGGCGTCGGCTTAGTGCGCAAATTCAGTCCCGCGAACCCGAGAAACGGCAGGTCACAGGCTTGCGGCTACCGAAAGTCCATGATCGTGAGCCAACTCAGGTCTCCTCGCTCAGCTGGCGTCCGGGTCCGCGGGCCCGGCCCCGTGTGACGCGTCCGGCCGGATCTCATCAGGCCCGGGCGCGCCGGAATAGCCGGGCGCGCCGGAATCGCCGGCTGCGTCCAGGTCGTCGGCTGCGTCCAGGTCGTCGAATACGAACTCGTCCAGGTCATCGAAGCGCTCTGCAGCATCCGTCTGGCCGTCTGGGTCGGCGGCGGCGGCCCGGCCGAACCAGTCGCGTGCCTCGTCCCTCCGGCCCGCATCCAGCAGCGCGTCGGCATAGGCGTAGAGAAGCCTGGCCGACCCTGAGCGCTTCCGGCCATCGGTCAGCTCCGGGACCTGCAGCGCTGCGACCCCGGCCTCGGGAAGGCCCTGATCCCGGCGGATGCCTGACTCCACTATGAGCAGCTCTATCTGTGTGGCCCGGTCAAGGGCACGAACCTCCGGTCCGGTGACCAGGTCGAGCGCACGGTCCAGGCGGCCGAGAGCCCGCTCGCAGTCCGCCATCATCGGGAGGTAACTGCCGCGGCCGGTCAGCCTGCGGGCGGCCCTGAGCTCGGTCAGCGCGTCGGCCCACTTTCCGGCCCGGTAAGCCGCGATCCCGCCGGTCTCGCGGACCACCCCCACCCGTGCGGCCAGCCGCCGCGCGGCTTGCGCGTACTGATGGGCCCGCTCGGGGTCGTCCTCGAGGCTGGTGGCGACCAGCAGGCGCGCCACTGCGTCGGCCAGGTCTCCGGGCAGCGTCTTGAGCTCATCGCGGGCCTCGGGATCCAGCTGGTCCGCCGTGATAGCCGCGGGGACATCGATCCGCAAAGCCCCGGCATCGCCCTGCCTGACCGCACGAGCCGGACCGGAGTCCTCGCCTGGGCTCCAGGAGCGAGCCGCACGGGAAGGGCCACCCGGCTGCGAGCTGGCGCGTGCGGACCCGCCAGAACGCGCAGGCCCGCCGGAACGCGAGCCCCCGCCAGAACGCGCGGCTGGTCCCCCGGAACGCGCAGGCGGTCCCCCAGATCGCGAGCCCCCGCCAGAACGCGCGGGCGGTCCGCCAGAACGCGAGCCCCCGCCAGAACGCACAGGCGATCCGCCAGAACGCGAGCCTCCGCGCGGATCAGGCGGGCGCCGCTGGCCCTCATCAGCTGCGCGGTATGGCGATGCCCCTCTGCTGCCCGTCTCGCCGCGCTTGTCCGCCGTCTGGCCGGTCCGCCGACCTGAGGGCGGCCCAGAGTCGCTGCGCGGCCCCGGCTGCGGCTGTCCCGAGCTCCATGACTGGCCGGGCCGGTCAGCGCTCGATCTGCCGTACCTCGCGCCTGCGGATCCGCCCTGTCCGTCGGACCGGGCTGGCCGTGGATACTTCTGCGCGCCTGTCGCCGGGCCCCTGGTGCCGCTCGCGCCAGTACGCGGTCCGCTGCTACGCGAGCTATCTGAACGCGGAGCAGCAGCACGCGAAGCACCGGTCCGGGGAGCACCTGAGCGCGAGCCAGCTGATTTGTTCCCCCCGTCACCCGCTCCCTGGCCGCCGCCCGTAGCGCGCCCCCCTGACGCGCGATCTGGCCTGTCGTCGTCGCGCCGCTCACGTCCGCTGTGTCCGGCGCGTCCTTCATCGCCCGTACGGCCGTAGGAACCGCCGCCGGCCGGCCGGGCGTAACGCGAGCCGCCGGCCGGCGTTCCCCGCCCGGCGCCACCACGGCCCGTTCCGGCAGATCCGCCCGCCGTAGCACGGCCCGCACCGTCCTTGCGGCCGCCCTGACCGTCCTTGCGCCCGCCCTGACGGCCAGACCGAGACCCGGCGGCCGGCCTGCCGCCCTGGCCAGTGTCATCGGCGCGCCAGCCGGACCCGCCGCGGCCCTCAGAAGGCGGCCTGGCCGTCCGTCCCCCGGACGCGCCCTGACCGCGCCCGGATCGCTTAGCCGCCGAACCGCCCTGCGCAGCACCACCGCCTCGGGCCGGGCCGCTGTCCTGGGCAGAGCCCTTGCCCCGAGCCGAGCCGCGGCCCTGGCTTCCGCTGTCACCGGCCGCTCCGGCCCGGCCCCGTGGCGGGGTCTGCGCCGCGCCACGGTCGTCTCTGCTATCAGCTGAGCTGCCGCCCGGCCCATCGGGCTTACGTCGCCCGCCCGCTGAGCCGTCCGCTGAAGCGCGCTCTTTGCCACTCGAACCGCCTGCGGGACCGCGCGGTCTGCTACTAGCTGCGCTCCCCCGCCGGGCGGCACTTCCGGAGGGTCGCCCAGCGGGCGCGCCTCCGGAAGATCCGCTGCGAGCGCTCCCAGCCACCGACAACCTCCAAGATGAGATACCTGATCCAACACAGCCCAAAATGCGCTGAGGGCCACTACCAGTACGGTAACGGCCCTCAGCGGGAAGATGTCCGGCGGCGTCCTACTCTCCCACGCAGTCCCCCGCGCAGTACCATCGGCGCTGAAGGGCTTAACTTCCGGGTTCGGAATGGGACCGGGTGTTTCCCCTTCGCCATGGCCACCGAAACACTATTGAGATGTCAGGACCCCGGCTGGTCCGCCGGATTTCTCCGGACGGAGCCAGCGAGGCCGACCGCACCTCGGGAACTGCACAGTGGACGCGCACAAAATCTATAAGTAGAAGCCAAGCCACTCGGCCTATTAGTACCGGTCAGCTACACACGTTGCCGTGCTTCCACCTCCGGCCTATCAACCCAGTCGTCTAGCTGGGGGCCTTACCAGGTTAACCCTGAGGGAGTCCTAATCTTGAAGCGAGCTTCCCGCTTAGATGCTTTCAGCGGTTATCCCTTCCGAACGTAGCCAACCAGCCGTGCTCTTGGCAGAACAACTGGCACACCAGAGGTTCGTCCGTCCCGGTCCTCTCGTACTAGGGACAGCCCTTCTCAAGACTCCTACGCGCGCAGCGGATAGGGACCGAACTGTCTCACGACGTTCTAAACCCAGCTCGCGTACCGCTTTAATGGGCGAACAGCCCAACCCTTGGGACCTGCTCCGGCCCCAGGATGCGACGAGCCGACATCGAGGTGCCAAACCATCCCGTCGATATGGACTCTTGGGGAAGATCAGCCTGTTATCCCCGGGGTACCTTTTAGCCGTTTAGCGACGGCGCTTCCACATGCCACCGCCGGATCACTAGTCCCAGCTTTCGCTCCTGTTCGACATGTCTGTCTCACAGTCAAGCACCCTTGTGCACTTACACTCGACACCTGATTGCCAACCAGGCTGAGGGTACCTTTGGGCGCCTCCGTTACCTTTTAGGAGGCAACCGCCCCAGTTAAACTACCCACCAGACACTGTCCCTGATCCGGATAACGGACCTAGGTTAGACATCCAGAACGACCAGAGTGGTATTTCACCGTTGACTCCACGAAGACTAGCGTCTCCGCTTCACAGTCTCCCACCTATCCTACACAAGACGTCCCAAACACCAATGTCAAGCTGCAGTGAAGGTCCCGGGGTCTTTCCGTCCTGCTGCGCGTAACGAGCATCTTTACTCGTAGTGCAATTTCGCCGGGTCCGTGGTTGAGACAGTGGGAAAGTCGTTACGCCATTCGTGCAGGTCGGAACTTACCCGACAAGGAATTTCGCTACCTTAGGATGGTTATAGTTACCACCGCCGTTTACTGGCGCTTAAGTTCAAAGCTTCGCAACCCGAAGGCCACTAACCTCTCCCCTTAACGTTCCAGCACCGGGCAGGCGTCAGTCCGTATACGTCGTCTTGCGACTTAGCACGGACCTGTGTTTTTAGTAAACAGTCGCTTTCCCCTGGTATCTGCGACCACATCCAGCTCAGAGAGCAAGTCTCCTCACCGAACGTGGCTCCCCTTCTCCCAAAGTTACGGGGATAATTTGCCTAGTTCCTTAACCACGGTTCACCCGATCGCCTTGGTATTCTCTACCTGACCACCTGAGTCGGTTTAGGGTACGGGCCGCAAAAATGCTAACCGCGAGGTTTTTCTTGGCAGCATGGGATCACTCACTTCGCCTAAATCGGCTCGGCGTCAGGTCTCAGGCTCATGATGTGCGGATTTGCCTACACATCGCCCTACACCCTTACTCCGGGACATCCAACACCCGGTAGAGCTACCCTCCTGCGTCACCCCTTCGGCTTACCTACTACTAGTCTGGGTCGCATGCTCGGCTGACTTATCCCGAAGGACTTCGCCTGCGTCGCTTGCTTAGCATCGCCAGATTCGGCATGGGCACATTTAAGCGGGTACGGGAATATCAACCCGTTGTCCATCGACTACGCCTGTCGGCCTCGCCTTAGGTCCCGACTTACCCTGGGCGGATTAGCCTGCCCCAGGAACCCTTGGTCATTCGGCGGAGGGGTTTCTCACCCCTCTTTCGCTACTCATGCCTGCATTCTCACTCGAGTGGCGTCCACGGCTGGATCACTCCGCCGCTTCTCTCGCCACCCGACGCTCCCCTACCCATCCGCATACCTGGACCCTAAAGGCGCTGGCAGTCGCAACCAAGGCTGCCATGGCCGAAACCATAGCGGCCAGGGCCGCAGTCGCCTTAGCCACAAAGGGCCGGGCTATTACGCGAATGCCACAGCTTCGGCGGTGTGCTTGAGCCCCGTTAAATTGTCGGCGCAGAATCACTTGACCAGTGAGCTATTACGCACTCTTTTAAGGGTGGCTGCTTCTAAGCCAACCTCCTGGTTGTCTCTGCAACTCCACATCCTTTCCCACTTAGCACACGCTTAGGGGCCTTAGCTGGTGATCTGGGTTGTTTCCCTCTCGACTACGGAGCTTATCCCTCGCAGTCTCACTGCCGCGCTATGGCTTACCGGCATTCGGAGTTTGGCTGACTTCAGTAAGCTTGTAGGCCCCCTAGGCCATCCAGTAGCTCTACCTCCGGTAAGAAACACGCGACGCTGCACCTAGATGCATTTCGGGGAGAACCAGCTATCACGGAGTTTGATTGGCCTTTCACCCCTATCCACAGGTCATCCCCCAGGTTTTCAACCCTGGTGGGTTCGGTCCTCCACGCGGTCTTACCCGCGCTTCAACCTGCCCATGGATAGATCACTCCGCTTCGGGTCTATAGCATGCGACTTAGACGCCCTATTCAGACTCGCTTTCGCTACGGCTTCCCCACACGGGTTAACCTTGCCACATACCATAACTCGCAGGCTCATTCTTCAAAAGGCACGCGGTCACTTCACGTTAGCCCGAAGGCTAACTCGCTCCCACGGCTTGTAGGCACACGGTTTCAGGTACTATTTCACGACCCCTCACCGGGGCACTTTTCACCTTTCCCTCACGGTACTTGTTCGCTATCGGTCACCAGGGAGTATTTAGGCTTAGGAGGTGGTCCTCCCGGATTCACACGGGATTTCTCGGGCCCCGTGCTACTTGGGATACCATTCGGGAGTCGTAAGAGTTTCGCCTACGGGGGTATCACCCTCTATGCCGACGTTTTCCAACGTCCTCGGCTACTCAAACGATTTCTTACTCCCTGCCGGGTCAGCAGCTCCGACTGAATGGTCCCGCTACCCCGATCACGCAACGCCTGCTGGCTATGACACGTGCTCGGTTTGGCCTGTTCCCCTTTCGCTCACCACTACTCAGGGAATCGCGGTTGCTTTATTTTCCTGTGGGTACTGAGATGTTTCACTTCCCCACGTTTCCTCCACCTGCCCTATGTGTTCAGGCAGGGGCGATGGGCCATTACGCCCAATCAGGTTTCCCTATTCGGAAATCCCCGGATCAAAGTCTGGTTGCCGACTCCCCGGGGCTTATCGCAGGCTCCTACGTCCTTCTTCGGCTCCTGGTGCCAAGGCATTCACCGTGTGCCCTTATTAGCTTGGCAACTACAGATGATGCTCGCGTCCACTGTGCAGTTCTCAAGATACGGGCGGTACCGGAACTCCGTCACCTACTGGCGGGGAGAACCGGTCCTGGTTGAGGAGGCCCGAAAGCGGCCGTTCCCTCAGGACCCAACAGCGTGCTCGGCCCGCGCACCCCCTGAGACCGGCGTTCCGTGCCGCAGAGCGGCCGTACTAGCCGACCCAGGCTGACGCCCAGACCGAATAACCAGTGCTCCACTAATGAGCAGCCACCTCAGGACGAACGCCTGAGATATGGCTCTGGACGCGACACCGCCGGACGAGCCGACGATCCGCGCCAGTTGCTCCTTAGAAAGGAGGTGATCCAGCCGCACCTTCCGGTACGGCTACCTTGTTACGACTTCGTCCCAATCGCTGGCCCCACCTTCGACGGCTCCCTCCCTTACGGGTTAGGCCACCGGCTTCGGGTGTTGCCGACTTTCGTGACGTGACGGGCGGTGTGTACAAGGCCCGGGAACGTATTCACCGCGACGTTGCTGATTCGCGATTACTAGCGACTCCGACTTCATGGGGTCGAGTTGCAGACCCCAATCCGAACTGAGACCGGCTTTTTGAGATTCGCTCCACCTTGCGGTATCGCAGCCCTCTGTACCGGCCATTGTAGCATGTTTGCAGCCCAAGATATAAGGGGCATGAGGACTTGACGTCATCCCCACCTTCCTCCGAGTTGACCCCGGCAGTCTCCTATGAGTCCCCGGCATTATCCGCTGGCAACATAGAACGAGGGTTGCGCTCGTTGCGGGACTTAACCCAACATCTCACGACACGAGCTGACGACAGCCATGCACCACCTGTGCAGGACCCTTACGGACACCATATCTCTACGGCTTTTCCCTGCATGTCAAACCTTGGTAAGGTTCTTCGCGTTGCGTCGAATTAAGCAACATGCTCCGCCGCTTGTGCGGGCCCCCGTCAATTCCTTTGAGTTTTAGCCTTGCGGCCGTACTCCCCAGGCGGGGCGCTTAATGCGTTAGCTGCGGCACGGAATCCGTGGAAGGACCCCACACCTAGCGCCCAACGTTTACGGCGTGGACTACCAGGGTATCTAATCCTGTTCGCTCCCCACGCTTTCGCTCCTCAGTGTCAGGTAAGGCCCAGAGAACCGCCTTCGCCACCGGTGTTCCTCCCGATATCTGCGCATTTCACCGCTACACCGGGAATTCCATTCTCCCCTACCTACCTCTAGTCTGTCCGTATCCACTGCAAGCCCAGGGTTAAGCCCTAGGTTTTCACAGCGGACGTAGCAAACCACCTACGAGCTCTTTACGCCCAATAATTCCGGACAACGCTCGCGCCCTACGTGTTACCGCGGCTGCTGGCACGTAGTTAGCCGGCGCTTCTTCTGCAGGTACCGTCACTTTCGCTTCGTCCCTGCTGAAAGGGGTTTACAACCCGAAGGCATTCATCCCCCACGCGGCGTCGCTGCGTCAGGCTTTCGCCCATTGCGCAATATTCCCCACTGCTGCCTCCCGTAGGAGT
Source organism: uncultured Actinomycetota bacterium (assembly GCA_963805705.1). Taxonomy (GTDB): domain Bacteria; phylum Actinomycetota; class Actinomycetes; order Streptosporangiales; family Streptosporangiaceae; genus CAWDVH01. Next base: position 1,032,490 of record CAWDVH010000005.1, on the reverse strand, counting down.
CTGGGCCGTGTCTCAGTCCCAGTGTGGCCGGTCGCCCTCTCAGGCCGGGCTACCCGTCGTCGCCTTGGTGAGCCGTTACCTCACCAACTAGCTGATAGGCCGCGAGTCCATCCCTGGCCGAAAAACTTTCCACCGTGGCCGATGTCGGCCGTGGTCATATCCGGTATTAATTCCGGTTTCCCGGAGCTATCCCGAAGCCAAGGGCAGGTTACTCACGTGTTACTCACCCGTTCGCCGCTCGAGTACCCCGAAGGGCCTTTCCGCTCGACTTGCATGTGTTAAGCACGCCGCCAGCGTTCGTCCTGAGCCAGGATCAAACTCTCCATTGAATGTCTATATGCAACCGCAGCACTGCCCGAGGGCCGAGCATGCGGACTGCTGACAAGAGAGATGCCTCGTCGGACCGGCAAGCCGGGCCTAGGAGACGATCTGGCAAATACCGTCAGGGACTGCGCCGTTACCGGCACAGACCCCCTTTATGACGGGGTTTTGTGCATGTGCACTGGCTTTTAGCACGCTGTTGAGTTCTCAAGGAGCGGACGCGCACCATCGGAGACTCCAGTCTCTTCCGGGGCAACCCTGCTAACTTACCGGGTCAGCCAGGGGCTGTCAAGGTAGTTAGCGCAATCTGTCGTACTGGTTACTCGCTGTACATCCAGCATACCCGCACCGAGGCGTCCCGATGACCGGGAGCGTTCTCGTTGGGAGGGTAACTTGCTGGGGCTTGCTGAGGCCTAGGAGCTGCCCGCCTAGTGGCGAGCGGCCCGTCCGGCGCAAGACGAAACAGTAGGCAGCAAAGGGGGTCTAGTCAAATCGGCGCGCGGGCCTGCCGGGCGGCACGGTGCCCGGCTGGCCCCCTGGCCGCGGCCGCATGAGCGCTGACCTGCTGCGAGACGCCCTGACACGGGGCCGGGCTGTTTTCACGGAGACTGAGATTCCGGCTACCGGCCCGGCCCGCCGGGCTCGATTCCCCGTTCTCCGCAGCTTCTTGACCAATCCCGGATGGATGCCGGGGAGGCCCTCACGGCCGTGATCGAAGGGTCGTCGTGGCCGAACCGTGGCCAAACCGTGGCCGGGCCCCGGCAGCCGCCGGACCGCGACAGCGGCCAGAGCCGCCCGCTCGCCCGGCTGCGCGGGCACTCGCCCGCGTTCGACCTGGGCCGGCCGACCACAGCATCGCTGAGAGCCACTACGCCCGATCAGAGCGCCCGGTGTAGCGTGACCCCGCCCACGGTGCGCTTGCCGCGCCGCAGCACCAGGTAGCGGCCGTGCAGCAGGTCATCAGCCGACGGCACGGCATCCTGCGTCGTCACCTTCACGTTGTTCAGGTACGCGCCGCCCTCGGCGATCGCGCGCCGGGCCGCCGACTTGCTGGCCACGATGCCCGCGTCGGCCATCAGGTCGGCCACCGGCGGCAGGCCGGCTGGCCCCGCCTCGATCGTCACATGCGGCACCTCGGCCAGCGCCGCCGCCAGCGTCCGCTCATCCAGGTCCTGCAGCTCGCCCTGGCCGAACAGCGCCTGGCTCGCCGCCTGTACCCGTGCCAGCTCCTGCGGCCCGTGCACCAGCGATGTCACGTCCTGCGCCAGAACCCGCTGCGCCCGCCGGGCGGCGGGCCGCTCAGCGATGTCCCGCTCCAGCTCCTCGATCTCCGGCCGGGTCCTGAACGTGAAGACCCGCAGCAGTCCAGGTACCTCCGCGTCGGTCCTGGTCATCCAGAACTGGTAGAACGCGTACGGGCTCATCAGCTCCGGGCTGATCCAGACCGCTTCGCCCTCGGTCTTGCCGTACTTGGTCCCGTCCGGCTTGGTGATCAGCGGGATGGCCAGCGCGTGCACCGAGTCGCCGGTGACCCGCCTGATCAGGTCGACCCCGGAGACCAGGTTGCCCCACTGGTCGCTGCCGCCTAGCTGCAGCGAGCAGTCGTGCCGCCGGTGCAGTTCCAGGAAGTCGTTAGCCTGCAGGACCTGGTAACTGAACTCGGTGTAGGTGATGCCGCCGGCCTCGAGCCTGGCCCTGACGACCTCACGGGACAGCATCTGGTTTACCGGGAAGTGCCTGCCGATATCCCGCAGGAAATCCAGTGCGGATAGCCCATCGGTCCAGTCCAGGTTGCTGACCATCAGCGCGGTGGCCGCACCCGGCTCGAAGTCAAGGAACCTGCCGACCTCAGCCCGGATCCGCTCCACCCAGGCAGCGACCACCTCGCGCGGGTTCAGCACGCGCTCGGTCGACTTGCCGCTCGGATCCCCGATCAGGCCGGTCGCTCCCCCGACCAGGCCGATCGGCCGGTGGCCTGCCTGCTGCAGCCGCTTCATCGTGAGCAGGAGCACCAGGTTCCCGATGTGCAGGCCAGGCGCCGTGGGGTCAAACCCGGCGTAGAACGTGACCGGGCCGGCGTCCAGGGCCTTTCGCAGGTCATCCAGGTCGGTCGACACGGCGATCAGGCCGCGCCAGCTCAGCTCGTCAATGATGTCGGTCACCGCGCAATGTTCCCACCATCGGCGCTGCTACCGGTAACCGGTTTCGGCATTGCCCGCCGTGCCTGGTAAGACCGATAGGCCGAAACGCAGGGGTCCCCCGTAATCCAGTACCGCCACTGCACCTCGGCGGCGCGGCTGACCCCTACCCGAGGGCCCCGGCTGATCCCGGCGGCCGGGACTTCCTGCCCGGGCCCGCAGATCCGCAGCGGTGAGAGCGGATCGCACACGTCCGCCCCGTCCAGAGCCCGGTCGATCGCCAGCGCCTGGCACAGCCGCGCCGGCCCCGGGCCAGGTCCCGCTCGCGCGGGCCAGCCGGCGGGCGCCCCGCCGATCCGGTGCCCTGGCCGCCGCCGGACCTGCGGGCGCCGGACCTGCGGGCGGCGGCCAGGCCGGCGCCCTCGACGATGCGTCCGGCGCGCAGCAGCGCGGCCGTGGCCTGGCCTTCGCCCTGGCCGACCAGGTTCACGCAGTAGTGCATGCCGTAGGTGAAGTAGACGTACGCGTGCCCGCCCGGCCCGAACATCACCGCGTTGCGGGCCGTCCGGCCCCGGAATGCGTGCGATGCGGGGTCAGCCTGGCCCGCGTACGCCTCGGTCTCCACGATGACGGCAGCCACGAGCCCCTCCGGGCTGTCACGGGCCAGCACGCAGCCCAGCAGGGCGCGCGCCAGCTCGGCCGGCGGCCGGTCGAAGAACTCGCGCGGCAGCACCGCCCGCGCGCCCGGCCCGGCCACGCGGGCCGCCGCCGTCATGACGAGGCAGCCCAGGCCGCGTGCTCGTCCACGACCAGCCGGATCGCGGCGAGCTGCCCGGCCACTCGCACGGGCGCCGTTCCGCCGTATCCATCGCGGGCGTTCAGCGCCCCGGCCACGGTGAGCACCTCGCGCACGTCCGGGGTCAGGTGCTCGGAGATCTTCAGCAGGTCCCCGTCGTCAACGTCGCCGAGATCGCAGTCGTGGACCTGGCACCACACCACCAGATGCCCCACCACCTCATGCGCCTCGCGGAACGGGACTCCCCGCCGGACCAGCAACTCGGCCAGGTCGGTGGCGAGAGAGAAGCCAGCGGCAGCACTTTCTGCTAGCCGTTTGGTATGGAATCGGAGCGTGCTGATCAGGCCGGCCATCGCCGGAAGTACGAGCAGCAGCGTGTCGACCGCGTCAAAGACCGGCTCCTTGTCCTCCTGCAGATCCCTGTTGTAGGTCAGCGGCAGTCCCTTCAGCGTGGTCAGCAGGCCGGTCAGGCCGCCGATGAGCCGGCCTGCCTTGCCGCGGGCCAGCTCGGCCACGTCGGGGTTCTTCTTCTGCGGCATGATCGAGGACCCGGTGGCGTAAGCGTCGTCGATCTCGGCCCAGCCGAACTCGTGCGAGGACCACAGCACGACCTCCTCGCCCAGCCTGGACAGGTGCACCCCCAGCATCGCCGCCGCGAAGCAGAATTCGGCCGCGAAGTCCCTGTCGCTGACCGCGTCCATCGAGTTGGCCGCCGGTGCGTCGAAGCCAAGCTCGGCGGCCACGGCCTCCGGATCAAGCGGCAGCGATGATCCGGCCAGGGCGCCGGCCCCGAGCGGGCAAATCGCCGCCCGCTTGTCCCAGTCCCGCAGCCGGGCGGCGTCACGGGCGAACGCCTGCACGTGCGCCAGCAGCTGATGCGCCAGCAGCACCGGCTGGGCGTGCTGCATGTGGGTCAGGCCGGGGGCGGGCGTGGACAGGTGCCGCTGCGCCTGGTCCATCAGGGCGGTCTCGAGCTCGGCCAGCCTGGACACCACCAGGCGGGCATGGTCGCGCAGGTAGAGCCGCAGGTCGGTAGCCACCTGGTCGTTGCGGCTGCGGCCGGCCCGCAGCCGCCCGCCGAGCGCCCCGGCCCGCTCGAGCAGTCCCCGCTCCAGCGCCGTGTGCACGTCCTCGTCGGTCACCGCCGGCCGGAATGTCCCCGTCCGGCAGGCCTGGCCGAGATCCTGCAGGGCAGCGGCCAGGCGGGCGTGCTCCGCGTCGTCGAGGAGTCCCGCCTGATGCAGCACCCGCGCGTGGGCGCCGGAAGCGAGCAGGTCGTACGGCGCGAGCCGCCAGTCAAACTGGACGCTCACCGACAGCCGGGCCAGCGCCTCAGCCGGCCCCGACTCGAACCGGCCGCCCCACAGCCGGATGGGCCGCGGGATCTGGCCGGCGGCCCCCTGCTCCCCGTCTGACACGGTGCTCCTCTCCTCGCCGCGGCGTGCGTCACCGCTGCCGCCGATGATAGCGACGAAGGCGCACGAGGCGGCGCCACCACCTGCTACCGGTCGACTGTGCTACCGGTCGACTGTGCTACCGGTCGACTGTGCTACCGGTCGACTGTGCTACCGGTCGACTGTGCTACCGGTCAGCTGTGCGACTGCCCGGCTGGGCCGGCCTGGCGGTCACGCTCGGCGGCGATCCTGCTGGGCAGGCCGAACAGCTCGATGAAGCCCTTGGCCAGGGACTGGTCGAAGACGTCGCCGGTGTCGTAGGTGGCCAGGCCGAAGTCGTACAGGGCCGCCGGGCTGCGGCGGCCGGTGACCACGGCCCGGCCCCCGTGCAGGCGCAGGCGCACGTCGCCGGACACGTGCCGGGATGCCTGCGCCATGAACGCCTCGAGCGCAACGCGCAGCGGCGAGAACCACAGCCCGTCGTAGACCAGTTCCGTCCAGCGCTGCTCGGCCCCGCGCTTGAACCGCGCCAGGTCGCGTTCCATGCACACGTTCTCCAGTCCCTGGTGCGCGGTGATCAGGGCGATCGCGCCGGGGGCTTCGTAGATTTCCCGGCTCTTGATCCCGATGAGCCGGTCCTCGACCAGGTCGATCCGGCCGATCCCGTGCGCCCCGGCGAGCGCGTTCAGCTCGGTGATGATCTGCAGGGGACGCAGCGGCCGGGCGTCAATCGCCACCGGGAAGCCGTCGACGAAGCTGATCGTGACCTCATCCGGCTCGCGTGGCAGGCCGGGATCGCTGGAGTAGCCGTAGACGTCGTCGTGCGGTGCCTCCCAGATGTCCTCCAGATGGCCCGTTTCGCAACTGCGGCCCCAGACGTTCTGGTCGATGGAATACGGCGACCGGGAGGTCACGTCGATCGGCAGGCCTTTCTCGGCGGCGAAGGCGATGGACTTGTCCCTGGTCATGCCGGAGTCCCTGACCGGGGCGATGACCTTCACCTCGGGCGCGAGGCTGGCCAGGCCGGCCTCGAACCGCACCTGGTCGTTGCCCTTGCCGGTACAGCCGTGCGCGACCAGGCCGGCCCCGCTCTGGCGCGCCACCCTGGCCAGGTGCTTGGCGATCAGCGGCCGGGACAGCGCCGACACCAGCGGGTAGCGGTCCATGTAGAGGGCGTTGGCCCGCAAGGCCGGCAGGCAGTACTCGGCCGCGAACTCATCGCGCGCGTCGACGATCTGTGCGTCAGCCGCGCCGCAGGCTAGTGCCCTGGCGCGGATGGTCTCCATGTCCTCGCCGCCCTGGCCGACGTCGACGGCCAGCGCGATCACCTCTGCCCCGGTGCTCTCGGCGAGCCAGCCGATCGCCACGGATGTGTCCAGGCCGCCTGAATAGGCGAGCACCACTCGCTGCGTCACAGGTTTCTCCTCAGTAGGTCAGGGTGGGAATTCAGCACCGGTTATCGGGTCACGGCCGGGAGCCTGGCGGCTGATGGCGCGGCCGCCGCTCCGCCAGCCGCAGCAGCGCCCCGGCCAGCTCCTCGCCGCCGGCCGGGTCGCGGGCGATGACCAGGATGGTGTCGTCACCGCCGACCGTGCCGAGGATCGCGGGCCAGGCGGCCTGGTCGAGCGCGGACGCCAGCAGCTGCGCCGCGCCCGCCGGCGTGCGCAGTACCACCAGGTTGGCGCTGGCTTCGGCGGCGAGCAGCAGCTCCTGCGCCACCCGCGCGAGGCGGCTCGACGGCTCGGCGGCCGGCGCGCCCGGCCCGCCCGCCCCCGTCGTCCCGGCCCCCGGCCCGCCCGCACCCAGGTCGGCGGCACCGGGCAGCGCGTAGAACAGGCCGCCGTCGCGACCCCGCAGCCGCACGGCGCCCAGCTCGTCCAGGTCGCGGGACAAGGTGGCCTGGGTGACCCGCACACCGCGCTGGCCGAGCCGCTCGGCCAGCTCGTCCTGCGACCGCACGGGCGCCCCCGGCTGGGCCAGGATGGCGGTGATCTGCGCGTGCCGCGCCGCCTTGGTGACCGGGTTCACCGAGTGCACCGGACCCGCCGGGGACGCCGGATCCGGGGCGCGCTCCCCGATGACTCGCCCGCCCGGCCGGGTCACCGCGGCCGTCCCAGCAGCCAGGCCAGCAGCGCCTTCTGCGCGTGCAGCCGGTTCTCGGCCTGCTGCCATACCAGGCTGGCCGGGCCGTCCAGCACCGCGCCGGTGATCTCCGAGCCGCGGTGGGCGGGCAGGCAGTGCAGGACGCGGCAGCGCGGCGCGGCCATCGAGAGCTTCTCCTCATCCAGGCAGAACGGGGCCATCGCGGCCGCCCGCTCGGCCTCCTCGCCCTCCTGCCCCATGGACGTCCACACGTCCGTGGCCAGGACATCGGCGCCCTGGCACGCATCGGCCGGATCGGCCAGGACCGCGACCGAGCCGCCGGTCCGCGCCGCGATGGCGCTGGCCGCGTCCAGTACCGCCGGCTGCGGCCAGTAGCCCTCCGGCGCGCCGATCCGCACCTGCAGGCCGGCTGTCGCTCCCCCCAGCAGGTAGGAGTGCGCCATGTTGCTGGAGCCATCGCCGAGGAACACCAGGGCGAGGCCGGCCAGCCGCCCGAAGTCGCCGGCGATGGTCAGCAGGTCGGCGAGCACCTGGCAGGGATGAAACTGATCGGTGAGCGCATTGATCACCGGCACGCCGCTGACCGAGGCCATCGCCTCGATCCGGTCCTGGCCGAAGGTGCGCCAGACGATCGCGGCGACCTGCCGGCCGAGCACGCGGGCCGCGTCCTCGATGCTCTCGCCCCGGCCGAAGTGGGTCCCCTGGGCGTCGATGACCAGCGGGTAGCCGCCCAGCTCCGCGATGCCGACCGCGAACGACACCCGGCTGCGCAGCGACGGCTTGTCCAGCAGCACGGCGACGCTGCGCGGGCCGGCCAGCGGCCGGGCGCCAAACCTGTCGGCTTGCATCTGGGCCGCCAGGGCGAGAATCTCGGCCTGGTCGGCGGGCGACAGGTCGTCGTCCCGCAGGAAGTGCCGCACGGCCGCCGGCCGCGGCACCGCGCCCGGTCCGGCGCCGGGTCCGCCGCCCGGTCCGGCGCTGGCCATCATGCCCCCTGCCCGGCCGGCACGCGGGCCTCGGCGAGGATCCCCGGCAGCGCGGCAGTGAACGAGTCGGCCTGCTCGGCGGTGAGGATCAGCGGGGGCGCGAGCCGGACGGCGTCACTCTGCACGGCATTGACCAGGTAGCCCGCCTGCCGGGCCGCCGCCTCCACGGCAGCGGCGTCGGGCGAGGTGAGCGCGATGGCCAGCCACAGCCCGCTGCCGCGCACGCCGGCGATCAGCGGATCCGCCACGGCCTCGATCCCGGCGGCGAGACGGCCGCCGACCTGGACCACGCTGTCCAGCAGGGCGTCCCGCTCGATCGTGTCGAGCACCGCCAGGGCCGCGGCGCACGCCACCGGGTTCCCGCCGAAGGTGCTGCCGTGATCGCCCCGGCCCAGCGCCGTGCCGCACTCGCCGAGCCCCACGCAGGCACCGATCGGCAGCCCGCCGCCGAGCCCCTTGGCCAGCGTGATCACGTCGGGCAGCACCCCTTCGCGCTGGTGCGCGAACCACGCGCCGGTCCGGCCCACCCCGCTCTGGATCTCATCGAGCACCAGCAGCGCGCCCGCGTCGTCGCACGCCTGCCGGGCCGCGCGCAGGTACCCCTCCGGCGCCGGCACCACCCCGCCCTCGCCGAGGCACGGCTCCAGGAACACGGCGGCGCAGTCGCGGTCGGTAGCCGACTCCAGCGCCGCGTAGTCACCGAACGGCACGAACCTGACTTCAGTGCCGAAAGGCCCGAACGGAACCCTGATCGAGCTCTTGCCCGTTAGCCCGAGTGCGCCCATGGTCCGCCCGTGGAAACTGCCCTCGGCCGCGACGATGACGCGCCGGGAGTCGCCCTGGCGGCGGCGGACGAGCTTGAGCGCGGCCTCGTTGGCCTCGGTCCCCGAGTTGGCCAGGAACACGCGGCCGTCGGTGCCGAGCAGAGCGAGGATCCGCTCCGCCAGCGCCACCTGGCCCTCGTGCACGAACAGGTTGGAGGTGTGCGCCAGCGCCTCGACCTGCCGGCTGACCGCCGCCACGATGGCCGGGTGCCCGTGGCCGAGTGCGCTGACGGCGATCCCGGCGATCAGGTCCAGGTACTCGCGGCCGTCGGCGTCCCAGACCGCGCAGCCCTGGCCGCGGACCAGCGCGACCGGCGGAATGCCGTAGTTCGGCATCATCGCGGCGGCGTAGCGCTCTTGCAGGCGCTCGGTAGCGCTCATCGGTTCCTCCTGTCAGCCACCGGCGGCCCGGCCCCGTCCGGCACGACCATGGTGCCTATCCCCGAGTCAGTGAAGATTTCCAGCAGCACGGCGTGCGGCAGCCGCCCGTCGAGCACGTGGGCCTGTCCGATCCCGCCGCCGACAGCGGTCAGGCAGGCTTCCATCTTGGGGATCATGCCGTCGCTCAGCCCGGGCAGCATGGCCGACAGCGCATCGGCGGTGATCTCGCTGATCACCTCGCCGCTCGCCCCGGTGCCGCGCCAGTCGGCGTACAGGCCCGGCACGTCGGTGAGCACGACCAGCTTGACGGCGCCCAGCGCCACGGCCAGCGCGGCCGCCGCCGTGTCGGCGTTGATGTTGTAGATCTGTCCGCCCTCGCCGCACGCCACGCTGGAGATCACCGGGATGCGGCCGTCAGCCAGCAGTGCCGTTACCGCGCCGGGATTGACCGACTCGATCTGGCCGACCTGGCCGAGGTCAACGAGCTCGCCGTCCACGGTGGCCTGGGCCCGGCTCGCGGTGAGCAGCTGAGCGTCCTCACCCGACATTCCCACGGCGAACGGGCCGTGCTGGTTGATCAGCCCGACCACATCCCTGTTGACCTGGCCGGTGAGCACCATCCTGACCACGTCCATGGCTTCGGGAGTAGTAACCCGCAGGCCCGCGCGGAACGTTGTCGGCATGCCCAGCTTGTCCATCTGCGCGCTGATCTGCGGGCCGCCCCCGTGCACGACGACCGGGCGCAGGCCGACATACCGCAGGAAGACCACGTCCTGCGCGAACGCGCGGCGCAGCGCGTCGTCGGTCATGGCGTGGCCGCCGAGCTTGAGCACCACGATCTGGCCGTGGAATCTCTCCAGCCAGGGCAGCGCCTCGATCAGGGTCGCCGCCTTGGCCAGCGCATCGGCGCTGGCCCTCGCGTGGCTGACGGGCGGAGTCACGTGGAGTAGGCCGAGTTCTCGCGGACGTACTCGGTGGTCAGGTCGTTGGTCAGGATCGTCGCCTCGTCCTTGCCGGCGCGCAGGTCGACGGTGATGGTGACGTCCCTGGGCCGCAGATCGACCGCGGACCGGTCGTCGGCCGCATAGCCGTTACGGCAGACCCAGACTCCGTTGATCGCCACGTCCAGCTGATCGGGCTCGAAGGCAGCCGTGGTCGTCCCGATGGCGGCCAGCACCCGGCCCCAGTTCGGGTCCTCTCCGGCGATCGCGCATTTCAGCAGGTTGCAGCGGGCGATCGCGCGGCCGACGGCCACGGCGTCCTGCTCGCTGGCCGCGCCGGTCACCTCGATCGCGATGGCCTTGCTCGCGCCCTCGGCGTCCTGCTGCATCGCCGCGGCCAGGTCGGCGCACGCCGCGGTCAGCAGCTCAGCGAAGTCGCCGGGGTCGGGCGCGGTGCCTGCCGCCCCGCTGGCCAGCAGCAGGACGGTGTCGTTGGTGGACATGCAGCCATCGGTGTCGAGCCGGTCGAAGGTGCTGCTGACCGCCGTCCGCAGGGCAGCGTCGAGATCAGCAGGCGCCAGGCTGGCGTCGGTCGTGAGCACGACCAGCATGGTGGCCAGCGCCGGGGCGAGCATGGCCGCGCCCTTGGCCATGCCGCCGATCACGTAGCCAGGCCCCGGCAGGCGGCAGGTCTTGGCCACCGTGTCGGTGGTCAGGATCGCCTGCGCGGCGGCGGCGCCGCCATCGGCCTGCGCCGCGGCCGCCGCCGCGGCCACGCCGGGCAGCAGTTTGCCCATCGGGAGCCGCTCGCCGATCAGGCCCGTAGAGCAGACGGCGATCTCGCCGGCCGAGGCGCTGATCGCGCCGGCCAGCCGTTCTGCCGTGTGGTGGGTGTCCTGGAAGCCGGGCGGCCCGGTACAGGCGTTGGCGCCGCCGGAGTTCAGGACCACGGCGCGCACCCGCCCGCCCGCGATGACCTGCTGGGTCCAGAGCACGGGCGCGGCCTTCACGCGGTTGCCGGTGAAGACCCCCGCGGCCGCATCGGACGGCCCGTCGTTGAGCACCACGGCGAGGTCAGGGGCGCCGGACTCCTTGAGGCCGGCGGCGATGCCGGCCGCGCGGAAGCCGAGCGGCGAGGTAACGGTCATCGGGTGACTCCTGAGACGGTCGCGGCGAGCGGCAAGGTGACGGTCACGGGGCGACTCCGCAGGCGGACAGGCCTGCGGTCTCCGGCAGGCCGAGCATCAGGTTGGCGTTCTGGATGGCCTGGCCGGCCGCGCCCTTGCCCAGGTTGTCGATCGCGGCCACCACGATCGCCCGGCCCGCGCGGTGATCGGCGGCCGCCTGGATGTGCACGGCGTTGGACCCGGCCACCGAGGCCGTGCTTGGCCAGCGGCCGGGCGGCAGGACGCAGGCGAACGGCTCCCCCGCGTACGCCTGCGACAGCGCCGCGCGCAGCGCGTCGGTGGCCGCGGCCGCCGGCCGCTCGCTCCCGGGCCGCCGGGTCAGCCGGGCGGTGCAGGTCGCGAGGATGCCACGGGACATGGGAGCCAGTACGGGCGTGAAGGAGACCAGGGCGCCCCCGCCGCCGGTGTCGCCCCCGCCGCCGGTGTCGCCAGCGTTGCCGCGCGCGATGGACCCGCCCTGGATGGACTCGTCAATGGCCTGCTCGATCTCCGGGGTGTGCCGGTGCGCCCCGCCGGCCAGATACGCCGACACGGCACCCGACACCTCGCTGGCGAGCAGGTCAGGCCGCAGCACCCGGCCCGCGCCCGACGTGCCCGAGGCGGCGACGACGACCACGTCCTGCGGCTCGGTGAGTCCCGCGGCCATCAGCGGCGTGAGCGCGAGTATCGAGGCGGTTGCGTAGCAGCCGGGCACCGCCACCGCTGCGCTCGCGCGGATCTGCTCGCGGCCGCCGGGCCGCTCCGGCAGGCCGCAGACCCACCGGCCGGGGTGGTCGCCCGGGTAGTGCCTGGCCCAGGCCTGCGCATCGGCCAGCCTGAAGTCAGGCCCCAGATCGACGATCTTCACGCTGCCCGGCAGGACAGCGGCCAGTTGCGACGACTGCCCCGGCGGCAGGGCCAGGAAGGCAAGGTCACAGCCCGATGTCTGCATGGCGCCGGCCGCGTCGAAAGTCCGGCCGGCCAGCGCCGGGACGCCCGAGAGGTGAGGATGCACCTCCGCGATCGGGCGGCCCGCATTGCTGTCCGCCGTCACCGCGCCGAGTTCCAGGTCCGGATGCCCGGCCAGCAGCCGCAGCAGCTCGCCGCCGGCATACCCGCTGGCCCCGGCCACCGCTACCCGCGCTCCCATCAGCCCCCCTCAGCTCGCCCGGCAGCCCGCGTCATCGCGATCGACCCACGAATGATTATGCAGTCTGATGAGTTATTATGCAACTACGTTCTCGGCCTGCCCCTGGGGGCACTCCAGCGGGGTGCAGGGCAGCGCCAGCACCCCGGCCGGCGCCGGAATCCGGCCGCCCGCCGGGGAGTCGGTTTGGGCAGGCCGGGCAACTGACGGCATGATGTGTGGCGCGGAGAGGAGGCGCCCGATGCATGCTCGCTGGCCAGGAGGCGGCGGCAGCGAGCGGTCGCGGGCCCGGGTGAGCCGGGTCAGCCTCGCGGCCGCCACCGCCGTCCTGCTCGCCGCTGGCTGCTCGTCGCCGGCGGCCCCGGTGGCAACCAAAGATCGGCCAGGCCGGCAGTAGCCCGGCCGCTGCCAACGTCACGCCGTGCGGCACCACGCGCACGGCGGCCAACGTTCCCGTGCACATCCAGGTGGAGCGCGGCACGATCACCTGCACGACCGCGATGTCCGTCGAGCGTGACTACGCCCGGGCCATCATGTCCGGCCGGGCGCCGGGAAATGGCGGCGGCGGCCCGGTCAAGGTCAACGGCTGGACCTGCCAGGGGTTCAACACCCCGGAAGTACTCAAGACCGGGCAGGCATCCAAGTGCGTCCAGGGCGGCAACGAGATCCTCGCGATCCTGCCGGCGCCCGCATAACGAACCTCCAGCACGCCGCCGCCCGTGGCGCTGAGCTGATCGCGCGGGCGCTGGCGGCGGTCAGCTGCGCAGGACGGCACCGGTTTGCCGCGCCGCCTCGGCCACGGCAGCGTCCCTGGCCGCGCTGGCCTCTTCGGCGGTAAGCGTCCGGTCCGGCGCCCGGAAGCGCAGTGAATACGCGAGCGACTTGCGGCCCGGGCAGGCCTGCTCGCCGGTGTAGACATCGAACAGGCGCACGTCCTCCAGCAGGACGCTGGTCCCGGTGGCTGCTACGCCGTCCGCCAGCGCCGCCTCGACGGCGGCGGCCGGCACCGTCTGGGCCACGACGAGCGCGACGTCCTGGGTAGCTACCGGGTAGGGGGAGATGACCGGGGCCTGGACCGGGCCCTGCTCCGCGGCCGCGGTCTCGATGAGCGACAGGTCAAGCTCCATCGCGCAGGTCCGCGCGGGCAGGCCGAACGCCGCTACGACCCGCGGGTGCAGCTCGCCGGCATGCCCGGCGAGCCACCGCCTGCCCTCATCCAGCTCGACGTAGACCGCCGCGCACCGGCCGGGATGCCAGGGGGCGTGGCGGTCGGCCTGGACCGAGAACCGGACACCGCTGGCCCGCAGCACCTGCCGCGCGGACTCGACCGCGTCCGCCCAGGTGGCCGGGCGGCCCTGGTCCCACCAGCCCGCCGCCTCGCGATCACCCGACAGGACAGCGGCCACCAGCAGCGGCTGGTCGGGCAGCGCCGCCTCCAGGATCGCCACCTCCGCCTCCGTGGGACCGCGGTCGACCCGCAGGACCGGCGCGCAACCCTGCCCCTGCGGGCGGGTCAGGAAGACCTGTCCCATCTCGAACAGCGCGAGGTCGGCGAACCCGCGCCCGAGGTTGCGGCTCAGGACCCGCAGCAGGCCGGGCACCAGGGTGGTGCGCAGCAGCGGCTCCTCTTCCCTGATGGGATTGGCGATCCTGGGCGCCCGCCGTCGCGGGTCCTGAGGATCAAGCTGCAGCCGGTCGGCGTCCGAGACCGGCCCGAACGGGCTGCTGAGCACCTCGACGTGACCGGCGCCGGCCAGGGCCCGCCCGATCGTGCGGCGCAACCGCTGCTTGCCCGTCAGGCCCCGCCCGGATGTCGCGCGCGGCATCCGGACCGGGATGCGCTCGTAGCCCTCCAGCCGGATGACTTCCTCGGCCAGGTCACTGGGGTCGGTGAGGTCCGGCCGCCAGGACGGCGGCGTGACCACGAGGACCAGGCCGGCCCGGTCGTGACGGCCGTGCTCATGAGGGCCCGCGGCGGCGTCCCCGGCCGCCGGCGCCATGGCCGGCTGGCTGATCTCGCAGCCGACCTGGCGCAGCCGCTCGATCACGACGTCGAGTCCGTAGACCGTCCCCGCCACCTGGTCGGGGTAGTCGCCGGCCATCGCGATCGACACCTGCGGGATGTCGACCGACGCGTGCGTGCAGCCCGGCACGGTAGTGCCGCCGCCCAGGTCGGTCAACAGGGCCGCGGCCCTGGCGGTGGCCCGCAGCTGCAACTGGGTGTCCACCCCGCGCGCGAACCTGGCCGAGGCGTCGCTGCTCAGCTTGTGCCGCCGGCTCATCCGCGCCGTGCCGGCCGCCGAGAAATGCGCTGCCTCGATGACCAGGTCACGTGACTGCGCGGTGACCTCGGTCGACAGGCCGCCCATCGTGCCGGCCATCGAGATCGGGCCCGAGGAGTCAGTAATCAGGATGTCGTCGGGATCCAGGTCCCGGACGACATGATCGAGCGTCTCCAGCCGCTCCCCCGCGCGTGCCCGCCGTACCACTATCGGTCCCGACAGGCGCGCGGCGTCGAAGGCGTGCAGGGGCTGGCCGAGCTCCAGCATCAGGTAGTTGGTGATGTCGACGGCCAGCGACACGCTGCGCATCCCGGCCCTGGCCAGCCGGACGCGCATCAGCAGCGGCGTCGGCCGGGACGGATCAATCCCGTGCACCTCGCGCAGCACGAACTGGTCACACGCGGCCGGGTCCTCGATGCTGGCCGGGTAGACCTGGTCCGACACCTGGCCGACATCGGCGCGCAGGCCGAGATCGGCCGGGTCGGTGAAGCCCGCGCCGAACGCGATCGCCAGTTCCCTGGCCACTCCCCTGATCGACATCGCGTAGCCCTTGTCCGGCGTCACGTTGACGTCGAGCACGTCGTCGCGCAGTCCGGCGTAGCCGGCGAAGTCGGCTCCCAGCGGCGCCTCGGGGCCCAGCACGAGGATGCCGGAGTGATCATCCCCGATGCCGAGCTCGGCGGCGGAGCAGATCATCCCGTCGGAGATCTTCCCGTAGGTCTTGCGCGCGCCGATCTCGAATCCGCCGGGCAGCATGGCGCCCGGCAGCGCGAGCGCCACCCGGTCGCCGACGGCGAAGTTGACCGCACCGCAGATCACCGAGCGCTCGCCGCCCTCGCCGGCCGACACCCGGCAGTACCTGACCGGCTTCTTGAACTCGGTCAGCTCCTCGATGTCGAGTACCTCGGCCACGACGATGCCCGAGATGTCATGCCCGACGCGCTCGATTCCCTCGACCTCAAGACCGGCCGCCGTCAGCCGCCGTGCCACCTCGCCGACGGCGATGACCGTGGCGGCGGTACCGGCCGTCTCGGACCCCGTGGGCTGCAGCTCCACGTACTCCAGCAGCCAGGAAAGCGGAACCCGCATTACGCCTCCATTCCGAATGCCCGGCTGAACCGCACGTCGCCTTCCACGGTGTCCCGGATGTCGGCTAGCCCGTGCCGGATCATCAGGGTGCGCTCGATGCCGAGGCCGAAAGCGAACCCGCTGTACCGGTCCGGGTCGATGCCGCAGGCCACCAGCACCCGCGGATTGACCATCCCGCAGCCGGCGATCTCGATCCAGCCCTGCGACCGGCACACGCGGCACGGAGTGCCGCCCGGCTCGGCCGACGCGCCGCGGCACACATGACATTCCATGGACACGTCAGCAGACGGCTCGGTGAACGGGAAGAAGTCCGGCCGGAGCCTGGTCCGCAGCCCCTCGCCGAACATCGCCTCGACAAAAGCGCTGATCGCGCCGCGCAGGTCCGCCATGGTCAGTCCCTCGTCGACGGCCAGGCCCTCGATCTGGTGGAATACCGGGCTGTGCGTCGCATCGAGGGTGTCGCTGCGGAAGCACTTGCCCGGGCTGACCACGTACAGCGGCAGCGGGCGGGTGAGCATGGCGCGAATCTGCACCGGTGAGGTGTGGGTCCGCAGGACCACCCCGGAGTGCTCCTCGCCGTCCGCCCCGGCAACGAAGAACGTGTCCTGCATCTCGCGGGCTGGGTGGTCAGGCGGGAAGTTGAGGGCATCGAAGTTGTACCACTCAGCCTCGGCCTCCGGCCCCTCCGCCACCTCGTAGCCCATGCCGACGAAGACGTCGACCAGGCGCTCGGCCACGGTCGGGACGGGGTGCCGGGCACCGGCGGGCGCGCGATCCCACGGCAAGGTGACATCGACGGTCTCCTCGACCAGGACCCGGCGGTCCCGGTCAGCTTCCAGCTCGGCCTGCCGGCCGGCCAGCGCCTCCCTGATTGCCGCGCGCGCGGCGCCCACCCGCCGGCCCGCATCGGCACGGGCGGCGGGCGGCAGCGCGCCGATCTCGGCGTTCGCCAGCGTGACGGGCGACCGGTCGCCCGCGTGCGCGAGCCTGGCGGCCTTCAGCTCGTCAAGGTCGCGGGCTCCGGCGATGGCGGCCAGCGCCCCGGCCTGCGCGCTCGCCACCGCCTCGGGCGACAGCGTCGCCACCTCGACCGGGTCATAGCTCTTGTTCGGTGCGGACATCGCTTGCTGCTCTCCTGCGGTCACCGATAGTCGTCTGAGCGGGCTGGCCCGCAATCATGCCAAACGGCTCGCCGCGTGTTAATGCCGACGTCAGGTCACGCCGGCCATCGCGTAACAGACAGCGCCGTGACAGGCGAGCCAGTCGGCCAGGGATCTTCCCGTGCGCCCGCCGGTCAGCCGAACTCAGGCGTGCCGACGGGCACGGTAAATCGGAACTCGGCACCGCCGCCGGGTGCCTGCTGCGTCGTGATCTCGCCGCCCTGTGCCTCGACCAGGCCCTTGACGATGAACAGGCCGAGGCCTGCGCCACCGCGGCGCTTCGCGCGCCAGAACTGGCGGAACACGCGGAGGGCGAGGTCGGGCGCGACGCCAGGGCCCTGGTCGCGAATCGACACCGCGACACCGGGGGCACCTGCGACCACCGTCGGCTCCACCACAGTGGTAACCGTACCAGCACCGTGCCGGACTGCGTTCTCAATGAGATTGCCCAGGATCTGGTCGATCTTGTCCGCGTCCAGCCAGGTCTCGGGCAGCTCGCCGCGGACCTCCACCTTGAACTTGTCCTCGGGCTCACCGGCCGCGACCCGGCCGCCGATGAGCTTGCGGGCTCGTGCCGGGATATCCACCAGCTCCCGGTGCACCTCGATCCGGCCTGCCTCGATCCGCGACACATCCAGCAGCTCGGTGATCAGGCGCGTGACCCGGTCCGCGTCGGCATTGACCGTCTCCAGCATGACCAGCTTCTGGTCGTCGGTGAACCTGCTCCATTTCGCCAGGAGGGTGGCCGTGAATCCCTTGACGCTGGTCAGCGGCGAGCGAAGCTCATGGGCGACGGTGGAGACCAGGTCAGCACGGCTGCGCTCCAGGCGCGCGCGCTGCTGCGCGCCGCGCAGCGTGATCGCGATCCGCTGCACCGCCCCCGGATCACGGTTCCAGCCCTCCCGCGGTCCCTTACCACGCGGATCACGGACGTAACCGACAGTGACCAGCAGCTCGATGCCGTCGGGCAGATAGAGAGAGCGTTCCGGATGCCTGGTCCGGGTGGACAGGCCCTGATAGGGCTGCGAATGCTCCCACCAGCACCGGTCTTCCCCGTCCTGCAGCGCGAGCACCGTGCGGACATCCCGGCCGATCGCATGGTCGCGGGTGATTCCGGTGAGCCGCGCGGCCGCGCGGTTGAAGACGATGATCCGGCCCGCGTGATCAGCAACGACCAGGCCGTCAGGGAGATCGTCGGCGACGACCAGCGCGCTGGCGGAATCCTCCGCCGGGGGCGTGCTGGCTACAGCGGCCGTCGCGTGACCCGACCCGATCCCATCCACCCGACCGCCGCCTCCGTTCCAGGTCATATCCCGGCCATGTCACTCCGGCCAGTCTCGGGGCCGGGGTCACCCGAGACTAGAACTGCCGCGGCGCCGCCGCCCATCACTGACGCTCATCGGTGACCCTGACTGAGTCACTCATGACGCAACGTGATCAGACTCTATCGCGTCGGGAATGCTACGCGGCACCCCCCGATGCCCGGCGAATGGCAGCGGTTGCCGGACCTATCCCCCGGCGCGGAAGACTATCCGCCGGTCAAGGGGCCATTCTGCGCCTGTGCGGATGCATAAAGGCACACGGCCGCCGCAGCCGCCAGGTTCAGGCTCTCCGCCCGGCCGTAGATCGGCACGGCCACCGCATCATCGGCGAGCGCGAGCAGATCATCGGGCAGCCCCCAGGCCTCGTTCCCGAACAGCCAGGCCGTGGGCCGTGCGAGCCGGCCCGCGGACTCGAACTCACCGAGCTGTCGTCCGGCGCTGCCATCGGCCGCGAGAACCTGGAGCCCGGCGCCGCGCAGTGCCGCTGCCGCATCGCTGAGCGGCACGCCCTGCACGACGGCCAGGTGGAAGAGGCTGCCGGCCGAGGAGCGGACGCATTTGCTGTTGTAGGGATCCACCGACGCGTCGGCGAAGATGACGCCCTGGGCTCCGGCGGCGTCCGCCGTCCGCAGCACGGTCCCGGCGTTGCCGGGGTCCCGGACGTTCGCGAGCACGACGACGAGCCGGGGCGCGGCCACGGTCAGCTCGGCCAGGGACACGTCCACGAACCGGCAGACCGCCAGCAGCCCCTGCGGCGTCACCGTCTGGGCCAGCTCCGTCATGACCTCGCCGCTGACCTCGTGCACCGGCGCGCCCTGGGCGGCCGCCCGCTCGGCCAGATCGCCGTAGCGCGACCTGGCCGGGGCGGTGACGAACAGCTCGGTCATCACTCCCGCTGAGCTCAGCGCCTCCCTGACCGCCTGCGGCCCTTCGGCCAGGAAGGTACGGGAGCGATCACGGAAAGCGCGCTTGGCCAGCTGGCGGGCGGCCTTGACCCGCGGCGACCGGGCGCTGATGACCTCCGAGCCCGTTGGCTCTCGCCGCCTCAGGCCGCGGCCGTGCTCGGCGCGCCGATCTCGGCGGGCAGCGCGCCCTTGGCCACCTCAACCAGCGCCGAGAAGGACTTCGGGTCCGCTACGGCCATATCGGCGAGCATCCGCCGGTCGACCTCCACACCAGCGATCTTGAGGCCCTGGATGAACCTGTTATAGGTGATGCCGTCGGCGCGAGCCGCCGCGTTGATCCGCTGAATCCACAGCCGCCGGAACGCGCCCTTGCGGTCCTTGCGATCGCGGTACGCGTACGTCATCGAATGGAGTTGCTGCTCCTTGGCCTTGCGGTACAGGCGCGACCGCTGGCCCCGGTAGCCGCTTGCCCGCTCGAGGACAACCCTGCGCTTCTTATGGGCATTGACCGCCCGCTTCACGCGTGCCATATGTTCGACTCCCTTGAGGCGGGCTGGGTCACTTACCCAGCAATCTCTTCATCTTCTTCAGGTCCGCTGGCGAAAGCGTCACTTCGTTCGCCAGGCGGCGCGTGCGGGTGCTCGACTTGTGCTCAAGCAGGTGATTGCGGTTGGCGCGACGGCGCATGACCTTGCCCGTCCCGGTGATGCGGAACCGCTTGCTGGCGCCGCTGTGCGTCTTCATCTTCGGCATCTCGCCGTGTCTCCGTTCCTGGCGTGCCTGCGGCACTCTGTTCCTCGCGTGCCCGAAGGCACCCTTACGTGGCGTGCCTGCGGCACGACGTTCCTGCGGGCGCGCGATCGGCAGTCCTGCCTGCCCGCGCACGACCGGGCCCGGTAGGCAGGCTCAGCCGGTCAGCGCCCGCTGGTCAGCTCATGCCGGTCAGCTCCCGGCCTGCTGGTCTGACCCGCCCTGGCCCTTGGACCCGGCGGTACCGCTCTGCGCGGCGGCCCGTGCCGCCGCTTTCTCCGCGGTCTCGGGGCGAGGCCCCGGCACCGGCTTGGCTCCCGGCCCTGGCCGGGGTGGCGCCGACGGCTTAGCCGACGGTCCTGGCCGGGCCGGGGGGGCCGGCCGGGCGGGTGCCGTCGGCCGGGCGGCCACTGGCCGGGCGGGCGGCCCGGGCCGGGCCGCCGGTCCCGGGCGAGGTGCCGCCGCCGGGCGGGGCGCCCCCGGCCGGTCCGCGGATGCTGGCTGGGCAGCCGCGGGCGGCTGCGACCTCGGGGCCGCCTGGGCGGCTGCGGCTGGCCTGGTCCCGGTGGCTGGCTGAGCGGCCGCGGGGGGCCGGGCCGACTGGGTTCCCGCGGCAGGCTGGGTAGCCGGAGACGGCGGGGCAGCGGAAGAAGGCTGAGCCGCCGCGGGCAGCCGGAATCCAGCGGGGGGCTGAGCCGCGGACGGTGGCGCCGCGGAAGAGGGCGCCGCGGCAGGCGGGGCCGCGGGAGAAGAGGCACGGGAAGACGGCGCCGGCGAAGAGACCGCGGCGGGAGAGGGCGCCCCGGGAGAGGGCGCCGCGGCAGGCTGCGCCGCCGGCGCGGACTGCGGCTGCGCGGCTGTCGCGCGAGCACTCGCCCTGGCCGGGGTGGCCCGCTCGGCCTTCGCGTCGGCCTTCCGCTTGAGCGGCCCGATCACCATGATCATGTTCCGGCCGTCCTGCTTCGGCGAGGACTCGACGAAGCCAAGCTCCTCGACATCGCCGGCCAGGCGCTGCAGCAGCTTGTACCCGAGCTCAGGTCGGGACTGCTCGCGCCCCCTGAACATGATCGTCACCTTGACCTTGTCTCCCTGCCGGAGGAACCGCTCGACATGGCCCTTCTTGGTGCCATAGTCATGCGGGTCGATCTTCGGCCGGAGCTTGATCTCCTTGATGACGGTCTGCGTCTGGTTCTTGCGCGATTCTCTGGCCTTGAGCGCTGACTCATACTTGAACTTGCCGAAATCCATCAGCTTGCAGACCGGCGGCCGCGCGGTCGGCGCGACCTCCACGAGATCAAGGTCTGCTTCCTGAGCCAGCCGGAGCGCATCGTTAATAGCCACGATCCCGATCTGCTCGCCGGCCGGGCCGACTAGCCGCACTTCGGGTACGCGGATGCGCTCGTTGATACGAGGTTCGGTGCTGATGTGACCTCCTGGTGTCACCTATCCCCTGTCCGGGCCGTTCCCGGGCAGGCCCTGCCTGACGCCTGCCGCTTTCACGCAGAAGGCCCCGCACGCTGTGCCTGCGGGGCCACCATGAGCGCGGCCCCCAGCATCCGGCGTCGCCGGATATGGGTGCGCCACGCAACGCCCGCAGCCGACGCGCGTGGCGCGCCGGTCCCGGTGCGTCCGGCCTGACCGGTCAGCCGTGAGGCTAACCGGCTTGCCAGCCAGCCGTGAGGCTGACCGGGCAACGTACCCGCCAGCGTTACGCTGGCCAAGGTGGGAGGCGGCCGAGGTGGTCCTCCGCTTGCACATCCGGTATAACAGCTGCCGGACTTGTCGTCTTCCCAGCGTAGCGCATCCTGGTGACCGGTGGCATTACGGCCACGCCGGCCGCGCACGGCCGCGTGGCAGGAATGCCGCATGGCAGGAATGCGGCGGGTCAGGAATGCCGCGGGTCAGGAACCAGGCCGGGCGCACAGCGCCCGGCGTTCCAGCTCGGCCAGCCCGGCCCGCCGCATCGCCTGCAGCGGCGCATCCTGGCCGGTCATCAGCTCGACCTGCCGCGCAGCCTGGTGCAGCAGCAGGTCGAACCCGCCCACCACGATCGCCCCGGCCTGCCGTGCGGCGCCGGCCAGGGCGGTCGGCCACGGGTGATACACCACGTCCAGAACTGCCGAGGGGGCCAGAGCGGCCGGATGTATCCGTTTCGCGTAGATGTCGGCGGCCAGGGCGGGCACCGTGGAAACAACCAGCTGCGCGTCGCGGCCCTGCTGTTCCTGACCGAAAGCAGTCAGCCGGACTCGCATGCCGAGCCTGCTGGCGGCGGCCAGGAGGCCGCCCGCGGTCGCCGGGTTGCGCACGGCCACCGTCGCGCCGTCAGCGCCGAGCCCGCGCAGCGCGGCCAGGGCCGCGCAGGCCGTGGCCCCGCCGCCCAGGATCAGCGCCGGACCCGTGACCGCGGCACCTGCCTCCGCCAGGGCCGCGATCATGCCGGGCACGTCGGTGTTGTAGCCATGCCGCGCCCCGTCGGCGAAGACCACCGTGTTGGCCCCGCCCACCTCGGCCACGAGCGGCTCGGCGTGATCGAGCAGCGGCAGGACGGCCCGTTTCAGCGGCATGGTCAGGGACAGGCCCGCCCAGTCCGGGCCGCAGGATCCGAGCAGAGTTGGCAGGCCCGCCTCGTCGCACTCGATCGCCTCGTAGCTCCATCCAGCCAGGCCGGCTGCTTCGTAGGCCGCGGCGTGCAGGACCGGGGACAGCGAATGGGTGATCGGCGAGCCAAGCACGGCGGCACGGGTAGCGGCGCTGGCGGTCATGTCCCGTTCTTGATGTGCTGGTTCAGTTCCGCTACGAACTGCGAGAACTGCGCGGGGCTGTTGGTGAACTTGGTCAGGCCCGTCTTCGGGTCGACGGTGACGAAGTACCGCCAGGTGCCGTGGGCCGGGTGCAGCGCCGCCTGGATCGCGGCATTCCCCGGGCTGTCGATCGGGCCGGGCGGCAGTCCGACGTGCTGGTAGGTGTTGTACGGCGAATTGAATTGCGTCTGCGCCAGGCTGGCCCGGATACCGAACTTGTTCATGGCGTACATCACCGTGCTGTCCAGCTGAAGTTTCATGCCGTCGTTCAGCCGGTTGTAGATCACGCGGGCAATCTTCGAGAAATCCTGATCCCGTCCGCCCTCAGCCTGCACCAGGCTGGCCACGATGATGAGGTGGCTCTCGCTGACTTCAGCCTTCTTGGCCGCCGCCGCCAGGTCGACGGTCGACGCCTCCTGGTTAAAGCTCTGGACCATCTGCTGCAGGATGCCGGTGGCAGTCGCCCGCGGCTGGATGTTGTAGGTGTCAGGGAAGAGGTAGCCCTCGGGGTTGCCGCGGGCATAGGCGGGCAGGCCCAGTGCCGCCGGATGCGCCAGGGCAGTGGTGAAGTCCTTGACCGGGATCCCGGTCTTCGCGCTGAGCGTGCTGGCGATCTGGCGGGCGCGCAGGCCCTCGGGGATGGTCGCCGTGATCTGGATCCGGGACGAGGGCCTGATCAGCATCGCGTAGGCCAGCGCGGCGTTCATGTGCTTGTGCAGCCGGAAGAACCCGGGCTCCAGGCCGGCCAGCGACGAGCTATCCTTCGCGGCGGCAATGAACGGATCGGTCGCCTTGATCACGCCGCGGCTGACCAGGCGGGGGGCCAGCAAGGTGGCCGTATCCCCCGGCTTGACCTGTACGGTGACCACGCCGGTTCCCGGCCCGGTGTAGTTCGCGTGTCGTTGCTCATAGGTCCGGAACGCGACTCCGCCGATCGCGCCCAGCGCCCCGAGAAGGACAATGAACGCGACCAGCGGCGCGACCCACCGGATCCGCAGCCGCCGGGGCCGACGGCCACGCCCTGACCCGCCATCGGTGCCGTCCTCGAAACCGGGCAGGAATCCGCTGCCCTGCGCCTCATCCTGCGCGCCGGCGGCAGCCAGGACAGGATCGTGCATGCCCGTCACCGGATCGTGCATGCCCGTTACCGGCTCCTGCCACCCGGCCTGGGCGGGGACATGCTCCGGCCCGCTCGCGGCGGCCAGCACCGGATCGTGCATGCCCGTTACCGGCTCCTGCCACCCGGAGTCAGCGCGGACAGGATCCTGCCACGGGGGGCGCCCGCGGGCTGGCTCCGGCCGCGGGGCCTGCGCACGGGCGGACGCCTGCCAGCCGGCCTGCTCGCCGGTTGCCTCGCGCCACTCGGGGCCGCCCGCCACGCCTGGCTCCTGACCCGGATACCGGCGTTCGCCGGTGCGCGGCCCGCGGCTCGGCGGTGTGTCATCATCCGGCCGTGGCTCGGTCAGGCCGGAAGCGGGGCGCCAGTGGTAAGGACCGGACGGCGGCGGGCCTGGCGACAGCGTCTCGTCCGGATCGTATCGGCCGGATGGCGATGCGTACGGGTCCGGCCGATCGGAGGGGTGCGGATCCGGCCGGTGGGAGCCGAGCGGATCCGGCCCGTAAGAGCCGAGCGGATCCGGCCCGTAAGAGCCGAGCGGATCCGGCCTGGACGGCTGAGCCTGGCTGCCGTAGCCGCCGCTGGCCGGGCTGCCGTAGCCGTCCCGGCCGCCGGACGGATCCGGCTCGACGAAGGGCCTGGCCGGCCCGAGCGGGTCCGGCCGACGGTACGAAGCCGCCTGGCCGAACGGATCGGTCTGCCCAGCTGACGGGTCCTGCTGCGGATAGCTATCGCGGCCGCCCAGTAGATCCGGCTGACGATAGGAGCCTGACTGGCCATAGGAATCCGGCGGGCTGTAAGAGTCCGGCGGGCCGTAAGAGTCCGGCGGGCTGTAAGAGTCCGGCTGGCCGTAAGAGTCCGGCTGGCCGTAAGAGTCCGGCTGGCCGTAAGAGTCCGGCTGGCCGTAAGAGTCCGGCGGGCCGTAGGAATCCGGCTGGCCGTAGGAATCCGGCTGGCTGTAAGAGTCCGGCGGCCCGTAAGAATCTGGCCGGCCGTAGGAGTCCGGCTGCTGGTAGGAGTCCGGCTGGCCATGGGGATAGTCCCGCCCGGCCACCCAGTCCTGCCGCGCATAACGATCGTCGCCGTACGGATCCGGAGGGGCGCCAGCCGGGGCGCCGCGCCCGTACTGGTCCTGAGCCAGGCGCTCGCGCTCGCGCCGCCATTCGACCTCATCGCCGGTCATGGCTGCACCCCAGGCGTCGTGCTGACGAGTTCGCCGGCCGGCTGGCCGGCCGAGCGCTCGGCATCCAGCGCACTCTGCAGGAGCAGCGCGGCCGCAGCCTGGTCGATGACCAGCCGGCGCTGCCGGGAGTCGCGGCCGCCCTGGCGGAGCGCGTCATGGGCGATGACTGTCGTGAACCGCTCGTCGAACAGCCGGACGGGCACCGGCGCCAGCCGGGCCGCCAGGGCCGCCGCGAACGTCCGGGCGTCCGCCGCCGCCGGGCCCTCGCTCCCAGACAGGCCGGTGGGCAGGCCCACAATGATCTCGATGAGCTCATCCTCCCTTGCCAGCTGCGCGATGCTGTCCAGGTCGCCGCGGCCGCGGGCGATGGTAGCGAGCGGGCTGGCCAGCAGGCCCTGGCGATCGCTACGGGCCACGCCGATGCGGGCCGATCCGACGTCGATCGCGAGCCTTATACCGGATCTCACCGATGGATCACCAGACGGCCGCGTCTCGGTACGGAGACAATATGGCTGCAGCACGGCTTCACGCTACGCCACCGGACCACTTATGTCCCTAATGGTCGCTCGAACGGCCTCAAATGCGGCGGCTAGGGCCTGCGGTGCCCGCTCTCCCAGCGGCGCTCCGCCGCCCTGGGCGACATCATCCTTGCCACCGCCCCGGCCGCCGAGCACGCCGGCCGCGGTCAGCACGAGAGATCCGGCCGCCAGGCCGCGCGCGCGCGCCGCGTCGTTCACCGTTACCACCACGGTGGGCCGGTCGGCCGGAACCCCGGCGACGACCACCACCCCCGGCCGGTCGGGCGCCAGGCGCCCGCGGATGTCGATGGCGAGCTTGCGGATCCCGTCCGCCGCGGTCCCGTCCGGCACCTGATGCGCCACATAGGCGACACCGCCGATGTCGGCGGCCCCGCGGGCGAGCTCCGCCGCGTTGTCGAGCAGCTGGGCGGACTGCAGCCGCTCGAGGTCCCGTTCGGCGTCGCGCAGTCGGGTGACGATTCCTGAGATCCGCTCGGGCAGCTCTTCCCGGCGGGCCTTCAGCTGCTCGGTGAGCTGGCTGACCAGGATGCTCTCCCTGGCCAGGAACCTGAAGGCGTCGATCCCGACGAGCGCCTCTACCCGCCGCACCCCGGAGCCGATCGAGGCCTCACCGAGGATCTTGACCAGCCCCAGCTGGCCGGACCTGGCGACGTGCGTGCCGCCGCAGAGCTCTCGTGAATAGTCGCCGACCTCGACGACCCGGACCTGGTCACCGTACTTCTCGCCAAACAGCGCCAGCGCGCCCATCGCCCTCGCCTCGCTGATGGAGGTATGGAAGGCACGGACCCCGAGGTCGTTAATCAGTACCTGGTTGACCTCGTCCTCGGCGTCGGCCAGCACCGACGGCGGTACCGCGCCCATCGCGGTGAAGTCGAACCTGAACCGGCCGGGAGAGTTCTCCGAGCCCGCCTGGGCCGCCGATTCGCCCAGGGCACCGCGAAACGCGCGATGCACGAGATGGGTGGCGGTATGCGAGCGCGAGATGGCGCGCCGCCGCTCTACGTCGATCTCGGCGCGGACCGGGGTCCCGACCACGATCTCGCCTGCCGTGACCCGGCCGCGGTGGATGATGAGGCCGGGGACCGGGACCTGCACGTCCAGGACCTCGATCTGAGCGCCATCGCCGGCACCGCTGCCGACGGCCCTGATGATCCCCGCGTCGGCCAGCTGCCCGCCGCCCTCGGCATAGAACGGGGTGCGGTCGAGGACCACGTCGACCTCGGTCCCGGCGCCGGCCGACGGGACTGACCCGCCGCCGACCAGCAGGCCGGTCACGGTCGCCTCGCCCTCTACCTCGTCATATCCGGTGAAGATGACCCGGCCGGACTGCTCGAGGAATCTCGCGAAGGCCGAGATATCGGCGTTGCCGGTCCGCTTGCCGGCCGCGTCCTCCTTGGCCCGCTGCCGCTGCTCCTGCATGAGCCTGCGGAACTCGCTCTCATCAACGTCCAGGCCCTCTTCCGAGGCCATCTCCAGGGTCAGGTCGATGGGGAAGCCGTAGGTGTCGTGCAGCTGGAATGCCTGGTCGCCGCGGATCGTCTGCGCCCCGCGGCGCTTGGTCTCGTCCACCGCGGCGTCGAAAATCGCCGTGCCGGTCCGCAGCGTGGACAGGAACACCGTCTCCTCGGCATCGATCACCGTATGAATGTTGGGCGCATCACGGTGCAGCTCGGGGTACTGGTCACCGAGCGCGTCGATGGCGACCGACGCCAGCTCGTGCAGGTAGCGCTCGTTCTCGCCGCCCCGCCCGGTGCCGTGGCTGCCGCCCGAACCGCCCCGCTGCGAGCCGGCCAGCAGCCGCAGGTTGCGGACGCTGCGGCGCAGGATCCGGCGCAGCACGTAGCCGCGGCCCTCGTTGGAGGGCAGCACCCCGTCCGCGACCAGCATCACGGCGGTCCGGACGTGATCGGTCACCACGCGCAGGGCCACGTCGGTCTTGTGATCCCGGCCGTACTTCTGCTCGGTCAGCTCGGCCGCGCGCTCGAGCACCTTCCACATCGTGTCGATCTCGTAGATGTTGTCGACGCCCTGCAGCAGCGCGGCCATCCGCTCCAGGCCCATCCCGGTGTCGATGTTCTTCGACGGCAGCTCGCCGAGAATCGGGAAGTCCTCCTTGCCCGCGCCCTCGCCGCGGACGAACTGCATGAAGACGAGATTCCATACCTCCAGGTAACGGTCCTCGTCGACGACCGGCCCGCCCTCGCGGCCGTACTCAGGCCCGCGGTCGTAATAGATCTCCGAGCACGGCCCGCACGGGCCCGGCACGCCCATCGACCAGAAGTTGTCGGCCATGCCACGGCGCTGGATGCGGTCCTCCGGCACCCCCACGTGATCACGCCAGAGCCTGGCCGCCTCGTCGTCGTCGTGGTAGACGGTGACCCAGAGGCGCTCCTCGGGAAAGCCGAAGCCGCCACTGGCCTCTGACCCGGTCAGCAGCTCCCACGCATAGGGGATAGCCAGTTCCTTGAAGTAATCGCCGAACGAGAAGTTTCCCAGCATCTGGAAGAACGTCCCGTGCCGGGTGGTCTTGCCCACCTCCTCGATGTCCGGCGTGCGCACGCATTTCTGCGCGCTGGTCGCCCGGGGGAAGGGCGGTGCCTGCTGGCCGAGAAAATACGGCTTAAACGGATTCATCCCGGCGTTGACCAGCAGCAGCGTGGGATCATCTGCGATCAGGCTGGCCGAGGGAACCACGGTGTGCCCGCGCTGCTCGAAATAGCTAAGGAAACGGCGGACGATCTCTGCCGACTCCATCAACGGCCATCCTTCACGTAGTTGATGCCGGGATACGCGCGCGGCGCGCCCGTTTCGTCTGGGTGCGGCCGGCGTACGTGCTGACCTTCGAGGGTAGGGCCTCGGCGGACTGGATGCCGATCCAGATACTCCGCCCGGCCGTCCCGGACGTCCCGGACGAACCCGGCGGCCCGCCCCGGCGGCACGCGGCCGCCGGGCGGCCCGGTGAAGGCGGCGCCGCGGCCGGTGAGCGCGCGCAGGACGCCCGGCCCGCCGGGGTCCAGTTCCCGGCGGCCGGGGACTATCCCTCGCGCGAGCTTGGTCGCCCGCCGGTAGCCGGTCACCCCAAGGCCGGCCCCGAGTACCAGCCAGAAGCCCCGGCGGATCACCGCGGTGCCCTTTCCCGCTGGCCGAGAGGCGAGCCGGCCCGCTCGCCGCCGCGGTACCCGGCCCGCTGGCCGGTGCGGGATCTGGCCTCCCGGCCCGGCAGAGCGCCGCGGACCGCCGCCGGGACAGCGGGGGCCGCCGGGACGGCCGGGACCGGGACCGAGCGCCGGATCGCCACGGCCCGGCGGATACCGAAGGCCGTCGCCGAGAGCTTCAGCAGCGGCGTGCCGAACGCGGCCGATATCCCGCCCGCCAGGCCCGCGAGGTCCGAGACGTGCCCGGAGAGGTCCGCCATGTTGGCGGTGACCTGATCCATGCTGGTGGTGATCGCGTCGGTCCTGGCCAGCTGCTCGCTGGTCCGGTCCAGGGTCGCCTGGGCGCGCTCCATCAGCGCCTGGGAGTCGGCCCGGTAGGCCGCCACCATCGCCGTGGCGGCGGAGATCAGGCGGGCGAGCCTGATCAGCACGTATACGGCAGCACACACGAGCACCGCCCAGAATCCGGCCGCGATCAGCGCCGCCAGCTGCCCGGTGTTCATCTGTGGCCGCTCCCTCGTTCAGCTCGCCCTGCTGATGCTTTCGCCGACACTATCGCGTGCTCAGCGGGGTAACGGCGGGCGTTCGGCCAAGACTGGTACCGCCGCCAGGCGGTGCTAGCGTCACATACGGAGCTGAATTAGCCGGGAATTAGCTGATCAGCACTCCTGACAGAGCGGACGGAGAGCGAGAACGCGCTCATGCCACGGACTGCTACCCCCGATGTGATCCGCCTCCGGGCGCTGCTCCGCCGCCAGCACGACGTGATCACCCGAGAGCAAGCGCTCGGCTGCGGCCTGACCCGCAGCGGCCTCGCTCACCGGATTCGCGCCGCCGGGCCCTGGCAGGTGCTGCTGCCCGGCATCTACCTGGCCGTCACCGGCCGGCCCGATCATGACCAGCTGGACATGGCGGCCCTGCTGTACGCGGGGCCTGGCAGCCTGCTGACCGGCCGGGCCGCGCTCCGGCGTCATGGGCTGCCGCCGCCGGACTCCCCCGGCCCCGGCTCCGGCATCGACGTGCTGGTACCGGCTGGACGGCAGCGCCGCAGCCGCTCGTTCGTGACCGTGCAGCGCACGACGCGGATGCCCGCCGGCATCACCGACGCCGGCGTCATCAGCTACGCGCCGGCGGCACGGGCAACCGCCGACGCACTGCGCCAGATGACCGATATCCGGCAGGCGCGCGCGCTGACGGCGGCGGCCCTGGCCAGCGGGGCATGCTCGGCCGAGCAGCTGGAACGTGAGCTCGCCGAGGGGCCGATCCGCCACTCGGCCCTGTTGCGCGAGGTGATCAGCGGCATCAGGGGCGCCAGCGGGCCGGCGCCCCGCAGCGCCCTGCGAGCCCTGCTCACGCGCTCGAAGCTGCCGCTGCCGGTGTTTGATGCCCGTCTCTACGACGGCTCGATCCTGATCGCCAGGGTCGACGCGTGGTGGGCGGAGGCGGGGGTGGCCGCCGAGTTCGGCTCGGGCGGCTGGCCGCTGGCCCCGGAGACCTGGAAGGCCGCCATGCGGCGCCAGACCCGGCTGGCCGAGCACGGGATCCTCGTGCTGCAGCTGTCGGCAGACCAGCTCGATGCGGAACCGGAGGCCGTCCTCGCCGCGATCGGCAACGCACTGGCCGCAGGGACCGGCCGGGGCCCGGCGCCGGTGCGGTCGCCCGCCGCGGGCCTTACCGCTCGTCCGGGGTCTGGCCGTCCGGGGTCTGGCCGTCCAGGATCGCCCTGATCCGCTCTGCCCGGTCCGCGTAGCGTGCCTCCGCACCGTGCCGCGACGGCTCGTAGTACCTGCGATCGGCTATCTCCTCCGGCGCGTAGCGCTGAGCGGCGACGCCCTCGGGCAGGTCATGCGGATACACGTAGCCGCGCCCGTGGCCGAGCTTCGCCGCCCCGCGGTAACTCGCATCGCGCAAGTGACGGGGCACTGCCCCCGCCAGGCCCGCCCCCACGTCCGCGGTGGCGGCGCTGATCGCGCGGACCACCGAGTTCGATTTCGGCGCCAGGGACAGGTGGATGACGGCCTGGGCGAGGTTGAGCCTGGCCTCGGGCAGCCCGACGAACTCGACGGCCTGGGCCGCCGACACCGCGATCTGCAGGGCGGTGGGATCGGCCATCCCGACGTCCTCGCTGGCGTGCACGATCAGCCGGCGGGCGATGAAGCGCGGATCCTCGCCCGCCTCGATCATCCGGGCCAGATAGTGCAGCGCCGCGTCGGCATCGCTGCCCCTGATGCTCTTGATGAACGCGCTGATCACGTCGTAGTGCTGATCGCCGGCCCGGTCGTAGCGCACGGCCGCCCGGTCGACGGCGCGCTCCAGTCCCTCAAGGTCGATCAGGCCGCCGGGCGGCAGGCCGAGCGCGGCGGCCTCCAGGTAGGTCAGCGCTCGCCGGGCGTCACCGCCCGCGAGCCGGACCAGCTGCTCGGCTACCCCGGTGTCCAGCGTGACCGTGCCGCCGAGCCCGCGCTGGTCGGTCAGCGCCCGCTCGATCACGGTCGCCACCTCGTCGTCGCTCAGCGGCTGCAGCGTCAGCAGCAGCGAGCGGGACAGCAGGGGTCCGACGACCGAGAAGGACGGATTCTCCGTAGTGGCGCCGATGAACGACACCCACCGGTTCTCCACGGCGGGCAGGAGTGCGTCCTGCTGTGCCTTGTTGAACCGGTGTACCTCGTCGATGAACAAGATGGTCTGCCTGCCGGTCAGGCCAAGCTCGCTGCGGGCGGCCTCGATCGCGGCACGCACGTCCCTGACCCCGGCCGAGACCGCCGACAGCTCGACGAAGCGGCGCTGCGTCACCTGGCTGACCACGTAGGCCAAAGTGGTCTTGCCTGTTCCCGGCGGGCCCCACAGCAGGACCGACATGGCGGCGTCATGATCGGCGAGCTTGCGCAGCGGCGAGCCGTCCCTGGTCAGGTGCCGCTGGCCGATCACCTCATCCAGGGTGCGCGGCCGCATCCGGACGGCGAGCGGCGCCGCAGCCTGGGCAGCCTGCTCGGCGGCCGCGTCGAACAGGCTGTCGGGCGGCAACGACTCAGCTCTCGCCACGTCCCGACAGTATCCGGTCACCAGGACACTTCGCCGCGCTGCCGGCCTGCGCTCCGCCCAGGTAACCCGATGAATCGGGGTTCCAGCTGCACCGGTCAAGCTGAAAGCCGGATCCATCGGGTTTGGGCATCACGCTCCGGGCGCCGCGGGCACCGCGTCGATCCCGGCTTCCCTGCGCTGCGCCGCGGTGATCGGGGTCGGGGCACCGGTCAGCGGATCGTGCCCGGAAGCCGCCTTCGGGAAGGCGATCACGTCGCGGATCGTGTCACGGCCGGTGAGCAGCATCAGCAGCCGGTCCCAGCCGAACGCGATGCCCCCGTGCGGCGGTGGCCCGAACCGCAGCGCGTCGAGCAGGAAGCCGAACTGCGACTGGGCCTCCTCCCGCGACAGCCCGATCACGTCGAAGACCCGCTGCTGCATGTCGGGACGGTGGATCCTGATCGACCCGCCGCCGATCTCGGTGCCGTTGCAGACGATGTCGTAGGCGTCGGCCAGGGCGCCCCCCGGCTCGCCGGGGAACTTGTCCGCCCACTCCGGCAGCGGCGCGGTAAACGGGTGGTGCACGGCGGTCCAGCCGCCCGCGCCGTCCTCCTCGAACATGGGCGCGTCCACCACCCAGGTGAACGCCCAGGCCGCCGGATCGATCAGGCCGCAGCGCTGGCCGATCTCCAGCCGCGCGGCGCCCAGCAGGGCGCGGGCGGCGCTGGCCGGCCCGGCGGCGAAGAACACGCAATCTCCAGGCCCGGCGCCGGCCGCGCCCGGCAGGCCCGCGCGCTCGGCCGCCGACAGGTGCCTGGCCACTGGCCCGGCGTCGGTCACCAGCGCGTCGGCTCCGATCAGCACGTACGCCAGGCCGCGGGCACCGCGCGAGCGGGCCCACTCCTGCCAGCCGTCCAGCTCCCGGCGTGACTGGGCCGCCCCGCCCGGCATCACCACGGCTCCCACGTGCGGAGCCTGGAACACCCGGAACTCGCTCTGCGCGAAGTAGCCCGTCAGGTCAGTGAGCTCACCGCCGAAGCGGAGGTCCGGCTTGTCCGAGCCGAACCGCCGCATCGCATCGGCGTAGGTCATCTGCGGTATCGGCCGCTGCACCTGGTATCCGGCGATCTGCGACCACAGCCGCTCGACCAGGTCCTCGGCCACCTCGATGACGTCGGCTCTGGTGATGAACGACATCTCAATGTCAATCTGGGTGAACTCCGGCTGCCGGTCGGCGCGGAAGTCCTCGTCCCGGAAGCAGCGCACCAGCTGGTAATAGCGCTCCAGGCCGGAGACCATCAGCAGCTGCTTGAACAGCTGCGGCGACTGCGGCAGGGCGTACCAGCTGCCCGGCCGCAGCCGGACGGGCACCAGGAAGTCGCGCGCCCCCTCGGGTGTCGACCTGGTCAGGAACGGGGTCTCCACGTTCACGAATCCGCGATCCCGCATGACATCGCTGATCAGGTAGGCGGCCGTTGACCTGGCCCGCAGCGCGGCGGACATCTCGGCCCGCCGGATGTCGAGGTAGCGGTAGCGCAGCCGCACCTCCTCGCTCAGCTCGGCGCTGCCCTCCACCGGGAACGGCAGCGGGTCAGCCTCCGACAGGACCTCCAGGTCCGCCGCCGCGACCTCGATATCACCGGTCGGCAGGTCCGGGTTCTCGTTGCCGGCCGGGCGGCGGCGTACCTCGCCGGTGACCAGCACGCAGAACTCGGCCCGCAGGTCGTGGGCCACGTCTTCCTCGCGCAGCACCACCTGGACGACGCCGCTGGCATCCCGCAGGTCAATGAACACCACGCCGCCGTGGTCGCGCCGCCGCGCGACCCAGCCGGCCAGCGTCACCTGCTGGCCGACGTCGGATGCGCGCAGCGTGCCCGCCCCGTGAGTGCGGATCATCGCTCGTACCGCCCGTCCGTCGAAATATCAGAAACCCGATCCTGAACGCACCCCGCCCGGTGCTCCCGCCGCGCCGCGCCCCTGTCGCTCACAGGCCTGTGCCGGGGCCCGCGGCGGGG
Source organism: uncultured Actinomycetota bacterium (assembly GCA_963805705.1). Classification (GTDB taxonomy): domain Bacteria; phylum Actinomycetota; class Actinomycetes; order Streptosporangiales; family Streptosporangiaceae; genus CAWDVH01. Next base: position 998,954 of record CAWDVH010000005.1, on the reverse strand, counting down.
GCGAGGCCGGCCAGGAACGGATTGGAGTCCCGCTCCGCGCCGATCGTCGTCTGCGGACCGTGCCCGGACAGCACGGCGGTCTCGTCCGGCAGCGGCAGGCAGACCCGCGCCAGGCTATCCAGGATCGTCGCGTAGTCGCCGCCGGGCAGGTCGGTACGGCCGATAGACCCGGCGAACAGCAGGTCGCCCGTGAAGATCGTCCCTGCGTCCGCCCCGGCCGTCCCGGTGGCGGCGGCAGCAGTGGAGGGCCCGGTGGCGGTCGCCGGCCCGCTGGCGGCGGGCACGGTGAAGGTGACCGAGCCCGGCGTGTGCCCGGGGGCGTGATCCACGGTGAGCTGCACTCCGGCCAGCTCCAGCGTCATGCCGTCGGCCAGCTCGAGGACGTCGTCGGGCTCGGTGAACGTCAGGCCGCCGAAGAGCTGCTGGCCCGCCCGCATCCCCAGCCCGCGGGCCGGGTCGCTGAGCAGCGCACGATCGCTCGGGTGGATGTAGGCCGGGATGTCCTTCGCGCCGCAGACTGGCGCCACCGACCAGATGTGATCGATGTGCCCGTGCGTCAGCAGCACGGCGGCGGGACGCAGCCGGTAGGTGCGCAGGATTTCCTCAATCCCCGGCTCAGCGTCCTGGCCCGGGTCGATGATGAGGCATTCCTCGCCCGGCCCTGGCGCGATGAGATAGCAGTTCGCGGCGAACGAGCCCGCCGGAAACCCGGCAATGAGCACGGCTTCCTCCCTCGTCAGCCAGCAGGTGACCCTCAGCGGTGGGTCCCAGGTTACCGACGGCGCGGCCGGTCCGGCGCCCTGGCCCGGACAGGACACGGGCAGGCAGCGGTTGTTACGTCGAACCGGTAACAGCCGGCGTCACTAGTGCCCCGGCCCCGGTACCATTCGCGAAGTTTCGCTGATAACACTGACGGGCGACACCAGGAGGGCCGCAAGGTTGGCGGGTGGAAAGGAACGGCAGCGGAAGCTGGCCAGGGAACGCTACGCGCGCCGTGAGGCACGCCGGGCGCAGCAGAACGCCAAGACCCGGAAGCTGACGGTCAGCATCCTGGCCGCGGTGGCCGTGGTCGCGGTCGTGGCCGGCAGCTTCTTCCTGTTCGGCTCCTCCACCAAGAAGACGCCGGCTGCGGCGAGCACGCCGGCCGCTCCCTCGCCATCGGCCACTCCCTCGCCGCCCGCGGCCTCGCCGACCCTGCCCGCGGCTGCGGGAGTCGCCGAGCCCGCGACGCACTGCACCTACACGGCCAGTCCCCCGGCCGCGCGGAAGGTCAGCCTGCCGCCGTCCAGGCCCGATGACAAGGCCACCTACACCGCGACGATCCGCACCAATCGCGGCAACATCACGATTGCCCTGCTGAACAGCAGGGCCACCTGCACGGTCAACTCATTCGTCTCCCTGGCCGCGCAGAAGTACTTCAGCAACACCCCCTGCCACCGCCTCACCACCACCGGCATCTTCGTGCTGCAGTGCGGCGACCCGACCGGGACCGGCACCGGCGGCCCTGGCTACAAGTTCAATGACGAGAACCTCACCGGGGCCAGGTACACCACGGGCACCGTGGCCATGGCGAATTCCGGGGCCAACACTAACGGCAGCCAGTTCTTCCTCGTCTACAAGAACAGCCCCTTGAAGCCCAGTTTCACGCCGTTTGGCACGATCACGGGCGGACTAAATATCCTCCTGAACGTGGCCAGGGCGGGCAGTAATAACTCGACCGGCCCTGGTGACGGCCAGCCTAAGGACAAGGTCGTCATAGAGAGCGTGACCATCAGGAAAAAGACCTGACCGGCGCGGCGCCGCTCCAGTCAGGTACCGAGCAGGAGGTTCGCGGTGAGCACCGCCAACGATCCGTGGGGCCGGGTAGGCGACGACGGCACGGTCTACGTGCGCACTACCGAGGGCGAGCGGGTAGTGGGCTCCTGGCAGGCCGGCAGCCCGGCTGAGGCTCTGGCCTTCTTCACTCGCAAGTTCGAGTCACTGGAGACCGAGGTCAGCCTGCTCGAGCAGCGGATCGCGACCACGGACCTGTCTCCAGCCAGTGCCAGGGCCACCATCTCCCGCCTGCTGGCAGCGGTGGCCGACGCGCATGCGGTCGGCGACCTCGGCGGCCTGCACGACCGGCTTGAGGCACTGACCGGGCTGGTCGACCACAAGCGCGAAGAGCACAAGGCCGCTCGCGAGCAGGCCCGCAGCGAGGCCCTGGAGGTCAAGGAGCGGATCGTCGCCGAGGCTGAGCGCATCGCGGTGGAGGCGACGCACTGGAAGGCCAGCGGCGAGCGGATGCGCCAGCTGCTGGAGGAGTGGAAGGCGGCCCCGCGCGGTGACCGGCAGGCCGAGACCGTGCTCTGGAAGCGCATGTCGGCCGCGCGCAACACGTTCACCAAGCGCCGCAAGGTCTATTTCGCCAGCCTCGAGGAGGAGCGCGAGGAAGCCAGGGCGCGCAAGGACAAGCTGGCCAGTGAGGCCGAGGCGCTGGCCGCCTCGACCGACTGGGGACCGACGGCGACGGCCTACCGCGAGCTGATGCGGTCCTGGAAAGAGGCCGGCCGGGCTGATCGCGTCGCCGAGGACGAGCTGTGGACCCGGTTCAAGACGGCCCAGGACAGCTTCTTCCAGGCGCGCGCCGCGGTGTTCTCGGCCAAGGACGCCGAGCTGCGTGAGCACGCCGCCGTGAAGGAGCGGCTGCTCGCGGAGGCGGAGAAGCTGCTGCCGGTGACCGACGCCCGTGCTGCCCGCGGGACACTGCGCGGGATCCACGAGCGCTGGGAGCTGGCCGGCGCCGTGCCGCGCGACGAGCAGGAGAAGCTGGAAGGCGGCCTGCGCCGGGTCGAGGACGCGGTGCGCAAGGCGGAAGACTCGCATTGGCGCCGCTCCAATCCGGAGGCGCTGTCGCGGGCCAGGGGGACCGTCGAGCAGCTCCGCGCCGCGATCAGCGCCCTGGAAGCCCAGCTGGAGAAGGCACGGGCGCGCGGGGACGAGACCGCCCGGCAGCAGGCCCAGGAGGCACTGGAGGCCCGCCGGTCGTGGCTTGAGGAAGCCGAGCGAACCCTGGCCGAGCTCGCCGGCTGATCGCCGAGCACGCCGGCTGGTGCCGAGCACGCCGGCTGGTGCTCCGGTATCAGCCCGGCTGGCTAGTTCGTGACCCGGTAGACGTCGTAGACACCGTCGATGGAGCGAACCGCGCGCAGGACGTGGCCCAGGTGCTTTGGATCGCCCATCTCGAAGGTGAACCGGCTGAATGCCACCCGGTCCCTCGTGGTCGTCACGGTGGCCGACAGGATATTGACGTGCTGGTCGGAGATCGACCTGGTGACGTCGGACAGCAGGCCGGTGCGATCGAGCGCTTCCACCTGGATGGCCACCAGGAAGAGCGAGGCCTCGCTCGGTGACCAGCGGACCGTGACCAGCCGCTCGGGCTGGGCTCCGAGCAGGTGCTGGAGGTTGACGCAGTCGACCCGGTGCACGGAGACTCCGTTGCCCCTGGTCACGAAGCCGGTGATCTCATCTCCCGGGACCGGCGTGCAGCATCTCGACAGGCGCGCCCAGACATCCGCGGCGCCCTCCACGACCACGCCGGAATCGCCCGCCGGGGGCGGCTTGGGCGCGCGGGTCACCAGCGTCGTCTCGGCGAGGTCCTCCTGCGCGCCGGCCATGCCGCCCGCCGACTTGATCAGCTTGCCGATCACCGACTGGGCACTGACATGGCCCTCGCCGACCGCCGCGTAGAGCGATGGCAGGTCCAGGTAGTGCAGGTCCTGGGCAATGGTCAGCAGCGCGTCAGCCGTCGCGAGCCGCTGCAGCGGCAGCCCTTGCTTGCGCATGGTCCGGGCGATGGCCTCCCGGCCCGTCTCGGCCGCCGCCTCCCGGCGCTCCTTGGAGAACCAGTGCCGGATCTTGTTGCGGGCGCGGGCGCTCCTGACGAAGCCGAGCCAGTCCCGGCTCGGCGCGGCGTCCGGCGCCTTGGAGGTAAAGATCTCCACCGTGTCGCCGTTGCTCAGCGTGCTCTCCAGCGCCACCAGGCGGCCGTTGATCCTGGCGCCGATGGTACGGTGCCCGACCTCCGTGTGGATGGCATAGGCAAAGTCGACGGGCGTCGCTCCCTGCGGCAGCGCGATGACCTCGCCACGGGGGGTGAAGACGTAGACCTCGGCCGCGCCCAGGTCGGTCCGCAGCGACTCGAGGAACTCGGCCGGGTCAGCGGTCTCCCGCTGCCAGTCGACCAGCTGGCGCAGCCAGGTCATGTCCGTGTCGCCGGACGGGCCGGAGGTCGTCGTCTCCTCTTTGTACTTCCAGTGCGCGGCCACGCCGTATTCGGCCCGGCGGTGCATGCCCCAGGTCCTGATCTGCAGCTCAACGGGCTTGCCCTCGGGGCCGATCACCGTCGTGTGCAGCGACTGGTACATGTTGAACTTCGGCATCGCGATGTAGTCCTTGAACCGCCCGGCCACGGGGTTCCACCGGGCATGCACCGTGCCGAGCACCGCGTAGCAGTCCCGGACGGACTCGACCAGGATGCGGATGCCCACCAGGTCGTAGATGTCATCGAAGCCGACATTCCTGGCGATCATCTTCTGGTAGACCGAGTAGTAGTGCTTCGGCCGTCCCGTCACCCGCGACTTGATCTTCGCTTCCCGCAGGTCAGCGGAGACGTCCTCGACAACCTCCTGCAGGAAGACCTCGCGGCGCGGTGCTCGCTCGGACACCAGCCGCGCGATCTCGTCGTAGCGCTTGGGGAACAGCGTGGCGAACGCCAGGTCCTCGAGTTCCCACTTGACGGTGTTCATCCCGAGCCGGTGCGCGAGCGGGGCAAAGATCTCCAGGACCTCGCGGGACTTCTGCTCCTGCTTGGCCCGCGGGAGGTAGCGCAGCGTGCGCATGTTGTGCAGCCGGTCGGCGAGCTTGATCACGAGGACCCGGATGTCGCGGGACATCGCGACCACCATCTTGCGCACGGTCTCGGCCTGGGCGGCGTCGCCGTACTTGACCTTGTCCAGCTTGGTCACGCCGTCGACCAGGGCGGCGATGTCCTCGCCGAAATCGCGGCGCAGCTCGGCGAGCGTATAGGCCGTGTCCTCGATGGTGTCGTGCAGCAGCGCCGCGCAGAGTGTCTCGTAGTTCATGCCGAGCTCAGCCAGGATCGTGGCCACGGCGAGCGGATGGGTGATGTACGGGTCGCCGCTCTTGCGGTCCTGGCCGCTGTGCTGCTGTGCGGCCACCTCGTAGGCGCGCTCGATCAGGCGGACATCCGCCTTCGGATGCGCGGTGCGGGCGGTCTTGATCAGCGGCTCGAGCACGGGGTTGATGCCGCCGCCGCGCGGCGCCCCCAGCCTGGCCAGCCGCCGCCGGACCCCGGCGGAGCCGCCGGCCCCCGCGGCGTCGGATGCTCCGTCGGGACCAGCCGGGGAGCCGGCCTCCTGAGCCTTGCGCGGCGCGGGCTTGCGCGGGGCGGACCGGCGCGGCGCGGTCTTGCGCGGCGCGGCCTGGCCCCCGAGAGTGTCCTGCGGCAGATCGTCCCGCGCGTTCTCGTCCTGCGCGTTCTCGGCGGGCGCGTTCTCGGCAGGCGCGTTCATGGCAGGCGCGTTCTCGGCGGGCGCATCCTCGGCCGGGGCCAGGCCGTCTTCGGGGGCCGCATCGGGGCGCGCGCCAGTGGCCGGGGCCACCTCGCCATCCGCCACCGGCACGGCCGGATCACTCAGATTTCCTGGATCACTCAGCTCTAGCTGCCCAGCACCGGCTCGGGTGACATCGTCTTCGGCCGTTCCGGCCGTCGCCACGTCACCGGCCACATGCGCTCCTTACGTTCGCCAAGCGTCCAGTCTACCGAGGGGCGATCCGGGAAGTGCCGGACCGCGCGTACGCCCGGTCACATCCCGAGCAGCGACCGGACATCCAGGCCGGGAAGGCTGGCCCGCCCGCCCAGGAACCCCAGTTCCAGCAGTACCGATATCGCCACGACCTGCGCGCCGGCCCGCCGGACCAGCTCAGCGGTCGCGGCCGCGGTCCCGCCCGTGGCCAGGACATCGTCGACGATCAGGACCCGCTCGCCCGGCTCGAAGGCGTCGGTGTGCATCTCGATCGTCGCCGTGCCGTACTCAAGCTGGTAGGACTGCGCATAGGTCGGGCCGGGCAGCTTGCCCTCCTTGCGGACCGGCACGAACCCGGCACCGAGCGCGCAGGCCACCGGCGCCGCCAGGATGAAGCCCCTGGCCTCGATCCCGGCCACCTTGTCGATCCGGCCATGCCCGGCCGCCAGCGCGCCGATGACCGCGGCGAACAGCGCGCCATCAGCCAGCAGCGGGGTAATGTCCTTGAACACGATTCCCTGGCTCGGGTAGTCAGGAACGTCCCGGACGGCCGCCTTGATCAGGGCGGCAATATCGGCCTGCGCCGCAGCCGGGCTCACCGCCGTTTCTTCTTGCCCCCGGGCCGGCGCTTGGCCGAGCTCGGGCGCCGGGGCTGCTGCCGGGGACCCGGCCGGGCGGCACGCGGCGCCGGGGACGTGGCGGCGGTGCGCCCGGCGGCGACCCGCTCGTCGGTCGGTGCATCCGAGCTGCCCTCGTCGGCCGCGGCCGCATCGTCGGGCCGGTCCGTATCGTCGGCGGAAGTGAAGGTGCCGTTCCCGCCGTCCGTGCCGAAGGCGCCGCTGCCGCTGGCCGCGCCGCTGCCGCTGGTGCCGCCGGTAGCCTGGCCGGCCTTCACCTTGCCTCGCGCCGCGCGGCCGCCTGCTGCGCGCAGCGCGACGGTCTTGGCCAGCTGCTTGTACTGCGGCTCGCGCTCCTTCAGGTCGGCCAGCACCGGCGTGGCGATGCAGATCGAGGAGTACGTACCGGACAGCATGCCGATGAACAGGACCAGGGACAGGTCCTTCAGCTCGCCGTTGCCGAGCAGGGTGATGCCGACGACGAGGATGGCGGCGACCGGCAGCAGCGCGATGATGGATGTGTTGATGGACCGCACCAGAGTCTGGTTCAGGGCCAGGTTGGCCGCCTGGCTGTAGGTACTGCGGCGGGTGCCGAGAAGGCCGGCGGTATTCTCCCTGACCTTGTCGAAGACGACGACGGTGTCATACAGCGAGTAGCCGAGGATGGTCAGCAGGCCGATGACCGTCGCCGGGCTCACCTGGAAGCCGGTGAGCGCGTAGACGCCGATCGTGATCACGATGTCGTGCGCCAGCGCGACAAACGCCGAGGCGGCCATCTTCCACTCGAACGCTATCGAGAGGTAGATCACGATCACCACCATGAAGGCGATCAGCGCCTCCAGCGCCTTCCGCGAGATCTGGCCGCCCCAGGTCGGCCCGACGAGCTGCACGCTGACCTCCGTCTGCGGGAGGCCGAACTCCTTGGCGATCGCGTCCTGGGTCGGGATCGTCTGCTGGAACTTCAGCTGGTCCGTCTGCACCTGCCACTTGGCCGTGCCATTGCCCTTCACTTCCTGGACAGAGGCGTCCGTGCCCCCGCCGGAAGCGGCTACCACGGAGCTGACCTGGGCCGACGTCGCGCCCGCCGCCGGGAACTGGTACACCGAGCCGCCCTTGAAGTCCACGCTGTAGTCCAGCCCGCGAAAGAGCAGCGCGGCGATGCTGATGACCAGGATCAGCCCGGAGATCGTGTACCAGAGCTTCCGGCGGCCGACAAAGTCGACCGAGACCTCGCCGCGGTACAGCCGCCCGCCGATGTTGCCGAGCCGGGACATCACGCCTCCTTCGGGCTGGTCCGGGGCGGCACGGCGGAAGCCGGGCTCGCCGCGCCGGCGGCGGGCCGGGCGGCCGTGCGCCTCGACCCCCGCCACGGGGACCGCGCGCCGAGCCGGGTCGGGTCGAGGCCGGAGAGCTTATGGCCCTGGCCGTAGAACTTGGTCCTGGCCAGCAGCGTGACCATCGGCTTGGTGAACAGGAACACCACGACGACGTCGACGAGCGTGGTCAGGCCGAGCGTGAACGCGAAGCCCTTGACGTCGCCGATCGCGAAGATATACAGCAGCAGGGCAGCCAGGAACGACACGGTATCGGAGACCAGGATCGTCCGCCTGGCCCGCTGCCAGCCGCGCTCCACCGCGGCCCGCAGGGTCTTGCCCTCCCTGACCTCGTCCCTGAGCCGCTCGAAATACACCACGAAGGAGTCGGCGGTGATCCCGATCGCCACGATCAGCCCGGCTACGCCCGCCAGCGACAGGGTCAGTCCCTCGTACTTGCTGAGCAGGATGACCGAGAGGTAGGACACCAGCCCGGCGACGATCAGGCTGGAGACCGACACCAGCCCGAGGCCGCGGTAATAGAGGAACGAGTAGATGACGACCAGGAGCAGGCCGATGGCCGCGGCGATCAGGCCCGCGTCCAGCTGGGCCGCGCCCAGCTGCGCGGAGATGGCCGTGATCGACTGCGGCTCGAAGGTCAGGGGCAGCGAGCCGTACTTCAGCTCGTTCGCCAGCTGCGTGGCCGAGGCCTGGCTGAAGGGAGGGGTACCGCCGCTGATCTGCGCCTGCCCGGCCGTGATGGGCTGGACGATATCCGGTGCGGTCACCACGCCGCCGTCCAGCACGATCGCGAACTGGTCAAGCACCGAGGTCTGCGCCTGCGTGGCGGTGCTGTAGTACTTGCTGTACATGGTGGAGGTGAGGACCCCGAAGTTCTTGGTTCCCGTGCCGTTGAGGTTGAGATTGACCACCCACTGGCCGTTGTTCTGCTGCAGGCCCGCGGAGGCCCCGGTCAGCATCGTGCCGGTCACCTTCGCCACGTCCAGCGCGTACTTGTTGCCGCTCTTGTCACAGGACACGATCTGCACGTTCGGGTTGTCCCAGTTAGCCGAGTTGCCCTGGTAGATCTCCTGCTGCCAGTTGGTATGGCAGTTGAGCTCGTCGAACTTCTTCTGCACCGGCTTGCTGACCAGGCTCGCGTCGCCCTGCGCGTCCGCGGTTGTCGGCAGCACCGTCTGCACCGACGGGGTCGCGGATGGCGTGGGGGTGGGGGTAGCTGAGGCGGAGCTGGCCGGCTGCGGCTTGGCCTTCTGGGGCTGGGCCCGCTGCGCCGCCGAGCCGCCGGCCAGGCTCTTCGCGCCGGCCGCCTGGCCTGCTCCGTTCGACCCGCCGGTGCCCGTCGGGCTGGCTGACGGGCTCGGGCTCACGGACGGAGCGGGGCTGGCCCCCGGTGACGCGGCGCCGGGGGACGGTGAGGTGCCGGGCGCGGGGGTGGTGACCTGCTCAGGGAAACCGGGCGCCACGAGCAGCACCTGGCGGAAGTACAGCTTCGCCGTGGTGCCGACTAGCTTCTCCACCTGCTGGGATCCCTTGCCCGGCACGGTGACGGTGATGATGTCGGTGCCCTGCTGCTGGACTTGCGCGCCGCTGAGGCCGGAGCCGTTCAGCCGGCTCAGCATGATCCCGTTGGCGACCTTCATGGAGGCCTGGGAGGGCGGCTGGCCGGGCTTGGCGGACACCGCCTTGAGCGTCACCGTGGTGCCGCCGGCCAGGTCCAGGCCCAGCGCCACCCTGAAGCCGCGGTGCCAGTTGGCGGGCTGGAACGCGTCCTTGCCAATGACCGCCGTCACCATGACGATGACCAGCACGATCAAGACCGCAAGGGCCCGCCATGGCCGGGATGACTTAGTGCTCGTGGGAGCCACGTGTCGCCTGTCCTTTAACTCGATCCGGCCCAAGCCGCTGCTAGACGTTAGACGTTCCGCGCCCGCTAGGCGTTCCGGTCTCCGGTGTCCCAGTCATCGGCCGGGGTGTCGTCCGGGTGGGAATCCGGCGGGGGCTGGGTGCCATCCATGGGCTCATCATCGGGAATCACGTCCATGACGGCACGCCGCAGCATCCGGATCTCGACGCCGGGGGCGATCTGGACCACGACATCCCGGTCATCTGCGGAGACGATCGTGCCGTAGATCCCGGCGGTGGTCCTGACGTGCTGGCCGGGGATGACCGTGCTCTGCATCTGCGCGGCCTGGCGCTGCTTGTTGCGCTGCGGCCTGATCATCAGCACGTAGAAGAGGCCGAACAGGACCGCAATGATCAGGAACGGCACCAGCGACGACGAGCTTTTCTTGGCCGAGTCAGTGGCGGCAAGAACCAACATTTCCCCCATATCGGGGCCACCTTCCGGTTGATTGCCGCAATGGCCGGGAACCCGGCCCCGGCGAGGGCCGGCAGGACCGGCACTACAACCAGGCGGCTGTCATGAACCAACTGCCGAAGTGTAGCGGCGCATACGCAATGCACCAACAGGCTACGGGGTCTGAAGAGCTATCGTGACCAGCCCGCGACCGAGCCGGCCCCCGATCAGCTGAACAGGGTCCCCGTCCCCGCGTGACCGGGAGGGCCGGCGGGGACGGGGGGCGTCAGCCCCAGGTGCTCCCACGCGGCCGCCGTCGCCACCCGCCCGCGCGGGGTGCGCACGATCAGGCCGCACCTGACCAGGAACGGCTCGGCGACCACCTCGACCGTCTCGGCCTCCTCGGCCACGGCCACCGCCAGCGTGGACAGTCCGACCGGGCCGCCCCCGAACCGCCTGATCAGCGCCCACAGGACCGCGCGGTCGAGCCGGTCAAGCCCGCTCTCGTCCACCTCGTACAGCTCCAGCGCCGCCCGGGCCGCCGCCCTGGTGATGACGCCGTCCCCGCGGACCTCGGCGAAGTCGCGCACCCGGCGCAGCAGCCGGTTGGCGATTCTCGGCGTGCCGCGCGAGCGGCCGGCGATCTCATCGGCGCCGTCATCGCGCAGGGCCACCCCGAGCAGGCCCGCCGACCTGCGCACGATGATGTCCAGCTCAGCGGGCTCGTAGAAATCGAGATGCGCGGTAAAGCCGAATCTGTCCCGCAGCGGCGCGGGCAGCAGCCCCGCCCTGGTCGTGGCGCCGACGAGGGTGAACGGCGCGATCTCCAGCGGGATGGCCGTCGCGCCCGGTCCCTTGCCGACGATCACGTCGACCCGGAAATCCTCCATGGCCAGGTAGAGCATCTCCTCGGCCGGGCGGGCAACGCGGTGAATCTCGTCGATGAACACCACTTCGCCCTCGCTCAGGGTCGAGAGCACCGCGGCCAGGTCCCCGGCCCGCTCGATCGCCGGGCCGCTGGTGATCCGCAGCGGGGCTCCGAGCTCGGCAGCGATGATCATGGCAATGGTCGTCTTGCCCAGGCCGGGCGGGCCGGACAGCAGGACATGATCCGGCACCCGGCCGCGCCCCATCGCCCCCTCAAGGACGATCGACAGCTGCTCGCGGACCCGGCCCTGGCCGATGAACTCGCTCAGCCGCTTGGGCCGCAGCGCGCCCTCGATCATCCGGTCGTCGGCATCGGCGAGCGGCGAGACCACCCGGTCGGCGCCCGCCGCGCGCGGGCCGGAGGCCTCGCCCATGGAGCTGCTGGTCACCTGCGCCCCAGCACCCGCAGCGCCGCGCGCAGCGCCACCGCCACGTCGACGGCCTGGGCTTCCGCTGAATGATCATGGCCCGGCGGGCCGTCGGCCAGCGCGCCGTCGGCCGACGGGCTATCTGCGCAGGAGCCGTCGGCCGGCGCCCCGTCAGTCCGGCCGGCGGCGAGCAGCTCGGGCTCGATCGCCGCGATCGCCTGCTCGGCGTCGCGGGCTGGCCAGCCCAGGTTCACCAGGCCCACCCGGACCTGCTCGCGCCAGGGAGCGACGCGCGCGGCAGGCGGCATCGCGGCATCCCCGGCAGCAGGCCTGCCATCTCCCGGCGAGCCCAGCCGGCCGGCGAGCTCGAGGACGATCCGCTGCGCGCCCTTCCGGCCGATGCCGGGAACGGTGGTGAGCGCGGCCAGGTCCTCGGCCGCCACCGCCCGCCGCAGCCCGTCCGGGCTGAAGACCGCCAGCATCGCCAGCGCCAGCCGCGGCCCGATACCGCTGGCCGTCTGCAGCAGCTCGAAGGTGTTGCGCTCGTCCTCGCCGGCGAACCCGTACAGGGTCAGCGCGTCCTCGCGGACCACCAGCGAGGTCGCGACCCTGGCCCGCTCCCCGGTCCGCAGGCCGGCCAGCGTGCCGGGCGTGCACTGCACCATCAGCCCGACCCCGCCGACGTCGATCACCGCGCCGTCGGGCGCCACCGAGCTGACCGTCCCGCTCAGATGCGCGATCATCGCCGTCCTCCGGAGCGGTACGCGGCGGCCGCGGCGGCCAGCCTGGCCTGGGCGCCGCCGCGCCACAGATGGCAGATGGCCAGGGCCAGGGCGTCGGCGGAGTCGGCCGGACGGGGCGGGTCGGCCATCCGCAGCAGCCGGGTCACCATCTCGGTGACCTGGGCCTTGCCCGCCCGGCCGTTGCCGGTGACCGCCGCCTTGACCTCGCTTGGCGTGTGCAGGGCCACGGGCAGGCCACGGCGGGCCGCGCACACGATGGCGACGGCTCCGGCTTGCGCGGTGCCCATCACGGTCCGGACATTGTGCTGGCTGAACACGCGCTCCACCGCTACCGCGTCCGGCTGGTACCGGGTGAGCCAGCGCTCGATCTGCTCCTCCAGGGTGAGCAGGCGCCGCGCGATATCGTCGCTGGCGGGGGTGCAGACGACGTCGGTGCTCACCAGCGTGAGCGTCCGGCCGGGCGCGCCGTCGATCACGCCAAGGCCGCACCGGGTCAGGCCGGGATCGACGCCGAGCACTCGCAATGCCGCTCACCATCCCGGTCGCTAGCGAACAGGTGTTCGGGTGCGACACTACCGGGCCGGGCCGCGGGACGGCGGCATCGGGCCCGGCGTGTCGCGCGGCGCCGCTCAGAACGTGTCGCGCTGGGCCGCTCAGAAATCGTCGGCCATGAACGCGGGGCCGGCGAAGGCGCAGCCGAGCGCGGCATCGGCGTCCGGGTCGCCGTCAGCGACCAGCCCGGCACGGCGCAAGGTGGCCACCGGGACTCCCCCGTACAGGGCGGCCAGGCCGCGCGCCCCGATCCGGACCGGCGCGCCGGGCGGCAGGTGCGGGCCGCTGGCCGTCTCGCAGCGGGTCAGGGCGCCTTTGCCGCCGCTGATCTGGAGGAGCCGCAGGCCCGAGTTGGCGTCCAGCGCGGCATCGTGTATCCGCAGCGCGACGCTGAGCTCGACCGCGGCGGGGAAGCCGCGCGCCGCGATGGCCGCCGCCGCATCCACCACGCGCAGCATCCACCTCTTGTCCGGCTGCGGCCTGGCGTCGGGCTCGCGGGTCAGCCAGCCGAGCGCGTCATCGGGGCCGAGCCAGGCCCGGACGGTCTGCACCCTGGGGGCGTGGGAGGCCACGATCCCCCAGATCGCCCTGGTCGTCTCGGCCGAGCCGGCTACCGCCAGGTCGACCAGGATCTCCCGATCGCCGCGCCAGCCGTAAGACAGGAAGCCATCGGGCGCCAGGTAGGCGAACACGCCGGGGCTGGCGAGCCAGTCGCGCATCGACTCGGCGTCACGGGTGTTCGGCCCGCAGTCCCTGGCCGCCTCGTGCACGCGGCCGATCACGGCGAGGACCTCGGCCGCGTCATCGGGACCGGCCCGGCGCAGCGGCGGGGAGGCCGGCAGCGGGCCGGTGTCCGCCGGGAGCAGCGAGCCCAGTGACCGGGCCGGGATGGCCGTCTCATGCAAGGCCCCGGCGATCTCCCAGCCGAGCGAGCGGTAGATCGGCGCGGTGACCGGGAAGAGCACCGACACCGGGTAACCGCGGGCGGCGATCACGCCCAGCAGCTCGGTCATCATCGCCCGGCCGATGCCGCGGCCGCGCTGCTCGGGCGCGACCTTGACGCCCGCCACGCCGGCCATCGGCAGTGACCGGCCGTTCCACCACTGCCGCATGTCGTGGAAGTTGGCGCTGCCCACCAGAGCCGGCCCGTCGTAGGCGCCGAGGACCCGGCCGTCCCTGATCGCGGGCCGCATGCTCGCGATCCACTGGGGGCGGTCAGCCTCGGCGAGGGGGCCGAACGCGCGGTGCCGCAGGTCGAACTCCGCGTCGAGGTCGTCCTCGCGCAGCTCGCGGATGTCCAGCCCGGCGCGGGTCACTGGTCACCGGGGCCTGCCGGCGCCCGGCTGCACCAGTCGCGTCATCCGAGCCTGGCCATGACGTCATCGGGAACCGAGTAGTTGGCGTAGACGTCCTGGACGTCATCGGAGTCCTCGATGGCGTCGATCAGCCGGAAGACGCTCCTGGCGCTGGTCTCGTCGAGCGGGATCTCCATCGACGGCAGGAACGCGGCCTCCGCCGACTCATAGTCGATCCCCGCCTCCTGCAGGGCGGTGCGCACCGCGACCAGGTCGGTCGGCTCGCTGACCACCTCGAACGACTCGCCGAGATCATCGATCTCCTCGGCGCCGGCGTCCAGCACCGCGGTGAGCACGTCATCCTCGGTCACGCCGCCGGCCTTCGGGACGATCACCACGCCCTTGCGGCTGAACAGGTAGGAGACCGAGCCCGGATCGGCCATGGAGCCGCCGTTGCGGGACAGCGCCGTCCGGACCTCGGCCGCCGCCCGGTTCTTGTTGTCGGTCAGGCACTCGACCAGGACCGCGACGCCGCCGGGGCCGTAGCCCTCGTAGGTGACCGACTCGTAAGCGGCGCCGCCTGCCTCCAGGCCGGCGCCGCGGCGGACGGCCCGGTCGATGTTGTCGTTGGGGACCGAGCTGCGCTTGGCCTTCTGGATCGCGTCGTAGAGGGTGGGGTTGCCCGCGGGATCGGGGCCGCCACTGCGGGCCGCCACCTCGACGTTCTTGATCAGCTTGGCGAACAGCTTGCCCCGCCTGGCGTCGATGACGGCCTTCTTGTGCTTCGTGGTGGCCCACTTTGAGTGGCCGCTCATGCCCGTTCCCTCACGATGTCGGCAAAAATCTGGTGGACGCGCGGGTCGGGCGTCAGCTCAGGATGAAATGCTGTCGCGAGTGCCGGGCCCTGGCGAACCGCGACGATCCTACCGGTGCGCGGCTCTGTGGCGAGAACCTCCACGTCAGGGCCGGTGTCCTCGACCCACGGGGCACGGATGAAGACCGCGCGGTAGGCCGGCCCGGCCACCCCGGCCAGCGTGATGTCGCGCTCGAAAGAGTCAGCCTGGCGGCCGAAGGCGTTGCGCCGTACGGTCATGTCGATGGCACCGAGCGTCTCCTGGCCGCTGGCCCGGTCGACCAGGCGGGCCGCCAGCATGATCATGCCGGCGCAGGAGCCGAAGGTCGGCATGCCGCCGCTGACCCGCTTGCGCAGCGGGTCGATCAGGTCAAAGATCACGGCCAGCTTCCACATGGTGGTGGACTCGCCGCCGGGAATGATCAGGCCGTCGACCGAGTCGAGCTCGTCCGGCCTGCGCACCGGCACCGGGTGCGCGCCCGCCTCGCGCAGCGCCCTGAGGTGCTCGGCGACGTCTCCCTGGAGGGCCAGGACGCCGATAACGGGCGTGTGGCGCGCGGCTGACACGGCTGGCACGTCCCCCTCTCCGCTGCTCGCTTTCCGGCCGGTCCCGCGGTGCCCGGCCGCCGGGGCCTGGCTACCAGCCGCGGCCGGCGTAGCGCTGCTCGTCGGGGAGGGTATCCAGGTTGATGCCGACCATGGCCTCGCCGAGACCGCGGGAGACCTTGGCGATCACGTCCGGGTCGTCGTGGAAGGTGGTCGCCTTGACGATCGCCGCGGCGCGCGCGGCGGGGTCGCCCGACTTGAAGATCCCGGAGCCCACGAACACTCCCTCGGCGCCGAGCTGCATCATCATCGCCGCGTCCGCCGGCGTCGCCAGGCCGCCCGCGGTGAACAGGACGACAGGCAGCTTTCCCGCCGCGGCCACCTCGGCCACCAGCTCGTACGGGGCCTGGAGGTCCTTGGCGGCGGTGTAGAGCTCCTGCGCCGAGAGGCTGGACAGGCCGCGGATCTGGGTCAGGATGCCGCGCATGTGCCGGGTGGCCTCGATCACGTTCCCCGTGCCCGCCTCGCCCTTGGACCTGATCATCGCCGCGCCCTCGGCGATGCGGCGCAGCGCCTCGCCGAGATTGGTGGCGCCGCAGACGAACGGGACGGTGAACTCCCACTTGTCGACGTGGTGCGCCTCATCGGCCGGGCTGAGCACCTCGGACTCATCGATGTAATCGACCCCGATGGCCTGCAGCACCTGGGCCTCGACGAAGTGCCCGATCCGGCACTTGGCCATGACCGGGATGGAGACCGCCGCGATGATGCCGTCGATCATGTCGGGGTCGCTCATCCGGGCCACGCCGCCCTGGGCCCTGATGTCGGCCGGCACCCGCTCCAGCGCCATGACGGCCACGGCGCCGGCGTCCTCGGCGATTTTCGCCTGGTCCGCGGTGACCACGTCCATGATCACGCCGCCCTTGAGCATCTCGGCCATGCCCCGCTTGACGCGCTGCGTCCCGGTCTGGCCGGCCGGGCCGCCGGTCACAGCCGTGCGGTCGCTGCTGCTGGGGCTGGCGGGGGAAGTAGGGACTGACACGGATAACCTCACTTGATCGTTACGCACTGGACCTGCTCCATGGTAGGCGGTAGCTCGCGCCTGGCCGCCGAGACGGTCAGCGGGCCAGGTGCGGCAGGTCGGTTCCCTGCACGTCCTCGCCCGCCCCGGCCAGGGAGTCATCGATCTCGAAGAACTGCGGCATCGCCGCGCCGCCGGCCAGGCGCAGCACCCTGGCCAGCCAGCGGCGGCGCGCCGCCTGGGTGGCCGCGACGGCGCCGTTGTAGAACTGGCGGGCCAGAAAGACCCGGTGCGCGGCGCCCTCGAGCTCGGCCAGCAGCTCCGCCGCGCCGTCCCGGCCCTCCAGCGACGCGCGGAAGCCCGGCTGGCTGAAGACCGCGCGCAGGGCGCGGGTCAGGTCGCTCTCGGGCAGCTCGCGGGCCGTGTCGGCCGACCTCGCGTCGTGCGCGGCTCCGGCGAGCAGCAGGCTGGTGGCCGGGTCGAGAAGTCCCGACGAGGCGAACTCGAGCGCCACCGAGCTGCGCCGCACGAGCGCGGCATCCAGGGCGGCGCTGGCCGCGTCCACCCTGGCGTGCAGGCGGTCGATCCGGCCGGCCCGCCAGGAGATGTAGACCCCGGCCAGGACCGCGACCGCGATGATCAGGAACAGGCGCGTCACGAGACCACGCCCACGCGGCCGGTGCCGGGCAGGACCGTCTCGTAGACCTCGACCACGTCGCGCGCCACCGCGGGCCAGTCATAGGCGCGCACCGCGGCGGAGGCGGCCGCCGACAGGGTCGCGCGCCGCTCGGGGTCATCGAGAAGGCGGCCGACCGCCCTGGCCAGGTCGCCGGCATCGCCGGTCTCGAACAGCTCCCCGGCCCGCCCGTCGCGCAGCACCGTCCGGAACGCGTCCAGGTCGCTCGCCACGATCGGAAGGCCAGCGGCCATCGCCTCGGCCAGGACGATCCCGAAGCTCTCGCCGCCGGTATTGGGGGCGCAGAACACGTCGACCGAGTGGTAGGCACGGACCTTATCCGCGTCGCTGACCTGGCCCAGCAGCACGACCCGGTCCCGCAGCGGCGCGGGCACCCTGGCCGCGGCCTCCTCGAGATCGCCGGGGCCGGCGATCAGCAGTCGCAGCCCCGGCCGCTGCGGCCCGAGGGTCTCGAAGGCGCGCAGCAGGATCGGCAGGCCCTTGCGCGGCTCGTCCATCCGGCCGAGGAACCCGATCGCGCCGCCCTGACCGGGCCAGCCGGGGAGCGGATCTGCCTTCTCGTACCTGCGCACCGAGACCCCGTTGGGGATGAGCACGGCGTCGCCGCCCAGGTGCTCGACCAGCGTGGTGCGGGCCGCCTCGGACACCGCGATCCTGGCGCTGATCTTCTCCAGGGCCGACTGCAGGATCGGCAGCGCCGCGTGCAGGATGCGGGACCGGGGGTTCGCCCCGTGCATGGTGGCCACGATCGGCCCGTCGGCGACCCAGCACGCCAGCAGGGACAGGCTGGGCGCGGCCGGCTCGTGCACGTGCAGCAGGTCGAACCCGCCCTCCCTGACCCACCTGCGGACGCGGCCCGCCGACAGGGGCCCGAAGGCGAGCCTGGCCACTGAGCCGTTGTAAGGAACGGGAACGGCCCGGCCGGCGGGCACCACGTAGCCGGGCAGCATGTCATCGTTGTCGGCCGGCGATATCACGGAGACCTCGTGCCCCAGGTCCATCAGCGCCTCGGCCAGGTCCCTGATGTGCTCCTGGACTCCGCCGGGCACGTCCCAGCTGTACGGGCAGACCAGTCCTATCCTCATGGGCCGGCCTCATCGCGCCCGGCCCGCGCGGCGCTCTCCCCGGCGCCGGCCGCGCTCGTCGCGGTGTGCGCCGCCTCCGCGGCGGCCAGCCGGGCCGGATCGAGGTCGGCGACAAATACCTTCTGCAGCATGTGCCAGTCCTGCGGATGAGCCCTGATTCCCGTCTCGAAGACGCGGGCGACCTCCTGCATCATCGCCGCGGTCTTCTGCTTTCTGTCCCCGCTGGCAGGCACCGGGATTTCCTCGTGGATGTGCAGGCCCCAGTCCTCGCCCTCGAACCACAAGATGGCGGGCATCAGCGCCGCGCCGGTCTGCACGGCCAGCGCGGCCGCGCCGCCCATCATCCGGGCT
This sequence comes from uncultured Actinomycetota bacterium, assembly GCA_963805705.1. Lineage (GTDB taxonomy): Bacteria > Actinomycetota > Actinomycetes > Streptosporangiales > Streptosporangiaceae > CAWDVH01. The sequence goes on along the minus strand of CAWDVH010000005.1, from coordinate 980,462 downwards.
TTCTCGCCGAAGAACTCCACCTCAATGCCTCCGCCGGTGACATCCCGGTCGCAGACCAGGCAGACGATCTTGCCGGCCCGCAGCCGCTGCGCCAGGATGCCGAACCTGCTGTTGCCGCCGGTAGCGGGAAGCACCTCCATGCCCAGGCTCTCGCGGAAGCCGACGAACCTGTCGTACACCGACTCCGGCTCCAGCCGCTCGGCCACCGTCGTGAAAGATCCTGCCCCGCGGGCGATTATCCACGCCCCGGCCAGGTCATAGTTGCCCATGTGCGGCAGGGCGAATACCACCCCGCGGCCGGCGGCCGTGTACTCGAACGCGGTCTGGATGTGCCCGGTGTCGTGCATTCCGCTGATCAGCCGGTCCGCGGGAATCACCTGCAGCCGGAACGCCTCGAGGTAGTAGCGCATATACGAGCGCAAGGCCTGCCTGGACAAGGCACGCAGCTCGGCTCCTGACGCGCCAGCGCCGATCACGCGGCGCAGGTTGCCCTCCAGTACCTGGACCCGGTGACCCTGACGGCGCCAGACGATGTCGGCCACGACGGTAAAGCCCTGCCGGGCCCAGGATTCCGGCACGCGGCATACCAGCGACCAGCCGAGGCCGTACCCGGCATCGATGAGCCTGTCCTTCAGTCCGGGCACCCGTTAACCTCCTTCAAACGCATCCCTGATCGGTCCCCGCGCCTGCGCTGCCGCTGCTTCCCGCACTGCCGTGGCCACCGGCACGGCCGTGGCCACCGGCACTGCCCTTGCTTCCTGCTTCGCTGCCTTCATTGTCTGCCCGTGCCGCGCCCGGTGCAGTCGCCGGCGGGCCGGCCTGTGAGCCCGCGGCCGCAGCCGCCTGCTCAGCTGCGGCCCGGCGCACCGCCAGGACGCGCTGCCCGAACGTGAACGCACTCGCCGCGGCGAGCAGCCATAGCCCCACAGGAAGGACATACGGTACGCCAAGCCCGGACAGCCCGATGGCCACAAGCCCGATCACCAGGCGCTCGGACCGCTCGGCGATCCCGACGTCGGCCCGAAGCCCGAGGCCCTCGGCCCGCGCCTTGGCGTAGGACACCAGCGCCCCGGCCACCAGGCAGAACAGCGTGACAGCGGCCAGTACCTTATCGTGCCCGCCCAGCATGAACCAGAGGACCAGCCCGCCGAAGATGGCGGCGTCGGCGACCCGGTCCAGCGTGGAGTCGAGAAACGCTCCCCAGCTCCCGCTGGTCCCTTTCACCCTGGCCAGCGCGCCGTCGAGCATGTCGGCCAGGACGAAGACGGTGCACACGACCGTCCCGGCGAACAGATGACCGGTCGGGTAGAGCGCGAGCGCTCCCGCCGAGGCGCCCAGCGCCCCGGTGATGGTGAGGGCGTTGGGGGTGACGGGCGTGCGCGCGAGGAACTCGCCTACCGGCGTCAGCAGGCGGGCAATGGCGGGTCGCAGCGCGTTCAGCATGGCCGTCTGATCCTACTGGCGGCCGATGACCGCCTCCCGATAGCCAATCGCAGGTCATCAGGCGGCGCGCCGGTCATCAGCCGGCGGGCAGATGACCATCGGGCGGATTCCAGGCGGCCGTCAGGCGGACGGCGCGGAGCAGGACAGTTACAGCGATTCTCGTCGAGGGCTTGTGATCCGGTTCCGGCAGGTAAAGGCTGGTCGTGCAGCAGCCCAACGGAGTGACAGGAGGCGGTGCGGATGTCGGACAAGGCAAGCACAACGGGAGCCGCGGGCAGGGTACCTCCGGCTGGCCAGCCCGACAGCGTGCGCAATATCGTGCTGGTCGGCCACTCGGGAGCGGGAAAGACGACGCTGGTCGAGGCGCTGCTCGGGAGTACGGGCACGATTCAGCGCATCGGCCGGGTCGAGGACGGAACGACCGTCAGCGACTTCGACGAGGTCGAGGTCAGGCAGCAGCGCTCGGTCAACCTGACCCTGGCGCCGCTCATCCATGCCGGGGTCAAGGTGAACCTGCTGGACACTCCGGGCTACGCCGACTTCACCGGCGACCTGCGCGCGGGCCTGCGCGCGGCCGACGCCGCGCTGTTCACCGTCTCGGCCGCGGACCGCGTCGACGGCCTGACCAAGATGCTCTGGGAGGAATGCGCCGCCGCCGGCACGCCGCGGGCGGTCGTAATCACCAAGATTGACCACCAGCGGGGGGACTTCGACGAGGCGCTGGCCGAATGCCGCGCCGCGTTCGGCGACTCGGTCGCGCCGCTGTACCTGCCGGTATCAGACGGCCAGGGGGCCGTCCGCGGCCTGCTCGGGCTGCTGTCCGAGCGCTTCTACGATTACTCGGGCGGCACGCGGGAGGACCGCGACCCCGAGGCCGCGGACGCCGACCGGATGGCCGAGGCCCGCAGCTCGCTGATCGAGGCGATCATCCAGGAGAGCGAGGACGAGTCCCTCATGGACAGGTACCTGTCCGATGAGGAGATCGACGCCAAGGTCCTGATCGAGGACCTGGAGAAGGCAGTGGCCCGCGGCAGCTTCTATCCCGTGCTGGCCGCCGCCGCTGTGCAGGGCATCGGCCTGCCCGAGCTGCTTGAGGTCATGACCCAGGCCTTCCCCTCGCCGCAGGAGCATCCCCTGCCCACCGTGACCACCCTGGATGGCAAGCCGGTCAGCGGGCTGTCCTGCGACCCGGCGGGCCCGCTGCTCGCCGAGGTCGTCAAGACCACCTCGGACCCGTACGTCGGCCGGATCAGCCTGGTCCGCGTGTTCTCCGGCACGCTGCGGCCCGACGCCATCGTGCACGTGTCGGGTCACGGCCGGGCCGACAGCGGCCACGCCGATCATGATCAGGACGAGCGGGTCGGCGCCCTGACCTCGCCGCTGGGCAAGCTGCAGCGCAGCGTCGCCCAGTGCTCGGCCGGGGACATCTGCGCGGTGGCCAAGCTGTCCAGCCCGGAGACCGGGGACACCCTGTCCGACAAGGACCGCCCGCTGCTGATGGAGCCCTGGGCCAGTCCCGAGCCCTTGCTGCCGGTCGCCATCCAGGCGAAGTCCAAGGCCGACGAGGACAAGATGTCGCAGGCGCTCGGCCGGCTGGTGGCCGAGGACCCGACACTGCGCCTGGAGAACAATCCCGAGACCCGCCAGCTGGTGCTCTGGTGCATGGGCGAGGCCCACGCCGATCTGCTGCTCGACCGGCTGTCGAGCCGCTATGGCGTCGCGGTGGAGACCACCGACCTGCGGGTCCCGCTGCGGGAGACGGTGGCGGGCAAGGCCACCGGGCTCGGCCGCAACGTCAAGCAGTCCGGCGGTCACGGCGAGTTCGGGATCTGCCACATCGAGGTGGAGCCGCGCCCGTCGGGCGAGGGCCTGGAGTTCGTCGACAAGATCGTGGGCGGCGTGGTGCCGCGGCAGTTCATCCCGTCGGTCGAGAAGGGCATCCGCTCGCAGATGGAGCACGGCGTGCTGGCCGGTTACCCGATGGTCGACATCCGGGTCACGCTGTTCGACGGCAAGGCGCACTCGGTGGACTCCTCGGACATGGCGTTCCAGAAGGCAGGCCGCGCGGCGCTGCGGGACGCGGCGGAGCGGGCGCAGGTCCTTCTGCTGGAGCCGGTCGACGAGGTGTCCGTGCTCGTCGCCGACGACTACGTGGGCGCCGTCATGTCGGACCTGTCCTCGCGTCGCGGCCGCGTGCTCGGCACCGAGCCGGTCGCGGGCGGGCGGACCCTGGTCAAGTCGGAGATCCCCGAGCTCGAGCTCACCCGCTACGCCATCGACCTGCGGTCGATGTCGCACGGCACGGGGTCGTTCGCCCGGTCCTACCTGCGCCACGAGCCGCTGCCCGCGCACCTGTCCGAGAAGGTGGCCGCGGCCTCCAAGCCCGCCTGACCGGGCCGGCTGCTGCGGGCGGGCGCGGGCCGGGCGGGCAACCGTCCCCGGCCCGCGCCCGCCCGCAGCCAGGCCGCGCCGGGTCGCCCCGGCCCGCCCTCCAGTCAGCCCCGGGCAGCCCTCCAGTCAGCCTCGGGCAGCCTCAGTCAGCCGGCCACGCGTCGGCGAGCAGCTTGCGGGTGTCCGCCAGGAGCTCCGGCAGCACCTTGGTGCGCCCGACCACCGGCATGAAATTCGCGTCCCCGCCCCATCGCGGTACCACGTGCTGATGCAGGTGCGCCGCAATCCCGGCCCCGGCCACCCCGCCGATGTTCATCCCGATGTTGAAGCCCTGCGCCCCGGAGGCGGCCCGCAGCGCGGTCATCGCGCGCTTGACGTGATCGGCGAACTCAGCCGTCTCGCTCTCGCCGAGCGAGGTGTAGTCGGCCACGTGGCGGTAGGGGACCACCAGGACGTGGCCGGCGTTGTACGGGTACAGGTTCAGCACCGTGTACACCAGCGCACCCCGCGCCACGATCAGGCCGTCCTCATCGGACAGCTTCGGAATCCGGCAGAACGGGCACTCGCTGGCATCGGCCGGATCGGCGGGCTTGCCCTCGCCCTTGATGTAGGCCATCCGGTGCGGCGTCCAGAGCCGCTGGAAGCCGTCTGGCGACCCGACGCCCTCCTGCAGGGTCTGGCCGGCAAGCGGGCTGTCGTGGTCATCAGCGGCGGCAGCGGGCATGAATGCAGCCTACGACCCGCCCGCGGCGCGCTGCTCAAGGCTCCGGAGCCGCGATTCGGCTTCGTCCGCGGTGATGACGGGACCGGCCCCCTCGATGCCGTTCAGGCGCCAGATAGCGTCCGTGATCTCCAGCGCCAGGTCCATCGCGGCGAGCCTGGGCGCGCCGTCGGTCAGCGGCTCGCCGGTATCAGGGTCACGGACCGGCTGCCCCTCATGCATGAGGTAATGCTCGGTGCGCACGATCTGCTCTACCCGGTCGCGCGTGGCTTCGAGCCGGTCTAGCTCGGTCATGTCGGGCTCCCCTGGTCGGCGCTGATTCTCGGCTCCCCGCTTGCATCCGATGATCGCCTGCCGGCTCGCCGCGCGGGCGAGAGCAGGAAGACCGCGCCGGCCAGCGGCAGCACTGCTGCGCAGAGCAGCGCGGCGCTCGGCCCCGCACCGTCGGTAACGGACCCGGCCACGCCATAGCCGACGGCACCGCCGACCGTCCCGGCCGCGGCCAGCCAGGTGAACGCCCCGGTGCGCGCGTGCGCCGGAGCGCTGCTGCTGGTCATCGAGGCCAGGCCAGCGGCCAGCGGCGCGACGGCGAGGCCGGCCACCGGCATGAGCAGGCCGAGCACCCACAGGCTCGGCGCGGCCGACAGGACCGCGAAGCCGATCGCGGTCAGGCCCAGCAGCGCACAACACTGCTGGCGGGAGGAGCCCGGCCAGCGCCGCGCGCCGAAGATCAGCCCGCCGAGGATGCTCCCGGCCGCCCAGGCGGCCAGCAGGACACCGGCGAGCGCGGGAGCACCGGCCGCTACCGCGCGCGCCGTCACGCCTACCTCGACGAAGCCGATCGCGAGCATCTGAGCACCCGCGGCGGCCAGGACGGCCGCCTGCCCCCCGCTCGGCCGCGGCACGGGCCCAGGTCCCGGCCGCGCCTGCCTGGGCGCCGGAATCAGGGAGCTGCGCGCCGCCCGCGCGAAGATGAGGCTGCCGGCCAGCGTCAGGGCGGCGCATGCCGCCAGGGCCGTCTCCGGACCGGCCACCGCGACGGCGGCGCTGACCAGGACCGGCCCGGTCAGGAACACCGCCTCGGTGGTCACGGTGTCGAGGCTGAACGCCGCCGATAGCTCGGCCGGGTCGTCCAGCACCCTGGCCAGGACCGCGCGCAGGCAGGAGACAAGCGGCGGCGCAGCCGCCCCGGCGAGGACCGCCGCCGCGAGCGCCCAGGCGGCATCCCCGTGCACCGCCGCCGCGATCACCCCGAGCAGGCCCGCCGCGCTCATCGCCGCGCCGTACATCAGCACCGCGGCGCCGCGGTGATCGACGAGCCTGCCGGCCACCAGCATCCCGGCCGCGGCCGCCAGGCCATAGCAGGTCACGACCAGGCCCGCGAAGGCGAAGCTCCCCAGCCGCCCGTGCAGGAGCAGCAGCAGCGCCAGCGGTGACATGCCGGCCGGGATGCGGCCCAGGACCGCGCCGAAGGCCGGGCCCCGGACGGCGGGACGGGACAGTATCGCCGCATAGCGCCGGGCTCCTGGGGCCCGTACGGGCTGGCCCGCGACCGGGGGGTCGTCGATTACGGCGCCCCCCCTGGCACCGACTGGTCAGGGAACCCGTGCACAAGCAGGCGCACCGGGCGGCGCCCGGCCGCCGCTGCGCCGCTCTCCTGCGCCGGGCCCGCCCCGGCCCCGCGCTCCTCCCCCGCGCCGGCCTTGGGCCCGCGCTCTTGCTCCGCCCCTGCCTCCTGCCCGGCCGCGCGCGGCGCGTGCCCGTTGGCGCGGCGGACATGCTCCCTGGTCACCGCCTCGACGGCCGCACCCCAGTCACGCAGCTCGGCAGGCGTCATCAGGGCCGTGCGGCCGTGCCAGGTCACGGCGCTGGGCCACGGCACGGGCAGCTCATCCAGCGTCGCGGCAAAGCGCAGCATGGCCGCGCAGTCACGCCGGGCGATGACCTGCAGGACCTCCCGCCTCGCCGCGCCCAGGCCGCCATCGTCGCCGGCCCCCACGGGGTCGGCTAGCTGCGTCTCGTCGTAGGCGCGGCGCCAGGGGCGCTCTCGCGCGGTCGGCCCGCCCGCCGTCTCCTCGATGAGCCCTTCGCGCGCGAGGACATGCAGGTGATACGAGCACGTCTTGGGGCTCAGGCCGAGCAGCTCCGCGCACCGGGAGGCGGTCAGGGACTCGTGCACCCGCAGCAAGTCCAGCAAGTCAAGCCGGGTGGGATGGGCCAGGGCCCGCATCGGGCCGACCTCGCTCAGCACCCGGATCTTATCGGAAGACATATTCCGGAACGTTACTTCCGAAACGAGACGGCCGCAAGATACAGCGGGCCTGGCCGGGGAGCCCCGGCCAGGCCAGCGTGTCCTGGGAGCGGGCTACACCTGCACGCGCCGCGCCACGGCGTCGACGATCTCGGCGATGGCGTCGTCCACCGTCACCCCGTTCTTCTGGTCTCCGTTGCGGTAGCGGAACGAGACCGCCCCGGCGGCCACGTCGTCATCCCCGGCCAGCAGCATGTACGGCACTTTCTGCTGCTGTGCCACCCGGATCTTCTTCTGCATCCGCTCGTCACCCGCGTCGACCTCGACCCGGATCCCCCGCTCCCGCAGCCGCGCGGCGACGTCCTCCAGGTACGGCACATGCACGTCGGAGATGGGGATGCCGGTCACCTGGACCGGCGCCAGCCAGGGCGGGAACGCCCCCGCGTAGTGCTCGAGCAGGACGCCGAGGAACCGCTCTACCGAGCCGAACAGCGCGCGGTGGATCATTATCGGCTGCTGCCGTGAGCCATCGGCCGCCTGGTACTCCATGCCGAACCGCTTCGGCATGTTGTAGTCAAGCTGGATGGTGGACAGCTGCCAGCTGCGCCCGATCGCGTCCCTGGCCTGCACCGAGATCTTCGGCCCGTAGAACGCCGCGCCGCCGGGATCGGCGACCAGCTCGAGCCCCGACTCCTGGGCGGCCTCCCGGAGCGCCTCGGTCGCATGCTCCCAGTCCTCGTCGGAGCCGGCGAACTTGGCCTTGACGTCGTCCCTGGTGGACAGCTCCAGGTAGAAGTCGCTCAGCCCGTAGTCGCTCAGCAGGTCGAGCACGAACGACAGCAGGCTCTTGATCTCCGCCGGGGCCTGCTCGCGGGTGCAGAAAATGTGCGCGTCGTCCATGGTGAGGCCGCGCACCCTGGTCAGGCCGTGCACGACGCCGGACTTCTCGTACCGGTACACGGTGCCGAACTCGAACAGCCGCAGCGGCAGTTCCCGGTAAGACCGGCCGCGCGCCTGGAAGACCAGGATGTGGAACGGGCAGTTCATGGGCTTGAGGTAGTACTTCGCGCCCTCCATCTCCATCGGCGGGAACATCCCGTCGGCGAACCACTCCAGGTGACCTGAGGTCTCGAACAGGGCCGACTTGGTGATGTGCGGGGTGTAGGCGAACTGGTAGCCGGCTTCCTCGTGCCGCTGCCGCGAGTAGTCCTCCATGGTCTTGCGGATCATCCCGCCCTTGGGATGGAAGACCGCGAGCCCGCTGCCGATCTCGGCCGGGAACGAGAACAGGTCGAGCTCGGCGCCGAGCTTGCGGTGATCGCGCCGCTCGGCCTCGGCCAGCAGCTTGAGGTAGTCGTCCTGCGCCTCGCGCGACGGCCAGGCGGTGCCGTAGATCCGCTGCAGCTGCGGGTTCTTCTCGCTCCCCCGCCAGTACGCCCCTCCGGTGCGCATCAGCTTGAACGCCGGGATCTGCCGGGTGGTGGGCAGGTGCGGGCCGCGGCACAGGTCCTTCCAGCACAGCGCGCCGGTGCCGGCGTCCACGTTGTCGTAGATGGTGAGCTCGGGGCCGCCGACCTCGACGGACTCCTCGCCATCGGCGCTGCCGCCCTTGAGCCCGATTAGCTCCAGCTTGTAGGGCTCCCCGGCCAGCTCGGCCCTGGCCGCCTCCTCGCTGACCACCCGGCGCTGGAAGCGCTGGCCCTGTCGCACGATCTGGCGCATCTTCTGCTCGATCGCTTTAAGATCGGCGGGGCCAAACGGCTCGCGGACGTCAAAGTCGTAGTAGAAGCCATTCTCGATCGGCGGGCCGATACCCAGCTTCGCGTCGGGGTGCAGATCCTGCACCGCCTGGGCCAGCACGTGCGCCGCCGAATGCCTCATGATCATCAGCCCGTCGTCACTGGCGGCGGGCACGGGCTCGATGACGTCGCCGTCGGCCGGCTGGTAGGCCAGGTCACGCAGGCTGCCGTTGACCCTGGCCGCGACCGCCAGGCGGTCGTCGATGGCATCACCGGCCGTCGTCCCGGCTTCCACCACGAGCTCGCGTCCGGCGAGGGTGATGTGAAGCTTTTCGGCAGGCACGGTGACTCCAGTGGGTGCGTGGTGCGGCTAGGTAGGCACCGGGCGGTGGCCCGGTGCCTCGATGGTATCGATGCGCGGCCGCCGGCGCGCGCGAGTAATCCGCGCGGGCGCCCTGCCGTCTACTGCTCCCTGATGATGATGCCCAGGCTCTCGGCCAGCGCCGGCGCGATGGCCGTGAGCTGGCCGGGGCTGATGATCGCGCCGCGCAGCGAGTCGGGACCCGCGATGATGTCCAGCTCCGCGCCGCGCAGGTCCACGTCTTCCATGATCGCTTTGCTGAAGTTCGCCTGGCTCAGCCGTGACTGGGTGAAGACGGTCCTGGTCAGCTTGGCCCCGCTGAAGTCCACGTCCCGCAGTAGGCAGTTGTCGAAGGTCACGTCGGTCAGCGAGGCCTCGCGGAAGTTCACCGAGTCGAGCTTGCTGCCGACGAACGCCGCGCGGCGCAGCAGCGCGCCGAACGCCTCGACGCCGGCCACGACACCGCCGATAAAGGTGACGTCCACCCAGCTGGTCTGCGCGAGATCGGCCGCCATCAGCCGCACGTCGCGAAACCACACGTCGGTGAACCTGGCCCGCCGCAGCCGCCCGCCCTGCGCGGACACCTGCGTGAAGGCGCATTCCAGGAAGGTGGCGTTGCGCGCGTCAGGATCCTCCAGGGCGAGCTGGTCGAAGTGGGCCGTGTCGTACTGCCCGTCGGCGGCCAGAGCGCCCTGGTGCGGCCGCAGGGCCGCCGCGTACGGAAGGTCTGCGATCTCTTGCGCGGTCACGGCCCGATGCTAGCGGTGGGCCCGTGCCCGCGCACGCCCCGGAAGCTGGCCGGCCCGGCCTGCTAGTATTAGAATGTAGTTTCGATGATGCGCAATCGGCGGATCGGAAATGATTACTACGTTTGAGATAAGGCACACCGGGGCCGCAGCGGCTACGCTGGGCACCATGGCCCCCGCGCAAGCCACCGCGACGCGGTACCTGTCCCGTCCCGGGCACCAGGTGCGGGTCGCCGCGAGCCTGGCGGATCTCCAGGGGCCCACTCACGGGGCGGTCGAACTGCCGATCTGGCTGTTCTGGTACCCGGACCGCACGTTCGACCTGGATGGGCCGGGCATGCTGGCGTGGATGTACCAGATCGTGCTCAGGGAAGCCAGCAGCACCGAGGATCTCGCCTATCTGAACGGTGACATGCTGAGCGCCGTGTGGGCGGACCTGTACCTGCCCAGGGGCGTACGTCAGGCATGGGAGGATCAGCACCCGGCTCTGCGGGCCGCCGCGGCGCCAGCCGCCTGATGCCGATCGACGAGCTACAGCGTGAGGTGGCCACCATCGCCCTGCGCGCGGCCGCCCGGCATGGATTCGCGCTGGCCGGCGGGAACGCCCTGATCGCGCACGGGATCATCGACCGGCCCACCGACGACGTCGACCTGTTCAGCGACCAGGAAGCGGGGGTGGCCCGGGCCGCCCAGGCGGTGGAGGACGCCCTGAACGAGGCCGGTTTCCAGGCCAGCCGCCGGGACCAGGCCGGCGGGCTCGGGGATGTCTTTTACGGGATGGGCGAGGGGTTCGCCGAGTGGATCATCACGGCGCCCGGCGGGCGGGAGACCATGCTGCAGATGGCCTACTTCGGCCGGAGCCACGGCCCGGTGACCATGGACGTCGGGCCCGTCCTCGACCTTGAGGACCTGGCCGGGTCGAAGGTGTGCGCGCTGGCCAGCCGGGTGGAGCCCCGCGATTACTTCGATACGGCGGCCGCGCTGCATCGCTACACCCCGGATCAGCTGATCAGCTTCGCCCGGCGGCTGGATCCCGGCCTGGATGACCGCGACTTCGCCGACGCGGGCCGGCAGCTGGACCGGATGCCCGACGGGGTATTCGCCCGCTACGGGCTCGGCCCGCAGGACGTCGCCCGGCTGCGCGAGCGGTTCGCGGCCTGGCCCCGGAACTGATCCCCGCCTGCGCTAGCCGCGCGAACGCCCCGGCACCGACGGTGCCGGGGCGCCCCAGGGTCGCTCGGGTTACAGGTGAGCCGGGCCCTGCGCGGTGATGATCTGCTGGAACGTGGTCGGCGGCTTGGACATGCTGCACTTTCCGCTGGCGTTGCGGGCGCCGACGGCCAGGATTCTCGCCAGGTACCTTCCGTGCCCGCCGATTCCCCTGAATTTGCCGGTGCCGTGGGACAGCCGGTAGGTGCCACGCTGGGTGACGGTGAGCAGGCAGGTCCTGGGATTGAAGCTCTGCGGGCCGTGACCCGCCGAATGCCTGATCCTGAACGTCCCGCCGGGGAACCTGACGGTGTCGACCTTGTTGCCCTGGATATCCACGCCGCCGGCGGTGAAGACGGCACCGTGGGCGATAACCGACGCCCTATTGGAGGTCGCGGAAGTGGTCATGAGCTGGAAGTGCTGGGTCCCCGAGACGCTCGGCCGGACAGCCGGGCTGGCGCTCGCAGCCGCCACGCCGCCGATGGCAACGGCTCCCGCGGTCACGATCACGCTCGCGGCCGCCAGCAGTTTCTTGTAGTAGCTCGCCATGATGAGTTCTCCTGTCGCTAGACGGGCCGATCCGGCCCGGTGTCCTCTGCGTGACGCCCGCCGGCCCGGCGAGCCGGCGCCTCCGCGTCGCTGGCCGCCTGTGAGGTCAGGGTCTGCAGCACCGCGAACAGTTCCGACCAGCCACTAAATGCGTGGCCGGGCTGTTCGCCCGAGCGCGCCACTCCCGCGATGGGCTCCGTGGTAGCGGTGAGCTCCAGCGTCAGCACCTGCCGGACCGGATCGTTCACCCGGCTCATCGTCGGCCGCCGACCGGGCGCACCGCGTCACGGTAGGTACCACAGTTATTCGCCGGAGATTGCGGCTGTGATCGACGGGTAGGACGGCCGCGTTCTGCTTACGATCGTCTGCATGGGGCTGGGGCATGGGCCCGCCAGGATATTCGGCCGGGAGGCTGAGCTCGCCGCGGTCGCAGCGGCCGTCAGGGCCGCCGCGACGGGGTCGGGGTCGGTCGTACTCGTGGAGGGCGTCGCGGGCATCGGCAAGACGCGGCTGATGACGCACGCCTGCGAGCAGGCCACCCTGGCCGGGATGCGGGTGCTCACCGCTCGGGCCGCCGAGTTCGAGGCCGGATTCGCCTGGGGCGTAGTGCGGCAGCTGTTCGAGCCCACCCTGCGGGCCGGCGGCGCGGGCCGGCTGGCCGATGACGCCGCGCAGCTGGCTGCTCCGGCCCTGAGTCACGACGCGCACGACGGCGACAAAGACTCGTTCTCGGTCCTGCACGGCCTGTACTGGCTGGCCGCCGCCCTGGCTCAGGAGGGGCCGCTGCTCATCGGCGTGGACGACCTGCACTGGGCCGATGAGCCGTCGCAGCGATTCGTCGCGCACCTGGCCCACCGGCTCGACGGACTGGCGATCCTGCTCGTCCTGACCGCCCGCGAGCCAGTCTCGGCGGCGGCGCAGGCCGGGACGCCGGTGGCCGGGCTGGCCGGCGAGCCGCGGGTCACAATCCTGCGGCCCGCGGCACTCGGCGAGGCCGCCTGCGCCGAGCTCATCAGCGATCAGCTGGGGAGCAGGCCGACGCCCGCGTTCCAGGCCGCCTGCCGCGAGCTCACCGGAGGCAACCCGCTGCTGCTGCACGCGCTGACCGCCGGCCTGGCCGCCGACGGAATCCGGGGCTGTGACGCCGATATCCCGCACTTGCGGCGTCTCACCCCCGGCACAGTGTCGCGCAGCGTGCTGCTGCGGCTCGGGCGCATGCCGGCGACGGCCCTGGCCGCGGCGCGGGCCGTCGCTGTTCTCGGCACGGCGGCCACCACCGCGCGGGCCGCGGCTCGCCGGTCTCGACGCCCCGGCCTGCGCGCAGGCGATCGCGGCGCTGATGGACGAACGGCTCATCGAAGGCGAGCACGTCCTGAGGTTCGTGCACCCCCTGGTCCGCTCGGCGGTCTACCACGACTTCGCGGTGCCGCTGCGGCAGCAGTGGCACGAGCGCGCCGCGCGCATGCTCGATGCGCAGGGCGCCGCCCAGGAAGAGGTGACCGTCCACCTCCTGGCCGCGGGCATGACCGGCGACCCGTGGATAGTGGACATGCTGCGCAAGGCCGCGGCGCGGGCCCGCGGCATCGGCGCGCCCGGCATCGCGAGAACGTGCCTCGAGCGTGCGCTGGCCGAGCCGCCGCCGGCCGGGACGCGGGCCGATGTCCTGTTCGAGCTCGGCAGCGTCGAGATCATGCAGGCGCCGGCCGAGGCCGCCGGGCATCTGGCCGAGGCACTCGCCACCACCACGGCCTTCCCGATGCGGGGCCGGATCGCGCTGGCCCTCGGGGATGCACTGGCACTGGGTGGCCGTTTCGATAGTGCGGTGAGCTTGCTGTCGGCCACAGCTGCCGAGCTGGACGATGAGCGCTCCGAGCTCGGAATGTCCCTGCAGGCCGCGCTGCTCAGCACGGCCCGCTGGGATCTGGGCACGCGCCAGGTCACCCGGCCGCTGCTCGACCGGCTGCAGGCGCGGGCCGCGCGGGGCGAGGAACTTGATCCGCAGCTGCACGCCAACCTCGCGATCGAGCTGGCCGCCGCCGGTGACGAGCGCGAGCGCGCGGTCCAGCATGCCCGCGCGGCGCTCCTGGCGACGCGGCGGCTGATGGCCTCCAGTACGTCCGCGCTGCCGGAGACAATCGCGGTGCTGCTGTTCGCGGGCTACCAGGACGAGGCGCAGGACGGCGTGCAGGCCTGGCTGCGGCTGGCACGGGACAGCGGATGGCAGCTGTCGGCGGCGGTCGCTGCCTCCGTGGCGTCGCTGATCGCCCGTTACGGCGGCGCGGTCAGCGAAGCGGTGTCGTTCGGCCACCTGGCCGCCAGTGGCGGCCCGGACGCCTGGATCTCCGCGATCGGCACCGCGTTTGTCGTCTCCGCGCTGATCGACCGCGGCGCGATCGATACGGCTCGCGAGGAGCTGGCCGCGCACGGGCTGAGCGCCGAGCTCGAGCCGACGTGGCCGTTCAATGTCGTCCGGCATGCGCGGGGGTGCCTGCGGGCCGCCGAAGGTGATCACGAGGCCGCGATCGAGGACCTGCTGATGGCCGGCGAGCTGGCCGAGCGCTGGGGCATCCGCAATCCGGCGATGATGCCGTGGCGCTCGGACGCGGCGCTGTCGCTCGGCGCGCGCGGCGATGATCAGCAGGCTCGCCGGCTGTGCGCGGAGGAACTCGAGCTGGCCAGGCGCTGGGGCGCGGCCAGGGCCGTCGGAGTCGGGCTGCGCGCCGCTGGCGTGGTGGAGGGCGGCGAGCCCGGCATCGAGCTGCTCGGGCAGGCGGTCGCCGTCCTGCGCGAGACGCCCGCCCCGCTGGAGCTGGCCCGCGCCCTGATCGACCTCGGCTCGGCAGTGCGCCGCCGGGGGTCACGGGTCCAGGCGCGGGAGCTGCTGCGCGAGGGCCTGGACATCGCCCACGGGCGGGGCGGGGCGGGGCTCGCCGATCAGGCTCGCGACGAGCTCGTGATCGCCGGCGGCAGGCCGCGGCGTGACGCGCTGCGAGGCCGGGACGCGCTGACGCCGAGCGAGCTTCGAGTCGCCCAGATGGCGGCCGGAGGGCAGACGAACCGGCAGATCGCGCAGGCCCTTTTTGTGACCCAGCGGACCGTCGAGAACCACCTGACCAGCAGCTACGGCAAGCTCGGGATCAGCTCGCGAGCCGAGGTCGGCGCCGTGATCGGGGACTGCTAGCGCCCGGCGGGCCTGGTCAGGCCGCCTTCGGCGCGGCGACGGTGACCAGGCTGCCGAAGGTGAGGTACGGCCAGGCCAGCTTGGCCGTGCTGAGCGGCAGCTCCACGCAGCCCAGACTCTGCTGGAAGCCGTAGGACCCGCGCGGGAAGTAGTGCACGGCCTCCCCGGCCCGGAAGTAGGCGACGTAGGAGACCGGATCGGCGTACTTCGAGCCGTCCGGGTTGGTGCCTTTCATGATCTGGAACCGGTACCGCAGGTAGACTGGCGCGGTGCCGATGGTGGTGGGCGCGGCCGGGATCCCGGTGTTGGCCAGGGAGCGCAGCACCTTATGACCGTCGTGCCAGATGGTCAGCGTCTCCGGGAGCGTCTCTCTGGCCCGCGCGTAGGTGTAGCCGTGGGTGTTGGCCTGGTCGGCCGCCACGGCCTCGAACATCGCCCGCCATACGGCGGGCCCGACGACGCCGTCCATGGCCAGGCCATGGTCGTTCTCGAAGGCCATCACGGCGCCTCGCAGGATCAGGCTGCCGGAGCTGCCGTCGTCCCAGAACGTCTTCAGCTGATCGGGATACCCGCTCTGCCAGCTGAAGGTGCCGCCGGGCGGGTCATAGGCGGCATTGCGCTGGGCCGCGGCGTCGGTCAGCGCGATGGCATCGGAGGCGCTGGCCGGCGTCCAGCTCAGCGGCAGGTAGCCCAGCTGCGCGAGTAGCTGCTCCAGGCGGCTGGTGGAGTAGCTGCCCGTGTGAAAGCGCACAGTGACCTTGGCCGCGAGCAGGCCCCCGGCCGCCGACCGGACGCCGTCTGGGCCGGCCGGGACCCGCACCCGGACCCTGGTCAGCGCGGCGAAGCCCTTCTTGGGCACGAACTGGACGGAGGTGCTGCTGACCTGCTGCCAGTGGCCGGAGATCCTCGGCGAGATGGCGGGCATCGGCGAGCCGGCCGCGAGCGGCGCGGAGAAGGCGACAGTGACCGGGGACGCCCCGTTCACGCCCGTCGCGTCCGCCGCAGGCGTGACCGAGAGCACCCGCAGCGGCGGGGCGGAGGGCTTGGCTGACCCCTGACGGCCTCCCGCCGCGGCATCGTGGCCGGCGTTCGTCCCGCCGACCGCGGCGGAGCCAGATGGCTGCGCGGCGGCGTGGGTCAGGGCCGCCCAGGACCCGCCGCCCAGGACGACGACGATCATGACCGCCAGTACGGCCACCCGGCTGCGGAGCAGTCCCGATGCGGACAAAGACAGGCTCCTTCGCTCTGCGCCCCGCAGGTCAGCCGGGCAACTGGCCTATTGATGTGATGTATACCAGGTGATCCTTATCTGCGACTCTAAATGCCGGTCGGCCCGGCGGCGAACCGGACGCGGCGTTCAGCCGGAAACAGAGACAAAACTGTGACGGCGCGCGGGTGGGGGCCCGGGCGGCGGCACGTCACCGCGTGCTCCCGGCGGGCGGGATTTAGCCGTCAGTTCGCAGCTGACCTGTCGGTTCCTCGCGCGAGGTGCCGGTGCAGGTGTCGGTTTCTCATGTGATGTGTCGCAGGCGGGTGGGCCTGGGGGGGCGTCCGCCGCAAAGAAAGCGCAGGTCACGTCTACCCGGCGCCGGCCCGAGCGTCGGCCAGGGCATCGCGATCGGCCCTTGCCCGGCGGCTCCGGGCCGGCCGGCCGGCCGGTCCGTCCCCGTTCGCGGCCAGCGCGTGCTCCGGCTGGCTGTGCTCGGTGCCCGCGACCGCTGGCCCCGGCCTGACCACGGCGTACTCGCCGCACCTGGGGCACGCGCCGGCCCCGCCGTCGAACGAGTAGCAGCAGCCGCAGAAGCAAGCAACGTCCGTCATGATCCGCACCCTCCGTGCGTCAGCTATTGCGCGGCCCAGGGCCCGATAACGGTGCCGCGGCCGCGCCCCTACCGGAATAGAGCCGGCGCAGGCCGTCCAGATACACGGGGGTCTGTGGCCGCGGCCCGCGGGCCGGGCGCCCCGGGATCCTGGGACCGCGAAAGCCTTGTGCTACCGGACCCAGCTCTGGTCGGCGAGGAAGCCTCAGACCGGGTTGTACTGGTAGTGGCGCAGACGGCGGGACGTGAGTTTCGACGTCCCGCAACGTCACGGTGGGCACCCAGACGGCGTCGTCGGTGAGCTGGCGGTCGACCGATTCCCATACGGCTAACCAGAACTGACATCAGCCGCCGGCGGGCGGGACGGCCACCGGGCTGCTCACCGCCGCGCCGTGCCGGACGGTCCCCGCCAGCGCTACCCGGTAGACACGCCGCAGGGGGCGGAGCTTCACCACGAATGCGGCCTGGCCCGCCTGGCTGAGCTGGCGGGCGCGCAGGGTCCGCCAACCTCCGCCGTCCTGGATTTGCAGCACGACGAGGTCTCCGGCCGCCGCCTGCGGGCTGCTGACGGTCAGGGTATCGGCCTGCGGCTGCGGGCCGCGGGCGGCGGTGACCGACACCGGCGGCACCGCGATCACCGGTACGGGCCGGCTGCGCGTGCCGTCCGGGCCGGCCAGCCGGAACATGGCGTTCGCGGTCAGGTTCGAGATGGTGATCACGGCGCTGCCATCAGCTCCAGTCGCCGCATGGCCAGCGGGAACCCAGCTCGCCTGGCCCGCGGCCCGCTCCAGCAGGGTCAGCTGCTGCCCGGGCACCGGCCCGCCAGCAGCGGTCAGCAGCACTCCCCTGAGGCTGTCGCTGCCGCCCGCGGCGATCCGGTGCTGCGCGGCGGTGAGGGACAGCGTCGCCGGTACCAGCGGCGCGCCGGGCCCAGGGCCGCTCGCGCGGGGGGCCGGCGAGGCCGTGCGTGAATCGGCGCGGCTCGGCGCGGGCGAGGCCGGCCGCTGGCCGGATCGGCCCGGTGCCGGCGAGGTGCCGTGGCCTGCGGGCGGCGAAGCGGGGTGCGATGTCGCCGGCCGGGGCGCGGCGGGGCGAGCGGCGGGGACGCCGACAAATCCCAGCGCACGGTAGGCCACGTGCTGAATGGGGGTCGGCAGCACGGCGGCATAGGCCGCCGCGGCGAACCCGCCGGCCAGGACCAGCGCGGCGGCACCCGCGAGCCTGAGTGCCCGGCGGCGGCGCTGCCGGGCGGGTGCCGGCTTCGGCCGGCTGGCCCTGAACATCGCCAGCGCGGCGGGCTCGCCAGCGAGCTCATCCGGAGCGGCGCCCGAGGTCAGCGTGCTGATCAGAGCGTCGAGCCCGGGCGGAGGCGGACCGAGATCGTCCGGTACGCCGGTTTTCATGAGTCAGCCTCCCCGAGAGCACGGAGGCTGAGACCGGAGGCCGGTCTCCCTGGCCCGGCGCCGCCGGACGGTGCTCGGGGGCCAGGACCGGCCGCCAGCGACCGAACCGCCGGGTCGGCGGCCAGTGCCTGCAGGCCGCGGTGCAGGGCCACCCGGACCGCGCCAGGGGACTTGCCCAGGATGGCGGCCACCGCCGAGGTGTCCAGGCCGGCGATGACGCGCAGCGCGACGGCCTCGGCCTGGTCCCGCGAGAGGCCCGCGAGCAGCGCTATCGCCGTCCTGACCGACATGCCGTCGAGCACCTGGTCCTCGACCTGACGGTCATCGGCCATCATGTCGAGACCACCTTCGGGCATCGGGCTGGTGCGACGGCGGGCTCCCGCACGGGCTGCGTCGATGGCCCGGTGCCGCCCGATGGTAAATAGCCAGCGCCGGAAGTCCTCTTCCCCGCCCGTGAACCGAGCCAGGTCACGAACCACCTGCAGCCATGTCTCACTCGCCACATCGTCGGCATCATCGCAGCTCAGGACGCGCAGGTACCGCAGCAGACGGGGCTGCAGCTCGCGCCACAGCTCCAGGAACCCGGCCTCATCGCCCGATCGGGCCCGAGCCAGCGCGCCGTCCAAGTCACTCGTCTCCGTGGCCATTGCGCCAGCCAGGGTCTCACACCGGCGGCCCGGCCTGATCCGGTCCGCCGTACTTCGGGACCGGGAGCCAGGACCGCCGGTGTGGGAACCAGGCTGAGCTAGGCCTTGACCCTGACGGTCACGACGCCGCTGTGGCTGTGCCTGAAGTTGGGCGTGCTCCTGAAGACCAGCACGAACCGGCTCGTGGCCTTCGGGGCCACCGGGAAGGCGACGAAGCCGTGGCGGCCAGTGACTTCGCGCGCCACGACGTGGAACTTCTTGCCCGCCGTCCTGCGCTCCAGGAGGACGACCTTGCCGCGCAGCGGCACCTGGCGGGACCTGAGCTGGCCGCTGACCACGTCAAAGTGGTGGCGCGGGTGGTGCACCAGCCGGATGGACAGTGACGTGGGCAGCTTCCGCACGTGGGTCGCAGCGGCGTCGGCGGCACTGGTAATCGCCATCGCCCCGGTCGTGGCCAGTGCGGCCGCCGCGGCGGCCGAGCCGACTCGGGTCAATAGGGATACGCGCATTGCTCTCCTTCGGGTTGGGCCTCAGTCCTGAGGCAGGAACAACACCGACTTAAGCGACGCGGTCTCCCGTCCTGTTACTCCGCTGCTCTCCGGTTGCATGTGACCTGCGTCACATGATGCCGATCCGCCGCATCGGGGCCTCCTGAACCGCACCGGTCCCGGGTCAGGGCGAGTCTTCCCACTGGCCGCCCTGCCGGTACTCGATCCTGGTAGCTCCCCAGGTCTCCTGGCCGACCTCCTGCAGGGGAACGCGGTCGTTGTCTCCGGCGGGGTCATAGATGCGGCCCACCGCGACCGGCTCACCTGGACTGCGGCCGAGCCGAAACCACTTCCCGCAGCACAGCGCCTCGTGGAGGTCAGCCAGGCCCGCTTCGGGCGGCCCGAACCGGCCGACCGCGCTCGGCGCAGCGCCGTCGTATCCGGCCAGCAGATCCTCGGTGATGACCCAGCAGTAGGGAGTCGTCAGGGACGAGAATTCAGCCACCATCCCCTCGGGGACCGTTTCCGTCCCGGCCGGCCGCGCGTCCTCGTGCGTCCCGGCCGGAGCCACGTCCTCTTCAAAGCCTTGCGTCATCACTCCTCCTGCGCTCAGAGCCATCCGGCGCGATGAGCCGCTCAGGCACCTATGCCCTGGCCGCCAGTGATCAGGCCAGACTCGCACAAGCCGTCACCGGCCTGACCGGCGCTGCCGGCATATGATCTGGAAATCGCAGGGAGGAGACGCCATGAGCGTGTACAAGGTGATCGACATCATCGGGACCAGCAGTACATCGTGGGAGGACGCCGCCGCTGAGGCGATCAGGACCGCGGGCCAGACGATCCGCGATATCCGGGTCGCCGAGGTAGTCGAGCAGGACATTCATCTCGACGAGAGCGGGGCGATCACCTACCGCACCAAGCTGCAGATCTCGTTTAAGTACGAAGCCGAGCAGTAAAGCCGCGGCGTCGTCGGGCGCGGGTATCCCGCCTGG
Organism: uncultured Actinomycetota bacterium; assembly: GCA_963805705.1. Classification (GTDB taxonomy): domain Bacteria; phylum Actinomycetota; class Actinomycetes; order Streptosporangiales; family Streptosporangiaceae; genus CAWDVH01. Next base: position 960,521 of record CAWDVH010000005.1, on the reverse strand, counting down.
GCGCAGAGGCCCACCGTGCGGGCCTGCCCCGCTCAGCGAGCAGCCACGCGAGTGACGGCCTCAGCTCTTTGGCTGCAGCTGCGCCGCGGCTGGCCGGAACTCCAGCTCCTCGTCGCGGCTGGGCCTGCGGAACAGCGCCGAGTCCTTACGGTAGTGCTGCTGCAGCCGCCACGGCGCCCGGTCGCCCTGCAGTGGCAGGCTGGCGCGCGAGCGCTCGAAATAGCCGGAGGTCATGTCGATGAACGGCGAGGTGCTCATCGGCTCGGACGGCAGCCGCGGAGTGACGACCGCATAGCCGCTGCGCTGCATGGAGTGCAGCATGCGGCCGACATACGCGCAGACACGCTCGACCTTGAGCGTCCAGGAGGCATTGGTGTAACCCAGCGTGAAGGCCAGGTTGGGGACTCCGTCGAGCATCATCCCCTTGTAGGCGACGCGCTGCGGGATCAGGACCGCCTCCCCGTCGACGGTCAGCTCGATGCCGCCCAGGGGGAGCAGATTCAGGCCCGTCGCGGTGACGATCACGTCGGCCTGGAGCGTCGCGCCGGAGCGCAGCCGCAGCCCGGTCGCGGTGAACGCCTCGATGTGATCGGTCACCACGTCGGCCCGGCCGGACCGGATGGCCGTGAACAGGTCACCGTCCGGCACCAGGCACATGCGCTGGTCCCAGGGCTCGTAATCCGGGGTGAAGTGCCGGTCGACGTCGTAGCCCGCAGGCAGGCGGCTGAGGACTCCCCTGCGGAGCAGGGCCCGCATCCGGGCCGGGTGCTTGCGGCACATGGTGTAGATCACGGTCGCCAGCTGAACGTTCTTCCATCGCACCGCGGCGTAGGCCTGGCGCTCGGGCAGCACCCGGCGCAGCAGGTCCGCGATCGGATCACGGGTCGGGAACGCCAGGACGAACGACGGTGAGCGCTGCAGCATGGTCACGTGCGCGGCCGTCTCCGCTAGCGCCGGGACCAGGGTGACGGCCGTCGCCCCGCTGCCGATGACGACGACCCGCCGGCCGGTGACATCGAGGTCCTCCGGCCAGTGCTGCGGATGCACCACCACGCCGGCGAAGTCCTCGCGGCCTGGCCAGGCGGGCGTATAGCCCTGGTCGTACCGGTAGTAGCCCGAGCACACGAAAAGGAAGCCGCAGGTCCGGGTGGTGCGCGCTCCCGACTCGGCGTGCTCGACGGTCACGGTCCAGCGGGCGTACTGGCCGTCCCAGTCGGCCCGCACGACGCGGGAGTGGTAGCTGATGTGCTCATCGATGCCGTACGCCGTCGCGGTCTCCCGGACGTAGCGCAGGATCTCCTCGCCCCCGGCGATCGCCTTGGCCTCCTGCCAGGGGCGGAAGGCATAGCCGAGGGTGAACATGTCGGAGTCTGACCGGATACCGGGATACCTGAACAGGTCCCACGTCCCGCCGCTCGCGCCGCGCGCCTCGAGGATCTCATACGAGGTGCCGGGAGCGTCCGTCTGCAGATGGCAGGCGGCGCCGATCCCGGACAGGCCGGCGCCCACGATCAGCACGTCCACGTGCTCAGGCGCGGTCGCGTCCGCTGGCGCGGTCGCGTCCCTGGAGGAGGCGGCAGTGGCGGTCACGGTGCTCCTGACGGTTGTTAGTGCTACCGGCGCATGCGTGCAGGATGACACCGGCCGGCAGCCAGTGCAACAGATGCGGCAGATGTATCATGCGGAGGTGGCTGCCTGAGCCAGGCCGGCGCAAGCCAGGACGGCAGCCATCGCACATTCAGGAGGCCCCATGACCATGCTCGTCACACCCTCCAGCGCCACAGAGGCCGATGACGGCCCGGCGATCGCGGAACTGCACCGGCTGCACGCCGCGCAGCGCACGGCGTTCCGGGCGGACCCCTACCCCGAGGCCGCGGAGCGCAAGGGCCACCTGATGGCCCTGGCCGGCATGCTGCTTGGCCACCGCGACGAGATCCGGGCGGCGATGAGCGCCGACTTCGCGGTGCACCCCGAGCTGTTCACCGACCTCGTCGAGGTGCTCGGCGTCGCCGGCCGCGCCGCCTCCGCGGTGGAGCAGCTTGACACCTGGATGGCCGAGGACGAGCGTCACGTCGAGCCGGCGTTCTACGGCACGGCGCGGGCCGGCATCCGCTTCCAGCCCAAGGGCGTCATCGGCAACATCGTCCCGTGGAACTTCCCGTTCGACCTGTCAGTCGGCCCGCTGGTAGAGATGCTCGCCGCGGGCAACCGGGTGATCATCAAGCCCTCGGACTACACGCCCGCATGCGCGGACCTGCTCCGGCGGATGATTTCCGAGACCTTCCCCGAGGACCGCGTCGCGGTCTCGGTCGGCGGCCTGACGCTGGCCAAGGAGTTCCCGACGCTGCGCTGGGACCACCTGCTGTATACCGGCAGCCCGGAGATCGGCCGCGAGGTCGCGCGGGCCGCGGCGGGCAACCTCGTGCCGGTGACGCTGGAGCTCGGCGGCAAGTGCCCGGCCATCCTGGCCGCCGACAGCGTCGACGCCGACAGCGTGCGCGGCGTCATCGGCACCAAGCTCATCAAGAACGGCCAGATGTGCATCTCGGTCGACTACGCCCTGGTCCCGCGGGCGCAGGTCGATGCCTTCGTCGCGCATGCCGAGCACTACCTGACCGGCGAGCTGCCGGACTACGCGTCCTCGGCGGACTGCACCGGCATCATCACCGAGCGGCACCTGGAGCGGATCGTCACGATGATCGACGAGGCCAGGGCCGCCGGGGCCCGGGTGATTTCGCTGGGCGGCGAGGGCGACCTGGCCACCCGCCGGATGCCGCTGGTCCTGGTGATCGACCCGCCGAAGGACCTGCGCATCATGCAAGAGGAGATCTTCGGCCCCATCCTGCCGGTCATCCCGTACGACGACCTCGACGAGGCGCTGGCCGAAGTGAACGATGGCGAGCGCCCGCTGGGGCTCTACGTCTTCAGCAAGGACACCAGCGTCGCCGACCATGTGCTGCGCCAGACGACCTCGGGCGGTGCGTGCGTCAACATCTGCGCTGTTCAGGGTGCCCTGCCGTCACTGGGCTTCGGCGGGGTCGGGCAGAGCGGCAGCGGCCGGCACCACGGGATCGAGGGATTCCGCGAGTTCTCCAACCCGCGGGGCGTGGTCGTGCGCGGGACGGGCGACCTGGCCGACGCGTTCCTGCCGCCGTACGGGCCGGCGGCGCAGGCCATCGTCGACAGCGTCCTCGGCGCGGCGCCCGCCGACGCCGCCGAGCCCGGCAGCGCCTGACCGGGACACGGTGCACTCCGACACCGTGCACGCCGGCCCTGTGCACGTCGGCCGCCTGCCGGGCCTCTCAGGTGCGTCGGGCCAGGCCGCGACCGGGTCCGCTCGCTGCGTGGACCTCGCCGCGCGGTGGGTGCGCGACGGGAGGCGCCTCGACATGCAGGGCCTCGCGGATGAGCTGGGCGTGTCCCGAGCGACGCTGTTCCGGCACGCGGGCGGCCGAGAGGCGCTGCTGGGCCAGGCCCTCTGGGTGCTCACCGAGCGCACGCTGGTGACGGCCGCACAGCGATGGGAGGCCGAGCGGCCGGCGGGTGCGCTGCACACCCCCGGTACCGGCCGGCACCTCAACGCGATCGTGTCTCAGTCACCAGGCCTGCGCCGGCTGCTTGACGATGAGCCGGCCCTGACGCTGCGGGTGCTCACCGACCCGCGCGGCCGGGTGCAGACCGGGATCGTGACCTTCGCCGAGTCTCTCCTGCGCCGGGACATGGCCGAGTTCGGCCTGGTGCCGCTCATCGAGCCGGGCGCCCTCGCCTACGCGCTGGTGCGGCTGGGCGAGTCATTCCTTTACGCGGACGTGCTGGCGGCACGGCCGCCCGACGTGGCCACCGCCGACCGCTTGCAGCAGGCCCTCATCGAGGGCGCGTGGTTCAGGCGCTGAGTTTCGCCATCAGCCCCGAAAGCTGGGTCTTCCCGGCCCTGGCGATCGGAGCAGGCCGCTGAGCTGGTGGCCGATGCCGCTACGGTGCCGAGGTGTCGATCGGGGGCGCCGGGCTCTCCGCGGCAAACGGGGATAGCAGCGGAAAGTGGCAGGCCGCCTGGTGGCCGTTCCCGCTGAACGATCTGAGCTGCGGCTCGACCTCGGCGCAGATCTCCTCGGCGAGCGGGCAGCGGGTACGGAACCTGCAGCCCGAGGGCGGGTTGATGGCGCTGGGCAGCTCCCCGGTGATGCCCGCGCGGACCTTGGCCTTCTCGGCTTCGGGATCGGCCACCGGCGCGGAGTCGAGCAGTCCCTTGGTGTAGGGGTGGGCCGGCGTCAGGTACACCTCGTCGGCCGGGCCGACCTCGACCAGCTTGCCCAGGTACATGACGCCGATCTGGCTGGACAGGTAGCGGACGACCGCCAGGTCGTGGGAGATGAACAGGTAGGTCAGCCCGAGTTCGCGCTGCAGGTCACGCATCATGTTGAGGATCTGGGCCTGGATCGAGACGTCCAGGGCCGAGACCGGCTCGTCGGCGACGATCAGCTGCGGGGACAGCATGAGAGCGCGCGCGAATCCGAGGCGCTGGCGCTGGCCGCCGGAGAACTCGTGCGGGTACCGCCCGGCCGCCGAGCGCGGCAGCCCGACGTGGTCCAGCATTTCCTCGACGCGCTTCTGCCGGTCGCTGCGCGAGCCGATGTGCTGGACGGTGAGCGGCTCCTGCAGGATCGTTCCCGCCCGCATCCGCGGGTCCAGGGAGGCGTAGGAATCCTGGAACATGAACTGGATGTGCTGGCGCTCCCGCCGGTACGCGCGGCCGCTGCTGTTGGCCAGGTCCCGGCCCTCGAAGTTGATCGAGCCGCTCGTTGGCATGTCCAGGCCGACAATCAGCCTGCCGATCGTCGTCTTGCCGCAGCCGGACTCACCGACCAGGCCGAACGTCTCGCCGGCGCGGATCGCCAGGTTCACGTCGGCTACCGCGCTGACCCAGCCGACCCGGCGCTGCAGCACGGCTCCCTTGGTCACCGGGAAGTTTTTCACCAGGTGCTCGGCACTCAGCAGCACCTCATCAGTCGGCCCGCTGAACGCAGGCCGGTCGGCCGCGGCCGGCTGCTCGAACGAGGTGGTAACCCTCGCCCCGCCCCGCTCCGCCTCGCCGACTGGGTAGAAGCAGGCAAACTCATGCCCAGGGGTCTCCCCGGCCAGCCGCGGCTCATCCTCGCGGCAATGGTCAGTTGCGTACCGGCAGCGGGGAGCGAACCGGCAGGCCGCCGTCGGGTGGGTCAGGTCCGGCGGTATCCCGGGAATCGAGTACAGCCGCTCCTTGGTCTCCGCCGCCTTGTCCGGCAGCGCATGGAACAGCGCCTCGGTGTAGGGGTGCCGGGCATTAGTGAACAGCGTCGCGGTACGGGCCGTCTCCACGATCTTGCCTGCGTACATCACCGCGACCCGGTCCGCCCGGCCGGCGATCACCCCGAGGTCATGGGTCACCAGGATGACCGACATCTCCAGCCGCAGCCGCAGGTCGTCGATCAGCTCGAGGATCTGCTTCTGGATGGTCACGTCCAGGGCGGTCGTCGGCTCGTCGGCGATGAGCAGCTTCGGCTCGCACGCCAGCGCCATCGCGATCATCACCCGCTGCCGCATCCCGCCGGAGAACTGGTGCGGGTACTCGGCGATGCGTTCCCTGGCCCGCGGCAGCCCGACCAGGTCAAGCACCTCGACGGCCCGCTCCATGGCCTGCCGCTTGTCGGCGCCGCGGTGCAGCTTGACGGCCTCTGCGATCTGGGTGCCCACCGTCATGGTCGGGTTCAGCGAGGTCAGCGGGTCCTGGAAGATCATGCCGATCTCGTTGCCGCGGATCCGGCGCATGTCGTCCTCGGAAAGCGCGCTGATTTCCAGGCCGCTGAGCTTGATGCTGCCGCCGGCAATCGACCCGCCGGTGGGCAGCAAGTTCATGATCGACAGCGCGGTCATCGTCTTGCCGCAGCCCGACTCACCCACGATGCCCAGCGTCTCGCCCGGGTCCACGTGGATCGTCACGCCGTCGACCGCGTGCACGACCCCCTCTTTGAGCTGGATCTCGGTGCGCAGGTCAGTGATATCGAGTAGCGACGCCATCAGGTCTCCTCCTCCTATCCCGGCCGTACCTGCCCTACCGGCGCTGCAGCCGGGTCTCGAACGAGTCGCGCAGCGCGTCACCGACGAAGTTGAACGCAACGCAGGTCAAGATGATCGCGATGCCGGCCGGGTAGATCAGCCACCAGTAGCTCTGGCTGCTCTGCAGGTAGGTCAGGCCGCCCGACAGCATGTCCCCCCAGTCGGTCGCCGGCGGCTGCACACCGAGACCGAGGAAGCCCAGGCCGGCCAGGATGATGATCGAGTCCGCGACCGCGAACGTGGTCTGCACGATGATCGTGCCGATCGCGTTCGGCACGATGTGCCGCACGATCGCGCGGCCCCGGCGGCCGCCGATGACCTTGACCGCCTGCACGTACTCCCTGGTCCGCAGCGACAGCGTCTCGCCGCGCAACAGCCGGGCCACGCCCAGCCAGTAGAACGCCGCGATGATGAAGATCATGATCAGCTTGTCCGGGTGGAAGATCACCGACAGGATGATGACCACCATGATGTACGGGATGGACAGCCCCGCGTCGACGACGCGCATCAGGAACGAGTCGACCGGGCCGCCGACGAACCCGGAGAAGGCCCCGTAGAGGGTGCCGATCACGACCGCCACGATCGCGGCGGCGAAGCCGACCTCCAGGGACGTCTGGCCGCCGACCATCAGCCGGCCGAGCTGGTCATAGCCGAGGTTGTCGCAGCCCAGCGGGTGCGCGTGGCTAGGCGGGCACAAGGTGTTGCTCAGGTTCGTGTTCACCTGGTTGGTGTGGTAGAGCAGCGGCCCGACGAAGCAGAACAGCACGATGAACACGATCATGGCGATGCTGGCCAGCGCGAGCTTGTTCTCCGCGAAGACCTCCCAGCCGCGGCGCAGCATGCCGCGCGGCTTGGCGGCGGCGAGCGGCCCTTCGGCGGCGCCGGGCGCCTCGGCCAGCAGTGCGGTTGGCTCGGCCAGCTGCCCGGATTCGGCGCCCGGCGGCGGAATGATGGCCATCAGCTGTACCTCACCCTCGGATCGAGCACCGCGTACCCCACGTCGGCCAGCAGGTTGCCCAGGATCGTCGCCAGCGTGGCGACCAGGGTGAACCCGAGCAGCACCTGGTAGTCGACGTTCAGTGCGGCATTGAAGAACGCCAGCCCCATGCCCGGGTAGTTGAAGACCACCTCGATGAAGATCGCCCCGGCGACCAGCGTCGGCAGGGAGAGCCCGAGCAGGGTGATGATCGACATCAGTGAGTTGCGGAACACGTGCCCCCACAGCACCCGGCGCTCGCTGGCTCCCTTGGCCCGCGCGGTGCGGACGTAGTCCTGCACCAGGTTGTCCATCACCGAGGAGCGCATGTACCGGCTCCACAGTGCGAACAGCACGAACGAGTACGCGAGCACCGGCAGCACCAGGGCACTGGGCTGGGACAGGATCTGGGCGACCGTGGTGCCCTGCGGCCCGAACGGCGGGAACAGGTGAATGTCCACCGCGAACCACTCGACCAGCAGCAGGCCGACGAGGAACGGCGGGGTCGCATACCCCAGGAACGCCACCCCGGTCAGCGCGTAATCGCCCGCCGTGTACCGCTTCACCGCCTGGTAGACACCCAGCGGGATGCCGAACGCCAGGGAGACGATGGTGCCCAGCGCCACCAGCACGATCGTCTTCGGCAGGTCCTGGGCGATCAGGCTCGACACCGACTGATTGAGCTTGGGGGAAAAGCCGAGGTTGCCGTGCAGCAGCTGGCCCACCCACTTGAGGTACTGCACGTAGAACGGCTGGTCAAAGCCGTAGAGCTGGTTGTAGTGGGCGACCTGCTGGACGGTGGCCCGCGGGCCGAGCAGCGCCCGGATCGGGCCGCCGGGGAAAAGATGCACCAGGAACAGCGTGAACACCGTCACGAAGAACAGCACGATCAGAGCCTGCGCGACCCGCCGGATCAGCCACCCGATCATCGCGCCACCGTTTCCCGGCCAGCGGGGGCGATGCCCGCGGCCTTTATCCGGCTCATGCTTACCTCCCACGCCTCGCGGCAGCCAGCCGCACCTGTTCGCCCTGGGTGCCGTCCCGCCTCGCGGCGGGACGGCACCCAGGGACGATCCGTGACTACTTGGTGAAGTACCAGTACTCGGGCAGCAGTGTGAACAGCGAGTTGAACGTGACGTTGCGCAGCTTGCTGTTGACCGCCTGGATCTGGAAGGGGTTCGGGCTCGGCACCCAGATGAACGGCAGCTGCTGCGCCCCGAACGTGGCGTAGTTGTGGAACACCGTCAGGCTGCCGTTGGTGTGCGTCTGGGTGATCAGGTTGTCCATCGTCGGGTTGGAGTAGTTGCCGGAGTTCGAGCCCGCTCCGGTCTGGAACAGCGGCTCGCCGGTCGGCTCGAAGCCAGGGCCGTCGAAGCTCCAGCCGCCGTAGGCAAACACCTGCACGTTGCACTTCGGGCCCATCGGCGCACACGGCGCGCTCTCGCCGATGATCGTGTTGAACGACTGCCCGACGAGGTTGATGTCGATGCCGACCTTGGAAGCGTCGGACTTGTAAACCTGATACATCGCCGTGGCGGCGGCCATGCCGGTCGAGTAGTTCACCGTGAACTTCAGCTGCTGGCCCTTCGTGATGCCGGTGCCGCACTTGGCCGGGTCCTGGCAGGTCATCACGCCACCCACCTTGGACCAGCCGTGGCTGGTCAGCAGCGCCGTAGCCTTCGACAGGCTGAACGGGTACGCGCCCTGGCCGTTGTTCGCGCGCTGGATCGCCGGCGTCCACTGGTTCGGCGGGACGTTCGGGACCGGCCCTGAGGTCGGGATCGCGTATCCGCGGTAGATCGCCTTGCTGATACCGGGCTGATCGAAGGCCTCCTGCATGGCCTGCCGGATGTAGAGCTGCCGGACCATGAAGCCCACTGTCGGGTTGTTGAAGTTCGGCTGCATGTACTGGATGCCGTAGGAGTAGAACGGCTCCAGGTAGTGGCCGGAGCTGCCCAGCGGGTCAGTGGAAGGCAGCGCCGAGTTGGCCGGCTTCTGCGGCAGGTCCGCAGGCGGGATGTTGCCTATGTCGACCTGCCCGGTCTTCAGCGCCGTGTACTCGGCCGAGTCGGCGGTGAACGGCACGAACTTGACCGCCGCCAGCTTCGGCTTGGGGCTGCCTGAGTACGCCGTGTTCGGCACCATCGTCACGTTGCCCGTCGTGCTGAAGCTGGACAGCTTCCACGGCCCGTCCGTCACCGACCACAGCGGGCTGGTCGCATAGGTCGCGGCCTGCTTCGACTGGGCGGTGAGGAAGGTGTAGACGGCCGAGCACTTGGCCCAGTGGTCCGCGGCGCTGTCGGTGATGCAGCCGCCGCTGCCCGGCTTGGCGTTCAGGCTGGTGACGTCCCAGGCCATCGGCATCGGGTTGAGCTCCGCGAGCTGGTTATAGGTGAACCAGAGGCCGGAGTAGGCCCGGTTGAGCTGCATGGTCACCTGGTTGGGCCCGGTGGCCTTGTAGGAGACGATGTTGTCGGGCAGCAGGCCCTTGGAGTAGGCGTACCAGTTCGCCTTCTCCGCTTCTGTCATGTTCAGGAAGAAGATCAGGGACTTGGCGTCGACGGTCTCGCCGTTGGACCACTTCCAGCCCTTCATGTTGACGACCACGGTCTTGCCGCCGTTGCTGTACACCGGGGCGTTGGCGGGCGACAGCGGGTAGTTGACGGTCACCGAGGTGTTGGTGTTGTTGCCGAACATGTACAGCGGCCGGTACATCAGGAACTGGAACTGCTCGTCGTTGTAGACGCTCGCGTTCGTGATCGCGTAGAAGGGGAAGATCCAGCTATAGGTGATGCCGGCCGGCAGCGCGACCGTCGCCGTGCCGCCCTTGACCGGGGTCCCTGACGAGTTCGATGAGCTGCTGCCGCTGCTGGCACCGCAGCCCGCGGCCAGCAGGGCGACCGCCGCAACGGCGGATACCCCCGCCAGCCGCAGCTTGCGTCCGCGTGGAAACATAATAACTCCTTTGTTGTGGGCGCAACTTCATGCTTTCGCGCGCCAATAAATGGCGCGCGCGCACGGCGGCCCATAACTGCCGACGTCTCGAGAGCGCCATCTCCCGGCGTAAATGCGGAAGATGTCGCACGTCGCAGGTCGGGGTCGTCGCTCGCCGCCTCTCTGTGCTACTCGGCGTCCTACTCGGCACCGATCGATCTGCCTTACTCGGCACCAATCGCTGCCCGCACCGACCGGTGCAGAGCCGGGCTCCTGGACAGGGCGCCGCACGTCATCGCTCACTGTCGTCCCGGTCACAGCTCCCTTCGACAGTAATTTTGCCGTGATTCCGATTCGATAATGGAAATGTCACAAGTTCCTATCGATGGCGCACGAACGCCATCTCCCGGCGATTACTGGCCAGTAGGGAGAACCGTCTGATGATTCGGTGCCTGACAATCCCTCGAACCGTGGAAACTTCCGATTTAGTGATCTTGAATAGTGATCTTGAATTATGATCTTGAGCTGCCAGGTCCGCCATTGCTGGCGTGCTGCGTGCCCGTGTCCTGCGCGGCGCACCGGGAGTGAGCGGCGGCGCAGCCGGGTGTCTACCGGCTCGCCGAGCCCAGGGTCAGAAGGTAGCGGGGGTGTTCCGGATGACGATGAGGGTGATGATCTTGCCGTCCCGGACGGTGAAGTAGTTGGTCATGATCAGATCGCCGGGAGGCAGATTCGTCTTGTCGTACTCGCCGTCGTACCTGGCCCGGACGATGGTGTCGCCGTAGTGGTCAAGGACCTCGAGGACCTGCAGGGTGACCTTGTCGCCGACCATCTCCCTGGCCACCCACCGGCGGATGGCCTCAATCCCCCAGAACTCCCGGCGGGCGTCGTTGACCAGGGCATCGGCGGCGAAGGTCGCCACGATGGCGTCCTCGTCGAAGGCATTGACAGCGGCGATGTGCTCGGCCAGCACGGGATCGAGGGCTGGTGTGTCGGTCATGGCTGTGCTCCTTCGCAGGTAACTGCGGTGAATCTCCGTCACCGCTCGGTGACAGCCTCCACGCTGGCTGCTCCCGCCTCGGGAGGGTCAACCCCCCGATCGGCCTTTGACCCTCCTGCCACGGGAGGGTTCACAATGGGGTGATGGCCGCAGCACTCACCGTCGGTGACTTCTCCCGGATCACCCACCTGAGCGTCAAGACCCTGCGCCACTACCATCAGGTCGGGCTGCTCGAGCCCGCGCAGGTGAACCCCGACACCGGCTACCGGTACTACTCCGACCAGCAGATCCCGGCCGCGCAGGTTATCCGGCGGCTGCGGGACCTGGAGATGCCGGTAGCCGACGTCAAGGCCGTGCTCACCGCACCTGACGCACCGTCACGCAGCGCCCTGATCGCCGCCCATCTCGACCGGCTGGAAACCGAGCTAGCCCGGACCCGTGCCGCGGTCGATTCGCTCCGCAACCTGCTTCAGCCACCTGACACGGCTCCCGCGATCGGGCACCGCAGCGTCCCGGCCACCCCCGCTGCCGCCATTCGGCAGATCGTTGACCGCGAAGATGTCCTCCCCTGGTGGGAAGGCGCCCTCGGCGAGCTGCACGCCAGCCTGCGCGCCCAGCACCTGCACGCCACCGGCCCCAGCGGCGGCCTCTACCCAAGCGAGCTCTTCCAGCACGACCGCGGCGAGGCCACCGTGTTCATCCCCGTCCACGGACCAGTGCGCGCCATCGGACGCGTGGCGCCCGTCGTGATCCCCGCCGCAGAACTGGCCGTCATCAGTCATCCCGGCAACCTCGCCGACGTAGACCTCACCTACGGCAAGCTCGGCTCATACGCTACCGCGCACGAGATCAGCGTCGACGGGCCGCTGCGCGAGTACTACCTCCGCGGCGCCATCGACACACCCGACGCAGCCGACTGGACAACCGAGATCGGCTGGCCCATCTTCCGTGCCGACGGCAATGTGCCGCGCTAGCGGCGTGTCTATAGTGCGTCCCATGTCTGGAGCGGGCGCGATGGCATGGGACGCACCTGCATGTACGCGGTCCGGGCGTGAACCCGCTCAGCCGTGCTGCTGCGGCGGCAGCGCCGGGCGGCGCCGCGACGGCCGGTCAGTGGTTGGCGGGGCGGCTGCGGCTGGCCTGGCGGCCAGCGCCTCGAGCGCCAGCGTGACGGCTGTGCTGAGCTGCCTGTCGTTGCCCGCGGCCCAGTCATCGGGCGAGAGAACGACCTCGACGTCGGGGTCGACCCCGTAGTTCTCCACGCCCCAGCCGAATTCGCTGAACCAGAACGCGTAGCGCGGGACTGTGATCGCGCTGCCGTCGACGAGCTCATGCCACTCGTCGATGCCGATCACACCGCCCCAGGTGCGCGTTCCTACCACGGGTCCGAGCCCCAGAGTCCGGATGGCGGCCGTGACGATGTCGCCGTCCGATCCCGCGTGCTCGTCGGCCAGGGCCACCACCGGGCCGCGCGGCGCGTCGAACGGGTAGGTCGCCGCCTGCAGCCCGCGCGGCACGTTCCAGGCGATCACCCGCCGGGCTAGCTTCTCCACCACCAGCTGGGACGTGTGCCCGCCGCTGTTGCTGCGGATGTCGATGATGAGGGCGTCGAAGGTCATCTCGCCGCGCAGGTCACGATGGAAGTCGGCCCAGCCTCCGCTCATCATGTCGGGAACGTGCAGGTAGCCGATCTTGCCGCCGCTGAGCTGCCGCACGAGCTGACGGCGGCCGGCTACCCAGTCCAGGTAGCGCAGCTGGCGTTCGTCCTTGAGCGGGACGACCGCGATGCGGCGCGGCTCGCCGCCGCCCGCTGGCGCGATCGTCAGCTCGGCGGGCTTGCCGGCCGAGCCGACCAGCAGCGGGCCGGGACCGGCCTGCGGGTCCACCTGCTGTCCGTCGACAGCCAGCACCACATCGCCCTCCCCGATCCCGATACCGGGCGCGGCGAGCGGGGAGCGGGCCCGTGGATCGGACGAATCACCCGGCACGACGCGGGCAATCCGCCAGGCCCCGGCATCGTCTGCGGCCAGATCGGCGCCGAGCAAGCCAACCGCCCTGGCTTCGGTGCTGTCTGCGCCGGGCCGCGGCACCTGGCGCGCATATCCGTGCGATGCGCCGAGCTCGCCAAGGATCTCCCAGAGCAAGTCCGCGAAGTCGCTCTGCCCGGCGATCTTGTCCAGCAGCGGCCGGTAGCGGTCGAGTACCCCCGTCCAGTCGACCTCGGCCAGGTCAGGCACCCAGAAGTCATGCCGGACGATCCGGCCCGCCTCGGCGAAGCCGTCGCTCCACAGGGCGGCCGGCTCGGCCAGGAAGCGTGCGCGGGACAGGTCGACCTGGACCCGCTCCGCCGCATCGTCTGGATCGGCCTTGTGGTCGGCGGGCACGACGGTGACCGTCCCGTGATCGCTGATAACCAGCCGCGTTCCATCGCCGCTCGCCGCAAACCAGTCGAGCTCAGCCTGCAGCTCAGTGCACCGGCGCTTGCCCAGGTCGAAGTACTCCAGCGTGGCCCGCGGAGCGGCGTCGCCCGAGTGCGCGCCGCCCTCGCCCAGATTGCCGGTCAGCGGCTCCTTGAGCCAGGCCAGGCCGTCCTTGACGGCCCGCAGCGAGGAATAGCGCGATTCGGGGACCGGCACCTGCACCACCCGGGCGGCCAGGCCGTCAACATCGACGGTAACGACCGGCCCGGCCGCTGGATCAGCCGCCGAGCTGGCCGACGTGCCGCCGTCGCTGCCGCCGACCTGCTGGCCGGCCGCAGGCCCGGTGTCGCCCGAAGGCCTGGCCGCGTCCTCGCCGCCGGGCGGCCGGCCGCCGAGCACCGGATCGAACGGTGACGGCGTGCTCGCCGCCAGCGGGATCAGGTACGGACGGGAGCCGAACGGGAATGACAGATCGAACACGTGGGCGTCGTAGACCGGATCGAAGTTCCGGCGGGACAGGAACGCAAGGTACCGGCCGTCCGGGGTGAATGCGGGCTCAGTGTCGCTGAACCGGCCGTCGGTGGCGTCGACGATCTCGCGGTCAGCCAGTCGCGCGAGCCGGATCTGGCTGAGCGGTACCTCGTGGGGATTACAGGGCTGGGACCACGCCAGCCACGCCGAGTCCGGTGACCAGGCCAGCCCTGTCACCTCGCCGTTGCCCGAGCTGGCCAGTTCGGTGACCTCGCCGGAATGGACGTCGACGAGCAGCAGCCGGCCATCGTGCGCGGCCGCCGCCACGGCGCTGCCATCAGGTGCGGCCGCCAGGCCGTAGACCCGGCCGATCGCCCCGCTGGCCAGCCGCCGGGGCTCGGTGCCCGGCGCACTGCCGGATATCTCCAGCGCGTCCTCGCCCTCGGCGTCGGTCACCCAGACGACCTGCCCGGCTGTGCCGAGGACCCTGGGCATCCGCGCCCTGGTCCCCGGCACCACTGACAGCGCCGTGGCGGGGCCATCCCGGTGGGCGAGCCAGTGCACGGTGCCGCGGACCTCGACGGCGCTGGCCTGCCCGGAGGCATCGCAGGACAGAGAGCCCAGATGGTCCTGCGCGGAGATCAGCCGCGCCGCCCGCGGCGCGGCCGGCGAGCCGAGCGTGACCTCGGCCTGGCGCGGCTGCGCCCCGGTCAGGTCGTCCAGCAGCCAGATGTCGCCTGCGCACTGGTAGGTGATGCGGCTGCCGTCGGTGCTGGCGTTGCGCGCGTAGAACCCGTCGTGGCTGGTGTGGCGGCGCAGGTCGGAGCCATCCAGCGCGCACGAGTACACATTGCCGGTGCCCTCATGGTCGGACAGGAAGGCAAGCCGGCTGCCGACCAGCATGGGGCTGAAGAACTGACCGCGGACGTCGGCCAGGACGCGACGGAAGGGCGCGCTGTCCTGGCCCGGCTGCGCGCCGGAGTCCTGCGCGGACACCCACAGCCGACCCGATGTGCCGCCCCGGTAGCGCTTCCAGAACGCGGGGTCGCGTCCGAATGTGCCGTTGAGCAGCGCGACCGCCCCGCGCTCCACGGCGATATCGCCGACCGGCCCGTAATCCAGCCGGCGCGTGGCGGCGCCGACGGTCACCGGCAGCGCGTGTGCCCAGGTGTAGTGCCCGAACGGCTGCCCGGCAGCGGTGATCCCCAGAACCTCGCCGTCGGGTGACCATCCGCATGTCCTGGTCCCCGGGTCGCTCCAGTAGGTGAGCCTGCGGCCAGGACCGCCGCCGATCCCGGTCAGGTAGATCTCGGGGTGTCCGTCGCGCTTGCTCGTCCAGGCGATCAAGGCGCCGTCGGGCGAGATCCTCGGGAAGCTGGCCTCGCCCTGGTCGGCGGTGACCCGCCAGGCCCGGCCACCCGCGAGCGGGGCTAGCCAGACGTCGTCCTCGGCGACGAAGGTGAGCAAGTCATCATGGAGGTGGGGGAAGCGCAGATACCCGGCTGTTGTCACCGGGTCATCTTAGACAGGCGAGGGGCCGGCTGGCGCGCCCGGTGCGCCCGGTGAGCGAGTGCGTCCGCAACCGACCTCCGGAACGTCAGGCCGGCCAATGTGGTGAAATGGTGCGCAAGTGATCATGCATCCAGGGCAGCGGCGCCAGGCCACGTGCGCGGCGTGGGGATGGTGACGGCCAGGAAGGCAGCGACATGCCCAGCGCGCAGTTGTATGACGCCATCGGAGCCACATACACCGTCACGCGGCGCACCGAGCCGCGGATCGCCGCGCAGGTCTGGGCTGCGCTCGGCGATGCGCGGACCGTACTGAATGTCGGGGCGGGCACCGGCTCCTACGAGCCTCCCGGCCGCGACGTCACCGCGGTCGAACCGTCGGCGGTCATGCGGGCGCAGCGTCCCGCAGGCGCAGCGCCGTGCGTGGCTGCCGCCGCGGAGAGCCTTCCGTTCGAGGACCAGTCCTTCGACGCCGCGATGGCTTTTAGCACCGTTCATCACTGGCCGGACCCGATCGCCGGGCTGCGCGAAATGCGGCGCGTGGCCCGGCGCGTGGTGGTGTTCACGTACGACGCCAGTGACGCCGGATGGCGTCGCCGGTTCTGGCTTACTCGTGACTACCTGCCCGAGGTCGCTGACCTCTTCGCCGGCCGACCTTCGCTGACCGAGCTGGCCCGCGCGATCGGAGCCCGGATGGAGCCGGTCCTCATTCCGTGGGACTGCGCCGACGGCTTCTTCGAGGCCTACTGGCGCCGGCCCGAGGCATACCTGGACGATCATGTACGTCGCGGAATATCGGTGTGGGCCAGAGTCGGGCCGGACGCCGAGCAGCGGGCAGTGCGCAGCCTCCGTGATGACCTCGCATCCGGCCGGTGGGCCGAACGTAACCGTGACCTCGTCCATCTCGAGGCGGCCGAGCTTGGCCTCCGCCTGCTCGTAACCTGAATCCCCGCCGCAGACTTGCCCGGCTGACCTGCCGTGGTGCTGGGCAGCACGTATGTTGACGATTATCTGCCTGGCCTGGCAAGAGACCGGCGATCGTTGACGGTCATCTTCCGCTTGGACCGGTGTAGGCAACGAAAACGGCCAGTTACAAGATCGCAACTGGCCGCTGAGCTGGGTGGGCGATACTGGGATCGAACCAGTGACCTCCTCGGTGTGAACGAGGCGCTCTCCCGCTGAGCCAATCGCCCGGGCCGCAGGCCGCGTCAGCGTCCCGCAGAGCGATCACAGACTAGCGCATCCGCGCGTACCAAGCATCGCGGCTGCCGCTCCCACGAGCGCCCTCGGCACCCGCGGCGTGTGTCGTTCCTTGATCCCGAAGGATGTTGGTGGTCCTGACCACCAGGATCCTTCGGGATCAAGGAACGGAGCCGCTGACCCAGGCGTCACGCCGCCAGTCGCAGCCACGCAGAAGGCGCTTTTACGGGTCGACGGTTTCCGCTGATCTCATCGCAAACACCTCGGCGGCCTTCCTGGTCACCGGCCCCGGTGCCGCGGGCAGCGCGGACCCGCTGACGACGCGGATGGGCTGCACGTCCCTGGTGGTCCCGGTCAGGAAGGCCTCGTCTGCCGTGGCCAGCGCCTCGGCCGGGCAGGTCCTCCTCGGCGGCGCCGGCCCACTCGATCACCAGCGCCCTGGTCACCCCGGCCAGCGGCCCGGCGGACAGCGGCGGCGTCAGGAGCCGGCCTGCCTGCACCACGAACACGTTGCTGCCGGTACCCTCGCACAGATTGCCGACCGAGTTCGCGAAGATCGCCTCGGCCCCGCCGTGCTCGGCCGCGTATGCCAGCGCCAGCACGTTCTCCCCGTACGACGTGGTCTTGAGCCCGGCCAGGGCACCGCGCTCGTTGCGCGGCCACGGGACCATGGTCACGTCCACGGTCGGCGTGGGGGCCTTGGCCTCGGCCATCGCGGCGATCGCGGTCACCGGCTCGCCGCCCCGCTCCGAGCCGAGCGGCGAGATCCCGCCGGTAACGGTGATCCGCAGCCGGGCCAGCTCCACCGCCGGCGACGCCTCGATCACGGCCAGCGCGCCCGCCTTGATGGCGTCCAGGTCCGGCTCGGGCAGCCCGAGCCCGGCGGCCGAGCGAGCCAGCCGCACCAGGTGCCGGGTCAGCGCGAACGGCACGCCCCGCGCCACCTTGATCGTCTCGAAGACCCCGTCGCCCACGACCAGCCCGTGGTCGAAGATCGAGATCCTGGCCTCATCGTCGGGGTACAACGCCCCGTTCATCCACACGGTCACGGGAGGAAACCTAGCGCAACCCACCGCACCGCGCGCTAGCCGTTTTGCAGAGTGCGGGAATTAGCTCCTCGACCGCCGCTATCTGCTCGGCGACTTCCCGGTCGACGTCCATGGCCGGCACCCGGGCTCGGACAGCAGCGTGCACGGCGCTCATCGGGCCGCTCGGCTCGGCGATGGACGCGCGCAGCCCGATGCCCTGTGTCGCGCACAGGATCTCCACGGCCAGGCAGGTGCGCACGTTGGTGACCACCTCGCGCAGCTTGCGCACCGACGTCCAGCCCATCGAGACGTGGTCCTCCTGCTTGCCCGACGTGGGGATGGTGTCCACCGACGACGGGTGGGCAAGCACCTTGTTCTCGCTGACCAGCGACGCCGCGGTGTACTGGGCGAGCATGAAGCCCGAGTTAGTGCCCGCGTCGGGGGCCAGGAACGGCGGCAGCCCGCGCGAGAACGCGGGGTCCAGCATCCTGTCCACCCGGCGCTCGCTGATGCTGGCCAGCTCCGAGATCGCCATCGCGAGCATGTCGCCGGCGAACGCCAGCGGCTCGCCGTGGAAATTGCCGGTGGTCATCACCTCGCCGTCGGGCACGATGACCGGGTTGTCCACCACGGCCCCGAGCTCGGTCTCCAGGATGCCCCGCGCGAACGACAGAACGTCGCGGACCGCTCCGTGCACCTGCGGCGCGCAGCGCAGGCAGTAGGCGTCCTGGACCGCGTGCCTGCTGTGCCGGTGGCTGGCCATCAGGCCCGAGCCGGCCAGCAGCGCGCGCAGGTTCGCCGCGCTGTCGAGCTGGCCGGGATGCGGGCGGATGACCTGCACCCGCTCGTCGTAGGGCCGGTCGGTGCCGAGCAGGGCCTCGATCGACAGCGCGCAGGCGATGTCGGCGGCCTGAACGAGCAGCTCCGCGTCCCGGATGGAGAAAGCGAGCAGGGCCTGCATCGGCTCGGTCCCGTTGACCAGGGACAGGCCCTCCTTGGGCGCGAGCACGAGCGGGGTGATCTGGTGCTCGGCGAGCACCTCGCCGGCAGGCCGGCCCCGCGGCCCGTCGCCGGGGCCGCGCAGGCGTCCCTCGCCGATCAGCGGCTGGGCCAGGTGCGCGAGCTGGGCCAGGTCGCCGGAGGCGCCCACGGATCCCTTGCCGGGGACGACCGGCAGCAGGCCGCGTTCCAGCAGCTCGAGCAGCCGGGCCGGCAGCTCGATGCGGACCCCGGAGTAGCCGGCCGCCAGCGTTCGCGCGCGCAGCAGCAGGATCGCCCGGATCGCGGCGTCGTCCAGCGGCTCCCCCGTCCCGGCCGCGTGCGACACGATGATCGCCCGCTGCAGCCGGGTCAGGTCCTGCTCCCCCACGGTCGTATCGGCGAGCGCGCCGAACCCCGTATTGACCCCGTAGACGGCGGCGTCGCCCGCCAGCGCGGCGGTCACCACCTCCCGGCTGAACCGCATCCGGTCATTGACGTCGGGCCCGAGCTCGGCGCGCGCGGCGCCCAGCGCCACGTCCACGACATCATCGATGGTCAGAGCGTCGCCGGTGACGATCACAGTTCGCATGGCTGCCAGCCTGCCACCTGGGCGGCCCGAACGCTCCCCCAGCTGTCCCCAATAGGCAAAACGGCTAGCAGAGCGCTCATCTCGCCCCGCCGCCGGCGGCCCTAATCCGCCGCGGCCCAGCCGAACGTCTCGGCCAGCCCCGCCCGGCCCGCCGGCGTGACTCGGACCGCGCGCCGGCTGGGGCCCCGGCTGATCCAGCCGAGGTCGATCAGGCGCGCGGTGATGGCCGCGCCGAGCGCCCCCGACAGGTGCGGGCGTCGCTGCGTCCAGTCGAGGCAGGCCCCCGCGAACCGCCGCCTCGACCGTCTCACCGCGCTCACGTCCACGCCGAAGGCGGCCAGGGCGCCCGTGCCGGTCTGCGTCACCTCGTACTCGGCCGCCAGGTCAGAGCCGGTGCCGTCCGTGCCAGTGCCGTCCAGGTCAGGACCGCCGGTGCCGACGCCGGCCAGCATCCCCGCCTCCAGCAGCGCGTCCAGCAGCGCCACCCCGGCCCGCCCGGCCAGGTGGTCGTAGCAGGTACGGGCCTCGGCCAGCGCGACCGCCTCACGCGACTGGCGCAGGCTGCGCACCGGCCGGACCGGGCTGATCCGCGACATCACCTCGATGATCTCCGCAACCTCGTGGCCGGCCAGCCGGTAATACCGGTGGCGTCCCTGCCGCGTCACCCGGACCAGCCCGCCCTCCAGCAGTCTCGCCAGGTGCGCACTGGCGGTAGCGGCGCTGATCCCGGCCACCTGGCTCAGCTCCCCCGCGGCCAGCGGCGGCCCGTCCAGCAGCGCGGTCAGCATGGACGCGCGCGCCGGATCGGCGAGGAGAGCGGCCACCGGCGCGATGTCCGCCCGGTAGCCGGTCGCCGTCGGGGCTCGCGCCGCAGTGCCGCTGGCCCCCTCGGTGCCCCTGACGACCTGCGGGCCGGGCTGTCGGATAGCTGCCATCCTCCGACGTTATCCCGCCTACCCTTCGTCCGGGAGCGAACCATGACCGCAGATGATCTCGTGCCTGAGCCGCGACTCGCGCTAAGGTGAGTTTGCCGGCGGGGCAGGATCGGCTACAGTTCTGAACGCGCGCCGGGCATGCCCGGTGAGCACCTCGCCCCGGCGAGGATGTGCGGACGTGGCTCAGTGGTAGAGCATCACCTTGCCAAGGTGAGGGTCGCGGGTTCGAATCCCGTCGTCCGCTCCGAGGTGCCGGACGCCGTCTCCCCAGCGGACGGTCCACACGGTTCTTCGGTACCATGGCACGGCTCCCGGACGGGAGGGGCTACGGCTCCCGGACAGGAGCAAGCCGGTGGCGGAATGGCCGAGTGGCTTAGGCAAGGGCCTGCAAAGCCCTGTACGCGGGTTCGATTCCCGCTTCCGCCTCGCGGGCGGTTAGCTCAGCGGGAGAGCGCTTCCCTGACACGGAAGAGGTCACTGGTTCAATCCCAGTACCGCCCACCAGTTCAGCGGCTTATTTTCGAGTATCTGCTCGGTATTTGATGTGGCGAAAAGAGCCTAACTAAGTCCAAAAGAGCCAAAGGTCTACGCGGAGGCCGTTCAGTATCCGGCGCACGACCGACGGGCCGCGCTCGCCGTTGACCCGGCTCCAGGAGCTGGACGGCACCGAAGAGCAGCGCATCACAAGTACAGTCACGACGCGGTCCACGTCACCGAGGCCGGCCTGCGAAGCGCCCCGGACACGCACATCGCGACAACCTCGCTTTCGACCTGGCGCGGGCGGTCCCGGACAAACCCAATCCTCCCCGGTCAATGCCCCTTATAATGCAGACGAGTAACCAAGCTTGCCCGGCGCGAAAGCCGAGGGTTAGTGCCCGGCCCGGCCTGCTGAACTCCGGCTGGCGAACAGTCCGCTGAGCTGGAGCCTCCCGCCACGCGACGACGCGGCGGCCGGCTGTCCTGCGGCGATTACGCATCGTGGCGGATTCTGCAAAGGATCATTTTTCATTTTTTTTAATAATTCTTGACGACTCGTGAGTTGAGAATCATCATCTGGTTTGTCAGGGACCTCCAAGACTGACACGCCTGGTCCGCCTTCATGCTGATCTGGGAGGATAGCGTACTGCGTACCCGCATTGTTGCGTGCCTTCTCGCGGTCGCCGGCCTGCTGCTGGGCCTGGTGTCTGCCGTGCCCGCGCCTGCCCGGGCGATGACAGCCGGTCACGCCCCGTCCGTGCATCCGACTCGCCTGGTTCCGCCGGTCCGTCCGTCGCTTCGGGTGATTCACGTGCGGCACGCGAAGGTGGTGCGGGCACGGGGCCGTGTCGTGCGAGCACGGGTGGCTCCCTGGCCTCGCAGCGCCTGGACCCGGGCCGCGGCTGATTCCCGCCCGCCGGGCACGCGGCATCAGAGCCCGATCCAGCTGACCGCGTTCGCCGCTGGCTCGGGCGGCGATGTGGAGTACCCGGTACCGACAGCGTCCAGCAGCCCTGTCGGCGTGGCCGTGACACCGGACGATTCGGCGTGGTTCACCGAGGTTGGGGCTAACAAGGTCGGGCGGGTGACCGAGGGCGGCTCGTTCACGGAGTATCCGCTGCCCGGCGGCGCCTTCGGCGGCAGCCCGCTGGGGATCACCGCCGGGGCGGACGGGAACCTGTGGTTCGCCGATGACGGCAACATCGGGCGGATAACGCCGTCCGGGGCGATCACCTTTTTCGCGCTCCCCCCCTTCGCTGACGCCCAGGAGACCACCCGGGGGCCGGACGGCAACGTGTGGTTCACGGCGCCGGGAGGCTTCGGGTCCTTTGTCGGTTATGTCACCCCGGCGGGGGCGGTGACCACATTTGAGGTAAATACCTCGGGGGCCTCACTGGAGGGGATCACGGCCGGGCCGGACGGGGCGATGTGGTTTACGGACGCCCAGAATGACCTGATCGAGCGGATCACGACCGGGGGCGCGCTGACTCAGTTCCAGATGCCGTCGACGTCGGAGCTGGCCGGGATCACCACGGGCCCGGACGGCCGACTGTGGTTCGCTGACAACAGCGCGATCGGCGCCATGACCACCAGCGGCAGCTACACGCTGTATCAGATTCCGCCCGCTACCGCGACCTACACCTCTGGGAACAACATCGTCGCGGATCGCACCACTGGCGCGCTGGTCTTCGTGGCGGTCAATGCCATCGGGCAGATCACCACCGGCGGGCTTTTGTCGTTCACCCCGACCGTCGGCTCCAACGTGGGATCCTCTCACATCGGCTGGGCGCCCGATGGCACCGTGTGGTACACCGATGTCAGCGGGAACGCGCTGGGCATGCTGCCGCCGGGCCCGGCGCAGTTCCCGCCGGGCGTCCCGGCCGCCCAGACGTACGGGTGCGCGCCGTGCGCGCTGGCGGCGCAGCCGGAAGCCTCCCGAGGCGATCCGGTAAACACCGCGACCGGCGCGTACAGCGACACCGCCACCGACGCGAACCTGCCGGGTCCCGGGGTCACGTTCGGGTTCACCCGTGCCTATACCTCGCTGGTTACCGCCGCCTGCCCGCTGGGGCCGGGCTGGACCGACCCGTACCAGGCCGGGCTCAGTTTCGATGGTTCCGGTAATGCCACGTTCACCTCGGGCGACGGGCAGCAGATGGTGTTCACCAAGAACGCTAACGGATCGTTCACCGGAGCCCCCGGCGTCTACCCGGCCCTGACCGCGATATCGGGCGGCTACCAGATCGTGACACCCGGCGGGACGCACCTGGCCTTCAGCACCGCCGGCCAGCTCACGTCGATGACCGACCGGTCCGGCACCGGCCTGACCATGACCTACACCGGCAGCCAGCTCACCTCCGTCAAGGACGCCGGCGGCCGGGTCGTCACCCTGGCCTATACCTCCGGGCTGCTCACCAAGCTGACCATGCCCGACGCCCGCACCGTCACCTACGCCTACACCAGCGGCCGGCTGACCTCGGTCACCGGCATGCGCGGCGGAGTCACGAGGTACGGCTACAACTCCGCGGGCCAGCTGACCACGATCACCGACCCCAACGCGAAGGTTGTCCTGACCAACGCCTACAACGCCGCCGGCCGGGTCACCTCGCAGACCAACGCCGACGGGAAGATCACCACGTTCGGGTGGAACGCCGCTACCCAGACCGCGACCACTACGCAGCCGGATGGCGGGGTGATCACCGACGTCTACAACGCGAACGTGCTGCTCCGCCAGACCAGCCCGCTCGGCGGGGTCACGTACTACGGCTACGACAGCAACCTGGACCTGACCCAGGTCACTGACCCGCTCGGCAACGTCACCACCATGACCTACGACGCGCACGGGAACATGCTGTCCAAGACAGACCCGGCGCCGCTGTACTACACCCAGACCTGGACCTACAACAGCATGAACGAGGTCCTCACCCACACCGACGGGCGCGGCAACATCACCACCAGCGCCTACACGACCGCCGGGCTGCTGTCCTCGGTCACCGACCCCGCCGGAGACCAGGCCAGCTACACCTACTTCCCCGACGGGCAGGTCAAGACCGCCACCAACCCCGACCTGAAGACCACCAGCTACACCTACGACACCGCCGACAACCTGGCCACCACCACCGACCCGGCCGGGAACATCACCACCGACGGGTACGACAGCGACGGGCGGCTCACCGCCGTCAAGGACCCGCTCGGCAACACCACCACCTACGCCTACGACAAGACCGACGACCTCACCTCGGTCACCGACCCGCTGGGCCACGCCACCAGCTACCGGTACGACGCCGACGGCAACCGCACCACCGTCACCAACGCCCTCGGCAAGATCACCACCTACGCCTACGACCCGGCAGGACACCTCACCTCGGTCACCGACCCGCTCACCCACACGACCAGCTACACCTACGACGGCGACGGGAACACCGCGACCATCACCGACCCGGACGGCAACACCACCACCAGCCACTACGACCTGGCCGACGACCTCACCTCCGTCACCCGGCCCGACACCACCACCCTGTCCTACACCTACGACCTGGACCAGCACCAGACCTCGTCCACCAACGCGGCCGGGAACACCACCACCTACATCTACGACCCGCTCGGCCGGGTCACCTCGGTCACCGACCCGCTCGGCCGCCTCACCAGCTCCGCCTACGACCCCGACGGCAACCTGGTCACCGTGACCAGCCCCGACGCGCTCGTCACCACCAGCACCTACAACAACGCCAACCGGCTCACCGCGGTCAGCTACTCCGACGGCACCACCCACGCCGCCGGCTACGGCTACGACCCGGCCGGGAACCGCACCTCGATGACCGACGCCACCGGCAGCACCGCCTACACCTACGACAACGACGGACGGCTCACCAAGGTCACCAACGGCGCCGGCCAGGCCATCAGCTACGGCTACAACCTCGACAGCAGCATCACCACCGTGACCTACCCCAACGGCAAGAACGTCACCGACGGCTACGACACCGCCCAGCGCCTGACCTCCCTCACCGACTGGAACACCAGCAAGACCACCTTCGGCTACAACAGCGACAACGTCCTCACCAGCGCCGTCTACCCGAACGGAATCACAGCCACCACCGGCCTCAACACCGCCGACCAGGTCACCTCCATCACCGACACCACCGCCAGCGGCACCCTGGCCAGCTTCACCTACACCCGCGGCAAAGACGCCGAGCTCGCCTCCACCACCACTGCCGGCACCGCCATCAGCGCTCCCGCCCAGACCTACACCTACAACCCGCTGCTCCAGCTCACCGCCGTCAACACCACCAGCGAAAGCTACGACAAGGCCGGCGACCCCACCACCCTCGGCGGCACCACCCAGACGTTCGACACCGCCAGCCAGCTGACCGCCTCAACCCCCGCCACAGGCGCCGCGACGACCTACAGCTACAACCCCCGCGGCGACCGCGTCAGCGCCACCACCAGCAGCGCCACCACCAGCTACGGCTACAACCAGGCCAGCCAGCTCACCAGCTACACCCCGCCCGCCGGCACCCCCACCAGCTACACCTACAACGGCGACGGCCTGCGCGCCACCAAAACCACCGGCACCACCACCGCCACCTACGCCTGGAACATCAACACCAGCATCCCCACGCTGCTCACCGACGGCACCACCAGCTACCTCTACGGCCCCGCCGGCCTTCCCATCGAGCAGATCAGCTCCGCAGGCACCCCCACCTACCTCCTGCACGACCAGCTCGGCTCCACCCGGCTGCTGACCAGCTCCGCTGGCGCCGTCACTGCCACCTACACCTACGACGCCTACGGCAACACCACCAGCCACACCGGCACCGCCACCACGCCCCTCCTATACGCCGGGCAGTACCAGGACACCGAAACCGGCTTCTACTACCTCCGCAACCGGTACTACGACCCCGCCACCAGCCAGTTCCTCACCCTCGACCCGCTCGTCGCCCAAACCCAGGCGCCCTTCGCCTACGCCAGCGACAACCCGCTCAATAACACCGATCCAACGGGGCTGGGGATAGCTCCAGGGGCACCGCTGCCGTCGTTGCAAGACATCGAGGGATCGGCAGCCTGCGAAGGCTCTTCCAATGCGGGCGTCATTTTCCTTCTGATACTTGCCGACTTTCTGCAGGGTGACGTCGATCCCTTCACCGACGAGCTCACTATCTACGCCATCGGCGACGACATTGGCTCCGCCGCAGAAGAAACCGGCTCGGCCGGAACGCAGATCTTCAGGGGTGTTTCGGAGACGCATCATGCCTATGGGGCGGCCTTGCGAGGTGTCGCTGAGCCAGGCGATCCGCTCGGTAATGCGGATGCGCTGCTGCACAATCTCGGTGAGACCGAGTCGAGCCGGCTCGTCTCGTTCTCAACGGATCGGGTTATATCGGAAGGGTTCGCGGGCAAGAACGGTGTCATCCTGCAGACCACTCTTGAGGACCTAGCGGCACGGGGCATTACGCCGATCCCGTCGCCGGACCTATACTACGAGAGTGAGTTGTTGTTCGAGGGTCCGATATCTGGGCTGGGTGTGGTTGCGCCATGACCGTCCGAAACGTGTCGAAGGAGGCTTTGCTGCGACTGCTCGAGATGCAGCCGGCGGATCGGGTGCCAGCCCGTTGCATGACTGCAGTGCTCGCGGACCCGCGCGAAAGCTTCCAGACGGGGACAACCTCGGCAAGATCCCTGAGGGAATCGATGGAACTCAAGCTCGCCTCGGCTCGGCGTGCCGGAAAGCCAATTTCGGGAGGCGATGAGCTGCTGCTTCGGTTGCAGGAGCTAGGTGACGCGTCAATTCAGGTGTTCGGGTTCGATGGCGAGCACGACGTGATAGCCATCTACGCCAGCATCGCCCGTCAGGCGCTTGCTGGTTGTCTGATGATCGAGCGTGCAAGTCACTGACACCTTGCCGCAGAAGACGTCGGCGGTGGTAGCGGAAATCTGGTCATCGGCAAGGTGGCTGACTTGCGGACGCCTGGCGCGCTGGGGCCAGGTGCAGATCGCCGAGGAGTTCCAGGTCGGCGGCTTCCCTATCCCCAGGAGATCGCCGACGCGCGCCAGCAGGAGGCCCGGGTCCTGAAGCGGATCACGGACCTGAACATCGCACCGCGGACCGCCGGCTACCAGCCAGCGGTCGAGAACGAGCGGGCCAGCACGGCCACCGAGGCGACGGCGGCCATGCTCCGGGCCGTGCTGACGGGTCCGCGCCAGGCGGGTACATCTACCACCTATTCGGCCGTCACGCACGGTGAGATCTACGGCCTGATGAACTTCATGGCACCGGGGGTGACGTCCGACGGCTCGACGATCTTGCACTGGCACCTTCCTCCTGAGGTGCTGGACAGCACGATCCAGCTGGCCATCACGGCGTTCCGCGAGGCATACTGGCGTATCAACAAGATCATGGGCAGGGGCAAGCTGGAAGGCGACCTCTGGGAGATCAAGCTCCAGAAGATCTACAACACCTAGCAGGCCATCCAGCGGCCCAGGCGTGGGAGCGAAATGGGAGCGGCGAGCCGCTGACAGGCTCGATCAGACGACGTCATCCGGACTAGGAAACCTTCGTTGACCTGCGCCGATGTCGCCCATCAGCGAGGTCATAGGAACGACGACTTGGTTCGCATCGAGGGGGTTAGGGGTCAAATTCCCTCAGCTCCACCCAAACCAGCCAGGCTTGCCTCAGACGACGTCGCCTGAAGGGCTCTGATACGGCGCGCATACCCTCGTCTGGACCCATGCCGGGATGTACTTAACAGCAGCAGAGCTGGCTGATCGGCGCGCGCCGGACACCGGCCAGCGACCCTCGCCCGCGAGGCGGGCGCGCTCGGAGGGCTCGTGAGCCGCGTATGCGCGATGACTTTCGTGATGGTCGCGCGTCTTGTCTGCGAGACGCTGATAGCCAGGATGTCCGCTGGACAATGAAAGGGGTGCCTCATGGAGATCACTAATCTGGGTCAGGCGGATGGGTTGCCGCCGGTGGACTGGGCGGCGGTTGCGGAGAAGCTCGACGCGGGGTCGGCGCCAGCCTCGGACGCGTTGAATTCCCGCACGACCTGGCTGTCGACCATCAACGAGGACGGCAGCCCGCATGTGACTGCGGTCGGTGCGCTCTGGCGAGACGGCACGTTCTGGTTCCAGACGGGTGCAGGCACACGGAAGGGCCGCAACGTCGCGCGCGATCCCCGGTGCTCGATCGCGGTGTCGGTCCGCGGCGCGGACGTCGTATTCGAGGGTGACGCAGCGCGAGTGACCGAGCCGGGCGCGCTGACGCGCATTGCGAAGGCGTGGGCGGACAACGGCTGGCCAGCCGAACCCGACGACAGCGGGCCGGGCATCACTGCGCCGTTCAACGCCCCGTCGCTAGGACCACCGCCGTGGAACGTGTATCGCATTCAGCCACGCTCGGCGATCGTGACCTTGTCGACGGAGCCGGGCGGCCTGACTCGCTTCCGGTTCTGACGCCGCTGATCGGCTCAGCCGTGGCGCCGCTTGCGTGGCCAAAGCGCTACTTCTCAACTCCGCCGGCGCCCCCACCTACCTCCTGCACGACCAGCTCGGCTCCACCCGGCTGCTGACCAGCTCCGCTGGCGCCGTCACTGCCACCTACACCTACGACGCCTACGGCAACACCACCAGCCACACCGGCACCGCCACCACGCCCCTCCTATACGCCGGGCAGTACCAGGACACCGAAACCGGCTTCTACTACCTCCGCAACCGGTACTACGACCCCGCCACCGCACAGTTCTTGAGCATCGATCCGTTGGTGGGCGAAACAGGCCAACCGTACGCCTACACCGAGGACGACCCGGTCAACGCGACTGATCCTCTGGGCCTAAGTCCGTGGGGATGGATAAAGCACCACGCCGCAAACATCGCCATTGGAGCAGCTGTCGTGACCGCAGTTATAGTCGTGACAGTCGTCACTGCCGGTATCGGCGACATCGTCCTAGGAGCAGGTGCCGCGGCCGCTGAGGGTGCTGACGCAGCCGCTGGTGCTGCTGCAGAGGGTGCGGCGTGGAGGGTGCAGCTGACGCGACGGCCGCTACGGCGGGAACGACAGTCCTCGGGCCGACTCCACAGTATATGGATCTCGCTAACGAGCTCGGCGCCAACTATTTCAGCGTTCCAAGAGCGGAGTGGGATGCGATGTCTGATGAAGAACAATGGGCTATGAACCGAGAATTCCTAGATGAGGCGATTGCCAGGGGAGACACCTTTGTTCTCGCTCAAGATGCTGATGCAGCACGTGAGGGTAGCTTCTTTGCGAGGGAAATAGAATACCTTCGCTCGCAGGGATACAGCCTCCTCGGGGATGGTGAGCTTTTGCCACCTGACCTAGGCGGGTCGTCTGATATAGCTGGAGGAGCAGCCTGTGCCTGACAACATACCCGAGATCAGCGATCTCATCGAGTGGTTGAGTGAACAAGGCTTTAACGTCGTGTCCGACCGAAGCTTTGAAAGCTTCGGTGACCGATCCATTGTCCTTTCGAAGAACCCTATCTCGATTCGCATAACAAGAGACCGTGGGATCTGGATGATCAGCATTGCTCAGCCATGTGAAACACCATCAGACTCCGCCGACATTTGGTTCGAGCCAAAGATCTGGGCGAGTTACCTTGACGGAACGGTTCCATGGACTGCACCTACCCCACTGGAGATGCAGATAAAATTTGTGAGGACCCGCATCTCCGAAATCGCCGCAGCTCTTCTTCAGGGCGATGATGGCATTGAAAAGCGTCTACGCGAACTACGACGATCTGAATTTCAGGCTCGTTTCAGGTCATTCCGGCAAGGTGACTGAACATCCCCGTCGACGTTCGCGGGTTCTCGGTGGAAAGAGTCCCAGGCCGAAGCCTGGCAATGCAGAACAACAATGATCGCGCATTGGTAGTTTCGCCGCCTTGGCGCTTTCGGCCAGGTTGGCGGAAGCGGCGTCATAGATTTCGTGAACGCTGGAGTCGGCATAGCGATCGGCCAGGATCAATGCGGCCAGAAAATATGGACCGGGTTCGCGGGAGCCGGAGCCGGAGCCGGAGCCGGAGCCGGAGCCGATCTACCTCTTATATTCACTGGCGCTGAAGTTCACGGAGGTTTTACGTATACGTTGACGCGTACAGCTGTAAGTTTTAATTTGTACAAGATCTGGCCCAAGATCTGGCCCAGAATCCTCAGTTTCCTTCCGTGGCAAGGTTCGCGGTAATCGTCTGGAATAGGCGCCTGTTATGAGTTATGCGGTACTGTCGGGCTCTCTGGAGTGCTTTAACTTTTCCAATTGGCGGGAAGACGGGGGCACGCCAGCGGGTACGATAGCTGTTTTGGCCGACCGGCTAGAGTTCGCCGCGCGACCGCTTTCCCTATTTTTCCGCCCCAGGACCGTTCCGAGGACTCGCGTTCTCCGCATACGGCAGCTCGTGTACCGTCATCCCCTGCACAGGCTAATCCTGACGGTAAATCCTCGGGGGCACGGGCTGCAGGCCGTCAATCTCGTAGTGGCCCATCCTCCCGGCGAGATCTACACCGGAGAAATCCATTATGTTCTAGGCATTCGTAAGCTTAGCGCGAAAGAGGTGCTCGAAATATTTCACGAAGCCGGGTATCCAGTCGACTGGGAACCTCGGCTAATGAAAAGGTATTCTATCTCCGCCGAACTTAGCACGGACAAGTTCGGCAGCACTTGAGGACCAGCGGCCATTTGCCAGCCTTGGTGCGCCCTTGTCAGGCCAGAAAGCACACGCCCGGCCGGCCCGGCTCCTCGCGCCGCCGACAGTTCAGGTACGCAGGGCACGGCGCAGGTCTACCGTCTGCCATGCCACTCGGTGCGCACCTCGATGATCTTGAAGCCAAGCATGCTGTTGATCGCGAGCATCGGCGCGTTGGACAACGCGTTGGACGTGCGAACGCGTTCGACTCCAGGTCGTTCACGCCGGACGCGGTCGAGCATCGACGCCTTGACCCACTTGGCCAGCCCCAGCCCGCGGTGAGGCTCGCCGATCGCCGTGTTCTGCTGCAGAGCGAGAGTCGCATCCCACTGGTACCGGCGGCGTTGAGCGTTTGTCGGTCCGGGAGCTGGCCGAGCGTCATGGGGTGCACCGGAGCACGGTGCGGCAGGCGCTGGCCTCGGCGATGCCGCCTGCGCGCAAGGAGTATCCGCCGAGGCGCGGGCCGGCAGTCGATCCCTGGATGACAGGTATTGACGGCTGGCTGGTGGCGGACCGGGATGCGCCGCGTATCCAGTGGCATACGGCCCGGCGGATCTGGCGGCGGCTGGTCGCCGAGCATGGCGCGGTGGTGTCGGAGGTGACGGTGTCGCGGTATGTCGCCCGCCGCTGCCTCAGGCTGGCGCATGTCGAGGTTTCGGTCCCGCAGGCGCACCTTCCGGGCACCGAGGCCGACTTCGGCGAGTTCTGGGCCACCATGCCGGGCAGGCCGTCAATAGCTGGATGTTCATGCGCCTGTCGCACTCGGGCGGGCTTTTCATGTCGCGTTCGGCACCCAGGCACAGGAAGCGTTCCTGGAAGGGCATGTCCTGGCGTTCGGGCACTTCGGCGGCGTGCCGGGCCGAGTCCGCTACGACAACCTGACCGGCGGTGACCCGGTGCTGCGCGGCCGGGAC
Source organism: uncultured Actinomycetota bacterium (assembly GCA_963805705.1). Lineage (GTDB taxonomy): Bacteria > Actinomycetota > Actinomycetes > Streptosporangiales > Streptosporangiaceae > CAWDVH01. The sequence continues at coordinate 929,303 of CAWDVH010000005.1, read as the reverse complement.
CGGGCCGAGTCGCAGCCGTTCACCGCGCTACACGGTCACTACGGGTGCGACTCGTTCTTCTGCCGGCCGGGCATCACAGGCGCTCATGAGAAAGGCGGTGGAAGGGGAGATCGGCCGGTCCCGCCGCACTCACCTGGTTCCCGTCCCGGTCGTCGCCTCGCTGGCAGCGCTGAACGAGCGGATCGCCGCCGCCGATATCGCTGATGACGAGCGGGTGATCACCGGGCGGCCGTGACGATCGACGCGATGATCGGTGCCATGATCGTTGTCGCCGGCGCGTCGCTCCTGATCAAGCGGTTCGCCAAGCGCCCGGCGGTCTGACGGGATCCCGAGCCCAGCCACTCTGCCACAAGCAAGATCATTAAAGAGCCATGCCAAGAGCCAACGGCCACCATCATCGGCCGATACCAGGCCACGCTCAGCGACGGAGTGCGCAGCTAGACGCCACACCTAGCCACATTAGGCATCATCTAGCCACTGTCAGGATTTCCCTGACACGGAAGAGGTCACTGGTTCAATCCCAGTACCGCCCACCAGTTCAGCGGCTTATTTTCGAGCTGCTCGATATTTGCTGACCGCGTTCCTGATAGATGAGATGTTCCCGGCCACGGCGGCCAGCCTGCTGCGGGACAAGTACAGCCACGACGCGGTCCACGTCACCGAGGCCGGCCCGCGAAGCGCCCCCGACACGGTCATCAACCTGATCGGCGCCACCATCACAACCACCGGGCTGACCGTCACCGCCCAGCTCGAGACCGCCCCCTACCCGACCGGCGTCAAGGTCAGCGACCGGCAGATGAAAAACCTCCCGATCACCCGCGATCCCCTGGCCCGGCGAATGGAACTACACCATCAGCGCGCATTCAGTCCTGGCGTGAGAACTATGGCGCGGCGCCGGTGCCGTCGACCACGGCGACGTGTCGGAGATGGAGGGAGTCGCGGCTGCGCCCGGCGTGGGCCACTCAGACATCGGTCGGCTTCAGCCAACGGTCCATCCAGTCGAGGATCGCCTCGGCACGTTGAACACGCATAGCGAGGTCGGCGCCGAACGGGTCGTGTGGGACGCCTGGGAGGCGGAACATCTCGGTGACCTTCCCCGCCAGCTTCAGCTCGTTGTAGAGCACGTCGCCCTGGGAGGTCGGGCACCGCAGGTCATCCTCGTGCTCCAGGACGAGCAGCGGCGCTGAGCAGCGCGCAGCGTAGGTGGCAGGCGACATCCTCATGTACGGCTCCATGGATTCCGGGCCGTGGCCCGGGCTTCTGTCCATTTCCGCGGCGACCAGCGCGGGACTGTCGCAGCCGAGCATGCCGGTCCAGTCCGACAGGAGGCACTCGGAGATGCCGGCCCGGAATCGGTCGCTGTGGGTGAGCAGCCAGGAGGTTAGGTAGCCGCCGCTGGAGAGCCCGAAGGAGGCGACCCGGGTGCTGTCCGCCAGGCCTTGCTCGACGGCCACATCGACCGCTTGGAGCACATCGGCGAGGTGGTAGCCGCCCCAGTCTCCGATGGGCCTTTCCGCGTGGGCGTCGCCGTAGCCGGAGCTGCCACGGAAGTTGACCATCAGGACGCCGTAGCCAGCCGCGGCCAGCAACAGGTTGTCGACATTGAAGACCTCGCCATGGGCGGCGAATGGGCCCCCATGGATGTGCAGCACCGTGGGGTACGGCCTGGTGCCGTCGCGCGGCGCCAGGTACCAGCCTTCGATTTCCGTGTGGCCGTCGGTGGTCGGATAGGTGAGGTGATGGACGTCGAAGGGCAGGTCGGTCAGCCAGGTGCCGTTGAGCCTCGTGACCGCCTGAAGCTGCCCGGTCTTCGTGTCGACAACGACCAGGTCGGCGGGCCGGGTGTGGGAGGTCCGGATGGCAAGGAGGCGGGCTCCGTCGATGCCCACAGGGACGACTGACTCGTTGACATCAGTCAGCGGCTCTACCCTCACCTCGCCGGCCAGGGCGACCCGAGTGGTGCGAAGCACTCCGCCCTGCTGGATGTAGACGTATGCCCACTCGCCAGCAGCATCGACCACTATCCGGGGAGTGATGGCTCGAGAGTCGAAGCCCGCCACCATATCCGCGAACAACTGGCCCTCCGGGTCAGGCATCCGGGTCTCGTGGGTCCCATCGCGCGGATCACAGACGACAAGCTCGATCCGCTTGTTGATCTTCCACGGGGAGGAGTAGACGACCTTGCCGTCGGCGATCCAGGCGGCGACGGCGGACGCGTCACCCAGCAACGGTCCGCCGGTGATCGTGCGACAGTCGCCGGAGGAGACGTCAACGGCCCGGATCGCGTAGTCGGTGTCATCGCCGGCACCGAAGGTCCCATAAAGGATCGACGCACCGTCGGGTGACCACTCGAGGAACGAGATCACCCCGTCGTCGGCGGTGAGAGGTCTCGGCTCCCCGCCAGCCGCGGGCACGACCCACACGTCACCCCGGACGTCGTCGATCAGCCCCATGCCATCGAGCCGCCAGTTGAGCCGGGTGATGCGGTAGGCCTGTTTCGGGTCGCGCCGTGGGATGTCAGAGGCGTCCACGGCGATCTGCGTACCGTCGGGCGACCACACCGGACCGGCCTGCCCCGTCCCGCGGGCGAACTTGGTCAATACCGTCGCCTCGCCCCCGGACCGCGCGCAGACGGCCAGCTGCCAGGGGTCGTCGTGGGCCGTTCCCGTCTGCTGGAGGAACGCCACCAGCGACCCATCTGGCGAAATGGCCGGCTGGGCCTGGCGGGCGTCGGAGGGCACGAGGCGGCGATGCTGCCCCGCCTCAACGAGCCACAGAGCGCTGGCGTTGCTGGCGGTGCTGCCATCGAGGGTGTTAGCGACGTAGACGACGGCGTCGGCGCCGGGGACGAGCGCACCGCCGAGGCAATCGACGAAGCGGAGCAGATCTTCGGGACGGTAGGCGAGATCGGAGTCCATGTGGTTTCCTCCATCCAGTGATCGGGTCAGCTTGGAATTCACCTGGGCCAACTGGGGGGCACGTCACGGTCGGCGAGGAGCGTGAAGTGGCAGACGCTGGCCCAGTTAGTCCCCAGCAGCGAACGCGACATGCGGAGCGGACGCTCCTCGGCGGCGATCCGCTGGCGCTGGTCTCCGGAGCACTCTGGCGGACAGTGAGAGTCCCCTTCTACGGAAGCTCTCCGCATCCGCAAGAAAAACTGTGGGTCGCGATCGTCCAGCATGACATGGTCATCGCCGATTGCGATAAATGGCTGGAACGTCCCCACCCGCGTGGTCGCCGGGAGCCATGCTGGGAGTCATCCGGCCGGCCAGCGTGTCTGGTAGAAGCGGTCATGGGCGTCCCGGGGGGCTCTCCTCAGTCCCTGGCCTGCGGGATCTGGGCTGCCGGCGTCTACCGTGAATGTGGTGACGCTGTAATACTGCGTGGATGGCGGGTCTCAGCATTGCCCTGGTCAACCTCAAGCCAGGGACGGGCAAGACCACGTCGGCGGTCTGGCTGGCGCACGTTTTCGTGGAGGCCGGGCACACCGTGCTACTTGTGGATGCGGATCCTTCCGGCAGCGCTCTGGAGTGGTCCGATTTCACAGCCATGGATCCTCGGCTGCCGCCGCAGGCGGCGTTCCCGTTCCGGATCGTGGCGCTGCCGTCCCGTGACCTGCACCGCCGGGTACCCGAGATCGCCTGGCCGGATGATGTGGTGATTATTGATGCGCCGCAGCTGGAGGACCATGCGGCGATTGCCAGGGCGGCGCTGCGGTACGCCGATGAGATCCTGATCCCGTGCGCGCCGAGTCCGATCGAGATCAACCGCACCACGCCGGTGCGCGACGAGATCACCGACGCCGGGGCAGCCCGGGGCAGGCCCGGCCGCGCGGTCGTCCTGCTGAATCGCTGCGTTACGCAGGCGAACTCGACCGGCTACGCCAGGGCGGCACTGGAGGGCCTCGGCTATGACGTGCTGGGAACGGTCGTGCCGAGGCTGGAGGTCTACGCGCAGAGCTTCGGCATGCCGATTCCCGCCCGCGGCCTGGGCGTGTGGCGCCGCGTGGCGCGCGACCTCACCGGGCGATGCGTTTCCTTCCGGTCGGCGGCGTCATGACCCCGCCGCGGGGCCAGCGCAACCGTAGAAGGCGGCCGCTGTGCGGCATTAGCCGCGGGCATCACGCCCCGGATGCGCACGCGGGTGCGTCAGCCTGACGGGCCGGGCCACCGTGTCTTGCCCCGGCTGGTCGCGCGGCCTCCGCCTGGGTTCTTGCTGCGGCTTGTTACCTGACGGTCGATTCTCCGGCGCCCCGCGCAAGGGCGGGGCTTGCCTGTGCGCAGACCTGTGGATTACTTGTGCAAAACACAGTAAATCTGTGCGCAACGTGAGGATAACGCTGGGGATTCCTGAGCGGCTTACGCTGCGGCATGGCCACTACCTGGGATAATTTTGTGCACACGCTGTGGATTAGAAGAAAATGAAAATGTCCACACGCAACGCCGTAATGGCTGATAAATAATCCGAACGTTTATCAAATATATATCATGCTGTGATTCGATGGCAGGACTGTGAGGAATTCGAGAGCCCAGATTGTGAGCCCGGACGCTTTGCATGGGGAGGAGAGCGTCACGATGGCGTACACGTACCCAGGCGGAACCAGGCGCTGCCTGAGATCAGGCTGCGTTGTCCGCGGGTCAGGAGATGATCACCGGCCCGCCCCGCTGGCACTGGCTGCGCGCCCTGGGTACGCCCAGGCTGAGGCGGCCCGGTCGGCATCTTATCCCGACGCGCGTGCCTGTTCCCGTGGCCAAGTGACGGCAGCTGCAGGCAGCTCGCCGCTAGCTGAACTGGAGACCTGCGCATGAAGCTCAAGAACCGGCGAGACGAAGCCAGCGCACTCGATACGGACGAGTGGACCAGGATGAACGACTGGTTCGCCGAGCTGCGGGACCGGGACGACGAACCCGCCGCGCTGGCCCGTCATGACCTCGCTGAGCCTGCCCGCGATGGCCGCCTCCGGCCGGGAACCGCCGCCGCCGCGCCTCCTGCCCGCCGACCCGCAGCCGGTGCCGGGGTCAGTGTCCGCGCCAAAGTCGTTTCCCGTGTCGAGATGCGGCAGCGGGCCGCAATCGGTGACCAGTTGCGCCTGCTGGCCTCGTGGTGCGAGATGGGCTCCTGCATCGGGCGTTACGCCGACCCGGAGGCGCTCGGCGAGGCCGACATCCGTGCCCGCGCGATCTCGGCCGGCTGGCGTGTCGATGCCCTCGGCCGGCTGGCCTGCCCCAGATGCCAGCAAACCAGCCCCGGCTTCCGGGCCTCCCACCCGGTTACCCTGTGGGACCGGGACATGGCTGTCGCCTCGGCCGCCCTGACCATCGCCGTCATGCGCCATCGCCGCGTCGCCGACAGCCCTGACCGACAGGCAGCAGGCGCGATCCCGGCCGGTCAGCCTGCGGCCATCTCCTGCCCGCCCGCACCAGGGACGGTACCGGATACGCCCTGCCCGCCACCCGGCCGCCCCGCTCAGCACGAGCACGCCACACCCACTCCACGCCACCGCCACCGCGAAGCCCCCGCAGGTCAGCACAGTCATGGCCGGGTCTTAGCAGGGGCGTCATGACCTCCGGCGAGAGCTCGTGCAGATGGTCAACCCGGGCCGTCAGGCGAGCACAGATCACCTGGACGAGCAGATAACGGCTACGCGTCCGCGGGCAGGACGTCAATTCGTCCTCCTGGCGGTGAGTTTCACCTGATCGCACGGCCACCGGGTCGCAGGGGGGTGCCAAATCTGGGTACCCCTTGTAGCGTGGAGTGATCGGCCCATTTCGTGCACAGGACCGATCGCTAGATGGCCAGTGGCCTGGGAGCGGGAGGGCCGATGAACATTGGCAGTTTCATTGCCGCCTTGGCGCTGGGGTTTGTCGCCGGGGCCATCGCTCGTGCGCTGATACCAAACGATGCCTTCCGGCACATGCGCGGCTGGAGATCGTGGCTGACCTCGGCGGGGCTGGGCCTGCTGGGGGCACTCGTCGGCTTCTGGATCTTCCACGGCCTGTTCGGCATCGGCGACACGCAGAAGTTCGACTGGGGCGGCATCGTTGGCGCGATAATCGGCGCCATGATCGTTGTCGCGGTCGCGTCGTTCCTGATCAAGCGGTTCGCCAAGCGCCCGGCGGTCTGACGGGATCCCGAGCGCAGCCAGGCTGCCACCAGCAAGATCATCTTCGGCTCCCCAGCCGCGCCCGTAGCGCTGAACGGCCTCGCCCGCGCCATCTTCGAAGTCTGCTGGTTCGTGCTGGCGCCGGGCCGCGTCACGCGGGCTGCTGGGGCCTGGCATCCTCGGGCTATGAAAAAGACGCTGGCGCCCGCGCGTGACCTGACGGACTCCGGTCAGAACCAGGCAGTGCTCGACGCAGCCTCCGCCCTGGCCGAGGGCCGTGCGGCGCAGGAGGATGTCGCGGCCAGTTACGGCCCGGCGGTGTCGGCCGAAGCGATGGCCGCGGCTCGCTCGCGGCGGCGGCTGGCCGGGCTGGCCGGTCCGGTCCACCTGACTGTGGTATGGGCTATGTACGGCGAAACGGGCCGCATGGTCCCCCGTGCGGCGCATCCGCACGGGGAGGACTTCGTACGGGCCAAGGTCCGCCAGCTCGACTGGCTGACCAGCGGCCTGCCCGGCATCACCTGGAGCATCATCGCCTGCGACGACGGATGCCCGGACCAGCCCTCAAGTGCCGACCTCATGACCGACATCGCGCGAGCCGAGGGCTACCCGGGGCAAGGCCACCGCAGCGTGACGGTGCTCAGATTGGCGGAGCTGATCGGGGGTGGCATCTCGATCAGCCCCGCATTCGACCGGCTGACCTCGACCGATCAGTCCCGCAAGGGCGGATCGATACTGGCCGGGCTGGCCACCGCGGTCCGGACCGGTCCGGCGCGGACGGACGGCGCGGGCCGGCATGTGGTCTGCTACACCGACGCGGATCTGTCCGCGAACCTGGCCCAGCTAGGCTCGCTGGCGGCACCGGTGGTGGCCGGTGACACGGTGGTCGGCGCGCTAGGCCAGCGTTACGGGATCGACGGCGCGGTGCTGATCCGGGCCGACGGTCCGGTCACCGAGCCGCACAGCACCGGCGACAAGCCGGACAAGATCATCGTCCTGTTCCGCCATTTTGTCCGGGCCCTGCTCATCCCGTCCCTGGCCCAGGTGCTCGACACCCAGGCCGGTTTCAAGGTCTTCGACGGGGCCGCGCTCGGCCCGGTCCTCGGGCAGATGACGTCTTTCAACGAGACCTTCGACGTCGAGTTGCTTATCCATCTCGCCCAGCACTACGGGCCGCACACCCTGGCCGTCGAGCCGATCGTCTTCACCGAGGATTTTGCCGCGACGAACTTCCCCTCCGTCGAGCCCGGGCCGCGCCATCTGGCGATGGTTCGCCAGGTAGTGGAACTCTACGAGCAGTTCGTCGCACCGACCGCCCCCGTCACCGGCGAGGCAGCCGACCTGCTCGCCCTGATCAGGACCCTGGACCTCGACGGCTACGTGACCTTGATCGAGCACCTCCGCGCCGAGGACCAGGACGACCCCACGCTGTTCGACCGGCGATGGCCCGTGCAGCACCTTCGCGACATCCTCCGCCGCTAACACCCGCCACGCGCAGCCGCAACCCGCGATCGCGCCGGACGGTTTTGGCCGACGTCAGGAACTCGTGAGGATGACGAGTTGCTGGGTCGCCCGTGTCATCGCGACATAGCGGTCGACCGCTCCCTCGATGCCCGTGCCGAATGCCTCTGGGTCGATGAGGACGACCAGGTCGAACTCGAGCCCCTTCGACAGCTCCGGGGTCAGCGACCGGACGCGGGACGTCGCCGCGAACGCGGGATCGCCGATGACGCAGGCGATCCCGTCGGCGTGCGCGGCGAGCCAGGTGCCGAGGATCGAGCCCAGATCCGAAGCAGATCCTCCTGCGACGGGGACGCCGGTGCTCCGGATGGAGATCGGCACGTTGGCGTCCGGGAGCACGGCCCGGATGACCGGCTCGGCTTCCGCCATGACCTCTTGCGGCGTCCGGTAGTTGATGCTCAGGGTGGCCAGGCTGATCTGGTCGAGCCCGATCCGCTCGAGCCGTTCCGGCCACGACTCCGTGAACCCGTGCCGCGCCTGGGCCCGGTCCCCGACGATGGTGAAGCTCCGGGACGGGCAGCGGAGCAGCAGCATCTGCCACTGCGCGTCGGTCAGTTCCTGAGCCTCGTCCACGACGATGTGCGCGAACGGCCCGGCGAGCCGGTCCGGATCAGTACCGGGCAGTGCGGCCTCATTGACCAGGGCGTCATGGAAGTCCTCGCCGCGCAGCATCGTCACCAGTCCTACGCCGTATTCGTCATCCGCGGCCTCGATCAGGTCGTCGACCACCCTGGCCATCTGCTCGCGCTCGGCGGCGACTGCGGCATCGTGCTGGCGCTTACGTCGTGATGCCTCCGGGTCGCCGAGTCGCTGCCGTGCAGCGTCCAGGAGCGGCAGGTCGGACACCGTCCAGGCCTGGGCGTCCGGGCGCTGCAACCGCTGGACCTCATCGGGGCTGAGCCAGGGAGCGCACAGCCGCAGGTAGGCGGGTACCGACCACAGGTCTGCGACGAGGTCAGCCGCCTCGATCAGCGGCCACCCGCGGTTGAGGGACGTGCGCAGCTCCCGGTTCTGCAGCAGCGACTTGCGGAGCAGGTCAGCCGGGACGTCGCCGTCGCGGGAGTCCACCAGGATCGCGAGCAGCTCCGCCCAGATCTGGTCGCGCGCCTCGTTGTGCGGGGTGCCGGGATCTGGCGCTTCAAACGCCTCGGCCCAGTCGTCGGCGCTCAGCCAGATGTCGGACCAGGGGGTCTCGACCGTCATCCCCCTGGCGGGCGGTCTCTCGTAGAACCTGACGGCCTGCTCGATCGCCTTCACCAGGCTCGCGGACGACTTCAGGCGGGCCACGTCCGGGTCGGCCTCGACCGCTGCCGTGGCTCCCTCGGTGACGAGGTCCCGCAGGGTGCAGGTCTGCACGCCCTCCTCGCCGAGGCTCGGCAGGACGTCGGCGACGTAGGCCAGGTAGGGCTGATGCGGGCCGACGAACAGCACGCCGCCCCGGCGGTGGCCAAGGCGAGGGTCGGAGTAGAGGAGGTAGGCCGCGCGGTGCAGGGCGACGACGGTCTTGCCCGTACCCGGACCGCCGTCGACGACGAGAGCGCCGCGGGATCCCGCGCGGATGATGGCGTCCTGGTCGGCCTGGATGGTGCCCAGCACATCTCGCATCCGGGGCGACCGGCTGCTGCCCAGGCTGGCGATGAAGGCGGACTGGTCGTCGAGCGCGGCGTGGTGCCCTTCAAGCCCGTCCGAGGTGAACACCTCGTCCCAGTAGTCGCTGATCCGGTCCTGAGTCCAGCGATACCTGCGGCGGCTGGCCAGGCCCATCGGGTTAGCGTGGGTCGCTCCGAAGAACGGCTCAGCCGCAGGGGAACGCCAGTCGACCAGCAGCCGACGGCCCCTGCTGTCGGTGAGGCCAAGTCGTCCGACGTACACGGGCTCGGGGTGACCGGCCCTGACGATGTGCCCGAGGCACAGTTCCAAACCGAAGCGACGCAGGGCACGCAGACGAGCGGTCAGCCGGTGGATCTCCATGTCCCGGTCCATCGCCTGCTGGCCTATGCCACCGGGCGCCTGGCGCTCGGCATCGAGGCGGCCGGACAGGTCAGCGATGGACCGCTCGAGGCTCTCCGCGATGGCCGCGAAGTGCTGCTCATCGCCAGCGATCAGCGCCGGGTCGGCCTTGGGAGAGAGGCGGTCGGGAAGGTCAAACGCGCTAGTCGTCAGGGGGTTCATTGCATCAGCTCCGATCTGAGGTCGCTGCGTCCCGGCTCGGCGTCCCCGCGCGATCCATACGTCGCTGACCACGCACGCATTTCGCGCCTCCCATTTCCATGAGTTCTGGCCTCGGCCAGCGATTATGCGGCACGACCCGGGTCTTGCCGCAAGCCCCCCGGTGCGCTATATATTGAAAGTGGAGAGGAGTGGGTACTCCCCTCTCCCCTGGTCATCCGCTGTGGACGGACCACTTCCTCGCGAAACGGCGTGCCGCCCATGGTGGTTCCGTCGGCCCATACGAGTGCGGCCAATGGAAACCGGCCGCAGGCGTCCTGGTTAGGCTCCAAGGGCCGGGTTCGCCCTGGGAAGGAGGCTTCCGATGGCCGCCACGGACGGGATGGGCGGCGGCGCTGTCGCGGTTCTGGGCGCTGGAATCATGGGGTCGGCGATGGCCCGTAATCTGCTGTCCTCGGGGCTGGCTGTCACAGTCTGGGACCGCTCGGGCTCGGTCATGGCCTCACTCGCCGAGGCTGGCGCGGTGGAGGCGGCGGTAGCCAGGGACGCGGTCAGGGACGTGCCCGTGGTGATTACGATGCTGCCGACAGCCGACGTGGTGAACTCGGTAATCTTCGATGACGGCGTGGTCAGCGCGTTCGCTCAGGGCTGTGTCTGGGCGCAGATGGGCACGATCGGCGTGGAGGCCACCAGCGAGATCAGCGCCAGGCTGGCGGGGCTGCGGCCCGATGTCCTGTTCCTCGACGCGCCGGTGTCGGGCAGCAAAGGCCCGGCCGAGCAGGGCCAGCTGCTCATACTGGCGTCAGGGCCTGCCGCGGCGGCCGAGACTGTCGAGCCGGTGTTCTCGGCTATCGGCCGCAAGACCGTGTGGCTGGGCGAGGCCGGCACGGGCAGCCAGGTGAAGCTGGTCGTCAACGCGTACATGTCCATCCTCATCGAGGGGGTGGCCGAGACCATGGAGCTCTGCGACCGCCTCGGCATCGGCCACCAGCAGCTGGCGGAGGTAATCGAGGGCGGCCCGCTGGACGCGCCGATCGCCGACGCCAAGCTTCACAAGATGGACCGGCGCGACTTCGCCGCGGAGTTCCCGCTGGAGTGGGCGCTGAAGGACGTGGACCTGGCTATCGGCGCCGCGCACGGCGGCGACCTGCCGCTGCTGGCTGCGCTGTCTCGCCAGTGGCATGCCGCCGTGGATGCCGGGCACGGGCGCGAGGATGTCAGCGCAGCCCGCCTGGCCCTGGGCGGCCAGACCTAAGGCGCAGGCGCGTGCTGGGGCCTACCGTGCTTCCAGCACCGCCAGATCGCGGACCGCGAACCGGTAGTGCTCGATCTCCTCGTCCATTACCACGGCGATGCACTCGGCCACGGCGCGCTCTTCCTCCGGGTAGCCGGGAGCGGGCGAGCGCTGGCAGCCTCGTCCGAGATCGGCATTGGCCAGGCCGGCGAGGATGCGCCGCATCACGGCCATCCGGTCCGCGCGGGCGGCCAGGATCTCGGCGTAGCCGGGCTGCGCGGTCAGGTCGATGCCGAGCGCGGCCGCGTCCGCCGGCGGGTACCAGCTCTGCGGCAGCCCGAGCGGGTGATAGGGCATCGGCTCGTCCAGCACCGTGCGGCTCGCCCAGGCGTCGGTGATGAACACCAGATGGCGCAGCGTCTGCGCGAACGACCACTCGTCGTTCACCTGCTCGGTCAGCGCCGCCGCGGGCAGCCGCCCGGCCCGCTCGGCCGCGTCCGCCCAGAGTCGTTCTATGGTCTCCCACATCGCGCGGAAGTCGTCGGCGTCCTGCCCCTCGCGGAACTGCACCCGCTCGGGATGCCGCCGGTCCAGTTCGGCGCTGACGAAGCCGGTCACGTCGACGCCGTTGACGGTGACGTTGCTGAGGTAGCCGGAGATGCTGACGTCGACAAGCCAGCCGTCCCGGATCGTGACGCCGGTCAGGTCACAGTCGGTAAACCGGGCGCCGCGCAGATCAGCGACGTCGAACCGGGCGGCCCGGAACTCGGCGCTGCCGCCGCCGTCGCCGGCGCTGAACCGGTGCGGTCCGAACTGCGCGTCCATCGGGCCATCCTGCCCCTGCGGCGGAGGGCTTATCTGATCATCCGCTGCTGTCATGGCTCACACCGTAGTCCCGGTCCCGGACGATCCGCTTCCTAAATCTCACTCAGTCTCCGTTCTGGGCCAGGGGCGGCACGACAGGCCGCTGGAGCGTCTCGCGGCTTCATAGATCGGTCAGCTGACCGATGTTTCCGGCTGAAACTTGCACAAGTATTTGTCGTGCAATTACCGGCACGATCTAGTGCCGGATTTGATCGGTCCCACAGGGCTGGCCGCTCAGGGATGACCTGCGGCCCGTCCGGCCCAGCCCGGCCAGGAAAACCAGAGTCGGTGAAATGGCATGCACGGCTTATCCAGAGGGCAGCGGTGGCGCCTGGCTATAGACCAGTTGCCCCTGATGCGCGGTGATCCGCGGAAAGACGGAGAGCGTGAGCTGCGTGAATCGTTCACCTGCCCGCGCTGCGGAGCGGCCGAGACAGATCCAGTACTGGCCTCGCGGCGCTTCTGCGGCATCTGTCAGGACTTCACCGGCCGGTGCGGGGCCAGTTTCATCGCTGCAGCCCTGCTGGCCACGGGCGTTCTGGAAATCCCCGGCTGGTCATACCCCTGCACCTCCGCGGGCACCGAGCACTGGCAGCTGGCCCGCGTGACCGGTGCGGAGACCGGCATCGGGCTCTGCGCGCCGCACGGGGACTGCCTGCGCGCCGGTGCCGTGTCGTGGATGAAGGTCCTGGGACTGACGCTGCACCCGGCGAGCTGGTCCTGAGCGAGCCAGCGCTGGCCACCCTGACGGCCACCTCGCATCGCTCGATTTCCGCTACCGGTCGCTGAGGCCGGCCCCGGCTAGCACCGGGCGGTGACCTGGGAGATGCGGTGGCGTCTCGGTTGGCCTGTCCTTGTAGACGAACGCGCGGCGCAGCTGAGCGTACGGCTCTCGCGGATCGAAGAAATTCCGGCTCATGACGGCTAGTTCCTGGTGCCGGTAGGCAGCCAGCGGGAGCTCTTTCTCGGCTGCGGTCAGCTCCTGTGCCTTTGCGGCCAGGCGCGCTGAGTAGTGCGGGCTCCAGGCCAGCTGCTCGGCAAGATCAGCTACCTGTGCGCGGTAATCAGGCGGCCCGCCCTCAATTACCCGGTCGGCCAGGCCGAGTCGCAGCCCGGAGGCAGAGCTGACCGGCAGGCATTCCTCGGTGAGCCGGGCCGCCTGCCGCGCGCCGGCGCGGCGGGGCAGCGTGTAGGTCCAGTACTCCGAGCCATGCAGCCCCATCAGGCGATAATGCGGATTGAGAATCGCGCCTGACCGGCACCAGACCTCGTCCGCCGCCAGCGCGAGCATGAGGCCCCCGGCCGCGGCGTTGCCGCAGACTGCCGCTACGGTCAGCCGGTCGGTAGTAGTCAGGATCGCCTCGACCAGGTCATCTATGGCATTGATATTCCGCCAGGACTCATAGGCAGGGTCGTCGGCGGCCTCGATCACATTGAGGTGGATGCCGTTGGAAAAGAAGTCCCTGGTGCCCCCGAGCACGATTACCCGTACCGGGCGGCCCTGAGCATGCCGGTAGGCGGCGAGCAGCCGACGGCACTGACCGGTACTCATCGCCCCGCCGGGGAAGGAGAACTCTAGGTAGCCCACGCCGTCGGCCTCGCGGTAGCTGATCTCCTGGTAAGTGCGGCGGCCGGGCAGCGGCGTCAGCGGCGCGCGGGACTCCGGGACGTCAGCGAGTGATCCACCCATGGCCAGCGTGGCCGGCAGCTTGAAGGTTCCCGGCCCTCCGGGAGCCCGGCGCCTGCGCAGCTGGGGGATCCATACCGCCCCGTCGGCGGTCGCCCGGCAGATCGCCCCGGTCCGCCGGGCCAGGATGGCACCGGGTTCACCGCGCATGCCGCTCTCTTCATAGCCACCGAACAGGAAGTACTCATCGTTACCGATCATGTCGAGGACGCCGGGGCTCGAATCGGCCGCCTGCAGCTTGGCCAGGACCGACGATGAGGGCTCGTCCGGCCAGTCAATTCGGCGATCTTCCTGCCTGCAGGGCCGACGATGCACACCGACCACGTCCGGGCGGCCATAGTCCAGCGGCTCGGACCGGTAGCTACCCTCCTCGAACCGGGCCACCGCCAGCAGTACGCCCTGCACGGCGGCATCCGCTACCTCGGTGCGGTACATGGAGCTTTTGCCGCAGCGGGGCATCGTGAATTCCTGGCTCGCCCAGATGTCGCCGGCATCCATCTCGGCGTTGGCCTGCAGAACGGTGACGCCCCAGCGCCCGGCGCCCTCCATGATCGCCCAGTCGAGCGAGGACGGGCCGCGATCGCCCCTGGGCCCGGGGTGAACGATGAAGCAGGGATAACCCGACCAGATATCCGCGGGAATCGCGGTGGTCAGCATGGGCGCGACGACAAGGTCCGGATCATGGCGGCGAACCCCCGCACGCATCTGGTCATCCCCCAGCGCCAGCTCGACCGCTACCTCATGGCCCCGATCGGCCAGCTCGACATGCACCCGCTGCGTCATGCTGTTGTACGCGCTCGCGATAAGCAAGATCCGCATCTGTCTTCTCCTGTATCCACGCTTAGCTCCTTCAAGTGGACCGGCCATTGAAGTACCGTTTCCGGACCGATCGGCCTGCATAAGCCAGTATGTAGTAAACAATATCGGCGGCTAGCTTAGCCAAGATAAAGCCAGTCGCCATATTATGCAGGCGCCGGGGAATCTCGTACAGCAGAGTAGGGCGGACAATCTTGTCGACCGCCTCTGCCGGACCTAGCTCAATGAGCAGGCTCCAGAACGCCAGCCCGAAAGTAAATGCGCAGTACTTTATGCGGTTATGCTGCCTGTGATGCCTGCTCTCATCCCGCACGGCCCGCACCCCGAAATAGCCGACAAAGGCAATGTCTTCGGCCCAGCTGCCCAGAAGGGCGGATCCGAGCAGCGGGCCGCCGGCGGCGCGGACTGACCCGAACGCGAGAGCAGCGGCGAGCAAGCCTGCGATTTCCGGGCCGCCGTATATCCTGAGCCAGGCCCGGCTGACTTCTCTTACGGGTTTAACGGCCGCGCACGCGTATAGCATCACGTCACTTCGCAGTGTCACGCTCGTTGCTGCCAATCGCAGCTGCCGCGGATGCGCCGACGGGAAGCCGGTCGGATGCCATCCGGAAGTGATGACCAGCTGCGCAATCTAGTACAACGTGGACGACGGGCCCGGCCGTGCTCGGGAGCACGAAGCGGTCGGTTATCTCCGCAGGGCTTGCGCATTCGGGACAGCCAACAAGTTCCAGCACTAGTCTCACCTCCAGGCAGTTACGACTCTCGCCTGCCTATGCAGAGCAAGATCGCGTTGCCCTGATACGGCCTCGCGGAGGTTTTCTGGCCTGGAGAGCTGGCGGGCAGGCTGGCCGCAGGCGGACCGATCTAGGTCCCTGAGGCCGGCCCGCTCGGCGCCACGTGACGGGATCGCCGCGACGGCGACGCAGGCCCGAATCTGGGCTGGGCGGTTCATGATGCTCCTCCGGTAATGGCGCGATGGCACGGGCTACAGAACGACTGTCGGCCCGCAGCCTGGCCGGCTGCATCGGTGATGCTGCCGATATCAGGTGCCGATTTCCGCCTCAGCTCGTCAGTTCTGCCGACGCGGCCGCTGACGACTGGGACGGCGCCGGACCAGGGTCGCGCCTGT
Organism: uncultured Actinomycetota bacterium; assembly: GCA_963805705.1. Lineage (GTDB taxonomy): Bacteria > Actinomycetota > Actinomycetes > Streptosporangiales > Streptosporangiaceae > CAWDVH01. The sequence goes on along the minus strand of CAWDVH010000005.1, from coordinate 913,780 downwards.
GGGACCTGGCCTGGACCGCCACCGGCTTCGTGCCACTCGACCCGGCCGGCGACCCGGCCGGGGACGCCCCGCGGCTGCGCGCGCTGGCCGACGGGTACGGGCTGACGGCTGAACAGCGCCGGGAGTTTCCCCCGCTCATCGGCGCGCACTCGCGCGGGATGTTCGACCTTCTCCGTAAATCCTCGCTGACCGGAGAGCAGCCCTGGGCCAGGCTGCACGCCGAAGGGCATGGTGACTACTGGAGATCAGCCGCGGACTACGCCGACCAGCACGTCGATACGTGGACCCGCGCCCTCCGCTAGGCAGCCGCGCTACGCGCGGGCGGGGCTGTCCGGCCGCCCCTCGCCCCGCGGGCCGCCGTTCATCATGTCGTTGAATCTCTTGGTCGCGCCCACTTCGTCCGGCCGCTGGGCATCGCGGCGCAGTCGGGCGCGCTCCACGTACACCTCCACTGCGCCGGTGGCCAGGAGCTCCATCGTCTCGGCCAGGTAGTCCGCCAAGGGCATCGCGCGGGGGTCGGTCAGGTTAACGTCCATCAGCGCCGTCTGCGTATACGGCGGCGCGATCTCCAGCACGGCCACCGGCGATCCCTCCAGGCGATGACGCAGGGACAGCGTGTACGAGTGCAGCGCGGCCTTGGTCGCCGAGTAGAGGGCCGACGAGGCCAGCGGCGCATAGCCGAGCATCGACGAGACGTTGATGATGGTCGCCGAGGGCTGCCGGCGCAGATGAGTGATGAGGGCGGAGTTCAGCCGCACGGGCCCGAGCAAGTTGGTGGCGACGATGGACGTCAGCATCTCGTCGTCGAGCGGCTGGCCGGGGTCATCGCCGAACATGATCCCGGCGTTGTTGATGACGACGTTCAGATCCGGGTGCTCGGCGAGCACGCGGGGCACGACGCTGGCGATGCTCGCGGCATCGGCCACGTCCAGCTGCACGGCATGCATTCCGGGGTTAGCCGCCACGACCGCGCCCAGCACTGCCGCCCGGCGCCCGGCGATGATGACCCGGTTGCCCCGCTGGTGCAGTTCCTCGGCCAGGCCGCGCCCGATGCCCGAGCCCCCGCCGGTGATCAGGATCGTGTTGCCGCTGAGCTTCACCGGCCTCCCCTCCGCAGGAACTCGTCATGCTGGTGGCGCACGTAGGCCTCGAAGGTCGTCGGCGGGCGGCCGAGCAGCCACGTGAGCACGTTGGGGTTGCCGACGAAGTCGTGGCTGCTGTAGCGCGCGGTGATCGCGCGCAAGACGCGGACCTGGTGCGTGACCTGCTGCGGATCCGCGTTCCCGACCCAGGCCTTGAGGTAGGTGTCGGCATTGATCTCCCGCACGGCGATCGGGCGCCCCAGCACGCGCGAGATGATGTCGCCCAGATCGTGCGCGGTGTAGCGGCCCGGTGCCGCCAGCTCGTAGGTGGCTCCGGCATGGCGCTCGCTGTCGGTCAGTGCCAGGCAGGCAACATCGGTCACGTCGCCCAGATCCACCAGCGACTGACGCCGCTCGAGCGACCAGGACAGCTCGAAGACGCCCTTCTCGAAGACGGGCCGGAGCTTCAGGGGGAGCATGTAGTTCGCCGGCTGCAGGATCGTGAATTCCAATCCCGACGAGAGCAGGTGCTCCTCGATGTCGCGCTTGATCTCGTGCTGCACCAGGTCAGTGGTAATCGCGTGCAGCACCGAGCTGAACACCAGGTGGCGCACGCCCTCGGCTCTCGCCGCATCGACCACCGCCAGGCCCATGGCGCGCTCGCGCGGATGGGCGGTCGGGCCGACATGGTAGACCTTCTGCACGCCGGCGATGGCCCTGGCCAGCACCGCAGGTTCGCTGACGTCGCCTGCCACTACCTCCGGCACGCCCAGCGCCCGCAGGTGCTCGGCAGACGCTTGCGACTGGACGCAGGCCCGGACCGGCTGCCCGGCCGCCAGGAGCTTCGGGATGAGCAGCCTGCCCTGATTGCCATGGGCAGCAGTAACCAGAATCATGTCGTTCCGTTCAGCTCGTAGTCTGGCCTGCGGCGCGGCTCGCCCAGCGGCTCCCGTGCCCGTGCCGTGGCGGGACCTACCTGACCCGGCCGCCACCGATCCACACGCCGCGGATGTTCCGGGTCGCGCAGATGTCCAGGGTCGGGTCACCGTCTACCAGGACGAGGTCGGCCCGGCGTCCCGGCGCGATGACGCCCCGGTCCGTCAGCCCGAAGGTGCCAGCCGCGAGCGAGGTCGCCCCCCGCAGCGCCTCGGCCGGCGTCAGCCCGGCAGCTACCAGTCGCTCCAGCTCCTCGTGCAATGACTCACCGTGTGCTACCTGGCACGGGGCCGTAAGGTCATCGTTGGAGTCGGTGCCGGCGAGGATGACCGCCCCGGCCCGGTGAAACGTGGCGACGGTCGACTTCGCGTGCCGGTAGTTCAGCCGGACCGCCGGCACGAACGGTGCCAGCACCCGCATGACGAGCTTCCCGCCGATGGCCTGCACCACTCCCTGCATCATCGTCAGGGTCGGGATAATGACGACAGATCGCTCGGCGAGCAGCGTGCCGAACTCAGGGCCCAGGTCACTAGTCAGGGCGGTGTGGGTGACGACGTCGGCCCCGGCGCGCACCGCCGTCGTCATCGTGTCGGCACTCGCCACGTGAGCGACCGTCTTCAGCCCGGCCTGGTGCGCCGCTAGCACCAGCGCGGCCACCGTCTGCGCGCCCAGCGCCCTGGTACCGGGAATCTTGGGATCCTCAACGAGGATCTTGATGTAGTCCGAGCCCTCGGCCACGCGCTCGGCAACGAAACGCGCCGCGTCATCGGGCCCGGTCACCGTAGTCGAGACAGAGAAACCCATCTTCCTGACGAACACGGAGCCCGGCGCGCTCGCCGGATTTCCAGCGCTCTTCAGGGTCGGAAGTCCCTGGCCTTTCCTCAGCGTCGCGAGGTTGGCGAGATCCTTGTTGCCCATGTCGAGCATGGTGGTGACGCCCCACGAGGCCGATGTCGTGAGCTGGGACACCTTGTCCGCGTGCACGTGCGTGTCGATCAGCCCCGGCAGCAGGGTGCCACCGCCGCCGTCAACAACCTCGGCGTCACGGCCGCCGTCCGCCGGCGGTCCGGCCGAGATCATGGCGTCATCGATCATGACGGTGGCCGGCTCGCCCAGCCGCTGTCCGTCAAATACCCGGACGTTCGTTATAGCTACAGCCGTGCTCACCGGGATCGCTCCTCACGGGGGGGCGGCACTGTCACGCGGGATCCGGCCTCCCGGTGTGCCGGGCATATGCCTCGCGCACGGCCGGAACGAGCTTCGCGGCCGCCGCCATGTCGGCGCGGTCGGCGCGGAGCCTGAGGATGTTGCCGGCGCGCAGGTCGGGCGGGACATCGTGGCCGCGGGCCGCGATGAGGGCATGGAAATGCGGGTAGTTCTCGCCGAAGACCAGCAGATAGGTCGCGGGTGCCCCGGTGACGTCGGTGACCGCGGCCACGAGATCCCGCGCGCGGCGGCCGTACGACGACAGCTCCTCGTCGTCGAGCCCGGTGATCCGCTCGGCGTGCCGGCGGGCGCGCAGGATGAACCAGCCGGGAACGTCGTAGCCGGGCACGACCTCGGCCGCCCAGAGCGAATCGCGGAACACGACGGAGGTGTCGTCAGCGCGCTCCATGGTGCACAGCAGGCAGTCGTCCATGCCTAGCCGAAGACCTGGACCGTGGCGGTGGCCGGGATGTCGTCGCGTACCCGGGCGGTGTCGTTGATGTCGCGCCAGATCTCGTACCCGTTCTCCCGGCAGATCTTGCCGTCGCGGCACTGGAACGTGTGCAGGAGGCGCACGCTCACGGTCGTCCCCGGCGGGAACGGGCAGTTGGCGAAGCCGTCGCCGGTAATGGTCCATTCGAAGATGCTGTCGTCGAAGACCCATTCCTCGGTCGCGAACCGGTACAGATTGGTGATCTTGTGAATGTTCATCGATCCGAAGATCTTCAGGTACTCGGCCTTGACGTCCGCGACGTTGCGGTGGACCAGGCCCCGGGCCGGCACCTCCCAGACGATGTCGTCGGTGTACACCGAGATCGCCTTGTCGATCGTTTCCGGGGTCTCATTGTGGAAGTGCACCTCAACGGCGGCGAGGTTGCTAGCGATGATCTCCTCGCGCGTGCGTTCCGCTTGCGATGTCACGGTTACCTCCCTGTCATGGCCTGCGCCGAGGCTACTCGGTATATGTGATAACAGCAATGCTGAGGAGTGTTATCATCTATCACAGTTGATGTCGGTCCGTGAGCAGGCGGAGAGCGAGGCGCTAGTGGAGTCAGCCGCGGCTGCGCTGGTCCGCCCTATCGAATCGCGGTCGGTAGCCGACCAGGTCATGACCGAACTGCGCCGGTCCATCCTGTCGGGCGCACTGGAGCCGGGCCGCGAGTTCTCGTTGCGCGAGCTCGCTGAGATGCTCCAGGTGAGCATCGTTCCGGTGCGCGAGGCACTGCGGAGCCTGGAGAATCAGGGGCTGGTGCAGATGCGGCCCGGCCGGAGCGCCGTAGTGGCGCCACTCGATCTGGATGAGCTGCAGAGCATCTACCGGCTGCGGCGCCGCCTGGAGCCCGAGATCGCGCAGCGGTCCTGCCGGCTGCTGCCCGATGCCGAGCTGGATCGCCTGCAGCTGGTGGCCGCCGATTTCGGTGACGAGTACCGGACGATGAACGAGATCTACGACTCTCATCACGCCTTCCACCTCGCGTTGCTGGCCCCGGCCGCGACCAGCTGGGATCTGCGGATTCTCAGCACGCTGTGGCGGGCCTCGGAGCGCTACGTCCGCATCGGCTGGGGCCGGCTCGATCCGGACCCGCAGGAGCACGACCGGCGCAAGCAGCATCACCAGGAGCTGGTCGAGGCATTCCGCCAGCGGGACCCGGAGATCGCGTCGGGCGCACTGCTGCAGCACCTGACCCGCAACGAGCAGACCGCGCTGCTCGCCCTCGGCCCGGCCGCGGCTCACTGACTCCGGCCGGCTGAGGCTCCCCGGATCCGGTTGATGAGGCCGACGGCGTCTTCGGGCTCGCGGGCGCCGGTCCACGCGACGTAGTTATCCGGGCGCACGAGAATCAGCTCCGCTCCGCGCGACGCTCGCTCGTCGAGCTCAAGGACCTTCAGCGGCACGCCGCTGGCGCGCGCCGCGGCCGTGATCGCGCCGGCCGGGGCGCCAGGGTGCGCCGTCAGGAGCGTGAAGCCGTCACCCAGCTCGTCATACAGCGACCGGCCGGAATCGAGCCACGCATGCGGCAGCAGCGCACCCGCAACGGGCGCGCCCCCTCCCCGGCGGCGGGCTCGCCCTGCGCCTCGCCGCCGACGATGACCGGCGACGGCCCGACCCGGACATCCAGGACCAGCTCGAGAGAATGGAACTCAGCCCGCTTGGTCGCCTGGATCCGGGCGCCCGCGGCGCGCCGGGCCGCCTCTCCGGCCGCGTCTTCCGCGTCTAGATTCTCCGCGACCAGCTCGGGTGAGGTCACGCGCATGTTCGCGGTGGCCTCGCGGAGCACTCGCTCCTGAATCGGCCGGCGCTCGATCTCATAACTGTTCAGCAGCTCGGGTCCCCCCCAGCCGTCCAGCGTGGCGGCGATCTTCCAGCCCAGGTCGACCGCGTCACCGAGGCCGGTGTTAAGCCCGTGACCGCCGAACGGCGGGTTCAGGTGAGCCGCATCCCCGGCCAGGAACACCCGGTCCTGGCGCATCCGGTCGACGATCTGCATTCGCGCGGTCCACGGATCGGTGGACAGCACGGTCGCGCCGACCGGCACCCCGGCCGCGGCGTCGATGATCCGGGCGCCCTCGCGCTGGCCGGTGCCGCGGTCAACGCCGAACGCGATGATCCACCAGGTGTCCGTCGGATCGAGCGGGCCCGCCAGCGCGGGCGCCTCGGGATTGATGATCCAGTAGTGAACGGCCGGGCCGTGGCGGACGTGGTCCCACAGGCCGGGCGCCCGGAAGACCATCCCGAAGTTCGGCCGCAGGGCGTGATCGCCGACGTACGCGGCACCGATGCGCTCCCGGACGGTGCTGCGCGGGCCGTCGCACCCGATCAGGTACGAGCCGGCGATGACCGTGCGCTGGCCGGCCGCGTCAGCCACGGTGACCCTCACCTGGCCGGGATCCTGCCCGACGTCCGCGACCGTGACTCCGGTCGCCAGCGTGCACGCGGGCAGCTCATGCACCACCTCCCGCAGGAGCTCCTCCAGGACGTACTGCGGTGCCTGCTGGCCGAGCTCCGGGAACCGGTCGCCGTCGTGCACTAGGCCCAGGACCCCGGTGAACCGCGACAATTCCCGCCCGGCGAGCGAGGTGCAGAACACGGCGTCCTGCGACCACGAGGGCGCCAGCGGCGCGTGCTCGCGCAGCCGGCCGGCGATACCCCACCGGCGCAGGTGCTCCATCGACCGCACGTTGATCGTCTTGCAGCGCGGCCGCGCGCGGGACACCGTCACGCGCGGCTCGATGACCAGGCACCGGATGCCCCGGCGGCCCAGCTCGACGGCGGCGGCCAGGCCGACCGGACCGCCGCCCGCCACGATGACCTGCGTCGATGCGGGCAAGCCGGCCGCCGTGCTCGGCGCATCGGGCGGCATCAGCTCGCCGCGCTCTGCCGTCCCCAGAGCTCGCACTCCCCGGCGAAGGCGAGCTGGCGCAGGTGCAGGGCGTATCCCAGGATGTGGTGGTCGATGCTGTGCCCGGTGGCACGGGCGATGCCCGCCTCGACGAACGGGGCCGCGGTCAGCAGCTTGGCGAACTGCTCGACATTCGCCGGCGTGCTGTCCCACAGGGCATCGAACTCGGCCAGCGCGTTGTGAATCGGGACGCGGATGCGCGGCGCGACGCCGGGCAGGTGCTCCTCCGGCCAGTTCGGCGCCTGGATCAGCTCACGGACCGGGACAGGCGCGTACGACGCGTGGGCACGCTCGATTCCCTCAGCGGTCCGGGTGAACTCCGGTCCGAACATCACCTGATCCCGCTGGTCGTATGGCAGGTCAACCGTTGCATCCGGCGGAAGCGACGCGAGTGCCTGGGCCGGTCCCCCGGCCCTGATGACAGCGCCCATGCCGGTGACCGACGCCCCGAGCAGGCGGAAGTCAGTGCCGGCCGCGGCGATCATCATGGCGATCATGCCGCCGATGGAGTGACCGACGAGGACGACTCCGTCGGCGGCCCAGCTCGCGGCCGCCTGCCCGATCGCCGCGGCCAGCAGCCGGGCGTGCCGGTCGAACGTGTTGTCGTCCGGCTCGAGGGCCGAGCTGCCGCCGTAACCGGGCCGGTCGAAGCTCAGCACGCAATAGCCCAGGCCGGCGGCGAGATCCATGAACGATCCGTGACGCGAGCCCGCGACATCGAAATACCGCGCGTTGTATGTCCCGCCGTGCAGGGCGGCGATCAGCGGCCTGCCCGGGCACGACGGCGGGCCGGCGGTCAGGGCCGAGATCGTCTGCCCGTCTACCGCGAACTCGGTAGTGCCACGTTCCTCTGCCATCGGTATCTCCTCGCTAGGGGGTGGCCAGGTCACCATAGTTGATATATGTGATAACAAGCAATGGCACGCACTTCGCGGGACTGCCTGGCTCTCGCCGGTGGCGGGTGGCCGTACTAGCCTGAGGCCATGCTGGACGACCAGCAGCCTGTCGTGGCTGGCGCTGAGCCCTGGCCGGTATGCCGCGCGCGGTTACACGTCGTTCATCATCCGGACCGCCCGCACGGTGCCGCGGATTCTCGTCTAGCCGTGCTGCGGCCGGCGCGACTGCGGCCGGCGCGCCGCCGGTGGCTCTTTGCCCGCGGTCACGGCTTTCAGCTCGTCGAGCGACTCCCGGATGTGCTGCGATAGATCTTGCTGGCTGGTTTCGCTGACCCAGGCCTCGAACGAGATCCTGAAGATGGCGATCCCCGCCTCGGCCGTCAGGCTCGCGGCCGGGTCCCTGACTCCGCGCAGGCGCAAGGTCTCGGCGAGCGCCGCGGACAATGATGCGAGCTTGATCAGCTCGCGTTCCTGCAGCTCTGCGTTCGCGGCAATGATGGCCTGGCGTCGCCTGGAGCCCTCGCGGCGCTCCTGGAACAGGGCGGCGACGGCGTCGAGGGCCGCCGCCATCGCGTCGATCGGCACCGCGGACTCAGGCGCGCTGGCGACGCTGGTCACGAAGAGCTCCTGCAGTGTGCCCGCGCCCCAGAACAGGACCTCGCGCTTATCGGCAAAGTGCCGGAAGAACGTTCTCTCGGTGAGACCCGCCCGCTTGGCGATCTCCGCCACCGTGGTCTGCTCGAACCCGCGCTCGCTGTAGAGCTCCATGGCCGCCTGCTCGAGCCGGCCGCGCGCATTTGGCTCCCACCGGCTCATGCCCCGATTGTATATGACGGCAGTTACTGACATCAGGATGATAGAGTGATGACAGCAACTGACATCGATCGCTCTTCGCGCAACCGCTGCCGGGGACATCGGGTCACCTGGAGGTTCTCATGCGTGTTTTCGTCACCGGCGCGTCCGGCTGGATCGGCTCCGCCGTCGTACCCGAGCTCCTCGCCGCAGGCCATCAGGTCACGGGGCTCGCCCGCTCGGATGCCTCGGCCGCTGCCCTCACCGCGGCCGGAGCAGACGTGCATCGCGGCACCCTCGATGACCTCGACAGCCTGCGGAGCGCAGCGGCCGGCTCGGATGGCGTGATCCACCTCGCGTTCAAGCATGACCTCGCCTTCACGGGCGACTTCCAGGGCGCCGCCGACGCGGACCGCCGCGCCATCGCGACCTTCGGCGAGGCGCTGGCCGATTCTGGCCGGCCGTTCGTCATCGCCTCCGGGACGCTCGGGCTCGCCCCGGGCCGGGTGGCGACCGAACGGGACGGCCTGGCCGCCGACCCGGCTCACGCGACTCTGATCAGCGGTGCGCAGACCCGGCAGGGCAACGCGCACCTGACGCTCGCCCTCGCTTCCCGCGGCGTCCGCTCCTCCGTGATGCGACTTCCCCCCACCGTGCACGGCGACGGAGATAACGGCTTCATGTCGGCCATTGTCGGCATCGCGCGCGCCCAGGGCGTCTCCGGCTACATCGGCGACGGGTCCAACCGCTGGCCCGCCGTGCACCGCCTCGATGCCGCGTCCCTCTTCCGCCTGGCGCTGGAGAAGGCCTCCGCGGGATCGGTGCTGCACGCGATCGCCGACGAGGGCGTGCCGATCCGCGCCATTGCCGAGGTGATCGGGCTGCATCTCGACGTCCCTGTGGTGTCCGTCTCTCCCGAGGACGCGAGCGCGCACTTCGCGTGGCTGGCCGGCTTCCTCGGCACGGACAGCCCGGCCTCCAGCGCACTGACGCGCGAGCTACTGGGATGGCAGCCGGAGCATCCCGGGCTGATCGACGACCTCGACCAGGGCCACTACTTCCACACCCCATCCGCATGACCGGCAGGCTCTCGCCGGCGGCGGGTGGCCGTACTAGCCTGAGGCCATGCTGGACGACCAGCAGCCTGTCGTGGCTGGCGCTGAGCCCCTGGCCGGTAGGCCGCCCGCGGACGCCGACGCCGTATCCGCCACGGTTCTGGCACCGGGTCATGCCCCTGGGCGGATACGCCGGCTGGCCGGTCATGGGCGTCAGTGGCTGACCTCGGAGCAGATGCGGCTGCAAGAGGAGCTGCGGACGCGCCGCCAGCGATCAGGCATGGTGGACGCGGGGTTCCTGGTTCAGGAACTGGACGCCGGCGTAGGAGGCGGCATTCTCGCGGGCGCGCTGGCGTTCCGGCTTTTCCTTTTCATGGTGCCGTTTGTGTACGTGGTCTTCACGGGTCTGGACCTGGCATCTCGCGCCATGGGCCATGACCCGGCGCAGCTAGCGAGGAACTTCGGGATCACCGGGATCCTCGCGAGCGCCGTGGTGAAGGTAGGGGACCAAGATGCATGGACCCAGGTCGCTCTGGTCCTCGGGGCGGTAGTGGCGATGCTGATCACGGCGGGCAATCTGATGAAGGCCCTCTACGTCGTGCACTGGCTCATCTGGCGGGTGCACCGGGTGAGGCCCGCGGGGCTTGTCCCGAGGCTGGCCTTGATCGGCTGCGCCGTCGTCGCGTCGGCTCTCGGCGTCGCCGTCAACGACTTGCGCAGGTCATCGGGCCTCACGGGAGCCGCCGTCGGGGTTCTCGTGATCACTGCCTTCTCCTTCGCCGTGTGGTGGTGGGTGTCCTGGAAGCTGCCCCACGCCAGTGTTCCTGCCCGCGCCTTCGTCCCCGGAGCACTGCTCATGGCGATAGGGGCCGACGTGCTCCATCTGCTCACGGTGTACTGGATCGGCCACCTGGTCGCGAGGAAGACCAACACCTACGGGACGGTGGGCATTGCGCTAGCGGTGCTGCTGTGGGTCTACATCCTCGGGCGGATCGTGGTGGGATCGGCTGGGCTCAACGCCGCCCTGTGGTACCGCCGCGAGAACCGCTAAGCCCGCCCGCCGGCTCGTGCGCGTAGTAAGGCCAGGACTTCCGGCTGAAGATGAGGGCCACCGCCGCCAGGGCGACCAGCCATTGAACGGCACCGGCGATCAGGTCGGCCGGGGCATAGATCGCGGAGTCCTGGGCCAGCGCGATGAGCAGGCTCACGCTGATGACGCCGAAGAAGGTTGCGAAGACCACCCTGGCCCAGTCATATCCCCTGCCGTTGGCCCAGGCCATCCAGAGCCACAGGCCGATGACGATCGGCGCGCCGACGTAGTCGGTGACGAGATGGGCGTGCACCGCATGCCACTGCGCGGCGGTGAAGCCGGGGTTCCGCTGGAGGACGGCCGATCTGAGGCGGCCGGCGGTCGCCACGATGGTAATCACGGCGGCCAGCTCCAGCACCGCGCCGGCGTACATGAGCCGGACCGCGCTCAGCACGGCGCGCGGCCGTGCCACGCCGGGGCGCAGGCGCATCCGCACCGCGCCCCTGATCAGATCCGCGGACTCGGCCAGCCCTGGCCGCTGCTGGCCCTCCCTGGCGGTGGCGATCAGCACCGCGAGGATCTCCTGCTCGCTCTCGCGCCGGAACGACCGGGGATAGCACGCCAGCAGTCGCCGGTACCCTCGCTCCAGGCCTGCGTGTCCGATCATGTGACCAGTCCTCCTGCCGGGTTGAGCCGCGTCAGCGCGACAGTGGCATTGGCGTGCAGCCGGGCCGCCTCGGCGGCCAGCCGCTTCCCTCCCGCAGGCGTGATCCGGTAGTACCGGCGCAGCCGGTTCTCCACGATCTCCTCCCGGTCCACCTCGATCAGCCCGTCCCCGCGCAGCCGGTCCAGGGCCGTGTACAAGGTCCCGGCGCGCAGCTGGACACGGCCGCCCGAGATCTCCTGGACGTCGGTGATGATCCCGTAACCGTGCTGGCTGCCAGCAGCCAGCGCCGTCAGGATCATGAAGGTCGCTTCCTGCATCGCACGCGCGCTCATACAAACGTTATATACCGTTGAACTATCTATTGCAAGCCGACCGCTGCCGAGCAGGCTGACCTGGGTTCGGAGGGCCCGCGGCCGGCCAGCAGGCTCGGCTGCCTCGTTCCTATGCGGTCAGGGTGCTTGCTGTCGCCGGGGACGGCTGGGGGAAGAAGAGGGTGAGGACTACGGCGAAAGCCAGGAGCTTCGACGCGATGTTCAGCGTGGTGGGGACTGGTGCGGAAGGGTAACCGAATCCCGTCAGGGCCCAGACCGCGAATACGCCCAGCATCAGTGCGAGGGAAAAGAACGTGGCCCTGGTCAGCATCACCATAGGCGACAGCCTCAGGAGCAGCAGCGTGGTGATCTCAATCAGGAACAGCGGCACGAAGAACAGCGCCCGGTACAGGGCCGGGTCGGGCGGAATCGGAGGATAGGTCCTCGCCATCACAATGAGGTCGAACGGGAGCTCGAAGATCAGCGGCGCTGCTATCGCGCCGATGGCGGCGCTGGCCAGCCTCGTCCCGCCGCCCTCAGGCGAGCTACGCGTCAAGATGATGAGGAAGACGGCCGCTACGGCCACGAAGGTGACGGGAGCGACGTGATCAGGGGGCGCGGCCCTGGCTGGGGCGATGTGATACGCGTGAAGATACTGCCGGATGTAGACGATGATGCAGGCCAGCCACGCCGCTATCGAAACGACCCAGGCCACGAGCGTGGCCATCACGGCCCTCCGGCCGGGCGTGGCGGCCCGGGCGGGCAGCGGCAGCCAGATCCCTGCGTAGGCCAGGCCTCCCGCGGCGGCCAGCAAGACGACGGCGAGCCAGATCCTGGCGCCGCCGCCGTAACTGACCCAGGTGCCGTACTGAGGCATGACGCCACCTGCTTTCAGAAGCGCGCAGATGCGTGCTCATACAAACGTTATATACCGTTGAACTATCTATTGCAATCCAGCCGCTGCCGGAATGGGCTAACGGCGGCAGCTAGGCAGGCGGATGCGGGCGGGACAGACTCCTGCGTCTTACGACCGCCACCTGGTGGCCTGCCGCAGGCGCACCAGGATTGCCCGCAGGTCACCATCGTCCAGGATGTACGCGACCACGCCGAAGGCCACGACCGCGCAGCCTGCCGCCAGCACGGCTACGCCAGCGGCCAGTAGCTTTGGGCTCGCGGGCGCCGCAATGCTCACGGCCACGCCGACTGCAGCGCCCGTAGCCCCCGCGATCAGCCCCGCAAGCGCCGCATGGCCGACCCCCTGAACCGCTGCCTTGCCGCGGATCCGGCGGGTTGTTATCACCAGCGGGATGGCCACCAGAGTCTGGCCAATAGTGCAGCCCAGGGCCAGGGCAGGCACCACCAGGTGGGCCGGGGCGAGTTCGGCCAGCACCACGTCGGCCACTATCACGAGCAGCCAGCTGCCGGCCAGCGCCGCGGCTGCGACCTTGAGCCGCCCGAGGGCGAACATCACCCGCGACAGGTTCGCGATCACGCCGATGCCCGCCATGCCGGGAGCAAACATAGCGAAGCCCAGTATCAGCTCAGATACCTGACCCGGCTGCTTGGCGAGGACGTGTGCGGCCGGAACAGTGATGGCCGCGAGCACGGCCGTGCCAAGCCACGATGCGAGCAAGACCGCTCGCGTCGACCCGGCGCAGGTGCGGTCGAACACCGGGCCATCGCGAGCGGACAGGACCGGGAACGCGCTGATGGAGATCGAGACGGCCAGCACTGCGTTCAGGGAGCTGAACGCCTGCCATGCGTAGTTGAAGATTACGATCGCGCCAGTGGTTCCGCGCCCATTGGCCAGGGCGATGGCTACGACGGTGGACACATCGTTGGCGATGAGGTCGATGACGCCGACGATCGCCAGGCCGCCGGCCATCCGCGCTACCCCCGGCGGGAACCGCAGGGCAGGCCGGAATCGCAGATGCAGCCGCCACGTCGGCACCAGGGCGACGACAACCAGGGCGGCTACGCCCAGCGTGGTGCCCACCGACAGGACAAGCTCGGCCGAGAGGGGCAGCCTGGCCAGCGGGAGCCCGTTGCTCAAGGGCACGAAGGCGAGATAGCAAGCGATGACCACCAGGCTGGAAACCATCGGCGCCAGGGCCGGTGCGGTGAACCGGCGGTACGCCTGCAGCAGCCCGAAGAGCACGACCGAGAGGCCGTACAGGATGATCTGAGGGGCGAACACCCTCAGCATGCTGCCGGTGCTGGCCACCACGTCGGCACGGACACAGTGCGCGTTTACGTTCGCGGGGTTGAGCAGTGAAGCGATCGGCCCGGCGGCAGCCGCAATGACGAGGGTGAGCGGCACGAGGACGATAACCGACCAGGTCAGCAGAGCTGAGGTGATCTGGCCGACCCGTGCTTTCTCGGCCAGGTCAGATGAAGAGCGCTCGGCTGAGCGGGCCAGTACCGGGACCATGGCGCTCGTCAGCGCGCCGCCCAAGACCAGCTCATAGACGAGGTTGGGGACCTGGTTCGCGGTCACGTACGCCGTGCCCAGGCAGCCGACGCCGATCGTCTGGGAGAACACCAGGGTGCGGGTGAGCCCGAGCAGCCGGGACAGCATCGTGAGGCCAGCGATGAGCATGGCACCGCGGGCGATGCCCGCACCGGGCCGCTGAACAGGACCCGAGTGCGCCCCGGTCACCGGAGGCGCGGGTACGGTCACGCTCCGCCACCTGCCCTAGTTCGCATGTACGCGCTCCTGATCCCCTCTACGTAAGAGGCCGCTGTAGCTGGCCGCCAAGCTTCGGATTTGGCGGGAGCCAGGATGGTACACAAACAAGACGCGCAATCTCGCCAACGGGAGTACATACCCGCTGGTACTGACTCCCTCAGTCATCAGCGGCGACACGGCTCAGTCTGCAGCGTAGGGCCTCCCCGCTGACCACCAGGGAGCGCGGCCTGCGAGTTCCTCAGCTGATCATCTCGTCGCGGTGCAGGACGTCCCGGAACTCGGGCCGGGCCGCGCCCGTGGTCTTTCTGCCGGAACTGCGGCTGGTCCTGACCGATTCGATGATGACGCCGATCCCGAGTGCGCCGGCCGGCGCAAGGGTGATGAGCACGGGCAGCTGGTACCGCCAGGAGAACTCGGACAGGTCGGATGCCAGTATCAAGGACGCTGCCGAGGTGAAGAACAGCAGGCAGGCCAGGGCGAGCTGGCGGGTCCCCGGGTCCAGCCGCCGGCGCAGCAGTGCCGCTGCGCCGGCCAGTGCGGCCAGGCCGAAGACGGCCAGCAGCGGGCCGGGGGTATAGCCGTCGTCAAGCTGATAGGAGCGCAAGAATGCAGCGACAGGCCGCCAGACGGTAGGCGTACCGCCGCCGAAGCGGTGGACGGCGGCCTTGACGACCGGCATCGTGGCATGCGACGAGTAGTACGGGAACGTCGCCTGGAATTGCCAGCGGGAGATAGGCGTGTCGCCCGGGCTGGTAGCTCGGGTCAACGCGAATAGCTTCAGCACGTCGTGCTCGTAAGCAGCCAGCACCCGCTGCGGCTGCTGGGTCAGGACCCTGCGGTTGAAGTCAGACACCAGCCTGTTGACATCGTCCCGGTGCAGGCCCGAGTAGTAAGGCCGTATCGGGGAATCCTGGCCGTACTCCAGCCAGTCCGGGCCCTTGGCCTGCTGGGCCTGATCCGGGCACATGGCCCGCTCGGCAGACGGCAGCCTGATGGTCGCGCAGTCCGCGGCGGCCGCCATTCTTCCGTAGTAGGACGTGACGCCCGTATGCGACAGGAAGAAGCCTCCGGTGAGTATGTAGGAGCCGGTGCTGTAGGCCAGGATGGGCAGGGCGCAGGCCGCGCACAGGACAGCTGCCTTGCCGACGGCTTGCCGGACACCGCCGCCGGCCGCGAGCAGGTAGATCACCGCGGGCAGGATCAGGATCTCGTCTACCTGGGCAACGGTGGCCGAGATCCCCAGCACCACGCCGGCGGCGGCCGCGCGCCGCCAGCTGGCCTTCGGCGGCCAGAGCAGGATGGCCAGGCCGGTCACGATCAGGGCCTCGGACAACGTGCCCGGCATGACCGTCTGCTCGGTCTGCAGCTGGTAGGCATCCAGCAGGACCGGCGCGATGGCCAGCGCGGCCAGCCACCGGGGCGCGCCGCGCCGCAGCAGCAGCAGGTAGATCACCACGGCCATGGCCAGGCCCAGCAGATGCTGGAGGGCGGCGACGGCGTCGAAGTTGGCCGTCAGCAGGATCGCCAGCAGCGGTCCCTTGTAACCGACAGGATCGTTACCGTGGGCGTTATACAGGTACCTCGTCGTATCGATATAGAACAGCGCAGGCCGGTAGGCGAGCTGGGCGAGCACCCGGAGCACTACGCCGGCAGCCAGCAACGCGGCGGCCAGCCAATGCCGCCGCACGACTGCGGCGGCTTTCCTGAGGGATCCCGCGATCCGATAATCGCCCTGGAGCACCGTGTCCGCCACTGGAATGCCAGAGGGCAAGGAAGACCGTGGCCAGCGCCAGCCATCGGGTCATCCGGTTGCGCGGGACCTGGGTCAGCGCGGCCCATGCGATCGCTGCGTACCACGGAAATACCCATGGGGCGACGAGGAGCCAGGCGAAGGTCAGCGCGAATGGCGCGACGACTTCGCGCGGCTGATCTGAGGAGATCCGCCGATAGATAAATCCGGCCACCACGATCATCGCGATCGGCCACAGCAGGCCGATGATCGTGGCCATGGTGGACTTATCGACGCCTATCGCCTCTCCTGACACCTGGAGAAGCCACCATGGCGACGGCAAAGCGACCCACTTCGACCCCTCGACGAGCGGTTTCAGCGCGCTAAGCCCGTAGAAGCTGTACTGCAGGGCGACCGTCGCCAGTGATACGGCCGCTATCCGGGCCGTTCGCATCCACTCGCGCCGCCAGAGCAGTGGCCACGCGAGTCCGATTCCGATCAGCACCGCATTGATCTTTACCCCGCAGGCGAGGCCGATCAGTACCCCGATCAGCACGTCGCCCCACCTACCCGTGACCCAGCGCGCCACCTGGATCGAGCAGATCGCCGCCGCCGCCACGAATGTGTCGAGATGACCGCCGCTCACCAGTTGCTGGATGATGACAGGGTTCGCCGTCCAGAACAGCGTCGCCCGCACCGGGTCGTCAGACGTCTTGAGGAGCAAGAACCCGACGCCGATGAACACGATGCCGTTGAGGATCATCAAGATCCAGATGGTGGTGACGACGTTCGCGCCGCCAATCCATGCGGCGAGGGACTGGATCCAGGTGGCGAAGGGGCCGTAAACGGAAGGCTGCTTCTTCCAGATCGTACCGACGACATGGGTGTATGCCAGGTCTCCCCAGGCCTGCGGGCTGGTCGTGTACGGATTGCCGCCCTGCGACGCGATCCGGCCATAGGCCGCGTAGCTCGCGGTATCCGATGAGCCAACCGGGGTGAGGCTGACCATGACCGCGACGATGGCCGCGCTGACCAGCAGCAGCCGGCGCGGGTCAGGCCGCCACCCTTGGCTATGCGCCCACAGCATCCCGGCCAGGCCCAGGCAGGAGAGGATGCCTCCCGCATGAACCATCGTCATCGCGACCAAATTCTGGTCGTGCAGGGACGGCAGGAAGCGAGACAGCGGCAGCCTGATGGGCAGCGTCTCGGTGTTCGGCGCGGTCGCCCCGACGAGCATTCCCAGCAGCAAGCCGACCCCGGAGATGGTGATGGCGACCTTGGGGTGGGAGAGCCTGCTCCAGGCGAGCGTGCGGATCACCGTGCTCATGAGCCGCTCGATCGGACCAGTCGGACCGTGCGTCTCGACAGCATCGTGCTGTTCGACAGCACCGTGCTCTACGACAGCACCGTGCCCCGCGACAGCACCGTGCGTCTCGACAGCACCGTGCGTCTCTGGCTGGCCGGCCGACCCGGATGATCCGGGCAGGTCAGCCAAGTTGGGGGACACCTGTGTCATTCTGGGCCATACCTCGCACTCGCTGACCTATGGGTCAGCAATCAGCCACGCCTATCGCGCCTGGGCAGGACCCGGCTGAGGGGAGCCAGGCCGAGCACCATCATGCCGGATCCGCACCCGGTCGGGCGCTGTCGCCCAGTAAGTCGCTGAGCTGTTGCTCGTCCTCGAGGCCGAGACCGGCGATGTAACGGGACAGCGCGACCGCCCGGTCGCGGCCAGAGTCGAGCAGTTTGAGCATGCGATGGGCGGTCTTGACGCCTGAGCCTGACCCGGCCCGCCGGGCAGCGTGCAGGCGTATCCGCGGCCGACCGGCTGCGGTACCACCGCGCCCTTAGCGTATCGCCGCGACAGCGTGGCCATGACGGTGGCGCATGCCGGCCGGCTGCCTCCGGACGACAAGTGGCACAGTCGCTGCCCATCTACTACTGTAAACGTAGTACGACAATTGTTGTAGTCAACAGCGCGTGCTCAATAGCCACTCTGGCAACTTTCTCTCACCGGAAGGACGAGATGCTCGCCGATCAGATCCCGGTCGCGCTCAACCTGCTGGACCCGCACAGCCTGCTGGCCAGCGTCGGCACGCTTGGCATCTTCCTGATCATCTTTGCCGAGACCGGGCTGCTCATCGGCTTCTTCCTGCCGGGCGATTCCCTGCTGTTCACGGCCGGCCTGCTCTGCACGACCGGCCCGCATGCTGGTGTGCACCTGAGCCTGCCGACGGTGCTGCTCGCGGCGGCCGCCGGCGCTCTGACCGGTGCGGAGGCCGGCTACCTGATCGGCCGGGCACGCCGGCCAGCCGCTGCTGGTCCGGCCCGAGCGGCCCCGGCTTGAGCAGGGCGTCCAGCAAGCGCGGGAGGCCCTGGACCGCTACGGCGTCCGCCGCGCCGTGGTGCTGGCCCGGTTCATTCCGGTGGTCCGTACCGCGCTCAATCCGCTGGCCGGGGCGATCGGGATCCCGCTCGGGACCTTCACCCTGTGGCAGGTCATCGGCGGGCTGCTGTGGTCGCTGGGCATCACCACCGCCGGGTACGTGCTGGGCACCAGGATCTCCAATATCGACCACTACCTGCTGCCGGTCATCGCCGTCATCGTGGCGGTCTCCTTCGTCCCGGTCGTCATCGAGCTGCTTCGCCGCAGGGGCGATCACGCCGAGGCCAAGGAGAAATGATCATGAGCCCCATCTATCACATGACCTACCTGCAGGCGATTGTCATCGGGCTTGTCCAGGGACTGACCGAGCTGTTCCCCATCTCCAGCCTCGGGCACACCGTCCTGGTGCCGTCCTGGCTAGGCGGCACGTGGGCCACGCTGGTGCATCAGGAGAGCCGCCCCGAGAGTCCCTACCTGGCCTTTATCGTCGGGCTGCACCTGGCTACCGCCACCGTCCTGCTGGCTTACTACTGGCGGACATGGCTGCGCATCGGCCGCGGCCTGTTCACCAGCATCGTGCATCGCCGCCTGGACTCCGACGATCAGCGCCTCGCGTGGCTGCTGGTCATTGCCACCATTCCGGTCGGCATCGCCGGGCTGGCCCTGGAGCACACCTTCCGGGTGCTGTTCGCAAAGCCGGCCGCCGCGGCCATCTTCCTCACCATCAACGGCGGCATCCTGCTCTGCGGTGAGCACTACCGCCGCCGGGACGGACAGCTCCTCACCCGCGAGCCTGCCCGTCAGCCCGCACCGTCCGCCCAGGCTGACGGTGCGGGTGCGTCCCCGGCACCGCCGGAGCCGGACGCAGCCGGCCGGGGTGATAACGCGGGCGGCCTGGATGACGACGCACGGCTCGATGAGGCGGCTGAGCACCGGCTGGCGGGTGTCGGGGCGGTCTCGGCCCTGTGGATCGGGGCGTCGCAGATCCTGGCGCTCTTCGCCGGCATCAGCCGGGAGGGCGTGACGATGGCGGGCGGCCTCATCCGGGGGCTGGGCCACGAGGATGCCATGCGATTCTCCTTCCTGCTCTCCACGCCGGTCATCCTGGCCGCCGGGGCGCTGAAGGTACCTGACCTCACCGGGCCGCTCGGGAATGGCATCCACGGCCAGGTCATCGCGGGCAGCATCGCCGCCGCGGCCGGCTCCCTGTTCGCGATACTTTTCCTGTCGCGGTACTTTCGGACCCGGACCCTGACGCCGTTCGCCATCTACTGCATCGTGGCCGGGGTCATCAGCTTGGCCAGGTTTGCCATCTGGTAAGCCGCAATGACCAGCTGCCGGTCGGGCAGCAAGATCAGCAAATTTAGCAAAGACAGCCCCCGCGAGAGAGCGATCCGGGAGTCGGCGATGGGATCTGACATGAATCAGCACGCTCCTGGCGAGCGGAGCGCCGCGCAGATCCCGCGGCATGCGGCCCGGATGCCCAGGGGTGGCTATCGCCCGCCATCTGCGCCTCCGGGGGCACTGCGGGGGGCACTGCGGGTCCCGGAGATCACGGTCTACTTCTGGGTGATCAAGGCCCTGTCGACGGCCATGGGCGAGGCCACGTCGGACTATCTGGTCCACAGGCTGCATCCTGTCCCTGCGGTAGGCCTGGGGTTCGTGGGTTTCGTGATCGCGCTGGTGCTGCAGTTCTCGATGCGCCGCTACATCGCCTGGACCTACTGGTTCGCGGTCGTGATGGTGGGCGTGTTCGGCACCATGGCCGCGGACGTGCTCCACGTGGGCTTCGGCGTCCCCTATTTCATTTCGTCAATCTTCTACGCGATCGTGCTGGCCGCTGTCTTCGTGACCTGGCAGCGGACGGAGAAGACCCTGTCGATCCACAGCATTGACACCCCGCGCCGGGAGGCGTTCTACTGGGCCGCCGTCGTGGCCACCTTCGCGATGGGCACCGCGGTGGGAGACCTCACCGCCGTGACCTTCCACCTGGGATACTTCTTCTCCTTCGTGCTTTTCGCCGCGATGATCACCATCCCCGCCATCGGCTTCCGCTGGTTCCACTGGAATGCGATCGCGTCCTTCTGGATCGCCTACGTCATTACCCGCCCGCTCGGCGCGTCGTTCGCCGACTGGGTGGGCAAGCCCGTCAGCCTGGGCGGCCTGGGCTGGGGCGACGGACATGTCAGCCTGGCCCTCACCGCCCTGATCGCCTGCCTGGTCGCTTACCTCGCCATCACCCGCAAGGACGTGCAGGGCCGTGCCGCCGGGCCGAGCCCGCGGACCTGATCGTCAGTGAACTGTGGCCGTGCTGAGCCGGTCGATCTCGTCGAGGGCGAGTTACCAGGGAAGGGTGCTTACCGGGAGAAATGCGTGTCCGGCCGTTCGAGCGGGCGTCCGTCGATGATCACGTCGACCTTCTCGTTGTAGAAGGCGATCATGCCGGCGATCGGCGCGAGCTGGCGAGTCGGGAAGTCGTAGGCCCAGGCCAGGTCGGGATGGACGGTTTCCCCGGTGCGGACCGACCAGTAGCCGGTGGTCTTGCCCTTATAGGGGCAGGCCGTGACCGTTGCCGTCGGCAGGAGGTGCTCGAAGTTCACCTCGGTGCGGTTGAGGTAGTAGCGGGTCGGCAGGCCGGTCTCGACGACCATCACCGGCGAGGATGACTCGGCCAGCAGGACCCCGTCCAGCTCGACGCGCACGGTGCGCGTCGAGCGCAGCGCGTCGACGCGGGCGTAGGGGTTGCGGGGATGAACGAAGACTTCCTCGTCCTCCTCATACCAGGCGTCGAGTGCGTCCCACTCGAACCGCACGGTGCCGGCCAGCCCATCCATGGCATCGTCGGTGTAGACGCGCGCGGAGCCTGGCCGGGACATGCCGCCGGCCAGCAGCCCGTGCCGGCGTGCTGTACCGCGGCGCAGCCTCTGCACGTGCTGCTCGTCGACCAGCACGTCCGGGTGCACGTCGGTGACCGGGATGTAGTACTGCGGGTAGTTCGGCGACTCCCATACATACAGCGCCTGGGTGGTGTCCAGTACGGTCTGGCCGCCGAGCACGGCCCGGATCCGGCGCGGTACCGGCTCCACATGATCTGCCGGCGTGATCATCTTCGGGTAGTCATTCACGGAAACCCCCGTTGCCTCTCGATCGCCTCAACGTATCCCAGGTGCAGGCGGACGGACGTTGATGCTGGTCAGCGTCGGCGAGACCACGAGCTGCGCTCACCCTGACTACTCAGCCGGGGCAGCGCCGGCGTCGCCCGCCGGGCCGGCTTCCTCTGCGGGCGCGGGCTCCCCCACAGCGCGGGCTTCGCCTATTACCCCGCCCTCGCCAGCGGCACCGGGCCCGGCCGCTGCCGCGTCTGACGCGCCGGGGACAGCAGGCGAACGCCGCGCCACCGCCGCGGCGACCGACGGGTAGATGAGCACCGAGAGCACCCCGGCGCCCACCATGGCCGCCGCATTGGCGGGGATCATGACACCATCGCTCAGGCCGATCTCGGCCAGCGCGATCAGCAGCGGCATGGTGGTGGCCGTGATGAACGTCATTTCGACCCGCTGCCGCAGCGGCAGGGATCGCCGGTAGATCAGGAGCGAGGGCAGCCCGCGGACCACGAGCAGCAGCACGAGGAAGATCAGCAGCCGCAGCGGATTCTTGACTATGGCCTGGACATCAAGGGTCATGCCCGAGGCCACGAAGAAGACGGGGATGAAGAACCCGTAGCCCACGGCATCGAGCTTCCCCTCCAGGGGCGTGACGTCGACCTCCATCCGCCGAGTCCAGCTGCGCAGCACCATCCCCGCGAGCATCGCGCCGAGCACCACGTCCAGCCCGAACCGCCCGGCGGCCACCAGCAGGAGAAGAAGCAGGACGATAGCCCAGCGCAGAGTCGTCTGCGCTGTCGCCCGCTGACCTTGCCGGACGATCATCCGGAGCCCATCGGCGCCGATGACCCGCGGCACGACGGTCAGCAGAATCGCCACGACGCCTACGGCCAGGATCGAGACGATCGCGACGAACTCGCCGCGCCTGGTGAGGAAGAGCGAGATGGCCACGATGGGGAAGAGTTCCCCGACCGCTCCCGCAGCCATGACGTAGCGGCCGAATTTGCCGCTGAGCATGTCATTGTCGTGCAGGATGGGCAGCAGCGTGCCCAGCGCGGTCGTGGTCAGGGCGAGTGCGATCGGCACGAAGTCGCGCACGTATCCGACCAAGCTGAGGCCGGCCACGGCGACTACCGCGATGACGGCGCTGAGCACCCATCCGGCTATGGCCAGCTTGCCGGCCTGCTCGCGCAGCAGCCGCGGGTCAAGCTCGTATCCGGCGAGCAGGAACAGGAATCCCAGTCCGACATTGGAGAGCAGCCTGATGCTGGCGGGCTCGGCCAGGCCCAGGACGTGGGGTCCGATCAGGATGCCGGCGAAGATCAGGATGACCACCTGGGGAACCCGGGGCCCGGGAAGCACGGCGACGACGAGCGGCGCGAGCGCGGCCACCAGCGTCACCAGCAGTAGCGTTCCGAGGCCCTGCGCGTCCATCCTGGCGATCTCCTCAGCCCGGGCCCATGGTGCCCGCCTGCACTACGGGCAGCGCGTTCCGCCCCGGCCGCTGCGGGCAATGCCGCATATTGCCCGCATTCCTCACGCCGCCATCGTCTCACTACAGGCCCTTGCCCCCCGCCGCCTGGCCCCGCAGCGCCAGCGAGCAAGGGGGCGGGGGGCGGGAGCGTCAAGGAATGCTTCAGGGCACGTCCAGCCGGCATACAGATCAACTGCCTACCCTGAGCCAGGGAGCATGGCGGGATGAGCAAGCGGGAAGGGCCGGTATCGTGCGTGAGAATGTGATCATCTCGCACCGGGGAGCGAGGTACGAGATCGGGCGGGGGCCGGGCTTCTACGGGATCTGGCCCGCGGGGGTGCCGCAGGCGCAGCCATACGAGTGGTGGCCAGAGACTGCCGAGGGCTGGGACGGCGCGTGGACCCGGTTCTCGGAGATCGAGGCGGCAGGCGCGATCGTCACGGTCGGCGAGCCCGCTGCCCCGGCCGGCCGGGTCAGGCACGCCGTCGTCGCGGCGGCGCTGCTCGCCGGCGGTGTCGCCTGCGGGATCGTCGGGCTCTTCCCCGGCTACCTCGCTGGAACGAGCCTGGCCGCCGAGCCGGCCGAGCTCGTACCCCATGCGATCTACTTCGCGGCCTGGGCCGCGAGTGCCGTGCTCATCATGCTCGGCCCCACCCGCATGCGGGTGGGAGCACTGCTCGGGATAGGGACCAGCATCGTCACGCTCGGTCTCTTCTTCGCGGACGCCGGCCCGGCGATCGGGCATGCGCGCCTCATAGGCGTCGGCCTGGTGCTCGGGCTGGTTGGCTGGCTCGCTTGCGCGGCCGGCTCCGCCCTGGCCTTCCTGCTCCGGCCGGCTGGCGCGCCGGGCCGCCCGCGCGGCCACGAGATGGGCCTGACGCTGGCGCTGGCCGCCCTCGCCGCGCTCGGCACCGCGGCTGCCTTCGCCCCCTCATGGGACAGCTACACCCTGCGGACGGCCGCCGGGGCAACGCAGACCGTGACGCTAGGCAACGCCTTCGCAAACCCGGCCCTGGTGATTACCGGGGACGTCGCCGTGATGGTCGCGCTCGTCGCCGTGGCTGTCACGGCCGCCCTGTGGCGGCCGGTTCGCCTGGGGGCAGCGCTGCTCGCCGGCGCCATCATCCCGATGGTCGCTCAGGCGATCTCGGCCTTCGTCCAGCTCGGCGAGGCCACCTCGCCCGCCCAGTTCGGGATATCGCCCGCGCAGGCCGCGCAGGCCGGGCTCACGATCACCAATGGCCTCACGCCGGCGTTCTGGATCTACTGCGCTTTCGTCGTCGCCCTGGTCCTGACGTGCGCGCGGATGCTGATCGGGGCCGCGCCCGAGCCCCCGTCCCGCCCGGCCGCCCTGGCGGCCAGCGGAGCCGTGCTCCCCCGCCTGCCCGCTCTTGGCGATCTGAGCCAGGGCGCCAGGCCGGCCGGCTAGCGCAGGCCGTGCCACCGGCCATGGCCCTGGACCTCCGCGCTCAGCCGGGCTGCGTAGCCAGTCGATCCGGGGGCGTCCTCATCGCCTGGGGCAGGTGCGCCCAGGGGGGAGTTAGCAAGGACACTGGCCCCGGCCGGCCGCTCGATCTCGTCAGCCTCATGGCGGGCGGAGTCCGGCACGGTGAGCTCTTCGAGGATCGTCTTAGCCCAGAACACGGCTCCGAGTACCGCGAATATCGGCCACTCGAAGGTATAGGCCCAGCTCAGCCCGTTGCCCGCCTCCGCGCGATGGAACTGCCAGACGCCCAGCCACAGCATTCCGAGCACAGCCATCACGGCGAATGCATGCCAGCCCAGCCACTTCGGCCGGAACACCAAGAGCCAGCGCGGCCTGGGCTGTGGCACGGCTACCAGCGCCCCCAGGGCAGCACGGCGGTCACGGCCACGGCTGCGAAGAGCAGGGTGAGGTAATAAATGGACAGGTGGAACAGCCGCATCGGGGCCTGCGCGCCGCCGGTCGCGACACGAGCCCGCAGCCGGTGTGCCTCGGCCAGGAACCACGCCCCGAGCCCCGCGGCGCAGCAGCCGTACGGCCAGCCGGCGTATGGCACCAGGGCCAGCGTGGCGCCGACCATGGCATAGGAGTAGAAAAGGATCTTGCGGGCCACGGTCGACGCGGGCGCGACCACCGGCAGCATCGGCACGCTGGCAGCCGCGTAGTCATCCTTGAACTTCATCGCCAGCGCCCAGAAATGCGGCGGCGTCCAGAAGAAGATGATGGCGAACAGCACGACCGCCGGCCAGCTCACCGTCCCGGTGACCGCTGCCCAGCCCACCAGGACCGGGAAGCAGCCGGCCGCACCCCCGATCACGATGTTGGACGCCGTACGGCGCTTGAGCCCCAGCGTGTAGACGAACACGTAGAACAAGATGGCGCCGTCGGCCAGGGCCGCGGCCAGCCAGTTGGCCAGCAGGCCAAGCAGCAGCGTCGCCGCCGCGCCGAGTGCGATGCCAAAGATCAGGGCCTCGCCCGGCTTGACGGCCGCTTTCGTTCCCCTGGCGACAAGCGGCCGGCGGGAGGTGCGCCGCATAAGCGCGTCGATGTCCCTGTCGATGTAGCAGTTCAGCGTGTTGGCGCTGCCCGCTGCCAGCGCGCCGCCGAGGAGCGTGACCGCGAGCAGCCCGGCCGCGGGCATCCGGCGCTGGGCAAGCAGCATCGTGGGGACGGTGGTGACCAGCAGCAGCTCGATGATGCGCGGCTTGGTCAGCAGGAACAGCGACCGGGCGATAAGCCGGGCTGGCCGTCGGCCGCCGGGGGGCGCCTGCACCTCGCCAGGTACGGGAAGGTGGCCGGGCAGCGCTCCTGTCGCCTGTGTCACTCGCTGGCCTCCGTCCCCGGAGTTTCCCCATCCGGCTGCTCAGCATCATCTGGCCCGGTAACCGGCCCGGGCGCGAGGCCAGTCCCGGCCCTAGTCTCAGTCTCGGTCTCCGTCTCGGCGGCGTGTATCGCCCCGGCCGCCTCGAGATGGGTTTCCGTTGCCCCGCCCCCTGCGGCCAGCGGCAGTCCGCCCGCGATCGACGCCGCCCGTGCCGCGCCCGGCTCGGGCACGGAAGTCCGTGCGGGCAGCAAGGCCCGGCGGGCCGGGATCCGGCGGTGCGGCCTGCTGAACAGCAGGTACAGGATCGCGGCTACCACCACGAAGAGCCCGATGGGAGCGGCGAACGTCAGGATGTAGCCGCCCGGGGTGTTGTCCGGCGTTACCGCCTCCGCGAGTATCAGTCCGGGCACTGCTGCCTCCTGCCGTCGTTCATTGCGCTGTGAGCTTGCTAGGTACTTCCGGGACTAGCGCAGCAGGTAGAACAGCACCCAGGCGATGATCGCCACTACGGCCAGGTAATTCCAGACCACGGTGAATGCGCTCAGCGCCGCCTGGAACCGCTGCACGGCAAAGGCCTCGGCGTAGGTGGGCGGCTGCTCGACGAAGAAGATCTCAGGTATCGCCCGGCAGCGCATCATCAGCATCTCCAGCCAGATCAGCACCATGAGGGCGATCATCAGGTACACCGGGGAGAAGCCGGTGAATACGCTGGCGAAGCCCGAGCTGCCTGGCCAGAACGTCAGGTTCACCAGTTGCCAGACCTGCAGGCCGACGGCTCCCAGGCCCAGCACCAGCGCGACCATCGCGCCGAGCAGCCAGGCCGTCTTGCCCCCTGCCTTGAGGCGCTGCAAGACGAGCGTCTGCACGACCGCGCTGACCACGATCAGGCCCATGATCAGCGTGCCGAGCCACACCTGCGGCCCGTGGAAGCCGGCCGGGTACCACCGGTCGTGCGAGTTCAGCGACCTGAGATAGAAGTAGGAGAACACGAACGCGCCGAAGCCGAACGTCAGCGCGCCGACGGTCAGCCTGGCGCCTGTCCATGACGCGTTCAGAGCGGCCTCGTGGTAGAAGCTGGCCTCCTCCTCTGCCTGGCTCAGGCCAGCGGGGGGCTGGGCGATTGTCTCGGCCATCGTCTATGCCTCCGCTCGCGCGGCCGGGGCCCCGATGGCCGCGCTCAGCACCCCGGGTGGCGGGTGCAGGTCGGCGACCGGCAGAGCATCTGGAGTGCCGTACTCATAGGGACCGGACAGCACCACGGGGATGTACTCGAAGTTGCCCGGCGGTGGCGGTGACGGCACCTGCCACTCAAGCCCGCGGGATCGCCACGGGTTGCCTTCCTCGCGCACCCGCGCGAACGCGGTCGACCAGACGAAGTTGATCACGAAGAGCAGGATGGATCCGCCGAGGAAGAAGGACGAGATCGACACCCAGTCGTTTAGGGTCTGCAGGTTCCGCGCGTACTCGAATACCCGCCGCGGCTGGCCGGCCATGCCGACGGCGAACAGCGGCAGGAAGGTCGAGTTGAAGAACACGAACATCGTCCAGAACTGGATCTTCCCTAGCGCCTGGTTCAGCTTGAGGCCCATCATCTTGGGCAGCCAGTAGTAGATACCGCCCATGAACGCGAAGATCAGGCCGCCCATGATCGTGTAATGGAAGTGCGCCATCACGAAGAAGCTGCCGTGCTCGGTAGTGTCGGCCGGCACGTCGGACAGGAACACGCCGGAGATGCCGCCGATGAGGAAGTTGAAGTACATGCCGAGCGCGAAGAGCATCGGCACCGAGAAGCGGATCCTTGCCTTCCATAGCGTCCCCATCGCCACCAGGTAGATGAACCCGGTCGGGATGGAGATGAGCTCAGTGGTGAACATGAAGAGCGGGCGCATGTCCGGGTTGATCCCGCTGACGAACAGGTGATGCTGCCAGACGAAGAAGCTGAGCAGCGTCACGCCGATCATCCCGGCGGCAGCTATCTTGTACCCGAATAGCGGCTTCCGGCAGAACACGGGCAGGATCTCCGAGACGATGCCGAAGCCCGGCAGCGCGAGTATGTACACCTCGGGATGACCGAAGAACCAGAACAGGTCCTGGTACAGGTAGCTGCTGCCGCCGAGCTGATCGGCGAAGAAGGCGGTCTGCACCGTCCGGTCAGTGATGATCATGTACATCCCGCCGACCAGGACCGGTGCCGCCAGCACCATCAGGACCGAGGTGGCGACCATCGACCACACGAACATCGGCAGCCTGCCCCAGCGCATGCCGGGCGCCCGGTAGCAGATGACCGTGATGATGATGTTGAACCCGGCCAGGATGATGGAGATCCCCATCAGCCCGAACGCCACAGCATAGGAATCCGCCCCGGCCGTCGACTGGATGGACAGCGGCGCGTAGCCGGTCCACCCAAACGGGAACCCGCCGAGCAGCAGGCTGGACAGCAGGATCAGGAACGCGCACGGGGTAAGCCAGAAGGACAGCGCCTCGATCCTGGGGAAAGCCACCCGCTTGGAGCCGATCATGAGCGGGACCAGGTAGTTGCCGAACGGGCCGAGGATGACCGAGGTCATCAGCATCATCATCATCGTCCCGTGCTCGCCGACGATCTCGACGTAGGCCTGGGAGCTGAAGATGTGATGGACCGGCGAGAGCAGCTCGGTCCGGATCGCCATCGCGAACAGGCCAGCCGTGCAGAAGTAAATGATCATGCCAACGAGGTACTGGATCCCGACTACCTTGTGGTCGAGCGAATACCTGAAGTACCTGGCCAGGCCCGAGATCTCGTGATCAGCCAGCAGGCTGCCGCGGGGCGCCGGGCGGCCGGCCATCTGCCGCAGCAACTCATTAAAGACGCCAAGGCCGGCCAGCCAGCCCACCACGGCCAGCAGGTAGCCGAGCACGACCGGCAGGTCGCTGGAATCCGACAGCGGCAGCTGCTGGTAGCCGCTGCCGAGGAAGTTGCCGAGCAGGTGACCGAGCACGTAGCCGATGACGGCCCCGGCGAACGCCGTGTGGATCGCCGGGCGCCGCCACCAGGGCCGCGTGACATATGCGGGCGCCGGCTCCCCGCCGCCGGATCCCTGCGCCCGCTCTGGCTGTGTCTCGATGGCCATCGGCGTCACCTCTTCATCGATGTATCTGGCCGTAGGAACGACGCGCTGGCGCCTCCCCGGAAGATTCCTGGCGAGGTTTCGATCACGGCTGCACGGGATCCTGCGGCGGGTAGTAATAGCCATTCGCGCCAGCGATCCCGGCCTTCGCCATGGCCTTGTTGATCTGCGGGACCAGGGTAGGGTCATAGGTCGTGGAATAGGGGGGCAGCATCGCGGTGATCGGCGCGAGCCGTGCCTCCGTGCTCGTGGCCCAGGACCTGAATCCGGCCACGGACGTGACCTTCCCGTAGTCGAACATGGCCCCGTGCCAGAGGCCGCACAGCTCGGCACACCGCACCGTGATCTGGCCGGTGTGCAGGGGCTTAGTGAACGCGACGTTGTCCACGCCGGGATTGGCGTCCGCCTTGACGGCGAGCTGGTAGGCCCAGAAACTATGGATCACGTCCAGCGAGGTCACGTGAAATTCCACGGACTGGCCGACCGGCAGTACCAGGGCCGTGGTCTCGAAACCGCCGAACTGCGGGTAACGGTAGGTGAACTTCCACTGCTGCCCGATTACCTGCACCTGCAGCGCGGGCCCGCCCGGCTTCCAGATCGGGCTAGGCCCCTCACCCGCGCCGGCGCCATTGGCCGTGATCAGCTCAACGGTGCCGAAGACGAACAATCCCAGCACGATGGCGGATGTCACGGTGATCCAGGTGGCCTGCACCTTGGTGTTCCCGTGCAGCGGCGGCCCGTCGTCCTCATCACCCTCGCGCTGCCGCCAGACGATCAGCGCATAGCCGAAGTAGACCAGCACGAACAGCATCACCGGCGCGGCCATCACCGCCATCACCTTGATGTCGAACTGCTGGCCGACGGCGGACGACGACATCGTGCCCGGCGGCAGGTGCGGTCCCCAGACGAACCAGATAGCCCAGTCGGCGATGAGCGCGGCGATCAGCCAGGGGATGAAGATCCGCAGGCCGTGGTTGGGCTCGGCGGAGGCCGGGGCGGCCTGCGCGCCGGCCGTGGCGGCCATCAGGCCACCACCTGCATGGTGCCGGTCATGTACCCGATCGTCTGCATGGGACCGCCAAATCCGTCCAGGAAGCCGCCGCCGCACGGGACGCGGCACTGCCAGAAGAAATTCCCCGTGGTCCTGGGCGTGATGAAGCTGAACTGCATCGTCTCGTGCGGGCCCTGGGTACACGGCGAGGTGCCGCACAGGGAGGCCGTCAGTCCCGGGGAGGCCATCGGTGCGTTCAGGCCGATGCCGGGGATCGAGAACGTGTGCCCGACGGTGCAGCCTGACCATGAGTTGATCGCCTTGACCGGCTGGCCGTTGACGTACTCCACGTTCCCGACTGTGCCGGTGACCCTGCCCCAGTACGGGTTGCGCAGCGGCGTGCAGCCGTCGTAACCGTAGATCGTGACATTTACCCGGCTGCCGGCCGGCACGGTGAACAGGGTGGTATGCACCCACTTGCCGGTCTGCGGGCTCTTGATGAAGTAGGAAACCCAGTCCGGCTTGCTGCTCACCGTGTTCTGCGGATCCTCTTGCATCACGACGCTGACCTGCGCGCCGGTATTCGGAGTCACGCCCGCGGCGAAGTTCTCCACCGGCGGCCCGGCCAGGAGGTAATGGGTGAGCAGAAAGACCGCGCCCCCGGCGACGGCGAGGAAGGCCAGCACCAGGGTAACGACACGGGCCGGCAGAGACACCAGCCACCTCCTCGCTTCTTTGCCGCGAGCAAAGCGGGCAGCCGCGCGCATCCACGCGGCGAGATCTGAAGCTGCAAACGTTCGCAATCTTGTCGATGACCGCCGCCGCGCGGCAAGAATGAAGCTGCTGAATGACGAAATTGTCATAATCGGGCCTGCTGCCCGCTGCGTGGCTTCTGGACACGAGAGAACCACAGTGATGTCACGTTACGCACATATATTGTTGCATGTAGTTACTAGCCGGTTCGGTTCGGGGCCGCTACCCTGCCAGGCAATGCCATGATTTATGTCTGGTCGTCTAGCTTGACCTCGGCTCCCCTGAAGGAGTAAATCCTGTGCTGAGCATGTGCCAAGCGCCGCGGGGCGATTCCGGTCTCCGCGCCCGCTAATGAGTTCAATCCGAAGCGAAGTGGGCGCAATGATGACAGAGCGACCCGCCCAGCGCGCGGTCGGGCCGCGCATCCTCGTTGTCGACGACGACCCGCAGATCCGCGACTTCATCGTGCGTGCGTTGTCAGCGGCCGGGTATGCAATCGATATCGCCTGCGACGGAGCGGACGGGTTGCGCCAGGCCCTGGCCGGCGGTTACAGCCTGGTCATCTTGGACCTGGTCATGCCGGAGATGGACGGTCGGCAGATGCTGGCCAGGCTGCGCCGCCGGTGGCCGGGGCAGGCCGTGCTCGTGCTCTCCTGTCTGGCTGACGTGGCCACGAAGGTGGACTGCCTGGACCTGGGCGCGCACGATTACCTGAGCAAGCCCTTCTCGCTGGCCGAGCTGCTGGCCAGGGTGCGCGTCCAGCTGCGCGCCGAGCATCCGGCCGACGAGGCGATCAGGGCGGGTGCCCTGGTGCTCGATGTCGGGCGCATGCAGGCCGACATCGGCGTCGGCCCCATGCCACTGACCCGGCTGGAATTCCTGCTGCTCAGGGAGCTGATGGAGCACGCAGGCCAGTCCGTGCCCAAGGACCAGCTGCTGGCCTCAGTGTGGGGACTCGACTTCGACCCGGGCTCCAATGTCGTCGACGTCTGCGTGCGCCGCCTGCG
Organism: uncultured Actinomycetota bacterium; assembly: GCA_963805705.1. Taxonomy (GTDB): domain Bacteria; phylum Actinomycetota; class Actinomycetes; order Streptosporangiales; family Streptosporangiaceae; genus CAWDVH01. Next base: position 882,357 of record CAWDVH010000005.1, on the reverse strand, counting down.
ATCAAAGCTGGGCTTCGACCTGATCAAGACGGTACGTGGTGCGGGATACCAGCTCGCCTCCTAGGAGTGCCGAGACCGGCCGGCCGCCCCGTTCCTCGCTCTCATGGCGCCACTGGAGCGGCTGGCTCGACCTGGCCTGGGTGCTGCTGTGGATGCTTGGCCTGACGGGCATCATGGTTTTCGCCCGGTGGGAAGCAGTCCCCTTCCACCTGATCTGGGTTAGCTTCGCGCTGCTGTACGGGTTCCGCATCCGCAAAGCCAAGCCGACCTTCTGGGTGTTGACCGCGATGGTCGCGACCACCTTTGCGGCCATCGGCCTGGACGTCGTGCGGGGTGCCCAGCCACCGGCCGAGCTGACCGAGGTTCCGCTGATGGCCGCGATGGTCTGGGTCATGCTGTGGCACGCCCACCGCAGGCAGGCCGCCGACACCGAGCGCGCGCGCGTCAGCGAACACAACGGACGGCTGCTGGCCACTCAGAGCAGGTTCCTCCAGGATGCCTCGCATCAGCTCAGGACCCCGATCACGATCGCGCTCGGCCACGCCGAGTTGCTGGCCCGCAGCCTGGCGGATCGAGAAGAGGAGCGCGATATCCACGTAGTAGTCGGCGAGCTGAACCGCCTCCGCAGCCTCAGCGAGCGACTGCTGCTGATCGCGGCCTCGGAGAACCCCGATTTCCTGCGCCGTGAGCCGGTAGCACTCGAGCAGCTCACCATGGAGGCACTGCGGCGCTGGCGGCCAGCCGCGCAGCGGCGCTGGCAGCTCGGCCACCTCGACCAGGCCACCGTATACGCCGACCGCGACCGCCTCCGGCTTGCCCTCGATGCGCTGCTGGAGAACGCGGTCCAGCACACCAGCCCCGATGACGTCATCAGGCTATCGGTGGTACGGGACGATCATCCGGGCCACGCCAGCCTCGTTATCGAGGACAGCGGATCCGGCATCCCGCCAGCCGAGCTGACGCATATCTTCGACAGGTTCACGACCGGATCGAGCCCGGGCGGGCACCGCGGAACCGGTCTCGGCCTGGCGCTCGTCCATGTCGTCGCGCACGGGCACGGCGGCGACGTCCGTGTGCACAGCGCGCCTGGCGACGGCAGCCGGTTTGAGCTCGTGCTCCCGACATCGGCGACCGGCAGTCAGGCATGCCCGCTCGCCGGGCCCGCTGACATTCCGTCCTTCAGGCAGGCGATCCGTGCGGGAACAGGAGCCAGCGATGAGCGTGCACGCGATAGGGATCGAGGCTGACTTAGATGGCCCCGCCTGCCCCCGCTGCCCCGCCTTACGTGCCGATACGCGCCACCAGGTGGCCGGCCCGCCGTACCCCGCGGACGGTATTTCTTGCCGGTATCGCCATTGTCCTAGTCGCCGTCGCCGTTGCCCTCGTGCACAAGCCCTCGCGTGCCGAACGAGCCTCTGACCTGCGCGCCTTCCTGCAGGCGGTGAACGCCGACATCGAGTCATGCGCTGGCGGGGTCGGTGAGTCACTGACCGCGCTGCACCAGATCGACGTCGGCGGCAGCCATGACGTGCCGGATGCGATCGCCGTCGCCGGGACCGGTGCGAGCAATTGCTCTCCGGCCAACAACGAGCTGATCGACGACCTGGAGGGATATGAGGTACCGGAGTCGCTGGCCAGCTTCCACCTGCAGAACGCGGTCACCGGCCTGGTGAACTGGGCCGCCCCGGACGCCGAGCGGGTGCAGGCCGACGTTGCTGAGCTGCTCGCGTCCTCGACTCCTCAGGCCAGGGACAGGGCTCAGACGGCGCTGAGGCAGGCACTCGGCGCGCTGGACGCCCAGCGCGCGGCCACCGACTCGGTGATCGAATCTGCCGCCAGGTCCCTGGCCGTGCGTACCCCCCCTCCGCGGCTCCCTGGCTGACCGCCAGCGGACCGCGGGTATCCGACGGGAGATATGACAGCCGATGCCGGGGATGAATCCAGGACTGGTCGACAGCAACCCCACGCTGACGGCGGCGTTCAAGGCGGCCCTGCTGCATCAGGGGCTCGTCGCCCTGGCACTTCTCGCCGTCCTCGCGCTGACCTGGGTCAGCGTGCGCGAGTGGCTGCCATCCGCTCGGTCAGCGACCGACCAGGGCCCGGCAGGTGCCATCCGGGCCGGTGCGACTGAGCCCGCGGCGCGCCGCCTGCTGCGGATCGGCTTCGGGGTCCTGTGGATTTTCGACGGGCTTTTGCAGGCGCAGCCCGCCATGGCCGTCGGCATGTCATCCCAGGTCATCAAGCCCAGCGCGGCGAGCTCGGCGGCCTGGGTCCAGCACCTGGTGAACTGGGCAGCAACGGCCTGGTCCTTTCACCCGATCCAGACGGCCGCCGCGGCGGTCTGGATTCAGGTGGGAATCGGCGTCTGGCTGATTGTCGTATCCTCTCCCCGGCCATCCCGGCTGGCCGGACTGGTCAGTGCCGGGTGGGGCCTGGCGGTCTGGGTGTTCGGCGAGGCCTTCGGCGGAATTTTCGCGCCGGGCCTGACCTTTCTGTTCGGCGCACCGGGCGCAGCGCTGCTGTACTGCGCCGCCGGGATCCTCGTGGCGCTGCCCGATCGCTGCTGGCGCACGCCGGCGGCCGGGCGGCGGATCCTCGATGGCATGGGCCTGCTCTTCGCCGGCATGGCGGTGCTTCAGGCCTGGCCGGGCCGGGGTTTCTGGCCGGGAAACCGGCGCGACCAGCCCACCACGCTCGCCAGCATGGTCGGGTCCATGTCCCGCACGCCGCAGCCCCGCTTCCTAGCCAGCTGGGTACGTGGCTTCGGATCGTTCGTGGCTGCGCACGGCTTCGCGGTCAACCTGCTCGCCGTGATCGTGCTCGCGGTGATCGGTGCCGGCCTGCTCAGCAGGCGGCCGCGGGTGATCCGGCTCGCTCTCATCCTGATGATCGCCTTGTGCCTGGCCGACTGGGTGCTGGTCCAGGATCTCGGCTTCCTCGGCGGCCTGGGTACCGACCCGGGCAGCATGATCCCCGTCGTGCTCGTGGCGATCAGCGGCTACCTGGCCCTGATCCGGTCCCCGGCAGCAGAGCCGGAGCCCGCCACCGCGCCGGCCCCGGGCACGGCGGCACACGCCGCGGCCAGCGGCGCCGACGTCCACACACCGCACTGGCGAGATCGCGGCCAGCCTGCCGGCCTGGTGCGGGCCTTCGCCGCCGCCAGCCTGCCCGCGATCCTGGCCGCATGGGCGGCGGCCGTGGTCCTGATCGGCGCGGTGCCCATGGCGATGGCGCAGGTCAACCCCAACGCTGACCCCATCATCGCCCAGGCCATCGACGGCAGCAGCGCCCCGCTGAACTTCCCGGCTCCCGCCTTCAGGCTGACTGACCAGAACGGCAGGCCGGTCAGCCTGGCCAGCCTGCGCGGCAAGGTCGTGCTGCTCACCTTCCTCGATCCGGTGTGCACGTCAGACTGCCCGCTGATCGCGCAGGAGTTCCGCGGGGCCGCCCAGGTGCTCGGCGCGAAATCGCGCGACGTCGAGATGGTCGCGATCGTCGCCAATCCGCTCTATCGCCAGATCACATACACCAGGGCGTTCGATCGCCAGGAACGCCTCGCCGGAGTACCGAACTGGCTGTACCTGACCGGAACGCTGGCGCAGCTGCGCCAGTCATGGCGCGAGTACGATATCGCCGCCGAGGTCCTGCCGGGCGGCGGCATGATCGCGCACCCCGACGTCGCCTATGTCATCGATCAGCACGGGCACACCCGCGCTGAGCTGAATTTCGATCCGGGTCCCGGTACCGCGAGTTCCATATCGTCATTCGCCGTCGAGCTGTCCGACGCTGCCCGGCAGGTCCTGAGGTCGTCATGAGCTACGTGATCGGTCACTGGTCCTTTGACCCGTTCCTGATCGTGGCGATCGCGCTGGCCGCCTGGCACGAGATTGGCCTCGCGCGGCTCGCCCGGCGGTCCCGCCCCGAGCGCACCCGGCAGCGGCGTCGTCGGTCGCTGTGGTTCTACGGCGGGCTGGCCGTCCTGCTGATCGCAGTGCAATCGCCCATCGACTACTGGGCGGACGACTACTTCTTCGTGCACATGGTTCAGCATCTGCTGCTCATGTTCGCCGCCCCGGTGCTGATCGTGGCCGGCGCTCCGTGGCAGCCGCTGCTCGACGGGCTGCCCGGCAGGCTCGGACGCAGTGCCACCGGCAGCGTCCTGCGCGCCGGCTGGTCACGTCCGCTGCGCGCGATGGGCGGCGCAGCGCTGCGGCCGTGGGCCTCCGTCGTCATCCTCAACGTCGTGATGGTGGCCTGGCACGTCCCGGCGCTGTTCGACGTGGCGGAGCGTAACGAGGCAGTGCATATTGCCCTGATGCACAGCAGTCTCTTCATCGCGGGCGTGCTGTTCTGGCTCCAGTTCATCAGCTCGCCGCCATTCCGCATCCGGATGTCGCCCGCTTCCCAGGCGGCCGCCCTGCTGCTGACTAACGTCGTCATGTGGATCCTGGCCATGTCGATGGGCATCCTGACCAGCAGCTCCTGGTATCCGGTCTACGCCCACATTCACGGGGTCACGCTGCCGCCGTTCGCAGACCAGCAGATCGGCGCCGGGATCCTGTGGATCTGCGGCGATTTCTGGGCCATCCCCTGCATGATCTTCGTGATCCGGCGGCTGATCGCCGAGGACGGCAACGTCAGCTCGGCGGTCGACCGGATCCTCGGCCGCGGCGCCGGGCGATACGGCTGGGCTGATCGCTCTCACTAGCCAATATGGCGCGCCAATGCCAGGTGACGGTCGGGCCGTCACATGACTGGGCGGCGGCCGGCTACGGCAGCTCCCTGCGCATCAGGGTGCACACTGTCTCGTACCGCGTGACGGATCCGTCCGGCGCCTGGACGTCCCACCCATCCGGCTGGCGGCCGCAGGCTACGTAGCCGAGCCGCTCATACAGCGCGCGGGCGCGGGGGTTGGTTTCCTCCACGCTGAGCGCCGTCCAGCGGCGGCCCCTGGCGCGGATGCGATCCTCGGCGGCCCGGATCAGGATCGTGCCCAGCCCGCAGGACTGCAGCGCCGGATGCACAGCTAGCTGCCACAGGGTCCCCGCGTCAGGGTTCGCCACATAGTCAACGCCGCCGATCGCCACCGGCAGGCCCGACGGCGGGCAGACCGCCAGATAGTCCACCTCACCGCGCCCGGCCCGTTCCAGCTGCGTGGCCAGCTGCGCCAGATGCAGCGCCGGCCCCGACCAGGCGCACGCCGCGATATCCCGCGAAGTCAGATCGCGGACCGTTACCGGCAGCACGACTTCAGCCATCTAGCTCCACAGGCGGCAACGGACTATCCCGCCGGGTGATCGACGTCTACGGCCGGCAGGTCCTGCACCTGCTGCTTGGTCATGCTGAGCTGGGCGCCATCGTCGTCGACACTGGTCACCGCGCCGATCGGGATGGCCACCTCCTTGCGGCCCCACAAGTGCCCCTCCGCGAGGAGCACGTGGGTCACGTGATAGTCGCTCGGGTCGATGACCAGCCCATGGACCCGCCCGATGCTGCCATCGGTGGCATGGACGGGGTCTCCGCGCCGCACGGCCACCTCGCCCACGGGGATCTTGTCGTACGTGATGGTCTGCGGGATACCCGCCATCTCGAGCTCGGTACCGCCCATGACCGGGCTGCCCAGCCCGTAGTAGGGCCAGGAGATCACCTGATCCGGGCCATAGTCGGCGTATCCGTTGCTGCCCGGCATGAACTGCGTCTCCTCCGCGGAGTCGAGTTCCTCGAACGCCGCCGTCGTGCAGCGGAGCCGGATCTCGTCCGTCGTGACGTCGACCAGGTCGAGCGGAACCAGCCGGCCGAGCCCCTGCCGGTGCCTCGGCTCGACCACCAGATGGGTGACCGCGCGGGCGACCGGGTCGATGACTACCCGGATCACCTCGCCGCAGGCCCCATCGGTACAGCTGACGTCAGCCCCGATCGTGAACTGCATCGCCTCGGCCATCGACACCCCTCCTCGTCTCCCTGACCCTAGCGCGCGGCGCGCGGCGGGACCTATGGCCCCGCGGCAGGACCTATGGCCCTACCGGCCGCAGCGGCAGCGCGCCGATGGTGGAGCTATGGCGCATGTAACTGCACGCGATTCGTCGCGACCGGGCCCGGCGGCAGAGCTGCCCGAGCAGGCGGTCGCCGGGCTGCTGGCCGCGGCGGTGGCAGCGCCCTCCATGCACAACACCCAGCCCTGGCGCTTCCGGGTCCGGCACGACCCTCAGGTCATCGAGCTGTACGCCGATCCGGCGCGGACGCTGAAATACGGGGACCCCAGGGGGCGAGCCGTCCACATCGCCTGCGGCGCCGCGCTGTTCAACCTGCGCCTGGCCGCCGCGGTCGCGGGCCGCCAGCCAGTGGTCACGCTGCTCCCTGATCCCGGCCAGCCGCTGCTCGTGGCCACGGTCCGCCTGGCCGGCCCGTGCCGAGCGCAGCCGGCGGAGCGTGAGCTGTACGCGGCCATCGCGCGGCGGCACACCAACCGGCGCCCGTTCAGCGGCCGCCGCGTGCAGGCGGGCGTGCTGGCCGAGCTCGTCGAGGCGGCCAGGCTCGAAGGTGCCCTCCTGCACATCCTTGACCACGGCGAGACGGTGCGCGTCCTGGGCCTGGCCCGTGACGCCGAGCGCGACCAGCTCGCCGACCCGGCCTACCGAGCCGAGCTTTCCCGGTGGGCCGGCGGAGTGCGGGACCGCGACGGGATACCCGGCAGCGCACTCGGCCCGCGCTCCCCCGATGATCCCACGCCGGTCCGCGATTTCAGTCCGGAGCGGACCGTGCCGCCCGGCGACGCCTGGTTCGAGGAATCCCCGCAGCTGGCCGTCCTGTCCGCGCCTTCCGGCGCCAAGGCGGACTGGGTGCGCGCCGGCCAGGCCCTGCAGCGGGTACTGCTGACCGCAACAGACCGCGGTATCGCCGCATGCCCGCTCACCCAGCCGCTGGAGACCGCCGACGCATGGCTTGTCCGCGACCCCCGCTCCAGCACCGAGCAGCCGCAGATGATCCTCCGGATCGGCTACGGCCTGACCGTACCGGCCACCCCCCGCCGCCCGGTCTCGGAAGTGCTAGACGAGCAACCCGCGGACATTGGGCCCTAGCCGCGCAGGACGTTTGCCTCTGCTGCCGGATCGCCACAACGGGCATTGTGGTGATCCTATCCCGATAGAAAGGGAGATCATCATGCGTGCCCTTGTTTACCACGGACCAGGCGAAATGGCCTGGGAGGACGTACCCAAGCCGGAAATCACCGACGACACAGACGCGATTGTGCGCGTAGACGCCACGACGATTTGCGGTACCGATCTGCATATTCTTAAGGGCGACCTGCCCGCCGTGACAGACGGCCGGATCCTCGGTCACGAGGCGGTCGGGACAGTCGAGTCAGTCGGCAGCGCCGTGAAAACCGTCAAGGTCGGCGACCGCGTTCTCGTCTCGTGCGTCTCGGTCTGCGGGACCTGCAGGTTCTGCCGAGAGGGCCGGCCCGGGCAGTGCCTGGGCGGTGGCGGATGGATCCTGGGCTACATGATCGACGGTACCCAGGCCGAGTATGTCCGGGTGCCATTCGCTGATGCCTCGACGTACCCGGTGCCGGAAGGCGCTGCCGACGAGGACATCCTCATGCTGGCCGATATCCTGCCGACCGGCTATGAGGTTGGTGTCCTCAACGGCCAGGTACGGCCGGGCGATGTCGTCGCCGTCGTCGGGGCGGGTCCCATCGGCCTGTCCGCGATCATGGGTGCCAGCCTGTTCAGCCCGAGTCACATCGTCGCTGTCGACCTGGCCGACTCCCGGCTGGAGGCGGCCAAGCAGTTCGGCGCGGATGTCACCGTGAACAACTCCCGGCAAGACCCCATGGAGGTGATCGGGTCCCTGACGGACGGGCTGGGCGCCGACGTGACCATCGAGGCGGTCGGCGTGCCCGCCACCTTCGAGCTGGCCGTCCAGCTGGCTCGGCCCGGCGGCCGGATCGCCAACATCGGCGTGCACGGCGAGCCTGCGACCCTGCATCTGGAGGACCAGTGGACCAGGGACATCACCATCACCACCGGCCTGGTTGACGCGTACTCCACGCCGACTCTCCTGCGCCTGCTGACCAGCCACCACATCGAAGCCGGGCGATTCGTCACCCACCGCTTCGCACTGGACGAATTCGCCCGTGCCTACGACGTATTCGGCCGGGCAGCCGACACCGGCGCGCTCAAGGTGGTCCTGAGCCGAAGCGCCTAGCGCCGCGCCGGTACCTCCGCCGCTGTGGTCTCCGCTCGACTGCAGACCCGGGGGTACCGGCCTGGTGGCTCCCGGCCGCGGCTTGCGCACGGACGCGATGTGCCGCAGCCGACGGACCGGCCGGGACGCTGGTCTGGTCAATCCGGGCCGTTAGACCCTGCCGCCGACAGTAGGAGCTGCGCAATGCTGGTGAACAGGTCATGGAAATGACCGATTCTCTCAGCAAAGGAGCATGAACAGTGCCTACGGACACCGAGCCCATCATGGAAACTCTGGACGAGGCCGAGTGCATGCGGCTGATCTCGCCCGGCGGTATCGGCCGGATCGCATACTCCGGCCGGTTCGACCTGACCGTTCTCCCGGTCAACTACAAGCTGTATGAAGGAACCATCGTGTTCCGGACCGCGCAGTACGGCGCGACGGGTGAGGACCTGCGCAGCGGGATCGCCAACGCAGAATACAGAGTGGCCTTCGAGGTCGATGACTTCGACAAGACGGCCCGCGAAGGCTGGAGCGTTCTCATCCAGGGCCCCGCGCATCACGTGGATTCTGAGCGCGAGCAGGAATCGATTGCGGCCGCCGGCGTCGAACCTTGGGCAGGCGGCGAGAGAGAGCACTTCATCCGGATAACTCCCGCCCGCGTCACCGGAAGGCGGATCAGCCGAACCGGATGATCGGCACGTGCTGGGAGCAGACCGGCATGGCGGTGACCTACCTTGCTTAGCTTGAGACCAGCGCGACTGCCCAGCCAGCGGATGCCGGATCCGCGTTGGGCCAGGATACAGGCGTAGGCTTAGGACGAGAATGTCCCTGCCGTCATGCACCCGGCCCAGAACGGGTGCAGACGACCGCGTCGACATCGTGATCCGTCGGCTGTTCGCCGCTGGATTGGATCTTCAGACAGTCCTGGGACTGATCAGCGACGACCGTGTGGCCGACCTGATAAAACCACACCATCGGCGAGTTGGACCAGGCCATTCGGGATATCCAGGACGCCATCTTCGATCGCCACGCGCCGGTGCCCGATGCAGCCGACGGATGAGAGTTCTCATCTACGGGGCAGGCATAATCGGACAAATCTACGCGGGCCGTTTGCGCGAGGCCGGGCATAATGTGACCGTGCTCGCGCGCCGCCGGACATTGGAGGCGCTGGCTCACGATGGCATCGCCCTGGTGAACAAGGGCAAGTCATGCCGGGTCCACGTGGAGGTCACCGATCATGTCGGCCCTGGTAGTTCGTTCGACCTGACCTTGGTGACTGTCCGACGTGATCAGCTCGACGAGATATTGCCTGCCCTGGCCGACCTGCAGGCCAGCAGTGTGGTCTTGATGCAGAACAACTCGCTGGGATTGACCAACGTTGGTGACATCGTCGGCCGTGATCGGGTGCTCTTCGGGTTCCCTGGCGTCGGCGGGTACCGCAAGGACGATGGTGTCATCGAGTACATCGAGATTCCGCAGCAGCCGACAACCCTTGGCCGGGATCAGGGCCGGGAGAAAATAGCCGGGGAAGTATTCAAATCTGCAGGCTTCCCAGTGAGGACGACCACCGATATCGTCGGGTGGCTCAAGACACATGCCGTCTTTATCGCTGCGATGGGCGCCGCTATCAACTCCTGTGGCGGCGACGCCCTGGCGCTGGCGGCCGACCGCGAGCGCGTTGCCGTTATGATCCGGTCCGTTGGTGAAGGATTTCATGCCCTGACCAGCAAGAAGGTGGTGGTCAGCCCCCTGCCGCTGAGAGTGATTTTCACCATCGTGCCCAGGGCGTTCGCCATCCGGTACTGGCAAGGACAGCTTCGGGGAGCCGTGGGAACCGTTGCCTTGGCGCCGCACTTCAGAACGACCAAGGACACCGAGCTGGCCGCTATCTATCGTGATGTTCAGAAGATGGTGGCCGGCACAGTACCGACCCCATATCTCGACAAGCTGCTATCGACAGCCCAGTTGTGAGGATGTCGCGAGAAGGCCATGCCGTCATGAGCTCGGTGCCGGGCGGGTAACGCCGAAGGTCTCTGGCCCCCGTCTCCCAGGATTCTGGGAGGGTGCTCCGGCGCGTATCCCGTGAGGATTGCCGTAACGAAAGACCAGGGTCGGCCGACTGACCGACCCGCTCATCCTCATGAGGAGCCAGCATGTTTGCACGAACGTCGACCTGGTCCGGATCACCCGAGGCACTCCAGAAGTGGGCCGATCATGCAGCGGCCACGGTCAAGGGATTTGTGGAGGGCCTCCCAGGGAATGCGGGCGTGGTGTTCCTCATCGACCGGGACGGGGGCACAGCACTGACGCTGACGCTGTGGGACAGCCAGGAAGCCGCCGAGGCCACCGACCGGTTCGCCGACCAGAGCCGTGCCACTACCGTCGCCACGACCGGCACGGAACTGATTGCGCACGGCCGCTACGAGGTGGTTTCCCGCAGCTAGACTCGGCGAGAGGAAAGAGGGAGCCATGCTCACCGGTCCGGCGCTCGACAATCTTGCCGCCGCAATCGCCGAGACCTGCCGGTCGGGCCTGGACCCCGATGCGCTGCGGGCCGCGGTTCTGCCCCGGCTGCGCAAGGCCGTGCCCGTCGATGCGCTGTGGTGGGCCGCCGCAGACCCCGCCACGCTCCTGTTTACCCGGTCCTACCGCGAGGAGCTGCCGGCCGAGTCCGGCCCGTACTTCGTCGAGAACGAGTTCCTGCGCGACGATGTCAACAAGTGGACTGACCTGGCCCGCGATCCGGCAGGCGTGCGCACGCTCCTGCAGGCGACCGAGGGCCACCCGGCGAGCAGCGACCGATACCGGGATATTTTCGCCCCGCTCGGCCTGCAGGACGAGCTTCGCGCGGTCCTGCGGGTGCGAGGCGCCTGCTGGGGCTACCTGTGCCTGCATCGCGAGCAGGCGAAGGCCGGGTTCTCGCCCGATGAGGTACAGCTGGTGCAGCGGCTGGCCCCGCACATCGCCGAGGGAATCCAGCTGGGACTGCTGCGGCAGGCTTGCGATCTGGAAAACGCGGCGGACGGCCCCGGGCTGGTCCTGCTCGCCGCCGACGGCGCCGTGGCCGGGATGAACCAGGCCGCCGGGCGGTGGCTCGAGGAACTCGGCGGCCGCTCAGACGGGTCGGACCTTCCGATCGAGATCTCGGCCCTGGCCACCAGGCTCCGCCATCTGGATGCCGCGGAGCCGGCGCTGCCGCGCCTGCGGGCACGCACCAGAAGCGGCCGGTGGGCCGTGCTGCACGCCTCCTGGATGGATTCGGAGGCGGCGCAGACAGTCGCCGTGATCGTGGAGGGGGCTGCGCCCGCCGACGTGGCGCCGATGATCATGACGGCCTACGGGCTGACCAGCCGGGAGAAAACGATCACCGGGCTGGTCTGCCAGGGCCTGTCGACCCGGCAGATCTCCGACCGGCTGCACCTGACCACCGACACCGTGCAGGATCACCTGAAATCGGTGTTCGACCGGACCGGCGTGCACAGCCGCGGCGAGCTGGTCGCCGCTATCCTGCAGCGCGACTACCTGCCCCGCGCCATCGCCGGTGACCAGCTCAACCGCCAGGGCGCCTTCCCGAGCAGGTAGAACGCGAAAGTCACCGGCCCGGGCGGCTCGCAGCAGGCCTAGCGCCGACTTGACGGGCGAACTCAACAGCTTCGACCGCAGGCCCTGCCGTCGGCCTTCGAGAGCTCAGGGTGATGAACATCAGGATGCGGGAGCATGGCCTGCTGATGAAGCTGATGAACCGGCCACGCGGGAATTTCAGCTGCCCCGACGGCCGGATCCTCACGTACTGCATGTATGGCCCCGAGGACGGCCTGCGACGTCTACCGCTGGCTCGTGCCCGGAACTCCTGGCTAGCCTTCGCCTTCAAGAGTCCGCGGGCCCCCCGAAGCTGATCCGGATCAGGAGATGACGGCGTCGACGGTCTTCTTCAGCGCGCTGGGCTGCGCGGGCGACTGAGGTGCCTTCCGCCGGGCCTCCTCGAGCCTGACTCCGAGTTCCTGCAGCTGCTTACGACCCAGCCCGGCGCGCACCCGGGGGAACCATTCCTGCTCTTCTTCCTCGATGTGATGCGTCACGTTCTCGATCAGCACGGTCGTCTTGGCATCGAAGCGCTCTTCATCGGCCGACATGCCGGACAGCTCCATGCACAGGACATCTGCCACGTGATGCTCTTCATAAGACTCGAGCACCTCATCCTCCAGCTCTGGGAGCAGGGCGCGGACCTCCGGGTACATCACCTCGTTCTCGATATAGGTGTGCACCGTAAGGAGCCTGATGATCTGCTCGACTACCTTCGCCTTCTTCTTGGTCGCCTTATCCCCCGCAGCCTGGAACTCGCGAAACAGGCGACGGATCTCCTTATGATCGGCCTTCAGCAGAACGATCGCGTCAGACGGCATGATGCTCTCTTTCATCAGGGTGGCCGACGCCCCTTCGCGCCGCTGTCCCGCCCACCTACCCTCAGGCGGCCGCCCAAACGACGCAGCACTGTGATCCCCGACACCCATGCGTCGGATCGGGGATCCCGCCCCCATGCAGCCGGTCAGCTGGGGCTGGTGCGCTCCAGCGCCCCGCCGACGACGTCGAGCAGGCTACTGGCCTTGCGGTAGGCGCCGCGCTGGAACATTGCGCCGTTGCCGCGCGATAGCACCGCGTCCAGCAGGTCAGTGACCGCCGGGATGTCACCGGCGGCATCGAGCGCGGGCCGTACATGATCAAGCAGCGCCATGACGACGTGCCTGGCCGGTGCGGGCCTGCCGGTGACGGGGTGGACCAGGGTGCCCTCGATGCCGGAGCGGCTCGCCCGCCAGGCTCCCAGGTGCAGGAGCTCCGGCCGGACCGGGCGCCCGGCGCTGTCATCGCGCCACGACTGAGCCTCGGTGTCCACCAGGGCCCGCACGAGGGCCGCGATGAGCACTGCGTCGTCGGCGAACAGGCAGACGTCGGCGATGCGCACTTCGATCGTGGGGTAGCGCTCGGACAGCCGGGCGTTGAAATAGATCATGCCCGCATCGAGCACCGTCGCGGTGCCGATCATCGCCTGCACTGTCTCGGTGTACGCCTGGGCCGACCCGAACCAGGCCGTAGGCCCAGAGCCCGGCCAGCGCCCCCACGCCTGGTACCGGAAGCTGGCGTACGCGCTGTCGCTTCCCTGCCAGAACGGGGAGTTGGCGCTCAGCGCCAGCAGCGTCGCGAGCCAGGGCTGAATCCGGTCCAGCACGGCCACGCCCTCTTCATCGGACGAGACCTCGACGTGCACATGGCACCCGCAGGTGAGCTGCTCGTAGGCAGTAATGCCGAATTCCTCCGCCATCTGGTGGTATCGGCGCTTGTCGGTGATCAGCGGGCTGACCGGTACCGGGGAGGTGCCCAGGGCGGCCAGGCCGGCGCTGGCCCTGGCGGCCGCTGCGGCGGCCGCGGCCCGGCAGCGCGCCACCTCGCGGTCAAGCTCGCCGAGAGTCGCGCACGGCCTGGTGTTGATCTCAAGTTGCTGCTTCTGCAATTCGAACTCGAGATAGTCCGGATCCTCCCCCTCGGCTCCGCCGTCCTCACCGGCCGCCGCGGCGCGCATGACAGCCCCGGCGACCGCCTGCGCCTCGCCGGTGGCCGGGTCTACGAGCAGGAACTCTTCCTCGACACCAAGGTTTCGGGTAGTCACCCCGCAAGCATGCCAGCACAAGGTCCCTGCCTCGCCCCGGCTGACCGGGGGCGCAGGGCCGGTCAGTGAGGCAGGCCCTGAATGTCCCGAGCAGATGAGGACAGGATGTCCCGGCTGGTCGGGACGCTGCTCCCGTGACGGGAGGCCGGGGACGCCGTGATGCTGAGTTCATCGGGGCCGTGGCGCCAGGCTGCGACCCGGAAGACGGAGGTGGTAGGATATGCGACTTCGATACGCTCGTTTCGGAGCGCTCTGCGGCGTGTTCTTCGTGGTGGCACTGACGGTCGGCAATCAGATGGTGATCGCTGGCGAGGGCCCGGCCAATACCGGCCCGCAGGTACTGGCCAATCTCCAGCGCCCGCAGACGGCCGGCAACGCCATCGGGTGGGCACTGGCCCTGCTGTCCTTCCCGGCGTTCCTGTTCTTCGTCGGGTACCTGCGCGAGCGGCTGCGCGGCGAGAGTGACTGGCTGGCGGGCACCGCCGTGGCCGCCGCGGCGGTCACGGTGGCGATCAAGTTCGGCTCGGTGGCCTTCCAGTATGCGGCCCAGCTGCGAGCCCATGACATCGGCGGAGTCCTCGCCCGCAGTCTGGTCGACCTGGGCGATGGCGCCTTCGTGATCGCCGGCCTGATGTTCTCGGCCTTCGTGCTCGCGGCCGCGCTGGCCGGGCTCTGCGCCGCTGGCCGGCCGATGCCGCGCTGGCTGGCGTGGCCCGGCCTGGTACTGGGCGTGCTGGGCTTGATCACCCCGCTGCTCGGCGTGATTCATCCCGGCTCGTACCTGCCGCTCCCATGGCTCCTGCAGTTCTTGTGGACTGGCGTACTCGCCGTCGTGTGGACCATCCGCCCGCAGCCGGGGCCGGCCAGCCCGACGGTAGCTGGCCGCACCGCCGAATCAGGAGTCGCGCTCGAGGCATCAGGCGCGGGAGCATAGACACGTGCCAGCAGCGCGCGCGATCGGAGCGTGGGGCGCCGCCGGGGCCGCTATGGCCCTGGCGGCGGCGGCGGTCGCCCTGGAAGCGCGGACCAGGTCAGGGTTTCTCGCGACGGGCAACGGCGCGCCCAACCTGCTGTTTGCCGTCGGCTTCGGGACACTCGGCGCGCTACTCGTCAGCCGGCTGCCGCGCCAGCCGCTGGGCTGGCTGTTCCTGCTGGTTGCCGTGGACGGCGGGGTGACCTTGTTCGTCCACGAGTATGCCCAGTACGCGCTGGTCACCCGGCCCGGCTCGCTGCCCGGCGGCGTCGCGGCCGCATGGCTCTCGGGATGGGTCTGGACGCTGGGCTTCTCGGTGCTGGCCACCTTCGGCCTCCTGCTCTACCCCGACGGCCGGCTGCCGTCGCCGCGCTGGCGGGCCGCCTTGGTCCTGGACACGCTGGCCGTGGCCTGCCAGGCGATCCCCGCCATGCTGCTGCCGGGGCCGCTCGACAGCCCGGCGGCACGGGACAACCCGCTCGGCGTCCCGCCGCTCGCCGGCGTGCTGCGCTTCCTCGCGATGCTCGGGCCGATCCTCGTCCTGGCGGGCTTGGCGGTGAGCGTGGCCGCGCTCGTCAACCGGTGGCTGCGCGAGCCTGCCGGCTCCCTGGCCCGGAGGCAGATCACGATGGTGGCGCTCGCGGCTGCGCTGCTGCTGGTCGTCGTGGCGCAGCCCGGACCTGACCGGCTGTCGGATGTTCTCATCGCGCTTCCGGTCTTCGCGCTGATCCCCGCCGCGGTCGGCTTCGCCATCCTGCGCCGCCGCCTGTACGACCTGGACCTCGCGGTCAACCGCACGCTGGTCTACGGCACGCTCGCCGTGCTGCTCGCGCTCGGGTACGCCGCGGTGCTGGCCCTGGCGGGCTCGGCCACCGGCGAGCGACCCACCCTCGGAGTGGTCGCCGGGGTGACCGTGGTGGCGGTGATCGTGCTGCCGCTGCGCGCCTGGCTGCAGCGACTGGCCGACCGGCTGATGTTCGGCGACCGGGGCGACCCGTACGCCGCGGTGTCCCGGCTGAGCGCGACCCTGCAGGGCGCGGCGGCGCCGGGCGACTCGCTGGAGTCGGTGGCCCGGGCGATCGCCGGATCGCTCAAGCTCGCGTACGTGGCGATAGAGACCGGCGGGCAGGTCAGGGCCGCAGTCGGCGCGCCGGACCGCGAGCCGGTGCGCATCCCGATGACCCACCAGGGCACGCCGGTAGGGACGCTGCTCGCGGAGGGCGCGCCAGGACGGGCTATCGGCGCCAGGGACCGCGCGCTGCTGGCCGAGCTGGCCCGGCACGCGGGCGCCGCGGTCTACGCCGCCGGCCTCGCCGACGACCTGCAGGCCTCCCGCCAGCGGCTGGTCGAGGCCCGCGAGGAAGAGCGCCGCAGGCTGCGCCGTGACCTGCACGACGGGCTCGGACCCGGCCTGGCCAGCGCCGTCCTCGGCCTGGACCTGGCCGCTGGTCAGGTGCACACGGACCCGGAGTCGGCCGTTTCGGTTCTGAAGGAGATCAAGACGGAGACGATCGCGGCCCTGGAGGAGATCCGGCGCCTGGTGTACGAGCTGCGGCCGCCGGCCCTGGACGACCTGGGCCTGGTGGGCGCGCTGCGCCAGCAGGCCGAGCGGATCGGCCGGCGCCACCCGACGCTGGCCATCACGGTGGAGGCACCGCCGAGCCTGCCCGCCCTGCCCGCCGCGACCGAGGTCGCCGCCTATCGCATCATCACCGAGGCACTGACCAATACGGCCAGGCACGCGGCGGCGACGACCTGTACCGTGCGGCTCGCGCTGGACGGCCAGCTGCGCCTTGAGGTGCTCGACGACGGCGTCGGCATAGCGTCGGCCACGGCCGCGGGCGTGGGCCTGTCGGCGATGCGCGAGCGCGCGCTGGAGCTGGGCGGTGCCTGCCGGATCAGCACCGCCCACCCGGCCGGGACGCGAGTCATGGCCGCGCTACCGCTGGAGGCGCCATGACCGACGAGGCGGCGACCCGGATAGTGGTCGTCGATGATCATCCGGTCTACCGGCGGGCGCTGACCGCGCTGCTGTGCGCGCAGCCCGGCTGGGCCGTGGTGGCCGAGGCGGACAACGGGGCCGAGGCCGTCGCCGCCACGGCACGAACCCAGCCCGACGTGGTGCTGATGGACCTCGCCATCCCCACGCTCAACGGCATCGAGGCGACCCGGCGGATCGTGGCCGCCAGCCCGCACGTCGCGGTGCTGGTACTGACCATGTATGACGACGATGAGTCCGTGTTCGCCGCGATGCGCGCCGGCGCACGCGGCTACCTGCTCAAGGGCGCCGACCAGGACGACATCGCCCGCGCCGTGGCGGCCATCGCCCGCGGCGAGGCGATCTTCGGACCGTCCGTGGCCCGCCGCATCATGGAATTCTTCGCCGCCCCCCGCCCGGCCGCGGCGACATCGGCCTTCCCCTCGCTGACCGTCAGGGAACACGAGGTACTCAACCTGATCGCAGCCGGGCGCAGCAATCCCGACATCGCCCGGATCCTGGTACTGAGCCCGAAGACGGTCCGCAACCACGTCTCCAACATCTTCGCCAAGCTTCAGGTCGCCGACCGGGCCGAGGCAATCGTGCGCGCCAGGGAAGCTGGTCTGGGTCGCTGACCGGACCAGGGCGCCTGCTGCCCGCCGCCGTGGCCCAGGCCGTCCGACTGCGCGAACCCGCTGGCGCGCGCCCTGGTCGGGAAGGACTCTGGTCGTAGCTATTCACGTGGGCTGTCGGTTTGACAATGGCCAGTGGCCGGTCGGCCCTGCGTTGGTGCCGTGGCCGTGGGCATCTGACGCTTGGTGAATAGCTACCTCTGATCGACGGGGATGTTTTTAGTGAATACGACCGAAAATCGTCCCTGGTAATCTCGCGGACCGGGTGACGAATACCCCCCAGGGGGGCCAGGTGCCTATTGTCGTCATCAAATCCGTGCGTTAACGTCGGATCGGTGACGGGGCTACCGAGCGATCGGCGGAAATGCCATGACACGTGCCCCGCAATCATCAGCCTCCTTGCGGGGCTGGGACTCCCGCGACCGCCAGCAGGCCCAGGCTGATGCGATTGCGCTGGAAAAGGATGCCGCCGGCAGGACCAGGGCCGCGCAGCAGCGGATCGAGGAACTCGGCACCTTGCTGCGATCGTCTCTCGGCCGCGATCCCCGGGTCGATCTGGCCGGCCTTCGCCGTCGCGCTGCCGTTCCGCTCCCGGATCTCGGCCCGCTGGCCGTCCCCCTGGACCCGCCCGGCTGGGCCGACTTCGCGCCCGTGCCGCCCGGCCGCCTGGGCCGGATGTTAGGTGCCCGGCAGCGCCGCGATGCGGCGCTGCGGAAAGCCCGGCGCCGGCTCGCGCATGCGCAGGAAGACCATCATCGGCGCGAGTTCGCACGGCAGCAGCACCTCACCGGCGCCCGCCGGGAATATGAGCGGATGGCCGCCGAAGCCGAACGCGAGGCGCAGGCCCACAACGCCCGGCTCGACAGGATCGCCGCCGGACTCGCCGACGGCGACCGTGACGCGGTCAGCGAGTACGCGCAGATCGTGCTGCGCAGTTCGCCGTACCCCGAGGGCTTCCCGCTCGAGCGCACCGCGCGATACGTGCCGGAGTCGGCCCTGCTCGCCGTCGAGTGGTGCCTGCCCCCCGTCGAGGTGGTACCCGAGTACACGAGCTTCCGTCACCTCAGCGCCGGCCAGATCATCGAGCCGGCGGCCCGGCCTGTCCCGGAGATCCGCCAGATCTACCAGGCGGTGATCGCGCAGATCGCGCTCCGCACGCTGCGCGAGGTTTTCGACTCCGACCCCGCCGCGCTGATCAGGATGGTCGTATTCAGCGGCCGCGTCCATGCCGCCGCCCAGGGCACCGGGCCGCCGAGCCAGCAGCAACTCATCACCCTGCGAGCCACCAGGGAGCAATTCGAAACGGTGGACCTCAGCGAACCGGCGTTCGATCCCGTCGAGTGCGTCCGCGGATACTTCCGCGCCGACATCGGCCCGAGCTCAGCTGAGATGCTCGCCGCCCAGCCCGTGACGGTCCGCTGTACTACTCGAAACGCACGTTCCCTGGCCCGGTGATGCGGCCGAGAAGGGGCAGCGTAACGAGGATCACTAGCAGTGAGATGGCCAGGCCCGCTCCCATGGTGAGGTAATAGACGTGCCCAAGGACGGGCGCGGGCGTGCCTGCCGGTGCCATCTTGCTGACCGTCAGCACTGCTATGCCGTACGCCGTGGCGGCGGCGACCAGCGTGGCGGCGACCAGGGGGAAAACCGCTTCCAGGAACACCACCTTGTACAGAGTGGAGGTGGCCGTCCCGCTCACGCGCAGCAGCGTAAATGGCCGCTTGCGCTCCACCAGGCTCCCGCCGACCGCGACCGCGAGGCTGCAGCCCGCGACCAGCAGCGTCAGGGCGACCGCCATGTACACCAGGCGCTGTACGGTGGCGCCCACATTTACTCTCGCCTGGACGGCCTCGCCGAATGTTCTCGGCGCGGTTCCCGAGGCCGACTGCGTCGGATGGGTGACCAGGAACGTGCGGACTCTTTCCAGCGTCGCCGGACTGTTCACCCTAACCAGCACCGCCTGCAGGTACAGGCTGGAGAAATTGCCAGAAGCAGCCGGGCTGGCCCGGCCGGCGATGGGCTGGGTGCTAAAAATCGGGTTATCACTGTAGATCATGCTGGTGGTATTAGCTTCAATGGCCTTGTCACCGGGAGCGCATTGACCGAGCACCGCCAGTTCCCGGAGGCTCTCGCAGCTGACGATGGCATTGTTGCCGCCGAAATTACCGGGATTTGCGTCTTGCGGCATAGAATAGACTGGGATCACGGTAACGCCATGATACGCCTGCAGCTGGCTCACCAGCCTGGCGCCGGCCAGCGGGGGGAGCCCTTCCAGTGCTATTCTCTGCGCTTTCACAGGCTGGCTTGACGGCCCGCCCAGGACGCCCGGGCCGCCGCCGCCGCCAGTGCAGTTAACGTTGTTACCGCAGACCGGGGCAGCGGTAAACCCGTCCAGCAGCACGTTGCTCAGCGCGTTGGCGCTCGGGGTCGCTGTCGTCGCATTTACGGCGGGCAAGAGCCCGGCCACGATTGTGCCCAGGAAAACGGCGAGCACAAGTCCGGTGACCGACCTGAAGGCGGCCTTCGGGTTATCGGCCAGCCGCCGCGACGCCAGCAGCGAAGATCCGCTTTTAGTGACAATGCCGAGCAGGCGCGCCGCCTGCGCGGTGATCCAGGGACCGCCGACGACCAGGCCGATCAGGATGATGATCAGGCCAGGGAAAGCAGGCCCGCCGATGGATTTGGCGGTCGTGCGCTGCAGGCCCACGACGAACAGGACTATGCCGGCCAGCAGCGGTATCATCCGCCACGCCGTCGGGGCGGGCGGGGTCACCCGGCGGCTGACACCGAGCGGCGAGATCCGCACCCGGCGCAGTGACAGGGACGAGACGATGGCTGAGGCCGCAGGCACGGCCACCAGCACGGCCACATAGCCCCAGAAGGTGGGAGTGACCTCGTTAGCAAAATACCGGGCGCTGGTGATCGCCGTACCCGCCAGCGCGGGCTGCAGCAGAGTGAATATGCCTATGCCCAGGAGTGTGCCGAGCAAGGCACTGACGATGGCGTCTACCGAGGAAATGACGCTTATCTGACGTGACGTGGCCCCGACCAGCCTGAGTGCGGCGTAGCGTTCCTCGCGGCGGGCGGCGGCGAGCCGCGTGGCCGTGCCGATGAGAATGAGGATCGGGAACAAGAAGGCAATGGCGCCGACGGCAAATGCATCCCGGAAATAGCTCGACCAGATCTGCTTCCCGGCGGCGCTCGCGATCTTGTTGACCTGGACGGTACCCGGCAGCGCAGCCAGCTTCGCAGATGACGAGCCGACGAATATGACCAGCTCATCCGGGCCGGTCAGCGCCTTCTGGCCGATGGTACCGACCTGCGAGCCGGGAAAGCGATCGCCTAGTTCATCTCTGGGCACGCTGCGTATGAGAGCGGCCAGCGCGGGCGAGGCATAGTACTGGCCGTTACCGGGGAGCCTGGAAATACCCGGCGGGACCGGCGCGTGCGGTCCCAGGGCCGCTACGTCCAGCCGCTCGATGGTCTGGCCCTGGTAGATATCGTTGCTGTAGTTCCAGAGCTCCGCACGTGAGGCAGATCCGGCCTGCTGGCTGACCAGGCCTCCCTGAGTGGACTCCCACGACGGCCTGCTGTTGGTGACCTGGAAAGCGTGGAAGTCGGCCAGCACGGCCAGCATGATCGCGACACCGACCGCTACCGCCACCGATGTGAGAATCAGGCGGATGAGTGCTTCCCGGCCACTCCGCAATGACAGCCGCAATCCGAGCCGGTACATTAGCGGACCGCCTCTGCTTCCGTCAGGGCGGTTACGTCAGTCAGGGCGCTTACCTTGCCGTCGCGCACCATGACCTCGCGATCGGCATAGGCGGCGACGCGCGCGTCATGGGTGACCAGGACCACGGTCGTGCCCTCCTCGCGAGCGCTGTCCACCAGCAGGTCCATGACTTTCTCACCGGCCAGCGAGTCGAGCGAGCCGGTCGGCTCGTCGGCAAACAGGACCTTGGGCTGCGCCACCAGGGCCCTGGCCAGGGCCACTCTCTGGGCCTGGCCGCCGGACAGTTCCCCGGTGCGCCTGGCCCCCAGGCCCTCCAGGCCGAGCCGCTCCAGCCAGGAGGCCGCTTTCTGGTACGCCGCCTTGCGGCTGACCCGGTTGAGCAGCAGCGGCAGGGCGACGTTGTCGGCGCTGCTCAGCTCGGGCACCAGCTGGCCGAACTGGAAGACAAAGCCGAAGGCCGTGCGCCGCAGCTCCGTGCGCCTGGCGTCGCTGAGCTCGTCCAGCCGCCGGCCGTCGAACCATACTTCACCGCGATCCGGCGTGAAGATGCCGGCCAGGCAGTGCAGCATGGTCGACTTACCGGAGCCGCTCGGGCCCATGATGGCCAGGATCTCGCCGCTGGCCATCGACAAGCAGGCGCCCTGCAGCGCCGGCGTCTGGCCGAACGACTTATATACCTCCCTGGCCTCGATAAGGCAGCCGCGGGGGCCCGGTACTGCGGGCAGGCTCGGAACAGTCATGGGACACGCACCATTTCCGCCAGGGCGTTGAGCCTGGCCGAGGTCATGTCGATCCATCGAAGATCGGCTTCCAGGTGAAACAGGCCATGATCGGCGAGCAGCATGTCAACCAGGCTGCCCTTCCGCTTAATGTCGGTCAGCTCCCGCATCCGCTGCAGGTGCGCCGCGCGCTGCGTATCGAGGTACTGCTCGGCGGGCCGTCCCAGCATCAGCGCCAGCACGACCTTGGCAAACAGCACCGTCTGCAAATGCGGCTCGGGCTCGACCGGCTCGGTGAGCCACGCCTCGACCTCCATCCGGCCAGCGTCGGTGATGGCGTAGCGCTTACGGTCGGGTCCTGAGCCAGGCTCGGACTCTCCCGGCTCTACCTTGCCGTCGCGGGCCAGCCGGCCGAGGGTGGAGTAGACCTGGCCGAACGGGAGCGGCTTGCCGCGGCCGAAGAATGCGTCGTAGTCGCGCTTGAGGTCATATCCGTGGCTCGGCTCTCGTTCGAGCAGGCCCAGGAGGGTCAGGGGTACGCTCACACCACGACAATATACTGAGTGTATACTCTGAGTCAATACGAAGGCAGGACGGGCCTCACCCGGGGCAGGAGCGGCCTCAGCCGGCCGGTTACCCGGTGCGGAACTGAACGTGAGCCGGACGCGAGATTGATCAGGCGATCGGGGGGACGATGGCCTCGATCAGGTGCGGGCCGGGTGTGGCGTGGGCGCGGCGCAGCGCCTCCTGGAGCTCGCCGGCGGTGGTGACGCGGGTAGCGGGCACGCCCAGGCCGCGGCTGATGCTGGTGAAGTCCGGCACCGGGTCCGCCAGGGACAGCATGCGGGCCGCACGCTCCCCGGCCGGGCCGGCGCCCACCCTGGCCAGCTCGATCCGCAGCACGGCATAGCTGCTGTTATTGAGGACGACAGTGGTGACGTCAAGCCGTTCGCGGGCCTGTGTCCACAGCGCCTGGATGGTGTAGAGCGCGCTGCCGTCGGCCTCCAGGCACACCACGCGGCGGCCGGGCGCGGCGACGGCCGCGCCGGTGGCCACGGGCAGGCCTTGCCCGATCGCGCCGCCGGTCAGCGTCAGCAGGCTGTGCCGGGGTGCTTGCGCCAGCGCGGCGGGCAGGCCGATGCCGGAGGTGTTGGCCTCATCGACGACGATGGCCTGCTCCGGCAGCGTCACGGCGATGGCCGCGGCCAGGTTCCGCACCGTCAGCGGCCCCGGCCCGGCGAGCTCGGCCAGCGCGGCCGGCTCGGTGCCGGCTGGCGCCAGGACCGGCTCGGTATCCGGAGCGACCCGCCCGGCCAGCTGCTCGAGCGCGTCCTCAACGTCCTGCGCCGTGTCGGCCAGCTGCGTCACCGCGCAGCCGTCAGGCACCAGGTCGCTGCTGCGGCCAGGGTAGGCGAAGAACGACACCGGCGAGCGGGCCCCGGCCAGGATCAGGTGCTCCAGGCCGGCCAGCTGCGCGTCCGCCTGCTCGGCCATGTACGCCAGGCGGCTGACGGTCGGCAGCCCGGTGCCGCACTCCATCCGCGCGGGGAAAGTCTCGGCCAGCAGCTGCGCACCGGTCGCCGCCGCGACCCGGCTGGCCGCCCGCAGGCCCCGCTCGCTCAGCGCCCGCCCGCCGAGCAGGAGCATCGACCGGGAGGTGCCCCGGACGATATCGGCCACCGAGCCGACGGCATGCTCGGCCGGCGGTTCCAGCCGGACCGCGGCCCGGGGATCAGCGAGCACTCCGCCCTGGCTCCACGACACGTCGGCCGGCAGGACCAGCGTGGCGACCTGGCCGCCGTCGCGGCCGCTCGCCTGCACGGCGCGCATCGCATCGCGCGCGACGTCGCGGGTCGTGCCTGATGTGTGCACCCAGCCGGACACCGTCCGCGCCAGCGCCTCGATGTCGGATTCCAGCGGCGCGTCGTAGCGGACATGCCCGGTCGCGTGTCCCCCGACGATGCATACCACCGGGCTGTGCGCACGGCGGGCGTTGTGCAGGTTGGCCAGGCCGTTGCCCAGGCCAGGGCCCAGGTGCAGCAGGACCGCGGCCGGGCGCCCCGAGACCCGCGCATAGCCGTCCGCGGCGCCCGTTGCCACCCCCTCGAACAGGCCCAGCACCCCCCGCATGCCCGGCGCCGTGTCCAGCGAGTGCACGAAATGCATCTCTGACGTGCCGGGATTCATGAAGCACACATCAACCCCGGCGCCGGCCAGGCTGGCGATCAGGGCCTGGGCCCCGATCATCTGGCTGGCCGCCGCGGAGCTGGCCTGCTCATCGGCCATGGTGCGGTCCTCCTCGATAGTGCTCGCCGGGGAGTGTAGCCCGCAGGGCCAGGATCCGGCTGACGGACGCCCGGGCAGCCCCCCGCAACGCCATCCTCGCGCCGCGGCTACCGCCGGGCCGGCGCGGCGGTATATACCAAGAAATTAACTATTCTGCTCCATCAGGGCTGTCACACACAGTGGTGCTCCATGCATCATTGAGATGTATCTGGGCGAGAAGCGCTAGCTTGTAAACGATTGGCAGGGTAGGGGCGTCTTGCCTATAGGCCGTCTCCACCGCTGTCGCCGGTAGGTGCTGCGGGGGCGCCGGCCCGGGGAGGAGCTGGCCGGGGGCCAGTGGCAAGACAAGACGGCCGGTCACCGGCCCGGGGAGAGTAGTGACGATGTCTCTGTCTGGCGTGGCCATGATCAAGTCCGCTGCCGGCTGGTGGTCGGCCGCGCCGTAGGCCGCCGCCGCCCGCGCGACCTCTACCCCCCAGGAAGGGAGACAAGAAGAAGGCATGTCAGCCCTGCGAGGACGCCCTACCGAAGTCACGCCCCCCTCGGTCGATGACGATGCGCCCGCCACGACCTTAATATCGGCTCCTGAGCTGGTACCGGACAGCTCTGCCCCAGACCGCTCGGTGCCGGCCGACTCGGTCCCGGGCAGTCCGGAGCGAGACGGCTCGGAGCGTTCGCACCGGTACATGACGGTCGGCGGCACGCGTGCCCCGGTGGACGACGGGCTGGCGGACTCCGGGTACGGCTACGAGAACTACGCCACCGTCGCGGGCCCGCTGACCCGGCCGCGCTGGGATGAGCCGTATGAGGTGCAGTACCGCAGCATCCACCATGACAAGAAAGAGTGGGTAGCGACGCGGGTTATCGCACTGGTGCTGGTGGCGCTCGATCTCCGGTTTATCTTCTGGCTGATTTTCCAGTCCCGGTATCCGCATTTCGGCGGCTGGCTGTGGGATTCGGGGGTACACGCGGCGGCATCGGACGGGTATCTGCTGCTGCGCGCGGGGATGGCGGCGGGGTCGATCATCATGCAGCTGTTCCTGCTGCTGAACGTGCTGACGGTCTCGCGGGCGTGCCTGGCGGCGTGTGATCCGGTGCCGGTGGAGCCGGATACCCGGATGCGGGTGGCGTTCCTGACCACGATCGTCCCCGACCGCGAGCCGGTCGAGATGGCCGAGCGGACCCTGCGCGCCGCCAAGACCATCGTCTATGGGGGCAAGCTGGATCTGTGGCTGCTGGATGAGGGCAATTCCGAGGCGGTCAAGGACATGTGCCGTCGCCTGGGCGTCCGCCACTTCTCCCGCAAGGATCGCGGCTACCTGGAGCTGGAATCCGGCATGTTCGCGTCCCGGACCAAGCACGGCAACCACAACCGGTGGCTGTGGGAGCATGCCGGGGACTACGACGTGGTCATGTTCGTCGACACCGACCACGTCCCGCTGCCGATCATGGCCGAGCGGCTGCTGGGCTACTTCCGCGACCCCGACGTCGCGTTCGTCGTCGGCCCCCAGTTCTACGGCAACCAGGACAGCCGCATCACCCGCTGGGCCGAATCGGCCCAGTACCTGTTCCACAGCGTCATCCAGCGGGCCGGCAACCGCCGCCGCTGCGCCATGCTGGTCGGCACCAACGCCGCCGTGCGCACCACCGCCATCCGCCGCGGCTACATCGACTCCATCACCGAGGATATGGCGACGAGCCTGACCATCCACGCCACCACCAACCCCGCCACCGGCCACCGCTGGCGCTCGGTCTACACCCCCGACCTGATCGCCGTCGGCGAGGGACCCCGCTCCTGGACCGAGTTCTTCAACCAGCAGACCCGCTGGTCCGCCGGAACCTTCGACTCCATCTTGCGCCAGGTCTGGCGCGTCGCCTTCCGGCTGCGCCCCGGCGCCCTGCTGCACTACCTGCTCATGCTCACCTACTACCCCTCCGTCGCCATCGGCTGGATCATGGGCATCCTCATCTCCGCCTGCTACCTCGGCTTCGGCATCACCGGCCTGCGCACCGACGCCGCCTGGTGGCTGACCTATTACATCGACGTCGCCGTCATGCAGTTCCTGCTCTACCGGTTCATGCGCCGCCACAACGTCAGCCCGCACGAGCCCGCCGGATCCACCGGCCTGACCGGCATGCTGGTCTCGGCGCTCACCGCCCCGGTCTACGCCCGCAGCCTGATCAAGGTCCTGTTCCGCCGCAAGCTCACCTTCACCGTCACCGCGAAGGGCACCGCCACCGCCACCGATCGCCTGTGGACCTTCCGCTACTCCCTGATGTGGGCCATCGTCCCGGTCATCATCCTGGCCGCCGCCATCGTCTACCACCGGCCCTACCCCGTCATGATCGTCTGGACCGCCGTCATCCTGACCGTCTGCCTCGCCCCCATCGCCATCTGGCTCTATGACTGCACCTTCAGCGCACGCGCGTCACGCCGGCGGCAGCGCCGTGACCAGGCCGCTGCGGTCAGCCCACCGCCTGCGGTGCCGGCTCAGCTGACGAGCGGGGTGCCGGCCGGCACCGCCTCAGTGAGCTACCGAAACCAGACCTGATACCTGCTGCCAGATAGGAATCTTGACCGATGAACAATATGCCCGGGGACGGCTTGGGGAGCGTGCCAGGCGGACGGCCGAGGAGATCACCTGCGCGGCGCGTGCTGGCGGTCCTATTCGCCGTGGTCCTGGCGGGCGCGGTGCTGGCGGTCAATGTCCCGACGGTCGGCGCGGCGGTAGCGGGCTGGTACCACCACTACCAGGTCACCCGGCGGGCGTACGAGGCGAAGTACGGGCTGTGGGTCAAGCTGAATATCCCGGCTAAGTTCCGGGTCAACGGCATCCACTCCACCCTGCTGCGCGACGGCGACGTCCTGATCATGGCCGGCTCAGGCAACGACCAGGCGTTCTTCAACGCCGGGACATTCAAGACCCTGCTGCTGAACCCGGTCACCATGCACGAGCAGCTCATCCCCACCCCCTGGGACCTGTTCTGCGCCGGGCACATCGAGCTGCCCGACGGGAACATCCTGGTCGCGGGCGGAACCGCCCGGTATGAGAGCCTGCACCCCACCCACGCCGGCGGCAGCATGACCGTCATCAACAACGACCCCGCCCAGCGGTGGCACCTGCCCAAGGGCACCATCTTCATCGGCCCTGGCGGCGTCCAGTTCGCCTCCGCGTTCGCGCTGACCATCCCCCGCGCCAAGAAACACCACGTCAAGGGCGCCCGGCCGGTCATCACCGCCAGCCAGGAAAACGTCTGGGTGGACGCGGTCCGCAAGGGCCGCAGCTCCCTCATGCCCGCCGCCGGCCACTACGAGGTCCAGGGCCTGCTCGGCCCGCACGCCAACCGCCTGCTGTACGGCATCGGCACCCCCATGACCTTGCAGAAGCAGAACTTCCAGGGCACCGACGACGCCTACATCTTCAACGTCAAGACCTCCTCCTATCAGGAGGTCAACTCCATGAACTACGCCCGCTGGTACCCCACCCTCGCCGAGATGGGCAACGGCATGGTCATGGCCGTCTCCGGGCTCGACGGCCAGGGCCAGGTCACCATGAACAGCGAGATGTACAACCCCAAGACCAGCACCTGGGCCCAGGGTCCCGTCCGCGGGTTCCCCACCTACCCCGCCACGTTCCTCACCGAGAGCGGGCAGCTGTTCTTCACCGGCTCCAACGCCGGCTACGGCCCGGCCACCCCCGCCTGGCGCGACCCCGGCTTCTGGGACACCACGACCAACATCTTCCGCCCCGTCCCTGGCATCCCCGACCCCAAGAACCTGGAAACCAGCGCCTCGGTCCTGCTGCCCCCCGCCCAGAAGCAGACCCTCATGGTCCTGGGCGGCGGCGGCGTCGGCCAGTCCAACACCTCCACCGCCCGCACCGCCCTGATCGACGTCGCCGCCCCGGACCCGCACTGGGTCCGCGGCCCGGACCTGGCCCAGCCCACCCGCTACCCCATCACCGTCCTGCTGCCCACCGACCAGGTCCTGGTCACCGGCGGATCCCGCGACTACCGCGGCATGCACGGCAGCGACAACCGCGACACCCGCATCTACAACACCGCCACCGACTCGTTCTCCTGGGCGGCCAATTCGATCACGGGCCGCGACTACCACTCCGGGGGACTCCTGCTCCCCAACGGAAGCGTCCTGACCCTCGGCGGGAACCCGCTCTTCGGTAACAAGCAGGACACCGAGCCGGAGACTTTCAACCAGGAAATCGACATCTACTACCCGCCCTACCTATTCCGCGGTCCCCGTCCCCGCATAATGACCGCGCCCACGGTCCTGCTGCCGGGCCACAGCTACCTCATCAAGGTGTCACAGGCATCCAGCCTTCAGTACCTGCGGCTGATGCGGCCCGACAACGCCACCCACGTCACCGACGTCAACGAGCGCTCCATCGCCGTCCCGTTCACCAACGCCGGCCGCGGCGAGGTCCGGGTCACCATCCCCGCTAACCCCAACCTCATCCCGCCCAGCTACTACATGCTCTTCGCCATCAGCCAGAAAGGAGTTCCCTCCACCGGCCACTGGGCCCAGGTTCTATAACCACGTTCACCTGGGCCGCGGCAGGAAGGAACCGGATGTCAGCGTTCCAGCTGCTTTGCCGGCGGGGCCTGCGCGTATTTATCCTGGCCCCGGCGGCCATGGCGTCACTACTGGCCGCCGCAGCGTGCGGCACGGGTTCAAGCGCCGTTCCCGCGCGGCTCTACGCATACCCCGGCAACCCGCTACATTCCGCGATCACGCGCCTGAAGGGTAATAATCATCAGGCGCAAGCAGCTGAGCTGCAGGCTGTTGCGAAAGAGCCTTCCGGCATCTGGGCTACCGGGCAGAGCGGTGAGATGCGGGAGGTCAGCCAGGTCACCAGGGCCGCCGCCAGTGCCCACGCTACGCCGGTCATCGTCGCCTACAACCTGCCGGGTCGTGATGCCTGCGGGAAGTTTTCCGCTGACCGGGGGCCTACAGTGCTGGGATACCAGGGCTGGATCAATCAGCTGGCTGCTGCTATCGGCGGCGGGGCGGCGATTGTGGTGGTGGAGCCTGATGGGCTGGCGGATATCGTGCGGGGCTGCCTGAGCGCGGCGCAGGGCGCCGAGCGTTACCGGTTGCTGCGGTATGCGATGCGGACGCTGGGTGCGCTGCCGGCGGCCAGGGTGTACCTGGATGCCGGTAATCCTGGCATGTTCGCCGGCCCTGCGGTGCTGGCGGGGCCGCTGCGCCGGGCCGGGGTGGGGTACGGGCGCGGGTTCTCGGCTAACGTGGCGAACTTCGGCTGGACGGCGGTGGTGGTGCGCTGGAGCCAGCAGCTGGAGCATGCCCTGGGCGGCCGGGCCGGGGCGGTTGTTGATACCAGCCGCAACGGCCGCGGCCCCTATACCGGCCCGGACCAGCCGCAGTGGTGCAATCCGCCGGGCCGGGCCCTGGGGCCGGCGCCCCGGCTGGATCCTGGTCCGGCCGGGATCGACGCCTATCTGTGGATCAAGGATCCCGGCGCCAGCGACGGGCCCTGCAACGGCGGCCCGCCCGCCGGCCAGTACTGGCCCCAGTACGCGGAGGCCCTGGTGCAGGCCAGTCACAACCCTTGACGCTGCGCCGTATGCTCGGCCGGGACCACCTCGCCGGGCAGCGGCGGAGGCGGCGGCGTGCCGGCGCCGAACGGGCGGCCGCCGAGCCGGGCCCGGTCGTGCGGGGTCAGCCACCCGGTCAGGTCCGGCCCGACGGGCACGATGCCCGTGGGGTTGATGGTCCGGTGCACCTGGTAGTAGTGGCGCTTGATGTGATCGAAGTCGATGGTGTCGCCGAAGCCCGGGGTCTGGAACAGGTCGCGGGCATAAGCCCACAGCACCGGCATCTCGGAGAGCTTGCTCCGGTTGCACTTGAAATGGCCGTGGTAGACGGCATCGAACCTGGCTAGCGTCGTGAAGAGCCGTACATCAGCCTCGGTAATGGTGTCCCCCACCAGGTAGCGCTGGCGCTCCAGGCGCGCGGTGAGCCAGTCCAGGCGGCTGAACAGGCGGCGGTAGGCCGACTCGTAGGCATCCTGCGAGCTGGCGAATCCGCAGCGGTACACGCCATTGTTGACATCCTTGAATACCAGCCGCGCGACCATGTCGATCTCGTCCCTGGCGTCTTGCGGGTACAGGTCAGGCGCGCCGTCGCGATGGTAGGCCCGCCATTCGGTCGACAGGTCGATGGTCATCTGGGCGAAGTCGTTGGTCACGACCTGGCCGGTCGGGATATCGATGATCGCGGGGACCGTGATGCCCCGCTTGTAGCCGGGAAAGCGGGCGAGGTACGCCTCCTCCAGGCGCTCAATGCCCAGGACGGGATCTCGTCCTCCGGGGTCGAGATTGAACGCCCAGCTGCGTGCGTCGTGGAGCGGCCCGGCAATGGCCATCGACAGGGCGTCCTCGAGCCCGAGCAGGCGGCGGACGACAATGGCGCGATTAGCCCACGGGCAGGCCCGGCTGACCGCCAGCCGGTATCGGCCCGGCTGCACGGGAAAGCCGCCTGCCCCGTCAGCCGTGATACGGGTCGCGATGTACCGCTGATCTCGGGTGAACTCCCCGGCCGGGCTCGAATCGGCCTGCTCGCCAGCCCTGGCGTCGGCTCGGTGCGGCACGTCAGCAGCGCTCCCCTCCGGCCCGTTTGGGTGTCCCATTTGCCCTCCCCGTTGGCCGAGTGCCCTAAACGCCCCATCGGTTCAGGGCAGGCCCCCATGCCCAGCCGGGGCTGGCCCTGATCTGCGCCGGCCGCCTGCCGTGGTCTGGTGGCAGGAAAGGTCTTCCGACCACCCCCACCATCAGGAGGTCAGCATGGGCAGGCCAGCACGGCGGGCAGCGATCATCACAGCCGGCGCGGCACTGGCGGCGTGCTGCACCATCGGCGTGGCCGCGGCCGTCGTGGTCGTCGACGACCAGGATCGATGCCGATGGCTCCACTGATCCAGTCTGACAGCGCGACTGGCCGCTGGCATCAGGGCGAGCCCTGAGCCGGGCCGTTTCCCCGGCCGGGAAGTCCGGCACCGCGCTAGTCGCTACGCGGCGGCCAGGCACCGCTGGGCTACGATGTTCAGGCGATGAGCACCGCCCCAGCGCCCGCGAGCGCGACTGACCTCCCCGAGCGCCGGCCGGATGCCGTCATCCGCACCGAAGACCTGACCAAGATCTATCCGGGCACGGACTTCGCCGCAGTCGACCGGCTCAACCTGGATGTCCAGGCCGGCGAGATCTTCGGCTTGCTGGGACCCAACGGCGCGGGAAAGACGACGACCGCGGGGATGCTGACCACCCGGGTGGTGCCGACCTCCGGGCGGGCGCTCCTGGCGGGGATCGACGTCGCGGCTCATCCGGCGTTGGCCAAGCAGCTCAGCGGGATCGTGTCCCAGCAGAATACGCTCGATCGCCAGCTCACCGTCTGGGAGAATCTCTACTTCCACGGGCGGCTGTTCGGCATCGGGGCGAAGGCGTCGCGGCGGATTGCCGATGAGCTGCTTGAGCAGTTTCAGCTGTCCAAGTGGGCCAAGGCATCGGTGTACGCGCTGTCCGGCGGGATGGCGCAGCGGCTCATGGTGGCACGGGCGATCTTCCACCGTCCCTCGGTGCTGTTCCTCGATGAGCCCACCGCGGGGCTCGACCCGCAGAGCCGCCTGGCCCTATGGGAGCTGCTCGGGGAACTGCACCGTGACGGCCAGACCATCCTGCTGACGACCCACTACATGGAAGAAGCCGATCAGCTCTGCGAGCGGGTCGCCATCATGGACCACGGCAAGATCCTCGCCCTCGACACCCCGGCCGCGCTGAAGCAGAGCATCGGCGCCGATACCGTCGTCACGGTCAAGACGACCGGTGACACCAGCCAGCTCGCCGAGCTGCTCACCCGCGATGTGCACGGCGTCACCCGTACCCGCAGCGTGGAGGGCGGGCTCGAGCTGCACATCCAGGGCAGTGACCGGCTTATCCCGCGCGTCGTGCTGGCGGCCGAGCGCGGCGGATTCGACCTGGTCGACCTGTCCGTCTCCGAGCCCAGCCTCGAGACGGTATTCATCAACCTCACCGGCAAGGAGCTGCGGGACTGATGACCACGTCCCTGACCTCACAGCCACCGGCGCAGCGGATCGGCGGCGGTCCCTCCCGCTCGGTCGCCGCCGCGAGCTGGACAGCGCTGGGCGCGCTGATCCTGCGGGACCTGGTGGTGCTGCGCAAGCACCTGTGGGAGTTCGTGCTGCGCACGATCATCCAGCCGTTCCTGCTGTGCTTCGTCTTCCTCTACGTCTTCCCGAAGATCGGGCAGGGCATCGGGGGCCGCGGGCCGGCCGAGCAGTCGGCCTTCGCGACCATCCTGGTTCCGGGGGTGGTCGGGATCTCGGTCATGTTCCAGGGCGTGCAGTCGATCGCCCTGTCCATGGCCCAGGAGTTCGGCTTTACCCGCGAGATCGAGGACCGGGTGCAGGCGCCGTGCCCCATCTGGCTGGTGGCCATGGCCAAGGTCCTGTCGGGCGCGGCCCAGGGGATCCTGTCGGCGATCATCGTGCTGCCGATGGCCTCGATCGTCCACGCACCGGGGGTACATGCCCACCTGACGCTGCACTGGTGGATCATCGTCACGTTCGTGCCGCTGGCGTGCGTCGCCATGGCCGGTCTCGGGCTGGTCCTGGGCACCAGTTTCGAGCCGCGGAACATCGGCCTGATGTTCGGCTTCATCATCCTGCCGATCACGTTCCTGGGCGGCACGTATTACTCGTGGACCCGGCTTGCCCCGGTCACCGTCGACGGTGTGCACTGGCTCCAGACGCTCGTGCTGATCAACCCGCTGATTTACGTGAACGAGGGAATGCGCGCGGCGTTCACCAGCGCACCGCACATGCACCTCTACGTCATCTACCCGGTGGTCGTCGCCTTCGGCGCCGTCTTCCTGGCGATCGGCCTGCGCAACTTCCGGCGACGCGTGCTTTCCTGACGGGCCGCCGGGTCTAGCCCGAGAGGCCACGGGCCTAGCCCGAGAGCGTGCCCGCCTCGCGGAACCAGACCGCCCCCGCTCCCGCGGCCGGCTGCGCCACGGCGCCGAGCCATGCGGGCGCCAGGGCGGGACCCGGTGTCCCGCTCAGGTCCTGCACGAGCCAGCGGTCAGGTCCGGCCTGGCAGCAGTGACGTATCTCCACCGGCCCGATGCGGCCGGGCACCGCTTCCAGCCCGCGCATGGAGCCTGGCAGCCCGATTCCGCAGGCTTTCAGCACGGCCTCCTTGCGGGTCCAGCAGCGGTAGAAGAACATCCGCTGCCGGACGGCTCCCGGCTCACGGCCGAGGTCCTGCTGCTCCTGCGGGGTCAGGCAGGCCCTGGCCAGCTGGCCGGTGTCAAGGTCACGGGGAACCTCGATATCTGCCCCCACCGGACGCGCGCGGGTGATGGCGAGCAGCCAGTGATCGCCCGATCCGGAAAGATTGACGGCGATGTCGGTTACCGGCCGTTCGATGCGGGGCGGCCCGTGCTTCGCGCTGCCGCATTCACAGCACGGGGTCCGGCCGAACTGGATCTCGGCCGGGTCGGTCTCCAGGTAGCGGGCGAGCACCCGGCGCTGCGCGGCGTGCACCATCGCGAAACGGACCCGGTCCGCCGGCCGGATGAACCGCCGGCACCGCGTCCGCTCATCAGCAGACAAGATCGCCAGGTCTGATGCCCGCGGCTCGGCTGGCGCTTCGTCCGTGACGTCCACGCTCCCGTGCCATACGTGCACCTCGGTACCGGTGAGGGCCCGCACGTTAGGAGCTGGCCGAGGGCGCCGCCACGAGCGCGCCGGTGGTCGCGTTGCCTGGCTCTGCCTCGGCCATTGCTGTTCTCCTCAGTACGGGGTGATCGCCAGGTATACGGCGAGCACAGCGCAGGCCAGCGCGCAGGTAGCCGATGCGACGAGAGCCGGCCACTGGAGCGGCTGGGGCGAGCCGGATGACGGCCGCTCCTGGGTGACGACCGACTGGTGCTGGACGAAGCCGATAATGGTGAGCAGGAAGGCCGCGATGGTCAGGAAGATGCCCAGGTACCCCGAGAAATGGATGAGGTCCGCGTTCGAAGGCTCACCAGGGTGGGGCCGGGTGGTGTCCAGGAACAGGCCGAACCTCGCCACCACGAAACCGAGGCCGGCCAGTGAGACGGCCGTGCGAACCCAGGCCAGCAGGGTGCGGTTGCTGGCCAGGAGGTCTCGCATCCTGGCGCTGTCCTCTGCGTCCACTGGCTAGTCCTCACGTCTGATAACTGTGCCGCGCTCGCGAGATAGCGGCCGGCACCGAGGTAGCAAGATTCTCGCACCTTCCTGCCCCCCGCGTTCAGCCGCGGCGGTAGGGATATGGTCATGCCCATGTCCGACGAATCATTTATCGCGGCCACGGAAGACGGGCCGATCGCTGGCTCAGTCGCCGGATCGGGGCCGCCCCTGCTGCTTCTCCACGGTGGTCCCGCGATCTCCGACTATATGGAGCTGCTCAGCCCGGAGGTAGCCGGCTGGCGGTCCGTCCGGTACCAGCAGCGGAGCCTCCCGCCGTCGGCGACGAACGGGCCCTTCACGGTCGAGCGGCACGTCGCCGACGCGGTCGCCGTCCTGGACGAGCTGCAGATCGGCCAGGCGGTGGTGCTCGGTCATTCCTGGGGTGGCCATCTGGCTCTGCACCTGGCGCTGGCCCGCCCCGACCGGGTGGCCGGCCTGGTGATTGTCGACCCCCTGGGTGCCATCGGCGACGGCGGCCTGGCTGAGCTGGGCCAGAACCTGGTCGAGCGCATCCGGCCGGACGCGGTTTCGCGGTTCGGCGAGGTCAGCGCGCGGCTGGCCGGTCCCGGCGCGACCGATGCTGACATGCTGGCCTCACTCACGCTGCTGTGGCGCGGCTACTACGCCGATCCGGGTGCGGCGCCGCCCATTCCGGCGCATCTGCGAGCGTCGCTGGCCGGGTACGCCGGCACTTCCGCCTCGATCGCCGAGCACCTGGCGGGCGGTTTCAGCGACGCACTGGGCGGGATACGGGCACCGGCGGTCTTCGTGCTGGGGGAAAAGAGCCCTATGCCGCTCAGCCAGGGCCGGCTGACCGCGGCGCTGGTGCCAGCGGCCGAGGTGGAAGTGATTCCGGCCGCCGGGCACCTGCCCTGGTATGAGCAGCCTGGCTGCATCGCCGCCGCGCTGGCCAGGATCCAGACGCTGGCCAGCCTGGACCCCGACTGAACGGGCACCCGGACTGATGACGGCGTTTCGCCGCGGTCAGCCGGCTGAGCTCACGAGCCGGCCGGGAAACCGGTTTGTCTCCGGCCGGCCGCCGCGCCAGGCCATGACGCCGTTGACGATCACGAGGTCTGCTCCGGTCGCCATGTCCCGCGGGGCGCCGTAGCTGGCGCGCCCGGTGATGCCGTCCGGCCCGATCACGCAGATATCAGCGGCCATGCCGGGCGCCAGCCGCCCGCGGCCGCGCAGGCCGTAGGCATCAGCGGCGTTGGTCGACAGGTGACGGACGAGCTGCTGGTAGCCGGGGCCGGCCGCGCCGGCCAGGTAATGCCGGGCCAGGCGGGCGAATGCGGCGTAGCCGCGGGGGTGGGGATGCTGACCCTGGTAGATGCCGTCCGACCCGGCGCAGTGCCGGTCGCCGGAGGCGAGCCAGGCCAGGTCATCATCGGTCAGGTCGGGCCGGTCCAGGTGGGCGCCGACATTGAGCTCGGCCTGGACCAGGAGGTCGAGAGCCCACGGCCCGGCCGGCACTGAGCTGGCCGCTGCCGCCTGCGTGATCGACTGCCCGGCGAACTGCGCGAACCGGGCGGGAAGGCAGCCCAGGTAGAGATTCCGCAGGTAGTCATCGGCGAGCTTCTCCCCGGCCAGCAGGGCCGCCCGCTCGCGCGGGTCGGCCAGCGCGGCGATCGTAGGCGCGGGGCCGCGGGCCTGGAGGGCGGCCGGGAGCAGGAGCACCGCGAGGACCGTGCTGGACCGGCGATACGGGTACATGTCGTAGCTGACGTGGACGCCTGCGGCGTCGGCGGCCCGGAACGCGGCCAGGATGCCCGCGGGCGCGCCCCACAGGTGGCTGGCATGCACGCGGATGCCGGCGCCGCGGCCGACCGCCACCAGCTCGTCCAGGCCCGCCTCGACCTGCGGGCCGTAGGCACGCAGGTGGGACACGTACGGGCGCCCCGCGGCCGCCAGTGGCCGGGCGATGTCCGCGACCTCCTCGACGGCGGCGAACCGGCTGGGCAGGTAGTCCAGGCCGCTCGACAGGCCGACCGCCCCGTCCGCGAGCGCGTCCTCGACCAGGCGCCGGGCCGCGGCCCGCTCACCGGGCCCCAGCGGGCCGGGCGCCAGGCCCGCGACGTTGTACCGGATCGTGCCCTGCGAGGCCAGGACGGCCACGTTCTGCGTCAGCCTGCCCGACAGCGCGTCGCGGTAGGCGGCCACGCTCAGGTCACGAGCCGGGTCCAGGGTGCCGTTGACCGGCCCGAAGTACTGATTCAGGTAGCGCGCGGCGTCCGCGCTGGCGCCGATCCATGACTGCCCGTCCTGGCCGACGACGAGAGTCGTCACCCCCTGGGCCAGAGCTCCGTCGACTCTCCCGCTGGCCAGCAGCGGGCCCTCGGCGTGGACATGCGCGTCGATGAAGCCCGGGCAGATCACGCTACCCGGGCGGACGTCGATCACCTCGCAGTCCGCCGGGGACGCGCCGGGGACGCCTGGAGCGCCGCCCGGGCCGCCGACCGAGGCGATCACCTGCCCGTCGATGAGTACGTCAGCACGTCGCGTCGTGGCGCTGATCCCGTCAGCGACCAGTCCACCGCGCAGGAGGATCCGCATGGTCACAGGATGGCTGGCCGCTGTCCCTCCCGCCAGCACGCCCCTTTCCGGCCAGCACGCCCTTCCCGCCAGCACGCCGATACCGCGGCGCTGCCGGGAGCTTACGAGAGCGACGATCAGTAATCAGAGCACTGCTCTTGACAGATCGGCCGATATCGAGAACACTGATCTTAAGTAAGAGCACTGCTCTCCAGTCAGTGCCCGGAACTTCCCCTTGGAGCGCTCATCATGCCTGCTTCCCACGTCATCCTCGGTGCGGGCCCAGTCGGCCGCGCCGTTGTCACTGCCCTGGCCGCCCGCGGCATCGAGCCGGCCGTCGTGACCCGCTCAGGGACACCCGTGCCGGGCGCGGTCAGCCGCCGGGGCGACCTGGCCGACCCGGTCCAGGCGGCCGCCGCGGTCGCCGGGGCGGACGTCGTCTTCCAGTGTGCCCAGCCCGGCTACCATCGCTGGCCGCAGGAGTTCCCCGCCCTGCAGGCCAGGGCGGTCGATGCCGCCGCGGCGGCGGGCGCGCTCCTGGTCGTGGCCGAGAACCTCTACGGCTACGGGCCCGCCTCCGGGCCCCTCACCCCGGATCTCCCGCTCACGGCCGCTACCCGCAAGGGCGCCGTCCGGGCCCAGATGTGGCGCGACCTGCAGGCCGCCCACCGCGCCGGGCGCCTGCGCGTGGTGGCGGCCCGTGCCTCGGACTTTTTCGGCCCTGGCGTCGAGGGCTCGGCGGTCGGCGCCCGCTTCTTCGGGGCCCTGGCCAGGGGCCAGGCCGCCGAGGTCGTCGGTGATCCTGACCGCCTCCACACCTATACCTACATCGCGGATTACGGCGAGGCCCTGGTGCGCCTGTCGGAGGTGCCAGAGACCTGGGGCACGGCTTGGCACGTGCCCAACTCCCCCGCGATCACCACCCGGCAGTTCGCCGAGCGGGCCGCCGCCATCGCCGGTACCGTGCCGCGGCTGCGCCGGCTAGCCCGCTGGCAGTTGCGCCTGATCGGCACGTTCGTGCCGGCCGTACGGGAAATGATCGAGATGCTGTACGAATTCGAGCAGGACTGGGTCGTCGACCACTCCGCCTATTCCGCAGTCGTGGGCGGCCACGCCACACCCCTCGACGCGGCCCTCGCGGCCACCCTCGGTGTCGCCCAGGCCGGCCACGAGGCGGCCCGACGCTGAGCGCGGGCCTGCCCCGAGCCGGGCCAGCACTGAGCACGGGCCAGCCACGGTGACGACCGCAATATCCCGCGCGGCAGCGGCCCTGCCCCCGGCCGCGGCTAGCCGCGGGCCTCGTTGGCCAGGGCGACCGGATTGCCGTCCGGATCGGCGATCGAGGCGATGCGCTCTCCCCACGGCATATCGGCGGGGTCTCGCAGCACGGTGACGCCCTCGGCCCGAAGATCAGGCAGCAGCCGATCGACGTCATCCACGTACACGAACATCTCATAACGCGGCCCGGTTCCGAGCTCCAGGCCATACTGCTGCTCGAGCCAGTCTGATGCGACGACCGCCAGCTCGGACTCACCACGCCGCAGGCCCACGTAACCGGGCTCGCCGTCCGCAGGAAGCTCGTAGAACCGGGCGAAGCCGAGGCGCTCCCAGAACCGTGCCGTCCGGCCGACGTTGGTCGCGTACACCACCGGGAATGCTCGGCTCGCCACGTGCGCAGGATACCGGTCCTGATGCTGTGATCGCGGCCGGGCGAGAGCGCGGCCAGGGCGGGAACGTTTTAGCGCTCGGCCAGCGCTGCGGCGTCCGCGAGCGGCCGGTAGCGCTCGATCAGGAAGTAGGCGTGGGCGAGCCGCGTCCCCGCGACGACGAAGTAAGCCTTGCCGAGCAGCAGCTCGTCTGAGCCGGGCTCGACCCGGACCAGGTAGTCCCGCAGCACGCGTGCGACATCGTAGGCCCGGTTGCCGCCCCGGCCGTAGTCCAGGAGCGCCGCTGCCCGGCGCTCCTGGTCGGCTGCGCCGGGGTCGGGCGGCTCGACCTGGAAGAAGGCATACCGCCGGGGGCGCTCGATGCTCGGCCGCGCCTGCCATTCCGCCTGCAGGCCGTTCTGCACGACCGGAGTGTTGCAGCCGAACGGCTGCCCGGAGCGGTTGCGGTAGAAGACCTTGATGAACTTGCGGATGCCCAGCAGCGCAGCCATCGGGGGGTGGTTGTAGCCGCGGAACTCGAACCCGGTGAGCGCGGACACCTCGGGCGGGCTTCCCGAGGCGAAGACCGCGGCGAGCTCGGACTTGGACTGGCTCGCGAGCTCCAGGTAGGACGCCGAGACACTGGCCATGTGACCCTCGCTTCCAGATGCTGAGTCGATTCAGATGCCGTACCGGCCGCGCTGCTGGATCAGCCGCTGCGCGTTGCGGGTGACCAGCGCGAGGATGGTCTCCATCGGGTTGACCCCGATAGGGCCAGGGAAAAGGCTCGCGTCCGCGACAAACAGTCCCCGGATGCCGTGGAACGCCCCGAAGCTGTCGACGACCCCCCGCCGCGGGTCATCGCTCATCCGGGCAGTGCCCATCAGGTGGACCGTGAACAGCTCGATCGACCGCTTGGGTACAGCGCGCGAAAGAATGCTCCTGACCCCGGCCGGATCATGCGCCTCGGGCGCGCCGTCCAGCGGCAGCAGGACGCGGCGGGCACCCGCCGCGAACATCACCTCGGCGGTGAGCTCCACGCCCCGCAGCACTCGCGCGGCGTCCTGGTCGGTGATCTGGTAGGAGACCTGCGGCCCGAGGCCGGGCAGGTTGCGGACCCGCCCCGAGCCGGTGTCCTCGACCAGGCAGCCAGCGGTGACCATGTGGTTGTAATCCGCCATCAGCTCGCCGAGTTCCCGGCCATGGGCGGGCAGGCTGAGCGCGATCAGCGACGGCGGCAGATTCACTGCCGTGATCAGGATCCCGTCGTTCATGAACTCGCGGACCTGGAAGGCCTGATGGACACCGTGCCAGCCGGTGACCTCCTCGTCAAAGAAGGCGATCACCTTGGCGTTCGGGTGCAGCGTCAGGTTGCGGCCCAGTTGCCCGGACCTGGATCTCAGGCCCGACCGGGCCAGCAGCGCCGGGGTCTGGACCGCGCCGCCGGCGACCACCACGACCGGGGAGCGGACCGTCAGGCGCGGGCCGCGGGCGCCGCCGGGCCGTATGACCCGGCCCTCGATGCCCGTGACCGCGTCACCCGACCGGGTGATGCGCTCCACCCGGCAGTCCGCGAACAGCCGCGTGCCGCGAGCGAGCGCTCGCGGCACGCTGGTCACCAGCATCGAGCGTTTCGCGCCGGTCGGGCAGCCATTCGTGCAGTTGTTGGTCCCGGCGCAGTGCAGCTGGTTCCGCAGATTCGGGATGATCTTCCAGCCTTTCGCGTCGGCTCCCGCCTTCAGCAGCTGGGCGTCCCTCCCGATCGTCTCGGGGTCCTGGAATCCCACCGAGATGCGGGATTCGACCTTCGCGAAATACGGCTCCATGTCCTGCTCGCTGATCGCCTCGACCTGCTCGTGGCGGGCCCACCGCTCCAGTACCGCCGGCGGCGTGCGCCAGGACATCC
This sequence comes from uncultured Actinomycetota bacterium, assembly GCA_963805705.1. Taxonomy (GTDB): domain Bacteria; phylum Actinomycetota; class Actinomycetes; order Streptosporangiales; family Streptosporangiaceae; genus CAWDVH01. Next base: position 841,829 of record CAWDVH010000005.1, on the reverse strand, counting down.
CGCCGTTGACGACCGTGGAGCCGCCGACGCACCGCCCTTCGGCGAACAGCACCGGCGGCGTGCCCAGCGCCAGCCCCGCGCCGCCGTCCCGGTACAGGGTCCGCTGGGCCCGCCCGGCCTCGGCGGTGAACGATTCCGTCGGGTGGTAGCCGCCCTCCTCCAGCAGGACGACGTCGATTCCCGCGTCCGCGAGCTCGGCGGCCATCGTGGCGCCGCCGGCCCCGGATCCGACGATCGCGACCGCGGTGTCGACCTTCAGGTCCCCGGTGACCTCGCTCTGCCGGGTCAGCCCGGCCGGGATGCCCGGGCCCGCGCTCACGATCTCTCCCGCCGCGGACCGGGCGGCATGCTCATACCGGGGCCGGGCCGACCCGGCGGGTCCGGCGCCAGCACGGCCGCCTCGCCGGCGCGGATCTGCGCTCCGTAGGATTCCAGGCGGCGACGGGAGACCGCCGCGATATACGGCCCCGGCCGGTAGCCCAGCTCCTCCTTGACCTCCGGCAGCTCGTAGTAGCACAGGACGACCAGGCCCTTGAGCCGCAGGACCACGGCCGCGATCCCGCCGCGCCGCCGCGCCAGCACGGCCCGCAGGTAGGCATCGGCGCGCTCCTCCCCGAGCCGGGCGAATCGCCGGCCGCGCGCGGGCGGATACAAGCGCGCCGCCCGGTCGAAGGCCACGAACGCCACGCAGATCAGCCTGCGGGCCCCGGCGGGCAAGACGCCCAGCAGCAGCTCAAACTCGGCGAGCAGATCTTCGGTCCGCCGACCCGACCGCACCTCAGGCGGACAGGCGACGGATGCGAAGCGGGCCACGATCCTGCGGATCCCAGCGGGAAGCCCGGCCGACGGCAGCGATTCCTGCGGCACTGCGATCTCCTAGCCCGCGCGCTGTCCCTGCGTCATCACCGCTGGTTGTCCGCGCGCCTGATTCGGACAGCTTAGTCCGCTGGCGGGCGGGACTCCAAGGGGCTCACGGGCCGGCCGTCCCGGCCGTGCGGGCTAGTCTCCGGTCACGCCGTCGATCCGCTCGCGCAGCAGGTCGGCGTGGCCATTATGACGCGCGTACTCCTCGATCATGTGCAGGTAGAGCCAGCGCAGGTCGAAGCGGGCGCCGCTGCCCGGATGAGAGAACGTCTCGTCCAGCGATCTGCCGGCCGCCGCGTCCCTGGCCTGGGCGCATTCGGCGGCGAAGGCCGTGAAATCGGCCTCGGCGGCACCACTGGCCGCAAGGTCGAAGTCCCCGTCGGGGAACTCCTCGCTCCAGAACAGGCTCCCGAGCTCCGTCTGGCCGGCGAGCAGGCACCGAAACCACCAGCGCTCCACGTCGGCCATGTGCCGCACCAGGCCGAGCAGTGACAGCGACGACGGCGCTACGGCCCGCTGGACGAGCTGCTCCCCGGTCAGCCCCCGGCATTTGTGCAGCAGCGTGGCCCGGTGGTACTCCAGCCAGCTCTCCAGCGACGTCCGCTCGCTGAAGAGGGCGGGCGGATCAGCGCGATGTACGTCGGGGACGGTCCATGTCACCGGACTATCGTGGTGCCACCCTCCGGCGATCACAAACTGTTTAGGCTGGCGGGTACCCGCCACCGGAAACCGTGCTTTACATATCGCGCGCTCGCTAGATATAGTTTGCGGGTCACTAACGAGGAGGATGCATGGTCGACGACCGCACCGTCAGCCGGGAACTGCAGGAACTGCAGGACCTGATCGTGAGCAGGATCCGCCAGGGCCAGGAGACTATGGCCGACGCGATCAAGACCTGGACGCGGGCGGCTCAGTCCATGAAGGCGCAGATCCCGAGCCTGCCGGGCCAGGAGGCCCTCACCTCCAGGCTGCCCAGGCCGGAGGCGTTCACCTCCAGGCTGCCCAGGCCGGAGGCATTCACCTCCAGGCTGCCCAGGCCGGAGGCATTCACCTCCAGGCTGCCCAGGCTCGGAGGCATTCACCTCCAGGCTGCCCAGCTCGGAGGCATTCACCTCCAGGCTGCCCAGGCTCGGACGGCGTTCACCTCCAGGCTGCCCGAACGCCGAGGACTTCACCTCCAGGCTGCCCAAGACCTCCAGGCTGCCCAGGCCCGAGACGATGGTCTCTGGCGCCTATGACATCGTCGTACAGCTCATCGCGGCCCAGCGGAGGCTAGGCGAGCAGGTGACGCAGGCCGCGACGCCGCTCATCCGCCAAGGGGCCGCGCGGTTCGGTCCGGGCTCCACGCCCGCGGCCAGCACATCCCTGCGGAACGAGACCGCACCGCCTACGCCCGGCACGACGGCGGCCGAGAGCGATGCCGACAAGAGCAGCACCGACAAGAGCAGCACCCCCAGGAGCGACGCCGCGAAGACTGGCAACGGAAAGCGCGGTACCGCCAAGAGCCGCGCCGCCACGAACGGCACGGCCGACCCAGACGGCACGACCGCGGCGAACGGCACTCCGGCCACCTAATCGTGAACGAATCGTGGGACTCCCAGATGGAGGCGCTCGGTGCCTTCATCCGCAGCCAGCGCAAGCTGGCCAACCTGTCGCTGCGGCAGCTCGCTGAGAGGACCCGGCTGTCGAACCCCTATCTCAGCCAGATCGAACGCGGCCTGCATCAGCCGTCGGTGCGCGTCATCAGGCTCATCTCGGATGCGCTTAACATCTCCACCGAGACGCTGCTGACCCAGGCCGGGCTGCTGCGCCTGCGCGAGCCGGATGCGATGAGCACCGAGCCGCAGGGCCCGGCCGTCCACGCGGCCATTCAGGCCGAGGACCGGCTCACTGACGAGCAGAAGACCGCCCTGATCGCTGTCTATCAGAGCATGCTGAGGACTGACTAGCACAGATCCGCAACGGCGCCCGGCAGGCGCCTGCGGGCGGCCGGGCCGGCCGTGGCGGGCGTGCAGGCCGGCCGGGCGGCCGGGCGGCACGGGCTCTTCTGAGCCGAACATCCAGGAACGCCGGTCTTTCCCGGTGAATCGCGATTACCATTCGTGAGCGTGAGTGACCCCAGCCCCGAAGCGGGGCCGCTACCCCGGCGTACGCCGCAATACGAGGGCTCACCGCTGCCCCGGCGCGCGCCGCAGCCCAGCCATTACGGGGATGAGCTGCCTCCGCGACCGGCAGAGCCGCCCCGGCAGGCGCAGGCGCGGGCCCCTGGCGCGCCGGAGGAATTGCCCCAGCGCGGCGCGGCCCTGCCCCGGCGTACCTTCCGTACCCGCCGCGCCGGGCGGCATCGCAGTCCGCACCGGCTGACCCTGCCCTCCGATGCACCATCTCTCGTGCTGGCCGTGGCCGGGGCCTCCTGCGCCGCGAGCGACCAGCTCGCCGCTGAGGTTGCCGCTGCCACCAGGCTCTCCTGTCCCGGTGTCGACGTCCGTATCGGCTACCTGGCCGGCAACGTGCAGCGGCTCGAGGATGCTCTGGTCTTCCCGGCCAGCAACGCGCAGGATCCCGCGCCGGCCGCGGTGGTCGTCCCGCTGCTGGCGGGTCCGCATCCGGATCTTGACGACGCGCTGGCCAGGGCCATCGAGCAGACTTCGGCACCGGTCATGCTCGGCTCGCATCTGGGCCCGCACCCGCTGCTGGCCTCCGCCGTGCATGCCCGCCTCGCCGAGGCCGGGCTGGCCCGCGAAGGCCGGGTTACCGGGCTGAGCATCGTGGCTAGCGCCAACGGAGTGCTGGTTCTCGCCGACCGCGGCGAGGAGGCGGTGCAGGACGCCGGCGTAACCGCCGTGCTGCTCGCCGCGCGGCTAGCAGTACCCACGGCCGCCGCCTCGCTGGGCGATCCGGGCAGTATCAACAGCGCGCTGGAGCGGCTTCGCGAGGCCGGCGTCTCCCACCCGGCCATCGCTCCCTGCCTGATCGGGCCGGAGACGCCGCCGCATGAAATCGAGATCATCAGGGCCGGGCTGAACGCGCCCTGCGCGCAGCCGCTGGGCGCGCATCCCGCCGTGGCCCAGCTGGCCGCGATGCGCTACGGCGCGGCCCTGGCCAGCCTGACCACCGTCGCCTGACCTAGTCCATGACGCTGGCCCGCGTGTGACCAGCCGCGTGCGACCAGCCGCGTGCGACCAGCCCCGTACGACTAGCCCCGGTACGGCTAGCCTCGCGTGACCAGCCCCGAACGACTAGCCTCGTGTGACCAGCCCGGGGTACCGCCACACCGGCGGGAGCGGTGCGCAGCGAGCCATTGACAAGACGCCCGGGGTGCGCTGGGGTTCGTACTCAGGACGGCAGAAGTGATCATCCTTAGAGAGGTGTGCGCATGAGTGACTGGAACCCGATGACCTATGAGGGGAAGGACACCATCCTCCGGGTCGTGCGCGAGGAGGCCGAGCGAATGTTCGCCCTGGCCGAGAAGCCCGACGCGTGGGACGCCCCGACCGCGTGCGAGAACTGGAAGGTCAAGGACGTGATCGGCCACCTGGTCGACACGACCGAGGGCTACTTCAAGAGCTTCGAGACGGCCAGGGCCGGCGCGCAGGCGCCGGACGCCCACGGGCTGCCGGTCATGCATGAGCTGGCCGGCCAGAATGCGCTGGCCTTCCAGGACCTGTCACAGCAGGAGCTGATGGAGCGGGCCCGCGCCGACCTGGACCAGATGATGGGCCTCCTGGAGCCGCTGACGGCCGATGAGTGGACCGGCTTCATCGCCACGCACTCGTTTATGGGCCCGCTGCCCGCGTTTTTCTACGCCGGCGGCCAGCTGATGGACTACGGGGTGCACACCTGGGACATCAAGGAAGGCAGCGGCACGGCGCACGGGATCTCCGGTGATGCCGCGGACCTGCTGGTCCCGTTCATGTTCGTAGTGTGGCAGTACACGATCAAGCCCGACGCCGACCTGACGCCGTTCACCATCGGCATCCGGGTGACGGGCAGGAACGCGGCCGACTACCGGGTCTCCATCAGCGATCAGGGAATGGCCTACGAGCCCGGCAACATCGATGACCTGCCGACGACCATCGAGTTCGATGCCGGCAGCCTGGTCCTCACCACCTTCGGCCGGATCAACGGCGGCACGGTTCGCGGTGACGAGGACCTCGCTGACCGCTTCCTCAACCTGTTCTTCCGGATCTAGGACCATCACTGCGGTGTAGATTACCTCTCCGCCCAGGGGCGGTAATCTACACCGCCAATCCGGGGGGGCCGACTGAGCCGGGGCCGGCTCATCCGGGGTCAACTGAGCCCGGGCGCCGACGAGGGCCTACTCCGAAACGGGAGGGCGGGGCGGGGCGTAGCGCACCGAGTCCTCGACCTGGCGGTAGATGCCCTGGCCGGCCGGGTGGCGCATCTCTTCGGCGAGATGGCCGAGCAGCCCGGCCGTCCTGGCTAGCAGCGCGAAGCCCCGCAGCGTATCGGGGTCGAAGCCGAGATCAGCCAGTGCCGCCCCGCACACCCCCGCGCCGTTGAGCGGCAGTGTCCGGCCGAGAATTGCCGGGTGCACCCGGCCGACGGCCTCGAACAGCCTCAGGTGCGGGCCCATGAGGCTTTCCTCCGCCGCGATCCGGAACATGACCGGCGTGCGCGGGTCCACTTCCTTATGGATCGGGTGCCCTAGGCCCGGTACCAGGCCGCCGGAGTCCCGCTGGGCCTGCACCGCCGAGGCCGCGATCGCATCCCAGCCCGCGTCGTCGGCCGGCAGCGGGCCGTCGTGCGCCGCCAGCGCGCGGGCCAGGAACCGGCCGCAGTCCTCGGTGACCCCGAGATACCGCGAGCCTCCGCCCAGCAGCCCAGCCGACAGCGCGCCCTGCACTGACTCGGGCGCCCCGGTCAGGGTGAGCCGCGCCGCGATGACCGACGGCGTGAAGCCGTGGTCGGCGAGCGCGACCAGGACGGCCTCGAACACGCGCAGCTCCCCCGGCGTCGGCCGCCGCTGCGCGACCAGCCAGAAGGCGAGATCGCCGAAGCTGAGCTGGCCCATCAGCTCGCCGGCCAGATCATGGCCGAGCAGCTGGATGGCACTGGCATCCGATGTGCCGATCGACGTGGGGTACTCGGTCACGGCTGATCCTCTCCGGCGGGGGCGGGGTTTTCCGCGTCGAACTCGCCTGGCTGGTGCCCGGCCGGCAGCCGGTGCTTGGCGACCCTGGCCGTCGGAGTGCGCGGCAGCTCGTCGATCGCCTGCCAGTACCGGGGCACCTTGAACGCCGCGAGCCGCGCCGCCGCATAGGCATGCAGCTCGGTGAAATCGAGGGCGCCGCCGTCCGCGGGTACCAGGAACGCCTTCACTTCCTCTTCGGACAGGTCCGACGGCACGCCGACGACCGCGCAGTCCTGCACGGCCGGATGGGTCTGGAGCACCTCCTCGACCTCAAGCGGCGAGAGGTTCTCCCCCCGGCGGCGCAGCACCTCCTTCTGCCGGCCGACGAAGGTGTAGATGTCACCGGCGCCGATGGTCACCAGGTCGCCGGTATGCAGCCAGCCGTCAGTAAACGCCGTGGCGGTCTCCTCGGGCATTCCCCAGTAGCCGGGCGTGACCACCGGATTGCGCAGCAGCAGCTCGCCGGTCTCCCCCGCGCCCAGCTCCCGTCCGTCCGCGGCCACGACCCGCGCCTCGTTGACGGTTCCGAGCACCGGGTGCTGCCGGACCGATCCCAGCGTGCCGAAGGGCCGGGTCCCGTGCGGCCAGATCAGCCCGTACGGAGATTCCGACATGGCGTAGCCGACCACGATCCGCAGGCCGAATCTGCTCTCCATTTCCTCCTGCCGGGCACGCTCGGGGGCCGGGCCCGTGTAGCACAGCCGCAGCGGGGTGTCCGCGTCATCGGGCCGCTCGGGCTGGCGCATCAGGATCTCCAGCATCGCCCCGATCGCGTTGAACTCGGTGGCGCCGTATGTGCGGGCAGCATCGAGGAAGCCGCTGGCCGAAAAGCGCGGCAGCAGCACCAGGCCCGCCCCGCAGGCCAGCGAGCCCATCACCGTATAGGCCGGGGCGTTGATGTGAAACAGCGGCAGCGAGGTCATCATGACGTCCGCCGCGGTCAGCTCCATCCAGAACGGGAACCCCTCGCCGGCCATCGCATAGGCGCGATGGGTCTGCATGACCAGCTTGGAGCGCCCGGTCGTGCCCGAGGTCGGGATGAGAACGGCAAGGTCGTCTGGCGAGATGCCCGCGTCGGGCAGCGGGCCAGGGCCTGCGGCGGCGGCCGCCGGTGCCGTCCAGTCCGGGACCAGGCCGGCGATATCCAGGACGCCGAGCTCGGGCTGCCCGCGGACGCCGGCGGCGGCGATCAGCTCGCTCAGCCCGTCGTCGGTGATCAGCGCACGCGGCCGGGTCTGGGTGACCAGGCCGGCCAGCTCGGCCGGGGCACTGCGCGGATTGACCGGTACCGTGACCGCGCCGATCGACGCGAGCGCCAGCCAGCACAAGAGGTACGACGGGGTCGTCCGGGCCGTGACGACGACCAGGTCACCCCGGCCGATCCCGGCGCTACCCAGGGCGCGCGCGGTAGCGCCGACCAGGGTGACGGCGCCGGAGAACGTCAGCGTCCCGCCGTCGGCGCGCAGCCAGCTGCCATCCGGGTCGCGGGTGGCCGCCTGGCGGAGCAGGTGGGGAATCGTGCCCTGGTAGTTGGTGGTGCCAGCCGTCATGGATCTGAGGATACGGGCGGGGCGGGCCGCCCTTCCCGCGGCGTCCCCTGAGCGGCCAGCGCGGAGTCGCGTACCGCGGCCGCGAGCGCTCCCGGCGGCGGCAGGCCGCGCGTCAGGACCTGCATGAGATCATCGAGGACGTCGTCGGGAACCCGCCCGCCCGCCGTCCACTCGGCCCAGCGCATGCCGACGAAGTTACCGAGACCGGCGTAGATGTAGGCCAGGACCTCGGGGTCGTAGTGCGCGTCGACCTCGCCGGCCAGCTGCGCGACGCGGACCCCGCGCGCGTAGCCGCGGGCCAGCCGCTCGTAATACGCCTTGAACTCGGCCGGCGCGACGAACTCGGCCTCGCGCACGATCCGGTAGATCCACGGGCGCTCGGACATCAGGTCGAAGTAGGCGCGGTAGGACGCCCGTTCCCTGGCTCGCTGATTGCCCGCCGCCTGCGCCAGCGCCGCGCCCATCACCGCGCGCAGGTCGGCGTTGATCTGGCGGATCACCGCCGTGAAGATATCCGCCTTGGACTGAAAGTGAGTGTAGAAGCTGCCGGTGGCCATCCCGGCTCTGGCGCAGATCCCGGCCACGCTGGTACGCGAGTAGCTGCGCTCCCCGAACAGGTGCTCTGCGGCACTCAGCAGCCGCTCGGCTGGTGGCCTCTCGTCGCCGGCCGTCGGCTTGCGGCTTGCCGCGACCTTCACGGCGGATATCCCCCTTCTGAACGCAAAACGGATCCAGCCGGGCCGGTCACCGCCTGGCTGCCCGGCGCCGGCTGGGCGCCGGCCGCCCGCGAGACGTCGCGAGCGGCCGGCGCTGCTAGGGCCCAGTCAGGGCGACGGGATTCCGGACGCCGGGGCGGCGGGCGGAGTCGGCGGGGTCGTGAATCCGCCGGACGCGGTCGTGTCCGTGACCAGCGTCGGGCCGAGCGCTACGAGCGCGCCGTTGTTGATCTTCGCCATGTAGGCACCGGTGATGCCGTTGTGGTTGGTGGACGAGTAGGCGTAGGGCGCTACGGAGGCTCCCTGCGGCAGGCCACCGTTAATCGCGTTGACGAGGTCCTGACGGGTCGGGTTGCGGCCCGCCTTGAACATCGCCTGGACGAAGGTGTAGCCGACGGCCAGGCCGTACCCTACGTTGCCGTCCAGCGGCAGCTTGGGGATGTAGGTGCTGTGGACCTTGGTGAACAGCTGGATCCAGCTGTTGCTCGTGTCGCCCAGCGAGGGCAGGTAGGAGTCGGTGATGATGCCCTGGGTCAGCGAGTTGCCGAAGCCGGCCGTCTTGTTCTTGGCGAACGAGGCGAGCAGGCCGGCCAGGGTGATCGGGTCGGAGCCGACGTCGCTGACGACCAGCTGCGGGTTGAACTTCAGGCCCAGCGAGGTCAGCTTGAGCAGCGCGGTGAAGGCCGGCACCGAGAACGAGACGACGATCTGCGCGCCGGAGGCCTTGAGCGCGGCCACCTGCGGGCCGATCTTGATGTTGGCCGGGTTGTAGTTCTGCGCGGCCACGATCTGGCTGGCCGGCACGATGAGCTTCAGGCCCTTGAGGCCGTCCTGGCCGAATTCGTCATCCTGGTAGAAGACGCCCACCTTCTTGCCGGGGAACGCCTGCTCGATGTAATGACCGAGGAGCTTGCCCTCGCGCACGTAGTCGAGCTGCCAGCCGAACGAGTACGGCCACGTCGTCGGCGCATTCCAGCATTCGCAGCCGGAGGCGATGAAGACGTCGGGCACCTTCTCCTGGTTCAGGAACGGCGCCACCGCGAGGTGAGTCGGGGTGCCGAGGCCGTTGAAGATCGCATAGACGTTGTCCTGCAGCACCAGCTTGTGCACCACGGTCGTGGTGTTGGCCGGGTTGTAGCCGTCGTCCAGGTACTTGTATACGATCTTGCGGCCGAAGATGCCGCCGTGCGCGTTGACGTACTGGAAGTAGGCGTTGGCCGCCGGGGCAATCTCGTCGTATCCCGGTGCCGCGATGCCGGTGAGCGGCTGGTGGCTGCCGATGGTGATCGTCGTCGCCGTGATCCCCGGAGCCGAGGCGGTCAGCGCCGAGCTCGACTTGGACCCGCTGCCCGAACTGCTGGAGCCGCAGCCGGCGATCACCATGGCCAGGGCGGCAATGCCCGCCGCGGCCAGGTGTACCCGTGTTTTCTTCATGTGGTGCCTTTCTCCTGGTGTGTACTAGCCGGGCACGCGCCGGCGCAATGCGCTGAGAGGGGCGACCGTGGCGGGCGCGGTAGGCCCGAACAGGCGGCGGATGCCGCCCTGGATTCCTGCTGGGAAGACGAGCATGACGGCGATCAGGACGACGCCGTAGGCGGCGATCGGGACGCTGGCGGCCGCCCCGCTGGACAGTCCGTGGCTAGTGGCCACGTTGGACAGGTAGCCGGGGACCAGGACCAGCACCAGGCTGCCCCAGATGGCGCCCGCCAGGCTGCCGAGGCCGCCGAGCACGGCCGCGGTGAGCAGCGCGATCGAGAGCGTCAGGGTGAAGTCGCCGGGTGATGCGCTCAGTGCCCACATGGCCAGGATCGCGCCGCCGAGCCCGGCGCACGCCGAGCTGACGACGAACGCGAGGATCTGCAGCCGGGCCACGTTGAGGCCGGCCAGGGACGCGGCCACCTCATCGTCTCGCAGCGCGCGCCAGCTTCGGCCGACCCTGCTGTGCACCAGATTGGCCAGCAGGATCAGCGTGATGATCGCGAATCCGCAGCCGAGCCAGGCCTGCCAGCGGGTGAGGGGAAAGCTCGGGCCGAGGAAGGCCGGCGGGGTGACGGCGAAGGTCTCGCCCTGGTCTCCGCCGAACGCGCCCTGGTAGGCATCGGCCACCGTCGGCAGCGCGACCGCCAGCATCAGCGTCGCGCCCGCCAGGTAAGGGCCGCGCAGCCGGGCGGCCGCGATGCCGAAGATGCCGCCGGCCACCGCCGAGAAGACGACGCTGACCAGGAAGACCAGCCACATCGGCCAGCCGAGGTGGATCACCAGCAGCGCCGTGGCGTAGGCGCCGATCGCCATGAAGGCGCCGTTCCCGATCGAGATCTGGCCGCTCAGCCCGATCAGCACGGTGAGGCCGGCCACGGCCACGACGTAAGCGGCGACCTCGGCCATCTGGTACTGGCGGAACTGGCCGAGCTTGAGCGACAGGATCAGGACCAGGACGGCCCCCAGCAGGCCGATGCCCAGGTGCTTGACGAGGGTCATGTCTACACCTGCCGGGTTGCGGTCGTGGAGAACAGCCCGGATGGCCGGACCATCAAGACGATGAGCAGCGCGGCGAGGCCGAAGATATCGACGAGCTGGCTGCCCAGGTAGCCGGCCGTGTAGCTGAGCAGGACGCCGAGGATCAGGCCGCCGACGATCGCCCCGACCGGGCTGTCCAGGCCGCCGATCACCGCGGCGGTGAACCCTAGCACGAAGATCGCGTCCATGCTGTTCGGGTACAGGAAGGTCGTGGGGGTCACCAGCATTCCGGCCAGTGCGCCGATCAGGCCGGCCAGCGCCCAGCCGAGGGTCAGCATCCGGCCGACCCGGACGCCCAGCAGCCGGGCGACGCCGGTATTGAACGCCGTGGCCCGCATCCGCAGGCCGACCGAGGTGAACCGGAACATCAGGCCCAGCGCGCCCGCCGCTACCAGCACGGCCGCGGCGGTAAAGAGGTCATTGCGCGTGATGCCCAGCGCGACGGAGCCGAAGCTCAGCCCGCCGATCGAGAAAGCCGGCGGGAGCGAGCGGAAGCTGCCGCCGTAGATGACCCCGGCCAGGCCCTCGATGAAGATCAGCAGGCCGATGGTCACGATCACCGCGTTCAGCGGCGGCTTGTTCTCCACCCGGCGGATCACCGTCCGCTCCAGCACCGCGCCCAGTGCCAGGCCCGACGCCAGCGCTACGAAGAAGCCCAGCCAGTAGTTCCCGGTGTGATTGATCACGATCAGCGCGATGTAAGAGGTGAACATCGCCATGCCGCCCTGCGCGTAATTGAGGATCCGGGTTCCCCGCCAGATCAGCACCAGCGACAGCGCGATGGCCGCGTAGATCATCCCGGTGCTGATTCCCCCGAGCGTGAACTCGATGAACTCCTGCATGTCCCGCCTTCCTAGAAGCCCAGATAGTGACGGCGGAGCCCGACGTCGGCGGCGAGCGTCGCCCCGTCGTCCTCGGCGACGACCTTGCCGAGGTTCAGGACGATCCCCTTATCGGCGATGGCCAGCGCGCTCCGGGCGTTCTGCTCGACCAGCACGACCGTCAGGCCGGCGTCGTCACGGAGCTTCCTGATCAGCTCCATGACCTGGGCCACGATCTTCGGCGCCAGGCCGAGGGACGGCTCGTCGAGCAGCAGCACGCGCGGACCCGACATCAGCGCCCTGGCGATGACCAGGATCTGCCGCTCACCGCCCGACAGCGTCCCCGCGGCGCGGCGCCTGCGGTCGGCCAGCACGCCGAAGCGCTCGTAGGAGTCCGCGAGCGCCGCCGCGCGCTGGCCGCTCGGCCGCAGCAGCGCGCCGAGGCGCAGGTTCTCCTCGACGGTGAGCTCGGTGATCACGCCCTGCCCCTCGGGCACATGGGCCACTCCGGCCCTGGCCACATCCTCAGGATGGCGCCGCGGCAGGTCAGTCCCGTCCAGGAGAATGCGGCCGCTGCGCGCCTTGACGGCACCGCCGATGGTGCGCAGCAGGGTGGATTTCCCCGCGCCGTTGGCGCCGAGGACCGTGGTGATCGTCGCCGCGGCAGCCAAGATCGACACGCCATGCAGGACCTCCACCTCGCCGTATCCGGCGACGACGTCCTCGGTGGCGAGGGTCGCGGCCTTGGCGGTGAGGGACACGGCGCTACTCATGGCCAGTCAGCCCTTCCTGGCTCGCGCCGGCGGTCTCTCCCCCACCAACCGCACCGGCGGCACCGGCCTCCGGTTCCGCGTCCACGACCCCGAGATAGGCGGCGGTGACGGCCGGATCCGCTTGCACCTGATCCGGGGTGCCCGCCGCGATCATCTTGCCGAAGTCCAGTACGAAGATCGTGTCGCAGACGGACATCATCAGGTCCATCCGGTGCTCGATCACGACCACGGTGGCTTCCTCGGCGATCCTGCAGATCAGGTCGCCGAGATCGGGAAGCTCGTTCTCGGACAGGCCGCTGGCCGGCTCGTCCAGCAGTAGCAGGCGGGGCTGCGCCGCCAGTGCGCGGGCGAGCGCGACGCGCTTGCGCGGTCCGTGCGCCAGCGTGCCCGGCATGCTGTCGGCCAGGTCCGTCGCCCCGACGCGATCGAGGGCCGCCAGGGACTGCTCCCGTAGCTCCCGCTCGTCCTTATCCGATCTGGGGAGCCCGCCCAGGGCCGACCAGAATCCCGCGCGGGCCCGGCTCGTCGCCCCGACCATGACGTTCTCGATCACCGACAGGCCGTTGAAGAGACCGACTCCCTGCAGTGTGCGGGCGATCCCCAGGCCGGCCAGCCGGTGCGGCCTGAGCTTGGTGAGCTCGGTCCCGTCGAACAGGATCTGGCCGGACTGCGGCTTGACGAAGCCGCACAGCACGTTGAGCAGCGTGGTCTTGCCTGCCCCGTTAGGCCCGATGATCCCGGTTACCTGGCGTGCGCCCGCGGTCAGGGATACGTCGTCCAGCGCGGTCAGACCGCCAAATCGCACGGTAATTCCCCGGACATCCAATGAACCATCATTCACCGGTCGAATCCTTGCTCCGAGGGGCTGCGGCGCCGTGCCGTGAACCAAGGTTCACGGCAACTTTACGTCTGCGCAACTGAGATGGCTAATCTTGGCCAAACCGAGACCCAGCGTGCTGGCGAACCGGGTTCTACCCGGCCGGCTACGGACTGAGGTGATCACGCCAGGAGTGGGCCGGCCTGAATCCCAGTACCTGCCGGGCCCGGCCGATGGACAGCAGGGTGCCGGTCTCGCTGATCTCGCCGGTCAGCGGCACGCCGGGAAAGACCTCGCGCATCAGGTCAGCTGAGGGACGGGTCATGACCGTGTCCGCGGCAGCGATGATGAAGCTGGCACTGCCCGCGACGGGGGCATCCAGCGCGAGCCGGCACGCTACCGCAGCGTCGCGCTCGTCGATGTATCCCCACAGGTTCCACTTGCGCAACTGCGGATCCGGCCAGAAGGAGGGAAACTCCGGGTAGTCGGCCGGCCCGAGAATGTTGGAGAAGCGGAGCCCGACGAACGGGATCCCCGACCACTGCGCGATGTGCCCGGCGATCGTCTCGCTCGCCACCTTCGAGAGCGCGTAACTGCTCGTGGGCACCGGATAGTGATCCTCATCCACGGGGGCATACCGCGGCGGCACATCGAAGGGCAGGCCGAGCGTCGTCTCACTGGACGCCCAGACCACCCGGCCCAGCTGAAGCTGGGCCGCCGCCGTGAACACGTTGTAGTTCATGGTGATGTTGGCATTGAACGTCACGGCCGGGGTGCGCAGACCCGGCGCCGGGATGTTGGCCAGATGCACGACGGCATCGGCGCCCTGCAGGGCTTCGACCGCCTGCCCGTAATCGGTGAGATCTGCCCGCAGGACGGGCAGGCCGAGGTCCCCCGGCGGGGCCACCAGATCCGTGGCCAGCACCCAGTGCCCGTGCTCCATCAGCTCGGCCACCACGGCGCGGCCAGCCCGGCCGCTGGCTCCGGTAACGCAGATTCTCGCCATCGGTGATCCCTCCCTCATCCATTGTGCTGCAGAATGCTGGCCGCTCGTGTTGGCTATTCTGGTCGATTGTGGCCAGGCGAAGCGCGTGCTCATCTCGCGGACGGGCAGCACGGGCATGAGCGCGGCCGAGAATCCGGGCTGGGCGCGAGAGGTCAGGCGGCTCGCCGTGCTGACTGGCGCCGGGATCTCCACGGACTCCGGGATCCCCGACTTCCGCGGGCCGCAGGGGCTGTGGACGAAGAACCCGGCCGCCGAGCGGATGTCGAGCTATCGGGAGTATGTCGCCGATCCGGAGATTCGCCGCCGGTCCTGGCAGGCCAGGCTGGCCCATCCCGCCTGGAGCGCGGCGCCCAATGCCGCGCACCAGGCGCTGACCCGGCTGGCCGTCAGTGCCATCGACACCCTGGTCATCACCCAGAACATCGACGGGCTGCACCAGCGCGCCGGAACTCCGCCGCAGCGGGTCATCGAGCTGCACGGAACGATCTTCGGCGTGGTCTGCACCGGCTGCGGTGACCGCACGGCGATGGCCGACGCGCTGCGCCGGGTCGCCGACGGCGAGGACGACCCGCCGTGCGCGCGATGCGGCGGGATCCTCAAGTCGGCCACCGTCATGTTCGGCCAGCCCCTGGACCCCGGTGTCTTCGAGCAGGCCATTGCCGCCGCAGGCGGCTGCGACCTGCTGGTTGTGATCGGCAGCACCCTGATCGTCGAGCCCGCCGCCTCCCTGTGCACGATCGCCGTGACCGCCGGCGCGCGCCTGGTCATCGTCAACCGCGACCCCACCCCCTATGACGGGGCCGCCACCGCCGTCATCCGCGACCCGATCGGGGACGCCGTGCCTCGCATCGCCGATCAGCTGATCGCCAGCCACCGCCGGCCGCTGATCGGACCCGTAAGCCGGCGATGATCACCTCGTCCGGCGGCGGCTCGGCGTAGAGCAGGTCGACCAGGGCCGAGCGGTTCGCCAGCACCCGCCGCTGACCGACGTAGCCCTTGTCGGTAATCTCGCCGGCGTCCAGGTCCGCTGGCCGCGCGAGCACCGCGAGCCGCTCGACCCGAGCCGCCGATCCGGCGGTGCCGTTGTGCTCAGCCAGCGCGCGGCCCAGCGCGGCGTGCAGCGCTGGGTGCGTGATCAGCTCATTGCCGTCCCTGCTGACCGTGACATCCTCGCCGATCAGCGCGCGCGCCTCGGCGGCGTTCAGCCACGCCAGCGCGCATACCCGGTCACGGCCCTCGCCCGCGATCACCGCATCCGATAGCACCGGCATGGCCGACAGCAGCGCCGTGCGCACGGCGCCGACGCGGACGAAGGTACCAGTGGCGAGCTTGAAGTCCTCCGCGATCCGGCCGCGGAAGAGCAGGCCGGCACTGAAGTCGGCGGGGTCAGCGAGGGTGACCGCATCACCGGAACGGTAGAAGCCCTCCTCGTCGAATGCCTCAGCGGTCAGATCCGGCAGGCCGAAGTAGCCGGGGGTCACCATCGGGCCCTTGACCCGGATCTCGTAGGCCCCCTCGGCCGGGACGAGCTTCACCTGCGCGCCGGGCAGCGGCGCGCCGATGCACCGGGCGTCGGCGTAGTCGAAGTTCGCCGTCGTCACCGCGGGCCCGGTCTCCGTCGCGCCCCAGGAGCCGGTTACGGGGATGGCACGGCCGGTGGTTCGCTCCGCCAGGTCACCAAGCCGGTCGCGAAGGCCGGACGGCAGCGCCGCGGCCGCGTTGAACAGCAGCCGCAGCCGGGAGAAGAACCGGCTCGCGAAGTCCGGCTGCGCCTCCAGCGCGGGCACGAGCTGCGCGAATCCCGCCGGAACGTTGAAGTACACCGTGGGCGGGATGTCGGCGAGGTTGGCGATCGTCTGAGCGAAGAGGGCCGGAGCAGGGCGCCCGGCATCGATGTAGAGCGTCCCGCCCGCGGTGAGCATCATGTCCACGTTGTGGTTGCCGCCGAAGGTATGGCTCCACGGCAGCCAGTCGACGATCACCGGGCGCTCAGCGGCCAGGAACGGCCATGCCTGCCGGATCATCTGCTGGTTGGCCGACAGCATCCGGTGCGTGTTCAGCACGCCCTTCGGGGTCCCGGTCGAGCCGGACGTGAAGAGGATCTTCGCGATCATGTCGGGGCGCAGCCCGGCGAAGGCGCTGGCGACGTGCTGGCCGGGGCGGCTGGCCGCCAGGTCGGCGAGCTGAACCGAGCCGGGCCGGCGGCCCCGGCTGACGATCACCTGCACCGGGTCCAGCGCGTCCCCTGGGTCCCGTGTATCCGGCGCAGCCGGGGCGTCCCGCGGGCCCGGCCCCGGCGCAGCCAGCGCGTCAAGGGCAGCCTGGAAGAGCTCCGCGTCCTCGGCGAAGACCGCGCCAGGGCGGACCAGCCTGGCCACCGCCCGGATGCGGGCGTGATCCCGGCTCTGCAGCGAGTAGGCGACACTGAGCGGGACAACAGGAATGCCGGCGGTCATGGCGCCGAGCGTGATCAGCAGATGGTCGATGCTGTTGCCGGACAGCACGAGCAGCGGCAGGCCGGGACTCAGTCCCCGCTCCAGCAGAGCCTGGCCGATGGCCGCGGCCGTGCCCGCGGCCGCACCGTAGCTGCAGGTCCGCCAGGTACCGCCCGTGCTGCGCTCGGCCACGAGCCGATGGTCAGGAGCAGCGGCGGCCCACGCGCGCAGGCTGTGCACGATCGTGGTCGGGTAGCTGCGCAGCGGCTCGGCCGACCCCAGCAGCAGGCAGCCGTCCGCGCGCTGCCGCCCGACCGTGCCCGGCGCCGCGAACAGCGTCATCTCGTTCCCGGCCGTCATGCCCTCTTCGCCTCCGGCATCGCTCGTGCTGAAGCCCGGCCTCACCCTGGGCGGGCCCGGCACTGGAGCCTATGCGGCGGCCGGCCTGACGGGCGGTCCGGGCTACGGTCGGCAGATGAGCGGCCGACAAGTCGATGTGCTGGTGATCGGAGCCGGCGTGTCCGGCCTGACGACGGCGGTCTGCCTGGCCGAGGCCGGGCTCACGGTCGATGTCGCGGCGGCCCGGCCGCCGCGGCGTACGACCTCGGCCGCGGCCGGGGCGATCTGGGGCCCGCATCTGGTCGGCCTGGACGAGCGCGTGGCCAGGTGGGGGCAGGTGACACTCACCCGGCTGCGGCACCTGGCCGGCGACCCGGCCACCGGCGTGCGGGCGGTCAGCGGCGTCACCTGCTTTCGCACGGTGCAGCCGCCGGAGCCGCCGGCCTGGACCGACGGTGTCGGCGAGCGAGCGCGCTGCGAGGATGCCGAGCTTCCGGCCGGGTTCACGTGCGGCTGGCGGTTCACCGCGCCCGTGATCTGCATGCCCGTCTACCTCGACTACCTGCTGGCCAGGTTCCTGAGCACGGGCGGCCAGGTCCAGGATGACCGCGTTTTCGCGTCGCTGGCGGCCGCCGCCGGCCAGGCTAGCGCGGCGGTGATCGTGAACTGCTGCGGCATTGGCGCGCATGACCTCGTTCCCGATCCGGCCGTGCTGCCGGTCCGGGGCCAGGTCGTGGTGACGGCCAACCCCGGGATCAGCGAGTTCTTCATCGGGCCGGCGCGGCACCCGGTGACATCGCCTACCTGTTCCCGCACGGGGACACGGTCGTCCTGGGCGGGACGGAGCAGCCGGGTGACTGGAATCAGCAGCCTGATCCGGCCACGGCCGAGCGCATCCTGCGGCAGTGCACGGCGATCGATCCCCGGCTGCGGCACGCGGCCGTGCTGGCCCACCGGGTGGGACTGCGCCCGGCCCGGCCCGCGGTGCGGCTGGAAGCCGAGGAGACCGGTGATGGCCGGCTGCTGCTGCACAACTACGGGCACGGCGGCGCGGGCGTGACGCTGTCCTGGGGCTGCGCACTCGAGGTCACCAGGGCCGTCCTGGATCGAGGTCGCTAGACTCCCGCGCTCAAGGTTCCGTAGTCAAGACTCCGTATTCAAGATTCCTTGCTCAAGAACCCTTGCTTAAGAAGCGTCGCGCAAGATACCTTGATATACATGCCCGACAAGCGAGAAGCCGGCCGCCGTACCCGATCCGATGGCCCTGCGCGCGCTGGCCCACCCGCTGCGCTGGCAGCTGATCGACCTGATCGGCACCGAGGTGACGGCGACCGCCACCCGCTGCGCCGAGGTGCTGGGTCAGAGCGTGGCCAGCTGCTCCTACCATCTGGGCATCCTGGCCAAGTACGGCTACATCGAGCTGGTCCCCGGCCAGCCCGGCCGGGAGAAGCCCTGGCGGCTGACCCGCATCGAGCAGGACCTGTTCCCGCCGGGTCTCGACGCGGAGGGCACGCTGGCTGCCGAGGCCGCGATGGAGGTGTTCCTCGATCATGAGATCGCCCGGCTCAAGGATCGGCTGCGCCGCCGGGATCTCGAGCCCGAGCCGTGGCGCCAGGCGTCCCGCGTACTGGGCGTGGCCACATGGCTGACCGCAGCGGAACTGCGCGAGGTCAGCGATCAGCTGATCGCGATCCTGACCCAGCATGAGGACCGCATCACGGACCCCTCGGCCCGCCCGGCGGGAGCCCGCGAGGTCCGGCTGTTCGCCGCGACCTCAGTGCGGCCCGATCCGGTGCCAGCGCCACCACGGGCCTGATCATGGGAGCACTGCGGGACCCCCGATTCCGCCGGCTGCTGGCCGGGCAGTCGCTGTCCACCTTCGGCGATACCGCCCTGTATCTCACCCTCGGGATCTGGGCCAAATCCCTGACCGGGAGCAACGCGGCGGCGGGCGCGGTGTTCCTGGCGCTCGGCATCCCGAACCTGTTCGCGCCGCTGGCCGGGCACCTGGCCGACCGGGTCCGGCGCCGTCCGCTGCTCCTGGTCGCCAACGCGGCGACCGGCCTGATGGTGCTCTCGCTGCTGGCGGTGCACTCGCGGGCGCAGCTGTGGATCATCTACCTGGTCGCGTTCTGCTACGGGATTTCCTTCAGCGTCCTGTCCGGCGCGGGCGCCGGACTGCGCAAGGACATGCTGGCGGGCGAGGATCTCGCGGCTGCCAACGCGGCTCTGCAGACCGTCGGCCAGGGGCTGCGGATCGTGGCACCGCTGGCCGGAGCGGCACTGTTCGCGGTGGTCGGCGGCGGGGCCGTCGCCATCATGGACGCGGTCACCTTCGCCGCCGCGATCGCGGCGCTGGCCAGCATCCGGGTGACCGAGTCCGCTCCCGAGGCCACGGCGCGCGGCTCGTTCCGCCGCGATTTCACGGCCGGTTTCCGGCACATCAGGGCCGTCCCGCTGCTGGCCCAGATCACCCTGGTGACCGCCTGCGCGTTCAGCGTGATCGGCTTCCTCGAGACGATTGTCTTCGCCGTCATCAGCCAGGGCCTGCACCGCCTGCCCTCCTTCTTCGGAGTGCTCAGCAGCGTCCAGGGGGCCGGGGCGATCGCGGGCGGGGTGGCGGTGACGTGGCTGCTGCGGCGGCTGGGCGCGGCCCGCGTCATCGGGGCGGCGCTGGGAATCTCCGCGCTGGCCTCGGTGGCCTACCGCACCCACTCGCTCCCGTTGTGCCTGGCCGGGGCGGCGGGGGACGGCATCGGCCTGGTCTGGCTCATCGTCGGCTTCAGCACCGCCGTCCAGGTCCACACGCCGCCGCGGCTCCAGGGCCGGGTCAACGCCGCCTGGACGATGCTGATTCTCACGCCGCAGACCATCTCGATCGCGGCCGGGGCGGCGCTGATCTCGTTCGTCGACTACCGGCTGCTCCTGCTCGCCGTCACGGCCGTCACCGGGGCCTGCGCCGCGTTCCTGCTGATCCGCCCCGTACCCGACCCGGTCCCCGCCGCCACGGTGGCCACCGGCTGACCGGGAACCGGCCCGGGATCAGGAGCCGGCCAAGGGCAGAAACCGCAGGTCAGAAGCCGGGAAAGATCGCGCGGAGCCGGTCCAGGTCAGCGGGATCCGCCTGGACCTGCGCCGGGGTGTGCGCGGGATCCAGCCGCCCGTAGGCCAGCCGCAGCAGGGCCTCGGCCGGCATGCTGACCTCGCTCGCGCCGTCCGCGTCCGCGCCGCCGTCACCCGGCCAGTCCGTCATGGTGACCGCCTCCGCGGCGGTCAGCAGGTAGTCACGGTCCGGGCCGGTCGTGCGGATCCGGGCCGCGAACGGCTTCTCCTGGGGCCGGCCGAGCCGCGGCGCGAGGAACTGCGGCACGTTGTCGATCATCAGCTCCACCGCGTCGGGCGAGACGGTCGCCGCCGGGTCCTCATCAACGGCCACGTCCCAGGTATGCAGGGCGTGCTCGCCGAGCCGGAGCCTGATCATGCCGATGCTGTCGAGGTCCATCCCGAAGAACGGCAGCTTGACCCTGGCCAGATCCGCATCGCTCAGTTCCTCCAGGGTCCGCACGTGCTTCTCGTCGGACACCAGGGCGTCAGCCGCCTGATCGTCGGGGCTCTTGGCATTCCAGGCATCCCACACCGGGGGAAACGCGTCCCGGCTGACCGGCTCGGCGTCTCCCAGCGCGCCGGGCAGCATCAGCAGCGCGATCTCAGCGCCGCTGCCCAGATGGGACAGCACCTGCGCGATGCTCCAGTCGGTGCAGTACGACTGCTCGCGCAGCTGCTCGGGGGTCAGCGGCCGGACCAGGGAGACCAGGCGCTCGTGCGAGTTCCGCAGGGTAGCGATCCACTTGCGGGGGTCGGACTCCATGGGGGTCTCCGTTTCTGAGGGCCTGAGAGCAGCCGTGTCTTCCCGCCGAACAATATCGTCTCGGCGCCGAAGGCCCCGCGGCCGGCCGGAGCCCGTCGCGGGCCTGGCTCGATCTGCGCAGCCTTCCGCACCGCATCCGGCCGGCCGGGGCCGGGCTAGGCTAGCCGGATGAAGATCGGTTTCGGCGCCCCGGTGTCGGGTGCCTGGGCAACACCGCAGAATCTGGCCGCCTTCGCGATCCGGGCCGAGCAGGCGGGATACTCCTCGCTCTGGTCCTTCCAGCGGCTGCTCATCCCCGAGGGCTCGGCGATGGAGCCCGTCTACCACAGTGTCCTCGACCCCATGGCCGCGCTGTGCTACGCGGCGGCGGTCACCTCCCGGATCCGCCTCGGCGTCGCCATTATCAACCTTCCCTTCGTATCGCCTGCCTACCTGGCCAAGCAGGCCGCCAGCCTGGACGTGCTCTGCGCCGGCCGCCACGACCTGGGCCTGGGCATCGGCTGGATGCCCGAGGAGTTCACCCTCACCGGCGCGTCCATGCCCCGGCGCGGCGCGCGGACCAGCGAGTACGTCGAGGTCCTGCGCAGCCTGTGGGCGGACGGGGTCAGCGAGCACAGCGGCGAGTTCTACACGGTGCCGCGGGGCACGATGGCGCCCAACCCGGTGCAGCCGGGCGGTCCCCCGATCCTGCTCGGCGGAATGGCCCGTCCCGCCCTGGAGCGCGTGGGCCGGATAGCGGACGGGTGGCTGACCTCCAGCCGGACCGATCTGTCACGGATCAGCGACGGGATCGGCGTGGTACGCGCAGCCGCGTCCGAGGCGGGCCGGGACCCTGACCAGCTCAGGATCATCTGCCGCGGCGTGGTCAGGGCCGGCGCGCAGGCACACGGGCCCGACGGCAGCCGGCTGCTGCTGTCCGGAGGCTACGACCAGATCCGGGCCGACATCGGCTGGCTGGCCGAGCAGGGAGTGACTGAGGTCTTCTATGACCTGAACTGGGATCCGCAGGTGGGCGCCCCGGACGCCGACCCGGCCCAGGCGACGGCCAGGGCGACGGAGATCCTCGACGCCCTGTCCCCCGCCAGCTAAGCTGCCCTCCGCTCACGGCTCGGGCATTCCGACGCCCTGACCGTGCGCGATGGCGGCGGCCTCGGTCCGGCTGCTGGCCCTCAGCTTGGCCAGGATGTTCGAGACGTGCACGCTGGCGGTCTTGGTGGTGATGAATAGCTCAGCGCCGATCTCCTTGTTGCTCTGACCGGCCGCCATCAGCCGCAGCACCTCCAGCTCCCGCGCGGTGAGGGCAGCCAGCGGCCCGCGGCCCCCCGGCCCCGCCCAGGCCTGGCCCGGTCCATGCCCGGCGGCCGGGCGGCCGAGCCTGGCCCGGCGGCCGAGATCAGCCAGCGCCGCCCGCAGCGGGGCCGCGCCGAGCTCGTCGGCGGCCTGTACCGCGATATGCCACTCCCGCTGCGCCGCCTCGCGGTCGCCCGCCTCGGCCAGTGCCTCGGCCAGCCGCCAGCGCGACCGGGCGCTCTCATAGACGAACCCGGTCCCGAACGCATCCACGACCGCCTGCCACGCGCCCGGATCGTTATCGCCGTTGGCCCGGCCCCATTCGGCCTCGGCCCTGGCCAGCCAGCCGCGCCCGTCTATGCCGAGTACGAACTCGGGCCTCATCTCGTAGGCCGCGCCCTCGCGGGCCGCCTCGTGCATTGACCTGGCCGCGTCCACGGCCGCGGCGGCGCTGTCCTCATCGCCCGCGGCACGGGCCTGCCGGGCGCGATCAGCCAGCGCGCTCAGCCCCACGGCCGCGGCGCGGATGACCTGCGGCCCGTATCCCTCCGCCCAGGCCAGGGCCGCGCGGATCGTCGCCTCCGCCCCGGCGACCGCGGCCTGGCCGTCACCCTGCCAGAGCGCGTGCTCCGCCAGCAGGCCGCGGCCGATGTACTCGATGAACAGCTCCGTAGCGAAGAACGGCTCAAGCCACGCCCGGCGCTCCTCGACGCTGGCCCGGCCCCTGGCGACATCCACGAACAAAGCCATCGCCGACAGCCGCGCCTCGGCATTATTAGCCACCCGGACGACGAAGCCGTCAGCGATCTCCTGCGCGTGATCCCAGCTGCCGTCCGCGTAATGCGTCAGGTAATGCAGGTACTGCAGGTCCAGCCCGTAGGGCGCCAGTTCCAGGCCGGCTTCCTGGGCCCGGTGAGTGCCCTCGTGCGCGGGTCCGGCCGCGGCGGCCAGGTCGCCCAGCTCCAGGTGGATTCTGGCCAGCTGGAATGCCGCGCGCAGCTCGACCCCCAGGACATCCGCGCCGCGGGCCTGCCTGAGTGCCCTGGCGAACAGTCCGATGGCCTCCTGGTGCCGCCCGGTCTGCTCGCTGATCAGGCCCAGCGTCACCAGTGCGTCAGCCTCGACCCTGGGCGCCCTGGCGGCTCTCGCCGCCGCCTGTGCCTGCTGCGCGCGGGAGCGCGCGGGCTGCAGGTCCTGCATCGACAGCAGCCCGCGGGCGTGCGTGGCCAGGGCCCTGGCCCGTTCCCACCGGGGCGGATCGGCCGGCAGCGCCTCGACGGCGATCTCGGCCGCGGTCAGTGCGCCATCGACATCGTCGATGTCCAGCAGGAAATACGAGAGCCGCTCGTTGACCCGGCAGACCAGCGCCGGATCACCGTCGTCCCCCAGGAAGCCGAGCAGCCGGCGCAGCTGCTGCACGGCGCGGCCGATCTGGCCGCTGTCGGCGGCACTGAGTGCCGAGCTGAAGGCCAGGCTGCCGCGATCGACTCCGGCCAGCTTCTCCGGGTCGCTGACCCGGTCCCACAGCGAGAGCGCCTCGTCGTAGTGCCGGTGGGCCTCAGCCGGCGCCGCCAGCCTTTCTGCCTCCTGCCCGGCCCGGACGGATGCGGCCAGCGCACCGGGGATGTCGTGGCTGGCCAGGCAGTGGTGCGCGAGCTCAGCAGCAGACCCCGTCACCTCCGCGAGCCGGCGCTCGTCGGAGAGCAGCTCAGCCAGCCTGGCGTGCAGGCGGGTGCGCTCGCCCGGCAGCAGGTCCGCGTAGATGGCCTCGCGCAGCAGCGCGTGCCGGAACGCGTAGCCCTGCCGGCCGTCGGGCACCAGCAGCTGATGCGCGACCGCCTCCCTGACCGCCGCCTCGTACTCGGGCGGGGCCAGCCCCGACGCCTGCCGTACCAGCTCGTCATCCACCCGCCGGCCAGTGACCGCGGCGGCCCGCAGGACCTGCTGCGCCGTCGCCGAGAGCCGCTCCATCCTGGCGACCAGCAGGTCGGTCAGGCTGGCGGGCAGTCCGGACTCAGGCGAGGAGGATGCCAGCAGCTCCTCGGCGTAGTAGGCGTTGCCCTCGGCGCGGGTGATCATCTGGCTGAGGGCCGTGGCATCCAGCGGCAGCCTGGACAGGCTGGCCAGGCTGGCCAGGTGCTCGGCCATGGCCGAGGCGTCCAGCGGCCCGAGATGAACCGCGGTCACGCTGGGCAGCCGGAGCAGCTCTGTGATCACCGGTCGCAGCGGGTGCCGCCGGTGCAGGTCATCGGTCCGGTAGGTCGCGACGATGGCCAGCCGCTCGCGATGCAGCACCCGGCTCAGGAACGTGACCAGGTCGCGGGTCGAGCCGTCAGCCCAGTGCAGGTCCTCCAGGATCAGCAGGACCGGGGTGGCCGCCGCGAGCTCCGCGAGCATGCCGAGGACCGCGCCGAACATCTGCTGCTGCGCCAGTTCCGGCGCGTCGGCGCCCGGCGGCGGGCTGGCGCCCTGATCAGGCAGGAGGCGCGCGAGCACGGGCCGGGAGGCGATCGCCTCGATCAGCGGGCCGGCCGGGGCTGGCCCGGTCGCCGCGTCCCGCAGGGCATCGGCGAGCGGCAGGTAGGGGATCGTGTCGGCCAGCTCGGCACAGCGGCCGGACAGCACCGTCAGTCCGTGCTCGCGGGCACCAGCGGCCAGCTCAGTGACGAGCCGGGTCTTGCCCACGCCCGCGTCGCCGCTGACCAGCGCGACCACAGGCCGGCCCGCAGCCGCCGCGGTCAGCAGGCCAAGCAGCCGGTCGAGCTCGGCCTGCCGGCCGACCAGCCTCCCGCCCGATATCTCCAGCACCCGACCAGTATCCCAGCCGCCTGCGACATTGCCTGCCCGCGCAGCGCGTGCGCTGGGTGCGCGGCGGCTTCGTGCCTACGGCAGGCAGACCCTGAGGCCGAGTACGCGGAGGCATGTCGTCGGCGAGCCGGACGAGCCGGACGGGCTCGGTGAGGGGGTCGGCGCCGAGCTGGGCGGCGGGCCCGAAGGCGGCGGACTTGAGGGCGGCGGGCCCGAGGGCGGCGGCGGGACGGCCGTCGCGCTCGGCACCGGGGATGGCGTTCCTGACGCCTCCGGGGACGGTGGTACCGCGCCGGCGGGCCGTTTCCCGTGCTTACCCGGCGCTGAGCCGGGCTGCCCTGGTGAGGCCGGGGAGCCGGGGGCACCGGGGCGGCCCGCATGGCCGGGAGACGTCCCTGGCGCGCCGGCCGACCCTGGTCCGGCCGACGCCGATGGCACCGCCGGCGATGGCGCCGCTGCGGGCGGCGGGGCCGCGCCTGGCCGCGCCTGGCCACCGCCCAGCAGCGTGGCCGTGAGGGCCACCAGCATCACGACCGCCGCTGCTGCGGCCGCCGTCACCAGTACCCGGTAGGTCCAGCGGCCTTCCGGAGCCCGCCGCAGGCCCGCGGCGCCCGCCAGCGCGGCCAGCAGCGCCGGACTGCGCGGGGAGCCGGAGCTCCAGCCCGCCTCCGGCGTTGCGGTCACCGCCTTGCGGATCGCAGTCAGCCGCTCGGCGGCCGACAGTCCCGCGGCCACGTACACCACGACCGTGCCGTGCTCGCGGCGGGCCAGGGCCTGCATCCCCGGCGGCAGCCGTACTCGCTCGATACGCATCATGGGGCCTGCCTCCCGCCCGCCAGATGCCGTCGCGCCACCGGCCCTATCGGGCCTGCGCCGCGATTGCGGGCGGCTATCTCGCCGGCTATCACGCCTTGACCGCCTTCCAGCCGCTCAGGTGCCGCTGTATGAACCCCCACATCAGCGTTGCGTCGCCACCATCCTCGGCCAGGACGACTATCACGTTCTGGCCGTCGGCGTCGAGGACAAGCGTGCTGCCGCCCCGGCGCGGGCGGCTCGCCGCGGCCAGGAGCGCGGCGGGCGGGCCGCCCGGCTGAGGTCCGAGGCCAGCCGCAGGCCGGGCCGCTCAGCCTGCCCGTCTGGCATCCGTGTCTCCAGCGGCATTCGTTCCCCCCGTTTCGGCGAGCGATATCCCCCTTGAGGCAGCAGATTACTGACCGGGCCGGCAGATTTCAGGGAAGTCCCCAATCAGCGCGTCCGCGCCGGCCGGCGCTTGATCAGCGCGTCCGCACCGGCAGGTGCTTGATCCCGTTGATGAAGTTGGACCGGAGCCTGCTGACCTCGCCATTCAGCGCGATACCGGGTAGCCGCTCGGCGAGCGCGCCGAACAGCACCCGCAGCTGAAGGGCGGCCAGGTGCCGGCCCAGGCAGAAGTGCGGGCCGCCGCCGCCGTAGCCGACGTGCGGGTTCGGATCACGCCCGATATCGAATCTGCCCGGAGCGGCGAATACGTCCTCGTCCCGGTTGGCCGAGGCATAGAAGACCACCACCTTGTCGCCCTCGGCGATCTGGCGGCCGCCCAGCTCGGTGTCGCGTGCAGCCGTCCGCCGGAAGAGGTTCACCGGGCTGACCCAGCGGACGATCTCCTCTGCCATCGGGGGGATCAGGCCGGGATCTTCCCGCAGCCGCTGCCACTGGAGCGGATGCTCGAAGAAGGCGAGCATGCCGCCCGCGGCCGCGTTGCGGGTGGTCTCGGTCCCCGCCACGGTCAGCAGCAGGAAGAAGATGTCGAACTCATCGACAGTCAGCGATTCGCCGTCCTCGTTCGGCTGCAGCAGCCGGGCTACGATGCCGTCGCCCGGCTGCTCACGGTGACGGGCGGCCACCTCGCCGGCGTAGGCATAGAGCTCCGCGGCGGCCTGCAGCCCGTCATCGGGCGACGGCCGGTACTCGAGATCATCCGCGCCGACCAGCCGGTTGGTCAGGCTGAAGATCCTCTCGCGGTCCTGCGGCAGGACGCCCATCAGGTCACCGAAGGCCCGCAGCGGCAGCGGGGCCGCGATGTCCGCGACAAAGTCGGCGTCCTGCCGCTGCTCGGCATCGTCCAGCAGGCGGTCGCAGATCTGCCTGATGGGCTGCTCCAGCCGCCCGATCATGCGCGGGGTGAACCCCCGGTTGACGAAGGCGCGCTGGCGCGTGTGCTGGGGCGGATCCATGTTGAGCATCATCAGGCGCTGCATCTGCAGCGGCCCGTCCCCGGTCTCGCCGAACAGCGCCAGGCGCCGGCTAGAGGAAAATATCGCCGGCCGCCGGGAGACGCGGGCCACATCCTCGTGCCGGGTCACCGCCCAGAATCCGGGCCAGCCGTCACCACCGCCGTCGGCGTGCCAGAATACGGGCTCGTGCGCCCGCAGCCAGGCGAGCTGATCATGCGGAGCTCCGCCGAGCCGATAGGTGTCGGGGTCAACCAGGTTGATCTCAGGCGCCATCGGACCGCCATTCAATGAAGCTGATATAAACGACGATACGGCGGCCTTTCCCCCCTCGCACGGCCGAATTACGCATGCTGCCGACAGCAGCCTGCGCGACTAGGAGGCACGGTGCCCGAAGACACGCCAGGACCGGCCGGCGGTCCCGGCTCCGGCGAGGAGCTGACCACCATCTCCTATCAGGCCGTCCGCCCTGGCCTGCCCGTCATCACTCACTCCGGCCAGCAGTTTGGCGAGGTGGAGCACGTCCTGGAGGTCCCGGAACTGGATCTCTTCGACGGGATCGTGGTACGCACCGGGCACTCGCTGCGGTTTGTCGACGCCGACCAGATCGCGGCGATCACGACTGACCACATCAGGTGCACGTTCGGGTCGTCTGAGGTAGAGCACCTGCCCGCGCCCGAAGGCACGCCCGTCTTCCAGGTCGACATGGCCAGGGAGGAGCAGGCGCAGAGGCACGCATGGTACGGGCGCATGTTCGGCCGCCCGCACTGGAAGCGCGAGACCGAATAGCCGAGGCCGGGACCAGTGCCCGGCGCCGGGCCCGCGCCCGGCGCGGGACCTAAGTCCCGCGCGGGGCTAGGCGCGGCGGCGCAGCGACGGATCGGCGAGGGCCGGCGGGTCGTAACCGCGGTCGCCCGGATTGAGGTTGGTGCCCGGCGGGACGATCTGGTCGATCCGGTCCAGCACATCCGGCGCCAGAACGACATCCGCGGCACCGAGCTGGCTGTCCAGGTGCTCCATGGTCCGCGGGCCGATGATCGCCGAGGTGACCGCGGGATGGCTGGTCACGAAGGCCAGCGCCATGTGGATCAGCGACAGGCCCGCCTCCTGCGCCAGGACGGCCAGCTGCTCGGCGGCTTCCAGCTTGGCCTGGTTTCCCGGCAGGCTCAGGTCATACCGATCCGGCAGCCGCTGCGCCCGGCGGCTGCGCACGCCCTCGGCGTCCTTGCGGTAGCGGCCGGACAGCCAGCCGCCCGCCAGCGGGCTCCACGGAATGACGCCCATGCCGTACTGCTGGCACACCGGCAGCACCTCCGCCTCCACGCCCCGCACGAGGATCGAATAGGGCGGCTGCTCACAGACGAAACGCTCCCGTCCGCGGCGCTGCGCGACCCATTGCGCCTCGACGATCTGCGACGGGGGGAAAGTCGAGCTGCCGGCATAGCTGATCTTGCCGGCCCGGATCAGGTCGCTGAGCGCGCCCAGGGTCTCGTCGATGTCGGCCGAGGGGTCCGGGCGGTGGATCTGGTACAGGTCGATATGGTCGGTGCCGAGGCGCCGGAGGCTATTTTCGCACTCGCGGATGATCCAGCGGCGGGAATTCCCGCGCTCATTGACGTCCTCGCCCATGGCCGCATGCGCCTTGGTGGCGAGCACGACATGATCCCGCTGCCCGGCGGCGAGGGCCTTGCCGACGACCTCCTCCGACTCGCCGGCCGAGTAGACATCGGCGGTGTCGATGAAGTTGATCCCGCTGTCCAGTGCCCGGTGAATGATCCGGACCGACTCGTCATGATCGGTGTTGCCCCAGGTCCCGAACATCATCGCGCCCAGGCACAGCGGGCTCACTCGCAGGCCGGTGCGGCCAAGTACTCGCATTTCCATAGCGTCCACCCTAACGGGGCGCGCTAACATAGCCGCATGAGTGCCGACTCCCGCCCCGCCAGCATCGTGCCCGGCAAGCCCACGCTTGACGGCCTCGAGGACAAATGGTCGAGCGTGTGGGACCGGATACGTGTAGTACAGGTTTGACCGGACGAAGAGCCGCTCCGAGATCTACTCGATCGACACTCCCCCGCTAACCGCCAGCGGGTCGCTGCATATCGGGCACGCCTTCTCCTTCACCCACACCGACACCATTGCGCGCTTCCAGCGCATGCGGGGTAAAGAGGTCTTCTACCCGGTCGGCTGGGACGACAACGGCCTGGCTACCGAGCGCCGCGTGCAGAACTACTTCGGCGTCCGGTGCGATCCTTCCCTGCCGTATGAGCCTGGCCTGGTGCCGCCCGGCTCAGGCCGCTCAGGCGGCGCCTCGGCGGCCCGGCAGGTCCCGGTGTCCCGCCGCAACTTCGTGGAGCTGTGCCGCCAGCTGACCGAACTGGACGAGCGCGGGTTCGAGGAGGCCTGGCGCCGCCTGGGGCTGTCGGTGGACTGGAGCATGAGCTACCGGACGATCAATGACCGCTCGGCCGCCACCTCACAGCGCGCCTTCCTGCGTAATCTCGCCCGCGGCGAGGCGTACCCGGCCGAGGGCCCCACGCTGTGGGACGTGACATTCGGCTCGGCCGTCGCCCAGGCCGAGATCGAGGACCGGGAAATGCCGGGTACCTACTGGCGGATCTCCTTCCGGCTGGCCGGCGGCGCTGAGGTGATCGTGGCCACGACGCGGCCCGAGCTGCTGCCCGCGTGCGTCGCCCTGGTCGCGCATCCCGATGACACGCGGTACGCGCAGCTCTTCGGAACCACGGCGGCCACTCCGCTGTTCGGCGTCACCGTGCCGATCCTCCCTCACCACCTGGCCGATCCCGGCCAGGGCACCGGCATCGCGATGGTGTGCACGTTCGGCGACACCACCGACGTGACCTGGTGGCGCGACCTGCGGCTGGAGACCCGGCCGGTGATCGACGCCAGCGGCCGGCTCCTCGACGCGCCGCCGCCTGGCATCACCGGCGCCGGCGGCCTGGCCGCCTACCAGCTGCTGGCCGGCCGGACCGCGAAGGCGGCCAGGCAGCAGGTGGCCGACATGCTGCACGCCGCCGGAGATCTGCGCGGCGAGCCGGAGCCGATCCGGCACGCAGTGAAATTCTACGAGCGGGGAGACCGGCCGCTGGAGATCATCGCGACCCGCCAGTGGTACATCAGGAACGGCGGCCGGGATCCGGCGCTGCGCGAGACGCTGCTGTCCCGCGGCCGGGAGCTGGCCTGGCATCCCGCGCATATGCGCTCCCGTTACGAGAACTGGGTGAACGGGCTGGCCGGGGACTGGCTGATCAGCCGCCAGCGCTACTTCGGCGTGCCCATCCCGGTGTGGTATCCGCTCGGTGACGACGGCGAGCCGGATCGCGATGCCCCGATCCTGCCCGCTGACGAGGTCCTGCCCGTCGATCCGGCCGCCGATGTGCCGGCCGGATACTCCTCGGATCAGCGTGGCCAGCCGGGCGGGTTCGCCGGTGACCCGGACGTCATGGACACCTGGGCCACCTCATCGCTCACCCCTCAGATCGCGGGCGGCTGGAGCACCGACGATGACCTGTTCGGCCGGGTCTTCCCGATGGACCTGCGCCCGCAGGCACACGAGATCATCCGGACCTGGCTCTTCTATACGGTGCTGCGCTCGCACGACGAGCACGGCGTGCTGCCGTGGCAGCACGCCGCCATCTCCGGCTGGATACTCGACCCGGACCGCAAGAAGATGTCCAAGTCGGTCGGCAACGTCGTGACGCCGATGGACATGCTGCGGGAGTACGGGACGGACGCGGTCAGGTACTGGGCCGCCAGCGCCCGCCTCGGCGTGGACACCACCTTCGACCCGGCACAGCTCAAGATCGGCCGCCGGCTCGCCGTGAAGATCCTGAACGCGAGCAGGTTCGTGCTCGGCATGGACCGGCCGGCGTCCGCCGGGCCGCGGGTCACCGAGCCGCTCGATCAGGCCCTCCTGGGCAGGCTGGCCGATGTCGTGGACCAGTGCACCGAGGCGTTCGAGGCCTACGATCATGCGCTGGCCCTGGCGCTGACGGAGCGTTTCTTCTGGTTCTTCTGTGACGACTACCTCGAACTGGTGAAGCCGAGGGCCTACGGTGAGCGGGGCGAGGCGGCGGCCGGATCGGCCATCGTGACGCTGCGGCTGGCGCTGTCGGTCATCCTGCGGCTGTTCGCGCCGTTCCTGCCGTTCGTGACCGAAGAGACCTGGTCCTGGCAGTCGGACGGGCCGGACGGGACGGGCTCCATTCATCGTGCCGCCTGGCCCGACTCGGGCCGCCTGCGCGCCCTCGGCGGGCCTGGTGCCCGCGGCGAGTCTGATGCCCGCAGCGGCCCCGGCGCGACCACGCTCGACGTTGCCGCATCGGCGATTGCCTCGATCAGGAAGGCCAAGTCGCAAGGCAGCCTGCCGATGCGGGCACCGGTCGCCCGGCTGGTGGTGACCGGGCCGCAGGACGCGCTGGATGCCCTCGCGGCCGTGCTCGGCGACGTCCGGTCAGCCGGGCACGTAACCGAAACGGAGCTTTGCCTGGCCGATGAGGCCAAGATCACCTATCACGTGACGTTCTGACCCGTTTTCGCTATACTCCCCATCGCCGTGGTCTGCGATGATCACGGCGCTACACCCCCGCCTTCGATGTAGCTGGAGTGGCACATGCGCAACTACGTAGTCGAATTAATAGGCACCTTCGGCCTGGTCTTCACGGTCGGCTGCGTAGCCCTGACGTCCGCGCCGCTGGGCGCGGTGGCGATCGGCGCGGTGCTGATGGTCCTGGTGTTCGCAGGCGGACACCTCTCGGGCGCGCACTACAACCCCGCCGTGACGCTGGGCGTGTACCTGCGCGGAAAGCTGCCCCTCAGTGAGGTCGGCCCGTACGTGGCCGCGCAGCTCATCGGGGCCGTGATTGCCGCGCTACTCGGCAGGTTCATCATCAACCCGCACGGCGTGCACTCGCTGCCGCTGTCGGGGCGGGGGATCTTCGCCGCGCTGCTCGCCGAGTTCGTATTCACCTTCCTCCTGGTCTATGTCGTGCTGAACGTGGCGACCAGCAAGGATCAGCCGAACAACAGCTTCTTCGGCCTGGCGATCGGCTTTACCGTACTGGCGGGCGCGATCGCCGTGGGCCCGGTCAGCGGCGGCGCGTTCAATCCGGCGGTCGCGTTCGGCGGGACGCTGATGGGCCTGTTCGCGTGGTCCAACATCTGGATCTACCTGGTGGCCGAGTTGCTCGGCGGCGCCGTTGCCGCGATCGCGTTCCGGTACCTGAACCCGGGCGACGTCGAAGGCGGGGTACTGCCCAGCAGGTCCAGGCAGCCCTCGTTAGTCAGCGCCGCTGAGGACTAGCGTCCCGCAGTTGCGCCAGTCCGCTGATGGCCCCCGGTTCCCGGCTGATGACCGCTCAGCCGGCGGATCGGGGCTTTCGGCTGCGCGGGTAGGCTCGTGGCCATGGAAAAAGTGAAGCTGTCCGAGGACGAATGGCAGGAACGGCTGAGTCCCGAGGAGTACCGCGTGCTGCGCCGGGCCGGGACCGAGGCCCCGTTCACGGGTGAGTACACGGACACCAAGACCAAGGGGGTCTACCGGTGCCGCGCCTGCGGCGCCCGGCTCTTCGCCTCGAATGCCAAGTTCGAGTCACACTGCGGCTGGCCGAGCTTCTACCAGCCATCGGACGGCGACGCCGTCGTGCTGATCGAGGACCGCTCCATGGGCGCGGTCCGCACGGAGGTCAGGTGCGCCGCCTGCGATTCCCACCTCGGGCACGTGTTCGAGGGCGAGGGATATGAGGTCCCCACCGACCAGCGCTGGTGCATCAATTCGGTCTCGCTCACCCTCGAGCCGGCTGAGGATGCCGATGAGCCGTCCGCTGACGGCGGGTCCTAGGCGGCGCGGCCGGTGACCGGCCTGCGCCTGATCCGCCCTGACCAGCTGTCCGCCGCGACCGCCCAGACCAGCGGCATGATCAGGGCGGCTGCGATCTCCGGTGACCTGGTGGGCGCACGGTCACTGTGGATGGGCCGCACCGTCCTGCCGCCCGCGGTGTCCTCTGGTGATCATCATCATGGCGAGTCGGAGACAGGGATCTTCGTAGCGTCGGGGCGGCCGGTCTTCGTGTTCCGCGATCCCGGCTCGGGTGAGCTGGTCCGGCTGGAGGCAGAGCCCGGCGACTACGTCTGGGTGCCCCCGCATGTCCCGCACCGTGAGGAGAACCCGTCCGCCGATACCGAGGCCGTCGTCGTGATCGCCCGCTCGACCCAGGAAGCGATCGTCGTCAGCGTCAGCGGACTCTGAGCTGGCCGGGACGATTCTCAGTCGTATTCACTGACCATCGTCCCCGGCGCTGCTGGATCACGGCGGAGCAGCGAGTCCGGGCCCAGATCGTCCAGGCGGGCATGGCCGGACAGCCGCATGGTCAGCTCGAATTCGTTGCGCAGCGCCCGCAGGACATGCCGGACGCCGTCCTCGCCGGCCAGCCCGAGCCCGTACGCATACGGGCGGCCGATGAGCACGGCGCGGGCGCCGAGCGCCAGGGCCTTGAGCATGTCCGCGCCGCCGCGGATGCCGCTGTCGAACAGCACCGTGGTCTGCGAGCCGACCGCGGCGGCGATGCCCGGCAGGGTGTCCAGCGCGCCGACCGCGCCGTCCACCTGCCGGCCGCCGTGGTTCGACACCACGATCCCGTCGGCCCCGGCGTCGACGGCCCGCCGTGCGTCAGCGGCTGACTGGATCCCCTTCAAGACGATCGGGCCTTCCCAGTGCTCCCGCAGGAACGGCAGGTCGTCCCAGGTCAGCGAGGGATCGCCGAACATCTGCGACCAGTGGAGGATCGCGGCGTCCTGGCCGGCCGCAGCCGCACTGGCCGCGTCCTGACTCGCCGCATTCGCACCGGCCGCGTCCCTGGCGGCCTCCAGCTGATCGGCCAGGCCCGCCTGGAAGGCCGGGTCGGTGAGGTAGTTCTGTATCCCGATGCCGCGCAGGAACGGCAGGTAGGCATGATCGAGATCCCGCGGCCGCCAGGCGAGCATCCGGGTGTCCAGGGTTACCATCAGGACGCTGAAGCCCGCTGCCTTGGCCCGGGCCAGGAAGCTCGCCGCCACGGCCCGGTCCTTGGGCCAGTAGAGCTGGTACCACCGCTGGCCGTCCCCGCTGGCCGCGGCGACTTCCTCCATCGGGGTGGAAGACGCGGTGCTGAGGATCATCGGCACGCCGCACGCGGCGGCGGCCCGGGCGACGGCCGCCTCACCGTCGGGGTGCGCGATCCTGAGCACCCCGACCGGGGCCAGCAGCATCGGCACGGCCAGCTCGGTGCCGAGGACCGTCCTGGCGTAGGACGGCGCGCTGACATCGGTCAGCATCCGGGGCACGATCCGCCAGCGCCGCAGCGCCGCGGCGTTCTCCCGCACCGTGTCGGAGGAGCCCGCGCCGCCCGCGATGTACCCGTAGGCCTGCGCAGGCAGCCGCTTCCTGGCCGCCGCCTCCAGCCCGGTCAGGTCAGCGGGCAGGCCGGGGAGCGTCCCGCCCAGCCCGTTCAGGTAGATCTCGTCCTGATAGGTCTCCAGCGGCTGCTGCTCCATGTTCACGTCGATCTTTCTCCCTTAGCCGTCCACCGTGGCGTGCCGCAGCCGTCCAGGCTCAGCGGATTCTACCCACGGGGGCGGCTGTACCGGGCGGCCGATGTCATGGTCGGATGGGCACGTGAAGGTCAGAATCGGGATCGGGCTGGGCGCGGCCGGCGGCCCTGGCGGCTTCGCCGGTGCCGTCGACCACCTGGAGGAGTCCGGCGTTGACTCGCTGTGGCTGTCGGAGATGGTGTTCGGGTCGCTGGTCGAGCCGTTCGTGGGGATGGCGTACGCGCTGTCCAGGACCGCGAGGCTGAAGGTGGGCACCGGAGTGTCGGTGCTGCCAGGACGCCATCCCGTGCTGGTCGCCAAGCAGCTCACGTCGCTGGCCGCGCTCGCGCCGAAGCGGGTGCTGCCGGTCTTCGGCCTGCAGCCCGCCCGCCGCGCCGAGCGGGCCCTGTTCGGTGTCCCGGCCGGCCGCCGTGGCGCGGTGTTCGACGAGTCACTGGAGCTGCTGCGGCTCCTGCTGCGCCAGGAATCGGTCTCGTTCGACGGCGAGTTCTTCACCCTCGACGACGTCAGCGTCGGCCCGCTGCCGCCCGAGCCGCTCGATATCTGGCTGGGCGGCAGCGCTCCGGGCGCCCTGCGACGCGTCGGGCGGCTGGGCGACGGCTGGCTGGCCAGCTTCCTGACGCCGGACGAGGCCCAGGCCGGCCGGGAGGCCATCCAGGCCGCGGCCGCGCAGGCCGGACGCGAGGTCGACCCCGAGCACTTCGGGATCAGCCTGGCGGTAGCAGCCGGGACCATCCCGCCCGAGCTGGCCGCGGCCGTCGGCCAGCGGCGCCCCGGCACCGACCCCGCCAGCCTGATCGCCACGGGCTGGCCGGATGCCGCCGCCCTGATCGAGCGCTACGTGGCCGCAGGCATCAGCAAGTTCGTAATCCGGCCCGCGGCGGCCACCCAGGATCAGGCGGAGTTCCTCGGGCATTTCGTCCGCGAGCTGATGCCGCTGCAGACCTGAGCTCAGCTCAGCTCCTCCCGCACCTCCTCGATGGGCGCGAGGTGATTCAGCAGCACGCCCAGGACCCAGATCAGGATCCACGAATAGGTGGCCGCGCGAGGCGAGTAGAAGATGGCGATCGGGATCGACAGCAGGAACAGCACCGGAACACGCAAGATCTGCAGGAGGTAGGGCCGGCGCACGGTCGCGGCACCCGGCACGGCAAGCTCAGTGGCCGGGCGGGCCGAGAAGATGGTGACCGGGATCGACAGCAGATGCACCGCCGTATCACGCGTGATCTGCAGGGCGGAGCGCCGGTGTGCCGGCGTGGCCGGTGGCACCGCGAGGGCGGCCGGCGAACGGGTCGCATACAGCCAGCAGGCGGCCTCGGCCAGTCCCGCCGCCGCGCAGCAGGCGGCATAGAAGATGACCGAGGGAGTCTGGAGCGTGCTGCTGATCAGCTCCGTCGGATAGGGCAGGAAGGCGATGACGCCGAGGAACAGCAGGTTCAGGAAGATCAGCCGCCGGTCCACGGCCGTTATGTAACGGAACATCGAGTGGTGGCCCATCCAGAACAGGCCGATCACGGCGAAGCTGATCACAAAGGCCTCGATGCCGGAGCCCGCGTCGCGAAGCTCACGGCCGGTGTCGGCGATCCCGTGCGGATTGACGCCTACCACCAGGCCGGCGACCAGCAGGGTGATCGCGATCGCGAAGATCGCATCACTGAAGAACAGGATGCGGTCGTACTCCAGATGGCCGACACGAGCGACGGGATCCGGCGCCAGCGAGCCAGCCGCCGGCCAGGCAGCGGCTCGCGGTCAGGCAGCGGCTCGCCGCCGGACTGCGGGTCCTGAGCAAGGTCCTTACTGGTCATCAGCGCCGCCGATCTGCTTCCGCTCGCTGGCGTTGCCCCCTACGCTCAGCGCATGACCGACGAGCGGAGCCCGGCGGAGCACGCCGCGCAGATCGATGCGGCACGACAGCGGCTGCTCGCTTTCGTGCAGCAGTGTACCGATCACGACTGGAGCGCAGCGCCGCTCGAGGGTGATCCCCGGCCAGTGGGCGTGGTGCTTGACCACGTCGCGCACTCCTACGAGTACCTGGCCGGCTGGATGCGGGACATCCTGGACGGCCAGCAGGTCGAGGTGAACGCTGACATTGTCGATGTGCACAACGCCCAGCATGCCGTGCAGGCCGCCGAGGTGAGCCGGGCGCAGGCCGCAGATCATCTTCGCGTCAGCGGCGATGAGATTATCGGGCTAGTGGCCGGCCTGGACGCCGGCCAGCTCGATGCGGGCGACGGGCGGATACGCCGGTTCGCGGAGATCGCGGCCCGGCATGCAGACACCCACCGGGCCGATATAGAGACCGCGCTGCAGCAGTCGGCCTAGCCAGCTCACCGCGGGCTCGTGGGCCCGGTCAGGACCGCTGGGATAGGGTGCGCCGCCGCAGGTCACAGGCATTCACGCACCTGCTCGCGGCGGCATTTCGAGCACCTTGGTGCCGCCTGCGTCCGCCTGCTACCAGCCGGTGACGGCCGCGTGCATCTCCCACAGCAGGATCTCGGCTGGCTCGGTAGCGGTGATCTTCTGCCCGCCGGTCGCCGTGAATCGCACCGCATCGCCCTGCGCCAGCGAGCCGGCATCCTCAAGAGAGACGGCTCCTCGCGGGACGAACAGATGCAGGAACGGGGCCTCAGGGAGCTCGATCACCTCGCCGGGTCTCATCCGGGCGGCATGTAGCGCCGCGTACTTGTTCTTGATGCGGATGGCCGCCGCGCCGTCGTGCTTGGCCATGCCTGAGGCGACCGGCACCAGGCCGCCGCGCAGCAGCTCGTCATCGATCTCCAGCTGCTCGTAGCCCGGAGTGATGCCGTCTTCGTCAGGGACGACCCACATCTGCACGAAATGCACGGGATCGGTGTGCTGCGAGCCGCCCTGGAGCCGCCAGGAGTCGTTCTTCTCCGAGTGCAGGATGCCGGTTCCGGCGCTCATCCGCTGGGCCAGGCCCGGGTAGATGATGCCGGAATGCCCGGTGGAGTCCTGGTGGACCAGTGAGCCCTGGAGCACCCAGGTGACGATCTCCATGTCCTGGTGCGGGTGCGTCTCGAAGCCCGTTCCTGGCGTGACTATGTCGTCATTGTTGACCAGGAGCAGCCCATGATGGGTATTCAGCGGGTCGTAGTGGCGGGAAAACGAGAACGAGTGCTTGGAGTCCAGCCATCTCAGCCTGGTCTTGAACCGATCGCCGGCCCGGCGGACATCTACCGTCGGCGCCAGCGCCTCCGTCGTCTCGGTCATCGTCGCTCCTCCTGGCCGGCCTGGCCGACCGCGATGACGGGCGCGGTCATCGTGACGTGCAGCTCCGCGCAGTGCTGGTCAGCGATCTCGGCGCAGATCTCGGCGGCCTGCTCGCAGATGGGGCTGCCGATGTCAGCGGCGCTGAGCGCCATGATCATCTTGTACCGGACATCCTCCATGACAACCTCCGGGACTCGATCCGGGCGCCTGGCACGGCACCGGCCGCTGATCGCCGCCGAAGCCGCCCCACTACGCGATGGTATGCGCGAAGGACCGCATCGGGACAGCGGCCATCACGCCAGATCCCGGGCTCGGGCCCGGGCCTCCTCGACGGTGACCTCCGCGGCCGGGTCGGCTTCCAGCCGCTCGTCTGGGATCGGCAGCCCGCTGAGCGTGGAGAGCCCGAACGTCCCGTCGTCCAGCCGCTGCAGGGCGCGGTCCAGCGCGGCCAGGCGATCGCGCAAGTCGGCCGCGATGGAGTCGTCCATGCCCTCAGCGGACAGCGGCTGGGCGCGATCGGCGATGTCGCCGGTCTCGTTTTCTGCTTCGCGGTCTTGCTCGCCTGCCGCCTCGGTGCCCCCGAGCAGGCCCTGAACCTCGGCTCGCTCGGCCAGCACCAGGGCCCGTGCCCGGTCCGCGTCCATCTGTCTCCCTGGTGTGTGTATCGGCACTTCCCCCGGCACTGGGGCCGGTGAGTATCCGCCGAGCCGAGGCCGACCCTGCGGCACCTGCCCACGTCGCGGGTGCGCAGGACCCTGCTACCTTACGCGGCCGAGGCCAGCACCACGGGCAGCATGCCGGTGCCGGTGTGGTGGGGACAAGATCCAGCGCCCGGGACCAGAAGGTGGTCATGAGCTCCATGTCCGCGCAGTTGATCACCGTGCTGCCGAGCCGGATGGCCATATAAGGAGGACCTTCTCACTGATCGTCCGCCAGCATAGGGAGCTGAGCCAGCGCCGGCGGCCGCCGCGGCGCTCTTAAGCCCCGGCGACCTGGTTGACGATGCTGGTGAACAGCCACGGCAGAGTCTGGGCGGCCGGGACGATGCGCGGGGCCAGCACGCGCCGGTGCCTGGACCACAGCAGTCCGGCGGTCAGCAGCCGGGACTTGCGGGAGACGCGCCGCCAGGCCTGCTCGTAGTCGGCCGCCCGGCCCGCGCGCAGGCATTCGGCGAGTGCGGCCGCCTGGGCCAGCGCGACGCTGATGCCCTCGCCGGTCAGGGCGTCGAGATATCCGGCGGCGTCACCGACGAGCAGGACGTTCGCGCAGACCCGGCGCCGGACATCCTGGCGCAGCGGCCCGGCGCCGCGGTCGCCGCCGGACGGCTCGGCCAGGGCCAGCCGCTGCGCCAGGGCCGGAAAATCGGCGAGCCGGGTATCGAAATCGCCGCGCCCGGCGCCCAGCATCGCGACGCCGACCAGGTCATCGGCGACCGGAGTCACGTACGCCTCGGCTCCGGGCGCCCAGTACACCTCGACCAGGTCGCTCCACGGCGCCATCCGGTAGTGGCGGCGCACCCCGAACCGCCGGTGGCGGGCGGGGGGCGCCCCCAGCGCGCAGGCGCGGCGGATCGGCGAGTGCAGCCCATCGGCGGCGACCAGGTAGCGGGCCTCGATACCGGCGGCGCTCACCCGGTCGGCGTGCTGCACCAGCCCGGTCACCCGGACCGGCAGGACCGGGATGGCCAGCGCGGCCGCGCGCTGCGCGAGCGCGGCGTGCAGGGCCGTGCGCCGCACTCCCAGCCCGTGACCGGAGCGGAAATGCGCGTCGGCCCGGTGACCGGGGTCCAGGTAGCGGATGCCGCGCAGCGGCAGGCCGGGCGGGTCGACTCCGATCGCGCGCAGCCGCGCCACCGCGGCCGGCATCAGCCCCTCCCCGCAGGCCTTGTCGATCGGAGCCGCCCGTGGCTCGGCCACGGTCACCTGCAGGTCCGCCTGAGCGCACCTGATCGCCGTCGCGAGCCCGGCCGGGCCGCCGCCGACGACCAGGACGTCGATCACGGCCGGGCCGGGGCCAGGGCCCGCGACGCCGCCAGCGCCCGCGACTCGCAGCGCACCCGGACGGTGAGCAGCGCCGCGTTCAGGGCCGTGAACGCGCACGCCGTGATCCATGCCGACCCGGCCAGCGGCAGGGCCGCGCCCTCCACGATGACCGCCACGTAATTCGGGTGCCGGAACCAGCGGTAGGGGCCGGTCGTGACCAGCGGCAGGCCAGGCACCACGATGACCCGCGCGCTCCACCGCGGCCCCAGGGTGACAATGCACCACCAGCGAAGCGCGTTCGCGGCCACGACCAGCGCGATCATCGGCCATTCCAGCGCGGGGATGAACGTCCGGTGCAGCACGACCGGCTCGAGAAAGCACGCGGCGATCAGCGCCGCGTGCAGGGTCACCATGACCGGAAAGTGCGCCTGGCCGAACTCCTGCCCGCCGCGCTTCATGCTGGCCGCGGCGTTGCGCTGCGACACCACCAGCTCTGCCAGCCGCTCACAGCAGATCACCACGAGCAGCACGTAATAGATTTCCATCAGGCTCTCCGGGGGCACGGCGCTACCACGGCAGCGCTACCAACTGCAGGGCTATCACTACAGCGCTACCACTGGAGCAAGATCAGCTCGACGCTGACCCCGGGGCCCAGGCCGATCAGCATGCCGGGCGATCCCGGCGGCGGCCTGGCCGTGTCGATGGTCTGCTGGAGCACGTGCAGGATCGAGGCGGATGACATGTTCCCGACCTCGGCGAGGGAGCGCCTGGTCACCTCGAGCGCATCGGCCGGCAAGCCGAGGCCCTGCTCCACGGCGTCGATCACCTTCGGGCCGCCCGGATGACACACCCAGCTCGTGATGGCGCCGATGGTCAGCCCGCAGTCCGCGAGGAAAGCGCTGACGTCCTGCCTCAGGTGCCGCCCGACCACGCTGGCGAGCTCAGCGGTCAGCACGATGCGAAAGCCCGCCGACCCCAGCCGCCAGGCCAGGACATCGCCGGTGTCGGGATAGACCTTGCTGCGCGAGGCGATCACCCGCGGTCCGCCCGCAGCCGCGCCGGCCTGCTCGCCGCGCGCCACCACCGCCACCGCGCCGTCGCCGAACAGCCCGCTGACCACCAGATCCGGCGTCGTGGCCCCGGCCGCGGGCACGGTCAGCGAGCACAGCTCGACCGCCAGCAGCGCGGCGGTGTGCCCCGGCCAGCCGAGCAGGTAGTCGTGCAGCCGGGCCAGGCCCGCCGCGCCGGCCACGCAGCCGAGCCCGAAGATAGGGACCCGCTTGATATCCGGCCGCAGTCCCAGCCGCGGGATCAGGCGGGCATCCAGCGACGGCACCGCCAGGCCGGTGACCGACGTGACGATGAGCAGGTCCAGATCCCGTGCGGCCACCCCGGCCGCGCGCAGGGCGCTGTCCAGGGCCCGCTCCCCCAGGGCCGTCGCGTGCTCGATGTACAGGTCGTTGGTCGGGCCGAACCCGTCCAGCCCCTTGTACTCGGCCAGCGGCAGCACGGTATGCCGGGTATCGACACCAGCGTTGGCGTGCAGCCGCTCCAGCAGGGCGCGCTGCGGGGGGCCCACGTTGCTCAGCTCGGCCATGGCCCCGGTCAGCTCAGCCTGCTGGTACCGGTACGGCGGAAGCGCGGACCGGATAGCTGCGATCCGAGTCATATCTGCAGATCGCACATGTGCATACCTCTTGGACGAGTGGGTGGAAGGTTCGGTTCAGGCTCCGCCGGGGGCTCGGGCGGGCGCGCGGGCGAAAGCTCGGGCTCAGATAAGCGCTACCCCCCCAGCGGCGAACAATGCGACATCGATCGCCGCGATGCCGATCGCGGCCAGGAACGGCAGTCGCCCGGAACCGCGCGCCCCGACCACCGCGAGCGCGCAGGCCACGCCCAGCCCGACCGGCGCGATCCACCGGCGCGGGCCGCTGGACGCCAGGACCAGCAGGGCGGACGCCAGGAGCAGCAGCACCAGGGCCGCGAAACGCACCGCCGATGGCCCGCCCCGCACCGCCACCCGCTGCGGCAGGCCGTGCACTCCGGTTGCCTCGTCCCCGGCCAGATCAGGGAGCACATTAGCGAAGTGACCACCGAGGCCAAGAGCGGCCGCCGCGGCGATCGTCCACGGCCGCGGCGCGGGATGGCCGGGCAGCGTGCTGGCCGCGAACACGGGTATCAGGCCGAATCCCACGACGTACATCAGGCCCGAGGCCAGCGTCGACTTCAGGCCGGCGTTGTAGGCCCATCCGGCGATCATCATCACCACGTTGACAATCCCCGTGACCCAGTCGATCGCGAAGGCCAGCAGCACCGACACCGCCAGCGCCACGGCGCCCGCCAGGCCGACTGCGCCCCGGCTGACCGCGCCCGCGGCGATCGGCTTATCCAGCCGCCCGGCCGCGGCGTCCCGGCCCGCGTCGAAGAAATCGTTGGACCAGCCGATCGACAGCTGCCCGGCCAGTACGGCGGGCGCCACCAGCACAGGGCCGGTTCCCCGCGGGGCCGCCTGCGCGGCGAGCAGCGTGATCAGCGCCGTGATGGCCAGCGAGGGCCCTGGATGGCTGGCCGCGACCAGCGCCCGGATGGTGGTGGTCCGTGACCGGATTTCGGCGACGCTGTGCCTCCCATGCTGGCGGCTGAAGCCGGGCCAGCAGCCACCCGCCTGCCCGCTGGCCCGGCGGCGTGACACTGGCTCGGTGAGTTTCCGTTAAAGATAGCGATCGGCAGTGCCGTCGTCGTCAACGCCGGCGCCGGATGGAATGCTGCACCCATGCGGCTCTCCCTGCGCGGCGCGAACCCCCTTGAGTGGCTGGCCCTGCGGGCCCGCCTGGTCCCGACGGCCGCCGCCGAGGCGTGGGGCGGGATGGCCCTGTCCGGGGTGCTGATCGCCGCGGTGCGGTGCGGCCTGACCGCGCGGCTGGCGCAGGCGCCAGCGACGGCCGCGGACCTGGCGGGCGAGCTCGGCCTCGACCCGCTGCCGACCCAGCTCTTGCTGGACTGCCTGCGATCGGCCGGTCACGTGACCTGCCGGGCCGGGCGCTACGATCTGAGCCGCTCGTCGCGCCGCTGGCTGGACCCGGCCTCCAGGCTCTCGATGGCCAGCTTCGTGGCCGGCACCGCCGACTACTGGGACTGGTGGGCGCAGCTGGCGGAGGTGACTCGCAGCGGGCAGCCGTTCGGCCACCACGATGCGCCGGCGCAGGATCCCTACTGGCGCCGGTATATCACCGGCCAGCTTGACCTGGCCCGGCTCAGCGCGTCCGAGGTGGCCAGGAAGCTGCGGCTGCCCGGCGACGCGCGCTCGCTGCTGGACATCGGCGGCGGGCACGGCTGGTACTCG
Organism: uncultured Actinomycetota bacterium; assembly: GCA_963805705.1. Taxonomy (GTDB): domain Bacteria; phylum Actinomycetota; class Actinomycetes; order Streptosporangiales; family Streptosporangiaceae; genus CAWDVH01. Next base: position 798,496 of record CAWDVH010000005.1, on the reverse strand, counting down.
GCTGAGCTGTGCCGGCGCCATCCCGGGCTCACCGCGACCGTGCTCGACCTGCCTGGCAGCGCGGCGATCGGCCGCGAGATCATCGGCGCGGCCGGGATGGCGGACCGGGTCCGGTACCTGGACGGCAATGCGGTCACCGCTGAGCTGGGCGAAGGCTACGACTGCGTACTCTGCTTCAATCTGGTCCACCATCTGGATGCGGACCAGATCGTCAGCCTCCTGGCCAGGGCCCACGACGCGCTGGCGCCGGGCGGATCACTGGCCGTCATGGACGCATTCGCCGAGCCGTCCCGCCGCAAGTCAGCGGCGGCGAACTTCCTGTCCCTGTTCGTCTACCTCAGCTCAGGCGCGCAGGTCCACACCCCGACTGAGCTGCACGGCTGGCTCCGAGAGGCCGGCTTCGGCGCCCCCCGCCGGATCCCCATCCTGCGGATTCCCGGCCAGGCCATGTTCGTGGTGCGCAAAGCCGGCTAAAGCCGTCAGAGGGCCAGGGCCTGAGCCAGCTGCCGGTAGCCGTCCAGCGAGTCAGCGCCGGGCGCGGTGAGCAGCTGGATGCTCACGTGGTCGGCGCCGGCGTCAAGGTGCTCGGTGAGCTGTGCGGCCACCTGCTGCGCGCTGCCGTGCGCGACGAGCGCGTCGATCAGGGCGTCACTGCCGCCGTCACTCAGATCGTCCTCACTCCAGCCCAGGCGGCGCAGGTTGCTGGTGTAGTTGACCAGCCCGAGATAGGGATTTTGCACCCTCGGGCGGCCGATGGCGCGCGCCCGCTGCGGATCGGCATCCAGCACCGCCATGTGCTCGGGGGCCAGCAGCGGCCCGGCGCCGATGGCCGCGCGGGCCTGGCGGGTGTACTCGGGCGTGACGAGGTAGGGGTGCGCGCCCGCCGTGCGTTCCGCGGCCAGGCGCAGCACCTTGGGGCCCAGCGCGGCCAGTACCAGGCTCTGAGCCGGGACGCCGCCTTGCAGCAGGGCGTCCACGTAAGCCGCGAGCGTCTCGTACGGCCGGGCGTACTGCGCCGTGGCCTCACGGTGGCCCGCGCCCACGCCGAGCAGGAACCGGCCCGGCTGGCGAGCCTCGATGCGCGCGAACGAGGCGGCGACCTCGCCGGCGGTGTCCTGCCACATGTTCACGATGCCCGTCGCGAGGACCAGCGTGGTCGTCGCGTCCAGCAACTGCTCGACCAGAGCGAGATCTCCGCTGGGCGAGCCGCCGACCCACAGCGTTCCGAAGCCGAGCTGCTCGATCCCGGCGGCCAGTTCCGGTGTCAGATCGCGGCCACCCCGCCAGATCCCGAACCGTCCCAGGTGGTCTCGCGCTGGCTGAGTCATTGCGTGCTCTCCCATGGTCGAGGCTGCCACTACCGCGCAACAGCTCTCCTGTATTCGGTGTTCCCTGCCGTCTACGCGGTGGCCGGCCAGGCGCCCGCCGGCCAGGCACCCGCCGTCATGGCACCGATCCGTCGCGGGTTGACCTTCAAGGCGGGTCGAAGATGTACGGTCCAGGGCATGACCAGGTACCGCATCTCGGAACTCGCCGGACCCACCGGTTTCAGCCCGTCCACGCTCCGCTACTACGAGCAGCTGGGGCTGCTGTCGGCCGAGCGGGCCCGCAACGGCTACCGCATCTACGGCGATGCCGACGTGGCCCGGCTGCGGTTCATCGCGCGGGCCAAGCGCCTGGGGCTCTCGCTCAGCCGCATCCGCGACCTGGTCAGCAGCTGGGACAGCGGCCAGTGCGAGCCGGTTAAGGCCCGGCTGGACGAGATGCTCAGCGCGAGGTCGCGCGTCACCGCAGAGCGGATCGGCGAGCTGATGACGTTCGACGCCGAGCTGTCCGACGCGCGGCGCACCCTCGCCGCCCGCACCCCGCCAGGGCCGTGCGACGACGGCTGCGGCTGCTCGGGTGAGCCGGGTGGTGCGGCAGGCCAGGCTGGGCTGGCTGAGCTGGCTGCTGCTGGGCTGGCTGACGCAGCGGGGCCGGCGGCCAGGGAGATCGCCTGCTCCCTGGGGGCCTCGGACATGGCGGAACGGGTCGGCGAGTGGACGGACATGCTCAGCCAGGCAACGAACCGGCGGCCGGTCAGCGGAGGCGTGAGCATCACCTTCCCCGCCGAAGCAGCGCTGATCGGGCGGCTGGCTGACCTTGCGGTCCGGGAGCAGCGCTGCTGTGCGTTCATGACGTTCGCCGTGATGATCGCGGCCGGGCGGGTCACGCTCGAGGTACGGGCACCGCAGGAGGCGCGGCAGCTGCTCCCGCGGCTGTTCGCGGCCGCATGAGCGGCGAGGCGGCGCAGCCGCTCGCAGGCCCGGCGGAAGGTCACCGGGACGGCGCACTCCAGGACGGAGCGCTGCGGATCCTCCTCATCTGCGGGAGCACGCGGGCGGCATCCACCAACCTGGCCGTGCTGAGGACGGTGCGCGAGGTAGCCCCGGATGCGGTTACGGCGGATGCAGGGACGGCGGACGCGGTGACGGCGGTTCTGTACAAGGGCCTGCCTGGCCTGCCCGCGTTCAACCCGGACAACGACGGCGAGAATGCCCCGGCTGCCGTCGCTGATCTTCGCCGCGAGCTGGCCGAGGCGGCCGCGGTGATCTTCTGCACGCCGGAGTACGCCGGCACCCTGCCGGGCAGCCTCAAGAACCTGCTCGACTGGACGGTCAGCAGCGGAGATCTGTACGGCAAGCCGGTCGCCTGGGTCAATGCGGCCAATGCAGGACGTGGCGAGGGCGCCCAGGCCACGCTGACCATGGTGCTCGGCTACGTAGGCGCTGCCGTGGTCGAGAGTGCGTGCCTGCGCCTGCCCGACGCGCGGGACGCCGTTGGCCCGGATGGCCTGATCCACGACCCTGGCATCCGCGAGCTCATGGCCAGGAGCGTCGAGGAGATCGCTCGCCATGTCCGCGCGGCAGCGGACAGTCGTTGACTCCGTCTGCGTAGGGGCTGTGGTTCGTCAGCGCGAAGAACGGCCCGTCCCCAGGCACAGCTAGCGGACGAACGTACCGCGTCCGGCCATGGTGACGACCAGGCCCTCGTCCCGCGAGGACACTCATCGCCTTGCGCACTGTGCCCCGACTAGACGCCCTGCTCCCCCATGCAGGACTCTCGCTCGGCAGATCTGGCGAGACTCCAGTTCCCCGGCCGCGATCGCATCCCGCAGGACCGCCGCGAGCTGGCTATATAGCGGCTCGGTGTCCATGTGATCAACGGCGCGCACCTGATCAAGGTATCTGACCAGGCAGAACAAGATCGACCTGTTCGGTGTGAGTCTATCTGAGCTACACGAGATGCATCAGCTGAACAGATAGCAAACCCGAGGAGGATGCGTGTTCCTGGACCGCGAAGACGCCACCAGCTTGATGCAAATCAACTGGTACTGGGAGAAGTGGTACTCGGTGTCAGTGATCGGCGGAGTGTGGACCGCCACGCCCCGAGCCGAGCCCGACGACCCCGACGCCGTGCTCAGGGCCGAAGACGCGTGGAGCTTAAGGATGCTCTTGCGCACGGATAGCGCCGAGAGAGCCCGGCGGAAGGGAGACGCAAGATGACACCCGGCGGCACGGCCAGCCTGTTACCGCTGCCTAGATGATCAATTCCAAGGCAGCTAGTGGTCATAATCCAGGAGCGAGCGCCTGACGGGCTGGCCGGCCGGGCCGTCGGGCCAGATCGCTGCGGTCAGGTCCGCAGTCGCAGCCTCGTCGGCTACCGGTGCCGCGGCGTAAATGATGTTGCGCAGCTGCCCGACCGATTCCCCTTGGTGACAGTGACGGTGACCCTCACCTTGAATCCGGGCGTGGCGTCGCTGATGAGGTAAGGGACCGTCGCGCGCCCGTGGGCGCTGGCCCTGCGAACCTTCGGGTGGGTCGTCGTCTTGAAATGCGCGACCGTCCGCACCCTGGCGAAGTCGGCGGTCCTCACGAACACGTCCACTGTGGTGAAGTCCTTCGGCTTGCTGTTGCTCACCGAGGCATGGCAGCGCAGCGGTCTCGCCCGGGCTGCCGTGGCACCGGCGGTCTGTGTGGCGCCCAGCGCGAGGGCGATACCGAATACAGGGGCAGCAACAGCGGAAACCCGGGCATGGCGAAGACTCACAATGACTCCGATCAATTCGCAGAGGGCCCCGCTAGCGGACGATACGCCCGCCTCAGCGCTCTGACGATAGCCCCGACGATCTGGTTCCGTACTCCCAACCAGGGAAGGTTCCCTCCATGCTGACTCCCTGCATCGCCGGATCCTCTGGACGCGTGCAGCGAACTCCACCAACTCCGGCGGATGACGTCCTTGCTGACAGCGCGGAGCACGGGCGGGCCTACCGGAATAGCCATGATCACGATGGCCGCACGAGAGTGTCCACGATCGCCGGCCAGCCGGAGGAAGCCACCATCCGCTGGCACGGCTCCTACTGCTACGTCAGCGCCCCGAACGGACACACCCAGCCTCGCTCCAGGGCCCCAGGTAACCCGATGGATGTGGCATCCAACGGCACGCAACCCGTTGGATGCCACATCCGTCGGGTTAGCCTGGGCGCGATACCCGTCAGATGACAGCGGCTAACTGACCGGGCGCCTCCCGCGCTGCAAGTCAGCATCCGGCGGCGCCCAAAGGCGGCCCGCCGCGCCGCCACGTTGGAGTCCCGGCCGGGAGGAGTCCCGACAGGCAACCAGATAGATAGTCCGGGACCCGTCAGTCCTGGGCCTGGTCGCGGATCACGACTACCGGGCAGGGTGCGTGATGCACGCAGTGCTGGCTCACTGAGCCGAGCAGTGCCTCGGTGAACCCACCATGCCCGCGGCTGCCGACGACCAGCAGGTCGGCACCGACCGCCGCATCGAGGAGCACCCGCGCGGGATTGCCCTCGATAACACGTGGGTGCACGCGAACGCGGCCGCTGCGGTCAGCGGCATTGCTGATCGCGTCGGCAACGATCTTCTGGGCGATCTCCTGGAAGTCGCTGCCGGTCTGCATCATGTCGACGGGCGTGTATCCGAAGCCGCCGACGGCGGCCGGATAGTGCCAGGCGATCACGGCATCCACGCTGGCGCCGGTCAGGCCGGCCTGGCCGATGGCCCACTGCAGCGCGTCCATAGACGGGAGCGACCCGTCGACTCCCGCCACGATGCGGGCGCCGTTACCGTCCTGCTGCCCTGACATCCGCTGTCCTGACATCCGCTGCTCCTCGATCTCGACGCTGCTTCCTCTGCTGCTCCCACTGTCGGGGCCAAGGAAGCCACGGGCCTAGAGGCGCCCGGCCTGGCCTGCCGGGACCAATGGCCGCTGCGCAACTTTGCCGAGCCTGGCCGAGATCGGCGTGAGCACGCTGAAAGCGGCTGGTGATCGCCACCGGCCGCGCCTGCAGTGTTTGATCTTGCGGACCTGCGGTAGTTGGGCGTGCGGAGGTAGTCATGACACTTACCGGTAGGCATCTCTTGGCCCGGCGGCTCGGCCGCTCCCCCGTAGCCGCCATCGTCGCGGCGGCACTAACGCTGGCAGGCGCAGGGGCCGGGGCTCTTACCGCCGGTCCGGCCAGCGCCGCCCGCATCTCCGGTGCAGCCGATACCTCCGGCGCGGCCGGCACCTCCGGCGCGGCCCAGGCGGCAGCACCGCCTTACAGCTGCGCCGCCAACGGCCCGCCCGGCAACCAGACGATCTACGGCACCTTCGGCGATGCCGGCGTCATCGGCTGGACGGGCAACAGCGAGGCCGTCACCGCGTGCCTGGGCGGGAGTTTCTTCGTCACCACCGCCAACGGCCCCGGCAGCGGCAGCACCGCCGCGGTCACCGGCACGACCTACGGCTACGGCATCTATGACGACAGCACCACGACCTGGAAGAACGCGGACGGCTATCTCCCGGCGCTCGTGACCGCCTTCCACCGGGACGGCGCGCAGGTGTCCATCACGAACTTCGGTGACAAGGTGACGATCGGCGGCCACGCCTACGTGGCGATCTACAGCCGGGTGCGCGTGTCCAACCCCACCGCGCACCGGATCAGTCTCAGCCCGCAGGCGTCAGCAGGCCTGATCCCGCTCAACTCAGCTCCCGCATCGGTGCCAGCGCACGCGGCCGTGAATCACGACTACGTGGTGGCCTCGAACCGGTTCGGCGGAACCTACCCGCTGCCCTCCAGCAGCGCCCTGGTCAAGGCAGGCGGCTTCGCCAAGCACTTCGCCCACATGCGCGCCTACTGGAATCACCAGCTGGCGGGCATCGCGCAGATTCGCGTCCTTCCCGACCCGAGCCTGGTCGACGCCTACCGGACCGGGTTCATCTACACGCAGATCATCCGGTCCGGCAACGAGCTGAAGACCGGCGCCAACGGCTACGACATGGAGTTCAGCCACGATGTCATCGGCATCCTGGCCAACCTGTTCACCCAGGGCTACACCAGCGGCGCTCACGGCCTGCTGGACCGTGCCCGCACCGTCATCGGCACCCAGACTCAGTACGCCGACGGGGTGTGGACCTACTCCTGGCCGTGGGCGATCTACCTGCTGAAGACCGGCGACCTGAAGTTCGTTAAGGCCAATTTTGCCACCCCTGGGCCCGCCGGCGCCAAGACCGAGCCGAGCATCGAGGACACCGCCCACCAGATCGCCGCTGACCGCACCGGGCCCGGCGGGATCATGGAAAAGACCAACGACATTGACGCAAACGGCTTCTGGACGATCGACAATTACGAAGCGCTGATGGGGCTGGCGGCTTACCGCTGGCTCGCCCAGCGGGTCGGAGATGCTACCGAGGCCAGCTGGGCCGCCAAGCAGTACTCGAGCCTCCTGGCGGCGACCAGCAAGACACTGGACGCCACGATCTCCGCGAACCACCTGAACTACCTGCCATGCTCAATGACCGAGCCGAATACGGCCAACCGCTGCAGCAATGCCGAGGACGCCAACTGGGCGGCACCGTTCCTGTTCGGGCGCTGGGCCTGGGATGGCTACCTGTTCGGCGCGCAGCTGAGCGGTCCCGGCGTCAGCCTGATCGACGCCACCTACGACTACGGCTTCGCCCGCCTGGCCGGCAAGCTGCCGGCCAATACCTTCGGCGGCTACCCGACGCAGTACTACAGCACCGCCTACAACGCCGGATACGGCGAGTGGGCCCTGGCCGGCGCCACGCACCGCGATCAGGGCATCCTGAGCTACCAGTTCATGATCGCCAACGGGCAGAGCGGCCCTTACTCGTGGTTCGAGAGCCAGCAGTTCCCGAACACCGGCTCGCCGTGGACCGGGACCCACCCGGAGAACGGCCAGGGCTCCTCGCCGCACGCGTGGGGAATCGCGAACGCCAACATGGTGCTGCTCGACTCGCTGGCGGCTCAGCGGGCCGACGGCAGCCTCATCGTCGGCCGCGGCGCACCCAGCGCGTGGGTGCGCAGCGGCAAGGTCATCAGGCTCGCGCATATGCCGACTACGGACGGCCGTCACATCGGGCTGGCCATCCGCACCCACGGCGGCGCGGTCACGCTGACCCTCACCGGCCAGCGGCCGTCCGGCCCGGTGCTGTTCCAGCTGCCCGCGTTCGTCCGCAACATCGCCAGCGCCAGCGCGGGCGTGATCAGCGAGAAGACGGGAACGGTCACCCTGTCGGCCGCCGTCCGCACCGTGACCGTGCACCTGAGGCACCGGGAGGCGGCGGGCTGAGCGGAGCCGGTCAGGCGTGCCCAATCCCGAATGCGGTCAGCCAGACCAGGGCGATCGTGACCAGGGCGAAGAGGCCGTGGGTCATGACGATCACGGTCGGGAAGTTCCGTTCCGCGGGAGGAGCGGCCGCCAATTCCGGTGGTAACCGCGGCACGAACGCCATCGCGGGCACGGTCTCGGCCGCGCCAGAGGAACGATGGGCGCGGTAGACGCCGAGCCACCGGAAGACCATGGCCAGGCCCAGGAGGGCGACGCAGGCCAGGATGACGGCCGCGGTCCAGGCCAGCTTGTGGTCGTCGGTGACGAGGTAAACCAGCCAGAGCGGCAGCCCGGCGACCGCCAGCAGGGCATGAGCCGAAAGCACCGGCACGGGCAGGCGGGTGGCTGTCGCACGCTGGCTGTCACGGTCGTATTCGACCAGCCAGATGCCGAGCAGGAACAGCCCGAAGCAGATCGTGACAAACCAGGTGATCACCGCGAGGACGGTCATAGCATCCTTTCTCTGCGGATGGCCGCGTGCGGAGGGTACGCGGCGGCGCACGGCGGGGACTGCGCACGGCGGGCCGGTGCTGCGCACACGGACGGCGTGCCCCGGCCCCCCAGGCCCGAAATTCCCCGTATGGCCCACCGCTGTAACGTGCGGGCCCGGACATGCGGTTCACCGCTGCGGGGCGCATTGCTGCCATGGCCCGGCCGCCGGCGTCAGCTGCCGACGACATCGAAAGCCGTCAGCAGGACCAGCGCGACCGTGACGACGGCAAAGATGCCATGGAACAGGACGATCGCGACCGGGAAGCTCCGCTCCGGCGGGACGGCCGGTGCGCTCGACGACGAATTCCCGAACGCGGTCACGGTCGTCACGGCGGCGACAGGGGCGGCAGATGCGTGCCGGGCCCGATATGCGCCGATCCAGCGAGCCAGCATGACCAGGCCCAGGACAGTGACGCCGACCAGGATGAGGGCCGATACCTTGGCTAGCTGATCGTCGTCGGTGACAATGTAGACCAGCCAGACAGGCACGCCGACCACAGCCAGCAGGGCGTGGCCGGAAATCACGGGCAACGGCAGTCGCGAGGCGCTCCCGCTAGGGGCGTCACGGTCGTACTCGACGAGCCAGATGCCGAGTAGGAGGAGCCCGAAGCAGATCGTGACGAACCAGGTGATCACCGCGACAAGGCTCATGACGCCCTTTCTCTGCGGGGGACCGCGCACCGAGGGGCTGCGCAGAGCGGCAGGCGGCTCACGATCGCCTCTCTGGCCGCCCGGCCCCCCCAGGGGTATTTGCGCCACCAGGATAGGCGGCTGGCGGACTGGTCAGGAGGAGAACCCCGATCCGGGCGCGACCGCGCGCCGGTGCCCCCGGCCGGGCAGAATGCTGTCATGGGCCGGCCTAATGAGGACTTCGCCGCGTTGCTCAGGGAGTACGCCGACCTGATCCAGATCACCGGCGGCGACGCCTTCAGGGCGCGCAACTACGACAAGGCCGCCCGGTCCGTCGCGGGCTACCCTGGCGATATCTCCCGGCTCGACGCCGCCGCGCTGCGGCAGATACCCGGCGTCGGGAAGTCGATCGCCGAGAAGATCAGCGAGTTCACCGCCACCGGCACCATCAGGGCACTGGAGGAGCTGCGCGCCGAGATTCCCGACGGGGTGCGCGAGATGACCAGGATCCCCGCCCTCGGGCCGAAACGCGCCCTGCAGCTTTATCGCGAGCTTCAGGTCAGCTCGGTCAGCGAGCTCACTGAGGCCATCAAGGCGGGCAGGCTGGCCGATCTCAAGGGCTTCGGCAGCAAGAGCGAGGAAAAACTGCTGCGCGGGATCGACCTGCTGAGCAGCACCGGCGAGCGGGTCCTGCTGAATGTCGCGGCTGACACTGCCGCCCGGATAGTCGCGGCGATCAGCCAGGTGCCCGGCTGCCAGCGCTGCACCCACGCCGGCTCGCTGCGGCGCATGCGGGAGACCATCGGCGACGTGGACATCCTGGCCGCGGCCACGGACGCCGGGCCGCTGATGACGGCGCTTACCGCGCTGCCCGAGGTGACCGAGGTAATCGCGCGCGGCGACGCCAAGACATCCGTCCGCGCTGAGGCCGGCCTGCAGGTGGATCTGCGCGTGATCCCGCTGGACTCCTGGGGCGCGGCCCTGCAGTACTTCACCGGATCGCAGGCCCACAACGTGCGGATACGCGAGATCGCGGTCCGCAAGAGGCTCAAGCTGTCGGAGTACGGCCTGTTCGACGCCGCAAGCGGGGAGCTGATCGTGTCCAGGACCGAGGAGGAGGTCTACGACAGGCTCGGCATGTCCTGGATTCCGCCGACCCTGCGCGAGGATACCGGAGAGGTGCAGGCTGCCCGCCAGGGTGAGCTCCCGGCCCTGATCAGCGAGGCCGACGTCCGCGGCGACCTGCACACGCACACCAACCTCACCGACGGGGTGGCCTCGCTGGCGGACATGGTGGCCACCGCACGCGGCCGCGGGTACGAGTACTACGCGATCACCGACCACGCCCCGAATCTCTGGATGCAGCGGATGACCAGCGAGAAGATGCTGGCGCAGCGAGAGCAGGTCCGGCAGCTCGGCGCCAGCCTGGCCGGGGCGGACAGCGGCCAGGCCGTGGCCGGCGACGGCCAGGCCGTGGCGGCCGACGGCACCCCGATGACCCTGCTGCACGGGACCGAGCTCAACATCGCCCCCGACGGGACGGTGGACTGGCCCGCGGAGTTCCTGGCCGGCTTCGATATCTGCGTAGCCTCGGTGCACTCCCACTTCGACCAGCCAAGAAGCGAGATGACCCGGCGGTTCATTGCCGCCTGCGAGAACCCGCACGTGAATGTTATCGGCCATCCCACTGCCCGCAGGCTCCGCAAGCGGCCGCCGGTGGACGTCGACTTCGCCGAGCTCTTCCGCGCCTGCGCCAGAACCGGGACCGCGCTGGAGATCAACGCCCACCCCGAACGGCTCGACCTGCCCGCCGACCACATCCGCGCGGCCCGCGACGCCGGGGTGATGTTCGCCGTCGACAGCGACGCGCACTCCACCGCGCACCTGGCTTATCTCCGTTACGGCATCGGCCAGGCCCAGCGCGGCTGGCTCACCGCCGGGCACGTCATCAATACCTGGCCGCTGGCGAAGCTGCGGGAGTTCCTCCGCAAGGGTCGCTGACGTCGGCAGGCGAAACGGGCCGCCCCGGCCGCGAGCAGCCGCCGGGCCGTAGCCAGGTAGCTAATGCGCCGCGAGCCGGGCCAGGGCGCTCGTCATGACGGCGGTGAAGCGGTCGTTGCCGCCGTGGCCGGAGTCGTCGATGACGTGCAGCTGGCTGGTAGTCCAGCTCCGGGACAGCCGCCAGGCGATGTCCAGCGGGCTGCTGACGTCGTAGCGGCCGTGGACGAGTACGCCGGGGATGCCATCTAGCAGCGGAGCGTCCCGCAGCAGCTGGCCGTCCTCGAGAAAGGCAAGGTTCCGCCAGTAGTGCGTGACCAGGCGGGCGAACCGGAGCCGGAACTGCGGGTCTTCGTAGCGCTGGCTGGGCGTGTGGCCGGGAGCAAGTGAGATGTGAGCGTCTTCCCAGGCGCACCACTGCCGCGCGGCATGCTCGCGGACGGCGGGGTCGGGATCGAACAGCATCGTGGCGTAGGCATCGACCAGCGGCAGGTCCCGCAACGCGGCCGGAACGGCCGCGTCGAACCGATCCCATTCCCGCGGGAAGATGCGTCCGACGTCACGGGTCAGCCAGTCGATCTCGCGGCGGGAATTAGTGCCCACCGAGGCCAGGACCAGCGCCCTGACCCGCTGCGGATGGGCCTGGGCGTAGGCCAGGCCGAGGCATGTTCCCCAGGAGATGCCCAGGACCGTCCAGCTGTCAGCTCCGTGATACTGGCGCAGCTGCTCGATGTCGGCGATCAGGTGGGCGGTGGTGTTGGCGCTCAGATCAGCATCAGGCGCACTGGCCAGCGGCCGGCTGCGCCCGGATCCTCGCTGATCGAACAGCACCACCCGGTAGGCGGCCGGATCGAAGTAACGCCGCGCGCTCGGCGTGGAGCCTGACCCCGGCCCGCCGTGCAGGTACACCGCCGGCTGCCCATCGGGATTGCCGCAGCACTCCCAGTAGACCCGATGCCCGTCACCGACATCGAGCATGCCGCTGTCATATGGCTCAATCGGAGGGAACCAGACCACCACCTGCGACACCATCTTCATAGATCCGGACCAGAGGCGACCCTATCGTCGATTTGGCCGCAGGCCGTTCGTATAGAGGGCGAGAGGCCGGACCAGGGCCGGCGCCGACGGCAAGGAGGAAGGCAGATGAAGCAGTACCTGCTCAGCGTGTACCAGCCCGACGGTCCCGCTCCCCCGCCCGAGGTCCTGGCGAAGGTGATGCGGGAGGTCGGCGCCTGGGAGCGAGAGCTCAAGGCCGCAGGCGCGTGGGTCTTCACCGCGGGCCTGCACTCGCCGGAAACGGCCACCGTGGTCCGGCTGCAGGACGGCGACGTGCTCGTCACTGACGGGCCGTTCGCCGAGGGCAAAGAGCACATCGGCGGGTTCACGATCATCGAGGCGGCGGATCTCGACGCCGCGCTCGGATGGGGCCGTAAGCTCACCCGGGCGACGACCCTGCCCATCGAGGTGCGGCCGCTTCGCGCCGAGGCCGGGGACTGACAGCCGACGTGCCGGCCGTCACCGGCGTCCAGATCGAGCGCGTTTTCCGCGAGGAGTACGGGCGCGCGGTAGCCGTCCTGGTCCGGGTCTTCGGTGACATCGACATCGCCGAGGAGGCGGTCCAGGACGCGTTCACCGCCGCGGCCGGGCGGTGGCCGTCCGCCGGGCTGCCGCCCAGCCCGGCCGGATGGATCATCACCACCGCCCGCCACCGGGCGATCGACCGCCTCCGGCGGGAGGCCTCCCGCCAGGACCGGCAGGCCCAGGCCGCGTTGCTGCAGGCCCGCGGGGTACCGGCTGAGGAGGGCCCCGTGCACGACGACCGGCTGCGCCTGATCTTCACCTGCTGTCATCCCGCGCTCGCCACGAGCGCCCAGGTCGCGCTGACGCTGCGGCTGCTGGGCGGGCTCACTACCGCCGAGATCGCACGCGCTTTCCTGGTGCCCGAGCCGACCATGGCCCAGCGGCTGGTCCGGGCCAAGGGCAAGATCCGCGACGCCGGGATCCCGTACCGGGTCCCGAGCGAGGCCGACCTGCCGGGGCGCCTGCGCGCCGTGCTGGCCGTCGTCTACCTCATCTTCAGCGAGGGCTACACGGCGAGCTCGGGCGACCGGCTCATCCGCGAGGATCTCTGCACGGAGGCCATCCGCCTCGGCCGCCTCCTGGCCGGCCTCATGCCGGATGAGCCGGAGGCGGCGGGACTGCTCGCGCTCATGCTGCTGACCGAGTCGCGCCGGGCGGCCCGCACCACCCCGGACGGCGATCTCGTGCTGCTGGCCGACCAGGACCGCGGCCGGTGGGATCGCGGCCTGATCGCCGAGGGCCAGGCCCTGGTCAGGCAATGCCTGCGGCGCGGCCAGCCGGGCCCCTACCAGGTCCAGGCCGCCATCAGCGCCGTCCACAGCGACGCGCCTAGCGCGGCCGCCACGGACTGGCGCCAGATCCTGCAGCTGTACGACCAGCTCCTGTCGCTGGCCCCGACCCCGGTCGCGGCGCTCAACCGCGCGGTCGCGGTGGCCGAGGTGGCGGGACCGGGCGCGGCGCTGATCCTCGTCGACGGACTCGACCTCGGCGGCTATCACCTGTTCCACGCCATCCGCGCCGACCTGCTGCGGCGCCTGGGCCGCACTGCCGACGCGGCGCTCGCCTACGAGGCGGCGATCGCCCTGACCCAGAATGCCGCCGAGCGTGACTTCCTGCGCCGCAGCCGTCAGGCGCTCCCCGGGCCTTGACGAGGCTGGCTCCACCTCCCGGTGAGCTAGCGTGGCCAGATGACCACCGCGACCGCCGCTTCCGCGATCCCGGCCGGGATCAGGACGCTGGTGTTCGACGTCCTCGGGACCGTTGTCGACGAGGCCGGCTCGATCGCCGCCGAAACCGCCTCGGCCCTGGCCGCCGCGGGCGCCGACCCCGTCCAGGGGAGACAGCTCGCCGAAGAATGGGCGCGCCTGGCTGGACGCCCTGACCGCCCTGGCCATTGCGGGCGAGATACCGTGGAGATCCAACGATGCCCTCCGGCGGGCCGCGCTGCACGAGGCGGCGGGAGCCACTGATGACGGCCTGCCGGCCGGGCTCCTGGACGACCTGGCCGCGATCGGGCACCGGCTCAGGCCCTGGCCGGACTCGGCTCAGGCCCTGCACGCCCTGACCAGGACCTTCACCGTGGTCGCGCTCTCGAACGCCGACCTGGCCCAGCTGGCCGACTTGTCCGCCGCGGGCGGCCTGGCCTGGCATTGCGTGCTGTCCGCAGAGCTAGCCAGGACGTACAAGCCCGACCCGGCCGTTTACCGCCTGGCCCTGGACGTGCTCGACCTGGACCCACAGCAGACGATGATGGTGGCCGCCCACCCCTGGGACCTGCGCGCCGCGGCGGAGCACGGGATGCGCTCGGCCTACGTCTCGCGGCCCGGCGAGGGCGTCCCGGCCGCCGACGATCACTTCGACGTCTACGCCAGGGACCTGGCCGACCTGGCCAGCATCCTCGCGTGACCGCGTCCGGGGGGGCACGCTGCGATCAGGCCCTGGCGTTACCAGAGGTCGCCGCCGGTCAGCACGTAAACGAACGGCACCAGCGGGATGATGCCGAGGATGGCCCACGCCAGCTTCTGGCCACCCGGTATGTCCCGGCGGGTGGCCACGTCGATCCACAGCAAGACCACCGCAATGGGATGCAGGAAGCAGACGAGCAGCTCCAGAAGCTTCTTCATTCCCCGAATCTACCTGGGCGGCGGATGCCAGGGAGACAGCCGCCGGGCAGCTGCTGGTGGCCGGCCCGAGCCTGCGCCGCAGGACGACGGTCAGAACGAGGACTCGGTCGGGATGTAATCGCGCCGGACCCGTGCCCGCGCGATGTTCTCCCGGCGCCGCCGCTGGGCCTCGGCGTCCGTGCACCGCGGATCTAGCAGGAACTCGGCCGCGCTGAGGATCTCCGGGATCCGGGGCAGCAGGCTCTGCGGGCGCATGCACCGGATGCGCGGGCCGTCCTGCGTCCCGTCGATCGCGCCGACGTAAGGATAGTCGGGGTTATCCGGGAGCAGGGAGTAAAAGGGCACGTCATTGAAGAAGTACTCGGGCCAGTTGCCGCCAGACAGCGCCAGCCACGGCGTGCCGACGCACAGGGCGAGGAACGCGAACCCCGTGTGCGGCGACAGGAGCAGGTCGCACTGCCGCATCAGCGCCACCTGGTTCCAGAGCCCGATGTCGTAGCAGTCGGTGATCTCGTCGCCGGAGCCGACGATGCGGGCGACCTCCGCTGGCGTATAGGCAGCGGTGGTCGTCTCGCCCCGTGCTGATGCCCGTGATCCGGTGAGATATATCCGCGCGGCGGGAAATCGCTTCCGCACCGCCTGGAGGATCGCGATCCAGGTGGCGGCGTCCGGGTACATCCTCGGCGCGCCTGATCCCGCGGGCAGGACGCAGATGCGCGGGCCGGCGTGCGCGTACCGCTCGGCGAAGACACGGCTTTGCGCAGGTATCTCCAGCGAGACGTGCATCCCCGGCCGATAGGCGAGGCCGTCGGGCAGCGAGATTCGCGGGCAGAGAACCCCGCGGCCACGGCGGGCGACGAGCTCAGCCTCGGCGCGCGCGTAGTACGCGAGGATGGCTTGTTCCTCCTCTCCCAGTGTCGGCGGCACATAGCCGTCGGGCCGGTCGAGCTGCCCTGGACTGTAAGCCTCCAGGTACATGAGGTTGTTGTCGACGATGTAGTCCCACTCGGCAGGCATGGGCAGCCCGGCCGGCGGAGTGCCGCCAGGCGCGCTGCCGCCCAGCGGGATCGGGTACGCGCGCGTGATCCACGGGCACCCGTCGCACAGCTGCCAGGCCGAGCGGCCGGACAGCGCGACGTGGATCTCGTAGCCGGGATTCGCGGCCTGCAGGCCGCTGGCGTACCGGAGCGCCTCGACCGCATGACCCACCGGCGAGTAGTACACGTAGTTGAGCAAGATGCGCGCCGTCATGTTTCCCGTAACTCCATTGCGAGCTGGCCTCCGTCGCTCAACGCTATGCCGCGGGCCGGTCCGGTATCACCCTTCGGCCGGCGGTGAGGATATCGACGCTCAGGGCCAGGATCCACACGGGGAACAGCAGCTCCACCCAGGGTGAGATGCCGACACCCACCAGCAGCACCAGCGCGACCGCCAGCCCGGCCACCGTGAGCCATCGCGAAACGATCTGGGTGCGGCGGGCAATGGTCACCGTGGTGATCGTGAACACCGCCGCCATTCGCATCGCGTAGACGTTCAGCAGGATCGACGTGACGTTGCGGCCCAGCACCAGCGGGGCGGCCCCCGGCGGGCCGGACGACGACATTCCCGCGATGAGGCCGCCGCCGACCGCCGCAGCCACGAACAGCATGCCGACGAACAGCAGGCCGCTGCCCAGGAAGACGGTCGCGAAGAAGCGATCTTCGTGCACCCCGATCCGGTCCCTGATCACCCCGATGAACCAGAGGAACGCGATGCCCGCGAACGGGACAAGGTTCAGCCCGATCGCCACGGCGGCTCTTCGCCCCGAATCGGTCAGCCACGTGCCGGCCATGGCGAGATTGGCCGGGACAGAGAGCCTGAGCAGGACGAGCGCCGAGATGAGCAGCACAGAAAAGACGATCCCCGCGACCGCGGCGGCCCGTGGCGTGGTCAGCAGGCCGGCCTGCACCTCACTGCCGCCTATCGATCCCCGGTCGCCGGCCATGGGCCTCCCCTTCCGCGGGCGGGCAGCTGGGCGATGGCATCGCGCCGCCCGAGTGATCCCAGGGCTGGCGGTCCCGCCGGCCGCAGGTCCACGCTCGTGATCATGCCCTGCCGACCGGGCCGCCACACGGGTCACGCGCCCAGGGCGGCGACGTCGCTCAGGCCGGCGGCCACCGGCCGAATGCGGGCGCGTTGACCGCCCAGCGGGGCCTGCCGCCGTCCGCCCAGCGCCGCACGTTCGCGGCGAACGCCTCGGCGCTGCGCCGGAACATGACATCGGTGAGCCCGCCGACGTGCGGCGTGGCCAGCACCGACGGATGGCGCAGCAGCGCGGAGCCCGGGTCGACGGGCTCGGTGGCGTGCACGTCCAGGCCGGCGCCCCCGACCTGGCCGGATTCGAGGGCGGCCAGCAGGGCTGCCTCATCGACCAGCGCGCCCCTGGCGACATTGACGAACAGCGCGCCGGGCTTCATCGCGCCGAACTCGGCCGCCCCGAACATGCCGGCGTTGCCGCTGTCCAGCATTGCGCAGCAGATCACGGCGTCGGCCTGGCCGAGCACCTCGCTGAGCTGATCGGGGCCCGTCACCTGCTCCACCCCCGGCGGGCCGCCGAGCCGGGGCCGGGCCCGGACCCCGAGCAGCCGCGCGCCGAACGGGACCAGGCGCACCGCGACCGCCGTCCCGATGGCGCCGAGGCCGACGATCAGCACCGTCGCGCCGAGCACTGAGCGGCCGGTCGGCCGGGACTCCCACCCCCCGCCGGTGAGCACGGATCTCGCCGCGTCCAGCCGCCTGACCAGGGCGAGCAGATGCAGGATCGCGATCTCCGCGACGCTGTCGGCGTTCCCGCCGACGTCACCAGGCACCCGCGATACCCATACGCCAAGCTCCGTTGCCCGGGGGACGTCGACCTTCTCCAGGCCGACCCCGAACTGGTGCACCAGCCCGAAGGAGCCCGCATCGAGCACGGCCTTATCGATCCACGCGCCGAACGGGCAGACGGCGTCCACGCCATCCAGATGCTCAATGACCAGCCTCGGCGGGCAGGTGACGATCTCCCAGCCGGGCAGCAGCGGCCCGATGTCCTGCCAGGCCAGCTCGGCGGTGAACCGCTCCCGGCCGAACAGGAGCCTCACGGCAAGGCGGCCAGCAGCTCGCTGACCGGCTTGCGCCGGCCGGTGTAGAACGGGATCTCGACCCTGGTGTAGAGCCTCGCCTGCGCGCCGCGCAGATGGCGCATGAGATCGACGATCCGGTGCAGCTCCCCGGCCTCGAAGGCGAGCATCCACTCGTAGTCGTTCAGCGCGAAGCAGGCCACCGTGTTGGCCCGGACATCGGGGTACTCCCTGGCCATCATCCCGTGCTCGGTCAGCAGCGCACGGCGCTCCTCCTCGCCCAGCAGATACCACTCGAGGGTCCGGACGAACGGGTAGACGCAGATGTAATCGCCGGGCTCCTCGTCGGCCAGGAACGCCGGGATGTGGCTCTTGTTGAACTCGGCGGGCCGGTGCACGGCCATCGCCGACCAGACCGGCTCGCTGATCCGGCCGAGCCGGGTCGCGCGGAACCGCGCGTAGACCTCCTGCAGATCATCGGAGGACGGGGAGGTCCACCAGAACATGTAATCCGCGTCGGCGCGCATCCCCTGCAGGTCGTAGCAGCCGCGGGTGACGACTCCCTTCCCCGCTTCCTGCTCAATCAGCTCGGTGACCTCGGCCGCCACGGCATCCCGCCGGTGCCCCGGTCCCGCCGACCAGGCTCCGTCATGCGCCGCCTGATCGCTCAGCCGGAAGACCGACCACATCGTGTAGCGGATGAGCTCGTTCAGCTCTCGCGCCTTCGGCCGCCGGGCTGTCTGGCCCGCACCGGCTGTCTCGCCCGCCACTGCCCCGCCTGTCGCCACGACCCGGTCTCCCGCTGCTACTGCGCCTGCGGCCACGACTCCGCCCTCGCTGCCAGCCATACGATCATTGTGCCACCGTAGGCGAAGTCGCAGCCCCGGCAGGCCCGGCGGCGGCCGGGGCGGCTGGCCGGCCGGCACCTGCCCCGCACGCCCGCATCACCTCGCCGTACATCAGCCGCTTGTGCGCGGCCAGCGTGCGCCTGTCCTTGCTGGCCAGCCCGGCCGCGAGCTGCACGGCACGGGCGAGGACCTGGTCCTCGCTCACCGCCCGGTGCACGATCCCCGCCGTCATCGCATCCGCGCCGCCGTACCGCCGGCCGGTGAGGATGGCCTCGTGCGTGGTCTGCCCGGGCAGCTTGGCGCTGATCACGCTGAACATGGCGGGGCCCATCGGCAGGCCAAGGTCAGCCTCGGGCAGGCACCAGTAGCCCCGGTCCTCGCGCATGACGGCGAAGTCGTGAGCCGTCGCGAGCATCGCCCCGGCGCCGAACGCATGCCCGTTGACCGCGGCGACGGTGATCGCCGGGAATCCGATCATGCGGCCGAGCAGCCGGTGCAGGCTGGCGAAGTACTCGGGACGCTCGCCGCCCGCTCCGGCCAGCCAGTCGAGGTCGATTCCGTTGGAGTAGAACTTGCCCTCGCCGGTGGTGACCACCGCGATCGGCCCGGAATGGGCCTCGGCGCGGTCCAGCGCCTCATGGAATTCCGTCAGCGTCCGGAGGCTGAACCGGTTCTCGCCCTCGCGCATGCGCACGATCCAGACATCGCCTTGCCGCTGCGTCTCGATCACTGGACCACACCTTTCCCTGCTGCCGGGTCCACTGCTGCCGGTCTCACTGCTGCGAGGTTCGCGGCGGCCGATTCCAGGTGGGAGAGCACCTGGTCGGCGGCCAGCCGCGCCGAGGCGATGCAGGCCGGGATGCCGATCCCGTCGAATGCGGCGCCGCAGACCGCCAGGCCGGGCTGGGCCGCCACGCTGGCGCGAATCCGCCGCACCCGGTCCAGGTGACCGACGGTGTACTGGGGCAGGCCGCCGCCCCATCTGGTCACCCGCGCATCCACCGGCGCGCCGCTGACTCCCGTGGCGGCCGCCAGGTCGCTGACCGCCAGCGCGGCAAGCTCGGCATCGTCGCGCTGCAGCACCGCCTCCTCCCCCCGTCGGCCAACCGAGCAGCGCACCAGATGGACGTCCCCGGCCGACTGGGCCGAGCGCAGGCCGGCCTGCCGGGTCTCGCCCAGCAGGTGCGGCCACTTGATAGTGCTGAAGGTCACGGCCTTGACCGGGTGACCGTCCACGGCAGGCACCAGGTAGCCGCTGCCGCCGGGGAGGCTCGGGAATGCCGCCGCCGGGTAGGCCAGGGTGACGATCGCCATGCTCGCGTAGGCGATCTCGCCCAGCCCGCTCGCGGCGACAGCCGCGGCCGGCACCGCCGACAGCAGGCGTCCAGCGGGCCGGGCCGGCAGCGCCAGGATGACGGCATCGGCATCCAGGAGCTCCGGCGCGTGCGCGGAGCCTACGGTGAGCCGCCAGCCGCCGGGGACACGGGCCAGCCCGCGTACCATCGCGCCAGTCCTGATGATCGCGCCAGATGCCGTGGCCAGCACGGGCGGGAGCGTCCCGAGACCACCGGACAGGGTGGTGAATACCGCGGCTTGCGCCGGGGCGGGCGGGCTGGGCGCACCGGGCGGGCGGGCGGCATCAGCCGGACGGGGCGCACCGGGCGGTCGGGCCGCCGGCGGCAGGAGCGCGGCGGCGGCGGCGCAGAGCGAGCGGTGCTCACCGGACGCCCTGGCCAGGGCGGGCAGCGTCGCCTCGAAGGACAGCTCATCGGAGCGGCCCGCGTAGACGCCGCCGAGCAGCGGGTCGACCAGGCGGTCCACCAGCTCGCCGCCGAGCCGGGCGCCAACGTAGCTGGCCACGGACACGTCGCCGTCTCGGCCGGTGACCGGCAGCTCAAGGTCGGCCCAGGTCCTGGCCGTCCCCTCCGGGGAGAGGATCCCGGTGCGCGACAGCTCGTCCAGGTCGGCGGGGACCCCCATGAACTGCCGTTTCGGCAGGGGGCGCAGCTGCCCGCGAGTCCAGAGGCCCGCGGATGTGGTGCCCGGCGACACCAGGCCGGCGGCCAGGCCGACCGCCCGGATCAGGTCCGTGCCCTCGGGACGGCGGGCCAGCAGGGATTCCGCGCCCTCGTCGACCGCGATCCCGGCGACCTGCGAGGTGGCCAGCTTGCCGCCGAGCCGCGGCGAGCCTTCCAGGACGGTCACCGCTACGCCCCGGTCGCGCAGGAAGAACGCGGCGGCGAGCCCGGCGATCCCGCCGCCCACGATCGCGACGGCGGGGCGGCGGTCTTGGGTGGTCACCCGTCTACTGTGCCGTACCCCCGGTGATCGCCGCGCGCCCACGGTCAGAGTCCGGGCCTGCGCGGTTCCGTCACCTGCGCAGTTCCGCGAACGGGAACGCCCGGTGGCGCCGCGGCGGGATGAGGAAGTTCTGCCGCCGGGTGGCGGTGATGAATCGCTCCAGGCCGTTGTCGGACGGATCTACGCCAAACTCGGCCTGCAGGTCCAGCGACGCCTGATGAGCGCGCATCGTCGCGAAGAAGTCGGCCGTGGGCACGAACGCGCTAAATTGCAGCTTCGGCTGCTTGCTGCCGTCCGGGACGTCCAGGCTGTCGAAGCCCGGCCCGTCCATCCGCTGGTGAATCGGCTGGCCTGACGCGGTTCGGGAGGATCGCTGCAGCGTGGAAATGTGACCCATCCGGTGCTCAGGGCGGCCGCCGGCGTCCGGGCGCGTGCCGACGCCACGGGCGCTGCTGGCCGCGTCGCCGGAGCCCCGGAAGGTGTTCTGGACGAAGGCGGGACCGTCCCCGTCGCTGAACTGGTCAGCGTTCCCCGCCGACGGCGGCGGCCCGGCCCGGAACATGTACTGGACACGCTCGAGAAACGTCCCGTCGTCGCCGGGCTTCCCGTCCGGGTCGAGGTCGAAGAACTGGCCCAGGTCGAGGATGTCGTGCGCGAGGTGCTGCAGCGAGCCGTTGTCGAAGTAGTCCCCCCGTTCAGCCGTCGTCATGTGGATCCCGCTCCCGCCCTGGAAAGTGACATCCGCCGCCGGCGCATTCGCGTCCACCTGCTGGTCGGCGAATCCCATCCACATCGGGGACTGCGGGTGGACAAGGCGGGCGAACGGCAGGTTATTGGCTTCCGCCACGCTCCGCGGCATGCCTCGCTGCACGAACATCACCCGGGCCGTGCCGAAGGTCAGCCCGGCTGACAGCACGGGCGACGGGACGAACTCCCCGCCCAGCCGGTTGCTCCCGGCCAGGAACGCCAGTATGTCCCAGAGGTTATCCACCTTGTCGCTGCGCAGCGACAGGAGCATGTCATTCTGCTCGATCTTCACCGGCACGCTGAATGTCTGCTTCCTGATGCCGGGGTTGGCCAGGCTGACATCGGTGGGCGCCGGCACCGCCTCCTCCAGCGCGAACCTGCTGTTATCCGAGTTCAGCCGGGGCACCAGCGTGCTGAGCATCCAGCCGGGGAACCGCCGGAAATACGGGAGCCCGTAGGACAGGAAGGTAAACGCGCCCTGCGGCGCGAAGGCGTAGGTCTCCTCGATCCTGGCCAGCGCGTCGGACAGCTGCTGCTGATCTGCCACGGTCGGGGCCGACCTCAGCCGGGCTGGCGCGAAGACCGTGAAGACCGGGGGGAACTGCATATTGACGCCGTCCACCAGCTGGGCCGGCGGGATCAGCGCGCCGATGTCGAACTGTATGTCGGGCAGGCTGCCCGGGCCGCTGGCCGCGCTGGAGTCCAGGACCTGCGAGTCAGCGCTCATGCGCACCGGCACCCTGGCGACTTTCCGCAGCGCGTCAAGCCCGGCAACGGCGGCGGCCAGCCCGCCGCCGGAGACCAGGAGCCTGCGCCGGGTGACGGCCAGCATGCTGCCGCGCGGGCCAGGGTCGTGATATCCCGCGGTGTCGCCCTGGCCCGGGCGAGGATCCTCGGGCTCCTCGTGATCCGGGTCGCCAGCCTCCGGCGCGCCGGGATCGCCGGGATCGCCGTGTTCCGGCGGCCGGGAGGCATCGTCGTGCTGCCCCTCGCTGACCCGCGGCTTGCTGCCCCGGCTTTTCCTGGTACTGCGGCTCTTCTGGCTATCCCGGCGATCGGGATTGGCGGAGTCGACCATGAATAGCCTCCTAAGCGGAGCGAGCGGGCCGAGGCCATATTGACTCGGCCGGGGACAGGAATCGGATGATTGCCGTTCCGGCTGCACCCTAGGACTGCATGACGCGCTCGGGTAAGGACGGATATCCCTCGGGGGACCCAAAGCCCTTAGTCGAGCCGGCCGATACCGGCACCGCCGGCAGCAGGCCAAACTCGTCAGCGACGGCCAGGGCCTCTGACCTGTTGCGCACGCCAAGTTTGAGGAATAGCCGGGTCTGAACGTTCTCGACGGTCTTCGGCGCGATGCCCAGTTCCCGGCCGGTCTGCCGGATCGAGTGCCCGCGGGCGAGAGACCGCAGGATGTCGCTTTCTCGCGCGGTCAGGTCGGGCAGCTCCGGGCTCCCTGGCGCACCATCGTCCCAGCGGCCGCGCACGGCTCCGATCAGCGACTGCATCGGCATCGAGTCGACCACCAGATAGCCCTGGCTCACCATCCGCAGCACCGTCAGGAAGTGATCGCTGACCCGGTCGGCCGCCACCAGCGCGCCAGCCCCGCGCGCCAGCGCCTCGGCGAGTTCCGGCGAGTCCAGCGACATGCTGTGCACGAGGATGGCGGGCACGCCGAGTTCAGCGGCGACATTCCAGTCCGGCCGCGCGGGATCTACCAGCACGGCTACCATCGGCCCGCGGTGCCAGCGCGCCCAGTGCGCGTCGGCGACCGATCCCGGACTGTCCACCATGACGAACGGGAGCCGGCTCGCGACGAGTGCCACCACCACCTCACCGAAGGCAGCGCTGCGCTGACCAGCCACTACGGCCAGCACGGCCGCGTCTCGCCCGGCTGGCGGCGGCCTTCTCGCCGCTGGCGGCCTGGCCGCCGGCCGCCGCTGCCCGGCCAGGCTGGCGGGGCGGTCCAGCATGCCGAGCGAGGCCGCCCTGGCGACGGCGTGCACGCTGCTGGTCACGTCCAGCTTCGCGAAAACACGGCGCTTGAGGTTCTCCACCGTGAGCGGGCTGAGCCGCAGCAGCGCCGCGATCTCGGCGACGCTGTGCCCCGAGCCGGTGAGGACGACGATCTCCAGTTCCCGGTCGGTGAGGCCGCCCCGGTCATCCCGGTCCTGCCGCCCCCTGGTGCGCCGCAGCAAGGCGAGCACGGCCGCGAGGCCGTGCGACTCGGGCACGAGCGAGGCAACGCCGGCGCGGCACGCCGCGGCCAGTTCCTGCTCGGAGGCGTCCCGGTAGGTCACGATGACGTTCAGGTCGGGGAAACGGCGGGTGAGCGTGCTCACTTGCACGGCGAACTCACTCAGCCACGGGCCGGCGTCAAGAATGACGACGTCCGGGCGGCGCAGATCGCAAAGCGCGAGCATCTCGCCGGGCGACGCCACCTTGCCGACCACGGTGACATCCGGGCGGACGGCCAGGCATGCGGAAAGCGTGTCACGCAGCAGCCGCCGCGTTGACTGCACGGCTGCACGGACGGTGACGCGAGCGGGGGGCGCGGTCATCGTTAGCCTATTATTCTGCTGTCTCCCAACTAGCGGGTTAGCCGGGTTTCTTTAGTCTACGCCTGGTTGAACATTTAGAGTCAGTAAAGTTTACCGAAACGTAAAGATCAACCTAGTTGTGTGTTTCGTGCGCAGTTACTGAGCCAGTATGGCAAGAATGCACGCCATTTTTGTCACATTCCTTCATATCCCAGCTGGCCATGCGGCTGCCGGTCATCAGGGCCCTGGTGACGAGCCGAACGGCGAGGTCCGGCAGCGCATTATCACCAGCATGGAACCGGCCGGCCGCCGGGCGCGTCCGACCGGCATGAACGCCACCGCCGCCACCGGCGCATTCCGGGGACCACTGCGCACTACCAGGCTCACTGTCGGCGCCGTCATCTGCGGCACCGGCCTGCTGCTGGCCGGCTGCTCGGGCAGCTCAGGCAGCTCAGCTAGCTCAGGCAGCTCGGCCAGCTCAGGCAGCTCGGCCGTCTTCGCTGCTCCCCGGCCGGCCGCCCGCGCGGCCGCCCCCGGCGCCGCTAACGCCGACGGCGGGCAGCCCGCCGGCGCCCAGGCGACCCGGCTGATCCCGTCCAGCCAGAGCATCGTCTACACCGCCGCCCTGGCGGTTAAGGTCAAGGACGTCACCGCCGCCGCCGGGCGGGCCGTGGCCCTGGCCAGAGCTGCGGGCGGCTACACCTCCAGCGAGCAGGAGTCGCACACGGCAGGCGACCGCAAGCCCGCCGTGGTCAGCCTGCAGCTGAAGATCCCCGTCGCGCAGTACGCCGCCGTGCTCGGCCAGCTGTCCGCCCTCGGCACCCAGATCTCGACGAGCCAGCAGGCGCAGGATGTCACCCAGCAGGTGGCTGACGTCAGCAGCCGGGTCACCTCGGCGCAGGCAGCGATCACGCAGCTGCGTGCCCTGCTGCAGCGGGCAGGCTCGGTCAGCGGCCTGCTCGCCGTGCAGAACCAGATCAACGCGCAGGAGTCCGCGCTGGAGGCGCTGCTGGCCCAGCAGCGGGCGCTGGCGCATGAGACCGCCGATGCGACAGTCTCGCTGCGGCTCACGGGTCACCACCTGCAGGCCGTTAAGGAAAAGAAGGACAGGCACGGATTCGCGGCAGGCCTGTCGGCGGGCTGGCACGCGCTGCGGCTGGTGGTGTCCGGGCTGCTCACCGGGCTCGGGGCGCTACTGCCCTTCGCGCTGATCGCCGCGCTGGCCGCGGGTATCTTCTACGGGGGGCGGCGGCGCGTCCTGCGGCGCCGGTCCCGGCCGACCGCAGCCCAGTAGCCTGCCTGCTAGTGCAGGACTCTGGCCGACGTGGTGTGCACCAGTTCAGTCAGGGCGGCGAGGGTACCGGGATCAGTGTCGGGCAGCACCCCATGACCGAGGTTGAAGATATGGCCCTCGGCGGTGCGGCCCTGGTTCACTACGTCCGTGGCGCGCTGCTCGATCACCTCCCAGGGGGCGAGCAGGATCGCCGGATCCAGGTTGCCCTGCAGCGCCTTGCCGGGCGGGACCCGCCGGACGGCCTCGTCCAGGGGCACCCGCCAGTCCACCCCGACCACATCCGCGCCCGCCTCGCCCATCAGCCCGAGCAGCTCGCCGGTGCCGACCCCGAAATGGATCCGCGGCACGCCGGAGGCGGCCAGCGCGTCAAAGACCCGCTTGCTGTGCGGCAGCACCGAGCGGCGGTAGTCGTCGGGGCTCACCGAGCCCGCCCAGGAATCGAACAGCTGCACCGCGGATGCGCCCGCCGCCACCTGGACCTGCAGGAACGAGATGGTGATATCGGCCAGCCTGCTGAGCAGCGCGTTCCACAGCGGCGGGTCGCCGTACATCAGCGACTTGGTCTTGTCGAAGCTCTTCGACGGCCCGCCGTCGACCAGATAGGAAGCGAGCGTGAACGGGCCTCCGGCGAATCCGATCAGCGGGGTCCCCCCCAGCTCGGCGACCAGCGTGCCGACCGCCTCGGTGATGAACGGGACATCGCCGGCCTCCAGGGGGCGGAGCCGCTGCAGATCCTGTTCCTGCCGGATGGGCTGCTCCACTACCGGCCCGACGCCCGGCCGGATGTCGATGTCCAGCCCGACCGCCCGCAGCGGTACCACGATGTCGCTGAACAGGATCGCCGCGTCCACCTCGTACCGGCGCAGTGGCTGCAGCGTGAACTCGGTGACCAGATCGGGGGTCGCGCACGCGGCGAGCATCTGCGTGCCCGCCCTGGCCGCCCGGTACTCAGGCAGCGACCTGCCCGCCTGGCGCATGAACCAGACCGGCGTATAGGGAACGGGCTGCCGGCGGCAGGCCTTGAGGAATACCGATTCGGCTAGCGGAGAAGTCACATCTGGGATGGTCTCACAGGCCGACACGCCGCTGCGCCTCCCCGGCATGAGGTCCGCCGCATGTCAGCATCGGTCCTGAGCCTGGCGCCGCCGCGGCGATTCGCAGGATCTGGCCAGCGGCGGATCCGGCGCAGCGTCAACGGCGAGGAGGCCGCAGATGGTCGAGATGATCCGGCACTGCCCCGATTGCGGCTGGGACCGGCCCTTCGAGCAGCATCATTCCGGAGCGGCAGGCTGCCCGGACTCCCCGGACGGCTACTGCCCGCGGTGGTCCTGCACGTCCTGCGGGACTGACCTGCTGATCGGCTTCATCCCGTTCATGTACTCCTTCTCCTTCTCCTCCGCCGCCGCCGCCGAAGTGCGCCCGCACGCCCGCGTGGCATGAGGGTTCCGTGCCGCGCACTCCGGCCATGAGACCGGCCGACCCGCCCCTGCAGGCAGGCACCGGCCAGGACGGCAGCCAGGACATCAGTCCCGCCGCCACGTTCCGCTCGGCGACGGCCGATCTGGCGGCGGGGACCGCCCGGCAGAGCTCCGTCCGCCCCGAGCTGACGTTCGAGGACGAGCCGCCGCCGCGGCGGCTCGCGCCGTATGCCGCGGCGATCGCCGCCACCGTGCTCGACGGGGAGACTGAGATCGGCTGGGGCAGGTTTGTCCTGCTCTACGATCCGGCGGGCCAGGATGGCTGGGCGGGCCGGTTCCGGGTCATCGCCTACATCCGGGCCGAGCTCGAGCCGGAGGTCGCGGCCGACCCGCTGATCGGCCAGGTGGGCTGGAGTTGGCTGACCGAGGCGCTGGAGGCCAGGACGGCAGGCTACGGGCAGACTAGCGGTACGGTCACGAGGGTGGTAACTGAAGGGTTCGGGACGAAACGAGGGGATCCGGTGTCCACCGGGTTCGAGCTTCGGGCGTCGTGGTCGCCGGCTGGCCAGGGCAGCGTCCACCCTGATCTTGGCGGGCACGTGGCGGCCTGGTCCGATGCACTATGTGCCGCGTCCGGCCTGCCGCCGCTGGAGGAAGGGGTGGCCGGCCTGCGGCCGGCAGGACGGCGATGGCAGTCATGACAGGCGGAGTTCCCGGCCCGGCAGAGCCCGGCCCGGCAGAGCCCGGCCCGGCCGAGCCCGGCGCGTCCGCCGGACCGCAGATGACGGCCGCCGGCACAGCCGAGGTGGCGGCCAAGCCGGGCCAGGTGGCCGGGCCAGGCGAGGCGGCCGGGCTGGGTGAGGTGGCGGCCGGGACAGGCGAGGTGGCGACCGGGACAGCTGCGGTGGCGGGCGAGATGGCCGGTCCCGGTGAGGTGGCCGGGGCGGACGGGACCGCGGAGGTCGCGGATCAGCCCGCCGAGAGGCTCGCCGTGCCCCTGCTGGAGCCCCGCGACGGCATGCCGCCGCTGATCGTGACGAGCGAGGCACTGGCCAGCGCCGTACGGTCGCTGGCGGCGGGCGAAGGGCCGGTGGCCGTTGACGCCGAACGCGCCTCCGGTTTCCGTTACGGCCACCGCGCCTTCCTGGTACAGCTGCGCCGCCAGGGGGCGGGCACGGTGCTCATCGACCCGGTCCCCTGCCCGGATCTCGCCGGCCTCGACGAGGCCCTGGCCGATGCGGAGGCAGTGCTGCACGCGGCCTCCCAGGACCTTCCTTGCCTGGCCGAGCTCGGCTACCGGCCGCGCAAACTCTTCGATACCGAGCTGGCGGGACGGCTGCTGGGGTATCCGAGGGTGGGCCTCGGCACCCTCGTCGAAGAAGTGCTGGGCCTGAGCCTGGAGAAGAGTCACTCCGCCGCTGACTGGTCCACCCGGCCGCTGCCCGAGGGGTGGCTGCGGTACGCCGCTCTCGACGTCGAGGTGCTCGTCGAACTACGCGACGCGCTCGCCCAGCAGCTAGAGGAGCAGGGCAAGACCGAGTGGGCGCGACAGGAATTCGCGGCCATCCTCGCCGCCGGGCCGCCCGCCCCCCGCCAGGATCCGTGGCGCCGTACCTCTGGGATCCACCGGGTCCGCACCAGACGCGGCCTGGCGATCGTCCGCGAGCTCTGGCTTGAGCGGGACAAGATTGCCAGAGACCGCGACATGTCGCCTACCCGCGTCCTGACGGACGCGGCCATCGTCGAAGCCGCGCGGCTGGCGCCCGGCGAGCCAGGGGATCTCACCAAGATCGCCGGATTCAACAGCCGCAGCGCCAAGCGGCATACCTCCGACTGGCTGCGCGCCTTCCGGCGGGCCAGGGCCCTGCCGGAACGCTCATGGCCCCAGCCGTCCGCCCCGCCCGGTGACGGGCCGCCGCCCGCGCACCGGTGGCATGAGCGTGACCCCGAGGCCGCCAAGCGGCTGACTGCCGTGCGAGCGGCGGTCGCGGCGCTGGCCGACTCCCATGGCCTGCCCGCCGAGAACCTGCTGGCGCCCGATGCGGTGCGCAGGCTCTCCTGGCAGCCGCCGGAGCCCGTCACGCCCGAGGCGGTCAGCGCGGATCTGGCCGGCTACGGCGCCCGGCCCTGGCAGGCGGAGATCACCGCGCTGCCGATCGCCAGGGCGCTGCTCAGGATCGAGGCCAAGGACGGGGACTAGCGGCACCCCCGAGGCGCCGGTCCCGGGTGCCGGGCTCCGCGACCGGGCAATTGTCCGTGCCGGTGACACGGTGCGGCGTCCGGCGGGCCGCTGGACCGTCCTGGATTACCCATAACCCGGGCCAGGCCCACGGCCGTAACGGTGGCCTGCGCCCGGCCCGAGGTCGAGACGGCCGTCGGTAAGGATCTCCGCCGTGGCGATGTGTCGGCGGCATTTGGGCGTCAACCAGGAGAACCACTGGCACGTCACACATATAGCGATTCACATGAGGACAAGCCCGCTATGGATGCGTCACTGGCCACTCAGCCATAGGCACGAACCCCGCGCCAGAGGAGAAGCTCATGGGACTGATTCACAGCCGCGCCAGCAAGCACCGCGGCAAGGTGAAGACTGAGCGCGGTGACCGGCACCAGGCCCGGCACGAGCGGCTGAAGGCCGGGAGCGCACCCGTGCTGCCGTCCGCCGAGGAGCCGCTCTCATCGCGCCACAGCAAGCACAGCAAGTAGGGCATCCGGCGGCCGCGGCCGCCGGATGCGACAGGCGGATACGACAAGCGGGCGGCCGGGACCCATCCGGGCGGGTAACGGCAACGAATAACTAACTGGGAGCCTGGGCCAACTGGGGGGCTGGCCCAGGGCATCCCGGTACAGGATCGATCAGGGCGCTGATGTTTAGGGACCTGAATGGCGGGTTAGTTGCATAACTGGGCGGGGCAAGGTGCCCCCCAGCTTGCTCCGCCGTCATAGCCCCGCCGTGTCTTCCCATTCCGCGGCGGGGCTCTCCATTGCCGGGCGCGGATGACCGGCCCGCGGTCAGGCACTCTTTCTCAGCTGCCGCGGGTCGCACGGGACAGCTGACCCGCCGCGCACGATGCCCGCACACGGCGCTGCGCTGCCAGTCTCGGGGTAGCCGGGGAAGACATTCAAGACCACTTCACAGTCACAGCAGCCGCCGCCCCGCCGCTGCATGCGCCCGACCAGGCCGCGGGCGCGCGGGGCGCGCAGGTCACGCCACCGGATCGTCCACCGGTGCGTTCCGTCACAGCCGAATTCGCGGATCATCCGCATCAGGAAGCAGCGCAGGCACTCGCGCTCCCCCGGCTCGGTTAAGTGCTGCGCCAGCCGGGCCGGGCCCGGATCAGCCACCTCCACCTCGACAACCTCGGCCCGGGCAACCTCGGCCCGGGCAACTCGGCCTGAGCAAGCCCGTACCTGGGTCATCCCGGCCTGGGTCATCCTGGCCTGGGTCATCCTGGCCTGGGTCATCCTGGCCTGGGTCATCTCGGGCTGAGCCACCTTGGCCACGCTCTGCTCCATCTTGGACACCTTTCGCACGGTTGGGCTGATGGCTGAGTTGTAATGCATGCCTACGACACTTCACCGGGGCATCCCGGCTCTGCCGGACGGCCGGGCTGAGCGGCGCCGGCGGAATGTCAGAGCGGCGCGTCACAATGGGGACATGCCAGCGCTCGCGTGGACCTCACTCAGCACCCCGGTCGGGTGGCTGTCGGTGGGCTGCAGCGCGGCCGGGGTGGCGCGGGTACATTTCGGCAATCCTCGTGACCCGGCCGGCCGCGAGTCGGCAGGATCGCATGATCCCGAAGGATCCGGGAGCCTAGAGCATCCAGAATCCTCCGGGATCATGACCGAGGGACTGGCGGAGGCTCGCAGGCAGCTGGCCGAGTATCTGCGCGGGCAGCGGCGCGGTTTCGACCTGCCGCTGGACTGGAGCGCGGCCTCCGGGCTACATCGGCAGGTCCTCGGCGTGCTCACCGATTCCGTCGAGTACGGCCAGACGGTCACGTACGGGGCGCTCGCGAAGCGGGCCGGGCTGCCCGCCGACGGCCCGGATCTGCCGGCCAGGACAGTCGGCCAGATCATGGGGGCGAATCCGATCCCGGTCATAGTCCCGTGTCACCGCGTGGTTGCGAGCGACGGGCTGGGCGGCTATAGCGGCGGAAGCGGGCTTGAGGTCAAGCGGTGGCTGCTGATCCTTGAGGGTGCTCTGCCGCCCACCCTGGACTGGGAGCCGGCCAGTCCAGGGGACTGAGCGGGGCGGGGCTGGGCCAGGTGGAGCCGGGGCCAGGTGAAGCCAGCGGTTACCTGCCGGGCGGCCCAGGCGGGCGGTTACGTGCCGGGCGGGCGTTACTTCCGGGCGGCCCGTAACTTCCGGGCGGCCCGTAACTTCCGGACGGCGCGCTACTTGGCGAACCGTAACTTCCAGGCGGGCTGGCCGGGCTGGTGACGCTCCGCCGAGGCCATCGTCGCGGCCCAGGATTGCAGCACCCAGAAGCCGCCCTTGCGCAGGACCGGGCCCGCCGGCGGGGTGGATCGCAGGGCGGCGCAGGCGGCCTCGAGCAGCTGGGGCAGGTTCTCCCGGTGGGCGCAGATTACGACGGGCTGGCCCTCGCGGGCGATCGAGGCCATCCGGTCGGAAGCAGCCTGAGCGACGCCGCGCAGCCCCACGGTGAACAGCGGCTCAAGTTCGATTTTCGCGCCGGTCAGGGCGGCGTAAGGCCGCACGGTGGCCACGCAGCGCTCGGCGGCCGAGCTGATCACCCGGCAGGGCCCGAAGCAGGACAGCAGCTGCGCGAGGCTCTCGGCGGCCGAGGCGCCGTCGCGATCCAGCGGCCTGGACAGCTCATGCCCGTGCCACTGCGCCTTGCTGCCGGCCGCGGCGTGCCGCAGCAGGATGCACGGGACGGTCTGCGCCGGGCCGTCGGCGAACTCGCTCAGCATCTGGATGTCGTGCTGGTAGCTCAGCCGGCCGCGCGCCACCGGGACCTGCAGCCACTCGAGCTGATCGACCTCGTCGTTGGGCACGAAGGCGGCGGCCGGTTCCTGGCCGCGCCCCGCCCAGTAGCGGACCCGCTTGGGCTGACCGTTGCTCTGGTAGTGCGTCGTGGTGAGCGGCCGCCCCAGGATCACGCGCAGGCCCGTTTCCTCAGCGACCTCGCGAACGGCGGCCGCGAGCACATGCTCGCCCGGCTCGCACTTTCCCTTCGGGAACGACCAGTCGTCGTACCGCCGCCGGTGAACCAGCGCCACCTGCCCGCCGGCGGCAGGCCGCCACATCACCGCGCCCGCCGCCTGGATCTCCCCTGCCGCCGGGTCAGGCATCGGCGGACCGGCCCCGCGTCCGCGCCCTGATCAGCAGGTCCTGCACGTCGTCCAGCGGCGCGCCGGCATCATCGAGATGATGCCTGGTCCAGGTGCCGTCAGGACCCAGCCACCAGGATGCGGTCCCGTTATTCATCCCCAGGTCAATGAGGCCTCGCAGCTCGGCGCGCTGGGCCGGATCGGTGACCCGGACCAGCAGCTCGACCCGCCGGTCCAGGTTCCGGTGCATGAGGTCGGCGCTGCCGAGCCACACGCCGCCATCCTCGCCGTTCCTGCCGCTGCCGAACGCGTAGATCCGCGAGTGCTCCAGGAATCTCCCGAGCACGCTCCGGACCCGGATCGTCTCCGACAGGCCCGGCACGCCTGGCCGGACGGCGCAGATCCCCCGGACCCACAAGTCGATGGGCACCCCGTCCCGTGACGCACGGTAGAGCGCATCGATGATTACCTCATCGATGATCGAGTTGCATTTCATCTGGATTCGCGCGGGCTTGCCGTCACGCGCCCTGGCCGCCTGCGCTTCGATCCGTTCTACCAGGCCAGAACGCAGACCCGCCGGCGCGACCAGGAGCCGACGGTACTCGGTCTTCCGGCTGTAGCCCGTGAGGTGGTTGAACAGGTCGGTGATGTCCTCACCGACGGTGGGGTCCGAGGTAAGCAGCCCGAAGTCCTCGTACAGCCGCGCGGTCGTGGGGTGATAATTGCCGGTGCCGATATGGCAGAAACGGCGCAGCGACCCGTCGGTCTCCTCCCGGACGACCAGCGCCATCTTGCAGTGGGTCTTCAGCCCCACGAAGCCGTAGACGACATGACAGCCTGCCTCTTCCAGCTTGCGGGCCCAGGCGATGTTGGCGCGCTCGTCAAAGCGCGCCTTGAGCTCGACGACCACGACGACCTGCTTGCCGGCCTCGGCTGCGTCGATGAGCGCGTCCACGATCTCCGAGTCCCCGCTGGTGCGGTACAGCGTCTGCTTGATCGCCAGCACCCTGGGATCGGCGGCCGCCGACACCACCAGGCGCTCCACGGTGGCGGAGAACGAGTCGTAGGGATGGTGCACGAGGATGTCATGCTCGGTCAGCGCGGCGAAGACGCCAGTATCGCGCGGCAGTACTGTCTCCGAGGGCACGAACGCCGGATACTTCAGCTGAGGCATGTCCAGGTCGGCGATGGCGGTCAGGCCAGACAGATCCAGCGGTCCCGGCATCCGGTACACGGCACGCTCATCGATATCGAGCTCGGTCACCAGCTTTTCGAGTACGTCGCTGGAAATGGACTCCTCTACCTCGAGCCGGACCGCGGGCTCGAACCGCCGGCGGGTCAGCTCGCGCTCGAGCGACTGCATGAGGTTCTCGGTGACATCCTCGTCGATTTCCAGGTCCCTGGTCCTGGTCACCCGGAACGCGTGCTGCTCGATCACGTCCAGGCCGACGAACAGCTCACCCAGATGGGCGGCGATCACATCCTCCAGCGGGACGAACCGGGTCGGCCCGACGGTCAGGAACCTCGGCAGCAGCGGCGGGACCTTCACCCGGGCGAAAATGGTCGCGCTCGTCCTGGGATCGGCAATCATGACCGCCAGGCTGAGCGACAGGCCGGAGATGTAAGGGAAGGGATGAGCCGGGTCCACCACCAGCGGGGTCAGCACCGGGTAGACCCGCTCGCGGAAGAGCCGCTGCATGTCAGCCTGCTCGCCGGCGGTCAGCTCCTTCCACCGCAGCACCTCGATTCCCTCGGCCGCCAGCGCCGGCAGGATGGACTCGGCGAAGCACCGCGCGTGCCGCACGGACAGCTCCCAGGCCGTCTCCAGGGTGTTCCTGAGTATCTGGCTCGGCCGGCGGCCGCTGGCGCTTTCCACCGGCAGCCCGGTCGCCATCCGCCGGATCCGGCCCGCGACGCGGACCATGAAGAACTCGTCCAGGTTGCTCGCGAAGATCCCCACGAACCTGACCCGCTCCAGCAGGGGGATGCTCTCGTCCTCGGCGAGCTCAAGGACGCGCTGGTTGAACCGGAGCCAGCTCTCCTCGCGATCCAGATAGCGACCAGGCGGCATCTCCGGCTCTGCCGCCGGAGACCGGGCGGCACGGGACCGGGCGGCCCTGGACTGGACGGCACCGGACTGGACGGCCGGTGACTGGCCAGGGCCGTGCGTACCATCCCTGGCCGGGACGGGCAGGCCGCCTGGCTCGCCCGGCTGGCCGGGCTCGGGCCAGCGGGAGGGCTGCGCTGGCGCGGGAAGTGCCGTTTCTGATGCTGAATTCGCGGCCTGCCGCTCTGCTATCCGGTTACGAGCACGCGCGGCGGCGCGTTCATGCCGGGCGGCACGCTCGCGGACAGCCGCCCGCTCGCGCTCAGAGGCCCGCGCCTGATCCCGGCCGGACACCTTGCCGTCGCCGCTTTTCCCCGCGCCGCGCTCTGAACTTACCTGACCGGAACTCATGTCCCTATTGTCCCCAGCGATGCGGCGCTCAAATGCAGCGGGTGCGATCACCGCGAGAAATGCTGCTGCAGCGGGGACTGGAAAGGGGGACTGGAAAGACGGTGCCTTGCGGACCATGAGGCTGTGCGGGCATGATCGGACGCCGGAGCGAACCGGATTCCAGACCCAGGCACGGAAGCAGAACGGAGACATCTCATGCGCATCGGGACCTCGGTGGCGGAGCCCACCGGCCCGGACGCGCTCGACGAGCTGCGCAGTCAGCTTCAGCGGGCAGCGGACGACGGCTTTACCTCGGCCTGGATGTCGAACATCTTCGGCCTGGACGCGCTGACGGCGCTGGCCGTCGCCGGCAGCCAGGTGCCCGGCATCGAGCTGGGCAC
Source organism: uncultured Actinomycetota bacterium (assembly GCA_963805705.1). Classification (GTDB taxonomy): domain Bacteria; phylum Actinomycetota; class Actinomycetes; order Streptosporangiales; family Streptosporangiaceae; genus CAWDVH01. Next base: position 763,611 of record CAWDVH010000005.1, on the reverse strand, counting down.
CGCCGTCGTGCCGACCTACCCGCGCCATCCGGCCGTCCTGGCGCAGCAGGCACTGACTGCCTCCCTGGCGCTCGGCGGGCGGCTGGCGCTCGGCATCGGCCTGTCGCACCAGATCGTCATCGAGAACATGTACGGCTACAGCTTCGATCGCCCGGCCCGCCACATGAGCGAGTACCTCTCCATCCTGCTGCCCCTGCTGGACGGGCAGCCGGGGTCCTTCGAAGGCGAGACCATGCGGGCCGGGATCGCGCTTTCCACCCCGCGTCCGCAGCGGGTACCCGTGCTGCTCGCCGCGCTCGGCCCGCAGATGCTGCGCCTCGCCGGCGAGCGTACCGACGGCACGGTGCTGTGGATGACCGGGCCTGCCACGGTGCGGGACTACATCGTCCCGGCGATCACGGCGGCCGCGGCGGCGGCCGGGCGTCCCGCACCGCGCGTGGTGTGCCTGCTCCCGGTCTGCGTGACGGACGACCCGGCCGGCGCGCGGGCGCGGGCCGAGAAGGTCTTCGCGATCTACGGGCAGCTGCCGTCCTACCGCGCGATGCTGGACCGGGAAGGCGCCGAGGGACCCGGCGACGTCGCCATCATCGGCGATGAGGACGCCGTGGCGGCCAAGATCACTGGGCTCGCCGAGGCGGGGGTGACCGACTTCATCGGCGCGCAGTACGCGCGCGGCGAGGACCAGCAGCGAACGCGCAAGCTGCTGCTGTCGCTGCTCCGCTGACTCACTGACTCACTGTCCTGCCGACCGCTGTCCCACTGTCCCGCCGGCCGCGCTCCCGCCGACCGACTGTCCCGGCAGGCCTCAGCCAGGGTTTCCGATCACGCTGAGGCCAGCCAGCAGGCCCGGCAGCAGCCGGTCCTCGCTGACCGCCCGGCCGCTGCGGCGCATCAGCTCGGCCAGCCCGGGATCCCACGGACTGGCCGACTCGGGCCCCTTGAGCGAGCCCGAGCCGCCGCCGGTGAGTCCCGCCTGGTAGTCGTCGGCCCCCATGAGCCAGGGCTGGGCGCGCAGCCGCCGTATCGCCACTGCCGTCGCCCGCAGCCCTGGCCAGGTGAAGTCGGCGTGCCAGTGCACGCGCGTGCCCGTGGCCACGGCGGCGTACAGCAGCCGGCGGCAGGCCACCGAGGGCTCGCCCTCGGTGCAGACCAGCGGCGCGCTCGCGGCTCCCAGCTGCCCGGCCGCGGCGCGCAGCACCGCCCGGCTCTCGCAGACGTACAGGTCGATCGCCCACGGGAGCACCGGCATGGCCGTGAGCTGGTGCAGGGTCACCCGGTAGGGCTCCCCCGTCTCGGCGGCCTCGGTCAGCCAGCGGCCGAGCGGCTCGCCGCCCGAGCGCACGTTCAGCACGAGTACCTGACTGGCCAGGTCGTCGGCGACGACTCCGGCCGCAGACCAGAGCGCCAGTTCCGCGTCGCGCCCGGCCGGCGCGGGAACGTCCTCGCGCCGGGCCAGCGCGCGCAGGACCAGGCTGGCCAGCGGACCAGGATCCAGCGCGCGCGCATCGCCACCGGCCGCCTCAGCCAGGTCGTCGAGCACGATCCCGGCTGGCTCCAGCCCGCCCGGCAGGCGCTCAAGGACGGCGGTTGCCCGCGGGAGCAGGTCGCCGTGCCCCTGCCGGATCAGCCGGATCATCGTTCCGTCCTTGCCGATCTCCTCTACCCAGGCCGCGTACCAGGGGTGGCGGGCCAGGCGGCTGGAACGCGCCGCGGCCAGCGCCGCCTCCCAGTGCAGGACCTCGGTGGCCCGTTCCAGGGCCAGATTCCGTACCGGGCCGGTCAGCTCCTGGACGGCCGCATGCAGGCCGGTGCCCGCAGCGCGCAGCACGTCCTCGACCTCAGGCAGCGGGATGCTCAGCGAGGTGCCGCGGCCGACGCCGTGGCCGAGCAGGCGGGCCGCCGCACCGCGCTGCGCACTGGTGGCCCCGACCAGGGTGACGGTCCCGTCGACAGGTTCCCCCCGCTCTAGCCGCCCGCGGATCCGCTCCACCAGCCACGCCAGCTCGGGCGCGCCCAGCAGGCCACGCAGGTGATCGACACCGCCCGCCGCGGGCTCGGCCGGCCCAGCAGGCGCTCCGGTAGTCTGCACGCCAGTCATCCTTCCCCCGGCGGATGCCAAAGCAAAGCAGAACCGTGGCCCGATTCATTTGCGCAGGTGCGCCGACCGAGTCCAGAGCATCCGAGATCCGGCCTTTACCGGGGCAATAACGGGCAGCCGCGGCTATCGTGGGGGGCCGCGGAAGCGCTGGATGAGGTGTCCCGGCGCGGGTCGGCTCTCGGGCGGCCCGGCGGAATAAGCTGCTCAGGAAGGCTGGTCGATGCGCCCCACCAGCGGCTCGCGCCGAAGGAGGCGCCGGTCCATGGCCACCGCCGTGATCGTGATCACCGCGGTAGTCGCCCTGGCCGGGGCCGCGGGCGGATACGTGCTGCTGCGCACCGCGGGCAGCCCGGGCCAGACCGCGGCCAGCTACCTGCTCGGCTGGCAGCGCGGCAGTTACCCGGCCATGGAAAAAGTCAGCGTGAACGTGCCGCGCTCCGGACTGGCCGGGCCGCTCCGCCAGGCGGCGGCGGACCTCGGAATGCGCCACCTGCACCTGGCGCCCGGCCGGGTGACCACGAGCGGCGGGTCGGCGCAGGCCCGGTTCACCGCCACCGCCGACCTCGCCAGCGGCCACGCGTGGACATATCAGGGCCTGCTGCACCTGGTCCGCCGGGATCGCCGGTGGTGGGTGGACTGGAGTCCTGGCGCGATCTACCCGGGGCTGCGGCCGGGCGAGCGGTTCGCGCTCCACTCGGCGTGGCCGGCCAGGGCGTCGGTGCTCGGGGCCGATGGCACCGTCCTGAGCTCGCCCGGTGTCATCGCCGAATCCGGGTCCCTCTCGCTGCTGACCGGCAGTCTGGTGGCTGCCACCGCCGCCCAGGCCAGGGCGCTCGGTGCCCCGCACCGGGCCGGCGACCTGATCGGCCAGGGCGGGATCGAGCAGGCCTACCAGGATCAGCTGGCCGGGCGCCCGTCGGTGACCATCAGGATCGAAGGCCCTGGTCGTCACATCGACATGGTGGCGGCCCGTTTCGCCGCGGTGCCAGGAACACCGGTCAGGACGGGCATCGAGCTGCGGGATCAGCTGGCCGCGTCGCAGGCCGTGCGGTCCGCGGCGACGACCAAGCCCGTGGACATGGTGGTCATCCAGCCGTCTACCGGCCGGGTGCTGGCCGTGGTCGAGCGCCCCGGCGGCTTCGACCGGGCGCTGGAGGGAGAGTTCCCGCCTGGTTCCACCTTCAAGGTCGTGACCGCCTCGGCCCTGGCCGGCGCGGGGATGCGCCCGTCCAGCACGGTGCAATGCCCCAGTCAGCTGACCGTGGATGGCCGGACATTCCACAACGACAACAACGAGCATCTGGGCACCACCAGCCTGCAGACCGCCTTCGCGGTGTCGTGCAACTCCACGTTCGCCATGCTCGCCACGCAGCGGCTGAGCGGGCCCGCGCTGGCGTCCATGGCGGCCACGTTCGGCTTCAACGCCCAGCCCGCCCTGGGCATCGGTGGCGCGCTAGCCCGGTTCACGACCCCGCACGAGCCGGTTGATCTGGCGGCCGACGCCTTCGGTCAGGGCACTGATCTGGTCAATCCGCTCAGCCAGGCGACCGTCGCGGCGGCGATCGAGGACGGTGCCTGGCGGCCGCCGCAGCTGGTGATCAGCCCGGCGCCGCGCCAGGCGGCCCAGCCGCGGCCGATCAGCGCGGCCATCCTGGGCACCCTGCGCCCCATGATGCGGGCCGTGGTCACCAGCGGCACCGCGGCCGGGGTGGGCTTCCCGGCCGGGGTCTTCGGGAAAACCGGGACGGCCCAGTACGGAACTGGCACCGATCCGCCTTCGCATGGGTGGTTCATCGGCTATCGCGGGGATCTTGCCTTCGCGGTGCTGGTCGAGGGCGGCGGCACCGGGGCCGACAGCGCGGGCCCGATCGCCAACGCGTTCCTGCGTAAAATGTGATCCGGCAAAGCCAGCCGCTCATGATCTTACGGGCCGTCAGGAAGCGCCTGCCGAGGCTACCGGGCCCGGATCCTGATCTGCGGCGAGCGGCCGGGCTTGAGCCATTCCAGCACCTCCAGCAGCTCCCGCTTCGGCAGCGACACGCAGCCGGCTGTCGCGCTGCCGGTGCCCACGTGCAGGAAGATGGCGCTGCCGCGGCCAGGGACGCGGGCGGCGTTGTAGGCGATGACCGCCGCGTACTGGTAGGCGGGCGTCTGGTGCATCGGCTCCGGGCTGGCCCCTGGATCAGCCCTCCTGTCGTTCACCCACTCGTTGTACCGGCGGCTGGACGGATCATCATCCCAGACGTCGTAGGAGTAGGCGTGCCGGTAGCGGAAGGCGACCGGGGGGCGCGGCAGGACGCCGAAGAAGAAGCTGAACCCGTACGTCCCGGAGGGCGTGCGGCCGTCTCCTTCGCGCTTGCGGCCGGGCCGGGCGATGCCGCCCCGGCCGACCCGCGCCGTCCAGGGCCCGAACTTCCTGACCCACCGCCCGCGCACCAGCCGGTAGGCGACGAGCGTCGCGGACGTCGCCGTGGCGGACGACGCGGTGACGGTGATCAGCTGGCGGACCGCGCCCGGGCGCGCCGCCGCCGGCCGGGTGGCGGCCGCACTCGCGGACGGGGCTGCGGCGGTCACCGCGCCCGTGATGGCCGCGGTCCCCAGCCCCGCGGACAGGACAAAGCGCAGTAGCCCGCCTCGTACCGGTGCCGACCTCACCGCCTCACCGTATACCGGAAGCACGTGCCTGATCGTGCCCTGGACGGGCCGTCTCGATCGGCCGCGTTTATTTACGTTGACGAACCAGCTACCCAGTATGCTAATGTGCTAGTTATCTAGATGAAGTGAGGGACGAATGATCGAGTTCCATCTGGAGGCTCGCTCGGGCGTAGCGCCGTACCTGCAGCTGGTCCACCAGGTCCGCCATGCCCTGCGGCTGGGCCTGCTGCGGATGGGTGACCAGCTCCCGACGGTCAAGGACGTGGTCGCGCAGCTGGCGATCAACCCCAACACGGTGCTCAAGGCCTACCGGGAGCTTGAGCACGACGGCCTGGTGGCGCCCCGGCCGGGGGTCGGCACCTTCGTGACCGGGACCCTCAGCGGCGCCTCCATCGCCGCGCACGCTCCGCTGCGCCGTGACCTGCAGCGCTGGCTCGCCAAAGCCCGAGGGGCCGGGCTGGACGAGGAGAGCATCGAGTCCCTGTTCATCACTACCTTTCGGGCCGCCACTGAGGAGGACATAGCATGACCGTCCTGGAAGCCAGCGGGCTGGGCAAGCGGTACCGGCGCCGCTGGGCGCTGTCCGGCTGCACCCTCAGCATCCCCGCCGGGCGCGTGGTCGGGCTGGTCGGCCCGAACGGCGCCGGGAAAACCACGCTGCTGCACCTGGCCGTCGGCCTGCTGGCGCCGACGACGGGCACGATCGAGGTCCTCGGCGGCCAGCCGGCCGACAGCCCGGCGCAGCTGGCCAGGGTCGGCTTCGTCGCGCAGGACACGCCCACCTACTCGTCGCTGTCGGTCGCCGGTCACCTGCGCCTGGGCGCCCATCTCAACCCCGGCTGGGACGCCGGGCTGGCTCGCAGCCGGATCGAGCGGCTGGACCTGGACCCGGCCCAGCGGGCCGGGAAGCTATCGGGCGGCCAGCGCGCCCAGCTGGCCCTCACCCTGGCGGTCGCCAAGCGGCCCGAGCTGCTGATCCTGGATGAGCCGGTGGCCAGCCTCGACCCGCTGGCCAGGCGCGAGTTCCTGCAGAGCCTGATGGAATTCACGGCCGAGCGCGAGGCCAGCGTCGTGCTGTCCTCGCACCTGGTCGCCGACCTGGAGCGGGTCTGCGACTACCTGATCGTCATGGCCGCCGCCCGCGTGCAGGTCGTCGGCGAGGTCGATGAGCTGCTGGCCACCCATCACCTGCTCACCGGGGCCCGCCGCGACCCCGGCACCCTCCCGGCCGACTGGCAGGTCATCCAGGCCAGCCACACCGACCGGCAGACCACCCTGACCGTCCGCACCGGCACCGCGATCCACGACCCGGCCTGGACGGTGGAGCAGCTCAGCCTGGAGGACCTGGTCCTGGCCTACATGAGCCAGGCCGCCGGCGTCCGGCGCAACCACCGTCCCGCACTGGAGGTACAGCGATGATCTGGCTGACCTGGCGCCAGTTCCGCGTCCAGGCCTGGGTGGCGCTCGCCGCCCTGGCCGTTGCCGCGATCGCCCTAGCGGCCACCGGCCCGCACCTGGCCTCCCTCTACAGCACCAGCGGGATCCCGGCCTGCCACGCCCATGGCGACTGCGGGAAGCTCGCCACCAGCTTTCTGAACCAGCTGAAACCTGACGGTACCTACCGCATCCTGTATTACCTCAGCATCGGGGTCTTGTACGCGGTGCCCGCCGTCATCGGCGTCTTCTGGGGGGCACCGCTGATCACCCGCGAGCTGGAGGCCGGGACCTTCCGGCTGGCGTGGAACCAGAGCGTCACCCGTACCGGCTGGATCGTGGTCAAGCTCGGCCTCATCGGCCTGGCCAGCATGGCTGCCGCCGGCCTGTTCAGCCTCATGGTGACCTGGTGGGCCAGCCCGGTCGAACGGGTGGCACCGCTCGTAAGCTCGGCTCAATCCGTCGGCATACTCACCCGGCTGGCGCCTGTGCTGTTCGACGCGCGCGGCATCGCCCCCGTCGGATACGCCGCCTTCGCTTTCACCCTCGGGGTCGCTGTCGGGCTGCTCATCCGCCGGACCGTGCCTGCCATGGCCATCACCCTGGCCATCTTCGCCGCCGTCCAGGTCGCCATGCCCCTGTGGGTCCGGCCGCACCTGATCGCGCCCGTCAGCGCCACCATGGCGCTCAATCCCGCGAATATCGAAGGGATGAGTGTCTCGAACGGCGGTCGGATGACCGTGACCGCGGCGGTGAGCAAGCCGGGTGCCTGGATCCTGTCCAACCAGGCCATCAAGCCGTCCGGGCAGGTGTTCACCGGGCCGCCCACCCCGGCCTGCCTGAGCAGCACGGCCACCTTCCAGGCGTGCCAGAACTCGCTCGTCCCGCTGCACCTCAGGCAACTGGTGACCTACCAGCCCGCCAGCCGCTACTGGGCCCTCCAGTGGTACGAGACAGCGATCTTCCTCATCGCCGCCCTCGCGCTGGCCGGGCTCTGCTTCTGGTGGATCCGCCGCCGCCGTCTGTCCTGAGGGAACCGGGTGATCGAGTTTCACCTGGACGCCCGCTCCGGTGTTGCGCCTTACCGGCAGCTGACCCAGCAGGTGCGGTCGCTGCCCGGCTCGGTGCTCTTGCGCTCGCTGATCAGCAGATGCAGAACTCGTTGCCCTCGGGGTCGGCCATCGTGACCCAGCTCTGCGGCCCCTGGCTGGCCCGGTGCAGGAACGTCGCGCCGCTGGCCGTCAGCCGCTTCAGCTCGGCCTCGACCTGATCGGCCCCGACCCACACATCCACGTGGATCCGGTTCTTCACGGACTTGGACTCGGGCACGAGCTGGAAGAGCATCCGCTTACGGTCAGCGCGCTCGGTGCCGTCACCGGGGTGCCGGATGGCGGCGCCCTCTTTCCAGACCAGCGTCCCGTTGTGGGTCATCGTGTCGTCCTCGGTGGCGTAGCCCTCGGCGATCATGCGCCGGATAAACGCCTCATCGGACGGCTCGACGGCCCACCCCAGGGCGTCGGCCCACCAGTCGGCCAGGACATGCGGCTGCGACGCGTCCACGGTGACCTGGAAGTCGTATGCCATCTGGTTCACTCCTGCCACAGGTAGAGGTCGCGCAGCAGGGAGATCTGCGCGCCATGGTGGATGACCTCACGGTTGACGTGCAGCACCATCTCAGCCAGTGGGCGATCCGCGTATTCGCCCTCGGCCGGGCCGCAGGCTTCGGACAGTTTCTCGGTGCCCAGCTCGCGTACCCCCTTGACCCAGGCGGCGTAGCCGTCATCGAGCTGGGCCAGCGCACCGGCCGCCGTCCCCGCGTACTCAAAGGTGCGCCATTCGGCCGGCGGGCCGCCAAAGTGCGACGCGTTGCGCGCCCCGAAGACGCCCACGATGATGTACGCGAGCCGCCAGGCAATGGTCGTGACCGGCGGGGGGTCCGGCGCAGGGTACGCGAACTCCATCACGTAGCCACTAGGACCTGCCGAGATCGGGGCCGTGCTGTGCCCGCGCGGGCGGACGCTCCAGCAGCCCGCGACCGGCTCCCTGAAGTACTCGTCATCGGTCAGGCCGTCCAGGCGAGGCCGCAGCTGACTAGTCCAGTGCAAGTCGAGCTGATCGACCAGTTGCGTGTTCCAGTCCATGCCAGGAGACGCTAGACGCATATGCGGACAGCTCTGGTCCTCAATTGGTGCGACACTCGGATTCATGCTGGAAACCTCGGCCCGGCTGCTGCGGCTGCTGTCGATCCTGCAGATACGGCCGGACTGGACCGGCGCCGAGCTGGCCGGCCGCCTGGCCGTCACTACGCGCACCCTGCGCCGCGACGTGCAGCGGCTGCGCGACCTCGGCTACCCGGTCCACGCCGCTCCCGGGGTAGCCGGCGGTTACCGGCTTCGGAGCCGGCGCGGCGCTGCCGCCCCTGCTGCTGGACGACGACGAGGCGGTCGCGGTCGTTATCAGCCTGCGTATCGCCGCCAGCAACACCGTGACGGGCATCGAGGAGACAGCGCTGCGCGCACTGGCCAAGCTCGAGCAGGTACTGCCGGCCCGGCTGCGAGAGCGCACGGCCGCCCTGCAGCAGGCCACCGTGCAGCTGCCCAGCCTGGCACCGACCGTCGACCCGGCCATGCTGACCCTGATCGCCGGAGCCTGCCGCGGCTATCAGCGGCTGGCGTTCGGCTACACCGGCCGCAACGGCAGCGTGAGCGCCCGCATCGTGGAGCCGCACCGCCTAGTCCACACCGGCCGGCGCTGGTATCTGGTCGCGCGTGACACCGACCGCGACGACTGGCGGACATTCCGCGTCGACCGCATCGATGCGCCGCGGGGGTGCGGCGTCCGGTTCGTCCCGCGTGACCCGCCGGACGCCGCCTCGTTCGTGGCCACCGCGGTGACCGCCGCGCCGTACCAGCATCGCGCCCGGATACTCATGCACGCGCCCGCCCATGTCGTGGCCGAGCTAATCTCGCCGAGCTCCGGCGTGGTGGAGCCGGCCGGTCAGGACACCTGCGTGCTCACGACCGGCGCTGATTCACTGAGCGCAATTGCCGCCCATCTGGCCTGGCTGGACACCGACTTCACGGTGCTGGAGCCAGCCGAGCTGATGGAGCAGGTCCGGGCGCTGGCCGACCGGCTGCGCCGGGCGGCACCGTAACCGCCGCCGATCGTCACCCGGCCTCGGGCCTGCTCTTGAAGCCACAGGCCTGATGGAGGGCCTCCCGGCTGGGCAGCTTGACCCTGGCCCCGCGGCCGAGCGCGGCGGCGAGCTCCCGCTCGGCGGTCTCGATCCTGAGCCAGTCGGCGTAGCTGACCGGCCGCGTGCCGCGTGCCGCGAGCAGTTCCGCGAAGCGCGAGGCGACCGCCTGCGGCACGGCCGGGTCCGCCGCCTGGCCAGGGGCCGGATCGGGGTAGCGCAGCAGGCCCGCCCTGGGCAGCTGCACGTCGCCGGGGCCGGGCCCGCCCGCCAGGTCGGCCAGCAGCGACCGGACGGTCTGCGCCGCGTCGGACTTGTTGGTGCCGATCACGCCCGTCGGGCCGCGTTTGAGCCAGCCCGCGACATACTCGCCGGGCAGCGGCTGGCCGTCGGCGGCCAGGACGCGGCCTTCCGCGTTCGGCACGACCGAGGACCGCTCGTCGAACGGCACTCCCGGCAGCGGCACGCTCTGATAGCCGACCGATCTGAGCACCATCTGAGTGGCGAGCGTCTCGTACTGGCCGGTCCCGGTGAACGCGCCGGTCTGATCCAGCCTGGTGCGCTCCAGGGTGAGGCCGGTGACCTGCTGCGGCCCGAGAATTTCTGCCGGCCGCAGCCAGAAGCGCAGGGTCAGCCTCCGGGAGCGGCCCTGCGGGGCGCGGCCCGCCCACAGCGAGATCACCGTGTAGTTCCCGCGCACGTGCCGGTCACTGGCCGCCAGCCGCCCGCTCTCGCCCGTCGGGTCGAAGGCGTCCAGGTCAGCCTCGCCGTCGCCCACGACCACGTCCACCCCCTCAAGCTCGCCGAGCTCGCGCAGCTCCTTGGTGGTGAACTTGGCCTGGGCCGGGCCGCGGCGGCCGATCATGTGCACCTCGCGGACCTTGCTGGCCATCAGCGCCTCGAGCACCGGCTGGGAGACGTCGGTCTCGCGCAGCTCGGCCGGGTCCCTGATCAGGATGCGGGCGACGTCCACGGCGACGTTGCCGACTCCGATGACCGCGACCGATTCGGCATCCAGGGTGAACGCTGCCGGGTCGACGTCGGGATGCCCGCAGTACCAGTTCACGAAGTCAGTGGCGGCGTAGCTGCCGGGCAGGTCCTCGCCGGGAATGCCGAGCCGCCGGTCGCGCATCGCCCCGGTCGCGTACACCACGGCGTCATAGCAGGCCAGCAGGTCATCGCGGGTCACGTCATCGCCGAGATGCACTCCGCCGACGAAGCTGACCCCCTCGTGCTCGAGGACGCCGCGCAGGTAGTCAGCGATGGACTTGATCGACTTGTGATCCGGCGCCACGCCGTAGCGGACCAGGCCGTACGGGGTAGGCAGCCGGTCAAGCACGTCCACCCTGATCGGCTGCGGCGGGTCAAGCGCGGCCGACTGCTTGATCAGCGCCTCGGCGGTATACAGGCCGGCCGGGCCGGAGCCGACGACGGCAATCTCGAGGGTCTTCATACCACGTGATTCTGCCCTGCCCGCGGCCTGATTGCTGCCCGGGCCCGCGGGTCGCGGGCCCGGGCAGCAATGCTCAGCCGGTGGGAGCGGGCAGGCCGATCTGGGATCCCGCCGCGGCCTGGTCGATCTGGAGGGCGTCAGCGGGCAGCAGGAACCCCCGGCGAACCTCGCGGGCCGCCGACCGCTCCACCGCCGCCGTGTAGTCACTGTGCAGCGGATACAGGGCGGCCAGCTGGGCCGCGGTGAACGGGGTGGTCGTTCCGAGCAGGAAGCAGACCAGGCTGCTGCCGGTGTTGCCCGTTCCGGTCAGGGTCGAGGTCGGGACGTCCACGGCCGGGGTGCGGACGCCGCCGATCGCGTTGCCGAACTTGTCCGTCACGTACGCGCCGTTGCTGATGTCGATGCGCGGAGCGCGCGGTGCCGGGACGCCGGCTCTGACCCACCGGTTCAGCCGGGCCAGGCCCGCATCCATCACGTAGCGCTCCTGCCCGTCGTTGGGCAGCGCGGCGCACGCGCCCTGCGGGAACGTCGGGATGTCCCGCAGGATCTCGCTGGAAGTCAGGCCGAGCTCGTTACTGTCGACGTGCGATGTGCCGGCCACCTCCCAGAGCCGGAACCAGCGGCTGTCGGGCTGGGTCGCCGGCAGGTAGCCAAGGCCGCCGTTAACGAGGATGTCGGTCTGCGTCTCGACCGTCAGGACGGGCACGCCGATGTCGGTCCTGGTCTGCGCCACGGCGGGCATCGCGGGAGCAGCCTGCGGCGCCTGGGATATCGGCGCCCCGCCCGCACCGCGGCTGTGGATCAAAAATCCCCTGAAGAGCCGGTCGAGCGGCTGGATGGCATTGGCGTAGGTCACCATCCGGCCCGCGGACTGGGACTCGCCGTCGGCGATCAGCGCCCTGGGGTGCAGCGGTCCGAGCGGATTCGGCCCATTCGGGCGCAGCAGGGACTCGGCGGCCTGGGAGAAGATGCTGTAGGAGAACGTGTCGCCCGGATGGCTCAGCGTCTGATACCGGGCCGGGTCCCAGTTCGTCAGCCCGAGCGGGCCCTGCACCCCCAGCTGCTGCGCGGAGACGCCCACCCAGGCGTATCCCGCGGCCACCAGCTGCTGGCTCTCGTAGAGGAAGTCAGGATCGATGTCGGCGTTGAAGCTGACGTTCAGCCACTCGACCACCACGGTGCCGTTGAAGCGGGCCGGGCTGACCGGCCGCCGGACCAGGATCCGCGTCTTGTACGGCGCGGTCTCGCCGGGCACGGCGGCGGCCTTCCAGCGGCCGTTAGTGCCCCACGTGCCTACCTGCCCGTAGCCCGTCGCGGTACCCGTCAGGAAGTACTCCTTCTGGGTGTACCCGGCCGGGCCGAGCGGCACGGGCGAGGAGGTAAACGGCCGGCCGTGGGTGCCGCCGGTGATGGGCCCGGTCACCTTCGGGCTCGGCACCCGCTCGCGCGCGGCCGGGGCGGCGGCACGGGCAGCGGTACGGGCGGTGCTGGCGGCGGCCCGGGCCGTGCTCGCGGCCTGTACCGAGGTGGCGCCGGCCGGGGCCAGCGCGAGCACGGTGACAGCGGCCGTGGCGATCCAGCCGAGCCGCTTCGGGAGGCCGACGATCATCCCGCCGGGCTTTTCCTTGCGCATGATCTACCTACTTCCGGTGAGCGGGGGTCAACTCTGTCGCGGCCCGTGTGGCAGCGGCCGGCGCGACCAGGCATCATTGACTGGCTTAGGCGGAAATCCAGGTAAATGGGTGTTCATACAGCAAGATAGCCGCCCGCCGGCCGGCCGTCACTACCGGTCGGCCGTCAGCACCGGCCTGCGGCCACTCCGGCCGGCGGGACCGCTGGTCAGGTCGGCTGGTCGTGCGCCAGTTCCGGGGTCCGGCGGGCCACTGCCGCCGTGATGTCCCTGGCCAGGTGCTGCGGCGTGAGGCCGGCCGCGTCGAGGATCTGCGCCCGCTCCCCGTGGGCCAGGAACTGCTGGGGCAGGCCGAACGTTTTCGCCGGGGTCTCCACGTCGTGATCGCGCAGAAGCCGGCAGACCGCGTCGCCGAACCCGCCGGCCCGGCCGTTATCCTCGACCACGGCGACCAGGCGATGGGCCCGGGCCGCGCCCGCTAGCGCCTCGTCCACCGGCTGGACCCAGCGCGGGTCGATCACGGTCACGCCGATGCCGTGATCGGCGAGCCGCTGCGCGGCCTGGACGCAGACGCCCGCCATCGGCCCGGCGCCGATCAGCAGCACGTCCGGGCCGAGGCCGTGACCCGGCGCGCGCAGCACGTCCATGGTGCCGAGCTTCCCGACGGACGGGATGTCCTCGGCGACTGTCCCGCGCGAGAATCGCAGCGCTGTCGGGCCGTCGCTCACCGCCACCGCCTCGCGCAGCAGCTCGGTCAGGCGGGTCCCGTCTCGCGGCGCGGCGACCCGCAGCCCCGGCACGACCTGCAGGATCGAGCCGTCCCACATGCCGTGGTGGCTGGCCCCGTCCGGGCCGGTGACGCCGGCCCGGTCCAGCACGAACGTGACCGGGAGCTTGTGCATCGCCACGTCCATCAGCACCTGGTCAAAGGCCCGGTTGAGGAAGGTGGCGTAGATCGCGACGACCGGGTGCATACCGCCCATGGCCAGCCCGGCCGCGCTGGTCACCGCGTGCTGCTCGGCGATTCCCACGTCGTGGACCCGGTCGGGATAGGCCGCGGCGAACTGCGCCAGCCCGGTGGGATGCAGCATCGCCGCGGTGATCGCCACCACGTCAGGGCGCCGGGCGCCGATCGCCGCCAGCTCCTCGCCGAATACCTGAGTCCACGGCCGGCCTGCCGGCACAGCCGGTGATCCGCTCGGCCGCACCGCCGGCGCCGGGCCGACCTGATGCAGGCAGTCCTGGTCGTTCTCCTCGGCCAGCGGGTAACCGAATCCCTTGGTGGTGATCACGTGCACGAGCACGGCACCGCCGAATTCGCGGGCCCGGCGCAGGGCATGCTCGACGGCCTGCTCGTCGTGGCCGTCCACGGGGCCGAGGTACTTCAGGCCGAGATCCTCGAACAGCACCTGCGGCTGCAGGACGTCCTTGACGCCCTTCTTGATGCCGTGCAGCGTCTCGTACAGCGGCGTGCCTACGAGCGGGGTCCGCGACAGCGTGGTCTTGATGTAGTCGAGCACGTTCTCGTACCGCTGGGACACCCGGACGGCGGCGAGGTGCTCAGCGAGCCCGCCGATGGTCGGCTGGTAGGAACGGCCATTGTCGTTGACGACGATCACCAGCCGCCGGCCGGGCGCCCCGGCGATGTTATTCAGCGCCTCCCAGGCCATCCCGCCGGTCAGCGCGCCATCGCCGATCACGGCGACCGCCGACCGGTGCGTTTCGCCTCTGAGCTGGTAGGCCTTGGCGAGGCCATCCGCGTAGGACAGGCTGGTGGAGGCGTGCGAGTTCTCGATCACGTCGTGCTCGGACTCGGCCCGGCTCGGGTAGCCGGACATGCCGCCGCGCTGGCGCAGCTGCTCGAATCCCGCCACCCGGCCGGTGAGCAGCTTGTGCACGTACGACTGGTGGCCGGTGTCGAAGATGATCCGGTCAGCCGGCGAGTCAAAGACGCGGTGCAGGGCGATGGTGAGCTCCACGACGCCCAGATTCGGCCCGAGGTGGCCGCCGTTCTTGGAGACGACCCGGATCAGCAGGTCACGGATCTCCGCTGCCAGCTGCGGCAGGTCCTCGGCGCTGAGCTCCTTCAGATCCCGCGGGCCCGAGATCGACTCCAGCAGTGTCACCTGGTCTCCTCGTGATTGTCGGCCATACTGTGATCAGCCTGCGGCCTCATCCGGGCGCCCCGTCCTGGCTTGCCTTGACCCGCGCCTGGCGCGGGCCTGGCCCAGGGCAGTCCACCGAGTCTATTTCGGGCGGGCACAGGGCGCACCGGCGCCTCGCCGCCAGTTGCTGACACGGCTGCCCCGCCCGGCTCGCGCCTACGCGGGCACAGCAAGGAGCCTGGCCACTTCGGCGGCCACCGGGGGCGGCAGTTCCCACAGTCCCTGGTCGTCGGTCTCGCTGACCGCGAAGACCGGCTGCGACAGCGGCCGCGGATCGCACAGCTGCCAGTGATACCGGCCGGGATTCGCCCACGTGCCGCACGCGCACGCCTCGCCCGTCCCCAGAGCCGACCCCGGCTCCGCTCCCGGGCCCGGCCCCGTTCCGAGACCCGGCTCCGTTCCGAGACCCGGCCCGGCATCCGGCTCCGGGCCCGGCCCGGAACCCCACCACACCGATCCCGGCATGGCGGCGGTGCAGACGCCGGACAGCCTGACCACCGCGACAATGCCGCCGATGGCGGCCGCCGGATCATCGGGATCCCAGTGAGCCGCACGGATGGCCGGGCTCTCCGATGAATCAAGATCCACTCTCAACGAGGCGTGGATGGCCAGTGCTCCCCGGAAACGGGTGTCCCAGTCGTGGTTGTCCACCGGCTTGTGACCGCGAGCGATCGCCCAGGCCCAGGGCTGCCGCACGCTGACCGCTAACATCAGAAACCTCTCCATTTGCCCCCCCGGCTGGTCAGGTCTTCAGCCGGCCACTGGCCGGCCCTGTGCTCGTGGTGAGAGCTTTCTGTTGGGGCGAGACGCACTAAGAGTGAGCTCGCGTCCCTCCGCGAGACAACGTCCGCACGCCTTAACCGGTTCAATCCGCCGCGCGAAGTTGCGCGATAGATACGGGGGATATCGGCCGGTACCTTCAGGTCCCGGCCCGCCAGCCAGCCGCTGACCAGCTCGAGCATGGTGAAGGCCAGCAGCGCCCAGACCGGGATCGCCCAGCCGCCCGTGACCGCGTGCAGGAAACCGATCAGCAGCGGGCCGGTGCTGGCGAACAGGTAACCCGCCGCCTGCGCGAACCCGGACAAAGACGCCGACGTCGCCGGGTCAGGGGCGCGCGCCGTGAACAGGAAGATGCTCAGGCCGAGCGTCGCGCCCTGCCCGAGCCCGAGCAGGAACATCAGCGGTGCCGCCGTGCCGAGCGGGCCGAACGCGGCGCCTGCCATCCCCGCGGCGGTGATCAGCACCGAGATCGCCACGAGCATGCGCTGGTCACGGGCCCGATGCGCCAGTACTGGCATGAGCAGCGCGGTGAACGCGTTGCCGAGGCTCATCACGGCGAGCAGGTCACCGGCGTGGGCCGCGCTGACGCCGCGGTCCCTGAACAGCGTCGGGAACCAGGACAGCGCCGCGTAGTAGGTCAGGCTCTGCAGCCCCATGAAGGCGGTCACCTGCCAGGCCAGCGCGCTTCTGGTCAGCCTGTGCCCGCCCGGTACCGCGGGCGCGTCCCGCACCGCGGGCACTCCCGGCACTGCCGGCTCCGTGCGCCTGGGCAGCATCCGGAATCGCAGCTGCGGCACCCAGACGACGGCGGCTGCCAGGGCGGGCAGCGCCCATACCCCGAGCGTCAGCCGCACCGCGCCGGCCACATTCCCCTGGCCCGTCCCCCCGCCGCCCGTGCCGGCCACGGCGGTGAACAGCGGTACCGCGATCAGCGCGGCCACGATCGCCCCGGCCGCCAGCGACAGCAGGTACAGGCCGATCAGCAGGCCTGCCTGGTCCGGATGGCGGCGCTTGATCAGGCTCGGCAGCAGGACGTTCATCAGCGCTATCGCGCCGCTCGCGATCACCGTGCCGGGAAACAGCATCACCCGCGGCCAGACGCCGCGCAGCAGCAGTCCCGCGGCCAGCAGGATCAGCGCCGCGCCGAGTACCCGCTCCTCGCCGAACCGCCGGCTGAGCGGCGCGGCGAAGCCGGAGAACACGCCGAAGCAGAGCACCGGGACCGCGGCCAGCACAGCCTCGATCCCGACCGAGATGTGCAGCGTGCCGGACAGCTCCAGGAAGACCGGCGGCAGGCTGCTGATCGCCGCCCGCAGGTTGAACGCCAGCGCGAGTATCCCGGCCACCAGCAGTGCCGTACCCAGCCCGCGCCTGCCCGTCCTGCTAACGTCCGACCTCTCAGCCCTGTGCCCAGCCCAGCCCGGCACCGTCATCAGTGCGCCACGACCGGCGCGCCGCCCGTCAGCCCTTCGCCGCCAGCGAGCGCAGCACGTACTGCATGATCCCGCCATGCCGGAAGTACTGGGCCTCCCCCGGCGTGTCGATCCGCACCAGCGCGCGGAACTCCCGCCCGTCGGCCAGCACCGTCACCTCACGGGGAATCTCGCCGGAGTTCATCGCCTCAATCCCGAGCACGTCGAATACCTCATGCCCGGTCAGGCCCAGGGAGGCGGCGTTCTCGCCCTCGGCGTACTGCAGCGGCAGCACGCCCATCCCGATCAGGTTGGACCGGTGAATCCGCTCGAACGACTCCACCAGCACGGCGCGGACGCCGAGCAGCAGGGTGCCCTTGGCTGCCCAGTCGCGCGACGAGCCCGACCCGTACTCCTTGCCCCCGAGCACCAGCAGCGGGGTGCCCTCGGCGATGTACTCCCTGGACGCGTCGTAGATCGACATCGGCGAGTCTTCCGGCAGCTTGACCGTGAACCCGCCCTCGGTGCCCGGCGCGAGCTGATTGCGCAGCCTGATGTTGCCGAACGTGCCGCGGATCATGACCTCGTGGTTGCCGCGCCGCGAGCCGTAGGTGTTGAAGTCGCGCCGCTCCACGCCGTGGTCGGTCAGGTACTTCCCGGCCGGGCTGTCGGTCTTGATCGCTCCGGCCGGCGAGATGTGATCGGTGGTAACCGAGTCGCCGAGCAGGGCGAGCACCCGCGCGCCGTGGATGTCGGTCAGCGGCTCCGGCTCGGCGGGCATGTTGTCGAAGTACGGCGGCCGCCGCACGTAGGTAGAGTCGTCATCCCACGCGAACAGCTCGCCCGGCGGCACCTCCAGGTCCTGCCAGTGCTCATCGCCCTGGAACACATCGGCGTAGCCGCGGGTGAACATCTCCGCCGCGACCGAGTCGCGCACGATGTCGGCGATATCGGCCTCGGACGGCCACAGGTCGGCCAGGTACACGGGCTGGCCGTCGGAGCCGGTGCCGAGCGGCTCGCGGGTCAGGTCGATATCCATCGTCCCGGCCAGCGCGTACGCGACCACCAGCGGCGGTGACGCGAGGTAGTTCATCTTCACGTCGGGGTTGATGCGGCCCTCGAAGTTCCGGTTGCCCGACAGCACCGAGACGACGGCCAGGTCGTTCTCGGCGACCCCGGCGCTGACCGACTCCGGCAGCGGACCCGAGTTGCCGATGCAGGTGGTGCAGCCGTACCCGACCAGGTTGAAGCCGAGCTTCTCCAGGTACGGCGTCAGCCCGGCCCGCTCGTAGTAGTCCATGACGACCTTGGAGCCCGGCGCGAGCGTGGTCTTAACCCACGGCTTGCGGCTCAGCCCGGCCTCGACCGCCTTCTTGGCGACCAGCGCCGCGCCGACCATGACCGACGGGTTGGAGGTGTTGGTGCAGGAGGTGATGGCGGCGATCACGACCGAGCCATGATCGACGGAGGTCTGGGTGCCGTCGTCCATCGTCACCGGGGTCGGCGCGGACGGCCGCCCGCCGCCGCCCGCCGGCGCGGGGATGTTGGTGTCGTTCTCGGGCCGCCCGTTGGCTTCCGCGGCTACCGGGTCGGATGCCGGGAAGGTATCGGCGATCTCGTCGTCCAGGCTGTCCATCTCCACGTAGGTCCCGAGCGCCGCGCGAAACGAGGCCTTCGCGTCCGACAGCGCCACCCGGTCCTGCGGCCGCTTCGGGCCGGCCAGCGACGGGACGATGGTGGACAGGTCGAGCTCGAGTTCCTCGGAGTACCGCGCGGAATGATCCGGGGTGTGCCACAGCCCCTGTTCCTTGGCGTACGCCTCGACCAGGGCCACGTGCTCCGGCGCCCGGCCGGTCAGCCGCAGGTAAGTCAGCGTCTCGGCATCGATCGGGAAGATCGCGCAGGTTGAGCCGAATTCCGGGCTCATGTTGCCGATCGTCGCCCGGTTGGCCACCGGCACGGCGGATATCCCCTCGCCGTGGAACTCGACGAACTTGCCGACGACCCCGTGCTTGCGCAGCAGCTGGGTGATCGTGAGCACCAGGTCGGTGGCCGTCGTGCCGGGCGGCATCTCCCCGGTCAGCCGGAATCCGACTACCCGCGGGATGAGCATCGACACCGGCTGGCCGAGCATCGCCGCCTCGGCCTCGATCCCGCCCACGCCCCAGCCCAGCACGCCCAGCCCGTTCTGCATGGTCGTGTGGGAGTCGGTGCCCAGGCAGGTGTCCGGGTAGGCGCTGACCGCCCCGTCCTGGCCGGCATCGCCACCGCCGCCGCCCACGCCGCTCGTCATGATCACCCGCGCCAGGTGCTCGATGTTGACCTGATGCACGATCCCGGTGCCCGGCGGCACCACCCGGAACTGGCGCAGCGCGTCCTGTCCCCAGCGCAGGAACGCGAACCGCTCCCGGTTGCGGTGGAATTCCAGCTCCACATTGCGCTCGAACGCGTCCGGCCGGCCGAACACGTCGGCGATGACCGAGTGGTCGATGACCAGCTCAGCCGGGACCAGCGGGTTGATCTGGCCGGCATCGCCGCCGAGCGCCTGCATGCCCTCGCGCATCGTGGCCAGGTCGACCACGGCGGGAACCCCGGTCAGGTCCTGCAGGATGACGCGGGCCGGGCTGAACTGGATCTCGGTATCGGGCGCGGCGGCCGGGTCCCACTGCGCCAGCGACTGGATATGGTCCCCGGTGACATTGAGCCCGTCTTCGGTACGGAGCAGGTTCTCCAGCAAGACCTTCAGGCTAAACGGGAGGTCGCCGGCCGATCCCACCGCATCGAGCCGGTGGATCTCGTAGCTGGTCTGGCCCACCCGAAGCGTCGCGCGGCTGCCGAAGCTGTTCCCGGTCATCGTCCTGGCCTCCTGCTGTGTCCGGCCCGTGGTTTTCACGCGTCCCGTCCGGACTGCGCGCCCACCGTCTCCTGAATCCTGCCTCAGTCGCGGCCCCCCGGTACCCCCGCCCCCGCCGGTCAATCCAGCGATGCGGTCACCTGCATCCGCGACCAGCAGCTCAACATCAACTATCTCGACATCAAGCTACCTGGATTCAGGCTAGCCCGGCAACTGTCTCGACGTCAAGCTATCTGCGCACTGGCCGTGTCTCGACGTCAAGCTATCTGCGCACTGGCCCGCCAGTCCCCGTTTTGGCTTGCTGTCGCGTTAGTGTCCATGCCCTTGCCGTTGATCTGGACGAGGCCTGGCCGGCCAGCGCTCCGTGGGCAGTAACGGCCGCAGGCCCGTGCTGGTAGGTTCATTTCTCGCCTCAGCCAGTTACCGGGAGCGCAGATGAGCAGCCAGACAGGCGGCATCGCCATCCTCGTGCGCGCCTTGTTCAGCGAGGCATCCCTGTTTCCGCCCGCCGATCTGGCCATGCCGGCCGCCCTGGCCGGGCACCTCGCTCACCAGGGCGCCTGGTACCGGGAGATGACAGGCCCGTTTGCCTGCCCCGACACCCGCATCGGCGCACTGCGGCTGGCGCTCACCGCAGGAGGCGTTCCGGAAATCGACCTGTCGCTGGTCGTCACCCGCGGCGCCAGCGGGCTTGAGGACGCCCTGGACGAGGTCGCCGCCGATCCGCGCCTGCGACTTCGCGCGGTGGAGGTGCCGGCCGGCGGCGGTGATGGCGTTGCCGAGCTGGCCGACGCGCTCGACGGGATGCTGCTGGCGGGCGCGGCTGCCTACCTGGAGGTACCGCTGGCGGACCTCACCGGCGACGTCCTGGACCTCGTGGCCGGGCACGGATACCGGCTGAAGCTGCGCACCGGCGGCGCGGACGCCGATGCCTTTCCCGGCGATGAGCTGCTGGCGGGGTGCCTGGTCGCGCTGGCCGACCGGCGGCTCGCGTGCACGTGCACGGCCGGCGTACAGCACGGCGTGCGCCAGGAGGCGAGCCAGACCAGCGCCGGCCAGCACGGATTCCTGAACCTGCTGCTGGCCGCCGTGGCAGCCCTGGACGACGCGGATCGGGGCACCGTAGCGGCGATGCTGGCTGACGCCGATTCGGGCCGGGTCGCCGGCCAGGCCGGTCAGCTCAGCCCGGATCAGGCCAGGATCGCACGTAGCATGATCGTCTCGGTCGGCACCAGCAGCACGCAGGAGCCGGTGGCCGACCTGGTGGCCCTCGGCCTGGTCGATTCCGGGCCGGCACCCTGACCAGCGGACGGAGAAACCTCATGGCCCAGATCCAGGCCGCCCCATGGCTGGGCATCGCGCCCGAAGACCCGCTGGGGCTGCAGACCCTGCCCTACGGCTCGTACTCAGCGCCGCACCACCCGGCGTACCGGCGGGTCGGGGTGGCCATCGGCGACCGGGTGCTGGACCTGACCACCGCCAGTGAGCGGCTGCTGCCCGGCCGGGCGCACCTGTTCAGCTCCGGCAGCCTGGACGCATTCCTGGATTCCGGAGATATGGCCTGGGCGCAGGTCCGCTCCGAGCTCACGGCCTGGCTGTCGCAGGACCACTTCCGCGAAGCCGTCGAGGACCTGCTGGTGCCCGCGGCCGACGCCGAGATGCATATGCCCTTCACGGTTGCTGACTACGTCGACTTCTATGCCTCCGAGCATCACGTGACCAATGTCGGCCGGATATTCCGGCCGGATGCCGAGCCGATGCCGCCCAGCTGGCGGCACCTGCCGCTCGGGTACCACGGCCGGGCGGGGACCGTGATGGTGTCCGGTACCCCGGTGCGGCGGCCGTGCGGCCAGTTCAGGGAGCCGGGTGCTGCCATGCCCTCGTTCGGCCCGTCAGAGCGGCTCGACTTCGAGGCCGAGCTCGGCTTCGTCGTAGGCGTGGAAAGCGAGCTGGGCGAGCCAGTCCCCGCCAACCGGTTCGCCCAGCACGTATTCGGGGTGTGCCTGGTCAACGACTGGTCGGCGCGTGACCTCCAGTCCTGGGAGACCATCCCCCTTGGCCCGTTCCTCGGCAAGTCGTTCGGCACCACGGTCTCGCCCTGGATAGTGCCGCTGGCGGCGCTCGAGCACGCCAGGGTGCGGCCGCCGTCGGCCGACACCGACCTGCTTCCCTACCTGGCCGAGTCCGCCGACTGGGGCCTGGATATCGACTTCGAGGTCACCCTCAACGGTCACGTCATCTCCCGCCCGCCGTATGCGACCATGCACTGGAGCCCGGCGCAGATGCTGGCCCACATGACGGTGAACGGGGCCAGCATCCGGACTGGGGACCTGTATGCCTCCGGCACCGTCAGCGGCCCGCTGGCCAGTCAGCGCGGCTCGCTGATAGAGCTGGCCTGGAACGGCGGCGAGCCGCTGTCGCTGCCGGACGGAAGCTCCCGCGCCTGGCTGCACGATGGCGACGAGCTGGTCATTACCGCCACCGCCGCCGGGCCGGAGGGCAGCCGCGTCCCCCTGGGCGCGGCCCGCGGCCAGATCATGCCCGCCATCCCGGACGCCGTCTTCGGCTGACCCGCCGCCGGCCGGCGGGTACGCGATGGTCAGCGGCTCGCCGGGTCCGGGTAGCCGCGGCACTCTGGCCCGCGCTGGTCTTGGCCGCCGTACCCGCCGCCGCGGTGACGGGTGCGGCGGTGACGGGTGCCGCGGCGTCCGTCGCCGCGGCCGGGCGGCTGGCTAGGCACGCTTTCTCCCGGCCGATCAGCACCCGCGGGCTGATGTCGTGCAAGACGGACAGAATCGGCCCGACCCCCTCGTCGTGCGGGAGGTCAATGACGAACTCGCCGGTCGCCTGCTGGCAGCCGCGTTCCATGGACATATTCAGCAGGCGTGCCGGGTAGCGCGCCAGCACGGCCGTGACGACAGTGATGTCCGGCGGATCGCCCGGAATATCGATCCGGAATTTCCATAGGCACATGCAGGCCTCCCCAGTCTCCGCAGCGTGAACGCCACGTTGTCCACGGTGCCGGGTGCATATTGCCGTCGTGATTCCGTCCTGTAACGGCGCCGTGAAGCCAGCCTGGCCCGGAAACCCGGCTGAACTGGATGAATCCGGACAGCAACCTGCTCGCCGTCAGGTGTACATCAGCGATCCGGGGGTGGTGAGCAGCTCGCCCGTCTCCAGCCAGGTCTTCAGGCCCGAAAGAATCATCGGCCATCCGCCGTAGAGCTGGTCGTTAGCTCCTTCGCGGAGCTGGTCGTGGGTGACGGTCAGGCGGCAGGAGTCATCGGCGATCCGCGCGATGTCCCACGTGATTCTCGTAGTTCCCTCGCTCTTCACGTCATCACCCCACAGCGCGACCATGCTCTGCACGAGCCGGCGCGGCGGGTCGACCTCGAGGTTCTCCCCCTCGCCGAGCAGCAGGCCGGAGGCGGGCTGGCCCATCTCGAAGTGCGAGCCGGGCGTCCAGTCCGAGGTGATCCCGGCACCGAAGTTGTACTTGCTTCTCGTCTCGCTGTCGGTGATCGCGTCCCAGAGGCGCTGCGGGGTAGTGCGGATGTAGATCTCGAAGACCTTCTCCATCGAACTCTCCAGTCTGCTCTTGATGCCGCTCCGCGTACCCCTTGAGAATAGGTGACCTAATGGTCACATGTCAACGAGGGCAGCCAGTTGCTCCGCTCGCGTTTCCATGATCCCGAATGATGTTGGAGGCCCTGACCACCAGGATCCTTCGTGATCAAGGAACCGGGCGGCAGGAAGGCCGCCCGGCGGGGTCATCGCGCCACCTCCGCCTGGGCGCTCGCACGCCAGTCGGCCATCCGGACCACTGTCTCCAGATAGGCCAGCACGAACGGCCCGTACCGGTCACGCAGCGCCAGCGCGTCGCGTGTCCAGGAGCGCCCGCCGCCAGGCTCCAGCTGGCCGGGCTCCAGCGGGCCGGGCTCCAACGGGCCGGGCTCCAGCTGGCCGGGCTCGAACTGGCCGGGCTCCAGCGGGCCGGGCTCCAGCCACGCCGGCTCCAGCGGCCGGGCTCCAGCTGGCCGGGCTCGAACTGGCGGAGGTCGAGCCGGAAGGCCGCGGCCGGCTGGCCGAACAGCGGCGGCACTGAACAGATGGCGTCCTGCTCCAGGCCGAGCAGCGTGCCGTGCCCGGCCGCTGCGTGATCACGTACCTGGACCCGGAGAATCCCATGGTGCGCGAGCACCAGGTACCGGGCCAGGTCCTTGTCGCCGGCATCGGCCAGCAGGTCTCGCAGCGGCCCGTCGATCAGCAGCAGCGAGGCAAGCTCATGCCGGAACGCGATGTCACCCGCGAACCTCAGCCGGCCGTTGCTGCCGGACTTCGCCCACGGCCGGCCTGCGTCGATCTCCGCCTGGCGCTCTGGCGCGGCCAGCGCGCACAGGGCGTCCTGCCAGATGCTGTGCGCCTTGCCGGCGTCGTGCAGGTAGGCGGCGACAACGACGGCCGGCCGCGCCTGGCCCGGCAGGTCCGGGGCTAGCGCCGCGAGCAGCTCCGCCGCCTGATCGCGGGTCTCGTCGCTGTGCTGCTGGAGCGTGATCCAGTCCGGCCGCGCAGCGCCGGCCGAGTCCGCGCCAGGGGCCTGTCCGCCGCCGGACCCCACCTCCGGCTCCGCCGCCAGCTCCGTGCTGTCCAGAACCGGGCTGTCCAGAACCGGGCTGTCTGGCACTGGCCCCGGCGCTGCCGGATCGAAGCCGGATACCGGGTCATACCCGCCGTCCGGCGCCGCCGCCAGCAGCA
This sequence comes from uncultured Actinomycetota bacterium, assembly GCA_963805705.1. Taxonomy (GTDB): domain Bacteria; phylum Actinomycetota; class Actinomycetes; order Streptosporangiales; family Streptosporangiaceae; genus CAWDVH01. The sequence continues at coordinate 739,182 of CAWDVH010000005.1, read as the reverse complement.
TCTCGCCGGGACGAGCCGGCTGCTGGCGGGTGACCCTGGACCAGCCGCCCGGCGCGCGGTCGGGGCGCCATACCCGGACATCCCGCTCCAGCAGGGCCCCCACTCCCCGCAGCGGCACCCGGCAGCGCCACCGCGCGGGCGGCGTCCTCGCGTCGGGCGGCGGGCTGCCGTCTGGCGCGCTGGCTGTCCAGCTGGCCCAGGCCAGCTGGACGTCCAGGTCGTCGGTGTCGCGCACGTACGGCGCGATGTCCTGGTCCGCGCCGCCCAGGCCGGCGGCAGTGTCGAAGAGGCCGATCAGATCGGGCCGCCGCAGCACGGTCACCAGCGGGTCCGTGGTCGCGACGCGGCGCGCCAGCAGGTCCTCTCCGGTCACCGCCACGCCGTCGAGTGCGCTCAGCTCGGCGACGGTCGCGGCGATATCCCGTTCCTGGTAGGGCTGATGCTCGGCCGGGGGGATCCAGATCAGCTCCGCACCGTCGATCCTGCCGGTCCGGTTGCAGCGCCCGGCCCGCTGGACGAGGCAGGGCCACGGCGCGGCCTCGGTCACCAGGAGGGCCGCGTCGAGATCGAGGCCGGCCTCGGCGGCCTGCGTCGCGACCACGATGTGCCCGGCCAGGGCCGGCGGGACCGTCACCGCATGCACCAGCGGCTGCCGTTCGTGACCCCGGAACCGCGAGTGCAGCAGTGTGCGCCGCGCCGGGCCGTCCGGCAGCGCGGCATGCACCCGGCGGGCGGCCGCCAGGGTGTTCAGCACCACGAGCGTGAGCGTGCCCGGCCGGTGCCGCTGCACCGCGGCGGCGGCGATCGAGAGGTAATTGCCGGGCTCAGCGGCCAGCCGCCGCACGGTACGGCTCGCGTCCAGCCGTATCGCCAGCTCGCCCGTTCGCTCGGCCGGCTCGATCGCCAGGATGTCCTGCGGGCCCGGCGCCGGATGGTCAGCGGTGCCTGGCAGCGCTGCGGTCACCGCCGCTGTCATGCAGGTGAGGCCCGATGGCTCAGCCGTTCCCAGTACCGTGCAGAACGCGGCCAGCTGGCGCAACGTCGTGGTCGACTGCGGGCACAGCGCAATCTCGTCAATAACCCAGTGGGCACCGTTGGTGACCAGCGCGAAGTCGATCGGGTAGATCGACCGGCCGATGCCGTAGCCGCGGTTCAGCGCCTTGCTGACCAGCGAGTCCACCGTGCCCACCACGATGGCCGGGCGGTGCATGTCCGGCCGCCACTGCCGCCGGGAGGCGCAGTCGTCGCCCATCACCACGTGCAGCGCGACGTCCTCGGCCAGGCCCAGCCTGCCCAGCCAGCTGCTGGCCTGGCTGGCCACCTGCTCGACCAGGCTGCGCTGCGGCAGGGCGTAGATCAGCCGCCGGGGCGTTGCGGCCGGATCCGGGCCGTGCAGGCGGCGCCATAGCCACGCCAGCATCACGCTCGTCTTGCCGCTTCCAGTCGGCGCCCGCAGCACAGCGGGCAGGCCATCGGCGGCCAGCCGGGCCTGGTAGCCGTACGGGGGGTGACCGCCGGGGCGGGCCGCCGTCGCCGTCGCCCGGCGGAAGAACTCGTCAAACGGCTCCACGCTCGTCCCTTCGGGTGGCCGGCCAGCTGGCACTGGCTCGCGCTCACATGCGCAGTCCACTGGATGACACTGACAAAAGCCGGCCGCGGGAGAGATCGTCAGCTGGGCCGGCCGTCACTGGCGGCCAGGCCGGACCGGCCCTGATCCTCCCGCTCGGCTTCGGTTCTGTTGCTGAACCGCCGGGACCCCTGAGCTAGCAGGACGGTGTCGGGGCGGCTGCCGGTACCTGCGGACCCTTGCGATCCCGCTGGCCCGCGACGTCCGCGACCGGAACGGGCGCGTTTCGGCTGCGGGCCGGGCGCACGGTGGCGCGCACGGGCACGGGACTGTGCACCGCGCGTGTCGGCGCGGGCGTAGGCGCGGGCGCGGGTGCCGGCGGCGGGACGCCAGCGCCGTACATCCACGTGCTGGTGGCCTGGACGACGCCGGGGCTGATGCTGATACCCGTCACGGTGACCTGGTGGCCGGCGGAATCGGTGAGCTCGACGGTGAACGGGCCAGGTCCCGCGCCTGATGCGGCGAGCCAGTAGTTGTAGCTAGCGTGCGCGAGATCCTGCCAGCTGCCAGCCGGGCCGCGTACCCGGAGGCTCGTGACCGGGTTGCCGCTGTTGATCGGCAGCAGCGCGAGCCAGTACTGCGACGAGCCCTCCTTGGCCTCCAGCGACAACGGCGCGGGGAGCGACGGGTCCGCGATCATGCGATAGGTCACCGGGACAAGGCCGGCGGACAGCGGTGCTATCTTCGCGAACGCCTGCTCGCTGAGGTCGATGTGGCCGGTCTGGCAGTCCGGGCACTGGTCGACGACCTCCGCCGTCACCGATCCGTCCGGACCGGTGACCTGCAGATAGCTGCCGCATGCGGCGGCGGAGCCGTACTCGGCTGGGGATAGGGCCACGTAGAGCTGGCCGGCGGCCAGGCCAGGGTATGAGCAGTTGCCATCGCCGGCCTGCAGGACATAGTGCGTGGCCTCGCCGCTGGTCTGGCCCTGCCGTGCACCCTGCGCCGCGTTGCGCGCGGGGCTGCCTGCCATCATGGCTGACGCGCACGCCGGGGGGCTTGCCGCCTGCGAGATGCCCACGGCGACCGCCACCGCGGCCGCGCCGAGCGCGGCCCCGCCACCGAGCACGAAGGCGAGCAAACGGCGCCGGGGAACGCGTCTGCGGCGACGGCGGCCGACAGTCATGCGGGCGAGTGTAGCGATCAGGACACCGGCGCAATTCGGATTTGCCGGACTCTGCTAGTAGCGCTCCGCCAGGTGGGCGCGGCTGGCCGGAATCTCGGCCGGCGCCGGCCAGAAGTCGGTGATCCGGGCAATCAGGCCGTTCTCATCGAGATCGAAGAAGCACAGCCCAGGATACTGGTCATCGGCATCGGACATCTGGATCCAGCTCGCCGCGTGCCGGCCCTCGCCGACGATCCGCTCCACCGTGAGATGCCAGTCGCTGAGGAACCCCTCGGCGTTGAACCGGGCGTAGGCCGCCCGCCCGCGAACCCGCTCCCTGGTCTGCGGTGCCTCATACACCACGTGCTCGGCAATCAGGTCATTGAACGCGGGCCAGTCCCTGGCCTCCGCCGCCGCCCAGTACGCCGCCACCACCTTCTGCGCGTCGCTCATGGCCGAGACCATACCGGTCACCGACGGCAATTCGGCATACCGTCCGGCGGACCCAAGTCAGGCTCCCGGCTCACCGGAAAACAGGTCCCCGGCCAGTAGCTGCTGATCTAGCGATCTGAATGTCCACTGCCCGGTCTGCTCATTCAGGTCGAACCGCCAGATCACATCGAACCGCTCACGGGGCCAGGACGGCGGCACATCTGCCGGATTGGCGACCGGCACGGCGCCGGGGACGGCGCGGGCGATTTTGGCCAGGTGATTGTGCTCCCAGCACACGAGCACGACCGCGGCGTCCGTCGCCAGCAAGGATTTCACGACCTTCGTCGGCTGGGCGTCGACGGCGTGCGCCGCCCGGATCGCCACGCCCAGCCGCTGCGAAAGCGGCAGCACGGTCAGGTAGGAACGGTGTCGCCGCTCGGTATACCGGGGGGTGACGAGGGCACCAGGACAGGGCAGCGCGGCATTGAACGTCGCGCTGTTCGGCGCGAACAGCGTGACCAGCGCGCCCGCCCGCGCCCATCCTCTCGGGGTCAGTCCGCTCGGGCTGGCGTTGCCCTGCTCATCGACGCCCCGGCCGCCGCCTGAGGGCTTCTCGCCGTGCCGGATCATCAGCAGGGTATGTGGCCGCGCCATGCGTTCTCCCCAGGTCAGAGCCGAGCATCGGGCGCCGCCGAACGGCTGCGGAAGTGTCCCGTCTGCTCGTGTGTACCCAGAATCCGGGGGCCGGCGGCAGTCCGTGGCATGGGTCTTCCGCCAGGCCCGGGGGGCCGGCCTGGGCGTTCCTACGGTACCGGCATCCGGTGCCTGCGGCGGGTCACCAGTACAGGACCGCGGGAAGTACAGTCTGGTGCCACTGCCCTTCGTGCACTCGTTCGGCGGCCGACGCCTTTGCCCGTTGAGGGGGGACGGGTGGCGGTATCTGGACCGCGCACTGAGGCTCGCGTGGTATTTGTGGGTGCGGAATGGGCATTTTAGGATGGATTTGGCGCACCGTCATGTCCTTGGTGCCTGACGGGCGGGGCATATGTGCGCGACGATGGGATCGCCGACTTACTGAGCGAGTTCAGCTGATGCGGGAGGATACACCGCAAGCCGTCAGGCGGGGCGGCGACAATGATGATCACGTCGACGGCGTTGGGGGAAGGCACGATGCCAGGGCCGCAGGACCGCTGGGACCGCAAGCTGGAGGACCCGCGGGACAGCACCATGGATCTGCCACGGGTTACGGAGCCACCTCCCGAAGAGGACCGCCAGGGACGGCGCGAGCCTGCGAAGAGCCATCCTGGCCAGGACAGCCAGAACGGGCAGGACGGCCATGCCGCCCAGGACGGCCATGCCGCCCAGGACGGCCAGCCGTCGCGTCATCAGCAGGCCCCGGCCGACCGTGCCATCGGGGACGAGAGCCCGCGCGGGGCCCCCGGCAACGGCGCGGCCGGCGGGTGGGGTTCTGGTGACTGGGGTTCCGGCAGCTGGGTTCCGGATAACGGGACGGCAGGCGGCCGGGCGGGCGGCAAGATAGCCCAGGGAAGCGGGAACGCGGCTTTCCGCGCTCGGCCTCCATTCGACCGGAACCCTGGCCACGAGGCTCATCGCGACCGGCCGCCCCCCGACCGGCGGCCCCCCGACCGGCCGCCCGCCAACCAGCCACCGCTTGACCGCCTGCCCCCCGACCGGCCGCCCCCCGACCGGCCGCCCCGGCCGGCCGCCCCTCGACCGGCCGCCGCTTGACCGCCTACCGTCCGGCAGGCTGCCGCAGGACCAAGGGCCGCCCGGCCGACCGCCGCGGTATCAGGATCCGCCCGCTGGATCAGCACGGTACGAGGCGCCGCGCGGCGGACCGCCACGCCGTGACAACGTCTTCAGCGGGCCGCCGAGCCATGACGATCCGCTCGGCAGAGGGCCGCGCCGCCAGGACCCGCTCAACGGGCCGCCGCGCTACCAGGCTCCAGGCGACAGTCCGCCACGCCGGGACGAGCCACCCAACGGATCACTGCGTCGGGAGGATCCGCTGAGCGCACCGCCGCAGCGCGTGAACCCGCTGAGCGCACCGCCGCACCGCGAAGACCCGCTCAGCGCACCGCCGCGCTACCAGCGGCCGGCCGACAGCCTGCCGCATCGGGACGGTCCGCTTAACGGGCCATTGCGCCATGATGACGCGTTCAGTAGAGCGCCACGGCTTGATGACCTGCCCGGCAGGCCAGCACGCGAGGAGCTGCCCCAGGCCAGAGCGCTGCGGCAGGAGAGTGTCTTCGAGCGGCCAGCGCGGCGTGAGGGTCTGTCGGGCGGGCCAGCGCCAGACGACGTCTCGCTCCCGAGACCAGCGAGCGACAATGATCCAGGCCACCACCCAGCCCCCGGTGAGGTACCGCCCGGCAGGTCACCTCAGCATCAGGATCCGCGTGCGGAGCCGGCCCGCAGTGCGGGTGAGCAGGACAAGGCCCCGTCGGCCGAAGTCACGCCCGACCGCCCACCGCCCGCCGAAGTTCCCCCGGCCACGGCCGCGCGCAATGAGGTCGCGCCGGACAGAGCCTCCCGCGCCGAGATCCTTCTCAGCCCGCCGGCGGCACCGGCCGCGGCCGACTCCGGTCCGATACGGAACGAGGCCAGCCCCGCTGACAGCCGCGACGCCGCTGACACCCGCGACCCCGCTGACACCCGCAGTCCGACTGACGACCGCAGTCCCGCTGACAGCCGCAGTCCCGCTGACAGCCGCAGTCCCGCTGACAGTCACAGTGCCGCTGACAGCCGCAGGCCGCCCGACGATCACAGGCCGCCCGGCCGGCCGAGGCCGGCCCCAGCGGGCGACCGCCCGCAGCGCGGCTCGATTGCCGAACTGCAGCTCCGACTGGGCCGGCTTCCGGATGGTCATCCGTCCTCGCCGTACAACGACGACGGGACCCGCAAGGTCCCGGTCGTGCGGCTCAAGGATCTCGAGCTCCCGCTGCCAGACGAGGAGCGCCCGGCCGCCGGGGTCGGCGGCCCACATCATGACGTGTCCGAACCGCGCCCGGCCGGGCCTGCGGCCAGCTCCGGGCCTGTTCGCCGGGGCCCGGCCAACGGCAGCCTCGCAGACGGGCACGCGGCGGCTTCTCAAAGCAGCCAGACCGCTGATCATAGCGGGGGGACTGCCGCCCGGCACGAGGTGCTAGGCGCCGAAAGGACGGGTGAGTAGGCCATGGACCGAGCTGTCGCGTACTACGCGATCGTGCAGGACGGGGCCGGCTCCGACGCCGCCACCGGCCTGGCCCGCCGCCGGCCAACGTCCGCGGGCCCGGTCGACGAATCGCTGGGCCGCGGCCTTCGGTGGCAGGCTAGCTCCGCGCTGTCCGCATGGGAGACGGGCGATGTCTCAGGCGGGGAACTTATCGAGGTCAGCGAGGCGGCAGCGCAGGGGCTGATCGACAGATTGCGCGCGGAGTGGGAAGAAACAGGCTGACCAGGCTCAGCTGCGGCCCTCCGGCCGCCGCGTCTCCGGCTCGCCGGCGGGCAGCCCCTGCGCCTGGTAATCGCGGTGCGGGTCAGCGGCGGTATCAAACTGGGGCAGTGCCTCCTGCCAGGGGCGCATGTCCGGCCAGCTGGGCTGCTGATCCGCCTGCCCTGGATCGTAGATCTCGCCGGCGAACCCGGAAAGGTCGGCATAGGTTGCGGACAATTCCTCCGGATGCCAGCCATCGTCGGCATAGCCGGGCAGCCCGCGCTCCTGAACCGGCTGGCGCTCCGTCTCGGGAACCTGCTCCATACCGGGCGCGCGCAGCGGACTCAGCCAGTCCTCCGCAGCCGCATCGCGTCCGCGCCTGCGCCTGCGCTGACCGGCCCGTCCCCGCTGGGCCGTATGCCCCTGCCGGGCCGCGGCCTCATCGGGCCGGTCGTTTCTGGATGCTCCGCTGGCCAGGACAAACACCACCGCCAGGCCGACCGCGAAACCGAGAATAGCGAGCGTCTCGCCGGCCCCGACAAGATGGTGCCACGGACCCGGCGATGCCAGCCCCATGGCCTCGCCAGCCAGAGCCATAAGCGCGCCGGACACGAGCAGCAGCGCGCCAATGCAAGTCAGGCCCACGGCCAGGCGCATCCACCCCGTCCGCACCGGCCTCCGATTCACCGCCTAACCATCGCATGCAGGACAGAGCGTCGCAAGCAGTCCAAGATGACGCCGCGCTCAGCCCGCCCACGCCTGCTCAAGGGCCTGCGTGAGCACGGCGGCAGGCTGGGCGCCGGAGACTCCGTACTTCTCGCCGAGGACGAAAAACGGCACGCCCGAGATCCCGTACGCCCTGGCCTGATCCTCATCAGCGCGCACGGCGTCACCGTAGCTGCCGTCCTGGAGCACGCGGGCGACCTCGCCGGAGTCGAGCCCGGCCTCCGCGCCGAGGCTCGCCAGGTCCCCGGCCGAGAACACCGGCTTTCCCTCGCAGAAGTAGGCCCCGAACAGCCGCTCCAGCACCGGCTCCTGCACGCCGCGGTCCCTGGCCAGGTGCACCAGCCGGTGGGCGTCGAAGGTGTTGCCCATGATCCGGTCCGGGTTGAATTCCAGCCCGTCTGCCGCTGCCTTCGCCGCCATTCCCGCCTCGGCGTCCTTGGCCTGGGCGGGGCTCATACCGTACTTGGCGGCCAGCAGCTCCAGCACGGGCGTCGGCTGGTCCTTCGGGTACCCGGGATCGAGCTCGAATGAGTGATACACGACCTCGACCTCGTCGCGATGCTCGAAGTCCGCGAGCGCGGCGGCGAAGCGCCGCTTGCCGATATAGCACCACGGGCAGATCACGTCACTCCAGATGTCAACACGCATAAACGCAACAACCATTTTCCGAAACGGATGTTCCCGCGCACTCCCGGCCCGGGCTGACGAGCCGTCGGCCGTAGCTCCCCTGTCCTCCCTCGCCGCTACGGCTGGGCTTATCTGTCCGGACCGGCAGGGTTAGGCTGCACTCAGCCGGAGTGCCATCCGGGCTGTCACCATTTCCTCGGCCGTACCGGAGGGAACCATGGACCGTCAGCTGAAGTACGTTCTGCAGGAATCCGAGCTGCCCCGGCACTGGTACAACGTGATCGCCGACCTGCCGTCGCCTCCTCCCCCGCCGCTGCATCCCGGCACCGGCCAGCCCGTCGGGCCCGATGACCTCGCGCCGCTTTTCCCGGCCGCGCTGATCGCGCAGGAGGTCTCGTCGGACCGGCATATCGCGATCCCGGAGGACGTGCTGGACGTCTACCGGCTGTGGCGGCCCACTCCCCTGTACCGGGCCCGGCGGCTGGAGAAGGACCTCGGCACGCCCGCGCGGATCTACTACAAGTACGAGGGCGGCAGCCCGGCCGGGTCACACAAGCCCAATACCGCGGTGCCGCAGGCGTACTACAACGCGGCCGAGGGCGTGACCAGGCTGACTACCGAGACGGGGGCCGGCCAGTGGGGCAGCGCGCTTGCCTTCGCCTCCGCCCTGTTCGGACTGGAGCTTGAGGTGTGGATGGTCCGGGCTTCCTACGACCAGAAGCCCTACCGCAAGATGCTGATGGAAACCTACGGGGCGACGGTCCATCCGAGCCCGTCGGATCTCACCTCGGCCGGGCGGGCCGTGCTGGCCGAGCACCCGGACTCGCCCGGCAGCCTGGGCATCGCGATCAGCGAGGCCGTCGAGGTCGCCGGCGGCGAGCCCGCCACCCGGTACGCGCTGGGCAGCGTGCTGAATCACGTGCTGCTGCACCAGACGGTCATCGGCGAGGAGGCGATCAAGCAGCTCGCCCTGGCCGGCGACACGCCAGATGTCATCATCGGCTGCACCGGCGGCGGATCCAACTTCGGCGGCCTGGCGTTCCCGTTCCTCCGGGAGAAGCTGGCCGGCCGGATGGACCCGGTGATCCGCGCCGTCGAGCCCGCCGCATGCCCGTCGTTCACCCGCGGCATCTACGCCTACGACTTCGGCGACACGGCCGGCTTCACGCCGCTGCTCAAGATGCACACGCTCGGGCACGACTTCATCCCCGACCCGATCCACGCCGGCGGCCTGAGGTATCACGGCATGTCGCCGCTGCTCTCGCACATCTACGAGCTCGGCCTGATCGAGGCCGTCGCCAAGCCCCAGTCCGAGTGCTTCGCCGCCGGCCTGCGCTTCGCCAGGACCGAGGGCATCGTCCCGGCGCCCGAGCCGACGCACGCGGTCGCCGCCTGCATCGAGGAGGCGCTGCGCTGCAAGGAGACCGGCGAGCAGAAGGTGATCCTGACCGCGCTGTGCGGCCACGGGCTCCTCGACCTCGCCGCGTACGGGAACTACGTCTCCGGCGAGCTGCGGGACTTCGAGCTGCCCGACGCGGTTATCGGGCAAGCCCTGGCCGGCCTGCCCGCTGGAGTCTGACGCGGCGGGCAAGCTCTCGCCTCAGCCGCCGATCCGGCTCAGCCTGGTTCCGCCCCGGCCCGGAAACCCGGGCCGGGGCGGCGCTTATTGCTCGACTGCCGCGGGCGGGCTAGCTGCCCAGGGTGATCGAGCCGACCAGGCCGTGGTGGCCGGCTACGATGCCGGCCGAGAAAAACACGGTCTGCGGGGTGCCCGCAGCCGGCGTGGCGGGGTTAACCGTGGGCCCGTCGCCGAGGATCAGGCCCTTCAGGCCGCGGTTCACGATGGGCCGGCCGTCGGCGTTCCGCAGGACTCCGCGGAATGCGCCGCTGGCCGAGTCGAAGGCGCTGATCACGCCGTCGCCGGAGTTCGCCACGAGCAAGTCGCTGCTGAACGTGCCGAAGCTGGACGGCGCGATGACCATCCCCCACGGGGCGTCCAGGCCGCCGCCGCGAATCAGGCGCTGCAGCAGCACGCCGTCCGGGGAGAAGACGTCAACGAAACCGCCGCCGGCCACGGCATCGTGCCTCGCGATGCCCTGCCTGGCGAAGCTGACGAACAGGTTCCCGCCGATGTTGGTGATGTTGTAGGCCGCGAAGCCCCGCGGAATCGCCGGGTCCCTGAATGCCCCCGGCTCGCTGACTCGCTGGAAGTCCGAATTGAAGACGTCGATGTTCCCGTCGCGGAAGTTGGCCGCGAACAGCTGGTCGCCCGCGATCGCCAGGCCCGTGAAGTCAGCGCCGGGGACGTGGACCCCCTCCTCGGCCTGCATGGAGGTGGCGGTGCCCACGGCACCAACGGCCGGGTTCCAGCCGGTGATATCACCCTTCTGGCCGGCGAAGATGAATACCGCCGTCCCGCTCTGCGAGCCATCCTGCACGATGAATTTCCCCGTGCCGTTGAAGACCTGCCCGGTGGGCACGCCGCCGGGGATCTGCACGACCACGGGGACCGGGGTGAGCGGGGTGCCGCCTATATCGCCGGTATAGAAGGTCGAGACCCCGGTGCCCTGGTCCGAGACCCACAGCGGGCCGCTGGGGTCCTCGGAGAAGCCCCAGGGGTTGACCAGGTTCGGGTCGGTGGTCCCGGCGACGCCCGGGATGTCGGAGATGAGATTGGTTTGCGTGAAGGTCGACGGAACCGCGGGCGCGGCCGCGGCGAGCCCCGGCGCGGTGGTCGCCACCGTCAGGGCGGCCGAGGCCCCCAGGGCCAGCAGCCCGGCCCGCCGCAGCCGGCGGCCGCGTACTCCTGGGCCGCGTACTCCTGGACCCCGTACTCCTGGGCGCAGTAATCCGGGCCGTCGTATCGACGAGACCTCATCCGAATCCGGCGAACGTGTCATCATCAGGCAACTCCCTCTGACATGCGTGACTTCTCGGCTGCTTGCGGGTGGGCAGGCGCGGGCAGCCACCGCGGACCCGCTCGAATACAGGTACGGCCGCGCGGCCGCGACGGTTCATGCACTCATAGTGCAAAGACTAAATTTGCCGGATCAGAGGACGGGCGGCAGCCGGTCAGAGGACGGGCGGCAGGCCGAATGCCGGGAACAGGCCGGCGCCGAACGTGGTGACCTCCGCCACGCAGCCGTTCCCGGTGCGCAGGACGTCGAGCTTGAACGCCCGGTACTGCGAGTCGCCCGGCCGGCGAAGGTAGCTCGCGGCCGTCGGCATCCGGTTGGCGCCGGTCGGCACGAGGCGCCAGTCGCCGTCCCGGTCCGCTCCGAACGCGCGATCGAGGAGCGGCGTGATCTTCTCAAGTCCCTCGAAAAGGAACGGGTTCGGCGGCATGGTGATCCGGATGTCCCTGGCCGCGATCGCCATGACGGCCGCGCTGTCGCACCGCTCGTGCGCGTCGATGAACAGTTCCAGCAGCGCCCGTTCCTGCGCGCTGGGCTCGCCGGCCGACCAGTCATCGCGCCGGGCCGGCAAGTGCTCCTGCATCGTCGCGCGAGCCCGCTGGAGCGCGCTGTTGGCTGCCGCGACGCTCGTGCCCAGCAGGGCCGCGGTCTCGCTGGCCGGCCAGCCGAGCACGTCGCGGGCAATCAGCGCCGCCCGCTGCCTGGGCGGCAGGACCTGCAGGGCGGCCAGGAAGGCCAGCTCGATCGTCTCGCGGTCAACGACGGCCGCGTCCGGCTGCTCATCGCTCGGGGCGGCCTGATCAAGCAGCACGTCCGGGTACGGCTGGAGCCACGGCACCTCGGCGAAGGAGTGCATCTGCGTCAGGCGGCGCGAGCTGCGGCGCAGCATGTCCAGGCAGACGTTGGTCGCGATGCGGTACAGCCAGGCGCGCAGCATGCCGCCGCCGTCGAAGCTGTCACGGCCGCGCCACGCCCGCAGGAATGTCTCCTGCACCGCGTCCTCAGCTTCGTCGAATGAGGCGAGCATCCGGTAACAGTGGACGTGCAGCTCGCGGCGGTGCCCCTCGGCGAGGACCGCGAAGTCGGACTGCTCGTCGGTCATCCCGCGGGCGTCTGTCCGCTGACCTCCTGCACGAGCCAGCCGTTGCCATCGGGGTCGCTGAAGGACAGGAACGACCCGTAGTCCCGACGGTCAGGATCGGGCCCCGGCACCTGGCCGCCCGGCCCGAAATGGAAGATCTCCCCGACGGCGGTGCCGCGCCCGGCCAGCTCGCCCCGTGCGGCATCAATGTCGGAGACGACCAGGTGCAGCCCCTGGAGGGATCCCGCTGCTTCGGCGTTGCGCATCAGCGAGATCGAGCACGCGGAGCCCGGCGGCGTCAGCTGCACGACGCGAAAGTCCTCGCCGGCCCGGTGATCGACGTCCAGGGTGAAGCCGGCCTGCTCGATGTAAAACGACTTGGCGCGGTCCACGTCCGACACCGGCACGACCAGGAGCTCGAGCTTCCAGTCCATGATGCAGCCTCCTTCGCTAGTGCTGTACCGGCCCGCTGGCCGGCTGACGTCACCGCAGTACGAGCCCGCAGGTGACGTTCGTCATCGTGCCGGTGATGCCCGCGGCCCGGTCCGAGGCGAGGAACGCCGCTACCTCGGCGACGTCGGCCAGCCTGGGGACGCGGCGCAGCGCGGCCATCCCCGCGATCATCTGCTCTACAGTCTGAGGGTCAGGTACGCCCTCGCCACCGACTCTAGCCAGCTTCTCCTGCGACAGGGTCTCTACGACACCGGCGGTCCAGATGCCGCAGACGCGGACGCCGCTCGGTCCTAGCTCAGCCGCCAGGTACCGCATGAAGGCCTCCGTCGCGGCATCGGCCGGGCCGGTACTGCCCATGCCGGGCATCGCCGCAGCGCCGGACGCGCTGTTGAGATGCAAGATCACGCCGGAGCCCTGCTTGATCATGCGCCGCCCGGCGGCACGGGCGGTGAGGAAGTTGCTGCGCAGTCCGTTGACCACGGCGCGGAGCAGATCGTCCGCCGTCATCTCGACGAGCGGAGTTCCCTGGATGTCCCCGCGGCTAATGAGGTTGAAAGACACATCCACGCGGCCCGCTCGGGTGGCCACGTCGCGGAGGTGTTCATCGACCGCCTGCTCGTCCAGAGCGTCGACCACGGCCACCTCCGCCGACCCGCCGCCGGAAATGATGGCCTTCGCCACTACCTCGAGCGTCTCTGGCGTCCGTCCCGCGAGAAAGACCCTCGCCCCGTCGCGGGCGAAGGCCCTGGCCACGCCGCTCCCGATCCCGCCGCCACCGCCATAAATGATCGCTGTCTTGCCCTGCAGGAGCTGCGTCATCTTCCTGAATCCCTTGCCTTGTGGCCGCCGATGTCATGGATGTAACGCCAGCCCGGCCGAAAACTCATCGGTGATCCGGTCAGAGCTTGGGATCCGGTCAGAGTCGTCACTGCGCTTGACGGGCAGTTCTCCCAGAGCTTGATCACCACGGGATCGTTGCGTTTTCCCATCTCGTGAACGTCCCTGTCGGACCGTCCGGGCCGAGCAGCGCAACGCGCACCACCTCACGAGAGCCATCCTCGACCGACTCCGTGCCCGCGTACCCGTTGAGGTTCGTCTTGGTGAAGGCCGGGGAGACTAGGTTGACCTTGATGTCGGTCGACTCCAGCTCGATCATCATGGCCAGCGTCATGGCGTTGAGAGCCGCCTTGGACGCAGGGTAAACGGGGCCGAAGAGCGCGTGGTAGGGATAGGCCGGGTCCGCGTTCGCCGTCAGCGAGCCAACTCCGCTCGACACGTTAACGATGCGGGCGTCCGACGACGCGCGCAGGAGCGGCAGCATCGCCTGATAGACGGCGAGGACGCCGAACACGTTGGTCTCCCAGACCGCGCGTACTTCATCGAGGGACACGGTGCTCGGGTATGTCGTCTTTGCGTACTCCTGGACGGACAAGCTGCCCTTGGTGGTATTCGAGATGGCCGCGTTGTTGACCAGCAGGTCGAGGCGGCCAGTCTCCGTGCGGATGCGCTCTGCCGCAGCGGCGATCGAATTCCCGTCCGTCACGTCGAGCTGGAGCGCGATGGCACCCGGCCCGATTTCCCTGGCTGCGGCCTCGCCACGACCAAAATTGCGCGACCCGACCAGCACAGTCAGATCGTTCGCCACGAGTTCCCTAGCGACCTGAAGACCGACTCCTTGATTGGCTCCGGTGACCAGGGCGACGCGCTTGTCGTGCATAGTAATCTCCTTTTTTATTGATCCGTGGCATGCGCACTCGTGAGCAGGATCCATCCGTGCGCGCAGGGGCGGGTGTCAGGGGCCGAGGTCCCAGAGCAGGCGGTAATACCTGGTTCGCTCGGGATCGGGCGAGATGCCGTAGGAGTCCAGCAGGAGAACTTCCCAGCCGGGTCCGTAGTTCCACTCGGTGCTCCAGGTGGCGATAGCGAGGTCAGCCCACCTGTCGCCGATGCCGAGCTCGCCGAGGTCGACATGTCCCGACCAGCAGCCGTCGTCGCCCAGCAGCGTGTTCGGCGCGCAGCTGTCGCCGTGGCAGACGACCAGCTGATCAGTCGGCGGGATGTCGGCGAGCAGCGCAAGCGCCCGGTCGACTCCGAGCGGCTGGTGGATCTCGTGCCACCGGCCAGGGTCGATGCCGCCCTGGCCGGCTCGGTGACGGATGTCGGCGAGACGGTCCTGCGCCGTCCACGAGAACGGGCAGGCTCCGGCGGGAAGGGCTTCGTGCATCGCGCGCAGGCCCAGGCCGATGGCCGTTACCGCCGTCGCCGGCTCGTCCTTCCACCTGCTGGCGACGGCACACTGGCCGGGCAGCGCGGCGCTGACCAGCCACGACCCGTCGTCGTCGGCGCCCTGGGCCAGGAGCCGCGGCACGGGCGTGAACTGGCCGGCCCACGTCATCCGGGCCCCTTCCCCGGCCAGGTCGATGCCATTGTGCGCGGGCGTCCATTTCACGAAACACCGGCCGGGGCCCGCGCCGACCTCGAAGGTCAGCCCGCCAAGCTCGTTTTCCCACACCAGGCGGGCTGGCCGCCCGGCGGCTAGCGCCGCCACCGCGGCCGGCATCGCTGTACTCAACCGCCCGCTCCCCGGATCACGCTTCCAGCCTGCCACTTCCGGACGCGGTCAGTCGGCGCGCTGGACGCTGGCCTGGTCGAGCAGCCCTCGCAGCGTCGCGCTGTACTGCTCCAGCGCCGCCCGGCCCGCGTGCGTGAGGCTGACCGCGGTCCTGGCCGGGCCGGGCTGCCGGGACTTCACGTTCGTGACATACCCGGCGTCCTGGAGCTTGCGCAGATGGGTGATCAGGTTCCCGGCGGTCAGATCGAGCAGCTGCTGCAGGCGCGAGAAGGACAGGCTGTCCCCGTCGGGCAGTGTGGCCAGCGCGACCATGATGCGCAGGCGCGCGGGCACGTGGATCACCGGGTCAAGGCCAGCCTCGGTCACGCCCGGCTCCGGCGCGCCAGCCAGGCTGACATCAGCAGGAAGCCGCCACCGCCGGCCAGGGCCTCCACCAGCAGTACCGTGACGGGCCCGGTCCACGCGCCGGCCGCCGCCACCAGAGCCAGCCAGGCCCCGAGCCCGAACATCGACCAGTCCAGCCACATCGCCGACGCGACCACGTAGATCAGGCCGGTGACAAAAACCGGCCCGGCCGCGCCGAGGATGCCCAGGACCTTGCCGCTGGCGCCATACCACGAGAGGGCGCCCTCGATCGCGAACAGCGCGGCGAAGCCGATCGGCCAGGACAGGCCGTAGATCCGGCCCTGAACGGCCGAGGTCCCCCCGACGCCCTTGGTCGCCCTGACCACGACGACCATCGTGACGGCGATCGCCGCCAGGATGAGCAGTCCGAGCAGCACGGCCGACGCGGCCGACGGCCCGCGGTAGGGCTGCTGGCCGCGGACCGAGAGCCACATCGCACCGAGGCCGGCCAGCCACGCGACGCCCCATGCGGCATAGACCGGCGGCAGCCTGACTCTCAGTGCAGTACGCGTGCGCTCGTCTGTCTGCTGCATCAGGGCGGCAGCCGCCCCCGCATCCATCGTCTCGTCCTCGGGCATCGCCGTCCGGCCTCCTGCGGTAGTTGCGCGGTCCCGGGGATCAGGACGCGCGTGGGTCCTTCAGGGTCAGCGCCCCAAACTTTGCGCTGCAAACTTTGTACCGCAAACATAGCTGACTTTGCCGTGCAAAGTCAAGGGAACGGGCCAGCCGGATCCGCGGCATCGGCCCTGGCCTCGCTAGATTCTGGGGCATGCCGGCCGACCTGCGCGCGATCGCCGCCATCCAGGCTGAGCTGAGCCGGGTCATCCGCTTCGACGACGAGTCCATCGTGAACGACAAGTGGGTCCGGCAGCGTTACGACGGCGGGGGCTTCCCCGGCCTCGCGCCCGCCCGGAAGGCGACCGTCAGGACGGCCTGGCACGAGGCTGGTCATGCGGTCGCCGCACTGGCCGTCGGCGCGCGTTTCAGCTCGGCCAGCATCCACCACGGCCGCGACAGCCAGGGCCGGGTACACGGCATCAGGGGCGCTGACGACCGGGCCTTCGTGGTCGACGCCGCCGGCCAGATTGCCGAGCGGCTGATGAACTGGACCATGCTCGAGCGCGACGACGACCTGCGCGCATGGCTGCCGGGCTGGCGGGGTGACGGCGGGGATGCACGGCACTTCCGCCGGTCCCTGCGCCAGCGCTACGGCACGGACGAGGTCGGTGCCTGGCGCTACTGCGAGCGAACGCTGATCCCGCAGCGGCTGACGATCCGCCAGGTCGCCAGGGCGCTGCTCGTCCACCCCCGGCACCTCCCGTACAACGTCGTGGCGGCCATCGCCGACGCCTCCTGATCGCGGCGGGCCTAGAGTTAGGAGCGCCCAGCGATACAGGAGGTACCTGGATGCCGGACCCGCAGGCAGCCGAGCATGCCGTCGGCAGCGGGGAGATACACAGCGGCGAAACGACCTGCCGCGCGCCCATCGACCGCACCCGGCTGGGCGGCCTGATCGCCAGGGAATCGGGTACCTACGCGGCCACCCACCCCCGTTCCCGCGACGCGTTCCGTGCCTCCGGGCACAACCTGCTCGGCGGCGTCCCCATGACCTGGATGCGGATGTGGGCGGGCGGTTTCCCGCTCTACCTGGCCAGCGCGCACGGGGCGAGGCTGAGCGACATCGACGGCAACGACTTCATCGATTTCTGCCTGGGTGACACCGGCGCGATGGCCGGCCACTCCCCCCTGGCTGTCCAGGCCGCCGTCGCCCGGCGGTACGCCGACCTGGGCGGCGCCACGACGATGCTGCCCACCGAGGACGCGGCCTGGGTCGGGGCTGAGCTGGCCCGGCGGTTCGGGCCGGCCCGCTGGAGCTTCACCCTGACCGCGACTGACGCCAACCGGTGGGCGATCCGGCTGGCCCGGCAGCTGACGGGGCGGCCCAGGATCCTGGTCTTCAGCTACTGCTACCACGGCAGCGTGGACGAGTCCTTCATCGTCGCGACACCCGACGGGCCGCACGCGCGGGAGGGCAACGTGGGCGCCCCCGTCGACCCCCGCGAGACCACCAGGGTCGCCGAGTTCAATGACGCCGCCGCGCTGGAGCACGAGCTCGCGCACGGCGACGTGGCCGCCGTGCTGATGGAGCCTGCCCTGACCAATATCGGCATCGTGCTGCCGCTGCCCGGCTACCTCGACCGGGTCAGGGAGCTCACCAGGGAGCATGGCACGCTGCTGATCAACGACGAGACGCACACGTTCAGCGCGGGCCCTGGCGGCTGCACCAGGGAATGGGATCTGCAGCCCGACATCGTGACCATCGGCAAGTCGATCGCCGGCGGCATCCCGGCCGGCGCGTACGGGCTCTCGGCCGACCTGGCCGATGCGATCACGAGCGACCAGGACGCCGACCTCATCGACACCGGCGGGGTGGGCGGCACCCTGGCCGGAAACGCGCTGTCGGTCGCCGCGATGCGCGCGACGCTGGACAAGGTGCTCACGGACGCGGCGTTCGGCGCGATGATCGGGCTGGCGGCCCGTTACACGGCGGGCGTCCAGGACGTCCTGGACTCCCGCGCCCTGCCGTGGACGGTCACCCAGCTCGGGGCGCGCGCGGAATACCGGTTCTGCCCGCAGCCGCCGCGCAGCGGCGGCGAGTCCGCCGCCGCCGCCGATCCGCAGCTGGATGAGTACCTGCACCTGTACCTGGCCAACCGGGGGGTGCTGATGACCCCGTTCCACAACATGGCCCTGATGTCACCCGCGACCACTGAGACCGACGTTGATACCCATACCCAGCTCTTCGCTGCCGCCGCCGATGAGCTGGTCAAATAGGTAGGGCTCGGTCGGATGAGGCGGGCCGCCGGGGCACTGGCACCCGTGAGCATCAGCCTCGGCCCGGATTCCGCCATGTCCGGTAGCGTAGTTCGAGCACATGTTCGACACGCCGTACGCCCAGAAACGCCACCTCCATGACGTGTCCCCAGCATCACGTCGAGAAGGTGGCGCACGACAGACTCTACGGGCAGCGTCTGACAGTATGCCTAGCTCTTCGGCCCGAAGATCTCGTCCACGCACAGGCTACTTGTCGCGCTTACTAAGAATTATCACAACCACGACTACCGCGATGAGCACGACCAGCCCCAGCCCGCCCGGTGCGACGTGAGCAGAGCCGTACTGGTCAGCGGTCGAGCACTGCAAGATCAACGTACCTCCCGGCATGGTCCGGACGAACCTTGACTACGCCCCCCCGGTCGTCAGCCAGCCTGAGCCCGATGACTACGGAGAGGCATGCACTGGTGGCGTACCGGAGCCGCCAGCGGTGAACACTGCCCACTGCGCCCTCCACCACCTGCGGGCAAGCTCGGGGTGTCAGGAGCCTGTCGCCCCGTCGATGCGCTGGCGCAGCAGGTCGGCATGGCCATTGTGCCGGGCGTACTCCTCGATCATGTGGGTGTATACCCAGCGCAGCGACAGGGTGCGGCGCCTGCCGGTGAACTCATCGTCCAGGGAGGCCCTGGCTACCGCCTTGCGCGCCAGGTCGCATTCCTCGGTGAAGGCCGCGAAGTCCGCCTCCGCCCCGGCCGGGTCGGCGTGCTCGAAAGCCGCGTCTTCATAGTCGTACAGCCTGGGCAGCGGCTCACCGCGGAAGCGGATGCGGAACCAGGCCCGTTCCACGTCGGCCATATGCCGCACAATGCCGAGCAGCGACAGGTTCGACGGCGGCGCCGACGCCAGCGCGAGCTGCTGGCCGGTCAGCCCGGCGCACTTCCACAGCAGCGTGGAACGGTGCCAGTCCAGGAAGCCATCGAGAATGCCCCGTTCGGGACCGGTAAACGGCTCGTCGATCCGGATGACGTCGGGCGCGGTCCAGGTCATCAGGCCATGCTCGTAGATCGCCGCTCCGCTGGCAAACCTGGCCGCCGGATCAATGCACGTAGTCAGGCATCCGGTGATTTGGGTCGAGGGGTTCACGGCGTAGGGCACACTGGCTGGCTATGAGCAAAGGACAAGTTGCACTCTGTCCGTTTGTACTCTGTCCGTCCGCCCGGCGGCAGAAGATTCCCGGCCGATGTCCCGCGCCGCGATGGTCGTGGCCGCTATCGCAGCCAACGAAGCACGTCGGACCCCGGCATCTGCATACATAACGCTTTGCCGACTCTTAGCCGGATGTTCACCAAATGACCTTTAAAAGGGGCGATCACTCTAGGTAACCTTGCGCCTGGTGCTGCCCCGGACCCCGGCAGTCGAACGGACTCGCCTAAGGGGCCAAGTGAGCAGGTGAGACATGCACCTCGTAACGTCCGAGACCCCGCCGGAACATCCGGCGGATATCGCCAAGCCAGCCGGGCCCCGGCATGCTCGCAGCCCCCGGCCAGGCATTGATACCCCGGCGATCCCGCCAGCCGGGAAGCCCGGACACGGCGCAACCGCGAGCCTGCGGCGCCAGCCGGTCCGGATCGTCGACGGCCAGCCGGAAGGCGGCTATACGAACCTGTTCGAGGTCATCTGCCCCGACTGCGGCGACCACCTCGGCCTGGATTACGCCGAGACCGCAACCCGGCTTCAGTGGCTTCGCGGGCCCCGCCCGCTGAAGGCAAGCCTGGCCGTGTACGAAAGACACCTCGGGCTGATCCGCTGATGGGTCACCGCCGCCGCTGATGAGCCGCGGAGTTGTATTTGTCTAGAGGGTAACTTTAGGTAATAGATGCACCGGTGCTACTCTGAGCGTCGGCAATAGGGTAGAACTCGCCTGGGGGGGCAAATGAGCAGCTCAAACATGTACCTCGTAACTTCCGGGACTGCGCCAGAACAGCCGGCAGACACCTCAAAACCAGCCGGGCCTCGCCATGCCCGGAGTCCATGGTCACGCACGGACATCACGGTGGCCCCACGCGCTGGACAGCCTGGCCACGGGGTAACGGCGAGCCTGCGACGCCAGCCCGTCCGGATCGTGAACGGCCAGGCGGAAGGCGGCTACACCGACATGTTCGAGGTCGTCTGCCCCGACTGCGGCGACCACCCCGGCCTCGATTACTCCGAGGTCACGACCCGGCTTCAGTGGCTTCGCGGGCCGCGCACGCTGGAGGCGGGCCTGGCCGAATACGAGCGGCACCTCGGGCTGATCACCTAACCGATCCGGCCAGTGATGCGCCCGGCCGCAGATCCCCGGCCGGCCGGCTCGAGCCGGCGTAGCCTGCCCGCCCGCCGCCCGAGTTAGGCACCTGACGGGCGACGTCACTGCGATCCATGCCAACCGGGATCCACTTCTCGACCTCTGGCTCGTCGACCCCGACAGCGCGGCACAGCGCGGACATAAGCCAGTACTGAGGCGCCAGGATGTCCAGCCCGTTCTCGGCCAGGCCGATCGACACGCCGGCCAGCTCGCTCAGCAGGTCAGTCCGGCCGGCCGCTTCCGCGCGCAGCTCGGCCACGGCGCCGTCCCAGTCGTCGATCTCGTGGCTCGCCGTGCGCCGGAATGCGACCGAGTACAGCCTGGCGTAGATCAGGCGGTCTGGATCAGCCATGGCCGGTAGCGTAGTTCGAGCACCCGTTCGACACGCCGCACATCCGCGCACCGCCTCCCAGGACGTGTCCCCAGCATCACGCCGGGAGGCGGCGCGCCAGTAAAAAGCCATCGATGCGTGCATGCAATCGGATGATGCGGGTAGCTGACGGGAGCCTCTTAGCCAGGCGCCTGCGAGCCCTTTCCCCTCTCAGGGCTCGGAGGCGCCGTGGAGGGAGAACCGGTGAAGAGGGCGTTGTCAGATCTCAGGCGCAGCTTGCAGTCCGCGGTCGCCCAGATTCGGCTCGATGAAGCGCGGGGACATCTGAGCAGCTCCGTGGCCGCCCAGCTTCGGGAGGAAACCCTGGAGATGTACCGGCGTACACGCAAGCTCGTCCTCGATATTTACGAGCCGCCCGGTGACAGGCCGAGGCCCCGGCCCGCCGCTCTGGACCGCTAAAACGGCCGAGCCCGGCCTTTCGCACGTCGTGGCCGTGCTGGCCGAGGCGCAGCGGCCGGATGCCGTGGCCGCCGATCGGGTAATTTGTCTGCATGACCAGCGTCAATGACACTGAGCCGGGCGGGCGGGCGCGCGCGGCCCAGCTCTTCAACCAGACATGGGAGCTCATCGAGGAGCCCACGCGGACAGCCGAGCAGGACCGGCTCATGCTCGTGACGGCCTGCGCCTCGTGGCTGGAGTGGGATGCCGTCGGCACGCAGGAGAACCGGGCGATCGCCGACTGGCAGATCGCCCATGTCGCCAGCCTGCTGGGCTACGGCGATCTTGCCATTGCCCACGCGACGGCCGCCTTCGAGCGCACCGAGACCGGCGAGCTGCCCTCGTGGGTGCGGGCCTCGGCGCTGGAGGGCCTGGCCAGGGCGAACGCGGCCGCGGGGCGCAAGGACGAGCGCGATGCCTACTTCACGGCCGCCACGCAGGCCCTGCGGGATATCGACGACCCGCAGGACCGGGATCTCATCGCCAGCCAGCTGAGCACCGTTCCCGAGATCTGAGCCGCCGGCTCTGGCCAGCGGCCGGATGACCGCTGCCGGTCATCCGGGCTCAGCCGGGGCGTTAGCTGGCGGAGGCCCCCGCGACCGTGACGAACTCGTTGTAGGGGAAGAGCCTGCCGACCGGCCGGGGGAACGGGAAGGAGTACTGGCGCGCGACCTCGAACCCGATGGCGGCCGCCAGGTCGGCGGCGCCCGCGAAGTCCACGAACCGGACATGCGTGCTGTCCGTCTTATACCCGGCCTCCTGCGGGGTGATGAGCACGACCCGGCCGCCGGGCCGGAGGAATTTCAGGTAATCCTCAAGGATGGCCAGGGCGCTCTCGCGGCCCATGTGCTCGACGACATGGGCCAGCAGCAGCGTGTCATAGCTCTCGGCCACGGCATCTGGCGAGCCGGCGAACTCCTCGCTGGTGTAGGCCGTCAGGCCCAGGGACCTGGCCACGGCCACGGAGTCGGCGTTGTGATCGACGCCGACCGCGTCGGCGCCCAGGTGATGGAGATTGCGGCCGATCCCGCAGCCGATGTCGAGGGTGCGGCCCAGGCGGAGCCGACGGATGTTCCACCGGTACGGCAGCTGCGCGTTGATGGCGTGCTTCCACCAGGCCGACTGGAGCCGGACCAGCCGGTCGGCGTAGTCCCGCCCGGATGTGGCCTCCCCGTCATGGCCTGCCCCGTCATTACCTGCCCCGCTGTGATCCGGGCCGCCTTGACCTGGCCCGGCCTGCTCGCCGCTCATCGCGCTCCCATCCCGTTCACAGCGCCGCCACGGTCGTATCCCTGGCGAGCTCCGGCGGCTGCCTCAAGCAGCCTGAGCAGGTACCTTCCGTAGCCGCTGGGGATCAGCGGTTCCGCGAGGGCCCGCAGTTGCCTGTCGTCGATCAGGCCCGCCCGCCAGGCGGCTTCCTCGACACAGCCGATCTTGAGGCCCTGCCGCTCCTCAATGACCCGGACGAATTCCGATGCCTGCATCAGCGACGTGAACGTGCCGGTGTCGAGCCACGCGGTGCCCCGGTCCAGGACGGTGACGTGCAGGTCACCGCGCTGCAGGTAGGCCTCGTTGACCGCAGTGATCTCAAGCTCGCCGCGCGCACTGGGGCGCAGGCCGCGGACGATGTCCACGACATCGTTGTCGTAGAAGTACAGCCCGGGCACGGCATAACCGGACCGGGGCACGGACGGCTTCTCCTGGATCGACAGGACCCGGCCGTCGGCCCCGAACTCCACGACGCCGTAGGCCGTGGGGTCGGCGACCTGGTAGGCGAAGACCCGGCCGCCCTTCACGGAGGTATGGGCCCGCAGTTGCCGCCCCAGGCCGGTGCCGTGGAAAATGTTGTCCCCCAGCACCAGCGCGACCTGGGCGGTGCCGATGAAGTCCGCGCCGACCAGGAATGCCTGCGCGATGCCTTCCGGCCGCGGCTGGGCGGCATAGCCCAGCCGCAGGCCGAGCGCGCTGCCGTCGCCGAGCAGCCGCTGGAACTGGATCTGGTCGTCCGGCGTGGTAATGATCAGGATGTCGCGGATGCCGGCCATCACCAGCGTCGAGAGCGGGTAGTAGATCATCGGCTTGTCGAAGACCGGCATGAGCTGTTTCGAGACAGCCCTGGTGATCGGCCACAACCGGGAGCCGGTCCCGCCGGCCAGGATGATGCCACGCATGGACGGTCAGCGTACCCGCGAGAGCGCGGCCACGACGAGGCCGGCCGGAACGGGCACCGGCCGGCATTGGACACACGGGCTGGTGGTTTGTGACGCCGGACGCAGGCAGCTAATGTGACGCTGTTCATCTGTGACCATGCGTGCTCATAGCACGCCCTTGGCCAGCTCTGCCGCAGCCTGGAGGCCTCAGTGGGTATCGGGACTACCGTCCGCCATCGGCTTGGCCGATGGGAGATTCCCGCCGCGGATGCCTACCGTTCGCGGTTCATCAACCTGGATGATCTCGGACGGACGATTTCCAGCATCACCCAGGCCAAGCGAATCCTGGAAATCGGGTGCGGCGATGGTTCCGTCGCGGAAGTTCTCTGCCGGGAATTTCCCGCTGCCCGCTACGTGGGTATCGACATCTCCCCGGCTCCTGGCCGGCTATTTCGCGGTGATCGCTCCCGCGCCGAGTTCCGCAGCCAGGCCTCTTCCGACTTCGCGGCCGAGTCCCCCGAGCCATTCGATCTCGTGGTCATCATCGACGTGATCCATCACGCGCCCGAGCACCTGCGCCTACCGATCCTGCGTGACGCGGGGACGCTCGCGGCACCTGGCGGAATGGTCGTGGTGAAGGAATGGGAACGGGGACGGGGCCTGGCCTACCTGGCGGCCTACACCGCTGACCGGTACGTATCGGGCGACAAGACCGTCAGGTTCATGACCGGCGACGAGCTGCGCCACGTGGTTCCCAGCGGCCTTCCGGGTTTCGGGATCGTCTGCGATGCCCGTATACCGCCGCGCCGCAACAACGTCCTGCTGGCCCTGCAGCGGCCCCACTGAGGCACTGCCGGATGGACATCACTGCCATGACTGCGCAGGTATGGTTCATCGAGAGGCTGGCGACGACGATCGGGCCGATCGGGTGGCACCGCGGCAGCCGTACCTGATGGAAGCCTCTGAGGACGCAGGCGGCGAGCGTATGAGCAAATGGCTGGTGACGGGGGCGTCCGGCATGCTCGGCTGCGATCTTAGCGCCGTGCTGTCGGCGGAACCCGATATCGATCTGGCGGCCGCCGCGCGATCCGGGCTGGACATCACCGATCCGGCGGCCGTCCGCGCGGCGGTGGCCGGTCGTGATGTGGTGGTGAACGCGGCCGCGTGGACCGACGTAGACGGGGCAGAGTCCGACGAGGCGGCCGCGACCGCGATCAACACGACAGGGGCAGCCAACGTCGCCGCGGCCTGCGCGGAGTCGGGCGCGGTGCTGCTGCACGTCTCGACGGACTATGTCTTCTCCGGTGACGCCACCCTGGCCTATCCCGAGGATGCCCCGATCGCGCCGGTCGGCGCCTACGGCCGCAGCAAGGCAGCCGGGGAAGCGGCTGTACGGGCGATCTGGCCGGACCGGGGCTTCGTGGTGCGCACCGCGTGGCTGTACGGGGAGCACGGCCGCAATTTCGTGGCCGCGATGCTGCGCGCCGCCGCCGATCGCCAGACCCTGGATGTCGTCAGTGACGCCGTCGGCCAGCCAACCTGGTCGTATGCGCTGGCCAGGCAGCTGCTGGCGCTGGGCCGTGCGGCGGCCCTGGGCCACGCGCCGCCTGGCGCTTATCACGGCACCGCTTCGGGCAGCACGACATGGTATGGTCTGGCCCGCGCGGCGTTCGAGCTGGCCGGGCTCGATCCTGACCGGATCCGCCCCGTGACCAGCGAGCGCTTCCCGCGGCCAGCCGCCGGCCTGCATTCAGCGTCCTCGGCCACGAGGGCTGGGCGAGAGCTGGCATCCCGCCACTGGGCGACTGGCGGCAGATGCTGGCCGACGCGCTGAGCAGCCCAGGCTTCAAGGAGATCCGGAAGGGCGGCGGCCGATGAAGCTCACCGTGCTGACAGCGATCATCGCCGTACTGCTGCTGATTCTCATTTTCGAATTGCTCCGCCGTCGGCAGCTGCGCGAGAAATATGCCATTCTCTGGCTGGTGGTAGGGCTGGCTGCCCTGCCGCTCGGCTTCTTCCCGCGTCTGCTCGACAAGGTCGCCAAGGTGGTGGGCGTGGCATCGGGAGTGAGCCTGGTCCTCTTCCTGGGCTTCATGTTCCTGCTGGTGGTGTGCATACATCTGAGCTGGGAAGCCAGTCGGCTGGAGGCAGAGACCAGGACGCTGGCCGAGGAGGTCGCCCTGATCCGGACGCAGCTCGCGGACCGGGAGCAGGCGAAGTGATTAACGGCATGCGGGTCCTGATCATCGTCCCGGCCTGGAATGAGTCCGGCTCGATCCGCGATGTCGTCCAGGAGATCCGGGGCGAGCTGCCGGGCACGGACGTGCTCGTGGTGGACGACGGGTCACAGGACGACACCTCGGACATGGCCCGGCAGGCTGGCGCTATCGTGACACGCCTGCCGTACAACCTGGGTGTCGGCGGCGCCATGCGGCTCGGCTACCGGTACGCGCAGGAAAACGGGTACCAGGCCGCCGTTCAGGTCGACGCGGACGGCCAGCATGACCCCCGGTACGTACCCAAGCTGATCGACGGCCTGCAGGACGCGTCCCTGGTGATCGGGGCCCGCTTCGCGGGTCAGGGTGACTATCAGGTCCGCGGGCCGCGCCGCTGGTCGATGGCCATGCTGTCCTTCGTGCTGTCCAGGCTGGCGGGCTGCAAGCTGACCGACACGACGTCGGGCTTCCGTGCCTGTGACCGGGCGATGATCGAGTTCTTCGCCGGCTGGTACCCGGTCGAGTATCTGGGCGACACCGTCGAGGTCCTGATCCGGGTCATCCGGCTTGGCTACCGGGTCAGGCAGGTTCCGGTCGCCATGCGGCAGCGGTTCGCCGGCGTTCCCAGCAAGTCGCCGGTTAAGGCGCTGGTATACCTGGGCCGGGCCTTTCTGATCCTGCTGCTCGCCCTCAGCCGCCAATGAAACTCGCGACCAGGGCACTCGGGCTGCTGCCCAGGGGAACGCTCCTGGTAGGAGCCGGCCTGGCCGTGCTGGGCGTCGCCTCCTACGCCCACCTGGCGGTGGCCGGCCACGAGCTGAGCACGTCGGCCTGGACCGCCATGTCGGTGCTGTGGTCGATTGTCTTCTGGCTCGGCCTCGGCCTCTTCTTCCCGATCGAGCAGGAACTCATCCGGCATGTTGCGGCGCGCACGGTAGCGGACGAGGGAATCACGCCTGTCGTGCGCCGCGGTTCCGCGCTCGCCGGCGGCATGCTCCTGGTCGTGCTGATTCCGCTCGCGGTGGCGGCCCGGCCGCTGGCCGACAAGCTGTTCGGCGGTGACATCGCGATGGTCGCGGCGCTGGCCGGCGCGTTCGTGGGCGTCGCCGTGGTCTCGGTGAGCCGGGGCGTGCTGGCCGGCCGGGGACGGTTCAATGCCTACGGTGCCCAGCTGGGCATCGATGGCGCTCTGCGCGTGGTGTCCGCAGCCGCGCTCGGCATGGCCGGCGTGCACTCGCCCTTCCTGTACGCCCTGGTTCTCACTGTCGCCCCGATCTTGTCCGCGGTCTGCACACTCGGCCCGGCACTGCGGGATCTTCGTCCGGGGCCCCCGATCGGCTGGATGCAGCTGAGCCGCGGGCTGGGCCTGCTCATCGGCTCCAGCATGCTCGCCCAGCTGGTGGTGAACGTGCCAGTCATCAGCGCCGACCTGCTGGCACCAGGCACGCCCGCCGTGGCCGGAGCGCTGCTGGCCGGCATGGTCCTGGCCAGGGTCCCGTTGTTCATCTTCGCCTCGCTGCAGGCCGCGCTGCTGCCGGGGCTGGCCGGCAGTGTCACGGCGGGCCAGTACCGGAGCTTCCGGCGGCAGGTCGCCAGGGCCAGCGGGATCGTGGCCGTGCTGGGAATTGCCGGCGGGCTGATCGCCGTGGCCCTGGGGCCGCGACTGGCCCCGATCCTGTTCGGCGTCCGGCCCATTCTCGGGCCGGCTGACTTCGCCTTGCTCGCCGCCGGGACGACCTGCTACATGCTCGCGCTGGTGCTCGGCCAGGGCGCGATGGCGCTGAGCCACCACCGTGATCAGCTGCTGGCCTGGATTTCCGGTGTCGTGGTGCTCGCCGTGGTCACGCTGCTGCCTGGCGACGTCAAGCTCCGGGTCGAATCCGCCTATGCGCTGAGCACCCTGACGGTCGCGGTCGTCATGGGCCTGGTGGTGATCCTGCGCGGCGCGAGATTCCGCGAGGACAGCGTGCCTTCCGGTGGCCGCCCGGCCTCCGCCCTGCAGGCCGCAGACCCGCGATGACACCGACGGTCTCGGCGGTGCTGCTCGCCTTCGGCCCCGAGCCCTGGCTGGCGGACGCGGTCAGCGCGGTGCTCGCGTCCGCCGGCGTCGAGGTTGAGGTCATCGTCGTCGACAACGGCTGCACGTCCGACGCGGTCGGCCTGGTCAAGGAGCTGGACGGCGTGCGGGTGATCACGCCCGATGTCAATACCGGGTTCGCCGGCGGCTGTGACCGGGGCGCGGCCGAGGCGGCCGGGGAATACCTCGCGTTCGTCAACTCGGACGCGATCGTCGCGCCCGGCGCCCTGTCCCGCCTGGTGGCGGCGGCGGCGGAGCCGGGCGTGGGGCTGGCCATGGGCTCCATCCGCCTGGCCGACTCCCCCGAGCTGATGAACTCCGCGGGCAATCCGCTGCATTACGTCGGGCTGTCCTGGGCCGGCGGGTTCGAGGAGCCGGCCACGCGCTACGCCAAGCGCCGCCCGGTGACACTGGCATCGGGCTGCTGCTTCGCGGTCCGCCGCGAGCTGTGGCGCGATCTGGGCGGCTTCGCGCAGGAGTACTTCTGCTACTGCGAGGACACTGAGCTGAGCCTGCGGATCTGGCAGCGCGGCCTGACCGTCCAGTTCATCCCCGACGCCGTAGTCCGGCATCACTATGAGTTCTCCCGCAACAAGCTCAAGCTCTACCTGCTGGAACGCAACCGCGTCATCCTGCTGCTCACCACCTACCAGCGCCGCAGCCTCGCGGTTCTGGCGCCCATGCTGCTGGTCGCTGAGCTGCTCATGCTGGCCGCCGCGATCTCCGCCGGCTGGGGCCGGGCCAAGGTCAGCGGCTGGCGGTGGATCTGGCAGCACCGCGACTGGATCCGCGCCCGCCGCGCCCTGATCCAGCGGGAGCGATCCGTGCCCGATGCCGTGATCTTCCAGCAGGTCACGGCCCGTATCGACCCCGCTAACGTGGCCGCCCCGCCGGGAGTGGGCGTCCTCAACGCGGTCATGGGCGGCTACTGGGCCGTCGCTCGCCGGCTGCTCTGATCTTGTAGGCTGCTCTGATCTCGTAGGCTGCTGTGGTCAGGATCGCTACGGTCTGTGGCGATGGAATCGGCCGTAAATGTGGCCAGCTGCCCCGCTATGCCTGACACGTCGGCTCCCCCTCTATCCTCCTGCATGGACTGCTTTCCATGCCGAGTTCCGGTCCCATGCAGGCCGGGATGCGAAGGAGATCCATGCCCGTTCATGACCCAGGTCCCACCGCGGTTACCGGCACCGCCGGCGCTGCGGAGCACGACACCGCGCATGCGGACCTGACCGGGCCTGACCCCGAGCCTGGCGCGGCAGCGGGCGGACCGGCTGCGCCCGGGCGGGCTGCGGCCGGGCGGCCAGGAAAGGACGAGGCAGCCGGCCGAGGCGGCCCCGGATTCCTGCCGGGACTGGTCGGCCGGGTGCCCCCGCGGTGGCGGCTGCCGCTCGCCACCTACGCCGCCTGCCAGGTGATCTTCCTTGTCTGGTGGGCGGCGTTCTACCCGGCGGTCGTGAGCTACGACTCGGTTTTCTACGTGCTGCACGTGACAAGCGGGCCGTGGGTCGACAACCACTCCGTGCTCTATGACTCCATGGTCTGGCTGAGCCTGCACCTGACCGGGGGCCTGGCCGCGCTGACATTAGCGCAGACCGCAGTGATGTCGGCGGCGCTCGGCTACACCGTGGCCGCTTTCCGCCGGCTCGGCGTCCCCGGCCGGTGGACCGCGATCGCCGCGGTGGTCGTCGCGGCGCTGCCCCCGACCGGGATCTTCATCATCTACCTCTGGAAGGACGTGCCGTACGTCATCTGCGGCTTCCTCATCGTGCCGACGGTGGCGCATCTGCTGTCCCTGCGCGGTCGTCCGCACTGGCGCCGGGACCCTCGGGTCAACTGGCTTATCGCCGTGCTAGGGCTAGAGATGCTCGGCATGTCGCTCTTCCGGCTGAACGGCTTCTCGGTCGTCGCGATCACCGTGATCCCGCTGGTCTGCCTGCTGAGCGGCATCCGGGTCCGGCTGGCCGCCGCCGCGATCTCAGCGATCTGCCTGGCGCTCCTGCTGAACCTGGTGGTGTATCCGGCGGTGGGCATCCAGCGGGCACCCGCAGATCTGGTCTACGGCCCGACGTACGCTGACCTGGCCGTCGCCTACTCACGGGACCCCGGCAGCTTTACCGGGGGCGACAAGGCCCTGCTGGCGCAGGTCATGCCACTGACGATCTGGCAGACCGCAAACTGCTACGACTCGGATACGACGACCAGGATCAAAGCGGTCAAGGTGATTACTCCGAGGCAGAGCAAGAGCCTGCTCTCGCTCTGGGTCCGGGTGCTGCGCAGATCACCGCAGCTCATCCTGGGTGCCCGGATCTGCCGCAGCTCTATCGCCTGGAGCATGTTCCAGGCTCGCAGGCAGGGCGCGACCCAGATTCAGCCGCTCTCGCCACCCGCCAAGATCTGGCCGATGGTGCGGCACAATCCTTACCGCACGGCGCTGCTCTCCCGCCCGCTCTCCGGGACGCTGCACACGCTCGCCAAGACGCTGTGGAATGCCAGCACGACACGGCAGCTGGACTGGCTCCTCTTCCGCGGCGCGTTCTGGGCCTACCTGTCCTATCTCGTGCTATTCCTCTTCGCCCGGGGTCGCCGGAACTGGGCCCTGCTGTCACTCGGGGCGGTCGTGGCCGGCCAGCAGCTAGCGCTGCTGCCCGACACGCCCGCGCCGGACTACCGCTACATGATCGTCGAGATTTTCATCGGCATCATGCTGGTGCCGCTCCTGTTCGCCCGGCACCGGCCCGCGCCGGCCGACGGCGACCGTGAGCTCTCGCGCCCGCCTGCCGGAACCCGTCCGCGGCCAGCGTAGGCGGGGGGGCTGCGGAGTGCATGCCGTTAACTGCCCGGCGATTCATGTCGACCGGTAATATTTGGCCCGAATTGGATCACACTCTCGGCGTGTGCACCGGCACGCGGCCGAGCGCTGGGTACGGGGGCTGGAATGCCCGTCTGTCCTCCCCGGCACCCAGGTGCCGAAAGTAGCTAACTGTGAGCGAATCAAACGTCAGCGGAATGGTCGCGAGCCCGGATGCGGCGGGACCGTCCCGGCCTGCGGTCCCGGCCAGGTCGCGGCGCCGGGGCCGCGCGGTGACCCCGGTCACCCTGGTCATCGCGGCCGCTACCCTGCTGGCCCTCGGACTGCGGCTGTACCAGCTCTCCCGCCCCGGCTTCCTGCTGAGCGTCACCGAGTACGACGACGGGCCCTACTTCGGCAGCGCGCTGCGGCTCGTCAACGGCTCCCTGCCCTACCGTGACTTCCTTATCGTGCAGCCGCCGGGAATCACCCTGCTGATGGTCCCGGCGGCCCTGCTGAGCAAGGTTGCCGGTACCGCCTGGGCCATGGCGGCCGGGCGGATCCTGACGGCATTCGCGGGCGCGGCCGCCGTCACCCTGGCGGGACTGCTCGTGCGGCACCGGGGGATCTTCGCCGTCGTCGTGGTGTGCGGGATCTGCGCGGTGTATCCGGACAGCGTCCAGGCCGCACATACCGTGCTGGTGGAACCGTGGCTCGTGCTCTTCTGCCTCATCGGCGCCGTGGCGGTGTTCGACGGTGACCGCCTGACCACCAGCGTGCGGCGGCTGGCCTGGGGCGGCGCCGCGTTCGGATTCGCGGGCGCCATCGAAGTGTGGGCCATCATCCCGGTGATCGTCATCGCGGTGCTGAGCCTGCGCTCGGTCCGGCGGCTGGCCATCTACCTCGGCGGGGTCGCGGCTGCTTTCCTGGTCCCGGTCCTGCCCTTCGCGGCCCTGGGACCCCGCCAGTTCTATCAGGGCCTGGTCGAGGCCCAGGTCGGGCCCAGGGCTCATACCGCGCGGGTGCCCATCTGGCAGCGGCTCAAAGACCTGACGGGGCTCACTGACCTGGCTCAGGTGTCACATCTCACTATCCTGGCCGCGGCGCTCATCATCGCCGCCGTCGCGCTCGGCAGCCTCGCCCTCGCCGTCCTGGCCGCTCGCCGCCCCCCGCCGGCCCTGGACATGTTTGCCGTGGTCACCACCGGCCTGGTGGTGATCACGTTCATGTGGCCCCACCAGTTCCACTATCACTTCGGCGCGTTCCTGGCCCCGTTCCTGGCCATGGCCGTGGCCCTGCCCGTATCCAGTCTCCTGCCCGGTGCCCGGGCGGCCGCAGGCCGAGCCGATCCGGCCGCAGGCCGGACCGATCCGGCCGCAGGCAGTACCGATCCGGCCGCGGGCCGGCCCGGTCAGGCGGCCGGAGCCCGAACCGCCCCCGCTGTCCTGACCTGGTGCGCGGCGGGCCTGGCCGGGCTCGCGATCATCGCCATGGCGGCCGTCCAGGCTCGCTGGGAAAGGGCCCAGCCGCCCAAGGAGCCCACTTCCGTCATCGCCGCCGCGCGGCGGGTCATCCCGGCCGGGGCGTGCGTCTTCACCGATGAGGTCTCCCTCACCATCATGGCCAACCGGTTCACCTCGAATGTGCCGGGCTGCCCGCTGCTCCTGGACACCACCGGCACCGATCTCGCCCTGGCCCACGGGCGCATTCCCGCCACCGGCGCGGCCAGCTCGGCCCCCCTGGTGGCGGTGTGGCGCAGCTCATTCGGCCACGCCCAGTACATATGGCTGTCCCGCCTGGAGAAGCGCCGGGTGCCGTGGACGCCGGCGCTCACGGCCTATTTCCGTGACCACTTCACGCTGATCCTGTCCACTCGGGGCGGGACGGACGTGTACCGACGAACCGGGTTGTAGCGCCGGACCGGCCGTAGCGGTCCAGCGGGAGCCAGCAGCCGGCAGCAGCAACATCGGGCCGCAGCCTCGTGACCGGCGGCCTGGAGTTATCGTGGTCGCCATGGCGGATCGCAAGGAGGTCCTGGAGGTAGCCGGCCGCACGGTAACGGTCACCAACCCAGACAAGGTCTTCTTCCCGCAGACCGGTCATACGAAGCTGGACCTCGTCCGCTACTACCTCAGCGTTGCCGACGGCGCGCTGCGCGGCGTGGCCGAGCGGCCCATGGTGCTCAAGCGCTTCGTGCACGGCGCGGACGGCGCGGCCTTCTTCCAGAAGCGCGCGCCGTCCTCCCGGCCGGACTGGACGCAGACGATCACGCTGAGCTTCCCGTCGGGACGGACCGCCGAGGAGATGGTGGTCAGCGACGCCGCCCAGCTGGCCTGGGTGATCAACCTGGGCTGCGTCGACCTCAACCCGCATCCGGTCCGGGTCGGGGACCTTGATCATCCCGATGAGCTCCGTGTCGACCTGGACCCCGTACCCGGCGTGGAGTGGGAGCAGATTGTCCGGGTGGCCCTGGTCGCCCGCACCGTGCTCAGCGACTTCGGGCTGGCCGGGCTGGCCCAAGACGTCCGGCTCGCGCGGGATCCACATTTACAGCCGGATCGAGCCGCGCTGGACGTTCCCCGAACTCCGCCGGGCGGCCGTGGCCCTGGCCAGGGAAATAGAGCGGCGGGCGCCGGATGATGCCACCGCCAAGTGGTGGAAGGAAGAGCGCCACGGGGTCTTCGTCGATTACAACCAGAACGCCAAGGACCGGACGGTGGCATCGGCATACTCGGTCCGGCCGACCGCCGATGCCCGGGTCTCGGCCCCGATGGCCTGGGACGAGGTGGCTGACTGCCGGCCGGAGGCCTTCACCATCGACACGATGCCCGCGCGGTTCACGTCCCTCGGCGACCCGTGGGCGGGAATCGACGAGGCGGTCGGATCTCTCGGCCAGCTGCTGGAGCTGGCCGCGCGAGACGAGGCCGCCGGGCTGCCTGACGCGCCCTGGCCGCCTCACTTCACCAAGCAGGCCGGCGAGGCGCCCAGGGTCCAGCCGTCGAAACGGCGCTCCGGCCAGGCGGCACCCGGCAAGTCGGCACCCGACCAGGCGATGCCCGATCAGGCGCCACCCGGCCAGGCAGCACCCAGCCAGGCGGTACCGCGGCCAGCGCCGGGGAAGGCCAGTCGGCCGACCGGACGCCGCCGCAGCTCGATGCCGCTGATAGAAGTAGCCAGGGCGGCCAGCAAGCCCGAGGCGATGGCGGGACTGGACCGGTGGAAGGAGCGGCACGCGGCGGCGTGGTCGTGCCTGGAGCCGGCCGACGTCCTGGTGGACTCGATGCGCGGGCGGTCCTCAACGTGGACCAGGATCCGGCTGAACCTGCGCAACGTGCCCGAAGCCGAGCGCCCGCCGCAGGAAACGCTCGAAGTCGACTTCGACCCCTGGACCAGCGGCGGCTCCTGACCAGCCTCGGCGGCGGTAATGATTTTTTTAAATTTTCCTGCGCCGCGCCGCGGGGGTGTCCTCTCCGGGCGGGCTCGTCCGTCCTTTCCACGGGTGGCGCTCGCCACCACGCGGAAAGAAACGAGGAGACCGATGACCAGCACGACCACCACAGCAGGGTCCGACACCGACCGACAGGCCATACTCGACGTGCTCGCGGCCTTGTACAGGGCGTGGGAGGCCAACGACGCCGAGGCGTTCGTGGCCGACTACACCGACGACGCCAGCGTGGTCCAGCCCGGCGTCTACAAGAAGGACCGCGAGGAGATCCGTACCACGATGGCCGCGGGGTTCGCCGGCCCGCTCAGCGGGTCGCGGGCGACCGACCGTCCGGTGGACGTCCGCTTTCTGGCCGATGACACGGCCATCGTGGTCAGCGAGGGCGGGATCATCTTCCCCGGGCAGGACGCTGTCGCGAGCGAGCGGCTGGTGCGCGCGACCTGGGTGCTGGTCAGGCGCGACGACGCCTGGCGCATCGCCTCCTACCACAACAGCCCCGCCAGCTAAGGCGCTGTCTTCCTGGTCCGGGGCGGTTCCCTTCCGGGGAGCCGCCCCGGACCCGGATCCAAACGGGTACCAGGGCCGTAGCAGCGATTGGCGCGGTCGTGATCGCCCAGGTAAAACGGTACGGCATGGTCCGCTGAACGGAAGGAGCCTTGACGATGGCGCTGTATGTGGCCTTGCTCTACTACGACCGGGACCAGTACTGGGACTCCCCGCCGGAGATGGAGTTTTCCCCCCAGTACATGGACTTCGCCCGCCGGGCCACCGAGGCCGGGGTCATGCGCGGCGGCGAGGCTCTGCACCCGGTGAGCATGTCGACCACCATCACCGTCTCGGGCGGCCAGGGCGGCGACGTCCTGCTGGTCGACGGCCCTTACGCCGAGGCGAAGGAGGTCTTGGGCGGATACTTTCTGCTGGAGACGGCCGACCTGGACGAGGCCATCGCGTGGGCGGCGCAGATCCCGACCGCCTGGCGGGGGAAGATCGAGCTTCGCCCGATAGCGCCGCTCCCCGCCTAGGTGCACCCTGGCATGGACGCCACCGACACTCTGGTCGAGGTGCTGAGGAGCGAAGGTCCCAGGGTGCTGGCCACGCTGGCCAGGACCATCGGCGACCTGGCCGTCGCCGAGGACGCGCTCTCCGAGGCCACGATCACCGCCCTGGATGCCTGGCCCAGAACGGGGATCCCCGACAACCCGCGGGCCTGGCTGGCCGTGGTCGCCCGCCGCAAGGCGCTTGACCTGCTGCGACGCGAGTCAGCCCGGCCCGCCAAGGAGACCGCCGCGTTCCGGTGGGGAACCGGGGCCGCGCCGGACCAGATCGAGGAGGCGATCGAGGCGATCGAGCCAGAGAGCTCGCTGCGCGACGATATGCTGCGCCTGATCTTCACCTGCTGCCACCCGGCGCTCAGCCGTGAGGCTCAGGTGGCCCTCTCGCTGCGCACGCTGGCCCGGCTCGAGGTACCGGCCATCGCCCGCGCCTTCCTGGTGCCTGAGGCCACCATGGCCAAGCGCCTGGTACGGGCCCGTTCCAAGATCGCCACGGCCCGCATCCCGTACGCGATCCCCTCCGACACCGAGCTTCCCGACCGGCTGGCCAGCGTGCTGGCGGTGGTGTACCTGGTCGCCACCGAGGCCCACGCCCCGACCGGCGGGGATGCGGTGGCCCGTGTCGATCTCGAGGCCGAGGCGATCCGGCTGGCTCGCTTGGTGGCCGGCCTGATGCCCGACGAGCCCGAGGCGCTCTCCCTGCTTGCCTTGTTGCTGCTGACCTCGGCCCGCACCTCCGCCCGCACCGATGCCGACGGTAATCCGGTGACCCTGGCCGACCAGGACCGTACCCGCTGGAACCGAGCCGCGATCGCCGAGGGTTCGGCGTGGCTGTTCGAGGCGGTGGCCCGGTCCGGCGGGGTCGCCGGGCCCTATCAGATCCAGGCTCACCTGGCCGCGGCTCACTCGACCGCTCCCAGCTGGCACGAGACGGACTGGGACCGGATCGTCGGCCTCTACGACTTGCTCGGGTCGATCACGGCCAACCCGGTGGTGGCGCTCAACCGGGCGGTCGCGGTTACCGAGCGCGACGGCCCCGAGGCGGGGCTGGCGGCCCTGAAGACCATCGCCGGCCTGGAGTACTCACATCTATGGCACGCTGCCCTGGCGGACAACCTGCGCCGGCTGGGCCACACGAGCGAGGCGGCCGGAGAACTTCACACCGCGGTGACCCTGGCGCCCAGCGAAGTCGAGCAGCGCCTTCTGCAGGGCCGCCTGCGCACCATGCGGTCCGGGCTCGGCTGACGGGCTTTCTGGTGCCGCATCAGACGTCACTCGCTTTCTCGCTGGCCTTAGGCGGAGATGTCGCGCTGGGCGATGACGCTCGTCACCCGCAGGCGCACGAGCAGCTCGCCGGGTACGCCGTTGCGCTCGCCGAATTCCTGCGCCCGGCCGCTGCCCATGTACCGGCCGCCCAGCACGGCTGACCAGCGGCGGACCTCGCCGAGGTCCTCGGAGATCGTCACGGTTCCCTCCAGCAGCACGAAGGAGAACGGCGGCTGCTGGTCATCGACGCACAGGGCCGCCCTGGGGTCCCGCCGCAGCGCCTTGCCCTTGATGCTGCTCTCATGCGTCGTCAGGATCACGTCGTCGCCATCGAGCACGAACCAGATCGGGGTCACGTGCGGGCGCCCGTCCGCGCGCACCACCGCGAGCTTGCCCGTCCGGGTGCCCGTCATCACGAATTCGCGCCACTCGGCCTGCGTCATCTGCGCCATCAGGCAACTTTACGAGCCGGTCACCAGGCCGGGCAGGCCGGGCCAGGCGGTCAGGACGGGCCGAGCTTGAGGAGAAACTCCAGCTCGCCGTGATTCTGCGTGGTGATGGCGCTGCCGAAGCCGGGATTAGGGATATCCCAGTTCGCGAACAGGACGGGAATGGAACCCGAGACCTCAATCCCGGCGGCGGTGCGCTCCGCGCTGAGCCTGAACGTCACCGGCCGGGTATGCCCGTGCAGGGTCAGGTTCCCCGTCGCGCGGTAGGTCCTGACCACCCCGGCCGCCGGCAGCGGCGCGAGCCGGATCGGGTGAGTCAGGGTCAGCCTTCCCGTCGGGTAGGCGGCGGTGTCCATGATCCGGCCGCGGAACTGCGCGTCGCGCTGGCTCTCGTCGCTCTTGATCGTGGCCATCTGGGCCGTGAAGCTGCCCGCGGTGACGCTCGTTCCCTTGATCGTGATGCTGCCCGTGACGGTGCTGGTCCGGCCCACGGCGATGTTGTTCTGCCCGAACAGCACCTCCTGGACGCGGTAGCCGACCGCCGAGCCGGCGCGCACGGCCCAGGTGCCGGCCACCGGCGCGGTGGCGGCCGGCGAGCCTCCCGCCGACGCCGACGCCGACACCGACGACGACACCGACGCTGCTGCCGGCGCCGGGCTGGCCGCGGCATGCAGGCTCAGCGGCGCGGGCGCCGGGCCCGAGATGAAGTGGATGTACACGAACGTGCCGCCCGCGATCGCTACCACTACGGCGGCCGCGGCGCCGGCCAGCCACCACGCCCAGCGGCGCGCGCTGCGTGCAGCCATGGCAGATCAGCTCACCTGCGGCAGCAGTTCCGCCAGCAGCTCCAGGTGATCCAGGTCCTGCAGGTCGAGTACCTGGAGGTACATGCGCGCCGCGCCGATCCCGGCGAATTCACCGATTCGCTCCGCGATCTGCGCTGGGGTGCCCGCCAGGCCGTTCTTGCGCAAGGCGCCAAGCTCCTGCCCGATCGCGGCGGCCCGCCGCTCCAGCTCATCCGGCGTCCGTCCGCAGCAGACCACCTGCGCGGCCGAGTATGTCATCGGCCGTTCCTCGCTGAGGCGCCCCGCGGCGGAGCACGCCTCCCGTACCCGGGCGAACGCGGCCGCCGTGTCCTCGATGCTGGCGAAGGGCACGTTGTACTCATCGGCGAACCTCGCGGCCAGCCGCGGCGTCCGGCGCGGGCCCGACCCGCCGACCAGCACCGGCGGCATCGGCCGCTGGGCCGGCTTGGGCAGTGCCGGGGAGTCCGTCACCGTGTAGTACGTGCCGTCGAAGGAGAAGGTCTGTCCCGCCGGGGTCGCCCACAGGCCCGTGATGATCTCGAGCTGCTCCTCGTACCTGGCGAAGCGCTCGCCCAGATCAGGGAACGGGATGGCATACGCCGCGTGCTCCGCGCCGAACCAGCCAGCCCCGAACCCGAGCTCCGCCCGGCCGCCGCTCATCTGGTCGACCTGGGCGACGCTGATCGCCATCGGCCCGGGAAACCGGAACGTGGCCGGGCTCATCAGGGTCCCGAGCCGGATCCTGGCGGTCTCACGGGCCAGGCCGGCCAGCGTGATCCATGCGTCCGTCGGGCCGGGAAGGCCGCTGACGCCGCCCATCTTCAGGTAATGATCGGAGCGGAAAAACGCGTCGAAGCCGAGGTCCTCGGTCGCCTTGGCCACTCGCAGCAGGGTCTCATAGTCCGCGCCCTGCTGCGGCTCGGTGAAAATCCGCAATTGCATGGCCCCTATAGTGGCAGCCGCCCGCCGCGCGCGGGTGCCGGGACCCCGATGCGCTGGGCGTCAGGCGGGGCCCGCGCCGCCCGGGCGGCTGGCGCCCGCCGGACCCGGCGCAGCCGCCAGCACGCGGGCGTCGTACGCCTGCCGGGCGGCGTCGACATCGTCAAGGTGGGTATCGGCCCACGACATCAGCGATCCCACGGAATCAAGCAGCGCCCGGCCCATCTTGGTGAGCTCGTAGTCCACCCGCGGCGGCATCACCGGGTACATGGTGCGGGTGACGATCCCGTCGCGTTCCAGGCCGCGCAGGGTG
Organism: uncultured Actinomycetota bacterium; assembly: GCA_963805705.1. Taxonomy (GTDB): domain Bacteria; phylum Actinomycetota; class Actinomycetes; order Streptosporangiales; family Streptosporangiaceae; genus CAWDVH01. Next base: position 700,297 of record CAWDVH010000005.1, on the reverse strand, counting down.
ACGGTCAGCATGCGCTGGCTGATGCCGTCCACGCTGCGCTTCAGCGCCGTGAACCGCTGGGGCCCGTCGCCCAGCCGGAAGATAACGAACAGCGACCACTTGTCCCCGACGCGATCGAGGATCTCGCGGACCCTGCACCTGCCCTGTGTGACGCCCTGCATGCCAGCCTCGCTAACCTGATGGTTACCTGCGGGTGCCTTGGGTAGTCCAATGTGCCGTCTTGCGCCGCACGGGCCGGCATCCCGAGGATGGATCTAGTTCTGAATGGTTACCGTCCTTCCAAAGGTAACCGTCCTACCCCCGATAACTAAGGAGACACCATGTCGGCAGAGGTTGTCGAGATACCCGGCTATATCGCGGGCACCTGGGAGATCGATCCTGCCCACTCACACGTCGGATTCGTGGCCAGGCACCTGATGGTCAGCAAGGTCCGCGGCAGCTTCACCAAGGTCGAGGGCGAGATCATCACCGCGGCCAACCCGCTCGAATCGACCGCGACCGCGACCATCGACATGGACTCGCTCGCCACGGGCAACGAGCAGCGCGACGGCGACGTCAAGGGCGAGAACTTCCTGGACACGGCCAACCACCCCACGATGACCTACCGCTCCACCGGCCTCCGGCAGGACGGCGCGGACATCGTCACCGACGGCGAGCTGACCATCAAGGGAGTCACCCACCCGGTCTCCCTGACGGTTGAGGTCAACGGCTTCGGCCCGGACCCCTACGGCGGCACCCGTCTCGGGCTCTCGGCCACCGGCGTGATCGACCGCACGGACTACGGGATCACCGCCAACATGAAGCTGCCCACCGGCGGCGTCATGGTCAGCGAGAAGATCCAGCTGAGCATCGAGATCGAGGCCTCGCTGAAGACCGAGTAACGGGGGCTAGCCGCGCGACAGCGCGGCGAGGCACTCCACGTGGTGCGTCATCGGGAAGGCGTCAAAGGCACGCAGCGTCTCGAGCACCCATCCCGATTTACCCAGAACGGATATGTCGCGGGCCAGTGTCGCCGGATCGCAGGACACGTACGCGATCCGGCGCAGGCTCGCGTCCGTCCCCCCCGCCTCGCCCGGCCCGGACAGCGCGTCGATGACCGGCCGGGCCGCGCCCGTCCGCGGCGGGTCCAGCACCGCGAGGGTCGCGCCGGACAGGCCGGCCCGGCCCAGGACCGCCGCCGCATCTCCCTTGTGCACCCGCGCCCAGGGCGTCCCGCGCAGGTTATGCCGGGCATCGCGGACCGCGCCCGCGTCCTGCTCCACCGCGATGACCGTGCCCGACGGCCCGACGGCATCAGCCAGCACCCCGGCGAACAGCCCGGCCCCGCAATACAGGTCGAGCGCGACATCTCCCGGCTGCGGGCGCAGGACATCCAGCACGGCCGCCGTCAGGGTGTCCGCGGCGCCGGGGTGTACCTGCCAGAACGATGCCGCCCCCACTCTCCAGTCGCGGCCCGCGGCGTGCTGGGTGAGGTACCCGTGGCCGCGCAGCGCCGCCATGCCGGTGCCACGTCCGGCGGACAGGACCGAGTCCGCGTCGATCTGCGCCACCGCCTCGCGGCTGCCGGGCGCTCCCGAGATGATGACGGCACGCTCTCCCGAGGCCGGGACGGCCGCGACTTCCACTGAGCGCGCGCCCGGCCAGCGGCGGCGGGTCACTCCTGCCGCCGTCACCAGCGGATGGGCGATCGGGCAGGTACCCACCTCGATGAGCTCATGCGAGCGGTGCTTGCGCAGGCCGGTAGCGCCATCGGGCCGGACCGCGAACTTGACTCTCGTCCGCCAGCCGAGGCCGGCCTCATCGCCGGGCAGCGGCTCGACCGTGACGTCGGTGTCGATGCCGGCGATCCGGCGCAGTTGCTGGCGGATGACCAGCGCCTTGAGCTCACGCTGGGCAGGCATGCTGGCGTGCTGCCAGTCGCATCCGCCGCAGCCGCCCGGCCGTGCGTGCGGGCATGGTGGCGACACGCGGTCGGGTGCGGGGGTGATGATCTCGACCGCGTCCGCCCTGGCCAGCTTGGAGGTGGTCTGCGTGACGATGGCCCGGACGCGCTCGCCGGGCAGGGCGTGCCGCAGGAAGACCACGCCGCCCGCCCCGTCGTCCTGCCTGGCCACGCACCAGCCCCCGTGCACTGCCTCCCCGACGGTCAGGTCCAGCAGGTCGCCGGCTCGCGGCTGAGGTCGTGACTGGGCAGTGCCGGGCGCGGTCATGCCCGACATGCTTCCGTGGGCGTTCCCGGGGCTTGCACCTGGGGTGCCTCCCGGTCTAGTGCCGATGTGAGCGCAAGGATACCGTGATCGGGCACAGTTCTCGCCGGAAGGACAGCAGTGCACATCGTCATCATGGGGTGCGGGCGCGTCGGATCGACGGTCGCCCACATTCTCGAGGACCAGGGACACTCGGTCGCCGTGATCGACCAGGACCCCGAGGCCTTCCGCAAGCTGCGCTCCGGATTCAAGGGCGGCAAGGTCACGGGCGTCGGCTTTGACCGTGATGTCCTGGTCGAGGCCGGCATCGAGGGAGCGGACGCGTTCGCGGCCGTCAGCAGCGGCGACAACTCGAATGTCATCGCCGCGCGGGTGGCCCGCGAGTCCTTCGGCGTGCAGCGGGTCGTGGCGCGGATCTACGATCCGCGCCGCGCCGAGGTCTACCAGCGGCTCGGCATCCCGACGGTGGCGACCGTGCGGTGGACCGCTGACCAGATGCTGCGCAGGCTGCTGCCCGAGGGCGCCGAGCCGCTGTGGCGTGACCCGACGGGCACGATCGTGCTGGCCGAGGTGGCATGCTCGGACGACTGGCTGGGCGAGAAGGCAAGCTTGCTGGAAGAAGCAGCCAAGACCCGCATTGCCTTCATCTCCAGGCTCGGCGAGGCCACGCTGCCAGGGCCCGGGACGGTCCTGCAGGAGGGCGATGTGCTGCACGTGATCGCTGACGAGCGGGACCTTGAGCGGATCGCGGCGGTATTCGCCCGCCCGGCCGCGCCAGGGCGGGGGGCCCACTAGTGCGAGTGGCCATCGCCGGCGCCGGCGCGGTGGGCCGGTCCATCGCCAAGGAACTGCTGGAGAACGGCCATGAGGTCCTGCTGATTGACAAGAACCCGCGGTCCATCAAGGTCTACAGCGTGCCGCGAGCCGAATGGCTGCTCGCGGATGCCTGCGAGATCAGCGCGCTCGACGACGCCTCCCTTGAGCGCTGCAACGTGGTGATCGCCGCCACTGGCGACGACAAGGCCAATCTGGTGGTGTCGCTGCTGGCCAAGACCGAGTACGGCGTCCCCAGGGTGGTCGCACGCATCAACCATCCGAGCAACGAGTGGCTGTTCAACGAGTCCTGGGGCGTTGACGTGGCGGTTTCCACGCCGCGCCTGCTGTCGGCGCTCGTCGAGGAGGCGGTCAGCGTTGGCGATCTGGTGCGGCTGATGACCTTCCGGCAGAGCGAGGCCAGCCTGGTCGAGATGACCATGCCCGCCGACGCGCCGCTGGCCGGCCAGCGGATCGGGGCGATCGAGTGGCCGGCCGATACCGCCCTGGTCGCCATCCTGCGGGACGGGCGGGTGATCGTGCCCAACAACGATGATCCCCTGGAAGCAGGTGACGAGCTGCTGTTCGTGACCAGCCAGGACGTGGAAGACGAGCTGGCGAGCCTGCTCGGCCGCGAGCGGTGACCAGCCAGCGGTGACCCGGCCTGGCTACCGGGTCTCGGTGATTTCCGGCCCGCGCTCGAACGGGTTCGGCAGCGTCTGGCCCTGAGCGTCCTGGGCCATCTGCTCTTCCAGGGCCTGGCGCGCTTCCTCCGGCAGCCGGATCTCGAGCAGGTCCCTGGGCGGTGCGGGATGGTCGCCGCGAATTACGACGACATCCGCGAAGGCCTCCTCGAAGGGCACGGCGAGTTCGCCGCGCACCGCCGCGGGGCCGCTGATCACTCCGCGCAGGAACCAGCGCGGGCCGTCGACGCCCATGAACCGCACCGGCTGCAGCGGCTGGCGGCGCTCGCCTTCGGCGGCCGGGTTTACCCGCGCATGCAACTCCAGGCCGAACGGCCCCTCCGCTTCCTCGCTGTCGCCGCCGGCGCTGGCGACCTCCTCCGCGATCTCCTGCCGGACCTCGTCCCACAGCCCGCTGGTCTTGGGCGCGGCGAATGCCTGCAGCTGCAGCCCGCTCTCGCCGCGGACGATGGCGATCCAGACGCCCTGCTCCTCGGCCATGTTGATCTGGATGTCGAGGCCCTCGGTCGCCGGGATCAGCAGGCTGCCGAAGTCCATCCGCTCGCGGTCAGGATAGTCAGCCGCTCCATCCCAGGGGCCCGATGACTGGCCGGCACTGCCGCCGGCCGGGTCGGCCGGGGAGCGCTGTGACCTGGTCCAGGTGTCCGGGTCACCGAGGTTGACCCGGGTCTCGTGCCGCGCCTGGCCGGGCCGGCCTGCCGAGCGCTGGCCTCGCGATCCGGGGCGGTCCTCCGGGTCATCCTGAACCTCGGGGTCCTCAGGGTCCTCGGGGTCCTCCGGGTCTTCCTGATCGTCAGGGAAGTCCGCCTCGCCCTCGTCTGCCCTGTCGTCAGGTCCGGGCTGATCCGCGTCATCGCGGCGGCGCCGTCGGAACACCCAGCACGCTCCTTACTTCCTTGCGGAATTACTTCCTGGCCGGAATCTCGTTGCCATCAGCTGGCTATTTATGGGCCGGGTTCTCGCCGCCAGCCAGGCCCGTCGCGGCGTGGCCTCCTGTCGACCCGAAGCCGCCGTCGCCTCTGGCCGAACCCGGCAGCGTCTCGACTTCATGAAAGACCGGGCGCTCTACCCGCTGCACGACAAGCTGGGCAATCCGGTCGCCGCGCTGGAAGCGCACCGAGCTGCTGCTGTCGGTATTGAGCAGGGTCACCCTGATCTCGCCACGGTACCCGGCATCAACGGTCCCCGGAGCGTTGACGATCGTGACGCCATGGCGCGCGGCGAGCCCGGATCGCGGATGCACGAATGCGGCGTAGCCGTCGGGGAGCGCTATCGCTATCCCCGTCGGCACGACGGCCCGCTGTCCGGGGGCCAGTTCCACGTCGGCCGCGGCGAACAGGTCAGCGCCCGCGTCGCCAGGGTGGGAGCGCTCGGGTAGCGGGAGGCCAGGATCGAGCCGCTTGATGAGGACCTGGACCAGACCGGGATCGGCGTTCATGAGCGGCATGAGTCACCGTCCTTCGCCGGATGCCGGGTCACCGTGGTGACCCTATCGCCAGCGCTGCTCATCGCCGCCCATCGCCGCCCATTCGCTCGCATCTGACCGATCCCCGCTCGCTGCCCGGCGTCTCAGGCCGCCTGCTGCCCTGGCGGCCGGGCGGTTCAGGCCGCTAGCCACCACCTGGCGGCTCGGGCGGCTGCTCCTGCCGCAGGAACGGCGCGGCATAGAAAATCACGGCTGCCGCGGGCACCGCGACTATAGCGCCGGGAATGCCTGCCACGATCCCGCCGACGGCCAGCACCAGGATAATGGCGAGCGGGTGCAGGCGGACGATCCGCCCGACCACCAGGGGCTGCAGGAGGTGGCTCTCTATCTGGTTCTCCACCAGGAAGACCGCGACCAGGATCACCGCTGCTATCCATCCCTTGGTGGCGAGCGTCACCAGAATGGCCAGTGCGCCCACCACGAGGATCCCGATCAGCGGGACGAACGCCGCGAGGAATACCAGGATCACGAACGGCACGAGCAGCGGGACGCCGAGGATCCAGAGCGCGAGCCCGATGAAGACGGCGTGGATCGCCGCTACCGCCGTGGTCCCGCGGACGTAGTTGACCAGCGCATGCCACGCCGCCGCGCCCGCGTTATCGGCCCGTCGACGGGGCTGCGGCCGCAGTCCGCTCACGGTGAAAGACCAGATCTGGCTCCCGTCCTTGAGCAGGAAAAACGTGATGAAGATGGTCAGGATGACGCCCGCCGCCAGCTCAAGGAAGATCCTTCCTCCGACCAGCAATGAGCCGGCTATGTCCGACTTGTGCTGCACCAGGAATTGGACTACCTGATTGGAGTATTTCTCCAGCTTGGCGCCATTGAGGCGGAAAGGCGGCCCGGCCAGATAGGCCTGGACTTCCTTGACCGTGTGATTCGCCTCGGCCAGCAGGGTCGGATAATCCGCGCTGACCCGGTTGGCCGCCAGGGTGGCCAGCCCGGCGAAGAACACGATCGTGGCCAGGACCGTGCACCAGGTGGCCGCGAGCGGGGGCATGCCAACCCGCCGCAGCCACGACGTCAGGGGCTGCAGCAGGGCAGTGAGCAGCAGTCCCGCGATGAGCGGCAGGACCACCAGGCGCAGCGCACTGGCCGCCTTGAAGCCCAGGTAGATCACGGCCGCCACCAGCAGCAGCCGCCATGACCAGGCCGCCGCCTGCTGGAGCAGGCGCGGGACCTGCGCATCGGGCGCCGCCGCCGTGGGCGCCGCGGGCGCTGCCGCGGCGGGCGCCGCCGGGCTGTCCGACCACGCTGCGGGCAGGACATCGCGCGGACTGGCGGCGCCGGGCTGCCCGCGCTGGCGCAGGCTCATCGCGGCGGCCCGGAGCCTTCCCACTCGCCCGCTGGCCTCATCCCCGGCCACGCTGTCTCCGGCCACGCTGTCTCCGGTCACGCTGTCTCCGGTCACGCTGTCTCCGGTCACGCTGTCCCCGGTCACGCTGCCCGCTGGCACGCCGTCTCCCGTCGCCCTGTCCCCCGTCGTGCCGCCCGCTGGCACGCCGTGCTCCGCCGCGGGGCCGCTATCTGCCGCCATGCCGCCACCCGCGGCCAGCCTCGGGCGCCTGCTTGCCGCCCAGCGTACGTCGGGCATTCATGCCCCCCATGTAACCAACTACGGTGGGACCATGCGCAATTACCGCGAACGGCTCCGCGCGCCGGCGTCCTGGTGGCTGCTCGGCCTGCTGTGCGTGGCCATGTTCGGGACCACGCTCTGGGCCGGCTTCAGCCTGCTCGCCGCGGTGACGGTCTACGCGGTGCTCGGCGCGGGATGCGCTGCGGCACTGCTGGTATGGGGCAGCGCGACCATTGAGGTCAATAGCGGCGAGCTGCGGGCTGGATCTGCCTCGATGTCGCTGGGCCAGGCCGGCGAGGTGGCCGCCCTCGATGAGGATCAGGCACGCGCGCTGCGCGGCCCGAGGGCAGATCCGGCCGCATTCCTGCTGATCAGGCCCTATCTGAAGCGGGCGGTATATGTCGAGGTCACTGGGCAGTTTTCCGGCCGGCCGTACTGGCTGATCGGCACCAGGCGCCCGGCCGAGCTGGCCGCCGCGATCGAGAGTGCACGACCGTAAGCACAGGCGGCCCGCTCGGTGTGGGATGATGCCGGCTGGTACTAGGAGGGGACGTCCATGGCAGGCAAGCAGGGTGACATCATGACCAAGGCCGTGACCGGAATAGCCGGCGCGGCTGCGGCCTTCCTCGCGCGCAAGGCCATCATGCTCGCGTGGAGCCGGATCACCGGCAAGGAGCCGCCCGAGCATCCCGAGGACCCGCAGGTCTCGCTGCGCGATGCGATCGGCTGGGCGCTGCTCACCGGGGCAGGCGTGGGCGTCGCCCGCGTGCTCGCGACGCGCGCCGCGAGCCACATGACGAACAGCTCGCCCGACGAGATTACGGATCTGGCGGCCGGCGAGGTACCCGGCTAGCCACAACCCGCCCGGCTAGCCACAACCCGCCCGCCGGCGACGGTCCGTCCCGCCCGTCACGGCCCTCTCCCCTCAGCCCCACCGGGCGGACTAGCCCGATCAGCTGGCTACGCTCCGTTATGCCATCCCCTGGCAGAGATCTTTAGGTGACCACGCCCGCGGGCTGTTACGGGCGGAACGTGGCGGTCATCTGCCACGATGGCTGCAGCGACAGCTGGCGGCGGGCATTTCGGGGGGATCTGCAACCTGGAATCCAGCATGCTGGAGGCGCGAACGCAAGTTCGGCCGGCTGACGGCTGCGGTCCATACTTTTCAGCGGCCAGACGGGTCACACTGGGGAGCGCGGGCGGACACACTAGGCGAGCTCCAGGAGGGTTGAGATGGCCGACGGACAGCGAATCCTGGGTATCGTCCTGGCCGGCGGGGCCGGGAAGCGCCTGGCGCCGCTGACAGCGGACCGGGCCAAGCCGGCCGTGCCCTTCGGCGGGCTCTACCGGCTCGTGGATTTCGCCCTGTCTAACCTGGTCAACGCGGGGTGCCTGCGGATCTGCGTCCTGACCCAGTACAAGAGCCACAGCCTGGACCGGCACATCACCACGACCTGGCGGATGAGCAGCCTGCTCGGCAACTACGTCACGCCGGTGCCGGCCCAGCAGCGGCTCGGCCCGCACTGGTACACCGGGTCGGCGGACGCCATCTACCAGTCGCTGAACCTGATCTACGACGAGCGGCCGGATACCGTCGTCGTCTTCGGGGCCGATCACGTGTACCGCATGGACGTCATGCAGATGGTTAACCAGCATGCGGCCTCCGGCGCTGGCGTGACCGTGGCCGCCATCCCGGTGCCCCGGCTGGAGGCGACCGAGTTCGGCGTCATCCAGACGGCCGCCGACGGGCGCACGGTCGAGGCGTTCCTGGAGAAGCCCGCAGACCCGCCGTCGCTGCCCGGCCGCCCGGACCAGGCCTACGCCTCCATGGGCAACTACGTCTTCGCCACCGACGTTCTCATCGAGGCGCTGCACGAGGACGCCGGGGATGACCGCAGCCGGCACGACGTCGGCGGCGACATCATTCCGATGCTGGTGCGCAAGGGGAGCGCCCAGGTCTATGACTTCCTCGACAACACGGTGCCCGGCGCGGACCCGCGCGACGCCGGGTACTGGCGGGACGTGGGAACGCTCGATTCGTACTTCGAGGCTCACATGGACCTGTGCGCCGTGCATCCGGTGTTCAACCTGTACAACGACCGCTGGCCGATCCTGACCCAGGTGCCGTCACAGCCGCCGGCCAAGTTCGTGCACGACGCCGGCGACCGGGTGGGGCACGCGATCAACAGCGTCGTCAGTAACGGCGTGATCGTCTCGGGGGGGCTGGTACGCGACTCGGTCCTGTCGCCGGGCGTTCGCATCAACAGCTGGTCCAGGGTGGAACGGGCCGTGCTGCTGCACAACACCCGCGTCAGCCGCCACGCCGTCGTCCAGGACGCCATCCTCGACAAGAACGTCGTGGTTCCCGAGGGCGTGGCCGTGGGCGTGGACAAAGACCACGACAGGGACCGCGGCTTCGTCGTGTCCGCGGGCGGGATCACCGTGGTCGGCAAGGGCCAGAAGGTGGCGCCGTGACCGTCGGCGGGCCGGATCGCAGGCTGAGCGTGGCCCTCCTGACCAGGGAATACCCTCCGGAAGTCTACGGCGGAGCCGGGGTTCACGTGGAATACCTGGCCCGTGAGCTGGCCAGCCTGGTGGACCTGACCGTGCACTGCCAGGGAGCGGACCGGCCAGGTGCCGTCGCGCACCGGCCCTGGGCCCTGCTCGCGGGAGCCAACAGCGCCCTGCAGACGGTCTCGACCGACCTATCCATGACCTCCGCTGTCGCCGCCGCGGACCTGGTGCACTCCCATACCTGGTACGCCAACCTGGCGGGTCACCTCGCCTCCGTGCTGTACGGGATCCCGCACGTGGTCACCGCCCACTCCCTCGAGCCGCTGCGGCCGTGGAAGGCCGAGCAGCTCGGCGGCGGCTACGCGTTGTCCTCCTGGTGCGAGCGGGTGTCCGTCGAGTCGGCCGCTGCCGTCATCGCCGTCTCCTGTGGCATGCGATCGGACATCCTGGCCAGCTACCCGGCCGTGGCGGCCGATCGCGTGCGGGTCATCCGCAACGGCATCGACACCCGGCAGTACTCCCCCGATCCCGGAACCAGCGTCCTCGAGCGCTACGGCATCGACCCGGGGCGGCCATCGGCCGTCTTCGTCGGGCGGGTTACCCGGCAGAAGGGCGTGCCCGTCCTGCTGCGCGCGGCGCAGCGGCTCGACCCGGCCGCGCAACTGGTGCTCTGCGCCGGGCAGGCCGACACGCCCGAGCTGGAATCCGAGGTCACCGAGCTCGTCCGGCACCTGCAGACCACCCGGTCCGGCGTGATCTGGGTGCCGGGCATGCTGGCCAAGCCCGAGGTGATCCAGATCCTGACTCACGCCACAGTGTTCGCCTGCCCGTCGCTCTACGAGCCGCTCGGGATCGTCAACCTCGAGGCGATGGCCTGCGGCACGGCCGTCGTCGCGTCGCGGGTCGGTGGGATTCCCGAGGTCGTCGCGGACGGCCAGACCGGCCTGCTCGTCCCGCCCGACGACCCGGCGGCCCTGGCCGATGCCATCAACGCCCTGGTCAGAGACCCGGCCCGGGCAACCGCGATGGGCCAGCTGGGACGCGAGCGGGCGGCCGCCGAATTCAGCTGGGCCACCATAGCGGCGCAGACCGCCGAGCTGTACGCCGAGCTGGCCGGGCGCGCCGGGCGCGCCCGCAGCCGGGGCGGCGGCACTCCGCAGGGATAAGATGTATCTCGAATTGACCCCCTGAGGAGGAGGCTGGCATGGTGTCGCCCGGAACGCCGGAGCCCGAGCCGCTCCCCTCTCCGCCCATCCGGGTCTCTGACCAGGACAGGGATGCCGCGGCCGAGCGCCTGCAGATGGCGTTCGCCGAGCGGCGGCTCGACGACGGTGAGTTCGACGAGCGGATGCGGGCGGCGCTCACCGCGCGGACCAGCGCGGAGCTGGATACGCTGACCGCCGACCTGCCTGCGGCCGCGGCGCGGCCCGCCGGCCCGGCCGTTCCCGGTGCCAAGCCCGGGCGCTTCGCGATTGCCTATAAGGGCTCGATCCGGCGAGCCGGGCGCTGGCGGGTGCCCGAGCACTTCACCTCGGTGGTCTACAAGGGCAACGGCTTGCTCGACCTGCGGGCCGCCGAGCTCACGGCATCCGTGACCATGGTGACGGCCGTCGCCTACAAGTCCCGGATCGACATCCTGCTGCCGGCCGGAGTGCGCGTCGAGATGAGCGGGCTCGGGGTCTCCAAGGGATGGTCAGCCGACGAGGAATGGGAAAGCCGCCTGCCCGGCGACGCGCCCGTGGTGCACGTCAGGGGGATCGGATACAAGGGCACGATCGAGGCCAGTACCAGGCCGCCCGGCCGCTAACCCAGGGCGCCCGCCGACGACTCAGCCATCCGCCGACGGCTCAGCCATCGGCCGACGGCTCAGCCATCCGCCGACGGCTCAACCGCCCGCTAACGGCTCAACCGCGCGGCCGCTGACGCGGGCGGCCGCAGCTCAGGTGGTCGAGCCCGCGGCGGCGCCGGTCACCCGGTCCCCCCAGCGGGCCAGCTCGCCATCCAGATCCAGCGGCGCGATCATGTCGCCGCCCTGCATTTCCTGCTCCCAGTCCTCGGCCGGCACCCGCCACATCACCTCGAACTCGATCCCGCTCGGGTCCTTGGCGTACAGGGACTTCGATACCCGGTGATCGCTCGCGCCGACCAGCGCCCCGCGGGCCGACAGGGCGGCCCGGATGTCGGCGAGCTCGGCCAGCGTGCCGACCTCCCAGGCGAGATGGTAGAGCCCGAGGTAAGGAGCCTGCGGCGCCGCCGCGTCCCCGACCTCGAACAAGCCGAGATCGTGATCGTTGGCCGAGCCCGGCGCCCGCAGGAACGCGGCCCGCCCCGGAATCTCGGTGCGGACCTCGAAGCCCAGCGCGCCGCGGTAGAAATCCACGGTCCCAGCCAGGTCACGGACGTAGAGAACGGCGTGGTTCAGGCGGCGTACGGCCATGTCACATCTCCCAGGTAGCAGTCCTGCTAGGCACAAAGCCCGGCCTAGCCCATCTGATTCCCGGCAAGCCGCGGCAGCTGTACCCGGCTGAAATCGTCGTCGATCAGCACGACGTCCCGGCCGGCCGCGTCCAGCAGCGACGCGGCCACCGACGCCCGGTACCCGGCCTGGCAGTGCACCCATATCTCGCCGTCGGGGAGCTCGCCCATCCGCCCGTCCAGCTCATGCAGCGCAATGTGCACCGCGCCATCGACGTGCGAGGTGCGCCACTCGGGCAGGCGCCGGACGTCCAGCAGCACCACCGGCCGCAGCTCGCGCGCCCGCGCGAAACTGGCGAAGTCGCCGATCGGGAAGGCCGCCAGCCGCTCGCCGTCCGCCCACCGCCACGGCGAGCCGGTGGCCGCGGCCACCGGAGCGTCGATGCCGATCCGGGCCAGCTCACGCTGCGCGGCCGTCACATGCTGCGGACTCTGCCCGATCAGCGTCAGCGGCGTCCCCCAGGGGATCAGCCAGCCCAGGTAGGTGGCCAGGCTGCCGCCGAGCTCGAAATGCAGCGAGCCGCGAAGATGCCCGGCCGCGAAGGCCACCCGCGCGCGCAGGTCCACGACCCATTCCCCCGCGTCGATCCGCCGGCGCAGCTCACCGCGCTGCGCCTGGCGCGGCGGCGAGAGGTCGGGCGCGAGCGGGCCGGCCGAGTTCGCCGCGCCCATGTGCGCGTAGTACGCTGGATAGTCGTCTAGCCCGGCGAGCATGGTCTCGACATACTCAGCCTGGTCCAGGGTCAGCGCGGGATTGGCGCGCTTCTCGGCCCCGATCGTGGAGGACGTGCCGTTGGCCGGCCCGGCCGAGCAGAAGCTGCCGAAGCCGTGAGTCGGGCAGATTGCCGTTTCGTCCGGGAGCTCGCTAGCCAGGCGCCGGGCCGAGCCGTGCTGCGCACGGGCCAGCTCGGCCTCGTGGTGCGCTCCGAGCAGGTCGGTGCGCCCGGTCGACCCGTTCAGCAGGGAGCCGCCGGTGAACACCGCGATGACGGTGCCGTCGTCCTGCGCCAGCGCGTACGACAGGTGCGTGAACGTGTGACCGGGCGTGCCGATCACCCGCAGCCGCATCGCCCCGGCCTCGATCATGTCGCCGTCCGCGACCGGCGTCCGCTCGAACGAGACCGGGTCGGCCTCGTTCACGAGGTAGGACGCCCCGGTCGCACGGGCCAGCGCGAGGCCGCCGGTGACGTAGTCGTTGTGGATGTGAGTCTCGAGCACGTGCGTGATGGTCACCCCGCGCTCCGCGGCCGGGGCCAGGACCCGGTCGAAGTCGCGCTGCGCGTCGATGACCAGGGCCACCGTGCCATCGGTAACGAGATACCCCCGATCGCCGAGCGATGGAGTCTCGATGGCGACTATCTCGATCATGGCGGCCCCGCCTTCCCCTCGTGACCGGCTGGCCGCACCATACATCCGCAACAGTCCCGCTGGCACCACCGTGCGGCAGTGATCGCTGCGGCTGCGCCGGTATAGCCGGATTCGCCCGGCCAGGTCAGCGCGGCGCCGCGGGCGGTCCGGTGTAGACGCCGCGCGGGCGGATCGGCATGTTGCGGGCGTACTCCTCCAGTGCGTGCGCCAGCCACCCGGCCGCCCGCGCCACCGCGAAGACCGCCTCGCCCGCGCCGGGAATCATCCCCGCCACACCGGCCAGCGCCGCCAGCGCGAACTCAATGTTGGGCGCGGGCAATGCGCGCCTGCGCATCTCGGCCACCACGGCCTCGGCCACCGCGAGCCGCTCGGAGCCGGGCGCAGCCTGCCGGAGAATTCTCAGCAGCAAAACGGCTCGCGGGTCGCCGGTCTGGTAAACGAAATGGCCGAAGCCGGGGATCCGCTCTCCGCGCCGGAGCAGGTCGCCGACGACCCGGGCCGCATCAGCCGGGCGGCGGGCCGATCCGAGCATGACCTCCGCGCCGAGCGACGCCCCGCCGTGCAGCGACCCGCCCAGCGCGCCGAGGCCGGTCGCCACGACGGCATACGGGTCGGCCCGCACCGACGCCGCCACCCGCGCCGCCAGCGTAGAGGCGGCCAGCTCATGATCGGCGAGCAGGACGAGCGCGGTCCGCAGCGCGGCGGTCAGCTCGGGCGCGAGCGGGCCCGCGCAGAGCCGTGGCACCAGCCGCTCGGCGATCGTCCCGCCCCCCGGCCCTGGCCGGCCACCCGCCGGTCGGGGCCGGCCAGCGGCCAGTCCGGGCCGGTCGCCCGGCGGCCTGGGCGCACCCGCCGCGGGCAGGCAGTCCACCATGCCGGAGATCAGGCAGCGCGCCGCCGTGATCACCGCAGACGGCTCCAGGTGCAGTCGCAGCGGGTCAGTGGCCGCCATGGCCGGGACGATCACCTGCAGCCGCTCCAGCGGGAGCGTCCCGGCGGGCAGCCCGGCCTGGGCCGCCGTCCCGGCGGCCATGGCCTGCTCGGTCGCCTGCCATGGCGTGCCGGGAGCAGGGCCGCCCGCCCAGCCAGTCCCGGCCGAGCCCGCCCATAGCCATTCGGCGACCTGCTCGAAACTCTGCTCAGCAGCCAGGACGGTCGCGTCCAGCCCCCGGTAGCGCAGCTGGTTACCGGTGATCTCGGTGAGCTGCGTCTCGATGACGAGCTCGTTCGCGGCCGGCCCCGGCGCGGCCGCCCGCGCCGGGCCAGTCCCTCCACCTCGCCCGCATGGAACAGGCTGCCCCGGCCGTCGTCGGCCCTGCGCCGGGTGAGCACGCCCCGGCTGACATACGAGTACAGGCTGGCCTGCTTGATGCCGAGCCGCCGCGCGGCCTCGGCGGCCCCGATCCAGTCCGCCACTGCCACCTCCGATCAGTTGCTTGATTATAATCAACGTTGACGAAGTTATGCAGTAGCTGCAGATAATCAAGCTGAGGACGGCAGCTCCCCCGGACCGTCGATTCAGGAAGGTGGAGGTCTCGCATGCCCGCGGTTCACTTTCTCGACGTCACCAATCGTGACGGCGTGCAGACAGCCCGCACCGGGCTGTCCAAGTTCGGCAAGACGATGATCAACTTCTACCTGGCCAAGCTCGGCGTGGCGCAGTCAGAGATCGGCTTCCCGTTCCTGTTCCATGAGATGCCCTACGTCCGGGCTAACGTCGCGCTGGCGCAGGCAGGCGCGCTGGGCGAGCTGCGGCTGTCCGGCTGGTGCCGCGCCGTCACGGCCGACGTCGAGCGCGCTATTCCGCTCGGGCTGAGCCATTACAACCTGTCGATCTCCACCTCCGACCAGATGATCGTCAGCAAGTTCCGCGGCCGGCTGGACCGTTCCGCGGTGATCGCCGAGATGACCGCGGCCGTCACCGCGGCCAAGGCCGGCGGCGCGCAGACCATCGGGGTGAACGCCGAGGACGGGTCGCGCACCGACGAGGGGTTCCTGCTGGACTTCGCGCTCGCGGCCAGGGACGCGGGCGCCGACCGGGTCCGCTACTGCGACACGATCGGCGGGGACTCCCCGCAGCGGATCAGGGAGCGGTTCGCCAAGCTCGCGAGCGCCACGGCGATCCCGGTCGAGACCCACTGTCACAACGACCTGGGCATGGCGGTGGCGAACTCGGTCTCCGGTGCCCTCGGCGACCTTGACGCCGGCCAGGATGCCTGGGTCAATACCTGCATCAACGGCATCGGCGAGCGCTCCGGCAACGCCGACCTGCTGTCGTGCATCCTGGCCTTCCAGCACGGCTTCGGGGTGGCCGACCGGGCCGAGATTGGTGATCCGGTCGACTTGACCTGGGCCCGGCGGTTCGCGCTCTGGGCCAGCTACGCCTTCGGCCAGCCGCTACCCCAGAATCAGCCCGGCTCCGGCCGCAACGCGTTCGCTCATGAGTCCGGCATCCACGCCGACGGCGCGCTGAAGGACCGGCACAATTACGAGCTGTACGACGATGACACCCTGGGCCCGTTCCCGGCGGACTGGCACGCCCGAGCCGGGCGGGTGGTACTGACCGGTGAGTATGGCGGGATGGCCGGATTCCGGCATGTCATGGACAGCCTGAGCATTGACGTCGGCGACCATGAGGACCTGGTGTTCCAGCTGGTCCAGCTGTGCGCATCGGCGACGGGCAAGCCGCTGACCGACGATGAGCTGCGCCTGATCGCTGCCTACCCACAGGAGCTGTCCCTGCTCTACCCTGGCCTGCTCAGCTAGCCGGGATCTGTCCGCCCTGCTGCCGCTGTCAGCTGCCCAGCTCCTTGCGGCGGCGAGCCCGGCGCAGCCGCTCGCGCTGGGACGGGTCAAGCATCCGGTAGAGGATGACCGGGACGACGATCGCGAGAGCGATCACGGCCAGCGCTAGCCAGGGACTGACGATGAACAAGATGAGCCCGACGATCACGCCGACTATGCCGAACTTCATGTGAGGCGACACGCCGACTCCTTCTCCGGGCGGGACTGTCCCGCCCTCTGCTGACCTGCCCACTAGACCACATCGGCCGTCCCTACGTTAACTCCGGGGTGACAGGCGTAGTTCCGCGGGACACCGCGGGCTGGGCTGTCGGCCGACGGCCCGGTCTGGCATGCTGCGGTCATGTCACCGTTGTTTCTGGCTCGGGATCCGGCCGCGGACCAGTTTCTCGAGCACGATCCGCTCGCGCTGCTCATCGCCATGCTGCTGGACCAGCAGGTCCCGATAGAGAAGGCGTTCAGCTCGCCGTATCACCTCTCCAGGCGGCTCGGGCACGCGCCGACGGCCGCCGAGCTAGCCGAGTATGACCCCGAGGCCCTGGCCGCGGTGTTCGCCGAGCGCCCCGCGCTGCACCGCTTCCCGCGCGCGATGGCCGCCCGGACCCAGGACCTCGGCAGGCAGCTACTCGCCCGCTACGACGGCGACGCGGCCGAGGTCTGGCGTGGCGCCGCCACCGGCCAGGACCTCATCGCCAGGCTCTCCGAGCTGCCCGGCTTCGGCCTCTACAAGGCGCAGATCACGGTGGCGCTGCTGGGCAAGCAATTCGGGATCCAGCCGGATGGCTGGCGCGCGGCGGCGGGCCGGTTCGGCGAGGAGGGCGCCCACTACTCGGTCGCCGACATCGTCGACGATGCCTCCCTGGCCGCGGTCCGGGCGTACAAGAAGCAGGCCAAGGCGGCCGCCAAAGCCGGCGCCCAGTAACATCCGCTCCGCCTGGCCCTGGCCAGATTAACGGGGGCTTCTGTCAGCTCATGTGACTGAGAGAAGACCCCGCTAATTCGATCATGGTGCGAGACGGCAGGGAATCCGCGGCTGCTAGACGACCATCTATATAGAAGTAACTATATAGATGGTCTATACTTCTCGGAATGAGCACAGACACGCCGGACGAGCTCGCGGATCAGGAGGCGATCGCCGGGGCTCTGTACGGGCTGGTGACGCTGGCGGTGCGCAGCGGGCCGCGCGAGATCAGCCTGACGGCGGCTTCGACGCTGGCCACGCTCGACCGCACGGGTCCGCGGCGGCTGACGGATCTGGCGGTCATCGAGGGAGTGGCCCAGCCGTCGATGACCGTGCTCGTTACCGGGCTGGAGAAATCGGGGCTGGTCGAGCGCAGGCCCGGCCCGGACGACAAGCGAGTCGTGCTGGTCGTCCTGACCCCGGCCGGTGCGCGCTACCTGCGCGACAGGCGCCGGGCAGGCGCGGGCGCACTCGCCGGCCTGATCGCCAAGCTGGCGCCGGACGAGATCGACGCGCTGGCACGGGCGATTCCGGCGATGAACCACCTCCGCGACCTGGAAGGGGCGCAGCGGGGTGCGGGCGTCAGCGATTGAGTCGGCTGGGGCCGTTGAGCCGGCCAGGGCGGCGGGACGGCTGACGTTCGGCCGACGCGCGACGAGCCGATGGCTACAGACATGGAAAGGCTGAGATGAGTCACCCGCAGGACGCCAAGGCGCCGAGTCCGTTCCGGCAGCCGAAGGCCGTTTATGCCGTCGGGTTCGCGTGCGTGATCTCGTTCATGGGCATCGGCCTGGTTGACCCGATCCTGCCCGCCCTGGCCTCCAAGCTGAATGCGAGCCCCAGCCAGGTCGAGCTGCTGTTTACCAGCTACCTGGTCGTCACGGCGGTCGCGATGCTGGTCACCGGCTGGGTGTCGAGCCGCATCGGCGCCAAGCGCACCCTGATCGCGGGACTGACGCTGATCGTGGTCTTCGCCGCGCTGGCCGGGTTCAGCAGCGGCATCGCCGGGATCATCGGTTTCCGGGCCGGCTGGGGGCTCGGCAACGCGCTGTTCATCGCCACCTCGCTGGCGGTCATCGTCGGCTCCGCCAGCGGCGGCTTCGCCGGGGCGATCGTGCTCTATGAGACCGCGCTCGGCCTCGGTATCGCCTCCGGCCCGGTGCTGGGCGGGCTGCTGGGCAACATCAGCTGGCGGGGGCCCTTCTTCGGCGTCTCCGTGCTGATGCTGATCGCGCTCGTGGCGACCGTGGCCTGGGTGCCGCCCACGCCGCGGCCGGCGCAGAAGTCGCTGCTGCGGGAGCCGATCCTGGCGCTGCGCGACCGGAATCTGGCCCGGACCAGCGTTACCGGGCTGCTCTACAACTGGGGCTTCTTCACCGTCCTCGGGTACTCCCCGTTCCTGATGGGCCTGTCGCCGCTGCGGCTCGGCGCCGTGTTCTGCGGCTGGGGCGTGCTCGTCGCGATCTTCGCGGTGTTCGTCGCGCCGGTGCTCAAGAGCCGGTTCGGCACCGCGCCTACCTTGTACGTCAGCCTGGTGCTCGTGGCCGTGGTGCTCACCGTGATCGGGATCTTCCCCGGCGACCCGCGGGTGGTCATCATCACGGTCATCGCCTCGGGCGCGCTCATCGGGCTGAACAACACGCTCGTGACCATCGCCGTGATGAGCATCAGCCGGGTGCCGCGCAACGTCGCCTCGGCGACTTACGGCTTCGTCCGCTTCATCGGCGGCGGCCTGGCCCCCTACGCCGCGGCGAAACTGGCCGAGCACTACAACGCCCACGTTCCCTTCCTCATCGGCGCCGCGACGGTACTGGGCGGCGCGGTGATGCTGTCCACCGTCCGCAACGCGCTGGACGCGGCCGATGCCGACGAGGGCCAGGCCGGTCCGTCGACTGAGCGCGACGAGGCGATCGCCGCTGTCAGCCAGGTCCCGGGCCTGCCCGAGGAGGCCATTGCCGCCGAGGCCGACCTGGCCCGGTAGTGTCTGGCTTCGTGCCAGATTCTGAGATTCCGCTGACCGGGACCGCGCAGGTCCATGTGCTGCACGAGGGGTACGCCCGTGAGGTGGGCCGGGAGGAGCATGTCGGCAGTACCGTGACGCTGATCGTCGATGGTGACGCGGTGATCGTGGTCGATCCCGGCATGGTGGCCTCCAGGGACGCGCTGCTCGCCGCGCTCGCCGACCGGGGGCTGGCTCCCGGCGCGGTCACCGACGTGGTGTTCAGCCATCATCATCCGGACCACACGGTCAACGCCGCGCTGTTCCCGGCGGCGCGCATCCATGATCACTGGGCGATCTACGACGGTGACCGGTGGATCAGCCGCAAGGCCGAGGGCGCGGCCCTCAGCCCGTCGGTCTTCCTGATCAGCACGCCGGGCCACACCGAGCAGGACATCACCACCCTGGCCGCCACGGCCGACGGGGTGCAGGCCTGCACGCACGCCTGGTGGAAGCCCGACGGGCCGGCGGATGACCCGTTCAGCCCGGACCCCGCGGCGCTCGCGGTGAGCCGGGCCCGGATCCTGGCTCTCGCAGCGGTGATCATTCCTGGTCATGGCCCGGCGTTCCGGCCCGATCAGAGCACGCCCAGGTAGCCAGCGGCCATATCTGCCATATCTGCCGGACCGGCCGGACGGAGCAGCCGATGATCTTCGACGGGAAGCCGAGCGTGGTCGGGCACCGCGGGTTCGGCGCGGGCGAGCCTGGCGGTTACCGGGAGAACACCATGCCGTCCTACCTGGCCGCCGTGGCGCACGGGCTCTCCTGGATCGAGCTGGACGTGCAGCGCAGCCTCGACGGCCAGCTCGTCATCCGGCATGATCCGGTCACCGCGGACGGCGACTTCATCGTGACCCGCAGTGCGGACGAGCTGGCCGCCGCCGGGATCGCGCGGCTGGACGACGTCCTGGCCGCACTGCCGGCCGGCGTAGCGGTCAACATCGACGTCAAGACGATCATCCAGGACGCTGTCGACCCGCCGCAGCTGCGGACCGCGACGCTGGTCGCCGCCGCGCTGCGCCAGCACGCCGGGCAGCGGCGGCTGCTGGTGACCTCGTTTGATCCCGCCGCCGCGGTCTATCTCAGGGACCGCTGCCAGGGCCTGCCCGAGGTCTGGATCGGGCTGATCAGCTGGGTGAACGCCCCGAGCTGGCAGGCCATCCCGGCGGCCGCGAACCTCGGCCTGGACACGATCAGCATGCACACCGGGACGCTCGGGCTGGAACGGGAGCGGCCGCGGGCCATGGACCTGACCATCGAGCAGGCCATCGATGCGGCCCACCAGGCCGGCCTGGAGGTCCTGGTCTGGTCGCCGGGGCCCGCCGACGCGGTCCGGCTCGCGTCCGCCGGTGCCGACGCGCTCTGTGTCAACGACGTCCCTGGAGTACTCGCGGCGCTCGCCGGCTGAGGAGCCGGCCGGCACCGGCACGTAGCCGTTTCGCCTGAAGGTCCTTGACGGCCGGGGCGGCGACCGTGCCGCCGCGGGCGCGTGACATTCCCCCGGCCGGGCCCGCCCCGGGGACGGTCAGACGGCGTCGCCCTTGAGCGAGAAGGCGGACAGCCGCCGGGTGGCGAAGGCGAGCGCGACGCACGTCACCACGATGCCCATGCCCACGGCGGTCGCCAGGGTGAGGTGCGCGTGCAGGCTCGGGTTATGCGCGACGGAGTTGGTGATCGCGAGCGCGTACTGATCGACCGACAGCAGGCGCACGCCGCCGACGAGGCTGCCGAGCAGTCCCTCCCAGACCAGCAGGTACAGCAGTCCGACCGCTATCGCCCTGGTGGTCAGCACCGAGAGCATGACGAAGATCGCGTTGTAGATCACCGACGCGGCCAGCGCCCCGGCCAGCAGCCCGATAGCCAGCCTGCTGCCGGGCCCCGTGGCGATCGCTCCGGCGAGGTACAGCGGGATGGCCCCGAAGGTGACCGTCAGGATGACCGCGGCGGTGAACTTGCTCAGCACCACCGAGAGCCGGCGGACCGGCGTCGCCAGCAGGTGGACAATGCTGCCATCGTCGATCTCGGCCCCGAGGACGCTGGTGCCGATGATCAGCGCCGTGAGCGGGAGCACCACGGTAAAGCCGAAGACGCCGAGGAACTCCGGCGGCCACGACGGAGATCTGGCCGCCAGGCGCAGCAGCGCCGAGACGCCGACCAGGATGACCGGCGCGATCGCGAAGATGAGCGCGCGCTTGCGGCCCATGGTGGCGCGCAGCGTCAGCCGCAGGACCACCCCGCTCAGGACGCCGGACATCGGGCGCCCCGACCTGTGGCCTGACCGCCTCTGCGGCGGCGCGGCGGCGACCGGGCTGTTTGCGTGGCTCATTCAGGTCTCCAGCATCACGAGGCAATGAGGTAGGCGAAGACGCTCTCCAGCGACTCATCGGCGGGCAGCAGCTCGCGCAGCCGGATTCCGCGGTCCCTGGTCAGCCCGGCTAGCTCCCTGGTGAACGTCCCGTAGTCGGCGGCGCGCACCTGCAGGCCGCGCGGAGTCAGCTCGACCGCGTTCACCGCCGGACGGCCGATCAGGGCGGAGCCGAGCAGCCGGTCGTCGGACGAGCGCACGATGAACACGTGCGGCCGGCTCGTCATCAGGCGCCGGATCGCCCGGAAGTCACCGGAGGCGGCCAGCCGCCCGCCGACGATCACCTGGATCGTTCCTGACAGCCGCTCGACCTCCTCCAGGATGTGCGAGCTGAACAAGATGACCCGGCCCTGCTGCCCCTGGCGGTCCAGCAGGTCCATCATGTGCAGCCGCTGCCGCGGGTCCATCCCGTTGAACGGCTCGTCCAGCAGGATCACCTCGGGATCGTGCACCAGCGCCGCCGCCACCTTGATCCGCTGCCGCATGCCCTTGGAGTACGTCGAGATCCTGCGGTCCTGCGCCTCGCCCATCTCGACTATCTCGATGGCACGGCGGGCCGCCGCGCCCGGATCGGGCAGCTCGTGCAGCCTCGCCGTGGCCGTGACGAACTCGGTGCCGGTGAGGAAGGCGTAGACCGAGTCACGCTCGGGCACCAGGCCGATCGTGCGGAAGATTTCGGGGTTGCGCCAGCTGGCCGCGCCGCCGACGGTCAGCTCGCCGCGGGACGGCTCGAGGAAGCCCGCGATCATGTGCAGCACCGTCGACTTGCCCGCCCCGTTCGGGCCGAGCAAGCCGGTGACACCCGGCCCCATTGTCATCGTGATGTCGTTGACGGCCACGACGTTGCCGTACCAGCGGGACACGTTGCGCAGCTCGATCGTGGTCATGCCACACCGACCTTCCGGTAGCGGACGATCAGGCCGCCGATGCCGATGACGAGGAAGGCCAGGAACATCAGGCCGTACAGCGGGCCGTAGCTGCCCGGGTGGGGAATCTGGCCCCTGGTCGTTCCCCCCAGCCACAGCCGCAGGCCGTCGAGATCGGTGAACGGGCTGATCAGGCCGCTCAGGCGGGCCAGGGACGAGGGCTGGCCTGAGGTGAGGGCGCCGCTGGTGCCATTGAGGCCGATCTGCGTCAGCAGCGAGGCGAGCGTCCAGGTCAGGAAGAAGAAGATCGCGACCGCGCCGGTGGCGTAGGCCCGGCGGCCGCTGAGTGAGGCCAGCAGCAGGCCGAGCCCGGCCAGCACCAGCGCCCAGGCCGCGCCGAGCAGCAGGCCGGGGATCAGCGCCCTGGTCTGGCTCCAGATCGCGCTGCCCCCGTGCACCTGGATAACTGTCCCGATGTAGAGCAGCAGCAGCGGTATCTCGATCATCACCAGGAGGGCCAGGAAGAACGCGGCCAGCTTGGCCAGCGGATAGTCGATCCGGCGGATGGGCCGGGCAAAGTACAGCGGCAGGCAGTGGCTGCGCAGGTCCCTGGAGACCAGCTCGGGGGCCTGGGCGGCGATGAAGACCAGCAGGACCAGGATGCGCAGCTGCGGTATATAGGTGTCATAGCTGACCTGACGGCCCTGCCCCGGGTTGAGGGCGACAATGGCCGCATTGACCACCGCGGGCAGGCAGATGATCACGGAGGTGATCACTACCACGATCTTGGCCTTGACCCCGCGGCCGATGCCGAACGCCGAGCGCAGGCTGTGCCAGCACAGGGCGCGGACGATCTGGGCCCGGCCCAGGCGCGGCCCGTCGTAGGCCCGGTACCCGATGTTGTGGATGACGCCGCCGTTGGCCGTGTGCGGCGCACCGGCGGCCTGCGCGTGGTCAGCGGACATCGGCCGCTCCCGTCGTCTCGAAGCCGGGCGCCGCGTCGGCCTGGAAAAGCTCTTCCAGCCGGTGCCTGCGCTGCTCCATCCGGTTCAGCGGCAGGTCAAGATCGGCGACTGCGTCCCGCACCATGTCGTAGGTCGCCTCGCCGGCCAGCTGGACCAGCAGCCCCCGCTGGTAGGGCACGGGCGCAAGGCCGAGCCTGGCCAGCTCGGCCCGCAGCTGCTCCAGGCCCTCCTCGACCTCGACCAGCAGCACCTCACTCGACTGGGTGAAAGAGCTGATCGTGTCGGCGCGCAGCAGCCGGCCGCCGTCGACCGCCACCAGCTGATCGCAGATCTGCTCGATCTCGCCGAGCAGGTGCGAGGCGACCAGGATCGAGATGCCGAAGTCGGCGCCGATCCGGCTGATGAGGTCGAGCATCGCGCTGCGCCCCGCCGGGTCCAGGCCATTGGTCGGCTCGTCCAGCAGCAGCAGCCGGGGATCGCCGACCAGGGCCTGAGCCAGCTTCACCCGCTGCTTCATCCCGGTCGAGTAGGTGCCGATCTGCCGGTACCGCTCTTCGTAGAGGCCGACGTGGCGCAGCGAGTCGGCGGCGCGCTCCTTGGCGGCGGTGGCCGGCAGCCCGGCCATCCGGCCCAGGTGAGCCACGAACTCGGTCGCGGTGACATCCGGCGGCAGGCAGTCATGCTCGGGCATGTAGCCCGTCAGCATCCTGATCTGGAAGCCGCCCGCCGCGCAGTCCTGGCCGAGCACGCTGGCCGTCCCGCTGGTCGGGGCGAGCAGCCCGAGCAGGATCTTGATGAGCGTCGATTTGCCGGCGCCGTTGGCGCCGACCAGGCCCGTGATGCCCGGCCCGACGGCCACCGTCAGCTGATCGAGCGCGGTCACCGGTCCCGGATAACGCTTGGTCAGCGCGGCCGTGGCGATGACCGGCGCCACCGGGTCGGCTGGCGGCCGCGGGGACTGCGCGCGCGGCGCTGGATCGGCGGTCACCTTGTCGTCCGCCTCGCTCTCATCAGTTCGGAGGGTGCCATCAGGCCGAATCTCGGATGACGGCATCAGTTCGGATCGTGCCGGAACCGTACCGCCTCGCGCGCCCTGGCCGGGCGCGGCGGGCCACTTCCTACCTTCCCGGCCGTCGCTCGCGCTGTCATCACCCGGCAGGCTGATCCCGGCTGCATCCGTAGTAGCACAGTGTGGCGGATGCCTGCGGCTGCGACCGGGTCGGTATCGTTCTGACTACGATGCCGGACCGGGCAGCCAGGCTTCTCGCGGAGGGCTCGACGGCATGACGCAGGATTCCGGTATTCAGCGTTCCGGTATTCGGCGTGCCCGCGCGCCCGCGCCGCGGCGCGGGCGGGTGGTGGCGGCCGGACTGCTGGTCGCCCTGGTCATCGCCGGTATCCGCGGGGCTAATCCGTCGGTCGGCTTCCGCGGCCCCTGGCATCGGCACGGCACGCTGGTCGGCATCGCGCTGGAAGCCGTCTTCGCGATCCTGATCCTCGCGGTCGCCAGGAGAGGCGCTCACGCCCCGGCCGGCGTGCAGCCAGCCGCGCGGCTGCGGGACTGGCTGCGGGTCGTGCTGCTCGTGGGGCTCATGGTGATTCCGCTCTCGATCGGGATCACGGTCCTGGCGCACCTGCACTCCCATGTGCGTAAGCGTCCGGTGCAGCAGTTCCGCCTGGGCCGGCCGCGCCGTCAGCTTGAGCACGCCAGCGCCGCCGGGTCCGGGCACATCGAGCTCCTCATCCTCTACGCACTGCTGGGCGTCGCGGTGCTGGCGGTGATCATCGCCTGCCTGATCGTCGTGTCCCGGCGACGCCGGCGAGTCCCGCCGCTGCTGGACGCTGACGTGCCCGACGACCAGGAGGGCCAGCTCAGGGCCGCGCTGCGGTCGGGCGAGACCGCTTTGCGCCAGGTCGATGACGCCAGGGCCGCCATCATCGCCTGCTACGTCGCAATGGAACTCAGCCTGGCCGACGCCGGCACGGCGAGGGCCGACGCCGACACCCCCGACGAGCTGCTAGCCAGGGCAACGGCCGCCGGCCTGGTGCACGGGCAGGCGGCGGGACAGCTCACCGCGCTGTTCTACGAGGCCCGTTTCTCCACCCATCCGCTGCCGGCCTCGCGCAAGGCCACCGCGCAGGACGCGCTGGCCGCGCTGGCCACCGGGCTGAGCGCAAGGACAGCCGGTCAGGACCCCGCAGGGTCGGTCCCCGCCGGCCCCGGCCCCGCGGGCCCGGGCACCGCAGCAGCCGGACCGGGCGCGAATGAGGCGGGCGGATGAGCCGCACGGCAGCGCCCGGCGAAACGGCCGGCGAAACGGCCGGCCCAGGGCCCGCAGGCGTCGCCGACCAGGCTGACCAGGGCTGGCGGGCCAGCTGGCCCGAGCTCGTGCTGGCCGGGCTGCTGGTGGCCGCGGTGAGCCTGGCGGGTTACGCATTCGCCGGGCCAGGCGCCCCGGCCGTCGTGCTGATATTCACCAGCGGCCTGGTGCTCGTCCTGCTGCGCGGCATGGCCCCGCCGGCGGCGGCCCCGCCGCCCGCCGGCCCGGATACCGGGACTGACCGCGCCCTGTCGTCGTTCAGCGGATTCTTCCGGAAGCGCTCGGCCCTGGTCTCGGCGACCGCCTCCCTGCCCGCGTTCGACACGCAGCTGCGCGAGACCCTGCAGCGCCTGCTGGCCGCCCGGCTGGCCGAGCGCCACGGCATCAGCTTCTACCAGGACCCGGATGCTGCCCGGCGAGCGCTGTTTCCCGGCGGCGCGGACAAGGGGCTGTGGTTCTGGCTGGACCCGGGCCGTCCGGCCGCCGACAGTACCGACAGCCGGCCTGGCATCCGGCCGCGGGCACTCGCCACCCTGATCGAGCGACTGGAGCGACTGTGACCGAGCTGACCAGCACACCCGGCCAGACCGAGCGGACCAGCACACCCGGCCAGACCGAGCTGACTAGCACCCCCAGCCAGACCGCCGAGCGCAGCGCGGCGGTGCTGGACGAGATCGAGCAGGCGGTGGTGGGAAACCGCCGGCTCCTCGAACTGGTCCTGATCGGCATCCTCGCGGCCGGCCACATCCTGCTGGAGGACCTGCCCGGCCTCGGCAAGACCCTCACCGCCCGGTCCTTCGCCCGGGTGCTCGGCCTGGATTTCGCCCGCATCCAGTTCACCCCGGACCTGATGCCCTCCGACGTCGTCGGCGCGCCCATGTATGACCAGCGCAGCGGCGAGATGGTCTTCCGCCCTGGCCCGGTCTTCACCCAGCTGCTGCTGGCCGACGAGATCAACCGCACGCCGCCCAAGACCCAGGCCGCGCTGCTGGAAGCCATGGGCGAGGGCCAGGTCAGCATGGACAGCGTCACCCGCCAGCTGCCGCAGCCCTTCATCGTGCTGGCCACGGATAACCCGATCGAGTACGAGGGCACCTATGAGCTTCCCGAGGCGCAGCTCGACAGGTTCATTATGCGGCTGCGGCTCGGCTACCTGGCCCCGGCAGATGAGGTGGCCATGCTGCAGCGCCGCCTCGACCGCAAGGCCGAGAGCGCGACCCTGAGCCGCGTCACCAGCGCCGCGGAGGTGCTGGCCATGCGCAGCTCGCTTGAGCAGGTTGAGATCTCGCCCGACCTGCTCGACTATGTGGTGTCCATCATCCGGGCGACCAGGGAGCATTCGCAGATCCAGGTCGGCGCGAGCCCTCGCGGCGGCCTGGCCCTGATGCAGCTGGCCAGGGGCCAGGCCCTGCTGAGACAGCGGGACTACGTCATACCTGACGACATCAAGAGCATCGCCGTGCCGGCGCTGGCCCACCGGATCACGCTGCGGCCGGAGCTGTGGGTCCGCCAGGTGAGCGCCGACGACGTGATCGCCAGGCTGCTGGCCGCCGTTCCCACGCCCCGCACCGACCCCGCGGCCGCGCCTGGCCCCCCGCCCCGCGGCGGGCCCGCGCCCGGCACCGGCCCCGCGCCGGCCGCCGGCCGCTGATCCGGTGAGCTCAGTCACAGGCGCATCCGCGCAGGCCGCCGAGGTCCAGTGGGCCCTCTCGCGGCATGCCGCGCGGCTGCTCACCCTCGCGCTCACCGGGCTGGTCATCGCGGTGGTCACCGGCAGGCCGCAGTTCGCGGGCGCGGCCGCACCAGCCCTGCTGGTCCTGCTGGCCTGGCGGCCGGGCGGGCCGCCCCGGCCGGCCAGGATCGGCCTTGAGCTGCGCCTGACGGCCCGGCAGGTGGTAGAAGGCGATCAGGCGGCGGTCGTGGTGGTGCTCAGCGGATATGGCGACTACACCCCCGAGCTGCGCATCCGCGCCGCGGCCGCGATCACGCCAGGGGCGCCGGTCACCGACGGCACCTCTGTCCGGCTGCCGTTCCGCGTCGAGCGCTGGGGGCAGCGGCAGGTCGGCAGCCTGGAGATCATCCTGCGGGACCGGTGGCGGCTCGCGCGGGGCACGGTCACGGCCGGCCTGCCGCGGATCGACTGCAACCCGCGGCCGGCCCGGCAGGAGAGCAAGATCCTGCTCAGCCGGCTGCCCGGCACGCTCGGCGAGCACCCGGCCCGGATGACCGGGGCAGGAATCGAGTTCACCGGGGTCCGCGAGTTCGTGCCCGGCGACCGGCAGCGGCGGATCAACTGGCCCGCGACCACCCGCCGGGGGACCCTGCAGCTGAATACATTCGCCGCCGAGCGCGCCCAGAACGTGGTCGCCATCGTTGATGCCTCCTCCGACGTCGGTGAGCCAGGCTCGAGCTCGATCGACCTGGCCTACCGGGCCGCCTCAGGGACCATCAGGGCCTACCTGGCGGCCAGGGACCGGGTCGGGCTGATCATCTTCGCGGGGCGGCTGAGCTGGATCGGCCCGGGCACCGGCGAACGGCACTTTCGCCGGCTCCTGGACCTGATGCTGGCCAGCCAGGGCGGATGGGACCGGGCGGCCCGGCTGACCCGGCTGCCCAGGGCGGCGCTGCCGCCGGGGGCACTGATCATGGTGTTCAGCCCGCTGCTTGATCCCCGGCTGGTCGAGGCCCTGCGCGACCTGCGCGAGCGTGGCTTCGCCGTGCTCGTCGTCGACATACTCAACGCCGAGCCAGTCACGCCGCCGGGCCTCATATCCGACCTGACCCGGCGGATCTGGCGGATGGAGCAGGAGGCCATGAGGTTCTCGCTGACCGAGCTCGGCATCCCGGTCGTGCACTGGGATGGGCAGCAGAGCCTGGATGAGTCTCTCGTCCCCTACACCCGGAAAGTCATGGTGACCCGCCGGTGATCCACGACCCGCCGGTCAACGACCCGCCGGTGATCCGCGACCCGCCAGTGACGGGCGACCGGCCGATCCGCCAGGATCTGCTGCCGCGCCGGCCTGTCCGCCAGGGCGCTCACGGCGGCCGGCCTGCTCGCCGTGGCGCTTGTCGCCTGGTCGGCTCTGCCGCTCGGCAGCGCCAGGGCCGGTGCCCGGCCCGCGCTGCTGGCCGCCGTCGGCTGCGCCATCCTCAGCGTCCTGCAGCTGGCCATCAGCGGCCTGCAGATCCCCGAGCCGATCTTCGATTCCCTGCCCTGGCGCGTCGGGCGGCAGGTCCTGGCCATCATCGCCGCGGCGCCCTGGGCCGAGGGCATGATCATCGCCGTCCTGGTGCTCGAGGCGCTGCATCATTCCAGGCCCTGGCACACGGCCGTCCTCGGTGCTGCCCTGGTGGCATTCCTGCTCGCCGTCCATTGCGGGGAGAGCCGCGCATCAGCCCAGGTCCTGCGCCCTCAGCTGCCGCTGCTCGCAGCCGGGACCGGGCTGCTCGTCCTCGCGGCGGGCGCCGCCGCGCTGCCCCCGCTGGGCACCGGTCCTGGCTCGGTGCTGCTGCGGGTGCTCGCCGCGATCGCGGCCCTCATCGTCGGGGGCCTCGCGGTGCCCTTCTGAGCGCCGCGGTACCGCGCTAGCGGCATGCAGGGCTAGCGGCCAGCCGCGTAGCCTTGCATGCCGCGCGCATTCGCGCCCGCGTACAGGAACCCCCCGTCACGGGCGACCGCGCTAACCCGGCCGAGTGACCAGGGCGGCCTGACCTCCACTTCGTGCCCGCGCCGCCGCAGCTCGGCGATCACCGGCTGGCTCACCCTCGCCTCGGCCGACAGCGAGCGGGGCACCGACCCGCGGGGCCAGAACGACGAGGGGAAATGGTCGGTGTGGAACGCCGGCGCGTCAATCGCCTCCTGCAGGTTCATGCCGAACACCGCGTGATTGAGGAAGAATCCCAGCGTCCACTGATCCTGCTGATCGCCGCCCGGCGTCCCGAAGGCCAGGTACGGCTGCCCGTCACGCAGGGCCAGGCTGGGCGACAGGGTGGTACGCGGCCGCCGGCCCGGCGCCAGCGTACTGGCCAGCCCGGGGGTCAGGGTGAACATCTGCGCCCGCGTCCCCAGGCAGAATCCGAGCCCGGGGATGACCGGTGAGCTGTGCAGCCAGCCACCGCTCGGCGTGGCCGAGACCAGGTTGCCGAACCGGTCAGCCACATCCAGATGGCAGGTATCACCGGGTCCCAGCTCGGGGGCGCCACGGGCGGCCTGCCCCGCTGAGCCCGCCATGGTCGGCTCCCCGGAGCCGGCCGCACCGGGCGCGCGGGCGGCCTGCCCGTCGAATCCGGCCAGTGCGTACCCGGGCAGCCGCGGCGCAGCGCCATCGGGCGAGCCGGGCCGCAGCTGCGCCGACGCCTCATCGCCGACCAGCTTGCGCCGCTGATCGGCGTACTGCGGGGACAGCAGGCCCGCCAGCGGCACGTCGGTGAACCGCGGGTCGCCGTACCAGGCCTCGCGGTCAGCGAACGCGAGCTTGGCGCACTCGGTCACCACGTGGATGAAGTCCGCGCTGCCCGGCCCCATCTCCGCCAGGTCGAAGCCGTCCAGCAGGGCCAGCTGCTGCAGGAACACCGGGCCCTGGCCCCACGGCCCCGTCTTGCACACCGTCAGCCCGTGATAGCCGAATGTGACCGGAGCTTCGGCTGACGCCCGCCAGGCGGCCAGGTCCCCGCCGCTGAGCAGGCCACGGTTGCGCCGCCCGGTGACATCCATCACCTCGGCGCTCTCCAGGTAGGCGGCGATGGCCTCGGCCACGAACCCCTCGTAGAAGGCGCGCCGGGCGGCCTCGATCTGCGCTTCGCGATCGCTGCCCGCGGCTTCCGCCTCGTCCAGGATGCGGGTGTACACCTGCGCGAGGACCGGATTTGCGAAACGGCTCCCAGGGGCCGGCTCTCCCTCCGCCAGGTAGATCTCGGCGGAGGTTGGCCAGTGATCGCGGAAGGTGCCGGCCACGGCGGCGATCGCGGCGCTCGCGGTGGGCAGCATCGGGTACCCGTCCCTGGCGTAGCCGATCGCATACTCCATCACGTCCCGCAGCCGCGCCGTGCCGTGCCGGGCCAGCAGCAGCATCCAGGTCCCGAACGCGGCGGGGACGCAGGCCGCCAGCAGCCCGGTGCCGGGCACCAGGTCGATCCCGAGCGCGCTGAACGCCGCCAGGCTGGCGGCGGCCGGGGCGGGCCCCTGCCCGTCCAGCACGAACACCTCGCCGCCGGCCGCATCGAAGCCGATGACCGGGACTTCCCCGGCCGGCCCGTTGAGATGAGGCTCTACGACCTGCAGCACGAGGCCGGTCGCGACGGCGGCATCGAACGCGTTGCCGCCCTTCTCCAGCACCGCCATGCCTGCCGCGCTGGCCAGCCAGTGGGTGGATGCCACCATGCCGAAGGTGCCGGCCAGCTGCGGCCGGGTAGTGAAGGGCGGGCTGCCGGGCACAAGCGCCTCCTGCGGTAGGGACCGGGTTTCTCCGACGCTACCTTGCGCGGCGCGGGCGGCCGCGGGCGGCAGCGGGCCCGGCGAGTCAGCGGGCCCGGCGAGGCAGCGGGCGCGGCGAGGCAGCGGGGCGGGAGCAGCGGCGCGGCGAGGCAGCGGGCGCGGCGAGGCGACGCCCGGCATAATCAGGTCCATGGATGATGCGATCCGCACCCGCCAGGAGCGGTACCCGTGATGGCGCCTTCCGGCATGCTGGCCAGGCGCCTGGCCATCGCGGCGGGCCTCGCCTGCCTGGGCGCTCTCGCCACGGCCTGCGGCTCGTCGAGCCCGTCCTCCGCGCCGACCGTCACGGTCACGGCGAGCCCGTCCAGCTCGCCCGCGGCCTCGGCCAGCACCCCGGCCCCGGCGGCGCCGTCCTCGTCGGCCGCCTCCTCGGCGTGCGCCACTTCCGCCCTGCACGCCTCCCTCGGCCAGGGCGGCGGTGCGGCCGGCAGCACTTTCTACCCGATCGTCTTCACCAACATCTCCGGTGCCAGCTGCACGCTGTTCGGGTATCCAGGGGTGTCCTTCGTCACCAAGGCCGGCGGCACGCTGATCGGCAAGGCAGCCAGGCGGAACCCCACCTTCGCCAGCCGTCTGGTGACCATCGCACCCGGCGGCACCGCTCATGCGCAGCTGCAGGTCGTCAACGCGATGAACTTCCCGGCCGCCGAATGCGGGCTGGTCACGGCGCACGTGCTGCGGGTCTTCCCGCCCGGCCAGTTCGCCGCGCTCTACATCCCGCTCACCGCCCCGGCCTGCTCGGCTAAGTCGAATGCCGTGCGCATCCTGGCCGTCCAGACGGTCCAGCCCGGCAGCGGCGGCCAGTAGGGCCCGCCGAAGAACAACCGGCCGGGGCCTACCAGCGTCCTATCAGTCACAAGCCACATCCGCGTGGCGCAGACCAGGAAGCTGACGCCGATGAGGCCACCCCCCCGTTCTGGCCGGGCCGCGATCGCCGCCGCAGTCATTGCCCTCTCCGCCCTGCTGGCCGCCGCCTGCGAAACTACCGTGCCCACGCGGGTCGCCACGCAGCCCGACAGCGCGCAGCTGAAGACCACGAGACCGCCCCGCGCGCCCAGCCCGGCCGGATCTTCCTCGTCGGCGCCGGCGTCTCCCGCGCCGGCGGCGCCCCCCTCATCGGCCGCACCGTCATCGGCGGCACCGTCCCCCGTGCCGGTACCATGCGCGACCTCGGCGCTGCGCGTGGGCATCGGCCGGGCCAACGGCGCCGCCGGGAGCATCTACTACCCGCTCGTTTTCACGAACGTGTCCGGGACTGACTGCACGATGTTCGGCTATCCGGGTGTCTCCTTCGTGTCGGCGACCTCCGGCCGCCAGCTCGGCGGCGCCGCGGTCCGGAATCCGACGTTCGCCCCGCGGCCCGTGACCCTCAGTCCGGGGGCGACCGCGCACGCCTCGCTGCAGGTAGTCGTCGCGCAGAACTTCCCGGCGGCCATCTGCCATCCCGTCACCGCGCACCGCCTGCGCGTCTACCCGCCCGGCCAGTTCGCCCCGCTGTACCTCGGCTTCACGGCGCAGACCTGCACGGCGCACGTCCCCGGGGGCAGCACGCTCGGTATTTACGTGGTCAGGCCGGGGTCGACTGGCCCGTGACGGCCCGCGCTATGCCCCGCCGATCCGCTTGTCCTGGCCTGCCCACTCGCGGTCGCGCAGCACGAACTTCTGGATCTTGCCGGTCGAGGTCTTGGGCAGCGGCCCGAATTCGATCGCGTCGGGGCACTTGTAGTGGGCGAGGCGCTCACGGCAGAACGCGATGATCTGCTGCGGGGTCGCCGTGGCGGAGTCGTTGAGCGTGACGAAGGCCTTCGGCCGTTCTCCCCAGTGGGGGTGGGGGACGCCGATGACCGCGCATTCGAGCACGCCGGGGTAGGCGGCGATGGCCTGCTCGACTTCGATGCTGGAGATATTCTCGCCGCCGGAAATGATGATGTCTTTGCCGCGGTCGCGCAGCTCGATGTTGCCGTCGGGATGCCACACGGCCAGGTCCCCGGAGTGGAACCAGCCACCAGCGAACGCCTTGCTGGTAGCGGCCTGGTCGTCGTAATAGCCGCTCATGACGTTGTTGCCGCGCATGATCACCTCGCCCATCGCCTGCCCGTCCTGAAGGACGTCGTTCATCTCCGCGTCGACCACACGCACCAGGTCGGAGGAGATGTAGGCCTGTCCCTGGCGCGCCAGGTATCTGGAGCGCTGCTCGAGCGGGAGCTCGAGCCACGCCTCCTGTTCGGGGCACACGGTGATCGGGCCGTAGGTTTCGGTCAGGCCGTACACGTGCACGACCCGGAAGTTCAGCTCGCTCATGCGGGCGAACAGCGTGGGTGAGGGGGAGCGGCGGCCACCATCACGGTGACCGGCCGGTCCAGGCGGTGCGCCTGGGGATGGTTAAGGATCATCAGCTGGACGGTTGGCGCGCCGTTGTAGTGCGTCACGCCCTCACCATCGATCAGCTCCCAGGCGAGTGCGGGGTCCACGGTGCGCATGGTCACGTGGCGCGCCGCGACCGCAGTGACGGCCCACGGGAAGCACCAGCCGTTGCAGTGGAACATCGGCAGCGTCCACAGGTACACCGAATCAGTGCTCATGCCAGCGTGGATGACCTCGTTGAGCGCGTTCAGGTAGGCGCCGCGATAGGTGTACTGCACCCCCTTGGGCCGGCCGGTGGTGCCGGAGGTGTAGTTGATCGAGATCGTCTCCTCCTCGTTCTCCAGCCAGCTCGCCGGCCTGGCCGGCGATGCTCCGGCCAGCAATTCCTCGTACGGATCGCCGGGCCCCCCGGTGTTCGCACAGCGGATCACGGTGACGCCAGCCAGCTCCAGCGGGGCGGCCAGCGTCTCCAGGCCGGTGTCGAGCAGCAGATAGCGGACGCCGCTGTGGGCGAGGATGTAGCCCACCTCGGCACTGGCCAGGCGGTGGTTGACCGCGACCAAGATCCCGCCCGCCGCCGGGACGGCGAAATGGGCCTCCAGCATGGCCGACGAATTGAACAGCAGCGTGGCGACCCGATCTCCCTTGCCAAGCCCCGCCGACCTGAGCGCGTTGGCCAGCCGCCAGGAGCGCTCCGCCAGCTGCCGGTAGGAGTACCGCCGCTCGCCGTCCACCACCGCGACCTTGTCCGGGTACAGGTACGCCGCCCGGTGCAAGAAATCCACCGGGTTCAACTCCGAGCGGAACACCTGGCCCGGTGCCGCCCCATCCACCGGTACACGAGGGACCGCAGAGAAAACGCCACTCATCGCCTGCCTCCATCGTGGTCGTAGCTGCGCCGAACCGGGTCGCGGCGGCTGGATCCTGCCATGACGAAAGCGTCGCACGGACATCCAGTCGCCGTCCAAATTCTTAGGCGCGGGCCGCGCGGCGTCTTTGAGAGCAAGTACTGGCATCTCCCTGACCCGGACGCGGCCGGCGGTGACCGCCGGCGACGGCTGGCTCAGGCCGACCGGTAGCGTTCCGGCCATGGATGATCTCATGCCGCGGCTGCGGGCCGTTTGTGACCTTAATGTCGCGGAAATGCGGGAGTACAGCGGCCGCCATGAATATGACGGCCGGATCCAGGACCTCTCGCCGGCCGGCGTCCGCGCGGGGCTCGCGAGGCTCGAGGCCGCCCGCTCCGGCGACCGGCTCGGCGATCCGCATGACGAGGCTCACCTGGCGGCGTTCGAGGAGTACGCGAGGGTATCCCTCGGCCAGCTTGAGGTGCATCGCAGCAACCCGATGCCGCACCTGTCTGGCCTGGACCTGTCCGGCTACGACCGGGACTACGCACCGCCGCGGCAGCGCGACAGCGCCCGCCGCGCGCACCTGGCGCAGTGGCCGCAGGCCGTCGAGGCGGCCATAGCTGCGCTCGACCGCCTGAGCGCGCCAGTCGCGCAGGCGCTGGCCGGCGCCGCCGGCGGGCTGGCCGCCGACATCCCGGCGGATACGCACGACGACGTACGGAACGCGGCCCTGGCCGCCCATGCCCGGCTGGTCGCGCACATGCAGGCGGCGGCGGCCGCCGGCAGTCCCGAGGCCGGCCTGGGAGGCAGGGCGCTCGCGGCGCTGATGAGCAGTGCCGAGGGCATCAGCGTGGACCTGGGCCGGCTCGGCCAGCGGGCCGATGCCGAGCGCGACCGGCTCACCGCGCGCCTGGCCGACAGCTGCGCGCGCGTCGATCCGGGCCGGCCGCCGCTGCAGGTCGCACGCGAACTGGTCCGAAGCCACCCCGACGCCGACGGAGTGATCGAGGCG
Organism: uncultured Actinomycetota bacterium; assembly: GCA_963805705.1. Taxonomy (GTDB): domain Bacteria; phylum Actinomycetota; class Actinomycetes; order Streptosporangiales; family Streptosporangiaceae; genus CAWDVH01. The sequence continues at coordinate 665,157 of CAWDVH010000005.1, read as the reverse complement.
GCGAGGCGCTGGACGCGGCTGGCCATCGACTTCACCAGGGACAAGGACCTGGTGCCTTATCAGGACGGCGAGTGCCTGGTCGGGCCGGCGCCCCCGTCGCGGCGCTGGGCGATGGCGATGATGTCGCCAGCGGCGCCCGGCGAGCCGGAGGGCCCGTCCTGGTACCACATCACCCCGCCGGATCCGGCCTGGCCCGAGCAGGAGATCGAGCAGTGGCTGGAGGTCTTCAGCGAGACGACGCTGCCCAGCATCACCGTGCACGAGGTCGCCCCCGGCCACTTCTCGCATGGCCGCGCCATCCGCCGGGTACCGTCCCCGGTCCGGCGCACGCTGCATTCGAACGCGTTCGTCGAGGGATGGGCTCACTACGCCGAGGAGCTCTGCGTGGAGGAGGGATTCTGCGCTGATGATCCCCGGTTCGCCATCGGTGTCTGGCTGGAGGCCCTGGTCCGGGTCACCCGGCTGGCCTGTGCCATCGGCGTGCATGCCGAGGGAATGACCGTCGCCGAAGGCGCGCGCAGGTTTGAGTCGGATACGCACCTGGCCGGCCCGGCGGCCCTGTCGGAGGCACGCCGGGCCAGCTTCGACCCGACGTACGGCCGCTACACCTGGGGCAAGCTGGAGATCATGGCCTTGCGCGACCGCGCCAGGAGGGAATGGGCCGCGGGCTTCTCGCTGCGCAGGTTCCACTCCGCCCTGCTCGGGCTCGGCTCACCGCCGCTCGGCCTGCTCGAATCCGCCATACGGCAGGGATAGGCGGGTGTCAGGAGATACGGGCGGGCGTGACATCATGGCCACGCGGCAACGGACGCAAGGGCAAGGATCATGCTGGGAATTCTCGGGCCGCCGGGCACACGCCACGGGCCGCTAGGTCAGCGGGTAGTGGCACCGGCACGGGCCGGCGCTGCCGCCTGCCTCCTGGTCGCCTCGGCGGCCGCGGTGGCCGGCTGCACCGCCAGGGAATCGGCACCTCCGCCGGTTCAAATCGGAACTGCCTACGTGTCGCAGCCCAACGCCGCCGGTACGACCGACGCCTACGTCGTCATCCGCAACGACGGCTCGGCCGATCGCCTGATCTCGGCCCGCTCCAGCGCCGGCGGCCGGGTGAGCCTGCGCGCCCCGGTAGACCCTGGATCGGCCACGATGCGGACCGTCCGGGATATCAGCATTCCCGCGGGCGGCTTCGTTCGGCTTACTCCGGGTGGTTTTCATCTGCTGATTACCGGCTCCGGGCCGATGCGCGCGGGAACCGAGATCACGCTGACCCTGATATTCGCCAAGGCGGGGGCCGTCTCGGTGGCAGTGCCGGTCGAAAACCCGGAGACCGGCGGGAGCAGCTACCTCGGCGACTGAGTGAGCCGCGGGCCCGCGGCAACCCGGCCGGCCTGCTGATGTGCACCCTCACCGGCTGATGTGCACCCTCATTTGAGAGTTGCCGCCGAGAGCATCGCGATATATCGTCTTGCTATCGGCCCATGTACACCGGCGGGACGCGGAGGATCAGATGGCGACAGGACCCGACCTGCGGATTGGGGACGCCGACCGCGAGGCAGCGGCCGCCGGCCTGCGCGAGCATTACGCACAGGGCAGGCTGACCCTGGAGGAATTCAACCAGCGCATTGACGCCACCTTCACTGCGGTGACCCAGAGCCAGCTGCGCCAGGTCACCAGGGATCTCCCGCATGCCGCAGCGCCCTCGCCGGCGCTGCCGGTCGCCGCCGCGGGCGCCTACCGGGAGCGTGCCCGGCGCGAGCAGCCGCCGGGCCCCCGCCCGCGGCTGCGGGTACTGACCGCGTTCGCCACCGTCATCGCCGCCTGGCTGCTGGTGGCCAGCCTCCTGCTGCCGCACCTCAGGCTCCTGTCCCTGCCCGGCCGGCTGGGGATCCTGCTGGCGATCTTCGCCGTGGTCCGCGGCCTGGCGCGCCGGATCCTCGGCGGCGGCCGCGGCGGCCGCTTTGGCGGGTGCTCTCGCGGCGGCCATTACCACGGCGGCTGGGGCTCTTCGGGCGGCCCATGGCCGGGCGGCCGCTGACCGCCCGGCGCGCCCAGGGACGCCGCTGACCGCCCATCGCGCGCGGAGCGGCTGATGACCGCCCTCGCGGGGTCAGGTACGGACCGGTACCCGCAGCGGAACGACGAGGTAGCGGAATTCCGGCCGGCCCGCGGTGCCGTCATCCCGGCTGCGGCCGCCGTCCGCCCCTGCGACCGGGATTTCCTCGCTGGCCCAGGTGATAACCGCTGGCTTGGCCGCGCTGGTGAACTCGAGCCTGATCCGCCCGCCGTGCGCCGGCGCGACATGCCCGCCGTCCTCGGGCGGCGCTTCGCCGGCCTGCGCTGAACCCGGCGCGGACGCCGGACCGTTGGCGCCGGGCGCTGCCGGGCGCGAGGTACCGGGTGCCGGAGCCTGGCGCACGGTGCCCGGCGCGGCTGCTGCGGTAAGGCCGTCCAGCAAGTAGTGCGGGTTGAAGGAAATGGTCCGCTCGTCGCCGGTGAACTCGGCCGGCACGGACTCGACCGCGCGGGCTCGGCCCTCGGCCTGGGCCTCGATCACGACCTCGCCGGCGCCGAAGGCCAGCCGCACCGGGCTGGCCCGCTCGGCGACCAGGGAGACGCGGCGCACGGCCTCAATGAACGGCGCCGCGGGTATCTCGGCGCGGCAGCCGAACGCGGCCGGGAACCTGGACTGGTAGCGGATGAACTCACCAGCGATGAGACGCGCGGTCAGCCGCCGCCCCCCGCCCTCGAAGCTGATCATGCCCTCGGCCGGCCGTGGCTCGCCGGCCGCTGCCGCTGACGCCGGCGTCGCGTCACCCGTCCCGCCAGGCTCATCATCGCGGCCGCCGAACGCCACGGTCACCGGCACTCCCGCCGCCATCGTCCGCGCCACATCCGCCAGCGTCCTGGCCGGGACCAGCGCGGCGGCCCGCAGGCCCGGCGCCGCCGGATCCCAGCTCACCTCGCGGACGGCCAGCCGGTAGCGGTCGGTGGCCGCGAGGGTCATGACCGGGCCGTCGATGTCCACGCACACGCCGGTCAGCATGGGCAGCGTGTCGTCCCGGCTGGCCGATGGCACCACCTGAGCCGCGGCGGCGGCCAGGGCTCCCCCGTCGATCGTCCCGGCGGGTTGCGGCGGCTCCGGCAGCGCCGGATAGTCCTGCACGGGCAGCGAGACGAGGGTGAACTCCGCACTGCCACAGGTCAGGCTGACGATGTCCGCCGCGGAGGAGAATTCCGCGGGCAGCGACGGCAGGCTGCGGGTGATCTCGGCCAGCAGCCTGCCCGGTACCAGCGCGGTGCCCGCCTCCTCCACGTGAGCGTCTACGCGCACCCGCGCCGATACCTCATAGTCGAAGCAGGACAACGTGAGCCCGTGCTCTCCGGCCTGCAGGAGCAGCCCGGAGAGCACGGGAACCACCGGCCGGGAGGGCAGCGCGCGCGCCACCCACGCCACCGCCTCGCCCAGCACCTCGCGCCCTACCGTGAATCTCACTGCCATCTCCTGCCCGCGGTCCTGGGCTGATCCTGGCACGGACCGCCGACAGTCCGGCTCAGGCCACCATTCCCGGTGGCGCGGACGCCAGGGTGAACTCGATCGCCTTGGCCAGTGCCCGTGCCGACTCCGCGGTCAGCTCCACCGCGACCCGCGCCGACGGGCCCTTAGCGGGGTTGGCGAAGTCGATGTTAAGCGTGTGTTCCTCCATCGCGTGCACGGGATGATCAAAGTAGACGCTGGCGTCGCTCAGCGAGAACCAGCCCGAGGCGCCCTTGCCGCTTCCGGTGATCTCGATCTTCTCGGTCAGGTAAGTGCACATGCAAGCCCCTTTCAGCCGGCCAGGTAACGGCCGTAGAAATCCCAGATCTTTTCCCAGCCGTCATTCGCGGCCTCTACCCGGTAGGCGGCCCTGTTGACGGAAAAGAATGCATGGCCGGCACCGTCGTAGGTGTGGAACTCATGCTCCTTGCCCAGGCCTTCCAGGACCTTTGAGAGCTCCGCCGTCTCCTCCGGCGCCGGGAACTTGTCGTCCGCGCCGAACAGGCCGAGGAGCGGGCAGGACAGGTACTCGGAAAGCCCGACGATCGGCTTCACCTTGAGCGGCATTCCCTCCGGCGGAGCATTCACGATGCACGCTCCGTAGCAGTCCACGGCCGCGTCGAGCGGCAGGCTGCAGGCCGCCAGGAACGACTGCCGGCCGCCGGAGCAGTAGCCGATCACGCCGACCTTGCCGTTAGCGCCATCCAGCGCCCGCAGGTAGTCGGCCGCCCCCCCGACATCGCCCACCAGCCGCTCGTCCGGCACGCCGCCCTTGGCCCGCGCCGCCGCCGCCGCGTCATCAGGGCTGGCTCCCGGCGCGTCACGGTGATAGAGGTTCGGCATCAGGGCGGCGTAGCCATAGGCGGCGAACTTTCTGGCGATCTCTTTGGTCGCTGAGTCGTAGCCGGGCATGTGATGGATCACCACCACACTGCCAAATGAGGCGACACCCTCCGGCTTAGCCAGATAAGCCTCAATTATATCTCCGCCATGACCGGCGATGCTGATGGTTTCTGCGGTCAGCGCTTCGTCCATGCGCGTTTGTCTCCCTTTTGCGTTCGTGGGCGGTTTCGTAGCATCCAGGCTAATCCTGCCAGTCCCCGCAGCGGCGATCCACTCCGGACCGCCGGACCCGCGACCAGGCCGACATGACCCGGCGTTCAGCCGTGCCCGCTGGCCTGCGGCAGGCCGACTGACTGCGCAAAGCGCAACATATCGTGCGGGTCACAGGCCGCCTTGACCTGCTGCAGCCGACCGTAGTTCGCGCCGTAATACGCCTGCCGCCAGTTCACCAGGTCCGGGTCAGCATAGTTCTGGTAGGCCTGGCCGCTCGCATACGGCCGCATCGAGGCGTAGAACGAGCGCAGCCACGCCGCCTGACGGCCGACACCAGCGGCGCCCGTCCCGCCCGCGCCTGACCCGCCGGCGTCCCAGTCCGTGGTGTACTGCGCTAGGAACAACCCATCACGGTGCACGAACGCGGTGGCGGCCGGGCTAACGCGGTTGATCGCGCCGCCGAGCGCATCGAGCGCGATCCCGCCCGTGCCACCGGAGGCGCCGGCGATGCCCTGCATGCGCTCGACCCCGGCCAGCATCTCGCTGATGCCCCGCCGGGGGAGTTCCCTGGTAAAGAAGTCGGACTTGGCCAGCTGGGGCTGACGCGTCAGCCGCCCGGCCGGCCGCTGCGAAGGCAGGTGGCACTGCGGGACCGACAGCGGCGCGCAGCCCGCCTCGACGAGCATCGCGTCCAGATACGGCTCCTCCTGGACGAACGGGCTCACCGGCGCGGTCCCGACTGCTGCGTACAGCCTGCTGAGCTGCGCCTCGGTGGCCGCCACGCTCCCGAGGCAGGTGCCCCCGACGGTGACCACCGGCGTCTGCCCTCCGCTCGCCGCGGCCAGGTGCAGGTAAGACCAGAGCCCGTCGGGCGCGAACGGCGCCCAGGACTGCCATCCGGAGATCACCCTGGCGGCCTGCGGCCAGGGCCACTGAAGATAGAACACGACGATCTGGGCCATCTCATGCGTCCGGAACGTGAAGGCCGTCACCACGCCGAAACTGCCGCCGCCGCCACCGCGGCAGGCCCAGAACTCCTCGCTATGGCCAGCGGAGTCGCATTCGATGACCGCGCCGTCCGCCGTCACCATCTGCACCGCCTCGATGTTGTCGCAGGTGAGCCCGAGGGCCCGGCCGACCACGCCGACACCACCGCCGAGGGCGAGGCCGGCCACCCCGACCGTCGGGCACGATCCGCCAGGGACGGCGAGCCCGTGCGCCGACAGTTTCGAGTAGAGGTCGATGAGAAGCGTTCCCGCGCCGACCCGCACGGTCCCCGCCGCGGGGTCCAGCCGGAACGAGGACATCCGGGTGACATCGATCACCAGGCCGGTCGTGCTCGACCAGCCGCCATAGCTGTGCCCGCCCGCCCGCGCTGCGACCCGAACGCCGAACCGGCGGGCGAAATCGAGGCAGGCGCTAACGTCTGCAGGCACCTGGCAGTACGCGACGCCGGCCTGCCGGATGTCATCGAAGCGCGGGTCGAACAGCAGCCGGGCCCTGCCGTAGCCGTGCTCTCCTGGCCGGTCCAGCTGCCCGGAGGAAAGCTGCCGGCGCAGGGCGGCCCAGTCGGCCGGCTGCGCACCGGCCATGCGCGCGCGGCCGGACCCGTCGCCCGCCGCGCGACCCGTAACAGGGCGAAACGAATCGGCACCGGGCCGCTGCCGTCCGCCCGGACTCTCGTGCCGGCCGGCCGCCAGGGCCACGGCTCCCGCCGCCGCCGCTCCGACGACCGCACCCGCCGCCAGCAAGAACCTCCGGCGCCCCGGCGCCCCGCCGGCCTCGCCATCCTGGCCAGCCCTGTCATCCCCGCCGCCGTCGCCACCCCCGCCGCCGTCGCCAGCCCCGCCAGAATCGTCATTCCTGTCAGGCCCGCCAGACCCGCCAGGGTGAGCTGGCCCGGCGGGTGTCCGTTTCGTCGCCATGTCCGCTGCCGCCCCGTCGACTACCCGGCGGGCCTCGTTGCGCCGCCTACCGGTATAGACCCGGAACTACCCCTGAAGGTTCGGCCGGATTCCCACCGGACGCCCCCCAGGCGGGCCACCCCAGGGGCAGCCAGATCGCCTCGCCGCTCCCGCCCTTCGCTCCGGCCGCCTGGGACGTGCGCCCCGGCTCCCCCGGCCCCGAATGCTTGAGTTGATAAAAGATTGACAGGCTCAAGCCAGCGTAGGTATGGTTGAGCTACTTAACTATTTACGAGGTCAGGTGCCTGCTCCTCCAGCGCCACTGGATGAGAGCGGCAAGACGGGAGCCGGGCGTGAAAGGCGAGTCGCGTGGCGAGCAGCTCGACGCGGAGATCCTGGACGGGGTCTTCGAGCTGGTCGGGCGCATCATGGCGCTGAGCGAGAGCATGGCCCAGCGCTGGCACGTCCCGACCTTCTTCTTCAAGGCGCTGCACACGCTGGAGCGCCCGATGGCCATGAAAGACCTCGGCAAGCGCATGCACTGCGACCCGTCCTTCGTCACCGTCGTGGCCGACATGCTGGAAAAGCGGGGACTGGCTAGGCGGGAAGCTCATCCCGGGGACCGCCGGGTCAAGAACCTCGTGCTCACCGACGACGGCCTGGCGCTGAAGCACCGCATCGAAAGCGAGATGGCGGCGCGGATGCCATGGAGCCGGACTCTCGATGAAGACGAACGCAAGCAGCTGATTGCCCTGATCCGCAAGATGCTCACCTGCCAGGATCTGCCCGATACCGACTCGGCCGTCACTCCCGCCTCGGCGGACGCGGACTCCCCTGTCTTCGCTGACGCTGGCTCACCAGCGACTCCGGCCCCGGCTGCCCCCAAGCCCCCGGCATCCGCGGGGGAGGTGGAGGAAACCGTGAGCGCCGCTGCGGCCAGCGCTGGCTTAAGCCAGCCGCGCACCGGCTAAGCCAGCCGCACATGGCCGGCGTACCTCATACGGCCGGGCCGCCCCACATCAGGCCACCCGCCCGCAACCCCGCAGATCTCTTATTAACCGCAAAACTCCAGCGCAGTGCCGATCCGGCCCCGCGACGGATTCGTGCGCCCCCGCGCCAGTATGCCGGCGCCGGACGCTCAGGAAACAACGCCTTAGGAGAGACCCGAATGTCTGCCAACACGTCCGCTAGCGGACCGGGCGCGTCGTCGGGCGGCACCGCCGTCATCGACGCCCGGCCCGGCGCGCCCGGCCGTCCGGCCGCTCGTCATCTCGGACTGGCACTGGTCGTCATCGCCACCGCCCAGCTCATGGTGGTGCTCGACGCCACGATCGTGAACGTCGCCCTGCCCGATATCCAGCGTGCGCTCGGCTTCTCCGGCTCCGGCCTGGAGTGGGTCGTCAACGCCTATGCCCTGACCTTCGGCGGCCTGCTGCTGCTCGGCGGCCGCGCCGGGGACATCCTCGGCAGGCGGCGCGTCTTCATCGCCGGCATCATCCTGTTCTCGATCGCCTCGCTGCTGGGCGGATTCGCCCCGTCGCAGGGCTGGCTGCTGGCCGCCCGCGCCGTGCAGGGCGTCGGCGGCGCGATCATCGCCCCGACCGCCCTGGCCCTGGTCGCCACGACGTTCCCCGAAGGGCCCCCGCGCAACCGGGCGATGGGCGTCTATGCCGCGATGAGCATCGCGGGCGGCGCGGTCGGCCTGATCGCCGGCGGCCTGCTGACCACCTACTTGTCCTGGCGCTGGGTGTTCTTCGTCAACGTGCCGATCGGGATCGCCGTCGCGCTCGCCGCGCCTCGCGTGCTCGCCAGCTCCAAGGGCACCCGCGGCCGCTTCGACCTGCCCGGCGCGATCACCGGCACCCTCGGGCTGGTCGCGCTGGTCTACGGGCTGACCAGCGCGGGCACAACCCCCGACGGCGTCTCGCACTGGGGCGACACCAAGGTCATCGTGTCCCTGGTCGCAGCCGTGGTACTGCTCGCCTCGTTCATCCTCATCGAGGCGCGCAGCAGGCACGCGCTGATGCCGCTGCGGATCTTCCGCAACCGCAACCGGTCCGGCGCCTACGTGATCATGCTCTGCGTCGGCACCGCGCTGTTCGGCATGTTCTTCTTCCTGACCATCTTCGTGCAGACCGTATGGGGCTACAGTGCCCTGCGGACCGGCCTGGCCTACCTGCCGATGATGGCCACCGTCATGCTCATGGCCGGGGTCAGCGCCCAGCTGGTCCCGCGGATCGGCGCGCGGCCGCTGCTGCTGGTGGGGTCGGCGACGGCCGCGAGCGGGATGTTCTGGCTGTCGCGGATCACCGAGCACAGCAATTACGCCTCTGGCCTGCTCGGCCCGATGCTGGTGACGGCGGCCGGCATGGGCATGCTGTTCATGCCGCTGACCCTCGTCGCGCTATCCCGCGTCGAGGACCGGGACACCGGCCTGGCCTCCAGCCTGCTCAACACCGGCCAGCAGGTCGGCGGGTCGATCGGGCTGGCCATTCTGGGCACCGTGGCCTGGAGCGTCGTGGCTGACACGGCTCGCAAGTCGTCGGCGTCCGCCGTGGCCGCGGCCAGGGCCGGCCACCCGCTGCACGGCACCGCCGCCGAGATCAAGGTCGCGATCTACGATCACGCCCTGTCGGTCGGCTTCTCCCGCGGGTTCGAGGTGTCGGCCGCGATCGCACTGCTGGCGTTCATCGTGACCGTCGCCGTCATCCGGGTCAAGCGCGAGGACCTGGCCGGCGTCCCGAACCCGATGACCGGATAAAACCACCACGCGCAACGGATAGCGGCGGGCAGCCCCCGCCACCACCGCCGATGGCCTGGCCGGAACTCTTCCGGCCAGGCCATCGGCATCTCCCGCAGGCGCTACCCGGCCCCACCCTTCGACCTCAGCCCGGTCGGGCGATGGCTGGGCACCCACCGACGTTTGGACGGGCGGCCCGGGGTACTGCAGGGGGCGCGTGCCGTCCTGAGCACGTCCGAGGCGCTGCCAGGAAGGGCGATAATGCTGAACTGGGCCGTGCAGGCGGGTGCCTGAGTGCGCGAGATGACCCGGCGGGCGATGGCCTTGTTCTGCTGGACGTACACGGTCTGGGTCCTGCTGACCTGGACCCGGACGGCGGAACAGCTGCTGTTCGGCGCGGGGATCGCCGCCGCCGTGGCGGTGGCCCTGGCACCGCTGGGCGAAGTCGCCAGGCCGTGGCGGCTGCTCACTCCGCGGCGGCTGGCTGGGACCGCGCTCCTGCTGCTGCTGGCCGTCCGGCAGATTATCGCGGCCAACCTGCGGCTGTCCCGGCTGATCTGGGACCCCCGGCTGCGGAAGCGGCTGCGAACCGGCATGATCATCGTCCCGACGGACCAGGACTCGGTCGGCGGGCTGACCGCGGTGGGCCTGATCACCTCGGTCATCGTGGACAACCAGCTCGTCGACCTCGACCGCAGCCGGCGGCAGCTGCAATATCACGCCGTCGAGGTGCCGGACGGCGGGCCCGAGGAGGCCCGGCGGCAGATCAACGGGCCGGTGGAGCGGATCCTGGCCTGGCCGCGCCGGGGGCGGTGACCTAGTGGCCCAGGTCTATCTGGCGGTGGCGATCGCCGAGCTGGCGATCACCGTCCTGCTGTTCATCCGGCTGGCCGTCGGCCCGACGATCAGTGACCGGATCGTAGCCCTGAACACGATATCGACGCAGGCCGCGCTGGCCGTCCTGTTCTTCGCCGCGTTCGCCGGCCGGACCATCTACCTGGACGTCTCGCTCTGGCTGGCGTCCTTCAGCTACCTCGGCGCCATCATCTGGTCGCGCTACCTCGAGCGGGGGCTGCTGTGAGAGACGCCATCGTCATCGCGCTGGCCGTGATCGGCCTGGCCTTCACCTTGTCTGGTGCGGTCGGGATCCTGCGGATGCCCGACGTCTACAGCCGGATCCAGTGCTCGAGCAAGACGGTCACCATGGGCGCCCTGCCGATGCTGATCGCGCTGGTGGTCGGGGAGGGGCCGATCAGCAGCTACGGCAGCCGCGCGTTGCTCGTCGCCGCGCTGCTGCTCATCGTCAATCCGGCCGCGTCACACGCCCTGGCCAGGGCCGCGTACAAGAGCGGCGTGCCGATGTGGCCGGGTGCCGTCGCCGACGAGCCCCGCGCGCAGGCCAGGGGCAGGTCGGCCCAGGACGGCGAGGACGGCGAGGACAGCGGGGACAGCGGGGACAGTGGGCCGTCCGGGGATGCACTGGCCGGGGATACGCCGTCCGGGGATGAGCCGGTCGGCGGGCAGGGGGCGCCATGACGACCTTCTGGGCGCTGGACTACCTGCTGCTGGCCCTCACGGTCGCCGCCGCGGTGCTGGTTGTCCGGATGCGCAACCTGAACGGCGCGGTCATGGCCCTGTCCGCGGCGGGCACCATGCTGTCGGTGCTGTTCGTGGTCCTCGGGGCGCCCGACGTCGCCCACTCGGAGGTGGTGGTCGGAGCCATCGCGCTGCCGGTCCTCTACCTGGTCGCCATCGGCAAGGCGCGGGCCGATGTCACCGACCGGCCCGAGCTGGACGAGACGGAGCCCGCTAGCCAGCCCGCGGCCCAGACCGAGCCGTCCCACGGGGAGCGCGCCCGTGAGCCGGGCTGAGCCTGGGTCACCCGCCGAGGCGCGGGAGCACGAGCCGGAGCACCGGCGGTGGGCCGGCACCGCGCTGTCGGCCGGGATGGCCGTGGCCCTCGGGGCCGCGATGGCGGGCCTGCCTAGTGACCACGCAGCGCTGCCCGCGGTCGCCCGGTACGCCCTGGCCGTGTCCCTGCCCCGGTGGGGACTGACCGAGCCGGTCAACGAGATTGTCTACGGCACCCGCGGCTTCGACACCTTCGGCGAGACGTTCCTGCTGCTCGCCGCGGTGGTCAGCGTGATCCTGATCACCAGGTCGCGCGAGCCCCGGCGGGGCTATTTCGGCGAGTCCGCCGCCGGGGCCCGTGAGCGCTCGGCGGCCGATCCGGTGGAGCCGGCCGACGCCAGCGAGCAGGCGGCGCGCAGCGCCGAGCGCCGGGAGCAGGACGAGCCCGATCCCGGCGACCAGGCCGGGCCGGCTACGCCCGACGCCGAGCCGCTGGGCACACCAGCCCCCGAGACCGCCGAGGCGATGACGATCGTGACCAGGACCGCTATCCGGATGGCGCTGCCGGTCCTGGCCGTGGGGGGACTATACCTGGCCGCCTGGGGCTACTCCCCCGGCGGCGGGTTCCCCGGCGGCGCCGTCCTGGTCGGCGTGCTCCTGCTCGCCTACGCGGCCTTCGGCCGCCGCCGGATCGCCCCGGTCATCCGGCCCGGCCTGCTGGAGGGCATCGAGTTGGCCGGCGCGTCGGCGATCATCGTCACCGAGCTGCTCGGGCTGGTGCTGCGCGGATCGTTCAGCGCGAACTGGCTGCCGCTGGCCGCGCCGGCGACCATCCTGTCCGGCGGGATCGCCCAGCTGTTCTCGGCCAGCGAGCTGATCGAGGTCGGCACCGGCCTGGCCATCACCATCTTCGCGCTCATCGGCATGGGCCACGACTGGACGCCTGATGAGCGGGACAAGGGCAGCCAGGACAGGGCCAGCCAGGACAGGGCCAGCCGACACAGGGCCAGCCGACACAGGGCCAGCCGACACAGGGAGGACAGCCCGTGATACTCGTGAACTACCTGGCGGCGACGGCCCTGCTCTGCATCGGGCTGTACGCCGTGCTGACCAGGCGCAACATGATCAAAATGGTGATGGGGCTGTCCCTCATGGAGGCCGCCACCTACCTGTTCATGATCTCGCTGGCCTACCGGGCCGGATCCACCGCGCCGGTGCTGCTGAACCCGCCGCCCGGCCAGTCGGCCCGCAGCCTGGCGCACGGCAACGTCGCCGATCCGGTGCTGCAGAACTTCTGCCTGACCGCCGTAGTGATCGGGGTCGCCGTCACCGCGGTCTTCCTCAGCGTGGTGGTACGGATCGCCCAGCACTACCGGACGCTGGACTCCGACCGGGTCAGGGAACTGCGCGGATGACCACTGCGGCAATTTCCTCGCTGCTCCCCCTGGCGGTGGCGATCCCCCTGTCGGGGGCCGTGACCGCGCCCCTGCTGGCCCGCGTGTCTAGCCACCTGGCGGTCATGGTCTCGCTCCTGGGCATGGCCGGCTCGGCCGCGATCCTGCTGATGGCGGCGCCAACCGTGTTCGGCGGCCGCATCATCGTCCAGTACCTGGGCAACTGGCGGCCGGTCAGCGGTCACGTCCTCGGCGTCACGTTCGCCGCGGACCCGTTCGGCCTCCTGGTCGCCCTGGCCGCGGCGGTCATCGGCGCCATCCTGCTCCTGTACACGCTGTCCGAGCTGGGCGGCCTCGGGGCCCGTGAGCTCGGCGCGTATGCCTGCCTGTTCCAGCTGCTGATCGCCGCCGTGATCGGGGCGGCCCTGACCGCCGACCTGTTCAACCTGTTCGTATGGTTCGAGGTAGCGGCGCTGTCGAGTTACGGGCTGGCCGGTTTCTTCCTGGAGCGGCCCATCGCCCTGGAGGCCGCGTTCAAGCTACTGGTCCTGACCACTCTGGCGAGCTTTTCCGTCTTCGTGGGCGCGGGCCTGGAGTATGCCCGGCACGGCGCGCTGAGCTTCGCCCAGCTGCATGACGCCCTGGGCGGACACTTCGGCACGCCGGACGCGATCGCGCTCGGCCTGCTGATCGCGGGCTTCGGCACCAAGGCCGGGCTCGCGCCCTTCCACGGGTGGCTGGCCGATGTGCACACCGCGGCGCCCGGCCCGGTGAATGCCCTGTTCTCCGCGCTGATGGACGCCCTGGGCGTGGTCGCGATCGCGCGGGTGGTCTTCCAGGTCTTTGGCACGTCGGCGGCGCCGGTGCTGGGGCTGCTGATGGCGCTCGGGCTGCTCTCCGCGCTGCTCGGCGCGATCATGGCGCTGGCCCAGGACGACCTGAAGCGGCTGCTCGCCTACGACACCATCTCGCAGATCGGGATCGTCATCATCGGGTTCGCGACCGGCAACGCGGCGGGTGTCGCAGGCGCGATCTACCACCTGGTCAATCACGCGGCGTTCAAGGCGCTGCTGTTCCTGGCGGCGGGCGCCGTCGTGCACCGCACGGGGCTGACCCGGCTGTCGCAGCTGGGCGGCCTGTCCCGGCTCATGCCCGTGGCCACGGGCGCCTTCGTGCTCGGCGCGCTGTCCATCGCCGGCGTCCCGCCGTTCAACGGCTACGTCTCGCTCAGTCTCATCCACAGCGGCCTGCAGCAGGACCACGAGACGGTCATCTACCTGCTGACCCTGGCCGCGCAGGTAATCACGGCGGCGGCCCTGGGCCGGGCGGCGTGGCTGGCGTTCTTCCGCCCCCGCGCGGAGATCTACCAGTGGCAGGAGGAGCGGGTGCGCCCCGGCATGCTCACCGCCCTGGCCAGCCTGGGCGCCGGCTGCATCGCCTTCGGGGCCGCCGGCCCGGTCGTGCTGGCGCGGCTGATGGCGCCAGCCGCCGCAAGCCTCCTGCACCCTGGCCGGTACGCCAGTGCGGTGCTGGCCGGGTCGGGACGGCTCCCGGCGCTGCGCGTCCCCTTCGACTACGGAGCGCCGGCCGAGCTCGCCTCCGTGGCCATCACCGTGGCCCTCGCCGCCGCGCTGGCCTGGGTGTACCTGCGCAGCCGGGAGCCGCTGCCGGTCCGCGTGCTGCGCGCGGCGCACACTGGCTCGGCGAACGACTACGCCGGCTACGCCATCGCGGGAACGCTCGCCGCGATCGCGCTGCTGCGGTTCGCCTGATCGAGCCCGCCCCGCCTCGGACGCCCCGGTCAGGACCGGCTGTCGGCCCGGGTGGAGACGCCTGACCGGGACCGGCGGTCAGGCCCGGCGAAACTGCTCCGCGTCCGCGTACCGGCGAGTGCTGCGTCGCGCAGGAACTCGGTGATCCCGCCACAGCGGGCCACGTCGAGCTGCACCTCCCGCATCCGGTATTTCCCGCACCGCCGGCGAAGGCGTGATAGCCGGCCGGAAGTGGAACTGCCCCGAAGCGCACCACACGGTCGCTCGTGACTTGTCCCATCTGCCAGACGCACACTCCAATCAGCGCGTTAATAGAGATGGGGGTCCGGAGGATGGGCCGGGCGCGTTCGAGGTGCTGACTCCGCGTCCGGCCGATCCCCCGACTCAGGTCGGCCCTGCGGCGACCTCGACGATCTGGCTCTAAGGCATGGGCTCTCGCTGTAGTGGCTGGCTCCCGCGATAGGACTCGAACCTATAACCTGCCGGTTAACAGCCGGACGCTCTGCCAATTGAGCTACGCGGGACCGCACGACACTGCATACGGGGCCCGTGGGGGCCAGAAGTCCGGCCGCAGCCGCGTCGCGGGCATAAGGGTAGCGCACCAGCGAGCCTGCGCGGAGGGCCGGTCCGCTCACGGCGCATGACGGCGCATAACAGTCTGCGGGCTGGGCAGCATGACCAGGAGATCATTACGTGCCCGCGGTGTCAGTAGCGTGAGGACTGGCTAAACGCAGGCTGAATAGCTGGAAGAGGTCTACATGAGTCGATATCGGATCGCGTTCCTCGGCGGCCTGGTCGTCGGGTTCATCCTCGGCGCCCGTGCCGGGCGCGAGCGCTACGAGCAGATGAAGAAGCTGGCCCGCAGGACCGCGGACAGTCCCGCCGTGCAGCAGGCCGCCGGTGCCCTCCAGGCTCAGGCCACGGGGGCGCTGAAGTCAGCCACGCAGAAGGTCACCCAGGAGGTGCACGGCCGCGTGCCGCGGCTCGCGGAGAGCGCCAGGAACAAGTTCGGAGATCACATCCCCGGACAGCGGGGCGGCGCGAGCGCAGGGATCCCTGCCGACGGCAGCCCGGAGGCCACCGGACAGCGCCCTTTCGCCGCGACTAGCGAGCCCACCAACGGCCGCAGCGCCAGCTGATCACGCGCTCTAGCACTGCTACACCGGACGCGGTCGTCACATGACGGTAGCCGACGACGTTCTCGCGCGCTGCGATGGTCGGCGGGCCCGAACCGGCCGGCTGGCGGGCGGCCGTCAGCGCCGGATACCGGGCTGCCTGGCCTATGCCTTCGGACGATCGGCGGGCGGCACGACGTAGGAGCCGCGACCCTGCACGATCTCGACTAGGCCCTCATCTCGCAACACCCTGACCGCCTTGCGGGCAGTTTCTCGGGCGATGCCGTGCTCCTGCATCAGCGTCGTCTCACTCGGCAGCGCCCGCCCCGCGACCAGCTCACCAGTTGCGATCCGGGCGCGGAGAATGTCCGCGAGCTGCAGGTATACGGGCCTGGCGGCCCGGTGATCAATACTCACATGATCAAACCTAGGCGGCTGCTACTGTCAGTAGCCATATGCCCCTGTCTATAGACGGATGCGCCTGTCTAGTCATAGGGTTTGGGTGGCCACGTAGAGCGGTCCGGACGGTACACACCCCGACCTGGGCCTGACCGAAACGGAGTCCGGCCCATGACAGGTTTCGTACGCCCTAACGCAGACGTAGAAGTTGAAGCCGTCGCGACCGTCGGCGGCGTCCTTACTGACCTGGTCGAAGTCGCCGAGCGGCTGCCCGTGCGCGCCGACCAGGTCGAGCCGGTGGCCCGCATCCTCGACCGGCTGGCGCAGGAGATCGGCCAGGCCGCGGCGATGATCCGGGCGACCAACGCCGCGCCCGAAGACCAGGCCGCCTTACTCGGCGGCGTGTTCCCGCCGTGGCGCACCCGCCTGGACGGCAGCTTCCCCCTAGGCGGCGGCGACGCGTGATCGGCGCCCGCGTACTGATCGCCGAGAAACGCCAGCCGCTCCTCATGACACCCGGCGACCTGCGCAGCCTTCTGGCCCGCTACCAGCAGTCCGTCATCGACCTGATCGTGCTCATCGGCAGCGACGGTATCCCGCCGGTCACCTAGGGCTGCAGTGCTTCACTTCCGCAGGTCAGCGGCACTTCATCCGGGAACAGCTAGGCCAGGTACTCGCGGAGCATCTGGGCGCGGCTCGGGTGCCGCAGCTTGGCCAGCGTCTTGGACTCGATCTGGCGGATGCGCTCGCGGGTCACCCCGAACTCGCGGCCGACTTCCTCCAGCGTCCGGGGATGGCCATCGGTCAGGCCGAACCGGAGCTGGATGATGCGCTGCTCGCGAATGGAGAGATTGTCCAGGACCTGCTCGAGCTGGTCCTGGAGCATGATGAAGGCTGCCGCCTCCATCGGCACGACCGCGTCGGCGTCCTCGATGAAATCACCGAGGTCGGAGTCTTCCTCGCCAATGGGCGACTGCAGCGAGACGGGCTCCTGGGCGATCCGCTGGATCTCGGCGACCCGTTCCGGGTGCAGGCCCATCTCGGCCGCGATCTCGTCCGGGGTGGGCTCCCGGCCGAGGTCCTGATGGAGCTGGCGCTGGATCCGGGCCATCTTGTTGATCGTCTCGACCATGTGCACCGGTATCCGGATCGTGCGTGCCTGGTCCGCGATGGCGCGGGTGATCGCCTGCCTGATCCACCAGGTCGCGTACGTCGAGAACTTGTACCCCTTGGTGTAATCGAACTTTTCCACCGCGCGGATCAGGCCCAGGTTGCCTTCCTGGATCAGGTCCAGGAAAACCAGTCCCCGCCCGATGTACCGCTTGGCGATGGAGACCACCAGCCGCAGGTTGGCCTCGATCAGACGCTGCTTGGCCCGGAGCCCGTCGGCCGCCAGCAAGGCGAGCTCCGCCAGCTCCGCACCGTGCCGACCCGGCCGCGAGTAACCGCCTTGCAGCTTCTCCTGGGCGAAGAGCCCAGCCTCGATCGCCTTGGCCAGGTCCACCTCGTCCTGGGCCGTGAGGAGCGGCACCCGGCCGATCTCCCGCAAGTAGATCCGCACCAGGTCCCCGGTGACCGCTCGCCTGGTGACCTCGGCGTGGCCGTTGCGCCGCGGCTCCTCCGGATCATCCGGGGGCGGATCGAGGACATCTACCCCCTCATCCGCCAGCAGCCTGAGCACTTCGTCGACGGCCTCCGCAGGGAGATCGCACCGGTCAAAGGCCGCTGTCAGCTCGGTCAGCGCGACGGTCCCGCGCTCCCTGGCCTGCGCGACAATCTCGGATACCTGATCTACGGGAGGCGCGACCGCAAGGCTCATGGAGACCAGTGTGCGTCAGGAATCAGGTGTTGCGGGGGTTCTAATATTGTCACCTAAAGGTAAGTAACGCTCCATGCACGTTCTGTGCATACCGGCCCTAGATAGCCCCTGCCGCTCGCTCAAGCAGCGGTTTGCGTCGCTGTTCCAGGGCGACGAGATCGCCGAACATGCGGTTGTACTCGACTTGCTCGTCGACCGGGTTCATCCGCTGCAGCCGTGACTTAACGGCCGCGATCTGCCGCGAGATGGCCAGTTCCTCGACCCGGGCGAGGACGCCATCGGCATAGCGGGCGTCCGGCTCCCCGTCGACTCCCGGCGCCTGGAGCGGCTCCACCGCCAGCCTGGTCACGAATGCCCGCGCGGTATCGCTCGGGGCGGCGACCCGCAGCCGCTCCGACCACTCGCGGGCCGAGCCCGCGGCCGCCACCCCTCCGCAGCCCGCGATGAGGTCCCGCATGGCGGCATGCACCGGAACGGTGAAATCGTCGGCGCCGAGCGCGTCGAATAGGGGGCCGCACAGCGCCGGCCGCTGCACGGCGAGCTTGAGTGCCTGGCGTTCCAGATTCGCCACCGGATCACTGAGATCGTAGGAGCTGCCGGCCCGCATCTCGGCGGACTGGCCGCCGGCCGGGCCCGCCCGCATCTCGCCGCGCGCGGGAGCCGCTTCCGCTCGCGTCCCGTTCCCCCGGCCTGGCCGCTGGCCGCCCGGCATGCGCTCGTTGATCCGGGAGAATACGAGTTCCTGGTCCATCAGGCCGAGCCAGCGATCCAGGTTCCCCGCGTAGACCTTCCGCAGCCCGCGGTCCTTGATCCTGGCCACGATCGGCGCCGCCGCGTCGAGCGCCGCCAGGCGGCCCTCCCCGGTGTCGAGGTCATGCTCGCGCAGGATGCTGCGGACCGCGAACTCGAAGAGCGGCACGCGCCGTGCGACTAGGTCCCTGACCGCCCCGTCGCCCAGTTTCAGGCGCAGGTCGCACGGGTCGAGGCCGTCTGGCTGCACGGCTACGAACGTCTGGGTGACGAACTTCTCCTCCATGCCGAATGCGCGCAGCGCGGCCCGCTGCCCGGCCGCATCGCCGTCGAAGGTGAAGATGACCTCGCCCCGGAACTGGCTGTCGTCCATCAGCAGCCGCCGCAGGATCGTAATGTGCCCGTCGCCGAACGAGGTTCCGCTGGTCGCCACCGCGGTCGTCACCCCGGCCAGATGACAGGCCATGACGTCGGTGTAGCCCTCCACGATGACGGCCTGCCGGCGCTGCGAGATGTCGCGCTTGGCCAGGTCCGCCCCGTACAGCACCGAGCTTTTCTTGAACAGCGGCGTCTCTGGCGTATTGAGGTACTTGGGGCCGTTGTCATCCTCGGCGAGCTTGCGGGCGCCGAACGCGATCACGTCACCGCTCAGGTCCCTGATCGGCCAGAGCAGCCGGCCGCGGAACTTGTCGACGAGACCGCGCCTGCCCTGGCTGGCGAGGCCCCCGAGCAGCAGCTCCGCGTCGGTGAAGCCGCGCCCGCGCAGATGGCGGGTCAGGGCATCCCACTCTGCCGGGGCGTACCCGGTCCCGAACCGCTGGGCGTCGGCGGTCTCGAATCCCCGCGACGACAGGAAGGCTCGTGCGGTGACGGCATCGGCGGACACGAGCCGTTCGGCGTAAAACTCGGCCGCGGCCCGGTGCGCCTCGATCAGCCTCCGGCGCTGGGTCTGCTCCTGGCCGGGGACATGGCCGCCCTGCTCGTAGCGCAGCTCAAGGCCAGCCCGCGCGGCTAGCCGCTCGACGGCCTCCGCGAAGTTGAGACTGTCTATCTTCTGCACGAACCTGATGACGTCGCCGCCCTCGGAGCAGGAGAAGCAGTACCACAGGCCGCGGGCCGGGGTGACGTTGAAGGACGGGGTTTTCTCGTCGTGAAACGGGCAGAGTCCCTTGAGCGAGCCGCCGCCGGCGCTGCGGAGCTGGAGGTACTCCCCCACCACCTCCTCGACGGCCGAGCGCTCGCGAACGATCTCGATGTCCTCGTCGCGGATCCGGCCTGCCACGTCCGCCCTCCGCTCGTACCCGCCTGCCTCGCGGCGAGTCTAGTCCTGGCTGCCGACATCGCGCCGGGTCCTGGCGAGTGCGAGGGCAGGCAATCGGGGGCTGGTAGCCTCCGGGCGTGACCGGCCTTCTCGTGCTCTGGGACGTTGACCACACGCTGGCCGACACTAACGGGGTCGGCCGTCACCTTTACCAGCTCGCGTTCACCGAGATGTTCGGCGGAGAGCTGCCGCGGCCGGGATCCATGGCCGGGCGTACCGACCGCGCCATCGCGCTGGAGGTGCTGACCCTGGCCGGGGTGTCCGAGCCGCGCCAGCGGGTACGTGCCTTCGAGGCGGCCCTGGCGGCGCACGCCCCGGAGCTGGCCGGCCTGGTGCGCGAACGGGCCCGCGCGCTGCCGGGCGCCGCCGCGGCGCTGGCCGCGCTGGCGGGCAGGCAGGTGGTGCAGTCGCTGCTGACCGGCAACATCCGTGCCCTGGCCGAGGTGAAGCTTGGCCCGCTGGGACTGACCGAGCATCTCGACCTGGCCGTCGGCGCCTACGGCGACGCCAGCGAGATCCGGGCCGAGCTGGTTCCCCTGGCCAGGGGCCGGGCGGCGCTCGCCTACGGAGGCGACTACGAGGGCGAGGCCACCGTCCTGGTTGGGGACACACCGCTCGATATCGAGGCGGCGCTAGTCACCGGGGCCAGGGCGGTCGGCGTCGCTACCGGCAGCTATTCCGCCGCCGACCTGGCCGCCGCCGGAGCGCATGCTGTCCTGGCTGACCTCACCAGCACGCGGCAGGTCCTAGCCGCCCTCCTGGCCGGGCCGCCGTAGCGACGCCGGGCGCCCTGGCCAGCGGGCGGGCGGGGCGCGCGATGCGCTAGCGGGCCCCCACCAGTAGCTCAAGGTCGTGGTAACCGAGTTCCTGGCGGTTCGGCCACAGCTCCCAGTGCATGTCGCCGAGCAACGGCGGATCGGCCGTCAGCCCGTAGCTGGCCGGGTCAGTGACCGGAGTCAGCAGCAGATGATCGAGGCTGACGCCGCAGGCGTGCACGACAATGTAGGCATCACTGTCGGCGAGGCTGAAGCCGGACCGCCATCCCCCCAGCGTGATCGTCCTGGCGACCGCGCCCTCGGTCCCCGGGCCGATGTCGGTCCCCGGGCCGCCGGCGGGTTGCGCAGCCAGGCCGCTCGCGCTGCCCGCATCGGGCCAGGCGCGACCGGGCCTGGCGGTGCGCGCGTCCTGCCAGGCCCGGGCGTGCTGCCAGGCCTGCGCAGACTGCCCGCCGCGTCCTGGCCGCCCGCCGCGTCCCGGCTGCCTGGCGCGTCCCGGCTGCCCGCTGTGCCCTGGTTCCACGGCCTGCCCGATGCCCCAGTGCGTGGTGCCCCAGTCCTGGTAGCGGTCGGCCTGAAGGCTGGCGTAACTGACCAGAGAGCCGACCAGGCCCTCGGGCCGCCGCCCTGGCACCTTGACCTGGTGCAGGGCAAAATTGATCAGCGCGAAGGTGGCCTCAAACGCCAGCTCGCGGACATGGTCGGCTCCGGTGCCGGGCATCTCCGCGTCGAAGCGTGCCCGTGGGTAGGTGCAGACGAGCACCATCGCCGACTCGCTGGCGTGGCCCAGCCACACGCCCTTCGGCGGCCCGTCGCGCCGGCCGTCAACCAGTTCAAGCCAGCGCCGTGACGGCCAGGTGGCCTCAAGCCCCCACGGAACGAAATCGACAGCCCCTTTTCCCATGCGTGACACCCTCTCACGCGAGGAGGCCAGTTTCCGGTACGCCGGGTTGAAGGATGAGCGAGTCTTTTCCCGGCCATGACGGCCCCGGCGGGGTGCTCGCTGCAGGATGCCGTGGGGAGGCGGCATACGCCGAGGCACCGACGCTTTCTCCCGCTTGTCCACATCCGCGGGCGCGGGGGCGGCCGCCGTCCACAGCATGCCGGGCGCCCCCGCCGGTTTGGCGCGGGGCCAGCCAGGCTCGATGGCATGCCCGCTCACCTGCCCGATGACTGCGTCCGGCTGCTGGACTTCCAGCGCGGAGCGATCGCGCGCTGGCAGGCGCCTGAGGTGGGCCTGAGTCCAGCGATCATTGATTCCATGCTGCGGCATGGCCGGTGGCAGCCGCTCTACCGCGGCGTCTACGCGGCTTACACCGGCGACCCGCCCAGGGACTGCCTGGAGTGGGGCGCCGTCCTGCGCGCCGGGGACGGGGCAGTTCTGAGCCACTACACATCGGCCAGGCTAGACGGGCTGACCGAGCAGCCAGTCCAGGCCATTCATATCACCGTCGGCCACGACCGCCATGTACGGATGTCCGTCAGGGAGCGGCACGAGTCAGCGCCGCCCATCGTGTTCCATCGCACCGACCGGATCGAGATCATCCGGCACCCGGCCCGGACTCCGCCGCGAACCCGGATCGAGGAGACGGTACTCGATCTGACCCAGATCGCTGCGAGCTTCGACAGTGCCCTGTTCTGGCTGAGCGCTGCCTGTGGTCGCAGGCTCGTCACGGCCGAGATGCTCCATGGTGCCGCGGCCAGAAGGGGAAGGCTGCGCTGGCGCGACGAGATTCTCGGTGCACTCGGGATCATCCCCGACGGCGTGCACTCGAACCTGGAATTCCGTTACGTCAGAGACGTCGAGCGGGCGCATGGCCTGCCGCTGGCGACACGGCAGGCCAGGATGACGAGGGAAAGGCGGTCGCAGTACGCGGACAACCTCTACGAGGCCTTCGGCGTGGCCGTGGAACTGGACGGCCAGGCAACGCACCTGGTCGAGGATCGCTGGCGGGACATTCACAGGGACAACTTCAGCGCCCGGTCAGGAATCATCACGCTGCGCTACAGCTGGGCCGACGTCACGCGCCGGCCATGCGCGGTGGCAGCCGACATCATCGCCGTGCTCCGGCAACGAGGCTGGACCGGGTCGCCGTCCTGCTGCGGCCCGTGCTGCATGGCGCTGAGGAAATAACGGGGGCGTCTTTCAGTCGCATGAGCTGAAAGACGCCCCCGTTAATCCTGGTGGGCTAGGGCTGGCGCTGGGCTGGGCGGCGGAGCGGGGTCGGGGCCCGGCGGGGCGGGCTGGGCGGCTGGGGGCCGGGGGGCTGGAGGGGCCGGAGGGCCGGGGGCGGCAGCGAGCCCGGTCAGAGGTCGGTCAGGGGGACGTCGGGGTCGGTGAGACGGGTGGAGTCGACCGGGGTGCCGGACCGGATCAGCGCCTGGATGTCGTCGTTCACGTCCCAGACGTTGACGTTCATGCCGGCCACGACGGCCCCGTCGGACAGCCAGAACGCGACGAACTCCAGTGACTCCTTGTCGCCCCGGCAGACGACCTGGTCGTAGCGGCCGGGCTCCGGCAGCCCGGCCGCCTCCATGCCGAGGTCGTACTGATCACTGAAGAAGTACGGGACGTAGTCGTGCGAGACCTTCTGCCCCAGCATCGAGCGGGCCGCGACCGGGCCGGACGCCAGCGCGTTGGCCCAGTGCTCGACCCGGATACGCTGGCCGAGCAGCGGGTTGAAGGCATTTGCGACGTCGCCCGCGGCGAAGATGTCGGGGTCCGAGCTGCGCAGCGCCTCATCGACCACGATCCCGTTGTCCACCTCCAGGTCGGCTTCGGCGGCGAGCCCCGAATTCGGCACCGCGCCAATGCCGACCACGACCAGGTCCGCGGGAATCTCGGTCCCGGTCGAGGTGACTACGGCAGTGACCTTGCCGCCTGAGCCGCGCAGCTCGCTGACGCCCTCTCCGAACCGGAACGTCACGCCATGGCTGCGATGCAGGTCAGCGAACACCTCGCCCAGCTCGGGCCCGACCGAGCGGTGCAGCGCGCTGCGCTCAGGATCCACGATGGTCACCTCGCAGCCGGACTCGCGTGCGGCTGCGGCGGTCTCCAGCCCGATCCAGCCGGAGCCGGCCATCACGACCCGCCCCCCGGACCTGAACGCGGCGCCCAGCCGCTCGGAGTCCCCCACCGAGCGCAGGTACAGCACCCCGTCAAGATCGGCGCCCGGTACCCGGATCCGGCGCGGCGAGGCGCCGGTGGTGATCAGCAGCCTGTCGTAGCCGATCGTCTCGCCGCCCGCCAGCGTGACCTGCCGCGCAGCCCGGTCGATCGCGGTGGCGGTGGTCCCGAGCCGCAGCTCGACATCGTGCTCGGCGTACCAGCCCTCCTCGTGCACGAAGATCGAGTCCCGGCCGTCCTTGCCGAGCAGGTAGCCCTTGGACAGCGGGGGCCGCTCGTAAGGCCGTTCCTCCTCGGTTCCGATCAGCACGACGGAGCCGGTGAATCCCTCTTCGCGCAGGGTCTGCGCGGCTTTGGCCCCGGCCAGGCTTGCTCCCACGATCACGTAGGCGGGTGGTTTGGGCATCGAGTGCTCCTTCCAGCGGCGAACTGCCTCATGACGATGACGGACGCGGGGCTGCATAGGTTCGGCTCGAGCCGACAATCCGCGGCGGACCGCACTGCGGTGGCCTAGCCAGGGTCACTGACACAGACGGCTATGCCAGGCGATAGCTGAAGTATCCGTGAGTGACGATATCTGATCGACGATGACGCGCAGCCGGGCAGCGTCAGATCCGGCCGCGCGATAGGCGGGCCGGAACATCGGGTCCAGCGCGTCAGGCGCGCCCGCCCGCAGCGCGACGGCGAGCTCGGCGATCAGCTCCCGCTCCCTGGCCTGCACCGCCGCCGCGCCCGCCCGGCTCATCACGTAGTGCGCGGTGACCCCCTTGAGCAGCGCGCATTCGAGCCGCTGCCGCCGGGGCACCACAAGGTCGGCGGCGTACCTGGACAGCGGGGGACGCCCGGCCGGGCGCGTCGAGGCCTGCGCCGCGCCGCAGAACCGGCCGATCAGCTCGCTGGTCAGGTTCTTCACCGCGGCCGCGGAGTCAGGACCGCCGTCGAAGCGCCGCGGCCACCAGTCCAGCTCCAGCAGATCGGCGAATGTCGCCCCCAACTCGGCGGTGGTGACCGAGCCGGGTACGCAGTACTGCGCCTCGGTCAGGCGCGCCACGGTCTGCTGCTCGGCCGGATCACGGAGCTGGTCCAGGGTGACCAGGCCCGCGTGCAGCCCGTCCTCCAGGTCGTGCACCGAGTAGGCCACGTCATCGGCCCAGTCCATGGCCTGGGCCTCCAGGCAGGCCCGGCCGGGCGGGGCGCCGTCGCGGATCCAGCCGAATACCTCGGCGTCCTCGGCGTAGGCACCGTACTTGCCCCCCGCGGCGGGCGCCAGCCACGGGTACTTCAGGGTGGCATCGAGAGTCGCCCTGGTCAGATTCAGGCCGGAGCCCGGCACCTTCGCCTCCAGGACGGTGAGCAGCCGCAGGCTCTGGGCGTTCCCCTCAAATCCCCCGCAGCCCGCGGCCAGCTCGGCCAGGGCGGACTCGCCATTATGGCCAAACGGAGGATGTCCCAGATCATGAGCCAGGCACGCCGCATCGACGAGGTCGGGATCACAGCCCAGGGCCGCCCCGAGCTCCCGGCCGATCTGAGCGCACTCCAGCGAATGGGTCAGCCTCGTGCGCGGGAAGTCACCCGAGCCCACCTCGACCACCTGCGTCTTGGCCGCCAGCCGGCGCAGGGCCGCGCTGTGCAGCACTCGGGCGCGGTCCCGCTCGAAGGGACCGCGCCCGCTGTTGCGCGCGCTCTTGGGCGGCTCGGCTGAGCGCCGGGCCGTGTCGTGGCCGTCGTAACCGGGCGACGGCTGGCCGTCGTAGCCGGATGGCGCCCGGCTCGCGGCCCGCCCGCCGTCAGGGACCGATGCCGCGTGGCCGTCAGAGCCGGCGGTCACCGGCTGTCGCTGCCTCCGGTCTCTTCCAGCACGGCGGCACGGCCGGCTTCCAGCCGCGCAACCGGGACCCGGAACGGCGAGCAGGACACGTAGTCCAGCCCGGCTCCGTGGAAGAAGTGCACCGACTCAGGATCGCCGCCATGCTCGCCGCAGACGCCGATCTTGAGGTCGGGCCGGGCCGCCCGGCCCTCCTCGACCGCCAGCTTGACCAGGCGGCCGATGCCCTCGGTGTCCAGGGTCTCGAACGGCGAGACCCCGAACACTCCGAGATCGATGTAGCGGCTGAAGAAGGAGCCCTCCACGTCATCGCGGGAGAAGCCCCAGCCCATCTGGGTCAGGTCGTTGGTGCCGAACGAGAAGAACTCGGCGGCCTGCGCGATCTGCCCGGCGGTCAGCGCGGCGCGGGGCACCTCGATCATGGTTCCGATCAGGGTGTGCACCCTGGTACCGGTCTCGGCGGCCACCTCGGCCAGGACCTTCTCGGCCTCCTCGCGGGCGACCTCGAGCTCCTGCACCGCACCGACCAGCGGGATCATGATCTCCGGCCGCGGGTCGCCGCCGGCCTTCACCCGGTCGGCGGCGGCGTGGGCGATCGCGCGCACCTGCATGGCGTACAGGCCGGGGACGACCAGGCCGAGCCGGACGCCGCGCAGGCCGAGCATGGGGTTCTGCTCGTGCAGGCGGCGCACCGCGTCCAGGAGCTTGCGGTCCTTGGCCGTGGCGTCATCGCCGGCCAGGGCGATCTTGACCGACAGCTCGGTCAGGTCGGGCAGGAACTCGTGCAGCGGCGGGTCGAGCAGCCGGATGGTCACCGGCAGGCCGTCCATCGCCTCGAGGATCTCCACGAAGTCGCCGCGCTGCAGCGGCTCCAGCCCGTCCAGCGCCGCCTCGCGAGTCGCGTCGTCGTCGGCCAGGATCAGCCGCTCGACGAGCTGCCGGCGCTCGCCGAGGAACATGTGCTCGGTGCGGGTCAGCCCGATGCCTTGGGCGCCGAACCTGACCGCCCTGGCCGAGTCCTCGCCGGTGTCGGAGTTGGTGCGCACGCCCAGCCGGCGGCGCGCGTCCGCGTGGGCCATGATCCGGTGCACCGCGCTGACCAGCTCGTCGGACTCCGGGTCCAGGCTGCCCTCGAAGTACTCGACCACCGGGGAGGGCACCACTGGCACCTCGCCGGCGTAGACCAGTCCGGAGGTGCCGTCGATGGAGATCACGTCGCCTTCGCGCACCGTCACCCCGCCGGGCGCGGTGAACTGGCGTGCGGCCACGTCTACCTCAAGGTCGTCGGCGCCGCAGACGCAGGTCTTGCCCATTCCCCTGGCTACCACCGCGGCGTGGCTGGTCTTGCCGCCCCGGCTGGTCAGGATCCCGCGGGCGGCGATCATGCCATGCAGGTCATCGGGGTTGGTCTCGCGGCGGACCAGGATGACATCCTCGCCCGCGGCCGCCTGCTCCACGGCCGTGGCGGAGTCGAAGACCGCCTTGCCCACCGCGGCGCCCGGCGAGGCGCTGATCGCCTTGGTGATCTGAGTGACATCTCCGCTGGCGTCGAAGCGGGGGAACATCAGGTGCGCGAGCTGGCTGCCGGTGACCCGGGTCAGCGCCTCGTCCATGTCGATGAGGTCCTGGTCGACGAGCTGGGTGGCGATGCGGAACGCCGCCGCCGCCGTGCGCTTGCCCACCCGGGTCTGCAGCATCCACAGCTTGCCGCGCTCGATGGTGAACTCGATGTCGCACAGGTCCTTGTAATGGTTCTCCAGGGTCTGCATGATCTGCATCAGCTCGCCGTAGCACTTCTCGTTGATCTGCTCGAGATCCTGCAGCGGGACGGTGTTGCGGATCCCGGCGACGACGTCCTCGCCCTGGGCGTTCTGCAGGTAGTCACCGTAGACGCCCTGCTGGCCGGTGCCAGGGTCCCTGGTGAACGCCACGCCGGTGCCCGAGTCCATGCCCAGGTTGCCGAAGACCATCGCGACGATGTTGACCGCGGTGCCGAGATCGGCCGGGATCCGCTCCTGGCGCCGGTACAGGATCGCCCGGTCGGCATTCCAGGAGTTGAAGACCGCGTTGACGGCCAGGTCCATCTGCTCGCGCGGGTCCTGCGGGAAGTCATGCCCGGTGTTCTTGCGGACGATCTCCTTGAAGGAGTCAACGATGCCGCGCAGGTCCCCGGCGTCCAGGTCGAGGTCGTTCCTGGTGCCCTTGGCCTTCTTGGCGGCATCGATCGCGTGCTCGAAGTCCTCGCCCTCGATGCCGAGCACCGTCTTGCCGAACATCTGGATGAGCCGGCGGTAGGAGTCCCAGGCAAAGCGCTCGCTGCCGGCCTGCTTGGCCAGGCCGTGCACCGACTCATCGGACAGCCCGATGTTCAGGACGGTCTCCATCATTCCCGGCATCGAGAACTTGGCCCCGGACCTGACGCTGACCAGGAGCGGGTCACTGTGGTCGCCGAGCCGCCTGCCCATCTTCTCCTCAAGCTGGCGCAGGTGCTCGCTGACCTCGGGGGCGAGACCGTCGGGCACCGATCCGTTCTGCAGGTAATAACGGCAGGCATCGGTGGTGATGATGAATCCGGGCGGGACCGGCAATCCCAGGTTGGTCATCTCGGCCAGGTTGGCGCCCTTGCCCCCCAGCAGGTCCTTCAGGTCCTTGTTGCCCTCGGTAAAGTCGTAGACGAGCTTCGGCACTGCACGCACTCCTCGCGATGCCGCGCGGCCCGGCACGATGGCCCGGGCGCTGGGCGGCTATGTAATCGGCGGCCTCTGCGGCCTTTCGTGTGTGGCGGCCTCGCGGCCCCTCTCTCCGGACTCTATCGAGGGTTACGGGCTGCCGGGGACCCTGTCACCTGACGTAGTGCCAAATGCCGGGGGTGCGGGCGACCGGTGATGGCCGGGCAGCCACCGGGAGCAGCATCCGGGCTCGGTCAATATAGGTACATGTTGAAGCCCTTGATAGTGACCAGTCTCGGCACGCTCATCGGCTGCCCGTCGCCATGACCGCGCCCGCGGCCTGCCGGGTCGAGCCCATGACGGCCGGGCACCGCGCCGCCGTGCTCAGGATCTACCAGGCGGGCATCGATGAGGGTAACGCCACCTTCGAGACCCGCGCCCCGGCCTGGGCGCAGTTCGAGGCGGCCAGGCTGCCTGGCCATTCCTACGTCGCGGTCAGCGCGGATGCCGTCCTCGGCTGGGTCGCGGTGTCGGCGGTGTCCGGCCGCTGTGTGTACGCCGGAGTCGTCGAGCACTCCGTCTACGTCGATCCCGCGGCGCGCGGCCGGGGGGTCGGCCGCCTGCTGCTCGACGCCCTGATCGCCTCCACCGAGGCGGCGGGGATCTGGACCATCGAATCGGGGATCTTCCCCGAGAACACCGCCAGCGCGGCACTCCACGCCGCCGCGGGCTTCCGCGTCGTCGGAATCAGGGAACGGATCGGCCAGCACCACGGTCGCTGGCGCGACGTCGTCCTCATCGAGCGCCGCAGCACCGTCGTCTGACTGCGCCGGCGGCTGACCGGCGGCAGGCCGGCGAGATGGCCGGCGAGGCGCCCGCGGGCTCGTTCGCGAGGCAGCCGGCGGCTGACCCGGCTCCGCCATGGGGCGGTAACCACCGTCCGTGACAAACTCAGCCATGGAGATGCCGAGGCTGAGCGTGATCGGGCTGCTGCACCCGGGCGAGATGGGCGGCGCGGTCGGGCAGTGCCTGACCGGTGCCGGGCACGAGGTGCTGTGGGCATCCGACGGCCGGGGGGCGCAGACGGCGGCGCGGGCGCGGGCGGCCGGGCTGGCCGACGCGGGCACGGCCGGACAGATCGCCGAGCGTGCCGATCTCATCCTGTCGATCTGCCCGCCGCATGCCGCGCTGGACATGGCCTGGGCGGTCCAGGGCTTCGGCGGGCTCTTCATCGACGCCAATGCGATCGCCCCGGCCACGGCGCGCGAGATCGCCGGGATGATCTGCGACGGCGGCGGCCGCTACGTCGACGGCGCGATCATCGGGCCGCCGCCGGTGCTCTCCGGCAGCACGCGCTTGTACCTGTCCGGTCCGGATGCGGAGGTCGCGCGGGCCCTGTTCGCGGGGACAGCGCTGGATGCCCGGATCACGGGCGGCGGCCTGACCGCCGCCTCGGCGGTGAAGATGGCCTACGCCGGGTGGAGTAAGGGCACGGCCGCGCTGCTGCTGACCCTGCGGGCGCTGGCCCGCGCCGAGGGCGTGGAGGACACGCTGATGGCGGAGTGGGCGCTGTCCCAGCCCGCGCTGGCCGACCGGTCCCGCGGCGCGGCGCAGGCCGCGACGGCCAAGGGCTGGCGCTGGGTGGCCGAGATGGAGGAGATCGCCGCGAGCATGGCCTCGGCCGGGCTCCCCGACGGCTTTCACCAGGCCGCCGCCGAGGTCTTCCGCCGCTCGCCCCGTGCCGGGTCCGTGATACCTCCCGGTGACGCCGTCGAGGCGGTCATCGCCGCGCTGACCGGGGATGTCGTGCGGGACTAGGCCGGCCGGGGGCCAGGGGCCGAACGGGGCCGGGGGGCCGAACGGGGCCGGGGGCCGAGCGGGCCGAGGCCGGAAGCTAGCGGTCTGAGACGAGCCCGAAGACCTGCCGCGGAGCGGGGATGCCTTTCAGGCGGTGGGTCCCACGGTCTTCGTAGCTAAAGCCGGAGGCGGCGGACATCTCCTGGGTGGTGCTGGAGACCAGGATGTCGCCGGCGCCACCCAGCGCCATGATCCGGGCCGTTTCGTGGACCGCCAGTCCTCTGATGCCTCCGGGGACCACTTCAACCTCTCCGGTATGGACGCCGACCCGGATCTCCAGGCCAAGGCTTCGGATCGCGTCACGGATTTCGATCGCTGACTGCACGGCGCCTGAAGCACCGTCGAACATCGTCAGGAACCCGTCGCCCGCGGTGTCTATCTCGGTGCCGCGGTAACGTTCCAGGATTTCCCGGACGAGTGTGTGATGGCGCTCGAGCAGCTGATCCCACACGGCATCGCCCACTGCGGACGCGCGATGGGTGGACCCGGCAATATCCGTCATCAGCATCGTCGTCAGGATCCGTTCACCCACCGGGGCTTTGCCCCATCCACGCCAGCCGCCCCAGATGACGGCCACCAGGGGCTCGTGGCCAATCACCCAGTTGTCATGGCCGGGCGGGATATCGAAGATATCCCCAGGCCGGACCTCGAACGAAAAGCCGTCGTCCATCAGGCCTTTCATGGCACCGGACACAACGAACCCCAAATGATGGAATTGACAGCTCGATGTCCCGGCGATGGGACGCACATGCTCAGACCACCTCCAGCCGGGCTCAAGCACCAGCCGGCCAACCACCATCTCACCGACCCGGACCGTGCTCGCCGATCCCTTCACAAGAGAGAGGACCTCGTCGGGAGCCGACAGGTTCTTCATCCGCGGGCCAGATGTGTCCGCCACAGGCTTCTCCCCGATCGGCCGGCGCGGCTTGAACCGACGCCGCCCAGGCGCCTAGTGAACCCCAATGTACTTATTTCTCACAACCGGCCGGCCCGCGCCGGTGAATCCAGGTCAGCATCACCACCAAGATCATCTCCAGCAATCCGTCGTGCACCCGCGGGGCGAGGGGCCGCTGGGAAAAGCCGGTCGCGATTCCTATGATTGCGGCATGGCGCGCGATACCGGTCCCGAGCTATTAATCCTCTTCGGGATGATCCTGTGGCTGCTCGCCGTGGCCTTCCTGGCCAGCTTCGCATGGGGCCATCGCGGGAAGCGCCGCATGATCGCCGCGACACCGCTGCGCAGCTGCGCGCAGCTGCGCCAGGCCGAGCGCCTCCCTCGCCGGGTGACGGTGACGGGCCTGACCGTGCCCGGCCCGCACGGGATCATCACCGCCCCGGCGTCCGGCGAGCCATGCGTGACCTACCGCCTGGTCGTGTCGTCCATGGTGGTAGGGCGCAACAGCGTCTACCCGCACCCGATCTACCAGGCGACCGGGCCGGGACTCGCCCGGGTAGCCGACGGGACCGGCGCGGCGGGCACTGTCCTTATCACCGAGCGGCTGCTGGCCACCCGGCTGTCGGGCCGCGGCGCACGTGCGACCCACAGCAGCCACCGCGAGTTCCTGCCGGTAGATCCGGCGCAGTGGCCGGCCGGATCCCTGCTGGCCGGGCTGCGGCGGGACGGGCTCATCGCGGTGCACTGGTTCCACCGCCGGGGAAGCGAGGGTTTCTGGATCGACGAGGCCGTCCTGCGGCCGGGCGCCCCGGTCGTCGTGATCGGCAGGCCCTCGCGGCGGGACGGCGAGATCGTGCTCGACCTGGGCCGAGGCCCGGTCAGCGGCGTCGCGGCCGGCACGATGGCCGAGGTTCAGGCGCATTTCGCGGCGAAGGCGACCAGAACTGCCTTCTGGCTGCGCCGGACGCTCCTTTTCGGCGCGGTCATCGTCAGCCTCTCGGTCACCGGGCTGGCCCTGGCCTGATGCCGGGCGGTCAGCGGGCCTGGCCGCGGGCCCAGTCCCCGGCGGGCACGGAAGCGGTCCCTGGCGGCTTCAGCAGCCTGCTAGCCGTTCCGAAAGGTAGGAGATGAGGCTGTCGATGCCGACCCTCTCCTGCCGCATCGAGTCGCGCTCCCGCACCGTGACGGCCTGGTCGTCGAGCGTGTCGAAGTCGACGGTCACGCAGTAGGGAGTCCCGATCTCGTCCTGCCGCCGGTAACGGCGGCCGATCGCGCTCGCGTCGTCGAAGTCGGTGTTCCACAGCCCGCGCAGCTGCGCGGCCACATCCCTGGCCTTCGGGGACAGGTCGGCGTTGCGCGACAGCGGCAGCACGGCCACCTTGACCGGGGCGATGCGGTGATCGAGCCGCAGCACGGTCCGTTTCTCCATGTTGCCCTTGGCGTCCGGGGCCTCATCCTCGGTGTAGGAGTCGAGCAGGTGGACCAGCAGGGTCCGGTCGGCGCCCAGCGCCGGCTCGATGACGTAGGGGATGTACCGCTCGCCCGATTCCGGGTCAAGATAGGACATGTCCTGGCCCGACGCCTTCCCGTGGGTGCTCAGGTCGAAGTCGGTTCGGTTCGCGATTCCCTCGAGCTCACCCCACTCGGTGCCGGGGAAGTCAAACTTGTACTCGATGTCGACCGTGCGCTTGGAGTAGTGCGACAGCTTGTCCTTGGGATGCTCGAACAGGCGCAGGTTCTCCTTGCTGACCCCGAGGTCGACATGCCAGTCCAGCCGGGCGTCGATCCAGCGCTGGTGCCAGTCCTCGTCCGTGCCGGGCTTGACGAAGAACTCCATCTCCATCTGCTCGAACTCGCGGGTCCGGAAGATGAAGTTGCCGGGAGTGATCTCGTTGCGGAACGACTTTCCGATCTGCCCGATCCCGAACGGGACCTTCTTGCGCGAGGTCTGCAGCACGTTGCGGTAGTTGATGAAGATGCCCTGCGCGGTTTCCGGCCGCAGGTAGGCCAGGCCCGAGTCATCCTCGACCGCGCCCAGATAGGTGCGCAGCATGGTGTTGAACATCCGCGGCGGCGACAGAGCGCCCCTGGTGCCGCAGTTGGGGCAGGCCAGGCTGGCCAGGCCGTCGGCGGGCTCGTGGCCATGCTTTTCCGCGTAGGCCTCGATCAGGTGATCGGCGCGAAACCGCTTGTGGCAGGACTGACACTCGGTGAGCGAGTCGACGAACTCGGTGACGTGGCCGCTGGCCCGCCATACCTCGGGAGCCAGGATCACGCTGGAATCCAGCCCGACGATGTCGTCGCGCAGCTGGACCATCGAGCGCCACCACTGGCGCTTGATGTTGTTCTTCATCTCGACGCCCAGCGGGCCGTAGTCCCACGCGGCGCGCAGGCCGCCGTAAATCTCGCTGGACGGGAAGACGATCCCCCGCCGCTTGGAGAGGCTCACGAGGGTATCCAGGCGATCACTGCGTCGTGCCATCAAGTGCTCCATCCGGCTGGCGGTCGGCGGCTTGCGGGGAGATGCGCGCGCCTGGCGAAGAGGCGCGGCGCGATCAATCCTAGCCGTGACCCGCACTCGGGTCGTCCGGTTATCGTGGTCCCGTCACGGCGCGCCGCGGTCAGTGAGCTGGGACTGGGCGGCCACCGGGCCGCACCGAGCCCGTATCTTAGCCAGGTACATCCACCTTTGACGGGCAAGCCAGCAGGCGCTGGCCGGAGGGACACGCGAGTGAGCACGAACCGCAGCAGCCGGAACCGCGCCAGCCAGCAGCGGCGCGCGGGCCAGCAGCGCACCGGGCAGCAGCACTCGGGCCAGCAGCGCACTGGGCAGCAGCGCCGGCCGCTGCCGCAGGGCCAGAGCCTGTACACGCCGGGAGCATCTGGCACCCGCCGGGCCGTGGAGCAGCGCAGCGCGGCGGCCCTGGCCTACCTGCATCAGCTTCCTGCCCTGGTGCCGCCGCTCGTGCTGGCCGTGCTGCTGGTGACCGGCCTGGCGGTGAAGGGGGCGATCGGCGCGGCGGCGTTGTGCTGCGTGGCGGCAGTGCTGGGCTGGCTGGCGTTCGTGTCGTGGCCCGGACTGACCGGTCGGGGACGGGTCGGGCGGGCGGCCGCGATCGCCTGCGTGCTCGCGGCCGCCGTGCTGCAGGCCACGCGCTAACCGGCGCCGGGCGAGGGGGCGGGGACCGGGTTGGGCTCAGCGCCGCCGTAGCGCCGGTCCCGGCTCGCGTAGATCTCGCAGGCGTGCCACAGGTGGCGGCGGTCGAAGTCGGGGAACAGGGTGTCGAGGAAGACCAGCTCGGCGTAGGCCGACTGCCAGAGCAGGAAATTCGATGTCCGCTGCTCGCCTGACGACCGGACGAACAGGTCCACGTCGGGGATGCCGGGCTCGTCCAGGTAACGCGCGAACACCTTCTCGTCGATCTTGTCGGCCCGCAGGCGGCCCGCCACGCAGTCGGCCGCGATAGCCGCCGCCGCGTCGGCGATCTCGGCCCGGCCGCCGTAGTTGACGCAGAACTGCAGGGTGAGCACGGAGTTGCGCGCGGTCATGCGCTCGGCGTCCTCGAGCTCGCCGATGACGCTGCGCCACAGCCGCGGGCGGCGCCCCGCCCAGCGGACTCGCACCCCCATCTCGTTCAGCTGATCGCGGCGCCGGCGGATCACGTCGCGGTTGAAGCCCATCAGGAAGCGGACCTCGTCGGGCGAGCGGCGCCAGTTCTCGGTCGAGAACGCGTACGCCGACAAGTACGGGATCCCGAGCTCGATCGCGCCCATGATCACGTCAAACAGCGAGTACTCGCCCCGCTTGTGGCCCTCGACCCTGGGCAGGCCGCGCTGCCGGGCCCAGCGCCCGTTGCCGTCCATCACCAGCGCGACGTGCCGGGGCAGGAATTCGGCCGGGATAGCGGGCGGCCGGGCGCCGCCGGGATGCGGGTAAGGCGGCTTGACCGGCCCGTTCACGCGTGCTCCACGTGGCGCAGCGAGCGGATCGAGTGCTCCAGGTGCCACTGCAGGTAGGCGGCGACCAGGCCGCTGCACTCCACCTGGTGCCGGCGCTCGCTGGCGTCGGCGCGCTCCCAGTCGCCCCGCAGCAGCGCGCTCATCAGGGTGATCGTCGCCGCGGCCGGGGTGGCGGCTCCCGGTGCCCGGCAGGACCGGCAGACCAGGCCGCCCGCCGCGATACCGAAGGTGCGCAGGCCCGATGCGCGACGCCGCGAGGCGTCCCCCGCCTCGTCCCCGTCGTCAGGCTCAGCCGACGGCGCGCGCGTACCGCAGATCGCGCATTCCTCGAGGGCCGGCGCGTACCCCGCGACGGCCAGCGACCGGAGCAGGTACGCGTCGAGGATAAGGCGCGGGTCGTGCCTGCTCTCGCCAAGCGACCGGAGGCCGCCGACGAGCAGCAGGAACTGGCGCAGCGCCGGCTCCTTCTCGACCGGGGTGAACCGCTCCGCCGTCTCGAGCATCGCGGTCCCCGTCGTGTACCGCGGGTAGTCGCTGGTCAGCGGCTCCCCGTACGGCCGTATCGTCTCGGCCTGCGTGATCACGTCCAGCGACCGCCCCGTGTACAGCAGCAGGTCGACATGCGTGAAGGGCTCCAGCCTCGCGCCGAAACGCGATTTGGTGCGGCGTACTCCCTTGGCCACGGCGCGGATTCTGCCTGACCTGCGGGCGAGCAGGGTGACAATGCGGTCGGCCTCGCCCAGCTTGTGGGTGCGCAGTACGACGCCATCGTCACGGTAGATGCTCACCTGCCCATTGTCGCCTACCGCGGCGCCGGGCCGCGGGACGCCGCCCGGCTGTCAGTCGTAGAAACCGAGCCGGCGCAGCTGCTTCGGGTCGCGCTGCCAGTCTTTGGCGATCTTGATGCGCAGATCCAGGTAGACCCTGGTACCCAGGAGCGCCTCGATCTGATGCCGGGCCTGCGAGCCGACCTGCTTGAGCCGCGCGCCCTTGGCCCCGATCACGATCGCCTTCTGGCTCGGCCGCTCGACATACATCAGCGCGTGCACGTCGATCAGGTCGTCGCGGCCTTCCCGCGGCGCCATCTCCTCGACGACCACCGCGATGGAGTGCGGCAGCTCGTCGTGCACCCCCTCCAGGATGGCCTCCCTGATCAGCTCGGCGACGAGCTGATGCTCGGGCTCGTCGGTCAGCTCGCCGTCCGGGTAGAGCGGCCTGGCCTGGCAGGTGGGAGACGAGCACGTCGGCCAGCACGTCCAGCTGGAAGCCGGACACGGCGGACACCGGCACGATGTCGGCCCAGTCGCCGAGCCGCCCGACGGCGGCCAGATGGGCGGCGATCTGCTCTCGTGATGCCTGGTCGGTCTTGGTGACGATGGCGACCACCGGGGTTTGGCCGATGGCGGCCAGCTCAGCGGCCAGGTACTTGTCCCCCGGCCCGATCCGCTCGGGCGCCGGCAGGCAGAAGCCGATCACGTCGACCTCGGTCAGCGTCGAGCGGACCAGGCTGTCCAGGCGCTCCCCCAGCAGGGTGCGGGGCCGGTGCAGGCCAGGGGTGTCGACGATGATCAGCTGGGCGTCCGGCCGGTGCACGATCCCGCGGATAGCCCGCCGGGTGGTCTGCGGGCGGCTGCTGGTGATCGCCACCTTGCTGCCGACCAGCGCGTTCATCAGCGTGGACTTGCCCACGTTCGGCCGGCCCGCGAAGCAGGCGAATCCGGACCTGAATTCCGCGGTCGCCGACGGCGGTATCCGGGCTGGCGAGGCTGACGTCGGCGGTCCCACTCTGGTGATTCTCCCCTACTGCGGGACCAGGGCCTACCGGGGCGCCGTCACGGCAGCAGCGTGGCCCGGATCGTGCCGTCGGGATTGGCGTGGAACACGATGGCCGCCGGGCCCAGGTCACGCACCACGGCGACGTCCGATGGATCGGGTTCCGGGCCGTCGCTGACCAGGGCCGCCGCCTCCAGGCTGGCCGCGCCGCTGGAGACGGCCATCGCCACGGCCAGGTGCAGCGCCGAGAGCTGCAGCGACGGCAGCTTTACCGCCGCAGCGGCGTACGTGCGGCCGGTCTCGTCGCGAACCGCGGCACCCTCGGCGGCAGCGACCCGCGCGCGGGCCGCGCGGGCCAGCGTAATGATCTTGACGTCTTCCGGTCCGGGCTGAGCCTCGCTCACGTGGCCGAGTCTAGTGCGGGTCCCGCCGGGCCGCCGGATGCCTGGCCGTTGCCCGGCTGCTGATTATCCGGGCCCGGTGATGGCCCTGACCCGGCTTCGCCCGCGCCCGCCTGCCCGTTGACCGCACCGGCATCGCCCGGCCGTACGGCCGCCCGCCGTCCGCCGGAGGCCTGCCCGATGCGCTCGACGGTCACGGTCCCGATCCTGTTGCGCCGCCCGGCCAGGCTCTCGGCGGTCAGCGTCAGCCCCGCCACGGTCGCGACCGAGCCGGCGATCGGCACCCGGCCGATCTGCTGGGCGAGCAGGCCGACGACCGTCTCGACATCCTCCGCCTCGATGCTGACCCCGAACAGCTCCTCCAGTTCCTCCACCGGCAGCCGCGCTGTCACCCTCGCGCGGCCCTCGCCGAGCCATTCCACCGGCGGCTGCTCGTTGTCGTACTCGTCGGCGATCTCCCCGACGATCTCCTCCAGGATGTCTTCGATGGTGACCAGCCCCGCGGTGCCGCCGTACTCGTCGATCACGATCGCCAGGTGAATCTGGCGCGCCTGCATGTCCCTGAGCAGCACGTCGATGGGCTTGCTCTCCGGCACGAAGGTCGCGGGCCGCATGACTGCCTCGACCTTCTCGACCGACTCGCACTCCCAGTGCTCGTAGCTGCTATTCACGATGTCCTTGAGATAGGCGATCCCCACCACGTCGTCCAGGTTCTCGCCGATCACGGGGACGCGGGAGAATCCGCTGCGCAGCGCCAGTGACAGCGCTTGCCGCAGCGTCTTGCCGCGCTCGACGAAGACCATGTCCGTGCGCGGGACCATCACCTCGCGCACGATCGTGTCGCCGAGCTCGAATACCGAGTGGATCATGGCGCGCTCATCCGGCTGGATCACCCGGCGCTGCTCCAGCAGGTCCACCAGGCCGCGCAGATCCTCCTCCTCGGACCCGGACGGCCCGTCCCGGTGCCCGGGGCTCAGCGACGCTGCCGGCCGCGAGCAGGATCCTCGGCACCGGGCCGAGCAGGCGATTGACCGGGCGCATAACGGATGCCGCCGCGCTCGCCACCCGGACCGCGCGCTCGCGTCCCTGCGTGCGGGGCACGACACCGGTCGCCACGTAGATCAGCACGGTCATGATGGCGGCCGCGCTGAGGAACGCCCGCCAGTCATTTCCGATCCAGTGCAGCAGCACCACGGTCATGAGCACCGTCGCGCCGATCTCGGCCGCCACCCTGGCGAACAGCAGGACGGACAGGTAACGGGTGATCTCGGCCAGCACCGCCTGCAGCGGGGTCGACGGCTCCCCGGCGGAGCGGTTCAGTTCCTTCGCGCCCGCCCTGGACACCCGGATCAGGGCACTCTCGGCGCTGGCGCACCAGCCTGCCAGCAGGGTGAGCGCCAGTGCGGCTACGAACAGCCAGCCCACCTGCGGCTCACCCCGGCCCTTCCGCCGCAGCGCCGCCGTCGGCCTGCGCATCCGGGTCCCGCTCCGAGCGCCACGACGCCAGCAGCCGGTCCTGCAGGCCAAACATCGTCGCGTGCTCATCAGGATCCGCATGGTCGTACCCGAGCAGGTGCAGGATGCCATGCGTGCACAGCAGGTCGATCTCGTCCCGCACCTCGTGCTCCGCCTGGCGCGCCTGCTCGCGAGCGACCTGCGGGCATATCACCACATCGCCGAGCAGGCCGGGGATGCCCGGCGGCTCCCCGGCGGAGGCGTGCTCGGAATGCGCGCCGCCCGGCTGGGGCGGCCGCAGCTCGTCCATCGGGAAGGCCAGCACGTCCGTCGGCCCGCTCTCGCCCATCCAGCGCACGTGCAGCTCGGTCATGACGGGCTCGTCGACCAGCAGCACGGACAGCTCGGCCAGCGGATGGATGCGCAGCCCGTCCAGGACGTGCCTGGCCAGCGCGGCGAGGGCGGCCTCGTCTACCTCCGCGCCCGACTCGTTGGCGATCTCGATGCTCACGCTCTCCCCGTCCCGCCGGTCAGCGGTCCCTGATGCCCTCGCGACGGGAGCGGCCGGAGGCCATGCGGCCGGTATCGGCCGCGGCCTTGCGGGCGTCGTATCGCTCGTAGGCATCCACGATGTCGGCGACCAGCTTGTGCCTGACCACGTCGTGACTGGTCAGCCGCGAGAAGTACACATCCTCCACGCCCTCGAGGATGTCCTGCACCAGGCGCAGCCCGCTCAGGTGGCCGGCCGGCAGGTCGACCTGGGTCACGTCGCCGGTAACGACGATCCTGGAGCCGAAGCCGAGCCGGGTGAGGAACATCTTCATCTGCTCGGGAGAGGTATTCTGCGCCTCGTCGAGGATGATGAACGAGTCGTTCAGCGTACGGCCGCGCATATACGCCAGGGGGGCGATCTCGATGGTCCCGGCCGCGGTGAACCGCGGGATCGCGTCGGGCTCCAGCATGTCGTGCAGGGCGTCGTAGAGCGGCCGCAGGTACGGGTCAATCTTGTCGTACAGCGTGCCGGGCAGGAAGCCCAGGCGCTCCCCGGCCTCGACGGCGGGCCGGGTCAGGATGATCCGGTTCACTTCCTTGGCCTGCAGCGCCTTTACGGCCTTGGCCATGGCCAGGTATGTCTTGCCCGTCCCGGCCGGCCCGATGGCGAACACGATGGTGTGGTTGTCGATCGCATCGACGTACCGTTTCTGGTTCAGCGTCTTCGGCCGGATCGTCCGGCCGCGGGCGGACAGGATATCCAGTTTCAGCACCTCGGCCGGCCGGATGCGCGACTTTCTGCGGAGCATGGCGGCACTGTGCTCCACCGTGTCCGCCGTCAGCTCAGTGCCGCTGGCGACCAGCTGGGTCAGCTCCTCGAAAAGCTGCGCGACCACGGCGATCTCCGGCTCGGCCCCGGTGATGGTGATTTCGTTCCCGCGCACGTGAATGTCGGCGTTGAAGGCATTCTCGATCACGTGCAGCAGCTCGTCGCGTGACCCGAGCAGCCCGACCATCGAGTGATCGTCCGGAATCACGATCTTGACCTGGGTGCCGCCGTCGGAGGATCCGCCTCCGCGAGAATCACTTGGATTGTCTGTCAATGGCCCTTCCCCACCTGGGCGCGCGCCCAGGTCAGCACTGCCTCCATGTTATCGGCACCGTCGGCGGGCCTCATCCGGGCGGCCAGGCCATCGGGCGGCCGCCGAGGACATGCGCGTGCACGTGCCCGACCGTCTGCCCGCCGTCGGCGCCGGTGTTGAAGACCACCCGGTAGCCGGCCTGCTCGATGCCCTCTGATCTCGCTACCAGCTGCGCCTGGGCGGCCACCTCGTCCAGCAGCCCGCCGCCCGCTGCCGCGAGCGACGCCAGGTCGGGAAAATGATCTCTCGGGATGACC
This sequence comes from uncultured Actinomycetota bacterium, assembly GCA_963805705.1. Classification (GTDB taxonomy): domain Bacteria; phylum Actinomycetota; class Actinomycetes; order Streptosporangiales; family Streptosporangiaceae; genus CAWDVH01. The sequence continues at coordinate 624,875 of CAWDVH010000005.1, read as the reverse complement.
AGGACATGCACCGGGGCCTGCGGGTGCAGGTCACGGAAGGCCGTCGTCCGCGGCCCGTCGAGCACGCGGTCCGCCGGGATCTCGCCCGCGGCGATACTGCAGAAGAGGCAGTCAGGCACATCGCCGATCTTAACCTTGTGCGGGGCCGACGGCCCGGTCGACATATAAGGTTGCACTACTGCGAACCCTCGGCGAGTCACTTGGCGGCACACGGCAGGGCCGGGTACTGCCACTCTGCTCTGGCGGTTTGCTGCCCGGTTCTGGCGGTTCGCTGCCCGGTGACGCCGCGGGAATGCGAAGTTAATGCGAAGTTTGAGTTTCGGACGGGCCTGGGGGCGGTGCGATCGTTGAGGCAAGTCGGCGCGAGGATGGTCGGCCGCGGAAATCCGCCATGACCGCGAGTGAACCCAGTGACGTGGCCGCGCGTCCAATGCATGTGACCGAGACCCTGGTAGCGGATACCGCCCTGGCTGCGGTTCCGGCTGACTGGGATGCCGATCGGGCAGTGACCGTTCTGTACGTTACGCACTACCGATCCCTGGTGCGGCTGGCGGCGCTGCTCGTCCGAGATGTCGCAACTGCGGAGGAAGTAGTGCAGGATTCGTTCGTCGCGATGCACGGCGGCTGGCGCCGGCTGAGAGACAGCGAGAAGGCACTGTCCTATCTGCGTCAGTCTGTCGTGAACCGGTCCCGGTCCGTGCTGAGACACCGTGTCGTTGTTGACAAGAATGCGCCCAAACCTGCGCCGGATATGCCGAGCGCCGAGCAGGGCGCAATCGCCCTGCTGGAGCGCTCGGCAGTCGTCTCGGCCCTGCGCACCCTGCCCCCACGGCAGCGCGAGGCGCTCGTGCTGCGGTATTACGGTGACCTGTCGGAGGCTCAGATCGCATCAACCATGGGCATCAGCCGAGGCGCGGTCAAGAGCCACACCGCCCGGGCCATGTCGTCGTTGCGCAGCGTGCTGGAGCGTGAGGCATGACGCAACTAGAGCATGACTACGACGATGTCCTTCGTCGCGTACTGCACGCCGCCGCCGACCTGGTCGAGCCCTCGGCGGATGGCCTGGAGCGGATACGCGCCCGGCTCACCAGGCCTCAGCCGGCTGTCATCGCCTGGCTGCTGGCCGGGTATTCCGATCTCGTCACGCCCGCGCGGGGCTGGGCGCAGTCCGCTGTGAACCGGGCGCAGCCCGTCCTGAACTGGCTGCGACCCTTCCTGGGCCGGCTGCAGCCCTTCCTGGACCGGCTGCGCGTTGCCCTCGGCTCGGTCATCGAGCGCTTTAGGCCGGCCCGGCCTGACGCGGCGCACCCGCGGCGGCGGTACGCGTGGCTGCGCCCCGCCGCCGCGATGGGCACCGCGGTGTTCGTGGTGGCCATGGGAGCATTTGCCTTGACCGCGCTGCCGCAGGTCATCTCCTCATCGAACGTGTTCGTGCTGCCCTTCACGGGCGGGGGACCGGCTGGCCCCGGCGGCGCCGGTGGAGCGAACGGCCATGGAGCCCCGCTTTCCGGCCCGCAGGTCTTCCCGCCCCCCAGCTTCCCCGGCAGCCAGAGCCCCAGGACCGAGGTGGCCCCTACCTGCAGCGTGGCGCCGAGCACCGTTCCCCCGTCGGCCAGCCCGAGCCCGAGCACCGTTCCCCCGTCGGCCAGCCCGAACCCGACTACTCCTCCCCCGTCGGCCAGCCCGAACCCGACTACTCCTCCCCCGACGAGTCCGAGCTCGAGCCCGAGCCCCTCGCCTAGCCCGAGCGCATCCAACTCCGATCCTGTCCCCCCGCCCAGTTCGCCGGCTCCGGCCGAGGGCTCGGACGCCGCGGTCACTTCGGTCCCCGCGGCGAGCCCGACGCCTGCGGCCGTGGTGGCGACCCTGGATGCCGCGCCCGGCCCGTCGTCACCGGCGGCGGCTCCCTGCGGGCCGGCGCCGACCAAGGCCGCGCCGACCAAGAGCACCAGCGCCGCGCGAGGTAACGCCCAGGCCAAGCTCGGCTGACCAGGCCCGCTCACCGGCAGGCGTCTGCCGGTGAGCGTCAGGCCCAGCGGCCGCAGCCGCTGAGCGCCAGCGCGGCGGCGACGGCTCCGGCTGATGATGTGCGCAGGACGCCGGGCCCGAGCCGGGCGCTTATCGCGCCCGCCTCGCCCAGCGCGGCGGCCTCGGCCGGGCTAACGCCGCCTTCTGGCCCCACGATCAGGACGATGTCGCCGCCGGCCGGAAAGGGCACGCTGCCCAGCGGGGCCCGCCCGTCGGGATCGAGCAGGATGGCCACGCTCGCGGCGCCGACGCGCTCGGCGACCTCTGGCGTGGACGCGGGCGCGCTCACCTCCGGGAATCGGGCCCGGCGTGACTGCTTGGCGGCCTCCCTGGCCGTGGCCCGCCATCGCGCCAGTGCCTTGCCCGCCCGTTCCCCGTGCCACCTGGCCACGCACCGCTCCGCGGCCCAGGGCACCACGACATCGACTCCGACCTCGGTCATGATCTCCACCGCCAGCTCGCCCCGGTCGCCTTTCGGAATCGCCTGCACCACGACGATTCTCGGATCGGGCTCCGGCTCGGCGCGCCGGGCGACCACGGTCAGCTCCAGCGTGCCGCGGCCGGCGCTGCTCACGACGCATTCGGCCATCATCCCGCGGCCATCGGTGACGTCGGCCCGTTCCCCGGCAGCGAGCCTGCGCACGGTCGTAGCGTGGTGGCCTTCCTGGCCACTGAGCACGACCGAGCCGCGTTCCAGGTCCGCGCTATCGGCCAGGAAGACCGGCGGTCTCAGCGCAGGTCCCTGGCGAGGCGGGCGGGCCGGTCAGCGGCCGTTGAAGGCATCGCGCAGCCGGGAGAAGAATCCCTGCTGACCCGGAGCGAACTTGCCCGGCGGCGATTCCTCGCCGCGCAGCCGGGCCAGCTCCCTGAGCAGGCTCTCCTGCTCGGGCTCCAGCTTGGTGGGAGTCTCGACCGTCACGTGAATCAGCAGGTCACCGCGGCCGGCCGCGTTCAGGTGCGTCGATCCCTGCCCGTAGAGCGGGATCGCCATGCCCGACTGGGTACCGGGCCGGACGTCCACATCCGCGGGGCCATCCAGCGTCTGGATCTTCAGGGTCGCCCCGAGCGCCGCCGCCACCATCGGAATCGTCACCGTGCAGTGCAGGTCGTCGCCCTGCCGCTCGAAGATGGCGTGCGGCTGCTGCACGATCTCCAGGAAGAGGTCACCGGGCGGCCCGCCGCCCGGCCCGGTCTCGCCCTCGCCGGCCAGCTGGATGTGCGTGCCGTCCTCAACCCCTGCGGGGATCCGCACCTTGATGGTGCGCCGGGTCCTGACCCGTCCGTCCGCATCGCATTCCGGGCAGGGCCTGCGGATGACAGTCCCGAACCCGCCGCATCCGGGGCACGGCCGCGAGGTCATCACCTGGCCCAGGAACGACCGGGTGACCTGGCTCACCTCGCCGCGCCCGTTACAGACGTCGCAGGTCGTCGGGTGCGTACCAGGGGCGGAGCCCTCGCCTGAGCAGGTCGGGCAGACCACCGCCGTGTCCACGGCGAGATCCCTGGTCGTGCCGAACGCGCACTCGGACAGGTCAAGCTCGACCCGGATGGTCGCGTTGCGGCCCCGGCGGGCCCGGCTGCGCGGGCCGCGGGCCCCTCCTGCGGCGCCCCCGAAGAAGGCATCCATGATGTCGCTGAACGGGAACCCGGCACCGAATCCGCCGGCGCCCGCACCGCCGCTCGGTGCGAACGGGTCCGCGCCCAGGTCGTACATCTGGCGTTTCTCCGGATCGGAGAGCACCTCGTAGGCCTGGGTTATCTCCTTGAACCGCTCCTGGGTCCGCGGGTCCGGGTTGACATCAGGGTGCAGCTCCCGTGCGAGCCGCCGGTAAGCCTTCTTGATCTCGTCGGCGTCCGCCTCGCGCCGGACGCCGAGTGTTCCGTAGTAGTCGCTTGCCACGCCCGCCCCTACGACTCCGCCAGGATCTGGCCCACGTACCGTGCCACCGCGCGCACCGCTCCCATCGCCGTCGGATAGTCCATTCGTGTCGGTCCCAGCACGCCGAGCTTGGCCAGTGCCTGGTCCCCGGATCCGTAGCCCGAGGACACCAGCGAGGTGCTCCGCAGTCCCTGCACCGCGTTCTCGGAGCCGATCAGGACCGTCACCGATGACCGGTCCCCCGACTCGCCGAGCAGCCGCATGAGCACCACCTGCTCCTCGAGTGCCTCGAGGACCTCGTGCAGTCCCCGCGAAAAGTCAGCCTGGGTCAGGTTGGCGGCCCCGCCGACGACGACCCGCTCCTCGTGCCGCTCCACCAGAGTGTCCAGGATCACGGAGAACACCGCCGCCGCATTCGCCCGCTCGCCCGGCATGACCCGCTCCGGCAGCTCGGCGACCACAGAGGCTACATCGGTCAGCCGCCGCCCGTCGAGGCAGGCATTGAGTACCGCGCGCAGCTGGGTGATGGATTCCTCATCGATCTGGCCAGGAAGCTCGACTCCCCGCTGCTCCACGCGCCCGGTGTCGGTAATCAGCACGAGCAGCAGCCGCCGGTCCGTCAGCGGGACAAGCTCGATGTGCCGCACCGCGGACCTGGTCAGCGAAGGGTACTGGACAACGGCGACCTGATGGGTCAGCTGGGCCAGCAGCCGCACGGTCCGCATCACCACGTCGTCGAGGTCGTAGGCACCGGCCAGGAATGTCTCGATGGCCCGGCGCTCGGCGCTGGAGAACGGCTTGACCCCGGACAGCCGGTCCACGAACAGCCGGTAGCCCTTGTCGGTGGGGACCCGGCCCGCGCTGGTATGCGGCTGGACGATGAAGCCCTGCTCCTCGAGCACGGCCATGTCGTTGCGGATGGTCGCCGGGGAAACGTCAAGGTTGTGCCGGTCCACGATCGATTTTGAGCCAACTGGCTCGTTTGTCGACACGTAATCCTCGACGATGGCGCGTAGAACAGCAAGCTTCCTGTCGTCAAGCACGCGCTCACCTCCCTGGCACTCCCCTATCCGGAGTGCCAAGTCTATGGCGCTATCGGCACTGCGAGAGTGCCCCCGGTTATGAACGAGTTCATCTTGGTCGCCGAGAGCGGCTAGCGTGAAGTGAGCAGGGGGTGCTACGAACGAGGTTCCATGACCAGTTACGCATCGCAGCCGACACCCGAGCGGTCGGCCACCGGGACGGCGTCGCCGCAGGCTGAGGCCCCGCTACCCGGTGACGATGAGGAGCCCGCGCGTGACGGCCAGTGGCAGGCGGGAGCCGAGGCACCGTGGGATACCGGATCGCAGCTGTGGGCGCGCCAGCTGCGGGCCCAGGCCGACAGCAGCCCGGCCGCCGACCCCGGTCAGCCGGCCGAGACCGGCGACCTGGACGACACCGGCGACCTGGGCGAAACCAGCCAGCCCGGTGACCGGCGGGCGGTCCTCAGCTACCTGGGGGTCCCGTTTCTGCTGTTCCTGCCCCCGCTGGCCGTCTACCTGATCACGCTGCGCACGTCGCCCCTGACCCGGCGCCATGCCGCCCAGGCCCTGAACCTGTCGATCACGCTGGTCATCTACAGCATCTGCGCCCTGATCCTGGGCGGCCTGCTGGCGCTCGACACGGTGGCGGTGGCCGTGCTGATCGCGGTTTCGCTCCTGGCCGTCCTGTGGCTCGTGACGCTTGCCTATCTGGTGCTGGCGGGGATCGCGGCCAGCCGCGGCCGGTTCTACACGATCCCCCGCTGGCTGTGCGCCACGCTGGTGCGCTGACCGGCAGTGGCCTGCGCCGGGCCGGCCTGCGCGGGGCGGGCCTCAGTCGGTCAGGCCGCGGATCACCGCGTCGGCCAGGAGCCTGCCTGCCGTGGTGAGGATGACCTGGCCGTCGGCGAGGGCCTGCGGCCGGGCCAGGCCGTCCGTGACGGCCAGGGCGGCGGCGCGGCGGCCCGCCGGGCTGAGCTCACCGAGCGGGCAGCCGGAGGCCAGCCGGGTGAGCAGCATGATCTGCTCCGTCCGGCGCTGCGCCGGGGACAGGCTCTCCCTGGCCTGGCCCGGGCTGCGGCCCGCCGCGATGCGCTGCGCGTATGCGGCCGGATGCCGGACATTCCACCAGCGGGTCCCGCCGACGTGGCTGTGCGCGCCAGGGCCGATGCCCCACCAGTCGCCGCCGGTCCAGTAGAGCAGGTTATGCCGGCACCTGGCGCTCGGGCCGGCCGACCAGTTGGAGATCTCGTACCAGCCAAGTCCTGCCTTCCCGAGCAGCTCATCGGCGGCCAGGTACCGGTCAGCCATGGCGTCGTCATCGGGAGCGGGCAGTTCACCGCGCCTGACCCGCGCGGCCAGCCTGGTGCCGTCCTCGACGATCAGCGCGTAGGCCGAGATGTGGTCGGGGCCCGCGGCCAGCGCACTCTCGACGGACCTGGCCCAGTCCTGGTCGCTCTCCCCCGGCGTGCCGTAGATCAGGTCCAGGCTGACATGCTCGAACCCGGCGGAGCGCGCCCACCCGACGCAGCGCTGCGGCCGCCCTGGCTCATGCACCCGATCCAGAACGGAAAGGACGTGGGGCACTGCGCTCTGCATGCCCAGCGAGATCCGGGTGACTCCGCTGGTCCGCAGCGCGGCCAGGACGCCGGGGTCCAGCGTCTCCGGATTCGCCTCAGCGGTGACCTCAGCGCCCTGGGCCAGCCCGAACTCCGCGTCAATCGCGCTCAGGATCGCGCCGATGGCGGCCGGCCGCAGCAGCGTCGGCGTCCCGCCGCCGAGGAAGACGGTGCTCACCGGCAGATCCGCCGCGCCCAGGACCCGCCGGGCGAGGGCGACCTCCTCGATGGCCTGCCCGTGGTAGGAGTCCCGCGATGCGCCCGAGCCAAGCTCGGCGGCGGTGTAGGTGTTGAAGTCGCAGTACCCGCACCGGGTCACGCAGAACGGCACGTGAACATAGAGCCCGAACGGGCGGGTGCCGAGCCCGTCGAGAGCCGCCGCGGGCAGGGCGCCGTCCGCGGGCACGGGATCGCCGTCGGGCGGGGCGCCGGGCACGATCAGCTCACCGCCGCCGGGGCGCGGCCAAAGAGCGCGGCTACGCCGAGGCCGTCCGCAGCACGCGCTCGCCGATCAGGTCCCACTTCTTGCCCCGTCCCTCTACCTCGAGCAGCCTGCGCATCACATCGGAGTCGCCATAGAAGGCGCGCATGGACTCGGCGACCGTGACGCGGGCCGCCGGGCGGCCAAGCACCTGCGCCTCGTCCCCCGCGCCGACGGTACCCGGCTCCAGCACCCGCAGGTACGCGCCGGGGCGGCCGGCCTCGGCGAACCGCCGCACCCAGAATCTCGCGTCCATCCACGACTGGAACGTGTTACACGGGATCCGCGGGCTGGTGATCTGGACCACGGCCGTGCCCAGCCGCCATCTCTCGCCGATCATGGCCCCGCTGATGTCCAGCCCGGCGGTGGTGATGTTCTCCCCGAACTGCCCGTTCCTGAGCACATGCCCGAGCCGCCCCGCCCACCAGTCCAGGTCCTCGCGGGCGTAGGCGTACACGGCCTGGTCCTCGCCGCCATGATTGTGCGGGTCGCCGACCTCGTCGCCCTCGAGCCCCAGCCTGCCCACCAGGACCTGACCCGCGGCCGGGCGCTTGTCGATCGCCGACTTGGCCGGCCTGTCGCTCACGATCAGGTCCGCCACCGCGCCGACGTTGACAGAGATAACCCGCGCATCCGTCATAGCTCGCACGGTATACGACGCCTGCGGGCCCGGCGATCGCGTTTGCGCTGGGAACTCGGGCCGTCCTCTGTCCGCCGGCGCCTGTCCCCGCCGGCGCCTGTCCCCGCCGCCCCCTGTCCCGCCGGCCCCTGGCGCATCCAGCTGCCGCGGACCGGTTGAGAGCGGCCGGGACCCGGTTAAGCTGATTTCCAGGCCACACGCTGGAGACTGCGATGACCATGGATCGTGGACACGGGATGGCCGCGGATGGATACGGGCACATGCGTGCCTCCACCGCGGATCGAGAGCGCGCTGTTGACGTGCTCAAGGCCGCGTTCGCCGAGGGGCGGCTGACCGCCGACGAGTACCAGGAGCGAGTCGGGCAGGTGTTCAGCTCGCGGACCTACGCTGAGCTCGGGGTCCTCACCGCCGACCTGCCGATCGGCCCGTTCGGGACCATGATGCCGTCGCACCCGGTCCCGGCACCGGTGCCACGGCGCACCCCGGTGAACTCGCTGGCCGTGGTTTCCCTGATCTGCGCGCTGATTCCCGGATTCCCCGCCGCCGCCGCCGTCATCACCGGCTTCGCGGCGCAGCGGCAGATCAGCAAGACAGGCGAGCGAGGCTGGGCGCTGGCCTCGGCGGGCATCACCATCGGCGGGTTCTCGCTGGCGCTGCTCTTCCTGTTCCTGGTGTTCCATGCGGGGTAGACCGCGTCGCTAGCGCCTGCGGTCGGGGCTCTGCTCGGTGGACAGGGCCGCGACGAAGGCCTCCTGCGGTACCTCCACCCGGCCGATGGTCTTCATCCGCTTCTTGCCCTCCTTCTGCTTCTCCAGCAGCTTGCGCTTGCGGGTGATGTCACCGCCGTAGCACTTGGCCAGCACGTCCTTGCGGATCGCGCGGATGTTCTCGCGGGCGATGACCCGCGAGCCGATCGCCGCCTGGATCGGCACCTCGAACTGCTGGCGCGGGATCAGCTCCTTCAGCCGGGCGGTCATCGCCAGGCCGTACTCCCGCGCCTTATCGCCGGCCACGATCTGGCTGAACGCGTCCACTGGCTGGCCCTGCAGCAGGATGTCGACCTTGACCAGGTCCGCGTCCTGCTCGCCGGCCGGATCGTAGTCCAGCGAGGCATAGCCGCGGGTGCGCGACTTCAGCTGATCGAAAAAATCGAAGATGATCTCTCCCAGCGGCATCGTGTAGCGGATCTCCACCCGGTCTGATGACAGGTACTCCATCCCGAGCAGCACGCCGCGCCGGCCCTGGCACAGTTCCATGATCGCGCCGATGTAGTCACTCGGGGCCAGCACCGTGGCCCGGACCACGGGCTCGAAGATCTGGCTGATCTTCCCGTCGGGGAACTCGCTCGGGTTGGTGACGATCAGCTCGCCGCCGGATTCCGGGACTACCCGGTAGACCACGTTCGGCGCCGTGGAGATCAGCGAGAGATCGAACTCCCGCTCCAGCCGCTCGCGGATGATCTCCATGTGCAGCAGGCCGAGGAACCCGCAGCGGAAGCCGAACCCCAGCGCCATGGACGTCTCCGGCTCATAGACCAGCGAGGCGTCGTTCAGCCGGAGCTTGTCCAGCGCGTCCCGCAGCTCGGGGTAATCATCCCCGTCGACGGGATACAGGCCGGAGAAGACCATCGGCCGGGGATGGTCGTACCCGGCCAGCGCCTCGCTGGCCGGGTTCGCCGCGGTGGTCACGGTGTCGCCGACCCTGGCCTGCCGTACGTCCTTCACCCCGGTGATCAGGTAACCGACCTCGCCGGCGGCCAGCCCGTCGGACGGGATCGGGTCGGGGGAGATCACGCCGACCTCAAGCGTCTCGTGGACGGACTTGGTGGACAGCATCAGGGTCTTCTCGCGACGCGACAGGCGCCCGTCCATCACGCGAACGTAGGTGACCACGCCGCGGTAGGTGTCATAGACCGAGTCGAAGATGAGGGCACGGGCCGGGGCGTCGAGTGTGCCGCTGGGCGGCGGGACCTGCGCGACGACCGAGTGGAGCAGCTCGCTCACGCCCTCCCCGGTCTTAGCCGAGACCCTGAGCACGTCCGAGGGATCGCACCCGATGATGCCGGCCAGCTCCGCCGCGTACTTCTCGGGCTGCGCGGCGGGCAAGTCGATCTTGTTCAGGACCGGGATCAGGAGCAGGTCGGCGTCGATCGCCAGGTACAGGTTGGCCAGGGTCTGCGCCTCGATCCCCTGCGCGGCATCCACCAGCAGGATCGCTCCCTCGCACGCGGCCAGGGACCTGGAGACCTCATAGGAGAAGTCGACGTGGCCGGGGGTGTCGATCAGGTTCAGCACGTACTGCTGGCCGTCTTCGCCTGTCCAGGGCAGCCGGACCGCCTGGCTCTTGATCGTGATGCCGCGCTCACGCTCGATGTCCATCCGGTCCAGGTACTGCGCCCGCATCTGGCGGCCCTCCACCACCCCGGTCAGCTGGAGCATCCGGTCCGCGAGCGTGGATTTGCCGTGATCGATATGGGCGATGATGCAGAAATTGCGGATCACCGCCTGATCGGTCCGCCCAGGCTCGGGCATTGGTGACTCGGACGTTGGTGGCACAGGCATCCGCCAGGTGGTAGTTGCGTAGAGTCGTGTTCGGATCTGCAGGCTCGTCCGGCCGGATCCTTGTCGCCGTCTATGGTCGCACGCCAGGGCGTATGCCCATGCCAGCAGGCCGCGAAGGGGCGAGCCCGGCCGGGTGGGCGGGGCCCGCGACAGGCTCGGCTTAAGCCTGAATTTGAGCAGCTGGCCCAATCTCGGATATCCTTCCGGTCTCGGCTGCCCGCATGCCCGCACCTGTGTGCCGGGCGCGATGCGCGATCCCGGCTCGTGCGGGCACACCTGACCCACCTGACCAGATCTCTTTGCGAGGCACCCGCGTGGCGAATATCAAGTCCCAGATCAAGCGCAACAAGCAGAACGAGAAGGCGCGCCAGCGCAACAAGGCAGTCAAGTCATCGCTGAAGACCTCTGTCCGCCAGTTCCGCGAGGCGGCCGACGCCGGCAAGACCGACGAGGCCACCCAGGCCATGCGCGCGGCGTACGTCAAGCTGGACAAGGCAGCCAGCAAGGGCGTCATCCACAAGAACCAGGCGGCCAACCGCAAGTCAGCGCTCGCCAAGCGCGCCGCCCAGCTCACCACGGACTGACCCCCGCCGCGCAGCTCGTATCGCCGACCCGCATGAATGTCCGCATCCAGTGCCTGTGCATTGATTCAGCCGACCCGGCCAAGATCGCGTCCTTCTGGCAGTCAGCGCTCGGCTGGCGGCGCACGCTCGATTCGCAGGACGAGGTCGTACTGGAGCCACCGGAGGGCAGTGCGGAGGACGGGATCGTCCCTGACCTGCTATTCCTGCGGGTGCCCGAGGGCAAGCCGGCCAAGAACCGCCTGCACCTTGACCTGCGGCCCGCGGACCAGGCCGCTGAGATCGCGCGGCTGGAGGACCTCGGCGCCTGCCGCGTCGATGTCGGCCAGGGCGCAGACGTCACCTGGGTGGTGCTGGCTGACCCGGATGGCAACGAGTTCTGCGTGCTGCAGGCACTGACGGCGCAGGAACTGGCCGGCCGCTGACGCCGGTACGGCACAGCAGACGCGGGCCCGCCTGGTCAGCCGGCGCCGTCGCGGCCCACGGCGGCGCGCCATGGCGATACCCAGTCCGCGTCGAGCAGCGCTGGCTCCCGCAGGGATCCGATCATCAGCTGGACGGCCTGACGGGCATCGCGGGTCAGCCGGAAGCACTCGGACGACGAGCTGCAGCATTCGGGCGAGACCAGCCGGGCCTGGGCCACCACCACCGCCGCGAGATCCCGCAGTTGCTCGGCATCCCCTGGATCCAGCTGCCGGGCCGCGGTGGCGGGCACTGCCGCCGGGCGGGCGAGCTGATCGCCCAGCCAGCCCCAGGGATCGGCCGTCAGGACCGGATCCCAGACCCTCGCGCACGGCTCGTTGCCCGAGAACGCCGGATGGTAGTGCGCCGCGCCGAAGCTGCCGGCCTGGTCCGCCAGGCGGTCAAACAGATCGGCCCGCCACAGCGGGCGATCCGCGCTGATGACCTGGGCAGCTGACTCACTGCCCCGGTACGGCTGCGCGGCCAGCTCCCGCAGCTCGATCCGGGCACCGTGCTCCATGGACGCGTCGTCCAGGTCGATCTCGAACCAGTGCCGCACCAGGACCGCGGAGCGCGACAGGGCGAGGATGTGCAGCACGATGCCTCCATCTGTTGTCTGGCCTGGCCAGCTCCGGGACCTGCTGCCGGGCCTGGTCAGCTCCGGGAACGGCAGGCCACGATGATCCTGATGGCCCGCTCCAGCGCGTAGGCCGCGCTGGCCGCCTCGCCCTTCACCTGGGCGTCGGCCGCGGCCACCGCCGAGTGAGCGCGCGCAACGCCTTCCGGAGTCCAGCCCCGGAGCTGCTGGCGTACCTTGTCGATCTTCCACGGCGGCATGCCGAGCTCGGAGGCCAGCGCGTCGGCGCCTTTCCCCCGTGACGCAGTGCCGACCCGGCCCAGCGCCCGCACGCCCTGCGCGAGGGCGCTGGTGATCAGCACCGGTGAGGTGCCCGTGGCCAGGGCCCAGCGCAACTGCACCAGCGCGTCGGCGAGCTTCCCCTCGCAAGCCCGGTCGGCCACGGTGAACCCGCTGGCCTCCGCGCGGCCGCGGTAATAGCGGGCGACGACCGGCTGGCTGATGACCCCGGTCGTGTCCGCCGAGAGCTGGCTGCACGCCGCCGCCAGGTCGCGAAGGTCGGTACCGACGGCATCGAGCAGGGCCCGGATGCCCGAATCGTCGGCCTTGCGGCCGGCCCGGCCGAATTCGCCGCGCAGGAAGTCCATCCGCTCGCCGAAGCGCTTGATGCTCGGGCAGTTGATCCTCGCGACCTTCTCGCCCGTCAGCCCGGCCAGCAGTGCCTTGCCCTTGGCCCCGCCCGCGTGGGTCAGCACGAGAACCACCTCGGGCACCGGAGCGGCCGCATGCCGGATCAGCTGGGCCGCGAGGTCCTTGCTGGCATCCTGCGCCGACCGGACGATGACCACGCAGCCGCCGCCGAACAGGGACGGCGCCGTCAGCATGGACAGGTCACCGGGAGTGAGCTCGGCCGCGCGGACATCGTGAACATCCAGCGCCTCTGCCCCGGACAGGACGGTATCTTCCCTGGCACCGCCCGCGGACGGCCCGGCGGCGGACGGGCCGGCGGCGGCGGACGCTCGGGCGGCGGCCACGATGGCAGCGACGGCGCGCTCGATCAGCAGGTCCTCCTCGCCGACGATGACCGTTACCGGCGGCACGCTGACCGAACCGCGGGCGGCCACGGCGGATGCTCCTGGCGAAGGCATGCCCGCAGCATGCCACGAAGCGCGCCGCCTGCGGAACCGGACCAGGACTGGTACTGGACGCCGGATGTCCCGTCATCGCGGGCCGATCAGAGCGGTGCCACCACCACGCCCAGCATGCCCGGCCCGGTGTGAGCCCGGATCGCGGCGCCGGCCTCGGCCAGGTAGCAGTGCCGCGCCCGAGGTATCGCGACGGCCAGCCGCCCGGCCAGATCTGCCGCGCGCCCCTGATTGCCCAGATGCTGGACGGCGAGGTCGACAGGGCCGCCGGCCGCGAAACCGACGGCCAGGTCCTCCAGCCGGGCCGCGGCCGCGGACAGCGTGCGGACTCGCTCCAGCAAATCGATCTTGCCGTCCCGGACGTGCAGCAGCGGCCGGGCGGTCAGTACGCCGCTGCGGGAGACCGGAGCCGGGCCGAGCCGGCCGCCGGCCCGCAGGTGGTCCGGCGTGTCCAGCGCGAAGAAGGAACCGAGCCGCCCTGAACACCAGGCCGCGGCGGCGGCGACGTCGGCGGCGGGCTGCCTCGCGGCAGCGGCGGCCGCGGCCGCCAGCACGGCGAGCCCGAGTCCCATGCCGATGGATCGCGAGTCGACCACGTGCACCGGCAGGGGCGCGCTGGTCGCGGCCAGCTCGGCCGAGGCGATCGTTCCTGACAGCCGGCCGGACAGGTGAACGGACACGACCGCGGCCGCGCCCTCGGCCGCCGCCGCCGCGTACGCCGCCGCGAACCGCTCCGGTGCCGGGCGCGCGGTACTGAGCCGCTGGCCGGCCCGCAGCTGTTCTTCGATTACCTCGGGCAGTGCCGCGGCGCCGTCGTCAACGGCCACATCGCCGGCCAGCACGCGCAGCGGCACGACCACGACGTGATGCAGCTCCGCGAGGCTGCCCGTCAGGCAGGCAGCAGAGTCAGTGACCACGGCAACGCGGCCCGGCACGGCCGCCTGGCCTAGGGGTACGCGGACTCGGCGCCGCGCCAGACGCGCAGCGGCTTAAGGCCATAGGCCCACGCGAAGGCGCCCTCGTGGTCAGCGTCCCAGGCCACGATGTCGGCGTAGCGGCCGCGCGTCATCGCGCCGCGATCTGGAGCGCGCAACGCATGCGCGCCGCCGGTGGTCGCGGCCCGCAGGGCCTCGGTCACGCTCATCCCGTATTCCGAGACAGCGAGACTGATCACGAGCGACATCGAGGTGATCCCGTTCTCACCCGGAGAGTGAGCCGAGCCCAGCGCCACCGCCACGCCCTTGTCGAGCAGGGCCCGGACCGGCGGGATGCGTCCCGACTCTGAGCTCGTGGCCGGGCAGAGCACCGCCGCGACGCCCGCGCTCGCCAGCGCGGCTACGTCATCGTCACTGGCCCCGTGCAGCAGGTCGGCCGACGCGCAGCCCAGCTCGGCCGCCAGGAGCGCGGCGCCGGCCCGAGGGTCGCCGCAGGCATGCAGCCGGGGCAGCAGCCCCGCGAGCCTTCCCTGCCCGAGCACCCAGCGGGCCTCCCGCTCAGTGAAGTAGCCCTCATCGCAGTACACGTCCACGCTGTCCGCGCCTGCGGAGTGGGCGTCGCCGCACCAGCTGCCGACCGCGTCTACATAGTCATGCCGGCGCCCGAAGTACTCAGGCGGCACCGTATGCGCGGCCATGAAGGTCACGTGCACCCGCGGCATGCCCGGCTCGCTCTCCAGCGAGCGCAGCAGCCGGACGTCGGCGAGCTCTCCGTCCCTGGTGAGGTGAAAGCCAGTCTTGGCCTCGATGGTCGTGGTGCCGCTCAGGAGCCAGTCCCCCAGCCGCTCCCGGACGCCATTGCAGAGGGTCCACGGGTCGGTTCCCCTGGTCACCGTGACCGTGGAGGCCAGGCCGCCGCCCGCGGCGGAGATCTCGGTGGAGGACGACCCGCCGGAGCGCATAGTGAGCTCGGCCCAGCGGTTTCCCGCGTACACCGGGTGCGTATGGGCGTCGATCAGCCCCGGCGTAACCAGGCCGCCGCCGAGGTTCTCCACGTGATCTACGTCGACAATGTCCTCAATCACGCCAGGAATGCTGGCGGGCAGCTCCGAGGCCGGGCCTACCCAGGCAATACGGTCATTGTCCGACAATATGGCGGCATTACTCCACACCTCAGAACCGGTCCACAGCCGGCCAATGTTGGTCAGGAGGCGGACGGTCACCCGGCGGCTCCCCCGCACGGCAGCGGGCCACGGCTGATGGTCTGTGTCGCCATGAGCCGTCACCCGCTATGACTAGTTGTCTGATGATCAAGCGCCCGGAAGGCCAAGCAGCGGCAAAGGCCCGGAGAGGCGGATTAGGGTCGCACGCCGCCGTCGGAACTCTGCGAATGCGCCAACCAACATATCGGTCCAGTCACGCTATTGCACCGGAGGGCGCTTGTACAGGTCCTTATCGGAACTGGCCAGGGGCTCGGCGATAGCGGCCTGCGCCGGTGACCCGGTCTGTTACAGCGACGCGGCGGGCTGCGCAAACTGGTCCAGTTCCGCGGCCAGGCCCAGCGGGACGCGCGCGGTCAGCTCGGTCCCATCCTGCCCGTGCCGGACGGCCAGCACCTCGCCCTCGGTGTGCGCCCGAGAGAGCAGGTCGCCACGCTGATACGGGAGCATCACGCTGATCTCGCGCTGGTGCCTGGGCAGCAGCCGCTCCAGCTCGGCCAGCAGCTCGGGAATCCCGGCCCCGGTCCGCGCGGAGACCACGACCGACTGGCGCTCGGCCAGCCGCAGGCCCTCCACTTCGATCGGGTCGGCCTCGTCCGCCTTGTTCACCACGATGAGCTCAGGGACATCAGCGCCGCCGATCTCGCTGAGCACCTCCCGCACCGCCGCGATCTGCGCGCGGGGGTCGGCATCCGAACCATCGACGACGTGCAGGATCAGGTCCGCCTGAGCCACTTCCTCCAGCGTCGACCGGAATGCGTCGACCAGCTGGTGCGGCAGATGACGGACGAACCCGACCGTGTCGGTGAGGGTGATCGGCCAGCCGGACGGGGTCCGTGCCCGGCGGACTGCCGGGTCGAGGGTGGCGAACAATGAGTCGTCCACCAGCACGTGCGCTCCGGTCAGCCGGTTGAGCAGGCTCGACTTGCCGGCGTTGGTGTCAGCCGGCGATCGCGACCGAGGGCACGTCATGGCGCCGCCGCTGCCGGTGCTGCACCTCGCGACCGACCGACATCTCGGAGATCTCCCGGCGCAGCTTGGCTATCCGGATCCTGATCCGGCGCCGGTCAGTCTCGATCTTGGTCTCGCCGGGGCCGCGAGTGCCGATGCCGCCGCCGCCCGCGACCCGGCCGCCTGCCTGCCTGGACAGCGACTCGCCCCAGCCGCGGAGCCTCGGCACCATGTACTGGAGCTGGGCCAGCTCCACCTGCGCCTTGCCCTCCTTGCTGCGGGCGTGCTGGGCGAAGATGTCCAGGATCAGGGCCGTGCGGTCGATAACCTTGACCTTCACCACGCCCTCGAGCTTGCGGAGCTGGCCAGGGGTGAGCTCGCCGTCGCAGATCACGGTATCGGCGCCAGAGGAGGCGACGACCTCAGCGAGCTCTCGTGCCTTGCCGGCGCCGACGTAGGTCGCCGCATCCGGCCGGGCGCGATGCTGGATCAGGGCGTCCAGGACCTCGGATCCGGCTGTCTGGGCCAGCCGGGAGAGCTCGCGCAGGGAGTTCTGCGCGGAGGCGAGAGTCCCGTCGGTCCAGACGCCCATCAGCACGACGCGCTCCAGGCGCAGCGCGCGGTACTCGACCTCGCTGACGTCCTCAAGCTCGGTCGAGAGGCCGGCGACCCGCCGCAGCGCGTGCCGGTCCTCCAGGTCAAGCTGGCCCGCGTCGGACTGGAGACCTCCCGGCTGGTCACTTCCGGGCTGGTCGCTTCCGGGCTGGTCACCTCGGGGCTGGCCGCTCCCGGGCCGGCCGGAGCCGGGCTGCACGTCAGGCTGGCCTGCGCGGGGCGGGTGCGGCAGAGCCGCCGGGTCCTCGTCAAACAGTGCGGTCATTCGCCATCCAAGGCCGGCACCGGTACGCGGGCCGGCCGCCTAGGTCAGTCACGCCCGCCACACGGCGGGTGATCAGTCGATGGTGCCACGCATGGCGGCCATCTTCATCTGAATAACACCCGAGCGGGCCAGGATGTGCCCGGCAGCCGGTAGGGCCGCCAGGTGCCGGACCGGCCAGGACGCCGACGGGACCTGGCCCCAGGGCGAATCGGGAGCTTCCCGGTTACCGCACACCACCGCGGAGCAGCCCCAGCGGGCTCGGCGCGCCGAACTCGATGCGCAGGACAGCCTGACCTCCGGGCAGCCGCGTCAGCTCGATGCGCAGCGGACGGTACGTGGGAAGCTGCACGCCGAGGAGAGCACGGACGGACTGCACGTAGGTCAGCCAGGCCTTGCTCGTCGCGCCCGCTGGCTCGGCCACGTCCATGAACCGGAGCGGGCGGCCGGCGCCGGGGGGGACGCCAGGGGCAAGGCCGCTGAAGTCCGCGATGTGCACCGGATGCTGCCCGGTCATGAAGCTGATCGCGATCAGCAGCCGCGAGTCGACCTGGCCCGCTGCCAGCTGCGCCCTGGCGGTGGCCGTGGCGTCGATGTGCTTGTTCCCCAGCAGCTCGGCTCCGGACTTCTCGCGGGCCCGCAGGTCCGCGCTGAGCGCAGCCTGGTACTGGACGGCCCCGTCAGGGGCGATCGCGCGAATATCGATCCGCGCGCCGCCGGAGTCGAAGCTCGCTATGACTAGCGGCGCGTAGCGGGCACTGAGGCGGGCGCCGATCTGGCTCCGGACGTCTGCCGTCGCGATGACGACAGCTGCGCCGAGGGGATCGGGCGAGCTCGGTCCCAGCACGAGCAGGTTGCCGACGGGAAAGCCCCTGGCCGCGAGCGAGGAGCACATCACTCGATCGCACGCCACGATGGAATCCCGGCTGACCTGCTGGGTGACAAAGGCCACAGCCTGGCTGCGGGCTGCCTGCTCCGCAACCAGGCCCTGGCCGCTGGCTGTGCCGGCCGGATTCCCGCCCTTGTCACCCTTATGGCCAGACCCGGCCAGGACCAGGGCGACGACCGCCGCAGTCAGCAGGATCGCGGCGAGCAGCCCGATGAGCCGCCAGCGGCGCGCCGACAGCAGACTTCGCCGGTGCCGGTCGGGCTCAGCCAGCCGCTGCTGGCCGTCGGCGGCCTGGCCAGCTGCAGACGACGAGGCCAGCGCACGTGGGGAGGCCGACGCTGCGGCCCGCGAAGCAGCCGGCGGCGCGACACGTGAAGGAGCCGGCGGCGCCGCGCGCGAAGGAGCCGGCGGCCCGGCACGCGCAGGAGCCGATGGCGCGGCACGCGAAGGAGCCGGCGCTGCGGCACGTGAAGGAGCCGATGGCGCCGCGCGCGACCAGCCCGCTACAAGGGACGCGGCTGGTTGCGCCGGCGGGGCCAGCACCGGTGAGGCGGTGTCACTGGCCGGCCAGCTGCGGGCAGCGGACTGCGGGCGCATAGTGACCGGCGGGCTGGACGCAGCCGGGCTGGACGCAGCCGGGCTGGACGCAGCCGGGCTGGACGCAGCCGGGCTGGACGCAGCCGGGCTGGACGCAGGGGTGCTGGATGCAGGCGGGGCTGCGCTGGACGCAGGCGGGCTGGCGGAGGACCGGTCAGCGGGGCGCGCAGGCGTGCTCGGGGTGACGGTGCCAGCGGGGGACGTACTGGTAGAGGACGCAGGCGTGCCGATAGGGGAAGGGCTGGCGGGGGAAGGGCTGGATGCGGGGGGGCTGGATGCGGGGGGGCTGGATGCGGGGGGCTGGATGCGGGCGGGCTGGATGCGGACGGGCGCGGATCGGCGCCAGGCGCTGGCCGCGGCTTCCCCAGTGCGCTGGCGCCCGGCACGCGCTGCGGCAGCGGCGGCAATGACGATCGCGAAGACGCCGCGGGCGGCGACTCGGTCTGCGGCTCGGGCTCCACCGGCGGCTCATCCGGCGGTGCGGGCGGCTCCGGCTCCGTGTTGGTACCCAGTGAGTCCCGCAGCAGTGACATCCGCCGGGCCTGCGGCAACTGCGCGCTCGCCGCATCGGCACCGGGCGCGCGGCGGCGCGGCGGAGGCGGACGATTGTCTTCAGCCATGGCCACCCCCTAGATGGCGCGAACAGGATAACCCTCGACTGGCGACTGTTCTGCTCAAATCACTCATTGTAAATAAAACGCTACGCACTCGAATGAGTCCTGGCCCATGACGGGCAGAACAGGGCGGCTTTCCTTGATCACGAAGGATCCTGGTGGTCAGGGCCTCCAACATCCTTCGGGATCAAGGAACGGGCGTGGCCAGCGGGGTAGGGATTCTGGCGATAAGGGTTTTGTCCGCAGCGCGGATTTACCTCAACCCTCGGCACCTAAACATCGATCTGATCATCGGCAGCGGCGCCGCGTGAAGCAACAGCGAGACGTGATGCCCGAGCGGCCATCAGAGCCGGATAGGCGGCCACCAGATCGGATGGGTACTGACTGAGATTGACGTGCCAGCCGCCTGCTGAAAGGGGGGCCAGGCCGTGCACCGAGGCCGGGGCTGCACGGGCGGGCCGCCGGTCCGGCCCCGGTTCTCACCCCAGGACCTGCCCGGCGCCCTCCCGCCCGCCCGCGCCGCATATCAGGCGGATGTGATCCGCCTGAAGTGCCCTCCAGGTCCCCGGCCCTTGTGGTGCGCTTCGCTGAGCATAACTACGCTACGAAGCCTGCGGACAGCACATGTCACAGAAGGTGAGGAGCCAACTGAGTCCCCCTAAACAAGCACAATCCGGTCCGAGGTATAAAAGTCCCCATATCCGACCAGTTGGAAGCATACGTGAGCCCACGGCCAGCCCCCTCCCGCCATGATCCGACAGCCCGCCGGTTCCTGAAGGCAGCAACCCACCTGATCGACGCCTACCTGGACGATCAGAGTGCCGACTCGCGGCCATCCAGGCTGCGGTCCATCCGGTTCCCCGCTGCCCTGGACTGGCTGCGGACCGAGGACGTGATCCGCCTGGCGGCTGCCGAGGGAACGTCCGGCGGGAGCCGGAAGGCATTCTTCAACCGCTGGCCGACCAGGGAGGAGTTCCTCTCCGATGCCGTCGTCTACGCGCTGGTTGACGACGAGGTGCCCGAGGACCCGAAGGACCACGCCGGGAAAATGCCCGCCGAGCTCGCCGAAGCCAGCTCGTTCTCGGCCCAGGCGGTCCTGATCGCCGACGGTGTCCTGGCGGCCCTGCGGGGCAATCCGCGCAGCTATATGACGCTCCATCTCGGGCCGCTGCTCCCCCAGCATCCGGCACTGTGGGAGGCGCTGCGGCCGGCCATGAAGGACGGTGTCCAGGTCTGGTCGGACGCCTTCGCGGCCCTGTTCGCCGGCACCGCGCTGGTCCTGCGCCCTGGCTGGACGCCATACCGGCTGGCCCTGGCGCTGCAGGCGACGCTCGACGGATGCCTGCTCCGTTACCGGATCCAGCCGGACGACTACTGCCCGGACCCGGCCGGGGGTATCGGGATCTTCGCCGACACGATCCTGGCGATCGTGCTGGGGGCCATCGACACTGACCGAAGCGGCACCGGCGCCATGGCGGCACTGGACGCCCTTGTCCAGCCGCCACCGCCCTCAGCTGACGCACCATGACGGCCCCTCAGGTCGTACGGGCTCAGGGCGCCGCAGGCGCGGCGCGCCCGGCGGCAAATACCCGCGAATCGGGCAGCCGGCTTTGACCCGCCGATGGGCGGCAGTTAGCGTCTGGAGTCACGAGCGGCCGCGAGTGCGGGCGGTGCCCGACGTGCCCGCAGGAGGAGCGATTAGTTGAGCGACATCAAGGGTGTGGAGATTACCGGCCCGGCCGGGGAGCGGTATGACGAGATCCTGACCGCCGGGGCGGTCGAGTTGATCGCCGCGCTGCAGCGCGAGCTGGGCCCGCGGCGCGCGGAACTGCTCCAGGCTCGTGCCCGCCGGCAGCAGGAGATCTCGGCCGGCGGCATGCTTGACTTCCTTGACGAGACCGCCCACGTCAGGCAGGACGTGTCCTGGCGGGTAGCGGCGCCCGCCCCTGGCCTGGTGGACCGCCGGGTGGAGATCACCGGGCCGACGGACAGGAAGATGACCATCAACGCGCTCAATTCGGGCGCCAAGGTGTGGCTCGCGGACTTCGAGGACGCCAACACCCCGCTGTGGGACAACATGGTCACCGGCCAGCTCAACCTGAAGGACGCGCTGGACCGGAAGGTCGACTTCACCAGCGAGGAGGGGAAGTCCTACCAGCTGCGGCCGGACAGCGAGCTCGCCACCATCGTGGTGCGCCCGCGTGGCTGGCATCTGGAGGAGAAGCACCTGCTGGTGGACGGCGAGCGCGTCTCCGGCAGCCTGTTCGACTTCGCGCTGTACTTCTTCCACTGCGCGCAGCGTCAGCTGGACCAGGGCAAGGGCCCGTACTTCTACCTGGCCAAGATGGAAAGCCACCTGGAGGCTCGGCTCTGGAATGACGCCTTCAGGCTGGCCCAGGACCAGCTCGGCATTCCCCAGGGCACGATCCGGGCCACCGTCCTGATCGAGACGATCCCCGCGGCCTTCGAGATGGAAGAGATCCTCTATGAGCTGCGTGAGCACAGCGCGGGGCTGAACGCCGGGCGCTGGGACTACCTGTTCAGCATCATCAAGAAATTCCGCACCAGGGGACGGGACTTCGTCCTGCCCGAGCGCAATGCAGTGACCATGACGGCCCCGTTTATGCGTTCTTATGCAGATCTGCTGGTCAAGACCTGCCATGGCCGGGGCGCGCACGCGATCGGCGGCATGGCCGCGTTCATCCCCAGCCGGCGCGACCCCGAGGTCAACGCCACGGCGCTGGCCAAGGTCCGGGAGGACAAGACCCGTGAGTCGGGCAACGGCTTCGACGGCTCGTGGGTCGCTCACCCCGACCTGGTGCCGATCTGCCGCGAGGTGTTCGACGGCGTGCTCGGCGATTCGCCCAACCAGCTCGGCAAGCTGCGCGAGGACGTGAGCGTCAGCGCCGGCGACCTGCTGGCGATCTCGCAGACTCCCGGCCAGATCACCGAGGCGGGACTGCGCAACAACATCAGCGTGGGCCTGCAGTACCTGGCCAACTGGCTGAGCGGCAACGGCGCGGTGGCCATCTTCAACCTGATGGAGGACGCGGCGACCGCGGAGATCTCCCGCTCCCAGGTCTGGCAGTGGCTGCACAACGACGTCAGCCTGGCCGACGGCCCGAAGGTCACCCGCGACCTGGTGCAGCAGATCATCGACCAGGAACTGGCCACTATCCGCGAGCAGTCAGGGGATGCCTTCGACGCCGCCCGCTACGACGAGGCCGTGACGCTGTTCACGGCGGTCGCGCTCGCTGATGACTACGCCGAGTTCCTCACCATCCCCGCTTACGAGCAGATGCCCTGAAACGGCCACTGGCCGCTCATCCCGTTTCATGATCGCTGGCTGGGCGGACGGCCTGCTACCTGCCCGCCAACAACAGCCACCAGCTGCTGACGCTGGCTGACTGGCTGGCTCCGCCGTGACCATCTACCTGGGCGGCAGCTACCTCGATAGCGGCCATCCGGTCTCCGCCGGTACCCTCCGGCCAGCCACCGGGCTCGTTCTCCGTGCGGCTCCGCAGTAGAAAACTCGGCGCGCGCGGGGCACGCTGGGGGTGGGCGAGGGCACGCTGGGGATGAAAGGCGCTGGGGATGAAAGGCGCTGCGGGTGACGGGCGCCAGGCGCGGCCACGGAAGGCGGGACCATGATCGAGCAGGCAGCCAGGACCGGGACTGACGCGCTGATCCCCCGGCTCACCCAGATCTGCGGCCCGGCCGCCGTCATCAGCGACCCGCTGGAACTGCGCACTTACGAATGCGACGGCCTCACCGCCCACCGGTGCAGCCCGGGGGTCGCCGTCCTGCCGGAGTCGGCGGAGCAGGTGGCCGCCATCGTGGCCGAATGCGCGCGGGCGAACATCCCGTTCGTGGCCAGGGGCTCGGGCACCGGGCTGTCCGGCGGGGCCCTGCCCAGGGCCGACGGAGTCCTGATCGTGCTGTCGAGGATGCGCAAGATCATCGCCATTGACCCGGTGAGCAGGCGGGCCATCGTCGAGCCGGGAGTCATCAACCTGGCCGTGAGCAAGGCGGCGCAGCCGTTCGGCCTCTTCTACGCACCGGATCCCTCCAGCCAGCAGGTCTGCTCCGTCGGCGGCAACGTCGCGGAGAACTCCGGCGGCGCGCACTGCCTCAAGCACGGCTTCACCGTCCACCACGTGACCGGGCTCGAGATCGTCACCCCGCAGGGCGAGCTGACCTGGCTGGGTGACGGCACCGGCGCGCCTGGCGGCTACGACCTGCTCGGCGCCTTCGTCGGCTCGGAGGGCACCCTCGGCATCGTCACGAAGATCGTCGTGAAGCTGACGCCGATTCCGGAGGCGGTCACCACCCTGCTGGCGGCCTTCGAGACCACCGGCGCGGGCGGCACCGCGGTCTCCGCCATCATCTCCTCGGGCATCCTGCCGGCCGCGATCGAGATGATGGACGCGCTGGCCATCGAGGCGGCCGAGGCGGCCGTGGCCTGCCGTTATCCCGAAGGCGCCGGCGCGGTGCTCATCGTCGAGCTCGACGGCCCGGCGGCCGACGTCGAGCGCGAGACCGCCGCGGTACGGGCCCTGTGCGAGCAGGCGGGTGCTTATGAGATCCGCGCGGCGGCGGACCCGGCCGAGCGGGCCGCGATCTGGACCGGGCGCAAGTCGGCGTTCGCCGCCGTCGGCCGGATCAGCCCGGCCTACATCGTGCAGGACGGCGTCGTGCCGCGGACCGCGCTGCCGGACGTCCTCGACAAGATCGCCGCGCTGTCCGCGGCCGCCGGGATCAGGGTCGCCAATGTCTTTCACGCCGGCGACGGCAACCTGCACCCGCTGGTGCTCTTCGACGACGCCTCCCCGCAGGCGTGCCGGGCCGCCGAGGAGCTGTCCGGCGCGATCCTGGACCTGTGCATCGAGCATGGCGGATCGATCACCGGCGAGCACGGCGTCGGGGTCGACAAATCCCGGTACATGACGAAGATGTTCGGCCCCGACGACCTGGACACCATGCAGCTGCTGCGGTGCGCCTACGATCCGGCCGGACTGTGCAATCCGGGCAAGATCTACCCGACACCGCGCCTGTGCGGCGAGGTCCCCGGCATCCGGCGCGCCCCCCATCCCCTGGTTGCCTCTGGTGAAGTGGAGCAGTACTGAGATGCGAAACGGCCATCCGATCGCTGGTGTGCCTTGAGCGCTGACTCGGTCCCCGCGCCGCTGCTGGCGGCCTGCTCGGCTGTCCGGCTGGGCCAGCCGGCGGACGCCGTGGCCGGGACCCTGCCGACCTACGTGGCCTCCCCGGCCAGCACCGAGGAGGCCAGTGCCGTCATGTCGGCCGCCGCGTCCCTGGATCTCGCGGTGCTGCCCCGCGGGGCGGGGACCAGGCTCGACTGGGGCGCTCCCCCGCGCCGCTGTGATCTGGTGATCGAGACCACCCGGATGGACCGCGTGCTGGAGCACGCCGCCGGGGACCAGGTCGCCAGGGTTCAGGCCGGTATCCGCATCGACCGGCTGGCCACGGTGCTCGGCGCGGCGGGCCAGCAGCTCGCCCTGGATCCGCCGCCCGGCGCGGGGACCGGCTCTCGGGCCGGCACCGTCGGCGGGGTACTGGCGACCGGGGTGGCCGGCCCGCTGCGGCTGCGCTACGGCTCGCCGCGGGACCTGCTGATCGGCATCACCGTGATCCGGGCGGACGGCACGATCGCCAAGGCCGGCGGCAAGGTCGTCAAGAACGTGGCGGGCTACGACATCGGCAAGCTGTTCGCCGGCTCATACGGGACCCTGGGCCTGATCACCGAGGCCGTCTTCCGGCTGCATCCCCGGCCGGGGGCATCGGTGTTCGTCACCCTGGACTGCGCGGATGCCGCCGCCGCCCACGCCGTTATGTCGGCCGCGGTAGCGTCCCCGCTGGCACCGTCCGCCGCGGAGATCGACTGGCCGGGCCGCGGCACGCCGATTCGCGCCGGGGTCCTGCTCGAGGGAGACCCGGCCGGGGCACCCGAGCGGGCCGAGCGCATGCGCGAGCTGCTGGGCGGCACGAGCGGCGCGGGCAGCGCGGCCGTCGGCACCGAGCCGCCCGCGTGGTGGGGCCGGGGAGCCGCGGCGGCCGGGGACGGCACGCTCGTCAGGATCGCGTTCTGGGCCGCGGAGCTGCCCAGCGTCCTGGCCGCCATCCGGGCCGCGGCGGACGACGCCGGACTCGACCCGGCGGTCAGCGGCTCGGCGGCCGCGGGCGTGCTGCACGCCGCCGTGGTGGCGAGCGCCGCGCCGGGCCCGGTAGCGGAGTTCCTGGCCGCCCTGCGCGCTGCCTTGCGCCCCGGCCGCGCCAGCGCTGTCGTCCTGCGTGCCCCGCCGCCGGTCCGCGAGGCCGTGGACCTGTGGGGCCCGGTGCCCTCGCTCAGCCTCATGCGGGCCGTCAAGGATCAGTTCGACCCCGGGCACCGGATGGCGCCCGGCCGGTTCGCCGGAGGGATCTGAATGGACATCCTCGACCCGTCGGGCGAGCTGCGCGCGGTGATCAGCGACTGCGTGCACTGCGGATTCTGCCTTCCCGCCTGCCCGACGTACCAGCTGTGGGGGGAGGAGATGGACTCGCCGCGCGGGCGCATCCACCTGATCGCCCAGCTGCTCGACGGCGCGGTGGCCAGCGACGCGGCGGCCGCCCACCTGGACAGGTGTCTCGGCTGCATGGCCTGCGTCCCGGCCTGCCCCTCCGGGGTCCGCTATGACCGCCTGATCGAGGCCGCGCGCAGCTGGGCCGAGGAACCCCCGGCCGGCCCGCCGCCGCCGCTTCCCGCCCGGTCGATCAGAGACCGGGCCGTTCGCGCCGCGATCTTCGAGACGTTCCCTTACCCTGGCCGGCTCCGGCTGCTGATGGCGCCGCTGCGTGCCGCCCAGCGGACCGGCCTGGACCGCCTGCTGGACCGCAGCGGCCTCGCCGACCGCCTGTCCCCCGAGCTCGCCGCCGCGCTCCGAGTCGCACCTCAGCCGGCTGATGCACCCGTTTCGCCCGGTTCACATCCCGCCGCGGGCCAGGGCCAGCGCGGCGGGCTTCGCCAGCGCGGGCCGCGCCCCGGCCGTCCCCGGAGGCAGGCCAGGGCCGAGCGCAGGCTCCCGGCGCGGGTGCCCGCCAGGGGCAGCCGCCGGGCCGTGGTCGGGATGCTGACCGGATGCGTGCAGCAGGTCTTCTTCCCGCAGGTCAACGCCGCGACGGCGCGAGTACTGGCCGCCGAGGGCTGTGATGTCATCATCCCGGCGGCGCAGGGCTGCTGCGGGGCGCTCTCGCTGCATGGCGGCCGCCGCGACGAGGCACGGAAATTCGCCCGGCAGACGATCGAGACCTTCGAGCGGGCCGGGGTAGACGCGATCGTGGTCAACGCGGCCGGGTGCGGCTCGGCCATGAAGGAGTACGCGGACCTGCTGGCGGATGACCCCGGCTGGGCCGGCCGGGCCGCTGCCCTGAGCGCCAGGGTCCGTGACCTCAGCGAGTTCCTAGCCGCGCTCGGGCCGGCCGCGACCCGCCACCGGCTCCCGCTCACCGTGGCCTATCACGATGCCTGCCATCTGGCTCATGCCCAGCGGATCAGCAGCCAGCCGCGCGACCTGCTGCGGGCGATTCCCGGCCTGAGCCTGACGGAGATCGCCGACGGCGGTACCTGCTGCGGGTCCGCTGGCATCTACAACCTGGTCCAGCCGCAGGCCGCCCGCGAGCTGGGCGACCGGAAAGCCGCGACGGTCCTGGACACCGGGGCGTGCCTGCTCGTCTCGGCCAACCCCGGCTGCGCGATGCAGATCTCCGCCGCCCTGGCGGCCCAGGGGGCCCGGATGCCGATGGCGCACATCGCCGAGGTGCTCGACGCCTCCATCCGCGGCACCCAGCTGAGTGTGCTGTCACCCTGACGGCACGGTGACGTCAAATGACGTCGTATGCGGCTTGACAGACGTCATACGTGACGTCATAATGGCATCATGGAGCTTTCGGACTACGTCGGGACACTGCGAGGCGAGCTGGCCTCGATCACTCGTTTCGCCAGTGAGGACATCACGCGAGCCGCCGAGATGCTCACCGAGGCACTGGACTCATCGGTACGGCTGACCCTGCTCGATGTGCTATCGGCCGCCGCCGAGGAGATCACGACCAGCCTCGAGGACACGGTCATCGATGTCCGGCTCTCCGGCGGCGAGCCGCAGTTCGTCGTCACCACAGTCGAGCTGCATACCCAGGACGACACCGCCGCGCAGGCATCCGCGGACAGCGGCGACGAGGCCGGGAGCGCCCGGATCACCCTGCGGCTGTCGGAAACTCTCAAGGCGAGAGTCGAGTCGGCGGCGGGCACCACCGGGATGTCGGTCAATGCCTGGCTCGTTCAGGCCGCCTCCCGTGCGCTGGACGATCTCGGCCGCTCCGGCGGATCAGGGAGCCGGCGCTCGCGGTCCGGCATCGGCCAGCGCGTCACCGGCTACGCCCGCAGCTAGCGCACCAGAGGCAGCGCGCCCGCCGGCGCGGCTGCACCTGCCTGCTCGTCCACGACAGAAGGAGTATCACCATGGCCAGCTGGGAGTTCCCCGGTTCCGATCCGATCGACCTGGATATCAATCTCGCCGCCGGCAGCATTGCCGTCACCGCCGAGCCGACCGAGGTCACGACGGTCAGCCTGCTCCCCAGCCGTCCGGGCCGGGGCGCCGAGGAATCCGTCGCTCAGGTCCGGGTCGAGTTCCGCGCCGGGCGGCTGGAGATCATCGGGCCCAAGCACTCCGGGCTGCGCCGCGGCGGATCCGAGCTTGATCTCACGATCAAGGTCCCGGCCGGCTCGCGCTGCACCGTGCGCGCGGCGTCCGCCGACGTCGCCTGCCTCGGCGAGCTGGCGTCACTGGACGTCCGGACCGCGAGCGGTGATGTCACCGCGGCGATCGTCAGCGGCAGGGTCCTGGTTACCACCGCGTCGGGTGACGTGTGGCTGGAGGAGGCCGGCGGCGAGATGACCGCGACCACCGCATCCGGGGATTTCCGGCTGCTGCGCGCGGGCGGGGACCTCAGCGTCAACACCGCCAGCGGCGACATCCAGGTCGGCAGCGCCAGCGCGTCCGCGAGCGCGCGGACCGCCAGCGGCGACATAAAGATCTCCAGCATCGGCCCCGGCCGGGCCGACCTGGCCTGCATGTCGGGTGACATCGACGTAGCGGTCGCCCCCGGCACCGGCGTCTATCTCGATCTGTCCTCCCTCACCGGCGACGTCAGCAGCGCGCTGGAGCCGTCCGACAACGAGGGCGCCGCCGACCTGCATCTCAACTGCAAGACGATCAGCGGCGATGTGCGAGTCACCAGGGCCGTCCCGGCCGACGCCCGCTGAGCGCCGCGACCCGGCGCCGGCCATCCAACTACCAACCGAAGACGAAACGAAAAGGAGCACTTCAGTGCATCCCCGTATGATCGATCAGCTAGCAAGCCAGCACGTCAACGAAATGCGCAGCTCGGCCCGCGCCCACCGGACGCATGTCGACCGGCACGGTCCCCGCAACCCCATCCGGCATCAGGCCGGATGGGCCCTGGTCGAGATCGGGCTCCGGCTCGCCCGCGACACAGGCGATGCGTGACACGACAGGCGGGCCTGGCGGCCTGCCGGGCCCGTCGGCCCGGCAGGCCGCCACTCGCCGAGGTCCCGGCAGGTGATCACCGCGCGCACGCCCATCGCCGCAGCCCCGCCCGGACTCGCAAATCGGCTATAATCGCCCCAAGGTACTGTGCAGTTCGCAAAGTTCGTAGTACACGTGTTCGTAGCCCTCGTCATCAGCAGTGCGAGATCAACGGCCCCCCGCCTATAGCGCCGACGGTGACCCCCGCATGCGGGACAGTCATGAGCGCCCTGCGGAAGGGAAGCATTGTGGACCTCGGGTACGACGGCACGCCGGACGTCCGCTTGGAGCGAGCGGTCTGGCGCAAGAGCCATCACAGCAATCCAAGCGGAAACTGCGTCGAGATGGCCGAGTTGCCCGACGGCCAGATCGCGATCCGCAATTCCCGGCATCCCGCCGGCCCCGCGCTGATCTATACGCGCACGGAGATCGCGGCGTTCCTGCTGGGGGCCAAGGACGGCGAGTTCGACAGCCTGGTCGCCTGACTCCCGCCAGGATTCCTGCGGACTACTGAACCAGGCCACGCCGACCGCCCGTTAACCGACCGGACGCTACGGCAGGCGGCCCCCGACCTACCACGCGGCGCGAGGGCAGATTCACACATTGCGCAGCTGCGTATTGCGAAAAAATATGGTCAGACGTGGGAAACTGCCATAATCCGGCTTTCCGGGGAAGGCATAGATGATCACAGCTCAGCCCGAGGGCAGCACAAACGTGCACAGGATGATCGCGCCGCCCGGCAGCGGCGGCCCGACTGTGCTGCGCATCCTGCTGGGCGCTCAGCTCCGCCGCTTGCGTGAGGCACGGCGGATAACGGTCGATGACGCCGGAAAGATGATCGGAGCGTCACATTCGAAGCTGAGCCGCCTGGAGACCGGCCGGGTCAGCTTCAAGGACCGGGACATCGCCAGTCTGCTCACTTTCTACGGCGTCACCGACGAGGAGCAGCGCACGGCCTTCCAGCTGCTGACGCGCAGCGCCAACGCCCACGGCTGGTGGCACGACTACTCCGACATCCTGCCTAGCTGGTTCGAGGCCTACCTGGGACTGGAGGAGGCGGCCCGCAGCATCCGCACCTATGAGATCCAGTTCGTACCGGGCCTGCTGCAGACCGAGGAGTACGCCCACGCCGTCACGATGCTTGGCCATCAGTCCGCTCCCCCCAGCGAGGTCGAACGGCGGGTCCGCCTGCGGATGGCCCGCCAGGACCTTCTCGTCAGCCCGCATTCACCGCATCTGTGGGCGGCACTGGATGAAGCCGTGCTGCGGCGCCCGGTAGGCCGCCCCGGCGTCATGCGCAGGCAGCTGGCGCGCCTGCTCGAAGCCGCCGAGCGGCCGAACGTGACCATCCAGGTCATCCCGTTTCAGGCCGGCGGTCACGCCGCCGCGGGGGGGCCGTTCAGCATCCTGCGCTTCGCCGAGCCTGACCTGCCCGATGTGGTGTACCTGGAGCAGCTCACCAGCGCCCTCTACCTGGACAAGCGGGAAACCGTCGACCATTACATAGCCGTAATGGACCGCCTGTGCATCGAGGCAGCGCCCGCCCACGCCAGCGCCCAGGCCATCTGCGAGATTCTGCGAGAAGGCTGAGTCACGCCGCCCTGGCCCGCGCCTGGCTCCGGCGCCGGCGTCACGACCGGAGGCGGCCAGGTAGTGCACCGCCCCGCGCAGGAACGCGCGATTGCTGCGCACCCCGGCGATCACCGCCGGACCGGCCGCCACAGCTCCTGACCGGCCCCGGCCGCTGCCGGTCGCCTGCGGTCTTCACCGGGCCCGCCAGTCCTCGGTCAGCTCCCCCTCGGCGACTATGACCGCCGGACCTGTCAGCAGGCTGGTCGTCTCGCCCAGCGTGACGGCCAGGCGCCCGCCAGGAACATGCACCTGCCAGGTGCCGGCCAGGCCGGAGTACCCGTTCCCGGCGTGCTCGTGCGCTCCGCGCTCGTCCCCCGCGTGCCCGTTCCCTCCGCGCTCGTCTGCCGCCCCGGCACCCGCCGTCACCGCGGCCGCGGCCGCGGCCGCCACCGCGCCCGTCCCGCACGACAGCGTGACGCCCGAGCCCCGCTCATGCACCCGCATCTCCAGCTCACCGTCACCGCGAAGCCGGACCACTTCCACGTTCGCCCCGCCGGGGAACTGCCGCTGATCCAGGACCGGCGGCCCGGACAGGTCGAAGCTCGCGACCGGAGCATCAACCAGGCACGCTAGATGCGGGTTGCCCACCGATATCGCCAGGCCCTCGCACGCCTGTCCGCCCACCAGCGCCGATCCCCGGCCGAGAATCCGGACTGCTCCCATGTCCACGGTGAGCTCGCCGCCCGCGGCCAGCTGTACGTGCTTGATGCCCGCCCTGGTCGCCACGGCGATCTGCGGGCCGGCCGCGAGATCATGGTCGAGCAGGTAGCGCGCGAAGACCCGGATCCCGTTGCCGCACATCTCGGCGATGCTGCCATCGGCGTTGCGGTAGTCCATGAACCACTGCGGTGCCGCCGGGGCGGCGGCCAGCTCCGGGCAAGCGACCGCACAGCGCACGATCCTCAGCAGGCCATCGGCGCCGAGCCCGGTACGCCGGTCGCAAAGTTGCCGGACAAGCTCAGGGCGCAGGGTCAGGCGATCATCCGGGTCGGGCAGGATCAGGAAATCATTTCCCGTGCCGTGACCCTTGGCGAAGCGCATGCCCCCGATGGTAGCTAGCCGACGGCCCCGGCCTCGCGGATCGCCGCCAGCGCGAGATCGGCGCCGCCCTCGCCGCCCTCGCCGCCCTCGCCGGCCTCGCTGGCCGCCAGCCAGCGAATGCGGGGATCCCGGCGAAACCACGACTCCTGGCGCCGGACGAACCGGCGCGTCGCCCGGACGGTCTGCGCGGCTGCTTCCTGCTCGGTCCACTCTCCGTCCAGGAAGCGCAGCACCTGCGCGTAGCCGATGGCGCGGCTGGCCGTCCTGCCCTCCCGCAGCCCCGCCGCGGCGAGGACGCGTACCTCATCGACCAGGCCCTGCCTCCACATGCGGCTGACCCGCTCAGCAATCCGCGAGTCGAGCTCGGCGCGCGGCGCGTCCAGGCCGATCTGCACGGTCTGGTAGACGGACTCATAGCCAGGCAGGGTCGCGCTGAACGGGCGCCCCGACAACTCGATCACCTCGAGCGCGCGCACGATCCTGCGCCCGTTCCCGGCCAGGATCGCCGCCGCGGCGGCGGGATCGACGTCGGCCAGCCTGGCGTGCAGGGCCGCCGGGCCCGCCACGGCGAGCTCGCCCTCCAGCCGCTCCCGCAGCTGCGGATCGGTGCCGGGGAACTCCAGGTCGTCGATCGCGGCGCGAACGTACAGGCCTGATCCGCCGACCAGGATCGGGACCCGGCCGCGGGCCAGGATGCCCTCGATAGCGGACCGGGCCAGCAGCTGGTACTCCGACACGCTGGCGGTCAGGCTGACGTCCCAGATGTCGAGCAGATGGTGCGGCACGCCCGCGCGCTGCGACGGCGCGAGCTTCGCCGTGCCAATATCCATGCCCCGGTAAAGCTGCATCGAGTCGGCGTTGATCACCTCGCCGCCCACCAACTGCGCGAGCCGCAGCGACAGCTCGGATTTCCCGGCGGCCGTAGGCCCCACGACCGCGATCACCAGCGGCGGCATGGCCTCAGTTCCCCGGCAGGGCCGGCCTCGCATCGGCCCCTATGTCTTCGTACTCCGGCCCGAGGACCTGCGGACCCCCGGACGACGCGGTCATCTGGCTCTTGTCGAATTCGCCTATCTCGGCCGGGACGCTCATGCGTTTTCCGGTCACGTGATCCCACAGCTCGAGGCGCGCATTCAGCGGGTCGGCAATCTTGTCTTGGTAGTACCGCGGTATTTCGTAGACCAGGTGCCCGTCAATCGCGTCTCCGGGTGGCAGCGCGAAAGGCATGCCAATCGGCCGCAGGCTCAGCGACGGCGGGAGCGCCCAGTCCGGCGGCGGGCAGGCAGCCTCGGCCGCCCGGCCCCATGACCCCGGTATCAGCGTGACATAGAGCTGCACCGTCAGGCTGGCGTCCTGCTCGGTGCCGGTGTTGACGAAGCGGGCATGAAACGACCGGAGCCGGGCCGGCACGTCCATGCCCGTGCCTGCCTCACGTTCCGTATCTATAAGGCCCGTGCCATAGACCTGAACCCTGATAGCGGGAAACCCTGGCTTCACCCACGGCGGGAAAGACCAGCTCGCTATGGCGGCGAGGAAGCAGCTGAAGGCCAGAATGAAAGATAGCCACGCCGCCAGCATCCAGAAATTCCAGAAGAGAGCATAATGTGCTTCTTTAAGAAAATAAGCGATTGCAATGGCAGCCAGGAATGGGGCGAGCGCAAGAAAGAGGCCGCCGAGCCAGAGCCAGAGCACGCGGTGGGATCGCATGGCCGGGAGTCTACGCCGGCCAAAACAACGGCATGCGGGCGAATCGGCGTGGCCATCGCGCCGCGAGTTCAGCGCACCGCCTGGGTCAGTGCTGCCTCAGGTGCTCTATCACGAGGTCGGCGACCTGCGACGCCTTGACCAGGTCAGCGCCGTGCTGTCCTCATTCTTCCCGGCTGCATTCTCCCCGGCTGCGCCAGGAGGCAACCAGGTAGGTCACACCGAGCGGCGCACCCGCGAAGCGAAGCTCCCCGCGCAGGCCGCCGCTGTCCCCGGAGCCGGCTCCGGGGGCGCCGGCTCCGGGGGCGCCGTCTCCGGCAGCGGCCACTCCGGCAGCGGCCACGCCGGCAGCGGCCACTCCGGTAGCGGCCACTCCGGTAGCGCCAGCCAGTACCTGCCAGGCAGCCCGGCCGGTGATCATCAGGTCATCGTCGAGCGTGGCATCGAGCCGGGCCAGCCGGCCGGGGTCGGCGCCGGCCAGGGCCGCCGTCACCTCTGCGTCATACTTCTCCGCGGCCGGGTCGGCGGCTCCGCGCACGCCGGTGACCTTGCGGGCCGTGGCATCGCCCAGGACGAGGAGCGCGACCCTGGGCGCGAGTGCCGCGAGCGCCGCGCCGAGGCGCAGGCACCCAGCGGCAGGCAGGGACTGCCGAACCGCCTGCAGCCGGATGCGCGGTGGCTCGCGGCCGGCCTCGGTCAGCAGGAAGCGCCGCATCAGCCAGGCTCCTACGGTCAGGGACAGGGGCAGCACCGGCTGGCCGGAGCCGGTCGTGAAAGGGATGCCGAAAGCTCGCAGGCTGCCGGCCGCGGACGGCTCGTATTCCGCCGTCTGGCCCGCTCCGCCGACCACCGCGATCAGGTCGGGGCGCGCCGCGGCGAGGTCAGCGACGGCCGCGCCGCACGCGGCCCGCAGCTCGGGTATCCACGAGTCGTCATCGTGTCGTTCCATGATCCCGAAGGATCCGGGAGGTCCTGGGCTCCAGGATCCTTCGGGATCATGAGATGACATCAGCGCCCGCCCGCCGGCGCCGAGGGCAGGAAGACCGGCGTCGGCCGCGACCCCGCGGGCGCCCATCGCCTCCGGCACCAGCAACGGCGGATGCGGGCAGACCGCCGCCGCGACGAGCACCTCAGGCCGGGCGGCCGAGCGCGGGCATGCCCAGCAGCACCGGCGCGGCGCTGGCGGCGCCCTGGCCGGCGCCGTGCCGATCGTCGCCGCCCCCACTGACGCCGCCATGACCGCCGCCGCCGTGCTGGCTGGCCTGGGCCGCGGCGGCGCGGCGGGACGCCCAGGCGTCGCCGCCGCGGGTCGGGCGCACGGCCAGCGGGACCCCGTCGGCGAGCAGGTAGTGCGGCGCGCCACGGGTGACGACGGTGGTGACCACGTCGCCCGGTCGCGGCGAGGTGCCGGCCGGGGTGAAGTGCACGAGCCGGTTGTCGCGGGCGCGGCCCGACATCCGGTGCGTCGCGCCGTCCTTGCGCCCCTCGCCATCGGCCACGAGGACTTCCACCTCCTGGCCGCCCAGCCGCAGGTTCTCCCGCAGTGACGTCTCCTGCACCAGCGCCGCGAGCCGGTCGTACCGCTCCCTGACCACCTCGGGCGGAACCTGGCCGTCCATCGCCGCGGCGGGAGTGCCCGCCCGGATCGAGTACTGGAAGGTAAACGCGCCGGAGAACCGGGCCTGGCGGACGATATCCAGAGTGGCGGAGAAATCCCGTTCTGTCTCGCCGGGGAATCCCACGATGATGTCCGTCGTGATCGCGGCGTCCGGCATGGCCGCGCGGACCCTGTCCAGGATGGCCAGGTAGGAGTCCCTGCGGTAGGCACGCCGCATGGCCCGCAGCACCGCGTCCGAGCCGGATTGCAGTGGCATGTGCAGCTGCGGCATGACGTTCGGGGTCTGCGCCATGGCATCGATGACGTCGTCGGTGAAGTCCCTGGGGTGCGGCGAGGTGAAGCGCACCCGCTCCAGCCCGTCGATCCCGCCGCAGGCGCGCAGCAGCTTGCCGAACGCCTGCCGGTCGCCGAATGCCACCCCGTAGGAGTTCACGTTCTGCCCGAGCAGCGTGACCTCCAGCACGCCCTCGTCGACCAGGGCCCGGATCTCGGCGAGCACGTCGCCGGGCCTGCGGTCTTCCTCCCGGCCGCGCAGGCTCGGCACAATGCAGAACGTGCAATGGTTGTTGCAGCCGACCGAGATGGCCACCCATGCCGAATAGGCGGACTCACGGCGGGCCGGCAGCACGGAGGGAAAACGCTCCAGCGATTCGAGGATCTCGACCTGAGCCTGCTCCTGCACCCGCGCGCGCTCCAGGAGGGCCGGCAGCGAGCCGATGTTGTGGGTGCCGAAGACCACGTCCACCCAGGGCGCGCGCGCCGTGATGACCGCCCTGTCTTTCTGGGCGAGGCAGCCGCCGACGGCGATCTGCATGCCGGGATGGGCGTTCTTGACCGGGAGCAGCTGGCCCAGGTTGCCGTACAGCCGGTTGTCGGCGTTCTCGCGGACCGCGCAGGTGTTGAAGACGACGACGTCGGGGCTGGCACCTGCCTCGGCACGCCGGTAGCCCGCCTCCTCCAGCAGGCCGGCCAGCCGCTCGGAATCGTGCATGTTCATCTGGCACCCGTGGGTGCGGATCTCGAAGCTTCGGAGATCTTGGAAGCCGGGCATGTCCCTAGGGTAGACGCCGGTGACACCAGCTTTCGGCCACTCGCCGCCTCGGCCACGCGCCCATGTCGGCAAACTGGGGCCCAGCGGGACGGCCGGTGGTGCCGGTGTCCATAATCTCCGCTAAGGGGCGCCCTCTGGTAGGGCACGATAGGGCCTATGACTGACAGCGTGACGATGGCGGCAAAGGATGCGGGAACGGGCATGACAGCTGACGGGACCACGGCAGAGGGCACGACGATCCCGGCGATCCCGTTCGGCGCGTGGCCGTCTCCGATCACCGCGGCCGAGGTAGCCAGGGGACGGGTGAGGATTTCGTACGCAGTCGTCATCGGCGGGGACACCTGGTGGCAGGAGGGCCTGCCGGAGGAAGGCGGCCGGATGACGGTCGCCCACCGGGGGCCGGGCGGAAAACGGAGCATGCTGCTGCCCGCGCCCTGGAATGCGCGCACCCGCGTGCACGAGTACGGCGGCCTGTCCTACCTGCCGGTGCCGCGGGCCGTCACGCGCGGCGCGGCGGGCAAGCGGGCGCCGCGCGGTCACGAGATCGTCTTCGCCAACTACGCGGACCAGCGGCTCTATCTGGCCGGGCCGGAGGTGGCGGAGGGCAAGGAAGACCCGCGGCCGCTGACCCCCGATCCCGCCGGGCCGGGAAACGCCTCCGATGCCGGCGCCGTGGACGCGGGCGGCCTCCGTTTTGCCGATTTTGCGCTTTCCCCTGATCGCAGCGAGATCTGGTGCGTGCAGGAGCGGCACGAGGACGGCAAGGTCACCCGCTCGATCGTGGCCGTCCCGCTCGACGGATCGGCGGCGCAGGACCCCGCGGCGATCCGCCAGCTGGTCAGCGGCGCGGACTTCTTCGCGTTCCCCACCCCGTCGCCGGACGGGAGCCGGCTGGCGTGGATCTCCTGGAATCACCCGCACATGCCGTGGGACGGCACCGAGCTGCGGGTGGCGCCGATCGAGAACGGGATCCCGGCCAAGGGACGGCTGGTCAAAGGCAGCCTGCGGGAGTCTGTCCTGGCCCCGGCGTGGCGTGACAACACCAGCCTGTACGTGGCAACGGACTGGACCGGCTGGTGGAACATCTACCAGATCGGGCTGACCGGCGAGCCGCCGCAGGCTCTATGGCCGGCTGACGAGGAGTTCGCCGCCCCGCTGTGGCAGCTGGGCGGGCGGCCCTTCGCGGTACTCGGTGACGGCCGGCTCGCCGTCCTGCACGGCCGCGGCGGCCTGCGGCTGGGCCTGCTGGATCCGGAGACCTCCGAGCTAACAGATCTTGACATGCCGCTGAACGAGTTCGCGCCCGCGCTGACCGCCGACGGGACGGTGATCGCCGGCATCGCGGGCGGCCCGACGGATCCCCCGTCCGTCGTCCGGGTAGACGCGCGCACCTCCCGGATGGAGATCCTGCGCACGGAGCTCGAGGATCTGCCCGACACCGCCTACCTGCCGGTACCACGTCAGGTCCAGCTCGACGGGCAGTTCGGCCGGGCCGTGCACGCGCTGGTGTACCCGCCGACGAGCCCCGAGGCGACCGGGCCGAAGGGCGAGCTGCCGCCTTATGTCGTCTGGGTACACGGCGGTCCCACCGGTAATTCCGTCGCGCTTCTCGATGTCGAGAAGGCCTACTTCACCAGCCGGGGCATCGGGATCATCGATGTCAACTACGG
Source organism: uncultured Actinomycetota bacterium (assembly GCA_963805705.1). GTDB lineage: Bacteria > Actinomycetota > Actinomycetes > Streptosporangiales > Streptosporangiaceae > CAWDVH01. The sequence continues at coordinate 587,482 of CAWDVH010000005.1, read as the reverse complement.
AGGGTCTACCGGCTACGGCCGGCTGTACCGGGAGCGGCTGCGCCGTAAGTGGGGCGTGGTGGACGTTGAGGACGCCGCGGCCGCGGCCCGCTCACTGGCCAAGGCCGGGCAGGCCGATGCCCGGCGGCTGGCGATCCGGGGTGGCTCGGCCGGCGGCTGGACGGCGCTGGCCGCGGTGACGACGGGAGCCGCGCGCGACCCGGTATTCAGCGCGGCGGTCTCGTATTACGGCGTGGCTGACCTGCGCGGATTCGCGCAGCACACGCACGATTTCGAGTCACGCTACCTGGATGGCCTGATCGGGCCGCTGCCCGGATTCGAGATCATCTACGCGGAGCGCGCACCCGTCGGCCATGTCTCGGCCGCCACCTGCCCGGTCCTGCTGCTGCAGGGCCTGGACGATCCCGTGGTCCCGCCGGAGCAGTCCGAGAGCATCGCGGCCGACCTGGAGGCCCACGGGATCCGGCATGCCTACATCGCGTTCGAAGGCGAATCGCACGGTTTCAGGAAGGCGGAGACCGTGACGGTGTCGCTGGAGGCGGAGCTCTCGTTCTACGGGCAGATCCTCGGCTTCACGCCGCCGGGCATCCCGGTGATCAAGCTGACGGACGGCAAGCCGGGCCAGGACGCCTGACGGACGGGGCCAGCCGGGCCAGGGCGCCTAGCGGGCGAACTCGGTGGCTCTGGACTCGCGGACGACGGTGACGCGGATCTGGCCCGGGTAGGTCAGCTCCTCCTCGACCTGCTTAGCGACATCCCTGGCGATCACCTGAGCCTGGATGTCGTCGACGTCCTCGGGCTTGACCATCACCCGGATCTCCCGGCCAGCCTGCATGGCGAAGACCTTCTCGACGCCGTCTTGTGCCAGGGCGATCTGCTCCAGCCGCTCCAGCCGCTTGATGTACGCCTCCAGCGACTCGCGCCGGGCTCCCGGCCGGCCGCCGCTGATCGCATCGGCAGCCTGGGTCAGCACGGCCTCGACGGTGCGCACCTCGACCTCGTTGTGATGCGCCTCGATGGCGTGCACCACGTCCTCGGACTCGCCGTACCTGCGGGCGATCTCCGCCCCGATCAGGGCGTGGCTGCCCTGCACCTCATGGGTGAGCGCCTTGCCGATGTCGTGCAGGACGGTGCCGCGCTTCATCAGCACCGGATCCAGGCCAAGCTCACTGGCCATCATGCCGGCGATATGCGCGGACTCCACCAGGTGCTTGAGCACGTTCTGCCCGTAGGACGTGCGGTAACGCAGCCGCCCGAGCAGGTTAGTCAGCTCGGGGTGCATCTCGGTGATGCCCACGTCGACCAGGGCGTCCTCGCCCGCCCGGACGCACAGCTGCTCGATCTCCGCCTTGCTGCGCTCGTACGCTTCCTCGATGCGCTGCGGGTGAATCCGGCCGTCCAGGACCAGCCGCTCAAGGGTGAGCCTGCCGACCTCGCGGCGGACGGGATCAAAACAGGACAGCAGCACGGCCTCAGGCGTGTCATCGATGATCAGATTGACCCCGGTCACCGTCTCGAAGGCCCGGATGTTGCGGCCTTCCCGGCCGATGATCCGGCCTTTCATCTCGTCGCCGGGAAGGTGCAGGACCGAGACCACGGACTCACTGGTCTGCTCGCTGGCGACCCGCTGGATGGCCAGCGTCACGATCTTTCGGGCGCGCTTGTTTCCCTCTTTCTGCGCCTCGCCCTCAATGTTCCTGACGATCAGCGCCGCCTCGCGCTTGGCCTGATTCTCGATGCCGGCGACGAGCTCGGCCCTGGCCTGACTGGCCGTCAGTCCCGCCGCCCGCTCCAGCACCTCGCGGCGCTGCTGATCCAGGGAGTCCAGCTCCGCGCGCCTGGTGTCCAGCTCCTGCCGGACCTGGTCCAGGTCATCGGATCGCTGGTCGAGCTTGCGGGTCTCATCGTCGATGCGCTGCTCGCGCTCGGCAAGCCTCGCCTCCCGCCGTTCCAGATCCCCGCGCAGCTGCCTGACCTCGTCCTTAACCGCCCGGATCTCGTCCTCAACCTCGCGGCGCGATTGCGCGGCGTGCTCCGCGGAGGTCTCTGCTCGCAGCACGATGGCAGCGGCCTCAGTCTCGGCCCTGGCCCGGACCTGCTCGGCCCGCCGTCCTGCATCACCCAGCTGCTGCGCTCCGGCTCCCGCCGTAAGATCAGCGGCGGAGCCCTCCGTCGAACTCTCCGTTGAACCGGACGTGGTGCCCGCTGAACCAGATGTAGTGTCCGCCGAATCTACCCCCGCGGGCTGGGCGGGAAGCTTCCCTGAATTCTTGCGGAGCGTGTAGACCAGCGCGGACAGGGCAGCGATGCACCCGATAATCGCCACTACAAGCACGATGTCGATACCCACAGCTCGCCCCTTCCCGCTCCCGAGTCCCCGGCATCACAGTCCGATACCAGGGATATGCCCTGCAGCGAGGGGTACTGCGCGTGCCGAGATGCACCTTTCCCCGGTGAGCGGGTCGTTCCCTGCCTAGCCGCCGCGCCCGGCGCATGCCGCAGGCCGGGCGCTGCTGCCGCCCGCACCTACCGCTGCGGCCGGCCTGCCAGCCACAGCCCGCGGCCCGGCCGCTGTTGCGGCGGCCAGGCCGATCGCTGAGGCCGATCGGCTCCCATCAATCCGTTCCCCCGGCCGGGCGGCTCGGCCACCGGCCAGGCTCGTGCGCGGCATGCCCCGGAACCCGGCCGCCGCGCGCCAAACCCGCCCAAAACCTTCATAGCCTCCGGGCTGAGGGCCAGCACGCCGACCCTCGTTGCCCGGTGCTCGCAACTGATCTTGATCAACACTGTCAATCCGCTCTACGCGGAGTAAACCTCGCTGCCGTGAGGCTAAGCGCAGATAACGACTTGGTCAAGGTAGCCCTAACGCCCGCGGACGGCCAGGAAAACCGGCGGCCAGCCGGTTACCGGGCCGATCCACCGGACCAGTGACCCCTCGCGCGGGCGGCGGGCGGGCCGGTCGTACCCGGCCCATGGCCCCCGGGGGCGAGCTGGCGGACCGGCCCTACCAGGCCGAGGGGGCCTCGTCCGGATCGTCTTCCGGGGGGTCATCCAGTCCGAGTCCGGCCGCGCCGGGGTCAATGCCTTCCTGCTCCAGGGCCTCGCGCACCACACGGTAAGCCAGTGCCTGCGGGTAGCCCTTGCGGGCCAGCACGCCCATCAGCCGCCGGGTCCTGGCCTGCAGCGGCTGACCCCGGGTGCTGGCGAGCCTGCGGGCGACCAGCGCGCGCGCGGTCGCGATCTCCTGCTCCGGCTTCAGCTCGCCGATCGCCGCCTGGATGTCGTCGGCCTCTACTCCCCGCTGCCGTAGCTCGGCCGCGAGCGCCCGGCCCGCCAGCCCGCGGCCATAATGCCGCGACTCGACCCACGCGCTGGCGAACATCGCGTCGTCAATGAGCTTCACCTCGGCGAACCGCCCGAGCACGGCCTCGGCCACATCGTCCGGGACGCCGCGGCGGCTTATCGCGGCGGCCAGCTGCGCCCTCGTCCTGGGCGCGGCGGTCAGCATCTTGAGGCAGATCTGGCGCGCTAGCGCCTCCGGATCTGCCTGCCGGGCATCGCCGCCCGGCGGGGAAGCTGGTATCTCGCCGCCGTGCAGCGAAGCCGCGACGCCGGGGTCAACGACGTCGCCGCCGACCCCGGGCCCTGCCCCTGAGTTGCGCCGGCTACGCGACACCACCGGGAACTCCTGCGACATCGGTCGTGGGGGTGGTGGTGACGGTGGTGGCGGCATCCGCGTCGAGCCGCGGGCCGACACCGAGCTTCTCCTTGATCTTCTTCTCGATCTCGTTCGCGACATCCGGGTTCCCGCGCAGGAAGGTCCGGGCGTTCTCCTTGCCCTGACCAAGCTGATCGCCGTCATAGGTGTACCAGGCACCGGACTTGCGGACGATCGAATGCTCGACGCCCAGGTCGATCAGGCTGCCTTCCCGGCTGATTCCTATTCCGTACAGGATGTCGAATTCAGCGACCTTGAACGGAGGCGACATCTTATTCTTGACTACCTTCACGCGGGTACGGTTACCCACGGCATCCGTGCCATCTTTGAGCGTCTCGATACGTCGGATGTCCAGGCGGATTGACGCATAGAACTTCAGCGCCTTTCCGCCGGTGGTCGTTTCTGGACTTCCGAACATGACTCCTATTTTTTCGCGCAGCTGGTTAATGAAAATTGCGGTGGTATTCGTCTGGTTCAGCGCGCCGGCTATCTTGCGGAGGGCCTGGGACATGAGACGGGCCTGCAGGCCGACGTGACTGTCCCCCATCTCTCCCTCGATCTCGGCCCGCGGCACGAGCGCGGCCACGGAGTCGATGACGACGACGTCGACGGCCCCCGAGCGGATGAGCATGTCGGCGATCTCCAGCCCCTGCTCGCCGGTATCCGGCTGGGAGACCAGCAGCGCGTCGGTGTCGACGCCTAGCTTCTGGGCGTAATCGGGGTCGAGCGCGTGCTCGGCATCGATGAAGGCGGCGATCCCGCCGGCCTTCTGCGCGTTGGCCACCGCATGCAGCGCAAGCGACGTCTTCCCGCTCGATTCCGGTCCGTATATTTCCACGATCCGGCCGCGGGGAAGGCCGCCGATGCCCAGTGCCGCGTCGAGCGCGATGGATCCGGTCGGGATCACCTCGACCGGCGCCCTGGTGTCGTCGCCCAGCCGCATGATCGCGCCCCGGCCGAACTGCCGCTCGATCTGGGCGAGCGCGGTGTCCAGGGACTTCTCCCTGTCACCGACCTTGATTGCGCCCGCCTTGTCGTTCGCTGCCATATGAGCTCCTGTCGGAATCGAGGGCTGCGCCGAGCCGCTCGCTGCGTGCGGTGATCCCGCACGGCCAGGTCATGTCATCTGCTGTCGGTGCCGACGCTACGCGCCGCCACTGACAATTCCCGGTGCTGACGCCGCCCGGCCGGGGACAGACCGCACGAGACTGCCAGCAATCCCACTCTAGACGAACAGTTGTTCGATCATGAGGACAACACGCCGGCACGGTCGAAATCGCGTCACGACCCGGCTAAACAGCGGTCGCCAGGCGCGCCCGCACCTGGCCGGCGAGCGCGGCGACGTCAACCGGAGCCGTCGTATCCACGATGATCAGCTCGCCCAGGCCGACTGGCCGGTCGAACTCGGCGAGGAAACCGGGAGACAGGCTAGTGACCACGTGAACAGGATGGCTGGCGACGGCGCGCTGAGCGTAACGGCGGGCGGCGACCTCGGGCGGGCAGGCGCAGTTCACCTCGACCAGGCGCCCGCCGAGCGCCGAGATCCTGCCCCGCTCGTAGTCGCTATGCGGCCGGAAATTCGCCTCCAGGACGACCGCGGGGGCGTCTGCGGCCAGAGCCCAGAGCAGTTCCATCGCGGCACCGCCCAGCCTTCTCGACCAGGCCAGGTCCGCCGGGGGCGCGCCGAGCCCGTCATGCAGCGTCTCCTTGATCCGGTCCTTGCCCAGCAAGGTGAATCCCAGCGCGGCGGCCAGCGGCCTGGCCAGGGTCGTCTTGCCCGCGCCCGGCCGCCCCGAGACCAGGACTACCTGCCGCCCGGGGTGCCGCCCGGGGACTACCTGCCGCCCGGGGACTACCTGCCGCCCGGGGGTTACCCGCCGCTCGGAGAGTTCCTGGTGCTCAGGACGATCGGCGCGCCCTGGCCGGCCCTGGACGCCGGTCAGCGCGCCCGCTCCGGCAGATCGAAGGTCTCGCAGACGGCCCGCCAGACTGTCTTGACGTCCTCGCCCTCGGCGAGCGCCTGATTCACCGTGCGGCCGCCGAGGACCGTCAGCACGTGGTCCTTCGCCACGCTCTCGGCGTAGGTGTCGCCAAACTGAGCGCGCATCCGGTCCCAGAACATAGTCAGCCGCACGGGCGCCAGGCTACCGGCATCCCCCTCCAGCGAGGCAGCCGACGGCTCGCCAGCGTCGCGCAGGCCTCGGACGGCTTCGCCGACTCCAAGCCGTTCAATCAGGCGACGGCCCCATTTCGCGGTGTTGAGGGCCCACTGCTGATCCGGGCGCTACCAGCCACTTGCGCTGCGCTGGACTCGGGGATAATACCCACTAGTTGTCTCCTCCCTGTCGTACCAGTGGGGATACACCGTCGTACCAGTGGGGATACACCCGGTGGGCCGGAACGTCGCTGCCGGTCACTCACTGATCGGTGGTCGATGGCGCACAGCCCGGTAGCCAGTCGAGGTGCCCTGGACTGCCGGACTTCGCAGGCCGAGCGAGCTGGGCGATGGCCCGGTGAGAACCAGGGGTGTGCCGGTAATCAGAAGATCGCCGGCACAAGGATGGTGCGCCAGTGAGCGCAGCGGGCGAGCGCCGATCACCGATGGCGCGAGCGTTTGGCGGCGCGCTCCTCCTGCTGGGGGTAGGCGGCGTGGTCATTGCCGCCGTCGAGATCGCGCTGTTCTGGCCGCTCGAGGGTCCGGTGTGGCTGTACTCGCTGTTCTCGGTGACCGGGCTGGTCTACCTGGCGGCCGGCCTGGCGGCCTGGTGGCGGCGACCGAGCAACCACATCGGCGCGATCATCGTGCTGAGCGGCGGGGTGTGGCTCGCAGCCGCACTGGTCAACACCGACGTCACTGCGCTCGTGGCGGTGGGGCTGATCCTGGCGACCGGTCCCCTGGCCGTCGCTGTCTGGCTCCTTCACGCGTTCCCGTCGGGGCGGCTGCGCTCCAACGTGTCCGTCGCCACCGTTGTCGCTGCCTTCGTGGTCACGCTCGGGCTGCAGACGCCGCAGTACCTGTTCGCCCCGAGGAGCAGCGGTGAGGTGCTATCGATCGCCGACCGGCCGGACCTCGTCACCCTCGGCCTCCACCTGCAGCGTGTCGCCGGTATTGCCGTGATGCTGGTCACCGCGGTCGTGCTGTTCACCCGGTTGCGGCAGTCGGCGCCCCAGCAGCGCCGCGTGCTCGCCCCGCTCTACGCGTACGGCATCGTGGCCGTACTCGTGGTCCCGCTCGGGCCTCTCATCGAGCCCGTGTTCAATCTCTCCTTCCTGGGCGTCACCGCCGGCCAGCTCGTGCTCCTCGCCGGCGTACCGGTGTCGTTCGTTCTGGCTATGCTCCGAGGGGGATTCGCCCGCACTGGAGAGGTTGCGGAGCTAGGGACGTGGCTGGGAGGCACCGCCTCGGAGCGGATGCCGCTCGTCAACGCGCTGCGGCGGACGCTCGGTGATGACACCCTCGTCGTCGTTTACTGGGCGCCCGAGCATCGACGCTTCGTCGACGCGCTCGGCCAGCCCATCTCCCTGCCGCTGCCTGGCGACACGGGTCGAGGCATCGTCGAGATCACGTTGGGTGACCGCCTCATAGGCGCGCTCGTGTATGACCGGGCGATGAACGAGGATCCCGAGCTGGTGCAGTCGGCCGGCCGCGTCGCGGCCATCGCCATCGACAATGAGCGGCTCACCGCCGAACTCATCGCCAACCAGGCCGCGTTGCGGCTCTCCCGCGCCCGGATAGTTGAAGCCGGAGACCGCGAGCGCCGACGCATCGCCCAGAACCTGCACGACGGCATCCAGGTCGAGCTCGTACTGCTGGCCATCGGGGCGCAGGAGCTCCGCCACGCCGGCTCGGCCGCCGATCTTGACGTCGCCGCCACGCGCTTGCGCAACGGCATCGACGACGCCGCAAACCATCTGCGCGAGCTGGTCCACGCCGTGATGCCAGCTGGGTTGATCGAGCGCGGGCTGACGGCCGCGGTGGAGGATCTGGTCGATCGCATGCCGCTACCGACCAACCTCGTCGTGGTCGACGTCGAGGCACCACTGTCGCCGACCGTGGGCAGCACGGCGTACTTCGTGGTGGCCGAAGCGCTGGCCAATGCGGTCAAGCATGCCGGGGCCACCACGTTCTCGGTGCGGCTGGAGCGGACCGAATCGCAGCTCCTCATCGAGGTCGTTGACGATGGGGCGGGCGGCGCCGCCGCGGGCGCGGGCACCGGCCTGCGAGGCCTGCTGGACCGGATCGACGTCCTCGGGGGCCAACTGGCGATCGACAGCCCGCTCGGTCACGGCACCCGCCTCATCGCGGAGCTGCCATGCGGATCGTGATCGGCGAGGACGAGGCACTGCTGAGGGCCGGGCTGTCACACGTGCTCGAGCAGGGCGGGTTCGACGTGGTGGCCGCGGCGAGCAATGCGAACGAGCTCATTCAGGCCGTCGAGCTGCACCGGCCGGAGCTGCTGGTGACCGACATCCGGATGCCGCCTTCGCACACCGACGAGGGACTACGGGCGGCGCTGGATATTCGCCAGAGCCACCCGGCCTTGCCCGTTGTGGTCCTCTCGCAACACCTGCAACGTCGGTACGCCATTGAACTCCTCGCTCAGCCGACTGCGGGGGTGGGCTACCTGCTCAAGCAGCGCATCGGTAACGTCGACGCGTTCTGCGACGACCTGCGCCGGGTGCATGACGGCGCGTCGGTGCTCGATCCCCAGGTGGTGCAGCTACTGCTGGCGCGGGCCCGCACTGACCACGACGCGCTACGACGCCTCACGCCGCGTCAGCAGCAAGTGCTGGCACTCATGGCCGAGGGGCGGAGCAACGCCGCCATCGGCCGCGCCCTGTCGGTGTCCGAGCGGGCGGTGGTGCAGCACACGTCGCACATCTACGACGAACTCGCTCTGCCGCCCAGCCACGACGACCACCGTCGCGTCCTGGCCGTCGTCCGATTTCTCTCGTCATGACAGCTGGCCGGGAAAGGCTCGCTGAGTAAGCGCTGCGCACTCGCGCGGCTCAGCTGACATAGCTACCTGCCGGAGCTGTACCTAGGTACAGGCCCAATCCCTGCAGCCAGGTCAATTGGCCGCCAATGGGGCTTCTGCGAGAGTCTCCCTCAGTGGCCTGTCCTGCGCCCAACGATTCGCGGCCATGGCGACTATGCCGATCGTCGAATTCTCGTCGGTTGGATCAGCCGTAGTCGCTCAGCAGAAGTGAGGAAGGAATCATGGTCAAGCGCATGGGAATACATAAGCATCCGCGGCGTATATCTTGGATTGCGGGCGTGGCTGTGCTGGCACTCGGCGCTTCGCTCGCCACGCCGGCGGCAGCGGGCGCCTCGTCCGCTACTGCAGTGGCATCAGCCACGACGCCGGGCGATCAGGCCGCTCACATTGCCGCGATTGTCCGGAAGGCTATGAAGGCCGACCATCTCAACGCGGCCATCTTCAGGGTCACCGTCGACGGCAAGCCGATAGTCACCGGAGCGTTCGGCAAGTCGATGACCGGTGTGCCCGCGACCCCGGCGATGCATTTCCGCAACGGCTCAGTTGCCTTCTCCTACCTGACCACGTTGCTGATGAAATACGTGGACGAGCACAAGGTCAGGCTCAACGACAAGGTCGCCCGGTGGCTGCCGAAGTTGCCCGAAGCCAAGCGAGTCACCTTGAAGATGCTGGCCAACCAGACCTCGGGGTATCCCGACTACGTGACCGACCCGAAGTTCATCGCAGAGTTCTACCAGAATCCATTTCACCAGTTCACCACACAAGAACTCCTAGCCATCGCCTTTTCGCGCCCGGTGTCATTCCGGCCGGGGACAAACTGGGGCTACGCGCACACCAACATGGTGATCCTCGGCCAGATCCTCCAGATGGTCGGCGGTAAGCCACTGGCCACCCTCTTGCGCCGGAACGTGCTCGGCCCGCTCGGCCTGACCAACACCACCGCCTCCGAGACCGCCGCTATCCCGGATCCGGTGCTGCATGCCTTCAGTTCCGAACGAAGAGACGCACTAGGGATCCCCCCGGCGACCCCGTTCTACGAAGAGTCCACCTACTGGAACCCGGCCTGGACAACGCCCGCTGGCGCGGCCGAGACGACAAACATCTACGACATGACCAAGACAGCCCAGGGCATCGGCAGCGGCGCCCTGCTGTCCAAGTCGAGCTACCGAGCGCAGACCGGCCCGAACCTGCTCGGCTTCGGACACGCACAGCCCGGGTGCGCTTGCGTCAAGCAGACGAATAGGTACAACTATGGGCTCGGCATCGTGCGTACGGGCTCGTGGCTGGTGGAGACGCCAAGTTTCGGAGGCTACGCAGCGGCGGAGGCCTACCTTCCGTCTAAGAAGATCGCCATCGCGGTGGCCATCACCTTCGGGCCGCGGGCATTCGACGCGCACGGGAACTGGTCCAACTCCAGCGACCCGATCTTCCGGGCCATCGGTGCCTACCTGGCCCCGCATCATCGGCCGCCGGGGGCGAACGCGTCGTGAACGCGCGATGGCGATGGGCAGCGACCTGCACCAGCTAAAGCCGCACATGGCGGCGGGCCTGGTTGCGTTCGCCCTCGAGTAGCCGGGTGCTAAGGGTTGTCCAAATAGCCCTTAGCACCCGGCTTTGCCACCAACAGCGACACACCACCACAGGCGGAGCCAAATTCACGCGGCGGCCTCAGCTGAGGCCGCCGATCAGGTGACCACACTCAGCCGCTCATAGGCGGCGAGACTCCCGGCCAGCCCAGCCACCTACGGCGGGACTCTCGCGTGTCCAGCGCTTCCATTGCTGGTCCTTGCGAGCACCGGCCCGATGAGATATATCTTGTGTGGTGAGTAGCAGCCCATTCACTCATGACGATGTCCGCGCCGCCGCTGAGACGCATCAGGAGCTCGGCCCCGACTACCAGGCAGCGGTGATCGATTCCTTCCTGGACAAGGTCGGCCGGGAGATCGATGCCCGCGTGGACGCCCGGATGGCTGCTCCGCGGCAGGCCCAGTACCCTCAGCCGACCCAGCCGGCCCAGCCGCCTGCTCACCACCCACACGGGAATTCGGCCTTCGCGCTCGCGGTTGTGTCGATGGTGCTGGGCATTCCGCTCAGCGCTATTGCCGTCGCGGCGGGCACGCATCCGGTGGGACTCTCTGGCCTCCTGGTGATCTGGCTCGCCATAACGGCGATCAACGTCGCGTACTCGCTCCGTACCCGCCCGCCGTCTGGCCGCCGCTGACCGCACGAGGACTTCGGTTACAGAAAGAACAGGCTTGCGGACCGGTCGATGCCGACCTAACGTCGTATGGGTACGCCCTGTGTGCCAGCGCCAAGACCGGAGGCCTTGACCATGACACCCGCGGTCGGCACTTACCACTCTGAACTGCTGGTTTGCCGACGCCATGTCGACTTGCTGCGCGTCTGCAGCGCCATCTGTCGATCCTTCCGCTGACTTCGCCCTCCCGCCTCGGCCCGCGGCACGTCGTACCTTCGTGCGCGGCCGGGCGCGGTCCAGAACTCGCAGCAGAAGGACCTCGCCGTGCCAGTACCGTCTCCGCTCAAGGAAGCCCCGCCCAAGGAAGCCCCGCCCAAGCCCAAGCCGGCCCCGTCCAGGAAGGGCCAGGGCCAGTGGGCCCTGGGCCACCTCGAGCCGCTCAACGCCGCCGAGCGCTTCAAGAAGGACGACGACGGGCTGAACGTCCGTGACCGGATCCTGAACCGCTACGCCGTCGGCGGCTTCGACTCGATCGACCCGTCGGACCTGCGCGGCAGGTTCCGCTGGTGGGGGCTGTACACCCAGCGGCGGCCCGGGATCAGCGGCGGCCGGACCGGCGCGCTGGAGGACGCCGAGATCGAGGACTCGTTCTTCATGATGCGGCTGCGCATCCCCGGCGGGCAGCTCTCCGCCGAGCAGCTGCGCACGGTCGCGGAAATCGCCAAGGAGTACGGCCGTGACCTCGCCGACATCACCGACCGGCAGAACGTGCAGTACCACTGGATCAGGATCGAGGACGTCCCGGCGATCTGGGAGCGGCTGGAGGAGGTCGGCCTGTCCAGCGTGCAGGCGTGCGGCGACGTGCCGCGCAACATCCTCGGCTGCCCGGTGGCGGGCATCGACGCGGCCGAGATCCTGGACGCCACCGCGGTGCTGCGGGCGGCCGAGGCGGTAGCGGCGAATAACCCCGAATTCGGCAACCTGCCCCGCAAGTTCAAGACCGCGATCTCCGGCTGCTCATCACAGTGCACGCAGCACGAGGTCAACGACATCTCGTTCGTCGGGGTCACCGGGCCAGACGGTACCCCCGGCTTCGACCTGTGGGTCGGCGGCGGCCTGTCGACCAACCCGATGCTCGCCCAGCGACTCGGCGTGTTCGTCGAGCCGGACCGGGTGCCGGAAGTCTGGGCCGGCGTGGCCAGCATCTTCCGCGATTACGGCTACCGCAGGCTGCGCAGCCGGGCGCGGCTGAAGTTCCTGGTCGCTGACTGGGGACCCGAGCGGTTCCGCGAGGTGCTGGAGCAGGAATACCTCGGTTACGCGCTGCCCGACGGCCCCGAGCCGCCCGCCCCCGGATCCGGCTCCCGCGACCATGTCGGCGTTCACCGGCAGCGTGACGGCCGTTACTACGTCGGCGTCGCGCCGCACGTCGGCCGGACCTCCGGTACCCAGCTCTGGCAGGTCGCCGACCTCGCCGAGGCCTACGGATCCGGCCGGGTCCGCACCACTACCGAGCAGAAGCTGCTGATCCTCGACGTGCCGCAGGACAAGGTCGCCGAGCTGGTCACCGAGCTGGAGGCCATCGACCTGCAGCCCAGCCCGTCACCCTTCCGCCGCGGCACCATGGCCTGCACCGGGATCGAGTTCTGCAAGCTCGCGATCGTGGAGACCAAGCAGCGCGCCCAGGACCTTTACGCGGAGCTGGACCGGCGCCTGCCAGGCTTCGACACGCCAATAACCATAAACGTAAACGGCTGCCCCAACTCCTGTGCCCGCTTCCAGCTCGCCGACATCGGGCTCAAGGGGTCAATCGTCGACGGCGGCGAGGGCTTCCAGGTCCACCTCGGCGGCTCGCTGGGCGCCGATCCGTCGTTCGGCCGCAAGCTGCGCGGCCTGAAGGTCACCGCCGACGGGCTGCCTGACTACGTGGAACGGCTGCTGCGCAATTACCTGGCCGACCGCGCCGGCGGGGAGCAGTTCGCCCCGTGGGTGCGCCGGGCCGACGAGAGCCTGCTGAAGTGAGCGGCAGCGAGCCCGCCGGCGGTGAGGTGACCGGCGAGCGGCAGGTGCCGTTCTTCTGCCCCTACTGCGGCGAGGAAGGGCTGCGGCCGTCAGGTCCCGAGGCGGGCGGATGGGAATGCTCCGCCTGCGCCCGCGGCTTCCAGCTGAAGTTCGCGGGGGTCCGCAGGCCCGGCGCGCAGGATCCGCTGACGGCGGCGTCATGACCGCCGCGCCGGCCGGCCTCGGCGAAGCGGCCGGCCATGACGTCAGCCCGAACGCCTATCCGCTCGCGCTCAACCTGGCCGGCCGGCGGGCGGTCGTGGTCGGCGGCGGCGCCGTGGCGCTGCGCCGGGCCCGGTCCCTGCTGGCCGCCGGTGCGCAGGTGCATGTCATCGCCCCGGTGGTGGAGGCGGAGTTGGCCGGGCTGGACGTGATCGTGCACCAGCGGCGCTACCGCGACGGCGACCTGGCCCGCGCCTGGCTCGCGCACGCCGCAACTGACGATCCGCAGGTCAACGACGCGGTGACCGCCGAGGCCGAGCGCCACCGGATCTGGTGCGTGCGCGCCGACGACGCGGCGGCCTCCCCCGCCTGGATGCCCGCCGCGGCCCGGTCCGGCGACGTTACCGTCGCGGTGACCGCCGGAGGCGATCCGCGCCGGGCGCGGCGGCTGCGGTCCGCCATCGCCCTGGCCCTGGCCGAGGGCATCCTGCCGGTACGGCGCCAGCGCCGCCCGGCGGTGGGCTGCGTCGCCCTGGTCGGCGGCGGTCCTGGCGACCCGGGGCTGATCACCGTGCGCGGCCGCCGTCTGCTGGCCGAGGCCGACGTGGTGGTCGTGGATAATCTCGCCCCGCGTGACCTGCTGGCCGAGCTCGACCCCGACGTCGAGGTCATTGACGCGGGTAAGGCGCCGCACGCCCACAACCTGACGCAGGAGGACATCAACGAGATCCTCGTCAGCCGGGCGCTGGCCGGCCAGCGCGTCGTGCGGCTCAAGGGCGGGGACCCGTTCGTCTTCGGCCGCGGCGGCGAGGAGGCCCTGGCCTGCGTGCAGGCGGGCGTGCCGTTCGAGGTCGTGCCCGGCGTGACCAGCGCGGTCGCGGTACCCGCCTACGCCGGGATTCCCGTCACCCATCGCGGCGTGACCCAGGATTTCGCGGTGGTATCCGCGCATCTCGACCCCTCGCATCCCGGCGCCACCGTCGACTGGGCCGCGCTCGCGCGGGGTCCGGGGACACTCGTGCTGCTGATGGCCGTGGCCCACCTCGGGCAGATCGCCGATGAGCTGGTGAAGCGCGGCCGGGCCGCCAGTACCCCCGTGGCGGTGATCTGTGATGGCACGACACCGGGCCAGCAGGTAGTGATCTCGACGCTGGGCCAGGTGGCCGCCGATGCCGCCCGCACGGGCGTCCGCCCGCCGGCCGTCGTGGTCGTGGGGGACGTCGTCCGTCTCCGCGACCAGCTCCGCTCGCCATGAGCAGGCCGACCCTGCTGGCCGTCGCGCACGGCAGCAGGCACCCGGCGGCCAGTGCGGCGGCCAGTGACGTCGCCCGCCAGGTCACCCGGCTCGCGCCGGTGCTCGACGTGCGGGTGGCGTACGTCCAGCATGCGGAGCCGTCGCTGGCCGCGGCGCTCAGCGCGGCCGGGCAGAACGTTGTCATCGTCCCGCTGCTGCTCTCCAGCGGCTATCACCTGACCACCGACATAGCCAGCGCGGCCCGCGCGGCGGGTGCGCGGATGGCGGCATCGCTCGGACCAGACCCGCTGCTGGTGACGGCGCTGGCCGGGCGGCTGACGGAGGCGGGCGTGCCGCCCGGCACGCCGGTGGTGCTGGCCGCGGCCGGCTCCAGCGACCCGCTGGCCGCCGTGGACGTACGGCGCCAGGCCGAGCTGCTGGAGGAGGTGCTCGGCGCGCCGGTGGTCGCGGCGTTCGCGTCCGCGGCGCAGCCAGCGGTGGACGAGGCGGTAGCCGAGCTGCGGGCCCGCACCTGCGGGCCTGTCGCGCTCGCGACGTACCTGCTCGCACCGGGAACCTTCCATGACCGGCTCCGGCACGCGAAGGCGGACTGGGTCACCGCGCCGCTCGGCGGCCACCCGGCGGTGGCCGCCGTGGTCATCGACCGCTACCGGATCGCCTGCGCGGCCGCGTAGGGCCAGCTCCGTAGCGCCAGCTGCGTAGCGCCAGCTGCGGCGGCCCGCGCCGCGGCCCGCATTGCCGCCGGTCCCCGGGCATCGCCCGCGCCCGGCTTGCGTGTAACGGCCAGGTACGGGTACTCCGGTCTCATGGAAACTTCAGCAAGGGCAAGCGGCGAGCCGGCACCGGAGCCGGGCCAGGACCTGGACCAGGGCCTGGGAGCGTATACCGCCGGCCTGGACGGCGATCTCGTGCAAGAGGGCCGGAGGATCAGGCGCAGGCTCGCCGGGCCGCTGGCGCGAGTCACGCGCCGGGGCGGGGCGGCCGCCGAACTCGACGGCCAGGCCCGCGAACCCGGCGACCCGGCCAGCGGGCCGGGTACGCGCGCCAGCGGGCTGGGCGCGCGAGCCGCGGGCCGCAGCGCGAGGGCGGCCACGCGCGGCGCCCAGGCCGTCGGCCGAGGCGCCCGCTGGACTGGCGCCCGTGTCATGTCCGAAGTGCTCGCGCGGGTACCGCGGCTGCCCGTGCGGGATCAGGCCACCCTGCGCGCGCAGTTTCCTGGTCTCTCACCGGAAGAGCTGGCCGACGCGCTGATCAGGAGCGCGGCGCGGACGTCGGCCGGTGTGGGGGCCGCCGTCGGAACGTGGGCGGTGCTGCCGTTCCTGCCCGGCTTCGCGGCTGAGCTCGCGACCGAGACCATCACCGTGGTCGGGATCGAGATCAAGCTGATTGCCGAGCTGCATGAGGTGTTCGGCATGCGGGCACCGGGCTCGGTCGTGGAGCGCATGACCGCCTACACCGGAGCCTGGGCCAACCGGCGGGGCGTGGGCCTCGCGCCGACCGGCCTCGTCCTGGCCATGGGGTCACCGCTGCGCAGGCGCCTGCATCGCCGGCTCGCCGCACGGGCCGGGACGAGCGCGGTCTCGCTCGGGCCGCTGCTGACTGGGGCTATGGCGGGCGCCCTGATCAATCGCCATGAGACCCGGCGCCTGGGGGGCGAGATCCGCGACGACCTGCGGCAGCGCTCGCCGGTAGCGGCGCAGTGGTATCACTGACGTTCCCGGTGCCGCACTCAGGTGATGGCCGCGTTAGCGGCGGGCTACGCAACTCCGGCCGCGAGGGTGCCCGCCAGAACGCACAGGACGACCCCGGCGGTCAGGCTGAGCCCGGCCGCCAGCCGTCCTCCGGCGCGCAGGGCCTGCCGCAGATGCCCGGCGGCCAGGGCCACCATGCAGTCGACCCCGAGCCCGGTCAGGAGGAACAGGCCGCCCAGGGTCAGCAGCTGCAGGCTGGCCGGGCCGGCCGAGGCTCGCACGAATGGGGGGAGGAAGGCGGCGAAGAACACCACCACCTTCGGGTTGACGAGGTTCGCCATCATCCCCCTGACCACGAGATTTCTCCCGGCCGGGGACGGCGCCTGCTGGCTGGCTGAGGACCTGCGCGCGGACCGCAGCGTGGTGATCCCGAGCCACAGCAGGTAGGCGGCGCCGACGACTCGGATCACGAGGAGGGCGGCAGGCTCGGCGTGCAGCAGCGCGGCCAGGCCGAGTGCGGTGGCGACGGTCCACAGGGCCATGCCGATCGCCATGCCGAGCGCGGACTGGACGCCGGCCCGCGAGCCCCGGTCGGTTGAGGTGGCGATGATGAAGGCCATGTCCGGCCCTGGCGCCAGGCAGATCAGCAGCACCGCCAGGAGGAATCCGGGGAGTACACCTAGCTCGACCATCGTCCTTCCTCTCCGCTGTAACGTCATAACTTCTTTATAGACGTTACACCTTGGAGAGCGGTGACGGTAACTGAAGAACACGGTCTTACGCGTTACACTGGGGGAATGAGCGCACTGGAGTCCCGCCCTCCGGCCGTCAGGGCGCTGCCCGTGGACTTCGTGGTCAATGTCGTCAATCAGTGGGGCAGCGCACCTCGGCAGGCCGCCGGCGAGCAAGATCACGAATACCCGGACCTCATCGCCCTGGCGGCCGCGCACCAGATCGGCGACGGCCCGGCCGCGGCGCGGCTCACCGACCAGGACATGACTCGCGTCGCTGACGCGCTGTACCCGGTCTTCACGGCGCCGACCGACGATGCGGTCGTCGCGGAGGTCAACGACCTGCTCGCCCGTAGTGCCCCCGCGCCCCGACTCGGCCGCGACGGCGGCCCGCTCGTCGAGGAATGGGCGGCCCCGGCCTCTCAGCAGTTCCTCGTGGCCTGCGTGCTCACGCTGTTCCAGCTGCTCATCCAGTGGGGAGACGCCCGCAGGCTCGGAGTGTGCGCCTGGCACGCGATGCGCCGACGTATACGTGGACCAGTCGCCGGCCCGGCACAAGCGGTACTGCTCACTGACCTGCCAGAACCGTAACCGCGTCGCCGCCTTCCGCGCCACGCGCCGGCGACCCGCCGGGCAGGACCGCCAGCATGGCGCGTGACGGCCGCTCTGTCGGTGGGGCAAGGCAGGATGGTGGGATGGCTGCCCGCTCATCCCCCGCCGGCCTGGGGCTCGCTGACTTCAGCGAAGCGACCACGGCCTGGTTCACGGCGGCCTTCGCCGAGCCGACCCCGGCGCAGGCTCAGGCCTGGGCATCCATCGCCAAGGACGACAGCACGCTGGTCGTGGCGCCGACCGGCTCCGGCAAGACGCTGGCCGCCTTCCTCTGGGCCATCGACAAGCTGATCACGGAGCCAGTGCCGGAAGATCCGCAGCTGCGGTGCCGGGTGCTGTACATCTCGCCGCTCAAGGCCCTGGCCGTCGACATCGAGCGCAACCTGCGCTCCCCGCTGACCGGCGTCGGTCATGCGATGCGACGCCTCGGCCTGCCGCAGCCGCAGGTCAGGGTCGGCATCCGCACCGGCGATACCGCCGCGGATGAGCGGCGCAAGCTCGCGAGCAAGCCGCCGGACATCCTGATTACCACGCCCGAGTCCCTGTTCCTGCTGCTCACCTCGAAG
Source organism: uncultured Actinomycetota bacterium (assembly GCA_963805705.1). GTDB lineage: Bacteria > Actinomycetota > Actinomycetes > Streptosporangiales > Streptosporangiaceae > CAWDVH01. The sequence goes on along the minus strand of CAWDVH010000005.1, from coordinate 569,489 downwards.
GCACGGGAGGGCCTGCGCGGCGTCGAGACGGTCATCGTCGATGAGGTGCACGCGCTGGCCGGAGGCAAGCGCGGCGCCCACCTGGCGCTGTCCCTGGAGCGGCTCGACGCGCTGCGCAGGGCGGCGGACCGGCGGCCGGTGCAGCGGATCGGGCTGTCCGCTACGGTCCGGCCGCCGCAGGAGGTCGCCGCGTTCCTGGGCGGCGCGCTGCCGGTCACGATCGTCCAGCCGCCCAGCGATAAGCGGATCGAGCTGAAGATCGTCGTTCCGGTCGAGGACATGTCCGACCTGGAGACGGCCGGCGGCGCGGGAATCACCGGCCAGGCCGGCGGCGATCCGGACAGCGTCCAGGACAACCCGGTCCGGCGGCACTCGATCTGGCCGCACGTCGAGGAGCGCGTGCTCGACCTCATCCAGAGTCACAAGTCCACGATTGTCTTCGCCAACTCCCGCCGTCTCGCCGAGCGGCTCTGTGCCCGGCTCAATGAGCTGGCCGCCGAGCGCATCGAGGAGCAGGCCCGGCGGGATTCGCCCGCGGGGCTGCCACCGGACCCCTGGGCCACACAGGGGCCCGACGCAGGCCAGGGCGCGGGCGCCGGCGACGCCGCCCGGCGGGCGGTCCTCGGGCCGGCCGAGATCATGGCCGAGGCGGGTTCGGGCACGGGCGCTCCGGCCGAGGTCGCCCGCGCCCACCACGGCTCGGTATCCCGGCAGGAGCGCACCCAGATCGAGGAGGCGCTGAAGGCCGGGCGGCTGCCCGCCGTCGTCGCCACCTCCAGCCTGGAGCTCGGCATCGACATGGGCGCGGTGGACCTGGTCATCCAGGTCGAGTCTCCGCCGTCGGTGGCCAGCGGCCTGCAGCGCACCGGCCGGGCCGGCCACAACGTCGGCGATGTCTCCCGCGGCGTGATCTTTCCGAAGTACCAGGGCGACCTCGTGCAGGCCACCGTGGTCGCCCAGCGGATGCACAGCGGGCAGATCGAGGAACTGCGGATGCCGCGCAACCCGCTCGATGTCCTCGCCCAGCAGATCGTCGCCATGACCGCGATGGACGACTGGGATGTCACCGAGCTGGAGCAGACGGTCCGGCGGGCCGCGCCGTTCAGCGGCCTGACCAGGCCGGTGCTCGAGGCCGTCCTGGACATGCTCGCCGGGCGTTACCCGAGCGATGAATTCGCCGGGCTGCGGCCCCGGCTGGTCTGGGACCGCACCACCGGGACGCTTCGCGGCCGGCCGGGCGGCCAGCGGATGGCCGTCACCAACGGCGGCACGATCCCCGACCGAGGCCTGTTCGGCGTGTTCCTGGCCGGCGGCCAGCGCGACAAGAGCGGCAGGCACTCCCGGCGCGTCGGTGAGCTGGACGAGGAGATGGTCTACGAGTCCAGGGTCGGTGACGTCTTCGTGCTCGGCGCGAGCTCGTGGCGGATCGAGGACATCACGGCCGACCAGGTCCTGGTCACCCCCGCGCCAGGGCAGCCGGGCAAGCTGCCGTTCTGGCACGGCGACGCGCCGGGCCGTCCCGCCGAGCTCGGCGCCGCGATCGGCGCGTACTGCCGTGAGCTCGGCGCGGCCAGCCCGCAGGACGCGACCGCGCGCCTGCATGCCGACGGCCTGGACGACCTGGCGGCCAGCAACCTGGTCTCCTACCTGACCGGTCAGCGCGAGGCCACCGGTTACGTGCCTGACGACCGGACCCTGGTCATGGAGCGGTTCCGCGACGAGCTCGGCGACTGGCGGCTGATCCTGCACAGCCCGTACGGCGCCAAGGTGCATGCCCCCTGGGCCCTGGCCATCGCCGCCCGGCTGCGCGAACGCTACGGCGGCATGAATGTGCAGGCCATGCACACCGACGACGGCATCGTGATCCGCGTCCCGGACGCCGACGACCCGCCGCCGGCCGGCATCGCGGTGCTTGATCCGGACGAGGTCGAGCAGCTGGTCACCACCGAGCTGGGAGCATCGGCCCTCTTCGCGTCGAGATTCAGGGAGTGCGCGGCCCGCGCGCTGCTGCTGCCCAGGCGCCAGCCCGGCCGGCGTACCCCGCTGTGGCAGCAGCGCCAGCGATCGGCCCAGCTGCTCGCGGTCGCCAGCCAGTACGGCACGTTCCCGATCGTGCTGGAGACCGTCCGCGAGTGCCTGCAGGACGTATTCGACGTGCCCGGCCTGACCAGCCTGATGCGCGATCTGGCGGCGCGAAGCGTCCGGCTGGTGGAAGTCGAGACTCCCGCCGCCTCCCCGTTCGGCCGGTCTCTGCTTTTCCGCTATGTGGGCGCCTTCATGTACGAGGGCGACGCGCCCCTGGCCGAGCGGCGGGCGCAGGCGCTGGCGCTGGACTCCGCTCTCCTGGCCGAGCTGCTGGGCCAGGCGGACATGAGGGAGCTGCTCGACCCGCTGATCGTCGCGGATGCGGAACGGGAACTGCAGCGGCTAGCCCCGAGCCGGACCTGCACCAGCGCCGAGGGCCTGGCCGACCTGATCCGCGAGATCGGGCCGCTATCGGCGGCGGAGGTGACCGAGCGCTGTGCCGATCACGAGGCCGCGCCGCTCTGGCTGGCCGCACTGGCCGCGCAACGGCGGGTGATCGAGGTCAGGGTGGCGGCCGAGCCGCGCTGGGCGGCGATCGAGGACGCCGGACGGCTGCGCGACGCACTCGGCACGCCGCTGCCGCTCGGCATCCCCGACGCCTTCACTGAGCCGGTTCGCGATCCGCTCAGCGATCTGATCGCCCGGTACGCCAGGACCCGCGGCCCGTTCACCGCCGCCGCGGCGGCGCAGCGGTACGGCCTCGGCGTGGCGGTGGTGGCCGGGACCCTGCGCCGCCTGGCGGCCGAGGGCAGGATCGCGGAGGGCGAGTTCCTGCCCGGCGGCCGGGGCACCGAGTGGTGCGACGCCGGGGTGCTGCGGCTGCTGCGCCGCCGGTGCCTGGCCAAGCTGCGCAAGGAGGCCGAGCCGGTGCCGCCGAAGGCGCTCGGCGCTTTCCTGCCCGCCTGGCAGCACGCGGGCCAGCGGGCTCCCAGGGACCGGGCCCTGCCCGGCCGCCGGGCCAGGAGCACCGGGCCGGACGCTGTCTACGACGTGGTCGAGCAGCTGGCGGGCGCGGCCGTTCCCGCCTCGGCACTGGAGAGCCTGGTGCTGCCGGGCCGCCTGCCCGGCTACTCGCCCGCGCTGCTGGACGAGCTGACCGCCGCCGGCGAGGTCGTCTGGTCGGGCGCGGGCGGGCTTCCCGGCAGCGACGGCTGGGTCGTGCTCGCACCGGCGGCCGTGGCGCCCTTGCTGTTCCCCGAGCCTGGCGAGATCACGATGACACCCGTTCACGACGGGATACTCGCCGCGCTGGACGGCGGCGGCGCGCTGTTCTTCCGCGCGCTGGCCGACCGCGTAGCCGAGTGGCTCAGCGCCAGCCCGGCCAGCGCGGCGACGGACGGCTCCGGCCGCGCGGGCGGGTCCTCTACCACTCCCGGACCGCCGGTGCCGCGCCGGGCCGGACTCGGCGGGGACCGGGCCGTCGCGAGCGCGATCTGGGATCTGGTCTGGGCCGGGCGGCTGACCAACGACACCCTGGCTCCGCTGCGGACGGTACTCGCCACGGGTCGTCCGGCGTTCGATCCGCCGCCTTCGGCGCCGCCCCCCGATGCCGTCGGCCAGCCGGTTAACGGCCGCGACATCACGGGCAGCGACATCACGGGCCGCGGCATCACGGGCCGCGGCAGCGGAGGCGGCGGCCTGCGGGCGGCCGGGCGGAGCGGCGGCCGGGCCGGTCCGCATCGGCCGGGCTTCGGCCGGGGCATCGTGCCGTCACGCGGCGGCCCGCCGACCGTGAGCGGCCGCTGGTCTTTGCTGCCGCCGCCCGAGACGGACCAGACACGGCGGATGCATGCGCTCGCGCTGACGCTGCTCGACCGGCACGGCATCGTGATCAGGGGCGCCGCTATGGCCGAGCGCGTCCCTGGCGGGTTCAGCGCCCTCTACCCGGTGCTGCGGGCGATGGAGGAAACAGGCCAGTGCCGGCGCGGCTATTTCGTCGAAGGGCTCGGAGCAGCCCAGTTCGCGCTGCCCGGCGCCGTGGACCGGATGCGCGCGATGGCCGAGACGGTCTCGGCCCGCCGGGAGCCGGCCGCCGGGCCGGCCCTGGCCGCGGCCGTGCTGCCCGGATGGCAGGCCGGCGAGCCGCTGGCCGACCGGTCCGGATCGGCCAGCCCGGCCGGATCTGCGACGCTGCCCGGACCGGCGGAACCAGGCGGATTCCCGGGACCAGGCGGATTCCCTGGACCGGGCGGATCGGCGGCACCGGGCGGGCGGGAGCGGGACCCGGTGGTCGTACTCGCCGCCGCGGATCCGGCGAACGCCTACGGCGCTGCCCTGCCATGGCCGCCGCGACCTGATGAGACGGCGGGCGGGCACCGGCCCGGACGCAAGGCCGGTGCACTGGTCGTGCTGGCCGCGGGCGAGCTCGTGCTGTACGTCGAGCGCGGCGGCAAGACCCTGCTGTCCTGGACCAGCGATCCCGAACTGCTCGGGCCGGCTGCCGCTGCCCTGGCCGATGCCGTCCGGCATGGCGCACTCGGCAGGCTCACCGTGGAGCGCGCCGACGGAAGCGGGGTGTACGACTCCCCGCTTGCTCAGTCCCTCGAGGCAGCCGGATTCCGCCCCACCCCCCGAGGCCTGCGCCTGCGCGGCTAGGCAGCGATCACGATCAGGAGCGTCAGTTGGCGATGCAGACATGCCGGTGCACGGTCGCCGGGTCGCGGATGAGCATGAGCATGCAGGCCGCGACGTCCGCCCGGGAGATCGTGAATCCATGCGGCAGGTTACGGTCGATAGCGGTGCGGTAGGTCCCCCTGGCGATCTGGCCGGTTAGCGAGGGCGGGCGGACGATTGTCCAGTCCAGGTTGCTCGCGCGGATCTCATCCTCGGCATGGCGCATGTCGGCGCAGACGTGACGCAGGAACGTGCCTCGGACCAGGGGCTTGACCAGGTAGCGCAGGTAGGGGCTCTCCCCTTCGTCGGCGACGATGGAGCCGGTGACCACCAGGAGCCGGCGGGCGCCGGTCTTGCGCATGGCCTGGATGATGCTGCGGCAGCTGTCCTGGCTGACCGTAGTGGGCCCGGTGCCGTGCGGGCCGACCGCCGAAAGTACGGCGTCCGCGCCGGTTACGGCCGGGATGATCGCGGCCGGGTCCATGATGTCGGCGGTGACGATCCGCAGCCGCTGACCGGCCGGGACTGCCGGGCGGCCTGGGGATGTCAGGTCCGGGCGCCCTGGAGATGTCAGGTCCCGGCGGCCGGAGGGTGTCAGGTCGCCCGGCACTGCGGGGCCATCGGGGAGTGCGAGGCGCCCTGGATCGCGGACGACCGCCGTGACCTCATGGCCGGCCGCGAGCGCCTGCCCGACCAGACAGGTTCCGGTACCGCCCGTCGCGCCCAGGATGGTGAGCTTCATGATGTCAGCTTTCTGTGCGGGTCAGGCTGCGCCGATGCTCTAGCGCCGGTCCGGTCGCAGCCGTGACGCCGCACGGCTCGGGCCAGAGCCATCCGGCCGGCCTTCCGGTATATTGTTTTCGTACCTCATATATTACGGAGATCATATCATATGGATTCGATACCGTCTACTGACCCCGAGGCGACGCGTCAGCGGAGCGCGCTGAACCACGCGGTCAGGGAATCACTGCGCGACCTGAGCGTGCATATGTCCCTGCTCAATCACCGCATCGGCGGGCGCCTCGACCTCAAGGGCACTGACCTTGAGTGCCTGGACCTGATCGACCGCTACGGCCCGGTCAGCCCGAGCACCGTGGCACGACGGGCCGGCCTTCACCCCGCGACCATGACCGGCGTTATCGATCGGCTCGAGCGCGGCGGCTGGATCGTCCGCGAGCGCGACCCGGCCGACCGGCGCGGTGTCGTGGTCCGTCCCGTGCGCAGCCGGCGGGCGGAGATCCTGCGTCTCGCCTCGGGGATGAACGCGGCGCTGGCCAGGATCTGCGCGGGCTATGAGGACGACGACCTTGAGCTCATCGCCGGCTTCCTGCGCCGTACCGCGGACGCCAGCCAGGTCGCCGCGGCAGAACTCGACGAGAGCTGAGCCTCAGCTCCGGTGGACCAGCCCCGCCCGCCGGGAGCCCGTGCCGGATCTCAGCCGGCGGGGAGCATGGTTTCAGCGCCCTTGATGCCTGGTCAGGCCGGTCAGCGGGCGGGGATTTCAGCGCGTCCCTGGTCGGGCGGCGGGGCAGGACCTGCGCCGTCAGGCCGCCGCGGCCTTCTTCGCGTACCCGGCCAGGGGGGTGAGCAGGGCCTGCGCGGCGGTGAGATCGCCGTCGAGTGACCGGTCTGCCGTATTGGGTGACAGCTCGCCGACGGCTAGGCCGAAGGCTTCCGCCAGCGCCGGGCTGGCCGGCCGGATGCCGCGCAGCCGCAGTGCCCGCACCGCGGCGACCAGCTCACAGGCGAGAACTATCCGGTAGGCGCCGATCACGTCGGTTGTGGCCCGCGCTGACTGAGTCGAGAATCCGGCGTGCTCTTCAACCCCGCGGGACAGCACCGCGCTGCCGAGCGCGGCTGGCGCGGCCAGCCGCCGGATGTCGGCGATCGCGGAATGCGCGACGTACTCCAGGATCATGATTCCGGAGCTGGGCGGCGGGTCGGTCGCCAGGAACGGGGCGAGGCTGGTGAAGGCAGGCTCGACTAGGGTGCCCAGTCGCGCCGCGGACAGCGCCGAGGTCTGGAACACCGCGGCCCGGACCGCGTCCAGCGCCAGCCCGGCGTAGGCGGTGTGGAAGTTCCCGTTGTGCCAGACGGTCCGCCCGGCGACATCGATCAGGGGATTCTCAGCCGCCGCGTTCAGCTCGACGGTGACCGTCTGGTCGGCATGGCCGAGCGCGTCGATCGCCGGGCCGTGCACCTGCGGCAGCGCACGATACCCATACGGATCCTGGATCCGTGCCGCCGGGCCGGTCTCGCCGTCCAGCAGGCCGCGCAGCGTTGCTGCCACCACCTGCTGGCCGGGATGCGGCCGCGCCTGGTGCACCTGTGCCGCCAGCGGCTCGGCGGAGGCGTCGACGGCCAGGTGCGAGAGAGCCGCAATCGGCATCGCCGCCAGCAGCAGCTCGCCGAGATCATGGCAGGCCAGTGCCGCCTCGCCGAGGGTGGCGGCGTTGCTGGAGATGAACGCGAGCGCGTCGGCCGAGGCCAGCGCGAACCTCGGCGGGTCTGACGGGGCGGGCCGCCACGCCCGCTCGCCGAGCAGGCACAGGGCGGCGGCGGCCAGCGCGGTCAGGTCACCGGTGCCGATCGCGCCGTACATCGGGACGGGCACCGACAGCCCGCGGTTGACACTATCGGCGAGCACGTCAAGGACGCCCGGATCCACCCCGGAGCCGCCCGCCGCGATCTGATTGGCTCGCACTACCAGCATGGCCCGCCCCAGCTCGGCCGCGATGAGCGGGCCGCTGCCGCCGGCATGGCTGCGCAGCAGCCTGAGCCCGTGCCGCGCGGCATCGTCGGCGGTGACCGCCAGGCCGCGGTTGGCGCCGACGCCGGTAGTCCGTCCGTAGACCTCCCGGCCGGTGGCAACACTGGCCGCCACCTCGGCTGCGGCACGGGCCCGCGCAATCCCCTGCTCGCCCGGCTTGACCCGCACCTGCCCCCGCGCGGCAGCCGCCACCTGACCGCAGGTCAGCGACGTCCCGTCAAGTACGAGGACGGCTCGATCCAACGATGCGACCTCCCACCGGACGACGAGCAACGGCGCTGACATCCGCGGTCGCCCCCCAACGATAGCCGCCTGCGACCGGGACCGCCCGGTACCGGATCCGGGCGACGCCGGACGGCCTGCGCGGGCGTCGCCCGCAAGGCCTGATCGGCCGGAGGATCGTCGGCGGGCGAGCAGGTAGCCGACGGGAGCAGGTAGGCCGACGGGAGCAGGTGGCCGACGCGAGCGGGCGGCCGAGCGGGCGGCCGATGCGGAGCGCGCGAACTATCGCCGGGGAGCCCCGCTGACGTGTCCCGCCAGCAGGCCGAAGCCGTTTACCTGCATAATGCTTGACATGCGTCTGTCCGCCCGCGCCGATTACGCGTTGCGCGCCGCCATCGAACTCGCCGCCTCGGGCGGCGGCCACGTTACGGCCGATCAGCTCGCCCGCACGCAGAATATCCCGGGCAAGTTTCTCGAGGCGATCCTGACCCAGCTGCGCCGCGGCGGCCTGGTCCGCAGCCAGCGAGGCCCCGACGGGGGCTTCTGGCTCGCGAGGCCGGCGGCCGAGATCTCCCTGGCCGACATCATCAGGGCCATCGACGGCCCCCTGGTCGGCGTGCGCGGCGAGCGCCCGGAGAACCTTGGCTACATCGGCGCGGCCGAGCCGCTCCAGACGGTCTGGATTGCGCTGAGAGCGAACGAGCGGGCCATCCTCGAAGATGTCTCCCTGGCGCACATCGTGTCCGGCGAACTGCCAGACAGCATCCGCAAGCTGGCCGATGACCCGCGCGCATGGGCGTAAGTCACGCGAGACGGGGGCCGGCGGCCGGGCAGGCCGGAACCGGCGGGGGTCGGCCTGATCGAGGCTAGCCAGATCGAGGCCAGGCCGATCGAGGCCAGGCCGATCGAGGCCAAGCCGATCTAGGCCGGGTAGATCGAGGCCAGGCCAATCGAGGCAAAGGCCAGGAGGTCAGCGCCTAGACCGGCACCATGTTGGTGATATCCAGGCCAGTACGGGCCACCTGGTCGTAAACGGGCTGGGTGGCGGGCAGCGCTGCGGTGTCGAGCAAGGGCTCTGACGGCGTCATCAGGCGGTCACCGGCACGCGAGCCAAGCTTCTGCCTGCGCCGCGCGGACGGGGGCACGACCATCCGCGCCCCGGCCGGCACCGGCAGCCTGGTGCCTGCGGGTACGGGCATCCGCGTCCCGGCCGGTTCCGGCAGCCTGGTCCCCGCGGGTACCGCCATCCGCGACGAGGCCGGTGACCCGACCGGCGGCCGGCTTCCCTGACCTGCGCTGGCCCGGTCGGCCCCGGCCGGCATGCCCGGCGAACGCTCCCTGAGACCCGCGAACACCGGCTCGCTCTGCAGTTCGGCCAGGGCGAAGTTATCCGAGACTTCCCGCAGCACATGCGAAAGCGGCGCGCCCAGCGCGCCGCAGATGGAGGCGAGCAGCTCAGAGGATGCTTCCTTCTGGCCACGCTCAACCTCGGAGAGATATCCCAGCGATACGCGCGCGGCGGCCGAGACTTCACGGAGGGTGCGACCCTGCCGGAGACGAAGCTGCCGCAGCGCGTCACCGAGCAAGTGACGAAGCAGGACCATCGCCGCACTCCCTTCCTGAAGCCGAGCCCCTTATTCCTCCACCGTACCTGGCCGCACGGACGGTACGGGAGAGGGGATGGGCGCGTGTTTCATAATGTAACGCTGTAATCATGTTACCTCTTCCTGCAAAAGGCTGACCACGAGGGCGAGAACGTGCTCTACCGTCGCCGCCCGGATCTCATGCCGGCTGCCGGACAGGGCCAGCGGGCGGGTGACCGCCCGCCCTGGCACGCTGACCGCGATGTGCACGGTACCGACGGGCTGACCGTCGGCTGGATCAGGGCCGGCCACGCCCGTGGTAGCGACCCCGACGGCCGCGGCCAGCCGCCGGCGTGCGCCTTCCGCCATGGCGAGGGCCACGTCCGGGTGGACGGCACCAGACCGGGCCAGCAGGGCCTCCGGCACGCCGAGCAGCGACGCCTTCAGGTCGGTGGCGTAGGCGACCACACCGCCGCGGAAGGCGGCCGAGGCGCCGGGCACCGAGGTCAGCGCGGCCGCGAGCATCCCGCCGGTCAGCGACTCGGCCACGGCAACGGCCTGGCCGCGGGCGATCAGCAGCGCGATGGCATCGGCCGCCAGGCGGCGGGCACGGGCCGACCCCTCTAGCCCGGCCTCCGCTGCTGCCGGCTGGCTGGCGGCCAGGTTATCCGCGCTGGTCACGAGGGCTCACCGGCCCCCGCGGTCTCCGGCCCGTGGACCAGCTGGTGATGCGGCACAGCGCGGTGCAGGCGCACCGCCCTGACCGCGTAGTCGCCGCCGGTGACGACGGTGACCACGACGGCCGCCGCCATGACCACGTCCCGCGCTGCCCCGAGATTCCCCGGCAGCACATACAGGCTGATCGCGATCACCTGAAGCAGCGTCTTGAGCTTGCCGCCCCGGCTCGCCGCGATGACGCCGCGCCGGATAACCCAGAACCGCAGGCCGGTGACCGCGAGCTCGCGGAACAGGATGATGGCCGTGACCCACCAGGACAGCTGGCCGAGGACCGAGAGCGTGACCAGAGCCGATCCGGTCAGTGCCTTGTCCGCGATCGGATCGGCGATCTTGCCGAAATCCGTGATCAGGTTGCGCCGGCGGGCCAGCTCGCCGTCCAGGATGTCGGTGATGGATGCGACCGCGAACACCACGAAGGCGGCGATCCGCCAGCCCGGACCCCCAGCCAGGAGAAACAGCACGAAGACCGGCACCAGGGCGAGCCGCAGCAGCGTCAGCGCGTTGGCGACGTTGACCAGGCCAGGCGGAGGGACTGCCCCGGCCCCCTGGTCATCTTCCCCCGAAGCGCCGGCATCAGGCCGACTCAACGCGTTCCCGCAGGTCTGGGTGGCGCAGATTCGGTGACGCGATCGCATCCGCCACCAGGTCCACGCCCTCGGACCCGGTCACCCTGGCCGGCACCATGTCACCGACGGCGACAGGCCAGCTGGCCCGCACCTCGGTGGTTCCGTCCACCTCCGGAGCCTGGTGCGCGGCCCGGCCGGTGTAGCGACCGGGGCCTGCGAGCTCCTCGACGAGCACCTCGACGGTCTCGCCGATCCGCTCCGCCGCGCGCTGATTCATGAGGTCGTCAGCCAGGTCCGCGAGATCCTCGACCCGGCGCGCGATCTCCTCGGCGGGCAGCTGGCCGGGCAGCGACGCCGCCTCGGTGCCGTCCTCGTCGGAATACCCGAAGATCCCGATCGCGTCGAGCCGCGCATCGGCGAGGAAGCGCTGCAGTTCCTCAACATCGGCATCAGCCTCGCCGGGGAAGCCCACGATGAAGTTCGACCGGACGCCCGCCTGCGGGGCCAGCTGCCTGATCTGATCGAGCAGCCCGCAGAAGCGCTCACGGTCGCCGAAGCGGCGCATCGCGCGCAGGACCGGGCCGCTGGCGTGCTGGAAGGAGAGATCGAAGTACGGGGCCACGCCCGCGGCGGAGGTCATCACCTCGACGAGCCCCGGCCGCACCTCGGCGGGCTGCAGGTAACTGACCCTGACCCGCTGGACGCCCGGTACCGCGGCGAGCTCAGGAAGCAGCGTCTCGAGCAGCCTCAGGTCGCCCAGGTCCTTGCCATAGGAAGTTGAGTTCTCGCTGACCAGCAAGAGCTCCCGCGCGCCGTGACTGGCCAGCCAGCCAGCCTCCGCGATCAGGTCCTGCGGGGGCCGGGAAACGAACGCTCCGCGGAAGGCGGGAATGGCGCAGAAACTGCATCGGCGATCGCATCCCGAGGCGATCTTGAGTGGCGCCACCACGCCACCGCCCAGCCTGCGGCGCAGCACCCGCGGCCCCGATGCGGGCGCGATCCCCGGCGGCAGGTCCTCGATGGGCTGCACGCCCGGCGCGGCCAGCGTGCCATGTCCGGGAAGATGGCCCCCGGCGGCCCCCGGCCGGCCCACGGGTGACACCGGGAGCAGGCGCCTGCGGTCCCTGGGAGCGTGCGCGGGCCATCGCTGGCCGGCCAGCACCTGATCGAGCCTGCCCGCGATGCCCTCATAATCGTCAAAACTGAGGATCTGCGCCTCCGGCAGCGCATCTGCGAGCCCGGAGCCATAGCGCTCGGCCAGGCAGCCCGCCGCCACCACCTTCGTGCCGGGCGAGGCCGCGCTCAGCAGTTCATCGATGGACTCCTGCTTGGCCGCCTGGATGAAGCCACAGGTGTTGACCAGCACGATGTCAGGATCGGGGTCTTCGGTGACCTCCCAGCCGCCGGCTTCCAGCCGCGCGGCCAGCTCTTCCGAGTCGACCTCATTGCGGGCACAGCCGAGGGTCACCAGGCTGACGGTGCGCCCGGTCTCGCGGGGGTTTTCCTGGCTCGACGACACACCGGCAGACTACGGTAATCCCGCAGGTGCGACGGCACCGCAGGCCGCATGTGACGTCAGCCGGAGCTCTCCTGGCCGGGCCCGAGGCTCAGCGTGACCGGCTCGCCGGACGGGCCGGGTGACTGGCTCTTGCCATTCACCGTCAGCGTGATCGCTCCCGGATCGCCAATCCGCAGGCTCACGGCGTGCCGCTCGGTCCAGGACCGGGTCGTCCCGGCGTAGACGAGCCCGCTGAATATCGTCCGGCCTGAGGCGCTGGTCAGCTGCACCCAGCAATCGTTCACGGCCGCAAGCCGGATCACCACTTCATGCGGGCGTGCGGGCGCTGCCTTCGCCGTCGCGTGCGGCCGTTTGGGATGCGTCGCCACGTGCGCTGCGGCGGAGTGGCCGGCGGCCGTGCTGGCGGCGGGCGGCGACTGCACGAGGTGGTATGCGACCAGGCCGGCGATCACGGCGAGGACCAGCGCCATGGCCGCGGTCCAGTTCGGCCTGCGCCGTTCCTTGAATTTGATCGGGGTAGACGGCTGGAAGACGTCGGCGGCCGTGATGGGCGGAGGCGGTCCCTGGATCGCGTCGTATTCCCTGATGAGCGGCTCCGGGTCAACGCCGACCACGCGGGCGATGCTGCGAATATGTCCCCTGGCGTAGAAGTCGCCACCGCACGCGGAATAGTCACCGCGCTCGATGCCCCGGATGATCGTCTCCCTGATGCGGGTTCGCTGACTCACCTGCGTAATGGTCAGGTCGGCCTGGCGGCGTGCTATGGCCAGGTCGTCACCGATGCTCACGCCGCGCCTCCGCTGCTCTATCGCGCTGCCTACCGCCGGGGTTGCGGACACAGCCACTGCCTGCCCTCCAAGGCTAGCGGCGGCAGCGAGATCCGGGTGCCCGCTGCCGGGCTAAATCTCAGCTGCCGGGGCCGCCGCGCAGCGAGTTGAGCAGTGCGGCCAGGTCGTCGGGCCTGACCAGGACGTCGCGGGCCTTGGAGCCCTCGCTCGGGCCAACGACGCCGCGGCTTTCCAGCAGGTCCATCAGCCTGCCGGCCTTGGCGAAGCCCACCCGCAGCTTGCGCTGGAGCATCGACGTGGACCCGAACTGCGTGCTGATGATGAGCTCCGCGGCCTGGACCAGGAGCTCCAGGTCGTCCCCGATGTCAGCGTCGATGTCGCGCTGGCGGCCTTCCGGCGCCGCGACATCCTCCCGGTAATCCGGCTCGCCCTGCTTCTTGCAGTGCGCGACGATGTCCCGGATTTCCTTCTCGGTGACGTAGCAGTTCTGCAGGCGCAGCGGCTTGCTCGCGCCCATCGGCAGGAACAGCGAGTCACCCTGGCCGACCAGCTTCTCCGCACCCGGCTGGTCCAGGATCACCCGGCTGTCCGTCAGGCTCGAGGTAGCAAACGCCAGCCGGGACGGCACGTTCGCCTTGATCAGGCCCGTCACCACATCCACGCTCGGCCGCTGGGTGGCCAGCACCAGATGGATCCCGGCCGCCCTGGCCAGCTGCGTGATCCGCACGACGGCGTCCTCCACGTCCCGCGGCGAGATCATCATCAGGTCCGCGAGCTCATCCACGATCACCAGCAGGTACGGGTACGGCACGTAGACCCGCTCGCTGCCGGGCGGCGCGGTCAGCTTCCAGGCCCGCACCGCCTTGTTGAAGTCATCCATGTGCCGGAAGCCCGACGCCGCCAGATCGTCGTACCGCCGGTCCATCTCCCCCACCACCCACTGCAGCGCGTCCGCCGCTTTCTTGGGGTTGGTGATGATCTGGGTAATCAGGTGCGGTATCCCCTGGTAGGCCGACAGCTCCACCCGCTTGGGGTCAATCAGGATCATCCGCACTTGATCCGGCGTAGCACGCACCAGGACCGAGGTGATCAACCCGTTGATGCAGGTTGAGTTGTGCGTAGGAATGCACGCGTGGCTGGCGAGATAGAGCCTGCTGGAGCTGTCCACCTGAATGCAGCGAACAGGCACTGACTCGACCGGGCGAACATCAACGATGTACCGCCGCAGCGCAGGACTTCCAGGGCCGACAGGCCTCTGCCGAGTCGCTTTGCGGCCGAGGGCGAACACCGTGTCATGCGCGGTAAAGCTAACCGTGTAGCAGATTGAACTGTGCTCGTAGCGTCCATTGCATGGCTTGGTCCGAAGGTTTGCCTTGTAGCCCAGGCCACGGACCAGTTCGAGCGTGTCACGGGCCAGTCGCTCATTCGTATTGGCAAACTCAACGGCACCGCTTCGGCTGCAATGTCCATCAGTGTCAAGCAGTCCGGCGAGCAGCGCGCGGCGCTGAGAAACGGATGCATGCAGGTACTCGACCGGGATGTGCTTGTTCTTAAGGACCCCGAGCCGATCCAGGCGCCCATGAATAGTGGTGAAAGCTGCGAGCCGCTCTTCGGGGATGACCTGTGATACCTGGCGGCGACTAGCCAGGCCACGAGCCGCCATCTGGAGGGCGCTGATCCCAATGCCGACGCAGCCGGCGGCACGCTCAACGCTCATGCCCCGGCGGACCAAAGTGACCCCGGCAGCCAGGCGCCGACGCCGCCCGTCCTGGTCGGAGATCCCGTACTTCATCGGGGCGCTCTGCTTGGTTACCGTGTATCCGTCACTGCGAATCGCGGCCAGGATCTCCTCATCGGCACTGGTAATAGTCGCCGAATCGGAGTTGCCGTCGCCGAGCCATGCGCCCAGGGTGTACGGGGCAAGCAGAAGGTCCTGCTCGGGGTAATCCAGCGGTCCGCATAGCTGGACGGAGTGGTTGGCGCGGCCATCCCCACGAACGCGAAGTGATGCAGCAATCTGCTCCGTCGTGACGGGTCCTTCATCGGCATGGACCCGTCCTGATCCGGCTGGCCTGCTGACGTGCTCCGCTAGCGCCTTGTAGATCAGGTGACGGGAATATGCCGGAGACCACCTGCGGACAGAGCTTCCTCCGCGCCGGTATTCCGACCGTACATCCGAGCTCTCGCGCGGCAATTCTGGCACGACAGCCTGGTAGAGCACGTGGCGGAATTGCTGACCAACGTCAGCCAGCACCGCGGCGGTCCCCGTGAGCTGATCCGGTTCGCTCAATACCGCGGCGGCTCGCTCGGTCACTCGCTGAACATCTGCAGCGGGCCAGTACGGCAAGCCACGCGGGGGGCGCTTGTGCCTCTGTCGCCCGCCAGCCGTACTCGTACGCCACTGGTGCTCCGCGTCGGCCACGATGACCGTGCCGTCGCTGAACTCCACCTCGTAGCACGGCCGACCATGCATGACGCCAGTAGCGGCCAGGACGGTACACGGCTGGCCGGTCTCGTCGAAAACTCGGCTCCCCACGTGAACGTCACCCATCGTGGTCCAGCCGTCTGGTGTTGGGATCGGCGTGTCCAGGGCCAGGGCTTTCCCCGCGCCCGTGGCGCCGGCGATCAACATGTGGGGCATCTTCGCGAGGTTGGCCACGACGGTACGGCCCTCGACGTCCTTGCCCAGCGCCACCACCATCGGGTGATGGTCGGCCGTCGCCACCTGCGAGCGCAGCACGTCACCCAGGCTGACAATCTCCCGGTCGGTGTTCGGTATCTCCACCCCGATGGCCGACTTGCCGGGAATCGGGGACAGGATCCGCACGTCCGCGCTTTTCACCGCGTACGCGATGTTCTTCGATAGCGCGGTGACCCGCTCCACCTTCACCGCCGGGCCAAGCTCGATCTCGTACCTGGTCACCGTCGGCCCCCTGGTGAAGCCGGTCACCTGGGCGTCCACCTCAAACTGATCCAGCACCACCGACAGCGCCTCGACCATCGTGTCATTGGCCCGCGTCCTGGCCTTCGGCGCCGTACCCGGCTTCAGCAGGGCCGCCGGCGGCAGCGTGTAGCTGGCGTCGCTGGACGCGGCCAGGGTCAGCTGCTCGGCCTTCTTCGGCGCCGACCCGCTCTCCGCCCCGGCCGCCGCGGCGGCACCCAGCGCGGCTGCGGCCGCATCACCCTGCGGGCCGAACCACGATTGCCGCCAGGACTCCTCCTGCGCGCCGTCCGCCCCAGCCGACGCGGCGGAGCGGCCCATGCCGGGCTGGCCCGTGCCCGGCCCGAACATGAGAGCCTCGGGCATCGCCTCCCCGTCGGCGGCCAGGGCGCGGGCCGCGGCCGCCGCGGCCGCGTCCTGGCCGGCCGCCGAGCCGCGATTGATGGTCCCGCCCAGCAGCGGGGTGTCATACGCCCGCTCGTGCTCCCCCACTTCGAGCGCCTGCTGGCGCCTGCGCGCCCCTCGGCTCAGCTGGCCCCTGGGCTCCAGCCCCTGGCCGCTCTCGTCAGTTACGGCCCCGTCAGCAGGCCGTCCGCCGCGGCGGACGAATCCGAGCGCCTCGGCCAGCCGGCCAGGAACCCGGTGCAGCGGAGTCCCGGTGATGACCAGAACGCCGAACCCGGTCAGCAGGGCGAGCAGCGGGGCCGCGGCCCACGGCGTGAGCGCCGCGGCCAGGGGCGCCGAGGCCACGTAACCGACGAGCCCGCCAGCGGCCCGCATCGCGACGGCGCCGTCCGCCGGCCCTGGGGTGCCGTTGGCCATGTGCACCAGGCCGAGGGCGCCGATGATCAGGGCCGTCCAGCCGATCACCATGCGGGCGGTATCGGCGTTCTTGTCCGGGTGCCGAAGGAGCCGCCAGGCGAGCAGCCCCAGCAGGACGGGTATCGTCCAGGCCCCGGAGCCGAATGTCCCGCGGACCAGGGCCCCGAGCCCCGTGCCCACCGGGCTGCCGAGATGCCACCACGTCACCAAGGCGGTCACGAAGGCGGCGGCCAGGACAGCGAGCCCGGCCCCGTCCCTGCGGTGCGCGGGGTCAAGGTCCCTGGCGCTGCGCCCCAGAGCACGCACGAGGAGCCCGACCGTGTGCGCGAGCGCCATCCACGCGGCGGAGATGACGCTGCTGACCCAGCCGACCAGGATGACGATCGGGTTCGCCGACGGCTCAGGACGCCGCCCGGCCCGGCTTCGGGGAGCGGGCTTCCGCCGGCCGCGGGCTTTCTGCGGGCCTGGCCGGCGGGCTTTCGCCGAGCGGCCGCCGGACCGGGCGGCGGCCCCTTTCGAGGTGCTCGCCGACCGCGGGCGTCCAGTCGTGCCCTCCCGAGGGCGTGCAGCGCTCTTGGGCGCACGAGTCGCCATGATGTTCACGATAGCGAGCATCGGCCGCCCCGCACGGGACGAGCGCTGCCCGGCGTGTCGCCGCTAGAGTACTTTCCCGTGGCGGAACGGGCGTTGGCGGAGATCGTCGAGGCGGGCTGGGCGACCGCGCTCCAGCCGGTCGCCGGGCAGATCAGCGCGATGGGCGACTTCCTGCGAGCGCAGATCGCGGCGGGTCGCCGGTACCTGCCCGCGGGTGATCTCGTCCTGCGCGCCTTCCAGCAGCCCTTCGACGATGTCCGGGTGCTGATCGTCGGCCAGGATCCCTATCCCACCCCCGGCCACCCGGTCGGGCTGAGCTTCTCGGTCGCCGCCACCGTCAGGCCGCTGCCCGGCAGCCTGATCAACATCTTCCGCGAGTACACCGCCGACCTGGGCTTTCCGATGCCCGCGACCGGCGACCTGACCCCCTGGAGCGAGCGCGGCGTGCTCCTGCTGAACAGGGTTCTCACGGTCCAGCCCGGCAAGCCGGCCTCGCACCGCGGCCAGGGGTGGGAGGAAGTCACCGATCAGGCCATCAGGGCCCTGGCGGCGCGGCCCACGCCGCTGGTCGCCATCTTGTGGGGACGCGATGCCCGCAACCTCGCCCCGCTCCTGCGCGGCGTCCCGCTCGTCGAGTCGGCGCACCCGAGCCCGATGTCGGCCGACCGGGGCTTCTTCGGCTCCCGGCCCTTCAGCCGCGCCAGCGCCCTGCTGGAGCGCCACGGCGGCCAGCCCGTCGACTGGAAGCTGCCGTAGGGCATCGCCCGCGCATCGCCCGCAGGACGGCGGAGCGGGCCGGGCAGGCACGGGGGACGGCGGCAGTCGGTAGATTCGGGCCATGAGCCTGTCTGACGATGAGGTCCGGTACCTGGCCGACCATCACTCAGCCGCCATGATCACGACCGCCACCGACGGCACCGCCAAGGTGGCCAGGGTCGGCGTGGCGCTGGTCGACGGCAGGGTGTGGAGCAGCGGTACAACCAGCCGCGTGCGGACCAGGCGGCTGCGGCGGGATCCGCGGTGCACGCTGTTCGTCTTCGACGCCGGCTTCAGCTGGCTGGCGCTGGAGACGACGGTGACCATCATCGACGGGCCCGGCGCGGCCGCGGAGAACGTGCGGCTGTTCCGCGAGATGCAGGGCCGGCCGGCCGGGCCGCTGCAGTGGTACGGCCGGGAACTGGACGAGCAGCAGTTCCTGCGCGCCATGGCCGATGAGGGGCGCCTGATCTACGAATTCGACGTGCACCGCGCCTACGGCCTGCGCTGAGACCCCGGCGTTCAGACCCGGCGTTCAGACCTCGACCAGCATCGGGATGATCATCGGCCGGCGCCGGTAGTTGTCGCTGACCCACTTGCCGACGGTCCGCCGGACGAGCTGCCGCAGCTGATGCACGTCGTTGATCCCGTCGGCGGCCGCCCGCGCGAGTACCTCCTCCAGCAGCGGCCGCACCGCGTCGAACGCGCTCTCGTCGATCCCCGATCCCCTGGCGTGGATCTCGGGTCCGGCCACCAGCTTGCCCGAGGTGGAGTCGACCACGATGACCACCGACACAAAGCCCTCATCGCCCAGGATGAGCCGGTCCTTCAGTGACGCCTCGGTCACCTCGCCCACCGACAGCCCGTCGACGTACACGTAACCGCAGTGGACCTTGCCCACGACCGTCGCCCGGCCGCCGACCAGGTCGATCACGACGCCGTCCTCGGCGATCACGATATTCTCCGGCGGTACCCCGGTCTGCGCGGCCAGGCCGGCGTGCGCCCGCAGGTGCCGCCATTCCCCGTGCACGGGGATGAAGTTGCTCGGCCGCACCAGGTTGAGCACGTACAGCAGCTCGCCAGCCGGCGCGTGCCCGGACACGTGCACCAGCGCGTTGCCCTTGTGCACCACCCGCGCGCCGAGCCGGGTCAGGTCGTTGATCACCCGCGATACCGCGGTCTCGTTGCCGGGGACCAGGGACGACGCCAGGATCACGGTGTCGCCCTCGGCGATCCTGATCTGATGATCGCGCCCGGCCATCCGCGACAGCGCGGACATCGGCTCGCCCTGCGAGCCGGTGGAGATCAGCACGATCTGGTCGGGCGGCAGCTCCTCGGCGTCGCGCATGTCCACGATGAGGCCGCCGGGCACCGACGGCACGTGCAGGTACCCGAGCTCGCGGGCGACCCCCATGTTGCGCACCATCGACCGGCCCACGAGCGCGACCTTGCGCCCGTGCTCGGCCGCGGTGTCGAGCACCTGCTGCACCCGGTGCACGTGACTGGAGAAGCACGCCACGATGATCCGCTGGTCGGCCGCCCGGAACGTCTCGGCCAGCACCGGGCCGATCGCGCGCTCGCTGGTCACGATGCCGGGAACCTCGGCGTTGGTGGAGTCCGCCATCAGCAGGTCGACGCCCTCGGCACCGAGCCGCGCGAACCCGCCCAGGTCCGTCAGGCGCCCGTCCAGCGGCAGCTGGTCCATCTTGAAGTCGCCGGTGTGCAGGACCAGCCCGGCGCTGGTGCGGATGCCGACCGCGAGCGCATCGGGGATGGAGTGATTGACGGCGAAAAATTCAAGATCAAATGGCCCAAACGGCTGCCGGGTACCTTCGGCGACCTCACGGACCTCAGGCGTGATCCGGTGCTCGACGAGCTTGCTCCGGATAAAGCCGAGCGTCAGCCGGGACCCGACCAGGGGAATGTCCCGGCGCTGGCGCAGCAGGTAGGGAACCGCGCCGATATGGTCCTCGTGCGCATGCGTCAGGACAATGGCCTCGATCTGGTCCAGCCGGCCCGCCAGGGCGGAGAAGTCCGGCAGGATCAGGTCGACTCCGGGCTGGTCGGGGTCGGGGAACAGCACGCCGCAGTCCACGATGAGCAGACGGCCCGCGTGCTCGAAGACGGTCATGTTCCGGCCGATCTCGCCGAGTCCGCCGAGCGCGAGAATGCGCAGGCCGTCAGCGGGAAGGGGCGGCGGCGGCCCGAGCTCCGGGTGCGGGTGACTCACCGGAGTTTCACGCCTCCAGCCGTAAGGTCGGCGCGGAGCTGCTCGATTTCCGCCGGCGTGGCGTCGGCGAGCGGCGGGCGCACCGGCCCGCCCGGCAGGCCCAGCATGGCAAGGGCGGCCTTCGTCGTGATCACTCCCTGGGTTCGGGTCATGCCCGTGTAGACGGGCAGCAGGTCTCGGTGGATGACGAGGGCGGCACGCACGTCGCCGGCCTCGTAGGCGTCGATCATCTTGTGCAGCCGGTCGCCGACAATGTGGCCGTGCACGCTGATCATCCCGGCCGCGCCGATCGCCAGCCACGGCAGGTTGACCGGGTCGTCGCCGCAGTAGTAGGCCAGATCGGTGTCGGCCATCACCAGCGACGATGCGAGCAGATCGCCCTTAGCGTCCTTTACGCCGACAATCCGCGGGTGCCGGGCCAGCTGGATCAGGGTCTGCGTCGCGATCGGGGTACCGGTCCGGCCCGGGATGTCGTACAGCAGCACCGGCAGCCCGGTCGAGTCCGCGACCTTGCTGAAGTGAGCCAGCAGGCCGTTCTGCGGGGGCTTGTTGTAGTAGGGCGTGACGACGAGCAGTCCCGCGGCGCCAGCTCGTTCTGCCTGCCGGGCGAGTTCGCAGGTGTGCGCCGTGTCGTTGGTCCCGACCCCGGCCACCACGCGGGCCCGGTCCCCCACCGCCTCGATCACGGTGCGTAGCAGCCGGTCTTTCTCGGCGTCCGTGGTGGTCGGGGACTCGCCGGTGGTGCCGCTGATCACCAGGCCGTCGTTGCGCATGTCGCCGACCAGGTGCTCGGCCAGGCGCGCCGCGCCCTCGTAGTCCAGTGCGCCGTCGCTGGTCATGGGCGTGATCATCGCGGTCATCATGCGCCCGAACGGGGCGTCGGGCATCCAGGCGGAGCTCCCGCCCTCTGTCGTCGCGGTAGCTGTCATACACCGAACGCTACCGGGCGCGGCCCCGCGCGGGTACCGTCGCGGCGCGACACGCGCGGGTGTCGCCAAGATCGGGCCGCTGGCGCGGCGTGGTCGCGGCGGGCGGTCCGGCATCCCGCCGCGGCACGCCATTGACGGCCCGTGCTCAGAAGACCGGGATGATGTCCTCGGGGTTGATGTCCGCCGAGACGTCCACGCCCTCGATGTCGAGCTCGGGGATGGCGGGGAAGTCGATCCCCCAGCGCTGCACGATCACGCGGATCTTGGCTATCGCCTGCTTCCAGTTCTCGGCCTGGTCCGCATAGGACAGGACGCCGAGGCCGGCCTCGCGCGCGTGGTTCATCAGGATCCGGTGGTTGGGCAGGAAATAGGGCGGGATGTCCCAGAATCCCTCCGGGGGCTCCCACAAGATCATCGACAGGAAGACGAAGCCGGCCCTGAGCTGGCGGGTGATCGTGAGCTTGACATCGTCGGTCAGCCCCGGCCACTCGTTTTCCAGGATGGTCATGCAGATCAGCAGGTGCCGTGACTCGTCGCGGCCGATCCGCTTGAACATCTCGGAGAAGACCGGGTGCGT
This sequence comes from uncultured Actinomycetota bacterium, assembly GCA_963805705.1. GTDB lineage: Bacteria > Actinomycetota > Actinomycetes > Streptosporangiales > Streptosporangiaceae > CAWDVH01. Next base: position 547,756 of record CAWDVH010000005.1, on the reverse strand, counting down.
GGTACCCGACGCCATTCCGCGAAATAGCGTGGATGCCGCCATCTCGCCCATCATGAAGCTGGTGAACAGTACCGGCAGCGAGTACTTGCCGACCGCCTTGTTGTAGCCGCTCCAGTAACGGCCGCCGTTGTGATAGAGCCATCCGATGTTGTTGTGCGCGGCGCGCTCCAGGTCGGTCGTCGGGGTCCAGTTCAGCGGGCCGCCCGGCCACAGGGCCGCGATCGCGCGCTGGCAGCACTCCTCGTGGTTCATCTCGTCCCGCGTGATCGAGAAGAAGCACTTGCGGACCGGGTCCTCCTCATGCTGCTCGAACGCGTGGATCGTCGCGCGGGCGAACACCGCGGGCCCGGAGGCGTCGAAGTTGGCCAGGACCGAGAACCAGTACATGATCCCGAGACGCTGCTCGGTGGTGAAGTCCTCGGCACGCAGGCCGTCCCACGGCAGGTCAGCCGGGTTCCAGACGGCCAGCTTGGACTTCTGGTAGATCTCGGCCAGCTTCTGCGTCTCGACCCGCCACTCCATCGGGTAGATGTTGGGCTGCGGGATCTGCGGCGCGGGCCAGAAGCCGTCCGCCGGAATCGTCAGCTCGCGATCGGAATCCGCCACGTCGCCACTCCGTCCCTGTCCTGAGTCCGCCGCCGCCTGAGTCCGCCCAGGCGTCGTCCGGGCCCCTGGCCCAGCCTATGACAGCCCGTGCCCGATCTAGCCCCGAGGCGTCATAAACGAGCCCTGGCCAGATTAACGGGGGCTTCTGTCAGCTCATGCGACTGAGAAAAGCCCCCGCTAATACGATCATGGTGCGAGACGGCAGGAATCCGCGGCCGCTACACGCCGAGGCCACGGCCGATGATCTCCTTCATGATCTCGGTGGTCCCGCCGAAGATCGTCTGGACCCGGCCGTCCGCGAACGCGCGCGCCACCGGGTACTCGCGCATGTAGCCATAGCCGCCATACAGCTGCACGCACCGGTCGACGACTCGGTTGCACAGCTCGGTGTCCCACCATTTGACCATCGAGGCATCCTCGTTGGAGAGCCGCTCGGCGCAGTGCTCGGTCACCGCGCGGTCGGTGAACGCCCTGGCCACGGCCAGCTCGGTCGCCATCTCGGCGAGCACGAAGCGGCTGTGCTGGAAACTCCCGATGGGCCGGCCGAACGCATGGCGCTGCTTGCAGTAGCCCAGCGTTTCCTCGAAGACCTTCTCGGCCCCGGCCAGGGCCGCGGTCCCGATGGCGATGCGCTCGCGGGGCAGGTTCTGCATCAGCGCGACGAACCCGCCGCCCTCGTCCCCGAGCAGGTTTTCCGCGGGCACCCGCACGTCGGTGAAGAACAGCTCCGAGGTGTCCTGGGCATGCAGGCCGATTTTCTCCAGCCGGCGGCCGCGCTCGAATCCGGCCATCCCGCGCTCGACGACCAGCAGGCTGATCCCGCCGTGGCCGGCGTCCGGATCCGTCCGCGCGACGACGATGACCAGGTCGGACAGCAGGCCGTTGGAGATGAATGTCTTCTGGCCGTTGAGCACGTACTGGTCACCGTCGCGGACCGCCGAGGTGCGGATGCCCTGCAGGTCGCTGCCCGCGCCGGGCTCGGTCATCGCGATGGCGGTGATGATCTCGCCGGAGCAGTAGCCGGGCAGCCAGCGCTCGCACTGCTCGGGACTGGCCAGCCGCCGCAGGTACTGGCCGATGATGTCGTTGTGCACGGAGAAACCGGGCCCGTGCGCGCCTGCCCTGGCCAGCTCCTCGTTCAGGATCAGGTAGTACCGGTAGTCGGGGCTCCCGCCGCCGCCGTACTTCTCGTCCATCTCGATACCGAGCAGCCCGGCCCGCCCGGCCGCCCGCCACACCTCGCGCGAGACCTGCCCATCGCGCTCCCACTGCTCGTGGTAAGGCGCGATCTCGGCGGTGATGAAAGACCCCACCATCTCGCGGAACGCCTCGTGCTCGTCGGTGAAGATCTCCCGCCGCATCGCCGTGCCCCCTCCGTCAGCCCTGGTGCATGGCGAACGTAACACTGCCCGTGCGACAATCCGCATCCGCTACTTGTGAAAATTTTATTTCGAAGCTACTGTTTCACAGCATGTCCTTCAGAGATCCAGCCGAGACGGTGATGGCTGAGCCAGAGACGGCCCCCGCAGCGGAAATCACAGCGCCCGAGCCGACGGATGTCACAGCGGCCGAGCCGGCTGAGGATGGGCCAGCGCCCGAGGCGGGAACCCTGGACAACCCCTTCATGATCACCGATCCGCGGGCCATGCGCGCCATGGCCCATCCCGCCCGGATCGCGATCCTCCAGCACCTGGTGACGGTCGGCCCGTCGACGGCCACCGAGTGCGCCGATATCGCCGGCCTGTCGCCGTCGGCCTGCAGTTACCACCTGCGGGCCCTGGCCCGGCACGGATTCGTTGAGGAGGACGCGGACAGCGCCGCGGACGGCCGGCACCGGCCCTGGCGGTCGCGCGGGGTCGCGTTCTCGTTTTCCGACGATCCCGACCAGCCCGAGGCGGTCAAGGCGGCGGCCCGCCTGCTGTCGGAGAGCGTGCAGGCCAGGGTCGAGGAGGTCCGGCATGAGTATCTCGACCGCCAGGCCGACTACCCGCCGGAGTGGCGGTCGGCCGCCTGCCAGCACAATGACGTGCTGCACGTGACCCCGGACGAGCTGGCCGAGGTCCAAATGCGGCTGCGGGCGGTGCTGTCGGACTACCGCAGGCTGGATACGGCCGACCGGCCGCCGGGCAGCCGCCGGGTGCACGCGATCTTCGACCTGACCCCGTGGTTCCGCCCGGACGCGCAGTCATGAGCGGCAGAAAGCGCCGCCCGGGCGCGGCAGGCCAGCCGGAGGCGCCCGCCCGCCCCGCAGCCGCCGCGCGCCGCGGAGCGTCAGCCCGGCTGCGGGCCGCCTTCACCGCCGGCCCGCTGGCGAGCCGGGACTTCCGGCTCCTGAGCGTCGGCCAGCTCACCTCGACGATCGGCGACTTCTGCTACGCGGTCGCCCTGCCGTGGCTGATCCTGTCGGCCCACGGCGGCCCGGTCCTGCTCGGAGCCGTCCTGGCCTGCTACGGGATACCGCGCACGCTGCTCATTCCCGTCGGCGGCGTCCTGGCCGACAAGATCGGGCCGCGCACCGTCATGCTGGCGGCCGACGCCGTCCGCTGCGTGCTGGTCGCCGCGCTCGCCGTCATCGCCGCCCGGCACCTGGTCTCGCTGGTGGCGCTCGGCCCCATTGCGGCCCTGATCGGCGCCGGCGAGGGCGTGTTCCTGCCCTCGTCGTTCACGATCATGCCGACGCTGCTGGAGCCGGACCAGCTCCAGGCCGGGAACGCCGTGTCGTCGGCCATGATGGAGGTCGGCTTGCTGGTGGGCCCGATTCTCGGCGGGCTCCTGGTGACGACCGTAGGCCCGGCCACCGCGTTCGCGGTGGATGCGGCGTCGTTCGCCATCTCCGCCCTGGCCCTGCTGCTGATCGGCGCGCGCGCCGCCCCGGCACCGCAGGTCAGCCCGGCCGGCGCTGCAGAGCCCGGGCTGGCCGTGGTACCAGGCGTGGCCGCCGTGCCTGGCCCGGCCGCCGAGACTGGCCCGGCCGCCGAGCCAGGGGCGCCGGAGGGCGTGTGGTCACTGCTGCGCCGCTCGCGCATGCTGCAGACCCTCCTGCTGGTATGCGTGGTGGCGAACCTGGTCTTCGGCGGGACCTTCGAGGTAGCGCTGCCGTCGCTGGCCCACATGAGCTTCGGCGCGGCCGGCGACGGCGCGCTGATCGCGTGCGCCGGCGCTGGCGGCGTGGCCGGGACGCTCGCCGCGGCCAAGGCTACCGGCCTGCGCCGCCCGGCCGCCGTGGCCTGCTGCGGTTACCTGTTCGCGGCGCTGGCGGTCTGCCTGGTGCCGTTCCTCGGCAGCCTGGCCGGTGCCTGCGCGGCGATCGTGGTCTTCGGGATATTCAACGGCTTCGGCAACATCGTGCTCATCACCCTGCTCCAGCAATGGGCGCCTGGCTATCTGCTGGGCCGCGTGATGAGCCTGGTGATGCTCGCGAGCATCGGCAGCTTCCCCATCTCGGTGCTGATCTCCGGCGTGCTCGTGCACCATCTCGGCCCGTCCCCGTTCTTCCCGGTCGCCGGGGCGGTCCTGGCCATCACGATCCTGGGCGCGCTCACCCAGCGCGACATGCGCGACCTGGGGGCAGCAACGCAGACGCAGGCGCTGACCGGTCCCGATTCGGCCGGCCCGATCCGGCCGGCCCGATCCGGCCTGCCTCGATCTGGCCGGCCCGATCCGGCCCCGATCTGGCCAGTCCCGATCCGGACGGCTCGCCGGCTGCAGCCAGCGGGGGAACGGGTCAGGCGGCGCTGGGCTCGGGCAGATAGGCGGCCCAGTGCGGGTCGCCGTCGTGGGCGGCGCCGATGAGCCGCCAGTGCGAGCCATGCGGCACAGCCGGATCGAAGCGCAAGCTCCAGCCGAGTTCCTCGACGAGCCGGTCGGCCTTGCGGTGATTGCACTTGTTACAGGAAGCGACGCAGTTCTCCCATGCGTGCGTACCGCCGCGGCTGCGCGGGACCACGTGATCGATCGTGTCGGCCTTGCTTCCGCAGTACGCGCACAGGTAATTGTCCCGGCGCATCAGGGCCGCCCTGGTCAGCGGGACGCGGCTGCGATACGGCAGCCGGATGTAGCGGCGCAGCCGGATAACTGAGGGAGTGGCGATGATGACCGACGCGGAGTGCAGGACCGCGCCCTCGGCGTCGTCATGCAGTACTTCCGCCTTGTCACCGAGCACCAGGCACACGGCGCGATGCAGGCCGACCGTGGTCAGCGGCTCATACGTGATGTTGAGCAGCAATACCCGACGCACTCGCACCTCCCGCCGGGGTGCGCCGCTCGTGCCGCCGGGGCACCCGTGACCAGTGTGACAACCCGAAGGCCGGTCCGCCAACAGCCATAGCCTAGCCGGGCGCGGCGGCCTGCGGCGAGAGCACTCGGGACGCTTACTACCTGGCCTGCGCCGCTGACCAGCCGTGGTCCCGGGCCTCAGACGGTGAGCAGCGCCTCCCGGTACTCTCGCCGGCCGATTGGCCGCGATAGGCCGGATCGCCGGCCACCATAGGACACGCCGTTTACCCGCGAGGGAGCTGCCCACTGAGGAGGACTGCGCCGTGACCCCCGAAGCGCTCGCCCGGGCCCTGCTGCCCGTGCCGGCCCAGCCCGCGAGCGATCCGCTCACTCAGGCGTGCGCGCCCCCGGCCGGCTCCGACCCCGGTATCGCCTGCCGCCTGGTGTGGGACTTCTCCCACAGCACCAGGGCGGCGGAGCTGACCAAGGTCTTCTTCGCCGGGCCCGTGCACATGGCGCTGCGCGTGGGTTTCGTCCTGCTGCTCGCGCTGATCGTCCGGGCCGGGGCACTCCGTATGATCAGCCGGATCACGGCCAGGGCCAGGGAAGATGCCGGATCCCGGCCGGACAAGGCGCGCGTGCTCTTTCGCGAGCGGCGTCAGCAGCGGGCCAACGCCCTCGACTCGGTCCTGCGCAACGCGGCGTCGGTCACCATCATGAGCATCGCGGCGGTCATCATCCTCGGCGACTTGGGACTGAACCTCGCGCCGGTGCTGGCCAGCGCGGGAGTCCTCGGCGTGGCCATCGGGTTCGGCGCGCAGAACCTGGTCAAGGACTTCCTGGCCGGGATATTCATGCTGCTCGAGGACCAGTACGGCGTCGGGGACGTCATTAACATCGGCGACATCACCGGAACGGTCGAGGGGGTCAGCCTGCGGATCACCCGGCTGCGGGACGTAAACGGCGTCGCCTGGTATATCCGCAACGGCACGATTAAGCAGACGGGTAACGAGTCCCAGAGCTGGGCCCGCGCCGTTGTCGACTTTCCTGTCCCCTATGACCGTGACGTCGCCGTGGTCCGGGAAGTGATGCAGCAGGCGACGTCGAGCCTGTGGCAGGACGCCTCCTGGCAAGGTGTCCTGCTGGAGGCGCCTGAGGTCTGGGGGATCCAGGAGCTGTCCGGCGAGTCCGTGGTCATGCGGGTGACCGCCAGGACCGCGCCGCTGCGGCAGTGGGATGTAGCGCGGGAGCTGCGGGAGCGCCTGAAGAACTCGCTGGATGCCTGGGGCGCCATGGCGGTGGCGAGCGCGGGCGCGCCGGGGCGGACAGCGGGTGACAGGCCAGCCCCGCCGGACGGAGCGGCCCCCGTTTCCGCAACGTACTCTGGAACCCGTCATGGACGAGACACGTGAGCTCAGCTTCTACGAGGCAGTAGGCGGGGAAGAGACGTTCCGGCGCCTGGTGCACAGGTTCTATCAGGAGGTCGCGGGCGATCCGGAGCTCCGGGCGGTCTATCCAAGCCGCGACCTCGGGCCGGCCGAGGAGCACCTGGCGCTCTTCCTCATCCAGTACTGGGGCGGCCCCGCCACCTATAACGAGCGGCGGGGGCATCCGCGGCTCAGAATGCGGCACGCGCACTTCGCCATCGGCGAGGCTGAGCGCGACGCCTGGCTGCGTCACATGCGCGTGGCGCTGGACGAGCTGGCGCTGACGGAGGATCAGGACGTCCAGCTGTGGGACTACCTGGTGATGGCCGCCCACAGCCTGGTCAATCAGCTGCCCGCGGCGGGCAGCGCCGACCTTGGCCTCAGCCCGGCTTAATCCCGGCCGGCCTGATCACCGGCTGGCCTGATCACCGGCTGGCCTGATCACCGGCTGGCCTAGTCACCGGCCGCCCTAGTCACCGGCCGGCCCGCGGGCCCGCTGGCCTAGCTCCGGTTCGAGTAGACGCGCTCCGGCCTGATCAGGACGGCGGTACGGCCCTCCTGCGCCATGACCCGATCGTAGGTGTCCCAGTCATCGTGGACGCCGCCCGCGGCCTCGAATATCTCGCGCAGCAGCACCCGCAGTCGCTCGGGGTCGATGCCGTCGAGCAGATCGCCAGGGCCCGCCAGCTCGGCGGGCCCTTCGGCCGCCGCCCACTGCCAGCCTGACCTGAGCACGACGGTGGCACGAGGCCGGACGCGCAGGTAGCCGAGCTTGCGCGAGTCACCGCGCGCGACGATGCCGACGACCGGGGCTCCCGTGACAGGATGGCTGAGCACCCCGGCGTTAACGACCGAGGAGGCGATAGTCCCGTCCGGGCGGGACACCGAGACGACGGCCAGACCGTGATCAGCGTTCACCAGATCGGTGAACCGGGAAAGCCCGGGCATGCGGTTCCTTCCTCGCAGTTTTCAGCCTCGCGGTTTCCGGCCTCGCGGTTACCGGCCGAGCGCGCTCAGCCCCTCGTCAGCTTCCGGTAGGTCACCCGGTGCGGCCGGGCGGCCTCGGCTCCCAGGCGATCGATCTTGTTCTTCTCGTACGACTCGAAGTTCCCCTCGAACCAGTACCAGCTCGACCCGCCCTCCCAGGCCAGGATGTGCGTGGCGATCCGGTCCAGGAACCAGCGGTCGTGGCTCGTGATCACCGCGCAGCCGGGAAATTCCAGCAGCGCGTTCTCCAGCGACGACAGCGTTTCGACGTCCAGGTCGTTGGTCGGCTCGTCCAGCAGCAGCAGGTTGCCGCCCTGCTTCAGGGTGAGCGCGAGGTTGACCCGGTTGCGCTCGCCGCCCGACAAGATCCCGGCCGGCTTCTGCTGGTCCGCGCCCTTGAACCCGAAGGCGGCCACGTACGCGCGGCTGGGGATCTCGCTGCGGCCCGCCCTGATGTGGGTCTCGCCGTCGGAGATCGCCTCCCAGACGTTCTTGTCCGGGTCGATGCGGCCGCGGGACTGATCGACGTAGGCGATCTGCACCGTCTCGCCGATCCGGATCGAGCCGCTGTCCGGCTGCTCCTCCCCCACGATCATCTTGAATAGCGTGGTCTTGCCCACGCCGTTCGGCCCGATGACGCCGACAATGCCGTTCGGCGGCAGGCTAAAGCTGAGGTCCTCGATCAGCATGCGGTCATCGAAGCCCTTGGACAGGTCCGTGACCTCGACCACCAGGCTGCCCAGCCGGGGGCCCGGCGGTATCTGGATCTCCTCGAAGTCCAGCTTGCGGTTCTGATCGGCCTCGGCCGCCATCTCCTCGTAGCGCGCCAGCCGTGAGCGGCTCTTGGCCTGCCGGGCCCGCGGGCTCGAGCGCACCCACTCCAGCTCGTCCTCCAGCCGCTTGCGCTTCTTGATGTCCTTCTGGCCCTCGACCTTCAGGCGCGCGGCCTTGGTCTCCAGGTAGACCGAGTAGTTGCCCTCATACGGGTAGGCACGGCCGCGGTCGAGCTCGAGGATCCATCCGGCCACGTTGTCCAGGAAGTACCTGTCGTGCGTGACCGCCACGACAGTGCCCGGGTACTTCTCCAGGTGCTGCTCCAGCCACAGGACGCTCTCGGCGTCCAGGTGGTTGGTCGGCTCATCGAGCAGCAGCAGGTCCGGCTGCTGGAGCAGCAGCTTGCACAGCGCGACCCGCCGCTTCTCGCCGCCGGACAGCACGCTCACCTCGGCATCGGGCGGCGGGCAGCGCAGCGCGTCCATGGCCTGCTCAAGCTGGCTGTCCAGGTCCCAGGCTTCCCGGTGGTCCAGCTGCTCCTGCAGCTTTCCCATCTCCTCCAGCAGCTCGTCGGAGTAATCCGTGGCCATCTGCTCGGCGATCTCGTTGTACCGCGCCAGCAGCGCCTTGGTCCCGGCAACGCCGTCCTCGACGTTGCCGAGGACGGTCTTGGTCTCATCCAGCACCGGCTCCTGGTCGAGCATCCCGACGCTGAACCCCGGCATCAGGCGCGCGTCGCCGTTCGAGGGGTGCTCGGTCCCGGCCATCATCCGCAGCAGCGTCGATTTGCCCGTGCCGTTGGGCCCGACGACGCCGATCTTGGCGCCCGGCAGGAATGCGAGGGTCACGTTGTCGAGGATGAGCTTGTCGCCGTGCGACTTGCGCACAGCCTGCATCTGATAGATGAACTCGGGCATGCTTCCCAGGGTAGGGGCAGCGCGCTTGCGCTCCGAACCGTCCGCCGCGCCACGACGCCGTCCGGCCCGCTCGGCGCCCGCGCAGGCGCCCCGGCGGGCCAGGGCCGGCGCGGCCCGCCGGGGCCGGTCCGGAGGCCGGGCCCGCCCCGCCGCGGTGCGGACCCCGCTCAGAACGGCACGCCGGCCCCTTCTGCCTCGCGCGCCAGCGCGCTGATCGCCTCCTCGTCGAACATCTCGCCGGCGGCCGGGCCGTCGGCCGCAGCCAGCAGGGCCGACTCGTCGGCGGGCACGTCGGCCGTGGGCACCTCACCGGGGGGCATCTCGCCGGCGGGCAGCGCCGCGCCCTGGCTGCCGTCCCTGCCCTGGCGGCCGGCGCTGCCCGTCCCGGCTCCAGCCGGGTAACCGCCCGCGCCGCTGGCCTCGAGCTCCGCGGCGTGCTCGGCCGCTGTCTTCCCCGTCTGCGGCCGGACTCGCTGGAACTGGGCCACGCCGCGTGACAGGTCGTGCCCGACCGAGCTGGCGTCCACCTCGACTGCGGTCCTGGGCACGCCATTCTTGTCGTCGTACGGGCGGACCGACAGCCGCCCGTTCACGACCACCGGGTCGCCTTTGCGCAGGCATGTGGCCACGTTGTCGGCCAGCTTGCGCCAGCAGATAACGGTCACGTACGACGTGTGCCCGTCGGTCCAGTCACCGGTCGACCTGTCGATCCGGCGGGGCGTCCAGGCCACGCGCATGGTGATATTCGGCGTGCCCGAGCTCGTCTCCCGCCATTTGGGCTGCGTCGCCACGTAGCCCGTCAGACTGACTAGCGCCTCATTCATCATCGAGATCCTCCTGAGCTGCGCGGCAGCAGCGCGCCCTTCGCGCAGGGACTGCCGCTCCGGCGGTACCGTGCCGCCTGGCTGCTCATCCAAAGATCCCGGTCCGGGGGCGGTCCGCGCGCGGGCCGCGCAGATCCTGTGGACAGCCGGCGCGCGTACCCAGGATCTGTGGACAGCCGGCGCCGGACAGGTCCCGAATGTGAGACCATACGCGTCCGCGCTCAGGCCGCCACGAGCTCCGAGGGCTCGGCGATGACATCGACCAGCGCCCCGTTGCGCATGACGGTGACGGCCAGCGGCTGCCCGATGGCCTCGCCGAACATCAGCCGCTGCAGGTCCTGGGCAGCGGCCACCGGGTTTCCGCCCGCGCTGAGCAGCAGGTCGCCGGCTCGCAGCCCGGCCCGCGCGGCCGGCCCGCCGGATACCACCTCGGCGACCCGCAGCCCGGTGCGGCGGCCGAGCCGCTCCTGCAGGGGCAGCGGGAGCGGAGCCGGACTGCTGACGATGCCCAGATAGGCACGCCGGACCCGGCCGTCGCGCATCAGCACGGAGATGATCCGGCGGGTTGTCGCGTTGACCGGGACCGCCAGGCCGAGGCCGGTCCCGGCTACCGCGGTGTTGATGCCGACCACGCGGCAGTGCGCGTCAGCCAGCGCGCCCCCGGAATTGCCAGGGTTCAGCGCGGCGTCGGTCTGGATCACGTCCTCGATCAGGCGGCCTGCCGTGCCGCTGCGGGTGGGCAGCGAGCGGCCTAGCGCGCTCACCACGCCCGCGGTGACCGACCCGGCCAGGCCAAGCGGGCTGCCGACGGCCACCACGAGCTGGCCGACGACCAGCTCGTCTGCCTCGCCCAGCTCAGCAGGCGGCGGCGTCTGCGCGCCGGCGCGGACCACGGCGAGATCGGAGAGCGGATCAGATCCGACGACGGCAAAAGGCGCGCTGGTCCCGTCGGCGAACAGCGCCGTCCCGGCCTGGGCCCGGCCGATGACATGGGCATTGGTCAGCAGGAAGCCGTCCTTGGTGTACACCACGGCAGAGCCCAGGCTCTCCCCGCCACGCTGGGCCGTCCGCGGTACCCGGAGGCTGGCCACCGCCGGCGTCAGCCCGGCGGCAACTCCGGCGACGATAAGAGAGTAGGCATCGAGAGGCGAGTCGGCTGTCATGTGTCCTCCTCGAGGACGGGATTACATAATTACAGCCTAACCGCCAACTAGGCGCCAGTCACCTCGGCGGCCCCGGCCGCGACCCGAAGCTCCTCACGGAACCGCTCAAGCTCCGAGAGCTCCTGCTCCGCGGGCACGATCACCATCTCGCGGGCCACCACCGCCATCCGCTCCCGCATCACGCTGGCGATCTGCCGGCTCTCGTCCGCGGCCGTGGCCCGCACTATGTTCAGGCACGCGGAGGCCGTCAGCGCGCCGAGCAGCAGCATGGCCACGATCAAGGCCGCGATCCAGGCCAGCAGTGAGAGGTTGCTGAACAGCCGCGGCACGTTGCTGCCGACGTGGAAGACGCCGAATATGAGGATCGCCCCCATCCACGCCAGCCCCACGAGCACGCTGCCGAGTAGCAGTCCCTGCCACGCGGCGATGAAGCGCCACCAGAGTGCGACCTCGCTCTCGGGCGGTAGCGACTCCGCCATCACGATGCCGAGCGCACCGGGGATCTCCTCGGCCCTGGACCTGACTGCCGCCCGTTCCGTCTGCGACCACGGCTTTGGCAGCGGCGGGGCTATCTCATCGGCCAGCCGGGTGAGCGTAATGTCGATCTCCGCCTGCTGAGCGCCAGATGGGCCTGCGGCTACCGCCCGCAGGTCCTCCCAGATCTCGCCGAGCCGGATCCTGCGGATCGGATCCCGGCCGCGCATGCGGTCGATCAGCCAGCTGACGGGCCAGCCGACGTAATCGATCGCCCTCAGCTCACGCGCGCTTTGCAGGGCGTCGCCCACGGCGGAGATCCCGGCCGCACGCGAGAACGCCTCCACGAGCCGGTCGGTGGTGCCCGGCGGGACGCCGGATGCGTCCGGCACACGTGGCACCACGGGCATCCCGTCCGGATCGGTCTGCTCAGCCGCCGCTACCTCCGCCGCGGAAGCACCCGGCACAGAAGCACCTGCCGCGATCCCCACCGGGGGTATCCCGTCCGGATCGGTGCGCTCAGCTGCTGCCTCATCAAGCGCTGTCTCTTCCGGCGCTGTCCCATCTGGCGCTGTCCCCTCTGGCGCCGTCCCGCTGGGCGCGATCGCGACTGGCGCCGCGGCGAGATCTCCGGCATAGGGAGCAAACCGGGCCACGATGCCGTCCACGTCAGCGGCGATCCGGTCGCTCGCCGCGCGCCGCGCCGCCACCGCTTCGGTCAGCAGCTTGCGCAGCTCCTCCATGCCCTCTCCGGTGATCGCCGACGTGACCAGTATCTGGACGTCGTGCAGCTCCTCAGAGTCAAGAAGCCTGCGCAGGTCGCCGACGCAGTCCTCGACCTGGCCTCCGGTCAGCATGTCCGACTGATTCAGCACGACGGCAAGCACTTCGGAGTGACCGGCCAGGGGGACCAGGAAGCGCCGGTGCACGGCCGCATCGGCGTACTTCTGCGGATCAAGGATCCACACCATCAGGTCCGCCAGGCCGACGACGCGGTCGACCCGATCGGAGGCATAACTCATGACCGAGTCGTGGTCGGGCATGTCCAGCAGCATGAGCCCGGCCAGTGAATCCTCGCCACGATCGAGCGCGCTGGCCCGGGCGTAGCGGTTCCTGTGCGGTACCCCCAGCCATTCCAGCAGCGGTCCCGAGCCTGTCACGCCCCAGACACAGGCATGCACGTCCCTCGTCACCGGGCGGGTGACGCCCACAGCCGAGAAATCGGCGCCCGAAAGCCGGTTAAACAGCGATGACTTGCCGCTGCCGGTGCCTCCCGCCAGGGCCACGACCGTGTGGACGGAGGACAGCCGCAGCCGCTCGCCTGCCCTGGCGAGCAGGGTCTCAGCGTCGCCGAGGAGCTCCTCGCTGAATCCGCCGCCGTCGCCGACGACGCCGGCGCCTGCGCTGCGGGCGCCCCCGATCTGGATCAGCCGGGCCAGCGCGGCTAGCCGGGCCGGAAGCCCCGTGCCCGCCGGCGGCCCGGCGGCGCGCGACCCGGCCGCGGATGGCGGCCCGTCCGTCACCGCGCTGCCTCAAGCGAATAGCTGGCCTCGTGCAGCCGCGTGGCGGCCGTCTCGTCCGGGACGCCGGCCGAGTCGATGATCGCAGTGAATCGCAGCATTTCCTCGGCGAACAGCAGGCTGATCCGTTCGTGCAGGTCCTGGCGGGCCCTGGCCCCGATGTCGCGCAGCAGCCCGGCGCCGAACAGCGACGTCAGCAGGCGCTGTGGCACCGCGCCGGTTCCTTCGCTCACCGTGACATCACCGGCGCCGTAGCCCAGCACGCCGACCGCGAGCACGAGGGCCAGAGATTCGTCATTGAAGGTGACCACGCGCGCGATCGATCGTTTTGTCACGTTCTCTGCCTGAACGAGGTGTATCACGTGATCCTGCCACGCGCTGATCGCACGGGCTGATCTCCTGGTCAGGTCGGGTGACGAGCGGGCCAGCGGGGCGGCCCCGTCGCGTGCCGCGGACGGCGTCGCCTGCGGCCAGCCCGCAGCGGCGCCCGCCGTCATGCCGCTGGCCTGGGCACCTCCCGATCCGTTCGCCCCCCCGGCCGCGCTGGTGCGGGCGACCTCGGCCAGCAGCGCGGCGCCGGCCGAGTCGCGCTGCCAGGCAGCGGCCGCCTCCTCGGCGGCGCGACCGGCCATGGAGGCGACCAGCGATTCCAGGCTCGACCTGAGCGCCACCTTGAGGGCCTGGGCCCGGACGGGGATGGCCCGCTTCTTTGAGCGGCTGGCCGGCATCTTGCCCTTGCGTACCTGCAGCGTGCGCAGCAGGTCCCCGGTTCCGGCGAAATCCCGCCAGCGCGCCAGTACCTCGCCGCTGAGCAGTGATCCGTTCCCTGATACCTCGTCCAGATCGGCCAGCGCGGCTGAATACGCCATGTCCACCGCCTCGCGCAGCTGCGCGCGCAGGGTCAGCTGAGTCTCGGCCTGCTCCGCCAGCACGGGAATCCTGGTGCGGAACGAGTCCAGGACGCCCGACATGGTCTGGGTCAGAACGGCAACCCGCCGGTCGTCACGCACGGCGGTGTCCTCCAGCCAGCGCCGTACCGGGCCCGACACCTCAGCGGGCAGGTGCGCGTCGGTGACAACGGTCTCCGCGATCACGAAGCGCTGCATGTCCGTGAGCCCGTTGGCCTCGAGCATCGCGTCGAAATGCGCGGTGACCTGGGGGGCGGCGGCCGGCGGAACCCTGGACAGCACCACGCCAAGCGCCGCGCCCCGGTCCCTGGCGTCCTGGAGCAGCTCCCAGACGGCGGCGTCCGCGTATCTCCTGGCACTGGTCATGAACAGCCAGAGGTCAGAGGCGTCGAGGAACTGGTGCGCGAATTCCCGGTGCTCCTGAACGACAGAATCGATGTCCGGCGTGTCGAGCAGCGCGATTCCCCTGGGCATTCCCTCGCTCGCGGCCAGCACGAGCAGGCCGTCCCGACCGGGCATGGCCAGGCCCTGCTGCCGGACTCGCGGCAAGGTCGGGAGGAAGACATTCTCGGCGAACCAGTGGGCATCGCTGGGATGGCAGGCCAGGACCGGGCTATTGGTCGTCGGCCGGCGGATTCCCGTGGCACTGACCTGCATGCCGACGATGCTGTTCATCAGCGTCGACTTGCCCGCGCCGGTCGATCCGACCAGGGCAACGAGGATCGGGGCTCCCGACTGCCGCAGGCGCGGCAGCAGGTAGTCATCAATCTGGCTCAGGAGCTTGCGCCGCTCAGCGCGTGCTTCCTGCACTCCCGGCGCCTCGAGGATGAGCGGCACGGTGACGATCGGACTGCGCAGCGCCAGTAGCGCGAACTCCAGCCTGCGGGCGTCCACCCGGACATAGGGCTCGCCCTCGGGCTCCTGTCCGGCGGCCTGCCCGGCGCCAGCGCCAGTTCCGGCGTCATGGCCAGCGGCTTCGGTACTAGATCCCGGGGCCTGTGCAGAGGCGCCTGGGTCAGGGGAAATTGCTGTAACTTCTGGGACAGACGGGGCTGCTGGGATAGAAATGGACTCAGGGACAGGCGCGGTACCCGCATCGCCATCGCTCCAGGGCACCGATGCGGCTGTAACTCCCTGTCCTTCTGTCATGCCTCCGGGCCTCCTGCCCTAGGGCGGCTGCCGATCATGCAGTAGCTCTTCCCACCGAGTCCTTACCCCACCTCAGGCCAGGTAACTTCGGCCAGCCCACTCACCAGCGCGAACCCGCATAAGCGCGATAGTGGGCGTCAGTATCCCAGCCTCAAGCCAATCGCAGGCCGCCAGGGCAGGGTACCGTCCCCGACGCCAGAAACGGGAGTCGCGGCTGCCCGTCGGCGCCGTCCCCCGCCCCTGTCGGTAATGCCGTCGCCGTCCGCCTAAGCGCGCCGAGGGCGCATGCTGATCAGCCCGGCAGCGCGCTGTCCCTGCCCCCATCGCCGTCCCTGCCCCCATCACGGCCCGCCGCGGTCGTCATCGGCTGGCCGGGCCGATCCGTCCGGTCCCCAGCCGGCCCGCGAGCCGCTGATATCGGAAGCCGAGCGTAGCAGTGCGTTGAATGCCGCCGCGGCCACCGTCGGACCGCCTTTTTCCGAGACGTTACTGAGCGAGCTCAGCCCGCTGGCCCTAAGCGCGTCCTTCGTCGCCGCGGCGCCGACGAAGCCAACCGGCATCCCGATCACGAAGGCCGACTCCACGCCCCTGGTCAGGATTTCCTGCAAAGCCATCGGCGCGGAGCCCACGACCCATACAGCGCCTGGCCCCGCCTCGCCGAACGCCAGGCGCACGGCCGCTGCCGCCCTGGGGATGGCCGCGGTGCGCGCCAGCCGCTGGGTCAGCGGCTCACCGATCTTGCAGATGACCGGGCAGGCGGTAATGCCCGCAGCGGCCATCGGCGTATCGACGATCACCGGCGCACCCGCGGCCAGGGCGTCAACGGCGGCCGCCAGCGACTCCTCATTGCAGACCAGGTCGGTGGCATAGTCGAAATCGGCGCTCGCGTTGATGACCCGCTCGGTCACGTCCCGGCTGAATTTCGGCAGCCGGGACAGATCAATCCGGGAACGCAGGATCCGGTAGGACTCCTCCTCTACCGGATGGCTCTCTGCCTGCGCCTCGCTCGCCCAGGTCACCTTGCCATCGCCTCCCAGGTCATCATGTGGCTTCTGCCCCTGCCAGGCTGTCCCAGCATGGCACAGCCGGCGGCCGAGACTGGCTCGCTCGCCTGCACGGCATTGGTGCCATTGCATCCGGGTCCGCCGCTACACTGGCGGGGCCCTCAGGTCGCGCTGCCGTCAGGTAGCTGGATCACGCCTGGTAGCCGAAACCACACCGGGCAGCCGGGACCACACCGGGCAGCCGGACCACACCGGGCAGCCGAGCCGCCCGGCGGCCGGTACTGCACAACCCACGCGAATGGAGCAGCCATGGGGGGAGCGAGTCGTTTCCGTGTACTCGTGACCGGCGGGTCTGGCTTCATTGGCCGCCGGCTGGTGCGGGCGCTGCTCGGGACCGGCGCTAGCGTGACGGTGGCCGACAAGCACCCCTTCCCCGGCGATGAGGTGGAGTCGATTGTCGGGGACCTGTGCGATCCATCCGTCCTAGCCCGTGTCGTACGGCCGGGAACCGATGCCATTTTCCATCTCGCCGCGGTCACCAGGGTCCTCGACTCGATCGAGGATCCGGCCGGGACCTACCGGACGAACCTGGCCGTGACGGCGAGCCTCCTGGAGCAGGCCCGCCAGCAGGGCGCGGGCGCCTTCCTGCTGGCCTCTACCAACGCGGTGACCGGCGACGTCGGCCGCGGCACTATCACCGAGCAGACCCCGCTCCGTCCGCTCACCCCCTATGGCGCGACCAAGGCAGCCGGCGAGATGCTGCTGGGCAGCTACGCCGCCTGCTACGGCATGACGGGGTGCGCGCTGCGGTTCTCCAACGTCTACGGCCCCGGCATGGCCGAGAAGGACAGCCTCATCCCGCGGCTGATGCGCGCAGCGCGCGACGGCTCGAGCGTGCAGGTCTACGGTGACGGCACCCAGGTCCGCGACCTGGTGCACGTGGACGACGTTATCGCCGGGATCTTCGCGGCCTGGGGCGCGCGGTTCACCGGCCCGCTGATCCTGGGCGCGGGCGAGCCGACGTCGGTCAATGACATTCTGGCGGCAGCTCGCAGCGTTACCGGTGCCGAGCTGCCGGCGCACTACACTCCGCGCAAGCCCGGTGAGATGCCCGCGGTCATCGTGGACATCTCGGCCGCCCGCTCGCTCGGCTACGAACCCCGGCACGATCTCAAGTCAGGCCTGGCCACAGTGTGGCCGGAATTCTCGGAGGCAGCACATTGACCGCCGCTCATATCGACAACGAGGCCATCGACAACGCGGCCGCGCTCGCGTTCACCGGCCAGTACGGCACCAGGGCCACAGAGCTCCCTCCCCTGGCCATCGTGATCGCCGCGTATAACGAGGAGGGCGCGATCGGCCCGGTCATCGAGGCACTGCCGGAGGCGGTCAGCGGGCTGACGGTCGCGAAGATCGTGGTATCGGACGGCGCCATGGACGGCACGGTCAAGGAGGCCGAGGCGGCCGGCGCGCTGGTCTGTGATGTGCCAGTCAACCGCGGCCAGGGCGCGGCCCTGCGCCTGGGCTACCGGCTCGCCCGCGAGGGCGGCGCCCAGTACATCGTGACAACCGACGCTGATGGCCAGTACAACCCCGCGGAAATCGGGCAGCTGCTCGCGCCGATCCTCGCCGGGGAAGCCGATTTCGTGACCGGGTCACGCACGATGGGCAGCGAGGAGACCACTGACCCGCTCCGCAAGCTCGGAGTGCGCGTATTCGCGCTGACCATCAGCCTGCTGACCGGCCAGCGGGTCAGCGACCCGTCCTTCGGGCTGCGGGCGATGCGGGCGGAGGTGACCGGGGCGGTCAGCCTGAGGCAGCCGCAGTATCAGTCGGCCGAGTTGCTGATCGGCGTGATCACGCATGGCTACCGGGTCGCGGAGCGGCCGGCGACCATTCACAAGCGCAAGGTCGGCCAGAGCAAGAAGGGCCACAACGTCTTCTACGCGCTGCACTTCGCCAACGTGATCGGCGGGACCTGGCTGCGCGAGCGCCGGCGCCGCACAGCCCGCTTACCGGCGGCCTCCGGCGGGACGCGAGCAGCGCCAGGCCCGGAGGGGGCAGCAGCGCCGGGCCCGGACGGGGCAGGACAGTCTGGGCGGGCTGCGGGCGTCAGGCCGACTGGCCAGGCTGGGACGACCCGGTCCCGGGCACCGGAATCGAGGTAGCGGCCAGCGTCAGCGCTTCCGGGTCGCCCGGTGCCGTCCGGCCGCCAGCGGCCGCCTGTCCGCCAGACGCCCCCTGGCCGCCGGTTCTCGCCGGGCCGCCGGGCGGTGCCGCGGCGGACCCGGCCTTGGGCCCGCGGTCCGCGAAGAGGATGTAATGGAAGAACACGAACCGGCTGACGAAGGTCACGCAGTTGGCCAGGAAGTAGGCCACGTTCACGACCAGGACCCGCTGCCAGTGGCCAAGACCCGCTGATACCGCCCATACGCTTGCATAATGACTGGCCAGGCCCAGCACGATCCACGCGCTGACCGACACCGCCCAGAACGGCAGCGTCTCCCTGAGCACATCCGGCCTGCCCTTGCGCTCCCAGGCCCAGCGGCTGAGCACGTAGCTCACCCCGGCACCGACCATCGAGGCGATGATCGCCGACACTCCGGCCGCCACCCGGGTGACGCCGACCAGGAAGGCCAGCGTGACCTGGCTGGAGATCACGGCGGCGATCGAGACGGGCACGAACCTGACGAAGCGCTTTCCGGTCCGGCTGCGGAGCCTGCGCCGCAGCGATCCTGGCAGCATGAGCCACGCTGCATCGACAATTTTCGGGCGTGCCAGTGTCATCAATTTCCTAGTTTGACGAGGGTATTTATCGGGTATAACGGATGCTTCAATATGACAGGTATACAGTACGGGAACCTGCCGAGGACTGGATTCCATTGCCCGCAATGTCGCGGCGCACACGCGGACAGGCAGGGGGGAGCAGGAGTTAGGTCATGAAGATTCTGGTGTTGGGGGGAGACGGCTACCTCGGCTGGCCGACGGCGCTGCACCTGTCGGAGGTCGGCCACCAGGTCGCCGTCGCGGACAACTTCGCCCGCCGGGGCTACGACTTCGAGATGGGCGTGGACAGCCTCGTGCCGATCGAGCCCTTGCAGACCAGGGTGCGTGCCTGGCGCGAGCTGACCGGCCAGCAGATCGCCTGCTACGTGGGCGACCTGTGCGACGCGGATTTCACCAGCCACATGGTCAGCGAGTTCGCGCCCGAGGCCGTGGTGCACTTCGCCGAGCAGCGCGCCGCCCCCTACTCGATGGTCGACCGCAAGCATGCCGTCTACACGCAGGTCAACAACGTGGTGGGCAACCTGAACCTGCTGTATGCGATCGCTGAGATCAATCCGGACATTCACCTGGTCAAGCTCGGCACGATGGGCGAGTACGGCACCCCCAACATCGACATCGAGGAGGGCTGGCTGGAGCTGGAGCACAAGGGCCGCAAGGACCGGGTCCTGTTCCCCAAGCGGCCGGGCTCCTTCTACCACTTGTCCAAGGTGCATGACAGTCACAACATCGAGTTCGCCTGCCGGATCTGGGGGCTGCGCGCCACCGACCTCAATCAGGGCGTGGTGTACGGGCAGCAGACTCCCGAGACCGCCAGGGACGACCGGCTGGCGACCCGCTTCGACTACGACGCGGTGTTCGGCACGGTGCTGAACCGCTTCGTCATCCAGTCGGTGATCGGCCAGCCGCTCACCGTCTACGGCAACGGCAGCCAGACCCGCGGCCTGATCGAGATCAGGGACACGGTGCGCTGTCTCCAGCTCGCCTGCGAGAATCCGGCCGACCGGGGCGAGTTCCGCGTCTTCAACCAGATGACCGAGTCGCTGTCCATCACCCAGATCGCCGAGACCATCGCCAAGGTCAGCCCGGACAAGGTCAGGATCCAGCACCTGGAGAACCCGCGCGTCGAGCTCGAGAACCACCACTACAACGTGGTGCATCACGGGCTCGTGGAACTCGGGCTCGAGCCGCACCTGCTGTCGGACACCCTGATCGACTCGCTGTTCGAGATCACCAAGCGGTACGCGCACCGGGCCCGTCCCGAGGCCATGCTGCCTACCATCGAATGGCGCAAGCCATCCAGCAAGATCAGTAACTAGTGCCGTAGCCGGCAGCGTCTGCCCGGTCCCGCGAGCCGCGATCAGTCCTGCGGCGTCCGGCGATCGTAGTGTCGATCCCGTTGCCGAGGAGGACTTCTGATGCGCAGCGTGACCTATTCGATGGGCGTCTCACTGGACGGCTACATCGTCGGGCCGGACGGCGGCTTCGGCTGGACGGCGCCCGACGAGGAGGTCTTTCGCTTCGTCACCGACGAGATACGAGAGGTCGGCGTCCACCTGCTGGGACGAGGACTGTACGAGACGATGCTGTACTGGGAGACCGCCGACCAGGATCCATCGCTCGACGACTCAATGCTCGAGTGGGCCGCGATCTGGAAGCCGCTCCCGAAGGTGGTGTTCTCCACCACGCTGCCGGCGGTGCAAGGCCATGCCCGCCTGGCCTCCGGCGGCCTGGGCGAGGAGATCGAGCGGTTGCGAGCCGATCCGGCGGAGGGCGACATCGCGATCGGCGGCGCGGCTCTCGCCGCCGAGGCGGCCGCGCTGGGCCTGATCGACGAGTACCGGGCCAGGGTCTACCCGGTGCTGGTTGGCGGTGGCATTCCGTTCTTTCCCCAGCGCGAGCGCCGGGTGGATCTCGAACTCATGGAGACCCGCACCTTCAGCTCGAGAGTCGTCTACCTGCGCTACCGCGTGGCGCGCTAGCCGGCTCGTCCGCCGAGCCCGGCTGGCCTTCTTTCATTGGCTCCGGCGGGGTGGGCTCCCAGCCCAGGATTAGTTGCTCTGCGGCCGGCGGCTAGCATGCCGCTCGTGCGCCTTGGCATCGTGATCCTCCCTGACCTGCGCTGGCGGCAGGCGGAGCGGCGCTGGCGGCTCGCGGAGGACTACGGGTTCGATCATGCCTGGACCTACGACCACCTCGGCTGGCGCGATCTGGTGGATGGCCCGTGGTTCGACGCCGTCCCCACGCTGACCGCGGCCGCGATGGTGACCTCGCGGATCTCGCTGGGCACGCTGGTCGCCTCGCCGAACTTCCGGCACCCGGTGAGCTTCGCCCGCCAGCTGACCGCGCTGGACGACATCAGCGGCGGCCGGCTGCTGCTCGGCCTGGGCGCGGGCGCCGGCGGCGACAGCTTCGACACCGCCGTGCTCGGCACCCCGCCGCTGGCGGCCAGGGAGCGGGTCGACCGGTTCACCGAGTTCGCCGACCTGCTCGACCTGCTGCTGCGCCGGGACCGGGTCACCTGGCGCGGCACGTACTACGAGGCCGTCGACGCCCGGAACGTGCCGGGATGCGTGCAGCAGCCGCGGGTGCCGTTCGTGGTGGCGGCGAACGGGCCGCGGTCGATGCGGATCGCCGCGCGGCTGGGCCAGGGCTGGGTGACGACCGGCACCCGGACCGATGACCTGGACACCTGGTGGCGCGCGGTGGCCGCCGGCGCCGGCCAGTTCGATCAGGCGCTGGCCCAGGCCGCTGCCGCCGGCCGAGGTGCGCAGGTACCTGTCCCTGGACGCCGCGCCGGTCTTCTCGCTGTCGAGCGCCGCATACTTCGCCGACGCGGCCGGCCGGGCCGCCGATCTCGGATTCACCGATGCCGTCACGCACTGGCCCCGGCCCGAGGGTGCCTACGCGGGTGATGAGTCGGTCCTCGAGGCGGTGGCCGCGGGCATCTGGCGGTGACCTGCCGCCCCGGTCGCCTACGCCACGGCGGGCCCCGGATCCGGTCCGCGCTGAGGCAGCACCCTGCGCCGCAGGACAGCCCGCTCCGCCACGGTCCACGTCGTGGTCGTGAGCAGGTAGATCCCCGCGGCTAGCGGCACGACAGCGGCGATCACCAGAGTCGAGTACGGGAGGACCCGGCCGAGAGCGCCGAGCGCCCCGCTGGCCGGGGCCGCCCCGCCGCCCTGGCCTGGCCCGCTGGCCGCGGCGGCCTGCCGGGCGGTGCGGGCGGTGAGCACGGCCACCACGGCCAGCAGCGCGAACAGGCCGAGGAAGACCAGGCCCTGGCCGGACAGCGGGCCGGCCCCGGTGAGCCAGTGGCTGCCCAGCGGCGTGCCGAGCAGGTCACGGTGCAGCAGGTCGCTGGGCCGGCCGTTGACGGTACCGGACAGGAACAGCCGGTACATGACGCTGAAGAACGGCAGCTGCACCAGCAGCGGCAGGCAGCCGCTGAGCAGGCCGGTGCCCTCCTGCCGGTAGAGAGCGCCCAGCTCGCGTTGCAGCCGGTCGGGCTGCCGGGCATAACGTTTCTGCAGCTCCCGGACCTGCGGCAGCAGGGCGGACATGCTGGCCTGGCCGCGCAGCGAGTAGTAGCTGAGCGGCAGCAGGAGCAGGCGCACGGCGGCGGTGAACACGACGATCGCCGCCGCGGTGGCCAGGCCGCCGGCCAGCGGGGTGAGCAACAGGGTAAGGACGTTGACAACGTGGTAAGCAGCGCCAATCGGGACGCCGAGAAGACCAGACATGACCAGAACCCTCCAGCGGGTCGCAGATGCGGATGACTGCTGGAGGCGGCCGCGAGGCGCGCCGCGCACCGGCGGCGGCCGGGCTCGGGAAGCGGGCGCGGCCGGCCAGGCCGGAGCGTAGGAGGCGGGCGGTCAGGCGGCCGCCGGGGCCGCCGAGGGTGCTCTCGGGCGGGCATGCCCCGCCGCATCGGGATTGAGCTGCCGCTGGTAGGCCGCGCACCACGACTTGCGCCGCAGCGCCGCGACCCGGCTGATCAGCGGCCGGCCGGTGACCGTCGCGGCGATCCTGGCGCCGTGCGCCAGGATCGCGATGACCATGCCGGTCAGGGCCAGTGCCGCCAGCGCCATCAGGCCTGACGGCATCGTGAGGGAGTGGCTGGCCAGGTGCCAGAAACCCGCGAGCTGCGCGATCGCGGCCGCAAGCGCCGTCAGTACCACCGAGACCTCCACCGGCTGTCGCAGCGCCGCCCACCACAGGCGGGCCGCCGCGCCGTCTTCGAGTCTACGCAGCCGCCGGCGCCGCGGCTGCCTTCATCGCCGCCAGCGGAACGGGTCCCTGCCCTGAATCCGTAGGGTGGGCAATGATCGCTAGGTATCGGAGGGGCATGCACGTCGGGCAGATCGTCATCGATGTGACACCGTTGCGGGAGAGCCGTGACTTTCGACGCCTGTACGCGGGCCGGTTCGTTTCGACCGGTGGTTCCGCGGTAGCCACCACCGCCGCTAACTGGCAGGTCTACGGGCTCACCCACTCTTCCCTGTCCGTCGGGCTGCTCAACCTGACGTCCGGCCTCGGCATGCTGATCGGCCTGATGGCAGGCGGGATGCTGGCCGACCGGCATGACCGGCGCAGGCTGCTCCTGGTCCTCCTGCTGCCGCAGGCGCTGCTGGCCGCGGGGCTGGCCGCCAACAGCCTGCTCGCGCACCCGAGGCTCGGGCTGATCTTCGTGATCACCCTGGCGGTCGGGCTGCTGGCCGGTATCGGATCTCCCGCGTCCACCGCGGCCACGCCGGCCCTGGTCGGGCCCGCCCGGATGGCCGCCGCCGCCGCGCTGAACGGGCTGGGCGGCCAGCTCGGCTATCTGGGCGGCCCCGCGCTGGCAGGCCTGCTGATCGCCGGGCCCGGCCTGGCGGTGTGCTACGGGCTCGACGCGGCGGGCTTCGCCGTATTCGCCGTCGCCCTGCTGGGCGTGCGGCCGCTGCCGCCGACCGTCCGCGCCCAGCGCCCTGGCTGGCGCTCGCTCGCCGAGGGATTCCGGTATGTCCGGCATAACGGCGTGCTGTGCGGGATCCTGCTCATCGACACCAACGCGATGATCTTCGGGATGCCAGCCGGACTGTTCCCGGCGCTGGCCAGCGAGCATTTCCACGGCGGGTCGGCCACGTTCGGCCTGCTGACGGCCGCGCCCGGGCTCGGGGCGCTGGTGGGTGCGGCGACAAGCGGCTGGACCAGCCACGTGCGACGGCCTGGCCTGGTGGTCATCGGCGCGGGCATCATCTGGGGAGCGGCCATCGTCGGCTTCGGGCTGACCAGGAACCTGGCGGCCGGGCTCGCGTTCCTGGCCCTGGCCGGGATGGGTGACCTGATCTCCGAGATCCTGCGGAACACGCTGCTGCAGCATTACACCCCGGACACGCTGCGCGGGCGGGTCAGCAGCCTGTACCTGGCCCAGGTCACGACGGCTCCGGCGCTGGGAAATACCGAGGCCGGCGCGGTGGCCCAGCTGACCTCGCTGACGACCTCGGTCGTGAGCGGCGGCCTGGCCTGCGTCGGCGGAGCCCTGCTGCTGGCCGCGCTCATCCCGGCGCTGCGGAACGCCTCACTGGCCGGCCCGGCGGAGTCGGCGGAGCCGCAGAAGTCACCCGTCCCCTGACCGGCCGCTGCTGTCCCGGCGGCCGGTGCTGTCCCCGGCGGCCGGTGCTGGTGTCCTAGCGGCCGGTGCTGCGGTAGACGGCGTCGATCAGTGCCATCTTCCGCGGGTCGTCGGTCAGGTTCAGGCCCATCCGGTTCATGACGTAGGCAAAGGCCAGCCCGGCGTCGGGATCCGCGCCGACCGCGGAGCCGCCGAACCCGTCGTGGCCGAACGCGACGGGATTGGGCCCGTAGTGATGCTCGGGCCCGGACAGGGCGAAGCCGAGCCCGAATTCCAGCGGGAAGCCGAGCACCAGGTCGGTGTACCGGCCCTGGCCCGTGCAGGCCGCCCGCAGCGTGGACCGACGGATCAGGCGCTGCGATCCGTCGGTCAGGCTCCCGAAGACCGTGGCCAGGGCGAGAGCGGTTCCGTGCCCGTTCGCGGCCGGGATCTCGGCCATCCGCCAGTCCGCCGCATTGGCCTCGTCGCCGGTCAGCGGCGGATTGGTCAGCGCGGCCATGGCGGCCGGGTGAGCGCTCGCGTACGCCCGGGCCACGGCGGCCTGCTCATCCTCCGACGGCCGGACTCCCTGCACATCCGAGCACCGGCGCAGCTCGCTCTCGGCCAGCCCGATGTGGAAATCGGCGTCGAGCGGGCCCGCGACCTGCGACCCGAAGAACCGGCCGAGCGACTGCCCGCTGATCCGCCGGACGACCTCTCCGACCAGGTAGCCGAATGTGATCGCGTGGTACCCGGTCGCCGTTCCCGGTTTCCACATCGGCTCCTGGTCCGCGAGCAGGGCGGTGATCTTGCCCCAGTCGTAATAGTCCGGCACGCTGACCGGAACCGTCAGGCCAGCCAGGCCGGCCCGGTGTCCCATGACCCACCGGACCGGGATGTCGGCCTTGCCGGCGGCCGCGAACTGGGGCCAGTAGCGCGCCACCGGCGCGTCCGGGTCCAGCTCGCCGCGGTCCATCAGGATGAGCGCGCACAGCGCGGTCATGGGCTTGGTCGTGGACCACACATTGGTCAGGGTGTCCTGGCGCCACGGCCGGGTCCGGCCCGGGTCGGCCCAGCCTGCCCACAGCTCCACGACCGGCTCGCCTGCCGCCACGACCGCGAAGCTCGCGCCGATCTCACCGCGCTCGGCGAAGTTGGCCGCGAACGCCTCCCTGACCGGCTCATAACCGGGAGCGCAGGTTCCGCGGATCTCAGTCTCGACGTCGTCCACCTCGGACACCTCTCCGCCAACGGCCGCCCATGCGACGTGCAACATTCCACTACACAATCGCGAAGGTGCCTAGTCGCCCAAGGTACTCGTCGCGCAGGTGACGAGCCGGTGCCCCAGCCCGTGCGGGCGCCTAGTCGCGGCGCTCCATCCAGCGCTCGGGGCTGCGCAGCGGCGCGAAGCCGAACCGCCCGTAGATGCCACGCTCCGGTGCGGTGGCCAGGAGCTGGTGCAGCCCGCGCACGTCCGGATGGCAGATCGCCGTCTCGACCAGGAACGAGCCGAGTCCGTGGCCGCGATGCGCCGCGTCGACGAACACGTCGCACAGCCAGGCGAAGGTCGCGCTATCGGTCACGAACCGGGCAAAGCCCGCCTGCGTCCCCTGCGCCGAGTAGAGGCCCACGACCAGCGAGTGCTCAATCGCGCGGGCCATGACATCGAGGGTCCGGCCCGCTGCCCAGTAGCTCTCGCGGCTCATCCAGCCGTGCACGACCGCAACGTCGATCAGCTCGCGGTCGTCGCTGGCCCAGTAGCCGCCCGGCCCCTCCCACCTCATGCCGGGCCCGCGGGCCGCTGGCCGCCGATCCCGGCCGGCGGGATGACCGGCAGTCCCGGCGGCGGCCCGCCGGTGATCAGGCCCCGCAGCGCCGCGGTGTCGAGATGCTCCGCCACCAGGTCCCCGAGCACATCCAGCCGGGCCTCACGCAGCGCGGCGAAGTCGGTGTCAGGCGCGACCGTGAAATCCCGTCCGGCCAGGGCGGCGACCTCGGTCAGGAACGCCCGCCGGAACGCGTCGTTCTCCAGCGTCCCGTGCCAGCTTGTCCCCCACACCGCCCCGTCCCGGCAGCCGTCAAGGAACGGCTCCGCGCCGGCCTGGCGGGCGACGATCCCGTGATGGATCTCATACCCCGACACCGCCGCGCCGTAGGCGCTCCCGGCCGGCCGGCCCAGTCTCTTGCGCGTTCCGAATTCCACCCGCGCCGGCAACATCCCGAGTCCTGCCACCATGCCCTCCCCGGATTCCACCTCGTCGTCGATCTGCTGGCTCAGCATCTGGTAGCCACCACAGATCCCCAGCACGGGGCGGCCCTCCGCCGCGCGCGCCGTGATCATCTCGGCGATGCCGCTGCGGCGCAGCCACGCCAGGTCCGTGACGGTGGCGCGGGACCCTGGCAGCACCACCAGATCGGCGTCGGCCAGCTCGGCCGGCCCGGCGGCGAAGCGCACGAGCACCCCCGGCTCGGCCGCCAGGGCGTCGATGTCGGTGAAGTTGCTGATCCGCGGCAGCCGCACCACGCTGACCCGCAGCACGTCCCGCCCGACCGGCGCGGCGGCCAGCGCCGGCCGGCCCGCATCGAGCGACAGCGAGTCCTCAGGATCCAGCCACAAGCGGTCAGTCCACGGAATTACCCCAAACGCAGGGCGTCCGGTGAGCTCCCGTAGCATCCGTACTCCCGGTTCGAGCAACTCGCGGGCACCCCGGAACTTGTTGATCACGAAACCGGCGACGAGCGCCTGGTCCGCGGGCTCGAGCAGGGCCAGGGTGCCGTGCATCGCCGCGAACACGCCGCCCCGGTCAATGTCCCCGACGACGATGACCGGCAGGCCCGCGGCCCGCGCGAGCCCCATGTTCGCGATATCGGTCGCCCGCAGGTTGATCTCGGCCGGGCTGCCGGCCCCCTCGCAGATCACCACGTCGTACTCATCTCGCAGCTGGGCCAGGCTGTCAAGCGCGACGCCGAGAAGGCGGGGGGCGCGTTCGCGGTAGCTGACCGCATCCACCTCCCCGACCGGGTGGCCCAGCAGCACGACCTGGCTGCGCCGGTCGCTGCCGGGCTTGAGCAGCACGGGATTCATCCGGGCGTCCGGCTCAATGCCCGCCGCGGCCGCCTGCATCGCCTGGGCCCGGCCGATCTCCGCGCCGTCCGGGGTCACGAACGAGTTGAGCGACATATTCTGCGCCTTGAACGGGGCCACCCTGACCCCCTGCCGCCGCAGCCAGCGGCACAACCCGGCGGCGAGCACGCTCTTGCCCGCGTCCGAGGTGGTGCCGGCCACCAGCAGCGCGCCCTTCATCTGGCCTGTCCCCCGAGCGGATCCACGCCACCCGACGATAGGGCACGCCGGCGCGAACCCTTGATCCCGCCCCGTAGCCGGCCTGCTGCCCGGTACGATCCGTTTCCGGTGGACGGCGCTGACCGTGCACAATTACATCGTGCGCCTGTAGCTCAGCTGGATAGAGCAGCTGCCTTCTAAGCAGCCGGTCGCAGGTTCGAGTCCTGCCAGGCGCGCCAGCCGTAAAATCTCCAGGGGTCGTGCTGATCCCGGTGTGGCCAAGGATCGTCTGGGCATCGCGAGCTGGCACCTTCAGATCCTTGAGCAGCGACCCAACGGTGTGGCGCAGGTGATGGACCTTGATAGCCCGGATGCCGTTGTTATCGCAGATACGCCGGAAGGACCCATATCGAGCCTGTCAGCAGCCTGCTGGGCTTCCTGAAGCTTGAGAGCGTCGCGTACGAGATCGAGCAGAGGCAGATCTCGTTTTGCCAGCAGTGGTCTTGACGGGCGCCAGGAGAAGTTCACGCCGGATGCGCTGGAGCCGCTGGCGCATCTTGATCGTCCCCTTCCAGCTGATTTTCTCACCGCTGCCGGCATCCCACAGTGCCTAGCACGACTAGCACGTCCTGGATGTCGGTCCAGGTGAGACTCCTGGTGCGCAGCCAGACCCGCCAGGTGAGTCCATCTGCGGTCACGACCAAACGGGAGGTGAGCTGACCCGTCACAATGAAGATGCAGAGCGCGGTGATGATGATGCCGAAGGCGATGTAGCCGGGCGCGGTGCCGGGATGGCCCGTGTTGCCAGGGTGAATGGCGATGCTGACTCCGATGAGAGCCATGAGGGATCCCCCGATGACATGGATTACCTTGGCCCAGCCCGGAATCCCGTATATCTGCACTGACAAATTATTGGCCACTCGCAACCCCTTTGACCAGGCTGGCGCTTGTTGTCTAGCCGTCGGGTCACCGCTAACATCTGGCCTCGCCCTCCGATGCCGCAGTGTCTGATGCCGCAGCTGCCGCAGTGGCACCGGGCACCGTTGGTGTCCCGCTGGGAGGTGGACGCTGGCCAGCACGGACGATCAACTTCCGGGAATCAGCGTCCGTCTGCGCCTGGTGGTGCCGCTGGCGTGGTGGTGACTTTGATGCGAGTCCCGCGGGAGAGCCGTTTGATTCCCTCGAAGCGCAGCCGCAGGCCGGTACCGTTGCGTTCGGCGTGGATGTGAAGGTGTGGTTCGGTGGAGTTTCCTGAGTTCCCCACCTGCCCGATGACCTGGCCACGGCGGACGAGATCACCGCGGGCGACCTGGACACTGCCGGGGCGCAGATGCGCGAGCAAGACCTCCTCGGTGCCGGTGCCGGTGCCGATGCGGACGTGGTTCCCGGCTGCGGGTCCGGGCCATGGCCGGAACGGGATCTGGTCGGGGTAGGCGTCCACTGCCCGCAGCACTGTGCCGTCGCAGGGCGCCACGACGGTGCAGCCGTAGGCCGCGAAAGCACGGACGTCAGATGGGAACCAGCTGGTGGCCCGCGCGCCGTTCTTGCTGGCACGGACGATGTCCAGCGCGCCGCGTTGTTCGGCAGCAGCCGCGTGGTGGTTGAGAAATCCGCGGCCTCCTCCCACGGCGACCTGCCAGGTGCCCTCGGCCAGGGGGAAGATCATCACCGCCTGCACTGTCTCCCGCGGCCAGTCATACCGGACCCACGCCAGCCCGATCATGGCCAGGACAAGGACCAGCACGCCTACGGCGGCCGACCGCCAAGTCCCGGCGGGCAGTGTCACCACCCGGACCGCGGATGCGGCAGCCGTCACGCCGACAGCTCCCGCAGCCAGCCGGACGCGGCGGGGCATCAGGAGAGGGTCCGGGATGGCCAAGCCGTACATCAGCACTCCCAGGGCGGCGGCCACGGCGGCGTAGCCCAGCCACGACAGGCCAGAGGAGGCGAGCCAGCAGAAAACAGTAGCGTTGACAAGCAGGAACGCCCACCAAACGCACGGATACGCCAAGCGGGCACGCCAGTGCTTTCCCGCTATGCTGGCGCCCCGGCCCAGGGGCTCGCCGAGCAGCAGGCCGCTGAGCAGGCCGCTGTTGTCAGCTCTCGCCCACACCGGCATAGTGCCTCGGGTTCCGTGCACGGTCAGCCGCTCACCAGTCCCGCTGACGCTCACGAACGCGCCTATCTGCCGCCACGTCTTCGCCAGACCCTGCTCCACCTCCCGGGCGTCGACGCCGGACATCAGCCCGGGGCCGGTGCGCTGCCAGTCAGCGGGAGCAGAACGCAGGAACGCCGTCAGCGCGTTCCGCGCCGCGGCCGCCGGATCTGGGCTCTGGCTCATACCCGGCAAGTATCCCGCCATGGCCCGGGAATGCGATGACGCCTGGCAGCAGCTACCCAGCCATAGACCCGCTCGCCTAGCCACGCCACTGCCGGCAGCTCAAGTGCCAGCCCCAGAGCGGCTACTAAGCGCGGCCAGGTCCAGTGAGCTTGCGGGCCGCAGCTGCCCGGGCAGCCGCAGACGCAGTTGTTCGGTTCCCATGGGATATCTGTGGGATCAGTACGGTCAGCGCATATCGTCCAAATGGCTTTGTAGCCGGTCATAGCCCGGCCGATTGACGCGCAGTTGATCATCTGTACAACCGCTCCCTAGCTAGTGCAACCCTCCGCCGGACTAGCACCAGCAGCGGTCGTGCCCGTTACGTGCCCGATCGAGCAATCCACCATGGTCAAGTACGGTCAGTCGCGGCGGAACCTGTCAACCTGTATGAGGCGCCAGTACGGGGTTATTACTGAGCGGTGGCTTCCTTCTCTGGCGGGTTGATCCAGGAGATGTCTGGCAGGGCTGGGGGTGCCGGGGGTTTGCGGACGAAACGCTCGGGATGCTGCTGGTAGGCGGCGGTCAGAACGCGGGCCCGGCTGGCCTGAACCGCTCCGGCTGAGCCGTGGTGGACGTCGGTGGCGGTGTGCAGACCCAGGCCGCTGTGGCGGTGCACAGCGTTGTACCAGGGGAAGAACGCCTGGCAGTGTGCCCGGGCGGCCTGGATCGAGCTGAAGCGGGCCGGGAACCCGGGCCGGTATTTCAGGGTCTTGAACTGCGCTTCGGAATACGGGTTGTCATTGCTCACGTGGGGGCGGGAATGCGACTGGATGACGCCCAGATCGGCAAGCAGGAACGCCACCGGCTTGGAGGTCATGGAGCTGCCACGGTCGGCGTGGATGGTGAGCTGCCCGCGGCCGATGTTCTGCCTGGCCGCGGTCGCGGCGATCAGCTTCTCCGCCAGGGCGGCGGACTCGCGGGTGGCGACCATCCAGCCGACGGCGTACCGGGAGTAGATGTCCAGGATCACGTAGAGGTAGTAGTACGTCCATTTCGCGGGTCCGTGCAGCTTGGTGATGTCCCACGACCAGACCTGGTTCGGGCTAGTCGCCATCAGCTCGGGCTTGACCGCCGCAGGGTGCGCAGCCTGCGAGCGCCGCTCGCGACTCTCGCCCGCCTGCCGGAGCAGCCGGTAGAAGGTGGACAGCGACCCGAGGTAGATGCCCTCGTCCAGCAGGGTGGCCCAGACCTCGGCCGGGGCGGTGTCAGCAAACCGCTCGGCATGCAGCACGCCGAGGATCGCCGCCCGCTCGGCCGGTGACAGCGCCCGCGGCTGCACCCGGTCTCGGTGCGGCACCGCCGGGCGGCGGGCCGGCGGCGGGCTGGCCCGGTGCCGCCGGTACCAGCTGGCCTGCGCCACGCCCGCCGCCGCGCACGCCGCCCGGGTGCCGATCCTCGGGGCCAGCAGGGCGATGGCCTGGTCGGTCACGAACTCGACCCGTCGGCGGTGTCCGCGCCCTCGGAGATCGTCTCCAAGAGCGCCTGAAGTTTTGCCTGGACATCCACCACGAAGCGGGCTTTCGCCAGCTCCTGCTCCAGCCGGGCCTTCTCCCTGGTCAGCCGGGCGATCTGCGCATCCCGCGGATCGGCCCCCGGCCGGCCCCGCGGCCGCGCCGGACCGGCCAGCGCGCCGGCGTCACGCGCCCGGCGCCACTCGATCACGTGACTGGAATACGAGCCCTTCCCGGCGCAGCACCGCGCCTTTCTCACCCGTCGGCGCCGCGTCATACTCGGCCACCACATCCAGCTTGTACTGCGCGGTGAACCGCCGCCGGCGCGCCCGCTCGGGCACCTCCGGATCCGCAGGCTCTGGTCGCTCGCCAGCCACCCGTCCAGCATCGCCGGTCACCAGCGCACGGTCGAGCACGGTCATTGTCATCTCGGGAAATTGTCTCCATCCCCGCCCTCGGGGAAGGTCAGTAGTTACTGAGGGGCGGGTGCCTCACGACAGCTTGGCAGAGAGGGCGAGCGCAACGGGCCGTCGCTGTCAGCTTCTGGCTGCTGGCCCCTTACGTCACGGTCGAAGCCATTCGCGATCTGGCCACGCATCACCCGTCCAGTCCCTCGCTGCCTGGCATCATTCTCACGGCATCGAGCCTGGTGATCATGCCGGTGCTGGGCATGGCCAAGCGCCGCCTGGGTGCCCGGCTTGATTCTGGCGCCACGGCCGGGGAAGGTACCCAGAACCTGATGTGTGCCGCCCAGGCCGCGGGGGTCCTGCTCGCCCTGCTCGTCGTCGCCATCTGGCCGGGCGGATGGCCGATCGACCCCATCATCGCGCTCGGCATTGCCGCCTGGTCGGCCTGGGAAGGAAATCGATCCTGGCGCGGCGCAGGCTGCTGTTAGCCAGACCGGACCGAGACGTTCGGCTTGATCACCAAAGTTGACCACAACGGGATCCGACACCGACCTATCCCTGACAGTTGTGACTCCGGCGCAGTCCCGAACATGTTGATGACGGGTTGGCTGGAGCCCGACATAGACCTGGTGGAGAAGGCCGGGTACTTCAACCTTGATCGGATAAGAAGATGAGCCTTTGAAGGACGGAACGAACACGGGTCAACCGACGGCCCCCGGCCCCTGGCGTTTCTCCGGATCTTCCTTGGATTTTTTCTTCAGACCTTCGCCGTACTCTTCCTGCAACTTGGTCCCAACGAACGGGTTGTAATCCGGTCCTGGCCAGATGGTTTTATCCAGCCTCAGCTCAGCGCGCATCGCGTCGATCGTGTCGTGGCGACCATCCCGGATGCACAGTGTCACACGATCGAAGTTCTCCAGCCCCATGACACTATCGGAGCGCAGGCTATCGCTCAGTTCCCACAGCCGGTATGCATAGATGCGGGCGGCGGTGGACAGGGCGCCGTCAGCAACGGTCAGCACCACGCTATAGGCTGACCAGAACTTCATGTCCGCCGACTTAACGCTAGCTCCTTCCTCCTCCTCCTTCGGTCTGTGATTTTCGCGCGTCCTCACAGGCGATAAGTAGCGTCTGAGCACAGGTGAGGAATCGGTCGTAGATCGCGCGCCGGTTGTCCCGAACCCAAGCGCGCTCAGCCGCTTCCCGGGTCTGCTTTGCGGTCCAGAGGCCGACGCTACCAGCGATAACCCCGCCGACCAGTACTCCCACCAGACCAAAAACAGCAGTGGTGTAGGAACTACCCGCCGCTATAGGACTTGCCAACACCGTCATTGTAATCACCCGACCATTTCTTGCTCACCGTGGTTCCCGCCAGCCGACCAGGTAAATGGCCTTCTAGACGGCGGGGTACCACTCACATCATCGGCCATGGTGAAACTCTAGACACCTCAGACCCCCCAGTCGCGCCCGGCGCGATGAGAGCAATCATAACGGCAGCTCGCCGCCTGCCACAGCGGACCAACGCAGCCCACGATGACATCCGGGATCGCGGACCCGAGACCCAACGACCTTACTCCGAGGGTTGAGACCCAGCTCCGCTCCCGGCAGAGCACGTCCAACGGCGGGCAGCCATACCCGGCTTCGGAAGTTGCAGTGCCGCAGCGGCGTCCCGGCCGGGCTGGCGAACACGAGGGCATCCGGCTCGGCCGCTACATGACCGACCAGATAATCGCGAACATCGGCCAGGATCATCGGCGGAACGATGACTGTGCGCCTGCCGGCATCGGTCTTGGGCGGGCCGAACGTCAGAGACTGGCCGTTGACCTCAGTGAGCTGGCGGGCCACTCGCACGGTGCCCGCATCGGTGTCGATGTCGCGGCCGCGCAGCGCCGCCAGGCGACCATATTGACCGTGCCCGCTTCGTGTCCGATTACAGACGGACTGCTGCGAACGATGCCATCAGCTCAAACGACGCGGTGTCGCCTAAGCTTCTGGTCACTTAGTGCTAGCACAGCTAGACGGATTCCATGAAGTCGCTGGATCCGTAGCTTGCAAACCTTTTGCTTGGCCAAATGCGCCGTCTGTCTTGATACCCCTCAGCACGGCGCCTTCAAAATTGGCTCCTTCTATATTAGCACCTCGCAAATCAGCATCCGAAAGATTCGCCCCACGGAAATCGGCTCGGCTAAGGTTGGCACACTGAAGATAGGCGTGAGAAAGAAATGAACTATGGCTCCAAGTAGAATCGGCCAGGTTGCTACTTCTAAGGTCAACCTTCAGCATATATGCATACGTCAGCCAGCCGAAGTCGACATCTTTCAAGGAAAGGCCATACAATTCATCGCTGGAAAGATCAATCAGTACCGGCTTTCCAGGCGCTATGGCCTTAACCTCAGCAGACATTCCCAGCAGCATCCTAAGTTCATCTACAGCATATACGGTGTCAATCGGCTGCGTGGGAGTTCCGTGACCCAAACCGAACGAAGGTGAGCTTGTCGTCACAGTAAGGCTACTGGTGGGAGGGCTGGAACGTATAAAGGCAGCCAGCACATCCAGAGAAGTCGCATACGCATCGTACGCATTCTGTCGAGTTAGCACATCCGAAGTTTCCGCAGCAGCATTTACCTGCGTTGCCACGTATCTACGCAGGAGCGTCAAGCCAGCTACACGCTCGGCCGACGTTGCTCCTCCAATTGAACTGATTGCGGTAGTTAACTGACTCTCTGCCGCTTGCTGCGCATTACTCTGTTCGGAAGACTTAACAGCCTGGCCTGCCTGGTACGCAGCATAGGCTGCAGCCAGGGAAGCCACTAGGGCCAGCGCTAGAGCCGCTGCTTGCACTCGCGCAGTGATCTTCTGGGCACGGAGGGTTCCTAGGCCAGTGTTGACCTCCGTCCGGCGCAACTCCTTATTTTCCTCGTCCCAGTCTTGTGGGTTCACGGCGCTGCCAGTCATTGGCGTCCCCCTCCGATGACACGGAATCCACTTTATTAAAACCCGGATAAGGCAACCCGCGCCAGACGGGACGAACGATTACAGAAAGCTATCCTCTCCGTGATCTCGATGGCCGTGATCCCGACTCCCTGGACGAGAGCTGAGCGGCTGCCTCAATCCGGCGGCGAGGACCCGCCCTCCTCCAGATACGGACAGCTGAAAGTACAAAGGCCACGGTCATGTACCGTCGGGAGCCCGGCTGTGCCCGTCGCGTGCCCGTCAGCAGGGTCGCTTACGGTGATTAAGGGACACTCACGGGCAACCGACAGTGCACTTGACCTGTGCTTCCTGCCTAGCTTCTGTACCTAGGCTCACTTGATGGGCGACACTTTGGCTTCGCTTGATGTGCGACAGTCCCTAGGTTTGTTAGCCGGGCTCGGTTGAGCCCCGGGCAGATCGGGCGGGATTTTCTCAGAGTTGGGCCTTCAGCTCGTCAATCTTGCCGATGTGCTCTCGGAGCTGGGTGTAGGCGGGGCGCTCGCGGATGCGGGTCAGCGCCCAGCGGACGCCGTCGGCGCGGTTGGAGACGATGCCGGCGGTGATCAGGGCGTCGAGAACCTCAACGTCCCTGGGGTCGAGCCGTGCCATCACCGCGGTGAGGCTGCGGCCCGCGGCCGTGCGGTCCTGCGGGCCGACAGACATCGAGATGACGGGATGTCCGCGCTCGCCGGGCTGTGGGGGGAGAGTGAACTGGACGCGCCCGATGGAGGGCATCGCCCGGGCGAGCGTCGTGCGCAGGTCCTCGACAGCCCCGCTGTGCGCCCGCTCAAACGCGTGAAGCGCCTCCTCCTGATCCTCGCCAGTAGGGGTGAGGATCACCCGGACCATCGCCTGGCCGGGCTCGATCACGGGCTCGTCGCCGTACTGCAGCACCTCGACTTTCTGCACTGCCCCGTCGCCGCACCGCCTGTTCAGCTCTGCTTCGGCCTCGCGCTCGAGGCGTTCCTTTTCTTCCTGCTCCACGATCAGCTCCTTGATTTCCTGAGCAATCATCGTAACTCCGTCTACTCACGCAATCAAAGAATTATCGACAAGGTGAGGCAACACAGCCTGGCCCTACTGCCTGGCGCTGCTGAACTGCGGTCGTCAGCCGTAGTTTGACGCCTTGTGCCGTCTGATGTCCCGGCTGGCAGTCCGGGACGCGGTAACGCTGGTGCCGGTCTCGACGGTGATCTGGTAGGTGTCCGGTCCGACGCTGACCTGGACAATCTTGCGGGCGTGAGCCAGGCCGACCTGGATCTTCTGCCCGCCGACCATGACCGGCCCGCGGACCGGCACCCGCCGGGTGACGACCAGCGGTTCGGGCAGGCGAGGCGGCTGTGCGGTGCCGGTGCGGGCGCCGCGCAGCCGGGGCCGGGCCCCGGGCGGGACCAGGCAGGCGACAGTGCGGGCCAGGACCCCGCCGGCCACGAAGGTCGACCTCGGCGCGATGCCGCCTGAGGGTGTCGTTCGATGCCGAGCAGGGTGGGCGCGACTCACCGGTCGCACGACGTGCGCCGTCCACGGCGATCCCAACCCGGGCAACATCCGCATGACCGCGGATCGCGTCGCGATGATCGACTGGGACGAGTCGCACGTCGACGTCCCCGACCTCGACCTGGCACTGCCGCACAACGCCGCCGGTCTCGACGACGACGCGTACGACATCGCCGCGCAAGCGCAGGCCGCATGGGCAGCCGCCGTCTGCTGGGACCCCAGCGGGACCGACCAGTTCGCAGTCAAGCCGCTCGCCGAAGTTCGAGCGGTCTGAGCAGCAGCGAATCGACTGAGCGCACCTAACGCTGCACGATCGCGCACGTCCACTGCACCCCCCGCTGCGAGGAGACCTGGTGGGCGCCACTCCGCCGCCCAGGGCGATGGCTGCTCGGCCACCGCGATGACCCCGATCGCTAGACCGAGTAACCATGTGAGTAACGACCGCCGCCGATAACGGCGGACAACAGCGCACGGCAGCGGACGACCTCGTGCAGGTCAGGCACAGCAAAGTCCTGTCAACGGAGGCAGCTAGTGCCCTGCGTCTGAGATCTTCTACGGTTGGCTTTGCTGAGGATCTGCTCGGGTGTCCTGGTCCAGGTGAACGGGTGAGCGCGGTCGTTCCAGCCGGTGATGAAGGCGCGGATCTTGGCGTGGGGGTCCTTGACGCTGGTAAAGCTGCCGGGGTGGACGGCCTGGCGCAAATATGTGGTGCGGGCCGCTCGCCTCGTGCCCTACCTTCGGCTCATGAACGGAGAGGATCATGAGCGAGAGAGCCCTGGCCGTCAGCGTGCCCGGCGGCCAGCTGATCGGGGTGCGATCCGGGTCCGGCCGGGCGCTGCTCGTTTTGCACGGTGGACCGGCCGTGAACGATTACAGTGAATTGTTCGCCGCCGAGCTGGGGGGCTGGGATGCCCTCCGCTACACCCAGCGTGGCGTTGTCCCGTCGGTCACTAAAGGGCCGTTCACCATCGAGCAGCATGTGGCGGACGCGCTGGCCGTGCTCGACCATTACGGCGTGGCCGCCGCCACGGTGCTCGGCCACAGCTGGGGCGGGTACCTGGCCATGCAGCTGGCCGCCCGGGCGCCCAGGCGGGTAAGCGCGCTGGTGCTCGCCGACACTCTTGGCGCGGTGGGCGACGGCGGCATGGCCGGTTTCGGGGCCGAGCTGGAGGCCAGGGCGACGCCCGAGGCCCTGGCCAGGATCGCGGAACTGGACGAGCTCAGCGCCACCAGTAAGGAGCAGGAGGCCGCGGTGGCGCTGGAGTACTTCCGGCTGGACTGGCCCGGACTTTTCGCGGTTCCGGCTGATGCGCCACCGGTCCCGGACACGACGCGGGTGAACCCGGAGGGCTTTGAGCAGACATCCGCGTCGGTCACTGAGGCCGCCGGGCGCGGTGACCTGCCGGGCCTGCTGAGCGGATTCACCGGGCCGGTGGAGGTTCTCGCAGGAGAGTGCAGCCCGCTCCCGCGGCAGGCGGCCGAATCCACGGCCGCGGTGTTCCCGGACGCCCGGCTGACCATCGTGCCACGCGCCGGGCACCAGGTCTGGCACGAGGCACCGGGCTGCCTGGCCGCGGCGCTGAGCCGGGTCGCCGCCCGCCTGGCCTGACCAGGAAGCCAGGCGGCCTGACACCACCACTCGACACCAACGAGCCCCGGCGACCGGTGCACGGGCCTGGACAGCCGGGCATGCATGCTCCAGATGAGCGACGTTCCGAGACAGCCTGGCGGTGTCTTCGAAGCAGCCGGTCGCAGGTTCGAGTCCTGCCAGGCGCCAGCGAAACACCGGATTCCAAGATCAAGAACTGCCCCCGATTGTAGCTACTACCTGTAGCAACGGGCCTAGTTCTCAAGGGTCGTACTGGTCCGGGTGTGGCCGAGGATCGTCTGAGCGTCGCGAGCCGGCACCTTCAGGTTCAGGAGTAACGACCCGACGGTGTGGCGGAGGCGGTGGACTGAAGGTCGTGTCATGCCGCTGACCGAACCTTCGACGCAGGTGCCCTTCGCCTGACCGGAGGGGGCGCGCGACGGCCGGCCGAACACGCGGTGCTTTATCGTCCAAACGCCCACGCCACCATCAGCGGGAACTCTCCTCGCCACAGCGCCTCGCCGTGCGACGCGACCCGCTCGCTCATCACGACATCGGCACCTGCATCGCGCAGCGCCACCGCCCACCGGGTCGCGTTGTCGTGGAAAAACGGCTCCAGCGTGCCGGCTACGAGGTACACGCGCGGAATCCGACTCGGCATCACGCCAGTTGGCTTGTAACCCGCACCCGGCGAGCCGGAGAAGACCGCACCGTAGACGTCCGGATGCCGAAGCCCGAGGGCGAGCGCGAGCTCTCCACCCGCCGAGGCACCGAACACCGCGGTGCGTTCGGCGGGCAGCGCGACTCCGAACCGCGACCGCGCCCATCGGCCGACGTCCCCGACGAAAAACCTCTCATGTGCCGCGAACCGTTCCGCGTCAAAGACCGGTGAGTACTCCTGGAGCCGCGACATCTCCTCGGCCAGCCCGTGTACACCGACGATCATCGTGGAGGGCACGTCGGCCGCCTCAAGGAACCCGCCCCACTGCGAGATCCCCTGACCGTCACCGGCGAACACGACTGCCTCGGGCGGATCCGGCGGGACATACACCGTCACCTGCCGCCCACCGTCGTACTCGAACGTCTCGGTGACGAGCTCTCCCGCTATCGGGTCAGCACGCGCCGGTTCCGGCGGTGCTTCGGGACCGCCCGCGTCGGCGGTTGTTTGGTCATCCAATGTCGAACTCCGATCTTCGAGAGCCGGCACCCCGATCGCTCGTGGGCCTCAGCTATATCGGTCAAGGACAATGCACTGCCTAGCTCCAGTTGAACCCGCCGCCCGCTGCGGTCGGCGAGTAGAACGGTCCTATGACCGAAGGCTGTGTCTTTTGCGATCACGACCGGTTGCGCGAGGCGGACCTGTACTTCGAGAACGACTTCTGCATCTACTCCTCGACCAGAGACCCTCGTGATCCGCCGGACGTAATTCCAGGCTGCGGCGCCATCGTCCCGAAAGTTCACCGGGCTTCTCCGTTCGACCTGACCGCCGAGGAGTGGGCGGCGACACGGGAACTTCTGCTTCCCGTACAAGCCGAGCTGCACAAGCGGCTCGCTCCCGACGGCTACACGCTCGGCTGGAACGATCAAGGCGGGCTCCATCCCCACCTGCATATCATCCCGCGCTTCGATGACGAGCCGATGGCCGACCACGGCGTCCGATCGGGAATCAAAGACCCCGCCAATCGGCGACCTGATCCGTGGCGTCCCGGCACCGGGAGGCACATGGCCGGATCATGAAACCAGCTCCGGAGCCTGACATTCTGCCCTTTGCTGTGATCCGACGACTGGTCAGCGACGCAGGTCCGGCAGCTGACGTCCGGCACATGGTCTAGAAAATTCAGGTAGCGGTCACGCCGGTGTTGCTGGCCCGGCGCCGGACCCGGACCGGTCCGGCTGAGGGCCTGGCCGGTGCCCTGGTCTGCGGTCCGGGCCGGGGCCGGTACTCGCTCGAAGGCGCGGTCACGCCGTCAGCCGCCGGTGCCGGGGGTAGTGGCGCGTTTCCCGTGTCCGTGCCGGGCGCCGCGGGCGCTGGGTGCAGCGCAGGCCAGGCACGGGGCGAGCGCGTAGTTTCCGGGTTCGGTCCCCCGGCGTAGGCTGGCGCCCGGGCGCTGGTGGTGTCTGGCTGGGAGGCCGTGTGGAGGTTCGTGCCGGGGGGCCTGCGGGGCTGACGGGGCGGGTCAGGGAGCGTGGGGTGCTGGACCGGTTTGTGGCGGGGGTGCGGGGGGGTGCGGGCGCGGCGCTGGTGGTGCGGGGTGAGGCGGGCGTGGGTAAGAGCGCGCTGCTGGAGTACCTGGCGGGGCGGGCGTCGGGGTGCGTGGTGGTGCGGGCGGCGGGGGTGCAGTCGGAGATGGAGCTGGCGTTCGCGGGGCTGCAGCAGCTGTGCGCGCCGTTGCTGGGGTACGCGGGAGGTCTTCCGGGTCCGCAGCGGGAGGCGCTGCGGACTGCGGTCGGGGTGAGCGCGGGGCGAGTGCCGGACCGGTTCCTGGTGGGGCTGGCGGTGCTGGGGTTGCTGTCGGCGGCGGCGGAGGAGCGTCCGCTGGTGTGCCTGGTGGATGATCAGCAGTGGCTGGATGATGCCTCGGCGCAGGCGCTGGGGTTCGCGGCGCGGCGGCTGGCGGCTGATCCGGTGGGGCTGGTGTTCGCGGCGCGGGTTGCGGGGCGGGATCTGGCCGGGCTGGCGGAGCTGGTGGTGGGGGGGCTGGCTGAGGGGAATGCGCGGGAGCTGCTGGCGTCGGTGCTGACCGGGCCGCTGGACGCGCGGGTCCGGGACCGGATCATCGCTGACACGCACGGCAATCCGCTGGCACTGCTGGAGTTGCCGGCCGGGCCCACGCCGGCGCAGCTGGCGGGCGGGTTCGGGCTCGGCGCCGCGGTGCCGCTGGACGGGCGGATCGAGGAGAGCTTCGCGCGGCAGCTGGCGGCGCTGCCGGCGGCGGCGCGTCGGCTGGTGCAGCTGGCGGCGGCTGATCCGTCTGGTGATCCGGTGCTGGTGTGGCGGGCCGCGGGGCGGCTGGCGATCGGCGCGGGGGCGGCGGCGCCGGCGGCGGCGGCGGGGCTGGCCGAGTTCGGCGCGCGGGTGCGGTTCCGGCATCCGCTGGTGCGCTCGGCGGCCTACCGATCAGCCTCGGCCGAGGCCCGGCGGGAGCTGCACGGCGCGCTGGCCGCGGCCACCGACCCGGTGGCTGATCCGGACCGGCGGGCCTGGCACCGGGCCCAGGCCGCGCCGGGCCCCGATGAGGACGTGGCCGCCGAGCTGGAGCAGTCCGCGGGCCGGGCCCAGCGCCGCGGTGGCCTGGCCGCGGCGGCCGCGTTCCTGGAGCGCTCCGCCGGGCTGACCCTCGACCCGGCCCGCCGGGCGCAGCGGGCGCTGACCGCCGCGCAAGCCAAGCACCAGGCCGGCGCCCACGACGCCGCGCTCTTCCTGCTGGCCATGGCCCAGGCCGGCCCCTGGACGAACTCGCCAGCGCCCGGATGGACCTGCTACGCGGCCAGATCGCGTTCGCCTCGGGCCCGGGCAGTGACGCTTCGCCGCTGTTGCTCAAGGCCGCCAGGCGGCTCGAGTCGCTGGACATCGGGCTGGCGCGCGAGACCTATCTGAGCGCATGGATGGCCGCGCTGTTCGCCGGGCGTTTCGCGGACGCCGGCGATCTGACAGAGGTCTCCCGCACCGCCCGTGACCTGTGCGCGGTCCACTCGCCGCAGCCGGCCGCCCTGGTGCTCGACGCACTCACGTTGCTGGTCACAGACGGACCTATCGCCGCGGCATCGGCCTTGCGGCAAATCACCCGCGTCTTTACCAGCGAAAGCATCTCCGCCGAAGAGGAGCTCCGGTGGGGCTGGCTGGCGCAAGCGGCCGCCAGTGCCGTGTGGGACGATGCCGGCTGGCGCGCGATGCTGCTGCGGCAAGTCCAGCTCGCCCGTGACGTCGGCGCGCTCGACCAGCTCCCGATCGACCTGGGCGCACTGGGCACGGACGCCGCGTGGCGCGGCGACTTCGCGGTGGCCGCCACCCTGATCGCGGAGACCGATGCGGTCTGTGCGGCGACCGGGACCCGCAGCGCGCCCTTCGCCGCCATGCTGCTCGCTTCTCTTCGGGGCGACCAAGCCGAGGCCGCCCCGCTGATCGAGGCCACCATCGCCGAGGCCACCGCCGACGGCCAGGGCATCGCGGTGACCTACGCACACTGGGCGGCCGCGATCCTCGCCAACGGCCTGGGCCGCTACGCCGACGCGCTGGCAGCGGCCCAGCAAGCCAGCCAGGACAGACCGGCGCTCTACATGGCCATCTGGGCGCTGCCCGAGCTGATCGAGGCCGCCACGCGGATGGGAAACACGCACATCGCCAGCGACGCGCTGGCGCGGCTGACGGAAACGACCCAGGCCGGTGAGACTGACTTCGGGCTGGGGATCGAGGCGCGGTCGCGGGCGCTGGTGAGTGAGGGTGAGACGGCCGAGCGCTGCTATCGCGAGGCGATCGAGCGGCTTGGCCGCACCCAGATGCGTCCGGAGCTGGCCCGCGCCCACCTGCTGTACGGCGAATGGCTGCGCCGCGAGAGCCGGCGCCGGGACGCCCGCGCCGAGCTGCGGACCGCCCATGACCTGTTGACCGCGATGGGCATGGAGGCGTTCGCCGAGCGGGCCCGGCGGGAGCTGCTGGCCAGCGGCGGCACGGTACGCAAGCGGACGGTCCAGACGGCCAGCGAGCTCACCGCCCAGGAAGCGCACATCGCCCGGCTCGCCGTCGACGGCCGCACCAACACGGAGATCGGGGCCCAGCTATTCCTCAGCATCCGGACCGTCGAATGGCATCTCAGCAAGGTGTACACCAAGCTCGGAGTCGGCTCACGCCGAGAGCTGGGGCCGGCCCTGGCCAGCCTCGGGCCGGCCGACCCGCAGGCCTAGCGCCCGGCGACCCAGACATCAGCCGGCCACGCTAGCCCGGCCAGCCTGGACCGACTCCCCACTCGCCCGCGACTTGCCCTTCGGACTCCGTTGCGGCAGCCACTGGCCTGCGGGCGGCCCAGGAGCACTCGGGTACCCAGTGACCAGCTGGCCGGCTCCGTCTGG
This sequence comes from uncultured Actinomycetota bacterium, assembly GCA_963805705.1. Lineage (GTDB taxonomy): Bacteria > Actinomycetota > Actinomycetes > Streptosporangiales > Streptosporangiaceae > CAWDVH01. The sequence continues at coordinate 504,762 of CAWDVH010000005.1, read as the reverse complement.
TGCGGGGACGGACTGATGCTACGGACGTTAGGAATCCGCCGTCCCGGCTCCGGGCCCGGCCACAGCTACGGGACCGAAGGTCAACTCGCCGGACAGCTATTCCGTCATGACCGGATGCTCCTTTTTCTCAGGGCCCGGTCGAGCTCGCGGCGGGAGCTGATGTCCAGCTTGGCGAACACCTTGCGCAGGTGCCACTCCACGGTGCGGCCGCCAATGAACAGCTGTGCGCCGATCTCCGGGTTGGTTCGTCCCTCGCGGGCCAGCTGGGCGATCTCTTCCTCTTGCGGGGTCAGGTCGGCGCGGGTATCTTCGCTGCGCTTGCGCACCTTCTCGCCGGTCGCCTGGAGTTCTCGCCGCGCGCGTTCGGCAAAAGCCCCGGCGCCCATGGACGCGAGCGCGTCGAATGCGGACTGGAGCTGGTTGCGGGCCTCGATCCGCCGCTTCTCCCGGCGCAGCCATTCGCCGTAGACCAGGCGGGCGCGGGCCAGGTGGGTCACCATCCGGGTGCTGCCCAGCAGCTCGATCGCCTCGCGGTACTCCTGTTCGGCGGCGGGTCCCCCGGATACCAGCGCACGGGACCGTGCCGCCGCCCCGCGAGCCCAGTTGCTGCCGCTCGCCGCGGCTAGCTGCGACAGCTGATCAGCTGCCGCGCAGGCACGTTCCTGCTGATCGCTTCGTGCCGCGGCTTCCACCAGCTCATACAGGGCCCAGGGCGAGATGACGATCTCGTCGGCGGCGCTGGCACCGTGCGCCGCATCGGCCGCGGCCCTGTAGTCGCCGTGGCCGTTATACAACACCGCCTGCGCGTAGTCCGTGTAGGTCAGTGCCGCGCCCTCGCCCCGGTCCGAGGCGCCACGGGTCATCTCCCCGGCCAGTTCCGCCGCGCCGGACGCATCCCCGCGCCACGCGGCGAGCAGCAATGGAACGTAGGGCAAGGTGGCCTCTCTGGCCCCCGGTTCGATGCGCTCGCGCTCCAACAGCAGGGCCGCCGCCTTCGACAGCTCGCCGGCCTGGATATGGATCTCGGCGAGATAGTCCAGCGCGAACGGAAGCCAGCTGAGGGTGCCGCTCGCTCGCGCTAGTCGGACCTGGCCGGCCGCGAGCTCGAACCACGCCTCGTCGTCCCACATGTCCATAGCGACGATGTTGTAGGAGACGGACAGCCAGCCCAGCTCGCCCGGCTGCGCCCGGTAGCGGCGCAGTGCCTCCCTGAGCGCGGGGGCGGCGGCCAGGTACCCATCAGCCAGGCGCACGGCCAGGCCGTGGATGAGCAGCTGCGAGTGCGGCAGCGGCTCCGACCCGGACGGCCGCAGCGTCACAGATCTCGCGGCGCGCGCGACCTGCTTCGCATCCTGCCCGCGGGCGAGCCGCCCGGCATAGATCGCGGCCACCAGGGCTTCGAGATAGGTCTGCCGGGCCAGCTCGGCGTCCAGGCTCTGCAGCCGCTGCGCTGCCTCCAGCATGAGCGGCGGCGCGTCACCGCCTCGTCTCAGCGCGAACGCGATCTGCGCTCGCATCCGCTGTACGCGCGCCTCGCCGAGCTCGCCCGGCGGTCCGAGCTCAGCCGTTATCAAGAGGGCCTGCGCGGCCTCGAAATCCCCGGCTGCGTACTTCACCTCGGCCGCCGCCAAAGCCCGTGAGGCGCGCTGGCCCAGGTCCGGAGTGAGCGCCACGGCTCGCTCCCAGAAGGCCGCGGCGGCGGCTACCCCGCCTCGGCGCAGGGCACGGCTGGCCGAGTTGATGAGCTCCTCGGCCACCGCCTCGTCGGGCCCGGCCGCCGCGTGGGCACGGTGCCACGCCCGGCGGTCGGGGTCGGCCAGCGGATCGGTCGCTGCTGCCAGCGCCTCGTGTACGGCTCGCCGGTCATCGGCGGCGGCGGCCCGGTAGGCGGCAGAACGCACCAGAGGATGCCGGAAGCGCACGCTCGCACCGAACTCCAGCAGATCAGCCGCGGCGGCCAGGTTCACGGTTCCGGCGTCCAGGCCGAGTACCGTAGCCGCCCGGAGGATCAGCGCCGGGTCCCCGACCGGATCGGCCGCCGCGAGCAGGACCAGCCGCTGGACCTCGCCCGGCAGCTCACCCAGGCGCGCTGCGTACTGATCTTCGATGCGCCCGGGCAGATCTCCCGCGTCCGGGAGAGCGAACCCGCCGGCCAGGTCGGCGGCGCTCCGGCCCCGGTAGAGCTCGAGCAGGGCCAGCGGATGGCCGTGTGCCTCCTCGAGAATCCGGGCGCGAACGCTCTCGTCGAGCGGACCTGAGGTGACCGTCGCCAGCAGCCCCCGAGCCGACTGTTCATCCAGTCCGCCCAGCCGGAGTTCGGGCAGACCCGCCAGGTGATCCGGCGAGAGATCTCCCTGGGCCGGCGTCCGGACCGCGAACACCAGCGCTATCGACTCCGCCAGCAGGCGGCGCCCGACGAATCCCAGGACCTGGGCCGAGGCCTGGTCGAGCCACTGCGCGTCGTCCACGACGCACAGCATCGGCTGCTCCTCGGAGGCATCGGCCATGAGGCTGAGCGCCGCCAGGGCGACCAGGAACCGGTCCGGGCTATCCCCGGAGGCAAGCCCGAACGCGACACTGAGCCCGCGACGCTGAGGCTCGGGCAGCGACCCGAGCCGGCCGAGCATCGGCGCGCACAGCTGGTACAGCCCGGCGAAGGGGAGCTCCATCTCCGCCTCGATGCCGACCACCCTGGCCACCCCGAAACCAGACGCCTCGGCGATCAGATGTCGCAGCAGTTCCGTCTTGCCGATCCCCGGCTCTCCCTGCACGACCAGGACGGCGCTCTGACCGCTTCGCACCTTCGCGATGAGCCGTCCCAGGATCTCCAGCTCACCGGTCCTGCCGAACAACCCGGGCGGAGGATGCACTGCCACACCGACCATCCGGAGTGAGGGCTAGCTGAGATACTTTGCCTGAACGCTACTCGCCACCTCAGACGGGCCGCAACGGGCCAGGTGAGCAGTCGGGATACCGGCGCCCTGGGGCTCCGGTTCAGCCGAGCGGTCTGAGCTGGCGGACCGGTTAGCCCATCGGGGCGGCGGTATTGATCACTAGCTGCCGATGAGCGCGGGCCTTCTCGGTCAGTTTGCCCCGAAGCTCGGCCAGCCATCCGGGTTCGTCCCGGCCAGGGTCGCCAAGCGCGCACGTAATCCGCACCAGGGAAGCCGCGGCCTGCAGCCCGGCGAACATCGGCAGACGGTCTAGATCGTGGTCATCCAACGGCCGCAGACTGCGGTATCCGGCGACGAACGCGTCGAACCGGGCTCGGTGCTCGGCGGCGGCGTGCCCGGTGCCGTCAGCCAGGTCGCGAACCGCACAGGCAATGTCGGCGGCGAACCACGAGACGGCGGCCTCGTCGAAGTCGTAGGCGATCGATCGATCGCCTACCCACGCCAGGTTGTCCAGCTCGAAATCGCCATGTACCACGCCCCAGTGGTTCACGTCCCTGGGCAGGCTGTCCATCCAGCCTGCGAGCGTTAGCGCTGCCTCGACCAGCGGGGTGTCGTCAGCGAACAGCCTGGTAATACCAGAAAGTTCGCCGAACGACTCACCCAGCCCGGGGCCGAGCCCGGCGGCGTCGCGGTGCAGACGCGCCAATGCTTGCCCCCAGCGCTGCGCCCTCGATTCGCTGAGGCCGGCGATCTCGACCTCCTCGCCAGGCGCAGCTTCAACCATCATGGCGTGCATCGCACCGATCCGCGTCACGACGGTAACGGTGAGAGCTCCGGACTCGGAGGCGACTGGCCGCACGACTGCCGACCCGCCCCGGCTGAGCTGCGCCATCAGCCTGGCCACTGCCGCAACATCGTTCCGCCCGCGGTACACGCCGGGCACAAAGCGCAGGAAGCGCAGGCCGCCGGGCCCGTCCAAGACGAACACATGGGAGGCGCTGGAGCGCCACCACCTGGCCGCCCCGGCTGGATAGCCCCACTGAGCGGCCACCTGGTCGGCCACCGGGCTGGCCCATGAACCCGCTACGGTCTGCTTCAGGCGATCGATCTCGGCCAAGGGCATCATCGGTAGGCAGTCTGAGGCATGCCGGCGATGACGGACAAGCCGATTAGTGCCTCGACCGGCTCAGCCAAACCTGGCCTTCACCTCGGCGATGATCGTCCGCGCACACTTCTCTGGCGACGCGAGCGAGGTTTCCACCTCGAGGTCGTACTGCCTGAACGAATGCACAAGTAGGTGCTGGCCGCGTGCATTGCCGATGGGCCGGTCACCACGTGCCTTCTCCCGCTGCTCGGCGACCATCAAAGGGCACCGGACCCCGACCCAGAGGACGTTCGCCGTCGCCAGGGCCTGCTGAAGTCCGGCCGGCTGTTCCGCAACGACCCAGACATCATCGATCACCTGGTCCATCCCGGCCTGCGCGCATGCGGCCCAGTACGCATGACTGGCCCTGATCATGCCAAGGCCGATCGGGCCCGGGACGATATCGAAGGCATGCTGCCCGTCTATGGTGGTCGGGATCCAGCTGACGCCGTCAACGTAGCGCCCGTCCATGGCGAAGAACTGCTTGCTCTGCGACGCCAGGAAGGTGTCGATGCCGGTCACCTGCAAAGGCCCCGGCCAGAGGTCCTGGAGCACCGCTGCGATGCTCGACTTCCCGGCACCGCTGGTGCCGTTGAGCACGATGCACGTCGCGGGCATGCCTCGCTGGTCTATTCGGCCAGGATGCACGGCTGATCGCCGATCATGTGATCCACAATATGCCGCCTTCGCGTACCCCTCGCCGGTTGCCGCTACGCACGGTCGGATCGCACATGGGCAGGCGGCCGCGTCTTCGCTGCTCGTGGTTCAGGCGTTCTTGTGCTGAATGCGAACTGGCCACCATCATCCAGCACCCCCATGACAGCACGTAGGCCGGCGGATTCGGCCCCTGGTGCCTACGGAACTGCGGGATGAGCGGCGATCAGCAGGAGTGCGTCAAGAAGGCGCCACCAGTCCGCTTCGGCAAGATCCTTGCCCATGGCGTGCGCGAGCATCGCCAGCGCGGCGACGAGCTGGCGGGAGAGCTCCTCGGCCTCCAGGTCCAGCGTCGCGGCAATTACCTTGACTGCCTGCCGGAATCTGGTGGTGCGTCCGAGCCGGACCAGCGAGGCAGGCATCTCGGGTGACGCGGCCGTCCCGGCCTGCCGGGTTTCCTCGTCTGGTACGAGGGTGACGACCAGCTGCATGCCCAGAGCCTCGGCGAGCCGCGTCAGTGCCGTGGTCGTCGGGTTACCCCGGCCGTTCTCCAGGTTGGCGATGTACGGGACCGACAGGCCGGCGTCAGCCGCAACCGATGCCACGGTCCGGCCCGCCGCGGCCCGCCGGGCCCGCAGCTCGCGGCCGATCGCTGGATGCTCCACGCGTCTCCTGTCTTGACAGAGCATAAACTCATGAAACTATTCTGATAGAATAGCTTAGTGACAGGCGGGCGTCATGCTCCAGGCCCTGCGGATACGAGACTTCCGGCTGCTGTGGATCGGCGGCCTGCTCAGCTCCCTCGGCTCGTGGCTGCTCGTCCTGGCCATCCCCGCTCACGTCTTCCTGGTCACCGGCTCATTGCGCGATACCGGGCTCACTCTCGCCGCTGAGTACCTGCCGCAGCTGGCCCTGGGCCCGATCGCGGGTGTCTTCGCCGACCGGTGGGACAGGCGCCACCTGATGGTCGCGACCGACCTGTTTCGCTCGGGTGCCGTAGCGATGATGCTGCTCGGCACGTCTCCGGGCCGCTACTGGGTATTTTATGTCGCGCTGATCGCCGAGAGCAGCGGCTCCGTGCTGTTCTGGCCCGCCCTGCAGGCCCGCACGCCGGCCATTACGGGCACCGGCCCCATGCTGAGCAGCGCCAATGCGCTCAGCTCCGTCAGTAGCGGTGCCGTGCGGCTCCTCGGCGGCCCGCTCGGCGCGATCCTCCTGACTGTCTACGGCATCAAGTGGCTGATCTGCGCAGACGTCCTCAGCTACGTGGTGTCGGCGGCCGCCACCCTAATGACCTCCCGGCCCGGCACCGAGCAGGCCGGCCGACAGGCCACGATCAGCGGCGTGGCCCGCGACCTCATCGAGGGGGCGCGCGTCCTGCGCGATCAGCCCGTCGCTCGGGCGCTGCTTCCCGTCACGGTCATCTACCTGGCGGCCAACGCGCTGCTCAGTGCCGTGCTCATCCCCTTCGGGATCCAGCGGCTGGGCAGCGAGCACACCGGCTTCCTGCTGTCCGGCCTGGGCGTGGGCTTCCTGCTCGGCGCCCCGATCATCCGCCCGCTCCTGGACCGGATCCAGCCCCGGAACCTGCTGACCGCCAGCCTGACGGCCACCGCTGCCGCGTACTTCCTGCTGTTCACCTCATCGTCGCTCCGCACGGCTCTGCCCGCCGCGGTCGCCGTCGGCATGTTCGGCTCGATGTCCCTGGTGATCCCGCAGACCGCCAGGCAGCGACTAGTCCCCAACGCGGTACTGGGCCGGGTCAGCGCCGTATTCCTGACCGGCGAGGCAGCGGCCACCCTCATCGGCGCCGTAGCCGGACCCTTTCTCGCCCAGGCAGCACACTTCACGGCAGTGGCCGCCACCGCGAGCCTCGTCACGCTGAGCGCAGCGGCACTAACCTGCCTCATCGTGCCGCGGATGTCGGTGATCATCCCCGTGCAGCCCTCCCCCGCCGAAACGGGGCATTGACCCGAGTCGGCCAGGCCGGCTCGGCCGCCACCAGGGGAACGCCAAGAGCGCCTGTCGCCGCCAGCTGGGCCACATCAGACCACCGGACTGGCCAACCAGGGATGATGGCTGTCATGCCGCCGAACCAAGCTCCGGGCCAGCCGGCCCCCATCGACTCGCCGGACCCGGATGACCAGCCGGTGCTGCCGCTGCCGAGCCTGGACGACACCGACATCGGCTGGGGCGAGCAGCCCGAGCCAGATGACGATGAGCGCCTGCGCCGCGGGCGTCCGCCCCACTGGGATGCCACCTAGCTCGCGTCCCCAGGCGCGCCGTACGGCGGACGGCATCACGTACCGACGGCCAGGGAACTCATCGCACGACAACGCCGACTTCACCCGGCCAGCCAGCTGGGTAAGCCGCTGTTGCCGCGGATACGCTGGAACGGCCGAGCCAGGGTCTTGCCGCCGATCATGGGGGCCTGGTTCGCCGAGTCACGACACCATTCGCGCACAGAAGACAGCACGACCGGAGACAGCATGGCTGCAAGCACAGAACCGGCCGGGATCACACTGGCCGGTGCGAGCGAGGCACGGGTCGCGCCGTTTGCGTCCTCATGGAGACGGGCGCACCTGACGGTGGACGAGCGGGTGGCCAGGGGGCGGAACGCCCGTATTGACGCGCCACGGTTGGGCCACGGGCAGTGGGCAGCCGCGCCGGATCGCCCGGACCCGATTGCCCTGCTGGAAGAGCAGGCCGAAACACGGGTACCGCACCTAGTCCCGATCCGGAACGGGCGGATGCTGATCTCGCCATTCACGTTCTACCGCGGCGCCGCTCTGATCATGGCCGCCGACCTGGCGGCAACCCCCGTGTCGGGGGTGACCGTACAGCTGTGCGGTGATGCGCACCTGTCGAACTTCGGCCTGTTCGGGACCCCCGAGCGCCAGATGATTTTCGACATCAACGATTTCGACGAGACGCTGCCTGGCCCGTGGGAATGGGACGTCAAGCGCCTCGCGGCCAGCTTCGAGATCATGGGACGTGACCGGGGCTTCTCCCCGGCCGACCGGCGCGCCATCGTGATGGCCGCCGTCGCCGCGTACCGGGACCGCATGCGCCAGACGGCCGGGATGGCGACCCTGGGCGTGTGGTACGACCAGCTAGAGGCCTCGATGCTGCTCAACCTGGTGCACGAGGAGACACGCCTTAGGCGGGTGAGCAAAAAAGAGGCCAAGGCTTTTAAGCGGGACGTGGAACAGGCACGGACCCGAGATAGCACACGAGTGTTCGCCAAGCGCACCGGCGAGATCGAGGGCGAGCTGCGGATCGTCGCCGACCCGCCGCTGATCGTGCCGATCGAGGACATCATCGTTCCGGGATCGGAATGGGAGCATTCCGAGGAGCTGATTAAGAAGCTGCTCAGCTCCTACCGGCGCACGCTCGGGCGGCAGCACCACCCCATAGAAGAATTCCGCTACGTCCACACGGCTTACAAGATGGTGGGCGTCGGCAGTGTCGGGACCCGCTGCTACATCATGCTGATGCTGGGCCGCGACCACAACGACCCGCTGTTCCTGCAGACCAAGGAGGCGCAAGCCTCCGTGCTCGAGCGGTTCGCCGGCCAGAGCACCTACCGGCATCACGGCGAGCGGGTAGTCGCCGGGCAGCGCCTGATGCAGGCGGCGACCGACATCTTCCTGGGCTGGATTCGCATAAAGGGGCTCGACGGCGTCACCCGCGACTACTACGTCCGGCAATTCCACGACTGGAAGGGCGGCGCGGACGTCGACAGCTTTCTCGTGCCGGGAGCCACCCTGTACGCGCGCGTTTGCGGCGCGACCCTGGCCCGCGCGCACGCCCGCTGGGGCGACCGGATCGCCATCGCCTCGTACCTGGGCAAGGGGGATGCTTTCGACCGCGGGATCGCGGACTTCTCCGCTGCGTACGCCGACCAGAACGAGCGAGACTATGAGGCCTTCGCAGCAGCCGTGAAGTCAGGACGGCTCACCGCCCAGATCGGGATATAGCGCGCTCGCGTCGTGGCCAATGGCCCGCTTTCCTGGCGAGATGATCGCCAGGCGCCGGACCCGGAGGGGCGGATGCACGACCAACTCATCTACACCACGGACGACATGCTGCGCATGCTCGATGCGCTGACGAGGACAGATGGCCAGGGTCCCTGCTTCGGCTCCATGCGCCTGCCCCAGACGACGTCGAGGTCCTCATGACAGGGACGCCGGCGGCTCCGGTGCTCGTCACCGGAGCGACCGGCCGGGTCGGGCGCGTCGTTGTCGACCTGCTCATTGACGCGGGGGTGCCGGTCCGCGCCCTCACGCATCGCTCCGAGGCGGCGGCGGCGATGCCAGCGAACGTCGAAGTCGTCACCGGCGACCTCACCGTGCCCGAATCGCTCGACGCAGGGCTGCGCGGCGTCAGTGCCGTCTTCCTCGTCTGGACCGCCCCGCCGGCGACTGCTCCGGCAGTTGTCGAGCGTCTGACCACCCACGCGCGGCGTGTCGTCTTTCTCTCCTCACCGCACCAGACCCCGCACCCTTTCTTCCAGCAGCCGAATCCGATGGCGGCGCTCCACGCCGATATTGAGCGGCTCATCGCGGCCACCGGGATCGAGTCGACGATCATCCGGCCGGGGATGTTCTCGTCGAACGCGCTGCTCTGGTGGGCGGCCGCGATTCGCGCCGACGGTGTCGTCCGGTGGCCTTACGGCGCTGCCGAGACAGCACCCGTCGATGACCGCGACGTGGCAGCCGTCGCGGCGCGGACCCTGTATCAGGACGGGCATGCTGGCGGCGATTATGTCCTCACGGGCCCCGAGTCACTGAGTCAGGCCGAGCAGGTGCGCATCATCGGTGACGTCCTGGGGCGCCGGATCAAATTTGAGGAGCTGTCGCCGGAGGAGTTCCGAAGCCAGACGCAGGGAAGCTGGCCGCGCCCGGTCGTGGACATGCTGCTCGCCGCGTGGGGCGCAACGATGGGACGGCCGGCGTACATCACCTCTACGGTGCTCGACATCCTCGGATCGGCGCCGCGATCGTTTCGCCAGTCGGTCGCCGATCACGTCACCGCGTTTACGGAAGATCCAGCCCCATCGAGCTGACCTTCGCGTAATGATCTTCACGGGAGCGGGTTCGTCCTGATCTTAGCCCTGTGACCTGCTGGTTTGTCGGATTCGAGCGGAAAATTTGCGCACTACCTTCTCCCCCGGGTGCGGATGCGGATCCACCACCGGGCGCCATTCAAGACTCTCGTACGGTCAGCAGGCTGTGGCCGTAAACAGAGGAGGGCTCCACCCGGCCCACTTCGCGGAACCCGAGCTTCTCCAGGACCCGTCGCGACGCGACATTCCAGTCCCAGACCCCTGCCCGCAACCGCCGGTAGCCCGCCTCGCTCGCCCATGAGACCACGGCCCGACCTGCCTCAGTTGCGTAACCGCAGCCGTGAGCCGCACGCAGCAACTCATAGGCCAGCTCAGGCTCGTCAGGCGACCCGTTCCCATGAATGGTCAGCCCGCAATACCCGATGACGTCGGCCGTGCCCTTCCGCTCCACAGCCAGGATCCCTGGCCCCGGCCCCTCACGCTCTGCGCGTATCTGCGCAGCCATGTCCTCCACGGTCGGTCGGCCCTCGGAGTTTATCCGCCGATGCGGCGGCACCCGCAGATCCCGCTCAGTCCACATCTGGCGATAGATGGAGGCCTCGCCCACTCTGCTATGCCGAAGGATGAGGCGATCGGTCTCCAGGGTGTCCGGGACGCGCACTAGCGACATGCCGGCATTGTGTCACCCGACTTTTATCACTGGAGCGGGCGCGGGTCGCCGTAGCCCTGTGGCCTGCCGGTTTGCCGGCTGCGGGACAATTTGCGCACTGGCCGCCCGCGGCGCGGCATTGACGAGCAGGTCGCCAAGGCGGCCATGGCCGTCGCCGGCCTTGTCCCGGCCAATCGCAACCGGTTCATCGAGGGCTGTACCGGCTGGTCCATCAGAAAATTTGCCCGCACCGCCCGCAGATACCGGACCGTCGAGATCCGCGCCGGCCAGCACCTCCTCACCGCCGAGGACCCGCTTCCGCCCGACCTCCGCGACGCCCTCGCCCTCATCAAGTAGCCACAACTGAGGTGCGCACTAGCCTGATAAGTCAGGTCATAACCTCAGAGCATGCTGAAGGTCCTGGTCACCGGAATGTCGGGCACGGGCAAGTCGGCGGCGGTGCAGATGCTGGGCCGGCGAGGCCACCGCGTCGTGGACACCGACACCGACCAGTGGTGCCACTGGATCAGATCGCCGGACGGATCCATGGACTGGATATGGCGCGAGGACGCCATGACCAGCCTGCTGGCCCGTCACCAGCACGGCCGCCTCTTCGTCGCCGGCTGCAAGACCAACCAGGGAAAGTTCTACCCGCAGTTCGATCACGTGGCCCTCCTGAGCGCGCCCGCCGACGTCCTCCTGGCCAGGATCACGGCCCGGAATAACAACCCGTATGGGAAACGCCCGGAAGAACGAGCCCTGATCCTGCGGCATCTCGCCGAGGTAGAGCCGCGGCTGCGCGCGACCGCGACCGTCGAGATCGACGCTTCAGCGCCACTGTCCCTGGTCGTCCGGCAACTCGAGGATCTGGCCTGACCTGGCCGCGACCATTCTTCGGACGACCGGCCAGGCCAGTGACCCGGTACTCAGATCGAGCGGATGGCACCGCCATCGACCGGGATCATCGCGCCGGTGATGTAGGACGCGGCCGGGGAGAGCAGGAACGCGGCGGCCTGCCCGAATTCCTCGGGTTCGCCGTACCGGCGCAGCGGGATGTGCTCGGACAGGCGAGCCCGCACCTCATCGGGATCGCCGCTGAGGGCATCAAATTCACGGACCCGGTCGGTGGCGATCCGGACGGGCAGCAACCCGTTGATCCGGATCCCGGCCGGGCCGTGCTCGTCGGCGAGCGTCTTCACCACGCCGGCCAGGCCGGGGAAGAGCCCATTGGAGATCGCGAGGCCGGGGAGCGGCGCGCGTACCGAGGCGGCCAGCACGAAAACGATGGAGCCGCCCGTCCCGCTGAGAGAGGCGCCCGTCCCGCTGCGGGAGGCGGGCACGGGACCGGCCTCGCGCTCAGCGCCCAGGTCGGCCGCCAGCACACGGGCCAGCCGGACGGCACCGAGGAAAACGCTCTCGAACGCGGACCGCCACGCGTCGTCGGTGGTGGTCGTGACCGTCCCCGCTGGCGATCCGCCCACGCTCATCAGCGCACCGTCCAGGCGGCCGAAACGATCCCTGGCCGCGGCGATCAGCCGGTCCGGAGTCGCGGGATCGGCGTTATCGGCGACGGCCCAGGTGACGGTGTCAGCAGCCGGGGCATCCTGCGCGAGGCGGCCCGCGGCGGCCGCGGCCGTAGCCTCGTGCGGACCGCTGAGCACGACGCGAGCCCCGTCTGCGACCAGCGCCTGGGCCGCGGCGAACCCCAGGCCGCGACTGCCGCCGGTCACCAGGTAGACCCGGCCGCTCAATCCGAGATCCATGCGGCCATTCTGTCCCGGGACTCCGGTGGCAGGGCAGCCGAGCCCGCCCGTCAGGTGGTCGGCGCGCGACCGGAGAATGATCATGCTGAGGGCCTGGCGCCGGACCGCTACGACTCCCCCGGCCTGCGGGCCATGAGGTAGGCCCGCCGAACCTTCTCGTCCTGCTCAGGCTCGAGCAGCAGCCGGGCGGTCACGATCAGCCCGGCCTGGCTCAGCAGCCCGGCGACATGGTCGGGTGACCGCCGGTAGGCGTCGACCGATACCGGACGGCCGAACGCCTCCGTCAGGTGCAGGCACTCGTCACCGGCCTGGAAAGCGATCAGCAGGTGACCGCCTGGAGCCAGCACCCGGCGGAACTCGGCGAACGCCTTCGGCAGCTGCTGCGGCGGAAGGTGGATGATGGAGTACAGGGCGACGATGCCGCCGAGAGCACCGTCAGCCAGATCCAGCGCGGTCATCGAGCCCTCGTCGAACCGCAAGCCAGGGTGGGCCTGACGCGCCAGCGCCACCATCGCCGGCGACAGGTCGACGCCGAAGGCGGTCAGCCCGAGAGAGTGCAGGTGGGCCGTCACGTGGCCGGGACCGGAGCCGATATCGGCCACCGGCCGGGCCCCGGCGGCCCGCGCGAGCTCGGCGAACGCGGCCAGCAGGGCACGGTCGAGCGGCTTGGCCGCCAGCTCGCCGCTGAAGCGCTCGGCGTAGTCGACGGCGACCGTGTCGTAGGCCGCCCTGGTGGCGCGCAGGTAGGACGGCTCGGTCACGCTGACGACCGTAGTCCGCCGCCCGCGTCCGGCCGCGGCCGGGTCGGGATCGGCCCGCGGACGGGCTGGTAGCGCTCGAAGGCGTATTCCAGCACGCCCTCGCCGCGGGTCATGGCCGGCAGCTCTTGCTGCAGCTCGTGCACCCTGGCCGCCGGGATCTCGCCCTCCAGCAGGCACACCGGGCCTCGTATGGCCGATGTGCGCGGGACGGCGCGCAGCCGGGCCAGCACGGGCAGCACCGGCCCGAGCGCGTCGGCCGGGATCTCGAGGCGGAAGCGGTGCATCGGCTCATGCACCCTGGTGCCGCCTTGTCGCAGCGCGCCCATCACCACCAGGGGAGTCAGGTGGCGGAAGTCGCCCGCGGTGCTGGACATGCTGGCGTCGAAGGTTCCATGAGCGTGGCTCTGCCGGGCCCAGTAGCCGGAGTGGGTCATGGTGACCGTGCAGTCGGTGACCTGCCAGCCGTAGATTCCCTGCCGCAGCGTTTCCCGCACGGTGTCCTCGACCGCCTTGAGGAACGAGCGCGGAATCGACCCTGGCTCGACCTCCAGCCGAAACTGCACGCCGGAATTGACGGCCGCCGGCTCGATCCGCAGTCCGACCGTGGCGAGGAACGGATTAGTTGCCGTGTTGATTATCTCGACGGCCGCACCGGTACCGGCGGGCCGTTCCATGTAAATCGTCGTTGTCTCGCGGAATCCGACGTCGATGCCGAAGTCGTTCGCCAGCGTGGCCTGGATGACCTCTTTCTGCACCTCGCCGTAGAGGGAAACGAGTACTTCCTGGCGGGCATCGTCCTGCCGCAGGTTGATCAGCGGGTCCTGCTCGGCGAGCTGGCCGAGCGCCAGGTGCAGCGCGCCCTGGTCGGCTGGACGGCAGGCCGCGACGACCGTCTCCAGCGTGGGCGGGGCAAAATGGCGGCGTGCCGCAGGGGCCCGCGGCTCCCCGATCGTGTCGCCGATCCGGATATCGCGCAGGCCCCAGAGCTTCCCGATCTGCCCGGCGGCGACCGACGCGCGCGGGACGGCCGAGCCGCGATCGAAAACGCTGATCGCAGTGATCTTCCCCTCACTGCCGCGGCCGAACCGCACCCGATCCCGCACTGCGACCAGCCCGGAGAACATGCGGACGTAGGCGATCTTCTCCCCCGCCGCGCCTCGCTCGACCTTGAAGACCGTGCCCGAGACCGGGCCTGCCGTATCGCCCAGCGCGGCAGGCAGCAGCTCCCTGATGCCGGCGGTCAGCGAATCGGTGCCCGCGCCGGTCATCGCCGAGCCGAAGAACACCGGGTGCACCACTGCCTGCCCGGCCTGCGCCGCGAGCTCGCCCCGGAGCTGGCCATACGAAACCGTCGTCTCGTCGTCGAGGTAAGCGGCCAGCAACGCATCGTCGTGTTCGGCCAGCACATCGGCCAGGCGGGCCGTGAAAGCAGCGTCACCCGCGCCATAAGGCGTGAAACTCGCGCGGCGCGTGCCGAGGCCGCGGGCCGATCCCATGGGGATAATCGCCGTCGTCAGCCGCTCGGAAATGTCGTGCAGCACGCGCTCGTACTGCGCGCCGCCCCGGTCGATCTTGTTCACGAAAATGAGGGCGGGAAGGTGCAGCCGCTGCAGCGTCCGCATCAGGACCCGGGTCTGCGCCTGCACGCCCTCCACGGCGGAGATCACCAGCACGGCGCCGTCGAGCACGCTCAGCACCCGTTCCACCTCGGCGATGAAATCCGGGTGGCCGGGCGTGTCGATCAGGTTGACCGTGACGTCCTCGATGAGAAACGACACGACGGCGGATTTGATCGTAATGCCGCGCTGCCGTTCCAGCGCCAGGGAATCGGTCTGGGTGCTGCCGTCGTCGACGCTGCCGATCTCGTCAATGACACCGGCGGCGAAGAGCAGCCGCTCGGTCAGGCTGGTCTTACCGGCGTCTACATGCGCCAGAATCCCCAGATTCAGCGTTCTCACTCAGCGTCATGTCCTCTGAATAGGTGGCAATACCTTTCTGGATGGACATGAACGCAGTGCGCATCTAACTCTCCTCGGCCAGCCTGCTGTTGCCGGGAGTACAGCAGACAGCCACCACGGCCGGCAACCGATTTACGCCGTCGGAAACTCGATCAGCCGCTCGCCCAGCCGCCGCCGCAGCTGGCGTATCGCGTCCAGGCGCAGCGCCCTGGCCAGCCGGGTGCCGCCTTGCCGGCTGGTGGTGAGGATCACCTGGTCATACTCGTGCGCGCGGGTCTCCGAGCGCACGGCCTTCAGGAGGTCCTGCTCATCGCTGATCAGGCCGCTGGCCCGGCAGCCGATGGTCTTCAGGTGCCGTATGGCCAGGTTCATGCGATGCTCGGCGGCCGCACTGATGTCGTGATCCGCGCGGGGCGCTACGGGGAACTTCCCGATCTGAGCGCCGAGCAGCAGCTCCATGGCAGGCAGCCGGGTCTGGCGCGTGTTAACCAGCGACAGCACCACGACCTCGCACGGCTCCTGTTCTTGCCGGGCGACGAGATAGTTGATCGGTGCCAGGTCGAGCTGCTCATCAATGGCGAGCAGGTCCATGTCCAGCACCAGCAGATACCGCCCCATAACTGTCACGTCCCTCAGGGGCTACAAGACCGTCCTCACCTGTCTACCCGATGCCGTCACGAGCTGCACTCCTGGTGCCAGTGAACGACGGTGACAGCAGGCGGGCGAGCGATAACCGCTACGGCCGGCCGGGGGATCTTCGGTAGCCTGGCGAGGTGGGCAAACCGGGACGGAACCTGCGCGGGAGACTTCCCCGGCCGCTCGCCGGGCACGGCTACGATGCGGCGGTCCGGCAGCTGTGGGAAACCAGCCGCCCACTCGCGCTGGCGGTCGCGGCATACGCGCTCGCCGCGTCGTTAATGCCCAATCTCGTGCTCATCGCGGCCGGTCACCTGGTCGGCGACGTGCCCGCCGCGGCGCGCGGCGGGCTGCATTCGGCGGCCGGGCATCGCCTGATCGGGGGCCTGGCCGTGACGGGAGCCGCGTACGCGGTGGCGCTGCTACTCGGCCCGGTCCAGTCGGCGCTCAGCTCGGTGGTCAAGTGGCGGATCATCTACCACACTCAGGACCGCCTGATCGCGGCGGTCGGCCGGCCGACGGGAATCGCGCATCTGGAGGACCCGAAGGTGCTCGACGACCTGGCGCTGGCCCAGGGTCAGCTGGTCAGCCAGCACCCGGCGGACGCGCCGATGACGCTGGCGCTGGTGGCCAGCAACCGGGCCAGCGGCCTGCTCGCGTGTGCCGTGCTGGCCTCGTGGCGATGGTGGCTGGGGCTGGGCATGCTGGTCATGTGGGTGGCCATCCGCCGCCCTCAGCTCGCCCTGATCAGGGAGCAGGGAGCGCTGTACTCGGGCAGTTCCGAGGTGCTGCGCCGGGCCTGGTACCTGGAACGGCTGGCCGTCACCCCGGCCGCGGCCAAGGAATCCAGGGTGTTCGGGATGGGCGGCTGGCTGGTCGAGCGCTACCGCTCGCAGTGGCTGCTCGGCATGGCCGGTCCCTGGGCCGTGCTGCGGCGGCTCGATCGGAAGGTCCTGCTGCTGGCCGGGCCGGTGCTGGCCGCCTTCGCCGCCGCGAGCGCGGACCTCGGCTATGCCGCGTATCACCGCCAGATCGCGCTGGGGACCCTGGCCGTCATGCTGCCGATGCTGGTGGCGACCACGCCCGTCGGCGATATCTCCTGGGATGACGTGGCCCTGGCCTGGATGCTGCAGGGAGTACCCAAAGCCGCCCAGCTGGAGGCCGAGCTCGCGCCGCCGGTCGGGCAGGAGCCGGTCGGGCAGGAGCCGGACGGGCAGGAGCCAGGGCGGCTGCCTGCCGCCGGGCTGCCTGTCCGCGACGTCAGCTTCGAGCGGGTGCGCTTCCGCTACCCCGGCGCCGACCGCGATGTTTTCGACGACCTGGACCTGGTCATCCCCGCGGGCCGGTCAACGGCGCTGGTCGGGATCAACGGCGCGGGAAAGACCACCCTGGTGAAGCTGCTCGCCCGGCTGCATCCCCCTACCGAAGGGCGCATCCTGGTCGACGGGACAGACCTGGCCCGGCTGCGGCCCGCGCAGTGGCAGCGACAGGTCGCCGTGGTGTTCCAGGACTTTGCGCACTACCCGCTCACGTTCGCGGAGAACATCGGCTTCGGGGCACCTGAGCATCTTGATGACCTGGCCGGGATCGGCGCCGCGGCCCGCCGGGCCGGCGCGGACAGCACGCTCGCCACCTTGCAGGCCGGCCTGCAGACCGTGCTGTCGCGCGGTTACGAGAACGGCGTGGACCTCTCCGGCGGCCAGTGGCAGCGGATCGCGCTGGCCAGGGCGCTGTTCGCGGTGCGCCACGGGGCCCGGATCCTGATCCTGGACGAGCCCACCGCCTGGCTCG
This sequence comes from uncultured Actinomycetota bacterium, assembly GCA_963805705.1. Taxonomy (GTDB): domain Bacteria; phylum Actinomycetota; class Actinomycetes; order Streptosporangiales; family Streptosporangiaceae; genus CAWDVH01. The sequence goes on along the minus strand of CAWDVH010000005.1, from coordinate 487,444 downwards.
ACGCCCGGGGCGAGGCTGATTTCTTCGACCGGTTCCTGCAGATCACCGAGGGCACCACCACGCTGATCATTTCGCACCGGTTCTCGACGGTCCGCCGCGCCGACCATATCTGCGTGCTCGACGACGGCCGCGTCCTCGAGCAGGGCGATCATGAGTCGCTGCTGGCGGCCGGGGGCCGGTACGCGCAGCTGTTCCTGCTGCAGGCGGCGCGTTTCGGGGAGACGGCGCAGTGAGCGGCCGGAAGGGGCCGGCCGACGGCCGGAAAGGGTCGGCCGACGAAGCGGAGGAACCGGCAGGCGGCCGGGCGATGACCCGGTGGCGGGTGTCGCGCTCCATCATCGCCTGGGGCTGGCGGGCCGCACCCGGCTGGACCGTATATACCGCTGCCCTGCTGACCGCCGGGGCGGTCTGCTCGGTGCTGTACCCGGTTGGCTTCGCGCTGATCATCGATGCCGCCCTGCGGCATCAGCCGGAGCTCCTGGTGCTCGGGGTGGCCGGCGTGGCCATCCTGTTCACCCTGACCTGGGCGCAGGCGATGCTGGCGGGCAGCGCGGGCGCCATCCTGTCCGACCGGGTGACGTTTTACCTGTCGGCGCGGATCGCCGGGCTGGTCAACGGAGTGCGCGGGGTAGAGCATTTCGAGCGGCCCGGTTACCTGACCGAACTCGACCTGCTCGAGCAGAACCGTAACCTGCTGGGCAACGGCCCGCGCCAGCTCCTGCTCGTCATCCAGGTCCTGGTCCGGACCGCGGGCATCGTGGTGATCCTCGCGGTGATCTACCCGCCGCTGGCGGTGCTGCCGCTGGTCGCGGTCGCTCCCGTGGTCGGCGAGCGCCTGTCCGTCTGGCTCCGGCAGCGCGCCGATGAGCGGCTCGCACCGGACCGGCGGCTCGCGGACGAGCTCTTCTCCCTGGCCACGTCGGCCGGGGCGGCCAAGGAGCTGCGCGTCTTCGGGGTCACGGGCCCGCTGCGCGACCGGCACCTGGCCCTGGCCCGGCGGGTGAACTCGGCCACGACCACCGCGGCCGTGGCCGGGGGCCTGCTCGGAGCGGCAGGCTGGCTTATCTTCGCGGCCGGGTTCGTCATCGGCATCGCGGTGGTCGTGGTGCGCGCGGCCCACGATGTCGCGAGCGTCGGCCAGGTGGTGCTGGCCGTGACGCTGATCCAGCGGGCGCAGCTCCAGGTCGGCCAGGCCGCGGCGGCCGTCGGCCAGCTGCTCACCACCGCACGTACGGCGCGGCGGCTGCTGTGGCTGGAGGACTACGCCGCGGCCGACCGCCGCGGCGGGGCGGGCGGGACCGCGGCGCCCGCCACGCTCAGCCGCGGCATCACCCTGCGGCGGGTCAGCTTCGGCTACCCGCCGGACGGCGCCACCGTACTGGACGGGATAGACCTGGACCTGCCCGCTGGCTCGGCCGTCGCCCTGGTCGGCGAGAACGGCGCGGGCAAGACGACCCTGGTGAAGCTGCTGACCGGCATGTACCAGCCTGCCGCGGGCCAGGTCCTGATCGACGGCGTGCCGCTGGACGGCATCGACACCGCTTCCTGGCGCGAGCGGACCGCCGCCACCTTCCAGGACTTCGTCCGGTTCGAGCTGATCGCCGGCCAGACCGTCGGGATCGGCGACCTGCCGCGCATCGATGACATGCCCGCCCTGGGCCAGGCGCTGCAGCGGGCCGACGCCACGGCGGTCGCGCAGGCCCTGCCCGAGGGGCTCGCTACGCCGCTGGGCCGGTCATTTACCGGCGGCCAGGAGCTGTCGGGCGGCCAGTGGCAGCGACTGGCCCTGGCCCGCGGCATGATGCGGGACGCGCCGTTGCTGCTGGTCCTCGATGAGCCCACGGCCAGCCTGGACGCGATCACCGAGGCGGCGCTGTTCGAGCGCTACCTGGCCGCGCGCGAGCTGGCCAGCCGGACCGGGGCGATCACGCTACTGGTGTCGCACCGGTTCTCGACGGTGCGGATGGCGGACCTGATCGTCGTTCTCGACCAGGGCCGGATCGCGGCGAGCGGCGACCATGCCGCGCTGATGCGGGCCGGCGGCCTGTACGCCGAGCTGTACGAGATGCAGGCACGCTCCTACCGGTGAGCCAGACGTGGCGGCCGCCCCGGCGGCCTGCCCGGGCTCGACGTCATACTCCCGGCCGAGCATGCGAAAGTCAGGCCTATGACTGAAGCCAGATACGACGCCGTGGCGGACTTCTACCTCACCGGGTTCGACTCCATTGACGACGACCCGGCGTCCCAGGCCCTGCTCGATCTGCTGGGCATGCCCGCTGGCCTGCGCGTCCTTGACGTGGCCTGCGGGCACGGGCGCATCACCCGCGAGCTCGCCCGCCGGGGCGCCGACATGGTGGGCATCGACATCTCCGGGCTGCTGATCAGCACGGCCCGCGAGCGCGAGCGGGACCAGCCACTCGGCATCCGTTATGTGCAGGCCGACATCGCCTCGCCCGCCGGCCTGGACGGAACCGCATTCGACGCGGTGACCTGCAATTTCGGCCTCTCCGACATTGACGATCTGGATGGCGCCGCCGCCACTGTCAGCGGCGCCCTGCGGCCCGGCGGCCCCTTCGTGTTCTCGATCTTGCACCCGTGCTTCCCCGGCGGAACTGACGTCTCCGGCTCCTGGCCGGCGGCGGGCCGCTACTACGACGAGGGGCACTGGACCGCCGGCGGAGCGCTCTCCTCGCTGCGCCGCCAGGTCGGCGCCAATCACCGGATGCTCTCCACGTACCTCAACACGTTCCGCCAGCACGGCCTGTGGGCAGACCAGATCGCCGAGCCCGCGCCACTGCCGCAGTGGAGTCATCAGGTAGGCGAGGCCAGTCGCAACCCCGTCTTCCTCGCCGTCAGGTGCCGGAAAGTGACCGGCCTGTGAGCCGCGGGCCGCGGCGCTCACTGATTTCCTGAGCCCGGAAACCTCCTGACTCCGGCACGATGCCCGGACGGCTGTTGAAAGACATCTCTCAATAGAATACTATCGAGAGATGTCTCTCAATAAACCTCCGGCGGCACCTGGTCAGCAGCCCGCGGCACCTGGTCAGCAGCCCGCGGCACCTGGTGAGCCGCCCGCGGCACGCCACATCACGGACGCCATGACGATGCGGGCTCTGGCTCACCCGGTCCGGCTCGCGCTGCTGGACGCGCTCGGACGCCACGACCAGCTGACCGCGACGCAGGCCGGCGAGATCATCGGGGAGTCCCCGACGACGTGCTCATTCCACCTGCGCATGCTGGCCAAGTACGGCTTCGTCGAGGAGGCCGGTGACGCGCCCGGCCGACGCCGGCCGTGGCGACGCAAGAGCGCGTCGGCGGTCATCTTCCCGGCCGTGCACGACGACCCGGAGACCTCACTCGCTGCGACGGCCCTGTCCGACCTGGTCTGGGGCCGGATGCTCGACCGGACCCGGACGGCACTGGCAAGCCGCCCGCACATGTCCGCGCCATGGCAGGCGATCACCAGCGCCGCGGAGACCGTGGCCTATGTGACGCAGGACGAGGCGAAGCAGTTCGAGGCCGAGCTGTGGAGACTAATCGCCCGCTACCAGGACCGCGCGGAGGATCCGTCCCGCCGTCCGGCCGGCAGCCTGCCGCTGGAGGTTCTCCTGTTCACCTATCCGCTCGATGCCGTACCGCCGGGAGGCTGACCAGATGCGACGACTGCTGGCGAACCGCAACGCCCGGCTGTACCTGTCGGGGCAGATCCTGTCCACGTTCGGCGACAGCGCCCTGCTGCTGGCGGCGGCCATCTGGATCAAGGTCCTGACCGGCAGCTCAGCCGCCGCGGGCCTGACGTTCTTCGCCCTCGCCCTGGGCAGCCTGTGCGCCCCGCTGGGCGGGATGCTCGCCGACCGGGTGCCCCGCCGGGGGCTGCTGATCGTGGCCAACCTGGTCACGGCCGCGATGGTGCTGCTCTTGCTCCTGGTCCGCGACCGCGGCCAGGTCTGGCTGATCTACGCCGTCATGGTCGGCTACGGACTGTCGGGCAGCGTCATCGGGCCGGCCCAGACCGCGCTGGTGCAGGCCATCGTTCCGGCCGAGCTGCTCGGCGACGCCAACGGCGTGCTGCAGACCGCCCAGCACGGACTGCGGCTGCTCACCCCGCTGGCCGGGGCGGGCCTCTTCGCGCTATTCGGCGCCACTCCGGTCATCGTCGGCGACGCCGCTACCTTCGGCGTCGCCGTCGCCACCCTGCTCGCCGTGCGGGTCCGCGAGGACCGCCCGGCCCGCTCCGGGCAGCGCTGGCTCGCCGAGCTGACCGCCGGCGCGCGGCACATCGCGGGCACGGTCGTGCTGCGGCAGCTCGCGATCACCGCGGCCCTGATCGTCACCGCCTTCGGCCTGTCCGAATCGGTCATCTTCGCCGTCGTGAGCCAGGGCCTGCACCGGCCGCCCGCCTTCATCGGGATACTGGTCTGCGCGCAGGGCATCGGCGCGATCGCGGCCGGCCTGTCCGCCGCGGCCCTGATGCGCAGGCTCAGCGAGGGGCTGCTCGTCAGCCTGGGCCTGGTGAGCGCGGTGCTCGGCTACCTGCTGCTGATCGCGTCGCAGCTGCCGGCGGTACTCGCCGGGTCCGTGCTGCTGGGGGCGAGCCTGCCCTGGATCATCGTCGGCGTCATGACCCTCCTGCAGCGGCGTACGCCGCCGGCACTGATGGGCCGGGTAGACGCGGCCTTCACCGTCACGTACACCGTTCCGCAGACGATGGCCATCGCGCTCGGCGCCGGGCTGATCCTGGTCGTGAACTACCGGATCCTGCTGATCGCCATCGCCGCCGTGATGGCTCTGGCCGCGGCCTACCTGCTCACCCGGCCAGCGCAGCGCCGCGTACCGGCGGCCCCGGTGGCGGTGCCAGTCATCCCGGCGCCAGTCGCCCCTGCAGACGGAGGCGAGACCCGCCCGACCGGTCTTCCTGAGGCCCACCTAGCCCCTTAATCCTCCCTGCTATCAGCAGCCGCGATGAGTGCTCCCGCTGCCGCCAGCGCAGCGGGAGCCTGTTAGTTTGTGAGCTTGGGAATCAGAGGGCCAGATCGGAGGTCTCGATGGGCCTGCCTGCGAACCAGCGCAGAATCCTGGAGAAGATCGAGCATGCATTGCGGGGTACCGATCCCCGCCTGATGTCCTTGTTCGCGATATTCAGCCGACTGAATATCGACGAGGAGATGCCGATGATCGAGCAGCTGAGGGCCAGTGCATCGCTGACCTTCAGCCAGTTCCGCCAGGGGCTGGCCGCGACCGGCCGCAGGCTGCTCACCAGGCCGCCCGCCCGGCGCCGGGCCGCGTTCTTCTTCCCGCTCGCGCTGGTCGTCGTGGCGTCAACATTCGTCGTTGCCGCAGCGCTTCCTGGCCCGAGCCGCTGCGCGGCGGCCGTGGCCGCGGCCGGCGCGGCCCGGCACGGTACCAAGGTCAAGGTCAAGGGCAAGGGCTGCAAGCCGGCCGACCTGACTCCGGTCATCCTCGGCAAGTAGCCTGCCCCGCACGCTCAGCGCAGGTAGGACGCGCCGTTGAGATCGATGACGGCCCCGCTGGCCCACTGCGCGAGGGGGGATGCGAGCCAGGCCACCGCGGACGCGACCTCCTCCGGCTCGGCCACCCGGCCGAAGGGGCTCTGCGCCCTGATGGCCTCCCCGGCCGTGCCGGCGAGCACCGACTCGGCCATGTCGGTACGCGTGAAACCGGGTGCGACGGCGGCGACCGCGATGTCATGCGGGGCCAGGGCGATCGCCAGCGACTGCGTCATCGAATGCACGGCCGCCTTGCTCGCGCCGTAGGCCGGAGCCGTGGGCTCGCCGCGGTAGGCGCCGCGAGACCCGACCGTGATGATCCGGGCGCCGCCTGGTCCCTCCGGCCGGTGCAGCAGATGATCCACCACGCACCAGGTCACGTTGGCGGTGCCGTGGACATTGACATCCAGAACCTGCCGCCAGGCGGCCTGCCACTGCGCGTACGGAGTCGACGCTATGTCCTGGTGCGTATAAATTCCGGCGTTGTTGACCAGCACATCGACGCCGCCGAGAGCCGAAACCGCCGCCGAGACCATGGCCTGGACCTGCTGCGGGTCGGCAATATCGCCCGTCACGACGGCGTGCCCGCGGCCCGGCAGCGCGGACACGACGGCCTGCGCCGCATCGCGGCCGACCCGGCAGTGCACGGCGACGACGTGACCGGCGGCGGCCAGCTGCGCGGCTATCGCGGCGCCGATGCCCCGTGATCCGCCGGTGACCAGCGCGCGACGCCGGGTCATCGGGCCACCGGCCGGGTCATCAGGCCACCCTGCCGCGTCATGGGCCACCCTCCGTCAGGGCCTGACGGCCACGAGCTCGGGCCGCAGGCATGGCTGCCCGGCTTCGCTGGCCGGAGCGGTGCCTAGCTTGGCACATGCAGTCAGCAGGACAGTGCCGCTGGCCGGATCGGCGCTGCCGCCGATGCCGGACAGATCCATGAAGTAATGCGGCCATGGCACCGACGGCGAGGTCCAGATCACCCGCCGCCGGGCGACGCCGTACCCCCAGGCAACTCCCCTGGCGCCCTGATCGAGGCCGATCGCGACGGCGTCCTGCACGGCGTAGACCCCCGATGAGCCCGGTACGTACGCGCCCTTGACCCGCGTTCCGGTCCGGGGATCCAGCCCGATCAGGGCGCTGCCCACGGTGACGTACAGCGTCTGCCTGACCGGGTCCACCGTCTGCGGCACGACGCCGGGCCGCACCCAGAGCAGGCGCCCGCTGGTACCGCTGTAGGCGCTGAGGCCGGCCGGCCCCGAGAAGAGCAGCACCCCGTCGGCCGCGCCGGCCAGGGACCCGGCGAATGACCCGCGGGCGGGCCGGACCAGCCGGTGCGCCCCGGTGCGCAGGCTGATCTGCCGCAGCGCGGTTACCGGGGCGGTGCCCAGATAGCCGCCCGCGGCCACCGTGACGTACAGCTCACCTGCATCGACCCGCCAGGCCTGCGCGACACGGCCGCTCGGCAGGCTCCAGATCACCTTCCCGGTGGCGTTGTCATAGCTGGTCACAGATCTGGCGCCGACAATGACCGACCGCGCGCCGTCCGCGGCGACGGTGCCCCCGTACGCGGCCGCCGGGTACGCGCGGATCGGCCGGCCGGTCGACGCGGCCAGGACTACCTCCTCGCGGGCCGGTGCCCGGCTCCGGACCGCCTCGACCGCAACAGAAGCCGTCACCACGCTGGGCCACGCCTGCACGGATGCTATGGATGATCCGGCCGGGAAGCCGGCCAGCGTCGCGGTCCACAGCAGATCACCGGTGCGGACGCCGTAACCGTAGATGGTCATGCCCAGCCCGACCACCGCGAGATTTCCGCTGGCCGCCGCGTACGCCAGGCCGTGGCCAGGGACGGTGCCGGCCGACCCGTTCTGCGCGATCCACGAGCCCGGCAGCGGGCGGCTCCAGCCGATCGTCCCGGCCGTCCCGCAGGGCCGTCCCTGGCAGGATCGCGACGCCGATCCGGAAGCGTGACCAGGGATCACCGCGGCCCCGACGAGAACTGCCGCCAGGAGGGCCCGCCGGGCCCACACCAGCGAGCCGCGTGTCATCCTCACGACCAGTCACAGTAGTCCGGCTGCCGCAGTACCGTGGGCCTGGCCATGCTGTCTTACCGCAATCAGGAGGAAAGATGACCGAGCGGGCACCGCTGCCTTATGCCTTCGCCCCGAAGGTGCCGTCATTCACGGTGGAAAGCGACGACGTCAGTGACGGAACCCAGATGGGCGACGCCCAGGTCTACAGCGGCTTCGGCATGACGGGCCAGAATGTCTCGCCGCAGCTGCGCTGGCACGGATTCCCCGGCGAGACCAAGGGGTTCGCCGTCACGTGCTACGACCCCGACGCCCCCACCGGCTCGGGTTTCTGGCACTGGCTGGTCATCGATATCCCGGCTGATGTGACGGAGCTGGCTGCCGGCGCCGGGAGCAGCGACGCGGGCGCCCTGCCGGTCGGGGCATTCTCGGTGCGCAACGACTACGGGAGCAAGGACTTCGGCGGCGCGGCCCCGCCGGCCGGCGATGAGCCGCACCGGTACGTGTTCACGGTGCACGCCCTGGATACCGAGAAGCTGGGCATCGACTCGGATGTGTCACCCGCGGTGGCCGGCTTTAACCTCGGCTTCCACACCCTCGCCCGAGCGGCGATCATCCCGGTCTTCGGGCACTGACGCGCTAGCTGGCGGACCAGGGCTGCACGTCGAGGATCGCCTTGCCGCGGATCTGCCTGCCCAGCAGCGCGGCCACGGCGTGCGGCGCCTGGTCCCAGGGCCCCCGCCAGCCGATCTGCGCCCTGAGCTTCCCGGCCTCCAGCAGCGCCAGCAGGTACTGAAGATCAGTGCCGAAGAGGTCCCCCGCCGTGAAGGCGCTCAGTGACTTAGCGGGGCCGACGGTGGCATAGGGCGGGAACGCGGCCGGCTCGCCGGACGTGCCGCCGATGCTCTGCAGGCTGCCGCCGGGAGCGAGCAGCTCGAACGCGCGCACCAGGCTGCGGCCGCCGATATTCTCGATCACCACGTCTACCGGCCCGGAGACCGTGTCCAGTCCCACGGCGACCTCGTGGGCGCCCAGCTCGGCCAGGCCCTCGATGCGCGGGCGGGATCCGACCGAGGCGATGACCTGCGCTCCGCCGAGCGCCGCAAGCTGGACGGCGAATGTTCCCACCCCGCCCGCGGCCCCGGTGACCAGGACCCGCCTGCCCAGCAGCGATCCGGCGGCGCGCAGCGCGCGCAGCGCGGTGACCCCGGCGACGGGCAGCGCCGCGGCCGCAGCGAGGTCCACCGCATGAGGGACCGCCGCCAGCTCGCCCACGCTGACCGCCCGCCGCTGCGCCCAGCCGCCCCCTGGCCCGAAGGTCACCACGCGAGTCCCGGCGGCGGGCCCGCTGCCGTCGGCGGCGGGCACGGCTACGGTGCCCGAGGCATCCCAGCCGAGCACCGTGCCCGGCTTCTCGCTGGCCGCGCTGGCCGCCTCGCCGTAGTTGAGCGAGGCATGGCGGACATCGACCAGGACCTGGCCCGGACCCGGCACGGGCTCGGGAACCTCATCGAGCGCAAGCCCGGCCGGGGTCGCGGGATCCACCACGAGCGCGCGCATGTGCATGAATCTCCCAGGGGCGTTCTGGCGCGTCAGGGACGCATCTGGAGGAGCAACACGGACGCTCCCGCCGTTATTCGCCCGGCCGCCCGGCCGTTCCTGGCCGGCCCGGGCCACCGGATCGCTCAGGTTGCGCGACGTCTGCCCGCCGTGACAGTGTTGTTTGGTTGGTTGATACAAGCAACCACAACGGGCACTACGGGGGCATGTGACACGATCAGGCAGTTCCGCGGTCCGACCTGAGGGCTCGGATCTGGCTGCACGGCTCGAATTTACGTTTCGCCTCCTGGGCAAGCGCATTTACCTCGCCAGTACCCGCCAGCTACGCGCGGTCACCCCTGGCCTGGACAACGCCAGCATCCCGTTGCTGGCCGCGCTTGAGGAGCAGGATGATGTCCGGCCATCCGACGCCGCCGTGGCGGTCGAGCTGCATCTGTCGACGGTCAGCCGGCAGCTGCGGCAGCTAGAGGGGCTGGGACTCGTCTCGCGCAGGCCGGACGGGGACGACGGCCGTGCCTGCCGGATCAGCCTGACCGCGCAGGGACGCAAGAGCCTGTCGCTGGTCCGCGGCAGCCGCGCCGCGATGCTGGACGAGGTGTTCCGCGGCTGGCCGGAGGACGACCGGCGGGACCTGCTGAGGCTCCTCGACCGGCTCCTGGCCGGCCTGGCCGTCCACCCCGCCACGACTAAGGAGAGCAGCACATGAGTTCCCCAGCCACGACGACCGCGATGCCGGCCGAGGAGGCTGGTTTCACCCACCGGCAGATCCTGGTGATCATGTCCGGGCTCATGCTCGGCATGTTCCTGGCCGCGCTCGACCAGACGATCGTGGCGACGGCGCTCCCGACGATCGTCGGGGACTTCCACCGCAGCGACCTGCTCTCATGGGTGATCACCGCGTACCTGCTGGCCAGCACGGCCTCGACGCCGCTGTGGGGCAAGGCCGGCGACCTGTACGGCCGCAAGCGCGTGTTCCAGCTCGCGATCGTGGTGTTCCTGGTCGCCAGCGCGCTGTGCGGTGCGTCCCAGAACATGTACCAGCTGATCGCCTTCCGCGGGCTGCAGGGAATCGGCGGCGGCGGCCTGATTGCCCTGGTGTTCGCGATCATCGGCGACGTGATCCCGCCCCGCGAGCGCGGCCGTTACCAGGGCTATTTCGGTGCCGTGTTCGGCGTCGCGAGCGTGGTCGGGCCGCTGATCGGCGGATTCGCCGTCGACAATCTCACCTGGCGCTTCATCTTCTACATCAACCTGCCGCTGGGCATCGTCGCGCTGGTCGTGACCAACCGGGTGCTGCGGCTGCCCGCCCGCACCCGGCATGTCCTGATCGACTGGTGGGGCGCGATCCTGCTGGTGGCGGGGGTGTCCTGCATCCTGCTCGCCACCCAGATCGGCGGCACGGACCACCCATGGGGGTCGTGGCAGGTCGTCGGGCTGTTCGCGCTGGGAGCCGTCGGGCTGGCCGCATTCGCGCTGCGGGAGAAGATGGCGCCGGAGCCGATCCTGCCGCTGGAGCTGTTCCGGATGCAGATCTTCACCGTCTCCAACATCGTGTCCTTCGTCAGCGGCATAGCCATGTTCGGCGCGCTGGCCTTCCTGCCGCAGTACCTGCAGCTCGTGCACGGCGTCTCGGCCACCGTGTCAGGCCTGCTGCTGCTGCCGCTGCTGGTCGGCCTGCTGGTGATGAGCATCAGCTCCGGTCTGTTCATCTCCCGCACCGGCCAGTACCGGTGGTTCCCGCTGGCCGGCACGATCCTGGTCACCATCGGGCTGATCCTGCTCAGCCAGCTCGGCGCCCATACCTCGCTGGTCACGGTGGGCCTGTACATCCTGGTGTTCGGCGCGGGACTGGGGCTGTTCATCCAGGTGCTGACGCTGGTCGTCCAGAACGCGGTGCCGATGCGGCAGATGGGCGTCGCGACCTCGTCGGTCACCTTCTTCCGCTCGATGGGCGGTGCGATCGGGGCCTCCGCGCTGGGCGCGGTCCTGACCGCCGGCATCGCCTCGGAGCTCCCCAAGTACCTGCCGACCTCGGTGCTGACCGGCGGCGGTAACGGCAGCAGCAAGGTCGCGGAGTTCGTGCAGAGCCCCGCCGTGGTGGACCGGCTCAAGATCACCCATCCCGCCATCCACGAGGGCATCATCCAGGCCTACTCGCACGCCATCGACAGGATGTTCCTGGTCGCCGTGCCGGTGTCGATACTGAGCGTCATCGCCGCGCTGTTCATCAAGCAGGTCCGGCTGCGCACCAGCAACACCGCGCCGGAGGCCGACGGCGGGCCCGTGGGCGATGGCGTCCCGGTCGGCGTAGGCGCGTCGGCTGACGTCGGCTCGGATGGCGCTGCTGGCCTCCGGGCGCCGAACAGGACCGGACCGGACGCCGCCGCAGGATTGGATGGCGCGGGGACGGGGACGGATGGCGCTAGGGTGGTGACTCCCGAAGGGACAGATTAGATGCCAGGCGTGACGATCTCGGCCGGCTACGGCGCCGGGGGCAGCGTCATTGCGCCCGCGGTCGCCCAGCGCCTCGGCCTGCCGCTGCTCGACCGGGCGATCAGCTCGCGGGTGGCCGAGCAACTGCGCGTGACGGTCGAGGAGGCCGAGTGCGGCGAGGTGCGGCGCTCGGTGGCCGACCGGTTCCTGGCCATGCTCGCTCCGCTGGCCGGCGGCGCGCTCGGGGCCGGCACCGATGCGGCTCCCCCGGAGGCGGCCGTCCCGCCGCCTGACGACGCGGACTTCTTCCGTGAGCAGGCCGAGGCCATCATGAACGAGGCCCTCAGCACCGGCGCGGTCATCCTGGGCCGCGGCGGCGGTGCCGCGTGCTGCGAACGGGCGGACGTGCTGCGGGTGCGCCTATTCGGACCGCGGGAGGCGCGGATCGCGCAGGCGGCCAGGGTCGAGAGCGTCGATCTGCCCGTGGCCAGGCAGCGCCTGCCGCAGGTCGACAGTGCCCGCGCTCACTACGTGCGGCGGCTCTACTGCGTCAGCATCGACGACCCGGTCCTGTACAACCTGCAGATCGACAGCACCACCCTGCCGCTAGACACCTGCGCCGACCTCATCGCGACCGCCTACACGGCCCTCACCAGCCACTGAAGCCGTCCCGCCGATCGACCCAGTCCTGTTTCCTGATCACGAAGGGTCTTGGCGGTCCTGGCCACCAGGATCCTTCGTAGTAATCAGGAGAAGGGCGCGCAGATGCAGGGGCCCGTTCGCTACCAGTCGGAGGACGAGGACAGCGCCCGGTGGGCCGGCTTCCCGTTCCGGCGGGGCGACATCGTGATCAGCACGCGGTCCAAGAGCGGCACGACATGGATGCAGATGATCTGCGCGCTGCTGGTCTTCCAGACTCCGGAGCTGCCGGCGCCGCTAGGGGAACTGTCCCCGTGGCTGGACTGGCTGACTGCGCCCCGCGCCGAGGTGCTCGCCCGGCTCGACGCGCAGCAGCACCGGCGGTTCATCAAGACCCATACGCCGCTGGACGGGATTCCCCTGGACTCGCGGGCGACCTACATCGTGGTCGCCAGGCACCCGCTGGACATGGCGGTGTCGCTGTACCACCAGGGCAGCAATATCGACCGCGAGCGCCTGCGCCAGCTCACCGGCCAGCCAGCCGGCAGCCGCCCGCATTCGCAGCGCACGCCGCTGCATGAGTGGCTCTTGTGGTGGATCGACAAGGACTCCGACCCACGGCAGCAGCCAGATTCCCTGCCTGGCGTGATGTGGCACCTGTCCGATGCCTGGAGCCGCCGGGACCAGCCCAGTATCGTGCTCGTGCACTACGACGGCCTGTCCGCTGACCTCGAAGGGGAAATGCGCCGCCTGGCGGCGCTGCTCGGGATCAGCGTGCCCGAGCCGGTCTGGCCAGCCCTGGTCCAGGCCGCCACCTTCGAGCACATGCAGCGCCGGGCCGACCAGCTCGCCCCGGATCCGATGGGCGTGCTGAAGGACAGGTCCGCCTTCTTCCGGCGGGGGACCTCCGGGAACGGCCGGGAGCTGCTCAGCGGCGCCGAGCTAGCCCGATACCGCGACCGGACGGCTCAGCTCGCACCGCCAGACCTGCTGGACTGGCTGCACCGCTGACCCGTGCGCCCTTGACCCGTGCCGCTGACACCGTGCCGCTGACACCGTGCCGCCAGGCCACGGGCGCCGCTGACCGGGCTCAGGCCGGCAGGCTGGCGAGCACCTCGCGCTCGCGCTCCGGGTCGATGCCATGGCCCGGCCGGCCTGCAGGCGTCGGCGGGTCTCCCTCGGCTTGCAGCCACGCCCAGGTGTCGGCGATGGTCTGCTCGACCGGCCGGCACGTCAGGCCCGCCGCGTAGGCGGCCGTCACGTCACCGTTGTGGAGCCCGGCGGCCTCGCCATCGGGCGGTGCCCAGATCGGCAGCTCCGTCCACGGGGCAATGCCCGCGGCCTCGATGACCTCGGGTGTTACCCAGACCAGGCGGGCATCCGAGCCGGTCGCTGCCTTCGCGGCTTCGAGCAGGCTCCCCATCGTCGCGTGACCGGGCCTGCTGACCGTATTGAAGACACCGCCGATGCCGCGGTCGGACGCCTGCAGCAGCCACGCCGCGAGGTCCCGGCAGTCGATGTACTGCAGCGGCATGTCACGCGGGCCGGGGGCCAGCACGTCACCGCCGCGCTCGATCCGGCGCAGCCACCAGGGCATCCGGCCGACGATCTCGTAGGGGCCGAGGATCAGGCCCGGCCTGGCCAGGAGCGCCTGGTCGCCGAATGCCTCCAGCGCCGCCAGCTCCCCGCCTCGCTTGGCGGCCGCGTAATCCTCGCTGCCCTCGTCCGCCGGATCGCCGTCGACGACCGGCGCGCTCTCATCGCCTCCCGGCGGCACCGGCCACTCGTACACCGACCTGCTGGAGACGTACCCGTAGTGCGCAGCGCGCCCGGACAGCAGGCTGGCGGAATCGCGTACCACCCGCGGCGCCCCGCTCCAGGTGTCGATCACCGCGTCCCACGAGGCATCCCCTAGCACGGCGCGCAGCGCATCAGGATCGGTGCGGTCCGCGTGCAGGCCGAGCGCCCCGGCCGCTGATGGCCCGCTGACGCCGCGGGTGAGGGTTGTTACCTCGTCGCCGCGGGCCAGCGCCGTTTCCACGACCGCGCGCCCTACATGATGAGTACCGCCAAGCACCAGAAGCCTCATGACGACATCCTGCCCTGGCCCGCCCGGCCGGCCGCATGGTGTTCGTCCATGGCGTAGCCCGGCACGGCTCCTCTCGCTCGTACTTCCGTGCCTTACCGGCATGTCCTACAGTCGGCTGCACCCTGTTCCGTAACACCTGGCCGCTGCCGACCGGGGCCGCCTGGCGGGGGCCGCCGTGGCCATCGCCGGTGACGTCCGGCAGGTCTCGGGCGAAGACAGCGGCCCTTAGGACCGAAACCCCGGCGCGGCGGCCGGCCAGGGCCGATACCCGCAGAGTCCAGCCGCTGGACAGGCAGTGCTCAGCCAGCACTCAGGAAGCCCCGCTTGCATAGGGAGGAGTAACTCCACGGCGACTCGCGGCAACTTCGCGGCGCGGCGCGGCTAGCATGGTCTGCGGCCATGGTCTGCGGCACAGCCGGGAGCCGGCTCGCTGGCGCGGGCCGGCTTGGGGCGCGCCGAAGCGAACGAAACCGCGCTCCGCGCCGTTGTCAGGCCAGAGGACTCCCACGGCAAGGGCAGGGCAAAGCATGGGCAAGGCGGACAGGAACCGGCGCGAGAACGCCAGGGAGAAGATCGCGGCACAGCAGGCCGCCGCGCGGCGGGCCGAGCGTCGCAGGCAGCTGCTGCTGGCGGGCGGCAGCGTAGTGGCCGTCCTGGCGATCGTGGTGGGCTTGATCGTGGTCAAGACGCTGCAAAAGCCGGCCTCGGCAGGCACATCGGGCAGCGCCTCGACGGCGTCGGCGGTCGCCAGGCAGGTCGCCACCGTCCCGGCTACCACCCTGGACAAGATAGGCAAGGGCACCACCTACAGCGGCGCCATTCAGACCATCCACGGTTCCACCACGGTGCTGACCCAGGACGGCAAGCCCGTGATCTCCTACGTCGGCGCGGAGTACTGCCCCTATTGCGCGGCCGAGCGCTGGGCGCTGGTAACGGCTCTCAGCCGGTTCGGCACGTTCTCGAACCTGGGCCTGATTCACTCCAGCTCCACGGACGTTGACCCGAGCACGCCGACGCTGACGTTCTACAAGTCCTCGTACACGAGCAAGTACTTCATCTTCAACACGACCGAGGCCCAGACCGTGACGCGCGCCACGCTGGAGCCGCTGACCTCGCTGGACAACCAGCTCATGGGCAAGTACGACGTCCCTCCTTACGTGCCGACCTCGCAGGATGACGGCTCCTTCCCGTTCGTGGACTTCGGCAACAAGTACGTGATCGACGGCGCCAGCTATGACCCGGGCGTGCTGGCCGGCAAGAGCTGGAGCCAGGTCGCGACCGCACTCCAGGATCCGACGAGCGCGATCGCCGAGGCCGCCGACGGTGCCGCCAACCTGATTACCGCGGCCATCTGCAAGGTAACGAACGGCCAGCCGGGCAATGTCTGCACTTCGGCGGGGGTCACGTCGGCGAACGGCGCCTTGTAATGGCAGGGCCGCAGAAGGCGGGAAAGGGCGGATCCGCCAGCGCCTCGGGGCGTAACGGCGGCCGCGGGGGCGGGGGCGGCCAGACCCTCCGGGGGAATGGCGCACGCCAGGGTGCCGCCCGTAGCCCGGCCAGGACAGGCCCGGCCGCAAAATCCGGCATGGCCGCAAAACCTGGCACGGCGACCAAGGCCGACGCCAAGGCCAAGGCCAAGGCCGACGCCAAGGCGGGGACTAGGGCCAAGGCCGGCACGGCGACGGCCGCCAGGCGGGCCAGCGATGCGGCACAGACTCCCGCCGCCGGCTGGCGGCGGGTCACCGAGCCGTTCAGCTCCGTCGGATGGCTCCCGCTGACCACCTTCATCCTGTCCCTGGTCGGCCTCGGTATCTCGATCTACCTCACCATCGCCCACTACGACACCAAGGTGACGCTGGCCTGCCCGGACACCGGCGTGGTCAACTGCGCGAAGGTCACTACGAGCCCAGAGTCCATCGTCTTCGGGATCTTCCCCGTCGCGGTCCTCGGGCTCGCGTTCTATATCTTCATGACCTGCATCAACAGTCCGTGGGCCTGGAAATCGAAACTGCCGGCCATCTACTGGGCCCGCCTGGGCTCAGTGATCATCGGCATGATCTTCGTGCTGTACCTGGTCTATGCCGAGGTCATCGAGATCGGGAACATCTGCCTGTTCTGCACCAGCGTGCACATCATCACCTTCCTGCTGTTCACATTGCTGGTGTTTCATGCCTCGGCCAGGGGAACGGCAGCGGCTGATCCCGCTCGCCGCTGACCGGGGGGAAGCGCTGTCCGGCGGGCGCAAAGCGCTGACCGGGGACGAAAGCACGGCCAAGGGGGCTGAGCAAGGCCAATGAGCAAGACCGATCGGCCCAAGAGCCGCAGTGCCGCCGGCAACCGCAGTGCTGCCAGCAACCGCAATGCCGCCGGCAACCGCAGTGCTGCCAGCAACCGCAATGCCGCCAAGAGCCGCAGTGCCAGGGAGCGGATCGCCGCGCAGCAGGCGGCGGCCAGGGCGGCCGAGGCACGCCGCCGGATGCTGCTGGCCCTCGGCGCCGTCATCGTGGTGCTCGCCGTCGTGGTCACACTGGTCATCATCAAGCTAAGTAGCGGGAGCACTCCCGCCGTCGCCGGTTCCCCGGCCGGGACGGCGCTGCCCGCCAGCGTGATCCGTAACGTCACCAGCGTTCCCGCCAGCACGCTCGATGCGGTCGGCGCGGGCTCAGTGCCCTCCTTCAGTGCCCACCCGGTCACTACGGTCTCTGGCACTCCCCTGACCAGCAACGGCAAGCCCGAGATGCTCTATATCGGCGCCGAGTTCTGCCCGTATTGCGCGGCCATGCGGTGGTCCATGGCGGTCGCGCTGAGTCGTTTCGGCACGCTCACGCCGCTGCATGCGATCCGCTCGGCGCCCAGCCCGGAGGTTTTCCCGAGCACGGCGACGCTGACCTTCTACAAGTCCGGCTACACCAGCAACTACCTGACCTTCACGCCCGTCGAGAACGAGAACGTGAGCCATGGTCCGCTGCAGGACACCACCGCGGCGCAGCAGGCGATCTGGCAGAAGTACGACGCCAATAGCTACCCGTTCATCGACATCGGGAACAAGTACCTGATCACGGGCCCGATCTATGATCCGCAGGTGCTGGCGGGCAAGACCTGGGCCCAGATCGCGTCGGCGCTGCACGACCCGTCCAGCCCGATTGCCCAGGGCGTGCTCGGCGCGGCGAACGTGATCACCGCCGCCATCTGCAAGACGACCAGCGGCCAGCCGGCGGACGTCTGCACGTCATCCGCGATCACATCGCTGCAGTCCAGGCTCTAACGCGTCGCCTACGCCGCCCGGCCCGCGTTTAGCGGGTCATCTTTCAGTCGCATGAGCTGAAATTCGCCCCCGCTAATCGTCGTGCCCGCGCCTGGAACACCATCGCCGCTGAGCTTGTTAGCCTAACGAACTGTAAGAGCGTCGTACCATAAGGACTAGACGTGAACAAGTCAGGCGAGAGTCCGCAGGCCCGGCACGCACCGCAGGCCCCGGACGCACCGCAGGCCCTGGACGCACCGCAGGTCCTGGACGCACCGCAGGTCCTGGACGCGGAGACGGCTTCGGGGGCCGTGCTCACGGTACTGCGGCTGTTTCGGTCACTGGAGCGGGTCCATACCGGCCTGACCCCGCAGCAGTACCACATCCTGAAGCTGGCGGGCGCCGGCGGCGAGCGCTCGGCCCGGCTCGCCGAGCGGCTGGCCGTCGCCAAGCCGACGCTGACCGCTACCGCTGACGGCCTGGTCGCGGCCGGGTACGCCCAGCGCGAGGCCGAGCCAGGCGACCGGAGGGTCGTGCGGCTATGCCTGACGGTGGCGGGCCGCGCCGCGCTGGATCAGGCCGACATCGCCTATGCCCAGTGGCTCGGGCCGCTGCTAGACGCTACGCAGGACAGGGACCAGGTCCTCCAGGCCCTCCAGGACCTCGGCACGGCGATCGACATACGGCGGCGGGCACGACTGGCCGAGCAGGCGGCCGGCGCAGGAGCGGCATGAGCGCACGGGGACGCCAGACAGCGGAATCTGAAACGAAAGCGGGATCTGAGACGAAAGCGGTAACTGACACCACACCGGGAAACGGCGCGGCACCGGGAAACGGCATCGCGTCCGGAAACGGCACCACTCCGGGACCCGGCACGGCGAAAGAGGCGGCCACGACGACGGGGGCGGGCTCCGCGACAGGGGCAGGCTCCACGACGAGGGGAGCAGGCTCCACGACGACAGGGGCAGGCTCGACGACGACGGGAGCAGGCTCCACGACGACAGGGGCAGGCTCCACAGCGGGAGCGGGAGCGGAGCGGGCGCGCCGGCGGCGGGGCGCCGGGCGCGCGGGGCAGAAGAAGGCTGGCTGCGGCGGCTGTCCGGCTACTGCTGGCGCCACCCCCGCCTGCTGATATTGGCACTGGGCGGCTCGCTGGTAGCCACGCTGGTCTCGGCCCTCATCCCGCTGCTCATGGCGCGCATCGTCGACGACGCGATCCTCACCAGCCAGGAGCCGATCTGGCTCGGAGCCACGGCGCTCATCGTCGCCGGGCTGCTCAGCTTCGGCGGCGTCTACACCCGGCGTTACCTGGGCGGCCGGCTGTCCCTCGACGTGCAGCACGACCTGCGCACTGAGCTCTTCGAGTCGCTGTCGCGGCTCGACGGCGCCCGGCAGGACCAGCTGCACACCGGCCAGATCGTGAGCCGCTCGATCTCCGACGTCAACATGGTCCAGAGCCTGCTCGGCATGGTGCCCATGCTGCTCGGCAATGCCCTGCTGTTCGTGCTGTCGATCGTCATCATGGCCGTGCTGTCGCCCCTGCTGACCGTGGTCGCCCTGGCGGTCGGGCCGGCCCTGTGGCTGATCGCGGTCTCCTCCCGGCGCAAGCTCTTCCCGGCCAGCTGGGACGCCCAGCAGAAGGCGGCGCATGTCGCGGGGGTCGTGGACGGCGCCGTGACCGGCGTTCGCGTGGTCAAGGGATTCGGGCAGGAAGAGCAGGAGATAGAGCGGCTCGAGCAGGCCAGCACGTGGCTGTACTCCTCGCGGGTCCGGGCCGTGCGGCTGATGGCCCGCTATAACCCGGCGCTGCAGGCTGTCCCCCTCTTCGGGCAGGTCGGAGTCCTCCTGCTGGGCGGCTGGCTGGCCATCAACGGCTCGATCCCCCTCGGGGTCTTCCTGGCCTTCTCCCTGTACATCGGGCAGATGGTGGCCCCGGTGCGGGCCCTGACCGGGCTGGTCACGATCGGCCAGGAGGCGCGGGCCAGCGTGATCCGGGTCTTCGAGGTCATCGACTCCCGGCCGGTCGTCACCGAGCGGCCGGGCGCGCAGGTCCTCCCGGCGGGCACGCCGGACGTCGAGCTTGACGAGGTCGTCTTCGGCTACCTGCCGTACGAGCCCGTGCTGCGCGGCCTGTCGCTGCGCGTGCAGCCGGGCGAGACCGTCGCCCTGGTCGGGACCTCGGGCTCGGGAAAGTCCACTATCTCCCTCCTGCTGCCCCGTTTCTACGACGTCAGGGGCGGCGCGATCCGGGTCGGCGGCCATGACGTCCGCGACCTGACCATGGACTCACTGCGCGCCTCGATCGGCCTGGTGATGGAGGAGAGTTTCCTGTTCTCCGATTCCATCAGCGCCAACATCTCCTACGGCCTGCCCGACGCGACCAGGGAGCAGATCATCGCGGCGGCCAGGATGGCGGAGGCGCACGAGTTCATCACCGGCCTGCCGGACGGCTACGACACCGTGATCGGCGAGCAGGGCCTGACCCTGTCCGGCGGCCAGCGCCAGCGCGTGTCGCTGGCCAGGGCACTGATCACCGACCCGGCCATCCTGGTCCTGGACGACGCCACCTCCGCGATCGACGCGGGGATCGAGGCGCAGATCCACGCCACCCTGCGCAAGGTCATGACCGGGCGTACCACCCTGCTCATCGCGCACCGCCGCTCCACGCTCCAGCTCGCCGACCGGATCGCCGTCCTGGATGAGGGACGGCTGGTCGATGAGGGCACGCACGAGGAGCTCACCGCCCGCTGCCCCCTGTACCGGCTGCTGCTGGCCGGCCCTGGAGACGACGCCGAGGGCGTCGATGCGGGCGAGCTCGCCTACCAGGAGAACGCCGGCGGGCGCGATCTGGCCGCGCGGCAGCGGCCCGCCCGCGGCGGGGTGACTCCCAGCCTGTGGAACCGCGGCCAGGACGAGGAGCCTGCGACGCTGGCTGGCGTGAACGGCAGCCAGCTGGCCGGCCTGGCCGGAGCGGCGATCGGCCGCGGCATGGGCGCCGCCGCCCGCGGCGGCGGGGGCCGCAGCGCGGCCGCGGCCGGGAGCATGCTCGCCGGGATACCGCCGTCGCCCGAGCTGCTGGCCAAGGTCGACGCGCTGCCTCCGGCGGACGAGCTGCCCGGCGTCAGCCAGGCCGGCGCCGGCGCCGGCGACCGGCACTTCACGCTGCGCAGGCTGCTGCGGCCGATCGCGCTAGCGCTCTTGGTCGGCCTGGTCCTCGACGCCCTCGACGCGGTGGCCGGCGTCGCCATGCCCGCGCTGGTGCGCAACGGAGTCGACAATGGCGTGCTGGCCAAGGAGTTCAAGCCCATCATCGTCGTATCGCTGATCGGGCTCGCGATCGTCTGCGCCGACTGGGTCATCAACGTGATCCAGACCAACGTGGTGGGCCGCAACGGCGAGCGGATGCTCTACACGCTGCGGGTGAAGATCTTCTCCCACCTGCAGCGGCTCGGCCTGGACTTCTACGAGCGCGAGATGTCGGGCCGGATCATGACCCGCATGACGACAGACGTGGACGCGCTGTCCTCGTTCCTGCAAACCGGCCTGATCACCATGGTCAACTCGGCCCTGACCTTCCTCGGCGTCCTGGTGGCCCTGCTGCTGATCAACCTTCGGCTGGGCCTCATCCTGCTCACGATGATCCCGGTGCTGGTGGCGGGGACGCTGGTGTTCCGGGCCAAGTCCTCGAAGGCCTACCGCGAGGCCAGGGAGAAGGTCAGCGTGGTCAACGCCGACCTGCAAGAGAACGTCGCCGGGCTGCGGGTGGCACAGGCGTACCGGCGCGAGGGCCGCAACTTCGAGCAGTTCGCGGATCTCAGCAGCGCCTACCGCCGGTCCCGGCTGCGGGCGCAGCGTCTCATCGCGCTGTACTTCCCGTTCGTGCAGCTGCTGTCGACCGTGTCCGGCGCGCTGATTCTCTTCGTGGCGGCAGGCGAGGTGCACAGCGGGGCGCTGACGGCCGGCGGCCTGATCGCCTACCTGCTCTACATCGACCTGCTCTTCTCGCCGGTGCAGCAGCTCTCCCAGGTATTCGACGGCTACCAGCAGGCGTCTGTCGGCCTGCAGCGGATCAAGGACCTGATGGGGCAGCCGACGAGCACCCCGCAGGCGGCCAGCCCGCGCCCGGCCGGCCCGGCGCGCGGGCTCATCGAGTTCCGGGACGTGCGCTTCCGGTACGCCAGGCAGCCGCAGGACGCGCTGACGGGCGTGAGCCTCACTGTCCAGCCCGGCGAGACCGTCGCGCTGGTCGGCCAGACCGGCGCCGGCAAGTCCACCATGGTCAAGCTGGTGGCGCGCTATTACGACGTCACCTCGGGCAGCGTGCTCGTCGACGGGGTGGACATCAGGGAACTCGACCTGGCCAGCTACCGGCACGGGCTCGGCGTGGTCCCGCAGGAGCCGTACCTGTTCGCTGGCACCGTGCGGGACGCGATCGCCTACGGCCGCCCGGCCGCGACCGACGCCGAGGTCGAGGCGGCGGCGCGGGGGGTGGGGGCGATCGAGTTGATCGCGCGCCTGCCCGGCGGATTCCGGCATGAGGTGGCCGAGCGCGGGCGCAACCTGTCCGCCGGGCAGCGCCAGCTCATCGCCCTGGCCCGCGCTTACCTGGTGAATCCCCGCATCCTGCTGCTCGACGAGGCAACCGCGGCCCTTGACCTCGCCTCGGAGGCCGCGGTCAACCGCGCGACCGATCAGCTCACCGCTCAGCGCACCACGCTGGTGGTGGCGCACCGGCTGACGACCGCGGCGCGCGCTGACCGCATCGTCGTGATGGAGTCAGGCCGGATCGCCGAGGTCGGCAGCCATGCCGAGCTGCTGGAGCGAGGCGGCAGCTACGCCAGGCTGTGGGCCGCCTTCGCCGCGGACGCGGAGCTGGCCGCCTGATCAGCGGCCGGCGGCCGCGAGCACCTCGTCCGCGCCCTGGCGACCGGCCGGCACCGGGGCGGCAGGCACCGGATCGGCGCGCATCGTGCGCACGTCGCGCGGGATGAGCGCGAGCGCGGAGGCCACCAGGATCAGGGCCGCCGCGCCGTACTGCGTCGCCTGGACGCCCGCCACCGCGGCGATCGGGCCGGCGACCAGCGCCCCGATGGGCATCGCCATCACCGAGCCGAGCGCGTCATAAGCCGACACGCGGGCCAGCTTGCCCGGCGGGATCTTCCTGGCCAGCGCCACGGTCCACTGGACCATCATCAGCTCCAGCGCGACGCCGAGGCTGAAGGAGGACAGGCAGACCACCGGCAGCGGCCACAGCATCGCCAGCGACAGCGGCGGCAGCGCGATCGCGCCGCCGATGAGGACGACGAACAGCATCGGCCGGCGGGGGGTGAAGCGCAGCGACGCCACGCCGCCGACGATCAGGCCGACGGACTCGGCCGCGGTGATCAGCCCCCAGGCCGCCGGGCCGCCGAGATGGGCCTTGGCGACCACCGGCCCGAGGACCTGAAAGGACCCGTACCAGGCCATCATGACGACGGCGAACTGCGCCACGATGACCCACAGCCAGGTATGCGAGCGGAACTCCGACCAGCCGTCCCGCAGGTCACGCAGCATCCCCGAGTGGTGCTCGCGGTGGTGCGCGCGGACGCGGATGCTCAGCAGCAGCGGGATCGTGCCGAGCATGCCGAAGCCGCAGGCGGCCAGGGCCCAGCCGGGCCCGAACGCCGCGACGCATTCGCCGGCGATGGCGGCGCCGCCCATCATGGCGGCGTTCATGGCCAGCCGGCTGAGGGCGCTGGCCTGCAGCAGCAGCTCGCCGGGAACGATCCTGGGGACCAGCGCCTGGGACGCCGGGTAGAAGAGCGCCATGCCGGTGCCCGTGACCAGTTCCAGCAGGATCATCTGCCAGAGGGCCGGATGCCCGGTCAGGACCAGGACGCCGAAGGTCCCCTCCCCCACCGCGATCATGATGTTCGCCGCGACGATGACCAGCTGCGGCGCAACCCGGTCCGCGATGACGCCGCCGATCAGCGTGAAGACCAGCGCGGGCGCGATCTGGGCGGCCAGCACATAGGACAGGTCCGCCGTCGATCCGGTGCCATTCAGCACCGCGAACGAGACACCGACCAGGGAGAACGCGAACGCTGCCGGGGCCAGCAGGCGATCAGCGAGCAGCAGCCGGAAATCGCGTAGCGCGAGGACGGGATAGCGGCGCGCGAGGCCGCGCGTAAACATGACAAGCATCCGATCTTGACTCAGGGCTGGAACCCGATGCTAGCCAGGCAGATCCAGGGCCGGCAAACCCTTTACGGGCGGGGCACGCCCGGTGGCGGCCAGCACCATGAGGCAACGCCCGGATGACCGCCCGGATTCCCGGGTACGGTGAGCCGCAGGCTCCGCAGGACAGGCTACGACCGAGGTGAACGTCGAGTTATGGCTGAGGTGGACGTCGAGGTGACCGACGGCGTGGCGACCGTCACGCTGAACCGGCCGGAGCGCCGCAATGCCCTCTCCAGTGCGCTGCTCGCCGCCCTGACCAGCGCGCTGACCGGGCTCGATCAGCGCGGGGACGTGCAGGCGATGGTGCTGACGGGCGCGGATCCAGCGTTTTGCGCCGGTCTTGACCTGAGGGAGCTGGAACGTCAGGGAAGCGCGCTGGCGGTGGCCGTGCCCGCGGGCCGGCCAGTGCCCGAGCTCGGCACGCCGCTCATCGGAGCGGTCAACGGGGCGGCCATTACCGGCGGCCTTGAGCTTGCCCTGCACTGTGACTTCCTGGTGGCCTCCGAGCGGGCCCAGTTCGCGGACACGCACGCGCGGATCGGGATCCAGCCGGGCTGGGGCATGACGGTTCTGCTGCCCGAGGCCATCGGGCTGCGGCGGGCCCGCGAGATGAGCGGCACGGGAAATTTCGTCAGCGCCCGCACGGCCCTGGAGTGGGGCCTGGTCAACCATGTCGTGCCGCATGCGGAGCTGCTGGGCTTCGCGCGGGCGCTGGCCGCCGACATCGCCTCCAACGACACCGACGCCGTCCGCGCCCTCTACTCGACCTACCGGCAGGGCTCGCTGGTGCCCGGCGGGCAGGCCCTGGCGCTGGAGGCGCGGGCCCACGCGCAGTGGCGCGGCGGCGGCATCGATCCGGTCGAGGTCGCCAGCCGGCGCGGCAGCGTGATCGCGCGGGGCCGATCCCAGGCGTGAGCCAGCTGCTGATCATGGTCATGTGCACAGGGACCGCAGACCGTCGGTAGAGTCGGCGTGCGGGCCGCCTGCCCAGGCGGCTGCCGACAGGACCGTCGGCGCCGCCGTCGAGGGGAGCTGATCACCGGTGAGCATCCTGGGCACCAGGGTCCTGCGGACCGAAGACCCGCGCTTCCTGACGACCGGCGGCGTCTACACCGAGGACGTGGTGGACGAACGGCTCGCGGGCGCCTGCCACGTCTTTTTCGTCCGCTCCCCCATCGCGCACGCCAGGATCAGCCGGATCGATGTCAGCGCGGCCCTGGCCGCGCCCGGCGTGATCGCGGCGTTCACCGCGGCCGACCTCGCGGACCTGCCGGACATTGGCCCGATGATGCCGGGCCTGCTGAACGAGCGGATGCGCCGGCACCTGCTGGCCACCGACGTCGTGCGCTACGTCGGCGATGCGGTCGCCGCCGTCGTCACGCAGGAGCCATACCAGGGCGAGGACGCCATGGAGCTCGTTGACGTCGACTACGAGCCGCGGCCGGCGGTGATCAGCCTGGCCGCCGCCGCGTCCGATGAGGTCGTGCTCTTCGACGAGGCAGGCACCAACGTCGCCGCCAACTTCGGTGACCCGGCCGCGCTGGATGAGCACCTGTTCGACGACTGCGAGGTCGTGGTCCGCGAGGCCATCGTCAACCAGCGCGTCGCCCCCGCGCCGATGGAGACCCGGTCGGCCGCCGCGGCCTGGGGCGACGACGGGCGGCTGACCGCGTGGATACCGAACCAGGGGGCGCAGGGAACCCGCAGCGGCCTGGCCGGGCTGCTCGGCATCGAGCCCGCGCTGATCCGCGTGATCACCCCCGATGTCGGCGGGGCCTTCGGGGCCAAGTTCGGCGCCGATCCCGAGCACGCGGTCGTGGCCTGGGTGGCCAGGAAGCTGGGCCTGCCGGCCCGGTGGACCGAGACCAGGTACGAGAACCTGATCGGGATGACACACGGCCGGGCGCAGGAGCAGACGGTCACCATCGGCGGCAGCAAGGACGGGAAGGTCGCCGCCTACCGGCTGGAGATCCTGCAGGACTGCGGTGCATACCCCAGGATCGGCGCGGTGCTGCCGTTCCTGACGATCCTGATGACGCCGGGCCCGTACGCGTTCCCGCGCGCCGAGGCCGTGGCCAGGACGGTGGTCACCACGACGACCCCGCTGGGTGCCTACCGCGGCGCGGGCCGGCCCGAGGCGACCGCGGCGGTCGAGCGGGCCATGGACCTGTTCGCCGCCGAGATCGGCATGGATCCGGCCGAAGTCCGGCGGCGCAATCTGCTGCCGCCGTTTACTGAGCCGCATCAGACCGCGTTCGGCGCGCTGTATGACAGCGGTGATTATGTCGTCGCGCTGGACAAGGCCCTGGCCGCGGCGGACTACGAGAGCCTGCGCGCCGATCAGGCGCAGCGCCGGGCATGCGGCGACACGGTCCAGCTCGGGATCGGCCTGGCCTGCTACGTCGAGATCACCGGCGCGGGCGATGGCGAGGAGTCGGGACCGTCGGAGAACGCCACCGTCGAGGTGCATCCCGACGGGAGCGCCACCATCCTCACCGGCACCTCGCCGCACGGGCAGGGTCACGCGACCGCGTGGGCGATGCTCGCCAGCGATCAGCTCGGCATCCCGGTGGACAAGATCACGCTGAAGTGGGGTGACACGGACCTGATCCCCGAGGGCGGCGGGACCGGCGGCTCGCGCAGCCTGCAGCAGGGCGGGGCGGCGGTGCAGCAGGCCGCGCAAGAGCTGATCGAGCTGGCCCGTGAGCGGGCCGCCGCCGCGCTGGAGGCCAGTCCGGCCGACCTGATCTTCGACGTCGGGCACAGCGCGTTCGCGGTCATCGGCGACCCTGACGCGACCGTGCCGCTGGCGCAGCTCGCGGCCGATGAGCGGCTGCTGGTACGCGCGGTGTTCTCCGCGCCCGGCGCCACGTTCCCGTTCGGGACGCACGTGGCCGTCGTCGAGGTGGACACCGAGACCGGCAAGGTCACGCTGACGCGGGTCATCACCGTCGATGACGCCGGGTTCGTGCTCAACCCGCTGCTCGCCGAAGGGCAGCGGCACGGCGGCATCGCCCAGGGCGCGGCGCAGGCTCTGCTCGAGGAATTCATCTACGACGAGGACGGCAACCCGCTGACGACCAGTTTCGCGGACTACCCGTTCCTGTCGGCTACCGAGGTGCCCAGCTTCGAGCTGGCCGACATGGCCACGCTGACCACCTACAACCCGATCGGGGCCAAGGGCATCGGCGAGGCCGGCACGATCGGCGCGACCCCGGCCGTCCAGAACGCCGTCGTCGACGCGGTCGCCCATCTCGGCGTCCGGCACATTGACATGCCCACCTCGCCCATGCGGGTCTGGCGGGCGCTACAGGCAGCACGTTCGGCACCGGCAGTGCCTTCCGTGCCGGCCGCACCTTCGGGGAGTGCATAATGCGGGTCGATCTGACGGTCAACGGCGAGGCTCGGTCCGACGATGTCGAGCCGCGGCTGCTCCTGGTCCACTATCTGCGCGACGTATGCGGCCTGCGCGCCGCCAACGTCGGCTGTGACACCACGTCGTGCGGCGCCTGCACGGTCCTGCTGGACGGCACTTCGGTGAAATCCTGCACCGTCCTGACCGTGCAGGCCGCGGGTCAGCAGGTGACCACGGCCGAGGGCCTGGCCCCGCCGGGCGAGCTGCATCCCGTGCAGCGGGCGTTTCGGCAGGAGCACGGGCTGCAGTGCGGATTCTGCACACCGGGGATGGTGATGGCCTCCGTCGGCCTGCTGTCGGAGAATCCCGATCCCACCGAGACTGAGGTACGGGAGGGGCTCGAGGGCAACCTGTGCCGGTGCACGGGCTATCACAACATCATCCGCGCGGTGCTGGCCGCGGCGGCGGACGACCGCGAGGCGGCCGGCGACAGGACTGACGCTGGCGGGACTGAGGCTGGCGGGACTGGCGCTGGCGGGACTGGCGCTCCGGCTGATGACAGCGTGCAGGCGGGAGTAAGCGCATGATCCCCGCGCCGTTCGACTACGTGGCCGCGGACTCGGCCGAGCATGCCCTGGACCTGCTGGAACGCCATGGCGAAGAGGCCAAGCTGCTGGCCGGCGGGCATTCGCTGCTGCCGATGATGAAGCTCCGGCTGGCCGCCCCGTCGGTCCTGATCGACATCGGCCGGGTGAGCGAGCTGGCCGGGATAGCGGCGCAGGGTGACGAGCTGGTCATCGGCGCGACGACCCGTCATGCTGACGTCGCCGCATCTGAGCTGGTCAGGACGCAGGCGCCGCTGCTGGCCCACTCTGCCGCCCAGGTCGGCGATCCCCAGATCAGGCACCGGGGCACCATCGGGGGCTCGCTGGCCCACGCCGACCCGGCCGCGGACCTGCCGATGGCGCTGGTCGCCCTCGGCGGCTCCGTCGAGCTGCGCGGTCCCGGCGGCACCCGCCGGGTCGCCGCGGAGGACTTCTTCACCGGGTTCTTCGAGACGGCCCTGGAGCCCGGCGAGATCCTCGTCGCGGTGCGGGTCCCCCGCCGGCCCGGCATCGGATGGGGCTACCAGAAGTTCGTCCGGCGGGCCAACGACTGGGCCATCGTGGGGGCCGCGGCCATCGACGGCAGGATCGCCCTGGCCAACATGGGCCCGGCACCGCTGCGCGCGAGCGCGGCCGAGCGCGCGCTCGCCGCCGGTGCCAGCACCGCTGAGGCGGCCGAGCTCGCGGCCGATGGCGCCTCGCCGGGCGAGGACATGCACGCGGACCGCGCGTACCGCCAGCACCTGGCGCGGATCCTGACCCGGCGCGCCCTGGAGCAGGCGCAGGCCCGGCAGTAGCCGGGCCCCGGTCCGGCCCCGGGCCCGGTCCGGCACTAGGCCCCGTTCCCGGATCGGAGCCGGATCGAGCCGGGCGAGTACTCCGCGTGCCGAAATCGTCGCGGCGCGCCGTGGCTGGCGAGCCGGCCCGCGGCGGGCTCTGGCATCATTAGCAGTGATGAGTAATTCGAAAACCTCCCGCTTCCCCGTCACCGTCACGCACCTGCCCGTGGTGCGCTGCGAGGTCTGCCAGCGCACCGTGGCGTACCGGCCCGGTCAGGCCAGTGCCGTCCTGACCGAGCACTACCGTCGAATGCACCCAGAAACTCTCGAGGCAGCCGCCCGGCGATCATCCTGATCTTCACCGGTGCCTGATCGGGCCGGCTGTCGTAGCCGCCTGGCATGATGGCCGCCATGATCGGACACTGGCACGGACTGATTATCGACTGCCCGGATCCATCCGACCTCGCGGCGTTTTACCAGGAGCTGCTCGGCATGCAGCGAATCCAGGACGACGACGACTGGGTGGTCATCGGCGATTCCGCGGACCGTCCGGGAGTGGCCTTTCAGCGCGCTCCTGAGCTGCGCTCGCCGCGCTGGCCAGATCCTGAGTACCCGCAGCAGATGCATCTCGATGTGCGGGTCCCGGACATGGCCGAGGCAGAGCGGAAGGTCCTGGCCCTGGGCGCGCTGCGGCAGGCCGGCGGCGGCAGCCAGTTCCGGGTGTACACCGACCCGGCAGGCCATCCGTTTTGCCTCGTGGCTTTGTAAACGGCACCCCCATGGAGCATCAGCCACCGCGCAGCGCATGGCAGCGCAAGGTAGACACTCTGCTCCGGCTGGACGCCGATGCCGATGCGTGGGTGGCATCAGCCGATCCGGACGGCGGTCCTTACCTCGTACCGCTGTCTTTTCTGTGGGACGGCGAGACCCTGACGCTGAGCACCCCCGAGTCGAGCCCGACCAGCCGTAACCTGCAGGCCACCGGGGAAGTACGGCTCGCGCTCGGCACGACCCGCGATGTCGTGCTGATCGAGGGCACGGTTGAGGTGTTCACCAGCCAGGACGTTCCCGGCGATCTCGCGGACGCCTTCGCCGCGAAGCTGTGGGACGCGCGGATCGGCGCTACCCCCTACGCCTACTTCCGGATCACCCCGCAGCTCATCCAGGCCTGGCGGGAGGAAAACGAGCTCCGGGGCCGCGACCTGATGCGCGAGGGCAGCTGGCTGGTATGAGCGCTGACGCGGCCGGGAAGGCCGAGGTCAGCGAGTACTGAGACGCCGCCAGGCGCCCAGCGCGGTCTCGACGTCCGCCGCGGTCACGTCCACGTGGGTCAGCATCCGTATCCGGTCACCGTTCATCGTGACGAGCACCCCCTCGGCGGCCAGCAGATCAGCCCATTCCTGCACGCCATGGCCGGTGCGGGCGACGCTGACGAACACGATGTTGGTCTCCACGCTGGCCGGATCGACCGAATCCGGCAGGATCTCGGCCATGCCGTCGGCCAGGCGGCGGGCGTTCGCGTGGTCCTCATGCAGCCGCTTGGGACCCTCCTCCAGCGCGATCAGCCCGGCCGCGGCCATCAGGCCGGCCTGCCGCCAGGCGGCGCCGAACAAGATCTTGAGCCTGCGGGCCGTCCTGATGAGCTCGGCGTCCCCGACCAGGATGGATCCGATCGGCGCGCCCAGGCCCTTGGAGAGGCAGAACATCATCGCGTGAACGTGCGCCGCGTACTGCGCCACCGTCGTGCCCGTTACCGTGCAGGCGTTGAAGATGCGGGACCCGTCCAGGTACAGGGGCACGTCACGCGCCGCGCAGGCCGCCGCGATCCCCCGGACCTCGGCGACCGGCAGCGCCGAGCCGCCGCCGATCTGATGAGTGTTCTCGATAGCGACAAGATCGACGATGCGGACATCGCCGGGGTCGGGCTCCAGCGCCGCCGCGACCTGGCCCACGGTGAGCATCCCGCGAGCGGGCGCGGAGACCCGGCGAAAGGTGATGCCGGACATGACGGCCGCGGAGGCCGCCTCGGTGCGGCCGATGTGCGCGCTGGCCTCGCAGACCACGAAATGCCCGGCGCGGACGAGCGCGTGCAGGGCGATCTGGTTACACAGGGTGCCCGTGGGCAGGTAGATCGCGGCCTGCTTGCCGGTCAGCTCGGCGGCCCGGTCCTGCAGCCGGTTGACGGTCGGGTCCTCGCCGTACCGGTCGTCGCCGACCTCGGCGCTGGCCATGGCGCGGCGCATGGCGCGGGAGGGCCGGCTGGCCGTATCCGAGCGAAGGTCGACGGGAGCGTTCATGACCAGCGCCGGCCGACGGAAATGCTCATGCCGCGATCGTACGCAACCCGCATCCGCCGGAGCTGTTCCCGGCGGCCAGGCGCCGCCCGCCGCCGGCTATCAGCTGCCGCGGCGACGGTCTCGGTGGTGCCACGTAGCGCAGCCGGCCGAGGTTCCAGCGATATCTTTGCAAAGTATACGTTGGAAAGGTATCTTGGCATTCATGCCAGACAGCGTCGTCCCGAAGACCGTCAAGCGGCTCAGCGATCCCAGGGCGCTGCGGGCGCTGGCGCATCCGACCCGGCTCGCCCTGGTGGGCCTGCTCCGCCGGGAGGGCACGCTGACCGCTACCAGGGCGGGCGAGCTGCTCGGCCAGACGTCCGCGAGCGCCTCGTTCCACCTGCGGCAGCTGGCCAAGTACGGCCTGGCCGAGGAGGCGGGCGGCGGGCAGGGCCGGGAACGCCCGTGGCGGGCGACCGCCATGTTCACCGCGCTGCCCGACCTGGCCGATGACCCTGAGCTCGCCGCAGCCAGCGGCCTGCTGCGCGGCGTACTCGCTGAGCGGTACTTCGACCGCCTGATGCGCTGGCTGGAGACGGGCGACAGCGAGCCGCGCGCGTGGCGGCAGGCCGCGCACTTCGGCGACAGCGTGCTGTACGTGACGGCCGAGGAGCTGGCCGGGCTGGCCGAGCAGGAGGAGGCGCTGATGGACCGCTACCTTCCGCGGATGACCAGGCCGGAGCTGCGCCCGCCCGGCGCACGCGCGGTCACCTACCTGCACCTGGCCTTCCCTGATGACCTCCCCGAAGCCGGGCAGGCCGGCCAGTGAGCGCGGCGACCGGGCAGCGCCCTGCGCCGCCCGCTCAGAGGTCCCGGCGGCCGCGGGCGGTGACCGCCAGGGTCCCGGTGCTGCTGCGGGACCGCCCGTTCCGGCGGTACTGGAGCGCGCAGACGATCTCCATGTTCGGGGACCAGGTGTCGTCGGTCGCCATGCCGCTCGCCGCGGTGCTCGTGCTGCACGCGGGCGCTGCGCAGATGGGCTTCCTGACGGCGCTGGTCTGGCTGCCCAGCCTGCTGTTCGGCCTGCATGCGGGCGCCTGGGTGGACCGGCACGGCCATCGCCGGGCCACCATGATCGCCGCTGACCTCGGTAGATTCGGGCTGCTGGCCAGCATCCCGGTCTGCTATGCGCTCGGCGTGCTGACTCTCGCCCAGCTGTACGCCGCGGCGTTCGGCGCCGGGCTGCTGAGCGTGCTGTTCAACGTGTCGGACGCCACCCTGTTCGTCACCCTGGTGCCGCCCGCGCAGTACGTGGACGGCAACTCACTCATCTATGCCAGCCGGGCGCTGGCGTTCGTCGGCGGCCCGAGTGTGGGCGGCCTGCTCGTGCAGTGGCTGACGGCGCCGTTCGCGATCGCGGCCGATGCGCTGTCGTTCCTCGGCTCGGCGTTCTTGCTCAGCCGGATCAGGCCAGCCGAGCCGCCGCCGGCCCGCGGCGGCAGCGGCTCGGTGACCGCGGGCGCCAGATTCATCGCCCGCTCGCCGATCATCCGGGCCTCGCTGTGCGCGGTCGCCACGATCAACTTCTTCAACCTGATGTTCCTGGCGCTGTTCCTGCTGTACGCGATCCGTACGCTGCACGTCGGGCCGGGGGTCATCGGGCTGGTGCTGGGCGCGGGCGCCATCGGCGGCCTGCTGGGCGCGGCCGTCACCAAGCGGGTGGCCACGGCGATCGGCGTGGGCTGGGCCTACGTCGCCGGATGCGCGCTGTTCACCGCCCCGCTGCTGCTGGTGCCGCTCGCAGGCGGCCCTCAGCTCCTGGTCCTCGGCCTGCTGTTCCTGGCCGAATTCGGATCCGGCTTCGGGATCATGGTCCTGGACATCAGCGTCGGCTCGATCTTCGCGGCGGTGATTCCCGACGACCTGCGGGCCAGGGTCACCGGTGCCTTCCAGGCCGTCAACTATGGCACCCGGCCCATCGGCGCGCTCGCCGGCGGCGTCCTCGGCACGCTGATCGGGCTGCGCCCGACGCTGTGGATCGCCGCCGGCGGGGCAACGCTCGGTGTCCTGTGGCTGCTCCCCTCACCGGTGCCGCACTTCCGCATGCCGGCCGCGCCGAGCCGCCGCCGATCAGAACCGCGTGCGCCACTTGCGCACCGTGGCCACGACCATCCGGAGCTCGCGGGCGATGCCGACGGGCCAGTCGCCCATGGCAAAATCGGCTAGGTGCAGATCGGGATACTTGGCTCATTCGAGGTTCGCACGGACGACGGCGTCCTGGCCGACGTGCCGGGCGCCCGGCTGCGCGGGCTGTTGATCGCCCTCGCGCTCGAGCCAGGTCACGCAGTCCCGAAGGCAGCGCTCGTCGACTGGATTTGGGGTGAGCGTCCGCCCTCCGACGCGGCGAATGCCTTGCAACGCCTGGTTTCCCGGCTGCGGAAGGCGCTGCCGGACGGGTTGGTCGAGGGGCAGGCGGACGGCTACCGGTTGACGGTGGAACCCGACGCTGTCGACGCGGTGCGGTTCGAGCGCCTCGTCGGCCAGGCCCGCAATGACGAGGATCCGCGGCGGGTACGCCTGCTGCGCGAGGCCCTGGCCCTGTGGCGTGGTGCGGCCATGCAGGGCGTCGGCTTGCAGGACAGTGCCGCGTTTGACGCGGCGGTCACCCGGCTCGAGGGACTGCGCCTGACGGCCATGGAGGACCGGTTCGATGCGGAGATCAGCCTCGGCCACGGTGCGGAGCTGGTCACGGAGCTCACCGACTTGGTGGCCGCGCATCCGGTGCGAGAACGGCTTGTCGCTGCGCTGATGCGTGCCCTCGTCGCGACCGGTCGCGACACCGAGGCGCTGCTCGTGTACCAGCGCACGCGAGAGGTCCTGGCCGACGCGCTGGGCGTCGACCCCTCACCGGAGCTGTCCGCATTGCACGTCGCGCTGCTGCGGGGCGAGCTGGGACGGCGGGAGCAGAGCTGGCGGGAGGAGGGCCGGAAGACCAACGTGCGCGCCGAGCTGACCAGCTTCGTCGGCAAGGACGCTGATGTCGCCGCGGTCCGCGAGCTCCTCGCCGAACATCGGCTCACCACCCTGATCGGGCCGGGCGGCTCGGGGAAGACCAGGCTGGCCACCGAGACCGCGCGCACGCTGCTCGGCGACCTACCGGACGGGGCCTGGCTGGTGGAGCTCGCAGCTCTCGGCGCGGACGGTGACGTGGCGCAATCGACCCTCGCAGCGCTCGGGCTCCGGGATGCGCTGCTCGGCGGCGCGCCGAGCGCGGAGCTGACCGACCGGCTCATCGCCGCGATCCGCGACCGGGAGGCGCTGCTGATCCTGGACAACTGTGAGCACGTGATCGGGTCTGCTGCCGCATTCGCCCACCGGGTGCTCGGCGAGTGCCAGCGGCTGCGGATCCTGGCCACGAGCCGGGAACCGCTCGGCATCACGGGTGAGGCGCTGTGGCTGGTCGAGCCGCTGGCCTTGCCCGAGGGGGACGCCAGCCCCGGCGAGATCGAGTCCTCTCCAGCCGTCCAGTTGCTGCAGGACCGGGCCGGCGCGGTGCGCAAGGATCTCGCGACCGACGCCCACTCGTGGTCGACGATGGCGCGCGTCTGCCGGGCGCTGGACGGGATGCCGCTGGCGATCGAATTGGCCGCGGCCAGGCTGCGCACCATGTCCCTCGATCAGCTCGCCAATCGTCTCGACGACCGGTTCCGCCTGCTGACCGGCGGTAGCCGTACCGCGCTGCCGCGGCACAAGACGCTGCGCGCGGTGGTCGACTGGAGCTGGGAACTGCTCACCGGCGCCGAACGGATGGTCCTGCGCAGGCTCGCGGTGTTCTCCGGCGGAGCCAGCCTGGACGCGGCCGAGCAGGTCTGCGGCGGTGATGTGGCCGGGCCGGGGGAAGTGCTCGAGTTGCTGACCGCGCTGACCGAGAAATCGCTGCTGCTCACCGAGGGTGACAGCGCGCCGCGCTACCGGATGCTCGACACGATCAAGGAGTACGCCGGGCACCGGCTCGCGGAGACGGGGGAGTCGGACCTGGCGCGCCATGCGCATCTCGCCTACTTCACCGAGCTCACCGAGATCGCGGAGCCACATCTGCGCCGCGCCGAGCAACTGGAATGGCTCGCCACGCTCGAGGTCGAGCACGACAACATCGGCTCTGCGATGCGCGGTGCGCTCGCGGCCGGCGAGGCGCACGCGGCGATGCGGCTCGCGGCGGGCGCCGGCTGGTACTGGTGGCTCAGCGGGCACCGGGCCGAAGGCATCGAGCTGATCACCGCGGCCGCTACCACGCCTGGCGAGGTGAGCGATGAGATCCGGGCCACGGTGTACGCGCTGGTGGTGATGTTCATGACCTCCGGCCGGGGTGACCAGTACCAGGCGGAGGAGTGGATCCACCAGGCATACCGGTTGACCCAGCGCAGTCAGCGCCGCACCACGCATGTTGCGTTCGTCGCCCCGCTGGAACGCATGCTGCAGGCACCGGACGCATTCCTGCCCGCATTCGAGTCGTTGCTGGACCACGAGGACCCGTGGGTACGAGCACTGGCCCGACTGCACCTCGGCAAGATGCGGATCTTGCTCGGCGAGGGCGGGCGAGACGCGGACGTGTATCTCGAGATGGCGCTCGCCGAGTTCCGGGCACTCGGCGAACGGTGGGGGATTTCGTTCGCCCTGACCGAGCTGGCGGACCGAATCGCCGCGCGCGGCGAGTTCGCCGGTGCGTGCGAGCATTACGAACAGGCGATCGCGGTCCTCACCGAGGTCGGTACGGCCGAGGATGTCATCCGGATGCGGTCGCGACAGGCTCAGCTGTACTGGCTGCTCGGCGATCAGAACTCCAGCGCGGCTGCTATCGCCGACGCCGAGCGGTACGCGGAACGAGTCACCTGGCCGGATGCGCTGGCTGAGCTGGCCCTCTCGAAGGCGGAACTCGCCCGCTGGGGCGGCAGCGCCGAGGAGGCATACCAGCAACTCGGCGTCGCGACAGCCGTGCTGGGCGACGAAGCGGACCGGGCGGACATCCGCGCGGTAACACACGATCTGCTCGGCTACCTCGCCGACGATCTCAGCGAGGCCCGCACGCACCGCGCGGCGGCCTGCCAGGCGGCGTCCGAGGCGGGGCACGCACCCCTGATCGCGCAGGTCCTCGTCGGGGTCGCGGACCTGGCCCTGCGCTGCGACCAAGACGAGCAGGCCGCGCGGCTGCTCGCGGCCAGCGCCGGCGTGCGCGGACTGCCGGATCGCTCCCACCCGGACGTGGCGCGGATCGAGCAGATTGCGCGGCGCCGCCTCGGCGACGCGCGGTTCGCCGAGGCGATGCAGGAGGGGGCGCAGGCGAGCTGGCGTGAGCTGGCCGAAGTTACGCTCGCTTGCTGAACGTGGCCGCGCCGTCAGTGTGCTGCGGGCTGGATGATGATGTCGCCGTGCCGCGTGCGGGCGTGGACGGTGACCGTGTTGTCAGGGGTGTCGGGGTTATCCTGCGACGGAGACGGAGTTGCGCACCGACCCTCGCTTGCTCTCGGCGTCCACCCTGGCCGCGGTGCCCTCGCTGATGCCGACCTGGATGTTTCCTGAGCGGTTCAGCAGCTCTGCCTGGCCGCGTGTCAGCCGGCCGATCCGGATGGCGCCGTTGCCTGTTGTGGCGGTGACGCTGCCGTCGGCGCGGTCGATGTCGAAGCCGCCGTGGCCGCTGCTGAGATCGAGGTCGGCCGATGCGTGGCCGATCCAGGTCTGGCCGCCCGAGCTGGAGAGCTTGACGGTGTCCTGGACCTCGCTGATCCGCAGTGCGAACGCCGCGCCGTCGATGCTGGCGCGCTCGGCGATGTGGCCGATCGTGACCTCGCCGCCGGTGATGCTGGCGTGCAGTGCGCTGATGCGATCGAGTTCGACCCGGCCTGAGGCCATGTGCAGCTCGCACTCGCCCAGTGAGCCGTCAGCGTGAACGCTTGAGTGTGCCAGGTATGCGACCAGGCTGGAGCCTGCGGGCAGGTCGATCGTGATGGCCACCGAACCGTTCTTGTCCCCGGAGGCGGTCGTTGTGACCGATAGCTGACCGCCGGCGAAGCCGACCCTGGTCTTGCTGGCCACCTTGACGTCCTTCTGGCTCGCCTGGTCGATGGGCTCGACCAGCACCACGGTGCTGGTCCGGTCGCTCGCGGTGACCCGCACCCGGGCACCGGCGACAACAACGGTGGCGGCGATGGGCCCTGGCGTGTCGAATGCAGGCATGACAGCTCTTCTCCTGTTGTCTCGT
This sequence comes from uncultured Actinomycetota bacterium, assembly GCA_963805705.1. Taxonomy (GTDB): domain Bacteria; phylum Actinomycetota; class Actinomycetes; order Streptosporangiales; family Streptosporangiaceae; genus CAWDVH01. The sequence continues at coordinate 450,452 of CAWDVH010000005.1, read as the reverse complement.
GCTTGATCTGCTGGCGGGCGGCGGAAGGCCATCGCCCGGCAGGTCACGGGTCACGCTCGCCTGGCGAATGTGGCCAGCGCCCACAGGTACCCGACGAGGGCGATCCCGGCGCACCAGGCCAGAGCGGCGGCCGTGTAGCCGCCCGACGGGGTGCCGGCGAGGAATCCGCGCAGTGATTCGATAATCGGCGTGAAGGGCTGGTACTCCGCGAATTGCCGGACGCCCTGTCCCATCGTGGCGGCCGGCACGATCGCGGTGCTCACGAAGGGCAGCAGGATCAGCGGCACGACGGCCAGGCCTGCGGATTCCGGAGTTTTCGCGGCCATTCCCGCCGCGACCGTGAGCCACGCGGCCGCGAAAGCCGCCGCCGCGATGATGCCGATCGCGGCGAGCCACTCCAGGAGGGTCGCAGGCGACCGGAACCCCAGCGCGAAGGCCGTTCCGATGATGACCGCGATGGCTATCGTGCTGCTCAGCATGGTGGCCGCGACGTGACCGGTCAGGACGGCGCCGCGGGAGACGTTCATGACCTTGAACCGGTTGATGATGCCCTTGGTCATGTCGGAGTTCACCGATACCGCGGTGGCTGACAGCCCGTAGGCGATGGCCAGCAGGATCAGGCCTGGTGTTGCGTATTCGATGTAGTGTTCGCCGACATTGAATGCGTTGCCGAGCACGTACACGAACATCAGCATGATCACGACCGGCATCAGGGCCCCGTTGAATATCGTGACCGGATTGCGGCGGATGTGCTTGAGGTTGCGGCGCAGCATGACCCGCGAATCGGCCAGCGGCGCTGAAGTGGTGCTCATTGTGCGATGACCTCCATGCTTGCGTGACTGGTCAGGGCGAGGAAAACGTCATCGAGGTCCGGCGTGTGCACGGAGAACTCCTCAACGTCGATCGAGTGGTCACCGAGCCGGTCCAGCAGAGCCCGCAGCGATTTCGCCCGGCCATCGCCGGGAACCCGCAGGGCCAGGTCCTCCTCGTCCCGCGTCGAGCCGGTCAGGACCCGCGCCGCCGCGTCGAGTCCGGCGACGTCGGTGAACCGGAGCCGGACGTGGCTGCCGGGAACCTGGCGCTTAAGGTCGCCCGCAGTGCCCTCAGCCACCAGGCGGCCCTGGTCCAGCACCGCGATCCGCCCGGCGAGCCGATCGGCTTCCTCGAGATTCTGGGTCGTGAGGAAAACGGTCACCCCGTCGGCCACCAGCTCGCGGACGATGGCCCACATCGTGCGGCGGCTACGCGGATCCAGCCCCGTCGTCGGCTCGTCCAGGAAAATGATCTGCGGCCTGGTCACCAGCGTCATCGCCAGATCCAGCTTCCGGCGCATACCGCCGGAATAGGCCGCCGCCATCTTCTGCGCCGACTCCCCCAGATCGAACCGCTCCAGCAACGAGGTCACCACCCGCCTGCCCTCGCCGCCCCGCAGATGGTGCAGATCCGCCATCAACTGCAGGTTCTCCTGCCCCGTCAGCAGATCGTCGACCGCCGCGAACTGACCGGTGACCCCGATCACCGCGCGCACCGCCCTGGCCTCGGCCGCAACATCATGCCCGGCCACCCGCACCGTCCCCCCGTCGGCCTTCAGCAACGTGGTCAGCACATTCACCGTCGTCGTCTTACCCGCCCCATTCGGGCCAAGCAGGCAAAAAACCGTGCCCGCACCAACATCCAGATCGATGCCATCGAGCACGGTCTTATCCCCATACGCCTTCCGCAGCCCCGAGACTGCAATCGCTGAATCTCTCATGCGCCCATCATCGGCACCACCCCTGACACGCCCCTGACACGCCCCTGACACGCCACTGACACGACGCTCCACCTCGTTGCGCCAGGTCAGGGCGCAACTGTCAGTGCCTCCTGCGAGCATGTGTCTGGCAGCGTCCAGCAGGGAGTACCGATGTGGTCAGGGTCATTCACCATTACGCCGCGCGGGCCGTTCTCGCTCGCCGAGGCGGCCGCCTTCGGGTTCGGCCAGCGCGATGCCCAGGCCGGCGACGATGTGATGCGCCTGGCGTTCTGCCTCGACGGCTACCAGCAGCAGGTGGGAGTCGCGGTCCGGCAGGACGCCGCCAGCCACGAGGTGCGCTGCGCAGTGCGCGGGCCAGCGGATACAGACATCGCCAGCGTGCGCAGCCAGGTCGCGCGCGTGCTGTCGCTTGACTACGACGGGACGCAGTTCCTGCGCGTCGGCGAGCGGGACCCGGTCATCGGCCGGCTGCAGGCGGCCGCGCCGGGACTGCGGCCGCCCCTGTTCTACTCCCCCTATGAGGCAGCCGCCTGGTCCGTGCTGAGCGCCCGGCGCCCGGCCCGGCAGATGGCCCTGGTGCGGCAGCGGCTCAGCGAGGCGCATGGCGCGGTCTTCGACCTCGATGGCGTCCAGCTAGCGGCGCTCCCCACCCCCGGCCAGCTGCTCGGCGTCGCGTCGTTCCCCGGCATTCCGCACGACAAGATGCAGCGGCTGCACGGCGTCGCGGATGCGGCGCTCGCGGGCCGTCTCGATGTCGGCCGGCTGAAGGAGCAGGGCCCGGAGCGCGCCATGGCCGAAGTGCAGTCGATCAATGGCATCGGCCCGTTCTACAGCGCGCTGATCGTGATCCGCGGCACCGGCTTCGCCGACGTCCTGCCGGTCAACGAGCCTAAGGCCCTGTCCCTGGCGGCCCGGCTGTACGGCCTGCCGGAGCCGCCGGCGGAGGCGCAGTTCCGCGAGCTAGCGCAGGCGTGGCGGCCCTTCAGGACGTGGGCCGCCGTGCTCATCCGCGCCGTCGCACATCGCGTCCTGGACGATGAGCACGCCGGATCTGGCGTGCACAGCCGGTAGCAGTTTCGGATCGCCGCCCGCCTCATGCCCGGTACCGGATGGCAGCCCCATGATCCTTGACAGAGCGAAGCAGCGTGGCGACGATGTGGTTGGTCTGCCGGACCTGACCGCGAGCATCGCAGTCTGCCGCACAGGCCGCTTGTGCATACCTCTTTCCCGGAAGGAGCTCCATGCGGCCTCATCTCATCCGCGCCGCCGTGGCCACGATTGGTGGCACCGCACTCGTGCTGCCATTTCTCAGCGGTGCCGCGATAGCGGCGCCGAGCAGCAGCGCAACGGTGCCGGGCAGCGCCCCGGCCTGGATTCACAGCGCCCGCGTCAGCGGCGCCCCGGCACCATCCTCCCGGTTCTCGTTTCACGTGGCCCTTCCGCTGCGCAGTCAGGCGCAGGCGAGCAAGCTCGTCCGGGCCGTCTCGAACCCGAGGAGCGCGAGCTACGGGAAGTACCTGACCCCGCGCCAGTTCAACAGCCGGTTCGCCCCGACGACGGCACAGGTCGCCAAGGTGGAGTCGTTCCTCAGGGGTCAGGGAATCAAGGTCACCGGCGTTGCTCCTGGCCACCGGTGGGTCGTGGCTTCCGGCACAGTGGGCCAGGTACAGAAAGCATTCAGAACGACGCTGAAGACGTACTCCTACCAGGGCCACAAACTGCGCGCCGCGGCGCGCAACCTCTCGGTTCCCGCGTCGCTGAAGGGCCTGGTGGCCGGTTTCTCGGGGATCTCCCAGACCATCGTCACCCCGTCCACCGCGCCGGTGCCCGACCCGTCCTCTCGCCCGGCCGCCAGCTTGCCGCCGGTGGCGACCTGCTCGACTTTCTGGAACCAGCACCAGCAGACCGGCCCGGTGGCCGGCGGGCGTACCTCGTTCCCCACCCCGAACTGCGGCTACTCGCCGGCCCAGCTGCGCACCGCGTACGGCGTGCAGGCCAGCGTGAGGGCAGGTAACAACGGCCGGGGCGTGACCGTCGCCATCATCGACGCCTACGACTCCCCCACCATCCTGGCCGACGCGAACGCCTATTCAGTCCTGCAGGGCGAGCCGCCGTTCCGCACCGGCCAGTTCATCGATGACTCCGTCGATCCCAGTACCTTCAACGATCAGGCCCTGTGCGGCGGCGAGGGGGGCTGGAATGAGGAGCAGACCCTGGACGTCGAGGCCGTGCATGGCCTCGCCCCCGGGGCGACCGTCGCGTACGTGGGCGCTCAGAACTGTGACACCGGCATCGACGACGCGCTGAACTCCGTTGTCCAGAACCACACGGCCAGCATCGTCAGCAACTCCTACGGTGACTTCGGTGAGCAGGGACTCGGCGACGAGGTCACGATCGAGCACTCGATCTTCCTGCAGGGCGCGGCGGAGGGCATCGGCTTCTACTTCTCCTCCGGCGATGACGGCGACAACGTCGCGGCAGGCGACACGATGGCCGAGCCCGACTACCCGGCGTCGGACACTGAGGCCACCGCTGTTGGCGGCACCAGCCTGGGCGTCAACTCGAACAACAGCTATAAGTTCGAGACCGCGTGGGGCAACGAGATCGACCCGGTTAACTTCACCCCGACCCCGGCCGTCTACTCGCTGCCGCTGCCTGGTGAGTTCCTTTCCGGTGCCGGCGGCGGTACCAGCCGGCTGTTCGCTCAGCCGTCCTACCAGGCGGGCACGGTGCCGAAGTCACTGTCCGAGGCCAACGGTCCCACGCCCATGCGCGTGGTACCCGACGTCGCCGCGGTCGCTGACCCGGAGACCGGCTACCTGATCTGCATTGGCTCGCCGGCCGCAGGCGGCACCTGCTCGGCGGCTGCCGGTGACCTCGTGCAGATCGGCGGGACCAGCCTCGCGTGCCCGGTCTTCGCCGCCGTGCAGGCGCTGGCCAGCCAGGGCCGGTTCGTCCCGATCGGTTTTGCGAACCCGCTGCTCTACCGGCTGACGCCAGGTGCGTTCCATGACGTGAACGCGGCGAATGCGCCGAACAACCCGCTGCTGATGATCACCGATTCAGGTCGGACCCTCATCACAATGGACTCGGACTCGTCCCTGACCGCCACCAAGGGCTACGACGACACGACCGGAAGGGGCACCCCGAACGGCCTGCTGTTCCTGGCCGAGGAACTGCTCCTGCAGGGAATTCACTGACGATGTGAAGGGGCTGAACGCGGGAGGCCGCTGCGGCAGGTGCCGCAGCGGCCTCCCGCGCAGCGCGAGAGCCAGCCCTCAGCTATCAGCCGTCAGGCGGGTCGTAGAGCCCCGGACAATCAGCTCCGGCTGCAGGTAAATGATCTCGGGGGGTCCGTTGTCCCCGGCGATCCGCTCGAGCAGCAGGTTCGCCGCCTCCGTGCCGGCCTGGTAGTGCGGGAACCGGATCGTGGTCAGCGGCGGACGCAGCCGGTCGGTGAACGGCATGTCATTGAAGCCGACGATCGACATGTCATCCGGGCAGATGAGGCCGACCTCGTCCAGCGCGGCGTAGCAGCCGACCGCCAGCATGTCGTTGGCCGCGGCCACCGCGGTGCACAGGCTGGCTGGTCCGAGCAGCTCGCGGCAGCACCGGAGCCCTTCCTCGACCGAGTAGGACTTGGCGAAGACGACCTGGCCGTTGTCCACCGGCAGGCCGGCGGCCTCCATCGCCCCCATGAATCCCCGGTAGCGGCTGAGCCCGGTGGACACATCCTGAGGCCCGGCGATGTGCGCGATGCGGCGGTGCCCGAGCTCGGCCAGATGCGTGACGGCCATCTGGATGCCGTTCTCGTTATTCACCGAGACCGAGGGAAAGCTGTTATCCCCCGCTATCCGGTTCATGAGCACGACGGGCAGCCCGGCCTCGGCCGCTATCGCGAGCAGAGAGCTGTTCAGGTGCGCGGTAGCGAGGATGAATCCGTCGACGTGGCGGCCCCGCATCTGCTCGAACACCAGACGCTCACGCTCATCCTTGCCGTCGGTATTGCTGATCAGCGCCACGTAGCCGGCCTCGGCGAGCCGGTCCTCCAGACCGCGCACCAGGGGCGGGAACAGCGGATTGTTGAGATCGGGGATTATCACGCCGATGGTGTGCGAGCGCCGGGTGCGCAGGCTCCGCGCCACGGGGTTCGGCGTGTAGCCGAGGTCGGCCGCGGCGTCGCGCACCCGCTGGGCCGTGTCCTCGCTCACCAGGGCCGTGGTCTCCGGGCTGAGCGCACGCGAGGCGGTAGCCGGGTGCACGCCGGCTCGCGCCGCCACGTCTTTCAGCGTTACCGGCTGGTCAGGCATCGGCAGTCACGCCCCCCACTCTGCGCTCGGGTGGTCTCCCGCGTTCCTGTGGCCCCGTTCGCATGCTATCCGTCGCAGCACGCGACGGGCCGGCCAGCTGACCCTCGATCATCCGCCTACCTGCGTCATACCCTCTGTGACTGGTCGCGCACTGATTCCCCCTGGATATCTGCTGTGCTCCTCGCCGTCAGGACTGGGCGACCGTCGGAACAGGTCGGCCGTCAGGGCAAGTCGAGCTGGCCCTGCCGCACCCGGCAGTGAATGCTTCCCACAGGGCGGGCGGGAAGGTCAGCACCGGGCCCGCGCGACGACGTCCGGCAGGCACGGGCAGCGCCTGCGCTCTGAGTGGGCTATAGCAGCGCGATCGCGCCCAGGGGCCGCCCAGATCGGCGGCGCTCCAGGCGAAGGACAGCAATGTCAGGTTTGTCCGGCTCGAATCCGCGCCGGACTAGCTAGCCGACAGCCGCCCGGCTGGCTACGGCTGGCCGGGCGATGCGCTGTCCACGTCCCGAGGCACGGGGCTGGCGCTGTAGTTGCACCTGATTTCCGCCAGCAGCGCGGCGGCTGTGAACGTCTGCAGCATGGCCCCGTTGTCCCGACGCCGGAACCAGAACGATCCGTCCTGCCAGCCGACCTCGTACGCCTCGCCCCAGTGCCAGCGGATCTGGGCTAGGTCGTGTCCGCGCTGCCGTGACTCGTAGTCTCCGCCGGTCACGCCGGGTCCTCAGCCGCGGCGTCGATCAGCCGGCCGAGAACATCCATGCGGCCAGATCCCTCCGCGCCGGGCTGTCCCGAGCAAGCGGCTGCTGATGCAGCAGTACGGCGTCAGTGCGCGCACGGTGGACTCGGCCATGGCCATCCTGCGTGAGGAAGGCCTGATCGAGACCGAGATCGGGAAGGGCCTTTTCGTGGTCGAGCGGCCGGGCGGATAGGTATCTGCCGGCGACGGCTCCCAGAGGCTGAAGTCATCGATGCCGTCCCCCGCAGGACGCGATGGTGGCGCTACCGCGCTGGTCTTTGAGTACATGGCCGCCACCCTGGCTGAGGCCGGGCGTCCCGCGCCTGCGGCGATCGGCGAGCTTCCGCCTGTTCTCCAGTTCGCGTGAGGACGCCCGCCCGATCCGCACGTCTTGACATTCCCCCGACCCTGCATCAGGGTTCTATATCTTAATATCTATCAGAATCAGAGTGCCGATCAGTTGGTGGCCTGGGAGGGAGACCTGATGACGGTTACACGACGGTGGACCGAGGCGGCTGTCCCCGACCTGTCAGGCCGGACGGCGGTAGTGACCGGCGCCAACGCCGGAATCGGGCTCGAGCTGGCGCGGGTGCTCGCCAGACACGGCGCGCTGGTGGTCCTGGCCTGCCGGGACATCGAGAAGGCGAAACAGGCCGGCGACCGCATACGAGCCGAAGACGGGCGAGCCAGCATCGCGGTCGTGCACCTCGATCTTGCCTCGCTCGCCTCGGTCCGGGAGGCCGCCGCGGAGATCCGCTCGGCCTATCCGCGCCTGGCCCTCCTGATCAACAACGCCGGGGTGATGGAGGTGCCCTACGAGCGGACCGAGGATGGATTCGAGCTGACCTTGGCCACCAACCACCTCGGCCATTTCGCGCTCACCGGGCTGGTGCTGGACCGGCTGCTGGAGACTCCCGGCTCGCGGATCGTGACCATGAGCAGCCAGGGTCACGAAGAGGGCGTGATGAACTTCGACGACCTTCAGTCCGAGCGCGGCTATCAGCCTGCCCGGGCGTACTTCCAGTCCAAGCTGGCCAACCTGCTGTTCACCTACGAGCTTGACCGCCGCCTCAGGCTCGCTGGCGCGCCGGCAAGCTCGCTCGCTGCCCACCCCGGTGTCGTCTCCACCGGCCTGTTCCGGACCCGCTCGAGGCTGAACCGGGCGCTGATCAGCCCCCGCCTGCGCATCATCAACTTCTGGTTCGCGCAGAGCGTGCGGATGGGCGCCCGGCCGGCCCTGCGGGCAGCGGTCGACCCCTCAGCCCGCGGCGGCGAGTTCTATGGTCCGCACCGCCGGCTCGATACCGGATACCCGGCTCAGGTGCAATCGAGCGCTCGCTCCCGCGATGCGGCCGATCAGGCCCGGCTCTGGGCGGTGTCTGAGCAGCTGACGGGGGTCTCCTACGACATCAAGGCGCACCCGGCCCTACCCTGAAGGACTATGCCCGCACCTGGCAAGGGTGGCCGCTACCACCACGGTGACCTTCGAGCTGCCCTGGTCGAGGTCGCCGTCGAGCTCATCAGCGAGGGCGGCGTTCGCGATTTCTCCATGGCCGAGGCCAGCCGGCGTCTCGGTGTCGCCGTCAGCGCCCCTTACGCCCACTTCACCAATCGCGACGACCTGCTGGCGGCGGTCGCGGTGCGCGCCTGTGATGTCTTCTACCGGGAGATGCTCCAGGAGATCAACCGGGTCCCGGAGGCCGAGGCTCGCCTGGCTGGCATCGCCCGCTGCTACGTGAGATTCGCCGGATTCGACCGGCCGCTCTTCGAGGTCCTCTTCATGGCGGGCATCGACAAGCGCGACCACCCCGAGGTCGAAGCCGCCGAAAGGCCGCTCACCGACACCTTGCTCGATTGCGTCAGGGCCGTCTCGGGCGGTGAGCAATCATCGTCAGACGACCTGGCCACCGCCGTGGAGGCTACTGCTCACGGCCACGCCATGCTGCTCATCGACGGGGATTTCGGTGCGGGAGACCAGGCCGTCGAGCTGGCCGGCGAGCGGGCCGCCGCGGCAACTCTGGCCCTCATCGAAGGCCGGCAGCGGCTCAGCCGGCGGCCTCGTCCAGGGGAATCCCGCTGGTAGACGCGCATCCCCTGGGTGGCATGCGCGGACGGCTCGATACGGGTGCTCCGCCGGGCTCGCCTGCGCGCTACGCCGGGGTCGCCAGCCGGCGGGCGCATTCCACGACGCTGGCCCGGCGCAGAGCTAGCTCGTCAGCGGTGTCCCCCGCCGATCCGGTCAGGAGGCGCGCAAGCTGCGGCACGGCGAACCACCAGTCGGCGAGGGCGAGGACCAGGAACAGAAGGTGGGCGGCGTCGGGACGGGCGGCCAGGACGCCGTCGCGCTGGGCGTCGGAGAACACCCTGACCTTCTGGCGATAGAACTCGGCGCGATTCTGCTCGTCGGCGATCTCGCCATCGCCGTAGGCCAGGGCCTCCCAGTGCAGCAGGCGCACCAGCTCGGGGTGGGCGGCGTGATAGTCAAACAGCCGCCCCGCGTACTCGCCCACGTCCTGCTCGCGCAGCGACATGATCGGGACGGCGGCGGCGACCTTGGCCAGCTCGTCCGCCAGGACCGCGGCGAACAGGCGCTGCTTATCGCCGAAGTAGTTGTACAGCCGCTCCTTGTTGATGCCGGCCCGCCTGGCGATCCCGTCCATGGTCGTGCCGTGGAGTCCGTGAGCCGCGAATTCTCGGACGGCCGCCTGCTGGAGCCGTCGCTTGGTCTCCTCGGTGTTCCATGTCATGCCCCTGACTATACTCCAACTCCATCGTTGGAGTTGTGATAGCTTGGGAGCCTGACCGAATCGCTGGAGAGGATCTTGATGTCGTCACGTGTCCTGGGCTCACCGGGCCGCCCTGACTCCGACATGCGACCGGGCGGGCGGGCGCTGGAGACGGGCGGGCGCGCGCTGGAGACGGGCGGGCGCGCGCTGGAGACGGGTGACGAACTCGATCCTGGCCAGGCGGCGCTGGAGACGGGCGGGGCGGGGACCGCTGACGAGCCCCGGCGCCTGCCCCGCAGCATGGTGGCGCTGCTCGCCGTCACGACCGGGGCCGCAGTGGCCAACCTGTACTACATCCAGCCGCTGCTCAACGTGGTGGCGCACGCCTTCGGCGTCTCCGACGGCACGGCCGGGCTGCTGGTTACCTGCACGCAGATCGGCTACGTGGCCGGCCTGGTGCTGCTGGTCCCGCTCGGCGATCTGGCCGAGCGCCGGGGGCTGATCACCACCTTGCTGCTCGGCACCGCCGCCGCGGCCGCCATCTGCGCGGCGGCACCGGGCTTCGGCGTACTGGCCGCGGCCCTGGTCGCCATCGGCGTCCTGTCGGCCGTCGCCCAGATCGTCGTCCCGCTCGCCGCCACCCTCGCCGCTCCCGGCGAGCGCGGGCAGGTGGTCGGCACGGTCATGAGCGGGCTGCTGATCGGCATCCTGCTGGCGCGGACGCTCAGCGGCCTGGTGGCCGGCCTCGGCGGCTGGCGCCTGGTGTTCGCGCTGGACGCGGTGGCCATGCTCGCGCTCTCGCTCGTGCTGCGCCGCGCGCTGCCACGGCTGGCCCCCGCCCAGCCCGTGCGCTATCGCACGGCGCTGCGGTCGGTCCTTGCGCTCATCGTGGAGGAGCCCGTGCTGCGCCAGCGGATGGCGCTCGGCGCGCTCGGGTTCGCCGGGTTCTCGGTGCTGTGGACGTCGATCGCGTTCCTGCTCGGGGGGCCTGCCTACCACTACGGGGAAGCTGTCATCGGCCTGTTCGGCCTGGCCGGCGCCGCGGGCGCGCTGATCGCTCCGGTCGCCGGACGGCTGGCCGACCACGGGCACGGGCGGCTCGTGCTCAGCCTGCTCCTGCTCCTGGTGCTGGCGAGCTGGCCGCTGCTGGCCCTCGGCGGCTCGTCCCTGCTCGCGCTGGTGGCCGGCATCGTCGTGCTTGATCTCGGCATCCAGGGTGCCCACATCAGCAACCAGGCCATGATCTACCGGCTCCGCCCGCAGGCCCGCAGCAGGCTGACCACCGCCTACATGACCGCCGTCTTTCTCGGCGGCGTCATCGGCTCACTGCTGTCGGCGACCATCTACGCCGCCGTCGGCTGGCAGGCGACCTGCGTGCTCGGTGCCGCGATCGCCGGGGCCGCGATCCTGGTCTGGGCCGGGACCTGGCGCCTGGGCCCGGCCGGCGGGCGCTGACCGGCGGGCCCTGACCGGCGGGCGGAGGGCATCGGCCGGCTGGTAGCCGTTTGGCGTGGTGGTGTTGACCTGGGCTGCTTGCCTGTGCTGCTCGGCTGTGCTGCTCGACTGTGCTGCTCGACTGAGCTGCTTGACTGTGCTGCTCGACTGAGCTGCTTGACTGAGTGACGGGCGGTGTGCTGTCCTTCTCGGGTCCATCGACGGCAGCGGAGGAAGTCGGTGCAAGTCCGACGCGGTCCCGCCACTGTCACCGGGGAGCGACTCTCGCATGGGCCACGACCGTGCAGCGCGGTGGGAAGGCCGAGAGAAGCCCCGATCCGGGAGCCAGGAGACTCCGGCCGCCGATCCTTCGCCCCGGGGCGCGGTTACCCCGAGGAAGGCAGTGCATGATGCGGCGTTCGTCTTGGCGCGCGCTCGGGCTGCTGGCCGGTTTCGCCCTGGACGCCGCGCTCGCTGATCCGCGGCGCGCTCATCCGGTCGCGGCGTTCGGCACCGCCGCGGCCGGGGTCGAGAGCCGGATCTGGGCGGCTTCGCGCGGGCGGGGAGTGGCATTCACCGTCGTATGCGCCGGAACCGTGACGGTCGCGGGCGTGGCGGCGCAGCGGGCTGTAGCGCGCTGGCCGGTCGGCCGCATGGCGCTGACGGCGGTCGCGACGTGGGCCGTTCTCGGCGGTACGAGCCTGGCCGCCGAGGCGGCCGGGATGGCCGGAGCGCTGCAGGCGAGTGATCTCGGGGGGGCCCGGCGGCGGCTGCCGGCCTTGTGCGGGCGCGATCCTGATCGGCTCGACGGGCCGCAGCTGGCGCGCGCGACCGTCGAGTCGGTGGCCGAGAACACCTCCGACGCCGTCGTCGCGCCCTTGCTGTGGGGAGCGTTGTGCGGTGTGCCCGGTCTGCTCGGCTATCGCGCGGTGAACACGCTCGATGCCATGGTGGGGCACCGCAGTGCGCGGTATGAGAACTTCGGGTGGGCGGCGGCGCGGCTGGACGACGCCGCCAACCTGGTGCCGTCCCGTATGACCGGCCTGCTGGCGGCCACGCTGGCGCCCGCGGTCGGCGGCAGCACGCGTGATGCCCTGCGCGTGCTGCGCCGTGATGGCCGGTCGCACCCCAGTCCCAACGGCGGCCAGTGCGAGGCGGCGTTCGCGGGCGCGCTCGGGGTGCGGCTGGGCGGAACGAACGTGTACCAGGGCCGGGACGAGGAGCGGGGGCTGCTCGGTGACGGACGGGGGCCGCGGACCGCCGACATCGTCCGCGCCGTCCGGCTGTCGCGGCTCATCAGCGCCGTGGCGGTCGTGCTGGCCGCCATGCTCGCGGCCGCGCTCGACGGTGCGCTCGCGGCCGTGCACGACGGCACGCGGGACGGTGCGCTGGACGGCGCGCTCGACGGCGCGCCGGCCGAAGTCCTGAGCCCGGACTATCCCGGTGCTCTCGCCGACTCACTCCGCGAGGTCCCAGCATGACGCACGCTGACCACGGCCTGCCCCAGTCCGACATCGACGCTCTCTACCGGGTCGTCGCCGCGCGCCGGGACGTCCGCAATGGCTTCCTGCCCGCCCCCGTCGATGACGATGTGCTGACCAGGATCCTGCGGGCCGCGCACCAGGCACCGAGCGTCGGCCTCAGCCAGCCGTGGGACTTCATCGTGCTGCGCGACCGCGCGGTACGGGAGCGCCTGCACGCGCTCGCGGGCCGGCAGCAGGCGGTCTTCGCCGCGTCCTTGCCCTGGCCGCGGGCCCTGGCCTTCCGCGAGCTGAAAGTGGAGGCCATCCTCGACACTCCCCTCAGCATCGTGGTGACGTGCGACCCCACCAGGGGCGGCCGCGGCGTGCTCGGACGGCATGCGCAGCCGCAGATGGCGGCCTACTCAACGGCATGCGCCGTGCAGAATCTCTGGCTCGCCGCGCGCGCCGAGGGCATCGGCGTGGGATGGGTGAGCTTCTTCGACGAGCGTGAGCTGGCCGCCGCGCTCGGCCTTCCCTCGCACCTGCAGGTCGTGGCATACCTGTGCATGGGCCATGTGGAGGAGTTCCCGCCCGGGCCCGAGCTCGCGCTCAGCGGGTGGGCGCGCACGCGGCCCCTGTCCTGGGCCGTCCACGACGAGCGGTGGGGCCAGCGTGCCCTGCCTGGGGAGCCTGCGGTGAGCCTGCTCGACGACACGATCGGCGCCATCGGGCCGGCCGACAGCGACGCCGCCGCGCAGGCGCGGGAGCGGCAGGAACGGCTGACCAAGCCCAGCGGCTCGCTCGGGCGGCTGGAGGACCTGTCGGTGCAGCTGGCCGGGCTGGCCGGGGAGTGCCCGGCACCGATGCCCGAGCCGGCCGTGGTAGCGGTATTCGCCGGAGACCACGGCGTCCATGCGCAGGGGGTCACGCCCTGGCCGCAGGAGGTCACCGCGCAGATGGTGCTGAATTTCCTCGCCTCGGGAGCCGTCGTCAACGCGATCGCCGCGCAGGCCGGCGCCGAGGTCTGCGTGATCGACGTGGGCATCGCGGCTGACCTGCCGCCAGCGCCCGGCCTGCTGCCACGCAAGGTGCGGGCAGGCACCGCGGACATGACCGCGGGGCCTGCGATGAGCCGGGCCGAGGCGACCCGGGCGATCGAGGTCGGTATCGAGACCGCGCGTGACCTGGTCGCGGCCGGCAACCGCTGCCTGGTGACCGGGGACATGGGCATCGCGAACACCACCGCGTCCGCCGCGCTGATATCGGTGTTCACCGGCGCAGATCCGCAGGAGGTCACCGGACGCGGTACGGGGGTGGACGACGCAACCCTGGCGCGGAAAGTCGATGTCGTGCGCCGTGCGCTCGGCCGGCATGAGCTGGATCCCGGTGATCCCGTGGGCGTACTGGCGGCCGTGGGGGGGCTGGAGCACGCGGCGCTGGCCGGACTCTTGCTGGGGGCGGCCGCGCTTCGGGTGCCTGCGGTGCTGGACGGGGTGATCGCCTGCGCCGCCGCGCTGGCCGCCAGGGCGCTCGCACCCGACGTCGCAGGATGCCTGATCGCCGGGCACCTGTCCACCGAGCCCGGCGCCCGGCACGCGCTGACGGCACTCGGGCTGCGGCCACTCCTTGACCTCGACCTTCGCCTCGGCGAGGGCTCCGGTGCCGTGCTGGCGCTGCCGATCGTGCAGTCAGCGGCGCGGGTGCTGCGGGACGTCGCCACGTTCGACAGCGCCGGGGTGTCGGGCGAGAAAGGGTAATCGGATGCGCGCGGGTGCGCCAGGCGATCCGGACGCACTCGTCTCCGGACGCGCTGCCTCCGGTTGGCCTGTTTCTGGTCGGCCTGCGTATGCGGGGGCGCCTGGCGGTCGTGATTGGCGGGAACTCAGTGGCTGAGCGGTGGGTGGCGAGGCTGCTGGCTGCCGGGGCTGAGGTGCTGGTGGTGGCGCCTGAGCTGAGTGTGGCGCTGGAGGGGCTGGTGTCGGCCGGAGACACCAGGGACGTTTGGGACGCCGGGGGCCTGTCGGGTGGCAGGGGGCTGTCGTGTGGCCGGGTTCGGGTTCGCCGGCGCGGCTACGTCACCCGCGACCTGGACGGAGCGTGGCTGGTCTTGGCCTGCACCGGACAGCCGCAGGTCGACGACGCCGTGGCGGCCGACGCGCAGCAGCGGCGGATCTGGTGCGGCGGCGCAGATGCTGATGGGGCGGCCGCGACTGATGGTGCATCCCTGTCGTGGGAACAGGCCCGCGCAGCGCTGCCGGGAGGCGAGCGCAACCCGATGGATGTGACATTCAACGGCACGCAACCCGATGAAAGTCACACCCATCGGGTTGCGGACAGCGGGGCGGGGGCTCCGCCAGCAGCGCGGCGGGTGCTCGTGCTCGGGGGCGCGCGGTCCGGCAAGTCGGCGACCGCGGAGAGGCTGCTGGCCGGGCAGGCCCATGTTGACTACATCGCCACCGGGCCGATCCCTGGTCCCGGTGACCTGGAGTGGGGGGCGCGGGTGCTCGTCCATCAGCAGCGACGGCCCGCCGCCTGGCGGACGATCGAGACGCTCGACGTGGAGCGCGAGTTCACGGCAGTGGGCCCACTGGACGGGATGAGGGGCGAAGAGGCAGGCCAAGGAGCGAGCCAGGCGGGCGCCGCGGGAAGCGCGGCGGCCGACGCGCCTGGCGAAAAGGCGGCTTCGGTGCTGGTGGACTGCCTGTCCACCTGGCTGGCGGGCGTGATGGACGAATGCGGGATCTGGGCCGGGCGCCCCGACGCCGATCGCGCGCTGGCCCGGCGGGTAGACACGCTGGTCGAAGCCTGGCGGATCACCCGGCGCCACGTCGTGGCGGTCAGCAGTGAGGTCGGGTCCGGAGTGGTGCCGGGGACTGTGTCGGGGCGGCGGTTTCGCGACGAGCTCGGGTCCCTCAACGCCCGGATCGCCGCCGAATCCGATGAGGTCTGGCTCTGTACCGCGGGCATCGCCCGGCGGCTGCGGTGACGCAGGCACCGCCCGCTCGTGCCTGGCTGGTCGCGCTGAACCTGTTCACCGTGATCCCGGCCCCGGTCCACGGCCAGATTGGCCAGGACCAGGCGGCCAGGGCGGTCCGCTGGCTGCCCGCAGTAGGAGCGCTGATCGCGGCGGTCGCCGCCGGCGTGCTGCTGGGCGCGGAGGCGGGCGGGGATTCCGCGATACGGCGGCTGCTGGCCGCGACGCTCGCCGTTGCCGTGCTGGGCCTGCTCACCGGCGGCCTGCATCTGGACGGCCTGGCCGACACCGCGGACGGGCTCGGCAGCCGCCGTCCCGGCGATGAGGCGCTGGCCATCATGCGGCGGTCCGATGTTGGCCCGATGGGAGTGGCGGCGCTGGTCTTTGCCGTCCTGCTGCAGATCACCGCTCTGGCCGCCCTGACTCCCCCATGGCTGGGTGCCGCGGCGCTCGTCCTGGCCGCCGTCACGGGCCGGGTCGGCGTCGTGCTCGCCGCGGGGACCAGCACGCCGAGCGCGCGCCCGGCGGGGTTCGGCACGCTGGTGGCCGCCACGGTCACGTTGCGGGTCCGGCTCGTGGCGACATCGTGCCTGCTGGCGGCGGTCGTGGCGGGTGGCGCCGCAGCCGGCGGGCTGGCGCTGGCGGCGCGCGGGCTCGGGGCGACGGTAGCAGGGCTGCTCGCCGCCGAGCTGCTGCGCCGGACGGCTCAGCGTCGGCTGGGCGGCATGACCGGCGATGTCTTCGGCGCCATTATTGAGGTGTCGACCGCCGTGGTGCTCGTCGTTCTGGCCCTGTCTGGATGAGCCATCTGAGTGAGCAACAATGTGAACTCCCTGGGTGAGCGGTCAGGAGGCGGCCTGCGCGCCCCTGAGCTCGACTCGCTCGATGATCCGGGACAAGTTCGTCTTGGCCTCGTGGATGTTGAATTGCGCGGCAGCTTCGCTCGACATACGACCCTCCTTAGCCAACAGGTCAGTCCACCACGGAGGAGCCGGCCACCTCCTGCGGTCCCAGCAGGCGGGTGAGGATCTCATCGACGGCCTCGGCGGCGGAACGGCTGACCGCCGGCTGGTCATCCGACCTGGCGACCATCAGCGCGATCTCGTTCACCGAGGCCAGCAGCACGTGCGCGAACATGTCGACGAGATCGGGGGCCAGGCGCCCGGCCTGGGCCAGGACCCCGAGGATTGCCTTGATCGTCCCGAGGGCATGGCGCTCTTCCAGTTCCCGCCAGCGCGGCCAGCCCAGGACCGACGGCGCGTCGATCAGGAGGATCCGCTGCACGACCGGGTCACCTGCGATCCGGACCCAGGCCAGGCAGCCGGCGCGCAGTGTCTCGAAGGCATCAGGCGCATCAGCGGCCGCCTCGGCCGTTCGCTGCCCGACGTCAGACTCGACCGCTTCGAGCACCGCCTCGAACAGGGCGTCTTTCCCCTTGAAGTGGTGGTACAGGGATCCCCGGCTGGCCCCGGTGGCCTGCAGGACTGACTCGATCGAGGTGTCGTCATAACCGCGCTCGGCAAACAGCCGGGTAGCAACGGCGATGAACTGCTCGCGGGTGGCAGCGCCGCGCTCGGCGTTCCTGTTCGTCCGGGCCATCACTCCTGCTGATCCCTCCTTGACAGACCGACTGACGGTCTAGTAGTACTAGACCGTCAGTCGGTTTACGGACGAGACTACAGCACGAGGAGACACCGTGGAGATAGGCCAGCTGGACCAGGACCGCAAGACCGTCACGCTCTCGTCGGGTGAGGTCAGCTACATCGATATCGGAGAAGGCCCGGCCGTCCTCTTCGTGCACGGCATCGGGACCAACGCCCACCTGTGGCGCAACGTCATCGGCCTGCTGGCCGACGAGCGCCGCCTCATCGCGCTCGACCTGCCGCTGCACGGCCAGAGCCCGGCCGGACCCGGCAGCGACTTCAGCCTGAGCGGCCTGGCGTCGCTGCTCGAGGAGTTCTGCGCCAAGCTCGCGCTCGCGAAGATCGATCTGGTCGCCAACGACACCGGCGGCGCGGTCGCGCAGATCTTCGCCGCGCGCCACCCCGAGCGCCTGGCCACCTTCTGCCTGACCAACTGCGAAACCCACGACAACGTGCCGCCCGAGGCGTTCAAGGCGACCATCGAGCTCGCCGCAAGTGGAGTAATCGCCGCCAGCGCGGCCGCGCTGCTCGCCGACATCGGCCAGGCCAGGAGCGCCATCTTCGGGACAGGCTATGAAGACGTCGAGCATGTCGGCTTGGATGTCGTGCGCTCGTTCCTTGAGCCGGTCCTGGGCACGCCGGAGCGAGCCCGGCAGTTCGAGCGCTTCCTGCTGTCGCTGAACGCCGGTGACCTGCTCGACGCGGAGCCGGGTCTGGCCAAGCTGGACGTGCCCACACTGGTCGTCTGGGGAACCGACGATGACTTCTTCGAGCTGTCCTGGGCCTACTGGCTGAAAGACACCATCCCCGGCGTCACCGAGGTCATGGAAATCGACGGCGCGCGGCTGTTCTTTCCTGACGAGCGCGCCGGCGAACTGGCACCGCTCCTGCGCCGGCACTGGAACACAGGTACCGTTGGCGGGTGAGCGATCAGCCGCCGGACGGGCGCGCGGTGATCCTGGTGGCCATTGACGGCTCGGATACCTCCATGCGCGCTGGCGCCTACGCTGCGGGAACGGCCCGGCGGCAAAACGCCCGGCTCGTCTGCCTGTACGTCCGGCCGTTCAGTGCGGCGGCCGGAATCGCCCCGGCCGCCGCTGGCCCGGTGCAGGAAGCGCACGACCAGGTCGCGCGGGAGCTGCGGGAGGCCGTCGAGTCGCAGAGTGGCCGGCTCGGCCTCAGCGCGGAATTCGTGGAGCGGGACGGGAACCCGTTCACCCAGATCGTCCGGCTCGCTGAGGAACTGCGCGCCGACGCCGTGATCGTGGGAGCCTCCATGAGTGCCGGTCACCGGTTCGTGGGCTCGCTCGCCGTCCACCTGGTACGGGCCAGCCGCTGGCCCGTCACCGTCGTCCCCTAGCCAATCTGGGAGCAGGCCCAGGCCGGTCGCAGGTCAGGGGACGATGCAGGCGATGACGACCGTGATCGTGCGCCGGGGCGTGACGACTACCCTGGCCGGCTGTGAGCACGCGGCCTGGCGCGCGGTCCCGGAAACGACGTGCCCGTTCGCGCCGACGACCGCGCCGTTGCTCACCTGGAGTACGTCCGGCGACCGGCCCACGGCGGCATAGGTTCCGGGCGCGAGCGCGATCGTGAATTTCCCTGAGCGCCCGACATGCACTGAGGCGACCCGCCGTCCGCCCTGGGTGAAGCGCACTGTGCCAGGGATCGGCCGTATCCGGGGCTGGGGCTTCCTCGGGTCGACCGGGCCCCCTTCCATGACCAGCTTCCCGGTGACCGTTCCCCGGCCCGAGGCATCCGACGGCAGATGGGTATGGTGCGCAGCGCCGCCCGTCGCGGCGCTGGCAGCAACGGCACAGCCGCCCGCCAGGACGGCGAGAACCGCGACCCCGGCGGAGGCCAGGAACGTCCGGCTCACGGCACCCTCCTCGGGTCGAGTCGATCCTGCCCGGTCGACGCTTAGACGGAACGGGCGGCGTTCGCGTTCCCGCAGGCGGCGGCGTATCAGCAGTCCGGGTAGGAGCTAGTGACCCTGCCCCGGACATCTCGCCGGAGCGACGGCGTTTCGTGCTGGAAGTCACTGGCCTGTCCCCGGCTCCGGCGGCGGGCGCAGCGGGTCGAAGGGCGTGAGGTCGACGCCCGGCGGCTCTCCTGTCGCGACCCGCGCCGCGATGGCCCCCGCGTAAGGTCCCGTGGTCAGGCCGTTAGCGCCCAGGCCCGTGGCGATGACCAGGCCGGGGACGGAGGCCGCGGGCCCCAGCAGCGGGCGTGCGTCGGGCCCGGCCGGGCGAAAGCCCACCCTGGTCTCCAGGTACGTGCCCGAGGCCAGGCCGGGGGCCACCGCCAGCGCCTCGCCGAGCACCTCGGCCAGCCCGCCCGGCGTCACCCGGTAGTCGAACCCGGCACCGCTCTCGCGGGTGGCCCCGGCGACGACGCGGGAGTCGCCGAAGGCCAGCAGGTAATGCCCGCTGCCGCCGGGCAGCACCACCGGCCAGCGGCTCGTGTCCGCCGGCGCCAGGGACATGTGCACGATCTGCCCGCGCTGGGGACTCACGGCGACAGCCAGACCAGCATGGGCCGCAAACGCACTCGTCCACGCACCTGTCGCCGCCACCACGGCATCGCCCTCGATGAGCTGCCCGTCCAGCACCACGCCGGTCGCGCGCCCGGAGCGGCACGCCAGCTCCGCCCGGCCCGCCCGCGTGCTGGCGCCGTTCGCGACCGCCGCTGCGACGAGGGCATCTCTCAGCAGCCGGCCATCCACCCGCCCGGCGCCGCCGATGTAGACGGCGCAGCGATCGGCGCTCAGCGGCGGGAACATCCGCTGTGCCTCGGCGCCGCTGACCGCCTGGACGTCGCCCATCTGGGGGGCCTGCGCCCGCCGGGCCAGCAGCCGCCGCAGCTGCTCATCCCGGCGGTCCTGCGTCGGCGCCAGGTACAGCGCGCCGACGCGACGGTAGCCCACGTCCGCCTGGCCGTGCTCGGCCAGGTCCTCGACCAGGCGCGGGTACTGGCTGGCGGCGGTGCTGGCGAACGCGTACCAGACGGGGTCGCTCACCGCGGACGACCACGGGCAGACGATCCCGGCGCCGGCCGCGGTGGCCTGGCCAGGAACCCCGGCATCCACCAGTACGACCTGCGCCCCGAGGCTAGTCGCGTGGTAGGCGCAACTGGCCCCGACGATCCCGGAGCCCACGACGATCACCCGAATCGGCATGGGTCCATTGTCCCGCACCGATCCCGCCCGTCCCCGCCAGAGCCGGGCCGGGGCGGGGAAGGGCAGGGATCAGGCCGGGCGGGTCAGGCGGAGCGGCCTGCGGGGCGCACCATCAGCCAGCCGGTGATGACCAGCAGGATCACGGCGGCTATCTCGACGGCGAGCACCAGGTTGGATTCGCCGGTGGCGCCCGGGTCCTTGAAGCCGAAGATGCCGACCGTCAGCGCCAGGAAGTAGCCGGCGATCGTGCCCAGCACCAGGGCCAGGGCCGCCACCACCACCAGGCGGTGCCGGACCACGATCAGCGCTATGGCCAGCACGAACGCCGCGATCACCTGGAGGAGGAACAAGATGTCCAGGGTGGGGACATGCCGGTAGGCCTGGAACCACAGGCGCAGGTGAATGATCCCGGAAATGGCCAGGAGGACAGCGTCAACGGCGCACAGGACCCGGATGGCGGGAGTTGCGCGCGTGGTGGTCGTGCTGCTGGTGGTCATTGGTGCGGAACCTCGCTTGCGGTAAAGGGCTCGGCCGTCCGGGACCCGGTGGTAAATGGCTCGGCCCATTGAGTCAGGAACGTGCGGGCCAGTCGCGGCCGGTCGCCGGACTGCTCGACCGGGACGGGCCGCCCGGCCAGCCCCGTCGGCGCGACCGGCCGGCTGGGCTCGGGGAACACCGCACGGCGGGACAGGATGTCCCAGATGGCAAACACCGTCCCGAGGTTGATGTCGAGCCGGCCAGTCGGCGCGTGATGGAGCCGGTGATACGCCGGGCTGATGAAGATCAGGCCGGCTTTGCCGTAGCTCCAGCGCACGTTGGCGTGCGGCAGGGCGCCGAGGCAGGCGTAGATCGTCAGCAGCCGCGCCGGTGTCGCGTTATTGGCCGCGAGGACCAGGACCGGGAAGGCCGACAGCAGGAAGCTCACGTGCACCAGCGGGTGGGCACGGAAGGTCGTGAGGATGCTGAGCTCCTCCTGCGAGTGGTGCACGGCATGCAGCCGCCACAGCGAGCCGATCTTGTGGTTGCCCAGGTGGGCCAGCCAGTCCAGGGCGTCGATCCCGAGCAGCCCGAGCGCGATGTAGCACCAGTGCGGCACCACGGTGCTCGCGGGCAACGTCAGCCACGGCGCCAGCCGCGCCACCGTTGATGAGAAGCCAGAGCCGATGAGCACGACCAGCGGCACGACGGCCAGTGCGTAGACCAGCAGGTAGCCCAGGTCGAGGAGATGCCCGCGGGCCAGCAGTGAGTGACGCTCGGCGGGGCGGACCAGCTCGATGAGGGAGATCACGAGCACAAAGCCCAGCACCACGGGGCCGGCCAGCTCGGCCTGGGCGGCGCGGATGGAGTGCGCCAGCCCGTACTGGCTCAGTACGGCCCAGCCACGCCAGGCGAGCCAGGCCGCCAGGCCAGCCACGGCGACCGTCGGCAGGTACAGCCGGCGCCCGCTGTAACGGCGTTCCGGCTGGCCGGTCACCCCGGCCCGCGGGTCAGTAGCCGTCGCCACCCCTGATCACCTCAGTCCGTCGCTCAAGTCTGTCACTCGCTCTTGCATGATCTCCTCACGCATGACACGCGCGGGCGGTGCGTCACGGTTCAGCACCGGGCTGCGGCGGGTTGCGCGGCCGGCCCCGATGGCCGACAGTCGGAGACCATGGAGACCTCCACCTTCCCCGTGCATACGGGACGAAATGACAGCGTGCACGACATCACCGCCCAGTGCGAGCAGTTCGCCCGCGCGGCGTCCGGCGGCGGCAGCGGGCTGCTGCACGTCTACGTCCCGCATGCGACCGCCGGCGTGGCGGTGATCGAGCTCGGCGCCGGAAGCGACACCGACCTGCTGTCGGCGCTGGCGCAGCTGCTGCCGGCCGACGACCGGTGGCGGCACGCGCACGGGTCGCGCGGTCACGGCCGCTCGCACGTGCTCCCGGCCCTGGTGGCACCGTTCACCATGCTGCCCGTCGTATCGGGGTCGCTCGCGCTCGGCACCTGGCAGTCGGTGGCGATCGTGGACCTCAATCTCGACAATCCGGACCGGCAGGTGCGGCTGTCGTTTCTGGGGTGATCCGCGGCTGTCGCATTTCATGATCATGGAAGGTGCCGCGGCGGATAGGCTCCTTACCTGGCGAGATTGCTGGACAGGAGCGTGACCCATTGGCCGAGACCCGCGGCAGGCGGCTGACGATCATCGGCGGCGGGGTCATGGGCCTGATGACCGCCTACTACGCCGCGCCGCTGGCCGCGTCGGTGACGGTGCTGGAGAAGACCAGGGTGGGCGACCCCGCTACCGCCTCGTTCGGCCTGACCCGCTCGGTGCGCAACGACTACCTGGATAGCGGGTACTCGCGGTTCGCGTACGAGGCGCGGCAGCTGTGGCTGGAACTGCAGGCCGAGGCCGGCGAGCCCCTGCTGGTCGACTGCGGCTGCCTGAACATCGTCACCGGCAGCGTGACGCCGGATCTGGCCAGTACCTACGCCGTGCGCAGTTTCGCCATCCTTGAGCAGCTGCAACTGCGCCGGGAGGCACTGTCGGCCGCCGAGCTCCGGGACCGGTTCCCGCAGTTCACCGCGGATGCGGGCTGGCTTGATCTCGATGCCGGGTTTGCCGACGTGAGCGCGGTCACCCGCTTCCTGCGGGCGGCGCTGCGGGCGCGCGGCGTACGGGTGATCGAGAATGTGACGGTGCGCGGCATCGACCGGTCGCAGGACGGGTCCTCGTCCGGTAATGCCAGGCCGTCCGGGGAGGCCTGGCGGGTGACGACCGACTCCGGCGAGGTGCCCGGTGACGCGCTGGTCATTGCCGCGGGCCTCGGTACCAACGACCTGCTGGAGCTCGTGCCCGGCTGCGCTGTCCGCTTCCCGCTGCGGCCCGACCGGCCCGCCCAGTCGAAGTACTTCATTCCCGCCGCGCCGCTGCGCGGCCAGTTCACCGAGCGGGCCCTGCCGGTCTTCGCCTATCTGGACGTCGGCATCTACGGGCATCCGCTATATGAAGGGAAGACGCCCGGTGTGAAGATCGGCTTCTACAATCCGCCCGATGCCACCGTGGTGCCGAGCCGGATCAACAGCGTGGAGGATTTCGTGGCCGAATGCATGCCCGGCCTGCGCGGGGCGCAGGTGGTGGACGTGGCCGAGGCCAGTGGCGTGGATACCTGCTTCTACGACCTCGTGGCGGACGACGACTTCATTCTCGGGCCCGTCCCCGGCGCGGACGATGTTTTCGCCGGGGTGGGGTGGCGCGGCACCGGGTACAAGTTCGCTCCCTGGGTGGGGCGGGTGCTGGCCCAGCTGGCCATCCAGCAGGGCACCGTCTACGACATCCGGCGTTTCGCGCCCGGCCGGTTCGCTGGCCGGGCGGCGGGCCAGGCCGAGATCGCGGGGATGCCATCATGAGCGGGACCGGGCAGGCGGGCATCCTGGAGCGGCTGAGCCGCGGCACCGTTCTCGGCGCCGAGGGGTACGTCTTCGAACTGGAGCGCCGGGGCTACATCAAGGCCGGCCCCTACGTCCCCGAGGTGGTGCTCGACTTCCCGGACGCGGTGACGGAACTGCATCGTGAGTTCCTGCGCGCGGGCGCGGAGGTGATGGTCGCGCTGACCTATTACGCGCACCGGGAAAAGCTCCGCGTCGTGGGCCGCGAAGGCGATCTGGAGGCCATGAACCGGCAGGCCGTGCGGCTCGCCCGGCAAGTGGCGCGGGAAGGGGACGCGCTGGTGGCGGGCAACGTCTGCAACACCTGGGCCTACGATCCTGGTGACCCCGCCACCAGATCGGCCGTCCGGGCGATGTATTCCGAGCAGCTGACCTGGGCGGCGCAGGAGGGGATCGACTTCGTGATCTCCGAGACCAACGACTACCTGGGCGAGGCGCTGATCGCGCTGGAGGTCACCCAGGAACTGGGCCTGCCCGCGATGGTGACGCTCGCCTCCACGCAGCCCGGCCAGACGCGAGACGGTTTCGACTACGTGGAGGCATGCCGCATCCTGGCCGGCCATGGCGCGCAGATCGTGGGGCTGAACTGCGACCGGGGACCGCGCTCGATGCTGCCGCTGATGGCGCGGATCCGGGCGGCGGTCGACTGCGCCGTCGCCGCTCAGCCCGTGCCGTACCGCACGGACGCGGCCTCCCCCACGATGATGTCCCTGAGCGAGGATGGCGCGGAGCGCCTCTTCCCGCTGGCGCTGGAGCCGTTCGGATGCACGCGCTTCGAGATGGCCCGTTTCGCCCGCGAGGCAGCGGATCTCGGGGTCGGCTACGTGGGGATCTGCTGCGGTGCCGGTCCCCACCACGTGCGCGCCATGGCCGAGGCTCTCGGCCGCGAGGTCCCGGCCAGCAGGTACTCGCCGTCGATGGACCTGCACCCCATGTTCACCGAGGGCATCACGGCCAAGGACGCCACGTTCCTCAGCGCCTGGAAGACATGAGGCCAGACGACGCGCAGCGGGCGCGGCGGCTGAGCTACACCCGGCGAGCGGGTGGGCAGGCGGGGCCGAGATGATGAGCTAGTGATCACCTGGCTTAGCGCCCGCGCGGGGCCGGCGGGTGGCGGCGGACGCGCGCGAACAGGCGCGGCGGCCGGGAGCGAACAGGCGGCGACGGCCGCGAGCGCGGACAGGTGGCAGATGCTGGCAGCGAGAGGATGTGACGCATGAGCAGAATGGTGCTGAGCGGCGGGCGGATCTTCGACGGGACGGGCAGCCCGGTCGCCGATGGTGACGTGGTCATCGAGGATGGGCAGATCCTGGAGGTCGGCCAGGACCTCGATGGTGATGAGAGCATCGACGTATCGGGCCTGACCCTGCTGCCCGGGCTGTTCGACTGCCATGTCCATGTCACCAGCTCGGGCGTTGACGTGCTGCGGCGCCTGCAGCGGCCGTTCTCCTACCAGTTCTTCCAGGCCGCGGCGAACCTGCGGGCGACGCTGGACTGCGGTATCACCACGGTGCGCGACGCCGCCGGCGCTGACCTGGGCATCCAGCGGGCCGTCGAGGACGGGCTGATCGACGGCCCGCGGCTGCAGATCGCGATCACGGCGCTGAGCCAGACGGCGGGACATGGCGACGGCTGGCTCCCGTCGGGATTCTCGGTGTCCATCGCGCTACCGCATCCGGGGCGGCCGGTGGGGATCGTCGACGGCCCGGAGGAGATGCGCAAGCGGGTCAGGGAAATCGTGCGGGCGGGCGCTGACGTCATCAAGGTCTGCACCTCCGGCGGGGTCCTGTCGCCACGGGACAATCCGCGGCACGCGCACTTCCGGGTCGATGAGCTGGACGCGCTGATGGCCGAGGCGGCCGCGGCGGGCCTGCCGGTGATGGCTCACGCTCAGGCGACCGAGGGCATCAAGAACGCCATCCGCGCCGGAGTCCGCTCGATCGAGCACGGCATCTACCTGGACGACGAGGCGATCTCCATGATGCTGTCGGCCGGCACCTGGCTGGTGCCGACGCTGGTGGCGCCGGTCGCCGTGCTGGAGGCGGCCAAGAACGGCGCCAACCTGCCCGACGGCGTCGCGGCCAAGGCGCAGGAGGTCATCGAGACGCATTTCGAGTCGTTCGGGCGGGCCGCCGCGGCCGGGGTGAAGGTGGCCATGGGCACCGATAGCGGCGTGGGGCCGCACGGGGATAACCTCCGCGAGCTGACCCTGATGGCCGAGGCCGGAATGGCACCGGCCGACGTCCTGGTCGCGACGACCCGCTCGGCGGCCGAGCTGCTCGGCATGCAGGGCGAGGCGGGAGTCCTGGCGCCGGGCATGCGCGCCGATATCGTCGTGGTCGCCGGTGACCCGTTCGACCTGGCGAACCTGAAGGCCAATATCCGCGCCGTCTACAAGGACGGACGCCAGGTCCGTGGCTGAGGCCGTCGCTGAGCCCCGCCACTGAGCCCGTCACCCAGGCCCCCGCCACCGAGCCCGCGGCGAGCTCCGTCGCCGAGCCCGCACCCAGCCCCGCCGCACCCCGCAGGGAGACCCGATGACTGAGCACCAGCTGGGACCCACGTCCGACACCACGGCCAACTTCTTCTCGCGCGACCTCTCCCCGGTGCTCACCGTTGATCCAGGCGACACCGTCGTGGTTCGCTCGCTGGACGCGTCGGGCTTCCTGGCCCGCCAGCAGAGCCCGGGTGAGGAGCAGCCGACCATGTTCCCGCGTGCTGAATGGCGCGGGCACTGCCTGACCGGCCCCATCGCGGTGCGCGGCGCGGAACCCGGCGACGTGCTGGCGGTACGCCTGAACTCGCTGCGGCCGGACGACTGGGGCTGGACGGTGGCAGCCGCCGGGGACACCCCGCTGACCCGTCGCCTCGGGCTGCACGACGGGCCGCCCTCCTGGCTGCTGTGGCAGATCGACGCGGATGCGGGCACGGCCACGAACAACTACGGCCACACCGTCTCGATCGCGCCGTTCCTCGGCGTGACCGGAGTGGCCTTCGACGAGCCCGGCAGGCACTCGACGGTTCCGCCGCGGGCAGTCGGCGGCGGCAACATCGACTGCAAGGACCTGGTCGCCGGCTCGACCCTGTACCTGCCGGTCACCGTGCCCGGCGCGCTGCTCAGCCTCGGTGACGGGCACGCGGCGCAAGGCGACGGCGAGGTGGCGGGCACCGCCGTCGAGTGCGCCATGACCACTGAGGTGACGCTGGACCTGGTCGCCGATCCGCCGGTGCCCGGCGTGCACGCGCACACCCCGGCTGGCCGGATCACCTTCGGCTTCAGTCCGGACCTGAACGCGGCCATGGGCGACGCGCTCGAGGCGATGGTGACGTGGCTGCAGGCGATCTACGGCCTGGACAAGACGGCCGCGCTGGCCGTGGCCAGCCCGGTAGTGAACCTGCGGGTCACGCAGGTGGCGAACCAGGCCTGGGGAGTGCACGCCATCCTGCCGGACGGCGCCATCCGCTGAGGCCAGGAAGCCGGGCGGGCGGCTACCATCGCGGGCCCCGGCGGGTGATGATGGCCATGACGGCGATGGTCAACCGGATGTGGAGACAGCGACGTGACCACGACAGCTGAGCCGACCGCTGCGCCCGAGTACGCCAGCCCGGTCGATTACGACGCTTACGGTCAGTACGGGGCCGGACGCGGCTTCGACACCGGCCAGGCATTCCAGCGCCCGCGTTACCCGTTCCGCGGCCGGATCACCGCCGACGGCTCCAGCGGATACCGGGCCGAGCCGGGTCGCTATCACCTGTACATTTCCTGGGGCTGCCCCTGGGCGCAGCGCACCGCGATCGTCCGCAGGCTTAAGGGGCTGACGGACGTCGTCTCCCTGTCCTACGTCGATGACGAGCGCGACGGGCGCGGCTGGGCCTTCCGGGCCAGGCGCGGGGGCGACCCCGTCAACGGATTCACCCTGCTGGCGCAGGCCTACGAGGCGACCGAGCCGGGATTCACCGGCCATATCTCGGTGCCTGTGCTGTGGGACCGCCGCAGCGGCGCGATCGTCAGCAACAACTTCCCCGACATCACGATCGATCTTGGCATCCAGTTCGGCGCATGGGGCGACCAGAGTGTCGATCTGTACCCGGCGGCCCTGCGGCCTGAGATCGATCTGCTCAACGAGTGCGTGTACGAGACCGTCAACGACGGGCCGTATCGCGTCGCGGGCGCCACCTCGGAGCGGGAGTACGACGAGCTCAGGCACCGCATGATCGCCACGCTGGAGGATCTGGAGGGGCGGCTGGCCAGCCGCCGGTACCTGTTCGGCGCGGCCGTGACGGAGGCGGACGTGCGGCTCTGGCCGACGCTGGCCAGGTTTGACCTCGGGTACAACCCGATGGCCAAGGTCAGCGAGCGGCGGCTGGTCGACTTCCCCGCGCTCTGGGCCTACGCGCGCGATCTGTATCAGCAGCCGGCCTTCCGGGAGACCACCGATTTCTCCGCGTTCGCCCGGATGGGAGCCGGCGCCAAGCCCAGCTTCCTCAACGAGGGCGACTGGCGCATCCCGGTCTCCCCGTCTCAGGGTGACTGGGACGCCGCGGCGGACCGGAAGCTGCTCAGCTGAGAGTCGCGGACGAGCCGTCGGTCGCCGCAGCACTGGCCGACGCGGCGATGCTGGGCGACTATTTCGTGCTCAGCCACGGCGCCGCAGCACGCGGAGCGCGGCCGCCGGGCCGGGAGGCAGCCGACGGCGAGGCCGCTGACCGGCAGCCAGCCAACCAGGAGGCAGCCGACGGCGAGGCCGCCGACGGGCAGTCGGCTGACTGGCAGCCGGCCGGGGAGGCGTATCGAGACGGCCTGGCCGACCTGGCCGCGCAGCTGCGGCAGCGGCTGGCCACGCGGGAGAACCGCGTGGCGATAGCCACCCTCCATCTCGGCTACGCGGCCCGGCTCTGGTCCCCCGTGCTGGCCTGCGCGCTGGCGCATGGCATCGTTCCCGATCTGCGCGACCTGGAGCTGGGCGCCGGGCTTCCGCTGCGGCTGCGGCTGCCGGCCGCGGCCGGCTGGCTGGCGCCGCCAGCCGGCCCTCAGCTCGCGGGACTTCTGTATCGGGCCGTGGTGACAGAGCATCTGGCGCAGCTCGCGGCCGGATTGCGCGGGCAGATCGCCGACGGCCTGCTGCGGGGCAACGCCGCGTCGGCAATGATCGGTGCCCTGGCGGTCCTGGCGGCGGCCAGGCCGGGCCTCGTGGTGCCGGCCCGGTCCATCGCCGAGCGGCTGCTGGACACCGGGACACTGCGCGGCACTGGCCGGCTCACCGGCCCTGGGCTGGAATTCCGGCGGGGCAGCTGCTGCCTGTACTACCGAGTGCCGGGCGGCGGCCTGTGCGGAGACTGCTCGCTGCGCGGGGGCGGGTCGTGACCGGCAGCGAGGGCGGACGGCCGCGCGAGCCGGGAGGCGGTCAGGCTCGCACCGTGCTGACCACCTGGGCGATGCGCCGCTGCCGGGTCTGCGGGGTCTTGGCTCCCTCGACCGCGAGGACGTGGGCCTGCTGGCGGCTGTAGGAGAGGGCGTCGAAGCGCTTCCTGGCGTCCGGGTCATGGTCGAGCGCATCGGCCAGGTCAGCCGGGACCGCTACCTCGCGCGGGGCAGTGTCAAGCTCAAGCTCGACATCCACCTCGTCGCCGCCGGCGACCCCGGCGCTCGCGCGATTCTGCGCGCTGACGCTGATCATGAACACGCCGCCCATGACCGCGACGGTGCTTCGGTAGGTATATCCGTTGATGGTGACCCGGACGGGCGGGCGCTTGGTCGTCCCGAGCCTCGCGACCAGCTCCGCAGGCACCTCGATGCCCGTCGCGGTCTTCCCCGCCCGCAGGATCGTCGTGCGGAATCTGAGTGCCTCCCCGGCCATGAGACCTCCCTGCCTCTGTAGGTACTAGACGGTACAGTACTAAGTCGAGTACTGGCCCGTCTAGTACTATCGGCGGACCAGGAGAAGGAGGCCCATGGACACCGCGGATCAGGACGGCCGCGCGGATCAGGACGGCCGCGCGGATGAGGAAGGCCGCTCGGCCCGCAAGCGCCGGGCGATCATGGAAGCGGCCACTTCCCTCTTCCTGCGCAACGGGTACCAGGGGACCAGCATGGACGACGTCGCGGCGCTGGCCGCGGTGTCCAAGCAGACGGTGTACAAGAACTTCGCCGACAAGGAGCGCCTGTTCACCGGCATCATCGGCGGTATCGCCGGCAGCTCGGAGGAGATCGTCCAGGACATGGCGCGCGTCCTGGACGGCGCCGATGACCTGGAACGGGCGCTGACCGTGCTCGCCCGCCGTTACGTCAGCGCCGTCCTGGCGCCGCCGGTCCTGCAGCTGCGCCGGCTGATCATCGCCGAGGCTGACCGATTCCCCGACCTGGCCCGCAGCTACTACCGGCGCGCTCCCGCACGGGCCCTGGAGGTGCTGGCCGCAGCGTTCGGGGGCCTGGCCGAGCGCGGCCTGCTGGAGCTGGCTGACCCCCTGCTGGCGGCCAGCCACTTCGCCTACCTGATCTTGTCGATACCGCAGGACCAGGCCATGTTCTGCGTGACGGAGAGCTTTACCGCGGCCGAGCTCGAACGGTACGCCGATGCGGGCGTCCGGGTGTTCCTCGCCGCCTACGGAACCCGCGTTAGCTGATCTGCCTTTCTCGCCCGTCCGCCGGGCCTGGACGACGGCCAGGACGGCGGGGCCGAGGACGAATTGCGCCGTGACGATGCGCCGCCCCCCGGCGGACGGGCGGTAAAGGCGTTGGGGGTGCGGGGCATCGCCCGTAGGATGAATGCCATGAGGGTCACCCTGTGCAGCGCCGCGACCGCACGAGCTATCAGCTCGCCGGTTGCTGCCGCCTGACCTTTCCCCATCCCCCGGCGACCGGAAACGGCTCGCCGGAGCGTTACCAGATCTCGTCAATGGCCGCGCCCGCGGTCCCTTCCGGTGCCACGCACCAGGAAGGCCCTGCCGTGAACGCAGACCAGACCATCCAGATCTTCACCGATTTCTTCCGCGAACGCGGGCACCAGGTCATCCCGGCCAGCTCGCTGGTGCCGCCGCAGCCTGATCCGGTGCTGTTCACCACATCGGGAATGCACCCGCTGACCCCCTACCTGGAAGGCCGCCCCCACCCCCTGGGCCGGCGGCTGGTCGGCGTCCAGCGCTGCCTGCGCACCACCGACCTCGACGAGATCGGCGACCCCTGGCACCTGACCGTGTTCGAGATGCTGGGCTCCTGGTCGCTGGGCGATTACCAGGGCCCGCAGAGCCTGCGCTGGGGATATGAGCTGATCACGGACGGATTCGGCATCAGCCCTGACCGGCTGCACGCGACCGCGTTCGGCGGCGACGAGCAGGTCGGCCCCGACACCGAGCTGCTGGACATCTGGGCTGAGCTCGGCGTCCCGGTCGAGCTCACCACGCAGGAGAACTGGTGGTCGAACGGCCCGACCGGGCTGTGCGGCCCGGACTCCGAATTGTTCGTGTGGGCCGGCCACGGGCGGCCACGGGGGACGCCGGGCAGCGACGAGCGCTGGGTGGAGATCTGGAACCATGTCATGATGCGCTACCAGCGCCACCGGGATGGCTCCCTGGAGCGGCTCGCCCAGCCCAATGTGGACACCGGCATGGGCCTGGAGCGGCTGCTGGCGGTCCTGCAGGACAAGGACTCGGTCTTCGAGTCCGACGTGTTCGAGCGGTGGATGAGCACGCTGCGGGGACTGTGGAGCCCAGGCGAGGAGGCGCTGCGCCTGCTGGCCGACCACCTGCGCTCGAGCACAGTGATCATCGGTGACGGGATACGCCCGGCCAGCACCGGCCGCGGCTACGTCCTGCGCCGGCTGATCCGCCGCGTGCTGACCGTGCTGTGGCGCGATGACGATTCCCGGACGCTGTCCGACCTGCCGCCTGAGCTAACCGGGCAGACGCTCGGGCACTTCGGGCAGCCCGCCGATCCCGGCCATGTCGCCGCAGTGCTCGGCCACGAGGAGCAGCGTTTCGCCGAACTGCTGATCCGCGGGCGCACGGTGCTGTCCCGGCGGCGCTCCGGCGGACCGCCGGACGAGGCGGAACTCAGCTACCTGCACGACACGCACGGGCTGCCGCGCGAGCTCGTGCTGGCGCTGCTGTCGCAGACGTCACCACTAGACACGTGACTAATAGGTCACTTATCATGGGCTTGCTGTGGATGATGACCGAGTCTTCAAGGCCCTCGCGGACCCGACCCGCCGCCTGCTGCTTGACCGTCTCTTCGAGCGGGACGGCCGTACGCTCACCGACCTGGAATCGGACATGGAGATGACCAGGTTCGGGGTGATGAAGCATCTGCGGGTGCTGGCGGAGGCCGGGCTGGTCGTCACCCGGCGCTCGGGCCGGGAGAAGCTCCATTTCCTGAATCCGGTGCCGATCCGGCTGATCCACGACCGCTGGATCGACAAGTACACGGCGGGGCCGGTATCGGCGCTGGTGGAGCTGAAAAACGCGCTGGAAGACCAGGAGTGACAGTCACCCTGCGATCTAGGCTGAAGGCATGGCCAAGACCCCTGACGACATGATGGGCGCGGTGGCCGCATCGATGGCGGCCCGCACCGGACGATCAGTGGACCAATGGGTCGCGCTGGTCGAGGACGCCGGCCTCGACCCCCTGGACCAGAATGCTGTCCGCCGCTGGCTGCGGTCCGAGCATGCGGTGCCGCAGAACAGCCAGTGGGCGATCGCCGACGCTGCCGCGCGCGCGGCGGGCTGGGTGCGGCCGAGCACCGCGGATTACATCAACGCCCAGTACAGCGGCCCGAAGGCGAGGCTGCGGCCGATCTACGACGCGCTCGCCGCGGCCCTGGCTGACCTGGGCGACGACGTGACCGTCGAGGGCCGCGGCAGCTACACCCCCTTCGTCCGCGGCCGGCAGTTCGCCGCGGTCGCCGCCGCCACGGCGGATCGGGTGGATCTCGGGCTGCGCTTTACCGACCCGCCGGCCACCGATCGCCTCCAGCCCGCCACGGCGCCCGGCCAGGCCACCCACAAGCTCTCGCTGCGCAGCGTGCAGGACATCGACGACGAGGTGCTGCACCTGCTGCGCACCGCCTACGAGCAGAGCCCGTAGAACCCGGGGCACGGGCCTGGACCTTGAGTCACGTGTCATTACTTTAAGTAATTAGTTACCGGCGGGTTAGTTCTGAGTGTCCTTCATCCGTTTGGCCTGAGCCGGCGCGCTGGCCCGTCTAGCATCGCCACAAGATCAAGAGCCCGTGGCACCCCGCCACCCGACAGCACGGCTGCCTGACAGCACGGCTGCCCGACAGCACGGCCCCGTCGGACTGCGCGCACTTGGCCCGCCCAAGGAGGAATTCGTTGCAATTCAGCGCCCATCGTCACCCCCGGCAACGCCGCCGGGACCGCGCGGGCCACGCCCGCGCCTGGACCGTATCCCTCTCATCGGCGGCCCTGGCCGCCGCAGGCCTGGCCTTCGCCGGCAGCGCCAGCGCCCAGCCCGCGGCCCACATCCTGCCCGCGGCCCACTCCCTGCCCGCCCCGGCGCCGGCCAACGCTCATGACTACAAGCGGGCCTGCCCGGTTGCCACCAGGCCGGGCCGGATGGCCTGCGGGGTCCTGATCCTGATGGGCGTCAAGCAGCAGGCCCAGGCCGCGCTGGGCCCGGACGCCGCGCCGGCTGGCGTCGGCTACGGGCCCGCCAGCCTGCAGAGCGCCTACAAGCTGCCGTCATCGACGGCAGGCGCCGGCCAGACCGTCGCGGTCGTCGACGCCATGGACGACCCGAACGCGGCCTCGGACCTGGCTACCTACCGCTCGGACTGGGGCCTGCCCGCGTGCGGCACGGGCTGCTTTTCGAAGGTGAACCAGAACGGCGCGGCCAGCCCGCTGCCGGCTGCCTCGGGCACCAGCGGATGGGCTACTGAGGAGTCGCTGGACATCGACATGGTGTCGGCGATCTGCCCGCTGTGCCACATCATCCTGGTCGAGGCGAAGAGCGCGACCACGGCCAACCTGGGCGCCGGCGTGAACAGCGCGGTCAGCCTGGGCGCCGACTTCGTCTCGAACAGCTACGGCGGATCCGAGTCGTCCTCCGACCCGACCTTCGACACCGAGTTCTACAAGCACGCCGGCGTGGCCGTGACCGCCTCGGCCGGTGACGATGGCTTCGGCGTCGAGTATCCCGCCGCTTCTCAGTACGTCACCGCCGTCGGCGGCACCTCGCTGAGCACCTCGACCAACGCCCGCGGCTGGACCGAGAGCGTGTGGGGCAGCAGCGCGGGCGGCGAGGGCACCGGCTCCGGGTGCTCCGTCGACGACGCCAAGCCGACCTGGCAGGCCGATACCGGCTGCGCCAAGCGGACCAATAATGACGTGTCCGCCGATGCCGACCCGAATACCGGAGTGGCCGTCTACGACACCTACGACCAGGATGGCTGGCTCGAGGTCGGCGGCACCAGCGCGTCCTCGCCGATGATCGCGTCGGTCTTCGCGCTGGCCGGCACCCCGGCGGCGGGCACCTTCCCGTCGTCCTACCTCTACCAGCACACCGCCAGCCTGTTCGACGTCAGCTCGGGCTCAAACGGCAGCTGCACGACTGCCTACCTGTGCACGGGCGAGGTCGGCTACGACGGCCCGACCGGCCTGGGCACGCCCGACGGCATCACCGCGTTCAGCACCGGCACCACCGCCGGCAACACCGTCACGGTCACCAATCCCGGCAGCCAGACCGGGACCGTGGGCACGGCGGCCAGCCTGCAGATCAAGGCCACCGACTCGGCCAGCGGCCAGACGCTGACCTACAGCGCGACCGGGCTGCCGGCCGGCCTGTCGATCAGCTCCAGCACCGGCCTGATCTCGGGGACGCCGACCACCGCGGCGACCTCCAGCGTGACCGTCACCGCGAAGGACACCACCGGAGCGACCGGGACGGCATCGTTCAGCTGGACGGTCAGTGCCGCCGGCGGCGGGGGCGGCGGCTGCACGGCGGCCCAGCTGCTCGGCAACCCGGGCTTCGAGACCGGCGCCATCACGCCGTGGACTTCGACTGCAGACGTACTGAACAACGTCTCAGCGGGCGTCCCGGCGCATACCGGGTCCTGGCTGGCCTGGCTCGACGGCTACGGCACCCCGCACACCGACACCGTGGCCCAGACGGTCACTATCCCGTCGACGTGCAAGACCGCCAACCTGTCGTTCTGGCTGGAAGTCCAGAGCAATGACCCGACGACCAGGGCATCCGACACCTTCACGGTTCAGGTGCTCAACTCCAGCGGCACCGTGCTGGCGACGCTCGGGACGTTCTCTAACCAGACCGCCAACGGCGCCTACGCCCAGCACACCTTCTCCGTGGCCCCCTATATCGGCCAGAAGATCACGATCAAGTACACGGGCCAGGAAACCCTCAGAAACGGTGACAACACCAGCTTCTTCGAGGATGACAGCGCACTGAACGTCTCCTAGCTGGTAACTTCCCGCGCAGCGGGGCGGCCCGGCGTGCCGGATCGCCCCGCTGCGGCATGCCGGGGAGTCGGGCGAGCCCCGCGCCCGGCCGACCCCGCCAGCATGGCGAGGGAAGCTCGGATCAGAACGGGAACCCGTGCGCCTGGTCCCGTACCGTCAGCCACTGCCACTGCGTGAACTCATCCCAGCTGCTCTGCGAGCCGAAGCGGGATCCGTTGCCCGACGCCCCGGTGCCGCCGAACGGCGCGTACGCGTCGTTGTTCAGCGTCTGGTCGTTGACGTGCACGATCCCGGTGTGCAGCTGATCGGCCAGGGCACGGCCGCGGTCACGGGATCCGGTCTGGATCGCGGCGACCAGCCCGTATTCGGTGTCATTGGCCACCGCTACCGCCTCAGCCTCATCCCTGACGATCGTCACCGGGGCGACCGGCCCGAAGATCTCCTCCCGGAAGGCGGCCATCTCGGTCGTTACCCCGGCCAGCACGGTCGGCGCGTAGAAGAGCTTGTCGTGCGTTGCGCCGGCCCGCACCTGCGCGCCCGCGTCGACGGTCGCCGTCACGATGCGGTCCACATTGGCCAGCTGGCTTTCGCTGATCAGGGGGCCGATCGCGACCTGCTCAAGGTGCGGGTCGCCGACCGGGAGATTGGCCGCGCGCTGGGCCAGCCGGTCCAGGTACTCCTGGGCCACCCCTTCCATCACGATGTGCCGCCCGGCGGTCATGCAGACTTGTCCCTGGTGCAGGAAGGCGCCCCAGGCGCCCGCGGAGCTGGCGACATCGAGGTCAGCGTCATCGAGCACGATAAGCGCGTTGTTTCCGCCGAGCTCCAGTGAGCATCGCTTCAGCGTGCGCCCGGCTGCCGCGCCGACCTGGCGGCCTACCGCGGTCGACCCGGTGAAGGCGATCATCGCGACGTCGGGGTCCTCGGTCAGCGCGGAGCCTGCTTCGGCGGCACCGGGCAGCACATGCAGCAGGCCCTCGGGCAGGCCGGCCTCCTCGAACAGCCTGGCCACCAGGATGCCGCCCGAGACAGGGGTCTGAACGTCGGGCTTGAGGATCACCGCGTTCCCCAGGGCCAGCGCCGGGGCAACGGCGCGCACGGACAGGATCAGCGGGAAATTCCACGGACTGATCACGCCGACGACGCCGAGCGGCACCCGCCGCGCGATGGACTCCCGGCCGGGCTCGCTGGTCGGCAGCAGGCTGCCCCAGGGCTGCGTCGGCAGCGCGGCGGCCTCCCAGAGCTCGGCCAGCACGAGCTGAACCTCGAACCCGGCCTTGCCGGGGATGGCGCCGCCCTCGCGGACCAGCCAGGACTCGAATTCCTCGTGATTGTCCTCCAGCACCCTGGCCGCGCGCCGCATCAGCGCCGCGCGCTCCGGGCCCGTGGTGGCGGCCCACTGCGGCTGCGCCGCCCGCGCTCTGCTGGCCGCCTCCCTGACGTCGCCCTTGTTCGCCAGGCCCACCTCGGCGAGCACCTCGCCGGTGGCCGGCTCTAGCGTCTGCAGCATGCCGCCCTGTGCCTTTGTCCAGCCGCTGCTGAAGATCATGGAATTCCAGCCGGCTCCATCGAGCAACGTCAAGGTCGTGTCCTCTCCTGAACCTGAGCCGCCAGCACGGTATCGGCCGACGCGGTGCAGGTCCCTGCGGTGCAGGTCCCTGCCGTGGCGGTAACGTGCTACATACTCTTCCAGTCATAACACGAAAGTGTCTACGGTGACCGGCCCGCGCGGAGCAGTTCAGGGAGCGGGTCACGTCAGGATCGGTGCCGTCAGGGAGCGATCCTGTCAGTAGCGGGCGCCGACGACCTGGTCGCCCAGCGGGTCGAGCACGGCCAGCTCGTCGGCCGTGAGCGTGACGTCAAGCGCGGCGACGTTCTGCTCGAGCCACTTCACCCGCTTGGTACCGGGGATCGGGACGACCGGGATGCCGAGCCGCTCGCCGCTCGCGTGGACCCACGCGAGCGCCACCTGCGCGGGGGCGATGCCCTTGGCCGCGGCCACGCGGCCCACCGCCTCGGCGATCGCCTGGTTGGCCGCCCCGGCAGCGCCGGTGAAACGCGGGTTGCGAGTCCGGAAGTCCCTGGCGCCCAGCGTGCTCATGTCCACGGTGCCGGTCAGGAAGCCGCGGCCGAGCGGCGAGTACGGGACCAGCCCCACCCCCAGCTCGGCGAGCGCGTCCAGGACCGTCGTCTCCGGCTCCCGTGCCCACAGCGAGTACTCGCTCTGCACGGCCGTGATCGGGTGCACCGCGCAGGCGCGGCGCAGCAGGTCGCCGTCGACTTCGGAAAGACCGAGATACCGCACCTTGCCCTCGGCGACCAGCTCGGCCATCGCGCCGACGGTCTCCTCGATCTGCGCGGTCTGCGGCGGCCGGTGCAGGTAGTAAAGGTCGATCACCTCCACGCCCAGCCGCAGCAGCGAGGACTCGCACGCCCGCTTGACGTATCCCCGCTCGCCGCGGATGACTCGCTGAGCATCCCCGCCCGAGCGGTCGATGCCGAACTTGGTCGCGAGCTGCACCTGCGCTCGCCGGCCGCTGATCGCCCGGCCCACGAGTACCTCGTTATGGCCTGCGCCGTAGATGTCGGCGGTGTCGATGAACGTCACCCCGAGTTCGAGCGCGCGGTGAATGGTGGCCACTGACTCGTCCCAGTCGGTCTGGCCGTACCACTCGCTCATGCCCATGCAGCCGAGGCCCTGCGCCGAGACCGACAGCTCGCCCAGTGAAACCTTGCGCACGTCAGTTCCTCTCTCAGGTGCGCCGCAGGCACGCGGCGACTTGCTCTCTCAGATGCGCCGCGGGGCATGCGGCGACGACAGGTTCTCAGATACCCCTTTCCAGCGCGGGCACGCACTGCTCTATCTCACGCAGGAGGCGATCACGGACATGATCTCGTCGCTGCGGTCGTGGCCGACATCGTGCCCTGACGAGTCGCTGACGTGCAGGGTGGCATCCGGCAGCTCACGCGCGAGGCCGCGCGCGATGGCGATCGGCGCATTACGGTCAAGAGCGCCGTGCCACAGGTGCACCGGCGTTTTGACCTCGCTGAGCGGGAACGGCCACGGGCGCTTGGCCAGGGCGACCTCCTGCACCGCACCGCGCGTTCCCGGCCGCAGCG
Organism: uncultured Actinomycetota bacterium; assembly: GCA_963805705.1. GTDB lineage: Bacteria > Actinomycetota > Actinomycetes > Streptosporangiales > Streptosporangiaceae > CAWDVH01. The sequence goes on along the minus strand of CAWDVH010000005.1, from coordinate 412,253 downwards.
CGTCAGCGACGGCCTCGAACTCGATCCGCAGGTCGGCGTGCTTGGCCGGCGGCGTGGCGGCCATCTCGCGGCGCAGGGAACGCTCCCGCCTGGCCGGGCTGGCCAGCGACCACCGCATCACCGTGAACGGGACCGCGTTCAGCGCCGGCGCGTTCCGGGCGAGCCAGCCGTAGAACCGGTTTCTCGCCTGCTGGCCCGCTCGCTCGGCCGGGTCGAACGGCCCGCCCGTCGCAATGAGGACGGCAACACTGGCCCGGTCGGCGAGCTGATGCGCGGCACCCAGCGTGAACGGGCCGCCGCCGGATTCCCCGGCCAGCGCGAACCGGTCCAGGCCGAGACGACCGGCCAGCGCGGCCAGGTCATCACCCCAGCTGGTCAGGCTGCGCTGGCGCTGGTAATCGGAGCCGCCGTAGCCGGGCTTGTCCGGCGAGATCCAGCGCAGGCCAGCGGCCCTGGCCGCCGCGTCGTAGCTGGCGCCGCCCAGGCCCGACATCGGTGTCCCCGCCGTGTACAGAACCGGTGACCCGCCCTGGTCACCGAACTCATGCCAGCGCAGCCGCCTGCCGTCAGGCAAGGTGATCACATCAGATGCCACCCGTGCATCATTACACCGGCCGGCGTCGCCGCGTCCGGACAGCTCGGCGTGGTCGCGGGCGAGGTCATGGCCGCAGTGCGCGATGGCGCCCGCGCCGATGACCGGCACGCGGGCCCGCGGGCCGGCTCGACGGCGGCGCCCGCATCCCGGTGAGACGCTAGCCTCGGCGTAGAACCCGGCCCGGCGGGAGTCCATGATGCCGCTCACGCGATCGCGCTATGACGGTCACTCCGACTGGTATGACGGCTGGAACCAGCCGCACGCCGAACGTAATGCGCCCTACGTGCTGGACCTGCTCGGGCCGGGCGAGGGCCTGTGCCTCGATCTGGGCTGCGGCAGCGGGCACTACTTCGATGCTCTCGCCTCCACCGGGCGGACCGTGATCGGCCTCGACCGCTCGGCCGACCAGCTGCGCATCGCCCAGGGCCGGTGCCGCCGGATCGTCCAGGCGGACGCGGCCGCCCTCCCGTTCGCCAGCGGCACGTTTCCGGCCGTCGCGGCACTATGGATCTCGACCGATGTCGACGACTTCGGAGCCGTGCTGGCGGAAGCTGCGCGGGTGCTGACCCCAGGCGGGCCGCTGGTTTTCTACGGCGTCCATCCCTGCTTCAACGGGCCGCACGTTCAGTGGATGGACGACGGCGGGGTTCTCGCGCACGCTACTTACCGCCAGCCCGGATGGCATCAGGAAACACCCTGGTGGGGGAACAACGTCCGCCGGCGAGTCGGAATGCGCCATCACCCGCTGGCCGAGCTGCTGAACGCCTTCATCAGCACGGACCTGACGATCGAGCACGTCGCCGAGCTGGGAGACCGGGACGTCCCCACCATCCTGGCCATCCGCGCCCGCAAGCGCGGCGCTTAGGGCCAGGCCGCGGGGCCGAGACCCTGGGGCGGCCGGAAGATCCCCCGTGCCGGGGCGAGGCAGCCAGCTCCAGACCCGGAGGTCCCCCCACGACTCCCGCGCTTTGAGAAGTCTCCCGTCGCGCGGACTCCTTGGTCCGTGCCATCGACGGGCCGATGGCACGGGTAGGCCGCCTGTGCAGGCGGCCTCCCCCAGTGCGGTGCTGCCTCGCCCCGGCTACGCATAGTCAACTGCGGGCGGGGCCGCCGGGCCATCCCCGAACTCCGGGATGCGCCCGCACGTCCCGCCGACCTAAGATGCGCGCTACTGCCCGCACGCGACCACGGCGGGCCAGCACAGCCGGACGGGCACAGCTGCCGGAGCGGGGCACAGCTGCCGGGACGGGCCGATACGGCACGGGCAGGACGGTCAGGAGCGGCGATGACGCTCGATGCAACCCCGGCGACAGCGCACGTCACCACCCCGTCCGGGCGGGTGATCGCGGTTCCCGATGGCACCCGGCTGGTGTTCGGCCGGGGGCCCGACGTGGACCTGGTGATCTCCGCGGGACGCGGGCTGTCCCGCCGGGCCGGGGCCATCAGCGCGGTCGCCGGGGGCGCCTGGGTGGCGAACATCAGCAACACCCATGCGCTGTACGCGGAGGGTGACGGATACCGGATCCGGCTGCCGCGCATGGACGAGCACGGCGAGCCGGCCGGGGGATGGTTCGTGCAGCAGGGAACGGCCCTGGTCGGCTCCCGCGCGATGCTGGATGATGGGCAGCCGCTGCGCCTGGTCGTCTCCAGGGGCGGCACGGCGGGAGATACCGGCGCGGATGGCACCGGGGCACGGGCGGACGGCGATCCGACCCTGCTGCCGCTCTACCTGGACCCGAACACCAAGCTCTTCCTGGTCGCCCTGATGTGGTGCCGGCCCTGGCTGGTCGACTCGGCGCGGGGCACGCCGCTGCCCAGGACGCCCGAGATCGCCAGGGCCGCGCTCGAGGTCACCGACGCCCATCACGAGATCGAGTGCTTCGACACCGATCCGGCCTTCCGTGACCGGCTGTCCGCGCGGGTGGGCGAGCACCTCAAGGTGCTGCGCCGCAAGATCGTGGAGCGTGGACTGGTACGGCCGGGGATACGCCTGTCCGACGAGGTGGCCGTGGGCGTGCTGATCGAGAACGGGATCATCGCCACCAGCGATCTCGCCCGCCTGGCCGACCCGGCGTGGTGCTCCCGCCAGGAGGATCTGTGGTGGACGCAGGTGATCTGAGGGTCAGCTATCAGGGTCCACGGTAAAGGCCGTCACCGCCCTGGCGTGCCCCGGTCCCGTGACCACCACGTGATAGGTCCCCGCGGGCAGCTCGCCGGGGAAGAACTCGTGACTCTGGTTGAGCACGTAATCGAAGGTGCCGACACCGTCGGCCACCGGGTGCTCGGAGGAGACGCCCACGCCACGCAGGGTCACCGTCAGGCGCCGGCCCGGCGCCCAGCCAGCACCGATCACCACGAAACCGGTGTGGCCATCGCCGGTCGGCTGGCTCATGGCGATGGCCGGCTTGCCGCCGTCCTTGGCCGACAGCGCTGCGGCGGACCGGGCGAACGGCGGCGGCAAGCCCGGCGGCGGGCCGCCCAGCGGGGGCGGCCGCCCGGCGGCGGTCGGCACCGGCTGGCGATCAGCGAAGGAGACGCCGGCGGCAGCACCGCCGGCGATCAGCACGGCCGCCGTGACCGCCGCCGCGAGGACGAGCGGGCCCCGCGACCGGACTCGCCGGCCCGGCCCGGCCGTCGTGTCCGGCCGCGCCGCGGCCCCGGCGCCATGCCCGCGGTCCGGCCCGCCCCGGCGCGGCCAGGCCCGGCCGCGGGGCGGGGCCGGCTGCGCCCCGGTCAGGGCCGGCTGCGACCCGAACGTCACGTCCTCGCCGTCCTGGTCGCTGATCTCGGCCGATGCGGACGGCCGGGGGTCCCGGCGGTACTGGCCGATCAGTGTCAGCGCGGAGGCGGGCAGGGATGAGGGGCCCAGCTCGCGGCCGTCGGCCGCCATGCCGATGCCCGGCGCCAGATGGGCCACGACCGATGCCGAGGTCGGGCGCTTGCGCGGGTCACGCTCCAGGCACGCCACCACGATGTCGGTCAGGTCCGGGTCCAGCCCGCTCAGGTCAGGCGGCTCGGTGGCCAGCCGCACCAGCACGTCCATGACAGTCTCGCCCTGATATGGGGCGTGACCCGTGGCCGCGAAGAGCATCGTGGCACCCAGCGAGAAGATATCGCTGGCCATCGTCGCCTGCCGGGTGTCCCTGGCCTGCTCCGGCGCCATGTACGCGGGCGTGCCCACGGCACCGCGGGTCACCGTCAGCTGGATCCGCTCGGCTGCCCTGGCCACGCCGAAGTCGATGACCCGCGGCCCGTCGGGCGAGACGAGCACATTGGACGGCTTCAGGTCGCGGTGCACCAGTCCCGCGCCGTGGATCGACTCCAGCGCCTCGGCGCAGCCGGCCGCCAGCCAGCGGACCGCCGGCACGGGCAGCGGGCCGCAGGTCCGCACCAGGCCGGCGAGCGAGGGCGCCGGCACGTACGCCGTGGCCAGCCAGGGCATATCAGCCTCGGAATCGGCGGCGACGACCGCGGCGGTGAAGGCCCCGCTGACGCGCCGGGCCGCGGCGACCTCCTGGGCGAAACGGGTGCGGAAGTCCGGCTCGTCGGCCAGTTCGATCTTGATCGTCTTGACCGCCACCAGGCGCCCGGCGGCCGACCGCCCGAGATACACGCGCCCCATCGCCCCGGCGCCCAGACGGCCAACCAGGACATAACCGCCGATCTGCTCCGGGTCCCACCGGCGTAGCGGTTCCACTAACGCTGGCTGCGGCACAGTAGGGTCTCCTTGTTCCGGTGCGCGGGCTAGCCCCATGATGCCGACTTGCGGACGCAAGGTCGAACCAATGTCCGAGGTCGGCTGGCTCCCGCGATCTCGGTGCATCGCGGGAAATGATCGCGCGCACCCGGACCGCAGCGGGCTGACCCGGAACGGCTAGGGACTGCCCGGCCGCCCGATCGCCGCCAGCCGGTCACGCTCAGCCGGGGTCAGCGAGGCCGCGACCTGCAGAGCGCGGGCATTCGCGAGGACCTGTTCGGGTCGCGTCGCCCCGAACAGCACCGCAGTCACCGACGGATTGAGCAGCGCAAAGGCCATCGCCAGCTGCGCCGGGTCCCGGCCGCTCTCGCGGGCCAGGGCGGCCAGGTCACGCCCGGCCATGACGGCGGGCAGGCTCCGCGGCTGCTCCAGGGTCCCGGTCGCGCGCCCGGCCGACCGATCCTGATCGTACTTTCCGGTGAGGATGCCGCCCGCGAGCGTGTAAGACGCCACGATAGCGACGCCGCGGTCGGAGGCGAGCTGCCGCATCTGCGGATCCTCGACGGCATCGCGCTGGATGAGGCTGTACGGAGGCTGAGTCGCGGCCGGGCCGGCGATCCCCGCTCGCTCGGCGATCTGCCAGGCCCGCTCGATCAGCTGCGGCGGCCAGTTCAGGGTCCCCCATGCCCGGGCGGCACCGGAGCCAAGCAGCCCGTTCATCATCTCGACGACATCCTCGGCTCCCGCGCCGTCGGGGGGCGGCCCTGAGTAGATCAGGTCGACGTGATCGAGGCCCATCCGGGCCAGCGAGCCGGCCAGCTCCTGGGCCGGCGACTGAGCGGGCCAGAACTCCCACCACAGCTTGTTCGACACCACGGTGTGGTCCCTGGGCCAGCCCGCGGCCCGGAACAGCTCGCCGAAAATCACCTCGGAGTACCCCGTCGAAATCGGCGCGCGCCCGGTCTCGTCGTCGTAGCGCGCGTCGTCGAGGAACGTAATGCCGACGTCGCGGGCGGCGCGCATCACCCCGATTCCCTGGTCGCGGCTGATTCGCTCAAACGTGCGCCAGGACCCGAGCGCCATCGGGCTGACCTGAATGCCGCTGGCCCCGAGCGGGACCCCTGGCATGGGGAGCGTCATCACATGAGTATCTCAGGGGCGGCAGGCGGGGCGCCGGGAGCGATTCGCCAGCTACTTCAGCACGGCAGGCGGGATGGAGGCCTCCTGCTCCGGGGCGGGCGGCACGTTACCGCACGGGCGCGCGACAATCTGATGGGTGATGCTGGCCGGCCAGGCATCAAAATGCCCGACAAATACGTACTGGATCCTGGCGTAGGCCAGACCGCCCTTCGGGCACCTCAGTGCGCCCGAGAGGACCACCACCAGCGGAAACTGGGCGTAGGAGCCGGTATGACAGTCGGTGAACTCGCAGAGGTTGACGGTACCCGCGCCAGCCGCGGTAGCTACCGGCGTGCCCCAGCCGGACCATTTCAGGTTCCTGGCCACCAGGGAGTTGTCGGCGCACCGGACCACCACGACGTCGGGCCGCACCTGCGGCGTGCCCCCGCAGTCCGCCAGCCGATGCGGCGCGGGGTGCGTGACCGGCCCGGATGAATGACCGCTGCACCCGGCGGCCAGCATTGTCGCCGCCACCGCTGCCGCCATGCCCAGAAGCCGGCATCCCCGCACCGTGACCACCTCCCGGCCGCTCGGTTACCGTAATACCTGCTGTGATGGGGCAACGCTCTCCAGCCTGCTCACTGACGATCTCGCCAGAGCGAAACTTCGGTGACAGTTAAATCACGCGGAAGGCAGCTAAATCACGCGGAAGGATTCACCAATAGCCCGCAGTCCGGGGCGGCCAAGCGTTCGACGCGACGTACGTGACGACCGGCAGCTCGCCCGCCAAGGTCGTGTACGCGGTGCGGCCGCCGAATGGACTCCTGCCCTGGACTTCTACACCGCCACGCGTTATGAGGCATTCCTCAGGGACTTCTCGGTCGCGGTCGGCCTCGCCGGCAACAAGGTCACGACGTCGAGCCTGACGGCCAACGGATTCAGGATGAAGTGCGTTGACTTCCGGGCCGCGGGGATGGCGGGCACGATCGAGATCTGCACCACGGCCCAGGGCATCCTCGGCTATGTCAGGGTCGCGCCGGACACCGCCAGCTTCGAGATCACGTCCTACTCGCCATCGCCGTCGGCATCGCTGTTCAAGCTGCCGCCGGGGGCCAAGGTCACGACTCCGGATCAGGGAACTGGCTAGGGCGTGGCGTGTTTGACAGCGCATCAGCGCAGGCTCACGCCACCGTCTACCGGAAGCGTCTGGCCGGTGATGTAGTCGGCCTGCCCGGACGCGAGGTAGGCGACGGCGTGGCCGATCTCGCGCACGTCACCGGCGCGCCCGGCCGGGGCGAACCGCGCTGCGCTGGCCACAGCGGCCTCGTAGCGGTCGCCGGCGGTCACCCGGTCAGGGAAGACGCCAGGGGCAACCGCGTTGACCTGGATATTGAAGGGAGCCCACTCCAGGGCGAGCGACCTGGTGAAGCCGGTGAGCGCGGTCTTGGCCGTGGCGTAGATCACCATGTTCGCGCCGCCTCCCAGCGCCGCGAACGAGGAGATGTTGATGACCTTGCCGCTCCGGCGCTCGAGCATCTGGGGTCCCGCGGCGCGGGTGCAGGCGATCGCCGCGGTGAGGTTGAGCCGCATCACCAGGTCAACCTCGTCGTCGGTCATGCCGCCGTGCTCGTCACCGGGCAGGGCGACGAGCGGCTTGCTGATCGCGTCGCCCAGGTTATTCACGAGCACGTCGATCCGGCCGAACTCGGACAGGACCTGGCCCACCGCGGCAGCGGCGCCCGATGGCGTTGCGACGTCCCCGACGAAAGCGAGCGCCCGCCGTCCGCTGTCGGCCGCGATGCGCGCGGCGAGCCCGGCTACATGACGATCGGTGAGCGCGTTGATCGCGACGTCACAGCCGGCCTGCGCGGCGACCTCCGCGATGCCCGCGCCGATGCCCCGGCCGGCACCAGTGATGAACATGACCTTCCCGCTGAGATCGGCCGAAGTGGCCATCACTTCCCTTTCCGTGTGCGCGCGATCGGCGGGGCCATGTTACCGTCCGGCTTCGTCTGGTCCGGTGCCGCGAATGCCAGCCGCTGAGCCCGGCGCTCGGTCATACGGCGCTAGGTCAGGCGGCGCTCGGTGGCCCAGCGGGTCAGCTGGTGGCGGGTTGAGAGCTGGAGCTTGCGCAGCACCGAGGAAACGTGACTCTCCACCGTCTTGACGGAGATAAAGAGGTCACGCGCGATCTCCCGGTAGGTATAGCCCCTGGCGATCAGGCGGAGGACCTCGCGCTCACGAGGCGTGAGCTGGTCGAGCTCGGGATCAAAGGACGGCTGGCCCTGGCCGGCCGGCGCGATGGCGGCGAAGGCGTCCAGGACGAACCCGGCCAGCCGGGGCGAGAAGACCGTGTCGCCGACCGCGACCCGCCGCACCGCGTCCACCAGATCGGTGCCGGAGATCGTCTTCGTCACGTATCCCCGCGCGCCCGCCCGGATCACGGCGATCACGTCCTCGGGAGCGTCTGAGGCGGACAGCGCGAGGAAACGCACCTGCGGATGCGCGGCCTTCGTCGCGGTCACCACCAGCTGCCCGCCGCCGCCGGGCAGGTGCACGTCGAGCAGGACGACATCAGGAAGAACCTGCGCGATCAGCGCGATCGCGGGATCGACGTCGTCCGCCTCCCCCACGACCTCGACCTGGTCGCCGAGCTCAGACCGGACCCCAGAGCGGAACAGGCCATGATCATCAACGATGAAGACCCGCGGCCGGTCATCGTCCGGGGACGGCTCGGGCGGCGCACCTGGCGTCTTCATACGCGGCTCGGCTGGCGTTCCCCGGCGGAGCGGGGCATCGTCAAGGACACCTCAGTGCCCTCACCCTGGACACTGCGGACGGTCGCGGAACCACCGCGACGGGCCATCCTGGCGTGGATGGACTCAGCCAGTCCCTTCCGGTCACCGGGTACCGCGGCGGGGTCGAATCCTCGCCCGCGATCTCGCACGAACAGCGACACCCTGGCGGGCTCGACCTCAGCGAAGAGCGCCACCACCTCGGCGCCTGACCACTTCACGGCGTTGACGGTCGCCTCGCGCCCGGCCGCGAGCAAGGCCGCCAGGTCATCGTCAAGCTCGCAGTCCCCGACCGTGACGGCCTCGACGGTTACCCCGTGCTGAGCCTCCACGTCCTCCTGGATGAGCCGGATCCCGGCGGCCAGGGTCATGGCCTGGCCATCGATCGAGCCGGGCGCCCGGCCATCGAACAGCCAGGAGCGCAGCTCGCGCTCCTGGGCTCGGGCCAGCGCAATGACCTGCTGGGGGTCGCCCGCGCGGCGCTGGATCAGCGCCAGCGTCTGCAGGACCGAGTCGTGCACCCGCGCGGCCATATCGGCCCGCTCTTCCGCCCGGATCCTGGCCTGGCGCTCGACGACCAGGTCGCGGGCGATCCGCAGCCACCACGGGCCCAGCACCACCACGATCGCGGCGAGCACGAGGGCTACGCCAGCCAGCGGCCGGAACAAGGCGTGGTACGGGTGGCCGTGCGCCAGGGCGGCCAGGCCGAGCACCAGCAGGATGGCGGCGACCAAGGCGCGCAGCACGGTCCGGGACCGGGATCGCCTGGTGCCCGCGGCCAGGCCCAGCAGCGGCTCGGCCAGGCGCCGCATCGTCTCCTGCTCGTCCGCGGGGGCGTTCCTCCAGATCAGCACCACGCAGACGGCGCTGATGATCACCGGGACGGCTAGCGAGCCTGGCCAGCCGACGCCGATCGCCGAGAGGAGGACAAAGACCACGATCAGCAGCGACGTCAGGCCCGCAGCCAGCGCGATGCCCCGCCGGTCGTTGACCGCCTTGCTGGCGATGCTGTTCCCGCCGGTGACGGGCACCAGCAGCCAGGCCAGGGCATAGATCGGGACGCCGAAGCCGCCCAGCACGGTGGCCAGCACAAACGCGGTCCGCACGATCGTGACGCCGATGCCTGTTCGCGCCGCCAGGCCAGCCGCTACCCCGCCGGCCAAGCGGTCCTCCCGCCCGCGCCGCAGCGGGCCGCTGCCGCCCGGCCCGTGCGCCCACCGGCCGGGGCCATGGCGCCGGAAGGACCGGCTGTCTGGGTCGGAGTCGGCCGGGATCGCGTCACCGCCGTCCGGCCAGTGCCGCTGCCGACCAGCCTGCCGGCGGGCAGCGCGCCTGCGCGACGCGGAGCCGGCCCGTTTCTCCATGTATCCATCATCGCGCCATCACAGCCGCCCGGCTATCCGGAGGAACCCTGATCCGCCCCGGTGATTCATCAGGGTCGGATCGGTGCTCTTCCCGATGGCGGGGCTGCGCCCGCGGCAGCAGGCTGGAGCCATGAACACCACCACAGCAAGACCAGAAGCACCAGCCGGCCATCACACCGGGCCGCAGCCGCTGAGCCGGCCGGTCCAGGACCGGATGCTGGCGGGAGTCGCCGCCGGCATCGCCCGTTACCTCGGCCTGGACGTGACCGTCGTGCGCATCGTCCTCGCCGTGCTCGCCATCGCGGGCGGCGCCGGGCTGCCGATCTACCTCGCCGGCTGGCTGCTCATCCCCGAGGAGGGCTCCGAGCAGTCCATTGCAGGCGAGTTCATCCAGTCCCATCAGGCACGGGTTCACTGACCAGGAAGGTCGCACCGACATGTCACAACCGAGCGGTCCGCCGTGGACGGCCTCATCGGCGCCCGGCGCCAGCTACGACGATCCCGACCTGCGGGTCTCCGACGCCGAGCGCGCCGAGGCCGCCGACCGACTGTCCCAGCACTTCAGTGACGGGCGGCTCGACCAGGCCGAGTACAACGAGCGTCTCGATCGGGCCATGAGCGCGAAGACCCGGGCGGACCTGGGCGGGCTGTTCGCCGGCCTGCCGCCGACCGAGGCGGAGGCAGCGGCGGCCAGGGAAGCAGAGGCGGCGGCCAGGGAGGCAGCGGCGGCCGCGGCGAGGCAGGCAGCGTCCACGGCGACCAGGGAACGGCGCAGGCGCCCGTTCCGCCATCTGGTCTTCCTGGCGCTGGTCGTCGTCGTCGCCATCGGCGTCGCGCACGCCATGGCGCACTTCTACCTTCCATGGCTGCTGATCGCGCTGCTGGCGTATCTCTGGCTGACTCATGGGCCAGGGCAACAACGCCGCTAGGCCCGCAACCGGAGGACCGGTTATCCGGTCATAAGAAGTGCATGGGTCCTGACCAGAGAAGAAAAGGGGGCCATCATGCAGCTTCTCTCCCGCTCCCCCAGACGGCTCATCGCCGCGGCCGCACTAGCCTGCGCCGCGGCGCTGATACCGGTGGCCGCGCTCGCCGCCGCGGCGTCCCCGGCCGCGCCGGCCGTGACGCACACCACGCAGGCCAGAACGGCCGGATGTCCGTCATCGGGCCTGGTCGTGTGGCTGAACACCAGTGGTGTTGGCCACGCCGGCGGTACCAGCTACAGCCTCAGCTTCACTAACCTGTCCGGGCGCGCGTGCACCCTCTTCGGCTTTCCCGGGGTATCCGCGGTCAACCTGAATGGCCGGCAACTCGGCAGCGCGGCCTCCCGCACCGGGCCGCGCCCGCATACGGTCAGGATTGGCCGCGGCGCCACCGCGACCGTGCTGCTCAATATCACTGATGCCCGCAACTTCGGAAACCCGAAGCAGCCCTGCGATCCGATTACCGCGGCCGGACTGCGCGTTTACCCGCCGAACTCGTTCGTGTCCAAGGTGATCCCGTTCCCGTTCACCGCCTGCTCGCGGTCCGGGCCGGTCTTCCTCCAGACGGAGGCGGTGCACAAGGGCTGAGCACACCTCTCCCCGGCGCGGCTCCCCGGCTTTCCTCCCAGGCCGGGGAGTCTCGCTGCTTCTTGCGACAGTCGTGCGACCGCTATGTGGCATGGTGCGCACGACTCAATGCGCGCTGAGGCGAGGGAGACACACCGGGGGACGCAGGGAGCGCGGGAAGCAGCGGGGGGCTGGGTGAGTCGTCGTGATGGTCTGGGCGTGCCTGTGGTCGGGGCGCGTGCGGGACTCGATGGCGGGCGCCATCGCCGGGACGTTGGCGGCGATGGGTCCGCCAGGCGGCAGCATGGCCCCGAGGCTGGTTCTCCTTTCTCCAACTTCGCACCAACTTCGCGCTTGAACGGAGACGACTGGCCGGAGTCGGGAATCCTCGTTAGGCTGCCTGCCAGGGAGAAATGCTCAATCGTGAGGCTTCGAAAACTTCGCGCGAAGTTATTGACCCTTCGCGTCTGGCGCGTTAGTTTGGCACAGGGATCCGCGGCCACGCGTCCCGACACTGACCGAGGGGGACAGTGATATGGGAGGCATGATCTCTGCAGGTCGGCGTCCGCCAGCTGGCCCTGCAGCGGCCAAGGCCGCGGCATCCCTGATAGCAGCCAACGCCAGGCGGGTGACCAGGGCCCTAGGGGCGGGCGCCCGGCACGGGACGCCAGGATCGGACGCTGACCAGGCCGTGGCCGTGCTGTATGACACGCACTACCATGCCCTCATTCGGCTGGCGGCACTCCTGCTGAGCGACGCGGAAATGGCCGAAGAGATAGTCCAGGACGCCTTCGTCGCCATGCACAGCGACTGGCGGCGCGTGGGCAACTGCGATCAGGCCCTGCTCTACCTGCAGCAGGCCGTGATCAGGCGATCGCGCTCCAGGTGCGCGGACCGCCAAGATCAGCACGACGGCCAGCCAGATAGGCCGACGCACGGACCGCAGGCCATCGCCGCCCAGACGGATCTCTCCCTGACGGCCGCGCTTCGCGCCCTGCCGACCCATGCGCGCGAAGTGCTTGTCCTGCGGTACTACGCGGGCTGGACCGGTACCCAGATCGCCGACGCGACAGGGATCGACGCCCGCGCGGTCAAAAGCTACCTGGAGAACGGCATGCCTGCGTTCCAGGCTGTGCTGGCGCAGGAGCTCCCCGCTCCCCCGCCGTCAGACGCAGAGGCCGGCCCGGCGAATGACGAGCCATGATCGCAACGGGTTTTCCTGGGTATACGGCGTTGGCTCATAAGGGGAATCAGAGCCCCGTCAACCAGGCCGTCCCCGCACGGCAGGCGCTGGCTGTTACCGTTCGGGCGGTCCTGCCGCCGGCTTTTCGGCCAGCGCGCTGAACAGCTCGGCGTAGTCGTAGGCGGCCTCGGGCTTGGCGCGCACCGCGGCGTCGATCATCTTGGCGTCCTGCCCGACGAGGATCCGCCAGGCCCCCGATCGCACCCCGTCGAGGATGATGGTGGCCGCCTCAGCCGCGCTGACTGGCGCCTTGTCCCGGAAGTCGGCGTTGGCCCGTACGAGCATCTGGCGCAGCTGCCCGGCGGATGCGCCTTCGGCCAGCAGGCCGGCCCGGATCAGCTTGGCCTGCACGTCGCGGGGGATTAGCTCCTCGAGCTGGGCGTCGCTCATGTGCTCCGGCTCGGGCAGGCCGCGGGCGCGGAAGCTGTTGGCGACGATGTCGGTTCCCACGTGCCCCGGCAGCACGACCGCGACCCGGACACCGGGCGCGTTGACCCGCAGGTCCTCGATCAGCGCCTCGGAGAATCCCCGCACGGCGAACTTGGCCGTGCTGTAGGCGGTGTTCGGCATGCCAGGGCCCAGCGACGCCCAGAGGCCGTTCACGCTGCTGGTGTTGACCAGGACGCCGTCGCCGCTGGCGATCAGCAGTGGCATGAACGCGCGGGCGCAGTAATACACGCCCCACCAGTCGATGGCGAACGTGCGCTCCCATTCCTGCCGGGAATCGCTGATGAAGCTGCTGCCGCCGCCGATGCCCGCGTTGCTGAAAACCAGGTCGACGTGATCGCTGGCGTGCTCGGCGAGCAGCTCATCACGGAACCGCAGGACCTGCGCCTCGTCGGAGACGTCGCAGGCATGGCTGGTAACCCGCACGCCAGGCGAGGCGCCCGCCCGCGCCATCGCCGCGGCCTGCGCGACGGCGCCGGTGTTCAGGTCGCAGGCCGCGACCGAGCATCCCTGCGCCGCCAGCTGGCGGACAAGCTCGCGGCCCATGCCGGAACCGCCGCCGGTCACCACCGCGAGCTTCCCCGTGAACGAGTCCACAGCCCTGATGGTTGCCTGTTGTGCCACTGCCCGTCAACGCTTCAGGATTCCTGCAGCCCGGCGACCCGGCGCGATCGCGTCACGGCCCCGTGCCGCCAGCTGCCTGGTGCCAGGTACGCCGGTCCAGCGAGACGGCTACTCCGCACCCGTCCCGAAGTAGTGGAAGGTCGGGCCCAGGTGCTGCTGCACCACGATCGTGTGCGAATCGCCCCAGGCCCCGCAGCCGGGAACTGTGTGGCAGACCCGTTTCTGCATCTCGATCGAGTACCCGTGGTACCGGAAGCCAACGTCAAACCAGCCGCTGCCGCCGGGCTTGATGGTGACCGAGTTTCCCGCGGTGACGGTGCTGGAATAGCTGACGCTGAATCCGACCGCGGCGGAGATCTCGCCGTCGCTGTATCCGAAGGTCTCGCTGATCGACAAGGAGACGCTCTTGCCCTTGCTGCAGCTGGCGGTCTGGGTGTACTTGGCCTTGGAGACGAATTCGCACCGCACCCAGTCGCCGCTGTGATCGCCCTGGCTGGTCTTGTGAATCCCCCGGTACTCGGTCCAGCGCGCGTTCACCCGGGGAGCTCTCGCCGTGGCCAGCGCGGGCCCGGCCGCGGCCACCGTGGCCGCCACGGCCATCAAGAGCCCGGCGATGATCGTCGCAGCACGGAATCTCATGCCACCTCCAGTAACCATCGATAAATCCCGCCAATAACTGCATCTGATCACATATAGCGCTCAAGTCCGGCGGACCTGCCGGACACGCTGCCCTGAGCTACAGATCAGCTGGATCCCGCGGATGCACAGCGCCGCCCTTCCGCCAAGCCGGACAGACGCCCAGTGAGGTCACTGACCTGCTGCTGGTCCGCCGCGCCAGGTGGGCAGGGCCTGACGGCCGACGGCGACGCCGAACGCGGCGCGGGCCAGCAGGCGGGTCGAATCCAGCGCGGGTATGGGACAGACCTCGGGCGTGACCAGGAGCGGTATCTCGGTACACACCAGCGCGACCGCGTCACAGCCCTGGACCGCGAGCTGCCCGATGATGCGGATGTACTCCTGACGCGACCTCGCGGTGAACACGCCGTTCACCAGCTCAGCAAAGATGATCTCATTGATGATGCGGCGGTCGTCCGGGCCGGGAACCTCGGCGGCTATCTGGCGGGCGCCGAATGCGCGCGAGTAGACCGGGCCGTCCATCAGGTACCTGGTGCCGAGCACGCCGACCCGCTGGCGGCCATCGCGGGCCGCACGGGCGGCGACCACGTCGGCAATATGCAGGCCAGGCAGGGCAAGCTCCTGTCCCGGCAGCTCGAGAGCCAGGTGGGCGGTGTTGTCCGGGCAGACGAAGAAGTCCGCGCCGGCGCGGGCGAGCCGCCGCACGCTCTGCGCCAGGATGGCCCGGACGGAGCGGTAGTCCCCGTCGTCCCAGCCGGGCATGCTGCGGGCCAGGGCGATGCAGTCCAGGGTCACATCCGGGTGCTCGTGCGGGCCAAGCTCGGAGAATCCCTCCTGGCAGAACGACCGGAAGCACAACGCGGCCCCTTCCGCGCTGTGCGCCAGAATCCCCAGGTGCCTCACGATCTGCCCTGGAGTGCCTGGCGGGCCCGCCGCTGCGCGCTCATCGCCCGGCGCGCCTGCGCCCTGGCATCGGCCAGGCGCCGGCGGGCATCGGCGAGCTGCTGCTCGAGCAGGGCCACGGCCCTCTGCTGCTCCGCTTCGGCCCGGACGGCGGTCTCGGCGTCCCGGTCGGCCACGGCCACCGCCTGCTGCGCCGCGGCGATCGCCTGGCGGCGCTGCTCCTGGGCCCGCTCCCGCTCCGCCCGCGCCCGGTCCGCGGCCGTCGATGCCGGAGCGGCCGCAGGCGCGGCCGGGCCGGGCGCAGGCGGCACGGCCGGGGTCCGGCGCCGGTCCGAGATCGGCACGGGAGTCAGGGTCTGCGCCGCCGCGGAGCCGAAGCCATCCCAGCGTGCCGTCCGCACTAGCGTCCCGGCCCGCAGCTGCTCGGTGACCTGCGGGTCGGCCAGCGCCGCGCCGAGGGTCGCGGTGACCTCCTCTCGCAGGGCCGCAGACGGAGCAGCCAGGCCGGACACCGCGAACGCCCGCCGGACCAGGGACTCGACCAGCTTGCGCCGCGCCAGCGACAGCTCGCGGATCCTCGCGCCATCCATGGATCCCTCCGCGGCGCGAAGCTCATCCCCCAGCGCGGCCAGCTGGGAGGCAGTGTCGGGCTCGGCGCGGACGAGCTGATTGAGCACCCAGGCCGAGCGCGTCGGCTTGCGCAGCCCGGCGATCTGCTTGGCCGCCAGGGGCTGGGCACTTTCGCGGGCGCGGGCCGCGAGGATTCCGCGGCGCTCGGTGAAGTCATCGGGGTCGCCGGAGTACAGCTCCGCCGTCGCCTCGCTCAGCAGGTCACCTCCGGTCACCTGACCATCGTGCCCCACCGGCCTGATCATCGTGCCCCGCGGGCGCCACGACGCGCCGTCGTCAGGGCCCGGCGACAAGAGCGGCCATATAAGCGTCGAAGCGGTCGAGGCTGGTGGCGAAGCCGTCCTGAGCCTGCGGCGTGCGGAACATGGCCGGGAGATTGCTCTGGTGCGTGGTGATCTCGGTGCGGCCGTCGCCGATATCGACGAGGGTGAGGGTGGTGGTCATGCCGCCTTCGATGCCGGGCTCGGTCCATACCAGCTTGCCGGGGCGGTCCACCTCGACATAGACGGCTCGCATCGCGTACTCGCCGCCGTCGCCGCCGATCATGACCGTCTCGAACGCACCGCCCGGCCGCAGGTCGACGGTGATGCCGCCGATCGGGGTCGTGGTCCCGGCCGGGCCCCAGAAATGCGTGAGGTGCTCCGGCTTGGTCAGGCAGTCGAAGAGCAGCTCCCTGGGTGCCGCATGGATCCGCCGGTAGGTCATCTCGCCTGGGTCGAAGCTGCTGCCGCTCATGTCTGCCCTTCCTGGCCGGCGGGGTCGTGGCAGGCAGGGTCGTGGCCGGCAGGGTCGTGGCCGGCAGGGTCGTGGCCGGCAGGGTCGTGGCCGGCAGGGTCGTGGCCGGCAGGGTCGTGGCTGGCAGGGTCGTGGCCGAGGGCCGCCAGGTGATCATCCAGCCGGTCAAACCGGTCGGCCCACACCTGCCGGTGCCGGGCGATCCAGTCGGCGGCGGTGTCCAGCTGCTGCGGTTCCAGCCGGCACGGACGGTGCTGGGCGCTGCGGGACCGGGAGATCAGACCGGCTTGCTCAAGCACCTTGAGGTGCTTGGAGATGGCCTGCTGGGTCATCGCGAAGGGCTCGGCCAGCTGGAGGACCGTCGCCTCGCCCCCGGTGAGGCGGGCCAGGATGGCCCGCCTGGTCGGATCGGCCAGGGCCGCGAAGGTGCGGCTCAGGTGCTCTTCGGTCACCGTCATCGCAGCGGGCTTCCCGGCGCGGGCCCAGCGCCTTCCGGCCGGGAGCCCGTACCCTCCCGCCCGGCGCCTGCGCCTTCCCCGCTGAAGGCGTCCTGGGCGACGCGGCGCCCGGTCAGCAGCAGAGCAAGATCCTGCGCCCGCCCGAACAGCGGCGCGCCGCTGCCGTAGGACCAGTCGAGGTCGACGGCGCGCAGCTCGATCCCGCCGGTGTCCGGCTGGAAGAACCGCAGGCTCCTCGGGCTGGTCAGCGTGTCGAGGACCGTCCGCATGGGCTCGGCCGCGAAATGACGCTCGATCGCCAGCGGGCGGGTGATGTCAAGGCTGTGGATGACGTCATGGGTGAGCGCCGCCTCGTAACCGCCGCCGGGCGGCTTCCACGGGTGCTCGGCGTTCTCGCGCACCGCGGCGATCAGCTGCGCGCTCGGCAGCGCCGCGTCCCGCTGGGCGGCGGCGTCGGACATGCGCGTGAATCTTCCGCCCGCCCGCGCGAGCTCGATCAGGAACCGGGACCTGGAGTAGCGGAACGGCATCGTGAGGTGGGCTACCACGTGGCGTACGCTCCAGCCCGCGCACAGCGAGGGCGCGTCCCACTGCTCTGCGCTCAGCTCGTCCAGCACGTTGGCCAGTCCCCGGCGCTCCGCGGCGATCCAGTCCCTGATCATGATCTCCCGCCTTCTACAACTAATAGGTTGAACAACCATCTGGTAGTTAGTTATAGCCCCCCGGCTCCAGGACGTCAAGCACCTCGTCACCGGCGACGGCGAGTGACAGCATTCGCACATGGACCTGAGCGCGCGCCTGTCCGTTATCGGGATTGTCCGCAGCGGGCACACCGAGCTGGAGACCACGCCGATCCAGGCCGGTCTCAACCGAGCAGAGCACGGGCGCATCGACATCGCGGAGCCCTACCAGGAGGGCCTGGACGGACTCGAGGGCTTCGATTACGCCTGGCTGCTCACCTGGCTGCACAGGCCGGACGAGCCGGCCGGTAATCCGCCGCTGCGCCAGGTTCCCTTCCTGCTGCGCCGCCAGCGGCGCCCGATGGGAATCTTCGCGACCAGGGGCCCGCGCCGGGTCAATCCGATCGGGCTCAGCCTTGTCCGGCTCCTGGACGTCAGCGGCGGGACGGTGCGCTTCGCGGGGGTCGACGTCATCGACGGGACGCCGGTGATCGATCTCAAGCCGTACGTCACGCGATTTGACCGGCCGCCCGGCGACCCGCAGTGCGGCTGGTTCGATCAGATCAGCATCGCCGACGGGACCACGCCCGCGCGGCTCGCCACCGGCGAGCCGCCAGCCTGACCCATAGCCCGGCGGGTCGCTGGCAGCCGGGCGGGGCGGCCACTCCGGCGGGCGCGGCTGACTCGGCCGGCGCGGCTAGCGTGACCGGCGGGCCAGCAGCGTTCTCCTCGTGCCTCGCTGCTCATCCGTCCGGTCATGCTGCTCGAGGACGATGAAGCGGTCGGGGAGCAGCGTGGCCGGCTCGCCGGGGCGCAGGAGCCACTCGGGGCGCAAGCCGGGCCGCGCGGTCCCGGCATCGGCCGTGAACGCCTCCCAGCCGATCAGGCCGCCAGCGACCACCGCCTGCGCCGCCGCGGTGAAGACGGACCGGTCCCAGTAGCCGGTGCCCAGCACCAGAGCATAGGCGCCCGCCGCCGGCCGCCAGACCTGCAGATCGGCGTGCACGACCGTGATCAGATCGCCGAGCCCGCGGCGCCGGGCCTCCTGGACGAGCAGGCCGAGGGCCACGTCGGAGACGTCCACCGCCGTGACCCGGCGCCCGGCCGCGGCCGCCAGCAGGGCGCTGCCCGAGGGCCCGCTCGCCAGGTCAAGAACGGGCCCCGCTGCAGGCTCCAGGTCCAGCGCTCGCTGCGCCAGCGGATGGGGACGGAACGAGGCGCGGAATCCATCCTGGTAGCGGGCGTTCCACTTGACCCGGTCCGGCTGGCCGCCGAGCTCGGGGGGAATGGGCGTCACTGGCCTGGGCCCTGCTCAGTGGCCCGGCACCTGCAGGACAAGCCCCGGCGGGATGGGAGCGCCCGGCGAGATGGTCTCTCCGAACACGCCGTTGACGTACGCCGCTACGCCAGCGGAAAACACCCCGTCATAGATCGCGGTCATGCGCAGGATCGCCGACGGCGCGCTCTTGCGCCGCGCGGCGAGTTCCGTCAGGGAGAGGGTCCCGTCGCTCGTCCAGGAAACCTGGCCGGCCCGGATCGCCTGGGCGCGGGTGATGATCTGCTGCCGCTGCCCGGCCCGCGGGCCGGGGCCGGGGCATGTGTGGCCGCCCCAGGCTGCTCCGCCCATGACGTGCGTCCCGTAGCCGGGGACCTCTACCGAGTCGGTGACCTGCAGGGGGAAGCCGGCGAACCTGCTGAGGACCTCGACCAGCTGAGCTGAGGCGGTGAGCTGCGCGTCGGTGAGCGGATTCTTCGTGTTGCCGTCGTCCGCGTGCTCGATTGAGTACCACGCGTCGTTGCCGGCCACCTCCGCCCAGGCGATCCAGCCCTTGCCGATCGGCCCGAACTGGCAGACCGAGCCGTCCTGGGCGATGCCGAAATGGGCGCTGACGGCATTAGCCGGGTTACCACCCGGCGCTGGATCATTGAAGATCTCGATGGTGCCGGGCAGATTCCCGACCATCGTGTGCATCACGACGCCCATCATGGCCCCGGACCCGAGGGAGCCATTGTTGGTCGGGAACGGGGTGTTATAGCTGATCGTTACTGGGCCGGTCACCCGGCCGTCCGGCCCGATCTGAAGCTTTCCAGTCATGAGTACCTTCTTCCAGGGGGTTATCATCGTACTCAGGAAAGGCGGCCAGGAAAGGGTCCCGTGCTTTCACGGCGCAGGAACTGCGATGGCTGGGGAATCTCGCCAGAGGATTCAGCAGAACCGCTCAGCCCGGCGATGATCCGTCGCGTCATAACTGCCGCGACGGCGTAAAGATCCATAGTCACGGTACTGATCGCCGGACGGTAGGCGGCAGCCCATTCGGAATCACCATAGGTCACGAACGAGCAGTCGCGAGGCAATTCCAGCCGGGCCGCCGACAGGCCGCGCAGCAGCAGGGGCCAGCCCGTGGGTCGCACATACCAGCGCGGAGACCGGCCCGGGGCGTCGGATCACGGCGTCCAGGATCCGCGCCACGTCGGGCGGCGCGGTCGCGTCCCGCAGGACGACCCGTTCTGCCTCGACGCCGAGTCGCCGGCAGCGCCGCCGGATCTCGCTCCAGCGGCGGCGGCCCGTCTCGCCGGACGGGCGCTGGCGAGTGACGGTAACTCTGAGCTGTGACATCTAGCGGGGCCTGATCGCTGGTGCGTCACGGGTGCAGGGTCAGGCCCTTGCAGACCTTGTCGATGCCGTTGCGCGGCCCGTAGACGGCGACTCCGGCCAGCCGCAGCAGGTCGGCCTGTACTGCCCGGACCGCCGCGCGGTTGTCATCGTCGTTGCCGGTCGCGAAGAGCTCATCGGTGTAGATCCCGATGGGCAGGGAGCGGGCCAGCGCGCGCTCGCGGACGGCCGCCAGCGCGTCGGCCGTCCCGGTGAAGATGAGCACCGGCTGGCGGAACATCTCCAGGTAAAGGTGGCCCGAACCGTCCTCGTACGGCTTGCCGGCCAGCTCATCGACGCCGGCGGCCAGCCCGCTGGCCAGGAACGCGGTGACGTTGAGCTTCTGCCAGGTGGCCAGGTCCTCCCGGACCGCTATCGCGATCTTGGTGTCAAAGCGCATGACTCCAGCCTCGCACGCCCGGCGGCCCGGTCGTGAATGGTGCTCAGGGAATGGCGTTAGCGCGGTCGCCGTTACCTGATCCTGGCGGCCCGGGCCCATAGGCGCCGGACTGCCGTGATCACGAGTCAGGCGACCGAGAGCGGGCGGTATGGCCAGGGCAGTCAGGTTTGACGAATACGGCGGGATCGACGTGCTGAAGGTAGTGGAGGTCCCCCGGCCGGTCCCCGGCCCTGGCCAGGTGGTGGTCCAGGTGAAGGCGGCCGGGATCAATCCGGGTGAGGCGTCGATCCGCAAGGGCCTGCTGGCCGACAGGTGGCCCGCGACGTTTCCGTCCGGGCAGGGCAGCGACCTGGCCGGGATAGTGGCCGAGGTCGGCGACGGGGTCGATGCCTTCGCCGTGGGCGACGAGGTAATCGGATTCACTCATAACCGCGCGAGCCATGCTGATTTCGTCCTGGTCGAGGCCGCTGATCTGGCCACGCGCCCGGCCCGGGTCTCCTGGGAGGCGGCGGGCGCCTTGTTCGTGGCGGGCACGACCGCCTATGCCGCGGTGCGGGCCGTGTCAGCCGGCCCTGGCGACATCGTGGTCGTGTCAGGCGCCGCGGGCGGGGTGGGATCGATTGCCGTCCAGCTCGCGGCCGCGGCCGGCGCTCGGGTGATCGGCCTGGCCAGCCCGGAGCATCACCCGTGGCTCGTCGGGAAAGGCGTGACCCCCGTCACCTACGGGGACGGAGTCGCTGACCGGATCCGGGACGCCAGCGGCGGCCGCGTGGACGCCTTCATCGATACCTTCGGATCTGGCTACGTCGAGCTCGCCATCAGCCTGGGCGTACGGCCCGACCGTATTGACACCATCATCGACTTCGGGGCAGCGGAAAAATTCGGCGTCAAGACCGCCGGGAACAGCGACGGCGCGAGCGCTGAAGTACTGTCCGAACTCGCCGGGCTGATCAGTGCCGGCCGCCTGGAAATACCGATCGCCAGGGTCTATCCGCTGGATGAGGTCCGGGCGGCATACCAGGATCTTGAGCAGCGTCACACCCGCGGGAAGATCGCGCTCGTCCCTGGCGGCTGACCTCTGGGCTCAGGACCGGTCGTAGTGCGTGGGCGGGAAAGGATCCCGCTCGGCGCCGGGGCCTAGCTCACCTTCATCGACCTCCCGGCGGATCTCGGCCCTCTCCTCGAGGTACTCGTCCGTCTGCGTCACGTCCGGGACAGGCGGCGCATCGGTCGCGGGGGGTACCTCGTCCGGGTCGTAGTCGTCGATTCCCGCCTCGACGCGCTCTTCCTCGGTCAGGCGGGCCAGCTGATCATCGTCAACGTGGGCGGGCGTACCGCCGTGCTCGCGGCGGTCGCGGTGGAACCGCTCATCCGGCGGGTCCGGGGTCTGCTGCGTCATGATGCCTCCTGCGGGCCGGTGCCGGGCGAGCTACTGATCTAGCCGCTCCAGCGACTGGACGTGGATCTCCTGCACGCGCAGGAACGCGTCATCGCCGCGGAAGAGCACGACCCAGCCGTCCTCACGCTGCAGGTCGTCGACGTTCTCGAACGTCTCCCGCACCACCTGCTCCTCGTCTCCGTAGACCATCCGATACGTAGCCACCGGTGATACCTCCCGAGTTCTCGAAGTCGCTAGCGCAGACGCGTGGCGAATCTATCACTGCCCGAACTCCGCTCCCGCGTCTGCGTAGGGGAGAAACTGGAGGCGTGAAATTCGGCCTCAATTACAACACCGCCGCCGCGGGCACCGACCCGGCGAACCTGAGGGCGATCGCCCGCCACGCCGACGACCTGGGGTTCGAGTCGTTCTACCTGCCCGAGCATGTCGCCCTCTACCCGGGCGCGCGGGTGGGCGAGGTCGAGTTCGCGCCTGACCTGCCGATCGCCGACCCGCTCGAATGCCTGGCCTTCGTCGCCGCGTCGACGACCACGATCCTGCTCGGCACGGGCGTGCTGCTGCTGCCCTTCCACCACCCGGTGGGGCTGGCCAAGCGCCTGGCAACGATCGACGTGCTGTCCAGCGGCCGCATGCGCCTGCTCACGATCGGGGTCGGCGGCCTCCCCGGCGAGGCTGCCGCCGTCGGAGTCGATTACGCGACCCGCGGCCGCCGCGCCGACGAGGCGATCGACGTCCTGCGCGCACTCTGGGCGGGCGACGCCGCCGGCACGGGCTTCGACGGCGAGTTCTACTCGTTCGAGAACGCGACCAGTTATCCAAAGCCGCTGCAGATGCTGCCGATCCACGTCGGCGGCTCGAGTGCGGCCGCCGCCCGCCGCGCCGGCCGGCGCGGCGACGGGTACTTCCCCGGCGGCCGGCTGACCCCGGCCGAACGGCTCGCTCAGATCGAGCTGATGCGCACGACCGCTCTCGCCGCGGGCCGCGACCCGGAGGTTCTCGAGTACACCCGCTGGAGTTCGATCGACCTGGAGCGCAGCGGTGCCGATGCCTACGCCGCCCAGGGCGTCGACCGCCTCGTCGTCGGCACGACCCCGGCCGACCTGAACGAGCAACTCCGCCAGCTCGAGGCCTTCGCCACCCGGCACGGCCTGCGGCGCTGAGTGTCACGCTACGTCCCGCCCCGGCCCGTCGCCGCCCCGGCCCGTCACGTCCCGTCATGTCGCGCGGCGCTGGGGCGCGCTGGACCGACCCTCTCCTGCCTGGCTGATCGCGGGCCGCCGGGAGCCCACAGCTCCCTGCGGCCGGTGTCCAGCCGGATGGGTGTGAATTTCTACGGCACGCAACCCGTCGGATGTCACATCCAACGGGTAGGACCTGTGTGGCTGGGGGGAGCCAGACGGGCCATCGCGGGGTCGCGAGAGTCCCCGTTAACCCGAAGACCGGCCTGACGGCCTTCGGGCCGCTCAGCCGGGCCGGCAGCTTCCCGTTCTGTCGGAACATAGTCGGCATGGGCACGCGCTTGGCACGCCGTCGGCCGCTAGACTTCACGAAAACCGAACGGCGTTCGGTTGACGTATGATCATGCTCGGCGAACGGAGGACCTGCAATGCGGCAGCCACTGACGCCGGCTTCATCGGGGCCAGATGCGCCGCGGACCCATGGTGCCCGGCCTCGCCCGGCGGACCAGCCGAGACCGGTGCGGACCGGATGCGGGCATACGCGCTACACCAAAGGCTGCGACATCTGCGCGTTAGACGGCATCTACGCGGATCACATGAACCGGCCCGGTCTCACGCCTGCCGAGCGCTCGGCGGTGACCCGGCTCTACCTGGCCGGAGATAAGGCGGCACTGTTCAAGTTGTGGCAGGCCTGGCGGCGGGAAGTCGACTCTGCTTAATCACTGCTTAATCACTTAATTGCGACCGCATTGGCGGGTGAGCCGATTCCGCCCGGTGCGTTAAGCGGGGCACTGACGAAAAATGCCTCATAAACGCCATCGGCGGCGCAGTCGTCGGCGAGATCCCTGAGCCACCACAGCTCGCCGAGCGCCATCCCGAGCTGGCCGATGAGCAGCTGGTGGAGGAATCCCGTCGGGTGCGCCTGCGGGCTCAGGTCGGCAGGCCATACCTCCACGCCGAATGTGTCCGAGCCAATGGCCGCGGCGTGGCTGTTCCAGAGGTATTCGCAGATGGCCTCGCTGTGCTCGATGCCCGGAGCGACGACCCGGCCGTGCATCCGCTCCCGCACCGGCTGCGGCTGCTGCAGGTACCAGGCGGCGAAGCCCGTCTGCAGCAGGATCGTGTCACCGGGGGCGAAGTCGGCGCCGGCCTGCCGCCGGGCCAGTTCAAGCTCCTCGACGCCGAGCGCGATGCTCTCCCCCGGATGGTAGTGCCTCCCGGCCTCACGCATCGCCCGCTCGACGTCCAGCACGATCGCGCGGCCGGCGATCCCGTGCCGCGCCCAGTGGTCAATGGTGTTCCGGCGCCCGGACAGCACGTCCTGCTCGGTAGCGCCGTTGTACAGCTCGTCCGGCCAGTAGGCCACGTGCGCCAGGGAATCCCACTGGCTGGAGGCCTGCGGGTAGAAGTTGTCGTAGACATCATCGAAGCCGATCGTCCCCGGCTGGTGCAGGACGTGATGACGCGGTACTCCGCGGTACCTGGCCAGGGCCGGGGCAATGCTGCCCAGCGGCATGTCCAGGGGGAAAACCTGCCCTTTCCTGATCAGGGCGGCACTGGCCGCGATCCGGTCGGGCGTCATGAGATTGACAAGTCCCAGATTGTCATCGGAGCCGAACAGCCCCCACGCGGAGCGCCCGCCACGCGGCGCGGGCGGGAGGTCTTGGTAACTGGGCAGCTCGGTCATTCCTCGCCCTCTCCTCGGGTATATGCATCGCGGCGCTCGCGAACACCGGGCTTTTTCTTTAGGCTCCATCAGCCGTCATTTGCCGGGCCGGGAACACCGGAAATGACGAGAAAGCCAAATCATTGACAATAGCGGGGCAGGACTCCGACGGGCGTGCAGGGTACAGTGTAATAGAATACGATTCTAATATCTAGCTTGGCCTATCTGCGACTTCTGCTGCGACGGCGGGCCCGCACGCGAGACGCGAGGGAGATGTCATGAGCCTTGAGGGCAAGGTGGCGGTCGTCACTGGCTCCTCCAGCGGTATCGGCGAGGCGGCAGCACGGTCGCTCGCGCGAGCGGGAGCATCGGTCGTCATCAACTCGTCGAGCTCGGTGGCGGCCGGCCAGGCGGTCGCGGACTCCCTGCCGGGGGCCCGGTACGTTCAGGCCGATATCGCCGACGATGCGGCGTGCGAGGCGCTCGTCGCCACCACCCTGGAGCAGTTCGGGCGGCTCGACATCCTGGTCAACAACGCAGGGACCACGGAGGTCATCGCGCACTCTGATCTGGCCGCGGCCACCGATGAGGTCTGGCAGCGGATCCTGGGAGTCAACCTGCTGGGCACCTGGCACATGACGCGTGCGTGCGTCCCCGCGCTGCGCGCCAGCGCGGACGGCGCCGTGGTCAACGTCACCTCGGTCAGCCGGCCTGCGCCCGACGGGCAGCTCCATTCCCTACGCGGTCTCCAAGGCCGGCATCAACCACCTCACGCTGCTGCTGGCGAACACGCTCGGCCCGCAGATCCGGGTGAACGCGGTGGCGCCCGGCCTCGTCGACACGCCCTGGACCGCCGGCTGGGACGCGATCCGCGAGCGGGTCCGGGCGCAGGCGCCGCTGGGCCGCACCGCCCGGCCCGAGGATGTCGCCGAGGCGATCATGGGGCTCGTCCTCGCCCGGTTCGTCACCGGGCAGGTAGTGACGGTCGACGGCGGCATGGCCCTGCGGTAGCTGTGACAACTGCAGTAGCCAGGGCAACTGCGGTAGGCGTGACCACTGCGGTAGGCGGCGGACAGGAGAGCGGACGTGACGACTGCGGATCAGGCTGGATCGCCAGCGGCAGGCGGCGGCACCCTGGAGAGCGGCGCCCCGGCAGGTAGCGGCGCCCCGGCAGGTAGCGGCGCCTCGCAGGGCAGCGTCACCCCGGCGGGCGGGGTGCCGGGGGCGCTTGACGGGGTTCGCGTCGTCGATCTGACCGCCGGGCTGGCCGGCCCGGTCGCCGGCATGCTGCTCGCGGATCTTGGCGCGGACGTTATCAAGATCTACCCGCCGGGCGGCGGACCGTCGAGGGCCGAACCCGGCCTGCACATGTGGGATCGCGGCAAGCGGTCGGCCGTCCTGGACCCGTCACTGCCCGCTGACCTCCTGGCCCTCGACCACCTGATCGCCCGAGCCGACGTTGTCCTGGCCGGCACGGGTGACGGCGGCGCAAGTTACCAGGGCCTGCTGGCACGGGGCCTGCGCCCGGGGCAGCCGGGCTTCTGGATCGTCATGCCGCCTTACCTGCTCGGCGAGACGCCCTGGGCAGGCCAGCAGGAACCGGCGACCCAGCAGGAGCAGGCGGGTCTGCTGTTCGCCTGGCTCGGCCATGCCTGGAGCCAGGCATCTTACGATGATGTCCCGGTCGACTGCATTTACCCCGTCGCCCTGCACATGCAGGGAATCTGGGCCGCGATCACGGCCGTCGCGCTGCTGGTCGGCAGGCAGCTCGGCCGGCCCTGGCCCCGCTGGTGATCGCGGGCGGCGCGCACGGCGGACAGCTGGTCTCCCCCGGCGGATTCGCCGCCGGCCGGGACGAGCCGCACGTGCAGCGGCCCGGCGGGCCCGGCGGGACGCTGCCGAATTACCGGTGCTATCGCTGCCGTGACGGCCAGTGGCTGTTCTTCGGCGCCTTCACGGCGGCTTTCATAGAACGGGGCTTCCGGGCGGCTGGCGCGGCCTGGATACTCGACGACCCCCGCATCGGCGGGGATCCGGCCAGGGTCAGGCAGCCCGAGAATCTCGGGTGGGTCACCCGCGAGCTGGAGCAGCTATTCCAGGGCCAGCCGCGAGCGGCCTGGCTGGATCTCCTGCAGAACGCGGACGTCCCGGCCGCTGCCGTCGCCGGGGCCGCGGACTGGCTTGACCATGAACAGGTGGCCTCGATCGGCCTGCGGGCGCAGCTGCGCAACGACGCGGGCGAGGATATCGTCATGCCGGGCGCCCTGATCGGGCTGTCGCAGACCCCGGTCTCGCTCCGGCACGCGGCACGCACCCGTCATCCGGCCATCACCGAACTCGACGCTGGCTGGCCCGCGCGCCACGCCGCTCACGTCCGGGAGCCGGCTGCGGCCGAGCCGCCGCTGGCCGGCCTGCGGGTCCTGAACCTGGGGACAATCATCGCCGGGCCGTACGTGGCCACGCTCCTGGGCGAGCTGGGGGCCGACGTGGTGAAGGTCGAGCGGCCGCCGCGCGGAGACGAGTTCCGGGTTGCCCACGGCGGCCGGGGCGGCGTCGGATTCTCTGTCTACAACCGCGGTCAGCGAAGCCTGCTCCTGGACCTGACCGACAGCCAGAGCGCGGACGCTTTCTTGCAGCTGGCCCGCACGGCCGACGTGGTGGTCGACAACTACCGCTCCGGCGTGCTCCGCCGCCTGGGTATCGACCATGACCGCCTCGCTGCGGTCAATCCCCTGATCACGAGCGTATCGATCAGCGCGTTCGGCGAGTCAGGGACGCTGGGGCGGCGGCCCGGCTTTGATCCGGTCGTGCAGGCGATGAGCGGCATCATGCGCGCCCAGGGCGGGCCGGATGAGGCCGACAGCCCCGTCTTCCTCACCATCCCGATCAACGACGTGCTCGCCGGGGGCCTGGGCGCCCTGGGCGCCTGCGCCGCGCTATTCGCGCGCACCCGGATCGGCGGCGGCCAGCTCGTCAGCATCACGCTCTGCGCCTCCTCCTGCCTGCTGCAGTCCGAGCATCTCGTGCGCTTCACCGGAGCGCCGCCGGCGCCGGTCGGCGGCCGGGACTTCCCCGGCAGCCACCCCCTGGACCGCCTGTACCGCGGCGCCGACGGATGGGTGCGCCTGGGCGCGGTGCGGCCGATGGACCTCCCTGGCCTGGTCAGCGCGGGGCTGGTCAGCGCGGGGCTGGTCGCCGCAGGCGACCTGCCCGTGCATGCGCCGCTCGCCGACCAGGAAGCCAGCACCGGCCAGGCCGCCATCACCGAGGCCGTCGCGGGCGCGGTCGCGCGCCTGCCCGTCACGGAGATCCTGCGGCGCGCGGCGGCCGCCCGGATCCCCGCGGTGCGGGCGCGCCAGGTACAGGAGCTCGTCGATGACGAGCAGCTCATCAGGCACGGCCTGCTGACGATCATCGAGCAGGACGACCGCGGCGTCTCGCAGGTCGGGCCGGGACGCTGGCTCGAGATGCCGGGCCTGACTCTCCCGCCGCCCGGTCCGGCGCCATCGGCGGGCGAGCACGGCCCGGCCATCCTGGCCGAGGCCGGCCAGCGGCATCAGCGGGATGACGCTAATCCGCCGGCCCGTGGCCGCCGCGGCTGAGAGGATGAGCACGTGACCCTTCCCGGTGTGGACGTCTCGAGCTTCCAGGGCCCCCCGTCGACGTGGCTGCCGATCGCCGGGCACATCGACTGGGCGGCGGTCAAGCTGACCGAGCTGGAGGCCGATGGCACCAGGTACGTGAACCCGGAGGCGGCCGCCGACTGGCGCACGCTGGGGGCGGCCAAGAAGGGCCGGGTCGCCTACACGTTCGGCCATCCGAGTACCTCAGCCGCGGGCACGGTGGCGTTCTTCACCGGCGAGCTGGCCAAGATCGGATTCACCGACCGCGATGCGGTCTGCCTGGACCTGGAGGTCACCAACGGCCGCTCGCCGGCTGAGGTCGCCGCCTGGGGCCGCGAGGTCCTCGCCGAGCTGCATCGCGTCCTGGACCGCACCCCGCTGGTCTACACGTTCATCAGCTTCGCGCAGGAAGGGAACTGCGCCGGCATGGGCCATTACCCGCTGTGGATCGCCGATCCGTCCAGCCCGCGCGGGCACCCCCGGGTGCCGGAGCCGTGGAAGACCTGGGCGGCGCATCAGTACGAGACGACCGGCCGGATCGACCGTGATGTGGCCAACTACCGGACCCTGGCGGCGATGACCGCCGCACTCGGCAAGACGCCCAAGAAAGAAGCAAAGGTGATCGAGCACACCACCGCTGGCCACCAGTCCCTCGCCGGGCTCGCCGACCAGCACGACTGCCAGCCGTCCGCCATCCTGCGCCTCACCGCCCACCACAGCCCCGGCGGCGTCTACCCAGGCAACGTCGCCGCCTACATCAACGGCATCTTCCGTGGCCGGATCTCCCACACCGACCACATGCCCGCCGGCCTGCACCTCTACCTGCCGCAGTGAGCCTGACCCGGCACGCTTACCAGATGCCGGGGACCATCCTCCACCGGACGCGCTGCCGGTAGGCCTCATACGCCGATGATCCGCTGAGCACGCGCTCCTCCATCAGCGCGCGGCCGACGTTGCAGCCGCTGGCCAGCAGCATGACCAGGACGTTACGCAGCGAGATGCTCTGCAGCAGGTACCCCGACTGAATCAGGAGATAGGACGCATAGACCGGGTGCCGCACGACGGCGTACGTCCCCCTGGTCACCAGCCCCCGGTCGGCGGCCACCAGGCCGAAGGAACGGCCGAGCGCGACCAGCGACATGACGCAGACGGCCAGCCCGGCCAGTTGCAGGACCAGCCCGGCTTCCACGCCCCAGGGCGGATGCGCGCCGTCGGGCCGGACCAGCAGCCCCGCGAAAGTCCCGCCGATTGCTAATAGCCAGCTCCACGGACTGCGGCTCACCGCCACCGGCGGCCGCCGGACCAGGAAAGCCAGCACGAACCATGTCTGCTCGGCCAGGAACGCGGCCCCGATGAGACTGTGCGTGCGCAGGTAGAACTGCAGGCTCGCGTGCGCGAAGAGCACGGCGTCCACCGCGCCCGCCAGGTTCACCGCGATCCGGACCGGCCGCTCGAGACCCGGCGGGAACGATGCCGTCTTGATCCAGGTCCGGATCACGGGGCGCTGCCGGGCTGCGGCCGGGGCCGGGGCGCCCTCAGGGCCGGCGGGCATCGCGCCATCGCAACGCTGGCTTGATTCGGCGGCAGGGGCTCATCGTGACCTCATCTCCTGCACGCACAGGAGCGGTGACCGGTTCAGCCCCGGCGCATTCAGCCCCCGGGCGCGCCGGCTTCAGCCCCGGCGCATCGGCGCGATGGTGGGCACGGCGTCAGTGGCCAGGAAGTCTACGATGATCTTGTTGCACAACTCCGGCTTCTCCTGGATCAGGAAGTGCGACGTGCCGGGCACCACGGCCAGCTCGGAGTCCTGGATGCCCCGGTAAAGCGCCAGTGTGTGCTCCAGGGTGATGATGTCGTCGTCGCTGGCCAGTATCAGCGTCCGGCTGGTCACGTGCTCCAGGTCAGTCACGGTCAGGGTCGGCTCCCTGGTATCCATGTCGGCAACCTTCCTGACGATCACCGGGTAGTGCTCCCGGCCATCGGGCGATACCTCCCCGTAAGACGCGCCGAAGGCCGCGACCACCTGATCCACGTCGACCTGGTCGGTCCCCGGCAGCAGGCCGTCGTGGTGATAGGCGCCGCTGATCAGGACCAGGCGGCGGACCAGGTCGGGACGGCGCACAGCGACCAGCAGGGCCACGCCGGCGCCGACGCTGTGCCCGGCCAGGTGCGCGGGCCCCTCGACCACGCCCTCCAGGAACTCGATCGTGTCGCGGGCGAAGGCTTCGTAGCTGAACGGCCCGTCGACATCGGGGGTGTGACCGTGACCGCGCAGGTCCGGAGTGAAGACGCGGAACCTGGCGGCCAGCGGGCCGATATTGCCGTCGAAGAACCGGGCATCGACGACCCCGCCGTGCAGCAGCACGAGCGGTTCGCCCGCACCGCTCTCCCCGTACCAGGTCCGTACGCCAGGTAGGTTCACGTAACCGGCCATCTGGATCAGCTCCTCTCGGTCTCTGGTTCCGACGGTCCGGCACTGCGAAACTTATCGGCGCACCCGGTGCCGCTCGCCGATGACTTTGCCGGCGCCCGCCCGTCTACCGGGGAACGGCGACCCCGAGATCTCCAGGAGGATCCCCGATGACCTTCACAGACCTGGGACCAGCAGCCCAGCGGATGGCGGTACTGGTCAGCAATGTGCCCGACGAGCTGCTCGGCGCGCCGACGCCATGCCGGTCCTATGTCCTCGGTGACCTGCTCGATCACGTCAACGGGGTCGCGCTGGGCTTTACCGCCGCCGCTACCAAGGCCGTTGATGGCGCCGCATCGCAGAGTCCCGTGGGCGACGCGGCCCGGCTGGGAGCCGACTGGCGGACGCGGATACCGCGGAACCTCGCCGTCCTGGCCCAGGCGTGGCGGGATCCGGCCGCGCGCAGCGGGATGACCAGGGCCGGCGGAATCGACCTGCCCGGCGAGATGGCCGGCGTCGTCGCCCTCGAGGAGCTCGTGATTCACGGCTGGGACGTGGCCAGGGCCAGCGGGCAGTCCTACGACTGCGACGAGGAGGCCCTCGAGGTCGCGCACGGCTTCATCGCCCAGTTCGCCGACCAGGAGGAGCTGCGCGGCGAGGCCTACAGCGCGCCGGTCGCCGCGCCGGACACCGCGCCGCTGCTCAGCCGCGTCGTGGCCCTCAGCGGACGTGACCCGGCCTGGTCGCCCGCTCCTGCCGCGGCGCGCGAGACCTAGGCGGCCGCGGGCCGGGCAGGCCAGAGGGGCCGGCCGCCACTGTGTCCGCTGAGGTGTAGCGGGGCAGGTGGCGGGTAACGCTCGTGAGACACGCATCGTGCGGGCGACGGCAGGGGGCAGGCTGATGACCGATGGGCGATCTGGCCTGGCACCCAGGGCACGAGATATCAGCAAAACGGCTCCACCGGTGCCAGTCGCCGTCGCCGGGGCGCCGGCCTGGGTGGAACCCGAGCTGGCCACGCTCACCAAGGACAGGTTCAGCGATCCGGACTGGCTCTATGAGCGGAAATTCGACGGGGAGCGCTGCCTGGCCTACCGGGCCAGCGATCATCTGCGGCTCATGACCCGCAACGAGCAGCAGGTCAATGCCACCTATCCCGAGATCGCCGTCGCGCTGGAGGCCCAGGGCAGCACCGACTTCATCGTGGACGGCGAGGTGGTCGCGTTCGACGGCGCGGCCACCAGCTTCAGCCGGCTCCAGCAGCGGCTCGGGGTGCACCATCCCGGCGCGGAGCTGCGGGCGGCCGTGCCGGTGTACTACTACGTGTTCGATGTCCTGTGGGCGGACGGCCGTGATGCCCGGGCCCTGCCGCTGCTCCAGCGCAAGCAGGTCCTGCGCCGGCTGCTGTCGTTCGGCGGCCCGATCCGGTATGCCCAGCATCGCAGGCGCGACGGCGAGGCCTATTTCGCCCGTGCCTGCCAGCTCGGCTGGGAAGGCCTGGTCGTCAAGCGCGCCGACGCGCCGTACCGGTCCGGCCGGTCGCGGGACTGGCTGAAATTCAAGTGCGAGAACGGCCAGGAATTCGTCATCGGCGGCTACACCGATCCGCAGGGCACGCGGACCGGCCTCGGCGCGCTGCTGCTCGGCTACTACGACCGCGACGGCCAGCTGGCCTATGCGGGCAAGGTGGGCACCGGCTTCGATCACGCCGTCCTGGTCAGCCTGACCCGCACGCTGGCTGGCCTGGAACGGCCGCAGCCGCCGTTCGATCGCGGCGCGCTGCCGCGTTCGGGCGTGCACTGGGTGGAGCCGAGGCTGGTCGGCCAGGTGGCGTTCAGCGAGTGGACCAGCGCCGGGCAGCTGCGGCACCCGCGTTACCAGGGACTGCGCCGGGATAAGGACCCGGCCAGCGTGATCCGCGAGACCCCGTAGGGCGCCGGCGACGCATACACTCCGCGCCGCGTCGCCTGGCCTGGCCTGGTCAGGTCAGGTCAGCGCGCCGATCGCGTCGCCGATCAGCTTGGCCCCGATGATCAGGCAGATAACGGATATGATCACTGCGTTGCTGCGCCCCATCCGGGCGTTCAGCTTGGCCAGTATCTCCTGGGAGCGGTCGCCCATGGCGAAGTAGATGACCACGGGCGCGGCCACTCCGATGGTGCCGATCAGCGCGAAGATCAGGTAGGCGATGGCCTGCTGTGTTCCTGAGATGCCGGTCTGGGCGATCGCGGCGGCGCCGGCCACGGCCAGGAGCAGGTTCTTGGGGTTGGCCCCGGCCAGCAGGGCGCCGAAGCCGATTGCGGTGAGCGGCCTGATCTTGTCGATGGCGCCCATCCATTTGGGCATCGGCGCGTCCTCGCCCTCGTGCGGGCGGCCGCGGAACTGGCGGAGCGCGACCAGGAGCAGCAGGACGCCAAGGACGATCTTGACCCAGCTGACCCAGGTGGCGGGGGCGCCGGACTGACTGGCTCCGGCCGGGCCGGCCAGCGCCAGCACGATGGCCCCGACGATGCCGAGACCGAGCAGCCAGCCGAGCAGGAACGCCAGGCTGTTGCCCTTGGCCCTGGGGGTGGTGAGCATGAGCACGACCGCGATGATGGGGATGGGGCTGAGCGCGATCCCGATCGCCAGCGGCAGCGACCCTCCGATGGCCTGGCCCATTCGTCCTCCTGATCGGTCCCGCCCTATGGTCAGGAGCGAAATGCGCGGACGGCCTGCGCAACGGTAGCGAAGTACTGCGGGGCCCGGGCAGAATCGGCGGTCCGGCGAGCATGTCACGGACCGGCCCGATGTCGCGGGCCGGGCGGCAGCGGCGGCGGATGCCTGCAAGTCGCCAGCAGCCGGCCCGGCACGGCAGCGTCCGGGCGCGGGCCTGATCGCCGTCGAAGAGGCGTATGTTGTGCCGATGACGCCTGCCGTGCAGTCGATGGTCGCCGTGACCTATGTCGGGGATATCGACAGATCTCGTGCCTTTTACGGGCTGCTCGGCTTTCAGCAGCAGGGCACCGGCAGCGCTCCCACCTCAGCGTGGGTCTCCCTGCACCACGACGGGCATTTTGTCCTGCTGGCCTCGACCACGCCACCGCTCGACATCCCCCGGCTGCCGCTGCTGTTCTACTTCTACTTCCTTGATGTCGATGCGGTCGTCAGCGGGCTTGAGGCGGCCGGAGTGGAGGTGGCCCACATGGGCCATCCCGCGCACGCGCTGGGCGGCGAGGTGAAGCTCCTGGATCCCGATGGCAATACCGTGCTGATCGGCCAGCAAGAGCGATCGGCGTCCCAGCCGGCGACCGCTGATGACGGGACCTCGCCCCGCTTCTCCCTGCTGACGGAGGCCGCGGCCCTGGTCGAGGCCAGTGGCGGAACGACCGCCCCCTGCCAGGTGAGCAGCTTTGACGGGATGCCCTGCCCGAAGAATGCTGACGTGAAGCTCGCCGACTCTGCCGGGGGCACGGTCTGGGCGTGTCTCACTCACGCCGACGAGATCCTCGTGACGGTGCCGGGGGCGTTCATAGCCAACGAGGACGACGAGGGAATCGGCGGGTTCCTGTCCCGCCGCGGCTAGCCCGCCAGGAGAGAGCTTCTTCAGGCGGCCGGCGTGGGTGCGGCCGGCGTGGGTGCGGCCGGCGTGGGTGCGGCCGGGGTGGGTTCAGTCGCCGGTTGCCCCGTCGATCTGCTCGCGGAGGATGTCAGCGTGCCCGGCGTGCCGTGCGTGTTCCCTGATCATGTGCACGTAGATCCAGCGCAGTGACACCCGGCCGAGCCGGTCGTGCGGCACGGTGTCGTCCAGGCCGAAGCGGGCTGCGATCTGCCGGGACTCGGCGCAGGCGGCAGCGTACTGCGCGATGACGTCGGCGACGGTTTCGCCGGGGCCCGCCGCCCAGCTGCCGGCGTCGCCCCTGGCGTTTCCGGTGATCTGCTCGCGTGGCCGCTGGGCGAGAAAGTGCTGGAACCAGTTGCGTTCCACGGCGGCCGCGTGCTTGACGAGCCCGATGAGGGTGGTCAGCGAAGGCACGAGGCGCCGGCGGGCGTCGTCCTCGGACAGGCCGCGGAGTTTGCCGCTGATCACTTGACGCTGGTAGTCGAGGAACCCCTCCAGGACCTCCCGTTCGCCAGCGGTGCTGACCAGATCCTCATCGGCAAGGGGCGGGCTGGCTGTCACATCGACACGGTACCGGGCCCGAATGAGTTTCCCCCTGTGTCACGGCCACGCCATACTAAGGCAATGACTTCGTTACCCCCCAATGATGCCGTGAGTGGCGCCGTCCGGCGGCTGCGCGCTGGCCTGGCCGATCCTGGCCTGGCTCGCGCCGTGGCCGCCTACTTCGACCCCGATGATGTCTTCGCCGGGATGACCTTTGCCCTCGTGGGCGCCAACCCGCGCGATGAGGTGACCCCCGACGACCTGCTGGCCGTGTCCCTGCTGGATATCGTCTGGCGCCCGGACACGGTACGCCAGCTGCTCGGCCCCGAGTCCGCCAAGGTCTCCCGGCTGCTCGCGGCGATCAGCAGCGACACCGATCTGTGGGAAGCCACCGACGATGATCTGGCCGCGGTGGACCCCCTGTGGGACTTCCTGCTCAGGATGCCGGGCGTTGGCACTGCGACCGCATCGAAGCTCCTGGCCCGCAAGCGGCCCAGGCTGTGCCCGGTGAGCGACAAGGTCGCGGTCCAGGCGGTCGGCGTACCCGGCTGGACCTGGGTCACATTGCGCAGCCTGCTGCAGGATCCGGAGGCACGAGCGCAGGTCGAGCGGCTGCGCCCGCCGTCGGCGGCCGGCGCCAGCCTGCTGCGGATCCTCGATGTGGCCATCTCCATCCGCCATAGCCACTCCCGCGCGGCCAGTCACGTGCGGCGGGAGGCGGGGATCGCCGAGCCGGAGCACGGCCGCCCCTGACGCCGACCCAGCCGCCAGGCCAGCATCACCGCGGGTGAGGTGCTAGCGCCCTGGCCGGGAACCTGGGCCGGAGGGTAATTTTGCCAGCGTGAGTGACCACGGGCTGTCCGCCGCAGGGGCCGGCGGCGGCCGGCCTGCGCCGCAGGCTGAGGCGAGCCAGTGGCGGGTGGTGTGGAAGCGGGCGCTGCGGAACCGGCGGCTGCGCCGCCTGTCGCTCGCGTTCCTGGCGTTCAATGCGGCGGAGTACGGCGAGTGGATCGCCGTCCTGGTCTATGCCTACGCCCGCGGCGGGGCGACGACGGCCGGCGAGGTCGCCGCCGTGCAGCTGCTGCCGTGCGGGCTGCTGGCGCCCCTGCTGGCCGGGCTGGCTGACCGGATGCCTCCTGAGCGGCTGCTGCGCCTGGCCTATCTGGCCCAGGCGGCCACCATGCTGATCATCGCAGCGGCCATCGCGGCGCACGCGCCGCCCGTCGTGGTCTATGCCGCCGGGGCGCTGGCCGCGATCCCGTTTACCATCCCCCGGCCGGTGCAGGCCGTGGCGCTGCCTGCGGTCAGCGTCTCGGCCGCTGACCTGACCGCCGCGAATGTGGTGAGCGGGTGGATGCAGAGCGTGGGTACCGTCGTCGGCCCGGTGGTTACGGCGCTGCTCATCGGGCCAGCGGGCAGCGTCGGGGTCCTGGTGTTCTTCGCGGTATCGGCGACCGGATCGTGCTTCCTCGTCCCCCGGCTCGGTACTGCCGTGTCTGCGTCGGCGTCCGTGTCTGCGTCCGCGCCGGGCGAGACTCGGGGGCAGGACGGTCCGACGATCCTGCAGTCGCTCGGGCAGACGCTGCGAGTAGTGCGGCACAACGCCAGTGTCGTGGTCTTGCTGATCGGCGCCTTCGCGCACTTCGTCGTGCTGGGCGCGCTCGACGTGCTGTATCTCGTCCTCGCGATCTCGCTGCTGCATAGCGGCCAGCCCGGCGTTGGCTATCTCAATGCCGCCTTCGGCGCGGGCAGCGTGCTCAGTGTCGTGCTGACCGCGCGCCTGGTGGGACGACCGCGGTTTGCCCCTCCCATGATCATCGCGGCTGTGCTGTGGGGCATCGCCTTCGTCCTGCTCGCGGCCGCGCAGGCGATGCTCATCGCGATCCTGCTGCTGGCCGCGGCGGCCGTGATGAGCTCGGTCATAGAGGTCTGCGGGCGAAGCCTGCTGCAGCGAGTCGCGCCCCCCGAGCTGCAGGCCTCCATCTTCGGCCTGCTCGAAGGCGCGTCAATGGCCGCGTTCGCACTCGGGTCGCTCCTGGTACCCGTCCTTATCTGGCTCCTGTCCGATCGCGGCGCCGTAGCCGCCACGGGGCTGATCCTGCCGGTGATAGTGCTGGGCACGTTGCCCTGGCTGCGCCGGGTCGACCAGCGGGCGACCGTGCCGGTCGTCGAGGTCAGCCTGCTGCGCCGGGTCCCGGCATTCGCGGCGCTCCCCCCGCCGGAGATTGAGGGCCTGGCCCGGATGCTCCAGCTCGTGCACGCGCCTGCAGGCCAGGTCATACTCCGCCAGGGCGAAGCGGGCGACTGCCTGTACGTGATCGCGGACGGCATCGTGCGGGTGAGCCGGGATCACACTCCGCTGGTCACGATGGGACGGGGCGCCCTGTTCGGCGAGATCGCACTGCTCACCGGCGCACCGCGCTCCGCCGACGTGACAGCGGCCACGGATGCCGAGCTGTATGCGCTCGACAAAGTCCCGTTCATCGCGGCCCTGACCAGCCACGCCCCGGCCCGCCGTATCGCCCACGCCCTGGCGCACCGGCGGATCACCGAACCGGGAAGCCCCTGACGGCGTTATCGCCGTCAGGCGCACATCGAGCACCGTGGCTGACTCTGCGGCAGGCCGGGCGTTTCTGGCCGTGCCGCCGAGGGCATGGTGCGGTAGGTGCCAGAGAGAATCAGCGGGACCCCGATCTTGATCGTCGGCGGCGGCATGACCGGGGGCAACGCCGCCGTGACCCTGCGCGAGGAAGGCTTCCGTGGCCCGATCGTGCTCGTCAGCCGGGAACCCAGCGTTCCCTTCGGGCGGCCGCCGCTGTCCAAGACCTACCTGCGATCGGAAGAGGACCTCGACGGCTGGTACGTGCGGCCGGCCAGCTGGTACGAGGAGCACGACGTCGACCGGGTCAGCCAGGCCAGCGTGGTGGGCATTGATGCCGCCGCCCGGCGCGCGCTGCTGGATACCGGCCGGCAGATCGAGTACCGGCAGCTCCTGCTGGCCACCGGCGGGCTGAGCCGCAAGCTCGCGACACCAGGCGCAGGACTGCCCGGTATCCACTACCTGCGGACGCGGGCTGACTGCGACGTGATCAAGGGCGAGGCGGCCCCTGGCCGGCGGGCGGTAGTCGTGGGCATGGGCTTCATCGGCTGCGAGCTAGCGGCCTCCCTGACGCAGCTCGGGGTGCACGTGACCGCCGTCTTTCCCGGCCGGGTCCCGCTGGAGCGGGTCCTGGGCGAGAAGGTCGGCGCGCTGATCGGCGGCATGCACCGCGCCAATGGCGTCGAGCTGCTCGCCGGAGATCAGGTGGCCAGGTTCGAGGGAACCGGGCGGCTGGAGGCGGCCGTCACCGCCAGGGGCGTCCGGCTGCCGTGCGACTTCGCCGTGGCCGGCATCGGGATAAATCTCGACGTGCCGCCCGTCACGGGCGCATCGCTAGCGCAGGACAACGGCATCCTCGTCGACGAACGGTGCCGGACCAGCGCGGCGGATGTGTACGCGGCCGGCGATGTCGCGAACCATCTCCATCCTCTTTTCGGCCGGGTCCGGGTCGAGCACTACAACAACGCCGAGAAGCACGGGGCCGCCGCCGCCAGGTCGATGCTCGGCTCGACGGCCCCCTATGACTACATCCATACCTTCTGGTCCGATCAGTACGAGCACAAGCTGGAGTACGTCGGCCACGCTGCCACCTGGGACGACTTCGTCGTCCGCGGGAGCCTGGCGGAGGGAAAGCTGGTCGGGTTCTACCTCGTGGCGGGACGGGTGCAGGCGGCCGTCGGACTCGACCGCGGCGGTGACCCGGAGCTGGACCGGGATTCGGAGATGGCGGCCGCCGCGCGCCTAGTCGCCACGAGGGCCCAGCCAGCGGCCGGCGTGCTGGCCGACGAGCAGACGGACTTGTGGTCGCTGCCCGGTTAAGCGCCTGACCGGCGGGCGCCGGGGCGGAGCCCGGCATCTTCGGCCGGTGAGATGGAGTCCGGGGGCCCGGGCCAGCATCTCCGTACTGCCCGCGACCAGATCCTCTGGTGGATTTGTTACGATGATGGGAATGTCCGATAATCGTGACAATTCAGATGGGGCTGGGCTGCGCCGGCGGGTCGGCCGGTCGCTGCGCGCCCTGGGATCGGACCTGGACGCCCTGGACGAGGCGGTAGCGGCCAGGTTCAGGTTGCACCGGACTGATCTGCGCTGCCTGGAAATCGTGGCCAGGGGCGGCCCGATGTCCGCGGGCGCGCTGGCTGAGCAGGGCGGCCTGAGCACATCGGCGGTCACCAGCGTGATCGACCGGGCGGAACGGCAGGGGGACTTGCGCCGGGTCAGCGACCCCGGCGACCGCAGGCGAGTGCTCGTGGAGGTGACCGAGCAGGGGCGCGCGCGGGGGCGCGAGGCGTTCAGCGGATTGCAGCAAGGCACCGAACAGCTCTTGCGCCGATACTCCTCCGAGGAGCTGCGGCTGCTCGCCGGGTTCGTAGATGAGATCAGGTCCGTGGTGGCCGGGCAGGCCGCGTCGGCTGCCCGGGCCGCGCCGGCTGCCGCTGCGGCTCGCGGGCAGGCAGCGGGCAGGCGGGCCGCGCGGTGACTGGCTTCTTGCGGCTGGAGCTCGGGCGAAGCTTGCGCGACCCGCGCTACCTCGTCCTGGCGATTGCCGCGCCGGTCGGCTTCTACCTGCTTTTCGCCAGCATCTTCACCGGCCGCGGGACGAGCGAGGGCCAGCTGCCCGCCCAGGTGGAGATCATGGTCGCGATGGCGGCGTTCGGGGCCATGTGGGGCGCGCTGTCGGCCACCGCACCCCGGCTGGCCAGGGACCGGGAGAGCGGCTGGCTGCGCGCCCTCGACGTCACCCCGCTCACTGCGGGCCGGGTACTGGCCGCGCGCATAGTGGCCGGCGTCATGGTTGCCCTCCCGGCGATCATCGCCGTGGCGGTCACGGCCGTGCTGGCCCATCACGTCACCCTGGAGGCCTGGCAGTGGGCAGCGGGCCTGGGCCTGCTGTGGGCCGGGACGCTGCCGTTCGTCGCGCTCGGCATCGTGATCGGATCGCTGACCAGCTCCACGACCGCGTACGCGCTGACCACGGCGCTGTACTTTGCCATGGCCGCCCTGGGCGGACTGTGGGTACCCCCGGCGCAGTTCTCCCCCGTGCTGCGGCACCTCGCCGCCACCTTGCCTTCCTATAACCTGGCCGACCTCGGCTGGCGCGTAGCCGGCGGGTCAGCGCCGTCGCTTCGCGCCGGGCTCATCCTGGCCGGCTGGACCGCCGGGCTGACCGCGCTCGCGCTGACCGCCGGCGCGCACCGGCGGCCCCGCCGCAGCCGAGGCGAACAGCTCCCCGGGCCGCCGGCCGGGGAGGTCATCAGCCTGAGCGAGCTGTCCAAGTGCTACGGGCCGGTGCGGGCCCTCGACGGGATCGACCTGCGGATTCGTCCGGGTACCCCCGTGGCGCTGCTCGGGCCCAACGGCGCGGGCAAGTCCACCGCCATCGAGCTGATGCTCGGATTGCTCGACGCCGATCACGGCTCGGCGTTCCTGTTCGGGTCATCTCCCGTGCAGGCCATCGCCGCGGGCCGGGTCGGCGCCATGCTGCAGGACACCGCCCTGATGAGCGGGGTGCGTGTCGGGGCGCTGCTGCGCGTCATCCGTGACGCCTACCCGCACCCGGCCGACCTGCCAGAACTCATCCAGAACGCCGGGATTGACGGGCTGCTGCGGCGTCGGACAGATCAGCTGTCGGCCGGAGAGAGCCAGCGCGTCCGCTTCGCGCTCGCCGCCTCCGGTGACCCCCAGCTGATCGTGCTGGACGAGCCCACGGTGGCCATGGACGTCCGGGCCCGCGAAGCGTTCTGGGGCGTGCTGGGTGCCTACGCCGCGAGCGGGAGGACGATCTTGTTCTCCACCCACTACCTCGAGGAAGCCGACACCCACGCGGGCCGGATCATCCTGCTGCGTTCCGGGCGCATCATCGCCGACGGCTCGCCGGATCAGGTCAAGTCCGAAGCGGGGGTCGCGCGAACCGTCCGGTTCCGCTCGCTCGCCGGGTCGCCTGACCGCTTCCGCCAGCTCGCGGCCGTCACGGCAGTGCACGCCGACGCGGACCGCATCACCCTGCTGACGGCCGACGCGGACGCTACCGTCTGGGCCCTCTACGAC
Source organism: uncultured Actinomycetota bacterium (assembly GCA_963805705.1). Taxonomy (GTDB): domain Bacteria; phylum Actinomycetota; class Actinomycetes; order Streptosporangiales; family Streptosporangiaceae; genus CAWDVH01. Next base: position 371,159 of record CAWDVH010000005.1, on the reverse strand, counting down.
CTCCGGGACACCATCACCGGCCTCGCCGTAACCGAGGGTGACCTGCAAGAGGCCTTCCTCGCCCTCACTTCCGCAGCCGATCCGGCCTGACCTCGCCGTTTACCATCCGGAGCGGATGAAATGCGTTGCCAGGGCCGGCCTGCCACGTTAGGCTCGGCGGGCCGCCGCACGGCGCGGCGCAGCTCGCCAGAGAGGAGGCGCGATGTCCACCCACCTTCAGGCGCCTCCGGAGACTGGCCGATAGCAGTCCCGGTCGCGCCTCTGCTCAGCAGAGGGATGACATGACTTCAGAGTCAGCTTCACAGTCGATCTCGGCCGGCCGGGCCGATGACGTCCCGCCCAGCTGGGACGAGCGCACGATCCTGACCACATTCCTGGACTACGCCCGCGACACCGTGCAAGCCAAGTGCGCGGGCCTGTCGGATGCGGACGCCCGCCGGGCGCCGCTGCCTGGCTCGCCGCTGATGACGATCTCCGGGCTGGTCAGCCACCTGCGCTGGGTCGAAAGCTCGTGGATCGAGGATAAGATGCTCGGTCGCACGATCAGCGCGCCGTGGACCGACGATGATCCCGATCGCGAGTTCCGGATCGCGGTCGAGGTACCGCTCACCCAATTGCTGGCTGAGTACCGGGCGGCCTGCGCCCGGCACCGCGACCTGGTAGCGGCCCTCGACCTGGACACTCCGTCCCTGGGCGCCCTGGGCTGGCGGGCTGAGCCGGTCACGCTGCGCTGGATCTTGTTCCACCTGACCGAGGAGACCGCCCGGCACAACGGCCACATCGACATCCTCAGGGAACTCGCCGACGGGGCGCGCGGAAGATAACTGCCCGGTGCGCCGGCCCAGCAGCCACGCCGGGCCGCCAGGCCGGGCCGGCGCAGCCGCCGATCCTGGCCCACCCCGGTCAGAGGTTGGAGAAGAGCGGGATGTTGGCCCCGCTGGCCGGGGCCAGCGGGCTGTCCAGCAGCGCGAGGATGAGCTGCGCGACATCATCGGGGGTCAGCCCGGGCCGGAGCTCGGGATTGGCCTGACGCAGCATCTGGGTGTCGACCGCGCCCGGGCTCACGCAGATGGCGCTGATGCCGTGCGGCCTGCCTTCCACCGCGATGGCCTCGGTCAGGCCGATGATCCCGTACTTGGAGACGTTATAGGCGGCCAGCCCGGGGAACTTCTCGGTCGCGTAGACGCCCGACAGCGAGGAGATGGTGACGATGCGCCCCTGGCCGGCCGGGAGCATGGCGGTGAACGCGGCGCGGCAGCACAGGAAGGAGCCGGTCAGGTTGATTCCGAGCGTCTCGTCCCAGATCTTCGGGGTGGTCTCGGCGAACGGCGCGGAGGTCAGCACGGCGGCCGCGCAGACCAGGGCGGCGACCGGGCCGGCCGTCGCGGCGGCCGCGAACAGACGCTCGACGTCGTCCGCCCGGCTCACGTCCGCGGGCACCGGGGTGGCCGCGCCGCCGAGGTCCCTGATGCCCGTGGCGACGGTGTCCAGAGCGTCGCCGTCACGGGCCGCCAGCACGGCATGAGCGCCGGCGCCGGCCACGGCGCGGGCGGTCGCCGCGCCGATCCCGCGGCTGGCGCCCGTCACCACGGCCACCCGGCCCGCGAGCCAGTGCCCTGTGTCATTCACCGGCTGCGGTCCTTTCGTCGGGGCTGATGACCTGCCGGTACAGCAGCTCATGAGCGTCGAGGCTGCGTTCCAGGTCGAGATGGGTCTCGGCGTGCGCCCGGCACTGGCGGCGCGAGAGGTCCGCCGACGTGCGGACGCTGTCTGCGGCGGCCGCGATGTCACCGGGCTCGACCAGGAACCCGGTCACGCCGTCGGCGATCACCTCGCGCAGTGCGCCGCGGTTGAACGCCACGACGGGCGTCCCGCAGGCCTGCGCCTCGGCGGCGGCCATGCCGAATGGCTCATCCCACATCGACGGGCAGATAACGACCGATGCGCGGGCCATCACCGGCCACAGAGATTTACGGGGAATTCCGCGATGAACGGCCACGCCGGGCAGGCCGCTGCGCGGCTCGATCTGGTCGCGGGCATAGCCGGGGTCGTAGGCATCGCCGTAGACGTCGATCCGGATTCCGGCCGCCTGCGCGATGTCGATGGCCTGCGCGGCTCCCTTCTCGGGACTCAGCCGGCCGGCGAAGACGGCCCCGGCGCCCGGCGCGGGCGACCAGCCGATGACCCTCGTCGGCACGTAGGGAGGCAGGACCGCGTCGATCCTGGCTACCCGGCGCCACGCGCCGGCCTGGAACGCCGACACGACGGCGACCGCCGCCGGGCCGCCGCCGCGGGCCGCGTCACCGAGCGCGGCCGCGATAGCCGGGTCGGGGGGCAGGTGCAGCGTGTGCACGACCGGCGCGCTCAGCGCGCTGGCCAGAGCGATGGCCGGGGCGTCGAAGGCGTGATTGTGGATAATCTCGTACCGGGTCTGCCGGACAGCCGAGTAGACGCTGGCAAAGGCCGCCGCGGCCGGGGCCGGGTCGGGAACTGCCGGGCCGCCAGCGCGGTAGAGCGTCGCCGTCAGGGATTCCGGATCGATGCCGGTATCGATCACCGTGACTCCGGGTACCTGCGATCCGGAAGCCGCGTAGACGTGGACATCGTGACCCCGGCCGGCCAGGCCGCTCGCCAGATCAGACACGAAGGCCTGCGAGCCGCCGCCCTGCGGCTCGCGGATAGCCGAGACGAGCGGGGCGATGATGGCTACCTTCATCAGCGGGCCGTCTTGAAGGCGACATCGCATGGCGGGTTGATGCCCAGCACCTCATACGGGACCCGCCGCAGGCCGCGCCGGCGGACCTCGGCGATCGCCAGGGGGTAGAAGATCTCCGCCAGCTCAACTGCCTCCTGGTGGCTCGCGAACTCGACGGACATCGGGCCGGCGAAGCTGAGGTACCGGTAGCCGCGGGAGGTGAGCCAGTCAACGTGATTCGGCCAGATGAGGGCGACGCAGCCCCCCGGCCGGCACACGCGCTCCATCTCGGCCAGGCCGCTCTCGCCACCGGAATCCGGGTTGGTCAGAACCGAGCACGCGACCACCAGGTCGGCGAAATCGGTAGCGACCGGAAGCTCGTCGAGAAACCCGTGCTGCACCTGCGCGCGGTATCCGTGCTGCGCTCGCGCGAGCTTGCGCTCCAGGATCAGGCGCAGCGGCCGCACAGGCTCAATCGCGATCACCTCCTGGCCGCGGTCGATGAGATCCAGCGTCAGCCGTCCCGTGCCCGCGCCGACCTCGACGATCCGGCCGGCGACGGCCGGCAGCCAGCGCAGGACGGCCGGGTGGATCCGCTCCCCGGCGACCAGGCGGTCGTAGAGGTCAGGCTCAAGCCGGTACAGGAGCTCCCAGGCCAGGTCGATGTCAGCCCGCGGATCGCCGGGGCCTCCGGGGGCGAAGCGGCGCGCCTCGGCGGGGCTGAGCACGCCCACGTCCGCGGGCGTGTAGCGGCTGCGCAGCGCCCGGCCCGGCCTGGCCGGAGCCTCAGGCATCAGCACCCACTTGCGCCCAGTTCTTGTCGGTCTCCCACACGCGGACAGAGCGCAGCAGCCCCGGCGCAAGCTCGGGCCCGAGCCTTTCCCAGAAGGCCAGGGCGAGATTCTCGGCCGTCGGGATGCGCCCTTCCAGCCACGGCACGTCGGTGTTCAGGTTGCGGTGGTCGACATCCTGGATGACCTGCCGGCGCATGACGTCCGACAGCAGCTTCAGGTCCAGGACATAGCCGGTCGCATTATCGATCTCGCCGGCCACCACGACATCGAGACAGTAGTTGTGCCCATGGAGGTTCACGCATTTCCCGAACAGGCGCTGGTTCTCATCGTCGGACAGGCCAGGGTCACGCAGCTGGTGCGCCGCGTTGAAGGTCTCGCGGCGGCTGACCATGACGGTCACCGGCCCGGTCATGGGGTGCGGCCGGCGGTGACACTGCCCTCGTCACGCTGGCCCGGATAGGGCATCTCTGCCTCCAAACTCCGCCTGCTGGCACCACAGTCTAGAACGCGCCGGGGCAGCAGCCGGGACCGTGACGCCATCGCGCGGAGTTTTGCCGCCGGCGATATCTTGCCGGTGAGATCTCGAATGTGAGATACCATAAGGGATATGAACGATGAGCGGGCCGAGCCCGGCGAGCTGCCGCTGCTGCCGGGATTCCGCGAGATGGCGCTGCGGCGCATGACCAGGGAGCGCCAGGGCCTCGTCGCCGAGCTGGCCGGGCAGCGCCAGTCGGCCGGGCTGTCACAGACCGAGATCGCGGCGCGGATGGGCACCTCGCAGTCGGCGGTGGCCCGGCTTGAGGCGGGGCAGGCGGATGTACGCGCCTCGACGCTGGAACGATACGCCGCCGCCATCGGCAGCGAGATCAGCTGGCAGCTCGGAGACGGGCAGCTCGGAGACAGGCAGCTCGGAGACAGGCAGCTCGGAGACGGGCAGCCGCGAATGCGCCCAGAGGGGGGACCCGCGTGACCCGGCAGCCAGCCGGCTCCTGGCCGACGTTCCCGCCAGGCATGCCGTTCCCGCCGGAGCGCCCGGAGCGGCCTGCTCCTCCCCCGTTCCCTGACCCGGCGGTCACGCCCGTGCGGACCTGGGTCGATCCCGGGCAATGGCCAGGGCGGGTGTACGAGCGGCTCTTCGAGCAGCGCACCGTGCTGGCCCACGGTCACCTCGACGGGGAGGCAGCCACCCGGCTGTGCGCCCAGCTGCTGACCCTGGACGCCGAGGGTGACGAGCCGATCCGGCTGGAGCTGCAGGGCCTGGACGCCGAGCTGCCCGCGGCCCTGACGGTCATGGGCGTCCTGCAGATCGTGCGCGTCCCGGTCCTCGCGCAGGCGGCAGGACGGATCACCGGGCCAGCGCTGGGCATCCTCGCCGCGTGCCGCCGCCGGCAGGCCTACCCGAACGCCGTGTTCGCGCTGTGCGAGCCGAAGATGAGCTTCGCCGGCCCGGTGACCGCGATCGCCGGGCAGGAGGAGCAGGTCCGCGTCATGCTCGACGCGCTCTGGCTGCGCATCGCGGAAACCACCGGCGGCGAGATAGACGACATCCGCGATGACGCCAGCCGGGGACGGTTCCTCACCGTCGATGAGGCGATTGCGTACGGCCTCATCGAGGAACGCGCCGCCGCCCGCTGAGCCCGCACGCCAGCTAGGCAGGGAAGCCGTGCCGCCGCCCGGCAGGCGGCGGGACGGCCTTCCGCCCAGCTGCCGACCGTGCGCGCGTTCCGCCGGGCCCGGGGAGGTAGGTTGACGCGGGTGAAGTCACCATCCGCACCTAGGCCCGGCCCGGCGCCGCCGACGCGGCCGGCGGCGGCTGCCGTCCCGCGTCTGAAGCAGCGCGCGTAGCCGCCCGGATCCGGTCACGTTCGGTGTTCGCTCATCGGACGAAACGTAACTGTAACCGACACCAATCCACCCGGTGGCATCGGGAACCCGGCCCCGGGCGAATTGGCCACTAAAGAGGCACAGGACGGCTGACTCACCGAGAACCCGCAGGTCACCTGCCGAATCGTAGCTTCGGGTGGTTCCTGCCCCAGGCCGCGCCAAGATCATCCGCACCTCGTCCCGGCATCCCCCGGCCAGGCAGGAACCGAAGATCTTTGTGCCAGATACTTGACTCGGCACGAATGGAAGCGGGACATGGAAGAAGGGCCAGGCCGGCACCGGGCCCTGTCACCACCGGAAAGACGCCATTACGCAGAAGGGGCATCACGCCTTGAGTAACCATATCGACGCTGCCACCGACGCGATCAGCGAGAACATCGGCGCCTGGGCGCCGGAGAACGCCCTGGACCTGGACGCGTTCCTGTCGGGCCTGCCGCGCCTGTTCGAAGCGGTGGCATCCTCGCTCGCCGGTGTCGCCGAAAGGCTCGGCTCGGAGTTCCCGGTCCATCCCTCGGTCCCCGAGCATCTGCACGAGATTGCCGCGACAGTCGCCGGGATGGGTGAATTCGCCGGGGAGGCACATGCCATCCACCGGACAGCGCACGCCGCGGAGATGGACCGGATCGAGAATCCGCGTCCCAATGAGAGGCTCTGGGATGTGGTTGAGAATTAGTGACCGCACGCCCGTGACGGCAGCGCACGGCGCGCGGGGTGACAGGCACCCGGCGTGGCGGCAGGCGCTCGTGCTCGGCCCGCTGATCACCGGGGCGGTGTACGCCGTGGGCACGCTGGCCGCCACGCTCAGGCTCCCGGCCCTGGCGGTCATCGTCGGCTGCCTCGCCGTGGGCGCCGTGCTGGTCATGGCCGCCCTGCTGCGAGCCAAAAACGGGCTGTCGGCGATCCACGGCTGCGCCTGCGGGATCGTGGCCGCGGGGTGGCTGGCCTACGCCTGCCGGTCTGCTCCCTGGTCCTGGACAGCCGCCGTGGCCCTGCTGGTACCCGCCGCCGTCCTGATTCCGCTGTACCCGGTGATCAGGGAACGGGAGGACCTCGCGGCGGAGAAGGCCCGCCGCGACGCCGAGGCCGCCGCCGCCGCGCAGGAGCAGAACAAGTGGCCGGACCTGCTCGCGCGCATCGGGCACACGGGCATCAAGTTCGCCGGGCAGGAGGACACCCTCGCCGGGTACATGGTGCACCTGCGGCTGCCCGGATCCGGGCGCGTGACCTACTCGGCCCTGGCCCCCGCGACTGAGCAGCTGGAGGTGGCCGCCCGGCTGCGGCACGGCTCCCTGCGGTTCGAGCGCGGCAACCAGGCGCACAAGGTGATCCTGCACGTCGCCGTGCGGGACGTGCTCGCCGAGACAATACCGTTCCCGGCCGGGCACGGGACGCTGAGCATCACCCGGCCGATGCCGCTCGGGCTGTTTGAGGATGGCCAGGTCTGCGCCGTCAACCTGCGCGAGATCGCCACCCTGATCGTCGGCCTGCGCGGCTCGGGCAAGTCGAACCTGCTGAACGTCCTGCTGGCCCAGCTGGCCCGCTGCGCCGATGTGCTGATCTTCGCGATCGACCTCAAGGGCGGCCGGATGGCTGCGCCCTGGATCGAGCCGTGGCTGGCCGGCCGCACTCCCAAGCCGGTGGTCGACTGGCTGGCCACGGACCGGGAGGAAGCCGAGCGGATGCTGCGTGCCCTGCTGCGGGCCGTTAATGCCCGGTCGCGGTCTGGTAGCGGCGGTGAGAAAATCATCCCCTCCCCCCGCCAGCCCGCGATCCTGCTCGTCTGTGACGAGATCGCCGTCATCCTCGGCATCGGCGTAGGCGGCCCGCGCACCTCCCTGGAGGGCGTCACGAACGCCACTCTGGCCGGCCTGGCCACGCAGCTCGTGATGACCGGTCGCTCGGAGGCGATCGACCTCATCATGGCGACTCAGCGTGGCACCGCCACGATGACCGGATCCGCCGACCTGAAGTCTCAGTGCGGGCTGCGGATCGGCCTGGGCGTTGCCTCCGAGGCCGATGCGCGGCTCATCATCCCCGACGACGTGCGGATCGCCGCCGACCTCGCGCGCCTGCGCCACCCCGGCACCGGGATCGTCCAGCAGGGCAAGCTCGGCCGCGTCGTGCCCGCCAAGTTCTACCGGATCGAGCACGAGGCGATCAGCCAGATCGCTGAGCGGTACGGGCCGATCCGGCCGGGTCCCGACAAGCTCCTGGAGGATGCGCTGGGCGAGGACTACGCCTCTCGCTGGTCACCGGAGCGGGCCGCCAAGATCCCCGGTGTCGGCAGCCGCCCCATGGTCCCGGCGGGCATCCCCGCCTCGTATGGCGGGGCCGATGAGCCACTCGCCGGGCGGCCCGCCAGGCCCGGGGCCGGAGCCGGGACCGGAGCGCTGCCGGACGCCGGGCATCCGGCCCGCCGGCGGATGGCCGCCATGCTCAAGTCGGCCGGGGTCAGGGGCATGACCGTCCGCGGGATCGCTGAGCAGCTGGCCGCGGACGGCCAGGAGATCGCGCAGCAGACCATCTACCGCTGGCTCACCGAGGAAGCGGCCGCGGGCCGCGTCGAGAACGCTTCCTACGGCCGGTGGAAATGGCGGGCCGATTGGTGACAATGGCATTTCCGGTACGCTATCCAGGTTCCGACTGGGACGGCTGGCCTGGCCAGCACGCCCGCGCCTGAGGGCCACGCAGGCGGGGGACGAGCGAGCCCCTTCCGCGTCGATGCTGGGGACGGCGGACGGAAGGGGCTCCTCTATGCCCGCGTCCGCCCTGGCGGCATGCTGGCTGCCATGCCACTGCAAAATCGCGTGACGCCGGCCGGCGAGATCGTGGCCGATCCAGGCCGCGGCCTGATGATGGGAAATCGCGGCTGCCTGCACGGGCCGGGCCGCCAGCTCGGCGCGAGCCGCTGGCGATCGAAATCGTGGATCTGCTGCGTCCTGGACTGGCAGGGCGTGCGGCGCGACCCGATGCCGCCGGGCCGGTGGACGGCACTGTTCTTCCTCGACGAGGCGACCGCGCTGGCCGCCGGGCACCGGCCGTGCGCGTACTGCCGCCGCCGCGATTTCCTGCGCTTCGCGCAGGCCTGGCGCGCGGCGCGGCACCTGAACCGCCGGCCACGGGCGGCAGAGATGGACTCGATCCTGCACGGTGAGCGCGTCGACGGGACCCGGCGCCAGGTGACGCACCAGATGCCCGCCGGTGAGCTGCCGGATGGCGTCATGATCCGGGCCGCCGGTGAGGCCTGGCTGCTCCTGGCCGGCCAGATGCGGCCATGGTCATTTCAGGGGTACGGTCCCCCGGCGGCCGCCGTCCCGGCGGGCACGGTCGAGGTGCTGACGCCCCCGTCGATCGTCGCCGTGATCACGGCGGGCTACCAGCCACTCGTGCACCCGAGCGCGCGGGCTGGATCCCCGACCGGGCCAGGAGATGCGCACGCTGGATCTGAGGTGCACAGTTGCTAGTAGCGCTTTCACCGGAAAATGAAGGGAAGGTGCTGGCGATGGGATTGACCTGGCGGGACGCAGTATCGAGCCTCGCGCTGATACTGGTCATCCTCGTGTACGCAGCGTATCTGGAGGGAGCGCACGTACTGCTGCTCTCCAGCGCGTGGGCCACGACCGCCGTGATACTGCTCCTCGGCATCGGCTGCGCGGTCAGCGCGACCAGTGACCTGTTCACCAGACCCCAGCCCCGCCCGGCCCAGATCTTCAGGTGGGTCGCGACCGTGATGGGCATGATTGCGCTGATCGCCGGCGCGATCGGACTGCTCATCGCCAGCGCGTACGCGCTGAAGATCCTGGTCATGGCCACGATCGTCGTGTGGGGGACGGCCACCATCTGGCACGCGTTTACGATCGGAGCGGAGGAGTGAGCCGGCGCGAGCCGGGAAGCTAGCGTGACGGGCGGAAGCTAGTTCCTGGAGAAATCGGCGATGTCCCTGGCGGTGTCGCGGCTGATGTCCGGGCAGGCGATCGTGAAGATCTCGGTGCCGTGCATGGTGCCCATCATCTGACGGCAACGGGCGGGGACCCCGGCCTGCAGGAGCAGGCGGTAGAAATTGATGCCCTCATCGCGCAGCGGGTCGCACTCGTTGACGTTAATCACCGTCGGCGGGAACCCCGCAACGTCGTCGACAGTGGCGAAGGACGGCCACGCCAGCGGATTGCGCTCGTTAAAGGCCTCGATCCCGTATCCCATCGCGCCGCGGTTGCTGTGCAGGCTGAGCAGGATCCCTTCGTTCTCGACCGACGACGGGCTCTCCGGTGTCGGCCACTGGCCGGCGATGTAGGGACACAGGGCGTAGAGGCCCTTGACGAGGCCGAGGTCGCCGTCTCGCTGGAGCGCGAGGCCGGTCGCGAGGGTCAGGTTGCCGCCGCCGCTCTCGCCGGCGACAACGATGCGGGCCGGGTCGATGCCCAGGTGCGCCGCGCTGGCCACGACCCACCGGAGCCCCGAGACGCAGTCATTGAGACCCGCGGGGAACGGCGCGACCTCAGGTGCAGATGAGGCCACGAGCGCGTTGCGGAAATCGACCATGACGACGGCCACGCCGTTAGCCGCGAGCAGCTTGCCCCAGCCGCGGTACATCCCGTCGTAGCACGACAGCGAGGCCATGCCGCCGCCGTGAATGTAGTAGACGCAGGCCAGCGTCTCGTCGGTGTCGGGGCGGATGACCTGGAGGTTGATGGTATTGCCGTCGGGCGCGGAGACGACCTTCTCGGTATGGATGCGAAGGCCGGCGGACGGCGCGGCCTCCTCGGTGTCGCACAGGTCCATGAAGGACCGGAAGAGCTCGGCCTGCTCGCGCGCGGCGTCGGAGTTGGCCTCGGCCAGCAGCGCCTCGCGGCTCTCGACATCGCTGAGGGTAACCGGGGGCAAAGTGGCCAGGATCGCCTTCAGCCGGGGGTCGAGCCGGGGGTCAGCTGCGCTGTCGTACGCCATGATGAAATTCTCCTCGCTCATGCGGGCCGTTGCGAACCTGCCGACGTAGCTTCTGGGTCACTGAAGGGGCACGCGTGGCGTGACCGCTCTTCGTGGACGTTAGCCCAGTCTGGGCGAAACACCGGCCTCAGCCGGGTGCATGGCGCCTGGCGATGGGGCCCGGTGCCCATAGGCTGGCCCGGTGATCAGTCCCGATGGGTTCGACGACCATGCGCTGGCCCGGATCGATGAGATCGCCGAGGCCGCCGTGGAACAGGGCCAGGTGCCCGGCGTCGTCGCGGCCGTCGCCCGCGGTGACACGGTGCACGTCGCCACGGCCGGGGTGATGGCGGTCGGCGGCGCGCCGATGCGGCGGGACACGCTGTTCCGGATCTCCTCGACCACCAAGCCGATGACGGCCGCCGCCGTGCTCTCGCTGGCCGATGACGGGCTGCTGGACCTGGACGAGCCGGTCGACCGGCTGCTGCCCGAGCTCGCCGATCGCCGCGTGCTGCGCCACCCTAGCGGACCCCTGGCGGACACGGTGCCGGCGCAGCGCCCGATCACCACCCGCGACCTGCTCACTTTCACCTGGGGCTTCGGGATGCAGGGCGCGATGTTCATGGCTCCCGAGCCGTGGCCGATCCTCACCGCGGCGAACGACCGGGAGCTGTTCACGTTCGGGCCGCCGCAGCCGGGCCTGATGCCCGGCCCGGACACCTGGCTGGCCCGGCTCGGCGAGCTGCCGCTGCTGGCCCAGCCGGGCGAGCGGTGGCTCTACCAGACGGGCTACCAGGTTCTCGGGGTGCTGGCGTCGCGGGCAGCCGGCGCGTCGCTCGAGCACGTGCTGCGCGAGCGGCTGCTCGGCCCGCTGGGCATGGACGACACCGGATTCCACGCGGCCGACCCGGCCCGGCTCGCGACCGCCTACGAGAATCGGGACGGCCGGCTGGAGGTGAGCGACGCGCCGGACGGACAGTGGTCACGGCCGCCGGCGTTCCCGGACGGCAGCGGCGGCCTGGTGTCGTCCGCCGACGACCTGATCGCATTCGGCCGGATGCTGCTGCGCGGCGGCGCGCCGGTACTGAAGCCGGCCACGACCGCCGAGATGACCCGCGACCAGCTCAGCCCGGCGCAACGGGCCAACCTCTGGCCCGGCTTCGACTTCCTGGAAGGACGCGGCTGGGGTTATGGGGTGTCGGTACTCGATGACGGCCGGTACACCTGGGAGGGCGGTCTCGGGACGGCGTGGTCGAATGTCCCTGCGCAGGATCTCGTCGTCGTCGTCCTGACCCAGCGCGGCGCCGACGAGACGGGCATGCCGGCCGTATGCGACGACGTGCTGGCCGCCGCTCGTCGCGGTTAGGCGGCCCGGATGGCCGACAGGGGTCAGGCGGCCCGGATGGCCGACGGGGTCAGGGCGTTCATGGCCTCGACGACTGGCCCGGGCCCGGGACGGGCGGTGATGATCCGCACGATGGTCTCGTCCAGCCCGGCACTCAGCCGGGCGAAGGCCTGCGGTGCCGTGGCGGCCGGGCCGAAATAACCCACCGCGTCCAGCAGCTCGTCGGGGGCGGCATCCACCAGCTCCGCCAATGCTGCCCCCCGGTCACGCCGGTCTTCGAGCTCACGCAGAATCTCGCCGAAGCCCATCTGGCCGAAGAGCCCCCGGTAACCGGCCTCGAGCGGGACGCCAGGCCGGGCCATCGCGTAGCCGAGCACCTGCTCGCCGAGCGCACGCCGCGCCGCGGCCACGTCGTCATCGATGCACACGCGGACGTACATGGTGGCCAGGATCTCGGCGGGATCGCGTCCGGCCCGCGCGGCGCCCTCGGCGATCCGCGTCCGGCTGACGGCGATGCGTTCGGGCGTGGCCCAGTTGAGCAGCGCCCCGTCGGCCACCTCGCCGGCCAGGCGGAGCATCTGCGGGCCGAGCGCCCCCAGGTACACAGGGGCGGCAGGCAGGTCAGCCAGCCCGAGAGATGCTGACCGGAGCTGGATGAGCGGCCCGGCGGAGGTGACGGTCTGGCCGGCCAGCAGCTGGCGGACCGTCGTGGTGTAGTCGCGCATGACCGCGATCGGGCGGTCAGGCAGGCCGACCGACTCCCAGAACGATTGTCCGTAGCCGCCCGTCCCGAGGCCGAGCACAAAGCGCCCCGACGACAGCTGCGCGACCGTCGCCGCCTGCACCGCCAGGGCCAGCCGCGTCCACATCCGCGCCGCGGGAACGACGGAAATGCCGGTCCGGAGCGAGGTGTCCTGTGACCAGGCGGCGCAGACGTGGAACGCATCGGGTACTCCCCCGGCCGGGGTCCACGCGCTCTCGAATCCGAGTCGCTCCGCCTCGCGTGCGACTTCCCGCAGCTGGCCGAATGACAGGCCGAGCCGGGCATCCAGGCCGACACCGATAATCATGGGTCAATGAAATCACCGCTGTACAACCTGCGGTGGCCGGACTGATCATTCATGTGTGATCGCTGCAGGCACGACTCGGGACGACAGCACGGCCGCGCTGGTAACGGGCGGCGGCCCGCCGTGCTGATAGCGGGCGGCGGCCCGGCCGGCGCCCCGGCGAGCTGGGAGACACCATGAACGGCACGCGGCCGGGCCGGACCGCCCTGACCAATGTCCGCGTCTTCGACGGCCGGCAGCTGCTGGCTCCCGGCACCGTCGTCATCGACGCCGGCCGGATCGTCGCGGATCCCCGCGGTGCCCGCGTCGTCGACGGTGCCGGCGGCGTCCTGCTGCCCGGGCTGATCGACGCGCACGTCCACCTGGCCGGCCGGGAGGTACTTGACCGGCTGTGCGGTTACGGCGTGACGACCGCGCTGGACATGGGCGGGCCGCCGGATCTGGTGAACTCGCTACGCGGCGCCGCCGGGCTCACCGATATCCGCAGCGCCGGGACACCGGCCATTGCGCCGGGCAGCCTGCACTCGCGCATTCCCCGGCTCGGCCAGGCGGGCCTGGTGAGCGGCGCGGGCGAGGCGGCGGATTTCGTCGCCCAGCGGGCGGCCGAGGGATCGGACTACATCAAGATCATCGTCGGAAGCCCCGGCGCCGACCACGATCAGGCCACCCTCGACGCGCTCGTCGCGGCGGCCCGCACGCACGCAAAGCTCATCGTGGCGCACGCCTCGTCGTACGCCGCCGCCGAGATGGCGCAGCAGGCGGGGGTCGACGTCCTGACGCACGTGCCGCTGGATCGGGCCCTGGATCCGGCCGCCGCGGACCGCATGCTCGCCTACGCCCGCGTCCTGATTCCGACGCTGTCGATGATGGAGGGCGTCATCGAGCAGTCGGCACCGCCCGGCGCGCGCTACGAGGCGGCGCGCGAGAGCGTCACGACGCTGTACCGGGCCGGCGTGCCCATCCTCGCCGGAACCGACGCGAACGCCGCGCCCGGCGTCCCGGCGAAGATCAGCTATGGGGACAGCCTCCACCATGAGCTGGAGCTGCTCGTGGACGCCGGGGTCAGCACCATCGACGCACTGCGGGCCGCCACTACCCGGCCCGCCCGGTATTTCAGCCTGGCCGACCGGGGCGTGATCGAGCCGGGGCGCCGCGCCGACCTGGTACTGATCGACGGCGACCCGGTGCACGACATCCGCGCGACGCGATCGATCAGAGGCATCTGGTGCGGGGGCGTAGAGCACGCACCCGCCTGAGCCCACGCGGCACCGTTCATCGTCCGCGCTGGCCAGCTGCTTTCTGGCCTATTCACACATTGCGGAGCAGCTGCTCGAATGGCACGGCGGATGCGTACGGATCGGCTTGGGCGGCGGGCTGGCGCTGGTCGATCATGACGGCCAGCTCGGCGCCGGCCCGCTCGATCCGGGCGGTGAGCTCGCTGCCGGCGCTGCCCGCCGAGCCCCAGTCCTGCGTGGCGGCGAAGACCGCGGTGGGCACGGTGACCGCCCGCAGGTAACTGAACAGCGGTCGGATCGCGTGCTCGAGCGCGAGAGAGTGCCGGGCCGTGCCGCCGGTGGCCGCGATCAGCACCGGCTTTCCGGCCAGCGCGTCGGGGTCGATGACGTCGAAGAATGACTTGAACAGGCCGTTGTAGGAGCCGCTGTAGAGCGGGGTGACGGCGATGAGGCCATCGGCGCCGACCACCTGCCCGATGGCGTGCTGCAGCGCGGGACTGGGGAATCCGGTCAGCAGGTGGTTGACGACGTCGTGCGCAAGCTCGCGCAGCTCGATCGTGACAATCTGCGTCCCGGCCGGCCTGCCGCGGGCGGCTGCCGCGGCCAGCTGGTCGGCCAGCAGCCGCGTGGACGACGGCTGGCTGAGCCCAGCCGAGACGACGGCGATGGTGCATGGTGTCATGGGGTGCTCGTTTCCGGCTGGGGGTCAGCCTGCGCCAGTGATGCCGCGACCAGGGCCTGGTGCGTGGGGCCGTCCGGCACGTTCGCCGGCCTCAGTGCGTCGAGTTCCCTGCGCAGCACCGGCACGACCTCACCGAGCATGTCCAGCTGCTCGAGCACCACCTTCAGCGGCAGGCCGGCGTGATCCATCAGGAACAGCTGGCGCTGGTAGTCACCGAAGTGGTCACGGAAGGTCAGCGTCTTGTCGATGACCTCCTGCGGGCTGCCGACGGTCAGCGGGGTCTGCGCGGTGAATTCCTCCAGCGACGGGCCGTGGCCGTAGACCGGGGCGTTGTCGAAGTAGGGGCGGAACTCGGCCACCGCGTCCTGGGAGTTCTTGCGCATGAATACCTGGCCGCCCAGGCCGACGATCGCCTGCTCGGCAGCGCCGTGGCCGTAGTGGGCGAAGCGCTCCCGGTAGTAGCCGACCAGCCGGACGAAGTGCTCGGTCGGCCAGAAGATGTGGTTGGCGAAGAACCCGTCACCGTAGAAAGCGGCCTGCTCCGCGATCTCAGGGCTGCGGATCGAGCCGTGCCACACGAACGGCGCCACGCCGTCCAGCGGCCGCGGCGTCGAGGTGAATCCCTGCAGCGGCGTCCGGAACTCGCCCTCCCAGTCGACGACGTCCTCGCGCCAGAGCCGGTACAGCAGGTGGTAGTTCTCGATGGCCAGCTCGATGCCCTTGCGGATGTCCTGGCCGAACCACGGGTACACCGGGCCCATGTTGCCGCGGCCGAGCATCAGGTCCACCCGCCCGTCGGCCAGATGCTGCAGCATCGCGTAGTCCTCGGCGATCTTTACCGGGTCGTTCGTGGTAATCAGCGTCGTCGAGGTCGAGAGGATCAGGTTGCTGGTCTGCGCCGCGATGTAGCCGAGCATGGTCGTCGGGGAGGAGGGCACGAACGGCGGGTTGTGGTGCTCGCCAGAGGCGAAGACGTCCAGTCCGACCTCCTCGGCCTGGCGGGCAATCGCGACCATCGCCTTGATCCGCTCATGCTCGGTCGGCGTGCGACCGGTCGTCGGATCGGTCGTCACATCGCCCACGGTGAAGATCCCGAACTGCATTGGCCACTCCATCTGCGCTCGTGTTCGTGCCCAGCACGCGCCACGCCGCCGCTAGGCGCCTCAATCTAGTTGAAAGTACAACTACATGGGCGAGCCGGGTATTCCATCCGATGACCTGGCCCAGGCTCGTCGCGGAGTCCGGATAGCGCCCTCCATGGTGCCTGATCCCGATCCCGTGCCGGTGCGGCGGGCGGTCGCTCCTCACAGCCGGCGGCTCGGCCCGCAGATCAGCGGCGGGCGAAGAACTCAAGCTCGCGCAATGCCACCGCCTGGCCTTTCTGGCCCGGATACGCCTCCTTGATCACTACGGTGATCACCGTGACCTGGCGCAGGCTGACCGGGCGATTCTGAAAGCCGGACGTGTCGTCAAAGGACAGCGTGACGGGCCGGTGCTGGCCGGCCGAAAGCTCAATGGTCTGCGGGCGCGCCCTGGCCCGGTAAGCACCGCCGGGCTCGCCGGAGAGCAGGCCGACCCGGTCGATCCGCTGCGGGCTGGCGAACCGGATCCGGAGCCGGGCGCTGGTTCCGCTGGCCCCCCTGGTCAGCCAGTACGTCTGCTGTATGCCGTCGATCGCGAGCCGGGCCGGATGACCATGGGCCGAGGATGAAGCGCTGGCGCTGATCGGCACGACATCCTCGAAATGCTGGCTCAGCTCAGCCCGGGCCCGGTGGTCCAGGCCGAGCGCGTGCACGGTGAGCCACGCCCTGGCCGGGCCGAGCCCGATTCCGAGTAGGCCGGCCACCAGGAGCAAGGGCGCGAACCGGCTCAGCGCCACCCGCCTGGGCGGCCGGGCCCGGCCGATGCGCGGCCCGGCACGGCCCGGCAGCGCGCCCTGGTGATAGGTCCCGGCGGCCCGCGCGCCGAACCCTGGCCCGGCGGCCGCGCCGGGCCGGCCGGCGCGCAGCCGGGCCAGCAGGCGGCGCCACCAGCCCCTGGCGGGCTCTGGCGCCTCCGCGCCTGGCCGCAGCAGTTCGCCGCAGGTCCGGCAGAGCGTGCGATCATGCGGATTGCGCACGCCGCAGGCCGAGCAGTAGGGGCCCGCATGGACCGACCCGGTCGCCAGCGGCAGGGGTCCGGGCCTGACCCGCTCCGCGGCGGGCTTTCGGGCCGCGAGCGGCCGCCGGGCCTGGTCGACCCCCGCGACGGCTTCGACCGGCTCCCCCGACCATTCGAGCAGGACGCCGCACGACGAGCAGAAACCGTCTACCGACTCGGCTGAGTTTCCGCATTCTCTGCAAATGATCATGTCTCCACCACTTCCACGCGAAGTTGACTGAATACCGGGATGGCGGGCTCGGCCGCGGCGCGCGCGCACGCCGCCACCGCGTCCAGATCCCGGCCAGGAGGAACCGTCACGGTGATCTGGACCGTCGGGTCGAACGGCGGCGGCACCGCCCCGCCAGGGATGCCGGACCAGATCACCGCGCCGGACTCGGCAACGTGAACCTGCCGGGGGGACACGCAGGCCGCCGCCGCGACCACGGCGCGCAGCCCCCTGGTGGTGCCCTGGGCCTGGTAGCCGCGGACCGCACCCGCGATAAGCGCCCGGCTCAGGTCGCTGGGACCCGCATCGAGGCCGACCAGGGAGCCGAGCCAGGCCAGGAAGTCATCGGGGGCCAGCCACGGATCGAGATAGGCGGCAAAGCAGTCAAGCGCCGTGACCACCGGGCCGAGCAGCTCGTCAAAGGCGGCGCAGAGCTGGAGGAAGAGCGGATCTTCGTGGAAGAGCGCGGGTACCGGCCCGCTGATCCGGTATGCGCTGCTGGTCGCGCAGGCCGCACCAGCATCACGGGCATCTGGCCGCCCGCTCACGGCCGCACCTGCACCTGATGATCGAAGGAGAACGGAAGCTCGTCCGCGGCCATCTCGACATGCTGCGCGGCCTCGCCGCGGGCGCCGGTGACCGGATCGGCGGGATACAGCCGCGCGTCCTCCACGTAATCCAGATCGGCCAGCTCAGCCAGCGCCGCGTGCGCGTCGCCGAGCGTGACCGGCCGCCCGAAGGGCCACCCGGATCCCCCCTGGCCGCCGTCGCGCGGGTGCAGCCACCGGTACAGCGCGGCGAGCGCGTCCTCGGCCAGCCGCTCACAGTCACGGCCGCGCCGGGCGCGCAGTCGCACCACCACGGTCACGCCGCGGTAGCGAGGCGGCTCCACGACGACCCGCGTGCCCACGAGCCGGCGGCTGTCCAGCGCGCCCGCGATCCGGCCGAAGAGCTCGGCGTCGGGGGTCAGGGCGGTGAAGGGCAGCCGCCCGTGGCCGTACCCGGTGACATCGGGCAGCACGAGTACCCGGACAGGGTCAGCCGGCGCGGGCGGCGGCACGCAGTGGACGCGCACCGCCGCGCCGGCCGCCTCGCCCGCGATCACCTCGTAGTCCTGCGCGGTGACCGCCCGGTCACAGGTGCGCAGGGCACTGGCCGCGCGCAGCTTCGCCTCGTCGATCGTCTCGCCGTCGCGGCCGCCGCCGGCTGGCCGGCGATTGCTCACCGATTTCACGTAGGGGATCGGCGTGCGCAACACGCACAGGACACCGGCACGCGCGTTCCCCGCGCTGCCGCCGCCGGTCCAGTACTCGCGCAGCCGCAGCGTGGCCCCCTCGGGAGGTACCCGGCCGTGCCTGCGCATGGAGCCATCGGCGAGCCGGACGGCCGGCCCGAATTCGATCAGCCCGGCGGTCTGGTCAAGCCGGAAATGCGGATCATCCCGGCCGCTCGCGGCGAAGTCGGGCACGCTGCGCCACTCCTGCCAGCCGTCGCTCGACGAGACCTCAAGGACCGGCGCTTCCCCGCTATCGAGCACCGGTCTCCTGGTCAGCGTGAACCGCGCGCCCGCCGAACCGTCCGCCTCGCCGAGCACGTCACCGCGCACCCGGTCGGCATGGATCGCGGCCACCGTGCCGCCCACGCACGCGGCGGAGAGCCTGGACAAGACCGGACTGCGGCTATAGGCGGGGTATCCCTGCTCCGACTCGGTCACCACGGCCCGCAGCCAGGCGGCCCGGATCCCGTTGATCAGGGACGGGATATGTCCCGCGGGCACGTGCAGCAGGATGTCGCCGGGCCTGTTCAGGCCGCCGGTGCCGTCCTGCTCCACCTCGCACCGGGACCAGCCGGATCCCGTGAATGCCTCCCAGCGCAGCGGCGGGTGAGCCGGGTCGACGCCGATGCCCTCGATCTCGCTGCCGGCCCGCAGCAGCACCAGGCCGCGTGGCGCGGCGGCGGACAATCCTGCATAGAGCCGGTCGCCTGGCCGCGGCACCGGGGAGAAACAGGCCACCCGCTCGCCCCTGGCCAGGGCCGGGCCAAGGTCGGCGAGCCTGCTCGGCTCGTCGCCGACAGCAGGGACGGCGCGCAGTTCGGTGAGCGACACCGCCGCGATCTGGAGGTCGGCGAGGGTGCTGAAGGAGATCTGCTCCTCACCGGGCAGCCGCCGCGTCGCGACCTGCATGCCGGCGGGCACGGTGACCGGCTCCGGCCGGGGCCCGGACAGCCGGAAGGTCAGGTCGGCCCTGGCCGCGGCAGGCGCCCGCAGCGTGATCCCGAGTAGGTCGAGGAACTTACGATGGTGCCGCTCTGGTACCTGGTTCAGCCGGTAGCTGAGCTGGTCGGCGATGGTGGCCACGGCCTCGATCAGGGTGACCCCCGGATCGTGGACGTTGTGGTCGGTCCAGGCCGGGATGCGGCGCTGGATGAGCCGCTTGGCGTCATCCACGAAATCCTGGAACTGCCGGTCGTCAAGGTTGGGCGCGGGGAGCGGCATCTATTCACTCCTCTGGGATCGAATAGAACGGGAAGACGAGGTTGCGCCGGTCATTGGTCGCCTTGACCCGGTAATCGACCGCGATCCCGAGCACATGCGGCTGGCCGGGCAGCGGGGCGGCCGACACCTCAGTGACGTCGATCCGCGGCTCCCACCGGGCCAGCGAGGCTCGCACCTGCGCGGCGACCTTCCCGGCCAGCCCGGCGTCCAGCGTGTCGAAGACCAGGTCGTGGATGCCGCAGCCGTACTCAGGACGCAGCGGCCGCTCGCCGAAGGAGGTACCGAGGATGAGCCTGATCGCCTCCTCGACCTCCTGCTCTCCGCCCGAGAGCACGAAGGAGCCCGCACTGTCGAGACGGAGCGGGAACGCCCAGCCCCGGCCGGTGAAATCACTCGCAGATGGCATCTCAGCCGCCAATCAGCACTGAGGCCGCGCTTCCGGTCAGGGTCCCCACGGGCTGGCCGCAGCAGGTCGCCGGTGATCCGGTGCGGGCGGCCGGTGATCCGGCGAACAGCACGCTCGTGCTGCCGCTAGTGATCACGGCCTGCTGCGTGGGCGGCGCGAGGAACGGGTCGGCTGGATGCAGGCCGACGTGGGGCGGCGTGTTGCCGCCGGTGGCCGCCATGACAACCGCCGGCGTACCGCCGATCAGCACGGTCGGGCACGTGCCGAGGATGACCGGCGCGGCGAATGGCAGCGGGGGGGCAGGCTGCGGCGCGCCGGTAGCGGGATCCGGTATCAGGTGCGTAAGGCAGGTGCCGGTCACCTGATCACCGGCCACTGCCGCTGGAGTACCCATCGCGTCTGGCTCCTGTCGTTAGTTGAGCTGGATTACCTCGCCGGACACGCTGACCGACGGGCCGCCGTCGATCGTCACCCCGGCCTGGCCGGACAGCGCGAGGCGGCCCGACGCCTGGATGCTCACGTCGCCGTCGCTGGTGATCTGGACCTGGCTGCTGCCGCTGATCGTCACCGAGCCCGAGCTGTCGATCGTGATCGAGGTCTGGGCCGCGTCGAGGGTGACCTTCAGGTGGTCGTCGCCCGTGGCCATCAGGACCTGAGGGCCGCCGTCGTCGTCGCACAGCACCATGCGGTGGCCGGTGCGCGAGACGAGAGCCCGGCGCACCACCTGCCCGGCCGCCGGGTCGATGAGCTGGTCTCCGAGCGGCGGCGAGTCAACCCCGTTGTACAGGCCGCCGATAACGTACGGAGCGCGCACGTCGCCGTGGCCGAACGCGACGAGCACCTCGTCGCCGATCTCGGGCAGCCACGCCATCCCGCGGCCGTCCCCGGCCCCCGGCTGGGCGACTCGCGCCCACCACGACTCATAGTCGTCAGACAGCCAGGGAAGAGCCACCTTGACCCTGAACATCCCGTCCGGGTCAGCAATATCAGTGACCTGGCCAACTACCAGGCCGTAGATCGGCGGTCCGGCGGCCCGGTGGCTGCCCTTGGTGGCGCCGACCGATGCGAGCCCGAGCAGCGAGCGCTCTTGCCGGCCGCTGACGGTGAACTCGGTTAGGTAGCCGGACTCGTCGTAGCAGTGCCGGACCGAGGTGAGGACGTAGCTGCCGTCATGAGGCCAGCCGACGCAGGTGATCTGGACCGCGGCACCGGGAGCCAGCCGCGGATCCCCGAGCGCGCTGCCCTCGGCCTCGGCATGCGCCCCGGCGATCTGCGCGGCGATGGCGCTGGCTACCGTGTCGGCCTCGGCCTGGCTGGTGACCGGCCGGTCCACGACAACGTAAGGCGGCGCGCCGAACATGCCGGCCAGATCGGCGGGCGTCACCCCGACGCTGGTGCTGGAGGCCGCCGCCGGGCAGCTCCCCACGACCGCCTGCTTGCCGACCGGATCCCAGCCGCGGACCTGGACGCGCGCCACCTGCTCGGCCGCCGTCACCCTGGGCCGGAACCTGAGCAGGTTGCCGCCGAGCAAGAGCTGGTACGGCTGGGCGGGCGCGGCCAGGTCGCCGCCGCCCGCCGGCGCGTCCGCGCTGCTGCCCGGCGCGCGCCAGTCGAGCCTGCCGTCCGTCACGGCCAGCTCGTGACCGGTCTCGTGCGCGCGGCCCCGCAGGAACTCCCAGTCGGTCAGGTTGGCCTGGCTGACGTGGTCATATACTGGCCCGTCCGCGTCGAGGCGGCCGAGATCAAGCTGGGCCTCCGCGGCGATCTGCCGGACGATGTCCGCGTCGGTCGCGCCGGCGAAGGTCCTGGTGCGCCGGCCGCGGCACAGCCGGTGCAGCGGGTCGTAGCCGCGTACCACCGTCCATGTGCCCGCCGCGTCCGACTCCTGCTCAAGCGCCGTTACCTCGCCGGCCACCAGCGGCGTGCGGACACCGCTGGCGTCCGAGGCAGCGGCGACGGTGAGCTTGCTGCCGAACCTGATGGCCGCCCGGCTGAGCACGTCGCGGCTGGTGTCCTGGAAATGCAGCACGAACATGCCCGGCAGGTGGACGCTGACCTGGACGACGACCCGGATGAGCGCGGGAAGGACATCAGCCGCCAGGGGCAAGCCATCCACGCTCACCTGCGGCCTGCTGCCGTACCGCGGCTGGCTAGCTGCCATCTTCGTGCCCGCCTCCGCTCCGGCTGAGCTCGGTCGCCTGCATGCGCGGCGGCACGAGCAGCCTCGTGCCGACCGGCACCCTGGCCGGATCCTCAATCCCGTTGGCGGCGGCGATGCCCCGCCACAGCCCCGGATCGCCGTACTCCCGGTAAGCGATCGCGGCGAGGCAGTCGCAGTCGGCGAGTACCGCGCTGCGACGGCCCGAGATGCCCCCTGAGGTGGGGTTGGTGCCCTGCGGGTCGTCGGGTATCCGCTGTAGCGAGATCTCCGCGGTAGCGCGCAGCGGCGTGCCGTCGGCGTCGAACATGGTGTACTCGGCCTGCACGGAGTGCAGGAATCCGGTGAAGCCGATTCCAGTGCCCCAGCGGAACGTGACGGTCGGCGGCTGCGGGCTGCCGGAGTCGTAGGCGGCCGCCGGCACGCAGGTCCAGTCGAGCAGCTGGGCCACCGCGACGGAGACTCCCGTCCTGGTCCCGCCCAGGGCGTCGAAGTCGTCGAACAGCAGCTTGGCGGTCAGTATCTCCGGCCCGGTCCCCACGAACTGAGGACGCGGCGCCCTGGCCGAGCCCCTCGTCGGCTGGGCAGACCAGGCAGACGTCTTGGTCAGCTGCACCGTGGAGGGGTTGAACTGGCACGGCAGGTCGGTACCGTCCGAGCCGGTGAGGACGGCACGGACAATCGCGTCGGCGCTCACCGGCCCGTCACCGCCGCCCCGGTCATGACGCGAAACCCTGGTGGGTGAGTTCGAGGGTCTCGACCGCGATGGCATCGCCCTCCGGGCCGGCGGCCAGCCGGGGCCCGCTATACCGGGCTGGCCAGGCCCCCTCCAGCGTCCAGCTGGTCACCATCGCCCGGTTTCCGTCGTAGAGCTGGATGATCGCGGTCCGCCTGGCGGGCGTGCGCTGCTGCTGGCTGAACCACGCGGCGAGCTTGCCGCTCTCCGCGTCGACCGACCTGGTGAGCAGGACGTTGCCGTAGCTGAGCCGGCCAGGCAGCCTGGCCACCGTGCCGTTGTCGCCGCCCTCTGGCCACTCCAGTGCCTCGTACTGCGCGTCCAGGCCTGAGCAGCCGGTGAAGGTGGCGACTGGTACGCCGTCGATCTGGATGTCGAAGCTGAGCGAGAGCCCCGGCGCCGCGGGCTGAGTCATGGTGCCTCCTGGTAGGTCATCAGCGGTCGGTCGGTCAGAGATCGGTCGGTCAGAGATCGGTCAGTCAGAGATCGGTCAGTCAGAGATCGGTCAATCAGAGGTCGGTCAATCAGAGGTCGGTCAGCAACTGTGCGCGTTCCCGGTCGGCGAGCAGCTCAGCGGTGAGGTGGCCGCGCAGCCGCCCGTAGAGCCGCTGAGCGAGCCGGTCGAGCGCCGCCGGGTCCGTCGCGACGAGGTCGGCTGCGCCCTGGCCTGCCGGAACGGGCCCGCCCAGGGCTCGGCCTGCCGGAGCGTGCCCGGCTGTGCCCTGGCCAGCCGGAACCGGGCCCGCCGGGGCTTGGCCTGCCGGAACCGGCCCGGCAGACGCGGACGGCCAGCCGTCCGGGCCAATCGGCGGGAGCGCGGCCGGCGACTGACCGGTCGCCCCCAGACCGACCGGCGAGGAGCCCAGGCCGACCGGCGAGGAGCCCAGGCCGACCGGCGAAGAGCCAGGCACTCCCCTGCTGGCCGCACCGATCCCGCCCTGGCCGATCATCGGGCGGCGGGCGGCCTCGCGCGCGGCGGCACGCGTGGGCTGGCCGATACCGACCGGGAACGGCGCGGTTAGGTAGCCGCCTGCCGTGACATTCCCCGAATCGCGGCCCGCTGAAGTCTCGGCGGCTACCGGCCGGGTGCCTGGTCCCCCGCCGCCTGGCATCCCGCGGCCTGACTGCCCGCCGCCTGGCATCCCGCCGCCTGGGACCCCGCCTGGCACCTCGGCGCCCGATACTCCGGCTGCCGCGAATGGCCAAGGAGGCGGGCCCGGACCCAGACCGGCTGCCAGCGAGGTGGCAGTGGCGGGACCGACCGGCCCCGGCCTGGACCCGTCGGTCTCAGATCCGGGCAACGAGCCGGGCCGGCTCGGCAGCCGGGGCCGGGAGCCAGCCGGCGTGCGCATCGATACCAGCGGCGCGTAGTCCCGCCGGACAGCCGGGCGCCCGGTGCTCGCCGGGGAGGCTGGCGTCACGATAGGCAGGCTCGCGGTTTCCGCCGCTGGCAGAGAACCAGCTGGCGGGGACGCGGCTGGCCCCGTTTCGCCGACCGCCCCATGGTCCGCGCCGGTCCCATGATCCACGGCCGCGACCACAGGACTTCGCCCCGGAACTGCGACCGCTACGCCGGCCGAATCCGTCCGCGGCGTCCCATCTGGCCGGGCGATCCCTGGTATCGACGGGTCCGGCGGCACGAAGCGCGATGCCGTGTCCGGGGCCACGGGCGGCAACGCCGGGTCCGGAGAGACGAGCCCCGAAGCTACCGGTCCCGAAGACGCCGGAGACGCTGGTCCCGCGGATACGCGATGCGTAGACAGTGGCTGCGGGACGGTTCGCCCGGCGAGCGGCGGCCCCAGCCGGGCGCGGCGCATGCGCCGGGATCGAGATGGCTGTAGCACCGTCGGCTCCGCCTGAACGGCACCCGCAGCACCTGCGTCTGTCTGTGTTCCCGTATTTATCGGGGCGTTTTTCAGTCGTATTGACGGAAAAACGCCCCCGTTAACCCTGATGGACGACCTGCCGGTCTCCGGCACCGCCATTTCGACGGTGTCCGGGCCGCCCGGCGACGGGCTGGCATCCGGCTCGGCCGACGTGGCCGGTGCAGCAGATGCGGCCGGTGCAACGGGTGGAGCCGGGACTGCCGGTGCAGCCGGGACTACCGGTGCGGACAGGCCGGCCGATCGAATCCACTTGGCTGGCCTGGCCGCCGTCACCGGGTCTGGCTCGGTGGGCGGTGTCCCGGCCTCCACGCCGGCTGGGTCGGGGCGCGCCTGGTCGGGGCGGGCTGGGTCGGGGCCGGTCAATGGGCCCAGGCCTGGCGGCTGCGGCCCGACCGACGGGCCGCCCTGGAGGACTGGCTCGGGTCCAGGTCGCGCTTGGCCGGGGAGCGGCGCAGCGGATCTCCGGTGTGGCCGGGCCAGCCTGAAGCGTGACGGGCGGGGAAGGCCGTTATCGATCGGGGTTGGTCCGGTGGCCGTGGCCAGGTCGCCGGGGGCGGGGACAGGCCGCTGGCGCGCTGCGGGGCCGCTGATCGACGGCTCGAGGCCGCGGCCGAGACCGGACACCAGGCCGCCGGGCGCCCGCGCCGTCACGTCATGGCCGAGCGGCGCGAGAACGGCCGCCTGCTGCCACCGGCTCGGCAGGGTGCGCACGAAGCCCCGGCTATCGGCGGTCGGCTGGGAGCCGAGCACGCGGGCCAGCGCGGGCAGGGCGCGCCACTGGCCGAACGGGCGCGCGACGTCCTCGGCGGAACCCTCACGGTCAGGCCGGCGTGCGTCCTCAGGACGGCCTGTTCCCTCGGGACGGGACTTGCCCCCAGGACAGGACATGCCCCCAGGACGGGACTTGCCCCCGGGACGGACCGTGCCCTCGGGACGGGACTTGCCCTCGGGACGGGCCGTGGCCCGGCTGCGCAGTGGCCAGCGCATCACTCACTCACCACCCATCCACGAGTCGCTGGGTCCTCGGTATCCGTCGCTGGGTCCTCGGCATCCGGCACCGGGTCCTCGGCATCCGTCACCGGGGTCCTCGCCATCCGCGGCGAGGCGGACGTTAATTTCTTCGATCTGGCCGACGAAGGCGTGCCGGAGCGGATGCTCGAGGTCGAGAATCTCCGCCAGCGGCCAGTGAAAATGAAAGGCCACGTACGACACCTCCTCAAGCAGGCGCTGGGTGCCGTACGTCAGGATTCCCCCAGGCGGCCGCCGCCTGCCGCCGAGAAGTCGACGGCGAACTCGTGGCCGCACCCCGGGCAGCTGACGGTGGCACGGCTGTGCCCTTCGGCGTTGACATGCCGGTACAGGTCCTGCAGGAAGGCGAGATCGGCGGCGAACATGCCCTCGATCACGCCCGGGTTGACGGCGCTGAGCGTGCCCAGCGACGTGATCACCCGGCCGAGCAGGATGACCGTCAGGTAGGCCTCGTTGTCCTGGACCCGCGGATCGCGCAGCGGCAGGATCTCGTCCCTCGCCGTGGCCAGCCGCATCTGGCCCTCGCGGTGCAGCGTGCCCCCGTCATCGAGGTACCCGACCGGAAGCGTGAAGGCGAACTCAGTACGCACGCTCGTCTGCGCAGGGGCGGTCATTACTTCACCTCAAGCCGGTCGATCGCGATGGTCACGGACTCCAGCAGCACCTGGTCCGCCCCGGCCGCGAGCTTGCCGATCTCGACCCTGGACGGCCAGCCGCCGAAGAAGTTGAACCGGGTGACCTCCCCGTGGGAGAAGTCGAACAACACGATCGATCCGTCCTTGCGGGCCTGATCGATCTGCCCGTCCTGCACGGTCTTGATCCACGACCAGAAGGCCGGGTCGGCCACCTTGCCCCTGGACAGGTGAATGTCGTCGTAGTGCACGGAGCCGGGCAGCTTCTGCAGCACGGGCAGGCCGCCCACCTGATTCGCCCGGTGCTCGATGACGCCCACCGCGATGCCGAGGCCGTTGACCTCCTTGAACTGGGCGATAGTCACCCCGCTGATCTCCACGCCGAAGCTATAACTAGCCAGCGGATCCATGACTGCCATGGCACTATCTCCGATCTCGGTTACTCGTTGACCGCGGATGTTCCGGTGGGCAACTGCGCCAGCCTGAAGACCACGAACTCGGCCGGCTTGACGACCGCCAGGCCGACCTCGCAGACCAGGTGGCCGGCCTCGATGACCTCGCCGGGATTGGTCTCGTCGTCGCATTTGACGTAGAACGCCTGCTCGGCGGTCTCGCCGAACAGCGCGCCGTCCAGCCAGACCCGGTACAGGAATGACCGGACGGTCCGGATGACGCGTTCCCACAGGTCCTTGTCATTGGGCTCGAAGACCACCCACTGAGTGCCGGTCATCAGCGAGGACTCAACGTAGTTGTAGAGGCGGCGCACGTTGACGTAGCGCCAGGCGGGATCGCTGGACAGCGTCCGCGCCCCCCAGATCCGCGTGCCGCGGCCGGGAAAGGCCCGGATGCAGTTCACGCCGACGGGGTTCAGCATGTCGTGCTCACCCCTGGTGATCACGGTGGCGATGCCGATCGTGCCCTTGATGACCTCGTTGGCGGGCGCCTTGTGCACGCCCCTGGTCGCGTCATTGCGCGCCCATACCCCGGCCACGTGGCCGCTCGGCGGGATCACCTGTGGGCTTCCGCTGGCCGGATCGAAGACCTTGATCCACGGCCAGTAGAGCGCGGCGAACTTGGAGTCATGACCGGCCTCGTCCATCCGCCAGTCGCGCACCTGCTGCGGGGTGAGGCCGGGCACGGGATCGAGGATGGCCAGCCGGTTACCCATCAGCTCGCAGTGCGCGATCATGCCGGCCTGGACGGCTTTGATGCCCTCCCGGTCGATCTTGCCCGCCTGGTAGGCCGCCATCAGGTCAGGAACGCAGACCATGGTCACGTCGTCGATGGCGGCCAGGCCGCCGATCCCGGTCCGGTCAGCGACATCGCCGACATAATCACCGGGCCGCAGCGCGACGTCCCTGGCAGGCTGCACGGCGAGCGTGAGCGTGGTGTTGGCCGGGCGCCGGTCGGTGAGCTGCTCGGCGCCCTCGGCCAGCCTGACCAGCGTCGAGGTGGCGTTGACCTGGCCGATCACGTTACCGCGGCCGCGGCGCGTGGTGACCGGCTCGAATACCTCCTGGCGTCCCGCGCCGCGGATCACCACGCGGAAGCTGTCCTCCGGCGAGCCCGCGGGCGGGTCGGTGACCTCGATGGTGATCTCGCCGGCCTCCTGGCCCGGCCGGCCCGCCTGCAGCGCCGTGGCCCGGTAGGCGACCGCCGCGGCGTCGGCGGCCGCCGGCAGGTCCGCTCCGGCCGCCCGGCGGCCGTCGTCCGCGGCGCCGCCGATACGCACGACGTAGGCCCGGCCGCCGCCATTGAGGAAGTAGCCGTACACCGCGTGGGCCAGGTAACACCCTTCGACCGGCTCGCCGAAGGTAGCGACGAACTGCGTCCAGTTGGTGACCAGGACCGGCGCGTGGAACGGCCCGTCAGAGGCCATCCCCACGAAGGCCGCGACAGCCGTGCCGACGCCCTCGATGGGGCGGACGCGCGGCTCGACTTCCTCGACGTAGACGCCGGGTGAGAGGTACGTGGGCATCGGGGTTTCCTTCCGGTTCTGCGCCTGGGCGGCCGGGCGCGGATTACTGGGTGGCCTGGTTCCATAGGTCGGCGGCGTCCTGCTCGATGTCGCCGGCGGCCTCCTCGACGGCCTGGCCGACGGTGCCGGCGGCACCGGCGGCCATGTGGCCGAGGCCGCCGAGGACGTCGCCGTCATCGAACGCGACCGCGGACTGATGCGCCGCCTCGTCGCCGACCAGGCTCTCCAGCCCGGCGCCGATCGCGTCCCCGCCGGCCTGCGTGCCGGTGGCCAGGACGTCATGCAGCGCGTCGTGCGCCGTGGGCAGCCCGGCCCCCGGGGCCGCGTTGTCCCAGCCAGCGCCGGCCAGCTCCGAGAGACCGCCGGTGGCCAGGGCGGCGGTCGTCTCGAGCGCGCTCGCCGACATATCCAGCGCGCTGTCCGCCGCGCCCGCCCAGTCGCCGGTCGCGGCGTGGTAAATGCCCTCGGCCGCGGGCAGGGCCGTCTCGGCCACGCCGGCCGGCTCCTCGAGCAACTCCGAGCCGAGGCCCTCGGCTCCTGCTAGCTCACTCATCACGTGCTCCTCTCATGAGTTCGATGCTGATCACTGTTGTGTGACGGTCTCCCGCGCGGCCACGGTCCGGGCAGGATCCGCGCCCGGCACCGGGCTGACGGCGATCTCGACGGGCTGCTGCACGGACGGTGCGGCCGGCTGGTCGGCCAGGCCGGGCATCGGCACCGTGATGGTCACCTCGAAGCCCGTCTTGAGCTCGCCGCCGACGGTCAGGAACATGCCGCGCTTGGCGCCCGATCCGGTACTGACGAGCACCTCGTAGGGCAGCGCCGCGAGCGCGGCGGGCAGCACCTCACGCGGCAGCGCCGGCATCGAGCAGAAGCAGCGCAGGACGGCGGCCAGGATCTTGTGCTCGACCAGCACCGCCGGCGCCCAGGCGCTGACCGTGTAGTGGAGGTCGACGCGCGGCGGCGGCGGCCGCCTGGCCACCACGGCGCCGTTCGCGCCGCGGACCTCCTCGTACATGACATCCCGGCGGTGGGAGTTCTCCTTGATGTCGAAGAGATACAGGTTGACCGCCGGACCCGTGAGCGACTGGATCCACGGCTTGTTCGGCGGGTCGAACGCGATGGTGATGGCCGCGTTGCCGATGACCATCCGCTTCAGCACCAGCGCCAGCGCCTGGTCCGTTTCTGCTATCACGTCGTCGAGCATCCACGGCCGGGGCGCCGCGGGTAACGGCGAACGGGCAGCCAATCGGGCACCGCAGGGCTGCCCTATGGGGCAGCGCGAAAGGGCAGCCCCCGGTGCACCCGGCCGTGCACCAACTGACCTGGCCGCCGCGCTGCTGCGCGCCTAGCTTCAGCTCCATGGGTGCCGAAGCAACTCTCAGACCAGACCGCCTGCCGGTCGTGCCGGGCGGCGAAGTGCAGGCCGAGATCTCGGTGCGAAACACCGGGCCCGTGGTGGACTCGTTCGCGCTCAGCGTGCTCGGCGAAGCCGCGCGCTGGGCGGTGTGCGAACCGGGCGTTCTCTCCTTGTTCCCCGGCCAGAACGGCACGGCGCGGATCGTCGTCCGGCCGCCGCATGGCAGCGATGTGCCGTACGGGCCGGTCCTGTTCGGCGTCCGCGCCGCCTCCAGCGAGGACCCGCTGGGGTCGGTTGTGCAGGAAGGCGTCCTGGACATCGCCCCGCAGCCCGTCGTCACCGCGGACATGTCGCCGCGGACCGGGCGAGCCCGCGGCATGCGGGCCAGCAGGCATGTGATCGCGGTCGACAACCAGGGCAACTCTCCGGCGGTCATCGAGCTGGCCGGCTGTGATGAGGCCGATACCGCGGACGTGCGAGTCCGGCCGGCCGAGCTTGAGGTACCACCGGGCTCCACCGCGTTCGCCAGGGTCCGGGTCCGCGCCCGGCGGCGGTTCTGGCGCGGTCCTGCCGTCACGCACAGATTCCAGGTGATCACACAGCCGCCCGGCGGGGTCCCGTTTCGCAGTGACGGAACGCTGGTGCAGGAGGCGGTGCTGCCCGGCTGGCTGCCCAAGGCCATCGCCGTGGCCTGCGCCGCCGCCATCGCCGCGGTGGCACTCTGGTTCGGGGTGCTGCGGCCCGTCGTCACGAACGCGGCGACCAGCGCGGGGGCCGCAGCGGCGCAGCAGACGGTCAAGGCGCTGCAGAGCCACGCCGGCCCGGTCCCGGCCAAGAACGGCGCCGGTGCCGGCCCGGCCCCGCCGGGCAGCTCGCCGAAGCCCAAGGCGTCCGTCAGCAGCAAGCCCCGGCACAAGACCCGCACAGGCGCGGGGCCACCGGTGCCGTTCGCACAGACGCTCGATGCCCGCCAGCCGGTCATTGTCGCGCCGGCCAGGCACGCGCTCGCGCTCACCGACCTGGTGATGCAGAACCCGGCCGGCGATCAGGGGACGCTCACCCTAAGCCGGGATGGCCAGGTCCTGTTCTCCGAGCAGCTAGCCGATTTCCGTGACTATGACCTGCACTTCATTACCGCGATCATGATCGCGCCCGGCCAGAACTTCCAATTCTCCGTCAGCTGCAAGAACCCTGGAGGCAAGGCGTGCACCCCGGTCGTACTGATCACCGGCACGAACAGCTCCGCATCGTCCTGAGGCGCGCGCGGACGGCCGCGGCCACCGTGGCCGTTCTGGCCAGCCTGCTGGCCGGCGGCACGCTGGCCGCGGCCGGCACACTGGCCGCCAGCGCGCCCGCCGCGGGCAACAGCGTCACCGTGACGCCCGTGACCGCGCTGCTGTACACGCTCACTCAGTTCACCGTGAGCGGAGCGGCCGTCGATCCGGACGGCGTCTTCCCCGGAGCCGTGGCCGTGACCTTCAACAACGTCCCCGTGGGTGACCTGGAGGTGCGCGGGGACACGGGCGCCTTCACCGGCGCATTCACGCTCGGGCAGCCCGCCGAGGGGAGCGCCGCGGTCCCGGTGTGCGGCCTGAACACGGTGACGGTGACGGCCGAGACGGACGACGCCGGCCCCTTCACGGTGGGCTCGGCGACCATCAGCGCCAGCTGCGCGGGCGTCTCGGTCAGCCCCGGCCTGGTCGGCCGTCAGCAGCTGCCCGCTACCTTCCTCCTCACCCCGCAGAACTTCCCCTCGCCGGACGGCTTCACCCTGACCGTCGGCGGGACGCCGCAGGCGTTCACCACCACCGCGGGCGGTGGCCTGAAGTTCACCGGCTCGCCATCCTGCGGCCCGCACCAGGTGGTGCTGGCCCAGACGTTCAACGAGCAGGCGATCTCCGCTACCGCGCGCATCACCGTACTGTGCCCGCGCATCACGCTGGCTCCATCGGCGCTCGCGCTGGCCAGCCAGCCCGCGACGGTACTGGTCACGGGCAGCCAGTTCCACCCCGGCCGGCCGGTCATGATCACAGTGGGCGGCAGGCGCGTCGGCTCCGCCGTGACCGGCCAGGACGGGAACTTCAGCCTGCCCATTACCGCGGCGGGCCTGGACTGCGGGACGCACGCGGTCACCGCCCGCGAGCAGGTCGGCCAGGGCGGCCCCGCCGTCGCGCTGAGCGCGAGCGCGCCGCTGAAGGTGACACGATGCGCCAGGAAGCTGGCCATCGACCCCGCGGTGCTCGTGCCCGGCGAGGTCACGCACGTCACCGGGACGGGCTTTGCGCCCGGCAGGCCGGTGACCCTGACCTGGCGGCTTCCGCATGGCGGCCTGCCGCTGCTGGGCACGCTGACCATCGCCGCCAGCCGCGGCGGCAGCATCGGCGGCTTCTTCCTGGTACTGCCGCACGATCTGCTCGGGGCCAGGAAGCTCGTGGCCACTCAGGGCGCCGTGAAGCTCACCGCCAGCGCGATGGTGGACAGCGGATCCCAGCAGCCGGCCTCCGGGGGGCGGCTTGTCTACCGTCAGTAGCTCGCCGGCCGCCGGCCGCTCAGATCCATCCGTTCCTGACCGCGCAGGCGACCGCCTGAGTCCGGTTGCGCACGTTGAGCCGGAGCGTGAGGTCCTGGATCACGCTCTTGATGGTGCGCTCCGAGTAGGCGAGATGGGTCGCCACCTCGCGGGTGGACATCCCGTCCGCCATCAGCCGGAGGACATCGCGCTCGCGGCCAGTGAGCCCGGCGAAGGACAGGCCACGGGGCGTAAGCAGGTTACGGTTCAGCTGGCCAACGTGGTCGATGAGGTGCCGGACCAGCTCAGGCGGCAGGTCGCCGTGCCCGGCCGCCGCCAGCTGGATAGCCCGGATCATGCGCTCGGCCGTGGCGTTCACCCGGCTGAGGACCCCGCAGACGCCCGATTCGACCAGGCAGACAAAGGCACTCGGGTCAATTCGCCCGATGATCAGGACGATCGGCAGGCCGCTGCCTGCGTGCAGGGCCCGGAGCCATTGCACGGCATCGTCATCCGTGCTGTCCACGACCGCGAGCAGGACGGACGGCCGCTCCCCCGCGTCGGCGATGACCACCTCTGGCCGGCACCTCAGCTGCGTGAGGACGCCAATCTCAGAGAGGGGATCAAGCGAATCCACCTTGATCGGGATGGCCTCATTCATGCGTTCCCGCTCCGATCTCCACTAACATCGTCACTCCGTCCGGCCAGCGCCGCCCCGGACGGCGTTGCGCCCCGGGGCCGGCCAAGGGCGCGGTCATTTGCCGTTACGGCGGTAGGAGTCCGGCAGGTGGTGCACGCCAACAGCTTTTCCGCGGAAATATCTCGCCGGTCCCTAAGCCGGGCAGTCACCGAGCCGCTGGCCGCTGACTGCAGGCCGCTGACTGGGAGCCGCTGGCCACTGGCCACTGGCCGACGGCCGCTGGCCGGAGGAGTTCCACCGTTCCCGCCTCCGCCTGACCGGTATTCCGTTAGTGTCCAGCGCTGTCAGGCGGCCAGGAGAGGAGTTCCGCATGCGGCGCTCGCCCGATGGCAGGCACGCTGCAGTTCGCCCGAGATGGCGCTGGATTATCGTCCTGGGGGTTTTCGCCGTGCTGGCGGGAGCGGTCCTGGGAGTGGGCCTGCCCATTGGCCCCGGCCAGAAGCAGGCGGTTCTTTCCGCCTCGAACGCGGCGAAGGCTCCGCCGGGCGGCTCCTCGGTCCTGAGCCAGTCCGACCACCGGCCAGGCACCTCCCCCGGCCTCGCCCTGGAACCCAGGCCGCGCACCCCCGCGCCACCGCCGTCACCCACCGGGGCACCGGCGCGGACGCCGGCGTCCAGGCCGGCGCACGCCCCGACACCGGCGCCCACCCCGACCAGGAAACCGGCACTCGCGCCGGCACCCACGGCTGAGAACCAGACGCCGACCGGGGATAACGAGCTGGCGTGGTCCGAGGCGATCCTCACCGCACTCGGCGATCCGCTGACCGATGCGAATATCAAGTCGATGGGGTACTGGATGCAGAACGAGGCCGGCTCGCCGCCGAGCGGCATCGTCGGTGCCAACAACCCGATCAACGTGAGCGCGCCTGGATACGGCGGGACGCCGATCAAGAGTGAGGGCGGCGGCTACAGCCTGTACTCGTATCCAACCGTGCAGGACGGCATCAATGCGACAGCGGCCTACCTGACCCCCACGGGCTACGGAGGCATCCTGGCCGCCCTGAAAGCCGGCGTCGGACTGTCGTCCTCGTCACTGGCGGGGGAGTTCTCCACCTACAGCGGCGGTGGCTACAGCACCGTGCCGGACACCTGGGGCGCATCCCAGGGGGTGCCGGAGACCTAACGAGCCGGATCGCTGAGCGGCTGGTTATGCCTCGTGAGATCCGACGACGCGGCCGTAGACCAGCAGCGCCCAGATGATCATTACGTCAAGGAAGATGACGAGGATCGACCAGAACGGGTAGTAGGGCAGGAACAGGAAGTTCGCCATGAGGCTGAGGACGGCGACGATGACGCCCACGATCCTGGCCCAGGCCTGGCCGAGCAGCAGCCCGATCCCCACCAGCGCCACGACGATGCCGAGGATCAGATGGATCCACCCCCAGCTCGTTACGTCGAGCTTAAAGGTGTAGTTCGATGTAACGACGAAGAACTGGTTCTTGATAAGCCCGGCCAGCCCGGTGAAGAAACTCCACAGGCCGGACACCAGCAGGAGTACCCCGGCCAGGGTGGTGAGCCCCGACACGACAGCGCGATCGCCGCGAGTGCTGCTCTCGGTTATTCCGTCGTATGTGTTACTCATGACTCGGTCTCCCTTGTACCGGACAGCACCCGGCCATCACGGACCTTCATATCGGCGACCCTCGATGATCGCTTCCATGGGGAAGATACGAAACGGGTCCTCGTGGTGCATCCCCCGGAAAGGGTGGTCTGGCCGGCAGCTCGTGTGGCCGGGGATCAGACGGGGGCCACTCCGATCAGGCCGTTGCGGGTGACGCGGGCGGCCAGCGCCTGCTCGTCGAGATCACCGGTGCCGGCCGGCCGGCGCGGCAGGACCATGTAGCGGGACTCCGCGCTCGCGTCCCACACCTGGATCCGCACGGCCGGTCCGGGCTCGAAGCCGAACTCGCGCAGGACCCCGCGCGGATCGCGCACCACCCTGGACCGGTACGCCTCGCTCTTGTACCACGTGGGCGAGGGCCCGAGCAGCGCGATCGGGTAGCACGAGCACAACGTGCACACGATGACGTTGTGACTGTCCTCGGTATTCTCGACCACCTTGAGCCGCTGCTCCTGCAGGCCGCCGCCCATCGACAGCGCGAGCTCGGGCAGCGCGGCGTTGGCATCAGCCAGCAGCCGCGCGCGGAACCCCTCATCCACCCAGGCCCGCGCGACCAGAGCGGCGCCATTGGCCGGTGAGGAACGAGCCAGGAACGCCTCCAGGGCGCGATCCAGCTCCTGCGGATCGACCAGGCCGCGCTGCTCAAGCAGCCCCTCCAGGTGCCGGACCCTGGCGGCCAGCGGCGCCGCCGGGCCGTCGTGATCCCCGCTCACTGGCCTGGCTCCCGCGCAGCCGGGCGAAGGTAGCTCTCCCACAGGTCTACGGTCACCGTATGGTCGCCTTCGCCGAACAGCTCCCGCGCGGCGAAGGCGACCGCGTAGACCGGCTCGGGCTCGGCCGGCAGGCACCTGGCCCGGCGGTCGGGCAGCGGGTGACGGCCCTGCCGCTCCACGACCGTCCCGGTGGCACCGCGCGCGTACCGCGGGAGCCGGGTGTGGTGCGGCGGATCGGCGCGGGTTGTCCGCACCCGGTCGCCCGCGCTGAAGCGCTCAGCCACCGGCCATCTCCTCCTCGGTCAGGATGCCCTTGCGGGCCAGCAGCGTGGTGATGGCGTGAAACCACTTCGCGTAATACGACGACGCCAGGTACTCCTGCGGCGGCAGGCGCTCGATCGCGTCCCGGAACTCGTCGAGGTTGTAGATTCCACGGCCGATCAGGGCGCGGTTGAGAGCGAAAACATGCGCCTCCCAGTCCGCGTGGAAGGCCGGCTCGTCGGGTTCCTGCTCCACCGGCGGAAAGCCCTGCATGCCGCCGACGTCGTTGATCCGGCTCATCAGCCCTCCCTCGGCCAGCCTATGACCAGTGCTTCCCGTTGCGGAAGTCAGCGGTGAAGGTACGGGCGATCGAGGACAGGACCACCCGGTCAGCGGTGATCAGCCCGAGCTCGCGGTTGTCGTTGAGGGAGGTAGCGGAGAAGTTCTCCGATCCGATGAACGCCCTGGCGCGGGGGGTGCCGTAGTCGGCCTCGATGACCTTCCCGTGGATGTAGAAGCCGTCGGAGGAGCTGTAGTAGCTGACGTGCACCCCGCCGCGGGTGAGCCTGGAATAGGCGCTGTCGTACTGGCCGTCCTGGTTCTCCCCGCATACCTGCACGTTGACGCCGCGCCTGGCGGCGGCGATGAGCGCATCCTCGACCAGGACGTCGCTCATCTCCTCGCTGTAGATGCGCAGGCTGGTCGTGGCGCCGCTGATGAGGGCGAGCAGCTTGCCCTGCGAGCCGGCCGGCGACCAGAGGAGATCACGGCCATCGCCGGGATGGACGGCGGCGTGGGCGTAGTCGGCGCGGAAGACGGCGGCGATGGCCGCGACGTCGGCCCGCTGGGTGTCGACGACCAGGAAGTCCCTGGTCGTCGCGTAGTACCTGCTGGTCAGGTTGGCGGTCATGATGACGGCCGTGGACCGGTCGATGACCAGGGTCTTCTGGTGGGTGTACCGGTATCTCGGCGATGACCAGACGACCTTGACCCCGTGGGCCCTCAGGTACCGGTACGCGCCCGAGTTGGTGGCTTTCTCCCGCTGGTCCAGGACGACCCGGATCCGCACGCCGCGCCTGGCCGCCGCGGCCAGGTCATGCTCGGCCGTGGTGTCGGCCAGCTCGTACATGGTGAGGTCGATGCTGTGCCTGGCGCGCCCGATGAGACGGTAGACGGGCCAGAATCCCGCGCCGGGCTCGGTGATCAGGGGACCGGACCGGGCCGCGGCCGAAGCGGCGGCTGACGTTGACGTCGCGGTCGCGGTTGCGGTCTCCGCTGCGCAGCCGGCCGCCGCGAGCATCGCGGCCGCCAGGGCCGCCGCCAGGGCGGGGCGGGCGGAAGCTAGGGCACGAGGGCGAAGCACCAAGGATCCCTTCCTGACGGGTGCGCCGGCCTCGGCAGGCCGGCGAGTCCGCCCCCCGTACCCGCGAGGCGCAAAGCAATCGTCATCCGCTGCTGGCTTCGGTGCAGCTGGCTTCGGTGCAGCTGGCTTCGGTGCAGGTGCCTCGGGAGGCGAGAGGGCCTGCGGCATTGCACCGGGTCCCGGTCTGACGCATGATCGAAACAATTGTGAGCCAAACTTAGATTTCGGTTGTATCTGGCTGATCGAGGGCGATCGGCCAGGATGACCAGACCAAGGTCCCCAAAGGGGAGATCAACCGGCCGCCGGCATGGCCAGCATGCAGGCGCTCACGTCTAGCTAGGGGTGGGCTGCAAGTGACCGAATCCACAACCGCGGTGGCGGCCGCGACTATCGAGGCCGACGTCCGCGAGGGCACATACGGCGACAAAATCGCGGCTATCGAGCCGGGCGGGGCCGAGTTCATTCCGCTCAGCGAGCGGCACGGCACGGCACTGCAGCAGTTCTGGACGTGGGTGTCGCCGAACATGGAGTTCGCGACCATCTTCGTCGGCATCATCGGCGTCTGGTTCTTCGGCCAGTCGTTCTGGATGGCCTCGCTCGCGATCGTGCTCGGCACCGCGCTCGGCTCCGTATCGATGGGCGCGCTCGCCGCCCGCGGACCGCTGTTCGGCGTGCCGCAGATGGTGCTGTCCCGGCTCGGCTTCGGCTTCCTCGGCAACATCCTGCCCGCCGGCATCAACGCGGTAGTCGCCGGCATCGGCTGGTTCGCGGTCAACAGCGTCAGCGGTGCGTTCGCGCTGAACGCACTGCTCGGCTGGAACTCCAAGATCTGCCTCCTGATCATCGTCGTGGTGCAGATCGCGGTCGCGTTCTTCGGCCACAACCTGGTGCTCACGTTCGAGCGCTGGGCGTTCCCGTTCCTGGTGGTCGTCTTCGCCATCGCCTCGGTCGTGATCGTGTCCAAGTCGCATCCGGGCGCGCACGTGGCCGGCGTCCCTGGCGGATTCCTGATCACGTTCGGAGCGGCGTTCGGCTACGCGGCCGGCTGGAACCCGTACGCCAGCGACTACACCCGCTACCTGCCGAAGGACGTCAGCCGGAGGGCCACTGGCCTGTGGGCCGGTCTCGGCGTGTTCATCTCGTGCGTCGTGCTGGAGATTGTCGGCGCGGCCGCGGCCACGATCACCAGCGCCGACAAGTTCGGCGCCAACCCGACGGCCGGCTTCACCAGCCACCTGCCGACCTGGATCGCCGATATCACGCTGCTCGCGATCGCCCTCGGCGCCATCTGCGCCAATGCGCTCAACGTGTACTCCGGCTCGATGTCGTTCCTCGCGCTCGGCGTCAGGCTTCCGCTGACACTGCGGCGCGCGATCGTGGCGATCGTGTTCGGCGTGGCCGGCTTTTTCCTGGCGCTGTCCGGGCTCCACGATGCCGGCCAGAAGTACAACAACTTCCTGCTGGTCATCGCGTACTGGATCGCGCCGTGGCTCGGTGTCTTCTTCACCGACCAGTTCCTGCAGCGCGGCCGGCGGGTCGATGGGTTCCTCTTCGACCGCAAGCACAACCCGTGGGCCGGCTTCGCCGCGATGGCCATCGCGATGGCGGTCTCGATCTACTTCTTCGCCAATCAGCTCGACTACGTCGGCGTCGTGCCCAAGCACAACGCGCACTTCGGCGACATCACGTTCGAGGTCGGCTTCGTGCTGGCCGCGCTGCTCTACGCCGTGTTCTTCAAGCTGCAGCGCGACAGCAGCCGCGAAGAGGTGCTCGTGATCCCTGGCGAGCCGGCGGCCGCGCAGGCCGGGTAAGCCCGGCTGCTCACGTCAGGCGGCCGGATCTGGCTCGATGGTGTCGCTGGGGACCCAGCCCTCGCGGCCACGAGCATTCCGGACCCAGGTCCAGCCGCTGAGGTCATCGACGGCCAGGACCGTGAGCGGCTCGCCTGCCGTGGTGCTCAGCTCCGCGGTGTCGTAGTCCGCGAGCATGACCGCGGGCCGGGAGCCGACGTCGACGTGCCGCGCGGGGACCCATCCCGATCCGCCATCGGCCGTGACGAAGACGAAGGCAGGCCAGGTACTGTCCCGGTCGCCGACCTCCACGCGCTGGCCGACGACGACCCGGATCGCAGGCCGGCTCGGTATCTCATGCGCCTGTACCGCTCGCACCGTGGTCATAATGCCCAGTTTCCCGCACCGTGGTCAGGCGGCGCGGCGGCCGCCCCCGGTGACAGTCAGGGCAGGCGGGCAGAGGCGGGCGGGCGCAGGGCCCCCGTGCCTGGCCCGTCGCGCGGCGGGCCAGGCGGACACCTCCCCGACCAGCTGCCGGGCCCAGCGCATACGGTCCAGGGCCGCCTCGGGGTGATCGCCGAACTCCTGTGCCATCCGGCTGGCGCAGCCACCGATGCCGAACTGCCGTATGGCCGCGCTGATCTCCGCCAGCACCGCCTCGGCCGTCGGGGCGTCCGAGGGCTGCAGCCGTGACGCGAACAGGGCCTCGCACCTCGCGTCGTTCACGTTCAGCCGGGCCATGGCGAGCCTCCGGGACTTCCGTCAGCCAGGCCATCGCCCGGCTCGGTGGTGGGACTGCTGAAAAGTGGAGCCAGTTCGGCTCTGCCGATACAGAGCGGCCGGCCGGGCCGTCAGATACCAGTGCCCGCGGCGAGCTGAGCGGGAAGGGTCAGCCGCCGGGCACCCGGCCGATGATCCAGCCGAACTCTGAGACGATGCGGACACCGAGCCCGCTGACGTACAGCGGGCGCAGCGCGTCGCGCATCGTCTCGGCGAACCGGTCGTAGCCAACGTGATTCAGGGCGGGCCACGACGGGCCCGCAGCAGCCAGCGCCCGGACGGTGAGGTCGAGATCCGGCAGCTCGCTGACGACTTCCGCCGTGCCCCGGCCCGCGAAGTCCAGGCCGGCGTCGGCGAGCATCTGCTCGGCCACTCCGGGCCGCCCGGTGCCTCCCTGCCCGAGGGTCGCGTCGACGTGCTCGGCCGGCGAGAGCTCCAGCAGCGCCGCGAAGTAAGGGAGCAGGCCGAGGCGCCGCGGTGCGCCCCAGAAGCTGAACCCGATCAGGCCACCTGGCCGCACCACCCGGCGTGCCTCTCGCAGCGCGTCCTCGCAGCCCTGCCAGATCCCGTTGAAGCTCGTCGCGACGTCGAAGCGGTCGTCATCGAACGGCAGCGCGAACATATCGCCGACCCGGAAGTCACCCGAGGGGGTGCGCGCACGCGCTATCGCGATCAGCGCCTCGGAGGCATCTAGCCCCGACACCTGCGCTCCCCGGTCGGCCGCGACCCCGGCCGCGTATCCGGAGCCGCAGGCGATGTCCAGCAGTCGCGTCCCCTGGCCGACCTGAGCACGGTCAAACAGTATGTCGTTGGCGCGCCGCGCGTACGGCTCCAGCAGGTACGCCCAGTCAGTCGCACGCTCGCCCCAGGCCTGGCCAGACTGCACCCATCCCATATCCGCTGCCTTCACCGCCGGGATCTGGCCGGGCTAGCCAGCGACCTTGATCCTCACATGATCATCCGTCCGCATAACGCTACCTCTGCGAGGCGATATCCGAGGGACGGAGCCGGAATTGCTGCAGGCGCAGATTGTGGTACTTCTCGGTCTCGCCGACCCACTCCATGCCGATCCGGCGGACCGTCGCGGCGGCACGCGCATTGGCGGGCCGTACGACCGCGATGACCTGCTCGACGCCCTGCTCGAAAGCCCACCGCGCCAGGGCCAGGCCCGTCTCGGTGGCGTAGCCGTGCCCCCACGCATCGGGATGCAGCTGCCAGCCGATCTCGAATTCGTCATCGGGCGGCAGCGGCAGCAGGGTGGCCCCGCCGATCAGCGCCCCGTCCTGCCGGCTCTCGATCGCCCACCGGCCAGCAGGTACCAGCATGCGCGCGTCCTCGGCGACCCACTGCTGCAGGATCAGGCGCATGGCCATCTCGTCGTGGACTCGGTCCATGGCCGGAGCCAGCCAGCGCGCGACCTCGGCGTCGCCGTAGGCAGCTAGCGCCGCCGCGGCGTCATCGACGTTCCACGGTCGCAGGACAAGTCGCTCGGTCTCCAGTTGCTGGGCCATGGGCACACGATAACGGCCGCGCCGGCGGCCGGCGCAGGCGCGGGCCCGGTGTTACTGATCCGCTGTCGCCTGCACCCGCGCGTCGGAGACGGCCTGCAGCAGGAGCCGGTAATCCCGCTCGTTCTGGTCGGCGTAGGCGATCGCGAAATCCGCGATGGCATGCTCGAAGGCCTCGCTGGCGCCCAGGTAGCCGGAGATCACAGTGGCCCGGCCGGTGCGCGCGTGCGCGCGGGCGAGCGCCCAGCCGCAGAGCCTGCCGTAGTAGCTGAGCTGGCCAGGGTCCATCAGCGGAACGCTCATGCTGCCCTTCATGTCCCGCAGCTGACGGACGTAGTAGTCCTTGGTGGGGGCCGGTGCTCCATCGGGGGTCGTGCCGCCGGTCTGGATGCCGCTCGTCCAGCCGAGGAACGGGTCGGCGGTGGCCTGCGTCAGCCGCTGGCCCCTGACGACCCGCTCGCCCTGGTGCTCGTATTCGCTCTTCCCGGCGAACGGGGCCAGCACCGACTCCTGTGCCTCCTTGAGCTGAAGGAACAGCGGCTCGTCCTCGCGGTCGCCGAGCAGCAGCAGGACGAACGCCTCCGTGCCGACCGAGCCGACTCCGACGACCTTGCGCGCGAAGTCACCGAAGTAGTAGCGGCGCAGCACCTCGCGCTCATCTCCCCGCAGCGTCTCCTGGTACTG
This sequence comes from uncultured Actinomycetota bacterium, assembly GCA_963805705.1. Lineage (GTDB taxonomy): Bacteria > Actinomycetota > Actinomycetes > Streptosporangiales > Streptosporangiaceae > CAWDVH01. Next base: position 329,555 of record CAWDVH010000005.1, on the reverse strand, counting down.
CGCGATGGCGTGCTGCAACTCCGCCAGGGTGCCCGGGTGGCGCTCGACGGGAAAGCGGACGATCACCGGATGGGCCGGCCGGATGCGATACTGCCCGCCGACCTGCTCGCACATCTTCAGGAACGCAGACAGGCTCGTGCGGCTGTGCGCCTTCTTGATGTCTGCGCGACGGCGGCGCACGGCCGCCTTGGGCTGCAGCGCATCGTACAGGCTGGTCACCCTCTCGACATCGATCCTGGAATACCAGACTTCCAGGAACCGCATCGCGGCGTAGCTCGCCATCTGCGTGCGGTAGCTGCGGACGGCCAGCCGGGCCGCGGTGCGGGCGTCGCGGTCGCTGAACCCGTTGTCACGGCCGGCCACGGCGAAGCTGGCCGCCATGCGCTTGACGTCCCACTCGAACGGGGCCGGGAGTGTCTCATCGAAGTCGTTGACGTCGAAGACCAGCCGCCGGTCGGGCGCGGCGAACATGCCGAAATTCAGCAGGTGCGCGTCACCGCAGGCCTGCACCCGGATGCCGGTCGCGGGCGTCTGCGCGAGATCCCAGGCCATCGGCGCGGCCGCGCCGCGGAAGTAGGCAAAGGGCGAGGCGATCATGCGCCCGTACCGGATCGGCACCAGTTCCGGCACCCTGGTCCTGGCTTGCTCTTCGAGAATGGCGACCGGGTCCGGCCGGGCGGGCGGCGGCGCCCACTGCGCATGGCCCGAGCGGGGGGCCAGCCTGCGCTGATCACGCCCGCGGCGGCGCCACTCATCCGGCGTGAGCAACTCGTGCGGCGGGGCAAGAACGCCAGGCGAAAGTCCGCTCATGAGATCACCGACCCCCCATCGTGACCGCTGACCGACATGCCGCCGACGAAATCAGCTCGGGCCCGCGGCACTCACGGCCTTCTACTAGACCTTACGGCGACCTGGTCAGATACGCATAGAGGCGCGGCCGCCGGGCGGAACGGCCAGCGGATCACCCCGGCCGGGTGAGGCGACATTCGCGCCCAGAAGGCTAGTCTCGTTGTGACTAGCCAGGTAAGTACGGAGGAAACGATCATGCCCGCCGAACGACTCGGCGCTACTTCGCTGGCGTGGCCTGGTGTCACGGATGCCGGAACCGAGATGAGCTCATCTCGCTCCGGCCAGACTCACCTAGGGAGCTTAAATGCGCCGTTTGACCGCTATAGCAGCCGGCCTGGCCGCCTGCGTGCTGGCTGGCTGCGCTAGCAGCAGTTCAGGGTCCTCGACCCCGTCGGCTAGCCCCAGCAGCTCGGCGTCCGCGTCGACGGCGTCGATCACGGTGTTCGCCGCGGCCTCGCTGACCGGGACGTTTACCCAGCTCGGAAAGCAGTTCGAGGCCGCCCATCCGGGGGACAAGGTGACGTTCAGCTTCGGCCCGAGCTCGGGCCTGGCGATGCAGATCACCAGTGGCGCGCCGGCTGACGTGTTCGCCTCGGCGGCCACCGCGAACATGGACCAGGTGGTCGCGGCCGGCGACGCATCCGGCCCGACGAATTTCGCCAAGAACGTCATGGAGGTCGCCGTGCCTCCGTCCAACCCGGCGAAGGTCACCTCCGTTGACAGCCTGGCCAAGTCATCGGTTAAGACCGCGTTGTGCCAGCCGCAGGTACCGTGCGGGGTCACCGCGGCGAGCGTGTTCAAGAACGCTGGCATCACCGTCAAGCCGGTCACGCTGGAAGCGGACGTGAAATCGGTGCTGACCAAGGTCGAGCTCGGCGATGTGGACGCGGGCATGGTCTACGTGACCGACGTGCTGTCGGCGGGCAGCAAGGTCAAGGGCGTCAAGATCTCGGCTGCCGACAACGCCTCGACGCTCTACCCGATCGCCACCATCAGCAACAGCAGCCACATGGCCGTGGCGCAGGCTTTCGTGGCCTACGTGCTGTCCCCCGCTGGCCAGCAGGTGCTGTCCGCCGCGGGATTCGAGAAGCCCTGACCACAGGTACGCCGGCAGCCACGGTGAGCACCGCCGCTGCGCCGCCGCGCCTGTCACCCCGCGAGCGGGCCCGGCGCGCCGCGCGCGGCGGTGCCTCCCGGTCAGTGCCGGCGCCCTTGCTGGTGCCGGCCCTGATCGCGGTGGGCTTCCTGGTCCTGCCCCTGGCCGGGCTGCTGATCCGGGCCCCGTGGGGCAATCTCGGCGCCGCGCTGAGCGGATCGGATGCGACCCAGGCACTGGTTCTGTCGCTGTGGACCGCATCGGCGGCCACGGCGATCTCCCTGCTCATCGGGGTGCCGCTGGCGTGGGTGCTGGCCAGGAGCAGCTTCCCCGGGCAGCGGCTGCTTCGGGCGCTGGTGACCCTGCCGCTGGTGCTCCCGCCGGTGGTCGGCGGGGTCGCGCTGCTGCTGGCGTTCGGGCGCACCGGGTTCCTGGGCATCTACCTGGACCGGTGGTTCGGGGTGACGATCCCGTTCACGCCCGCCGCGGTGGTGCTGGCCGAGACCTTTGTCGCGATGCCGTTCCTGATCATCACGGTCGAGGGGGCGCTGCGCTCGGCGGACCAGGGCTTCGAGGAGGCGGCAGCCACCCTGGGCGCGAGCCGGATGACCGTATTTCGGCGGGTCACCGTGCCCATGATCGCCCCCTCCCTGGGGGCGGGCGCCGTCTTGTGCTGGGCGCGGGCCCTGGGCGAGTTCGGGGCGACGATTACCTTCGCCGGCAGCTTCCCCGGCCGGACCGAGACCATGCCCATCGCGGTGTACTACGCGCTGCAGACTGACCCGGATGCGGCGATCGCGCTCAGCCTGGTGCTGCTGCTGGTTTCCATCGTGGTGCTGGTCTCCCTGCGCGACCGCTGGCTGCGCGGCGGCGCGCCTACGTGACGCAGGAGGGCCGCGATGGCCTCATCATCGATGCCGAGGTCAGGCGCGGCGGCTTCACCCTCACCGTCGCCCTGGCCGCGGCACCCGGCGAGGTGGTCGGCATCCTGGGGCCGAACGGGGCCGGGAAGTCCACCTTGCTCGGCGCGCTGGCCGGGCTGACCCCGATTGCCGCCGGCCGCATCACGCTCGGCGGACAGGTCATCGATGACGCTAGCACCGGGGCGTTCGTCGAGGCCTCGGGGCGGCCGGTCGGTTTCGTATTCCAGAACTACCGGCTGTTCCCGCACCTGAGCGTGGCCGAGAACATAGCGTTCTCGCCGCGGGCCCGTGGCCTGGGGAAACGGGCCGCCGCGTCGGTGGCCAGCCAGTGGCTGCAGCGTCTCGGCCTGACCGAGCTGGCCGACCGCAAGCCCAGGAACCTGTCCGGGGGGCAGGCCCAGCGGGTCGCGCTGGCCAGGGCCCTGGCCGGGGAGCCCGCGCTGCTGCTGCTCGACGAACCGCTGTCGGCCCTGGACGCGGGTACTCGCCTGGACGTGCAATCGGAGCTCAAGCGCCACCTGTCCGACTTCCCCGGGTCATGCCTGCTGGTCACCCATGACCCGCTCGAAGCGCTCGTGCTGGCGGACCGGCTGGTGGTAATCGAGAACGGCCGGATCGCCCAGGAGGGCACGCCCGCGCAGATCGCCCGGCAGCCCGGCACCGACTACGTCGCCAAGCTGGTCGGCCTGAACCTGTACGCCGGCCAGGCCAGCGGCTCCGCGGTGGCCCTGGCCAGGGGCGGCTCCTTCACCATCCCCGGCCAGGGTCAGCACGGTGAGGTGCTCGTCGCCATGCGTCCCTCGTCCGTGACCGTCAGCAGCCGGCAGCCCGAGGCCAGCAGCGCCCGCAATATCTGGCCGGCCCGGGTTACCGGCCTGACCCTGCTGGCTGACCGGGTCCGGCTCGACCTCGACGGGCCGCCGGCCGCTCTGGTCGACGTCACGCCCGCGGCCGTGGCAGAACTGGCGCTGAGCCCCGGCCGCCAGGTGTGGCTCAGCGCCAAGGCCACCGACCTTGAGGTATACCCGGCCAAGCCGGATGAGGGCCAGCTTTAGCCCTGGAACGGCGGTGGTGCTGGCTGCCCGCTGGCCGGTGGTGGGACCTCTCCTGACACCTAGACCGCATCCGGCGCACACTACAGGCATGAGCTCAAGCCCGGCCCGCGGCCCGCAGGGCTGACCGCCGTGGCCGCGGCGTTTTACTGGTGGCGGGCGAACCGCAGCCGTTCCTGGCGCGCAGCGCTCACGGTGGCCCTGATCGGCGGCCTGCTCGGAGCCGTGGCGCTCGGCGCGCTGGCCGGCGCCCGCCGGACCGCGTCCGCCTATGGCCGCTACCTGAAGTCGATCAACGCCAGCGATGTCTTCGTCAACATACCGGGCCCGTTCCTGCAGCCGATACCGAAGATCGTGGCCCTGCCCGGCGTCCGGTCGGGCGGCGCATGGCTGGGCCTGAACGCCAATCCGGTGGTGCACGGCCGCGTTGACGACTCATTCATCGACAATGGCCTGGAAGGCAGCCTCGACGGCGAGTACTTCCGGCAGGACCGGATGACCGTGCTGGCGGGCGCGCTGCCGCGACTCGGCGCGACCGGGCAGATCGCGCTCACCTCCCATCTCGCCCGGGTATTCGGCGTAGGCGTCGGCGGCCACGTGACCTATCAGTTCTACAAGCTCAATAACTCTCCCGCCGAGCGCTCGACGTTCCTGGTGACCGCGATCGTGGACGCACCGCCCGTGCTCACGGACCAATTCGACACCGCGGCCCTGGCCGTACTGCCCCCGGCCGCTACGGCGCGATATCGCAAGGCGAATGAGTTCTCTTTCGCCTGGGTCGGCCTGCGCCTCACCGCGGGAGCCGCCGGGATCCCGGCCCTGCAGTCCCGGCTGGGCCAGCTCGGGCGGGTACTGAGCCGCACCTTGCACGTGCCTGATGCGGTCCTGAACATCCGCCGCATGGATATCGTCCACAACGAGGTCCAGCAAGCGATCAGGCCGCAGGCCGTCGCGCTCGCGGCCTTCGGCGGCCTGGCCGCGCTGGCTATGCTGGTGCTGATCGGACAGGGCCTGGCGCAGCTGCTGAGCCGCTCGGCGGCGGAGATCTCCGTCCTGCGGGCCGTGGGCGCCACCCGCGGCCAGGCCGCGCGGGCGGCCGGCCTCGAGGGCGCCATGGCGGTCGCCGCCGGGGTGATCCTGGCCATCGCCGGCGCTTACGCCTTCTCACCGCTGGCTCCGGTCGGGCCGGTGCACCAGTACGACCCGGCCCGCGGCCTGTCCGCAGACTGGACCGTGCTGGCCGGCGGCGGCGCAGTGCTGGGCGCCGCGCTGCTCGGCCTGCTGGTGGTGCTGGCCTGGCGGTCGGTCAGCCCGGCCAGGCGTCAGGCTCCGGCCCGGCCGTCCGCGCTCGCCCTGGCCGCCGCCTCGGTCGGCCTGCCGGTCCCGGTGGTGATCGGAGCCCGCCATGCGCTCGAACGCGGATCCGGGCAGCGGCCGGCGCCGGTCCACGCGGTGCTGGCCGGGTCGGTCGCGGCGGTGACCGCCGTGGTGATAGCGGCCGTGTTCGGCGCGAGCCTGGGCGGCCTGGCGACCCATCCGGCCCGGTACGGCTGGAACTGGGATCTGCTGATCGAGGCCGAGGGCGGCTACGCCTCCTGGCCGCCCGCGGTCATGGACAGGCTGGTCAGCGGTCAGCCAGGAGTTACCGGCTGGTCGCAGTTCGCATTCAGCCAGGTCACCATCGACGGGCGGGAGGTCCCCGTCCTCGGCCTGCAGCGCGGCCACGGCTCGGTCGGCCCCCCGACGACCAGCGGCCACCCGATCACCGGGCCCGGCCAGATCGAGGTGGGGACCAGCACCCTGCGCCAGCTCGGCAAGCAGGTCGGCGACAGGATCACGGTGGGCACCGGCCCGACGGCGCGACATCTCACGATCGCCGGGACGGTGACGCTGCCATCGTTCGGGCTGATACTGGCCGATCACGTATCGCTCGGTCACGGCGCCATGCTGCCGGACAGCACGCTGCTCGCCATCCAGGGCGTTACCGCAGGCGACACGAAGCAGCAGGCGGCCGGGGTCTTCGCCTATCCGTCCGCGGTGGCCATCGACATGGCCCCCGGCACCTCGGCCGATGCCCGGTTCCTGGTCAGGCGGATCATCGCCGCCGACCCTGACCACTCGCCGGGCGGCATGTACGCACTGAACCCGGAGCGCGGCGCGGCCATCCTGAACACCTCCCCCATGGCCAGCCAGCCCCTGGCCCTGGCTATCGCCCTGGCGGGCGCGGCGGTGCTGGCCCTGGCGCTGGCCGTGCTCGCCTCGGTCCGGCAGCGCCGCAGGCAGCTGGCCGTCCTCAAGACCCTGGGGCTGCGCCGCGGCCAGCTGCGGGCCATCGTCGCCTGGCAGGCCAACGTCATCCTGGTCATCGCCGCCCTGGCCGGCGTGCCCCTGGGCGTCGCCGCCGGCCGCTGGGCCTGGGCCAGCTTCGCTGTCTCCGTAGGTGCCGTCCCCGTGAGCGTGGTCCCGGTGACCGCCCTGGTCACCGGCTTCGTCGCCCTGCTGGCCGCCGGGAACCTGCTGGCCGCCGGGCCGGCGGCCGTAGCCGCCCGGACGCCTCCCGCGGTGGCGCTGCGCGCCGAGTAGCCGTCCCCCGGCCGTTCCTCCGAATGCCGGGCCGGGCCGCGTTCACCCACGATGGGCGAGGCGGCGGCGCGGATTCTGCGGGAACATGACACCTGCTGGAGGCTGGGCCAGGAGCCGTCCGGCAACGGCCGGCCCGCGAGGAGAGGTGTAGGACTGTGACAATCGGCGGCAGCATCGCGCTCATCGTCATCGGCGCAATTCTCCGGTGGGGCATCACCTGGAAGCCCGTAAACGTAGACCTGCAGGCCATCGGCGTGATCCTGATGATCGCCGGGGTGATCGTCCTGATCATCTCGGTCACCTTCATGGCCACGCGGCGCCGGGGACGGGCATCGGCGGAGGTCTACGAGGAGCGCCGCTACACCGAGCCGCCGGCCTGACGCGCCCGGCGGACCAGGAAAGGGAAGGACACCATGTCTGATCTGATCGCCATCGGGTACCCCGACCAGGCCACGGCGGAGGCCGCCGCCGACGAGGCCCGCAGGCTAGCCCAGGACCTCATCATCGAGCCTGACGCGATCGCGGTGATCGTGCGGGACGAGTCAGGCGATTACCACGTCCACACCAGCCACCACCCGGTCGGCACCGGGGCGACCTGGGGCATGTTCTGGGGGCTGCTCTTCGGGCTGCTGTTCTTCATACCGGTCTTCGGGCTGGCTATCGGCGCGGGGCTCGGCGCCCTCATGGGCAAGGTCACCAAGACCGGCATCGACAAGGCGTTCCAGGACCAGGTCCGGGGCATGCTCCAGCCCGGCACCTCGGCGCTGTTCCTGATGGTGGAGAAGGTGACCCCGGACAAGGCCGTGGCGGCCATGAGCAAGTTCGGCGGCACCGTGCTGAAGACCTCCCTGTCCAAGCAAGGCGAGAAGGAGCTCCAGGACGCCCTGCACGGCGACGGCGACGGCGCCGCATAGGTCGCCGGTGGCAGACTGTCCGGCATGACCGGATCAGATCCCAAAGCAGACCTGCACCGTTACCTCCAGGCCGCCCGCGAAGCCCTGCTGTGGAAGCTCGACGGGCTCTCGGAGTACGACGCCCGCCGCCCCATGACGCCGACCGGCACCAACCTGCTCGGGCTGGTCAAGCACTTGACCGGCGTGGAACTGGGGTACTTCGGCGACACCTTCGGCCGGCCGTTCGCCGACCCGCCGCCCTGGTACAGGGAGGACGCCGAGCCGGGCGAGGATATGTGGGCGACCGCCGATGAGTCGCGCGAGCAGATCGCCGGGCTGTATCGCCGGGCGTGGGCGCACTCGGACGCGACGATCGGCACGCTGGCGCTGGAGGCGACCGGCCGCGTGCCGTGGTGGCCGGACGACCACAGCGAGGTGACCCTGCACCGCATCCTGGTCCACATGATCGCCGAGACGGACCGGCACGCCGGGCACGCCGATATCGTCCGGGAGCTCATCGACGGGGCCGCCGGGCTGCGGGACGGCAACGACAACATGACGCCCGGCGACCAGGCGTGGTGGCAGGACTACCGGAGCCGTCTGGAGCGCGTGGCGCAGCAGGCCGGCCAGGGCTGAGCGGTGCCCCGTACCCGGGTGACGCGACTGCCTGAGCTCCAGGTCGGCGAGCGCTCAGCGCTCGATGCGCTGCTCGACGAGATGCGGGTCGGGCACATCGGCCTGCTCGACGGTGCTCACCCGGTCGTGATTCCCACCGCGATCGCCCGGATGGGGAACTCGGTGCTGGTACACGGCTCGACCGGCTCGGGCTGGATGCGCGCGGCCGCGCAGGGAGCCCCGGCCTGCCTGGCCGTCACCTCATTCGACGGGATAGTGGTGGCCAGGTCGGCCTTCGAGTCGTCGTTCCACTACCGCAGTGCCGTCATCTTCGGCCGGTTCGAGCGGCTGGCGGCCGACGAGAAGACGCAGGCGCTCGACGTACTGATCGATAAGCTCATTCCCGGCCGCCGGGCTGAGGTGCGGCCCTCGTCCCGGAAAGAGCTGAGCAAGACGATGGTGCTGGCCCTGCCCATCCTGGAGTGGTCGCTCAAGGTTTCGCAGGGCTGGCCGGAGGATGACGCCAGCGACATGGCCGGAACGGCCTGGGCCGGGGTCGTTCCCCTGGCGCTGCAGGCCGGCGCGGCGCGGCCGTCCCCGGACCTGAGAGCCGGCCTTTCCGTACCGCCGTCAGTCGCCGCGCTGACCGGGACCACGACGGGCGCGCCGGTAGCATGATCAACCAGCAGCGCCTGGTCACCTGAGGCGGCCAGGTTCGGCACGCATAACGGAAAGGCGACAAGTGACGGAGACAACAGCAACACCGGTTCCGATGGCGCCAGCGGACATCTGGCGGCTCCGCCAGGCCGGGGAACCGCAGGTGTCGCCGGCGGGATCTGTGATCGCCTTCACGGTCACCGATCCCGACGCGGAATCCAACCGGTACCGCCAGCGAATCTGGCTGAGTCCGGCCGACCCGCAGGACGGCCCGCCCTCTCCGTTCACCGGCCAGGGGTCAGAGCACCTGCCCCGGTGGGCCCCCGACGGGCACCGGCTGGCGTTCGTCTCCTCCCCGCCCGGCGCCCGGCGGTCGGAGATCTGCGTTCTCCCGGTCGCGACCGGCGGCGAGCGCATGGTGGTGTGCTCCTGGGACGGCCCGGTCAGTGACCTGGCCTGGGCACCGGACGGCAGCCGGATCGCGTTCGTGGCGCGTGACCCGGACGCCGGGCAGTACGGCGAGCCCGGTAAGACGCGGGAGGGCAAGGACATGCCGCCGCGGCGGGTGACGCGCCTGCTGTATCGCCTCAACGGAGCAGGCTGGACGATCGACCGCCCGAACAGGATCTTTGTGGTACCCGCTGACGGCTCCGCGCCCCCGCGCTCGGTAACGCCAGGGCCCTTCCAGGCCGACGGCCCGGCCTGGTCGCCCGACAGCAGCCGGATCGCGTTCACGGCCGCCCGCCATGACACCTGGGACCTCGACCTGGCCGTCGACCTGTGGACCGTCTCGGCCGATGGCGGCGCAGAGCCGGAGCGCCTGACCGAAGGCGGCGCCTCCTATTCGCGCCCGTCGTGGTCACCGGACGGCCTGCGCCTGGCCTACTACGTCAATCCCACGCCCCTGGAAAGCCCCCGTCACCGTCAGGTCGGCGTGCTCGATGTCGCCTCGGGAAAGCAGCAGGACCTGAGCACGAGCCTGGACCGGAACTGCGCGCCGTTCGGCATCACGCTCGGGCCGTCCTGGGTCGGCGGCGACCTGGTCTTCGGCGCGGAGGACCACGGCAACGTCCATCTCTACCAGGTGCCCGCCGACGGAACCGGGTCGCCGGCGATCCTCGTCGGCGGCGACCGGTGGATATCTGAATGGCACTGGGCGGGCGGGACGCTGGCCTTCGTGGCGGCCACGCCCACCAGCCAGGGCGAGCTAGTGGCCATGCCGCTGGACGCCGGGCGGCAGTCACCGCGAGCTGACCAGGCACAGGAGCGGTCACTGACCAGCCTGACCCGGCCCTTCGCCCAAACCGTCAGCCTCGCCTCTCCGCAGCGGTTCCTGGCCCGCTCGGCCGACGGCAGTGAGGTGGAGTGCTGGGCGATTCCTCCCGCTGGCGCCCGCCCCGGCACCAGGTATCCGACGCTGCTGAATGTCCACGGCGGGCCGTTCACCCAGTACGGCAACCGTTTCGTGGACGATTTCCAGCTCCAGGCCGCCGCCGGCTTCGGGGTCTTGTACTGCAACCCGCGGGGCAGCGCGGGCTACAGCGAGCAGTGGGGCCGGTCGATCCGGTTTCCTGAGTGCGACAGTGATCCTGGCTCCGGGTGGGGCAGCGTCGACTACGAGGACGTCATCGCCTGCGTCGAGACCGCCAGCCAGCGTTTCGACTGGATCGACCCGCAGCGGCTGGGCATCCTCGGGGGATCCTACGGCGGATTCATGACCTCCTGGGTGATCGGCCACACGGACCGGTTCAAGGCCGCCTGCTCCGAGCGCGCCTGTAACAACCTGACCGCCATGGAGCACACCGCCGATATCGCCGGATTCATCCGCAGCTACGTGGGCCAAGATCACTTGTCGGCGCCGCAGGCCTACGCCCGGCACTCGCCGGTCAGTTACGTCAGCGACATGACCACTCCGGTGCTCATCATTCACTCCGAAGATGATCTGCGCTGCCCGGTCAATCAGGCCGAGGAGCTCTTCGTGGCCTTGCGGCTGCTGGGCCGGGAGCCGGTGATGGTCCGCTTCCCCGACGAGAACCACGACCTGAGCCGCAACGGGTCGCCCGCGCACCGGATTACCAGGGCCGAGCTGATCCTGGACTGGTTCCGCGGGCATCTGTAGCCGGCCGCCACCCGGCAGCGCTTGCGCTGCCGGGTGGCGGTCACGGGCGCAGCTGATCTAATGAATTCCGGACTAGCCATCAGCCGGCCAGGGACCCTGGGCACCTGGCCGTCCTCTTAGCGAGGCATGCCAATGAGCGAGCAGATCAGCGGAACGCACGGACCGGTGGAGGATGACGCGATCAAGCGCCAGGACCGCAGCGAGCTGCAGGCGCACGGCGAGGAATGGCCGGAGCCCGAGTCATCAGGCGAGGACGAGGGCGAGGGCGAGGCGACCTGGGCCCCGGAGGGCAGGTTCGCCGGAACCGGCGAGGACTGGCAGGCCATCGAGCTGCGCAGCGACCTGGCCCGCCACCTGGACCGCACCACGTTCCCGGCGACCAGGGCACATCTGCTCGAGGCCCTGACGGCGGACCAGGCCGAGCAGCGGCTGCTGGACCTGGTGTCGTCGCTCCCGGACGATGCCGCGTTCGCCAGCCTGGGCGAGCTGCTTCCGGCGCTGGGGCTGCCCGTCGAAGAGCGCCCGGCCTGAGGCCCGCCCGGAACGGGTGAGGTGAGGCATGTGCGGCACGAGGATCGAGCGAGGGAGCGCGCATGGATGAGCTGACTCTCGGAGTCATATCGCGGTCACGGAAAGAACATGAGCGCCGGCTAGCGATCCACCCGCTGCACCTCGAGCGGATCGAGCCCGACCTGCGGGAGCGCGTCTACCTCGAGCACGGCTACGGCGAGCGCTTCGGCGTGCCCGACGAGCAGCTGGCGCGCCACGTCGCCGGGCTCCGCACCCGTGCGGCGCTCCTGGCCGAATGCGACGTGGTCCTGCTCCCCAAGCCGCAGCATGAGGACGTCGCGCAGCTGCAGGCGGGGCAGGTCCTGTGGGGCTGGCCGCATTGCGTCCAGGACGAGCAGATCACCCAGCTGAGCATCGACCGGCGGCTGACGCTGATCGCGTTTGAGGCGATGAACTACTGGTCGGCTGATGGCTCGTTCAGCCTGCACGTCTTTCACAAGAACAACGAGCTCGCCGGCTACTGCTCGGTCCTGCATGCCCTGGAGCTGACCGGGACCACGGGCGAGTATGGCCGGCGGCTGCGGGCCGCCGTCATCAGCTTCGGGGCAGCCGGGCGGGGCGCGGTCACCGCCCTGAACGCGCACGGCGTGAACGATGTCGACGTCCTGACCCACCGTGACATCAACGCGGTCGCCTCGCCGATCCACTCGGCGCGGATGGTGCGCTTCGAGCAGGACGCCGATGACCCGAGCCGCTGCCATGCGCTGTGCGAGAGCGGCCAGGTGCCGCTGGCGGCGTTCCTCGCCGAGCATGACATCGTGGTCAACTGCGTGCTGCAGGACACCGACGCGCCGCTGATGTTCGTCACCGGCGACGACCTGAGCTCCTTCTCCCCCGGCAGCCTCATCGTCGACGTGTCCTGCGACGAGGGCATGGGCTTCAGCTGGGCGCGTCCCACGTCCTTCGCCGAGCCGATGATCGAGGTGGGCCATAACGTCCGCTACTACGGCGTCGACCACAGCCCGTCGTACCTGTGGGACTCCGCCACCTGGGAGATCAGCGAGGCCCTGCTGCCGCACCTGCGTCCGGTGCTCACCGGCCCCCCGTCGTGGGACACCAACCCGACCATCCACCGGGCCATCGAGATCCGGGACGGAGTCATCCAGAACCCGCGCATCCTGTCCTTCCAGCATCGCTCGCCGGCCTACCCGCACCCGCTGGGTCAGCCGGCACCGTAGCCGGTCAGTCCCTGAGCTGGCGGAGAATTCGGGCGAGGTGGGCGCGGTCGGCCGGGCTGAGCCGGCCGAAGGCCCGTTCCGCCTCGGTGCCGCGGGCCGCGCGGATCGCGTCCAGGACGCTGGTGCCGTGCTCGGTCACCTCCACCAGGGTGGCCCGCCGGTCGTCGGGGTCGGGCCGCCGTTCGACCAGGGCCCGGGCGACGAGGGCGTCCACGACCTCGGTGGCCGAGCGCGCCGCGATGTGCAGGTGATCCGACAGCTCCGACGGTCGCATGGCCCCGTGGCGCTTCAGCACGCGCAGGGCCCGCCAGTGCGAAGGGGCGATGTCCCAGGGAGCCAGGGTCTCCTGGGACGCCTCCCGCAGCTGGCGCGCGACGGACCAGAATGCCTCCGACAGCGACTCGTCACCGTCGGCGTCCGGCCGGCCGGTCGCGCCGGGGTCCTGGGTCACCGGAATGTCCTGGCTCACCGGAATAGCGTACCAGCGATTCCTGTTGTAGCCTCATATTGAGGCAACCTCAGCAATACCTCGACAGAATCGAGCAACCTCTTGGAGTCACCACCCACGAATCGAGAAACCACCAGCGCTGGCCGGGGCCGCGGCGCGAAGACGGTCACCGCCGCCGAGAAGGCGCAGGCCCGCGAGGTGTCGCTGCGCCGCATCGCGCGGCTGTTCACGGGTCACCGCTGGCCGCTGGCGATCGTCACCGCTATCATCGTCGCCTCCTCCATCGTCGGGCTGGCCTCGCCGTTCCTGCTCCGCGCGGTCATCGACACCGCCCTGCCGGACAGGAACGTGCACCTGCTGGCCTGGCTGGTGGCCGGCATGGTCACCGTCGCCGCCGTCACCTCGGCCCTCGGGGTGATCCAGACCTGGATCAGCACCAAGGTCGGCCAGCACGTCATGCACGGGCTGCGGACCAGCGTCTTCGCCCACCTGCAGCGGCAGTCGATTGCCTTCTTCACCCGCACGCGCACCGGCGAGGTCCAGTCCCGCATCACCAACGACATCGGCGGCATGGAATCGGTCGTGACCTCGACCGCGACCTCGATCGCCGCCAACCTCACCACCGCGATAGCCACCGCCGTAGCCATGATCGTCCTGTCGTGGCAGCTCTCCCTCATCTCGCTGGTCGTCATGCCACCCGCGATCTACCTGACCCGCAAGGTCGCCCGCATGCGCCGGGCCATCACCACCCAGCAGCAGCGCGAGCTGGCCGACCTCAACGTCACCATCGAGGAGGGACTGTCGATCAATGCCGTCCAGCTGGCCAAGACGATGGGCACCGGCCCGTCCCTGGTGCAGCGGTTCACCGCATCCTCGGCGCGCCTGATCGACCTCGAGCTGCGCTCTCAGCTGGCCGGGCGCTGGCGGATGGCCTCGCTGAGCGTCATCTTCGCCGCGATCCCCGCGATCATCTACCTCGCCGCCGGCCTGCCGGTCACCGCCGGGACGATATCCATCGGCACCCTGATCGCCTTCACCACCCTGCAGAACAGCCTCTTCCGGCCCCTGACCGGCCTGCTCAACACCAGCGTCTCCGTGGTCAGCTCACTGGCGCTCTTCGCGCGGATCTTCGAGTACCTCGACCTGCCCGTCGAGGTCGACGACCCCGCCCAGCCAGCCGAGATCGATCCAGCCCGGATCGACGGGCACGTCCGGCTCGAGGACGTCAGCTTCACTTACCCCGGTGCCGACCGGGCCGCCGTTACCGGCGTTGACCTGGACGTGCCGGCCGGAAGCACGCTGGCCCTGGTGGGCGAGACCGGATCCGGCAAGACCACCGTCGCCTCGCTGATCGCCCGCCTGCACGACCCCGCCAGCGGCCGGGTCCTCGTCGACGGCATCGACATCCGCGACATGAGGCTCACCGACCTCGCCGCCGTCGTCGGCGTCGTCAGCCAGGAGACCTACCTGCTGCACACCACGGTGCGGGAGAACCTGCGCTACGCCAGGCCCCTGGCCACCGACGCCGAGATCGAGGACGCCGCCCGCGCCGCCCAGATCCACGACCTGATCGCCTCCCTGCCCGACGGCTATGACACCATGGTCGGCTCCCGCGGGTATCGCTTCTCCGGTGGCGAGAAGCAGCGCATCGCCATCGCGCGGACCCTGCTGCGCGACCCGCGAGTGCTCGTGCTGGACGAGGCCACCAGCGCACTGGACACCGAGACCGAGCGCGCCGTCCAGAAGGCGTTCGACACCCTCGCCACGGGCCGCACCACCATCACCATTGCCCACCGGCTCTCCACCGTGCGCAACGCTGATCAGATCGCCGTCCTGGATCATGGCCACATCGTCGAAGCCGGCACCCACACCAGCCTCATCGCTGACAACGGCCGCTACGCTGACCTCGCCGCGTAGGCCTGGCGCGCGGGCGGGGGCGATACTGGTGGCTATGTCACACCGGCAGCACGGCAGCAGCGTGCCGGCCGCCCGGCAGGACGTCGATTCGGGCGTCGCCGAGCTGGTCGGCGACCCTGACCGGCCCGGGGCCTGGACGCTGCTGGTGGACGGCACCCCGCAGTCACACGTGGACCTCGATGATCCGCAGTACCTGGAGTTCGAGTACATGCGGCGGCTCGGGCACCTGATCGACCTGGCGGCACCGGCCGGGGAGCCACTGCGCGTGCTGCACCTCGGCGCGGGCGGCCTGACCCTGGCGCGGTACGTGGCGGCGACCCGGCCAGGGTCCAGCCAGCTGGCGGTCGAGTCGGACGGCGCGCTGGCGGAGCTGGTCCGGCGGCGGCTGCCCCTCGGCCAGCCGGGGCGCGGGAACGGCCACCGGGCGGGCCGGGTGCGCATTCGGGTCGCAGATGCCCGCGCGGTGGTCGAGCAGGTCCCGGCCGGGTCCTTTGACATGGTGGTAGCAGATCTCTTCGACGGGGCGCGCACTCCGGCGCATCTGACGTCGGCCGAGTTTGCCCTCGCCGTGGCCCGTGCGCTGGCCCCGTCGGGCATTTTCGCCGCCAACGTCGGCGATGGCCCCCCGCTGGCGCATGCCCGCGCGCGGGTGGCGACCATCTGCTCGGTGTTCCCGCAGGCCTGCCTGATCGCCGATGCGGCGGTGCTGCGCGGCCGCAGGTTCGGCAACCTGGTGGTGGCCGCTGCGCAGCAGGGCCTGCCCGTTGCCGGGCTGGCCCGGCGCGCGGCCGGTGACCCGTATCCAGGACGGCTGGTCCATGGCGGCGAGCTGGGCCGGTTCGCCGCGGGAGCCAGCCCGATCACTGATGCGCGGGCCCAGCCCTCTCCCGCCCCTCCGCCCGGCACCTTCGCGGTCAGGGCCCTGGCCAGCCGTGCTCAGTGAGACAGCGCCGATGACCACGGCGGCCATCGCTGACTTCCGCCGGGTTGACTTTCACTTTGACGTCATGTGCCCGTGGGCGTACCAGGCGTCGATCTGGATGCGCGACGTGCGGGACCAGCTCGGCCTGGACGTGCGCTGGCGGTTCTTCAGCCTCGAGGAGATCAACCGGGCCGACGGCAAGAAGCACCCATGGGAGCGGGACTGGTCCTACGGCTGGTCGATGATGCGGATCGGCGCGCTGCTGCGGCGCATCGACCCTGACCTCCTCGACCGCTGGTACTGGGCCGCGGGCACGGCGCTGCATGTGCACGGGCACAAGCCGCACCGGCGGGAGGTCGCCGAGGACCTGATCACCCAGCTCGGACTCGATCCCGCACTGGTGGGTCAGGCCATGGCTGACCCCAGCACGCACGACGAGGTGCGAGCCGATCACGACCGGGTGACCGGTCTCGGCGGCTGGGGCGTGCCGACGCTCGTTTTCGCCGATGACCAGGCCCTGTTCGGGCCCGTGCTGATCGAGCCGCCCGCGGGCCAGGCCGCCATCCGGCTGTGGGAGCTGCTGACCGGCTGGCTGCAGTTCCCGAGCCTGTACGAGGTGCAGCGCCCGAAGCAGCCGGGGGACCTGCAGGCCATCGCCAGCACCTTCCGGCCCTACCTGGAGGCCAGGGACTGGGCGACCATCCAGAAGGAGACGCCATGAACGACCTGGCCACGATCACCGGCGCGCTCGACCAGTCCTATGCCGCCATCGAGGCGGTGTGCGCCGACCTGGGCGACGCCGGATGGCAGGCGCAGTCCCTGTGCCCGGACTGGACCGTACGCGGCGTGATCAGCCACCTGGCCAGCGTCGAGCACGTGCTGGCCGGGTGGCTGCCCGACCGCGCCGACGTACCACCGCCGTTCGACCGGGCGGCGGCCTTCGTGACGCAGTCCGCCGGCCTGCCGGACGGCCGTTTCGCCGCCCTGGTCGCGGACGTGCTCGCCGGGCGCCGGCGCGACCTGGCCGCGCTCAGCCAGGATGACCTGGAGCGCCCGTCGTGGACACCGGTCGGTCCCGCTACCTACGGCCGTTTCCTGGGCATCCGGGTCTTCGACTTCTGGGTGCACGAGCGCGACATCACCACCCCGCTCGGCCTGCCGACCGACGATACCGGCCCCCGGGCCGAGATCGCGCTCGCCGAGGTCGAGGGCTCGCTTGGCTACATCGTCGGCAAGAAGGCCGGCCTGCCTGACGGCCGCAGCATCGTCTTCCACCTGACCGGCCCGCTGCAGCGCGACCTGTCCGTCGTCGTGGCCGGGCGGGCCGCGGTGGTGGATCACGTCGAGCACCCCGACGTCGAGCTGACGACCGACTCGGTCACCTTCATCCAGCTGGCCTGCGGGCGGATTGACCCGCAGGGTGCCATCGACTCCGGCACGGTCCGCTGGACCGGTGACAGCGAACTCGGCGAGCGCGCCGCCCGCAACCTCCGCTTCACGATGTGAGCTCCCGGCCACGGCCGGGCTGACGCCCGGCTCAGATGCCGGGAGGGCGGAAGCCGTCGATGTCCAGGCCGAACTCGGCGCCCGCATCCAGCAGGGCGCCGAAAAGGTACTGGCCGTAGGAGCGCTCACAGTGCAGCAGGTAGGAAGGGACGGGCCCCGATGCGCTCTGGTGATCGTCTCGGACCACGTCGGTGACCACCCTGGCGACTGAGGAGCGGAAGGCCGCTCCGTCGGGCGTGCTGGCGTCAGCCAGGTCGATGGCGCAGACCTTGGCCAGCACCGGGGCGGCCATCGTCCCGGTCAGCCGCATCAGCGCGCGGCCGTGGGTGAGGTCCAGGACCGTCACCAGCTCCTGGCCCGCGGCCTGCGCCGTGGCCTGCGCCGCCATCTCCGCCAGCCGGTGCCGCAGCGCGCGCTCGTGCCCGGCGGCGCCGAGCACGAGCCACTCCCCCGGTCCCGAGCCGATAACCAGCGCTCCCGCATGATCGCGGGCGGCCCGGCCGAACGGCACGCCCAGCGCCCGCGCCACGGCGCCGTCGCCGCCGGCCCGCACCCCCGCCTTGGCCAGCGGGGTGAGATCAGTCAGGGTCAGTGCAGCGGCAGTACGCCGCCCGGTCACCTCCCAGCCGCCCACGACAGCGGGCTGAACCGGGCGGACCGGGCTCCGCGCGATCATGTCAGGCACGCATCCGCTCCCCGCCTGGGTCAAAGTGAGCCAGCCCCTCCATCACCCGCGCCGGGATCCGCCGGCCGTCCGGCAGCAGCACCTCGACCAGCGTTCCCGGTGCCGCCAGGTGCGCAGCGACCTGCGCCAGGCAGATCGACCGGCCCAGGGCGGGCGACAGGCGGCTGGAGGTGATCCGCCCGGCGATGCTGCTGCCCTCGACGATCTGGCTGGCCTCCGGCGGGACGACGGTCCCGTTCACCGGCTGCAGCCCGACCAGGTGCGGGTAGTCCGCGCTGGCCGCCTGCCAGGCCAGCTCCGGCTGCCCGGCGAAGTCGTCCTTGTCGAGCTTGATGGCCCAGTCGAGGCCGGCGCTGAAGCCCCTGGTCAGCCCGTCGGTGTCCTGGCCCACGATGAGGTGCCCCTTCTCCAGCCGCAGGATCCGCTGTGCTTCCACGCCAAACGGGCCGGCCCCGAGGTCCTGGCCGCGGGCCAGCAGCGTCTCCCAGACGTGCAGCCCGTAGGACGCCGGCACGTGCAGCTCGTAGCTCAGCTCGCCGGTGAACCCGATGCGCCACAGCACGCACTCGTCCACCCCGGCCACCCGGCCGGTGCGGACCTGCATGTAGGGAAACGCGTCCGGGTCCAGGTCCACGCCCTCCACCACGCGGCTCAGCAGATCCCGGCTCCGCGGCCCGGCGACGTTCATGCTCGCGTACGCCGTCGTCACCGGCGTGAGGTGCACCTGCCAGTCCCGGTGCGCGGTCTGCAGCCAGTTCTCGGCCCACTCCGCGACCGTCTCGGCACCGGAGGACGTCGTGCTCATCAGGTAGTGATCTTCGCCGAGGCGGCCGGTCACGCCGTCGTCCATGACGACGCCGTCCTCGGCGCACATCACGCCGTACCTGACCCGGCCGACGCCCAGCCTGGACCACTTGTTGACATATAGCAGGTTGAGCAGTCTCGGGACATCGGGCCCGCGCAGGTCGAGCTTGCCGATCGGGGTGACGTCGATGATGCCGACGGTCTCCCGAACCCGGCGCGCCTCGCCCGCCGGGTCGCCGTAGTGGTCGGGGCGGATCCAGGCCCCGGCGACGAGCGGGGTGGCCCCGTGCCGCTCATGCCAGGGCTGCATGGGCGAGTACCGCACCGGCTCGAAGACCCGGCCGGCCAGCGCGCCCAGGGTGACCGGGACATACGGCGGCCGCCAGGTCGTGGTCCCGGTCTCGGCGATGGACCGGCCGGTGAACTCGGCCAGGATCGCCACCACGTTGACTGTCTCCAGCTTGCCCTGGGTCGGGCCCATCGTCGCGGTCGTGTAGCGCTTGGCCAGCTCAGCCGAGTCGTAGCCCTCCTGGACGGCGGTGCGCAGGTCCTTGGACGACACGTCCTCGCAGAGGTCCACGAACCCGTGGGTCCGCCCGTGGAACAGCTCCGGGTGCTCCCCGATGGGCAGCGGGGCCACCGGAGCCGGGGGCCGGCCCCGCGGGCCCGGCGGGCCGCCTCCCCGCCGATCGCCCTGGCGTGCGCGATCATCTCGTCCAGGCTGCCGTCGCCGGCGATGCCCCCGGCCGGCAGCACGTCAGCAGGCAGCCGGTCAGGATCCGGGAAGAAGCGCGCCGCCCGCGGGCGGTAGACCGGCCGGTCCCCGGCCATGGTCAGCAGTGACATGGGCGCGGTCCAGCCCGTCGCGGTGACCAGCAGGTC
This sequence comes from uncultured Actinomycetota bacterium, assembly GCA_963805705.1. Lineage (GTDB taxonomy): Bacteria > Actinomycetota > Actinomycetes > Streptosporangiales > Streptosporangiaceae > CAWDVH01. The sequence continues at coordinate 309,856 of CAWDVH010000005.1, read as the reverse complement.
GCAGTCGAACCGCCCGCCGCCCGCCAGCTCCACCGCCCGGACTCCGCCGCGCCCGTGCACGCGCAGGATGTCCTCGCCTCGCCGGGCGTCCGCGACGTGCACGACCTCCACCCCGGCTCGCGTCAGGTCATCGGCCGCGGCGTCCCCGGACGGGTTGGCCGTCAGCACGACCGCGCGCGAGCCGGGCCTGACCGCGTACATCGTGATCAGCCTGCGCACCGCGGTGGAGAGCATGACCCCGGGCAGGTCATTGCCGGCGAAGACGTAAGGCCGCTCGATGAGGCCAGGCGCGGCGACGAGCACCCCGGCCCTGGCCTTGATCAGCCGCTCGGCCGCCTCCGGCCGCCCGCGCTGCACGACCGCTACCCAGTTGCCGTCGTAGCGGCCGATGACCACCGAGTCCGTCAGCACCTCGATGGCGCCTTCCGCAGCGACCTCGCCCGCGAGCTCGCGCAGCGCCGCGCGCTCGGCGGCTGTCCCCCACCGCAGGTGCCCGCCGAGCTGATGCTCTTCCTCGACCAGCAGGACCCGGGCACCGGCTCGGGCGGCGGCCACCGCGGCCGCCATCCCGGCCTGCCCGCCGCCCGCGACCAGCACATCAGGGTGGGCATAGCGCTTGTCGTAGTAGCCGTGGCCGGACTGCGGGCTGGTCACGCCGCCGGAGGAGAACCTGCGCAGGACGCTCTCGTAGGCCGGCCACAGCCGCTGCGGCTTGATGAACGTCTTGTAGTAGAAACCCGCGGGCAGGAACGCCCCAGCCAGCTGGTTGGCCGCCTTGACATCGAAACGCAGCGACGGCCAGCTGTTCTGGGCCCGGACGTCCATCCCCGCATCGGCCAGCCGGTGCGCGCCACGGACGTTGGGCTCGTCGCCGACCTGTACCGTGCAGCCAGGGTCCAGGTAGCTCGCGGTCAGCAGGCCACGGGGGCGGTGGTACTTGAAGCTGCGGGAGAACACCCGCTCGCCGGCCGCGGCCAGCGCCGAGATGATCGTGTCGCCCCGGTAAGCCGGGTACGGCCGGCCGTTCCACCGGAACGTCCGCGAGTCGGACCGGTCGATGACCTCGCCGCTCTGGGGCCCGAGCCGCATGCCCGCCGGGCCGGCCGGGCTCACCGGGCCTCCGCACGCGACCGCGTCTGGTCGGTGACCGTGTCGCGGTCAACGATGAAGTACTGCCCGCAGCCCGCCCGGTGATACCACTGCTCGGTGACCCAGCCGCGCTGGTTGCCCCGCAGGTACAGGTAATCGCGCCATTGCTGCGGGGTGACCGTGGCCGGATCCGGGCGCGCCACCACCTCGCCCGCATAGCGGAATTCCGACACATTGCGGTTCCCGCACCAGGGACAGGCCAGCGCAATCATGACAAAGCTCCCGTCCCGCCGGGGCCGGACGCAGCCTGCAGCTCAGTGGCCAACCGACGCCGCCCCCTTCTCGCCCAGCTGCCTGCCGTCGTGGAATCTCGCCAGGTCGAATGACTCGATGATCGGCGGGGGCTTGCCGGTGGCGATGCACTCGGCCATGGCCTCGCCGGAGACCGGCCCGGCCTTGAAGCCGTACGTCCCCCAGCCGATGTCCACCAGGAACCCTTCCACCGGGGTCAGGCCCATGATCGGGGAGAAGTCCGGGGTCATGTCGCACAGCCCGGCCCACTGCCGGAGCAGGCGCAGCTTGGCCAGCGACGGCATCAGCTCCAGGACGTGCCCGGCCAGGCCCTCGATGAAGTCCAGCGAGCCGCGCATCGAGTAGGACGGGTACGGATCCACGCTCGCCCCGAAGACCAGCTCCCCGCGATCGGTCTGGCTGACGTAGACGTGCAGGCTCCCGGACACCACCACGGCCCCGAGAAACGGCCTGACCGGCTCGGTCACCGCCGCTTGCAGGGGGAACGTCTGGACCGGCACCCGCACCCCGGCCATGTCGCAGATCAGCGTCGACCAGCCGGCCGTGCAGTTGAGCACGACCGGGCTGGCGATGGGCCCCCGGCTGGTCTGCACGCCGCGCACCTGGCCGTGGGCCACGTCAATGCCCAGGACCTCGGTGTCCTGGTGGATGTGCACGCCGCGGGCGTCGGCCCCCCGCGCGTATCCCCATACGACCGCGTCATGCCGGATGATCCCGCCCGGCGGGTGGTACAGCGCGCCCAGGATCGGGTAGCGGGTGCCGGGCGAGGTGTCCATGTACGGCACCAGGTGCTTGATTTCGGCCGGCCCGATGACCTCGGAATCCACTCCCTGCAGCTTGTTCACCTCGGCCCGCCACCGCATTGTGCGCAGCGAGCCGTCGTTGTGCGCGAGCGTCAGGTGGCCGCGCCGGGCGAACATCACGTTGAAGTTCAGCTCAGCCGCCAGGCCGTGGTAGAGCTCCATCGAGCGGTCGTAGAACCGGACGCCGTCGCGGGTGAGGTAGTTGGATCGCAGGATCGCGGTATTGCGGCCCGACCCGCCCCCGCCGATGTAGCCCTTGTCCAGCACCGCGACGTTGGTGATGCCGTGGTTGGCGGCCAGGTAGTAGGCGGCGGCCAGCCCGTGCACCCCGCCGCCCACGATCACGACGTCGTAGCTGTCCCGCAGCTCGTGCCGCCGCCAGGCCGGCGACCACTCCTGGTGCAGCAGGCCGTGCTTGACCAGGCTGAAGGCGGAGTACCTGCCCGCCTTGGCTGACCGCTGCGCCAGGCTCACTAGTCAGCTCCAGGGAAACGGCGAGTTGCTGACCGGGTGCAGCCTGCCGGTGCTGTACCGGGAGAACCGGAACGGCTCGAGCAGCGCCTGCGGCTCGCCGAGCAGTTCCCTGGCCACCAGCGCGCCCACGCCGATCATCTTGTAGCCGTGATTGGAGTCGGCGATCACGTACGCGTTCTGGGCGAAGGTATCGAACACGGGGAAGCTGTCCGGGGTGAACGCGCCGATGCCGCCGGAGGGTTCCTGGCTGTACAGGTGGCGCTGCTTTTCGAACCGCTTGAGGCAGTGCGCCAGTCCGGAGGTCCACATCCGGGTGAACTCCGGGCCGACGACGAACTCGGGACTGGCCGGGCCGTACGGGTCGATCGCGACCTCGGCCGCCGGGTGGTCGACGATGTACGGCGCGGCTCCGCCCTGGACCCCGCCGAAATTGAAGTCCGGCTTGAAGTAGATGCCCCACATCTGGTCGGTGATGAGCGAGCCGTCGATGTCGTCGTACAGCGGGGCGTCAGAGTCCACGTGCACCACGGGCGGGAAATCGCCCGCGCTGGTCGTGAACGCGCCCGGGTCGACCTCCAGCGTCCCTTCCTCCAGCGCCCAGTAGGTCCACATGGGCCGATCGGGGTGGACGGTCCCTTCGGCGTCGGTGACGTTGATGGTTTCCGGCAGCCCGAGCATCGCCCAGAAGTCGCGGATCCACGGCCCGGCGGCGATGACCAGAGCGTCGCAGCTGATGGTCCCGCGGTTCGTCTCGACCGCGGTGACCGAGCCCCCGGACAGCTGCAGGCCGGTTACCTGCGTGCCCGGCTGGATCTGAACGCCCAGGGCCAGGGCCTTGGCCTCCAGGCCGTGCAGTGAGCGCTTGTTGTTGGCGTACCCGCCCTGCTTCTCGTGCAGGACGGTGGTCGCGCCGGGCGCCTGCCAGTCACCGAACATGTCCAGCATGTAGGCCCGGCAGGCATCCTCCCCCTCGACGAGGACGGAGTCGTAGCCGATCGCCTTCTGCTGCTGGTAAATCTGCACCACGTCGGCGTGCATGGCCTCGGGCGCGGTCTGCAGGAAGCCGACGGGGTGGTAGGAGAAGGCCTCCGGGTCCGATTCCCACACCGACACATTGTGGGCCATGAGCTCGCGCATGGCCGGCTGGAAGTAGTTGTTGCGGATCGTGCCGCAGGCAATCCCGGACGCGCCCGCCCCGACCCCGGACTTGTCGAGAACCAGGATGTCCCGGCCGCGGCCGGCGCCGCGCGCCTCCAGCTCCCTGGCCAGGTGCCAGGCCGTGGAGAGGCCGTGCATGCCGGCGCCGATGACGATGTAAGGAGCATGCGCTGGTGCGCTCACGGCTCATCCCCTGTCCTATCGATGATGCGGCCAGCCGCCCTGGTCAGCGAGCGGCTGGCGTGGGTTACAGGTTGGCCGCGTACTCCCGGTAGCTCTGGGTGATGCCGGGCACCGAGCCGAGGAACGAGTGCTTGGACATGTCCGGTGAGTACCGGGACGCGGGCGGCGTCTGGCCCGCCGCCTCGGCCATGGCCCGCACGTGCTGAGGGCCGGCGCCGCAGCAGATGCCGAGGTACTGAACACCCAGGCCGAGGGCGGCGGTGGTGAAGTCGGCGAGCTCATGGCGGGTACAGGTGAAAGGCTCCAGCGCGGTGGGAAAGGCCTGAGCCCCGCCGCGCACCGGGTCGCGCAGGGCCTGCATCGAGGGCTGCTCGTCGGTGGTCCGGTAGGGCACGGGAAGGGCGGCGACCGGGCACGATACGGCCTCGCGAATGGGGGCCAGCAGGGGCAGCATGGTCAGCGGGCCGCGAATGCAGTTGAGGCCGACCACGTCCGCTCCGGCCTGCTCGGCGCGGGCGCATGCCTCTTGCGGGCTCATCCCGTCGCGCATGGTGCCTTCCCGGTGCACGGCGAAGGTCACGACCGCGGGAAGCCCGGCCGCGCGGATGGCCTCCAGGGCCAGCAGCGCCTCACCGGCCCAGCTGAAGGTCTCGGCGATGACGAAGTCGACGCCGGCCTCGGCCGCCCAGCCGACCTGCTCCTCGAACGCCGAGCGGACAGTTCGCTCGGCCGCGGCCTGCGGCTCGTAGACATTGGTGTTGCACAGGTTCCCGGCCAGCAGCGTGCCCGTTTCCCTCGCCACCCGGGCCGCGACGGAGAGCGCCTGCCGGTTGAGCGGCTCGAGGATGTCCTCCTTGCCGATCACCCGCAGCTTCTCGCGGTGACCGTAGTACGTGAACGCCTCCACCACGTCGGAGCCTGCGTGCACGAACTCCCGGTGCAGCGACTCGACTACCTCCGGATGCTCCAGCACGACCTCGGGGACGAACGCCCCGGCCTGAAGGTAACCGCGCCGCTCACACTCGAAGAGGTAGCCTTCAGCGCACACGACAGGGCGATGCCTCAGCATCTCGAGCAGATCAGGCACGCGGTCCTCCAGGCTCGTCTCGCCGCTGGCGCAGGCAGCCCGCAGGTCGCGGGCGGCCAGGCGGGGCAGCGGGCTCGCTTCGCCGGATGCTACTCCGGCTCGGGCTCCGGTGCAGGCTCGGGCCCCGGCGTAACGTTACGCGACGGGAAAGGCGGGGCCATGACCCAGGAGCGGCTGGTAGCCGTGAGCTACCCGGCAGATGAGGAATACGACCGGATCAACTCCGAAGTCCTGGCCGGTGATGCCACGATCGCCAGCACCTATGAGCTGGACGACGCACAGCGCACGCAGACCCTGCGGCGGGCCGAGGCAGTCCTCGCCTGGAACCTGCCCAGGGAGATTCCGCCCGGCGCCCTGCAGCAGGCCCCGCGGCTGCGTTTCGTCCAGATGCTCTCGGCCGGTGTCGACGCGCTTGACTTCTCGGCGCTGCCGGAGCCGCTGATGCTGGCCAGCAACGCCGGCGCCTACGCCGGGGCGATGTCGGAGCACGTGCTGGCGATGACGCTCAGCCTGGCCAAGCGCCTGCCGCAGCGGCATGCGGCCCTCGCCGCCGGCCGGTTCGACAAATGGGCCCCGTCGCTGGTCCTGGACGGCGCGATCTGCGTCATCCTCGGCTTCGGCGGGATAGGCATCGCCACCGCCCGGCTGATGACGGCGTTCGGCGCCCGCATCTACGCCGTGAACCGCACCGGGCGGACCAGCGAGTCCGCCGAGTTCGCGGGCACCCTGGCCGACCTGGACCAGGTGCTCGCGCTCGCGGACGTGCTGGTCATCTCGCTGCCGCTGACCCTGGCCACGCGCGGGCTGATCGGCGCGCGTGAGCTCGCCCTGATGAAGCCGACCGCCATTTTGGTGAATGTCGCCAGAGGAGCGATTATCGATCAGGGCGCGCTGTATGAGCACCTGCGCACGCACCCGCAATTCGGCGCCGGAATAGACACCTGGTGGGAAGAGCCGGCCGGCGACGGCTCATTCCGGACCGATTACCCGTTCTTTGAACTGCCCAATGTGATCGGTTCCCCGCACAATTCCAGCATAGTGCCGGGCACCATGCCGTCCGCCGCCCGCCTGGCCGCCGAGAACGTGCGCCGCTACCTGCGGGGCGAAGGCGTCACGGGCGTGGTCCGCCGCGCCGATTACATCGCGCAAGAGGAGCACTCAGGCCGACGGGGAGAAGGCTGACAGCTTCTGGATGCGGCGCACGATGTCCTCGTGCACCTCATCGGCGGGCAGGGTGCCGTCGACGATGAACATCCATTCCCGGCCCGCGTAGTACTCCAGCAGCGGAACCGTCATCTCCAGGTACACCTGCAGCCGGTGCTCGATCACCGCCTCGGTGTCATCGGAGCCCCGGCCGCGGGCCAGCAGGCGGCGCACGAGCTCCTCCCGCGGGACGTCGAGGTGCACCGCGGCCTGCACCTCCACCCCGAGCTCCCTGACCACGGCGTAGGATGCCTCCGCCTGCTCGACGGTCCGCGGGAACCCGTCCAGGACATAGCCGCCGGACCTGGCCGCGGCCACCACCGGCTTGCGCAGCATGTCCATCATCAGGCCATCAGGAACCAGGTCGCCCTTGTCCACGTAGGACTGCACCCGCTGGCCGAGTGAGGTCTGGTCCCGTACATGCTCGCGGAGCAGATCGCCGCTGGAAATGTGCGTGATCCCGTACCGCGCGGCGAGCAGCCCGGCTTGCGTGCCCTTGCCCGCACCGGGCGCACCGATCAGCAGTAGTCGCATCTCATCACCCGGATCATCCGCCCAGCGTAACCGTCATGCGGCCGCGCGCCGCCGCATTGCCGAGCCGGCGCGCAGGGCGAAGAGCCGATGATGCCGCCCGCGGCAGCGATCCACGGCTGCTAAGTCTCGTCAAGCGACTTACAATGGTACGCTGCCGCCATGCAATTCACGAGCCTCGCCGACTGGAACTGCTCGATCGCCAGGACACTCGACGTCGTGGGCGAATGGTGGACGCTCCTGATCGTGCGGGACGCCCTGCGCGGCACCACCCGATTCGATGACTTCCAGGCCAGCCTGGGCCTGGCCCGCAGTGTCCTCACTGCCCGGCTGCGCAAGCTGACCGACCAGGGCATCCTGCAGCGTCACGCCTACAGCGAGCACCCGCCCCGGTATGAGTACCACCTGACGGACAAGGGCCTGGCGCTGTTCCCCGTCATCGCGGCGATGGTCGGCTGGGGCGACACATGGGCGCCCTCGCCGGGCGGGCCGCCGGTCGTGTTCGTCCACGACGCGTGCGGGAATGTCGTCCGGCCCGTGCTGACTTGCCCGCAGTGCCACGGCGAGGTCAGCACGGCCAATACCCACAGCGAGCCGAGGCCGGGAAGCGGGGCTGCCCCGGACGGAGCGCGGCCTTGACCGGCCACGGGACGCCCCGGCCTTCGATCGCGTTCGCCCGGCCCGGGCACGGCCGGGCACGGCGCTACTGGATCGGCCCGATCTGGGCTCCGGCGAGCTCGGCGTAGATGAGGAACCGGAACGGGTCGAGCTGCTGAGTCTGCTCCATGAGATGGTGCAGCGCGGCGCGGCGCAGCGCGGCCAGCTCGGTGCTGCCGGGGTGGCGCAGCAGCCCCGGCTCGATGATCTGCAGGGCGAGCGCATGATCGCCCTGGCTGATCAGGGTGCGGGCCGCGGCGGCGAACGCGTCCTGGCGGCCGGCCGCGAGCAGGTCGAGGGCGGCGGCCCGCTGCTGTGCGGTCTTGGGCGCCAGCCCGTGCCCGTCAGGCTGCCAGTAGCCGGTGTGCTGGTGGTAGAGCCGTGCGGTGAAGTTCTCGCGGATCACCAGGTAGGGCAGGACTGCCTGCGGATGGTCGCGCAGCAATTCGGGCAGGTGGCTGCCGTCCAGGATGGCGGCCAGGCTCAGGCCATGCCGGATGCCGTCCAGTACCTGGCCGCGCAGCCCGGAGAGCGCGGCGTGCAGTCCGGGCAGCGCCTCGGTGGTGAAAGTCTCGGTGAGCGTGGTGTGGCCGTGAATCAGGGTCCTTGGCCGCAGCTCGCGGATGAAGGCGATCGTTTCGAGCAGGCCCTCGGGGGAGCCTTCGGCGAAGAACGGGGCGCCGAGGTAGGGCATCATTACATCGCCGGTGAACAGCAGGCCGCTGGCGGGCAGGTAGATCATCAGGGCGTCGCCGGTCTCGCCGCCGGAGACGGGGTACAGCACCAGCTCGGTGCCGCCGATCGTCAGCGATGTCGGCTCGGTGATGAGCCGGTCGGGCACGATGTCGCGCGCTGTGCTACCCGCCGTTGCCGGTGAAATAGCCGAACGGCACCGTGTTGCGGTGCTGGCGCTGCACCTCGGCCGGGAATCCGGCCTGTGTGATCACCCGGGTGCCGGGCCCGCGCAGCGCGCCGGTGCCGCCGACGTGGTCGAAGTGCGCGTGGGTGAGGATCAGGTGGCTGATCACGTCCCCGGCCGGGCGGCCCAGCTCGCCGAGCGCGGCCTTCACCCGCTCCGGGGTGGTTCCTGCGTCGATGGCGACGGTGCCGTCGCTGGTGGTGATGAAGGCGAAGTCGCAGAAGTCGAAGCCCTGGGCCACGTGCACGTCGGGTTCGGGCCGCCAGCTCCTGGGCGAGGTGAAACGGAAGCCGTCCTGGGCGTTGGCCCAGTAACTGCCGAACTGCAGCTAGGTACCGGCGGCAGGGAGCCGAGACCTGACTTGCGGATCGCCTCGGCCGCGAGGTCGTCCTGGCCGAGGGCGGCGTAGGCGGCGGCGAGGGCGTGGTGGGCGGCGCGCAGCAGCGCCAGCGGGAACTGGTCGCGGACGGCCAGGACGAATTCTAGGTCAGCCACCGCCTGCTTGGCCCGCTGCGGGTCGGGCGGGAGGGCGGCCAGGGCCAGGCCGCGGAAGAAATGGGGCAGGCCGAGTTCCGCCTCAGCGGCCTGGTCCAGCTTGGCCAGCGCGGCGCCGGTGTCACCGCCCAGGCGGCCCCGGAAGAATCCGGCGAGCGCCAGTGGCAGCGCCTGACCGGGATGGTCGTCAGCCTCTTGCTGGAAGTAGGAGTATCCGTCGGCGTCCGCGCGGCCCGCGGCGAGCCTGGTGGCGCAGCGAACGCCTACCCGCTGCTGGTCGTCGTGCCGAACGTCGTCAAGACCAACTGGGCCCGTGAGGCGGCCCGCTGGACTTCCCACCGCCCGGCCACCGTGGTGCAGGGCGTCGGCGAGGCTGTCGACGGCTTCGCCGATATCGTCGTGCTCAACTACGAGGTTCTCGACCGTCACATCGGCTGGCTCAGCGACTTCGGCTTCCGCGGCATGGTCGTGGACGAGGCCCACTTCATCAAGAACAAGACCTCGCAGCGCTCGCAGCACGTCCTCGCGCTCTCCGACCGCATCCGGTCCCGTACGGACCAGCCCCTGCTGATGGCGCTGACCGGCACCCCGCTGATCAACGACATCGAGGACTTCCGGGCGATCTGGCAGTTCCTCGGCTGGATCGACGACAGCAAGCCCCTCGACGAGCTAATGGACGCGCTTGAGGACACCGGCCTGACACCCGCCGACCCGCGGTTCCCGCGGTCGCGGGCAGACGCGCCGACCAGGGTATTGAAGTTGCAGCTGCGGTGGCCAGCATCCCACTCGTTGAGCACTACCTCGCCCACACATTTGCTGCTGGCCTAGTCGACCACCGTGAGATCGGTGCGGCTGCGCATTGCGCTCGCGGGCAACCGCTACGACTACTGGCACTAGTCCGAATGCCGCGCCGTCACTCTGATCCGGTCAAGCTTCGCGCGGACCTGTTCGGCATCGGGATGTCCAACTTCGGTAAGGATGCCTAGCGCCTGATCCCAGGCGTGACTAGCCGCGCCGCGGTCACCAAGTGCCGCCTGGGCGTCGCCGAGATGAACCAAGGTAACCGCCTGATGATGGCGGTCGCCGAGGTTGGAGAGGAACTCAAGGGCGCGCTGGTAGCAGGTGGCAGCCTCGCCATGCTGGCCGAGGCGGTAGTGGGCGTAGCCGAGGCTGTCCCAGGTGGCGGCCTCACCATGCCGGTCGCCAAGTTCGCGATAGAACGCGACAGCCTCCTGGCAGGACGCCAGGGCCTCTCGGTGCTGCCCAAGCTGCGTGTAGCACCAGCCAACGGCATTGAGCGCGGCCGCCTGCCCGCTGCGCTCGCCTACGACCTGGTAGAGCTCGACTGCCTGCCGAGAGTGACCGAGGGCCGCACTGTACCGGCCCTGGCGGTCAAGTGCCCGGCCGAAGCTCAAGTGGATAGCTGCCTGGGCATGCTGATTGCCGAGCCGCTGCTCGATCTCCAGGGCGATGGCCAGGTGTCCGTAGGCGTCCTCGTAACTGCCGGTCACGATGAGATGTGCGCTGATGCCACGGTGTGACCGGGCTACTCCCGCCTCGTCCTTGGCCCGCTCCGCGGCGGTGAGCGCGATCTGCTGCCCAGCGAACCAATCGTGCCAGTGTCCCTGGCGTTCCAGGAAGACTCCGAGCAGCCACGGGATCTTCTCGGCGTACGCATCAAAACCGGCCTCCGCCGCCAGCCCGGCGACCGCGAGCAGGACCCGGCGCTCGGCCTCGAGCCAGGCCAGCGCCTGCACTGGGCCGCCAATCCGTTCCGGCCTCCTCCCGGCACGCGACGACCCCAGAATGATCGAATCGCGCATTGGATAGAGCAGCCGCTCGGCACGGTGCGCGGTCAGCAGGTAATGATCAAGGATCCGGCGGACTGCCGTCCGGCGCGCGCCAGCGCTGTCGCACTGGCCAGCCTTCTCGGCTGCGAAAGCCCGGAGCAGGTCATGGAATGCGAAGCGACCCGGAGCATGCTCAGTCAGCGACTGCGCCTGACACAACTCATCCAGCGCTCGGCGGGCCTTGGGCTGCGGCACGTCCGCAAGGCTCGCGGCAGCGGCTTCGGTGATGTCCGGGCCCGGATGCACCCCCAGCAGCCGGAACATTCGCGCTGCTGGCTCGCTCAGGCGGTCATACGACCAGGACAGCACGGTCCTCACGCTGGCGAGCGGATCATCGCCGTCCAGTACGTCGAGCGGGCGCCGCGCTGTGCTCAGCTCGGTGACCAGGCTGGCAAGCCCGGCTTGGGGACTCGCGGCGGCGCGAGCCGCCGCGACGCTGAGCGCAAGCGGCAGCCGCCCGCAGAGCCAGATGAGCTCACGCGCCGCGTCCGGCTCGGCCGATAGCCGCTGCTCCCCTAGCCGACCGGCCAGCAGTTCGGCCGACTCCGCTTCCGTCAGCAGGTCCACCACGAGCGGTTTCGCGCCTTCCGTGGCGATCAGCCCGATTAGAGCGCTGCGACTGGTCACCACGACCATGCTCTCCTGGCTGCCCGGCAGGAGGGGACGCACCTGTGCGCCGTCGCGCGCGTTGTCCAGGACGACGAGCATCCGCCGACCAGCGAGCAGGGTGCGAAACAGTGCGGCCTGTTCCTCCAGTGTCACAGGGACCCGCGCTCGCGGCACATCCAGCGCGCTCAGGAAGCCGCTGATCGCTTCTGACGGCTCCATCGGCGCCAGTGACGGATCATATCCGCGCAGGTTCACATACAGCTGGCCGTCAGGGAACCGCTTCGCTACCTGATGCGCCCAGTGCACGGCCAGCGCGGTCTTGCCCACGCCCGCACAGCCACCGATCGCGGAGATCACCACTATCCCGGCCGGACCAGCGGAGTGACGCAGGAGGCTGGTCAGCTCCCTCAGCTCAGCGGCGCGGCCCGCGAAATGCCGTACCGAGGCGGGCAGCTGCCGTGGCCGGGGCGGCCCGGCGGCGGGCCTGACCTGGCCACCGGCCCCGGTTCGGGTGACAGCAGGTCCGCCGGACTGGTGCGAGGGGAGCATCGGCGGGCCAGCTTCAGCGCCACCAGGCGCTGAAGGTATGGCCCACAGTAGTGGGTCGGCCGCCAGGATGCGCTGCTGCAGCTCCTGCAGCTCAGCCCCTGGCTCCACGCCAAGATCATCGATAAGTTTCCCGCGGGCATCGTGGTAGGCCGCCAGCGCTTCCGCCTGGCGGCCACACCGGTAGAGAGAGAGCATCAGCTGCGCGTGAAAGCGCTCGCGGAGCGGATGCGCGTCGACCAGCGTACGCAGGCGGCCCACCAGATCATCATGACGACCCAGGTTCAGGGCCGCGTCCGTGTGCCACTCCCAGGCCTGCAGCCGCAGCTGGTCGAGCCTCGGGATCTCCCGGCTCCGCAGCATCTCAGAGGGCACATCGGCAAGCGGCGGTCCCCGCCACAGGTCAAGCCCATGACCGAGCACCTCCTGGCCCTGCTTCCACCTTCCGGCCCTGACCGCAGTACCACCGACCTCGCATAGCTTCATGAACCGCAGGAGGTCAAGCTCATCATCGCCGACTTCCATCAGGTAACCGGGATCGCGGGTCTGGATGCGACCGCCGATCTCCGAGCCGAGGCCCTGCCGCAGTCGTTTCACATAGTTGCGCAGCGTGACCCTCGCCGCAGGCGGCGGTGCGCCGTCCCACACTGTCACAGCCAGATCCTCTACCGGCACAACCAGGTTGGCCTGCGCAAGCAGCGCAGCCAGCACGACCCGCTGCTTGGCGGCGGCGACTGGCACTGTCTTGCCGTCATACCGCACCTGAAGCGGACCGAGCAAACCCAGCCACATGCTCATCTCCAGCGCTGATCCGAAGCGGGAGCTTCTGCCCTGTTCCTGTTATTGCGCTCACGGCAAGCCGTAGGATCGCAGGCCGGTCATGCGCGTAGCGGCGTTATCAGTCAGGTTAACGCACTTCGGAGATGTTCAGGATCCGCGAAAACTCCGCCGGGCGGCCTCATCGCGGGTGCTGGCAGCCCGCGGAAAGGTCAGGCCACGCCTGGCGTGCTACAGCGCCGCTACAGCCAGAGCGCACAATTCCTGCAGAACGACCTGCCGAGCTGACTCTCGGCCCGACCCCAGCCGAAGCGCGACCGACTAAAGGACGAGTCAATGGCAATCCGGCATCACCTGGTACCCGCTGCTCTCACTGTGGCAGCCTGCACAATGATGGCGCTGACGCTCACCGGCGGCGTGGCCGGAGCGGCGCCGGTCGGTCCTTCTGGACCTACCCGCCTGGCCGCCCCGCTTACCAATACACCGATCTCGTCTCCCTACCGGCAGTTCGTCAACAAGAACTCCGGCAAATGCCTGTCCATACCTAACAGTTCCCATACGTCAGGCGTGCAGATCCACCAGTTCTCCTGCCTGAACCAGACGAACTTCGGCTGGCTTGCCGTGCTGGATGAGGCGGGGGATGGATATTTCTTCAGGAACGAGAACGAAAATAGCCCAAACGAAAAATGCATGGCGGTGAAGGATGGCAGCGAGGCGCGGGGCGCCGCGATAGTCCAGGAGCCGTGTAACTACGCAAATACTCCGGCTCGCCAGAAGTTCATAGTCATCGAGACGCAACCCGGATGGGGAATATTCCAGAACCTGAAGTCCCTGCTATGCCTGCGTATCTCCGGCGCCAGCACGCAGAACAACGCCAACTTGATCCAGGAGCCATGTGCGGACCCCAATTCGACCGCCGAATGGTTCCAGCTCCGTTCGATGTCTGGCTTCTAATCCCGTTGCGCGCGCTCGCCATCCGCCGAGCGGCAGCCGCCGGGCCAGCTCGATGAGGCGCTTGCGGGATGTCTGGTGCATTTGCCGGAGGCGGAGGATCGCGAGTTCGTCGAGCAGGGCGGCGAAGCGGAGGATGAAGTCGTCGATAGCGGCTGGGAAGGCGGATGCTCCCTCCTGGACGCCACGGCGACGATAGCGGCGAGGGCATCGCGCCACAGGGCCAGCAGTTCTTCCAGGCACTGGCTCACCTGCCGGTTGTGGGGTGCGCGGGCGCTCGACGATGTCTTCCGGGACCTCTACGGGCGCGCTCACACAAGCACCGCCGAACGAGCCCGCTGGACTATCAACCGTGCTCGCACGACGACCTACCGGCGGAACGCGGCTCGGGTTGCGGCCGCGGTGGAGCTGACGTACTCGGGTGGCTCGATGAAGCCCCACTCATTGAATGTCGAGCCGTTGGTGAGGGCGCGCCGGTAGCCGAAACAGGTCAGGTAGAGCGTCCGGATATACATGACCGCCTCGAGCCGGCCGAGTTCGTCGTCGGTCGGCTCGACATGTCGGCGGTAGGCGTTGACGGCAGCGTCGATCCACTCCTGGTTCGGCCGGCGCGGGTTCCACGAACCCGTGCCCCAGATCAGGTAAGCGAAGTCGGCGAGGCGCGGTCCGCGCCCGGACGCCTTCCAGTTGATCGCGACTGGCCCTTGTTCGCTCAAGACGGCGTGATCGGGCGCGTGGAGGAGGCTTCCGTGGAGCAAGCCCTCCGGAAGGCCGTGACCGTCGTCGGCCGAGCGTACCTGGTCGCGGAGAAGCTCGAATCGCTCGCGCTCGGCGGCCGCGACCTTCGTGTCGACGGCGTCGAGAAACGACAGGGCCGCCAGCAGGTCCTGACGCGGCGTGCCCTCACGGCTCGGGTCCTCACCACTCGCTCCACCCGGGCGGCCGACGGAATCGTCGTACGGCGGCGCGTGCAGCCGTCCGAGCAGCTCACCCATCATGGCGAACTTCGCGGCACCATCGGGGAGCTGGACGCCTTCAACGAACCGCGTCACGAGGACCGCGTTGCCATCAAAGTCAGATACCGCATCGTCGACGGCCAGGCGCTCCGCAGGATAGTCCTGCCGCTCCAGGAATCTGAGGATCGCGGCGTCGCCCTCAACACCGGCACGCGGCCGAGCTGGGGGGAACGCGCGGGCGACCCAAGGGCTGCCGTCATTGCGGTCGATGCGGAACACGTAGGTCTTGTGCACACTGAGCTTCGTCGCCGCGACCGGGTCAATGCCGTAGCGATCCCGAAGATGAGCGAGAAGCCGCTCGGCAACTGGCTCGTGGTGCATTCGCGCACCCAGACCCTTGAGATCCGTCAGCGCTTCTGTGTAGCGCTGCCCAGTCTCCTCGGCGTGGCGCCGGACAACCTTCTTGAAGCTGGCGTCCTTCGTCATGGACAAGCCTCCCCTTGACACAATGCCACTTAGGGACTGTCGATTATTAACGCGCTGGTTTGGTCTTTGGCGTGAGTGTTATGCCGTGGGCTGATGCGTATGCGGTGAGGTCGGCCAGGGTGGTGAGCGGGGTGGTGGCGGGCTCGATCGTGTGGCCGGCTCGTTTCAGCAGTGGCCTGATCTGCCGTTCGGCTGTGGCGATGGTTCCGGTGGAGACGCCGAACAGGGCGGCCAGGACAGGCCGGGCTACTGCCAGGCGCTGGTGCAGGATGGTGGCCAGGGTTTTCTCGGTGAGGGTCATGGCCTGGGGGTGGCCGCCGGCGCGGCGGCGGGTTGCGGGGCCGCCGCGGGCGATGTGCATCTCGGCTTCGCCCTGGGCCTGGTAGGGGAGGGCCAGCGCGGTGGTGAGCTGGTCCCAGCCTGCGGCTGTCATCCCGGTGAGGGCGGGGTGTGCCCAGCCGGGCCGCTGGCCGCGGCCAGGTCTCGGTGCTGGCGGCTGCGGCGGGGCTGGCGGTCGCGGGTGCAGGGTGTAGTTCCAGTCGCCGTGCCAGTCGTGGCGGTGCAGGGGAAGGGCGGCCATCTGCTCATCGCTGATCTTCACTCCGGGCGGGTAGGTCGCGGTGTCCAGTTCGGCGCGGACGCGTAACCCGGCGCGGGTGGTGGTGGCAGCGATGGTTTGCACGATGACCTCGTGGCTGGTCAGGGGCCTGCCTCGCCAGTTCATGGTGATGTGGGAGAAGAGCCGGTGCTCGATCTTGTTCCACTTGGAGGTGCCCGGCGGGAAGTGGCATGCGGTGATCTCCAGCCCGGTTTCCAGGGCGAGCGCGGCCAGCTCGGTCTTCCAGGCGCGGGTGCGGGTGCTGTTGGAGCCGCCCGAGTCGGCGGTGATCAGCAGGCGCCGCGCGCGCGGATAGGCGGCCCGGCCCGCGTCATTCCACCAGCGGCGGATCGACTCGACGGCGAACTGCGCGGTGTCGTGGTCGGTGCCGACGTTCACCCAGCCGGTGTCCGCGGCCAGGTCGTAGATCCCGTAGGGGATGGCCTTGCCCAGCTCCGGGTCGGGGAAGTCGTGGTCATTGACCCGGACGGGGTCGCCTGCCGGCCGCCACTCACGGCCGCCGTTGTGATAATTGCCGACCAGCTCTTTCTTCTTGGTGTCCACGCTAACGACCGGCTCCCCGGCGTCCCTGCGGTCCCTGACCTGCTCATTGAGGTAACGAAACTGCGCGTCCCGGCCCGGGCTCTGCTTCCCCTCAACGGCCTTAGCGCTGCCCTGCAGGCTGAAGCCCTCCTCATGCAGCAGGTCACCCAGCGTGTCAGCGCCCGCGCGGTGGCCCTGGCGGGTGAGCTCGGCCGCGAGCACCCGCAGCGACTTCGTCGTCCACCGCAGCGGCGACATCGGATCACCGCGCTCATCAGGCTCCACCAGCGCCAGCAGCGCCGGCCGCAGGCCCGGGTCCAGGTCAGCCAGCCGCTTGCGGCCCCCGCCCGCCCGGCGGACCCTGCCCAGAGGCTCCTCGCCCTGGTCCAGCTCAGCGGCCCCCTGCGACACCGTGGCCTCCCGGACCCCCGCCGCGCGTGCCACCACCCGGATACCGCCATGCCCCAGCGCCCGCGCCTCAGCGCCCATCAGCAGCCGCCGCTGCCGCTCATCCAGATGCGGGAAGATCGCCCCGAACTTCGCCGCCAGCAACTCCCCGGAATCCGCCATGCCAACGCCCTACCACATTTCCGGGCGGAAATCACAGAACCTACGGGTTAATAATCGACAGACTCTTAACTTAAGTTGATCTTGTGAGCGTGCCGTCGCGGCGATGAGCCTGGTGGCCCGTCAGGATCACGGCTCATGGCGCACAATGGCGTGGTGGCTGCGGGCGGCCGTCTGACGGATCAGATCTCGATCGGGGTGCTGGCGTCCTAGGTGCCGCGTGATGCGGTCGATGACGCGGTCCTGGTGACGGGCGGCAGGCCAGGAGGTCGGACGGGAAGCTGCCGCCGCATGTGATGGTCTATTTCGCGATGGCGATGGCGCTGTTCTCCGATGATGACTATGAGGAGGTCGCGGCGCGGCTGGCCGGGACACTCACCTCGTGGGAGTGCTGGGACGCTTCGTGGGGCGTGCCGACGTCCGGCGGTATTACCCAGGCCCGGCAGCGGCTGGGGCATGAGCCGCTGCGGGAGCTGTTCTCGCAGGTAGCAATGCCGGTCGCCGGGCAGCTCACTCGAGGGGCGTTCCTGGGCGGCTGGCGGCTGATGGCGGTCGACGGGTTCGAGTGGGATGCCCCGGACAGCCGGGAGAACGCGGAGGCGTTCGGGTATACGGGCGCCGGCACGGACCGGGGCGCGTTCCCGAAGGTCCGGGTGGTTACCGTCAGCGAGTGTGCTTCCCACGCCGTGGTCGACGCGGAGATCGGGCCGGCCGCGGGCCGGGGCAGCGGCGAGCAGGCGATGGCCCGGCGGCTGCACGCGCGGCTGGAAGAGGGCTGGCTGCTGATCGCTGACCGCGGGTTTTACTCCTTCGAGAGCTGGACGGGCGCCGCCGCATCCGGCGCGGCCCTGCTGTGGCGGATGAAGGCGGACCTGGTGCTGCCCGTCCTGGAACTGCTGCCGGACGGGTCCTACTCCTCGGTGCTGTTCCGGCCGGGCCTCCACGACAAGGCCCGCCGCACGCTCATCGGCGCTGCCCGCGCCGGAGCGGACCTGGACCAGGACAAGGCCGTGACTGTCCGGGTGGTGGAATACACCGTGCCCGGCCGTGCTGGTGACGGGAAAGACGAGCTGATCGCCCGACCCTCATGCCGGCGCGACTGCTGCCAGCTCCAGGAGCCGGGCGGCCACGGCTGGCGGGGTGGGGAACCATCCCTGCTCCTGGGCGGCCGAGGTCACCCGGTCACGCGACAGCAGCACGGCGACAGCCTCGCCGGCGTCGCCGGGGAACAGGTGAGCCTGCGCCTGGCGGCTCCATGTCGCGCCGGCGATCTCCAGGACGCGGGTGACCTTGGCGTAGGTGCCCGGATCGAGGCGCTCGCCGATCGTGAGCGCGTTCCCGTCAGTGGCGGCCCGGGCCAGGATCGCGCGGACGGCGGTGGTAACCGTGACAGCCATCAGCCCTGCCGCCCCGCGTGACTGTAGGTAAGGGTCCTGCACTGTTCGGGGGTGGCTGCCAGTAGCGATGCCAGCAGCTCATCGAAGCCGCCGCTCTCGATGACGGCGCACCAGCTGATCGACTCGAACGCGAAGCCGTGGCGGATGGCCAGCCACTCATCGCCGCCGTCCACCTGGTTGATGAAGCACGCGTCGTCGAGCACAAAAGCGGCGCCAAGCGACCACGAGCAGCGCGTCAGCTGGTCGCGCAGCTCGCCGCGGCTACAGCACCTGCGGAAGCTCGAGCAGGTGAACGGCGGATCCCATGCCCTGCGGATCCAGAGGTTCGCGCGGCCGATCGCCAGCCATCCCGCCAGGTCCTCCGCCGTGATCGGAGCCCCAGCATGCCGCCTGCCGCACGTCGCGCAGATGTACGTCTCAGTAAGGCCGCCACCGATGTCACGGGGGCCTTGATCGATGTCATGGCCGGTCTGGTCGAGGGTGATGACGGTCGCCTGATCCGCGCCGGGCCAGCGTGCGGCGACCTTGAGCGATTCGACGTCACGGTTAAGGGTGATCGGCGTGGTCATGACCGTGGTCCTCCCGGCTTCCGGCGGTTCGGAATCTAGTTAGTCGCTTCAGAAGACTTACTGTTTCAGGGACCAGTGAGTTCTGTCAAGCGACTTACTGGCCGCCGGCGCTGGGCCGGCGCGCTTCCCCAGGGCAGCGTCCTCGACCGCGCCCGCGTGGTGAATGATCCTGACCTGAGGGAGACTCATGGCATGCGGGCAGCACTCATGACGCCGGCCGGGCCCCCCGAGGTCCTAACGGGACTGACCAGAGGAGATTGAAGTGACGCTGGAAGAGACGCTAGGCAAGATCGCGGAGCTTAGCCGGGAGGAACTGCGCATCGTGCGCAAGCGGGGCGAGGAGAAAACGTCCCCCCGCGATCATGGCCATGACTTTCACGAGATGCAGCATGCCGCCGATCGGCTGGACCACTATGCGCACAGCCTGCGCAGGCTCCACGACAGCGAGTTCGGCCAGAACTGGCGGCATGAGAGCCTGCAGGACACACCCCGTCCGACCTAGCCACGTCAAACGCGCCGTTGCGGCTGTCCTGACTCATTCCGGCTTGCCGTGCGCCCCCTTGCGGCCCTGGATGCTGCCGAGGAAACTGCCCACCGACGCCGCGCCTGCCACGGCCCGGCCCGCCAGGTCGGCGGCCTTCTTGACCGGCGCGGGAGCGTTGACTTCGTCCAGCAGCCGTCCGGTACCGGGCACGACCCGCGTGCCGGCGGCAACCTCAATCCGGAACGTGGCGGGCTCGCGAGGCGGCCGCACGCTAACACCACGCAGCTCGAAGCAGAGTTCCGGCTGGCCCGCCAGGCGGTAGGTCAGGCGCAGCAGGATGCCAAGCTCGGCGTCGATGACAGCGTCGGCTGGCTGCGCGCTTGCCCCATGGCGGCCGGAGTCCCGCGCAGGGCGGATGCGCACCAGGTGGCCTGGCCTGCCGTCGACGCTGACATCGCGGCCGGCTGACAGCTGCCAGTCGAGCAGCCAAAGCCGGGTCGAGCAGGGTGCAAAACGCTCGCGGCATCGCCGCCGCCGGGCCGACGCAGACCCGATCGGGGTAGACCCGCCAGCGCTGCCGGCCGTCGCAGGCGATGCTGGTCCACGAACGCGGCAGCTGCTGGCCTTCGATGTCGTCGATCCGGTAGCGGTCCGGCAGGCCAGCGCGGATGACCGAGCGACGATAGGACTCCTCGCGCAGTTCGCCGAGCGCATCCGCCAGCTGCTGCAGGCCGCCGATCCCGGACCGGCCGCCGGCCGACCGCAGCCACTGCGCGAACGCGGCTGAGTCGTGCCACTGGTGCAGCTCAGCGTCCAGCTCGGTAGCCTGCAGGCCCGCCCGGTACAGCAGGCCGATGAGCTGGTCACTGACCGGGCCGTCTGAGCCTGGCTGGCTGGCCGCGTCCTGACTGCCGGCTGGCATCGGCTCGCTGGGCCGCGCGGGAGTGCGCGAGAGGCGCGGCGCGTGCCTGACCGCCAGGCTCAGGGCCGTCGCGCCGATCCCGGCCGCGGCCTTTGCGGCTTGCCATCCGGGCCCAGCGCGGGAGTGATGGCCGCCGGCGCTACCTGGCGGCGGCGCGAACTGGCCAGGGTCAGTAGCCCGGGCCGGGTTGAGCGTGATGCCGGTGAGCTCGCTGCGCCTGAGAACCTGCCCGCCGCACAGCCACTCGCAGGACAGCAGGATCCCCAGCTCGGCATCGATGGCGGCGTCCACCCGGTCAATCAGGTCGTCGCCTGGCCGCCACCGGCGGAAGCCGGGGGTGTCCCCGCGCGGGACGGGCCGGGGCGTGGCCGCGATCCGCAGCGCCTGCCGCTCTCCGATGATCGTCTGGCCAGCCAGCTCGAGCTCGAACCTGGCGGGCAGCCACGCCGGGCACAGCAGCTCGTCCCAAGGAGGAGTCGCCTGGCCAGACGACAGAATGACCTTGCGGTTCGCATGCCAGTAAGATGCGCCGTCGGATGGCCGCAGGATGGCCGGCGCGCCCGGTCCGCTGGTCTCCTCGCGAAACCGGCCGCCGGGGGCTGACAGCAGGTGGCTGGAGTTGCGCGTTGCCTCACCGAGCTGAGATTCGGCCTGCTCAGCCGGGCTGTCCGGCGGCTGCTGTGACGGCCACGCCGCCGCCATGAACCCGGTGCGATGAGCTGAGGCATACATCTGCTCCAGGACCACGCGGTCGGTCCACGTAGTCAGGTCGGCCGACAGGCTGAGCCCGGTCCAGTCAGCCCGACACAGCAGCAATACCAGATCGGGAACGTCCATCGGCAGACCCCCGTAAGGCGGATGCATCGATGGTATGCGCCGGTGACCCGGCACTGGCGCAGCCCAGGGCGGCAATTAATCAGCGCGGCAAGGCACGAAGTGCTACTTCGGCACGTCGCGCATCGGATGTAATGAGGTGGAAGGGCGCGTTGCAGGACGCATCCTCACGACGGGAAGGCATTACGCCATGGTCGATGTGTCCGGGAGCTGCGACGCACGATTCGAGCCGGTCAAAGACGCCCTCGCCACCCGGCTGGAGTCCGGCGACGAGCTGGGCGCGAGCATTGTCGTGGACGTCGACGGCGACACCGTTGTCGACATCTGGGGCGGGTGGCGTGACGCCGGTCACCGCTCGCCGTGGACCGAGGACACCATCACCAATGTCTGGTCCACCACGAAGACGGTCACTAATCTCGCCGCCCTGATGCTGGCCGACCGGGGGAAGCTTGATCCCTACGCGCCGGTCGCGAAGTACTGGCCGGAGTTCGCCGAGAACGGCAAGGAGCGCATTGAGGTGCGGCACATTCTGAGCCATACTTCGGGCGTGTCCGGCTGGGAAGCGCCGTTTGCCGTCGAGGACATGTACGACTGGGATTCCTCGACCAGGAAACTGGCCGCCCAGAAGCCGTGGTGGCAGCCGGGTACCGCGTCGGGCTACCACGCCAACAACCAGGGTCATCTCGTCGGCGAGGTTGTGCGCCGCGTGACCGGCCAGCACCTCAAGGCGTTCGTCGCGCAGGAGATCGCCGGCCCGCTGGGCGCCGACTTCCAGATCGGGGCGGCCGAATCTGACTGGGAGCGGATTGCGCCGGTTATCCCGCCCCCGCCGCTCCCGTTCGACCTGGACGCCCTCGACCACGACAGTCCCGTCTACAAGACCTTCACCGGCCGGCCGCCGACGCGGCGATGGCGAACACCCCGGGCTGGCGCCGGGCCGACATGGGCGCGCTCAACGGCCACGGCAACGCCCGCTCGGTCGCCCGGATCCTCAAATCGCTGGCGCTGGGCGGGACCGTCGACGGGGTGCGCCTGCTGTCCCCGGACACGATAGGCGTCATCTTCGACGAGCAGAGCCACGGCCCTGACCTCGTCCTCGGCGTGCCGCTGCGCTTCGGCATCGGCTACGCGCTGCCGGAGACCGAAACGCTGCCCTACGTGCCGCAGGGGCGCGCCTGCTACTGGGGCGGCTGGGGCGGATCGGTGATCCTCATGGACCTCGACCGCCGGACCACCATCAGCTACATGATGAACAAGATGGCTCCCGGCATCATCGGGTCCGACCGCTCAGAAAGCTACGTCCGGGCGGTGCACAGCTGCCTGGGCTGACAGCGGTACCGGCCGGTCCGGTCATTTACGCGGGCCAGTGAACCACAAGAATGCGGTCAGGGCGGCGATGACCAGAGCGATCCCGGCACCTAGCTCAAGGGCGTGCTGGCCGCTGGCGGAGTCCGCGACAACTTCCACGAAGGTTATGGCCAGGACCAGGACGATCATCGCGACCACCCTGGCCTTGAGATCGTTGAGGTCACGCATTTCGAGCCACGCCGGCATCCGCGTGGCTTCGCCGAGATGGATCCTCCTGATAAACAGCTCGTAGAAACCTACGGCAGATATGAGCAATGTGGCCCCGATGAGAAAGAGGTCAACGTCCAGCAGGAACAGGCCAATCTGATCACCGACCGGGAAGGGGTGACTGACAATAGTGGTGACTGAGTGGACGAATACGGCGGTCCCGTAAGCGAATGCCCCGAGAGCGGCGGCGACCAGGATCACGACCGGGATAATGGCCAGGTGGAGGGAAGCGGCCAGGGCCCGCTCGACGCCCGCCTCCACCGGCCTGCCCGGGCGCTCCGGCTTCGCATCCGCCTCTGCGCTCTTCGATTCGTCCTGCATTTCGCTCCTGTCCGTCACGAGCCACCAGCACAAATGAAGGGCTGTCTTTCAGGATCGCTCCGGGATGCCGGATGCTGCCCGGGCGCCTGACGGTACCCGCATCAGCTGCGCCTCGGTGACCGGGTCGGCGGCGAGCAGGCGCGCCCCGACCGCGTCGGCCAGAGCCGGCGTTGCCCCGGCGCCGGCCAGGGCAAGCGGAACAATGCCCGCGAGCCGTGACAGGCCGGCGGTGAGCCCGTCGAACCGCTCGGGCACCGCTGCGACGATGACGACGAGGTCGGCGCGCATCTGCGAGGCGGCCTGGGCCAGGTCGTCGACGGGCGTGTCCGCGCCGATGTACTCCACGCGCCAGCCGCAGCGGTGCAGCACGATGCCGAACGCCAGCAGCGCGAGGTCGTGCTGCTCGCCGGGGGCGCAGGCGAGGATGACCCGCGGCCCCTGACCGTTACCCCATCCCCTGGCCAGGCTGGCCAGGCGCCCGTGCAGGAGATTGCTCGCGAAGTGCTCGTGCGGGACGCTCGTTTCCCCATGTGCCCACCGCTCGCCCAGCTCGTGCAGGTAGGGCATGACCACCTCCCGCAGGACGGCCTCAATGGTGAAGTCGGCCAGCAGCCGGTCGAGTGCGGCTTGCGCTCCTGGCTCGTCGAAGTCATCCAGGCTCTGCGCGAGGGCTTGCGCCGCCCCGGACAGGCCTCGCTCGTCAGCGCCCGCGATCTTCGGGGTGGCCAGGGCCGGCTCTTCCTCGCTGCGCGCGGCGCGGGCCGCCTCGGCCGCGGACAGGCCGCGGGCCAGGTGAGCCTGCATGCGGCGGACCCGGCTCTCATCGGCCTGCGAGTACAGGCGGTACCCGCCCGGGGACCGCGTTGGCTGCAAGACCCCGTACCGGCGCTCCCAGGCGCGCAGCACGTGATCGCTTACGCCGAGGCGGCGGCTCAGCTCGCCAATCCGCAGCCTGGCCCCCGCTGGATCGGAAGGCATAGAAACATTCTACAGCTCTTAGACAGACTTTTGACAATAGTGGTCCGTAGACGTAAGGTTCTGGTACAAGATTAGACGAAGATTCGACAGAACTTCGGATCCCTGCCGTCCCGCATCCCATCAAGGGAGGTCGCACATGGTGACGACGACCCACGATCCACGTGGCGGCGGCCGTCCCCGCCTGATCTTCTCGCTGGGCGGCATCGCGCTGGCGGGCAGCGCTCAGCGTGAGTTCGATCTCCTTCCCGGCGTGACCACCATCGGCAGCGGCGCGGACGCTGACCTGCGCCTGGACGGCCTTGACCAGCACCATGCCGAGGTCAGGCGGGACGCAGCCGACGAGTACATCTACGTCGACCTGGGCAGCTCCGCCGGGAGCCGGGTGGACGGACAGCCGGCGGGCGAGCAGGTACTGCGCACGGGGGCCAGGATCGAGCTGGGGAGATGGACGCTGTCGTATTACCGCGAGGAATTCGCCGATCATGGCAGGCCCTACGGCGGCCGGCAGGGGGGCGAGCTTTCCGTCCAGCCGGCCCAGGAAGAACCGCGCCCGAGGGGGACCTCTCCTGAGGGAGGCAGCGACCGGCACGGCGACGATCCCGGCGAGTATTTCTAGCCCCGGCCGCACTGCGGCCGCCACACCCCTCCCGGCCATGTCGCCGCCGACCGCTTAGCTCCCAGCCACACCGCACATCCGACGGTCACCACCAGGAGGACATCCATGCCTGCAGCCGCTACGTTCAGCCCGGACGTGCAGCCCTCCGCTGACGGCCAGGATGCGGAGTTGCTAGAGATCATCCGGACGATGCCGCGCCATAGTGACGAGCGGAAGGCCGCCTGCCAGGCACTGGTCGAACGCTACGGCTGGCTGGTCAGCGCCTGCGTTCACCGGTACCGCGCCAGCTCCGAATTCCGGGAAGATCTGATACAGGTCGGTTACGTGGGCCTGCTCACTGCCATCAACCACTTTGACCCGGCCACGGGAAGCAGCCTGACGGCATACGCCCGGCCGTGCATCAGCGGCGAGATCAAACGGCATTTCCGCGACAAGCACTGGCCGGTCCACGTCAAGCGCCCCGTCCAGGAACTACGTCTCCACATGCGGGATGCGGCCGCGGAACTGACCCAGCAGCTGAACCGCGCGCCCGATGACCCCGAGCTGGCTCGCTTTCTCGAGGTCAGCGATCAGGAGCTCCGCGATGCTCATCTCGCCGACGCCGCGTTCCAGATGCGGTCGCTGGACGCGCCGCTGGCCGGTGACGACGGCACCACGGCCAGCCTCGCCGATTTCCTCGGCGCCGAGGACCCCGGGCTCGACCAGATACTGAACATCGAGGCGGTCCGGACGCACTGGCCAGAACTGCCAGTTCCGCAGCAGCGCGTCCTGCTGATGCGCTACTACGGAAACATGACCCAGGCTGACATCGCCCGCCAGCTCCGCATCTCGCAGATGCAAGTGTCCCGGCTGCAGGCGCGGGCGCTGCAGTACCTGCACGCCGCCATCCTCGAAGCCTGACCAGGCCGGGACGGCCGGAGCAGCCTCAGGAGTATCGGGGCTAGCTCACGCGGCGCCAGCTCACGCGGCGCTGGCCCACGCGCGGCTAGCTCACGGGGGCTGGCATACGCGGGGCTGGCATACGCGCGGCCGGCTTACGCGGGGCCGGATCCGGCTGGTCCGAGCTGGCTGAGCGCAGTGCGCAGGCCGGCCTGCGCCTGATTGCCGAGCCGCTCCAGGGCGGGCCTGAGCAACGGGGCCAGGAAACGAGACGGCCCTTTGAAGGTGAACTCGGCCGTGTAGGTCACTTCGGTGCCGGCCCCGACCCGGCGGAAGCTCATCGTGTCGATGGCGATGACCGTCTTGTTCTCCCCGCGCAGCGCGATGCGCTCACCGGGGACAAGCTCGCGCACGACGTAGGCCAGCTGGGTTCGCCGGCCGAGGAAGGCGGAGGTATTGAGGTAGGTGGTGCCGATCCCGCCGTCGCCGTGCTGGAGCACGGTGACCACGGTGCCGGGGTCCCACTCGGTGGTCGTGGTGAAGTCGCAGAGATAGCCGGACACCGCGTCCAGCGGCTGGTCGGCGACGACTGTCCTGGTCAGTCTCATGGTGTTCCCTCGGGTTCCCTGGTCTGGGTGCAGCGGGCGGTCAGGACGGCGGGCGGTCAGGACAGTGAGGTGCGGGCCCACAGAGCCGTCCAGGCACGGGCCGGGACGAGCCGCGCGGCCTTCATCAGCAGCGCCATCCGCGCCGGGAAGACGATCTCGGTGTGCTCGCGCTCCAGTCCGTCGCAGATAGATCGCGCGGCCTGGCCGGCATCGATGATGAAGGGCATGGGGAAGGGATTACCGGCCGTGAGGTCGGTGCGGACGAAGCCAGGGCAGACCGTTGTCACGTGCACCCCGGTGCGGGCGATGTGTACGCGCAGTGACTCGAGCAGGTTGATCTGCGCTGCTTTGGTCGCGCCATAGGCTTCGGAGCCGGCCAGCCCGCGGTACCCGGCCACGGAGGAGATGCCGGCGATGACGCCGTGGTGGCGCCGCAGCATGCCGGGCAGGACGGCCGCGATGGAGTTGCTCATCCCGATGAGGTTGACGCGGACATGCTGGTCGAAGACCTCGGTGTCCCAGTCCGCCGGGTCCATCTGCTTCCAGTAGCCGGCGGACAGCACGGCCAGGTCGACGGGCCCGAGCTCCTGGTGTACTCGGGCGGCGGCGGCCATGACCGACGCGACGTCGGTGACGTCGAGCGGCACGGTGATCATGTCCCCGCCCGAC
This sequence comes from uncultured Actinomycetota bacterium, assembly GCA_963805705.1. Lineage (GTDB taxonomy): Bacteria > Actinomycetota > Actinomycetes > Streptosporangiales > Streptosporangiaceae > CAWDVH01. The sequence continues at coordinate 283,210 of CAWDVH010000005.1, read as the reverse complement.
ACCTCCCGGAGCTGCTCGGCACGGCGGGCCGAGATCGCGACAGTCGCGCCGCGGGATACCAGCTCCCTGGCGACCGCCGCGCCGATACCGCTGGACGCGCCGACGACCCAGGCGACCTTGCCGTTCAGTTCCACGCCGGCTCCCTGGTCAGCTCGAGCTGGCTCACGCCGAGATAGCCACTGCGGAAACCCGCCTCGCAGTACGCGAGGTAGAACTCCCACATCCGGCGGAAGGTCCCGGCAAACCCCTGGGCGTGGAGGTTTGGCCACTGGTCAGTGAAGCGCTCTCGCCACAGCTGCAGGGTCCGGGCGTAGTGCGGCCGCAGCTCGCGCCGCTGCGTGACCCGCAGGGTGGTGTGCGCCGCCAGGATGTCGTCGATCGACAGCAATGACGGGATGATCCCACCGGGGAAGATGTACTTCTGAATCCAGCTGTGACTTCGCCGGGTGGCGAGGACCCGCTCGTGGGCCATGGTGATGGTCTGGATGCTCACCTTTCCCCCTGGCGCCAGCAGGCGGTCCAGCGTGGCGAAGTAGGTGGCCCAGTAGGCCTCCCCCACCGCCTCGATCATCTCGACGCTGACGATCGCGTCGTACTGGCCCGCGACCTCGCGGTAGTCCTGCAGTCTCGCGTCCACGAGGTCGGACAAGCCCGCCGCGCTGACCCGCTCGCGAGTGAGTTCCAGCTGCTCTTGGGAGAGGGTGACCGTCGTCACCCTGGCTCCCCGCTGCGCTGCGCGGATAGCGAGCGTGCCCCAGCCGGTGCCGATCTCCAGCAGCCGGGTTCCGCTGCTCACCCCGGCGAGGTCGAGGATTCCGTCGACCTTGCGCAGCTGCGCCTCCGCCAGCCGGGTTGCGGTCTCCACCGGCTCGCCCTCGTCGAACCACGCGCAGGAGTAGGTCATCGTCTCGTCCAGGAAGGAGGCGAATAGGTCGTTGCTCAGGTCGTAGTGGGCGGCGACGTTATGGCGCGCGCCATCCACGGTGTTCTCCTGGTCATCAGGGATGCGCTGGTCGGCCAGGGCTCTCAGCTTCTGCAACGGCGCGGGGACGAGGGTGGTCAGGCGCGCCGCGAACGGCGTCAGCAGGTCGGCCAGGTCGGTGCCGCGCCCGGCTCGCCAGTCACCGGCCATGAACGCCTCACCGAAGCCGACCTTGGCGTCCCGGCCCAGCCGGGCGAAGAAGGCAGCGGGACGCAGGAGCTCGAACTCGGGCGAGGTCGGGGAGCCGCCGCCGAGCACGCGCCCGTCCGGGTAGGTCACGCGGACCGGAACGAGCTGAACGGCGTGCTCGAAGATCAGCCGCGCGATGGCGGCTCGCAGCGGAGCCCGTGGCGCGGCGCTGACGGCGGGCCCCCGGACAACGGTGGGGACAGCGGTGCCGACGGTCCCCCGGACGGCGGTAGAAGCAGCGGTGGTCGGGACAGCGGTAGAGACGGTCATGGTCAGACGCCTTCCTGCCGGACGTGGTCCGGCCGGGTGCGGAGGGGCAGACGACGGAGCCAGAGCCAGATGCCGTGCACCCGGATCAGGGCCGAGATCTGCTGGGGCATGAGGGGCTGGCGAATGAGCCGGCGGCCCAGGGCCGGATGCGTCGCGGGCTCGGGCCGGCCCCGGAAGGCGGCGCTGAACGCCACGGCGCCGCGATGCCGCAGCGTTACGGTCGTGGCGACCAGGTCAGGCCGCAGGGTGAACCGCAGCTCGTAGGTGCCGCTGACGTCGAAGAACGGGGAAACGTGGAAGTTCTTGCCCGTTACGGCGAGCCCGGCGGCGTCCGGGCGCAGCAGGTAGGCGTGCCGCTCGCCGTAGGTGTTGTGGACCTCGGCCACGACGCACTGCAGGGCGCCATCGCCGTCATAGCACCAGAAGACCGAGAGCGGGTTGAACACGTGGCCCAGGACCCTGGCGCTGGCCAGCATGAGCACCCGTCCCCCGCCGCCGAGCCAGATGCCGCTCAGCGCCAGGTAGTTCTCGATGTTGCGCCTGATCGGCAGGCCGGGATCGCCGAGGTGGTCAGCGCTGCTGAAGTGCGCGAATGCCCTCAGGGGCCAGGGCTGGCGGGGAATCGAGTCCAGGTCGACCAGCCATTGGTAGACCCCGTGCCGGAAGGCATGCCGGACCGGTCCGGGGCGCCGGTGCGTGACCTGGCCGATAACCAGCGCCGGCAGCTCGGGCAGCTGCGGGAGCGCTCGCGCGCAGGCCGGCGCGGCGCAGACCGCGCTCACCAGGCCGCCCCGAAGTGCCGTGCCGCCTCGGCACCGGAGCGGCACCCGTCCTCATGGAATCCCCATCCGTGGTAGGCGCCGGCGTACACGGTGCGGTCGGTGGCCAGGCTCCTCAGCCGTGACTGCGCGCGGACCGCTTCGGTGGTGTAGATCGGATGCTCATATTCCATCGTCGCCACGATGGATTCCGGGCGGAGGCGCTCGCGATCGTTCAGGGTGACCAGAAAATCCTGTGCGGCGTTATGTCCCTGGAGGCGGTTCATCCAATACGTCACCACGGCGGCCTGGTCAGGCCGGTCACAGGACGTCATCCGGTAGTTCCAGGAGGCCCTGGCCCCGGCCGCGGCGGGCAGGACGGAGCTGTCGGTGTGCAGCACGGTGACGTTGCGCGAGTAGCCGAACTCCTTGAGGGTGGCGGCCTCCTCGTCGCTCGGGTCGGTCAGCAAGCCCAGGGCCTGATCGGCGTGGGTCGCGATGACGAGACGGTCTACGCGCGTCACGCAGCCGGTGACATCGCGGATCTCGACGCCTGCCTCATCGCGCGTGACGTCCGTGACAGCATGAGACGCGCGGACATCGGGCAGCAGCCGGGCGAGCCGGTCTACATAGGCACGGGATCCGCCGACGACGGTGTACCACTGCGGGGAGCCGCTCACGCGCAGCATCCCGTGGTGGTCGAGGAACCGGAACAGGTACCGGGCCGGGTAGCGCAGGGATGCCTCGCGCCCGGCGGACCACACGCACGATACGACCGGCACGGCGTAATGGGCGATGAAGTAATCACCGAATCGCTCCCGCCGGAGGAACTCGCCGTAGGTCGTCAGGTCGTCGTCAACGGCCCGCAGGAAGGCAGCGGCCCTGCGGTGGAATCGCCTGACCTGCCACAGCATGCGGATGAACCGGGGATCCAGGAGGCGGCGAGGCTGTGCGGCCACGCCGCGCAGCCCGCGGCCGCCGGCATACTCAAGCCCGCACTGCTCGCACCGCACGCTCATGCTCATCTCGGCGGGACGCACCTGGACGCCGAGCTCGCCGAAGAGCTTGCGCAGCCAGGGGTAGGTCGTGTCGTTGTGGACGATGAACCCGCTGTCGACGGCGTGATGCCTGCCGTCCGAGGCGAGGACGTCATGAGTGTGCGCATGACCGCCGAGCCGGTCCGCCGCCTCGAACAAGGTGACGTCATGGGTGCGGGACAGCAGGTAGGCAGCGGTCAGGCCCGAGACACCCGCGCCGATGACGGCGACTGACGGCCGCCGGGAGCCCGGGGCCGTGCCGTTATCCCCGGAGACGGGACCAGCGTCAGGGGTCGGGCGGAGGGCGGAGGAATCCACTATGTTTAACCTTCGTCTAGAGTCTGTCTAGGAGTGACGGTAGCTGCTCGCCGCAAAGGTTGTCAAATGTTTGTCAAATGAATGTATAATGTTGGGATGGATCCTGCCGACGGCTGTCCGGTGCTGCGCATCGGTGAGCTGAGCCGACGCCTCGGCGTGAGCGACCACGTCCTGCGGGCGTGGGAGAGCCGTTATGGCCTCCTTCAGCCGGTGCGATCGGCGGGGGGCTTCCGGTTGTACTCCGAGGCGGATGCCCTGCGGATCCGCCGCATGCAGGCGCACCTCGGCCGCGGGCTATCGGCCGCCGAGGCGGCACGGGCGGTACTCGGGGAGGACAGCGAAGCCGAGGCAGGCAGCGGCCCAGCCGGGACGGGCAGCGGAGCCGGGGCAGGCAGCGGCCAAGCCGCCGGGCCGGACCGCGTCTCGTCGACGGCCAGGGAACTGTCCGGCGTGCTCCGGCAGGCCCTCGACGCCTTCGACGAGCCCGCCGCTCAGGCCGTCCTCGACCGGCTCGTGTCCGACCTGTCCCTGGCCACCGTGCTCAGGGACGCCGTGATGCCGTACCTCACCGAACTCGGGGAACGCTGGGAGCAGGGCACGGCCAGCATTGCCCAGGAGCACTTCGCCAGCAATGTCATCCGCGGCCGCCTCGCCGGGCTGGCCCGCGGCTGGGGGAACGGGCACGGCCCGCGCGCCGTCCTCGCCTGCCCTCCCGGGGAGCTGCACGACCTGGCACTGATGGTCTTCGGCGTCGTGCTCAACCGCATCGGGTGGAGGATCGACTATCTCGGGATGAGCACCCCGGTCGACGAGCTGATCAGGACGGTCGACGCGAGGCGCCCGGATCTGGTCGTCCTGGCCGCGACCGTGCCGGAGAATCTCGAGCCCCTCGCCGCGCAGCTCACCGCGCTCGCCCAGCGCGCGCCGCTCGGCCTGGCCGGAGCGGGCGCCACACCGCAGATCGCCGCCGCCGTGGGGGCCAGGCTGCTGGCCGGCGACCCGGTCACCGCGGCCGAGAGCATCAGGTGGCCGCGGTGAAGGCGCCCGCGGCCAGCTATGACCGCGCCTATGACCGCGCCTCCTGGCGCGAGTCAGCGGCCTGCCGTCACGCCGATACCGAGCTTTTCTTCCCGATCGGGTCGGCGGGCATCGCGACCAGGGAGACTCAGCGGGCCAAGACGATCTGCGCCGGCTGCCCGGTGCGCCAGCCGTGCCTGGTATTCGCCCTGGTCACCGGTCAGGAGTTCGGCATCTGGGGCGGCTACGACGAAGGCGAGCGCCGCCTGCTACACCGGCGGTGGCGAGAATCCAGACCGGTATCCTGAGACGTCCTGACCGAGGCGCCCCCGGCACCGGACTCGCTCCCGGTCGCCCGCCGCACCTTCCCGACCTTTTCGACCTGGAGCCTGATCGTGGACTACACCGAAGCGGTGGCGGCCTTCTTCGCCCCCCGGCCGGAGGACACCGCGCTGCCCGCGGCCGTCGTCGCCGGCAGTCCCGCGCGGCGGCTGCGCGACGCCTGCGAGCCCGTCGCCATGCACGCGGTATGGAGCCGCCTGACCAACGAGCGGCTCGCCCAGCTCGGGCTGGATTTCCTCACCAGCTACGTCGGCGGCCGGGGTGCCTGCCTCGGAGAGCCGGTCGGGGCGGTCGTCGCCGCCGCGTTCGCCTGGTTCGAGCCCGGCCTGGTGACCACGTTGTGGGACGCCGCGCGGTCGGCTGTCCCGCATGACCAGCTGGTCGAGGCGCGTGATGAGTCGACGGCCGCCAGCTTGCGCGCCGTCCTGGCCGGCGACGACCCGAGCGAGGTGGCCGACCTGCTCGCCGACGCCGCGGCGGCGGCCGACGGCATGGGCCGCCCGCTGTTCAGCGGACTGCGCGCGGGCGGGCGGCCGCAGGACCCGGCGCACCGCCTGTGGTGGGCCTGCGGCCTGGTCCGCGAGCACCGCGGCGACAGCCACGTGGCCGCGGCCGCCGCGGCTGGCCTGAACGCGGTCGAGATGAACGTCCTGACCGAGCTGTGGATCGGGATGCCGCTACTGTCCTATACCGGTACCCGCGGCTGGCCGCCAGAGGCGATGCAGCACGCGGTCGACCGGCTCCAAAGCCGCGGCTGGATCTGTGACGGCGGCCTCACTGACCAGGGACGCGCAGTGCGGCTCAGCATCGAGCAGCGCACCGACGAGCAGGAACAGGCGATCACCGGCGCCCTGGGCGACCGGCTCGATGAGCTCTGCGCCCGCCTTAACGACTGGGGGCAGCGGTGCATCGAGGTCGGCGCGTTCCCGCCCGACATCCTCAAGCGCGCCGCCGGCTGAGTCCGCGCGCCGCCCGCAGGCCGCCTCTCGCGGTGCCGCCTCCGGCGCGGCTTAGTGCGCGGACTCGTACCTGGCCAGCACGTCCGCCGGGATACGGCCCCGGTCGGAGACCTTTAGTCCCTGACTGCGCGCCCAGGTCCGGACATCAGACTGGTCATGCCGGGCCGGACGCGAGCCTCGTACTGCCCGCCGGGATGACGGCACCTTGCGCGCCGCGGCAACGAAGGGCTCAATAGCCTTAGCGAGCTGGTCCGCGTGCTTCTTGCTCAGGTCAATCTCATAATCCGCGCCGTCGAACCCGAACCTGACGGTGCCCGCGGCCTCACTGCCGTCAATATCGTCCACATACAGGATCTGCGTCCGCTGAGCCATTGCCGATCACTCCACTCCGGGATTTAGGTCTACCGTCCAGGCCATAAGACTAAACGATCATACAGGCTTACCGCACCACTTCCGCATCCACGACAATACTGCAGGCGCATGCCTGCCCTAGCCGATCGTCACCGGGAGCGCATCGAAGCCGCGCAAGACAAGCGTATCCCGGCGCGCCGGTTCGCCCGCAGCGGAGATCTCCGGAAACCGGTTCAGCAGCCGGGGGAAAGCCACTACGCCCTCGAGCCTGGCGAGCGCAGCGCCGATGCAGAAATGCGCGCCGCCGCCAAAGCTGAGGGGTCCGGCGTCCGGGCGCATCGGATCGAACCTGGCGGGGTCGGCGAACCGGCGCGGATCCCTGTTCCCGGCCCCGAGTAGCGTGACCACCCCGGTTCCCTCGGACACTGGCACGCCGCCCACGTTCGTGTCATAACCAACGCGGCTGGTGAGCTGGACGGGCGAGTCGAAGCGCAGTACTTCCTCGACAAATGCGGAAGGCGGCACTGATCCGTCCCTGACGGCTTCACCAGCCGACGGGTCCTGCAGGACGACCTGAAGGCCGTTTCCGAGAAGGTTGGTCGTCGTTTCGAAGCCGGCCACGAGCAGCAGCGTCAGGTTGTGCAGCAGCTCGGCATCGGTGAGCCTGCCGTCGCCGGAGTCGCTGATCGCGAGAAGGTCGCTGAGCAGGTCGTCGCGAGGGACAGCGCGCCGCCTGGCCGCCAGCGCGGTGAAGTACGCGAGCAACTCGACCGCCGCGGCGTTGATCGCAGGCAGACTTTCCGCATCGTTGACCTCAAAGACTCCGGCCAGATCCCGCGCAATTGGCCGAAATCCCTCCCGGTCTGCCTCTGGGATCCCGATCAGCTCGCAGATCACGGTGACTGGCAGCAAGTAGGCAAAGTCATGCATGAACTCGACGGCGCAGCCATCGGCGGCGCGATCAGCCATGGCGCCGAGCAGATCGTCGGTCATCTTGGCAATCGCGGGCTCGAGCCCGGCGATGCGCCGGGCGGTGAACGAGCGGGCCATCAGGCTCCTGATCCGCGAATGCCGCGGTGCGTTCAGGTTCAGGATCCAGTCCGCGCCCTGGATAAACACCGGATTCGCCCGCCAGCCAGGGAAGTTCTTGTCGAAGCTGGATTCGTCAGAGACGCGGAAGCCGGGATCGCGAAGGACAGAGTTAATAGCGTCGTATCCGACCACTATCACGTCGCCAGGGCCGATCTCGATGACCTCGCCCATCTTGTGCAATGCGGCGTACAGCGGGTACGGGTCCGTCCTCCCGGCTGACGTGCTGAGCGCGGTGAGGATCTCTATCGCGTCCATGGCGCTGGCCGTTGTCTTCGTCCGCCTCTCGTCCGCCTCTCGCGGGACCGGAGCCCGGTCGGGCCCGGTAGTTTCACGTTACTGCGGCGACTCGGCAGGATCGGACGTCGCCGCCGTGGCTGGCGGAGCGGCCAGGGGAGAACCGGACCGGCGGCGCGTCTTGGCGGATCGCAGCCGCCGGTGCTTGATCTCCTCGGCCGAGATGAGAACGATCAGCCCGACGAAGACAACGGCCAGCGCCAAGGGACCGATGAACCAGGAGGAGGATTCGACCGGGATACCCGGCAGCTCGGCATAGTCGGGCTGCCGCGGGTCAACCAGGACGCTGATCGTGTCGCCTTGGTCAAACCGCCGGAAGTCCCTGGTGGGATCGTGAGCGACAGTCCGCGTCACCGCGCCGGCGGGCGCGGCGAGAGCCAGGTCGTAGTCGTAGGTCGTCCACGAGTCGTGACTGGTGCTGTTACTCACCGGCTGCACTGCCTCGATGGTGGCCGTGCGCACCAGCCCGTGATGCTGCGTGTACGACGACCGGGCGGCTTGCGAGTGCAGGCTGACGGCGAGCGTCGTCAGCGCGGCGGCGGCGCCGATAACGATCACGATCGCGACGATCCGGCTCGCCGGGCCATTGCGGGGGCGCCTGGCGGGCGTTCGGGGAACGCCGGCTGGCGTCACCCGTGCTGCGGGCTGAGCCGGGCGGAACCGATGCTCCAGGCGTATCGCGACACGGATCAGCACGACCGCCGCGACCGCGAACACAGCGGCGGCGGCGATCAGGGCCGCGGTCGGAGCCTCGTGCTCGCGGCCGAGGGCGGAGATCGCCGCGAGGCAGCCCACGAAGCAGAAGGTAGCGGCGAGCAGGGCGGCGACCGCGCCCAGGACCGTCCCCAGACCAGGCCCGCGCCGCCGCGGTGATGTCGGCTGACTCATCAGAGCGCCCCTCCATGCCGAGTCGCGGGCGGAAGCGAGCCTGTCCGTCGATGGCCCCGAGGAAAGGTGCGTCCTGGCTGTCGTACTGACAAGATCTACGCCCGTCGACGAGACAGTACCGCGAGCTCATCGGATAACGCGCGGGGACCGGCCATGCGTCGGGCCGGGCCCGAGCTGGCGGCCGGCTCGCTGACCTGATTCCCGTTGGCCGTACGGGGCTGATGAAATGTCATTATCGTGGGGTAGGGCGGGCGTGGGCCTGATGGGGCTCGGGATGTCGGCCGGGCAGTAGTCTCCAGCCGGTCATTTCGCTATTGCTCGCCAACGCACCGCGAACGGAGGTGCGCACGGTGCCCGTGAGCCGCGAGACGGACCCGGTCCGGCACGACTCGGGGATGTCAGGAAAGGTCGCTGGTTACCGGCTGGACGGGTACATCGGCCAGGGCGGCACGGCGGTGGTCTACCTCGCCACCGATGAGCGCCTGGATCGTCAGGCGGCCGTCAAGATCCTGGCGCCGGAGCTAGCCCGTGACGCCGTCTTCCGGACCCGGTTCCTGCAGGAGTCACAGGCGGCTGCCGCGATAGACCACCCCCATATCATTCCCGTCTACGAGGCCGACTACGCGAGCGGGACCTTGTACCTGGCCATGCGCTACGTCCGGGGGGGCGATGTCCGGCTGCTGCTCAACCGGCTCGGCGCGCTCCCTGTGGCCCAGGCCTGGAGCATCATCGCCCAGGTCGCGTCGGCACTGGACGCCGCTCACGCCCGCGGCCTGGCCCATGGCGACGTCAAGCCGGCCAACATGCTGCTCGATGCCGACGGGGCGGCGGAAGCCAGCGGCACGGCGGAAGCCAGCGGCACGGCGGAAGCCAGAACGCCTCACCCGGCGGACGGCGGCGACTTCGATCACGTGTTCCTGTCCGATTTCGGGATGAGCAGGAATCCGCCGCTGGGCGAGATCACGGCGACGGGCCAGTTCGCGGGAATGCTCGATTACGCGGCACCGGAGCAGATCGAGGGCTGCGCTCTCAGCGGGCGCGCTGATCTCTATTCGCTGGCCTGCGCCGGATTCGAGCTGCTGTGCGGTACGCCGCCATTCGGGCAGGACCAGGGCTTGACGGTGATGTACGCCCAGCTCTACGCGCCGCCACCCGAGGCCACCTCGCGGCGCCCAGATCTGCCTGCGGCAGTCGACCACGTGCTGGCCATGGCGCTCGCGAAGGATCCGGCCGACCGTTACGCGACCTGTGGGCAGTTCGCTGAGGCCCTGCATGCGGCGCTGGGGCTCCTGCCTGGTGAGCGGGTCATTTCCGCACGGCCGCGCGGGCCGGTCCGCGTCAGGCCGGTCGCTGCCGCCAGGCCGGCCTCCGGCGAGGAGGGACCGGCCCGGCAGCACGAATCCGAGCCGGAGCTGGTACCTGCCCCGGCCCCCGCGCAGTTCGCCCCCCAGCAGCCCGGGCCCGCGCAGCCCGAGCCCGCGCAGCCCGAGCCAGCGCAGCCCGGGCCCGGACCTTATCCCCGGCCGCCCCGCCGGCGCCCTGGCGTTATCACGCTCATCTTTGCTGCCACCGCGGTGGTCATCGCGGCCGTTATCGCCGGCATTGTCCTTTCGAACAGCCCGGCACCGGGCCCATCGGGCCTCCCCTCCCCCGTCGCGTCCTCCCCCGCGGCGTCGCCGGCGCCTGCGCCATCGCCAGCGCCCTCGCCGTCGCCCACCCCGGCTTCCCGGCAGGCGGCCGCCGTGAGCAATCTGCTGGCCTCAAGCGCCACCACCCGGCAGGCGCTGCAGGGCGCCGTCAGCCAGATCAGTGATTGCGCGAACCTGTCCAGCGCGGTGAGCCAGATCCAGAGCGTGGTGAATCAGCGCAGTACCGAATACAAGAAAGCGTCGGCCCTGTCCACGGCTGCTCTCGCGAATGGCCCGGCCGTGAAGTCCAGCCTGATCTCAGCGCTGCGTAACTCGCTGGACGCCGACCGGGACTATCTCACCTGGGCCATGCAGCAGCTGAATTCCGGGTGCACGCCGGCGGCTCAATCCAGTGCCTATATCGCCGCGAACAACGCGGACCAGCAGGCCGACGCAGCCAAGGAGGCGTTCGTCCAGGTGTGGAATCCGGTCGCAGCCCAGTACGGCGCCCAGCACCAGTCGCCCGGCAGCATCTAGTGCCGGAACCACCCCGGCTGCGTGATCTGCCGGCCACCAGAAACGAGAGACGGGCCGCCGGGAAGGCGGCCAGGAAACGGGCTCCGCGGCGCCCGTCGGGGTCCTGGGATGAGGAGCAGCGCGGCCATGACGCGCTGCAGACGATCCTGGCCCAGGACCAGATCCGGGTCCCTGAGCTCGTTCCCATCAGGCATCAGCGCATGGCGGCGTCCCCGTGGAACTACTACCGGGGCGCCGCGGCGGTCATGGCGGCCGACCTCGCCGCACAGCCTGACAGCGGGCTGATGGTGCAGCTCTGCGGTGACGCCCACATCCTGAACTTCGGCCTGTGGGCCACGCCCGAGCGGAACTTGTCGTTCGACCTGCGTGACTTCGACGAGACCCTCCCCGGGCCGTTCGAGTGGGACATCAAGCGCTTCGCCGCCAGCGTCGTGGTAGCGGCCAGGGAAAACGGGATCAAGCCGGCCAGGGCCGCCGCCGCGGTCAGCGCCGGCGTGGCGGCCTATCGCGCGCGCATGCGCCGGTACACCACGATGCCGGAGCTCGACATCTGGTATGACGGCATGCACGTCGACCGCCTGATCGGCTACTTCGAGCCGGCTGACCGGGGGCGGGTCTCGGTCCACATCGAGAAGAAGCGCAAGCGGCGCACCAGCCGCGGGGCATTCGCCAAGCTGACCACGATGGCGCACGGACGCCCCCGGATAACCGAGGAGCCCCCGGTCCGGGTCAGGATCAGTGACGACGAGCAGGCCGACCTCGTGGACCATCTCCTGGCCGAGTACCGGCTGACGCTCCAGGAGGACCGGCGCAGCCTGTTCGACCGGTTCACTGAGGTCGATGTGGTCCGCCAGGTCGTCGGAGTGGGCAGCGTGGGGATGCAGGTCTATCTGGTGCTGCTCGAGGGCCGCACTGGTACCGATCCGTTGTTCCTGCAGGTCAAGCAGGCCGGGCCGTCGGTGTACGAGGCACACACCCAGCCGAGCCGCCAGGACAGCCACGGGGCGCGGGTGATCAGCGGCAAACGGCTGGTCCAGACCGCAACCGACATCTTCGTCGGCTGGGGCTCGCTGCACGGGAAGGACTATTACGTGCGGCAGTTCCGCGACATGAAGATCATCCCCACCACTGAGCTGATCGCCCCTCGCCTCGTCGAGTTCGCTACCGCCTGCGGCAAGACCCTCGCCCGTGCCCACGCTCGCACCGGCGACCCGGTGGCCATTGATGGCTACATCGGGAAGGGCCCCAAGTTCGCCGCCGCGATCGGCCAGTTCGCCCGCCGGTACGCCGATCAGAACGAGCGAGACCACGCCCAGCTGGTCAGCGCGATCGCGGCCGGCTCCGTCGAGAGCCTGCCCGGCTGAAATCCGGTGGCCGGAAGGTCATCGCGCACATCTTTCCGTGCGTCATTCCGCGCGCGGATCAAGCAGCGCACGGCAGACATCCCCGATGTCGACCATCCCGAGGAGCCCGGTGTCGCCGACCACCGGCAGCTGCCGGAAATTCCCGGAAATCATGGCTTCGGCCGCGTCGCGGATGCTGGTCGACGCGGTGATGACGGTCGGGTGAACGGTCATCAGGTCATTGATCCGGACGACGTTCATGTCCTTCTTGTCCGCCACCGCCTGGACAATGTCGGCGTCGGTGATGAGGCCGACCGGCTGCCTGCTCTCCTCGTCGTCCACGACCACCAGAGCCGCCTTCTTCGCGTGCTTCATCAGGTACGCGGCCGCGGCGGCATGGTCGTTGGGTTCCACCGTCGTCAGCGCCGGCCGCATGACATCCGCGGCCGTGGCCGCGGCCGGTGGCCGCGGCACGGACGGCTCCGACCCTGGGGCTTGCTTCATGATCTGCTCCGTCTCCGGGATCCCGGCGAGATCCCTAAAGGTTCGATCATGCTTCTCACTGAACCGGAGGGTACCGCGTCGCATGCGCGCAGCACTGCTCCGCCAGCTCGCCGGTCACTTCCCTGGGCCAGTCCAGCTCGACGCCCGAACTCACCGGCCTCATCATGCCAACCTAGGCGATCCTGCCCCGGACCCATCGGAGACTAGGCCCGCTGCCGGGCATCAGCGCGAGAACTGCGGGATTCCCGTGCCCTTGAGCGTGGTGGTCACGCCCAGATTGGACGCGCCGCGCTTCTTACAGGTCACGAAGGCGAATTCGAGCACCTGCGAACGGCGGTCGCCCGGCGCGCGGATCTTCAGCCCCTGCGCTATGACTGGGTCGCAGGTTCCCGGCGCGCGACCGGAGATGTCAGTGATCCCGAGATCGAAGTGCGCCGTCGCGCCGGGTCGCAGCGTGATCAGGCGCGGCTGGTACAGGTGCGCACGTCCAGCCGGGCTGCCCAGCTGGCCGGGCCGGCCGACCGCCGCCACGCCCGGGTAGCCCTTCAGCGTGCAGGTGCGGTGCGATACGTTCGACAGCTGCACCCAGTAGGTCACCGTTCCCGCGCCGCCGTCACCGGGCAGGCCGATCCAGGCGAACATCTGCACCGCGGAGCACCTAGGCGCGGCGGCGGCGTGAGCGGCGGCGGAGGACCCCGAGGCGGCCAGGGCGGCGGCGGGGATGAGGAGCGTGGCACTCGCGGCGGCTACGGCGGCGGCGACGCGCCGCGTGGCTCGGCTGGTCAGCTTCATGGGACCTTTCCTTTGGCTTCGGTTCACCGTCATCGGTTCACCGTCACCATCTACGACCGCACAGGCCGCCGCCCGGTTGCGAAGATTGGCCAGCGTGCTTCGCCGGTGACACCGCCAAGGTGATCTGCTTCCCGCGGGCGGCCAAGGGAGAACTTCCCGGCGTGAGCGGGAAGGCGCCTCTTCTGGCCGGGAACTGCGTGCAGGCATGGTGATGTCATCGCAGATTCTCACCGGGAGGCAAGCATGAACGGTCGCAAGCTCACTGTCCTGACTACCATTGCCGGGATACTCGCCCTGGGCGAGTTCGGCAGCGCGATCATGATCTGGGTAGAGAAATATCCGGGCAGCCTGCCCTGGGCGGGCGTCGTGTTCGGCGTGTTCTTCCTGCTGGCTACCGCGCTGCTGCGCGGCGGGCGCGTCACCGCCGGTGCTCTCTTCGTCGGCATCCTGTGCCTGTTCGAGGTGGTCTCGTTCTCCGGCTGGGCCCGGCACAGCGCCCTGGACTGGGCCTATCAGACCACCTTTGTCCTCGTGTCGGTGGCCGGGCTGATCGGTGCCATCGTGGTGCTCGCCGGCCGCCTGCGCCACAATGCCGCGGCCTGACGCGTTGCGTCGCTGAGCAAATGCTGCTCGCCGCAGACGTACGCGTGGTGCACCATGGGCTTGTGGACAGCCCGCCGCCGGCGCCGGTCAGTGGCCGCTTCACCGCGGTCGCGGTCGCCGCCGCGGTCCTGGTCGCCGTGGCTGGCTGCGCCGTCGCGACGGCCTACGACCGGGCAGGCACAGCCGCCTTCGCCGACACGCTGTCGTTCGCCTTCGCCGTCGGGGCGGTCGCTGTGGTCGGCGCGATCGTTACCCTCGCGGTGCCCGGTAACCGGGTCGGCTGGCTGCTGCTGGCCGCTGCGGTCCTCATGGGGGCCGGCGTGGCGTGCACTGAAGCGGGTGTCTATGGCGTGGTTACCGCCCCCGGCTCGGTTCCCGGCGCCGCGTACCTCGCGGCCATCGGGCCGGGTCTGCAAGCGGCGGGGATGCTGATCGCCGTAGTCGCCGTACCGGCGGTGTTCCCGGATGGCCGCCTGCCCAGCCCGCGCTGGCGCTGGCTGGGCTGGTGCACCGTCGCGGCCGTGACCTGCCTGCTGCTGGGCAACGTGCTCAGCCCGCATGCGCAGCAGGACCGTCTCGCCGGCTGGCAGAGCCCGCTTGGACTGCCCGGCCGCTACGGGCACATCGCGGATCTGCTCAGCGTCGCCGGAGTACTGCTCGCCGTGGCCGCCGCCGGCGGGGCAATCGCCGGGCTCATCACCCGGTGGCGCCGCGGAGGACCGCTCGTCCGCCAGCAGCTGCTGCTTCTCGCGCTGGCCGCCTGCCCGCCGGCGCTCGTCTTTCTCGTCGTCATCCTCGCTAACGGCGTCCCTGGCTGGGTGTTCGGCCTCGTTCTCCTGCCGCTGCCCATAGCGATCGCGATCGCCACCCTCAGTCACGGGCTCTATGACCTGCGCCGCGCCGCGCACCGGACCCTGCTGTGGCTCGCCATGTCAGGCACGGTCGTGGGCATCTACGCCCTCGTAGTTGCCGCTGCAGCTTCGCTGGCTCCTGACCAGCACGCGTGGTGGCTCGCCGCGCTCGCCGCGGCCGTAGCGGCGCTGCTGCTTATCCCCCTGCGCGAAACCTTGCAGCGCGCCGTGACCCGCGTCGTCTACGGCCGCTGGCACGAGCCCTATGAGGTCCTGGCTGACCTGGGCGAGCGACTGGAAGCCGCGGCCGACGTCGACCTCCTGCTGGACGCCGCCGTGACCGAGCTCACCACCGGGCTGGGCCTGCGCGACGTCAGCGTCCGCGGCATCGACGGCACCGCCGTCGCCGGTACCACGGGCGCCGACCCGGGCACAGGGATTGCCTTGCAGGCCTACGGCGCGACCGTCGGCTGGCTGACCTACCGGGCGCCGGAACGTCAGCTGAGCGCGGCGCAGCAGCGGCTAGTGCGCGATCTGGCCCGCCAGCTGGGCGGTGCGCTGCACGCGCGGCTGCTGCGCGAGGACCTGCAGCGCGCGCGCGAGCGGCTCGTCCTGGCCCGCGAGGAGGAACGGCGCCGTTTGCGTCGCGACCTGCACGACGGCATCGGCCCGGCCCTGGCCGGGCTGACGCTGAAGACAGAGACAGCCCGGGCACTACTACCGCCCGGCACCGACGGCGCGTCCCGGCAGCTGCACGTCCTCAGCGAGGAGATCCGCCGCACGGTGGTGGACGTCCGGCGCCTCGTCGAAGGACTGCGGCCGCCGGCTCTGGACGAGCTCGGCCTGGACGGCGCGTGCGCTCAGGCTGCGGAGCGGCTTACCGGCGGGGGTGATCTCACCATCAGCGTGCGCGCCAGCGGCGATCTGCCGGCGCTCCCGGCCGCGGTCGAGGTCGCCGCGTACCGCATCGTGGTCGAGGCGGTGACCAATACGGTCCGGCACGCCAGCGCCCGCCGCTGCGACGTGTCGCTCGCCTTCGCCCCGACCGGGCTGACCGTCACCATCACTGACGACGGCACCGGCCTGGCCACTGCTGGCGATCACGGCAACGGCCTGGCCATCATGCGGGAGCGGGCCGAAGAACTCGGCGGCGCAGTGACGGTCAGCGACGCCGCACCCGGTGTCATCGTGGCCGCCCGCCTGCCGGTGCTGACCGCGCCTGCCCAGGCAGCCCCGATTCCGGCGGTTCCCGCGTGACCAGGGTCCTGATCGTCGATGACCATCCCGTCTTCCGCGACGGCCTCGCCGGGCTGCTCGCGACACTGCCCGACGTCGAGATCGCCGGCACCGCCGGAACCGCCGAGGAGGCACTGGCGGTCCTGCAGGACAGTGCACCTGACATCGTGCTGATGGACATCAACCTGCCAGGCGCCTCCGGCGTCGAGGCGACACGAGGAGTGCTGGCGGCGGCCCCGGCCACCGCCGTGCTCGTCGTATCCATGGTGGACGACGACGACAGCGTGTTCGCCGCCCTGGCCGCGGGCGCGCGCGGATACGTACTCAAAGGCGCATCCGCCGCCGAGATCACCGCGGCGCTGCGCACCGTCGCCGCCGGTGGCGCCGTGTTCGGCGCCGGCATCGCCAGCCGGCTCCTGGCCACGGCCCCCGCGCGGCTATCCGGGGCGGCGCCCGCGTCCCAGCAAGACGACCTGACTGCGCGGGAACGCCAGGTGCTAGACCTGCTCGCCGACGGCGCGAGCAACCGGCAGATCGCCCGCTCCCTGGGTGTCTCCCTGAAAACAGTGCAAAATCACGTTTCCCGCATCCTGGACAAGACCCAGGCCGCCGACCGGACACAGGCCGCCCTGCGGGCCAGGGGCATCTCACCGTAACCGGCTCACAGGACTCCCGATCCGGCCGCCGGGGAGCCTGGCCACGGCGGGTAGGCGGGGGTCCGGTCACCACGCGGGAGGGCCGGGTAACTGGTGACCGCTCCGGACGGCGAGAACATGGGGACCTGGGCGGCGGGCATCGTCCCGGCCGGGTAGCGCTGGCCGCCCTGGACGTAGGTGATCAGTCCGGTGCCGACCGCTCCTTGCTCGCTGGCGCCCCTCGCCGAGGCGTTGTACCAGACGAAGGTGTAGTCAGCCTGCGAGGTGTAGCTCGGCGTGGGGGGCGCCCCCGCATCGCCGTAGGCCTGCAGGGGGGCGGTGGGACCCCCGCCGGCCTTCGGCGCACCGAACATCCCGGCCGCGAACGTCGACGGCGTCAGGTGCGGCCCGGCCAGCTGGAGGCCCTCGAAGAGCTGCAGGATCGGCGGCAGGATCACCTGCGCGGTCGTAGGGGACGGCGGGGCGTTCAGGCCGCCGTACCACCAGCTGTAGAGGCGGTAAGCGTCGCTGAGCGTGACGGGCGTGGGTACCGGCAGGCTGGAGATGCCGAACGCGTGCGCCCACTCGGACTGGTTGTAGAAGCGGGCCAGGGTGGTGGTGGCCGTGAACACGGTGCCGGTGATGACCCACTCGGGGTAGTAGCCGATCGCCGCGCACGCCTTGGTCAGGTAGATCGGCATGATCGGATCGCCGGCGAAGATGACCGTCGTGGCATTCGATGCCTTCAGCTTCGCCGCGATGGTCGCGGCCTGATCGGGCAGCGTGTTCAGGTCGAGCGTGTACGTCAGCGAATGCTGGATCGCGAACGAGACGTGCCCGGCCCGCAGCCGCCCGGTGATCTGCTCGCTGAGCTGCTTGGAGCCGGGCGAGGGCGGGCTCTGGACGTAATTGACGAAAGCGAACTGCCTCCTGCGGGTGTGCCAGGCGCGATTGCCCGCCCAGATCGCGGGCCTTCCGTTCAGCTGCTTGATGACATAGTCGACGGAAGTGCGCAGCAGGGTGTCCGACGCGGGCAGGCTGCCCCACAGGTACGGGGCGTCCTGCTGGTAGGTGGCCGACAGGCCGCCGAGGCCGCAGTCGATGCACAGCACGTGCAGACGCGCCAGCTCGTCCTCATACGCCGTGGTCTGAGCGGGGCCGCCGATCGAGGCGAAGGCGTGGATCTGCTCAGCGACGCGCACCGCGTCGGCCTGCGCGGCGACCGCATCAGTGGCCTGGCCGGTGGCCCGGTAGAGAATGAGGCTGACGTGCCGTCCGTACAGCTCGTAGACGTGGTTGAGCATGGCGACATAGCTGCGGGCGGTGGCCAGGTTGGCCGCGGGCGTGCCAGTCGCGCCCGGCAGGGCGGAGCCGAGGCCGCCCGGCGGCGGCTGATAGTCGACGACGTTGATCGTGGTCTTTGACACGCCGCCCCACGTGCTCCCGCCGTTGTTCCCGCGCAGCAACGGGACGCACGGCGCGGCGTAGATAGTCGGGATCTTGAGCAGGCCGGTCCTGGTGTCGCAGCCGGGCCCCCATCGGTATTTGCCGGTTACGCCCTGGCGGACCGCGCGGGCGTAGGTGAGCGGGATCGCGCCCTGGCCCGCCCTGATCGATTTCCCGGCGGCCGCGCCCGGCGGAGCCGCCGTGGTCGTGTCACCGCCGCGGCGCACGGTGGCCAGCACTCCCGCGGCCACCAGGGCGGCCACGATCAGCAGCACCGGCCCGTACCGCCGCATGCGGCTCACCTTGGCAAAGGGCCGGCCGGATGTTCCGGGCGGGGGCGCAGGCGGATTCGTCACCGCGCTTCTCCTTCAGCGGTCGGGGCCGGGACGTCAGAGCGCGAGCGGGTCAGCGGATCGGAGCCGAGGAATGCGGCCGCGACCTGCGGTGCCGCCAGCACGCTGGCCGGCGACCCGCTGGCCAGCACCCGGCCCCGGTCCAGCGCCACCAGGCGGTCGGCCAGATGGGCGATGAACGCGATGTCGTGCTCGACGATGAGCAGCGTCGCGCCGAGCTGGTCGCGCACCCGGCGCAGCAGATCGGCCATCGCCTCGACCTCCCGCTGGGCCACGCCCGACGACGGCTCGTCGAGCAGGATCACGGTCGGCTGGTGCGCGACTACGGCCGCCAGGTCGACCAGGCGCCGCGACCCGGTGGACAGCTCGCTGACCAGGCTGTCGCCGTAGCACTCCAGGCCGAACAGGTCGAGCAGCTCGCTCACTCGCCCGCGCACGGCGGCCTCGGTCCACTGCTGGGACGGCAGCCGGAGCACGGCGTTGACCGGGTCGGCGACATCGATGAACCGCTCCAGGGCCACGGCCAGCGCGTCCCGGACGGTCAGGCCGGAGAACAGCCGGGAATCCTGGAAAGACCTCCCCAGGCCGAAACGGGACCTCGCCGCCGGACCGCGGTGCGTCACGTCCATGCCGTCCAGCAGCACGGTGCCGTGGGCGGGACGGATGAAGCCGGAGATGACATCGAACAGGGTGGTCTTCCCGGCCCCGTTGGGGCCGATGACGCCGACTACCTCGCCCCGGCCGGCCCGCAGCGTGACGTCGCTGAGCGCGGTGTTGCCGCCGAACCGCACCTGCGTGCCGGTTACCTCTAGCGCCGCGCCGCCGTTCTCCCGCGCCGCGCCGCCGTGGGCCAGGGATGTGCGGTCCGCCCGCGAGGTTCCGTTTGCGGGCGGGACGGCAGCGGCGGGCGGGACGGCGTTGGCCGACGGGACGGCAGCGGCGGGCGGGACGGCGCGGCGGCGGGACGGCGGGGGCTGGGGAGTCCGCGGCCGGGGAGTCCGCGGCCGCCGCGAGCGCGTCGCCGGCGGCGGCGGTCATGGCCGCCGCCGCCCGCTCCACGTAGATGGACCACAGCAGGCCGGGCTGGGCCGCGATCTGGGCCGCCGGGCCCGAGAACCGGATCGCGCCGCTGTCCATGATGTACGCGCGGTCGGCCACCGCCACCGCCACGTTCACGGACTGCTCGACCAGCAGGATCGCGGTTCCCCTGGCCCGCATGTCCCGCACCGACTCCAGGAGCTGCTCGACCACGATGGGCGCGAGCCCGAGCGACAGCTCGTCGATCAGCAGCAGCCGCGGCCTGGTGATCATAGCCATGGCCAGCGCCAGCATCTGCTGCTGGCCGCCGGACAGGTTCCGCGCGCGCACCGCCCGGTGCTCGGCCAGGGCCGGGAACGACGCCAGGGCCTCGGCGATCAGCTGCGCGTCGCTCCCGCCCGCCCGCCGGCCCGGCCAGGCCGCGGCCCGCAGGTTCTCAGCCACGCTCAGCGTCGGGAAGATGCCATCGCCGCCGGGGACCTGCGCGATGCCGAGCCGGGCGATCTCATCGGGCGGTACG
Organism: uncultured Actinomycetota bacterium; assembly: GCA_963805705.1. Classification (GTDB taxonomy): domain Bacteria; phylum Actinomycetota; class Actinomycetes; order Streptosporangiales; family Streptosporangiaceae; genus CAWDVH01. The sequence goes on along the minus strand of CAWDVH010000005.1, from coordinate 263,227 downwards.
TGGGTGATGTCCTGCCCGTCGAAGACGACCGCTCCCCCGCTGGCCTCGACGACACCGCCGATGGCCCGCAGCAGCGTCGACTTGCCGGCCCCGTTCGCGCCGAGCAGCGCGACGATCTCGCCCTCGGCGATCTCGATGGCCGCCTCCTGGAGGACCATGACGCCGTCATAGCCGACCTTCAGGTCACGAACGGCCAGCAGCGGCAGCTTCCCCGCCCGGCGCTCGGCGAGCATCCTGGCCCGTGTCTGCATCGAGGTCCAGACGTTGCGGACATCGCTGTCGATCAGGGCACCGGCGCTGGCCACCACCAGGCCGCCGGCGGTGAACACCGGCACCATCAGCAGCAGGGCGTAACGGAAGCCGATCGCGTCTCCGAGCAGGCCCACGATCGGGAGCACGATCAGCCCGGGGAAAACGAACAGCGCGGTGATGGAGAACCCGATCGAACGGGCGCGGGCCGGGATCGCCAGCGACAGCGAGGCGAGCACTCCCGGCGCTACGACGGCCAGCGAGCCCTCGATGCCCGCGTTGGCCACGAACGCGACCGGCACCGACGGGGCGAGCGCGAAGAGCACCGAGAACGCGGCGGCGACGACCGAGGCCACGCCCAGCATGGTGAACACCCGGCGCAGGCCGCCCGCGGCCAGCCGGGTCGCCCAGATCGCGCCGACGGCCAGGCCCAGCAGCCCGAAGATCCCGATAGGCGCCGTGATGAAGGCCCGCTCGGCGACGTCGAGGTGGAACGTCTGCTGGTACTGCAGCGAGGCCAGCGAGCTGAATCCCGCGATGGCCGCAGCCAGGAACGGCAGCGCATAGAAGATCCGCCGCAGCGCGCCGATCTTCCATACCATCCGCCAGGCCTCACCGAAGGACGGCGGGCGCTCCTGCGCCGTCCCGGCCGTCCCGCCGGCGGTCACAGCGGCGGTCACGGCGGCCTGCCGGCTGTCCCGCTGGCTGTCCCGCCGTCGGTCATGGGGATATTCGCGCCTTCGGGTCGAGTGACGTCCGGGCCGGCGGACAGCCCGGCCAGCGCCATCTGCTCATAGCGTCCGCGCGGCGGCTCGCGCAGCCGCATCCCGATCACGACGGCTATCCCGATGGGCACCGCGAACACCAGGAAGGGCACGCGCCAGCTGAAGACCGTAGCCAGGCCCGCGGCGATCAGGATGCCCGCGATGGAGCCGAAGGCCAGCCCGCTTCCGTGCGCGTAGTAGATGCGGGAGCGAGCGCTGACCGGGTAGTAGTCGGCCAGCAGCGAGTTGTGGGTGGGGAAGATGACGGCCTGGCCCATCCGCATGCCGGCCAGCGCGATGGTGGCGATCACGACCGTAGGGGCGAGCCCCAGGCCGAGGCAGAAGATCGCGCCGAGGGTCGCGCCGGTCAGCATGATCTTGACCCGGTTCGAGCGGTCCGCAAGCATCGCGATCGGCACGGTGGCCAGCAGCGCCGCGGCGTCCCCGATCGCGGTGACGGCCAGGATGCTCGCGTTGCTCAGGTGGAACGCGTCGCGGATGTTCGGGATGAGGATGCTGAACGCGCTCTTGGTCGCCATATCCAGCAGCTCGATGCTGAACAGGACGCCGAGGGGGAACAGCGGCACCGCCCCGCCGAAGCGGGCGCCGGCGCGCGTCACCGGGTCACCACCGCCCCGTCGACGGCGCCGTCCGGCCCGGCCCCGGCGGCTCCGGCGGCGCCATCCGGGCCGTCCGGGCCGTCCGGGCCGGCCGGCGGCTCGCGGCGGCGGGCCGCCCGTTCGAGCAGCCGGTCGCGGGCGGTGAACCAGAGCCCCGACACTCCGCCGGGGAAGACCAGCAGGACGATGAGCACGCCGATGGCGGCGGGGAGCAGCTGCCAGGACGGCGGCAGGAAGATCGCGCTGCCCTCCATCAGGGCGGCGCCGAGCACGGCCCCGAGCGCCGAGCCCAGGCCGCCGACGGCGGTGGCCGTGAAGACGGTCAGGCTGGCCGCAGCGGTGAACGGCGACAGGGTGTACTGCTGATTGACCACCAGCAGGAGACAGCCGGCCACGCCGGCGATAAAGCCGCTGATCGCGAAGCCGCTCAGCCGGGCGCGGGCGACGGCCACCCCGTAGCCCGCGCTGGCGTGCTCGTTGCTCTGCACGGCCCGCAGGACGCGCCCGGTGCGGCTGTGCCGCAGGCCGCTCAGCGCGATCAGCGCCAGCACGCCGACGGCGAGGCACAGCTCGAACACCGACGCCTCTGAGCCTAGCGGCACGCCGAAGATACGGGCCGTGCCGAGGTGGCCGGCCGGGATCCAGGAGAACTGCGACGGGTCCAGCAGGTAGCCCGAGGCGGCCAGGGCCAGGGCGAGGGTGGTCACTCCGACGAAAATCCCGTCGAGCCGCAGGGTCGGGACACCGACCGCCACGGCCACGAGCGCCCCGGCGGCGCCCGCCAGCAGGAGGGCCAGGCTCAGGTCCCAGTGCCAGTCGAGCAGCGCGACGGCCCCGGTCGCGGCCCCGAGGGCGGCCAGCGACATCTGGCCCAGGGTCACCTGGCCCGACCAGCCGGTCAGCACTACGATCGAGCACCCCACGATGGCCAGCACGACTAGCGTGGATGCGTCAATTAACGTGCCGGGGCCCATCCACAGCGGCGCCGAGAACGCGGCGGCGCCCGCCACGATCGCGGCAGCCGGCGCTCCCAGGCGCACGTGGGGCAGGCGCCGCAGCGCGGCCGGGGTGTCGCGCACGCCGGCCACCAGCAGCCAGCCCGAGCCGGCCGCCCGCTCGGCCTGGCCGGCGGCGAGCTGGCGGACCAGCACGGCCAGCAGGACCACGGCGGCCACCACGGCCAGGCCCAGGGCCGGGTCGGCGGGCTGATCCCAGGCCACGCCCTCGCTCAGGACGCCCAGGGCCACCGCCGACGCGGCCGTCACCGGCAGGTCGCTGAACCCGCCGAGCGCCAGGGCGGCCAGGGCGGTCACCAGCGAGGTGAGACTGAACGAGGGGTCCAGCGGGAGCCCGAGGATGGTCGCCTTGAAGAAGATGCTGATGAACGAGAGCAGCCCGGCCGCCACCCAGGTGACGGTCTGGAGCCGGCCGACCGGGATGCCGAGCATCGCGGCCCGGTCCCGGCGGTCGCCGGTGGCCCGGATGGCGATCCCGATGTCGGTGCGGGTGAACCACACCGCGACCCCGCCGAGGCAGGCCAGCGAGACCACGGTCGCGATCAGGTGATTGGCGGTGAACACCAGCGGCGAGATGTGCAGCGCCATCGGCCAGGGCGGCCGGACCTGCGCGGTGGAGATGGGCGCCTGGCCCCACAGGCCGGGCAGGAGCAGGCTGACCACGACCAGCGCCTGGGACAGGCCGATGGTGACGACGGTCAGCACCAGCCGCGGCGCGCGGGCGAAACGGCGGATCACCAGCACCTCGACGATCACGGTCAGCACGACCGCCGACGCCAGGCCGGCCGCCAGGCCCAGCAGGTAACTGGCGCCGGACAGGCCGATAAGGCCGACCGCCAGGACGGCGGGCGCGGTGCCGAGGTCGCCCTGGGCGAAGTTCACCACCTTGTTCAGCCGGTACACCAGGCCCAGGCCCACCGCCATCAGCGAGCCGAGCAGTCCGAACACCAGGCCCTGCAGCCACACGCCGAGCGGCATGGGGAAGAGCACGAGCTGGACGGCGAGCACCAGGGCGACCGGCGCCACCGCGCGGCACGTCGCGCCGTCGGCCATCAGGCGCCGTCCTCCTCGGCTGCGGCGGCCTGCTCCCTGGCCGCGGACGCGTAGATCCCCTTGGCCATCAGCGACGACGCCTGGCGGAACCTCGCCTCGTATACCTGCGCCCGGATCCGCTGGACGGCGCGATCCTGCGGCGCCGCTCCCGCGGCCCATTCCGCCAGCTGGCAGGCGAGCGCGAGCTCACCGGACCCGGCCAGCGCGCTGGCCCGGGCGGCGAGCGCGCCGGCCCCCCCGGCGAGCGCGCTCACCTCGGCCGACAGCGCCGCCTCCGGCGGCGGGTGCAGCCGCGCCGGGTTGCCGTCCCACCAGCCCCCGTAGAGCCGCCAGATGTTGTGCACGACGAACTCGGGCTCGTCGTAGAGCGGGCGAAGGTACGGCAGGGCCAGGGTCTCGGCAGGCAGCGACACCGACCTGAGCACCTCCTCCAGCCGGGCACCGGCGTTCATGGCCTCCAGTACCTGGGCGACCAGCGACTCCAGCGCGCCAGCGGTCTGCTCGAGGACCCGGCGGATCCGGTCCGCTCCGCTGATCGGCAGCCCGTGGGCAGGCAGGAACAGCTCGGGCTCCCGCGCGATCATCGCGCGTAGCGCGGCCGCCCAGTCTCCCGGATAGCGCTGTACCTTCTGCGGGTTGCCGGCGTTGGGGAAGGTCCAGGTGAAGAAGTCGCCCGCGCACACCGCCCGCCAGTGCGGGAGCCAGGCCCAGGTGTGGTCGTCGGTCTCGCCGCGCCCGTGATACAGCTCGATCGCCACGCCGCCGACGTCCAGCGCCAGGTGGTCCTCGTACAGCCGGCCAGGGTCGACGACCTCCTGCAGCCACGCCTCGAAGCCGGCCGGGCCGCCCCGCGGAGCGGCGCCGTCATAGACCGGCGATCTCGTCCACCCGAACTGGCGTGCGTTGATCGCCTGATTCCAGCCCGCGGTGCGGCGGTAGCGGGCCAGGCGGTCGGCGACGCGGGCATGCGCGATGAACGTCGGGCGGCCGTGCTGGCGGCCGTGCGCGTCCGCCACGAACGCGCCCGAGCCGCCGACATGGTCGAGGTGGCCATGGGTGTAGACCACGGCACTGACCGGGTCGCCTGACCAGCGCCGCAGAGCGGCCACCACCGCGGTCCCGGCGGGCGCGGAGCTGGTGTCGAAGACGACGAGCTGACCGCCCGCCCGCACCGCGATGCTGTTGGAGAACGACTCGACCACCGCGATCCCGGCGGCGACCTCCGAGAGCTCCCTGGTGGTGCGGACCGGCGGCGTGTGGACCTGCCCGGAGTCAATGATCTGGGCCGAGAGTCCAAGGAGGTCAGGCATTCGTCGGTCAGCGCTTCCTCAAGGCAGCGGAAGAGCCCGGCCGCCAGCGAGCGAAGGCAGCCCGCTGCGGGGTACGGCGTCTCCACGACTTAACTAACGATTTGTTACTTTTGGAAGATGCTAGCTTGTCCTTCGGGACCGGGAAAGAGCTGGTGCGCGCCGCCGTGATCAGGCGCGGCGTTCCGCCTCCGAGATCGCCCAGGCGGCGTTGACCAGCCCGATGTGGCTGAAGGCTTGCGGGAAGTTGCCCAGCAGCTCTCCCGAAGCGGCGTCGACCTCCTCGGCGAGCAGGCCGACGTCGTTCACGAAGGCGATGGCGCGCTCGAACACCGCACGGGCCCGGTCCACCTGCCCGGCGAGGGCGAGCGCCTGGGCCAGCCAGAAGGTGCACAGGAGGAAAGTGCCCTCCTTTCCGGCGAGCCCGTCGACACTGCCGTCACCGTCTGCACCGCCGGCACCGTCTGCACCGCCGGCACCGTCTGCGCCGTCTGCACCGTCGGCACCGTCGGCATTGTCTGCACCGCCGCCCGTCCGGTAGCGGTAGACGAGCCCCCGGTCATCAGTAAGGCGCGCCTCGATCGCGTTGATGGTCGCGAGCATCCGCGGGTCGTCAGCCGGCAGGAAGCCGACGTTCGCCATCATCAGGCTGGAGGCATCGAGCGCCGTGCTGCCGATGTACTGCGTGTACGCGCCAGCCTGCTCGTTCCAGCCGTCGCGGACCACCGTCTCCCGGATCGCGTTTCGCGTCGCCTTCCACTGGTCGACCCGGTCGCCGACGCCGATGAGGTCGGCGAGGGCCAGGGCACGGTCCAGCGCGACCCAGCACATGACCTTGGAGTAGAGGAAGTGCCGAGGCTCGCCCCGAACCTCCCAGATGCCCTGGTCCCTCTCCATCCAGTGGGTCGCGGCCGCGTCGGCACACGCCACCAGGAAGTGCTTGGTGTCGTCGTCGAGATCGGAAAGGTGGTCGGCGAGCCGCCTGGCCGCCCCGAGCAGCTCGCCGTACACGTCGATCTGCTGCTGGGCCCACGCGCCGTTGCCAACCCGGACCGGGCGGCTGTCACGCCAGCCCGGCAGGTGCCCGAGCTCGCGCTCGGACAGGTCATGCTCTCCCCCGATGCCGAACATGATCTGCAACCCGGCGTCCGGGCCCACCGACGAGGCGGCCGCCGTCGTCATGAACGCGAAGAAATTGCTGGCCTCCACCGGGCACGCGGCGACCCACAGGGCCGACATGGTGAAGCTCGCGTCGCGCACCCAGGCATAGCGGTAGTCCCAGTTGCGCTCGCCGCCGATGCTCTCCGGCAGCGACGTCGTGGCCGCGGCGACGATGGCGCCGCTGGGCTGGAAGGAGAGCCCCTGCAGGACCATGCCGCTGTGGTGCACCAGGTCCGCCCACGGGCCGTCGTACGCCTGGTGCAGGGCCGACCATGAGCGCCACGCCTCGATGGTCCGGGTCAGGACCTCCGCCAGGTCCGCCTGCGACCACACATGAGCGGGGGTCTCCTCCAGCGTCGAGCGGTGCAGCGCGAGGTAGACCTCCTCGCCGGAGCGCAAGACGTGCCGGCCGCGGGCGCGCGGGCCGTCGATGCTCAGGCCGTCAGCGGTGAGGACCAGCCACTCGGCACCGCCGCGCGCGGTCACGCCGCCCGCCACCGGGTTGAGCAGCGGCACGATGAGCCCGTACTCGGGGCGGGGCTGGTAGTCGACCTGGACCTCGATCTCGCCGTCGGTGCAGGCGAGCTTGCGCACCAGCAGGTGCGGCACGTTCCGGCCGATCCGGTGTCCGCCGTTGTCCGGGCCGAGCGCCATCGCGTCGGTCAGCACCAGGGTGCCGGCCGTGGTGCTGAACGTCGTCTCCAGCACGAGCGTCCGGTCGAGGTAGCGCCGGCGGCTGGTCCAGCCGGCGGCCGGCGACACCTGCCAGTACCCCGCCTCAGCACCGAGCAGCCGGCCCAGCACCGAGGGACTGTCAAAGCGCGGGAAGGCGAGCCAGTCGACAGAACCGCTGGTCGTCACCAGGGCGGTGGAGTGACAGTCGGACAGCAGGGCGTGGTCGGCAATCGGCGTGGCGGACATCAGCAGGCTCCCATCATCGGTCGCTTCAGTCTCCCGCTCGTTAAGGTCCGGCTCTTGCGGAAGTATGCAGCATATGGATGAGCATGAGCCGGTACCCGCCCTGGTGGCCTCGCTGAGCGTCGAGCAGAAGGCGGCCCTGTGCCTGGGCTCCGACTTCTGGCACACGGCGGCGATCAAGTCCGCCGGTATCGAATCGATTATGGTGTCCGACGGCCCGCACGGGCTGCGCAAGCAGCCCGGTCACGGTGATCATGTCGGCATCTCCGGCAGCGTGCCGGCGACCTGCTTTCCCACCGCATCGGCACTGGGCTCATCCTGGGATCCGGAGCTGGCCCGTGCGGTCGGGGCCGCCATCGGCCTTGAGGCTCGCGCCCAGGACGTCGCCGTCGTCCTGGGTCCGGGGATCAATATCAAGCGGTCACCGCTGTGCGGGCGCAACTTCGAGTACCTGTCCGAGGACCCGCACCTGTCCGGGCGGCTGGGCGCCGCGATAGTCGGGGGGCTGCAATCGCAGCAGGTCGGGGCGTCATTGAAGCACTTCGCCGCCAACAATCAGGAGACCGACCGGCTGCGCATCAGCGCGGAGGTCGATGAGCGCACCCTGCGCGAGATCTACCTGGCCGCCTTCGAGCACGTCGTCGTCACAGCACAGCCATGGACGGTGATGTGCTCCTACAACAAGATCAACGGCGAGTACGCCTCGCAGCACCGCTGGCTACTGACCGACCTGCTGCGCGGGGAGTGGGGCTTTGACGGAGTGGTCGTCTCCGACTGGGGTGCCGTGCACGACCGGGTGGCCGCCCTGGCCGCCGGCCTCGACCTGGAAATGCCCCCTGACCTCGGCGTCAGCGACCGCGCTCTGGTCAGCGCCGTCGCCGCCGGGAGCCTGGAGGAAGCGCTGCTGGATCAGGCCGCCGCTCGTGTCCTGCGCCTGGTCCGGCGCTCTGGCCGGCGCGAGAGCGCCGTCGTCGACATCGATACCCAGCACGCCCTGGCCCGTCGCGCGGCCGGCGCGAGCATGGTGCTGCTCAAGAACACCGCAGGCGTGCTGCCCTTGCCGGGCCGGCGGGGGCTGACCGTGGCCGTGGTCGGGGAGTTCGCGCGCACTCCCCGTTTCCAGGGAGCCGGCAGCTCCCAGGTCAGCCCGACCAGGGTCGACATCCCGCTGGAGGAGCTCACTGCGGCACTGCCCGCGGCGACCGTGCGCTACGCGCCCGGATTCAGCATCGACGATAGCGCCGCCGACCCCGGACTGGCTGCCGCCGCGGTCACCACCGCGGCCGGCGCCGATGTGATCATCGCGTTCCTGGGGCTGCCCCCCTCGGCTGAATCCGAGGGGTTTGACCGTACCCACATCGACCTGCCCGCCGCCCAGACCGGCCTGCTGGCTCAGCTGGGCACGGCGCACCCGGACATCCCGATCGTGGTGGTGCTGTTCAACGGCTCGGCCGTGCGCACCAGCACGTGGGATCACGCTGCGGCAGCTGTCCTTGAGTGCTGGCTGGCCGGGCAGGCCACCGGGTCAGCCCTGGCCGACGTGCTCACCGGCGCCGTCAACCCATCCGGGCGGCTCGCCGAGACCATCCCGGTGCGGCTGCAAGACAGCCCGTGCTACCTCAACTTCCCCGGAGAGCAGGGTCACGTCCGCTACGGCGAGGGCATCTTCGTCGGCTACCGCGGATTCGATGCCGCCGACCTGCCGGTCGCCTACCCGTTCGGGCACGGGCTGAGCTACAGCGCTTTCCGCTACAGCGCGCTGAAGGTCACCCAGGCCGGTTCGGCCGACGGCGGCGACCTGGCCGTGGCCGTCAGCTGCAGGGTCACCAACGTCGGCCCGCGGCCGGGAAGCGAGGTGGTCCAGCTGTACGTGGGCGCCCCGGACGCCTCGGTGGGCCGGCCGCCACGAGAGCTGAAGGGCTTTCGCAAACTGAGCCTGGCCGATGGCGAGACGCGGCAGGTCACCTTCACTCTTGGCGGCCGTGACCTGTCCTACTGGTCACCCCGCCGCCGCGAGTGGACCCTGGAGCCCGGGCGTTTCGAACTCGCCGTCGGTGCCTCTTCCCGCGACCTGCGCCTGACCAGGGCGATCACCGTCAGCGGCACTGCGCCGCGGCCGCAGCTGACCGGAATGTCCACCCTGGCCGAATGGCTCGACGATCCCGTCGGCGGCCCGGCGCTCCGCCGCGAGATCGGAACAGGTCCTGACGGGCGGCCAGCCGGCATCCTCGGTAACGGCCAGCTCAGCAAGGTCATCGGCAACTTCCCCCTGCACACCCTGGCCGCCTTCCCCGGCCTCGGCATCACCCACGAGCTACTTGAGAAACTCACTCAGTCCGCTCGAAGATCTGGGTCAGCACCATCACCGTGAAGCCGATGAAGAAAACCGCTTCCATGACGCCGCCGAGCCGGTTCACCAGGTAAGCCAGGCCCAGGAGCGGGTAGGCCACGAGTGCGCCTGCGGCCAGGCCCCGGTAGGTCCTGGCGGCCGTGGTGGCCTGGCCGCGTGTCCGCCGGAAGGCGAGCAGCAAGGCAACGGTGATGCCGCCGAATTCGAGGATGCCGGCCGCACCGTGCAGATACTGGCTGGGGGGAAGCTGGAACTTCCACTCCATGCTCCGGCACGCAGCGCTGACTCCGTCCGCGCATACTTCCGGGAAGAGCCCGCCGAGCGCTCCCCCGGCGGCAAAGGCCATCATGGCCGTCCATTCCCGCCTGCCGTCGGGCACGTTCCTGCTCCCCGCGGCCAGGAAGGCTCCCAGCAGCAGCAGGCCCGCGAGAAGATCAGCATCCTGCATGGCGGCGGCGAATGGCCGGCCGGTCACCTCGAGGTTGCTGAACAGCTCGCTGGGCGAGCGCATGAGGCCGGGCCTGAGCGGCACCAGGATCCACCAGTTGTAGGCCAGCACCCCGGCGCCGGCGAGCACCCGGGCCAGAACCAGGCGGGTGAGCGGGAGATGCGACGCGGTCACCAGGACCGGGGGTGCGCCCCGCTGACCGCCGTGAGAGGCCAGGAGCCCTGGACTGCGGGTGTCCGCGGCAGCGTGCCTGCGGGGCGAGTTCCATGGTCGCGCTCCCAGGTCTCTCACCGCCTCCGGGTTATTAATTTGCTTGCAGCAACCAAATTAGTTGAGGCACCTCATGATGTCTATGCACTAGGCCAGGGCACTCCCGGGTGCGGCAGGACCAGTCGAAACGCGGCTGTGATGTCCATACCCACCCCGGCGGCATTGATAGATGCCGCTGGCATCCCGTGCCGGACGGCGTTCAGGTCACCGCGCTAGGTGAACAATAGGCGGGACGGCGCGCACGTCGTGCGCGCCGTCCTCCCGCGCCGCAGCGGCAGCATCCGCCAGAGGGAAGGAACACATCATGGAAGGCGAGCTGGCTTCACTCGGCAGCGCGACCGAATGGCTCAATTCCGAGCCGCTGACGGCGGCCGGCCTGAGCGGGAAAGTCGTCCTCATCGACTTCTGGACCTATACCTGCATCAACTGGCTACGCACTCTCCCCTATGTCCGCGCGTGGGCGGAGAAATATAAGGATCATGGGCTGGTGACGATCGGTGTGCACACCCCCGAGTTTGAATTTGAGAAAGACATCGATAACGTTCGCCGGGCCGCGCGGGACATGCGCGTCGACTATCCGATCGCGATCGATAACGAATATTCGATATGGCGCGCCTTCAAGAACCAGTACTGGCCGGCTCTCTATCTCGTCGATGCGCAAGGGAATATCCGGTATCATCACTTCGGCGAGGAAGCCTACGAGCAGTCAGAAATAAGAATTCAGCAATCTCTGACCGAGGCTGGAATCGGCGGCATCGGCCATGAACTGGTCTCGGTCGATGCCAGCGGCACTGAGGCCCCCGCCGACTGGGACAGCCTGAGGTCCCCGGAAAACTATGTCGGCTATCAGCGCACCGAGAACTTCGCGTCTCCGGATGGCGCGATACCGGACGAGCGCCGCGTCTATGCTCTCCCCGCGCAGCTGAGGCTCAATCACTGGGCTCTTTCGGGTGACTGGACCGTGGAGAACCGGTCCACCTTGCTGAACGAGGCCAGCGGGCGGATCGCGTACCGCTTCCACGCCCGCGATCTTAACCTCGTCATGGGACCCGCGGCGCGAGGAAATCCCGTGCGGTTTCAGGTGCTCCTCGACGGGCAGCCACCCGGCGTAGCGCACGGAATTGGCGTTGACGACCAGGGCAACGGCACCGTTACCGAACAGCGGCTTTATCAGCTCATCCGTCAGCGCGGCATCATCACTGAGCACACGTTCGAGATTACGTTCCTCGATCCCGGCGTCCAGGCCTATGTATTCACCTTCGGCTAGAGAAATTCGCCATTTCGCTTAGCTCCCGAAGCTGACGCTGTCCGCCTTGACGTTGACGTCGATCCCGTTCGAGGAGGAGTTGAGCTCGCCGGTCATCTGCAGTCCCAGCGGCAGCGAGCTCAGCGGCAGCTTGATCGTCTGGGCCGAGCTGGCCAGGCCCGGCGGCAGCCCGTTGCTCGACACCAGCCGCAGCTCGATCTCATTCGGCCCGGTCGTCACGACCTTCCACGTGGCCGACCAGGACACCAGCCCCCCGGCCAGATCCAGGCTGCCTTTCACCTCGGTACTGCCGACCGACACGACCTTCAGGCCGCCACCGCCCAGGAAGCTGGTCAGCGGGCCAGCCGCCGACAGCGCGTTCCCGAGAGCCCCGAGGCTGATCAGTATCGTCCCGTGCACCGGGCCGGTGACGCCGCCGTTGAGGCTGGAGTTGACCTTCACGTTGTCCGCGATCACGTTCATGCTGGTCACCGTGACCGGTCCCGCGGGGATGTTCGACGAGCTGATGGTGACCTGGTGGATATCCCGTGCCGCCACCTGGGTCAGGAACGGGAAGCCGCCGATCGCCACGCTGGGCGTGGCCGGGAAGCCCTGCGACTTGATCTCGGATGCGATCCGGTTCTCGGCCACCAGCCTGGCCCCGAAGTCGATGCCGACCAGCACCACGACGATGACCACGATCCACACTAGCCACTTGCGGCCGCGTTTGCGCTGCGTGCGCTGCTGTGGCTGGGTGTCGTACAAGCCAACCGCCTCCTGGTCTGGACCTGAGCGGATCTGAGCCTAGCTGCTCAGGCTCATCTGCGGCGGCCGCAAGGCAAGCTAGCCCTGGCAGAATGAGGCGACCAGGCCGCGACCGTGATCGAGGCCGGCGGAGGGAGCCTGATGACTAGTCAGGGCGCCGGGCTGATCGTGCGCGATGTCACCGTGCGATCGGTGGTGGTCCCGCTGCGGCGGCCGCTGGCGACCAGGGTGGGGGATTTCTCCCGGTGGCCGCTGGTGCTCATCGATGTCACCAGCGAGCAGGGCATCGTGGGCCGCAGCTATCTCGCCCCCTACCTGAGCCGCGCGGCCGCCGCGCTGGTTCCGGCTATTCGTGATATGGGCGACGAGATGCGGGGACGGCCGGCCGCGCCAGCCGCCGCGTTCGGGGCCGCCCGCGGCTGGCTCGGCCTGGCCGGGTACCAGGGCCTGGCCCTGGCCGCTGTGGCCGGGCTGGACATTGCCCTGTGGGATGCGCTGGCCAAGGCGGCCGGCCTGCCGCTGGCCCGGCTGCTCGGCGGGACGCTGGAACCGGTGCCGGCCTACAACAGCAACGGGCTCGGGCTCATCCCGCCCGACGCGGCCGGCGACGAAGCGCTGGAGCTGCTCGCCGAAGGCGGCTTCACCGCGCTGAAAGTCCGGGTCGGGCGGGATAGCGCGGCCGACGACATCGCCGCGGTCCGCCGTGTCCGTGCGGCCGTCGGCGACCAGGTGACCCTGGTCGCCGACTACAACCAGGGACTGGCCCTGGGCGAGGCGCTGGAGCGCTGCCGTGCGCTGGACGCCGAGGGCCTGGCGTGGATCGAGGAACCGCTGCGCTACGACGATCTGGACGGCCACGCCCGGATCGCTCGTGACATCGCCACGCCCGTCATGCTCGGGGAGAATTTCTACGGCCCCCGCGCCATGCTGGCGGCCATCCGGGCGCAGGCCTGCGATCTGGTGATGCCGGACCTGATGCGGATCGGCGGCGTGACCGGGTGGCTGCAGGCCGCCGCGATCGCCGACGCCGCCGGCATCCCGGCGTCCTCCCACCTGTACCCGGAGGTCTCCGGCCACCTGCTGCGCGTCACGCCCAGCGGGCAGTGGCTGGAATGGCAGGACTGGGCCCACCCGGTACTCGCCCGCCCGTTCGAGGTCCGCTCCGGCCAGCTGCACCTGCCCGATGTCCCTGGCCACGGCCTGGAATGGGACGAGGACGCCGTCGCGCACTACCAGGTCGAGCACTGACCAGGACGCTTCAGGTGACGCCGACGTTGAAGAAGAAGTGGCCCACCTCGAACGAGAGCCTGAACCCGCCCAGGTGATGGATGAGCAGCGCGGCCAGCAGGATCAGGATGATCGCCAGCAAAACCCAGAACAGCCAGATCAGGAAATCGGGCACACTCCGGAAAATTCTCATGAGCCGCCAACTCCCCGGCCCGGCCGGAAATATGCCGAGGAACCGCGATATCGCGGGCAGCCGGCCCAGGGGCTCGAGTAGGACATACCGGAACGGAGACTCCGCTCCGGTATGGTGAGTACCGACGGGGAGCTCCGTTTCGGATGCAAGAAGGGGAACTGCTGATGGCCACTGCGCCCGCGCGCACCCGCTACCAGGCAACATTCGCCGTGCTGGCCGCGGCCATCGCCGCCTTTGCGTTGCTGCAGTCGCTGGTGATACCGGTGCTGCCGACGATCCAGGCGGGATTGCACACGTCGCAGAATGCCGTGACGTGGGTCCTGACCGCGTACCTGCTGTCAGCGTCGATCTTTACCCCGATCATGGGTCGCCTGGGTGACATGCGGGGCAAGGAGCGGATGCTCGTCGTCGCGCTGATCGCCCTGACCGTCGGCTCGGTGCTCGCCGCCCTGGCCGGCTCGATCACGGTCATGATCGTGGCCCGGGTGATCCAGGGGGTCGGCGGAGGCGTCGTTCCGCTGGCCTTCGGCATCATCAGGGACGAGTTCCCGAAGCAGCGGGTGGCGGGCGCGATCGGCGTGATCGCGGCGCTGGCCGCGGCCGGGGCCGGCCTGGGCATCGTGCTGGCCGGCCCGATCGTGGCGGCGCTGAACTACCACTGGCTGTTCTGGTTCCCGGCGATCATTCTCGCGGTGGCCACGGTCGCGGCACGGGTGGTGGTGCCCGAGTCCCCCGTCCGGGCGGCCGGTCGGCTGAACTGGGCCGCCGCCGTGCTGCTCTCGGGCTGGCTGGTGGCGCTGCTGGTGGCTATCAGCGAGGCTCCCGCCTGGGGATGGGGCTCGGCCCGGGTACTGGGGCTGCTCGCGGCGGCCGTGCTGCTCGGGGTGGCCTGGGTCGTGGTCGAGTCCCGGTCGTCCCAGCCGCTCGTGGACATGCGCATGATGCGGATACCGGTGGTGTGGACGACCAACCTGGTCGCACTGCTGTTCGGCGTCGGGATGTACGCGACCTTCGCGTTCCTGCCGCAATTCCTGCAGACGCCGCCATCGGCAGGGTACGGCTTCGGGCTGAGCATCACCCGCTCGGGGCTGGTCCTGCTGCCGGCCAGCATCGCGATGTTTGCGGTGGGCGTCGCCTCAGGACGGCTCACGCTGCGCTTCGGCGCCAAGATGGTGCTGGTCGCGGGGGCACTGATCAGCATCATCCCCTTCGTGCTGCTCACCGTCGCCCATGACCACCCGTGGGAGATCGTGGTGGCCATGCTCGTGGAGGGAGTCGGGTTCGGGATGGCCTTCGCCGCGATGTCGAACCTGGTCGTCCAGGGCGTGCCGCCGGAGCAGACCGGGATCGCCAGCGGCATGAACGCCAACATCCGTACCATCGGCGGCTCGATCGGCGCGGCCGTGATGAGCAGCATCGTCACCTCGACCGCGCATGCGGGTGCCCTGCCTACCGAGTCGGGCTACACCCGCGGCTTCGCCCTGCTGACCGTCGCGATGATCGGGGCGGCGCTGGCCGCGATGCTGGTCCCGCCGACGGCGCGTAGCCTGACCCGTGACCGGCAGGCCGACACGATGCCGCACCCCGAGCTCGGCCTGCTGGCCGCGGGAACACTCGCGGGTGACGAGCCGGAATGAGGCGAGATCGGTGATGCCTGCGACGGCCGCCGGGCGGCCCTTGCGCCGCGACGCCGCGCAGAACCGGCAGCGCCTGCTGGACGCGGCCACGCAGGTGTTCGCCGAGCATGGCCTCGAGGCTGGCGTCGAGGAGATCGCCCGCGTCGCCGGGGTGGGGATGGGGACGCTTTACCGGCGGTTCCCGACCAAGGAAGCCCTGATCGCGGCGCTGGTCGACGACGTGATGACCACCATGCTCCGGCTGGCCAGGGAAGCCGCCGGGCAGCCCGGCGGCACGGGCCTTGAGTACTTTCTCGAAGCAGCCAGCGCCTGCCAGGCGGCACATCGCGGCTGCCTGCCCCGCTTGTGGCGCGCCGGTACCGAGCACGAATCGGGGCCGGAGATACGGAGCCTGATCGCGGCCCTGCTCGCCGACGCCAAGAGCAACGGCCGGGTCCGCGCCGACCTCACCAGCACCGACCTGACCATCATCCTGTGGTCCATCCGCGGAGTCCTCGAGACGACCCAGGGGGTCGCGCCCGACGCATGGCGCCGCCACCTCGACATAATTATCGCCGGGCTGCGGCCCGCTCCGGAGCCGCTCGCCCATCGCCCGCTGACCGCGGACAACCTCGGCCAGGTGACCGCCAGGGCCGGATAGATCAGGACACGGGGGCGGGCTCCTGGATCAGGTACCTGGCCAGGCGGGTCACCAGCTGCGCCAGCTCGGCGTGGTCGTCCGGATCCCAGTCCTGCACGAAGTCGCGCAGGGCGTCGCGCCGCGCGGTGACCAGGCTGCTCGCCGCGGCGTCTCCGGCGCTGGTCAGGCCGATGGTCCCGGCTGGCACCGGGGTGCGCCCGTCGCCGGGGGCCTGCGGGGTGACCAGTCCGCGTTCGGCCAGGGCGCTGATGAGCGGCGCCAGCGAGGCCCGCGGCAGGTGCAGCCGCCGGGCGAGCTCGTCGGCGTCCGCATCCGGGTTGTCGTGGATGCGCAGCAGCATCCAGGAGGACGACGGGTCGAGGTCGAGGCCGACCCGGGCGGCGAGGCGCTCGTAGAGGTGATGGCGGGCGCTCCCGTTGGCCAGGACGCTGAGGGCCCGGCTGATCTCCTCGACCGAGGTGCGCTCCGACGGCATGGAACTGGGGGCCAGGCTGTCGGCCGGGTTGGGCGCGGTACTGGTCTTGCGCAGGGGCACTTCCTTGAGCAGGAAGGTGAGAGCGAAGGCCACGGCGGTGATGGGCACGGCGATGAGGAACACGGTGTGCAGGGACGCCGCGAAGGCATGGATGTAGCCGGCGTGGACCGCGGGCGGCAGCTGGGCCAGGACGGCGGGACTGGCTCCTGAGGTAGCGCTGAAGCCGGCCGGAACGGGGGTGCCGGCCAGGTAGCGGACCAGGTTGCCGGCCAGCTGGCTGGCGAAGATCGCGCCGAAGGCCGCGGTGCCGAACGACCCGCCGATGGAGCGGAAGAAGGTCACGCCGGAGGTGGCGACGCCGAGGTCCTGGTAGGGCACCACGTTCTGCACGGCGATGACCAGGACCTGCATCACGGCCCCGATCCCGACGCCGAGAACGAACATGTACACCGAGCTGGCCAGGGTGCTGGTGGCCACGCCCAGGTGGGACAGCAGGTACATGCCCACCGTCATGATCGCGGTGCCGGCCACGGGGAAGATCTTGTAGCGGCCCCAGCGGCTGATCAGGATGCCCGACAGTATCGAGGTCAGCAGCAGGCCCGCCATCAGCGGCAGCAGCTGGAGGCCCGAGGCGGTCGGGCTGGAGCCCCTGACGACCTGCATGTACTGCGGGAGATAGGTGATGGCGCCGAACATGGCGAACCCGACGACGAAGCCGACCGCGCTGCTGACGGAGAACACCCGGTTGGCGAACAGCCGGAGCGGGAGCACGGGCTCAGCCGCCCGGCGCTCGGCCAGGACGAACCCGGCCAGCAGGACGACGCCGGCGACGGCCAGGATGATGACGGGGGCCGAGCCCCAGCGATAGGTAGTGCCCCCCAGGGTGGTCAGCAGGACCAGGCTGGTGGCCGCGCCGGCCAGCAGGACCGTGCCCAGGTAGTCGATGACGTGCGGGATCCTGGTCACGGTGGCGGGCAGCACGATCGCGGTGACCACCAGGGCGACGGCCCCGACGGGCAGGTTGATGTAGAACACCCACCGCCACGTCAGGTGCTGGACGAAGAAGCCCCCGATCAGCGGGCCGATCACGCTGGTCACCCCGAAGACCGCGCCGAAGATGCCCTGGTACTTGCCCCGGTCCCGCGGCGAGACCACGTCGCCGACGATCGCCTGGGCGCCGATCATGAGGCCGCCGCCGCCGATGCCCTGCACCGCCCGGAAGGCGATCAGCTCCAGCATCGAGGTGCTCAGCCCGGACAGGACGGAGCCGACCAGGAAGATGATGATCGCCGCCTGGAAGAAAATCTTGCGGCCGTACTGGTCGCCGAGCTTGCCCCACAACGGGGTCGAGGCGGTGGAGGCCAGGATGTAGGCGGTCACCACCCAGGACAGGTGAGACAGGCCGTGCAGGTCACCGGCGATGGTCGGCAGCGCGGTGGCCACGATGGTCTGGTCCAGCGCCGCCAGGAGCATCCCGAGCAGCAGCGCCCCGATGATCACCAGCAGCCGCCGCTGTCCGATCGACGGCGGCCCGGATGCGAGCTGGGCGCTGGTCATGACGCTCCTCCGGGCCGGTGGTTCTGGGGGCACATTGCTTACCGTACGACAAGTAAGCGCTCCGCACAGGCCGACTTCACCATGGAGATCATCTCGGCACTGGCCGCGGCGCGCTGACGGCCAGGCCGCCTGCCGGGGGGCCGGGTACTTTGGGCACGTGACCACGGCGATCGCGCAGTTCATGCGGGAGCTAGAGCAGATGTGGGACGAGCACCGGGAGGCGTCGCTCGTACGGCGCGACCTGAACGCGTCGCTCGCGCACCTGGCGGCCGAGCCGTCGGTCCGGCACATCCCCGCCATGACCGGCGCCACCGGGCTCCAGGCCTTCGAGCGGTTCTACGCCGAGCAGTTCCTCCCCCACGTCCCCGATGATCTGGCCCTGACCAGGGTGTCCCGGACCGTGGACCGGTTCCACCTGGTCGACGAGACGACGATGTCGTTTACCCATGACCAGGAGCTGCCCTGGCTACTGCCGGGGGTCGGCCCGACGTACCGGCGGGCGCAGGTGCTGACCATCACGATCGTCGGCTTCGAGCGCGGCCGGATCCGCTCCCAGCGGATCCTCTGGGATCACGCCACGCTGGCCGCCCAGCTGGGCATCCCCAGTCTCGCCGCGCCAGCGCCACAGCGAGCGGATTCATGACATCGTCCCCAGACGACACGGCCGGGCCGCGCGACGGGGCCGCCGCCGGGAACGCCAGTCCTGAGTCGCTCGCTTCCGTGCCGTCCGCGCAGGTCGAATGGGAAAGGGCCGCGGGGGCGGTCCGGGCGGCACGAGCCGCGGAAGATCGCTTCGCCGCCGGTTACATGGCGGCCGACTTCATGGTGGCCTCGGTGCGCCGGGTCATCGCCGCCTGGGTAGCGGCGATCGGCGGCGATGAGCGCGAGCTGGCCGCTATGGCCCGCCCGGAGGCTATCCAGGCGCTGCTGCACCCCCGGCATTCCGGCGCGGACGCAGAGCGCACTCAGGTGGTGGTCGGTGGCCTGCGGGTCAGGGGCATCACCTTCCGCCGCATCGACGCAGATGCCGTGCCGCCCGCGGTCAGGATCTGGTTCGAGTACAGCGGCCGCCGGTACATCGAGGGCGTCGACCCGGCGTCGCCGGGCAGCGGCCACCGCGACACCGAGGACCGGTTCGCTGATGACTGGACGCTGACGCTCGACGGTCCCGCGCCGTGGCCGTGGCGCCTGGCCGACGGATTTACCTGGCGCCTGTTCAGCTTCCTTGGCTACGACTTCGTCTCCCGCCGGGAGACCCCCGAGGAGTACCGCAAGCGCACCAGCGAGGAAACCGCCAGGCCGGACAGTGCCAGGCCGGGGCGGTGCTTCGAGATCCGGGCTGACTTCGCTGAGCACGACGAGAGGATCAGCGGCGCGGTGATGACCGTCGTCGAACGGGAGACCAGGCCCACGCGCGAGGACGCCGATGAGCTGATATCTCCCGCTATCCAGGCGGAGGTCATCAGGCGCCTGGGTCCAGGCGACTGGCTTCCCTCGCTGAACTACCTGGAGGTACGCGAACTGCTTGGGGAGCCACCCGCGTCAGCCCAGCCCGGCCCCTGAAGGTCTGGCCTCAGCCCGGCCCCTCAGCGTGCCGAAAGGGTCTTGTGATCCGGTTACCGCCGGGCGAGCATAGCTAGCAGAGCGCTTTTGTGCCCTTCACTCCCCGGCGCGGTCCCGGTGTGGCCGCAGCTTGCTGACGCGCGGGTCGGCGCGGGAAGGAACGGATGATGGCTTCCAGCGTGGCTGAGGCAATGGTGGCAATGCTGAAGGCGTCGGGCGTGCGCCGGGTGTACGGGATTCCCGGTGACTCGCTCAACGGGTTCACCGATGCGCTGCGCCGGGATGGCGGCATTGCCTGGCAGCACGTACGGCACGAGGAGGCCGCGGGTTTCGCGGCAGCCGGGGACGCGGCGCTGACTGGCGAGCTGGCGGTCTGCGCCGCCAGTTGCGGGCCGGGCAACCTGCACCTGATCAACGGCCTGTTCGACGCGAACCGCAGCCGCGTGCCGGTGCTGGCGATCGCGGCGCACATCCCTGAAACCGAGATCGGCTTGCAGTACTTCCAGGAGACGCATCCGCAGGAGCTGTTCCGCGAGTGCAGCGTGTACTGCGAGCTGGCCAGCATCCCCGAGCAGATCCCGCACATCATGGAAAGCGCGATGCGCGCAGCGCTGGAGCGCAGCGGAGTCGCCGTCGTCGTCATCCCCGGCGGGGTGTTCTTCGCCGACGTCCCGTCGGGCGCCGCGATGACCCCGGTGCGCAAGGCGGCCTCGGTGGTCCGGCCGGCCGAGGCTCCGCTCGCGGCCGCGGCCGCGGTGCTGAATGGCGCGGGCCGGGTGACCATCCTGGCCGGGGCCGGATGCGCGGGCGCGCACGACCAGCTCCTGGAGTTCGCGGGCACCCTGCAGGCCCCGGTCGTGCACGCCATGCGCGGCAAGGAGCACGTGGAGTACGACAACCGGTTTGACGTGGGGATGACCGGGCTGATCGGGTTCGGCTCGGGTTACCGGGCCATGGAGCACTGCGACGCGCTGGTCCTGCTCGGCACTGACTTCCCGTACCGGCCGTTCTTTCCCGAGGGCGTCCCCGTCATCCAGGTCGACGTGCGGGGGGAGAATATCGGCCGCCGGGTGCCGGTCACTATCCCGCTGGTGGGGACGGTCAAGGACACCATCGAGGCGCTGCTGCCGCTGCTGGAGGCCAAGTCCGACGCCAAGCACCTGGACCGGATGACCGCCCACTACCGGCGCGCCCGGTCCCGGCTGGACAAGCTCGCCCAGAGCCGGCCGGGCGAATCCCCGCTGCATCCGCAGTTCGTGGCAGCCACCGTCGACCGGCTCGCCGCGGCCGACGCGGTCTTCACCGCGGACGTGGGGACGCCGTGCATCTGGACGGCCCGGTACGTGCGGATGAACGGCACGCGCCGGCTGATCGGCTCGTTCAATCACGGGTCGATGGCCAACGCGCTCCCGCATGCCATCGGGGCGCAGGCCGCCCAGCCGGGCCGCCAGGTGATCTCGCTGTCCGGCGACGGGGGGCTGGCCATGCTGCTCGGCGAGCTCATCACGCTGCGCCAGCAGCATCTTCCGGTGAAGATCGTGGTGTTCAACAACGGTGCGCTGTCCTTCGTGGAACTGGAGATGAAGGCAGGCGGGATCGTCACCTACGGCACTGATCTGGACAACCCGGATTTCGCCGGGATCGCCCAGGCCACCGGGCTGTTCGGGGTGCGGGTGGAGAAGGCCGGCGAACTGGAGGACGCGCTGCGCGCGGCGTTCAGTCATGACGGCGCCGCCCTGGTCGACGTCCGCACCGCCCGCCACGAACTCTCGCTGCCGCCCACGCTGACCTACGGCGAGATCAAGGGCTTCACGCTGTACGCGACCAGGACCGTCCTGTCCGGCGAGGGCAAGGAACTGGTCGAGCTGGCCCGGACAAACCTGCGGGAACTGGACATCGAGTAAGGCGGGCGGCGGTATGGGCAGTCTCGAGGAGATCCTGGCCGGCTACGACGGCCTGGCGGCCGGCCAGGAAGCGTTCTACAAGGATCTGCATCGCCATCCCGAGTTGTCGCACCAGGAGCACCGCACGGCCGAGCGCGCCGCCGGGAAGCTGCAGGAGTATGGCTGCACGGTCCAGACGGGCATCGGCGGGACAGGAGTGGTGGGCGTCCTGGCCAATGGTGCCGGGCCCACGGTGCTGCTGCGGGCCGAGCTGGACGCGCTGCCGGTCAAGGAGGACACCGGCGCGGACTACGCCAGCACCGCGACGGGGAAGGATGCCCAGGGCCATGAGGTCCCGGTCGCCCACGCCTGCGGCCACGACATGCACATGTCCTGTTTGCTCGGCATGGTCAAGCTCATGTCCGATCACCGTGACCAGTGGAGCGGGACCCTGCTGCCGCTGTTCCAGCCGGCCGAGGAGGCCGGCGACGGGGCGCAGGCGATGGTGGACGACGGCCTGTTCAAGCGCATTCCCGTTCCCGACGTGGCCCTGGCCCAGCATCTGCTGTCCGGCATGGCCGGGACGGTCCTGACCCGTTCCGGGCCGTTCATGGCGACGGAAGACAGCATCAACGTGACCGTCTACGGGAAGGGCGGCCACGGCGCCATACCGCAGCACACCATCGACCCGGTGGTCCTGGCGGCCATGGCCATCGTCCGGCTGCAGACCATCGTGTCCCGCGAGGTCGCGCCCGGCGAGATCGCGGTGGTGACCGCCGGCAGCGTCCAGGCCGGTACCAGAAGCAACCTCATTCCCGACCACGCCCTGCTGGAGCTGAACCTGCGCAGCTACTCAGAGCAGACCCACGAGCGCATGCTCGCGTCGGTCCAGCGGATCGTGCGGGCCGAGAGCCAGGCCTCCGGCTCACCCAGGGAGCCGGACTTCGACACCGTCGGCAGCTTCCCGCTCACCGTCAACGAGCCGGCCACGACGGACCGGGTGGCCAGCGCGTTCACCGCTCATTTCGGCGATCACGCCGGCGAAATCGAGCGGCAGACCGTCAGCGAGGACTTCAGCAACATTCCCAACGCCGCCGGGGTGCCCTACACCTACTGGGCGCTCGGGTACACCGAGGAGAAGGCCTACCGCGCCGCGCAGAAGGCCGGGCGCCTGCAGGATCTGATCAGCAACCACTCACCGAAATTCCTGCCGCCGCTGCAGCCCTGCCTGCGGACCGGCACCGAGGCCCTGACCACAGCCGCGCTAGCCTGGCTGGCGCCCCAGTAACGCCGGGCAGCCGGAGCGCCTGGCCCGAGCGGGCGCCGAGCGCTACGAAACACTCGGCGGACAGGGGCCCTGGCCAGCGCAGTCAGCTGACGGCCAGACCTTCACCAGTAGCCAGAAAGCGGCTCCGGTGCCCGCTCCGTACGCGAGATGGGCGCTCAGGTCACTAGCCAGAGTCTTCGAGTCGTACTCCCAGATCGGCTTGTAGAGCCCGGCCTGCGGCAGGGCGATGTAGCCGGTGACCCAGACCACAGCGCCGAACGGCACGCCATAGAGGGCGTGCGGCCTGCGTAGTGACCCGGCCAGGATGCCGTAGAGCGCCCCCCAGCTCGATCCGAAGCCCCAGTGCATGGCGGTGCTGGTGAGCCAGGCCCAACGGTCAGGGAGTTCGCGCTGCGTGAAGCCCTCGATCAGGCGCTTGGCGACCTGCCCGGGGGCGGGGGCTTTCTCCCAGCTGTCGACCGGCGCGAATTCCCACGCCAGCGGGCTCTCCTCGCCACCGGCGCGGCGATGCCTCAGGTACTGAACCGTGTCCAGGCTGACGGTTCCCACGACCCCGGCCAGGAGACCCGCCACGACTGCCGCGAGCGGTGTAATCGGGTGCTTTCGGATGCGCATTCGCCGGTCCAATCGCCTTCACAGGTGTTTCAGTCTGCTCAGGCATGACCTATCACAGCGCATGCCGTAGTGCCTAGGGTCCCCGGCGGCCGGTGCCTCATGCTGCGGCACTCGGCCGGGCGGCCCGGATCCCGCGCGCGGCGCTGACCGTGGCGACGGCGGCCGCGAGCAGGACCATCGGGAGGTAAATCCCGAGCGACCAGCCCTCGTGGAAGCCGGCGTACTGAGGCACCCAGAAGGTGAGGCCAGCGGCGGCGACAATGCTGACCGCACCGGCCAGGCTCATGGCCGCCGCCGCGACGGCTGCCGCGCCGACGGCCAGGCCAACGGCCGGGCCGCGAGGGCGAAGCCGACGCAGAGCCAGCGCGGGACCGGCGGCGGAAACACCGGCGGCGGCGAAGCCGAGGACGACGATGAACAGGAACCACCACGGGCTGACGCCGTCCGGGCCGCCGATGAGCCGGACAGTAACGATCACTGCGGCCAGGTACACGGCGGGCACGATGACCGGCGAGAGCAGGTACGCCATATCGCGCGGGCGGCGCTCGCGATGAGCACTGCGCATCATCAGCAACCACAGGGGCAGGCCGCCGGCCACGACGGCGGCCACCGAGACGAGAACAGCCACGTCGAAGGCCCAGTACGACCACCCGACGATCGGATGACCGGGGGGCCTGAGGCCCTGGCCCTGGGTGAGCTGCGCGAAGACCAGCACCAGGCCGCTCAGCACCGTCCATGCCACCAGGACGGTGGCGAGGCTGGCCCGCATCCGCGCGGGCCGGTCATAGAGATGCCGTGCGGGCCACACCCACGCGGGTATCGCGTGCCAGGCCAGGCTGAGGATGGCGCGCGGGCTGGCGCCGGAATCGTCCAGCAGGGCGCAGACCTCGTCACCGTAACGGGCTCGCCAGGCGGCGGGGTACAGGGCGAGTGCCGTGCGGGCCAGCCCGCGGGCGTGCGGCGATCGGGTCGGCGGCGTCTGCGGGGCGCTCATGCGCCGGCCCATCCGTAGTGAGCGCGGAGCCGTTCGCGGGCCACGAAGGCGACCTGGTTCATCCGCTCGGACTGCACCGCGAGCGCATGGGCGCCGGCGGCCGTGAGGCGGTACGGCCGGCGGCGGTCCTCGGATTCAAGCGGCTCGATCAGCCCGCGAGACTCCAGCCTTGACAGCACCGCGTAGAGGGTGCCGGCGCTGAGCCGCACGCCCATGGTGTCCGCCACGTCCTGCGTGATGGCGTATCCGTGCCTCGGCTCGTCGGCCAGGCTGGCCAGCACCAGCAGCGGCGGATCGGCCCACCGGTCCAGTCGGTCCGTCATGTCACCCTCCTGCGCACCCTCATGATCTCTCATCACATCGCTGTGGGTCACAGTATAGCGGGTTCCGCTATACCGCAACTCGATATAGCGTGTGCCGGACTAGCCGCACTCCAGGCGGGCGTCCGGTCGCGCGGGGTGGATGACTTCGCTTACCTGGCGGACTGGACAGCTTCGGCGGCGGTCTCGATGAGCTGTACGACCTCGTCGGGATGGGACACCATCGCCACGTGGTTGGTCGGGACCTCGACGGTGGTGGCGCCCATGCGGCGGGCGAACTGGCGCTCGGCATCGGGCGGGATGGCCTGATCGCCATCGGCGACCATGAACCAGGACGGGTGTGACTTCCAGGCCGGGACGCCCATCACGTCCTCGAAGGTGGACGCGGCCAGCGGCTGCTGAACGGCGTACATGACCCGTGCCCTGACCGGGTCAATGTCGGCCGCGAAGTGATGGACGAAGTCGTCTTCGGGCAGCCAGGCGAAGCCCTGCTTGTCGATGTCCAGGTGCGCCAGTGCCGGAGTGGGCGGTCCCTGGGCCGCCAGCCCGCCGATCGACTCGCCCTCGTCCAGCCCGAACGCCGCGATGTAGACCAGCCCGACGACGTTGGGCGCGTCCGTGCCCAGGGCAGTGATGATCTGCCCGCCATAGGAGTGGCCGGCGACGATGGTCGGGCCGTCCTGGCGGTCCAGCACCTGGCGCAGCCGGTCGACGTCAGCCGCCAGCGAGGACTCAGGGAACTGAGGCGCCGTGACGGTGTAGCCGTCGGCCTGCAGGCGCTCGATGACCGCGCTCCAGCACGATCCATCTGCCCACGCGCCATGGACGAGGACGATATTCGGCCGAGTACTCATATCGACGATCCCTTTCCTGGATAACTACCTACAGGAATCGCCAGATTCTATCCGGAAATCAGTTTCCAGAGCGGCTGCCTGCTGGGCAGAAAACGGCGGCCAGGGACTGGGGCTTTACTACATTTCCTGCCCTCACACTCGCACTTTAGTTGCGCAATAGCAAGTGTCCTCAAGGAGACCCTGCTCCGAGCCGGGCTCCGCCGCCCGGTCAGGCGCCTAGGCCCGCGATGAGGTTGACGGCTGCCGCCAGGATGATCGCGCCGAACAGGTAGGACAGCAGCGCGTGCCGCAGAGCGGTCGCGCGTATGTCCGAGTTCTGCAGGTCAGTATCGGAGACCTGGAAGGTCATCCCGAGGGTCAGCGAGAGGTACGCGAAGTCCCGGTAGTCAGGTGGTTCTGGCTGGTTGAAGTCGATGCCGCCGGCCGGCTGGGTGTAGTACAGCAGGGCGTAGCGCAGCGTGAAGATCGTGTGCACGCTGAACCAGGACACCGCCACGCTCACGACCGCCAGCAGCGCGAGCATGGCCCGGAGCGCCCCGGCCGCCTCATGGGCGTAGACGAGCACCAGGCCCAGGGCGCCGAGGCTGGCCACGCAGGCAGTGAGGACGACGACGTCGCTGATGGCCCGGCTGGGATCCTCCCTGGTCGCGCGGGCCGCCGTCTGATCGGCCGACAGCGGCCAGATCGTCAGCCAGATCCAGGTGCAGAACACGATCGCGGTCGCGTCCCACCCCACGCTCGGAGCGTAACGCCAGTTACCGAGAAAGATCGTCAGGACCGTCGCGGTGATGCCCACGGTCGCTGATACCGCCATCCGCCAGATCATTATCGGGTAACGGACCCTGGTCATGTGCATCATGGGCCACACGCCGGGATTCTCGCACATGCACGCCCGGATTCTCGGCTCTTCGCAGTTGAGGGTGTAGGGCTGGTGGGCGGGTCGGTGGCGGGGTAGCGGTCGAGGTCCTCCGAGGATCGGAAGTTCTCACGCTGCCGATCTGAAGGACCTCGCCGTTGCACAAAACACGACGCGGTGCGACTGTGCGGCCAGGTGCCGGCCGACAGCGACACCTCGCTAGGGCTTCACGCTCGCGAAGTCATCCCTGCCCCCGTGCCGAAGGACGGGTCTGCTCGGTCGCGAGTCATGTTGGCTTGGAGCTCGCAAGGCGGGCTGCCAGGGCGCGTCGATCACGGGCAGTACTCGGGGCTACTCGTCGGGCTCGAAGCGAAGCGTCGGCTGAGTACGGGCTCAAGTCTGGATGGCAAGGGCGAGGAGGGTATCGATCGCAGTTTCGAAGGGGCGGCTACTCCCAAGTACCTGGGCGAGCAGAATTCCTCCTTCGAGCGTGGCGAGCAGAGTAATGGCGAGGTCGTCCGGGTCGATGCCGGACTGCAGCTTCCCATCGGCATGAAGGGATCTGAGTCCATCGGCGATCGTGGCCGACCACTGATCGAACCCCGCCGCGATGAGCGCTCGGGCCTCGGGGTCGGTCTCGGCGAGTTGACCGACGAGCGAGCCAAGTTGGCAGCCTCCCTTTGCCTTGGTTCTCTTCGCGGCGCTGATCACCATGTTCCGCCAGGCCTCGACTCCGTGCACGCCGCTGAGCGCGTGCCTGTTGCGACTGACGATGGAGTCGGCTTGATAGACGATGACCGCCTGTAGGAGCTCGTTCTTGTCAGGGAAGTAGTGGTACATCTGCGAGCCGCTGACTTCGGCCGCCACCTTGACGTCTTCCAAGGTGGTGCCCGCCACGCCGCGCGCATGGATCAGCGCGGCAGCAGCCTCCACTATCCGCGCCCGGGTGCGTGCCCCCTTGGGGGTCAGCCTCGGCCGGTCGATTGTCTCGTTCATGCACCCATATTAACAGATTCTGAGTTTGACAACCCAGTCTGACTCCCGTCATAGTGAGTCGTGCAACCCAGTTTGCACAAGAGAGGACAAGGCGACGAATGACGGATCTAAGCGGCAAGCTGCTCTGGTCACGGGGCTCGACGAGCGGTATCGGCAGGGCTACGGCCGTTGCCCTCGCTGCCAATGGCGCTCATGTGCTGGTGGGCGGACGAGATGAACAACGAGCCAAGGACGTGGTCGCCTGCGCCGTTTTTCTGGCCAGTGATGATGCCAGCTTCGTTCAGGGCGTCACTCTTGCAGTCGATGGAGGGCGGGTAGCGACCTAACACCAGTCGCACCACGGCGACGTGTAGGTGTAAAGACATAGAAGGCATATCAACTAACCAACGAGGAGTATCTACATGAGCGCATACGTAATTGTCGAGTTCACGGTCAAGGACCCGGAAATGTACCGTGAGAAATACGCCCCCATTGCTGGGCAGACAGCCAAAGAGCATGGAGGTGAGGTAATCGCCGCTGGTAACTGGGAAGTCCTGCACGGCGATGGCTCGCTCACGTCAGGAGCACTCGTGCGGTTTACCGACCGTGAGACGGCCCTCAGGTGGTACAACTCGCCTGAATATCAGCAGTTGATCGATGTCCGAAGTGTCGCGATGGATGCCCGTTTCAGCTTGCTCGACGGCCTCCCTACGCCCAGAGAAGACGGGGGGGAATCCGAATGAGCGAACTCCCACGAAAGACAGCTCTGATCACTGGCGCCAACGCCGGGATCGGGAAGGACGTGGCCCGGCAACTGGCACTGCGTCCCGAGATGGCGCGCATCTACTTGGCGTGCCGAAACCAAGATCGGGCGACAGCGGCAAAGGCCGAGCTTGAAGCCGAGACCGGCCGGCGCATCTTCGACATCGTTCTCATGGACGTCGCCGATCCGGGTTCGGTGCGCGCTGGCCTTGCGGGTATCGACGGATCAGTCGACGCGCTGGTCATGAACGCTGGTGTCATTGGCCCGCAGTCGATGGACTTGACCACTGACGGGGTCACCACCGTGTTCGCGACGAACGTCCTTGGCCACGTCGTCCTCCTCGAAGGGCTCCTGGCCGAGGATCGGCTTGGCGAGGTTGCGGTCTTCGCCGGAAGTGAAGCAATGAGAGGGGTCCCGAAGTTGCGGATGAAGGGGCCATCGTTCGTATCAACCTCAGCCGACGAGCTCGCTACTGTCATCGACGGCAGCTACTTCGCCAGCACAAAACCTGACTTCAACCTAGCTTTCGGGCAGGCCAAGTACATCGGGGCCCTATGGATGGCCTACCTGGCCCGCCAACACCCCGACCGCCGCTTCATCACCGTGAGCCCCGGCAACACCACCGGCACCCAAGCCGCCAGTGACCTCCCATTGCCGATGCGTATAGCGGCCAAATACGTCATGCCCACCCTGGGTCTATCCCACAAACTTGACGTGGGCGCGAAGCGACTGGTCGACGGCGTCACCGACCCGACCCTGTCCAGCGGCGCGTTCTACGCCAGCGCGGCCAACACCCTTAAAGGTCACATGGTCAACCAAGCAGACTTCCTCCCCGACCTGGCCAACCCGGCATTCCAGGCCAACGCCAACGAGGCCATCCACCGATTCATTTCATGACGACTCACTCCGACGGGTGACGAAACGAGTGTGGAGGTCCAGCTCTCTGGCCTAAGTGCGGAGGATGCTGAGTTCTATCGGCAACTCTTTGCGCGTTACCTCGACCGGATCAAAGCTGCCTTTCCTGACGCCGAACCCGGCGCACTTCCTGGCCACTGAGTCAGGGACCACCTCCGACGCCAACATACGGCTACGCCAGGTCAACCCCCTGCGACGGGCCGGCCACCGAGTCGAGCTGAGCAGTGCAGCTGAACGCCGTCACCCAGGACTCGGCTGCCACGTTGCCGGACGCTACCTTCGCCTGCCCTGACCTGACCACGTTCTGCCGCCTTGATGAGCTTCGGGCGGGTCTATCTCACTAACGGTGTTTCCGGCGGTTCTTCTAGTAGGTCTCAGGCTGCTGGTGACCGGGCAACGCTTGGAACCTGATCGCGCGGTGCTGGCCCGCCGGGTCATCGACGACGACCAGTGGTGTCGGCGGTGCGGCTGCGAGGGCTTCGCCCGCGACACGGTGACCCGACGCCTCGCCCACGAGCCGCTGGGTTGGCGGCCCACCGTCCTGGTCGTGACGATCCGCCGCTACCGCTGCTCCGGCTGCGGGCACGTGTGGCGTCAAGACACCAGCAGGGCGGCCGAGGCGCGGGGGAAGGTCTCGCGGCGGGCCCTGAACTGGGCGCTGGAGGCGATCGTGTGTCAGCACCTCACCGTGGCCAGCGTGGCCGAAGGCCTGGCGGTGTCGTGGAACACCGCCAACGATGCCGTCCTGGGTGAAGGACGTCGGGTACTGATCAGCGACCCGGCCCGCTTTGACGGGGTGCGGGTGATCGGTGTCGACGAGCACGTGTGGCGCCACACCCGCCGCGGCGACAAGTACGTCACCGTGATCGTTGACCTCACGCCCGTGCGCGACGGCACCGGCCCAGCCCGGCTACTGGACATGGTCGAGGGCCGGTCCAAGGCAGCGTTCAAGGCGTGGCTCGCCGAGCGAGACAAGGACTGGCGTGACGGGGTGGAGGTCGTCGCGATGGACGGGTTCACCGGGTTCAAGACCGCGACCACCGAGGAGCTCCCCGACGCGACCGCGGTGATGGACCCCTTCCATGTCGTGCGCCTCGCCGGCGAGGCTCTCGACCAGTGCCGCCGTCGGGTCCAACAACGCCTGCACGGCCACCGCGGCCACGCCGAGGATCCGCTCTACCGTGCGCGCCGCACCCTGCACGCCGGTGAGGGCCTGCTCACCGACAGGCAGAGAGACCGACTCGTCGCCCTGTTCACCGATGATGCCCACGTCGAGGTCGAAGCGACCTGGGGGATCTACCAGCGGATGATCAGCGCCCACCGCGAGCCCAACAAGAAGAAGGGCCGCGACCTCATGGTCAGGCTCATCTCGTCGCTCAGCCACGGCGTCCCCAGCCCGCTGGTCGAGCTCATCACCCTGGGGCGGACCCTCAAGCGCAGAGCATCTGACGTCCTGGCCTACTTCGATCGCCCCGGCACCAGCAACGGCCCGACAGAAGCGATCAACGGGCGGCTCGAACATCTCCGCGGAAGCGCCCTCGGGTTCCGCAACCTCACCAACTACATCGCGAGATCGCTACTCGAGACCGGCGGCTTCAGACCCTGCCTACACCCTCGAATGTGATGAGCCGGATTCTCGCACCTGATGGCAAGCATGGCCGGGACGCGGCTACCAGGGCACTGGATCGGTACCGTCGGCGATGGTGACGGTCACCCGGGCGGGGCCTTCACAGGTCGTGACCGGCCAGCGCCAGGAGCAGCCGCATGGTGGCCATTCCGGCCAGACCCGTAAAATCCGGGAACAGGTGGTAGCTGTTGATCCCCATCGAGTCGAGGTCGGGCAGCGCCTGCACCGCCTCCCCCGCGCGCAGCACAACCTTCGTCAGGGCTAGGTCAGTCGCCGATTGCTCCACGTACTCCTCCAGACTGGCGAACGGCGTCCTGGATAGCGTGAACTTGCCGCTCTGATTGCGCAGCCGGATGTTCTCCAGCGCTGGCGGGGTGACGACCTCAACGCCCATCTCCTTTGACCACACGGGGTTCTCCAGGTGCAGCACCCAGATCGCGACATGACTGAACTCCTCGGGCAGCCGGAGGACCCAGTCGTGGAAGGCGAAGAACGCTGCGACGTATGGACTAGTGGTCCAGTCGAGCAGGCGCGTTGGCAAGCCATTGTGCTGCCCGAGGGCCCACAGCTTCTGATCGTCGCGCACGATCGGATCTGGTACGCCCGTCTCCTCGCAGCTGCGCCGCCACTCGTGGATCAGCTTTTCCCACAGCTGCAGCCGCCGGTCACGGCCGAGCGACGAGAAGCGCCGGTCGAACGAGGACGACAGCCTCCAGTCGGCGTTGCCCATCCCGCGGAAAAGATAACGGCCTGGGCGGAACGCGCTTTTTCCGAACAGCTCAACGAAGAGATCCCGCTTAAGCTCGGGCCAGCTGTCGTACTCGATGATCTGGATTGCGCTCACTGCAGGCTTCCGGATTCAGCAGAGTCGGCTTCCAGGCGCCGTATCCCGCCGACGGCATTCACCAAGCACGGATGCAATACGTACGTGTCTACCTCCGGCGGGAAATGAAACTCCTCGACGTCGCCCAGAGAATAGAACCGGCGTTGCCCGGTTTCGTCGATATACCCGAGCATGCCGTTCTGCCAGAGGACGGCGGCGAGGTCCGTCGCCTGCTCGAAGTGCAGATTCGCCACTTCCTGAAGTCCGGCCAGATCTGCCCGCGGGAATCGGTCGACGCCGATCAGCCTTACAAAGGAGCGAACATCCTCCCGCACACCGCTGATGTAGGCCTGGGTGCTGGTGAACACTTCGGAGTAATTGTGCAGGGCGGCGTTTTTCGGCATGAGGTCCGCCGAGATCTGGTTAGCGCACTGGGCGAGCTGGGAGTCACCGAACCGCTTGGCGCAGCGTCCGACCACGCCGCTCAGGACCTTCGGCGATAGGCTGTCGCAGCCGGCCTGCTTCTGCCGCAGGACCTCCTCCGACAGCTCGTTGCCGAGCGAGATGATGTCGCGCGGGATCAGCCTCGTGTGGCTGAGCAGGTAGTCTTCGACCGTTCCTGCGCCATCCCACCCCGGCCAGTCGCCGTTAATCCCGAGCCAATCGCGGATCGTGGGGACGCTGGTGGTGGAGCGCTGCATCAGCAGTGACTGCGGCAGCCGCTGCAGTTTATGCTGCAGCAAATAGAGCAGCGAGCTGCGGTCCCAGGTCAGGACGCGTATGTGCGGTTCGTTGTAGTACCGCGGCGCATGTTCTGACCGGTACACCGATGACATGACGATATCGCGGATGCAGATGACGACATGCAGGCGGCCGCCCAGCCGGTGGTCGCGAAGCAGCCGCATAACCTGATAGAACAGCCCCTCCTGGCACTTCAGCCAGTACATCGGGGCGTGGCCAAACTCCTCGTCCACCGCGTCCAGGTAGAAATAGATCGGCTTGCACCGGCTGATAACCTCGCCGAGCAGATCCTCGAGGTCGTCCCACAGCGGGTCGTCGAGGTACGTGGACAGCTGATGGGCGGTCTGCCGCTGGTTAATGATGTCGCGCACCTCGCTGTAGATCGACCGGGGCCGACGGAAGTCGTCGAGCAGCCGCACATACGACTGCTCGATCTCCTTGGCCTGATCGTCGCTCATCTGCTGGCGCAGCTCGGGACGGCGCAGCAGGTGCGAGGCCAGCGACCGTATGATCGCGCGCTCCCAGATCTGCATCCACTTCTCGACCAGGACGCGATCGGAGAACCACTGGCAGGCCTTCACCACAACTTCGGTCCTCGGCAAGCTCTGCTGCGGCACGTCGGCGTAGACCGAGTCCTGATGCGACTGGAAGTCCTGGAGACGCCGCAGGTAGACCGTCTTGCCCGCCCCCAGCTTGCCCACGATGACCCTGACCATGGAGTCGTTCGCACGGGTCGCGAGATGGCCGAACGCCGGATTACCGCCGAAGTCGACGAACTCGCTGATCACATTCTCGATGTCGGCTCGCGACCCGTCCGGATTGCCGAAGGGCCCCACCGGGTCGAGCCAACGCCGCTTGCTAGGCATCTTTACCCCCCAAACCTGAGATCGTAGTCCGCCATAGGAGAAAGAGCCAGCAATCCGTCAGCTGATACCCGATAGCGGACGTTCCCGGCGCAAAAGCCTGCGCGGCGGCCAGATGCCCCGTCCGTGCACTCGAGGCGGCGTCCCCCGATGTGCGTGGTCATGGTATAGCGTCGCGCGTTGGTGAAGATGATGTTGACGAGGCCGAGGAGGTAGCCACTCCAGCCTGCTCACGGCATAGTCAGCACAGACGCTACAACCTCTTGCTCGCACATCCAGCGGCCTTCCCAGGTCCACGGCACTAACGGCAGGTGTGATCCATGGCAGCTCGGCAGCGCAGCCATTTGCTTATTGTTAAGGAAACCTATCAGAATGGCCTCGTAGGGACGGTGCTAGCTGGCCTGGGTGGACTCGGAACGATAGTCGGAGTTGCCGGACTGATCTCTTCCCACCTAGTCTCGGATATTCCCAAATATGCCTGGGCAATTTTCTTGTGCATTATCATTATCGGGAGTTTTCTCCTACGAATTCCAAGTTTCCGCGGGCGGTTCATATTCGAGCCCGGCCTCTGGGCCGTCGAACTGTGCGTCGGAGACCTGTTTGATCAGGGATCCGGGATCGTGGTGACAGCAGATCGCAGCCTGTCGCTGGATTTGGATCAGACGGGCCCTGATTCGCTGATCAGCCAGCTCATCGAGAGGTGGTTCGAGCAAGATAGCGGAAAGCTCAAGGACAAACTAGCTACGAAGCCCGCGGACCCGCGTGATGCGGACCTGGAATTGGGAGAGACAATACGGTTTTCGAGTCCTGAAGGGCACTACGGGTGGCTATTTTGCCTGTCTACGAAAACAGCAGGCGGCTCCCGCACGACCTGGCAGGACCTGGCATTCGCCTATGACGCGCTGTGGACCGCGATGCGTCGCGAGAACTCATCCTCTGTCGTGGTACCCGTTATAGGCGCCGGATTCGCGCGCAGCCAGCTTCCGTTCAACGGGCTACTGCTATTCCTCATCCTAAGCTTTCACGCTGCTAGCCTGGAACGCCCGGTGACCAAGAACCTCAAGATTATTGTCTCCCCCGAGGAGTTCGACCCGCGAGCATTTTCTGCGGCTAGCAAGCTGCTTGGATACCTGGGATACAAGAAAGCGTGACCGAGCGGGACAGCACCGCGCGGCCGGCGCCGAAGCTGCGCCGCCCGGGCTCACCAGCCAAAGATAGGTAGCCGCCGATCCCAACATGGGGGGCCTTCCCCCATGCGGAGCGCTGGCCCGTCTCCGTAGATTCGCCCCATTCAACGGCGGCTGAGCTAACGGCTCTGACAGGAGACTCCGGTGAGCACGTACTACTTCTTCCGAGATCAGCTGACCATCGACGACTCGCTGCCCGGTCAGCTCGCCGCCCTGGACATCACTCCGGGCTCGGGTGAGACGCTGGTGCTCGGTGCCGCGACCTGCCAGCTGAACAGCCTGCCCGGCGGGCTCGACTACATCATCATGGCCGATTCGCTCAGCACGGCGCCGGTGGTGCAGATGGCGCTGGCCACCGGGCGATCGGTGAGCATCTACGCCGAGACGATCACGACGGCGCTCCAGCTGGACGCAGCCGGCAGCCACGGGGCGCCAGGGACTGCGGGCAAGGCCGGGCTCGATGGCCAGAGGGTCATCCTCAACGGCAAGCCACACATACTGCCCGGCGGCAACGGCGGGGACGGCGGCAACGGGTCCGGCGGCGGGGCGGGGGGCACCGTGGTCATCTCCTACGCATCGGCCGCAGCGCCGCCCGCCGCGTCGGCACCGGGCGGGGCAGGCGGTGCGGGGGGCGCCGGGGGCCAGGGTGGCAGCGGCGTCCCGCCGGGCCGCGACGGCCGCGCAGGACGCCAGGGACCGGCCGGCGCCGATGGGTCGATCACTATTTCGGTGGCGCCATCGAGCCAGGTCTACGCGGGCGTGCCGGCCGAGGCTGCGTCATCGTGGGCGCAGTACCGGACCGAGGTCGGCACCTACCTGTTCCGGCTCTTTGACGCGGCCGATCAGCTGCACGCGCTGGCGGAGTTCGATGCGGCGCTGGGACTGGATCCGACCAATACCCTGGCTGCGACCCTGCGCCAGCGCGTGGTGGCGCAGGAGACGCCGGGCGGGATTTCGCGCGATCTCGACATGGCCCCTGACTACAAGGACATCTCCGCAGGCCTGCTCGGCGAGACGCAGCTCGCGCTCTCGGAGTTCCTCGCGCTGCAGGAGACGTCGACCGAAGATGAGATCGCCGCGGCCACCAAGGACCAGCTGCAGCTCACGGTCGGCCAGCTCAGCGATCGGCTGACCGAAGCGCAGCTCGACCTGGTCAGTGCCAACGACGGCGTCCAGGTCGCCAACTCCGAGCGGAGCATGTACGACGCGCAGTGGACGACCCTGCAGCAGCAGATCGTCGCTCTGCAGAATCAGCCACTCAGCCTGGGCGACCTGATCACCACGCTCGGCGGCGCGGCGGCCGGCATCGCCGGGCTGGTCTCCGGCGTTGGCGCCATCGTGTCCATCCCTGGTGCGCTCGCCGCAGCCGACAATCCGCAGTCCGGGCTGTCCGAGGTGCTCGGATTCCTCGCGACCGGCAAGTCGTTCTGGAACGACAGCAAGAGTGTCGGCGGTGACCTGACGGATCTGCTCAAGGGCGGTCAGGACGCCATCACCAACTTCACGAAGGTCTACCAGGAGCTGAGCGGCTCGGCGGCCGACGCGCAGATCAAGCAGCTGGCCATGCAGCAGGCGACCGTCGCCATGCAGGAGATGGTGGCCCAGCTCCGTCAGCAGCAGGCCGCCGACCAGGTGGTCGCGGCGCAAGCCCGCGCCGCCGATCTGACGACCGAGGTCGCTGCCGCCCAGTCGCTGCTGGGCACCTGGGCCGACACCGAGGCGTTCATCGACAATGCGCTCGGCCAGCTGATCACCGTCGCCCGTGCGCTGGCTGACATGGTCGCCGAGGACGTGTTCCTCGCCCGGCGCGCGCTGGAGATCTACCAGCTCAGCGACGCCAGCGACGTCCACTTCGACTACGGGTACCTGCATCCCGATACCGATTACGACCTGATCGGGCAGCCCGTGCAGCGGGTGCTGCTGTCCCTGGAGAGCCTCGCCACATTGCCGGCCGACGTCATCACGTGGAATCAGATCTTCGTCGCGTTGAACGAGGCGCAGTCAAGCGGCTACGACGTCGTCCACCCGGTGATCGAGGTCGTGATCAATGATGAGGGCGCGCTGGATCAGCTGCGCAGCGGCAGCGGCCTGCAGTTCTCGGTCGGGATCGGCCCGGACCCGGCCGGCGCAGCGATCCCCTCGGACATCTACGAGCTAAAGGTGGATACCCTGCAGCTGGAGCTGGTCGGCGCCGTGGCTTCCGGCGCGGCGCTGGTGTGGGCGCAGCACAACGGGCACTGGGTGATGAAGCGGCCGCCGGCGGCCGACCTGCCGGAGCCGCCGGACATCGAGTTCTCGCTGTTCAGTCACGTCGAGGCGTTCAACGTCGCGGCCGGCTCGGATCCCGGTGCTGCCATTCCGGCGCAGCCGCAGACCGCCGCGGAGCCGGGCCCGCCGTTCTCCTTCTGGGGCCGCGGCGCGCTGGCGGACTGGACGCTGTTCGTCGACCCCTCGGCGGGGGCCGCCCTCGACCTGACCGGGCTCACCGAGCTGCGATTGTCGATCGGCTGCATCGGCCTGGTCGTGCAGGGCACCGTGACCCCATCGACGCTCCAGATCACGCCGTCCGCGATACCGGTCCCGGCCAGTATGCGGCGCACGGACGACACAGCTAGCCCAGGTTAACGGTGCACGTGGCGGAGGTGTAGTTGGGCACGTCGACCTCGACAACCGGATCCGCCTCGTCCCAGACCCAGTGACCAGCGCGCTGGGATCCCACTCCCTTGGGGTCACCGGGCTCCCACACCCTGACGCGCTGGGCGGTAAATGCCTCGGTCAGCTGAGTGTTCGTCGCCCCGAGAGCCTGCCCGTTCAGGCTGACGGTCCCGGCGAGCGGCGTGCCGGTGTCCGCGTCCACGCAGACGAACGTGACCGCGGACGCGATTCCCGCCCGCACGGCGGCAGGCTGCATGCTGACCTTCAGCCTGAAACTGTGCGGGTCAGGAACCCACGACAGGCGATAGATTGCCTTGAACATGCCGGCCCGGCCGGCGAACGCGTCACCGTGCACCTTGACATGTATGGTCGCCCGGTCGCTGTACAGCGTGATCGCGGCCCCATTGCGAGTCGCGTTGCCTTCGGTGATCGACGCGTACCGGGTCTCGGGGCCGACGTACTCGATGATGGCCGCCTTGGTGTGCGGTGGCTGCGGCGCAGGCGGATGCAGGTCGACCGTGACTTCCTTATCCGGGCCGACTGGGTCGATGACCGACGCCCGCGCCACCAGCGCCACCCCGAAGATAGCTTCCGCAGGCTGTGGCACTGGCTGGGTATCGGCGACGACGATCAGGTCGGGCGGGTGCATTTCCGTCCACCGCGCCGGATGCGCCTGGTCCTGCTCGGTCAGGTTTCCGCCCCAGTCCTGCGCGGCCGAGTCATACGGTCCGCTGCCGGCCCCGATCCCGAAGTAATGCTGCCAGAACTCGACGAACCCGCTGCCTTGCCCGTGCTCGTGCGGAATATCGGTCACCAGGCTGCCGATGACCCGCACGTACTGTCCCGCCACGAGTGCAGTGCTCCCGCTACCGCCCGAGATCGTTGGCTGGTACGGCCAGATCACGCCGTTCAGGCCGCCGGCCTGAACTGTCCAGTCCGACGGCGGCGCAACCCCAGGGTGCTTGTCATTCTCCCAGCCATTCACCTCCAGGTGCAGCGTCGGAGTAGCGACACGGACATGAAAGTCGCTGTCATCGGTTAGCGGATTGACGCCCAGGCCGAGAATGTCGCCCACCTTGAAGAAGGTGCCCGGGTTAGCGCCGAGGACGTCGAGCCACGCAGGGTCGGGATCCAGCTGAATGTGCCAGTCCGGATCGACGGGATTCGGGCCGGTATCCACAGTGCGCAGCCAGCCGCGCAGCTCCACGATCCGCGCCCCATTCGGCAGGCTGAAACCGGGAACGTCGGTCCGCGCCCAGAACTTGGGATTGGCGGGCGGGAATACCGCTGAGCACGGGGTAGCCGACGCGGACTGCGAGCGAATCTGCGGCAGACCGGACAGGGACCCGGCCGGAACGATATGGACCTGGCCCCACTGCAGGCCGAGGAATCGCATGGCCTCCGTGCTCGGCACCCACCACAGTTGCGAGCCGAGGCTGAGCCAGACTTCCGGAGCGCTCCGGTCGCGGACGAGCGTGCCCGGATCCGGAACTCGCGCGAACGGCGCCAGGGCCCCGTCGGGCACGGTGACCACCTGCGCCCACGATAGGCCCAGAGCAGTCAGCTCGCCGGGACTGCTGATATGGAACCGGGCGTTGCCGAACAGGATGAAGACATCCGGGCCGCTCGCCTCCTTGACGACAGCGCCATCGTGCTGCCAGGCCGGCGGCTTGGCGCCGCCTGGGTCAGTTCCGTTTCCGCCGCCGCGAATGGGCAGCAGTTCCTCGCGCAGACCGCTCATTTCAGGGCTCCGTCAGCTGCCATTAAGCGGTCGCGGCCAGCAGTCGCCAGTGGCGACGCGCCATAAGGCCCAGAACGACAGCTACCGCCAGCAGGGCAGCCACGATTATCCATTCGAAACTGCCATTATGGTGATCTGGATCCCAGCCAGTCAGGGCCTCGATCCAGTCATGCCAGAATATGGTCAGTATGCCTAGTGCCCCAGCGAATAGCGCGATCGCGGTCTCTAGCCGCGCCCGGAATTTCGATGACCCCATGCCAGCTCCCAGGATTCTCTTCGACCGAAGATCGGCCAGCCATTTTCCGAGTCAGTCATTTCGCGCGCACACGGCGCTGCGAGACGACGGACGTGTGCATTATGCGCGCTCCTGAGAGCGTCGTCTAGATGGGCGGGGCGCTGATCAGCGCTCGGGCCGCGGCGGCGATGTCGGTGGCGGACAGGCCGGCCGCGGCCAGCAGTTCCTCCGGCGTCCCGGAGCCGGGCATGTCGGTAACGGCCAGGTGCGCCACGGCCACGCCGCTGACCCCGCAGCCGGCCAGCGTCCCGAGTACGGCCTCTCCGAGTCCGCCCTCGGGGTGATGGTCCTCGACCAGGACGAGCCGGCCAGTCTCACGAGCTGCGGCGGTGAGGGTGGCGGCGTCGGCCGGCTTGATGGAGTAGAGGTCGATGACTCGCGCCGGGATGCCCTCATCGCTGAGCGTCTTGGCGGCGGCGATGCAGTGATGCAGGGTGACGCCGGCGCCGATGAGGGTGACCTGGTCTTCCGCCGTGGCGGTCAGCACCTTGGAGCCGCCGACGGGAAACTGCTCGCCGGGCGCGTACAGGACCGGATAGGCCCCGCGGGTGGTCCGCATGTACTTGACGCCCGGCCGGTCAGCCATCGCCGCGACCAGGGCGCAGGTGCTGGTGGCGTCGCTGGGGTACAGGACGGCGGAGCCGTGCACGGCCCGCATCATGGCGAGATCTTCCAGGGCCATCTGCGACGGCCCGTCGGCGCCGATCTCGACACCGGCGTGGGAGCCGACCAGGCAGATGCTGGCCTGGGAGATGGCCGCCATCCGGATGAAATCATGCGCGCGGGTCAGGAAGGCCGCGAATGTCGAGGCGAAGGGCACATACCCCCGG
This sequence comes from uncultured Actinomycetota bacterium, assembly GCA_963805705.1. Classification (GTDB taxonomy): domain Bacteria; phylum Actinomycetota; class Actinomycetes; order Streptosporangiales; family Streptosporangiaceae; genus CAWDVH01. The sequence goes on along the minus strand of CAWDVH010000005.1, from coordinate 223,543 downwards.
ACGCTGAACCCGACGGCCGCCGCGACCATCTGCTGCTCGGCGATGAACATCTCGAAGTACCGCTCGGGATAGGCGCCGGCGAACTGGTCGGCGTAGGTGGAGTTGCTGACCTCGCCATCCATCCCGATCACGTCGAGTCGCGCGCCCAGGGCCGCCAGCGCCTGGCCATAGGCTTTGCGGGTCGCCACTTTGGCGCCGATCTCATAGGCGGGCATGGTCACCGGGGCGTCGCCCCGGCCAGGGCGCTCCGGCCGTCCCGAGGGCTCAGGCCGCGCGCCGCGCACGCGCAGGTTCCGCTCGCCGCCGAGCTCGACGATCGCCCGTTCGGCCATCTCGGCCGGAAAGGGCTTGCCGTGCCAGTTCTCCTTGTCCTGCACCTCGCTGAATCCACGGCCCTTCTCGGTGCGGGCCAGGATCACGACCGGCTGGTCACCCGCCATGCGGCCGGCGTCAGACAGCGCCGCGTCGATGGCGGCGACGTCATGCCCGTCGATCTGCAGGACCCTCGCGCCGAACGCCTCGGCCCGGCGGGCATAGGCGCTCAGGTCCCAGGACAGCTCCGTCGGCCCGCGCTGGCCGAGCCGGTTGACGTCGACGATCGCGATCAGGTTCGACAGGTGGTAATACGAGGCCTTGTCCAGCGCCTCCCACATCGAGCCCTCGGCCATCTCGCTGTCCCCGCACAGCACCCAGACCCGGTAGGGCAGCTGGTCCACGTACTTACCGGCCAGCGCGACCCCGACGCCGTCGGGAAGCCCCTGCCCCAGCGAGCCGGTCGCCACGTCCACCCACGGGAGAACCGGTGTCGGATGGCCCTCGAGCCGTGATCCGAAGCGCCGGTAGCCGGTCATCAGCTCCTCATCCGCTATGGCACCGACCGCCTTGTAGACCGAGTACAGCAGCGGCGAGGCATGTCCCTTAGAGAAGATCAGGTGATCATTGCCCGCCTCGCCAGGGCTGGCCCAGTCGTAACGCAGATGCCGTCCGACGAGCACGGCCAGCACATCCGCGGCCGACATGCTCGAGGTCGGATGCCCCGACCCGGCCGACGTGCTCGCGCGGATCGAGTCGACCCGCAGCTGCTGACCGAGCTCGCGCAGCTCGTCGAGCGTGGCCAGGTCCGGGGATATCGCTGCGAGATCGCCGCTCATGCTGCACTCCCTGTCAGTAACCGATGACCATCAAGCATCAGGCTACTCGGCGGGGATGGCGCGCGATCGGGTCGCCGGACCCGGAGATCTGGAGCTTAGGCGGCCGAGTTGTCCCAGTCGCGCAGCGCCTGGTCCAGGGTCAGTTCCCGGTGCCGGAACGCCCAGGCGCGCGGGCCGTGGCCCGCCTCCCTGGCGATGGCGGGGGGCGGGATGGCAAATACCGGGCACTGGGCGTGGGTCAGGCAGTACCGGCTGACCCGCCCGCGGACTCGGGCCAGCATGCCGCGCCGTCCAGCTCCCACGACCAGCACGTCATCGGCGGAGCAGGCGATACTGACCAGGACGGCGCCGGGCTCGCCGCGTTGTACCACGGGCCGGACGGTCAGCCCGGTGGCCGCTCCGCCCCATGCCGCGTCGAGCGCATCGCGAAGCTGCTGCGCGGCGGCCTGCTGCCAGACGCGGCGCATAGGCGGGGAGGGCGAGCGCCGGTCGGCGAGTTCCCCGCCGGGCGGTGTCCAGGCCAGCACGGGTACCAGCTCGGCGTTAGCACTATGGCGGGCTATGTCCTCGGCGAAACGCAGCGCCCGGATGCTGCCCGGCGAGCCGCTCGCGCCCACAATGACCCGGAAAACTGGGGACACGGGCAACGCTCCTTCCTTGCGCGTGTAGACATCACTGCCTACGTAACCTGCTCTGGCGGGGCAGGGAAAGCATCCTTGCGCCATTCATGCGCGCTGCGGCCGGTTTCATGCGCGGCCCATACGGCCCTCTGGCGCATCGATCTCGTCAGGATTTCCGGCCGCGGTGCCTGAGTGGTGTTAGGACCATGAGTCCCGCCCCGACCGGGTGGTGGAGTGAGAGCGACTCATCGGCCGCTACCTGCCGATAATCTTCGTGCTCGGGCTAGCCGGCGCCCTGGCCCGGCAAAAGCCGGTCGCGGCCACCGGCGGGATGCTGCGCACGCACAGCCCGACGTTCATCGCACTCACTCTGGGCGTCGCCCTGGTACTGATTTTCCTCACCGGTCGCTGAGGTCGGATGACCCGCGAACGGCCGAAGATCCTGGCGTCCGGGACGCCCGCGCTCCTGGCGTGATCCCTGGTTAATACATCCGGTTAATACATCCAGGGCATCTTGGCGGGGCCGAGGCTGGCCGCGCCAGCGCCCGTCACGTGAGCATGGTTCCCGGCTGGCTGAGGGACCCTCGCATGGCCGGCGCTGCCGTGGCCCGACGACGTTGCGGCGGCCACGGCGCCGAAGCCTGCGGGCACGAGAGCCAGGGCGAGAATCCCGCGCACCGCCCAGGAACGAACCGTGCCTGCCGAGGGCTGACGGGGAGCGGCGTGAGCCGGTCCGCTGGTCCGCCCGGCGACGTGGACTGACCAGTTATGCGTCTTCATCGGAAGATCACCTCATCGGTAACTCGGGGGTAGCAGGGCCTTCGGGAGAGAGAAGCTACACCACCATTCATCCCGGGCTGTGACATCGGGATCGATCCTGGCGGCCACGGCCGGGCGCGGCCAGCGGCGCATCTGCGGCCAGATCCGCGACGACATCGCCCCGCTCTCCTCCAGCCTGACCTGCGAAATCATCGGCTGGTCCCGCTCTGACGCCGCCCCCGCACGCCGCAGCGGTCATCGAGCCGGCGCAGGCTCGCCGGGATGGTCACCGCTTCAAATATCCGTCAACTGACCGATGTCTTGCACTGCAACTTGCAGCAGTGTTTGTCGTGCAAGTACCGGCGCGATCCAGCGTCAGCAGTCTGACCGGATCTCTGCGGCCGGAGGTGAGAGTGCCCCCCATATCAGTCCGCTGGCAGAAGCGACGGAGGAAGGCGGGACCGTTGGACGTTGCCCGGCTGCGTGAAAGCTTCGCCCAAGTCGCGATGCATGGTGACGAGGTACCGCTGTTCTTCTACGCCGACCTGTTCATCAGGCATCCTGAGGTGCGGGAGCTATTCCCGGTCTCCATGGCCGTGCAGCGAGGTCACCTCGTCGATGCGCTGGTGAAGATCGTTTCCCAGGTAGACAGTATCGATGAGCTGACTGCGTTCCTTCAGGGACTGGGCCGCGATCACCGGAAGTTCGGCGCCGTCGCCGAGCACTATGGCGCCGTGGGCGCCAGCCTCCTGGCGACCTTAGAGCATTTTTCCGGGCCGGCCTGGACGCCCGCGCTGGCCGCTGACTGGACGGCGGCCTACGAGCTCATCAGCTCCGTCATGATCGCGGCGGCACGCGCCGACGAAGGGCGGCGGCCGCCCTGGTGGCAGGGCACGGTCGTGGCTTACGAGCGGAGGGCATTCGATGTCTCCGTGCTGTTCGTCCGGCCGGAGCCGCACATGGACTACCGGCCGGGGCAGTCCGTGGCGATCGAGTCCCCCAGCCGCCCGAAGCTGTGGCGCTACTACTCCATGGCCAGCGCGCCGCGCCACGACGGGCTCCTGGAGTTCCATATCCGGCTGATCGACGGCGGCGCGGTGAGCATGGCTCTGACCAGTAGCAAGATCGCTGACGCCAAGCTCAGGCTGGGACCTCCCGTCGGGGCTCTCACGCTGAGTAACCCCGTCTCCGGGCGGGACATCTTGCTCGTAGCGGGAAGTACCGGACTGGCCCCGCTGAAAGCCATCCTCGATCAGGTAACGGCCTTGCCGCGGCCGCCGAAGGTGCACCTGTTCTTCGGCGCCCGGACGGCCGACGGACTGTATGACCTGGAGAGCCTGGAGAAGATGGCCGCCCAGTACCCGTGGCTGACTATCACGCCTGCCGTGTCAGCCGATTCTAGGTTCGCCGGCGAGACCGGCAGCCTCCCGGACGTGGTGGCCAGGAACGGCAACTGGTCAGGGCACGATGCCTACCTGGCCGGCCCGACCGAGATGGTCCAGGAAGCTGTCGCGCGGCTGGCTTCAGCGGGAATGGCGCAGGATCAGATACACATCGAGGATTTCGGGTGGAGTGAGCCTTGACAACAGCATGGTTCGATGAGGAGAACAGGCTGACTCCCGAGCAGCTGCAGACCGTGACGTTCCCCATGTCGCGGCTGGGGCGGCGCGGCTACGACGAGGAGCCCGTCCATGAGTTCCTGTCCGCGGTGCACGGCGAGCTCGTGCGTCTGGTGAACGAGCGGGCATCCCTGTGGCAGGAAGTTGAGCGGCTGCGGCGGCGGATTATCGCCGGAGAGGCCAGCGGTGAACCGCATTCGGTGCTGTTCGGCGAGGCAGACGCGCACGTCCACGCGGTGCGGATACTGTCCACCGCCCAGGTCACCGCCGACCGGTACGTGGCCGACGCCCAGGCGTACAGCAGCCGGGTAACCGAGGAGGCCAGGCTGCGCCGTGATGACATCATGCGAGAGGCTCAGCAGCACTCGGACATGGTCCTGGAAGAGGCTCATGCCAGGGCCCGTGAGGCGGCGGTCTCCGCGCTGAACGTCGCGGTACCGCCGCAGACCGAGCGCGAGCGGCAGGCCGCGCAGGCCGAACTGGCGTATCTGCGTACCTACAGCGACGTCTACCGGGCCCACCTGCGGGCGTACACCGAAGGCATCCTGAGCGGTATCGAGGAGTGGGAGCGCCAGGAAGCAGCCTCACTCCAGGAAGCAGCCTCACTCCAGCAAGTGGCCCAGGGGCAGGCCGATCGCCGGAGCATCGGGCTCTGACGGCGGCTTCAGCCTGGCGGGTGTCGGTAGAAGTTCGGCGCCTGGTCGAAATCCTGGTAAGTCCGGTGGAAGACCGGGGTCGCGGACGATGCGGCGGGCGGCACGATCCAGGCCCAGTCCGCCGGGCATGCCCGGTCATGCCGTTCTTCCCGTTCCATGTGCTGGAGAAAGCGAACCGACTCGGTGTGATGATCGGCGATTGTTACCCCGGCGGTGCTGAACGAATGCAGGACCGCGAGGTTGAGCTCGGTCATGGCCTTGTCTTTCCACAGGGTCCGGTCGCTGGCCGTGGACAGGCCCATGTACCTGGCGATGGCCGGCAGCTGGTCATAGCGGTCAGTGTCGCCGAGGTCGCGCGATCCGATTTCCGTGCCCATGTACCAGCCGTTGAACGGCGCGGCGGGGTAACAGACGCCGCCGATGTCCAGGTACATGTCACTGATGACCGGCACGGCATGCCACCGCAGTCCCATCTCGGCGAACCAGTCAAACTCCGGATGCTCGATGCGTACCTCGAGTAATGCGTCGGCGGGCAGCTCATGCAGCGTGACCGGCGCGCCGGCCTCCCGCACGAGCAGGGGCAGTATGTCGAACCGGCCGGCGGCCGGCCGCCTGGCCAGCCGAGGTCGCGGGCCAGGCGGGTGATGCTCGCGTTCGCCGGGTCGCCGATGACGGCGCCGCCAGCGGTCTCGTACCCCGCGTACCTGATCAGCTGCGAGCTGAGGATCCGCGGTCCTGGCCGGCCCGGCGCGTCCGGGGCAAACACGGTGATCACCGGCCGGATCCGGCCGCCGTTCGTTGCCTCACGCAGGTGCATGATCGCCTCGGCGGCGATGTCCGGTGCCGTGGTGACCTCGCGGCGGTCGCGCACCCGCAGGCTCCGCCAGTACAGTCGCCCGATACACCGCGAGCTGTTCCGCCAGGCGACACGCGCGCCGAATTCCAGCTCAGCCGGGGTGTGCCCGTAGGTACCCGTCGTCTCGATCTCGCGGCGGACCTCCCGGAGCCGCTGGTCGGGCGACTGCGTGCCATTCTCGCTGTGGAACAGCGTGATGAACCGCTCAGCGCTGACGAGCAGGCGGTCAAGGGCGAGCGGGTCATCGCCCGCGAAGGACCGCACGGCCGATAGCAGGTCCTGGTCGGCGGCTAGCCCGGTCTGCGTCTCGGCCTCGGCCAGCGGGCAGGCCTGGAAAGCCGGGAACGCAGCGGACTCGCCCCGCTCCTGGCCGTATGCGCGGCCGCGCGGCCGGTGACGGCCAGGAGCACGCCGGCGGTGATGGGGAAGAATTCGACCCTGAATCAGTCCCACAGCGGCCTCCCTGGCAGCCTGTGCGCCCTCCGGCAGCCGGCCGTTGGCGGCTCCCGCTGCCGTGAGATGCAGCACAATCGTGTGCTACCAGCCTGGCGGCCAAGATTGCATTCCCCTTGACGCCTACCTTGCACGCCAGGTCACGGGCCTGCCGGACCGGTCCGACGGGCGGTCCGGCCCCACGTGTCGGCTAGGAGATGCGGCGGCCGCAAGCGGGGTCCATGGTCTCCATGCGTATCCGCGCCGACTCTGCCTCTGGCACGCCGAGCCGTTCGAAGATGTCTAGCGCCTGCCTGAAGACAATCCGCGCCGCATGGGGCCGCTGCGTGCTGAGCGTCGATTCTGCGATTCCTTCGAGGATCTTGCCCTCCTCGTAGGGGTCACCGATCTGCCTGGCCAGCCTGAGAGCGGCATGATAACGATCAAACGCCTCGCCGTACTGACCCGATCCGCGATGTATGTCGGCAATTCTGCGAAGTGCGATCAGCTGCTGGGACAGGTTCCCGATCTCCTCGGCGATCAGCTGCGCCTTCTCATGGTGAATCAGCGCCTCGTCGTAGCGCGCCGCGCTTTGGTAAATGGCGCCTATGTCATTGAGCACGTCGGCTTCATCAGGGAGATCGCCGATATTGCGGTAAATCGCGAGCGCCCGGCGACAGGCAGCAAGGCCGTCCTCGTAACTGCCCTTGTAATGGTGAACGCTGCCGATATTATGGTACAGAATCGCCTGGTTCTGCGCTCCGCCTATCTCATTAAATATGTGCAGGGATTCCTGGAAAGCTTCGAGCGCATCTCTGTGATAACCGCAGTACAGGTGCATCCGGCCCAGGTTGTTGAGGCTCTTGGCTTCCCCGCGCCGGTCGCCGGCGCCGCGGTAGAGCGACACCGCCTCGCGCAAGTGAGCCATGGCCTCGGGGTAGCGCCCCAGATGCCAGCAGGCGATCCCGCAATGGCTGCAGGTACCGGCCACGCCGCGCTGGTCGGCCGCGTCGCGGTACAGGATCCGGGCCTCATGGAAATAGGCCAGTGCCTCACGGGAACGGGCCGCGCGCTGGTGGGCCAGGCCCGCCTGGTCGAGGGCCTGCGCCTCGCCTCTCGGGTTGGCCAGCGACCGGTAGATCGCCGCGGCCTCCTCAGCCAGGGGAAGCGCCGCCTCATGATGCCCGGTCTGCTGGCTGACCGCGCTGAGGTCCAGTGACGCCTGCGCGATCCTGGCCGGATCGGCGAGGTCACGGCTGGCCTGCAGGGCCACGGTGCGGGCCGCGATCGCCTCGTCCCAGTACGCCCTGATCTCGACGAAGTCGGCCAGCACGTGGGTGAGATCGGCGCATTTCTGCTGCCATTCGTGCCGGCCCGCGTGCTGCGCGGCCTGCAGGATGTTGCGCCACTCCGATTCCAGCCACCCGGCCGCGTCCTCTGGCGTGCCCAGGACCGGGCTGGCCGCCGGCCGATGAGTGACGGCCACCGGCATCCGGCGCCGGAACGGGTAAAGTACCCGGTCCGCCTGATCAGCTGTGTGCAGGTAGTAGTCAAGGAGCCTGCCGACGGCCTGCCGCTGCTCAGCTTCGGGGTCATCACGCGCGGCGCGCGCGGCCGCGTATCCGCGGATGAGGTCGTGGAAGCGGAAGTGGCCGTCGGAGGCCCTGGCCAGCAGGTGGTGATCAAGCAGGGCACCGAGGGCCTTCTCGGCCTCGGCCAGGGTGCAGTCGCCCAGGGCGGCCGCGGCCTGCTGGCCGACCGCAACGCACGGACTGACGCCGAGCCGCCGGAAGAACCGCTGATGGCCGGGTTCCAGCGCACGGTAGGACAGATCGAAGGCAGATATCACCTCCGGGCTCGCCGCGCCCTGGCCGCCCAGCCGCGCGGGAGCCTGCGACAGTTCCTCGATCAGGCCGGCCAGCCCGCGTGGGTGATCCTGGGCGACCCGGCCGGCGGTCAGCTGGATCGCAAGCGGCAGGCGCCCGCACAGTTCCACCGCCGCGGCGACCGTATCGGGGTCCCGGGCCCGGCGCTCGCCCGCGATCCGCCGGAACAGCGTGATCGCGTCGTCGACGGACAGCGCGTCGAGGGTCAGCGTGCGGGTGCCCCCGATCTCGGGGAACCTGCGCCGGGTAGTGATCAGGATCAGGCACCGGGCGGCCACCGGCAGCAGCGGGCGGATCTGGTCATGCCGGGCCGCGTCGTCGAGGATCACGATGGCGCGACGGCGGCTCAGCTGGGCGCGCCACAGCGCGATGCGCTCGCCGATGGTGTCCGGTATCTGCGCCGCCGGCACGGGCAGCATCCGGAGCAGGCGGTACAGCGCCTCGGCCGGGTCGAGCGAGGGACTCCCGGCGTCGTGGGAATGAAGGTTGAGGTAGAACGACCCGTCCGGGTACTGCCCGGAGATAAGGCGGGCGGCGTGGACGGCCAGCGCGGTCTTGCCCACGCCCGGCATGCCCTCGATCACGGCCACCCCGGGGACGCTGCCCTGCTCCCCGGCCAGGCGTCCGAGTTCCTCGCTGCGGCCCACAAATTCCGCCGTCCCTGGCGGCAGGGTGTCTGGCCGCGCCCCCCGGCCCGCCCGCTGGCCAGCCGGCTTGACGGCCAGCCCTGGATCACGGACCAGGATGCGCTGATGGAGCTCGGACAGTGCTGGCCCCGGCTCTGCGCCCTGCTCGTCGATGAGGCGGCTGCGGGTTTCCCGGTAGAGGCTCAGTGCGTCGCCCGACCGGCCGCTCCAGTAGAGGGCCGTCATCTGGTGGGCGATGAGCGCCTCATCCAGCGGGTACTGAGCCAGCAGATGGCCAAGTTCACCGATCAGTTCGGCGTGCCAGCCAAGCTCCAGCTCACACTCGACACGCTGCAAGATGGCCGCCCGGCGCTCCTCTTCGAGGCCGTCACGCATCCGGGCGAGCCAGTCTCCGCGGATCCCGGCCAGGGCCTGCCCGCGCCAGAGCCCGTCCGCCTCGCGCAGCAGCACGGCCGCGTGGTCGTAATCACCGCTGGCGGCCAGTGCATCTGCTTGCCGGCGCAGGCGGCGGAACTGATGCACGTCGACCACCTCGGGATCGACGTCGAGCGAGTAGCCTCTCGCGCGCCCCGCTAGCTGCACGCTGTCGCCCAGGGCCTGCCGGAGCAACGTCCGGAGCCTGGCGATGTAGACCGACAGGCTCTCCCTGGCCTTGGGCGGAGGCCGCGTATCCCACAGCCGGTCAATGAGAGTCTCGGCCGAGACAATGGTGCGCGGAGTCAGCAGGAGCATAGCCAGGACGGACCGCGCCCTGGCCGACCCAAGATCACGTTGCTGGCCGGCCGTCCAGAGCTCAATCGGCCCGAGTGCCCGGAATTCCATATCGCCTTGCATCTCCTACGCCGGGGGGCAAGATCGCAGCTGATACCTGAACGAGATGCGCCGGATCATTCCGCCGTTTTGATACCCGCTGCGGGGCACCCTCACCCGAATACTAAGAGAATTACCGGGAACAATACAATGATCGCGCCTGCCGATTAGATGCGGTGAAAATTTCATCGCATGTCTCATTGCATTTATCTGCCCGCCGATGCGTAACGCCGGGTTGACGAGCGTATTCGCATATTAGCTAAGAAAGGGGCTATTACCTAAGACGGGGGCTGCTCAGGCCAGCGGGTTGCGCCAGCGCAGGCCGGGGAAGCGGGCAAAGTCGGTGTCGTTCGAGTACAGGTCCGCGTCATATTCGAAGGCGAATGCCGCTAGCTGAGCGTCTGTCGTGAGGTTGCCGCCGGTCCCGACGCTGTGCAGGAGGCTGAAGGCGATCTCCGCATGCCGTGGGCCAGGAGTGAGATGGCTGACGTTGGGCTGGCCGAGCCACGCGGATACATACCCGGTGGCGGCCTCGACCGTCAGCGGCGGGGACAGCACTCGCGGATTCGTCGCTATCCGGATGAACCCGAAGAAGGCCGGGGACGTGAGACCGATCTCCGCCGCGGAGTTGACTGTTTCCTCCCACCACGCATGGGCGGCCTGGTGCTGCGGGAAGCCCGACACGACTGCGTAGAGCAGCAGGTTAACGTCGGGAACGATCACGATCCAGGGCGCTTCCCGGTCGCCAGGATCGCCTCGTCCTCCAGCTCGTCGGCCAGGCGGTTGAAGCCGGCCAGATCCAGGCCGGGCTGCAGTATCGCCTCGTGTGCAGGCAGGCGATAAGGCTCCCGGCGCGACGGCGGCTGGGACAGCGCTCGCCGCAGGGCATCGTTGATGACCTGCTTCATCGATGTCCGCGCGCGGTGGACGGCCTCGTCAACAAGCTGGGCGACGTCGGGGTCAAGAGTCAGGGTAGTCCGCACACTGACATCATAGTGCCACGAATTAGCGGCATCAAGATGCCATCCGCCCGCCAGGTGAGGACCAGCACTGCCGCGACCTGCACCTGGATCCTCATCAGACCATCTCGTGCCGCCGCAGCCAGAGCAGCGATGCCCATCCCCAGATGGGCGGCAGGTAGGTGGTGCACAGGCGGTAGAGGAGGGTCGCGCCAATGGCGATGTCCTCGGGGACGCCCAGGAGGGTCAGTCCGGAGATGTAGGTCGCCTCCATCACGCCCATGCCACCGGGCACGGGCGATATGCCGCCGAAGAGCGAGGCCACAGTACAGAGCACGATCAGCGAGGCGAAGGAGGCCGAGCCACCCACTGAGCGCAGAGCGGCCCAGAGCGCGAGCGCGCTGAGAAGCTGGGTGAGGATCTGCCCCCCGAGGATCCGGCCGACCTTGGCCGGGTCGGCCAGGATGGCCTTCAGGTTGGACCACGCGGCCTGCATCTCGGGGCGGAACCTGGCGCTGACGACCCGGCGAATTCTCGGGATGGCGAATGCGATGGCACCGACGAATGCCGCTGCGACGACCAGCAGGAGGAATTTGAACAGGATCTCAGAATCCGAACCCGGCGCCCCGGCGGTGGTCGTCGAGAACTCGCCGGCCGCGAACAGCAGTGCGACACCGGCCAGGACGATCTGTACCGCGAATCCGGCCAGGCTGTAGAGGACTCCCGAGCTGACGGCAGTAGCCGGGGACATGCCCCGATGCTGATAGAAGCGGATGACGGTGGTCGTTCGCCCGGCCGTCCCCCCGACAAGTCCGCTGAAGTCGGTCGCTGATCGCAGGAGGGTCAGTGGTCCGAGGGGGATCGAGGTCGGAGCCGCCCCGGACAGGGAGATGGCCTCGGTCAGGTTGGTCAGCTGGGTGAGAATCAGGGCCACCAGGACCCAGAGCCATTGCGCCGCCTTCACGACGTCCGCGATGCTGGCCAGCCCGGTCAGCTGCTCGATCAGGAGCCAGATGCCCAGAAAGGTCGCGGCCGGCAGGACGAGGCGGGAGGGCTGGACTCGGGTGAGGGGCACGGGGACCACGGGCTCGGTGTCCAGTGCCGCCGCCGCTGCCTTCCTGAGCAACGCGCACTCCTGCCTCAGGCCGGCGCGCGCCTTGCGCCCCCCGCCCTGGGCGACAACCAGCGGTTGCACCAGGGGCAGGGCCCTGAGCAACCGGTCTCTTCCCATCACCTGGACGCAGCTATCTACCGCCGCGTGGGCGTCGGCTCGGCGTGCGGTCTCGACCAGGAGGCACGCAATGTCGGCATCTCGCGTCTGAGCCGGGGCCATGACCTCGCCGTGCGAAAAATCAGTGAAACCGGCACGCCCGTCGGGGCCGACCACGACCTCAATGCCCCGGGCCCATCGCAGGGCGATCCCGGCTTCGTCCAGCGTCCGGAGCGCGGTCCACGCCGCCAGCAATGCTCCTGGCGTGATGTGCGGTGCTTCCAGCGCGGAGAGCAGGACACCCTCGGGCGGCCCGGTGACCAGGACCGCCTCGCCCTCGGGCTCAAAGCGAGACGCGGCGAGCACGGCCGGGCTGGGCACCCCCAGGCTCTGCGCCCAGTGCAGGATGCCCACCACGTGCTCGACGTGCTCGGCCGGGCGGAAGTTGAGCTCAAGCGTGGACCGGCGCCGCCAGACGAATCGCCACAGCCGCGCCATGAACTGGCCTTCAGGCACGTCACGCCCGTAGACGTCGACGACGACCGGGCCCGCCGAATCGACCTTGCCTTCGAAGCGGGCCGCCCCCCACGTGGGCGAGTCCTCAGATCCGGTGAGCGACGCGACCGTCAGCCCCATCTGGGTCAGGCGTCCGCCGACCCGGTCCACGGTCGGGAATCCATCGCCCGTTCCGAGCACCAGCTGGGCCGCGGATCCGATCATGAGCCCGATTCCTGCCGCTCCCATCGCGCCCAGGGTGAGGAATCGCTCGTGGAGCACCTGCGCGATCAGGCCGACCAGCACCAGGGTCCACCAGTATCTGCGGATCCGCGCCGTGAGAACGCGAGAGATGAGCGTGGCCGTGGTAAGAGTCGCAGCCACCAAGGGCGGCGCCGCCGATGCACCCGAGCCCACGTGCAGTGTGTGGATCACGAGCTGGCAGCCGGCCGCGGCGAGCGCACCGCACAGGACGATTTCGAGCAGCAGCCACCACCGGCTGGCGATGGCGCAGATCGCGAGCGCCGCGGCGATGGTCGCCACCGTCCCGAGAACGGAGAGCACGGTGACAATCCGCGCGTCCCCCCCGGAGCCGGCCGGCGGCGCCGAGCCGCCAATGCCTGCGGCCAGGGCCAGGCCAGCCCCCAGCGACAGAAGCAATCCCAGCAGGACCCCGGCCAGATCCCGCGGCAGCCTTCGCCGGTGTGCACTGGGCGGAATGAGGAGCCCCCCGCGCCATTGAGCCAGAACGCTTCTCGCCGAATGCGCGGAGGAGAGCGCGGCCGCAGGCTCGGACATGGCGTTAAGGATGCCTTCACCCCCGGCAGGTGATGCGGGCGGGGCGGATTCGGCGGTGTGCTGGGGGGTCGGCGGCTTTGCCATCACTTTGCCGGTGGGCACCTGACCTCTGCCGGTCAGGAAGGAAACAGAAGGAAACAGAAGGAGCGGCCAGGATGGCTCGCGAGGTGCAGCGCAGTGTGTTGCCGATCCCTGACCAGCCCAGCTTTGGCCTGGTCACCTATGACGCCAGGGATCCGGACACCAAGTTCCCGCCGATCGAGCCGCTGCGGGCGCCGCCGGGAGCACCCAGTGTCGTGGTCTTCCCCGCCGACGAAACCACCGACATCGGCGAGGACTTCGGCATGCCGGTCAGCTCCGACTACCCTGGCGACACCAGCAAGTTCAATGGCAAGATCGACCTGGTCCAGATCGACCTCGGTGACGATAATCACGACCACCTGATCGACCCCGGGGAACTCATCCGCATCGCCATGGCCCGACAGTAAGTCGCCATGGCCCGGCAGTAAGCAGATCGCCATGTTGCAGTGGGTGCCCGGGCTTCAGGTGATCTCGTCTTACCGCCGCCGGTGGCTGGCCAAGGACGTGGTGGCCGGGGTTGTGCTCACGACCTTGCTGGTCCCGCAGGGCATGGCGTATGCGGAACTGGCGGGCCTGCCGCCGATTACCGGCTTGTACACGTCGATCATGTGCCTACTCGGGTATGCGGTGTTCGGGCCGTCGCGGATCCTGGTGCTGGGGCCGGATTCGTCGCTGGGGCCGATGATCGCCGCGACGATCCTGCCGCTGATGGCCGCGGGCGGCGACCCCGAGCGTGCGGTCGCGCTCGCGTCCATCCTCGCGATCATGGTCGCGGCAATCATGATCCTGGCCGCCGTGGCCAAGCTCGGCTTCATCGCCGACCTGATCTCCAAGCCGACGATGATCGGCTACATGAACGGCCTGGCGCTGACCATCCTGATCGGTCAGCTGCCCAAGCTGCTCGGGTTCAAGGTCGACGCGGATGGCCTGATCGGTGAGATCACCGGGTTCGTGAAAGGCGTGGCCGACGGGGAGGCGGTGGCCGCCGCGGCCGCGGTCGGGATCGCGGGAGTCGTGCTCATCCTGGTACTGCAGCGCTGGCTGCCGAAGCTCCCGGCCGTGCTCATCATGGTCGTGCTGGCCATTGTCTCGGCGTCGGTCTTTCACCTGGCCGACCACGGTGTCAGCCTGGTCGGGGTCCTGCCCAAGGGCTTCCCGCCGCTGACGATCCCGTCCGTCCGCTGGTCTGACGTCGGGCCCCTCTTCGCCGGGGCGCTGGGGATCGCGCTAGTCTCCCTGGCCGACACGATCTCCACCGCGTCGGCGTTCGCGGCCCGCACCGGGCAGGAGGTCCACGGCAACGGCGAGATGATCGGCATCGGCGCGGCGAACCTGGCCGCCGGCCTGTTCCAGGGGTTCCCGGTTAGCACCAGCGGGTCGCGGACCGCGGTGGCCGAGCGGTCAGGCGCGAAGACGCAGCTGACCGGGGTCATCGGGGCCGTCCTGATCATCCTCATGATCGTGCTGGTCCCCGGCCTGTTCCGTAACCTGCCCCAGCCCGCCCTGGCCGCGGTGGTGATCACCGCCTCGCTGTCCCTGGCCGACATTCCCGCCACGATGCGGCTGTGGCACCAGCGCAAGGCCGAGTTCGCGCTGTCGATCGCGGCTTTCCTCGGCGTCGCGCTGCTCGGCGTGCTGCCGGGGATCGCGATCGCGGTCGGGCTGTCCATCCTCAATGTCTTCCGGCGGGCCTGGTGGCCCTACGACACGGTGCTCGGGCGCGTGGACGGCCTGGAGGGGTACCACGACACTCACTCCTACCCCGAGGCCGCGCAGCTGCCGGGCCTGGTCATCTACCGGTTCGACGGCCCGCTGTTCTTCGCCAACGCCACGACGTTCCGCGACGAGGTCAGGCGGCTGGCCAAGGCTGAGCCGAAGCCCGCATGGATCCTCATCGCGGCCGAGCCGGTGACGGACGTGGACACCACCGCCTCTGATGTGCTGGAGGAACTCGACGAGGCGCTGAACGCCCAGGGCATCAGCCTGGTCTTCGCCGAGCTCAAGGACCCGGTACGGCGCAAGATCGAACGCTACGGGCTCACCCGCACGATCGACCCGCACCACTTCTTCCCGACGATCGCCGCCGCCATCGCCGCATTCCGCGATGAAACCGGCGCCCGGTGGACAGCCCCCGGCCAGACGGCCGCAGACCAGGCGGCCCCAGACCAGGCGGCCACCACATAGCGCGCAAGGGTGATGACATGGCAGTACAGGAAGACGGTCCGCTGGACGGAACGAACACGCCGAACGGAACGAGCCGCCCTGGCGCGGGCGGCCGGGCACCGGCCGCCCGCCAGCGCTGGCTGGCCCGGCTGGCGCTGGCCGCCGCCGCGGCCGCGGTGCTGGTGCTGCTGCTGTCGGGTGCCCTGCGGAGCATCACCGCGCTGCTGCTGGGCATCGCGGGCCTGGCTATCGCCTGCGCGGCGGCCTGGTGGTTCCTGGCCAACCGCGGCGTCCGGCGCTGGCTCGCGCTCGCGGTCCTGGTCGCCGCGCCGGTCTTCGTGATCGTCGTGTACATCATCGCCGGGCTGCTGTGGGAGGTTGTACTGGCCGTGGTGCTCGCGGCCGGCGCGGCGGCCGCCGGGCGCGCGGCACTGGCCGGCGGTCAGGCGCCGGCCAGGCCGCGCGAGCAGGGCGCCGCGCCGCCGCAGCGGCCTTTCGTGATCATGAACCCGAGGTCGGGCGGCGGGAAGGTCGCCAGGTTCGGGCTCGCCGACAAGGCCGCCGCGCTCGGCGCCGAGGTGGCCTTGCTGGAGGGTCCCGAGATCGTCGACGTGGCCGCGCTGGCCCGCCAGGCGGTCGACGGCGGAGCGGACCTGCTCGGGGTGGCCGGCGGCGACGGGACCCAGGCCCTGGTCGCGGGGATCGCCGCCGACCGGGACGTCCCGATGATGGTGATCTCCGCGGGCACCCGCAACCACTTCGCTCTGGACCTCGGGCTGGACCGTGACGATCCGTCCACCAGCCTGGATGCCCTCACCGACGGCGTCGAGCTGCGGATCGACCTGGGCCTGATCGGCGACCGCACGTTCGTCAACAACGCGTCCTTCGGCGCCTACGCCCAGGTCGTGCAGAGCCCCGCTTACCGCGACGAGAAGACCGGCACCGCGCTGGCGATGCTCCCTGACCTGCTGACCGGCCACCAGGGCGCGCACCTGGTGGTCAGGGCCGACGGGAAGGTGATACTCGACGGCCCGCAGGCGGTGCTGATCAGCAACAACCCCTATGAGACCGGCGACATCGCCGGCCTGGGCCGGCGCGCACGGCTCGACCAGGGCCTGCTCGGCATCGTCGGCGTCAAGATCAGCAACGCCGCCCAGGCCGCCGGGCTGCTGCGCGCGGCCCAGCGCTCCCGCAACGTCACCGCGCTCACCGCGCGCGAGGTCATCATCGACGCCGACCAGCCGCAGATCCCCGTCGGGATCGACGGCGAGGCCATCCTCATGCCCACCCCGGTGCGCTGCACCATCCGCCCGCTCGCGCTGCGGGTGCAGGTCCCCCGCGGCCGGCCCGGCGTCCCCGAGCCGCGGCCGCCGATGGACTGGGGCCTCGTGCGCCGCCAGGCCCTCACGTTCACGCGGACCGCAGGCGGCCGGACGCGATGAGTCCTTCCGACGCGGCGATCGTGGCCGCGGTCGTTTTCCTGTGGGGGACGCTGTCCGCGCGGCTGGAGCGGTGGGACGTGACCGCGCCGATCATCTTCGTGCTCGCCGGGCTGCTGCTGACCCACGCCCCGCTGTCGCTGCTGGGTTTCACGCCTTCCCAGGAGCTGGTGAAGGCGCTGGCCGAGATCACCCTGGTTCTGGTGCTGTTCTCGGACGCGTCCCGGGTCAGGCTGCGGGACCTGCGCACTGACATGGGCCTGTGCCTGCGGCTGCTGGGGATCGGGCTGCCACTGACCATGGGCCTGGGCACCCTGCTGGCGCTGTGGCTGTTCCCTGGCATGAGCATCTGGCTCGCCCTGCTGGTGGGCGCGGCTCTCGCGCCGACGGACGCAGCCCTGGGCTCGGGCATGATGGTGAACCCGGCGGTCCCGGCCCGGATCCGCCGGCTGCTCAACGTCGAAAGCGGGCTTAACGACGGGATCGCCACGCCGGTCGTCCTGGTCGCCATCGCCGGAGCCGCGACGGCTGAGCACGCGGCCAGCGTCGGCCCTGGCCAGGCCGCCGCAGAGCTCGCGCTCGGCGTGCTCGTCGGCGTGGTCATCGGCGGCGCGGGCGGATTTGTCGTGAACGTGGCCCGCCGGCGCGAGTGGGCCGAGGGCGGTTTCGCTGGCTCTGCGGTGCTGGCCCTGGCCCTCTGCTCCTACGCCTGCGCCCTGGCGGTGCACGGAAATGGCTTTATCGCCGCGTTCGTGGGCGGCCTGGCCTACGGCGCCGCCGGCGGGGAGCGCGGCGAGGGCCTGATGCCCTACGTCGAGGAGACCGGCGCCCTGGTCTCACTGCTGGTCTGGCTGGCGTTCGGCGCCATCGCGGTCGTTCCGGCGTTCGAGAGCCTGACGTGGCAGGTGGTGCTGTACGCCGTACTCAGCCTGACCGTGATCCGGATGGCACCGGTGGCGCTGGCGCTGGCGGGCGCACGGCTCGGCCGCCTGGCCGTTGCCTTCATGGGCTGGTTCGGCCCCCGCGGCCTGGCCTCGGTGGTATTCGCCCTGCTGGCCCTGGAGGACATAGGCAAGTCCGCCGAGCCAGCGGTTACCGTGATCGTCTTGACCATATTGCTCAGCGTGATCGCGCACGGACTGACCGCCGACCCGCTGGCCCACCGCTACGGGCCGCGTCTGGCCATCACCGCCGCCGAGCCCGATCCGGCCGGAATGCCGCACCTGCACGTGCGCAGGCTCATCCGGCGCGCTTCATCACCCAGCCATGCACCGCCGAGGCCAGGCCACGGGGGGCTTCCGGGCTGAGCTCCCCGAGTGATCTTCTCGGCCGGCCACGGGCATTCAGCCCATGGTGTCGCTGACCCGCAGCACGGTATGGCCGACGGCACTCCCGTTGATCACCGCGTCGTGCGCCGCCGACACGTCCTCCAGGGGCCTCTCGTGCACCAGGCCGGGCGGCAGCCGGAACCCGTCGCGCACGAGATCCCAGAAATCCAGCGTGGTGCGCGCGGTCGCGGTGCGCACGCCGAGCAGGGAGATACTGCGGATATACAGCGGCATGGCCGGAACCCTGAGCACCGGCAGCTCGGGCGTCCCGATCGCTCCCGAGATCACGATGCGCGCGCCGTTGGCCAGAGTCGGGAAGTAGCGGTCGAACACCTCAGGCGCCGCGACGTTGTCGATCGCGGAATCCGGACCCGCCCCTTCCGCCACCTCACGTATGGCCCGCGTGAGGTCCTCGCGCTCGGAGTCGAGCACGGTGATGCCGAGGCCGGGCGCGACGGCCCCGACCCGGCGGGTGAGCCCGATGACGCGGGCGCCGAGGCTCGGCGCGAGTGCCGCCAGCACCGAGGCGAGCGCACCCGTCACGCCGGTGATGAGCACGTCGCTGCCGTCGGTTACTGCTGCCGTCCGCAGCTGGGTCAGGGCGATGGGGCCGGTCGCGGCCAGCGCTGCCGCCTCAGCCAGATCGATCCCGCCGGGGAGGGCGTGCAGGCTGCCGGCGGGCACGCGGGTGAACTCGGCGTAGGAGCCCCAGCGGTGAATGCCCACCATTTCCAGCTGGGTGCACTCGTACTCACGGCCCGACCGGCAGGCGACGCACTCGCCGCAGGTGTGCGTGTTCATCGCGGCGACTCGCGTGCCGACCAGGGCCGGGTCGACGCCGGCCCCGACGGCCTCGACGACACCGGCGAAGTCGCCGCCCAGCACGTGCGGCAGCGTGATCATCGGCGAGAAAGGATGCCGGCCAGAGCGGGTGGCGACGTCACGGGTGCGCGAGACTTCCACCGCCGCGACGCGGACCAGGGCCTCCCCCGCCGCCGGGCTGGGCGTCGGCACATCCTCGATCTCCAGCACGTCCGGATCTCCGAACGCGCGCATCACCACCGCGCGCATCAGTGCGCCATCATCTCCGGATCGATCGGCCCCCATTTGTTCGCGGCCTCGGGGCCCGCGCCCCAGACCTGAGGCACCTGCGGCCAGTGCTCGTGCCAGGGCCGGGGCTGAAACTGACCGGTCACCTCGTCGTAGACGATGTCGATTTCGGTGAAGAGCTCCACCAGGTTGCCGTCGGGGTCATGGTGATAAGTGAAAATATTGTGGCCCGCGCCGTGCCGGCCGGGTCCCCACTGCAGACGGATGTTGCGGCTGGCCAGGTGGTCGAGTGCGTCCTTCAGGTGCCCGATGTCACGCATCTCGAACGCGACATGGAACAGCCCGTGCTTCTTGGTGCTGCGCATCAGGTTGATGGCGTGATGGTCGGCGTTACACCGCAGGAACGTGAAGAAGTCACCTATGGTGTCCGACCACCGGAAGCCGAGCAGGTCGGTGTAGAAGCTCTGCGCACCCTCCAGATCTTCCGTATACGACGCGATGTGGCCCAGCTTGGTCGGCCTGATGCCCAGCGCGGTCGGCACTCCGCTCGCCGCCTGGCCCGTGTACAGGTAGATCGGCGTCGCGGTTTCGTACTCAGGCAGCACCAGCGCGGCGCCGATCTCGGGCTGAGGGTCGGAGCGCAGCTCGGCATCGACGCCCATGTTCCTGAGGTCGCGCTGCACGTCGGCGAGCGATCCGAGTACCTCGAAGCCGAGCGAGGCGCGGCCATTGCGCTCGCCCGGCGCAACGATCACGCAGTGATGATCCACGCCGGTGGTGAGGTAGGTAGCGGATCCGGACCGCTCGGTGACCACGAGGCCGAGTGCGTCCTCGTAGTAGTGCACAAGCCGCTCCGGATCGGGAGTGCGGACTTCGTAGAAGCCGGGTCGCGTGACGGGCGCCGGGGCACGGGTGTCCGGATTTGTCATCATACGGCGGTTCCTCGCAGCTAGAGCAATGCCGACAACGTGGTTATAGGACGCGTTCTCACCACCACGAGGATGACACGCGCACGTGTACCGCCCGGCGTAGGGCGCCGTCGACCTGGGCGCAGAGGGCTGTCGACGTCAGCGCAGAGGGCCGTCCACCTCAGCGCAGAGGGAAGGTCTCGCCTCGTTCTGCTTCTGGCCGCGGGCCGTGGATACGGCGGTCCGATTCGTCGATGGGGACGTCGTTGATGCTCGCCTCACGGCGCCTCATCAGGCCATCCTCATCAAATTCCCACAGCTCGTTGCCATAACTGCGGAACCACTGACCGCCGGGGTCGTGAGATTCGTACTGGAAGCGCACCGCGATGCGGCTGCCATGGAAGGCCCACATGTCCTTGCGGAGCGCATAGCCAAGCTCGTGGCTCCATTTCCGGCGCAGGAATTCCACGATCTCGGCCCGGCCGGTGATGAACTCGTCCCGGTTACGCCAGACCGAGTCCACGGAGTAAGCGGCCGCGACTCGCTCCGGATCGCGGCTGTTCCAGGCATCCTCAGCCGCCTGGACCTTCTGGCGGGCCGTCTCCTCGGTGAACGGCGGAAGCGGTGGGCGCGGGTTCACGGGACCTCCTGCACGTTGTGATCGGCCAGCCAGCTGTATCTTGTCCGCCCGCCCGCCCCCCGGCAAGCTGCCTGCTCACTGGCCGGCCCATCGCGTTAATTTAATTAAATCTTATTAGTGATAGAGTTAGCACATGAGCCAGCAGGAATCCAGTCTCGCCGCGCTGGGCAGCCTCGGCGATCCCGTGCGCCGCAGCCTGTACGACTTCGTATCCGGCCACCCCGAGCCGGTAGGCCGGGATGCGGCGGCCACGGCGACGGGGATCGGCCGCCCGCTGGCCGCCTATCACCTGGACAAGCTGGTCAGCCTGGGACTGCTGACCGCCTCCTACCAGCGGCCCGCGGGCCGGGCCGGCCCGGAGCCGGCCGGCCGGCCAAGCTGTACGCCCGCTCCGGGAGCGAGTTCGCGGTGACCGTGCCGGCTCGCGAGTACGAGCTGGCCGCTCGCCTGCTCGCGGTGGCCGTCGAAGCCGATCACACCGGTGCGAGCCGGGTCGCGCTGCACGACGCAGCTCAGCAGCTCGGCGCTGACCTGGGAAGGCATCGCCGGGCGGCAGACGCCAGCCCGGGGGATCCGCGGCAGGCCGCGGCGGCGGCACTGCGCGAGCAGGGCTACGAGCCATGGCACGACGAGGACGGCACCGTCCGGCTGCGCAACTGCCCGTTCCACCACCTGGCCGCCGAGCACACCAAGATCGTCTGCGGCATGAACCTCGCCCTGATCGAGGGCCTGATCGCAGGCCTCGGGGCGAGCGGGCTGCATCCGGCCCTCGACCCAAGGCCGGGATGCTGCTGCGTGATGATCGGCGCGGACCCGCCACCGGCCCACGAGCGGGCCGGCGACCAGCTAGCCGCAACCGTGCGGGCGCAACCAGTACCTCAGCAAAGGAGCTGACCATGACCACGGTCACCACACACCTCATCGTCGGGGCGAGCCTCGCCGGGGCGAAAGCGGCGGAGACGCTGCGCGCGGAGGGCTTCGACGGCCCGCTGGTCATGGTCGGCGAGGAGCAGGAGCGGCCCTACGAGCGGCCTGCGCTGTCCAAGGACTACCTGCTCGGCAAGGCCGAACGCGAGACGATCTACGTCCATCCGCGGCAGTGGTACGCCGAGCACGAGGTCGATCTGCGCCTCGGGGTCGCCGTCACCGCCATCCATCCCGGCGCGCACGAGGTGAGCCTCGCCGATGGCAGCCAGATCGGCTACGCCAAGCTGCTGCTGGCCACCGGGTCCTCGCCACGCCGGCTTCCCGTGCCGGGCGCCGGCCTGGACGGCGTGCTCAGCCTGCGAAGCGCCGCAGACAGCGACCGGATCAAGGCGGCCTTCCAGTCTGCGTCCAGGGTCGCGGTGATCGGCGCCGGCTGGATCGGCCTGGAGACCGCGGCCGCGGCCCGTGCCGCCGGGATAGAAGTGACCGTACTGGAAATGGCGGAACTGCCACTGCTGCGGGTGCTCGGCCCTCAGGTCGCCCAGGTCTTCGCCACCTTGCACCGAGAGCAGGGGGTGGACCTGCGCTGCGGCGTGCAGGTCGCCGAGATCACCGGCAGCGGCGGCCAGGCCGACGGCGTGCTGCTGGCCGACGGCAGCCGCATCGAGGCGGACGTGGTCATCGCCGGAGTCGGGATCACGCCCAATAGCCAGCTCGCCTCGTCGGCGGGCCTGGAAACCGGCAACGGCATCCGGGTTGACGCCCGGCTGTGCTCCTCCGACCCGGACATCTACGCGGCCGGGGACGTCGCCAGCGCGTTCCATCCCCTGCTGGGCAAGCACATCCGGGTCGAGCACTGGGCCAACGCACTGCACCAGCCGCAGGCCGCGGCGCGGGCCATGCTCGGCCAGGACGTCGCCTACGACCGAGTGCCCTACTTCTTCACCGACCAGTACGACCTGGGCATGGAGTACGCCGGCTATGTGGAGCCTGACGGCTACGACGAGGTCATCATCCGCGGCGACGCCGGCCAGCGTGAGTTCATCGCATTCTGGCTCGGGGGCGGGCACGTGCTGGCCGGAATGAACGTCAACGTCTGGGACGTCACCGACACGATCGAGGCGCTGGTGCGCGCGGGCCAGCCGGTGGACAAGAACGCGCTCCGCGACCCCGAGACGCCACTGGAATCGCTCACCGGCCACTGATCCGTGACCCCAGGACTGGCGGGGCTGGCTCGGGCGAGTCAGATGAACAGGCGGCGCGTCACGACTCCGTGGCCGATGTCGCTCCCGAGCCACAGGGCGAAGTGGTCGCCAATGTCGAAGTACTCGCTGGTGTCATCGCCCGCCAGCGCGACGGTCATGATGATGTGGTCGTCTCCCAGCCATGACCGGTTCTCGCCGTTGCCTGTGACCAGGGCGGTGAAGAACTGGCTGGCGTGGGTCTGGTGGTGCTGGGCGCGCAGCACCATTCGCCGTGTCTGGCCGCCCGGCATCTCGGCCAGCCCGCCTTTTGCGGGGTGGCCGAGCGTGACCAGGGCCTGGAACTTGTATCGCTTCATAGATCACCCTGACTGCGGTCACTTAGATCGTATCACGATATAAATCAGCCAGCCATCCTGGATCGCGTCCTAGCGGGTGGTGATCATGGCAGTGACAGCCAGCGCCTATGCGCCTGGGTACCAGGCAGGTCAGCCCCGCCGCGAGGCGAGCATCGGTGCCCTGCACTGCCGCACGTCCGAGTGCCCTACCCAGCCCGACGACTTAATATCGCCTCACGATATTACTGACTTGATGGCTTGACAAAGGCGCATCTGCGGCTAAAGTTATATCGTGTTACGATAGAAAACTTCCTACCTAGGTGATCAGCGGAGGCTGATCACGGACTGGCTCTGCGCCTCAGAGGAGCTGTGCGATGTCTCTCTCCCTCAGCGACCGGCGGATGCTGCGCAGGATCGGCCAGGCGCTGCGCCGTGACGATCCCCGGCTGGCATCACTGCTGACGACCTTCGCCCCGCTCACCAACAGCGAGGCCAGGCCCGGCCGAGAGCAGGTCCCACGCCGCCAGCCGGATGCGGGCCAGCGCTGCATCTGGCTGCCGCCGGAACCGGCAGCTGATCATCCGCGCCGCAGTGATTCCACGTCCGGCACCGCCGCGACACCCGGAGCCGCCGGGAAACACCCGCCCACAGAGGTACCGCCAGACCGGCCAGCCGGATCCTCCCATCCATGAGTCCGCCGAAGGAGAACACCATGCGACCCAGCCGACCCAACTCGCCGCTGCCGCCCGGCCCCGTGACTCCGCCTGACTCCTCGCCGCTGCCGCCCGGCCCCGTCACCCCGCCTGACTCCTCGCCGCTGCCGCCCGGCCCCGTGACTCCGCCTGACTTCTCGCCGCTGCCGCCCGGCCCCGTCACCCCGCCTGACTTCTCCCCGCTGCCGCCCGGCCCCGTCACCCCGCCTGACTCCTCGCCCCTGCCGCCCGGCCCCGTCACCCAGCGTTCCTGATCCGGAGGCACGGCAGGCCGTGCGCCTGCTGGCCGGGCGCGGCGGCCCGGCCAAAACCCGGCCGCGCATGTCACGGTCATCACGCCACGCGGGCCTATGCTGACCACCAGGCTCGCCGGCTCCTTGCCGCCGGCAGGCATCAGCTGCAACCGGACGGTGAGGGATGTGCGTCAGCTGACCCGCGAAGACTACGAGAATCTGCTGGCGTTCCGCGTCAGCCTGCGTCGCTTCCAGCACTGGTCCCAGACCCAGGCGCGCGAGGCCGGACTAACCCCGGCCCAGCATCAGCTGCTGCTGGCGGTCAAGGGGCACCGCGGTGCTCACGGCCCGACCGTCGGCGACCTGGCCGGCTACCTGCTGCTGCGCCATCACAGCACCGTCGAGCTGGTCGACCGAGCCGAGACGGCTGGTCTGGTGGAGAGGTGGGGCGACGACGACGACGGCCGCATCACCAGGGTCCGGCTCACCGCCGACGGCGAGCAGCGGCTGACCCAGCTGGCGCCCGCCCACCTCGACGAACTCCACGACCTGGCCCCCGTTCTCGACCAGCTCGTGGCCCGGTGGGACAGCCCGGCTGAAGCCGATCCGGCCACGGCTACAGCCGGGGCGGCTGAGGGCGGCGATGCCGGCCCGGCGTCAGCACTATGACTGGCGGCGATCTTGCCGATCCCCAGCCGGGGCGATGGCCCTCGCTCTGCATTGCTCCGCAGTCGGGGCACACCAGGTGGTCAGGCCGCATTGGCTGGCGCATCGGCTGGAGCCCCTGGCGCCCCGGCTGCGGGCTCGGCCGGCCGACCTCCGATCCGGGCCAAGAACGCGATGGCCACCAGCACCCAGGCCGCCACGGCCACCCAGAGCATGCACCGGCTGAGAGGTTCCATGAAACTGAGATGGGCGACTTTGCCGAACGACAGCGTGGCCACGCCGTACATGCCGAGCGGGAACACCACGCTCCAGAGCGTCGGCTCATAGCTGAGCGACCAGTGCCGCCGGACGTACCGCCACAGGCCGAGCACGATGAGCAGCGGGATCCACCAGGTACCGAACGCCCACAGAGCGAACGAGAACCCCTCAACGAATCCGGACGTCGCCCGGCTGACCGGCAGGGTCGCGGGAAGGCCCAGGATCCCGGCGCCCGCCAGGACGGTGATCGCCGTGGCGCCCATCAGGATCCAGTAGGCCGGGCCGAGGGTCTGCGGGGTCATGGCAACGGTCAGCCACCGCAGCAGGATCAGCGAGACGAGCAGCAGATACAGCACCAGCCCGATGCTCCACAACCCGACGGCGGCCGGCGCCAGCAGCGCAGCTTGCGACGGCCAGGCGCGGACCAGGGCGCAGGCCGCGACCGACAACGACTGGGTACCAACCACCCACAGCAGCCAGGAGCCGTTGACGCCGCCGAGAACCGAGTCGCCCTCCCGAGCCAGCAGCAGGCTGGCGGGCACGCCGTAGGTCAGCACGAGCCAGATAACAGCGGCCAGGCCGCCCAGTATCGCCGTGGCCAGCGGATGACCGGCGGCCCCGAGCCGTACCCCGAGCACGTCGATCCCGGCCACGATCGTGAAGAATCCGAAAACGCGCTCCGGCGCCCGAATGTCGGCCGCGACACTGGAGCGGAACATGGCCAGCCGGAGCACCAGCCCAACGCTGAGCACGACCAGCCCGATCGACGCGGCAGCGAGCAAAGCACGCGACAGCCATGACGGCCCCAGCAGGAAAGTGCCGGTCGAGATGATGCCGGTAGCCATCACGAACGCGAAGTAGCCGGGGTGCAGGTCCTTGATCGCGGTAGCTGTCCGGCTCAAGGGGCGAGCCTGCCCGCCGGCCGTACCGGTGCTCATAGGCAAGACCACCCCTTCCGCAGTCATGGCTGGCCGCCCGTCGCGTCTTCTTACCACGGTCAGGGTGTCGTGCTGACTGTCCGGGCACGGCGCTGGCGGTCAGGGCACGGCGCTGGCTGTCAGGGCACGGCGCTGGCTGTCAGTGCGCAGGGGCGGCCGACGCGATCGCATCCCCGCTGTCCGGGTCGAAGAAATGAAGCTGCTGGACATCTACGCTGAAGATCGCCTGGTCGCGGGCCCGGATCTGCGAGCGCGGGTCGATCCTGGCCACGCCCTCCGCCACTGAGGCGGCGACGATCTCGCCTTGCCCGGTCCTGGTCCCTGGATCGGTCCCGGTCCGATCCCGCAGCTCCGCTTCATCGCGGACCCGGACCGCGTCGATGGTGAAATGGACAAGTTGCTCGCTGCCGAGGATCTCGACGAAGTCCACCGTGGAGGTGAGGCTCGCGCCCGGTTCCGGCGCCGCGCCGGCGACAGCCGGGTCGGATAGGTGCTCGGGCCGGATGCCCGCAATGACCGCGCGGCCCTGATAACGGGCGAGTCCCGGATTCTGCTGCATGATGGTCGCCGGGAGCGTCAGCCGCTGCGAGCCCAGGACGACGGTGGCAGACTCACCGGTGGTTTCGAGCGCGGCCCGGTAGAGGTTCATTGACGGCGAGCCGATGAACGTGGCCACGAAGATGTTCGACGGCGAGTCGTAGAGTTCCCGCGGGGCCGAGCATTGCTGAAGCGCGCCTGCCCGGAGCACGGCGACCCGGTCGCCCATGGTCATGGCCTCGGTCTGGTCATGGGTGACATACAGCGTCGCGACCCCGATCCGCCGGTGGACCCGCAGTACCTCCGAGCGCATCTGGACCCGGAGCTTGGCGTCCAGGTTGGACAGCGGCTCGTCCATCAGGAAGACCGAGGGCTCGCGCACGAGCGCCCTGCCCATGGCGACGCGCTGGCGCTGGCCGCCCGACAGGTGCCGGGGCCTGCGGTCGAGTACCTCGGTCAGCCCGAGCACGTCCGCCGCCGCGCGTACCTTCGAGTCACGCTCGGCCTTGGCGACTTTCCTGTTCGCCAGGGCGAAGCCGATGTTCTGGTGCACGCTCAGATGCGGGTAGAGCGCGTAATTCTGGAAGACCATGGCGACGTCACGCTCGCGCGGCGAAAGATCGTTGACTACCCGGCCGCCGAACCGCAGCGTGCCGGAAGTGATCTCCTCCAGCCCTGCGACCATGCGCAGGGCCGTCGTCTTGCCGCACCCGGACGGGCCGACCAGCACGACGAACTCGCCGTCGTCGACGTGCAGGTCGAGGTCGTTGACCGCTTCGACGCCGCCCGCGTAGACCTTACTCAGGCCTTCAATTGTCACCGTTGACACGGTTGCCTCCTCTAGTTACTGGACCCGGCGTCGACCGGGCCGCCGGGAGGGGAAGGATCAGTGGACCTCCGGATGACCAGCCGGCACGGCACGGTGTGCACGCCGTGCGTCGGCTCGTCGTTGATCGCGGAGAGCAGGTGCTCTGCTGCCGTCCGCCCGACGTCCTCCAGGCACATGTCGATGCTGGTGAGCGGGGGATCCGCCCCGGCTACCATGGGCTCCCAGTTGTCGAAGCCGACCACCGCGATGTCGTCCGGCACCCGGTGGCCGAGCTGGCGCAGGCTTTCGGAGACGCCGCGGGCTATCTGGTCGCTGCCGCAGAAGATGGCCTCCACGCCGGGGGAACTGCGCAGCAGGATACGGGCGCCCTCGCGGCCCCACAGCTCGCTCCACTCGCCGTACAGGACGTCATTCGGCGAAAATTGCGTGCCCGCGGTGGCGAGAGCCTCGCAGAAGCCTCCCGCTCGCTTGCGTGCGGCCAGAAAGCGCTCAGGGCCGGTAATGTGCCCGATCCTGGTACGGCCGCCGGCCAGCAGGTGCTGGGCCGCGATCAGGCCGCCGCCGTAGTCGTCGGGCAGGATCGCGGGCTCGTCGCTGTCGAGGGACTGCGTCATCGCGTAGACCACCGGGATGCCCAGCGTCTTGCCGATGCTCTTGCGCGGCTCGATCCGCCGACCAGTCACGATCAGGCCGTCCACCCGGCGGCTCAGCAGCATCCCCAGGTACTGCCGCTCCCTGGCCGGGTCATCGCGGGTGTCACACATGAAGACCGAGATCTGACCTGCGCCCAGCGCGTCCTCGGCGCCGAGCATGACCGGGATGCTGAACCGCCCGAAGCTGTCGGTGGTGATCACGCCCACGGTGTAGGTTCGTCCGGCGAGCAGGCCCCTGGCCAGGACGTTGGGCGCGAAGTCAAGCTGGCGCGCGGCCGCCGCGACCCGGTCCCTGGTCTCGGGGCGCAGTTTCCCCTGGCCGTTGAGGGCCTTGGAGGCAGTGCCGATCGAGACGCCGGCTTGCGCCGCGACGTCCCTGATGGTGGCCCGTTTCGGATCAGTTTCCCTGTCAGGCAAACGGTTGCTCCAATCTCACGCCTCAGCCATCATCTTCATATCGTAATAAAATAGAGCCTGTACAGGCTTGACGGCCACATCTGCAGACTCTAACTTGCTGAGGAAAACCTATTCCTTCGGCTGTGGCCTCCCGGGCCATGAGCCCTGGTCAGCAACAGTGGAGTCGCGCAGGTGGCTAATTCGGAGAATGCAGCACCGGCCTGCGGGCCGGTGTACCCGACGAAGTCGGCCACCGTAGCGCACCGGCCGCTGGACCGGGCGGGCGTCCGGCTGACGGGCGGCCTGCTGCACGAGTGGCAGCAGCGAAATCGCGCGGCGAGCCTGCCGCTGGCGCTGCGGCAGCTGCAGGCGGCAGGCAACCTCGACAACCTGCGGCTGGCGATCGCCGGGACCGGGGAAGGCTACCGGGGCCCGGCTTTTATGGATTCCGACCTCTACAAAACGCTGGAGGCGATCAGCTGGGAGCTCGGCCGCGCGGCGGACCCGGAGCTGGCCGCCTTCGCGGCCGAGGCCACGGCCCTGCTGGCCAAGGCCCAGCAGGCCGATGGATACCTGAACTCCTGCATCCAGGCGTCCGGCGGGCAGCGCTACGCCCGGCTCGCGTCAAGTCACGAGCTGTACTGCGCGGGACACCTGATCCAGGCGGCGATCGCGGCCAGCCGGACTTTCGACGAGGGGCAGCTTCTGGAGGTGGCCAGGCGCTTCGCCGATCACCTGGTGGACGCCTTCCTCGGCCGGGAGACGGGGCTCGACGGCCACCCGATCGTCGAGACCGCCCTGGTGGAGCTGTACCGGGAAACCGGCACGTCCGGCTACCTCCGGCTAGCAGCGCAGTTCGTGGACCAGCGTGGCCGCGGCGTGATCGGTGACTCCGGCTTCGGCATCCGCTACCTGCAGGATCATCTGCCCGTCCGCGAATCGGCGACCGAGGCAGGGCATGTCGTCCGGGCGCTGTACCTGGAGAGCGGCGTCGTCGACGTGGCCGTCGAGACCGGCGACGCGGAGCTGCTGGCCGCGTCGATCGCCCGGTGGGACGACATGGTCGCCACCAAGACCGCGCTCACTGGCGGCAACGGGTCCCGCCATTCGGGCGAGGCATTCGGCGACGGCTTCGAACTGCCGCCTGACCGCGCGTATAACGAGACCTGCGCCGCCATCGCTAGCTTCCAGTGGAGCTGGCGCCTCCTGCTCGCGACCGGCGACGGGCGGTACGCGGATCTGATGGAGCGAATCCTGTACAACGGCTTCGCGGCGTCCCTGTCGGCGGATGGCCGGCGATTCTTCTACGTCAACCCGCTGCAGCGCCGCGATGACCACTTCGAGGACGACGATCCCGGACGGCGGCGGGAGTGGTTCTCCTGCGCCTGCTGCCCGCCGAACATCATGCGGCTGACCGCGTCGCTGGACCAGTACATCGCGTCCGTGGCCGGCGACGTGCTGTACCTGCACCAGCTGACCGGCTCGCAGGTAGGGTCGCGGCTGCCGCAGGGCAACGTCAGCCTCAGCATGGCCACCAGCTACCCGTGGACGGGCGCGGCGGAAATCCGGGTGCACAGCGCGCCTGACGCCGAGTGCGGGCTGGCCGTGCGCATCCCCGGCTGGTGCCGTGATACGTCCGTCAGCGTCAACGGCGAGCCGCTCACCACCGAGGCCGATGGCCTCGGCTACCTGATCGTGCGCCGACGCTGGCAGCCGAGTGACGTGCTGGCCCTGTCGCTGGACATTAGGCCGCGCCTGACCTACCCGGACAGGCGGATTGACGCGCTACGGGGCACGGCAGCGGTAGAACGGGGCCCGCTCGTGTACTGCTTCGAGCAGGCCGACCAGCCCGGCGGGATCAGCGTCGAGGATCTCGCCCTGACTACAGGCGGCCTCAGCGAAAAGGAGGCCACGCTCCCGGGTATCGGGCCGACCGTCGTGGTCGAGGCCGCCGCGGTCGCTCTGGCGCCCGTCAGCCGCAGCGGGCTGCCCTACGCACCGCTACCGGATGATTCCCCGCTACTGGAGGAAAGCGACCCTGAACGTCCCGTAGCGGCGGTGGCCATCCCTTATTTCCAGTGGGACAACCGAGATGGCCAGGCCATGCGGGTCTGGATGCCATTGCGCCGGCCCGGTCAGCCCGGCCACCAGGGATCACCCGGCTGGTAGCCGGGCCCCGCTGTCAACGGAAAAAGCGTAAGACCCCTCAGTGAGGAGGCTCATCAACATGCAAGGGCGCTATAGGCGGGCAGCACCCGCCCGTGGTTCGAGCACTAGGCAGGAAAGGCGGATAGCCATGAGACGTGTCCACTCCAGGCGGCTCGCCATAACGGCCGGCGGCGCCCTGGCGCTGGTACTCGCGGCGTGCGGCGGCTCGTCGTCGTCCAGTACCGCTCAGTCGGCTAAGACATTCGGCGTGAATGCCACCGGCGTGGTGCATTTCTGGGCGCGGCAGGCGACCGACGGGCCGGCTAAGGCACTGACCGCCCAGTTCAACGCGACGCACAAGAACCTGAAGGTGGTACTCCACCTCACGCCGCCGAACGACGACACCAGCCAGCTCGCGACGGCCATCCGGGCCGGCTCGGTGCCCGACGTCGTCGGGCTGAACGACATCGACGTGCCGACCTTCAGCCGCGAGAACGCGCTGATGAACATCACCAAGTACGTCAACGCGCTGCCCTACAAGAACTCGCTCAGCCCTGGCCACCTGAAGCTCGCCACCATCGGCAACCAGTACTACGGCGTGCCCTATCTGGCCGACCTCTCGGTCCTCTGGTACAACAAGGCGCTGTTCAAGAGGGCCGGGCTCAACCCGAATGACCCGCCGACGAGCTACGCCCAGATTGTGTCGGACGCCCAGAAAATCAGTGCGCTGGGCCATGGCATCTCAGGATTCTCGTTCGCCGGCGACTGCCAGGGCTGCCTTGGGTTCGTGATGCTGCCCTCACTGTGGGCAGAGGGCCAGCACCTCATCAGCGGGCCGCTCGGTACGCAGAAGGCCAACGTCGCGAGCAACGCCCCGCTCAAGACCATGCTGGCGGACTACCACAAGCTGTGGGCACAGCACCTGGTGCCCGTGGCCGACCAGACCCAGAACGGCCTCACCTGGGGTCAGGACTTCGAGGCGGGCAAGGTCGGCATCCTGCCGGGCGACTACGGTTTCGCCGCCGCGATGACGTCCAAGCAGCAGAAGGCCGATCTCGCCGACGCGCCGCTGCCTGCCGTCGACGGCGGCAGCTACAGCACCTTCGACGGCGGTGACGACTTCGTGATCCCGGCCGGCGCTCCGAACCCGTCCGGCGCCTGGGAGTTCGTCAAGTGGGCGCTCGAACCGCAGCAGCAGGCCGAGTACCCGACGCTCGGCGACACGCCCGTACGGTCCGACGTGCTGACTCCCGCCTTCGCCGCCAAGTTCCCCTACGACGCCGTGGCGCTGAAGGCGCTAGCCAAGGGATCGGTGGAGTACACCCTCGCCTACGATGCGGTCTTCAACGAACCAGGGTCGCCGTGGTTCAAGATGTTCGAGGACGCCGTCTACAACGGCAACGTCGGCGGCGGCCTGCAGGAAGGCCAGTCCGGTATCCAGAGCACGCTGGACACCGTGAAGAACTGACCGGCGCCTCGCGCCGCGTTCCGTGGCCGGCAGGCATGCGGGACGCGGCGCGAGGGACGCCTTTAAGGCGGCCGGCGCGGACAGGAAGCATCGGCGCGGACGGGCAGAGGAAGAGGACTGTTGGCACGGACAGAGGTGCCGGATGCGATTCCGGCGACAGGCACGCTGCTCCGGCGGCGGCGGGGCGCGCGGGCGCGGCCGACTGCGCAGGCCCGCAGAGACTCCAGGACGGGCCTGTTGCTCGTCTCGCCCGCACTGCTGTTCGTCATTGTCTTCGCCCTCTTCCCGCTCGGGTTCGGCGTCTACATCTCGCTGACGAACTGGCCGCTCGTCGGGCCCTATCAATTCATCGGCTTGTCGAACTACACCGCGCTCATCCACAACACGGTGTTCCTCCAGTCGATCGGGTTCACGCTGAAGTACACCGCGATCGTCACGGTCCCGATCTTCGTCATCGGCTATGCGCTGGCGCTGCTGGTCAGGTCGAACCGGCGCGGGGCGACCGTGTTCCGGACGCTGATCTTCCTGCCCTTCATCGTCGGGCTGGTAGCGGAGAGCTACATGGCGGTGGTCGAGTTGCAGCCGAGCTCCGGGACCGTGAACTTCGTGCTCGCCAAGCTCGGCATCGTGAGCAGCACGACCGCGTGGACCGTGCACACCGGACTGGCCCTGACCGCGATCTGCGTCCTCGTCATCTGGTTCGCGTCCGGGCTGACGATGATGCTGCTCATGGCCGGGATGCAGGGCATCCCGACCGAAATCTACGAGTCGGCCAAGGTCGACGGGGCTTCCTGGTGGCGCGCTGAGCGGCGGCTGACGCTGCCGTTGCTGCGCCGGTCGATCGCGCTGAGCCTGATCATCTCGGTCGTGGGCTCGTTCCTCGCCTTTAATCAGTTCTTCATCATTACCGATGGCGGCCCGGGGACCAGCACGGTGCCCGTCGTGATGTCGATCTACGACACCGCGTTCGCGCAGACGGACATCGGCCTGGCCAGCGCGATGTCGGTAGTGCTCGTCGTTGTCGTCGGGCTCATTACCTTTGTCCAGTTCCACTTCCTCCAGGGGGACGACGACTGATGTCATCTGTGCGCAGCCGCCGGGATCAGCCCGCTCCGGCAGGTCGCCGGCCATCGCCCGGTGCGTCGGCGCGGCGCCCCGGCCGGGGGCCGGCCGGGACCGGCGGACGCCCCCGCGGCGCGCTGGTGGCGTACCTCGTCGCCGGCGTAGCGGTGAGCGCGGTATTCGTTGTGCCGCTGCTGTGGGAGGTCTTCCGCTCCCTGCAGCCCGAGTCGGCCATCAGCGCGCCGCCCTCAAGGGAGAGCTTCAGCCACCTGACCTTCGCGAACTACAACGCGCTGCTGGCCGGCAAGGATGACATCATCCGTAATGTCGGCAACAGCCTGATCGTCGCCGTGCTGACGGCCGTGCTGACCGCCCTGGTGGCGACGCTCGCCGGATACGGCTTCGGGCTCTTCAAGTTCCGCAGGTCGGGTCTCGCCTTCGGTATCGTGCTGCTCGCTTTCATGATCCCGTTCCAGGCGGTACTGACGCCGCTGTTCCTCGAGCTGCGCTTCCTCCATCTCCTGAACAGCCTGGTCGGCCTGGCGCTCTTCTACACCACGTTCAACCTGCCCGTCGGGGTATACGTGATGCGCAACAGCTTCCTCCAGGTGCCCGGCGAGATCGTCGACGCCGCCCGGGTGGACGGGGCCTCGGTGATGAGGACGCTCGTGTCCGTGCTCCGGCCCCTGGTGCTGCCAGGGATCGCGACGGCTGCCCTGTACGCGTTCCTGTTCTCGTGGACGGAACTCATCGGGGCACTGAGCTTCATGACCAATGACAGCCTGTTCACCCTGCCGGTCGCGCTGAGCAACGTCGAGACAGGGACTTATGGCTCGGTCAACTTCGGGCTGCTTCTCGCGGGCGCTGTCATCGCCATGATTCCCTGCATCCTGGTCTATGTCGCCCTGCAGCGGTACTACGTGCGCGGGCTCGTCTCCGGCGCGCTGAAAGGCTGATCCGGCGTATTCGGGCTCTCCGGCCGTCCGGCCCTTGCGCGACGCCGCGCCAGGGCGTGTCCTTGAGGGACAGGGCGGTGAATCTTCAGTTGATCAGCACATCCAGGATCCCGGGCATCGTGGTGGCGGTCGCTGTTCTTGCGGGCGGGCTGGCGGCGTGCGGTACGTCCGGCACCAGCGCCCGCCCGGTCGCGGCGCGCCCGGCCAGCGCGGCGGCCGTCACGGTGCGGGTGCAGCCCGACGCAGTCGGCTGGTCCGGGATGGTCCAGCGCCCTGACCACATCTACGTGGGCATGGGCGGAGCGCCGATCGTCCGGCAGCTGGCCTGGCGGAGCTGGGGCGGCCCCCGCGCATCGGCGGCAGGCACGCTCGACATCTACTGGCCGCAGCCAGGCCCGATCTCCGGCTGGCACCCGACCACCTACCCGGTCACGGTGCGCCTGCAGGACATCCTGACGCACAACGGCCAGCCGTCGTACCGGAAGATGGCGGACATCTACGTCAACCGCCGGGGTGTCACCAAGGTGCTGTACTTCACGTTCCACGTCCTGCCGGGCGGATCAGTGCCCGGGTGGAATCCTGGCTAGCCAGGACGCGCCCACCGCCACGCGAGCCTGCGTGCCCATGCGCTAGGTCAGTGCCGAGGCAGCGCGGGCGTACTGCTCGATCACCGGGTCCCAGCCGGTCTCGTAGCCGGCCCTGGCGCTAGCGCCGTCGGGCCTATTTTCCCAGCCGTCATGAGTCAGCTCAACGAGCGTGCGGCCCGGCCCGCCGGGCGTGAAGACGACCTCGACCAGGCCCGCCTCGGCGTGCGGAGTTCCGGCATGCCAGCGGAAGGCAACTCGCCGCGGGGGCTCCCACCTGGTGATCGTGCCCCAGGCCGTGGTGGTCCCGTCGGCCAGCGTTTCGAGAATGATCCCGCCGATCCCCGCGCCGAACGTGACCCTGGCCGCCTTATCCGCTCCCACCGAGTGGGTCGCCAGCGGCCACCAGTCGCCGAATCGGGCGGTGAACACCTCGAATGCGCGATCCGGCGGTGCCGGGACGATCACTGATTTACGCACGGCCTCGATAGAAGAAGTGATCTGGTCATCCATGGCGGTGCTCCCTGTGCTGATGTTCCAGTGGCTCCGTCTGTTCCAGTGGCTCCGTCTGTTCCAGTGGCTCCGTCTGGTCCAGTGGCTCCGCCCCGCCCGCGCGATCGGCCCGTACCGCGTCGGCGTAGCTGACCAGTGCGGCCTCCCAGAAACCGTCCAGCCAGGCGCGCAGGCCGCCGAGTCCGGTCGGATCCAGCCGGTAGATGTTGCGCGTTCCGCGCTCCTCGTAGCTGACCAGGCCGCTGCGCCTGAGCACCGTCAGGTGCTGGGAGACAGCCGGACGGCTGACCGGCAGCCCGGCCGCCAGTTCGCCGACCGAAGCCGGCCCGCGGCGCAGCTGCTCCACGATCCGGCGCCTGGTTCGGTCACCGAGCGCGTCAAGGACTGATTCGTAAGTATTCACTATCGGTAAGTTTTCACGAACGAATCGGATTGTCAACGGCGGATACCCGGCCGGTGGCGCGCGCCTCAGCTGGCCCGGCGGTCCTGGAAGGTGCGCCGGTACGCATGAGGACTGGTGTGCACGGCCCGGCTAAAGTGCTTGCGCAGGTTGGCTGCCGTTGAGAAGCCGCTTTTCTCCGCGACTGAATCGATCGGCAGGTCGCTCAGCTCGAGCAGCCGCTGGGCGAGCTGGACGCGCTGGCGCACCAGCCACTGGTAGGGGGTCGTGCCCGTGGTGGCCAGGAACTGGCGGGCGAAGGTCCGGGGGCTCATGGCGGAGCGAGCCGCCAGGTCTTCGACCCTGATCGGTTCATCCAGATGCTCCTGGAGCCAGCCGACAGTGCCGGTGAACAGGCTGGAGCTGTCGAGATCGGGCATCGGCGCGTCGATGTACTGGGCCTGGCCTCCGTCCCGCTGAGGCGGGACCACGAGCTGGCGGGCGAGCTGGGTGGCGATCTCGGTGCCGTAGTCCTGGCGGACCAGGTGCAGGCACAGGTCGATGCCGGCGGCGCTCCCGGCTGAGGTCAGGATGTCGCCGTCGTCGACGAACAGGACCCCTGGGTCGACCGTCACCTTCGGATACTGGCGTGCGAATTCATCGCATTCTGTCCAGTGCGTGGTGGCGCGACGGCCGTCCAGCAGTCCCGCTCCGGCCAGGACGAACGCACCCGTGCACAGCGAGACGATGCGGCTGCCTCGTGCGTGGGCCTGTCGCAAGGCCTGGTGCATCACGGGCGGCGCCTGCTCATCGGACACGGTCGGCAGCACGATCACGGTGTCGGCACTGCGGATTCGCTCGAGTCCGTGCGGGGCCAGCATCTGGAATCCGGCATCGACCGTCACCGGCCCCGGTGTGATCCCGCACACGAAAGCGCGATACCAGGGAACGCCGAGTATCTCCGACCAGTGGCTGCCGAAGACCTCGCAGGCGAACCCGAGCTCGAGCATGGTGACCCCGCTGGAGACGACGATGGCGACGACATGATCACCAAGCTCCGGCCCGGTGATGCGGCCTGGCGCGATGTCGGCTCCCGGCCCGGCCGGGCCCAGGTTGGCAGGATAGTTGCGCATTATGTCGATACTGCCACTTACCGGAGATCGTGTCGAGGCGGACGCTGGATTCATGACCAACAACCTGCTGATTCGACCCGCGCTTCACGACAACCGGCCATGGGATGGCTTCCTCGCCCGCCTGCGGGCCCCGTCCCTGGATCGCCAGCTCGCGACGGGACGCCCGCCGGGATCCAGCCGGATCCTGGCCATCCGCGCCGAGCGGATCCTCTCGCCGGCCGGGCGCAGGGAACTCGCCCAGAACTGGAACCATGTCCTGGATCTGGGCCGCCGGCCGCCAGTACCGCGCACGCCACGCGGGCCGCTGTGCCGCAGCCGCATCGCCGCCGCTGAAGGCGACGTGCGGGAGATGCTCGCCGTCATCACCGGCGGCTACCCCATCGCCGCCCGCGGCGCGGCCATGGCCAGCGTGCTCCTGACCGACGGCACTGGGCCGTTGCACAACCATCGCTCTGCCCTTGACCTGGGCGCTGAGGTGCGGGAGGCGACCAGACAGATGAACCCGGTCGCCGGTGCCTCAGCCGAGGGAGCTGACTGGGATAGCGAGATGTGCTACCGGTGATGCCACAGGGGCTTCACGTGCCCGGTCTCCCCGGGTCGGCCCGGCTGCGCAGCCAGGCGTCGAAGCTGGTCGCGACGATCCGTTCGTCATGTACCTGGCGTGCCGGGCGTGAGGCGAGCCAGACAATGGGCGGCCCCATCACCGCCGGGTCGATCACGGCGAGCTGGGCCGGGCGGTCCTCCGCGGCAGGCAGCATGCCGGTCTCCGTAGCGCCGCCGGGCAGCAAGATGTTCACGGTGATCCCGGTGCCGCGCAGGTCAGCTGCCATGATCCGGGACAGCGCCTCGGCTCCCGCTCGGGCGGGTCCGTAGGGGACGAAACCACGCCGGTTCATGGTGGAATGATTCATCGAGATGTTGACGATGCGTCCGGCCCCCGCGTCTAGCATCCGGGGGACCACTTCCCTGGCCATCAGGAAGTAGCCGGTGAGATTGGTGTCGAGTACCGCCCTGAACCCGCCGGCCGGTACTTCCCAGAAACCCAGGGGCTCGACCATGAACCGCGGGTTGACCGTCTTCATCCCCAGGCCAGCGTTGTTGACCAGCACATCGATGCCGCCCAGTCGCGACCACGCCTGCTCCACCACGCGGGCAGCGGCCGCCTCATCCCGCACATCGGCGGCGATACCCGATGCTCCCGGCATCTGGGCCGCGGCGGTGGCAGCGCGCTCAGCCGACCTGCTCGTCAGCACCACGGCGGCGCCGGCCCGCGTGAGCGCGCTAGCCATGGCCAAGCCAAGCCCGCTGGTGCCGCCCGTAATCAGCACCCGAGTGCCAGCCAAGTCAATCCCGCGGCCGTCCGCCATTCCATGGGCCTCTCAGCTGCGACACCATCAGCTAACGGTACCGTCCGGTGGCCTGCACGCCTGGAGGAGTATCCATGCCGCACATCACGCTGAATTCCGATGAGCCGGGAATCCGTGGCTTGCTCCGGTTCCGCCCGGAGACAGCCCGCCCGCTGAGCGAGCTGACGGAGGTACTGATGCGCGGGCCGGGCACTCTGGCCCGGGGCGAGCGCGAGCTGATTGCGGCTTACGTGTCCGGGCTGAATGACTGCCAGTACTGCGCGTCCTCGCACTCGGCCTGCGCCGCTGCCCAGCTTCCGGGCGGCATGGCGCTGGTGGAGCAGGTACGCGCCGACGCTGCTAACGCCCCGGTCTCAGGAAAGCTAAAGGCCCTGCTGGCGATCGCGTCGGCGGTCCGGCACAGCGGGCATGACGTCCGGGAGCAGGACGTGGCCGCAGCCCGCGCGGCGGGCGCGACAGACCTGGAGATCCACGACACCGTACTGATCGCGGCCGTGTTCTGCATGTTCAACAGGTACGTCGACGGACTGGCCGCCATCACCCCTGACGACCCCGCGCTTTACGCGGCCGGAGCCCAGCGCCTGATCCAGGACGGGTACCTGCCGCCGTCGGCTCGTCCCAGCCGTCAGGGCTGATGGCAGGCCGGATCGCAGATAGGAGATGGATCCCGATGTCCAGCCCGTCATCGGCGTCTACAGAGGCCGCCGCCCGTGTCTGGTCGGCCATGCACGCATTCGTCACCGCTCAGGACCGGCGCAGAGAGCTCCAGGAGACGCTCGATCTCGGCTGCGGTCTCGGCCGGGTCGACGATCGGGTCCCGTTCGCGCAGAGCGTGACCTACGTCGCGGCCGCCAGGGCCGCCGGCCAGGACGCACGGCTGCTTGAGGTCGACGGCGACCACTTCTCAGTGGCTGATGCCCGCGCACCGACGTGGCCGGCCGTCATCAGGGAACTTGAGGAGCTGATGGGCGCGGCACGGCGAGCCGGGCCTTGAGCCGCAGGTACTCGCCGTACCGGCCGGCGGCCTGGTCGATGGCTTCGAACTCTGAGGAGGTCAGCGCCCGGTAGGGCCGCAGGTCAAACTGCACGTGGTCGCGGGCGATGGTGCGCCGCATGGCGGCCAGGAGCTGCGCGTCGACCAGGGCCATCCCGACCGCGGTCTCCCTGGTGCGTGGCACGTCACCGGCGGCGTCCAGCAGCCAGCGGGAGTCCTGGTAGCCGCGGTATGTCTCGTCGAGGATCTGGAGCAGGTGGCCTGCGGGCTCTTGCGGCCCGCTGGGGGCTTCCCCTGGGCCGTGCCAGAAGGTACGCCCGTCGTGCCGGAACGAGTCGAGCTGGTCACGCACCTGCTGCAGGCCGGCGCGCACGTCGGTGAGGGTGAGCGACGCCCAGTAGGCGAGGTCCCGCTCGGTCGCCGGGCCGTGCCCGGTGAAGTAGCGCAAGGCGAGCTCGGCCAGGGCCTCGGTCCGCCCGAGCCGGCGTGGGCCGGCACGCGCTCGTCCATGAGCGCGTAGGTGTGCTCGCCGTCAGCGACTCTTCCGCTGCAGATCAGCCCGGCCAGCTCGGCGTAGGCCAGCAGGATCATCAGCATCTGCCCGCTGCCCCGGATACCGCGCTCGCGCAGCTCGTCAGCCAGCTGCGGGCGGGTGAGCTGACCCCGGCTGGCCAGGACCTGCGTGACGGCCGTGACCGCCTGGTCGATCGAGCGCTCGTCGAGGCCGTGGGCGTCGCGGAGCTGCTGGCCGGTGACCCGCCGTAGGCGGGGACTGGTCAGGTCGAGCAGCCAGCCGATGTCCTGCGCCCGCACGAAGTGCCACGTGGGCCGCAGCACGTGCGTGCGCACGACGGCACCGTCGTCCAGGAGGGTAGCCAGATCGGCTTGGTCCGGGTCCTGCGTGCGCGAGGCCACTGCCCACGCCGCCTGACTGGGGTTCTCGGCCTGGACGGCTAGCAGCGAGCCGACCGCCTCGCGCGCCGACACGGCGAAGGGCGAGACCAGGTGCTGAGTACGCAGCCGCCAGCGGG
This sequence comes from uncultured Actinomycetota bacterium, assembly GCA_963805705.1. Classification (GTDB taxonomy): domain Bacteria; phylum Actinomycetota; class Actinomycetes; order Streptosporangiales; family Streptosporangiaceae; genus CAWDVH01. The sequence goes on along the minus strand of CAWDVH010000005.1, from coordinate 183,711 downwards.
CAATGTCGAGATCCTGCATGCCGCCACCCTCTCGGACCGAGCCGCAACAGGCTATGCGGGGGGTGCTGATCAGGCGTCCCTGGTCATCATTCGCCACGCGCCGAGGATCGTCCAGCCCGCCAGCCAGGCGATGATGACCCAGATGATCTCAGCGGCCGAATCGGGTAGCAGTGCCGTGCCGGGTCCACCGACGCCTCCGGTCACCCCCGGCACCCCGACTACTACCGGCAGCCCGGAAGGCTCCAGGTGTGCCATGGCCAGCCCGACGAATGATCGCTGCAGGCCCTGCAGATGGGGGATGGCAGCGAAGGTCAGGATCGGCGTCAGGATCATCTGGAACACGATTAGCAAGATCACCGGGACGGTCCGCTGCCCCATGAGCGAGGCGAGCCCGAGTCCGAGGATGAATCCGACGACCGCTTCAAGCTCGATCCACAGCCCGGCCTTGATCATGAGGGAGGTCGGCGGGCGGCGGAGAATCTGGGTGTAGCCGGTGTAATCCCGGCTGGCGATCTTGGCCGCCAGGGCTTCCAGGCTGGCGGGCGCGGGCTGGCGGGGTGTGACTGCTGACTTTGACCAGGTTGGCGGGCCGGTGCACCCGGCATTCCCCGGAATGTGCCCGTTGTACGGGAGGGAGCAGATCACCGGCACGGCGCGGCCGGCGGCCCAGTTATCGAAGCCGGCGCGGGACAGGCCGGGAGGTATATTCACGTTCGAGTCATCGATGAAGGTCGGCGCGGCGAAGACGCTGACCGCGCAGACGATCGTGTAGCCGATCGCGACCAGCGGCACGACAATCGCCAGTCCGGCGGGGATCCGGGCCAGGTAGAGCGCCAGCCGGGACCGGCCGGTCACCACCAGGTGCCGGAACATGCCCTCGGTGAGATCGCGCGACCCCGCCGTGCAGCCCAGCGTGGCCGCGACGATGAAGCCGAAGGTGTACAGCAGGCCGGCGACTAGGACCGCGAAGATCACGTTGTTGCCGGCGGGCGGGTTGGTACGCGGCGCGAACGCGTGCAGTAGCAGCCGGATGAAGAGGAACAACGCCGGGAGCCCGATGTTCACCACGACGAGGGCGATCATGAGGCCGCGCCGCCGCCGCAGCTCCATGATTCTGGTGGTGATCATGCCAATGGCGGGAACCGGGGAACTCCGGCGGTCGCGGGAGTGACGGGCGGATGCCGCCTGCGCCGCCTGGTCCGGCGCTGGTGCGCCGCCGGAGCGCATGGCTGTCACTCCGGGTCCCCCAGCCTGCTGGTGACTTGCAGGAACCACGACTCGAGCGTGGTCTGGACCGGCTGGAGCCGGTAGACGGTGATTCCGCCTGCGACAAGAATGCGGTTGATCTCGGCGATGACGTCACGTCCGGTGCCGCCGGGCAGCGTGATCTCCAGGCCCAGCGCCGCCGGCCCGACCTCGATGCGGGCGCTGAGAGTGGTGCCCGCGAGCAGGGCACGGGCCTGGCCGGGTTCAGAGCACTCGACCTGAAGCGTGACCGGGGCCCCCGCCAGCAACTCGGAGATCGGTCCCTGCCGGACGATGCTGCCGCGATCAACGATGGCGACAGCGTCACACGTCCGTTCGACCTCGTCCAGGAGGTGGGACGACAGCACGACCGTGCACCCCTCGGCCACCAGCGACCCGATCATGTCGCGCATCCCGGCGATCCCGGCGGGGTCGAGCCCGTTCATCGGCTCGTCCAGAATGAGCAGCTGCGGGTCTCCGAGCAGGCAGGCCGCAACGCCCAGGCGCTGCCGCATGCCCATCGAGTACGCCAAGACCCGGTCGTCGGCGCGGTGAGCCAGGCCGACTCGCTCCAGTACCGGCCCGATGCGATCCCGCGCGGCCGGCTCGCGAGCTGCGGCGAGAAGCCGCAGGTTCTGCCTGCCGGTCAGATGGCCGTGGAACCGGGGCTCGTCGACGATGGCGCCGATCCGGGCGAGCGCCGCGGCGCGATGCCGCGGAACCGGGTATCCGAGCAGGGACATCGTGCCAGCATCGGCATGCGTCAATCCGAGCAGCACCCGGATGAGCGTGGTCTTGCCGGCGCCGTTGGGGCCGAGGTAGCCGAACGCGGATCCCCGCGGGACCAGGAGCTCGACACCGTTCACGGCAGTATTGGCCCCGAAGCGCTTGGTGAGCCCGTGGGTCTCCACGGCCCAGCGGCGCTGGGGGGCCAGATCGGTCAAACGGCGGCGGGCAGGAAGCATCACGGTCCTTGGCGTTGCGGGGCTGAGGTGCAAGTGTGGGATACGGGAGCAGGGCACGTCTTCGGCGCGGGGTTGCACATCTGCCAATCCGCCACGCTGTAACCCCGGGTGGAGGCGTATCCACCCTGCGTTAGACCAGGCCGTGCCAGGAATCGGCGCCGTTCGGGCGGGCGCGCGCCGTAATGTTCGTCAGGTGAGCACAGACCCCGCGGGCAGCCCGGCCCTGGCCACGCTGCGCCGGGCGCGGGCGCAGCAGGAGGCAGTCCTCCGGTGGACGCGCCGCCTCGTTCCGCCAATTTTTGTCGTGGTGGTTGCGATCACGTTCACCTCCGGCCGGGACCCGGGGATTCCGGGCCGTGACGTGGCCGCCGTTCTCGCCGTGGGCGGCTTCGCGCTGGGCGCGCTGGGCGCGCTGACGGCCCGTTACCGGCGCGCGGCAGTGCGCATCGTCTTCGCCATCCTGCTCGTGGCCAGTTCGGCCGCGCTCATAGGACTGCAACCCGACGGACCGGGCCTGGCCGGGCTCCTGGCGGGCCTCGTGCTGCTCGCCCCGCGGGTGCCGGATCGCTTCCCGGTCGCGTTGTCTATCGTCGGCATCACCTGCCTGGCGGCCGTTGCGGTGGTCATCAGCCACGACTCGCCGTCCTTGGCGCTGCTCAGCGCCATCGCGATCATCGGCTTCCCCGGCATGACGCTGCTGGCCAGACGGCTCGGGCAGGCCAACGACCAAGCCGAACGGCTCCTGCTCGAACTGGAGGGCACCAGGGTGGCGCAGGCACGGGCGGCTGGACTGGCCGAGCGCCAGCGGCTGGCCAGGGAGATGCACGACGTACTCGCCCATTCCCTGTCCGGGCTCATGCTCCAGCTTGAAGGCGCCCGGATGCTCGTGGCCGGTAACCCCGGCGATCCCCGGCTGCCGGAAGTCATCGAGCGTGCTCATCACCTGGGCAAGTCCGGGCTCGATGAAGCCCGCCGGGCGATCGGGATGCTGCGCGACGACGACCTGCCAGGTCCCGGCCTCCTGGCCGGTCTCGCCGCGCAGTTCCAGGAAGTCAGTGGCGTCCCGTGCCGGTTCACAGTGTCCGGCCAGGCCTACGAGCTCCCGTCCGAGGCTGGGCTCGCGGTGTACCGGGTAGCGCAAGAAGCGCTGACGAACATCACCAAGCACGCCCGCCCGGAACGGGTCGAGGTGCGCCTCGGCTATGAGCCGTGCGGCACTCACCTGACGGTCGAGAATTTCGCGATGAACGGGGAACCGCCGCCCGTGAGCGGCGACGGCTCCGGTTACGGCCTGACCGGGATGCGCGAGCGGGCCGAGTTGCTCGGCGGCGAACTCACCACGGCCATGACACGCGGTGGCTTCCGGGTGGAGCTGCGGGTACCGGCGTGAGGCAGCCGATGCGTGTCCTCATCGCTGACGACCAGCGAGTGGTCAGGGAAGGACTGGCAATGGTGCTAGGCCTCCTGCCTGACGTCGAAGTCGTGGGCTCCGCCTGCGATGGCGACGAGGCCGTAGCCATGGCCGCTGACCTGCTCCCCGACATCGTCCTGATGGACCTGCGGATGCCCCGCTGTGATGGTGTCGAGGCCACCCGCCTGCTGCGTGAGCGCGTGCCAGAGACCAAGGTCGTCGTGCTGACCACCTACGCGGATGACCGATCCGTGATCAACGCCTTGCGGGCGGGCGCACGCGGTTACCTGACCAAGGATGCGGGCGGGGCGCAGATCCGCCACGCCCTCAGGCAAGTCCTCGATAACCATGCAGCCATCGATCCCGCCGTCCAGCATCACGTGGTCGACGCCATCGCCACCGGGTCGCCGGCCAGGGACCGGCGACCGCTCTCACCTCTTCCCGCGGGTCTCACTCCCCGGGAAGCCGAGGTACTGTCCCTCATCGCCACCGGCCTGTCGAACAGCGAGATCGCGGAACAACTCGTCGTCAGCGAAGGCACCGTCAAAAGCCACATCAACCACCTGCTCGCCAAGATTGACGCACGCGACCGCGCCCAAGCGGTCGCCTTCGCCTACCGGCACGGACTTACCCCGCTGCGGGACAGCCCGGCTGAAGCTTAAGCTGTGGCAGGATACCGATGATGATGCGTTGAAATAAGGGGAAGGCGCGCGCCGTGACGGAGGACCGGGCAGACGACTGGGCGACCGCAGATCCCGCGGACCGGCCGGGCGAGATCGACACGACGGTCGCCCATCCGGCCCGAGTTTATGATTTCTGGCTGGGCGGCAAGGACAACTACGCCGCCGACCGGGAGGCAGCGGAGCGGGTCATCGCGGCCAACCCTTACATCCTGCCGGGCGTGCGCGCCAACCGGGCCTTCCTGGGCCGTGCCGTGCGTTATCTGGCCAGTGCGGGTGTCCGCCAGTTCCTGGATCTTGGCACGGGCCTGCCGACGGCCGAGAACACCCATGAGGTGGCGCAGGCGATCGCGCCGGAATGCCGGATCGTCTACGTGGACAATGACCCGATCGTCCTGCTCCATGCGCGGGCTCTGCTGACCGGCGCCCGCGAGGGCACTACGGCCTATGTTCAGTCCGATGTGCGCGATACCGAGAAGGTACTGTCGGCAGCAGCGGAGACGCTTGACTTCAGCCAGCCGGTCGCAGTCATGGCGCTGATGATGCTGCAGTACATCCCGGACTCGGACGACCCCTGGGGGATCGTCGCGCAGCTGATGGACGCGGCCTCGCCCGGGAGCTACCTGACGGTCTCGGACCCTGCGAAAGACATCGACCAGGCGGTGGTCGCCGAGTCCGAGCGACAGTACAACGAGCGGCTGGGCTCGATCCGGCAGACCCGCCGGACTCGCGAGGAGATCCGCCGGTTCTTCACGGGCCTGGACATGGTAGAGCCTGGCGTAGTGACCCTGCCCGAGTGGCAGGGGGTTGGCTCCGTTCATCCCGTTCCCGCCTATGCCGGGATGGGGCGCAAGCCCTAGATCGCTCTGATCGCGCTGGCCAGAGCTTTCAAAGAGGCCGCGGGCGTCCCGGCCTCGTTGCCTAGCCGGTCCATGGTCTCCATGTAGTAGTCGACATCTTCGCGTTTTTCGAGGTAGAGGGCGCTGGTGAGCTGCTCGATGTACACGGCATCGGGCAGGTCAGGCTCGGCAAACCGCAAGATGGTGAAGGAACCACCCGCGGCGGCCTCGCCGCTGCGGAACGGCACGACCTGGAGAGTGACGTGCGGCAGGTCAGCTACCTCGATAAGGTGCTTCAGCTGGGCCCGCATGACCTCACGGCCGCCTATCGGCCGCCGCAGCGCCGCCTCGTCTATGATCGACCACAGCCGTGGCGGGTCGGGGCCGGTGAGCAGGCTCTGGCGCTGCATCCGCAGGCTCACCCGGCGCTCGATCGCCTCGGCCGGTGCGCTCCTGCGGCCGATCGTAGTGACGGCCCGCGCGTAATCCGCCGTCTGGAACAACCCGTGCACGAACTGGACCTCGTAGATGCGGATAAGGGACGCGGCCTCTTCCAGCCCCAGGTACGCCTCGAACCAGTCGGGAAGTATGTCATCGTACTTTGCCCACCAGCTTTGGGCATTTGACTGCCGGGCCAGCGACAGCATCCCGGCTCGCACCTGATCATCGGTGACCCCGTAGAAGGTGAGCAGGTCGGCCACATCCCGCTCTTTGAAGCCCGAGTGGCCGTTCTCCATACGGCTGATCTTGGAGCGGGATGCCCGGATCTCGTATCCCGCCTCTTCTGGCGTGATGCCGCCGGCCTCACGGTAACGGCGCAACTGGATCCCGAGCAGCATGCGCAGCACCGACGGGCCGCCCCGCGGCTCGGCCGCCGGGGTGGCATCAGGCATCTGGCCGATCGGCTCAACCGCGGTCATCTGGGCTCCCGGAGCGGCGGTGTCAGACTCAGCGTTCAGCGTCCGCTCCCCCAGCCCGTGCTGGATAGTCACCACCGCGCCGCCGCACAGTGAAGGTCATTCCGGCTGGGCCGATGACTCATCCTGCGGCGAGCGCGTACTAACAATATCACCGCATCGGCCGTCCTATCGTGACGTACTTCCTGGTTACCGATTCGTAACCGGATGATCAGGTTGTCGAACTCGCCGTCCTTGATGCCCTGTACGAACGCGGATATCTCGGCCCGCGTGTAGACCAGCGCGGGCCCGGAAGGGTCACGGGAATTGCGGACGGCAATCGTGCCGCCGGCCAGTTCGGCGACTTCGACACAGCTTCCGTTCGGATTGCTGACCCGGCTCTTGCGCCAGCGTGCCGCCGTCAGCTGACCAGCCGGCATGCCGTTCCTGACCTGCATGTTCATGTCATGCTCCTCGGCGATTAGAACTGCTCGGTCGGCCGCGCCAGCGCCCGCGAGGGCCAATGCGCGCCTGCACGCGGCAGCCTAACAGGTCAGATGCACGTGCAGGTAACAGATTTGCAGAGTTCCGGTTGCACCTGGTGTGTGCATGGGGCAGGATGCGTTTGTAGCCCGTGGGTTTCCCGGATAACGGCGGTTTTCTTCGGAATGGCGATGACAGCGCAGCTAGTACGCCTGGCGGCCACTACCGTCAGCGGTCAGCGACCAGCGCCGGGGCTGCCCGCAGAACTGCGGCCCGCCGTGGCGGCCGGCGAGGGGAAGGACCGCCGGTTCGCCACTCGGGCCCTCGGCCCGGGACTGGCGTCGGCCAGGGCAGCACGTGATTTCACCCGGCAGACGCTGGTGGCCTGGGATCTGCATGCCCTGTCCCCCGATGCCACGGTGATCGTGTCGGAGCTCAGCACCAATGCGCTGCTCTACGGAGCGCGCGGATGCGTGAACGGAGCGGCGGGCGGCCCGATCGAGCTGATCTTGTGGCAGCGGGCGGCCCATCTCGTCTGCGCCATCACCGATCCGGGCAGCGAGCCTCCGGTCGCTGCGGCACCTGACCCTTGCGCCGCGGGCGGCCGGGGACTCCAGGTAGTCCAGGCTCTCGCCACAACATGGGGATGGGCCTGGCTAGGCGCCCACCGGAAAGCAGTCTGGGCGGCCCTGTGCATCCCGGACAACGATGTGCACCCGGCCACCGATGCTGTGCCTGACCAGGGGTGAGCGCAGTCCACGCCCGCTAACGAAGGCCAGGCACCGGCCGGGCTCGGACTGACGTCAGCGCGGCGTCTCGGGCACGCCCTTGGGCGCCCGCTGCTTCATGTAGCCGAACATGTAACCCGCCACGCGGCGCAGCTGGATTTCCTCAGCGCCCTCGGTGATGCGGTACCGGCGGTGGTGACGGTAGATGTGCTCGAAGGGCTGGTGCCGCGAGTAGCCCAGGCCACCGTGCACCTGCATGGCGCGGTCGGCGGCGTCACAGCACAGCCGGTTGGCGACGAAGTTGCACATGGAGACCTTGTCGGACTGGGACAGCGGCCCGTACTGATCCATGCCCCACGCCGTCTTGTGGATCAGCGCTCTGAGCATCTCGCCCTGCGTCTGCAACTCGGCCAGCGGGAACTGGATCGCCTGGTTGCTCGCGAGCGGCTTGCCGAACGGGGCTCTCGTCTTGGCGTACTCCACCGAGCGGTCGATGCAGAACTGCGCGGCGCCCAGGCTCGACGCGGCCTGGCGGATGCGGTTCTCGTTGAAGAAGTGCTGGACCACCTGGAGCCCCCGGCCCTCGCCGCCGAGTATGGCAGCGTCGAGGACCCGCACGTTGACGAGCGAGACATGCGCGTGGTCGGTAGGCATGTTGAAGGTCCAGAGGTATTCCTCGATCTTGAAGCCAGGAGCATCGACCGGCACGAGGAACGCGGTGATCCCGTCGGCGCTGCCCGGCGTGCCGCTGGTCCGGGCGAAGATGAGGTCGTGGGAGGCGGTGTGCACGCCGGTGTTCCAGGTCTTCTCGCCGTTGATCACCCATTCGGCGCCGTCGCGTACCGCGCGGGTGTCCATAAACGTCGCATCACTGCCGTGCTCGGGCTCGGTGATGCCGAACGCGAAGTGACGCCGGCGGCCCCGAGATCATCGACCCACTCGCCCTGCTGCCTCGCGCTGCCGTAGTGCAGCATCAGCAGCAGCGCGACGTTGTTGCCCACGATCGCGTGCTCGTTCTGAAGATCGCAGTGCAGGCCGAGGCCCTGGCTGGCCAGATGCTCGCGTATCACCGCCATGCCCAGATTGGTCCCGTCGCGGCCGCCGTATTCCTTCGGGAACGCGTAACGGTAGTGGCCGGCCGCGTCGGCCCGCCGCCTGGCCTCCGCGAGGAGCGCCTCCCAGTCGCGGCTGGGCAGCCCGCCGCGGTCCCAGTCGGTTCTGGCGTGCTCCCGGCGGTGGTCGAAGAACCGGATGTTGTCATTCTGCTGCTCGAGCGGCTTGATCTCGCGCTCAATGAACGCGTCGAGTTCCGCCAGGTACTGCTGCAGGTCCTCGGGCAGATTGAAGTCCACGTTCGTCTCCTTCAGCTGTTCATCCGGGCCGGGCCAGGTGGCCGGGGTTAGCGACCGCGAGCTTGTCGACGGTCATCGCGCGGACCGCCGCGATGACGTCGTCGAACCGGTGATCCAGCGACCCGTCGCGAATGGCCGCGCAGAGCTCGGCATCGTCGGCGCAGCCCAGAGCGGCGAGCCTGGCCCGGTGGTCGCGCGCGTGCCCGGCCGCGAGCATGGCCTCGCGCTCGGCGATGCGCAGCGCGTTCGCCGCGACCCGGGCATGAAACGCCAGGCGCGGATCCGCCACGGCGACCTCGGTGGTGAGGAACTCGCGGACGGCCCGAAGCAGGCCGGGACCGGTCGGCCGGTCGTGGGGTGCGGTGGCCGGGCCGACGGGGTCATCCAGGGGGTCCGTGATCTTCACCGGGGCGGCGTAGCCCAGCCCGAGCAGCACGTCGTATTCCTGCTCGCACACGCGGCGGCCGAGCACGGCGAGCTCGATCGAAGGCTCGGAGCCCGAGAGGTACCGCGCGGCCTGCCGACGGCACAAGAGCGCCCATCGCAGGGTGCCGTACAGCTCCCACCACCGCTGGGTGGCCTCGTCCGGGGGGATGCCGCCGCCTTCGGCGTACCCCGACATCAGGTCGGCGCGCGTGCCGAAGCCGCCGACGGGGCTCGGCGAGCCGAACCGCCAGGCCTTGGTGCACAGCCAGCCCAGGTCCAGCATCGGGTCACCGCGATGGGCGAGCTCCCAGTCCAGCACGCCACGCAGCCCGTCCTCGCTCACGATGAGGTTGCCGGTCCGGAAATCGCCGTGCACCAGAGCGTCCGCCGAGCCAGGGGGCCGGTGCCTGACCAGCCACCGCAGGCCGACCTCGAGCGCCGGCCGCGGCTCGGCGAAGTCCTGGTACAGCCCGATAGCCTCGCTGAGCGCATCGGCCCTGGGCAGGCCAGGGACGGAAGCGGGATCTACCCGATGGATCCGGGCCAGGACCTCCCCGAGACGGCGCGCCAGCCGGGGCCGCACGGCAGCGTACGCCTCGTCCCGCAGCAGCCGCCGCGGGATCGTCTCCCCGTCCAGGCGCTCCATCAGCAGGTAGGCGCGCCCCGGGCCGAAGGCTTCAGACCCGTGGTCATAGAGCTCGGGCGCCGGGACGCCGGCTGCTCTCGCGGCGGTCATGGCCGCCGCTTCGACGGCCACGTCCCGGTGCCGATCTGACCCATCAGGGTCACGGAGCAGGATGAGGTGACGCTCCGCGCCGTCGGCCGTCCTGGCCACAGCGCCCCAGCTCTCCCGGCTCGCGCCGCCCGGCAGCTGCTGGAGGCCGCTGACCTCGACAGCCGCTTCCCACAACGCCTGCAGGCGCGCCGCCAGAAGCTGGCCAAGCCCCACAGTCTCGGTCATGAACGAGCGACCTCCTCTGGCGCACGGCGGCGGCCCGTTTGACCGCCAGCGCCACTCGCGGGAACCGTCAGGATCCGTGCCGGAAGGTGGCCGTGCATCCGCCGTCGACGGTCACGATTGAACCGGTCATGAAGGACGCCTCGTCCGATGCCAGGAACGTCGCGACGCGGGCCACTTCCTGAGCCTGCGCCTGGCGGCCGATGGGCTGCAAGGCGGCGTTCGCTTCCCGCCGCGCCTGCGCGGCGGCGCGCTCGGCCGGCGGGAGGGATTTGCGCCGGCCGCCCATGTCGGTGTCGATGTACCCGGGGCAGATGGCGTTGACGCGAAGACCGTCGGGACTGTAGTCGACGGCCAGCTGTCGGGTGAGGTTGACGATGCCGCCCTTGGAGGCACAGTACGACGGGGCCAGCGGCGCGCCGATGATGCCGTAGGTCGAGGCGATGTTGACCATGGCGCTCCGCGGGCGCCGCAGGAGGTGGGGGATCGCCGCCCTGGCACACAGGAAGGTCCCGCGCAGGTTGACGGCGATCGTCCGGTCCCAGGCATCGATGTCGAGCTCATGGAGGCGATGCGATCCGCCGGAAATGCCGGCATCATTGACCAGCACGTCGAGTCGGCCGAAGTCGGCGACGGCGCGGTTGACCAGGGCGGTGACCTGATCGGCTTCGGCCACGTCGCAGGAGGTGAAGGACGCCTGTCCGCCGGCGCTCAGGATCTCCTGCGCTGTTCGCTGCCCGTCATCGATGTTCGTGTCGCCGATGGCGACGGTCGCGCCGGCGGCGGCCATGTCGAGGGCGATGGCCCGCCCGATACCTGTGGCCCCGCCGGTCAGGAGCACCACGCTGTCGTTCAGGGAGGGCATGAGTCCCTGCCTCCTCGTCTTCTTGGTGAACTCGTCGGGGTGTTGCTGGTACCGCATCTCAAAAAACCTCGGCTCGAAAACCGTACAGGGCGGGAAGTATCGAGCACTGCACCAAGGCCTCCGGCGCACCATCGACGCCTACCAGGCCTCCAGCGGTGACGCCTAGCGCAGGATCGACGCCCAGCTTGCTCAAGGCGCGAGACGAGATCCATGCTGCGCAGCAATGCCCGACATCGGATGAGTAAACCGCCGGAAAGGCCGGCAGAAGGCGCCGGTGAGCGTAACATCCCAGGTCAGCGCTCCGGCGCCGTCGGCCGACAGCGCAGCGATGACCGGGCATCTGCGGATAGCCGCCCGCTCCGTGCGCTGGCCGGCGAGGCTGGACGGCGCGGCAGACGCGAGAAGAGGCCGACGGGGTGATATCTGCGAAAAGTTTGAACCGTCTCCCGCGTGGAACTCTGGCCGCCATCGGATCGCCGCGCCTCAGAGCGTCACCGGGAACGGGGTCCGGGCAGGACACGGCAGCGTCGGTGGCCCAGAGCAAAGGAGTCGGCCATGGGTGTGGGCAAGAAGGCCAAGAACAAGGCTAAGAAAGTCAAGGGCAAGACCAGGAAAGATGCCCGCAAAGTCAAGCACAAGGGCAAGAAAGCCAAGCATGCGGCGAAGCACTGACCAGGCCCCCGGCACAGCCTGCCCGGATGGCAGGTAATGCAGCAGGCATTATTACTCCCGGGCTCTCCTACCTGGCCATTCCTGCAGGAATCCGCCGCCGGCTGCTGCGCCGAGCGGCGGACCGGGGGCGGACAGGCGCGTATCTGACCGGGGATAGCTCGATGATCGCAAGCTCATCCTGGCTGCCGGGTTGCTCTAGGAGCAGGGCTGAGCGGGAGGATGGTCGTGGCTGCGCCCGACATAACGTTCGAGGTGCTGGGCGGGGTCGAGGCGGCCGGGCACGCGGAGGAGCTGCGGGCCCTGCACGCCGAGGTGTACGCCGACCTGCCCTACGGGCTCAGTGCTGACCTGGCTCGGTTCGCGGACCGCTTCGGGGTCCAGCGCCGCCAGCCAGGGTTTGTCCTGGCCGAGGCCCGCCATGGCGGCTATCTGGTCGGCTGGGCTTGCGGGATGCCGCTGCGGCCGTCTACCTCCTGGTGGCGGCACCTGACCGCCCCGCTGCCCGATGAGGTCACCGCCGAGCACCCCGGCCGTACCTTCGCACTGGCGGAGCTGCTGGTGCGCGCGGCCTGGCGGCGGCAGGGCATCGCCGGGACCCTGCACGACCTCATCCTCGCCCGCCGGCCCGAGGAGCGGGCGACGCTCACCGTCTGGCCCGCGGCCATCCCGGCGCAGAACGCCTTCCGCGCCTGGGGCTGGCACAAGGTCGCCCGGACACGCGATCCCCGCCCCGGCTCGCCTGTCTGCGACGTGCTCGTCACCACGCTCCCAGCCAACCGCGACCCGTAGGCGTCCTGACCGGGGAGGCCGCAGGGTTCAGGCGCCGGGGCGGCGCTCAGCGCGCATCCTGTCCCGCTGCGGCGTGATGGTGTATTTCGGGTCGCGGGCGGAGGCCTGGCCAGCCTCAAAGATCCCGAAACGCAGACACGCTGACCCGCTCAGGAGCGCGAGGCCGGAGACGGCGGCCACCGCCCGGCTGCGCCGGGAGAACAGGGAGCCGAGGGCCCCGGCCGCGGTCAGCCAGCGCGCGGCGGTCATCAGCTGCCCGGCCCGCCCGTTGTGCAGGGGCTCGGCGGCCAGACCCATCGTGGTCTCCATGTGCTGACCGATGGCCAGGTCGGCCGCGGCCGCGGCCAGCGCCAGCCGGCGGGCGGGCCCGGCGTCGGCTACGGGGGCAGCCAGCATCCCCATCCCGCTCCCCGCCGCAGCAGCGGAGGCCACGAACAGGAAGGGCAGGTGCTGGCGGGCAGCGTTCCAGGTCGGCGTGGCGGTGTCAGCCAGCAGCACCCCGGTGTACGAACCGACCGCCGGCGCGATCAGCGCCGCTACGAGGCCCGCGGGCCTTCCGGCCAGCCCGATCAGCCCGGACAGCGGGCCAGGCAGGAGCGAGGAAGGCAGCTCGTCGGCGGCGGCGGCATACGCCAGCGGCGCGTACGTCGTCACAATCCAGGTGCCCACCGACATGGGTGACGTTACCTTCACCATCCGCAGCATGTTCAGGAAGCGCGCTGGCTGGCCGAGGTCGTGCACAAGTGCCGCCAGGGATCCCGTCAGCGCCGCGGCGGCGGTGACCCGGCCGGCGCGCCGCAGGCCGGGCCGGCCGGTGAGGTCGGCTCCTGCGGCCAGCAGCGATGACCCGGCGGCCAGGCCGCCCATGAACAGGTACGCGGGGATGTCAGCTTCCCAGGGAGACGCCTTGACGATCGGCCGGCCGTAGTAGGAGGTGAAGGTGGCATCGGGCACCATCTGATGCTCGTCCCGGCCCCGGCGGCCCCGGCGCCGGCCGCCCCGCCCGCTCCGGTCAGGTCCCATGCCCGCGGCGACGGCCTGCTCCCCGCGCACGGCAGGCGGGTCCGCGGGGGTCGTCACGAGCGTCCCGCAAACGCCGCGGCCGCAGCGACGAGCAGCGCGCCGGCGGCCAGGCCGGCCCGCTTCCACATGTCCGGCAGGTCGCGGGTGGAGACCACGGGGTCCGGCGGCAGGCCGTAGACCTCCGGCTCGTCCAGGAGCAGGAACATCGCGCCGGTTCCGCCCACCCCATCCTCCGGATCTTCGCCGTACAGCCTGGCCTCGGTGACCCCGGCGTCGTGCAGGCTGGCCAGCCGGCCGGCCGCCCGCTCGCGCAGCTCGTCCAGGTCGCCGAACTGGATCGACTGGGTGGGGCACGCCTTGGCGCAGGCCGGCTCCTGCCCGTCCCGGAGGCGGTCGTAGCACAGGGTGCACTTCTGGGCGATGCCGACGTTCTTGGTGTTCTTGTCGCCGATGCGCCGGTCGATGACCCCGAACGGGCAGGCGGGCACGCAGTACCCGCAGCCATTGCAGATGTCATCCTGCACGACGACCGTGCCGAACTCGGTCCGCATGAGCGCGCCGGTCGGGCAGACGTCCAGGCAGGCGGCATGGGTGCAGTGCTTGCAGACGTCCGACTCCATCAGCCACCGGAACTCGGTGACCGGTCCTGCCGCGCCGTCAGCGCCGGGAAGGCCGGAGCCGGGCATGCCGAGGCTGACCGGGGCGGGGCGGGTCTGCTCGATGAACTTGACGTGCCGCCAGGTTGAGGCGCCGAGCCCGAAAGAGTTGTCGTAAGAGGAGCCGAGCAGGTCGAGGCCGTCCTCGGGGACGCCGTTCCATTCCTTGCACGCCACCTCGCAGGCCTTGCAGCCGATGCAGATGGAGCTGTCGGTGAAGAAGCCCTTCCGCGGCTGGGCCTCGGTCCAGCCCGCGTCGGCGGCGGGATCGGGCAGTGGTCCCGACAGCGAGTTACCCATCGTGCATCTCCTCGGGCGGGATGGGCTCGGGTGTCCGCAGCTGATTCCCGGTCTCGACCGTGATGCCGGCCCGCTGCCGGTACTCGTCGACGAAGCGCAGCAGCGCCGGCCCGGTCGGCCGCCTGCCGGGCTGGATGTCGCAGGAGGCCACCTTGGATTCCTGGATGTGCACGTTGGGGTCCAGGGTCACCCCGAACAGGTCGTTGGCCGAGTCGCCTGACACCAGGGCCGAGGGGCCTACCCCCCAGTGGTAGGGCAGGCCGATCTGATGCACGGTGCGCCCGCCCACCTGCAGCGGAACCACCCGGTCGGTCACCAGGACGCGCGCCTCGATGGCGGTGCGGGCACTGACGATGGTGGCCCAGCCCATGTGCTCCAGGCCGCGCTCGGCGGCCAGTGCGGGTGAGACCTCGCAGAAGAACTCCGGCTGGAGCTCGGCCAGGTACGGCAGCCAGCGGCTCATCCCGCCCGCCGTGTGATGCTCGGTGAGCCGGTAGGTGGTGAAAACGTACGGGAACACGTCGTCGCCGGGCTCTCCGGCGGACGGGTTCTGCAGGTTGTCCTTGCGCTTGAAGACCTGGCGGGCGGGATTGGCCTGCTGGCGGTAGAAGGCATTCCTGACCGGCGATTCCTGTGGCTCGTAGTGCGCGGGCATCGGGCCGTCCAGGAGCCCGGCCGGCGCGTACAGCCAGGCCTTGCCGTCGGCCTGCATGATGAACGCGTCGTCGCCGGCCAGTCCCCTGGGGCCGCCCGTGCCCGGCTCGGGGCGGTAGGAGGGCGCGGTGCCAGCCGGGAAGTCCGGGACGTCATGGCCGGTCCACTTACTGGCCTGCTCGTCCCACCAGACGTAGGCCTTGCGCTCGCTCCAGGGCTTGCCGTCCGGGTCGGCCGAGGCCCGGTTGTACAGGGTCCGCCGGTTGGCCGGCCAGGCCCACCCCCATTCCGGGGCGACCCAGGACTGCTCCTGGCCCGGCTTGCGCCGCGCCGCCTGGTTCACGCCGCCGGCGTAGACGCCGGTGTAGATCCAGCACCCGCCCGAGGTCGAGCCATCGGATTTCATCTCCGTGAAGGAACTCAGCGGCTGGCCGGCCTTCTCCCCGGTCAGGTGGAAGCCGTTGATCTCGCGCAGCACGTCCTCCGCGGACGGCTCGCCGTGCTCGTCGACTGAGTAATCCCAGGTCAGGTCGAGCAGCGGGCGATCCCTCGGGTCCGTCGATCCCGCCAGGCGCTGCTTGAGCTTGCGGCCGAGATGGAAGAAGAAGTGCAGCTCGCTGCGGCAGTCACCGGGCGGCTCGATGGCCTTGTGGTGCCACTGCAGCAGCCGCTGGGTCTGGGTGAAGGTGCCCGCCTTCTCCACGTGCGACGCGGCCGGGAAGAAGAAGACCTCGGTGGCGATGCTCTCGGTGGCCAGCTCTCCGGTGGCGATCTCGGGCGCGTCTTTCCAGAACGTGGCTGACTCGATCATGTTCAGGTCGCGGACCACCAGCCACTTCAGCCGGGCCATCCCCAGTCGCTGGAGCTTGCCGTGCGCCGATCCGACCGCGGGGTTCTGGCCCAGCAGGAAGTACCCGTCGATCTTGTCTTCCATCATGTCCATGACGGTCTGGTAGGTGCCATGATCCCCGGTCAGGCGCGGCAGGTAGTCGAACGCCCAGTCATTGTCTGCGGTCGCCGCGTCTCCCCAGTAGGCCTTGAGCAGGCTGACGGCGTAATCGCTGGCGTTGGCCCAGAAGCCCTTCTGGTTCTCGCTCGACACCGTCTCCAGATAATCATTTAGCAAGTCGTGCTCCCCGGCCTTCGGCATCGGCAGGTAACCGGGAAGCAGGTTGAACAGGGTGGGGATGTCGGTGGAGCCCTGAATAGAGGCATGCCCGCGCAGCGCCAGGATGCCTCCCCCCGGCCGCCCCATGTTGCCGAGCAGCAGCTGGATGATCGCCGCGCCGCGGATGTACTGGATGCCGACCGTGTGATGGGTCCAGCCGACCGAGTAGACCCAGGCGGTGGTCCGCTCGCGCCCGCTGTTGGCGGTGACGTCCGCGCAGACCTGCAGGAACTGCTCCGCGGGAACGCCGCACACGTCTTCGACCATCTCCGGGGTGTACCGGGCGTAGTGCCGCTTGAGGACCTGGAAGACGCAGCGCGGATCCTGCAGGGTCTTGTCGTGGTGGGCCTCGCCGTGCTCCAGGGAAGCCCCGTGCCCGCCGAGCTCGTGCGCGGCGCCGCGAGAGCTGCGGGACTCCTCGCTCTCGCCGCCGGCGTGCGCGGGCGGCGTGCGGTTGCCCGGTGCCGCCATCCCCTCCACGCCCTCGTAGGCCCACGACTTGGTGTCGTAGGTGCCAGTCTGCGGGTCGTAGCCGGAGAAGACCCCGTCCAGGTCGTCCACGTCCTGGAAGTCCTCCCGCAGGATGGCGGACGCGTTGGTGTAGGCCAGAACGTACTCGCGGAAGTACTTCTCGTTGCTCAAGATGTAATTGACGATGCCGCCGAGGAACGCGATATCGCTGCCGGCTCGCAGCGGCACGTGCATGTCCGCCACCGCAGACGTGCGCGTGAACCGGGGGTCCACGTGAATGACCTTCGCCCCGCGGGCTTTCGCTTCCATCACCCACTGGAACCCGACCGGATGGCATTCGGCCATGTTCGAGCCCTGGATGACGATGCAGTCAGACTGCTGGAGGTCCTGCGTGAAGCTCGTGGCGCCGCCGCGGCCAAAGGAAGCCCCCAAACTGGGGACGGTGGCGGAGTGTCATATGCGCGCCTGGTTCTCGATCTGGATAGCGCCGGCCGCGGTGAACAGCTTCTTGATCAGGTAATTCTCTTCATTGTCCAGCGTGGCCCCGCCCAGTGAGGCGATCCCCATGGTCCGGGCCAGCCGGCGCCCGTCCTCGTCAGTGTCCTGCCAGCGCCTCGACCGTGACTCCAGGACCCGGTCGGCAATCATGTCGGTGGCCTGCTCCAGGTCCAGCGGCTCCCACTCGGTGCCGTAAGGCCGGCGGTACAGCATCGCGGTCTGGCGGCCGGGCGAGTTGACGAGCTGCTCGCTGGCCGAGCCCTTCGGGCACAGCCGTCCCCGGCTGATCGGCGAATCGGGATCCCCCTCGATCTGGACAACCTTCTCGTCCTTCACGAAGACCTGCTGTCCGCAGCCCACGGCGCAGTACGGGCAAATGCTCTTGACCACGCGGTCAGCGGTGCTGGTTCTCGCCGTCCAGTCGTGGCTGCCCTGCGCGGAGCTGCCCCGGCCGAGCGGGTCAGGGCCCCCGGCCTGGCGCAGCACGGGCCACTGCAGCAGCTTCCTCGTCAGACCCATCGGTGATCCTCCTTGCTGCCGCCCCGGCCAGGCATCCTCATCCAACACGCTGGCCAGTTCCGGCGGGGTACCGGGGCCGGCAACGGTCTCGATGGCATGCTCACTACCCGAGGGTTCCTAGTCCAAGCACTACCCGAGAGTTCCTAGTCCAAGCCCGTTCTCCTCGTGGGGCGCCAAGGCGCCCGGAGTGACGTTCGGGGCCATCGACAGGAAGGCTGCCCCATGCCCAACTGGGCCGAGCAGGTTACTGCCATTGCGACCGCGGTGAGCGCCCTCGGGCTGCTCAGCGCGATCGGTGCAGTGGTCTTCGCTGGCCAGCAAGCCCGCGAAGCCCGAATCAGCCGTCAGGCTGAGATGGCGGCCGAGTTCTTCAGGCGCTGGAGCGAGAGCCCGATGGTGGAGACCCGTCGTCTCGTCGCTCAGTTCGACACGCCAGAGGCGCTGCGGGACGCGATGATGCGGTTCATTGCCGAGAACTCGGCCGAGGCCTACGTCCTGTACCGGGAGCTCGACTACTTCGAGCAGCTCGGTGCGCTCGAGAATCACGGTGGCTTCGATTTCGAGCTGATCAGAACCCTGCTCGGCCGACGTCTGGTCGACCGGTGGGAGATGTGGCAGCCGTCGATCGATGCCATGGGCGGAAGTGCCACCTACCCGATGTTCGAAGGGCTCGCGGCCAAGATGCGCGCCCAGGCGTGATCTCCCAGCGCTCGACCCCCCGTTGATGTCGCTCAGGTGCTCGCGGGGTTCCGCTGTGCGGTGTGGTAGAGGTCGATCAGCTCGCCAGTGGTGGTGGCGTCCTGCGCGGCTTTGTCGTCGCGCCATCGCCCGGTGAATCTCGGGAACCGCATCGCCAGCCCGGCCTGCTCCTTGACCTGCCCCCAGCCCGCAGTGTAGTTCGGCGAGAGAGTCAGCTCGGCGCTGAGGATCTCCAGCACGAGGCCGGGCTCGAACCACACGTCAGCCTCTTGGCGTGCGTCCACGCGGGCGGGCCGCTGCGATCGGGCCAGCGGTGCCAGCCTGGCCGGCAGCGCGGCCAGCTCGGCGTCGGAGAACCCGGTGCCGCACTTGGTCACCGCGCGGAAGACGTCCGCGTCCGGGTCGTAGGCGGCCAGTAGCAGGGCCCCGTAGACGCCGCGGCGGCGGCCACGCCCGGCGAACGCACCGACGACAACCAGGTCAACGGTGTCGGATAGCTCGGTGCGGTAGTCCCGCTTGAGCTTGATCCACAGCCAGCCGCGAGCCCCGGCCTGGTAGCCGGCGGCCGGGCTCAGCGACTTGCACACCAGCCCCTCGCAGCCGTCGGTGACCGCCTGCCCGAACGCCGCGTCCAGGGCGGCCGGGGTGGCGACCTCGACCGCGGTGGTGAGCCGGAGCTGGGGCGAGACGGTGATCGCCTCAGCCAGCTTGGCCCGCCGCTGCGGATAGGACAATCGGGTGAGGTCCTGGCCGTCGGCAAACAGCAGCTCGAAGCAGAACAGGCTCACCGGGACGTCGCGCACGGCGTCGGTGATCCCGTGCTTGCGCCGCCGGAACATGACCTCCTGGAACGGGCGCAGCTCCCCGGCGGACGGGTCGAACGCGACGACCTCTCCCTCGACGATTGCCTCGCTGGGGCCCAGACCCGCCCGGAGCAGCTCGACGACGTCGGGGAACTGAGCGCTGACGCGCTCAAGCCGCCGGGTGAACAGCTCGATCGCCCCGTCGGCGGTCCGGTGCGCCTGGACCCGGACGCCGTCGTACTTGTACTCGGCCGCGCAGTGCCCGCCCAGCTTGGCGAGGATCTGCTCGGCGTCGGACAATCGCTGGGCGAGCATGACCCGCACCGGATTACCAGGGCGCACCTGGATCTGCTCGACCGCCGCCACCCCGCCAGTGACCAAAGTGGAGGCGACCTGGCCCAGGTCGCAGCAGATGTTGTAGGCACGTTCCAGGACCGGCCGGGCAGCACGCCCCCCCGCGTGCACCTGTGCGAGCGCGTCCAGAATGGTAGGCGTGCCGATGCCCAGCCGCAATCCGCCGGTGACCAGGCGCAGCAGGTAGCGGGCCTCCAGGGGGGTGGCCAGGGCGAGCAGGCTGGCCAGCAGGTCCAGCTTGCGACCCTGCGAGCCCGGCCCGTCGGACTCGGCGATCCGGTGCAGGGTGCCCACCACGACCGTGACCTCCAGGCTGGCCGCCCGGCCGGCGGCGGTCACGGTCAGCATCTGCTCGGCGGCCTGGCCCAGGTCGCCGGTCTCCCGCACGCTGGCGGTGACCTGCTCGGGGCGGGTGCCGGTGGCGGTGGCGACCGCGCGGACGGCCAGCTTCTCGGCCAGGCCGAGATCCACCCCGGCGAACTGCGGCGCGATCAGGCCCTGGCACAGGTAGCAGACCACGGGCAGCAGCTCGGCCGGGGTCTGGGTCAGCAGGGCGGCGAGACGGTCGATCAGCGCCAGCCGGCCGCCGGCCCGCTCCAGGTCACGGTAAGCCTCGGCGACTGTCTCGTACTGCACCGCGCTCCCTTCGCTGGCCTGCTCCGCCGCCCGCAAAGTCCGGCCCGTGAGGCCGGGGCAGCTCCCGTCATCCTGTTCAACGCGCACCACGGTCGTCCGCATCCGTCATGGCAGCTCATTCCTGACCGGTCCGGGAGGAGAAGTCCGGCACTGCCCGTCGGAGTGTCGGCCGCCCGGACGACGATGAAGGTGTGACGAACCCGCAGGTGCGGCCCGACCGGGCGTTCGGGCTGCTGGAGCTGTACGACGATGCGCTGCCGCACGTCTATGGCTACCTGCTGGCCCGCTGCGGCGACGCCGGCCTGGCCGAGGATCTTACGGCCGAGTCGTTCCTGGCCGCCGTGCACGCGGTCCGCAAGCCGGGCGGGCCCGATCCGTCGATCCCGTGGCTGATCGGGGTGGCCCGGCACAAGCTCGCCGACCACTGGCGGCGGGTCGAGCGGGAGCAGCGCGGATTGCGCCTGCTGGACGGCCAGCCGGCCCGCGTCGATGACCCATGGGAGACGGTCGTCGACCGGATCCGTGCCCGCGAGGTGCTCGGCCGGCTCGGCGCGCACCACCGGGCTGCGCTCACGCTGCGTTACCTCGACGGGCTGCCGGTGCCCGAGGTGGCCCGGCATCTGGACCGCACCCCGCACGCCACCGAGGCGCTGCTGGTACGGGCCCGCGCCGCGTTCCGCCGGATTTACGAGGGACAGGAGGGCTCGTGATGACGGATCCGTTCGAGGCTCTGCGCGAGCCCGTCACGCCTGCCGATCCCGACCCCGGCTTCGCCGGGCGGCTGCGCAAGCGGCTGACCCGGGAGGTCTTCGCACCCTCAGGAGGAACCATGTCCCAGCAGACCGCCGCGACCCAGGTCGAGCGCGAGCCCGCCTCGCCTCCGACGCTGACCCCCTACATCATCGTGTCTGACGCCCGGCGTGCCATGGACTGGTACGGCGAGGTGTTCGGCGCGCAGCGCCGTGGCGAGCTCCACGTCAACGCGGACGGAACGATCGGCCACGCCGAGGTCGGCATCGGCGACGCGGTGCTGATGTTCGCCGAGGCTTCCGGCCTCTGGCCCGACGTGCCCGTGCGCGCGCCCGACTCCCCCGCGACGTTCAGCCACACCCTCCACCTGGAGGTCGACGACGTCGACGCGAGTACCGAGCGGGCCCGGCTCAGCGGCGCCTCGGTGGAACGGGAGCCGGCCGACCAGCCCTACGGTCGCGGATCGGTGATCGTCGACCCGTTCGGGCACCGCTGGATGCTGCTCAGGCCGCCGGCCCGGGCCACCGGGCTGCGCCAGGGTGACATCGCGAACGTGACGGTCTTGGCGCCCGACGCGCACCGGGCCGCAGAGTTTTACCAGGCCGTGCTGGAGGTGCCGTTCTCCCCCGGCCACCCCGGCACGTGGCGCACCGATCAGACCAGGCCGCCGCTGGGTGTCATGCCGTCGGAGGGCACCAAGCCCGAGGTGCAGCTGTCCTACCGCGTCGACGACATCGGGGCCGCGGCCGAGCGGGTCCGGGCCGCCGGCGGCCACGCGGACGAGCCCGAGCGCAAGCCTTACGGCCTGACCGCCGGGTGCGTCGACAACCAGGGCGCGACGTTCCGCCTCTGGCAGCCGGCGCCGGCCGGAACGCTAGAAGGCCACGGCGAACACCAGCTGCCGGTAACGGCGCTGCAACCCCGCAGGCGCTCAGGCGCTTGGGTCAGGTGCCGAGGAAGTAGTCGGTGATGTACTTCTCCCCCTCGTCGCAGAAGAACGTCACGACGTGCCGGAGGTCCGGGTACCGCGCTCGCAGCTCGCGGGCGGCGACCAGGTGCGCGCCGGAACTCGGGCCCACGAACAGCCCGGACTCGCGGGCCAGGCGGCGCATCTCGCTGATGGCCGCGTCGCTGTCCACCGCTACTACCTCATCGATGATGTGACGGTGCCGGGCGAAGATGCCGGGCACGAAGCCGTCGGCGATGCCCTCAATGAGGTGCCGGCCCACCTCGCCACACATCAGCGTGCACGACTCGTTGGGCTCGACGGCGACGATCCGGCAGGATGGGTTGCGCTCGCGAAAGCACTGGCCCACGCCGACGATGGTGCCCCCAGTGCCGACCCCGCCGACCACGGCGTCCGGGACCACGCCGTCCGGCAGCTGGGCGAGTGTCTCGGGACCGAGCCAGGTGCGGTTCTCCTCGACGTTCCACTCCGAATCGAATTGCTGCGGCGCGAAGTATCCCGGCTCGCCGCCGAGCTCGGCGACCTTGGCCAGCGCGTCATTAACGTGGAAGTCACCGAGCGTCATCACCTGCGCGCCGAAGGCCCGCGAGATCGCCAGCCGCTCGACGCTCATCCCGTCCGGCATGATCACGAGCATCCGGTAGCCCTTGACGGCCGCGACCATGCTCATCGCGTTCCCGGTGTTGCCGCTGCTGGCCTCCACGATGGTGTCACCCGGCCGCAGCAGCCCTTCCCGCTCCGCCCGCTCGATTATGTACTTGGCGATGCGCGCCTTGATCGACCCGGACGGGTTGAGGAACTCGAGCTTGACCCATATCCCGTCAACCATGATCAGCGGAGTGTCGCCGATCGCGTCGAGGATCGTGCCGCCGCCTGGCCGGAGCGAGCTCGCGGCAGGCTCCCGCGCCAGGGCCGCCGCCGAGACTGCGACAGGCTCCCGCGCCTTACGTGCGGCGCGAGCCTCGCTCGTAGCATTCATGCTTGCACCCTACGTGGCCTGCGGCCGGCCCAGGGTTTGCCTCGCTTGGGCTAGACCGTGCCGGCCGGTCAGCCGATGTCGGCCCGCACCGCATGAGCTCTCACCGCCTCCAGGTCCCGGCCGTGGCTGGCCTGACCGGACCGGTGGCGGGGCGGGGTCACCGGGCGAAGACCGCCGTGAAGTCACGGCTGGTCGGCGCGTAGTAACGGCCCGCGGCCTGCATCTGGCCGGGCAGCAGGCTGACCGGCGTGGGATTGCCCGGGTGATGGCCGGGGCGGTAGTACATGAAGTTGGTCCACTCCGGGTTGATGTCGAGCTCCATGGCCTCGACACACCCGGCCCGCCGGAGCAGCCCAGCGAGCGACCTGGCCGACAGGGCTGGTCCGTAGACGTAGATGATCCGGCCAGCGGCGGTGACCCCGATGCCGGAGCGCCAGACGTAATAGCCACCGCCCAGGGTGGCACCCCAGTTGGCCTGGACATTTTGGTCGATTGAGGCCGGGATCCGGGAGCCCTGCACGATGGGAAGCAGATTCTGCCTGACTCCGGCCACGCTGGGGGTCATCCGCAGGCCGTGCCCCCAGACCCCAATCGCCAGGCGGCCGTCCCGGTAGTAGACCATGGAGGCCACGCCGCTGCGGAGCGCGCCGCGGTACGTGCCGTTCAGGAAGAAACCGCCGCCCGACGACGCGATTTTGAATCCGCCGTTGAAGGTTGCGGCCAGGCCGCGGCGCGAACCGGCGGGAATCAGCGGCTGCGCGCTGCCCCACTGGCCCGGGCCGGGGTCCTCCGTGCCCGGGCGGAGCTGGAACCGGAGCAGCCGGGGGTTCATCGACACGATGCCGGCCGCATACGAGGTATGGATCTTGTCCGGGCGCAGGAAGGTGCCGTAGACCGCGGGCACGTGATGGACGCGGTACAGCACCCGCCACTTACCCTCGCCCGGCAGCGGCTGGCCGGCCGGCGATGCCAGGCGTCTTGGCCGGCCGGCATCGCGGGCCACCCGGTGGCGCCCGGCCGCACCGGCTGATGCCTGGCCGGTGGGGCCAGCCAGTGAGAAGGATGGCTGGCCGCCCACCCGGGGCGGCTGGTAGGAGATCCACTCCCCGAACGTGACCAGTGGTCCGAGGTAGTGATCACGCGCCCACTCGGCGGCCCGCTCGGAGCTGGAGCCACCGCCAGCGGCGGTCAGGGCGTGCCCCATCGACCAGCAGAACCAGCCGAAGACGGCGAGCATGACCACGGAACCCACCCGCACCCCTCGCCGGTCCCGCAGCCGCCTGCGCGACCGCTTGTGCGAGCGCTTGTGCGAGCGGCCGGACCCGCGCGGGCCGCCCGGCCGCAAACCTAGTTCCTCTCCCGTCAGTGGGCCACGACCCAGGGGCGGCTTCAGCCCGGCCATGCGCCCGCCAGGTGGACCGTCGACGCGGCCAGGATCAGGCCGCCACCCAGTGAGGCGGCGAGCAGCCCCCAGCGCACAGCGCCGGTCCCGGCGGCGGCCGCGGTGCGCCCGCGGGCCCCGGTGGCCATCCGGGCCAGCGCCGGCCCGTGCCCGATGACGTGGACCGTCATGGCGCCGAACCACAGCACGAACAGGGCCTTGTGCGCCAGCAGCCAAAGCCCGCTCCCGCCCCCTGGCCCGGCGAAGGCCAGCGCGACCCCGGTGCCGATGACGCCGCAGGAGGTCAGCACCACAACCGGCCCGAGCAGCCGCAGCAGCACCGGCGGCGGCCCCTTTCGGACGTAGGCCGGTGCCCCCGTGTAGTAACGGGCGAAGCGGTAGCACGTGGTCCCGATTTTCAGCGCGACTGGCCCGGCCAGCAGCATGCCGAGAAAGAAATGCAGCGTCAGCAGGCGGTGCACGGACAAGATGGTGACGCCCTCAGCCGCGAACAGGACGAGCAGCAGCGCGCCCGCCACGGTGGTCAGCCGCTCGTTCCCGTCCGCGCCGCCGGTCCGTGAACCGCGCCTGGCCCGCAGATGGCGCCCGCCGCGGTGTCCCGCGCCGCCGGTGGCCGGTGGCTCCGCGGTCACCGGCCGCGGCCAGCCCGTCATGGCCGGCCCTGCGCGGCGGGCGTGGCCCGGACCAGCCGGAGGGCCAGGGTCGGGCAGATGGCCACCGCACGGCGGGCCAGCGGCAGCAGGTGCGCAGGCACATCATCGGCTAGCACGATCGGGTATCCCCATTCGTCGGTGTCAATGAGCTCAGGCAGCAAGTCAGCGCACAGGCCATGGCCCGTGCAGGCCGTCGGGTCGAGCCGGAGCCGGGAGCTCATCGCCAGCCCTCGTCAGCCGCCGGGCCGGGGATGGGCAGGACCGGCGGCCGGCCCGACCGCGCCGCCGCACAGGGCCGCTGCCGGGCGTGCGTATAGGCATCCGCGGCGAACGTGGTCAGCGCCGAGGCGGCCAGCCGGGTGGCCCCGTCGGGGTGCCGGCACGCCCCCCGGCCCGGCACGGTGCCCAGGCGGCGCTCCAGCCGCCCGAACAGGTCTTCGCCCGCCCGGCCCATGGCGAGCCGGGCGAAATCCTCGGCGATGGCGGGCAGCCCGAAGGTGCAGGGGCCGCACTGCCCGGCGCTCTGGCCGGCGAGATAGGCCAGCACCCTGGCGGTCTCGGCGATGCCGCAGGCCGTCCAGGGCAGGGCGACCAGGACGCCTGCGCCGGGCGAGCCGCCGACCCGGCGCAAGTCGCTGGCCGCCAGTGAGACACCGGCGATGGCGTCGCGGTCATGCCAGGTGCCAAAGTAACCGCCGACCAGGACGGCGGCGGCCTGGTCGGACACCCCGCTCTGGGCGAGGACCTGGCCGACGGCCGTGCCGGCCTCGATTTCCCGTACGCCGGGGAGACTCACCGCGCCGGAAATGGTCACCAGCATGGTGCCGGGCGCTTGCGGCCGGCCTGCCTGCCGGAACCACCGCGGCCCGTAGCGGGCGATCAGGGCCAGGTGAGCCAGCGTCTCGACGTTGCTGACCAGGGTGGGCCGCCGCCCTACGCCGCGTTCGTAGGGTCGTGGCGGCGCCATGACCGGCTTGGCCTCCCCGCCGTTCAGCCAGCGCACCAGGGCGGTCTCCTCGCTGGAGACGTAGTGATGCGGGACGGCGTGCACCTCGATGGGCAGCGGATCGGTCATCGCCCGCTCGGCGACAGCGGCCTGCATCTGGCCAGCCAGCCCGGGCCGGAGCCGGGAAAGGCAGAGGTGGATAGCCTGCGCGCCGACGGCCTCGGCGGCCAGGACGGCGCCGTCCAGGACGAGGTGCGGTGCGCGCGACAGGAGTACCTCATCCTTGTGGCTGGCCGGCTCGCTCTCCATGCCGTTCGCCACGACGACAGCGCGGCCTCGGCGGGCCGCGACCGCGAGCATTTTCCGGCCGGTGGGAAAGCCTCCGCCACCCCGGCCGGTGAGGCCGGCGTCGGCAGCCGCGGTAGCCAGCCAGGACGGGCCGCTCCGGGGCCGCGGCCCGTGGCATCGGCCCGAACCGGTCCTGGTGCTCCGCCAGCCCGGCCGGTGAGCTGGTCTCGCGCCAGCCGGCCGTCAGCCGTTCGGCAGTCAGCCGTTCGCCGGTCAGCGGGGCCGCGGGCGCGGCCGGGTAGCCGGTCACGCGCCTGTTCCGGTGATCGCCAGGACGCCGGTGACGCGGGCGCCGCGGACGTCCATTGTTATCCGTGCTTGCCCGGTGTACCCCCCGGCACCGCGCAGCCGGGCGCTGACCACCCCGCCGTTCAGCTGGGTCACAGGCCCGCGGTAAGCCTGGGCGGATCCGGGCGGGCGGATGCTGACATCTCCTGAGGTGAGGATGACGCCCGTGCCGTCGGCCCGGCCGCGCAGCCTGATCGTCACCGACTGGCGGGGTGAGCGGCCGCTCCAGCCCCTGATCGTGATGGCGGTCTGGCCGTTAGGCAGCCCGGCACGCGTCAGCTGCCCCGTGAATGAGCCGCCCGCCGGCCGCGGTATCGCCAGCCCGGCCGCGCCGGTCCCGGCCGGGCTCGCAGCGCTGACCGCACCCGACAGCAGCGCCACCGGCGTGCCGGCCCTCCTCGCCCAGCCCGGCTGCAGCGGGCCCGCTACCGCGAAGACGGTGGTGGCCACGGCCGCGGCCACGGCTCCCGCGCCCACCGCGATGCGGCGGCCCACGTACGGCAGCAGGCCCAGCCGCAGCCACAGGGCGCAGGCCACCACCGCGACGCAGGCTAGGTCCAGGCCGAGCATGGGCGTCAGCCTGCTGTCGGTACCCGCCCCCAGCCCGTGCCACAGGGCAACCGGCCAGGACGCATAGGCCAGCCAGTGCACGGCGCGCCAGGTCCGGTAACCCAGCCGGGCCCGCAGCAGGCTGGTGACCAGCACGGCGAGCAGCAGGTCGAGCGCCACCGCACCCAGTCCCAGCCACACCGGGCGGTAGGCGGAGGAGAACGGGACGACCGCGGCCGCCCAGCCCACCGGCGCGAACGGGTCCAGCACGGTGGATGCGACGTGCACGGCGACGAAGGCCACCACCAGCAGCGACAGGTGCCGGTGCAGCTGGGCGGTAACCACCCGGGGCCAGCGGCTGGTCTCCAGCCGGGCCGTCCCGGCGGCCCCCAGCGCCACGGTGGCGGTCAGCAGCAGCAAGGCGACCACCCCGGTGCCGCGGGCCGTGTACCAGAGCACCGTCATGCCAGCCTGCTCACTGCGGCGGGTGCCGTCGCCATCATGACCCGCCAGAAGTGACCGGCGGCGGCGCGGGGGTGGTGGCCGGCGGCTGCGCCGGAGGCTGCAAGGGGCGGTGCTGATGGCGATGGGAATGCGCCGCCTGATGGTGGCCGGCGGGCGGGGCTGCTCCCCCGCCACTGCCGCGCCGCGATGGGACCGCCGTCCGTTTCTGTGCCGCGGCGTGGTGACCGGGCAGCGCGTGCGCGAACGCGGCGCTGAGGCCGATCGCAGCCACGACCGCGCTGACGGTGACCCAGCGCTGGACCCGCCGGGTCCGGGCGAGCAGCCAGTCGCGGTAGCCGGTGACGTCGTTCGCAGGCAATGGCACTAGGGGGCACCCCTCAGGCCGACGGTGACGCGGGAGTTCCCGCGTCGCCCGCCAGCCTGCCCGTTGCCCTGCGTGGATCCGGTTCAGGGAAAGTTCAGATCCGGTAAATGTCGCTGCCGCTTCAGGATGATCTGGCCGCCGGCCAGGCGCCCGGCCCGGTCCGGTTGCCCCAGGGGAACCGTCAGGGTCACGGTCAGGCCGCCGCCCGGTGTCCCCGACAGCTCCACCTGGCCACCGTTGGACGTCACCAGCCGGTCCACGATGGCCAGGCCCAGGCCGGTGCCGCCGGGCGTCGTGCTGGCGAACCGGCGGAACGCCACGGCGCGCTGCGGCTCGCTCATCCCGGGCCCGTCATCCTCGACCACGATCACCGCCGTGGTGCCAGCGGTGCTGCCGCGGACCCTGACATGACCGCCGGATGGCACCGCGTCCAGCGCGTTGGCCAGCAGGTTGTCCAGGATCTGCTCGAGATGCCCGTCGCCCAGCCGGGCCGGGACCGATCCCGTGCAGATGCCGCTGACGTTCACGCCGCGGTCCTGGCCGGCCAGCCGCCAGGCCGCCGCCCGGTCCCGGATGACCTGGTCGGCCGCGACGGGGACCGGCATGACGATGGCATTTTCGGCCCGTGCCACCGCGAGCAGCCCATCCACCAGCCGGGACAGACGGGCGATTTCCTCCTGAGCGCCGGCGATCTCCGCGGCCATGTCCTGGTCGGCGTCCTGGGCCAGGACGTCCAGCCGGAGCCGCAGCGCGGCCAGCGGGGTCCGGAGCTGATGCGAGACGTCCGCCATCATGACCTGGTGGCTGGTGACCAGGGCCTCCAGCCGGCCTGCCATGGTGTTAAAGCTGGCCGCCAGGCTGCGGACCTCACCGGGGCCTTCTGACCGCTCGGACCGGGTCCCCAGCACGCCGGAGCCAAGTTCCCGCGCAGCCGCTTCCAGGGCACCCAGCGGCCTGCTGACCCAGCGCGCCAGCGCGACCGACGCGGCCGCACCGGCCAGCAGGGCACCCAGCGCGGCGGCGGCCAGCCACGCCCAGAGCACCGCCACCCGCCGGCTGAGCGGCCGGGTGGCACGGGACAGCGACACCACACCGACAGGGCTGCCGCCCTCATCACCCGGAACGGGCACCGCCACCAGCAGGTGGTCATCCTGCCAGCGCACGACGGGCCGGCTGCCGGACAGGACGGGGCGGGCCACCGCAGGCAGCACCGCCGGGCCGGAGATCCGCTGGGCGGCCGGCCCGATGACGCTCACCTGGTCACCGTCTTCCCGGAGCTCCGCCAAGGCGGCCCGCATCCTTCCGCCCGGCTGATGATCGGACAGCTTCTCCTCGGCGACGCTGGCCAGCGACCGCGCCGAGCTGATGGCCTGCTGCTGGAAGTCCTGCCGGTAATGCTGCGCAGTGATCAGCCCCAGCGGGACGACCACCACCGCCAGCATGGCCGCCAGCAGTCCCAGGATCACCAGCACAATCCGCCGTACCATCAGCTGTCACTCAGCCGGAAGCCCCGCCCGTACACGGTCTCAATCAGCCCGGGAACCCCGAGTTTGCGCCGCAGCGCGGCCATGTGCACATCCAGCACCTTGGTCGGGCCGTACCAGTGCGCGTCCCACGCGCTCTCCAGGATCTCCTGACGGCTGACCACCCGGCCCGGGTCGGCCGCCAGGCATTCCAGGATGTCGAATTCCTTCGGTGTCAGTGCGATATCAGTACCGGCCACACTGGCCTTCTGGCGTCGCAGGTCAACAGTCAGCGTGCCGCACCGCAGTACCTCGCTGCCGGGCCGGATCCGGCGCAGGACCGCCCGGATGCGGGCCTGGAGCTCCGCCAGGCCGAACGGCTTCACCAGGTAGTCATCAGCCCCGGCATCCAGGGCCAGCACCCGCTCGGATTCCTCACCGCGGGCGGTGATGACGATAATGGCCGCGGCCGACTGCCCGCGCAGCCTGCGGCATACCTGCACGCCGTCGGTGTCGGGGAGGCCGAGGTCGAGCAGCACCACATCCGGCTCGCCCCAGCTCAGCGCCTCCCGGCCGGTCACCACGTGGTCAACCCGGTAGCCGCCCCTGACCAGGCCGCGGACGAGCTGGGTGGCGATGCCCTGATCGTCTTCCACCAGCAGGACCCGCGGCCCGTCCCCGCCCTGGAGCGCGGAAGTGCCGGGCTGACCAGCACTCTCCATCATGGGTATCACCGTAGGTGACCGGTGGGGCTCAGCATGCCGGTCTGGCTACAGCAGGACGCCGGCGGCGCCGCGCGGCTGCCCAGCACGTCAATTGGTAGTACTTGTTGGGTTCGAGGAACTCAGGGCCCATAGTGGGCAGCGAGTCTTTCGATGGTATGAAGTTCCTGGTCGATTTTCGCGAGGGCGGCGGGGCGATCGTGTGACCCGCTTCGGCCGGGCACTGCGGTCCGCGCGCGCCGGTGTTCGAGATGGGCCAGCAGGGTCTGGCTGTCCATGCGGCGGGCCGCGAAGGCAATAACGACTGTGGCGGATTGCATGAGGCACCAGCCTGGCCGGAGCCTGGCGTCCATCGCGTCCTCGCGGCCAGCGGTGTCCTGCACCAGCAGGCGCAGAAACTCGCCGCGACGCTCGATGACGCGTACGTGCGCGACACCGGGTTCGTAACGGGGGGTGGCGTGTTCCAGGTCCGCGATGACCTGCCACACGGCGTCGAAGGGGGCAGCGATACGGCGCTGCCGGACAGCGGCGCCGGGCAAGGCGGCCGCGAGAATGGCGAGGCGGTCGATCGGGTCGATACCGGGGAGCGCCTCGGGATCGTTCACGATTCCCACACCTCCCGGAACGCGGCCCTGGCTCGATGCAACCGGGATTTCACGGTTCCTGCCGGGATCCCCAAAGTGGCGGCGATCTCTTGCTCGCTGAGGCCTTCCCGGCCACGCAAGACCAGCACGACGCGCTGGGAGACCGGCAGACGCGCCAGGGCATCATCGATGTCCACTAGCCCTTCGTAGGAGGCGGCGTGGCGGTCAAGGCGCGTTCCCTCCGCGGCGACCTCCAGGTCATGCTGGCGGGCGAGGCGGATCGCCGTCCGGACGGTGACTGACCGTACCCAGGTCATGATCGCCTCAGGGGCACGCAGCGAAGGCAGGCCCCGGAAGACCGCCAGCAGGGCCTCCTGTGCCGCATCGTCGGGCGCCGCCGGGGCGATCCGCGCGCACAATCGGCGGACATACGGGGCCAGCTCGTCGAGAAGCTCGTCCAGCGCAAGCGCGTCCCCGTGCTGAGCAGCCGCGACTTTCTCCGGGTCCACGCCAGGAAGGTTAGCCGGAACCGGCCAGAGGTTCCCCGCCACTTTCCAGCTACCAGGACACCACGCAGAGAGGCCTGTCGTATGGAACCAGACCTGACCATCGTCGGCGCGGGCGTCACCGGGCTCACCGCCGCCATCGAGGCAGCCGAGCGTGGCTGGCGGGTGACCGTCGCCGAGGCCCATTCCCGGCCAGGCGGGCGAGCACGCTCGCTGGCCGCTCCCTTCCGGGCCAACACCGGCCCTCACGCAATCTACGTGGACGGGCCATGGTGGGCGTGGCTGGAGCACCGCGGCCTCACGCCGCCCATCGTGGAGGCGCCGCGCTATGCCAACCTCGTCCGGGCCGCAGGCCGGCTCGGCCCGTGGCCAGCCGAACTCAGCACAGCCATCGCCGCGCTGCCCGCCGAGGCGCCGGCCGAGCAATCGTTCCGCGCATGGCTGCTCAGGCACGTCGACGCGAAGACGGCTGAGGCAATCGTCGGAGTGGCTTTCATCTTCACCTTCGACCACGACCCCGGGCGGCTTTCGGCCGCATTCGCCCACCAGCGCCTTCGCCGGGCCCTGGCCGGCGGCGTCCGGTACGTGGCCGGCGGGTGGTCCACCCTGGTCGGTCTTCTTGCTGAGCGCGCGGGCAGCCTCGGCGCGCAGATACGCACCCAGACACGGGTACCCGCCCTGCCCGCGGGCCCGGCGATCCTGGCCACCAGCCTCGCCACCGCGCGCCAGCTGACCGGTGACAGATCGCTGACCTGGCCCAGCGCCCGCATGGCCACAGTCGACCTGGGCTTGCGGGCCGACGACGGCCCAGGCTGGTTCCGGGTCATGGACCTGGATGACCGGATCTACGCCGCCCGCTACAGCCTCGCCGACCCCACCGTGGCCCCGCCCGGGCATGAACTCATCCAGATCTCCGCCGCCTGCGCCCCCCGCGAGCGAAAAACCGACGCCGAACGCCGCGTGCAGCATCTTCTTGACCAGTCCTGGCCCGGCTGGCGCGCTGCGGTGCAGTGGCACCGCAGCGCCATGCGCACGCACTGCACCGGGGCCATAGACCTGCCCGGAACAACATGGCACGACCGCCCGGCCGTCAGCCGCGGCGGCACCCTCACCGTGGCCACCGACCAGTCCGCCGCGCCCGGACTGCTCGCCGAGGTCGGAATCAGCGCTGCACAACACGCCATCCAGCAGCTCGGCGAAACCATTTCTTCCGGGCGAGAACGCTGACCTGCGGCTATAACGAGATCCAGCGGGACGGCGGGTCGAGTCAGCCCCCGGTAGGGAGCGCGGCCTCCATGCCGCCGCCATCAGGGCTTCACGGGGGATGCATCGTGCGGTGCTCTCCTGTCGGGCGAAGAGGCAGCGCCAGCCGCCGAGACAGGAGCAGATGAGCACTCTGCACGTTCCGCTATGGGCCTGGGCCGCCACTGTCGGTGTACTGGTGCTGATTCTGGGCGGCGAGCTGGCCCTCGGTATCCGGCGCGGAGCCACTGAGGTCCGGCTGCGCGCGGCGGCCTTGTACGTCGCCGCGGTGGTTGGGCTGGCGGTACTGTTCGGTCTGGCGGTCACGTGGCTCGGGTATCCGGCTGCGGGCAGCCAGTTCTTCGCTGGCTGGCTGACCGAGTACAGCCTGTCACTGGATAACCTGTTCATCTTCGTGCTGCTGATCGGCGGCTCGGCGGTGCCTCGCGAGCTGCACAGCCGCGTCCTGCTGCTGGGCGTGGCCATGGCACTCGTGCTGCGCGGCATCTTCATCGCGGTAGGCGCTGCGGCGATCAGCCGGTTCAGCTGGATCCTGTATTTCTTTGGCGCGCTGCTGATCTTCACCGCCGCGCGGCTGGTCTTCAGCGGCCGCCAGGACCAGGCGACGCCCGCTGACGGCATCGTTCTGCGTGCGGTAAAACGATTTGTGCCGGTCAGCCCGGACAGCGACGGCGGCCGTCTGATCAGCCGCGCCGGTAGCCGGCTGGCCGCCACCCCGGTCCTGCTCCTGATCATCGCCGTTGCCGGAACCGACCTGGTGTTCGCGCTGGACTCGATCCCGGCGGTCTTCGGGCTCACCCACGACCCGT
Organism: uncultured Actinomycetota bacterium; assembly: GCA_963805705.1. Classification (GTDB taxonomy): domain Bacteria; phylum Actinomycetota; class Actinomycetes; order Streptosporangiales; family Streptosporangiaceae; genus CAWDVH01. The sequence continues at coordinate 150,563 of CAWDVH010000005.1, read as the reverse complement.
ACCTGGTCTTCACCGCGAACGCCTTCGCCCTGCTGGGCCTGCGGCAGCTGTACTTCCTGATCGGCGGCCTGCTCAGCCGCCTAGTGCATCTGTCTGCAGGCCTCGCGGTCATCCTTGGCTTCATCGGCATCAAGCTCCTCACCGAGGCGCTGGCCGACTCCGGGGTGCATGCCATCGGCCCGGTCGCGGTGCCGCACATCAGCACGGAACTGTCGCTGGTACTTATCAGCGGCGTGCTCATTATCGTGACCATCACTAGCCTGCTATCTGAAAGGCGGCCCGCGCATCGTGGCCACGCGATGCCGCCGGCCCCTGCGGGCCAGGACCGCCAAGCCGCCCGCGCCGCCGCTAACGGCAGGCCGACCGAGCAGGCCGCCCCGGACGTCTCGCGGCGCTCGTGAAGATGGGGCAATCGCCCCATGCGGACTGGCCGGCCTGGTCGTTAGCGTTCTCATCAATGATCACTACGTGTCAAGGTGAGGTAGCCATGAGTCTTGGGGGCAGGATCTTCGCGATGATGTACGACCGGGCGATGGCAGGCCCGGAGCAGGCCGGGCTGCGCGCGCACCGGAAGGCGCTTCTGGCCGGCGTGAGCGGCCGGGTGCTGGAGATCGGCGGCGGGACGGGAGCGAACCTGCCCTTCTACGGCCCGGCTCTCGACTCGCTGATGATGACGGAGCCTGAGGTCCCGATGGTGCGGCGGCTGGAACGGCGGGTGCGCGAGCAGTCGCCGCTGACGAAGGTCCTGCGCGCGCCAGCAGAGGACCTTCCCTTTGAGAGCAACACGTTCGACGTCGCTGTATCGGCTCTCGTTCTGTGCACGGTGAGCGACCTGCCGCGGGCACTGCGAGAACTGCACCGGGTACTGCGACCCGGTGGTCAGCTTCTGTTCATCGAGCATGTGCGTTCCGGTGACCCCGGCCTGGCCCGCTGGCAGGACCGCCTGAATGGGCTGAACCAGATCATGGCCCATGGCTGTAATTGCAACCGGCCGACGCTCGACTGCATCCGGGAGGCGGGATTCGTGGTCCAGCACCTTGAGCACGACGTGATGCAGAAGGTCCCTCCCGTCGTGCGCCCGCTCGTGGTGGGGACCGCCACGGCCACCGCGGACGCGGCGTCCGCAGACGCACTGCTCGGCAGGCGAGACATGTCATGACCATCGCAACGGCCGAGAGCTGACCAAGGCGGGCGATGAGCGCCGTGCGGCAGGGCCCGGTGGTGCTGGCACCAGGGCTGGGCTGAGGCCAGGCTCAGGCAAAGATGCCAGGCACCATCCTGGCCGTGACGTGGCGTGACGGCGAGCATGAGGAAATGCCCTATCTGGAGCACGGGCGGGCCGTCGGCCGGTTCCGGCTGGCCAGCCACCTGCTGACCTGGATCTCGGGGAGGGGGAACTGGTGGGAGGCGAGTCCAGCGCCGGCCGCCTAGGCGCCTTCAGCTCGCTGGCGGCCAACAGGGCGCTGGTGCGCGTGCTGGGGGGGTACGCGCTGTTTATTCTCACTGAGTACTCGGTGTGGATTGCCATGCTGGTCTTCGCCTACAGCCATGGGGGCGCCACGATCGCCGGGCTGGTAGCGGTAGCGCAGCTGGTACCTGCGGCAGTCCTGGCGCCCGTGGCGGCGGCCGTCGCCGACCGGCGCTCGCCCGTGGTCCTGCTGGCCGGGGGTTACCTGGTGCAGGCGGCGGCGATGGCTGCGACTGCGGCGGCGGTCATCGCCGGCGCGCCGGCGGCGGCCTACGCGGCGGCTGTGGTCGCGGCGGCCGCGGTGACTACGACCCGCCCGGCGCAGTCGACGCTGATCCCCTCGGTTTGCGTCACCCCCGATCAGCTGACGGCGGCCAATGTGGTCGTGGGCTGGCTGGAGGCGGCCGGGATCACGACGGCCGGGTTGCTGGTCGGGGTGCTGATCTCGCTCGGCGGTGTGGGGAGCGTCTTCGCGGTGTGCGCCGGCCTCGGCGCGGTGGCCGCGGTGCTGGTCGCCACGCTCCGGGTAGCGTCGCTCGGGTCGTCGAGTGAGGGTGCTCCGGCGTTGCTGGCCGACTTCGGCGAGGGCTTGCGACTGATGGCCGGCCGGCCGCGGCTGCGGCTCATGCTGGCCTTGCTGACTGCGGAGGCAGCCGTGAGCGGGGCGCTGGACCTGCTGTTCGTCATCCTGGCCATCAGCGTGCTTGGCCGCTCGCAAGCATGGGCCGGTTACCTCAACTCTGCTTATGGCGTGGGCGCGGTGCTGGCCGCTACGGTGAGCGCGATACTCATTGGCCGTCGCCTGGGTGCGCCGATCCTGTGTGCGGCGCTTCTGCTCAGCTGCTCGCTGGGGGCGCTCGCGCTCGGCCTGGGCCTGGCAGGGACGGTGGCACTGCTGACGGTGGCCGGCGCCGGCCGGGCCTTGCTGGATGTCGCCAGCCGCACTCTCCTGCAGCGCTCGGTCCCGCCGCGATTGATAGGCCGGGTCTTCGGCGTCCTGGAAGGGCTCACGATGGCCGGGCTCGCGCTGGGCGCGCTCCTCGTGCCGCTGCTGGTGCACCTGGGAGGCAGCCGGCTTGCGCTGCTCGGGGTCGCGGCGGTGCTGCCGCTGGCGGCCGTGGTCGGCGGGCGGTCATTGATCAGCCTGGACGCCGGCGCCCCCGTGCCTGTCGTGGAGATCGCGCTGCTCCGCTCTCTTCCCTTGTTCGCAGAGCTGCCTGCCCCGGCAATCGAAGGCCTGGCGGGGGCCCTGACAGCGGTCAAGGTGCCGGCTGGCACGGTACTGATCCGGCAGGGCGACCCTGGCGATGCCTACTATGCAATCGCCGCGGGCGAGCTGGACGCCCTGCAGGACGGGCAATTCCGGCGTCGGTGCGGACGCGGCGAGGGAGTTGGGGAGATCGCCCTGCTGCGCACCATCCCACGTACAGCCACCGTGATCGCGCACACCGCCGCGACCGTGTACCAGCTCAACAGGGAACTGTTCCTGACCGCGGTGCTTGGCCATGCCGCCACTGCGCGACAAGCGGATCGGATCGCCGACACGCGACTGGCCGCCGGCGCTCCGCTCAGCGATGACGACAACCGGGGGAAAAGCGCAGACCCAGGCTAGGACGTGAGGAAGGACAACGCAGTGGAACACCCGCTGGCGATGGACATCGAGGCGATGCGGCGGGCCGGCTATGCGACCGTCGATGCGCTCGTCGCCCGGCTCGCCCACCCCGAGGCCGATCCGGTGCTGCGCCGCGGCGACCCGGCCGGGATGCGCTCCCGGCTCGGCGGGCCGCCGCCTGAGCAGGCTGGGGATTACCAGGCGGTCCTCGCGCGGATCCTGACCGATGTGCTGCCCTACGCGAGCCGAACGGATCACCCCGGTTATTTTGCCTTCGTCCCGAGCTTTACCACGTGGCCGGCGGCACTGGCCGAGCTGACGGCGGCCGCGGCCAACCCGTACTGCGGGGCCTGGATGGAGTCGGCCGGCGCGACCCAGGTTGAGCTCGAGGTTATCGACTGGTTCCGCTCATGGCTCGGGATGCCCGCCGGCACTGCGGGCGTACTGGTAACCGGTGGCTCGGCTGCTAACCTCACGGCGCTGCTCGTCGCGCGCGAGGCTGCCGGGGGCCCTTCCGGTGACAGCGTCATGTACGTGTCCGACCAGGCCCACTCGTCCCTCGCTCGCACGGCGCGGGCCATGGGCCTACGCTCTCATCAGGTGCGGGTGCTGCCGACTGATGATCGCTGGCGTCTCCTGCCTGAAACGGTGGCCGCCGCGGTTCGCGCCGACCGCAGCGACGGCCGTGTGCCCTTCGCGCTCTGCACCAGCGCCGGATCGACCAACACCGGGGCCGTCGACCCCCTCGAGGACCTCGCCGATATCTGCGCCGGGGAAGGACTGTGGCTCCACGTCGATGCTGCTTACGGGGGGTTTGCCGCTCTCACGCCGAAGGGGCGGGCGGCGCTGGCCGGCATTGACCGCGCCGACTCGGTAACCCTGGACCCGCATAAATGGCTCTTCCAGCCCATGGAGTGCGGAAGCGTCCTGATACGCGACGGTGCCTGCCTGGAGCGAACGTTCGCCATCCACCCCGACTACCTCGACGGCAACCACACGCACGGGGACGGCGAGGTCAATTTCGCAGACCGGGGCTTGCAGCTATCGCGAGGCTTCCGAGCGCTCAAAGTCTGGGTGTCCGTGCAGACCTTCGGCCTCGCTGCATTCCGGGCCGCCATCCAGCGCAATATGGAGCTGGCGGAATTGGCCGAGGCTCTGGTCCGCAGCGATGACAGGCTCACGCTCATGGCACCGGCGACGCTGGGGATTGTCTGCTTCCGCAGAGATTGGCCCGGCTGCGACGAAACCGAGACCGAGCGCCTCGGAATGACCCTGGTCGACGCCCTGGAACGCAGCGGCGCCGGGCTCGTGTCGAGCACCCGCCTGGCCGGCCGCCACGCCATCCGGCTCTGCATCCTCAACCCGACCAGCTCGGAAGGCGACGTGCGGCGCGTCATCGAGCACTTCGCTGGCGCATCGGCCCCTCCGGCCGGCCCGCGAAGCGCCGGAATCGCCGCCGATCCCGTCATGACAGACCCGGGCCATGACGAGCTGCGCACCGTGGCCTTGCTCTCCCGCGTGCCCGACTCGACCATCCAGGATGTCCGCGCCCGTGCTGTCTCTCTCGATGTAACCACCGGTGAGGAGGTCATACACCGGTGGGATTCGGACCGGTCGTTCTACCTCATCCTCTCCGGTCGCTATACCGTTCTCATCGACGCCCGGCCGATCCGCACCCTTGGACCCGGTGACTACTTCGGCGAACTCGCAGCCCGTGACTGGGGAGGCGGCTACGGCTACAGCCGCCTCGCCACCGTGAGATGCGCCGAACCGGGCCGGCTTCTCAGACTCACGAGCACGGACTTTCAGTGGCTGATCGATACAGAACCGGCCGTTCACGCCGAACTCGCGAAGACCCTGCCCGAACGGCTCCAAGAGCGTTAGTCCCAGTGCCAGGCACCCTGCGTTGAGGCGGGGGCCAGGACCTGACGCGCTCCGGGTCAGATGGCGCTCCGGGTCAGATATCGGTGACGAGCTTGACGGGCTGGCCGGTCACCGTCGCAACGGTCTGGTAATCGCGATCGTCGCATAGCACCGTCAGCCGCTCATGTTCAGCAGTCGCGGCGATCAGCAGATCTACCGGGCCGGCCGATCGGTGCGCCCCCGCTTCGGCCAGCAGCTGCTGAACCTGCTCCGCGCGCTCGTATGCTCCCTCGTGCATCGACACCCAGCCGAGCAGCTCGTGCATCAGCCGCTGCTTTTCCAGCCGGTCAGCCAGCGATCGCGCGGAATAGAGGAACTCCAGCTCGACGATCGGGCAGGTCGCGATGACGCCAGCAGCAAGCTGGTCCGACCACGCCTTCCGCAGCTCACCCTGCAGGATCCGGAACAAGCCCGATGTATCGATCAAGTACAGGGCAGGGCTCACCTGCGGTATGCCGCCTTGTCACCGAGGAACTCATCGAAGTCACCACGATCGGCCATCTCACCGAGCCTGGCCAGTGCCCGCAGCCGCACGAGCCGCTGGCCCACCTCACGCAAGGCGGCGTTCACCGTGTCCTTCTTGGTCGTGGTCCCCAGAACCTCAGCAGCTATCGCCAGGGCCTCCTGGTCGATCTCGATGGGCGTCTTCGTCATGGCCATAAGCTCACGCTCCCTCACCGGCCAGGCCAGGATATCAGAGATATCTAACATCGACATCTGCGGTATCTTTCCCTATCGCCAGGTCACCGTCCTTGCGCAGCATCAGGCGCGCCCCAGATCTGCTAGCTTTCGGGAAATGCCCGGGCTTTCGCCGAAGGCGGAGACATGTACTTGTTCGAATGCGAGGCAACGTTCGAGGCCGAGCCAGAAGCGGTCTGGAAGGTGTGGACCGACGTGGCCCGCTGGCCTGAGTGGGATGCCAGCAAGGAGATCGCGCGGCTGGATGGCCCGCTTCAGCCGGGTGCCTGCGGCTGGGCCAAGCAGCGCGGCAACCTGGGCGGCTCGTTCACCGTCACCGCGGTAGATACCGGACGGCGCTGGGTGACCGAATGCCCGATGCCCATGGGCAAGGTGGTCTTCGACCACTTGCTCGAACCGGCCGCCGGGGGACGTGTCCGGATCGTCAAGAGCGTTGAGGCACAGGGCGGACTGGCGCCGCTACTCCGGCTGTTCGCCCCCAAGATGCGCCGCGACATCGCCGAGTCCCTGGCCGCCCTGCAGCGACAGCTGTCCTCCTAACTCCACTGGCCGTCAGCGACGTATCCAACCCGCTGATCTACCCCGACCTGGCAACGGCGACGCGCCTTGGGGCCGCCTCCGGGACCACGCGTGTGCGGTCGCCGGGGAGGTAGCATCCTGGCAGGGTTGAGGCATGGAGCCCGGCCGATGACGCGCCGATGACGCGAGGGACGATGAACCCCCAGCACAGAATGACCCTGGACTCGTATAACGGCGAGGAGCTGCTGTTCGTGTGCCCGCACGAGGGATGCGGTCGCCGGCTGGTGCTCAAGCGATCGGGTGGGCTAGTGGTCCTCGACCAGGGCGACTTCTTCGCACTGCACTCCGGTGGCACGGAAGGCCTGGAGATCTCGGCCGGAATCAACGGCTGACCAGGCCCTTTCCGCTTAGGGAAGGCTGAGCGCGGCCACTCAGCGGCACTGTAGCCGCTGGCTCAGGGCTGCTCGGTAACGTCTCCTGCGTCACGACCCCGACCCGGGGTCGTCTACTGACGACAGGGAGTTACCATGCAGCAGTTCGACCCCAACATCCCGGGCCTGATCGGCGGCGACGTCACCACCGTAGTAGTCATCGACCCGGCAGGGACGTTCCCGCCCTTCGAGGTGGGCAACCACGTCCTGAACCGCAACGACTCCTTCCAGGTCAACGTGGCCTGGGAGGTCAATGGCCTGCTCAGGCCGATTTGGCTGGCCGCCCTCGGCGGCAACTGGAACGTCCAGCTGTTCGCAGAGTCCCTCGGTGGCGGTCCGGAGATCCTCCTCGTCAGCGACAACAACGTGGCGGCTGACCCGACGGTCGCGAACTACTCCGTCACGCTCAACGTTCCGCCGACGGCGCTGGACGAGGGCGACCCGGGCAGCAACGTCAGCGGGATCTACAAGCTGGTGGTCTCGGTGTTCCTCAACAGCGACCTCGGGGCTCCCGGCTTCGACATGACCGGGTTCAACGAGGGCCCGATCATCCAGGTCGAGAACCCGGTCTGACCGGGCACCGGCCTCGTCAGGAGGTGGATCGAAGGTGAGCGAGTCGCTCGCGAGTTTCCGTGACCTGAAGGGCATCGGCCCGGCCACCGAGGCCCGGCTGCACGAGGCCGGCGTGTACACCTGGGAGGCGCTAGGCGCGGCCGCAGCCGCCCTGGCGTCGGTCCGCAGCAACGGGGACACCCTACGTGAGGTGGCCGGCCTCGCAGCGGCGCAGAGTACCGAGGCGGGGAACCAGGCCGCCCCCCGCCTGCCAGGCGGCGAGCGCCTCGAGGCGTTCGTGCTGCGGATGACACTGGCCGCCAATGGCGAGCCGCGGCGTTGCACGGTGACACACGTCCGGACGGTGGCTGAGCGGGCCTGGGCCGGCTGGGCTCCCGCCGAGCTGGCCCGCTTCATCGAGGAGCACTCCGGCCTGCGGATCGGGCCAGCCCCGGCCGAGGAGCCGTCGGGCGACGGCGACAGGGCCTCACCGTTGTCCCGGCACCATCAGGCTTGGGCGCCACCGCAGCGGCCATCCCAGGAGCATCTCGTCGTCCTCGATGCCGGTAAGTCGATCGGCGGGGTCAGCCGGGACATTGACCTCGTGGTCTCCAAGACCCGCGCGGCCGGAGCGGATTTCGACTACCGGGCCACGCTGGCCGCTCGCCGCCTCGGGGCGGCCGACACTGGCGAGGGCTGGACCACAATAGCCACCCGCGCCGGGACCGGCCACCCGGAACGGGAGCTGGCGCTGCGGTTCCCCGCGGTACAGCTGCCCACCGGCATCCACCGCCTGCAGTTGCGCATTGAGGTGAACCTGCCCGCGTCGGCGGGCCAGGATCCAGCGCTGGCGCTCGCCTAGCGGGGCGGGCACAGGAGGCATGCGATTCTCCCGTTGTCCCTCACAGGAGCGGGGAAGTATGGGTCAGCCAATCCCGGCCAGCTCCCTGGCGGAGCTGGACCGGATCGTGCGGTAGAGCTGGGTGGTGTCCGGCGCCGGGTCGGCATCCACAGTTGCCTTGAGGACCCGCGAGCAGAACTCATACTGCTGCAGCGCCTGGTAGATCCGCCCCTGGGCGGCGTAGCAGCGCATCAGCAGGCGGTGCGCGTCCTCACGGCAGGGGTCGACGCCGAGCATCCGGTGCGCGGTGGCGACACAGTCGTCGATCCGGCGGTCGGCCAGCTCGAGGCGGCTGAGCCGGTCCAAGGCGTCGACCAGCTTGATTCGCAGGCTTTCCCGCGGCAGCAGGGTCCATTGCTCGAATGGCGCGTCGCCAGCGAAGTCGCCCCGGTAAAGCGCGACCGCTTCGCGGTAAGCCGTCCTGGCCTCCCGCCGATCTCCGGATCGTTCGGCGGCACCGGCGACGCGCAGGCCCCGTTCAAACAACTCGACGTCGACCTCGACCCGAAGTTTCGGGTTGATGCGGTACCCGCCATCCGCATACTGCAGGACGTTGAGCGCCGTCACGTCGCGGAGTGCCCGGCGCAGGCTGCTGACCGCCACCTGCAGCCGGTTACGGGCGGCACCGACCGGGATGCCGGGCCAGTACTCCTCGAGCAGTTCGTCCCGGGAGCAGGCGTACCGCCGCCGGGAGAGCAGGTAGCGCAGCACGCTCGTGCCCCGCTGGCCATTCCAGGAGGTGACGACCACGCCATCCACGCGGACCTCCAGGGAGCCGAGCAGCCGCGCCTGAAGCAGGCCGGGCTGCGCTGCCGTCCGGGCGGCAGACGCGGCGCACGGTGCTGGCGCGGCGACCGGCAGGGTGACCGCATGGGCCGCTCGAGCGGCGTCCTGGGCCGGCCAGGAGCCGGCCGAACGAGCCAGCTCCCGACGCAGCGGCCCCGCCCAGACCGGGCGGAGCCAGCCCCACTGCCGCTCCAGCGGCACCAACCAGGGCCGAAGCTGCTCGGCCGCAACCGGGCAGGTGCCCAGCTGAGGGTGCCAATAGCCGGTGACCGAGGCCACATCCAGCGCGCTCCGCTGATCCGGCGTGAGCTGGTGGAGCAGCATGGCGGTAAGCCGGCCCAGGAAAGACGTGAGGCCATGCGAGGCGTCAAGAGACTCAGCCACGATGTCCTGGGACCACAGCTGCCCGGCGGCCAGCACGTCGTCAACGACCGCCGCGCGCGGCCCGGCGTACCTGAGCAGCCGGGCTCGGTTCCAGCCGCACGCGTACCCGTCAAGAGCGCCACGGTCAAGAAGGTCGGACGTCGACACCACCCAGTCCGGCGGGCGGCCGGCCGGCGGATGGAACCGGCTCTCGGCGACCGCCACCACCCTGACTCCCCGATCGGTGATGGCGGACCTGGTCGCCCTGATCACCCGGGTGACCTCAGTGGTCATCCGGCCGCCGATCTCGATCACGATGACGGCGCCTTCGGGGGCCACCTGGATCTCCTCGCTGAGCTGTGATCCAGGGGAGGCCCCGACGCCGGTACCTTCCCCGGATGACCAGCGATGCCGGCAAGCCTCGGCGAGGGACTGCTCCAGCTCCGCCGGTCGACGGTCACGGGCACGCAGCCACACGCAATCCGGCAGCCGCTCCCAGCTGTCAATTACGCCGGCCAGCCGCTCTGCGGCGTACGATCCGGGTATCCCGCGAACTACCGAGAACGGCGCCTCCGCGATTCGCTGGACCGCCGCGTTGACCGGACCGACAGCTGCAAGCGGGCGCAAGACGGGCGGCAGGAACATGGCTCGCTCCACTGGCCCAGCCCGGCCTAGGCAGTGACCAGTTGAGCCGTGCAGCGGGCTGGCATGCCTACAACAGCGGTCACGAGTGCAGGCACCGTGCGGTCCATGTGGTGGCCAGGTGGAGAAACTGCCAGGCACCTAATCCCCTGGAAAACCGAGGCGAGAAGCGCGGATCCTGAGATGAAACGAGGGCACCGCACGGTCGACTGACTAGCGAGCGACGTCACGCACGGCACCCCGATGGCACACTGGCGGATATGCGCTCACGACATGCGGCACTGGCCACGGCCGCGGCCACGATCGTGATCCTGGCCGTGTCCGCATGCACCGGCGCCGGCCCGGCATCGCCGACCGCGACGGCACCAGAGTCCGCGTCGGCGCCCGCATCCTCGCGCGCGGCGCCTGGCGCCGCCGACTGGCCGACCTACCACGGGACGATGAGCCGGGCGGGCGTGTCGACGACAATGCCGCCGGCGAGCGGGACGCCAAGGCGCATCCAGTCGCTCAAGCTGGACGGCGAGGTCCTCGCCTCTCCGATCGTCGCCCGAGGGCTGACAATCGTCGTGACCGAACAGGACACCGTGTACGCGTTCGATCAGTCGTACCGGCAGGTGTGGAAACGCAGGCTCGGATCACCGTCGCCCGCGGAGGAGCGGCAGTGCGGCGACATCAATCCGCTCGGCATCACCGGCACGCCGGTCTACGACGCCGCGACGGACCACGTCTTCCTCGTCGCCGAACACGGCGGATCGGTGCGCCATGAGCTGTATGCCTTGGATGCCGCATCCGGTCGCGTGGCGTGGAGCAAGAACGTCGACCTGCCCGGTGTGAGCGCCAGGGACATGCAGCAGCGCGGCGCGCTCGCGATCGCGAGCAACCGGGTCTGGGTGTCCTACGGTGCGCAGGCCGGCGACTGCGGCGACTACAAGGGCCGGGTCGTGGGCGTACCCCTCGACGGCGGCAACGATGTCATCTACTACAGCCCGCCGACCAGGCGGGGCGGCGGCATCTGGAATCCGAACGGTCCCACCGTTAACGCCGCCGGGCACCTGCTGGTCGTGTCCGCAAACGGCGCCGCGTTCCCCGGCGACGCGTACGACCACACAAACTCCGTGCTCGAACTGGACGCGAACGCGAAGGTGGTCGACTCGTTCGCGCCGACCGACTGGGCGGCGAACAATCAGGGCGATGTCGGCCTCGGTTCGCAGGGGGTGGCTCTGATCGGCACGAAGTGGGCGGTGCTCGGCGGCAAATCCGGCCCGGTGTACGTCCTGAAGCAAGGTGACATGGGCGGCATTGGCGGTCAGGTCGACGTGCAGAACATCTGCCCGTCATTTGGCGGGGCGGCGGTCGACGGCGACGTCGTCTACCTGCCCTGCACGGACGGCGTCCGCGCGGTCCGAGTCGACGGCGCTGGCCAGCTGCACGTGTTGTGGCACACATCCGGCTCGATCACCGGATCGCCGGTCATCGGTGGCGGACGCATCTGGGTCCTCGACACGAGCGCCGGCGTGCTGCACGCGCTCGATCCGTCCACCGGAAAGAGCCTCGACCAGGTCGACGTCGGTGTCGCCAACCGGTTCGCGACACCCGCGCTGTACGGCGCGGACGTGATCATACCGACTCTCGCTGGCATCGCCGTCGTACGCACCTCATAGCACTGCCGCCAGCGCGGGGTGCGGAGCCAAGATCGCGATTCTCCGTTCAGCGCCGAGGCGCGTCACTGAGCACCTCGTCGAGGAACGCCCGCGCCGCGGCCGGCATGCGGCGGTGCGCCGGGGCCGCGACCGAGACCCGCCAGATCAGCGCGGGCTCGCCGAGCTCGACGGCGGCCAGGTCACTGGTCCGCGCCGCCTCCGAGGCCGGCAGGAATGCGATCCCGAGGCCGTTGCGCACCAGGTCTGCTGCGGCGCCGAAGCCGACGACCTCGAACGGGACCTGCCGTTCGCGGCCGGCTGCGGCGAAGGCGCGGTCCACCACAGCGCGGTTACCCCAGCCGGGAGGGAAGTCGATGAACGGCTCCTCGGCGAGGCGCTCCAGGGTCAGCGGATGCACCGACGCGAGGGGATGGCCGGTCGGGCAGACCACGAGCAGCGGCTCCTCGGTGACCGGCCAGGCGGTCAGCCCGGCGGGCGGCGGGCCGGTCAGCGAGATGACGGCGAGATCCAGCGCGCCGGAGAGCACATCACGGGCCAGACCGGCAGATCCCGCGGCCGCCTGCCTCAGCCTCACCTGGACCGCCGGGTGGGTGGCGTGGAACCGCCCGAGCCGCCCGGGCAGGTCAAGGGCGCCGGTGGACTGCATTGTCCCGACGGTCACGGTGCCGCGCAGCCCGCCGCGTGCCTGGCCGACCACGTCGCGGGCGGCCTGGGCGGCAGCGAGCGTCGCCCGGGCCTCGGGGAGCAGCGCCTGGCCCGCGTCGGTCATGGCCACCCGGTGCCGGTCCCGCTCGAAGAGCGGCGTGCCGAGGTCGCGCTCCAGGCTCTGGATCGCGCTGGATACCCCGGACTGCACTACGTGGAGCCGCCGGGACGCGCGGGTGAACGAGAGTTCCTCGGCGACGGCGACGAAGTACTCGAGATGCCGGAGCTCCACCTGCCTATTATCTCTTACAGAGATAACCATTAGCAGCAGAAGTCGTTATCAGAGATGAATACTAGGACGGCCGACCGCGTTGTCTCAGCTCGAAGGAGGCTGAGATGACAACACTGACTGACCTGGCACCGTCTGCTCGCCCGGCCGCCGGGACGCGCCGCTCAGGCTCGACCCCGGGCCGGCCTCGCCCTGGCCACCCAGTTCGTCAGCGCCCAGATCGCACTGCTCGGCTTCGCCGCGGTCCTGGTGACTGTCGCCGTCATGGCCAGCAGCCCAGGACAGCGCTGAGCAGCTGACCCCACTCCAAGCCGCACAAACGAAGGCAGCCCGATGCTAGATACCGGATTCCCCCGCGCAGACGTCGACAACGAGTTCCTGCGGGCCAGGCGGCACCAGGTCCTGGCCGCGCTGACGTACCGCCTGCGCCGCCAGCCCCCTGACAGCGGCCGCCTCCTGCAACTTGATGAGATCGTCGGCGCGCTCGGCATGCGCGGCGAGCGGCACCTGGGCCTGCAGACGATACGCCTGGACACGATCGTCGGCACGGCCGGCTCGCGGCTCGACTTCGACCGGCACTTCCGGCCCACCTCCAACCGGGTGCGGTCCCGCTGGGAGCAGCTGGCGCTGGCCGAGCGACGCGGTGTGGCGGTCCCGCCGATCGAGGTGTACCGCGTCGGCGGCCTGCATTTCGTGAGCGACGGCCATCACCGGGTATCGATTGCCGCCGCGACCGGCCAGCAGACGATCGACGCCTACGTGACCGAGGTGCTCACCAGCATGCCGCCCACAGGCACAACGCGACCGCGAGCGGCCTGACTCGCCAGCTGAGACCTGGCGGGCGGGCACACCTGCTGCTTGCTGGGCTTCTCGGCCGCTAGGCCACGGCAACGATCATGACTTGATGGACCTGGGTTCACCACGGCAGTGATACGAGCTCGAAGGCTTCGACCGGCTCGCGCTTGCCCTTCAAATCGAGCGGGCCGAGCCGTTCGACCTGGGCGCGGTCGCCGATCCCCTGCCTGGTCGTCCGTCGCGTCCGGAAATCCCGGTCGGCAGCGGAGTCCTCATCCCTGCATCCCGCCGGCGACCGCCATGCGGGTGGCCAGCTGACCGTAGATCCTCGATCCGGCGGAATAGCGTCGAGGCCGGTGCCTCCACGTCCCTTCCGGCTTCATGCCCCCAGCCGAGGCCACGGCGGTGTACTGAACGTGCAAGGGCAGTGGAGACAAGATGGAGATCGCCGCGCCCCGCAACGAGGCGCGCCTCCGTCCGAGCCATTCGCCCCGCTCCGTCCGCAGCCGGGGAGGCCAGAGCTAACTGGCCTCCCCGGGTCGTCGTGCGGGCACTGCCCTCGCGGTTAACCGGCAACGGCCGCGCGGCCCGGCTGGTCTTTCCGGATCCGCGGGCTTGCTAGGAGCTGGGAGTGGAAGCCAGCGAGTAATTGCTGGCGGTGAAGGTCTCCGGCGCCCCGCCGGTCGAGCAGATCTCCCAGCCGAAATTCACCTGCCACAGGACGTCGCTGGCCTTCAGGTCCCCGCGGCCCTCCAGGTACGTCAGGGCGGCGTGCAGGTCGACGGTGCCGGAGGAGGCGTTTCCCTGCCGGACGAACGCCATGTACGACCGGTCGCTGGTCTCGTACAGATCCCAGGTCGCGCCGCTGAACGTCGTGGTGGCCACCTTGGACCCAGCCGGAGACTGGCCGTGGTTGTCCACCCAGATCATGACCTCCTTGTTCAGGCCGTTAACCCAGATGTCGTAGGCCGCCTCAGCGTCGGTGCCGCTGACCGCGTGCATGGCCTCGGCGTACGAGCTGGTCATGCTGGTGAACCTGCTCAGCGGGTACCCGTTGCTCCCGTTGTAGTTCAGCTGCACGCTCGGGTACGTCAGTACTGCGGTATTCCCGGCCCGCTGGGTGGAGGTCACCTGCCAGTCAGACGCGGAGTTCCCGCAGATCGTCTGCGGCCCCGGATTGTCGGAGGTGTTCCACTCGTTGTTGTACAGGTCGAACCGGCCATCCGGGGTATCCCGTTCGCCAAACGCGGCCGATGAGCACCAGGCCCACGGGGCCGCGCTGGTGCTGGTCTGCGTCGGCGACGGGCTCGGCGACGTCGTCGGGACTGGGCTTGGCGGTGAACTCGGCGACGGGCTGGAGGACGAGGACGCACTGGGCGCCGGGCTCGGCGATGAGCGCGGGCCGGACTGCGCAGTCCACTGGACCGGGACCGACTTACCCCGGCATCTCGGAGCGGCGCCCACCGACACGTGGGTGAGCTTCCCCGACGCCAGGCAGGCGTAGACGGTCACGCCCTGGCCGGCTGCGCCCGACGAACTGGCCAAGTTCACCGCGGCCGTACCGCGCCTACCCCCCAGCGCATACCCGCCCAGTGCCGCGGTCACCACCACGCACACCACGACAGCCAGGGGAACGAGCTTCCTGTATTTCCTGTGAGCAGCCAACTGCCCTCCAAAGCGCTCCAGCTTCCCCGGTCCTGGCGACACACGGTACGCGCGTGACGCGCCACCAGGAGATCAAATCGTTATATTCGCTGGTGCCGGATGTGGCGGGCAGACCACAGCCGTCGCCCGGACCCGCTGGTCAGGGCTTCCCGGCGCCCGGCGCGGGCGCCGGGAACGCCACGACCCGTCCGCTGGGCTGCGCCGAGTCAGGTCCGCCGAAATTCTGGCCGACGACGAACAGGTGCGGGTCCTGGCCCCGGCTGAGCGCGCAGGCGAAGGCGCCACGGTCCAGGTGGACCGTGGCCAGCACCTCGCCGCCCGCGCGCACCCGCACGCAGTGCTGGTTGCCCACGTCGGCGTACCAGACAGCGCCCTCGGCATCGATGCAGATCCCATCTGGGTGATCGCCGGGAGTCTCCGCCCACACCCGCCGGCTGCCGAGGCCGCCGTCCGTGCCAATTTCGTAGGCCGTGAGCCGGCTGGCGTACGACTCAGCGACGATCAGCGTCCCGCCTTCCGAAGTGATCGCCATCCCGTTCGGGAACGCGACGTTGTCGGCGACCTGACGGACATTGCCGTCCGGCGTGGCGAGCACGACGAGGCCCGGCGCGAACTCGCCGCCGGGGAAGTCGAAGCCGATGGTATTGACGTAAGCGTTGCCTCGATCATCGACCACGATGTCATTCCACGGCTTGGTCGAGACCCCGGACAGGTCTGCATGCGTGACCAGCGACCCGTCGGGCTCACGGCGTAGCAGCCGCCGCTGCGCAGAGTCCACGACCAGCAGCCGCCCGTCCGGGAGGAAATCGATGCACATCGGGAACGATGCGACGGTCACTACCACCTCGTGGCTGCCGTCGGCGCCCAGCGCGATCACCTGGTTCGCGCCCCAGTCAGAGAACCAGAGTCGTCCGTCGTGCCAGCGCGGTGACTCGCCGAACACAACTCCTTCCATCAGGACTTCCGCTGCGCCCACCTTGAGTCTCCTTCTCGCCGATGCCGCACGGTACTCATGAAAGTATGAGTCGCATGCACGCGGTCGAACTCGTCTTTGCTATCGGATGGGCCGCGTTCTGGATCTACTGGCTCGTGGCGGCCTTCTCCATGAAAAGGGGCCGCGTCCCTTGGTCCCGCGAGCTGCGTATCAGGGCCGTGGTCGTCGTCTTGGCGATTCTGCTGCTCCGGCTGGGAGCCTTCCGGCACGGCGGCCTCAATTCGGATCCGTGGCGCGCTGGCCTCGGGCTCTTCCTCTTCGGGGTCGGGCTGGGGTTCGCGATCTGGGCCCGCCTGCACATTGGGCGGAACTGGGGCACCCCGATGTCGCAAAAGGACGAGCCGGAGCTGGTGACCAGCGGCCCCTACCGCCTGGTCCGTCACCCTATCTACTCTGGCATCCTGCTCGCGGGTGTCGGCACCGCGGTGGCGCTGAGCTGGATATGGCTTATCGCCATAGCCCTGGCCGGGGTCTACTTCATTTACAGCGCCACCGTCGAGGAGCGCTACCTGGCCAAGCAGTTCCCCGACACCTACCCGATGTACAGGCGCTCGACCAAGATGCTCGTGCCCTTCGTCTTCTAAGCCCTAATCCGCTGCCCGGACGCCGCAAGCTGCGAATCATCCACGCCGCCCAGCGGGTCTTTATCGCCCGCGGTTATGGCTGGCCTCTGAAGGATCACGGTGCTGGGGTGATTGCGGGCCGCCGGATGTATCAGCTGCTGTATCTGGTGCTCTGCCTCAGTGAGGGCCGCTGCAACTCGTGTGCCGGATGTCTCCGTCTCACCAGTTGCTAGATGCCTGCAGCGGGAGGAGGGCCGTGATGATGCGCCCAGACAGCAGCAGCATGCCGCACCTGGTTGTGCTGCGACCTGGCTCAGACCGTGGCCGAAGAATCCCGCTGGATAGGGATGACCTGGTCGTGGGGCGTGAGCAGAGCTGTGACGTGCGATTCGACGACCCGGGCGTCAGCCGGACCCACGCTGCGTTGCGGCGGCGCGGGAACCGGGTGTATGTGGAAGATCTCGGCTCCTCCGCAGGCACGTTCGTCAACGGAGTTGCCACAACCGCCGCCCGTGAGCTGCACGCCGGCGACGTGCTGACCTTCGCCTCGGTGGCGGCGCGGCTAGAATCCGACGGCGGCGTCATCGGCGAGACAGGCGCCATGCCCGCCAGGCCGGCTGAGGCCACCGTCGTGCATCACATCGACGAGCAGCGCGCGGACGTCATCAACAACGTCGATCGTGACCAGTACATCTCCCACGTTCAGTACGTCAACCAGCAGCGGGAGAACTTCCTTCGCGAAGTCGCCGCGACCAAAACGAAGGCACGATGGCTCGCCTGGACGGGCTTCCTGATGTTCGTGGTGGGTTTCGGCATCTTCGCTGCTGCTGACCTGAGCTTCATAAAAGCGATCAGCGACGCCATCCAAAACGGCGGGGAGCCATCCCCGACCACCAGCCCCTTCGGCCGGGAAATCGGAGGCATTCCGTTCGGGCTGGCCGGCTGGGCACTGGCAGCACTGGGCATGATCCTGCTCGTCGTAGGGGTCGTGCTGCACATCGTCGCTACGTCGCGGCGCAGGCGCGCGTATCGCGAGTTCCCGGTGCTCCCGCAATGGCAGGACGCCGGCCCGATGAGGAGAATGACATGAGCCCCCACATAGAGAACCAGCACGCCGCCGTGATCAACAACGTCGACGGCGACCAGGTGGTCTACGGCGGCCAGCACGGGACCGTGATCACTAGCGCGGACGCACAGCGCGCAGTACACCACCTGCGGGACGCACTGGCGGGCGCCGCCCTCGACGATGCCACAGCGGCCGAGGCGCGAGCCCGGGTCGCGGAGATCGACGCAGCAGTACACGCACCCGAGCCAGACAAGGAACGGGCGGCCGGCCCGCTCAAACGGCTCGTCAAGCTGCTTACCGACGCCGGATCGCTGGCAACGGCGGGCGCCGCGCTGATCGGCCCGCTGCAGACCCTGGCGGGATGGCTCGGAGCTCACGGAGCGGCCATCATCGGCCTGATTGCCCTGTAAGCGCCCCGCTGGCGCAGATAGCCAGGGACTTCGGGATCTCTGAGTCCTGCCTCACCGCTGATCAGCGGCCAGGAAGGCGCGGGCGATCACGACGTATCCGGCCGTGTTCGGATGCTCGTCCGGCCCGCGCGGAGGCACGGCGCAGATCCAGCTCCACGCGCATACGGCGGCTACATTGCGGGGTAGCAAGCCCAGTCCCGTCACCTCGGCCGGGTGGGCGAAGTCCGTACTGCCGTAGGCGCTGGCGACCTCGGCTACGCGGGCGCCGAACGACGTGTAGACCCTGACCAGCATCCGGTTGAAGGCCAGCGCGGCCCGCTCGCTGAGCCGCGCATAACGGCGGCCGGCCAGGCCATCGCGCCATTCGGCTAGCCCGGGAACGTAATAGGTCATCCCGATGATGGTGACCCGGCTCCCGGCCGCCGAGCGCAGCGCAGTCATGATCTTCGCGAGATTCGCGGCGGTCGCCAGGACAGGTACGGCCACGCAAGGCGGGATCGGGCCGACGATCACCGGGCGGAAGCAGGAATTCGGATCGTTGGCGCCGATGTCGATCGTGATCAGGTCGACCTGGCCCTGGTGAGCGCGCAGGAACCGGACGGCGGCGGCGAGCTGGGAACCGGCGGCATAGGGGCAGTGCCTGCCACCGATCATGGTGGTCGTGGTCTCGCCCGGGCAGCCGAGCTTCACGAGCTGCAAGCCCGGATCGCGGCGCCGCAACGTCGTGGCGAGCTGGTCGGGGTAGCCGTAGCGGGTAGCAACGCCCCGTCCGGCCAGGTCCGGCTGGACTCCCTGAGCCAGCGAGTCGCCCAGGGACACGTAGTAGCTCGGCCGGCCGGACTGCGACCCGGGCGGCACGGACGGGCCCGGCTGGGAGCTGGGCTGGCCCGGCGGATTCACTGGCTGGCCGGGGGCGCCGCACGCGGCAATGACAGCCACGCCGAGCATGCCGGCACCCAGCAGGACGATGGCCGGCCGGAGAGATCGCACGGCTTCATGATCCCGCAGTATGCGCGTCACCGATGGGTCAGCAGGCTCCGGATCATGAAGCAGCCCGCAGGGGCCTCGGCCCAGCGGACGCAGCTCAGACCCCGCCGAAAGATCCCGATTCGTCTCCTGCATGGCTGCCTACAGGTCGTCGGTGACCAGGTAGCGGGTACCGATGTAGCTGCGCCGCAGGCAAGATTCAGAACGTATGACGTCATCTGACGACGCGATCTGGGCGGAGAGCTTATGCCGTTGCCCGGTGACCGAATGAGGTATCGTCCCTGGATCGAATCAGGATCAACTCAGGCGGATTGATCAGAGTTCTGAACTCTCCGCTACGAATTCTCCGGTGGACGGCGGTAGCTGCATTGATATCGGCAGCGTTGATCATGGATCTGGCCCGCGGGCTGCTGGCCGCCGTGATCGCTGGAGTGCTGCCCGGCTATTTCTGGGCCGGCTTCGTGCGCCGGACCGACGGCCTGGCCGAGCGGATCGCCTACTCGGCGGCCATCTCGATGGCGACGGTCCCGGCGATCGCGGTCCTGCTGGCCCGGCTGACGGGCACCGGCGTCTCGCTGCTGATCGCGCTGGCCAGCGTCGTCGCCGTCGCCGGGTCGGGCGCGCTGGCCTGCCGGATCTGGGGCCCGGCGGGCGGATCGGCCGCCCCGGCGCTGCCGCGTCCCCGTGCCGTCCGCGATCCCCGCGTCCTGGCGCTGCTAATCGTCGGCCTCGCGCTCGCCCTGGCCGTGTCCCTGGGCCTGCCCGCGCCGGGCTGGCTGCTGACCGTGATCCTGGTGGCGGTCGCCGTCGCCGGGCTCGCCACCCGCGGCACGGCCGCCCGCGACCCCGCCGCCCGCGACCCCGCCACCGACAGTCCCGCCGACGCGGCGCCCCAGCCCGCGGCCAGCCCGTCCGTCGCGGCCCGCCCGCTGCTGGGCCGGGCCGTGCGGGCACCGGCGCTGGCGGTGATCCTCGTGCTCACCGCGGTGCGCGGCTACGCCGGGGTCGTCGGGCACGACTGGCCGTTCGTGCGCGGCCAGGACCAGTTCTCGCATGCGGTCATGGCCGAGCAGATGCTCGCGCATGGCTCGTACGCGACCTACCTGATCTACCCGCCCGGCTTCTCGACGCTGAGCGCGGTCATCGGCCGGCTCTCCGGGCTGCCGCCCCTGTCGCTGTTCCCGGTCGTGATGCCCGCCCTGCTGCTGCTGACCACTCTGGCCGCATACGCGCTGGCGACCCGGCTGTGGGGCTGGGAGTACGGCCTGGCCGCTGCCGCCCTGTCGGGCCTGGTGCTGATCGGCCCGTACGTGAGCTTCGCCGGCGGCCTGTACCCCGACCTGCTGGCGGCCTTCTTCCTGATGGTCATGGTCGTCGCCGGGCTGGTCACCCTCTACCAGGCGCCGTCGGCCCGGGCGGGCCTGCTGGTCACGGTGGTCGGCGCCGCCGTCGTGCTGTTCCACTCGGTGGGCACCCTGTACCTGGTCCTGCTGCTGGCCGCCGTGGCGGTCGTCTGCCTGCCCTACCTGGCCCTGCGGGCCGGCTCGCAGGGCCGCCGGACCGCGCTGACGCTCACCCTGTCGCTGGCCGGGCTCGGCGTCCTGTCGCTGATCTACGCCTGGCACATCTACGGCCTGGGCCCGCTGCTGTCCGGACACGGGATCACTGGCTCGCAGGTCCGCCTAGACGTCGGCAGTCAGTCCGTGCTGAGTGCTCGGCGCCTGCTGGCCTGGGTAGGCTCCCCGGTCATCTGGCTGGGCGTGTTCGGCTTCGCCGCTCTGGCCGTTGCCGTCCGCTACCTGCGCCGCCCCGACCATGTGGCCACCACGCTGACCCTGCTGCTGTGGTGCGCCGTCATGTACCTCGGCAGCCGGACCGCCGTCGACGGCTTCCCCCAGCGCTTCGAGCGCGACGTCGGCGCCCCGCTGTCCATCCTGGCGGCCCTCGGGCTGGGGATGGTCCTCACGTCCCTGGTCCAGCCCGCCCAGGCCCGGCCGGCACTGACTTGGCCGATGCGAACCTGGCCCGCGCTGGCCCGGTCGGCACTGGCCTGGCCGGTGCTGGCCCGACGCGGTGGCCCGATCCTGGCCAGCCCGCCGCCGACCGACCTGCTGCCCCCCGACGTGCTCGCGGACGACCCCGTCTTGGCCGGCCACGGGCACGTGGGCACCATGCTGGCCAGCCCCGTCGTCGCGAGCGACAAAGCCAGTCACGCGGACACCCCACTCGACCGGCGCCTGCTCGACTGGTCCCGGCTGCGCCGGCCGCCGGCGGCTGCCGTAATGGCCGCGGCCGTCGTCGTCGTAATCGGCGCGGTCCAGGCCGGCTCCGACCTGCGGGCCGACAGCGCCCCGTCCCGCGAGGTGCTCCCCCGCCCGGTCGCGGCCGCGGGCGCCTGGCTGCACCGGCACAACACCGGCGGCACGATCATCTCGACGCCTGACCTGAACCGCGGCCTCACCAACCGGGCGGTCCTGGCCATGGGCGGCTACGTCGGCCTGCAGTCCTACCCGGAGGCCCGGATCGAGCATCCCCGGTCCCTGCCGACGGCTGGACGCGGCCCCCTGCTGGACTCCCGTCAGGTCCTGCTGAACCCGGCCGCCTGCTCGTCGGGCCGCATCCTCGCCGCCGACGACGTCCGGTTTGTCTTCTTGTACCGGCAGACCAACGAGGCGAACTACGGCGCCTTCGCCCAGGATCCGCAGCGGTACCAGGCCGTCTACCAGAACCAGTCCGTCATCATCTACGCCCCGCGGCACGGCGCGGCCCCCGGCTGCTGACGAGGTCTGTACCCCGTCAGGGCCAGGAGAGAGTGGACAAGACGAGCCGGTATCCATCCGGATCTGCGAGGGTGACACCCCACTGGTCCCAGTACGGATTGCGGGCGGCGACCCGCACGCCGCCCGCCTCGACCAAGCGGCCCACCAGCTCCGCATCCACCTCACCACCGACATAGAGAACCAGCAGGTCCTCTTCGGTGGGCGACGCCGGTGTCTCATCCTCTGGGTCGCCGACGAGCTCAAGATGCCAGGCGGCGCCGGGCCAGCCCACCATCAGCAGCGCATGGCCACCGTCCGCTTGGTCATCAACCCGGAACAACACTTCGAGCCCGAGGCCCCCGACCCAGAACCGCTCCGATGCGCGCAGGTCATGACTGGGCCGGGCAATACGCAGATGACTCGCCGGAACAGGCTGCATGGCCTCATCATCGCTGAACCGAGGGGCCCTGCCACCGGCATCGTCCAAGCCCGCCTCCTCGCCGCCACAGCTCACGCCGCCGGCCTGCGCGGATTCAACCTCTGCGGGCGTGGTCCTCGGCGCGGCCGGTCCCCGGAGGAGCCTGCGGGCTCAGGGCTTGACCAGGATGGCGCGGGTATAGAGCAGATCGAAGCCCTGGCGCTGCACGTTCTGCTGCGACCTGGATCCTGGCTGTGTCGTGACGACGGCAATGTCGCAGCCGGCCGCTGCGGCATCGGCGAGCCGGGCCGAGAGCAGCGCGGTCTGGATGCCCAGGCGTCGGTGGGCGGGCGCGGTCGCCGCGCCAGTGAGCTGCGCGACACCTTCGGCCAGATGGAAGCTGGCACCGCCGGCCATGACCCCATCGTGCAGCGCGGCGTAGCGCATGACGCCGGCCGCTGCGAAATCCCGCTCGGCCTGCTCGATGACCTCGCGGGGGAACTCCTCGTGCCAGGGAACTCCCTGGGTGTCGGGGTGCGCAACGCCCTCGATCTGGACCTCAAGCCAGGACCCGAACTCGTCCGTGCCGCTGGGCCGAACCTCGATCCCGGGCGGCACGTCCCGCTCAGACTCGCCGCTGAGGGCGAGGCCGAGCACGTTCTCGAAGGACACGAGCCGATAGCCCCGTTCAGTCAGCAAGGCACCGATCATGGGATCCGCGAGGTGGGCGAGCTCGATCTGCACCGGCGCACCGCAGGCACTGAAGGCCCGCTCGATCTCGGCCAGGGCGGCCGGGCCCGGTATGCCGCCGAAGCCGAGGCCGGCCACCTTGTTGAACGGCGAGCCCTCCTCGGCGAAGCTCGCCACGCCGCCAGCAATGGGGATCGTGAAGCCCGCGGTGCCTGCCGACCGGCGCCGGGCCGCCTCACTAGCCTTGGCGATGAGCTGCGCCTCGACCCGCTCGATGCGCTCGGCCAGGGAAGTGCCGCAGAACAAGGGCATTCGGCTGGCGTTCCTACGGCGCCCGGATGCTCCAGGTGACACGACATGCACCAGTTAAGCCTGTCACATGGGGCAATGCCATAGGTGCGCGCTCGCTCACCGGGGACTACCGCGATCCGGACCTGGCGCCACCGGTCAAGATCGGCATCGGACTGGACGGCTGTCACGGAAACCACGTTGGCGAGGTCATATCGGCCGCGGCCAGGTGGCGCAACGGTTATTCCCCCCCGCTTGCCATACTGGCCGCATGCCTTCAAGCGGTCGTTGCGTCGCTGTGTTCACGGGGACGGCGCTGCTCGGCATCGGCCTCGATCAGGGGACGAAGGCGGTGATGGTCGCAGCGGCCGAGGGCAAGCCGCCCGTCCATCTGATCGGCCGGGTGCTGACCATCGACGTGTCCCGGAATCCCGGCGCGGCCTTCTCCTCGGCGCCCACCCAGACGGTGCTGTTCACCTGCCTGGCGGTGGCCGCCATTGTGCTGATCACGGTCAAGGCGGCCCGGCTGTGTTCCGTGGGCTGGTCCGTGGCGCTCGGCCTGCTGCTCGCGGGAGCCACCGGGAACCTGTGCGACCGGCTGGCGCGGGCGCCCGGCTTCGGCCGGGGTGCCGTCGTCGACTTCATCGACCTGCAGCACTTCGCCACCTTCAACATCGCCGACAGCTGCCTGACCTGCGGGGTGGTGCTCGGGATCCTGCTGGCGATGCGTGGCGTCACGATGACGGCGGACCGGTCACCTAGGCCCAAGGCGGCCGGTGAAGGCCAGCACGCGGGTGAAAAGCGGCTCGGCTGATGGCTGCCTGGTCGTCGGCGGGCGCGGTATTCCCACGGCACTTTCGGTGCGCCGCCGGCGGCGGGCCAGGTTGCGGTATTCCCCGCTGCGGCGCCGCGCCGGCCATGATCGGGACCAGGCGCGGGGAACCGCGCGGAGCAGGCACGAGGACCCGGAGGACTTGGTGACGTTCACAGCCAGCCATCTGATGCTGGATCTGTCCGCTCTCCCGTTCCATTCGGCGGAACTCGACGCCGATTTCCGGCTGGGCGCGGGAAACGACGGAAAGCCGCTGCTGCTGCTGAGCCCGGCCCCGGATGCCGCCGCGCCATCCCGGCACGAGAGGTTCGCGGTGTACATGGAACTGTCGGGCGATGACGGCACGGCCGCCGGGAAACTCGGCCAGCTCGTGGTGACCGGCGAGCGGGTTATCGGGATGATGACGCGGGGCTCGGCGGGCGGGGCCAAGCTAGACGATTCCGCCGGCTGCGTCTACGCGTTCGCGGCCAGCCGGGATGACCTTCGCCCGGCCGAGGCGGAGACCAACCGGAAGGGCAGCCTGACCCAGGCGCTGATCCGGTCCAGGGACAGCCAGTACCCGGGATTCGCCCTGCGCGTCACGTCGGTGGTGGGAACCCTGGATGACCGCGGGCATCTGGTCTACCGGCCGTCGCTGGCGGATCTGCTGGTCTCACTGAGCTGACCGGGCGCGGCGAGGGTTTCCGCGGTTGCCGTGGCGCCGGCCGCGGCCAGCTTGAGGACGCCAGGAGGCACGCGCTGTCCGGCTGACCGAACTCTGCCAGGCAGCAGCTCAGGCCGCCCTCATCGGCGAGTACTGCCAACTCCGGAGCCAAGCCTGCGGCTCTCCGGACTAGCCGGATTCAGCGCCGGTAAGCGAGCCGGCCGTGTCCGCTGTCGCGGGCGACGCCGCGCCGTTTGCCGCGGCCAGTTCCGCCGCCAGTAGCTCTTCCAGGACCTGGACGGCGCCGCCGATACGGAGCAAGGTCTGCTGCGCGTCGAGCCGCCGGGCGTCCAGGTCGGCCAGAATCCTCTGGCCGGCCTGGAGTTCCTGCCTGAGCGCCGTCAGGCGCTGGTCCAGCCTCTGGGCCAGCGGCAAGTATTCTTCCACCTTCGCGTCATCCTCCTATGGTCGGCTCATGCGCGTGCTTCTAGCGCCGCGACCCGCTCCAGGAGCGGGTCGAGCGCGGCCTTGAGTTCCTTCACCGCCTCCAGGAGTACGGCGGTGAGACCTCCGTACTCGACTCCCTTGTACTGGCGTCCTTCGATCGTGGACACAAGCTCAGGAAAGACGGCTTCGACTTCCTGAGCGATCACGCCGATCGCGCGTTTGACCGGTAGCGGGCCGGCGGTCTCGCCGACCTGCCGGGGAATGTAAGTGACGCCCCGGATCGCGGCCAGCTTGTCGAGAGTGCTTTCGAGTCGCTTGATGCCTCTCTTGAGCCGCGCGTCGGAGGCCTGGCTTAGCGCACCCTCGACAGTGAGGTTGCCGTTGCCGCCCCATTCCTTGCCCACGATGACGCCGCTCATATTCAGCAGGTACAGCAGCTCCGGGCCGGAGATATGCAGACGGCCGGCACTGGAGATGGTGCTGGCGCCGGTGTTCAAGAAGCTCAGGTCGCCTTGGACGCTGAGTTGCGTTGTCGGTGCCGTCGTGCCGACGCCCACGTTGCCGTTCCGGCCGACGAAAATTCTGGACGTGCCGTCTGTCGCCGCGTAAACGTTCTTCTGGCCAGGTACCAGCGTATCGTGCGTCCTGATGTGCAGGCCATTGCCGGTGGTAGTGCGTTCGTCGAATTCTATGGAATAGCCGAAGTTCTCGGCGGAGGTCCACAGCTTCAGCCCGCTGCTGTAGGCATTGCCACCGCCGACCTTGAACGTCAGGTATCTATTTCGGGACTGGAAATCGCCGATCTGCAGGTCGCTGTTCGGGCTGCTCGATCCGATGCCGACGTTGCCGTTGGCGTGCAGGAACAGGGCGGCGCCCGCGCGGACGGTATTGTCCACGTCCATACCCAGCCCGAGCGCTGACGTGGTCCAGTCGGACCCTTTCGCCGTGCGGATCGCGCGGACTCCGAGGCTGACGCTGTTCGTGCCGACGATCAGGCCGGTGCTGCTCAGGGGCAGTTCGCCACCCTGGGCCGTGTCCAATGTCCCCGCGGACGTGCGCAGTACCGGGCTCTGCGCCGTGCCCGTGATCTCGCTAGCCTTAGGCGCCACCACGCTGAGCTGCGCCGATGGCTTCGCCGTGCCGAGCCCGGCGTTGCCGGTGACGCTGAGGATTCCCGTGACCGACGCCGCGCCGGTGACGCTGAGGTTCCCCGTGACCGACGCCGCTCCCCCGGCGGCCAGGTCCCCCTCGACGGTGAGGCCGCCGGTACCGCCCCACTCCTTCCCGACGATGACCCCGCTCTTGTTCAGCAGGTACAGGCGCTCCTCGCCCGAGATGTGCAGCCGGGCGGCACTGGAAATGGTGCTGGCGGTGGTGTTCGTGAAGGTCAGGTCGCCTTCGAGGCTGAGCCTGGCTGAGGCGGGTGCCACGCCCAGGCCGACGTTGCCGCTGACGCTGAGGTTCCCCGTGACCGACGCCGCTCCCCCGGCGGCCAGGTCCCCCTCGACGGTGAGGCCGCCGGTACCGCCCCACTCCTTCCCGACGATGACCCCGCTCTTGTTCAGCAGGTACAGGATTTCCTCGCCCGAGATGTGCAGCCGGGCGGCACTGGAGATCGTGCTGGCGGTGGTGTTCGTGAAGGTCAGGTTGCCCTCGACCGTGAGGCGGTCCGACGTTGCCGCCGTGCCTAGGCCCACGTTCCCGTCGATGGTGAGCGAGCCCTCCATGGCGACCTGGCCGCCGGAGGTGCTGCGCAGCGAAGCGGCGTCGCTGCTTGGGCCGGGAAGGCGCACGCCCGAGTAGGAGCGGACGGTCTCGTCGATAGTGACCCGCCCGGCGTTGTCGAGCGCCACCGTGGCCAGCAGGACCGGCGGTGTCGCTCCGGAATAGGAATCCCCTGGTGCGAGGGGCGTGCACTGCGGGCGTTCCAGCCAGCGGGTAAAGTCCGCGCTGCCCGCCTCTGTCTGCTCGTCTACAGGACTCTCTGAGTAACTGATGTAGATCTCAGCGCCCTGCTTGTCGTTGAACTTCCCGGCGGGCAGGTCAACCGTCGTGGCCTGCGCCAGGGCAAGCTGGCGGCCGTCGCTGTCGACGGCCGTGCCGGGTGCGACGGTGACCTGGTTCGGGCTCCCGGCGGTGACGTCAAGCCCGTCTGCGATCCCGGCCACGTACAGCAGGCGGAGCGGCCTGCGCTCCCGGTCTAGGTGATATATCTGCTCGTCGACGAAATCCTGGTCCTGCAGGAATTGCCCATCAAAAAAGCGGACCCGATTTTCCACGACATCTGGCTGGTCGTAATTGGCGGTCATCAGGGTCCTTCCGTCAGCGACTGCGGCTCGTTGGTCCCTAGCAGGGTGTTCTGGCCGAGGATCAGCAGCGGCGCGTTCGTGTCCTGGTGCAGCGCCAGGGACACCAGCCGCATCGTCGGCACCGCGACCTGCAGCGCGTAGAAGGTGTGGGCCGGCTTCTCCTGGTCGATGATGGCGCGGGCGATCTGCTGCTTGAGCTGCAGCAGCGCAGGGTCGGCCTCGGTCAGCTTCAGCCGCACCTGGAAGAAATAGCTCGGATCCTCGAAGTCGTCGTCGATCTCAGGCACCTGCCCGGTGTAGAGCTCGAGCAGGCGCTCCAGCCCCGTTTGCGTGCCGCGCAGGCGGTAGAGCGGCACGATCTGCTGGATGAAGCTCCGCTTGGTGGCCTCGTCCCAGTCGGCGCGCAGGCTGAGCGTCACCCATCCGGCCAGCCAGGGCAGGAACTCGGCCGTGGCCGTCATGGGGTCGAGGTAGTCCGCGAGGTTGCCGATGGTGGTTTCCAGGCCAGGAGGCTCCGCGCCGAGACCGCTCAGGACGGCCTCGAAGGCGAGCAGGAACCGGCCGGCGAACGGATCCTGCCGGAAGATCGCCGGGAGGTAGCCGAGATAGCTGCTGGCAGCGGGCTCGGTGGCGGGCGGGCTGGTGCCGGGATCGGTCATGCCGGCTCGCTGTACTGCTTACCGTGCACGTCGTAGGCCACCAGGGTTGTCGCCTGAAGCCGCACCAGCTCATGAGCGTCCAGTTCGATGCCCACGGCCACGGTGCCGCCGTCGCCGGTGTCCCCGGACTGCGCCCGGCCGGGGTTGGCGGGCGCAGTCAGCTGGACATCCTCGACGTAGTCCACCAGGGAGAGCCCTTCCAGCACGGCGGTGACCTCGGATTCGTATACCGCCCGGCCGAACGGCCAGCCGGCCTGGTCGCTGCCGCCGGTGAGCGGGTCGAAGAATTCGGTGAGCGCCTGGCGTGCGGTCTCGAGCGTCTCATCGGGCGGCGAGTCTTCCAGCAGGGCCAGGTTGGCCGCGACCTCGACCGGCAGGAAGTCAGGACCCACCACATGGTGGCGGGTGGTGAGGGTGCGGCGGGCGTCGAAGAACGTCCACAGCGCCGCGAGCAGTCCGGCCGGCTGCTGGTCCGGCACCGGCTGGGCCCCGGGTTCAGCCACGATCACGAGGCTTACGTGTGCCGGTGCCGGGGCGGCCCGCACGGCCGGGTCGGTGGCGGACAGGTCGCGCCCGGGCACGCACCGCACGCGCCTGATCTGCCCGCTATTGTCGAACTGGTCCGCCGCTTCGCTCTCCGGCCAGGCATTCAGGGCCAGCCACTCGTAGTCGTCGGAGGTGACTGCGCGGTACCGCTCCCGCAGGCTGAGCACGGTCTGGCGGATGGCATCTTCCAGGCTCGCCGACCCGGGGCGGGCCCATCCAGGGCCGTTGAGCAGCTTGAGGAACTTCTCGGTGTTCGCGGCGGGTATCTGGTTGACCTGGAATATCAGCATCTCGGTCAGCCAGGCCAGCAGCTCGATGAGCACGATCCCCGGGTCGCTCGGGTTGTAGTTGGTCCAGGCCGGCTGGAGGGCCGGAATCAGTGCCTGCGCTTGCGCGGTCAGATCGGCGTAGGTGCGGTCGTCGAGATCCGGCAGTGGAATAGACATCAGCTCGTCCTCACGGTGCGCTCATTGCAGGGCAACGCTGATCTCGTGCGCGCCGGAGTAGACCAGGGCGCGGTTGAGCCAGCGTTGCAGGTCGATGTCGAGTTCTAGCTGATCGTTCGGCTGCGTCAGCGCCTGCTGCAGCATGCGCTGCAGCTGCGGGGCGAGGTCCACGTCGCCGGTCTCGGGCTCCAGGTCGACGGTCAGCGTACGGACATGATCGACGCCTTCGACCGCTTCCAGCAGCGCGCTGATATCGGATCCGTGCGGCTTGCGGCCGAAGTCCCAGCCCTGGCCCGCCCGCCCGCCGGTGAGCGGGTTCAGAAACGCCTCGAGCGCGGCCCTGACCCGGTCACCGACCGCATCGGCTTCCCCGAACGAGGTGGGAACCACCGTGGCCGTGACCGTCACGGCGATCCATTCGGGCCCGGCGACCCACAGATCCGCGGTCGGCGGGCACCGCTCCTGCAGGTACCCCTGGACCTGGCTGAGCAGGCCCAGGCTCGGCGTCGGACGGGCTGTGTCGGCGTTCGGCACCACGATCACGCCCATGCTGCCGCCGTCCGCGGCGGCATGGTCGGGGGTCGGGACCGGCGCCTGCGGGTCGAGCCAGAGATTGAAGGGACTGAACTCCGGTACGATCGCGGCCGATCTGGCCACCTCGGCGGACGCGGCGACGGCCAGGTCTTCCAGGTCCTGGGCGGCAACGGCGCGGTCGCGGTGACGCAGCACGCGCGGTCCCCGTGCCTGCAGCCGCTCGATCGGCTCGATTGGCGCGCCACCCCCGGCCGGTCGTAGTTGGTGACGCTGTCCAGGTAGGGAACCCCGGACTTCAGCTCGACGATCGTGCCGGTGTCGAGGTTGCCTTCCTCGCCGCCGCCCGTGCGGTAGGTGATGCGAATGTTGTTCTGGCCTTGGGGCGGGATCATCCCGGTGGCGCCGTCACCGAACCGGATTTCGCCGGTCAGCGCGTCGGCGGTGTAATGGCGGTCCCGCGGCCCGGAGTCGTAGAAGTCCGGCACGGCATGCCAGCGCACCCAGATCTCGTCGGGCTGGCCGGCCGCGTCCAGGGTCACGGTGACGGCGTCCGCGCCTTCCTCGGCGATCAGCGCCTGCTCGTCGGCCGGGGGTGGCACATCCGGTTCGCTGACGAGTACCTGCTGGCCGGGCTGGACGGGCGCCTGCGCGGCGGTGAACCCCTGGCCCGGGTTACCATTGCTCGAGCCGAGGATCTCGTCGGCGACAGTGGTGATCTGCGCGGCCCAGGTGGTGTTGAGCAGGGCCCGCCGCAGCCGGGGTGCCAGCGCGAAGGTGCCCTGCTGCCAGCGAAGGCGCAGCCACGGCAGGTCCTGCCCGAAGCACGTGCGGGCCACCAGGTCGGCCGGGCCGATGAACTCGACCACGCCGCGGCCGCTCAGCGCCTGGGTCTGGTCCAGCGACCCCAGCGGCTGCCACCCGCCGGCGCCTGAATACTCCCAGGTCAGCCTGGCGGGCGTGGCCGGATCGACCGTGGCGAGCTGGTCGGCGCCCACCTCCTCGGGTAGCGGCGGCTCCACCTGGAGGTAGAGCGTGACCGGGCGGGCGGCGAACGCCTGGTCGAACCCGAGGTACAGGGCGGGCTCGTTGTCCGCGGTCGGGCTGAACGGGGTGAACGTCGCTGGCTGGACCGCGGCCGCGGCGGCGCTCTGATCGGCATACGCGAAGTCGTTGTATGTCAGGCAGGCCGTGACGGAAGCCTCGGCGGGCGGCGCGCTGGCCGGCGCGAACGACAGCGCCTTGATGACCGGGGGGGCGAGAGTCCCCGGGGTGACGCCATAGCTTCCGCCTGACTGCAGTTCATAGGCGGCGGGCTGGCCGTAACTTCCCGCGACCAGGCGGGCCCGCACCCAGTACCGCTGGTCGCCGTTGACGACCGCGGGAGCGATGGGATCGGGCAGCGTTATGCTCACCTCGCCGCTGTCGGTCAGCGAATAGCTGACCGCCGTCGCGTGCCACTGGCTCCCGTCGGACACCTCCCATGCGAGCGCCGTGCCTTTTGTCGCGGAGACCGCGCCCACCGGACCGCCGAGGGATCCCGGCGGGTTGGTCAGGGTGACGGTGAGGTTCACCACCGCGCCTGGCTGGGCCAGCGAGTCCGGGCAGGCGAGGTAGAAAGTGTCGTTGAAGCGCGGCTGCTCGCCCAGGGGGTAGAAGTCCATGCTCAGGTCGATCGGGCTGGAGTTGCAGAACGCGGCCGGGGACGGCACCGCCGCGGGGGCGGCCTGCGGGATGGCGGCGGTGATCTGGCCAAGCCGCGGTAGCTCCCAGCCGAAGTCGACCGAGAGCGCGGAAATCACGGGCGGCGTGGCGTACTGGCCGGCCAGGATGTCCGCCCGCAGCCAGCGGCCGGTGCGGGTGCGGTACAGGCTGTCCAGCCACGGCGGCGACATCGGGACGTGGAAACTGACCTCGCCGTCGCGGGTGAGGCCCAGGGTGCTGTCGGTCAGCGCGAAGTCGGTGGCGCCTGCCTGCCCCGCGGCTGAGCTCGATACTCCGAGCGGCAGCCACTCGGTGGCCGGCCGGGCACCGCCAGGCCGGTAGGACCACCGGACCTGCAGGCCGGCGCTGGGGTCGGCAACTCCCGGCTGGGAAAGGCTGAAGCGCAGGATAACGCGGGCGCCGGCGGCGGCGAAGGCCTCGTCCGCGCTCAGGTAGAAGAACTTAGCGCTGTCGGAAAAGGGAGCTAGCGGAGTAGCCAGGTCTTGCGGGTTCCTGGCGCCAACCGCGATCGACTCCGGCAGCTGACCCGTCTCGCCCGGCGGAAATGGCATCTCAAGCTGCGCCCGCAGCCAGCCTGCCGCGATCCCGTTGATCGGCTGCGGGGTCGGCGGCGGCAGCTGGGACAGCGTGACGCGCCAGGCACCGGAACCGATCGCCGCGCTGCTGGCCGCCGCCTGCCACTGCGCGCCATCCCAGTACGCCCAGCTGATCGGCCAATTTGCCCACTGCCAGGTGTCCGGCGAGGCCAGCGTGAGCGTCACGTCCTTGGGGCCCGGCTGGGTCAGCAGCGGGTCGCAGGCCAGGTAGAGCTGGTGGGGCGAGGGCTGGCCCCCGTCGAAGACGGCGAAGGGCTCGTCGGCCAGGCCCGTGGCCTGCGCCGTGCGGTCGCTATAGGTATCCGTCCGGGTGTCGCTGACGTAGGCGGCCTGCAGCTGGGCGCGCGTGACGACCAGTTCCTGTTCGGTTTCGAACACTACGTCGTCGGACTCCCCGTCGGGCGGCGGTGCCGCGACCTGGGTGCCTGCCGGGACGACGGCGTCTACCGGGCTGTTCGCCGCGAGCAGGAAGGTCAGCGGCACCCTGGCCGGCTGCGGAGGAAGAAGCGAGGTGCCGATGAGGTTGAGGAAGGCCAGGTAGCTCTTGTCCGGCGCCCGGTTGATGCGGTCCACCACCAGCCCGGCCAGGCGGGCGAAGATGCGGATCAGCGCGCCGCCGGCGTCCAGCTGACCGTCGGTCCGTGGCTGCCAGCCGCTCAGCTGCTGGGCCAGCTGCTCGGTCTGGGTGACCAGGTCCTGATAGCTCCGGTGGTCGATAGGAGGCGCGGCCATGCCTTACTCCAGATAGAAGGGGTAGACGAGGTTGAACCGGCTGTTGGTCGACCGGACCTGGTAGTTGATCTCGATGACGAGCAGGCCAGGACGGGACGGATCAGCCGCGGCGTACACGTCGAGCACGTCGATGCGCGGTTCCCAGGTGGTGAGGGCTTCCCGGACCGCGCCGGCCACCGCGCTGGCCGTGGCGGCGTTGTTGACCCCGAAGACCAGGTCGTAGATGCCGCAGCCGAATCCGGGCCGCATCACGCGCTCGCCGGGCGAGGTGCCGAGGATCGTCCAGATCGACTGGCTGATGCCCTCCTCTCCGTCGGCCGCCAGCTTGATCTGACCGTCGTTGAGGCCGATGGGGAAGTTCCAGCCCAGGCCGAGGAAGTCGCCGCTGGTCATGGCTCAGCCGATCATCACGGTGCCGACGGCGATCACCGTGCCCGCCGGCAGATCGGCCGGATCGTTGCAGGTAATGGCCTTGTCACCGGTACGGGCGGCGGGCTTGCCGTTGATCATGACGGTCTGGCTGCCCTGCTGGATGGTGCCCTTATTCGACGGCGGTTTCTGAAAGGTAGTGCCCGGCGGCGCCGGCACATGGGGCGGCGTGTTGTCGGCGGTGCTGCCCACCACGGCGGCCGGCTTGCCCATGATCTTGACGTCGGCGCTGAGCCCGCCGCTGAGCAGGCCGGCGAACGGGTGCGGCAGCGGGGCCGGCCCGGCACCCGGCACCACGACCAGATGGGTGTCGACGCCGACGACCCGGTCGCCTTGCTTGGCTGCTGGCTGTCCCATCGCGAACCCCGCTTCCCTGGCCTAGTTGATGTTGACGACCTGACCCTTGACGTTCAGCTGCGCATTTGCCTTCAGGTCCATGCTCTGGCTGGCCTCGATCTTGACGGCGGCCTGTGAGGTGATCTCCACGCCGTTGCCGGTCAGCTTGAGCTTGCCGTTGCCGGACTTGATGATCACGTCGGCGTCGGCGGTGATAGTGACGGTCTTGTCGCTGGAGCTGACAACGATGCTGTTGTTGCCCGTCTTGTCGATGATCTCGATCTTCTCTTCGCCGTCGGTATCGGTCAGGCGGATCAGGTGGCCACTGCGGCTCTTCAGTACGCGCACGTTGTTCTTGCCGTCAGCGTTGCCTTCCGGCGGCTTGTCCTGGCCGTTCCACAACCCGCCGAGCACGTACAGCGAGTCCAGGCAGCCGTGCTCGAAGCCGACGAGCACCTCGTCGTCCACCTCTGGCAGGCAGTACAGGCCGCGCCCGGAGCCGGCCATGGCCGTGGCCACGCGCGCCCAGTCGCTTTCGAACGCCTCGTCGAGCCAGGGCAGCCGCACCTTGACCCGGCCGAGCCCGTCGGGGTCCTTGTTGTTGGTGACGATCGCGATGGCGACGCCGGTGAAGCGGCCCTCGGTGCTGGCCGGCGCTGGCCGGCGTGAGACCACGTCCATCTCAGGTAGCGTTCCTCTCGACGGTGAAACTGGTGCGGTAGCCCTGATCCCTGGCCAGCGTGTGGGTAGCCGAGGTGACGTAATAACGCCCGCTGAAGGCCTGGCCCGCGCCGTCGATCTGGACGACGGTGCCGGGGCGGAGCTGGGGGCGCCCTGAACCGGTCACAGTACCCCGGACGTAGCCGAGGGCCAGCTCATTGAACTGCCCGGCCGCGATTTGACCGGCCCGGGGCTTGCTCGCTGGCAGGTCGACGATGCTGGCCGATGCGTTGCCCCAGGCGCGGTTCGCGGCCTTGGGACCCGACGTAGCCCCCATGGCCTGCTCCTGGCCGATGGCCGCGGAGCCGGTGACCGCCTGCTTCTGCTTGACATCCCAGCTGCGCACGGCCACCTGCCCTACCTGGCCGAGCGCGCTGAGGCGGGGGGAGAACTCGGTGACATCGGCGCCGAGCGACAGCCGGGCGGCCGGCTGCGCGGTGTGGCCGGGCGGCCGGAAGTACAGGGTCTTGTCCCTGACATAGACCTCGTAGCCGAGCAGCCCGGCCCGGTCGCGCAGGAACTCCCAGTCGGTCTGGTTGCCCTGGGCGACGAAATCCAGCTGCTCCTTCGTGTCGCTCACCTGGGCGCGCAAGCCAGCCTCGCGCGCGATCTGGGCCACGATGGCGCTGTCCTTGATCTTGGCGAAGCTGCGGGTCTTGCGGCCCCTGGTGAAGCGGTGGCTGAGGTCGTAGCCGCGGACGGTCAGGGTCGGCGGCTGGTCCGCGGTGAACACGGGCTCCAGGCCGGTGATCTCCGCCGTCATCACCCGCTGCAGGTCGTCGACGTACCCGAGCCAGATCTCGACCTGACTGCCGAGGGCGAACAGGCTGGAATCGGACCAGGAGACTTGCAGCTTGTCGTCGTCCCAGTTGTACAGCTCCAGGGTGAACATGCTGAGCGCGGCGAGATCCTCCTCCACCGTCACCGCGCGGACATCGGCGCGCGCCTGCAGCGGCATGGGCGCGCCGTTGACCTTGACGCTGAAGTCGGGGACCTCAGCCCGCGGTAGGACCATCCCGGTCATGGCCCCGCGGCCGGTCGCCGTCTCGGGCATCCAGCTGCTCATGGCTGCAGGCTCGGGATGATGAGCACGGTGCCCGGCTGAACGTCGCGCGGGTTGATGATGCCGTTGGCGGTGGCAATGTTCCGCCACAGCGACGGGTCTTTGTATTCCTCGCCGGCGATGCTCTGCAGGGTGTCGTTGCGCCGCACCTGCCGCGTCTTGATCACGTCCGAGGACTCAGGCTCCCCCTTCCCGCGCCAGTCCAGGCTGACGCCGAGGAAGCTGCACGACAGCGTGGCCCGCACCGGGGTGCCGTCGTCAAGAAACAACGTGAACCGCTGGTCGAGGCTGGTCAGCACCCCGGTGAAGATGTCGAAGGCGCCCCAGTACAGGTGGCAGACGGGCGGGCGGTGCAGCGTTGGGACGACCTCGGCGAGCTGGGCGACCTGTTCGGTGTACTGGCTGACGTCGGTCGCCTGGCTTCCCGGTGACGTCCCTGGCAGCAGGGCGAGGGCAGCGTCCGTGAAGGTCATGCTCGCCCTGGACTCGTAGGTGTCGAAGAAGAGCTCGACCGAGAGCGTCTGGGCCTGAACCGACCGGAACTCCAGCTCTATGGTCGCCGCGTTCGCGCCGCCGTAGCTGGCGGGTTCCGACTGCTCCCACGACGCGGCCGCTGAGACGCTGATCTCGCCGGGGTTGAACAGTGCCTCGACCGGATCGCCGCCTTCCCGCTCGATGGTCAGTCGTTGCAGCCCGGCGCCGCCGGTACCCAAGCCCAGCAGGTCCGAGACGGCCTTCGCCTTGTTGATGCTCATCGCGCCAGCCCCCTGCGCTCATCCTCGATCGCCAGCCGGCGGGTGAGCTTGCGCTGAACCTTGTCGGCGATGCGGTCGATCTCGGCCGGCGCGAGCACGACGCGGGACCGGCCGGGCCGCGGCCTATCACGGTCGGCACCCGGACCGCGGGCGGCGGGCACGGCTGGCGCGGCCCTGGTATCCCGTCCCAGCGGGGGCCGCCGCGGACTCCGTCCGCCGCCTGGAGTGACCGGTCCGGCCGGCACGCCCGCGGGCTCGCGCCCTGACGTAGCCCGCGCCAGCGGCAATGACGCCCGGCCGCCGGCCGGGACCGGCCGCGCGGTACCGGCCGGGCCAGGAACAGGTGCGACGCGTTCGTGGACTACCGGCAGCGCGGACGCGCCAGCGCGCCCGGCCCGCGGGTCCGCCGCCTGCGGCACCGGCCGTGCCGCACCCGGCACCGGGCGGTCAGCGGTCGTAAGGACCGGCAAGTAGGAGGTCATGCCGCCCGCCGTGACCCATGGCTGCGGCAGCTGCGCCGACGACGGCCGGGGGTGCGGAGCCGCGGCGGCCAGCATCGGACCCGGGGCGGGCGCGGGCCTGACCCGCGGAAGAGCGGCCCAGGCGGACTCGGCCGCCGGTCCGCGAGGGCCGGGCATCGGCGCTGTTAGCTCGCCAGGAGACGCTGTGCCCGCGGGCGCGATCCGGGTCGCGGCCAGCGGCTGCTCTGGCGCGGCCGGCCGGGCTGCTGGCGGCCGCGCCTCCCGGGCCGCGCTGCTGGCGACGGTTACTCCGGCCAGTCTTTCCTTAACGAACCACGCGGCGTGCGGCCCGGCCCGCACAGGTGCATGCGGCGGCGCTGGAAGGGCAGGCGGGCGCTGCGGCGACGTGGCCGTGCCATCCGGATTGGGCGCGGGCCCGGCAGTCGCCGTCGCCGCACCTGGCCCGGTCCGCGTGGCCGTGGCCAGGGCGACCGGGCGTGACGGTGCTCCCTCCCGGCTGGCCGCCGTCGGCCCGGCTGCGGTCCGGGCCGGCCCGGACCCGGGCGCGGCGCGGGCCGGGAGCGGGACCGCGGGCCGTGCGTAGACGATCGGCACCCACGCCGGGCTGGCGTCGGCCAGCAGCTCCGTGCGGCGCTGCAGCAGCTCGGCCAGCGGCTGCCTGCTGACCATGCGACGGTGCCGCTCGAGGATGGCGTGGCCCTGCCAGGGGCGGGCGAGCCCAGGCCGCTCGGTGCGCCGGTGCAGCCGGGGCAGCAACTCGGCGCGCAGGGCCCCGGTTGCGGCCTGATCCGGTGGCGGCACAGTGCTGGATGCCATCGAGCCCGCCTACCTGGTGACCGCGCCGGCGATGCCCTGCGCGAGCCCGCTCGCCTTACTCAGGAACGGCGCGGTGAGCCCCTCGTGGACTAGTTCCAGTTCCTCGACACCCACCTCGTCGCTGGCCGCGTCGAAGGTGGGACCGGTCCAGCGCACTGGCAAGGCGTTGCGGAAGTCCCACCACATCACCGGGACCTGGCTGGCGCTGAGCAGCACGATCGTGCCGTTGCGCCGGCGGATCGCGCCCTCGGTGGTCTGCTTGTACCAGTCCCAGAGGGTGGACAGGCCGGTCAGGCCGTGCCGGAGGACGAGGTTGGCATAGGTGGTCTTGCCGGGAAGCTTGTGCACGAAGTCGTTGACGCCCCCTTCGCGGTACTCCTCGACCTCGATCTGGCTCTCGAGCCCGGATACCTCGGTGAACCCGCCGACTAGCAGCCCCTCGATCTCGACGGCGAAGTTGAAGGTCAGGTACGGCGGCAGTGGCCGGACGCTCACCGCCCAGTTGGCGGCCGCGGTCAGGCTCAGCCCCAGCGAAGCACCCATCGAGCTCATCGCCTCATGCCCTTCCTTCGTTCAGCCGCTGATTGATCCTGGCCACCTCGGCCACCCACCTCTGCCGTTCCCTGTGATCAAGCTGCATGACCTCCCTGTAGGCCCAGTGGAAGTGATAAGCGAGGTACGCCACCTCCTCGTGCAGCCGGTCCGAGGGGTAGCGCGTCATTCCCCCAGGCTGGCTGTCTCCACCTCGAACTCCCCCGCGCAGTGCGGGCAGCTCACCTGCAGCCGACTGTGCCCGTTCGCGTTGACCCGCTGGTAGAAGTCCTGCAGGTAGGCCAGGTCGGCGGCGTAGAGGTTCTCGACCGCATGCGTGCTGACATGCTCAAGGCCGCCCAGCCGAGTGATCACCCGTGCCAGCAGGATGATCACGAGGTAGCCGGGGTTGGCGCGCACCCGCGGGTCTTTGAGCGGTTCGATCTCATCGAGCCCGGTCGCCAGCCGCATGGTGCCCTCCCGGTGCACCGTGCCCTCAGAGTCGGCCAGCCCGTGCGGCAACGTGAACGAGAACTCGGTGACCTGGGCGGCGGGAGCCACGCTCAGCTCCACTGGTCGACCTCGATGCGCTCGCAGGCGAGGATGAGCTGCTCGACGGCCACCTCGTCGGTCGTGGCGTTCAGGCTCGGGCCGGTCCACTGCCGTGGCCAGCAGTCGAACAGGTTCCACGTGATCTTGGCATTGCCGGCGCTGTCCATCAGGGTGATGGAAATGTCATGGCGCTCGACGGTGCCCTTCATCGCCTTCTCCCGCCATTCCCACAACTTGCTGTCCGCGGTGATCCCGCGGCTGAGGGTGATGTCGGAGTGCGTGACGAGCCCGGGCAGCTTGCGCACGCTCGGGTTCGTGTCGGTGCCTTCGCGGTACTCGCCCGCGTTCTGGCTGTTCTCCAGGCCAGAGCACTCTCGAAAGCCGGCTCGCGTGATGCCGTCGAGTTCGACGGAGAAGTTGTAGCCGGAGTATGGGTCGAGCCGGGTGGGCAAGGTGGACCTCCTTATGATGCCGCCGCGGTAGCGGAAGCTGGCTGGATGCTGACACCGCTGGCGCCGTGGATGATGCGGACGACAACGAACTCAGCCGGCGCGGCCAGGGACAGGCCGACGTACGTCACCACCTGGCCCGCGTCGAGCACCTCGGGCGGATTGGTCTCGCTGTCGCATTTGACGAAGAACGCCTGGTCCGGGCGGCTGGCGTTGAGGGCGCCGCGGTCGAACAGCCCGTCGAGGTAGGCGGTCAGCTCGCGCGTGACGCGCACCCACAGTCGGACGTCGTTGGGCTCGTGCGCCAGGCCAGCCATGAAGAGCTCAAGCCAGCGACCGATGGTCAGGAAGACCCGCCTGGCGCTCACCGGCCGCCAGGCCAGGTCGTCGGCGAGCGTGCGGGCCCCCCATACCCGGATGCCGCGGCCGGGCAGCGCCCGCACGCAGTTCACCCCTTGGGCATAGAGTGCGCCGACGTCGTCGACGCCGAGGTCGGCCCGCAGGTCAAGCGCGCCTTTGACCACCTCGTTGGCCGGGGCCTTGTGGACGCCGACCCGCTGGTCGCTGCGGGCATAGACGCCCGCCAGGTGCCCGCAGGGCGGCACGTACAGCGGCAAGCCGTCCCATCCGGAGACCAGCAGCCAGGGGTGGTACAGCGCGCCGTTCTGACTCGCCCCCTGCGGCGCGATGGCGGCGGCGTCCCTGCTCAGCGCGGCCCGCTGCTGCCCGACGATCCCGGCGTCGCTGGTCAGCACCGCATCCAGGATGGCGAAGCGGCCGCCCGTGCGCTCGCAGCCAGCCAGCACCTCCGCTTGCCGGGCGGTGGCGGCATCGACCTCCAGTCCTGGCGGAACTACCGGGGGGATCCCCCGCATGATGTCCGGCGCGCAGACCAGGTCCACCTCGGCCAGGTCATCCAGGGCGGCCAGGCCGGCCTGCAATTCCGTCAACGGCGCCCCGGTGTCCGGCAGCGGGACGACGTAGCACAGAACGCCGTCGTTCTCGAAGAACCCGCGCACTGCGTAGGCCAGGTAGCCGTCCGCCCGAGGCGGCCCGAGCAGCGTCTCGAACTGCGGCCACAGGGTTATCCGCTGCGGCACATAGGCCAGCCGCTGGCTGTCGGTCACGGTCTGGTCGGCGTAGCCGAGGAAGGCGGGCACGCCGGTCAGCAGGGCCGGCGGTGGCGGTGGGAACACGTCCTGCCGGTAGACGCCTGGGGCCTGGTAATCAGGTATCCCCGGTACGGTCGGGTTCGCCCCGGCCGTGACCGGCGCTGTGGTGGCCGCTGTTGTCATCGTCGGCTATTGCGCCGCGCCGGCCCACTGGCTGAGCCGGAAGATGACGAACTCGGCCGGCTTGACCACCGCCACGCCGATCTCGATCACTACTTGCCCGAGATCGCGAACCTCGGCCGGGTTATTTGTCTCGTCGCACCGCACGTAGAACGCTTGCTCCGGTGCCGTGCCGAGCAGGGCCCCTGTGCTCCACACGCTGGTCAGAAACGAGCTGACGTTCCGCCGGATCTTCGACCACAGGTCAGGCGCGTTCGGCTCGAACACCACCCACTGCGTGCCCTCGTCGATGGACTCGCGCAGGAAGTTGACCAGCCGCCGCACGTTGACATAGGTCCACTCGGGGTCCCCTTGCGGGTCCGACGCCAGCGTGCGCGCGCCGTACACCTTGATGGTGCCGCTGAAGTTGCGTATGCAGTTCACGCCGAGCGGGTTGAGGCTGCCCTGCAGGATCTTGCTGACCTGGTAGCGAAGGTCGAGGGCACCCGTCACGACCTCGTTCGCCGGTGCCTTGTGGACACCGCGCTCGGCGTCGCTGCGTGCGTAGATGCCGGCCAGGTGGCCGCTGGGCGGAACCGCGACGCGAACGCCGGGCGCACCGAGCGGGTCGGCTACCTCAATCCACGGGAAATAGAACGCGCCGTAGCCTTTCGGGTCGGCCGCCGGGCGCCAGATGCCAGTGTTGTCGGTCGAGATCACCAGGTTGTCGCTCGTGATATCGCGGCCGGAGTCCAGGATCGCGACCCGGTCTTCCATCAGCTCGCAGTGGGCCACGAGGGCCTCCTGGGCGGCGTTGAGCGCGGCCGCGTCCACGTCGGGTGGCAGAGGCGCGGCGACGATTGCGATCTCGTCGATGCTCTGGAACTGCTGCAGCGCCTGCTCGAGGTCCGCTCCCGCGTCGGCGACCCTGATGACCCAGCAGCGGGTTCCCCCGTTGTTGAAGTATCCGTAGACGGCGTGCGCGAGGTACTGGTTGGCCTCCTGGATGTCGCCGAAATTCTGGGTGAACTCAGTCCAGCTATTGAGGGCCCGCGGGGTGAGGGCGGCCGCCTGCGGATAAGCGCCGCCGGCGGGCCTGGCCGGCATACCCGCATTGTTGGCTGGATCCCAGGCCTCGGTGATGTCGGCGGACACGCCGATGAACCCGGCCGTGCTGGTGCCAACACCGGCGATGGGCACGACCGCCGAGGGTACTTCCTCTACATAGACGCCGGGTGCCAGGTACTCGGGCATGCTCATCGCTCCTTGATCGGGCCCGCAGATATGGCGAGGGGTAGCTCATTGCTGGCCAGTCCCCTGACTGACCGTGATGAGCTTCTCGGTCACGGCCGGGCCGGCCGGGGCCGACTCGAACACCTCGACGCTGACCGTGACCGCGTAGTGCAGGGTGGCCTTGGGCTTGCCCCCCATCGCCTGCCAGAACTCGCCCAGGCTGTGCAGCTGGGCCTCGGCGATGATCTTGGCTGGCATGGGCGGGTCCTGCCCCGCCAGTTCGCCGCTCAGGTAGGAATCGGGGATGGCTGGATGGCGCAGCAGCACCTTCATGACTTCACCGAGCAGACGGTGCTCGTCCTGCGCCGGATCAGGGGAGCCGGGGCTCGGCCAGGCCGTGATCAGGTAAGAGCAGTCGACCCGCGCCGCCGGCGGCGTGCGGATGACCGTCCCGTCGGCCTGGCGATCGAGCTCCCACTGGGCCGAGCGCAGGTCGTGGTTCTCGCGCACGTCGTAGAGGAAGAACGCGATCGCCGGCAGGCTGACCCCGGACGGCGGGAACTGGTTATCAGGGGCCGCGAAGCTAACCGCGACGTTCTGCATCCTCAGCTCGGCCTCAAGCAGGGCGGCCAAGGTGGCGTCCAGGTCTTGGAACAT
Organism: uncultured Actinomycetota bacterium; assembly: GCA_963805705.1. Classification (GTDB taxonomy): domain Bacteria; phylum Actinomycetota; class Actinomycetes; order Streptosporangiales; family Streptosporangiaceae; genus CAWDVH01. The sequence goes on along the minus strand of CAWDVH010000005.1, from coordinate 108,677 downwards.
GCAGTAATCCCCGCTGCGGTGCCGACTGGCTGTGCGGCACCCAGGCAATCAGGCCAGGGTCGCTGCGCCGTCTGCCGGCGCGTCTGCGCAGGCGTCAGGACGCCTCGATCACCGCAGTCAGCTCCGGCAGGTACCGGTCCATCGCCAGCACGTTGGCGTGCACCACGTGCGTGAGAAGTGCGTAGGTCAGCCGGTCGCCCTCGACGTCAATGCTCGTACGGAAGCGGACCTGCTCCTGCTCGGCGTCGAACTCGAAGTTGCCGAGGACAACGTCAAGGTTCGCTTGGTTGATGAATTCCAGTACGGCTTGACGCCGCCCGGCCGGCACCGGTGCGGAGTACAGCGAGTAGTACACCACCGCCTCGCGAGCCTCGTCGATGAAGAGCCGGCACCTGAACCGGCCGTGCTGCCCGCCGTAGGTCAGCATGAGGGAGCCATCGGACAGTTCGGAGTAGGACCAGTCTTTCTGCTCGAGGAAGCTGGTCACTACGTCCCGTAGCGCCGGCGAAGTCTCCATGTCAGGCGATCTCGGTGAACTCGATGATCACCTTGCGCGGCTTGTTGGTCACAGCCGCGATCGCCCGGGCCGCGAGAACGCCAGGGGACTGCGGAAGCGCGTCGAGCGCCGTGCCGTCGTGCGACACCCACATGCCGTTCTGCTCATGGTATTCCGCGGTGATTTGGAACTTCGCGCCCGGCGGGATAAGTATCTCAGCCTCGCCCACGTATGCCGAGAATCTCTCAATGAGCCTTCCGGCCCGCTTGTTGTGGAAGATATAGGCGAGGTCGCCGCCAAAGGCCGTGCCGGGATACTTGGTCGTGCTGTAGAAGTTGGGCAGCCGGAAGGTGGCGCCGTACCTGAGCACGCCCGCGTGACCGCCGAACTTGACATCATTGTCGCCTCGGTAGCTGATGGTGTCCCTAGCTTTCGGAAGCTTGCCCAGACCCGAGATGGCGAGCTTGGCGATCGCGGAATACTTCGACCAGTTCACCGTCGGCTGGTCCACCCGGAAATCTCGGAACACCGCGTTCATCTCCTTGTAGACGTCAGAGGTGTAGATGCGGATCGCGGTCACCTCCTCGGGAGTCAGCGCTGTCTTTGCTCGGCTTGGTGGGCCGCTTCGCTTGGCTTACGATCGTGGCCTCGGCAGCGACGTCCGTCGCCGCGTTGAAGGCGTCGGTCAGCGGAGCCGCCTGTTTTCATCCTTCTGGATCTTCTTCCATTCCCGCAGCTCCTGATCGGTGAAGTATTTCTTGCCCTCGTCAATCTCCGGCGCGGAGAAAACGCTCGTCTTGTAGGGCTTGTAATTCATGAGCGTCGCATAGTCGCCGCCGATCTTGCCCGCGTGATAGACAAGTAGTTGACGCTGGGCGGCCATCAGTTCGCCCGGGTTTCGAGCGAAATCCCAGATCACGGGACTCTTCTCGAATGCTTCGTCTGCCCAACCATGTATGGGGGCGCTCAAGCCCGTCGCGGGCTTAAGCGGATTCAGCTGGTCGAGCAGTTGCTGGGCCTGTGCCAGTTTCCCGGCGCCGAGTGCAGTGTGCGCGTCGTACAGCGGCTCGAGGTGGCCGGTCAGAGCCAGCGAGTCGAGGTAGTCAGCGAGGAAGCCGACCTTCGTCAGTTCCGCCACCATGCCTGCCTGGTCTGGCCTGCCACCCTGCGCCTGCTGGACGTTCTGCGTTCGCCGCCTGCTGCCGTTCTGCAGCTGCGGCTGGTTCTGCAGCTGCTGCTGGTTCTGCAGCTGCTGCTGGTTCGCGTTCGCGTTAGCTATCTGCGGCCGTTGGCTGCAGCTGCTGCTGCGTTCTGCCAGCTGGCTGCTGGTTCGCATTCGCACCCTGCTGCCCGGCGTGGAGCGGCGTCGGCGTCAGCCGCCGCGATGATCTTTAGAAGCACCATCGTGCTCAGGGCCTTGTGGATATCATCGCGCAGGGCTTTGACCGCACGCTGCCGCTTGATGAACGTCTTGCTCGACTTATTCGATGGGCCTGGCCGTACTTCGTCTTGACCAGGGTTCATCGTCCAGCTCCTCGAGCCACTGCTTGCCGACCTGCTGCCAGCCAGCACTGCCTTTCGTGGCCAGAATAGCCTCAGCATCTTGTCGATCGGGGCGATCTTCGTCCGCGAGGCCGTTACCCAGCCCTTTCTTAACCGTCGTGTCCCTATCCAGATCTCGAGGCCGTCGCCGGGTGGCTGTTGGTCCAAGTACTTGCGCTGGAGAACCGCGCCTGCCGTGAGCCGCTCCGGACATCGCCTGGTGCCGCTGGGCTGCCTCCCGCGGCAGCCGGGGGCCGGGACCGCCCGGCGCTGGTGATCTCGGCGGCCTTCCGGTCAGCCTCGTGCTCGTGCTGTCGTTCGCCGGGCTGACCGTCATCGGGCCGACGCTCCCCGGCCGAAGAGGCGGCCTGCTGGATGACGTGGGTCAGCTCATGCGCGATCAGCTCACGGCCGCTTCGCGTACGCCGGCGCGTAGGCGCCACGGCTGAAGAAGATGTCGCGGCCGACCGTGAAAGCGCTGGCTCGCAGCGACCGGCTCAGCGCGTCGGCGCGGGCATCGGTGTGCACCATGACCTCGCCGAAGTCGGAGCCGAACGCCTGACCAAGCTGCGCTCCGACGTTGCCCTCGAGTGGCCGTCCCCCCGGCCGGGCCGCGCTGACGTCTTGCCGCAAGGACGGCTTCCGCTCGCGGCCATCTGGCCCGGACAGCGACGCCGCCTCGGCGCGCGCATGGTCCACGACCTGCTGCACGTAGCGATTGCCGTGATCGCGCTGCAATTGCAGCAACGCCGCGCCGGCCCGGCTGAACCGGGCCCCGCTGGCCTGGCGCAGCGCGTTGGCCTGGACCTGCGGACCCCCCATGCCGCTCGCTGCCTGCGTGAGCTGGGAGAGCAGGCCGTCGTGAGCGTGGTCTGCGGCCGGGTGGACGCCAGGCTGCCAGGCCGGGGCGGGCTCCGGCGTGACCGCCTGCATGATCGTGTCGAACTGGCGGCCGGTCATGACGACGCTCCTTCTACGACCATCTCTGCATGTCTCCCAGCTCGCTGGCCGTCAGCACCTTGCCCATCTTCTGGTATTCGCGGTGGGTCGCGCGGAGCAGATGCGCCATGGTGACCACGCCGCCGTCGGCGGCGGCAAAAAACGCGCCAGCGAGGGCGATGTTGCGGATGCTCCCGCCGGTCACTTCGACGTGGCGGGCCAGCTTGTCCAGGTCGAGGGCGGGGTCACGGGGGGTGGCGGCGGGCCAGATCTGGGTCCAGATGCGGCGGCGGTCGTCCACCCCTGGCACCGGGAATTCCAGAGTGACGTGGAGCCGGCGCACGAAGGCCTCGTCCATGTTCTTGCGCAGGTTGGTGGCGAGAATGACGATGCCATCGTACTCCTCCATCTTCTGCAGCAGGTAGCTGACCTCGACGTTGGCGTACCGGTCGTGAGCGTCGTGCACCTGAGTGCGCTTGCCGAACAAGGCGTCGGCTTCGTCGAAGAACACGATGGCGTTGCTGGTCGCGGCCTCGCCGAAGATACGGGCCAGATTTTTCTCGGTCTCGCCGATGTACTTGCTGACTACAGTCGACAGGTCGATCTTGTACAGATCGAGCCCGAGGGTTCCGGCCAGGACGTCGGCCGCCATGGTCTTGCCGGTGCCTGACGGGCCGGTGAACAGAATGCTGAGCCCCTTGCCCATCGCCAGCTTGGCCTCAAAGCCCCAGGCGTCGTGGACCAGAGCCCGATGCCTGGCCTGATCGTAGATCTCCCTGAGCTGCGCCATCTGGTCGGGCGGCAGCACGATGTCGTCCCAGCTGTAGTTCGGGGTTACCTTGACGGCCAGCGCAGCGAGCCGCTGGTTGGAGTGCAAGCGGCATGCGGCCCGCAGATCGGCCTGGCCGACCAGCGGGTCGGCTGGGATCCGGGCGCGAGCCAGATTGCGGGCGGTTACCGCGGCATCGCGGATCTGCCCGCCACTGAGCCGGTATGTTCCGGCCAGCGCGCTGAGGTCGACTGCCGGGTCGACGGCCCCGGTCCCATCCTCGGCCAGGGCGGTCTGCCAGAGCCGCAGCCGCTCGGGGGCGCCGGGCAGCGAGAACGGCAGGCGCACGAACGTGACATCGCGCAGGACGCCGGCCGGTTCCCAGGCGATCGCTCCCGAGAGGAATGTCATGCCTGGGCGTCGTTCCAGGACAGACAGGACGGCTTCCAGCTGCGGGGACGCTGGTCCTTCGCCGAGGATGGCGTCGAAGTCAGCCCAGTACAGCGGCGTACCCCGAAGGATGGCCTCCCGGCCGGCGAGGTGCGCCAGCGTCGCGAACTCCTCGCTGCTGTGCGCGGCCATCCGCTGTCCGTCCACGACGAGCAGTGCACCGTCGGGCGCCGGCGAGCAGGCGGCCGCCGCAACCTGCTTGCCGGTGCCGTACGGACCCTGGAAATACAGGACCAGCGCTGCGTTTCCGGTTGCTCCGTGCGTGGCCAGCCGGGCCAGTTGCTGCCTGAATTGGGGCGTGAACACCAGGTCGTCCAGACTGGCAGCGCGCGTGACGACCCGGGCGTAGGGCTGCAGTCGATCGTCGATCTCGTCATCGCCTTGGCCGAGCAGGAACCGCACGATGCGCGGATCCAGCCGCAGCGTGCGTTGCAGGAGCGACGGGGAGGGCTCCGTCGGCTCCGCGCCCAGGTGGACGAGCTGGTTACGGATCAGCGGCATACCGGGGGCGAAACGAGCCCGCGCGGCGACTTTGGCGCTCAGGTCAGCGCACAGCAAGTTAAGTACGAGTTCGACCGAAGGCTGACGCCGGGTCACGTCGTCATGCAGGTAGGCATACAGGCGGTGGTAGCGGGAATCCAGCTCGGGCGCGAGGCACGCCAGCAGGACATCGACATCGAAGGCGGTCAGGCCGAACAAGCTGGCCAGCTCAGCGAGCGGCAGCCGCATCCCGAGGCGACGGCTCGCGGCCACGCGTTCGGCAATGCCGGCCGACAGCGAATCGAGCATGCACCGCATCGCCTCCGCGACCGGGGGCGGGATCGGGACGGTTTCCCCGGGCGACGCACAGGCAGCCGTACGGAGGATGTCGTCCACTTCGGCTTCGGGAACGTAGAAGGCGGCCAGCTCCTCCCCGGAGCCATCAGGTCTCTGCCTAGCCCGCCATACCTGCACCTGGAGCAAGGTGCCGAGACGTTGCAACTCCGCGAGCAAGTGCTCAAGCGATGTGCTGTAGCCGTCCATCGGCAATCACCGGCTCAGCCATCGGTGTGCCCTGGACCAGAAGGTGGGCCTCACCCCGAGCTGCTGCAGGTAGATGTTTATGAACTCGCCCACGTCAGCCATCCTGGTGAAGTATCGGCAGCTACCGCTGGGCACGTGAGTGACCCGACCGCGCCAGGCGGCCTGTCCGCTCGGGCGTGCCGAGTCGCTGAGCCATACCTTGACCACAAAGGAATGTGTGTTCGGCTGGATCGACCCCGCGCCGGCCATCGCATACTCGTCCATGGACACGACCTACTGTGTTCCCCGCCAGACCATCTGTTGTGTACCACTAGATGTGCCGCCCAGCCGTCTGCTAGGTCGTCTGCCTGGCCGTCTCGTGCCCTTCCGCGAGCGCCCGGCTGCGTGCGATGAGATGCAGGGAAGAAAGGCTGGCCTGAATATCCTTGATCATCGTGACCTGTTGCTGCATTTGCCGTTGCAATGAGGACACGCTGTCTTGCAGCTCGTCTAGCCTGGCCTGCTGGCGGCCTATCGGCTCGCCGGACGACTCGGCCACGGACAGTGTCCGCGCTGGTCGTTCGTCATCAAGTGAGTCGGTCCTGACCTGCTGGTACAACGACACGGTCGCGCGCGAGGGCTCGACACTGAACTGCTCGGCGACAGCCGACGCGCACCGCTCAAACTGGCGCAGGGCGGTGGTCCGGTCGCCCGCCCGGTAGTACAGGCGCATCAGCTCCCGGTGGGTGGATTCTCGCGCGGGATCGTAACGCAGGATGGCCTGACCGTAGCCGACGCCTTTCGCGTACGAGGCCTTGGCCTCGCAGTGACCCATCAGCTTCTCGAGCATGGCCAGGTACGTAAGCTGCAGCCTGTCCCGTTCGTAGATGCACCAGTCCTGGTACCAGCTCGCGATCAGTTCTCCCCGGTACAAGGCCACCGCCGATTCCAGCGCCTGCACCTGACGGTGAGTCAGGTCACGGCCGGCCGTCTCGCGGCACAGTCCGTACGCCTCCTCGAAGTCGGCCACGTCCAGCCACCACCCGGGCCGGTAGTTGACCCGTATCCAGCCGGAGTCGACGGCGAGCACGGAGGTGTCGGGGTCACTATGCTGATGCGCGCCGACGCCGGCCAGCCTTGATTGCAGCTGCCAGAGTGTCTGGCGCAGGTATTTCTTGGACAGCAGGTCCGGCGCTTCCGGCCACAGAACCTCGGCGAGCGCCTCACGCGTATGAGCCCGGTCCCGGTGCAGGAGCATGAAGCTCAGGAGTTCAAAAGCCTTCGCCGACAGGTCAGGCAGCCGCTGCCCGCCCCACGTCACCGACACCTGTCCGAACAGCCGTATCTCGAGCTCGCTCATCAGTCATCCCCTGGGGGGCCATCATGAGATCTGCGTGTGCTCAGCGGCACCTGCCGTGAAGGTCTATGGCGATACGAACGATTGCATTCCCTTCTATTGGCCATTTCTCCGCCCTGCCGCCAACCTAACTCGCCTGGCCCGACCCATCAAGGCCGTCCTGCGCGGCCGGCCGGGATAAGGCCCTAGCTGGCATTACGGCTGAATGGTGCGGCTCGATGATGCTCGGTGCTGTCGACGACGCTCGGGTTTGGTGCCGATGCGACGGGCGGAAATGAGGCCGTCGGTTTGTGGGTCTTAGTTCGAGGTCAGGATCAGGGAGGCGTGCTCGCAGCGGAGGAGACGAGCTGGAAGAACATGACCCGGTGCCCGTGCCGTGCGGCGGCGACACCGAGCGCCCGCCTGGGCTGGCCTGACCACCAGGGACGCTGACCGACCAGGAAATCCGTTGCCACCGTCGCGGGTGCCTCGCGCGTCTCTTGCAGATGATAATGGCGGGGTGGAGGAGCTGCCGTCAGGGACCATCACGATGCTCTTCACTGACATCGAGGGGTCGACGGCCCTGGTGAACCGCCTCGGTGACAGGTATGGCGAGGCGCTGTCGGCCCAGCGGGCGCTGGTGCGTGCCGCGGTCTCGGCGTGCCGCGGCCGCGAGATGGGAACTGAAGGAGACAGCTTCTTCGTCGTGTTCGAATCCGCGGGCGATGCGGTCGGGTGCTGCCTGGCGGCGCAGCGGGCGCTGGCCGGTCATCGCTGGCCTGGCGGCATTGAGGTCCGGGTCCGGATGGGACTGCACTCAGGCGAGCCGCTCCGGCACGAGGACGGCTACATCGGAATGGACGTTCACCGGGCGGCGCGGATCGCGGCAGCTGCGCATGGGGGTCAGGTGGTGCTGTCGGACGCGACCAGGCTGCTGGTGCAGTCACGGCTGCCCGCCGGGGTGTCGGTCCGTGACCTTGGATTTCACCGGCTGAAGGACATCGAGGCACCGGAGCGGATCTATCAGTTTGTCGGTGCGGGCCTGCGCGAGGACTTCCCGGCGCTGAAGAGCCTTGGCACCCAGGCGAGCCTGCCCGCGCCCGTGACGCCGCTGGTGGGGCGGGATGGCGATCTGGAGCACCTGCGCGCCGCCATCACACGGCCGGAGGTCAGGCTTATGACGCTTACCGGCACCGGCGGCGTCGGAAAGACACGGCTGGCTCTGGCTGCGGCCGCATCACTGGCTGAGGCATTCCCGCACGGCGTCTTCTTCATAGCGCTGGCCGCCGTCCGCGACGCCGACATCATGTGGAAAACGCTGGCCGAGAACCTGGGCGTTACCGGCGACGGCCCGGCCGCCGACCAGGTGACCGCTTACCTGGGCGAGCGCCGGGCACTGCTGGTGCTGGATAACCTTGAGCAGCTAAACGAGGCCGCGGCGGTGGTGGCCGCGCTGCTGGCCTCCGCCGCCGGCGTGACGGTGCTGGCCACGTCCCGGCGCCCGCTGCACCTGCCGGGGGAGCATGAGCAGCCGGTACCGGCGCTGGAGCTGCCCCGCGACGCTGACGTGGCGGCCGTCGCGGCCTGTGGCGCGGCTCGGCTGTTCGCCCAGCAGGCAGGCATGGTCCGGCCGGGTTTCGCCCTTACCGAGGGCAACGCCGCCGACATCGCAGCCATCTGCGGCCGCCTGGACGGGCTGCCGCTGGCGATCGAGCTGGCTGCATCCAGGGTCAGGCTGCTCGCCCCCAAGGCCCTGCTCGCCCGCCTGGACCAGAGCCTGGGGCTGGCGGCCGCCGATGCCGGGAGGCCGCTGCGCCAGCAGACCATGCGGAACCTCGTGGCCTGGAGCTACGACCTGCTAGCGCCAGAGGCCGCCGAGGCGTTCCGGCGGATGAGCGTATTCGCCGGAGGCTGCGACCTGGATGCGCTGGCGGCAGTCGCCGCGGCTGGAGCCGGCCCGGCCGCCCAGGCCGATCCCCTGCAGCTGGCCGCTGACCTGATGGATGTCAGCCTGATCACGGTCACCGAAGGCCCCGGAGGCGAGCCGCGAGCCGGGCATGCTCGAGACGATCCGGCCGTATGCGCTCGAGCAGCTTGAGCTGGCCGGCGACCTGAACGACACGTGCCGCCGACACGCGCAGCACTACGCCGGCGTAGCCGAGCGGGCCTACGAGCAGCTGCGCGGATCCGGCCCGGCGCACCTCGAGGCACTGGACCGGCTGGAAGCGGAGCACGACAACCTGCGTGCCGCACTGGCATGGGCGCTGGAAACCTCAGCCGCAGACCTGGCCGGCCACGACGACAGGGCCGGCATCGGGCTGCGGCTGGTCGAGGCGCTCGGCCTGTTCTGGTACCGGCGCGGCTACCTGGCCGAAGGGCGGCGGTGGCTGCAGCGGGCCATGGAGCTGACCGCCGAGGATGGCGGAGCGCCGCTGGCCAGGGTGGCGCACTGGCTCGGGGTACTGCTGGAGCAGCAGGGCGAGATCCGGACCTCGCTCGCGCTCTTCGAGCGCAGCCTGGCGATCTGGCGTGTCCTCGGCGACCAGGACCAGCAAGCACGAGAGCTCAACAGCCTCGGCATCACCCATCATCACCTCGGCGACCTGGACGCGGCCCGGTCCCTGCTGGAGGAGAGCGCCGCCATCGCCCGCGAGATCGGCAGTGACGCCCGGCTCGCCGCCGCCCTGACGAACCTCGGCCAGGCGGAAAGTGATGCCGGCAACTTCGACCGCGCCATCCAGGTACTGCGGGAGGCGCTAGCGCTCGACCAGCAGCAGGGGGACAAGCTGGGCGTGGCCCTGGACCAGCAGTCGCTGGCGGGGGTCAGCCTTCGGGCAGGCCGCGCCGGGGAGGCACTCGGTCTGCTGTCCGGCATGTTCGACTACGTCGCCAGCTGCGGCGACGCCGAGCTGCTGGCCAGCACCCTGGAACTGTCCGCCGCCATCACCGCCGAACTCGGCGCGGGTCTGCGAGCGGCCCGCCTGGCCGGCGCCGCGGAAGCCGTCCGGCACAAGGTCGGCGCGCCGGAGCGGCAGCCGGAACTGCTTGAGCGGTTCCTGGCTCCCGCCCGCGCGACCATCACACCTGAGGAGTGGCAGGCCGAGCTGGCCGCCGGCCGCGCGGTCACTCAGCAGGAAGCGGTCACGCTCCTTGTCTCACCCGGCCCGGCACTCAGCAAGCCCGCCTGACACGAGAAGCGGCGGGGTAACGGGCCGGTCGCCGCGGCCTCCTTGGAGGTTCTGTCAGCTAGGGGCGGCTAGCAGCGCGGCGACAGCGATCTCCGCTTCCGCGGGGGCCGGGAGTGCGACCGGCACGGCGGGGATTGTGGGTAGCTCTCCCGCCGACTCATAGCGGCTTATCAGCTGTGGATCGATGTAGGACTTACGGGTCACTGCCGGGGTGTCGCCAAGCCAGCCCGCCACCTGGCGAATGCTGGCCGCGATGACCTTCTCACGGCTCCGCGCTGCGCGCGACGGCGCCGCGTTCGCCAGCGCCAGCGCCATCAGCACGGTCGCATTCCAGGTGCGGAATTCCTTGGCCGTGAAGTGACCGCCAGCCCGGGCGGCGATGTAGTTGCTCACGTCGCGCGAATGGAGGATGCGCCAGCTGCCGCCGTGCTGGTAGCTGAACAGCGGGCCGAGACCATTGTCGCTGCGGGCCAGTGCTCGCACGGTGGGCAGGACTACCTCGTCGGTGACGCTGATCGCCCGGTGCTTACCCTCCTTGGCGACATAGTCGAACACCATCCCATTACGCGTCACTGTCACGTGCCGCTTCTCAAGCGTGGTGGCGCCGTAGTGATGGTCCAGCGTGGCGTACTTCTCGCCGCCGATCCGGAACAGGCCGAGGTCGATCAGCCGGACGGCGCTAGCCGCAACGCGGTCACGATCCAGGCCAGCTCGCGCCAGGTCCGCCACGGTGGCTGCCCGCAGCGCAGGCAGAACGCTGGCGAACCGCAGCATGTGCAGGAACTTCTGAGCGTCGCGCTGCTCGCGCCACTGCTGGTGGTAGCGGTACTGGGTCCGGCCCCGGCTGTCCACGCCGGTGGCCTGGATGTGCCCCAGCGGGTCCGGCGAGATCCAGACGTGCCTCCAGGCCGGCGGGATCGCCAGCGCGCCGATGCGCTGCAGCGCCTCCCGCTGGGTGATCTCTGCGCCTGACAGGTCGCGGTACCGGAAGCCTTCCCGGCTCCGCTCGCGGGTCATCCCCGGGCTAGCAGGATCGCTGCGTGTCAATCCCGGAACCGCAGCCGCCAGCGACGATGCACCGGGGCCCATGCCCAGACAGCGTATACGGCCCCGGCACGCAGGCACCGCGCCAGCCACCACCCGGCTACGGCATCAACCCCCACAGTGCGGCACGGCCCGGGCCAGTACTGGACCCAGACATCGTCTCCCGGATGCCACGACACTGGGCCACGGCAAAGCTCACGCGCTGGGTGTCGGGGATGCAGAGGGGCAGCGCGTGCTCGCCGCGGCCAGCAGGTTCTGCCCGGCGGTGCTGACGTCGCCGATCGCGGTCACCACGCCTGACACCGCGCTGGTGCTGAAGTTCCCAGCCAGGGTCTTGACCGCCGTCTGGAGCGTGGCCAGCGCGGATTTCAGCGCATTGAGCTGGGCCTGCCATTGGCCGCGTGCGTCATTTACCAGGGCCGTCAGATTTGCCTGGACGTCTGTGAGGTTGGCCTTGCTCTCGCTGACCGCGCCTTTCCTCACCTTGGCGTGCGTGAGCTTGTCCAGCGAAGCACGCAGGGCAGCGACGTCCGCGCACACAGCCGAGGTCGCCGGCGAGGTCGCCGGGGAAGCAGGCGCGGACGATGCGGGGGCGCTGCCGCCAGATCCGCACGCCGCCACCAGCAGCGCCAGGCCGGACAAGACCAAGACGAGCTTCCACCACGCGGGCCTGGTCACGATTCCCTGTTTCATCTCGCCGACACGCTCCCACCGGGCGGGCCGGCTACGCCTCACCCGCAGAGGGTTATCCCGGGCCGCCTGGCCCGCCAGGCATCGAGGTATTGGCTCCCCCAGGGGGCGCACGCCCGGGTCGGTGGCTGCGCCATGGAAGGCGCTATGCGGCCGAAAACGGGGCTGGGTCAGAATAGCTCAATGGATTTGCACCTGACGGGAAAGGTCGTGCTGATCACCGGCGGGACCGATGGGCTGGGAGCGGCGCTTGCGGATCGGCTCGCCGAAGAAGGGGCGCGGGTCGCCGTGTGCGGGCGGGACCCCCGTCGGCTGGCCGCCACCGAACTGCGGCTGCGGGACGCCGGGGGTGATGCACTTGTGGTGCAGGCCGATGTCACCAACCTGGCTGACCTTGAGCGGTTCGTCGGTGCGGCCATCGCCCGGTGGGGGCGCCTCGACGGCCTGGTGAATAACGCGGGCAAGAGTGCCGCAGGACGGATCGATCAGGTCTCCGACGACGACTGGATCGCCGATCTCAACCTCAAGGTTCTTGCCGCGGCTCGCTGTACCCGCCTGGCTGTGCCGCACCTGATCGCGACTGGAGGCGGAGCCATCGTCAACGTGCTGAACGTGGGCGCCAAGGCTGCTGGTGCTGCGTCGCTGCCGACGACTGCCTCCCGCGCGGCCGGCTTGGCCATCACCAAGGCGGCGTCCAAGGACCTCGGCGGGCACGGTATCCGGGTCAACGCGGTGCTCATCGGCCTGGTTGCAAGTGGCCAGTGGCGCCGGCGCGCTGACGCAGCAGGCCAGTCCGAGGACGAGTTCTACCGCCAGATGGCCCAGAACACCAGCATCCCGCTGGGCAGAGTAGGCCGACCGGAAGAGTTCGCCGACCTGGCGGCCTACCTCCTGTCAGACCGCTCCTCCTATGTGACCGGCTCGGCCATCAATCTCGACGGAGGAACTAGCCCAGTCCTCTAGCCGCCCTGCCGGCTGCCAACCCGGTCTAACGTCGTAGACATGGCCGACCGGGAAGTGGATGACGCGCTGGCGCGCAGCTTCCTGGCAGACCTGCCGCCGGAGCTGGCTGGCAGGCTGCGGGCAGAGGGCGAGCGCGCTGACTACCCGGCAGGCACGACCGTCTACCGGGCCGGGTCGGGCTCGCAGGCTGGGCTGGTCGTCGGCGGCCTGCTGCGGGTGTACCTGATGTCAGCGGAAGGGCCGGCAGGTCACGGTCCGGTATGCCCGGCCCGGTGATGTGCTGGGCGTCGCGGTGCTGGTGGGCGGACCGGCCAGCACCAGCGTCCAGGCGGTGGAGGCGTCAGGCCTGTTCCGGATCAGCGTGCGGACGCTGACCGCGGCGGCGCGCACCGACCTGGGTCTGCGAGGTCATCGCAGCGCCTGGCGGATGAAGGTGGCTACGGCGACCGGCTTGGCGATGAACGCGGTGTGCGAGCCGTCAATGGTGTCGGTCGTGGCGCCCATCCGCTGCGCCATGAACCGTTCGGCGTCCGGCGAGAGCGCGTTGTCGTGCTCGGAGACCAGGAACCAGGACGGCTTGGTCTTCCAGCCCGCCGCGGTGGCGTTCTCGCTGAGCGCCGCGACCGCCAGCGGGCGCTGGGTCGCGAACATGACATCGGCCATGTCGGCCGGCACGTCGGCGCAGAACGTCTCCCGGAACCCGTCCTTCTGGACGTACAGGTCAGGACCGCCCGCGGCGCCGGGCGCGTCGTAAGGGGTCGGCGCGGCCGTCTTGGCGAGCAGCGGCGGCGGGAACGGCTGCTGCACGCTCGCGCAGCTCTCGCCCGCCTCCAGCCCGAACGCCGCGAGAAAGACCAGGCCGGTCACGTTCTCCAGGCCGGCGGACGCCTGGCCGATCACGGCGCCTCCGTAGGAATGCCCCACCAGCACGACCGGGCCGTCGATCGCCTTGACCACATCGCTGACGACGCTGGCGTCGAAGGCGACGCCGCGCAACGGGTTCGGCGGGGCGAGCACCGTGTGGCCGGCGCTCTCCAGCTCGCGGATCACTCCCGCGAACCCGGACGCGTCAGCGAACGCGCCGTGGACCAGGACAACGGTGGGACCAGGCATGGGGTTCTCCTCGGGTTGGAGAGAGGGCCCCAACGACGTTACGTCACCGAGTTCGTTGAGGGGCACTGGCCTGGCCATACTGGTCGTCGCCGAGGTCGCGGAACAGTTCCAGCGCCTGCTGCTGGGCAGCGGCGGCGGCCGGATAGTTCCCGGAAACGATCGCCGCCGCTACCCCCCCCCAGGGACTGGGGCGCGGGCGGGTGCACTCGGGCAGACTTGATGTGTGCAGGGCGAGGGTTTTGATCCGCTAGCGCTGACCGCGGATGCATCACTGAATCAGGTGGTCATCGGCGACTTCGGCTGTCTAGCGGTGGCCGGGAAGCGGGCGGGGCAAGCCTGTTCGCGAGACGCCCTGCTGGCGCTGGCCACCGGACGCGGCTTGGCTGGGCTGCGGCCTGACCAGCTATCGGACGGCATTGCCGCCGCGGCTGGATCCTCCAGCACCGAAACGGCACAAGCCGCGACCGCGGCACTGCTGAGCTACGGGCGCCGCCTTGGCGCGCTGATCGCGACTCTGCGAGATCCCCGCACACCCGGCGAACAGGCCCGCACCCCCGCTCGTCACGCGTACCTGTCCTACTGGCTGACGGTGGACAGCATCTGGCTCGGCGGCGGGTTGCTGGCGGGCAGATGCGGCCCGCTCATCATGGCGGGCGCACAAGCGGGAGCGGGAGCGGCGGCGCTCACCTGCCGGGTGGCGCTCACGCCGCACCCTGCGATCGCGTCCCTGCTCGGCGCTGCAATGCGCGCGCCTGCCGCTGACCCCGCAGATGTGATCGTGGCGGCCGACCTTGGTCACACCAGCATCAAGACTGCAATCGCCGAACGGCACGCAACAGTCGTCACCCGGCTCTGGCTTCTCGCTGCCCGCCCGGCGCCGTCCGGCCGGCCAGCAGATGAGGTAGAGGACGCCATTGCCGACGCACTCGCCCATGCCGTCACGCACGCGGCTCATCCGCGGTCGCGCCGGGTGCACGCTATGGTCAGCGTCGCGTCTTACCTCAGCGCGGGCGTGCCTGCCGACGACGGGCGCGGCATGTACGGATGCCTGGCGAACCGGATGACTTCGCTGCGGAGCCGCCTCAGCGCCGACTGCGGCACAGATGTGACCCTGGAGTTCGTCCACGACGGAACCGCAGCGGCCGCCACCGCCGGTGCGGTGAACTCCGCCACGATCACGGCGGGCACCTGGCTCGGCTCCGGCTTCCGGCCAGCTCAAGCAGTGCCACCGCTGCACCTCGCCCCTGATCTGCGTGTCGGACACACCTGAGCGGGCCATCGGAGTGGGCAGCTTCACCTAGTGAGCCGGTTTCGGCGAACCATCGCTCGACCTGGTTGATCCAGGAGGAGTAGGCCGAGGTGAGGTGCAGGACGAAGCGCGGGCGGCCCCGCAGCCAGCGGCGGGGCCACGGGCGCCTTGTGCGCGGAAAGGTTGTCGGAGATCATGTGGACGGCCAGGCCGGGGTCGGCTTGGCGGTCGATCTGATCGAGGAAGTCGCGGAAGTCCACGGCCCGGTGCCGGGCGGATAGTTTGCCGATCACCTTGGCGGTGGCGGTGTTCAGCGCGGCGAACAGGTCCACGGTGCCTGGCGCGGAACGAGGAGCCTCCTGCCTGCGGGAACAGTTCCGGGAACGTCGCTTGTCGCTTGTGCGCTGGCCCGTTGTTGTCGGGACAGTCCCTCGCCCTTGCGAACATTAGGCGGCGCAGGGCCAGGGGACCCAGCCGGATCAGCCGGGCCTGCTCATGTCTGTACTGTGTCTGGCTCGGGCGTATCGGCGGCGGGTGCCTGCGAAGTACCGGGGCTGGTTCCCGGGTCTATGGCCGGGCCGGAACCGGCACCGGGGGCTGAGCGGTACCAGGAGCGCCAGATGAGGCGGTGTACCGGGATCAGTGCGGGGATGTCGCGCAGGCCGGGGATGAAGGGGATGAGCAGCAGCAGGATCGTGCAGATGCCGGTCAGGTAGACCGCCCAGATGTCCACGCTGGCCGAGCTGGAGAACGGGGCTAGGTGATACCAGAGCTGGAACAGCCAGAGCCAGGGCTGACCCGGGTAACTCCCGGTCTCGTTCATGACGCCCCACTGATCACCGGTGAGGTGCATGCTCGACGCCAGGGTGTCGTAGTAGCCGCCGTCGGCGATGAACAGCAGCGGCTTGGTGAAGTTGGTGCCGTAGAATTGCCGCTGCGCCAGCAGGTCAGAGTCCAGCGCTCCGGTTTTGGCCATCGACAGCTCCGATGACATCATCACCGGCACCGGCCCGGCCGCCGCGAGGTTCAGGTTCCCGCTGTTGAACGGGACCTTCCTGGCACCCGGAGCGGTCGCGGCGTCGTATGCGGAGGCCCACTTGCGCTGCTGTGCCGGCGATGCGCTGTTGTAGGCGCTCAGCGCGCTGGCCAGGGCCGGGCTGGTCCGGGCGGGCACGGCCAGCGGGCTCAGCACGAAGTCCCGCGCCGCGTTGACGGGCTGGGTGATGCCCGCCACCTTCTGCCAGTTGACCGGGCCGACCTGCTGCACCGACCCGGACTGGCTGTTATACGGCGGTCCGTAGCTGGCTGCTCCGCCGGTTCCGTCCAGTTCCGTGGCCGCGGTGTTGACGAAGCCGACCTGGTCGATCCTGGCCCAGGTCTGAACGGTGACCGGCGGCACATCCGGCGAGGAAAGCACGCCGGCCATCACCAGCACCAGGGCGCTGACGATCAGCGTGGCGATGGTGCCTTCCTTGAGGATGTCGTAGCGGCGGGCCGGGCCGCGCCAGGGGCCGGCGCCGGCTGCGGCGGCCGCCTTGCGGGCGGCCCGGCCGCGCAGCGGCGCGCGGCGCTCGGGCAGCGGGCGGCTGACACCGCGGACCCGGACCATCAGGACGTGGGCGCCGACGATGGCGACCAGGACGATCGGGATCAGCACGATGTGCCACATCAGCATCTGGCCGACGTTCATCACGTTGAAGAAGGCGCCGATGCCCATCGCGTTGAGAGCGTCCTTGCCGTTAGTGGCGATCCACTGCGAGTCGAAGTTCTGCTGCGACACATAACCGGTGAAACACTCGACGATCGAGGCCAGGAACGCCACGACGCCGGTGATCCAGGTCATCGCGCGGCGGCCGCGCCAGGCCGCCATCCAGAACTTCCCCCACAGGTGGATCACCAAAAGCGCCATGAACAGCTCCACGCTCCACAGGTGCGTGCTGTTGAAGAAATGCCCCACCGGGTTGTAATGCCACCAGTCGGGACCGCCGAAAGCCAGGGCGAAACCAGAAACGACCGCCAGGCCCAGCGCGGCCAGAGAGGCCACGCCGAACACGTAGACCCAGGACGCCACGTACGCTGGCTGGCGGTCGGGCAGCAGCTTCTTCGGCGGCAGCAGCCTGGCGGCCAGGGTACGCGCCCTGGCGGTCCACATGCCCTCATCGCCTGGCTCGGGCGCCGCGGCGAGTGCCGCCGGGTCCGCCCCCTCCGCAGCACCGGAGCCTGGTGACCCAGGCGCGGCGGTCACGACGTCCCGGCCCGCACGGGGGAACGGGATCAGCAGGGCTGCGCCGAAAATGACCACCATCACCGCGATGACAATCAGGTTCGCGACGGAGATGTCAAAGATCGACCAGGTCAGGAACGTGCCCGGCTGATTCAGGTTCACAGCCAGCGGAACCGTATGTGCAAAATGCAGCGCACCCATGTCAGCTTCCCCTGCCCGGCTGGTCGGATGATCAGACGCCAATTACGCGAGATGCTGGCCAGCTTCGCAGTCCCGATGCCAGCCCGCTCCAATATGAAGGCGGGCGGCCATTCCGAGGGAGGGCCGCGCGGCCCGCGATCGCGGGACCTTAGTCCCGATCATGACACCGTGATCTTTTCAGGCAATTGACGGCGGCCACGAGAAACTGCAGCGGATCAGTGATGATGAGAGGGTGGTCATCTTGCCCGCACCCCGTCCGGCGGGAAGCGCGATCCTGGTTCTGGTGCCGGAGGCCGAGCCAGTCGTGGGCCGGTTCCGTGATCGGCTGGACCGTGCCGCGCTGTGGGGCGGGCCGGCGCAGTGACGGTCCTTTCCGGTTTGCCGCCCCGGATGCGATCAACGGCGCCGTGATCGAGATGGCTGCGTCCGCGGTGGCGTCAGTGCGTGCGTTCGAGTGCGAGTTCACCCGCGTCGGCTAGTTCGGCGAGGACGTTGTCTGGCTGGCACCTGAGCCAGCCGGGCCGTTCCGGGCGCTGACCAGTATGGTTCATGCCGCGCTTCCGCAGTTCCCGCCATTTGGCGGCATGCACGCCGAGGTAGAGCCGGGCCGGGGTCCTTCCGCCGCTGCCCGGATGACGGCATGAACCCTTGCCTCCGGGAAGAACACGGTCAGATTCCTCGCCGCGGCCAGGGCCCGGTCGCGGGCCTCGCCGCTGAGCTGGCGAGTGGCCCGCACGGCATAGATGGCCGCCCGGCGGCGGACCCCCGCGCGGTAGTGCCCGATGTCCGCGCTGATCGTCACGCCGTGGGCGCCGGCCAGCTCCAGCGCCTCGGCCGTGATCTTCTTGCCCTTGGCCGAGTTGCACTCCTGGTGCAGCAGCTGCAGATTCCAGCGGCGATGCGGCCCGCCGTACACCCGGGGGATGATGTGATCGATCGCGGTGCCGCGCGGCGAGTCCGGCAGGCAGTCCCCGCACCACGGGCAGCGCCAGTGCTGCGCCTCCACCAGTTCGGTCATGAACGCCAGGCTGTGCGATGCCCACGGCACAACCGCGCCGTCCGGCTGGCCATCACCAGCCCCGGCGCCGAACGGCCAGCGGCAGAACCTCTCCCCGGCAGGCACCGGCAACCCGCACACACCGCACCAGCCAGGCTCCGCCAACATGAGGCCAAGCTAACCGGAACCTCGGACATCGCCGCAGTTGCTGGTGGAGCGAACAGGACCTCGCGGCGGCCGG
This sequence comes from uncultured Actinomycetota bacterium, assembly GCA_963805705.1. Classification (GTDB taxonomy): domain Bacteria; phylum Actinomycetota; class Actinomycetes; order Streptosporangiales; family Streptosporangiaceae; genus CAWDVH01. The sequence goes on along the minus strand of CAWDVH010000005.1, from coordinate 90,233 downwards.
CTCGCAGCGCGACCTGCTGCTGCCGGTACCCAGGTGCGCAACTGTGCACGGCGGCCTGCTGCGCACGGACCCCTCTCGTGTAGCCGATACCCGCCGTGGGCTTGGCTCGGCGCGGCGCAACTGGGCAGGGCGGTCGCCGCCGCGCCCGTCGCTGATGCGAGCGAGCGTCCCGGCCTCTGGCCGCCAGATCCTGCCTGACCTACGCGTGCTGTCCGCGGCAGATGCGAGCGTTGCGAGGCTCAGCCGATGCGCTCAGCCAGCGAGACGATGATCCCTTCTGGCCCCCGGACGTAGGCCATCCGCCAAGCGCTCTCGTACTCGCCGATGCCACCGACCAGTCCATAACCCTCGGTAGCTGCCCAGTCGACAGCCGCCTGCAGGTCGTTGACCTCGAAGGCCACGTTGCGCAATCCCAGCTCGTTGGCCATGGCGGCCGGTGAGCCCGGCACGGAGTCGGGTCGCACGAAGCTCGAGAGCTCTAGGCGGGTGCCATCGCCGGGCGGCTTCAGCATGACGATCTCGGTGCGGGAGCCGGGAATGCCGCAGACCGTGTCCAAGAACTCGCCCTCGACGAACGTCCTGCCCTCGACCTCCAGGCCCAGCGCCACGAAGAAGGCGGTCACGACGTCGAGATCTGCGACCGTGAGGCCGACGTGGTCGAAGCGTCGTACATGTGACATAGGGCCCCTCCCGTCGTCGTATCGACCGCGCATCCGCCACGGTAGGCGTTCTCAGTACCTCTCGTTGCGCGACCTCCGCAAACGCACGCTATCAGCGGCATTATGAGTGCGTTTCAGTCTTCGTTCCCGCCTTGAACTTGTACGTTGCCGGGTACTCCTGGTTGTCATATACCCGCGCAATGCCGGCAGGCGTTCCGGGAGGGATGGGACCGGCGGCCGAGGAAACCCATCTCTGCCCTCGGGCGTACAGATGCCCAGATCCTCGACTGCCCCACCGGGCAGCACGAGCGTGGGCTGAAACTGATGCCAGCCCATCGCTGCGGCATTGTCGTATGGCGGCCGGCGTGTTCGTAGCACTGATGAGAGGCCGGCCACGAGGGCGCCGTCACGACCACAGGAGATGACACAGATGCAGCATCCCGAGCCAGTCGCCCGCCGTCTCTACGAGCTCACCGAGCCGATCTCGCTGGTCAACTTCTTCTCCCCGGAGCCCAACGACTCGATGGCAGCGCTCGGCTTCCGTAACTACTGGGACGGCTACTTCGCGGGACGCTCTGCCCCGCTCGGCCGGGCCCCGGCCGAGGTGGTCCACGCGGCCTTCTACAACTTCGCCGACGGTGAGGTGGCCCGCCACATCCCCAAGGTCTGGGACACGACCACACCCGAGGCGGCGCACGCCGCGCGTGAGCAGGGCTGCGTGGCGGCGCTGCGGCGGATCCTCGGCGACCTCGCCGGGACTCCAGGGCTCGCGCGCGCCGCCGACCTGCTCGCCAGGGCCTCGACCAGCGCCCCGACCGAGGGACGGGTCATGTACGCCGGGCTCCGCGCACTCCCCGTGCCCGAGGAGCCCGTGGCCCGGCTCTGGCACGCGGCCAACATGCTGCGCGAGCACCGCGGGGACGGCCACATCGCTGCCCTGGTCTCCGAGCGGATCGGCGGGACGGAGGCCCACGTGCTCAGTGCCCTCGCCATGGGCATCTATCCGGCGGAGTCGTTCGGCCGGATCCACCACCTCCCCGAGGCCCGCCTGGCCGAGGTCATGGACGGCCTGCGCGACCGCGGCCTCCTCGACGCCTCCGGCCGCTTCACCGACGCCGGGCGCGCGACCAAGACCCGGATCGAGTCACTGACCGACGCCCTCGCAGAAGCTCCGTACGACGGACTGGAGCCGCTAGAGCTCGAGCAGCTGATCGCTCTGCTCGAGCCCATCTCCAGAAGGCTCGAGGCCACGGGGTCGCAGTAGGACGCTGCGGGCTGACCGCAGGCCAGCGTCGTCCAGCTCTCCTCCGCGCTGGCTCGCCGAGATCCAGCTGTCACACGCCGACGAGAGCGGCCGCCACGCTCCGAGCCGCCGACCGGCGCGGCCGGGATGCCCGGTGCTGCCCACCCAGATCCGGTCGTTCTGTAACACCATGCCCGGAGCCAGCGCTCAGCCTTCACCGGATTCTGCATGAGAAAGAGGGCGTGTGCTCCGCTGAGTTCGCGCGCCGATTCGCGAAAGCGGAAGCCCTGACGTCGTTGACGGCCATGTGATCTCAGCTTCCAGGGCTTCAGCGCCCGCGGTGACCGGCCCAGGAATGACGAGCAGATGTATCCTGCGGCTTCGTCCACGCTCTTCCTTAGTGTCGGCCATTGCCAAAGGAGGCGTAAGCGGGGTCAAAGGCGCGAGCGTGGCATGAGCCGGGTATTGCGCCGCCTGGCCGCCTGGTGGAACATCCCAGGAGAGTCAGCGATCGCGGCTGCGGCGAACCGTTTCATCCCGACGGGTCACGCAGCCCGGTTGCGGGTCGAACGTGCTGGCAGGCGTTCATGTGGGGGTTGAGGACGATGAAACGATTTATTCATGAACATGGACTTACTTTCATATTTGCTATAGGAATCGCACTGTGCTTGGGATTCGGCTATACGCTGGAACATAAAGCTTTCACCCCTGCGTCACCTCCAGGCCAGGCATTCGCCGTTGTCTTTGTGCAGGATCCGGCGGCGGCCGTCAGTCTCACGGCGACCGTCAATCCGGATTCCCCTTGGCGCGATAAACTGACAGTCCACGTGAAGGGCGCACCCAAAAAACGGGGCCGTTGGCTTCTTGTCATCGAGTGTCCGCCCGGCTCGGCTAATTCTTCGCACCCTGGCACGCTGGTCTCCGAACCCGTCGTGCAGACATCCATACCAGCCTCGGCAGTGACGGTGTACTCTGGCACGGGTCCGACCAGCACCGTCAAGCTAGGCTGCTTTATCCGGGTCAGGTCCAACTCACTTAGCCAATCCAATACCCCTGGTTATGGGAGCATCGGCAGCGTCACATTGCCAGCGCTTGAGACCGACCAGACACTTGAGGGTGCCGTGGCCACCCCTACTCTGTATGAAGACCGGGAGGCGCCAGCGGGCCCGATCCGCCTGATTCAGGTCTTCCCTGGCGCGACCTGCCCTTCGTCCGCCCCCGCCGTAACTCAGCCGACGGCAACCCCTGCTAACTCACCTGCAGCTGCGGCGAGTAGTCCAAGTCCCCAGCCCAGCTCGACATCTGCCGCGAACCCGACTTCGTCGCCAAGTCCGGGGATCCCTGACTGCTTTAGCCAGGAACAAACGGGCGCAACGTTCAGTACGTATTATCTTCCCTCATCGGTGCAGACCAGGGAGACCCTCACAAACGTTAATCTGACCGGCTACCAGGTCGAGTCTATTTTCCCGGATCCGCAGATTACACCCGATAAGGGCAGCCCAGGACAGGGCGTCGTAGAAGATTACACCTGGAGCGGGCTTTCCAGTCTCAGTCCCAGCCTGATAGTTTCGAACCTGGCCGGCCAACAGGCAGTCAGCCGCTACACATTCCTAGCGGGAATCCTGCTTGGTATAGCCGGCGGTGCAGCAGCGTCCTTCCTCCAGGAGATATGGCCCAAAAGCAGCCGTACAGAGGAGAATGGCCCAGCCGCAAGCGAAGAAACACCTGCAAGCTAATCGCTGCCCGACGTCAGCCAAGCCTCCCCCAGCTGGGCCCTAACGACCGGTCAACGGCATGCTGCCGCGTCTCGCACGCTACACACGTAGCAGATGAGGGTGAGTAGGGGCGAGGAAAGATGCAGGGCCACAGGTTCGGTGTTCGTCGCGGTCATCGAGCGCGCCCTGCCGCGCCTAACGCCACCGTGCCCGCCGCCAACGGTCATGACCAGTCCGGCCGGCCGGGATCCAGGCACGCACATCCCGACCGAGCTCACGGGTGCCGCGAGGAGCGCTGGCTGGCCGACGCACTAGCCCTGACGGGATGCCTCGATGCAGCGCACACCTTCAGCGCTGACAGTGGCCGCGTGCGGAGGTGCGCCCGACGATGTGCACATAGTGGCTCTTCACAATCGAGGGTGTGGTCCCCGCCGAGGTGCTCGGCGCGTCGGTGACCGGATAGGGGTCGAGGTCTCCCGAGGATGAAGGCTCCGCGGTTCAGGTGGTTTCGAGCTGCACGAGACAGAACGGGTGTCCGGCCGGGTCGGCGTAGACCCGGTAGGTTTCGTCCTCGAGCACGACATGTTCCCCGAGCGGGACCGCGCCCAGGGCGCGCACCCGCTGATCGGCGATCTCGAGGTCGTCGACCCGCACATCCAGGTGAAGCTGCTGCGGTGGCTCCTGGTCCGGCCAGCCGGGCGGGCGGTAATCGGCGAGCTGCTGGAACACCAGGCGTCGCCGGCCGTCGGAGGCGTCCGCGATATCGACCCAGCCGGCGTTCTCCTGCACCCGCTCCCAGCCGAGGACGGCCGCCCAGAACCGGGCGGAGATGCCGGCGTCCGGGCAGTCCACGACGATGTTCATCAGCTGGCCGACAGGGGTGTCCACGCCGGGGAATGTAGCAGGTCTCCGGCTGGTTCGAGGGTTTCCAGGGCCGTTACCGGGCCCTTCACAATCGAGTGTGGTCCCCGTCGAGGTGCTCGGCGCGTCGGTGACCGGATAGGGGTCGAGGGTCTCCCGAGGATGCAGGCTCCTGCACGCTCATCTGGAAGACCTCGACATGCCCCGACGCTACCGTCGCGGCGAGCCCCGCTGCTGGGTTCACGCGCGCCGATCTGGCCACGTTCTGCCGTCTCGACGAGCTCGGACTTGAGGTGACCGGCCAACGCCTCGAACCCGGCCGTGCCGTGCTCGCGTGCCGGGTCCCCGGACCCGGCCAGTGGTGTCGCCGCTGCGGCTGCGAGAGCCTCGTGTGCGACACCGTGATCCGGCAGCTCGCCCACGAACCGCTCGGCTGGCGCCCCACCACGCTGGCGGTCACGATCCGTCGTTACCGGTGTGCCGAGTGTTCGCACGTGTGGCGCCAAGACACCACCCTCCCGGCCGAGCCGCGAGCGAAGTTGTCGCGTCGCGGGCTTCGGCGGGCCCTGGAGGCGATCGTGGTCCAGCACCTCACCGTGGCCCGGATCGCTGCGGGTCTCAGCGTCGCCTGGAACACCGTCCTTGCCGAGGGCAAGCGGGCCCTGATCGATGACACCACCAGGTTCGACGGGGTCACCGCGATCGGGGTCGACGAACACGTATGGCGCCACACCAGACGCGGCGACAAGTACGTGACCGTGATCATCGACCTCACCGGGATCCGCGGCGGCATCGGCCCAGGACGGCTGCCCGGCATGGTCCAGTACCGCTCCAAGCAGGCGTTCAAGACCTGGCTGAGCCAGCGGCCGAAGGACTGGCGCGACGGTATCGAGGTCGTCGCGATGGACGGGTTCACCGGCTTCAAGACCGCTATCACCGATAGAACTACCAGACGCGGTCAACCGGGCCGACGTGGTCACAATTCTTGCGCTCCCAGGCCGACGCGATCCTGGCGTGCGACTTCTTCACGGTCGACCGTGCTCTGCAACATCCGGACGGCCCTGCATGAACGCAATCGCCGAACGCTGGATCGGCGGATGCCGCCGCGAACTCCTGGACCGCGCCCTCATCTGGAACTCGGCCCATCTGCGGCGGATCCTGCGCGGCTACGAGACCCACCACAATCAGCACCGGCCGCACAGGGCCCTGCACGGCGCCGCGCCGCTGAAACCACTACCCGAACCGGTCAAGCTCGACCACCGCGTCCGAAAACATGCTCACGTCGCTGGCCTTGTGACCCGGGCACGTGCGTGGGCGTCTGCCCGCATGCGGGGTCAGACTGTTAGTGCGGCCGGCGCGGGCACGGGGAACGCCGGCGGGCGGTAGGCGCGCCATGCCGCAGCCAGGCGCCGCACGGCCTCGGTCAGCTCGTCCGGTGAGGCTAGGAAATGAAGGCGCAGATACTCCGCGCTGTGCCCGGATGCGTCGAGGCCGTTCCCGGGCAGTACCGCGACCTGGTGGCGCAGCGCGGCCTGCGCGAATGAGGTCCCATCGCCGCGCGGCACGCGCACCCAGAGGGTCTGCCCGCCCCGTACTGGTGGCACATCCCAGCCGGGAAGATGCCGGGCCAGTTCCGCGCGCAGGTGATCATGGCGGGCTTCACGCTCCACCGCCCATCGCTTCGCCAGCGGCTGGAGGCGGGGCAGCAGGTCGGCGGCCGCCAGCTGTGCGGGGATGTTCCCGCCTAGGTCGTGGACGGCGAGCAGCCGGGCCAGCCGGGCGATTGCGAACTGGGGGGCACGTACCCACCCGATGCGCAGCCCTGCCCAGACGGTCTTGCTGAGCGAGCCCACCGAGATCACCGAGTCTCCGAAGGCGGCCAGCGGGGGCGGCACCTGCTCGCCGGGGAAACCGAGATCGCTGAGCACCTCGTCGTCGATCAGCGGGATGCCGACGGCCACACAGATCTCCGCTAGCATGCGCCGAGTGAGCGGGGACAGCACCGAGCCAGTCGGGTTGTGGAAAGTGGAGATCACGTAAGCGAGGGCGGAACGGTGCTGGCGGGCTGCCGCTTCGAGCCCGCTGAGCCCGATCGGCAGCGCCTGCAGTACCGCTGCCTGCTCGCGGAACGCCTCCAGCGCCCCATGGTAGGTGGGTGCCTCGACCAGCACCCGGTCGCCGGGGGTGAGAAAGGCGCGGGCGAGCAGCGAAAGAGCTTGCTGGGCCCCGTTGGTGACCAGGATGTGATCCGGGTCCGTGTGGATTCCTTGTTGCGTGTAGCGGTCGGCTATCGCCCGTCGCAGAACGGGATGACCGGTCGGGTGGTAGCCGATGTCGCCGGAGATAGCCGCCAGTGCTGGGAGGATACGTGCGTAGGCGTCTGCCAGCTCCGGTGGCGGCCTGTCCGGGGCGGCGCAGGCGAGCAGGATCACACCGTCTTGCGGTTCCAGCAGATGCAGGAATATAGGCGCGCCCGTCGTCTGCCGCCGCGCTCGTGTGGCCCCGGCCACTTGGGTGCCGCTGCCCTGGCGCCGGACGATCCGTTCGTCCTGGCGCAACAGCTCATACGCGGCCACGACGGTGCTGCGCCCTACCGCAAGAGCGGACGCGAGGGCCCGGTCGGGTGGCAGCGGTTCCCCAGGGGGGAGCTCACCTTCATCGATCAGCTGCCGCAGCCGGGCCGAGAGAAGCACGTGCAGTGGCCCGCGGCCCGATGACCAGCGGCCCAGGCGCTCGCCCACCTCGATTGGGTTCATCTGCAAACCAATTCTGCGGCATTGGCTCTAGGGCCGCCACCCGAACGCGCCGAACATAGCCGGATAGCACCCGGCTGAAGCTTCTGGCGCGCAGCCCGGGGGACAATCCATCGTCAGGCCCGCGGCCACCTCAGGGAACAGACATCATCATGGACCACCGAATGTTGCAGCACCGGTTCGCAGCCCTCACCACAGCTCACGTGGCCGACGCCTGTATACGCGCCCGAGTCCCAGTGCGCTGCGCTTCTGCGCTCTTGCGTGCCGTGGTGCCTGGCAGCCGCCTGGCCGGTCGTGTCTGTCCCGCCAGGCATGCCGGCAGCGTCGATGCCTTCCTGGAGGCCTTCGAAACGGCAGCACCGGGCGACGTGCTGGTAGTCGACAACGGCGGGCGCCTGGATGAAGCATGCGCTGGTGACCTGGTGGCTCTGGAGGCGCAGGCAGCCGGTATGGAAGGCATGGTGATCTGGGGACTGCATCGCGACACCGCTGACATACGGGCGATCGGGCTGCCGGTCTTCAGCCTGGGAGCGATTCCCGCTGGCCCCCTCCGGCTCGACGCCCGCGCGCATGACGCGCTGGCGTCCGCCGTCGTCGGAGACTGGGCAGTGACCCGCGAGGATCTGGTCCTCGGCGACGATGACGGCGTCCTGTTCCTACCCAGCCCGCAGGCCGAGAAGATCTTCACGCTGGCCGAGACGATCAGCGATACCGAGCGGCACCAGGCCGAACAGATCCGGGCCGGTGTCTCACTGCGCAGCCAGGTACAGTTCCGCGCCTACCTTGCGAAGCGCGAGAAAACGCCCTCCCTGAGCTTTCGCGAGCATCTGCGCACCGTGGGCGGGGCCATAGAGGAATAACCTCTTCTTCAGGCCGGCCGTAGACCTGCTCGGCGCAGGCGACGGCGGCAGCCGTCCATGGCACTCCCTGCTGTGGCACCAATGGGTCGCCGCACTCCGCGCCGAAGCCGCCGTCCTCGCGCGTGACCCCGCCGCGGCCCGCCACCTCGCGCAAGCCAAAGCGCACGCCGATCGCAACCCGATCGCGGGCGCCCCTCACCCTCGGGTGCCGAAGTGCTCCTGCGGACACGCACCCTCATCCTCGCCAGGAACGGCAAGCGCGCAACTGGCGAGGGCGAACTCGCCCGCATAGGCGCCACGCCCTCGAAGTAGCTGACGTGCTGCACGGGCTCAGCCGCCGGAATTTCCTCCTCGACCCCGAAGCGCCGCCTCGTGCCCTCGGTCGTCCAGAACAGCGGTCGCTCCAGGCCGGCCTCAGTCCAGTGCGCCCAGCCGCGGGCGGACCAGAGGTCCTGCCGCTGGTACCCGCCGTCGCCGATGAGCTCGCGCCACTGCCGGTTACTGACCGGGACCCGGCCGATCCAGAAAGGCCCGACGTCCACGGTGCGCGCTGGCCGCTCGTTGTCGAGCGAGAACGGCTCACTCGCCGCGTCCACGCCAAGCGTGAACGGCCCTCTGCCCACGAAAACGTGATCCGGCCCCACGCGCAGCCTGCGGAATGCGGAAGAACTCGTTCGGCGCGTGCAGCCTCTCCATGGCCCGTGCTGGCTACCGGCCCGGGAGCGATCGCGGTAGCCCGAACCACGGCAGCACGCTGGCCTCGAAGCGGGTCAGGGCGCAGATCCGGTCGCCGGCCAGGGTGAGCACCCAGAAGGCGGTCGCGTGGCGGAGTCCGGCCGGGCCGCGCAGGTAGGCTCCGAACGCGGGCTGGCCGTTGGCTCGCACCGGGACGAGGTCGAACCTGCGGCCCGCGGCGAACTGGCGGGCGCAGTAGCGGGCCACGAGTTCACGGCCCTCGTATCCGAATGGCTCCGGAGGCATCGCGATGAAGACGTCGTCGGTCAGCAGGGCCACCAGCGCGTCGAGATCGGCCGACTCCCACGCGCGGGCGAACATGGCCACGATCGCGTCCTCGGCGGGCGAGCCGGCGGCGGGCGGCGGCTCGTCGCCGGCGGGCGGCTGCTGCCGGCGCTGCAGGCTAGCGCGGGCTCGTTTGAGGGCACTGTTGACCGATTCGACGGTCACCTCCAGCATGCCGGCCACCTCACTGGCGCGGAATCCAAGGACGTCGCGCAAGATGAGGACGGCGACCTGGCGCGGCGGCAGCAGCTGCAGGGCGGCCACGAAGGCCAGCGAGATGGCTTCGGTCTGCTCGTAGCGGGCCTCCGGCCCGAGCGGCTCGACGGCGCCCTCGAGCAGGGCGTCAGGAAACGGCTGCAGCCAGACCGCCTCGTCGCGCGGACTCGGCACGGGCGCTTCGAACTGCGACATATCCCACTCCCTGACCGGGCGCCGGCTCGCCGCGCGGCGCGCGTTGAGGCACCGGCTGGTGGCGATCTTGTACAGCCAGGTGCGCAGCGACGCGCGTTCCTCAGCGAACCCGCCGATGCCTTGCCAGGCGGCCAGCATCGTCTCCTGGACGGCGTCCTCGGCGTCGGCGAAGGATCCGAGCATCCGGTAGCAGTGCACCTGCAGCTCCCGCCGGTGCGGCCCGGCCAGCTCCCGGAACGCCTCTCCATCCCCTGCCCGCGCCCGTGAGAGCAGATCGCCTGTCACCATCCTGCGCTCCTTCCCTCCGCACCACGTCCTACCTCCGCCCGGTATATACACCGCCCGGGGCGCGAACTGGGCGGCTCGCGGGCGCCCAGTTTCCCGGCGCCGCGGTGTATGCATCACCGACCGCCCGGACGATCCGCCCACCCGATCGTGCCGCAGCAGCCGGAAACGACCCTGGAGGTCGACGATGAAATCGTCCGCATCGGCCGGACGCGTGGCGTCCGCCGTTCTCGATCCGCGCCGCTGGCCGGGGCTTGCGCTGCTGACCACGGCCTCCATGAACTCCACGAGGGTTTTCCTGGCGGCCTGGTCTAGATCACAAACCCGGACTGTAGTACCGGGCTAGCGGAGTCGGACCATGCCCAAGCAGAGCAATGACGAAATGAATCCGCGACTATCTGGCGAAACTCGGCTGTTCCTCGCCGGGAACACCGTATCGATGCTCGGCACCGGCTTGGTTTTGCCGTTCATGATCATCTATCTTCACGAGGCGCGGGGGGTCGCGCTACCCGTGGTCGGAGCACTGCTGGCGGCGGGGGCGGCGACCGGCTTGATGGTCGTGCTGGTGTGCGGTGCGCTGATGGACCGGGTGGGCGCCCGGTTGGTGCTGGGCATGATCCTGCTTGGTCAGGTCGTCGCCGAGGTCGCGCTCGCCTGGGCTCACAACACGCCGACAGCGTTGCCGGCCGTCCTGATCTACGGGGCGACGTGGGCACCGATGTTCGGCGCGATCTCGACGATGCTCAATGGTCTAACCCGTGAACCAGCGCTGCAGCAGCGCGCCTTCGCGGTGAACTTTGCGCTACAGAACATGGCACTTGGCATCGGCGCAGCGGTCGCCGCGGTCGTCGTCAGAGCCCATCATCCCGGGACCTTCCAGGTGCTCTTCCTTGCCAACGGCCTCTCTTGTCTTCTTTTCGCGGTCCTGCTGCCCGCGCTGCCGAACCTGCGGCGAACAAGGGTAGTCAATGAAACCCAGGTCGGGTACCGCTACGTCCTTAGCCACCGCGGGCTCCGTTTGATGATTCTGGCCTCGCTGTTGCTCGCCTTCACCGGCCCCGCCGCGTTCGATACCGGGGTACCGGCTTTCGCGTCGGTGGCGGCCCACGTCCCGGACCACGCGATCGCGCTGGCCTTCACCATTAACACCGCTGTCATCGTGGCCATCCAGATGCTCGTGTTGCGGCTCGTCCGCCGGCACCGGCGAAGCTCCGCCCTGACCGCCATCGGCTTGATCTGGGCGGTGTCCTGGACGCTTCTCGGATTCATCGAAGTCGTCGACGGCCCAGGCTGGCGGATCGTAATTTTGTTTGCCTTCGTCGGCCTGTTCGGCGTGGGGGAGACCATCGTGGCTCCTACCAGGAACCCGCTTATCAACAGTCTGGCCGATGACAGGATCCGCGGCCGCGCAAATTCGATCTCAGGATTCTCCAACTCATTGATGCTGATCGTCAGCCCAGCCATCGTCACCAGCCTGCTCGCGGCACACCTCGGAGCAGTATGGATCGCGCTGCTGTGTCTCGGCTGTCTCGGCACCGTCGCTATCGCCGCCCGGCTGCGCGTTACCCTCACCGCCGAGCAGGATCTCGTCATGCAGCTGCCCGTGGCCGAGTCGCCGCTCGAGCGGTCGGCCAGCCCGAGATGACGAGACCGGGAGCGCTGCACCAATGACGGGTTTCGGCGACCTTCACGAATACGCATGGGGGCCTCGGGTCGGCTCGGTGGCGCTCTCGCCGGACGGCACCTGGGTGGCGCTGGCCATGCAGACCGTTGGCGACACCCCGCCGAAATACCTGACGCCTATCCGATATGGGAGCGCGTGCAGCAGGAGGTCGCGGCCGAGTTCGGCGGCGCAGAGGTCCAAGAAGTGCTGATACGACTGCGTCGGCTCACCGGCGGTAGCGAACGCCTGGCCGGGATCCGCACCGAGATGGACCACTAGCACAGCCCGTCACTACGAAAAGGAGCCCGACCGTGACGCGTACCCCCGTTACCAGCGACAAGTTTCCGCCTCTCGCCGGCCCGTTCTCGCCCGGCGTGCAATCCGGCAGCGGGCCGTTGTTTATCAGCGGGCAAGTCGGCCAGGACCCGGCGACCGGGGCACTGGTCGACGGTGACGTCACCGTCCAGGCCCACCAGGCGCTCCGCAACCTGACCGCTGTCTTGGAGGCGACGGGCAAGAGCCTGGACGACGTGGTGCGGATTGGTGTCTATCTCACTGACATGGGCGACTTCGCCGCGATGAACGAGGTGTATCGGGAGCATCTCAGCGCCCCTTACCCGGCCCGCACTGCGATCGCGGTCGCCGCACTCCCGCTCGGCGCTGTCGTCGAGTTCGACGCGATCGCGAGCTAGTCATGGAGGCAGAGTTCAGCCTGATCGACGTGTTCAGCGACCGGCCGTTCGGCGGCAACCAGCTTGCGGTGTTCCCCCGCGCCGAGGGCCTCAGCGACGAGGTCATGCAGCAACTGGCCAGGGAGTTCAACTTCGCCGAGAGCACGTTCGTGCTGCCCTCGTCAGACCCTGCGTGCACTCACCGGGTCCGGATCTTCACCCCGCGCACCGAGCTGCCGTTCGCCGGGCACTCTACGGTGGGCACTGCCGCCGTCCTGGCCAGCCGGAACCCCGGCAGTTCCCAGTTCCTGTTCGAGGAAGGCACCGGCCCGGTCACCGTCATTGCCGACGGACCTGCCTGGCGGCTGGTCCTGCCGTCACCGGAGTACAAGACCAGCCCGCAGCCGCCGTCCGCGGTGGCGGTGGCCAGGGCGCTCTCGCTGCCCGAGACGGCCGTGGTCCGCTGCTGGTTCGCAGGTGTCGGGCTGCGGTTCTGCTTCGTCCAGCTCACCAGCCAGGACATGGTCGACCAGGCCACCCTGGACACGTCGGCCTGGAAGGTCAGCCTCGCCGACGGCTGGTCTCCGCACCTGTATGTGTTCGCAGGCGACTTCCGCGACGGCCAGCGCCTGTACTCCCGGTTCTTCGCCCCCGCCATCGGGGTTGCCGAAGACCCGGCCACCGGCTCAGCCTGCGTGACCCTGGTGGCCAGCCTCGCTGACAGCTCGCCGCAAGCTGACGGCAGCTACCGCTTGCGGATCGATCAGGGCGTCGCCATGGATCGCCCCAGCCTGCTCGACGCTACTGCCCGCAAGGAGCACGGCAAGGTCACCGAGGTCAGCGTCGGCGGCCGTGCCACGATCATCGGGCACGGCATCATCACCATCCCCGGCCAGGAACTGGCAGACTGAGCGCGGCGGACTGGTGGTCGGCGAGGTCACCGGCATGGCAGGCCAACTTCCTCGGTCGCCGCCTGGTGAAACCTGGGCCGTCACTGGCACCCCCCGTGCCGTGACGGCGATCCGGGTCGACGGCAGCGTGTCAGGCTGCTCATGGTTCGCCTCGGGCACCGCTCTTGCGTGCCGTGGTGCCTGGCAGCCGCCTGGCCGGTCGTGTCTGTCCCGCCAGGCATGCCGGCAGCGTCGATGCCTTCCTGGAGGCCTTCGAAACGGCAGCACCGGGCGACGTGCTGGTAGTCGATTTCCTCGAGCCCGGGGCGCGAGCGTCCAGACCGGTCGCCTGCAGCGTCCTGCTCGGCGGCAGCCCCGTCTGAGCCACGATCCCGCCCCGTCAGCCGATACGGTGATCCTGGGATGGACACGGCGGCGGCCCATCTCGACCCGCCCTCACGGAGAGGGATACCTCACTAGAGTTGCCTGCCCGTCGTCTGGATCTCCTCCACCGTTTGGGTCTCCGTCGAACGGGAACGTGTAAATAAGGTTATTCTTAGTTAGATATTTGAGTGTGATCCGGGCCGGGGTTATACAATCCCCGCCGTGGCCTTTTTTATAGGCGCCAGAAATTATATGCTCCGTTACTACTATCGACCTGGAAGAGACCCTATCGAGCCGCAGCACTCCTTTACATTTAAGCGTTGGGTATGATGACGTTCCGACCTTAGTACCCGGCATTCGCGCCAGCTTGATAGTGACGGGATAAGACTCTGAGGCGCTTGCCTGAAATACGCTTCCCGTCCACGTGCCAGTTAGCTGCACAGGCAACCTTCTGCTCCCGGATATGAACGGGCTACTTCGTGATCCGCTACGTGATCCAGCGCCATAGGCCGTCTGATGCGCCGTGTAAGACCCGCAGCCAGCAAGCAGGAGCGCGGCAAGCGCGGCAGATCCTATACTGATCGAGTGGTCCGCCGTCCGCGTGATGTTCCATACGGCCGTTCCATCCGGCATTATGTCGGCCATATCTCCCGGACCCCCCTATGGATCTTCTTCGGGCATATGTAGGCGCCATACACGCGTTATCAGCGATTGCGACCGGCGATGATGCGGACAGCGATCAGAGACGCGATCGGCGCGACGAGCGCTCCGATGTTCAGCGCCGCGAACGTGGCCCAGAAGACGTACAAGTCCTCCGACAGTAGGTGCATTATGAAGCCGATGGCGAAGATCATGCCGACGATGGTGGCAGGCAGCGCCAGCCAGCTGCGGGCGGCCGAACCGCGCCGGGTACGGCGGATAACAGCCAGCGCAAGCAGCATGACGGCCGGGTAGGCGGCGTAGACCTTCCACGGCTCGGTGTTCCAATGTCCGAGCAGCCAGGGAGTGAGCCAGTCCGACGACCACCCGGTATACGATTGCATGCCCTGCATCACCTGGTCGGCCGTCTTCATCACGCCTGGGGCGAGCGGCATCTGGTGGGCATATACGACACCCCAGTACACGGGCTCGAAGCATGCGAGGGGGATGAGAAAGAGCAGCAGCCTCGGGATCCATGGCGGCGGGGCGAACATGCGCTGACGGCCGCTGGGATTGCGGGTGAACTGCTGTCCGATCCAGCTGAACACGGCAGCGGTGTGCTGTCGTGCCGTCACCCGCCGCTGGCGATCCTCGGCCCTGCGGTAGGCCTGCGCCCGGTCGGTCAGCTCCGCGGCGACGCAGATGGCCGCGGCGCCGTCAGCCGTGCGGTGGTCCGCCCGGAGCGCAGCGCGAGCGATCTCCTGCCACCAGGCCGCACGGGGCAGCCGACCGTGGCGGATCGTCGCGGCGATCCGCGCGGCCCGCTCCGGGGACGCGAGTACCTCGGCGGCCCGGGCATAGAAGCGGTTGACGTCCTGCTGCTGCACCAGCGGGCCGGAGCCGAAGAGGTCGGCGGCCAGCGGATCACTAGCTAGCCGAGGGCCGAGGGCAGTCAGCTGTTCCATCGCCTGTGTCGCGGCGCCGGCGATCCGCCCACCCAGCTCACGGAGTTCTAGGCACGGCCCGCCAGTGCAGCGCGGGTGGTCGCAGTGATGCAGTGACGCGATCCGGAGCACGTCGCGGTCAACGACCTGGTGCAGGAACGCGCCGCTGGCCGGGTCCTGGGCGAGCCGGAGGATCCCGTCCAGGTCGATCGGCACGCTGCGGAAATGCGGACGCTGGTCCGGGAGAAGTGCCGCTGCGAACCAGCTCACGGCAAGCTGCGCGCGTCCCTCATCGTGCTCGGCCCCGGCCAGGTGCACGACGTCGAACGGATGATCGTCGAACGTCGCCAGCCAGTTGCGCAGCTTGGTCGCGCCGCCGTCCTTGAGCCATCCCGCGGCGCGCTCGGACTCGGACGTCATCGCGCCGGCCAGCAGCCTGCGATCCGTGTACTGATCCCCGGCGAAGCCCAGCATCTGCACCGGCCGAGCCGAGCGTACGGAGCGGTGGACTTCCGGGGAGCCTCCGGCCAGCCACTCTCGCACCTGTCCGGGTCCCCAGCGCTCCTCGATGCTCCGGGTCAGCAATCCCTCGATCAGCAGCCGCCATCGAGGGTCGGTCACCGCGGACACGTCGATGTCGTTGGTCGCCAGGATGATCCGGAAGGCGTCCTCGTCCCGGTCGGAGATGACGGAGCGGCCCATGACGAGCTGGTAGCAGATCATCCCTAGGCTCCAGTAGGGACTCTTGGAATGGTTCCCGTTGCCGAGCGCCTCGGGCGCCATGTAGCCGACCTTGACCTGGAGCTCGCCGATCGCTTGGCTGAGGCCGGTCCCCCGGACGCCGCCGAAGTCCGAGAGGACAAGATCCAGCGGGTCCGCGCGCCGGACCAGGATGTTGCCGGGTGACAGGTCAATCTGGCGCTGCTGGACAACGTCCTCCCAGAACATCAGCGCGTTCACGGTCTCGCGGACTACCTCGACGGCGCGCCCGGCGGTCAGCTTGCCGTCGGGGGCCTCCCGCTGGATCAGGTCCGTGAGCGAGCCCAGCTCGAGGTACTCCATCGCCTCCCAGGCAACCTCCCGGCCGTAGCTGTCGCGGGCCCGGCCCCACCCGTACAGTTCGGGCACATGGACCCGCAGCGCAGGGTCGGCCAGTCGCTCGCGGAGCGCCACGTCGAACGTCTCGCTCGGATCCAGCAGCGGATCGGGACGGTAGAGCTTGAGCGCGGCCAGCTGATCTCGCTCGCGGTCCCGGACCCGCCAGACCTCGGCCTCCGCACCGGACCCCAGGCGGGCGCTGCCGTCCGGGCCGGGAATCGGATCGAACCGGTCAGCCAGCTCACCCAGGGCGCCGTCGAGCGAGTCGGCCTGCTGACGTCCCTGGGGCCGCTGCCGCCGCGTCGGCGGGTCGGCAGGCGATCCGGCGCGGCGCTGGAGGCTTGTCGCCGGGTCGACCAGCGATCCGGGTCGTCGCTGATAGGTCGTCGGTGGTCCCGCGTGCCGGGAGCCGCCCGTCTGCTGCAGCGATGTCGGCGGCTCGCTGAGCGGCAGCCGCAACTCGTCCGAAGGCGCTGGCCTCTTCTGCTGCCAGACCGTCGGCGGATCAAAGTCATGCGTCATCGATCGTCAGTCCCCCTCTGGTTCACCGTGTTCGTTCAGGCGCAGGACAGGGCACTCCACGTCCTGGGCCAGGCGCAGCGTCTGACCGGAACGGAGCAGGCCCGGGCGGCCCTTCACCGGGACACCGTCGATGTACGTCCCGTTGGCCGAGTCCAGGTCCTCGACGTAAAGCTCGCCGTGCTCGTCACGGTAGACGCGGGCGTGCAGGCGAGATACCTGATGCGCCGCGCTGGCATCGGGATGGGCACGGAACTCTGGCGACGACCGCCCGAGGATGAGCTCGCCCTCGTCGGGCAGGTTGATCTGCTGGTGCCAGGGCATCCGCAGCGCCAGCCGCTCCGATGGCGGCACGGCGGTACGAGCCGCGTCACCGCCGGGGAACGGCACCTCGCCGTGCGCGGGATCAGGCCCGGCGGCGGCCTGTCCCTCCGGCTGGGCAGCCCTCTGCTCCGGCGGCATGTCGAGAACGTAGGGCCGTCGGCATCTCGGGCATATCCCCTCGCGGCCGCTGGAGCGGCGGCACCGCGAGCACCGCCAGGTCATGGTCGCCATGACACCCCTCCTGCCTCCACGCCGTGCTTGCGCAGCCGTCGCTCGAGGGCGGGAAGGTCGCCTATCCGGGGGATGCCGATGGTCCAGATCCGGTCCGCGTCGACGACGAACTGCATGGCCGGCGAGGCGGCAACGGCATCGAGGTACGGCGCGTACCGCTCAGCGCCGAGCGGGGTGAAGGTCACCAGCCGCTGGTTGCCCGAGCCGCGCCACAGGAGGTCCGTGGGCTGGGTGATGTCAAACGGGCCCAGCACCGCCGCGTCCGCGCACTCCGCGAGCGCCGGGCAGGCGGCGCGGAACTGCTCCTCGTCCAGGCCGCTGAAGACCAGGACGTCGAACGGTGGCGGCAACTGCGCACTGGGCCGTGCTCCCAGGGTCAGCCCGGCGTCGGCCTGCCGGATCCGGTGCACCAGTTCCGCCACCTCGCCGGGCTGCTCGGCGGGCTCGCCGCCGCTGAGGGTAAGGCCAGTCGCCCCCTGGCCGCGGACCGTCCGCCACAGACCCGCCAGTTCGTCGATCGACTCGCGGCTGCCTCCGGCGGCATCCCAGGTGTCCCTGGACATGCATCCCGGGCAGGCGAGCTGGCACCCTTGCACCCAGACGCCGAGGCGGGTGCCGGGCCCAAGCGCGGTGACGGGGAAGTGCACCCGGCTGAGCCGTATTGAGCTAGTCACTTCACTTCCAGCTGCCAGCCCGTGGTGTCGTCGAACTCGATCTCCATCAGCCGGATCGCGCCGCCGGCGGGCACCGGCGCGTGGAAGAGGTGCCGGGCGAGCGGGTTGACCAGCGCGGCCTCGATCACGTTGTTGATGCCGCGGCCGCCGTCCTCGATCTTGTGCATGGCGTGCCCGATCAGCGACTCCCGGACCTCATCGTCGATCTCGAGGACCGCCTGATGGGTGGCGGCTAGCCGGGCCGTGACGGAGTTCAGCGCCTTGTCCACGATCTTCGCTACGGTGGGCCGCCGGATGAAGTCGAGATTGACGTAGTTATCGCCGAACCGGTTGCGCAGCTCGGGACGGCCGATGCCGCGATTGAAGAAGTCCTCGTACGCGTCGCGGAGGATCTTCTCCACCTGTCGCGCGTCCATGGCCGGGTTGACCATCGTGCGCTGGGCCGCATCGGTTTTCTCATCCCGCTCGGCTACGCCCAGGTTAGACGTGAAGATCAGAAAGCACTCGGTGAAGTAGACGGTCGCACCGCGACCGTCGGTGAGTCGGCCATCCTCCAGGATCTGCAGGAAGAGATCGAAAATCCGCGGGTGCGCCTTCTCGATCTCGTCGAAGAGCAGGATGCACACCGGGTTCGCGCGGACCGCATTGGTGAGCTCGCCGCCGGCGTCATAGCCCACATATCCGGGCGGGGCTCCGATCAGCCGCTGGTGCGCCTCGTCGGCGCGAAACTCGCTCATGTCGAACCGGAGCGGCTGGGCGTCGCCGCCGAGTACCAGGCTCGCGATGCCCTTGGCCAGCTCGGTCTTGCCGACCCCGGTGGGACCCGCGAGGAACAGTACGCCACGCGGCCTGTTCGGCGAGCTGGACAGGTGCGCCCCGTTCAGGCCCACCGCGGAGCGGTACAGCACGTCCATCGTCTTGGCGACCGCGCGCTGCTGGCCCAGCACCCGCTGGTTGAGGTAGTCCTCGGCACCGCGGATCTTCTCCCGCAGCGCATCTGCAGCCCATGGATCATCGGTGATGCCGACGCGCAGCAGCCGGGCCGCCTCTGCGTACTGATCGGCCGGCAGGCCGCGTTCCTGCGCGACGTCACCGCACGCGAACACCTCGCGCACGGTCATGCCATGGGTCACCTCGGCCAGCGCGTTCGCGGCGGCATCCGCGCTGACCTCGGCGACTTCGGCGGACTGGGTGTCCTCGTACTGACGCCGCATGGCAAAGCCTGCGGCCGAGCGGCGGGCGTCGAGCGTGGGCACGGGCACCCGCACGACCCGTAGCGCACGGCTATTCAGCGGGAAAGCCGGATGCAGGTCCTCCTGCCGCTCGCAGAGCCAGAACACCGTGCTGAACGGGGTCAGCGGCGAGATGTCCCCCGGCTCCGGCTCTGTCCCGGAATCGGGCTCCGGCAACGGAGCGGGCTCCGCGATGTGGCCGAGCGCTTCCACTTTGCCCATGAGCTCCAGATACTTCGGGTCCGCCAGCCCGGCGGCGGGAAACAGCCGGCTGGTATAGGGGAACATCAGGCCGATCGGGGCATCCTGATAGTCGGCCACCACCGCCTGCAGCAGGCTGGCGATCTGGTCGACATCCAGCGGCCCGCTGGTAAAAGGCCGCAGCACCGCCGGTACCTCGATACCAGGAGGTACTGACAGGGCGCCGCTGATCGGGTCCAGCGTGGCCAGTGCGGCATATCCCCGCCGCCGACAGAGCTGCCAGAGAACGGAGCCGATCCGGACGTAATCCCACTCGACGCCCGATCCCAGCTGATCCGGGCCGACAGAACCCGGCACCAACTGGCTCGGCCCGGCGGGAGCGTCGTCGGTGGCGTCGGCCGGATCAGGCGGGACAGGCATCCGATACCAATCCCGCACGTTGCCGGTCAGCATGATCTGCGGGTGCAGAACCAGCGAGAAGTCGACCTCGCGCACCCATGCCGGAGCCCGGTCGTCGGTCACGAACCAGGCCGCCTCGACCGAGCCTGATGCTGTCCGGCCAGCCGCTGCTCCTCCTGCGCTGCCCAGATCCGGCGGCGTTCCTCGGCGGCCTGATCAGTCACGCTCGCCGAAGCTGCATCGGCGGCGTCTGAAGCCGCCGTCGGCCAGTACTCGGCCGCGAGCTCCGGGGCCGGGCGGCCGGGTACCTGCGCGTTCCCGAGGATGATCTGCACACCTTTCCCGGCGGCCGCCGCGGCGGCGGTCACCAGGTCATGACAGGTCCGTTCCTGCACGTGGGTGTCGGCCTCCTGGGAATCGCCGCTGGCGACCGTACCCGCCCGGCGCACCACGGACAGGTACAGCTGATCTTCCCCGATCCGCATCCGCAGGCCGTGATCAGCGGAATGCGGCGACGCAGCGACCAGGAACTGTCGCGCCGGCTGCGCACCCGCCGACTCCACGACCGCGGACTGCGACGGCAGCAGGGACGCGAAACCTCCCTGGACGTCGTACCCGAGTTCCTGCAGCGACTGCTCCAGAGCGGATACCGCCTCGGCCCGCGACCGCTCGACGCTGGCCCGCTGGACCGCGGCGACGACCTCCCGATCCAGTCGCGGCACGTCGTCCGGCCGCGCGTCCGCCACCCGCCGCCGGAGCGCCCCGCGCTCCGCCGCTGGCGCATCCTCGGCCAGGATGAACAAGCGCTGCCGCTGCTCCTCCAGCTCGTCTTCCCGCTTGACCCGCTGGATTGTCCGGGCCGCGCGGATGCGGATGTCCTGGATGACCGTTCGGTCGCGCAGGGTGCTGTGGCCCAGCTCGGCGCGCAGCCCGGCCAGCTCCGCCAGGTCGGCCTCGGGGCAGCGGAGCCGGCATTCCTCGATCACGGCGTCCGCCTCGACCGCAAGCGCGGCATCGGCCGCAGACACCGGCTCAGCCGGGGCCGCGCGAGCGGACCGGCGGGACTCTCCCGCGAGCCGTTCCATGTCGATGTCCGGTTCCGCCCACGGCGCCGACACATTCGCCGAGCCCGATTCCGCCGTCCAGGATGGCGTCGCGGCGGCCCGCCGGACCCGCTGCCGGGAGGCATCGTCGATCGCCCGGTCCAAGATCGCGGCGCTGTGGGCGAGGCCCGTTCGCGCCTGGCTCACCTGGCGGCCCAGTTCGGTCGAGTCGGCCGAGCCTCTGGGCCGCCCGACCCGGTAGATCTCCGCCGCCAGCCGCCCGTAGGCAGCACTGACCACCTCGCTGCGGGCACGCAGTTGCTTCTCCCGGGCCTGGAGCTGGGCGAGCTCAGCGCGTAAGGCCAGGCAGGCCTGCCGCTCGCGTTCGCGGCTGGCGCGCCAGTCTATGGTGACCGAGGAACTCAACGGCTGTGACCTCCATTCGCGTGGCCAGTCGGGGCTATATAAGCGAGTCTTGAAGCTAGCCTATGGGCCTATGGCCGATCCGCAGCTTCGTGAAATCTTATGATTTCGTAACTCAAGGATCGGAAATATCCGTTACAAACGGTGCACTGGGACACCTTCTTTACGCGATGAAACGGGACCGCGACAGAAGAGCGACATGACCGCGACGGAGAGGTGGCAAATGTCCGGCGACGCCGGGATGTCCGAGAGCGATCGGGCGCTGGCCCCCCCTGGTCATTTGAGGTTCGACGCGCCGAGATGGATATGTCCGCAATGCAGCTATTCGACCCCCGGTACAATCGATGAGCCATACGCCGGAGACGGCACCTGCCCGCAGCATTCCCGTCAGCCGCTCAGGCTCGCCCGGCCGGGCGATACCGCGGGACGCTGAGTAAGGGGCGCTGAGAGACTCATGGACGCCGTTCTGGGCACCCTTATCTCCGCGCGCGGCCGACTCTGGCTGGCCAGTGCGATCCCTGGGGCCGTGGCGTTCTGGTGCCTCGGCGCGCTCGCCGTCGGTGGCATTCGGCTCACCGCGCCCCACGCGGCGCGCTGCGCGATTCCGGAGGACGGGATCTGGTGCAATCTGAGCGATCGCGACGGCGTCCGGTTCGCCGCCATCGCGCTCCTCGCCGTTCTCGCCATCATCGCCGGGACCTCGCTCGTGGCCGCGCTGACTGGGCCGGTCCTGGGCGTGATCGCCGGGTTCGGCTGGCCGGCCCGCGGCCCGCTTGGCCGGGCTGCCCGCCGGCGCGGTCGCCGTCACCGCCGACGCCGGGAGCGCTTGGTGACCCAACTGGACCGGGACGGTGGCGGGGTCGCCGCGCGGCTGGCCTGGTACCCGACCGGGGATGCCGCCGTTCGGCCGACCCGCGTCGGCAACGCTTTCGCCGCCTTGGACCAGCGGGTCCGCCGCCGCCACGGCCTCGACCTGTCAACCTGCTGGCCGCTCATCGAGCAGACCCTGCCGGACCCGGCGAGGGATCGGCTGGAGGCGGCGTCGCGACTGGTCGCCGGGCGGATACAGAACCTGCTGTGGACCATCGCCGCCCTGGTCTGGCTGCCGGCCTTTCCGGCCCGGCTCGGCGCCCTGATCGCCGTCGCCTGTGCTGTCCTGGCCGCCCTTCTTTGGTGGGCGGTCAGCGCGGCGGCCGAACAGTACTGCGCGCTGATCGAGGCGACGGTCGCCGCTCACCGCCAGGCGATGTATGTCGCCGTCGGGTGGCCGCCGCCCACGTCAACGGCGAAGGAGCCGGAGCGTGGCCGCGCCCTGACCGGATACCTGAACCGGCTGTCAGACGCAGGGAACATTGCCCTGGAGTGGCCGCATGACGCAGACGCCTGAGGACAGTAGCAACAGCGCCCAGGGCAGCACGGCCAGCCGGGTCAGTGCCGCTGCTGATCCGCTCGCTGAGCACGCCGAAGCCGGCTGGCGGCTCGGCTGGGACTATGTCGAGCAGACCGAGGCTGGAGCAGACCCGGACTGTGCTCAACTCAATACCGCGATCGAGCACCTGCGGACCGCCGCCCTCGACGGGGTCGACGGCGTGGTGCTACCGGACCCGGAGCTGCTGCTATTGCTGGGCCTGCTGCTGCTGCTTGTCACCGGTGAGCCCGACGATATCGCAGATGCGGTCGAAGAGGCTCACGTCGTGTTTGCCGAGGGGCTGGCCTGTCCCGTCAAGCAGCCGCTCAAGCTCAGTTTGCTCGACGGGATCCTGCTAGCCTGCCGGAACCGCGTCACCCTCCTGGGGCCTGGGGCCGACGCCTACCACCCGCCGCCCGACCTAGCTGCCGCGCGTGATGCGTTGGTGGAAGCAGCCGAGGCACTGTTCCTTGCCATACCGCCCGAACACGAGGGGGCCAGCAGCGCCATGACGGCGCTCATCCGCGCGCTCGCCGTCCGGCTGGTTGGCCGCACCGGTCCCAGCCGCGACGCCTCGGACCTGCTGCGGCTGGTGCGAGCGCGGCCGGACGCGCGGGAAGCCGAAGGGGTCGCGGACGCCAGCACGCTCGTCATGATCGTCGGACAGGCGCTCATGATCGCTTTCGAGCACGATGGGCGCGAGGAACTGCTGGTGGCCGTCGCGGACTTCGTGGCTGAGGCACAGGCGTGGCCGGACTTGCCGGCCGAGTTCGCGCCCTTGCTGACCCTGATGATGGCCAGCGCGATCGTCAACGCCGCTGACGACGGTCCGCTTGGCACCCGGCTGGGCGACGTCCGGCAGATGCTCGACGACGCGATCAGAGGACTGCCCCCCGATGACCCGCACCTGCCGCAGGCCGAGATCCAGCGCGCTATTCTCCTGCAGCGGCTGGCCACTCGCGACCGGGACCCGGAAGTGTTCGCGGAGGCCGTGCGGGAAATCGGCCAGGCCGTGCCGCGACTGGCCCAGCAGGGGTCCGGCAGCGAGAGCGCGATGCTGGCCGGGCTGCTCGGCGGCGTGCTCGACACCCGGTTCCGGCGCCGGCAGGACCTGCGCGACGTGCGGACCGGGCTGGAGCTGACCGGCCACGCTCTGGAGGGCTTCTCCGGTTCGGCCATGCAGCGAGCCGTCCTCCTGGCCAACCGGGGCATCCAGCTGCTTCGGATGGCCTGGACAGTAGGCGGCCCGGACGCGATCAGCCGCGCGCTCGAGGCGCTACGTACCGCGATCGCGATCACGCCGCTCGGCAGCCCGCTCGACTATCGGCTGCAAGGGGTGCTCGCGGCCGGGCTGATGACGCAGGCCCAGGCCGAGAGCGGGGCGCAGCAACAGGCGACGTTCAGGGAGGCATGGGCGGCGGTGAGCCACGCGGCGAGGGAAGAGCCGCCGAAACCGCAGACGCTGGTCATCCAGATATCGCTGGCCTTGGTCCTCGGTGACACCGACCCAGAGATCCGCTCCGCCGGCGAGCAGGCAGAGCGGCTACTGCAGGAGGCGCGATCGAGCCTCGCCGAACGGGAGTTGCCGACCGAGCTGATTGACCTGGCGACCTCGATGCTCGGCGGGATCGGGGCCATCCGGCCGGGTGCCAGCCCGCAGCGGCTCGACGCAGCGCTGTCCGGCATCGATGCCCTGTCTCGGGAGGCACGCTACTCCGACCCGGTCGGCCATCTACTCGGGATGCAGCAGGCCCGAATGCTCCGGCACCGCGACAACCTGCGCTGGCAGCAGTCCCTGCAGGCGTACCTGGACCAGCCCGCGACTCAAGACGTGCAACGCCGTCAGCTGCTGGACTGGCTGCAGCGCGGCGGATCCGACGTGAGTGAGATCCGTAACCTGATGGCGCAAGGCCTAGTCGAGCAGGTACGCAACAGCCCCGACCGGCAGCGGTCACGAGACCTCGGCGTCCAGGTACTGCGAGGGCACGCGCTGGGCGTGCTGCTCCAGTCCGGCACGCAGGACGCGATCCTGACCGCACGCGCGGCCTCTGGCGACTCCCACGAGGTTGTCACCTGGTGCCTGGCAGACGGCGCGGACGATGAGGCGATCACCGCGCTGGAGACCGGGCGCGGGCTGACCCTGCTGGCCGCCGGAGCCGCCGGCTCGGTCAGCGACCGACTGGAGGCCATCGGCGAGCCGGGGCTGGCGGAGGACTGGCGGCACAGCCAGGACGCCGCCGAGCGAGAGCCGGCCGACGACCTGAAAGTTCCCGAAGACGTACGGCACCGGGCCCTGGACCGGCTAGCGGCCTCCGGCGACCTGGCCGACCTGCTGCAGCCGCCGGACCGCGAAGGCCTGGCCGCCACGCTGCAGCAACTCGGCTACGACGCTGTCGTCTACCTGGTCCCGCAGGGCCGCAGTTCAGCGGCCTACCTAGGCGCCGGGCGGCCGCTAGAGCGAGGCAGCGGTCCCGACCGGCCGGGCGGCGCGCTGATGGTCACCGCCAGCGGCCAGGTGCGCTGGGATAACCTGCCGGACCTGGCCGTTGGCCCGGACAGCGTCATCGGCGGCTACCTGCGCGCGCATCACGCCCTGCTGGCGCCCGGCGGCAGCCCGGACGGCCGTGACGCCTGGCGGAACACGCTCGAGCAGACCTGCCAGTGGGCATGGGAGGCGGCGATGGGCCCGCTGCGGCCTGCGCTCGGCCGCATCCACTCGGCCCGGCGGGCGCGGGTTGTCCTGGTCCCCGTGGACGCCCTATGCGTGGTCCCGTGGCATGCGGCCTTTCCCGCCGGCGATCAGAGCCTGCCCCCCAGCGAGCGCCGGTATGCCATGGACGCGGTCACATTCTCCTACGCGGCCTCCGGGGCACTGCTGTCCCGGATCGCCCGCCGCTCCCCGCCGGTGCTGGATTCCTCAGTACTGCTCGTCGGTGATCCCGGCGGCGACCTGCCGTACGCGCAGGCAGAGACGCAGGCGCTGCGGGCCGCCTTCTATCCTGACGCCATCACCTGGGGCGAGCCGCCTGAGCTGACCGATGCGGCAGCCACCCCGGCCCGGCTCCGCGCGGCGCTCGCGAATGCCGGGCACTCGCTGCTCCACTACGCCGGACATGCCATCGTAGACGCGGCTCAGCCCGGATCGTCGGCCCTTGTACTCGGCGATCAGCGGCTCCGAGCTGAAGGGATCAGCAGGCTGACTCCACGGGAAAGTTATTGCGTCTGCCTGGCCGCCTGCACGACCCACCTCGCTACGGATGCCTTCGACGAGGTGTTCACGCTCTCGACCGCGTTCTTGCTCGGGGGCGCCAGCACGGTCCTGGGGTCGCTGTGGCGGATGAAGGACGCGGGCACAGCCGTGCTCATGTTCATGGTGCACTACTACCTCAGCCGGGGCGCCCGCCCGGTGGATGCGCTGCACCGCGCACAGCTCTGGATGCTCGACCCCGACCGGCGGATCCCGGAGGCGATGCCGGCCCAGATGCGTGACACCCTTCCGAGAGTGGACCTGACCGACCCGGTTGTCTGGGCTTGCCTGACTCACCAGGGACACTGACCAACCAGGAATCCGTCCCGGCCAGCAAATTCGGACCCGCTGCTACACCCTCCGCCCGTCTGGCCGTTCCGGGAACCTGCGCTCGCGGCCCGCTCGTCGTCCATCAGCGGCACGGTGAACCAGGCGAGGTGACCGGTGTCGAATCACGGGTCCCCTGGCTGGGCGAAGTCCCAGTCCAGCACCCCGGCGACCTGGCTTACTGACGACCGGTCATGCCGAATAGCGGACGTTGGCCGAGCGCATGGTCATTGCGTAATGCGCATGAACATTCGCAAACGTTGGGCCACGGCCGTCGATCGTGGCGGTCAGTCATGCAGCATCATCGCCGCTGAGTAGAGAACGCCGAAGGCCGGCTATTTTCGGCTGCCAAGATGAGCTCCGCGGCTCGGCAACTGTGCGCAGACGCTCCAGTTCGGGGGTTCCTACTTCGTGCCGACGATGCAGCGCGCCACGCCCGGAATCCTTACCTTGCCGTCTTCTTCGTAGGTGCTGACCTTGGCGATGACGGCTTTCGCGATCCGCTCCCGCGCCGGCTCGTCGACCTGCTGAAGCGCCGCAACTGCGAGCGAGACGTGCTCGCTCATCATCTCCCAATACTGCGCGGGCGATCGCGTCACGAGTTCGACGTCGACGTTCCACTCGGCAACGTCGCGCAGCCCCGCGGCCTCGTACAGGGCACTGACATATCCCGGGGCAGCGCACCGGAACATATTCGGGCCGCCCGGGTCCGGTGGCGCCAGCACCGCCTCCGTCGCGATCGCCTGCATGGCGATCGCCGTCCACGGGTTTTCCCCGGGCTTGACCCATACCGACGAGCAGAGACGCCCGCGCGGCTTGAGCACGCGCGCGAACTCAGCGGTCGCTTTGGCGACGTTGGGAAAAAACATGTATCCGAACCGCACCGAGATACTGTCGAATGTCGCGTCACCGAATGGCAGGTCATCGGCGCTGCACACCTTGGTCTCAAAATTGGTGATCCCTTGCGCGTTCGCTCGTCGCGTCGCGATGTCGAGCATCTCAGGCGCAAGATCGGTCAGAACGACGTGTCCCCCCGGCGCGAGCTTGGCGACGGTCAGCCCCGGCTCACCAGTGCCCGCGGCAATGTCGAGATGCTGCTGATCATCAGCGATGCCGAGACGCTCGATAATCGCTGTGCCGACCGGGCCCAGCTGATCCATGATGACCGAGTCCCACTTCTCCCAGCCCGCAGAAAGCCCGGCCCACGTCGCTCGCTGAACGTCTCGGATCTCATCGCCGCTCGGCATCGGCCCTCCCGCTATCGGATGCATCCACCGAACACGAAGGCACTTCTTGGCGGGAGTACATGATGCCCGATAGGCGCGCCCCCAGCAAGTCAGCCCGAGAAGTCGCCAGCCGCTCCGAACGGCGGGGTCGGCGCGCGGTTATCTACCGGCTCCCCGCGGCCTGGCCGGCCCCGGTTATGGTCCAGCACGAGCAGCTGTCCGTATATTTATGCATCAGCGCCCTTGGGGTGAACGTCCTCATTTGCCGCGATTCGCGCGCGGTGAGTTGGTGGGCCGGACGGGTGGCAGGGCCGCTGGCTCCCCGTCATGGTGCGGCGGGTGCTTCGCGTCGTATGCGGCGAGCAGCCGCTTCGGGGCGCAGATCCGCCAGGCCTCGGTCACAAGCTCGGCCACCTCGTCGAGGCCGGCCTGTCCGAGCCGGACGAGGACCGCCGGGTAGCCGTCGTAATGGGGGGTGATGAAGAACTTCCCCGGTTCGGCTTTGAGCAGTTCGTCGCGCTCCTCGAGGTTCGCACAGCGCACGAACAACACGTCCGGCAGCTCGTGAATGCGGATGAACAGGTTGCTGCCCACCCGGAAAGAGGGGAGCCGGTTGTAGGACTTCTCGACGGTCGCAGGCAGAGACAATGCGACCCGGCGAACGTCGTCCTCGGTCACCATCCACCGATGCTACGGCCGCTAAGGCACGCCGCCAATCGCGTGGTCCGCGCTGACGGGAGCGCTCGGTCTGCGCTACCGGTTCGGGTCGGCCGATCTCTGCCTGCGTGCTGGCAGGGCGCAGGCCGATCAGGGCCATGACCGCGGCGAGGCATATCCCGGCGGCGACAACCGGCGTCTCCGCTTTATCCCAGCCAGGGCCACTATTGCCCATGCCGGTGCGGCCAGCATCACCACGGGCGCGGACAGAGCGGTTCCCATCAGCACGCGATCACGGCCGACAGCAGATTGCCGTCCTGGCCAGGACGGGATATCGAACGCGTGACGGCGGCGTATCCCCAGCGCCATCCCGCCGAGCCCGGACGCGAGCTGAGCGGCGGACACCACAGCGAGGACCCGGTTACCCTTCATCGCGCGTCAGCCTAACGGGCTGCCACTGGATCGCCAGCCAAGGGCCTTTCACAGCCACCCCATTCAGCAGCACACACGGTCATGCCGCCGACCGGGCGATCACCAGAGCCTCCAGCTGCCAAGGAGCCCGGCCAGACGACTCTTTCGGCAGCCCTCGGGATCTGCCCGCCGCAGCCGCCCAGTGACGGTCCGCATGTCACGAAACGTGGCCACCGTGGGCCAGGGGTGCGGGCGCGCCGGATCCGCCGATCGGCACGGCTGCCGGCTCAAGGGCGACCATCACGCAGGCTGTCCAGATATGGCGAATCTGTGTCTTCGCATGTCTTCGGAACGCGCTCTTGCGGCCGGGATTGTCTGACAGGCGGCGGCCGGGATCCCTGCTGCCCGCTGTCGATGCGATCAGCCTTGCGTGGGATCGGGCTCAGGCTCCGGAGTCGCCGCCGGGCGCGAACGGCACCTCAACTGTGCCTTGGGTGCGAACGACCCCGGGCCGGCCTGGGGCTGGCCCGGGGTCGTCATGACGGTCAGGGTTGGATGCGGAGGATCTGGCCGGCTCCAGCGCCGAAACCGAAACCTCGTTCGGAGACGTAGAACGCTCCATCAGGCCCGACGGTCATGCCGGTCGGCAACGTCAGGCCCGAGACGACCGTCTGCGGGGCTCCGTGTGCCCTGACACGCACGATCGCTCCGGTCCCCAGCCCAGCGCCGATGTCATCAGGCGCGGTCTAGGCCCTCGTGAGCCTCCCGTGTAACTGGCGATCCAGGTGTCACCAGGCCGGTCTGGTAGGCGAGAACGACGGCCTGCACCCGGCCGCGCAGGTCCAGCTTGGTCAGAATCCTGGCCACGTGGGTCTTCACCGTCGCCTCGCTGAGCGTCAGCGCGGCGGCGATCTCGGCGTTGCTCATGCCGCGCGCGATCAGCCCGAGCACCTCGAACTCGCGTGGCGTCAGGACGGACAGGTCGCGGCCCGGCAGCCCGGGCGATCCGGGTGCGCCGGCCTGCCGGGGGCCCGGCGCGAAGCGCTCGACCAGGCGGCGGGTGATCGACGGGGCGAGCAGCGCGTCCCCGGTCTGCACTAGCTGGACGGCGGCGACCAGGTGTTCCGGCGTGACGTCCTTGAGCAGGAAGCCGCTGGCGCCCGCGGCGAGCGCCGCGTACACGTACTGGTCCAGGTCGAACGTCGTCAGGATGATGATCCGCACTCCGGCTGCGGCCGGGCCGACGGCCAGGATGCGCCGGGTCGCCTCGATGCCGTCCAGTTCCGGCATCCGGATGTCCATCAGCACCACGTCTGGCCGGTGCTTGAGCACGGCCGTGACGGCCTGCGCGCCATCGGCCGCCTCTGCGGAGACCTCGATGCCGGCTGCCCTCAGGATCAGCCGGAACCCGCCGCGCACCAGCGCCTGATCGTCGGCGATCACCACTTTCATGGTGCGGGGCCCAGTGGCATGACCGCCCGAAGCTGCCAGCCGCCGCCCGGCCGGGGGCCGGCGTCCAGTTCCCCACTGTAGATCGACAGCCGCTCACGCAGCCCGAGCAATCCCCGTCCGGGAGGGCCGCCGCTGGTACCGGTCCCGTCGTCGCTGACCGTGATCACCAGCTGCTCTCCCCATTTAATCCAGACGGACGCCACCGGCTCCCCAGCATGACGAAGCACGTTTGTGAGGGCTTCCTGTACCACACGGTAGGCGGTCAGGTCAGCGCCGGATGGCAACGGCCGGGGCGCGCCGCTGACCCGGAGCTCGACAGGCAGCCCGGCTGCCGATACCCGCGCGATCAGGGCGTCGAGCCCGGCGAGCCCGGGCTGCGGACGCAGCGCCCCCTCACCGGGGCCGCCCCCAGGCGGGCTGAGCAGCCCGAGCAGGTTCCGCAGTTCGGCCATCGCGGCCCGGCCGCTGGCCTCGACGGCGAGCAGCGCGTCTTCAGCGTCACCAGGTGAGCTGGCCAGCACCTTGCGCGCCGCGCCCGCCTGCACCACCATCACGCTCACGTTGTGTGTCACGACGTCATGCATTTCGCTGGCGATGCGGGCGCGCTCGGCGTCGACGGCGCGGTGGGTGGCGGCCTGGTGCTCCTGCGTGGAGCGGCGCAGCTGCGCCCTGGAGTCCAGCAGCCGCCGGCGCAGTTCCCTGATGCCGAGCCCGGCGGCGGTCGCGGCGGCGAGCGTGAGGATCGCGGTGCCCCGGGCGGGCAGGAGCGGCAGCAGGTCACCGAACGTGGAGGTCACGATGGCGGCGACGGCCAGGACCGCCGCGACGGCAAGGTTCCGGTACCGGCTGTGCAGGACCGCGCTGTAGGCGGCGAAGACGGCGGTCCCGGACGCGACCGACGGTATCGCGGCATGTGGGGAGAATGCGATCGCCGTGATCGCGGCGGCGATCACGAGCCAGGCCATGATCGGGTACAGCCGCCGGGCCGCCAGCGGCAGCGCGGTCAGCGCGGCGGCGGCGAGCGCTGCGGCGGGCGCGTGGACCGTGACCGGCTGGATCATGATGGCGCCGCCGGGACCGACGAACAGGTTCTGCAGAGTGCGGTCGGCCACCTCCATGACCGCGCCGACCGCTGCGGCCACCGCGATCGCGGCGTCGAGCGCCAGCGCCCAGCCGGACGGCGGGCGGCGCGGCTCGGCCTTCCCGAGGAAGGCGACCAGCCTGTGCGCGCGTCCGGTCATGAGGCCATTGTCGCCGGCCGAGGCTGCCGGGCCATCGCCCGCCGTGTGTAGTTCGCGTACATCCAGCGGATGACGGCGGCCTCGCAGTCAGCCACATACGGTACCCGGATTGCATAGCACGGGCGACGCGGCAGCACGGGCACCGGACCTACGGTCCTGGCATGGACGCACTGGTTCACCTGGACAAGGTGTCAAAGCAGTATGACAGCGGCGCGCCGGCGGCGGTCGCGGAAGTCACCGTGACGATCGCGCCCGGCGACGCCGTCGCCATCATGGGGCAGTCGGGCAGCGGCAAGTCGACGCTGCTCAATCTCATCGCCGCGCTGGACCGGCCGACAGCGGGCGCCGTCTGGGTCGGAGGCGAGCGGGTGGACAAGCTCAGCGAGACCGCGGCCGCCCGGTTCCGCCGGCGGCAGGTCGGCATGATCTTCCAGTTCTTCAACCTGCTCGACGACATGACCGCCCTCGACAACATCCTGCTGCCAGCCCAGCTGGCCGGCACGCGGGCGGCGGCGGCCCGCGAACGCGCCGATGAGCTGCTGGTCAGCCTGCGGATCGAGCACCAGCGCGACGCCTACCCCGCGCGGCTGTCCGGTGGGCAGCGGCAGCGGGTGGCGATCGCCCGGGCGCTGATCAACAACCCCGCGGTGCTGCTGGCCGACGAGCCCACCGGCGCGGTGGACACCGCGACCGGGGAGGAGATCGGCGCGCTGCTCACGGAGCTGAACGCCGCCGGTCAGACGCTGGTCCTGGTCACCCACAACCCGGACCTGGCCGCCCGGTACACGCACCGGACCATCGCGATCGCCGACGGGCGCATCACATCAGGAGCATCAGCAACAGCGCGAGACAGGGCACTGTCATGAAGGCGATTATCCGGGCGGCGCGCGGCGGGCTGGGCGGCCGCAGGCTCCAGGCCGTAATCATCGGCCTAGTCGCGCTCGCCTCCACCGCCGCCTCCACCCTGGCCCTGGCCACGCTGGCCGACTCCAGCAACCCGTTCGACCGCGCGTTCGCGGCGCAGCACGGCGCTAACGTCACCGCCACCGTGGACACCACCTTGGCCACGGTGGCGCAACTCGTGGCGACCGCGCACGCGCACGGAGTGACCACGACGGCCGGGCCGTTCTCTGAGATCCCGCTCACCGCGCAGGTCACGCTGCCTGGCATAGCCGGCTCCAGCGCCCAGCAGCTCACGATCACCGGCCGGTCCTCCCCGGGCGGCCCGGTAGATGACCTCTACCTGAGCCAGGGCCACTGGCCGGACAGCGACAGCCAGGTCGTCGTAGCAGGCAGCGGCACCCCCGGGTCCACGATCACGGTGGGCTCGCAGAAGCTGGTTGTGGTCGGCGTCGCGACCTCGATCACCAGCACCTCGGATGCGTGGGTGCTGCCGTCGGAGATCCCGGCGCTCGCCACCGCGGCGGGCGCCAGGACCGGCGGCTCCGGGCAGGCGCAGATGCTGTACCAGTTCTCCGGCGCCGGCACGGCTGCCGCGATCAGCGCCGACGTCGCCACACTGCGCGCTGCGCTGCCGGCCGGGGCGCTGGCCGGCACCGCGTCCTGGCTGGACGCGCGGCAATCCGAGCAGAGCACCATCGCGCCGTGGGTGCCGTTCATCATCGCGTTCGGCCTGCTAACGCTGGTGATCTCGGTGCTCATCGTGGTCAACGTGGTCAGCGGCGCCGTAATCGCCGGGACCACCAGGATCGGCGTGCTGAAGTCGGTCGGCTTCACCCCCGCTCAGGTGGTGGCCTGCTACGTGCTCATGGTGGCGGTGCCCGCGCTGTCCGGCTGCGTGGCCGGGGTGGTGGGCGGGAACCTGCTGGCAATCCCGCTGCTCGGCCAGAACGCGCAGGTCTACCAGGTCGGCGTGCTCGGCGTCCCGCTCTGGGCCGATGCGGCTGTGCCGCTGGCGGTCCTGCTACTGACCGCAGCCGGCGCGGTGCTCCCGGCGCTGCGCGCGGGACGGCTGAGCGCGGTCGCGGCGATCGCGACCGGGCGTGCCCCGCGACCAGCCCACGGGTATCTCGCGCAGCGGGCGCTGGTCCGGCTGATCATGCTGCCCCGGGCGGTCACGCTCGGGCTCGCGGCACCGTCCGCCCGTCCCGCCCGGACGCTGGTGACCGCGCTCGCGGTGCTGTTCGGCGTGGTGGCGGTGACGTTCGGTCTCGGACTGGGCGCCTCGCTGGACCGGGCGATCACCGACGGCTCGCGGCACGCTGCCCTCCCGGTCACGGTCACGGCCGTGCCGCCGGGCTCGGTGGCTCCCGGAGCCCTGAACGGCCCCGGCGGCAGCGCGGGCTCCGGCGGCACCAGCCATAGCGTGGTCGTCGGGCGGGCGCTGACCGCCGTGCAACAGCAGGCCGCCGCGGCGGCGCTGGCCGCCCAGCCCGGCACACTGCACGACCTCGCCATCACAGAGGACCACCTGAGCCTGCCCGCGGTGCCCGCCGGCGTGGAGGTCACCGCCTATGGCGGCGACCCGGCCTGGGCAGGACTCGCGCCAGTCTCGGGGCACCTGTACTCCGGGCCTGATCAGGTGGACGTGAACACGCTGTTCCTCACCGACACCGGGACCAAGGTGGGCTCCACGTACACGCTGGCCTCTGGCGGCCGCCATCTCACAATGACGATCGCCGGCGAGGTGTTCCAGCCGGGTAACCAGCCCGACATGTTCCTGAGCGCCGCGACTCTGCATGAGGTTGACCCGGCCGCCGGACAGTCGCAGTACGGCGTGGCACTCAAACCGGGCACCGATGCGCAGGCCTACGCCAACATGCTGTCAGCGGCCCTTGGCAGCTCGCTCGCGGTCACCGTCAACACCGGCGGCACTCATCTCGTCGCGGTGGTCACCCTTGTCACCATGCTGACCATCGTGATCATCATCGTCGCCGGGCTCGGCGTGCTGAACACCGTGGCACTCCAGATCAGGGAGCGGGCACACGCTATCGGCGTGTTCAAGGCGGTCGGGATGGTCCCGTTGCAGACCCTGGTGATGATCATCTGCTCGGTCGCCGTCACCGGCCTGCTCGCCGGGGTCGTGGCGGTGCCCGCCGGGGTGGCCCTGCACCACGGCCTGGTCCCGGTCATGGCGAGCGCGGCGAACTCCGGCATCCCACCGTCACTGCTGTCGGTGTACCAGCCGTGGGAGTTCATCCTCCTCGCCCTGGCCGGCCTGCTGATCGCGGTCGCCGGCGCGCTCGGCCCAGCCAGCTGGGCTGCCTGCGCCCGCACCGCCTTCGCACTCCGCGCCGAATAACGGACCGGGCGCACGGACGCCGTGTGCGTTCCGACCACCATAGACGTCCACGGCATGATGGCGACAACGGTCTGCATATGAATGCACGCCATCGTGTCCCCGGAAAACCCGGTTGCGAGACACGCAACCGATCAGTACCAGCATCCCGCACGCCTCTGACCAGCAGATATTACGGAAAGTTGCAGGAGTCTCGGCGGGCAAGATCCAGCCATGAATCTGAAGCTGATCTTCTATCAGGGCTCTGACCTGGAAAAATGTCACAAAGTGGAGCTATGGGGATTCGAACCCCAGACCTCTTGCATGCCATGGAAAATGCTGACGTTCAATACCACGGACTCCGTAATGAACGCAACCCGGCGGCGATCACCGTACGTAACAAACAAGGGGAACGCCTCTGTATTGACACTCACCCGAACGCCGAATATTTGCTCACGTGAGTTCAGGCGGTTCCAGGCTCCGAGCGCGCAGATCGTCCAGATAGGTGCATCTCCAATCAAGTCCATGGGGTCTAGCTCAATAGCACGCAATACTCAGGCCGCCGGACAGTCGGCGCCGCGGCGCACAGGTGGCACCGGACGGCGCCCGGGCACCTTTACGGCCCTTCCTGCGCAGGATTCATGGGGAAAGGGGCAGGTCAGGAGGGCGGGGAAGTGTGTGGTGGCGGGAGCCACCTCGTTCTCGATACCACGGTCCGTGCCTTTCGACACCGCGAAGGTCAGCGCCGTCAAGACCGTCTGGGCGAAGGCCCGACCGAAGAGGTGCCCCCGGCCAGGGCGGCGAAGCGATCAGGCTCCGCCGATCAGTGACCGCGCCTGTGCGGGGCCGACTACGAGATCGTGAAGATCACCGCCCACCTCGAGTCGACCCGACTGTTCGATCCCGCCGGCCTTCACCGGCTCGAAGCCGGCCGTTCGGATCAGCCGCTCGACTTCCGCGCCAGCACGGTCGTCGTCGGTCGCGTAGAACAGGACCGCCGGCTCCGGTGACCGGTTGCTGGAGGACTTGAAGAGATCGGCCGATAGGGTTCCAAACGCCATGGCCAGGCGCGCCCCCGCCGGCAACCAGTCGGCTACGGCCTTCCCGGAGGATTGCCCTTCCGGCAGGACACGTGAGACGTTGCCGTGCGCGTCGGTGGTGAGCGGGTTGCTCGGAACGACCACGACCTTGCCGGTCAGCGGGCCGGCGATCTTGTCTATGACGCCCTTCAGCACGGTAAACCGCAACGCGAGGACGACGGCACCGGTGCCCTGCAGCGCGTCGCGGTTGTCGACGGCGACGACCGCGGCGGGACCGATCTGTGCAGCCAGCGTTCGTGCCGACTCCTTGTCGGCGCTCGAGAGCCGCAGGTTCTCGCCGCCTGAGGCGAGCGCGCGGGCGATGACCGACCCGATCCCTCCAGTGCCGATGACCGCAGTCGTCATGACCGAAACCTCCTCAGCGTCACAGTACTAACAACGGCGGTCCAGAGCATCGCCGACCCGAACGGCCTCGCAGTGGCTCGCTGAGAACAGGGAACGGCGGGGAGATACGGCCTTGTCGGAAATGGCCGGCCGGGATCTCAGTGTCCGGGGGACTAGCCACCGCCGATGTGAATAATCTCGCCGGTGATCTCGGCATTCACCCGGACTCCCCGCCGGACGTAGTCGACGGCCAGTGAGCGGGCGACCAGTCCCCCTCTGGGTCCGTGGTTTGCCCCACTTCGATCAGATGACCGTCGGGATCGCGGATGTAGCAGCGCTTCTCGTACTGGTGCTGTTGCGGCGGCGTCAGGAATTGAGCACCCCGGGCGCTCCATTCGGCGTACACGGCGTCGATGTCTTTGACCCGGATATTGAGGAAGCTGCTGACCCGGTCGGGATCACGCGGCGTCTCCAGGATGAGCTCACGAGTGTCGGCTAACGCAGCGGGCGGAAGGCGGCGCGCAACTCTTCCGAGAAGAGCCCCGGTTCCTCCCAAGCGGCGAAGTGACCGCCCTTGTCCACCTCGTTGAAGTAGATGACGTTGGGGTACGCTTTCTCGACCCAGCTGCGCGGGGTCCGCCAGATCTCCCCGGGGAACGTCGTGAAGCCGACCGGAATCGAGACCGGCGTGGGAGCCTGAGCGGCCGCACGAGCATTTTCTTGTCCTTCTTCCCAGTACGAGCGCGCAGCCGACGCCCCGGTACCTGTCAGCCAATACAGGGTGATGTTGTCGACGATGTGTTCCCGGGTGAGATTGCCCGAAGGTTGTCCGTGGACAAAACCGCGGGCGATCTTTTGGTAGCTGTCCGTATCGTGATCGATCATCCACGCTGCCAGCGCGATGGGTGAATCCAGGAGGGCGTAGCCAATCGTCTCCGGGCGCGTCGCCTGCTCCACGAAGTACCCAGCGCCGGTCGCATTGAATTCGGCGAGCGCGTCGAGGGCGGCACGTTCTTCTGGCGAGGGCGGCGACCCGCTCAGGGCCTCGGCATTGCCCAGCGCCGGCGTGAGAAGGTTGGTGTGGATGCCGATCAGCCCGTCGAGTGCCAGGCGGCCCATCGCGTCGGTGACCTGGGAGCCCACGTCGCCCCCCTGCGCGACGTACCGGGTATAACCCAGGCGCCGCATCAGCTCCGCCCACGCCTGTCCGATACGGATGGGGCCCCAGCCGAGCTCGGTCGGCTCGTCGGAGAACCCGTAGCCGGGGATCGACGGCAGCACGAGGTGGAACGCGTCCTCAGCGCGACCGCCGTGCGCGGTCGGGTCGGTGAGTGGACCGATAGTGTCGAGCAGTTCGACGACCGAGCCCGGCCAGCCGTGCGTCATGATCAACGGCAACGCGTTCTTGTGTGCCGACTCGACGTGGATGAAGTGGATGTCCAGCCCGTCGATCTCGGTCTTAAACTGCGGCAGCGCGTTCAATCGCGCCTCGCACCGGCGCCAGTCGTACTCGGTCGTCCAGTAGCGCGCGAGGTTCTGTATCGCCGCCAATTGCACACCCTGCGACCGATCAGTGACGAGTTCCCTGGTCGGCCAGCGCGTCGCATTGATGCGGCGGCGCAGCTCGTCGATCTCGCCCTGAGGTACTTCGATTCGGAACGGCCGGACCGCGCTCTCCGCGCTCGCAGTCGTGGTGTCGCTCATGATCGTGTCCTCCCCGTTCGCGTCCGCTGGGCGTCTTGTCGATCGTCAAGTGTCGCGACGTCGGCAAAGGGAAGATCCCTCGATGAGCATAGGGCCGAAGACTCCATGAAGCGAGATGCGGCGCACGACTCACGCGCGCTGTTGGCGATCGGCAAATGACTCCCGACGAAGGATGCGTTCAGTACCTGATGCGGAAGTTCCCGATGAAGGTGATCTTGTTGCCGTCGGGATCGGTGATGGCGGACAGCTGCACGTTCTTGTTCACCGTCTCGACCGCTCCTGAGGCCAGGCCCCTGCCGGAGAGGTCGGCGATGTGCCGGTCCAGGTCGTCTACGGCGAAGTTCAGGAGGGCTGAGCCGGCCCGGCCGGCGTCGAAGGTGACCTGCACCCAGCCGCTGCCGGTCACCCGCCATTCGGCGAGATGGCCCTCCATCGGCAGGTTGTCGGCGGGACGGCCGAAGAAACGCTCGTACCAGGCGCGGGAAGCTTCGAAGTCGGCTACCGGAACGACGGCGAGAACATGATCGATGGACATGGCTTGGTTCCTCCAGGGCCCGGGGCTGGGTCGTTGGTACCGGGCGGTCAGGCATCTGGCCGGTCCCTCAGCTCTGCGCCGAGGGCGTCGAGCCAGTCGCTGGTCCCCTGCTTCCGCCAGGCCGGCTGCTCGTGGCCGTCGAGGAAGGCCCCGTGCTCGGTGAGGACCAGCCGGGTGCTGTAGCCGTTGGGGGTGAGCTCGACGGTCGTGAGCGACACGGTCACCACGTTCTCCCCTACAGAGAGGGCCGAGGTGTAGGCGATTCGCTGGCCGGCCACGATGTCGTGGTAGTGCGACTCGAACGTCAGGACCTGGCCGTCGGGGCTGCGGCCGCGGTTCACCTCCCGGCCGCCGACGCGGAAGTCGAGCTCGTGCGGGCCGCTGGGGGAGAACCAGCGGGCCTTGGCTGCTGGGTCGGCCCACGCCGCGAATACCCGGCCGGCCGGCGTGTCATAGACGCGCTCAACACTGAAGGTGGAATGGACGACGCAGCGGCCGGTCATGGTGTGCTCCTTGGCTCTGGCGGCTCGGGTGCTGTGAGTGATCCGGGCTGCTCGGCCAGGTAGTCGCCGAGCTGGTCGAGGCGTTGCTCCCACGCCGTGCGCTGGGCGGTGATCCAGTCCTCGGCCATGCGCAGCGCCCCTGGTTCTATGCGGCAGGTGCGCACCCGGCCGACCTTCTCGGACCGGACCAGGCTGGACGCTTCAAGCACGCCGAGATGCTGCATCACCGCAGGCAGCGACATGGCCAGGGGCTGCGCGAGATCACTAACCGAGGCTGGGCCGCGGATCAGGCGCTCGACCAGGTTCCGCCGGGTCGGGTCGGCGAGCGCCTGGAACACCCGGTCAAGCGTCCCAGAATAGTTAAGCATATGCTTAAGTATAGGTCTCGGGCCGCTGACAGTCAAGTGATGTGTTAACTATCGCTGAGTAGCTGACGAGGCGAACGTCCGCGGCCAGCACGATTGCGCTGCGCATCTCTTCCGGCCTGGCCTGTCCCGCGCGGTTCCTGGTGGCACAGTTCGCTTCGTCCCACGCTGTGACTTCCAGACCTGAATGACGCGGTTCGCCAGCGCTCCGTGGCGCTATTCGGTGGGTGCCCGGTTCACTGGCGCGGGCACCCGCCGGCGCCGGGCCAGATGCACTCGACGGGGCAGCGCGACGGGTGCGGGATGGCGGCGGCCGGGGCGATGCGCAGGTCGCAGAGGCATAGCTCTCCTTCCGGGGCGCGGCGGCCGCCACACCTGGTGATGCATCGTGGCCGGCCGGGGACTAGCGGCGAGATTCCGCTGCGCCGGTGATTCGCCGTGGCACAGCACTGGCCGGCGTCATCGACCGAGCCTCATGGCCGGCCACGAACCCGAGGCTAACGCGCACATAACTTCCCATTCTGCGGCGACCGATGCCGTCACTTGATGGACCACGAAACCGCGCCTAGCGGCGGCTCGCGGTTGCGGGCGGCCGTGCGCGCCGTGTAACTGACGGCCTGGCGCCGACCGCCTGGCTCGGCCTTGCCGGCCAGGCGGCGCCCTATGCAGGGCTACCGGGCTGCTCCAGCAACGTAGGCGGCCACGATGTAGGTAGCGTGCCGGTCGAGGGAGGCCCTGGCCCGGTCATAACGCATGGTCGTCCACGGATCGGCGTGGGACGCGGCTTCCTGCACGTCGCGCAGCGAGATCGCTGATCGGGATGTTCGGCTACCTTGCCTGGCTCAATGTGTTGTTGGCCGGGTTCAACCTGATCCCGGGATTCCCCCTTGACGACGGGCGGGTGCTGCGCTCGGTCGTGTGGCGGGCCACGGGCAGCTTTCGCCCGGCGACCCGGATCGCCTCCCTGGGCGGCCAGGCGGTGGGGTGGCTGCTGGTGGCGGGCGGCGTGGCCTTCCTCCTGGCCGGGAATCTAGCTGGCGGCATCTGGTTCGCGTTCATCGGATGGTTCCTAGTCCAGGCCGCCCGAGTCTCCTACCAGGAGCTCCAGATCCGGCAGCTGCTGCGAGGTGTCCAGGCGCACGACGTGATGGCCGACACCCTGTTGCGGATCCCGCCGGACCTCGCCCTGCAGGACGCCGTGGACCGCTACTTCATGCGCTTCGACCACAGCGCGTTCCCGGTGGACGAGCGGGGGCAGACGATCGGCCTGCTGACGCTGCGGAAGGTTCGCCGGGTGCCGAGCGACCAATGGCCCACCAGCCGGCTGCGAGATCACATGGTCCCGCTCAGCGACCAAATAGTGGTGCCCCCGGATGCCCCATGGACCAGGTGATGGCCAAGCTCGAGGATGGCGAGGCCGGACGGGTACTCGCGGCTGAAGGCGGCGAAGTGGTGGGGATCTGGCTGGTGGGCCAGTCGGTATTTTTACAGTCCCACCACTGACCTACGCATAGGTCATCTAGGAGGGACGGCTGGCCTCGGTATGTTCGCGGAGGTAGCGGATCAGGCCGATGACGTCGCCGGGGACGAGCCGCCCGATGGCGCCGCTGGAATATACGCTGACCACGACCCGGCCGCCTGGGTCGAGCACGAAGCCGGTGGACTGGAGGTACTCCGGGCCGTCGTTGACGAAGGCACCGGTGGCGGCGGCGATGGCGCGGGCATCGGCGCTGTGGCCGACGGGAAACCGTAGCCCGTGTCTGGCGATCAGGTCCTGGGTGGTGGCTTCGTCATCCACCGACAGCGCGGCCACCAGGGTGTCGATGTCGGCGAGGTAGTCCAGGGAGCGCTGGAAGGCGCTGAGCTGGGCGTTGCAGTACGGGCACCAGGACCCGCGGTAGAACAGGATTACGCCGAAGTGGTCGGCCAGGTCGTCTGGCAGGCGAAGAGTGCCGCCGCCGGGCCGGGCCACGGTGAGCGCGGGGAACTGGTCGCGGGGGTGCAGGAGTGTGGTGTCTGTCATATTTCGTTAGCGCCTGCGTGGTTCGCGGGTCTTACCTGCTCTGCGCGGTTGTGTGCTCGCCCGGGCCGCCGGAGCGGGCGGGCTCACCGCGGGCCTCGCTTCGCTGTGGGCACATTAGACCAAGCCGGACGCCCCGCAGCTACGAATGAGAGGGGACGAAACACTGCAGCAGCGAGCGGGTGATCATACGGTCCAGAAGGCGCTGGCCGGCCCTGCCCGGCTGGATGCTGAGTCAGCGGAGTGGCTTCAGGCGCTGGCCGGTGCGGGCCCGCAGCGGGAAGCCGCGCTGGCGCGGCTGCATGAGCGGCTGCTTCAGATCGCGCGCAGGGAGGCCGCCCGCCGCGCGCCGCGATTGGCGATCAGCGGCCCGGAACTCGATGATGTGGCCCATCAGGCCGCTGCCGATGCGCTGCTGGCCATCACCGCCAAGATCGGCCAGTTCCGGGGAGAGAGCCGGTTCACGACTTGGGCGTACAAGTTCGTCATCTTCGAGGTGTCAGCCAAGATCGGGCGGCACTTCTGGCGTCACCCGGTTGTGCGGTTGGACGCTGAAGACTGGGACCGGTTGCCGGCCCGGTTCGGCTTGGACCCCGCGCAGGAGGCCGAGTGGCGGGACTTGGTCGCCGCGCTGCGCCGGGCGGTGGACACCGAACTCACGCCGCGCCAGCGTGAGGTGTTCGTCGCGATCGTGCTCGATGGCGTCCCGCTGGATACCCTGGTTCTTTCGCTGGCTTCCAGTCGCAACGCGATCTATAAGATGTTGTTCGACGCTCGGCGTAAGCTGCGGGCCGCTCTTGCTGCTAACGGGTATCTACCCGATGACTCTTCGAGGCGCTCATGAACGGCTGGCCGGAGCTGGACCGGTTCTTGCGGACTGATCCGCGCGATGTGGGCTGCGCGGAGGCGATGCAGATGATGCACGTTTATGCCGAGCTGGCCGCCGCAGGCGAAGCGGTGACGCAGCGCTACCCCGGCATCGCGGCGCACCTGCAAGCGTGCGGCCCGTGCGGAGAAGACTTCGAAGGGCTGCTGGCCGCGATCCGCGACGAAGCGCAATAACCGGCACACCCTGCGGCTCCTGCCAGCGGGACCAGGTCTGCAAGCAGTGTGAGCTGGGCCGCCGAGGCCCCGCGCGCAGCCGGTCCGTTACTTGACAGCCACGACATCGACGGGCCGGATGTCTGGTTCGCTGGCCAGCAGATCGGCCGACACTGTGGCCAGCGCCGCCGGTATCTGGCCGTTGATATGTGCGGTGCGCGCGTCGTCGGTGGCGAAGGTGTCGAAGATGCCGTAGCTGGTGTCACTGATCTTGAACGCGTACCAGGTGACGGTGCCTTCCTCGGCGACGGCCAGTTCCCGGCCGGCTTTGAGGAATGCCTCCAGCTCGCCGCCCTTACCGGGCTTGGCTTCGAGCATTGCGAGTATCCCGAGTGTCACGGTCATTGGATCGTGTCCTTTCAGCGAAGGCGCCATCGCGGGCCGTTCGGCCCGCGTCCATTTACTGGTGTCACCAGCCGCCTTGTTTCTTACCTCTTCCCCGTCGGCGAGGGCCCCGGCCCCGGGCGCCCCAACGGAGCAGCGGTACCCGGGCATCGCCGCCTGCCGGCGCGGGTGCGGCCCGTACGCGAGGACTTCGAAGCGGCCAGGGGGCGCTCGCACGATTCAGCATCCGCGGCCCCTGACCCAGTTATTTCTCCTGCACCACGTAAGACCTGGCTGCCTCCGAACGCCAACAAGAGGTGAGCAGACAGCGGCGGCGCCGTGCTGCCGGAGGAGAGGACAGCAGATGAAGTTCGTGTCACGTCGGCGGGAGCGGGCAGCCGCCCGGGCCGGGGATGTCCAACCAGAAGCAAGGCATGTCCTGAAACGCAGCGGATTGGGTGCGCTGGTCCTGGGCCTGGCGGTGGCGGCCGTGGCGGTGCCCGCGGCCGCCTCGGCCTCCACCGCTCATTCACCAGTGGTCGGGCACGTGTATGTCAACGACAACACAGCCAGCACCAACACCATCGGGGCGTTCGACCGGCACGCCGACGGGTCGCTGACCCCCGAACCCGGGTCCCCGTTCGTGGCCGGCGGCGCCGGGACCGGCACCGGGCTGGCCTCACAAGGCGCCATCCAGATCACGCCGGACGGCCGGTTCCTGCTCGCCGTGGACGCCGGCAGCAACCAGATCTCGGTGCTGCGGATCCACCGCGACGGCTCGCTCAGCCTGGTGCCCGGTGGAGCCGTCTCCTCCGGCGGCCTCCTGCCCGACAGCATCGCCGTCCACGGCAACCTGGCGTATGTGGCCAACTCCGGTACCGGCGGCAGCAACTACACCGGCTTCCGGCTCGGTTTCTTCGGCCAGCTGTATCCGATCCCCGGATCGACCGTCACCCTGGCCGCCAACGCCGCACCCGCTGACGTGCTGTTCAACGGCACCGGCAGCAAGCTGGCCGGCACCGAGGTGGGAACCTCCCAGATCGACAGCTTCACCGTCGGCTTCGCCGGGCGGCTGACCGCCGCCCCCCACTCGCCGTTCCCGGCCCAGGGCCTGGGCCCGTTCGGCAGCGAGTTCCGGCCGACCAACCCCAGCCAGCTCTTCGTGTCCAACGCGCACAACACCGGAGCTGGCAGCGGGACCATCTCGGCGTTCAGCGACTCCTTCAACGGCACGCTGACCCCCATCGCGGGCTCCCCGTTCGCTGATGACCAGACCGCGCCGTGCTGGGTGGAGATCACCCATGACGGCCAGTTCCTGTTCACCGTGAAC
The DNA here is from genome assembly GCA_963805705.1 of uncultured Actinomycetota bacterium. Lineage (GTDB taxonomy): Bacteria > Actinomycetota > Actinomycetes > Streptosporangiales > Streptosporangiaceae > CAWDVH01. The sequence continues at coordinate 46,578 of CAWDVH010000005.1, read as the reverse complement.
ACCGGATCCGGGGAGATCTCCCGCTACCAGATCGCCCCCGGCGGCGCGCTGACCCTGCTGGGCAGCACCCCGGTCGGCGCCACCGGCGGCGTGGGCGCGGTCGACGCCCGGCTCAGCCCCGACGGCCGCTTCCTGTATGTCGACGAGAGCAGGGTCGGCGCGGTCGGCACATTCGCCGTCCACGGCGGCAACCTGACCGAGTTGACCACCTCCCCCACCCCGCTGCCCACCGGCGCCACGCCCGCCGGCATCGTGGCCAACTAGCCCCGCCACACAGGCCGGAGCCGTGGGTAAGAACCCGCGGCTCCGGCCGCACCACCCGCGCAACGCCACCGGCGCGCAGATCACCAGCTCCGGACGGCACCCTCTCATGAGCCCCGAACTGAACCGCGCAGATCGGTTTCTGGGCGGGGGGAGTACCCCGTACGGACTCGTCGTCCATCTGGCCGGCGTTGCCCTCGCGTTTGACAACTGTTAGCTCATGGGCATAGCTTTTTAGCTATGGGTCATAGCTACTTGAGGACTGGCGGCCGTGCCTAGGGCAGGGCTCAGCACCGACGGGGTCGTCGATGTCGCCCTGGGCATTGTCGATGAGCTTGGGCCTGAGGCACTGTCGCTGTCGGTGGTCGCCGCCCGGGCCGGGGTTGCCGCGCCGTCGCTGTACAAGCATGTGGCGAGCCTGGCCGAGCTGCGGTCACGGGTGGCGGCCCGGGTCCTGGCCGAGATGACCGAGGTGGCCACCGCAGCCGTGCTGGGGCTGAGCGGAGACGCAGCGATCGCCGCGCTGATGAGACGGCTGCGCGCCTACGGCATGGAACATCCCGCCCGCTACCTGGCGGTGCCACCGGACCCGATGCACCTCCCGGCGCTAGCGCAGCCAGCGGCCCGCTTTATCGATGTGTTCCTGGCTGTGCTGCGGGGCTACGGCCTCAAGGGCGCCGCCGCGATTCACGCCACCCGGTGCCTGCGCGTGATCGTCTACGGCTTCGCCTCGATCGAATCCAGCGGCGGCTTCGGCCTGGCCGAAGACCCGGCCGAAACCTACGAACAGCTCATCCAGATGTATCTCGCATCGCTGCCCGGGCGCTGAGGCGCCGCAGCTCACAACCACAGGGAGACGCACATGTCCACTTCCGCAACCCGCATCCGCGCGGGCGCCGCCGCGCTGGCGGCTGCCGGCGTGCTGTTCGCCGCCTACCCAGCGCTGCGGCCCTGGCACGACGAAGGCACGGTCGCCGGGGCAATAGCGTCGATGAGCTCCACTGCCTGGGTGACTGCTCATTTCTTCGCGATGCTCGGGTTCATCCTGATGCCGCTTGGCCTGCTGGCCCTGCGCGCGGCGCTCGCGGCCACCAGGGCCGAGCCGCTGGCCCTGACCGCGGCGGTGCTGGCCTGGATCGGCTCCGGGCTGGTGCTGCCCTACTACGGGGCGGAGGACTTCGGGCTGCACGCGATCGCCGGGCCCGCTGGGCCCAGGGCCGGCCTGCTCAGTCTCGTCCACGCGGTGCGCTTCCAGCCGCTCGCGATGACGATCTTCGGCGCCGGGCTGCTGCTGCTGGCTGCCGCGGGCATCGTGGCGGCGATCGCCGTGTGGCAGTCACGCGTCCTGCCCCGCACCAGCGGCATCCTGTTCGCCACTGGAATTGCCCTGTTCCTTCCGCAGTTCTTCGGCCCCGCCGCCGTCCGGATCGGCCATGGCATCCTGTTTGCCGCAGGCTCGATCGTCCTCGCCACCCCGCTATGGGCATCGGCCGGCCGACCCCGCGCCGCCTCCACCCTCCCCGCTGGCAGCTCTGCCACAGATGTCAGCGACATGGCCGCCCACTACTCCGCCGCGGGGAGGATCTCATCATGAAGATTGCGCCGGGCATTCACCGGATCGGCGACAACAGCATGATCAACGCATACCTCGTCGAGCAGGCCGGAGAGGTGACGATCATCGATGCCGGGGTATCCGGCTTCTACAAGGACATTGACCGGGAGCTGGCCGCGATGGGCCGCACGCCCGCCGACGTCAAGGCGCTGATTCTCACCCACGGGCACACCGACCACATCGGCTTCGCGGAGCGGCTGCGCCGCGAACGAGGGGTCCCGGTGTCGGTGCACGAAGCCGACGCCGCCTTGGCCCGCGGCGAGGTGCCGAACCCGGCGAAGGGCTTCGGCCCGGTCAAGCTCGGGCCCTTGCTCGGGTTCTTGTGGTTCACCGCCCTGCACGGCGGGCTGCGCACCCCCAAGCTGCATCAGGTCGCGGCCTTCGGCGACGGGGCAACCTTGGACGTCCCGAGCAGCCCGCGGGTCATCTTGACGCCCGGCCACACCCCCGGCAGCGCCGCGCTGCACATCGCCTCGCTCGGCGCGCTGTTCGTCGGCGACGCACTCGCCACCTACGCGGTGACCACGGGGGCGCGCGGCCCTCAGGTCGCGCCGTTCACCGCGGACGCCGCCCAGGCGGTCGAATCGCTGGCCCACCTGGATGCGATCTCCGCTGATCACGTGTTTCCTGGGCATGGCGACCCCTGGACTGGCGGCGTCCAGGAAGCGATCCGGCAGGTACGCCAGCGGCACGGCAGCAGCAGCTAACCCGGCAGCCCAGAACGACGAGGCCTCTTTGCCATAGCGGTTCGGGTCAAAAGACTGAGACTCCATCGAAGCAAGGGAAGACGCATCCGCGACTGCCGTGATGTCCGACCGTCCGGTTAGCTTGACCTCATGTTTGCGGAGTCCGGCTGGTGCGGTGTGTGCGGGTTGCCGGTGCCTGCCGGGGAGAGGTTCTGCCGCTGGCCGTTCGGCGCCGGGGCTGGTGCGGGGCAGCCTGACGGCGCGGTTGTGCCGTGGGCATCGCACAGCCTGGCGTTCATGACCGAACTGGCGGAGCTGCAGCACTGGCGCCTCCAGTGCGTGCCGTTGCTGCCCAGGCGGCGGACCTGCCGAACGGCACAGCCCCGGGCATAGAGCCCGGCACCGGCAATAACGATCAAGACTCAGTGCAGAGTATCCGCCACGGTGCTAGGTAACTGGGACCGGCTCCGTGAGGAGCCGGAGCAGTCCGTCGGCGAAGAAGCGGCCGAAGCGGCCGGCCGGCCAGCTGCGTGCCGTGGTAAGGCGGTCGAAGACGGCCGGGTCCATGAGCAGCCACACGATGTCAACGGCCTCGGAGCGGCCGAGGCCGGCCCGCAGCGGTGTCTTCTCGGTAAGGCCGTCGACGATCCAGCCGGCCGTCACGGCGCGCTGGGCGTTCAGCTGCGCGGCGAGCGGGATCAGGCGGTCATCGCTGCGAGCCCCTTCGAGGGCGGCGAGCACCAGCGCGTCCGACCGCTCGGCGGCCGGCACGAGGATCATGGCAACCGCATGGAGGAAGGCCGTGGCGTCAGGCGCCGCCCGGGCCGACACCGCCCATGGGCGCTCGAGCACGGGCACCGGCTCGTCGTCACCGGCGATGGCGATGTCGATCGCAGCCTTCAGCAGGTCGGGCTTGGTGGGGAAGGCGAGCTCGACCGCGGCCGCTGACACTTCTGCCGCGGCGGCCACCGCGGCGACGGTCGTCCCGGCATAGCCGTGGGCGCGGAACGCCTGGGTTGCCGCCTCGAGGATCCGGGCCCGGGTGCGGCGGGCCTTTGCCTGGCGCAGGGGCGAGCGATACGAACGGCGACCGGACTGCGGCGCCGCGGGAGTTGAGCCTGCCTTCGTATTCACTAGGCTATTAGCCTAGCGAATCGTGCCGGCGCCGAGGAGGACCCTATGGAGGTAACAGCGAGCGGCCATTTCCCTGTAGCGCCGTGCGTCGAGGTCCAGTTGTCGGTCCGCCGTGGGCGTGAGGCCGTGACGTTCTACGAAGCTGCGTTCGGGGCGCAGACCTGTTTTCGCCTCGGCCGGGTGATGGACCTATTCGGCCACCACTGGGAGATCGGACGGCCGCTCGGACCGTGGCCGCCGACCGACGGAGACGCAAAGGAACGCCCATGAGGAACAACCGCTCGGTGCCGCCAGCGACGGTCGTGCCGGTACTCGTCTACCCCGACGTGCGCGCCGCGGTGGCCTTCCTGAGCGCCGCCTTCGGCTTTGTCGAGCGTACGCGGATCGGCGAGAGCCATCGGGCCCAACTGGCCGTCGGCGACGACGGTGCCGTGATCATTGCCGACGTCGGCGGCGACCGGCGCCCGCCGCAGCCAGGCGGGGTCACCCACGTCGTCCGCGTGCGGGTCGCCGACGTATACGTGGCGTTCGCCCGCGCCCGCGACCATGGCGCCATCGTGCTCGAGGCGCCGGTCGAACGGGAGTACGGCGAGCGGGACTGCACCCTCGAGGACATCGCTGGCCACCGCTGGCAACTGGCCGAGGCGGTGGCGGACGTGGCCCCAGAGGAGTTCGGCTGCGAGACCGTCAGCCCATGGCCCGCCTACGAGGCGGGCAACACCGGCTGAGCGGCGGGGTTCGCGTTGATGTGCCCCCTGGCCTGAGGCTTCGGCGCCTGCGGTCCAGCAGCCGACCATAGGCCGCCAAGTGATCCGCCCCTTCCCGCAGGTCGCCTGCATGGCATAACGGCCCGCCTGGAAGCGGTTCTGCAGACAGAAGTGAGCACCGAACGCTCGTTCGGTATGACACTGTCCGCCGATCTAACCGGCCACCTCTAGCGCCAGAACGGCGACGATGGGCGCGTTCATGTTCTCGGCCGCTGGTCACGCTCGGTGAGCACTTGGGGTCGTGGGGTCCTTGCATGCCCGACCAGTTGCGCGGAGCCGATCGACGGCAGCGCGACGTTCACCACGGGGATGAGCTTGGCTGCCCGAAACGCGCGCAGCGGAGTCGGCGCTTTGAGCCTGGGATTGTTGTGTGCCATCCTGGCGACGGGTCGCCCGTCTGGGACGGCTTTCGGCGGGCGGGGCATCGTTCCCGTTTAAGAACACGAGGCTTTCAGGAAGCCACTTGGGTCCCTCGTGGTACAGGTCACCGGTTCGGCACTCATCGTCGCCGCGTTTGCTCCAGTCAGGTCGGCGGGATCGGCAGGTCGTTGCGCCTCTGCCTGGCTGCCAGCGTTATGGGGGCTCCCTTGCCCTGGCCGCTGGCGCATTGCTGGGTTCGCGATGGGTTTCTCGCCCTGGAGGGCGTCTGGTGCGCCGTGTCGCTCTTCGGTCTGTGCAAGGCATTTCGTGGCTCGGGGCAGCCTGAGCGTGACGGATCGAGCGATTCGTCTACGGTCAGCACCCGCCCTGGTGCTGGCCGGGCGGCGGAAGGGTGACGATGGATTCATTGATCGATCCACGGGAGTATGCCGCTCTCTCCGAATGCACCTACCTGAACCAGGCCTCGCTCGGGCTGATACCCCGTGCCTCGCTAGAGGCAAGCGTCCGGTTCCTGAACGACGTCGCGCAGCACGGCAACCTGCGCCTCTCGGACCAGGCCGAGGCGGAGGTTCTCGACACGCTGCGCATGGCTGCCGCCGGGTTGCTCGGCGCTCCGTTGGCGTCGGTCGCGGTGGTGGGCGGGGCGAGTGAAGGTCTGAGCCAGCTTGCGGCGATGCTGTCCGGCCCGGACAGCGAGGTCATCTTGGTGCCGAGCGACTTTCCGAGCGTCACGTACCCGTGGCTGGCGGCTCGTGAGCGCTCCGGCATGCGGATCCGCTGGGTTCCCGACCGTGCGCATGACGACCTCACGCTTTCGCTGGTCGATGCCATCGACGAACGGACGACGGTCGTGTGCGCCAGCGCGGTTCAGTACGCCACCGGCAGCCTGATCGACGTCGCGGACCTGGTGGCAGGGGCCCGAAGGGCTGGCGCCCGGGTCGTGGTTGACGTCACGCAGATGGCCGGCGCGGTCCCGGTCACCATGGCCGAATGGGGCGCAGACGCGCTGGTGTGCAGCGGGTACAAGTGGCTGTCGGCCCCTGGCGGCGTCGCGCTGCTTGCCGTAGCCGAGGACCTTGCGGCCGCCATCCCCCCGATGGTCGGATGGAAAGGCAGTCCCGCACCGTTCGACTTCAGGCCCCAGGAACTCTCGCTGGCCCCGGACGCCCGGCGATTCGAGCTGTCGACCATGTCCTACAGCGCTGCCGTCGGGTTGCTCGCGTCCATCAAACTGCTGACCGGGATCGGACTGACGTCGATACACGAGCACGCTGGCCAGCTGGCAGCGGAGTTGGTCGAGCAGACTGCCCCGCTGGGCTGGACACCGTACCGGGCACTGGCTGACCGTTCCGCGAGCGGCCACATCGTCTCGCTCAGGCACCCCGCCGCGGCGGTCGAGGAGGTCCAGGCCGCGCTATCCAGAGAGCACCGGATCCACACCAGCTCCCGCGGGGGCGGCATCCGCGTGTCGCTCCACGCCTACAACTGCGATGACGACGTCCTCGCCCTGTCCGACGCGCTGGCATCAATCGGCCCGCGCTCGTGAGCCCGCCCTGGCGCCACCGACATCCCCCTTCGCCTGCCTGCTCCGCCACCCGCAAAGTCCCGGCCCGCGGGCTGCGGCCGCCCCAGTTGTCCTGTTCAACGCACACGACAGTCCTGCGCATCCGGCATGCCATCGTGAGTCAGTCCGTGAGGCTGAGTGCCAGCCAGAAACGTCCGCCGCGACGGTCAAATGACGGTCAAGCGATCTTGGGACACTCTAGATGATCTTAAAACTGGGCCTGACCTGTGGAGCTATGGGGATTCGAACCCCAGACCTCTTGCATGCCATGCACACTCCGCCCGTCGCCACATGTGGCTGGACGTGGCCCTGCGTGGAGTTCACCTGCGGCTTCCGTGGCCAGGCGTGGCCCGGTGTGGCCTGGTGTCGCTGCACGTTGGCTCCCCACCCGGCTCCCAGGGAACTCGTTAGCGCCGCTAAAGTCTGGTGATCCAGGTGCTTCCCTGCCCCTCAGGAGAGCCATCCACGTCATGCCCACCAGCCTGCCGAGGTGACCACCATGGCCCGGCAGCCAGCCCATTCACCTGGCCCGGACATACCCCAGGACGAGATCCTGCGTGACCGCCACGGCCGCATCATCGACGACTACGCCGAGGCCGCTGCCGCCGAAACCATCGCCGTCCTCCGCGGCCGCGGACGGCCTTCCCTCTCCCGGTCCGAGGAATCCCCTGCTGCGCGTGCGGCTGCCCCGCGAACTCGACGACGATATCACCGCGCCGCCGAGCAGGCCGGCACCTCCCGCGCGGACTGGGTCCGCCACGCCCTCTCTCGGCGGCCTGCGTCGGGCTACGTTTGGGACGACGCCGGGGGGAACTGCGCATTGCCTCTGGCCGCCGAGCCGGAGGCAATGGTTTCAGCATCGAAGAACACGGAGGTTCCCGCGATGACTTCAGGTTCGCCGGACGCCACACCGGAACTGGATCTCATGCGCCCCGTCGAGCCTGCCCGGAAACGCGCCAGCGCCAAGGGGACCCGCACCGCGCCTGCCGCAGCAGCATCAGCCCGCGGCAAGAAGACCAGGTCTCGCGCCGATGCGGGGCGCCCGCGGGCCGAAAAGACGACGGTGACGCCGGCCGGAAAATCCCTTGACCGCGCCCAGCATGCTCTTGACCAGGCAGCGAAGACCGAAAAGCAGCTACGAGGCGACTTGAAGAAACACCGCCAGGCAGTCAGCGCCGCCAGAGATGATCTCGACCGCAGTGATCGCGAGCTCGAGGCCATGAAGGCGCAGCTGAAGGTGGCCAAGAAATCTCGTAAGCACGCCGCCAAAGAACTCGGCCCCCAGCCCAAGGCAGCCGCAGCGAAGAAATAGCTCGCGGCCGCCTTGTCCTGCGCGATGGACGACGCGCTGTTCCTACGCTACAACCGGGGCCCGCGATGAGTGATGACGCCTTCGGCACGATCATGTCGTCCCTGGATGCTCGGCTGATCGTTGTCACCACTGCCGAGGCCCAGGAGCAGGCGGGCTGCCTGGTGGGATTCCACGCGCAGGCAAGCATCGAGCCCGCGCGGTACTGCATCTGGCTGTCCAAGGCCAACCACACCTACCGGGTCGCGTTGCGATCTACCCACCTGGCCATCCACTTCCTCGCATCAGCTGACCTGTGGCTAGCAGACCTATTCGGAACGCTGACGGGCGATAACGTCGATAAGTTCACCGGTCTTCGAGTGAGTCCGGGCCCGGGCGGAGTTCCGGTACTTCAGCACTGCCCTAACTGGCTCATAGCCCGGCGGATCGCACTGCTCGACGAAGGCGGGGACCACGTGTGCGTAATAACAGAACCGGTGACCGTGCACACCGGCGGCCCGTTCACGCCCCTTCGGCTCTCCCAGGCCACCCACCTCACGGCAGGACACGACAACCAGGAGCGCCACAGCCCGCCCACCGATCAGGCCACCCCAGGGCAACCCTGAGCACCCGAACTCCCAAGCCCCATGCCGCCGGCCATCAACGGCGCCCCGAACCAAATCCGCGAGGCTGCTGACCCTCAGCCCTCGCCGGGTCACCGTCCTTAACCAGCAGGAGCCCTCTTGGAGGACAATGACCGCGGCGACGTGGGATGACCCCCTGCCCATATTTACCGATCGACGATCTAGACCGGCCAGCTTACCTGCGGTAATACCGCAGCAGCGGTTGAGCGGCCAACCAGGTGCCCAGGCTGTCTCGCTCGATAAGCCAGCGGCCGGAACCCAGCCGCCGGGCGTGACGGACCAGATGCTAAGCACAACTGACAGCAACACCGCCTCGCCCGGTATTTCACCGTCTGGGCCGAGAAGCCCAGTACTCGGTAGGTCAGCGCGACGACCGGCAGCATGCCTGTACGGCCTCAGCAGCATTGTCGTGGATGGCGAATATCTCGCTCACGCCTGCTATATCGAAGATTCTGCGGGTCCTGCGGGACGGGGCGGCCAGCGCAAAGGTGCCCCGGCCGACCTGCACGCGACGCCAGACACCGATCAGCACGCCAATGCCCGTTGAATCGATGAACTCGACGTTGGTGAGGTTCACTACAAGCCCGTCATGACCTTTGCCGACGACAGCAAGGAGGCGATCACGCAGTGCACCGCTAGTAAGTACGTCGATGTCACCACTCACGTCAACAATCGCGACATCGTCTTCGAGACGGTATTCCGACTGATCCATTGGACCGGCTGTACTCATGAGCACTCCAAATCTAAAATTAGCGAAGCCAGGCCACTTCCCGGCACGCAACTACCCAGCCCCGCCAGCGCCCGGCCGCCGAGGACGGCCAGGCAGCGACGGCCTGGGACTAGAGCAGGCGAGGTAGAAGAAACCGGAGAGCGCTTACCCACCGGGACAAATGCCCAGGGCGAAAGGCCTCAATCAACTGGCCGCCCGTCCCGCAGCCTCGTGCTCAACTGCTAAGCCAAGGATCAGCGAGCTGGCTGCGCCTCCCGCTGACGCGGTGACCTGCAAGGGCGCGGTTGAGCTAAAGGCCGCCGAGGCTGCTGACGGCTCAGGATCTCCCCAGCCGCTCCTTCCGCCTCGCCGACGTCAAATGGGCGCGGCCGCGCAGTCCAGTGTGCGGATTGCGAGCGTACATGGCAGCATCCACGATCCCGAGGTGGAGCGCGGATAGCTCGCCTGCGCGGTCAGCGGAGGTCCGGCGAAGACTCGACTGCAGGCCGCGCGCCCCCGTGCCAGCAGGCAGCCACTCCCATGCCGCCCCACGCGAACCTGGGCCTGGCCAGGTACCAGCCAGGGGCGCCCACCGCTCGCGCCGGAGTCTCGTCGAACCGGACAGCCACGCTGGTGACCGTCCGCAGTCCCCGCGCCACCCAGCCGGCCGGCGGGTCAACCGTGATCGAGGGATCCTGCAGGCTGATCCGGAAGAGCTGCCGACCCTCCCCGGCATGCGCTGTCACTACGGCCGCGTCCAGATCCGCGGAACTACCTTCCTGACTCTGTCGTCGACATGGACATCCCCGCGTCTGTGCGGACGAGGGACGATGGTTCTGCGACTTGAGCGGAAGGAGCGCTGCGCCTGGTATCAGCCGGCGAGTCGAGCCCGCATCCTGCTGAGGGCAGGGATTCGAAGCCGGTGAAGACCCTGCGGGTAGACAGCATCGCCACTCCATACTCAAAACGGGGGAGGCGGCTGTCTGCACCTGCGGGCAGGTATAGGTCATTTGTGTCAGGCGCTTGTGCTCGTGCCCCGCCGCCTGGGCCGCAGTGCTTGGTCAGGCCGCCGCCCGGCAGCCTCGCCCTTCGACGCATGAGCTGCATTGCGTGGGCAGTAAGAAGAGAGACATCTACCAGTTAGCGGAGGGGACCATGACAGGGAAAGTTAACCGGCAAACCGGGCACAGCCTGCTCGGCATCTATCTCAATGACCATCTCGCCGGGGCGACGGGGGGTGCTGAGCTGGTACGCCGGATGGCGGCATCGGGCCATGTCCCGGCCGCCGAGAGTACCCTGCAGGGCCTGGCGGCCGAAATCGCACAGGATCGGGCTGCGCTGCTAGGGATCATGGCCGCACTGGGAGTCCCGGTCCGCAGTTACAAGCTCTACGCTGCATGGATCGGCGAGAAGGCCGGACGGCTGAAGCTCAACGGCCACCTGTTGGCCCGCTCCCCCCTCAGTAACCTGGAGGAACTGGAATTGCTCCGGCTGGGCGTGGAGGGCAAGGCCGCGGGATGGCGAACGCTCCGGGTGTTCGCCGACCGGGAAGAGCGGCTCGACGCCGGGCGGCTGGATGAGCTCATCTCCAGAGCCCGCGCTCAGTCCGACCTGCTGGAAGAGCTCCGGGTACGCGCAGCGGCCCAGGTCATCGCACATACGGGATTACCGTTGTCTCATCTGCCAGCAGCCGTCTAGCAGAGTCAGGTCCGAGCCGGGCCACGGCGGATGCGGCGAGCCCGGCCAGTCGGTGCCCGTGACGATGCCAGGCTGCGCCAGCACAGCGACCAGCGAACACCGCCCAGCGCCTCACCCGCCTCACTAGCGAAATCAGCCGCGAGATCGCCGGGGCACTAAAACGCAGTTGCCGGTTTAGCGGTGAGAGAAGTCGTCGCCGGGCTGGTGGGTGCCGAGCCGGAGCTGGATGCTCTCCGATTCGATCTTGTCCAGGGAGTGCTCCCAGGTGCGGTCCGGCCAGTGGTATCGGGCGATGCCCTCGGCGGGCCGGTACTCGGCGGTGTAGAGCGTGCCGAAGCCCTGGTGGAAGCGGCTGGCATAGAGGGGGGAACGCAGGCAGGCCGCGACGACGCCGGGCGCGGCGGTGCCGTCGGCCAGCAGTTCCTCGAGTCGGTCCTTCCGCTCCACGCTGCGGATCGCAGCAGCGTATGGTGCCCACTCAACGTTGCCCTGGTGGTTGGTCGTCACGGCCTGGTCGGTGACGCGGGCCGACCGGTCCGGGGCGAGGTACACCGTGGCCCACTGTCCGCTGCGGTCCAGGGCGGTGACGTTGTAGGACATGTGGACGGGCACGCGGCGCAGCACCCGCACCGCCTCATCGACAGATCCGCAGACCTCGAGCACGTAACGGATCACCAGCGGGATGCCGAAGCCGTCGCCCACCTCCGGGCGTCCGCCGAACGTCAGCGAGATGGCCAGGCCATCGTCATTGACTCCGTCGAGCAGCCCCCAGAGGCAGTCGAGCATCCCGAGCACCCGGCGGCCGGTGTATGCCGTCCTGGCCACGACGCCGTCGAACAGGTGGTAATCCCAGTCGTAGTTGCGTATCAGCGCCGGGCCGCCCGGCAGGACCGCGGCCTGCGAGCAGCCGGTGAGGAACGGCGGCGGGTTCCACAGCGCCAGCGCGGCGCCAGCGTCGGAATCACCCGGGATCATGGCAGTCAGCTGCTCCCACGCGGGCACGAGCTCCGGCATGTGCTCGCCGAGCCGGGCCCTGGCCTCCCCCGCGGCCGGGCGGGCGTTCGCGCCGCCCCGCCACCAGCGGCGGAAGGCTGGCCAGGTCGCCGCCAGGTGCTCGCGGATCCGGTTACCGGGCTGATCCTCGGCGAATGCGCGCAGGGTGAGGCCGACCGCGCCTGCCTGGGGGGCCCCTTCCCAGGGAAGGCCGACCGTGGACCCTGCTGCCCAGTCCGTCGACGCCACGCGCTGCAGCCAGCCGCGCCAGTCCGACCAGTCGACGCCTTCAGTCCACCGCTGCCAGCCCTGCCAGTCAGAAGGCGCAGCCACGCAGTTACCGGCCTCGGAATTCTTCGCCACAGTCAGTCTCCGTATGTTCTACAGGAGCGCTCGGCGCCTGCGGCATCAGAATTGCCGCTACCGCGCGCCAGGAATATAAGCTCACGACGCGCAAATGCCAAGCTGGCCGCGGTCCCGCTGAACCGAATGCGGCACTCAGCGATCCCGGCACTTACCCGCTGCCCAGGGGCTTTGTTGAAACGCGGAAGAGCTTGCCTGTCATCTCCGCGACTGTCTTTCCTTCTCTTTCTTCCGCAGCTTGCGGTCATCCCGCAGGTCGGAGAAAGGCTCCCGGTCGGCCGGATGCCCGGCAGCCACGGCGCGGGCGCGCTCGAGCTCGGCGTTGAACTCGGCGCCGAGCAGGATGGCTACATTGGAGATCCACATCCAGATCAGGAAGATGATGACGCCGGCGAGGCTGCCGTAGATCTTGTTGTAATGGCTGAAGTTGGCGACGTACACGGCGAACAGTGCCGAGGCAGCCAGCCATAGAGCGACGGCGATGAAGCCGCCAGGGCTGACCCACTGAAAGCCGCGCCTGGCATTCGGGCTGGCCCAGAACAGGATGGCGAGTATCAGGCCAATGATGATCAGCAGCACCGGCCATTTGGCGATGTCCCAGATGGTGACCGCCGTCGAGCCGACGCCGAGCACGTTCCCGACCTTCTGCGCCAGGGTACCGGTCACGACCACGATGGCGGCCGCTGCCACGAGCAAGATCATCGTCACTACGGTGACGCCCAGCCGGATTGGTGCCGTCTTCCAGATGGGCAGGCCCTCGGGCACGTCGTAGATGATGTTGGAGGCGCGCATGAAGGCCGCGACGTAATTGGACGCCGACCACAGAGCGAGCGCGATTCCGGCAATGCCAGCGATGCCGGAGGCCGCATGACTGTGCTGCAGATGAGTGACATCGCTCATGATGATCTTCCGGACCGAAGATGGGGCCGCGTTGCCCAGGTTCGTGATGAGCGGCTGAGTGGTCGACTTGCCGAGAATGCCGAGCAGGGAGACCAGGACAAGAAGACCGGGGAAGATCGACTGGATGCCAAAATATGTCAGCGCCGCCGCGCGGTCCTGCAGGTCGTCGGCCTTATATTCCTTCAGGGCCCGCCTGGCAGCTGCGAGCCAGGAGCCGCCGCTCAGGTCTGTCGGGTCGTTCGGCACCTCATCGCGCGCGCTGCGGTCCGCTTTCTGCGGCATGGGCATCGGAGATGACCCTCCTTGCTTGTCGTCGGCTCACAGCCGGATTCCTTGTTGGGCGGCGGCCCTGCGGAGCTACCGGGGCTGCGCTGAACTCCAGAGAGAAGAACTAAGGGACCTTGACCGGCGCGCTGCCCGGCATCAAGCCGGGCATGGCGCCCAGTGCGGTTACTGGCGGCTGTCTGTTACCGCGTCGCGGGCTGCCTGTGCCTGATCCCGGAGATCGTGCGCCGAGCTGGCGGTCTCGTCCTTGACGGTGGCGGCGGCATCGGTGGCCATGGCCTTGATTGACTCGGCTGCCTGCTGTGCGGAGTCCTGCAGGTTGGCGCCAGCCTCCTTGGCGGCACCGGTAACGGCTGGCGTGGCAACGTCCTTGACCTTGACCGCTACCTGCTGTTCGGCGCTGGTCGCGGGCAGGAGCGACCCCAGCAGCCAGCCAGCGCCGACCGCGATCAGGCCGACGGCCAGGGGATTACCCGAAGCCTGGCGGCGCAGCTGTCCCTGAGCCGCTGACAGCTTCTCTCCCGTGGCGGAGCTCATGCCGGAGGCTGATTGCGACGCCCCCATCACCTTGGCCTTCGCATCCATGACGGCAGAACGGGCGCTGGCGGCTGTGCGCCTGGCTGCGTGCGCCGGATTGACTGTGTCGGCCAGGGTGTTGACGTCCTGGCTGAGGTTGCTGCGCGTTTCCTCGATCTGCTCTCGGATCTGGTCCGGATCGCTGGTCATGGCGTGCCCTCGTTTCCTTTAACTGCGTCGGGGATCTTCTTCACGGTCTGTGCTGTTTGCGGCAGCCCGGACACAGCCGCTATCTCCCGGCGGCCCAGCAGCCCGAGGATCGCGGCGATGACCAGCCAGGCTGCTCCCACGATCAGCGCTGACCAGCCATGTCCCGTCGTATCGCCAATCCCCCACCAGGCGGCGACCGACACGAATATCAGCACCATGTGACCGGCGACGCCAGCGCCGGCCAGGATTCCGGCACCCTTGCCCGCCCGGGCGGCGGACTGGCGGACCTCGGCCTTGGCCAGCTCCACCTCCTGGCGCATCAGGGTGCTGAGATCCTGAGCGACGTCCGAGAACATCTCCCCGACTGAGGACCGCGAATCAGGCATCGGCGCAGCCGGGCTGGCTGGGCTGGTCACGGCAGGTCCCCGCGGTCAGCTTGCTCGCTGGCGAGAACGGCCCGGTCACCGTACGTCGTACGGGTGCCCGGGGCCGGAACACCGCCGGTCACCCCTGGGCTGCCATCTGGGGCAGAAGCACCGTCGGTGCTGCCAGCCGTTCCCCCCTGATAGGCAGCCTCTCCAGGAGACTGTGACCACTGCCCGCTGAGCCTGGGCGTAGCATCGGGCGCCCCCGGTACCGGGTCATCAGCGGCGGCGCTCTTGACTCCGCGGGTGCGCCGGCGGGCCGCCAGGCCAGCCGCTGCCGCCAGGGCAACGAAGACTCCCGGCCTGCGGCGGGCGAAGGACTGTACCTCGTCCACCACCTGCGCGGGCCTGCGGTCGCCCAGCCACTGGCCAGCGTCGCGGGCCCGCGACGCCACGTGACGGGCCAGGTCCGCCGCCACGCCGCCCTGACTGGAGCCATCGGCCATCGAGCTGAGCTCATCACTGAGCGAAAGCAGCTCAGCCGCTAGCTGCTGCTGCCCCCGGGCCGCTTGCTCTGCCAGTTGGTCCTGTGTCTGGCGCAGCAGATCCTTACCCTGACGCCCGACCTCCGCCGCCACGCCCGAAGCCTGCTCCCCGGCAACGTCGGCTGCGTGCCTTCCTGCCTGAATGCCGCTGTGGCTCAGGTCAGCAGTCTGATTCTTAACAACCTCGGCAGTGCCCTGCTCCCCCGCCGACAGAGGCGGGGGTGATTCCCCCGGCTGTGGCGGCGTGGACGCGGGCAGGTAGTTCTCTGTCATCCGGGCCAGCTCCTCTCGATAAGCACATTGCAGCCATCCGCAGCCAGCACAGCCGCGACCGAGCGGCTTCCGCGCTCACCGGAAGCGCAACGCTGGACATCCTGCGGAGTGGTCATAGAATTCAGTCCTTTTCCGCGAAACGAACAACGCGATCAGCGGCCTGGCCGGGTGCCCAAGCTCGTCCGGGCATCGTCTGATGCCCTGAGCTGATAACCCGCGGATCTCCCGCATGCGTCGGGCGACTGGTTCCGGTCAGTGCGCCGCCGAAAGACTTACATGGGAAGCTTACATCATAAGCTTACGGTGTCCACTCAGCAGGGTGGCCATGGCCAGATCCTCCGGAACCCTCGGGCGCCCGGCTTTACGACAAGGCTGCTTCGGGTCGTCCTGATCGACGTCTTCGCCAGGCATGCGCTCGTGTGCCTGGCATCGAGGTGCGACCGGCTGGCATCTAGCCATGGAGTCAGAGCAGGTCACTCGGGCTGCCGGGAAGCCGATTCCGCTGAGAGCCACTCGCCGGTGGCGCCACCAGGAAGTCAGGCAGGCGACTCCGGCAAGCAGTGGCCGCGGCTGATGCCGTCAATCTCGTCTGCGGTTCGGCCCGTCAGCCACGAACATCGCAACGCGGTCAAGCATGTGCACCAGGCCTGTCTCGAACTCCTCTTCCCAGCTGTCCTGGGCGAGTCCTGCCGCCAGGCGGTACACCGTCGGGAAACGCCTGGCGTCGATCTGGTCCGCAGGGTCGACTAGCTCGCGCGGGCTGTCGGCGTCCTTGACCGCCTCTCGCTGCTCAGCAGAGCGGGCCGGGCTCAGGCCGCCGGGAACCGGATCGGCGGCCTTTCCCCCGGCAGCTTCGCTGCCCTCGTTCGAAGCGGTGTCGGTGCTGGTAAAGGATCCGTCGCCCGGCTTGGGGTCACGGAGCGCCATGGCGCTGGTTTCCAGCAGCAGGTAACCGAGCAGGAAGCCGTTGAAGGTGCGGTAGGTGAACAGTACCTGCTCGTCGCTGAACCCCTCTGCGGCCAATCCGCTCAGCATCGCCTCGACCCAGCGCAGCGACCGAAGCGGCGGATTAACCCACGGAGCCCCGGGCGGCCGGGTGGCGACCAGCGGGAAAGCATGCGGATGCGCCCGGGCGTAGCGCCGCACGCCGTGCGCCATGCCCGTCAGGTAAGGCCGCCACCCGTCCACCGGGCGCAGCTGGACTTCCGGATCGTCGGCGAGCTCGCTGACGATCCGCTCCACGACCTCGTCGAACAGCTCATCGCGGTCCTGCACATACCTGTACAGCGACATCGAGCGGACCCCCAGCCGCGACGACACCGCCCGCATCGACGCCGCCCCGATGCCCTGCTCGTCCACCAGATCCAGCGCGGCCGTGACGATCCGGTCCAGGGACAGGCCGCGACCCGGCCGACTACGACGACCGCGCTCGGCATGTGCTGGTATCACCGGAACCTCACCTGAGACGACTGCTGTGATGTTAGCGTCAGCCGCCCTCGGCACCGGCCGCTAGCCGCATGGCTCATTATGATCATCTTAAGGTCCCTCACCGCATTAACCGGTTCATCATGCTCGGCCGCAGCGGCACACCGGCAGCGCCAACATTCGTGATCAGCGCCGCGTCCATGCAGGATGAGTGTTTGCTGCGCATCTCAGGACGGCACGTTCAAGACGCCGACACGGCTAT
Source organism: uncultured Actinomycetota bacterium (assembly GCA_963805705.1). Classification (GTDB taxonomy): domain Bacteria; phylum Actinomycetota; class Actinomycetes; order Streptosporangiales; family Streptosporangiaceae; genus CAWDVH01. Next base: position 29,697 of record CAWDVH010000005.1, on the reverse strand, counting down.
CTCGCACAGGAACGATCGATGCTTTCGGCAGGGCTAACTGGATACGCGGAGAATCATGAGATCGAGGCCGGGTGAATCGCGCCTCCCTGCCAGTCCCGCGCGAGCCGGCGGGCCGGACGGCTCGGGCTAAAGCAGTATCAGCGACCAGCGTCTGTGACCTGCACTTAGCAGCTGCGGCCTGACCGCAAAATGCTCAGTGCCCGGCTTTGGCCGACGGCCGTCAGCGGTTCTTGCTGGCCACGGCCGCGCTCAGGGCTGTCGCGAACGCGGTCCACGCGATCTCGTGAGCTGCCGGCGCGGCAGCACCGCGATCGACCCGGCGGGCGGCAAAGGTATAACGCGTCATTACAGCGCACAGCAGCGCTGAGTCGGCGGTGGCCGCCCAGAGCCGGCGACTGCCGAACGCCAGCGGCACATAACCGCTGCGGACGGTAAGAGCCAGCGCCCGCCACATCAGAACCGCCCGGTACGCCGACCCGCCATCCCCGGCGTCGGGCGCGCCCCACTCGCCACGCTGACGTCGCCGTGGTCACGTTCAGCCCTGACCACACCACGGGAAAGGAAACGCCCGGCGGCGCGAATGCCGGACGTTCGAACTGCTCGTACTGAGGCCGGGTCCCGCCGCGTGCCTGGCGAGCCGCCCATGCCGACAGCCCCCGGGCCGCGCTGTAGACCACTATGGTGCCTGCCCAGGCCGCGACCTGCCGCAGCCGCTGGTCCGCCGAGAGATGCTCGCGCTAAGTCCGGTCATCCTGCCTGACTCACCATGCACCGCTCGTCACGCCCGCCACGCTGACTAAGCGAACGTTTCCGCTGCCAAGTTCGGGTCAGATCAACGCGGCCCAGATATAGAAGGCGTCATCACCGCAGTTCTCGACGTTCCCGGGGAATTTCCAGGCCAACGCCGTGACCTCTCTCGCGCACTATCTGCTCGGTGTGGCTGGCATCAGAGTTGGCCGGAGTCTGGTCGCCAGCCGGGACGCCGGGCAGGTCAGTGCCCTGTTCCACATCGAAGGCCAGCCCCTCAGGTCGCTCCGTGCCATCAGATGGCGTCACAGGCACGGGCCCAGCATTCCGGTCCTGCCCAGAGATGTCTTGGTTCTGATTCGTCACAGGCCTCACCCTTTCTATGGACTGACGCACCTGCCCCCGTACGACTGGCTCAACCTTCGTGACGAGCAGAACGACAGCGGCCAGCATGCGCCTGACTGCTAGCGGCACGGGGCGCACGCTAGCCTGCGCCGGGCAGCCGCACCTCGATCGCGCCGGCCTGACCCGCCATGTGACCACGGCCGGCGTCCAGCGGACCCGCTGCCCCCGGCGACCGGCGGGCCCATCCGGGGTGGCTCTCATGCTGCACGTCCGCGAGCTCGCCCGGACCTTCACCGCGGAGGTCGAGTGCCAGATCGACGTCCTCATCGAAGGACTGGCCGACACAGACCGCAGGCGGCCCGCCGCCCCGGCCAGCCAGATAGTGCTCCAGGACGCCGCCCGCTCATGAGCTCAGCCTCACGGCATAACGGCAGACCCAGACCGCGAGCAAGCATGAGCGCGGACGTCAGTGCACGCTTCCGCTTCCGTGGATGGCGGCCCACGTCCTGCCCTCGCCGCCGGGCGCCGGTCCCCCCAGCACCCGCGCCATCGCGTTCCTTTCCTGCAGGAGGTCGGTCACCAGGCGGCTGCCGCCGCGGGCAAGCAGCATTTCCCGCCCGGCCGCCATGGACCATCATGACCACCACGACACGGTTCGCCGGCCGCCGCCCCGTCCGCCGCCGGCCCAGGCGCGTGATCGGGCTCAGGCAGACCGGCAACTGCATGAACTGACATGGTCCGCGCTTCCGTCGTTCGCCCGCTCTGCTACCGATGCTCGGTCGTGGCCGATGAGCGAGCGCTTCGGCGAGCTGTTTCGGCCCAGCACCGCTCGAAGCGATTCGGATTTCAGAGCAAGCCTGGACCCAATTCGCTGGGATCCCCCCGCGCCGGCCGAGGCCGAGCACCTCCTCGGTGGGCTAGATCACTGTCGTCCGCTGACAGGAGTGTAGAGGTGGCCGAGGTCGTGTTGTTCCACCACGTGCAGGGACTCAGCGACGGGATATCCGCGTTCGCCGACGAGTTGCGCGCGGGCGGGCACACCGTGCACGCGCCGGACCTGTTCGACGGTGAGCGACCAGCGACCATCGACAACGGCATCGCGCACACCCAGAGCATCGGGGGCGACGTGCTCGACGAGCGCGCCGACCTGGCCGTGGCCGAGCTGCCCGAGGGCCTGGTGTACGCCGGATTCTCCTTCGGTGCCGGCACGGCGCAGCGGCTTGCCCAGACCCGGCGCGGCGCGGCGCGCTGCTGTACGAATCCTGCCTCCCGATCACCGGGGATCGGCCAGCCAGCACCCCCGCCGGCACTGCGCCCAGGCAGCAGCGCCACCCCCGCCAGCCCGGCCAGCAGCCCGGCCAACCGGATGACCGTCAGCCCGTCGCTGCCGCCCGTCAGCCACGCGAGCACCGCCACGATGATCGGCACCGAAGCGATCAGCAGGCCGCTCAGGGAGCTTGGCTAGCTGGCCACGACTGCCATAGCGCCAGGAAGACGAAGATGCCCCAGATCAGGAACCAGGGGTCCCAGAGGTATGCGTGCCATTTCAGGGCCAGGCGGTCTGCATGGGCGGCCGCCTTGATCACGCCGGCCTGGACCAGCAGCCCGCTCGCGGTCAGGACTAGGCCGTAGCCGGTCAGGATCGCCGCCTCGATCCAGGTCAGCACACGAGCCAGCCTCCGCAGGCCACCGTTCGCGGTTCGCGGCCAGACCCCTATCGCGAGCAACGGCAGGAGTGCGGCGACGGCCTTGACTGCGGCCGCTCCCCACACCGCGAGCAGCGTCGCCAGGTGCCCGGCCTGCCCCGGCTGGCTCAGCGAGATGCCTACCGTATTGAGCAGCCACCTGCCGCCGACGGCCCAGTAGACGATGATCGCGGCATAAGCCAGCCCGACCACGAGGCCGGCCAGCGCGGGCAGCATCCCCCGTCTGCTCGTTGCGCAATGGGAGATATCGGCCCCCGCTGCATGCGTGAACCCGGCGTCTGTCATGGCTTGCTCCTCCCGTCATTGGCGTCAGGCGACGGTTACGGGATCCTCGAAGGAGGGTGCTGCCTCGGGTGGTTCCACCTGGAGATGCGGCAGCCAGTCCAGCCAGCGGGGCAGGGCGTTCAGGCACGCCAGGGCCCCTAGCAGCATGCCTACGCCGAGCGCGACGGCGATCGCGGTGACGACCAGGCGCGCGGCGGCTTCCCTGCCGCCGCCCAGGGTGAGGCGCAGGCCGAGGCGGATCATGAGACGGCGCTCCTGTGTGCGAGCGAGTTCACCTTGCCGTCGCAGACGATGACCTCGCGGTCGGCGTAGGCGGCGACCCGGGGGTCGTGGGTGACCAGGATGACGGTGGTGCCCTGATCACGTGAGGCGGCCACCATCAGTTCCATGACCTGCTCGCCGGCCAGGGAGTCGAGCGATCCGGTCGGCTCGCCGGCGAACAGGACCTCGGGCCGCGCGACAAGACCGCGGGCCAGGGCGACGCGCTGGGTCTGCCCGCCGGACAGTTCGCCGGATCTGCGCTGCTCCAGGCCGTCCAGGCCGAGGCGCTCGAACCAGGTCCTGGCTTCTTTCAGTGCTTGCGTGCGGCGGGTGCCGCCGAGCAGCAGGGGGAGGGCGACATTCTCCGCGGCGGTCAGCTCGGGGACGAGCTGGCCAAACTGGAACACGAACCCGAATCGGTCCCTGCGCAGGGCGCTGCGCTCTTGCTCGCGCAGGCGATCGACCCGGCGCCCCTCGAAGCAGACCTCTCCGGAGTCGGGAGTGAGGATGCCGGCCAGGCAGTGCATGAGAGTCGACTTGCCCGAGCCGCTCGGGCCCATGATGGCAAGGATCTCGCCGACGACCGCCGAAAGGCTGGCGCCCCTGAGTGCCGGAGTCTGGCCGAACGACAGCACGATGTCGCGCGCCTCGATGAGGGAATCCTGGGCGCCGCGTGCCGCGGGAGTGCCAGGCGCTGCCGGCAGCCTTACGGCGTTCATTTGCGCACCTCCGCCGCCAGCACACGGCGCGCCCGCCTCGCGCTCGGCGCTTCCTTAACGAGTTCTTGTGTGGCTGTTTCCGGGCCCCCTGCCGGTCGTGCGGGCCACCAGACGCGCTCTCCGATGGTGAGCAGGGCGGCGGGGACGAGCACGGTGCGGACGAGCAGGGTGTCGAGCAGGACGCCAATGACGATGGCGGTGCCGACTTCGGCGACGGGGACGTAGGGGAGCAGTGAGAGGGCGGCGAAGGTGCCGGCCATGATGAGGCCGGCGGCGGTGATCACGCCGCCGGTGACGCTGAGCCCGCGCAAGGTGCCTTGCCGGGTGCTGGCCTGCCGGGTTTCTTCGCGGATGCGGGCGGCGAGGAAGATGTTGTAGTCGACCCCGAGCGCGACGAGGAAGATGAAGATGTACAGGGGAAGCTGGGCTTCGATGCCGGAGTAGCCGAGCACGTACCGCCACAGCAGGCTGGCCAGCCCGAAGGCGGCGGCGAAGCTGAGCGCGGTGGTGGCGACCAGCAGCAGCGGGGCGACGACCGACTGCAGCAGCAGGGCGACGATGATCAGGATCACGGCGAGCACCAGCGGGATGAGCACAAGGGCGTCGTGGCGGGCCGCCTGGGTGATGTCGTACTGGATGGCCGGGTCTCCTCCCAGCAGCGAGCCGGGGGCGGCGCGGTCGAGGCGGCTGCGCAGGGTCGAGATTACGGTGTGCCCGCTGGCGCTGTAAGGCGGGACGGACAGGGTGACCGAGTACCCGGCGTAGCCCTCGGCTGGTGCGGCCGGTGACACGGTGGCGACTTCGGGCGTGGCCCGTGCCGCGGCCACGGCGGCGCGCGCCTCGTGCGGCGGGGTGAGGAGGGTGAGCGGGGCGGTGGCGCCGGGCGGGTAGTGCTCGGCGAGCAGTTGCGCGCCGGTGACGCTGCCGGGATGGCCGGGCACGGTGGCCACGGGGTTGTTGTCGGTGTGCAGGGCGCCGAGCCCGGCGCACGCCGCGCCGAGGACTACGACGGCGGCGAGGGCGACCGGTGCGGGGTGGCGGGCGACCCGGGTGCCGATGCCCGCCCAAATGCGGGACTGCTCGCGGCCGGCCTGACCCTGGCGGGGGACGCGGGGCCAGAACGCCGCACGCCCGAAGACGAGGAGGAGCGCGGGCAGCAAGGTGGTCTGGGCGAGTAGGGCTGCGGCGATGGCGACGGCGCCGACCGGGCCGAGGCCACGCAGGGAGGCTGACTGCGCGGCGAGCAGGCAGATCATGGCGCAGATGACCGTAGCGGAGGAGGCGAGCAGCGTCGGCAGCGTGCGGCGCAGCGCGGCGCCCATGGCGTCCTCGGTAGCGGCGTGATGCCACAGCTCTTCGCGGTAGCGGTGGATCAGCAGCAGTGCGTAGTCGCAGGCCGCGCCCAGCACCAGCACGGTGAGGATGTCGGCCGACAGCATGCTGACGGTGAGCCCAGCGTTGGCCAGGCCGTGGGCGGCGGCTTTGGCGATGTCGATGGCCGCGACGGCGCCGAGCAGGGGCAGTAGCCACAGCAGCGGGCTGCGGTAAACCAGCAGCAGGATGACGGCCACGATCAGCAGCGCCCGCAGCAGCAGGACGTTGGTGTTCTCGACGCTGGTGTCGGCGGTCACCGCGGCCGGCCCGGTGACGGCGGCCTGCAGGCCGCCGCCGGCGCGGCTGGTCGGCCCGGCCACTGCCTGGCGGATGGCCTGCACCGCGGTGGTGTCGGCGCTGGTCTGGTTATCCGCCGGTGAGATGACGTTCGCCGTGAACGCCGCGGCCTTCCCGTCGGCCGACTGCTGCACCGGGCCGGGCGCCCTGAGCCCGGCGACCTTGTCGGCTAGGCGGTCCACGGCGGCCCGCGCCGAGGCGACCGCGGCCAGATCCGCGGCCGTCAGGCCCTTGCCGCTTGCGAATACCACGGTTGCCTGGTCGCTGCCGGGCTGGCCGCGCTGAGCGGCCTGCTGGAGCAGCAGGACCCGCGTGGAAGGCGCCGAGGCCGGGATGTTGGCCGAGGCGCTGTTGTTGGTCACGTTGGCCAGGCTGTGGGCGAGCGGATACAGCAGGACGCCGACAACCAGCCAGGCGATCACCACTGGCCAGCGCAGCCGGCGCAGCCACACGGCGAGCCGGTCCCTTGATGCAGGTCGTCTCGATCGGCGGGCAGAAGGGGACATCTGACAGCTCCTTCGGATCGGTTCCTCGCTCAACCGTCGCCCGAACCGGCGCCGGGAGCGTCGGCCCGCCGGGTTGATTTCGCGTGGTCCCGGTATGAGCCCGGCATGACCCGCGGGCCGGAATCTCATACCGGGTTCCACCCGCAGGGCCGAGGCCAAGACGCCTGCCGCGCTCTTAGCGTCGGTGGTGTCCCGTCCGAAAGCCGGCGGGACCGGAAGGAGCTTCCGGTGAACGACATCGTGCTCGCGCTGGGGATCCTGGCCGCCGTAATCTTCACGATCATCAGCCAGGTGAAGGGTGAATCGGTCAGGCCGGCCGAACCGCGGCCTTCCGGTGGCTTCGTGCCGACGCTCGTTTCGTGGGCGGCATCGGGTCCAACGGCCTGCGCCGCCATGGGATGCGCCGGCGGGCGGACTCGCAACCCCGAGTCTGGCGCGTCCTGGCCTGCCTCATCCGAATGCCGGGAAGAATCGTTGTGCATCGGGGTCTCCTTTGTTGTGCCCTGATGGTCCGGCGCTACCGTGTGCCGGGCGGCTATTCGACCGGGCCGATCTCGGCACCGGCGAGCTCGGCGTAGATGAGGAACTTGAATGGGTCGAGCTGCTGGTACTGCTCCATGAGGCGGTACAGCGCGGTGCGGCGCAGCCCGGCCAGGGTGGTGCTGGCGGGGTGGCGCAGCAGGCCCGGCTGGATGATCTGCAGGGCGAGGGCGTCATCGCCCTGGTTGATGAGGACGGCAGCGGCCGCGGCGAACGGCTCGTCCCTGCCTGCGGCCAGCAGGTCCAGTGCGGCCGCGTGCTCGGCGCCGGTCGCCGGCTCGAGTCCGCGCAGGTCTGGCTGCCAGTACCCGGTGCGCTGGTGGTAGAGCCGCTCGGTGAAGTGGTCGCGGATCACCAGGTAGGGCACGACCGCCGTGGGGTGATCACGGAGCACGGCCGGGAGGCTGGCCTCCTGCAGGATCTCCGGGAGGGTGCGGCCGCCGAGGATGCCGTCCAGCACCTCGCCGTGCAGCTGGGTCAGTGCCGCCTGGAGGCCGGTGACCGCCTCGGCGGTGAACTGCTCGGTGAGTGTCGTGTGGCCGTGGATGAGCAGGCGCGGACGCAGGCTGCCGATGAAGGCGAGGGTCTCCAGGAGCCCTTCCGGGGAGCCTTCGGCGGCGAATGGCTGCCCCAGGTAGGGCATGAGCACGTCGCCGGTGAACAGCACGCCGCTGGCCGGAAGGTGGACCATCAGCGCGTCGCTGGTTTCCCCGCCCGGCGTCGGGTACAGGACCAGCTCGGTGCCCCCGGCGGTCAGTGGCATCGGCTGGCTGATCAGCTGGTCGGGGACGACGGCCGGGGGGACGCTCCCGGCGGCTCCGGTGAAGTAGCGGAACCGTGGCCGGTCACCCTGCCCGCGGTCCAGTCCGGCGGGGAAGCCGGCCTGGGCGATCACCCGGGTGCGCGGCCCGCGCAGCGCGCCCGCGCCGCCGATGTGGTCCCAGTGCGCGTGGGTGAGGATCAGGTGGCTGATCGCGCCGTCGGCGGGCGGGTCGAGGTCGCCGAGCGCGGCCTTGACCCGGTCCTGGGTGGTGCCGGCGTCGATCGCGACGACGCCGTCGCTGGTCGTGATGAACGCCAGATCGCTGAAGTCGTAGCCCTGGGCGACCTGGATACCGGGTTCTGGGCGCAGGATCCTGGGCGAGGTGAAGCGGAACCCGTCGGCGGCGGTGGCCCAGAAGCCGCCGAACATCAGCTGGGTGTCTGCCGGGGCCGCGCCGAGCCCCGACTTGCGTTCGGCCTCGGCGGCCTGCTCATCGTGGCCCAGCACGGCATGGGCGGCGGCCAGGCCGTGGTACGCGGCGCGTATCAGCATGGCCGGGAACTGGTCGCGGACGGCCAGGACGAACTCCAGGTCGGCCACGGCCTGTTCGGCTCGCTGCCGGTCCGGCGGCAGCCCGGCCAGGGCCAGCCCGCGGAAGTACTGCGACGGGCCGAGATCGGTGGCCGCGGCCTGGTCCAGCTTGGCCAGCGCGGCGTCCACGTCTTCGCCCAGCCGGGCCTGGAAAAACCCGGCGAGCGTGAGCGGCAGTGTCTCGCCTGGCTGGGCGCCGGCCAGCTCGGAGAAGTAGTGGTACCCCTCGGCGTCCGCGCGGGCAGCCGCGAGCCTGGCGGCGAGGATGACCGTGGTGTTCCGGTCGGCGCCGGGCCAGCGGGCCGCTGTCTTGAGTGATTCGATGTCGCGGTGGCGGGTGATCGGTCCGGTCATGACGGTTGGTTCCCTTCGGTGTCAGTCAGGTGTCGCGGGGCAGCAGTTTGCTGCCGCCGGGTTACCGGGCCGCTGAGGCGGGGTGCGCTGGGGTCTGGGCAACGCGGCGGCCTTCGGCTGTTGCGGGTTCATCGGCCGCCGGGCTCGCTGGCGGGGCGATCTGGATTGGCTGGGCGGGCTGGGCGGGCAGGAACAGGACGGCCAGGAGGGCTCCTACGGCGGCGGCGGCGCCGGCGATGAGGCAGCCGACGGTGAGGCCGCGCAGGAAGGCGTTGGCGGAGGCGTGCTGCAGTGCCTGTCCGAGGACCGGATGGCCGAGGGCCGCGATCTTGCTGGCGGCCACGTAGGCCGCGCCGACGGACTGGTGTGCGATCGCCGCGACCCGGCCGGGCACGCTGGCGGGCAGGGTGGCGGTCAGCCGTGATCCGTACACCGATGCGTAAACACTGCCGATCACGGCCACGCCGAGCGTGCCGCCGATCAGCCGGGTGGAATCGTTCACGGCCGAGCCGACGCCGGCCTTGGCCCGCGAAATAGCGCCCATGATCGACTCGGTGGCGGGTGCCGAGCTCAGGCCCATGCCGAGCCCGAACAGCACCATCTGGACCGCGATGATGCCGTAGCTGAGCGTCACGCTGGTGGTCGCCGCCACCCAGCCATAGAACGCGGCCATCGCGACCAGCCCGGTAGTGACGATGAGCTTGGTCCCCGCCCGCACCGCGAGCTGGGTCCCGGCGACCGACCCGACGCCGACCGACAGCGCCACCGGCAGCAGGTGCACCCCAGCCGACAGCGGGCCGTACCCCCTGACGAACTGGAAATACTGGGTCATCAGGAAGATGAAGCCGAGCAGGGTGAAGAACGACACCGTGACCGCGGCGCTGGCCGCGCTGAACCGCATGTTACGGAACAGCCGCACATCGAGCATCGGGTGCGCGGCCCGCCGCTCAGCCGCGATGAACGCGGCGAGCAGGACCGCCGAGACGGCAAAACCGGCCAGGCTCCGTACCGCTGCCCACCCGTAGTCCGGCGCCTCGATGATAGTGAAGACCAGCAGCGCCATGGTTGCCGACGACAGCACCAGGCCGGGGATGTCCAGAGCCGCCGCATCCGGGTCCTTCGAGGCGGGAACGACCAGCGCCACCAGGACTGCGGCCGCCGCCGCGACCGGCGCCATGGCGGTGAAGATGGACGCCCAGCTGAAGTGCTCCAGCAGCCAGCCGCCCATGATCGGCCCCATCGCGATGGCCACGCCCGCGACCGCGCCCCACAAGCCGATGGCCCGGGCCCGTTCCCTTCTCGCCGTGAAGACGTTGGATATCAGCGACAGCGTCGCCGGGAAGGTCATCGCGGCGCCCAGCCCCATCACCGACCTGGCCACGATGAGCTGCGCCGGGTCGGTGGTGAAACCGCCGGCCAGGCTGGCGGTCCCGAACACGGCCAGCCCGGTCAGCAGCATGCCCTTGCGGCCGAACCGGTCAGACAGGCTGCCGAAGGTGAGCAGCAGCGCGGCGAACACGAGGTTGAAGGCGTCGACGACCCACAGCAGATCAGTGGTGGTGGCATGCAGTTCCCGCACCAGGGCGGGAAGCGCCACGTTCACCAGGGTCGTGTCCAGGTTGACGAGGAACGCTGCCAGCAGCAGCGCGACCAGGATCATGGGTTTGGATCGCATAGTGCGAGCCTGACTGCGACGCGGCCTTGGGGACATCCGCCGGATGGCCGATATCGTTCCCCGGGACGGGCCTGCGCCGGGTACCGGCGGGCCCATCGCCACGGCGGTCTCGCCGGGCGCAAGATCCGGCCGGTTCACGGCGGCCTCGTGGCTGGCGGCTTCGCCACCCCAACCGGGCGGTGGGTACCTGCGCCGCGATGAGCGTCACGGCGCGGCCGGCCTGATCGCGGGCGGCCCGCTCAGCACCTGCGCGTGCTTACCCGCCGGCGGAGTCCGCGGTGCCCGCCGGCTCGCTGCCCCGATGGCGGGTCACGTCGACGGCGAGCTGGGCACGGGTGGCGATGTCCAGCTTGGCGAACATGTGCGCGAGGTGGGTCTGCACGGTCCGGCGTGATATGTACAGCCGCTCGCCGATCTGGGAATTGGACAGTCCCTCGGCGACCAGGCCGGCGACCGCGCGCTCGGCGGGGGTGAGGCTGGCCCAGCCGGTCTGCGGCCGGCCGCGTGTCCCGCGGCGGCCGCGGCGGCCGCGGCGGATGCCCGCCTCGCGCAATGTGGCTTCGGCGCGGGCCAGGTCACGGGCGGCGCCGAGCCGCTCGTAGATGCCCAGCGCCTGATCGAGGAGCGGGCGGGCGCGGTCCAGGCGGCCCTGCCGCGCGAAGGCGGCGCCCGCGTCCTCGCAGGCAAGCGCGAGCTGAAGCGGACGCGACCCGCGCGCGCAGGCGCCAGCGGCGGCCTGCAGGATCTCGGCGTCGTCCTCGATCAGGCCCCGGCAGCGCAGCGCGGCCCCGGTCATCCAGGGCACCTCGTTGCGTGCCGCTACCTCGGTGACCGCCGCCGAGACATCCCTGGCCCGGCCCACATCACCCGAGGCCAGCGCGAGCCGGACAAGATCGGCCCCGACAGCCGGGTAATCTAGCGCGAGCCCCAGCCGGGCGCACATGTCCCATGCGCCGGTCATGGTGGCGAGCGCCTGTCCAAGCTCGCCGCCGGCCTCCTGGATGAGCGCGCGCGGCCACGCGGCCCAGGTCGTGAGGTAGCCGGGGCCCCAGCGGGCGAGATCCCGGGCGGCGGCGCCGGCGGCCTCCTCGGCGCGGCTGAGGTCGTTGCGGTGAAGGCTGATCAGGGACAGGATGCCGTGCGCTCGAGCTACAACCGTCTGGATCTCGTCCGCCAGCTCGAAGCTTGCCTCGAGCTCGGCGATCGCCTCATCCCACTCCCCGGTGATGAAGCGCTCGAGGGCAACGAACCCCTGGTAGAGGAGCAGGGGCCAGCGCACGCCGAGTTCCTCGCTGATCCGCATCCCGGCGCCGAGCGCGGACCTGGCCTCCTCGGGCCGGCCGAGCTCGATGAGGATGTGTCCCCGGGTTGCGCGGATCGGATAGCGGTGTCCGAGCCTGCCAGGGCTCTCGTCGGCCAGGTGCATCGCCTCGTCGGTGATCCGGAGCGCATCCCGGAGATGACCGCGGGATTCCGAGACCCGGGCCAGCGTGGTCATGGCGACGCTGACGGTCAGGTGATCGGTGGCTGCCGCCGCCGCCGAGCGGGCCTGCTCCGCCGAGGCAGCGGCGCCGTCGAGGTCTCCCAGCGACATGCGGGCGAAGCCTGCCCACGCCCTAGCGGCGGCTCGCTCGGCACCGGGAAGCGCAGGTGATGAGCCCGCCTGTTCCAGTTCCCGCAGCGCGTCGCGCACCTGTCCCTGGGCGAGCAGGGCGCGCCCGAGGCAGATCCGGACGGGGCCATCCACCTGCGGGTCAAGGTCGCGGTCCAGCAGCGAGCGGCAAGCCGCCAGGGCATCGGCGTTCCGGCCCGACACCATCAGGCTGCTGGCCCGTTCGGCGAGCAGCCGGTCGCGGCCGGGATCGGCCGGCGCCATCAGGCCGGCCGCCCGCTCCAGCAGGCTGGCGGCGATGTCAGGCGATCGCGCCGCTGCCTCCCGGGCGGCCCTGGTCAGCCACCCGATGGCCTCGGCGTCTCCTTGCCCGGCTCCGCGGGCGAGGTGCTCGGCCACCTGCAGCGCCGGGGCTCCCGTTTGCGCCAGCCGCTGCCCGGCCTCGCGGTGCAGCCCCCGGCGGACGCTGAGCGGCAGATCCTCATAGATAGCGTCACGGATCAGGTCATGACGGAACCGGATGACGGCGCCGTATTCTTCCAGGACCCGTCCCGCGATCCCTTCCGCCAGCATCACCGACAGCTCGAGCGCGGGACGGGCCATGGTCACCGACAGCTCGGTGACCGTGAAGCTGGATCCCAGGATCGAGGCGGCCCGCAGCGCCTGCAGGGAGTCCTCGGACAGGAAACTGAGACGGCGCAAGATCGTCAGCCGCAGCGTCGGCGGCAGGGTCACCTCCGCTACCTCGGCCCGCCCGCCGGCGGTATCGATCGCGCCCTCCTGGGCCAGCGCCCCCAGCAGCTCGGTGACGAACAGCGGGTTCCCGGCCGCTCCCGATATCCCGGCCAGCAACCCGGGTCCCGGCACGGCGGCCACCGCCTCGGCCACCAGCTCCGCCACGGCCCGCTCGGTCAGGCCCCGCACGGCAAGAATGCGCCCCCCGCCATCCAGCAGCAGACCGGCGAGGCGATCCAGTTCCGGGATGCGCGGGGAGGGACGCAGGCACCCGATGAGGGCCACCGGGAGAAAGGCCAGACGGCGGCTCACCGCGGCCAGCGTCAGCAGGCTGGACGGGTCGGCCCACTGCAGGTCATCCACGCCGATCACCAGCGGCCCGGCCAGCGCGAGCCCCTCCGCCAGGTCAGCGAACGCATCGACCGCGCGGAACCGCAGCCCAGGGTCGCTGGTCACCGTGATCGGGCCCCGGTCACCGCCCCGGGTGGCCAGCAGCGCGGCGATGGCCGCCCGCCGCGGGTCCGGCGACGAGCGGACGCACCCGAACGCGGCGGCCACCAGGCCGAACGGCCGGGTCCGCTCCAGCTCCTCAGCCCGGGCCGCCGCCACCTGCATGCCGCGGCCCCGCGCGTCCTCCAGCACGCCGGCGAGTAGCCGCGTCTTCCCGATCCCGGCCTCACCCTCGATCAGCACGACCGCCGGCCGGCCTGACACGACCCGGTCCACAGCATCCCCCAGGACCGCGATCTCCGCCGCACGCCCGCGGATGCCCGGGACCGGCGCCAGCGTTCCCATGAACCGGATGCTACTCCGCGAGGAGCGTCCCAGGGCAGCGGGCCGCGCGCGGGTCAGGGCACCGGAACAGAGCCGGCGCCGCGGCCCCCGGTCACCTCATACAGCGCCCTGAGCAACCCGAGCCAGCCGGTGAAGCGGATCTCCTCGTCTTGGCCGGCCTGGCAATGCCCAGGATCGGGGACGCCCCGCAGGCGGCCGGCGGGCGGCTCGGCCCTGTCCAGGATGATGCGGATCTCCATCTGCCCCATCGTCGCGGCCCTGACCGCCGGCAACATCGGCCAGCTGGCCGATGTTGCCGCGCCGGTGCCGCCGCACGCTAATAGCGTCCCGGCCACCGGCCACCGCCACCGGCATAGAGAAGCGGAGAGCCCGCACCTGCTGGGCCTGGCCCATCTCGATGCGCGCGGCTGGCCCGCCGACCATGCTCTTCGGGAACGCCATTCTGTGCGCATCGCTGACGCATCGGATGCTCCTCGGCGCTCTGCTCTACGTGGAGGCACGCCGGGTCCTGGGTCGGCGGCGGCAGGCTGGCTGTGTGGGACATCGTCGCCGGCGAGGACGGCGAACCCGACTTTCCGATGCCCTGGGCCGACCGACCCGAATGCAGCCACCTAACCACACCCGATCGATTGCGCACGGCCATCGAAACCTCCGGGTTCGAGATCGAGCAGTGGAACGACCTCACCGGCCAAGCAGCCGCGACGATGGAGACGCTGCTCACGTTGCCTCCCAGCCCGATCGGACTGCAGGCCTTCGTCCCAACTTCGAGTCGAAAGCCAAGAACCTCACCGCGCTGGCCGACGGCCGGCTGCGCGCCGTCCAGGGCATAGCACGAGCGGTCTGAGACGTGCCGCCATCCGCTCGGCCGGGACGCGAGCCATGAGATCGAAGATCGCATCATCGGCGCCGGCTGGCTGCTTGCGCCCGAGGCGGCCCCGTCCTCGCGCGCGAGGACGGGCGCCGCGCTCGGCTGATGTGAAAGGCGCACACCTGAGACCGATGTCGGCCAGATGGCCGATGTCTGGCTCTCTGGTGCCGTCGCAGGCTAGCTGGTGCCTTGTCTTTCAAGGGAAGCCCACGCGGAAGGAGAATGATCATGCGAGTCTTCGTCATGGGAGCGACCGGGGCACTGGGACGGCACCTCGTTCCCGGACTGGTCGCGGCGGGTCACGAGGTCACCGCCACCACGAGGACGCCCGCCAAGGTCGCGCAGTTGCGCGAGGCGGGAGCGGAGCCGGTGGTCCTCGACGGGCTGGATCGCGAGGCGGTGATCGCGGCGGTGCGAGCCGCGTCGCCGGAGGTAATCGTGCACGAGATGACCGCGCTGGCGGACATGCGGAGCCTGCGCAAGATGGACCATGTGTTCGCCGCCACGAACGAGCTCCGGACCCGGGGTACCGACAACCTGCTGGCGGCCGCGGAGCGGGCGGGCACCCGCCGGGTGATCGCGCAAAGCGCCGAGCGCATGACCGAGCGTTCCGGCGGCCCGGTGAAGACCGAAGAAGATCCGCTCGACTCCCGGCCCGTCCCGTCGGCGGCGCGGACGGTGGCGGCGATCAAGCATGTGGAGCAGACTGTGCCGTTCGCGGCACCCGAGGGCATTGTGCTGCGTTACGGCAGCTTCTACGGGCCGGGCGCCTCGGATTCCCTGCTGGACATGGTGCGGAAGCGGCAGATGCCGGTGATCGGCGGCGGGACCGGGATCTGGTCGTTCATCGAAATCACCGACGCCGCGGCCGCGACGATCGCCGCGGTCGGCCTCGGTGCGCCGGGCGTCTACAACATCACGGACAGCGACCCGGCTCCGGTCGCGGACTGGCTGCCGTACCTGGCCAAGGTCGCGGGCGCGAAGCCGCCGCTGCGCGTGCCCGCCTGGCTCGGGCGGCTGCTCGCCGGGGAGTTCGTCGTGGTCCAGATGACCAGCGCACGCGGGACCTCGAACGAGAAGGCACGCAAAGAGCTCAGCTGGGAGCCGCGGTACGCGAGTTGGCGGGAGGGATTCCGTGCCTGGGTCAGCGGATGAGACGGGCGCGGCCGATTACCGGCCGCTGCTGTTCTCCATCGCCTACGGAATGCCCGGATCGGTGGGCGACGCCGAGGACATCGTGCAGGACGCCTTCCTCGGCCTGACCTGGGCGTGCCAGCCGGGAACCACGATTGCGGCGACTCGGTCTGGTGGCACTGCGACATGATCCACAGCGTCGCGCCCGACGGTCAGGCAGGTGACGTCACGGCCCGCAGCGCAGCCGCCGCGATGCCGGGCTAGACGTCGATGATGCGCACGTCCGCGCCGACGGCGTCCAGAAGCCGGGCGATATCGGCGTGGTCGCCGGTCACAGGTCGGCGTGCAGCCGTGCCGCGGTGTCCACCACGACCGCGTCGACCACATCGCTGGCACCGGCACTGGCCAGCAATTGGCCCGCGGCATGCGCGGCCTCCCCCGTCAGCGCCTTGACCTCGCAGCCGCGCAGCAGCCGCCGCAGCTGCACCTGCGCCGCCGACCGGCTCACCTGCCCCACTACCGGCGCCGGCACCACCGGCACGATCCCGGCCTCCAATCGCACCCGACGCTCTGCCCATACCGCACGTACGTTCCGATCCGCGGCAACCAGAACTCCCGCGTCATAGACCGTCGGCCGTCGACGCGCTCATTGCCCCCATGTCCGGAGGCAACCGGAGGGCCATCGCGCGGACCGTCCATTCCGGCGTCCTCAACAGGACGGACGTGACCAGGGCCGCCGCACGCGTCAGGTGCCCCACCCTGATGATTGCCACCGACGACCGGGGTGAGTGGAATCCCTCTGAGTGCGCCAAGACCACGGCCGCGATGAAGGATGCCCGCTCAGCGGTCCTCACCCGATCGCGCGCCCTCCCCCCGCTCGAATGCCCCGCCGAACTCGCCGCCCTCGTTACTCACTTCTGGGCCCGGTACGCAGCTGCCGAGAGCACCCCGCCGGCCGTCGCATAACCCCGAGGCATCGACATGACAGCCAGGGCCACCTCTGCGTCGACCCCCGGCCAGGCCTTGGCCCGTAGTCCGCTCATGCATGGGCGGATGTTTCGGCGCGACCAGACTGAGTGCAGATGAGCGACTGCGGCAGGAAACGTATCCTCGGAGGGAATGAGCAGACTCCCTGGCATGCCGGCCCGGCCAGGGAGCTTGCCGCTGCGCCCGCGCTACTGGCCTGTGTTGCGGGTGAACAGTACGTGAACTGAGCAAGGTGAGCGCATGATGGTCGTCAGCAGACCCAGCGCGGGAGGTGCCGGACGTGGCCGTGGGCGACCATTTCGAGCGGGTAGCCGCCGTCTACGAATCGCTGCGCACCACCGACGAGGCGCCGGTGCGCAGGATCGGCCAGCTCCTGCCCGACCGCCCCGTCACCGGCCTCGATATCGGCTGCGGGACGGGACGGTATACGCGGCTGCTGCGCGGGCTGCTGCCGGTCGGTTCACAGCTGATCGCGAGCGATGTCTCGGCGGCCATGCTGGCACAGCTCAAGCCCGGCAGCCACGGCCACGCCGGTGGGGTGGCGCCGCTGCTATCAACCGCCGAAGAGCTGCCGTTGCGGACCGCCAGCCTCGACCTGGTCACCGCGTTCAACTGCGTTCACCACTTCGACCTCGACCGCTTCCTGACCGCCGCCGCCCGGGTGCTGGCGCTCGATGGCCAGCTGTTCATCTACACCCGCACCCCGCAGCAGAACGCGCGAACGATCTGGGGCCGCTACTTCCCAGGTTTTACCGAGCACGAGCAACGCCTGCACAGCCAGGCCGCGCTCCGGGACGCCGTCCAGCGGACCGACGGGCTCACAGTAGTCGCCACGCAGACCTTCAGGCATCGGCGCTCGAGTACGGCCGAGCGGCTCAGGGCCCAGGCCGCGGGCCGCCACTACTCGACGTTCTCCCTCTACCCGCCCGACGAGCTGCGCGCGTCCATCGCAACGTTCCTGGCCCGGCTACCCAGCCCAAAGGTCTCCTGGGTTGACGAGCACCTCCTGGTCGTCATCGGCGAAGCCGCCGCAACCAGGCGGACCCGGACGGTCCGAGCAGCCTGCCAGCCAGGCGATCAAGATCAGGACCCTCCAGATCAGCGCCGGGCGCGCCGCTCGCCGGACTATCCGCACCGGCCGCGCCGGCAGGAACAGCAAGCAGGTCACGACTGGCCCTGACATCGTCCGGGTCTGTGAAGCAGTCCACTTGTGCGCTGCCGAAGGCGGCGATGCCTTCTCGTCGGCAATCACCGAGCGTTGACCGTACCGCTCGACGACGACGCCCTTCGGCGGCTAGCTTGCCGACGGTCCGCCCGACGTCGCCGACGATCCATCTGGCCAGCGTCGCCGTCGCTGGCCGGCGTGGTCAGGCGAGAGGAAGAGTGGATCCGGGGGGGTGCCGCACGCCCGCGCCCGATGCCCTGACTGATCAGCCCGGTCCCCGAATGTCACGATCATGACGCCCCGCCAGCCCGACTGGTGCGGAATAAGCCCACGTGAGACCAATCCGTCAGCGACGTACGCCCGGGAACGCTCGGCCCTCCCCCCAGTGCACTCGAATGGGCCCCACCGCTCGCGATCACCCGCGCGCGGCTCGCCAGCCTGCAGCTCGCTCGTCCTCGCCTGCTTGTCCTTACGGCTCCGGGCGCGCTCCGGGTGGACTGCCACCGGCGCGATCGCGGCGAACAGGTAGCTACATGAAGGGCCCCGAAAACGATCAGACCGGCCGCGGCGGGCTACGAACAGGTCACCGGGGCCAGATTCTCACGCCCTGTTGACAAGATGGCACCACGAGTGCGCGCCGCCAGCAACGCGGTGCCGCCGTCAGCCCTCCCGAGAGTTGCCCTGGACTTCCTCAACATCGGGTCCGTAGCCGGCCCTGCTCAGCATCCGGCGCAGGTCGACAACCGTCTGGGTGCCGATGTCCTTATGCTCGGGGATGTCGAAGAATTCGGTCTCAGACCCGGCAGTAATGGCAACCATGCCATCGCGGTGCTCCACGACCGAGCCGATCGCCTCGAGCAAAGAGACCACGGCATGCCACTCGATGTTGTGGCTCACGGGATGCCGGAAGATCTGGCGCAGCGTGTTGCGGTGATGGTTGTTGAGGTGCACAGGCTCTGACGTCGATGACATCCGGGCTCCTCTCTGCCTGCCCGCCACGATAGCCCGGAGCCGGGATACGGTCAGGACCAGGAGGCTCTGGCCCGCTGCGAGGCGGCCAGGAGCAGCCGGTGATGCCAGCGTCGACGCACTATGTCACGCGGCCTGGTAGCCGCGATCAGGGCACGGGCCTGGGCCGCGGACAGGAACTGCCTGGCGCCGCCGGGGAGCAGTTCCATCAGCAGCCGGTGGATCCGGTTGATGGCCTGAGTGCGGGCCCGGCCGAGCTCGTCGCGTCGGCCGGCCAGCAGGCCCAGCACCACCAGGTCCGGGTTGACCTCGACGATGACCAGGCTGGGGGACCGCAGCGCCGCCAGCGCGACCGAGTGCGCGCCGGCCGGGTCGGTCTTGCGGCCATTGCCCGTGGCGAAGACCCTCACCTGCGCCGATAGCTTCGCGGGCACATCCATGACCGTCTCACCATCGGCCACGAGCCGGTGCGCGATGTGCCGGCCGACCCCGTTGCAGCCCTCGATCGCCCAGACCCGGTCACTGAATCGCCGCCCGGCCCGGAGCATGTCCGCGTAACCGGCCCTTGTCGGTGCCATACCGGCCCGCGGCCAGGACTTTAGCCTGCTCGTCGATCACCTCGACCGTCGCGGACCGCTTGTGCGGGTCCATGCCGATGATCACGCCCATTAGTTCCTCCCCCTCGCCGGCAGTGACACTGACGCAAGGAGGGCACCGCTACTTCGAGCAGGGCAAACCCCTTTTGAGCCTCTCCTCGCACGATGCCCGGCAAGAACGCAAGCCAGATGAGACATTGCGACCCGGCGAACGTCGTCCTCGGTCACCATCCACCGATGCTACGGCCGCTAAGGCACGCCGCCAATCGCGTGGTCCGCGCTGACGGGAGCGCTCGGTCTGCGCTACCGGTTCGGGTCGGCCGATCTCTGCCTGCGTGCTGGCAGGGCGCAGGCCGAGCAGGGCCATGACCGCGGCGAGGCATATCCCGGCGGCGACAACCGGCGTCTCCGCTTTATCCCAGCCGCGGGGTGCGAGCCGCTGCCGTACCAGCCGCTCAGCCAGGTACCCGGCCACCATCGTGGCGCCCACGCCTCCCAGCGCGCGTTCCGCCGCAGCGTCCGGCCGCCAGAACAGGGCCACGATTGCCCATGCCGGTGCGGCCAGCATCACCACGGGCGCGGACAGAGCGGTTCCCATCAGCACGCGATCACGGCCGACAGCAGATTGCCGTCCTGGCCAGAACGGGATATCGAACGCGTGACGGCGGCAAGCGCGTCGAGAGGTCAGGAGTCGGCGTTCTGTTACTGTCTGCTGGCTTTGAGCTCGTGGCGGTTCTCACCTGGTGTGACGGAGATGCCTTTGCACGGGCTACCCGGGACGCCTATCTGCCGCCTGCGGCAGGATGCAATTCCGCCCGCTGGCTCCCCACTTGGCTCCCGGCCGGGCCATGCCCCGGCCGCGATCCTCGACCGGCCCCTCAACAATACGCTGACCTGCGAGAACAGCAGATCATGCCAACTCGCCAGATAAGGTGACCTCTTGCACCATTAGCAAGCGGTCAAGATCGACACGAATGGCCTCTGAACTGCGTAAACGTGGAGCTATGGGGATTCGAACCCCAGACCTCTTGCATGCCATGCACGCCGATTCCGTCCGGCTACGTCGCGCTGCGTCGGATACCGGCAGGTCAGGCTGACCGAACTGTCTGACTGCGTCCGGGTGAGTCTGGCGCCGTCTGAACACGTTGTCACTTGGCTAGTCACTGGCTCGCCCCGGCTCGCCGCGCAGCTGGCCGCCGGCAGCGGCTGCTCACCTTCGTGACCATCAGCCGCCGCCATGGGCCCGGTGACCACGGCCGTGCTCGACGACACCTGCGGCAACCTAATCCAGATCACCCACCAGGGCGGCGGCCGCTCACCTCCAGTTCAAACAGCCCCGGGCGGCGAGGCCGGGCCCTCGGCGACCAGCACTAAGTCAGGACTCGGCCACGGCCGGAAGCAGCACTTTGGTTAAGCAGATTAGCCAACGGGGGTCAAGCGGCGGAATTGCTGGGCTGTCCGCTGGGCAGATCAGGCGGGGCTGGTGACGGCGTGCCGGACGTGGCTGATGGCCGAGCGCACCTGGAACGCCAGCGCGATCTCCATGACGCCGTAGATGATCAGCCAGACGCCGAGCACGATGGCCAGGGTGACCAGCGACGGCCCCGGCCACGCGATCACGATGATCCCGGCGACCACGCTGAGCGCCCCGATAAAGCCCATCCAGCCGCGATGCGGCAGCTCACGGTTGGCTATCGCGGCGTAGATCTGCGCGATCCCGTAGGCCACCCAGTAGATCCCGATGAGCAGGGCCAGCGCGACCACCGAGACGATGATGTGCCGGACGGCGTACAGCCCGATCACGATGCCAAGCAGCCCGAGTATCACATTCCACACCCGCATCCCGCCGGACTCGTCGGCGGCGAACGCGCCGATGAACGAGAAGATGCCGGACACGAGGATCTGGATGCCGAACAGGATGGCCAGGACCACCACGGTCGGCCCGGGCCAGGCGACCGCGGCCACCCCCGCCGCCACCATGAGGATCCCGAAGAACAGCAGCCAGCCCCAGTGCCGGCCGATCCGGCCGAGCTGGTCGCCGATGTCCCTGGACAAAGGAGTGGTCATGCCGGCCTCCCAGTTACCAACATGCACGGTCATATGTCTCATGATCAGAATCACGCGGACGTGTCGCACCCGTGACATCCCTGGTCCGTACCCTTGTCTGTGCCGGGCAACGATGTGGCATGGCCCGACCTGGCCAGAGGCTGCCGCGACTCGCTGATCCAGGACACGGTCGAGGCAGTCGCCACTGTCAGTCCTCGGTATGGCGATCTATGAGCTGATCAGGCAGGTCGTTACCGCGGACCCCCTAGCGGCCTATACGGCTCTGGTCAGCAGCCAGAACGTGGTTCCGGTGCCCGCGCCGTAGGCCAGGTGGGCGCTGAGATCCCAGGCCAGGGTCGTGGCGTCGTACTCCCAGATCGGCTTGTAGAGCCCGGCGGCCGGCAGGGCGACGTAGTCGTTGGCGAACACCGCAGCGCCGAAGGGCACGCCGTACCAGGGATACGGCGTGCGCTGTGACCCGGCCACGATGCCGTAGGCCGCACCCGCCGCCGATCCGTACGCCCAGTGAGCGATGGTGCTGGTCAGCCAGGCCAGACGGTCTGGGATCTTGCGCTGGGTGAAGCCCTCAAGCAGGCGCTTAGCCACCAGCCCCGGGTCAGGAGCCGTCTCCCAGCTCTCGACCGGCGCGAACTCCCAGGCCAGCGGGCTATCCGTCCCACCTGCGTGACGGTACTTGAGGTAGTGGACGGTATCCAGGCCGGCGGTACCCACGGCCCCGGCCAGCAGGCCAGCTGCGACCGCCGCGAGCGGGGTCAACGGGTTCTTCCTGATGCGCATGGCAGGTCTCCTGTCGTGGTCAGCCCGCGGGTCTGCTCGCCGGTCAGAGGGATCCGAGGCGGTCGCCGAGGTCGAGTTCGAGCGGGCCGCGGGTCTGCAGGCCCTGGGCGAACAGGGCAGCCGTGCGAGCCTGGGCGGCGTCGGCGGCGACGAGCTGGCGGAACCGGATGGCGTCGGCGCGGATCGCGTCCGCGGCGGGCATGGTCACCGCGTTGAGCACCTGCTTGGCGGTGAGCACCCCCTCGGCGGGGAACGAGGCGATGCGCCGGGCGAGCCGGGCGCAGAACGCGTCCAGCTCGGCGTCGGGCAGGGCGCGGTTGATCCAGCCGTACCGTTCGGCCGTCTCGGCGTCGAAGTCGTCCGCGCCCAGGATCGCCTCCATGGCCCGGCCCCGCCCTAGCAGCCGGGCCAGGTGCTGCATCGCCCCAGCGCCCGGGAGCGCGCCTGTACCGGCCTCGATCTGCCCCAGGATGGCGTTCTCCCGGGCGGCGAACCGCATGTCGCACGCCAGCGCCAGCTCGCTGCCCGCGCCACGGGCCCGGCCACGGAGCTTGGCGATCGTCACCACCGGCAGCTCGCTGAGCTTGTGCCACAGCATGCCCAGCGACGCGTCGCCGGCGCCGCCCGCCTTGGCCGCCTCGGCGGTGTACTCCGCGACCTTGGTGAGGTCGACGTGCGGCACGAAGTACTCCGGGTCAGCGCTCTCCAGCACCATGACCCGGATGTCGCGGCCGGATTCCAGCACGCCGAACAGGGCGACCAGGTCGCGCACCAGCTCCGGCCCGATCAGGTTCATCGGCGGCGCGTCGATCACCACGCTCAGCACACCTGGGCCGGCCGGGGCGACCCGCAGCGTCCGGTACACCTCAGTCATCGCTGGCCTCCTCCATACTCGGGCTGGACCTGGTAAAAGGGTCGCCCCCGGGGCGGCGGATCACACCCGTGGAAACCCTGGCGGGATGCCCTGGTGTGCGCTTCCCCGGCTGCGGGGCCCAGGGACCACCAGGGTCCGGCCCGTGGGCAGCCCAGGGTTTAGACGGGTTCGATTGCTCACGCGGACCGCGATCGTTGATGGCGACCGGGCCGAAGAACCGGAAGGAATGGCCGGAACGGCTTCGGAACGAGATCCAAGGGGTGAACGAGCATGAAGGTAACCCGTTCGCGGCGTCTGCGCCGGGCTGCGTTGTCCGCAGTCTCGGCAGTAAGCGTCGCCGCAGCTGTCCTCGCGGCTAGCGCCGGTGGCGCGGTCGCGTCTTCCGGGTCAGGCAGTGCCAGCCCGATTGCGCGTACTGATGGCGGTCTTGTCCGTGGTGCCGACGTCGCGGGGGTGGATTCCTTCCTGGGGCTGCCTTACGCGGCGCCGCCGACGGGGAAGCTGCGGTGGCGGCCACCGCGGCCGCCGGCGTCCTGGTCGGGAGTCCGGGACGCGACACAGTTCGGGCCGAGCTGCCCGCAGGCACTGACCGGCAACCCGCTCCTCCCGCCCGGGAAGATCAGCGAGGACTGCCTCTACCTGAACGTCTACACCCCGGCGCTGCACGACCACAGTGGCGGTGGCAGGCCGGTGCTGGTGTGGATCCACGGCGGCGGCCTGGTCCAGGACGGCGCCCGCAACTACGACGGCACCAAGCTCGCGGCGGACGGCACGGTCGTCGTCACGATCAACTACCGGCTCGGCGCGCTCGGGTTCCTCGCGCACCCGGCGCTCGCCTCCCACGGCGCGGCCGGCAACTACGGGCTGATGGACCAGCAGGCGGCGCTGCGCTGGGTCCAGCGCAACATCGCGCGATTCGGCGGCGATCCGCGCAACGTGACCATCGCGGGCCAGTCAGCCGGGGGCCTGTCGGTCCTGGCCCAGCTGGTTTCGCCCGGCGCCCGCGGGCTGTTCCAGCGGGCGATCGTGCAAAGCGGCACGTTCGCGCTGAACCAGCGGCCGCTGGCCACGGCCGAGACGGCCGGCGAGACGTTCGCCACGGCCGTCGGCTGCCCGGGCCAGAGCGCGGCGTGCCTGCGCAACGTGCCGGTCAGTGACCTGGTCAACAAGTTCGGCGTCGAGATTCCCGGTGTCGTCGACGGCGCGGTGCTGCCCCAGCCGATCGGGGCGGCGCTGGCCCGCGGGCAGTTCGCCCGGGTGCCGGTCATCAACGGCATCACCCACGACGAGGAACTGCTCTTCGTCGACGGCCTGAAGCTGACCGTGAGCCAGGGGACGAATATACCGCTGGCCGCGCCGCTGGACGGCAGCGAGGCAACCTACGAGGCTGACATTGCCCAGGCCCTGGGCGTGTCACCCGCTCGGGCCGCGGCGATCGCGGCCGTGTACCCGCTCAGCGCCGACCCGACGAGGCCGGACGAGGTCTTCGGCCTCGCCGTCTCGGACGCGAGCTTCGCGTGCCCGGCCCTGCAGGTGGACCGCTGGACCGCCGCGCGCGGCGTCCCGACCTACGCCTACCAGTTCAACGACGACGCCGCGCCGGGATTCGGCCTGGGCCAGGCGACGCACGGGGCAGAACTCCCGTATCTATTCGACCTGCCGAACATGCCGGTCGTGCTTAACCCCGGCCAGCAGGCGCTCGCGGCCAGTATGCGGACGGACTGGGCCAGCTTCGCCGGGACCGGCAACCCGTCGTCGGCCGCGCTGCCCTGGCCGGGGTTCAACGGGACCAGGGTGCTGTCGCTCGTACCGATGCAGTCCACGGTCGAGACGAACTTCGCCGCCGCGCACCACTGCGGGTTCTGGGCCGCCGGATAACCGGCTGGGCCAGCGGACTGCAACCGCCGGTGCAGAGCGCCGGCCGGGTCGGGAGCCGGCGGGGCCAGGTCTCGGGGCTGACCATCATCGTCCCCTCCGCTCGGCGGAGCCCAGCGCCTCGCCGGCCTCCTGACCACCCCGGCGCGACAGTAACCCAGCCAGCGGCAACGACCAGAGAGGACAGAGCTCATGGCGGGCTTCGACTACGACGTGCTGATCATCGGCTCGGGGTTCGGCGGAAGCGTCGCCGCGCTGCGGGCCGCGGAAAAGGGTTACCGGGTCGGTGTCCTGGAGTCCGGCAGGCGTTGGAAGGACAAAGACATCCCGAAGACCCAGTGGGACCTGCCGGGATTCTTGTGGTTCCCGGCCGCCGAGTTGTACGGAATCCAGAGGATCGAGTACCTCGACGACGTGCTCGTCCTGTGCGGTGCGGGCGTGGGCGGCGGCTCGCATGTCTACGGCAACACGCTGTATGTCCCGCCGCGGAAGTTCTTCGACGCGCCGGAGTGGGCGGGCATCACGGACTGGGCCGGCGAGCTGGCCCCTTACATCGACCAGGCCAGCCGGATGCTCGGCGTCGTGCGCTACCCGTACCTGCCCACCGATGTGGACCGCTACATGAAGGACGTCGCGACCGAGATGGGCCGGGGGGAGACGTTCAACAAAACCCCGGTGGGGGTCTACTTCGGCCGCCCCGGCGTCGAGGCTGAGGACCCGTACTTCGGCGGCGCCGGACCCCGGCGGACCGGATGCATATCGTGCGGCAACTGCAACAACGGCTGCGGGCACAACGCAAAGAACAAGCTGACGACCAACTATCTCTACCTGGCCGAGAGACTCGGCGCCGAGGTCCGCGAGCTGCACGAGGTGTATGACCTCGCACCGCTCGCCGGAGGCGGGTTCGAGGTCCGTGCCCGCCATCCCGGCTGGACCCAGCGGGCCGAGCACCTCCACCACCACACCTACACCGCGGAACAGGTCATCGTCGCCGCGCACGCGTACGGCTCAGCCAAGCTCCTGCACCACATGCAGCACACCGGCCGCCTGACCGGCCTGTCCGGCCAGCTCGGGCAGCGGGCCCGGACGAACTCCGAGCAGCTTCTGGCGGTCACCAGGACCCATGAGGAGTGGGAGCGGGACCCGGAGAAGATCCGGCTCACGCCGGGATCGGTATCGATCACCTCCAGCGTCTGGCCCGACCCCGTGACCAGCATCGAGCCGGTCTACTGGGGGGTGGGCAGTGACCTGTTCGCCTATCTGGTGAACGAGCACCGCGACGGTGCGCAGAAGCATCCGACGACTTCGTTTGTCAAGGACCTGGTCGAGCACCCGGGCCGGGTCCTGGGTTTCGACGACGCACGCCACTGGTCCGAGCGGACCGTCATCATGCTGTGCTCGCAGACCACGGACACCTCCATTGAGCTGTACTGGGACGACGACCGGCTGCGGAGCCGGCCCGGCGCCGGCGCGCCGCCCGCGGTGCACATCCCGGTCGTCGAGAAGTTCGTCAGCCGGCTGGCCGAGAAGATGGGCAGCCGCGAAGGCGCGCTGCTCTTCGAGATCATCAACCGCGGCGCCTCGGCGCACTTCGTCGGCGGGATCCCGATCGGTGAGAGCGGCGACAGCGGCGCCGTCGATCCTTACCTGCGTGTGTTCGGCCAGCCGGGGCTGCACGTCATGGACGGAAGCGTCATGCCGGCCAACCCGGGGGTGAACCCGTCACTGACCATCACGGCCCTGGTCGAGCGGGCGATGTCGCTGTGGCCGAACAAGACCGAGCCAGACGCCAGGCCGCCGCTGGGTTCCGGCTACGAACGCGTCAACCCGATCAGGCCGCACCGCCCCGCCGTGCCCGCCGGCGCTCCGGGCGAGCTGCGGCTCGACGCCAGGCAGTCCGACGTCATCCCCGAATACCCCTACTGAACCAGCGCCCGGACAAGGAGCGATTCGATGACCGAGCTCACCGCTGACGCCTTCCGCGAAGTCGGGCCAGACGACGCGATCCCCGACGGCTTCGTCGTCCCGTTCTACCTGAGCGACCGCAAACTCCGGATCTCTGTTGCGCACGTCGGCGACCGTCTGTACGCGTTCGACGATCTCTGCACCTGCCCCGGCGACCCGTGCCCGCTGTCCGGCGGCTTGCTCACCGGGACGATGATCATGTGCCAGTGCCACGGCTCGGAATTCGACGTCACCACGGGGGCTGTGGTCAGCGGCCCTGCCGCCCGGCCGCTCAACGTGCACCAAGTGCAGGTGGCCGACAGCACCGTCCGGGTCCGGGCGTGACCACGTTCCAGGTCCGAGTGAGACCGGACCAGGGCCCAGGCCAGGGTCTCCACGGGTACGGCCGGCCTCTGTAGCTGACAGCGTGATCCTCATCCGGTGGCACGCACACGGGCTATTCATCTAACGGAAAGGAGTTCGGGTCGTGGACATGAAACTGGAGGTCGTGGTGGTGCCCGTCGCCGACGTGGACCGGGCTAAGGACTTCTACCAGGGGCTGGGGTGGAGGCTCGACGCTGACTTCCCCTTCGACAACGGCTTCCGGGTCGTTCAGTTCACGCCGCCCGGCTCAGGGTGCTCGATCCAATTCGGCACCAACATCACGTCGGCCGCACCGGGCTCAGCGGAGGGCCTGTACCTGGTCGTCCCCGACATCGACGCGGCACGCAAAGAACTCGCCGCGCTCGGGGCGAAGATCAGTGAGGTCTTTCACGCCGGGACGCCGGGCGCTCAGTTCCAGCCCGGCGGCGCGCCCGGCCAGGTCAGCGGTCCCGCGCCCGATCACGCCAGCTACGGCTCGTTCGCCACGTTCAGCGACCCCGACGGCAACGGCTGGCTGCTCCAGGAGATCAGCACCCGCCTGCCCGGGCGGATCGACTCCGCGTCGACCTCGTTCGCTTCCGCCAGCGATCTGGCGAGCGCGATGCGGCGAGCGTCGGTCGCTCACGGTGAGCACGAGAAGCGCATCGGGCAGGCCGACGCGAACTGGCCCGACTGGTACGCCCGGTACATGGTGGCGGAGCAGGCCGGGACGGAACTGCCGACGTGAGCGACCACGACGTCATCGGCGCCGGCTTGCCGGGTGGCCACATCGCGGCGCGCGGGACCACCGTCCATTGAGTGAAGGAGTCAGCATGGCCAGCTCACTGTCCATCGACGTTTTCAACAGCGGATACAAACCGATACCAGGTGGCCCGGGATGGGATGACCGCATCCCGGCCACGTGGCCAGCCAGCACCTCAACGCTGATCTCCGGCGACCACGACGCCGTCCTCGTCGACGCGTTGCTCACCACGAGCGAAGGACAGCGGCTGGCGGCGTGGGTGCAGAACACCGGTAAGCAACCCAGCCTGATCTTCGTAACCCACGGTCACGCCGACCACTTCTTCGGGGCGGGACTGGTGCTGGACGCCTTCCCCGGCGCCCAGCTGGTGGCCTGCGACCAGCAGGTCGTCGACGACGCCCGCGCTCAGACCACTCCCAAGGTCATGGCGAACTGGAACTCCCGGTTCCCCGGGCAGATCGCGCAGTCCCACACTGTGCCCGCCTTGACCAGTTCGCAGGAGTTCGACCTGGAAGGTCACCCCGTCGTGTTCCACACGATCGGCGGGGCCGACGGCGTGCTCGCCACGATCGCGCACGTGCCGGACACCCAGACCATCTGCTCCGGGGACATCGCCTACAACAACATCCACATGTGGCTCCGGGCCTCCACGCCGGACAACGCAAGACGTGGCTCGGGTCCCTGGACGCGGTGGCCGCCCTCAAACCGTCCACGATCATCACCGGGCACAAGGATCCCGGCGCGCCCGACGACAACGCCATCCGCGTGCTCGACCAGTCACGCCGCTACATCGAGGACTTCGACCAGACGGTGGCCAAGTCCAGCACGCCGCCCGAGGTCATCGACGTCATGCTCGCGAAGTACCCCGACTACGGCAACCGGTACACGCTGTTGACCGCGGCATCCACCCAGTTCCCGTCCTAACCGGGCAGGCACATCAGCAGGCTTACGGTTTTGTGCCCGACGGCGTAATCCCCCGGCTGCGATTCCCCACCACTACCTGCGGAAACGGCCCGCGGGCTGGGGATCCCGGACGCGCGAGAATCCTACCGATATCGGGGTATCGCATTGGCTCGGCCAAGCCGGGCAGCAGGCCGCGCCCGCGCCGGCCCCCGGCAGTTCCAGCAACTGGCCTGCCCGGACGTGGTCAAGGCCAGATGAGCCCGGTCTGCAGCCCATGCGAACAGGCTGGCCAAGCGGAGGCAGCTGGCGCAGGAGCGTGCCACTGCGTTCAGGCAATGCCTTTCCGTCGTAGCGCGTAGTCAGGGAGCATGTCCCGGATCGTCGACCCGGAGCACGTGGCCAGTACGGCGGTGGCCACGCGGCGAGCAGGTACGCGCGTCGGGCGACCGGTCCGGTGCGCACGGCGTGCCCACTTCGAGCGAGACCGCGTTACTGATGTCGCGCTCACGGAGGTCGAGTGCGAGTGCCCGGGTGAGCACCTCCGTGGCGGCTTTGGTCGCTGCGTAGGCCGTCCGCGGCAGGGATGATCACCACTGAGCTGGTCAGATTGACGATGGCGCCGCCGTTCTGACGGGCCGCCTCCCGGTTGACGATGAACGCGGCCCGGGTGTGACCCGGACCAGCGCGTCGAACACGTCGAGATCGAAATCGGCCACAAGTCGCGGCGACCGGGCGGCCGAGAGTGTGGACCACGACGTCGACGCCTCCGAATACTGCGATCGTCTCGGCGAACAGCCTCTGCACGTCCAGGTCTCGGCGACGTCGGCGGGGATGGTCACGGCCTCGTTGTTACCGCCGAGGATCGCTTCGACGGCCACTCGCCGCACGCCGGTCGTGGAGGTAGTTGACGACGACCGCGTAGCCCCGGGCCGCCAGCACACGGATTGTCGCCCGGCCAACCCCGCAGGGACCTTCCGGTAACGATGGCCACGCCAGAGGCAGGCGACCCGTCGAGCGGGATGTTCATGGCCCGAGTCTGGACGGCGGCGCACCCCCGTCGAACCAGGGTATTCCCGTGTCCTATCACCGGCCGTATGGTAAAGGCAT
>CAWDVH010000004.1:0-1261964 GCA_963805705.1 uncultured Actinomycetota bacterium | reverse complement strand
CCGAGAAACGCCAGCCCGGCGCCCACCCCGGTCATGATCCAGCCGATCAGGTTGCCCGCGCGGCGGACGATCAGCGCACCGAGCGTGGCGTAGGTGACGGCCGCGCCCGCGCCACTCAGTTGCGAGAATGCGTCGTCGGCCGTCAGGTCGCCCCACGCGGCAATGGTCATGGCTACCGTGGCGACGGCGGCCAGCACCGTGCCAGCCCACAATCCGGTACTGACGCGCCGCCACCGGTCCCGGGCAGCGGCCGGGCCGGGCCGCCGCACCAGCAGGTGATCGCCCGCGCTCGCCTGCGCGGCGGTGAGCTTCATGAACGCCACCGGCGCGCTGAGGCGTACAGCAAGCCGGCGATGGCCAGGATCAGCAGCCCGTCCAGGGCGTGCAGCCCGCCGAAGACGGTGCCGTTGTCGGCCAGGCCGGCCAGCAGGCTCTGCAGCAGGGCCGCCAGCAGGAACAGCACCCCCGACAAAATGATCGCGCGGCCGCCAGGCCGCGCGATCAGGGCCAGGACGAAGATGACGAGCGCGCCGCCGGCCATGCCGAACCCGAGAGCGCGGTGCGCGCTGAACGCGCTGTCTACCGCGCCCCCGTGGGTGACGGTGAAGACACCAAGACCAGCCAGGAAAATCTGGGCGGCCCCGGCCAGCAGGAAGGCAAGCAGCAGCCACCGGTAACCGGTCAGCGCGATGCGCCGGACCCCGGTCAGTGCGGACGGGCTGCGGGTTTGGACGGAGGAAGCCATCAGGTTCTCCTATGAGATGTCTACGGTCAGCCCGCTGAGCACGCGGGCCACCATGAGCGGCCCGGCGACAGCGCCACCGCCACGGCGGTGATACCGGCGCGGCGACGGCGCCCACGCACGTCGGCCGTTGCGACGGCCCGTCGGTTGTCGTCATGGCTGGCTCAGTGGTCGTCGCGGATACGCATCAGCCCGTAGCCGAGCGCCGTGTAGAGGAGCATCCAGCCACCGATGCCCAAGCGGCCGGCGGTGAAGGACCCGGAGATGGCCGGGCTCAGCGGGAAGAACACGTACACGCCAAGTGCCAGAACGAGCCACGGCATCCACCCCACGCCCGCCCAGGCAGACCGGCCTCGGCGCAGCAGGGCGATGCCGGCGAGGGTGAGGCCGAACCCCACGAGGAGCACCGGTACGGCGTACGCGTTCTCGATCAGGTTGCCGCGAGACGAGTGCTCCGCGACGCCGTGCGCCGACATCGCGATCACCTCGAGCAGGGCGAGGAGAGCCAGGCCGACGACAGCTCCGATGACCCCGATCCGGGCGGTGCGGGATGCGCGCACGGCGGGGAGACCGCCGAGCGCGGCTACACCGATGGCCAGCGGGACGTGCTGGAGAGCGAACGTCGCCTGGGCGACCACGAAGCCAGCCGAGGTGAACGGGTAGCTGAACCGGTCGACGGACACCTGCTTCGGCCAGACCAGCAGAAGGGCGGCCTGGGCCACGCCGACCAGCCCGGCCGCGAGGCACCACGCG
Organism: uncultured Actinomycetota bacterium; assembly: GCA_963805705.1. Classification (GTDB taxonomy): domain Bacteria; phylum Actinomycetota; class Actinomycetes; order Streptosporangiales; family Streptosporangiaceae; genus CAWDVH01. The sequence goes on along the minus strand of CAWDVH010000004.1, from coordinate 1,260,469 downwards.
CCAGCGGTGTGCACCCAAGGTCGGATCGAGCTGGTGATGGACGAGGATGTGAGCGTGGTCATCGGGACCTCCCTGGAATGAGTTGTCTCGACGGTAGAATCACCGGATGGTCCCCGGCATCGGGCGTCGCTCGCGAACGCGATGCGTGCTGGCACCTAGCTCGATCGGGGGTTCTCCCGCTGCCGCGCGGGCGGCCGCTGGTGGGAAGATCGAGCCATGAACGAGTCCGCGGCCCGCGTCGCGGTGATCGTCGCCGTCACGCTCACGGTCGTCCTCGAGACCGTGGCCGTGGCGCTGACGCTTGGCGTCGGCGCCCTCGACCAGGCCCTCATCTACGCTGTGTACGCCATCGTCCAGGTCCTCGCGGGTGCCGCGGTCGTCTGGTCCCACCCTCGACACCGGGTCGGCTGGCTACTCGTGGTGTCCTCTCTCTTCAACGCCACTTTCACCGACGCGCTCCTCGCCTACGGCAAGCAGGCGGCGTTGCACGGCTGGCCGGCCGCAGCACCGGCCCAGGTCGTCGCACTCTCCGGCTGGATAGTCGCCGCACTCGGGCTGGTCCTGCTGTTCTTGTGGTTCCCCGACGGGCGCGTCCGCGGGCCCGGCCGCTGGATTCCGTGGGTGTGGGCCTTGGGTGCGCTCCTCGGTCTGCCGGGCTGGGCGCTGAACCCTCGCCTCAGCCCCGAGTTCGCCGGCCACGTCAACCCGTACGCGGCGAGCGCCACCTGGACCGAAGCGCTCTTCCTCTGCGGCATCGCCTTGATCGTCGCGGCGCTGCTGGCCTCGGTCGTCGTCTTCGTCCTGCGGTTCCGAAGCTCGGAGGGAGTCGAGCACCTCCAGCTGAAATGGATGGCGTTCGCCGCAGCAGCCGTCGCCGTCGTGCTCCCGATCTCGGCGGTGCTGTGGACGGTGTGGCCACCCGTCCAGCTGCTCGCAGCCGCGGCGTTGACCCTCCTCCCGGTGGCCACGTCGGTAGCGATCTTGCGCTACCACCTCTACGACGTCGACCTCATCGTCAGCCGCACGGTCGCATACGCCGCGATCACCGGCCTGCTGGCGGCGACGTACGCCGCGGTGGTCGTCCTCGCGGGCGCGGCCCTGTCCTCACCGATGGCGGCCGCTGCCGGTGCGTTCGTCGTCGCGGTCGCGTTCCGGCCGGTCCGCGACCGGGTCCAGGAGACCGTCGACCGCCGTTTCCGGCGTGCTCGCTACGAGACCCGCCGCGTGATGGCCGACTTCGTAGACGCCCTCCGTCGAGGCGTGGCGTCCGTCGATGACCTGGAGGATCAGTTGCGGGCGGCGGTCGGCGAGCCGACGTGCACCGTCGCCTTCGACACCGGGACCGGGGGCTGGCTCGACATCCACGGCCAGCCGGTTACCGACGACGTAAGGCGCCAGGTCCCTAGCACGATCGCGACCAGCGCCCATCTGACCCCCGTCGTGGTGCACCCGCCCGGCGCGGAGCGCCTGGTCCGCGAGGCGCTCGACGCGGGCCGGCTGGCCTTCGAGATTGCCGCGCTCCAGGCCGACCTCCGCCGCCAGGTCGACGAGCTCGACGCGTCCCGTGCACGCGTCGTGGCCGTCGCCGACCAGGAGCGGCGCCGACTGGCCCGCGACCTCCACGACGGCGCCCAGCAACGTCTCGTGACCATCGGGCTCACCCTGCGGCACGTCCAGCACACCCTGGACGGATCCGCCCCGGAAGCGATCCACGACCTCGACGAGGCCGTCACCGAGCTTGCCCACGCCATCGACGACCTCCGCGAGCTCGCCGGCGGTCTCCGGCCGTCGAGCCTCGACCACGGCCTGCGCGCCGCCCTCGACGACCTCGCCTCCAGGACCCCGAGCCCCGTCCGGCTCGACGTCACCACCGAGCGGTTCACCCCCGAGATCGAGACCGCCGCCTACTTCATCGCCGCCGAGGGACTCACCAACGCCGTCAAGCACGCACGGGCCCAGCGAATCGACCTGGCCGTCGCCCACGACGCCGGCCAACTCCTGGTCGCTGTCGACGACGACGGCATCGGCGGGGCGGACCTCCGCCGGGGAACAGGGCTGGTTGGCCTCGCCGACCGCGCCCGCTCACACGGCGGCACCCTGGAGATCACGTCTCGTCCAGGCGCCGGCACGAGCCTCAGGGCGAGCCTGCCGTGCGCGTGATCATCGCCGAGGACCAGGCGCTGCTGCGCGACGGTTTGGCACGGCTGTTCACGGACAAGGGCCACGCCGTGGCCGCCACCCTCGGCTCAACAGACGGCCTGATGGAACTGGTCGCGACGACATCGCCGGACCTCGTCGTGCTCGACATCCGGATGCCACCGTCGTACACCGACGAAGGGGCGACCGCCGCCCGCCTGCTCAAGGTGGACCGACCCGACCTCGGCGTCCTCCTTCTCTCCCAGCACATCGAGACCGCGAATGCCGCGGACCTGGTTGCCTGGCCGGCCTTCGGCTACCTCCTGAAGGACCGCGTCTTCGAGGTCGACGAGTTTGTCCAGGCGGCCGAGCGGGTGGCGGGCGGTGGGTCGGCCCTCGACCCCAAGGTGGTGGCGGCCATGGTCGGCTCACGCCGCGGCGCCGGGAAGTTCGACCTGCTGTCCGACCGCGAGCGCGACGTGCTCGGTCTCATGGCCGAGGGACTCACTAACGCAGGCATCGCCGACCGGCTCTCGCTGAGTCCCAGGACCGTCGAAGCGCACGTCAGCCATCTCCTCACCAAGCTCGACATCGACGACTCGGACACTGCACATCGCCGCGTCCTCGCCGTCCTGTCCTACCTCAACTCCGACACGTCGCCATGACCGGGTGGGGGTGGCACAACCTTCGATGATGACGGGGTTATGCCGTCCGGCAGGTGCCAGCTCAGCGCACCAGTCGAATCGTGTATCAGGAGAAGGGCGTTGCAGTCCGGTGCGGGAGCGGGGACGGAGATTTTCACGTCGTCGGTCGCCGGAGTGGAGTGCGCGAGCCCGGCGCCGGGTTCGGCTGGATCCGGCACAATGGCGCGGATCGGCCGCGTAGACCGGTTCTCGACGAGCGCCATGTGGACCGCTAGCCAGACAACTCCGCGACCGTCCCTTCGACAGGCTGCGCGGACTGCCACGAGAAAACGATCAGCTCGGCCTGCTGCCGCTCGAGCAGCGCCTCTGACGACTCGAGCCGGCTTTCTGGTTGCCGAGCTGTCACAAGGCCCCACCGCAAGGCTGTTACCTGACGCCCGCACTGGACAAGATCACGATCAACTGGCCCCCCGTTTGGCTCCCTTAGTTGACCGAACTAACGTTCGGTCAACCAGTGCAAGCCCCTGACCTGCATAAACAGTGGGCGCAGCTGGGTTCGAACCAGCGACCCCTCGCTTGTAAGACGAGGAAATACCGTCGCTGCACATGGCTGGACGTGGCCCGATGTGGCATCCACCAGCGATGACTGTGGCTGGACGTGGCCTGATGTGGCCTGGCGCTGGTGGTTGTTGGCTCCCCGTTTGGCTCCCCCGTTTCGCGCAGCACCGTCCGGTACAGGCCCGTGTTCAAGTCAGCGTGCCGGCGACTGCCGCTTCGGGAAGCTGCTGAGCCCGGCTGCGGCGTCGTCGGGGCGGTCGGCATGGTTGGGCCCTGCGCATCGAAACCGTCGTCAACGATACCTACGACATCGGCTGCCAGCGCCGTTGCCGCACGAGCCGCCGCTGGTTGTGATCGGGAGGGTCAGGACTCAGTTTCCAAAGATGGGGTGAATCCCTCATGATTGGCGCTGTTTCGCGACCCTAGGGTCCAAGTGAGTGGGTGTGCGGTATGAGTCGCCGTGACTGCCGCGGCCCAAGCGGGAAGCAGATCGAGGCAATCTGTTTTGGCGCATAGGAGGCCACTGATCATGACTGATACAAGTCTAAGCCGACCCTCAACTGGGCTCGCGACGGCGAGGACGCGCCGCAGAATCCTGGCGCTGTCTCTGCCGGTTGCTGCCGTGCTCTTGCTGTTCGGAGGGGCATTGACGCCGAAAGATCTTGATAGGCCGGTGACGTCGCTGGCCGGGGCCTTGCGTGAACTGCAGATCGCGGCCGCGCATCCGGGTCAGGTCTATTTCTCGAACGTTCTTGTTATCTTCGGGCTCGGAACTTTGGGTGTCTCGTTCTTCGCCATCGCTGTGCTGGCTTCGGATCGCGATAGGGTGCTTGCGACGGTGGCTGGCGTGATCGGATGGTTCGGTGCTTTCTGCGGAGCCGTCGCGAATGTTCTTATCGGGTTCGACCTGGCCGCTGCGGCGACAGTCCATGTGTCATCGGCTGCCGCCCCGATCCTGGTCTCGGCCAACACTGCCACCGCGGCCTGGGTTTTCTTTATCGGGTATTTCGCCGGTCTTCCCGTGGCTGTCATCCTCACCGGAATCGCCCTCTGGCGCAGCCATGACCTTCCGCGATGGCTGCCGGTGCTGTTCGTTGTGGCCCTGCTCGCCGGGGCCCTGGCGCCACCAGGGATTGTCTCGGTTCCGCTTTCGCTGCCGTTTGTGATCGTCATGATGCTTCTGGCCCGGCGAATCTGGGATACAGCCCCTGAGCGGTAACCACGCCCAGCCTGCGCCGCCGCTGCCGTGATGAGATGCTGGCCCCGGTTCAGCGGGGGTAACCTCGCGCACCCCCTGACCGCCAGCGGCGCCCGCGCCATGATCGTCAGTTCCGGTTCGCCCCCCGTAGACTCTGGTTGTGGTGGCCCGGGCGGGGACAGGCAGTGTCAGGATCGCGGAGCTGATGGCGACCCTGTCCTATGCCTCGGATCTGGGCCTGGGGCAGCCGATGGCCCATTGCATGCGCCAGACAGTGGTCGCGCTACGGCTGGCCGGCCTCGCCGGGGCCAGCGGCCGGGAGCTGGAGGCTACCTATTACCTCGGGCTGATGATGAATGCCTACTGCCATGCCGATGCGGCCGAGCAGGCGCGGTGGTTCGGCGACGACATCAGCATGAAAAGCGACACGTTCGATCTGCTCGACATGAGCACGGCGCGGATGGTCGCGTTCATGTTGCGGCGGGTCGGCTCGCACGGCAGCGGCGTGGCCCGTGCCCGGCGGCTGGCGGCGTTCCCGGTGAACGGGATGAAGCAGGTGCTCTCCTTCGCGACGACGCACTGCACGCTGGGCTCCCAGTTCGCTGAGCAGATCGGCCTGGACGAGGCGGTCTGCGTCGCGCTCAGGCAGGGATATGAGCAGTGGGACGGCAAGGGCTATCCCGATCACCTGCGGGGAGAGGAGATCTGCCTGCCTGCGCGGCTGGTGCAGCTGGCCGGCCCGGTCGAAGTCGTCGCCCGGCGACGCGGGGTCGAGGCGGCGGTGGCGGTGGCGCGCAGGCACCGCGGGACCCAGTTCGACCCGGCGGTCGTAGACCTGTTCTGCACGCATGCACCCGAACTATTGGACGGCCTGGACCGGGCGTCGGACTGGGACGCGGTCCTGGGCACCGAGCCCCAGCTCTCGCGCCGGGTCAGTGGCGCCGACCTGGACCAGGTCCTGGAGGCGATGGCCGACCTGGTCGACCTGAAGAGCCCCTACCTGGCCGGCCACTCGCGCGGGGTCGCCAACCTGGCCAGCGCGGCGGCGCGCGTGGCCGGTTATCCCGAGGATGACGTGGCGGTCCTGCGCCGCGCGGGGCTGATCCATGACCTGGGCCGGCTCGGGGTGTCCAACGCGATCTGGGACAAGCCCGGGCCGATCACCGAGGCCGAGTCCGAGCGTGTCCGGCTGCACCCCTACCTGACCGACCGGATGCTAGCCAGGGTGAGCGCGCTAAGTCGCAGCCGCGAGATCGCCGCCCGGCACCACGAGCGCCTGGACGGCTCGGGTTACCCCAAAGGGCTGACCGCCGCGTCGCTGACACCGCCGGACCGGATGCTGGCCGCGGCGGACGTCTATCACGCGATGACCGAGCCGCGGCCGCACCGGGCGCCGCTCGACCCCGGCCAGGCCTCACGCGAGCTGCGGGCCGAGGTCGCCGCCGGGCGGCTGGACAGCCAAGCAGCCGAAGCCGTGCTGGCCGCAGCGGGCCACCGCGTGCCGGCCCGGCGGGCCTGGCCCGGCGGGCTCACCGCACGCGAGGTCGAGGTGCTCACGCTGCTGGCCCGCGGACACTCGAACCGGGAAATCGCTCAGGCGCTGGTGGTCACGCCGAAGACGGTGATGAATCACGTGGAGCACATCTACGCCAAGATCGGCGTGTCAAGCCGCGCCGCCGCGACGCTGTACGCCACCCGGCACGGTCTGATGGGCGCCTTCGAGCCCGCTAGTTGATGACGAAGCCTTAAGGCCTGGCAGCGAGCCGCCCGGGCAACCAGGGCATCAGCGCCCCAAGCGCTGAATCGGGCCATCGGGCTGGTACCCGTTGTTCCTGGCGTGGAAACGACGGCGCATCGCGGCCGCGACGGTCATGCCAGGCTTCCCCGGCCGGGATGGGCGTCCAGGGACGGCACCGCTGCAGGAACCGTAGCGCTGCCCACAACCGCCGGGCTGACGAACTTGGGGACCTTCGGCAGCGTCGTGTGCTCGGCACGCGTGACGGTAAAACCAGCTTCCCGGATGGAGTCGAGCGTCGGCCGGTTACAGTCGCAGCCGACCACGAACCGGTTGATCCCGTTCATCCGGTCCTGCGAGCGCGCCAGGTGCGTATCACCGGAGCGCACGTGCTCGATGAACAGGAGCTGGCCGCCGGGCCGCAGCACCCGGCGCAGCTCCCGCAGCGCCCGCGGCTGGTCGTCCACCCCGCACAGCACCAGCGTCGAGACCGCCACATCGAAGCTGGCGTCCTCGAAGGGCAGGTCCTCCGCTGGTGCGCGCAGCACCGTGGCTCCCGGCGCCTGCTCGCCGACCTTGCGCTCTAGGCGGCGCAGCATGGGGGTCTCAGGCTCGGTCAGGGTCAGCGACTCGACCGCCGCGCCGTAGAAGCGCAGGTTCGACCCCGTCCCGGCGCCGATCTCAAGCACCTGCCCGGTCGCGCCGGCCAGCAGCCCTTCCCGGTAGGCACGCAGACCTGCCTTCTCTACCTTGGTCATCTGACGGTCGTACGTCAGGGCGAAGAACCTGCTCCGCAAGGTCATGGCTGCCTCTTTTCATCGCAGTGAGATCACTAGTGGCAACGTAACCAAACAGCCGGTACCGGTTCATGAGGCGATTACCTCATCTTCTGCCGGGGTCAGCAGCTGACGACCCAGTCAGCTCTGCCGGGGTCAGGCCATCGCGGACCACGGTGACCAGGCCTCGCCACTTGTTCAGCTCAGCGCCCGCCAGCGCCTCCGCCAAACGGTCACCGCTCACGCCTGCCCATCTGGATCGCGCTCGTGATTCCCCGGCGGCGAGCGCTAGCGCCCAGCCCCTCCGAGCTACCGGCCCATGCCCGGGGCGGACCGGTCGGCTGGCGACTCTACTGCCATATAGGGCACGTATCGGGGCGATCTGGGTAGCCTCGCATCAGCGGGCGGTGAGGGAAGGGCGGACGTGGCATGGCCATCATTCACAACACCACGATGAGCCCGGGCAAGTTGGACTTGCTGCGGGTCTGGCTGCCCACCCAGCCCTGGTACCTCACCAGCGGGCGTGGGCCCGATCTGACCAAGGTCGGCGGCTTCCGGCTTGATGATCCGGCCGGTGAGGTCGGCATCGAGTTCATGGTGGTGACCGATGGATCCGGGCCCGGAGCCATCACCTACCAGGTGCCGCTAACCTACCGCGCGGACGCGATTGCGGCAGCCGAGGGCGGGCTGATCGGAACAGCCGAACACGGGGTGCTCGGACGGCGGCGGATCTACGACGGAACCTGCGATCCGGTTCTGGTAGCTCAGCTGGTCGCGCTCATCCAGGGCGAGGCTGAGCCGCAGGCCCAGAGTGTCAGCGACACGCCGGATCCTACCGTGATCGGCCGGCCGGTGGCGAACGGCCCCTTGGCGGTGGCCGGATCGGTGGTCGCGGCCAGTGGGCCGGCCGACACCGATATTCGGATCGGGGCCGCCGACCCGGACAGCACGCGAAACGGCCTGCTCTTGGTGCGGATCAACAGGATCCTCAACCCTGGCGACGGCGCCACCGCACCCGGCGATGCCGGGCAGCCATGCCTGTCCGCCACCTGGCGGCGTGCAGACGGTACCCAGGTCCGGGGGGTCTTCGCCACCGCGAGGTACCTGCCGGAGCAAGCGACACGGCCGTAAGGACGAGCACCGTCACAGCTCTGGGCAGCTCCTCTTGACGCGCGTAGCCGCCTAATGGCGTGCGTCTGTCTCCTGCGCTGTCCTTCGGGAGACACCCATATCATGGCGTTCTGTGCTGGGCAAACGACAGCTCAAGCCGGCGATGGATCGCTTTCTCACTGGCAGCCGGGTTGGGATCACGTTGCGCGAGGGCGCAACCTGTCGCGGTCACGCGTTCTGCTCGTCCAGGGCGTCTCCGGGTACCCAGTGGCGGAGCTGTCGACTGCGCCGGGCTTTACCCTAGGGGCTGTGCCGAACCTGAAGATTGCGGCTCGGTGCACTAGTCCGCGGGCGGCTCGAACGCGCCGACCAGGCCGTGCTGCATCGCGTAGAGGGTCGCGGCGGCGCGGCTGGACACGCCGATCTTCGTATAGAGGTGCTCGACGTGGTTGGCCACGGTCTTGGGCGTGATGGTGAGCCGGGTGGCGACCTGCCGGTTGGAGTAGCCGCGGGCGAGGAGCCCGAGGACTTCCGCCTCACGCGCGGTCAGGTTGTCGGGCCAGGTGCGCCGGCCCGGTCCGGGATGGTCGGCCGCCGTGAGCACGGCGGCGACCGCGGCGCCGTCGAGCCGGCCCGCCTTGACCTCCGCGGTGATCTCAGCGGCGGCCTGGTCTGGCGTGAGCGGCTCGCGGTGGGGGCGCGGTTCGGTCATCGCGTGGTACGTATCGGCCGCTGCCAGCAGCCTGTCCGCCGGCCGGAGCTGGGCGCCGGTGAGACCGCGGGGATAGCCGGAGCCGTCGAGGTGCTCGTGGTGGCGGCCGGCGATCTCCCGGCTCGCGGCTAGTGCGGTAACCCCGGTGAGCATCCGCTCGGTGAGGTACGGATGCATGCGCACGTGCTCGGCCTGCGGCCCGGTGAGCGGGCCGCGCTTGTCCCAGATCGCGTTGGACACGCCCAGGCGGCCGAGGTCGTGAACAAGCCCGGCGCGGTACAACGTCGCGATCTCCGCGTCCGGGAGCCGCCAGGCTCGGGCGGCGGCGCCAGCCAGGTTGGCCACGCCACGCGAGTGGCCAGCGAAATGCGGCGATTTCAGGTCCGCCAGATCAGCCATGGCCTGGAGTATCGTGTCCAGCTCAGCGCCGGCCACCCGCCGGCCCAGCGAGGGCTCGGCGTCGAGGATCGCGTCCCACTCGGACGCCTCGTCGAGCCCGTCGAGCACCCGGGACGCGTTCTGGCAGAACAGGTCCACGACGGCCGGATCGAAGTCGGCGCCCCGGTGCCGACGCACCGCATCGCGGGCGGCATCGACGCCATGGTGACGGGCGTACACTTCGGCCGGGCCGGCCAGCTGCACCAGCCGGGCCGGCAGCGTGATGCCGGCACCACGGAGGCCGTTCGGCACGCCCTTGCCGTCCCATCGCTCGAACGCCTGACGAAACGACTCCACGGCCACCTCGTCGAGCCCGATCTCCGCGGCGAACTGGGACACGAGGCGCGCGTGGGTGGACAGGAAGTCCATGACCTCCTTCCAGCCCGAGCGGGGAAACTCGGCCAGGCGGCGGGCCCGGTCCAGCCCGCCGCCGTGCGAGACCACACGGCGCACGATGACGGCCACCACCTGGGCCGTGTTCATGCCGAGCATGTCATAGACGGCCGCCTTGAAAGCGACGTCGTCGCCGAACCAGCGGGCCTGCTCGGACGCATCGGCATGACAGTACGCGTTCATCATCAGGCCGAGGTAGTAGGTCGCCTCCCGCTCGTGCTCAGACGCCCCCGCCAGGTCGGCGAGCCGCAGCGCGATCGCGGTCTGCCGCATGCAGTGCGCGAGCGGCTGGCCCAGGCCGAGATCGGCGGCGTAGGACAGCGTCGCGACCAGCTCGGCGACCCGGACGCCGCCGGTCTGCGCGACCGCGCCTGTACGCGCCCCCAGACCGGTCATGCACCGAGTCTACGGCCGCGGCTGCCCCATCACCCCAGATCACAGATGGGTAAAACGCCTCATGCGCGACCGGGCGCCGATTCGTACGGTGACGTTACCGGCAGTTCAACCTCCGTAATCACCGACCTGGCGCCGAGGAGAGGCAATCATGACCACCCAGACCGAGACCGCGATCGTGAAGGACTATGCCGCCGCTGGCGGCCTGCGCACCTACTACGAGGCCCAGGGCACCGGTGATCCGCTGGTCATGCTGCATGGCGGGTTCGCCACCGTCGACATGTTCGGCGGAGCATTCACCCCGCTGATCGCCGGCCGGTACCGCGTCTACAGTCCGGAGCGCCGCGGGCACGGACGGATGCCGGATGTCAGCGGACCGATCACGTACGAGATCATGGCCGACGACACCATCGCCTTCATCGAGGCGCTGGGCATCGGGCCGGCGCACGTGGTGGGCTGGAGCGACGGCGCCAACGTCGGCCTGATCACCGCCATACGCCGCCCGGACCTGGTCCGGAAGCTGGTGCTCATCGGCACCGCGGTGAATATCAGCGGCGGCCGGCCCTGGGCACGGGCGATGATGGAGCACCTCTCGGTCGAGCACCTGCCGCCGGCCCTCGCCGAGGCATACGCGGCGCTGTCACCGGACGGCCCGGACCACTTCCCCGTCGTCTTCGACAAGATCGCTCCCGCGCTGCTCGTGACCGAGGCCAAGCTCAGTGACCTCGCGGCGATCACCGCGCCGACACTGGTCATGGCCGGCGATGACGACCTCGTCGCGGTCGAGCACCTCGAGGCGATGCGCACGACGCTGCCGGACGGTCAGCTCGCGATCGTACCGGGCACCTCGCACGGCCTCCCGCTGGAGAAGCCGGAGCTGGTCAGCCGCCTGATCTTCGATTTCCTGTCAGATGAGCAGGCGGAGAAGCTCATGCCCGGCCCCGGGTAACCAGCGAGCCAATCGCGCGTCCCGGATAACCCGCCGGCACGCCGATGAGACCAGAACCAGGTAATCCGCGCCCGGCGACGCCCACTGCCGGCAATGCCCTCAGCCCCGCGGGATCGATCTGGCTACATGAGGAGGTCTGTTTCCAGTCGCGACGTGTGTTCGCGCTGGCAGGAGATGCCGGGTAACAGTGGCAGCCGCTGGTGCTGCCCGGGCGGTCACGGGACGTAGGCGGCGTGCCTGCCGTCGTGGTGATCCGGCATGATCTGCTCGTTGCGGCGGCGGGAGTCCCCGGGTGAACATCTGGTGGTGCCTGGGCGCCGGAGCGGCGGCGGCCGATAATGGGCTGGTGCCTGGTTTGCTGAGCGAGGGCCGGGTCACGGCCAACGGGCTGCGGTTCGCTTACCTGGAGGGGGGCAGCGGGCCACTAGTCGTCCTGCTGCACGGCTGGCCGGACACGCCACATACCTGGGACCACCAGCTGGCGGCCCTGGCCGGGGCCGGGTTCCGCGTGGTCGCACCGTGGCTGCGCGGCTATCCGCCAACCGAGATCCCGCGGTCGGGTTACTTCGATATCGGCACGCTGGCGGTGGATGTCCGCGAGCTGATCCGGGTACTCGGCGGCGGCGATCCGTGCCTGCTCGTCGGCCAGGACTGGGGTGCGTCGATTGGCTACCAGGTGCTCGCCGCCTTCCCTGAGGTCGTGCGGAGCGCCGTGGTGATGGCCGTGCCGCATCCGGCCGCGACCCGGGAGTCGCTGCTGCGCGCCGAGCATGTCCACCGGTCCTTCCACTGGTTCTTCTTCCAGCTCCCGCAACTGCCGGAGCGGGCGCTGCGCGCGGATGACTACGCGTTCGTGGACTGGCTGTGGGACTACTGGACCGCGCCCGGCTTCACCGATGAGGAGCACCTGGCCGAGGTGAAGCGCATGCTGGCCGTGCCTGGCGCGCTGGAGGCGACGCTGGGCTACTACCGGGCCATGTTCGACCCGGCCAGGGCGGACCCGGACCTGGCGCAGGTGCGGCAGGCGGCGGGTCGGCCGATCGTGGTGCCGACCCTGGCCCTGTGCGGCGCCGAGGACAAGCGGGCCGAGGTGATGCAAGACCAGGCCCGGCACTTCGCCGGCCCGTACCGGTTCGAACTCGTGCCCGGAAGCAGCCACTTCCTGCAGCGCGAGCAGCCGCAGGCGGTCACGAAGCTTGTCCTGGACTGGTTCGCCCGGCAATAGCCGTACCGTCACGCCGAATTGATGGTTACCGGCTGGCAGCGCCAGAACTGGCACATCTGCGCACCGACGCGGCCTACTGCAGTCCGAACGACACGTACAAAGATTCGGCGATATGTCCCCGTGTGAATGCTTAGGCTCCGGCAAGCTGCTCACATTCCGTAGCGGACAGGGTTATGCGTCTCACGGCCGCCGCCGGGCAGAACAGATCGAGCCGTCAACCCATGCAATGCCCGGCTCCGGCATGTCGGTGCGCGACGACAGCCACAGCGAATTCGGCGTCCGGCCGGGACGACTCCGCGAGAACCGGCATCCTCTGCCAGGCCTGGCCGCCGGGGATCCAGCTCGCGGACGACTGCGGCGTTCCGGTGCTGCGCGAGGCTTCGTATTCCCTAGCCACCGCCAAGATCATCAGCAACCTTGGCTCCCCAACGATCATCTCAAGCTCCGAAAACAGTGGGCGCAGCAGGGTTCGAACCTGCGACCCCTCGCTTGTAAGGCGAGTGCTCTACCACTGAGCTATGCACCCGTACCCGGCCAGCGCCAGGCTGGTCAGGGACAACCGGCCAAATCGTACCTGCTTCGCGCTCCCCTACGCTGCCTGGTCGCCAGCGCTGATCCCCGCCGCCGGCCCCTACAGCCCGTTGGGGAAGGTGATCTTGTCCGGGGCGACCAGCGGGGTGCCGACCTCCAGCTGGATCTGCGCGTGTGCGTTCAGCGGGATGGCGCGGGGATTTCCCTGGTAGCGGCGCCCGTTGTAGATGACCGTGACCGGCCCCCTCGCCGGCCCGACCTGCGTGGGGCCCAGGGGCTGGCCCCACTCGTCGAAGAAGTCACCCAGGGTGTAGGTGCGCTGCACCGGCGATTCAATGTGAATGATCCCGTCGGCGGCGTGCGTATGCAGCCAGTAGAAGCACTGTCCGCTGGCGATGAACGGGCCCTGCGGAGTGCTCTGCGCCTGCGCGCCAGGGATCCCGATGGCCGCCGGGACCTGGCGGGGCGAGCCGTTCACGAAAATGGTCAGGTGAGCGTGGATGTGAAAGACCAGCTGCTCGCTGGTCTGGCACATGATGCGGTCGACGGTCTGGCCGGTGGCCTTCGTCGCGGTACTGGCCAGCGGCGGGGCCTGCGGGACCGGGACCCCTTCGGGTCCCATCGGACCTGCCGGTCCGGGCGGCTGGAGAGTCCCGAGCGAGGAAAGGGCGGACAGGCGCAGCTCCGGATTGCCGCCGGCTGCCGTTCCCGGGCCGGCCCCGCCCGGCCGCGTGACGGCGAAGATCACCACGCCGATAGCGACGACCGCCACCGCGGCGCCGGCGCCCAGCAGCCAGTTACGGCGCCGGCGGCGGCGCTGCTCCTGCGCCCGTTGCTGCGCGATCCGCTCGCGAGCCTGCTGCCTGGTCCTGCCGCTCTTGGACACGCCTATGCCTCTCCGTCGGCCTGTCAGCCCACGGCTGGGTAACGGCCAAGCCCTCAGGCCCGTTCCTTCCGGGCCAGCGGCTACCCGATCCCGCCTAACCGATTCCGGCCCGCGCCCAGGACCCTGGCCAGGGCCTGCTCGACCTCCTCGGCCAGCCCTGGCGCCGTCCCGCCGTCTGGTTCCTCAGGGCCAGGCCCCGTGCCGGACCCCAGGCTGCCCACCCCGGCCGAGGGCGAGGACACGGCCGCGACCGGCTGCCCGACGGACCCGCAGTCTCGGCACTCGACCTCGCCGAGACGGCGGACCAGGCGGATGCCGGTGCACACCGGGCACCGGTCGAGATCTGCCATCCAGTCGAACGCGGCCTGACAGGCCGGGCAGATGAGCACCTGACGGTCCCCCCGGACTCCGCGCTTCCAGGGGCTTTCCCCCCGGTCCGGGTCGACCTGTCGTGTGCCGCAGCGATAGCAGGGCATAGCGCCTGTCCCGATTTCTGCCATTCAGCCAGAACGCTGTCGGCCCGCTAGGCCAGCGCAGCCAGCGCCTTCTGGTAGTCGGCGATCTCACGCGCCTGCGGTACCGGGTTGACGACCTTCCACCGCACGACGCCGCTCTTGTCAATGACGAAGGTACCGCGCGTGGCGATGCCCATCTTCTCGTCGAAGACACCGTAGGACCTGGCGACCTCTCCATGCGGCCAGAAGTCAGACAGCAATGCGAAGTCGTAATGCTCGCGATCAGCGAACGCGCGGAGGGTGAAGCCGGAGTCCACTGAGACCGTCAGCAGTTCGACGTCATCCCGGCTGATCTCGGGGAACTCATCGCGCATCGCGCACAGCTCGCTCGTGCAGACGCCACTGAATGCCAGCGGGTAGAAGACGAGCACGACATTTTTCTCGCCCCGGAAGCTTGAGAGCTTCACCGGTGTGCCGTGCTGATTCCTCAGCTCGAAATCCGGAGCCTGATCGCCGACCTCTACCGCCATGGCTGTTCCTTTCAACGTAGGGGGTGCGGCCGCGCCGGGGCAGGGAAGGGAAGGCCAACCGCAGTCGCGACCGTAAGCGCGGGACGAGTTCAGTGTCCCACCCGCATCCCACATTTTGGCATGAAGCGCTCAGCGCCAGGCGCATGGTCTCAGACGGGCACCTGATCTGCGCCGCGCGGCCCTACCGGCGTGCCTTCGGCGCGACCAGCCGGGTGCCCGACCAGTTTCGCCCCGCGCTCACCGTGGACGTCTGCGACAGCCCGGCGGTCGGCGCGGACTCGCCGATCTCGCTCGGCTCCACGTGGCCTTCCCGGCCGGTCTTGGGCGTGAGCAGCAAGATGTAGCCGCCGTCAGCGAGAGGCGTCAGCGCATCCACCAGCGCGTCGACGAGGTCACCGTCCTCGTCTCGCCACCAGAGCAGCACTCCGTCGACGACGTCGTCGTAGTCCTCGTCGACGAGCTCAACGCCCTCCAGTGCCGCGATGGAATCACGCAGGCCCTCATCGCAGTCGTCGTCATAGCCAATCTCCTGCACCACCTGGCCCGGCTTGATGCCGAGCCGGTCGGCCAGGTCACGCTGATCTTGCGCCTGGCCCGCGGTCGCGCTCACTGAAATCCTCCTGAATCCTTTCCCGCTCCAGCAGCCGCCAGCCAGCGTCACGGCACGCGGCCGTCGTCTGGCTCCGCGGCAGCGCTCGCGGCGTCGCCTGCTCTTGATCGGACAGTTCACACTGGGTCGGCGCGGCGCGCAAGTCACAATTAGGACAGAGCACGAAAACTATCGTGCCGGGCCGGCCGTATCAGGGGCCCGCCGCGCTGCGCGCTACCGTCCCACCGCCCCCTTATGTCTGAATCATCCCAATAGGAAACCCCGCCTTCTCCACCCGAGCGGGTACCCGCGGCAGATCCGGATTTCCCCGCCCGGAAACTCCCGTCATTCCGCTTCCCTTGGTGTACCCGCAATGATCAGGGGAAAGCACTTACCTAGGCGGCACGTCGCGGTGGCCGCGCCGGCGGCAGGACGAGCGGGCCCCGGCCGACCGCAGGACAGCCCGTTACCGGCAGGTAGAGATCTGCTTTACCCTCCGGTAGAGATGCGCTTGGGGCAGACGCGTACCAGGATTGGCCTGGACGGCTCCAGCCGCAGGCGGCGACGAGCTGCTGAAACCACCCAGACGACGCGGCGGCAGGCAGGGCCCGGCCACCGCGGAAGGCGAGGAACCTCCCGTGGCCTCCGGACGCCCGCGCTTTTCGATCATCAGCGATGGCCTGCCCTCCCAGCTGCCGGACATTGATCCGGACGAGACGAGGGAGTGGGTCGATTCATTCGACTCTGTCGTCCGGACTCGCGGCCGGGGTCGCGCCAGGTACGTGATGCTCCGGCTGCTGGAACGGGCCAGGGAGCAGAACGTCGGCGTGCCCGGCCTGCGCAGTACCGACTACATCAACACGATCCCGCCCGAGCGCGAGCCCTGGTTCCCCGGCGATGAGTACGTGGAGCGGCGCATCCGCGCGTACATCCGGTGGAATGCCGCGGTGATGGTGTCACGGGCCAACCGGCCCGGCATGGGCGTGGGCGGCCACATCGCCACCTACGCCTCGGCGGCCAGCCTGTACGAGGTCGGCTTCAATCATTTCTTCCGCGGCAAGGATCACGGCGAGTCCGGCGACCAGGTCTTCTTCCAGGGTCACGCCGCGCCCGGCATCTACGCGCGAGCGTTCCTCGAGGGCCGTCTCACAGAACATCAGCTAAACGGCTTTCGCCAGGAACTGTCGCACCCGGGCGGCGGTCTTCCCTCGTACCCGCACCCCCGCCTGATGCCGGACTTCTGGGAATTCCCGACGGTCTCGATGGGACTCGGTGCCATCAACGCTGTGTATCAGGCCCGGTTCAACAGGTACCTGCTGGCCAGGGAGCTCAAGGACACCAGCCGGTCGCACGTGTGGTGCTTCCTCGGCGACGGCGAGACCGACGAGCCCGAGGTCCTCGGCTCCATCGGCGTGGCCGCCCGCGAGGAGCTGGACAACCTGACCTTCGTCATCAACTGCAACCTGCAGCGGCTGGACGGGCCGGTCCGCGGCAACGGGAAGATCATCCAGGAGCTGGAGGCATCCTTCCGCGGCGCCGGCTGGAATGTGATCAAGGTCATCT
This sequence comes from uncultured Actinomycetota bacterium, assembly GCA_963805705.1. Lineage (GTDB taxonomy): Bacteria > Actinomycetota > Actinomycetes > Streptosporangiales > Streptosporangiaceae > CAWDVH01. Next base: position 1,243,648 of record CAWDVH010000004.1, on the reverse strand, counting down.
GGGGCCGGGACTGGGATCCGCTGCTGGCCCAGGACACCGATGGCGTGCTGGTCAACAAGATGAACACCACGCCGGACGGCCAGTTCCAGACCTACGGCGTCGAGTCGGGCGCCTACACCAGGGAGAACTTCTTCGGCGGTGACCCCCGGCTGCGGGCGATCGTCGAGCACCTGTCCGATGACCAGGTCCGCACCCTGTCCCGCGGCGGCCATGACTACCGCAAGGTCTACGCGGCGTTCAAGGCGGCCCAGGAGCACGTCGGCCAGCCGACCGTGATCCTGGCCCACACGATCAAGGGCTGGACCCTCGGCCCGGATTTCGAGGCCCGCAACGCCACCCACCAGATGAAGAAGCTCACGGTGGCCGAGCTGAAGGACTTCCGGGACCGGCTGTACCTGGACATCCCTGACTCGGCGCTGGAGGCCGACCTGCCGCCCTACTACCACCCGGGCGAGAAGTCCGACGAGATCCAGTACATGAAGGAGCGCCGGGCGGCGCTCGGCGGCTACCTGCCCAAGCGCGTGGTGCGGGGCAGGCCCCTCACGCTGCCCGCCGCGCACCACTATGACGAGCTGATGCGCGGCTCGGGCAAGCAGACCATAGCCACCACGATGGCCTTCGTCCGGCTGCTCAAGGACCTGATGAAGGATCCGGGGATCGGCGACCGGTTCGTGCCGATCATCCCTGACGAGGCACGCACGTTCGGGATGGACTCGCTCTTCCCCACCGCCAAGATCTATGCCCCGCACGGCCAGACCTACGAGGCAGTCGACCGCAACCTGCTGCTGTCCTACAAGGAGTCGGAGAAGGGCCAGATCCTGCACGAGGGCATCAGCGAGGCCGGCGCGATGGGCTCGATGGCCGCCGCGGCCACGGCCTACGCCACCCACGGCATGCCGATGATCCCGGTCTACATCTTCTACTCGATGTTCGGCTTCCAGCGGACCGGCGACCAGATGTGGGCGCTCGGCGACCAGCTGGGCCGCGGCTTCCTGCTGGGGGCCACGGCCGGGCGCACGACGCTCACCGGCGAGGGCCTGCAGCACAACGACGGGCACTCCGTGCTGCTCGCGTCGGTCAGCCCGGCCTGCGTCGCCTACGACGCCGCCTGGGCCTACGAGCTGGCCTACATCTTCCGGGACGCGCTGCGGCGGATGTACGGCTCGACCGCCCGGCACCCGGACGGGGAGAACATCTTCTATTACCTGACGGTGTACAACGAGCCGTACGTCCAGCCGGCCGCCCCGGCCGACTATCCCGGCGGGGCGGAGGCACTGGAGCAGGGCATCCTGCGCGGCCTGTACCGCTACGCCGACGCGCCAGGGCAGTCCGCCGAGGCCGCGGCGCAGCCCGCCAGCACTACCTCGGGTGATGCCACCGGCGGTCAGGCCGCAGCGGGCCCGACCACCGCCGGTCCGTCCACGACCGGCTTCGCCAGCCAGGTGACGGCCGCCCTCACGGCCGCCCAGATCACCGCGCCGTACGGCCTGGATACCCCCCTGGCCGCCCAGGCCAGCGCCGCCGCCGCGGCGGCCCCCGGCCCGAGCGCCGATCAGCCGCCTGCTGTCCCGTCTGGTTCCGTGCCGCCGGGGTCTGAGCCGCCGACGTCTGCAGCCGGCCTCCGGCCAGCCGGGGTCCGAGCAGCCGGGCGACCGGCCGCGGGCGCAGATCCTCGCCTCCGGCGTGGCGCTGCGCTGGGCGCTGCAGGCCCAGCAGCTGCTGGACGAGGACTGGGGCGTCGCCGCCGAGGCGTGGTCGGCGACCTCCTGGACCGAGCTGCGGCGTGACGCCCTGGACTGCGACGAATGGAACATGCTGCACCCCGAGGCCGAGCAGCGCGTGCCCTACGTCACCAGGGCCCTGGACGGGCATCCGGGCCCGGTCGTCGCGGTCAGCGACTGGATCCGCGCGGTTCCCGACCAGATTGCCCGCTGGGTCCCGGCCCCGTACAGCTCACTGGGCACCGATGGGTGGGGCTTCTCCGACACCCGGCCCGCCGCCCGCAGGTTTTTCCACGTCGATGCCGAGTCGATCACCGTGGCCGTGCTGACCCAGCTGGCCCGCCAGGGCGAGATCAAGCCGGAGGTGCTGAGCCAGGCCATCACCAGGTATCGCCTGGACCTGCCGGTCAGCGACGCCCTCTGACCGGCCCGCGCCGGCCTCGGTCCGGCGGGCGCGGCCAGGCGTGGCACGCTGGTGACGTGAAGTCACGGGAAGGACCGCGCGCTCCGGGGACGGTCACCGGCGGCCGTGTCCGCCCGGAGACCATCCGGCGGCTGGAGAAGTCGATGGGCGCGCTGGGGACGGCGGCGATGGCCTCGATGGACAGCCGGATGCCGTGGTTCCGCGAGATGTCCGCCGAGAACCGGTCCTGGCTAGGCCTGGTCGCCCAGGCGGGCGTGGCCGCCTTCGTGGACTGGGTGAAGCACCCGGAGCGCAGCCTGCCGGCGGTGGCGGGCGAGGTGTTCGGCACCGCGCCGCGCGAGCTGGCCAGGGCGGTCAGCCTGCAGCAGGCCGTGGAGATGGTCCGCGTCATCATCGACGTCGTCGAGGCGCAGGTGGAAGGCCTGGCCGCGCCGGGCGGCGAGGCCGAGCTGCGGGAGGCAGTACTGCGCTACACCAGGGAGATCGCCTTCGGCGCCGCCCAGGTCTACGCCCGCTCGGCGGAGGCACGGGGCGCGTGGGACGCGCGCCTGGAGGCGCTGGTGGTCGACTCGCTGGTCCGCGGCGAGGTAGATGAGGGCCTGCAGTCCCTGGCGTCCGCCAGGAACTGGTCATCGGCGCCGGTCACCGTCATCGCCGGCCATGCCGACGGCAGCGAGCCTGAGGGCCTGATCGACGAGCTGCGCATGATCGCCCGCCGCTCCCGGCTTGACCTGCTGGCCGGCGTGCACGGCCATCGCCTCGTCGTGGTGCTCGGCGGCACCGCTGACCCGCTGCGCGTGGCCACTCAGCTGGCGGGACGATTCGGCGCGGGCCCGGTTGTCGTCGGCCCGGTCGCCGACGACCTGCACTCGGCGGTGCTGTCGGCCGGGGCGGCGCTCGCCGGCCTGCGCGCCGCGGCCGCGTGGCCCGATGCCCCCCGGCCGGTGCTGGCCGCGGACCTGCTGCCCGAGCGCGCTCTTGACGGCGATGAGACGGCCAGGGCCGAGCTGATCGGCACGGTCTACGAGCCGCTGCGCAGCGGCGGCACCTCGCTGCTCGATACGGTCATGACCTACCTGGAGCACGGCAACTCCCTGGAGGCGACCGCCCGGCTGCTCTTCGTTCATCCCAATACCGTCCGTTACCGGTTGCGTCGGGTGAGTGAGCTAACCGGGATGGTGCCGGGTGACGGCCGGGGCGGTTTCTCACTCTGGGTAGCCGTAGTGTTCGGCCGCCTCGCCTCGAAGTGACGCAATTTGTAGATTCCCCACATACGCTGGACCCGAAAGTTCGTACCGTTCGGCATCCATATGGCGGAGTTCTACAGTGCAAGGTAGGAGGATGCTTCTCATCGCAGCACCCGGCCAGGGTGCTCAGGCACCCGGTTTCCTGGCCCCGTGGCTGGAGCTGCCCGGCTTTGCCGACCGCCTCGGGGCCTGGTCACAGATCACCGGTTGTGACCTGATCAGGTACGGGACGACGGCGGGCGCCGACGAGATCAAGGACACCGCCATTGCCCAGCCGCTGCTCGTGGCCGCCGGGCTGGCCGCCGCGGAGGTACTGTCCGGCGGGCTCGGCCAGGCCAGCAAGCTGGCGGGGGCGGCCGCCGGGCACAGCGTCGGCGAGCTGGCCGCCGGGGTGATCGCGGGGGCCCTCTCCGCGGAGGACGCGCTGCGGCTCGTGACGGTCCGCGGCCAGGCCATGGCGCGCGCCGCGGACGCCGAGCCCACCGGGATGACCGCCGTGCTGGGCGGCGATGAGGCCGAGGTCCTGGCCGCCATCGAGGCGCACGGGCTGACGCCCGCGAACGTCAACGGCGCCGGCCAGGTGGTCGCCGCGGGGACGCTGCCCCAGCTCGATGCCTTCGCCGCCGACCCGCCGGCCAGGGCGCGGCTCGTGCCGCTGTCGGTGGCGGGCGCCTTCCACACCGCTCACATGGCGCCCGCGGTCGAGGCGCTGCGAGAGGCGGCCGCCACCGTGACGGTGACCGACCCGGTGCTGGCGCTGTTGTCAGACCGCGACGGGAGCGTCGTGCGGACCGGCGCGGACTGGCTGGAGCGGATTATCACCCAGGTCAGCACGCCCGTCCGCTGGGATTTGTGCATGAAGACGATGGCCAGCCTCGGCACCACGGCGCTGATCGAGCTGCCGCCCGCCGGGACGCTGACCGGCCTGGCGCGCCGCGGCCTGCCGGGCATTCACCTAGTCAGCCTCAAGACCCCCGCCAACCTGGACGCCGCGCGGGCGCTCATCGCGGAGCACGCCGACAGTCACGCCGACAGCCACGCCCCCGAGTGGCGGCTGCTGGTCGCCCCCCTGGCCGGCACCTTCCGGGCCGCCGCCGACCGCAGCGCTACGACCGGGCCCGGTGCCACCGTCAGCAGCGGATCCGAGCTTGGCCAGGTGGAGATGCGCGGCGGCAGCCAGCACATCACGTTGTCCTTCCCGGCGACGGTCATCGAATGGCTGGTCGAGGACGGCGACCCGGTCAGCGCCGGCCAGCCCCTGGTCCGGCTGCAGCCCGACGGCAGCGAGTGAAAGGCAGCATCAGCATGCGACTCACAGATGGCCCGCCGGGCGCCCGGATCCTGTCCTTCGGCGGGTACCAGCCGGCCAAGGTCGTCACCAATGACGATCTCGCCGCGACCGTCGACACGACCGACGAGTGGATCCGCAGCCGGACCGGCATCGCCAGCCGCCGGATCGCGGGGCCGGATGAGTCCGTGGCCGACATGGCCGTGGCGGCGGGCGGCAAGGCCCTGGCGGCCAGCGGGCTCTCCCCCGCCGACATCGACCTGGTGATCGTCGCCACCTGCACCCCGGAGGCCCAGATCCCCAACACCGCCGCCCCGGTCGCCCGCCGGCTCGGCATCGCCGCGCCCGGCGCCTATGACCTCAATGCGGCCTGCGCCGGATTCTGCTACGCGCTGGCCAACGCCAGTGACGCGGTGCGGACGGGCACGGCCGGGAACGTGCTGGTGATCGGCGCCGAGAAGCTGTCCCAGTGGGTGGACTGGACCGACCGCTCCACCTGCATCATCTTCGCCGACGGAGCGGGCGCCGCCGTTGTCGGCCCGGTCACCGAGCAGGACCCGGCACCGGGCATCGGCCCGGTCGTCTGGGGCAGTGACGGCGACATGGCCGATAAGATCTCCATCAAGGACCGCGACTCCTTCATCTTCCAGGAAGGCCAGGCGGTGTTCCGGTGGGCCACCACCGCGCTGCACCCGGTGGCCAGGAAGGCCTGCGAGCGCGCGGGCATCGATCCCGGCGAGCTGGCCGCCTTCATTCCGCATCAGGCCAACCTGCGGATCGTCGAGGCCATCGCGCGCAAGATCGGCGCCCCGCAGGCCAGGGTCGCCGATGACATCGTCACCGCGGGCAATACCTCGTCGGCCTCGATCCCGCTGGCCCTGTCGAGGATGATCGAGCGCGGCGAGATCCCGTCCGGCGCCCCGGCTCTGCTGATCGGCTTCGGCGCGGGCATCTGCTACGCGGCCCAGGTGATCCGGGTACCCTGACCCGCGGCCCCCAACGGGCCGCTCAGCATGTACGAGCACCCACCCAAAAGAAGGAGAGTACGCATCCCATGGCGATGACCGAGCAGGAAATTCTCGCAGGCCTCGGCGAGATCATCGACGAGGTCGCCGGCGTTCCCGCCGACCAGGTCACCCCGGAGAAGACGTTCGTCGACGACCTGGACATCGACTCGCTGTCGATGGTCGAGATCGCGGTGGCGGCCCAGGACAAGTTCGGGGTCGAGATTCCCGACGACCAGCTCAAGGACCTCAAGACCGTCCAGGACGTCGTCGACTACGTCCGGCGCTCGACGGTATCCGCCTGACCGGCCAGGCACCAGGACGCGACGCCGCCGGGGGCACAGTGCGGGCACGGTGCCGCGTTACTCGAACTGAGGAGCACAAGCACAGTGGGCACAGACCGGACGCGCGTTGTCGTCACCGGGCTCGGCGCGATCACGCCGGTGGGGGCGGACGTCACCACCACGTGGGAGGCGCTGCTGGCCGGGCGCAGCGGCGTGCAGAAGCTGACCGACGAGTGGGCGCAGGTACTGCCCGCGCGGATCGCGGCCTGGGCCGCTGCTGACCCGGCCACCCTGCTGGAGCGCGTGCAGGCGCGGCGGATGGACCGGTGCGAGCAGTTCGCTATGGTCGCCGCCCGCGAGGCCTGGGCCCACGCCGGTGCGCCGGAGGTCGACCCCGAGCGGCTCGGCGTGGTCGTCTCCAGCGGCATCGGCGGCATCGCGTCCACCCTGTCGGCCTACGACACGCTGCGGGAGAAGGGCTGGCAGCGCCTGTCGCCGTTCACCGTGCCGATGCTGATGCCGAACGGCTCGGCCGGCTGGATCAGCCTGGAGCTGGGTGCCCGTGCGGGTGTCCACACGACCGTGAGCGCGTGTGCCTCGGGTGCCGAGGCGATCGGCTACGCCATGGACATGATCAGGTCCGGGCGCGCCGACGTGGTCGTGGCGGGCGGGACGGAAGCCGCGATCATGCAGCTCAATATCGCCGCCTTCGCCGCGATGCGGGCCCTGTCCCTGCGCAACGACGAGCCGGAGCGTGCCTCCCGCCCCTTCGACAAGGGCCGGGACGGATTCGTCCTCGGCGAGGGGGCGGGGATGGTCGTGCTCGAGTCGGCGGAGCATGCCGCCCGGCGCGGCGCCACCGTGCACGCGGTGGCGGCGGGCGTCGGCTACTCCTCGGACGCGCACCACATCGCGCAGCCCGACCCGGCCGGGACCGGGGCGGTCATGGCGATCGGCCGGGCCCTGGCCGACGCGGGCATCGCCGCCGACCAGGTCGTGCACGTGAACGCCCACGCCACCTCCACTCCCGCCGGCGATGTCGTGGAGGGCCAGGCGATCGCGCGGGCTCTCGGCGCCGCGGCTGACGGCGTGGTGGTCTCGGCCACCAAGTCGATGACTGGTCACCTGCTGGGCGGCGCGGGGGCGCTGGAGTCGGTCGCGACGATCCTGGCGCTGCGCGAGGGCGTTGCCCCGCCCACCATCAATCTGGAGGATCCCGACGACGACGTCGGTGTCGATATAGCGACAGAGCCCAGGGAGCTGAGCCCTCGCGGCACGGCCCCGATGGCCGCCCTCAACAACTCATTCGGATTCGGCGGCCACAATGTCGCGCTTGCCTTCACCGCCGCCTGACCCGAGCTCGCCTGCCGAACGCAAGGAGCCTGACGTGACCGTTCTGGATAGCCGGATTCCCGTCACCACCGCGCAGCCGTCCGCAGCCGAGCCTGCCGCGCCCCGGGGCGGCCCGGCCGGGCCAGGGGCGGCCGCCCCGGACCGGTCCGCGCGCCCGGCCGTGCTCGGCCGCGATCCTCAGGCCCGGCTCGAGGCGCTGTTTGACGGCGGGACGCTGCGGCTGCTCCTGCCTGCCGACGACAGCGGCGTCCTGACCGGCACCGGCCAGATCGATGGCATGACTGCGGTCGCCTTCGCCAGCGATCCGCGCGTCCAGGGCGGGGCGATGGGCAGCGCCGGCTGTGCCGCGATCGTGACGGCCTATGACCATGCCATCGAGACCGGCGCGCCCGTTGTCGGGCTCTGGCACTCGGGCGGGGCCCGGCTGCGCGAGGGCGTGGAGAGCCTGCACGCCGTCGGCACCGTCTTCGCGGCGATGACCAGGGCATCGGGCCGTGTGCCGCAGATCTCGGTGGTCCTCGGCGCCGCGGCCGGCGGGGCGGCCTACGGGCCCGCGCTGACCGACCTGGTGATCCTCTCCGATCAGGGCCGGATCTTCGTCACCGGGCCCGACGTCGTCCGCAGTGTCACCGGCGAGGATGTCGACATGGAGCGGCTCGGCGGCCCGGAGCCGCACAGCCGCCGCTCCGGCGTGGTGCACCTGGTCACGGCCACCGACGCCGAGGCTCTCAGCCAGGCCCGGCAGCTGGCCCTGCTGCTGGGCGAGCAAGGCACGAGCGGCGCGGCCGACGCGGGCCTGCAGGACGCCGACCTAGCCGCGCTGCTGCCCGAGTCCCCGCGCCGTGCCTATGACGTGCACCCGCTGATCAGCGGAATCCTGGACGAGCCGGGGATCGAGCTGCACCCGCGATGGGCGCCGAACGTCGTCACCACCCTGGGCCGGCTGGCCGGCCGCACGGTCGGCGTGATCGCCAACAACCCGCTGCGGCTGGGCGGCTGCCTGGATGCGACGTCGGCCGAGAAGGCCGCGCGCTTCGTGCGGATGTGCGACGCCTTCGGCGTGCCGCTCGTCGTCGTCGTGGACGTGCCCGGCTACCTGCCCGGAGTCGGCCAGGAATGGGACGGGGTGGTCAGGCGCGGCGCCAAGCTGCTGCACGCCTTCGCCGAGGCCACCGTCCCGCGGGTGACCCTGGTCACCCGCAAGGCCTACGGCGGCGCGTACATCGCGATGAACTCGCGCTCGCTCGGCGCGACGCGGGTATTCGCCTGGCCGGGCGCCGAGCTCGCCGTGATGGGCGCCGTGGCCGCGGTGCGGATCCTGCACCGGCGCACCCTGGCCGCCGCCCCGGCCGACCAGCGCCACGAGGTCGAGGCGGAGCTCGCCGCCGAGCACGAGCGCGAGGCCGGCGGCCTGCCCCGCGCCATGGCGCTCGGCGTCATCGACGAGATCCTCGAGCCGGCCAAGACGCGCCAGGCCCTGGCCCTGGCCATCGCCGACGCGCCCGCCCGCCGCGGGCAGCACGGCAACATCCCGCTCTGAGCCCGGCGGGCGGGGCCGCGGTCAGCTCTCCAGGCGCAGGAGCGCCAGGCGGCCGCCGGGCCGCTACGGGGCTGCCGCTGTCCCGCTACCGCGGCAACCCGCGCTCAGCCCGTGGCGTGCAGCCAGCGGACCGGCGCGCCCTCGGCCGCGCGCCGGAATGGCTCGAGCTCATCGTCCCAGGGCTGGCCGAGGAGCAGGGTCAGCTCCGCCTCCAGGCTGCCGCCCAGCGCGGGGTGACGCGGGCCGTGCCGGTCGCGCAGGCCGCTATCAGGGTCTGCGTCTTCCGCCTCGGGCCGGCCGGGCGGCCCGGGCATCGAGGCGGCCGCGAGGGTCATGGCGGCGCGCAGCCGGCCCTCGGGGATCAGGAGGTCGCCGTTCGCCGAGATCACCCCGCAGAACGTCCCGAGCGTGGGCGTGCAGCTGTACCGGATGGCGTCACAGCCGGGGCTGGCATCCTCGGTGACCTCGAACCGGAGCAGGCCCCAGCCGGCCAGCGCGGAGGTGATCGCCGCCGCTATCCCCGGCCGGCCCTGCCAGGCCAGCTCCGCCCGCACGGTCCCTGGCGACGCGGGCTGGTCAACCCAGGGCATACTTACGGGCAAGCCAAGAAGCCCGGCCGCCGCCCACTCAATATGCGGGCTCAGCGCCGGGGGCGCGGAGTGAACCTGCAGCACGCCACAAACGGTCACCAGACCTCCCTGCCAGCGGATGAGATGCGTCTTCCCCAACGACCTCATCGCCTGCAGGAGCCTGACGGGCAGCGCGAACGGCACGGTGCTCCGCGTCACATTGTGCCCCACCCCGATCCCCGACACCAGCATTCCTCCGGCATTTGACCCCTCGTATCTGAGTGAACACTGGCCCGAGAAGGCCGCGTCCCATGATGTGATAGGCGGATGATCCCGGCAGAAGGGACATCGTCGCTCCCGGCCCGGGCCGGGCATCTGGCCGCCCGCGACATCGACGGCCTGCTGTTCGTCGCTGAGATGTACGGCGTCCAGCTGGATCAGCTCGCGACGGTGCTCGGCGTCGGCGAGCCCCGGGCCCGGGCGATCGCCGCCCGGTGGCGGGCGCAGGGCTACGTCGGCTCGGCCAGGCTCGGGCCCGGCCGGCCCTGGGTCTGGCTGACCCGCGGCGGCCTGGTCGCCTGCGGGCTGCCGTACACGGCCACGCAGCCCGCATTATCGCGGCTCGCGCACCTGCGCGCCGTCACCGCCGTCCGCCTCGCGCTCGAGCCGGTCTCCGCCTACGCGGCCGCGGGCGCCTTCTGGCGCGGCGAGCGGAAGCTGCGGGCCGCCGCAGGCGGCCGGGTGGGCCGGCGCGACCACATGCCCGACGGCGAGGTGCACTGGCCCGGCGGATCCGGCATGGCCAGGCCCGCGGTGGCCTGGGCGGGCGAGTGCTGGGCGATCGAGGCGGAGCTGACCGCCAAGACAGTCAGCAGGACCGCGGCGATCATGCGGGAGCTGCTGGCCAGGACCGGCGAGTACGGCTGCCTGGCGGCCGATAGTGCCGTGCCGGGACGCCCGGCGCGGCACGCGCGGGTGCTGTACCTGTGCTCGCCCGCGGCGCTGCCCACCGTGGCCAGGGCTCGCGATGTGCTCGGCGGTTCCGGGGCCCGGATCGAGATCCGCGGCCTGCCGCCGGACGCGGCCATGGCCCCCGCTGCTCCCCGCGACCAGGAGCCGTAGCGTGGCCAGGCGGTACTACGGGCGCCGGGCACTGTACCGGGCGGCACGGCTCACGCTCCGGGTGATGCGGGCCGCGGCGGCCGCGGCCCTGGTCGTGGCCGCCGCACCGGTCTCGCTGGTGGCGCTGATCAGCGTCACCGCGGCCTGGCTGCACGGCTGGCCGCCCCGGCGGCTCTACCGCGCGGCACTGTGCTGCGCGCCGATGGTCGCCGTCTGGCTGGCGGCCACCGCCATCGCCACCCGGAGCCTGGCCAAAGTCAGCGCCGCGCCCTATCTCGCCTGGCTCGACATGTGGCATCGCGGGGCGTCCGGCTCTTACGCGGCCGCAGCCGCCGTCATCGCGCCGGCGGCGATACCGCTCGGCCTGCTCGCGGGCGCGGTCATCTGGTCGCGGCGGGTCCGCTCCATGGCGGCAGGCGCGGGCGGCGCGTCGCCCGGCTCGGCCGTGACTTTCGACATCCGGCAATGGCGCCATCAGGTCCGCAGCGCGCGAGCACGGATCGCCGCTCCCGGATCGGTGCCCTTGACCAGCCATAACGGCGATATCGTGGCCGGCGCGGTCATCCGCGCCGTTGGTCATCCGGCCCGGCGCACCGCCCGCATTCCCTACCGGCGGCTGCGCGCCCACCAGGTGGTCATCGGCACCTCAGGAACCGGGAAAACCACGCTGCTGCTGCGATTGTGGGCCGGATTCATGGCCACGGCCCTGCGGCGCCATGCGGCCGGGACCGGGCCGCCGCCGCTCCTGGTCGTCCTGGACTGCAAGGGCGGCGCCGACGCGCGGCGGATCGCCGACCGGGCTCGCCGGGTCCTGCGCGACGCGGGAGCCCGCGCCACGGCCATCTGGCCGGATGAGGCGAGCCTGTCGCTCTGGGCGCTGCCGCCGCGGCAGCTCACCACCACGCTGCTCGACCTGATCGAGCACGGTACCGGCGCGGCGGCCTTCTACGCCGATGTCATGGAGGCGGTCGTGGCGCTGGCCGTAGATGCGCCGTGCGGGCCGCCGGCGAACGCCGCTGACTTCCTGTCCCGCCTGGACCAGGGCTGGCTCGCCCTGGCCTATGCCGATGGCGGGCGCGACGCCGACCAGGCCCTGATCCGGTCGGCGTCGCGGCAGCTCGGCGACATCGCGCTGCGGTTCCGGACGCTGTTCCGCCGGCTCGGCAGCGGCCTGGACTCCCCCGGCGGGTTCGGCGATGCCGACGCCTGGTACTGCATCCTGGAGGGCACCGCCGAGCTGAGCGTGGCCGAGGGGCAGGCCCGCGCGCTAGTGGACCTGCTCGCCAGCTATGCGGTGCAGGCGGCGCACGGCCGGGACATCCTGCTCGCCGTCGATGAGTTCAGCGCCGTCTCACGCCGGCTTCCCATCTGGCAGCTGTACGAGCGGGCCCGCTCGCTCGGCCTCGCCGTGCAGGTTTCCGCTCAGTCCTGGCCGGGGCTGGCCGCTGACGAGGACGAGCGCTACCGGATCGCCGCCTCCGCCGACGGCGGCATCTGGCTGCTGCGCACCCCGCATCCCGAGGCCGCCGCCGCGCTCGCCGGATCACGCCGCGTGGTGGACACCAGCAGGCGGCTGATGTCCGTCCGGCGCTGGGCTCATCAGGGCTCATCACAGGTCCGGCAGGCTCCGGTCGTCGATCCGGCGCTGATCCGGGCGCTCGACGTCGGCCAGGCCGCGTACATCTACCGAGGCGGCGTGACCTACGTCCAGGTCAAGCGGCTCGTCGGGGCACCGGCCGCGCTGGCCGTGCCGGCCGGGCTGGCTGAGCCGGGCACGCTGGCTGAGCCGGGCACGCCGCGCGGCCATCCTCGGCCGGCCCCGGCGGCCGCTGTCATCGCGCCGGGTGCCGCCGCGCCCGCGGCGCTGCCCGACGCGAGCTCGCTGCTGGACGAGGCCTTCGGGCCGGAGCCTGCGCCATGAGCGGAAGCCTGCGGCCAGCGCTGCGCCGCCGGCCAGCCGGGAGGCGCGCCAGGGCCAGCGGCAGCCCGGCGGCCGGGCCGTTCCTGGCGCTCGGCCTGGAAGCCCGGCCGGATGTGACCGACGATGATGTCCGCGCGGCCTGGCGCAGGGTCGCCGCTGCCACCCACCCCGACCGGGCGGACGGCGGTGATCCGGAGCGCTTCGCGGCGGCGGCCGCCGCCTACACCGCGCTGCGGACCAGGTTCGGCCGGGGAGAGGCTCTCGCTGATCTCCGCGCCGGATCATCCGGGCGACCGGGCGCGATGGCCCCGGCGCGACCGTCGCCGGGCCGGGCGGGCTGGCCCGGCCATGGCCGGGCCGGGCCACGGCGGCCGGGCCGCCGTGCGTTCTCGGGCGCGGCCGGGCGCCTGGTCTTCAGGGTCCGGCGCGGGCGACCTGGCCGCCTGGCCCTCCGGGTGCTGGCCGCGTTCTCGGCCGGCGCTGCGGTGGCCGTGGTAGCTGGCGGCCAGCCGGCCGCTCCCGCGCTGATCACCGGCGCGGCGACCTGGCTCGTGCTCACCGCGCGGCATGACCTGGCTCCGCCCGTCCCCGGCCACGGCCCGCCCGCGCCCCCGGCCGGTCACGACCCCGCCGCTCCCGCCGGCCAGTGAGCTGAGCCGGGACGCGGCCGGTGAAGTTTCCCCAGGTCAGCCGGGATCCGCGCCGGTGGCGACGGGGCGGCCCGGATCTGTGACCCAGCCGGACCAGGAGCCGACGTAGAGGGCGGCGGTGATGCCCGCCAGCTCGAGCGCGAGTACCTCGTGCGCCGCGGTGACACCCGAGCCGCAGTACGCCCCGACGGCGCCATCTTGACCTGTGGTGATGCCAAGGGCCGCGAATCGCCGGGCCAGCTCACCACGGGGCAGGAACCTTCCCCGCGCGGTGAGGTTGCCCGTGGTCGGCACGCTCAGCGCGCCCGGAATGTGCCCGGCGACCGGGTCGACGGGCTCGGTCTCCCCGCGGTAGCGCTCGGCCGCGCGCGCGTCGAGCAGGAAGCCGGAACGGGCTATGGCCGCCGCCCCGGCGGCATCCAGGACCCGCATCTGGCCGGCCACGGCGGTGAAGTCTCCCCCGGCCTGATCCGCCTCACCGGGCACTACCGCATCGCCGGCCGGATCCGCCGCGCCGGGCAGTACCTGCTCGCCGGGCAGTACCGGCAGGCCGGCCTCGGCCCAGCCGCGGTAGCCGCCGTCCAGCACCTGCACCTGGTCATGGCCGAAGTAGCGCAGGCTCCACCACAGCCGCGCGGCGACGGTCGCGTCCGCGTCGTCATAGGCCACGACCGGCCGGCCGGATCGCACGCCCGCGCGGCGCATGGCCGCCTGGAAGCGCGCAGGATCGGGCAGCGGGTGCCTGCCGCCCGCGCCCGGCGGCCCGGCCAGGTCCCGGTCCAGGTCCACGTAGGCCGCTCCGGGCAGATGCCCCGCCCGGTAGGCCTCGATGCCGGGCGGCCCGCCCAGCCGCCAGCGGACGTCCAGCAGGACGGGCGGCTCGCCGCCGGCCAGCCGGCGGGCCAGGGACGTCACGCTGACTAGCGGATCCGCGGCACTCATGGAAGTGGATAACCTCTCGATTTACTGTGGATGACGGGTGCGCTTCCCCGCACCGGCTGTGGACAAACAGCAGGCTGGCGCTCTCCGCCGGTCAGGACGGGCCCAGGCTCAGCAGCGGCACCAGCTGATCCGCTGGCGTGAGCGAGCCGTGCATGCCGACCAGTGCGGACTCGCGCGGCTCCGCCTTGGTGGCCACGATCGCCCACGGTCCGGCCGGGGCCGCCACCACGTCGCCGATCCGCGCCGCCAGCCGGTCCTGCACCGGGCCGAACCAGCCGTCAGCCACCGCCTCGTCCCGGCAGGCGACCCAGGCTCTGGCCCCGAGCGTCTCGCGCCAGGCCGCCAGGACATCGGCCGCGGCTCCCGGCTCGGCATAGACGTGCCTGGCCCGTGGCTCCCCGCCGAGCAGCGCCACGCCCTGCCGCAGCTGCGGCAGGGCATCGGCGTCGATGCGGCACTCGGCCGCCACGTCCACCATGCCGTGGTCAGCGGTCACGTGCAGCGCCGTGCCCCCCGGCAGCGCGGCGGCCAGCTGCTCGGCGAGCTTGTCGACGTGCCCGAGGTGGAAGCGCCAGGCATCCGAGGTGCAGCCGAATACGTGACCGGTGCTGTCCAGCTCGCCGTGATACACCATCTCCAGCGCCGGGGCCGGGCCGGACAGCGCCGCCGCGGCCTGCCCGACGAGCGCCCCGAGGGTGTCCGCGGAGCGGTAGTCCGCGCCTCGCATGACGGCCGTGGACAGCCCGGTCTTCCGCAGTGATCCGTGTGCCACGCGGTAAGCCCTGATCCCCGCCGCGGTGGCCCGCTCGAAGATGGTGGATTCTGGCTGCCACCGGCGCGCATCGACCCGCTGATCCCAGCGCAGGGCATTGAGCAGCCTGTCCTCCCCCGGCACGGCCACCTGGTAGCCGAGCATCCCGTGCTGCCCCGGCGGCAGGCCGGTGCCCAGCGAGCCGAGGCTGGTCACGGTCGTCGCGGGGAAACCCGCCGTCAGCGGCCGCCCGGTCGTGGCCAGCTCGGACAGGAACGGCGCCGCGGCCGGATGCTCGCTCAGCAGTTCCCACCCCAGGCCGTCGATCACCAGCAGGCACACCCGCCGGGCCGCGGGCAGCTGCAGCGGATTGGGCTCTCCCGGCACGCCGAGGGACGCCAGCACCGAGCACGCCAGATCACTGAGAGCGCTCTCGCCGTAACGGGGCAGGGTGGGCGATCTCATCGGCCCCGGGGTCGTCATGGGGGGAGCGCCCTGGCGTGCTGCCCCCTCGGTAGTCAGTGCATCGCTGCTCGTCACGGGCAGCTGGTCGCCTCGGACAGTGCCCTGGTGAACGCGAGGACCTGACGGACCGCGTCCTCGCCGTCCGCGGCCTCGCTGACCCGCATGGTCAGGTCATCGGCCGTGATCGTGCCGGTGTAGCCGTGATCGGCCTCGCAGCTCTCGTCGCCGCAGTGCGCGGGCTCGATCTCCAGGTGGGACAGCACATTCCAGCCAACCGTCAGCACGACCTCGCTCGGCATGGTCGCGCCGGGCAGATAAGACGCCGGATCGGGGATCACCCTGGTCAGCGCGACCGAGGAGATCCGGGCGAACCGGACTGCCTCGGTGCTGGTCTCCGCCTGGGGCCTGGCATCCGGATCGGTCTCATCGGCCGGGTACTCGTCGGTATGCGAGAAGACCAGCCGGGTGGGGGTCAGAGCCAGCACGGTCATGTGGCGCCGCACCTCCAGGCCGGGATCGAAGTGCGCGTCATGGTGCACCACGTAGGAGACAACAGGCTCGGATCCGACGGCGGATGACACCGCGTCGAAGACCAGGCCGGGATAGTAACCGCTCCGCTCGATCGCGGAGCGCATGCTGCCGGCCGAGGCTTTGGTTTCCCTCATGCCCCTATCCTGCACCGTCTGAGGCCCTTAGCTCACGCAGTGGGAGACAGTTCCGCGGGCGCGCCGGACAGCTCCGCGATCGTGAGGTCGGCCAGGTGCGTCTCCCGCGGCTCCGGCAGGTCGGCCGCTCCGGCCCCGGCCGTGGGCCTCGGACGGCGCGGGGATGCCGCCCCGGCCCCGCCGCCGCGGCCCCGGTAAACCAGCAGGCCGTTCACCGGATCGGGAACCGCGTCGAGAGCCGCCCGCACGGCCGGCAGGGAGCAGAACGCCTCCCACTGCGCGTCGTCGGCGAAGCACACCTCGAACACCACGCCGTGACCGTGCTGGATCCAGGTCCAGTCGACAGCCCCGTGCGAGATCGCCGACTCGATCAGCGACGAACTGTAGGAATCCTGCCATCGCGATGCCCGGAACTCGCCGTGGAAGACCTCGACTGACCACCATTCCGCCATGGCCACCACGATAAGCCCGCCGGCGGCCCCTAGCCCATCTCCCGGCCCGGCAGATAGCGCAGCAGCGCCATGTCCCCCACCTGGCGGGTCCCGGCCAGGACCATCCGGTGCCCGGCCGCGCTGGCGAACGCGCCCGCTCGCACCAGGCGGGGCGCCGCCGGGTCGCCGACGAAGAAAGGCGCGATCGCCAGCTGAAGCTCGTCGGTCAGGCCGGCCGCCAGGAACTGCGTGAGCAGGTGACTGCCGCCCTCCACCAGGAGCCGGGCCACGCCCCGCCCGCCCAGGTCGGCCAGGACTGCGCTCAGGTCAAGCGGATCCGCGGTCGCGACGACCGCCGCGAGATCGCCGAGGCGCTCCCGCGCCCGAGCCGCGGCGGCGCCGGGCACGTAGATAATTTTCCCGACGTCAGCATCGGCGAAAAACCGGGCCCCGGGATCGAGATTCCCGCTGCTGCTGAGAGTGACCTTCAGCGGGCTGGCGGCCAGCCCGCGGGAGACGCGGTCATCGCGTCGCTGCCGGGATCGCACCCGCAGCCGCGGGTTATCGCGGCGGATCGTCCCGGCGCCGACGAGGATCGCGTCGCAGGCCGCCCGGACGGCGTCGACCCGGTCAAGATCTTCCTCGCCGGACAGCACCAGCCGGGCCGCCGAGGCATCGTCGATGTAGCCGTCCACGGACATCGCCGCCGACAGCAGCACATACGGGCGTCTGGCCGCCTGGCCCTCGCCGCTCGCCGCCTCCCGATCAGGCATCCGCTCCTCCGCCCGGAGAAATCATGTCCCGCTCGGGGAGATCATGACGGACGCGCGGGCGCGGTCTCCAGCGCGTCGCGCAGGCGGCGGGCATACCCGGCCGCCTCGTCCTCGTCGGCGTACCGGACCCGCGGCCAGAAGAAGCCGCGCAGGCCGTCGCCCTTCGTCCTCGGCACCACGTGCACGTGGAAATGCGGGACGCTCTGGCTGACCGTGTTGTTGATCGCGACGAAGCTGCCCTGGGAGCCGAGCGCCGCTGGCATGACCGCGCTGATCCGCTGCACCCGGGCGAACACGGGGCCGACCGCGGCGGCGGGCAGGTCGGCCAGCGTCCCGTAGTGCTCCCGCGGGACGACGAGCACGTGCCCCTTGAATACGGGCCGCACGTCCAGGAACGCGGTCACGACATCGTCGGCCAGCACGATCTGCGCGGGCACCGTCCCGGCCACGATGCCGCAGAACAGGCAATCGCTCATCCCGGCACGGTAGCGTGCTCGGATGGCAGCCGACGGACGACGTCACGTACTGGCCATCGGGGGCCGCAGGGGGCCGGGCACGGGCGGAGCGGACCGGGCCGCCGGGGCGAGCAGGTCGGGCCATGGCGTCCCGCCGCTCTTCGCGCACGCGCTGGCGCTGTCGGGCCGTCCGGTACCCAGGGTGTGCTTGCTCAACACGGCCATGGGTGACGATGCCGCCTCGTTCCTGCAGCTGTACTGGCTGCTGTCCGGCGCGCAGGCGCGGGTCAGTCACCTGCAGCTCTTCCCGATGCCCAATGTCGCCGATCCCGGCGATCTGCTGCTGGCGCAGGACGTGATCCTGGTGGGCGGCGGCAGCGTGGCCAACATGCTCGCCGTCTGGCGCACGCATGAGCTGGACCGGGTCATGCGCGCCGCCTGGCAGGCGGGCATCGTGCTGGCCGGGGTCAGCGCCGGGGCGATCTGCTGGTTCGAGGGCGGCACCACGGACTCCTTCGGGCCGGTGCTGCGGCCATTTACCGGCGGCCTGGCGCTGCTCGCGGGCAGCTACTGCCCGCACTACAGCTCCGAGCCCGCCCGGCGCCCGCTGTACCAGGCGCTGGTGGCGGACGGCACGCTGCCCGCGGGGATCGCCTGCGACGATGGCACCGCCGCGCATTTCGCCGACGACACGCTGGCCGAGATCGTGGCTGACCGTCCCGGAGCGCTCGGCTACCAGGTCAGGCCGGACCCCGGCGGCAGCTGCACGGAACTGCCCCTGCCCGCCCGTCTCCTGGAGGCCGGCGGCCGCTGACCCGCTCAGCCGGCCAGGCCCGCTCGGCCGGCCAGGCCCGCTCAGCCAGCCAGGTAGGCCGCATGGATCTGCTCCCAGCCGCTCACCCCGGCCAGGTCCGCGTGCCCGCCCTCCAGCGCGGCCGCCAGCGCGTCCAGATGCCAGTGCCACCCGGCCAGCACCCTGGCGCGGTACGGCGCGGGCAGGCGCAGGGTGCTGGAGAACGTCAGCAGCGTCCCGCCGGGCGCTGGCCGCAGTTCCCAGCGCAGCACGCCGTGCAGGTCACCGGTCAGCTCCAGCAGCCGCGGCGGATCCAGCCGGGTGATGGTGGCATGCAGGACCGCCGTGTGGCCCTGATCGTCGGTGTTCAGCCAGCGGAGCGTGAAAGCCCCGCCCTGCCTCAGGTCAACCTCCGCCGCGCCCCACCACTGGATCAGCTCGGCCTCGCTGGTCAGCGCCGCCCATACCCGCTCCGCCGGATGAGCCAGGCGCCGCGTGAAGCGCAGCACGGACAGCCCGCCGTCGTCTTCTTCCAGTACGCCGTCGGCCTCAGGCGGATGGTGCGCAGTCATCATCGGAACCTCCGTTTCGCTGCTTATCCAGATGCTGTTCCAGTGCGTCCAGCCGGGCGGCCCAGAGCCGCCGGTAGGGCGCGAGCCAGGCATCAACCTCGGCCAGCGGCCCTGGCCGCAGCTCATACCACCGCCGCTGGGCCTCGCGGCGCACCCGGACCAGGCCGGCCTCCCGCAGCACCCGCAGGTGCTTGGACGTGCCCGGCTGGCTGAGGCCCAGCGCTCTGGTCAGCTCCGCGACGGGCCGGGGCTGGTCGAGGAGGAGATCCAGGATGCGCCGCCTGCTCGGATCAGCCAGGACGTCAAAGGCAGTGGCCATCCACTGAACATAGCCGAACGGTTATATAAATTGCAAGGCATAAACAGGCCCCCCGTACGCGGCTGCCGCCCGCCCCGTTCGCGCCGGCGGCCAGCAGAGCCGGCCCGTTCGCGGCGGACGGCCCGCCGGGCAGTAGGCTCGCTGGGACTTCCAGGGAGAATAGAGAATGCTGCCGGTACATAACTTTTCGTATGGCCTGCTCACGCCAGGCCTCGCCGTCGCGATGTCGTTCCTCGGCGCCTTCCTCGGCCTGCGCTGCACGACCCGGGCCCGCGCCTACTCGGGCGCGACGCGGGCCAGGTGGCTGGTCCTGGCGTCGATCTCGGTCGGCGCCACCGGGATCTGGGTCATGCACTTCATCGCCATGCTCGGCTACACGATTCCCGGCCAGACCATCCACTACAACGTGCCGGTCACCATCCTCAGCATGCTGATCGCGGTGGGCGTGGTGTGCGGCGGCCTGTTCATCGTCGGCTACGGCCGGGGCAGCTTCGGCGATGACGGCTTCGCCAGGGCCGGCTCTGGCCACGGGGGGCCTGGCCACGCCAGCTTCGGCCGCGCTGGCACTCGCCGGCTGCTGCTGGCCGGGCTCGTTACCGGCATCGGCGTCGCCAGCATGCACTACACCGGCATGGCCGCCCTTGAGGTCCCCCTGCGGATGACCTACAACCCCGGCCTGGTCGCGCTCTCAACCGTCATCGCCGTCGTGGCGTCGACCGCTGCCCTGTGGGCGGCGCTGCGGCTGCGCGGCATCTGGTCCACTCTCGGTGCCGCTCTGATCCTGGCCGTGGCCGTCAGCGGCATGCATTACACGGGCATGGCGGCGATGCACATGTTCGCGGCCCCGGCCGACGCCCACATGGTGATGAGCGGTGCCACCGCCGAGAACTTCCTGCTTCCGCTCATCCTCGGGATCAGCATCCTGACCTTCATCGTGACGGCCACCATCGCGCTGTCCCCCACCGACGACGAGATCCGCGCCGAGGCAGACCTGATGCACAGGATCAGCACCGCCAGGGCCGCGGCCGGCGATCCTCCGGTGCCCCAGATGCCCTCGGCGGCCGCGCGGCGGCCGGTTACGGCGGTCAGCCGGGCGGTCCAGGCCCGCAGGCAGGCCGAGGCCGAGGCCGACCGGCAGTTAACGCCCCCGCTTCCGCCCTCTGCTGACGCGGCCCGCAGTGGCACGGGACAATGTCGGCGTGCCCGAAAGCGATACGCCCCCCGGCGACGGCGACCAGCGCGGCTGGCTGCTGCTCGTCTACCGGGTGCCATCGGAGCCCACCAGGCTCAGATCCACGGTGTGGCGCAGGCTCAAGAGCCTGGGCGCCATCTACCTGCAGAACTCGGCCGCCGCGCTGCCCGCCAGCGTGGCTGCCGAGCGCGCCCTGCGCAAGCTGCGCAGCGAGATCCTCGACATGTCGGGAACGGCCGCGCTGCTGTCGTGCGCGGTCCTGGCCGGCGAGCAGGACATCCGGGCCGCCTTCCAGGCCGCCCGCAATGACGAGTACGAGGAGATCGTCGACAAGTGCCACGACTTTCTCGCGGAGGTGGGCAAGGAGTACGTCGCCCATCACTTCACCTACGCCGAGCTCGAGGAGAACGAGGTCGATCTGGTCAAGCTGCGGAACTGGCTGGCCAGGGTGCGGGACCGCGACGCCTTCGGCGCGCAGGGACGGCAGAGCGCGGAGACCGAGCTCGGCAAGTGCGAGGAAGAGCTCGAGCGCTACGCCGCGCGCGTGTACGCAGAGGAGGCCGAGAGCCGCTGACTCACCCGCGGGCCGGCCCGCGGCCGGTCAGCGGCGCCGTACTGCCCGCCACAGGCTCAGCGGCAGCAGCACGGCGATGGCCAGCGGCATCAGCCACCAGGCCGCCAGCGCCGTCTTGCTCAGCGCATAGGTGATCGCCAGGCCGGCGACCACGCCGACCGCGACCACCCAGTCGTCGCCGACGATGAAGTCGTACCAGAAGGCCGCCACGCCCCGCAGCCACCGCATCACGCCGGGCTCGGCCCGGCCGGCCGCATCGGGCTCGGCTCGCTCGGCCATGTCAGGCATTCGCCATGTCAGCCTGCCTCCGCCGTGGCCGGTGCCGGGACCCGGTCGCCCGGTCCGCGCCGGCCGCCCGGCGCCCGGCGCATCACCGCGACCAGGAGGAGCGCGAACGCGCCGATCGCCGGGATGAGGGCCAGCAGCGCGGCATCGGAACCCGGCCAGTGCGCCCCGGCGCCCTCGGCGCCCCAGAAGGTGCCGAAGGCGGTGAGCATGATCCCGACGACGAACTTCATGGTGTTCTCCGGCACCCTGGACAGCGGGGCCCTGACGGCGAGCGCCGCTACCGCGACGACTGCTACCGCGCACGCCGCCGCGACGGCCGCGAGGCCGACGTCATGCTGATTGGTCCCGAAGGTCAGGACGATGAACACCACCTCCAGGCCCTCCAGCAGCACGCCCTTGAAGGACAGGGTGAACCCGTACCAGTCAGGTACCAGCCCGGCGCGGCCGGCGCGCTGGCCCGGCCGCGGCGGCGATCTGCTCGGCGTAGATCCGCTCCTCGTCGTGCAGCGCCTTGTGCCCGCTGGCCCGCAGGATCGCCTTGCGCAGCCACTGGAGGCCGAAGATGAGCAGCAGCGCGCCCACCACCAGGCGCAGGGCGTGCAGCGGCACCGCCGAGACCGCCGGCCCCAGCACCGCGACCACGAGCGCGAGCACGGCCAGCGCCGTCACCATCCCGCTGGTGGCCGATCGCCAGTCCCGCGTCGTGCCCGCCGCGAGCACGATGGTCGTGGCCTCGACGGCCTCCACGACGCAGGCCAGGAAGACCGCGATGAACAGAGCCTCAGCTCCCATGCCTCTCCCTGATCGAGCTCAGATCCGACGCGGCCGAGCATGCGGCCCGCCGGGATGCCTGCACCAGCGTATTGTAACGGCTGTCACGAAAGGAATGTGACGGCAGTTATCCGCCGACTGGAGCGGTGATCAAGAGTTCGGGGCAGGCACTAGGCTCTGAACTGTGACCACGACTCTGCAGATCAGCCAGAGCGCACCGCGCGATGCGCATGCCGACGCCATCATCATCGGGGTAATCCAGGGCCCGGACGGCCCGCTGCCCGCGCCGGGCGCCGAGGACGTTGACGCGGCGCTGGGCGGCGGGCTGGCCGAGACGCTCAGCGCGCTCGGCGCGACCGGCAAGCAGGACGAGATTACCCGGATCGCCTCCGGGGGCCAGCTGAGCGCGGCTCTGATCGCCGCGGTCGGCACTGGTCCGGCCAATGGCTCGCCGATGTTCGATAGCGAGGCACTGCGGCGCGCCGCGGGCGCCGCCGTCCGCTCGCTGCGGTCAGGCCGGATCCGCGAGATCGCGATCAGCCTGCCCGCGCGCGATGCCGCCGAGGCCGAGGCGGTGGCGCTGGGTGCGCTGCTGGGCGGCTACAGCTTCGGCCGGTACCGGGGCGACGGGCAGCAGGCGGCCCCGCAGCTCACCCTGCTCGCCGGCGGCGAGCAGGTCGCGCCTGCGGCCGCCCGCGCCCAGATCCTGGCCGACGCGATGTCGCTGGTTCGCGACCTGGTGAATACCAGTCCCTCCCAGCTGTACCCCGAGACCTTCGCCATCGAGGCCGACCGGGTGGCCACGGCCAGCGGACTGGACATCGAGGTGCTGGACGAGAAGGCCCTCGCCGACGGCGGGTACGGCGGGATCACCGGCGTAGGTCAGGGCTCTGTGCATCCGCCGCGGCTGGTCAGGCTCCGCTACGCCCATCCGTCCGCGACCAGGACCGTGGTGTTCGCCGGAAAGGGAATCACCTTTGACTCCGGTGGCCTCTCGCTCAAGCCGTCAAAATCGATGGAGGCCATGAAGTCCGACATGGGCGGGGCCGCGGCGGTCCTGGCCACCCTGCAGGCGGTGGCCGCGCTCGGGCCCGCGGTCAACGTCGTCGGCTACCTGCCGCTGGCCGAGAACATGCCCGGCGGCGGCGCCCAGCGCCCCTCCGACGTCATCACCATCTACGGCGGCAAGACCGTGGAGGTACTGAACACCGATGCCGAGGGACGTCTCGTGCTGGCCGATGCGCTCGCCCGGTCGGCCGAGGACTCCCCCGACCTGCTGATCGACGTCGCCACCCTGACCGGCGCGCAGCTGGTCGCGCTCGGGTCGAGGATCAGCGGCGTGATGGCCAACGACGACGCGGTACTGAGCGGCGTCGTCGATGCCGCGGGCCGGGCCGGCGAAGCCATGTGGCCCATGCCGCTGCCCGAGGAGCTCAGGAAGGGCCTGGACTCGTCAGTGGCCGATCTGGCCAACGTGGCCGGCGAACGGGACGGAGGCATGCTCGTGGCGGGCTTGTTCCTGAGAGAATTCGTCCCGGCCGGGGTCCGGTGGGCCCATCTGGACATCGCCGGGCCGGCGTTCCATGAGGGCGAGCCGTACGGATACACCCCCAAGGGCGGGACGGGAGCGGCTGTGCGGACCCTGGTTCAGGTCGCCCTGGACGTCGCCGACGGGCAGCTGTAGGGGGCCGGAAGTGGAGGCGGAAGCTGCAGACGACAAGCGCTGTTGACGCTGGTATGAGCGACAGCCAGCGGGGCTGGTGCCGGGCGGCATCTCCCCTGGTCTGGCTGACGGACGGGACAAGGAGCACTCAGTGACGGACAGCGGCGGCTACGACCTCGTCATCCTCGGCGGCGGCAGCGGCGGCTATGCCTGCGCGCTGCGCGCGGCCGAGCTGGGCCAGCGGGTCGCGCTCATCGAGAAGGACAAAGTCGGCGGGACCTGCCTGCACCGGGGATGCATCCCGACCAAGGCGCTACTGCACGCGGCGGAGATTGCCGACCACGCCAAGGACGGCGCCTCCGTCGGCGTCCGGTCCACCTTCGACGGCGTGGACATGGACGGGGTCAACGGCTACAAGGACAAGGTCGTCGATCGGCTCTGGAAAGGCCTGCAGGGAACTCTGTCCGCCCGCCAGGTAGAGGTCATCTACGGCGACGGCCGGCTGATCTCGCCGACCGCGGTTCAGGTCGGCGACACGGTCTACGAGGGCGCGCACGTGGTACTGGCCACGGGATCTGAGGCCCGCAGCCTGCCCGGCCTCCAGATCGACGGGGCGCGGGTGATCACCAGCGACCAGGCCCTCACGCTGGACCGGGTGCCCGCCTCGGTGGTCATCCTGGGCGGCGGCGTGATCGGCGTGGAATTCGCCAGCGTCTGGCGGTCATTCGGCGCCGAGGTCACCATCGTGGAAATGCTGCCGCACCTGGTGCCCTCCGAGGAGGAGTCGAGTTCCAAGCTGCTCGAGCGGGCGTTCCGGCGGCGCGGCATCGCGCAGGAGCTCGGAGCCAGGTTCGAGAGCGTCAAGGACACCGGCAGCGGGGTGACCGTCACGCTGGAGGGCGGCAAGACCCTGGACGCCGAGCTGCTGCTGGTCGCCGTCGGCCGGGGGCCGGTCTCGGCCGGGCTCGGCTACGAGGAGGCCGGGGTGGCGATGGAGCGCGGCTTTGTCACGGTCGACCCGTACTGCCAGACCAGCGTCCCGACGATCTCGGCGGTCGGCGACCTCACTCCCGGCCTCCAGCTCGCGCACGTCGGCTTCGCCGAGGGCATCATGGTCGCCGAGCGGCTGAGCGGCCTTAAGGTCACCCCGATCGACTACGACGGCGTCCCGAGGGTGACCTACAGCGACCCGGAGGTCGCCTCAGTCGGCATTACCTCGGCGATCGCGGCCGAGCGCGGCATCGAGACCACGGATATCACCTACCCGCTGGGCGGCAACGGCAAGAGCGTCATCCTGCAGACCCAGGGTGCGGCGAAGGTCATCGCCACCGCGGGCGGCGGCCCGGTGCTCGGCATCCACCTGGTGGGCGCGCGGGTCGGCGAGCTGATTGCCGAAGGCCAGCTGATCTACAACTGGGAGGCGCTGCCAGCCGAGGTCGCGCAGCTCATCCATCCGCATCCGACCCAGTCCGAGATGATCGGCGAGGCGCATCTTGCCCTCGCGGGCAAGCCATTGCACTTCCATTCATGACCGGGACACGGGCCGGCCACCTGCCGGTGCGGCACTCCGGCCGCGCGCAACAGTCACTGTCGACTTAACGAAGGAGCTCGGAAGCCATGTCGGTCTCCGTATCCATGCCACAGCTCGGCGAGAGCGTCACCGAGGGAACTGTCACGCGCTGGCTGAAGCGGGAGGGAGAGCACGTCCAGGCGGACGAGCCGCTCCTCGAGATCTCCACGGACAAGGTGGACACCGAGATCCCGTCTCCGGTGTCGGGCATCCTGCGCGGCATCACCGTCGCCGAGGACGAGACGGTCGAGGTCGGTGCCGAGCTCGCCGTGATCGACGAGGAGGGCTCCGCCGACAGCGCTGCGGCCCCCCCGGCCGGCGCGGCCGCGGCGCCCGCCGACAGCAGTGCGCCGTCCGACAGCAGTGCGCCCGCCGACGGTGCCGCGCCCGCCGACAGCACAGCGCCCGCCGCCGGGAGCGACGGCCAGGCCGCTGCCTCGCCCGCCCCCGCCGGGCCGGGTGACCAGGACACCGGTGGCCAGCAGCCGGACTACCAGCCTGGTTCCCCCTACCAGGCGCCGTATGAGCCCGCCGCGTTCGAGCCGCCTCCCGCCCAGCAGCAGGGCTACCAGCAGGCCGGCGACCAGCAGCCGGGCGCCCAGCCCCAGCAGCAGCCGACGTATCAGCCAGGCGGCTATCAGCAGCCGGGCGGTCAGCCCGGCCCGCAGCCGGGCTACCAGGCGCCCGCCGCTTACCAGCCGCCGCCCGCCTACCAGCCGCCCGAGCCTCGGCCGGCCCACCCCGGTTCCGAGCAGCCGCCACCGGAGGGCGCGGACAGCCCGTACGTGACTCCCCTGGTGCGCAAGCTCGCCCTTGAGCACGGAGTCGACCTGGAGACGGTGGCCGGCACCGGAGTCGGCGGCCGGATCCGCAAGCAGGACGTGCTGGACGCCGCCCGTGTCACCCGCGGTTCCGGCACCCAGCAGTACCAGCAGCCAGCGCCGGCCCAGGCGTCACCCGCGCAGGCCCAGCCCGCGCCCCAGCAGGCCGCGCCCGCGCAGGCGCCCGTCGCCGGGCCGGTCGCGGACGGGCCCGCGGAGCCCGAGCAGGCATCAAGCGCCGGCCATCGTGCCCTCCAGCCTGCGCGGGACCACAGAGCGCATGTCGCGGGCGCGCCAGGTCATAGCACGGCGCATGGTCGAGTCGCTGCAGACCTCGGCCCAGCTCACCACCGTGGTCGAGGCCGATGTCACCGCCATCGCCCGGCTGAGGGACCGGGCCAAGGTCGCGTTCGAGGCCAGGGAGGGCGTCAAGCTGTCCTTCCTGCCGTTCTTCGCGCTGGCTGTCGTCGAGGCACTTAAGGTCCATCCGCGCCTGAACGCCGTCATCGACACGGCCAATGCCCAGGTGACCTATCACGATGCCGAGCACCTGGGGATCGCGGTCGACACCGATCGCGGGCTGATGGTGCCGGTCATCCGCGGGGCGGGTGACCTGAACATCGCCGGCCTGGCCCGCAAGATCGCCGACCTCGCCGAGCGGACCCGTGCCGGGCACCTCAGCCCGGACGACCTGTCCGGCGGGACATTCACGCTGACCAATACCGGCAGCCGCGGCGCGCTCTTCGACACGCCGATCATCAACCAGCCGCAGGTCGGGATCCTCGGCACCGGCACGGTCGTCAAGCGGGCCGTCGTGGTGGATGATCCCGCGCTCGGCGAGGTGATCACGGTGCGGTCCATGGTCTACCTGGCCCTCACCTACGACCACCGGCTGGTCGACGGCGCGGACGCCGCGCGGTTCCTGGTCACGATGAAGGCGCGGCTGGAAGAGGGCGCCTTCGAGACCGAGCTGGGCCTGTAGGACGCTGTGCGGGTCGCCGTCAGCGGTTCCACCGGGCTGATCGGCACCGCGCTGATCGCTGACCTGGCCGGGGATGGGCACGAGGTCGTCCGCCTGGTCCGTCGCGCGCCGGCCGGACCCGGTGAGGTGCGCTGGGATCCGCATGCGGCGGAGGGCGGGCTCGACCCGGCGGCGCTCAGCGGCACCGATGCCGTGATCCATCTGGCTGGCGCGCCGATCGCCGGCGGCCGGTGGACGACCGCTCGCAAGGCCGAGCTGCGCTTCAGCCGGATTCAGAGCACGACGGCGCTCATCAGGGCGATGACGGCAGCCGCCGTGCCGCCGGCCGTTTTGCTGTGCGGTTCTGCGGTCGGCTGGTACGGCGATACCGGGTCGCGCATGGTCGACGAGACCGCTCCTGCCGGGTCGGGTTTCCTCGTGGACCTGGTGCGGGACTGGGAGACGGCCGCCCAGTCCGCCGGGCCGGCCGGCATCCGGGTGGCGAGCCTGCGCAGCGGCATCGTGCTCTCGCGTCAGGGCGGGATGCTGGCCAAGCTGGCGCCGGCGTTCCGGCTCGGGCTGGGGGCGCGCATCGGCCAGGGCGACCAGTACATCAGCTGGATAACGCTGGCCGACGAGGTCCGCGCGATCCGCTTCCTGCTGGATCACGCGGAACTCCAGGGCCCGGTCAACCTGACGGGCCCGGCCCCGGTCACCAATGCCGAATTCACCGCTGCGCTGGCCAGGACGCTCGGCCGGCCGGCGTTCCTGCGGCTCCCTGCGCCTGTCCTGCGCGCCGCGCTGGGCGAGCTTTCCAGTGAGCTGCTGGCGGGAGCGCGGGTCGTTCCGCGCAAGCTGCAGGAGGCCGGCTTCAGGTTCCGTCACGTCGATATCGACTTCGCGCTGGCCGCCGAGCTGAAGCCGCCCCGGTCTCGTGCCTGATGTAAGCCTGAGCCGTCCCGCCTGACGTGAGCCTGAGCCGTCCCGCCTGACGTGAGCCGTCGCCTGCGGCCAGGGCGATCCTGGCCAACGCAGGCCCAATTAACCCGATGGATGTGAGTTCCAACGGCACGCAACGCGTTGAAACTCACATCCACTGGGTTCGAGCGCTGGGGCAGCGTACCGACCAGCCAGCTCAGTCGGCCGAAGGGTTCCGGGCGGCGCGGCCGTCGGCGGATTCGGGCAGGAGGTCGCGCAGGCGATCGGCCGGCCCCAGGCCGAGCAGCGGTACCTGGCGCAGCCGCGGCAGGTGCCCGGCGGGGGTCCCTGGCGCGCCGATCATCCCCATGGTCATCCGCAGCAACCGCCGGGCGGTCAGGATCGCGAATGCCGCCAGTGGCAGTTCGATCAGCACGGCCGACAGCAGGCTGAGCTCGAAGCCCCTGGTGTGCGCGTCCAGCACGACGTCGAACCAGGCATCGCAGCATAGCAGCGTGGCCAGCACGATCAGGCAGACAATCAGTACCTGCCGGCGCCGCCAGGCGGCCCAGCCGGTCACCGCGAAGGCCACCAGCAGCGCGAAGTCGAAGCCGACCCATGCGCCCCGCCAGCCGCCAGCCCGGTAATAGCGGGGCAGCGTCAGCGCCAGGACCGCCGTCCAGACGGCCAGCACGACGCAGCACCCGATGATGACCGCCAGGGCGATGGCCCGGCGGCGCTCGCTGCCCGGGCCGCCGATATAGGGCGGGCGGGAGTCCGGAAGCGGGCCGGAGTCCGGAAGCGGGCCGGAGTCCGGAAGCGGGCCGGAGTCCGGAAGCGGGCCGGAGTCCGGAAGCGGGCCGGAGTCCGGAAGCGGGCCGGAGTCCGGAAGCGGGTTGCCGTCGGGGGGCGTGCCGCCGTCTGGCGCCCGGTCTTCCAGCGCAGTGAGAGCGCGCAGCAACGTGTGCCGCTCCTGTGGCGACATGCCCCGCAGTTCCTCGTCGTCGAGCACTCCCCACCTCCCTAGCCACCCATAGCCTTCCCCGATTGGGCCGAATTCCCCGTGTCGGCGCCAGGCTAGAGCGACGCCGCCCGCCGAGACTTGTGCGACCCGCGCTACGCACGGTATCGACCAGAGGCACTCGAGCCGCAATAACACTCGGGCCGCAATAAGCTGAGACCTGTGGACAGCGAGCTGATATTTGCCCGCGCCGGGTTCGGCGCGGAGGCGATTCCCTACCCGCGCGGCTGGGAGCTGCAGCGGCGGCTGCACGACCGCCGGGTCCGCGGCGAGATCCCCGACAGCTGCCTCCTGCTGGAGCATCAGCCCGTCTATACCGCAGGCAAGCGGACCAGCCCGCTGGACCGGCCTGTGGGCGATCCCGGCGCACCGGTGATCGACGTGGACCGGGGCGGCAAGATCACCTGGCATGGTCCGGGTCAGCTGGTCGGCTACCCGATCGTGGCGCTCGCCGAGCCCATCGACGTCATCGCCTACGTGCGGGCCATCGAGGAAGCCCTGATCCGCTCGTGCGCAGAGCTCGGCCTGACGACGACCAGGGTGGAGGGGCGCAGCGGCGTATGGGTACGCGGCGAGGCCGGCGGCGCTCCCGACCGGAAAGTCGGGGCCCTGGGCATCAGGGTCTCTCGTGGCGTGACCATGCACGGATTCGCGCTGAACTGCGACTGCGACCTGTCCTGGTTCGATCGCATCGTGCCGTGCGGCATCCGGGATGCGACAGTCACGTCCCTGACCGCCGAGACCGGCAGGCCGGTCACCGTCGCGATGGCCCTGGATGTCGTGGAACATGAGCTCGCGGCCGTGCTGAACGCCCGCCAGTGGCGGAGCATCGAGGGAACGCAGGAGCTGGCCGACGCCGCATAACGGTGCCTGCCGACCCCAGTGCGACCTTGTTGCCTCTGCGCCCGTCTCCGCACCCAGAAAGGACACCGTCATGGCGTTCGTCACCGTCGGCCAGGAGAACACCACTGACATCAGCCTCTACTACGAGGACCACGGGAGCGGCCCGGCGGTCGTGCTGCTGAGCGGCTGGCCGCTGGACAGCCGTTCCTGGGAGCCCCAGGTGCACGCGCTGCTGGAGGCCGGCTATCGCGTGATCGTCTACGACCGCCGCGGGTTCGGGCAGTCCAGCCGGCCGGCCGAGGGCTATGACTTTGACACGCTGGCCGCCGATCTGGACAAGCTGCTGACCGAGATCGATCTGCGGGAGGCCACCCTGATCGGGTTCTCGCTCGGCACTGGTGAGGTGGCACGCTATATCGGCACCTACGGGACCGGCCGGCTGGCGGGCTGCGTTTTCATCGAGAGCCTCGCGCCGTCGTTCGTCAAGTCGGACGAGAACCCGAAGGGGGTCGACCAGGCGACGATCGACACGGTCCGGCAGGCGATCCTCGATGACCGGCCGGCGTGGCTGACCGGGCTGCTGGGGGACTTTCTCAACCTGGATGATTATCTCGGCCAGCGGGTCAGCGAGGAAACCGTGCGCAATGCGTGGAACGCCGGGGCCGGGGCATCACCGTGGGCGACCTGGGCGTGCGTGCTCACCTGGCTTGATGACTTCCAGGAGGACATCAAGCGGATCGACGTCCCGACGCTGATCCTGCATGGCACCGCCGACCGGATCCTGTCCGTTGAGGGCCAGGGCCGCCGGATGCACGCGGCCCTGCCGGCGGCGCGTTACGTCGAGATCGAGGGAGGCCCCCACGTCATGTGCGTCACCCACGCCCAGGAGGTCAACCGAGAGCTGCTGGCCTTCCTGAGCAGCCAAGGCTGAGCACACCATGACGAATCAGCAGCAGCCAGCCGACGCGCTCGCGGCGAAGCTCAAGCGCACCGAACTCCAGCACAGCCCATCCTCGATTCCCGGACGGGAGATCGTGCAGGTGCTCACCGAGATCCCCTGCGGCGTCGAGTCGGGCTGGCACATACATCCGGGCGAAGAGGTCGGCTACATCCTGGCCGGGACGGTGGAGATGATGATCGCAGGGCAGCCCACTCTCACCCTGCACGCCGGCGACCCCTTCCTCATGCCACCCCGTACGCCGCACAACGCGCTGGACGTCGGCCCGGGGACGGGCATGATGCTCTCCACCTACATCGTCGAGCCAGGGCAGCCGCTGGCAACGTTCGTTGACGGCCCAGGCTGAAATCCGCGGCCAACCCCGAGGGCCTGCCGATCGAGGTGTTCGACGGCCCGGCCTCACCGACACCCACGCCGACCCGTTCAACGCCGACCTGCTGGCCGTCCTGCGCAGCTAGCTGACAAGCGTCGGCTGGTAGAGCGCCGCACCGCAGGAGCGGCCGGCCAGCGCGGCGCTGACCCGGCGGATGCCGTAGGGCGCGAGATAGCTGGCCAGCTCGGCCTGCTCGGTGAACCGGAAATGGTCGAGTTCCTCGCGCTGCAGCACGATCTGACTGCCGTCCTCGAGCGTCCCGCCGTCGAAGACGAAGTGCATGATCGGCCGCGCCTGCTGGCCGTAAGGCTGCGACCAGTCGATGGCCAGCAGGGGGCCGGCCGGCCGTGACAGCCCGATCTCCTCGGCGACTTCCCTGGCACAGCCGGCGTGCGGCGGCTCGCCGTGCTCGCAGATCCCGCCGGGCAGCGTCCAGTGGTCACGGTAATTCGGCTTGACCAGCAGGACCCGCCCGGCCGGGTCGGTGATCAGCGCCCCGGCGGAGACCACGACACCCGGCAGCTGCGCGAACCACGTGTCGGGATCGAGGAAGTCCGCGTCAGCGCTCATGCGCCGGAACCACGGGCCGCGGCCCGGGCCAGATGGGCGCCGAGCTCGGCGACCGGGACCCCCGTCTGCTCTCCGCTGACCATGTCCCGCACCGTGACCGTGCCCGCCTCGTCCTCCGCCGGACCGTAGATCAGGCTCCAGCGGGCCCCCTGGTCGCTGGCCCATTTGAGCTGCTTGCCGAGCTTGCCGGAAGAGCCCAGGTAGACGGTGGCGCGCAGGCCCGCGGCCCGAGCCGCAGCGGCGAAGGC
This sequence comes from uncultured Actinomycetota bacterium, assembly GCA_963805705.1. Taxonomy (GTDB): domain Bacteria; phylum Actinomycetota; class Actinomycetes; order Streptosporangiales; family Streptosporangiaceae; genus CAWDVH01. The sequence goes on along the minus strand of CAWDVH010000004.1, from coordinate 1,211,588 downwards.
GAACGACTGGCTGATATACGGCTCGCCCATGACCGCGACCGCGACATCGAGACGGCTCCGGTGCGCATCCGCGGCGTCCGGCAGCGCCAGCAGGATCCGCTCGATGCCCAGGGAGCCGCCGGTGGCCGGCACATCCGGCCCCCCGAGCTGCTCGATCAGGTGGTCATAGCGGCCGCCGCCCGCCAGCGATCCGGGCACGCCGTCTGAGGTCACCTCCCAGATCGGGCCGGTGTAATAGCTCAGGCCGCGGACCAGGCGCGGCGAGAACGCTATCCGGCCCTCGGGCAGCTGCGCCCCGGCCAGGCCCAGGATCGCGTCGACCTGATCCAGCCCGGCCGATCCGGTTTCGCCCGGCTTGAGCGCCGCCCTGACCCGCTCGGCGGCGTCGGGTGCCGCGAGCGCCTGCACCAGCTCGGACGCCGTCCCCGCTTCCAGGCCGCGCCCCTCAAGCTCGGCGGTCACGGCCTGCGGGCGCAGCTTGTCGAGCTTGTCCAGCGTGATCAGCACGCCCGGGCCGAGCGGCGCCGGCACCCCGAAGGCCTCCAGCAGCCCGGCCAGGACCAGGCGGGAGTTCAGCTGGATCCGGAAGCCGGTGATCCCCAGCTCACTGAGCACATCGTGCACCGCGAGGATAACCTCGGCATCAGCCAGCTCCGAGGAGGAGCCCAGGGTGTCCAGATCGCACTGCACGAACTCCCGGTACCGGCCCTTGCCTGGCCGGTCCGCGCGCCATACCGGCGCCATGGCGTAGCGCTTGTAGGGCGAGGGCAGCTGGCTTCCGTAGGCGGCCGCTACCCTGGCCAGCGGAACGGTGAGGTCGTAGCGCAGGGCCAGGTCCGCCTCGCCCGAGGCCTCATGCTCCCCCCGGCGCAGGATCTTGAAGACGAGCTTCTCGCCTTCGTCGCCGTACTTGCCGAGCAGCACGTCCAGCCGCTCGTACGCGGGCGTCTGCAAGGGCTCGAACCCGTAGCGCGAGAAGACGGCGCGGATCGTCGCGAACGCGCGCTCGCGCGTCTCGAACTCGGCGGCCAGGAAATCGCGGGTTCCCGATGGGGGGTCAAACTGCGTTGGCATGCGCTCCATGTTCCCGGATTCGGCCTCTCGCGTCACATCGGCCCGCGGTATGCGGGTGACGATGCCGTAACCGCTGGTGGCGGGGCCATTGTCATGGACTAACGGCGCCCTGGCCGCGGTTGGGACAGTCTGTAACCAGAGGAGCCTCTTGTCTGAGACATACCTGCCTGATGTGTCCCCCGGCGCCGTGCCGACCGGGACCCTGCCAGCCGGGACCCTGCCAGCCGACGCCATAGCAGCCGACGCCAGAGCAGCCGACGCCAGAGCAGCCGGCACCGGTGGCCGGACCGCTGCGGCCGGACCGCCGGGGCCTGATGCTGCCGCTCGCGATCGCGCTGCAGGTGGCGATCTCCGCCGGCGACGGCCTGGCCATGATCGCCCTGGCTAACCGGGTGTATCAGAGCTCGCATGCCTCCTGGGCCGTGGCCGCGGTATTCCTGGCCGTATGCGTGCCGATCAGCGCGCTGGCCCCGCTGGCCGGGGTGGTGCTCGACCGGTTCCCGACCAGGCCCGTGCTGGTGGCAGCGGCCGTGGCGGAGGCGCTCATCGCGCTGGGCCTGACCCTGGCCACAGGAGTCCAGGCCACCCTCGCGCTGGCCGTCGGATTCGGCGTGTGCGCCGCCCTGCTGCAGCCGGGCCTGGGCGCCATGGTGCCCCGGCTGGCCGCCCCGGACCGGGTGACCAGGGCGAACAGCTACCTGCAGGCGGCTACCTGGGGCGGCTTCACGCTCGGGCCGCTGCTGGCGGGCCTGCTCATCACCGCTGGCGGCTCCGGCGTGGCCCTGGCCGCGGACGCGCTGCTCTACGTGCTCGGCGCGCTGGGCCTGTCCGCCCTCCGGCTGGCGCCGCGCTCCCGCCCGGCCGGCGTCGCCGCGGGCGGCTCATCGCTGAGCGGGCAGATGCGGGCCGGGTTCAGCTTCCTGCGCGGCGACTCCACCGCCGGGCTGCTGGTCCTGATCGTCGGGGTGATGGTCGGGTTCGCGAACATGGCCGTGGTCGCCGAGGTGGTCTTCGCCGAGCACGTGCTGAGCGCGGGACCCCGCGGCTATTCCCTGCTGGTCGCCGGGTGGACGGCCGGCATGGTGATCGGCACGCTGGGCGGCGGCCGCCTGCCCGTGCGCTGGCTGGTCGTGGCCGCGCTGGCGGGCACGGTGGCGACGGGAGCAGGCCTGGTGCTGGCCGGCACCGCCGCCGTGCTCTGGCAGGCGGCCGCCGCCTATGGCTTTGGCGGGCTGGCCAATGGCCTGGAGACGGTCGCCACCCGCAGCTTCCTCAATCACCGGGCCCCCGAGGCGGTGGCGGGCCGGGTATTTGCGCTGTACTCAGGGGTCCTGTTCGGCGCGGCGTCGATCGGGATGGCCGCCGCAGCCGGCCTGCTGGCCCTGCTCGGAGCCCGCGGCGTGCTGCTGGTCGCGGGCACGGGCGGCTGCGCGGCCGGCGTCGCCGGCTGCGTGATCTACGGCTTGCGCCTCCTCGCGGGCCGCCGGGACACGGGCCGCCAGGACGCGGGCCGTGGTGACGCGGGCCGGCGGGGCGTGCGCGGCGCCGGCCACGGCGACCCGGAAGTACCCTAGAGACGTGGTACTCGCCCCCGGAGAACGCCGCCTGCTGCGCCTTGAGGCGCGCAACAGCCAGACTCCCATCGAGCGCAAGCCGCCGTGGATCAAGACCCGGCTGCGCACCGGCCCCGAGTACACCGCGCTCAAGCAGCTCGTCCGGAGCGAGGGCCTGCACACGGTCTGCGAGGAAGCGGGCTGCCCGAACATCTTCGAATGCTGGGAGGACCGTGAGGCCACCTTCCTGATCGGGGGCGACCAGTGCACCAGGCGCTGCGACTTCTGCCAGATCGCCACCGGCAAGCCGGCCCCGCTCGATACCGATGAGCCGCGCCGGGTGGCGGAGTCCGTGGCCACGATGGGCCTGCGCTACGCGACGGTGACCGGCGTGGCCCGCGACGACCTGGCCGACGGCGGGGCGTGGCTGTACGGGCAGACCTGCGTCCAGATCCACCAGGCCGTGCCGGGCTGCGGGGTCGAGCTGCTGATCCCCGACTTCAACGCCGAGCCGGCGCAGCTGGCGGAGGTCTTCTCGGCCCGCCCCGAAGTGCTCGCGCACAACATCGAGACGGTGCCGAGGATCTTCAAGCGGATCCGGCCCGGCTTCCGGTATGACCGGTCGCTGGAGGTGCTCAGCCGGGCCCGTGCCGACGGACTGATCACCAAGTCCAACCTGATTCTCGGCATGGGCGAGGAGCGGCACGAGGTCAGCGCGGCCATGTCGGACCTGCGCGCCGCGGGGTGCGACCTGCTCACCATCACCCAGTACCTGCGGCCCTCGGTGCGGCACCACCCGATCGAGCGGTGGGTGCCGCCGGAGGAGTTCGACGAACTCGGCGAGGAGGCGCTCGGGCTGGGGTTCGCGGGGGTGATGGCCGGGCCGCTGGTCCGCTCGTCCTACCGCGCCGGCCGGCTGTACCAGCAGGCGACGCAGCGCCGGGCGGCTGCGCCGCCGCCGGCCGGGAGCGCCTGAGCCGACGCCGGGACGCCCGGGCCGCAGGCCCGACGGCATGGCCTCGGCCGCCCGGACGGGGCGCGTTCGCGCCGGGGCCCCCGTGCTCGTATCCTCACCTGCATGGTGAACAAGTCCGGCAGCGCGGCCGACAAGAAGAAAGCCGCGGCTGACGCCGCAACCCCAGGCCGGTTCAAGCAGATCGGCATGGTCGCTGGCATCCTGCGCAAGTCCAACCCGAAGGCGCTGCCGATCGTGGCCGCGGCCGGGCTCGGGATTGTCGTGGTCGCCGTGGTCGTGGGCCTGCTCACCGGGACGCTGCCGTTCCTCATCCCGCTCGGGATCCTGCTCGGCCTGACGGTCGCGATGGTCCTGTTCGGCAGGTTCGCCCAGTCTGCGCAGTACGCGACGATCGCCGGCCAGCCGGGCGCGGCGGCGGCCATCCTGCAGTCCATGCGCGGAGGCTGGACGGTCACTCCCGCCATCTCCGCCAACCGGAACATGGACGTCGTGCACCGTGCCGTCGGCAGGCCAGGCGTGATCCTGGTCGGCGAGGGCTCGCCCAACCGGCTGCCGAGCATGCTCGCGGCGGAGAAGAAGCGGATCGCCAGGGTCGCCCACGACGTGCCGATCTACGACCTCCAGGTGGGCGATGAGCCCGGCCAGCTATCGATCCGCAAGCTCCAGCGGCACATCATGAAGCTCCCCCGCAACCTCAAGGGACCGGCCGTCGTCGACCTCAACTACCGGCTCAAGGCGCTGCCGCAGTCGATGCAGATGCCCAAGGGACCGATACCCAGGGCGGGCCGGATGCCGAAGGCACCGCGGCCGAAGACGCGCTAGCGGGCCGGGCGCAGCTGCGCTGTGCGCCAGCGGCCGTGACCGTCAGACCCGGATGACGACCGTCCTGGCGGCCCGGTCATGCAGTCCGCGCAGGTCCTTGTCGAAGATCAGCGGCGGGATCACGGCGAGCAGCAGCACCACGCGCACCAGGGCCCAGATGAACCCGACTGGCCGGCCGTCCAGCCGCGCGACCCGCACGCCCAGCAGCCGCTTGCCGATGGTGAACCCGGTCGTGGCCGTCAGCAGGTAGACCTCAGCGGCGAAGATGACGATGGTCCATCGCTGATCATGGAATACGGACAGGGCGATGGCCGTGCACAGCAGCCAGTCGATCAGCAGCGCGCCGAGCCGCCTGCCGATGCCGGCCACTGACCGCTTGCCTTCCTCGGGCAGGCCGAAACGCCGGCCGGGATAGGAATCCGCCGGGCCGGGGTCGCCCGGCCCGGAGGGACCGGGCGCCTTCTGGCTCGATGCGGTCCGGCCGGCCCGCCGCGATCCAGCCGCATGTCGGTCAGTCACAGACTCACGGTACCGGGCTGACCGGCCGGGCGTGACCAGCGGGTACGGGCCGTTTGGCAGTGCTTGTCTTTTAGGCCCCCGCGGCGTAACACGGGCGAAACATAAGAGACACGGAGCGGAAACCGCGGGCCGCTACGATCGCAGCGGCGCCGGATAGCCGGATGAGGGCGGCGGAAGGCGGCGCCGACGAGGGGTCACAGCGTCAAGGGGTCACGAAGGAGAGCGGATGTTCAAGAGCGGCGACGAGGTCCTGCGGTTCATCGAGGCCGAGGGGGTGCAGTTCGTCGACGTCAGGTTTTGCGACCTGCCGGGGACGATGCAGCATTTCACGGTCCCCGTGGAGGCCTTCGGCGAGAGTATCTTCACCGACGGGCTGATGTTCGACGGCTCATCGATCCGCGGCTTCCAGCAGATTCACGAGTCGGACATGCTGCTGCTGCCGGACGCCAGCACGGCCGTGCTCGACCCGTTCCGTGCGCACAAGACACTGAACCTGACGTTCTTCGTGCATGACCCGCTGACCGGCGAGCCCTACAGCCGCGATCCCCGCAACATCGCCCGCAAGGCCGAGGACTACCTGCGCGGTACCGGCATCGCGGACACCGTGTTCTTCGGGCCCGAGGCCGAGTTCTACATTTTCGACTCGGCGCGCTTCTCGACCGCGGCCAATGAGGGCTATTACCACATCGACTCGATCGAGGGCGCGTGGAACACCGGCCGTGAGGAAGCGGGCGGCAACCTCGGCTACAAGCCCCGCTATAAGGGCGGGTACTTCCCGGTCCCGCCGACCGACCACTACACCGACCTGCGGTCGGAGATGGTCCGCGCGCTGATCGACTTCGGCATCCCGGTGGAGATGCAGCACCACGAGGTCGGCACGGCCGGCCAGGCGGAGATCGACATCAAGTTCGACACCATGCTGACGATGGCCGACAAGCTGATGGTCTACAAGTACGTCGTCAAGAGCGTGGCCAGGGCCGCGGGCAAGACCGTGACATTCATGCCCAAGCCGCTATTCGGTGACAACGGATCAGGCATGCACTGCCATCAGAGCCTGTGGAAGGACGGCGCGCCGCTGTTCTACGACGAGGTCGGCTATGCCGGGCTGTCGGATCTCGGCCGCTACTACGTCGGCGGCCTGCTCAAGCACGCGCCGTCACTGCTGGCCTTCACCAACCCGACGATGAACTCCTACCACCGGCTGGTGCCGGGCTACGAGGCGCCGGTCAACCTGGTCTACTCGCAGCGCAACCGCTCGGCCTGCGTGCGCATCCCGATCACCGGCTCCAACCCGAAGGCCAAGCGCCTGGAGTTCCGGGTGCCCGACCCCTCGTGCAACCCCTACCTGGCGTTCTCGGCGATGCTCATGGCGGGCATCGACGGAATCAGGAACAAGATCGAGCCGCCGGAGCCGGTGGACAAGGACCTGTACGAGCTGCCGCCCGACGAGGCCAGCTCCATCGCGCAGGTTCCCGGCTCGCTGGAGAAGGTGCTCGACACCCTGGAGGCCGACCACGAGTACCTGCTCGACGGCGGCGTCTTCACCCCGGACCTGATCGCGACTTACGTGGACTACAAGCGCACCAGCGAGGTCGACCCGCTGCGGCTGCGCCCGCACCCGCACGAGTTCGAGCTGTACTTCGACTGCTGACCGACTACCGCGTCTGGCCAGGCCAGCGGCTCATGGCATTCCGCCCTGGGCCGTGGCCGGGCCGTCAGCCTCACCGCTGAGAGCGTGATCGACGGCCGCTGCGCGGAGTTTCGAGCGGGTGCGCGCGCGCGAGCGGTTGGCAGGCGCGTGCTCCCCGCCTGCAGTACGGCCCGGTGTTTCCGCAACCGCCTGGGCCCTACTACTACGTTGACTGATATATTGGCCGACGTATTAGGAGGGCGGATGGCCGTGAACAGGCGAGACGGCAGGACCGGGCAGGACGTGCTGCGGAGAGCCGGCGAGGCATCGGTGCTGATCCTGATCAGCCTCGCCGACGGACCCAAGCACGGCTACGCGCTGATCCAGGACATCAAGGAACTCGCCGACGTCGAGCTCGGGCCCGGCACGCTCTACGGCGCGCTGGACCGGCTCGAGCCGCTCGGCCTGATCGAGTCGCTGCCCGCCGACGACCGGCGCCACCCCTACCGCATTACCGCGCCGGGGGTGGCGGCGCTGCGCGTGCACCTCGATTCGCTGGAGCGAGTCAGCGCGGCCGGCCGGCTGCGGCTGCGGCTGGGCGGCATCTGATGGATGGCCCAGGGGCTACGCGGCTGGTCGGGGCCGTGCTGCGGTGCTACCCGGCCCGCTGGCGTCAGCGGCACGGCGAGGAGGCCGCCGAGCTGGCCGCGCTGCTCATCAGGGACGGGGCCCCGGCGGGCTCGATCGCCGGGAGCTACTTGGCCGGCGCAGCGCGGGAGTGGCTCACGCTGCGCCCCGGCCGGCGCCTGAGCACGGTGGCATGCGCGCTGCTGGTCGCGGCTTGTTCGCTGGGCGTCTCGGCTGGGCTGCTGGCCTCGACGGCGCCGGCCAGGGCGGCCAGCACGAGCCAGGCGCGCGCACGCGCGCATTGCCGGTCCGGCCCGCCTGAGGCCGTTCCTGGCGTGATCCCGCCGATGATCCGCCCGCAGGTGACCATCTGGGAAGCCCGGCATGGCCGGTCCTGCTGACGCCTGCCCGGCTGACGCCGGCCCGCCCGCGGGCGGCCCGCAGCACCGGCGGCGGAGGCGGGCGCTGGCTGAGGCGGCCATCATGATCCTCGTGGCGGTGCTGCTGGCCGGCCTGGTGCGGGCGTTCGCGTTCCAGACCTTCTGGATCCCCTCATCGTCCATGGTGCCGACGCTCGGCGTGTACGACCGGGTCCTGGTCCAGAAGGCGTTCTTCACCGGGCGTGACGTACGCGAGGGCGACATCGTGGTGTTCAGCCACCCGCCGCTCGACCACTGCCCAGGACCCAGGAAAGGCGATCTGGTCAAGCGCGTCATCGCGCTGCCGGGACAGACGATCTACTCGGCGGGCGGCAGCATCTACGTGAACGGCCGGCCGCTAGCCGAGCCCTACCTGCCGCACGACGACCCGCTCGGGCCGCCGATACCCGACGCGAGCAGCCAGCACCCCTATCGGGTGCCGCCCGGCGAGTTCTACCTGCTGGGCGACAACCGGGCAATCTCGTGCGACAGCCGCTACTGGGGGCCGATCACGGGTTCGAGCATCGTCGGCAAGGTGGTGCTGGTGCTGTGGCACGACGACCACCCCGACATCCGCTGGTTCTGAAGATCCGCGAGAGCAACCATCGGCCGTACCATCGGCATGCACCCTGATCACCCTCCGGAGGTGGTGGCCAGGGTCAGGGGCATCGGCCATACTCGCGGCACCGCTTGACGGAACAGGCTGCGAGGCGCATGTGGTACTTAACCTGATCATCATCGGGCTGGCCATCACCCTGGAGCCGGTCACGATCGTGGCGTTCATCCTGATCCTGGCCGCCGAGCGGGGGACCATGAAGGGGCTGGCCTTCATACTCGGCTGGCTGGCCTGCCTGGTGGCAGTGATTGCGGTCGTGGTCCTGGTGACCGGGGGCAAGCCGCCGAAGCCGCACACTGCCCCGTCGACCGCCGCCCTGGCGGTCAAGCTGGCACTCGGCGTCGTGCTGATCCTCTTCGCGGTCCGGCAGCGCCGCCGCATGGGCCGTCCGCGCAAGCCGCCGACCTGGATGGCCAGGCTGGACCGCCTCTCGCCGTGGGCCGCCGCCGGGCTCGGCGTCTTCCTGCAGCCCTGGACGCTGGTGGCCGCCGGCGCAGCGACGATCGTGCAAGCGAAGCTCGCCACCGCGGGGGATTACCTGAGCCTGGTGCTCTTCTGCCTGCTGGCCACCTCAAGTTTCCTGGTCATGGAGCTGTACGCGACCTTCGCGCCAGCGGTGGCGGCCGGCCGGTTCGAGCAGATACGGGCCTGGATCGACTATCACCGGGACCAGGCGATCATCGTCGGGTCGCTGGTGGTGGGCTTCTGGCTGGTCGCCGACAGCATCTACCTGATCGTCGCGTAGCGGCAGCGGCTTCACCCACGCGCAGATGGTGGAGGCATACATTCGCCCGGGTGATCAAAGCGGCAGGTCAGCCGGGATCTGGCTTATCCCCATAGCGGTACGATGGTGACATTATGGGCTGATGTTGCTGTCGTTGTCGCCGCCGTCGCTAGAAGCTCTGTCCCGGCTCGTCCGCGAGCAAGGCGCGCTTGACCTTACCTACACCGAGGTGGGCGCTACATCGGCCGCGATGCCCGCCGGGTACCAGCATGATCGCTGGGAAGCGGACCTCGGCAGCTTCGATGAGAGCCGGTTCGCCCGCTCGGCGGACGCGCTGCGGCAGTGGGAGGCACAGCAGGGCGCCGGGCTGACGATCTTTCCTGGCGAGGACGTCAAGCCGGGAGCGACGTTCGCGCTGGTCATCCGCCTTCCGGTCGGGTTCGTGACCGCGGCGGGCCGGGTGGTCTACGTGATTGACGAGCCGGGGCATTACGGGTTCGCATACGGCACCCTGCCCGCCCATCCAGAGCAGGGCGAGGAGGCGTTCCACGTCGAGCGCGACGGCGACCGCCTGCGCTTCCGGGTAGTCGCCTTCTCCCGGCCGCGGCACCCGGCGGCGCGGCTCGGCGCGCCCGTGAGCCGCTTCCTGCAGCGCCGGACGATCAGGTCTTATCTGAGCGCAATGCGGCAGGCGGCCCGGCTGGACCTGCCGTGAAGGCCGTGGTGGCCGGCCTCGACCGGATGAACCCCATTTCATGATCGCGAAGGATCCTGGAGGCTGGAGCAACGCACATCATTTCGTGGGTCATGAAATAGGCGGCGGAACGGGAGCTAGCCGGTCCGGCCGGTGAGCATGATCACGCGGACGTCCTCGCTGAACGGCGCGTACGGGTCCAGGGCCCGGCGGATCTGCCCGGCGATCTCTGGCCGCTTCGCCGGCGACGGCAGCTGGTCGGCGCGCAGGGCCGAGTAGACACCGCCGACGATCTGGTCCAGGTCCAGCTCGCCGCCGTACTCAACGACGGCCTGGCATACCTCAAAGCCGGCGGCGGCCAGGCTGTCGCGGTACCGGCGCTGGCTGGCCTCATCGGTGCCGCACGGATGGGCGGGCCGGACGCCCAGCCACTGCTCCATCCAGTCGAGCAGCGCCCGCGACCAGTCCGAGTCCTGCAGCCACAGCGGCGTACCGTTGGTCACCACGGCCACGCCGCCGCCGCGCCTGACCAGCGGCCGCACCGCCGCGAACAGCTCATCGCGGCTCATCCAGTGCAGCGCCTGGCCGATCGTCACCGCGGCAATGCTCCCGCGCCCCAGCAGGGCGCCCAGCGCCGGCACGTCGGAGTCCGCCGCGACCATCCAGCTCACATTGGCCACGCCCTGCTCAGCCGCAGCTCGCCGGCCCTGCAGCAGCATGTCCGGCTCAGGATCCATCCCCATTACGAAACGCACCCGTCTGGCTATCGGCAGGGCCAGCTGGCCGGTCCCGCAGCCGAGATCAACAACGATGTCGTCTCCGGTCAGCCCGAACGCCCGCCCCAGCGCGTCGATGACGGCCGGCGGATATCCGCGCCGGTAGCGGTGGTAGAAGTCCGCGACCTCACCGTGAAAGCCCAGCTCCATCACCACCCTGCCGATCAGGTCGCCAGCACGTCGAGGATCTGCTCCCGGCTGGCGTTGCCGCCGCTCAGGACCAGCGCGACCCGCTGGGCGGAGATCTGATCGCGCAGGCGCAGGGCGGCGGCCAGGCAGGCCGCGCCCGCGGCCTCGGCCAGATTGCGGGTCAGCTCTATCAGCAGGGCCTGGGCGGCGCGGATCTCGTCGTCGCTGACCAGCACGAAATCGTCGAGCCACTGCCACAGGATCTGCTGCGGGAGCTCGAACGCGGTCCGGGTGGCCAGTCCTTCGGCGAAGGTTTCCGTCTTGTCCTCGACCAGGCGCCGCTCGCGCCAGGATCGGAAGGCGGCCGGTGCCGCTTCAGACTGGACCCCGATGACCCTGATCTGCGGGTTAATGGCCTTGGCGACAATACAGGCGCCCGCGGCACCGCTCCCCCCGCCGACCGGGACGATGATCACGTCGGTGCGCGGCCGCTCCTGCAGGATCTCGAGAGTCAGCGTGCCAACCCCCGCGATCAGCAGCGGCTCATTGCCGGAGTGCACGTAGCGGCAGCCGCGTTCCCGCGCGAGCTGCTCGCTGTACTCGCGTGCCTCGTCGAAATCGTGGCCGTGGAAGACGACCTCGGCACCGAGGTCGCGCATCGAGGCGACCTTGACCGGATTGGCCTGCTCGGGAACGCAGATCGTCGCGGGCACGCCGAAGATCCGGGCCGCGTAGGCGACCGACTGGCCGTGGTTGCCGGTCGAGGCCGCCATCACCCCGCCAGTGCGCTCATCTGCGCCGAGGGCTGCGAGCAGGTTGATGCCGCCCCTGACCTTGAAGGCCCCGACGGGCTGGTGATTCTCGTGCTTGACGTGCACCTCGGCCCCCACCAGCCGGTCGATGCCCGGATACGAGAACAGTGCGGTCGGCCGCAGGTAGGGCGAGATGCGCTGCCGTGCTTCGAGCACGTCGACGAGCGTCGGCACCTGCCACCGCGCCGCCGCCGGTGTCATGCCAGCCCCCCGTCGGCCCGGATGCTCTGACCGGTCATCCAGCGTGCCTCCTCGCTGGCCAGGAACGCCACCACGTCGGCCACGTCGGCCGGCTGGCCGATGCGTCGCATCGACGTCCGGGCAGCAATCCGCTCCCAGCCCTCACCCGGCGGGTTCCGCAGGCGGAACAGGTCGGTGTCGGTGGCGCCGGGCAGGACGGAGTTGACGGTGATCCCCCGGCCGCCGAACTCATGGGAGGCCACCCGGCTGAGCAGCTCCAGGGCGGCCTTGCTGGCGGCATAAGCCGCCAGGCGCTCGGCAATGGCCCGGCCGATGCCGCGCGATGCACCCGTCACCAGGGCTGACTTCTGTTCTAGTCTCGCCATGGCAGGAGTATCCCAGCGGTCCTACCGAGTCGGCGCATCGACGGGTGTCATAGGGTCGGCGTTTGTGACTCAGGTCCCTCGTGCCGCCACAGTGCAGGCGGCGGCTATCGAAGACGCGCTGCGGGAGCTTGGCACGCCGGAGCGGGCGGCCAGCGCGAAGGCCTACCTCAAGAGCGACCTGGAGTTCACGGGCACGACTGTCCCGGCCATCCGTGCGACCATCACGTCCTGGTGCCGGGCCAGGCCGGCCCTGGCCCATGACGAGCTGACGGATGTCACCAGGGCACTGTGGGCACGGCCGCCGTTTGAGTGCCGGATGGCTGCTGCCCTCCTGCTCACGCGCAGGACCCGCCTGCTGGCCGCGGGCGACATGGGCCTGCTGGAGGACCTGCTGCGTGCTGCGGGGACCTGGGCGCTGGTCGACGGCCTGGCCGCCGACGTCGCGGGCCGCCTCACCGAGCGCTTCCCTGAGCTGAACCGCACGCTGGACCGGTGGGCCGCCGACGATGACTTCTGGCTGCGGCGCTCGGCACTGCTGGCCCTGCTGGTGCCGCTGCGCCGGGGCGAGGGCGATTTCGAGCGGTTCGGCCGGTACGCCGACCAGATGCTGGAGGAGAAGGAGTTCTTCATCCGCAAGGCCATCGGCTGGGTCCTGCGCGAGACGGCCAAGCGCCGTCCCGAGCTGGTGGCCGACTGGCTGGCGCCGCGCGTGCACCGGGCATCCGGTGTCACCATGCGCGAGGCGGTCAAGCCGCTGCCGGCCGAGGTGCGCGAGCGGCTGCTGGCCGGCTACCGGGCCAGGCGTCCCGTCGCACCCGGGCCGCCCTGAGCCCGCTGATCAGGCCCACGCCGGGTAGAGCGGCAGGTCCGGCACCTGCCAGTGCTCCGTCGCGGTCAGCAGGCGGCGCGTCAGCTCGGCGAGCGCGGGCAGCTCTCCAGCCGAGTCAAGCTCAGCACCGAGCACCTGCCAGCGGTAGCGCAGCAGCTGGCGGGCGGTGGGCACGGGGGCGCGGGAATCATGCATCGGCTTGTCCGCCACGACGGATCGGTCCAGCAGGTAGCTCATGCAGTGAATCGTCCACGCCGCGACCGCCCGCAGGACGCCCGGCCGCCACGTCGCGTCTGCGGCCAGGTCAGGGAAGACGCCGCGCAGCTCAGCCCGGTAGGCCGCCTCGGCCGCCCCGGCCAGGTCACCAGGAAGCCGGAAAACGCACCAGCACGTGCTGAACGGCATCCGGAGGTAGGCCGCGTCCAGGAACACTGAGTGAAACTCCGCGCTCTCGTAGTCGAGAAAGCGCAGGCCGCCGGATGTCAGCAGATTGTTGTCCGGGCAGATATCGCCGGGCGAGAAGACCTCGTAGGCGCCCGGCTGCAGGACGGCGGCCACGGCGGCCAGGTCGCCGGCCAGGCCCGGTGGCGGCGTGACGTCCAGGAGGGCGGCCAGGCCGGCCGCTGACCGGACGCAGCCCGCGAGCCAGTGCGTATCTCCGAGCGATCCCCCGCCGCTCGGGTAGGCCGCTCGGAGGCGGGCCAGCTCCCCTTGCCGCCCCGCGGTCCGGGCGGCCAGCTGACCGCAGGCCGCCGCCCAGGCGAGCAGCGCGGCCTCCGCCGCCTCGGCGGACTCGCCCAGCAGCACGTCAGCGAGGCTCGGCGCGTCACCGAGGTCGGTCATCACGATCAGCGGGACGGCCCGGTCGGCCGCCAGCAGGCGCGGCCCCACGCCGGTCGCCGCGGTGAAGGCCAGCCCCGACGCCTCGGCCGCGAAATCGCGGCCGCCCTGGGCGGTCGGCAGGTAGGACTTGACGACCACGCTGCCGCCGCGGGAGTCACGGCAGCGCAGCACCATCGAGCGCGTGCTGCCGCCTAGATCCGCCGGATGAGTCAGCGCTGCGCCGAGCGCGGCTGACGCGGCCGCGAGGAGGTCGTCCATGGCCAGCCAGTCAGCGGCCCGCATCGTGCGGACGCCCGGACGCTCGGCCAGGAACCCGGCGGGCCTCGCCCGCGCGGGGGACGGCGGTGCTGACGGCCGGGCCGGCGGCGGGCCCGGCGTCGGCACTGCCGGGGATCACCAGGCCGGACTCGTAAGCGAGGATGACCGCCTGGACGCGGTCCCGCAGGCCCAGCTTGAACAGGATCGCGCTCACATGTGACTTGACGGTCTGCTCGGCCAGGCCGAGCGCCCGGGCGATCTGGCCGTTGGGCAGGCCGCGGGCCACCAGCAGGAGAACCTCGTGCTCGCGCGCCGTCAGGGTGGACAGCTGCGGCGGCGGGGCCAGCGTGGCCCGCGCCGCGAACTCGGCGATCAGCCTGCTGGTCACCGCCGGCGCCAGCAGGGCATCGCCCGCGCCGATCACGCGCACGGCATTGAGGATCTCCTCCGGCGTGGCGTCCTTGAGCAGGAAGCCGCTGGCGCCGGCCCGAAGGGCGTCATAGACGTAGTCATCGAGGTCGAACGTGGTCAGCACGAGCACCCTGGGCGGCGACGGCAGCTCACGCAGCACGCGGGTCGCCTCGATACCGCCCATGACCGGCATCCGGATGTCCATGAGCACCACGTCGGGCGCGAGCTGGCGGGCCAGCCGGATGGCCTCCTGCCCGTCTCCGGCGACGCCGACGACCGATAGGTCATCGGCGGAGTCGAGCAGCGCGGTGAAGCCCAGGCGCACCACCGCCTGATCGTCGACCACCAGCAGCCGCAGCGGCCCGGCCGGGGTCTCGCCGGTCATCGCGGGCCGCCCTCGGCCGGTACCGGCAGCAGTGCCGTCACCAGGAAGCCGCCGTGGCCATCGGGTCCGGCCCCGAACTGGCCGCCCAGCATCTCCACCCGCTCTCGCAGGCCGGTCAGCCCGTAGCCGCTGGCGGCCGCCGTCGGATCCGCCGCCGGATACCGCGCCGGGCCGTTGCTGATCCGCACGCTCAGCGCGTCCGGCTGATAGCCGAGGTCCACTCGTACCGTGCTGCCTGGTGCATGGCGTCCCGCGTTGGTCAGCGCCTCCTGCACGAGGCGGTAGCCGCACAGCTCCACTGAGGCCGGCAGCGAGCGGGGCGTGCCGCGGGCCGCCATCGCGACGTCCGTCCCGGCGCTGGCCATCCGGCTCAGCAGGCAGTCCAGGTCGGCCAGGCGCGGCTGCGGCGCGCCCTCGGCGGCCCGGCCAGGGGCGCGCAGCACGCCCAGGACAACCCGCAGCTCGGTGAGCGCGGTGCGGGCCTCCTCGGCGATCTCGCCGAAGGCCGCCTCGCCCGGCGCCGGGAGCCCGCTGATCGAGTACGGAGCCGTCGCCGCCCGCACCGCGATCATCGATACGTGATGCGCGACCACGTCATGCAGCTCGCGGGCGATCGACGCGCGTTCCCTGGCCACGGCGTCGCGCTCGCTCAGGTGCCGGACCTGCGCGGCGGCGGCCGCCTGGTCCAGCGCTGACTGCCGCCGGGCCCGCAGCAGCTCCCCGGCTCCCCAGGCCGCGATCACCGCGAGGGCCTCGGCGATCGTCGCGTCCCACGGCGTCGCATTCCCGGCCAGCCCGAGCGTCGCCAGCAGGACCGCTCCCTCGGTAAGCACCACGGCCGTGACCGCCCGGCGACGCGACAGCAGCACCGGGCAGGCGGCCAGCGCGATCAGCCAGCCCGCCACCGCCCCCGCGGACCAGGACAGGCGGCCGAACATGACGAACACGGCACCGGCCGTCAGCATGACCGCGATGGCGAAGGCCGGGAACCGCCGGATGATGACGATCGGCACGGTGGCCAGCAGACCAAGGATGATCGCCAGCGGGGGATGGAACGGGCCCTCATTGTCGGCCCGTCCCAGCACCGCGGCCAGTGCGAGCACCGCGGCGATCGCGATCGGGCCGGCCGGGCGCCGGTAGTCAGCCAGCAGCAGGGCCAGGGCCCGCTCCACCAGCGAGCCAGGCCAGGACGTCCGCGGACCCGCCTGCGGCACCGGGTCGCGCAGGCGCGAGGAAGATGATCCCGTCACCTCACCAGCATGCACTCTGCCGCGGCCTGCTCGCGCGCCCCCAGCGGCGCAGGGCCTCCCCTACCGCGGTATGAGAGGAGGGGAAACGACCCGGAGCCCGGCCAGCCCGGTCACTGCCCCCTCGGCCGATCCGAGCCTGGCCGCCGTGCTCTTACGCGCCGGCCCGCTCCCGCGCGAGGGCGCCGGGAGGCAGCCCGGCCAGGCGGCGGCTCTCCCTGGTGAGGTGAGCCTGATCGGCATAGCCCGCCTGCGCAGCGGCCCCGGCCAGGTCAGCGGCGGCTCCCGCGCTGTCGATGAGGGACACGAAGCGCCGGAACCTGAGCACCCGGTGCAGGGTCCGCGGCCCGTAGCCCACGGCGGCCTGGCAGCGGCGGCGGAGCTGGCGCTCGCTGATCCCCAGGCGCCCGGCGATCAGCTCCGCCCGCGCCCCTGGCCGGCTGAGCTGCCGGGCCGCCTCCAGCACCAGCCGGTCGGCCGGGCGCTCGGCCACCATGTGCGCGGCGATCCGGCTGATCCTGTCCATCGCCTCGGCGGGGGCCAGCGATCCGGGCAGCTGCCGGTCCGGCACTGAGGCCAGATCGGCGGCATCGACCCGCTGGTCGAGCAGCTCGCTGAGCGGCAACCCGAGCGCGGCGCCGCCGGCACCGGGCCGAAATCGCGCCCCGACCAGGACCGCCCCCGGCGGCAGCCCGGCCGGCGCAGGCCCGGTGTCCGGCCCGGCGACGAAGGCGCCCACGCCGGACTGCCAGATCAGGTCGGTGCACGCATCGGGCAGCACCCGGGTCGGCGAGTCGGCGGCGGCCGGCCCGACACTGACCCACAGGCAGTGAATCTCGCCGCGCAGCGCGTCCGGCGGCGCGAGCTCGCGGTACCCAGGCGCCCAGTCCACCCATCCAGTCTGTCTCATGTCCGCTTCGTTCAATACCAGGCCGCCGCGGCCTGGTGGGATGGCCCGCATGACCGAACCAGTCACGACCGAACCAGACAGCACCAAGCCAGACAGCACCAAGCCAGACATGGACGCCGCCGCGCAGTTCCTCGCCGCCGGCGGCCGCGTGCTCGACCGGCGCCGGTTCGAGCGCCTGTTCGCCGGCGGCAGCGCCGGCCCGGTGCGGGACGCGGTCGCGGCGTACCGTAACGCCGACGGCGGTTTCGGCCACGGGCTGGAGCCGGACGGCCGGTCTCCGGCCAGCCAGCCCGCGGCGATCGAGCAGGCCCTGCGCATCCTGGATGAGGCCGATGCCTGGGACGAGGGCCTGGTCGCGGGTGCGTGCGACTGGCTCGCGGCGAACGCGCCGACGGCCGGCGGCGCCGTTTTCGTGGAGCCCAGCGTCCTGGGCTGGCCGCACGCCCCCTGGTGGGTGCCGGAGGACGGGCGCCCGGCCTCGCTGATCTCCACCGGCCAGATCGCCGGCACCCTGCACGCGCGGGGCGTCACCCACCCCTGGCTGGCCGGTGCCACGGAGCTGCTCTGGTCCGGGATCGACGAGCTGGCCGAGCCCGGGCCGTACGACCTGCGCGGGGTGCTGCGCTTCCTGGACTATGTCCCTGACCGCGGCCGGGCCAAGCGTGCCCTCGACCTCGTCGCGCCGATGCTGCTGGACCTGGTGACGATCGACCCGGCCGCGCCCGGCGAGACGCACTCGCTGCTCGACTTCGCGCCGCTGCCGGGCTCGCTGGCCCGCGGCCTGTTCGGCGAGGACGCCGTCCGGGCCCAGCTCAGCCACCTGGCGGCCGGCCAGCATGACGACGGCGGCTGGACCTTCAACTGGCCGGCCTGGTCCCCGGCCGCCGAGCGGGACTGGCGCGGCAGCCTCACGGTCGACGCGCTGCGGACCCTGCGGGACAACGGCTGGGGCGCGTGACCGCCCGCCCCGTCCCGCCCGCGCCATCGGCTGCTGCTCAGCCGTAGAACAGCCGCTCCATTACCGCGCGGGCATGCCGGGCGGCGCGCCGGTAGTCCTGGACCAGATCCTGCGACGCGTCGGGCGCGTACCCGAGCAGCCACGCCACCTCGGCCAGTTCCAGGTGCTGGGTCGGCACCGTGTCCGAGGCGCGGCCGCGCACCAGCATCACCGCATTGCGGATGCGGTCGGCCAGCAGCCAGGACGTGGTCAGCTGCCGGGCGTCCGGCATCGTGATCAGCCCAGCCTGCGTGGCCGCCTCCAGCCCGGCCAGGGTCCGCGTCGTCCGCAGCGCCGGCACCGCGTGCGCATGGCGCAACTGCATCAGCTGCACCACCCACTCGACGTCCATCAGCGCGCCAGGGCCGAGCTTGAGGTGCAGGACCGGGTCAATGCCACGAGGCATGCGTTCTGCTTCTACCCGGGCTTTAATCCTTTTTATCTCCCGGACGGAAGGCTCCCCGATCCCCCCGTCCGGATACCGGAGCTCATCGGCGAGCTCAGTGAATTGTGCACCCAGGGCGGCGTCGCCGGCCACCGGCTCGGCCCGCAGCAGGGCCTGCGACTCCCAGGCGAGCGACCAGCGCCGGTAGTAGGCGCGGTAGGAGGCCAGCGTCCGGACCAGCGGTCCCTGCCGCCCCTCGGGGCGCAGATCCGCGTCGACCAGCAGCGCGGGATCGGGACCCGGCCGGGCCAGCAGCCCGCGCAGCTCCAGGGCCACCGCCTGCGCGGCCCTGGTGGCGGCCTCCTCGTCCGCACCGGGCAGCGGATCGTGGACGAAGAGCACGTCGGCGTCGCTCCCATAGCTCATCTCATGGCCGCCGAACCTGCCCATGGCCACGACGCAGATCCGGGTGGGCAGCGGCCCGGTTTCCCGCTCGGCCTTCCTGGCTGCTACCTCCAGGGCCGCCGACACGGTCACCGCGGCGACAGCGGTGAGCGCCTCGCCGGTCTCCTGAACGTCGATGAGGCCCAGCAGGTCGGCCGCGGCCGTGCGCAGCAGCTCCCGGCGGCGCAGCGCCCGCAGCGCGCCGGCCACGTCGGCCGTGGCCGAGACCTCGGCTGGCCCGGCCGCGCCCGGCGGCCCGAGGTGCCTGCGCACTGTCGCCGTCGCCTCCTCGCGCAGCGCCGCGGCCGGCCGGGGGGCGAGCTGGGCGTCATCGCCGAGCATCGCTACAGCCTCCGGAGCGCGCAGCAGCAGCCCGGTCGCGTACCGGCTGGAAGCCAGCAGCCTGGCCATCCGCTGCGCAACGGTCATATCGTCGCGCAGCAGCCGCAGGTACCAGGGAGAGTCGCCCAGCGCCTCGCTGACCTGGCGGAATCCCAGCAGGCCCGGGTCGGGCTGCGGCGCATCGGCGAACCAGCCGAGCAGCAGCGGCAGCAGCGTCCGCTGGATGGCCGCTTTGCGGGAGTGACCCTCGGTCAGGGCCTCGATATGCCGCAGGGCGCCAGCCGGATCGGCGTAGCCGAGTGCTTCCAGCCGCTCGCGCGCCGCCTCGGGAGTCAGCCGGGCGGCCTCGCCGGGAAGCCGGGCGACCGCGTCGAGCAGCGGGCGGTAGAACAGCTTCTCGTGCAGCAGCCTGACCTGGCCCGCATGCAGCCGCCAGTGGTCGAGCAGCTCGGCGGCCGGGTCCGCGCCCTGGGCGCTGCGCGCGGCACTGTCGGCGCCGGGATCGAGCCGCATCGGCCGTATCGCCCGGCCCACCTGGCGCAGCACGGCCGGATCCTCGGGCAGGGTGTGGGTACGGCGCAGCTGGCGCAGCTGGAGCAGGTGCTCGATGGCGCGCAGGAACCGGTAGGCGGCCGCGAGGCCGGCCGCCTCCCGCCGGCCCACATATCCCCCGGCGGCCAGGGCCGCCAGCGCCTCCAGGGTGGCCGGGACGCGCAGCGAGTCATCGCCGCGGCCGTGCACCAGCTGGAGCAGCTGGACGGCGAACTCGATGTCCCGCAGGCCGCCCGGCCCGAGCTTGAGCTCGCGCCCGGCCTCGCCGCGCGGCAGGCTCTCGACGACCTTGCGCCGCATGGCCTGGACATCGGGGACGAAGCCGTCCCGCTGGGCGGCCCGCCAGACCATCGGTGCCAGCGCCGCCAGGTAGGCCGCGCCCAGGTCCTGGTCGCCGGCCACCGGCCTGGCCTTGAGTAGCGCCTGGAACTCCCAGGTCTTGGCCCAGCGCTCGTAGTAGGCCCGGTGGCTGGCGAGCGTGCGCACCAGTGGGCCGCTGCGGCCCTCGGGTCGCAGGTTCGGGTCGACGGGGAAGAGCATGCCCTCGGGAGTGCTCTGCGAGCACGCCCTGATCATGCCGCTCGCCAGCTGCGTGGCCGTCCGCAGGGCAGCGGCCTCGCCGGCCGCCCCGGCTGGCTCGGCGGGCCCGCCCGGCCCGGCGCGGGCGCCCGTCTCGCCGGGCACCCCCGGCTTGGCGTGCTCGGCCGGCTCGGCGATGAAGATCACGTCTACGTCGCTGGCGTAGTTGAGCTCGCGGGCCCCGCATTTCCCCATCGCGATCACCGCCAGCCTGCACGGCGCGGAGCCCGGCGGCAGCCAGGACCGCGCGATGGCGAGCGCGGCCTCCAGCGCGGCCGTGGCCAGGTCAGCGAGCTCGGCCATCACCTCATCCAGCGCGTCCGCGCCGGTCAGGTCCCGGCCGGCCAGGTGCAGCAGGCGCCGGCGGTAGGCGGCCCGCAGCGCCGTGGCCGGGTCCCGGCCGCCCGCCCGTGCCGCATCGGCGACCGGTGCCGGATCGCCGGGCAGCGCCCCGACCGCCGTCAGCATCGCCGTGCGCAGCTCCCCGTCAGCCGGATGCCGGAGCGCGTCTGGCCCGCTCAGCACGTGCCAGTCCTCGGGGTGACGGGCCAGATGATCACCGAGCGCGGCGCTGGCCCCGAGGACGCTGACCAGGCGCTCGCGCAGGGCGGGATCCGCATGCAGGGCCTCGCGCAGACCAGGGTCATGCGGCAGCCGGGCGAGACTGGCCAGGGCAAGATCGGGGTCAGGTGCCCCCGCCAGCGCCTCGATCAGGTCCATGTCGCCATCGGCGGTGTCCAGCAGGAGAGCGTCGGTGATCAGCCGTTGCGCCCTGGCCGTGTCAGCGAAGCCCATGGCGGCCAGCTGCCCGGCCAGAGTCGTCCCGCGCGCGATGCTCACCCCTGCACGTTAGCGAGCCAGGCGACGAGGCACGTCTTGGGTTCGCCCGTACTCACTGCAGGCAGAATTCGTTGCCTTCCGGGTCGCGCATCACCGCTGATCGGTGCCCTGGGTAGCTGTTGAAGCCGACCAGGATCGCCCCCGCTGCCTGGAGCCGGTCCACCTCGCTGTCGAGCTGGCCACGTTCGACCGGGACGTCCAGATGCACCCGGTTCTTCGCCGTCTTCGGCTCCGGGACCCGCTGGAAGAACAGCCGCGGGCCGTCATCGGCCGGGTCCCTGGCCGCGGCCAGGTCAGCGAAGCACATGCGGCCATCGACGCGGATGACCTCTGACTCCTCCAGGACGCCGTCGGCCAGCAGGCTGGCCACGCGGTCGTGGTGGTCCTCGACCTGATACCGAAGCAGATCAGCCCACCAGCCGGCGAGCTGATGCGGATCCGCCGCGTCAAATGTCACCTGCACGCGTGGGCTCATGATCGCGACCCTACCCCGCGCTCTCAGGCCGGTACCCGCGCCTGGAGCTCATCTGGCTGACGTTGCGCCGACCCAAAACACAACTCCCATATGTAGTTATAATACTACCTTACGTAATGGTCCGGACAAGGCCAGCAGGACTAGACTCTGCGTTGTGGCGGTTGAGCCGGAGACGGGCGGAGTCAGGATCGCCGAGCTGGTGGCGACGCTGTCCTATGCCGCTGACCTGGGCCTCGGGCAACCCATGGCGCATTGCATGCGCCAGACGGTGATCGCGCTGCGGCTGGCTGACCTGGTCGGGGTCAATGACAGCGAGCTGGAGGCCACCTACTACCTCGGCCTGATGATGAACGTCTACTGCCATGCCGATGCGGCGGAGCAGGCGCAGTGGTTCGGCGACGACATCAGCCTCAAGGGCGACGGGTTCGAGATGCTCGACATGAATACCGCGCAGATGATCTCGTTCATCTTGCGGCGGGTCGCCTCGCACGGCAGCGGCATGTCACGGGCCAGGCGGCTCGCGGCGTTTCCCGTGGCCGGGCCGAAGCAGGTGGTCGCGTTCGTGACGACGCACTCCACGCTAGGCTCGCAGTTCGCCGGGCGGATCGGGCTGCAGGACACGGTCAGTCTCGCGATCCAGCAGGCGTACGAGCAATGGGACGGCAAGGGCTATCCCCGTCACCTGCGGGCGCAGGAGATCTGCCTGCCCGCGCGGCTGGTGCAGCTGGCCAGCCCGGTCGAGGTGTTCAGCCGCCGCCGCGACGTCGAGGCGGCCCGGTCGATCGCCCGCAGGCACCGGGGCGCCCAGTTCGATCCCGCGATCGTCGACCTCTTCTGCGACCACGCGCCTGAGCTGCTGGACGGCCTCGACGAGGCCTCCAGCTGGGACGCCGTCCTGCGGACCGAGCCCCGGCTCTCGCGCCGCGTGACCGGGGCCGAGCTGGACGAGGTGCTGGAGGCGATGGCTGACCTGGTCGATATGAAGAGCCCGTACCTGGCCGGCCACTCACGGGGGGTAGCCAACCTGGTCAGCGAGGCGGCGCGGGTCACGGGTCACCCGGAGAGTGACGTGAGCACCCTGCGGCGGGCGGGACTCATTCACGACCTCGGCCGGCTCGGGGTCTCCAACGCGATCTGGGACAAGCAGGGCACGCTCACCGAGGCCGAGACCGAGCGCGTCCGCCTGCACCCGTACCTGACCGATCGCATGCTGGCCAGGGTGGACGCGCTGGGCGCCAGCCGGGTGATCGCCGCCCGGCACCACGAGCGCCTGGACGGCTCGGGATACCCGCGAGGGCTGACCGCGGCGTCGCTCACGCCATCGGACCGGCTGCTGGCCGCGGCGGATGTCTATCACGCCTGGACCGAGCCGCGCCCGCACCGGCCCCCGGCTGATCCGGGCCTGGCCTCTCGCGAGCTGCGGGCGCAGGCCATCGCCGGCCGGCTCGACGGCGAGGCGGTGGAGGCCGTACTGCGGGCGGCCGGCCATCGCGCGCCGGCCCGGCGCGCGTGGCCCGGCGGCCTCACCGCTCGTGAGGTCGAGGTCCTCGGGCTGCTGGCCAGGGGCCAGTCGAATAAGGAGATCGCCGGGCACCTGGTTGTCACGCCGAAGACGGCGGCCAATCATGTGGAACACATTTACGCGAAGCTGGGCATCTCCAGCCGCGCCGCCGCGACGCTGTACGCCACGCAGCACGGGCTGATGGGCACTTTCGAATCCGCGGACGGCTGACCGGTCCCGCGCGGGCCCAGGGTCGTTCCCGCCGGCCAGCCCCACGGCCCTGGGCGCGTTCAGCTCAGGAGCCGTGCATGGCCCGCATGTTCCGCATCACCGCCGCCGTCACTTCCTGCAGTTCGGCCGCCGGGCTGATCTGCAAGAACTCGCTGCCAGTCTCGGCCGACGGCGTGTGGCCAGGCGGGACATAGAACGCGTCGCCCTCCTCGCATACCTCCTCATGATCGGCGAACCGCCAGGTCAGCCTCCCCTTGAAGACATAACCCCAGTGCGGGCACTGGCATTTGTCATCGGGCAGGCCCTTGAGCATGGGAGCCAGGTCCGCGTCCTGGCGAATCGAGGTGAAACTGGTGGTGTAGCCCGCGAGGTCCTCATGCCTGTCCTCCGCCGGGCCGAAATCGTCAACGTGCGCGGCGCTGTCCCTGGACATCTTCGGCATCTGTTCCATCTCCTCCGGATAGACGTTCACTGCTCGTGCAGTCACGACGATAGGTGCCGGAGGGTGAACCATTCGTGAGGCGTTCGCCTCATCTTTCTGCCTTACCGAAGCGCGGCCTCAGCAGTGGCGGGCCGTGGTGACGGCCGGGTACCTGGCCGGCCGCTCACAGTGTCGGAAGGTAGCGATCCAGCTCAAACTGGGTGACCTGGCGGCGGTAGTCCCGCCATTCCGAGCGCTTATTGCGCAGGAAGAAGTCGAAGACCTGCTCGCCGAGAGTCTCGGCGACCAGCTCGCTGCCCTGCATCACGTCGCACGCGTCCGCCAGGCTGGCCGGCAGCGGCGCGATGCCGAGGGCCCGGCGCTCCGCGGAGGTCAGCGCCCACACATTGTCCTCCGCGCCCGGCGGCAGCTCGTAATCCGACTCGATCCCCTTCAGGCCCGCCGCGAGAATGACCGCGAAGGCCAGGTAGGGATTGCAGGCCGGGTCGAGCGAGCGGAACTCGATCCTGGTCGCGTTCCCCTTCTGCGGCTTGTACATGGGGACCCGGATGAGCGCGGACCGGTTGTTATGCCCCCAGCAGATGTAGGCGGGCGCCTCTCCCCCCGCGCCTGCGATCCGCTCGGTCCCGCCCCACAGCCGCTTGTAGGAGTTCACCCACTGGTTGCACACCGCGGTGATCTCGGCCGCGTGGGTCAGCAGGCCGGCGATGAACGAGCGGCCGAGCTTGGAGAGCTGGAACTCGGCCCCCGGCTCGTGGAAGACGTTGCGGTCCCCCTCGAACAGCGACATGTGCGTGTGCATCCCGGAGCCGGGATGCTCGGTGAACGGCTTGGGCATGAACGATGCGTAGACGCCCTGCTCCAGCGCGACCTCTTTCATCGCCAGCCGGAACGACATGATGTTGTCCGCGGTGCTGAGCGCGTCCGCGTACCTCAGGTCGATCTCCTGCTGGCCGGGGGCGCCCTCGTGATGGCTGAACTCCACCGAGATGCCCATGCTCTCCAGCATCGTGATCGCGCTGCGGCGGAAGTCATGCGCGATCATGTGCGGCGTGTGGTCGAAGTAGCCACCGGTGTCAATGGGCTGCGGCTTGACACCCGGTTCCGGCTTCTCCTTGAGCAGGAAGAACTCGATTTCCGGATGGGTGTAGAAGGTGAAGCCCAGGCCCGCGGCCTTGGCCAGCGCGCGCTTGAGCACGTGACGGGGATCGGCGTAGGACGGCGATCCGTCGGGCATCGCGATGTCGCAGAACATCCGGCCGACGCCCGCGAAATCATCGCCGATCGGCATCAGCTGGAACGTCGACGGATCCGGCCTGGCGATCATGTCCGCCTCGTAAACCCTGGCGAAGCCCTCGATCGCCGAGCCGTCGAAGCCGATGCCCTCCGCGAAGGCGCCCTCAAGCTCGGCCGGGGCGACCGCCACCGACTTGAGGTAGCCGAGCACGTCGGTAAACCACAGCCGGACGAAACGGATGTCGCGCTCCTCAAGGGTGCGCAGTACGAACTCTTCCTGCCTATCCACGACGACAGTCTGCCCGGTACGTGTTTCCTGCGCGTTACGCGGGGCCGGCGGCGGGGATCCGCGGCGCAGCCCAGGATCCGCCCCGCCGCGCCGAGCAATAGGCTGGCCGGGTGCCTCACCTGCGCATCGCACTTGCCCAGATCAATGCCACCGTCGGTGATCTGGCGGGAAACTGCGACCTGGTCGTGGAGTGGACCCGCCGGGCCGCGAGCCAGGGGGCGCGCGTGGTGGTGTTCCCCGAGATGATGCTCACCGGCTACCCGGTGGAGGACCTCGCCTTGCGCCGGTCGTTCGTGGACGCCTCGGTCGCGGCCGTCGCGGGCACGGCGCGCCGGCTGGCGCAGGAGGGACTCGGCGGCGTGGCCGTGGTCACCGGCTACCTGGACCGCCGGCCAGGGGTGGCGCCGCGGGTCGGGCTGCCGGCCGGCGCGCCGCTGGATGCGGCCGCCCTCCTGCACGGCGGGCAGGTTGCCGTCACCTCGGCCAAGCATCACCTGCCGAACTACGGGGTGTTTGACGAGTACCGGTATTTCGTGCCGGGTGACACCCTGCCCGTCTTCAGGCTGCCCGCCGATGAGGGCGAGCCGGTCGACATCGCGATCGCGATCTGCGAGGACCTCTGGCAGGAGGGCGGCCCGGTCACCGTCACCTGCGCGGCGGGCGCCGCCCTGCTCGTGGTGCCCAACGCCTCGCCGTACGAGCGGGGCAAGGACGACACTCGGCTCGCCCTGTGCCAGCGGCGCGCCCGCGAGGCCGGCGCGGCGCTGGCCTACGTCAACATGGTCGGCGGCCAGGACGAGCTGGTCTTTGACGGCGACTCGATCATCGTGGACGCCGCCGGGCGCCTGCTGGCCCGCGGTCCGCAGTTCGAGGAGGCGCTGGTCGTGGCCGACCTGGACCTGCCGGCCGCCGACGCCGGCCGGGGACCAGGGCAGACGCCGACCGACGCGGCGGACGGCACGATCATCACCGTTCACCGGCTTGAGCTGGCGCGGATCCCCGCGCCGCCCGCAGCGCCGGCCGCCGCGCCCCGCGCGCTGTGGCCGCGCCTGGCCGACTGCGCCGAGGTGTACGCCGCCCTGGTGACCGGCGTCAGGGATTACGTCCGCAAGAACGGCTTCAGCTCGGTGATCATCGCCCTGTCCGGCGGCATTGACTCGGCGCTGACCGCGACGATCGCCGCCGACGCGATCGGCCCGGACCGGGTCCACGTGGTGCTGATGCCGAGCCGCTATTCCTCAGATCATTCGATCGGCGACGCCGATGACCTGGCCAAGCGCCAGGGCCTGCACGCCAGGACGGTGCCGATCATGGCCATGGTCGGCGCGTTCGGCACCGAGCTGGATCTGGACGGCCTGGCCGCGGAGAATCTCCAGGCCAGGATCCGCGGCATGATCCTGATGTCGCTGTCCAACGCCGAGGGCCACCTCGTGCTGACCACCGGGAACAAGAGCGAGATCGCCACCGGTTACTCCACCCTCTACGGCGACTCGGCCGGCGGGTTCGCGCCGATCAAGGACGTACTCAAGACCGTGGTCTGGGAGCTGTCCCGCTGGCGTAACCAGCAGGCGGAGCTGCGCGGCGAGATCGCTCCCATCCCGGAGAACTCGATCACCAAGCCGCCGAGCGCCGAGCTGGCTCCGGGCCAGCTCGACAGCGACTCGCTGCCGGACTATGCCGTGCTGGACGCGCTGCTTGATGACTACGTGGAGCAGGACATGGGCGCGGCCGAGCTGGCCGCCGCCGGGCACGACCCTGACCTGGTGGACCGGGTGATACGGCTGGTCGACCGAGCCGAGTACAAGCGGCGCCAGTACCCGCCAGGCCCGAAGATCTCGGCGAAGAACTTCGGCCGCGACCGGCGCCTGCCGATCACCAGCCGCTGGCGCGAGCCCCGCCCGCGCTGACGCCGCCGGAGCTCAGCTGAGCAGCAGCACCGC
Organism: uncultured Actinomycetota bacterium; assembly: GCA_963805705.1. Taxonomy (GTDB): domain Bacteria; phylum Actinomycetota; class Actinomycetes; order Streptosporangiales; family Streptosporangiaceae; genus CAWDVH01. The sequence continues at coordinate 1,184,515 of CAWDVH010000004.1, read as the reverse complement.
GAAGGCGGCGAGCCAGTGCTCGACCATGTAGTCGCCGCCGACGACATGCGGCAGCGCCGCCGCCGCGTGCCGCCGCGCCGCGTCCAGCGCGGGCCCGGTCCGGGGATCGCCGGCCGGCAGCACCTGCGCCAGCCGGCGCCAGCACCAGGCCCGGCTGGCGTTCAGGCCGTGCAGGTGGGCGATCTGGCCATCGCTGGAGTCGGAGACCATAACCGGCGTGAACAGCGCGGCCGGCTCGCCCGAGCCGATCTGGGGCAGGAATCCCGTCAGCCAGGCCGCGAAGTCCGCTGGCGCGAGAATCTGGCTCATCAGCTCCGCCTCGGTCAGCGCCGGGGACAGGAAGTCATGCCCCGACGGCTCATAGCCGCCCGGATAGCCGGTGTCGCCGCCGAACCAGGCGCGGGCCCGGCCGGTGATCGCGTCGGCCAGGGCCCGGTCCCCGGCGCGAGCCCGCTCGATCGCGTACGGCAGCGCGCGGGACAGGCCGAAGGCACTGTTGGGATGCACGCCATGGCGGACCGGGTACGTCGCGTTCGGCAGCCAGCCGAGAAACCTGTCGCGCAGGGCATCGGCCAGCGGTGCCAGGGCCGATGACCAGCGTCGCGCGTCCGGGTCATCCCAGGTCGCCGTCTCGTGCACCAGGGTCAGTGCCCAGCCCCAGCCGTAGGGACGCTCGCCGGTGCCGTTGCGGCCGGCGATGAACGCCGCCTCCGCGGCCAGGCCCGCCGGCGTGAACTGCGCGTCGAGCGCGTCCCTGATCTGCCTGGCCGGCACGACGTCCCCGGCGACCCGCAGCAGCCGGATCAGCAGCCAGTGCATCTCCACGCAGGAGTGCCAGTCAAAGCTGCCGTAGAAGACCGGCGTCAGCTCCCTGGGCCGCACCGGCCCGTCGCCCGGTCCGGTCACCAGCTGGTGCACGATCGTCGGGAACTCCCGGCCGATATTGGCCAGCGCCACCCGGGCGTACCCGGCCGCCGCTGCCCGCAGCGCCAGGGTCCATTCATCCTTCGGCTCCACGGCTTTCCTCAGCTCCTCGGTTACGGTGCGGGTTGATCCCCCCGTGGGCAGGCTAGCGGGCGCGGCGCGCGAGGATGGTGCCGTGGAAGATGACCCGCAGGAGCGGCTGCGCCGGATCTGCCTGGCGCTGCCGGAGACAGCCGAGCGGCTCAGCCATGGCGAGCCGGCCTGGTTCGTGCGCGGCAAGAAGACCTTCGTCAGCTTCGCCGATCACCATCACGATGACCGGCTGGCGTTCTGGTGCGCCGCCCCGCCCGGCGCGCAGGCGGAGCTGGTCGCCGAGAACCCGGACGTCTTCTTTGTCCCGCCCTATGTGGGCGGCCGCGGCTGGATCGGCGTCCGGCTCGACGTGCCGCTCGACTGGGCTGTCGTGGCGGAACTCGTCCAGGATGCCTACCGGGCGGTCGCGCCCCGCCACCTGGTCGCCGCCCTCGATGACGCGGGGCAGGCCGGGAGCTAGAGGTCGACGCTGTCGCCTGGCTCCAGCCGCGCGAACGATCCCCCGCCTCCGCCGGCGGCCAGCTGCATCAGGTTTCCCACCAGGCTCAGGCCCCGGTCGTTCAGCAGCCCGTCGTGGATGGCGTAGCCGCGCGCCGGTGCCACCTCGCGGGCATAGTCGATCATCTCCCCCGCCTTGAGCCACGGCGCGCTGACCGGCAGCAGCAGGGTCGGCACGTGATCTTCGGGAACCGTGAAGGAGTCGCCAGGGTGAAAGACCTCCCCGTCTACGGCGAAGCCGGTGTTCGCGACCAGGGGGATGTCCCGGTGGACCGGCGCGTGCTCCTGGCCGTAGACATGGACGTCAAACCCGGCGGCGGTGAAGGTGTCGCCGTGCGCGACCGCGTGCACCCGCGGGCCGAAGTCGGCCAGGTCGGCGGCGACGGTGGCATTAGTCCACAGCTCCAGCCCGGGGTCACCGCTCAGGGCCGCGCGCACGCGGTCGGCGTCCAGGTGATCGGCGTGCTCATGGGTGACCAGGATCGCGTTCGCCCCGGCCGTGGCATCCGGCCCGCTCCAGACGCCAGGATCGATCACTAGGGCCGCGCCGTCCTTCTTCAGCCGCACGCAGGCGTGCCCCAGCTTGGTCAGCCGCATTACTTTTCTCCAGCCGGTCGCAGTTCCCGCCGAACCTATCAGCGCGGCGGCCGGGCCCGCACGCGGCGGCGGCTCCCCAGCATGAGGCTAGGAGCTTTACGAAACACGGCCTACGAGCCGGGATCGTCCTGGGCCTGGGCACCGGCAGCTACCTGCCCTGCGCCTGGCCGCCGTCCGGCGCCGGCCCGGATCGTGTGCCGCCACCACACGTACGCGGCCGCGCCGAGCGGAATGGGCAGGAGGTAGGTGACCGCCCGGTACAGGAGCACTGCGGCGGCCACCTGGGCCGCGGCGGCGGGACCCAGGCCCGCGATCAGCGGGCCGGTGAGGCCGAGCTCGACCACGCCGATCCCGCCCGGGGTGACCGGCAGGACTGACAGCAGGCGGACGAAGGCGAACGCGGCCAGGGATACCTCCCACGAGACCTGCGCCTGGGTCAGCCCGCTGCCGCGCAGGCAGGCCAGCAGGACGAGCCAGAGGGACAGATTGCTGGCCACGGTGGTCACCGTGATCCGCAGTCCCCGCTCGGCCAGCAGCCCGGACGCTCCGGCCCGGAAGTCGAGCAGCAGGCCGGGCACTCCCCGCGGCGGCTTGCGGCGGATCAGCGCGCACCCGGCGGCCAGCACGCGGCTGATCGCCCGGCCGATCAGGTCCGCGAAGCGCTCACTGCGGAGCATCACGCGGAATCCGATCGCGATGATAAGCAGCAGGACGGCTCCGGTGTAGGCGGCCGCCTGCAGGGCCGCGCTGGACCGGCCAGTGATAACGAGCAGGCCCAGCGCCACCACCGGCAGCCCGAGCCGGATGAAGACATTCCAGAATCCGGAGACCAGCGTGTAGCGGACGAACTCGGCGGTACCGACTCCCCAGCTCGCCAGCATGGCCCAGCTCACGCCCATCGACACCGCTCCGCCCGCGGGCACGGTGTTGGCCACCGCGCTGGATCCGAGGTTCATCACCGCGGCCTCGCGCAGCCGCAGCGACGGCAGCACCGCGCCGATCATCATCCAGGTGGTGAGCTGGGAGACAACGGCAGCGGCGGCGATCAGGAGGACCGCCGGCCAGCTCATCGCGGTCAGGCTGGCCCAGACTCCGCCGTAGGAGGCGATCCGGGGCAGCGCGAAGCCGAAGGCCGCGGCCACGATCAGGACCGACAGCGCCCCGGCCGCGATCCTCCTGCGCGCCGTGCGGCGCTGGCTCGCCGGCTCGGGCTCCAGCGCCGCCGGGCTAGCTGCCGCCGGCTCGGGCTCCAGCGCCGCCGGGCTGGCTGTCAGCGGCTCGGGCTCCAGTGCCGCCGGGCTGCTAGCGGCCGGCTGTGCCGCGATCGTCACCCGCGGGCTCAGCGGGCACCCGGCGCCATGGCCAGGTCCGGCCGCGCGCGGCCGGTCCCCCCGGCGCTTCCGGTGCCGTCGCCGCGCCGGTGGCTGTCCAGCCGGGCCTGCGTCGGCCACCGCACGTCGGTCACCCACCCCAGGCGCTCGAAGACCCGGATGACACCGGCGGAGACGTCGATCTGGCGTGGCTCGACGCCGTGCCGCGCGCAGGCGGGATCGGAATGATGCATGTTGTGCCAGCTCTCGCCGAAGGACAGCAGCGCGAGCGGCCACAGGTTGGTCGCCCGGTCAAAGCGGCGGGTGGTGAAGGGACGGCTGCCGAGCAGGTGACACAGGGAGTTGACGCTCCACGTCACGTGCTGCAGCAGGCAGATGCGGACCAGTCCGGCCCAGAGCAGCGCGGCCAGGGCGGCCTGCAAGGTGCCGCCGATAGCCCAGCCCAGGCCGAATGGAATGGCCAGCGATGCGACGCACAGCGCCGGAAAGCCTCCCGATACCGCCCGCATCACGCGGTCCGTCATCATGTCGGGCGCGTAGCGGCTGGTCGGCGTCGGATCATCGCGGAACATCCAGCCCAGGTGAGAGTCGACCAGCCCGCGCAGGAGACCGGCGACGCTGGTCCCGTACCGGTAGGGAGAATGCGGGTCACCGGGCTGGTCGGTAAAGGCGTGATGCCGCCGGTGAGTCGCGACCCAGGCGATGACCGATCCCTCGAAGCTCATCGAGCCGGCCACCGCGAGCACTGCGCGCAGCGCCGGAGCAGCCCGGAAGCTGCGATGCGTGAAGCACCGGTGGAATCCGACCGTGACGCCCAGGCCCGTGATCAGGTAGAGCGCGGACATCATCAGGACGTCGGTCAGGCCGACGCCGTGACCCCACAGGAGCCACAGCGCCACGCCCAGGCCGGCCAGCGGGAGCCCGGCGATGACGGCGGTCACGACGAGCTGGACCGGGCCGCCGACCCCGGTTCCTGCGGCGGCCGCGTCCGCGGGCGGGTCACCGGCCGTGAACGCCGCCGCGCCGTCGTAGGCGCCCGCGCCGTCGCCGGCGCCCGCGCCGTCGCAAGCGCCCGCGCCGTCCCTGGCCGTCGTGCCATCCCTGGCGGCCGTGCCGTCCCTGGCCGTCGTGCCGCCATGGGCGGCGCCTGCTGTGTATGAAGGCATGCTGCGAGCGGTCTCCTCGTCAAGAGCGTGGCGGGCCAGTCGGGCGGCTCGTCGGCTCTTACGACGGCTCGGCCGGGCAGAAGGACGGAGCGGGGGCTCGGCGGCCGTCAGAAACTGCGCAGGGCAGCTACCGTAGAGTCAACCACCTCGCGGGAGTGGCGGAAACCGGCAAATCACGCATGGCTCATGATGCACGGCGCTTACCAGGCCGGCCGTCGAGCTGCCGGACCGGCCCGGCCTGCGGCCTCCCGTCAGCCTCGCCGACCCAGCCAAGCTCGGCGGAGAGCCGCCGGGCGCAGCTGACGACGGCCCGCACATGATCGGAACGGTCACTGGCTCGCCACAGCACTGACCAGGGATAATGTGCGTCCGGCTCGACCAGCGGCTTCCAGGTGACCTGAGGCAGATCCACGACGCAGGACGCGGGAACGCAAGTCAGGCAGCGGCCCTGGGCGACCAGATCCGCCGACGCCCGGATGCTGCCTACCGTGCCCGGATACAGCGTGGGCGTGAAGCCGGTCGAGCGGCAGAGCTCGAGAACGAACTGGTTGAATTCCGGTGCCCGCGCTTCGGGCGACAGCAGCAGCGGCTCGCCGCGCAGCGCCGAGACCGGCACGCTGGGCCGGGTGGCCAGCGGGTGCGCGGCCGGAAGCAGGACGCCGACCGGGTCCAGCCGGAATAGCTCTGAGGCCACAGCCGGGGGGGCCAGCACCGCCCGGCCGAAGCCGACGTCCAGCATGCCCTCGGCGAGCAGCCTGAGCTGCTCGGGCACGCCGACCTCGACCTGATGAACCTCCAGGTCGGGGTGGGTTTCCTGGACCTCGCGCAGGATCTGCGGCATCGAGTCGCAGCTCGCGTCGACAATGCCGGCGCGCAAGATGGGCGCGCACTGCCCGGCGCGCCGGGCAGTGGCGGCGGCGCTCTCGGCGTGAGCCAGCAGCTGACGTGCCTCGACCAGGAACACCGCACCGGCGGGCGTCAGCTCGACATGGTGGGTGCTGCGGTCCAGCAGCCGGACGCCCAGGTCACGCTCCAGCCGCCGGATCTGCTGGCTCAGCGCCGACTGCGCGATGCGCTCGCGCGTCGCCGCGTGCCCGAAATGCAGCTCTTCGGCGAGCGTCACGAAAAGGCGAAGCTGACGGAACTCCATGAACCTGTCCCCCACTGGCGGGCTTGGTTCAGTATGTACGCGCGGCCCGGCTGGCCGGTACCCGGCAGATCAGCTCTCGGTCGCGAGGGTGTCCAGGACCTGCTGCCCGTACCGGGCCAGCTTGGTCTCGCCGATGCCGCTGATCGTGCCGAGCTCGGTCAGGGTGGCCGGAGACTGCCCGGCGATCAGCCGCAGGGTCGCGTCATGGAAGATCACGTACGCGGGCACGCCCTGCTCCTTAGCGGCCGCGCCGCGCCAGGCCCGCAGCCGCTCGAACACGGCCGCGGCGGCCGGCGCGAGCTCGGGCGCCGCCCCGCCGGGAACCTTGGCCGGCCGGGCGGCCCTGGCCGCCCGCGGGGGCCGCTCGGGCTCGCGGCGCAGCAGCACCTGGCGCCGCCCGCCCAGCACATCGCGGCTGGCGTCGGTGAGCGCCAGCGTCCCGTAGTCGCCCTCAACGGCCAGCAGGCCCTGGGCCAGCAGCTGGCGCACCACCCCGCGCCACTCGGCCTCGTGCAGGTCGGCGCCGATCCCGAAGACGGTCAGTGACGCATGGTCGTGCTCGGTCACCTTGGCTGTCTGGCGGCCGAGCAGGATGTCGATCACCTGGCCCGCGCCGAATCTCTGCCGCCGCTCGCGCAGCAGCCGGAACACCGCCGAGAGCAGCTTTTGCGCCGCGACCGTGCCATCCCAGGACTGCGGCGGCGACAGGCAGGTATCGCAGTTGCCGCACGGGGCCGCGTCCTCCCCGAAATAGGCCAGCAGCTGCGACCGGCGGCACTCGATGGTCTCGCACAGGGCCAGCATGGCGTCGAGATGGGCGGCCAGCCGCCGGCGATGCGCGGTATCCCCCTCCGAGCCGTCGATCAGCCTGCGCTGCAGGACGACATCCTGGAGCCCGTAGGCGAGCCAGGCAGTGGCGGGCAGCCCGTCGCGCCCGGCCCGGCCGGTCTCCTGGTAGTAGCCCTCGACGGACTTGGGCAGGTCGAGGTGCGCGACGAACCGGACGTCGGGCTTGTCGATTCCCATGCCGAACGCGATCGTGGCCACCATCACCAGGCCGTCCTCGCGCAGGAAGCGGGCCTGATTGGAGGTACGGGTGCGGGTGTCAAGCCCCGCGTGGTACGGCAGCGCGGTGATCCCGCTGCGCTCCAGGAGCTCGGCGGTCTTGTCGACCGACGCGCGGGACAGGCAGTAGACGATGCCCGCCTCGCCGGGGTGCTCGGTGCGGAGCAGCTCGAGCAGCTGCCGCGCCGGCTCGGCCTTCGGCGCGATGCGGTACTGGATATTCGGGCGGTCGAAGCTCGCCACGAAGTGCCGGGCGCCCGCCAGGCTCAGCCGGGTGGCGATCTCGGTCCGCGTCGCCCTGGTCGCCGTCGCGGTCAGCGCGATCCTGGGTATATCCGGCCACCGCTCGTGCAGAGCGGACAGGGCGAGATAGTCGGGCCGGAAATCGTGGCCCCACTGGGATACGCAGTGCGCCTCGTCGATCGCGAACAGGGAGATCTTGCCGCGGTCCAGCAGCCGCAGCGTCGACTCGGCACGCAGCCGCTCCGGGGCCAGGTACAGCAGGTCCAGTTCCCCGGCCAGGAAAGCGGACTCGACCCGCTGGCGCTCGCCGGGGAACTGGGTCGAGTTGAGGAACCCGGCCCGTACCCCGAGCTCGGTCAGCGCGTCGACCTGATCTTGCATCAGGGCGATCAGCGGCGAGATGACCACGCCCGTACCCGCCCGGACCAGGGCCGGGATCTGATAGCACAGCGATTTGCCGCCGCCGGTGGGCATCAGCACCAGCGCGTCGCCGCCGGCGATGACGTGACTGATGACCTCGGCCTGCGCCCCGCGGAACGAGTCGTAGCCGAAGACCCGGCGCAGCACCTCGGCCGCGTCAGTCAGATCCGGCCCTGCCTCAGTCAGATCCGGCCCGGTCCCGGTGGAAGCCACCCGGCGATTCTATGGGCGCCCCCGGACATACCGCCGGCCGATCGCCAGCCCGGCGTGTCCGCCAAGCCGATGGATCCGGGTTTCAGCTGCGCGGGTCACGTCGGAAACCGGATCCAGCGGGTCATGGCCGGCCGGGCCGGGGGGACCGCCAGCGGGATGGGGCCGTCAGCGGGAGGCGATGCCCCGCAGCAGCTCGTCGACGACGCGCCTTGGGTAGCCGGCCTCGATCGGCTCCTGCCCGTACCGGCCCCTGGCCAGGACGGCCCCGGTGAGCATGAACAGCGCGGCCTCGATGTCGGTCTCCTCGCGGAGCTCCCCGGTGGCGACACCGCGCCGCAGCACCGAGCGCACGACATCCCGGCGCGGCTCGACGACGGTCTCCATGTACCGCGCCATCAGCCGCGGGTACCGCAGGCCCTCCCCCTGGAGCAGGGCGAACAGCCGGGCCCGCCGCGGGTCGGCCGATTCCTTGCCCATGGCATCGAGCAGGGCCACCAGGTCGGTGCCGACCGACCTGCCCTGCGGCGCCGGCAGCGGCACCTTCAGCGTGGCCAGCGCGTCCAGCAGCAGGTCTTCCTTGCCGGGCCAGCGCCGGTAGATGGTGGCCTTGCCGACGCCCGCCCGCGCGGCGACCTGCTCGATGCACAGCCCGTCGGCGCCTGACTCGGCGAAGAGGCTGAGGGCGGCGTCGATGATGGCCCGGTCGGCCCGCTCGCTGCGGGGCCGGCCCGGCCGCCGGTGCGGCGCGGGTTCCGCGGCCGGCAGGACCGTCACCGGGCCGGCCGGCGGAGCCTTCACCGGGCTCACGCCGGGCTCCTGACCTGGCTTCCGTCCGGGCTTGCGACCGGGACCGCATCCGGGCCGGACAGCCTGGCCCTCGCGGCGGCGGCGCGGCGGCCGGGCATCCAGATCGCGACGACAACGGCGCCGAGGACCGCGATGACCGTCGAGACCGACGAGGTGACGTGCATCGCGTGCACGAAGGAGTCATTGGCGGCCGGCAGCAGCCGCGCTCCCGCCGCGCCCAGGTGCTGCGCCGCCGCCTGGGTCGCGGAGATCGAGGCGGTGACGGACTGCCTCGCCGCGGCCGGCAGCGCGCCCAGGTGCGGGCTCAGCCGCGCCCGGTAGGCCTCGGCCAGGATGGAGCCGAGAACGGCCACGCCCAGTGCGACGGCGACCTGCCGGGAGATGTTCGTGATCGCCGATCCCGCCCCGCCCCGTTCCCTGGGGACGACCGACATGATCGCCTCGGTGGCCGGCGGCATGACGTTGCCCATACCGGCGCCCTGGATGAAGAAGATCACCTCGAGGACCCAGATCGGGGTGTCCGTGCCGAGACGGCCGTAGCCGGCCAGCGCGACCGCCACCAGCAGCAGGCCGCCCGCGCACACGAGCTTGGCGCCGAACCGCCGGACCAGCCGGGCGCTGCGGGGCGCGCACACTAGCTGGCCGGCGGCCAGCGGGATGGTCAGCAGGCCAGCGTGCAGCGGGCTGTAGCCGCGCACGTTCTGCAGGTAGAAGCTGACGAAGAAGAACGCGCCCGCGAGCGCGAAGAACACCAGGACGATCGCGCCAGCCGCCGATGACAGGCGCGGATCGCGGAACAGGGAGACATCCAGCGAGGGATGCTCGACCCGCGCCTCGTACCAGACGAACGCCGCGAGCACGGCCAGCCCCCCGGCGACCGGCCCGAGCACGTCGGGGCGGGCCCACGAGCCGGTGTCGCCGCCCTGGATGATCCCGTACACGACCAGGACCAGCCCGGCGATCGACAGCAGCACGCCCAGGTAGTCGACCCGCCCGGCGGACGGGCTCTTGGACTCCGGCACCAGGAAGTAGATCGCGGCCACGCCGACCGCCGTGAGCGGCACGTTGACCAGGAAGACCGAGCCCCACCAGAAGTAGTCAAGGAGCAGGCCCCCGACAATGGGGCCGATCGCGATCGCGACGCCGACGGCGGAGGCCCAGATGCCGATCGCCCGCGGCCGCTCTCTCGGCTCGAACACGTTGGTGATGATGGACAGCGTCTGCGGCATCACCGCGGCGCCGCCGAGGCCCATCGCCGCGCGCGCCCAGATCAGCTGATCGGGCGTCTGCGCGTACGAGCAGAGCAGCGAGGCCAGGCCGAACATCGTCATGCCGATCATCAGCATGCGCTTGCGGCCGACCCGGTCGCCGATGACGCCGAAGGTGAAGAGCAGCCCCGCGAAGACCAGCGTGTAGGAGTTGATCGCCCACTCAAGCTGGCTCTGGCTCGCCCCCAGCCCGATCCTCGGCTCGGAGATCGTCTTGAGCGCGATGTTGAGGATCGTATTGTCCAGCACGACCGCGGTCAGGCTGATGATCAGGACGCTGAGGATGATCCACCTGCGGCCGTCAGGTGCCGTGGATTCCATGATTCCTTTCCCAGATAACGATACGAAACGATATCGTATCGCAATAAGGAGCCGCAAGCCATGCTGTCCGCAGTGCGCTTCTCGTGTAATGATCGGGGTGTCCGGGGACGCCGCTGGGGCGCCTCGAGACCCGGAGGCCTGACATGTCTGCACAGCAGGGTGATCCAGCCATGGCCGCGACCAACGCGCGGACCACGGCTCCCGAGCCCCTCTACGGCGGCCGCGGCGGCGCGCGGCGCGTCAACATCCGCGACATCGCCGCGGCCAAGGCACGGGGCGAGAAGTGGCCGATGCTCACGGCCTACGACGCGCTGACGGCGCGGATCTTCGACGAGGCCGGGATACCCGTGCTGCTGGTCGGCGACTCCGCGGCGATGGTCGTCTACGGCCACGACACCACGATCCCGGTGACCGTCGATGACCTGCTCCCGCTGACCGCGGCGGTGGTCCGCGGTACCCGGCGGGCGATGGTCGTCGCCGACCTGCCGTTTGGCTCCTATCAGGGATCCACCGAGGCGGCGCTGGCCGCCGCGACCAGGTTCCTCAAGGAGGCCGGCGCGCAGGCGGTCAAGCTCGAGGGCGGCAGCCGCGTGCTCCGGCAGGCAGAGGAGCTGGTCGCGGCCGGGATCCCGGTCATGGCGCACCTGGGCCTGACGCCGCAGTCGGTGAACGTGTTCGGCGGCTACCGGGTACAGGGCCGCGGCGAGGACGGCGAGCAGCTCCTGCACGACGCCAAGGCACTGCAGGCCGCGGGGGCGTTCTCGGTGGTGCTCGAGTGCGTGCCCGCCGAGCTGGCCGCGCGGGTGACGGCCGCGCTGGCGATCCCGACGATCGGGATCGGCGCCGGGCCGGACTGCGACGCCCAGGTCCTGGTCTGGCAGGACATGGCCGGCCTGTCCGGCAAGACGGCGAAGTTCGTCAAGAAGTACGCCGACGTCTCCGCCGTGCTGCACGGCGCGGCCCAGTCGTTCGCGACCGACGTCACCTCCGGCCGCTTCCCCAGCGAGGAGTACTCCTACCGCTGACCCCGGACACGCGCGGGCGGCGCGGGTGGCAGTGAGCACCCGCGGGCCGTTACGGCTCGATGTCGGTGATGCGCAGCCCGGCGTGCGCCTGGTAGCGGCGGTTCACTGACACCAGGTTGGCCGTCAGCGCCTCGACCTGCCCGCAGTTGCGCAGGCGCCCCGCGTAGACGCCGCGCACGCCGGGGAGCCGGGCAGCCAGGGCCTGCACCAGGTCGGTTGCCTCGCGGTCATCGCCCAGGACCAGGACGTCCTGGGCGAGGTCGGCGACCTGGGGATCGAGCAGCAGCGTGGCGGAGATGTGGTGGAAGGCGCCGACGACCCGGCTGCGGGGCAGCACTGCGGCCGCCTGCTGGGCGGCGCTGCCCTCGGGCACCGCGATGGGGTAAGCGCCGCGAGCGTCGAAGGCCATCGGGTTCACGCAGTCGATGAGGATCTTGCCCGCCAGCGGGCCGGCCAGCTGGGCGAGCAGGCTCGCGTGGCCCTCGAAGGGCATCGCGGCGATCACCACGTCGGCCTCGCGCGCGGCGTCCTGGTTGGAGGCGCCCGTGACCTGCGGCGGGGAACCCACGGTGGCCGCCGCCGTGGCCGCTCGCCCGGCGTCTCGCGAGCCGATGATCACCCGGTTGCCGGCCATCGCCAGCCGGCGGCCCAGGCCGCGGCCCTGATCCCCGGTCCCGCCGAGGACCCCGATCACCAGGTCAGCGGCGCGCTCATCCGGGCTGGGCAGAGTTTCGGCATCGGGCATCCCCCGATACTGCCAGACGGCCGGTCTGCCGCTCGCGCGCCCTGGGCCGGACCGGCGGCCGTTTCCGGCCGCCCTCGGGCCCAGCCAGCAGTCCGTGACCCTATGATCACGATTCATCGGGCGCGGGCGGGCGGCGCCGGCGGGCGTCAGGAGTCGAGGCTGAGCACCATCGTGGGCCGCTCGATAACGTGGTCGGCGCGCAGCGGGCGGACGGCGGTGCCGATCGCGAAGAACTCGGTTGTATGCGATCCCCAGGCGTGACTGTGCTGGCGGAGCTGGACCCCGACGATCCCCTCGGCGTGCAGTTCCTCGGCCTCGGCCTGCATCCGGCTCATCGCCAGCTCACGGGCGTCATACAGGGCCTGGGTGAACTGCTCGAGCTCCACGTTCTTGCCGATGTTGCCGAGCTTGCCGCCCAGCCGCTGATGCGCGATGTGATAGACGCAGGTCCCCATCACCATGCCGAGCGGCGCGTACCCGGCGCGGATCAGCGTCCAGAAATCCTGGCCGGACAGGTCGGAGGTGAAGGGCAGGTTCTTATTGTTGCGCCATTCCTTCACTCCCCCGCCGCCCGCGTCCGGCTCGGCCTGGACCGCGGTGCCGACCGCGATGAACTCGGCGATGTCGTTGCCGAATTCCTTCATCTCCACATCCAGCCGGACCCCGACGATGCCGTCAGCACCCAGGGTCTGCGCCTCGGCCTCCATCCGGCTCATCGCCAGTTCCCTGGCGTGGTACATGGCCTGCGACAGCACGTCGAGTTCCTGGTTCTTGCCCCAGCGCCCGATCTGCAGGCCGACGTGGTAGATCGAGCTGCCGAGCACCAGGCCCAGCGGGCGGAAGCCGCACTCGCGCACCAGCAGGAACTCGTTCACGGAGAGATCCGACGTGAAGATGGAGCCGGCCCGGCCCGGCTGAAGCTCGGCGAGGCGGCGCATGGCATCCTGCGGCACGCCCTGCAGCCCGAGATCGGTGCTCTTCTGGTCGGTCATTGCTCTCCTTGACTGCTTTTCTGCCTGGTCCGGGGCCGAGCCTCCGACAGTCATCGCGCGCCCGCCCCGAGATGGACGCGGGCGGCCTGGCGGCGCTGCGGGTCGAGGGGAAGGATGGCCAGGCTGGGGTCCCTGGCCAGGCCCGGCTCGCCGAAGTGCGCGGTGGCCGTGCCCACGATGGAGCACTCCGCGATGTGGTCCTTCAGATGCTCTATGATCATGCACTCTCGCTCGCGGACCCGCGTATTCATGGTCGACACCACGACGCCGTCGGCGCCCAGCCTGGTCACATCCCGCTCCAGCTGAGCACGGGCGTCGTGCCGGGTCTGGTTCACCAGGTCGGTATAGCCGTACCGGTCGTCAGTCACCGCATGCCCGTTCCGAGATTCACCCGTGCGGCCTGGCGGCGCTGCGGGTCGAGGGACAGGATGGCCAGGCTGGAACCCCTGGCCAGCCGGTGCGGCTCGCCGAAGTGCGCGGTGGCCGTGCCCACGATGGAGCACTCCACGATGTGGTCCTTCCTGTGCTCCTGCATCGCGCACTCCCGGTCACGGACCCGCATGTCCATGGTCGACACCACGACGCCGTCGGCGCCCAGCCTGGTCACATCCCGCTCCAGCTGAGCACGGGCGTCGTGCCGGGTCTGGTTCACCAGGTCGGTATAGCCGGCCACCTCGGAATTCCCCATCCCCCAGCTGGTCTGGTTGACCGTCAGCCAGTCATCGTGCCGGGCGCCGATCGAGATGCCCAGCACCAGGCCGGCCGGAACCCAGCCGGCCATGATCAGCTTGGCGAAGTCCTGGCCGGACAGATGCGAGGTGAACGGCTGGGCCAGCGATACCCCGCCCGGCGCCCGCACCGCGGTGCCGATCGCCTTGAACTCCAGGCCGCCGGCCGGGAAACGCCCGATAGTCAGCGACACCCCCACCACGCCGTGCCCGCCGAGCTGCGCGCACTCAGCCGACATCCGCCCGATCGCCGCGCGGCGGGCCTCATACAGCGTCTGCACCATCGGGCCGAAGGAGCCATGATGGCCCATCCCCGAGACCGTGGTGACGCTCCGGTAGGGCGAGGCGTAGCCCCCGATGCCGGCCCCGGCCCAGGCTCCCGGGCAGGCGTATCCGCCGGTGTAGCCGACGTTGTAGACGGCCGCGCCGAGCACCTGGCCGACGGGCTCGAACCCCACGCTCTTGATGGCCGTGAACTCATCGGCCGACAGCGCCGACGACCACGTCCCGCTGCTGGTGATCTCGGCCATCCGGGCCTGGGCGGCGGGCGGCAGCCCCGATCCAGATTGGCTGTCTGTCACCGCACGCCCCTTTCGGCCAGCTTGGCCGCTGGTCCTTACAATACCGGGAACGTCAGGTCAGTCGTGTTTGACGTCGGCGGGCGCCGGGGATCGCCCGCTGTCCGGGCTGTCCGGGGCGTGCGCCGCGCCGTCCGGGGCCGCCGCCCCGCTGTCCGGGGCCGCCAACCCGCCGCTCAGCGCGGCCGGCGGGACGTCGTAGACATCGCGGACCGTCTCGAGCTGCTGGGTGGTGAAGGTCCGCTCGCGGCGGATGTCGCGGGTGAAGGCGAACCACCAGGTGACCAGGGCGCCGAGGCGGTTGCGGTAGCCGGTCAGGAAGGCGATGTGGATGAAGAGCCAGATGACCCAGCCGATGAAGCCGCCCACCTTCAGCGGCCCGGCCGAGACGACGGCCCGGCCGCGCGAGATGTAGGCCGCCGAGCCGAGATCACGGTAGCGGAACGGCTTTTCGGCCAGGTTTCCCGCTACCTGGCGCTTGATGCGGTTCCCGGCGTAGAGCCCGGTTTGCATCGCCACCTCGGCGACCCCGGGGAGCTTGTTCAGGCTCATCATGTCGCCCAGGACGGAGATCTCCGGGTGGTCAGCGATCGTCAGGTTCTCCTGCACCACGATCCGCCCGGCCCGGTCCTGCTCGGCTCCGGTGGCGCGGGCCAGGGCCGCGGCCAGCGGCGGGGCCTCCACGCCGGCGGTCCACAGCACGGTGCCGGCGTCGTAGCGCGTTTCCTTGCCCGCGTGGTCGCGGACGAGCACCCAGCCCCGGTCGACGTGGGTGACGATGGAGCCCATGTGCTGCTCTACGCCCAGGGCCTGCAGGGCGTGGTCGGCCTTCGCGGACAGTTTCGGGCCGAACACGGCCAGCGGCGCGCTGCCGCCGTCGAAGAGCAGGACCCGTGCGTCCTCCGGCTTGATCGTGCGGAACTCCGAGCGCAGCGTCTTGGTGGCGACCTCCCGGATCTGCCCGGCCAGCTCCACGCCGGTCGGGCCTGCGCCCACCAGCGCGAACGTCAGCCAGTGCCGGCGTTCCTGCGGGTCGGCGGCCGTGGTCGCCATCTCGAAGGCGCCGTAGACCCGGCGCCGGATCGACAGGGCGTCCGAGATCGTCTTCATGCCGGGGGCCCACCGGGCGTACTCGTCATGGCCGAAGTAGGACTGCCGGACCCCGGCGGCCACGATCAGGTCGTCGTACCCGAACTCGAGCTGATCGCCGCCGACCCGCTTGGCGATGACCCGGCGTCCCGCGACATCGAAGTCGACGACCTCGGCCATCACGCAGGTGACGTTCTTGTGCTTCCTGAGCAACTCGCGCAGCGGAGCGGCGATCTTCCCCTCGGACATGATCCCGGTAGCGCACTGGTACAGCAGCGGCGCGAACACGTGATGCTGGGAGCGATCGATCAGCGTCACCGAGACGTCGCTGTGCTTCAGCCTGCGGACCGCGAACAGCCCGGCGAAGCCGCCGCCCACGATCACCACCCGGCGCCGTCCGCTCTGGTCTGTCATCGGGTGCTCCGGTCTCTCGCTCAGCCTGCCGGGTCGTGCCAGGTATCCCCGCTGGGCAGCAGCCGGTCGGCTTCGGCCGGCCCCCAGGTCCCCTTGGCGTAGGGGTGCACGGGCGTGACGTCGCCGAGCACGGGCTCGACGACCCGCCACGCGGCCTCGACGGTGTCCTGGCGGGCGAACAGCCAGCGGTCGCCGTCCAGGGCCGCGCCGATGAGGCGGTCATAGGGACGCATGTCCGATCCCGGCTCGGCTGCGAACGCCAGGTCCTCGGCCAGCGGCTCCATGCCGGCGCCCGGCTTCTTGCCGGCCAGCGTCAGGCCGACCTGGGTTTCCGGCCAGACCCGGAACCGCAGCGAGTTACGGACGGCAAAGGGCTCGATCCCGAACACGTCGTGCGGCGGCCGCCGGAACCGGATGTCGACCTCGGTCGCGGTAACGGCCATGCACTTGCCGGCCCGGATCAGGATCGGCACGTCCGCCCAGCGCCAGGTGTCGGCCGCGAGCCGGACCGCGACGTAGGTCTCCGTGGTCGAATTGGGGGCGACCCCGGCCACCTCGTGGTAGCCGTCGTACTGGCCGCGCACCGCGTCCTCGGGGGTCAGCGGCCGCAGCGCGCTCACCAGCCGGGACTTGGAGTCCCGCCAGGCGGCCAGGCCATCCCCGTCCGGCGGGTCGGCCAGCACGGTGGCCAGGACCTGGAGCATGTGATTTTGCACCACGTCATTGATGGCCCCGGTCTTGTCGTAGAAGCTGCCGCGGTCCGCGACATCAAATGCCTCGGCCATCGTGATCTGGATGCTCTCCACGTAGGTCCGGTTGAGCATCGGCTCGATCATCGAGTTGGCGAAGCGGACGAACAGCACGTTGTCTACGGGGTCAAAGGCCAGCCAGTCATCGACCCGGAAGATCGCCTCTTCCGGGAAGTACTTGTGCATGGTGGCGTTGAGCTCCCGCGAGCTGGCCAGGTCGTGGCCGAACGGCTTTTCCACCATGACCCTGGCGTTCTCGGCGCGTCCCGCCGTCGAGATGCCGTGGGCGATCCGGCCGAACAGGAACGGCGGCACCTCCAGGTAGTACAGCACCCGGGTGCCGGTGCCGATGGCATCCGACATCGCCTTGTACGTGGCGTCGTCGTCCAGGTCCCCGTCGACGTAGCGCAGCAGCCCCAGCATCTTCACCGCCGCCGCGCTGTCGGGGTCCATGTGGTTGAGCCGCAGCGAGGCGGCCGCGTAATCACGGAACTGATCGAGTCCCCAGCCGCTCTTCGCGACGCCGATGACGGGCACGTTCAGGACGCCGCGATCGACCAGCCCCACGAGCGCGGGAAACGTCTCGATCTTCGCCAGGTCCCCGGTCGCACCGAATATCACCAGCGCATCTACGCCGCTTGTCGCCACGTCAGCTCCTCTGCCAGATCACGCACTTGCCTGCTGCTCATCAAACGCCACCCCCGGTCCCCGGCCATCACACCTGGAGGGTGATCTGGCCGCCCGGCCCGGTTAGTTTTCCTGGCCGGCGGCCGGGCCGCCGGCGTCGGGGGCCGCCGCCGCCGCCGGACCGTGCGCCCCCAGCGGGGCACCGGCACCGGCGGTGGCGCTCTGCTCGGCCGCAGGGAGGAAGTCCTGCCGGCTGACGCGCTTGCGGAATACGTAGTAGGTCCACGTCTGGTAGGCCAGCACCAGCGGCAGAAAGAGGACGACGACGACGGTCATGACCTTGAGGGAGTAGGCCCCGGACGCGGTGTTGTGGACGGTCAGGTCGTAGGCGGAATTGGTGCTGGACACCATGACACGGGGGTACAGGTCGGTGAAGATCGCGATGATGCAGGCCGCCATGGTGACGGTGGTCAGCGTGAAGGCCCAGCCTTCGCGGTGGTCATAGGCCAGCCACGCGGCGGCGATGACGGCCAGCACGGCCGCGAACTCGGTCGGGTTGAGCAGGGCGCCCTTGCCGGCGCTGGCGTGCGTCCAGGATATGAACGCCACGACCGCGATGGCGGTGAACGGGGCGACCCGGCGGGCCAGCTGGCCCGCCCGCACGCGCATGTCGCCGGTGGTCTTGATCGACAGGAACGTCGCGCCGGACAGCGCGCAGATCAGCACCAGGGTGATCCCGGTCAGCAGCGCGTACGGCTGGAGCAGGTCCCAGAAGGACCCGGTGAACTCCTGGCTGGAGTTGATCGGCAGCCCGTGCAGCAGGTCACCCAGCGCTATCCCGATCAGCAGCGGGGCCGCCACGCTGCCGCCGGTCATCAGGCCATCCCAGGTGCGCCGCCAGCTCTGGGCGTCGCGCTTGCCGCGGTACTCAAACGACACCCCGCGCACGATCAGCGCCACCAGCAGCAGCACCAGAGCCAGGTACAGGGCGGAGAACATCGTGGCGTACCAGCCGGGGAACGCGGCGAAGATCGCGGCCGCGGCGACGACCAGCCAGACCTCGTTGCCGTCCCACAGCGGCCCGATCGTGTTCACCGCGGCCCGCCGGGTGGCCTCGTCCCGGCCGACCAGGCCGTGCAACATCCCGACGCCGAAGTCGAACCCCTCCAGGATGAAGAACCCGGTCCACAGGACCGTGATGACGATGAACCAGAACGTGACGAGTCTCATCGGGACCTCAGTACTGGACGGCCGGCACGGGCGCGGCCGCGTCCGCGTCGGCTCGGGGGGGCGGGAGAGGCTCGCGGGAGTACCGCAGCATCAGCAGCAGGTCGACGGTCGCCAGCGTCCCGTACAGCAGCACGAACACGGTCAGGCTGATCACGATCGACGTCACGCCCACCGACGGCGATACCCCGTTCTTGGTCAGCATGATGCCCTGCACGATCCACGGCTGCCGGCCGGACTCGGTCAGCAGCCAGCCCGCGGTATTCATCAGGAACGGCAGCACCGCCGCCCAGATCGCCACCCGCAGGAACAGCCGGGAGGTCGCCAGCGTCTTGCGCCGGATCAGCCACAGCCCCCACAGCGCGACCAGCAGTGACACCACGCCGGTGTAGGCCATCACCCGCATCGACCAGTACTGGATGAACACATTCGGTACGTAGTCGCCGGGGCCGTACTTGCTCTGGTACTGCGACTGCAGCGGATCCAGCCCGATCACCTTGCCGTCCCAGTGATTAGTCGCCAGCAGGGACAGCAGGTGCGGGATGGCCAGGATCTGGGTCGGGGTCTGGTCGTCCTTGCCGCCGCCGATCTGGATCAGCGAGAACGAGCACGGCTGGCAGGTCGTCCACTGCGCCTCGGCCGCCGCGATCTTCATCGGCTGGTAGGTGGCCTCGATCACCCCCAGCTCATCCCCGATGAGCAGGGTGAACAGCATCGCCGGGACCAGCACCACCAGCGCCAGCCGCGCCGAGCGGGTGAACACCCCGGCATCCCCGCCGTGGCGCAGTTGCCACGCCGACACCGCCAGCATCACCGCCGACCCCGTGACCAGGGACGCGAACAGGACCTTCGAGTAGCCCCAGATGAACACGGGATTGGTCAGCAGCGCCCAGATGTCGTTCAGCTGCGGCTGGCCCGCTGAATTCAGTACGTACCCCACCGGATGCTGCATCCACGAGTTGGCCGCCATGATGAATGCCGCCGACAGCACGCTGCCCGCCGCCACCGCCCAGATCGTCAGCAGGTGCACTCGCCGGCTCAGCTTGTCCCAGCCGAACAGCCACAGCCCGAGGAACGTTGACTCCAGGAAGAACGCGGCCAGGCCCTCCATGGCCAGCGGCGCGCCGAAGATATTGCCCACCAGCCGCGAGTACGCCGACCAGTTCATCCCGAACTGGAACTCCTGGACCAGGCCGGTGACCACCCCGATCGCCACGTTAATGACCAGCAGCGTCCCGAAGAACCGCGTCAGCCGCAGGTACTCCTCGCGCCCGCTGCGGTGCCATGACGTCTGCAGCACCGCGGTCAGGAACGCCAGCCCGATCGTGACCGGGACGAAAAAGAAATGATTAATGGTCACAAACGCGAACTGCCACCGCGCCAGATCAACGTTAGCCATCTACCTCTGCGTCCTTCTCCGGGCGTCGTTCGCGCCGGGCGTCGTTCCCGCCGGCCGTCGGTCCGTGCTGGCCACTGTCGCCGCGCGGGAGCGTCGCGGCATCCTCCTTCCAGGGTGATTGGCCGGGGAGGATCGGGCTGCGCGCCTAAGTCACCCTGTAGAGGTGATGCGGCGCGCCCAGTCCGCGGCGAATGGTTGGGACTGTGACTGACCACTATGACGTCATCATCATCGGCAGCGGCGCCGGCGGGGGCACGCTCGCGCACACCCTGGCCCCGTCCGGCCAGCGGATCCTGCTGCTTGAGCGCGGCAACTTCCTGCAGCGCGAGATGGAGAACTGGAGTCCCGGCCCGGTATTCGTGGACGGCCGCTACATCTCGCCGGAGACGTGGTTCGACGCGGCCGGCCAGCCGTTCCAGCCGCAGGTGCACTATTTCGTCGGCGGTGCCACCAAGCTGTACGGCGCCGCTCTGTACCGACTGCGCCCCGAGGACTTCGGCGAGCTCCAGCACGCCGACGGCCTGTCGCCGGCCTGGCCGCTGAGCTACGACGACTTCGAGCCGTGGTACACCAAGGCCGAGTGGCTGTACCAGGTGCACGGTGACCACGGCGAGGATCCCAGCGAGGGCCACTGGTCCAAGCAGTACCCGTGGCCGGCCGTCTCGCACGAGCCGCGGATCCAGCAGATCTCCGAGACCCTGGAAGCGGGCGGCTACCATCCGTTCCACGCGCCGTGCGGCATCCTGCTGGATGAGGCCGACCGGCCCGCCAGCAAGTGCATCCGCTGCGCGTGGTGCGATGGCTACCCGTGCCTCGTGCACGCCAAGTCCGACGCCGAGGTCATCGCGGTGCGCCCGGCGCTGGACCAGCCGAACGTGACCCTGCTGGTCAACGCAGAGGTCAAGCGGCTGCAGACAGACCCGTCCGGCCGGACCGTCACGAGCGTGGCGGTAACGCGCGACGGCGCGGACGAGGTCTACGAGGCCGACATCGTGGTGGTCGCGGCCGGCGCGTCTAATAGCGCCAAGATCCTGCTCCAGTCCGCCTCTGAGCACCATCCGGCCGGCCTGGCCAACGGCTCCGACCAGGTGGGCCGCAACTACATGTACCACAACAGCAAGGCCGTGGTGGCGCTCGATAAGGAGCGCAACGACACGGTGTTCCAGAAGACGCTGGCCCTCAACGACTTCTATCTGCCCGGCAACGGCCGGGACTGGCCGCTCGGCAATATCCAGCTGCTCGGCAAGTCCAACGCGATGGCGATGAAGGGCGAGGAGCCCAAGCTCACCAAGCTCGCCCCGCGCATGAGCCTGGACGAGGTAGCCCACCACGCCGTGGACTTCTGGCTGACCACCGAGGATGTGCCCAAGCCCGGCAACCGTGTCACCGTCGACCAGGACGGCCACATTCACCTGGCCTACACCGCGACCAACGACGAGGAGGCCAACGGCCTCTACCACGAGCTCAGGAAGATCCTCAACCACGTCGGGATGGCCGCCCACCACATCCTGGACAAGAACTTCTACATGAGCATGGACGTCCCCGTGGCGGGCGTAGCCCACCAGGCGGGCACGTGCCGGTTCGGCACCGATCCCGCGACCTCGGTCCTCGACGTCAACTGCAAGGCCCACGAGGTCGACAACCTGTATGTCGTCGACACCAGCTTCTTCCCCAGCATCGGCGCGGTGAACCCGGCGCTGACCGCCATGGCCAACGCCATCCGCGTCGGCGAGCACCTCCAGGCCCGGATGGCCTGAGCAGGCCCGGTCTCAACTACGAAAAGGGGGGCCACGTGCCCGACGTTCCTACCCCGACCGCGAAAGGTCAGGCACCGACCACCGCCTTCCCGCCCATCGCCGACTACGCGTTCCTGTCCAATTGCGAGCAGAGCTGCCTGATCGCGCCGAACGGGGCGGTCGAGTGGCTATGCCTGCCGCGGCCCGACTCGCCGAGCGTGTTCGGGGCGCTGCTGGACCGGGCCGCCGGCTCGTTCAGGTTCGGCCCGTCCAACGCCCAGGTGCCGCAGCATCGCAGGTACGTGCCGGGAACGATGGTGATGGAGACGACCTGGCAGACCCCGACCGGCTGGATGACCGTTCATGACTTCCTGGTCATCGGCCCGACCCAGAGCCAGGGACGGCGGGCGGACTACCATCGGGCCCCCTCCGATTTCGGTGCCGTCGGGGCCCTGGTCCGGATCGCTACCTGCATCAGCGGCCGGGTCGAGGCCATCGTGAACTGCGCCCCGCTGTTTAACTACGGGACGGCCGGCGGCACCTGGAGCTACCAGGGCGACGGCTACGACTCCATGACGCTTGCCCCTAAGGAGGGGGACCTCCAGCTGAACCTGGCGGGCAACATCCGGCTCGGCGTCTTCGGCGCCCGCAGTTATGGCCGCACGACGCTCAGTCAGGGCGAATCGGCCTTCGTGGCGCTTTCCTGGGGCGGCGCCAACATCCCCGACAGCCTGGACGCGGCCTTCAGCGCCATGACCGTCACCGTCGATTTCTGGCGCAACTGGCTGAGCTCGGCCAAGATCCGCGACCATCCGTGGAAACCCTACATTGACCGCAGCGCCCTCACCCTGAAGGGCCTCAGCTACGCCCCGACGGGTGCCATCATGGCCGCGTCGACGACGTCACTGCCGGAGACACCCGGCGGGGCGCGCAACTGGGACTACCGGTACACCTGGATCAGGGACTCAGCGTTCATGCTCCGCTCGCTGTATCGCCTGGGCTTCGACTGGGAGGCGATCGAGTACTTCGGCTTCGTGGTCGACGCGGTCAGCGGAGGCGACCTCAACGGGCGCTTCGAGCTCCAGATCATGTACGGCATCGGCGGCGAGCGGGACCTGACCGAGAAGACCCTCGACCACCTGTCCGGGTGGCGGGGGGCGCGCCCGGTCCGGATCGGCAACGGGGCCTGGAATCAGAAACAGCACGACGTGTGGGGGATGATCCTCGACGCCCTGGACGTCCAGTTCCACCGGGCCGCAGCCCAGATCGTGACGCCGGTCTGGGAAGGGCTCGCGGGATTCGTGGAGGCCGCGCTCACGCACTGGCATGAGCCTGACCAGGGCATCTGGGAAGTGCGCGGCGATCCGAAGCACTTCACGGCATCCAAGGTGATGTGCTGGGTGGCGGCATCGCGCGGCGCGGACCTGGCCAGGGAGCGGGGCGACGACCGCGCCGAGCGGTGGCGGGCAGGCGCCGACGAGATGATGGCCGAGATACTGGACAAGGGCGTTTCCGATCGCGGGGTCTTCCGGCAGCACTACGAGACCGATGATCTCGACGCCTCCCTGCTGCTGCTGCCCATCATGGGATTCCTGCCGCCCGACGACGAGCGAGTCAGGGCGACCGTGCTGGCCATCGCCGACGAGCTGACGAAGGATGACCTGGTCCTGCGCTATCGGGTGGAGGGAACGGACACCGGCTTCGAGGGCGAGGAGGGCACGTTCACGATCTGCTCGTTCTGGCTGGTGACCACGCTGGCCATGATCGGCGAGACCGAGCGCGCGCACGCCCTGTGCCAGAAGCTGCTGTCGTTTGCCGGGCCGCTGCAGCTCTACGCGGAGGAAATCGACACGGCCACCGGCCAGCATCTGGGGAACTTCCCGCAGGCGTTCACCCACCTGGCCCTGATCGAGGCGGTATCGACACTCATCGACGCCGAGCCGGAGACCTCGACCTTCGGCTAAAGCCGGAGCAGGATAGCCAGGAAATGCGGATGGCCGTGAGCGGCCGGGCGGCGCTGACAGCGCGACCCGGCCGCTTTCCCTTTTGCGGGCATCAGCCGAGTAGCTTTATAGCGCGCGGCCGTGATAAGCACTTCATCTGATCAGGGTGATAGTTACGGCTCAGCCGCCATCACCTCAGCAGAATGAGGACATTGGCCGGGGCTGGATGATTGCCTGGCCCCAGGCCGTGACCAGAAATAGTAAATTGAACGGCTAGCAAACTATTTAAGAACGCAGCATTACAAGGGACTGACGTGACGACCAACCAGATTCTGATAGGCGTCGGACTGACTCTCGCCCTCGCCGTCGGCTCGCAGATACTGGCCAGCCGTCTGCGCATTCCCGCGATCATCGTGTTGCTTCCGGTTGGCTTCGTCGCGGGCGCGCTGACCTCCGATATCAATCCTGAGCGGCTGCTCGGGCCGGCCTTCGAGCCCCTGGTATCGCTGTCCGTCGCGGTCATCCTCTACGACGCCGGCCTCGGCCTCGACCTGCGCAAGCTCCGGGGCCACGTCCGGCGGGTCGTGATCACCCTGATCAGCGTCGGCGTGGTGATCACCTGGGCGCTGGCCGCGCCGTCGGCGGCGCTGCTGCTCGGCATGTCGCGGGGCGCAGCGGTGATGATCGGGGTCATCCTCGTCGTCTCCGGGCCGACGGTGGTCGGCCCGCTGCTCAGCTTCGTCCGGCCGACGGAACGGCTGCAGCAGGTCCTGGTGTGGGAAGGATCGCTGATCGACCCGATTGGCGGCATCCTCGGCGCGCTGGTGTTCCACGCCGTCATCGCGAGCACCCACAAGGGCCCGGCCAGCCAGGTCGCGCAGTTCGCGGCCAGCGTCGCGGTCGGCGTGGCCGGCGGCGCCCTGGGCGCCGGGCTGCTGTGGCTGCTGCTGCGCAAGCTGGGGCTCGGCGAGGTACTCGGCACGACGGCCCAGCTGGCCGCGGTGATTGCCGTGGCGGCCCTGTGCGACGTCATCCGCGCCGACACCGGGCTCATCGCGGCGATCATCATGGGGCTGGCGCTGGCCAATCAGGGCGGCGCTGACCTCCCGGCCCGCCGGCCGTTCTTCGAGGCCCTGGTGCAGCTGACTATCGGCGTGCTGTTCATCTCCATCTCGGCCACCGTCACCCCGCAGTCGCTTCGGCACCTGGTGCTGCCCACGCTCGGCCTGGTCGCGATCCTCGTCCTGGTCGCCCGGCCGGTCGTGGCCCTCGCATCCACCCTGCGGACGGACCTGACCAGGGGGGAGCGCGCCTTCGTCGGCTGGATGGCCCCGCGGGGCATCGTCGCCGCCGCCACCGCCTCGACGTTCGCCGCCGGCCTGGTCGCCGCCGGCATCGGCGGCGCGGCGAAGATCCTGCCGGTCACGTTCATGGTGATCGTGGCGACCGTGATCCTGTACGGCCTGACCGCCGCCCCGGTGGCCAGATTCCTCGGCGTCGGGCGCCCGGACCGCACCCGGCCGCTGCTGATCGGCGGCGATCCGTGGGTGGTAGACCTCGGGCGGGCGCTGCAGTCCGCGGGCCTGGACGTGCTGATGTGGGCCGGCCTGGAGCAGCAGCGGGAGCGAATTCGCGACGCCGGGCTCGAGCTGGCGCCGGGCGGCCTGCTCGCGGCGGCCACGGGCAGCGGAGCACGGCTGGAGGGAATTACCGCCGTGCTCCTGCTCACCGCCGAGGATGATTTCAACGCTCTCGCCTCGGCACTGCTGGAAGGCACCGTCGAGGGGCGCGTCTACCGGCTCGCGCCGCCGCAGGGCAGCCACGGGGTGGTCGCTCCCTACACCGGCGCCGAGGTCCTCTTCGGCCCCGGCCTGACCCGGCCGGCGGTGAGCCGCCGGTATCACGCGGGGGCCCAGATCATGGCGCAGCACGGCGGCGACCTGCCCGCCGGGCAGGACGCCCTGTTCCTCGTGCGCGCCGATGGCCACCTGGCCGCCGTCACCGAGTCCAGCCCGCCGCTGCCTCAGGCCGGCGACATCATCGTCTCCCTCGGCCCGGCACCCGCCTGAGACCCGGCGCGCCCGCCTGAGCCGCTGCCCCGCCTGAGCCGCTGCCCGCCTGAGCCCGGCCGGTTCAGCCGCCGGCCCCCGCGGGGCCCAGAACGACTGCCTCTCCAGCAGCTGCCGGTAGGGCCCCTCGGCCTGCGCGAGCTGCTGATGAGTACCGCGCTGCGCGACCTGGCCGTGGTCCAGGACGATGATCTCGTCGAGGAGATCGAGTCCCTCAAGCTCGTGGGTGATAAGCAAGGTGGCCCGGCCCGCGGTGAGAGCGAGCAGATCGGCGGTCAGGGCCGCGCGCGCCTCGGGGTCCAGGTGCGCGGTCGGCTCGTCCAGGACCAGTACGGCTGGATCGGCGAGCAGGGCCCTGGCCAGGGCGAGCCGCTGGCGCTCGCCGCCGGACATGGCCGCTCCGTGCGCGCCGACCCGGGTGTCCCACCCCTGCGGCAGGGACCGGATCCAGGGCAGCAGAGCGGCCCGGCCGGCCGCGGCGGCCAGCTCGCCGTCGGTGGCGCCGGGCCGGGCCAGGGCGAGGTTGCCGCGGATCGTGGTATCGAAGATGTGCGGATCCTGCGGGCAGCCGCCGATCACGGTGCGGACCTCATCGGTGCCGTAGCGGCCCAGGTCGACGCCGTCGAGGGTGACGGTGCCCCCGGCCGGGTCGCGGAAGCGCAGCAGCACGGCCGCGGCCGTGGACTTGCCCGCACCGCTCGGGCCGATGAGAGCAACTCTCCGGCCTGGCGGGAGGTCAAGATCGAGCCCGTCGAGCGCCAGCGGCCCGTCCGGCTCATACCGGACCTGCACGCCCCTGAGCTGCACATGTACCGGCCCAGCCGGCAGCGGGAGGGGAGCCTGCGGCTCGGCCACCGGCTCCGGCGCATCCAGGATCGCGCCGATGCGGCCGGCTGAGGCGCGCGCCGCGCCGAGCTGCAGGGCGGCGGCCGGCATCACGGTGACAGCTTCGAACGAGGCCAGCGCGGTGAGGGTCAGCACCGCCAGCGGCACCCTGGTCAGCGTGCCGTCCCCGACGGCGGCCACGCCGAGCACGAGCACCGCCCACAGCGTGAGCCCGGTGAGCCCGGTGGTCAGCCCGCTGCCCAGTCCGGCCGCGACGGCAGATCGCCTGGCCAGCACGGTCAGCTGCCCGTCGGCCCTGGCCACCTCGGTGAGGGCGGACTCCTGCGCACCGAAGGCGTGCAGATCGGCCGCGCCGGACAGCACGTCCGTTATCGTCGCGCCCAGCTCCCCCCGCGCCGCGGCGGTGACCCTGGCCGCACGGCGAGAGACCGCGACGGCCAGCGGCGGCACTCCCGCCCCGGCGGCCAGCAGCCCGAGGGCGAGCACGCCGCCGGCCGGTGCGAGGATGAGCAGGCAGACCGTCACCGCGCCGGCGCCGACGAGAGCGGCGGCGACCGGCGGCCCGATCCCGCGGATAAACAGGTCCTGCGTGGCATCCACATCGCTGATCAGGGCGGCCAGGACGTCGCCGGAGCGGAAGGCGGCCAGCCCGGCCGGGGCCAGCCGTTCCAGCCGCCGGTAGATCGTGACCCGGATGTCGCCGAGGATCCGGAACGCCACATCGTGCGATGTCAGCCGCTCGAGGTACCTCGATACCCCCCGGCCGATGCTGAGCGCGCGGACGGCTACCACCGCCACGGAAATGGCCAGGATGCTGGGATGCTCGGAGGCGCGGGCCAGCAGGAATCCCGACGTGCCCAGCAGGGCCACGCCGCAGCCCGTGGCGGCCGCACCGGCCAGGACCGAGAGCAGCAGCCGGCCGCGCAGCGGCCGGGCCAGCCACAGCAGGCGCAGCAGCGGCCGCCTGGCCGCCGCGGGCGCCGCGGGCACAGCGGCCGGGCCGCCCGCACTCGCCGCGTTAGCTGAGGGGCCGGCGGTCACGCGGCCGTTCACAACTGCGCTCCGGCGGCGGACAGGAGCGTCCCGTGCTCCAGGCGGATGACGCGGCCGGCCCCGCCGGTCCAGCCCTGGCCGTGGCTGACCAGGACGATCGTGCGGTCGGCCAGCGCCGTCTCGATGGCCAGCCCGACCTGGCGCGCGCTGGCCGGATCCAGGTGCGCGCTGGGCTCGTCCATGAGCAGCAGCGGCGCGTCCCGCAGGAACGCGCGGGCCAGCGCGATCCGCTGTTTCTGGCCCGCCGACAGCCGCAGTCCGCGCTCCCCGAGCGGCGTGTCGAAGCCGGCCGGAAGGGCCTCGATGAACTCCGCCGCCCCGGCCAGCCCGGCGGCCCGGCGGACAGCGGCGGGGCTCGCGCCGCCGCGGCCGAGGGCGATGTTGTCCGCGGCGCTGCCCGAGAACAGGTAAGGCTGCTGCGGCACCCAGGCGATCTGGGCGCGCCACTGGTCGACGCCGATCGCATCCAGGTCGGCGCCGCCGGCCTGGATCGTCCCCGCGGCCGGCTGGATGAACCGCAGCAGCAGCGCGAGCAGGGTGCTCTTGCCCGCCCCGCTCGGCCCGGTCAGCACGATCCGCTCCCCCGGCCGGATGATCAGGCTCACCGCGTCCAGGGCCGGGCGAGGCCGGCCAGGATAGACCGCGGTGACCCCGGCCAGGCTTATCTCGTCAGTTCGCAGGTCTGCGGCCGGGCGGCGCCGGCCGGGGCCGGCAGGCTCGGGGGCGGCGCGCTCGGGGCCGGCAGGCTCGGGGGCGGCGCGCTCGGGGGCAGCAGGCTCGGGGGCAGCAGGCTCAGCTGCCGGTCCGGCCGCCGCCGGCGTGTCCAGGATCTCGAAGACGCGCCGGGCCGCGGCGGCGCCCTCCATGCTCGCGTGCCACTGCGCCCCGACCGATCGCAGCGGCAGGTAGGCCTCCGGGGTCAGCAGCAGCACCAGCAGCGCCGTCTCATACCCGATGTGGCCGCCCAGCAGCCGCAGTCCTACCTCCACCGCGACCAGCGCGGTGGCCAGGGCCGCGGCCAGTTCCAGCACGAGCGCGGACAGGAACGCCACCCGCAGAGCGGACATGGTGGCCTCGCGGTGCGCGTTGGTGACGTTCCCGATGACCTCTTCCTGGACCCTCGCCCGGCCGAACACCTTGAGCGTGGGCAAGCCCTCCACCACGTCGAGGAAATGCCCGGCCAGCCCGGCCAGCAGCCGCCACTGCCGCTGCGTGCGGGCCTTGGTATGCCAGCCGACCAGGACCGTGAACACCGGGATGAGCGGCAGCGTAATACCGATGATCACCGCGGAGATCCAGTCGGCGGCCGCCACCCGCACCAGGACCGCGACCGGCACCATGATGGCCAGGACCAGCTGCGGAAGGTAGCGGGCGAAGTAGGCGTCCAGCCCGTCCAGGCCCCTGGTGGCCAGCGCCGAGATCTCCCCGGTCCGCTGGCCGCCCAGCCACACCGGGCCGAGCCGTACCGCGCGTTCGACCAGCGCGCGCCGCAGCCGCGACTTCACGGTCGCGGCCGCGCGCAGAGCCGCCGCCTCCCCGCCGTACGTCAGGGCCGCCCGCGCGGCCGCTACCGCCAGCAGCGCCGTCAGGGTGCCGGAGAGGGCGGCCACGCCGTGGCCGCGCGTCGCGGCGGCGAGGGCATGAGCCAGCAAGCCGGCCTGCGCGAGAATCAGCGCGGTCCCGCCCAGCCCGAGGCTGACGGTGAGGACCAGGGAGCCACGGGCGGCCCCGGCAAAACGCAGCAAGCGCCGATCAACCAGCGGCACGGCCAGTCCTGGTCATCACGCGGGACTGTCACCGGTACTCATGCATCCGAGACTGTAGTGACCGGGCCGCGAATGACTCACCCCACGGGGGTGAAGCCGGTCAGTCGCCGTCGGCGGCGTCCCATTCCTCGTTGCGGCGCTTGGCGGTCTCCAGCGCGTGCGCGGCCGCATCCTGGGTGGGGTAGGGGCCGAGCCGGTCTTTGCCCGGACAGCCGTCGTCGGGCTCCACGGTCATGTGCTTGAGGCAGAACCACCACTGCTGCTTACCGTCCATAGCAACTAGACTCCCAGATCATGGCAACTACGCTCCAGCCCGGCCGGGTTTCCCCGCTGCGGCAGGTTCCCCCGCGAGTCACGCCGCCGGAGTATGTCGGCCGCAAGTACCCGAAGACCGGTGAGAGCGACGTCAAGGATGCCGCGACGATCGAGGCGATGCGCATCGCGGGCCGGATCGCGGCGCGGGCCCTGGCCGAGGTGGGCAGGCATGTCGCTCCCGGCGTGACCACCGATGAGCTGGACCGGGTCGGCCACGAGTATCTCTGCGCCCACGGGGCCTACCCGAGCACCCTCGGCTACCGCGGCTACCCGAAATCCCTGTGCACGTCGGTCAACGAGGTCATCTGCCACGGCATCCCGGACGACACCGTGCTCGCCGACGGCGACATCGTCAACGTCGACATCACCGGCTACATCGGCGGCGTGCACGGCGACACCAATGCCACCTTCCTGGTCGGCCACGTGGACGAGGAATCCCGGCTGCTGGTCGAGCGGACCCACGAGGCCATGATGCGCGGCATCCGCGCGGTTGCCCCCGGGCGGCCGCTGAACGCCATAGGCCGCGTCATCGAGTCCTACGCGCGCCGGTTCGGCTACGGGGTCGTCCGTGATTTCACCGGGCACGGCATCGGCACCACCTTCCACTCGGGCCTGATCGTCCCGCACTTTGACGACCCCGACGTGAGCATCATGATGGAGCCGGGGATGACCTTCACGATCGAGCCGATGCTGACGCTGGGCACGATCGAGTATGACCTCTGGCCCGATGGCTGGACCGCGGTCACCAGGGACAGGAAGCGGACCGCCCAGTTCGAGCACACCCTGGTCGTGACGGCCGACGGCTACGAGATCCTGACCCTCCCCTAGCCGCGTCCCCCGCCCGCGCCGCTAGCGCCGCGGCACCGTGCGGCCGGGCAGCCAGGATAGCCAGCGGGGCAGCCACCAGCTGCGCTCGCCCAGCAGCGCCAGGGCGGCCGGCACCAGGATCCCGCGCACGACCGTCGCGTCGATGAGTACCGCCGCGGCCAGGCCGACGCCCAGCATCTTGAGCTGGATCAGTGACAGCGTGGCCAGGATCGAGAAGACCGCCACCATGATCACGGCGGCGCTGGTCACCACCCCGGCGCTGCTGGAGATGCCGCCCACGATGGCGTCCGGCGTGCTCACGCCACCGGAGCGCAGCTCGCGGATCCGGCTCAGGATGAACACGTGGTAGTCCATGCTCAGCCCGAACAGGAACACGAACATGAACAGCGGGATCCACGGCACGATCGCCCCGTAGCCGGTGAAGCCCAGCAGCCCCTGCAGCCGTCCGTCCTGGAAGATCAGCGTGACCAGGCCGTAGGCCGCGGCGACCGACAGCAGGTTGAGCCCGACCGACACCAGCGGGATCGCCACCGACCGGAACGCGACCAGCAGCAGCACGAAGGCGAGCACGGCGACGACGGCCAGCACCAGCGGCGTGCGCGAGTGCAGCACCGCGATGTCGTCGTAGTTGCTGGCCGTCTCCCCCGTCACCGCCCAGCTGACACCGCGCGCATGACCCAGCGTGGCCGGCAGGATCCTGTCCCGGAGAGTAAGAAG
Organism: uncultured Actinomycetota bacterium; assembly: GCA_963805705.1. Lineage (GTDB taxonomy): Bacteria > Actinomycetota > Actinomycetes > Streptosporangiales > Streptosporangiaceae > CAWDVH01. The sequence continues at coordinate 1,153,573 of CAWDVH010000004.1, read as the reverse complement.
AGCTCCATTCGAAACGGCACCTCCGCCCTCCCCCGCCAGCGGAACGTCAACGATCAGCGCGCGGCCCCCCGCTACCGCGGACGCCGTGACGCCCGGCCGGACCGGGCCGCGCGCTGATGCCGCCCCGCGCAGCTCGGTAAGAGCCGCGCGCAGGCCCGCGCTGGTCAGATCGGCGGGGGTGCGGCCCGTCACCACGACCTGCGCCGGCGCCGGGCGGCCGGGGAACGCGCGCTGGATGCCGGCCTGAGTGGCCACGACCGGCAGGCTGGCCGGGAAACCGCTGTCCGGCGGATTGCCGAGCCGCAGGCCCAGCGCGGGGACGGCGAGGGCGAGCATCAGCAGGGCGGCCACGCCGCCCCAGGCCGCGGGGCGCCGCACCACCCGGCGAGCCAGCGCGGCCCACAGCCGCGACGGGCGGGCGGCCATCCGGCGCCTGCCGAGGAACGGGATCCGGCCGCGGTCCGCCCACCCGCCGAGCAGGGACAGCAGCGCGGGCAGCACGGTCACCGAGCCGGCGACCGCGATCCCGACCACCGCGATCGCGCCGATGGCGACGCCGGTGAAGATCGAGTATCCGGTCAGGAACAGCCCGGCCAGGGCGGTCATCACGGTCAGCCCGGAAACCACGATCGCCCGGCCCGAGGTCCGCGCGGCAATCCGCAGGGCCTCGCTGGTGCTGCGGCCTGCTGCTCGTTCCTCCCGCTCCCGGCGCAGGTAGAAGAGCGTGTAGTCAATGCCGACCGCCATCCCGATGATCAGGACCACCTCGGACGTGCTTGACCCGATGGGCAGCCAGCGGCTCGGCACGGCGAGCAGCGAGATGGCGGTAATCACGGCGGTCCCGGCCAGCAGCAGCGGGATGCCCGCCGCGATAAGAGCACCGAAGACGGCCAGCAGCAGGATCAGGGTGATCGGCACCGAGGTCACCTCCGCCTTGCGGAAGTCACGCGACAGTACGCCATTGGCCACCCGGTCCGTGCTCGCGTCGCCGGCCTCGCGCACCCGCAACCGGGGGTGACGGGCCTGGACGGCGGCTACGGCCCGCAGCGCGGGAGCGACCGCGGCGTCCTGGTTGGAGGGGTTCCCCGGCACCTCGAATGTGACCAGCGCGCTGCGCCCGTCGGCGGAGATCAGCCGTGACCGGCCGTTATCCGGCGGCGCGGCGATGTCCCTGGCCGACCGGGGCAGGCCAGCAAGGGCGACGGCCACCTGGCGGGCCGCCTGGCGCATGGCCGGGTCAGCGGCGAACCTGGCGCCCGGTGCTCGCGCCTGGATCAGGACGCTCTCGGCCGGCGGGGTGATCACCCCGAGCCGCTGCAGGGTCTGCTCCGCGCGCCCGGACTGGCCGGGGTCGTACTGCGGCAGGCTCGCCGTTCCCAGCAGCTGGCCGACGGCGAACGCGGCCAGGACCAGGCCCAGCCAGCCCAGCACCGCCGTCTTGCGGTGCCGGGTGCTCCACCCGGCGATCCGCTCGGCAGCCGGCGGCCGGGTCCGGCCGCCGCCGGGGCCGGGCCCGGTGACCGGCGGGCGCTCCTCGACGGTCTGGGTACCGGGCTCGGCCCCGGCGGCGGTTTTCGGCAATGCTGAACTGAACGACTGGCGCATGGCTGGCCTCGCTTTGGTCGACGGGACGCGCTGGGCTAAGGGGAGAACTGGGGCGAGTCGCGGGGCGAGTCGCGGGGGCTAGATCAGCGGGCGGAAGCTGGCTGGCCGGAAGGGGCCCGTTTCGGGTCCGGATTGTTCAGGGAGCCCAGCGGGCCGGGCTGGGTCAGGACCTCCCTGGCCGGCGCCAGCGGGTCGGCGGGAGCGCCCAGCAGCGAGCGGGCGACCCTGGCGTGCGCGCGGGCGGCGGCCACGACGACGTAGTTGAAGAGCAGGAACAAGATGAGGAAGCCGGCGGCGGCGAGCAGGGCCTTCGGCAGTGTGTCGACGTAGAGGCCGACGCGGCCAGGGCCGCTGGCCCCGTGCGGGAAGTAGCCGAGGGCCACGCCGTGCACCTGCGTGCCGTTGACGTAGCCGAAACCGACGTCACCGCGCGGCGCCCAGTACCAGATCGGCAGCGTAATCCCGGCCAGGAAGGTCAGCCAGATACCGATCACGATGGCGTCGAGCAGATACAGCGGCACCCACAGCCCGACCAGGTAGGCCAGGTCATGCCAGGTGGCCACGTCCTGCCACCGGGCTTTGACCTCCGCGATGATGCCCGGCTTGGCGGCCTGGCGATAATCGCCGCGGACGGGTGCGGTGAGCATCTGCGCCAGCATGCCGCGCTCGACGTTGGCGCAGCCGCGGATCGCTCCCGATGCGGCGACCAGGAGCGGGAGCCCGACCAGGAAGATGGCCAGCACGGCAGCGGCTGTTACGGCGGTGAAGGCGACGGCGAACAGTACCCAGCTGATCGCGAGGTAGCTGATCAGGTAGCCGGCCGCGGCCCACGGGGCGGCGGACCAGGCGAGCCGGAACGGGTCGCGGGGCGGCCGCTGGCGCCAGGCACCGCCGACCCGGGCGCTGGTCACCCTACCTCCCGCATCAGCTTCTCGACCGCCTGGACTTTCTCGGTCAGCTGGGCCAGCTGGCCGCGCAGCTCCTGCTGGTTGGCCACCGCATCCTCGGCCAGCTTGCGGTAGGAGGCCATCGCGACCGCATCGGCGCGATGGCCCTGCAGCCGGAAGTACGACGAGACGACGACGGCGATCACCACGCCGATGACGACGACGATGCCGACCGAGATGATGGTGGTGGCGTAGTTCGTGGTATGGGTGGATGCCAGCGATACGGCGCTCTGGGCGGTCGCCAGCGGCATGGCGGTCATGTGTCGCTCTCTTTCACGTGGTCGTGGGGTTCCTCGCCGATCTCGCGGCCGTCATCGCCGGCCCGGAGGGCCCCGATGATCGTCTCCGTCGTCAGCCTCAGCTCGAACGGAACTAGGGTGAAGTACTTCATGGCCTTCCCGTCCTCGGACAATTCCAGCTGGCCGGCCACCAGGCCCGCCTTCTCCAGGCGGTCCAGGTGCATGTACAGCAGCGGCCGGGAGATGCCGAGCCGACGGGCCAGCTCGCTGACGTGCACGCGGCCCGCGGCCAGTTCCGCGATGATCCGCATTCGCAGCGGGTTCGCGACGGCCGTGAGCACGGCGAGCAGTCCCGCCTCACTGGTCAGCGTCGGCCCTGGCATGTCGGCTCCTTTCACCTGTCAGTCAGAACTTACATGTGGAGGCCGCCGCGGTCAAGCCGGCATCGGCCGGCGCTGTCAATGCCCGGCGATACGTTCTGCTCCGGATAGTCAGCATCGATGCGCGTACCGTGGAGGGTGACGGTGAAGTGGAGGCACGAGCGATGGCGATGCCGGGCGCCGGCGGCCCTACCACCGCCGAGTCGGAGCTGGCGGACCTGGAAGGCCTGTGGGAAACACTGGACATTCCCGGCCACCGGGTGGAGCTTATCGACGGGCAGATCGTCGTGAGCCCGAGCGCGAGCACAGGGCACTCGATGGCGATTGACGAGCTGATTGATGCGCTGATCGATGTCAAGCGGCAGCATGGCTGGCGGATCCACACCAATCTGACCGTGCATGTCACCGCGACCAGGGAGCGCCTGATCCCCGACCTGATGATCGCCCCCCGGGACGCGCCCGGCTTCGGCGACAATGAGCTGCTTTCCGGCGGCGTCCTGCTGGTCGCGGAGGTCGTCTCGCCGTCGAGCCAGCGCCAGGACCGGGTGGCCAAGCCCCGTGCCTACGCTCAGGGCGGTGTGCCGCTGTACCTGATCATCGACCAGTTCGCCGATCCGGCCACGGTGACCCTGTTCAGCGAGCCCGGCGCTGCGGCCTACCAGGCCTGTCACCAGGTGACGGCCGGGCAGGCGCTCCGGCTGCCCGAGCCGTTCGAGATCTCCCTCGACGCCGGGAGACTGCTCGGCTGACGCGCTCTGGCGGCTGCGCGGCGACGGCCGTGCGGCGGCAACCGTGCGACGATATTGCCCATGGGAGAGCTGATCCTGCTTCGGCACGGCGAGACCGAGTGGAGCGCGTCAGGGCGGCATACCGGCCGGACCGACATCCCGCTCACCCCCCGCGGCGAGGCGGCCGCGGCCAAGCTCGCCCCGGCTCTGGCCCGGCGGAAAATCGGCGCGGTGCTCACCAGCCCGGCCCGGCGCGCGGTTCGCACCGCCGAGCTGGCCGGCCTGTCCGGCGCGAAGACCGATGCTGACCTGCAGGAATGGGACTATGGCGGCTACGAAGGGCGAACGACCGCGCAGATCCAGACGGACCGGCCCGGCTGGTACCTGTGGCGCGACGGCGTGGTCCACGGCGGCGCCGGCCACCCCGGCGAGACCATCGCCCGGGTAGGAGCGCGGGCGGATGCGGTGCTCGCGAGAGTGCGGCCGCTGCTGGCCGAGGATGACGGGGCTGACGTGGCGCTGGTGGCACACGGCCATATCCTGCGCGTGCTGACGGCCCGGTGGCTGGAACTGGAGCCGGCCGGCGGCCGCCTGTTCCGGCTGGATACCGGTACCGTCAGCACCCTGGGAACCGAGCACGACATGCCGGTGATCAGCTCATGGAACGTCCCGCCCGCTGGCTAGCCACGCTCACGCCGCGCCAGCCCAGGGCGGCCCTGGCCCGCCGCGAGCGCAGGCCAGGGCGTCACTCCTGGCGGGTCTCGTCTGATATCCAGCTGAGATACGCCGGCGAGCCGGTGACGATGGGCAGCGCGGTGATCTCCGGTTCGTCGTAGCTGTGCCGCTCGGCGAGGAAATCGGCGAGGTCGTCATAGCCATCGGCCGGGAGCTTGAGCATGATCAGCCATTCCTCGGCTCGCTCGAGGCTTTCCTCCCACCAGTACATGCTGGCGATCGGCCCGGCCACCTGGGCGCAGGCCGCGAGCCTGGCTTCCACGGCATCATGGGCGAGTTCCATCGCCTCTGCCCTCGAGTCAGTCGTGGTCTGCACCTGGAGATACTGCGCTCCGGTGCCGTCTTCCTTACGCTGACCCGCCATGGCACCAGATCGTACGCCCGGCCAGCCTGCGCCCGCGGCCGTTAACGATCACCAGGGCCCGTAGCTCCCGCACCGGTAGCGTGTCCGTTCTGGCCAGCAGAGGAGATTCCGGTGATCGGTCCGTTCTGTCTTGTGGTCAATCCGGCCGCGGGCGGCGGCCGCGGCCTGCGGATCCTGCCGCAGGCCACCGCCGCGCTCGATGCGGCGCGCGCTGCCTACACGGTCAGCGAGTCAGCCAGCCTGGCGCACGCGAGGGAACTGGCCGACCGCGGCGCGCGGGCCGGGCAGGTGGTGGTGGCGGTGGGCGGGGACGGGCTCGCCGGAGCGCTCGCGGGGGTCGTGGCCAGTGCGGGCGGCCGCTACGGGATCATCCCGGCCGGCCGCGGTAACGATCTCGCGCGCGTGCTGGCCATACCGGTGGATCCGGCGGCGGCCGTGCGGGTGCTGACCGGCGGGCGGGCCCGGCAGGTCGACCTCATCGGCGTCGGCACGCCCGGGGCGCCCGAGGCCATCGTGGCCGGGAGCGTGTACGCCGGGATCCCGTCGGTGGCCGGCGAGATCGCCAACGCGACCCGGTGGCTGAGAGGGCCGATGGTGTACCCGGCGGCCGCGCTGCGTGCCCTGGCCAGGTGGAAGCCAGCGGTATTCCGGATCGAGATCGCTGGTGACGGCTCCGGTGATGGCTCCGGTGACGGCTCTGGTGACAGCGCTCATGAGAGGGTTCCTGACGGCGCTCGTACAGGCGCGCGCCCCGTGGTGCATGAGTTCGCCGGGTATGCCGTCGTGGTCGCGAACGCGGCCTACTTCGGCGCGGGCATGATGGTCGCCCCTGCGGCGCAGATCCACGACGGGATCCTGGACATCGTCATCATGCGGCAGGGCCCGAAACTCGCGTTCGTCCGCGCCCTGGCGAAGATCAAGGACGGCTCGCACGTATCTCTCCCGCAGATCAGCCTCGAACGCGGTGCCGAGGTGACTCTCACCATCGACCGGGCGATGCCGTCCGCCGCTGACGGCGAGATACTCGCCGGAGCCGCGCCCCTGCCGGCCGGAGTGCCGCTGCGCATCCGGGCGCTGCCCTCGATCCTGACCGTGCTGGCGCCCGCCGAGCCCGCATAACCAGAGGCTCCTGAGCGGCGCGCCGGTCAGCGCGGCGGTCAGCCGGGCGGCAGCGGAACGGCGTAGCCGGGGATGGACGGCCACCGGACCACCAGGACCACCGAGTCCTCCTCAGCCTGCCAGGAGTGATCAACGCCGCCGAACACGAGGTAGTCCCCCGGCTGCGCCAGGAGCACGCTGCGCGCGGGCAGCTCCACCCGGAACCGGCCGCTGACCAGCAGGATCAGGGCAGTACGCCGCTCGCCGGTGACCCATCGCGCGCGCTGGTCACCGCGCGGGTGAATTCCCCATTTGATCTCCACGTCGTCGCTGTGCCGGGCATCACCGGCGGGCCTGAAGTGCCCGAGCAGCCAGCCACGGTCAGCGGCGGCGTCCAGGGCGGCGCTGCCGACGTAGATCTGCTCCGTCATGAGCCGCGACGCTAGCAGGCCCGCGCTGAGACCGCGGTCAGCGTGACGGCCCTCCCGCGACAGGCGGGAGGGCCGTCAGCCAACCGGAGCAGGCGCTGCTAGTAGCCGTAGCCTCCGCCGCCGGATGCCGGGGCCGAGGAGGACCCGCCACTGGGCGCGGCCGCCAGCTTCACGTTGCTCGGGGTGACGGCCCACCACAGATCGGAGGTATTCCCGCCGGTGGTGGTCACGCCGTTGCCCTTGACGTCGCCCGCCTTGGTGTCGAGCTTGAAGGTGTACAGCGGGTGGCCGTCATAGGTGAGCTGCTTGGTGCCATTGGCCCTGGTGATCGAGCCCCACGTGCCGGGCAGCGACACGCCGGCGGCCGGCTTGTCGGTTGCGGGCACCGGCGGCCAGAACGTGGCGCAGACGCCGTTGCACGCGGACGTGGTCGTGGTGTCCGGGGCGTACCAGTACAGGGTTTTCCCGGCCGAGTCGGTCAGGACCGTTCCCCGGCCGCTGATGCTCAGGGTCTTGATTCCCGGGCCGGAAGCGACGGCAGCCTTGGACGACGAGCTCCCGGATGCGGGGCTGCTGCTGGCGGCCGAGCTGCCGCACGCGGCGAGCATGACGCCCGCGACGGCGAGACCGGCGGCCGCCAGCCATCGATTCCTCATCTAAAACTCCATTCAGCCTTATGCCATGTTGTTGGGTACACCTCAACTACGTACCGTCCGCCAATATCGTTCACGGGGCGGCCCCCCGATGCGAAGTTGATGCGAAGTCTGGCTAGGCCGCGGGCCCTCAGGCGATGCGTTCGCACAGCCAGGCGAGGGAAAGCGGGTACCGGTAGTCGATCGCCGCGTGCGTACCCTCGAACAGCTCAAACTGCACCACATCGTCGGCCACGCCGACCTCGCGCAGCGCCCCGCGGAACGCCACTGCCCCCAGATCCAGGTAGAAATCGTCGGCTGTCCCCGCGTCGATCCAGATCGCCCGCAGCGAGCGCAGCGCCCCGGCGTACCTGGGTGCCATCCGGACCGGATCCCAGTCCAGCCACCGCTCCCACACCTCGGGCCGCAGCGCGCCGGTCCGGGTGTCGAACGGCAGGGCCACCGTGCCATCCTCGCGCGCGGAGAAACAGGCCGACACGCCCAGCAGCATCAGCAGGTGCTGGTCGGCTTCCTTGGTGAAGGCCACCCGCGACCGGAAGTCATCCCACCAGCGCCAGATGTCGCCGTCATAGTCCCGCAGCAGCCGAGTGCACTGGCCGAAATCGGGGATGTAGCACATCTCGTACAGCGCATCGCCGGCATGCGTGGCCAGCGCGCCGAACAGGTCAGGCCGCAGCATCGGCGTGATCATCGCGCCGAATCCGCCGCTGGACTTCCCCATAATCGCCCGGTGGCCTGCTGCCGCCTGCGTCCGGTAATGGGCGTCCACCCAGGCCACGACCTCGTCGCACAGATAGGAGTGGTAGCGCCCGGTGCCGGGCGAGTCCACGAACTGACTGCCGCCGTACGCGGTCCAGGCATCCACGAACACCACGATGGCCGCGGGCGCCTCCCCCGTCGCGAAGACCTGGTCGGCAGTCTCGATGAACGGCTGCCGGTAGGGCGAGCGGTTGCGCCACATGCCCAGGTGCCCGGTATATCCCTGGATCACGTAGACGGCGGGATAACGGCGGCCGGGCTCGTCGTGGTAGCCGGGCGGCAGGTACACCCACACGGGCCGCTCATGCGGATCGCCGAGGGGGTTGTCCCGCAGCAGCTCGCTGGTGATCACGTGCTCGTCGAGTTGACCGGCCATGTCGGCTGACCAGGGCAGCATGGGAGCCTCCGGCGCTAGGGAATCGCCTCACCATCACACCATCCACGCCGAACGGCCCGCGGCCCGCACCCCCGCCTGCCCGGCCGGGCTCGCCGGGGGCCGGGCTTCAGGGCGCCAGGGGGTCGGCCACCCGCGCCAGGAACAGCGGCTCCCCGGTAGCGGTGTCGGTGATCAGGAGCACATAGGGCCGGTCGAAGGTAACGATGCGCGGCTGCAGGCGCGCCGCCGAGGGCAGTATGCCGACCGCGGTGGCGGCGCTGGCCACGGTGCCCTTCTCGTCGACCCGCAAGGTCGCGGCGTGCATGACCGTGCCGATCGCGGCGGCCTGTGGTGACAGGCCGGTGAAGTCCGCGCCGGGACCGAAGGCGATCCGCATGCCGAGCTGGCTCAGCAGCCTGGTCATGTCGGCCTGGGAGCTGAGGTTCACCTTCGGCAGCGAGATCCCCACCTGGCCGCCGGCCGCGGGCCCGGCCAGCCCGCTGACCACCTTGCTCAGATCCGCGGCCGCGAGGCCGGGGCAACCCGGTGAGCTCCTGGCGCCGGGCAGCAGCGCGACCATCGACAGGCTGCCGCCCCGGTAGGGCAGCGCTACGGCGGTCCATCCGCCGGCCGTAGCGGACCGGTAGCCGCTGCCGTTCAGGTACCGCACGCTGACCCGCTGGCCGCCGGCGGTGGTGAACTGCCCGGTGCTGGTCAGGGCACCCTGGAAGGCCGTCGCCCAGTCGGCGTCCAGGTACAGCGCGTCGGTGAGCACCCAGCCGATGCCGTGCAGGCGCCCGGGGGCCAGCAGCTGGGGTATGTGCCCCCTGGTGGCCCTGGAGATTACCGCGTCGATCTGCTGGCTGACCTGGTCCGGCTTGGTCAGCAACGGGACGTGCCGGACGCCGGCGCCGTAACCGGTGGCGACATCGTTCAGGTAACCGCGCCGGGTGGTCAGCGACGGATCGGCCCATACCTGATCGCTGGCCGCCAGGGTGACTCCCGGTCCGTCCAGCGCGCGCACGGCACCCGATCTGGCGTGCAGGCCAGCCAGCAGCGCCCGGGTCACCGGCAGGTGCAGCGTCTTCGCCATGGCCAGGGCGGTGCCGCCGCGCGCGCCCAGGTAGGCCATGCCCAGTCCGCTCGCCAGGCTCTCCGGCGAGAACACGATGTTGGCCTGGGGGTCCGCGCGGCACCAGGCCCCGAGCACGTCCAGGCCGAACGCGGTGTCCGCCGCACCGTAGGGCCGCGGGTCCGCGGCCGGCTCTCGCGCGGCGACGCCGCGGATAACGGCCGGAGCCGGCTGGGAGCGCGCGGGCGGCCCCGAGCCCGAGCCGCATCCGGCGGCCAGTAGCGCTGTCCCCGCCAGCGCGATCCCCAGCTGCACAGCGTCACCGCGTATGCGATTTCCCACGCACAGTGAGACGCACCCGGTGCCCGGTCGGTTTCACCGCCGAGCTCATCCGCTGTACCCGGCGGGCCGGGAGCGGCGATGATGGCGGCTATGGGGTTGTCCACGGCGTTCACGGAACTCTTCTCGCTGCGGTACCCGATTGCGCTGGCGCCTATGGGCGGATCGGCCGGTGGCGTGCTCGCGGCGGCGGTCTCTAACGGCGGCGGGCTGGGACTGCTGGGCGGCGGCAACGGGGATCCGGGCTGGCTGGCCCGCGAGCTGCCGATCGTGGCCGGCGGCACGGACCAGCCGTGGGGCGTGGGTTTCCAGAGCTGGGCGATTGACGTCGGCACGGTCGAGCGCGCGCTGCTGCAGGACCCGAGTGCGGTGATGCTGTCCTTCGGTGACCCCAGCGCGTTCGCAGGACCCATCCGCCAGGCCGGCGCGGCGCTGATCCTCCAGGTCACCGACCTGGAGGAGGCCAGGCAGGCGGTAGACATCGGCGCCGATGTCATCGTGGCGCAGGGGACCGAAAGCGGCGGGCATGGCGCCCGGCGCGGGCGATCTACGCTGCCGTTCGTGCCGGTCGTGGTGGACTTGGCGGCCCCGACGCCGGTGCTGGCCGCCGGCGGGATCGCCGACGGGCGGGGCGTGGCGGCGGCCCTGGCTCTGGGCGCCGCGGGGGCGCTCATCGGAACCCGGTTTCAGGCCACGGCCGAGGCACTTGTGGACCCCTCGATCAGCAAGGCGATCATCGAGGGACGCGGCGAGGACACCGAGCGCAGCACCATACTGGACATCGCCAGGGGCTCCCGGTGGCCGTCGAAATACACGGGTCGCACCCTCGGCCACCCGTTCCTCGATCAGTGGCGGGGCCGGGAAGATGAGCTCGCCGCGGACGCCGATGCCAGGCAGGCGTACCGGGACGGCGTGGCGCGAGGCGAGCTGCTCCCGCAGCCGGTGTGGGCCGGCGAGGGCATTGACCTCATCAGCGACCTGCCGTCCGCAGCCGATCTGGTCGGCGCTCTCGCCGCGCAGGCCGAGGCGGCGCTGGCCCGAGCGGGCAGGCGCTGACCATCCCGCCTGGTCATGCCGGGAAACGGTAAACCTTAGCCGGGTGATCGCCGTCTAGTGACCCTAGTGACGGAGCGCGACTGCAGTATGCGTGCGGATTCAGCGGGCCACGCCCGGCGATAAGGAGAAGAACACCCATGGCAGCCATGCTTCAGGACATCCTGCTCACGCCGGACACCCGGCCCAAGGTGCTCGCCGACTGCTACGCCCTGATTGAGCAGGAGGTCGGGGAGAAGTCAGGGGTCTCGGGAACCGCAGTCAAGATCGCCTACAAGACGGTGAATACCTTCCTGCCTGGCCACGTCCGCCACATGGTGGAGTCCCTGCTGCCCGGGCTGGTCGACCAGCTTGAGCCGTACTGGGCCGACTTCAACGCCTCCGGCGGCTCCGGATTCGGCGACTACCTGGCCAAGCGCGGCGAGGAAGTGTCGCAGTCCCTGCTCTCGGTGACGGACGCCCGCGCGGCCGCCTCCGACCGGCCCACGATCATCAAGGCCTACCGTGCTGTCCGCGGCAGCGCCGTCAAGCACGTCCAGGCCGCGCTCCCGCAGGTCGGCGACATGGTGCTGAAGTACGCGCCCTGACCATCAGCCGGCTCCCTGACTGGCCGGTGAAGTCCGTCACCGGCCAGCCTTCCACTCCATGGCCACGTAGGTCGCGTCCTCGTCCTGCGCGACGAACCCGGCTCGCTCCCAGAACTGACGGGCGTCATTGCCCCGCAGCACGTGGCATCTGAGCGGGAGCCGGCCCGCATCGGCCTCATCGATCAGGCGCCGGACCAGGCCGCCCCCGACGCCGGCGCCGCGAAACTGCGGCAGGAGGGCGATGTCGACGATGCGGATCTCGTCGCGGGAGCGGCTGACGATCAGGCGTCCGGCCCGCTCGTCACCGACGCAGATGACCGAATTCCTGGCCTCAGGGAAGGACCCTCGATAGTGGCGGCCCTGGGCATCGAACTGCATGCGGATGAAGGCATCCTCCTGCGCGGCAGACCAGCCCAGCCCGGTCAGCTCGGGCCTGCGCGTGGACGCGTAGAGGGACAGGAGAAACTCGCCGTCCTCAGGGAGACGCTCTGGGCGAGCGCTGACTTCGCCGCGCATGATGTGCGGGATTTTAGTGGCCGTAGCGGGCCGGCGTGGGCCATCATCAAATCGCCTGTGACAACGCCCCCTTAAGGAGACAACGGTGTCTGAGCCATTCGTCGGCGAGATCAGGATGTTCGGCTTCAACTTCGCCCCGCAGGGCTGGGCCTTCTGTAACGGCCAGATCTTGCCCATCAACCAGAACCAAGCGCTGTTCAGCCTCCTCGGCACGACTTACGGGGGTAACGGGACTACGACCTTCGCCCTGCCTGACCTGCAGTCACGCGTGGCGGTCCACCAAGGCCAGAGTCCGGGCCTGTCGGCCTACACCATCGGCCAGGCCGGCGGCACCGAGAGCGTGACGCTCCTGCCCGCTCAGATGCCTGCCCACACCCACTCCGTGCACGCCAGCAACAGCCCGGCCGCAGCAGTAAGGCCGGCGGGCCGCGCGCTGGCCCGGGCCAGCACCGACACCTACGTGGCCAAGCCCGACGAGACCACCGTCATGAACGCGGGAATGCTCGGCAACGCCGGGGGCGGCGAGCCGCACGCCAACATCCAGCCCTACCTCGTCCTGAACTTCTGCATCGCCCTGCAAGGGATCTTCCCGGCGCGGAACTGACCGGGTTCCGGGGCTTCATGCGCCTGCTGCTGCCCGGGCATTCCGCAGAGCAGGGGCTTTCATCGGGTCAGCGCTGGGGATGAGTAGGTTGCCTGAGGACAAAGGACGGCCGTCTGCAGGCAATACGGAGCGTGGGGGTTGAGATGCCGTGGTTTCCGGACTTCACCAGTGCCGTGGAGCTGGCGCGCAGGCAGACTCGCGTCACAGGTCAGGCTGATCCGGTCGCGCAGTACTTCACCGCACTGAACCAAGGTGACATCCACGCCCTGGAGACCGTGTGGCCGGGCGAGGTGGTGATCTACGATCCCCGCGCGGGCGAGATCCGCGGCCACCGGCAGCTGCGGCGGTTCGTCAGCCAGAACAAATCCTGGCTGGCCGGGCTGCACGCCCGTACCGAGACCGTGGCCTCCACCGTCGTCGGCGGGCGGGCCGTGGTTGAGCTGCTGGCGCACCTGACCGACGACGGGCGCGAGCTGGCCTGGCCGGTGGCGGTCGTCGCCGAGTCCACCGACGATCAGTCGGTGGTGTTCCGCACTTACTGCAGCCAGTGGCCGGTCGACGGGCGGCGCCACGTCCGGCCGCCCATACTCACCCCTGGGGACGTCCACCCCGGTGACGTCGTCGGCCGCTACCAGGCCGCGCTGGACGCTGGTAACGCCGAAGCGATAGTGAGCACGTTCGCGCCGGATGGGTACTTCCACGAGCCCATCGGCCCGCACTACGCCCACTGCGGCACCCCTGAGCTCCGCTCGTTCTTCACCGCGTGCTTCAGCGCAGGCGGCGGCGTCGGCCTCCAGCACTGCGCCGTGACTGACGACGGCGTGCGCTGCGCCCTGGAGTACAACTGCGTCCGCTGGGGCAGCCACGACCTGCCGCCCCAGGCGGGAATCGGGATCTACGAGCGCAGCCCGGACGGGCTGCTGGCGGCGGTCCGCGTGTACGACGACGTCGAAGCACCCGTCGGGCTCCCCTGAGACGCAGGAGCCCTGGCCCTGGTGCTCGCCGTGCCGTCAAGCCCCGCCGGGCGCCTGGTCAGTGGCCGGCGATCTGGCCGCCGTCGATATGCAGGATCTCGCCGGTAATGAACGGCGATGACTCCAGGAACAGGATGCCGTCGACGATGTCGCTGACCTGGCCGACATGCCCGACTGGGGGCAGCTGCGGGCCGAGCCCGGCGTAGCTTTCCGGCGGATGCACCGGCGTCTGGATGATGCCGGGCGAGACCGCGTTGACCCGGATGCCGCGGGAGGCGTACTCGATGGCCAGGGACTCTGGTGGCTGAGGCGAGTCCGCCCTTGGTGAGTGAGGTCAGGACGGAGGGCGTGCCGGAGCTGGCGTAGTCGGCGAGGGTGGTGGTGATGTTGACCACATGGCCGCTGCCTCGTTTCAGCATCTCGGCGATGGCGCGCTGGGTGAGCCGGAAGAATCCGGTGAGGTTGACGCCGACCACCGCTGCGTAGTCCGCGGCGGTGTAGTCGGTGAACGGCTTGGAGATGAAGACGCCGGCGTTGTTGATGAGGGTGTCGATGCGCCCGAAGCTCTCGAGTGCCCCGCTGATGATCCGGTCGGTGGTGACAGGCTCGGACACGTCCCCGTCAATGGTGAGCACGGCCGGGTCCCCGGCGGGCTTGATCGTCCGGGATGTGGCCACGACCGCCCAGCCCCGCCGCCGATACCCCGCGACGAGGCCGGCGCCGATGCCCTGAGAACCTCCGGTGATGATGGCAACCTTGCGGTCCGGCTCGCTCATGACTCTTCCCCTCGTCAGCTGCCGGCGAGCGCCGGGTCACTGGGGTGCGGGGTGAGCGGCGTGGTCTGCACGCTCATCCAGGCATTGAGCGGCAGCGACGCCAGGACCGCCTGCATCCCGGCCCCGTCCGGCGCCCGCCACAGGCCCAGCGCGCGGCCCTGGCCGGGCAGCTTCCAGAGTCGCAGCAGGTGTCCCTGCCCGGCCAGCTCCCGCGCGCGATCTGCCTCGCGCGCCTCGGTGTCTTCGACGGCCCGGGCCGATGTGCCCTCCGGGATGGTGCGGGTGAAGGCGGTCAGGAACTCGCTGCCCCCGGTTTCTGGCACCGGTGATCCGGGCTGCCCGGCGGGCCGGGCCGGGTCATTCGGGTGCGGCGAGAGCGGCGTGACCTCATCGGTGCGCCACACCCGCAGCGGCATCGAGGCGAGGACTTCCTCGAGCTGGCCCCCGTCGGCGGCGGCGAACAGGCCGAGCGAGCGCCATTCGCCTGGCTGCAGCGGCGGGCGCCACAGGCGCAGCAGGTGCCCCTGCGCCGCGAGTTCACGCGAGCGCGCGGCCTCGCGGGTGCGGATGTCCTGGACGGCTGCTTCTGACGTTCCGTCCGGGACATGGGTGGTCATGGTGACGAGATACTCCATGGTGAGCGCCTCCGGGCCTATTCTTCCGAGATCCGGACGAGGCCTGTGCGTTGCGGACCGGACCCGGCGGGTGAGGCTGTCTCATTTTATTCCCCGGGCGGGGGTGCCTGTGCTGGCCGGTACAGGCCAAGCAGCAGGCCGTAGCGGGGCTGGTCGCTTGCGTCCTCGGGCTGGCCGGCGAGATCGCGGAGAGCAACGGTGAGCTGCCTGGCGTGCTCGGACGTCAGCCTGAGCGTGCGCAGCATCAGGAACGGGTCAGGCTCGGCGGCGGCGATCTCCGCGGCGAGCGCGCGGAACGCCATCTCGGTAGTTAGGGCGTCGTCGAACGCCAGGCCCGGGGAGGCGCGCTGGTAGTACTGCTCCGTGCCGCCGCGCACCTGGCGGGTGCCTGCCCGCCGGACCAGGCCCGCCGCGGCGAGAACCTTCAGGTGGTGGGCAATGTTGCCCTTGTTGCTGCCCAGTGCGGCGGCGAGCTGGCTGATGGTCGCCTGGTCCTGGCCGAGGGCGAACAGCAGCCGGTGACGCATCGGATGACCCAGCGCCTTGAACTGCTCCGGCGTGGTCACACTGGCGACATCGTCCTCCTCCACGAGAAAAGCGTTAACGTCTCTTGACGTTCTGTCAAGCGTCTGCTTCTCTTAACGCTATGGACAAGGCAGAGATGGCACATGTCATCGAGCAGGTCCGCGTGCTGGTCGAAACCCGTTACCTCGACCCCGACATCGCCGCGACGGTATCCCGTGTGCTGGCAGATGGGCTGGCCGAAGGACGATATCCAGCCGAGGAACCTGCGATGGCCGCAATGGTCACCACGGACCTGCAGTCGGTCAACGCCGACCAGCACCTCCGGCTGGTCTACCATGCTGAAGCCCTCCCGCAGCCCACGCCGGGTGACGACGCCGAGGAATACGCCGCCATGGCACGGTGGGCGGACCAGACGTGCGGTGGCGTGGCCTGCGTGCGGCGACTCGCCGGCAACGTCGGCTATCTCGACCTGCAGCCGGTCCTGTTCCCGGCCGTCCTGTGCGGAGACTTCATTACCGCCGCGATGAGCCTGCTCGCCGCCACCGACGTGCTCATCATCGACCTGCGCCACTGCCTGGGCGGCGAGCCCGCCATGGCCACGTTCCTCATCAGCTACCTCTGGGACCACGAGCCAGTCCAGCTCACCGGACTCCGGGAACGCGAGGACAACCGGTTCAGGCAGGCCTGGACGCTGCCGTACGTTCCTGGCCGCCGCTTCGGAAAGGCCAAGCCGGTGTACGCGCTGACCAGCGCCGCCACGTTCTCCGGCGGCGAGCAGCTCAGCTACGACCTGCAGCAGCTCGGCCGGGCCACCATCATCGGCGAGAGCACCCGCGGCGGTGCCCACGCCCGCGAGGGATTCCCCGTCCACCCGCACCTGGAAGCGACCATCTCCGTCGCCGAAGCGGTCAACCCCGTAACCGGCGGCAACTGGGAGGGCACCGGCGTCACGCCCGACATCCAGACCACCGCCGGCCAGGCCCGCGACACCGCCTACGAGCTGGCCCTCCAGAGCGTGATCGCCTCCGGCGGCGCCGCGGCGGCCGAGGCCCGCGGCGCGCTTGCCGCAGGGCCAGGCGGGACCCCTCCCGTAGCCTCCAGTTGTGACCATCCACGAGCTCTCCCGCCTGGATGCGCGCCGCATTGCGGTGCGCGCGCAGCTCCTGGATCGCCCGCGGCCGCCCGACCTGCCCGGCGTGGTGCGCCAGCTCACTCTGCTCCAGATCGATCCGACCGCCGCGATCGCGCCGAATGCCGATCTGGTGGCCTGGAGCCGCCTGGGGTCGTCGTACTCGCCTGCTGAGCTGGACACCGCGCTGGCGGACCGGACGCTGCTCGAACTGCGGGCGATGATCCGGCCCGGCGAGGACCTGGCGCTGTACCGCGCGGACATGGCCGGCTGGGACCGGGCCAGGCGCGGGGCGCCGCCCGGCTGGCGGGCGTCCTACCGCGACTGGGTCCGGGCCAACGACGCGTGCCGTCTGAGCATCCTCGACCGGCTTGGCTCCTCGGGACCGCTGCCGTCGCGCGATCTTCCTGACACCTGCAAGGTGCCGTGGCGGTCGACCGGCTGGACCAACAACCGCAACGTCACGCAACTGCTGGAGTTCATGGTGCTGCGAGGTGAGGTCGCCATCGCCGGGCGCCGGGGCGGCGACCGGCTGTGGGACCTGGCGACCCGGGTCTATCCCGATGACCCCGTGGTGCCCGCGAATGAGGCGCTGCGCATCCGCAACGAGCGGCGGCTGCGGGCTCTGGGCATCGCGCGCGGCCGCGGACCGGAATGTCCGGTTGAGCCGGCGGACGTGGGCGAGGCGGGCGAGCCAGCCGTGGTGGAGGGGGTCAAGGGCACGTGGCGAGTCGATCCTTCCTGGCCGGGCCAGCCATTCTCGGGGCGTGCGGCGCTGTTGTCTCCCTTCGACCGGCTGATACACGACCGCAAGCGCACGGCCGAGCTCTTTGAGTTCGACTACCAGCTGGAGATGTACAAGCCCGCCGCTAAGCGCCGCTGGGGGTACTTCGCGCTGCCGATCCTGTACGGCGACCGGCTGGCGGGGAAGCTCGACGCCATCGCCGACCGCAAAGCCGGGGTGCTCCGGGTCGACGCGATCCACCAGGACGTGCCCTTCGACACGACCATGACCGCCGCAGTGGACCATGAGATCAGGGATCTGGCTCGCTGGCTCGAACTGGACCTCGCGCTGCCCGGTTGAACGAGCACGGCGATCCGCGCTTCCATGACTGCCCGCCTCCCGGCTGACTGATTTTCTGGCCCGGCTGATAGCGGGCGTACTCCTCGCGCATCAGCTCTCTGATGCGTCGCGCTCAATCCTGGCCCGCAGCTCATCCAGGCTCTCCGCGACATGCACCACGATCTGGCCCCGCTTCGGGTAGCTGACCGACTCCCACATCTGGGTGGTAATGAGGCGGATATCGCACTCCGGGTGATCCCGCCTTAACTGGCCGACCTTCGCGCGGGGATCCTGCCGGGCCAGCTCCGCCTGGTTGTCTGACATAACTCCTCCAGGAACCGGCTGCCTGACCGCCCGACCCTTCGCCGGGCTTTGGAACCGGGCCGCTGGCGGCTAGAGCATACTCGACTATGGTCGAGTCGTCACGACGCACAACGATCACGGTTTACAGCGGTCGGGTAGTTATGAGCTGTGACAACACCGGATCCCAGGGCTTATGTCCGCCTGGCCAACCTGATCCGCCAGCAGATCACGGACGGGAAGCTATTGCCCGGCCAGCCGACGCCATCGGTCACGACGCTGACCCAGGAGCACGGCGTGGCCCGGCAGACGGCGGCCAAGGCACTGCGGGTACTGGAGGCAGAAGGGCTTGTCACCCGGATACCAGGACTCGGTTACTACGTCGTGGAGCACTAGCCCAGGCCGGACTGCCCATCCCAGGCTGGAGTTCCAGCTAACGTCAGCAGATGAGCCCGTCGCCTGGCGCCCGTGATCACGTCGAGCAGCACTTTGCCGAGGCAGTCAGCGCGCTGCAGCCCGGCCGGCCCGATGAGCCCGGCCTGGCGGCCAGCGTCATCGCCGAGGGATCGCAGCTGACCGCGGGTCGCTGCCTGGAGCTGTTCGACGCTCAGCTGGCCAGCCGTCATCTGGACATCGCGGCCCGCGTGCTCCGCTCGTCCGGAGCAGGTTTCTACACGATCGGATCGTCGGGTCACGAGGGCAATGCCGGCGTTGCCGCCGCGCTGCGCCGCAGCGATCCCGCGCTGCTGCACTACCGGTCCGGGGCGTTCTACCTGACGCGGGCCGGGCAGGCCAGCCCGCCCAGGGACGGGATCCGCGATGTCATGCTCGGCTTGCTGGCCGCCGCCGATGAGCCCATCGCGGGCGGCCGCCACAAGGTATTCGGGCATCATGCCCTGAACGTGATCCCGCAGACCTCGACGATCGCCTCGCACCTGCCGCGCGCGCTCGGCCTGGCTTTCGCGCTGCCGCGCGCCGCGCGGCTGGGCGTCGCCGTACCGTGGCCGGCCGATGCGATCGTGGCGTGCAGCTTCGGCGACGCCTCCGTGAATCACTCGACGGCCGCCGGGGCGATCAACGCCGCTGCCTACTGCGCCTACCAGGGGCTGCCGCTTCCGCTCCTGCTGATCTGCGAGGACAACGGCCTGGGGATCAGCGTGCCCACGCCGCCCGGCTGGGTGACCGCCGCGCAGTCGGGCCGGCCCGGCATCCCCTACTTCCGCGCGGACGGCGCCCATCTGGCGGCCGTGCACGACACCGCTGCGGCCGCTGTCGCGTGGGTGCGCGAGCGGCGGGCCCCCGCGTTCCTGCATCTGCGGATGGTGCGCTTCGGCGGGCACGCCGGCTCCGACGTCGAGTCCGGCTACCGGCCGCCCGCCCAGATCGCCGCCGATCTCGATCGTGATCCGCTGCTCGGAACGGCGCGGCTGCTGGTAGCGGCGGGGCTGCTGACGCCCCTGGAGGTGCTGAGCAGGTATGAGGAGTCACGTGAGCGAGTACTCGCGCTGGCCGACGAGCTCGCGAGCGTACCGCGGCTCACCCGCGCGGCGCAGGTGATGGCGCCGCTCGCGCCCCGGCGCCCGGACGTCGTCGCGGCGGCGGCGCGGCCGCCGCCCCCGCCATCGCTCCCGCCGACGATGCGCCGCTGACCCTGGCCCAGGCCATCAACAGGACGCTGGCCGACGCGCTGGCCGCCCGGCCGGGGATGATCGTCTTCGGCGAGGACGTGGGCCGCAAGGGCGGCGTCTACGGCGTCACCAGGGGGCTCGCCAGCAGGTTCGGCGCGAGCCGGGTGTTCGACTCGCTGCTGGACGAGCAGTCCATTCTCGGCCTCGCGCTGGGCGCCGGGCTGGCCGGGCTGCTGCCGGTGCCGGAGATCCAGTACCTGGCCTACTTCCACAACGCGGCCGACCAGGTCCGCGGCGAGGCGGCGACCCTGTCCTTCTTCTCCAGCGGGCAGTACCGCAATCCGATGGTGGTGCGGATCGCCGGGCTGGCCTATCAGAAAGGGTTCGGCGGTCATTTCCACAATGACAACGCGGTCGCCGCGCTCCGGGACATTCCTGGCCTGGTGATCGCCTGCCCGGCCCGGCCCGATGACGCCGCCGCGATGCTGCGCACCTGCCTGGCCTCGGCCCAGGAGGACGGCAGCGTGTGCGTCTTCCTGGAGCCGATCGCCCTGTACCACGAGCGGGACCTGCACCAAGCCGGCGACGGCGGCTGGCTGGCGTCGTATGACCCGCCCGCGCAGTGGGCATCCGGGCATGTCGCGCTCGGCCGGGCCCGGGTTCATGGCCGTGGGACCGACCTGACGATTATTACGTTTGGCAATGGCCTTCGGATGAGCCTGCGGGTGGCCGCCCGGCTGGCTGCCGACGGAATTTCCTGCCGCGTGGTGGACCTGCGCTGGCTCGCGCCGCTTCCGGCCGATGATGTGCTGCGGGAGGCGTCGGCGACCGGGCGCGTGCTGGTGGCGGACGAGACCAGGCGCACCGGCGGGGTTTCGGAGGGCATTATCACCGCCCTGGTCGACGGCGGGTTCTCGGGCCGCATCGCGCGGGTGGCCAGCGAGGACAGCTTCATCCCGCTCGGCGACGCCGCGGCCACGGTGCTGCTATCCGAGCAGTCCATCGAGGCCGCCGCCTGGGACCTGCTGCGGGCGTGATCTCCTGCGCCTGGAAGGCTCGCTGGGGCTGGCCGCCGGACGGTCGTCCACGCGGACGTCAGCGGGATACGGCGAGCAGGTGGCGGAGCAGCGCGGAAGTCACCTGGCCGGCCGCGGCGACGTTAGCCAGGTGCGAGGCTCCCCTGATCACGATCAGAGCGGAGTTCCTGATCCCCGAGGCGATCACCGCCCCGTGCCAGGGCGGCGTCGCGGGATCCTGCGCGCCGGCGATGACCAGGGCTGGCGCGGTGATCGACCCGAGCGCCGGCCGCAGGTCCATGGCGGCAATCGCGTCGCAGCAGCCCGCGTATCCCTGCGGGTCCGTGCCGAGCAGGCCGTCCACGAACGACGCGGGGACCGACGGGCAGCGGCCCCGAAACTGGGGCGTGAACCAGCGGCTCACGACCTGCTCGGCGACGGCGGCCATCCCGGCGGACCGGACCAGGTCCGCGCGCGCGGTCCACATCGCAGCGGGCGGCAGGAACGCGGATGTGCAGCACAGGCCGAGGCCGGCGATCCGCTCGGGAGCGTGCGCGGCCAGCCACATCCCCACCATTCCGCCGAGCGAGATCCCGCAGTACGCAGCCCGCTCGATCCCGTGGGCGTCGAGGAGGGCGAGCACGTCACGGCCCAGCTCATCGATCGCGTAGGGCCCAGGGGGGGCGGGTGACTGGCCGGGATCGGCTGACGCCGCCGGTGAGCTGATGGCCGCCGCGCCTGCCGGGCGGCCGTGGCCGCGGTGCTCGTAGCGCAGCAGCCGGAAGTGCTCGCGCAGTGCGGGCACCTGCGGGTCCCACACGGCCCGCGTCGTGCCGAGCGAATTGCCGAGCACGAGAACCGGCGCCCCGGCCGGCCCCTCCAGCGAGGAGGCGAGCCGCACGGTGGGATCAGGCACGAGGCCGGTCAGGCACGGGCCGGTCAGGCACGGGCGGATCAGACATCAAAGAAGACAGTCTCGCGGGCGCCTTGCAGCCTGATATCGAACCGGAACGCATCAGGCTGCCCGTCCTGCCCGGCGGCGACCGCGATCAGCGTGGCCCGGCGGGCCGGATCGGCGATGGAGCTCAGCACCGGGTCCGCGGCATTCGCCGCCTCCTCGTCCGGAAAATAGATCCTGGTCACCACCCGGTCCAGGAGGCCGCGCGCGAAGACGGACACGTCCAGGTGCGGCGCCTCGGTGCCGCCGCCGGGGGCCGGCAGCGCACCGGGCCTGAGCGTGAATATCTGGTACCGGCCGCGGGCATCGGTCGGGCACCGGCCAAAACGGCGGAACTGCGCCGCTGCCGTCCCCCGAGGATCATCGGGATGCGCAAAACTGCCGTCCGGCGCCGCCTGCCAGGTCTCGATCAGCGCATCAGGCACCTGTTCGCCCGCGCCGTCCAGCACCTGGCCGCTGATGGTGATGACCCCCGGCGCGTCCTCGTCGGCTACCTGCGGGCCGTCCGGCCACGGCAGCCCGATGGCCAGGAAGGGGCCGATGGTCTGCGAGGGCGTCAGCCCGAGGGCGGTGCGGGAGGGCAGGCCCGGGGACGGGGTCATCGGCTGGGTCATCGGTGCGTCTCCTGCTGCTCGAACACCGAGGCCTGAGGGCCGCGCAGCACGATGTCCCACTGGTAGCCCAGTGCCCAGTCCGGCTGAGTCACCTCAAGGTCGAACCGGGCCACCATCCGCTTGCGGGCCTTCGGGTCGGGCACCGAGTTGTAGATCGGATCCTGGGCGAACAGCGGGTCGCCGGGAAAGTACATCTGCGTGATCAGGCGCTGCGTGAACGCCCGCCCGAACAGCGAGAAGTGAATGTGCGCGGGCCGCCAGGCGTTGAGGTGGTTCTTCCAGGGGTAGGCGCCCGGCTTGATCGTGATGAACCGGTACCGGCCGACGGAGTCCGTCATGCACCGCCCGGCCCCGTCAAAGTTGGCGTCGAGCGGCGCCGGGTGGTCATCCACCGCGTGCGCGTACCGACCGGAGGAGTTGGCCTGCCAGATCTCGATCAGGGTGTCGGGCACCGGCTGCCCGCCCGAGTCGAGCACCCGGCCGGTGACGATGATCCGCTCGCCGAGCGGCTCTGCCCCGTACCGGCCGGTCAGGTCGGCGTCGGCCGCCGTCACCCGCTCCGGGCCGAGCAGCGGCCCGGTCACCTCGGTCAGCCCCTGGGGCAGCGGGACCAGCGGCCGCTTCGGCGCGCGCAGCAGCGAGGAGCGGTACTCAGGCGTGTCCAGCGGCGGGTGCACCCCCCGCGGCCGCGGATAGGACGGCATGGTCAGGCCACCGGCGGCGGCCGGCACTTCGGTGGTCATCAGAGGGCTCCTTCTGTGACGGGCTCGGCCGCGACCAGCGCGCGCAGGGCGGCGAGCTCGGCCGGATCGGGAGGCGGGATCCGCGCAAGATCGTCCGAGACCCGCAGGTCCCAGCCAGTTCTGTCCCTGACCTCCTGAACGGGGATGTCCGGGTACACCCCGGTCAGCATGAACTCAAGCGTCTGCGGGTGCGGCTCGAGAACGCCCAGGTCCGTGATGATCTTCTGCGGGCCGGCGCCGATCAGGCCCAGGCGCTGCCTGCAGCCAGGGCCATCGCCGAATCCGACGGAGGTGATGAAGTCGACGTGCTCCACGAACGCCCGCCGGTTCTGCCGCACGACCACGATGACCTCGCGGCACGACGCGGCGATCTCCGGCGCGCCGCCCGCGCCGGGCAGCCGGACCCTGGGCCTGGCGTAGTCCGTGCCGATGACCGTGGTGTTGATGTTGCCGAACTTGTCGATCTGGGCCGCGCCCAGGAAGCCGATATCGATCCGGCCGGGCTGGATCCAGTAGTTGAAGATCTCCGGAACGCTGACCACGGCGTCCGCCGTCTCGGCCAGGATGCCATCGCCGATCGACAGCGGCAGCCACGGCGGCTTGGCGCCGATGGTGCCCGACTCGTAGATCAGGACCAGGTTCCTGGCGTGGGTGGCCCTGGCCAGGTTGGCTGCCTCGCTGGGCAGCCCGATCCCCACGAAGCACGTCATCTGGTCGTGCAGCGACCGCGCGGCGGTCACCGTCATGATCTCGTCTGCCGTGTAGTCAGCGGTGTCCCCGCCGCCGGCCGTCACTACGCCTGCCCCTGACTGGTCGCACCGCGCGGGCCGGCTCCCCGGCCGCCGTCACCGCTAGTGCCGTAGACGTTCTCGCGCAGCCATTTGGCGAAGACCTCGCGATCCCGGCTGATGGCGTCCCAGGCGACATAGAAGCCGTTGTCGCGCGATGAGTACCCGAGGGCGTAGGAGGGATGCGCTCCGCCGGGCGCCAGCGCCACGTAGCCGACGGTCCAGGCGGGCAGCACGACGGCCCCGGGCCGGGGGTCCAGGCTGGGCACGATCTCCTCGACGGTTACCACGGATCGCCGCGCCGCGAGCACCGCTTCCTTCTGGATGCCGGTGATTCCCCAGAACTGGACATTGCCCGCCGTGTCGGCCCGCTGCGCGTGGATCACCGCCACGTCGGGGGTCAGGGCGGCCACCGCCGTGAGGATCTCGCCGGTGAACGGGCACGCGACCTCTCTGACGTTGAGCGCGCGGGCGGCGAGCCCGGTACCGCGGTACCCGCGCAGGACGGCGAACGGAACCCCCGACGCGCCGGCCACGTACCGGTTCGCCATCCCGGCGTGGCTGTGCTCCTCCAGCTCCAGCGGGCCCGGCCAGGAGTGCTCTATGGCGTCCCTGAACCGGTGCAGCGAGCCGACTCCGGGGTTGCCGCCCCAGGAGAAGACCAGCTTGCGGGCGCAGCCCGCGCCGATCAGCTGGTCATAGATCACATCGGGCGTCATCCGGACCAGGGTGAGGTCCCGCCGCCGCTGCCGGATCACCTCGTGGCCCGCGGCATGCGGGATCAGGTGGGTGAAGCCCTCCATCGCGACGGTGTCGCCATCATGGACAGCCTGCCCGATGGCCTCGGCCAGCGACACGATCTCCGCCACACCCCGCCCTTCCTCTCGCTGCCTTTACCGAAACGATATCGACAACTCACCGCGAAGTGCACACCTGTGCGGACTACGACGCCAGGACCGCCATCGCGCGATCGGGCTCTCCCCTATCCGGCGGCCAGATCGGCGAGCACCCGCTGCGCGATCGCGAAGGCGCGGTTGGCGGCCGGGACGCCCGCGTACACCGCCACTTGCAGCAGGACTTCCTGGACCTGCGCCTCGGTCAGCCCGTTGCGGACGGCGGCGCGCACGTGCATGGCCAGCTCCTCTTCCTGCCGGAGGGTGGCGAGTGCGGTCAGGGTGACGATGCTGCGCTCGGCCCTGGTCAGGCCGGGCCGCGACCAGATCTCCCCCCAGGCGTAGCGGGTAATCAGGTCCTGGAACGGCGCGGTGAAATCGGTGGCCGCGGCAGCAGCCCGGTCGACGTGCTCTTCGCCGAGCACCTCGCGCCGGACCCGCATGCCGTCGGCGGCACGGTCAGCATCAGTCATGAGCCCTATCTTCTCTACCGGCGGATCGCCGGCGCCAGCGATCTGCTCAGCGATCCGAGCGGGCATAGGACGACAGGATGACCGAGAGGGTGACCGCCAGCCGGTCGGGGAGGTCACGGATCCGGGCCTGGCGCGCAGCCGGGTCTGATTGCCAGGCGCTCGGCCCCATCGTGACCGCCGCGCTGATGTCCTGGTGGCCCAGCGTCATGGTCCTGCTGATGCCCCGGCTGGTGGTGCGGGCGAAAAACGGGTCCAGCGTGCGCGAGAGCCGCTCATCCTTGCGCCGGTCGACCGTCAGCAGCCCGAGCGGCGCAATCAGCTCTTTCAGGTGCAGCGCCGTCGGCGTGACCACCAGCAGCCGGCCGCCGGGGGCCACGATGCGGTGCAGCTCGGCGCCATTGCGCGGCGCGAACACGTTCAGCACCACCGCCGCCGCTCCCGGCGTCACCGGCAGCGCGCGCCACACATCGCAACCCACCGCGCCGATGCGCCCCCGCGCGCGGGCCGCGCGGCGCAGGGCGAATCGCGACGCGTCCAGCGCCAGGCCGACGCGGCCGGGAAGCCGGGCCAGGGCCGCGGCCAGGTAATATCCGGTGCCCGCGCCGACGTCCGCGATGCAGCCGTCGCCGGCCGCCCCGCTGGCCGCCTCGGCCGCCGACTCGGCCAGCTCAGCGGCGAGGTGCTCGAAATGACCGCCCGCCAGGAAATCGGCCCTGGCGGCGACCATCGCCGCGGTGTCCCCCGCATTCGCCTTCCCGTCCGGCGGCAGCAGGCTCACGTATCCCTGCCGGGCTACGTCGAACGCGTGCCCGGCCTGGCACCGGACCGTCATGCCGTCCCGCTGCACGGCCCGGCCGCAGTACGGGCAGATCAGGTACCGGATGACGTCATCGAGCACAGCCGCGGCTACGCAATGCCGAAGCTGTTGATCTTCTCCGGGTAGATGCGGATAAAGGCCTCGCCGAATCCTGGCCCGAGGCCCGCCCCGCCGTCCGGGATCGCCTCGGCCCGGCCGCGGACCTCGATGAAGCGCGGCGTCCACGGGTCAGTGGACACCAGATCGTCGACCGCGATCGCCGCCCAGCCGTTGGCCTGCACATCCCGGTACTTCTTGGTCGTCGCGACGTGGTGGCCGCCGACGTCGATCGTGCCCAGCTCGCCGTTATAGCGAAACGACGTGGGCACAACGTGCGGCTTGCCGTCAGCGCCGGCCGTGGCCAGCCGCCCCAGCAGTTGGCTTGCGAGGTACTCGATCTGTGCAGCAGTCAGCTCAGCCATCCACCCAGTAAACAACGTGACGTGCACGGTGAGCCTTTTTCATCCTGATCTGTGGTGTGCAAAGTGAGCGGCACCATGCTGGTGCAGATCCGACCCGGCGCGCGGCAATCAGGCACGCCGAGTTAGGCGGGGAGGTATCTGCTGTCGAAGATCCAGTCGGGGTAACCCGTTCGGAGCAGGCCGAGGTGGCTGTCCCAGGCTTCTGGTCCCAGCGCTGCCGGGCGGGCGAAGGTGATGTCTTGCTGGCGGATGGCGAAGCCCCAGCTGAAGCCCGCGACCGCCTGGACGTGGCGGGTGAGCACGGCGTCGGGTGAGACGCACAGGAAGCTGTGAGCCTCCCAGGTCATGTCGTACCTAGAGTCGCGAGATGGTGCGTCGAACAGCTCAGGCCTGACCCCGAACCACGCGTAGGGAGTGGGGATCTGCTGGTAGAGCGCGATCGGGTCCATTTCGAACCTGTCCGGGGCGCCGTCGGTGGAGCGGACCATCTGCGTCCAGCCGAACATGGCCGCATACCCCTCGGCCAGGTAGTTCACCGTGGCGCGGCACACCGGGAAGCCGCGGGCCGCATCGGAGGGCAGGCCTCCGGTGAGCAGGGAGTAGCCGATGGCATCGGGATCTGTGTTGCGGGTGACCGATACCCGCGATCAGCCCGCTGATGCCGCGGAGCGAGAAAGGGACGCGAAGATCGCCAGCGTCAGCCATGACGTCATTCTCCCGTATCCGAGCCGATGCCGGGTGCAGCGCCGCGAAGGTGCCGCAGTGCTCTACAGCCAGACGGTCGCCAGCCAGATCTCGACGCCAGCGAGGACGAGCAGGACGAGGTTCAGCCAGATCACCTTGGCCTCGCCCCGGCGCAGGTGCAGAGTAATCCCGCCCACCTGGATCAGTACGAGGCCGATAGCCGCCGCCAGGGCAAGAGCCGGGGCGATGCCGGTCAGCGGGGGCAGGATCAGCCCGAGTGCCCCGAGCACCTCCAGCACCCCGATCGTTCGCACGAGCCGCAGCGGCACAGTGTCGATCCAGCCCATCATCGGCCGCAGCTGATCTGGGGACCGCAGCACCTTGACTCCACCTGAGTACAGGTAGAGCAACGCCAGCAGCGCGGCGACGATCCAGTAGGCCACGGTCATAGAGACGCCCCTTCAGTTACCATGCTGGTGATCCTGGTGCGCGGCGAGTGCCCGGTCGATGAAGTACCCGGTGGCGCCGAGATAGCCCGACGGGTCGAGAGCGGACTCGATCTGCTCGCGTGACACTCCCGCTGCCGTCACCCGCTCCGCGAGGGCAGGCACGCTGAGCAGCACGTGGCCGAGAGAGCTGTCATCGGCGACAGCCCTGGCGCTGGCCTGGGCGATCAGGTCGTGGGCAGGCAGGCGGCCGAGCGCCGGGGCGAGCAGCCGGGCGGCGTTCTCCGCGAGCGGGAGGCCGCGCGCCGCATCCAGGTTGGCGCGCATCCGGCCGGCATCGACCTGCAGCCCGGCCAGCAGCTGCGCCGCCCAGGAGGCGGCCGAGCCGACGAGGGCGAGCAGGTCAGACAGCGGCTCCCATTCCGCGTGCCAGGCCCCGGCGGCGCGCTGGTGCTCCTGCTCGGCGGCCGCCGTCAGGGTGGCCAGCAAGCCGGGCACCTGCCGGGTGCACCCGAGGATCACCACCGCCGCCACCGGGTTGCGCTTGTGCGGCATCGCCGATGAGCCGCCGCGAGCCGCCTGGTCGTCGCCAGGGGCGGCCCCGTCGCCCTCGCGGACCTCAGCGACCTCGGACTGGGCCAGCAGGGTGACATCCCTGGCGATCTTGCCCAGCGCCGCGGCCGCGCCGGCCAGGGCCGCGGCCAGCTCGACGATGCGCAGACGGTCGGTGTGCCAGGGCAGGACGGGCAGCGCCAGGCCTAGCTCCTGAGCCAGCATCTCGGCCACCCCCGGCCCGGCCGCGCCGAGCGACGCCAGCGTGCCCGCCGCGCCGCCGAGCTGGCTGGCCAGCCGCTCATGCCGGACCCTGGCCAGGCCCTGCCGTGCCTCGTCGATGCTGGTCAGCCAGCCGGCCGCGACCAGCCCGAACGTCACGGGGACCGCCTGCTGGAGCAGCGTCCGGCCGATCATGAGAGTGCCGCGGTGCGCGGCGGCCAGCCGCGCGGCGGCGGCGGCGGCCTGGGCCAGATCGGAAAGCACGCCGTCCAGCACGCTGCGCGCGATCAGCATCGCGGCGCAGTCCATGATGTCCTGGCTGGTCGCGCCCTGGTGGACGGCCGCGGCGGCCTTCGGGGGCAGCAGCGCGCTCAGGGCACGGACCAGGCCGGGAACGGGATTGCCGGTCAGCGCCGCCTGCTGGCCGAGGTCATCCGCGTCGAATCTGTCCGCCCGCGCGACGGCGGCGACCTGATCGCCGGCCCCCTGGCCGCCAGGCCGGCCCGCTCCAGGCAGCGCGCGAGCGCCGCCTCGACGTCGAGCATCGCCTGCAGCCAGGCGTCGTCACCGGTGCCCGCCCCGCCATTGTCGAAGAGATGACCAAATAGCCCGCCGCGACCCGCGCTCGTCATCTCTCCATGATCCCTGTCCGTAGCTCCGGGCCGCCAGCCGGCTGACGGCCAGCTCAGGCCGGCGGGCGGTCCAGGCCTACGTAGTTCTCGGCCAGTGACGTCGAGGCGGCGTCCGAGCTGCAGACGTAGTCCAGGTAGGACTGCTGGAGCCGGCGATCATAGGGGTCGTAGCTATCGAAGGTGTGCAGCAGCGTGGTCATCCACCAGGAGAACTGCTGCACCCGCCAGACCCGGCGCAGGCAGGCCGCCGAGTACTCATCGAGCAGGTGCCCGTCCTGGCCTGAGTACCACGCGGCGAGCGCCTCGGTCAGGACGGTGACGTCGTAAGCGGCCAGGTTCAGGCCCTTGGCGCCGGTGGGCGGCACGATATGGGCCGCGTCCCCGGCCAGGAACATGCGCCCGAACTGCATCGGCTCGGTGACGAAGCTGCGCATCGCGGTGATGCCCTTCTCCACCACCGGGCCGGTGGCCAGCTGCCAGAGCGGGACGGTCTCCAGCCGGGCCCGCAGCTCGCCCCAGATCCGCTCGTCACTCCAGGCGCCGATCTTCTCGTCCGCGGGGACCTGCAGGTAGAACCGGCTGAGCTCGGGACTGCGCATGCTGTGCAGGGCGAAGCCGCGCTCGTTGCTCGCGTAGATCAGCTCCCTGGCGGACGGCGCCACGGCGGCGAGCACCCCGATCCAGCCGAACGGGTACTCACGGTCGAAGAACTTCAGCACGCCGGCCGGGATCGCATCGCGGCAGACACCATGGAATCCGTCGCAGCCGCCGATGTAATCGCAGCGCAGGGAGTGCCGTTTCGAATCGTGGGTGAAAGAAACCTCCGGATGCGGCGTCTCGAAGCCGCGGGGTGCCACCTCGGAGACGTCGAAGAGAATCTGGCCGCCCGCCGCGAGCCGGGCCGCGATCAGGTCCTTGACCACCTCCTGCTGGCCGTACACGGTGATCGCTCGGCCGGGGACCAGGCGCTCGAACGCGATCCGGTGGCCCTGGCCGCCGAACCGCAGCTCGATGCCGTGATGCACCATGCCCTCGCGCAGCAGCCGCTCCCCCGCGCCGGCGGCGACCAGGGTATCCACGGTGCCCTGCTCCAGCACGCCGGCCCGGATCCGCTTCTCGACATAGTCGCGGCTGCGCGCCTCGAGCACCACCGACTCGATCCCGCGCAGGTGCAGCAGGTGAGACAGCAGCAGGCCAGCGGGTCCCGCGCCGACAATGGCCACCTGAGTGCGCACCCGTGACTCCTTCCGCCTGGCCGCGGCGGCCCTGCCGCGCCGCGGCCGATCGAGGATCATCCGGCCGCGCTCCGAACGCAAGTGCGCATCGCGAGCCGTCCTGGGCGCGAGTCTAGGTAGGCTCCGTCCGGCCATCCCGGCCGGGGTCGGGCCGGCCGGGGTCGCCCGGCCGCCAGCCGGGCCCCATCTTTCTCATGCGTCACTGACCGGGCGGTCTATTGTCACGGGTATGAGCATGAATACTTCCGCCGGCGGTCCCGCGCTGGCCCAGGAGCGCCGGCTGGTCACCGAGATCCCCGGACCCATCTCGCGAGAGCTGCTCGAGCGACGGGAGCGCAGCGTCGCCCGGGGGATCAGCCACGTGCTGCCGGTGTTCGTGACCGCGGCCGGCGGCGGCGTGGTCATCGACGCGGACGGCAACTCGCTGATCGACTTCGGCTCCGGGATCGCGGTGACCTCGGTCGGCAACAGCGCCGAGCTTGTCGTCCAGCGGGTCACCGAGCAGGTGGCCAGGTTCACCCACACCTGCTTCATGGTCGCGCCGTACGAGGGGTACGTCGCGGTCTGCGAGGAGCTGGCGCGCATCACCCCCGGCGATCACGATAAGCGCTCGGCCCTGTTCAACTCCGGCGCTGAGGCGGTCGAGAACGCTGTCAAGATCGCGCGGCACGCGACCGGCCGGTCGTCGGTCGTCGTGTTCGACCACGCCTACCACGGCCGGACCAACCTGACCATGGCGATGACGGCCAAGAACATGCCCTACAAGGACGGCTTCGGGCCGTTCGCCTCCGACATCTACCGGGTTCCGATGGCCTACCCGTTCCGCTGGCCGGGCGGTCCCGTGCAGTGCGCGGCGGAGGCGCTGGATGTGATCATGGGCCTGATCCACACTCAGGTCGGCGAGCAGAACGTCGCGGCCGTGGTCATCGAGCCGATCCAGGGCGAGGGCGGGTTCATCGTGCCGCCCGACGGGTTCCTGACCGGCCTGGCCACGTTCTGCCGGGCCAACGGCATCGTGCTGGTCGCCGACGAGATCCAGTCGGGGTTCTGCCGGACCGGGGACTGGTTCGCGTGCGATCACGAAGGCGTCGTGCCTGACCTGATCACCACGGCCAAGGGCATCGCCGGCGGGCTGCCGCTGGCCGGGGTGACCGGGCGCACCGAGATCATGGACGCCGTGCACCCTGGCGGCCTGGGCGGCACCTTCGGCGGCAACCCGGTCGCCTGCGCCGCCGCGCTCGGCTCGATCGAGACCATGGGCAAGGAGGACCTGCCGGCCGCGGCCCGGCGCATCGGCGACCTCATGCTGCCCAGGCTGCGCAGGCTGGCCGAGGCCTATCCGGTCATCGGCGACGTCCGCGGCCGCGGTGCGATGATCGCCATCGAGCTGGTCAGGCCAGGAACCATCGAGCCGGACGCCGCCGCGGCCGCGCAGGTGGCCAGGACCTGCCATGCCGCCGGGCTGATCGTGCTGACCTGCGGGACCTTCGGCAACGTGCTGCGCTTCCTGCCGCCGCTGGTGATCGGCGAGCCGCTGCTCGACGCGGGGCTGTCCATCCTGGAAGAAGCGTTCGCCGGGCTGTGACCAGCGTTCCGGCCCGGCTGGGCTCGGCGATCGAGGCCCTGGGCCAGCGGCCGATCCTGGCTACCGACAAGGGGTTCGGGTGCCTGGCGGCGGGCGGGCTGGTGACGGCGGCCAGCCTGGCGGCGGCCCGGCGCAGCCTGTTCGGCCCGGACTTCACCATGCCGCTGGCCGTGCTGCGCGAGAGCGCCGTGCGACACAACATCGAGCAGATGGCGGCCTACTGCGCCGCGGCAGGCGTCGAGCTGGCGCCGCACGGCAAGACGACGATGGCGCCTGCGCTCATCGCCCGCCAGCTCGCCGCGGGCGCCTGGGGCGTGAGCGCCGCGACGATCGCGCAGGTCCAGGTGTACCGGGCGTTCGGCGTGCCGCGGGTACTGCTGGCTAACGAGCTCACCGACCGGGCCGGGATCCGGTGGCTGGCGGGCGAGCGGGCCGCCGACCCCGGCTTCGAGTGCTTCGCCTACGTGGACAGCATCGCCGGGGTGGCGCTCCTGGACGAGGAACTGCCGGCCGCGGGCGGCACGCGCGCGCGGCGGCCGCGGCCCCTGCCGGTGCTGGTGGAGCTCGGTCATGCCGGCGGGCGGGCCGGCTGCCGCAGCATCGGCGAGGCCCTCGCCGTCGGCCAGGCGGTCGCGGCCAGCCGGTCGCTGCGGCTGGCCGGCGCCGCGGGGTTCGAGGGCGCCCTCGGTCATGACGGCACCCCCGCCGCCCTGGGCGCCGTCACCCGGTTCTGCGGTGAGCTGCGCACGCTCGGCGATCTGCTGGCCGAAACCGGTCCGGCGCCCGGCGGCCCCGTGCGGGGCGGCCCCGTGCCGGGCGGCCAGATTGTCAGCGCGGGCGGCAGCGCGTTCTTTGACCTGGTGGTGAGCGAGCTCACCGCCGCCCGGCCGGGGCGGCCGACGCCGACGGTGGTCCTGCGCAGCGGCGCCTATGTCACCCACGACCACGGCTACTACGCGGACCTGGCCCCGGCCGGGCAGGGCGGCCGCGCGGGCCCGCCGCTGACTGCGGCGCTCGAAGTGTGGGCGGGGGTGCTCTCCCGGCCGGAGCCGGAGCTGGCGATGCTGGGCGCGGGGCGGCGGGATGTCTCGTTTGACCAGGGGATGCCGGTTCCGCTGCAGTTCCGCACGGCCAGCGGGCAGATGTTCCCGGCGACGGGCATGTCGGTCAGCAAGCTGGACGACCAGCACGCGTACCTGAGCGTGCCGGCGTCCAGCGACCTGGCCCCTGGTGACCTGGTCGGCCTGGGTATCTCGCACCCGTGCACCACCTTCGACAAGTGGCGGGTGATCCCGGTAGCGGACGACGACTACCGGGTGGTGGACGCCATCCACACGTTCTTCTGACGCGGCCCGGAGCTGGCGACGGCCCCGGAGCGCGGCTCACATCACCGCGAGCTGGCCGCCGTCGATCACCAGGCCGGTGCCGTGGATGAACGAGGCGTCATCGGAGGCCAGGAAGGCGTAGGCGGCGGCCACCTCCCGCGCGAGTCCCACCCGCCGCAGCGGGATCCGGCGCCGGGCGTAGGCCGCATCGAAGTCGTCGCCGCCGATCCCGGCCGCGATCGCCGCGTTCAGCGGCGTCTTGATGTACCCGGGGCACAGGGCGTTCACCCGGATCCCGTGCTTGCCCAGCTCCACGGCCATCGTCTTGGTCAGCAGCAGCACGCCGCCCTTGGAGGCGTTGTAATGGGCGTAGTCCCGCTCGCCGGCGATCCCGTTGGTCGAGGACATGTTGATGATTGACCCGCCGGAGCCCTGCTGCACCATCAGCCTGCTGACCGCCTGCGCGAGCAGGAACATGCCCCGCAGGTTGACCGCCAGGATGTGATCCCAGCTCTGGGCGGTGATGGCCAGGAACGCATCGCGGCGGGCCGTACCGGCGTTGTTGATCAGGACATCGATGCCGCCCAGCTCCCCGAGCGCCGCCTCGACCAGCCGCTCGACGTCGGTCTCCTGGCTGACATCGCCGGCCAGCCCGGCCACTTTCCCGTACTGCTGCAGGCCCGCCATGGCCTGGCTCACCTCGTCCGGCTCCAGCCCGGCGATGAAGACCGCGGAGCCCTCTTCCAGGAACCGCTGCGCGGTCGCCAGCCCGATCCCGCTGCTGCCACCGCTGATCAGAACCCGCCGTCCGGATAGTCCGCGCATCCCTGCTCCCGCCCCTGACCTGGCCTGGCCGTGCCGCACACCACGGCACCGGCCCGGCCGCCGCGCGCCGCGGCGCTGCCTGCGGACAAACTAGCGACGATCCGTCATCTGGTCTAGGATTCCGTCCAGCGGAATGGAGTTCGTGGGGACTTGTGCGGGAACGGAGCGCCGTGAGCAAGGACGAGTCGCCCGTGGCGGGGGCCAGGGGCGAGTCGCCGGTGGCGAGCGTGGACCGCGCGCTGCGGATCCTGGCCGTGGTCGGCAGTGCCCCGCGCGGCCTGTCACTGGACGAGCTGTCCGGCCAGCTGGATGTGCCCAAGAGCTCGCTGCACCGCATCCTGGCCGCGCTGAAGTACCGCGGGTTCATCGCCCAGCCCGAGCACGGCGGCTCCTACTTCCTGGGCACGGAACTGCTGGCCACGGCGTTTCGCTTCTACGACGTGCTCGATCTGCGAGCGCTCATCCACCCCCTGCTGGCCAGGCTGACCGGGGAGCTGAACGAGACCACGCACATGGCGGTGCTCGACGGCGCCGAGGTGGTGTACCAGGACAAGGTCGAGGCCATGCACTCGATCAAGATGTCCTCGGTGATCGGGGGCCGCAACCCGGCGCATTCCACCGGCGTCGGCAAGGCTCTGCTCGCCTGGACGTACCCGACCGACGGGGCCGTGCGGGAATGGGCGGCCCGGTGGGCGCCGCTGAAAGCGGCCACCCCGCGCACCGTCATCTCGGCCGCGAAGCTGGCCGAGCAGCTCGCCGAGGTGCGCGAGCGCGGTTTCGCGCTGGACATGGAGGAGAACGAGATCGGCGTGCGCTGTGCCGCCGTGCCGATCTTCCTCGGGCGCCCTGTCCCGGCCACCGCGGTCAGCGTGACCATGCTCGGCGCCCGGGCCGAGCCTGGCCGCCTCGCCGAGCTGGGTGACATCCTGCGGCACACCGTCGCCGACTGGTCAGCCGCGCGCGGCACCTGACAGCAGCCCTGCGAGTCCCGGCCGCGAGCATTGACAGGCACGCCGCCGGGCTGAGATCGTCCCGGTGAAGGAATGACATTCCGGCACACGGAACGCTCAGCAGCGAGGTGATCATCGATGTCGAAACGCGCTGTCGGCGGCAGCCAGCCTGGCGGCGCCTACTCCCCCGGTGTCATCGCGGAGGGACGCTTCGTTTACGTATCGGGCCAGGGCCCGGTCCGCGACGGCGTGGTCGTCGGCGAATCCGCCGGCGAGCAGACCAGGGCGGCTCTGGACAGCGTGGCCGCGGTGCTGGCCGAGGCCGGCGCGAGCCTGGCGGACGTGGTGCGGTGCGGCGTGTTCCTGGCCGACCTGGCCGACTTCGCCGAGATGAACCGGGTCTTCGCCGATGCGTTCCCCCCGCCGCGGCCGGCCAGGACCACCGTCGGTGCCTCGCTGCCCGGGATCCGGGTGGAGATCGACTGCGTGGCCGTGCTGCCGGCGAGCGCAGCGGACGGGCCGGCAGCGGACGGGCCGACGCTGTGACGGCCGAGCCCGCCGGGGAGATGATCCTGCGGCCGAGCCCGATGCCGCTGCCTGCGGCCGAGCTGGGCGAGAGCGCGTGCTGGGATCCGGACTCCGGCACCCTGTACTGGGTCGACTCGCCCGCCTGCCTGGTGCACGGCCTGGACGACAGCGGCGGGCACTCCCGCTGGGACATCGGGCAGCCGGTCGGCATGGTCGTCCCGCGGGCCGCGGGCGGCCTGGTCGTCGGCGCCGGGGACGGATTCGTCACCCTGGACCTGGCGACCGGCGCGATCACCCCGCTGGCGACCGCCGAGCCGGACAAGCCGGGAAATCACATGAACGACGGCGCGTGCGACCGGGCCGGGCGCCTCTACGCCGGCACCATGGCCGCCGATGAGACGCCGGGCCAGGGTGCGCTCTACCGGCTGGATCCCGACCATAGCGTCACCCAGCTCATCACCGGGGTGGGCATCTCCAACGGGATCGGCTGGAGCCCCGATAACCGGCTGATGTACTACGTCGACTCCCTGGCTCACCGGGTCGACGTGCTCGACTATGACCCGGCGACCGGAGCGATCAGCGGCCGCCGGCCGCTGGCCGGCCTGGGCGAGGGCGATGTGGTGCCGGACGGCCTGGCCGTGGACGCCCGCGGCGGGGTCTGGGTCGCGGTGTGGGGCGGCGGCGTGGTCCAGCGCTTCAGTCCCGATGGCCGGCGGACCGGCGTCGCGGAGCTGCCCGCGGCTCGCGTCACCAGCCTGGCGTTCGGCGGGCCGGGCCTGGATCAGCTCTACATCACAACGGCGGACGGGCCGGGCCGCTCGGCCGGGGCGCTGTTCACCTGCCCGGCCCCGGTTGCAGGTCTGGCCACTCATCCCTACCGCGGCTGAGTCTCAGCCTGCTGATACGGAGGTAGTCGTGGAAATGCCGCGGATGACCGGGGTACTCGCGGGCGGCGGCCCGGGATGAAGGCGCTCGTCTTCACCGGGCCAGGCACCGTCGATATGCAGGACGTAGCCGAACCGGTCGTGGCCGACGGCGATGTCCTGATCCACGTGCGCTCGGCCGGCATCTGCGGCAGCGAGCTGCACGGGGTCCGCCATCCGGGCTTCCGGGTGCCGCCCCTGATCATGGGCCACGAGTTCGCCGGCGTCAGCGACGACGGCCACCCGGTGGTCATCAACCCGATCCTGTCCTGCGGCGAATGTGACTTGTGCCAGCGCGGGCTGCGGCACGTGTGCCGCCAGCGGCAGCTCATCGGGGTCCACCGCCCTGGCGGCTTCGCCGAGCGGGTGGCGGTGCCGGTCTCGGCGCTGCGGCCGGTGCCCGGCGGGCTGAGCTTCGACGCGGCGGCCATCGTGGAACCAGCGGCCAACGCCGTGCACGCCTGGAGTATCGCCGGACGCCCGGCCGGGGCGCGGGTGGCGGTGCTCGGCTGCGGAGCCATCGGCCTGGTCTGCCTGCTCACGGCGCTGGCGGGCGGAGCCGAGCGGGTGGACGTGACCGACCTGTCGCCGGAGCGGCTGGCCGCGGCCAGCCGCCTCGGCGCCACCGTCACCGGGCCGGTGCTCGAGGGCGAGTATGACGTGGTCATCGACGCCGTCGGCACCGCCGCCACCCGGGCCCAGTCGGTGGACCACCAGCGTCCCGGTGGCGTCGCGGTCTGGCTGGGCCTGGCCGAGCCGGCCGCCGGGTTCGACGCGCAGGCGCTGATCCGCGGCGAGAAGCGGATCCTGGGCTCCTTCGCCTACAGCGACGAGGAATTCGGCGAGGCCGTGGACCTGATCGCCGGCCGCGACCTGAGCTGGACCTCCAGCTATCCGCTGTCGGCGGGCGCCGAGATCTTCACCCGGCTCATGAACGGCGGCCTGCATCCGGTGAAGGCCCTGCTGCAACCCTGAGCTGAGCCGGCCCGCCGCCGCGAAGCGAGCCGGCTCAGCTCCTTGACGCCCGGCGGGCACGGGGGGAGAATCGGCCCACCGCTACGGCAGAATGGCAATCCGTATCCCGGAACGCCGGAGCCAGCGGGCGGCAGCCGAGCAGGAGCGTGGCGAGGGGTCCGAAGATGAAAAGGTTCGGTCTGGCAGCCGTCGTGGCGCTGGCACTGGTAGTGGCCGCGTGCGGGTCGGGTAGCGGCACCGGCTCCACCGGGCCCAATGGCGTGGTGAATCTCGTGCTGTGGATGGGCTACACCCCACCGCCGCCGCCGAGCCAGGGAGCCGAGTACGAGTCGCTGAAGGGCCTGGTCGCCGAGTTCACCCGGCTGCACCCGAAGATCCACATCACGATGGAGTACGTCAACAACGACAACGCGCTGCAGAAGGTGACGGTCGCGCTGCAAGGCGGCGAGCAGCCCGATATCTCGTATCAGTACGGGACGAACATGCCGCAGATCGCCCAGGCCGCCAAGGTCGTCGACCTGACCCAGATCGTGAAGCAGCCCAAGTACGGCTGGAACGATTTCGTCCCCGGCGAGCGGGACGTGGCGACGGTCAACGGCAAGGTACTCGGCATCCCGGCGCTGGTCGATAACCTGGCGGTGGTCTACAACAAGACCCTGTTCGCCCAGCACCACCTGACCCCGCCGGGGCCGAACTGGACCTGGAGCGAGCTGGCGGCCGACGCGAAGGCCATCTCCGATCCGGCCAACAAGATCTTCGGCCTCACCTTCCCCGCTGACGGCAGCGAGACCACCGTCTGGGAGTACGAGGCCATGCTCTGGGAGGCCGGCGGCAGCATCGTCAACTCCAACCACACCAAGGCCACGTTCAACTCCCCCGCCGGGGTCAGGGCGCTGACGCAGCTGCAGCAGATGCAGCAGGCGCACTCGCTCTACCTGGACTTCCACCCCGACGCCGGGACGAGCGAGAGCCTGTTCAACTCCGGCAAGCTCGGCATGATCATTACTGGCCCGTGGGACCTGTCCAGCTTCCCCGACGTGCACTACGGCGTGCAGATCATGCCCTCCTTCGATCCCGGCGGCAGCCACCAGACCATCTCCGGGCCAGATAACTGGGTGGTCTTCAACAACGGCGCGGCCAGGGTGAGCGCCTCGCTGGAATTCCTGCGCTTCCTGACCTCGCCGTCGAACCTGCTGAAGAACTCGCTGGCCACCAGCGACCTGCCCACCCGCGTGTCGGTGCAGAAACTGCCCGGGTTCGACGAATTCAACAAGAAGTACCCGGGCGCGGGCCTGTTCGCCAGCAACCTGCAGAACGTGCTGCAGGCCCGGCCGCAGATCGCCCAGTACCCGCGGCTGTCCGCGGCGCTCGGCCGGGAGGTCGTCGCCTCGCTGCTCGGCCAGGCCACGCCGCAGGCGGCGCTGAACTCCGCGGCGCAGCAGGCCAACGGCTACCTCGCGGTCGGCGGGTAACGGCTTGCCGGCCAGCAGCGGCCGCACGCGCATCCGCCGGATCCTCGAGTCCGACCACCTGTCCGGCTGGGCCTTCGCGTTCCCCGCCGTGTTCCTGATCTTCATCTTCGGGATCGTCCCGGTCATCTGGTCGGCGCTGCTGTCGTTCCAGCGGACCAACCTGCTGTCGGTCCCCCAGTGGATCGGCACCGCGAACTACCGGGCGCTGGCCAGCGATCCGCTCTTTCGCCAGTCCGTCGAGCACAGCCTGGCCTACACCGCGCTCTTCGTGCCCCTGTCGGTCGCGGGCGGGCTGTTCGCCGCCGTTGCCCTGAACCGGCGGATCCGCGGCATCCGGTTCTACCGGACCGCCGTCTTCGTGCCCGTGATCTTGTCTACGATCGCCACCGCGATCATGTTCCTCTGGCTGCTGGACCCGAACTTCGGGCTGGTCAACTTCCTGCTGGGCCGGGTCGGGCTCGGTCCCTACGGGTTCTTCGACAGCGCCACCGGCGCGCTGTACTCGATCGTCGCGATGACCGTCTGGGGCTGGGTCGGCTTTGACGTGATCATCTACCTGGCCGCGCTGCAGGGGATCCCGCCGGCGCTGGTCGAGGCGGCTGAGATCGACGGCGCCCGGACCTGGGGAATGTTCAGGAACATCACCCTGCCGCTGCTCGGGCCGGCCGACCCTGTTCCTGGTGGTCTGGTCCTCCATCAACGCCCTGCAGCTGTTCGACGAGGTGTACTTCATCACCAAGGGCGGCCCCGGCACCGCGACCTACGTGGTCGTCTACTACCTCTTCAGCCTGGCCTTCCAGCAGGGGGTGGCCGGGTACGCGGCGGCCATCGCCTACGTCCTGCTCATCGCGATCCTGAGCCTCACGCTGGTCCAGCTGTGGGTCGGCCGGCGACTGGTCTACTACGCGTCATGATCACCCAGTACAGGGAGGAGACACGCCGCGCCCCCCGCCCCTCGGCCCAGGAGCGGGATGCCGCGTTCCTGTTCAGCCCCTGGCACCTGATCCTGATCCCGATCGCCGTCGCGATGCTGATTCCGCTGGTGTGGATGCTGGTGACATCGCTGGAGACCCTGAACGAGACGCGGCACTTCCCGCCCGAGCTGCTGCCGCACTCGGTCCGGGTGCGCAACTACACCGACGTCCTGCGGGACGCGCCGTTTGCCCGCTGGTTCGTCAACACGATGATCGTGACCGTCGTCACGGTGGCGGGGAACCTGCTGTTCTGCAGCCTGGCCGGCTATGCCTTCGCGCGGATCAAGTTCTTCGGCCGCGAGGTCGTCTTCATCCTGATCCTGGCGACGCTCATGATCCCGTTCCAGGTGGTGATGATCCCGACCTTCCTGATCGTGCGGGACCTCGGCCTGATCAACACGCTCGGCGCGCTGATCGTGCCGAACCTGGCGGGCGCGTTCGGCATCTTCCTGCTGCGGCAGTTCTTCCGCACGCTGCCGATCGAGCTGGAGGAGGCGGCCAGGATCGACGGCGCGTCGCGGCTCGGGGTCCTGTTCAAGATCGTGCTGCCGCTGTCGGGCCCGGCGCTGGCCACCCTGGCCGTGATCACGTTCCTGTGGACGTGGAACGACTTCCTGTGGCCGCTGATCACCATCTACACGCCGAACAACATGACGCTGCAGCTCGGCCTCACCACTTTCCAGGGGACGCACCAGACCAGCACCAACCTGCTGATGGCCGCCAACGTCATGAGCCTGCTGCCGGTCCTGCTGCTGTTCTTCCTGGCCCAGCGCTTCTTCATCCGCGGGATCGCCACGACCGGACTGAAGGGCTAGCCATGGCCGACGTTGCCCTGCGGAACGTGACCAAGGAGTTTCCCGGCGGGACCTTCGCCCTGGACGACTTGTCGCTGGATGTCCCCGACGGCGAGTTCCTGATCCTGGTCGGCCCGTCCGGCTGCGGCAAGACGACCGCGCTGCGCCTGATCGCGGGCCTGGAGAAGCCGACGTCCGGGCAGATCAGGATCGGCGAGCGAGTGGTGAACGGCGTCTCGCCGCGGGACCGCGACATCGCCATGGTCTTCCAGAACTACGCGCTGTACCCGCACATGACCGTGTACAAGAACCTCGCTTTCGGCCTGAGGGAGCGCCGGACGCCCAGGGCCGAGATCGACCGGCGGGTCCGGGAGATCAGCGCCGTCCTGAGCCTGGACGAGCTGCTGAAGCGCCGGCCCGCCCAGCTGTCCGGCGGCCAGCGGCAGCGGGTGGCGATGGGCCGGGCCCTGGTCCGCGAGCCGAAGGTCTTCCTGCTCGACGAGCCGCTGTCCAACCTGGACGCCAAGCTCCGGGTGCAGATGCGCGCGGAGCTCAAGCGGCTGCATCAGCGGCTGGGCATCACCACGGTCTACGTGACACACGACCAGGTCGAGGCGATGACGCTGGCCGACCGGATCGTGGTCATGTCGGCCGGCAAGGCGCAGCAGATCGGCCCGCCGCAGGAGGTCTTCCGGCGCCCGGCGAACATATTCGTGGCCGGGTTCATCGGCAGCCCGGCCATGAACCTGATCCGGGGCACGGCCTGCGACGGGCAGATCGTCGCGGGCGAGCTCACGCTCCGGCGGGACGGCGTGGCCGACGGCGAGATTGTCGTCGGCGTCCGCCCCGAGTCACTGAGCCCGCTGCGCGGCGACCTGCCGTACCTGGACCTGAGCGTGGATCTGGTCGAGCCGCTCGGCGAGTCGGCGCTGGTGCACGGCACCGTCGCGGGCACGGTGGTCCGCAGCGGCGCGGAGGAGGAGAAGGAGATCCTGGTCGGCGGCTCATCCCGGGCTCCGATCACCGCGATCTTCACCGCGGCGGACCAGCCCAGGACCGGCGACCGCGTGCGGATCGGCATCGAGCCGGAGCGCATCTACCTGTTCGACCGGCGAACCGGGCAGGCCCTCGGCACGCCCGTCACGCTTCCATGATCACGAAGGATGCTGGTGGCCCTGACCACCAGGATCCTTCGTGATCAAGGAACGACGCAAGGCGAAGGAGCAGTGATGACGGCAGGCAGGCCCAGGATCGTGATCGTGGGTGCCGGGGGCTGGGTATTCCCGGTGGAGCTCATCAGGGACATCCTGTCGTTCCCGGCGCTGAGCGGGTGCACCCTGGCGCTCTACGACATCGACGCGGGCGCCGCCGCCAAGACGGCCAAGGTCGCCGAGCAGCTGATCGAGATCGGCGCCGTGGCGGCGACGGTGGAGGTGCCGGCCGACCTGCGCAGCGCGGTACGCGGCGCCGATTTCGTGCTCACCGTGTTCCAGGTCGGCGGAGTGCAGGCCTATGCCCATGATCTGCTGATCCCGCGCGAGTACGGGATCGACCAGATCGTCGGGGACACCCTCGGCCCGGGCGGCGTCTTCCGCGGGCTGCGGACGATCGAGGCGCTGCGGGTCGTGGCGCAGGCCATGCTGGCCGAGTGCCCTGGCGCCCTGCTGCTGAACTACACCAACCCGATGTCGGCCAATATCTGGGCCACCGACCTGCTGGGCGTGCGGGTGATCGGCCTGTGCCACAGCGTGCAGAACACCTTCGAGCAGCTGGCACGGGAACTGGGCGTGCCGCAGGAGGAGATCACGTTCGACAGTGCCGGGGTGAATCACACCGCGTGGTTCACCACCTTCCGGCGCGGCGACGAGGACCTGATCCCGCGGATCCGGCAGGTGATGACCGCCCGGCACATGACCGGGACCGAGCCGATGCTGCCCCGCTCCGACGACCCCTACGAGAGCATCGAGAGGGTCCGCGCCGAGCTCATGGGCCTCACCGGCTTCTTCCACACCGAGTCCAGCCATCACGCCAGCGAGTACTGGGCGTGGTTCCGCAAGACCCCGGAGCTGACGGCCAGCTACCTGGACCGGCACTGGGACAACCTGGAGATCTCCAGCACGGTCGACAAGGAGCAGACCGATCAGGAGTTCGTGGCGGAAGCGCGCCGGGACGGGATCCGGCACGGCGGGGAGCTCGCCGCGCCGATCATGGACAGCGTCGTCACCGGCACCCGGCGGGTGGTGTACGTCAATGTCCGCAACGGCGGCTCCATCACGAACCTGGCCCCCGATGCGTGCGTGGAGGTCGCGTGCGTGGCCGATGCCAACGGCGTCCGGCCGGTACGCTACGGCGCGCTCCCGCCGGCCTGCGCCGCGCTCAATGAGATCCAGATCGCGGTGCAGCGGCTGACGGTCATCGCGGCGATGACCGGCAGCCGTCAGCTCGTCCATGCGGCGCTGGCGCTGGACCCGCTGACCAGCGCGGTCCAGACCCTGCCGAAGATCCACGAGATGGCCGACCGGATGCTGGCGGCGGAAGCCGAATGGCTGCCGCAGTTTCAGCCGGGACGGGCCACGGCCAGCGACGAGGCCGGCTATCGCGCCACGGCCGGGGATGCCCGGTGAGCCGGCTCGCGGCCCACCGGGCCGTCGTGCTGCTGACGTCGGCGGCACTGGCCATCCCGCTGACCGCGGCCACCACTGCGACCGCGGCCACCGCGGGGACAGCGGCCGGCACGACGACGGCGGCCGGCGCGGCGAAGACAGTCAGCGCGGGCAGCGCGGCCGGGGCGGCCGGCGGCCGGCCAGTGCCGGGGCGATCGGGCGGCCGCTGGCGCGGGGGCGGCTGAGGATCAGCGGCGATCTGCGGGACGGGGGAACGGTGCGGGCCCGCGGGCTGTCGTGGCGGCCGTCCCGGCTGCCGAAGGCGGACCGGCTGCTGAGCTTCGAGGTCGGGTACACCTGGCGGGCCTGCGCCGCGCCCGGAACCGGGTGCGCCAAGGCGGCGGACTCGACGGCGACGCCGTTCGCGGCCCGGCGCTACGTGGTCGGCCACGCTGACACGGGCAAGTTCCTGCAGCTCACCGAGACGGCCAGCGAGGTGGTCGAGACCGGCGGGGGGAGCTTCTCGTTTCGCGTCCTGCGTGCCTCGGTGTCGGCCGGGCGCCGCGGTACGGTCCGGGGGTTCCGCCGGGGCCATCGCCCGGTCAGCAGGTTCATGAACGGGCTCCCTGAGCGCCGGACCGGATCAGCCAAAGAGGAGTTCCAGGTCAGCGCGCCGCATTACAGTGCCGCCGACGGGACGGCGATGCAGCGTTACCGGATCGACGGCCGGCGGTGGCGGACGATGCCGCGCACGCGCGTGTTCTCCACCGGCAAGCTCGGCCTCGGGCCGCACCGGGTCACCGTGCGCACGTCAGACCGGGCGGGGCACACGACGCTGCGGTTCAGCTGGCGGGTCACTCCCCTGCCCGCGCCGCTGCCCTGCACCCGGCCGGCTGGCCGGTCCTGCTGGTACCCGCCGCACCTGGACGCCAAGGGGCACCCAATGCGCTGGGACTGGCAGATCGGGCGGACCAGGCCGCTGCAGCGCACCGGCGCCCGCGCGGTGGACTTCTACGACATCGACGGATTCCTGACCACCCGCCGCGAAGTGCGCGCGATCCGCACGACCTGGCAGGCCAGCACCCTCGCGCATCCCAGGACCGCCTGCTACCTGGACCTGGCCTGGGAGGACTACCGGCCAGATGGCAGCACCACGGCGCGGGGCGGGCGGTTCCCCGCCGCCACGCTCGGGAAGATCTACTTCGGCTTCCCCGAGGAACGGTGGGTCGACTTCCGCCAGCTGGACGAGCTCAAGCCGATGCTGCGCGCGCGGATCTCGATGTGCGCCAGGAAGGGATTCGACTCCGTCGAGCTGGACGACATCGACAGCTTCGACCCGGCGTCGACCACCGGATTCCACCTCACGCCCGGCGACGCGCAGAACTTCCTGGCGTACGCGCTCAACCTGGTGCACCGCTACGGGATGACCGTGCTGTGGAAGAACACGCCGGGCCTGTCCTGGTGGGGGCGCAGGTACACCGACGGCGCCGTGGTCGAGGAGTGCTACATCTACAACGAGTGCTTCGCCTCCTCGCAGCTCGGCAGCAGGCAGGACGGGATCACCTGCTCCGCGCTCACCGGGCGCACGCCGTGCGGCTGGGATGACTTCACCACCGACGTCACCGCGCGCCAGCCCACCGGCAAGTGGGTGGGCGAGGCCGAGTACTCCCAGGATCACGTGGTCTGCAATCCGGGAAACTGCCCCGGCAAGCGCTCCTTCGCGAAGTACTGCCACCGCGTGTACGCTCCGGCGGACGGGTTCGCCGCGGTCAAGTTCAGCGCGAATCTGGATGGCACCCTGTTCTTCCCCTGCCCGAAGGGGGTCTGAGCAGCTCCGCGATCCGGGCCTGGTCG
Organism: uncultured Actinomycetota bacterium; assembly: GCA_963805705.1. Taxonomy (GTDB): domain Bacteria; phylum Actinomycetota; class Actinomycetes; order Streptosporangiales; family Streptosporangiaceae; genus CAWDVH01. The sequence continues at coordinate 1,108,715 of CAWDVH010000004.1, read as the reverse complement.
CGGGGGCTGGCCGCGAAGATTACGAGCTTGCACTCGGGGTCGTCGGCCAGCTGCAGGACGACGTGATGGAACTCCATGTCGCCGAGGCCGGGGTGATGGATTAGCTTGGTCCCTGAGCTGAGCGGGGCGACCTCATGCCGCGGCCACCACGCCCTGACCTCGGGGCTGCCGGCCTGCAGCCGCTCAATGAGACGGCGGAACTGCGGGTCACCGGGGTGCCGGGCGGCGGCGGCGCGGAACCGGGCCAGCTGGGCGGCCGCCTCGCTTTCCCACTCCACCAGGATCGTGCGCGCGTCCGGGTGCATGAAGGTCCACCAGAGCACGTTGCGCTGATCGGCGGGCAGGGCGGGCCAGTCGGCCCACAAGGCGCGGGCGGCCCGGTTGGCGGCGAGCACGTCCCAGCAGCGGCCGGTGACGTAGGTCGGGTGCGGGTCCTGGCGGTCCACGAGGTCCGCGACCGCTGACGGGAGGACCTCGGCGGCGCGGATCCCGGCCGCCCCGGCTCCGGCGGCCGCATCTGCTCCGGCGGCCGGGACGGGGTAGATGAGCTCGTGCAGGTGGCCGCGCTCGACCGGGCTCATCCGCAGGGCGCGGGCGAGGGCATCCAGGACCTGACGGGACGGGTGCAGGTCGCGGCCCTGCTCCAGGAACGTGTAGTAGGTCGCGGAGATGTCGGCGAGCTGGGCGACTTCCTCGCGCCGCAGGCCAGGGGTCCGCCGGCGGGCGCTGGCGGGCAGTCCCACGTCGGCTGGCTGCAGCCGTGCGCGCCGGGAACGCAGCAGGTCAGCGGCCTCCTGCGTGCTCATCCTGGCACTCTCATTACTAGCATAATCCTAGTATAGATACGGGGCCAGAGCGCGTTCTAGGCTCGACGGCATGAGATCACGAGCGCTAGGTCCTGATGGCTTGTCCGTATCCGCCCTCGGCCTCGGGTGCATGGGTTTCTCCCAGGCCTACGGGCCCGCTGACGACACCGAGTCGGTCGCGACGATCCGCGCGGCCCTGGATCTCGGGGTGACCCTGCTGGACACGGCCATGAGCTACGGCGCCGGGCACAACGAGGAGCTGGTCGGCCGCGCGATCGCCGGCCGGCGCGAGCAGGCGGTGCTGGCCAGCAAGTTCGGGATCGTCCGCGGACCAGGCGGCGTGCGCGTCGACAATGAGCCAGGGCACATCCGCGGCTTCTGCGAGGCATCGCTGAAGCGGCTCGGGGTCGACTGCCTGGACCTGTACTACCTGCACCGGATCGACCCGCAGGTACCGGTCGAGGAGACCGTCGGGGTGATGGCCGGGCTGGTCACCGAGGGGAAGGTCGCTCACCTGGGCGTCTCCGAGGCCAGCGTCGGGCAGCTGGAGCGGGCGGTGGCCACGCACCCGATCAGCGCCCTGGAGTGCGAGTGGTCGCTGTTCTGGCGGGAGGCCGAGGACGACGTGGTGCCGGCCGCGCGGCGGCTGGGCGTCGGCCTGGTGCCGTACAGCCCGCTGGGCCGCGGGATGCTGACCGGCGCGCTGCCTGCCGCCGGGTTCTCCGGCGGCGATTTCCGGGCCAGCGACCCGCGCTTCCAGGGGGAGGATCTGGCCCGCAACCTGGCGCTGGTCGCGGCGGTACGCGGTCTCGCGCAGGACCGCGCGATCACTGCCGGGCAGCTCGCGCTGGCCTGGCTGCTGGCCCAGGGACCAGACGTCGTCCCGATCCCGGGCACCCGGCGGCGGGAGCGGCTGGCCGAGAATGCGGCGGCCGCCGGCATCGAGCTGTCCGCGGCGGACCTTGAGCAGCTGGAGGCGGTGGCCCCGCGGCAGGCCTGGACCGGCGACCGGCAGTCCTTCGCCGCGCACGGCACGGCGCGGACGCCGGCGCAGCCCGGCGTGAGCGCGACGGCGCGGGCGGGCTGAACGGAACCGGCCAGGGCGGCGGCCAGCTGGCAGACCCTGGTCAGCCCGGCGGGGCCACGGTGATGAACAGCGCGATCGCGACGTACTGGCACGCCGCGCCGGCGCAGACGTAGGCGTGGAAGACCTCGTGATAGCCGAACACCGACGGGTAAGGGTCGGGACGGCGCCGATGGTAGGAGAGCGCGCCGATCGTATACAGGGCGCCGCCGGCCAGCATCAGGACGCCCGGTACGACGCCGGCGTGGATCCACACCTCCGGCAGGGCCAGGGCGGCCAGCCAGCCGAGCCCGATGAACATCCCGCCGATCAGGACCTCCGGCGCGGTCATCCACGCCATGTGGATCGCCGTCGCGGCCAGCGTGACGGCCCACAGTGCGATCAGGCAGATCAGCCCGAAGGTTCCGCGTACCGATAGCAGGAACGCGGGGGTCGCCGTGCCGGCGATGAGGAAGAAGATCATCACGTGGTCGAGCCGCTGGAGGCGCCGGCTCCACGCGGCGCCCCAGTTGCCCCGGTGATACAGCGCGCTGGTCCCGAACAGCGAGGTCACGCTGGCCGCGTAGATGGCCAGGGCAGCGATCCGGGCGGCCCCGTGCGCCCTGACCAGCACGATGGTGCCGAGGACCAGTGATGCCTCGAACCACAGCAGGTGCATCCAGCCGCGCAGCAGCGGCTTGGCGTAGTAGATGTCACGCCGGGAGTCATACAGCGCGTCGGCCGCCGGCGAGGTGCTGGCCGGCGGCGGTACCGCGGGCGTGGGATCTATGACCGTCATCGTCGACCTCCGCGTCATGTCCGGACGCGGCGACCCCTGATGTCGTCGACGTTCTCCCTCCCAGTGTCACCCACAGGGGGAAATCGCGCCGCCGGAACCATCCGAGGCGCGGTTCACCGCGTCACCCGCCGGTCGCGGTCCGCCGGCCCGCCGTCCGGGTTGCCGCACGTCTCCCAGTAGATGAGGTTGCCGTCCCCGGTTTCGAGCATTCCGGTCTCATACGGCTCAATCGGGGGGTACGCCACGCCCCGTCCTCGTTCCGTCGTCCTGTGAGCCGTCAGGCAGACTGCCATGATGCCGCTGAACCCGCCTGCTCAGTACGCGGACGACCGCAACTTGCGTGCCCGGCAGCGGCTCTGGCTGCACCAGAGCCCGCCCTTCGACATCGTCAGCTGGGTTCTCGATCTGGCTGGCCTCGCACCGGATCTGCGGGTGCTGGACGTCGGCTGCGGCAACGGCGCCTATCTGCGCGCGATGCGAGAGCGGCATGTCCGCGCGGCCGGCTGCGATCTGTCCGCGGGGATGCTCAGGGCGGCATCCCAGCCGGCCCTGCTCAACGCCGACGTCATCGCGCTGCCGGTACGCGACGGGTCCTTCGATGTCGTGCTGGCGCCGCACATGCTCTATCACGTGCCCGACCGGGAATCGGCGGCCCGCGAGCTGCGCCGGGCGCTGACCGCCGGGGGCGTCTGCATCGCTGTGACCAACGGCGCGCAGCACCTGCGCTCGCTGCGTGACCTCGTAGAGCACGCTGCCCGCCAGGACACGCCCGGATGGGAGATGCGCAGTCCCTCCACGCACGCGTTCTCCCTGGAGAACGGCGCGTCGCAACTGAGGGTGGCCTTCGAGTCCGTCACCTGCGTGCGGCCCGGCCGGGTCGCGCCCGTCATCCTTCGCGACGCCGCCGTGGCCGCAGATTACGTGGCCAGCGTGGCCGATCATTACCAGGACGAGGTCGCCCGTCCCTGGCCGGACATCGTGGCGGACGTGCGCGGCGCGGTGCAGAAGGTGATCGACGAGAAAGGGGCGTTTGCGGTCTCTGGTGACACCGGCGCCTTCGTCTGCCGGTGACCCATGCCCCTGGGGGTTACTGCTTGACGGCGGTCAGGGAGGCGCGTGCCATGCGTTCCAGTCCGGTCCCGGACTCGACCAGCGGCCTGAGGTGCCCGGTAAGTTCGGCGGCTTCCTGCGGGTTGAGCGTACGATCCAGTGCTTCCTCAAGGGTCGGTATCAGCGGGTTGCCTGATGTGCGCAGGAACCGTTCCCAGGGAACTGGCTGCTGGCGGGCCTTCACGCTGACTTGCAGTTCTAGATTGATCTCGGGGAACCCGGCGTCCTTGGCCTGGCGCACCAGGTCGCGCTCGTCGAAGTCGCCCATGGGATCGCCGCCGTGCGGCTGGATGGCCTCGTAGAGAGCCTCAACCTTGGCCGCCAGCGCACTGACCGGGGTCACGTCGTAGCCGAAGAACAGGTCTGGATCGGCAGGGGACATGAGCGCATTAATGGGCTCGGACAAGCTGATCCGCCCGCCAGGCTTCAGTACCCGGTAGAACTCTCGCAGGGCTGTCGCCTTGTCCTTGACGTAGATCAGCACAGATCTGGTGGTGAGAACATCCACCGATGCGTCGGCCACGCCCGTCAGGGAGTCGGCCGAGGCCAGTAGGAAGCGGCACCGGTCGAGCAGTCCTTCGGCGGCGGCGGCCTTGCGGCAGTGGTCGAGCAGGTCCTGGGAGATATCGGAGAAGATCACGCGACCTTCCGGGCCGAGCCGCTCAAGCGCGCCGAACGCGATGAGCCCGTCACCGGTGCCCACGTCCAGCAGCGAGTCGCCGGGCCGTAGCTGAGCCTTGTCGAGGACCGTATCCCGCACCGGGTACAGGTACTCGGTGAGAGTCCTCTCCCGGTAGGCTGCATCGCCTCCGAACCGCACGTCGAGAAGCCATCGGTGCCAGCGGTCAGGACCATCCGTCATGGCTGGCCATTCTGCCTGCCGGCCTGGTGAGCGGCAAGAGCGCTGCAGCGCGCGCTGCGTACTGAGCGCTTTCGCCATCGTCCACCTCGGCGCGCTCAGTATCCCCTCGGCCGCTGCTCGCGCAATGCCGGACTCAACGAAAAACTCGACTACGTCAGGCACGTGAGCGACGCCGCGGCACTCGTTGGTGAGCTGGTCATCATCAAGCACAACCTCTCGCTCAGCGCCTCAGGCAGTCAGTAGCAGGGCGATCGTCAGGCCAGTTCGGTCCTTGCCGCCCAGACAGTGGATTACCGCGGGAAGTCGCCCAGAATCGGCTAGTCGCGAGAAGAGGTCACCGAACACCGCTGCCGCGCCGGCGAGCATCCCGAGATAGTCCGCCAGAAGCCACTGCTCGCCGTCGAGACGCGTCCTCAGCTGCGCATACGTGGCCTCGACTACAGGCGCCGCCTGCCCAGTAGGCCTCTACCGCATGCTTGAGCTCCCGGCCTGCCCGATCCGCGGCATTCCCAGGTTCATGTTGCGGGCCATAGCCGCTCCCGCAAGGTGCGATCTGGATCCATGCGTCCGAACGTAGAGTCGGCGCCCCCAGCCGTGAAGACACAGTTCCGCTCGTTTCTTGACCAGAACAGTTGCCCAAAACGCCTCTCTCTGATCAACTGTTTCGATGTACAGTTCGGACATCAGGGACGGCGGTCCGCCCCGGCTCTACGCGCGGGTAGCCGACGCGGTGGCGGCCCAGATCCAGGCCGGCGTCTACCGTCCTGGCGAGCGCATCCCGTCGGTCCGCAAGCTGCGCGACCAGCACCAGGTCAGCCTGACTACCGCGCTGGAGGCCGTCCGGGTCCTGGCCGACCGGGGGCTGGTGCAGGCCCGTCCCCAGTCCGGCTACTTTGTCCGGGAGCCGCACGAGCCGAAGCTGGGTGAGCCCGATCCGTCGAGCCCGCCCCGGCGGCCCAGCCGGGTCGAGCGGTCGCTGGCCCTCCAGCTCAACCTGGGCATCGGCAACCCGCAGGAGCCCACCCTAGGCGCGGCGGTCCAGGGGCCCGAGCTTATGCCGATTTCCGCCATCAACGCGCTGATGAGCCAGGTCCTTCGCCATCAGCCATCGGCCTGCCACTCCTACGACGCGCCGCCAGGCACCCCCGCGCTGCGCCGGGTCGTCGCCCGGCGCGGCAGCGATACCGGCTACTCGGTGTCGCCCGACGACATCGTCATCACCAGCGGCGCCAAGGAAGCGGTATACCTGTCCATCCGCGCCGTGACCCAGCCCGGTGACACGGTGGCCATCGAATCGCCGGCCTACTACGCGCTGCTCGAGGTGCTGGCTTCCCTGCGCCTGCACGCGGTCGAGATCGCCAGCCATCCCCGGCACGGCATGGACCTGGACAACCTCGCCGCCGTCCTGGCGGGCCGGCACGTGGCCGCGGTGGCCATGGTGTCGAACTTCTCCAACCCGACCGGCTCGTGCATGACCGACGACGCCAAGCGGCGCCTGGTCGGGCTCCTGGAAACCCACGACGTCCCCCTGGTCGAAGACGACGTGTACGGCGACCTGGTCTTTCACGGGCCCCGGCCGCGGGCGGTCAAGGCCTTTGACCGCCATGGCCTGGTCCTGTACTGCGGTTCGTACAGCAAGACCCTGTCACCGGGACTGCGCGTCGGGTGGGCCATACCCGGCCGCTACCAGAACGAGCTGGAGCTGCTCAAGCTCGTCGTCAACCAGGCCACAGCGCCTGCGCCCCAGCTGGCGATCGCCGCCTTCGTCGAGAGCGGCGGCTTCGACCGCCACCTGCGCCGGGTCCGCCGTATGTACGCCGATCAGATGAAGCACGCCATCACCGCCGTGACCCGGTACTTCCCCGACGAGACGCGGGTGACCAGGCCGCAGGGCGGCCACGTGCTGTGGGTCCAGCTGCCCGAAGGCGTCGACTCCATGGATCTCTATGAGGCCGCCGCCGCCGTCGGCATCCGCATCGCGCCCGGTCCGATGTTCTCGCCCAGCGGCGGCTACCGCGGCTTCATCCGGCTCAATACCGGCTTTCCCTGGCAGCCCTCGATCGAGCGCCAGATCGAGACGCTCGGTACCCTCGTCTCGCGGGCCCGGCCATGACCAGCCGACCGTTCCAGGTCATCTGCGAGGTCGAGCCGCCGACCAGGCCGGAGCTGATGCATGTCCGCCACCAGATCGGCACCCTCAGCCAGGTCGCCGACGCCTTCCTGATCCCCGACAACCACATCGGGCGGGCCACGGTATCCAGCGTGGCGGTCGCGCACGAGGTCCAGTCCATGGGCGGGCGCAGCATCGCCTGCCTCAATTCGCGCGACCGCAACCTGCTGGGATTGCGCCGGGACCTGCTCACCGCCGCTGCCTACGGAGTCGAGGAGTTCCTGTTCGTCTACGGTGACAAGCCCAGCTCAGGCGGCCGGACCGGGGAGCTGAACGTGCGGGCGATGATCGAGGAGGTCCGCAGGCTCCCGCAGGACCCCGCATTCGCGGGAGTGCGGCCGTTCCGCGTCGGCACGGCCGCGGCGCTGCGTCCGCTGCCGGCCTGGAAGCGAACCGCGGACTTTATGTTCGTCCAGGTCAGCTTCTCGCTGGAGGCCCTGCTGCGGTGGCGAGATGCCCACCCGGTGGACGTTCCCATATACGCGGGGGTGATGGTGCTGGCCAGTCAGGCGCACGCCCGGCGGCTGGCGGCCGCGATCCCGGAAATCGACATCCCCGGCCCCCTGATGACGGCGATCGCCGCCGACCGCCTGGCCGGGGTCGAGGCCACCTGCGAGCTCGTGCTCCGGATCCGGGACTCCGGGGCCTTCGACGGCGTCCACCTGATCCCGGTCGCCCGCTACCGCGAGGTGGCCGCCCGGCTGGAGCGCCTGCTCAGTTCCTGATGGTGATGTCGCCGGACTCGTCGGTCGCCGTGAGCACATGCGACGAGGTCGGGCTGGTCGGCACGCGAATGCTGGTGTCACCGCTAGAAGTGCTCGCGCTCACCCGGTAAGGGGTGCGGCCCGCAGGCAGCACCAGCGTGATGTCGCCGGAGGAATCGGTGACGACTACCCGGCTGGGCACCACGGTGAACGTGAGCGTGATGTCTCCCGACTCGTCGACGACGGTGACATCCGGGTCGGCCAGGGCAGCGCCGTTAACATCGCCGGAGGCATCCTTGACGCGGACATCGGGGCTCGACAGGCTGGCCATGGTGATGTCGCCGGAGGAATCGCTGATCTTGACCAGCCCGCCGAGCCGGCTGGCGGTCACGTCGCCCGAGTCATCCGAGAGCGTGACCGGGCCACTCATGCCGCTGGCGGACAGGTCGCCGGAGGAATCTGACACATCGGCCCCGAGCCGGGACGGGGCGGTGACGGCATACCTGAACGAGCACGCAACGATGAAGCCGTGGCAGCTGGAGCTGATAGCCAGTCCCGTCGCGGTGGGCCGTATGCTCACCTTCGGCCTGACCAGGGAGTAGGTGGCCTTCCCCCGGACCGTGACCGTGTTGCCAGTGCCGGGCCGCAGGCTCACCGTGCTGCTGCCGGCCGACACGCTGACGGCCCGGCCATGGGCGGGGACGCTGAAGTGGACGGGGTAGCTGCCCCGCGCCACCGCGGCAATGGCGGCCAGGCCGGTCGCGCCGATGGTGACCAGGGCCAGCGGCACGCAGAGCACGAGGATGAACCAGCGTGCGGGCGTCAGGTGCAGTGGCGTCATGGATCTCAACCGCTTTCCAGGTAGTGCAGGACGGCCAGGACGCGCCGGTGATCACGATCCGCGGGCGCCAGGCCGAGCTTGCCGAAGATGCTGCTGATGTGCTTTTCGACCGCGCCGTCGCCGACGACGAGCGCGCTGGCGATGGCCGCGTTGGACCGGCCCTCGGCCATCAGGGCCAGGACCTGGCGCTCGCGGGCGGTCAGGTTCACCAGCGGATGGCGGCTGCGGGCCAGCAGCTGACCGACGACCTCGGGATCAAGCGCGCTGCCCCCGGCGGCTACCCGCTCCAGTGCGTCCAGGAAGTCGGCCAGGTCGGCGACTCGGTCCTTGAGCAGGTAGCCGACACCGTGCGGGCGGTCGGACAGCAGCTCGGTGGCGTAGCGTTCTTCCACGTACTGAGACAGGACGAGGACGCCGATTCCCGGCCAGCTTCGGCGGACCACCAGGGCGGCGCGCAGTCCCTCGTCGGTGAAGGTCGGCGGCATGCGCACGTCCACCACCACCACGTCAGGGCGGTGCAGCTCGACGGCCCGCAGGAACTCCTCGGGCTCGCCCGCCGCCGCGACCACCTCGTGGCCCGCGTCGTCCAGCAGCCGGGTCAGGCCCTCGCGCAGCAGCACCGAATCCTCGGCGATCACGACCCGCATGGCATCTGCACCTCGATCGACGTCGGTCCCCCGGCCGGGCTGTCGACCGACAGCCGCCCGTCCACCCCGGCCACCCGGCGGGCCAGCCCGGCCAGCCCCTGCCCGGCCGGGTCGGCGCCGCCGACCCCGTTGTCCCTGACCCGGATCCGCAGGATGTCGCCGGTGCGTCCGACATCCACCTCGGCCGAGCTGGCCTGCGAGTGCTTGGCCACGTTGGTGAGCGCCTCGGCCACCACGAAGTAAGCGATGGCTTCCAGCTGCGGCTGCGGCCGCTGCGCCATCTGCACGCGGACGGCAACAGGGATCGGGCAGAGCGCGGCGAGCCCGGACAGCGCGGCGTCCAGGCCCCGGTCGGACAGGACCGGCGGATGCACTCCCCGGACGAGACTGCGCAGTTCCGCGAGCGCTTCCTTGGCCTGCCCGTGCGCGTCCTCGATGATGGTCCGCGCGGCCTCGGGATCATCGGCGAACTTGGCCCTGGCCCGGCCGAGTTCCATGGCCAGGGACACGAGCCGCTGCTGGGCACCGTCGTGCAGGTCGCGCTCGATCCGCAGCCGCTCGGCCTGAGCGGCGTCGACGACCCCGGCCCGGCTGCGCTCAAGCTCGCCGATCCGGGCGGTCAGGTCGGCCGCGGACGGCCCGAGCAGGTAGCGGGCGACCGCCGCGTCGCCGAGCGCCAGGAAGTAACTCGCCCAGGGCGCGGCGAGCAGGAGCGGCACGCCGATAATGATCGCTGGCACCGCGGCGTGCGGGCCGCGCAGTACGGTTCCGAAGATCACCGCACCGCCCTGCGGCAGGGACCCGTTGTAGGCGGGCAAGGTGATCAGGACCAGGGCGAGCGACCACAGGCCGATGGCCACCGCTGCCTCGGCCAGGCTGAGCGGGAACCTGAGCAATGCGTAGCCGAGCTGCTTGATCGACACCGGGCTGGCCACCCGCCGCCAGGTCCGCCGCAGCCACTGAGCCGGCGGATCGGGGTCACGGGGCGGGGCGGGTATGCGCTCGCCCAGCATCAGGGCGAACCGCGCGCGCTCAAGGGCGGCGAACTGCCCGGTCAGCCAGAACAGGACCACGAAGATGGCGATGCCGACGAAGAAGATCGGCAGCAGGGCGATGCCGACCGGAATCCCGACCACGAACACCAGCGCGGCCACCAGCCCGGTCACGATTCCGGTCAGCAGGTGGACGACGGACAGCCAGGTGCGCGCCGATACCAGCGGCAGCAGGACGAGACCAAGGACGCCGCGAGCTGGCGCGGTTCCTGCTGCGGTCATCGGCGTCTCCTGGCGATGGGCTCGGCACGGACCTGCGCACTGGTCGTGCGCCGGTCTTCTGACGCTAGGCCCGGCGCGCCCGCGGCCGCCATCCCGGTGCCCTCCGGATGCATAGGGAGGCTATCCCCCGCCCCGATTCGGGAGCCAGCGGGATGCCCCCGGCGGCCCTGACCGCCGAGGCTTTCAGGTAATTCCCCTACTCCAGTGAGGTCCTGATGAATCGGCCGTCTGCACTGCTCCCGTCCTTGCTGCCCGGCACGGATCCGCCCGGCCGCCCGGCGGGCGTCCGCGCGCCCGTCGTCGAGAGAATCGCGGGCTGGAGCGCCCGGTACCGCAAGACGGCGATCTTCGGCTGGCTGCTGCTGGTCATCGGGACGGTCGTGCTCAGCAGCATGCTGGGGACCAAGAACCTGCCCAGCTACGACCCCGGCCAGGCCGGCCAGGCCGAGCGGGTGCTGAACCGGCCCAGCGTGATCCAGCAGGCGTCCGAGAGCGTCCTCATCCAGCCGCGCGCGGGCGGACCTGGTTACGCCAGCGATCCGCAGCTGCGCCAGGCGGTGGCCCAGGTGGTCGCCGCGCTGCGCCACCTGCCGAAGGTCGCGGCCGATATTCAGTCGCCGCTGGCCAGGGGCGGCCAGGGCCTGGTGTCGGCGGACGGCCGCTCGGCCCTCGTCACGTTCACCGTGACCGGCAACCCGGACAATGCCGACCAGAGCGTCGTGGCCGCCGAGAACGCCGTCGCGGCCGTGCAGGCGCGCCATCGGCGCCTGCGGATAGCGGAGGCCGGCGACGCGAGCGTCGACCGCGCGACGAACAACATCGTGAGCTCGGACTTCCGGCGCGCCGAGCTGACCTCCGTGCCGATCACCCTCGCGCTGCTGGTGCTGGTGTTCGGCGCCCTGATCGCGGCCGGCATCCCGCTGCTGCTGGCCGGCACCGCGGTGATCAGCGCCATCTCGCTGCTGGCCATCCCGAGCCACTGGCTGCCGGTCGGCAGCACGACCTCCTCGGTGGTGCTGCTGATCGGGATGGCCGTGGGCATCGACTACTCCCTGTTCTACCTGCGCCGGGAGCGTGAGGAACGGGCGGCGGGCCGCAGCCAGGACGAGGCGCTGCGGATCGCCGCGGCGACGTCAGGCCGTGCGATCGTGGTGTCCGGGCTGACGGTGATGATCTCGCTCGCCGGGCTCTTCCTGAGCGGCATCGACATCTTCACCGGATTCGCCATCGGCGCCATCGTCGTGGTCGGCGTCGCCGTCCTCGGCTCGCTGACCGTGCTGCCTGCCATGCTGGCCCTGCTCGGCCCGTGGGTGAACCGCGCCAGGGTCCCGTTCCTCGGCCGCAAGCGGACCGCCGCCGGCCAGTCCCGGCTGTGGGGAGGGCTCGTGCGCAAGGTGGTGGCCAGGCCCGTGGTCTACGGAGGCGTGGCGGCGATCGCGCTGCTCGCCCTGGCCGCGCCGGCCGTGAGCATGCGCCTGACCGATCCCGGCCTGCACGACCTGCCCACCGGCATCCCGGTCGTCCGCACCCTGCTGGCCGTCCAGCGGGCATTCCCCGGCGGCCCGGCGCCGGCCGAGGTCGTGGTGACCGGACCGGGGCTCCAGAGCGCGCCGGCCCGGCAGGCCATCCTGGCCCTGCAGGCCCGTGCCACCAAGGACGGGCCGATCCGCGAGCCGGTCACCGTGGCGCGGCTCAGCCACGGCCAGGTCCTGAATATCTCCGTCCCGCTGGCCGGGGCCGGGACGGGCGGCGCGTCCGACCAGGCTCTGGCGGTGCTCAGGGGCACGGCCCTGCCCGCCACCCTGGGGAAGGTCAGCGGCATCAGCTACGCCGTGGCCGGCCTGACCGCCGGCAATCACGACTTCTCCGCGCAGCTGGACCGCCGGGTGCCGCTGGTGTTCCTGTTCGTGCTGGGCCTGGCGTTCCTGGTCCTGATGATCACGTTCCGATCCGTCACCATCCCGCTGATGTCGATCGGGCTGAACCTGCTGTCGGTCGGCGCCGCGTACGGGCTGATGACTCTGATCTTCCAGGATGGCCACCTGCAGGGCCTGCTCGGCTTCAGCTCCTACGGCGGGGTCGTCCCCTGGCTGCCGCTCTTCCTGTTCGTGATCCTGTTCGGGCTCAGCATGGACTACCACGTCTTCATCATCAGCCGCATCCGGGAGCTGCGCGGCCGGGGAGCGACGACGCCGGACGCCATCATCGACGGGATCAGCAGCAGCGCCGGAGTCGTCACCAGCGCGGCGGTGATTATGGTGGCGGTGTTCTCCATCTTCGCCACGCTGTCGGTCATCGAGTTCAAGATGTTCGGGGTGGCCATGGCCTCAGCCATCCTGATCGACGCCACCGTGGTGCGCGGGATCCTGATGCCCGCGGTCATGTCCCTGCTGGGCGAGCGCAACTGGTACCTGCCGAGCTGGCTGCGCCGCAGATTCGCGGCCCAGGGCGGCGCGGACGCCCGTCGCCAGGCGGCCGCCGATCCAGCCGCCACGGGCGTGTTGTAGCCCCAGTCCGACCGCGCGAAAGCCCTCCGCCCGGCCCGTCCGCGGGACCTGCCTCACCCGGCAGGTCCCGCGGACTTCAAGCGTGCCGACAGCGAGCTATCTGCGGTAGCGGGTCAGGACTGCAGTGCGACCGATACGCCCGCCTCCCGCTGCGTGCTGCCCATCGTCGCGGTGGCGTGGACGACCTGGCTGACGTCCGGCGAGTAGCTGGGCGGCCTCACCCGGAACGTGGCGGCGACCGCCTGGCCGGGCCGCACCGTGCCGAACACCGCCGGCCCGGCCGGCGTGACGGTCCATCCCTGCGGCAGCTGCAGTGCCAGCCGGACGCCGTACAGGGTCTGGCTGCCGCCGGCCGACAGCGTAACGTGCACCGCCGACGCCTGGCCGGCGTGCAGCACGCTGGGCGCGGTGACGACGACCTGGCGGGCACCCGGCGTGGACGTCATGTGGAACGCGCTCCGCAGCGGCAGATTGGCCAGTGCGGAGGAGTCGCCCACATAGACGTGATACCGCCCGGCGGTCTGCGTCCAGCCGTTCGCGGTGTCGCTCCACCACGAGGTGTCCTGCGGCGTGATCACGAACGACACGCGTGCCGACTGGCCGGGTGCGAGGCGCACCCGCTGGAACCCTTCCAGCTGGCGCGGCGGCTCACCCGTTGACGCCGGGTCGCCCACGTACAGCTGGGCGACATCACTGCCCGTTTGGTTACCAACATTCGTCACCGTGGCGAAGGCCCGCACGTCCTGCGTGCCGGTCACCGTCGCGCGGCTCAGCCGCAGCCCGCTGTACGCGAACTTCGTGTAGGACAGCCCGAATCCGAACGGGAACATCGGTGCCAGGTCGTTGGCGTCGTACCACCGGTAGCCGACGTCAACGCCCTCGGAGTACAGCACCTCGGTTCCGTTGCCGGGGAACTGCGCCGTGGTGGACGCGGGTACCTCGCTCAGCGAGGTCGGGAACGTCACCGGCAGGTGCCCGCCCGGATCGGTCCGGCCGAACAGCACGCTGGCCAGCGCCGTTCCGCTGGCCTGCCCCGGGTACCAGGAGTCCAGGACGGACGCGACCTGGTGCAGCCACGGCATCGCGATCGGCGCGCCCGCGTTGACCACCACGACCGTGTGCGGGTTGGCCGCCGCGACCGCCTCGACGAGCTCATCCTGCGCGGACGGCAGGCTGAGGCTCGGCCGGTCGGTGGCCTCGGACTCGGTGTCGTCCGAGACGACCACGACGGCAGTCTGGGCCGCCTTGGCCGCGTTGACCGCGGCCGTGATGCCGGGCGCCAGCGCCGACGGGGTGCCCCAGAGCAGCTGCGACGAATCGCCGCTGATCGAGAGCGCGTACTTGGTGCCTGCGGTCAGGTTCACCGCGACCGAGTACGTCTGCACCGGCGGCGTGCTGGGGTTGTCCACTATCTGCGTGCCGTTCAGGCTCAGGTACGTGGAGGTGTAGCAGCCGCACGGGTTGGTGAGGGCCAGCACGTAGGTGCCGGTCTCCGGCGCGGTCAGCGTTCCGGTGTAGCTGCCGCCGAACGGGGTCGGGGCGTACGCCGGGGAGAGGTCGGCCGACGGGATCGCGGGCAGCGCTGCGTCCGCTGGCAGCCCCTGCTGGTAGGTCACGCTGGTGCCGGACCCGGCGGCCGCCTGGATGCCCTGCAGCGGGCTGACCGTCGCCGACGGGATCACGTAGGCGCTGCCGCCGCCGGCGTAGGTCGGCGAGGCGGATGCGGACGGGCCGATCACGGCGATCGCCCCGGCTCCCGACGCAGACAGCGGCAGCGTCCGGCCGGCGTTCTTCAGCAGCGTGGTGCCGGCCTTAGCCACCTGGTCGGCGAGCGCCTGGTGCGCCGGGGTGGTCACGGTCGCCGTGGGCGAGCCGGTGCGCGGCTGGCTGAACAGGTTGAACCGGAACATCTCGGTGAAGACTCGCTGCACCATCGTGTTCAGCGCACTGAGCGGAATCGTCCCGTTATCGATGTCGGTCTCCAGCGCCGTCCCGTAATTCGTGTTGAACGGCTGCTCTTGGTCGGTGCCCTGAAGCGCGCCCGATGTGCCGTGCAGCGCGCCGTAGTCCGACATTACGAACCCCTGGAAGTCCCACATCTGCTTCAGCACGTTCGTGAGCAGGTACGAGCTGTTGCAGCTGGCGCTGCCGTTTACGTAGGAATAGCCGCACATCACCGACGCGGCGCTCGCCTGCGTCACCGCCGCGTTGAACGCCGGCATGTAGATCTCATGTTCGGCCCGCCTGGAGATGATCACGTTGTCCGCGGGGGTGTTGCGGTACGTCTCCTGGTTGTACGCGGCGAAGTGCTTGACCTGCGTCTCGACGTCCTGACTCTGCACGCCGTCGATTTCCGGCACGTCCAGCGCCGAGTTCAGGAACGGATCCTCGCTCAGCGCCTCGAATGACCGGCCCCAGCGCGGGTCCCGGTCGATGTTCACGGTGGGGCCGAGATTCGCGCTGGCGCCCTTGCCGGACTCCTCCGCGCCGATGACCTGGCCGTACTGCTTGGCCAGTGACCGGTCCCACGTGGCCGCGAGCGACACGCCGGCCGGCAGCTGGGTGACACCGGTCAGCCCGTCGGCGACGCCGGAGGGTCCGTCCTCAAGGCCCACAGCCGGGATGCACAGCGAAGGTATCGCCGGCGTGTAGAACACGTACGGGTTGGTGGTGCCATGGCCTTCCACCATGGTGATCTTGTCGTCCAGGCTCATCGCCGCCATGAGCTGGGCGACGCGCTGTGATATGGGAGCGGTGGACGTCACCCACGGGCACGAGGTGGTCGCGGCGGCCGCGGCCGCGCTCTGGCCGACGGCTCCGGCCGCGGGCAACCCGATCAGCGCCGCCAGCGCCGCCGCGCCCCCGGCGGCCGCGATCCGCCATTTGCCCGCCCCCCGCCTGTGCTTCTGCTGTCGCCTCAGGTGCAGCCCGTAACTCGACAAAGTGTGTCGATCATGCCCGGCATCCATCAGTCGCCTCCGATACGTTGTGGCCCTGTCCGTATCTGCGCGCTGGAACAGCACGTAACTTAATAAGTCGTAACACAAATATAATCGGAGCGAAATACTTGTCCGGCCATTGTTCCTGAGAGAGAGTTCGCTTGACCTGGACCTTTCCGACTTGACCTGCACCTTTCCGAAATGTGCTCCTTCGGTCAATGGCTAGCTGAACGTCGCCTCGATCAGCACCGTGTCGAGGCCCAGCCAGCGGGCCAGATCGTCGAGCTGGCCGCGGGCGCTGTCCGCAGCGTCCGCAGCCGCCCCGTCCTCCAGGTGCAGCGCCGGTACCCGCAGGACCCCCTCACGGCGGTCCGCCTTCACATCGGCCCGCGCGACCAGCCGGTCCTGCTGCAGGACAGGCAGCACGTAGTAGCCCCACCGGCGCCTGGCGGCCGGAACGTAGATCTCCAGCCGGTAGTCGAAGCCGAACAGGTCCCTGGCCCGCTGGCGGTCGTGCACGAGGCGGTCAAACGGCGACAGTAGCGCGTCGCGCCCGGTGAACGGCCGCTCCAGCAGCTCAGGGTCGGCCATCCACGGCCCCGCCGCGCCGTCGACCTCCACCGGAACCCCGGTGCCGCCAACCGCCCCCGGCCGGGCGATGCCGAGCGATCGCAGGCGGCGCATGTCGCACAGGCGGGCGGCCTCCCGCGGGGCAAGCTGCGGGGCGCCGACCGGCAGGACCCGCTGCGCGAGATCCCAGGTCCGCTCGTTTCCGGCCCGGCCGGCGACCGCGATCTGGCCGCCGGTCCACAGGAACTCCAGCATCTGCCCGACGTTGCGGCCATGGGTCCAGCCGGTGGACTGCCATGAGGTGACCGAGCGATCGGCCAGCTCACGCGAGCGCAGGGGCCCGCGCGCCTCCAGCTCGCTCAGGACATAGGCCCGAAACGGCTCGTTCACCTCCATCCACGCCCGGACCCGACGAGAGTACGCCGACTCGTCCTTCGGCCATCCGGCCATGACGGGCCGGTAGAGCGGGTAGTCAGCCGCCGGGTAGATCGCTGCGCGGTACTCGAAGAGCTGCCGCTCAGTGAACAGCAGCCGCTGCAGGTCCGCAGGCCGGAACGCCTCGCCCAGCCTGCTCCACAGCACGAGCTGCTCGTTGCGGGCCGCCGGCGCCGTCGGATCCAGCTGAACGAAGCGCAGCCGGCTGACGGCATCCAGCACGCCGCCGGGTCGTTCAGCGTCCAGCGCCTGGCCCATAACCGCCAGCTGGCGCGCCCGCTGAAGGGTGAGGAGGACCACGCCAGAGACGGTACCTCGCCGGCGTGCGGGGACGCTCCGGAGATTGTGCTCGCGGGCGCCACGGATGATCAGGCGATGCGATCTGGAGCAGCCGCTCAGCCGGGGCCCAGCTGCCGCACGGCCGAGCCGAAGCAGCCCCGCAGCGACCGCGCGGGAGAGCCGCCGCGCCGGTTCCATCGGCTGGAAACTGGCCGTTGACGAGCCGGAAAGCCGATGCTACTGATTTAGAAAGCGCCGGCCACGGGCTGCGTCGCTGCCGGCTGCGTGAGGAGATCAGGGTGTCAGCACGAGCCGTCCTGACCCGCCGCCGCCCCCGCCTGGCCGGGCGCGCCAGCCGCCTGGCGGCGACCGTCCTGGCGACCGGCACGGCCGTGGTGGCGGCCCTCGCGGTGGCCGCCCCGGCCAGCGCGCAGGCCAGCGTGCGCTACGTGGCGCTGGGAGACTCCTACTCCTCCGGCGTCGGCGCGGGCGGCACCATCAGCTCCAGCGGGTCCTGTGATCGCAGCACCAGCGCGTACCCGGCCTTGTGGGATGCGGCCAGCCAGCCGGCGAGCTATATCTCGGCGGCCTGTTCCGGCGCCACGACCAGCACGGTCATCAGCAGCCAGCTCTCGGCGCTGAGCAGCGCGACCACGCTGGTGTCCATCACCATCGGCGGCAACGACGTCGGGTTCGCCAGCACGATGGAGACCTGCGTGCTCTCCTCGACCAGCAGCTGCGTCCAGGCCATCACCACGGCCGAGGGCGAGATCGCCACCCAGCTGCCGGGCGAGCTGAACGGCGTGCTCGCCGATATCCGGGCCGACGCTCCGAACGCGCTGGTCGTCGTGCTGGACTATCCCCAGCTCTACGACCTGTCGAAGTCATCGGGCTGCCTGGGCCTGAGCACGACCGACCGCACTGACCTCAACCAGGCCGCCACCCAGCTCGACGGCCAGATCGCGGCCGCGGCGACCCGGTACGGTGACGTGTTTGCCGACGTCCGGCCCGCGTTCGCCGGGCACGAGATCTGCGACTCCGGCAGCTGGCTGCACGCGGTGAACTTCTTCGACGTCAGCGAGTCTTATCATCCGACCGCGGCCGGCCAGTCCGGCGCCTACTACCCGGTCTTCACCGAAGCCACCCGCTAGGCTCCGGCCTTTCCCGCCCGCCTGCCTTTCCCGCCCGCCAGTCTTCACGCGCGCCGGTACCGAAGGACCGCGATAGGCGTGAAGACCGCGAGCAGCAGGGCTGACCAGGTCAGGGCCAGGATGATGTCACGGCCGGAGCCAATGGTCAGGGAGCGGACGGCATTGACCATGGGCGTGATCGGCTGGTATTTCGAGAATGGCTGAAGCCAGCCCGGCATCGAGGTCGCCGGGACGTAGGCACTGGAAATGAACGCAAAGACAAAGGCGACCAGCGACAGGCCCTGGGCCGCCTGGACGCTGGCCGCGAACAGGCCGATGACGATGAAGACGACCGTGAATACCACACCGTAGATAAGGCACAGGCCGAGGGCGGCCAGGCCGTCCAGCAGAGTCCCGCCGAGGCGGAATCCGAACAGGAAGCCGAAGGCGGCGGTGGCCAGGATCGACCACGCGTTCGTGGTCGAATCAGCCAGCGTGCGCCCCAGCACGATCGAGTACCGCGGCACCGGGAGCGAGAGCAGCCGGTCGGTGAAGCCCTGGGCCCGGTCCTCGGCCACGGCGACCGCGACACCGCCCCCGGTGAACAGGACGATCGTGGCGACATAGGCCGGCACGAGGTAGTTGACGTAGCTCAGGCCGCCGGCGTGAATGGCGCCCCCGAACACGTACCGGAAGGTGAACAGGAACAGCACGGACTGGACCACGGCCATCACGCTCAGGCCGGGGGTGCGGATGTATTTTCGCAAGGCCCTGCGCGCGACCTCGACGGACGCCCTGCTCGCCCCCGGCGGGGCCGCCGGGCGGGTGATGATCTGGGTCATTGCGGGCTCCTGTCCTGGCTGTGGCCGGCGTGAGCTCGGGAGGCCGGCGTGATCGGGCGGGCCGGCGTGATCGGGCGTCCCGGCGTGAGCTGGGAGGCCGGCATGATCGGGCGGGCCCGCGTGGGCGGCCGTCCCGGCGTGATCGGGCGGGCCGCGTGATCACCGGTCAGGGTCAGGAATACCTCGTCGAGCGTCGGACGCCGGACGCCGATCTCGTCGACGGGGACCGCAGCGTCCGCCAGCCGGCCAATCACGGTGGCCAGCTGGCCGGCCCCGCCCCCGGTCGGGACGCTCACCCGCCGCGCGCCCCGGTCCAGCCTGGGCCGGCTGGAGGTGACGCGCCCGAGGATCCGGCCGGCCTCGTCGAGCCGGGACGGGTCGGGGACGACGACCTCGATGACGTCACGCCCGACACTCGCCTTCAGCTCGCCGAGCGTGCCCGACGCGACGGCACGGCCGTGGTCGATGACCACGACGTGGTCGGCGAGCTCGCCGGCCTCGTCGAGGTAATGCGTGGTCAGCAGGACATCGGTGCCCCCGGCGACCAGGCCGCGCACCGCGTCCCAGACCTCGCGCCGGCCGGCCGGATCCAGGCCCGTGGTCGGCTCGTCGAGCAGCAGGAGCCGCGGCGCGCCGACCAGGCTCGCGCCCAGGTCGAGCCGGCGGCGCTGACCTCCTGAGTAAGTGCTGCAGCGCCGGTCCGCGACGTCTTGCAGGCTGAGCTGCTCGATCACGGCAGCCGCAGCCCGCCGGCCGGCGCTGCGGTCGTGCCCGAACAGCCGGGCCGTCATCTCCAGGTTCTCGCGGCCGGTCATCGTGGGCTCCACTGCCGCGAACTGACCCGCCAGGCCGATGTCCCGGCGGACGCTCACCGGATCGCCCGCGACGTCGTTTCCGCGCACGCGCAGCTCGCCGCTCGTCGGCCGCACTAGCGTGGCGACCGTCCGGACGAACGTCGTCTTGCCGGCGCCATTGGGACCGAGGATCGCCAGTACCTGACCAGGGGGGGCCAGCAGGTCCAGCCCATCGAGGGCCGTGACGCTGCCGAACCGGACGGTCAGGCCGCGCGCTTGCAGCAGCGGCGCGGCCTGCGCAGGCGCGCTCATCGGGCTGGATCGTCAATAGCAGGGTAACGGCCCTCCCGGCGAGCGCGCCGCGCGTCGGCGAGGTACTCGCGGCTGCACATCGCCGACAGGATGGCGATGCCGCCCCGGTGCACCCGGACCTCGGCGTTGCGCATCTCCCCGAGGAGCAGGATCCGCCGCCCGCCCGGAGCGCTGATGCCGGTCCAGTCCTTGACCCTGGCCCGTCCGACCCGGCGCGCCTCGTCGTGGTCAATGATCGCGCCGTCGGGGACCAGCAGCTTCACCGTCGCATGATCGATGTCGAGCTGGATCTCGATGTCCCCGGCCTCGATCTGAGGCGAGCGCAGGTCGAGCACGACACTGGCGCGCGAGGCCCGCACGTCCATGCGGCGCCCGGTGGTCCAGTGGCCGAGCTTCCTGACGACCCCGTGATGGGCCCGGATCCTCACCGGTTCCTGCGCTACGGGTCCTTGCTCCGACGACACCGTGACATTCGCTTCGCTGGTCATCTGATGATTCCTTCCTGAGCTGGTCGCTAGTCGCATGACTGATAGTTGCATAGCAACTAGTTTCTAGTCAACTCAACACTAGGAAACTAGTATCTGCAGGTCCAACAACCTCCGACTCGCCCGGATCTCTCACCCACTAGTGCGGCAGTAACTAGTACACTGACTCTCGTGGATCCGAAGTTCCGTCCGTCGCCGCTCGCCCTGGCCGTGCTGAGCCTGCTGGTCGTCGGGCCGCTGCACCCGTACGGCATGCAGCGGCTGATCAAGCTGTGGGGCAAGGACCAGGTCGTCAACGTGGGGCAGCGCGCGAACCTCTACAAGACGATCAGGCGGCTGCGCGAGGCCGGGCTGATCTCGGTCCGGCAGACCGAGCGCGATCAGCTCTACCCGGAACGCACGGTCTACGAGCTGACCGAAGACGGACGGCGGGAGATGCGGCAATGGCTGTCAGACATGCTGTCGGCTCCCCGCAACGAGTTCCCCCAGTTCCCGGCGGCGCTCTCCTTCGCGATGCTGCTGGTCCCGGCCGAGGCCCTGGCCGTGCTGGAACGCCGGGCCGCCGTCCTGCGCGAGAGCCTGACCAGGCTCGAGCACGACCTGGAGACCTTTTCCGGCACCCTGCCCAGGGTGACCCTGCTGGATGACGAGTACCTGCGCGCGGTCACCGCGGCCGAGCTGGCCTGGGTCAGCGGCGTGATCGACGATCTGCGGACCGGCGCCCTGACCTGGAGCGAGGAAGAGCTGGCCAGCCTGGCGACCGCGGAGCTGACCGACCTGACCACGTCCTTCGTACCGGAGTAGCCGGGCCGAGCGTGTGGCAGCATGAGCGGGGTGCAAGTTGTGCGTACCCCGGAAAGCCGTTTCGCGGACCTGCCGGACTTTGCCTACCCGCCGCGCTACGTCGATGTCGGCGGCGCGCGGCTGGCCTACGTGGAGGCCGGCCCGGCGGACGGCGAACCGATCCTGCTGCTGCACGGCGAGCCGAGCTGGTCGTTCCTGTACCGGCGCGTCATGGCCGTGCTGGCCGATGCCGGGCTGCGCGCGATCGCCGCGGACCTGATCGGATTCGGGCGGTCAGACAAGCCCGCGCAGATCAGTGATCACAGCTACGCGGGGCATGTCGAGTGGCTCCGGGCGTTCGCGTTCGATGCGCTGGACCTGCGCGGGCTGACGCTCGTCGGGCAGGACTGGGGCGGCTTGCTCGGGCTGCGGCTGGTAGCCGAGCATCCGGGCCGGTTCGCCAGGGTGGTCGCGGCCAACACCGGCCTGCCGACCGGCGACCAGCCCATGCCGCAGGTCTGGCTGCGGTTCCGTGACGTCATCAGGACCGCCCCCGCCATCGCAGTCGCACGCCTGGTGCAATCCGGGTGCCAGACGCTCCTGTCCGATGAGGTCCGGGCCGCCTATGACGCACCGTTCCCCGACGAGACGTTCATGGCCGGGGTACGCGCCATGCCGCGGCTGGTGCCGACGTCGCCTGATGATCCGGCCGCTGAGGCCAACCGGGCGGCATGGCGCCGCTTGTCGGCCTGGGACAAGCCGTTTCTCGTGGCGTTCAGTGATCGTGATCCCATCACGGGCGGCATGGCGCCGATCCTGAAGCGCAGCGTTCCAGGTGCGGCGCGCATCGAGCACCCGGTGATCGAGGGGGCCGGCCACTTCCTGCAGGAGGACGCCGGCGAGCGGCTCGGCACCGTGATCGCCGACTTCGTTCGCGACCATCCGGCCGGGTAATGGACGTGCGATCCCGGCGGGACTTAGCCGCCACCACGGGGAACAATGGTTTGCCCGGCCACCCGGCGGTACGACCTTCTGGACACCTGCTACTTTGGCGGATTCGGGGAAGGAGCGCGGCATGACGACACCGCCGAGACGCCGCAACGCAGGGCCGTCCTCCGGCCGTCGGCCCGCGCTCATCCGGCTCGTGCAGACCAGCGACCTGCCGGACGGGATCAATGCGCTGGCCTCCGCGGACGGCCAGACGATTATCGTCCGCGCCGGGCTTGACCCGGCCACGCGGCGGCGCGCCGTGCGCCAGGTGCTCGGTCGCCGGTTCCCTGGCCTGCTCGTCTTCCCGGTCCTGGCCGGCGCGCAGGTGCGCCGTGCTCTCATGGCGGCGGCGCAGGCCGCGTCCCGGCTGATGCAGTCCGCGGCCGGGCTCATCAGCCCCGACAGCCCCGTCTTCGTCCTGATGGCGGGCGCCGCCGTCGTGACGGCATCGGCCGCCGGCGGGGCGGCGGTGGCCCTGACCGGCGGCGGCGCGCACGGCGGGAGCGCACCTGTCCCGGCTAGCGCGCCGCATCATCCCGGCAGCCCGGCGGGCCAGGTCGCGGCGCTCGCCGGACATAGGTCCCGGTCCGGCTCCGGATCCGGCGGCCGGCCCGGCTCGCCCGGTCCGGTGCCTTCGCCGGGACCTGGCACTGCGCCGGTGCCGTCGCCGTCGCAGCCGTCGCAGCCGCTCGCGCCGATCACCTCGCCGGTCGGCAGCCTGCTGCACAGCCTCCTGCCGACCTCGCTGCCGCCCCTGCCGGTGCCGTCTGTCTCGGTGACGGTGTCCCTGCCGCCGGTCCCCCTGCCATCGCTGCCACCCGTCGTCCCGCCGCTGCCGTCGCCGAGTCCGACCTGCATCAAGGTGGGCCCGCTCGGCGTCTGCCTGGACCCCTGACCCCGGCCGCGCGGCCCTCAGCGGCAGGCACGCGGGGCGCCCGCCGCCCGCGCCACGGCCCGGCGCAGGCCCCCCGCGTCACGGCCCGTCGCGCACCACGCATCGCCGCCCGTCGCGCGGCACACATCACCGGCCGTCGCGCAGCACGCATCACCGGCCGTCGCGCAGCAGAGCGTAGATCACCGCGTCCCGCCACGAGCCGTTCTGGAAAATTACTTCCCGCATCACGCCTTCGCGCTGGAAGCCAATGCGCTCCAGTGCCTTCTGCTCAGCGAGGTTCTCCGCGTCGGTGAACGCCTCCAGCCGGTGCACGGTGGTGGACGTGAGCAGGTAATCCGCCAGGAGCCGCTGAGCCGCCGTCCCCAGTCCGTGACCGCGGTGCTCGGGCAGGAGAGCCAGCCCGATCTCATAGCAGATCCCCCGGTCCGGACCGCCGCGGTGCCGCGCCTTCCAGCTCGCGATGCCCGCGAGCGTGCCGTCGGCCAGGACGACCGCCAGTGCCGTGGAGTCGGCGCTGACGTACCCGTCCTGCTCGAAGCGGCGGCGGCGCGCCCGGACATCGCCGAAGCCCGGCCACTCGAACGGGCCGAGTGCCTCCGGATCGGCGCACAGCCGGTCGAGGAAGCCGAGATCGTCCTCGCAGAACGCGCGTAGCGCCAGTCCCTCGTGCACGCCCAGAGGCTACAGCGACGACCGCGGGCCTGCAGGCCAGGCACGGACGGTGCGTCAGGCACGAATAGCGGGTCAAGCACGGACGGCGGGGCCAGGCCCGGAGGGCGGCCAGGCCCGGACGGCGGGTCAGCCCGTGTCTTCCAGATGGACCGGCTCGGGAGCTGGCCCGCCCGGTCCCAGCAGCCGCAGGGCCGCGGCCGGGAACACGGCCGCCGACAGCAGCCCGGCGGTCAGCAGCGAGGCGCTGGTCGTCGGGCTGATCTTCCCGGAGATGAGCCCGATCTGGGTGGCGACGATCACGAAGGTCAGCGTGGTGGCCTGCATCAGGCCGGCCACTGCGGCGCGGCGCCGGCCGACCAGGTTCCGGTACAGCAGCGCGGGCAGCCCGCGCACTACCAGCAGGGCGAGGAGGAACAGCGGCACCTCGGCGATCGCGGTGGCGTTGCCGAACAAGGCCTTCAGATCGAACTGGACGCCGGTGGCGATGAAGAAGATCGGGATCAGGAAGCCGAAGCCGATGCCCTCCAGCTTGATCTGGAACTGCGGGTGCGGGGCGTGGCCGGAAAGATCGATCATGCGCACCAGCAGCCCGGCGGCGAACGCGCCGAGGATCGAGGCGAAGCCGAACCGGAAGGCCAGCACGCCGAAGCCCAGGGCCAGGGTCAGCGCCGCCCGCACGCGCAGCTGGGCGCTGCGGTCCTCCAGCCGGTTGAGCAGCCGCTCCAGGCCGTCCAGCTGGCGCACCCGGCCCAGGGCCAGCCCGAACACCACCAGGATCGCGAGGAAGATCGCGAGCGAGGCCACCTGGTCGGCCGGCGTCTTGGCCGTCGCGGAGAACAGCAGCGACAGCAGCATGATCGGCCCGACCTCGGCCAGGGCCGCCGCCGTCATCACCAGCTGGCCGAACCGGGTGTCCTCCTCCCCCGCGTCCTTCAGCAACGGCAGCAGCAGCCCCGCGGACGTCGACATCAGCACGATCGCCAGGAACAGCGGCTGGGTTACCAGGCCGGCCAGGCGGAACACATAGGCGATGGCGACGCCGAGTACCGCCGAGCCGCCGAACGCCCAGCCCGCCACCCGCCCGAGCGGCCCGCGCAGCCGCTGCACGTCGATCTCCAGCCCGGCCAGGAAGAGCAGCATCCCCAGCCCTAGGGCACTGAGCACCTGGACCGCGGCGTCGATATGCACCCAGCCCAGCACCGACGGCCCGACCACGATCCCGGCGATGACCTCCAGTACCGCCTGGGGCAGCGGGAGCCGGGGCACGAGGGCGAGCAGCACCGGGACGAGCACCGCGATCGCGGCGATGATCAGGACATTGTCGAACGAGATAGCCGGCACGCGCAGACCCCCGGATGCGATGCTAGCCCTCGTAATAGCGGTCGATCGTGGCGAAGGCCTCGTCCAGGATCCCCAGGCCCTCCTTGGCCTCGGCCGCCGACACCGTGCAGGGCGGTACCACGTGCAGCCGGTTGTAGTTGATGAACGGCATCAGCCCGCGGGCCCGGCACTGCGCCATCAGCGTGTTCATCGCCTCGGATGAGCCGCCGTAGGGCGCCAGCATGGCGCGGGTCTGGCGGCTGGAGACCAGGTCCAGTGCCCAGAACACGCCCAGCCCGCGCACCTCCCCGATAACCGGATGCCGCTCCGCCAGCTCCCGCAGGCCAGGGCCGAGCACATCGGTCCCGATCGCCGTGGCATTCTCCAGGATGCCCTCGTCCTTCATCGCGTCGATCGTCGCCACCACCGACGCGCAGGCCAGCGGATGCCCGGAGTAGGTCAGCCCGCCGGGGAAGACCTGCTCGTCGAACGTCGCCGCGATCGCGTCGGAGATGATCACGCCGCCGACCGGCACGTACCCGGAGTTCGAGCCCTTGGCGAAGACGATCAGGTCCGGCACCACGCCGAAGTGGTCGAACGCGAACCAGGTGCCGGTCCGGCCGAACCCGCACATCACCTCATCGGCGATGTAGACGATGCCGTGCCGGTCGCACAGGGCCCGGACCCCCGCCAGGTAACCGGGCGGTGGCACCAGCACCCCGGCCGTCCCGACCACCGTCTCGAGCAGGATCGCCGCGATCGTCGACGGCCCCTCGTACTGGATGACCTGCTCCAGGTGCTGCAGCGCCCGCTCGCTCTCCTGCTCCTGGGTCTGCGACCAGAACGGCGTCCGGTACAGGTGCGGCCCGAAGAAATGCACGTGCCCGGTCGCGAACTCGTTCGGCCAGCGCCGCGGGTCCCCGGTCGCGTTGATCGCCGCGCCGGTGTTGCCGTGGTAGGAGCGGTAGAAGCTGAGCACCTTGCCGCGCCCGGTGTGCACTCGTGCCATCCGGATCGCGTTCTCGATCGCATCGGCACCGCCGTTGGTGAAGAACACCTTCTCCATGCCGTCGGGGGCCAGCGCGGCCAGCCGCGTCGCCGCCTCGCCCCTGGCCTCGTTCGCGTGCTGCGGTGCGATGGTGGCCAGCCGGGCCGCCTGCGCGGCGATCGCCGCGGTCACCTTCGGGTGCTGATGCCCGATATTGGTATTGACCAGCTGGCTGGAGAAGTCCAGGTACCGGCGGCCCTCGTAGTCCCAGAACCAGGAGCCCTCCGCGCTCGCGATCGGCAGCGGCCTGAGCGCCTTCTGCGCCGCCCACGAGTGGAACACGTGCGCCCGGTCCATCGCGAAGACCTCCGCGCCGCGGGCGGGATCGGGTGTGTGGTCACTCATGACTGCCTCCTGTCAGGGACTCGCGTCCCGCTCCGGCCTCGATTCACGCCCGGCCCGCGCGCACTGC
Organism: uncultured Actinomycetota bacterium; assembly: GCA_963805705.1. Taxonomy (GTDB): domain Bacteria; phylum Actinomycetota; class Actinomycetes; order Streptosporangiales; family Streptosporangiaceae; genus CAWDVH01. Next base: position 1,082,026 of record CAWDVH010000004.1, on the reverse strand, counting down.
ATATCCTCGCCGACGGTACCGGAGCTGACGGCGCCCGCCCCCGCTAGCTGTTCACGGGGAAGCCGAGGTTCACGCCGCCGTGGCTGGGATCCAGCCAGCGTGACGTGACGGCCTTGCCGCGAGTGTAGAAATGCACGCCCTCGGTGCCGTGCACGTGCGTGTCGCCGAACAGCGACGCCTTCCAGCCGCCGAACGAGTAGAACGCCATCGGCACCGGGATCGGCACGTTGATACCGACCATGCCCACCTCCACCTCGTGGGTGTACCGGCGAGCCGCTCCCCCGTCATTGGTGAAGATCGCCGTGCCGTTGCCGTACGGGTTCCCGCTGACCACGCTCAGCGCCGCCTCATACGATGCGGCCCGCACCACCGACAGCACCGGGCCGAAAATCTCGTCCGCGTAGCAGCCCATCTCGGGAGTCACCCGGTCGAGCAGCGACGGCCCGAGCCAGAACCCGTCCGCCGAGCCGCCGGTGACCGGATGATCGCGGCCGTCGATGGCCAGCACCGCGCCCTCGCGGACGCCGGAGTCCAGGTAGGACGCGACCTTGTCCCGGTGCACGCGGGTGACCAGCGGTCCCATCTCGGAGCCCTCGTCATCACCGGGGCCGACCCGCAGCCGCGCCACCCGCTCGCCGATCTTGGCGACCAGCTCGTCGCCGACCGGGTCGACGGCGACCAGCACCGAGATGGCCATGCAGCGCTCCCCCGCCGACCCGAAGCCCGCCGACACGGCCGCGTCGGCGGCCAGGTCCAGGTCGGCATCGGGCAGCACGACCATGTGGTTTTTCGCGCCGCCGAGGGCCTGGACCCGCTTGCCGGCGGCTGTCCCGGCTTCCGATACATAACGGGCCACCGGCGTCGATCCCACGAAGCTGACCGCGCGGACGTCCGGATGAGCCAGCAGGGCGTCGACCGCCGTCTTGCCGCCGTGCACCACATTGAACACGCCGTCGGGCAGGCCCGCCTCGGCCAGCAGCTCGGCCAGCAGCACCGACGCCGAGGGGTCTTTCTCCGAGGGCTTGAGCACGAAGGCATTGCCGCAGGCGAGCGCGATGGGGAACATCCACATCGGCACCATGGCCGGGAAGTTGAACGGGGTAATGCCGGCGACGACGCCGAGCGGCTGCCGGATCGAGTAGGCGTCGACGCCCGCCGAGACGTTCTCCGAGAATCCGCCCTTGAGCAGATGCGGGATCCCGCACGCGAACTCGACGACCTCGAGCCCGCGGGCCACCTCGCCGGCCGCGTCCGACGCGACCTTGCCGTGCTCGGCGCTGATCAGGGCCGCGAGCTCGCGGTGATGGGTGCGGATCAGCTCCCGGAACGCGAACATCACCGATGCCCGCTTGACCAGCGACGTCTCGCGCCAGAGCGGGAACGCGGCGGCAGCCGCCCCGACCGCCGCACTGACCTCGGCGGCGGACGCGAAGTCGACGGTTCCCGTCACCAGACCGGTCGCCGGGTTATAGATGTCACCGCGCTGCGCTGCGTTCTGGCCGGTCCAGGGCTTGCCGCCAATCCAGTGCGTCACGTGCCTGCCCGGCGTGGCCGCTGCCTGCTGTGCGCTTCGCGCGTCACCCGACTGACTCATTGCTCGCCCCTTTGCGCGCTGGTGCCCGTTCGGCTATCAGGTCAGTCTGCCTCGCGATGCGGCACACGCCAAGCGAGCGGGCGCCCGCCGTGGTGAGCAGCTCAGGTCAGGGCAGCGGGGCGTCCAGGGCAGGCAGGCAGAACTCGCCGCCGAGATGGGCCAGCACCGGATCGGCCGGATCTGCCTCGCCGCCCTGAGCGAGAACCTCGGCGGCATAGGCCTCCGCGTCATCTCGGGGCTCGTAGCCGAGCGACCTGGCCGCCTCCAGCGATACCCAGCCGCCCCTGGTATTCGCCGACACGCCGAAGATCACCCGGAAGCCGGGGCGCGGCGCTGACAGGCAGCTGTCGAACAGCCGCCCGGCGTCATCCGGCGACAGCCAGGTGGACAGGGCGCGCACGGTCAGCGGGCGGTCGGCGCAGGTCAGGATCCTGACGCAGATCGTCTCCAGGCCGTACCTGTGGTGATACAGGGCGGCCAGCGCCTCGCCCGCCACCTTGGCCACCCCGTAGTAAGTGTCCGGAGCCGGGAAGGCGTAGTCAGGGACCGGGAACTGTGCTCGGGGGATGAATCCGACGGCATGGTTGGAAGAGGCGAAGACCAGCCGGCCGACCCCGGCGCGGCGGGCCGCCTCGAAGATCACGTAGGTGCCGTTGATGTTGGCCTGCAGGATCTGCTCCCACGGCGCTTCGCCCGAGATCCCGGCGAGGTGAATCACGGCGTCGGCCCCCCGGCAGGCCGCCGTCATGGCCTCCAGGTCGGTGACGGAGGCACAGACCGCCTCCTCTCCCGGACCGGCGGTCAGCGCGGCGGTGTCGAGCAGTCGCAGTATCCGGGCCGGCCGGGCCAGTCGCGGGCGCAGCATGGTCCCGATCCGGCCCGCCGCGCCGGTGATGAGAATGGTCGCCATGGCCGCCACGGTATCGAGGCCGGCCTGCGACAGCCGGCGAGCGGGGGCCGGGCGGCCAGCGATAGGAACCCGAAGTCGCCCCTCCAGCAGGATACGGCCCCGCAGACGAGCCGTGAGTGCAAGTAAATCAGTTGTCAAATCGTTGTTTTCCTACGGAATTAGTTGACAGAACGACGTCAGGTGACACAATTATGATGCTAGGGAGGAAATCATGGGCAGCCGGGAGCGGGACAGCCGCCGGGTAGTGCTCGACGATGTGTCCAAGAAGATCGTCGAGTTGCTCCAGCAGGACGGTCGCCGCTCCTACTCATCCATCGGCAAGGAAGTCGGCCTGTCCGAGGCCGCCGTCCGCCAGCGGGTACAGCGCCTGCTGGAGATCGGCGCCATGCAGATCGTGGCGGTCACCGATCCGATGTCACTGGGCTTTCGTCGGCAGACGATGATCGGCCTGCGCTGCAGCGGTGACCTTGACCAGGTCGCCGACAAGCTGGCCGCCATGGAGCAGATCGACTACGTGGTGATCACGGCGGGCTCCTTCGATCTGCTGATCGAGGTCGTCTGCGAGGACGACGACCAGCTGCTGGAGATCCTGAGCCTGGTGCGGTCCATCCCGAGCGTGACCACGACGGAGACCTTCGTGTACCTGAAGCTCCGCAAGCAGACCTACAGCTGGGGGACCAGATGACCACCTCGCGCGACGACAACGACGCCGCCGCCCAGGCCGCGGCCTGGCAGGCATCCGCCAAGCGGCACATGTGGCTGCACTTCACCCGCATGTCGACGTTCGCGGATGCTGACATACCCATGATCGTGCGCGGCTCCGGCCAGTACGTGTTCGACCAGCACGGCAAGCGCTACCTGGACGGGATGTCCGGGCTGTTCGTCAGCCAGATCGGGCATGGCCGCACGGAGGTCGCCGAGGCGGGCGCGCGGCAGGGCGGCGAGCTCGCCTACTTCCCGCTCTGGTCGTACGCGCACCCGCGGGCGATCGAGCTGGCCGAGCGGCTGGCCGACCTGGCCCCCGGCCAACTGAACCGGGTGTTCTTCACCACCAGCGGCTCGGAGGCCGTCGAGTCGGCCTGGAAGCTGGCCAAGCAGTACTTCAAGGCGATTGGCCAGCCGGGCCGGTACAAGGTGATCAGCCGCGACATCGCCTACCACGGCACGACCATGGGCGCCCTGGCCATCACGGGGGTGGCCCCGCTCAAGGAGCCATTCGAGCCGCTGCCCGCCGGCGGGGTCCGGGTGCCGAATACCAACTTCTACCGCGCGCCGGAGTTCGTCGCGGACGACCTGACGGCATTCGGCCGGTGGGCCGCCGACGAGATCGAGCGCGCCATCCTGCGGGAAGGGCCACGGTCGGTCGCCGCGGTGTACCTCGAGCCGCTGCAGAATGCCGGCGGCTGCTTCCCGCCGCCGCCCGGCTACTTCGAGCGGGTCAGGCAGATCTGCGACCGGTATGGTGTCCTGCTGGTCTCCGATGAGGTGATCTGCGCCTTCGGCCGCCTTGGCTATTACTTCGGCAGCCAGCGCTACGGCTATGAGCCGGACATCATCACCTTCGCCAAGGGCGTGACCTCCGGCTACGCGCCGCTCGGCGGGATGATGGTCAGCGATGCCCTGATGGAGCCATTCAGCCAGGGCGCGGCCAGCTTCCTGCACGGCATCACCTTCGCCGGCCATCCGGTGTCCTGCGCGGTCGCCCTGGCCAACCTGGACGTCTTCGAGAAGGAAGACCTGCTCGGCCATGTTCGCGCGAACGAGACCGCGTTCCGCGCCACCCTGGAGAAGCTGCACGACCTGCCCATCGTCGGCGATGTCCGCGGCGACGGGTACTTCTACGGGATCGAGCTGGTGAAGGACAAGGCCACCAAGGCAACATTCACCGACGACGAATCGGAACGGCTGCTGCGTGGCTACCTGTCGCACGCCCTGTTCGACGCCGGCCTGGTGTGCCGGGCCGACGACCGCGGCGATCCGGTCATCCAGCTTTCCCCGCCGCTGACCTGCACCCAGGTTCATTTCGACGAGATGGAGCAGATCCTGCGCAGCGTGCTGACCCAAGCCTGGTCTAGGCTCTGATCCCTGACCGGGCCGGCCGGCCGCGCGGGCATAGGATTACCGCCATCGGAATCGGCGCGGTCTGACCCACAAGGAGGCCGTTGAAATGACCATCGGCGGGAGCATCGCGCTCATCGTCATCGGCGCGATCCTGCGCTTCGCAGTGACCTGGACGCCCAAGTATCTCGACCTCAACGCCATCGGCGTGATCCTCATGCTCGCCGGAGTGGCGTGCCTGATCGTGTCGACCTACTTCGTGGTCTCCAGGCGCCGCGCCCGGGCATCGACGCAGGTTTATGAGCAGCGCCGCTACGTGGATCCGCAGCCGCCCCTGTAGTCCGCCGCTGCCCAGGCCAGCGCATCTTGCGCTGGCCTGCCCGCGAGATGTTACCTACTCGTTACCGGTATTCCTGCCCTGAATCGCCTGGCTCGCGTCTCACAAGTAGTGAGAGCGCCAGAGCCGGACCCAGGGGGGCCGGACGCATGGCGCGGCAGCTATCACGGGGAGGCGCCATGTCAGGCGACAATCAGCGGTGGGCAGCGCTGGACAGCCAGAACGAGCGGCTGGTCGCAGCGCTGGACAGCCAGCACGAGCGGCTGGTCGGGGTTTCCCGTCCGCAGCCGTGCGGGGATGTTCCTGGCCGCAGGCGCAAGCCCTGGCACCGGCGGATCGCCGAGGCGGCGCGCCGGGCGGACGGGGGAGCCCGCCCGAAGCTAGCCCGGCACTGACCCGCTAGCCCGGTACTGACCGGGCCAGGAAGTCGCGCACGTACCCGGTCGCCTCGGCCACCGGCACCCGCTCCTTCTCGCCGGTCGCCCGGCTGGTGATCTCCACGACGCCGTCCGCCAGATCGCGCTGGCCTACGCTCACCCGGCACGGGATGCCGGTCAGTTCCGCGTCCTTGTACTTCACGCCCGGCCGGGCGTCCCGGTCGTCCAGGAGCACGTCAACGCCAGCCGCGAGCAGCTCGCCGTACAGCGCGCCGGCCACCTCAGCCGCGTGCTCGTCGCGGGTGCTGAGCAGGATCACGGTCGCCTCGGCCGGCGCGACCTGGACCGGCCAGGTCAGGCCCGCGTCGTCATGGTGGACCTCGGCGATCGCGGCCATGGCCCGCTCCACGCCGATCCCGTAGCTGCCCATGATCGGCGTGATCGCCGTCCCGTCCGGGCCGAGCACGGTGACGCCCAGCACCGTGGTGTACTTGCGGCCGAGCTTGAAGATGTGGCCGATCTCGATGGTCTGGATCAGGGCGAGCGGCGTGCCGCAGCGCGGGCACGGCTCGCCGTCGGTGACCTCCCGCAGGTCGGCCCAGCTGGTCACCACGATGTCCCGCTCGACATCGACGCCGGTCAGGTGCACATCGTCGGAGTTGGCCCCGGTGCCCATGTCCCGGCGGCCCTGCAGCGCCAGGTCGGCGAGGACCGGCAGGCCGGTCGCGCCGACCGCGCCCAGGCTGCCGGGGGACGCGCCGAGCGCGGCCCGGATCTCCTCGGGCTGGGCCGGACGGACCTCGACCGCGCCGGTGGCGTCGATCAGCTTCTGCTCGGCCAGCGGGTGGTCGCCGCGCAGCAGGACCAGGGTCAGCTGGCCATCGAGGATCTGCACCAGCGTCTTGATCTGCCGGTCGGCCGGGATGCCGTACTTGCTGGCCAGGTCCTCGATGGTGCGCACGCCGGGTGTGGCCAGCCGCTGCGGCGCAGCCGGCCCGGCGCCGTCCTCGATGGCCGGCAGCTGCGAGGTCGCCTTCTCCAGATTGGCCGCGTAGCCGCACTGCGGGCACACCGCGACCACGTCCTCGCCCGCCTCCGACGGGCACATGAACTCGATGGAGTCACTGCCGCCCATGTTGCCGCTGGACGCCTCGACCGCGATGGCCGGCAGGCCCAGCCGGGCGAAGATCCGCTCATAGGCGGCGCGGTGCGCCTCGAACGACCTGTCCAGGCCGGCCTCGTCGACGTCGAAGCTGTAGGAGTCCTTCATGGTGAACTCGCGGATCCGCATCAGGCCGCTCTTGGGGCGCGGCTCGTCCCGGAACTTGAGCTGGAACTGGTACCAGAACTGCGGCAGCTCCCGGTAGGACGACAGTTCCACCGCGAGCGTGGTGAAGATCTCCTCATGCGTGAACCCGAGCACGAGGTCGGCGCCCTTGCGGTCCTTGAGGCGGAACATCTCCTCGCCGATGGCCTCCAGCCGGCCGCTTTTCTCCCAGATCTGGGCGGGCTGCATCGACGGCAGCAGGAACTCCTGCGCCCCTATCCGGTTCATCTCCTCGCGGATAATGGCGACGATCCTGGCCCGCACGCGCATCCCGAGCGGCAGCAGGCTGTAGTGACCGGCCATGAGCTGGCGGATAAATCCGCCGCGCACCAGCAGCCGGTGACTGGCGGCGTCGGCGTCGGCCGGATCCTCGCGCAACGTCGGGATGTGCAGCTGTGACCAGCGCATTGGTTAGTGCCTCTGTTTACGAGAAAGGTGGGAGGGCGAAAAGAACGCTGCCGAGCATAACTGGCCCAGGCCGCCGCCGCCTCCCCAGGGCGCGGCGGGATGGCATGAGATCATGTGCGTCTGGGTGCCTCATCTCACCTGAACGCACGCGTCAGGCGGCGCACGGAAACCGACCGGAGGCCAATTTTCATGATCTCCACCGAATCAGGACCTGGCGGGATCATCCGGATCCGGAGTACGGCCTGAGCCGCGCCCCGGCCGGCCCCGCTGCCGCCCGTCCCCCGCCAGCACCCGGTCCCGCGGTCAGCCGCCGCCGTGAGCTCGGCGAGGCCAGTGCCCGGTCGCTGCTGATGACCGTGCTGGGCGAGTACGTGCTGCCCCGCGGCGAGCCGGTCTGGACCCTCACCCTGGTCCGGGCCCTGGCGATGCTCGGCGTCGAGGAGAAGTCGGCGCGCCAGGCGCTCTCGCGCAGCGCGGCGGAAGGGTGGCTCGCCTCCCGGCGGCACGGCCGCCGGGTGCAGTGGCAGCTGACGCCGCCGGGCCAGAGCCTGCTGTCCGAGGGGGCCAGGCGCATCTACTCGTTTGGCAGCCAGCAGCGCCAGTGGGACTCCAGATGGCTCATCCTGCTGGTCAGCGTGCCCGAGGCCAAGCGGGACCTGCGGCACCGGCTGCGGGCGCGCCTGTCGTGGGCGGGCTTCGGCACGCCGTCACCCGGCGTCTGGGTGTCGCCCGACCCCGGCCGCGAGGCCGAGGCCCGCCAGATCCTGGCCGATCTCGGCCTCGCCTCGGCTTCGATGTCCTTCCTGGCCAGCTACGGGACCATCGGCGGGCAGGAATCTGTCGTCCGGCTCGCCTGGGACCTGGACGGCGTAGCGCGGCGGTACCAGGAATTCATCGACTCCTTCGCACGGCAGCGGCCCGCCGGCGGCCAGGAGCTGCTCGTCGCCCAGACCCTGCTCGTCCACGAGTGGCGGCGCTTCCCGTTCCTTGATCCGCAGCTGCCGGATGACCTGCTGCCGGCCCGGTGGATCGGGACCACGGCCGCGGAGCTCTTCCACGCGCGCCACGCTGAGTGGCGGGGCGGCGCCCAGCGGCACTGGGACGCCCTTCTCGCCGAGGATCGATTATCTACAGATCCCCGAACCTTGCCCAAGATGCTGTAGCACGTCAGTATGGAAGGGCCCGGCGTGAGCTGGCCGGCATGAGCTGAGCAGCCGGGAGTCAGGGAGAAGCCATGAGCATCACCGCCCAGCAGGGCGCGGAGGTATCGTTCGACACCGATCCGAGCCGGTACCGGCACTGGAAGCTGGCCATCGACGCGCCGGTGGCCACGCTGTCGCTCGACGTCGCCGAGGACGGCGGCCTCGTTCCCGGCTATGAGCTCAAGATGAACAGCTACGACCTGGGCGTCCACATCGAGCTGTACGACGCGGTCCAGCGGCTGCGCTTCGAGCATCCCGAGGTCCGCGCGGTCATCGTGACCAGCCTGAAGGACCGGATGTTCTGCGCCGGTGCCAATATCCGGATGCTGGCCGAATCCTCGCACGCCTGGAAGGTCAACTTCTGCAAGTTCACCAACGAGACCCTGGCCGGCATCGAGGACGCCACCGCCTGCTCCGGCCAGGCCTACATCGCGGCCCTGAACGGGACCGCGGCGGGCGGCGGCTATGAGCTGGCGCTGGCCTGCGACCAGATCGTCCTGATCGACGACGGCTCGTCCGCCGTGGCCCTGCCCGAGGTCCCGCTGCTGGGAGTCCTGCCCGGCACCGGCGGCCTGACCCGCCTGGTCGACAAGCGCGGCGTCCGCCGGGACCGGGCCGACGTCTTCGCCACCACCGCGGAGGGCATCAGGGGCGGCAAGGCGGTCGCGTGGCGGCTGGTCGACCAGGCCGTGAAGGCCCGTGACTTCCCGGCCCAGCTGGACCAGCGGGCCCGTGCCGCCGCCGGGCGCTCCGCCCGCCCGGCCGGCGCCACCGGGATCGAGCTCACGCCGCTGCGCCGGGTCACGGCGGGCGAGGCCACGCACTATGACCACCTCCGGGTGGAGATCGACCGGCCGGCGGGCACCGCGACGCTCGTGCTCAGCGGGCCGGCCGATGTCCCGGCCACGGCGGCCGGCCTGCACGAGGAAGGCGCCGGATGCTGGCCGCTCGCGGCGGTGCGGGAACTGGACGACGCGATCCTGCGGCTGCGGGTCAACGAGCCCGATGTGGGCACCTGGCTGCTGAAGACCTCCGGCGATCCGGCCGTCGCGGCCGCGATGAGCACGCTGCTGCTCGCCAGCCGCGAGGACTGGCTGGTCAACGAGATCATCCAGTACTGGAAGCGGACGCTGCGGCGGCTGGATGCCACGTCCAGGAGCCTGATCGCGCTGATCGAGCCGGGCAGCTGCTTCGCCGGCCCGCTGCTGGAGATGGCGCTGGCCGCCGACCGGCAGTACATGCTCGACGGGGTCTTCGAGGACGACGACCGCCCCGAGGAGGCCGCGGTGATCTGGCTGGATGAGTTCGCCACCGGCCTGCTGCCGGGCAGCGGCGGCCTGTCCCGGCTGCGGATCCGCTTCCTGCACGACGACGCGGGCCTGGCGGCCGCCACCGCCGCCGCGGGGACCCCCCTGACCGCCGCCGACGCCGCCCGGCTCGGCCTGGTGACCGAGACCCCCGACGCCCTCGACTGGGCCGACGAGATGCGGCTGGTGGTAGAGGAACGGGCGAGCTTCTCCCCCGATGCGCTGACCGGCATGGAAGCCAACCTGCGGTTCGCCGGTCCAGAAACATGCGAAACGAAAATTCTCGGGCGGCTCACGGCCTGGCAGAACTGGATCTTCCAGCGGCCCAATGCCGCGGGGCCGCAGGGCGCGCTGCGCCGCTATGGCACCGGCCAGCGCGGCGACTATGACAGGAGTCGAGTCTGATATGACGGCCACCCCCGGTACCCACGAGGAAGCACAGGAACCCGGCGAGATCGTCGGCATCGCCCCGGCGCCGTCCGGCCCGGTCAGCGTGATCGACTACAGCGAGCGCATCCCGAACAACGTGGGCCTCGCATCGGACCGCAGGCTGCAGCGGGCGCTGGAGTCGTGGCAGCCGAAGTTCCTCGACTGGTGGTCGGCGCTGGGCCCGTCCGTTCCCACCAGGGACGTGTACCTGCGCACCGCGACCGCGATCGGCCGGGACGGCTGGGCCAACTGGGCGCGGGTGCCGATGGAGGAGTACCGGTGGGGCATCTTCCTGTCCGAGGGCGACCCGGACCGCACGGTGGGCTTCGGCCAGCACATGGGCGAGCCTGCCTGGCAGGAGATACCGGGCGAGTACCGCAGTGACCTGCGGCGGCTGGTCGTCATTCAGGGTGATACCGAGCCTGCGTCGGTGGAGCAGCAGCGTCACCTGGGCGCTACCGCGCCGAGCCTGTACGACATGCGGAATCTTTTCCAGGTCAACGTCGAGGAGGGCCGCCATCTGTGGGCGATGGTGTACCTGCTGCACGCCTATTTCGGCCGGGACGGCCGCGAGGAGGCCGAGCAGCTGCTGCGGCGGAACTCCGGCGACGCCGACAGCCCGCGGATCCTCGGCGCCTTCAACGAGGAGACCACCGACTGGCTGTCGTTCTTCATGTTCACCTACTTCACCGACCGGGACGGCAAGTACCAGCTCGGCACGCTGAAGGAGAGCGGCTTCGACCCGCTGGCCCGCACCTGCGAGTTCATGCTGCGGGAAGAGGCGCATCACATGTTCGTCGGCACGACCGGGGTGCAGCGGACGGTGCAGCGCACCGCGCAGCTGCTGGCCTCGCGCGGCACCGATGACCTCTGGGCGCACGGCGGCATCCCGCTCTCGGTGATCCAGAAGTACCTGAACTTCCAGTTCTCGGTCTCGCTGGACCTGTTCGGATCGGAGACATCCTCCAACGCCGCCGCCTACTACACCGCCGGGCTCAAGGGCCGGTGGATGGAAACACGGCGCGATGATGATCACCTGCTGGCGGAGGCCACCATGGATGTCCCGGTGGTGCAGAACGGTGCCATCACCGTCAGGACCGTCCCGATGCTGACTGCGCTCAACCTCGATCTGCGGGCCGAGTACACCCTGGACTGCGCGCGCGGCCTGCGGCGGTGGAACAAGGAACTCCAGGACGCTGGCCTTCAGGAGCGCCTGATCCTGCCGCACGAGGGCTTTAACCGGAAAGTCGGGTCCTTCGCCGGGCATTACATCAGTCCCGCGGGCGAGATGCTGGAGCGCGATGACTGGGAGCGCCGCTCCCCCGCCTGGCTGCCGACCCCCGATGATCGCGCCAGGGTCGCCGAGCTGATGCTGCCGCATTACGAGCCAGGCGAGTTCGCGACCTGGATTGCGCCGCCCGGGGTCGGCATCAATGACCTCCCCGTCGAGTACGACTACGTACGATTCTGAGTCAGGCGTCCGCATCGCAGCGAAATCCGGCAGGTGACATGAGCAGCCAGATGCTTCCCCCGCGGCACGAGCCGCAGGCCCCCAGCCCGGCGCCCGCCGCCGCCGCCCAGGGCGAGCTGTTCAACGCCGCGCACTGGCTGCTGGGCCGCCATGCCGCCGCGACGCCGGACCGGATCGCCGTGACCGCCATCGGCCATGACGGCTCGGCGGCCGATATCAGCTATCGCGAGCTTGATGACCTGGCGTGGCAGGCAGCGGCGGCACTGGTGGCGGCGGGCGTGCGGGCCGAGGAACGGCTGCTGCTGTGCATGGCCGACACCCCGGAGCTGGTCGCGCTGTTCCTCGGCGGCCTGTACATCGGGGCGGTGCCTGTCCCGGTCAGCACCATGGCCACCGCGCGGGACCTGGCCACGCTGGCCGCGGACAGCAAGGCCACCTTCCTGGCCGTCAGCACGGAGTTCGTCGCCGCGGCGGTCGACGCGGTGGCCGTTCCGTGCATCCGCGAGGTCGTGGTCGCCGGCCAGATCAGCGACCTGCTGCCCCTGGACGCGGGATCCGCGCGGCCGGCGCGATCCGCGGCGAGGATGCGGACCCTGAGCGGGTTCCTGGCCGCGGCCGGCCCCGCCGACGAGGACGCGGCGCGCAACGCCGACCCGACCCTGGCCGACAGCCCCGCCTTCTGGCTGTACACCTCGGGGACCACCGGCACGCCGAAGGCGGCCATGCACCGGCATGGCTCGCTGCGCAGCACGGCGCTGACCTATGGCGCCGACGTGCTCGGCATCCGCCCCGATGATGTCTGCTACTCGGCGGCCAAGTTCTTCTTCGCCTACGGCCTGGGCAACACGCTCACCTTCCCCTTCTCGGTCGGCGCCCGCGCCATCCTGGACCCCGCGCGGGCGACGCCGCCCAGGCTGGCCAGCGTGCTGGCCATCACCCGGCCGACCCTGTTCTTCGGGGCCCCGACCGCCTACGCCGCGATGCTGGCCGCTGACCTGCCACCGGACGCCTTCGCCAGCGTGCGCCTGGCCGTGAGCGCCGGGGAGTCCTTCCCCGCTGACCTGTATAAGCGTTTCACCGGCCGGTTCGGGGTCGAGGTCCTGGATGGCATCGGGTCCACCGAGGCGCTGCATATCTTCCTGTCCAACCGGCCAGGGCGGGTCAGGCCGGGCACTACCGGCGAGGTCGTTCCCGGCTACGAGCTGCGGATCGAGGACGCGAGCGGACAGAGCGTGCCCGATGGCGAGCCGGGCAGCCTGTATGTGAAGGGCGACTCGATCGCCGCCGGCTACTGGTGCCGCAGCGCGGTCAGCCGGCGGGTGTTCCGGGGCGAGTGGCTGCGCACCGGCGACATCTACGTTCGTGACGCCGAGGGCTTCTACACCTGCCTGGGCCGCAGCGACGACGTGCTCAAGGTCGGCGGGATGTGGGTCTCGCCCGCCGAGGTCGAGACCCGGCTGCGCGCCCATCCGGCTGTCGAGCAGGCGGTCGTGGTCGCGGTGCCCGATCGCGACGGCCTGGACAAGCCGGTGGCCTGCGTCGTCGCCAGGGCGGGCACCGAGCCCACCGAGGATGAGCTGATCGCCTTCTGCCGCGCCGGGCTATCGGCGTTCAAGCGCCCCCGCCGGGTCCTGTTCCTGCCGGAGTTCCCGCTCACCGCCACCGGCAAGGTACAGCGCTTCCGCCTGCGGGATCACGCGCTAGCTCACCCGGATACGGCCGATCCGGCATGATCGACGGTCACCTCCTGGTCGACGCTCACGTCCACGTGGCCAGGATCGGGACCCTGTCGGCCGACTGGCAGGCCTGGGTGCGCACCTTCGGCGGCGGCATACCGCTCGACGATCTCTTCGACGGCGATGGCGTGCCGCGCCCGGCGGCGATCGACGATCACTTCGCCCGGCAGGGCGCCGACCACGTGCTGCTGTTCTGCGAGTACAGCCCCAAGGCCACCGGGATCCAGCCGATCGAGGACGTGCTGCCGCTGGTCGAGGCCAATCCCGGCCGGTTCCGCCCGGTGGCCAACATCAACCCGCACCTGCACTACCCGGTCGCCCGCGAGCTCGCCCGCCAGGTCAGCATGGGCGCGGTCGCGCTGAAGATCCATCCGGTGCACGGGGGCTTTGAGGCCAGGGACCGGATGCTCTACCCCGCCTACGCCTGGGCGCAAGAACGGCAGCTGCCGGTGATCGTGCACTGCGGCACGTCCACGTTCGCCGGGTCGGCCAACGCCTACGCCGACCCGGTCCTGCTCGATGACGTCTTCCGTGACTTCCCCGACCTGCCCGTCGTGCTCGCCCATGGCGGTCGCGGCTGGTGGTACGACCAGGCCGCCTTCGTCGCCCTGATGCGGCCGAATGTCTGGCTCGAGGTGTCCGGCCTGCCGCCCCGGCGCCTGCCCGACTACTACGGCCCGGCCCTGCGCCGGCTCGCCGACAAGATGATCTTCGGAACGGACTGGCCGGGCGTGCCCGGCGTCGAGCGCAACGCCCGTGCCCTGGAAAAGGTCCTGCTCGACGCGGGCTGCAGCCCGGCCCAGGTGGCCGCCGCCTGGGGCGAGAACGCGGCCCGCGTCTTCGCCCTCAGCTGACGATGCGAATCGGCGACCCGTCGAGCCACGCCGCGATGTCCTCGACGATGTCGCGGTAGAAGATCTCGTAGCCCGGCGCGGTCACGTAGCCGATGTGCGGCGTGATCACGGTGTTCGGCATCGAGCGCAGCGGGTGGCCGGCGGGCAGCGGCTCCACCGCGAAGACATCCAGCCCGGCGCCGGCGATTACGTTGCCGCGCAGGGCGGCGATCAGCGCCGCCTCATCGACGATGGGCCCGCGCGAGGTATTGACCAGGTATCCCCGCGGCCCGAGCAGCGCCAGCTCCCGCGCCGCCACCAGGCCGGTCGTCCGCGCGGACAGCTGCAGGTGGATCGAGACGATGTCGGCCCGGCGAAACAGCTCCTGCCTGGTCACCAGCGTGGCCCCGCCCGCCGAGGCCCGCTCCTCGGTCAGGTTCTGGCTCCAGGCCACGACATCCATGTCGAAGGCACGGGCGTAGCGTGCCACCCGCTGCCCGATGCGGCCCAGGCCGAGCAGGCCGAGGGTCGCGCCGGTCAGCTCGCGGCCCACGGCGGCCTGCCAGCCGCCCGCCCGGACCAGGGCGTCCTCCTGCGGGATGTTCCGGACGAGCGCCATGATCAGTCCCCAGGCCAGCTCGGGAGCTCCGCCGGCTGACCCGCCGGTGCCGCAGACCGCAACGCCGCGGCGCCCGGCGGCGGCCAGGTCGATGGACGCGTTGCGCATCCCCGTCGTGATCAGCAGCTTCAGCGCGGGAAGCTGGTCAAGCAGGCCGGCCGGGAACGGGGTGCGCTCGCGCATCGCGACGATCACGTCGAACGGCGCCAGCCGCCGGGCCAGGTCAGCGTCGTCGCTGATGTGGTCGGTGAACACCGTGAGGTCGACCCGCCCGGTCACCGGGGACCAGTCCGCGCTGCTGCGCGCGACCTCCTGGTAGTCATCAAGCACCGCAACCCGCGCAAGTGACATGTCTCTACCTTAGCGGGGGCGATTCTCAGTTACATTCACTGAAAATCGCCCCCGCTAATCCAGCTCACGAGGCGGCAGCCGTTTCCGCTCGGCCGACGTCAGCTTCCGCTCGGCCGGCGTCAGCTAGTCGATGAAGTCGTCAATCGGCTTGACCCCGGCCGTGCCGTTCTTGAGCCGCCGGTAGAGGGCGCCCGCGTACCACAGGACGGCCAGGATGAAGCCGTAGAGCAGGACCTTGTCGGAGCCGTGGAAGGGCGCGGGCAGGGCCAGTACCGCCATGATGAGGACCGTGTAGGCGAGCACGAAGCCGATCACCGGCCACGCCCAGCGGCCGAGATTGAACGCTCCGGGGATGCTGTCGATCTTCCGCCGTTTCACAGCGTAAGCGACGGTGATCAGGAAGTAGATGATGTACGGGATGATCGCGGTCGCCCCGACCAGCGTGCCGAAGGCGCTGGCCTGGAGGTACCCGTAGATCATGACGCCGACGTCGACGACGGCGAAGACCAGCAGGGCCACGATCGGGGTCTGGGTGCTCCGGTTCACCTTCCGCAGGAATCCCGAGAACGGCATCATGTTGTCGCGCGACATCGAGAATGCGAGCCGGGCCTGGGCGCCCGCCCCGACCACCAGGATCGCGAACATCGAGAAGATCACGAACGCGATGAACACCTTCACCAGCCAGGAGGGCAGCCAGTAGCCGGCGATCACCAGCAGCGGCAGCGGAGATGCCTCGACCGCCTTCAGGTTCGGGATGGCCACGGTGAATCCGATCAGGGCGATCATGCCCAGGACCGCCGAGCCGATCACCGCCCAGACCACGGCGCGCGGCACGCTGCGCCGGGGATTGACCGCGTCCTCGGACATGTCAGCGGCCAGCTCGAAGCCGACCAGGGTGAAGACCCCGAGCAGCCCGGCCAGGGCGAAGGCGTACCAGGTCGGATTGTGCAGGGTCGAGGTGGTGTTGGTCAGGATGCCGAAGCCGTAAGGACTGGGCTTGGACTTGACCCCCCACAGCACGAACAGCAGCACGCCGAAGACGACGGTCCCGATGATCTCGGTAAAGACCGCGATGTTGTTGACCCTGGCGGCCACCTGCATGCTGATGATGTTGATTACCACCGGCAGCAGCATCAGGATGATCGCGACCGACAGGACCAGGTGCGGGCTCGGCGTCGTGTCGTTGAACTCGCTGAGCAGCAGCGGGGCGGCGACGCCGAGCATGATCGCGCCGCCGCCGACGGCCATGTAGAGCAGCCCGGCGAAGCCGACGAACCACCCGTAGGTGGAGTTCACCAGCCGGGAGCTCCACTGGTAGGCGTAGCCGGCCAGCGGGATGCGCGTCCCGAGCTCGGCGACCACAAACGCGATCATCAGGTTGCCGACCCCGACGATCGGCCAGGTCCAGATCGACGCCGGCCCCCAGTACGACAGGGCGAAGGCGTAGTTGAGGAAGATGCCGGTGGTGATCGAGATGATCGAGAACGCGATCGCGAACATGGAGAAGTACTTCAGCGACCGCCTGAGTTCCGGCTTGTAGCCGGCCCGCTCCAGGATCGCCTCCTGCGAGCTGGCCGGATCTCCGGCCACGGCAGTGCCCGAGGCCGGCCCGATCGGCTCGCCTGATGTGCTGGACATGCTGACCCTCCCTTTCTCAGCGTGCGATGCGCGGGGGGACCGCGCGAAGCTCACGCATTGCGGCTGCGAACCGCGCCGAACGCCTCGTCGGTGGCAGCCAGCACCATGGCGAGGTCGTCATCGGTCAGGGCCGCGGACACGAACCAGTTGTGGCGCGGATGCAGGTAGACGCCGCGACTCATCGCGCGGGCCGCGAACACGCTGGCCAGCGCGTGATCAGCGTCACCGGCGAAGGTGAGATACGGCATCTGCACCGGGCCGGTGTAGTGCACCTCCAGCTCCCACGCCTTGGCCTGGCCGACGATGCCGTCCCGCAGGATCGTGCCCGCGCGCTCCATCGCCTCGATGGCGCCCTGCGCCCGCAGCGCGCCGATCGTGGCGATCGCCGCCGCCATCGGCACGGCCGAGAACCAGAAGGACCCGGTGACGAAGATGTCCTGCGCACCATCCCGGAACCGGTCGTTGCCCAGCACGGCGGCGAGCGCGTGGCCGTTGGCGATGGACTTGCTCCATGCCGACAGGTCCGGATCCACCCCCACCGGCTCCCAGCTGGAGCCCAGGTGCAGCCGGAATCCGCACCGCACGTCGTCGAGGATCAGCGCCGCGCCGGTCGTGTCGCACAGCTCGCGCAGGCCGCGGGCAAACGCGGGGTCGACGAGCTCCTGGTCATAGCCGGCGTCGTGCTTGAACGGGCTGACCAGGATGGCCGCGAGATCGTCCCCGGCCTGCGCCGCCGCGGCCTGCGCGGAGGCCAGGTCGTTGAAGGTGTAGTAGCCGAGGTTGGCCCGGTCCTGCGGCGTCGTGCCGCCCGGCCGGGGCGTGCACCATGGCGCCGCGCCGTGATAGGCGCCGCGGGCGACCAGGACGCGCTTGCGGCCGGTCTGCGCCCTGGCGATCGTGCAGCACATGGTCGTCGCGTCCGTGCCGTTCTTGGCGAACATCGCCCAGTCGGCATGCCGCACGGTCTCGACCAGTAGCTCGGCCAGGTCGACCATCGCCGGGCCGGGCCCGTTCTGGCAGTCGCCGAGCGCCGCCTGCGCCCGCGCCGCCTCCTCCACCGCCGGATGCTGGTGCCCGAGCACGACCGGCCCGTAGCTGCACATCAGGTCGACGTAGGAGTTGCCGTCGACGTCCCAGACCCGCGCGCCCCGGCCGCCGCGCATGAACTGCGGGTACTCAGGCGGCAGCGGCCGGGCCGACTGGTGCCCGTACATCCCGCCGGGGATGACCGCGCTGGCCCGCTGCCGCAGCGCCCGGTCCTGCGTCCTGCGGCGCGGGTCGGCCGGGCCTGGGTCGGACTGGCGCGGCTCAGCACTGGCCGTGGGGTGCAGCTGATCAACCATGACGTCTCCGTTTCGCCTGTGGTCTTGGCCGGCCGATGCCGGGCGCGAGTCCAGCGCCGCGGTGATCCGGTCAGCGGGGCCGGGCGCCGCGGCGCGCAGGAACTCGATCACCTGCCCGAGGCTGGTGATGCCGGCGTCCGAGCCGAGGCCGGTGGCGACGAGCGCCCCGCAGGCAACGCCGAGCCAGGCGGCATCGACGGGACTGGCGCCCAGCAGCAGCCCGGTGATCATCCCGGCGTTGAAGCCGTCGCCGCAGCCGGTGGTGTCGACGACATCCACGGCGATCGCCGGCAGCCGCACAGGCTCGGCGCCGCCCGGCCCGGCCACCAGGCAGCCGTCCGCGCCGAGCGTGACCGCCACGCCTGATGTGCCCAGCCGCAGCACCGCATCAATAGCCGAAACGAGGTCGCCTGAGCCAGTGAGCGCCAGCAGCTGATCGGAGTTGGGCAGGAACCAGTCCGCCGTCGCCAGCAGGCTGCCCAGTCGCTCGAAGTCGCGCGGGCGGCCCGGGTGCAGGACGTCCACGGCGATCAGCGCGCCGCCCGAGCGCGCGGCGGCCACTACCTCATCCAGGCCGTCCCCGACGATGCCGCCGAGCGCGTCGGGGGCGCCCACCAGCAGGGCGTGACTCTGCCGCACCAGATCGGTGTCAATGTCAGTGAGCTCAAGCCGGGACGTCGCGCCGGGGACGTGGAGTGCGGGACGCTCCCCGTTTGGCCTGATGGGCAGGATCGTGGCCGATGTCTGGACGCCGCTCTTGCGGACGAGCCCGGTGGTATCGATGCCGTGCCCGCGCATGGCCGCTTCCAGGACGTCGGCCAGCAGGTCATCGCCCAGCGCGCCCATCGCGAAAACCTGCGCGCCCAGCTTGGCCAGGTCGACGCCCGTGCCGGCCGCGGTGCCGGCCGCGGTCGCCCTGATCTCCTGCAGCCGGGCACTGCCCTGGCCGGGCGGTATGGCTTCCACCGGCCGGCCGAGGACGTCCAGGATGTGCGCGCCGAGCACCGAGACGCGGCCGACCGGCCACCGGGTCCCTGGCGCGCCGGCGCTCATCGGCCCGCGACCCGCGGCTCGCCGTAGCGGCGCCGGCGTGCTTCTGCCGTTACCTCGTCCAGCTCGGCCGCCGACAGAATCCTGGGTGCGCCATAGGAGCAGGCGAGCCGGTAGACGCGGGCCAGCCACTCCAGCAGGACGGCGCGGTCGTAAGCCTCGGCCACGCTTTTGCCGTAGGTGATCGCGCCATGGTTCTGCAGGATGGCGGCGCGCCGGCCCGCCAGCGCCGTGACGGCCGCCTCGGCCAGGCCCGCCGAGCCGAACCGGACGTAAGACGCGACCCGGACCGGCCCGCCGAGCCCGGTGATCGCGTAGTGCACGGCCGGCAGCTCGGCGCAGGTTGCGGACAGCGCGATGACCTCGGGCGAGTGCGTGTGCACGATCGCCGTCCCGGACGTCGCCGCGTAGATCGCCAGGTGCATCGGCGTCTCGGAGGACGGGGCGACGGGGGCGTCGATGTGCGTGCCGTCCAGCGAGACGGTGCAGATGTCGCCAGGGACCATGTCCCGGTAGCCGATCCCGGACGGCGTGATCGCGACCACGTCACCGGCCCGCACGCTGATATTGCCTGCGCTGCCAACGGCCAGCCCGTCGTCCAGCAGGCGATTGCTGTAGGTGACGAGCTGCTCGCGGCCTGCACGAAGCTCGGCAGAATCGGGGCGGTACACTACCCCGGATGTTAGACGGACGTCCGACAAAAAAATAGTCCCAGCGGGAGCCATGCCGAAGATCGTTGACTGGGACGCCAGGCGAGACGAGATCCTGTCGGCGACCTGGCGCGTGATCGCGCGCGACGGGATCGCGAAAGCCACGATCAGGGCTATCGCCCGCGAGGCGGACTGCTCGCGCGGGATCCTGGCCCACTACTTCGATGACAAGGCCGACATCCTCGGAGCCGCCCTGGTCATGTCCCACCGGCGGGTCGCCACCCGGATGGACGCGCGGACGGCGGGCCTGCGCGGCCTCGACGCCCTGCGGACGGTGATGCTGGAGGCCCTGCCCCTGGACGACCGGCGGGACCTCGAGGCGCAAATTGAGATCAGCTTCTGGGGCCGGGCGCTGGGCACCGCCGCGCTACGGGACCTGCAGCACTCCGAGTTCGATCATCTCTGGACCCGGCTGGGCGGCCACCTGGCTGAGGCCGCCGGCCTGCGCCAGCTGCGCGATTCGCTGGACGTCGACTTCGCCACCCACCAGCTCGTCGTGCTCATCGACGGGCTGAGCGCCGAGCGCGTCCTCTACCCGGACCGGATCCCGCCAGATCGCCAGGTCGCCATGCTCGACCATCTCCTCGACAGCTTCCGGGCTTAGCCCGCGCGCCCGGCGCAGCAGTAGCGCGTCACTCAGCGCATCAGCACCGGGTGACTGAGTGCCTTGGTGGTTCAGTGCCTTGGTGGTTCAGTGCCTTGGTGGTTCAGTGCCTTGGTGGTTCAGTGCCTTGGTGGTTCACGCTGCGCGTGATACCGATGAGATACACCGCCAGCCGACAAGCCGAGGCATGATCGCCACAGCAAGGAGCCAGCGATGAGGATCACGGCCGCCCCTCTGTTTGCTGCAGTCACGGCGGTCATGGCCCTGCTCTTCACCGTCCCGGCCGTGCTGTCCACCGTCCCGGCCCTGGCCGGGACGGCACCAGCCGGGCCCGGCTTGCTCGACGGGCCGTCCTCAGGGACGCAGGCCCCCTTCGCCACAACAGCTGACCCGATGTGCGGGTGGGACATCGCCACTGTGCTCAGCGGCGGCGTGACCTACACCACCGAGACCGACTCGTTCGGCAGCCTGCCCGAGTGTGTCACCTACAACAAGACCCGCCCCGCGTTCAGCGTTACCGAGCCGTGGACCGGGCCGTACGGCCACGTGCTGGCCTACCCGCACATCGCCGTAGCCAGCTCCGTCTTCCCGCTACGGATCTCCTCCATGGGGGCTGAGCAGGTTGACTCCTGGAGCACCACGCTGCATATGGGCGGCCTGTGGAACTCGTCCCTGGATATGTGGGTCACCAAGGGCCGGGCCCCAGTGCCGTCGCACATAAAGGCCGAGGTCATGGTGTGGATCTCCAACACCGTGCCCTACAAGTACGCGGGCCAGCGCATCGTGAAAGTCGACGGCACCCGCTGGTACGTCATCCACTGGGGCAGGCCGGTACCGGGAAACCGGAACTACGTCCAGTTCCGCCGGGTCCGGCCTGTCTCCCACGTCTACCACCTGGCCATGCACCCGTTTTACCTGGCTGCTCAACGCCTCGGCTACATAGATCCGTGGTGGTACCAGCAGTCGCTGGAGGCCGGATTCGAGGTCTGGGCGGGCGGTGCCGGCCAGCTGGCCCTCACGCGATTCAGGGCGCAGATCTAGGCGAGACCGGCATGCCTGCCTCAGTGCCTCTGTGCCTCCGTGCCTCTGTGCCTCAGTGCCTCAGCGACGTACGTGAGACAGCGGCCCCGCGTTCACGGGGAACTGGGCGGTGTTGAGTACCTGAATGCCAGCGTGCTGCCGCCCGTTGAAGGGCGTCACCGTCGGTGCCGAGGCCCCTGGCTCGCAACCCAGCTTGAACGGGGTCTTGGGGTTGTTGAACCACAGGCCGAGGTGATACTGGTGCGTCGGGCTGAAGGTGACCGTGCCGCCGGGTGACACCGAGAAGGTCTCCCGGTCGAAGACGCCTCGCACCGTCGCGCTCCCGGTGCCATGCCGGCCGACGTTGACATCGCTCTGGTACCAGGAAACGCCGAAGGGCTTGGTCGGCTGCTGAATCACGAACAAGTCGAAGCTGGCCCGGTGCGGCATGCCGTGGATGGAGACCTTCATAACGTCGTTGAGCGAGCCGCGGGTGATAGTCACCCGGCCGCCGGCGTGCGGCAGGCAGGCCCTGATACCCGCGGAGGGCTTCAGCGCGAACGAGAAGGTCCGCGCGCTTCTGGCTGCCGCGCTCGGCCCGGTCGTCGCCGCGGCGGCGGCGGTGACGCCCACGACCAGGGCGGCGGCGCCCGCCGCGGCGGTGACCGCCAGCGCCCGGCGAGGGATGTGAACTGACGGAATGCGCTCTGAGAGACGGCTGCGTGGCATCGGCTGACCTCCTGGTTAACGTAATTGCTTTGCCATTTGATTACTCTAGCTTTGCCAAAGAATTAGTCAACCATGACATTCTCATTACAGTCGCCTGCCGCCGTCCCCTTCATTGCCCGCCCCCTCATTGCCGCCGTCCCCCTCATTGCCGCCGTCCCCGCATGGCCTGATCAGGCAGTGATCTTCATCGTCAGGATCAGGCCGTCTCGGACGGTGAACGTGAAGTGGCTCGGTCCGTTGAATCCGGATCCGCCGACCTGCGCGGTGATGACTGTGTCGCCCGCGGCGCGGCTGCTGTCCCGTACATCAAGGCTGACCTTCACGCCGATGAATTCCTGGTCCGACCAGTGCCGGATCGCCTCGCGTCCGGTGAAGATACGTCCCCAGTCATTCACTGAGCCGCCGGCACTGAAGCAGTCGAGGAACCGGTCCGTATCACCGGAGTTGGCGGCGTCCACGGCCGTCGTGACCGCGAGAGGTAGGTCGTTGGGCATGAGCGTGCCTCGTTTTCTGGTGAGCAGCAGATCTTCAG
Source organism: uncultured Actinomycetota bacterium (assembly GCA_963805705.1). GTDB lineage: Bacteria > Actinomycetota > Actinomycetes > Streptosporangiales > Streptosporangiaceae > CAWDVH01. Next base: position 1,059,441 of record CAWDVH010000004.1, on the reverse strand, counting down.
GATGAGGCCAGGCGGGCCTCCTCCAGATCGAGGTCGTGCTCGACGGCCCGCAGGGTCGTGACCCCGATGCGGCCCCGGCTGCGCAGGTCGCTGAGCGTGCGCCGCTGAAAGGCGATGAGGTCGCGGCGCAGGTCCAGGTCGGCCTCGGCGATGGCGGCCGTCTCGTCAGCTGGGCTGTCGTCGCCGGTCATCGCCTCCAGGGCGCGCAGCCGGGCACGGTACTGAGCCCGCAGGCCGTCGGTGATCTCCTCGGGCAGTGCGCCCGCCTCGCATTCACGGCCAAGGTGATCAAGTACGGCTGTGGTGAGCGCCAGGCGAGCCTGACGCTCGGCATCGGCGACGGAGGGATGCTCGTTCAGGCGCAGCCGTCGCACGAGGGCAGGCAGGGTCATGCCCTGCCCCACCAGCGTCACGATGATCACCGCGAATCCCAGGTAGATGATGTCGTCCCGCCCGGCCAGCGGGCGCCCGGCCCTGGTCGCCACCGGCACGGCCAGCAGCGCGGCCAGCGTGATCGCGCCGCGCATGCCGGCCCAGCCCAGGATCAGCCGTTCACGCCATCCTGGCTGGCTGGTGATCCCGCGATCGCGGCGCCGGGGCCGGATCGCGGCGCCGAAGGCCCACATCCACGCCAGCCGCACCACGACCACCGTCAGCACCACCGCGATCCCGGTCACCACCAGCTGTCCGACCGGGCCCCTGGCCTGCTCGGTGAAGGTGTGGAAGGACAGTCCCACCAGGATGAACAGGGCCGCGTTGAGCAGGAATACCAGCGTCTCCCAGAAGGCCTGGGACTGAAGCCGGCTGCGCGCGGAGAACGCGCCCCCGCTGCTGTGCCAGCCCAGGTACAGCCCGGCGGTGACTGCGGCCAGCACGCCCGAGGCGTGGATCTCCTCGGCCGGCAGGTACGCGGCGTAGGCCAGCAGGATCGAGCCGGCGATCTCGATCGGCGGGTCGTCGATCCGGTTGCGCACCAGGCGGCCGACGAGCCCCACGGCCAGCCCGATGGCCCCGCCGACCACGGCCGAGTACACGATCGTTCCTGCGGTGTGGGCCGGCGAGAGGTGCCCGGTGGTGGCCGCGGCCACGGCCGCGACGTACAGCACCAGTGCCGTGGCGTCGTTGAACAGCGCCTCTCCCTCCAGGATGGTGACCAGCCGCCGCGGGAGGCCGACCCTCCTGGCGATGCTGGTCGCCGCGGCCGCGTCGGTCGGGCCGACCGCGGTGCCGAGGATGAACGCGACCGGCCACGACAGGTGGCCGAGCCAGTGCGCGACAGCCGCCACCCCGATCGCGGTCGCCACGACCAGCGGGATGGCGAGCACCGCGATCGAGCGGGCATTGCGGAAGAAGGCGGTGGGCGACGACGTCACCGCGGCGTCGTACACGAGCAGCGGGAGGAAGCCGAGGAGCACCACCTCCGGCCGGAGGGAAACGTCGGGCACGAACGGCAGGAACCCGATGATCAGGCCGGCCACGACCAGCGCGACCGGGGCGGGGACTCCGGCCCGGCGCACGGCGGCCACGCCAGTGAGGGTGACCGCCGCGACGGCGAGGACGATGAGTAGCTGGCCAGAGCTCACCATCAGATCCTTGCCGCTCAGCGTCTGGCCAGCAATGGCGGGGGGCCGGTGCCCTCCTTACTACGGCCAGCTATCGTGCCGGGTGTGGCCAGTCGTGCGGAGCGAGCGACATCCTTCGGGGCGATCGCGGATGACTACGACCGGCTGCGCCCGGAGCCACCGGAGGACGCGGTCGAGTGGCTGCTGCCCCGGCACTGCGAGGTCGCGGTCGACCTGGCCGCCGGCACCGGGCTGCTGACCCGCGCGCTGGCGCGCCGGGTCCCCCAGGTGGTGGCGGTCGAGCCGGACGCGCGGATGCGGGCCGTGCTGGCCGCCCGCTCGCCCGGCGTAACTGTCCTGGCGGGCGTGGGCGAGGCGATCCCGATGCCTGACGCGAGCGCGGACGGCGTTTTCGTGTCATCGGCGTGGCACTGGATGGATCCCGAGCGGGCCGTACCCGAGATCAGCCGGGTCCTGCGTGATGGTGGCGGCTTCGGCGTGATCTGGACGAGCCGGGATCGCTCGGTCGACTGGATCGGCGAGCTCAGCAGGCTCCGCGAGACTGACCAGCCTCGCGGGCCGGGTGAGGCGCGGCCGGGACGTCAGCGGCACGACATCACGCTCCCCGCAGGCGAGCCGTTCGGCAACATCGAGACCCGGTCATTCGCGTTCACGCGCGCGATGACGGTCCCCGACATCGTCGACTTGCTGGCCACCTACAGCGGTGTGATCACCGCGAGCCCGCCGGACAGAGCGGCGGCCCTCGCCCGTGTCAGGGCCTTCCTGCAGGAGCGGTTTCCCGGCGTGAGCGAGATCGACGTCCCGATGAAGGCATGGTGCTGGCGCGCCGACCGAGCCAGGCGAGCCGCGCCCTAGCGACCCGCTCGACGCCCTGGGGCGCCGCTGCCTTCGAGGGGAAGTCCGAGATCGAGGGGAAGTCCGAGATCATAGCGGGATGCCTTCGACATCACTGGCTGGTCAGGTCGCCGTCGTGACCGGAGCCAGTCGCGGGATCGGCCGGGCCGTCGCCATCCACCTCGCCCGCCAGGGCGCCGCCGTCGCCGGAATCGCAAGGCACAGTGATGACCTGGCCAGCCTCCGGCACGCGGCCCGACCGGAAACAGGCGCCCCCGAAACGGGCGGGCCGCGAAACGGGCGGGGCGCAAGCGGGCGAAGTGCTGGCGGTGGCCGCTGACGTGACCTCGCCCGGCGAGATCGAGACTGCCTTCGATATCGCCGAGGCGAGCCTCGGTGCGCCCACGCTAGTGGTCTGCTGCGCCGGGACGGCGGATGTGCTCGGGCCCGTGTGGTCGGCCGATCCCGACCAGTGGTGGCAGGCTGCCGCGGTTGACCTGCGCGGGACGATGCTGACGGCGCGATCGGCCGTCCGCCGCATGCTGGCCGCCGGATCCGGCCGGCTCGTGACCATCTACGGAAACCTGGGTGACCGGCAGCTGGGCCACGTCTCCGCCTTCGCGGTCGCCAAGGCGGGCATCGCCCGGCTCACCGAGTCCCTGGCCTGTGAGCTGGCCGGAACGCAGGTCCGGGCGTTCTCGGTGCATCCCGGATTTGTCCGGACCCCGATGACCGAGCGGCTGGCCTGGGGCGAGGGCGGACGTACCTGGCTGCCAGGGTTCGGCGCGAATGCGCAGGCGCGCTGGGGTGACTCGCAGCCGGCCGCCGAGCTCATTGCCGCCATCGCGCTCGGCACCGCCGATGAACTTACTGGCCGTGTCCTGTTTACCGACGATGACCTGGCGGCGCTCTCGGACCGGTGCGCGTCCGACCCGGACCTGCGCCGGCTCCGCCTGTGCCTCGACTGAGCTTGGCCAGCCCGTCATTCATGGCCGGGTAGATCGAGGAGCTAAATCCGCGGCCGCCGGCGGCGACCGAGTTACTAACGAACTAGGGATGTCTCAGCAGGTCGTAGCTGAAGTGGATCTCCTGACGGAAGCCCGCTTCGGGCTCCACGGCCATTAGCCGCTCGCGCAGGTCGCCCTCGAAGGCATGAACATGGCGCCCGAGCGCCTCGCGGGACAGGACAGAGGTCGAGTACATGAACCCCGTCAGCTTCTCCACTGTCCACACATACGGGATCGAGAAGTCGAACGCTCCGACGTTAGTGAAGCCAGCCGCCGCGAGGATCGCCGTATTCGGCTCGTCCGCCATCGCCTGGTCCCAGTTAGCCGGGACTCTCTCGGTCGCTTCCGCCTCCCGCCTCCAGTAGCGCATCGTCTCCGCCAGCCGCCGCTGCCATGGCGCGCTCCCGATCCAGGGAGAATCGCTCCAGAGGAGCGCAAGGTGGCCGCCCGAAGCGATCCAGCGGAACGCCGCCTGCGCGACCGCCCGCCGCCGGAGGCGATGGAACGCGTTACCGATCGCCGCCAGGTCGAAATAGCCATCCCCGGCCACGTCCTCAGCGCGGCCGGGGATCCAGCGGACGTTGTGAATGCCCAGCCTGAGCGCCTTGGCGCGAGCGAAAGCGATCGCTTCCGGCTCTTGATCGACTGCCCAGACCTCGGCGAAGTGCCGCCCCAGGCCAAAGGTGATCTGGCCGGTACCGCAGGCGACGTCGAGCAGCAGGCCCGCGCCCGTGACCCCTGCTCGCAAGCGCAGATCGTCGAGCAGGTCCTGCGGATAAGGGACCCTGAACGCGTCATAGAAGCTGGCCGTGCCCCGATATAGGTCGGTCCTGAACTCGGGTTCAGCCGGCATCCGGTCATTATGCCTCCGAGCTCAGCTGGCCCGCTCCGAAGCGTCTGTGGATCCCAGCTGGTTTCTTGATCACGAAGGGTTTTGGCGCCTCTGGCATCCAGGATCCTTCGGGATCATGGAACACGAAGTCGGCCCATTCGGTGTGGGTGGCGGCGGGACGCTGAGGGGACTGGCACTAGCATCGGTGTTCGACTTGATGAAAGAGGATCACACGTGGACCTGCCTGAGGGCCTGCTCGCCTTGCTTCGCCAGCCCAGCCCCTGCTACCTGGCGACTTCCATGGCAGACGGCTCGCCCCACCTCACCCAGACCTGGGTGGACACCGACGGCGAGCACATCCTCATCAACAGTGTCGAGGGCTTTCAGAAGATCAAGAACGTGGAGCGCGACCCGCGCGTGGCGGTGTCAGTGTCTGATCGGGCGGCGCCCGCCCGCTACTACGCGGTCCGCGGCGTGGTTCTGAACATCACCGCCGAAGGCGCCGCCGAGCACATCGAGCAACTGGCCCAGCGCTACCTGGGCACTCCCTACCCCTGGTGGGGAGGCCGCGGCCAGAAGCGTCTTCTCCTCATCATCGAGGCTCGCAAGATCAACTCGATGGGCTAGCAGCTCTGCCGGCTAACCGGACCTCACGGGCGGAAACGGGCCAGCAGCGCGAGGACCTCGTCCAGCTTTTCCTCGATGCCGTCCCGGACCGGTTCCTCGGTGAGCTTTCCGGTGACGATGTCCTGTTTCAGATCCAGGGTCCCCTCGTACACGGCCTCGGCCATCCGTGTTCGCAGGTCATCATCGAGCCGATAAAACGAGATTGCCCCCATCGGCTCAGAAATTTCGAGTTCCTCGAGGTCGGCAGAGTCGGTCAGGTGCGCCCTGGCACGAGATAGAATCATGCGGAAGATAGCATTCCGGACAAAGACGGTATCCGCATCGGTCTTGGCGAAACTGAATACTGCCACTAGAACCCAATCCTTATGATCCGCGCCTGCTGTGCCTCGGACAGCGAATCCACGTAATTCGTGATATCGGCTATCGACTGCTCACTGAAACCAGTGAGGTCGATCACGACGATATCCACCGACTTGAGCAGGTGGTCGTCGACAGAATCATAGAACTTCTGCGGGGCGCCACGGCGGCCCCAGAAGTCTGACGTCCGCGGATCGCCTTCCTGATCATAGGTACGTCCCTGGTTGTCGTAGTATTCGCCGTCGCGTTCCTCGGCGGAGGCTTTGAGATCGAGGTCCGGGTACTCGTCCTGGAGGCGGACCAGGGTGGAGGTCTCGGAGGGACTCAGCCGCCCGATGTTCGGGTCGTCCTCCTCTGAGATCATGGCCTTGTCGAGAGAGCCCTCCAGGTCGCCCTGGACCTGCGTGGTCTCGGCTTCGGCGGTCTCGACGGCGGGCGCGTCATCCGCGGCGGCCGCTACGGTGGCGACCAGGTCCTCGCCTATAACGGCGCCCACCTCGGCATCCACGGTGGCAGAAGTCTCCGCGGCGACATCGCCGAGCAGGGCCGCGACCTCCGCCGCATCGGCTCCGCCGGCTGCCGCGTCTGATCCGCCGAGGGTGAAGATGGTGCCCAAGACGCCAACGGCGGTGGTGATGCCGACGGCGACGCCTCCGCCGATCATCACGTCCTCTACATGGCCGCGCTTGCTGTCGATGGCGTCGGCGTACTTACCGCACGCGTCGCCCAGGGACTGGCAGATCTGCTGCGTGCCGGCCAGCACGGTCTTGTTGTCGCCGGGCGAGTACACCTGCGACCAGAAGCCGCTGATCGCCGAAGTGGTGTCGTCGTCGACTTCCAGCGACGCCAGCGAGGACTCCGCGTTCCCGCTCAGCGCGGCGACGGACCCGGCGGCCTTGTGCCACGCTGCGGCGACGGCCCGTACCTTGTCGGTATGCGCGTTGGGCCAGTACTTCGACAGCGGTCCGGGCAGGAACCACACGGTCTCGCCGGGCCCGATGGCCGAGTCGGGATTGCCCATCTCGATGTCGTCGAACACCGGCTCAGGGGCGAAGGTAACGGGCGGGCCGCCTTTCCTGGCGGAGGAGTTGTGATCGGCGATGACGTAATTGTTGGCCGTCTGCGTGAGACCATCCGAGATGCCGCCCAGGGTGAGCGCGGAAGACCGCAACGCGCTCCAGGCCGTCGTCACGGCGGGAGCGTACTTGCCATTGAAGCTGTTGGCCGGATCGTCGTTCCCGGCCATTCCCCCGTTGCCGTCCAGGGCTGACTGCAGCGTGTCCCACGCGTTGTACAGGTCGGTCTGGGCGGTAGAGAAGGCTCTCGCCACCGCCGCTACGTCCTGCGGCGTGACATTGATGTTCGCGCCGCCGCCGCCGGGTCCCGGAACGATGGTTCTCACCGGGACTGCCACATGCCAATATTGGTCGCGCGAGCGCTGGCGTAGTTGCCGTGCGCAGTCACGATCACCCCGTGCAGCCAGGCCAGGCTGCTGGCCATGTCACTAGCGGCCGCCCGCCATTGCGCGTGAGCCGTCCAGTACGCGGCCTGGGCATCGCCGGTCCACTCCGACAAGCTGGCCTGCAGCTCGGTATCGAGCTGGTCGAGCAGCGCCTCGAAAGCGTTCAGTACCTGCCGGAAATCGTCTTCCGCCGCCGCCATGACCGGCAGGCCGACGCGGATGCTGCCGCTGATCGTGACCTCCGCCGCTCTCGCCGGCGCAGCCTCCGCGGGCCCGCGCCGTGGATACGCTGCCCGCATCGGGCACCGACAGCGGCAGCGTAGTACAGGTGCTGACTCGCGGACCCTGCATCGCTAAATCAGCATTTATCGCCACGGCCGCGCACCACCCGCCGCCCACACCACCCGCCGCCGACACCACCCATAGCCCGACACCAGCCACAGCCCGACACCAGCCATCCGCGCGAACCCGGCGTCAGAGAACCTTGCCGGGGTTGAGGATGCCGGCCGGGTCGAGCGCGTTCTTGATGGTGCGGTGCACGGTCATCGACTCCTCGCCGAGCTCAAGGGCCAGCCAGCGCCGCTTGAGAAGACCGACGCCATGCTCGCCGGTCAGCGTGCCGCCGAGCTCGAGCGCGGCGCGAAACACCTCATCCGCGGCACTCCAGACGCTGGCCGGCACGTCCCCCTCGGCCAGCCCCCGATCGAAGACGAAGACCGGGTGCAGGTTGCCATCGCCGGCGTGCGCGACCGTGGCAATAAGGACACCGTGCGCGCTAGCGGCCGCCTCGATGCGCTCGATCATGTCCGGCAGCCGCGAACGCGGTACGCACACGTCCTCGACCAGAGTCATCCCGAGCCGCTCGATCGCCGGATAGGAGAGCCGGCGGATCTCCAGCAGCTGCCGTGACTCCGCCTCGCTGGCCGACACGTCCGCCAGCACCGCCCCTTCCGCCACGCAGATCTCGCGCATGACCTCCGCGCGGCGGGTCGCGTCGTCAGTGTCGTCCTGGGCGATGAGCAGGGCCTCGACCGCGTCGCCGAAGCCGAGGTGCTTCCAGTCGTCGATAGCGCGCAAGGTAGCCCGGTCCAGCAATTCCAGCAGGCTCGGCTGCAGCCGGGCGCGCAGGATCGCGGTCACCGCGCGGGCCGCCGCCGCGAAGCTGGGGAAGGTGGCGGCAAGCGTCGTCGGCGGCACGGCGGGCCGGGGGCGCAGCCGCAGCGTGGCGGAGGTGATCACCCCCAGGGTCCCCTCAGAGCCCACGAACAGGCTGGTCAGGTCGTAGCCGGCCACCCCCTTGATCGTCCGGCGGCCGGTCCGCAAGACCTGTCCGTCAGCCAGCACGACCTCAAGGCCGAGCACCGCATCCCTGGTGACGCCGTACTTCACGCAGCGCAGCCCGCCCGCATTGGTGGCCAGGTTGCCGCCGATCGTCGATATCTCGTAGCTCGACGGATCAGGGGCGTACATCAGTCCGTGGACGGCGGCGGCGCGGTCCAGGTCGGCGTTGAGCACGCCCGCCTCGGCGACGGCGAACTCATCGGCGGCGTCCATCTCCAGGATCGCGTCCATCCGGGTCAGCGAGAGCATCACGCAGCCGTCGATCGCCGCCGCGCCCCCGGCCAGGCTGGTCCCCCCGCCGCGCGGTACCACCGGCACGCCGTACTTGCTCGCCCAGCCCATCGTGGCCACCACCTCAGCGGTGGCCCTGGCATTCACCACGCACAGCGGGTGGCCGGGGACCACGGCGGCCGTCTGATCACGCCGGTACGCCTCGATGACGTCCGGGTCGGTGATCACGCGGCCATCGGGCAGCGCGTCAGAGAGCGCGGCAAGGAGCACGTCCAGGTCATCGGCCACTCAGCCAGCCTAAGCGAGCAGGGCCGAATGCGCGGCGGCAGTCGCCCGTTCGCCTGACCTCACATTCCGGCGCCCCCGGTCGTCTACAGGGCAGTACACCCCGGAGCAGTACACCCCGGAGCAGTACACCCCGCAGCAGTACACCCGGAGCAGTACACCCGAACCTGAGGAGGCCGCGAATGCCCGCCACGCACATCACCATCGACACCGTCACGCACACCACCGTCGGCTCGCCGGTCGGCGACCTTACGCTCGTCGCCGAGGATGGCAAGCTCACCGGCGTCTACTTCCCGCAGCACTGGTACCGGCCAGACCCCGCGTCCTTCGGCCTGCGGACCACTGCGGGCTTCGATGAGACCAGGCGCCAGCTGGCCGAGTACTTCGCCGGCGGCCGAGAGCGCTTCGATCTGCCGCTCGGCGCCCGCGGCAGCGAGTTCCAGCATCGCGTCTGGGGCCTGATCGACCGCATCCCGTACGGGCAGACTGTCACCTATGGTGATCTTGCCCGCGAGCTGAGCGGCCAGCTCGGCCACCAGGTGCTGGCCAAGGACGTCGGAGCGGCCGTCGGGCGCAATCCGCTGTCGGTGATCGTGCCGTGCCATCGCGTCGTCGGCAAGGATGGTGCCCTGACCGGGTACGCCGGCGGCCTGGCCCGCAAGAGGTTCCTGCTCGACCTGGAGGAACCGGCCGCGCGCAGATCCGAGAAGCTGTTCTGACCCGTACCTCACATTCCGCCGACCTGGGACGTCTACATCAGGTGACAGCCAAACAGCCCTTCGAGGTCGTCGTCGCCGAGCATGGCGCGACCGTCCTGCGGGTCTGCCGCGCCGTCCTGGGCCCGGCTGACGCCGACGACGCCTGGTCGGAGACGTTCCTGGCCGCCCTCCGTGCGTACCCGGCGCTGCCCGGCGACGCCAATATCCAGGCCTGGCTGGTGACGATCGCGCACCGCAAGGCGATCGACATCACCCGCGCGGCAGGCCGGCGCGCCGTTCCGGTGGCCGAGATCCCCGACACTGCCGCCCGGCACGACGCCGACGGTCGCGACCTCGACCTCGCGGCCGCCCTGGCCGGGCTCCCGCGCAAGCAGCGGGAGGCGGTCGCCTACCACTACCTGGCGGGGCTGCCCTATGCCGGCGTCGCCGCGGTCATCGGCGGCACCGCCGACGCCGCCCGCAGGTCGGCCGCTGACGGCATCGCCAGCCTGCGCAAGACCTACCCGGCCGCAGATCCCGCCGCAGCCATCTCAGAAGGAGAAGCCCGATGACCGCGAACGACGACCCGGACGTGCGGGACCTGCTCCAGGCCCTGCCCGAAGTTACCGAGGCCGACCTGCGCGCCCTGCACGACCGCCTGGCCGACAGCTCGGATGCCCAGGGCGCGCTCGATGTCGCTTACCGCACCCTCGATACGCCAGTCGGCACGCTGCTGCTCGCGGCCACGCAGCAGGGGCTGATCCGGGTCGCGTACGGCACCGAGGGTCATGACCAGGTCCTGAACACCCTGGCCAAACGGATTAGCCCGCGGATACTGCACGCCCCCCGGCGGCTCGACGCGGCGGCCCGTGAGCTAGATGAGTACTTCGCCGGCCGGCGCCGCAGCTTCAGCCTGCCGCTGGATCTCAGCCTGTCGACGGGCTTTCGCCGCCTGGTGCTCCGTCACCTGCCGGACATCGCCTACGGCCGGACCGCGAGCTACGCGGCCGTCGCCGCCGGGGCAGGCCGCCCGCGAGCCGTCCGGGCGGTCGGCACGGCGTGCGCGACCAATCCCCTGCCTATCGTCATGCCCTGCCACCGCGTCATCCGCTCGGACGGATCGCTGGGCGGGTATCTGGGCGGATCCGCGGCCAAGCAGACCCTGCTCGACCTGGAGGCAGCCGCATGAGCACCACGACCAGCTGGAACGGCCTCAGCGACGAGCTGGCCGACCGCGGCTGCGCGCTCACCCCACAGCTGCTCACCCCGGCCGGGTGCCAGGCCATCGCCGGGCTCTATGACGATGACGAGCGCTTCCGGGCGACCATTGATATGGGGCAGTTCCGTTTTGGCGAAGGCGAGTACCGGTACTTCGGCCGGCCTTTCCCTGAGCCGGTCGAGCGGCTGAGGCAGGAGCTGTACCCGCGCCTGCTGCCGATCGCCCGCGACTGGTACGGCAAGCTGCGCCGCGCCGCGCCGTGGCCCGACACGCTGGATGAGTGGCTCGCGATGTGCCATGCGGCCGGGCAGTCCAAGTCAACGCCCATCCTGCTGAGATACCAGGAGAAGGGCTGGAACGCGCTGCACCGTGATCTCTACGGCGACCTGGTATTCCCGCTGCAGGTGGTCATCAACCTGAGCAATCCCGGCGTCGATCACACCGGCGGCGAGTTCCTGCTGCTCGAGCAGCGGCCCCGGGCCCAGTCCCGCGGGACCGCCCTGCTCCTCCCGCAGGGTCACGGGCTGGTGTTCACCACCCGCGATCGCCCGGTGCAGTCCAAGCGAGGCTGGTCGGCCGCGCCCGTCCGGCACGGGGTATCGGAGATCCGCTCCGGCCAGCGGCTCACCCTGGGGCTGATATTCCACGACGCCGCCTGACCCTATCCACGCCGTCGCCTGACCCTATCCACGCCGCCGCCTGACCCGCTCCCCATCCGGGCCGCCCGGAGACCAGGCCCTGAGACCAGGCCCGAGATCAAGCCCGGGGATCAGGCCCGGAGATCAAGGCTGGAGCAGGCCGGCATTGACCTAGGGGCATTCCCGTTTTAATTTTGCTCTCAATGAGCAGTTTCCTGGCCGACCAGCCCTCCGCCGGTGACGCGCCCGGCAACCATGACAGTCACAGCGACGACAGCGCGCTAGCAGGCGGCCTGGATGGCGTACGCTCGCGCTTCAGCTCACTGAGCGATGGCTTCGTCTTCCTCGACGCACCCGGCGGCACTCAGACGCCCGACGAGGTCGGCGCGGCGGTGGGCCGTGTGTACCGCGAGGCAAGCGGCAACATGGGCGCCCCTTACGCGACCAGCCGGCGGATCGACACGCTGCTCGATGAGGCCCGCGAGGCCTCGGCGCGCTTCCTTGGCTGCACCCCGGAGGAGATCATCTTCGGGGGCAGCATGACCACGCTCAACTACATGCTGTCCCGCACCCTCGGCCGCGAGCTGCGGCCGGGCGATGAGATCATCGTGACCCGGCTTGACCACGATGCCAACGTGGCGCCCTGGCTCGACCTGGCCCGTGATCTCGGGCTCCAGGTGCGCCTGGCCGACGTGCACGCGGACACCACCCTGGACCTGTCGGACCTGGAGCGTCAGCTAGGGCCGCGGACCAGGGTCGTGGCCTTCCCGTGGGCGTCGAACGCGGTCGGGACGATCGTGGACGCTCGCGCGGTCTGCGATCTGGCCCACCAGGCTGGCGCCCTGGCCTGGGTCGATGCCGTGCAGTACGCCCCGCATGAGCCCATGGACGTGCGGATGATCGGCGCCGACATCCTGCTCTGCTCGGCCTACAAGTTCTGCGGGCCGCACCTGGGCATCGCCTTCGGCCGCCGGGAGCTGCTCGAGTCGTGGCAGCCCTACAAGGCCAGGCCCGCCCCGATGGAGCCCGTCGGGCACCGGTTCGAGACGGGCACGCTGCCGTATGAGCTGCTGGGCGGCCTGCTGGCCGCGTTCGCTTACCTGGACAGCCTGGGCGGGACCGCGAAAATCGCCGCCTGGGAACGGCAGCTGGGCGAGCGGCTCCTCGCCGGGCTGCCGCCGGGCGCCAGGCTCTACGGGCTGCCGACGATGGCGGGCCGGGTTCCGACGTTCCTGGTCAACTTCCCCGGCGTGCCGTCGGCCATGCTGAGCCCGGCGCTGGGCGACCTCGGGTTCGGGGTATGGAGCCACGACAGTTACTACGCCCCTGGCCTGCACGACCGGATCGCCTGGGGCGAGGCACTGCGCATCGGCCTGGCGCACTACAACACCCTCGACGAGGTGGACCGGTTCAACCAGGCCCTCGCGACCCTGGTCGCCGCCCGCGGGGCTGCGGCACCGCACCCGGCGAGGTTACCGGCCTCGCCCGGGTGGCCAGCAGAGGGCTGATGCGGGTGCTCGGGATGTGCCATCCGGCGGGCCGCCCGGCGGCCAAGGCGCGCGCATAGCGTCCTTGACAGCGCGCCGAAACTAATTGCACGCTGTCTGCATCTTCTCTCCCCCTGCCGTCATCAATGCCGCCAGAGTGGGACAGAATGACTGCGGGGCCGCACCGGCAAGCCGGCGAACCGCCGGGAACGGAGAACAGTGCATGTTCGGACATAGGACCGGCGCAGGCCCGCGCTCGGCTAGCCGCCGTGGTCGTCGCCCTCGGGACCCTGGTCGCCGGCGCGACCGCCGTCGGCACGACTGCCGTCAGCGCGAGCGCGGCTGCGGCTCCGGCCGCCAGCCAGAGCCCGGCCAGGAAACTCGTCGTCGCCACGGCCGACGGCCGGCTTCGCGGCATGGCCGTGGGAACGGTGCACGAGTTCCTCGGCGTTCCCTACGCCGCCCCGCCGGTCGGCCGGCTTCGGTGGCGCGCCCCGCGCCCGGCAGCCCACTGGAAGGGCGTGCGATCGGCCCGGCAGTTCGGCGCGCACTGCCCGCAGGGCGGCGGGGCGTTCGGCATGGCCAGCACCACGGAGAACTGCCTGTTCCTGAACGTCTACACCCCGGCGCACATTAAGGCCGCCCTGCCGGTCATGGTCTGGATCCACGGCGGCGCGCTGGTCAACGGTGAGAGCAACGACTACAACCCGGCCAAGCTGGTGAAGGACGGCGCGATCGTCGTCACCATCAACTACCGCCTCGGCGCCCTCGGCTTCCTGGCCCACCCGGCACTAGTGGGCCGCAAGGGCGGCCCATCCGGCAACTACGGGCTGATGGACCAGCAGGCCGCGCTGCGCTGGGTCCAGCGCAACATCCGCAACTTCGGCGGCAACCGCCGCAACGTCACCATCTTCGGCGAATCCGCCGGCGGCCTCAGCGTCCTATCGCAGATCGCGTCGCCTCAGGCCAGGGGCCTGTTCGCCAAGGCGATCATCGAGAGCGGATCGTATGACCTGTTCCAGGCGCCACTGGCGTCGGCGGAGACGTCGGGCGAGGCATTCGCCACCGCGGTGGGGTGCGCCAGCCAGACCGCCGCCTGCCTGCGCAAGGTGCCGGTCAAGACCATCCTGGCTCACCAGAACAACGGCGGCTACACGCCCGACGTCGACGGCAAGGTCCTCACCCAGTCGATCGGGCCAGCGCTCAACAGCGGCAAGTTCAACCGCGTGCCGGTGATCAACGGGACCAACCATGACGAGTGGCGGCTGTTCGTCGCTATCACGCTGCTGGAGGGCGGCTCGGTAACGGCGGCGAACTATCTGACGATGATCGAGTCAACGGTCGGCGCCAGCCCGACGAGGGCTGCGCAGATTGTGGCCGAGTACCCAGTGAGCAGCTTCTCCAGCCCGGCCATCGCCCTCGGCGCGGTCGGCACCGACGGCATCTTCGCGTGCCCGGCGCTGACGATCGACAAGGTCATGTCGAAATTCGTGCCGACGTTCGGCTACGAGTTCAACGACGAGAACGCGCCGGAGCGCTTCCTGCCCCCGATCCCCGGCTTCCCCTACGGCGCGCCGCACGCGTCCGAGCTTCAGTACCTCTTCACGCTGGGCAACCCGCCCGCCGGCACCTTTACCGTCAAGCAGCAGAAGCTGGCCGCCAGCATGAAGCGGTACTGGACCAACTTCGCCAGGCATGGATTCCCGTCCTCGGCCGGTGAGCCGCTATGGACGCGCTTCCGCACCGCCACCCACCGCATCCAGTCCATGTTCCCGGCCAGGCCGCGGGTCGAGAAGAACTTCTCCGCCGAGCATCACTGCGGGTTCTGGGACGGCACCGGCTGAGCCCGCACGCCTGCCGGGCCGTACCGTCTGGCCGGTCATGAAAGCAGGTCATAAACGCAGGTCATATACGCATCTGGGCGCGGCAGTGCCGGTCGTCATGATCGGCACTGCCGCTCGCGCGCGGGTGCTCGCCATCTGGTCAGGTCCAGTGAACTCAGAGATCCAGTGAACTCAGAGATCCAGTGAACGGAGAACGCAGATGTTGGGTAAGGGAACCGGCTGGCGAGATCGCGCCCGCCTAGGCGCGGGGGTGATCGCCGTGGGCGCCCTGATCGCCGGCGCGACCTCCTGCAGCGCGACCGCCAGCAGCGCGACCGCCAGCAGCAGCCCCGGCAGCAGCAGCACCGCCGGCAGCACGACGGCCAGCAGGGTGACCGCGTCATCGGCTGGGCACCAGGGCCCGGCCAGGAGGCTGGTCGTGACCACGGCCGATGGCCGGCTTCGCGGCATGGCGGCGGGAACGACGGACGAGTTCCTCGGCGTTCCCTACGCCGCTCCCCGGCCGGCCGGCTGCGCTGGCGGCCGCCGCACCCGGCCGCGCGCTGGAAGGGCGTGCGCTCCGCGACCCAGTTCGGCCCGCACTGCCCGCAGGCAGGCGGCCCGTTCGGCCAGGCCAGCCTGTCGGAGAACTGCCTGTTCCTGAACGTCTACACCCCGGCGCACATCAGGGCCGCCCTGCCGGTCATGGTCTGGATCCACGGCGGCGCGCTGGTCAGCGGCGAGAGCAACGACTACAACCCGGCCAAGCTGGTGAAGGACGGCGCGATCGTCGTCACCATCAACTACCGCCTCGGCGCCCTCGGCTTCCTGGCCCACCCGGCACTAGTGGGCCGCAAGGGCGGCCCATCCGGCAACTACGGGCTGATGGACCAGCAGGCCGCGCTGCGCTGGGTCCAGCGCAACATCCGCAACTTCGGCGGCAACCCGCGCAACGTCACCATCTTCGGCGAATCCGCCGGCGGCCTCAGCGTCCTATCGCAGATCGCCTCACCTACCGCCAGGGGCCTGTTCACCAAGGCGATCATCGAGAGCGGCGCCTACGACCTGGTCCAGCCTTCCCTGGCGTTGGCCGAGGCCTCGGGCGAGGCATTCGCCACCAAGACCGGGTGCGCCAGCCAGACCGCGGCCTGCCTGCGCGGCCTGTCGGTACAGACCATCCTGAATGACCAGGGCGCGGTCGGGCCGAACATCGACGGCAAGGTGCTCACCCAGTCGATCGGGACGGCCCTGAGCCGCGGTGAGTTCAACCGCGTGCCGGTGATCAACGGGTCCAACCACGACGAGTGGCGGCTGTTCGTCGCCATTACCGAGTTGTCGGGCGTGACGGTCACGGCCGGGAACTACAAGAGCATGATCGAGACAACGGCCGGCGTCACGCCCGCAGAAGCCGATGTCGTCATATCGCATTATCCGCTGAGCAGCTTCGCGAATCCGGCCGAGGCCCTCGGCGCGGTCGGCACCGACGCCATCTTCGCGTGTCCCGCGCTGACGGTGGACACGTCGGTGTCCAAGTTCGTGCCGACCTTCGGCTACGAGTTCAATGACGAGAACGCGCCGCAGCGCTTCCTGCCCCCGGTCAGCGGTTTCTCCTACGGAGCGGCGCACGCGTCCGAGATTCAGTACCTCTTCGACCTGAACGTCAGCGCGTTCCCTGGCCCGCTGACGGCAGCGCAGCAGCGACTGGCGGCCAGCATGAAGCAGTACTGGACGAACTTCGCCAGGCGGAGTTTCCCGTCCTCATTCGGCGAGCCGCCCTGGCCGGGCTTCCGCAACTCCAGCCAGCGCATCCAGTCCCTGGACGAGCCGAGGCCGACGGTCGAGACCGATTTCGCAGCCGAGCATCAGTGCGCATTCTGGGCGACGGCCAGAGGGTGAGCTCTCCGCCTGCGGGCAAGCCCTCCGCCTGCGGACTCGGGTGCGGTCACAATCAGGTAGGTGACGGTGACCGGATTTGATGCGATTTTCTACTTCTCTGCGATCCCAAAACCTGCAAGAATGTGAAGCGTAACTTCCGACGCACGATTGCCAAAGCAACGGCGGCATTCTCCCTAGACTGACCGCTGTCAAGCACTGACCCCATTCCGGCCGCAGGTCAAGACAGATCTCGCGACCGTGCGTAACTGGGCGCTCTGGGCTTCCAACCGGGTAGCCCTCGATGGTCGTGGCAGTGCCGGGAGCGGGACCGGCACTGCCACACCAGCGGTACGGCCCCGTCCGGCTCGCCCCCGGTGGGTACCCGCGCTGCGGTTTCCGCGCCCCGCACTCCCGACGTCGGCACTGCCCACGTCGGCACCCCCGCGCCCCGCACTTCCCGCGTCGGCACTCCCACGACGGCACTGGCGCTCAGCGGAAGTCGCGGCTGCGGGCGGCGGCGACCACCCGAAGCCGGCGCAGCCGGGTGGCGAGCAGGCTCACCGACCCATCGATGCGCTCTACCCGGCCGTTCACCAGCAGCGCGCTGGCGTCCATCCCGAGCCGGCGATAGCGTGCCCACACCCACGGCGGGCAGATGACATTAGCCATCCCGGTCTCGTCCTCCAGGCTCAGGAACACCACCCCGCGGGCCGTCCCCGGCTGCTGCCGGTGCGTGACAAGTCCGCCCACCGCGATAGCTGCTCCCGGCCGCGCCGTCCGCAGGTCGCAGGCCGGCGACACGCCACGCTCCGACAGCAGGGAGCGGATGTGCTCCACCGGATGGGTGCCGTACGTCCCGGTCGCCCACAGGTCCGCGAAGGTCTCCTGCGCCGCCGTCATGGCCCGCAGCGGCGGCGGCGTCAGTCCCGGAGTGGTGCCGGGCAGCTGCTGGTCGGAAATAGTGGCGGCCGCGCCTGCCGACCACAGCGCCTCGCGCCGGCTCACGCCGAAACAGCCGAACGCGCCCGCAGTCGCCAGTGCCTCCATGGCCGGGACCGATAGCGTGGTGCGCCGGGCGAAGTCCTCCAGATCCGCGTACGGCTGGCCGGCCACGATGGCGGCAGCTGCCTGCGAGCCCAGGCCGCGCACCTCGGACAGGCCGATCCTGATGGCTGGCTGGCCCGGCACCGCCCGGCCCCCGGATGGCGGGTCGGGATGGGTGACGGGACGGGCGCGGGGCTGGCCGTTTCGAATGGGGGGCGTTGTAGTTTCTGGCTCTTCCAGGGTGGCCAGGACGCCGCTGGCGTTCACGTCGACACCGCGCACCCGCACGCCGTGCCTGCGCACGTCGCTGATCAGGCTGGCGGGGGCGTAGAAGCCCATGGGCTGGGCGCGCAGCAGGGCGGCGGTGAACGCGGCCGGGTAGTAGCACTTCAGCCAGGCGCTCGCGTAGACCAGGTAGGCAAAGCTGATCGCATGTGACTCGGGGAAGCCGTAGCTGGAGAAGGCCAGGATCTTGAGGTAGATGTCCTCGGCGACCTGCGCGGGGATGCCCCTGGCCGCCATCCCGTCCAGCAGCCGGCCGCGCAGTTCCTCGATCCGCTCGGGCGCGCGCTTGGAGCTCATCGCCTGCCGCAGCCTGTCCGCCTCGGTGGCGGTGAAGCCCGCGCAGTCGATGGCGATCTGCATCATCTGCTCCTGGAACAGCGGCACGCCGAGGGTCTTGCCGAGAGCATGGTGCATGGACTCGTGCGGGAGCACCGCCACCTCGCCGCCGTGCCGCCGGCGCATGTACGGGTGGACCGAGCCGCCCTGGATCGGACCCGGCCTGATCAGCGCCACCTCGATGACCAGGTCATAGAACTCCCTGGGCCGCAGTCGCGGGAGGGTCGCCATCTGGGCGCGCGACTCGACCTGGAACACTCCCACGGTGTCGGCCTCGCACAGCATGTCGTAGACGCCGGGGTCCTCCTGCGGGATCGAGTGCAGGCTCCAGCGCTGGTCATGATGCCGGGCGACCAGCTCGAAGCAGTCCCGCAGCGCCGTGAGCATGCCCAGGCCGAGCAGGTCGAACTTGACCAGGCCCGCGTACGCGCAGTCATCCTTGTCCCATTGCAGGACGGTGCGGCCCGGCATCCGCGCCCATTCCACCGGGCACACCTCCCCCACCGGCCGGTCGCAGATCACCATCCCGCCGGAGTGAATACCCAGGTGACGGGGCAGTCGCTGCATCTGCTCGGCGAGTTCGGTGACAGCCTCCGGGACCCCCGCGTCCGGCGGGATGAGCTGGCCGGGCCCGTACTGCCGCGGCCCGACCTGCCGGGACCAGGCGTTCTGCTGCTCTGTCGAGTAGCCGAGAGCCCGCCCCGCATCGCGCAGCGCCATCCGCGGCCGGTAGGAGATCACATTGGCGACCTGCGCGGCGTTGCCCCGGCCATAGGCGCCATAGACGTGCTGGATGACCTCCTCGCGGCGCCGGTGCTCGATATCCAGGTCGATGTCCGGCGGCCCGTCCCGGCCTGAGGAAAGAAAACGCTCAAACAGCAATCCATGCCGAACGGGGTCGACGCTGGTAATTCCGAGCGCATAGCAGACGGCTGAGTTGGCTGCTGATCCCCGGCCCTGGCACAGGATGCCCTCGTTCTCGCAAAACTGCACGATATTGTGCACGATCAGGAAGTAGCCGGGGAACCCGAGATCAACGATGACGTCGAGTTCGCGGGCGAGCTGGGCGTAGGCACCCGGCTGGCGTTCTGCGTGGGGCGGGCCGTAGCGTTCCCGCGCCTTCTCCCGCACCAGCGCGCGCAGCCAGTCGGCTTCGCTTTTGTAGCCGCGGGGAACAGGAAAGTCTGGCAGCTGGGGCGCCACTACCTTGAAGTCGAATGCGCAGTCGCGGGCCAGCTGCACGGTGCGCTCGAAAACGCCCGGGTACCGGCGCAGCCGGCGCTGCATCTCCGCGCCCGACCTCAGGTAGGCACCGCCGGAGGCGGCCAGCCAGCCGTCCATCTCATCCAGGCTGCGGCGTCCCCTGACCGAGGCCAGCACCTGGGCCAGCCGCGCGTCCTGCGGCGACGCGTAGTGGACGTTGCCAGTAGCGATCACGGCAGTTCCGGTCTGGCGGGCCAGTTCGAAGAGTGCGTCGTTTCGCTCGTCGTCGGTTGGCTGGTCATGGCTGGAGAGCTCCACCATGACGTTCTCCGCGCCGAAGATGGAGATCAGGGCCCGGAGTTCTGTGACTGCCGCCTGCAGGGTGGCGGCGGGCTGCAGGGTGGCGGCGGGCGCGCGCGGGCTGCTGGCTGGCGGGCTGCTGGCTGGCGGGCTGCTGCTGGCTGGCGGGGAGCTGCCACTGGGAGGGGGGATGCGGCTGACCGACGGCGGGCTGCTGCGGGCCGGCCGCGGGCTGCGGGCCGGCGGCGGGCCGACGGCCCGTCGAGAGCGCAGCTGGCACCGCGCCCTTGCGGCAGCCCGTGAGGACGGCCCAGTGCCCATCATGAGCCCGGGCGAGAACATCGAGATCGTAAACGGGACGTCCTTTCTCCCCGCCGGCTAGCTGCGCGTCACTGATCACCTGGCACAGCCGCCCGTACCCTTCCGAGTCCCTGGCCAGCACCAGCAGGTGCTGTCCCTCCGGATCGGGAACGCCACCCTGGCCGCTGGTCAGGCCCAGGCTGAGCTCGGCGCCGAAGATCGTGCCGATCCTGGTACCGGTCTTCCGCCTGAGACGGGCTGCCGCCTGGGCAAACTGAGGCACGCCGTACATGCCGTCGTGGTCGGTGATGGCGAGTGCAGCCAGGCCGAGTCCTGCGGCCTGGTCGATCAGGTCAGCGGGGCTGGAGGCCCCGTCGAGGAAGCTGTAGGACGAATGGCAGTGCAACTCGGCCCAGGCCGGGCCCCGTTCGCCTCTGCCGGTCTGCCTGGCCGTGGGCAGCTGAGTGACCGGGCAGGGCGGCATTTCTTCCGCTCCCCCGCGATCGACGGCATCGGCGCGGGAGTCGCTGCCTGGGTCCATATCGCCGGGGTCACGCCAGGACAGAAGCCGTTCAAGCTCCCGCCACGGCACCGGCGGGTTGTCCCACCCCATCGCCGCCGCCCTCCTTCCTGCTCGCTTAGACGGGGTGGATGTCGGGGGTGGCGGTGTAACGCCGGCCAGTCGGGGTGACCCACTCGAAGATGCCCGGCGAGGGCTGGCTGAGCAACCAGCCCCTGAGCTGCTTGATCTGGTGATGAGCCCGGCACAGTGGTCCGAGATTGCAGGAGCAGGTCCGCCCGCCGTGGTCATGCGGGATGGTGTGGTCCAGGTCGCCGCGCCAGGCCGGGCTGCCGGCACGAGGGAAACCGGCAAGTCAGGTCTCGGGCAATGACGAACTCCAGCAGCCGGGGCGGGGGCCGGTAGGCCAGGGACTCAGCCTGGTGCGCGCAGCCGCCTGCGGCGGCGTTACCTCGTGCTTGCTCCTTGGCCCGAGCCGCAGCCCTATTCGCCGTGCGCAGGGCAGCAGCCGCCATCCCTCCAGGCGGATCGCGTCCCGGCGGGCTGGTCAGAGCGTCCTCACTGATGGTGAGGGTGATCCGGCCAACCAGCCCGGCACCCGCGGCGGCTCCGTCATGGCCAGCCTGCTCTCCCCGAACACGAGGGCGCGGTATGCGGGCAACCGCCAGGGATTGCCCGGCACGGGTAGTCACGATGACCCGCCACTCGGCAGCGGGATCAGCGGACGCGGCGTCCGCCAGCCGACGGGCCTGCGATGCTGCAATCGGGCCGATGCGGCCCAGATTGCCCGGCTCAGCGCTCAGCCCGACGAGCGCGGACCAGGGCAGGGAGAGGTCCAGCAGCCCCGGCGGAGGCCGCCCGGTCCCGGCCTGGGCGGTCCCGGAACGGCCGATCCCGGCCTGGGCGGATCCGGAACGGGCGAAAGCGGGCGGGATCGCTGCGGGCAGCGGCGCCCATGCTGGCGGCGATGCAGGCAAGTCGTCTATGTCCGGCTCGTCGTAGCTGGCCAGTATCGGGTCGCCGCCCTGGTACGGGTCGCCATCATCCCAGGGTGCATCCTGATCACCGAGGCAGAGCCCGGCGGCATCAGGGTCATGGTCATAGGGGACGCCGTCTTCCGGGCCGCAGTCTCCCGGACCGCCATCATCCGGGCCGCCATCATCTGCAGGAGGCGGGATATCTGGGGGGCCACCCTCTGCGGGCGGAATGAAGGGCAGGGTGCCTAGCAGTAGCCCGATGAACACCTGGGCCCGGTGCAGGTCCATCCCGCCGCTCGCGCCGGAAGCCTTCAGCGCGCGGGCCATTGCCGTGACCCTGGCCATTGCCGCCGCCGCCTGGATAACCGGCAAGCCGGAGCCCGACAGCGTGGCGGTGCCGTCCTCATCGCCGTACAGGCTGACCTTCGCGCGCCGTTCGGCTTCCTCCCGCCTCCGTTCTGCGCCCTCGGGGTCAACAGCGATCACGGCCCGGCGCAGTGCGGCACGCAACTGCCCGGTGGTCATTCTTCCTGCGCCGGGCAGGACCTGCTCCTCCACATCTCGTGCTGCCTCGTCACCAAGCAGGCTGGTTGCCTCAGCGATCAACCGGGCACGGGGCAGGTCAATGCTGCCCTCGGCCAGCGCCGCGCCGGTGGCCGGCAATCGCCAGCGAAGGGTAACGGCAAGGTCGGTCCACCAAGATGCCCCAAGTTGCGTCATTACCAGGCCCAGCGATACCTCTGAGCAGGCGCTAGCCGGGATCCGGGCGGGCCTGCCCTTGTCATCGACGCCGATCTTCTCGTCACGAGCGGCGGCACGGGAAGCGATCTGGGCGACCGCGGCCAGTTCTCCCGCCTGTGCCCACGACGCCATCCGCCGGAACGACGCCGCCACGCCGGCGAGGGCACCTTCCTCTAGGTTCCCCGCGCCGGCCTCTGAATTCCCCGCGTCTGCGCTGGCCAGCCAGGCGGCCAGTCCCGGCCCAGTCGGCAGGCTTTCCGCGATACGTCCCGCAACCGTGCCGATCGGGATCTCTGGCGCCCTCTCGCTGGCGAACATCGCGTCCAGTAGCGCCTCCTGATCCTCCTCCTCAGCGGAGTCAGCAGCAGCGGAGCCAGCAGCAGCGGAGTCAGCAGCAGCAGCACTGTCGCCGTCGGCGGCGGGGCGAGAGGTGCGCGGGGGGCGCGGGCGATTCCAGGACGCGGGGGCATCTAGTGCAGCTTGCAGCGCATCGAAATCCAATTCCCAGGACCACGCCAGTCCCTGGGGAGCACCTGCCTCGCGCATGTCCTGTCCTGCAGCCCGTACATCCTTTAAAGGTGCTGGCCTAGCGTCTTGCATCAGGCCACCTCCTCACCGCGCCCGTCCATGGTGCCTTGATGCTCTTCGATCAGCATAGCGAGTAGCACTGACAGAACCTCTTACTAATCGAAATCATATTCGTATTAATTCACCAGCGCCTGCTGGCAGCTGCCGGCCGACAGCGATCAACGGTCACGGGCCGTTCGGCCGCCCGTCCGGCAGGCCGCCGTCCCAGCAGGCCGCGTCCCGACAGAGACCAACGGTCACCGGACCGTTAGGCATCGTCCCGGCAGGCGGCCCGTCCCGGCAGGCGGCCCGTCCCGGCAGGCGGCCCCCCAGTAGCCCTCAGTCTCAGCCGCCCTTAGTCGTAGCTGGCCTCGATCAGCCAGCAGCCGTCCTGCACGACCGCCAGCCACGCGTCCTCGTCCTCGGTGATGAGCTGGAACCTGGCGCGCCTGCGGGAACTCGCCGGGTCCCACCACCGCTCGGTGACCGGCCAGGGGCCGGCCCAGGAAGTGACCGCCAGTGAACGCCCGGCGCCCGCCGGCGGCCACAGCCACAGCCGGGCGGGGGGAGCGGAAATCTGAGCGCGCCCGGTGACGGTCACCGTCGCCCCGGAATCGTCAGTGACCCTGGCCGGCAGCAGAACCGGGTACACCGTGGCAGGGGCGGGGGCGGGTATCTTTCCTGGCCAGGGCCGGCCTGCGGGGAGGATCGCGGTCTCGGCGTCGCCAAACGGCACCAGCATCACCTGCTCGGCCGGGCTGCGACCGCCAGCCAGTACCGGGCGCAGCACCGCGCCGTGCCCGAGCATGGCCTGCACGCGGATGGCCGCGCGCGCTACCCGGTCGCTGACCACGGCATCGCCCCACAGGCCAAGCTGGCGGCCCTCATCACGTACCAGCTGGTCAGGGGACAGCCGCAGCAGCGTGATCCCGGCGACCCGGCCCGGATCGCCCGCGCCCGCATCCCGACCACCCGCACTCCGCCCGCCTGAACTCCGCCCGCCTGAACTCCGCCCGCCCGCACCCGGCTCGCGCTGGCCCGGCCGCCATCCGTCAAGCTGCCAGCGCACGCGCTCGGCCACCGCGAGCGAGGACAGGAGCCCGTCGTGCCGCCACAGCCGGGTAATCTCCCGCCCGTCCTCGCAGATCGCCTGCACCTGGACCCGGACGCAGGCAAGCCCGCTGGCCGCAAGGCGGGAATGCATCTGATCGGCGAGCGTCTTGGCGGCGAATGCCACGGGCTCGGATTGTTCCGCCGGGGGGTCGAACTCAAGGCAGACGGACAGATCCGCCGCAGGTGGGCGGGGCATCAGCGACCGGGGATCCAGCCCGCGGGCCAGACGGTGCGCGTGCGCTCCCTCAGTACCGAACCGGCTGGCCGCCTCGGCCGCCGATAGCGCAGCGAACTCACCCAGCGTCGTGATACCCAGCCGGGTCAGCAAGCCGGCTAGCCCCGGTCTCGCCAGCACGGTAACCGGATGCGGGGCCAGGAACGCGGCCGTCTCGCCTGGTGCCACTACCGCGCCAGGCGGCCCCGCCCGGGCAGCAAGCAGCGCGGCGAACAAGCCATCTGCTATGCCCGTCTGGCAGTCGAACCCGAGATTGCCGACGGCTATCGTGATCTTTCTCGCCAGAGATTCCTCCCCGCCGAAGTACCGGGCCGGGCCGGCCGCGCCGATGGCGCAGACCCCGGTCCTTACCACCTCCACTCGCGGGCAGAACTCCTCCACCGCGCCTACTACCTGCTCGAATGCCTGCGCTTCGGGTCCGGCTGCCTCGTCGTCCCTCACCTCGGGCCAGCGTGGGCACCACACGCCGAGCACCCGCTGGGGCGTGCTCCCGGCTGCCCTCATCCGGCGTTCGCCTCCCGCCAGGAAACACCTGCCTGGCCGGTACTGCATGCCCAGTGGCCGGCCTCCTCGGCCGTCCGCACAGCCGCTCCTGCGGCAACGTTCTCAGCAACGGTGACCGAGCCATCAGGGGCAGGCAGCCACAGCCACCGCGTCCGAGGCCGTGACCACGCACCGCGCCCGCTCGCCACCACCTGCACCCGGCGGGCACTCAGCCGCCCGTGTCCGTCGCCAATGCCCGTCCACTCCTGGCGGGCAACAAGCAGCCGGGTCTGCGCGCCATCCCAGTCCCCCGCCACCACCAGCACCCCCCCGTAGCGGCGGATGGTGGCCTCAAGCTTGCGGCGGACCTGAGCTGACGGCCGGTCAGGCGGGCAAAGGAGGACAATCTCGCAGCCATCCAGCAGTGATGCCACTACCTGCGGCCAGCTGGAGCCCGGCTCCGCAATCAGCAGCAGCCGGCCAGGGTCGAGGCCTGCGTCAGCCGCGGCCGCCACTCCGAGCTGCGGCAGGCCCGCCACCGCGCACCACGCACCGGCCCCGGATGCCCCGGCGGCGAGCGCCAGGCAGAGCATGCTCCAGGCACCAGCCGCCACGACCGACCCGCGCTGCAGCCCGCCAGCGGGAAGCAGGTCCCGCAGGGCAGGCAGCACCGGCAGTACATCCTCATCGGGCAGACGTCGCGATAGCGGCCCGCGGTGCGCCCCGCCCGCTGCCGTCCTGCCATCCCCGTCCCGTCGCCCCATCCTGTCGCGCCATCCTGTCGCGCCCCGTCCGGTCGCGCAGACAGCGGCCTGACCTGAGCGATCCCCGCCCCTATGGCATCATTATCGAATATATATTCGATTGATGTCAACGCTTCGGCCCGGCCGGTGCGAATCCGGCTGGATACCCGGCCATCGGGAGACTTCATCCGGTATCGCCAGGAATCAGATGTGATCACAGGATCCGGATCTGATGGACACCCTCTACCCGGCAGTAGTAAAGCTATCGGTCTATGAGCCGCACCAGAAAGCTACCCGCGAGCCGCCGCAGCCGGCTCGTTAGCCATGCTGCCGTATTCCTGGCGGTCGTTGCCATCGGAGCGATCGCGATCGCGTACTACCCCAGCCGGGGTATCACGCTCGCCGCCAGCA
This sequence comes from uncultured Actinomycetota bacterium, assembly GCA_963805705.1. Lineage (GTDB taxonomy): Bacteria > Actinomycetota > Actinomycetes > Streptosporangiales > Streptosporangiaceae > CAWDVH01. The sequence continues at coordinate 1,033,884 of CAWDVH010000004.1, read as the reverse complement.
CGCACCGCCTGTCCGCAACCGGGCGGGCTCACGCGATGAGCAGCGCCGCCAGCGTACCCGGGCACTCGCAGACCGGGGCCGCCGCCGCTGTCGCCCCGGCCGCCGCCGCCGTCGCCCCGGCCGCCGTGGCCCCGGCGGCCGGCCCAGCGCTCCGGCCACATTCAAAACTCTCCCGCCAGGAACGAAGCTCCCATCGGGAGCGCAGTGCGCGAAATGGGTGCTCGCCCGGCCATCGCGCGAGAACAAGGGCGTGAACAAGCGCTTCAACCGCACTACCGGCCAGCACGTCGGGTCGCGCTTCTTCCCTGCGGGCGACACCGCCGCGGCCGACCGGCGGCTGGCCCCGCGCATCAACGGCAACTTCACCGGCACCACTAAGGAGATCCTGCGCTGGGCCGCCTGCAAGTGGGGCATCAGCCAGAACATCGTCTTCGCGCAGGCCGCCGTTGAGAGCTGGTGGCGCCAGACCACCAAGGGCGACTTTGGAACGGACCCGAGCGCCTGCCCGCCTGGCCACCGCACCCTCAATGCGCAGGGCGAGTGCGCGCAGAGTTACGGCATCCTGCAGAACAGGTACCCCTTCGAGACAGCGAGCTGGCCCGGCATCGGCCGCTCCACAGCGATGAACGCCGACACCGCGTACGCCATCTGGCGCTCTTGCTATGACGGGTACGAGACCTGGCTGAACAATGTCCCGCGGGGCAGCCAGTACCACAAGGGCGACGACTGGGGTTGCGTCGGGCGCTGGTTCGCCGGACGCTGGCACACCGCCCCGGCTCAGCAGTACATCAGCAAGGTGAAGTTGTACATGCGCGAGCGGATCTGGACGACACGCGACTTCCAGCAGCCCTGAACGCCGAGCCGGTTCCTGGCCTGGCGCGGCCAGGAACCGGCCGGGCAGTCCCCCCTGATCGGCGCGAAACGGATCGGTCGCGAAACGGAAGCGTGAGCGTGCCCACCAGGAGTCCCGTCGTCACCTGTGCCCCGATCCCCGAGGCTCTCGGGTCCCAGCCGTTCGCGTTCACCGCCGCCGCGCCAGACCTGCTGGCGGCTACGCTGTCCTGCCGGGGACGATGCCTGTCTCGGCCTGTCCCGGCCCTGGTACCCAGGTAAGGAGCGCAGTGGACGTCGCGGATAAGCCCGAGCCCGAGCCCGAACACGAACACGAGCCCGGCGGTCAGCAGACGAGCATCCTGCCGCAGCTCTCGGTCCGGCGCGGCCGGGCCGCGGTGGAGTTCTACAAGGCTGCCTTCGGAGCCGTCGAGGACTACCGGGTCGGCGGCACGGACGACAATGAGAGCGTGGTGGCTCAGCTTTCGGTTGGAGGCGCGTCGTTCTGGGTCGCCGACGAGTCGCCGACGCACCAGAATTTCAGCCCGGAATCACTGCACGGCGGCACCACCCGGATGCTGCTGATCGTCGCCGATCCCGGCGCCGCGATCGAGCGGGCTGTGTCAGCCGGGGCCACGCAGGTCTACCCGGCCAGCGAAGAACACGGCTGGCTCCTGGGCCGGATCGAGGACCCGTTCGGCCATCACTGGGAGATCGGGAAGCCGCTTATCACCTGGCCGCCACCGGTCGGCCGTCACGACAGCACCAGCAGCTAGCAAACGGCTCGTGGCCGCCAGCGTGGCATCCAGAGATCTCCCGGCCGGACGAACCGGACGGGCCGGGCTCAGCCGCCGGCGAGCTTCTCGACGCGAGCATGCAGCAGCGGGACGTACCCCTCGGCCTCAGGTTTCATCAGGACGCTGCGCAGTATCCGGGCTCCGTCACGGTCAGCCCGTACGTCCGGGTGACGACGGCCGAACCTGGCCGCCGGAACCTCCAGGGTGCTGAGAAAGACCGGCTCGGCGCGGTCGGCCATTCCCTGCGCCAGCATCCGGGCGCTGGCCTGGTCGATCGCCGTCAGGCTGCGCGCTGCGGTGACCGGGAAGTAGCAGACGATATCCAGCTCCGGGCGCTGGTACAGCTCCAGGCGGGAGGAGGCCTCGATGAGGTCCGCCCAGTCCAGCGCCGCCCGGCGGCCGGCCGCCAGCACCTGGCCGAGGCCGTCGGCGGTGGGTGGCAGAAGCTGGAATGTCAGCCACAGCGCGGCTGCCGCCGCCCCGGCCCGCGAGCACTCCAGGCTGATCTCACCGAGGTGCAGTTCGTCGGAGGTGAAGTAGGTATACGGCGAGTCGTGCAGGTACAGGCGCGCGACCCCAGGGTCCTGGAAGATCACCGCGCCGCATCCGTAGGGCTGCAGGCCGTGCTTATGCGGGTCGACGACTACCGAGTCGCACTGGGCAATGGCCCGCCAGGGCGCATCATCGAGGCCGGCCCGGTCCCGCAGGCCGGCCAGCAGGGTAAAGAAGCCGCCGTAGGCCGCGTCCACGTGCACCCGGACCCCGTGCCCGCGGGCGACCGCCAGCACCTCGTGAACGGGGTCGATCGCGCCGAGCCCGGTGGTGCCCGCGGTCGCGACGACGGTCCCGATCGTGCCGCCCGCCAGCAGGGCGTCGAGGGCACCGAGGTCCATCCGCCCGGCGCCGTCGACGTCGACGGCAGTCCCCGGCACGCCCAGCACTGCGCACATCCGGCTGTGGGTGTAGTGCGCCTCGGAGCTGTAGGCGATCCCCCGGCCCGGATGCAGCTCGCGGGCGACATAGAGCGCCTCGAGGTTCGCGATCGTGCCGCTGGTGGTCAGATGACCCAGATGGGTGGCAAACCCGAACATCCGGGCTAGCTGGGCGATGGCTTCCTTCTCCATCCGCGCGGTTGCGGGGCCGCCGTCGAGCGCGTGATTATTCGGGTTGACCAGCATCGCCGTCAGGTAACCGATGACGGCCGCCGGATGCGGGGGCTTCAGCATCTGGCCGGCATAGGCGGGATGAAAGAAGGGATAGTTGTCACCCAGCCGCCGGGTGAAGCGGTCGAAGACGGCCGCGAATTCCTCGTCGCTGATCTGCAGCGACGGGTGCCGGTCAAACGGCCCGAAGGAGTCCTGCCAGGTCTCGATCGCATCTGCGCCGATGCTCAGCCAGCGTTGCAGGTCCACTGAAAGACCTCACCTTCCCTTATCCCTACGTCACTGAGCCAGCGCCGGCCGCTGGCCGCCGCGGGCCGCGCGGGTCCGGCGCCACCACGCCCAGCAGCGGCCGATCCCGTAGGACACGGCACCGAGGGTCCCCACGAAGAATCCGACCGGCCAGTTCCATAGGTACGCCGCCGCGATCGCGGTCCAGACGGTGACGAGCGCGAGCACCACTGACAAGATCAGCGCCAGCAGGGGGCGGTCGGTGAACGACCGGGCCGCGGCGGGCGGCCCGATCATCAGGCTGAAGATCAGCAGAGCGCCGACGACCGGTAGCGCCATGCTGGTAGCCAGGGCCACGACGACCAGGAAGTACATCTCGATCCGGTGCCCGCGCACGCCGCGCGCCTCGCCGAGCTCCGCCATCACCGAGGACAGCAGCAGCGGCCGGTACAAGACGATGATCGCCCCGATGCACACCGCGCCGACCAGCGCCACCGGTGCCACCTCGCTGGCGCTGACCCCGAGGACCTCGCCGAACAGCAGCGAGTAGATCTCCGGCGCGTACTCCGTGCTCATGCTGAGGAACAGCGCGCCGAGCCCCAGCATCACCACCAGGGCGAGGGCGGTCGCCACGTCGTGGCGGCTGCGGCGGCCGAGCCAGCCGATCCCGAGCGCGCCGGCCAGGGCAAAGGCACCCACCCCGATGAGGGTGCTGACCCCGATGAGGCTGGCCCCGGCCGCGCCCGCGAACGCGCCCTGGGGCACCGCGTCGGCGACGAACGCCGAGCCCCGCAGCACGACGAAGAACCCGATCGCGCCGGCCACCATCGCGGCGATGGTGGCCACCGTCCAGGTGTTCATCATGAAGCCGGAGAACATGTGCTTCTTCCTGCTCGGTTCCCTGGTGCTGGCGCCCTGGTCCGCGTCCGCCGGCCGAGCGGCTGGGCCAGCAGGTAGAAGACGAAGATCAGGGTCACCACGAAGAAGCTCACCGGCCAGCCATGCTGGTGGGGCGGCCAGTAGAAGCTGTCGAAGGACAGCAGGATGCCCAGCCAGGTGGCCGCCAGGCCGATCAGGGCGGAAGCGATCATCGCCCGGCCTGGCCTGGTCGTCAGCCGCAGCGCGGTCGCCGCCGGTCCCACCAGCAGCGCGGTGCTGAGGATCGCGCCGATGGTCAGGGCGGACAGCGAAACGGCCACCGCCAGCGCCAGCAGGTACAGCACGCCCGCCAGGCGCACCGGGACTCCCCGGACGAAGGCCAGGTCGTTGCTGACCGAGCTGAGCAGCAGGTGGCGGTACAGCACGAGGACCACGGCCAGGGCCAGCAGGCTGAACGCGGCGATCACCGGGACCTGCGAGCTGCTGATGACAAACATTGAGCCAAACAGGACCGTAATCGTCGCGCCCGTCGTGTTGCTGGAGGTCGCGTCCCAGTACAGGAAGAGGGCCGCCAGGCCCAGCCCGGCGCCGAGCACGATGCCGGTGGCGAGGTCACGTCCCCGCGGCCGCCGGATGCCGATCAGCTCCATGACCCCCGCGGCCGCGACGCCGATCCCGACAAAACCGAACAGCGGGTTGACCCCGAGCAGGAAGGCACCCGACCCGCCGGTGGCGCCGACATCCGCGAGGGCATGCCCGGCGAACGCCTGCCCGCGCATCACGGTGAACGTCCCGACGATCCCGGATACCACGGCCACCAGGCTGCCGACTAGCAATGCCACCCGGACCGGCTGATTACCGAAGAATCCCGGCTCGAAGATGCTCCGCAGGATGTGCGTCATCGTTACGCACTGCCGACCGTGGCGGTACCGGTCTGCGCCTGCGCCACAGTCCCTGCCTGCGCCACAGTCCCTGCCTGCGCCACAGTCCCTGCCTGCGCCACAGTCCCTGCCTGCGCCACAGTCCCTGCCTGCGCCACAGTCCCTGCCTGCGCCACAGTCCCTGCCTGCGTCACAGTCCCTGCCTGCGTCACAGTCCCTGCCTGCGTCACAGTCCCTGCCTGCGTCACGCCGGTCTCCGCGTGCGCCACATCAGGCTCCTCATGGGCCACGCCGGACCCGCCGTCCCGGCCGGCCACCACCAGGATCCGGTCGTGGACGTGGATCACGTCGACGTGCTGGCCATACAGCTTGCTCAGCACATCGGGCCTGACCACTTCCGCGGTGGTGCCGCTGGCGGCCTTGCCGGCGGCCATGTAGACCACGCGGTCCATGACCGGCAGCAGCGGATTCATCTCGTGCGCCGAGATCAGCACGGCGATCTGCTGCTGCCTCGAGATCCGCGACAGCAGCCCGACAATCTCGTGCTCACTGCGGATGTCGAGATTCGCGAGCGGCTCGTCCAGGAGCAGCAAGGCCGGCGCCCTGATCAGCGCGTGCGCGATCAGGACCCGCTGCTGCTCCCCGCCGGACAGGTTGCCCACCCGCTCGTCGGCAAAGCGCTCGGCACCGACCGCGCGCAGCATCTCCTCGACCTGGTGCCGGCGGCTCCGCGACGGCAGGCCGATGCCCAGCCGGTGCCCGTCCAGCCCGAGGCTCACCAGGTCCCGAGCCCGTACTGGCATGTCGGGATCCAGCAGGATCTTTTGCGGGACGTAGCCGACCAGCCCGCTGCGCCCGGTACGGACGCGGCCGCCGATCCGGACCGTGCCGGCGGCTGGCGCCTGCAGCCCCAGGATGACCCGGAGCAGCGTCGTCTTGCCCGCGCCGTTGGACCCGATGAGGCCGACGAATTCGCCGCGGCGGATGGTGAACCGCACGTCCTGCAGGACTTCCCGGCCGCCCAGCCGCACGCTGACCCCGTCAACGGCGAGCATCTCGGCGTCCGGCACGGGCACATCCGGCCCAGTTGGCTGCGTCATCAGAGCTTCTCGGTCGATACCTGGCCGGCGACGGCCCTTTGCAGTGCGTGTACCTCGGCCAGCATCCAGGACTGGTAGTCATATCCGGGTGCCGGCATGGTCTCGTACACAGCTACCACCGGGATGCCGTATCTGCGCGCGGTACTCAGGAATGACTGCGTGAGCGAGTCGACCACCTGCCGGTTATAGAGGAAGACCTTCACCTTGTGGTCGCGGAACAGGTTGTCCTGCCAGGCCACATACTGCGGTGCCGGGTCCACGCCGTTCATGACGCTGGCCTGCAGCCCGAAGGGCGTCAGGTCACGGGTTCCCGCGGCCTGCAGCAGGTAGTCGCCGACTGGCTCGGTGACCGCCACGGGTGTACCAGGGTAATCGGTCCTGAACTGCCCGATCGCCTGCATCAGGGGCTTCAGCGAGGCGTCGAACGAGCGCAGGCGGGCTTCGAAATACGCGGCGTGCGCGGGCCGGAGCTCAGAAAGGCGGCTGGCAATCGCTTTCGCGACGGCCGGCATCGTGGTCGGCGCGTACCACAGGTGCGGGTTCGGCGTGCTGTCGGGCAGGCCAAGGAGATTCTGCACATCAATGACCTTGCGGGCCGGGTCCGGGGATCCCGCTTCTATCTTGTCCATGAAGCTGTCGTAACCGAGCCCGTTCTGGACGACAAGCTGCGCGGAACTCAGGGCCTGCGCCACGCTCGTGCTGGCCTCAAAGGTGTGCGGGTCAGTATTGGGGTTGCTCTCAACGGCGGTCACGCTGACGTACCGCCCGCCGATCTGCCCGATGACGTTGGCGTACTCGTTCTCGGCACCGACGGCGACCACCACTCCGCTAGCGTTGCTGACCAGGGAATTCGGTGAGCTCGACGAGCAGGCCGTCCCCAGCAGCGCGACCACGGCGGCCAGGGCCACGGCCGCGGTCGCGGTGCGTATTCTCACGGCGAGGTCCCGTTCGTTGGCGGGGGCCGCCCGTGGGAGCGGCCTCGGAGTCTTATTACAAATGAAAACGATAACCAGTATAGCCAGAGAGCGTCAAGCTGATCGCGCCGAGCCGGAATCGCGCAAGCCGGAATCGCGCCGAGCCGGAGAGGCCCTACCCTTGGTCAATGCGCTTGGCTGATCCCCCGGGAGCTGACCCTCATGCCCTTCCGGCTTGAGGTCAGGCTCACGGCCGCGGACATCGGCGCCCGGGTCGTCATCCGCTGGCGCAGGCCGGCCGAGGGCGGCGAGCGGGTAGCCGACGTGCTCGGCATTCTCGAGGACAGCGATGAGCGCTCGTTCAGCGTTCGCACGGCCAGGGGGGAGCTCGTGGTCGTGCCCCGCGAGCGCGCGCTCGCGGGCAAGGTAGTACCGCCAGCACGGTAACGGCCCGCGCGTCAGGCATCCCCGCCATCGGGACATGGGCTATCGGGCTATCGGGACATCCGGCTATCGGGACATCCGGCTATCGCGGGCCTGGCCGTCAGGAGCGGGCATCTTCGCCGCGGGCGCCGGACCGGGTCCGGGCCGGATCAACTTCCCGTTCGGGATGGCGCCTGAGGTACTCCTGCTCAAGCTCTGCCGTGCGGCTGCTGTGCTCGCGCAGCGCGTCAGGCGAGCCGTGCAGGAAAGCGTCGTGGCGAGTGGCATGAAGATGCTCAAGCTCGCGAAGCAAGTCTGCTTCGGCCAGATCACCCGGGCGCACACCTGACATGTCGTCCTCCTTCACGGGAACTTAGCCTTCAGGGAACTCAGCCTTCACGGGAACTCAGCCTTCACGAACTCAGCCTCCACGAACTCAGCCTTCACGGGAACTCAGCTGGTGGACGGGGGTGGCAGGCCGAGATCTCGCCGGATGATCCTGACCTGGTCCTCGACCGCCGCATCGGCGGCCTTATGCCGGCTGGCGAACGAGAGCAGCTCGGTGACCGAGGCCGACCTGGCCTGCCGGTCGGTGAGCTGGATCCGCATCTGGTTGGCCCGGACCAGCGCACGGGCGACAGCAGCGATCTGCGGCGGGAACGAGATCTTCACCAGCTGCCGGTCAAACGAGCGCTCGGTAGCCGCTTGCGCGCGCAGGTCCGCCTCGGCCGCGGCGAGATTGTCGCGCTCGTGGTCGGTGAAGCCGTCCACCTCGGTGTCGAGCCGGCGGTTAGCAGGCAGCGCCAGGGCCATGTACGCGGCGGCGAGCGCTCGTGTGTCGCGGCCTGGCGTGGCGGAGGACGTCGGCCCGGCCGACGGGGCTGACGGTAGGGGCTGGGCTGACGGTACGGGCTGGGCTGGCTGCGGGCGGAGGCACAGCCTGCGGCCAGGATCAGCAGGCAGACTCCCGGCAGGACGCGCTCGGACCTGGCGATCCGGGAGCGCAGGACGTGCGTGGCGGTCACGCCCGTCATGATCCACCATCTACGCGCTGGTAGCGGTAGGAGCTGGTTATGTGACGGCCCCAGGCACTCCATGGATGTGGCTGGCTCGCGAGCAAGCCGTCATACACCGTGCGGGCAACGTCGTAGTAGTCATACAGGCCGCCGTTGCGGAAGTTCACTCGCAGAGTCCTGGTGGACGGGTCGTAGCCAATGGCCGCGAGGCTAGTGGACTTAATCGGGGCCAGATTCATGGCCCGTCCAGCCGGCATGGACTGAGAATAGCCGTTTGGGCTGGGTAGCTCAGTGCTGAATGGCTCAGGCTTGCAAGGCCTCCAGAGCGCGGCGGGCACGGTCCTGCACGCTGGGGCCGAACGTGTCGGCGCCGTTGTCGTCGGCGCCCATGGCATGGGCCGCATAGCGGACGTAGACGCCTTCCAGGATGCAGGCCAGCTTCCAGTAGGCGAAAGCGAGGTAGAAGCCAAGGTCAGCGAGGTCGCGACCGGATCGCTCGGCGTAGCGGGCGGCTAGCTCGGCGCGGCTGGGAAAGCCGGGCAGCGCGGTGGCGGCGAGCTGCGGGGTGAAGGGCGCCGACGACCGCTCGGCCGAATGCTCGGCCCAGTACACCATCAGGATGCCCACGTCAGCCAGGGGATCGCCCAGGGTGCACAGTTCCCAGTCCAGCACCGCCCGTACCCGCCCTTCGCCGGACAGGACGGTGTTGTCGATGCGGTAGTCGCCATGAACGATCGCGGCCCCGCACTGGGCCGGCACCCGCTCGGCGAGCAAGGCGTGGACTTCCTCGACGAGCGGGACAGGCCGGTAGGCGCCGACCTCTCGCTCCTGCGCCTGCGACTGCTGGAACTGCCCGTACCACCGGCGAAGCTGCCGCTCGATGTAGCCCTCGCGACGGGCGAGACCGTCGAGCCCGACGGCGTCTATGTCGACCTGATGGATGGCGACCAGGACATCAACGAGATCCTCGCCCGCCACCCTCCTGGCCTTCTCATCGAGGGCCGCCTCGGTCTCGGCCACCCCGCGCAGGATGTACCCGTCGACGAAGTCCATGACGTAGAAGGGCTGCCCGTTGACGAGCTCGTCCGCGCAGTAACCCAGCGTGGTGGGCACCGGGACGGGCGTGTCGCGCAAGGCCGAGATGATGCGGTGCTCGCGGCTCATGTCGTGGGCGGTCGACAGGACATGGCTCATGGGCGGCCGGCGCAGCACGAGCCGGCGGCCGGCCGCGTCAGTGACCGCGAAGGTCAGGTTGGAGCGGCCGCCCGTGATGAGCTCGAAGGTGAACGGGGCACAGACGCCCTCGACGTGCTCAAGCAGCCACGTCGTCACCGCTGGCGCGTTGATGCCTTGTGTCATCGGAGTATCAATGCCCTCCGCTGAGGCGGGACTGGAGGCGGCGCATGCCCCGTAGCCACCGCTCCCGATCATCGGCCCGCCGGCGCTCGTACGTGGCCACCTCCGGATGCGGGAGGATCAGGAAGCGCTCATCGGCCACTGCCTCGATGACGCACGCCGCGACCTGGTCCGCGGTCATGACGCCGTCCACCGCGGCCTGCGGCGCGCCGCTGGTGCTCCGGGCCGACAGCGTGCCCTCGCTGACCTCGCGGCGGCTCGTGGCCAGCAGGTTGGTGCTGACCGCCTGCGGGCACAGGCACGACACCCGGATTCCCTGGTCGGCGTAGGTGATGGAGAGCCATTCGGCGAGCGCGACCAGCGCGTGCTTGGTCACCGAGTACGGCGCCGAGCCAAGCTGGGTGAGCAGGCCGGCCGCCGACGCGGTGTACATCAGGTACCCCTCGCCCCTGGCCAGCATCCCGGGCAGGACGGCCCGTGCCACGTAGATGTGACTCTGCACGTTAATGGCCCAGATACGGTCCCACGCGTCGTCCGGGACCTCAATGCCGCCGCCCACGATGATGCCGGCGTTGGAGAAGAACAGGTCAACCGGCCCGAATGCCTCCACGGTCTGCGCGACCAGGGCATCAACATCAGCTGCCTTCGCCACATCCGCCGTCACCGCCAGGGCCCGGTGCCCGCCGGCCTCGATGGCGGCCGCCACCTCCGCGGCGCCCTGCGCATCGACGTCGGACACCACGACGGCGGCGGCGCCCTGCTCGGCCAGCCCGATGGACAGCGCGCGGCCGATACCGCTGGCGCCGCCAGTGACGACCGCGACCCGCTGCCTGACGTCCATGGATCAGTGCCCAAGCATGGCGGCTCGCGCGGCCCGGTCGGCCCAGGCGGCCAGATCGGGGTCAGCGGCGATGAGGTTGGCGTACTTCTTCCTCGCCTCCTCGCGTTTGGCCGGGATGTACTCGGTGGGCCAGAGGCCGGGGTGCGGCTGATAGCCCTTGAGCACGTTGCGGGCGACCGTCACCTTGTGCACCTCGTCGACTCCGTCGGCGATCGCCATGGTCGGAGCGTTGGCCCACATGGCCTGGAGGGGCGTCAGATTGGTCGTGCCGAGGGAGCCCATAATGTGCAGCGCCCGGTAGGTCACCTCCCGCAGCACCTTGGCGCAGGTGTACTTGCAGGCGGCGATCTGCGTGCGGGCCTCCTGGGTACTGGAGTTGTCGATTGTCCACGCGGTCCACAGCACCAGCAGGCGCAGCATGTTGATCTCGGCGTAGGAGTCGGCGATCGCCTCCTGCACCATCTGGTGGTCGGCGATCACCTTGCCGTGCGACTCGCGGCTGAGCGCCCGCTCGCACATCATGTCGAAAGCCCGCTTGACCTGCGCCACCGTGCGCATCGCGTGGTGAATGCGGCCGCCGCCGAGGCGCCGCTGCGCCAGCACCCTGGCGCCGTCCTCAGGCCCCAGAAGATGGCCGAGGGGAACGCGCACGTCGTTGTAGCGGATGTGGTTGTGGAGCGCGGGGTAATCCATGATCTCGACGCCCGGCGTCGCGCGCGGCACTACGAACATGCCGTTCGTGCACATCACGAAGATGATGTCGGCCCGGCCGCCGGCGCTGGTGAACCACTTCTCGCCGCTGATGATCCACTCATCACCGTCTTGCCGGGCGCGGGTCTGGAAGAGGCTCGGATCGGACCCGCCCTGCGGCTCGGTCATCGAGTAAGCGGAGAAGATCTCCTGGTTCATCAGCGGGTACAGCCACTGCCGCTTCTGGTCCTCGGTGCCGTAGGCGGCCAGCATTTCCATATTCCCGGTGTCGGGCGCCGCCGTGCCGAAGACCACCGGCGCCGAGCGGTAGCGGCCCAGGATCTCGTTCAGCAGGGCCAGCTTGAGCTGGCCGAGGCCGGGACCGCCGAGCTCACGGTCGAGGAACAGCGCCCACAGGCCCCGGTCCTTCACCTGCTGCTTGAGCGGATCAGCGAGAGCCTTGGCCTTCGGATCCCGTGAATACGCCGCACCGGGGAACACGAGGTCGAGCGGCTCGACCTCGGTCCGGCAGAACTCCTCAACCCAGTCGAGCTGCTCCTGGAACTGCGGCTCCGTCGAGAACTCCCACGCCACGGCGGTCCTCCCCACATGGGATGGCGAGCGCGCGGACGGTACCGAGCGCATCCTTGTGCCCTCCGACAGCCGGCGAGCCGGCCTGGACCAGCATACTAGAACAGGATTCTAAAAGCTCGCCCGGCGAGTCCGGGGTCCCTATAAATGATCATGAGGTGCGGGGCAGATTGCCCGCGCCCTGGCTGCTATCGGTCCAGAAGCGATATCTTGTAACCTAATAGTAGGGGTCAGGGCGTCTTTAGCTATGTGAGCCGGTTCAGTCGGGGGACGCCGGTCGGCGTTGGTGGCGCTGACGGCGGAAGGCTGCCGACCGGGCGAGCGATAGCAGGGCGACCGGGTCATCGGGGGGAGCAGTGATGATGTTTTCTGTTGGGCTGGGCTTGATCAGACTCCCCGCCGCCCGCGCTCAGCGGCGGCCTGCTTGATATCCGGTCCCACGGAAAGAGAAAGCATGTCAGCCCTCCAAGACCCGGCCGAGGTCATGCCAGCGGTAAGCGATGGCGATACGGCTGTCACAGCCGCGACGCTGCGGCCTGCGCCTCCTGCCGGGAACCCAGTACGGCAGGGACCGGTACGGCGGAAACCGGCCCGTCCGCACCGGTACATGACGGTCGGCGGCACGCGCGCTCCCGTGGACGACGGGCTGGCGGACTCCGGGTACGGCTACGAGAACTACGCCACCGTCGCGGGCCCGCTGACCCGGCCGCGCTGGGATGAGCCGTATGAGGTGCAGTACCGCAGCATCCACCACGGCAAGCTCGAGCTGATAGCAACCAGGCTCATCGCGTTAATACTCGTGGCTCTGGATCTCTGGCTTATTTACTGGCTGGTTATCCGATCTCGGTACCCCGGCATTAACGGCTGGCTATGGCACTCCAGCCTGCACGCGGCCTCGGCCGACGGATACATTCTGCTGCGCGCGGGAATGGCGCTTGGCCTGATCCTCCTGCAGGTGCTCCTGCTGCTGAATGTGCTGGCCCTGTCGCGGGCCTGCGTGGCGGCGTGTGATCCGGTGCCGGTGGAGCCGGATACCCGGATGCGGGTGGCGTTCCTGACCACGATCGTCCCCGACCGCGAGCCGGTCGAGATGGCCGAGCGGACCCTGCGCGCCGCCAAGACCATCGTCTATGGGGGCAAGCTGGATCTGTGGCTGCTGGATGAGGGCAATTCCGAGGCGGTCAAGGACATGTGCCGTCGCCTGGGCGTCCGCCACTTCAGCCGTAAAGGACGCGGCTATCTAGAAGTGGAAACCGGCGTGTTCGCGTCGCGGACTAAGCACGGCAACTACAACCGGTGGCTGTGGGAGCATGCCGGGGACTACGACGTGGTCATGTTCGTCGACACCGACCACGTCCCGCTGCCGATCATGGCCGAGCGGCTGCTGGGCTACTTCCGCGACCCCGACGTCGCGTTCGTCGTCGGCCCCCAGTTCTACGGCAACCAGGACAGCCGCATCACCCGCTGGGCCGAATCGGCCCAGTACCTGTTCCACAGCGTCATCCAGCGGGCCGGCAACCGCCGCCGCTGCGCCATGCTGGTCGGCACCAACGCCGCCGTGCGCACCACCGCCATCCGCCGCGGCTACATCGACTCCATCACCGAGGGCCTGGCGACGAGCCTGACCATCCACGCCACCACCAACCCCGCCACCGGCCACCGCTGGCGCTCGGTCTACACCCCCGACCTGATCGCCGTCGGCGAGGGACCCCGCTCCTGGACCGAGTTCTTCAACCAGCAGACCCGCTGGTCCGCCGGAACCTTCGACTCCATCTTGCGCCAGGTCTGGCGCGTCGCCTTCCGGCTGCGCCCCGGCGCCCTGCTGCACTACCTGCTCATGCTCACCTACTACCCCTCCGTCGCCATCGGCTGGATCATGGGCATCCTCATCTCCGCCTGCTACCTCGGCTTCGGCATCACCAGCCTGCGCACCGACGCCCCCTGGCTGCTCACCTACTACGTTGACCTCGCTGCGCTGCAGTTCCTGCTCTACCGGTTCATGCGCCGCCACATCAGCAGCCCGCACGGCCCTGCGGGCTGCTCCGGCCTGACCGGCATGCTGGTCTCCGTGCTCACCGCCCCGGTCTACGCCCGCAGCCTGATCAAGGTCCTGTTCCGCCGCAAGCTCACCTTCACCGTCACCGCGAAGGACACCGCCACCGCGAAGGACACCGCCACCGCCCGAAGGACACCGCCACCGCGAAGGACACCGCCACCGCCCAGGACACAGCCACCGCCCAGGACACCGTCACCGCGAAGGGCACCGCCACCGATCGCCTGTGGACCTTCCGCTACTCCCTGATGTGGGCCATCGTCCCGGTCATCATCCTGGCCGCCGCCATCGTCTACCACCGGCCCTACCCCGTCATGATCGTCTGGACCGCCGTCATCCTGACCGTCTGCCTCGCCCCCATCGCCATCTGGCTATTCGACCGGGCGGTCAGCGCGCGCAGAGCGGCCTCAGCGCTCGCCATCAACCACGGCCAGGCTCCCTCCGCCAGCCAGCCGGCCCAGATTCCGTAGCCTGACAGGCGCGGCTGGGCCAGTGCCTCACTGCCGGTGACTGGCCTGCACCAGGGCCTCCGCGTACTGGGGCCAGTACTGGCCGGCGGGCGGGCCGCCGTTGCAGGGCCCGTCGCTGGCGCCGGGATCCTTGATCCACAGATAGGCGTCGATCCCGGCCGGACCAGGATCCAGCCGGGGCGCCGGCCCCAGGGCCCGGCCCGGCGGATTGCACCACTGCGGCTGGTCCGGGCCGGTATAGGGGCCGCGGCCGTTGCGGCTGGTATCAACAACCGCCCCCGCCCGGCCGCCCAGGGCATGCTCCAGCTGCTGGCTCCAGCGCACCACCACCGCCGTCCAGCCGAAGTTCGCCACGTTAGCCGAGAACCCGCGCCCGTACCCCACCCCGGCCCGGCGCAGCGGCCCCGCCAGCACCGCAGGGCCGGCGAACATGCCAGGATTACCGGCATCCAGGTACACCCTGGCCGCCGGCAGCGCACCCAGCGTCCGCATCGCATACCGCAGCAACCGGTAACGCTCGGCGCCCTGCGCCGCGCTCAGGCAGCCCCGCACGATATCCGCCAGCCCATCAGGCTCCACCACCACAATCGCCGCCCCGCCGCCGATAGCAGCAGCCAGCTGATTGATCCAGCCCTGGTATCCCAGCACTGTAGGCCCCCGGTCAGCGGAAAACTTCCCGCAGGCATCACGACCCGGCAGGTTGTAGGCGACGATGACCGGAAGAGCGCTAGCCTTTCTGGCCGCTATCATCTCCCGCCTGATCTGCCCCATCTCACCTGACTGCCCGGTAGCCCAGAATCCTGAAGGCTCTTTGGCGATCGCCCTGAGGTCAGCTGCATCGGCTTGATGACCGTTAGCGTTCAGAAGAGCGGCAGCAGAAAATAGCGGATTGCCTCGATAAACGTATAGCCGGGTAGGATTTGCAGGTGAAGCTGAGCTGCATCCGGCAACGGCAGATAGTGAGATTGCGGCCATGGCCACTGCAGACATACGCCAGCTTCGGCGGCAAAGCGACTGCGCCGATGACATCCGCTTCCCTTCCTGCCATTACCAATGACGAGGATTCCTGAAGGCAGGGCTGTCTGATAGGTGGGACACTCCTCATAGGACTATACCGTTACCCTCTGTCGCCCCCGGACGCAGCGGCTCCCGCTCGCTGTCTATGCTAGGACGCAGGGCGTTCACGACGGCGCACGCGGCGTCCGGCATCGCCGGCGCCTCCGCGCGTACGGGCGGCGTCACCACCACGCGGGCCTGGGTTTGGCCTAGCTGGCCTGCGTCCCTGGTACCGCGCGTTGTAGTATTTGCGTTGAATGCTCATGTGCGAGCAGGCGACTTGAGGCGGGATGAGACTCGATTCAGTAAGGCCCCGCATTACGCGGCGAGGAATCCAGATAGCGCTAGGGCTGCTATGGATTCTGGACGGGCTCCTGCAATTCCAGCCAGTCATGCTGACGAAGAAGTTCGCTACCGAAGTAATCGCTCCTGCGGGAGATGGGCAGCCAGGATTTATCTCGGGCCCGGTCAATGAGATAGCGCGGATCATTCTGCATCATCCGACCGTCATGGATGTGAGCTTCGGGCTGATTCAGCTGGCGCTCGGCCTAGGTATTCTATACAGGCGGACAGTCCGCTGGGCTCTGGCCGCCTCAGTGGTCTGGGCATTGTCAGTATGGTACCTGGGTGAGGGCCTCGGCAGTCTTTTCGGGGGCGGCACCAGCTTGCTTACCGGAGCGCCTGGAGCTGCTTTCTTGTATGCAATCCTGGCTTTGGCCGTATTGCCGCGCCGGGACGCGGATCCAGAGGCTCAGCGGCCGGCTCGGTGGACGGCCGCGGCGTGGGCGGCCCTCTGGCTCGGCGGGGCCCTGATTCAGCTGCTGCCCGGAAGCGACACCAACGCCTCTATCAGCATGTCCCTGGTCATGGGCCTATCAGGCGCGCCCGCCTGGCTCGCCGCCATCGACACCCACCTTTCCGCGCTGGTGCCCGACGCCGGCGTGTCGATCGTCGTTGATCTCGTGGTCCTCCAGGCTCTTGCGGGTCTTGGGGTGCTCGTGGCACGTCGCCGGGTCAGGTGGGCGGCCGTCATCCTGGGAATCGTGCTGTCACTCGTGTACTGGGTGGCGGGCCAGGACATGGGCCAATTCTGGTCGGGGACGGCCACTGATCCGAACACCGCGCCCCTGATGGTGCTGCTGGGCGTAGCTGTCCTCGGCGCTGTCCCATGGCGCCAGCCTGCCGGCGGCGTGCGGCCGGAGCCGGAAGGCCTCGAGGCGGGGCGGGTGAGCTCGAATCCATGACCGGCGGACAGTGAGCTCCCTAGCCGGCCGGCCGGGTCGCGGGCGGGCGGGAGCTGATGAGGATCAGCCGGTCGCCGTCGGCCAGTTGCGCGGCCCCAGGGTGGTCAGGGGCCAGTACCTGATCTCCTCGCACGACTGCTATGACCGTTCCGGCGGCATCGCGTGCCGGGGCACCCACCTCGGCCCCGGCGGCCGGCCGCTCGATGAGGTCCAGACCGCGTCCGCGGTCTAGCAGGTCGGCGATCACTGCGCCCGCGGCCGGCCGAACGGTGGAGATCCCCAGCATCTGCCCGGCAGCTTCCGAGGACACCACCACATGATCAGCACCGCTCTGGAGCAGCAGCAGCCGGTTCTCCTCCTCCCGGACCGCGGCCACAATTATCGCGGACGGATTCAGCTGGCGGGCCGTGAGGGCGATCAGGACGGCAGTGTCGTCCCGGTTCACGGCGATGACGATCTGACGGGCCCGGCTCACCTCCGCGCGTTCGAGCACCGCACGCCTGGTTCCGTCGCCGCCGACCGCGACCAGTCGTGCCGCGTTGGCTTCGGCGACGGCCTCGGCCGAGATGTCCACCACGACGATGGACTCGTACGGCACCCCGGACTCGCCGAGCGTCCTGATCACACTGCGGCCCTTGGTCCCGTAGCCGATGACGACCGCCTGACCTGACACTTTCGACCTCCACCGGGCGATCCGCCAGTTGACCCGAGTCCGTTCAGTCAGCACCTCCAGCGTGGTGCCGACCAGCACAATCAAGAAGACCACCCGGATCGGGGTGATCAGCACTGTGTTAGCGAGCCGTGCGATGTCGGTGACGGGAACGATGTCGCCGTAGCCGGTCGTCGACAGCGTCACGGTCGCGTAATACACGCAGGCCAGAAGGGACAGCGGCTGCCCCGGATGGGCGACATCCCGGTATCCGCCGCGGCCCAGGTAAACGATCAGGGTCGAAGCCGCGAGCAGGCCGATGGCCACTAGCATGCGCTTGGTGACAGCGGCCAGCGGGGTAGCCGGCCGTGAGGGCAGCGACAGCGTACCGGCTGATGGAGCACGTCTCGCGCCGTCAGTGCCTGACGCTTTAGTCACCACGTTCAGTGACAATACTCACCGGCAGATGCACCGCCCCGAGAGAGCCTGGCGAGCGGTCATCAGCGGGCGCAAACGTTCCGCGGGCGCAGCCGCGAGACCCTGGCCCACCGCTGCTCAGAAGCTCATCTCCACCCGGCCGATGGCCTTCCTGACTTTCGCCAGCAAGGCCGTGGCCTCCGGGCGCGCACGGTCGGCTCCGTCCGCGAGAATCCGGTTGATCTGCGCCTTGTCCGCCATGAGCTCGTGGTAGCGCTCGCGCGGCTCTTTCAGGAAACTGTCCAGGAACTCGAACGCCAGGTCCTTCAGCTGCGCCCAGGACATCTTCCCGGCCTCCAGTGCGTACCTGACCACCTGGGTGTCCTCCGCGGAAGCGATCCCACGGTAGATCTGGAACAGGCCTGAGCTCTCGGGGTCCTTGGGCTCGTCGGGGGCGGTCGAATCGGTCTTGTACCGGCGGATGAGCTGGCGGAGCGCGTTCGGGTCGGCGAACAGCGGCACGGCGTTGCCGTAGGACTTGCTCATCTTCCGGCCGTCGCTTCCGATAATGGACGCGCCGGTCGGGCTGAGCATCAGTTGCGGGACCTTCAGCGTATTGCCGTAGGTGTGATTGAACTTCTGCGCAATGTCGCGGGTGTACTCCACGTGCTGTGTCTGGTCCCTGCCCACGGGTACCACATCAGGAGAGAACAGAACGATGTCGGCAGCCATCAGCACCGGGTAGGAGTACAGGCCCATATTGACGTTCGCGTCTACATCGGCCTCGCCTGCGGCTTCTGCCTCGGCGACAGCGGCCTTATAGGCATGCCCGCGATTCATCAGGCCCTTGGGGGTGGAGCAGGCCAGGATCCACTCAAGCTCGAAGTCCTCCGGGATGTCGGACTGCCGGTAGATCGTGGATCTGGCCGGATCCAGGCCCATCGCGAGCCATGCGGCGGCCACCTCGTAGGTGAGGTCGGCGAGTTCGCGCGGATCCTTGACGGCGGTGAGGGCGTGGTAATCCGCGATGAAGTAGTACGAGTCATATTCATCCGTCAGTGCCAGCGCGGGCCGGATCGCACCGATGTAATTCGCGATATGCGGGATGCCGGTCGGCTTGATGCCCGTCAGCGAACGTTTCCTCATCCAGGCTCTCCCGGCTTCGCTCAGATACAGGCAGCCGCAGGCCGCTGGCCGGTCGGCCGGGCGACTGCAGAACCAGCCCCTTCAGATTCCCCGATGCTACCGACCGTGACCTCCGCCAGCGAAACCGCGGGCCGCTCCCCGCCCGGACGATCAGCGCGAGGGGCCGCGAGAACTCATCGCCTTCGACGACCATTATGTCGGTACGGTGACGTTCATTCATTCTTTTACCGCTCCGGACTTCGGCCCACTATCGTCCTGTAGGCCGAGAGCTCATGTCCCCCTGGGCTTCGTTTATACCCATGGAGGGTCATAGATGAGCGTCGAGCTCACCGTCGCGCTGATCTCGGCTGTCGTGGCTCTGCTCAGCATCCTGCTGAGTGCCCGCGCTGCGCGGTCCAGCGCTGTGCTGCAGGCCCGCCTCAATGACGAGGTCGAGCAACGCCGGGAGAAAGCAAGCAGCCAATCGCGTCTTGCGGAGGTGGTGAGCCGCTACCGGGATCCCCTCCTGGGCGCGGCCTTCGATCTCCAGAGCCGCATCTACAATCTCGTGGTCGGCGATATCGTCGACCTACTCCTGACAGGTGACCAGGAGGTGCAAAGGTACGCGGTCAACAGCACCCTGTTCGTCATAGGCCAGTATCTGGGCTGGGTCGAGGCACTGCGCCGGGGCGTGCAGTACCTCGATCTAGGGGACGTTGATGACAGCCGCGAGCTTGTCCGCTGCCTGGAGGAGATCCGGCACTCGTTCTCCACGCGGCATGCGATTGAGGAATCTCCCTTTCATATTTACCGTAACGAGCAGCGCGCGATCGGCGAGCTCATGCTCAAAGGGCGCCTGGACGAGCGCTCTGGGCACATGCTGTGGCATTGCCGGGGTTACGCATCCTTCTCCGCCAGGCTCGACCGGGATCAGATCTTCGCCTCCTGGTTTACCCGTCTCGGCCTTGACGTGCGCGCGCTGGCCACGAGCCCGGAACCAGCCGAGGCGCGGCTGGTGGCAGTACAGCATGCGCTGATCGACCTCATCAACTTCCTCGACAAGCCCCCCTTGCGCGTCCCATCGAACTCGCGCTCCAAGATCGAGGCAGGTCAGCGTCCCTGAGCCAGCTGGCTGCTGCCAGGTCGGTAATGCGGCCGGTTACAAGGTCCTGAGGAGCTCACCGGGGTGTGCCCGGCTGGCGACTAGTGCCGGACCGATGGCCAGCGCATTGGCAACGACCAGAACGCCTGCGGCTAGGACTCCGAGGAGTCCGATGGGCACGACGCTGACCGGGACGGCCCCCAGGTTCGCGGCGAACCCATGCCAGATAGCCCGGCCCGCCGCCGCGCCCAGGGGAAGCCCGGCGATGATGCCCACCAGGGCGACGGTCGTGGCCTCCCAGAACACAACGGCCGCCACCTGGCGCCGGACGAATCCGAGCACCTTCAGCAGCCCCGCTTCCCGTCGCCGACGGGCCACGCTGACCAGCAGCACATGCACGAGGGTGGCGACCCCGAACAATGCCACCATCACGCTGATGACCAGCGGGAAGTTTACGGACACGCCGAAGTTCACCAGCGCTGTGGGCGCCGCCGGGCGTACGGCCAGTGACCGGTTGCGGCTGATGTGGCTGGCTAGGGCCGCCCGGCCGACGGCTCCCGGCACCGCATGTACGAACAGGGCGTATTCGAGGCCTTGCCCGGCAGTTTTCACGCAGGCGCGGCGATGCAGGCCGACGGGGCACTGTGCGCCGAGATACCCGTCGATAGTGAGCGCGGCGCCCGTGCCCATGCCGCCGGTTCCGAAGTCCGACGGGAACGATGTCTGGCCCACCACCCGGTACTTCGCTGTACGTTCCTTCCCGGTCGGTGTCGTCACCGTGACCTGAACGATAGACCCGACATGCACCCGGGCCTGGCGCATTGTCGTGGAGCCGAGTGAGATCTGCCGGTCTCCGGCTGGCACCGACCCGCTGACTATGGACAGTAGCGCTCGGCCGTGAACCGCCCGGAAGGCAATGGCTCGCACCTGGACGTGGTTCACGGCGATCTCGGGCGCTGCGCCCTGGGTGACCCGATCGACCGACGGATCGCGTACCAGGCTCTGCAGCAGACTCCCGCTAATGGTCTGCGCGTCGTGCGGGGCGCCCGAGGAGTCGAAGTACACAGGGAAGGGGTCCCCGTAGAGCGGCGGCGAGGCGATCAGGTGCGACAGGCTCGCGCCGAACACGGCCGACGCGGTCAGCGCAGCCACGGCCAGGATCGTCCCGATATGGGCCGTCCACACTGGCGCCGAATTGGCTTGCCTGCCTCGTTCCAGGGCGTGCCTGACCCCGATCACGGCACTAGGCGGCGCGCCGACCGCGGTGATACCGCCCGCTACCTGGACCAGCCCGGCCGGAGGTTGATTATCCAGGCCGACCGCCAGCCGGACGCCACGCAGCGTCGGCCGCACGGCGAGCGCGACGACCACGACCACGGTGACCAGCGCGCCCAGGGACAGGATCAGCGGGTCGATGGCCACACCGATCGAGGGCTCGGCCAGCCGCGCCTCCCCCAGCGGAGTCAGCGCGGACAGCGACACGGCGAGTATCACCGCTCCAGCGGCGGCGGCGACACCCGCCACAAGCGCTCGCAGCAGGCCCAGGACGGCGAGCTCCCGCGGCTGCATGCCCAGTGCGGTCAGGATGGGATTGTCCCTGCTGGCCGCCGCCGACTGCCGGGCCAGAGCCTGGCCGATGACTGCCAGGCCAGTCACCGCGGCCAGCCCGGCCAGTACCCACCACCCCGTGGCCTGCGGCCGGATCGAGGCGATAACGGCCGTTGCCCCGCCACCCAGGTGAACGATGATCACCTGCTGCCTCGTCTGCTCCTCGAGGTGCCGGACCGCGGCGTCGAATCCTGGCAGGCTCGCCGGCCCGTGCCGCAGGCGAACGTAATAAAGCGTGACCGGCAGCGCCCGTCGGTTCTCCGTGACCGTGAACGCGCGCGTGGTGTACAGGTCGTAAAGCGGCTCCTGCCCGGAAGGAAATTCGTTCTCTGCGGCCTCGATTCCGACCACCCGTAGCGCTACCTGCGGCCCGCGTGGCGGGGGAAAGCTGCCTCCGGCTAGCGCCGTCGCCTGCCGCCGTCCGTACAGCGGTATATGGAAAACGGATCCGATGCGGACGCCCTTGTCCTGGGCCAGCGTGAAGGAGGCCAGCACCTCATCAGCAGCTGACTGCCTGGGCAGCCGGCCGGCGACCAGCTTCGTGACCCGGCTCAGGCTGGACGGCGGCACTTCCAGCAACGCATAGTTCTCGCGGATCGGCTTCGTGCAGGAGCAGGTAGCCACCCCCGTCTGCAAGGTCTGTACCGGCGTGACGGAGGCGACCTCCGGGAACCTGGCCAGTGTGAGCAGCGGCTTGCTGCCGTACAGAACCGCGTCATATCCGTGCGCGGCCAGGAATCGCGGGAACGCGGACTCCGTCCGCCGGGCAGCAGCGGCCGCGGCCATGGCGAAGCCGCCGACGAGCGCGACCAGCAGGCTGACCGCCAGCCACGGCCGCCATTGCTGCCGGAACTGGCTCCACATCACCGTGGCAATTGCCCGCACCGCACCTCCTGTCAGCAGTGTGGGGGCAACAGCGCACCAGCAACAGGTAGTCACCTCCCGGGGGCGCCGTCGTACTAGCACTAGCGGGATCAGCCGGACCGATCAGGATTCGCCGTGCTGCGCTGATCGGCCTGCTTCGGCCGGTCCGGCCGAAGCTGCCGGGCAGTCTGCGGCGGCTGATCCGCTTTGCGTTCTGCCGTCGGTGTAGGTGGATCGTTAGGGAAGAGCATCTCGTCAGCTACCGCCGACCATAGCTCTTCCCGAGCGTCCTCCAAGGCGCCGGAAGACGGCGGGCTGACCTGGCCGGCCGCGCTGAGCAGTTCCGCCATATCGAGGTCATCTCGGTCCTGATTCACTTGCTTACCCCAGCTTCATTTGCCTCTGCTTCATTTGCCTCTGCTTCATTTGCCTCTGCTCCGGTCAGCATGTGGCGCAAGGTCGCGCGGGCCCGGTGCAGGCGGCTACGAGCCGTCCCCGGCGGGATGCCGAGCGCGGCTGCGGCCTCGGCAGGAGTCAGCTGTTCCCATGTCACCAGCAGCAGAACGTCACGCTCAGCGGGGGGAAGTTTCCGCACCGCTGAGACCAGCGCCCGCGCCCTGACGGCCGAGTCGAGCCGGTCTGTGATCTCATCCCACGGATCATGCGTCGCCTCGGCTGGGACCAGATCTATGCTCTGGCTGGTCCTCCAGTGTGCTCGCAGCACGTTCCGGGCGATTCCGTACAGCCAGGGCCGGGCATCGTCGTAGCTGGCGTCATAACCGCGCCGGGCCCCGAATGCTCGCAGCCAGACCTCGCCCAGCAGGTCGTCAGCCGCCTGGTGCCCGGCCCGGCGGGAGAGGTACCCGTGAATGGCGATCTCGTGACGCTGAACAACCTCGACGAAGGCATCAGGATTGCCGCACAGCGACCGCCTGATCAGCATGCCGTCTGTCATGTCAGTCCTCAGTGCCCGCCGCTACGACGCTGACCATCGCACGGCGAGGCGGGTGTGCGGCCGGTCGATGATGAGGCTCGGGCCTCCGATCGTCTCTGACGGCGTTCCTGGCCGCCAGGCGCTGAGCTCCAGTCGCTGCGCGCTCGGCCTGCCTATCTCGTCCCACACGGTAGCCTGCCGGGCTAGATATGCCGCGAGGCTGGGACCGCCGGGACCGTAGCCGCGCGCAGTGACCTCAAACGCCGCTGGCTGTGCCCCCTGGTCTCCGGAGGTGATCGCTGCGACGCCGAGCCCACCCGAGCCGTCGACCTGAGCTAGGCCGCCGAGCGGCATCAGGCTGGCGATTCGCTGCTGGGCGGGGCTGGCGCGGGCTTCGTACCTGCCCATCATGTTCAGCCGTGTCAGCCCGGGCTCGGCCACTGTCAGCCACAGATCTAGGTCAGCCAGCTCAGCGACGCCGGCGGCCCGAAGCCCGGTAGGCTCCTCGGTCATGGGCCCGGACAACGCCTCGTACAACGCGTCCGCGTCCGGCACCGGCCCATCGACGGCTTGAGCATGGAGACCGGGCTGAGGCCCGAGCGCCACGAATGACTCCGGCCCGCTGAAGACACCAGCCATCCTGATGAAGCCGCACCGGCCAGCCGACCTGCTCACCAGGTGATCACCGACGGTCTCCAGCCCTACCGACAGCTGGATGCCCCGGACCGAAAGCGGCAGCACGATCCGGCCACCGGGACTCAGCTGCGCCAGCCACTGAGGGGCAAGATCCCACGCGCCCGCAGTCACGATAATCCGGTCATACGGAGCGTGATCGGGAACGCCGGCCGCGCCGTCCCCGCAGACCACTGTGACGCGGCCATACCCGGCGGCGGCCAGGTTCGCGCGCGCCCGGCCGATCAGCTCGGGAACCACGTCGACAGTCACGACGGACTCCTGGCCGCCGACGATGTGCGCAATCAGCGCCGCGTTATAGCCGGTTCCGGTACCCACCTCTAGCACACGATGCCCGGCGGAGAGCCCGAGCTGGCCCAGCATCCTTGCCATCATCGCCGGCTGCGTGGATGCGCTGACCGGCAGGCCGTCGCCATCCGACTTGATCACGACAGCGATGTCCTGATAAGCCTGCACAGGCTCCATCTCGGGTAGGAACGCGTGCCGGGGCACGGCCAGGAAAGCGGCCGCTACTGCGGTATCAGCGCGGCCGGTGGCCCGCAAGTGGTCCGCCAGCTTCACCCGCGCGGCTGCTAGCTCACCGCCGACGGCGGAATCGCGGCCAAATCCGGCAGCAGAGTCCACGCGGCCGCCGCCGTCGATCCGGTGCTCTTGCTGGTCCTGGTTACCGCCCAGTGCGCTCATCTGCTGGTACTCCGTCGGTCGCCGGTGCTTTCTCCTGCCCTCCTATTGCCGGATCGGGCCTCGACCGTTCGCAGCCAGCGGCCACACCGCACTCGCAGGCCAGCGCTCCGCAAGCCGCGTCACCGGCCGGTCCGGGCCATGAGGCATCGCGCTGACGGGGCACTGGCCGTCAGCTGCCGGCTGAGGGCATACCGATGGAGTGTCCTGGTTCATGGACTGCGTGGCGCGGCGCGGACGGCTAGGCCCGGGCGGGCGCGGGGAAGAAGCCCCTGAGCGCCGCTGCCATCTCGGCGCGCACCGGCGCCCCCGAGATGACCACCCCGACCATGGTCACCGACGTGTGGGTGTGCCCACGGGCCCGGACGTGGCGGACTGGTACCCCCGCGGCCTCCAGGGCGTGCGCATAGGCGACGCCCTCGTCGCGGAGCGGGTCGTAGTCCGCAGCGACGATGCACGCCGGGGGCAGGCCGTCCAGGTTGCCGCGCAGCGGGGCGGCACGGGGGTCGCCGCGGTCGGCCGGGTCGGCATAGTGATCCCAGAACCAGCGCATCAGCGCGCTGGTGAGGATGTACCCGTCGCCGTTCTCGGTGTAGGACGGCCTGGTCATCTCCGCGTCCGTCACGGGGTTGATCAGCAGCTGCCCGCAGATGTCCGGCCCGCCGTCGTCGCGAGCCTGCTGGCACGCGACAGCGGCGATGTTGCCGCCCGCGCTCCATCCGGCGACCGCGAGCTGGCCGGGGATGCCGCCCAGCTCAGTGGCGTGAGCGTCCACCCACCGCAAGGCCGCGTCAGCGTCTTGCGCGGCGGCGGGAAACCGGGCCTCGGGGGCGTGCCGGTAGTTCACGGACACGACCACGGCGCCCGAGCGAGCGCACAGGTCACGGCACAGCGGATCGTCCGAATCCAGGTCGCCCAGCACCCAGCCGCCGCCGTGGAAGTACACCACCACCGGGTGCGGGCCCTCGGCGGGCGCCGCCGGGCGGTACAGGCGGTACGGCAGGTCCCCGTCCGCGCCGGGCATCACCCCGTCCGCGACCTCGCCTACCTCGGGGCTCGGGGGGCGCACCGCCGTGCCGGCCGCCATCAGGGCCCGCGCGTCGGCGACCGGCAGGGTCTCCAAAGGCGGCAGGCCCATCTCGGCCATCACCTCCAGGACCATGGCGACATCGGGCTGCATGCGGCGAACCACCCCATCCCGGCACTGAACCCCGCCCGGGCCGGCCATCCGGAACCCGAGGTAGCCCTGAGCGGCCACCTCGTCGCACGCCCGCCGGTACGCGTCCACCCCGCCGATGTAGGGGAGGAAAACGCGCGGCTTGCCCGGCACGTTGGCGCCCATGTACCAGGAGTTGGCGGTGGGATGCAGGGTGATGGCGGCGCAGTCCTGGACATGCTCATTCCAGGCGGACTCGGCCAGGGGGGTCGGCTCGATGGTCTCCAGGCCTTCATCGCGCATGGCCTTCAGGCAGTCGGCGACCCAGTCGACGTGCTGCTCGATCGACACCGCCATGTTCGACAGGACAGAGGGACTGCCCGGACCTGTGATCATGAAGAAGTTCGGGAACCCGGCGGTCATGAGACCCAGGTAGGTCGAGGGCCCGCTCGCCCACTTCTCCTTGAGGGACAGGCCTTCGCTGGCGACGTCCACGGCCACCAGGGCGCCGGTCATGGCGTCAAAGCCGGTGGCGTACACGACGGCGTCGAACTCGAATGACTCGTCCGCCGTCTCGATGCCGCTCTCGGTGATGCTGGTGATCGGCTGCTTGCGCAGGTCGACCAGGCGGACGTGCGGGAGGTTGTAGGTCTCGAAATAGCCGGTGTCGAGGCAGGGCCGCTTGGTGCCGAAGTAATGGTCCTTAGGGCAGAGCGCATCGGCGGTCTCGGGATCCCTCACCACCGAGCGGATCTTCTCGCGGATCATCTCGGCCACGATCTCGTTGGAGGCCGGATTCACCCCCTGGTCAGCGAAGACGCCGAGGATGCCGAACAGCTCGCCCTGGTCCCACGCCGCCTCAAAGCGCTCCCGGCGGACCGCCTCGCTGGCGGTAACGCCGAGAATGGTGGTCGGCTCGGCGGGTATCCCGCCCCTGGACCACTTGGCGGCGTGCCGGTACCCCTCGCGGTCCTCGCGCAGCTGCTTCAGCCGGCGGCCGGGGCGGCGCCGTTGCGCGCCGGGATGGAGAAGTTCGGGGTGCGCTGGAAAACCGTGAGCTGGCTGGCCTGCCCGGCAATCAGCGGTATGGACTGGATGCCCGACGACCCGGTTCCGATGACTGCGACCCGCTGGCCTGTGAAATCGACACCCGACTGGGGCCAGCGGCTGGTGAAGTAGACCTCGCCGGCGAAGCGGCCGGCGCCCTCGATGTCGGGCGACTTCGGCATCGAAAGGCAGCCGCTGGCCATGATGTAGTACCGGCACCGCAGGTGCTGGCCGCCGTCGGTCGCCAGCAGCCACCTTCTGTCCCCCTCGTCCCAGCGCGCGGAGGTGATGCTGGTGGAGAACTCGATGTCGCGGCGCAGGCCGTAACGGTCGTCCACGAACCGGAGATAGTCAAGGATCTCCGGCTGGGTGGCGTACTTCTCCGACCAGGCCCACTCCTTCTCCAGCTCCGGGTCGAAGCTGTAGGCGTAGTCCGTGGTGGGGATGTCGCAGCGGGCTCCCGGGTAGCGGTTCCAGTACCAGGTCCCGCCGACATCGCTGGCCGAGTCGAATACCTTCACGGAGAACCCGAGCTCGCGCAGCCGGTGAAGCAGGTAAAGACCGGAGAAGCCGGCCCCCACGACCACCACGTCGAGCTGCTGCGGGGCAGTGCCTGGCTGGTTCACGAGAAGCTCCCTTAGTGTCACCGGCACTGCCGGAGGCGTTTCGAGTTCGAGCTGGTCGCGGCCACTGGTAGTGCGGGCATGAAACCGTGACCAGGTGATAGTCACGTTCAAGCCGATTGCTGGCCAGCCGCTCGGGCGTCTGGCCAGTATCCATTCAGGCTGCTCTCTCGTCGTTCCCGCGACAAGCCAGCCAAAACGGCCGACGTTAACCGAGAGGAACGGACATGAGCGAGTCTGTTGCTGATGATCGCGCGACCGCGCTCGGATGCGGTGCTGGCGGTCACGTTATCGAGGAGATCGCGCGGCATGCCGGTCACCTGGACATCGCCAGAGAACTGCTCGACGGCAGGAGCAGGCTCGCGCAGAAGCGCAGCGCAGTGGGGCGGGTGGGGCTCGAACCCACGACCGGCGGATTATGAGTCCGCTGCTCTGACCGGCTGAGCTACCGCCCCTGGCTCGTGAACATTACCTCAGCTGCACCTCGCGAACATCTCTGGCGCTCCGGCCCTGGAGCGCCGGCACCAGCGCCTACCGCGAGCTGAGCTGCATCGACATGGCGTGCTCGACCAGGGCGATCAGGGTCGCCTTGGTCGAGTTCCTGCCCCGCGCGTCGCACTCCACAATCGGCACGCGCGGACTGATGGACAGCGCCTCCTGCACATCAGTGACGGCATGCGGGAAGTCCCCGTGGAAGCCATTGACGGCCACGATGAACGGCAGGCCTGCGGACTCGAAGTAATCAACGGCGGGGAACGAGTCCGCGAGCCTTCGAGTGTCCACCAGGACGACAGCGCCGATCGCTCCCTGGATGAGGTCGTCCCACATGAACCAGAAGCGATGCTGCCCTGGCGTCCCGAACAGGTACAGGATGAGACCTGCGTCGAGGGTCGCGCGGCCGAAGTCCATGGCGACCGTTGTCGTCGTCTTGTCGGGTGTCTGAGACAGGTCGTCCAGGTTTTCGCTGGCCGTGGTCATGACCGCTTCTGTGGTCAGCGGCGTGATCTCCGAGACGGATCCGACGAAAGTGGTCTTGCCCACGCCGAAGCCGCCCGCGACGACAATCTTCACAGACGTCATCGCGGCGTCTGCAGCCCGGCCGGTCGCGGCCTTAGAGCTTGCGAAGTCCACTGAGTACCCTTTCCAGCAGGTTGACATCCGGGCGGCCATACTCGTGATCGATCTGGTGAACCCGAACCAACCCCTCCATCGCCATGTCAGCGATCAGGACACGTGCCACGCCGAGAGGCATCCTGAGCACTGCAGAAATCTCCGCCACCGAGCGCCAGTCCCGGCAGAAGCCGAGGATGGCCTGGCACTCGGGACTGAGCACCGACAGATCACGCGCCTCGTAGTGAGAGGCGGCCACCATGGCCTCGATCTGCAGCTGATACCTCGGCTTGGTCCGCCCTCTGGTCACCGCGTAAGGCCGGACCAGAGGGCTCCCCTGAGTCTCGGCCTTTCCGGGCGTAGCCGAGTCAGGCACACCAGAGTCACGCTTACCGGAATCACGCGGACCGGAAACGACGCCCGCAGGCTCGATCCCCGGTCGGGGCTGACGGCCTCCCGGCTCGAACGGAGTCATGCCGTCAGATGGTACCCAGTCACCCCGGCGCTGACCCGACACCGGCTTCTCCTGTCACTATCTGCCATCCTCGCGCATATCGGGTGACAGGCCACGCATCTCAGGCGTGAGCGCGCTTCCCACCCGCTCCACCAGCAAAGCCATCTCGTACGCCACAAGGCCCATATCGCAGTCAGCGGCCGCGAGAACAGCCAGGCTGGAGCCGTCACTGATGGCCATCACGATCAGCAGGCCGCGCTGCATCTCGACGACTGTCTGAGTGACAGCTCCGCCCTCGAACACCCGGGCGGCACCCTGGGTCAGGCTGGTCAGGCCGGAGGTGACCGCCGAAAGCTGGTCCACGCGATCGGCGGGGAATCCCTGCGAGAACGCCATCGGCAGCCCGTCGGACGAGACAACAATTGCATGTGCGACAGACGGCACGCGCTCGACAAAATTGGTGATCAGCCAGCTCAAGTCCTGCGCCGGGCGCACTAGCGGACTCACGGGTGTTCCTTTCTTTCCAGACAGACATCCGGCGTCAGCGCCCTGGCCGTGGCGCTGGTCGCGCGGACGACGATCGACCGGTTCAGCTGGGGTCTCACACTTAACATGACCATCTGCGGGACCTCATGTCACGCGTCATCTGGAACTTTCGTCCTCTCCGCCCTCAGAATCATCGCCACTCGCAGCGGCGCGGCCCTGCCTGATACCTCGCTGGAAGCTGGCGAAACGATCCCTGGTGGCGGCCGCCGACCGGGTCAGCGCGGGCGCGGGCTTCGGCGCCTCCGCTGCCGTGCCAGGGACCAGGTTCGCCTTGGGCACGCGCTTGGGCAGGCCAGCGGGGGTCACGCCGCCTGAGGTCGGGACGCTCGCCGCTTCGGCCGCGCGCCAGCCCTCGTCAGCGGCAGAGGTCCAGCTAGTGTCCTCGGCACTGGTCGCGTCGGCGATCCTGGCGCTGGCACCGCTAGTGCTGGTGCCGCTAGTGCTGGCGCCGCTAGTGCTGGCGCCGCTAGCGCTGGCCCCGCTGGTGCTGGCCTCGCTGGTGCTGGCCCTGCTGGCGCCAAGGCTGCTGGCGCCAAGGCTGCTGGCGCCGAGGCTGCTGGCGCCGAGGCTGCTGGTATCCGGGTCGCTGCTGGCTACGCTGCCGGCTGGCCGCTCATCCGCGCCAGGCTTGCTGATGCCATGCCGACCATGGCGGAACCAGTCCGACTCGACGGCCTCGAAGATAGGCAGCCGGTTTCCCTCTCCGGCCGACGCCGGCGGAGGCACGATCACGCCGCCTTCCGGCGAGTCCACGATCCGGCCGGTCCGGCCGTACCGGGGGCTGTCAGAAGAACCGCCTAGGCCTTTCACCGTAGTTGGCGGCCCGCCTGGCCCACCGGACGTGGGGCGGCGCTGAGCGGACGCGGCGACGCTGGCCGAGCCAGGCACGCGGGTGCCGCCAGCCACACCGGCAGATCCGGCCTGCCTGCCCCATCCTGCCTCGGGCGTTGAGGCGCTCCCGAACTGCTCCGACGCCGTACCGGACGTCGCAACCTCAGCTACGGACTGCGGCGCGGGGACAAACGCCTCCGCGTCCCGCTGCGGAGCGGACTGGGGAGCAGGCTGTGGGCTGGTCCGGAACGCGGGCAGCGGGCCGGTGGCCGGCGCGCGATCGCTTCCCGGCCTGGGGCCCGCTCCAGGTATGCGGCGCGGCCCGAGGCCCGCATCCGCGGCGTCGGCCAGCAGCGGTGCGAATCTCGGTGCCCTGGCCGCATTGACTTCCTGCTCGGCGGCCGAGCGCTCCGGCTGTACCCACATCCCGTTTCCGGTGCCGCCGCCTGGGCCGCCCGGACTGCCATTGCCGCCGGGGCTGCCATTGCCGCTGCTCTGGAGGGCAGCCGGGGAGTCAAGCCGATCCGGGAGCCGGGAGCTGCCCGGAGCGTCGTGGGTAACCACCTCATCGGGCAGCCAGACCAGCGCGGTAAGGCCGCCAGTGGAGGCCGGACGCAGCCGGACTCTGATGCTGTGCCTGGCCGCCAGCCGGGCGACCACGAACAGGCCCATCCGGCGCGATACCGCGACGTCCACGACCGGAGGATTGTCCAGCCGCCAGTTCGCGTGGGCCATCTCCTCGGCGCCCATGCCCACGCCCTGGTCGGCGATCTCCAGCAGCACCCCACCGCTGCTGAGCAGGTGCCCGACGATGCTGACCGGGGTATCGGCCGGGGAGAAGGACGTCGCGTTCTCGACCAGCTCAGCGGTCAGGTGGACGACGTCGCTCACCGCCTGGCCGCGGACCGAGATTCCTGGCTGCACGTTGAGGGTGACGCGCTCGTACTGCTCGATCTCGGACACGGCTGCCCGAAGCACGTCCACCAGCGCGACCGGCTTATTCCAGCGCCTGGCCACGTCATGGCCCGCGAGCACCAGCAGGTTCTCGGAGTTGCGGCGCATCAGGGTGGCGAGGTGGTCCATCTGGAAGAGGCTGGACAGGCGCTCAGAGTTCTGCTCGCCCTGCTCGAGCTCGTCGATGAGCCGGATCTGCCGTTCGACGAGCGACTGACTGCGGCGGGAGAGGTTGACGAACATCGCGTTGACGTTTCCGCGGAGCGCGGCCTCGTTGGAGGCCAGCCGCAGCGCCTCCCTGTGCACCTGGTCGAAGGCCCGCGCCACTTCACCGATCTCGTCCGTGGAGTCCACGTTGATCGGCTCCACGTCCAGTGAGACGGCCTCGCCGTCGCTCTCGTTCATGCGGCGGACTGCCTCGGGCAGGCGCAGCCCGGCCACCTCCAGGGCTCCGGCCCGCAGCCTGCGCAGAGGTCGCACCATCGACGTGCCGACGATCGTGGTGAAGATCAGCGCCAGCGCCAGGACGAGGAGCACCGCGAGGCTGTCGATGACCACCGAGGTGATCGCGTTGTTCCGCAGCTGCTTGCTCCGGGCGATGACCGAGTTCACCAGCTGGCTCTCGGCCGACCGGAAGCTCGCCACCAGGTAGGTCATAGCCGCGCTGGCGTTGGCGATCGTCGGGTCGCTCGCGGAGGCCTGGCCGCTGGTGGCCACGGAGATCGCCTGCTGCTCCTGCTGCTGCGCGTTGACGACCGCCGTTCCCGACACGGCGTTGTGGTACAGCTCTTTCTGGGCGGCGGTGGCGTTCTCGTTGTAGTCCGCCAGGTTGCCCTGCTGCTCGGCCTGCGCCTCGTTGATGGCCGCTTGCTGGCTGGGATTGAACTGCCCGGAGCCCGACAGGTCCAGGGCCTGCGCCGAGGTCAGGATCGCCTGCTGCTGCGATGCCTCTTCCTTGATCTTTGACATCAGGCTGGCCACGCGGACCGAGTCTGCCAGCGTGGAGTCATTGCTGCCCACGGCCACCTGGTCATCAACGGCCAGGATCGAGCTGATCGCGGCCGCGTAACTCTGGATCACCTGCAGCGGCGGAAGCTGGCTGTGGGCCGCGGCCTGGCGCAGCGCAGGCAGCCCGCTGATCGCGGCCAGCGCGCCCGAGGCGTCCTGCTGGGCCAGCGCGGGATAAGAACTGCCGATGTCGCGCAGCAGGCCGCTCGCCTGCCGCGCCCACCGGCCGGTGACGCCGTAGTCCTTCTGCAGCACCGCGAGCTCCGGAGCCGCCAGCGCCGCCGTCGCCTTGGCCGGCGACAGGCCGTCAGCCCGGCCATCAGTGCCCAGCACGATGTACTGAACCGTGTCCTGGCGCTCATTCTGCAGCGCCTGGACCAGCCCCGTGACCTTCCCGCTCAGGGCAGCCAGCTGCCCGACCCGCTGATACACCTGGGCGCTTTGCACGGACGAGGCAACGCGGAGTCCGCCGAGCGCCACCGCCGTCACCGTCGGGATGATGACCAGCAGGAACAGCCGCGATCGCACCCGCCAGTTCTT
Organism: uncultured Actinomycetota bacterium; assembly: GCA_963805705.1. Lineage (GTDB taxonomy): Bacteria > Actinomycetota > Actinomycetes > Streptosporangiales > Streptosporangiaceae > CAWDVH01. The sequence continues at coordinate 1,001,009 of CAWDVH010000004.1, read as the reverse complement.
CAGCGCGCGCCGGGAGGCCTTGCGTGGCGCCTGCTGGGCCTCGGCGGACTGCCATTGGCCATTGGCCGGCCGATCGGAGGCGGCTCCGCCGGGCGCGGGCGCGGCCGCTTCCTGCTTCTTCGGCGCAGCTCCCTGCTTCGCGGCAGCTCCCTGCGACGTGGCAGGTGCCTGCCGGGCAGTGACCGTCCCGGTACCGGCGGACCCCGTACCGGCGGGCTTCGCCTGAGCTCCGGTGCTGGTGCCGTTAGCCGTGCTGCTGCTGGAGCGCACGGACTTTGCGCCCCTCACCGCGGGAGCGGCGGAGGCCAGCCAACGTGGCCCCACAGCGGAACCGACATGGCAAACCCCTTCCCGGCGGAGGATTCTGCGGGCACTGCGGCGCGAACAGCCGGCCCAACTCTAACGCCTCACGGGCTCACGCACATGAATACCTGTATCCCTACGGAAAATCGGTATTGCACCACAGTGATCCCTCAACTCAGCAAGACTAAGGTATCGTCTCACGCGCGTTTGCGTCCCTGAACGTCCGATCTTCGCGCTATCAACACGTAAGAGGGAGCCTCATGCGGCTTGTCCCGGCCCCGGCCCGCACCGCGGGTCTGCGGATCATCCTGGTATCCGTGTCGGCCGCGCTTCTGGTGTCCGGCTGCCGGGTACCCGGCACATCATCCGAGGCTGGTGCGGCGGGGAGCCAGACAGTCACGGTGGCCGTTGTCGGCGACGGCAGCAAGGGCCCGCTCAGCGTCGCCGACGCCCCTCTCAGCGTCGCTGCCGCGGACGGCCTGTTCAAGCAGCACGGGCTGAACGTCGTCGTCAAGACGTACGGGACAACCGCCGAGGTGGCGCAGGCGCTGAGCAGCGGCGATGCCCAGATCGCAGCCGGTGATTACACCGGTTTCCTCTACCGGCAGGACACGGGGGCCCTCAAGCTCCATCTGATCGCGGATGGGTATGACGCGGCGCCGAACATGATGGAGGTCCTCACCCTGCCCAACTCGAAGATCACCACGCCGCAGCAGCTCGCGGGCGCCACCGTGGCCACGCCGGAACCGGCCGTCACCTACCCGGTCAACAGCTCGGTCAATAACTCTGACCTCCCGTACAACATCGAGACGCTGGCGACCGAGACAGTGCTGCAGGACGACGGGGTCAGCCCCTCCTCCGTGACCTGGAAGCCGACGCCGCTGGCTCAGATGGTCGGCGACCTGAAGAGCGGAAAGGTCCAGGCGATCCTGGTGCCCGAGCCCTACGTTTTCGAGGCCGAGAGCCAGCTCGGCGCGCAGGAGGTGCTCGACTCCAGCAGCGGGGCCGCGGCTGGCCTGCCGCTGTCGGGCTACTTCAGCCTGGCCAAGTACGCGAGCGCTAACCCCTCGGCCGTGCAGTCCTTCCGGACTGCGCTGCTTCAGGCGCAGGCCAACTCCGGGATGCGGGCCCCCGTGCAGGCCGTGCTGCCCAGCGCGACGGGCATGACCGCGCAGGACGCGGCCCTGGTGACCCTGGGGGCCTATCCGACGTCTCTGAGCGTCGGTCAGGTCCAGCGGGTGGCCCAGCTGATGTTCGACGCCGGGATGATCGGTAATACGCTCAACGTCCGGCAGATGGTGTCTGGCTAGCCACGGGCGACGCGGCCACCCAGCCCGAGCTCGCGGGCGATGATCATCCGCTGGACCTCCGACGTGCCCTCGCCGATCTCCAGGACCTTGGCGTCCCGGTAGAACCGCGCGACCGGGAACTCGTTCATGAACCCGTAGCCGCCGAAGATCTGCGTCGCGTCGCGGGCGTTGTCCATGGCGGCATTCGACGCGGTGAGCTTCGCGATCGCCGCGTACTTCTTGACCGGCTCCCCCGCGACCAGCCGGGCGGCCGCATCATGCCAGGCGAGCCGCGCGGCATGCGCCCTGACGTCCATATCAGCGATCTTGAACTGGATGCCCTGGTAGTAACCGAGCTCGTGCCCGAACGCCGAGCGCTCCCTGGCGTAGCGCACGCACTCGTCGACGCAGCCCTCGGCCAGGCCCGCCGCCAGCGCGGCGATCGCGATCCGGCCCTCATCCAGGATCTCCAGGAACTGGGCGTAGCCCCGGCCCGGCTCGCCGAGCAGGTTCGCCGCGGGCACCCGGCAGCCGGCGAACGCCACCTCCCTGGTGTCCGATGCGCACCAGCCGACCTTGGAGTACTCCGGCCCGATGCGCAGTCCGTCAGTCCCCGACGGCACGACGATCGCCGAGATCTCCGGCCTGCAGCCCGAACGGCCGGTGATCGCCAGCGCCGTGATCAGGGCGGTGACCGACGTGCCCGCGTTGGTGATAAAGGCCTTCGACCCGTCGATCACCCACTCGCCGTCCTCAAGCCGCGCTGTCGTGCGCATGCCGCCGGGGATATCCGATCCGCCCCCCGGCTCGGTCAGGCCGAACGCCGCCAGCGCAGTCCCCTGGCAGAGGTCGGGCAGCCACCGGGCGCGCTGCCCGGCGTCGCCGAAGCGGTAGATCGGCATCGCGCCGAGCGCCACGCCCGCCTCCAGCGTGATGGCCACCGACGAGTCGACCCTGGCCAGCTCGTGCAGGGCCAGGCAGAGCGCGAAGAAGTCGCCGCCCATGCCGCCGTACTCCTCGGGGAACGGCAGCCCGAAGAGGCCAAGCTTGCCCATTTTCGCGACGATCTCGTAGGGGAACTCACCGCGCTCATAGAAACCGCCGATCACCGGCGCCACCACGGCGCGCGCGAAGTCGGCAACGGTCAGGCGGAGCTGCTCGTGGTCGTCACTCAGCCTGAAGCTGGTCATCTCTGCCCCTTTGCAGATAGCTAGCCGCGCAGGCAATGCCCCCGTGCACATCGATCGTGCACATCGATCGTGCACATCGATCGTGCACATCGATGCTACTGGCCGCCATGCCCGGCGCCCTGGCCGCCCGGCGGGCGCGGCTCAGTACGCCATCCACCCGCCGTCGACCATCAGGTTGATGCCACTGATGTAGGTAGCGGCGTCGGAGGCGAGAAAGGCGACCGCGGCGGCGACATCCTGCGGCTCGCCGAGCCGCCCGAACGGCGTACGCGACCGGACATACGCCGCGCTGTCGGGATCCTGGCTGAGATCCCCCACGGCGCCGGTCACTATCTTGCCGGGGGCCACCGCATTGCAGATAATGCCGTCGCGCCCGTGCTCGACCGCGATCTGACGGGTCAGCTGCACGAGGCCGCCCTTGCTGACGGCGTACGCAAAATGGCCCGGCGCTCCAACCATGCCGTGCTGGGAGGTGATATTGACGATCCGGCCGCGGGCGTCGCCGCGCAGCGGCTGGGTGAGCATCTGCCTGACTGCCGCACGGCACAGCATAAACGGCCCGCGCAGGTTCACCGAGATAATCGCGTCGAAGTCATCATCGCCGGTGTCCAGCAGCGGCCTGGAGTGGGCCCCGGCGAGCACGGCATTGTTGACCAGGACATCAAGGCTTCCCGTCCGCGCGACGGCACGGGCCACCAGCTCCTCGCAGTCCGCACGCCGGGAGACGTCGGCCGGGACGAACTCGCAGTCGCCGCCGCCGCGCGCGATGAGCTCATCGGTGGGCTCTCCGCCGGTCAGCGGATCACGGCGCACGTCGGCGAGCAGGACCCGCAGCCCGTCGCGGGCCAGCCGCAGGGCGATCGCGCGGCCGATCCCGGACGAGGATCCGGTCACTACGGCGCTGCGGGGCACGCGCCCGAGTATAGGCCGCGGCTATGCTCGGCAGATGGGTGTGGCATTTGTGGCGCACTGCCTGCTGAACCAGAACTCCAAGGTGGGCGACGGCGCGCACTGCGCGGGGGTCTACTCCCCCGTGGTAGACGTACTGCGCGCGAAGGGCTGGCGGATCGAGCAGATGCCGTGCCCCGAGCTCGCGTTCACCGGCCTGAACCGGTTCTGGGCCGTGCGCGAGCAGCTGGATACGGCCGCCTACCGCAAGCACTGCCGCCGGCTGGCCGTCACCGTCGCCGACATGATCAGCGTGCGCGTCCAGCAGGGAGAGGACATCGCCCTGATCGGCGTGGAGGGCAGCCCCTCGATGGGGGTGCGGATCACCAGCTCGGACCCGGCCCGCGGCGGCCTGCCGGAGTGGCCGGAGGGAACCGCCGAGCTTACCGACGGCGAGGGGATCTTCGTCGAGGAGCTGCGGCGGGAGCTGGGCCGCCGGGGAATCGCCCCCCGGCTGGGCGGCGAGACGCATGCGCTGCCCGGCCACGACGAGGCCGACCAGCAGGCCCGGATCGAGTCCGCGCTGGAGAGCCCCGGTCTGGAGAGCCCCGGTCTGAAGAGCCCCAGTCTGGAGAGCCCCAGTGAAGCCTGACGAGCGCTCGTTCCGGGTCGCGATCCTCGCCGATGACTACGTGAACCCGCCACCGGGCGGGATCGACGGGCTCGCCGCGGCGGCTCGGGCCGGATGGGGAGTGATGCAGCTGCCCGCGGCGGATTACCCGGCGCAGATCGCCGAGCGGGTTCTGGCCGAGGTGGCCGAGCAGCTGGAGGAATTCAGTCGCCACGGCTACGACTTCGTCGTCGTCGGCGAATGCGCCGGGCTGGCGCCGACCCTGGCCGCGGCGGGGCTGGCCGTTCCCGATCAGATCGTGCCGGCCACGGCCGCGCAGCTACTCGATTTCCTGACCGCCAGGCCCGCCGTGGCGGCCAGCCGGTGGGCTGGCCTGGGGCTGTAGCGGAGTGCTACAGCTGGCCCGGCAGCAGGTCCAGGCCGGTGGCGTCGGTCTCGACCCGCCAGAACGTGCCGGTGCGCTGCGACGCCTCGATGTCCGCTTCGCGAGTCGCGGTCACATACAGCGCCGAACCGTCGAAGATGCAGTTCGTCGCGTGCTCGCCCAGGTGGATCTCCTCCAGCACCTCGCCGTCGGGCGAGACGACGGTGACGCCGCCCGAGACAGTCGTGCATACGAAGAGCCGGCCGTCGGCGGCGAACGCCATCCCGTCGGGCACGTGGTTGTCGGAAAGCTGGCAGAACGTCACGGGCTGGCCGTCCTGCAGACGGCAGACCCGGTGCGCGGCGGACTCCGTCCAGTACAGCTGCTGCCGGGCGTCGAAGGCGATCCCGTTCGGGTAGACGCCGGGCCGCTCCAGCAGCATTTCGCCGTGGCCGGAGGAGTCGACGACGTACAGGGCGCCAGGCGCGCGCACGTCGAACCGGAAGTCCTGCTCACTGCCTGACTCGGTGAAGTACAGCCGCCCGTCCGGCCCGAAGGCGAGGTCGTTCGGGCCATACAGGGCATGCCCGGCGACCTGCGAGAACAGCAGTTCGACCGTGCCGTCAGGCCAGGCCCGCTGGATCCCGGATACGGCGCTGGTATCGCCGCTGCCGGGCACGTTGCCGCCCTGGGTTACGTAGACGGCTCCGTCGGAGCCCAGCACCGTGCCCCACGGCGAGCCGCCGGTGACGGCATACCGGGAGACATCCGGTTCGTCATACGACAGCAGCTCACCGGTGTTGCCGTCGCACAGGACGATCCGGCCATCGCCCATGATGGCCGGGCCCTCAGGAAAGCCGAGACTCGAGGCGAGCAATCTGTACTGCATCGGCATGTGCGGCCTCACTGCTCAGATGAAGTGAATCTTGCTGGCTAGACGAGCGGATACTGGCTAGACGAACGAGTACTGCTCGAAGCTGAGGTCGGTCAGCGGCTGGCCCACCCTGGCGGTCGAGTATCCAGTGATCTTGGTGCTGTAGGCGTCCAGCGCGTCGATGTACGCCGGGATGATGTAACCGCCCTGGGTGAAGTCGAAATTCTGCATATCCCGCACGATTTCCTTACGCGTGGCGGTGCTGAGAGTCTCGTTCGCCTGCTTGTACCAGTTGTTCAGCTGAGGATTATTGGTATGCGTCTCGTTGAACGGCGACACCGACAGCATCGACTGGGCGACCTGGGCCAGGTACGGCGAGTAGTTGTAGAAGTCCTGGGAGAACGTCCATTTGGTGTAGTTGGGGCCGAAGAAGGTGTCGGGGCCCACGTTGCTGATATTGATGGTGACCCCCGCGGCCTTCGCCTGCTGCTTCAGCACGGTGGACATCGCGACCGTTCCGGTAGCGACCGCCGAGGTCGTCAGCGTGACCTTGAGATCCGACATGCCGATCTGCTTGAGCAGGAACATCGCCTGCGGGATGTCAGCCTGCCGGCGCAGCGAGTGGTTGTAGTCGGGATCGTAGGGCGAGAAAACGTCGTTCCCGACAACCGCGTAGCCGTCCAGGGCCGAGTCAATCAGCTGCTGGCGGTCGACCAGGAGCCGCATCGCCTGGCGGACGTTGACGTGGTTGAACGGCGGCTGGTCGACCCGCATCGTGAACGGGGTGATCGAGCCGGTGTGCGAGGCGACGGTCTTGACGCCCGCGGTGCTGGCCAGCGCCGCGAGCTGCGGGCCCTCCAGCGCGCCCGCGGCCTCGATGACGCCCGTGATCAGGGCGTCCTGCAGCGAGATATTGTCGGGGAAGTCGATGATGGTCAGCGTGTCGACGTAGGGCAGGCCGGGTTTCCAGTAGTTCGGGTTCCGGGTAAATACGCTGCGCTGGCCGGGCGTGAAGCTCTGGTACACGAACGGCCCGGTACCGTTCGGCTTCGCCTTCGGGTTGTATCCGTCCGGCACGATGTACAGGTAGTACCAGTAGGCCAGCTGCTCGACGAAGCTGCCGTAGGGCTTGGTCATCGGCACCTGGACGGTGTGCTTGTCGAGCGCCTTCAGCCCGCCGAGGTCCATCGGGCCGAGCGAGTTGCTCCCAGCGAACCCGCCGGTCTTAATCCGCCGGAAGGTGAAGATGACGTCGTCAGCGGTGAGTTCTTTCCCGTCGTGGAAAGTGACGCCCGGCCTGAGCTTGATGACCCACTGACTGTTCGATCCTTGCGGCTGGATCCCGTTCTCTTCGGCCAGCACGTACTCGATCTGCGCGTTGGTGTTCAGCTGGACCAGCGGCTGGTACAGCGACTGCGCCCGGCCCGTGTCCAGGTACGTCAGGCCCTGGTGCGGGTCGAGGGTGTCATTACCCGAACTGCCGGACAGGCCCACCTTCAGGCTGCCGCCGCGCTTCTGGCTGGCGGCCTGGGCCGCCACGGGTGGTGCCGTGCTCTTCGAGCTTGTCCCGCAGGCGGCCAGCAGGCTTCCCGCACCCGCGGCCGCGCCGACGGCGGCTACTCCGGACAGGAACTTGCGACGGCCCACAGCATCCCCGGACAGGAGCGGCACACGATCATCCAGATGGCCCACCGAGGGTACCTCCACAGGACTGTCTTTCACTGGCGCGATACCGGATCTCCGCTAGCTCGAGCTCGCGAGATACCGCCTCTGTGCCGACGGCGCGCCGTCTGACCTGGCGCCTCGGCCTTGCCCACAACTGGGTCATACTCTCACACGGTGTCTGCTCCTGCCCGGCAAACGTCAAGCGCTGGCGATAACGAGATGGTCGGGCACGGGACACCAGCCCGGTCGGCCCCCCTGACCGGCCGGCCCGCGGCGACGTCCGTGCTGACGTCGCCGCGGGCCGGCGGTACTACTCAGGCCAGGCTGCTCAGACGAATGAGAAATGCTCAAAGTCGAAGTCAGCCAGGGGCTGGCCGACCTTCGCGGCCGAGTATCCGGTGATCTTCGTGCTGTAGGCATCGAGCGCGTCGATGTACGCAGGGATGATGTAGCCGCCCTGGGTGAAGTCGAACATCATCATCTCCTGCTCGATCTGCTTGCGCGTCGACGGGCTCAGGGTCGCGTTGGCCTGGTCGTACAGGCTGTTGTAGTGAGCGTTGTTGGTGTGCGTCTCGTTGAAGGGCGCCGTCTTCAGCATCGACTGGGCGACCTGGGCCAGGTACGGCGAGTAGTTGTAGAAGTCCTGGGAGAAGGTCCACTGCAGGTAGTTGGGGCCGAAGAAGACGCTGGGATCAACGTTGTTGATCTTGATTGTGACCCCGGCCGCCTTGGCCTGCTGGGCCAGCACGGTCGCCATCGCCACGGTGCCGGTCGCGACGGCGGAGGTGGTGAGCGTCACGGCCAGGTTCTCGTGACCGGCCTTCTTGAGCAGGGACTTGGCCTGCGCGATGTCGGTGTTCCTGACCAGTGAGTGGTCGAAGTTGGGATCGTACGGCGAGAAGACGTCGTTCCCGACGACCGCGAAGCCGTCCAGGGCCGAGTTGATGAGCTGCTGGCGGCCGACCAGCAGCCGCATCGCCTGGCGCACGTTGACGTCGTTGAACGGCGCCTGGTCGACGCGCATCGTGAACGGGGTGATCGCGCCGGTGTGCGAGGCGACGGTCTTCACGCCCTGGGCCTTGGCCAGCGCGGCCAGCTGCGGGCCCTCCAGCGCGCCCGCGCCCTGGATGACGCCGGTGGTCAGCGCGTTCTGCAGGGCGGTGTTGTCGCTGAAGTCGATGATGGTCAGGGTGTCGACATAAGGCAGGCCCGAGCGCCAGTAGTTCGTATTGCGGGTGAACACGCTGCGCTGGCCGGGGGTGAAGCTCTGGTAGGTGAACGCCCCGGTCCCGTTCGGCTTCGCCGGGTTGAAGCCGACCGGCACGATGTACAGGTAGTACCAGTACGCGAGCTGGTCGACAAAGCTGCCGTAGGGCCTGGTCATCGGGACCATCACGGTGTGCGCGTCCAGCGCCTTGAGCCCGGCGAGATTGATCGGCCCCAGGGAGTTCGCCCCGCTGAACTTGCCGTTGATGATCCTCTTGAACGTGAAGATGACGTCATCAGCGGTCAGGGGCTTCCCGTCATGGAAAGTGATGCCCGGCCTGAGCTTGATGATCCACTCGGCGGTTGTCTTATTCGGGGTGATCGACTCGGCCAGCACGAACTCGGTCTGCGCCTGGGCGTTCAGCTGGAGCAGCGGCTGGTAAAGCGACTGGGCACGAGCCGTGTCCAGATAGGTCAGGCCCTTGTGCGGGTCGAGGGTATCGGTGCCCGAGCCGCCGGAGAGGCCTACCTTCAGGTCGCCACCCCGCTTAGGGGCGCTGCTCTTGACCGGCGGGGCCGCGCTCGGCGAGCTACTCGAGCACGCGGCCAGCAGGCTGCCAGCGCCCGCGACCACGCCCGTGGCCGCTATACCCCGGAGGAAGTCGCGACGGCCGAAGCCATCCCCGGAGTTACGCGCGCCGCTTACAGCAAGTTGGTCCACGAAGTTCACCTCAATAGACATAAGGACTGACACGACATTTAACCCAGCCGCCGGTCATACTCTCACAAGGCCGGCACATACGTCCCGTCGAACGCATTGCGTTGACAATAACGCAATAATCACTCCCGTGGCACGGGTACTGTCTGCCCGCTGAGCAGGGCATCTTCCGCGGCCGAGGCCACCGCGAGAGTCTGAAACGCATCTGCGGGCGGGCAGAAGACAAGCCCGGGATCGGCTGTGCGCACGGCCGTCACGAAACGGTCCACGGAACGCTCAAACGGCGACACGGGCGAAACGGCGCTGACCGCCGCGCCGTCGCTCGTGCCGGACAGGCGGAAATCGGGGTCCAGGTCGATGCGCAGCGCCGTGTCCCGCGCCGTCACCTCGACCCAGTAGGAACCGGGCAGGCTGTCGCTCGTCCATGCGACCACGATGGTCCCGAGGCCGCCGCTCGCGAAATGCAGGATCAGCGTCACGGCGTCGTCGATGTCTCCGGTCCCCGCCGGCCACGGCGCCAGGCGCACGGACGAGGCCGCCGCCTGGACGGCGACGATCTCGCCCGCCAGGGCGCGGGCCAGGTCGATGTGATGGCTACCGCGCTCCAGCAGGTTCCCGCCCCCCTCGGCCCGGTCGAGGAACCAGGGACGGGACTGCGTGCCGCCGACGCTCTGCCCGACCAGGCATCCGACGTCCCGGCCGGCCAGGATGCGCTGCGCGTCGCCGAGTACCCCGGCCGCATGCCACTGATACCCGACCGCGCAGACCGCGCCGCTGCGCGCCGCGGCGGCGACGATGGCGCGGGCATCATCCAGGGTGCGCGCGATGGGCTTCTCGAGGTACAGGGGCAGGCCCAGGTCGAGGACGGTGATCGCGGGCTCGGCATGCGTCCTGGGCGGCGTGCAGACCCAGACCGCGTCGAGCGAGGCCGTATCGAGCATCTGCCGCCAGTCGGCGAACACCTGCGCGCCGCTGCCCTGCGCCACGGCCGCGGCCCGCCCGGCGTCGACGTCGCAGACCGCGGCCACCGCGATGTCATCCCGCCGGGCCAGGGTCGCGGCGTGCTGCTGCCCGATCCAGCCCGCGCCGATCAGGCCGGCCCGCAGCACCGGGCCCGTGCTAGTCACCGTATTAGTCATGAGAACTCCAGCAGGATCTTCCCGGACTTCCCTGGCCGCGCCAGGTAGTCAAAGGCATCGGCGGCATCGGCGGCGCTGAAGACGCGCTCGATCACCGGTGCCACCCGGCCGCCCGCCAGCAGCGGCAGGACCGACCGGGCGAACGACTGCACGGCCGCCGCCTTCTCCTCCATCGGCCGGGCCCGCAGGACGGTGCCGTCCAGCCTGGCCCGCTTGCCCATCAGAGCGCGAAGCGAGATGCCGGCCGACTCCCCCGCCGTAGTGCCGACCACGACGATCCGTCCCTTCGACGCGAGGGCGTCGAAGTCGAAGTCCAGGTTCGGCGCGCCGACCAGCTCGAGCACCACATCGGCGCCGCCCAGCGCGGCCACCTGCTCCAGGGCGGTCTGCGGGCTGACGACCAGGGCACCCCGCTCCGCGAGCGCCGCAGCCGATCCTGGCGACCTGACATTGGCCACGACCCTGGCCCCGGCCGCCAGGCCGAGCTGGACCGCGGCGGATCCCACCGCGCCGTTGGCCCCGTTCACCAGCAGGACCTCACCGAGCAGGAGGCCGGACCTGGTGAACACCGCATCGTGGGCGGTGATGTACGCCTCGGGCACGGCGGCGGCGACATCGTCAGCGAGATTCGCCGGGATCGCGGTGATGTGCCGCTCGTGGACGGCGACCCGGTCAGCCAGCCCGCCGCCGCCGACAATGCCGAAGACGCGGTCGCCGGCATGCCAGGCCCGCACCGCCGGGCCGGCCGCCGTGACCACTCCCGCGACCTCCAGGCCGGGGATGTCAGCCGGCGCGCCGGGGGGCGGCGGGTAGTTGCCCATCCGCTGCGCCACGTCTGCCCAGTTCAGGCCCGCAAAGCGGGCCGCGACTACGACCTCGTGGTCAGCCGGTACCGGATCGGGGCGCTCGGCGAACCTGACGACCTCGTTCCCGCCTGCCCCCGCGAACGTCACAGCTCTCACGCTCGACCGCCTGTGTCCCAGCCCGCGTGGTGGTCGAGCCACCAGCGCGCGATGTCCAGCCGCCGCATGAACCGGACATCCGGGCGGGACTGCACGTACTCGATGAAGTCGCGCACCGCCGAGGCCCGGGCGGCCTGGCCGCTCCACCGCTCGTGCAGGCCCACCGTCATCATGCGGGCGCCATCGCCGGCCTCTGCCTCCTCGCACAGGTAGTCCACCGCGGCGCGCAGGGTCTCGAAGAAGTGGCGCGGGGCGGAGTACGTGGGGCTCAGCAGGTAGCGGTTATCGTTGTACACCTTGGAGTAGGGCACGACCAGAAACGGCGAGGAGCGCACGTCAACGAAGTACGGCAGCTCGTCATTGGAGCTGTCGGAGTCGTAGACGAACCCGCCCTCCTCGACGACCAGGTCCCTGGTGTGCACGCTCGGGAACGAGCGCCCGTACCAGCCCAGCGGCCGCTCCCCCGTGAGCCGCTCGATCGACTCGACGGCGCGCCGCAGGTCATCGCGCTCCTGCTCCCTGGTGAGTTCCGACAGCTCGCTCCAGCGCCATCCGTGCGCGAGCACGTCGTGGCCCGCCTCGGTGATCCACTCGGCGACCGCCGGATTGCGCTCCAGGGCGACGGCACACGCGCCGATCGTGACCGGCACCTGATACCGGTCGAAGAGCCTGGCCAGCCGCCAGATCCCGGCCCGGCTGCCAAACTCGAAGTGGGTCTCGGTCCCGAGGTCCCGGATCTGCGGGCCGATCTGGTAGGAGTACTCGCCCCAGCTGTCGTTGCGTCCGTCCCCGTCGGGCAGCGAGTACTCGGCGCCTGACTCGTAGTTGACCACGATATTCACGACCAGGCTGGCATCGCCCGGCCAGCGCACCAGGGGAATGCGGCGGCCATACCCGACGAAATCGCGAACTGGACCAGCATGTCCTGGCTCGTTCTCCGCCATGCTCCCCCTCGTCCGGCGCCGGATGTCTCAGTACCGTAAGTGATGCCGGGCGTCAGAGGAAGGCCCAAGGAAGCCAGGGGCAGGCCAGGAAGGCCGGAGAAAGCCAGGAAGGCCAGGGAAGGCCTAGGAAGGCCTAGGGAAGCCAGGAGCATCGCCATGGACGTCAGCGCGATCGTCGGCGGGACCGTCGTCACGCCCGATGGCCCGCGCCGGTCGGATCTCCTGCTGAGCGGCGGCACGATCGCCGGACTGGGCCGGGCCGCGCCCGTGCCGCCGGGCCAGGGCGCCGTCGGCGGTCAGCAGGTGGACGCGGCCGGCTGCTATGTGCTGCCCGGCGGCGTCGATCCGCACTGTCATCTGATGGCCCAGGTGCGCCTGGCCACCGCGGCGGCGGCACTGGGCGGCACCACGACGGCCCTCTCGTTCACTAATCCCGACCCCGGCCAGGGCGATATTGACGGCCTGCTCAGCCGCCGGGCCGAACTGGCCGGCGGCGGTGCGGTCATCGATGTCGGCCTGCACGCCATGCTCTATGACCCCGAGCACACCACCCCGGCCGATCTGGCCGCGGCCCGGCGCGCCGGGGCCGCGGCCGTGAAGGTCTTCCTGGCCTATCCCGAGCTGGGCATCATGTGCTCGCCGAGGCGGCTATTCGAGCTGATGACCGTCGCCCGCCGGCTGGGGCTGCTGGTGCAGGTGCACTGCGAGAACGGGCCCCTGATCGAGGCGCTGGTGGACACCGTGACGCGGGACACCGCGGCGGATCCTGGCCGCCGCGGCGCCCGTGCCTTCTGCGACACCCGGCCGCCCGAGGTGGAAGAGGAGGCGGTCGCGAGCACGCTCGCCATTGCGTCGCTCACCGGCGCGGCGTGCTACCTGGTCCACCTGTCCACGGCCGGCGCGATCGAGCTGGTGCGCCTGGCCCGCCGGAAGCGCCGCTCGCCGGTCTTCGCCGAAGTCTGCCTGCACCATCTGCTGCTCGACGAGCACAGCTATGCGGGCGCGGACGCCGGCCGGTACCTGGTGGCCCCGCCCCTGCGGGGCCGGGATCATATCGAGGCGCTGTGGGAGGCAGTCGCGGACGGGACGGTCGATGCGGTCGGCTCCGACCACTGCCAGACCAGGTCGGCCGTCCCGGCCGAGCTGACCGCACCGGGCGAGAGCTGCGAGTACGGGATCGCCGGCATCGGCGCACGCGTGCCGATGCTGCTATCGGAGGGCCTGGCCAGGGGGATCGGAGTCAGCCGGCTCGTGCAGCTGGTGTCGGAGAACCCGGCCAGGATCTTCGGGCACTACCCGCGCAAGGGGGCGCTGGCACCGGGCTCGGACGCCGACGTCGTCGTTTTCGACCCGGCCGGAGAGACGGTCGTCGGCCCGGATTCCTTTGACGACGGCACCGGTCCCAGTGTCTACGCCGGGCACCGGAGGCGGGGGCGGGTCCGTGCCGTGCTGCTGAGGGGCGCCCTGACTGCCGCCGATGGCGTGCTGGTCGGCGGGCCAGGTAGCGGCCGGTACCTGCCGGCCGGGCCGGACGGGTCACCGGCGGCCTCGGCACGCTGATCAGGCCAGCGAGGAATTCCGAGGGTCCTGTTGCCCGGCAGCTCGCCACTATCGTCTCGGCTGACCGGTTAGGCTACCGGCGACCGGTTAGGCTACAGATGGTGGTCACGCCATCCCGATGGCGGCGGCCGGTACATCTTCAGCCGACGATCACGTCGGCGGCGGGACGGATCGGCCCTGACCTGCCAGTTCACCGACGCTGACGGAAGGAGCCGGCGACGTGGCAGGTGCAGTTGCCCACACGTTCCGCTGGATGAGCCCGCCGTGACCGCGACCGCGGCCCCCGTCCAGCCAGCCCAGCCGGCGTCGGCGGTCTCCCGCAGCGATGGCCGCCCCATCCTGCGGCTGGTCCGGCGGCGAACCGTCTTCGGCCTGTTCACGCTGTTCCTGGTCTCGGTCATCGTCTTCGTGGCCACGGAGATCCTGCCGGGCAATGCGGCTTTCGCCGTACTCGGCCGCAATGCCAACCCGGCCCGGGTGCGTGCCCTCGACATTCAGCTGCACCTGAACCGGCCCGCGGTTGACCAGTACTGGACCTGGCTGTCCGGGCTGTTCACCGGCAACCTCGGCCGGTCGCTGGCCAACGGCGAGGCCGTCTGGACCGTGGTGGCGCCGCGCCTCGTCGACTCCGCCGTGCTCGTCCTGGTCACCGGCCTGATCGGCTCGGTTATCGGCGTTGCCCTCGGTGCCGCGGCCGCGCTGCGCAAGGACGGGTGGTTCGATCACGTCAGCTCGGTCATCGCCCTGGCCGTGACCTCGCTGCCCGACTTCGTCGTCGCCATCGGCCTGATCATCCTGCTCTCGACCGTGGTATGGCAGGTCTTGCCCGCGGTCTCCCTGCTCCCCCCCGGCACCTACCCGTGGGACAGCCCGGAGCTGCTCATCCTGCCGGTCGCCACCCTGGTCATCGTGATCGTCCCGTACATCATGCGGATGATGCGGGCCGCGATGATCGAGGCTCTGGAGTCTGATTACGTGGAGATGGCCAGGCTCAAGGGCGTGCCGGAATGGCGCATCGTCCTCGTGCACGCGCTGCCGAATGCCATCGCGCCGACCATCCAGGTCATCGGCCTCAATTTCCTCTACCTGGCCGGCGGCATCGTCATCGTGGAATACGTGTTCAACTTTCCGGGCATCGGCCAGGAGCTCGTCTTCGCCGTCGACAACCGCGACATACCCATCATCCAGTTCGTCGTCGTCGTGCTCGCGGCGTTCTACGTGTTCGCCAACATCATCGCCGATGTGGTCGCGCTGGCGGCCACTCCTCGCCGGAGGATCGCGAGATAGCGATGACAGTCAACACACCCGCCACTCCCGCTGTATCGGGCGTCACCAGGCCGGCCGCGAGCGGCATGCGCCGGCATCAGTGGGCCTCGGTGCTGTGGGCGGCCGTGCGCACCCGGCGAGGCGCGATCGGGCTCGCGCTGACGTCCTTTGTCGTGCTCGTGGCGGTCGTCGGCCCGTTCATCGTCCCGCAGTCGCCCAACGCACTCGCGACCGTCGAGTTCGCCAGGCCGTCAGGCTCCTTTCCCCTTGGCAGCGACTTCCTGGGCCGAGACCTCCTGTCCAGGGTCCTGGACGGCGGCTGGATCCTGCTGATCATGGCCGTCGCCGCGACGGCCATCGGGGTCACGGTCGGCGCGATGGCCGGCATGTCGGCCGCCTACCTGCGCGGTCAGGCGGACGGGATCATCATGCGGACCGTCGATGTGATCCTGTCGTTCCCGCAGCTGGTGTTCGCCCTCCTGCTGCTGGCCCTGATCGGCCCGAAGCTCTGGCTGATCGTGCTCGCGGTCGGCATCTCGCACGCGCCGCAGGTCGCCAGGGTGGTGCGGTCGGCGACCCTGGACATCTCCGAGCGGGACTACGTCAAGGTGGCCGAACTGCAGGGAATGCCGCCAAACAAGATCATGACGAAGGAGATCCTGCCCAACCTCGTCGCCCCGCTCATGGTCGAGTCTGGCCTGCGGCTGACCTATTCGATCGTGATCATCGCCGGGCTGGCGTTTCTCGGCTTCGGGCAGGCGCCGCCGGCGTCCAACTGGGGCACGATGATCAACGAGAACCGGATCGGCCTGGCGCTTAACCCCTGGGCCGTGATCGTTCCCGCCGCGCTGATCGCGCTGCTCACCATCGGTACCAATACCTTTACCGACGCGATTGCCAGAGTGGCCATCGGCGTCGAGCGCCGGCCGGAGGAAGCGGCTCTGATCTCCGATCTCGGCACGGGGGTGGCGCAGTGAGATACGAGCCAGTGCACCGCCCCGGCGGACTCACCGGGCCGCCCGGATCGTCCCGGCCATCCGCCGGTACCAGGCTCTCGGTACAGGACCTTGAGGTCTGCCTCGAATCGGGGCCGGATGTAGTGAGCGAGATCAGCTTCTCTGTCCGGGCCGGCGAGGTGCTCGGCCTGGTCGGCGAGTCAGGGTCAGGCAAGTCCACGGTGGCGCTCGCCCTGCTCGGCCATGTCCGCCGGGGCCTGAAGATCAGCGGCGGGCAGGTCAGGCTGGACGGGGTCGACCTGCTGGCGCTCAGCCCCGGTGACCTGAGATCGGCGCGCGGCGCGAAGGTCAGCTACGTGCCCCAGGATCCCTCCTCGGCGCTCAACCCGACGCTGCGGATCGGCACGCAGCTCAGGGAGGCACTGCTGGTGCACGCCGGAGTCGCCGACGACATAGATGCGCGCGTGGCGGAGGTCATGGGCGAGGCGCGTCTCGACGCGACTCCCGAGCTGCTTCGCCGCTACCCGCATCAGCTGTCCGGCGGCCAGCAGCAGCGCGTCAGCATAGCCATGGCTTTCACCTGCAGGCCGTCGCTCATCGTGCTGGACGAGCCGACGACCGGCCTGGATGTCTCGACTCAGCGCCACGTCCTGGAGACCGTGCGCGGCCTCTGCCGGTCCTACGGGGTGGCGGCCGTCTACGTCAGCCATGACCTGGCCGTGGTGAGCGGGCTGGCGGCCAGCGTCGCGGTCATGTACGCGGGACGGATCATCGAACTCGGCTCTGCCGACCAGCTGTTCTGCGAGCCGCTGCACCCCTACAGCCGCGGGCTGATCGGGGCTGTCCCGTCACCGGAGCGCGCCGAGGTCCTCACCGGCATCGACGGCCATCAGCCGCGGCCGGGCCGCCGCGGCACCGGGTGCTCCTTCGCCTCGCGCTGCAGCCTGGCCATCGAGGACTGCCGGTCGCAGGAACCCGAGCCGGTCGTCATCAACGGCCGTACCGTCCGGTGCCTGCGGGCCACCGAAATCCGGCCCGAACCGGCCCGGCGTCCGGCGGTAGCCGGGGCCAGGGCGGCGGCCGCGGCGGCGCCGATCCTGTCGGTCCGCAACGTCAGCGCCAGCTACGGCCAGACATCAGTCCTCTCCGGCGTCACGCTCGACGTGCCCCCCGAGTCCTGCGTCGCCGTGGTCGGCGAATCAGGCTCCGGCAAGACGACGCTCGCCCGCTGCATCGCCGGGCTGCACAGCAACTGGACCGGCGAGATCGCCTTCCAGGGCGCCCCCCTGGCGGCGGGATCACGGCAGCGCCCCAGGGAAGTCCTGCAGCGGGTCCAGTACATCTTCCAGAACCCGTATACCTCACTCAACCCGAGGAAGACGATCGGCCAGATCGTGGCCCAGCCGCTCGAGCAGTTCCTTGACATCTCCTTCAAAGAGCGCTCCCGGCGGGTCGTTCAAGTGCTGGAAGACGTGTCCCTGGGCGGCGGCTTCCTGCCGCGTTACCCTGACCAGCTGTCCGGCGGCGAACGTCAGCGGGTCGCCATCGCCCGTGCCCTGGTCGCCGAGCCGGACCTGCTGGTCTGCGATGAGGTCACCTCGTCGCTCGACGTCTCGGTGCAGGCGATCATCGTGGAACTGCTCCGCCGGATCCAGCGGGAGCGCCAGCTGGCCATGATCTTCATCACGCACAACCTGGCTCTGGTGCGGAGCATCGCCCAGACGGCCGTCGTGCTGCGGGAGGGCGCCGTCGTCGAGTCGGGCCCGGTGAGCCAGGTTCTCGAGCACCCGGCCGACCCGTACACGATCCGCCTGATGGAGGACGTGCCGAAGCTGCGCACCGAGCCCGGCGGGCAGGCCGGCCAGAAGAGTCCGGCTCAGGACGGGAGCCAGGCCGGCTCGCCCTGGTAGCCTCGCGCCACCATCGTGACGAAGTCATAGACTCCGTCCTCGCCCGAGGCCAGCGGCCCCGGCCGGGCGTGCTCGGAGCTGAGCCCGCGCTGCACCGACTCGCAGGCATCGAAGTCCTGCCGGTTAGTGATATCCCAGAACTCGACCGCGTAACCGGGATCGAAGCCGGGCCGCTCCAGCGCCTCCGGCGCGAAGGCCCAGGAGCACTCGATCATGGTCCGGCCGGCGGCGAGCGGCACCAGCCGGTGCGTCATCACGTAATCCGGGTGCAGGCTCAGCAGGATGTTCGGGAAGATATTGAGGTAGATCACGGTGCGCAGGCCCTGGTCGCCGAGCATGCGCAGCGGGACGCCGAGGCTGGCGCCGTCGAGCGACATGGTCTGCATCCCGTCGCGAAGGTGCATCCAGCCGCCGATCCACGCGCCGCTCACCGGGAAGTTCTCGCCGCTGGCGGGAGGGCTGACCCGGCACAGCTCGGGATGGATGGTCGGGCAGTGGTAGCACTCCGCGTAGTTCTCGCTCACTACCTTCCAGTTCGCGGCGGCATCGTAGACGTGACGTCCTGCTATCACGAGCCGCTCCGGCTCGTACGGCGCGACCACCTCGTCCAGCGCCCGCAGCGATGCGCCGAGCGGCCCGGCGCCGGCCGAGGCGTTGACGAAGACCAGCCCGTGCCATTCGGTAACGGGCAGCTCAGCCAGGCCCCAGGCCGACTCGTCGAATCCGGCCTGGCCCTTGAAGCCGGACGCGAAGCGCAGCCCGCCTGACAGCGCGTAGGTCCAGGAGTGGTAGGGGCAGATGACGGAGTTGCGCTGCGCCCCAGCACCGACGGCCAGCAGCTCGTGGCCGCGGTGGCGGCACGTGTTGGCAAAACCCCGCAGCACGCCGTCCTCGCCGCGGACCAGCAGCACGCTCCCGGCGCCGACCGGCTCAGCCCGCTGATCTCCCGGCCGGGCGAGCTGGGTGCTGAAGCCGGCGCAGGTCCAGCCCGAATTGAAGAAGTTCTCCTGCTCCCATGCGAACACGGCCGGATCGACATATGCGGTCCTGGGCAACATCGTGCTCTCGCCGAAAGGCCGGAGCGCGGTCGCTAGCTCCGACGGGTCGATGGGAGCAGTAGAATGCTGACCTTGCCTGATCACGCCGCGAGCGTATGCGCGGCGTGCACGGCTGTCCAGGACGGTCGGCCTGGCTACCATCCTGGGCTTCGGCGGCCGTGGCACGCCGCCGCGGCCTCGGATCGGCGGGGGATTCCGGCCGGATATCGTGTCTTAAATCAGTACGCCCCAACGGAACGCGAGGAGGACGGTTAAGGTCCGGAGCGGGACGCGAGGCATCCTCATGAGCGTTACGCTCAAGCCGTCCGTCACCCGAGATCGGAGAGACCGTCCAGGAGGACCTCATGGCGACCCTGACCTGCCCCGCCTGCGCAGCCCAGGTGAAGCCGGGCGATCTCATCTGCTTCACTTGCGGCGCGAACCTGCCCCGCGGCTCCTGGGAAGATGACCCGGCCGCGCCTGCCACCGTGATGCAGGAGTACCTCAAGCGCGACGACCGGGGGCGGTCGATCTCGGCGGCCGTCCTGCGCCTGGCCTTCCCCACCGGCAACGTGGAGGTGCCGGCGGGAACGTCGCTGCTGCTGGGCCGTGACCCGGCGGAATCCCTGGTCGCCGCGGCGTTCTCCGCGTACGAGAACGTCTCGAGGCGCCACGCGACGGTGACCATGGACGACTCCGGGCGCGCGACCGTCCGGGATGAGCACTCGACCAACGGCACCTACGTCAATGGCGACCGGGTGCTGCCCGGCACCGCGGTCCGGCTGACCGACGGTGACCTGGTCCGGCTCGGCGCTGACGTGACCGGCGAGGTCCTGCTGCCGCGCCAGGAGCCTGACCCCGCGACGCTCAGCCGGGAAGGCCGCCCGGACTCCGCCTGAGCCGCCCCGCAGGCTGCTCGCCCGGCACGCTGATCAGGGCCTGTTTACGGCCGGTCCGATATGGCATGATCGCCGTAACATTCACCCCGCGGGAGCCACAGGCACTGCAGGTACCGGAGGCATTAATGGCCACAACGGCCCAGCAAGGAACATCGACGGGGCTACGGCGGGACGCGATCGGCCTGCGTGAGGTCACCTTCCAGAGCATCACCGACATGGCCCCCGGCGCGGCCATCGCCGCGTCGATCCCGGCCGGGGTCGCGTTCGCCGGCGGGTCGCTGCCGCTCGCCGTGGTCTTCGCCCTGGTGGCGTGCCTGTTCTGCGCGTCTTCCATTGGTCAGCTGGCCCGCGAGCTGCCCGCCGCCGGATCACTGGCCACCTACGCCGCCCGCGGCCTGCACCCGTCGATCGGATTCCTGGTGGCCTGGGGGTACGTCCTGGTTGGTTTCCTGATCCCCCCGCTGGTGCTGCTCCAGCTCGGCTTCACGACCGCCGCGACGATCAACTCCGAGTGGCATAGCTATCCGGCGAGCCTGTGGTGGCCCTGGGCGATCCTCGGCGCGCTGATCGTCCTGGCGGCCGGGTTCTACGGGGTCAGGACCTCGGCCCGGCTGGGCACGGTCCTCGGCCTGTTCGAGATCGGCGTCTTCCTGGTGCTGGCCATTTTCCTTGTCGTCCATGCGGGCAGCAATAACACCCTGAGCGTGTTCACCACCAAGTACACCCCGCCCGGGTTCCACGGCATCTCCGGGGTCGTCGCCGGCTCGGTGTACTCCATCCTCGCCTTCGGGGGCTTCGAGGGCGCCGCGCCGCTCGCCGAGGAGGCCAGGAACCCGCGCCGCACGATCCCCCGTGCCATCCTGCTGGCGACCCTGCTCATCGGCGCGCTGTACGTCTTCACGACCTACGCCGTGGATGTCGCCTTCGGCCCCGCGAACTTCGTCCACTTCACCACCGGGACCGGCGCCGCATCCTGGGAAGGCCTGGCGCGCTCGCTGTACGGGGCCTTCTGGTTCTTCGTGTTCCTGGCGATCGTGAACTCCACCATCGCCAATGCCAACGCCGGGGTGAATGTCTCCAGCCGGACCGCGTATGCGATGGGGCGGATCGGCGCCTTCCCGCGATTCCTGGCCCATATAAATGCGAAGCACCGCTCGCCGGCGACCGCCATCTTCGTCGCCTTCGCCATCACCATCGCCGTCACGCTGGGCCTGGGGTTCGGCTACGACCCGGTTACCGCGTTCCTCATGGTCGCCACCGCCCTGGTCATCGTGCTGGCGGCGATCTACATCCTGATGAACGCGGCCTGCCTCGGATTCTTCGTCCGCCGGGGCACGGGCCTCAACCCGATCCTGCACGTGATCATCCCGATCCTGGGCATCCTGGCCTTCATTCCCGCCTGGCTGACCTCGGCCGGGATCAAGGCGTTCTCCTTCGTCGCCCCGCTGGCGCCGCCCGAGTCCTATATGGGCCCGGGCGTGGCCGGTTTCATGCTGCTCGGCGTGATCTACATGATCTACCTGTACCGGACCACGCCCGAGCGGATCACCGACGTCGGGCTGGTGCACCTGGACGCGATCGAGGAAGACCAGGCGCAGGCAACCTAGCGAGCGGGCCCGCGCGGCTGCACCCGGCCGGGCCGGCGGGGCGGGCACCCCGGCCGGTCAGGCTCGCGCGGTGACGACCCAGACGGCCCGGCGCAGGCGCACCGCCCCGTCGCGCCGGAATGCCTCCAGTGCCTGCCGCACCCGCGCCGGGGCCCTGGCCCGTACCGCGGCGGGGACCTCGGCGAGCACGGCTCCGGCCTGGCGGATGGCGAAGGCCACCCGCTCGTCCAGCGTCGCGTCGTCGAGGGCCAGTTCATCGGCCTCGGGCTGCACGCGCACATCATGCCAGCCGCCGGCCAGCAGAATCCGCCGGACCAGGTCGGCGTCGGCGAAGGCGAACGGCCCGGGAGCGCCGGGATCGGGCGGCGGCGCCGGCCGAGTGCCCGCCAGTGCCTCTATGGCCCCGCTGGCCACGCTGAACCACGGGTTGTCGGCCCGGCTCTGCCAGCAGACAAACCCGAGCCGGCCGCCGGGCCTGGCCGCCTGACGCAGGCCGGCGAAGCCAGCTGCCGGGTCAGCAAAGAACATCACGCCGAAACGGGAGAATACCGCGTCAAACGGCCCCCAGATCCCGGCGTCCTGCGCGTCAGCCTCCACGAAGTCGACGCTGGCCATTCCCGATTCCGCGGGCCGCTGGCGGGCGATGCTCAGCAGCGGCCCCGACACGTCGACGCCCACGACCCGGCCCGAGCGGCCGACCCGGCGCGCTAGCTGCATGGTGGTCATTCCCGCACCGCAGCCGACATCGAGCACGGCCGATCCGGCGGCGGGGGCGAGCGCGTCCATCGCCAGCAGGCCGAGCCGGTCCAGCTCCCGGTCCATCCGCGCGGCCGAGGCGGCCCACGCGGCGCCGCCGCTGCCGGACCAGTACGCGATCTGCTCGGCGTTGTCGAGGCTCACCGGCCCAGTCTCACATGCCAGGGGACAGTCATCTGACCGAGGACCCCGGGCCGCCCGGGCCCGCACAGAGCCGGCGGCTAGAGGCCGGGAACGGGGCTGACCGCCGGATGATCGGGCCAGGTGACGGCGTAGGACGAACCGGTCCCGGTCGTGGCACGGGCAAACCGCAGCAGCTCACGGACAATCCCGGCGTTCCCCTGGGCCCAGCCGGTCCGTGGCTCGAGCGCGCTCGGGGTGATCCGGTGCTCCTCGTTCGACCAGCGCACGCCCGAGCTGTCGATGGTCGCGCGCGACACCAGGTCATCGACGAGCACGGTCGCGAACGCCAGGTCCCCGCCGCGCTCGGCGTACCGGTCGCAGGCCAGCGCCAGCACGCCGGCCGTCCCGCAGCAGCGGCCGTTGTTGTCCCAGAAGCCCGGCCGCACCCGGCGCGGCAGCCTGGAGCCGGTCACCGTATGCCAGCAGCGGTCGGCCAGTACCGGCCAGGCCGGGTCTTTCGTCACCGCGCCGAGCAGCCGGAACACCTGGGCGTCACCCGCCGGCCCGTGACACCATCCGAAGCTATAACGCTCGATCAGGTCCGGCTTGTACTGCGGATCCGAGTGCGGGACCAGGAACCCCGACGGGCCGGCCTCGTTGCGGCTGACCACGTCGGCGGCACCGGCGAGCGCCAGCTCGGTCAGGTCAGGACGGCCAGTGGCCTGGCCCACGGCGGCGAGGGCCTGGACAATGCCCAGGGTGCCGTGCGAGATGTGGTGAAAGCGGGCCTCCATCCCGGCCCGCACCTCCCAGTGCACGCCGCCCGCGGTGGGCTCTGACGTCCGCACGTAGGGCGTGACGGCGAGCACGGCCAGAGCGGGATCACCCGCGGCGAGCGCGCCCAGCGCGATGCCGGCGTTGCCGCCGAGCAGCTCGAATTGCTCGCTCCATCGCTCCCCGTCGAAGCGGGACCGGACGATATCAAGGGCCTGGCCCGCCGCCTGGCCGGCGTCGGCGTCGGCCAGCATGTCACCGACGGCGCGCAGGGCAACGGCCATCCCCGTGAGACCGAAGTACAACGAGCAATGGCTGGTGTCATCGACCGCAGCGGCGATGGCCCGGCTGGCGCGGACGGCGGCATCGGCGTACCGGTCATCACGAAAGTGGCAATAGGCCTCCAGCAGCGTGATCACGATTCCGGCAGCGCCGCTGTACAAGGTGGGATCGACCTCGTCGTCACCCGCCGCCCCGGTCCAGACCAGGCCATCCTCGGTGTCGCGCGCTGACCCGAGCACCCACTCCAGCCCGCCCGCGGCCAGCGCCTGCGCGTCAGGGGCATCCGTGCTCACAGCCCCGAGCGTCTCACAGCAGATGGCCGCTCGCCGCCGTGGCCCCGGCAGCAGCAGGTCACCGGCAGCAGCGGTCCCCGGCGTCAGCATCGGCTCGGCCATAGGGGCCATCCGATGGCCGCGCTGAGCTCAGATCGAACACCTGTTTGATACTGGCGTATGCTGCGACCATGACCGGTGCCTTCCAGGCTTCGCTGCTCGGCCTGGCCGAGGAAGTGGGGCTGCGCGAGCTTGCCCCGGCGGTAGAGCGCACCGTGCTGGCCCATGGTGCCTGGCTTGACCTGCTGCCGGGCTGGGTGACCGGCGCGGACGCGCTGTTCGAGCGGCTGGCCAGGGCCGTGCCGTGGCGCGCGGAGCGGCGGCAGATGTACGACCAGGTCGTCGACGTCCCGCGGCTGCTCAGCTTCTACGGCGAGGGCGACGCGCTGCCCGACCCGGCCCTGGCGGAGGCACGCCGCGCGCTGGACGCGTATTACGGGCCGCAGCTCGGCGAGCCGCTGTGCACCGCCGGGCTGTGCCTGTATCGCGATGGCCGCGACAGCGTCGCCTGGCACGGCGACACATCCGGCCGCCAGGTCCGCGAGACCATCGTCGCGATCATCTCGCTGGGCACTCCCCGCACGCTGCTGCTGCGGCCCCGCGGCGGGGGCAGCCCCGCGCTGCGGCACGAGGTGGGCCACGGCGACCTGCTCGTCATGGGCGGCACCTGCCAGCGGACCTGGCAGCATGCCATCCCCAAGACCACCAGGGTGACGGGCCCGCGGATCAGCGTCCAGTTCCGCCCGCACGGCATTCGCTGACGCTCATCCCCTGACCACTACCACCCGCTCCCTGCTGTCCGTGGCGGCCAGCCACGCGTCCGCCACCCGCGACAGCGGCATGACCCTGGCCGGCACGGTGACCGTGCCGTCCGCGATGTGCCGCATGTAGACGGGCACTTGCCCGATGATCTCGGCGACCGACGCGGACCCCGCGCCGCTGCCGCTGATCCGGATGCGCCGGCTGCGCAGCAGCGAGGCCGGCACGGCGGCCTGCGACCCGGCCATGGCGCCGATCTGCACGTAGGAGATATCGGCGTCGTCCTCATCCAGCCCGTGCCGGATGAGGGCGCCGAAGGCTGATTCGGCCGGCCTGCCCCAGACGAAATCGAGGACCAGAGACGGAGCCGTACCGCCGAGGGCGGCCGCGATCGCCTCGCTATCGCCGTCCCCGTCGCCGGTCAGCCGTACCGCCGCCGCGCCGTAGCCGGCCGCCTGGCTGAGCCCGGCCTCGCTGCGGCCGGCCGCGACGACCCGGCCGGCGCCCAGGGCGCGGGCGTTCTGGATGGCGAGCAGCCCCGCCATACCCGTCCCGCCGAGGACGAGCACCGTGTCGAGACCGGTGCTGGCCCCGAGCCCGGCACTGGCCCCGGCGGCCTCGCGCACGCGGGCGCGCAGTGGCAGCCACGACGAGAGCCCCGGATTGAGGCCGGCGGCGATCTGCACGGGGTCGGCGCCAGACGGCAGGGGCAGCCGCATTCCGCCGGGCACGCTCATCCGCTCAGCGAGCGTGCCGTAGGGAGGCCTGGGGTAGCCGGTGTAGACCAGCTCGCCCTCGCTCGTCCGCCCCACCGCGTCAACTCCGGGGATCATCGGCCAGGTCCCGGTGCTGCCGTAGTGCTGGCCCCCCGCGAGCGAGCGGACGATGGGATGAATGCCGGCCGCCACGAGATCCACCACCTCGCGGCCCTGCTCATCGAGCGGGTCAGCGAAATCCGCGTACTGCGGGGTCTGCCCCTGGCTGCTGACGACCGCTGCCTTCATGACGACACTCCTTAACAACGTTAAATACCGGCTGTGCTGAGAGTGTTCCTTAACATTGTTAAGCTGTCAAGATGGCGCGTGGGCTCACCAAGATGAAGATCGTCCAGGCGGGCCTTGACGTGCTCGACGACGTCGGCCTTGACCGGCTGACCGTCCGCGCTGTGGCGGCGCGCCTCGGCGTCCAGGCACCCGCCCTGTACTGGCACGTCCGCGACCGGCAGCAGCTGATCGACGAGATGGCCACGCAGATGTGGCGCCAGCTCGTGCTCGAGCTGGCCGCGCTGCCCGAGGCAACGCCCTGGCCAGAGGGGATGCGGGCGTTCGCCACCTGCGCCCGGCGCATCCTGCTGTCCCATCGCGACGGGGCGAAGGTATTCACCGGAACCTACCTGACCGATCCCGAGGTGCTGCGCGTTCAGGAGGTCCCCCTGGCCCGGATGGTGGCCCAGGGCTTCGCCCTGAAGGACATCGTGCGCGGTTACTCACTCATGTACAGCTTCGTCGCGGGATTCTGCATCGAGGAGCAGGCCGTCCAGCAGGCGATCAGCGCGGGCGACAGCCGCTACTCGCTGGAGCAGCGGGCCGAGCGGGTCGGCGACGGGCAGACGCCGCTGGTGCTGGAATCGGGGCCCGAGATCTTCGGTGACGCCGATGAGCGGTTCGCCGATCTGGTCGCCGTCCTCATTGACGCGGTCGACCGCATGCGCGGGCCCGCTGGATAGGCTCGGGCCATGACAGTCACCGTGGCCGATGCCGGCCCGCGCAAGGTCAGCCGGACCGCCGAGGTACACGCCCCGGCCGGTGACCTCTTCGGCCTGGTGGCCGATCCGCACCGGCACGGGGAAATCGACGGGTCGGGCACGGTGATGGGCACCGTGAACGGACCGCGGCGGCTCACTCAGGGCGCGAAGTTCTCGGTGAATATGAAGCAGTACGGGGTGCCCTACCGGATCACCAGCCGGGTCACCGAGCTCGAAGACGGGCGCGTGGTGGAATGGCGTCACCCGATGGGTCACCACTGGCGGTGGGAATTTACGCCGACATCCGGTGACTCGACCCGGGTAACGGAGACCTTCGACTACAGCCAGATCAGCTCGGTCCATGCCAAGGCACTGGAGCTCCTCGGGTACCCGAAGAAGAACGCCGCGGGCATCGAGGCCACGCTGCGCCGGCTGCAGGCACGGTATGCAGGCAGCTAACTAAACACAGATCCCCGCCGAGCAGTCAGAGCCTGCGTGGCGGGATCGGTTCGTCGTGGTAGCCGCCGTGGGGAGACGGCTCGACCCACCAGGCCTGGGCGCCGTCCCGCATGGCGACGGCTTCATGCAGTTCGGTGCCGATGTAGTGCAGACCGACGCCGTCCTCGGTGGCGTACCCGGCCGGGAGTTCACCGTTGGCGACGTACTCGCGGTAGACCCGGCGGCGGGGCTGGTCGTCGAGCGAGTCATGAACCCCATTGCTGTAGGGCAGCAGGCCCAGGCTGTCAGTGAACACGGCCAGGGAGTCGCCGAATGAGTCGGTCGGTCCACCGCGGTGCCAGCACAGGCTGCCCGCGCTCCACCCAGCGAGAACCACCCCCGCCTCCCAGCATTCCCGCATGACCGTGGCCAGGCCATGCGCCCGCCACACCGCCATCAGGTTTACCACGCTGCCGCCCCCGACTAGCAGGACGTCCTGCGCCATCAGATGCGCCCCGACATCGGGAACGCTGGGCTGCGTGAACAGCGTGAGCACACTGAAGACGACGTCCTCACGGTCGGCGAAAACCTCGGTCACCGCTTCAATGGCGGAGGGAGAATCACCGGTTGCCGTGGGGATGAAGCAGACCCGTTTCTTCCCGCGGCCAGCGGCAAGGCTGACCGCGTACTCAAGGAACGCCGGGTCACTCTTCTCAGCTGGAGGGCGGTTCAGGACCCCGGAGAAAGCGAACACCTGTCTTGGCCTGACGGGCACCCTTCATAGCCTAACGACCTTTACCGGCTCGCCGGGCTGGCTGACGGCGTACCAGATGCTGCCCTATGCCCCCGACCTCCGCCCCCGTCGAGCTGGTCTGGTGACTCGTTTCGAGGTCATGCCCTGAGGGGCGGCCGGGTGCCGAGAAACCGGGTGATGTCGGCGGCGTCGGACTCCAGCGCGGCCTGGTCCCGCTTCGAGAGCGGGGCGAGCGGGCTGAGGGTCACCTGGCCGCCCGGCATGGTCCAGGTGGCCACAGCCTGGCCGCGGACCAGGGCGAACGGCCGGAAGACGCCGTTGACAGTGATGATCCCCTGGTGGGCGCCGAGTACCGGTTCCCTGGAGGCCCAGCCGAGCAGCAGCGGATCGAACGCGCCCAGCAGGCGCGGGGGCGGCAGGGCGGGCGGGCGGCCGGGCGGCCGGCTACGGGGCGGCAGGGCGGGCGGGCGGCCGGGCGGCCGGCTGACGGGGCGGCAGGCCGGCGGGTCGCTCCGGAGCTCGCGGGCTCGCGGGCTGGCCGCGCTTGGCCAGGTCGGCCAGGCCATCGTCGCGCGGGGCCAGCTCGCCGGCGATCGCCGTCAGGCCGCGGCGCGCGTCGCGCAGCGGCAGGCCGGCCCACTTGGCCAGGTCACGATCGTTCGCCGGGCCGTGCCCGGCGAGGTAGCGGCGCGCGAGCTCAGCCAGGGCGACATCGCGATCGAGCGGCGCGGGCGGCGCGCCCAGCCAGTCGCTGACCAGCGCAAAGGCGTGCTCCTTGCCGATCACCGGACCGCGCACGATCTCCCCGCGCAGGCTCGCGAGCAGGAGCAGGTGCACGAGGGCCTGGCCCTGCGTGCGCACGCCGGCCGCGTCGATCCGCTCGGCGAGCTGACCGCGGGTCAGCGGGCCCTCGGCCGCCAGCGCGGCCTTGATGGCGGCCACGGCGCGATCAGCGCCGGCGGGCGACACGCCCTCCTGGGCCAGGCGGCGCTCGCTGGCCGTGAACAGCGGCGGGGTGGTCAGCGACTGCAGCCACCAGTAATCCTCGCGGCCGACCAGATGCAGGGTGCCGCGGTTGAGCCACGTAATCAGCAGCGATCGGTCGCTGGTCAGGGCCCGGTCGACGTCGGCGGCGGTCAGGCCGGCCGAGCGCGCCCGGATGGCGAGGCGGGCCCCGCGCGGATCCTGCCCCTGGACGGCGAGCAGCCGGTGAACGACGTCGGTCGCGCTGCGGGCAGGCTCCCCCGACAGCAGCTGTGCCGCGCATCGCTGCGCGATCAAGTCGCGGGCGGTCACGGGGCAAGACCAGGCCGGCCGGATGCTGACCGGCGAAGGGGCCGGGACGGGCGCGCGAGCATGGCGTTCAGGCCGGCGGGTTTTCGCTGTCCAGGGAGGACATCCCGGCCGCGTCGTAGCGATCACCGGCGACCTGGCCGGGCGGGACGGCTGCCTCGATGGCGGCCAGCTCGGCCGGTGACAGCGTGATCGCCAGCGCGGCCAGGGCCTCGGCCAGCCGGGCGGCCCGTTTGGTGCCGATCAGCGGGACGATGTCGCGGCCGCGGGAGGATACCCACGCGATGGCCAGCTGCGCGGTGCTGACGCCGCGGGCGTCGGCGATCTTCTCCAGCGTGGCCAGCAGATCCAGGTTGCGGCGCAGGTTCTCGCCCTGGAACCGGGGGAAGCGGGACCGGGGGTCGCCGGGCCCGATCTCGCGGGCGCTGGCCGTCGACAGCAGGCCGCGGGACATGATCCCGTAGGCGGTGACGCCGATGCCCAGCTCGCGGACCACCGGCAGGATCTGCGCCTCGATGCCCCGGCTCATCAGCGAGTACTCGATCTGCAGGGCGGTGACCGGGTGGACCGCGTGCGCCCGGCGGATGGTGGCCGGGCCCATCTCCGACAGGCCGAGATAGCGGACGTAGCCCGCCTGGATCATCTCGGCGATCGCGCCGACCGTGTCCTCGATCGGCACGCGCGGGTCAAGCCTGGCCGGCTGGTACAGATCCACGTAGTCGGTGCCCAGCCGGGTCAGGGTATAGGCCAGCGCGGTCTTGACGGCGCTCGGGCTCGCGTCGTACCCGATGAAGGCGCCGCGGGGGTCGCGCTGGCCGCCGAACTTCACCTGGATGAACACGCCGCCGCGATCGGCTCCGCGCAGGGCATCGCGCAGCAGTAGCTCGCTGTGGCCCATGCCGTAGAAATCACCGGTGTCCAGGAGGGTCACCCCGGCGTCCAGTGCCGCCCTGATGGTCTCGATGCTCTGCGTCTCATCCGCCGGGCCGTACACCCCGGACATGGCCATCAGGCCGAGGCCCGCCCGCGATACCTGGGGGCCGTCCGTGCCGAGCGAGATCAGCTCCATCGTTCCCTCCAGCTTCGCGGGCAGCTACCGGCGCAGTTTACTGCGGGAGCGGTGCTGTTTACTGCGGGAGCGGTGCTGTTTACCGCGGGAGCGGTGCTATTTACCGCGGGAGCGGGCCTCCGGAGCCCCGGAACTCATTTTCCGGGAAACTATTGCGCAGATTAACCTGGCGCATTCTGAATGCGAACTGGCAGAGTAGGACCCGTGCGAGATAATATAGCCCGCTCGCCTGACAACCGCAGTAAATTGCCAGGAAAAGAAGCCTCTGAAGCCGCGGTAAATAAGGAATCAGCTATTATCACCCAGCGGTTTTCCGTGCTGCGGGAGCGCAATTTCCGCCGGTTCTTCGTCGGCTATGTGACATCATTGTCCGGCACATCGATGTCGTCGATCGCCGTGGCGTTCGCCGTGCTGGACGGCGGCGGCAGCCCATCCGATCTCGGCTACGTCTTCGCCGCCGGGATCGTGCCCCAGGTCCTCTTCATGCTCGGCGGCGGGGTGATCGCCGACCGGCTGGGCCGGCGGCCGGTGATGCTGACCGCCGACGCAGTGCGCTGCTGCTCGCAGGGAACGCTGGCCGCCGCGATTCTCCTTGGCCACCCGCAGATCTGGGTGTTCATGCTGCTGGCCGCCGCGGTCGGCACGGGCGACGCCTTCTTCGGGCCCGCCCTCTCCGCGCTCACGGTAGAGATCGCGCCGCGCGACGACCTCGGCAGCGCCAACGCGCTGCTCGGCCTGGCGCAATCGGCGGCCAGGATCGGCGGGCCGGCGCTGGCGGGGGTCCTGGTCGCGCTCACCGGGCCCGGCGTCGTCGTTGCGGCCGATGCCAGCACGTACGCGGTGAGCGTTCTCGCGCTGAGCATGCTGCGCCTGCCCGGATCACCGCGGGTGCCTGCCCGGCCGCTGCTGCGTCAGCTCGGCGAGGGCTGGTCGGAGTTCAGGTCCAGGACCTGGCTCTGGGTCGGCACCGTCCAGTTCGCGCTCTTCAACCTGATTGTCTGGGGGCCCTACCTGGTGCTCGGGCCGGTTCTTTCCCGGCAGTACCTGGGCGGGGCACGGGCCTGGGGAACCATCATGGCTGCCTACGGGGCCGGTGCCATTGCAGGCGGGCTGCTCGCGCTGGGCCGCAAGCCGCGCCGGCCGCTCGTGGTCGCCACCGCCGCGACCTTCGGGTATCCCGCGCCGTGCCTGCTGTTCGCGCTGCATGCGCCCGTGGCGGCCGTGGCGGCCGGGGCGCTGATGGCGGGCGCCGGATCCGCGATCGGGATGACGTTCGCGACGACGACCGAGCAGCAGCAGGTCCCGGCGGCCGCCCTGGCCAGGGTGAGCGCCTTCGGGGCGGTCGGCGCGTTTGGCTTCGGGCCGCTCGCCTTCGCCGCCGCGGGCCCGGTCGCCGCGGTGGTCGGGGCCCGCACGGTGCTGGCGTTCGGCGCCGGGTGGGGGATCGCAGGCAGCGCGGTCGTTCTGGCCCTGCCGTCGATCCGGTCAGTGACCTGGAAGCCATCGCAGTGCGACGAGCAGCACGACGAGCAGCCCGGCGAGCAGGCCGGCGAGCAGGCCGGCGGAACCTGAGCGGAGGCGGGCGTCCTAGCTCGCCGCGAAGACCTGCTGCCCGCCGACATAAGTGAGCAGGACCGCGGTGCCGCCGATCTGCTCCGCCGGGCCTGCGAACGGGTCGGTGTCCAGGACGACCAGGTCAGCCAGCAGGCCCGGGGCAATCGCGCCGGTCTGGTCGTCCAGGTGATTCACGTACGCCGAGCCGGCCGTGTAGGCGGCCAGCGCCTCGGCCAGGCGCAGGCTCTGGCCGGGCAGGAACGGCTCTGCCTCGGCGCCGCGCGCACCCGGCAGCGACCGGTTGACCGCCACGTGGATCGCCCGCAGGGGGTGGGCGCTGCTGACCGCCCAGTCGCTGCCGGCCGCCAGCCGGGCACCGGAGCGCAGCAGGTCACCGAACAGGTACTGCCGCGCCGCTCGCTCCGGCCCGAGGAACGGGATCGTCCGGTCGTCCATCTGCGGCTCGTGGGCCGCCCATAGGCCCTGCACGTTGGCGGTCACGCCGAGCGCGGCGAACCGCGGGACGTCGTCGGGATGGATGACCTGAAGGTGCGCGATGTGATGTCGGTTGTCGTTGCTGCCGTTGGCATCACGCGCGGCCTGGATGGCGTCGAGGGATTCCCGGACCGCGCGGTCGCCGATGGCGTGCAGGTGCACCTGAAACGATTCGGCGTCGAGCGCGGTGACATAACGGCGCAGGTCATCGGCATCGATGTGGGACAGGCCACGGCCGCCAGGCTGATGCCCGCAGGCGTCCAGGTAGGGGTCGAGCATGCTGGCGGTGAAGCTCCCCGCGACCCCGTCTTGCATGATCTTGACGGTGTTGGCGCGGAACCGGCCGGCCTGGCCCTGCTCGCGGCGGCCGAGAATCTCGGCCAGCTGCCCGGCATCCCGGCTGCGGTCCCACCACAGCGCGCCCTCCACCCTGGCGGTCAGCTGGCCGCTGGCGGCGGCGGCCAGGTAGACCGGCAGCGGGTCAGGAGAGCCGAGGTAGCTGCCGACGATCGCGTCCTGCCAGGCGGTAATACCCCGCTCGTGCAGGTGCCGCTGCGCCAGCAGCAGGCCAGCCAGCCGCTCGTCGAAACTGGGCGGCGGCACCAGAGCGCCGACCAGGCTCGCCGCCCCCTCATGCAATGTGCCCTGCGGAGTGCCGTCGGCGTCCCGCTCGATCCTGCCGTCCGGCGGGTCGGGAGTGCGGGCGTCGATCCCGGCGAGCTCCAGGGCGCGGGAGTTGACCCACGCCCCGTGGCTCTCGGCGTTGACGAGGTAGGCGGGCCGGTCGGGGACGAGCCGGTCCAGGATCTCGCGGCCCGGCGCGCCCGCCGCAAACCAGGACGACCGCCACCCGCCGCCGGACACCCACTGCTGGCCTGGCTGCGCGCGGGCGTAGGCGCTCACCCTGGCCAGCGCCTCGTCCAGGCCGCGGGCGCCGATC
The DNA here is from genome assembly GCA_963805705.1 of uncultured Actinomycetota bacterium. Taxonomy (GTDB): domain Bacteria; phylum Actinomycetota; class Actinomycetes; order Streptosporangiales; family Streptosporangiaceae; genus CAWDVH01. The sequence goes on along the minus strand of CAWDVH010000004.1, from coordinate 968,288 downwards.
AGGCTGCAGCTGATCATGGTGACGCCCGCGAACGCCGGATGGGCGTGCGCATCCTGGAAGCCGGGCAGCAGCGCGCGGCCGCGCAGGTCAACGACATCGGTGGCGGGGCCGGTCAGATCCCGGATGCGGTCGTCGCCGGCCACGCCGACGGCGACAATGCGGCCGGCGGCCACGGCGACCGCGCTGGCGGCCTGGCCACCGGGTGCCCTGGCCGGACCGACGCGGCGGCCGGAGGCATCAGCCGTGTAGACGGCACCGCCGCTGAAGACCGTTTCCGCGTACCTTGCCATGGGTGCTCTCCTGCCTGGGCCGCCCGCTGTGCCCGCTTGCCCATCATCGCAGGCCGGCGCTGTCCGGCACGGCGGTATTTACTGCGCTTATTACTACCGGGACATCAATTGCCGCGCACAATTCCCGCCCCCCGAGCCGCGCAATAGGTCAGCCAATAAGGCCGGCGCAGAGCGTTATGATATGAGCAGGTGAGCCGGTCCACCGGAAAGGGCAGCGCTATTTACTGCGGCCAGCAGCCGAGGGAGGCGGGACGGTGAGCGCAGCGGGGACAGTGAGCGCAGCAGGGACGGCGGCGGTCGGCCCGGCGGGGATGATCGCGCCGGTGGAATATGCGGTCGCAGTCGATCATTACCTCGGCGGGGCCTCGCTCGGATCCGCCTCGCGCCGTGTCTATCGCATTTCCCTGGCCAGCTGGGCCTGGGCGCTGGTGGGGACGGCGCCGCCCCGCGGTCCGCAGCGCCGCGGGGCCGCACCGCCCGTCGTGCCCTTGGCGGTGCTGGACGACCCCGGCACCGCCGCCAGGCTCGCCGCCGCGATCGCGGACCGCGCCATCGTCAGCGACCCGCGAACCGTCAACCGCGAGCTGTCCGCGCTGCGAAGCGCGATCGGCTGGTGGCGGGACCGGCAGTGGATTGACGCGGATCCGACGGCCGGCCTTAGCCACCTGGCGGCCGCTTCCCCGATGCTGCCGGCGCTGACCGACGACCAGGTCGGCAGCCTCTTGCGCGCCTGCACCAGCCTGCGCGAGCAGGCGTTCTGGCGCGTGCTGTACGACACCGGCGCCCGGGCCGAGGACGTGCTCGCGCTGGACGTGGACCGGCTGGACCTGCCCGGCGCCCGTGCGCGCGTCAAGATACCGGGCGGCACCGGCCAGGGCGGCCCGGCGGCGGACGGGGTGGCCGCGCGCGGGGTGGCCGCCGACCGGCAGGCGGCGGCCTGGATTCAGTGGCGGAGCGGGACCACCGACATGCTCCGCTGGCTCCTGTCGGGCCGCGCCTGCGGGCCAGTCTTCCTGACCGACCGGCGGGCCCCGGCACGGGCCGCGGCCGTGAACGTCTGCCCGCTCACCGGGCGCGCCCGGATGTCCTACCGGCGGGCGGCCGAGATCTTCACCGCGAGCACGCAGCCGCTCGACCCCTCGGGCCGGGGCTGGACGCTGCATCAGCTGCATCTGGCCGGGGTGGCCAGCCTGGCCGGCCCCTGGCCGGTCGCGGCCAGGCGTATCCGGGCCAGGCGTATCCGGGGCGGGCACAGGAGCCGGCCAGTGAGCCAGCCCAGCTCAGACCGCCAGTGGATGGAGGTCGCCCTCGAACTGGCCCGCCGGTGCCCGCCCAAGCAGACTGCCTACTCGGTCGGCGCGATCATCGTGGACGAGCACGGGCAGGAAATCGCCCGCGGCTACTCACGCGAGACCGACGGGAACGTGCACGCCGAGGAAGCCGCCCTGGCCCGGCTGCCCGATGGCGATCCCCGGCTCAGCAAGGCCACGATGTACACCACCCTTGAGCCGTGCTCGCAGCGCGCCTCCCGGCCGCGTACGTGCACCCAGCTCATTCTCGACGCCGGCCTTCCCCGCGTGGTCATGGCCTGGCGCGAGCCGCCGCTGTTTGTGGCCGACGGCCGGGGATATGAGCTGCTGACCGGCGCCGGGGTGAGCGTGACCGAGCTGCCCGAGTACGCGGCGCGGGCCCGCGCCGCGAATTCCCATCTGCGCCTGGACAGCAAGCTGAGAGGGCCCGCCGATAGCTGAGAGCGCCCGCCGAACGCCCTGGTCCGGCCGCCGCTCTAGCCGCGCTGTGAGCTCCTATGGCAGAGTGCGCGCATGACACGCACCGTGACGACCGCCAGCGGCCAGGTCCGCGGCCAGGTCCGCGATGGAGTGGCCAGCTTCCTTGGCGTCCCGTACGCGGCCAGCCCGACCGGGGCGCTGCGGTTTCGCGCCCCGGCGCCCCCTGCGGCCTGGGACGGGATCCGCGAGGCCGACCAGTTCGGCGCGACGCCGCCGAAGCCTGATTACGCACCGCCGCACGACGTGCTCCTGCCGGAGCCGAACATCGCGGGCGACGAGTGGCTGACCGTGAACGTGTGGACGCCCGATCCCGGAGGGGCCCACCTGCCGGTGATGGTATGGATCCATGGCGGCGCGTTCAGCAACGGCAACTCGGCGGTCGCGGCCTACGACGGGCATGCCTTCGCCCGCGACGGCGTCGTCCTGGTCAGCATCAACTACCGGCTCGGCGTCGACGGCTTCGCGCTCTTGCCGGATGCGCCGGCCAATCGCGGGCTGCTCGACCAGATCGCGGCGCTGGAGTGGGTCCGCGACAACATCGCCGGCTTCGGCGGCGATCCGGGCAATGTAACGATCTTCGGAGAGTCGGCGGGCGCGATGAGCGTGGCCACGCTGCTGTCGATCCCGAGGGCGCGCGGCCTGTTCGCCAAGGCGATCACCCAGAGCGGGGCTGGCCAGGCGGGCGCTGATCTGGCCGACGCGGCCCTCATCACGAGCGAGCTGGGCCGCGCGCTCGGGCTCGACGCCACCGCGGCGAGCCTGGCCGGCGTCGGCCTGCCCGCTCTGGTAGACGCGCAGGCGACGGTGCGCAACGCCCTCGCCGCGCAGCCGGATCCGGCGCGCTTCGGCGCCAGCATCGTGGCGGGCTCGATGGCCTTCGTCCCGGTCGTCGACGGGGAGCTGATCCCGACCAGCACGCTGAGCGCGATCGCTGCCGGGGCGGGCGCGGATACACCGCTGCTGACCGGCACGACAACCGAGGAATTCCGGCTCTTCCTGGTCCCGTCAGGCGCCGCGGCCTATGTCACCGACGAGATCCTGGCGGGTTTCCTGGCGACGCTGGGGGCCGGGCCGCAGGTGGCCGAGAAGTACCGGGCCAACCGGCCGGATGCCTCCCCCGGTGACCTGCTCGCCGCACTGATCACCGACTGGTATTTCCGGCTGCCCGCCCTGGCCGTCGCCGAGGCCCGCGCGGCCGGGCCCGCACCGACCTATTTCTACGAGTTCGCCTGGCGCAGCCCCGCCAGCGGCCTGGGCGCCTGCCACTCGCTGGAGATCCCGTTCGTGTTCGACAATCTGGCCGCGGCCGGCGGTGAGCTCGTGACCGGCCCCGCGCCGCCCCAGGCGCTGGCCGATGAGATGCACGCGGCCTGGATCAGCTTCGCCCGCACCGGCGACCCCGGATGGCGCGCCTTCGACGCCACCTATCCCGTTATGGTCTTCGACGGGGCCGACGGTGGCGTCGAGCTGGATCCGCGCTCCGACGAGCGCAGGATCTGGCCGCGCGGATAGGCACCCCGGCTCCGCTGGCGGCTAATGGCGAGCCTGACCACGGGACATGGGCGCATGCGTAACCGCGCGCACGCGGCGGGCGCGTGCGCGCAGCGCGGACCGCCTGGCCTGGCATCGAGGTGCGAGGCTAGGCCGCGCACTCCCGGCAGACAAGCTGGCCGCCGCGAGTCTCGGCGAGCTGGCTCCTGTGGTGAACCAGGAAACAGCTAGAGCAGGTGAACTCGTCGGCCTGGCGCGGGATCACGCGGAACGACAGTTCCTCGTTCGACAGATCTGCCCCTGGCAGCTCCAGCGACTCCGCGACGTCATCAGGATCGATGTCGATCGCAGTTGATGACTTGTCCATCCGGCGCGCCTGGAGCTCCTGGAGGCTGTCCTCGCTGAGCTCGTCGTCGGTCTTCCTCGGGCTGTCGTAATCGGTAGCCATGTTGGCTCTTACCCCTCCATCTTCATGACCTCGTCGCGCGGATGTAACGCTTGAGAGGCTTCAGTTGTGCCCGATTCCGGCGGGGAATTCTGTCACGTCCCGGCGCCAGATACACGCGGTACGCCTTCCCCCGGCTCGTGTCGCAGCTGAAATCTCGCCAGCACCCCCCGTCACACGAACAAAGCCCTCTTTTCGAGCACTCATCCCGCTACCGAACATTTACCCCTTTTCCCGGATATTCCCCACGTTCCCCGGCGTCCATCCGGCCTCCTGCAGCTGACCCGCGGGGGTTCGCCCGCAGGCAACTTACTCGATCGATGCCACTAGGCAGCACAGGGTGCGTATGGTACGAAACACACGATGTCACGACTGCATGACCTCGCGGAGTCGATGCATGCCCTACGTCACGCCCCTGCGAGCCGCCGATCCCGGGCGCGTCGGCCGTTATCGCCTGGCCGGCCGCATCGCTGGTATGCCCGCTGCCGGCCCCGTCTACCTCGCCAGTACCGTCGACGGCATTGAAGTCACCGTAACCCTCCAGGGCGGCGGCGGGACCGGGGACAGCGCGGCCAGGCACCGGTTCGCGCAGGAGGCCAGCACCGCCCGGCGGGTGGCGCCGTTCTGCGTGGCGAGAATCCTGGACTCGGGCTTCGACGACGGCCAGGCCTACCTGGTCAGCGAGTACGTGACCGGCTCCTCGCTGGAGGAGATCGTCTCGGCCGACGGCGCGCGCGCGGGCGCGGAGCTCGGGGCCCTGGCCCTGGGGGCCGCGACGGGGCTGGCCGCGATCCACCAGGCGGGTCTGGTACACGGCGGCTTCGGCCCCGGCAACCTGATCCTGTCGCCCGCCGGGCCGCGGGTCGTCGAGTTCGGCATCACCCCGCCCTACGGCTCGGCCACCCCGGCCGCGGACATGCTGGCCTGGGGGCAGACCGTCGTCTTCGCCGCGGCGGGCCGCCCGGAGGCCGGACTCACCGATCTTGGGGTCCTGCCGCCGAACCTGGGGCGGCTCGCCGCGGCCTGCCTGAGCTCCGACCCCGCTGCCCGCCCGGCCGCCCGGCTGGTGGTGGCGGCGCTACTCGGCGAGGCAAACCCGCCGGCCGGGCTGCTGGCCGATGCGTCGCGCCGCGCGGCCGTCGCAGCGCCGGCCTCCGTCTCTCCCGTAACCCCCGTCTCTCCCGTAACCCCGGTCTCTCCCCCCGCCCCGGCCGCTCCTGGCCCGGCCGCTGCGCCAGACTCGGGCCCGGCGCTGGTCCCGGCCGCGGTCTCTGCCCCGGCCCCGACCTCGCCCCGGCTCCCGACCTCACCCCGGCTCCCGACCTCACCCCGGCCAGCGACCGCGCCCCGGGTCCCGACCGCGCCCCGGCGCCCGCCATGGCCCCAGCGCTCAGCACGCCACCGCCGCCTGCCGGCGCCGCCCTGTCGCCCCTCAGCGCGCCGCAGCCCGAGGTCACCGGGCCGCAGCCGCCTTTCGAGCACCAGCCCGCGGCCGAGCCGCACGACCGGCCGCCGTCCAGGCGCCGGCGGGCCGCCGTGACACTGTGGGCCGCTGTCGCCGCGGTCGCTGTCCTGGGCGTGGTCGCGCTCCTGTACAGCACCCTGAGGCCCGGTGCCGCCGGCTCAGCCGGGGGCACCGCCAGCTCCCCCGCCGGGCCGGCCGACCCCATCACCCACCTCGTCGCCGCCCGCGGTGCCCGCGGGGCCCGCGGTGCCGCCTGCCTTGGCCGGGTCCTGGTCCGGCCAGGCCAGGCAGGTTCACCCGACCGACGTATTCAGGGTCCAGCTTGACCTGCTGACGGGCGGCCAGCTGAGCACGATCTCCTACTCCGGCACGACCTTCTCCTGCTCCGGCGACCTGTCGCCGGTATCTTCCGTGGCCGGGACGCTCACCATGAGCCAGGGGATCGTCACCGGGGAGACGAGCTGCGCGAACGGGGTGGTCACGCTGCGGCGGGCGGGACCTGCGAGCCTGGAGTTCACCTTCCAGGGACAGGCCGGCCCGGCGGCCAGGGGAACCCTGGCCAGGGGCTAGCGCCCCGGTGAGCAGTTACTCATCGCGCTCCGGATTCAGGGGCACCAGCAGGTCATGCAGCTCGCCGAAGAGCGCCGGCCCGGCGGCCAGGGTCATCGAGATGCCCGCCGGCCGGCCGCACAGCCCGGCTACCCGCGCCCCGGCCTCGCGGGCGATCAGGCTGCCGGCGGCGATGTCCCAGTAATGGACGCCGCGCTCGTAGTAGCCATCGACCTGGCCGGCCGCCAGGGAGCACAGGTCCACGGCGCAGGCGCCGCCGCGCCTGATATCCCGCACCCTGGGCAGCACGGCGCTCACCACCTGGCCCTGCACCCGGCGGCGGCCAGGCTCATACCCGAAGCCGGTCGCCACCAGGGCCCTGGCCAGCGGCACCTCAGCGTTGCAGGCCAGCCGCCGCGGCGCCCCGGTGGCCAGCCGCAGCCACGCACCGCCGCCGAGCACCGCGCTGAACAGGCCGTCCCTGAGCGGTACGCAGACCACGCCCGCCACGACGGTGCCCGCCACCTCCGCCGCGATGCTCACCGCCCAGTCCGGCAGGCCGTACAGGTAATTGACGGTCCCGTCCAGCGGGTCGACCACCCAGCGAACCCGGGCACCGCGGCCGTCGTGGCCGTCACCGCCGGCCTGGCCGCCTTCCTCGCCCAGGATCACGTCGCCGGGCCGCTCGGCCAGGATCCGCTCGCGGATCAGCTCCTCGGCGGCCCGGTCCATATCGGTGACCACGTCGGTCGGGCTCGACTTCGTGGCCACGACCTCGACTCGCCGGCGGCCCGAGGTCAGCAGCTCGGCGGCGGCCACCGCGGCCGAGAGCGCCAGGTCCAGCAGATCCGCGGGCGCTGGCTCCGTCACGCCGGCGCCGAGGGCGGGCCGGCCGGCCGGAGCGCACTGGCCCCGCAGCAGCCGTTCTGGCAAAAGTCGGGCCCTGGCCCCCTGCTGCCGAGCGCCCGGCGCGGGGCGCCGGTCAGCCGCTCGGCGACCAGCTCAGTCACCATCGCGACAAAACGCGGGTCCGTGCCAGGGGTAGCCGCCCTGGCCATCGGCAGCCCGAGCCGCTGCGCTGTCTGGCTGGCCTCCACGTCGAGGTCGAAGATGACTTCCATGTGATCGGAGACAAAGCCGACGGGAACGACGACCACGGCCCGCGAGCCCTCCCGCGCGAGCTCTTCGAGGCTGTCGCTGACGTCCGGGCCGAGCCACGGCTGGGCCGGCGGCCCGCTGCGGCTCTGGTAGGCCAGCCGCCACGACCGTGCCTGCGGCCCCTCCTGCGTGACCAGGCCCTGTGCGACCAGCCGCGCGGCTTCCGCCAGCTGCGCCGGATACGCCCCGCCGGCCGGCCCGCTGGCGGCCGCCATGCCCGCGGGGATGCTATGGGCGGTAAATATGAGATCAACATCATTTTGAACGGCCCGCGGCAGCGACTCGATGGCCGCGGCCGTGGCCGTCACGAAGGGCTCGATGAACCCCGGATGGTTGAAGTACTGCCGGATCTTGTCCACGCGGGGGGCGGCCGGCCCGACCTCGGCGATAGCCCGCTCGATGTCACCCAGGTACTGCCGGCAGCTGGAGAAAGAGCTGTAGGCCGAGGTGGCGAAGGCCAGCGCGCGCTGCACCCCGGCGTCGGCCATCTCGCGCAGCGTGTCGGCCAGGTAGGGCTGCCAGTTCCGGTTGCCCCAGTACACCGGCAGGCTGATCCCGGCGGCGGCCAGGTCGTCCTCGATCGCCGTGGCCAGGTCCCGGCACTGCTTGTTGATCGGGCTGACCCCGCCGAAGAGGTAGTAGTGCTCGGCCACATGCTCGAGCCGCTCGCGCGGGACCGAGCGGCCGGAGGTTACGTTCTGCAGGAAGGGCATGACGTCGTCGGGGCCCTCAGGGCCGCCGAACGAGACAAGCAGGAACGCGTCGTAAGGCGACATGCCACTCATCCAATCAGGGCGCGCTCAGCGGCTGTCTGCCGCGTACTCGCCGGCGAGCGCCAGGACCTCGTTCACGTACCAGTCGGCGTGGTTATAGGCGAAGATCGCGCCGGCCAGGGAACGGCCGCCGGCCGCCGCGCCGTCCGCGCACAGCATCCTGGCCGCCGAGGGCACCGCGTCGTAGGGATTCAGCACGTCGGGCGCGCCGGTCTGGCCGAATCCGTCAATGCCCCACCTGGCCCAGGTGGACGGCTCGAACTGCATCGGGCCGAGCGCCCCGGCGCTGGACGGGCCCTCGTTGGCCCCGTCACCGCTCTCGATCTGGCCGATGGCGGCCAGCACCGTCCAGGACAGGCCAGGACAGTACTGCGCCGCGGATGCCTTGAACAGCCCCAGGTACGTGGACGGGACCTGGCCGGGCCGGGCGGACGTCGTGGGCAGCTGCTCGCTGCGCAGGCTGACGATCTTGCCTGCGGGCCCGAGGATCTTGCTGACCGCGCTGGTCAGTGCGGGCAGGCTCGCGCCAGGGGCGCTGATCAGGCCGGCGACCCGGTGCACCAGGCCGAGGGAGCGCGACATGGCGGCGTTCACCAGCAGGTCCACGCCGGCCGACGCCGAGCTGCGCCGCGCCGCCGAACCGCGCCGGCCGGACGGTCGCGCCGGCCAGCCGGTAGGTAGCGCCGAAGTGCAGGCCCAGCCGGGCCTTCGCTGACTTGGAGGCCACGAAGCCGCCGCGGGACAAGGCGGTCCAGAAGGACTGATCCGAGGCGGTCCGCAGCGGCACCCAGGATCTGAACTGAGCCGGGCTAACGCCAATGACGCTGGCCGGCCGCCGCCGGCCTGATCTCGGCCCCGTCAAAAGTGATCATGTTCCGGACGCCGGTAACTTTGCCGAGCCTGGCCAGCTGGCGGTTCGTGATCCCCTTCGGCGCGACGATCAGCAGGTCAGGCAGGATGATCCGGCGGAAGGCGGACGCCTCGCGCGATGCCGCCCCGGCCGCTGCGCGTGACTGTGCGCGCCGCGCCTCGTGCGGCACCGCGATCCCTGGCACGGCATGGCCATGCGGAGCGCCGGCCTGGACACCCGTGGCCATCAGCGCGATCGCGCCAACCGCCGCGAAGCCGCGCGTCGCGGGCGCGCAGCGGGCGGCCACGGCGGCGGCGCGGGCCGTGCGGCGCCGGAAGAGGCATCTCATACGGTTCTCACCCTATCCGGCCCATGGTGTCCCGCTGAAGAGGCGGGCTCCAGCCGCCGGAAACATTTGCGCGCCCTGGATACCGTCTGAGGGGAGGTCAGCGCATTTATGCCGGAGGCTGGTGCAGGAACTCGCGCAGGAAATCGCAATCCCTATCTCCGGCTGCTGCGGCACCAGGGGGCACTCGGCTTCTCCGCCGCCGGGGCCCTCGGGCGGATGCCGATGTCGATGTTCGGCCTCGGCACGATCCTGCTCATCGCGTCGATTACCGGCCGGTATGGCCTGGCCGGGGTCGTCGCCGCGGCAGGATCGGTGGGCTACGCGATCTGCGCACCGCAGATGGCCAAGCTGAGCGACCGGCTGGGCCAGCACCGGGTCCTGCGACCGCAGGCCGCCGTGTTCGGGGTGGCCGCGATCGGCTTCATCGGCTGCGCCGAGCTGCGCGCGCCGCTGTGGGCGCTGCTGGCCGCCGGAGCGCTCGCGGGCGCCTCCATGCCATCGCTCGGATCCATGGTCCGCTCCCGCTGGAGCGCCCTGGTCGGCAATTCGCCCCAGCTGCAGACGGCGTTCGCGCTGGAATCGGTCACCGACGAGCTGATCTTCGTGATCGGCCCGGCCGTGGTCACCGTGCTGGCCACCGAGGTCTATCCCGCCGCCGGCGTGGGCGTGGCGGCGGTGCTGTGCGTCACCGGCACGCTGCTGCTCGCCGGCCAGCGCGGGACCCAGCCACAGCCGCGGCCACGGCCGCCGCGAGCACGGCGCCCTGACGGGCCGAGCCTGATCGCGCTGGCCCCGAGCCTGATCGCGCTGGCCCCGGTGTATTTCTTCGTCGGGTCGATGTTCGCCACCATCGACCTGACTACGGTGAATTTCGCGGAGGAGCACGGTCACAAGCCGCTGGCGGGCTTCATCCTGGGGACTTACGCGCTGGGCAGCGCCGTCGGCGGCCTGTGGTACGGGTCGCGCACCTGGCGGGCGCCGCTGGAACGCCGGTTCGCGGTCACCCTGGGCGGCACGGTGGCGGGCGTGGCCACGTTCTGGGCGATGCCGGGGCTGGCCTCGCTCGCCGCCGTCATCTTCTTCTGCGGCCTGACGATCTCGCCGACTCTCATCGCCGGGATCGGCCTGGTCGAGCGTCAGGCGCCGGCCGAGCGGCGGACGGAGGGCATGGCCTGGCTGACCTCGACCATCTCCGTCGGGGTGGCCGCCGGGTCCGCCATCGCCGGGCATATCAACGACGTCGGCGGCGCCCGCTGGGGATACGCCTTCGCGGCCGGCTGCGGCCTGGCCGCCGTCGCGGCCGGCCTGCTCGGGCGCGGAAGGCTCCGCGTGACGGCCGCCGTACGGCAGGCCAGCCCGCCGGGCTGCTGAGCGGCGGTCGCCGCGTAACGGGCAGAATGAGCCGATGGGCAGGCATAGCCGGTGACCAGTCAGTGGCGCAACTGGGCGGGCAACGTGACCGCCCGGCCGCGGCGGGTGTCCTCGCCCGCGTCGGCCGAGCAGGTGGCGGATGAGGTCAGGCGCGCGGCGGCCGACGGGCTCACCATCCGGATGACCGGCAGCGGCCACTCGTTCACGCCGACCGCCGCGACCGACGGGGTGCTGCTGCGCCCGGACGCCCTCAGCGCGATCAGGTCCGCGGACGCCCGCGCCGGGCTGGTCACCGTGGGCGCCGGATGCCCGGCTGCACAAGCTGAACGCCGAGCTGCTATCGCGCGGCCTGGCCCTGGCCAATATGGGCGACATCCAGGTGCAGACGGTGGCCGGCGCCGTGCAGACCGGCACCCACGGCACTGGCCGTGACCTGGGCGGGATGGCGGCCCAGGTGGCCGGCCTGGAGATGGTGCTGGCCGACGGAACGATCGTCTCGTGCTCGGCGCAGTCCCCCGCTGACGGCGGGCGTGACGGACTGTTCGATGCGGCCAGAGTCGGGCTGGGCGCACTCGGAGTGCTGACCGCCGTGACGTTCCGGGTCGTGCCCGCCTTCCTGCTGGCGGCCGTTGAGGAGCCGATGCGCTGGTCCGAGGTCATCAGCAGGCTCGATGAGCTCACCAGCGAGAACGAGCACTTCGAGTTCTTCTGGTTCCCGCACACCGAGGGCTGCCTGACCAAGCGCAATAACACCTCGGCGGGACCGCCGCGGCCGCTGCGCCGGTGGCGGTACTGGCTAGATGACGAGTTCCTGTCCAACACCGTCTTCGGGGTCACCTCCCGTCTTGGCTACCACGTCCCCGGCACTATCAAGACGGTCAACGCGGCGGCCGGGAAGGCGCTCGGCTCCCGTGCCTACACCGACGCTGCCTACCGGGTATTCACCAGCCCCCGGCGGGTGCGCTTCAAGGAACAGGAGTACGCCATCCCGCGCGCGGCGCTGGCCGGCGCGCTGCGCGATATCCGCGCCCTGTTCGACCAGAAGGACTGGCGGATCAGCTTCCCCATCGAGGTCAGGGTGGCCCCGGCCGACGACCTGTGGCTGTCCACGGCCTACGGCCGCGACAGTGCGTATATCGCGATCCACGTTTTCCATGCCGCACCGCACCAGGAGTACTTCCGCGCGGTGGAAGAGGTGATGGTCGCGGCGGGCGGGCGGCCGCACTGGGGCAAGATGCACACCAGGGACGCCGGGTACCTGCGCGACGCCTACCCGCGGTTCGCCGACTTCACCGCCCTGCGGGACGAGATGGACCCCGAGCGCAGGTTCGGCAACCCCTATCTGGAGCAAGTACTCGGTTCCTAGCCCGCGACCCGCAGCGAAAATTCCGGCATTGCGGCCACCAGGCAGACTAGTCTCCGAACATGAATCGGGAACCTCGCCGCGGGCCAGTGCCAGCAGGCACGTCACCCGCAGCCCCCACGCCGGGCAGCCGCGCCCCCGCTGCCCGCACGCCCGCCGCCCACACCCCCGCAGGTTCCCCCGACGCCCTGCCCGGCTCGGGACCCGCGACGACCGCCCCGGCCGCGGGGCGTTCTTCGCCCAGGAAGGCCACCGCCCGGCCCCGCCGGAGCGCCGCGGCGCATCCCCACCGGCCGTCGCTGGGCGGTGGCACTCCCGCGCAGGGGCGCGAGCTGGGCGCCCAGGGCCGGCAGACCGTGGGCAAACTGCTGGAGGCCGGGGTGGCCGAGTTCGATGAGCGGGGATTCCAGGCGGTGCGCGTCGACGACGTCGTCCGGCGGGCCAAGACCTCGCATGGCACCTTCTACCTGTATTTCGCCAATAAGGACGACCTGCTCAAGGCCCTGCTGCGGGATGCGCTGCACGACATGGCGATCATCACCGACGACTTCCCCGTGGTGACCAGCAACGAGGCCGGGCGCGACGCGCTGCGCACCTGGGTCCGCCGCTTCTGCGATACCTACGCCACGCACGCCACCGTGATCCGGATCCTCAGCCAGGCCGACCCCGTCGGCGAGACGGTCTGGGGCGACGGGCTGCAGCTGTTCTTCCATCTGGCCGAGGCGATCACGCAGGGGATGACCGCCGCGGCGGCGACCGGCAAGGAGGAGGACGCGGCCGGCGGCGGCCTGGCCGAGCACGCCGAGCTCACGGCGGTCGCCTGCCTGATGATGCTCGAGCGGGTCAACTACCTGCTCAGCGTCGAGGTGCGGCTGCCCAGGGACGAGATGGTGGACCGGCTCAGCGCCATCATCTACGCCGCCTTCCGCTCACCGTAAGCCGGCGGCCTCACGCGCCGTGCCGGCCGGCGGCCGGGCCGTCCCGTGGCCAGCACTAGGCGCGGTCGCGGGCCCAGGTCACGGCCTCGAGCGCGCGGCGCGCGCCGGCCACGTCATGCACCCGGAACACCCTGGCCCCCAGCCATGCGGATATCGCGAGGGCGGCCAGCGTCCCCTCGGTCCGCTCCCTCGGCGGCAGGCCGAGGGTCTCCCCGACGAAATCCTTGTTCGACACCGCGACCAGGACCGGCCAGCCGGTACCGCACAGCTCGTCCAGCCGTCGGGTGACCTCCAGTGACTGCCAGGTGTTCTTGCCGAAATCGTGGGCCGGATCGATCAGTATCGCCTCGGGCGCAACGCCGGCCGCGACGGCGCGCTCGGCCTCCGCCGTGACACCTGCGATCACCTCCTGGACGACGTCGGCATAGGCCGGCCGGTGCGGGCCGGTACGCGGCGCGAGCCCGCCGGCGTGCGAGCAGACCAGCCCCATCCCGCTCGCCGCCGCCACGGCGGCCAGCCGCGGATCGGCACCTCCCCAGACGTCATTGAGCAGGTCGGCGCCGGCCGCCGCCACTGCCTCGCCGACCTCGCCGCGCCAGGTATCGACGCTGATCACTACCTCGGGATGGCGTCCCCTGACCGCCGCCACCAGGCCTGCCACCCGGCGGATCTCCTCGGCGGCGTCCACGTTGTCACCGGGGCCGGCCTTCACCCCGCCGATGTCCACGATGTCGGCACCCGCCGCGATGGCACGGCTGACCGAGCGCAGGGCCGCGCCGAACTCATAGGTGGCGCCCTGATCGTAGAAGGAATCAGGCGTCCTGTTGATCACGGCCATGATCGCGAACGAGCCGGGCCGCCACGCCCGGCTCCGCAGCCGGAGCGTCCGTGGCGCGGTCACCAGCAGCACATTAGGCCGGGCACCGGTGAACCTGCGGCAGAATCGACAGGTGCGATTCCTTACTGAGCCCGCTCACGACCTCGCCTACAGCGACGTGTTCCTGGTGCCAAGCCGGTCAGCGGTGACGTCCAGGCTCGACGTCGACCTCGCGACGCACGACGGCAGCGGCACCACCATCCCTATCGTCGTGGCCAACATGACCGCGGTGGCGGGGCGGCGGATGGCGGAGACCGTGGCGCGCCGGGGCGGTATCGCCGTGCTTCCGCAGGACATCCCGGCGGACGTCGTCAGTGATGTCATCGCCTGGGTGAAGAGCCGCGACCTCGTCCATGACACCCCGCTGACGCTCGGCCCCGACGCGACCACGGGCCATGCGCTGAGCCTCCTGCCCAAGCGCGCGCACGGGGCCATCGTGGTAACGGAGGCCGGCCGGCCGGTGGGCGTGGTGACGGAGGCGGACTGCGACGGGGTCGACCGCTTCACCCAGCTGCGCCAGGTCATGTCCTGCGAGCTGCTGACGCTGCGGGCCGGGACGGACCCGGAGCATGCGTTCAGCCTCCTGCATGAAGGACGGCACCGGCTGGCTCCCGTAGTCGACGCCACCGGCCGCTGTGTCGGCATCCTGACCCGCACCGGGGCCCTGCGGGCCACGGTGTACGTGCCCGCGGCCGACGCCGGCGGCCGGCTGCGGATCGCCGCCGCGATGGGCATCAACGGCGACGTCGGCGGGAAAGCCAGGCTGCTGCTCGATGCGGGCGCCGACATGCTGGTGGTCGACACCGCGCATGGCCACCAGGACAAGATGATCCAGGCGCTGCGGGCGGTCAGGGAGGCGGGGCCGCGCGTGCCCGTGGTGGCCGGCAACGTCGTGACCGCGACCGGGGTGACCGACCTGGTCGAGGCGGGTGCCGACATCGTCAAGGTCGGCGTCGGACCGGGAGCTATGTGCACGACCCGGATGATGACGGGAGTGGGCCGGCCCCAGTTCAGCGCGGTACTGGAGTGCGCCGCGCAGGCCCGCCGGCTCGGCGCCCACGTGTGGGCCGATGGCGGAGTCCGTCACCCCAGGGACGTCGCCCTGGCGCTCGCGGCCGGCGCGTCGAATGTCATGATCGGCTCGTGGTTCGCCGGTACCTGCGAGTCGCCGGGGGACGTGTTCCGCGACGCGAGCGGGCGGCTGTACAAGGAGAGCTTCGGGATGGCGTCAGCCAGGGCGGTGCGGCTGCGCGCGGCCGCCGATTCCCCGTTCGACCGGGCCCGCAAGGAGCTCTTCGAGGAGGGGATCTCCACCTCGCGGATGTACCTGGACCCGCAGCGGCCGGGGGTCGAGGACCTGATCGACGCGATCACCGCCGGGCTGCGCAGCGCCTGCACCTACGCCGGGGCCCGCGACCTGGATGAGCTGCATGAGCGGGCCGTCGCCGGGATCCAGGGCGCCGCCGGCTATACCGAGGGCATGCCGCTGCCAGCGGGCTGGTGACACCGCCGGCCGGCCGGGTACGATGACCGGCCGGCCGGGTGACACCGCCGTCGCCGCTGTCGTCCCATTTCCCGACTGGAGTGTCCCGCCTGTGAACCGCCGCCTGGTCGCCACTGCCCTCGTCCTGTTCGCCGTGCTCGCCTCCGGCGGCGCATCCCCGGCCCCGGCCGCAGCCGCCGCGGCCCGTACCGGCCCCGCCGTGAGAGCCGCGGGCGCTGCCGGGGCGGCCGCTGCCGGGGCAGGCGCCACCGTACCGGCCGCGGCCGGCCCGGCCGCAGTCCACGCCAAGGGCGCCGAACTCGCGAATGCGACGACGGGAAGGCGGCTGTGGAGCCGCCGGGCGAATACGCGGCGGCCCATGGCCAGCATCACCAAGGTGATGACGGCACTGGTGGTCATCCGCGCGGGCCACCTGGGGCGAAAGATCAGGATCTCGGCCGCGGACGTCAGCTACGTCCGCAGCAACGATGCCGGCAGCGCCCACCTGCGCGCGGGTGACATCCTGACCGCCCGGCAGCTGCTGGAGGGCATGCTGCTGCCGTCTGGCGCCGACGCCGCGTTCGCCCTGGCCAAGGCCTATGGCCCCGGCTGGAGGGCATTCGTCAGGAAGATGAACGCCACGGCCAGGCGGCTGGGGATGACCCGGACGCATTACGCGAACTTCGACGGCCTGCCCTGGCCGACCGAGCACTCCACTTACTCCACGCCGCACGACATCGTGATCCTGGGTGAGGCGGCCATGCGGCTGACGCCCTTCGCCGCGATCGTGCGCCAGCGGTCGCACTCGATCGCCGCGACAGCGCGGCATCATGGTTACCACTGGCAGACGACCAACCTCCTGCTGGGCTCCTATCCCGGCGCGGTCGGGATCAAGACCGGCGCCACCGATGCCGCCGGATACTGCCTGCTGTTCGAGGCGCGGCACGACGGGCGCACCCTGATCGGCGTGGTGCTGGACAGCTCCGCGACAGCTCCCGCGGCCCGCTTCGCCGATGCCGCCCGGCTGCTCAACTGGGGATTCGGCGCGGCCAGTGGGCTGCGGCTCCCCCGGCTCACGGCCGGGGTCCCGGCCGACTGAGCCGGGCCAGGACCTGATCGGGAGCTAGGCCGCCGCGTTCGGGCTGGCGGCCATCGAAACAGCCTCGCGCACCCATCCGCCGATGCGGTCCAGCAGGGCGTTACTGGCACCGGACTCGGCATGACCGAATCCGGGGATGATCCACAGCTCCCTGGGATCGTTCGCGGCCGCATGCAGCTGGTGCGCGTGATCCACCGGGAAAAAGTGGTCCTTATCGCCATGCACGATGAGCAGCGGGGTCGGCGCGATCCGCGCCGCCGCCTCGGCCGGCGGCATCGGCAGCGGATCCCACCGGCCGTCACTGACCCTGGTGCCCAGCACTTTCCTGGTGACCAGCCGGCCTGCCCGGTGCTCCACCGCCCAGTGCACCCGCCGCATCGGCCTGGTGCCCCGGTAATACCAGCGGCCGGGGCCGCTGACCGAGACCACCGCGTCGACTCCGCCGATCAGGCCGGCCTGGCGCAGCACTATCGACGCGCCCATCGAGAACCCCACCGTCGCGACCCGCTGGTAGCCAAGCTCGCGGGCATAGGCCACGGCGACATCCAGGTCCCTGATCTCCCGGTCGCCGAGGGTGGACACCCCGCCCGAGCGGCCGTGCCCGCGAAAGTCGAAGGTCACCACGCCGCCGACCCGGTTCATCCGGGTAGCCGCGCGCCAGACGGCGGGACGCTGCCAGCTCTGGGTGAAGCCGTGCGCCAGGACGATCGCCAGGCCGCTATCGCCGGGCAGATGCGCGGTGTCGATCGGGACGCCGTCATCGGTCACGATGGTCCGGGCTTTCGTCACAGGCTTGGTCATGTCTCCATTCTGCGGTGAGCGCCGCCATGCTGCGGCAGGCTGGGCCTTCCCAGCCGACCTCCGGCTGCGGCAGTCTGTTGGAGTCCTTGCGAGATCAACCGTGCCCGCTGGAGGCGTACCATGCCCGTGCTCGACTCGCTCATCGCTGCGCTGCGCTCGGCCACGATCGAGGTCGTGGATCTCACCTCCCGGCTGGAGTCGGGAACTCCGGTGATCAAGTTGCCGGAGCCGTTCGGGAATACTGCTTCTTTTGCCCTGCACGAGATCAGCCGGTACGACGAGCGCGGCCCGGCCTGGTACTGGAACGACATCACGACCGGAGAGCACACCGGTACCCATTTCGACGCGCCGGTGCACTGGGTGACTGGCCGGGATGGCCAGGACGTCTCCCAGGTCCCCGTGACCGCCTTGATCGCGCCGGCCGTCGTGCTGGACTTCAGCGCGCAGGCCGCCGCGGATCCCGACTTCCTGCTCGAGATCGACCACGTCCGCCAGTGGGAGGCCGAGCACGGCCCGCTGCCGGATGGCGGCTGGCTGCTCTACCGGACGGGCTGGGACGCCAGGTCCGGCAGCCAGCAGGAGTTCCTCAACGCGAACGAGACGGGCCCGCACACGCCGGGCATCTCGGTGGCGTGCGCGCAGTGGCTGGCCGGGCAGGCGCCGGTGCTCGGCCTGGGCGTGGAGACCGTGGGCACCGACGCGGGCGCGGCGCACTCGTTCGACCCGCCGTTCCCCTGCCACGCCTCGCTGCTCGGCGCCGGCAAGTACGGGCTCACCCAGCTGCAGAACCTCGCCGCCCTGCCGGCCACGGGCGCGGTGGTCATCGCCGGCCCGCTGCCGATCACCGGCGGCTCGGGCAGCCCGTGCCGGGCGCTGGCCCTGGTGGAGCATTCCTGATGCTGGTCAGCGAGGCCGTCGGCACCGCGCTGGCCGCCCTCGGCGCCGACACCGTTTTTGGCGTGGTGGGCAGCGGCAACTTCCACGTGACCAACGCCCTGGTCGCGCGGGGAGCACGGTACGTCGCCGCCCGGCATGAGGGCGGCGCGGCCAGCATGGCCGACGGGTGGGCCCGGATGACCGGCCGGCCCGGCGTCCTGTCGGTCCATCAGGGGCCGGGCCTGACCAATGCGATGACCGGCATCACCGAGGCGGCCAAGAGCCGCACCCCGCTGCTGGTCCTGGCCGCGGATGTGGCCGCCAGCGCGACCCGGTCCAACTTCCGCATCGACGTGGCCGCGATGACCGCCGCGGTGGGCGCCCTGCCGGCCCGGCTGCACTCGGCTGCCTTCGCGGTCGACGACACGGTCCGCGCCTACCGGACGGCGCTGGCGCAGCGGCGCACCGTCGTGCTGGCGCTGCCGCTCGACGTGCAGGCCGGGCAGTGCACGATGCCGCAGATCGGGCCCGCGCCCGGCCGCAGCGCCCCGGCCCCGTCGGCGCAGGCGGCCGCCGGGCTGGCCGCAGCGCTGCGCCGGGCCAGCCGGCCGGTGTTCATCGCGGGGCGGGGGGCGCGTACGGCCGGGGCCAGCGCCGACCTGAGGCTGGCGGCCGATGCCTGCGGGGCGCTGCTGGCCACCTCGGCGGCGGGCAAGGGCCTGTTCCGCGGCAGCCCGTGGGATCTCGACGTGAGCGGCGGCTTCGCCTCGCCGCTGGCCGCCGAGCTGATCGGGGGCGCGGACCTGATCGTGGGCTGGGGCTGCTCGCTGAACATGTGGACGACGCGGCAGGGGAACCTGATCGGGCCGGGCGCCACGGTCGCCCAGGTGGACGATGATCCCGACGCGATCGGGGCCCACCGGCACGTTGACCTCGGCATTGACGGTGATGTCAGGCTGACGGCGCAGGCAGTGACGGCCCTGCTGAGGGACGGCGACGGCGAGGGGGTCCGGCCGGGCGACGGCGAGGGGGGCGGCGACGGCGACGGCGGCCGGGGATACCGGTCGGCGGAGCTGCGGGACCGGATCGCCCGCGAGATCCGCTGGCGGGACGTGCCCTACCCGGACGAGAGCGACGAGAGCCGGATCGACCCGCGGACCCTGACCATCGCGCTGGACGACATGCTGCCCGCCGAGCGGATCGTGGCGGTTGACTCGGGCAACTTCATGGGCTACCCCAGCATGTACCTGTCGGTTCCGGACGCCGACGGATTCTGCTTCACGCAGGCCTATCAGTCGATCGGGCTGGGACTGGGGTCGGCGATCGGGTCCGCGATCGCGCGGCCGGACCGGCTGACGGTCGCCGCCCTGGGCGACGGCGGAGCGCTGATGGGGATCAGCGAGCTCGAGACCGTGGTCAGGCTGGAGCTCCCGATGGTCATCGTGATCTACGATGACGAGGCGTACGGCGCCGAGGTGCACCACTTCGGGCCGGACGGGCATCCGCTGGACACGGTCAGGTTCCCCGCCGCCGACATCGCGGCGATCGCGCGCGGCTTCGGCTGCGAGGGCGTGACCGTGCGCCACCCGGCGGACCTGGGCCCGGTGCGGGCCTGGCTGGACGGGGCACGGGACTGGCCGCTGGTGATCGACGCCAAGGTCACCTCGGAGCACGGCTCGTGGTGGCTGGAAGAGGCGTTCCGCGGGCACTAGGCCGACCGGCCGCGGGCACTAGGCCGACCGGCCGCGGGCACTAGGCCGTCCGGCCGCGGGCCAGTCCCTCGCGTGCGGGTCTCAGCAGGCGGCACCGGGGAATGCGCGCGCAGCAGGGCGCCCGCGGAGGACGGATCCGCGGGCGCCCAGCTCTGATCAGGTGGCGTGAATCACCATCAGCTATTCGGTGAGGACCCTGTCCGGGTGCTCGAGCGGGTCGTCCGGGCCGTCCGCGGCGCTCACGCCGCTCCCGACCAGCTCGAGGCTCTCGTCCGGGTAGGCCTCCTCGCCATGCACGGCGCGGTCGCCGACCTCCAGTTCCTCGTCGGTCATCCGCAGCTTCATGAACAGCCCGATGCCGCGCAGGATCAGGAAGGTGACCAGGCCGTCCCAGACAATGACCGTCAGCGCGGCGCCCGCCTGGATCAGCAGCTGCCGCGGGTGCCCGTAGAGCAGTCCCGAGGTGGTGACGTCCGGGTTCTTGCCGATGCCGAGGTAGACGATCATCTTGGGATCGGCGAGCAGGCCGACCAGCAGGCCGCCGAACAGGCCCGCGAAGCCGTGCGTGTAGACGACTCCGAGCGCGTCGTCGACCTTGGTGAACGGCCACACGTGCCGGGGCAGGTAGGCCCAGAGCCCGAATACGACGGCCGAGCAGACAAAGCCGATGATGATCGCGCCCACCCCGGTGACATAGCCCGCCGCCGGGGTAATGCCGACCAGGCCGCAGATCATGCCGTTGACGCCGCCGACGAACGTGGCCTTCTTCGCCTTGCCGAACTGCATGTCCATGATGATCCAGGTCATCATGGCCACGGCCGTGGCGAGGTTGGTATTGATCACGGCAGCGGATGCATCAGCGCCCGCGAAGTACGGGTCACCGCCGTTGAAGCCATTCCAGCCGAGCCACAGGATCCCGGCGCCGACCGCGACGAACAGCAGGTTATTCGGGACTGCCTTCTCGCGGTCCCGCTGCAGCCTCGGCCCGACCACCGCCGCGGCCACGAAGCCGGAAACGCCCGCCGCCAGGTGAATGACGTAACCGCCGCTGAAGTCCAGCGCGCCCTTCTGCGCCCAGAGGCCGCCGCCCCAGAGCATGAACGCGTTGATCGCGTAGGCGAAGGTAATCCAGAGCGGCACGAATATCAGCCAGACCTTGAACTTGATCCGGCCGATCACGCTGCCGATAAGCAGGATCGGCGTAATCGCGGCGAAGACGAACTGGAAGTAGACCAGGGATGCCTCGGGGAACCTGAACTTCGGCATCAGGCCGACCAGCAGCGGGATGACGGCCTGTCCTTGTTCCGACGTCGCGCCCACGACCGTCTGAGGTTTTCCGACGACCTGGAAGCCGCTGAACAAGGGTTCCCCGAACCCCATCTTGAACGCCCACAGGACCCAGACGATCAGGGTCAGGCAGAACGTGCTGAATACCATTAGCATGGTATTCACTGCCCATTTGCGCTGCACAATTCCGCCGTACAGTACCGCGAGGGCGGGAATGCTCATCAGGCCGACGAGCGTGGCCGCAGTCATCTGCCACGAGTTGTCGCCGGCATTAAGCCAGCTTGCGTAGGGGTTCACTCCGCCTCCAGTGATTGAAGCGAAGGGCCTACCGGAGAACCAGGCAGCGCCGACCAGCACCGTCCAGCCCGACCGCTTCATTTGTCCATCGGGAACGATCCATGTTTCCCATGCGCGAGTTTCGGGCGTGTTTCCTGTCGGTTACGCAGTCGGCAACATGCGCTGGTCCTCAGCGGCTCATGTTAACCGGCTGTTTCGACCTGCCTGTTTTATGCCGGAAAAGGAGGAAACGGGAACTTCTGCGCCGGTCCCGCCAGCCAGCTCCATGCGGGCGCAATGCCGGGGTCAGGCTCCCCGGAACCAGCCCGGCGCGGGGCGGGCGGGCGGCCCGGCGGGCGCGATACCGGCCCGCAGGGGCCCGGCGGGCGCGAAACCGGCCCGCAGGGACCCGGTCGCAGCGCCTGGCCCGGCTGACTCCGGTTTGACTCGAACGTAACGGTCACGTAACGGTCTGGGCCGCCTCTTGAGCATGACAGGCGCGAGACTTACGCTCCTCACAGTTGCTTGGGTAAGCGCTTACCAACGGATCGGGCCCCGCGATGAGAAATCATCGCAGGTCAGGGCCAGCGGTTCGGGTAAGCGCTTACCGACCAGGCGGCAGCGCGGCCGGGACAGCCATCGGGGCTGGACCGCCAGCGGGCCGCGACCAGACCGGAGGAGCGCGGTGGCAGAGTTCCGGGAGATGGCGAAGGCGCCGCCCACGATCTACGACGTAGCACGGGTCGCGGGAGTCTCGATCGCGTCGGTCTCCCGTGTCCTCAACAGCAGCCGCAATGCGCGCCAGGAGACCAGGGACCGGGTCCTCCAGGCCTCGGCCGAGCTTGGTTTCGTCCCCGACGGGGCGGCGCGCGCGCTGAGCGCACGGCTCAAGGAGGTCGTCGGGGTCGTCATCAGGCGCGTCAGCTGGGTCGAGACGAGTGAGGGAGTCTTCGCCGAGGAGGACGAGAGCCTCCAGTTCCCCGACGTGATCAACCGGGGCATCGAGATCGCGGCCCAGCGGCAGAACTTCAATCTGCTCGTCGGCTCGGTCGACGTCAACGACCAGGACATCAGCGGCCGGGTCCTGGCCGTCGCGCGCAAGAGCGACGGGCTGATCCTGCACGACCGGGTACTCGCCCCCGCCCAGCTGGACAAGCTGTCGCGGCGGGTACCGATTGTCACCCTGGCCAACGTGGCCACGGCGACCACGGTCAACGTGCACGGCGACAACCGGGCGGGAATGCGCGACCTCGCCCGGCACCTGCTCATCGATCATGGCTACCGCACGCTCGCGTATCTGTCCGGGCTGGCCGACAGCCCGGACAGCACGGCCAGGCGCGAGGCGGTCATGGCCGAGGCCGACGCCGCCGGGGCCACTGTCCTGACCGGCCCGCAGTGGCAGGGCAACTACTACGCCGCCGGCGGCGCCCGTGTCATCGAGCGCCTGATCACCGCCGGGACGGCCATGCCGCGGGCCATCGTCTGCGCCAACGACCAGACGGCACTCGGGGTCATGTATGCGCTAGCCCAGCACGGCATCGAGGTGCCGGGCGAGGTGGCCGTGACCGGCTTCGACGACATCTCGATGGCCCGGCACCTGCGCCCGCAGCTCACCACCGTGCGCCAGCCGATCCAGGACATCGGCGCGACCGCCTTCGACGTTCTGCACTCGATGATCGGCCACGGGGTCCCCGCGGAGCGCGACATCGTGCTGCCGACCCGGCTGATCCTCCGCGAGAGCTGCGGCTGCCCGTCCGCGCCTGCGCCGCCGGCGTGGCGAGCGGTCTGAGGGGGAAGCGGCCATGCGCGTGCTCTACCGCAGGATCGGGTTCTACATCATCACGGCCATCGCGGCCATTACCTTCGACTTCCTCATCCCCAGGGTGATGCCGGGCAACCCGGTCGATGCCGTCCTCGCGCACCTGCAGGGCCAGGTGGTCACCAAGTCGACGCTCCGCGCGCTCGAAGCGCAGTTCGGCGCGAACACCAGCCAGGGCCTGTGGGCCCAGTACCTCCACTACTGGAACAACCTGCTCCACGGCAACCTGGGCATCTCGACGAGCAATGGCATGGTCCCGGTGACCACCGTCATCCGGGCCGCGCTGCCGTGGACGCTCGGCCTGGTCGGCACCGCCACCGTCCTGAGCTTCATCCTCGGCACCGTGCTCGGCATCCTGATCGCCTGGCGGCGCGGCGGATGGCTCGACCACCTGCTGCCGGCCACGACGTTCTTCCAGGCCGCGCCCTACTTCTTCCTCGCCTTCCTCGCGATCAACCTGTTCGCCGTCAAGCTCGGCTGGTTCCCGGCCGGCAGCGCCAGGGACAATCTCGACTTTCCCGCCCTGAACATGACCTACATCGGCGACATCCTGTACCACGCGGTGCTGCCCGCGCTCACGATCGTCGTCGCCTCGGCGGCCGGCTGGATCGTCGGCATGCGCAACGTCATGGTCACCACGATGGACGAGGACTATGTCCTCGTCGCGCAGGCCAAGGGACTGGGCAAGCAGCGGGTGGTCTGGTACGCGGCGCGCAACGCGATCCTGCCCAGCATCTCCGGCTTCTCGCTGGCGATCGGCTTCGTGGTGTCCGGGGCGCTGCTGACCGAGATCGTCTTCAGCTACCCGGGCCTCGGCTTCATCCTGCTGGGCGCCGTGCAGGAGGCCGACTACGCCCTGCTGCAGGGAGTCTTCCTGGTCATCACCTTCGCCGTTCTGGCGGCGAACCTGGCCGCTGATTTCGTCTACGTGTTCCTCGATCCGCGCACCCGCCAGGAGGCCTGAGCGATGGCGATCAGCACCAGCACGGACCCGGCAGGCTCGCCCGCCGCTGAGCCAGGGCTCAGGCCCGCGCCCGGCACGGCCGGGACGCCCGGCGGCCGCCAGCGGATGCGGCTGCCCTCCTCGCCCAAGGTCATCATCGGCCTGGGCATGCTCCTCACGTTCCTCGTCCTGGCCGTGATCGGCCCGTGGATCGCGCCCTATGACCCCGGTCGAAGCTTCTCCACGACGGCCAGCTTCCCGCAGCCCCCGTCCGCGGCGCACCTGCTTGGTACCACCCAGCAGCAGCAGGATGTCCTCTCCCAGCTGCTGGCGGGCGGCCGGAGCACGGTGCTGGTCGCGCTCATCGCCGGCCTGGTCGCGACCCTGCTGTCGGTGGTGATCGGCGTGACCGCCGGCTACCGCGGCGGCCTGGCCGATGACCTGCTGTCGATGGTGGCCAACTTCTTCCTGGTCATGCCGGCCCTCCTGCTGCTCATCGTCGTCTTCGGCTTCCTGCCGCCCTCGCAGGGCGGCGACGACCTGATCATCGGGCTGATCATCGCCATCACCGGCTGGGCCTGGGGGGCGCGGGTGCTCAGGGCGCAGACCCTGTCCCTGCGCGGCCGTGACTACGTCGAATCGGCGCGCGTCATCGGCGAGCGCGGCTGGCGGATCATCGGCTGGGAGATCCTGCCCAACCTGGTGCCGATCGTGGCCTCCTCCTTCCTGTTCACGGTCCTGTACGGAGTCGGCACCTACACCGCGCTGGCCTTCCTCGGCCTGGTCAACCCCAACCACTGGAGCTGGGGCGGCATGCTCTTCTACGCGCAGGTGGCGGGCGCGGAGCAGAGCGGGTACTGGTGGCTGTTCCTGCCGCCGGGACTCGCCGTCGCCCTGCTCGGCACCTCGCTGGCGCTGGTCAACTTCGGGATCGACGAGTTCATCAACCCGAGGCTGCGCACCGCCGGGCTGTCCGGGCGCCGCGCGCGCCGGGCCGGCGTGACCGGAATGCCCAGGCGCTTCGTGCTGGGCGTGACCCCCGTCGTGTTCCAGGCCCCGACCGTCGAGCCGGAACCCGAGCCCGACGCCGGGCCGACCGGATGGGGAATGCGATGAGCGCGCGCCGGGAGCCGGCCGCCCGGCCGGCCAGCCGCTGCTGGAGGTCGGCGGGCTCTGCGTGGACTACGGCTCGGGTCCTGGCACGGTCCACGCGGTCAGGGATGTCGACCTGATGCTGCGCACCGGAGAGGTGCTCGGCCTGGCCGGTGAGAGCGGGAGCGGCAAGTCCACGCTCGCCTACGCGATCACCCGGCTGCTCCGCGCGCCAGGGATGATCACCGGCGGCAGCGTGCGCTTCTACCCCGGGCCAGGCCGTACCGTGGACCTGCTCGCCGCCGGCGAGCAGGAACTGCGCGTGCTGCGCTGGTCGGCGATCTCGGTAGTGATGCAAAGTGCCATGAACGCGCTCAACCCCGTACTGTCCATCGGCTCCCAGCTCACCGATGTGCTGCAGGCCCACTTGCCGGCCATGGGCCGGGCGGAGCGCCGGGCCAGGGCGGCCGAGCTGCTGACGATGGTCGGCATTACCCCCGATCGGCTCGGCAGCTACCCGCACCAGCTGTCCGGCGGCATGCGGCAGCGCGTCATGATCGCGATGGCCCTGGCTCTGCAGCCCCAGGTCGTCATCATGGACGAGCCGACCACCGCGCTGGACGTGGTTACCCAGCGGGAGATCCTCGATGAGCTGATGGACCTGCGCGAGCGTCTCGGGTTCGCCGTGCTGTTCATCACCCACGATCTGTCGCTGCTCAGCGAGATCGCCGATTCGATCGCCGTGATGTACGCCGGCCGGCTGGTGGAGCGGGCGGATGCGGCCGCCCTTTTCCGCGCGCCCCGGCATCCGTACAGCCTCGGGCTGCTCAGCTCCTTCCCGTCCCTGCACGGACCGCGGCGGCACATGACCGGCATTCCCGGCTCGCCGCCGGACCTGCGGCAGCTTCCCGCCGGCTGCGTGTTCCACCCGCGGTGTCCCTACGTCATGGACCGGTGCCGCACCGATGTGCCGCCGTTCCTGCAGCCGGGCGGGGACAGCGTGCGGCTGGCCGCGTGCTGGCTGCACGACGGCACGGCGCCGCCGCCCGCCGAGCTAGCCAGGCCCGTGCCCGCGGAGATACCCGCGCCTGTGGCCGCAGAGGTAGCCGTGCCCGTGCCCGCGAGCGAGCCGGTGCCCCGGCCGGCGCGCGCGCCGGTGCCCGTGGCCGGGCCGCAGGCCGAGCCTGCGCCGGCGCTGGAGACCGAGACCGTCCCGCCCATCCCCCGGAGTCAGCCATGACCGAGCTCGCCGCGACCGCCGAGGCTCCGGCTACGGGCCCGCCGCTGATGGAGGCGCGCGGCCTGACCAAGCACTTCCCCGCGCACGGGACCCCGCGCGCAGCTCGCCGCGGGCGCGGAACCAGGGGCAGCGCCGTCGTGCACGCTGTCGAGAACGTCTCGCTGTCGCTGCCGGAGGCGACGATCACCGCTGTAGTCGGGGAGAGCGGCTCGGGCAAGTCGACGCTGGCCCGGCTGCTCGCCCGGCTGATCCCGCCGACCTCGGGCCAGCTGCTGGTCGATGGCCGGCCGGTACCGGCCTCGGGCCGGGACCGGATGGCCTACGCGCGGCAGGTGCAGCTGGTGCTGCAGGATCCGTTCTCCTCGCTCAATCCCGTCCATGATGTCCGGTACCACCTGGCCAGGCCGCTGCAGCTGCACGGCCTCGGCGAGCATGCGGCGAGCCTGGATGAGGCGATCCTGGGCCTCCTCGAGCGAGTCGCGCTGACCCCGGCGGCCCAGTTCATCAGCAAGTACCCGCATGAGCTGTCCGGCGGGCAGCGGCAGCGGGTGGCCATTGCCCGCGCGCTCGCCGTGCAGCCGCGGATACTGCTCGCCGACGAGCCCGTCTCGATGCTGGACGTCTCTATCCGGCTCGGCATCCTCAACCTGCTCGGTGACCTGCGCGAGCGTGACCGGCTGACGATCCTCTACATCACCCACGACATCGCATCGGCCCGGTACCTGGCCGACACGATCGTCGTCATGTACGCCGGGCAGGTAGTCGAGTCAGGACCGGCGCAGACGGTCACCGACCAGCCAGAGCATCCGTACACGCAGCTGCTGCTGCAGGCCGCGCCCGACCCGGACCGCGCCGAGCTGCCGGTGCTGGCGGCCCGCGGCGCGCCGCCGAGCCTCGTGACGCCCCCGCCCGGCTGCCGTTTCCACCCGCGCTGCCCGCACGCGATGGCGATCTGCGGGCAGACCGCCCCGCCACCGCTTCAGGTGGGCGCCGGTCACCTGAGCGCGTGCTGGCTGCACGCCCCGGACAATTCCGCACCCGACCAGGGAGAGGAGACGTGATGAACCGGGATACCTCGTAGGCCGCCCCGCAGACGGTCAAGGACAGCACCGCAAGCGCGCAGCAGCCGGGCCGCACCTGGCCGGCCGCGCCACCCATCGACAAAGACCCCGACAGGTCGCTCACCATAGGCCGGCGCGAGCCGGCCAGGCACAACGGAGTTTAAGCTAATGAATCGCAAAGCCATGAAGAGCCTGGCTGCAACGGCCGTCCTCGCCCTCGGGGTGGCGGCCTGCAGCAGCTCGGGCTCATCGCCAAGCAGCAGTGCATCATCGCCCACGGGAAAGCCGCTCGTCATTGACGACACCCCGCTCTCCCCGATGACCCAGACCTTCAGCCCGTACGCCGCGACGTCCACCGGCTATGTCGTGCAGGCGCAATCTCTCTACAACGAGCCGCTCTTCATCTGGAACACGCTGAACCCCAAGCAGGCGCCGTACGACATCCTGGCCACCGGCTACACCTGGTCGAACGGCGGCAAGACGCTGACCCTCGCCATCCGGCCGGGCGTCAAGTGGAACGACGGCAAGCCGTTCAGCGCCAGCGACGTCGCATTCACCTTCAACATGATCAGGACCACCAAGGGCCTGCAGACCGACGGTACCCCGGTGCCGGTCAGCGCCACCGCGCCCAGCCCGACCCAGGCCGTGCTCACCTTCAGCCAGCCGGAATACGCCAGCCTGTTCCTGATCGGCCAGACCTTCATCGTCCCTGAGCACGTCTGGTCGAAGGTGAACCCGGCTACCTTCGCCGACCCGAGCCCGGTCGGCACGGGCCCGTTCATGCTCGACAAGTTCAGCCCGCAGGGCTTCACGCTCAAGCAGAACCCGTTCTACTGGAACAAGGCCTCGGTGCACGTCCCCGAGATCTCCTATCCGTCCTACAACCAGAACTTCAACATCACCAACCCGCTCGCCGCCGGGCAGATCGACTATGCGGGCAACGACATCGCCAACGTCCAGGACGTCTACCTGGCCAAGAGCCCGGACAACCACACCTGGTTCCCGAAGGCGCCCTACCTGACCGCCAACAACGTGGTGTCCCTGTTCTTCAACGTCAACAAGGCCCCCCTGAACGACCCGGCGGTCCGGCAGGCGGTCAGCTACGCGATCAACCGGCAGCAGCTGTCCTCCCAGGGGGAGACCGGCTACGAGCTGCCGGAAACCTCCACCAGCGGGCTGCTGCTGCCCGGGGCGAGCAGCTACCTGACCCCGGCGCTGGCCAACAACCTGCCCGCGACCGGTGACCCGGCCAAGGTCAGCTCCATCCTCACGGCTGACGGCTGGAGCAAGGTCAACGGAAAGTGGACCAAGAACGGGAAGACCATCACCTTCAAGATCGCCGACCCGATCCCCTACAGCGACTACTACCTCGATGCCCAGGACATCGCCAAGCAGCTGACCAGCCTCGGCTTCAACGTGACCGTCGACGGCATCGGCGACCCCACCGTGTGGTCCGGCGACATCGCCAACGGCACCTTCGATGCCGCCATCCACTGGAGCAACCAGGGCCCCTCGCCGTACTACCTCTACGACAACTGGCTCGATAGCACGCTGAGCGCGCCAGTCGGCCAGCCGGCCGCGGGCGACTCAGGGCGGTTCAAGAGCCCGGCAGCGCAGGCGGCTCTGGCCCAGTACGCGGGCAGCAACAGCAGTTCCGTGCAGCAGGCGGCGATCACCAAGCTCGAGGGCATCATGAACACCCAGGTCCCGGTGGCCCCGCTGCTGTACGGCGCGGACTGGTACGAGTACTCGACCAGGGACTATGTCGGCTGGCCGTCGGCCAGCAGCCCGTACATGAACCCGAGCACCAACTCGCCGTACATCGAGGAGACGGTCCTCCACCTCAAGCCGGCGTCCTGACCAGGGCACCGGACCGCGAGACGGAAGGATGACCGCAGCTCACATGACTGCCCCACGTAACGGGCGGATCCCGTCCGGCTGGCCCTGCGCGAGCAGGGCCGGCCGGGCCGGCGCCCAGATCCCACGGAACACGCGAGGCCGGCGATGACCGCAGTCCCGACAAACCCCAGCGAAACGGATAAACTTACCGTCAGTCCGCCTCTCCCCCGCGCGGCCGCCCTCGGACCTGAGGCCACTGACCAGGCCAGCCTGATCGCCCGGCTGCCGGTGCAGGACAAGGTGCTCCTGCTGACCGGCGCGGACAGCTGGCACACCCAGGGCGCCGAGGCCCTCGGCCTGCGCCCGATGATCACATCGGACGGGCCCGCCGGGGTCCGCGGCACCGTCAAGGACGAGCGCCAGCCATCGTCCAGCCTGCCAGGGCCGTCCGGGCTCGGCGCCACCTGGGACACCGCCCTCGTCTACGAGCTCGCGGCGGCGCTCGGGGCCGAGGCGCGGGCCAAGGGCGTCGACATCCTGCTCGCGCCGACGATCAACCTGATGCGCACGCCGCTGGGCGGCCGCGGCTTCGAGTGTTTCTCCGAGGATCCGGTGCTTACCGCGCGGATCGCGGTCGCGTACGTGCGCGGGGTGCAGGACGCGGGCGTGGCCGCGACGGTCAAGCACTATGTCGGCAACGACTCCGAGACTGAGCGCTGGAGCTACGACGCCCGCATCGCCGAGCACGTGCTGCGCGAGCTCTACCTGCTCCCGTTCGAGGCCTGCGTGCGCGAGGCGGGCGTGGCCCTGGTCATGGCCGCCTATAACCGGGTCAACGGGATCCCGATGACCGAGCACGGGCGCCTGCTCAAGGATGTCCTGAAGGGCGAGTGGGGCTTTGACGGAGTCGTCACCTCCGACTGGCATGCCGCCCGCAGCACCACGGCGACCGCGCTGGCGACGCTCGACCTGTCGATGCCGGGTCCGGACGGCCCGTGGGGTGAGCTGCTGGCCGAGGCCGTCACCAGCGGGGCGGTCAGCCGGCAGGTACTGGACGACAAGGTCGTCCGCCTGCTCCGGATGGCCCGCCGGGTGGGCGCGGTCGGCGGTGCCCATGCCGACGGCAACGCCGCCCGCGGTGATGGCGCCCGCGGCGGCGGGGCGCTGATCGACCAGTCGCTGCTCCGCAGGGCCACTGCGGCGTCCTTCGTCCTGCTGCGCAACGAGCAGGAGGTGCTCCCCCTGGCCCAGATCCAGAGCCTGGCGGTGGTAGGCCCCGGCGCCATCTGGCCGACCATCCAGGGCGGCGGCAGCGCCGGCGTCGTCCCGGTCAGCGTGTCGGCCCCGGCCGAGGCGCTCCGCAGCGCGCTGGCCGGCCAGGCGGAGGTGACCGCCTCGCCGGGATGCCAGATATGGACGACGGTCCCCGAGCCGCCGGCCGGGTCATTGCGCGATCCGGTCAGCGGTGAGCCCGGCCTGCGGCTGGAATTCCGTGCCGCGGACGGGTCCCTGCTGAGCTCTGAGCACCGCAACTCCTCCGTACTGACCTGGTGGGATGGCGTCCCGCCCGGCGTGGGCTGGGGCAAGAGCGGGCAGATCGTGCTGCTGGCCGCCTGGCAGGGGCCGGCCTGCGGACCGCACCTGCTCGGCGTGGCCGGGGTGGGGCGCCTCAGCCTGAGCGTGGACGGCGTGGTTATCGCCGACGACGTGACCACGGTGCCCGCGGACCCCGTGGAGGCCATGACGCGGCCCGGCGAGATCCGGGCGGGCGCCGACTTCGAGGACGGGCGGCAGACGCAGATCCGCCTGGAGTTCCGCCCGGCCGCCGATGGGGCGGGGCCGCTGGCGGTCCGCCTGGGCATCGTGCCCGCGGTGGATGAGCGGGCCCTGCTGGCCGAGGCGGTGCAGGCGGCGAGCGCGGCCGAGGCGGCCGTGGTCGTGGTCGGATCGGCCGAGCTGACCGAGAGCGAGGGCTTCGACCGGAGCACCCTGGCGCTGCCGGGACGCCAGGACGAGCTAGTCCGCCGGGTGGCCGCGGTCAACCCCCGGACGATCGTGGTGGTGAACGCCGGCATGCCCGTGCTGATGCCATGGGCCGGCGAGGTCGCGGCGGTGATCTACGCGTGGCTGCCCGGCCAGGCGATGGGCGAGGCGCTGGCCGACGTCCTGCTGGGCCGGGCCGAGCCCGGCGGCAGGCTTCCGGTGACGCTGCCGGCGGCCGAGGCGGACTGCCCGGTGCTGCACGCGGTTCCGGCGGACGGCGTGCTCAGCTACGACGAAGGGCTGCTGATCGGCTACCGGGGCTACGACGCGGCCGGCACTGTCCCGCTGTTCCCGTTCGGCCACGGCACCGGATACACCACCTGGGCGTATGAGTCGGTGCGTGCGGCCACGGCCGACCTGGCCCCCGGCGCCGACCTCGAGCTGCGGGTCATCGTCAGGAACACCGGGGCCAGGCCAGGCCGGGAGGTCGTCCAGGCCTACCTCGCGGGACCGCCGGGTGAGCCCGGCCGGCCGGTCCGCGCCCTGGCCGCCTTCGGGACCGTGTCAGCGCCGCCCGGCGAAACCGCCGAGCTAGTGCTCACGATCCCGGCCCGGTCCTTCGCCCGCTACGACGAGGCGGCGGGCGCCTGGGCGTGGCCGCGCGGCCAGTACCGGATCGACGTCGGCCGGTCATCACGCGATCTGCGGCTGTCGGTGCCCCTGGCCTCCGGCTGACCGAGCCTGGACCGCGCTTGCCACCACCTACCCGGATGCGGCGGGCCAGGGATGCGGCGGGCCAGGGATGTGGCGGGGCCGCCGCCCTAACTCTCGGCGGGCGGCGCGACCAGCTCGACCTCGAAGCCGTCCTCGTTCTCCAGGTACGTGGCGTAGTGGTCCGCGCCGCCCGCGCGTGGATGGCGATCGGCGAACATCAGCCGCCAGCCGTGGGCCGGCGCCGCTATCGCGAGCTCGTCGGCCTGCCCGCGGCCTGCCACATGGAAGGCCAGGTGGTTGAGACCCGGCCTGCACCGCTCATGCGCGCCGGGCACCAGATCCGGCGACTGCTCGATGACGATGTAGGTAGGCCCGGCCCGCCAGCTCTTCCCGCCGGGCCAGTCCTGGTAGAGCTGGTAGCCAAGGGTGGTCAGCAGCCAGCCCCAGCTGTCCGTCGCGCGCTCGAGGTCGGGCACCCAGAGCTCGACATGATGCAGCATCCCCGCAACCGGCGCGTCCATCCGGCCAGCATGCCCCCTCGGCAGGACCATGACCAGCGATGTGAGCCTTCTGTGAGGTAGCCGCCGCATACTCCCAGCGATCACGTCTTACGTCCTGGGAGGGTGGCATGAGAGGTTTCGGGTCGGTGCTCGCCAGAGCTGGTTCGGTGTTCGCCAGACGGGCTGGCCTGGTGCGGGGACGCAGAATCGCGGTGCTGGGCGCGGCGAGCTGTGCGGCGGTCGGCCTGGTGATGGCGGGCGGGACGGCATCTGGTTCCGCCGCTGCGCTCCCGGCCGGGAGCGGCCCCGTCGAGACCGGGCACATCGGTGGCGCGCGCATCGGAGTTATGCGCACTGAGCCGTCCCGGCTCGGCCGCGCCCGGCCCGAAGTGCTCCAGGACCACGGAAACGCGCTTCAGTCCGGGCCGAGCGGCCGGGGCGGGTTCGTGGTGCTGACCGGGAGCCCCGGCGCCCCGGCCGTTAACCAGCGGACGGGAACTCTCTACGTCCCGATCCAGTGCACGACCAGCTTCTGCAATCCGAATAAGGCCGCCCATGTCGTGGACGTGATCAGCATCAGGAGATGCAATGTCAGGGCGCGGTCGGATTGCCGGGTGGTGGCCAGGGCCGCAGTGGGCAGCAGCCCCCTGGCAGCGGCCGTCGATGAGCGCACCGACACGGTATACGTCACCAACGGCAACAGCAACACCGTCTCGGTGCTGAATGGCGCCCGGTGTAACGCCGCCGTGACCCGCGGCTGCGGCCGCCCCGTGGCGACGGTCACGGTCGGGAAGTTCCCGGTCGCCGCGGCACTCAACCGGGCGACCCGCACGCTGTACGTGGCCAACCTGAACGGCCGGAGCGTCTCGGTGATCAACGCCGCTACCTGCAACGCCAGGACCACGCGAGGGTGCCGGACCGTGCGGACCATTCGGGAAAAGGGCGGCCCGACCTGGATCGATAGTGACCTGGCCACCGATACCGTCTACGTGGCCAATGGCGGCGCCTCGGGTAACGGCCACACGGTCTCGGTGATCAACGGGGCGGCCTGCAACGGCCGCACCGGCCGCGGCTGCCACCGGGTGCCCCCCACCGTCAAGGTCGGCACCGGCCCGTTCGGGATTACCGTCGACCAGGCCGCCGACGCCGTCTATGTCCCCAGCAGCAACGACGGGACAGTCTCGGTCATCAACGGCGCCCGCTGCAATGCCCGGACCACGGCCGGCTGCCACCTGACGCCGCCGACCGTGACCACCGGCAACAGCCCCCAGTTCGTGGTGGCCGATCAGTCCCGGCACACGGTCTTCGCGCTGAACAACTCCGATAACACGCTGTCGGCGATCAATACCAGGATCTGTAACGGCGCACAGACATCTGGCTGCCGCAAGACACCACGCAGCGAGCGGGCTACCGCGCCCGACCAGGGACCCGGGTACGACCCGTTCCCGAACGTCTTCGCGCTAGTCCCGCGGACCGGCACCGCCTACGTGACGAACATCGGCGGCACGAACATCCTGTCGGTGACCAGCGTCAGGCGCTGCAGCGCCGTCAGGACCGCGGGCTGCCGCCGGCTCGCGCCCAGCCGGCCTGAGCATGAGTTCCTGATGACGGTGGACCCCACCACGAACACCATTTACGCGGGCAACCTGGGCCAGGCGCAGATCGACGTGCTGAACGGCGCGACCTGCCGCGCCGGGCACCTGAGCGGCTGCGCGCCGGTCGCCAAGATCCCGATGGCCGACCCGCAGGCCAACGTCGGGTCGATCGATCACGCCACCCACACGCTGTACGCCTCTGACCCGTTCTCGGACACCGTCTCGGTGATCAACACCGCGACCTGCAATGCCGGGCACACTGCCGGCTGCGCGGCCCGGCCGCCTACCGTCACGGTCGGCGCGGTTCCCGGGTCGCCCGCCTTCAACCCGGCCACCCGGACCCTCTACGTTCCCTTCGGCGCGAACGCCGACCAGGTGGCGGTCGTCAACACCGCGACCTGCAACGCCACGGACACCTCCGGCTGCGGGCAATCGCCGGCCGTGGTCAAGGTCGGGACGGGCACCTTCAGCCTCGCGGTGAGCCCCGCCACCGACACCGTCTACGCGCCGGCCACCGGGCCGTCCTTCAGCGGCGACACGGTCGCGGTCATCAACGGCGCCACCTGCCGGGGGACCGACCACTCCGGCTGCGGCCACCTGGCCGCGACCCTGACGACCGGGATCGCCCCCTTCGGGGTCGTGGTCAACGACCGCACTCATACCGTTTACGTGGTCAACAACGGCAACGGTGACGTGCCGGGCACGGTATCGGTGATCAACAGCGCGACCTGCAACGGCGCCCACACCGCTGGATGCACCCGGCGCTTCCACACCATGGCCACGGGCCGGTCGCCGCTCCTGGCCGCGGTAAATGTCAGGACAGGCGCCCTGTACATCGCGGCTTTCTCCAGCGCCGCGGTGACCATCCTGGACGGGTCGCGGTGCAACGCCATCGTGACCAGCGGCTGCGGCCAGGCGCCGCGCGAGCGGGCGGTCGGCTCAGCGCCGGTCGGCGTCAGCATCAACCCCGACAGCCGCACCGTTTACGTCACCAGCACCTTCCAGGCGGGTGCGATCTCCATCCTCAGGGCCGTCCGCTGACGGTCAGTCTCCATCCGGCCGCCAGCCGCTAGCGCGCCCGGGCCGGTACGCCCGCCCCGGGCACGCTAGCGGACCCAGAGCTGGTCGATCAGCAGATTCCAGTACGGGTGGAACTGGTAGTTGCCCACCCGGGCCGAAAGAACGGTCAGGTCGCGCGGGTTATACAGCGGAACCCAGGGAGCACGGTTCACGATCTCGCGGTCAACGGCTGCCCAGCGGGCATCGGCCGCGGCGGGATCTGCTGGCTGGAGCGCCAGGGCCCGTCGCGCCAGCGCGTCGATCCGCGGATCGCAGAACTCGGCGGTGTTGATGTTGGCCGGGTTGCCGCGCAGGAAGGAGCCGCAGCTGAACAGCGGGTCGATGAAGTCCGAGGGAACCGGGAAGTCCTGATACCAGGAGAAGAACCCGGCCTGCACCCGCTCGCGGGAATCGCCGAGCTGGCCGAAGTACACGTACGGGCTGGTCAACCGCAGTGACGCGCGGTAGCCCAGCTGGTCAAGGACCGTCACCACGTAGCGGGCGGTGGCCGGCGAGGGGAAGGGCGCGCCCTGGTTGCTGTAGGCCAGTGTTACCCGGTCGCCACGGGTCCCGGAGGCGCGGACCAGGCGCCGGGCCAGCGCCAGGTTGGCCCCGGTCCATGCTCCGCTCTGATCCGGCTGGATCGTGTAGGGGCAGTAGGGGCGGTAGCCAGGCAGGGTGGGTGGCAGGATCTGGCAGGTGGGCTGGGCCGCGAGCGGCCCGCCGTTCAGCGCGATCACCACGTTCCGGTCGACGGCGTCGTTGACGGCCTGCCGCGCGGCCAGCCGGTCGAACGGTGCGGTCCGGGTGTTGAGCGTCAGCGCGAACGTGGCGGCGAGCGGGCCGCTGTGCAGCTGGCTGGTGTAGTGCGTGGCGAGCTGGCCGAGGCCGCCGGGCGGCGGGGACAGCAGCACGTCGCCGCGGCCATGCTCGACATCGGCGAGCGCCTGGCCGGGGCCGGTGTCGAGGCGAAGGACGATCCGGTCCGGGTAGCCGCCGGGCTGGGCCAGCTGCGACCACTGACGGAACCGCGGGTTCCTGACCAGGATCCAGCTGCGGCCCGGCACCAGGGACTTCGTCATATAGGGCCCGGTAGCGGGCAGCTGCGCGGCGCTGATCTGGTGGTCCGGCGTGCCGCCGGGCACCGCGTAAGCCCAGGAGAACGCCAGCTTGTAGAGGAACTGGGGATCGGGGGCAGTGAGGTGGAAAGTGACCGTGCCGGCGTCGTCATCGGTCACGATCCCGCGGTCGAGATCGCAGCGGCCGGGCACGCGCTCGCACTGAGCAGCGCCGACGATCCCGGCATAGTAGGGCAGGATGCCCGAATCCTGCTTGTCGATCATGAAGTCCCGCTCGATGGCGCGGCGGAAGTCCTCCGGCCGGACCAGGGCGCCGGTCGAGTACCTGATGCCGGTGCGGACCCGGAAGGTGTAGGTCCGGCCGCCGTCGGCCGGAACGGGCAGGGCGGCCGCCAGGTCGGGAACGAGCTCATCGCCGGCCAGGCCGGGCACGCGCCGGTAGCCGACCAGCCCGTCATTGGTCATGCTCAGCATCTGCCAGGTCAGTAAGTAGTACGCCAGTGCGGGGTCGGTAGGCAGCGGCGGGTGCCCGGGCGGAGGCTGGGCCATGAGGGTGAGCGTGCCGCCGCGGTGGCTCGCCAGCGACGGCAGCACCGTCGCCCAGACGCGGTTGCCGGCGGCGGCGAGATCCGCCGGCTCATTTCCGACCCGGATGAGCTGCGTGCGGCCGGTCCGCGGATCGATCCTGGACACCGCGCCGGCCTGGCTGTCCGCCACCCAGATGGCGCCGTCGGCGTAGGTGATGCCAGCCGGTGCGCCGCCGGTCCTGATCACCTGTATCCGGCCGGTCCGCGGATCGAGGCGCGAGACGGTGCCGCCTGAGTCCGCCACCCAGACGCGGCCCGCGGCGACGGCCAGGCCATCCGGGCCAGGGCCGACTGCGAACGAACGGGACAGACGGCCGCTGGCCGGATCGACGCGCAGCAGCTGGCCGGTCTGCTGGCTGGTGACCCAGACTGCGCCCGCGCCGACCGCGATGCCAGCCGGAGCGCCGGCCAGCGCGATGGTCGCGGTGACCGCGCCGGTCGCGGCGTCGATCCTGGACAGCGTGCCGCTGGTCACGCTGGCCACCCAGACGGACCCGTAGCCGAACGCGATCGCATCCGGGCCGATCCCGACTCTGATCGTCGCGACCTGCCTCCCCGCGACCGGGTTGACCTCGGAGACGGTACCGTCCAGCCCGTTGGCCACCCATACCTCGCCATCACCGACCGTCACGCCGGCCGGCCCGCGGCCGACGGGGATGCGATCGACGACGTTCCCGGCCCGGCTGACCCGGAGCAGGAGATCGTCGGCGCTGTCGGTGATCCAGGCGGCCCCGGCGCCGTAGGCGACTCCGGCCGGGCGCCCGACTCCGGTCACCACGGCGCTGAGATCGTCCCGCCCGGCGTCGATCACCCCGATGGTGTCCGGGCCCGCGATGAGCCTGGCTGCGTGGGTAGCCGCGGCCACGATCAGCGCAGCCGCCACGGCCACGGCCCCGGCCACGGCGAGCAAGCGCTTCATGCGGCCGGAGGCCTGGGGCCGGGGCGGACCGTCTGGCTGCGGGGGGAGCCTCTGAGCTGGTGTCTGGCGCGTGGTCGGCAGGAGCGACGCGTCCTGCTGCAGGATCGCGTGCTCCACCTGCCGCAGGGCCCGGCCCGGCTCCAGGCCGAGCTCGTCGGCGAGCGTGCGGCGCGCCGCCTGATAGGCCGCCAGTGCCTCGGCTTGCCGCCCGCCGCGGTACAGCGCGATCATCAGCTGCTCGTGCAGGCGCTCCCGTAGCGGGTGCACGAGCACCAGGGCCTGAAGCTCGCCGGCCACGTCCTCGTGATGGCCCAGGGCCAGATCGGCCTCGATACGTTCTTCCACGGCGCAGAGCCGCAGTTCCTCCAGCCGGGTCGCCTCGGCATGCAGGCCCGGCCCGTCGGCCAGGTCGGCGAACGCCTGCCCGCGCCAGAGCCGCAGCGCCGCGCGGAGCTTCGCGGCGGCCTGATCAGGCCGGTTCCCGGCGAGCGCGCTGCGGCCCTCCGCGACCAGGCTCTCGAACATCTGCACATCCAGCCGCCCGCCGGCCAGCCGGAGGCGGTAGGCGCCTGGCCGGGTCACCACCACGGGCTCCTCGGCTACCGTGTTCAGCGCCTTGCGCAGCCGCGATACGTACACATCCAGGGTGTGCTGGGCGCCATCGGGGGGCTGGTGTCCCCACAGCTCGTAGACCAGCGCATCGCGCGGGACGGCCTCATCCGCCCGCAGCAGCAGCAGGACGAGCAGGGCCCGCAGCTTCGGGCCGCCAATCTCGACCGCGTGCCCGTCGGCGCTGACCTCGAGCGGGCCGAGGATTCGGTAGTCGATCACGTCCGCCGCCATAGCGTTCGAAAAATATGCCCCCATCAGGATGCTAATCTGAGCAAACGGCCCTGGGGCGTATGTGAGCCGTATCCTGAGCGGCGAGGAACGGTCGCGGGCTAGCGGTCTGGACCGCGCAGGCGTCGGACTACAGACTGTCAGCTTGGTAGCCGGGTGTCACTCGTGCTACCTGGCCTGCGGACTCGTGCTACCTGGCCCGCGGACTCATGCGACCGGCGCCGGCCGCGGCTGTGCCTGGCTGCTGCGCCGGCGAGACGTCAGGCGTGATCCATCCTGCGTCGCAGCCAGGTCAGGGTCGCCCGGCCCTGATCGGCCTGGAAGGCACGCAAGGTCGGCAGGCCAGGCGGCGCGGGCCGACGCGCGGTGTCGAGGAAGAAGGCGGTCAGCCCGGCCAGCACGCCGGTGACGACTCGCGGATCGAGGCCGGCGGTGGCGGGCAGGTCCCGCAGGAGTGCCTCGGGGTCGGGGCCGCCATGGAAATTCACGTTGACCAGGAGCAGCAGCGTGTCCAGCCACTGCGGGCCGCGGCAGGCCCACGGCCAGTCGACCACCGTTACCTGGCCGGCGGCTGCGATGAGGAG
Source organism: uncultured Actinomycetota bacterium (assembly GCA_963805705.1). GTDB lineage: Bacteria > Actinomycetota > Actinomycetes > Streptosporangiales > Streptosporangiaceae > CAWDVH01. The sequence continues at coordinate 929,191 of CAWDVH010000004.1, read as the reverse complement.
GTTGTCAGCGCGGATATCGGCGTGCACGAGAGTGTCTCCGGACAGTCCCGCGACACCGCGCCGCGCGGCGTCCGCAAGCTCGTCGAGGTGACCGCGCGCCCAGGGGGCGAGCTCGTCCGGCGGGTCGGCGGCCAGGCGCTCCCAGCCCGCGAAATCGGCGGCCAGCTCGTCGGCGGCGAGCGGCACGTCAGTGATCGGCGCCGGCGTGAGCTCGCGGGCCAGGACGGCGAGGGTGCCCAGGACCGCGTGCAGCTCGCGGGGGCGCCACGGAGTGGCCGGGTGCTGTCCGTCGACATCCTCGAGGACCAGCGCCACCCAGTCCCCGTCGTCGTAGTGGCCAAGCAGAGCGGGCGCTGCGACTCCGGGCGGCAAGGCCGCGCTGATCCGGGCCTCGCGCCGGTGCAGCAGGGGCGCATCCTGATTAGGGAGTGCTCCGGCGGCCTTGACGAAGGCGCGCCGGCCGTCGGCGGTGCGGACCCGGTCGGCCGAGCCCGGCGAGAATCCGCCCGGCTGCGAGACCGCGTCGACGACGCGGCCTGCGAGCAGGTCCTCAACGCCGTCCCTGACGGCCGCAGGCAGGTCGCTCCAGCCGATTCGCGTCATCACCGCATGCTGGCATCACCGGGCCGCCGGCTCAACGCGTTTGTCTCCTGCGATCAGGACAGCTCTTCCACGTGCTGCTGCACGCCGTTCATGCCGCGCAGCCACCGGTCAGGATCCGCCGCCCGCCCGGCGTACATGCCGGCTACCTCCGGATGCGGCAGGATCAGGAACGACCCGTCCGCGATACCGGCGATCACGGCGTCCGCCACCGCGTCCGGCTGGATCACCGAGTCGCCCAGTAGCTCCTCGGCGACCGGGTTGCTGCCGTCGAGCATCCCGGTCCGCACCCCCATCGGGCAGATGGCCTGCACGGTGATGCCCCGGTGCCCGTAGGTGATCGCCATCCACTCGGCGAATCCGAGCGCCGCGTGCTTGGTCACCGTGTAGGGCGCGGTGCCCAGCATCGCCAGCAGGCCGGCCGCGGACACGGTGCAGATCAGGTGCCCGCTCCCCCGTTCCAGCCAGGGCTCGATCAGCAGCCGCGCGGCGCGCACGTGCGCCATCACGTTGACCTGCCAGGAGATATCCCAGTCGGCCTCGGCCGCCTCGGGACCGCCGGTGGTGGCGACCCCGGCGTTCGCGCAGTACAGGTCGATCTCGCCCAGCTCGCGCCGCGCGGCGCTGATGAGCGCGGCGACGCCCTCCTCGCCCGCTGCGTCGCCGGCGACGGGTACGGCACCGCACGAGTCGGCGACGGCCCTGGCGGCGTCAGCGTTGAGGTCGTTGACCACTACGCGGGCGCCCTCGGCGGCAAAGCGGCGCACCAGGGCCGCGCCGATGCCGCTGCCGCCGCCGGTGACGACGACACCGGCCCCGGTGACGGACCTCACTGCGGCGGCCCGGCTCCCGGCGCCGGCAAGTTGGCCAGGACCGCCAGCGACCCGCGATGGTGGTCGGCCGTGCCGAATGCGATCGACGTGCTCTTGCCACGTTTCAGGTACAGGTGCGCCGGGTGCTCCCAGGTGAAGCCGATACCGCCGTGGAGCTGGACCGTCTCCTGCCCGGCCTTGACCGCGACATCGCTGCACGCGGCCTTGGCCAGCGCGACGGCCACCGCGGTGTCAGGATCGTCAGTGGCCAGGCAGGCGGCCGCGTACCTGGCCGCCGCGCGAGCCTGGGTCACCCCCACCCACAGGTCGGCGAGCCGGTGCTTCAGGGCCTGGAAGGAACCGACGGGACGGGCGAACTGACGGCGCTCCTTGAGGTAGGCAACGGTCATCTCCAGGCACCGCTCGGCCACGCCGAGCTGCTCGGAGGCGATGATCCCCGCGCCGGCGCTCAGGGCCGCCGCGACGGCCTGCTCTGCCCCCGTCCCGGCGGCGACCTGCCGGGCGGGCACGTCATCGAGGGTGAGGTCGGCCAGCTGCCTGGTCGCATCCAGCGACACCACGCTGCGCAGTGTCACGCCCGCCTCGGCGGCCGGCACCGCATACAGCCCGTACGGCACGCCGTCGGCGGGCACCAGCAGGACATCGGCGGGCAGCGCGTCGGCCAGCCCCGTCACCGACCCGCTGAGCCGGCAGGTGCCCGGCGGGTCATCATCATGCGCGGCGCCGAGCCGGACGGTCGGCTCCGGCCTGGCGCCCGGAGCGGTCGCGAACGGAACGGCCAGCGCCGCGGTCCTGCTCCCGGCGGCCACGGCGCTGAGCAGCTCCTCGTCGCCGGCGGACAGCAGGGCGGCCGTCGCCACGATGGCACTGCCCAGGTAGGGAACGGGAGCCACCGCGCGGCCCAGCTCTTCGGCCACCACCGCGGCCTCGCGGTAGGACGCCCCGGCGCCGCCGTACGCTTCCGGCACGATCAGGCCCGCGCAGCCGACATCGGCGGCCAGCGCCCGCCAGAGCCCGGTGTCGTACGGCTCGCTGGTCTCGATCCTGGCCAGGACGTCATTCCAGGCTGCCCGGTCCGCCAGCAGGGCGCGAACGGCGGCGCGCAGCTCGCCCTCGGCCTCGCTGTAGAGCAGGTCAGGTACCGCGGGCGCGGGACCGGTGGCCGCGCCGCCGTCGGCCGCCGGCCCGACGGGAGCCGCGCTACCGGGAGCGGCACCAGCGCCGGCACTGGCCGTGCCATCAGCCGCGGGATTCTCGGCGGTATCGGCCTGCGTCTGCGTCTGGCTCACCGCGGCAGATCCTTCCATGGAACGTCCTTGTCCAGCCGGGGCTCAGTCGGCAGGCCGAGCACCCGCTCGGCGATGATGTTGCGCAGGATCTCGGAGGTCCCGCCCTCGATCGAGTTGCCCTTGGCCCGCAGGTACCGGTAGCCGGCGTCCCGGCCGTAGAAGTTGGTCCCGTCCGGCCGGCGCATCGTCCAGTCTCCGTAACGCAGCCCGTCCTGGCCGGCCAGCTCCACCTCGAACTCCGAGATCTCCTGGTTCAGCCGGGCGAAGACGAGCTTGGCCGCCGACCCTTCCGGGCCCGGCTGCCCGGCGGCCAGCTGCTGGCGCAGCCGCGCCCCGGCCAGCCTGGCCACCTCGGCGTCGGCCCACAGCCGCAGCATCCGGTCATGCAGTCCCGGCGTGCGCAGCTCCGGGTGCTCGCGCCAGGCCTGCGCCGCTGAGGCGATCATGCCGCCTTCCCTGGGCGCGGCCGCGCCGCCGATGGACACCCGCTCGTTCATCAGCGTCGAGGTGGCCACGGCCCAGCCATCGCCGACCTCGCCGATACGGTCGGCGTCGGGAATCGCCACGTCGGACAGGAAAACCTCGTTGAACTCGGCCTCGCCGGTCAGCTGGCGCAGCGGCCTGACCTCGACGCCCGGCGCCTTCATGTCCGCCGCGAAGTAGGTCATGCCCTTGTGCTTGGGCACGTCCGGGTCGGTCCGGGTGACCAGCAGCGCGCGCTTGGCCAGATGCGCCGACGATGTCCAGACCTTCTGCCCGTTGACCACCCAGTGATCGCCGTCGCGCACCGCCCTGGTGGCCAGCCCGGCCAGGTCTGACCCCGCGCCCGGCTCGCTGAACAGCTGGCACCAGATCTCCTCGCCGGTCCACAGCGGCCGCAGCCAGCGCTTCTTCTGCTCCTCGCTGCCGGAGGACAGGATCGTGGGGGCGGCCATGCCGAGGCCGATCCCGTTTCGCTCGGGGCTGTTGGTCGGTGCGCCCGCGGCCGCGAACTGCGCGTCCACCGCCTGCTGCAGGCTGCGCGGCAGGCCCTGGCCGCCGAGGCCCGCCGGGTAATGCACCCAGGCGAGCCCGGCGTCGAACCGGGCGCGCAGGAAGTCGAGCCGGTCAGTCGAAGCCGGGTCATGCTCGGCCAGGAAGTCGCGGACCTGACTGCGCAGGTCGTCCTCGCTTAGCACAGAGGGCCGCCGGCGACGTAGATGACCTGGCCGGATACGAATCCGGCGCCCTCGCTGGCCAGGTACGACGCCAGATGCGCGACGTCCTGAGGATGGCCGACGCGGCGCACCGGGATCCGGGCCGCGGCCCCCTTCTGGAACTCCTCGAAGTCCGCCCCCACCCTGGCCGCGGTGGCGGCGGTCATGTCGGTGACGATGAAGCCCGGCGCGATCGCGTTAGCGGTGACGCCGAACTGGCCGAGCTCGATCGCGAGCGTCTTGGTGAAGCCCTGCAGTCCCGCCTTGGCCGCGGAGTAGTTGACCTGGCCGCGGTTGCCGAGCGCCGAGCTGGACGACAGGTTGATGATCCGGCCGAAGCGCTGGTCGACCATGTGCTTCTGCGCGGCCCTGCTCATCAGGAAGGCGCCGCGCAGGTGCACGCCGATGACGGTGTCCCAGTCATCATCGGTCATCTTGAACAGCAGGTTGTCCCGCAGCACGCCGGCGTTGTTGACCAGCACCACCGGCGGCCCGAGCTCGGCCGCGACCGCGTCGACCGCCGTCTTGACCTGGTCGGCGTCGCTTACGTCCGCTCCCACGGCGAAGGCCTTGCCGCCATCGGCCGTGATCGCGTCGACAGTCGCACCGCAATCGCCCTCTTTCAGGTCGAGCACGGCGACCGCCAGCCCGTCGCTGGCCAGGCGGCGGGCCACGCCCGCGCCGATGCCGCGTGCGCCGCCTGTGACTATGGCGACCCGCTGTGCTGTCTCGGACATGTGACCTCCTGCTAGATGTGGTTCTTCAGCTCGCGTTGTATTTCTTCAGCTCGCGCCACGCGAGCGAGCGCTTGTGCACTTCGTCGGGCCCGTCGGCGAACCGCAGCGTCCGCGCGCTCGCCCACAGGTGAGCCAGCGGGAAGTCCTGGCTGATCCCGCCGGCGCCGTGGGCCTGGATTGCCTTGTCGATGACCCACTCCGCCATCGCCGGGGTGGCGATCTTGATGGCCTGGATCTCGGTGTGCGCGCCCTTGTTGCCGACCGTGTCCATCAGCCAGGCGGTCTTGAGGACCAGCAGCCGGGCCGATTCGATCCGGACCCTCGACTCGGCGATCCAGTCCTGGATGACGCCCTGCTCGGCCAGCGGCCTGCCGAACGCGGTCCGACTGGTGACCCGGCGGCACATCAGCTCCAGCGCGCGCTCGCACATGCCGATCAGGCGCATGCAATGGTGGATCCGGCCGGGGCCGAGGCGGGCCTGCGCGATGGCGAAGCCATCCCCCTCATTGGCGATCAGGCTGTCGGCGGGCACCCGCACGTCGCTGAACTCGATTTCCGCGTGGCCGCCGTGGGTGCCGTCGTTGAACCCGAAGACCTCCATCCCGCGCTTGATCGTGACGCCGGGGGTGTCCCTGGGCACCAGGATCATCGACTGCTGCCGGTGCCGCGCCGCGCCGGGCGAGGTCTTGCCCATCACGATCAGGATCTGGCAGCGGGGATCCATCGCCCCTGATGACCACCACTTGCGGCCGTTGATCACGAAGGTGTCGCCGTCGCGCTCGATCCTGGTCGCGATGTTGTTGGCATCCGATGAGGCGACATCGGGCTCGGTCATGCAGAACGCGGACCTGATCTCGCCATCCAGCAGCGGCCGCAGCCAGCGATCCTGCTGCTGGGCGCTGCCGAAGTCCGCGAGCAGCTCCATATTGCCGGTATCGGGGGCGGCGCAGTTCAGCGCCTCGGGCGCGATGCTCGGGCTGTGACCGGTGATCTCCGCCAGGGGCGCGTACTGCAGGTTGGTCAGGCCCGGGCCTTCCGGATGATGGGCCAGGAACAGATTCCACAGGCCCAGGCTGCGCGCCTGCTTCTTCAGCTCGTCGATTATGGGGGGCCGCTCCCAGATCCGGCCCTGGGCGGCCGCATCCGCTATTTGCTCGGTGAAGACCTTCTCCGCCGGATAGATGTGGGAGTCCATGAAGGACAGCAGCTGCCCGCGAAGATCGTCGGTGCGCGCGTCGAATGCAAATTCCATCTGCTGCCTCCTGGCGAGTCCGGACAAGACTACCTACCGGCCGGTACGACACCACGCTACGGTCATCCCATGGCGCAGGTCGAGACGATCCGGGGTCCTATTAATGTGGCCAGCCTCGGGACGACGCTGATGCATGAGCACGTATTCGTCCTCAGCGAGGAGATCCGGCAGAACTACCCGTCAGGCTGGGATGAGGACCTTCGGATCACCCATGCCGCGGCTCAGCTGAATAAGGCCACCGAGCGCGGCATCGGCACGATCGTCGATCCGACGGTGATCGGGCTGGGCCGCGACATCGGCCGGATCCAGCGGCTGGCCGAGCTCACCGACATCAACATCATCGTCGCGACCGGCCTGTACACCTTCAGCGACGTGCCGTTCTACTTCCGGTACCGGGGCCGGCGGACGACGGCCAGCGGCGAGGACCCGATGACGGAGATGTTCGTCGCGGACATCACCGACGGGATAGCCGGGACCGGGGTCAAGGCGGCGTTCCTCAAGTGCGCGATCGACGAGCCGGGTCTCACCAGGGGAGTCGAGCGGGTGCTGCGGGCCGTGGCACGGGCGCACGTCCTGACCGGCGCGCCCGTCACCGTGCACACCCATCCGGCCAGCCAGTCCGGGCTGGTGGCGCTGCGAGTACTGCGCGAGGAAGGCGTCGAGGCGAGCCGGGTGGTCGTCGGCCACAGCGGTGACGGCGCGGATCTGCTGTACCTGGCCGAGCTCGCGGACGCCGGCTGCCTGCTGGGCATGGACAGGTTCGGCGAGAGCGGCCCGCCGTTCCTTGATCAGCGCGCGGATGTCGTCGCAGCGCTGTGTCATCGCGGCTACGCCGGCAGCATGGTGCTCGCCCACGACGCGGCGTGCTACATCGACTGGTATGCGCACGATGAGGAGGGAGCGGGCAACTACACCTACATCCACAATCAGGTGCTCCCGGCTCTCGCCGAGCGCGGCGTCACCCCCGCGCAGATCGAGACCATGCTGGTGGCCAACCCCCGCCGCTACTTCACTCCCCCGGCGTAGCCAGGTCCGTACTTCACGACTCGGGCGGAGCTAGGTGAGGAGCAGGCGGCTGATCCGCGGGCCGGCGAGGGCGAGGCCCGCCAGTCCCATGAGGGCCAGGTACAGCACGTACCAGAGCAGGCCGGGCCCGACCGCGCCGAGGGTGAGGGCGCGCAGCAGGGTCACGCCCTGGTACAGCGGCGTGCACTCGACCACGATCTGGACCGGCCTCGGGTAGACGCTCAGCGGGTAGAACGTGGTGGAGAACAGGAACATCGGCAGCGTCGCCAGGGTCACGAACTCGAAATGCTGCCAGCTGCTCATAAATGTAGTCGCGGCCATCCCGACCCCGGCGAACGCGAAGCCGATCAGCAGCGCCCCCGGCAGCGCCGCGATCGCCCAGGCCGAATGGACCAGCCCCATCGCCAGCATCACCACCAGGAACGCGGCGGCATACAGGCCACCGCGCAGCAGGGCCCAGCCGACCTCCCCGAGCGCGATATCGCCCGATCGCATCGGAGTAGCCAGCGCGGCCTCATAGAACCGGGCGTACTTGAGCCTGAAGAACACGTTGAACGTCGAGTCGAACACCGCGCCGTTCATCGACGAGGTGGCCAGCAGGCCCGGGGCAACGAAGCTGGTGTACGTCACCAGGTGCCCCGTCGGCCCCAGCACCGGGCCGACGAGCGTGCCGAGGCCGACGCCAATCGACAGCAGGTAGAACAGCGGCTCGAAGAAACCGGAGGCGAGAACCGCCCAGGTGTGCCGGTACACCCGCGCGTGCCGCTCGATCAGGTGCAGGCTGCCGCGGCCGCCCAGGCCAGGGCGGCGGCCCAGGAGCATCCGGGCCGGCAGGATCCGCAGCGGGATCTCCCGCAGGGCCGGCGCGCTCACCGGGCTACCGCCGGCTGCACACATAGAGCCGCTTCCGGTAAGTGCGGTTTCCCACCACAACGCCGATCACGGTGAGCGCGGCCAGGTAGCCGAGGTTTATCAGTACCTGGCTCAGGTCCGCGGTGCCGAGGCTGAGCGACCGGCACAGCGTCACGCCGTGCCACAGCGGGGTCGCGTAGGCGATGGGCTGGACCCAGGCGGGAAGCTCGGAGACGGGGAAGAACGTGCCGGAGAACAGGAACAGCGGGATCATCCCGAACCGGAAGATCATCGCGAACGACGTGTCCTTGGTGACGGTGATCGCCCAGGCTTCAACCGGCGCCGCGAACGCCAGGCCGGTCAGCACGGCGACGGGCAGCGCCGCGAGCACCCAGGGCGAGCGCACAGCGCCGAACGCCACCATGACGACGAGGAAAACCGAGCAGTTCATCAGCAGGCGCATGCTGGTGAACAGCAGGTGCCCGGCGAAGATGTCGGCCGGCCGCAGCGGCGATGCCACCGCGGCCTGATAGGTCTTCAGCCATTTCACTGACGCCAGCACCGGGTAGGTGGACTCCGCGATCGCCGTCTGCATCGCGGTGGCGGCGAGCAGCCCCGGCGCCAGGAAGGTCAGGTAGGGGACGCCGCCCAGGCGCCCCAGCCCGTGGGCATCCACGAGCGTGCCCAGGCCCAGGCCCAGCGCGCCCAGGTAGAGCACCGGGTTGAGCACGCTGGTATAGATCGAGCCGCGCCAGGTGCGCCGGTAGTTGGTCAGCCAGAACCGGAATTCCCGCAGCGCCAAGGACCGCCGGGAGAAGCCCGGGGCACGCGTCCCGCCCCGGCCCGCGGCCGCGCCACTAGCGCCCTGGCCGCCACCGCCCTGGCCGCCACCGCCCTGGCCGCCGGCGCCCGGCGGCTGCGAGGTCACCGGCGCCATCAGTCCTCCAGCCGCCTGCCGGTGAGCCGCAGGAACACATCCTCCAGGGTGCTGCGGCGGACCAGGGAGGTCAGCGGCTCCAGGCCGAGACCGCGGACGGAAGCGAGGGCGGCGTCCCCGTTCGCTATGTACAGCAGGATCCGGTCGGCCAGTACCTCCATCCGCTCCGCGGGAACATCGGCCAGCTTCTCTGCCGCCTGCTCGTGCTCCGCTATCTCGAAGCGGAGCTCAAGCACCTCGGGGGTGGAGTAGGCCGCGATCAGCTCGCGAGGCGAGCCCTCGGCAGCGATCCGGCCGCCATCCATGACCACGAGGCGGTCGCAGAGCTGCTCGGCCTCGTCCATGTAGTGCGTGGTCAGCACGAGCGTGACGCCCTGCTGCTTAAGCCGGTACAGGCGGTCCCAGACCGCGTGCCTAGCCTGGGGGTCCAGGCCGGTGGTGGGCTCATCGAGCAGCAGGATCTCCGGCTCGTTGATCAGCGAGCGGGCGATCGTGAGCCGGCGCTTCATCCCGCCGGAAAGCGGCTCGACCTGATCGTTCGCCCGGTCGGTGAGCTGGACGAAGTCCAGCAGGCGGGCCGTGCGCTGGCTGATGACGTCCCTGGGCAGGCCGAAGTAGCGCCCGTAGATGAGCAGGTTCTCCCGCACGGTCAGCTCGACGTCGAGCGTGTCCTCCTGCGGGACCACGCCGAGCCTGGACCGGATCGCCGGGCCGTCCGCGACCGGGTCAAGGCCGAGGATGGACAGCTCGCCGCCGCTCGGCGGCGAGACGCAGCCGACCATGCGCATCGTCGATGACTTGCCTGCGCCATTCGGGCCGAGGAAGCCGAACGCCTCGCCCTGGCCTATGTCGAAGTCGATCGCGTCGACGGCCGTGAAGCCGCCGAATTTCTTGGTCAGCCCACGAGCGTGGATCAGGATCTCGGCATCGGGCACGCCCGCGAGATTACCTGGGGCGGCCGACATTCCCGAACGGGATTCCGGCTGGCCAGGCCGCCGCCTCAGGCCCGGACAGCGCCGGGGACCGGGCCGGGTGCCGCCCGGAACCGGCCGGGCCGCCCTCCGGAACGGGCCGGAGGGTCGCCGGGAACACGCCGGGGGCAGCGTCCGAAATGCGCCCGCGCGCGCCACGCGGCCAGGTACCCTCACATGCAGCGTCCCGCCGCGCAGGCGGCCACGGGGGACCGGGCGCGCAGGCATTGCGGCGGAGCACGCGGGCGGCGTGCCCGCCGGGCAATCGGGATACGCGGCATGAACTACTGGGAAGAGGAAGGTCGGCCAGGTGAGCGTTGCCCGCGGGCTCTACCGGCGGTTCAGGCACCTGATTCACGAGTGTGCCAAGTTCGGCGTGATCGGGGGGGTCGCGTTCGTCGTTACCTTCGTCGGCACCGGCTTGCTGAACAAGAAGGCCGGCCTGGGCATTGTCACGTCCTCCACGATCGCGACCATCGTCGCGACGTTCGTTTCCTACCTGGGCAACCGCTACTGGACCTTCCGGGCCCGCGAGCGCGGCGGCGTGAGCCGCGAGACGATCCTGTTCTTCGCGCTGAACGGAGTCGGGCTGGCCATCCAGGAGACCTTTGTCGCCTTTAACAAGTACGTGCTGGGCTTCAGGGGCGACGTCTCGAACTACACCGCGCTGGTGATCGGAGTCGCATTCGCGACGGTGTTCAGGTTCTGGGCGTACCGCAAGTGGGTCTGGGGGCCGCCGCTCGCGGCGGCGTCGCCGGCCGGCACGCCGCCCGGCGCATATGAAGAGCGCCAGCCCGCCACCGTTCCGCCAGGGCCGGTTTTCCCCGGCCCCGCTGGCGGCGCGGCAGGCGATCAGGCGGGACGCTCCCGTTAAGGCGGGACGCTCCCGGTCAGAACGGATCTTGATTAGCTGCTGCAGCCCTGGCCCGCGTCCGCTACCAGGCTCGATACCGGCGCTGCGAGGGCCGCTGCAGCCTGCGCCCTGGTCAGCGCGCCGGTCGCCACCAGCCGGCCGATGACGTGCTCCTCCCTGGCCCGGGCGTGGAGCGGGAAGGTAAGCGGGTCGTCGGCCGATGGGCCCTGGACCAGGCCGGCCAGCAGCGCGGCCTGCGGCCAGGACAGGTGATGCGCGGACCGGCCGAAGTACCCGCAGCTCGCGGCGGCCAGGCCGTAGAAGCCGTGGCCGAAGTAGACCACGCTGGCGTACAACCGCAGGATCTCGGGCTTGCTGTAGCTGAAGTTCAGCTTGACGGCCAGGGCTATCTGCTCCGCCTCGACCGCCGGCCCGGCCCGGCCCTGGGTATACAGGACCTTGGCCAGCTGCTGATAGAGCGTCGCACCGCCCTGGTCGCCCCGGCCGGTCAGCCATCCGGCCATGACCCGGCCGACGGCGATCGGGTCAACGCCGGGCTCCTCGGCAAAACGGTGATCCTCGGTGGCCTCCAGCGCCGCGGCGAAACGAGCGGGTACCCGCGGACCGGGATAGGCAGCATGATGCGCCTGGTTCTGGGCGAGGACGAGGGCGCGGGCGTCGCCGACCGGCGGCGTGATCAGCAGCAGCCCGCCGAAGGCGACCACGCCCAGCAGGATGACCACCGCGAAGAGCGTGACGGCGGCGCGCACCAGCCCGCGCCAGCGGCTCTTCCTGCGGAAGGCACCAGGAGCGGCCACGGGCGGGCCGGAAGAGCCTCGCGGACCCGGGGGGCCCGGCCGGACGCGCGACCCCGGCTGGCCGTAGACGCCCGGCGGCCCGTGCGGGCCTGGCTGGCCATACGGGTCCGGCTGGCCGTACGGCTGCGAATCAGCCGGCAGGGGCAGCGTCGTGTCGCCGTAGTGCGCGCCATCACCAGCTGATCCGCGCACCATCGTCCCCTCCCTTTCGGCCATCGTCCTGATCATGTCGCCTGTATCCGACAAGCCCAACGATCAGGGCGGCTCGTTTGTGCCTTCGTTCCGACGATCCCGGGTGCTAACCGGCCGGGCGGCTCGGCCCGGCCGAGCGGTCCGCAGGTCGGCCTGCGGCCACCGGGGAAACCGCTGACTCAGCAGGATCTGAGAATTTCATGAGAGAACTGATATCTCCGACGATGTACCTGGAGTAATTGCTCAAGAGAATTTGGACCCGTCCGGCAAGGACACGGCTCGGAATTAAGTACATGGTAAGTTCGCCATCCAGAATGAAGAAGAAGTCTAGCGCATCCGGGTCGTAGGGAATCAGCCGCCCTCTATTACCCACGGAATACGGCCGCCTCCCGACCTGGACCATCCATCCTGCTTTCCCTTTATAGGTGGTCGTCTTGACCTGAATCCGTTTTATGCCGTCGGGCATGGACGCCAGCAGGTCATACAGCGCCGGCTCTACGGGGATGGAAGCGTTACAGCCCCGCAGCAGGAACCACGCCGCTGCGATGGCGGCTCCCGCATCCCGCAGATGCTTGATGTGCGGCCGCATGTGCGGGCTGGAAACAGGATGGACGTCAGGGATCTGCAGCCGGCTCAGGTCGAGGCCAAGGCGCACGGCGTGAGCCTTGACCCGGACGCGGCCGTCCCCATGATCTGGTGTCAGCCCCAGAGCCGAGATCAGCTCATCCCAGGACACCGCTTCAGCGGCAGCTCGCCTGAACTGGGCATCCGACCAGCGTCGCTGGCCGGTGAAGTGAGATGTGTCGAGGTCGAGACTCCTGACCCGTCGCTTTACGATCTGAATGGACCCGGCGAATGTCACGCACAATCCGAGTTCGCGCATGACACCGCGCCACGACCGGGATGCCGTCACCGCGGCGATTAACTGCGAGTCGGACCAGGTACGTTTATCGGGAACGTTTGCCGTCATGCCGGAAAACTAGCAGGAGCCTCTGACAAAATAGCCGCCAAAGATTTGACGGCTATTTTAAATCAGTCGGGGCGAGCGGATTTGAACCGCTGTTCTCTAGTCCCCCAGACTAGCGCCTTAACCAAGCTGGGCCACGCCCCGGCATCCTTCCGGACGCTCAGATGATAGCGCATACCGGACGCGCGCGGGTTGGCCGGACACGCCTGGCCGGGATGCGGCCCCGAAGCGGCCCCTCCCGCGCCGCCGGGCCCGCGGTCACCCGGCTCCCGCGGATGTTCCTGTTCGCTGGGTGATCGGTGGCATCCCCTGCTGACGGCACGGGACCTCGCTACGATGACTGGCTGATACGTGGTGAGCGGGGGGCTTTCCGGATCTCTCATCGGGCTGCCCAGCCGGACCGCCTGCCGGGACGACCCGCGAACGGTCTCGATAGACGGCGATATGAGGTGGTCAGATGGCAGCCCGGAGCAGAGTCGGCCGCGGCCTGGCGATAGGGGCCGCCATCGTACTGGTCGCTTTCGGCACCGGAGCCATATACGTGGCCGTCCACGGCGCGCTGGCGGGCCAGGCGCAGCCGGGCTACCCGGCGCAGGCGCTGGCGGCGGGTGCCTGCGCGGCACCGGACGCGGACGCCATGGCCTCGACGCTCTCGCCGGCCCTGACGACATCGCCGGGATGCGCGCGCCGGCCAGCCGCGCCCGCCGGCGGGCAGCACGCCGCGGGCGGCCGGCCTTCCGGTAGCCACGAGCCCGCCGCGCGGCAGGAGAAACTGCACGTGCCCCGGCCCGGGCACCCGTCGAAGTCGCGGCCGCCGCGACCCGCCAGTCCGGCACCATCGCCGGCGGCCACATCGAGCCCGCCGCGTCCCCCCGCCCCATCCCCACCCGCCGCGCCGCCGGGCGGGGCGTCCGGATCGGCGGCCGCGCAGGTGCTCGCGCTGATCAACCAGGCCCGTGCCCAGGCCGGGCTGCCGGCCTATACGATCACCGCGGGCCTCGACCTCAGCTCGGCGGGGCACAACCAGAAGATGGCCAGCGGCTGCGGGCTGTCGCATCAGTGCCCCGGCGAGCCGAGCCTCGGCGCGCGCGAGACGGCCGCGGGCGTCAACTGGACATCAGCGGGCGAGAACATCGGCGAGGGCGGCCCGGAGCCCGATACCGCAGCCGCCATGGCGCAGATGGCGGTGAACCTCACCCAGGACATGCTGAACGAGAAGCCGCCGGACGACGGGCACCGGCTGAACATCCTGAGCAGCGCCTTCCATCATGTCGGCATTACCGTCGGTGAGGACAGCTCCGGCACTGTCTGGATGACCCAGGACTTCTCGAACTAGGCGGGAGGGCGGCGCCGTGACGTTCCAGGCGAGCATGGGCGCGGCACCGGCCCTTGAGCCATCGGCCCTGCGCTCGCGCCGCTGGGATGCTGTCATCGTCGGCGCCGGCCACAACGGCCTTACCGCCGCGGCGTACCTCGCCGGGATGGGCCACTCGGTGCTCGTCCTGGAGGCCCGTGACCGGGTCGGGGGCGCCTGCACGCTCAAGCAGCCGTTCGGCGATCCCCGCTACCTGGTCAGCCCGTGCGCCTACGCCGTGGGCCTGCTGCATCCGCTGGTCGTGGAGCAGCTGGACCTGCGCCGCCACGGTTATGCGGTCCAGGTTGTCGATCCGCATCTATGGTGCCCGTTCGAGGACGGCACGGCGCTGGCCTTGTGGGACGACGACGAGCGCAGTGCCGCCGAGGTGGCGCGGCTGGCGCCCGCCGACGTGGACGGACTGCTGCGATACCAGTCGCTCTTCGCCCGGATCCGGCGCCTGCTGCGCGAGGGGGCCCGCGATACCTGGCTCGGTGACGCGCCCGGCCGCAGCGAGATCGAGGAGCTGCTCGGGCACGACCGCGAGCTGATTGATGTCGTCTTCACCGCGTCGATCGCCGATGTCGTGGAGAGCCATGTCCGGGACGAGCGGCTGCGGACCGCCCTGCACGGGCAGGGCCTCATCGGAACGTGGGCCGGGCCGCGCGAGCCGGGGACGGCGGCCGTCCACCTGATGCACAGCTCGGGATCACTGGAGGGCAGGGGCGGCGCCTGGGGATATGTGCGGGGCGGCATGGGCCGGATCTCTTTCGCGCTGGCCGACGCGGCCGCCGAGCGCGGCGCGGTCATCGCCACCGGCCTCGCCGTCTGCGGCATCCTGCCGGGCGAGGGCGTGCTCCTGGCGGACGGCACGCGCGTGCTGGCCCGTTGCGTGATCAGCAATGCCGATCCGCGGACCACGGTCGCGCTGTGCCGCTCCGATGTCCCCGCGCCGTTCCGGCAGCGCGTGGCGGACTGGCAGATGGAGGGACCGGTCGTCAAGGTCAACTGCGCGCTGAGCGAGCTGCCCACGTTCCCGGCAGCGCGGCCAGGAGATGCGCCGCACCGCGCGATGGTGACGATCAGCCGCGGTATCGAGGCCACGGACCTGGCCTACCGGGCCAGCCGCGCGGGTCATCCGGCACCACAGTGGTGCGAGCTGTATTTCCACACCGCGTATGACCCCAGTGTCGCGCCGCCCGGCAAGCACATCATGAGCGTTTTCGCCCAGTACGTGCCGTACACCCTGGCCGACGGCAGCTGGGACGGGCGACGCGAGGAGATCGGCGACATGGTGATCGGCGCTATCGCGCGATTCGCCCCGGGGCTGGACTCCCTGATCGAGGAACGCGAGGTCCTCGGGCCTCCCGACATTGAGCAGAACGCAGGGCTGGCCGGCGGTCATATCTTCCAGGGCGAATGCCTGCCCGGCCAGATGTGGGAGCGCCGTCTTGCGCCGCGCACGCCGATTCCCGGTGTCTACCTGTGCGGGGCGGCCACTCATCCGGGCGGCAGCGTGATCGCCGCCAACGGCCGCAACGCGGCGATGGCCGTGGCGGCGGACCTGGGCACGCCGTGAGCGGGCGACGCCCTATCGTTGCGCTCAGGCCGCGCCGGCCGCCAGCCGTCCAGGCAGCAAACTCATCCGGAGGATCCGTACATGGCCAAGACACCCGAGGCAGGCACAGCCGCACCCGATTTCACCCTCCCCGGGGTGGTGCTGCTGGACGGGAACGCGACCCGCGGCGACTTCACGCTCTCCGCCCAGCGGGGCAAGCCGCTGGTGCTGGCCTTCTATCCGGGCGACAACACGTCCGTCTGCACCAAGCAGCTCTGTTCCTATACTGCCGACCTGAGCAGCTTCACTGACCTCGGAGCCACGGTGTGGGGCATTAGCCCGCAGGATGTGGATAGCCACGAGCAGTTCGCCCGCAAGCAGGGCCTGGCCCTGCCGCTTCTCGCCGACGTCGGGCTCACGGTTGCCCGGCAGTACGGAATCACCCTGCGCGGGGCGGGGCTGCGCAGATCGGTGTTCGTCATCGACGGTGCGGGAATCGTCCGCTGGAAGCACGTGACGCTTATCGGCCTTACGTTCCCCAGCGCTGAGACGATAACTGGCCAGCTCACGGCGCTGGCCAGCTAGAGCCCGCGTATCTGGGCGGCTGCTCCCGCTGGCGCGCAGATACCCCGGCCGGGTTTATCGCAATACCCCTGCCGGGTTTATCGGCATACCCCGGCCCGGTTTATCGCCATACCCCATCCTGGTTTAGGGAATCCCCGAGATGGGTTTCCTGATCACCAGTAAATGAGCACTGGCGCTTGTGCGGGCGCACGGCGCGCTATTACTCTCATCCGAATAGCGGCTGTGTCATCCTGGCGCTTCGCAATGCCCGGGCCCGAGCCCAGGCCCTGGCCGGCCGCTGCGGTGCAGCAGAGGGGCGTCAGCGATGAGCGAGGCCAGCGCGACCGGCACTGGCCGGCGGCCGGCTGCGGATCCGCGTCGGCTGCTGCAGCTGATCCTGGCCGGCCTGTGGCTGCTGGATGGCGTGCTGCAGTATCAGTCCTTCATGTTCACCAGGGGCTTCGGGGAGATGCTGGGCAGTGCCGCGCGCGGCAACCCCGCGATCGTCGCCGGTCCGATCACCTGGTCCGCGCACCTCATCGGCCAGCATGCGGTGGTGACGAACGCGATCTTCGCGACCATCCAGGTACTGCTGGGCCTCGGCATCGCCTGGCGCCCGACCGTCAGGCTCGCGCTGGGTGCGTCGATCGCATGGGCCATGGCCGTCTGGTGGCTCGGCGAAGGGCTCGGAATGGTGCTGACCGGCAGCGCCAGCCCGGTTGACGGAGCTCCGGGCGCGGTCATCATCTATGCGCTGCTCGCCGTGCTGCTATGGCCCGCCCGCCGGGATCGCCCGGCTTCGTATGTCGCGGGGCGCAGCATGGGCACGGCGCCGGCCGCTGCGCTGTGGCTGGTGCTGTGGGGCGCTCTGGCCTTCCTGACCGTGGAGCCCGCCGCCAGGGCGCCGCGGGGACTGAGCGGCCTGATCTCGGGCATGACGTCGGGCGAGCCGGGCTGGCTGGCCGCAGCTGACGGACAGGTCGCCGCCTGGCTGAGCAACCACGGCGCGGCGGCCTCCGCTGCGCTGGCCATCGTGCTCATTGCCGTGGCGGCGGGGGTCTGCCTGCCCGCGCCGGCGGCCAGGGCCTCGGTGGCCCTGGCCATCGCCGTGGCCGCCGCCATCTGGGTGGCCCAGGGGCTCGGCGGGATCCTGACGGGCGCAGGAACCGACCCCGACTCCGGACCGCTGCTCGCCCTGCTCGCGCTGGCCTACTGGCCATCGATGCGCCGCGGGCACGCCGGAGCGGGGTTGCTGCGAGGCCGATGGCCGTGACGGGACCTTCCTGGCTGGCCGGCACGTTCGCCGTCATCATGCTCGCCATGTCGGCTTACTGCGTCAGCCGCCTGCTGGCCGCGCGCTGGTGGCACCGGCACACCGAGCGTGACGTCGACGCCGTGCACGTGCTGATGGGCGTCGCGATGGCCGGGATGCTCGTGCCGCGGCTGAATCCCTTCTGGGACGTCGGCTGGGAGGCCGTGTTCGCCATCTGGACCGCGTGGTTCGCCGGGCAGATGGTCCGCGCGGGCCGCCACCGCAGCGGTCACGGGCACCGGCCCGCTCATCACCTGCCGCACCTGCTCAGCAGCGGCGCCATGCTCTACATGCTCCTGGCCGTCACGTCGGGCGTGGCCGCGGGGGCGGCGCAGGTCCGGTCGATGGCCGGGACCGCCGGCGGGGCTAGCCGGCTTCCCGCTCTGGCCCTGGTCCTGGCCCTGGCGATCCTTGGTCATGTCATCTGGACGACTGACCGGCTGACCTCGCTGGCGCCCGTGGCCGGGACCGGCCCCCGCGCTCGGCCGCGCGCGCAGGCGGCGCCGGCCTGGTCCACGGGCATGACTGCATCCGGAGCCGACGCGACGATCAGCGCCCCCCCGCGCGGCGCCAGGCCGCCGATCTCACCGCGCCTGGCGGCGTGCTGCGAGATCGCGATGGGTATCACCATGGGCTACATGCTGATCCTGATGGTGTGACCGCCGGCCGAGGAGCCGAGTGACCGGCAGCCCGGGGGCACAGGGGCGCGGACCGGCCCGGGATCATGGCGGACATGCGGATACTCATCATCGGCGGCACGGCATTTGTCGGCCGGCACATCGCGCAGGCCGCCATCGACTCCGGGCATGACGTCACCCTGTTTCACCGCGGCCGTACCGGTGCTGATCTCTTTCCCCAGGCCACTCATCTCACCGGTGACCGCAATGATGACCTGGCGGCCCTGCGCACAGGTCAGTGGGACGCCACGATCGACGTCTGCGCGTACCTGCCCCGCCAGGTACGCGCGCTCGCGAGCGCGCTCGACGGGCGGGGCGGCCGCCACCTGCTCATCTCGACGACCTCGGTCTACCGCACGCCCGTGGCCCCCGGTTTCGATGAGAGCGCGCCGCTGGCCGAGCTCGCCGATCCCGCGGCCGAGGAGATCACCGCGCAGACCTATGGCGGTCTCAAGGTAGCGAGCGAGCGTGCCGCCGCCGAGCTGCACGGCGCCGGCACCACGATCATCCGGCCTACCTACGTGATCGGCCCGCACGACCGTTCCTACCGGTTCACCTGGTGGGTGGAGCGGCTAGCTCGCGGCGGCGAGGTGCTGGCCCCTGGCGGCAGCCGGGACCCCATCCAGGTCATCGATGCCCGCGACCTGGCCAGATGGTCTGTCGGATTGCTGGAGCACGGGATTACCGGGACCTTCCACGCGGTCAGCCCCGAGCCCCCGTTTGGCTTCGGCGACCTGCTGGAGACCATCGCGGCGCAGGTCGCCCCGGCCGGAACCGTGCTCACGTGGGTGGACAGGGACTACCTGCTCGCCGAAGGCGAGGACGATGCCAGCCTGCCCCTGTGGCCGGGCGGCGACAGCGAGCGTGATATCAACGCCGCCAGCGCCGCGGCCGCGCTCGCGGCCGGGCTCACGCCGCGGCCGCTCAGCCAGTCGATCACCGAGCTCCACGAGCACGAGCTGCGCTTCCCCACCCCGCTACCGGCGGGTACCGGTGTATCGGCCGAGCGCGAGGCCGGCCTGCTGGCCGGCTGGCGCCGGTAGCAGGCCGGCCCTCGCGGTCCCGGCTCACGGTAGATCTCAGGCGGCCAGGACGGCCTCAATCTCAAGCTGCAGGGCGATCTTGTCGGCGACGACGGCGCCGCCGGTCTCGAGCGCGGCGTGGAAGTTCACGCCGAAGTCGCGCCGGTTGATCTCCGCAGTAGCCGTGAATCCGGCCCTGGTGCCGCCGTACGGGTCCGGCCCGAAGCCGTTGAGCTCGAGTGAGAGCGGCACGCTCTTGGTGATGCCCTTGAGGGTGAGGTCACCATCGAGGACGAAGCCGCCGCCCTCGACGCGGACGCCGGTCGAGCGGTAGGTCATCGTCGGGTACTTCTCGACCTCGAAGAAGTCCGCGGACCGGATGTGCCCATCCCGCTGCTCGTTGCCCGTGTCGATCGATGCCAGGTCGATCTCGGCCGTGACCGAGGAACTGGCCGGGTCCGCACCCGTGACGATCTGCCCGGAGAAGGTCGTGAACTTGCCGCGGACCTTGCTCACCATCATGTGCCGGACCGAGAAGCCGACCTCGGAGTGCACAGGGTCGATAGTCCAGGTCCCGGCGACGTAGCCGGGGATGGTGGTCGCAGTGGTGGTGACGGTCATTGATCACTCCCGTGATAGTTGATTGAATGCTCAAGTACTATCACGAGTCCATGATGTTGTCAAACGTTCAACTACTGCCCGGCTCCGGGTATCCTGGGTGCGTGACTCCCCCCGACGACGACTCCCCCGCAGACGACGACTCCTCCGCAGACGCAGTGGCTGTCCGCCAGCGAGCAGCAGGCCTGGCGGGCATTCCTCACCGCATGCCAGGCCTTGTTTGGCGCGATCGACGCCCAGCTGCAGCGCGATGCCGGATTCCCGCACGGCTACTACGAGATCCTGGTGCGCCTGTCCGAGGCGCCGGGCCGGGCCCTGCGGATGAGCCAGCTCGCCGAGGCGTCGGCTTCCAGCAAGAGCCGCCTGTCACACGCGGTCGCCCGGCTGGAGGAGCGCGGCTGGGTCCGGCGCACCAGCTGCCCGACCGACCGGCGCGGCCAGATCGCGGAGCTGACCGATGAGGGCTTCAGCGCGCTCGCGGCCGCAGCCCCAGGGCACGTCACTCAGGTCCGCCGCTCTCTCATCGATCAGCTCACGCCCGAGCAGATCGGCCAGCTGGGCGAGATCAGCGCCTCGATAGCCGCCGCGGGTCAGGACGGTCATTCCGGCGGATGCTGACATTCCGGCGGGTGCTGGGCGCCGGGCGCACGGGCCGCCTGCACGGGCGCAACGGCGCGAGGGCCTGACCACCAGAATCGGTGGTCAGGCCCTCTTTCCGTGCCTGTCAGCAGGCCGGCCTGGGAACGGCCCGGCTCAGCCAGCCGGCCCTGCGGTCAGGTTGACCGTGACCGTGTGACTCTGCTCGGCCTGGTCCGTCCAGCTGATGCTGATCTTCTCGCCGGGGTGGTACCCGCTCAGCACCGAGCGGATCTGCGCCGGCGCGGTGACGCTGTGACCGCCGATCGCCGTGATCGTGTCACCGGCCGTCAGGCCAGCTTGCGCCGCAGCCGTGCCCTGCTCGACTCCGGCGATCTGCGCGCCGGTGCCGTCCGCGCCGGTGCCATCCGAGGAGCCGGGCAGCCCGCCCAGGCCCGAGCCTGAGTCCGAGCCCGCGCCCGGGGAGGCGACCTGGACGCCCAGGAAGGCGGTCCCGCCGATGTGGACCGTCGACGAAGACTGACCCGCCTCGATCTGGTGGGCGATGGAAAGCGCCTCGTTGATCGGGACCGTGAACGCCTGGGTCGTCGTGGACATGGACTGGGCACCGGACGCGGCTGAGGCCGCCGTGTTGAGGCCGATCACCTGACCGTGAGTGTTGAGCAGGGGTCCGCCGGAGTCCCCCGGCTGGATGTTCGCGTTAGTGCGGATGAGCCCGGTCAGCTGCTCCGCCGTGCCCGACGACTCATCACTAGCGGTGATCGACTGGCCCAGGCCGGTCACGGTGCCACGCGCGACCGACGGGGCGCCGTCCTTGCCGCCGGCGTTGCCCATGGCGACGACCTTCTCGCCCACTGTGACCTTTGACGAGTCGCCAAGTGACGCCGTCGCCAGGCCCGAGGCGCCCTTCAGCTGCAGGACCGCAATGTCGTGAGAATCGTCGTAGCCCACCACGTTGGCCGTGTAGGTGCGGCCGTTGCCCACGTCCCTGACCTTGACGGACGTGGCGCCGTTGATGACATGGTTATTGGTGAGCACCTCACCGGAGGATGTGAGCACGATTCCGGTACCCGCCGCACCGCCATCCTGGTATCCGAGCGTGGAGACCACGTCCACCACGGCCGGGTTGGTCTTGGTGACGATCTGCGAAGTCGTCAGCACCTCGGCAGTGGCGGCGCCGGCCGTCAGCGCCCAGGCCGAGCCCGCTCCGACGGCCAGGGCGGCGGCCGCGGTGAGGGCCAGCATCCGCACGCGGGGCCCCTTGGGCCGGCCACCTGGCTCGGTCCCTGCGGGCCCCGGGCCATACGGTCCGTACGGGCCACCGGGACCTGCCGGGCCGTACCGGCCACCGGGACCTGCCGGGCCGTACGGGCTACCGGAGCCTGGCGGGCCGTACGGGCTACCGGAGCCTGGCGGGCCGTACGGGCTACCGGAGCCTGGCGGGCCGTACGGGGCAGCGGGGCCGTACGAGCTTGCGGGGCCATAGGAGGCCGCGGGGCCGTACGGGCCTGCCGGGCCATTCGGGCCTGCGGGGCCGTATGGTCCCGCCATGGATGAGTCCGGCTGCGCCTCTGCTGACCTAGCCGTGACCGGTGGATCCTGGAACATGACCTTCTCCCTAGATACGTGGGTCACCTTGTTTCCTACGACCACCTTGCAACCTGCATCTTGAGACAAACTCCGGCCTGGCTGATGCTTCCTAGTGGATTAGCTGAGCCCTAGCTGAACGCCACCTCTGAGGACGGTAGGCGTCACTCAGCCGGGAGGCACGGATGGCGGTATCATGGCGGGCAACGCGCTGACGGAGACGAGTAGCACGGGATCACGCGAGCCCAGAGAGCCGCCGGAAGCTGAGAAGGCGGCCTCGCGTTCCCGGACGCGAAGACACTCCCGAGTGCGGGGAGGAACGGCGGCCGTACGCCAGCGCGCCGCCCGATGTCCCGCCGTCTTGCCCCCGTGACCGGGCAGATTGAGGCCGCCGGCCGGTCACGGACGGCGGTGAAAGTGCGGTGGCACCGCGAGTTCCCTTCTCGCCCGCACTCCCAAGGGGTCGCGCATCTCCCCCTTGGAGGAATGTGATGATCTCGCGCACCATGGCTGCCGACCTGCCCGGGCACATCGGCGAGCACGTGACGATCTCCGGCTGGCTGCACCGCCGTCGTGAGCTTAAGTCGGTGACCTTCCTGATCATCAGGGACCGCTCCGGCCTAGCCCAGGTCGTCCTGACGGCACCGGCGCGGGCTGTCGCGCTGCCCGGTGCCGGGCCGGCCGGCGCCGGGCCGGCCGAAGCCGCCCGGACCCAATCAGGGCCGGCCGAGCCCCTCCTGACCGAGGAAACCGTCCTTCAGGTGACCGGCATGGTGGTGGCGAACCAGCAGGCTCCCGGTGGCGCCGAGCTGACCGAGCCGGTGATCACCCAGCTGTCGGGCCCGGCCGCGCCGCTGCCTTTCGACGTGTACCGGCCCGGGGTCACCGCCGGGCTGCCGACGATTCTGGACCATGCGCCGGCGACGCTGCGGCATCCGCTACTGCGGGCCGGCTTCGAGATCTCCGCGGCCAGCGTGGCGGGCTTTCGCGAGGCACTCGGGCAGCAGGGCTTCACCGAGGTACACACCCCGAAGATCGTGGCATCAGCGACCGAGTCGGGCGCGAGCGTGTTCGGGATCGACTATTTCGGCCGGCCTGCCTACCTGGCCCAGTCCCCGCAGTTCTATAAGCAGGCGCTGGTCGGGGTGTTCGAGCGGGTCTTCGAGGTCGGGCCGGTGTTCCGGGCTGAGCCGCACGACACCGCCCGGCACCTGGCCCAGTACACCAGCCTCGACGCCGAGCTTGGCTTCATCACCGACCATCACGACGTGATGGCAGTGCTGCGCGACGTGTTCGCGGGGATGGTGGCGGGAGTGCGGGAACGAGCCCGTTCGGCGGTGGATCTCCTGGAGCTGAAGCTGCCGGCCGTTCCCGTGCAGATCCCGGAGATCCGTTTCACCGATGCCCAGGAGCTCATGGCCAGGCACCTGGACGAGGACCCGCGCGGCGAGCCCGACCTCGCTCCGGCGCACGAGCGCTGGCTGTGCGAGTGGGCACTGCGCGAGCACGGCTCCGAGTTCCTGTTCGTCACCGGCTACCCGGCGATCTCCAAGCCGTTCTACACCCACCCTGACCCGGCCAGGCCCGGGTACACCAACGGCTTCGACCTGTTGTTCCGCGGGCTCGAGCTGGTGACCGGCGGCCAGCGGCTGCACCGGCACGCCGACTATGTGGCCGCACTCGCCGAGCGCGGCGATGACCCGCGGCCGTACGCCAGCTACCTGCAGGTATTCGAGCACGGGATGCCGCCGCACGGCGGCTTCGCGATCGGCCTCGAGCGCTGGACCGCGCGGCTGACCGGCGCGGCCAACGTGCGCCAGGTGACCCTCTTCCCGCGCGACCTGCACCGCCTGAGCCCGTGACTCCGGAGCCCGCCGCGCGGACCGGTAGGGTTCGTCGCATGACCGATCTGGACAATCTTGACGCGCTCTCCTCGCATGAGCTGCATGACCTGGCCGTGCACCGGGCCGTGCGGCACCTCGATGTCGGGTTCCTGTGGGATCTGCTCCGCGAGATCCCGGCCGGCGAGGCCGTGGTGGGGAATCCGGATGCGGCGGGCGCCGACGCCTCCCACCTGTCCTCGCTGATCGCCGAGGCAATCGGGTCGGGTGAGGGCGAGCTGGCCGACTCGCTGCGGCCGATCTACCTGTCCTACCTGGAGAAGCACCGGGGCGACCTGCACGCCACCTGAACCTTAGCGGCCACGACCGCTGGGCTGACAGTTCTGGTCAGCCCAGCGGGCCGGTCCTCACGAGCCTGATACGGCGCCTGAGTCAGTCGGGGATGACCAGGATCTTGCCGACTGCGGCGGCCTCGACGGCCCCGTGCGCGGCGACGATCTCATCGAGCGGGTACCGGGTGACGGGCAGCTCGGTCAGCGCTCCCCGGGCGAGGGCGGCGGTAATGTCCCGCGCCCCCTGCTCAAGCGCTTCGGCCGGGACGCCGTACAGGAGCACGAACCTGAGCATCACGTTGGCGGTCATGCAGGCCCGGACGGGCAGGACCGGGTCGGCTGCCTCGGCCGCGTAGGTCACGATCTGCGCGAACGGGCTGGTCACCGCGAGGTCGAGCTGCAGGTTCGCGCCGAGAGCAAGCTCGACGACCCGGTCGATCGGCCCGGCGAACGAGCGGATCTGATCCGCGGCGTCGGCGTCACGGTAGTTCACGACGAGGTCCGCGCCCGCCTTGGCGGCCAGCTCGGCCTTCCGCGGCCCGCTGACCGTCGTCACCACGCGGGCGCCCGCGTGCTTGGCCAGCTCGATGGCGAAGTGGCCGACCGCCCCCGCGCCCCCCGCGACCAGCACGTTCTTGCCGTCGACCGGCCCGTCGGCGAACAGGCACCGGTGCGCGGTCAGCGCCGGAACGCCCAGGCTCGCGCCCAGCTCCGCTGAAGCATTATCGGGCAGCGGGACCGCCTGATGCTCCGGGACCACGCTCCACTGCGCCGCAGTCCCCCAGCGCCGGGTGGCGGCGGCGAACCAGATCCACACCCGCTGGCCGTTTCGGCTGGAGTCGACTCCCTGGCCGATGGCGTCAATCACCCCGGCGCCGTCGTGGTGCGGGATCTGGAATCCGTCGATCGGGCGGGGCGTTGCCCCGCTCCGGGACTTCCAGTCGGTCGGATTGACGCCGGATGCCTCGATCCTGACGCGGACCTCACCGGGCCCCGGCTCGGGGCACTCGATGTCCTCGACCCGCAGGACCGCGCCAGCCGGTCCGTACTGGTCATACAGCGCAGCTCTCATCGGGGCACCTCCGGGGTCACGCGGGCCGTCCGCTGGCTGATTCTCTCACCACGGGGATACGGGTTCGCCCGCTATGACCAATAGGCGCTCCAGACCATCAGTGACTGGTGAGCAGCAGCTGCCGACCATAGATACGCCAGCACTTTCGTAGGAGGTTCGGAAGTCGCGCCCGGCACACGCTACGAAGCGCTGCGATCTCCTCGGCTTCCCTCCGCCTCACCAGAATCATCGGAAAGCACGCACACCTTGTTCCACCCGGTGCTCTTAGCCTGGCCGAGAGCCGTATCCGCCGCGCCGATGAGCTCCCCGAGCGCCCGCCTTGACTCGTTCAGAACCGCAACCCCGATGGAAACGGTCAGCCGGAAGACGAAGCCCGCCTGGCCGCCAGACTCGATGGCAATCGGCTCCCCTGCGATGTGATCGCGCAGACGCTCGCTGATCTGCCGTGCCTCGTCTCGGCCAGTGCACGGAAGCAAGATCGCAAACTCCTCGCCCCCGAGACGGCCGATCAGGTCATGGTCCGGCAACTGCTCCCTCAACATGCCCGCGATGTCGCGACGCAGCTGATCACGAACGGGCTGCCCCGCAGTCACGTCCATGTCCTTGAAGTGGTCAATATCTACCATCGCGAGAGCAAGCGGAGCATGGGTACGTTGTGCGCGCGAGAACTCTGCTGTCGCCTCACGCTGCCACGTCGCCATGTTGAGCAGGCCAGTCTTCGGATCCATGCGGGCATGAGCGACCAACTGGGCGTGCATAAGGTAGCGACGGTACATGACAATGGACGGCAATGCGAGAATCATAAGTACGGGACTGATCGTTACTATGAGTGCCACGGAGACCGCTAGGCTCAGTTCCACCAAATCCGACGTTATTGACTCGCGGGTGCCGAGCAGTTCATGGAAACGTGCCGTTGGATCGGAGAGTTTGATCGCGGGCAGCAGAAGAATATGGTTAATCAGCCATCCCACTATTCCGCAAGCCACAACGGCGCCAGTCCAGGCGAGGGCATGCGCGTCAGTTCCTGGCCTGGGTCCGGCAATACTCGCTGGAATGGAATGGAACGCAAGAGAAGCGCAGCCGTAAGCCAGGCTGAGAGTGGCGTTGCTGAATACCCGGCGATATACGATCATCTTGGGCATCCGCCAAAGCTTGTAGGCAGTCAGCGGCAATGGCGCCAGGAAAGCATACGCCGGCGGAAGCGTTATGGCGATGGCCAGATACCAGACCGTCTGCAGATCTCGGCTCAGAGCGCCGTGGATCTCCTTGACAGTCCGCGTGGATTCGATCGCCACTACGCCACAAGTGAGCAAGGCCGCGAAAAGCAGCAATTGGGGAAATTCCCAGGTATTGCGTGCGGCCTCTAGAGAGGCCACTCCTACCCCCAAGGCGGAGATAGTCAGGAGATACCCGCGCAGCGGCTCGGGGAGCCCCCAGATCTGCCAGCCTCGGATCCCCCGGCGCGGGCGCGCGTCACCCACGGGCGTCCTGGGCCGACGTGAGGCGACCATCAGCACCCCCCTTGGCGGTGGCGCCGGGCGACGGCAATCAGTGTGTAACGGTCTATAGGGGAACCAAAGCCGCATGATTCCACGTGCTTCCGTCGCATGTCAAGCATGGAAGCCTGCAGGCACAGTCAAATTATCGCTCACAATGTACCCGTACCGGAAATATGAGCCCAGGAAGGAGCCCGCCATGCGCAGCGAATGGCTGTGACCAGCACCAACACCACCCCGCCCCCAGGAAGGAGCCCGCCATGCGCAGCGAATGGCTGTGACCAGCACCAACACCACCCCGCCCCCAGGAAGGAGCCCGCCATGCGCAGCGAATGGCTGTGACCAGCACCAACACCACCCCGCCCCCAGGAAGGAGCCCGCCATGCGCAGCGAATGGCTGTGACCAGCACCAACACCACCCCGCCCCCAGGAAGGAGCCCGCCATGCGCAGCGAATGGCTGTGACCAGCACCAACACCACCCCGCCCCCAGGAAGGAGCCCGCCATGCGCAGCGAATGGCTGTGACCAGCACCAACACCACCCGCGGGCCCGCGGTTGTAGCGCTTAGGCTCGCTACGATCCTTGAGGCAACTCGTCGCCGGACCAGCGACGAGGACCGCATCCTGAGCCGCCTCCGGGCAGCTCAGGATGCTGGTTGACGGCGCCAGCTAAGCGCCAGGGCGGCGGCTATGCTCGCTCCGATGCCGCCGCTGATGGCGATGACTATGGGTGGCGTGAAAGTTCGGGCGGCGAGTGCGCCTGCCGCCACGATCCACAGGCCCTGCGACACCTGCATCCCACCGTTGGCCAGCCCGAAAGCCTGGCCACGATGTTCGGGGGCAACCGCCGCGACAAAGGCGGCGTTAGCCGCCAGCTGGTAGGAGGCGCACGCCCCGGAAGCAGCGATGATCACCAGGGCAGCGGGCAGGCTGGGCTGGAAGAAGCAGAGCAGCAGCAGGCCGCAGGCGGCCACCGCGAGCGGTCCCATCCAGTACTGCCGTCGCGCTGGCGCCACGAACCGGCCGAACGCGATTGCGCCCACGGCAGTGCCGAACGGGCCTGCTGCGAATATCAGGCCGGTGGCGACCGGGATCGGCAAAAAAGCGTGGAGGCTCGCAGCATAGGGCGCCGCCAGACCGGTGGGCACGATGTAAAAGGCCACCAGCCAGCCAAACAGCACCAGTGTGCGCAGCTGCCGGTCACCGAACACCAGCCTGACGCCAGCAGCAATCTCGGCGAGCTGGCCAGAGCTGGAGCGAGCCAACCCCGCGACAGCCGCAGCGGCGGGGCGCGGGCGAACGCCGGCCCAGACCAGCAGGGCGGAAGCCGCGAACGTAGCAGCGTCAATCCAGAGTGCGCCAGGTACATCGAGCAGCGCAACTATCAGGCCGCCAATCGCAAAGCCGGAGACCATGCCGATCTGGAGGGTAACCTGCGAGATCGCTATGCCCAGGACATAGTGCTCTCCGCTGAGGATGTCCGGTACCAGCGCCGACCGCGCCGACTTGAATGGCGAGTCAAGCAGAGTGACGATGAAGAGCAGCGCGACCATTATCCACAGCGAGAGGTTGGGCCCGACCGTCAGGCTCACCAGCGCCATCAGGCTCACCAGAACCATCCTGCCAATGTCACAGACCACCATGACCTGCCGCCTCGGCAGCCGGTCGGCCAGCCCGGACAGGGTGAGGCCGCCCAGAACCCACGGCAGGAAAGTGACCGCGTAGGTCACCGCCGTCCACAGCGGCGAATGAGTGCGGTCATAGACCAGCACGGTCATGGCGACCCTGGCCAGCTGATCGCCAGCCACCGACAGAAGCTGCGCAAGCCAGAGTGCGCGAAATTCCGACGAGGCGAATACGTCACGGAATGTCGCTTTTCCACCAGGAACTGGCGCGGCACCTACGGCTGCCCCGGCCGCACCACTCACCGTGATCTCCCAATCCGCTAGGCGGGTAAGTCAGGTGTCGCCATATGATTACTCAATGTCATTCGGAACGCAAGAAAAGTGATGAAGACATTGCTCAGGAATGACAAGTACCCAGGCGAGCTGGCAGGTCAGCCCGATGAGCCGTACGGAACGGGAACCTTGATGATCTGCACGCGGTTCCATGCCGCGGCACCCGGCGCGAGCCGCCAGACGGACAGGGCGGTGCTCGTACCGGCCAGCGCCTCGGCCTGAGCGCCTGGCCCGGGGGCCAGGGTCGCCGTTCGTGCGGGCAGGGCGGGCAGCCGCCGCCACGGCGCACCCGGCCCGGCGATGACCGCTCCGCGCCCTGCGGTCAGGACAATTCCTACCTCGCCGGCCGGGCCGAGGGAAGCTGAGCGCAGCTGACTGGCTCCCATTTCAAACGGGGTCGCCAGCGTCCATCTGCGGCCCCGGCCGCTCGACCACGCCGCGATCAGGCTTTCGCCGTCGGCTGTTCCCGCGGCCAGCAGCGCGACCTCGCCTGCGCTGGTCCTGGCCAGCCGGATCACGTCGATGTCCCTGGCGGCCAGCGCGGCGGGCAGCGCGGGGCCCGCCAGCTGCCAGTGCCCGTCGCTGAGCGCGAAGATGCCGGCCGTGCCCGGCCGGGTGCAGTCGCCAGCCAGCAGCGGGCCGGCCGAGGCGCTGAACGCGCCGGCCGTGATATTTCTCAGCCCGCAGGCCCGTCCGGCCGGAGTGGCGGCCAGGGACCGGTCGTCGGCCAGCTGCTTCCAGGACGTGCCGCCCGGAGCGGACAGCTCAGCTCCCCCGGCCCGCAGGATCGCGAGCAGGCGGCCATCCGGCGCGGCGGCGAGCGCGTCCGGCAGGCTGGCCAGGCCGCCGCTGACCGGGCCGGGTGACCAGCTGGCCCCGTTGTTGGCGGTAGTAGCGATGGGCGAGAAGGTGAGGTCCTGGCTGGGGACGAAGCCGGTGACCAGGGAACCGGCCCCCCGGCCGGCGACGACCAGGCCACCGTTGTCGGCCACGCCTTTCGGCGTGGCGAGCGCCCACTGGCCGGCGGAGCCGGTGCGGGTGAATAGCTGCCAGAAATTGTCATGCTGCGCAGCCGGGCCGCCCATCTCGATGATCGCCAGGCTGTTCCCGGACGGGCTGACGGCCGAGGTGGCCAGTGACGGCCGGACGGCCTGCGCCGCGCTGCTGCCTGCCCCGGTGCCCGCGCCTGCCCCGTTGCGGGCTCGAGGGCTGCCACACCCGGCCGCGAGCAGGGCGGGAAGCGCCAGGGCCAGGACGGCCGTGGCCGCGGCCGTCCTGGCCCTCGCGCTGGCCGCAGGGCGGCGGCCGCTCATGCCGGCTTCATCGCGTGCCTGGCCGCGCCCGCGAGCACGGCGGCGAACGATGACTGCGTGGTGGACGTGCCGGGGCCCGGATCCATATTCAGCTCGGCCCTGGTGTTCCCGGATCCGTCGATGACGTAGGCGACGTCGCTGTGCAGGACCATCGCGCCGGCCGGGACGACCTCAGCGGCCATGCCGTAGTCATGCCAGACCCGCTGCAGCGCAGGCAGCGATCCGGTCAGGTAGAGCCAGTTGGGTAGCCTGGCCAGGCCCTCCTGCTGGTCGAACGCCCTGGTGTACTGCGGCGCGCGGTAGAGCGGGTTGAGAACGATCGCCACCAGCGCGACGTTGCGCGCGCTCGCGCCGAGCAGCCGGTCGGCCTGCCGGAACTCCTGGGCGATCAGCGGGCAGTCAGTCGTGCACACCGGGTCAAGGAAGGTGAGCAGCACCACCTTGCCACGCAGGCTGGCCAGCGAGACCGGCGCGCCGCGCTGGCTGGTCAGGCTGAAGGCCGGGGCCCGGAAATTGAACGATGACACCGGGCCGTTGAGCGCCTGCGCGATGATCGGGTCCGCTGTCCGGCTCGCCGCGGCCGCGGTCATCGGCAAGACGCCGAGCACGGTCAGCCCTATCGCCCAGATAGCGACGACCGCACGGGCGTCGGCGGCGCCGAGGGACCGGCCGAGCCGGGCGGGACTGAGCCATCCTCGCCGACTGTGTCCCGGCTGCCGTCCGGCCGGGGCTGGCACTGGCTGCTGTTCAGACGGGGCCGGTACTGGCTGCGGCTGGGCCGGGGCCGGTACCGCCATGTCCGCGCCGGCCGGTGCCAGGGCCAGATAACCGGCCACGGCCAGCAGCAGTATCGGGATCATGCTATTCGGGTCCGTGCCGAGACCGCCGAAGACGCCTAGGTCCTCGACCAGTAGCCAGTCCGCCAGGCACAGCACGGTCAGCGCGATCAGCGCGGGACGGACCAGAGCGGGCCGTCCGGTCAGCAGCGCACCGCCGACCAGGGCGAACGCCACGACGGCGAAGAGGTTGACGGCGAATCCGTGCGCGGCGGCCAGGGAGGCGAAGCCGCTGACCCAGCTCGCGAGGAATCCGGGCTGCGGCGTCTGCGCCATCGACCGGACAATCCCGGTCAGGGCGCCGGCCCCGCCATCCCCCGAGCCCTGCCAGAACCCCCGTCCCGGCCACGCCTGCAGCACGGCCATGCCGACCAGCAAGATGCCCATGCCGGCCAGGATGAGCCTGCCCAGCCGCGGTGCCTGCCACGCCCGCTCGGGCAAGGCGATCAGCGAGCCGGCCGCGCAGTAGAAGAGCACGGCGCCGGGCGCCCCGAACAGCAGGGTCAGGCCGGGCGCGAAGATCCCGCCGAAGGCCTCTCCGAAGACCCACACGGCCAGGCCCCAGCCCACGCTGGCCAGGCCGCCCAGCCGCGACAGCGGGCCACGGCGGGCTGCGACCAGCCAGACTCCGATGCCGACCTGGATCCACACCGCGGCCGCCGCGGCCTGGACCGGGTGGTTGGACCACGCGATCGCCCCCCAGTTGACCAGATGCTGGACCCACGCCGGGGAGCTAGCCGCGCTGGGCTGAATGACCTGGGACGGAAGCCCGGCCACCATCGCCGGCTGGGCCTGCAGGATTCCGTCAACTATCCAGATGATGCCGAAGCCGATCCCCAGTAGCTTCCGCCACGAGGGCTCGGGCGTGCGGCTCGCCGCAGCCGCCACGGCGCTGGCGCGCAGGCGGGGCCGAACCTCGCGGATGCTGACCCAGGCCAGAGCCAGCAACGTGAAGATGAGAAGCGCGATGATCCCCTGATGCAGCAGTGCCGTCATGAACGCAGCGTGCAACGTCGGGTTGCCCGTATTCAGGCCGGTGTTCATCCCAGGCATGAGGAAAGCAGCTCCTCGGATCGAGCGGACTTACCGCCGCGCAGGAGATCCTACGTGGTGATCGGCGGGGCGCCCCGGGCGGTTCAATCCAGCGGGCCAGCGGGCCAGCTACGCCGGTCTGATAAGGCACATTCGGTCACAATTGCGCCGTCTCAGCGGAATCCCTGGATACTCTCAGCTAGCGGCTATGGATCCGTACCCGCAGGAGCAGCACAATCGCAGGAGCAGCACAATCGGCAGTTAGACCAAGAGGCAAAGCGGCGAAACGGCCCGCCCGCGCACTGCGGTGCCGGGACGCGGGCGCCGCGCGAACAGCAGGCTCTGAGGGGGGATGCCGATGCGCCGAGCCGCCCACATACGGGTCACGAGCCTGGTGGCGGCCGCCGCGGCAGGGACGTTCTTGCTGGCCGTTTCCAGTGACTCGGCCGCGGCGGACACGGGCGGAGTCACCGGCACGGCGTTCGCGGGAACTCCGGCGGTGGGCGCGCTGTTCGCCAACACGGGCGGCAAGCTCGGCCGGCACTTCTGCACCGCCAGCGTCGTGCATAGCCCGAACGGGAACCTCCTCATCACCGCCGCGCACTGCATGGTCGGAAGGTCTCTGCGGCCGGCCGGCAGCGTCGTATTCGCGCCCGGTTATCACAACGGGAAGCGCCCGCATGGCCTGTGGCAGGTCACGGCGAAGTTCGTGGACAAGCAGTGGTCATCGAAGCGCAACCCGAACGACGACGTGGCCTTCCTCGTCGCGGGGCGGCCCGGCCGCCACATCGAGAAGTTCACCGGCGCCGAGATCCTCAGGACCGGCCAGAAGCTGCCGGTCCGCGTCCACGTCATCGGGTACCCGGACACCACCGGAGCGCCGGTCACGTGCGCTGGGCCCGCCGACGCGTATGACCCCGGCACACTGCGCCAGCTCGTGTTCGACTGCGGCGGTTACACGGACGGCACCAGCGGCGGCCCGTTCCTGGCCCACGTCAGCGCCAAGACCGGCGACGGCTCGGTCATCGGCGTGATCGGCGGCTTCCAGCAGGGCGGCGACACGCCGAGTGTCTCCTATTCCAGCCGGTTCTCCGCCAACGTCCTGGCGCTGTACAAAGCCGCGATATCCTCAGCGGCCGACCGGATACTGGCGTCAGGGTGAGGCCGGCATGATCTTGTCGATCTCGGTGAGCTCGTCAGCTGACGGGATCCAGCTGGCCGCCTGCGCATTCGCCCTGACCTGCTCCGGCGATGTGGCTCCGGCGATGACCGATGAGCAGCCCGGCTGCGCGGCCAGGGCACCGATCGCCACGTCGAGCACGGTGAGATCGCGCTGCTCGGCCCAGGTGATGAGGGCCTCCACCCGGTCGAGCTTCTCCTCGGTAACGTACTCCGCCCGGCCGGCCAGCCTGGTGCCGTCGGCCGGGGCCTGACCGCGCCGGACCTTACCCGTGAGCAGGCCATTGGCCAGCGGGAAGTACGGCAGGACGCCGAGGCCGAAATGCACGGCCGCGGGCACTACCTCCGCCTCCGCGGCCCGCTCGAGCAGTGACCAGTGATTCTGCGCCGAGATGAAGGGCGCCGTGCCCAGCTCGCGCGCCGCGCTGACGGCTTCCGCGAGCCGCCAGCCGGAGAAGTTGGAGTGGCCGATATAGCGCACCTTGCCTTCGGTGACCAGCTCGCCCAGGGCGGTGAGGGTCTCCTCGACCGGCGTGACCCGGTCCGGCGTGTGGATCTGGTACAGGTCGATGTAGTCGGTCCGCAGCCTGCGCAGGGACTGCTCGACCGCCCGCCGGATGTAGGCACGGCCGCCCTTGGCCCCCGCCGCGGGCCCGTAGCCCATGTCGACCGCCCAGTGGCCGAATTTGGTCGCGAGGACGACCTGGTCGCGACGGCCGGTCAGGACCTCGCCGAGGGCCTCCTCAGATCGCCCGCTGCCACCATATATGTCCGACGTATCGAGCAGGGTGATGCCTGCCTCTATCGCCGCGTCCACGACCGCGCGCGTCCTTTCGACGTCCAGCCGGCCGCCGAAGTTATTGCAGCCGAGACCGGCCACGGAGACGTTGAGCCCTGAATTTCCCAGCGACCTGTAGCGCATTGCCCTGCCTTCGCCGATGCCGACCTCTGCCAGGTCCCGATCGTACCTACCGCGCGGCGCGGGCCCGCACCGCGCAGCACCGCCCGAGGGGCCTCGGGCCGGGCCCGGGACGGACGGGCCCGCGAAAAGGGCACGACTCATCCTGAACCCCTGGCGGGCCCGGCTGCGGCCGCGACACCCTGATCACGTATGTGCGTGACCGTAGAGGAACGGAGCAAATTGCTCGAGGATATGGAGGGATACCCATGAGCAGAATCCGCAACGGCACCGACGCACCCACGCTCACCGGCGCGACCTGGATCAAGAGCCGGCGGAGCGGCCCGACGGGAGGGAACTGCGTCGAGGTCGCGTTCCTGCCGGACGGCGAGATCGCGATGCGGAACTCCCGGTACCCTGACGGCGCGGCCCTAGTCTTCACCAGGGCTGAGTGGGACGCGTTCCTCGGGGGAGCCAGGGACGGCGAGTTCGGCGGGCCGTCGCCGGCCTGATCACCGCCAGGCACGCAGCCTGACGGCCTCCAGGACCCAGCCATACGGTGGGTCCCGAGGCCGTCAGTTTAATGATCTGCCTGGTTGTCCGACCGGAAGGTCGCGCGCCATGTCGGTGAGGACCTGCCGCTGCGCCGGGTCGTCAGCCGGGCCGGGCGCCCCTGGCACTGCGGGATCCCGATGCGGTGCGCTTCTCTCGCAGCCGCATCGAGACATGCACGGGCGTTCCGTCGAAGCCGAACTCCTCCCGGAGCCGGCGCTCGATGAACCTCCGGTACCCAGCCTGCAGGAAGCCCGTGGTAAACAGCACGAAGTGCGGCGGGCGTATCCCGGCCTGGGTCGCGAACATGACCTTCGGCTGCTTACCGCCGCGCACGGGCGGCGGCGTCGCCGCGATCAGGGCCGACAGCCACGCGTTGAGCCGCCCGGTCTGCACCCGCGTCTCCCAGCCGGCCAGCGCCAGCTCGATCGCCGGCACCAGCCGGTCGGTGTGCCAGCCGGTGGCCGCGGAGATATTCACCCGCGGCGCCCAGCGGGCGGTGTGCAGCTGCCGGTCGATCTCGCGGTCAAGGAAATGCCTGCGGTCCTCGTCGACCAGATCCCACTTGTTGTAGGCGATCACGAGGGCCCTCCCGGCGTCGATGACCATCGACACGATCCGCAGATCCTGCTCGGCGAGCGGCTCGCTGGCGTCGATCAGCACGACCGCCACCTCGGCCCGCTCCAGCGCACGCTCGGTGCGCAGGGCCGCGAAGTAGTCGGCACCCTGCGTGTGGCTCACCCGCCGCCTGATGCCTGCGGTGTCGACAAATCTCCAGGTCACGCCGCCGAGCTGGATCAGCTCGTCCACCGGATCGCGGGTGGTGCCCGCCACCGCGTCCACCAGCACCCGCTCGTGGCCCGCCAGCTTATTCAGCAGGCTCGACTTGCCGACGTTCGGCCGGCCGATGAGCGCTACCCGCCGCGGGCCGCCTTCATCGCCGAACGGCTCGCTCGGGGTGGCCGGCAGGGCGCCGAGTATCGCGTCGAGGAGGTCGCCGCTGCCTCGTCCGTGCAGCGCGCTCACCGCGAGCGGCTCGCCGAGGCCGAGCGACCAGAGCGAGTGCACGGCCGGCTCTCCCCGGAGCGTCGTCCACCTTGTTGGCGGCCAGGACGACCGGCTTGCGGGTCCGGCGCAGTACCGCGGCGACCGCCGCGTCGGCGTCAGTCACCCCCACCACGGCGTCGACCACGAACAGCACCGCGTCGGCGGCATCCACGGCGACGCGGGCCTGCGCGGCCACCCGGGCCGCAAGCGCCGGAGATCCCTCCACCGCGGGCTCCCAGCCGCCGGTGTCGACCAGGGTGAACGCCCGGCCCCGCCAGGTGGCGTCGTAAGCGACCCGGTCCCTGGTGACACCCGGGGTGCCCTCCACGACCGCCTGGCGGCTGCCGAGGATCCTGTTCACCAGCGTGGACTTGCCGACATTGGGCCTGCCGACCACGGCCAGGACCGGGGCCGGCGGCGCTTCCGTCAGGCTCAGCTCGGACATGCGGCACCTGCTCGCGCGCCGCGGGCCAGGCTGACGATCTGCCCGATGACCTCGTCCAGGCCGAGCGTCGTCGCGTCGATCTCGATCGCGTCGCCGGCCCTGGCCGTCTGCGGTGCGTCGCGACGGTCCCGCCGCGCGTTCTCCCGCAGCGTGAGCGCCGCCGTGGCGGCCGGGTCAGCGGCAAGATCGGCGCTGCGCCGGATCGCCCTGGCCTCCTCGCTCGCGGTGAGGAACACCTTCACCGCCGCCTCGGGAGCCACCACGCTGCCGATATCCCGCCCTTCTGCCACGATCCCGCCGCCTGCCGCGACAGCACGGGCGATGATCTCCCGCTGCATCGTTATCAGGCGCTGGCGCACCTGCGGGATCGAGGCGACCGAGCTGACCGCGTTAGAGACCTCGCGGGAGCGGATCGGCCCGTCCACGCCGATGCCGTCCACGCAGATCATCGGGGCCTGCGGATCGGTGCCGACCTCGATCACCGGCCGGCCGGCATTCTCGATGACGGCAACCGGGCTGGTGGTGTCGATGTCCTGGGCCAGCAGCCACCAGGTCAGCGCGCGGTACATGGCCCCGGTGTCCAGGTAGCGCAGGCCGAGCATGCGAGCCACGCCCCTGGCGGCGCTCGACTTGCCGGATCCGGCCGGGCCGTCCACCGCGACGACGAGTCCGGGCCCGCGGCCCGCGGCCTGCCCGTCCTGGCGGTCGAAGGACCCTGGCCTGCTGGCAGCAGAATTAGTCACGCTGGCGATGTTACCGGCGAACGGGCCACCCTCCGGCCGCCAGCGCCCCGATGAGCCGCCGCGCGGCGTCTGGCCGGACCGAAAGCTCGGCTACGCCCGCGGGCAGCCCGACAGAGTGCTCGATGGCCACGTCCTCGATGTTGATCCCCGCATCGCCGGCCGCCTGGAAGAGCCGGGCCAGCTCGCCGGGCCGGTCGCCAATGACGACCTGGACGATCGCGTACGCGGGGGCAGGTCCGCCGCGCTTGCCGGGAATGCGCGCTACCCCCGCTCTGCCCCGCTCCAGCAGATCCGTCAGGTACTTGCCGGACGCGTCGTCGCCCTCGGCCACGCCCGCGAGGGCCTCGGCTACCGCCTCGAGATCGGCCGCGGCCGCCTGGATCACCTCCCTGGCATGCCCGGCATTGGCGGCCAGGATCTGCGTCCACAGCCCCGCATCGCCCGCGGCGATCCTGGTCACGTCGCGCAGCCCCTGCCCGGCCAGGGCCAGGGCCTGGTCGGGCGCATGCGCCAGTCTCGCGGCCATCGACGCGGCCATCAGGTGGGGCGCGTGCGATACCAGGGCTACCCATCGGTCATGCTCGGCGGCCGCCATGGCGACCGGCACTCCCCCGCAGGCTATGGCCAGCTCAGTAACCGCCGTGACGCAGTCGGGTGCCGTCTGCGGCTCCGGGCAGATCACCCACGGGCGGCCGAGGAACAGGTCAGCCCTGGCCGCGGCCGGGCCGGAGCGCTCCCGCCCGGAGAGAGGGTGGCCCGGCACGTAGGTCCGCAGGTCGCAGCCGAGCTCGCGGGCCCTGGCCAGCGGAAGCTCCTTGACGCTGGCGACATCGGTGTAGCAGCGGGCCAGCCCGCGCTTCTGGGCGGCGGCCAGGGACGGTGCCACGGCGGCGGGCGGCATGGCCAGCACCGCGACATCGGCCGGGCCGCCCGGCGGCCCGGTCTCGGCCAGCACCGTGCCGGCCCCGATGTCCGCCGCCAGCCGGGCCGAAGCGGGATCGCTGTCGGCCAGCCAGACGCACGTGCCGCGCTCGCGCAGGGCAAGAGCCACCGATGTGCCGATCATGCCCGCGCCGATCACCACGACCGTTCCGGGGGCTGGACCGCCCTGGGCTAGACCGCCGGGGGCCGCGCCGCCCTGGCTCATTGCGCGATGTCCAGCCGCAGGGCGGTCGCGCCGCGCAGGTACGCGTGCTGCACCGCTGCCCTGGCCATGTCGGTCTCTACGTGCATCAGCAGCCGGACGACCCGCGGCAGCGCGCTGGGCACGCCGATCTCGGTGCAGCACAGCAGCGGGACCTCCTGGAAGCCGAGCGCGCGGGCCGCCAGTGCGGGAAACTCAGCCGTCAGGTCGGGCGTGGCGGTGAAGACAACGCTGATCACCTCATCCGGGGTGAGCTTGTTCCTGCTCATGACCTCGGTCACCAGCTCGGAGGTGCCGTCGAGGATGGCCGACCGCTCGTTGGCCGGCACCTGGATCGCACCGCGTACTGCCCTGACTGCCACCTGCCCGTCCTTCCTTCTCGTCGCTGTTCTCATCACCCGTTCTCATCGGCCTTCGGCTGGCCAGTCCCGTGCGCGAGCCCGCGCCTACAGGGTCTCAGGTCTGGCCGGCCCGCGCTTACAGGCCCACGGCCGCGTACAGATCGCCGATCTCCCTGGTCGACAGGCGCCGCGTGGTGCCCGAGCGCAGTGAGCCCAGCGACACGGGGCCGACGTGAGTGCGGACCAGCCGGCTGACCGGGTGACCGGACTCGGCGAGCATCCGCCGGACGATGTGCTTGCGCCCCTCGTGCAAGGTGATCTCCACCAGCGCCCGCTGGCCCGCCCGCTCCACCACCCGGAACCTGTCGGCGCTGGCGATGCCGTCGGACAGTTCGACGCCCGTCATCAGCTGACGGCCCAGATCCCGCCGCAGCGGGCCGGAGACGTCCGCCAGGTAGGTCTTGAGCACGCCGTACCTGGGATGAGCCAGCCGGTGGGCCAGATCGCCGTCGTTCATCAGCAGTATCAGGCCCTCGGTGTCGTAATCGAGCCTGCCCACATGGAACAGCCGCTCGCCACGGTCGCCGAGGTAGTCCGCGATGGTCGCCCGGCCGCGGGCATCGGACATCGTGGTCAGCACGCCCGCCGGCTTATTCAGGGCCATGTAGACCAGATCCTCGCTGGCCGGGATCCGCCTGCCGTCGACCCGGATGACCTGGCTGTGCGGGTCGACCCGTGCCCCGTACCGGCGGACGATCTCGCCGTCGACTTCGACCCGGCCCTCGCCGATCATCTCCTCGCAGTGCCGGCGGCTGCCGACCCCGGCGGCGGCGAGCACCTTTTGCAGCCGTATGCCGCCAGGGACATCAGTCAGCGAGTCGCGGCCATCATCGTCGAAGTCGTCCGCCTGGTCACGGTCCCGCGTGCTCATGACCGGCATCCTGTTCGTCGTCGAGGTCATCGGGGAGGAAGGGCGCGAGGTCAGGCAGGTCCGCCAGGCCCGGCAGGCCGAGCCGCTCAAGGAAATAGCTGGTTGTCCGGAACAGGACGGCCCCGGTCTCGGAATCGGTACCGGCCTCGTCGACCAGCCCGCGCAGGGTGAGCGTGCGCATGACCCCGTCGCAGTTGACACCGCGCACCGCCGACACCCTGGCCCGGCTCACCGGCTGACGGTAGGCGACAACGGCCAGGGTCTCCAGCGCCGCCTGCGTCAGGCGGACTTCCTGGCCGTCGCTCACGAATCGCTCCACCACCGCCGCGCAGTCCTCGCGGGTGTAGTAGCGCCAGCCGCCGGCGACCTCGCGCAGGTCGAAGCCGCGCTGATCCCTGGTGTAGGACAGCGCCAGGTCGTTCAGCTCCGCCGCGACGTCGGCCACCGGCAGATCCAGGACCTGGGCCATGACCGCCTCGGAGACGGGCTCATCCGCGACGAGCATGATCGCCTCCAGGCTGGCGCGGACTCCGGGGCCCGGTCCGGCGGCCTGCGCGCCCGCGGACGTCTCCTGGCCGCCCGCCAGCGGCAGTTCGTCCGGATGCCCGGTCCGCGGAACGTGAGCGTTTTGCATGGTGTTAGCTGTCTTCCTCCTGCACGGCACTGACGTGCAGGGCCTGACCCGCTGCGTCGCGGCGGCCCTGCTCGGCGGCCCAGGTTACGTACAGATCGCCCAGCGGGGCAACCTGATCGAGCGAGACCCGGCCATCGCGGTAGAGCTCGAGGACCGCCAGGAACCGCGCGACGACCTCGTAGGTGCCCTCACAATCGGAGGTCAGCTGACGGAACGTGGCCCGGTGCAGCTTCTCCAGCCGCCCGGTGAGTATCTCCGCCTGCTCGCGGACGCTGGTGCGGGGCATGTGCAGATGAGCGGTGGACACCACCGGCAGCGGCCGGGGAGCCAGCGTCCGCGCGGCGATCGCCGCGAATTCCGCCGGGCCCAGGCCGAGCAGGACCTCGGGCAGCAGCTCGGCGAACCGGGGCTCCATCGGGACCCGCCGGGCGAACCTGCGCCCCTGGGTCGTCATCTGGCTGGCGAAGACCGCTGCTGCCTCCTTGTACGCGCGATACTGCAGGAGCCGCGCGAACAGCAGGTCCCTGGCCTCGAGCAGCGCGAGATCCTCCTCGTCGTCGACCTCACCCGCGGGCAGCAGCCGGGCGGCCTTCAGGTCGAGCAGGGTGGCCGCCACGACCAGGAAGTAGCTGGCCTGATCCAGGTCCCAGCCGTCGGCCAGGGCCCGGATGTAGCTGATGAACTCATCGGTGACGCTGGACAGCGCGATCTCGGTGATATCCAGCTTGTGCTTCGAGATGAGCGCGAGGAGCAGGTCGAACGGGCCCTCGAACACGTCGAGGTGGACCTCGAATCCGCCCGCCGCCTGCGCGTGGGAAGCATCGCCCGACTCGCCGATCGCCATGATGGTCATGTTTCCTCGCGCAGGCGCCGGGCCACCAGGCTCTTGTCACCCAGGGCATCAAGGTCGGCGAGCAGAACCGCGAGCGCCTCGCGGACGATCCGGCCGCGATCGACTGCTATCCCGTAGGCCCGCAGCGCCAGCCGGGCCCGCTCGAGATCCAGCAGCTCGCTGCCGGACAGGTAGACGGTGATCTTCTGTGAGTGGCCCTCACGGCCGCTGGCCAGCCGGTGATCCTCCACGGCCGGCCCGCGAGACGCCGGGCGGAGCAGTTCGGCTACCCCCGGCAGGCTCACGCGCCGTGTACGGGACCTGCGAGACTGTCCTGGCGCCACCGGTCCAGCACCTCCTTGGCGAGCTCCCGGTAGGAGTTCGCCCCCGCGGACATCGGGTCGAAGCGGGTGATGGGCTCGCCCGCGACCGAGGCATCAGGGAAGCGCACGGTGCGGTTGATCACCGTGTGGTAGACCTTGTCGCCGAAGCCCTTCACGACCCCGGCGAGCACCTCGCGAGTATGCAGCGTGCGCGAGTCGTACATCGTGGCCAGGAGCCCGTCCATGCCGAGCTTCGGGCTCAGCCTGCTGGCTACCTTGTCGATCGTCTCCATCAGCAGCGCAACCCCCCGCAGTGCGAAATACTCGCACTCCAGCGGCACGATCACCCCGTCGGCGCAGGCCAGGGCGTTGACCGTGAGCAGCCCGAGCGACGGCTGGCAGTCGATCATGATGACGTCGTACTCGGGGGCGACTGGCTCCAGTACCCTGGCCAGCACGAACTCCCGGCCCACCTCATGGACCAGCTGCACCTCGGCGCCGGACAGGTCGATATTACTCGGCAGCAGGTCCATTCCGTCGACGTTGGTCTTGAAGATCACGTCGCGGGCGGCCAGCCCCCGCTGCATGAGCAGGTTGTAGACGGTCGCGTCGAGCTCGTGCGGCTGGAAGCCCAGGCCCACCGACAGCGCGCCCTGCGGATCGAAGTC
The DNA here is from genome assembly GCA_963805705.1 of uncultured Actinomycetota bacterium. GTDB lineage: Bacteria > Actinomycetota > Actinomycetes > Streptosporangiales > Streptosporangiaceae > CAWDVH01. The sequence continues at coordinate 887,763 of CAWDVH010000004.1, read as the reverse complement.
CACCAGCAGCACGCGCCGGCCCTGCTCGGCCAGCGCGGCACCCAGGCTGATGGTCGTGGTCGTCTTGCCGACCCCGCCCTTCTGGTTGCACACGGCCACGATACGGGCGGGGCCGTGCGTCAGCAGCGGCTCAGGGTCGGGAAAGACAGGCAGGGGCCGACCGGTAGGTCCAAGCGCGCCCGGCCTGACCTCGAACGTTCGGGATGCTGCCACAGCTGCACCTCCCCCGCGGGCTGAATGAGAAACGCCCGCTGAAACCCGGACTCTAGGGCCTGCATCCGCCCCGGGCAAGCCGACTCACCGTTTACCCGGAAATGGGCTGGCCGCCCCTGCCCGCCCCGCTGTCCGCAGGCCCGCTCAGCCGACGTGCCGTCCGGCGGGCCGGGCCACCTGCCGCCCGCCGGGCCCGGCTCGGAGCCGGGTGTCCCAGCCTAGCCGAGTGCACGGGGATGAGCGGCCGCGTAGATCTCCCGGAGCTTCTCGACGGTGACCAGCGTATAGACCTGGGTGGTGGTGACCGAGGCGTGGCCCAGCAGCTCCTGCACGACCCGCACGTCCGCGCCGCCGTCCAGCAGGTGAGTGGCAAAGGAGTGGCGCAGGGTATGCGGCGAGACCTCGGCCAGGCCCGCTCGGGCGGCCGCGGCCCGCAGCGCCCCCCAGGCGCCCTGCCGGGTCAGCCGCCCGCCGCGCGCGTTCAGGAACACCGCCGGGCTCGGCGAGCCGCGGCGAGCGGCCAGGGCCAGGGCTGGCCGCGCCCTGATCAGGTAGGCGTCGAGCGCGTCCCGCGCATAGCTGCCGACCGGGACGATCCGCTGCTTGCCGCCCTTTCCGGCCAGCCGGACGGCGGCGGGCACCGCCGGCGCTCCTGGCACCCTGGCCAGATCCAGGTCGTCGACGTCCAGGCCGACCGCCTCGGAGATCCGGGCACCCGTTCCGTACAGCATCTCCAGCAGCGCCCGGTCCCGCAGCCGCGCCGGCCCCGCCCCGGCGGCTTCCAGCAGGCGCTCCACCTCGGGGACGGAGATCGCGCGGGGCAGCCGGCGCGGCGGCGCGGGCGGGCGCACCAGGTAGGCGGGGTCAGCGTCGGCCAGGCCCTCCGCCCTGGCGAAGGCATGCAGCCCCCGCACCGCGACCACCGCGCGCCCGGCTGAGCTGGCGGCGAGCGGCGGGTGATCATCGTCGCCCTCGCGCAGCCCGGCCAGGAAGTCCGCCACATCCTGGGTCCGCACGTCGCCCAGCTCAGTCCGGCCGCGGGCGGCGAGCGTGGCCGCGTAGCGCTGCAGATCCCTGCGGTAGGCATCCAGAGTGTGGGCGGCCAGGCCCCGCTCGACGGTCAGGTGATCGAGATAACGGCGAATGGCCCCGGCGACTGTGGTCAGCTGAGCACCTCCGGTAGCGGTGTCCACGGCAGGCCGTGCGCCTCGGCGACCGGCTGGCAGGTGATCGCGCCATCATGGGTGTTCAGGCCGAGCGCGAACGACGGGTCAGCTCGCAGCGCGGTGCGCCAGCCCCGGTTGGCGATCTCCACCGCGTACGGCAGCGTGACGTTGGTCAGCGCGAACGTTGAGGTGTGCGGCACCGCCCCCGGCATGTTGGCCACGCAGTAGAACACCGAGTCATGCACGCGGTAGGTCGGATTGGCGTGCGTGGTCGGGTGCGAGTCCTCGAAGCATCCGCCCTGATCGATAGCGATATCCACCAGCACCGAGCCGGACTTCATCCGGGATACCAGCTCGTTGGAGATCAGCTTAGGCGCCTTGGCGCCGGGCACCAGCACGGCGCCGATGACCAGGTCCGCGTCGATCACGGCCCGCTCGATCTCGTAGGCGTTGGAAGCGATGGTCTGGCAGTGCCCCTGGTAGATGGCATCCGCCGAGCGCAGCGTGGCCATGTTCTTGTCGATCAGCAGAACCTCGGCCTGCATGCCGAGAGCGATCGCGGCGGCGCTGATACCGGAGACCCCGGCGCCGAGCACGACGACCTTCGCGGCGTAGACACCCGAGACGCCGCCCATCAGGACGCCGCGGCCGCCGCCATCGCGCTGCAGGTGATGCGCGCCGACCTGGGGCGCCATCCGGCCCGCCACCTCCGACATCGGGGCGAGCAGCGGCAGTGAGCCGTCCGGCAGCTGCACGGTCTCATACGCGATGGCGGTGATTCCGGCGGCGAGCAGCGCGTCAGTGCACTCTCGCGAGGCAGCCAGGTGCAGGTAGGTGAAGAGCACCTGATCCTTGCGCATTCGGTGGTATTCCTCTGCGATCGGTTCCTTGACCTTGAGGATCAGGTCACCGGTCTGCCACACCTCATCCGCGGTGGGCAGTATGCGCGCGCCGGCCGCCGTGAAATCTGCATCGGGAATCGAGGAGCCCTGGCCGGCATCCTCCTCCATGTAGACCTCGTGGCCGTCGCGGACAAGCTCATGCACCCCGGCAGGCGTGAGCGCGACACGGTACTCGTGATTCTTGATTTCGCTGGGAACGCCGACCTTCATGGCATCAGGTCCTTCCTCGTCCGCTCGGTCCGCCTGGCCTCATTGTCAGGCGATTCCGTCTCGCGCGTTTCTCGCGGCCCTTCGCACGGCTGAGCGTCAGCCCGTCAGCGTTCGGGCGAGTCGGCGTCGCGCAGCGCCGCGAACCCGTCCTTCCGGGCGGCATACGCCGACAAGATACCGATGGCAGCCACGCCATTGTGCAGGTCACCGGCCAGAAACAGGGCAACCGCGTCCTCGAGTGGCACCCATGCGATCACCAGCAGCGCCTCCTCATGCTTCGGGACGTATGTCCGCTCGCCGTCAGGGACCCTGGTCAGGTCCCGAGCCAGGAAGATCCGCAGCCGCTCGTTGCTGATTCCAGGGGAGGAGAAGTAGTCAGCCAGCACGCGCCAGCTGGCCGCGCGGTAGCCGGTCTCCTCCAGCAGCTCGCGCTCGGCGGCCTGGCGCGGCGGCTCGCCCGGCACGTCCCGCAGCCCGGCCGGAATCTCCCACAGCAGCCTGCCGACCGGATGCCGGTACTGGCGGATCATCAGTATCCGGTCCGCGTCGTCGATGGCCAGCACGGCGACGGCGCCCGGATGCTCAACGACCTCGCGGCCGACGACATCGCCGCCTGGCGTCCGTACCATGTCAGCGCGGACCGTCACGATGCCACCGCGGGCGAGCTCTGCTGACGAGACCACCGGCCAGCGCTCGCGCTCGTCGCGGATCTGGCCTGCCCGCACCGCCTCGCTCACGCCGGCCGCTCCCGCCTCATGCGCTGGCCGCTGCCCGGTGGATGCCGGCGGCCGTCACCGAGTCGGCCGCGGGCACGGCGCGGGACCGCTCGATCGCGGCGGTTACCAGGCCGCTGAACAGGGGATGCGGGCGAGTCGGCCGGGACAGGAACTCGGGATGAGCCTGGGTGGCGACAAAGAACGGGTGCACGGCGCGCGGCAGCTCGACGAACTCCACCAGGCGACCGTCAGGAGAGAGCCCGGAGCAGATCAGGCCGGCGTCCTCCAGGATGGCGCGGTAGTCGTTGTTGACCTCGTATCTGTGCCGGTGCCGCTCCTGCACGACGTCGGCACCGTACAGCTCGCGGACCAGGCTGCCCTCGGCCAGCTCGGCGGGATACAGCCCCAGGCGCATGGTGCCGCCCATCCCGCGCTCGCCCGCGATCACATCCTGCTGGTCCGGCATGGTCGCGATCACCGGGTACGGCGTATCCGGGTCGAACTCGGCGCTGTTGGCCCCCTCGAGGCCGCCCAGGTCACGGGCGATCTCGAGCGCCATGCACTGCAAGCCGAGGCAGAGCCCGAGCAGGGGGATGCCGTTGACGCGGGCATGCTGGACGGCACCGATCTTCCCCTCGATGCCCCGCACGCCAAAGCCGCCCGGTACGAGGATTCCGTCGACTGCGTCAAGCTGCCGGGCCGCTCCCTCGGCGGTCTGGCAGTCGTCACTGGTCACCCAGCGGATATTGACCCTGGCGTCGTTGGCGAACCCGCCCGCGCGCAGCGCCTCGGCGGGCGACAGATAGGCATCGGGGAGATCGACGTACTTGCCGACGAGCGCGATCGTGACACTGCGCGCCGGGCGGTGCACCCGGCGCAGCAGCTCATCCCAGTCGCTCCAGTCCACGTCGCGGAAGGCCAGCCCGAGCCTGCGCACCACGTAGGCGTCCAGGCCCTCGGAGTGCAGCACCTTCGGGATGTCATAGATGGACGGGGCATCCGGGGCGGACACCACCGCCTCCTCGTCCACGTCGCACATCATGCTGACCTTGCGCTTCAGTCCGTCACTGATCGGCCGGTCCGACCGGCAGACGATCGCGTCGGGCTGGATGCCGATACTGCGCAGCGCGGCCACCGAGTGCTGCGTCGGCTTGGTCTTCAGCTCCCCGGACGGGCCGATATAGGGCAGCAGCGAGACATGCAGGAAGAAGCAGCGATCCCGGCCGATCTCATGCCGGATCTGCCGGATCGCCTCCAGGAACGGCTGCGATTCGATATCGCCCACCGTGCCGCCGACCTCCGTGATCACGACATCCACGTCGGGACCCGCCATCTTCATGATGCGGGACTTGATCTCGTTGGTGATATGCGGGATCACCTGGACCGTGTCGCCGAGGTAGTCGCCGCGGCGCTCCTTGGCGATCACGCTGGAGTAGATCTGGCCGGTGGTCACGTTCGATGAGCCAGGAAGCCGGATATCCAGGAACCGCTCGTAGTGCCCGACGTCCAGGTCGGTTTCCGTCCCGTCATCGGTGACGAACACCTCGCCGTGCTGAAACGGGTTCATGGTGCCGGGGTCGACATTGAGGTACGGGTCGAGCTTCTGCATGCTCACCCGCAGGCCGCGCAGCTTGAGCAGGCGGCCCAGGCTGGATGCAGTCAGGCCCTTGCCCAGGCTGGAGGCTACTCCCCCGGTGACAAAAAGGTGACTGGTCGAGACTGGCCGTGATGCGTACGGTGGCGTCCCCAAGGTCAGCTCCCCGTGGTCAGTGCCAGCGAGTAATCCCGCCGGTCCACGGGCCCTCAGAATATCAGGCGGCCGCCACCTCGGCATGCATCGACACAAGTACGAGACCAAGGACTAGCAAAGCCGCCTGTGCGACGGTGTTACCTGTGGTAGCCGAGCGCCGGGCCGGCGCTGCTCGCATGACCGCCGGGCGCCTCTGCCTCTGTCCCCGCTGCCGTCTCCCCCGCTGCCGATGCCGCTGCTTCTGCCTCGGCCGCAAGCTCCGCCTGATGCTGCTGGCCGGCCTCGCCGAACCGGGCGAGCGCCACCGCGCAGACCACGGCGAGGATGAATCCGGCCAGGGCGACGCCGGCCAGGCCGGGCCGGGTCGAATCGCCCAGGAACAATACGCCCACGACGGCGGGCGGAGTGGTCTCCGCGAGCACGACCGCCGCGGTGGCGACCGTCACGCTGCCGCCCTCCAGCGCGGACGCGTAGAGCAGGAACGAGATGATCCCCGCCGCCGCCAGGGTGTAGGTCGCCGGATCGCGGATCAGCTGCTGCGGCGAGAAGCCCGGCAGTATCCGGGCCGCGACAGCCAGCACCGCGTAGCCCAGCCCGGCCACCGCGCCCAGCACGGGGGTCCGGGCCGGATTCGGCAGCCGCGCGGCGCCGATCCCGGCCACCGCGACGCCGGCGATGGCGACGATCAGCCCGATCTGGAAGGCCGGGCCGACGGTCGCCGCGCCCTCCGCTCCCGCTGAGGCTCCCAGCAGTCCCACGCCGACGACGACACCGGACACCGCCAGCCACTCGCGCCAGCTGAGCACCATGTGCATCAGCCAGGCGGCCGATACTGCCGTTACCGCGAGGCTGCAGGCGATGATGGCCTGGACGGCGAACAATGGCATCCGGCGCAGCGCGACGAGCTGGGCCAGGAAGCCAATAAGGTCAATGCCGAGGCTGGCTATGAACGGCCCCTGGTGCAGCATCCGTACCACGAGACCGGGATCTACCCGTCCGGCGGCCGGGTCCCCGGCCGCCGCCTGAGCCGGCTGGTGACTCGCGGCTCGGACCGCGATGGCCTGCATGACCGACGCGATGCCGTAGCAGATGGCCGACACCAGAGCGGCGACCAGGCTCGGGAGCATGCTTCCGACCCTACGCTGCCCAGGTCTCCGGCGCGATTGCGCATCCCGCGGAAATGATCACCAGGCGCCGGCGCGTCAGCGGGCGGCCTGCGTGAGGCTGGCCCGGCCATAGCACCCGGTTTACGGTGCCCGGTTTACGGTGCCCGGTTATGCATGGGACGCACCTGGACCGGGCAGTGCGTACGCCCGATCCTGGTCGAACGGGACGAGCAGCTCAGTATGGCCGGGCCGCTGGGCAGCGGGACGGGCCGCACGGGCGAGTTGGGGCCCACGGCCGCGGCCAGCACGGTCCAGAACGCCGGTGACCTGCTGACCGTGCGGACCGGGCCGAGGCCCGTGACCGCCTGGCAGCCGGTTTCCTGGATCCTCACGACGGGCAGGACCCGCCTGGCCACGGTGAATCTCAGGCTGTAGGTCCCCGCGAACAAGGCGGGACACCCGATTGGGCCCCTCGGCATTCTCGGCAGCGCGCACAAGGCCTTCGCGAGGGCGCGCACGCGCGCGGCATCGGAGACGGTCGCCTGCCCGGGCGCCAGGATCCGCTCCGGCTGGATCACGTGGACGGTAGCCGACCTGGAAATCACCACGCGATCAGCCGCGGCCGGGTCAGAGCACAGGCCCAGCGGCGCGGGCACCGAATGGCCGGGCGCGCCGGCTCCGCCCGCATCCCCGGCGGCCGGCGAGCCGTTCCCGGCGGCCGCCGAGCCCGGCGCCGCGACGCTTCCGCAGGCAGCGAGCATCACCGGGCCGAGGATGAGCGCGGCGCACAGCAACCCCAGGCTTCTTCGGGTGCCACTCCGGTACGACGTTGACATGGCTGTCCTTCTCCCTGGCCCGGAGCCGGGCATCGCCTCGGGCCCGCCGCTGATCGTTTCCGGCGAACTGTCCTACCCGCCGAGCCTTAGACGGCGCGGGCGGCGTTGCTGGTTCCACCTCTTCCCGCCCAGCGTGCGCGACTGCCTGCCGGGCGGCCGATTGGCGCGGGTGCGGCTACTTTCGCAGGAGTTCCAGCACGCGTTCGATATGCGGCGCTGCTGGCTCTCGGACGACGTAGCTGCTGATACCGAACTCTTCGGCCTGCGCACGTAGCTGGGCGGCCATCTCTTCGTGGGTGCCGATGAGCAGGAACGGCGTGCGGGCGACATCCTGGGCCGACGCTCCCGGAATCCGGCCGCTTATTTCCTCGATGCTGGCCGCCCGGTCCTGCGTGACCCTCACTATCTGCACCAGTGCTTCCAGGATGGGCGCGCGGCCGGCCTCCCGTGCCTCGGCCGCGATTATCTGCAGCTGGCTGCGCAAGTCCGCGGCCGACCAGCGGGCCTCATGGCGGTGGCCATCGGGCAGCGTCCGGCCCAGGCCACTGAGCCCGACGACGTCGGCCCGGCGGGCGGCGGTGCGCAGCACCTGCGGGTGCCCGCCGCCGACCACGAGGCCCACGCGGCCGGCGCCGGCCGGGAGCCCTTCCAGCCGCGATCCGCGCAGCGTGAGGTAGGAGCCATCGAGCGTCACGAGGTCCCCTTCGAGAAGCCGGGCAACGGCCTCGACGAACTCGGCCAGGCGTCCCGCACGGTCGCGGGGCGCCGGACGGCGCCGGCCGATATCCTCCCACTCCCGAGGCGTATGACCTGCGCCGATACCAAGCAGGACCCGTCCAGGGGCCAGGACATCAAGGCTGGCGGCCTCCGCCGCCACGTGCATCGGCTCTCGGACGCCGGCCTGCACCACGTAGGTCCCCAGCTTCAGGGTCTGAGTCACCGCCGCGGCACTTCCCAGGGCGGGCCATGGCGACGCCCCGGAGCCTGGATGGTCGCCCGTCAGCAGCCCGCGAAAGCCAGCTGACTCAAGATGGCGGGCCAGCGCCAGCCACGAGTCCAGGTCACGCGGCTCGGCTTGAACGCTGACCGTGATGTCCGGCACGGATCAAGCCTGCCCTGACTAGACGCCCGCGGCCTGCATGCCGCGCAGCTCGTGCTTGAGCTCCTTGACCTCGTCTCGGAGCCTCGCGGCGATCTCGAACTGCAGATCGGCGGCAGCTATGTGCATCTGCTCGGTGAGCTCGGTGATGAGGGCAATCAGGTCGTCCCGCGCCGGGCCGCCCTCGCCCGTGCCTGGCTCACCCTGCCGGGCCGCGGCAGCGGCGGACGCTGTCGCCCTGGCCCGTGAGGACAGTCCCGGCACCGGCGCCTTCCCCCGGCTCTGCTGCCGTCCGGACCCGCCGATCAGCTTCTCGGTATCGGCGTCCTCACGGGCGAGCTGGTCGAGGATGTCGCCGATGCGCTTGCGCAGAGGCTGCGGGTCGAGGCCGCGCTCGGTGTTGTAGGCGACCTGCTTGGCGCGCCGCCGGTTCGTCTCGTCGATGGCCCGCTGCATGGAGGGCGTGACCTTGTCGGCGTACATGTGCACCTGGCCGGAGACATTTCTCGCCGCACGCCCGATCGTCTGGATCAGGGACGTGCCCGATCTCAGGAAGCCTTCCTTGTCCGCGTCCAGGATCGCCACGAGCGAGACCTCGGGCAGGTCAAGGCCCTCGCGGAGCAGGTTGATCCCGACCAGCACGTCGTACTCGCCCATCCGCAATTCCCTGAGCAGCTCGACCCGGCGCAGCGTATCGACCTCGCTGTGCAGGTATCTGGCCCGGATGCCCAGCTCGAGCAGGTAGTCAGTGAGGTCCTCGGCCATCTTCTTGGTCAGCGTGGTGACCAGGACCCGCTCGAAGCGCTCGGCACGCTCCCTGATCTCGTGCACCAGGTCGTCGATCTGGCCCTTGGTCGGCTTGATGATCACCTCAGGATCAATGAGCCCGGTCGGCCTGATGACCTGCTCGACGACATCCCCCGCCACGCGCTGCAGCTCGTACGGGCCTGGCGTGGCGGACAGGTAGAGCGTCTGACCGATCCGGTCGCAGAATTCCTCCCAGGTGAGGGGCCGGTTGTCCATCGCGCTGGGCAGCCGGAAGCCGTGCTCGACCAGGACCCGCTTCCTGGAAGCGTCCCCCTCGTACATCGCGCCGATCTGCGGGACCGTGCCGTGCGACTCGTCGATGACCAGCAGGAAGTCCTCGGGGAAATAGTCGAGCAGCGTATTCGGCGGGCTGCCCGTCTCGCGGCCGTCGATGTGCAGTGAGTAGTTCTCGATCCCCGCGCAGCTGCCGACCTGGCGCATCATCTCGACGTCGTAGGTGGTCCGCATCCGCAGCCGCTGGGCCTCGAGCAGCTTGCCCGACTGCTCAAGCTCGGCCAGCCGCCCGGCCAGCTCCGCCTCGATGCCCGCGACCGCGCGCTCCATCCGCTCCGGGCCCGCGACGTAGTGCGTGGCCGGGAAAATGTACAGTTCGTCGTCCTCGCTCATCACCTCGCCGGTCAGCGGGTGCAGCGTCATCAGCCGCTCGATCTCATCGCCGAACATCTCGATCCGCACGGCGAGCTCCTCGTAGACCGGGATCACCTCGATGGTGTCGCCGCGCACTCGGAACGTGCCGCGGGTGAAGGCCAGGTCATTGCGGGCGTACTGCATGCCAACCAGCTGGCGCAGCAAGGCGTCCCGGTCGGTCGTGCCGCCCACCCGCAGCTTGACCATCCGGTCCACGTACTCCTGCGGCGTGCCCAGCCCGTAGATGCACGAGACCGAAGCGACGACGATCGTATCCCTGCGGGTGAGCAGCGAGTTCGTCGCCGAGTGCCGCAGCCGGTCTACCTCGTCGTTGATCGAGGAGTCCTTCTCGATGTAGGTATCGGTCTGCGGGACGTACGCCTCGGGCTGGTAATAGTCGTAGTAGGAGACGAAGTACTCCACCGCGTTATTCGGGAGCATCTCGCGCAGCTCGTTGGCGAACTGAGCGGCGAGTGTCTTATTCGGCAGCATGACCAGAGTCGGCCGCTGCAGCCGCTCCGCCAGCCAGGCGACGGTTGCCGTCTTACCGGTCCCGGTAGCGCCCAGCAGTACCGTGTCCTTGGCCCCCGCGGAAATCCGGCGCTCCATCTCGGCGATCGCGGCCGGCTGGTCACCGGCGGGCACCATGTCCGTGATGACCTCGAAAGGCGCGACACTGCGCTGCAGGTCAGTCACCGGGCGCACGTTGCCTCCAGTTCTCGCGGCGCATAGCCATGCGCCGCATGTCCTACCGAAGCCAGCGCCGACGTCCTCAGCGAGCAACACGCCGGACGCCGGATCTCATCCCGCACCGTTCCACTGTAGGACGGGGGTCCGACAGCGCGAGCCACTCACGGCGACAGGCCGTCCGGGAGCCGGTAACGAGATGGATCCGGCTTTCACTGCACCCATCCCGTTGAAAGCCGGATCCATCGGGTTAAGGCCGGGGAGGCGATGCCGTCATACGCCGCGGCCGGCGGTCTGGCGGGATACGCCGCGGCCGGCGGTCTGGCGGGACTAGCCGATCCCTACGGAGACCGGCGCGAATAGCTGATCCCGGTCGCCCGGCAAGTCGCCGCCGTGCACCATGAGAGTCGTGTTCCCGCGCGGGACCAGCCCGCGGGCCGTGGCCCAGGCGGCCAGGCCGGAGTGCCGGCCGAGAATATCGAGCCGTACCGGCCCGGCCGCATCCGCGGCGATGGTGCTGATCAGCATCCTGGCCAGGCCAGGATATGCCGCGATCACCGGCCCGATCATGAGGGTGTCCGCATTGCGCCAGGCTGACGCGTAGCCGATGGCCGCTGCTCCGTCCTGCATCAGGATGACCTGCTCGCCGAAGCTGAACAACTCGGCCAGCACTGGCCGTCGGTCCGCCCCGAATACCCTGCGGTCCAGCGCGGCAATCGGCCCGATATCGGCCGGGGAGGCCACGCGGGGAGGGCTGAGCGAGGGACCGGACGGCACGCGGGCCGACGAGCCGGCCGGCGGCGCGGCTCCGGCCGGCGGCGCGGCTGGGGCAGCCGGCGCGGCAGCTGAGTCGGGCCGGAACTCGCCCAGGTGCATGGCCATGGTGTCGATGACCTGGAATCCGACCTTCTGGTAGAGCGGGCGGCCGGCCGAGGTGGCGGTGAGATATACCACCGCCCCGCCTGCCCGGCTCAGCAGGTGGCTCATCAGCCGCCGGCCCAGTCCCTGGTGACCGTACCGCGAGGCGACCAGCATCATGCCGACCGCGGCGAGTTCCTGCCCGTACCTGGTGAGCACAACGACCCCGGCCAGGCCGCCGGCCGGATCATCGATCCCGTACACCTCGCCGACCCGGAAGAGCAGCCGCCACTTGTGCTCCTCCGGCGGCCAGTCCCGATCGGCGGCCAGCTCCACGCAGGCGCTCAGGTCGGCCATGCTCAGCTGGCGAATGGGAAGGTCCGCGTGGCCCGGGCGGCCCGGATGCAGAGTCAACAACAGCCTTCCGGTAGGTGCTCAGCCGGGCTGGCGCTCAGCCGGGCTGGCGCGACTGAGAGTGCTCGTCCTGCCCTTCCTGCGCCGCCTGGGCCCGGCGCAGCTCCGCCCACAGCTCGCCGACCTGGCGGTCTAGCTCGGTGAGGGAGCTGGAGTTGTCGATGACTATGCCGGCGATGGCCAGCCGCTGCTCCCGGCTCGCCTGGGCCGCCAGCCGCGCCTTGGCCTGCTCGCGGGTCATGCCGCGGTGCCTGATCAGCCGGTCCAGCTGGATTCTCGGCGGTACGTCCACGACCACGATCAGGTCGTAGGCGCCGGCCAGGTTGTTCTCGGCGATCAGCGGCACGTCGTGGACCACTATGGCACCCTGGCCGGCCGTCTCTTCCAGCTCCCGCATCCGTGCGCCGACCCGGGGATGGATGATCGCGTTCAGCTTGGCCCGCAGCTCAGCGTCAGCGAAGACGATCTCGCCCAGCGCGGGGCGGTCGAGGCTCCCGTCCGGGGCAAGTACCGCATCGCCGAACGCGGCCACCACCTCAGCCAGCCCTGGCGTACCGGGCGCCACTACCTCCCTGGCGATGGCGTCGGCGTCGATCACGACGGCGCCCTGGGCGGCCAGGCGCCGAGACACCTCGCTCTTGCCCGCGCCGATCCCGCCGGTCAGCCCTACCCGGAGCACCTCAGCCCTTCCCATGGCTCACATGACGGCCTGCCGCGAGGCTGCCCACCAGCCCTTTCATAGTCGTGACGGGCTCTGCGCACACAGCGCGGAAGCCCGTCACGATCACTGAAGAGGAGCCGCGATGGTCAGCTCTGGCCGCCCGACAGCTTGTCCCGCAGCGCGGCCAGCGCCTCATCAGAGGCCAGCGTGCCCACGACCTCGGGCTGCGCCTGCTGGACCGGGCCGTGATCGTCGTCACCATCGTCCTGCGCCTCGTCGGCATCGGACTTGCGCGCCGCGGCGACCTGCTGCTGATGCGCCTCATACCGCGACCGCGCCTCGGCGTACTGGCGCTCCCACTCCTCGCGCTGGGTGTCGAAGCCCTCGAGCCACTCACCCGACTCGGAGTCGAAGCCGTCGGGGTAGACGTAATTGCCCTGCTCGTCGTAGGTCGCCGGCATCCCGTAGAGGGTCGGGTCGAAGTCCTCCCCGACCGCCTCGCCGATCGTCCCCTCATTGGCCTGCTTCAGCGACAGGCTGATCCGGCGCCGGTCCAGGTCAATGTCGATGATCTTGACGAAGATCTCGTCGCCGACCTGCACGACCTGCTCGGGGATTTCCACGTGCCGGTCGGCCAGCTCGGAGATGTGCACCAGTCCCTCGATGCCCTCCTCCACCCGGACGAACGATCCGAACGGGACGAGCTTGGTGACCCGGCCGGGCACGACCTGGCCGATCTGGTGCGTCCTGGCGAACTGCTGCCAGGGATCTTCCTGCGTCGACTTCAGCGACAGCGAGACGCGCTCGCGGTCCATGTCGACGTCCAGGACCTCGACGGTGACCTCCTGGCCCACCTCGACGACCTCTCCAGGGTGATCGATGTGCTTCCAGGACAGCTCGGAGACGTGCACGAGGCCGTCCACCCCGCCCAGGTCGACGAATGCGCCGAAGTTGACGATCGAGGAGACGACGCCCTTGCGGATCTGGCCCTTCTGCAGCGTGTTCAGGAAGTTCTGCCGGACTTCCGACTGCGTCTGCTCCAGCCAGGCGCGGCGGGACAGGACCACGTTGTTGCGGTTCTTGTCCAGCTCGATGATCTTGGCCTCGATCTCCTTGCCCACGTACGGCTGCAGATCGCGGACCCGGCGCATCTCCACCAGCGAGGCGGGCAGGAATCCGCGCAGGCCGATGTCCAGGATCAGGCCGCCCTTGACGACCTCGATCACCGTGCCGGTGACGACGCCGTCCTCTTCCTTGATCTTCTCGATCGTGCCCCAGGCGCGCTCGTACTGCGCGCGCTTCTTGGACAGGATCAGCCGGCCCTCCTTGTCCTCCTTCTGGAGGACCAGGGCCTCGATGTGCTCGCCATTCTTGACGACGTCATGCGGATCGACATCGTGCTTGATCGAAAGCTCGCGGGACGGGATGACGCCTTCGGTCTTGTAGCCGATATCGAGAAGGACCTCATCCCGGTCGACCTTGACGACAGTCCCCTCGACTATGTCGCCGTCGTTGAAGTACTTGATGGTCTCGTCGATCGCGGCGAGGAAGGCCTCCTCGGAACCGATGTCGTTGACCGCTACCTTGGGGATCGAGGTGGCCTCGGTGCTGCTAATCGTCATGTGTAGGTGGACTCCGGATGCGGACAGGGGTGTGTGGGCGCGCGCCGTGCACAGCGCATCCGACATGGATTGCCAGCGTGACTGGAGACGTGCCCTGGCCAGGATGACCGGCCGCGGCCTGCCTAGAGACGGCCCCGCGGGCTGCCTGACCATGGCGGACTGCAAGGAATCACAGCGCAGCGTCCAGCATATGAGAGCCCGGCCGACGGGTCAATCTGCACGGGCCCGTCAGTGCGCCGCATCGGCCCAGCTTCGGCCCGTTCCCACGGACACTTCGAGGGGCACGCTGAGCTTGAATGCCCCGCACATCTGCGTGCGGACCAGGTCTGTCAGCGTGTCGAGCTCGCCGGGGGCCACCTCGAACAGCAGCTCGTCGTGGACCTGGAGCAGCATCCGTGATCGCAGGTGTTGGGCACGTATCTGGCGGTGCACAGCCAGCATGGCCACCTTGATGATGTCGGCGGCCGAGCCCTGGATCGGCGCGTTGAGCGCCATCCGCTCGGCCATCTCCCTGCGCTGCCTGTTGTCCGAGGTCAGGTCCGGCAGGTACCGGCGGCGGCCCATGATCGTCTGGGTGTAGCCGTCCATCCGGGCCTTCGCCACGACCTCGTTCAGGTAATCCCTGATGCCGCCGAACTGCTCGAAGTAGCCCTCCATGAACGCGCGCGCCTCATCCGGCGTGACCCGCAGCTGCTGGGACAGGCCATAGGCCGACAGGCCGTAGGCGAGCCCGTAGTTCATGGCCTTTATCTTGCTGCGCAGCTCGACGGTGACCTCTTGCGGCGGCACGCCGAAGACACGGGACGCCGTCTCGGCATGGAAATCGTGACCTGAGCTGAACGCCGCGGCCAGGGCCTGATCCCCGGACAGATCCGCCATGATGCGCAGCTCGATCTGGCTGTAGTCGGCCGTGAGCAGAGTCTGGTAGCCCTCGCCGACGATGAAGGCCTGCCGGGTCCGGCGTCCCTCCTCCGTCCGGATCGGGATGTTCTGCAGGTTGGGATCTGTCGAGGACAGGCGGCCGGTGGCGGCGATCATCTGGTTGTAAGTGGTGTGGATCCGCCCGTCCTGGTCGGCCATCGGGATCAGCGAGTCGACGATGCTCTTGAGCCTGGCCACGTCCCGGTGCCGGAGCAGGTGCTCGAGCACGGGGTGGCCAGTCTGCGCCAGCAGCCCGGTGAGCGCCTCGGAGTCGGTCGTGTAGCCGGTCTTGATCCGCTTGGTCTTCGGCAGGCCGAGCTCGTTGAACAGCACTTCCTGGAGCTGCTTGGGCGAGCCGAGGTTGAACTCATGCCCGGTGATCGCGTAGGCGGCCTCCTGCGCCGACTTGACGTCCCCCGCCAGGCTGGCCGACATGCCCGCGAGGTGGTCGGTGTCGGCCGCGATGCCGGCGCGTTCCATGCCCGCCAGGACGCTGACCAGCGGCAGCTCGACGTTCGCCAGCAGCGCGGTGGCACCGCGCTGGTCCAGGTCGGCGTCGAGCGCGTCGGCCAGCTCCGCGGTGGCCAGCGCCCGCTGTCCCAGGCTGTCGGCCGCCGCTACCTCGTCGGGCAGCTCCAGGGCCAGCTGGCCGGCGGCGGCGGAGCTATCGGCCAGCTGGCGGTTGGTGTAGCGCAGCGCCAGGTCCGCCAGGTCAAAGGAACGCTGGCCAGGCAGCGCGAGATACGCGGCCAGCGCCGTGTCGCTGGTCAGCCCGCCCAGCTCGAGGCCGCGGGCGGCCATGGCCAGCATCGGGCCCTTGGCGTCGTGCAGCGCCTTGGCCGTCGCGGGGTCGGCCAGCCAGGCGGCGAGCGCCTGCTCATCGTGGGAGGGCAGCTCGACCGGGTCGATGAACGCGGTGGCGCCGTCGGATGCGGCCAGGGCGAGCCCGTCCAGGAGGCCAGTCCCCCGGCCCCAGCTTCCGCTGGCCGCGATCCCGGTCCGGCCGGTGCTGGCGTGCTCGGATAGCCAGGCGGACAGCTCCCCGTCACCCAGCCGGGTCACCTCGACGTCGAACCCGGCTCCCCCGCTGGCGGGCGCGTCGGTGCTGACGGCAGCTGCCCCGGTGATCCCGTTCGGCAGCGTGGTGTAGAGACGGTCGCGCAAGACCCGGAATTGCAGCGTGTCGAACAGCTGGTGGATCTGCTCCCGCTCCCACGCCACCGGGCGCAGGTCTTCCGGAGCGGCCTCCAGGGGCACGTCCCGCGCGAGCTCGGTCAGCCGCCGGTTCTGCAGGACGCTGGCGAGATGCTCGCGCAGGCTGTCCCCCGTCTTGCCCTTGACCTCACCGGCCCGGTCCACGAGCTGGGCCAGCGAGCCGAACTCCGTGATCCATCTGGATGCTGTCTTCTCGCCGACGCCGGGGATGCTCGGCAGGTTGTCGCTCGGGTCGCCGCGCAGGGCGGCGAAATCGGGGTACTGGGCCGGCGTCAGGCCGTACTTCTCGGTGACGGCCTCGGGCGTGAACCGGGTCATATCGCTGATCCCGCGCCTGGTCATCAGCACCGTGACGTCGTCGGTCACCAGTTGCAGCGCGTCGCGGTCGCCGGTGACGATCAGGACGCCCATGCCATCGGCGGCGGCCTGGGTGGCCAGGGTGGCGATGATGTCGTCGGCCTCGTAGCCGGCGACCGACAGGCGCCTGATGCCGAGCGCGTCCAGCACCTCGAAGATCAGGCTCAGCTGGCCGCGGAAATCCGCCGGCGTCTCGCGCCGGTTCGCCTTGTACTCGACGTACTGCTCATGCCGGAACGTCGGCTCGCTGCGATCGAACGCGACCGCGATGTGCGTCGGCTGCTCATCGCGCAGCACGTTGATGAGCATCGCCGTGAAGCCGTAGACGGCGTTGGTGGGCTGCCCGGTCGTCGTCGAGAAATTCTCCGGGGGCAGCGCGAAGAACGCCCGGTAGGCCAGGGAGTGCCCGTCGAGCAGGAGCAGCCGGTCACGGTGCCCGCGCCCGGCTGCGGGCGTCTGGGTCGGCTTCGTCGCCACGCCCGAAGTCTAGTGGCCGCCCCTGACAACGGCAGGCCACCCCGGAAGCCGGGGTGGCCTGCCGCGCCGCGAACTGATCGGCTAGAAGCGGTTGAACTGGTAGATGGTCGTCGAGTTAAACACGTGGCCAGGCCGCAGGACCGTGGACGGGAAGTTCGGCTGGTTCGGCGAGTTCGGGAAGTGCTGAGTCTCGAACGTGTAGCCGTCGCTCTGGCGGTAGATGTGGTTACTGATGCCAACCAGCGTCCCGTTGAGGAAGTTGCCGCTGTAGAACTGAACGCCGGGCTGGTCGGTCCAGACAGTCAGCTCGCGCCCGGTCCTCAGGTCCCAGGCATGCGAGGCGAGCCGGAGGCCGTCCATGGTCGGGCCGGACTTGTTCAGCACCCAGTTGTGGTCGTAGCCCTGGGCGATAAGCAGCTGCCGGTTGTTCTCGTTGATCCGCGAGCCGATGGTGTGCGGCACGCGGAAGTCGAACGGGGTGCCCGCGACCGGAGCAAGGACGCCGGTCGGGATCTGGGTAGCGTCGGTGGGGGTGTACCTGTTGGCGTTGATCTGCACTATCTGGCCGTACGTGGCGCCAGAAGCCTCGCCGCCGAGGTTGAAGTAGTTGTGGTTGGTGAAGTTGATCACCGTTGCCAGGCCCTTGACAGTGGCGTGGTAGTGCATCGCCAGCTGGTTGCGGTTGTTCAGCGTGAACCTGACGGTCAGGGTGAGGGCGCCAGGGTAGCCCTGGTCCATGTTGGGGCTGTGCAGGGTCATGGCCACGCCGGCGATACCGGGGCGACGGATGGAGCGGGCGGCCCAGATGTGATCGCCGAATCCGACGAGACCGCCGTGCAGGCTGTTGCCGTTGTTGTTGATCGGCACGTGGTAGGTCACGCCGTCCAGCTTGAACGTGCCCTTGGCGATCCGGTTGCCGAACCGGCCGATCGTCTCGCCGAAGTACGGGCCGCCGTTGGCGGTGACCGGCGGGCTGTCCTTGGTGACGTACTCCTTCAGCGTCTTGAAGCCGAGGATGACGTTGGCCCTCTTGCCTCCCCGGCCCGGCACCGTGATCGACTGCTGGATGGCACCGAAGGTGAGCAGCCGCACCTGCATGCCGCGGCAGTTGGTCAGGGTGTAGCGGAATACCTTCGTGGACTTGCCGGTGTACGGCTCGACGGTCCTGCCGAAGAACTGGCGGGAAACGGTCGGGGCGCAATGACTGGCGGGCGCCGCGGACACCGGGCCCGTGGCCATTGTGCCGAGGACGCCGGCGGCGAGCACGACGGCGGCGCCGATCCTGACTGCTGGTCTGGCGATCGCTGGCGGCAATACGGTTCGCATAGAACCTCCTGATATCGGGGATTTTGCGGCCCTGTGTGATAGCGGCGCTAGTTCCGTTAGGGGCATTGTTAGCGCTAACAACGCGCCGTGTCACTGCCTTGAGCACAGAAATGATCAAACTTTCGAAACGAACCCCGTGGTGCTGATGTGGTCTCTGATGACAGTGTTTTCGCCTGTTGTCAATGTCTGGTTGCGCACCGGGCACGGTTCGCCCCAGCCTGGCCGCCGGGCCGGACCTGGAACGGCATCCAGGCCGCAGCGGCCTGCCGGGCGGCTCCTAGGATGCCGCTTGCGCAGCAGGCGTCCGCGACGAACTCGGAGGTGGCCCGTGGAAGACGACCCCCTACGGCAGATCAAGGAGATCTTCGATCAGCCGGCCCCGGATACCCTGGTCGCCCGGATGGGGATCAGGATCGTCGAGGCGTCTGCCGCGCGGGTCGTGGGCACCATGCCGGTCACCGGCAATACCCAGCCGTACGGGCTGCTGCACGGCGGCGCTTCCTGCGTGCTCGCCGAGACCCTCGGGTCGCTGGGCTCCGCGCTGCATGCCGGGCCTGGCCGCATCACCGTCGGGATCGAGATCAGCGCGACCCATCACCGGGGGGCCTCAGGCGGCGAGGTGACCGGCGTGGCCACCTTGCTGCACGGCGGCCGCACGATGACGACCTACGAGATCGTTATTACGGACGAGGCGGGCAGGCGCGTCTGCACCTCCAGGCTCAGCTGCCTGCTGCGCGATGCGATTCCGGGCGGCGGCGCCGTGCCGAGCCGCCCGGGAGCCTGAGCCAGGGAAGCGGGCGCCTGAGCGAGCCAGGGAGGGCGGACATGGCACCAAAGGTGCTCCCGCTCAGGCCCGGCCCGCGTCCCGTTCCGGCTGCGGGGACGGGGTCGGGCTGGCGCCCGCCAGCACTTCCTCCGCTACCGCCCGCATGCTCATCCGGCGGTCCATCGACTTCTTCTGGATCCAGCGGAACGCGGCCGCTTCGGTCATCTGGTGCTCGGCCTGGAGCAGCCCCTTGGCGCGGTCCAGCAGCTTGCGCACCTCCAGCCGCTCCCGCAGGCTCCCGGCCTCCGCCGTCAGCGCGGAAATCTCCTGGAACCGGCTCACGGCGATCTCGATGGCCGGCACGAGGTCGGCCTTGGTGAATGGCTTGACCAGGTAGGCCATCGCCCCGGCGTCGCTGGCGCGCCGCACCAGCTCCCGCTGCGAGAACGCGGTCAGGATCATGACCGGGGCGAGATGCTGGTCGGTGATGCGCTCGGCAGCGGAGATCCCGTCCAGGACCGGCATCTTGACGTCCATGATCACCAGGTCCGGCCGCAGCCGCTCAGCGAGCTCGACGGCAGCCTCGCCGTCAGCGGCCTCGCCGACGACGGCATGGCCCTCCTCCTCAAGCATCTCCTTGAGGTCAAGACGGATCAGCGCCTCATCTTCGGCAATTACGACGCGATAGGGGGTCTGACTCACGCGCTGAGCGTACCCAACCCGGTACATTGGCATTCGGCCGCACCTGCCCAGCATCGTTCGGCCGCGCCCCGGTAGCCCAACCGGCAGCAGGCGATGGTCTCAAAAGCCATTCAGTGTGGGTTCGAATCCCACCCGGGGCACGCTGTGATATCTCAGGGTGATCGCCGGGCGGAACTGAGCACTGACCGTCCACGGCCAATGCCGTCCCTGGCGCCCCCGCCGTCGGTGGCCGGCCGGCCGTCGATAGCCGGGCCCTCGGTCCCGGCGCCGCCGCCCGCCGGGATGACGACATCCGGGCCTTGCCTGCCCCTGGTCAGGTACAGATAGGCGACGGCTCCGGCCAGGACGAGGATCATCACCACCTGATGGACCCTGAGACCCAGCAGCCGCGGGGAGGGGCCGACCAGCAAAGCCTCCGCGCAGAGCATCCCGATCGCGTACAGGCCAGCGTAAAGGGCGAAGGCACGATCGCCGGTCAGCAGCAGCCGCCGGATCGCCCAGATCACCAGCAGCCCCGCAATGAGATCCCAGGCCGACTCGTAGAGGAACACCGGCTGAAACGTGGCGTAGCTCTCGTAACCGGCCACACGATGCGCCGGGGCGATCGCCACGGCCCAGGGCAGGGTCGACGGGCGGCCGTACATACGCTGGCCGAACCAGTTCCCCAGGCTCCCGACCGCCTGCCCGAAGGCCAGCGCCGGCGTAGCCGCGATGGCGACCGGGCCCAGGGCGACCTTGGTCCGGCGGCACCAGAACCAGGCCGCGAGTGCGCCCGCGGTGACGCCGCCGGGCAGACCGAGACCGCCGTCCCAGATGCGCAGGACGCTGACCGGGTCACGGCCGTTCCCGAAGTACTGGTGGTAATCAGTGATCACGCTGTAGAGACGGGAGCCGATCAGGGCGGCCGGGACAGCGAGAGTGGCGATATCCAGGATAAATCCGGGCTGGCCGCCCATCCTGCGGTAGCGGCGGTCGGCGATCCACAACCCGACGATGACCCCGAGCAGCGTGATCAGCGCATATCCGCGGATGGGGACCGGGCCGAGATTCCACAGACCGCGAGCAGGGCTCGGAAGGAATGCCGCCGGCATGTCATGTGACGTTACGCCTTCTGGCGGCTCGGGTGCGCCGGTTTGACCGGTGAGCCAGCATTGCGGCCCGCTCACCGGATGGCCCCGGCCGTTACCGGAGCAGCCAGTGCTACGGGAGCAGCCAGTGCTACCGGAGCGGTCGGGCGGTCGGCGGGATCGCGGCCGGCAGCACGGTGCTGCCCGCCAGGTACTTGTCGGCGGCGGCGGCGGCCGACCTTCCCTCCGCGATGGCCCAGACGATCAGCGACTGGCCGCGGCCCATGTCGCCGGCGACGAAGACGCCGGGAGCCGCAGTGGCGTACGAGCCGTCCCTGGCGACGTTACCGCGCTCGTCCAGCCCGGCGCCGAGACCGGCGATCAGCTCCCCGGTGTCCGCCCCGGTGAATCCCATCGCGAGCAGGACCAGGTCGCACCGCAGCTCCCGTTCCGTGCCGGGACGGGGGATGAAGCTGCCTGCCGACGCCTCCACCTCGACCAGGCGAAGGGCCCGCACCCGGCCTGACTCGCCGGGGACGAAGCGCTGGGTGGAGACCGCGTAGGCGCGTTCGCCGCCCTCCTCGTGAGCGCTGGAAACCCGGTAGACCATCGGGTAGGTGGGCCATGGCTGGGTGACGGGCCGCCGCTGCGGGGGCTCCGGCATGATCTCGAGCTGGGTGACCGACGCCGCTCCCTGCCGCAGGGCGGTGCCGAGGCAGTCGGCGCCAGTATCACCGCCGCCGATGATCACCACGTGCCGCCCGCGGGCCGAGATAGCCGGCTCGGCGGCCGCCCCCTCCGCGACGACGCGATTGGCCAGCGGCAGGTATTCCATCGCCTGGTGGATGCCGTCCAGGTCGCCGCCAGGCACGGGCAGGCCTCGCGGTACCGTGGCCCCGCCCGCCAGCACGATCGCCTGGTATCCGTCGCGCAGCTGGGCGGCTGTCACGTCGACGCCCGCGTTCACGCCGCAGCGAAAGACGGTTCCCTCGGCGCGCATCTGCTCCAGCCGCCGCTCCAGGTGCCGCTTTTCCATCTTGAACTCGGGAATCCCGTAGCGGAGCAGGCCGCCGGGCTGGTCGGCGCGCTCGTAGACGGTCACCGCATGCCCGGCCCTGGTGAGCTGCTGGGCGGCGGCCAGGCCTGCCGGGCCGGAGCCGACCACCGCGACGTTCCGGCCGGCCGCGACCGCGACGGGCCCTGGCCGCAGTGGGGGCACCCAGCCCTCCGCCCAGGCGCGGTCGATGATTTCCACCTCGACCTGCTTGATCGTCACCGGGTCGGCATTAATGCCGAGCACGCATGCGGTCTCGCATGGAGCGGGGCACAGCCGCCCGGTGAACTCCGGGAAGTTGTTGGTCGCGTGCAGCCGCTCGGCGGCCGCCCGCCAGTCGTGCCGCCAGACCAGGTCATTCCACTCGGGAATCAGGTTCCCGAGCGGGCAGCCGCTATGGCAGAACGGAATGCCGCAGTCCATGCAGCGCCCCGCTTGCCGCTCGAGATCAGCGGGACGCGAGGAGGTGGTGACCTCGCGCCAGTCCTGAATCCGGATATCGACCGGGCGCTTGGCCGGGATCTGGCGGGGGGTGGTCATGAATCCTCTGGGGTCAGGCATGCCCGTATGTCTCCCCTCAGCCGCGCGCCGCGGCCATGACGGCCTCGTTCACGTCGCTGCCCTCGCGCTCGGCACGCCGGGTAGCGTCCAGCACCCGCTGGTAATCCCTGGGCATGACCATGCTGAACCTGAGCTGCCAGGACGCCCAGTCGGCGAGCAGCCGGGCCGCGACCGCTGAGCCTGTCTCGGCCAGGTGGCGCTCCAGCAGGTCCCGCAGGAACTCGGCGTCGCCGGGCCTGAGCGGCTCGAGGTCCACCATCTCGGTGTTGACCCGGCGCGGGTCGGGGTCAAGCAGGTAGGCGACGCCGCCGGACATGCCCGCCGCGAAGTTCCTGCCCACCGGCCCGAGCACCGCCACCCGGCCGCCGGTCATGTACTCGCAGCCGTGATCGCCGGTTCCCTCGGCTACCGCCACCGCGCCGGAGTTGCGCACGCAGAACCGCTCGCCGACCACGCCGCGCAGGAAGATCTCTCCGCTGGTCGCGCCGTATCCGATCACGTTTCCGGCGATGATCTGCTCCTCTGCGGCGAACGTCGCGGCCGGATCGGGGGCCGCGATGATCCGCCCGCCGGACAGGCCCTTGCCGAGGTAGTCGTTGGCATCCCCGGACAGCCGCAACGTGACGCCGCGGGGCAGGAATGCGCCGAGCGACTGGCCGGCCGAGCCGCGCAGGCGTATGTCGATCGTGTTGTCGGGCAGGCCCTTGCCGCCCCAGCGCCTCGTCACCTCATAACCGAGCATGGTTCCGACGGTCCGGTTGACATTCCGAACGGGAAGCTCCAGCGTGACTGCGGTCCCGTCGGCCAGCGCCCCCTCGGCGAGCTGTATGAGCATGTTGTCCAGGGCCCGGTCCAGGCCGTGGTCCTGACTGGTGGTGCAGCGGCGGGCGGCGCCCGGCGCTAGCTCGGGCTGGTGCAGGATGGGCGCCAGGTCGAGGCCCGCGGCCTTCCAGTGCTCCACCGCCGCCGCCGCGTCGAGCAGCTCGACATGACCGACGGCCTCGGCCAGCGTCCGGAACCCGAGCCTGGCCAGGTACTCCCTGACCTCCTGGGCCAGGAACTCGAAGAAGTTCACCACGAATTCCGGCTTCCCGGCGAACCGGCTGCGCAGCTCAGGGTTCTGCGTGGCCACGCCGACCGGGCAGGTGTCCAGGTGGCAGACGCGCATCAGCACGCAGCCGGACACCACGAGCGGCGCGGTGGCGAAGCCGAATTCCTCCGCCCCCAGCAGCGCCGCGATGATCACATCGCGGCCGGTCTTCAGCTGCCCGTCCGCCTGCACGACAATCCGGCTGCGCAGGCCGTTGCGGAGCAGGGTCTGCTGGGTTTCCGCCAGCCCGATCTCCCACGGGGCGCCCGCGTGCTTGATGCTGTTCAGGGGCGCGGCTCCGGTGCCGCCGTCATGGCCGGAGATCAGCACCACATCGGCGTGCGCCTTGGCCACGCCGGCCGCGACTGTGCCGACGCCGACCTCGGCGACCAGCTTGACGTGCACCCTGGCGGCCGGGTTGGCGTTCTTCAGGTCATGGATCAGCTGGGCCAGGTCCTCGATCGAGTAGATGTCGTGATGCGGCGGCGGCGAGATCAGGCCGACCCCCGGCGTGGAGTACCTCGTCTTGGCGATCCACGGGTACACCTTGTTGCCGGGCAGCTGGCCGCCCTCCCCCGGCTTGGCCCCCTGCGCCATCTTGATCTGCACGTCGTCGGCGTTGACGAGGTACTCGCTGGTCACGCCGAATCGGCCGCTGGCCACCTGCTTCACCGCCGACCGGCGCGAATCGCCATTGGCGTCCGGGACGTAGCGATCGGGATCTTCCCCGCCCTCCCCGGTATTGGACCTGCCGCCGAGGCGGTTCATCGCGATGGCCAGGGTCTGATGCGCCTCGGCGGAGATCGAGCCGTAGGACATCGCCCCGGTCGAGAACCGCCGCACGATGCTGGCGACCGGTTCCACCTCCTCGATCGGCACCGGCGGGCGCGCGGCCGGTCCCGCTCCCGCCGCCTGCCCGGCGCCGTCGATGCCGCTGATGCGCAGCAGGCCGCGCAGCGTCATCAGCCGCGCCGCCTGCTCATCGACCAGGCGCGTGTACTCAGCGAATATGTCCTGCCGCCGGCTGCGGGTCGCGTGCTGCAGCTTGAATACCGCCTCCGGGCTGAACAGGTGCGGCTCGCCTTCCCGGCGCCACTGGTACTCGCCTCCGGTCTCCAGCCTGCGGTGGGCCGGCTTGATCCCGTGCGCAGGGAAGGCCCTGGCGTGACGCGCGGCCGTCTCGGCCGCGAGCTGATCGAATCCGATGCCGCCGAGCCGCGAGGAGGTGCCGGCGAAGCAGTCCCTGATGACCTCATCACCGAGCCCAGTCGCCTCGAAGATCTGAGCGCCGGTATAGGAGGCGACCGTGGAGACGCCCATCTTGGACATGATCTTCAGCAGGCCCTTGCCGAGCGCCTTGCTCAGGTTGGCGGCCGCCTTGCGCGGTGTCAGCCCTTCGAGCTGCCCGCGCCGCACCATGTCCTCGACCGACTCGATCGCCAGGTACGGGCAGACAGCGGCCGCGCCGTATCCGATGATCAGGGCCAGGTGGTGGCATTCGCGTACGTCGCCGGCCTCCACGATCAGGCCCGCCTTCGCCCGCCGGCAGTCCCTGATCAGGTGGTGGTGGACCGCCCCGGTGAGCAGCAGCGACGGGATCGGCGCGAGATCCCGCGCCGCCAGGTCCGGGCCGAAGAACGCGTGCGGCGCGCCGGCCGGCCCCGCGGCCGCGCCGCCGCCCATTCCGGTGCCCCGGTCAGACAGCACGATGAGGCACGCGCCGCCCGCCACCACCGCGGATACCTCGGCCCGGATCTGCGCCAGGCGCTCGCGCAGCGCGGCGCCGCCGCCCGCGGCCCGGTAGCGGCCGTCCACGACGTGGACGGCGAATCCCGGCAGGTCACCGTCATCATTGATGTGGATGATCTTGGCCAGGTCGCTATCGCTGATCACCGGGTAGGGCAGCGCTACCTGGCGGCAGGAGGCCGGCCCCGGATCGAACAGATTGTGCTCAGGGCCGGTACTTGACGCCAGGGAAGTGACCAGCTCTTCCCGGATCGCGTCCAGCGGCGGGTTGGTGACCTGCGCAAAGAGCTGCGAGAAGTAGTCGAAGATCAGTCGCGGCCGGTCGGAGAGCACGGCCAGCGGGGTGTCGGTGCCCATGGAGCCGATCGGCTCGGAGCCACTGCGCGCCATCGGCGCCAGCAGCACCCTGAGCTCTTCCTCGGTGTACCCGAAGAGCTGCTGCTGCGTGGCCAGCTCCTCGCTGTCGGGCAGCTCCCGGTGGCGGTCCGGCAGGTCGTCGAGATGCAGCAGGCCAGCGTGCAGCCAGTCGTCGTACGGATGCTCGGCCGCGAGCTGGGCCTTGACCTCCTCGTCCTCGATGATCCGGCCGGCCTCAGTGTCGGCCAGGAAGATCCGGCCCGGCTGCAGCCGGCCCTTGCGCACCACCGTCGCCGGGTCGATGTCCAGGACCCCGACCTCGCTCGCGAGGATCACCAGGCCGTCACTGGTGACCCAGTACCGGCCGGGCCGCAGGCCATTGCGGTCCAGGACGGCGCCGATGGTCGTGCCGTCGGTGAAGGCGATCAGCGCGGGCCCGTCCCATGGCTCCATCAGGCTGGCGTGAAAGCGGTAGAAGGCCCGCCGGGCCGGATCCATCTCCGCATGGTTCTCCCACGGCTCGGGGATCATCATGAGCACCGCGTGCGGCAGCGACCGCCCGCCCAGGTGCAGCAGCTCCAGGCACGCATCGAAGCTGGCTGAGTCACTCGCCGACTCATCCAGGATCGGCAGCAGCCGCTCCATACCGCGGCCATCGGCATCCGGGCCGATGAGATCGGTGGCGAGGGTGGCCTCACGCGCCCGCATCCAGTTGCGGTTGCCTCTGACCGTGTTGATCTCCCCGTTGTGCGCGACGAACCGGTAGGGATGGGCCAGCGGCCAGGACGGGAAGGTGTTGGTAGAGAACCTGGAGTGGACCAGCGCCAGGGCGGAGGCGTACCTCGGATCGGACAGGTCCGGGTAGAAGTGCTCAAGCTGGAGCGCGGCGAGCATGCCCTTGTACACGATCGTCGCCGACGACAGGCTCGCGATGTACGTCCCCGTCTCCTGCTCGGCCCGCTTGCGCAGGCAGAACGCCCGCCGGTCCAGGTCCATCCCCGTCACCGCTCCGTCCGGCCCGGCCGCGGCTACGAAAAGCTGGGCCAGGTACGGCATCACCGCGCGCGCGCCCGCCCCGCAGAACTCCCGGTCATAAGGGACGTCGCGCCAGCCCAGCACGGCCAGGCCCTCCCTGGCCGCGATTCGCTCGATGGCGGCCATGGCCAGCGCGCGCCGCTCACCGCCGCCGCCGCCATCGCCGCTGTCGCCGTCGGCCTCGCTCGGCAGGAAGGCCATCCCCGCCGCGTAGGAGCCCGGCTCCGGCAGGGCGAACCCGCATACGGCGCGGAAGAACGCGTCCGGGATCTGGGTGATGATCCCGGCACCGTCCCCGGTATCGGGGTCACTGCCCTTGGCGCCCCGGTGATCCAGGTTGCGCAGCACGGTGAGGGCCTGCGCGACGAGGCCATGGCCCCGGTTACCCGACAGGTCAGCGACGAAGCCGACGCCGCACGCGTCGTGCTCGTGGTGGCTGTCGTACAGTCCCTGAGTAGCCAGGATAGGAGCAGAGGCCATCAGCACTCCTGTCGTCTCGTCCGCCATCGCGCAGTCGTGTGGGGTCGGGACAACTCTGGCCCTGACGTGGACGCCGGATTCGGCTAGCCAGGCCGGCGCCACGCATTCAGTGTATCGAGAATGTTACGGGCACACGATGGGGCATCGGTTCCGGGTGCCGGGCAGGGGACGGGCGTCCCACGGCACCAGGCCCGCACCGGCCGGCACCGCACTAGCCGGCACCGGGCCGCGCGGCTCAGGCGCTCCCGGCCGCGCGGCTGCGCACGCCGAGGGCCAGCTCCGCGGCGAGGCTGCGGACCCCGGCCAGGCCGGCCGCGGCGTCCGGCGCGCCGAGCAATCGCTGCACGAACGCGGAGCCGACGATCACCCCGTCCGCGAAACCGGCCACCTCGGCCGCCTGGACCTGGTCGCGGACGCCGAGCCCGACGGCGACCGGCAGGCTGGTGCACTCCCTGACCCGCCGCACCAGGCCGGCCGCGTGGCTGCCCACGGTGGAGCGGGCCCCGGTGATGCCCATGACCGATGTCGCGTAGACGAATCCGCCGCAGACCGAGGCGATCAGCTCGATCCGCTCCTGTGACGAGCTCGGCGCGACCAGAAAGACGGGATCGAGGCCATGCGCGGCCGCGGCCGCGAGCCAGGGCTGTGCCTCCTCGGGGGTGAGGTCGGGGGTAATCAGCCCGCTGCCCCCCGCACTCGCGAGATCGGCGGCGAACGCAGCCACGCCGTAGTGGTCGACCGGGTTCCAGTAGGTCATGACCAGGACGGGCACGCCGGTCCGCGCGACCGCCTCCACGGTGCGCAGCACGTCGGTGACGTGGATCCCGGCGGTCAGCGCACGGTGCACGGCCTCCTGGATGACCGGCCCGTCCATCAGCGGATCTGAGTACGGCAGGCCGATCTCCACGATGTCCGCTCCGGCCTCGGCGATGGCCACGGCCGCGTCGATCGCGCCGCCGACGGACGGGAAGCCCGCCGGAAGGTAGCCGATCAGGGCCGCCCGGTCCTCGCCGGCCGCCTTCTCGAACGCGGCCGCGACCGCGCTCACTGGCCCGCTCCGCCACCGGCCGCCAGGCCGCCGGCACCCGCGTCACCGGCCGCCGCGTCACGGGCCACCGCGTCACCGGCACCCGCGTCACCGGCACCCGCGTCACCGGCCGGCGCACTGTCCACCAGGCCGAACCAGCGGGATGCGATGTCCACGTCCTTGTCACCCCGGCCGGACAGGTTGACCAGCAGCACCGCGTCGCGGCCGAGCTCGCGGCCGACCTGCAGAGCGCCGGCCAGCGCGTGCGCGGACTCGATCGCCGGGATGATCCCCTCGGTCCGGCAGAGCACCGAGAACGCGCTCATCGCCTCGGCGTCGGTCACGGCGCGATAGCTGGCCCGGCCGGTGTCATGGAGCCAGGAGTGCTCGGGCCCGACCCCCGGGTAGTCCAGGCCCGCGGACACCGAGTGCGTTTCCAGGGTCTGTCCGTCAGAGTCCTGCAGCAGGTAGGTCCGCATGCCGTGGATCACGCCGGGCGATCCGCCGGCCACCGTGGCCGCGTGCCGGCCGCTGGCCAGCCCGTCTCCTCCGGCCTCGCACCCGATCAGGGCAACGCCCTCGTCGGGGATGAACTCATGGAAGATCCCGATCGCGTTGGACCCGCCGCCCACGCAGGCGATCACCGCGTCGGGCAGGCGCCCGGCGACTCCGATCACCTGCTCCCTGGCCTCGACCCCGATGACGCGCTGAAAATCCCGCACCATGACCGGGAAGGGGTGCGGGCCCATGACCGACCCGATGCAGTAGTGCGTGGTCTCGACCGTGCTGACCCAGTCCCTGAACGTCTCGTTGATGGCGTCCTTGAGGGTCCGGCTCCCGGTCATGACCGGGATCACCTCGGCACCCAGCATCCGCATCCTGGCCACGTTCAGCGACTGGCGCCGGGTGTCCTCCTCGCCCATGTACACCACGCAGTCCAGGCCGAGCAGCGCGCACGCGGTCGCCGTGGCCACGCCGTGCTGGCCCGCGCCGGTCTCGGCGATCACCCTGGTCTTGCCCATCCGCCTGGTCAGCAGCGCCTGGCCCAGCACGTTGTTGATCTTGTGGGAACCGGTGTGGGTGAGATCCTCGCGCTTGAGGAACACCCGGCCCCCGCCGGCCTGCTCAGCGAACCGCGGCACCTCGGTCAGCAGGGTCGGCCGTCCCGCGTACCCGGTCAGCAGGGCCGCCAGATCGGCCTGGAAGCGCGGATCGGCCCTGGCCGACTCGTAAGCGTCGGTCAGTTCCGCCAGCGCGGCCATCAGCGCCTCGGGCGCGAGCCGCCCGCCGAAACGGCCGAAGTACCCGGATACATCGGGAATGGTCGTCACCGCGGGGACGCTCATGGCGTATTCCCCCGGTCCCCGCGCAGTGCCGGGTGGGACCCTGCGGTGACCAGGTCGGCGACGGCCGACCGCGGGTCCTTGCCGGTGACGAGGCTCTCCCCCACCAGCACGGCGTCGGCGCCTGCGGCCGCGTAGGCGAGCAGATCATGCGGGCCGCGGACCCCGGACTCGGCGATCTTCACGACGCCATCGGGGATCCGCGGCGCCAGCGCGGCAAACACGGTGCGGTCAACCTCCAGGGTGGCCAGATCGCGCGCGTTGACGCCGATGACCTGCGCCCCGGCGTCGATCGCCCGGTCGAGCTCATCGCCGGTGTGCACCTCGACCAGCGGAACGAGGCCGATGGAGGCCGCCCGCTCGACCAGCGATATCAGCGCATTCTGCTCCAGCGCGGCCACGATCAGCAGCGCCAGGTCCGCGCCGTGCGCCCTGGCCTCCCAGAGCTGGTAGGAGCTGACCACGAAGTCCTTGCGCAGCAGCGGCACGCGCACCGCGTCCCGTACGGCCGCCAGGTCCTCCAGGCTGCCGCCGAATCTGCGCGGCTCGGTCAGGACGCTGATGATGCTCGCGCCGCCGGCCTCGTAGTCCACGGCCAGTGCGGCGGGATCAGCGATAGCCGCCAGTGCCCCCTTGGACGGGCTCGCGCGCTTGACCTCGGCGATGACGGCCACGTCCTGGCCCTTGAGCACGGTCATGACATCGAGCGGCGATGACGCCCTGGCCGCCATGTCCTTCAGCCGGTCAAGCGGCGTCTGCTGCTGCCGTACCGCGAGGTCGGCACGCACGCCCTCGAGGATCTCGTCGAGCACGCTCACGCGGTTCTACTGCCCCCTAGGGTGGGATGCCTTGCGGTCCCGATCGTAGCGAGCGCCGTAACGCGCCGGCGCGGCCCCCCTGTGTTACCCGCAGGCCACGAGCGGCCACGCGGCGGGCGGCGGCCGGGGGCCGCCGGCTGGCGGCCGGACTGTTACCCAGGACCCGGCCAGCCCGCCGTCAGCCCGCCGTCAGCCCGCCTTCAGCCCGTGGCCCGGCCGCCCAGCGCATCATCGGCCGCCTCGCCGAGGTCGCCCAGCCGGGCGCCCCCGAGCCCCTGATCGATGCCCCGGGACGGGCCGCCAAAGGCCCGGGTCGCAGCGGGATGCACAAGAACGCCCAGCGTGACTAGCGCGAACAGGGTGCCGCCCAGATACCGGGCGGTAAAGAACCTGACCAGCCCGAACGCGATGAATGCCGCCTCGAAGCCGACGGCCAGGATCCACGCGGCGTGACCGCCCGATCGCACTACGACGGCCAGCCCGAGCAGCGCAATGGCCAGCATGAGGGTAATCACGATCCACGGGCCATTCCGGCGGCTGTAGGACAGCCCGATTGCCGTCGACAGCCCCGCCTGGGCCAGTACGAGCCGCGTCACCAGGGCGACCATCTCATTCGGCCGTTCCCGGATGGCGCCGCGCTCCCGTCCGCCCGCCGCGCGCCCTGATGCGCTCACTGGTCACCTCCGTGGCCTGGCACCACTACCCGCCGAGCATGACAACAGGGCAGGACGCATCCGTCCGCGGATTCCGCGGGACAGATCACTTCTCGGCCGCCGATACTGCACTCTGCCCGGGTTCAGCCGCCGCCGGCGCACCGGTATTCCCGGTCGGATCCTCGCCCCGGCTCAGCGACTCCCACATGGCGGCGGAGTCGCGGACCGCCTTTTCCCCGGCCGGGGCCGGTGCGGGCGGCGCCCCGGCGCCGGCCGGCCCGGCGGGACTCGCGGGACGGGCGGGACGGGCGGCCCGGGCCGGCCGGTCGTACCGGCTGGACATGACGGGGAGGCGTTCCGCCCGCCAGGCCGCCAGGATGCCCGCGGCGATCACGGCCAGGGCACCGGCGATGGCCACCGGCCGCCACGGGAAAGTCGCGAGCGCCGCATGGCCGGGAAAGCCCGTCAGGGGCACGCCGGCCCCGCCGGACGCACCGCCCGCGGTCACCGAGCCTGCCCCGGCGCCCGCTCCCGTGCCCGCCGCGGGCCCGGCGCTGCCGGCTGCCGCCGCGAGCACGTCAGCAGCCGAGATGCCGGCGCCGACGGCCACGACGATTCCGGCTCCGAGCCCGGCCAGGACGACCCCGGTGATGCGCCGCAGCATCCGCCGGGTGGCCAGCACGGCCGCGAGGCAGGCCACCGCCGCGATGGCCAGGGCATCCGCGGCCGGCACGAGATCCTGGCCGGTCACAGTGGTCGTGCCGGCCGGCAGCGGCTTGGGAGCCGTCGCCGTGACCTGGGCCCAGTCCTGCCGCATGGCCAGCAGCACCAGGCCCGCTCCGGCCAGCCCCAGGAGCAGGACAGCCGCGAGCTCCTGCCGCGGCCGGTGCCGCGGCACGGATGGGCTGCCGCTCGCCACGCTGGTCACAGACCCTCCCTCCGCGAGGCCGCCGCCCGGCGGCGCACTCGCGCACCGATAACGGAATGCAACACTAGGCCGAACGCTACCGTCCTGCTGGCCGGACATCCCCCGCACATCCCCCGCCGGTATCGGCCCGTGACCCTAACGGTCATTCCGCGGTCGCGGTTCAGTGACCTATGGTGACCTGATGACGCACGCCACGAACGAGCGCCTGGCCCTGTGCTCCCTGCTGGACAAGGCAGGCCCGCGCGCGCCGACGCTCTGCGCGGGCTGGAGCACTCTTGATCTTGCCGCTCACCTGGTCCTGCGGGAGCACCGGCCGGACGCGGGCATCGGCGTGCTGTGCGGCCCGCTGGCCGGGCACACTCGCCGGGTGCAGAGCGCGCTCGCCGGACGGACGCCGTTCCCTCGCCTGGTGGAGACGATCAGGAACGGGCCGCCGCGGCTGTCGGTCTTCGGCATCCCCGGCGCGGATGCGCGCATCAACCTGATCGAGTACTTCGTGCACCACGAGGATGTGCGCCGGGCTGATCCCGGCTGGGAACCCCGCTCACTCGATCCCGGCCTGTCTGAAATGCTATGGAATCGCCTGAAAATGGCGAGGTTCCTGCTGCGCAAAGCACCGGTCGGGGTCGAGCTGGCCAGGGATGACCCGCCGCGGCCCGGCGCGGCGACGGCGGGGGGCCGGCGCCGGGTCCGGATCACGGCCAAGGCCCGCACCCCGGTCGTCACCGTCACCGGAGCACCGTCGGAACTCACCATGTGGGCATTCGGCCGGACTGCCGTGCGCGTCCGGCTGGACGGCAGTGACGCGGACGTGCGAGCGCTGAGCGAGCCGAGCTGGCGGCGGAGCTGAGCTGGCGGCGGAGCTGAGCTGGCGGCGGAGCTGAGCTGGCGGCGGAGCTGAGCTGGCGGCGGAGCTGAGCTGGCGGCGGAGCTGAGCTGTTGTATAAGGTCGCTGCCTGACCTTGGCTGGCGCCTAGCCGGCGGGGACCTGCCCGAGCGGGAACGGCAGCGGCAGGCGCAGCGCCACGTTACGGTCGGCGGCCAGGCCGGCCCGGCCATGGCCGGCGCCGCCGAAGGGGACGTTGGCGGCGAGTTCCCTGTGCAGTGACGCAAGGTCAGCACTGGTGTCCAGGGACCGGGCCGCGGCCGGGGTGTCGTGGTCGACCATCGTGCAGACGATGGACAGGTAGCCGCCGGAGTCGACGAGCTCTACCAGCCGGGTCTGGCATGGCCAGTCGACGATGGCGCACGTGGTGACCTCCCAGAACCCGCGCGCGGGGTGGCCAGGGTCGCGGCGCGGGCGCACCGCGTTCAGGTGCGTGTGGCCGTTCAGCCACAGGACGACATTGGGAAAGCGGTACAGCAGGGCGAGCAGGTCGTCAGCGCCGAGCACGGGGCCGCCGTCGGGGCCGGGAGCATGCCGGGTGTTGGTGAGCGTGTCGATCCCGTGATGGGAGAACAGGACGACCAGGCGGTCATCGTGGCCGGTCCGCACCTGCCGTCCGTCCGCGCCCCGGTAAGCCGAGTGCACCTCGGCGAGCCGTGCCTCGAGCCACCGCGCCTGATCGCGGTCGAGGCATCCGGCGGCCCCTCCGGCGAGGCAGTTGGTGTCCAGCGCGATGAGCCGGGCCGCCGGCTGGTCATGAACGTAGTAGGCGGTGCCGTCGAGCCGGTTCTGCTCGCTGAACCCGTGCCCGAACGGGCGCGAGCCAGGCCGAAAGTGCGCGCCGACGAAGTCCCGCCTGGTGATCGGCCTGCGGCCCGGATCGGCGGTGACCGCCATGACCGGGCCGGCCATGAAAGCCTCAGGCTGCCCGGTGAAGAGCTCCAGCGCGCGATCGTGATCGAATCCGGGCGGTAGCCGCACTGGCTTGCTGCCGCCGACGAGCGCCTCCTCGATACCCGCGGTGACCACCCCCACGCCCTGGTTGAGTGCCTCGTGATTGCCGAAGCACGAGAGCCAGGGGACGCGCAGGCCGGTCGCGGAGAATTGTCGCAGCGCGCGCTGGAGCAGCCCGGGGTGATGGGGGAAGCCGAACTCCCGCCGGAAGATGTCGTAGCCGCCCGAGCCGTTCGTCCCTGAGCCACCGGCAGCCGGGCCATCCGGTCGCCAGAAGATGTCGTCCGGCCAGTCCGGCGACTGGACTCCCTCATAGCCGGGCCCGCCGGAATCAGGCCGTACCAGGCCGCCGTCGAACAGGGCGAGGAATATCTCCATCTCATTCCACTGCGCGTTGTCGATCGCGTCCCCGGTCGTCACCGCCAGCTGCGGTTCGAGCCCGGTCACCGGGCCGGTGACGGCATTGAGCGTACGCAGCGTGGCCTCGACCGCATGCGCGGTGAGCGCCTCCTGCGGGCGCTGCACCGGCACGATCTGCTCGTACCGCGGATCGGCGAAGTGCCGGTTGAGGAACTCGAACCGCGTCGGCGACTGGACGTCAGCGAGCTGGAGATCGGTCACGTGGGCCAGGCAGAGCAGCGGGCGGCCCGCCGCCGGCCGGGGATCCGGGCTCAGGTCGGGTGGGCCGAGGTCGGCACGAATGAGGTGCGGCTCGCCATCGATGATCGTGATCGCCCGGTAGGGCGCGCTGGCTCCGCGGCGCAGTACCGCGCCAGGCGCCAGGCGCCGGTCAGTGGTCAGCGGCGGGTGCCGCCCGCTCACGCCTCGGCCGTCGCCGGCGAGTCAGCCGACACCAGCACCGGGTCGGGCCGGATCGTCAGGGCCACCCGGCTGCCGGCCGGCAGCGCCGTGGCGTCTGCGGTGGTGAGCTGGGCCAGGATCGTGGTGTCACCGAGGTCGACGGTGACCCGGCTGGTGGCGCCCAGGAAGGTCGTGGCGATGACGGTGCCCACCAGCGGCCCGGAATCGCCCGAGCTGTCGGAGGCCAGCGTGACCGCTTCCGGCCGCACGAGCGCCGTCGCCGGGCCGGGCGGGGTCGAGGTGTCCACCAGCGGCAGGTCGCGGCCCCGCACGGTCACCGTCCCGCCGCTGACCGTGCCCGCCAGCCGGTTGGTGAGCCCGACGAACTCCGCGACGAAGGGCGTCGCCGGGCGGGAGTAAACCTCGGTGGGCGGCGCGAGCTGCTCCAGCCTGCCCGCTCGCATCACGCCGACCCGGTCCGCGATGGCCAGCGCCTCCTCCTGGTCGTGAGTGACGAACAGGGTGGTGATGCCGACCTCGAGCTGGATCCGGCGGATCTGGTCGCGCAGCTGGGCCCGGACCTTGGCGTCCAGCGCGGACAGCGGCTCGTCGAGCAGCAGCACCTGGGGCTCGATGGCCAGGGCGCGGGCCAGGGCCACCCGCTGCTGCTGGCCGCCGGAGATCTGGTGCGGGTACCGGTCGGCCTGCGTGGACAGGCCGACCAGGTCCAGCATCTCCAGCGCCGTCCGGTTCCGCGCGTCCGCGCTGACCCGGCGCAGCCGCAGCCCGAAGGCCACGTTCTGCTGCACGGTCATGTGCGGGAACAGCGAATAGGCCTGGAACACCATCCCCATGTCCCGCTTGCTGGCGCTCAGGTGGCTGATATCACGGCCGCCGACGGTGATCTGGCCGGCGTCGGCGTCCTCCAGCCCGGCCAGCAGGCGCAGCGTAGTGGTCTTGCCGCAGCCCGACGGGCCCAGCAGGGCGATCAGCTCGCCGGGGTGCATGGTCAGGTCGAGCCCGTCCAGCGCGACGACCGGGCCGTACTGCCGGCGTAGCCCCTCCAGCCGCACCTCGACCGCGGACCTGGCCGCGCCGTCCTGCGTTCTGGTTACCGACGAAGTCACGGGCACAACCTCATCCCTGGCCGCGGCGGCGGCGGCCGACATAGGACACGATCAGGAGCAGGACGAAGGCGAAAAGAAGCGCGGCAGCCGAGGTCGAGAAGACCACCGCCGCATTCGGGGTATTGCGGCTAATGGCATACAGCGCCACCTGCAGGTTGGTGTAGAGCAGCAGATAGGCGATGGTGAACTCGCCGAGGACCAGGGCCGAGGTCAGCACCACGGCGTTCAGGATCGCCTGCCCCATGTTCGGCGCGATCACGCGGGTTATCACCGTGAACCAGCTCGCCCCGAGACTGCGGGCCGCCTCGGACAGGGTGGGGACATCCATCGCGTTCAGCCCGGAGGCCAGCGCCCGGTAGGCGTAAGGCAGCGAGAGGATCACGTACGCCCAGAAGAGCTGTAGCGCCGAGAGCTGGTAGTGCCTGATCTTGTTGTAAACCGGGGCCAGGCCGACCACCAGCACGATCGCGGGGATGGTGAGCGGCAGCAGGCACAGGAACTCAAACGCCCGGCTGAACCACTGCACCCGCAGCCGGATCCAGATCATGGTCGGCACCAGCAGCACGAGCATGACCACGCTGGTGATGACCGCGAGCTCCAGGGTGATCTCGACCGCGCCCAGCAGGCCGGGGTAGGAGACGATCTGCTGCCAGGCCTTCAGCGACCACGTGCCGAGATTGGCCCCCTCCAGGGAGAACCGCACCAGCGCCAGCAGCGGCAGGGCGAAGAAGATCCCGAATACGGTGAACACCACGTAGCGGAACAGCGTCAGCTTCCTGCGCCGGCCGCCCTGCATGCCGCGCTGGGCCGTGATCGGCGCGGGCTGCGCCGACTCGCCGATCGAGGTTATCGCAGCCATCGCCCCGCCCTTCGCTGCAGCAGCGCGTATGCGGTCATAGTGATCACGACGATGATCACCATTCCGAGGGCGAGCACGTCGGCCTCGTTGACATTGCTCAGCCCAACCTCACTGCTCAGGGCGATGCTGATCTGCTGCGGCACGATGTACCCGATCTGATTCTCCCAGGCCAGGGCCGTCGCGACCGCCGACAGCGCGTTGGCGAACAGCAGCAGCGCCGCGCCGAGGAAGGCCGGCAGCAGCAGCGGGCCGCCGACATGCCGCCAGTACTGCCAGGAAGAGGCGCCTAGGCTCTCCGATGCCTCCCGCCACTGGATCTTCAGCCCGTCAATCGCGGGCAGGAAGACCAGGACCATCAGCGGGATCTGGAAATACCCGTAGATCAGCGAGATGCCGCCGGGAAAGCTGTAGAACCAGCTCGGGTGGGCCAGCAGGCCCACCGGGCCGAGCAGCGCACTGAACGCGAAGGCCAGGGTCACGCCGCCGAACTGGGCCAGGACGCCCGAGCCGGCGATGGAGAGCCTGCGCACCACGCCGTCCGGATTCCCCGACGCCACGGCGTAGGCCAGGATCGCGCCGAAGACGGCCCCGACCACCGTCGAGATCAGGCCCAGCTTGAGCGAGCCGATGAAATAGCCGCGGATCAGCGGGTTGCCGAACACGCTCAGGCTGGAGAACTCCCACGCGCCGGACGGGCTCT
This sequence comes from uncultured Actinomycetota bacterium, assembly GCA_963805705.1. Taxonomy (GTDB): domain Bacteria; phylum Actinomycetota; class Actinomycetes; order Streptosporangiales; family Streptosporangiaceae; genus CAWDVH01. The sequence continues at coordinate 850,818 of CAWDVH010000004.1, read as the reverse complement.
TGAACGCGTTGACGATCACGATGCCGGTCGGCAGCAGCAGGAAGACCCCGACATAGGCGAGGAACGGCACGGTGCCGACCCAGGCAGGAATGGAAAGCCGGCGCCCGGCCCTTACGGGCCGGGCGCCGGTCTCAGAGGTAGCAGCGACAGCCACGATCCCTCGCTAGCCGACGGCCTTGGCCCAGTTGTTCGCCAGGTACGTGGCGGCGTCGGTGGACTGGGTGTTGGTCAGGAACACCGGCGTTCCCGAGACCGGCGGAAGCTTTCCGGCCGACGCCGTGTCGATGCTGCTGTTCGAGGTCATGGCCGTCTGCTCGACCGGCCGGGCGCCGCCCTGCAGCCACAGGTTCTGCCCGCCACTGGCGGCCTGCGAGTACAGGAACTCCTCCCACAGCCGGGCCGCGGCCGGGTGCGGGGCCGTCTTGGTGATGGCCTGCGTGTAGTACCCGCCCAGCACGGCTCCCTGGGGCACGAACACCTTCCAGTTCGACACTCCCACGTAGCTCGGGAGGTTGAGGTAGTCCCAGTTGAGCACGACCTCGGTGGTGCCCGCCTTGATCGTGGCGCCGGTCGCCGAGACGGGCGAGAAGTTGCCAGCCTGCTTGAGCTGGTGGAACCAGTTCACGCCCTTGGAGATGTTGCTGGCCGTCCCGCCCTCGGCGAGGTTGACCATCATCACGCCGTTCAGCCCGGCGTTGGCCGAGGTCGGATTCCCGTTCAGCGCGACGGTGTTCTTGAACTTCGGCTCCATCAGCTGGCTCAGCGACGTGATCGTCCCGAACTTACTCGAGTAGCCGACCGCCATATAGCCGCCGTAGTCCTCGTACCAGAGCCCGTTGGCCTCCTTCTGAGCGGCCGGGATGGCCGACCAGGTGGCGACCTTGTAGGGCGCGAACAGGGTGGTGTTGGCCAGGGCGACCGACTGCCCGACGTCCAGGACGTCGGGCGCCGCGGCGGTGCCGTTCTCCTGCTTCACCGCGTCGACCTCCTGCTGGCTGGTGCCATCAGGGTTCGCGGACTTGACCGTGATGCCGTACTTGTTCTCGAAGGTCTTGATGATGTTGCCGTAGTTCGCCCAGGTGGGCGGGAGGGCGATGACATTGAGCGTGCCCTCCTTCTTGGCCGCGGCGACCAGCGCGCTCATTCCGCCGCCGGCCGAGGCAGAGGTGACGGTGGACCAGTTGGTGCCGGAACTGGATGAAGAACCTGACGAGCACCCAGCCCCCAGCAGCGCCAGGGCGGCCAGCCCCGCAAGCGCAAATCGATGTGACGATCTCACGCGAATGCCTCCTGTGTCCATTTCCCATCCCTATTGCGTCGTCCGCCAATGGCCGCGGCATATTAATGCCATGAGGCCGGCGGACCCTCCCCAGCACCAGCATTCGGGCCCAAATGCCTAAAACGTTTAGCATCGGTATGCTGACGCACCCGGCGCGCGGGTGTCAAGAGACGTTACCGAGTTGACGCTCGCCGCCCCCCCGCTGTTCATCGAAGCAGGTCAGCACCGCTGACCCGGGGATTCGGGCGGCTGCAGCGAGGCACGATCCACCAGCTCCACGTCGGCGATGAAATCGTCCGGCGGGCATAGCTCAAGCAGCCGCATCATCAGCTCGCGGCCCATCGCCTGCTGATCGGTGCGGATGGTCGCCAGCGGCGGGGCGAGCAGCTCGGATGTGGGCAGGTCGTCATGGCCGACGACGGAGACTCCCCGCCCGACCGGCAGCGATAGCTCGCGCGCAGCCTTGTACACCCCATGCGCGGTGTAGTCAGAGTTGGTGATGATCGCGGTGGGGGCGCCAGGGCCGGACAGCACCGTCACGGTGGCCCGCTGGACATCGGCGATGGTCAGCAGGGAGTACATGACGCGGGGCTGCACGCCGAGCTCGGCCGCCAGGCGGCGGAAGTGGCACAGCCGGTCCGGGTCGGCCATGAGATGCGGCGGCGCGGACAGGAACGCGATGCGGGCGTGGCCGAGCTCGGCGAGGCGGGTCATGGGCAGCTGGACGGCCGCCGCACTGTCCGGGCTGACCCGCGAGACGCCGGTGATGCCGTCCACTGATCCGTTCAGCGCCACCACCGGCGCGCCGGGCCGCAGCTCCTGCCAGAGCCGGATGGACTCACCGGACCCGACGGGGGCGATCGCCAGCCCGGCCACCCGCTGGGCGGCCATCTCCCTGACGTGCCGGCGCTCGCGCTCTGGCGAGTAGCGCGAGTCCAGCACAAGCAGGGTGGCCCCCGACTCAGCCGCGATCTGCTGAGCTCCGCTCAGCACCTCAAGGAAGAACGGGTTGGCGAAGTTGCGCACCACAAAGCCGTAGGTCGTCGTGCGTCCGCGCCGTAGCGCCTGGGCCTGCGGATTGGCGTGATAGCCGAGCTGCTCGGCCGCGGCCGCGATGCGCCGCCGGGTCTGGCTCGCGACCCCCGGCTGCCCGTTCAGGGCCAGGCTCGCCGTCGCGACGGAGACACCGGCGATCCTGGCGACATCCCGAAGGCCGGCCAGGCTGGGTCCGTCCTCGTACGTCGCCATGATCTCCCCTGGACGCAAGACTGGCCGAGCGTCAGACCTGGCGCTCTCGGACATGCGCCGCAGTGGCGCGGTGAAACGGCCGACGACTCACCCTGCATGAGTTGCCGCCGGCCGGCAAGCCCCCAGCGCGCCGGGAATTCGGCTGCTCCCGTGACCTGGAACTTCTGCGGCCCAATCGCGACAATAGACGGCAGGCGGGGTCGCGGCACCAGCGGAGGGCACGGGGCGAAACGGCACGGGCGAAACGGCACGGGCGAAAGCGGCACGGGGCGAACGGCACGGGAGGGACCTGCACTAGCGGAGGGCACGGGGCGCCGGCCTGGCGCCGTCTCGCAGACAGGGAGTATCCGATGACGAAGAAACCTGGCCGGCGACATGCGGGCTGAGCGCCGGTGACGACCGCACACCGGCGCCTGGTCCCCGGCCCGGCGGGAGCGGGGGGATACCGCAGCCTGGTCGCTACCGACGGGGAGCAGCACGCGATCAGGGACGACCTCACGGCCAGCAGCCTGCGGGCGGGCTGGAACCGGTCCGCCCGGCCGCTGCTAGTGATCGCGCACCTGTCGGACACGCACGTGCTTGACCATCAGTCACCGGGCCGGGCTGAGCTGCTCGACCGGTACTCCGACCCGGACTCGCCGCTGCGCGCGGCCGTCGGCATCATCGGCACCTACCGGGCCCAGGAGCTGTTCACTTACCAGGTGGCCGAGGCGATGGTCCGCGCCGTCCGCCAGACCCGCGAGGCGCCGCTGTCGGGGGCCCCGGTCGATTTCGCGATCGTGACCGGTGACGCCGCCGACAACTGCCAGCACAACGAGCTGCGCGCCTACATCGACTTGCTGGACGGCCATGAGGTGCGGCCCGATTCCGGGGACCCGCAGCGGTACGAGGGAGTCGCCGGGCCGCAGGTCGACGACGAGCGCTACTGGCATCCTGAGGGCGGCGGGGAGGACCTGCCGAGGAACCGGTACGGCTTCCCCGAGGTGCCGGGGGTACTGGCGGCGGCGCGGCGGCCGTTCCTGGCCACCGGGCTTGGCGTGCCGTGGTACGCCGTGCACGGCAACCACGACAACATGCTCCAGGGCACCGTGGTGGCCCAGGGCTGGCTGCGCGATTTCCCGCTGGGCGGGGTGAAGTACCTCACCCCGCCGGACGGCGTCGACGCGGCCGCGGCGCTGAGCCGGTTCGAGATAGCGGACGCCGACGCCCTGCTGGAGTTCAGCTACGGCCAGCAGCTGAAGGTGACCCCGGATCCCGCTCGCGCGCCGGTGACCAGGGCGGCGCACGTCCGCGAGCATTTCCGCTCGTCAGGGGCGCCGGCCGGGCATGGCTACTCCCGCCGCAACGCCGACGACGGCACCGCTTACTACGCGTTCGACCGGGGCGTCGTGCGGTGCATCGTGCTCGACACGGTGAACCCGAACGGCGGCTGGCAGGGCTCGATCGATGCGACCCAGCTCAGCTGGCTCGCCGGGGAGCTCGGCGCCTGCGCGGGCCGGCCCGTCGTGCTGTTCAGCCATCATCCGCTCCAGACCCTCGTCAACGACTTGCGGCCGCCGGGCACGGAGCGCCGCATCCTCGCTGCCGAGCTGCGGCACCTGCTGCTGTCGCATCCATGCGTGATCGCCTGGGTGAACGGCCATACCCACGCCCACGCGATCAGCGCCGTGGCGCAGGAGGGCATGCCCGGCGGATTCTGGCAGGTGACGACGGCATCGCACATCGACTGGCCGCAGCAGGCCCGCGTTATCGAGCTGCTGCAGACCGACGGCGCGCTGGTCATCGGCTGCACCGTGATCGACAGCGCCGCGCCGGCCAGTTACCGTGGCACCGCCGGGCCCGCTGACCTCGCCGCGCTCGCCCGCGAGCTGTCGGCTAACGACTGGCAAGTGCGCGACGAGATCACGCCCGAGGGCGGCGCGGGAGCCGGGACCGCCGCCGACCGCAACGTCATCCTCACGATCGAGTGGCCGCGGGCCGCCGCGGCCCGTTCATGATGGTGGTGGCTGGCTGCGGCTGAGGCCGAGCAGGGGCAGCAGGCCCGTGACCGCGTCCAGGATGTGCGGCGCGCCAGCCTTCTCCAGCTCATCACGGCTGCCCGCGCCGGTCAGGACGCCGGCCACCAGCCCGGCCCCCGCGCGCAGGCCGGACTCGACATCGCTGGCGGTGTCGCCCGCCACGACCAGCTCGCCGACCGCTCCCCCGCCCAGCCGCAGCAGCGCGGTCAGCGGGAGGTCGGGCCAGGGCCGGCCGCGTCCCGCGTCGGCGGGCGAGAGGGCAAGGTCGATCAGCGGCCGCCAGCCCAGGGCGTCCAGTACCGCGTCCCTGGTATCAGCGGAGAACCCGGTGGCCAGGCAGACCTTGATCCCGGCCGCCCGCAGCGCGGTGATGGTCTCCACCGCGCCGGGCAGCGGCGTGATCGCGCCGCTGCGCACTGAGGCCGCGAAGTGGCGCTCGAATGCGCTACTGGCTGCCTGCGCCGCCGCCTGATGGCCCAGGATGCGCCGGAATACCTCGATCTTGGACTGGCCCATGGTCTCGCGCACGATCGCGGCGGCCTCGTCATAGCCGGGCGTCCCCTGGATAAGCCCGGATTGCTCCATCGCGGCGGTGAACGCGGCCATGACGCTGCCGCCGTCGGCGACGGTGGTGCCGGCCATATCCAGGCATGCGGTCGTGATGCGGGTCATCAGTGGGCCTCTTTCGCGGCTGGCCGTGCTATTCGCCGACGCTGCCGTCGGTGAGCTCGCGCACCACGTCGAGCTGCCCCGCGTGCCGCGCGTACTCCTGCAGCACATGGAACAGGATCCAGCTCAGGGCCGGCGGGGGGTCCTGGGCATCGAACCTGCCGCCGCCGGTGGCGATGTCCTGAAGCTGCGCGGCCCCGGCGATCCGGCGCGAGTTCTCGCACTGGGCCAGGAAGAACTCCCTGACATCATCGGCGCTCTGGCTGCCGGGCACCTGCCAGTGTCCCTCCGGGCCGTCGTCTCCCCACGGCTCATCGACATCCTCCCCCGCGAACCCCCAGCGCAGCCAGCGCAGCTCCACGTAAGCCAGGTGCTTGAGCAGCTCGAGCGGCGTCCAGCCGGAGGGCACCCGGCTCGAACGAAGCTCCTGCTCACTCAGGCCGTCGAGCTTGCGCAGCACCACCGACCGGTAGTAATCGAGGTAGCCGGCCAGGAGCTGCGCCGGATCGGCCAGCGAGTCGGACGGCTCCGCCGCGACGGGTCCCGCGGAAGTCATCATCAGCCGACGCTACCAAGGGGCTCGCCGCCACGGCGAGCCGATTCGGGCGGCCAGCCCGCCCGCCGTACGGGCCGGCCGCGGCCTACGCTGTCCTCAGCTGCTCTGGAGGCAACAGACATAACGGAGGCGTCATGGCGCAGGTACTGGGCATCGATATCGGCGGCAGCGGCATCAAGGGCGCACCGGTCGATGTGGCGACGGGCAAGCTGATGGCCGAGCGGGTGAAGCTGGCGACCCCGCGCCCGGCCAAGCCCGACGCGGTCGCCGACGTGGTCCGCGAGCTGGCCAGGGAATTCAGCTGGACCGGGCCCGCTGGCATCACCTTCCCCGGCGTCGTGACCGACGGGACCACCAGGACCGCGGCCAACCTCGATAAGGCATGGATCGGGCTGGACGCGCGGGAGCTGTTCGGCCAGGCGACCGGATTGCCGGTCACCGTGCTGAATGACGCTGACGCGGCCGGGCTGGCCGAGATGAAGTTCGGCGCCGGGGCGGGCCAGCGGGGAACGGTGCTGATGCTGACCCTCGGCACCGGGATCGGCAGCGCGCTGTTCACCGACGGCACGCTCGTGCCTAATACCGAGTTCGGCCATATTGAGATCCGCGGCAAGGACGCGGAGAAGCGAGCCTCCGAGCACGCCAGGGAAGCAGAGGACCTGAGCTGGGGGAAGTGGGCGGGCCGGGTCGATGAGTACCTCCTGCATATGGAGGCGCTGCTGTCACCGGCGCTCATCATCATCGGCGGGGGGATCAGCAAGAAGTCGGACAAGTTCTTTCCGCGGCTGACCAGCCTGCGAGCGCGCCTGGAGGCGGCCGTGCTGCTCAACGACGCCGGGGTGGTCGGCGCGGCCATGGCGTGCGCGTAGGACCGCGCTCACGGGCCCGGGTCAGGCCCCGATTCCCTGGTGGTAGGCGACCGCCTCGACCTCGACCAGCATCCGCGGATCGATGAGCGCGCTGACCTCGATCATCGTAGAAGCCGGCCGGATATCGCCGAACGCCTCGCCGTGGGCGCGGCCGTACTCCGGCCAGCGCGAGATGTCACGGACGTACATCCTGGTCCGCACGACGTCGGCCAGGCTGGCGCCCAGTTCCGCCAGGGCCTGGCTGACGTTGCGGATGGCCTGCGCCGTCTGCGCGTAGGCGTCGCCGTCATACACCAGCTCCGCGCCGCTGACTGAGGTGCAGCCGGAGACGAAGACGAAGTCGCCGGCGGCCACCGCCCGGCTGTACCCGACGACGGGTTCCCACCTGGTCCCAGAAGAGATCTTGCGGATCATGCGGCTACTCGCCGCTCTCGGCGTCCGGCCCGCCGGCCAGAGCCGTCCCGCGGGCGTGAGTTCCCGTGTAGCCCCCGGTACTCGCCCCGGCCATCCGCCGCTCGCGCAGCAGCGCGAGTCCCTCCAGAGCGCCCGCGGCCAGTCCGGCGGCCAGGGGCCAGAACGCAACCGCCCCGTGGGCCCCCAGCTTGATCGGCGCACGCAGCAGCGTGCCTGACTTGCTGTCCCCGAGCCGGGTGATGAATTCGGTCATGCCTGACCGCTGGCCGATCCACAGGGCGAGGTACGCGGCGGCCAGGCCGCCGATGAAGATGCCGGCCATCGGCAGGGGGCCGTACCGCCGGACGGCCAGCGCGTAGCCGAGCAGGCCGGTGACGATACCGCCGGCCACTCCGATCACGCAGAACCAGCCGTCAGCGCCGATGAACGCGCTCCCCTCCGGATTGACCGCCTCCGCTCCGCCGCTGACCACGACGTACAGGGCTCGCGGAGCCACATGCGCCCACACCAGGCCGGCCAGCAGGCCGATCAGGGCACTGCCCGCCGCGACCGCCGCGAACGCGGCCAGGCCAGGGACCAGCCACCGGCCTGGGCCCGTGCCTGCCTCGGCGGGGGCAGGCCGGTCAGGCTGGGACGGGAGCGGGAGCTGACTCATTTCGGCCATTCTTCGCAGCAGAGTACGTGACCCGGCGGACGAAAAAACAGCCGGGCTGCCCTGGACACGCGGCGGTCAGAGCCGGCCGCGGCAGCCGCGCTGGCATCGGCGGTAGCGTGGCTTTGCTAGGTTGATGCGGGCGGTCGCCCGCGGCAGTAATCCGGGTTCCGCGATGAGGAAGCACGATGATCCAGGCACGCGATCTGACCAAGCGCTACGGCGGCAAGACCGCCGTTGATCACCTGTCTTTCACGGTGGAGCCGGGCACCGTGACCGGGTTCCTCGGCCCGAACGGCGCGGGCAAGTCGACCACCATGCGGCTCATCCTGGGCCTGGACCGGCCGGACGGCGGCACCGCGACCATCAACGGCAAGGCGTACCGCGAGCTGGCCCAGCCGCTCCGGACGGTCGGCGCGCTGCTGGAGGCCAAGTCCTTCCACACCGGGCGCACGGCCTATAACCACCTGCTCTTCCTCGCGCAGACCCAGGGGCTGCCGCGCCGCCGGGTGGATCAGGTCCTCGGCCTGGTCGGGCTGAGCGAGGTGGCACGCCAGCGGGCGGGCGGCTTCTCGCTCGGCATGGGCCAGCGGCTGGGCATCGCCGCGGCGATGCTCGGCGACCCGCAGGTGCTCCTGCTGGACGAGCCCGTCAACGGGCTCGACCCGGAGGGCGTCCTGTGGATCAGGAACATGCTCAAGCAGCTGGCGGCCGAAGGCCGTACCGTCTTTATCTCGAGCCACCTGATGAACGAGATGGCCGTCACCGCGGATCACCTGATCGTGATCGGCCGGGGCCAGCTCATCGCCGAATCCAGCACGGCGGAATTCATCGAGCGCAGCTCGGAGAAGTCGGTCCTGGTGCGTTCCCCCGACGCGGCCCGGCTGACGGAGCTGATCGCTGCGGCGGGCGGCAAGGTCACGGCCAGCCAGCCGCCGGCCGGGAACGGAGCAGCCGCGCCGTCCCTCGCCGTCACCGGGCTCGAAGCGCCCCGGATCGGCGAAATCGCCGCGTCCGCGTCGATCGTCCTGCATGAGCTCACGCCGCAGCGCGGCTCGCTGGAGGAGGCCTTCATGGAGCTGACCGCGGGCAGTCTCGAATTCGGGGTGCACGATCCGGAACCGCTGGCGGCGGCCGAGGGAAGCACCCGATGACCACTCCCGCGGCGGCACCGGCCGCGCCTTCCCCCGCAGTCCCGGCCGGCGTCCCGGCCGCGGCCCACCACGTGGGCTTCGGCCACGTGCTGCTCGCCGAGTGGACGAAGATCCGCTCGGTGCGCTCCACGCTGTGGACGCTCATGGCGTTCGTGGTCCTCACTATCGGCATCACGGCGGGCCTCACCGCGGTCACCGTGGCCACCTGGACGGACGGGCGCAATGGCGGGGCCGGGCGGCATGCGCAAATCCTGGCCGATCCGATCAGCTTCATCCTGGGGGCCGGCATCGGCCTCGGGCAGCTCACCATCTGCGTGCTCGGAGTGCTGATCATCTCCACCGAGTACTCAACGGGCGTGATCCGCGCCTCGCTGCTCGCCGTGCCGGCCAGGATCCCGGTCCTGGCCGCCAAGGCGGTAGTGTTCGCGGCGCTGCTCATCGTCCTGGCCGAGCTTGTCTCGTTCGGCTCGTTCTTTGTCGGCTCCGCGATCCTGCACAGCCGTGTCGCGGTCTCGCTGAGCGACCCCGGGGTGACCAGGGCGGTGATCGGCGCCGGGCTGTACCTCACCGTGCTCGGGCTGTTTTCCCTGGCCATCGGGGCCCTGGTCCGGCATACGGCGGGCGCCATCGCCGGGGTCATCTTCTTCGTGCTCGTGCTCACGCCGCTGGCCGGGCTGCTGCCCGCCGGGTGGGGCCAGCACATCTACTACTATCTGCCGACCGAGGCCGGGTCGCTGATCGGCAACGCCCACCAGGCGCCTGGTCAGCTGCTCTCCCCCTGGCAGGGATTCGGGGTATTCTGCCTCTGGACGGCGGTCTTGCTGGCCGCCGCCGCGGTGCTGCTGCGCCGGCGCGATGCCTGAGCGGCCAGGAGCCCGGCGTGCACGGCCAGTAGCGCATCGTAGCGCTGGCGCACATCGGCCCGGTCGCACTCCTCGGGCACCGACGCGACGCTCGACCGCTCGATCATCGCCGCCTGATCGAGCAGGACCTGGCGCTCGCTGCTGGCTGTCGTCCGCTCCATGATCTTGGCCAGCGCGTCCAGCTGGCGGATCATCACCGCGGGCATGCCGCGGGCCGCCTGCCGGATCATCACAAACGAGCGCTGGACCAGCCGCTCGTAGCTGACCTCGGTGGTGATGACCCGCACGATCCCCTGCTCGTCGCGGTAGATCCGGGTGGGCTGCCAGCGGCCGGTTACCTTGCAGAGGCTGTCGCCGATCCAGTCAATGCAGGTCAGCGCGGTAAAGGTGTCGTTGACCGCCGTGGACAGGGCCCGTATCCCGATCTCGACGAGCTGATCGATGCCGAAGGAGACATCCTGGGCCAGGGTCCGGTACGGCCCGGTGACATGGGCACGGGACAGCTCGCGGGCCACCTGGTCGGCGGCACCGGCCGGCCAGACGGCCGCGTACGGATGCCCCTGGACCAGGAAGTGGCCGGGGCGGTACAGCAGGTGGATCACTGCCCCCACTTCCGAGGCCATCCGCACCAGGGTGCGGTGGTGGATGAACTGCAGGTACCCGCTGCGCGGTGCGGTGACGATACCGCCCGGCCCGTCCAGCCCGGCGATCAGCTTCCCGGCCGACGGATCGCCGGGGGCCGCCGATGCGTCGAGTTCCTGGGCGTCAATCGCAGCCGACAGGTCGCCGGCAATTCCGGCGATGACATGCGGCAGCTGGATCTGGATGGCGATGTGATGCAGGAAGTAGATGAGCACGGCGAGGTCCGCGACCATCAGGACCAGGGTCACCGTGACGCTGATATGCGGCACGAAGGCGCCATGGCCGCCCTGGCCGATCGAGCCGAGCGCGAGGATCGCGTACACGAACGTCGCCACGAAGGTCCCCAGCGTGATCTGCGTACCGCGATCGCGGATGAAATTGCGCAGCATCCGGGGGCCGAACTGAGTCGAGGTCAGGGTCAGCGCCACGATCACGATCGAGAACACCACGCCCACGACAGTGATCACGGCGGCGGCGATCGCGATGAGGACCTGCCGCGCCGCGTCAGCCGACCCGCTGATCGCCCATCCGGGCACCGTGAACTTGCCGTCGTAGGCGGCCAGGTCGGCGGCATAGGTGCAGGCGAAGAGCACGACCGCGGCCACGACCTCGATCGCCGGGACCAGCCAGAGATTGGTGCGCAGCACGTCGCGGCGCCACTCCGAGCCCAGCAGCAGCCTTCGCATCATGAGACCAGTCTCCCCCCGCCCGGCGCCTCTTGACCGGCGCAGCGGCGCTTGACCGGCGCGGGCCATGGCGGCCGGCCAGGCGAGCGCAGGCGGCGGGCAGCCAGGTCAGCCGACGCAGCCGGGGCCAAGCAGCTGCTTCAGGTCGGCCAGCAGTGACGGCGACGGCCTGACCCGCAGCTTGTCATCTAGCTTCACCACCTTGGCCCGCGACCCGCTGAGCAGCTTCAGGTGCACCTCGACGGGACCCGGATGCGTGCCCAGCACCTCCTTGAGCCGCTCGACCACCGGCTGCACGCAGCGTGCCTCCAGGATCGATACCACGAAAGGGCCCTGCTCCCCCGGCTTCAGCTCGGGGACCCGCACGTCCATCGCGACCAGCTTGGGCGCGTCCTCGCGCCGGTCCAGCCGTCCCTTTACGACCACGACCGCATCCTCGATGACCTGCGTCATGTACTGCTGGTAGGTCGCCGGGAAGAACAGGACCTCGATCGCGCCCTCCAGGTCCTCCAGGGTGGCCGCCGCCCAGGCGTTGCCCTGCCGGGTGACCTTGCGCTGTACCCCGGACAGGATCCCCCCGACGGTGACGATCTGGGCGTCGCGGTCGCCGCGGGAGGAGCGCTGCGTATCCTCCTCGGCCGAGCCGATGAGCTGCGCGACCGAGCAGTCCGTCTCGGCCGCCAGGATGTGCTCCAGGCCGAGCAGCGGGTGGTCCGACACGTACAGGCCGAGCATCTCCCGCTCGAAGGCCAGCAGCGTGGCCTTCTCCCACTCCCCCTCGGGGACGGGCACGTCGAACGTGGCCGCGCTCTCGGTGTCGTCGCCGAAGAGCGAGTCCTGGCCGATCGCCTCGTTGCGCTTGACGTCGATGACGGTGTCGATGGCCTGCTCGTGGATCAGGACCAGGCCCTTGCGGGAGTTGCCGAACTCATCGAACGCGCCCGCCTTGACCAGGGACTCGATGACCCGCTTGTTGCACACGTTGACCGGTACCTTGCGCAGGAAGTCGGCGAAGCTGGTGAACGCGCCCTTGGCCTTGCGGGCCGCCACGATCGACTCGACCACGTTGGTGCCGACGTTGCGGACCGCGGCCATGCCGAACCTGATGTCCTCGCCGACCGGCGTGAACATCGCCGTCGATGCGTTCACGTCCGGCGGCAGCACCTTGATCCCCATCCGGCGGCACTCGTTCAGGTACAGCGCTGACTTGTCCTTGTCACCGGCCACCGAGGTGAGCAGGCCCGCCATGTACTCGGCCGGGAAGTTGGCCTTCAGGTAGGCCGTCCAGTAGGAGATCAGCCCGTAGCCGGCCGCGTGCGCCTTGTTGAACGCGTAGCCAGAGAACGGGACCATCACGTCCCAGATGGTCTTGATCGCGTTATCGGAGTACCCGTTGGCCCGCATGCCGGCCGCGAACGGCTCGTACTCGGCCTCCAGGATCTCCTTCTTCTTCTTGCCCATGGCCCGGCGCAGCAGGTCGGCCTTGCCCGGCGAGTACCCGGCCAGCTTCTGCGCGGCGAACATGACATCTTCCTGATAGACCAGCAGGCCGTAACTCTCACCCAGGATGTCTTCCAGCGGCCCGGCGAGCTCGGGGTGGATGGGGATGACCTGCGCTCGCCCGGTCTTGCGGTCGGCGTACACCGGGGCGCTGGCCATCGGGCCCGGCCGGTACAGCGCGATGACCGCGGAGATGTCGCCGAACTTGTCGGCCCGCATGGCCCGCAGCAGCGCCCGCATCGGGCTGCCGTCGAGCTGGAACACGCCGAGGGTGTCACCGCGGGCCAGCAGCTCGTAGGTCGGCTTGTCGTCCAGGCCGAGGGTGTCCAGGTCGATCTCGATGCCGCGGTTGTCGGCGATGCCGCGGATGGCGTCATCGATCACGGTCAGGTTGCGCAGCCCCAGGAAGTCCATCTTGAGCAGCCCGATGTCCTCGCACGAGGGATAGTCGAACTGCGTGATCACCGCCCCGTCGGCCTCGCGCTTCCACACCGGGATGTGGTCGAGCAGCGGCTCGCAGCTCATGATCACCCCGGCCGCGTGCACGCCGGCCTGCCTGATCAGTCCCTCCAGCCCGCGCGCGGTGTCGATGACCTGCTTGACCTCGGCCTCGGCCTCATACAGCGCGCGGATCTCGCCGGCCTCGCCGTACCGGGGGTGGTCCGGCTCGAACACGCCGGACAGCGGCATGTCCTTGCCGAGGATGGGCGGCGGGAAGGCCTTGGTGATCCGGTCACCGAGTGAGTAAGGAAAGCCGCGCACCCTGGCCGCGTCCTTGACCGCGGCCTTGGCCTTGATCGTGCCGTAGGTGATGATCTGGGCGACCCGGTCGTCGCCGTACTTCTCGGTGACATAGCGGATGACATCGCCGCGCCTGCGCTCGTCGAAGTCGACGTCAACGTCGGGCATAGACACGCGCTCGGGGTTCAGGAAGCGCTCGAACACCAGGCCAAGCGCGATCGGGTCCAGGTCGGTGATGCCCATGGCGTAGGACACGATCGAGCCGCCCGCCGAGCCGCGGCACGGTCCCACCCGGATCCCGTTCCGCTTGGCCCACATGATGAAGTCCGCGACGACCAGGAAGTAGGAGCAGAATCCCATCGCCTCGATGACGCCGATCTCGTACTCGGCCTGGACCCGGCGCTGCTCGTCGTAGCCGTCCGGGTACCGGCGGTCCATCCCCCGCCAGACCTCGGTGCGGAACCAGCTCGCCTCGGTCTCCCCTTCGGGCAGCGGGAATCTGGGCATCAGGTTCGACTTGGTGAACTCGACGTTGGCCCGCTCGGCGATCAGCAGCGTCGAGTCGCACCCGGACTGCCAGATCTCGTCGGTGCTGATCGCGCGCATCTCCTGCGGGCTCTTGACGTAGTAGCTGGTGCCGTCGAACTTGAATCGGTTCGGGTCGGCCAGGTTGGTGCCCGTCTGCACGCAGAGCAGGGCCCCGTGGGCCTCGGCGTCGCCCTCGCGCGCGTAGTGCAGGTCATTGGTGGCGACGTACGGCAGCGATAGGTCACCGGCGATGCGCCGCAGCGCCTGCCGGGTCCGCAGCTCGACGTCGAGCCCGTGGTCCATGAGCTCGACGAAGAAGTTCTCCGGCCCGAAGATGTCGCGGTAGTCGGCCGCCGCCTGCAGGGCCTCGCGGTCCTGGCCGAGCCTGAGCCTGGTCTGGACCTCGCCGCCGGGGCAGCCCGTGGTGGCGATGAGCCCCTTCGCGTACTGGGCCAGCAGCTCGCGGTCCATCCGTGGCTTGCGGAAGTAACCTTCCAGGGACGCCATGGAGGACAGCTTGAACAGGTTGTGCATGCCCTCGGTGGTCTCGGCCAGCAGCGTCATGTGCGTGTAGGCGCCCGCGCCGGACACGTCGTCGTTCTTCTGCGCCGGCGTGCCCCAGCGGACCGGCTGCTTGTGCCCGCGGTGCTCGGGCGCGACGTAAGCCTCGATGCCGATGATCGGCTTGATGCCGGCTGCCCGCGCCTTGGTGTAGAAGTCGTAGGCTCCGTATATGTTGCCGTGGTCGGTGATGGCGATGGCCGACATGCCGCCGCGCTCGCACTCGGCGAACAGGTCCTTCAGCCGGGCAGCCCCGTCCAGCATGGAGTACTCGGTGTGCACGTGCAGGTGGACAAACGAATCGCCGTCTCCCCTGGCCGGGCTTCCCGCCGGGGCTGCCGCCATGAAGATCCGCCTCCTTCAGGCATGCCGCCGCGTGCCGACGCGACCGGTGGCGAAGCCACCGCCGCGCCGGGCAGGCGCGCGATGAACTGGACCGGGGGAAGTGGCCGGCGCGCTGCCTCCGGCGGGGCCCGCTGGAGGCGATGAGCCCGCCGGGAGCCGCTGCGGCCCGGTGCTTCTGAGCTTATCGCCCGGATGGTTCCCGGCGGGACGCCGACGCGCCGGCTCGTGCCGGCCGCTGGCTCAGGACTGCGCGCGCAGGACGTCGAGCGCGTGCTGCAGGTCGGCCGGGTAGCCGCTGGAGAACTCGACCCGGTGGCCGTCCTGCGGATGGGCGAAGGCCAGGCTCACCGCGTGCAGCCACTGGCGGGTCAGGCCCAGCCGGGCGGCCAGCACCGGATCGGCGCCGTACAGCCGGTCGCCTACGCAGGGGTGGCGGACCGCGGACATGTGCACCCGGATCTGATGGGTGCGCCCCGTCTCCAGGATGATCTCCGCCAGGCTGGCCGCCCGGAATGCCTCCAGCGTGTCGTAATGCGTGACCGACGGCCTGCCCCCGTTGATGACCGCGAACCTGCCATCGCCGGACGGATGCCTGGCTATCGGCGCGTCGATCGTGCCCCGGAGCGGATCGGGATGCCCCTGGACGAGGGCGTGATACCGCTTGTCCACCTCGCGGTCGCGGAAGGCCTGCTTCAGCGAGGTGTACGCGCGCTCGCTGGCCGCCAGGACCATGACGCCCGTGGTGTTGGCGTCCAGCCGGTGCACGATTCCCTGGCGCTCGGCCGCGCCGCTGGTGGCGATCGTGTAGCCAGCGGCGAGCAGCCCCTGCAGCACGGTCGGACCGGTCCATCCGGGCGTCGGGTGCGCCGCGACGCCGGCCTTGTCCACGACCAGGATGTCGGCGTCCTGGAAGAGCACGGTCAGGCCGGGCACGGGCTCGGGCCTGGCCAGGGCCGACTGCGGCGGCGGCGGCAGCGTCACCTCCAGCCACTCGCCGGCCGGCACCCGGTCAGACTTGGTCGCCGGGCGGCCCGCCACCAGCACGGACCCGTTGCCGATCAGCTCGGCCGCCCTGGCCCTGGACAGGCCGAACATCCGGGCCATGGCCGCGTCCAGGCGCTCGCCGTCGAGTCCTTCGGGAACGGGCACCCGGCGCTGGCCCGGCGAGGTCATGCCCCGCCGCCGCCAGGCGGGCTGCCCTGGCCGTCCGGTGGCAGGCGCGGGTGGTCATCAGGGAGCCGGGTGGCGTCGTCCGCCGGCGGATCCTCGCCCGCTGCCGCCTGAGCCGCCTGGGCGTCCTGGGCGGCCGGAGCAATCTGGCTCTCGTCAACCCCGCTGCCGCCGGCCCGGCTGCCGTCGATCCGGATTCCGCGCACCGCGAGCAGGACGGCGAGCGCGCCGCCGCACACGATCGAGGAATCGGCAATGTTGAACACCGGCCAGTGCGGCACCTGGATCCAGTCGACCACGTAGCCGCGCAGCGGCCCTGGATACCGGAAGATCCGGTCCGTCAGGTTGCCGCTGGCCCCGCCCAGGAGCAGGCCGAGCGCCACCGCCCACGGCAGGCTGCGAATGCGATGAGACGTGCGCAGGATGTAGACGATCACCCCGACGGCGATGGCGGAGAACACCAGCGTCAGCGAGGTACCGAAGCTGAACGCGGCACCGGGGTTGCGCCACACCCGGAGCGTCAGCAGCCCCCCGAGCAGCCGGGCCGGCGCACGGTCGGACAGCGTCGCCACGACGGTCACCTTGGTCGCGATGTCCAGGGCCAGCACCGTTACCGCGATGGCCGCCAGGGCGCCGACCCGCCGGGGCGCCGTGCGCGCGGCGGGATGCTCGCCCATCCGGTCCGGCGGCCCGCCACGGCGGCGAGCCGTCTCCGGCCGCCCGGTCAGCGGCGTTCCTCGCGCTGCTTGCAGGTCACGCACAGGGTCGCCCTGGGAAATGCCTGGAGCCGTGCCTTGCCGATCGGCTCGCCGCATGATTCGCATATTCCGTACGTACCCGCCTCGATCCGGGCCAGCGCACGCTCGTTCTGCTCGAGAAGCTCGCGCGAGTTGTGGGCCAGAGCGAGCTCGTGCTCCCGCTCGAAGGTCTTCGCGCCGACGTCGGCCTGGTCATCGCCGGCGTCGCCGACCGCATCGCTCAGCCGGTCAGCGATGTCGGATTCGGCCTTGCCGATGTCCGCGCGCAGCTCGGCGGCCTCGGCCGCCAGCCGGTCATGCACCTCAGTCAGCTCGGCGTCGGTCCAGCGCCGCTCGCCCGGCCGCACGGGAAGGGCAGCAGCTCCCCGACTCCTGGCTACCGTCATTTCCCGCCTCCTCGGTGCAGTTAGACAGCCCACTAGGCAATGATCTTGATTGCGGGCAGTCACCGGAGGATAAGTGGTGGCGCTGCGAACCGCAAACACTTGAGCGGCGACACCCGCACGGGTATTCCCCGGCCTCGGCTATCCTGAAGCCCTGCACGGCATGGATGGGGACAGCTGCCGCTGCGGCGCCAGGAGCGAGCCCGGATAACGCGAGCCGCCAGGGCGCCGGAACGGACCAGATCACCCCGGAGCCGCCGGAAGAACGGCGGATTCCGCTCGCTAGAATCCGCTCAGTAGAGCCGGCTGCAGGACTGAACCGAGAGGGTCGCGAGCCGCCGCCGCCAGGCGCGGCCGCCGGCCAAGGAGGGTGGTACCGCGGGGCCGCCGCCGGCGCGCCTCGTCCCTCCGCGAAGCCGTGCTGACGGGACCGCAGGAACCCAGGGTCCCGCTGGTGCGACAACCCGCGGGAGGCCGCTCACCATGGCGCGCGCAGACGACCCACAGTTCCCGGCCGCCGGGGCCCAGCCGGACCACGTGCCCGGCGGCCCCCGGTCCTTCCCCGATATGCCCGCGGTGGTCGACCTGCCAGGGATCGAGCACGACATGCTCGCCGGCTGGCGGGACGCCAAGATGTTTCAGCGCTCGCTGGACCAGACGGCCAGCGGGCCGCTGTGGACCTTCTATGAGGGCCCCCCCACAGCAAACGGGATGCCCGGCGTGCATCATGTCGAGGCCAGGGTCTTCAAGGATGTCTTTCCGCGGTTCAAGACCATGCAAGGCTTTCACGTTCCCCGCCGGGGCGGCTGGGACTGCCACGGCCTGCCCGTCGAGGTGGCCGTCGAGAAGGAACTCGGCCTGTCGAGCAAGAAGGACATCGAGGCCTACGGCATCGAGCAGTTCAACGCCCGATGCCGCGAGTCGGTGCTCAGGCACGTGGACGCGTTCGAGGCGCTCACCGAGCGGATGGGCTACTGGGTCGACCTGTCCAGTGCCTACCGGACCATGGATCCGGGCTACATCGAGTCGGTCTGGTGGTCACTCAAGGTCATCTTTGACCAGGGCCTGCTGGTCAGGGATTTCCGGATCAGCCCATACTGCCCGCGCTGCGGTACGGCCCTGTCCGACCACGAGCTCGGCCAGCCGGACGTCTACCAGATCGTCGCCGACCCCTCGGTGACCGTGCGATTCCGCCTGCTCGCCGGGCCCGACGGCGCCAGCGGCCAGCTGGCCGGGGCCGACCTCCTGGTCTGGACGACCACCCCGTGGACGCTGGTCTCCAACACCGCGGTGGCCGTCCATCCGGACGAGACCTACGTCATCGCCCGGCGGTCGGGCCATGATGACCGGGTCGTCGTCGCCGAGGCCCTGTTCGGCCAGGTGCTCGGCGACGGCTGGGACATCATCGGCCGCGTCAGCGGCGCGGAACTGGCCGGAGCTGCCTACCGCAGGCCGTTCGACCTGATCGACATCCCCGACGCGCACCGGGTCGTGACCGGATCGTTCGTCACCACCGAGGACGGAACGGGGCTGGTGCACCTGGCGCCCGCCTTCGGCGCGGACGACATGGAGACGAGCCGGGCGCACGGCCTGCCCGTGGTCAACCCGGTCCGGCCGGACGGCACCTTCGAGGAGCAGGTCCCGCTGGTCGGCGGGATGTTCTTCAAGGACGCCGACGCGCCGCTGGTCAGCGATCTGGCCGACCGGGGCCTGCTGTTTTCCTCGCACCTGCACGAGCACAGCTACCCGCACTGCTGGCGGTGCGGCACGCCGCTGCTCTACTACGCGCTGCCGTCCTGGTACATCCGCACCACCGCGATCAAGGCCGAGCTGCTCGCGGAGAACGAGAAGACCAACTGGCAGCCGCCGACGATCAAGGAGGGCAGATACGGGGAGTGGCTGCGGGGCAACGTGGACTGGGCGCTATCGCGGACCAGGTACTGGGGCACCCCCCTGCCGCTGTGGCAGTGCCCGGACGGGCACCTGACCTGCGTCGGCTCGCTGGCTGAGCTGTCGGAGCTGGCCGGGCGCGACATGGCCGGGCTCGATCCGCACCGGCCGCAGGTGGACGAGGTGGTCATCACCTGCCCGCAGTGCGGCGAGCAGGCCCGCCGAGTGCCGGAGGTCATCGATACGTGGTACGACTCCGGCTCGATGCCGTTCGCGCAGCTGGGGGCCCCGCACCGGAACCTGGCCGAGTTCGAGGCCGCCTACCCCGCGCAGTTCATCGCCGAGGCGCTTGATCAGACCCGCGGCTGGTTCTACTCGCTGATGGCCGTGGGCACGCTGGTGTTCGGCCGGTCTGCCTACGAGAACGTCCTGTGCCTGGGACTGCTCGTCGATGAGCATGGCCGCAAGATGAGCAAGCACCTCGGCAACGTCCTGGAGCCGATCGGCCTGATGGACCGGCACGGGGCGGATGCCGTCCGCTGGTTCTTCACCGCGACCGGCTCTCCGTGGGCCAACCGCAAGATCAGCCACGCTGTCCTGGAGGAGATTGTCCGCAAGGTCCTGCTGACCTACTGGAACACCACGTCATTCTTCGTCCTGTATGCCAATGCGTCAGCGGCGCAGGGAAATGCCTGGAATGCGAAACGGCTAGCGGGCGCTCCCCCCGCTGCCGCCCGGCCGGTGCTCGACCGGTGGATGCTCAGCGAGCTGCACGCGCTGGTGCGCGACGTGACCGAGTCACTGGAGCGGTTCGACTCGGCCGCGGCCGGGCGCCGGATCGCCGGATTCATCGACGATCTGTCCAACTGGTACGTGCGCCGGTCCCGGCGCCGCTTCTGGGAGGGCCCCGGCACGCCGGGCGGCGCCGCCGCCTTCGCCACCTTGCACGAGTGCCTGGAGACGCTGACCCGCCTCATGGCGCCGCTGACGCCGTTCCTCACCGACTACGTGTGGGGAGTACTGCGCGGCGACGGCTCCCCCGATTCGGTGCACCTCGCGGCCTGGCCGGTGGCCGATCCGCGTCTGATCGATGAGCGCCTGGCCGAGCAGATGAGCCTGACCCGCCGGCTGGTCGAGCTGGGCCGCTCGGCGCGGGCCACGGCGGCCGTCAAGGTCCGCCAGCCGCTGGCACGGGCGCTCGTCGGCGCGGCCGGCTTCGCCGACCTGCCCGCCGAGCTGCGCGCCGAGGTGGCGCGCGAGCTCAATGTCCGCGCCCTTGAGCCGCTGGCCGCGGTCGGTGCCGAGCTGGTCGACTACACGGTGAAGCCCAACTTCCGCGCGCTCGGCAGGCGCTTCGGGAAGGGCACCCCGGCGGTTGCGGCCGCGATCGAGTCAGCGGACGCGGCCGGCCTGGCGGGTCAGCTGCGGGCCGGCCAGACAGCGTCCGTGGCGGTCGAGGGGGCCGCGGTGCAGCTCGGGCCTGACGACGTCATCGTGACGCAGATGCCCAGGTCCGGCTGGGCGGTGGCCGCCGAAGGCGGTGAGACCCTGGCCCTGGAGGTGGCCATCACCCCGGAGCTTCGCCGGGAGGGCCTGGCCCGCGAGGTCGTCCGGCTGGTGCAGGATGCCCGCAAGAGCGATGGGCTGGATGTCAGCGACCGGATCTGGCTGCGCTGGCAGGCCGCCGACCCGGAGCTGGCGGCAGCGCTGTCGGAACACGGCGCGCTGATCAGCGCGGAGGTCCTGGCCGTTGACTACGAGGCGCTGCCGGCCAGCAGGCCGGCAGCACCGCCGTCAGCCCGGCCGAGGGAGTGCGTGAGCATGCCGATGACGATCTCGGCCTGACCTTCTGGATCCGGCGCGCATCCGGCTGAGTCTTGGCGCCCCCGTGCCGGTCCGGGCCGGCACGGGCCTGGCTGGCGCATGCCTCGAGTGGTGCGAGCCCGGGCTGGCGCGGGGGTCAGCTGGCCGACGCGTCGGCCGAAGACCTGTCGGGCCGGCACGCCTTGCACGGCACGCAGTCGGCGGCCTCGGCGGCCTCTCTCGTCATGGCTTCGAGGTCGTCGGCGCCAAGGAAGCGAATCAGGGTGCAGCCGCTGCGGTGGTATCGGGCGATTCCCGGTACGACCGTTACCTGCCCGCGGGCGCTGTCCCCCGTTTCGCCCTGGCCGTCGGCGGGCCTGGCTGCGGGGCTCGCGCTGGCACCGGCGCTAGCCCCGGTGGTCACGGTCACCGGGGAATTCGACCAGGCTGCCTTCGCGCCTGCCGGGGGCGCTGATACGCCGGCGGCAGCTGGCTTGGGCTCAGCCGGCTTGGGCTCAGCTGGCTTGGGCTCAGCTGGCTTGGGCTCAGCCGGCTTGGGCTCAGCTAGCTTCGGCTCAGCTGGATTCGGCACGGGCCGGTCAGTGTCCGTGCTGCGGCCTGCGGCCGCCGAACCCCGCTTCGGCGCTGTCTCCCCGGCCGCCACCGGAACGGCCGGAGCCGCCGCGGCGGCCGGGTTCCCCCGATGGGCCGGGCCCGCCGAGGCGGTCCGGTTACCGTCTGCCGCGGCGCCGGGCACCCTCGGGTGTCCTGGCCGGCGGCCTCTCGCCTGGCTCCGCTGGGCAGCTTGCGACGGGGCCGCCTGCGACTGGGCCGCCTGCGACTGGGCCGCCTGCGACGGGCGCAGTCTGCGACGGGGCAGTTTGCGACGGGGCAGTTTGCAACCGGGCCGCCTGCGACGGCGCAGTCTGCAACCGGGCTGCCTGCGTCTGGGCTGCCTGCGTCTGGGCTGCCTGCGGCCCAGGCGCCTCGGCGGCGGCCGCCGGCTGAGCTGCGCCGGTAACCCGTGCGTTCTGCGCCGCCAGCTCATCTTCCTCGCGCTTGCGAAGGTCTCTCAGCTTGCGACGGCTGGCGGCATAGTCAAAGGGATCTTCGGCCTTTTCCGACGCTCCGGCGGGCGCAAGGGCCGGATCCCTGGCGGCCACTTCCCATCTGGACGACTCCGGCCAGGCGGCCGGTTCAGGCCAGTCACCCGCCCCGGATCCGGCGGAGACGGGCTCCTCGGCCGAGTCAGTCCCGTCAGCGGACGCGATCTCAGCGGCCGAGCCAGTCCCCTCACCGGAGGCGACACCGGCCGCGGCGCCCGTCCCCTCAGCGGACGCGGTCCCGGCTGCGGATACAGCGCCGTCAGCGGGCCCGTCCCCCGCCGCAGACGCAGTCCCGGCCGCTGGCGAAGCACCGCCGACTGCGGCCAGGTCACCGGGCAGGGGGATCTGCGTGACTGCGGCAGAACCGTCGCCGACCGTACTGCCACGGCCAGGCGCCGGTCCGCCCGCCGGGGCAGCCGCGCCGTTCGGCAGGATCGTGCCGCGGGTATCCGTCACGGGCCAGGCCGGCTCCAGGCGGACCGTTCCGGCCTGCCATCCCGTCCCTGCGCTGCTGCCGAATATCTGATCCCTCCGGAACAGGACCCCGATCACCAGCAGCACACCCGCCAGCGCGGCCACTGCGATGGCCGCGACCACGAACGCCAGGCTATTAGCGAGGACCCCGGCCGCTAGCAGCCCCATCGCGACGAGAACTACAGAAAGGACGGCACCAAACCGGAACACGAGCAAGACCCCACTAGCGGCGCTGAGCGGATTCGGGTCAGATCAGCGACGATCGTGCTGGCTGCTGTCGGACGGGCGGAATCCCCCGTTGTGCGCTACGGACTCGGGGACCCCCGCGTAGGACGGTGCTACCGCAGGCTGTCCGCCGTTGCGAGCGTCCATGCGTCCCATCCCGGCCGGCACGGACGTCTGCGGCCCGGTGGCCCCGGACGGGAGAACGCCGCTGTCGGCCGCACCCGCCTCGAGGTCGCGCAGCTGGCCCTCCAGATACGCCTTGAGCCTGCTGCGGTACTCGCGCTCGAAGGCCCGCAGGTCGTCGACCCGCCGCTCCAGCTCCTCGCGTGACTGGACGAGGGAGCCCATCGCCTGACGGTGCCGCTCCTGGGCGTCCCGCTCCAGGCTCTCGGCGCGTGCCCTGGCGTCGCTGGTGATCTGCTCGGACTGGCGGCGTGCCTTGGTGAGAAGGTCGTCAGCCTCGCGCCGGGCGCGACCGAGCGTCTCGTCCGCCTCACGCCGCGCATCGGCGATGGCCTGATCGGCTGTCTGCTGGGCCAGGGCCAGGACGCGCGCCGCCGTGTCCATATTGTCCTCGACGGGCTTCATGCTGCCCATCATCACCGGCTCCGGCCTGCGCTCGGGCTCGTGGCGTGGTGGCGGCTCCGGGGCCATCAGCTCCGGCGCGGATTCCATGTGCGGCGCATTCAGTGCCGCTGGCACCTTGCTGCCGCCGCCGCGCAGCACCTCGGCCAGCTTCGCCCGGAGCTCTTCGTTCTCCTGGATCAGCCGGTCGAGCTCGGCCTCAACCTCGTCAAGGAAGGCATCGACTTCTTCCTCGTCGTAGCCGGGCCGAAGCCTGGTCGTGCTGAACTGCTTGTTCCGCACATCCGCGGGCGTCAGTGGCATGTCGTCGTCTCCTTGGAGCGTGGTCCCCTATGAACGCTACCTGGCCAGCTGCTACACCACTTGCAGTAGCACAATGACCACCAGGAACAGCAGCATGAAGCTGAGGTCAAGCCCCACACTACCGAGCCTCACCGTGGGAATGTAGCGCCTTAGCAATCTCAGTGGGGGATCGGTGACCGTGAAACAAGCTTCAGCGATCACCAGCACGATGCCCGATGGGCTCCAGGACCTGGAGAATTGCTGGATCCAGGAGAAGATCAGCCGCCCGATGAGAAGCAGCAGAAAGATCGAAAGAACGTAAACTAGCACTATCGTGATAATACTCGACATTCCTGCCTGCCCTCACGGCCGGTGCCTGGTGGCCAGTGGCCGTGCTGCGTGTGTAGCTGCCCGCCTAAGCTCCGGCTAGCTCTGGTTGAAGAAGTCCCTCTCCGCGATGCGGGCCTTGTCCTCGGCGGCTACCTCGACGTTCGCCGGCGACAGCAGGAACACCTTATTGGTCACCCGCTCGATACTCCCGTGCAGCCCGAAGATCAGGCCTGCCGAGAAGTCGACCAGGCGCTTGGCGTCACTGTCGACCATCTCGGTCAGGTTCATGATCACTGGGGTGCCCTCGCGGAAATGCTCTCCGATGGTACGTGCCTCATTGTACGTGCGCGGATGCAAGGTGGTGATCCGGGCGAGATCGGTGGTCTGGAGCTGCCCCGCCCGGCGCTCCGGCACCGCGCCGCCGCCATCGAGGGCACCGTCGCTGTATCCGGCGTGGACCTCGCGGGCGTCATGCTCCACCAGGTCGGCACCGTACTCTTCATAGTCGCCGTCGGCGCCGTACTCGTCCTGGTAGTGATCGTCGTAGCGGTGGTCGTCCTCTACCAGGCCGAGATAGACCGCCATCTTGCGCATCGCGCTGGCCATCTTCAGTCCTCCGTCATGCCTGTTGTGCAGCCCCGCTCACGCCGCGTGCCACGCGTCGGACATTACCTGACGAACGCCTGCCGGCCGCCGAGCAACGCCGTACCGACACGCACGTGTGTTGCGCCTTCACCGATCGCCTCCGCCAGGTCTGCGCTCATGCCAGCCGAGATCATCACTGCCCCGGGGTGCGCTGACCGTACAATCCCGGCCAGTTCCCTGAGCTTGCCGAACGCGGCCGCAGCCGGTACTCCGAGCGGTGAGACGGCCATGACGCCGCCCAGCACGAGCCCGTCCTGGCCGGCCACCGCGTCAGCCAGGGCGGCCAGGTGGTCCGGCCGCGCCCCGCCGCGGCCGGGATCCCCGTCGAGGCTGACCTGGACCAGGCAGGTGATGCTGCGCCCGGCCGCCCTGGCGCGCGAGCCCAGCACGCTGACCAGGCGCAGCCGGTCGACCGAATGGATCACGTCAGCGTAGGAAACAACGCTCGCGCCCTTGTTCGTCTGCAGCTGGCCGACGAAGTGCCAGGTCAGGGGCAGATGAAGGGCTGCGGCCCGCGCTGCCTTCGGTGCCGCCTCCTGGTCTCTGTTCTCCCCCACATCGGCGATGCCCAGCTCGCTGAGCAGCTGGATATCGGAGACGGGGAAAGTCTTGGTGACCGCGATCAGCGTGACCTCGTCGCTGCGCCGGCCCGCTGCGGCGCAGGCGCCGGCGATCCGGGCGCGCACCTCGCTCAGGCTCGCTCTCAGCTCGGCGCGCCGATCGGCCGGCGCCGCGGGCTCGCTGCTCATGGACTCGTCACGGCGCGAGCCAGACCAGCCCGGCGAACCGCCCGGTGCTGCCATCGCGCCGGTAGGAGTACAGCTCAGGTGTCTCTGCGGTACACCGACGGTCGGCCCTGACGGCCCGGACCCCGGCGCTGGCCAGCTGAGCCTCGACGCCCGCCCTGATGTCAATTCCTGGCGTACCTGCCCTGGTCAGGCAGCCGGACCCGGGCACGGCGGCCGCCACCTGCTCGCGCAGGTCCGCCGTCACCTCGTAGCACCGGCCGCAGATCGCCGGCCCGACGATCGCGTGCATCCGGCCAGGGTCCGCGCCAGCCTCCGACATCGCCGCCACGAGCGCGGGCACCACGCCCGCCGCCATCCCCGCGCGGCCCGCGTGAGCGGCGCCGACGATCCGGGCGACAGGATCGGCGAGAAGAACGGGGGCGCAGTCCGCGACGGTCACCCCCAGGGCCAGAGCTGGCTCGTCCGTGAAGATGGCATCCGCCTGCGGAGCAGGCTGCGGCGCGGCCCCGGCCTGAATCCGGGCGACGTCAGATCCGTGCACCTGGCGCATCCAGGCCGTGGCCGCGGGGCCCAGGCCGCACGAGGAGGCGACCAGCTGCCGGTTGCGCGCGATCGCGGCGGGGTCATCGCCGACAGCGTCGCTCATGTTCAGCGTGCCGAACGGCGCGGCGCTCACGCCGCCGCCCCGGCCGGTAAACAGGCCCAGGACGCCAGGCCCCAGCCCGAACGGCCGCCGCACGCCGTGCTCGGCGTGCGTACCGGTCATTTGAGGAAGTCGGGGACGTCGAGCTCGTCGTCCTCCTCGAAGACCACCGACCGGCGCCGCGTGCTCGGGCTGTCCGACACCCTGGCCTCCGCGGCCAGGGCCGCCGCCCTGTACGTGTCAGATCCGGCCGCGCCCGCCGGAGCCCCAGCGGGCCGGGACCCGGCGACGGGCTTGCCTGCGGCTCCCCCGGCACCCGGCCCTGGCGCATCAGCCACCGCGCCCGCCTGCCGCGAGCCGGTGGCCTGCCCGGCTCCGCCCAGGCTGGCCGCGCTGACCTCGGCGGCGCCGTTCGCCCCCGGCTGCGCCGCGGCGCCCTGGTGGCTGTCGCCCGGCGAGGCCGGGCGCCGTCCGCCGGCAGGCGCATGGCCGTTCGCCGCGGATGCCCCGTCGTAGCTGTCCGGCGGGCCGGCGCTGCCGCCGTAGCCGGACGACGAGGCCGGGGCCGTGCCGTAGCCGGCCGGCCCGGCCGGCGCCGCGCTATAGCCCGCCGTGGCCAGGGCCGCTGGCCTGGCCCGGCCGACCTGGGCCTCGTCGAAGCCCGCGGCGATCACGGTCACCCGTACCTCGTCACCGAGCGCATCGTCGATGACCGCGCCGAAGATGATGTTGGCATCGGGGGCCGCGGAGTTGGCGACCAGCTGCGCCGCCTCGTTGATCTCGAACAGCCCGAGGTCCGAGCCGCCCTGGATGGACAGCAGCACGCCGTGCGCGCCGTCGATGCTCGCCTCCAGCAGCGGGCTGGAGATCGCCATCTCCGCGGCGGCCACCGAACGGTCGTCACCGCGTGCGGAGCCGATGCCCATGAGGGCCGAGCCGGCCCCCGACATGACCGATTTCACGTCGGCGAAGTCCAGGTTGATCAGGCCCGGCGTCGTGATGAGATCGGTGATCCCCTGCACGCCGGACAGGAGCACCTGATCCGCGGCCTTAAACGCGTCGAGCACGCTCACATGCCGGTCGGAGATGGACAGCAGCCGGTCGTTCGGTATGACGATCAGCGTGTCTACCTCGCTGCGGAGCCGCTCGATGCCGAGGTCGGCCTGTCCCGCCCGTCGCTTGCCCTCGAATCCGAACGGCCTGGTGACGACGCCGATCGTCAGCGCGCCGAGCGAGCGGGCGACGTTGGCGACCACGGGCGCGCCGCCCGTGCCGGTCCCGCCGCCCTCGCCGGCGGTAACGAAGACCATGTCGGCCCCCTTGAGGACCTCCTCGATCTCCTCACGATGGTCTTCAGCGGCCCTGGTGCCGATGTCCGGGTTGGCTCCGGCGCCCAGTCCCCTGGTGAGCTCACGGCCGACGTCCAGCTTGACGTCGGCATCACTCATGAGAAGCGCCTGGGCATCCGTATTGATCGCGATGAACTCAACGCCCCTGAGCCCCTCTTCGATCATCCGGTTTACGGCGTTGACGCCGCCCCCGCCGATACCGACGACCTTGATGACCGCCAAATAGTTCTGCGGTGCTGCCACGAGGAGGAACCTTTCCGCTCGTCTGCCGTTTCGCGCGTCACCAGTCCGCTTACGCGGCCAGCGGGCCCGCCAAGCTCGGAAAACTCTGTGTCGGCAGCCTGCCGATAAATGCCCCCTGTTGTCATCGGGCGAGCACGCTCCGCGCTTTTCAGTACGGCAACTCTCACCCTCAAGTTGAGATTTAGAGTTATGTCAAGCTGCTGATTGATACGGACATTAGGGTTGCGCGATGCCGTGGTCAACTAACTGACCTCCAACGGCCCGGCGTGTCGCGAAAGATCACCCGCTGGTGACGGCGGTGTCCGGGTCGCTGACGTCATAATTGACTGCGTGGCTGCGCATCAGGGCGGCAAGCTCGGCCGCCTTCGCCGCCGGCCGGTCGGTGCCGCCCCACAGGACCACGATCCGGCCGCGGAGTTCCAGCGTCACCGCATCGGCGGCCGGAGCCCGCACGGCCCGGATCCTGCGGCGCAGGCTCGCCGGGACCTGCCGCAGCACGGTGACCGCGGCACGGACGGCCGGGTCGCCGCGGAGCCGGGCCGTGGACCCCGCGGGCGGGTCCGCCAGCAGCGGCATTCCCGTCGGCCGCGCCGCCACCCACAGCACGACGACCCCGGACTGATCGACCAGCGCATACCGGCCGGACGCCGCGACGGCCAGCGCCGGCGTGCGGTCCCGCACGACGATCGTGACCCGGTCCGGCCAGTTCCTGGTGACCCGCGCCGACTGAATCTGCGCGATCTGCTCCACCCGGCGGGCCACCTGGCCCGTGTTGACCCGGATCAGCGGCGTCCCGATCCTGATCCCGGCGGCCCGCAGAATCCCCGACCTGGGCACCAGCGGAGTGCCCGCCGCCTGGACCGACCGCACCACCAGCAGGCTTGAGCCGAGCAGCGCCCAGCCCGCTCCGGCCACGATCGCGACGGTCATGACCCCGAAGAAGGCCGTCTTCCACGGATCGCTCTTCCTGCCTGCCGCCGTACCGCGGCCCGTCGCCGCGCCGCCCGTCGCCGCACCGCCCGCCGCCGCACCATCCGCCGCCGCACCGCCCGCCGCCGCGCCATCCGCCGCCGCGCGGCCGGGGACGGCTTCCTGCTGGCGGCTCATCCGCCCTCGCCCGCTCGCTCGCGCAGGGCCGCCAGGATGGGGGGGCCCAGTGCGGTAACATCGCCGGCCCCCATCGTCAGCACCAGATCCCCCGGCTTGGCGATCCCGGCGATCACCGCGGGCACCTCAGCGCGGTCAGGGACGTACTGCGCGCTGCCGCCGGGCACGGCGTCGGCCACCAGCTGGCCGGTCACCCCCGGCTCGGGATCCTCCCGCGCGGCATAAATATCCAGCACGAGTACCTCGTCAGCCAGGCCGAGCGCGGCACCGAACCCGGCGGCGAAGATCCTGGTCCGGCTGAACAGGTGAGGCTGGAAAATCGCAATGACCCGGCCGCCCCCCGCCACCTCCCGAGCCGCCCCCAGGTCCGCGGCCAGCTCGGTCGGGTGGTGGGCGTAGCTGTCGAGCACCCGCACTCCGTCGGCCTCGCCCTTGGGCTCCATCCGCCTGCTCGCGCCCCGGTACGCGGTCAGGCCCGCGGCCACCTGGCCGGGTGCGAAGCCCAGTTCCACGGCGGTCGCGAACGCCGCGGCGGCATTCAGGGCATTGTGCCGGCCGGGCACCGCGATATCGAGCGTCACGCCCGCCGGATCAGGCCGCCGCGCGGCGCCCGCGGCGGTCACCGTCAGCCGGGTCGCCATGCCGCGTACGGCGACCCGGCTCAGGCGGTAGTCGGCGCCGGCTGACTCGCCGTAGCTCAGCACTCGCAGCGGCAGGCCGCGCGCGGCCCGGGCGAGCGCGGCCGCCCCGCGGTCGTCGGCGCAGGTGACGAGCAGGCCGCCGTCGCTGATCTGGCGGGAGAACGCGGCGAACGCCGCCTCGATCGCGGCCAGGCTCTCGTAGTTATCCAGGTGGTCGGCCTCCACGCAGGTGACGACCGCGGCCGCCGGTGACAGCATCAGGAAGGACCCGTCGCTCTCGTCAGCCTCGACGACAAACGCCCGCCCGCGGCCCTGGGCGGCACCGAGCCCGGTCTCGGCGAGGATCCCGCCGATGACGTAGGACGGCTCGGCCCCGCAGCTGCGCAGCACGGTCGTGATCATCGATGTGGTGGTCGTCTTTCCGTGCGTGCCGGCGATCGCGATCCCCTGGCTGCCGAGCATGACCGAGGCCAGCGCCGCCGCCCGGTGCAGGATCCTGATCCCGCGGCGCCGTGCCTCGGCGAGCTCGGGGTTGTCCGGGCGGATCGCACTCGAGATGACCAGGGTGTCCGCATCACCGAGGTTGGCTGCCGCATGGCCGACGCGGACCTGCGCGCCGAGCGCGGCCAGCTCGGCGAGCTGCTGCGAGGACGCAGAGTCACTGCCGGACACCGCCACCCCCCTGGCCAGCAGGATCCGCGCGATCCCGGACATGCCCGCGCCGCCGACGCCGACGAAGTGCACCCGGCCGAGGTCGCTGACCGGCACCGGGTCTACCAGGGTGACCAGGCCCATACCTGTTACCTCCCGTCTTCGCGGCTCACCGGCCGTGCTGCCCGCTGTGCTGGCCGTGCTGCCCGTGCTGCCCGTGCTGGCCACCGCGCCGGCCGCCGCGCCGCGGGCCACTGCGCCGCGCGCCACTGCGGATGACGCCGATCACCGCCGCCGCGAGGGTGCTGTCGGCGTCCCTGCTGCCCACCCCGGCTGCCGCCTGAGACATGGCGGCGACGAGCTCGGAGTCGAGCAGCACGGGCAGCAGCGCTTCGGTGATCCAGTCCGGGCTCAGCCTGGCGTCGTCCACGATCAGGCCGCCGCCCGCCTGCTCGATGGGCAGGGCGTTCAGCCGCTGCTCGCCGT
This sequence comes from uncultured Actinomycetota bacterium, assembly GCA_963805705.1. Taxonomy (GTDB): domain Bacteria; phylum Actinomycetota; class Actinomycetes; order Streptosporangiales; family Streptosporangiaceae; genus CAWDVH01. The sequence goes on along the minus strand of CAWDVH010000004.1, from coordinate 820,573 downwards.
TGCCGTGCGGCAGCGGGACGTACGCGGCGGGCAGGCCCACGGCCGTGAGCTCGGCGCAGGTCATCGCGCCGGCCCGGCACAGCGCGAAGTCCGCGGCGGCATAGGCCAGGTCCATCCGGTCCAGGTACTCCACCACCACGTACGGGGCATCCCCGGCCGGCACCCGGACCTCGGTACCCGTTCGCGGCCCGATGATGTGCAGCACCTGAACGCCGGCCGAGCGGATTCGGGCCGCCGCCCCGAGGACCGCCCTGTTCAGTGAGCTCGCGCCCTGCGACCCGCCGGTGACGAGCAAGACCGGAAGGTCGGGATGCAGGCCGAAGTGCGAGCGGGCCTTGTCGCTCAGCGCGAGCCGGTCCAGGCCGGTTATCTCGCGGCGGATGGGAATGCCGATGCACTGGGCATGCGCGAGCCTGGTGCCGCTCTGGCCCGTGAATACGTGCCGGGTCAGCCGCGCGCCGATCCGGTTGGCCAGGCCGGGACGCGCATTGGCCTCGTGGACCACGATCGGTACCCGGCGGCGCCGGGCGGCCAGGTACCCGGGCGTGGCCACGTAGCCGCCGAAGCCGACGAGCACGCCCGCTCGCGTCTGGTCGAGTACGGCGGCGGCGGCGCTCACCGCGGCGCCGAGCCGGCCGGGCACCGAGAGCAGGGCCGGCGTCAGCGACCGGGGCAGCGGGACCGCCGGGATCAGGGCCAGGTCATAGCCGCGGATCGGGACCAGCCTGGTCTCCAGCCCTCGCTCGGTCCCCAGGCAGGTGATCGCGATGCCGGGATCAGCGCGCCGCAGCGCGTCGGCCAGGGCCAGCGCAGGCTCGATGTGGCCGCCAGTGCCACCGCCGGCGATGACTACGCTCATCGTCATGCCGCCTCACCTCCTACTCGTGCCCGCGGGGACTCCCGCGCCCGGTCCCGGTGAAGCGCAGAGCCGGGCACCGCGGCCAGGCGCAGCGGTGCGACAGCTCAGCGGCGCCTTCCGGCCAGGCCCAGCCAGCTTAGGACCCGCCTGGGCACGCTGGGACCAGCAGCCGCGAGGGCCTGCCGGGCGCCGGGCTCCCGCTTGGCCAGGGCCATCAGCATGCCGAGCGCCACCATGGTCACCAGCAGCGAGGACAGGCCGGCCGACACCAGCGGGAGGGGGACGCCGGTGATGGGCAGGAGGCCGAGAACCGCGCCGATGTTCACCAGCGCCTGCATCACGATCCAGGCGGTGACGGCCGCCGCGGCCAGCCGCATGAAGGTGTCGGTCACCCGCCGGGCGATCCTGAGCCCGGCGTAGGCCAGGCCGCCGTACAGGAACGCCACGCAGAGCGTCCCGACCAGGCCGAGTTCCTCGCCGAGGATCGCGAAGATGAAGTCGGTCGACGGGTTCGGGACCCAGCCCCACTTCTGCCGGCTCGCGCCCAGCCCGACGCCGAAGAAGCCGCCGGAGCCGATCGCGTACTTGCCCTGGTTGAGCTGGTAGCCGCTGCCGGCCAGCTGTGTCTGCGGGTTGAGGAAGCCGGTGATCCGCTGCAGCCGGTAGGGAGCCACGATGATCAGTATCAGCATCGCGAACGCCAGCAGCGCGAGCATGCCGAAGACCAGCCGGCCGGGCGTGCCGATGACCCACAGCAGGGCCAGGAAGATGACGAGCAGCAGGAAGGTGGTGCCCAGGTCGTCCCCGAGCATCACCAGCATGGCCAGGACGACGGCGCCGGGCAGCAGCGGTATCAGCAGCTGCCGCCAGTCAGTGAGCTGGCCGAGCTTCTCCTTGCGGGCGAGCAGGTCAGCGCCCCACAGCACGAAGGCCAGCTTGGCGAATTCCGACGGCTGCAGCTGGATTCCGCCGACCTGGATCCAGCGCTCGACGCCGGCGACCGGCGTGCCGGCCACCAGGACCAGGATGAGGCCGAGCACGGACGCGGCGAGCAGCGGGTAGGCGGCCGCGCGGAAGAGGGCGGGCGATGATTTGGCGGCCAGCCACATCAGCGGCAGCCCGATCACCACGCCGAGCAGCTGCTTCTGGAAGATGGCATACGGCGGCTGGCCGCTGTCCAGCTGAGCGGCCGACGATGTCGACAGCACCATGATCAGGCCGAGCGCGAGCAGCAGCATGGTGATGCCGAGAATCAGGTAGTACGAGGTCAGGGGGCGATCCAGGAACCCGGTCAGGCCGCGTGCCCTGGCGCTGATTCCGGCCAGGGGGCGCCCGGCCCCGGCCGTGATGTCCGCCGCGGCATCCGTCGGCGTCATCGTCTCGCTCACGGCCGCGCCGCCAGCCGCCTGACCGCCGCGGCGAAGGCGTCACCGCGGGCCGGATAGTCACGGAACATGTCAAAGGACTGAGCCGCCGGGGCCAGCAGCACGGTGTCGCCGGGCACCGCCAGCTGTGCGGCCTGCCGCACCACTAGATCCATGACTCCAGTGTCCGTGCCCGAGGCCTCGACGACCGGGACATCCGGCGCGTGTCGCGCCAGAGCCTGCCGTATCCGGCCCCGGTCAGCGCCGAGCAGGACAGCGGCGCGCAGCCGCGGCGCGACCGAGCCGACGAGCCGGTCGAGGTCGCCGTCCGCGCCCTGGAACAGGCCGCCCGCTATCCACACGACCGACGGGTAGGCGGCCAGCGACGCGGCCGCCGCGTGCGGGTTGCTGGCCTTGGAATCGTCGATGTAGTCCACGTCGCCGACCCTGGCGACCAGGCTGATCCGGTGCGCCTGCGGGCGGAACGACGCGAGCCCCGCCCCGATCGCGGCCGCCGGCCCGCCGTAGGCGCGGGCCAGGGCCGCCGCGGCCAGCGCGTCCGCCACGTTGTGCGGGGCGGGCGGCGATACGTCACTGACGCTGGCCAGGCGGACGGAATCGGCGAAGGCCCGGTCGATCAGGTCATCGCCCACGACCCCGAGCTCACCGGGACCAGGGCGGCCCAGCCGGAACGGCACTACCCGCGCGACGCCCGGCGCGGCGGCGGCCAGCGCCGCGGACCGCTCATCGTCTGCGTTGCACACGGCGATCGTGCCGGGGGCGTAGATCTTCCCCTTGTCCCTGGCGTAGGAATCAATGTCGCCGTGCCAGTCCAGATGGTGCGCGGCCACGTTGAGGACCGCGGCGGCCAGCGGCCGCACCGTCGAGCTCCAGTGCAGCTGGAAGCTGGACAGCTCCACCGCGACCACGGGATACGGCTCCGGCTCGGTGACCGCCTCGACTATGGACAGGCCGACGTTTCCCGCGGCGATACTGCGCTGCCCGGCCGCGCTCAGCATGGCCGCCAGCATCAGCACGGTGGTGGTCTTGCCGTTGGTGCCGGTGACCGCGAGCCACTCCTGTCGCGTCCCGCCGGCGAGCACGGGACGCAGCCGCCAGGCCAGCTCGACGTCGCCGATCACCGGGATGCCCGCCGCGGCGGCGGCGGTCAGCAGCGGCGTGCCGGGCCGCCATCCGGGCGTCGTTATCACCAGGTCGGTCCCGGCCGGAAGCTGCGGCACCGGGCTCAGCGTGACGGTAATGCCGAGGCCGGCCAGCTCGTCGGCGAGCCGCCGGTTGTCGCCGTCGTCACGGGCGTCGACGGCGGTAACGCGCGCGCCGCGGCCGGCGAGTGCCCTGGCCACCGGCGGCCCGGACACGCCGAGCCCGTTGACGCATACGCTGAGCCCGGCCAGGCCAGCACGGAAACCGGCGGTGCCCGCATCCAGCCCGGCCAGCCGTACGCCCGCGTCATCCGGTGCCCGCATGCGGCTACCCCGGCAGCCATTCCACGTAGAAGATGCCCAGGCCGAGCGCGACGAACAGGCCCGCGATCAGCCAGAATCTGATCACGATCGTCGTCTCCTCCCAGCCGAGCAGCTCAAAGTGATGTTGCAGCGGCGCCATCCGGAACACCCGCCGGCCGGTCATCTTGAACGACCCGACCTGGATGATCACCGACGCCGCGATGATCACGAAGAGGCCGCCGAGTACCACCAGCAGCAGCTGAGTCTTGGTGGCGACGGCCAGGCCCGCGAGCACGCCGCCGAGCGACAGCGAGCCCGTGTCGCCCATGAAGATCCTGGCCGGTGGGGCATTCCACCACAGGAAGCCGAAACAGGCGCCGAGCAGGGCCGCGGCCACCACCGCCAGGTCCAGGGGGTCGCGGACGTCGTAGCAGTTCTTGCTCAGGAAGACCGAGCAGTCGTTGCGCAGCTGCCAGTTCGCGATCAGCACGTAGGCCGCGAGCACCAGGATCGCGGCTCCGGTGGCCAGCCCGTCCAGCCCGTCGGTCAGGTTCACCGCGTTCGACGTCCCGGCAATCATGAACACGATCCACAGGACGAAGGGCAGGACCCCGATCGAGGGGCCGAAGTCCCGCAGGAACGAGAAGGACGGGTCCGCGGGCGTCAGCCCGATCGCGTCCGAATGGTGCAGTACCTCCAGCGCGAACACGGCGCCCACGACGGCCTGGCCGGCCAGCTTGGCGCCGCTGCGCAGCCCCAGGCTGGTCTGCTTGTAGATCTTGATGAAGTCGTCGATGAAGCCGACCAGCCCCAGGCCCGCCATCAGGAGCAGGACGAGCAGGCCCGACGCCGACATGGGATCGTTGGTCACCTCGTGCCCGACGAGATACCCGATCAGCGAGGCGATGACGATGACCGTCCCGCCCATCGTGGGGGTGCCCCGCTTGGTGAGGTGCGCCGCCGGGCCTTCCTCCCTGATCAGCTGGCCATAGCCCCGCTTAGTGAAAATCCTGATCGCCAGCGGCGTGCCGAACAGCGCCAGCAGCAGCGCGACGCCGGACGAGACGATGATGGTCTTCACTGCGAGGCTCCCCCGTTCGGGGACTGCCCGGCCGCGGACCCGCCCGCCGCGGACTCGCCCGTCAGGGCCAGGGCCACGCGCTCCAGCCCGGCCGCACGTGACGCCTTGACCAGCACGACATCACCGGGGCGCAGCCGCTCATCCAGCGCCCGGACAGCCGCCTGGCCGTCGGCCACGTGCAGCAACTCGCCCGGCCAGGACGACTCAGCCCTGGCCCCGGCCAGCATGGGCGCCGCCTGCTCGCCGACCAGGATCAGGCCCGCCAGCCCCGTTCGCGCGGCCGCCGCGCCCGCCTGCTCGTTGAGCTCGGCGGCCTGCCCGCCGAGCTCGCGCATGTGGCCGAGCACGGCGTAGGAACGCCTGCCCCGTGCCATCACCGCCAGTGCGGCCAGTGCCGCCCGCAGGCCCTCCGGATTGGTGTTCCAGGCGTCATTGATGACCGTCACCCCGTCCGGGCGCTCGGTGACCTCCATCCGCCAGCGGCTCCGGGCCTGCGCCGCCGACAGCCCGGCGGCGATCGCGGCCACGTCCATGCCGAGCTGGCCGGCCAGCGCCGCCGCCGCCAGTGCGTTGGCCACGTTGTGCTCGCCGTGCAGCCGCAGCCGGACGTCGGCCTCGCCTGCCGCTGTCACCAGCATGAAGCTGGCCCGGCCCAGCTCATCCACGGCGACATCCGCCGCCCGCACGTCCGCGTGCGGCGACCGGCCGAACGTCACGACCCTGGCCGCGGTGCGCTGCGCCATGGCCAGGACCCGCGGGTCGTCGGCGTTCAGCACCGCCACCCCGTCGGCCGCCAGCGCGGCCGGCAGCTCGCCCTTGGCCCTGGCCACCTCCGTGATGCTGCCGAACTCCCCGGCGTGCGCATGCCCCACGTTCAGCACCGCGCCCAGCCGTGGTGGCGCGACGCCGCACAGCATCGCGATGTGGCCGGGCCCGCGTGCCGACAGCTCGGAAACGAGGTACCGGGTGTGCTCGGTCACCCGGAGCACGGTGAGCGGATGGCCGATCTCATTGTTGTAAGAGTTGCGGGGCGAGACCGTGGGGCCGAGAGTCTCGACCAGCTGGGCCGTCAGGTCCTTGGTGGTGGTCTTCCCGGCGGAGCCGGTAATCCCCACCACGGTCAGGCCGGGCAGCCGGTCGACGACCGCCCTGGCCAGCGCGGCCAGCGCGGCCGGCACGTCGGGGACGATCAGGGCGGGAGCGCCGACGGGCCGGGAGGCGAGCACGGCTACGGCGCCGGACGCGACCGCGGCGCGGGCGTAGTCATGGCCGTCTGCCCGCTCGCCGGCCAGCGCGATGAACAGGCTGCCCGGCTGCGCGTGCCGGGAGTCCAGGACCACGGGGCCGGTGACCACCGTCGCCTGGCCGTCAGTCAGCAGATCCTGCCTGGCCCCGGTGATCTCGGCGATCTGCGCCACGGACAGCGGGATCAATCGTCCTCCGTATCGAATGTCGCCTGGTCCGCCGCGGCGCGGCGGCGCCGCAGGGCCGCCGCGGCCACCTCGCGGTCATCGAACGGGATCACCGCCGAGCCCATGTACTGGCCGCGTTCGTGGCCCTTGCCCGCGATCACCACCACGTCTCCCTTGCCGGCGCCGGTGATGGCCAGGCCGATGGCGGCACTGCGATCCGGCTCGATGATGATGTGCGCTCGATCGCGGGCCGGGACCCTGAGCGTGCCCGCCAGCATCTCCGCCAGTATCGCGAGCGGATCCTCCGACCGCGGGTTATCGGTGGTAAGAATCGCGGTATCGGCGAGGCTAGCCGCCGCCGCGCCCATGAGCGGGCGTTTCGAGGAGTCGCGGTCACCGCCGCAGCCCAGGACGATGGCCAGATTCCCCTGGGTGACCGGCCGCAGCCCGGCGAGCACCGCCTCCACGGCACCTGGCTTGTGCGAGTAATCCACCAGGACGGTGAAGTCCTGGCCAGCCTCCACCCGCTCCAGCCGCCCCGGCACGCCGGGGCACGCGCCGATGCCCATGACCGCGGTCGCCAGCCCGACCCCGGCCTCCACCAGCGCGACGATGGCGGCCAGGGCATTGGCCACGTTGAACGGACCGGGCAGCGCCACCGAGGCGTCGGCCTCCACGCCACCAGGGCCGATCACCCGGAAGGTGCTGCCGTCCGCACCGGCCCGCACGTCGGCCGCGCGCCAGTCGGCCGCTGCCGAGCCGGCCGCGGAGAACGTGGTGATCGGGATCAGCGGCGCCGCCGCGAGCCGCCGCCCGTGCTCATCGTCGATGTTGACCACCCCGGCCCTGGCGTAGCGCGGGGTGAATAGCTGCGCCTTGGCGGCGAAATACTCGTCCAGGCCGGCATGGAAGTCCAGGTGATCCTGGGACAGGTTGGTGAACACCGCCACGTCGTAGGCCGTACCCGCGACCCGGCCGAGCGCCAGCGCGTGGCTGGAGACCTCCATCGCCGCAGCGGTGATCCGCCGCTCGGCCATGACCGCCAGCAGGGCCTGCAGGTCGGTGGCCTCCGGCGTCGTCAGCTGGCTGGGCGCGACAGCGCCGCCGAGCCGGGTCTCGACGCCGCCGATGAGCCCGGTCAGGTGGCCGGCCATCCGCAGCCCCGATTCCAGCAGGTAGGTCGTGGTGGTCTTCCCGCTGGTGCCGGTGACCCCGATCAGCAGCAGCCGTCCGGACGGCTGGCCATAGATCCACGCCGCGACCTCGCCCAGCCGCGAGCGCGGGTCAGCCACCACCAGCACCGGCAGGCCGCTCCCGATGGCCAGGTCCCGGCCCGCGGGATCGGTGAGCACGGCCACGGCACCGGCCGCCGCCGCCTGCCCGCAGAACCTTGCGCCGTGGTGGTGGCTGCCCGGCAGCCCGGCGTACAGGTCACCGGGCCGGACGCGACGTGAATCGTGGGTGATCCCGGACACCCGGCGCAGCCCGTTCGGGCCGGAAAAAGAGGTGCGCTCCGCTGGAGCCGATACCTTGAGCCCGAGCAGCGCCGCAAGCTCCGCGAGCGGGCGCGCAGAGACACGTTCTGGACGGAGATCCGCTTGCACGGGCCGAGGCTACCCCCGATCAAGGGGCGATGAGCCGGACGTGCGGAAGCGGGTCCCCATCCGGCGGGATCTTCAGGGTCTGCAGCGTGAATTTCATCACGTTGTAGAACACCGGGCCGGCGACCTGGTCGCCGAAAAAGCCGTTCGCCCTGGGATCCTGGACGTTCACCGCGACCACTACCTGCGGGTGCCGGGCCGGCGCCATCCCGATATAGCTTGAGCCGTACTGGCAGAGGCAGTTTCCCTTGGCCGGATCAGGTTCCTGGGCCGTGCCGGTCTTGGCGGCAATCGAATACCCGGCGATCAGCCCCCAGGGCTCGTCCGCTTCCTCGTCGACCAGGGGGACCTGCTGCAGGATCCTGATCAGCTCCCTGGAGGTCCTGGGCCGCAGCACGCGCCGTCGCGCCGGGGCGGGCACCGGGGTGAACTTGCCGGTGCTGCTGGTGGTGCCCGCGATGATCGACGGCGCCACCCGGACGCCGCGGTTGGCGATCGTGGCGTAGACGCTCGCCATCTGGACGGCGTTCACCGCGATTCCCTGCCCGAAGGACAGCTCATACCGCTCGGCGGCCTGGCCGTCGGTCCAGTCCGCGGGCGGCGGCAGGATCCCGGGGCTCTCGCCGGGCAGGCCCAGCCCGGTCGCGGATCCGAGCCCGAACGCCCGCAGGTACTTGTACTGCACCTTCGGGCTGACGTGCTGGACCACCTGGACCATGCCGACGTTGCTGGAGTTGGCCAGGATCCCGGCGACCGTATAGCGGACAGTCGGGTGGATCTCGGCGTCCCGGAACGGGTACCCGTCGACGATGATCCGGTCCGGCACCGTGTACGCGCTCCTCGGTGTCTGGCCGCCGCGCTCCAGCGCGGCCGCGACCGTGATCACCTTCCCGGTGCTGCCGGGCGCGAACACATTGGCGACCGGGATGTCGGGCGTCGCGGTGGTCGTGCCCGCGGCGGCCGCGTCCGGGCTGAAGGTCGGCCACTGGGCCATCGCGAGGATCTGCCCGGTCCCTGGCCGCATGATCACGATCGTGCAGTTGCGGGCGTGCGACACCTTGACCTGCCGCTCGCACGCCTGCTCCGCCTCGAACTGCAGGGCAGGCTGGATGGTCAGGACCAGGTTCCTGGCGGGCACCTCCGGCTGGATCTTCGCCTCGGTCAGCGGTATCGGCTCGCCGTCGGTCCCGGTCTCCACCTCCTCGCGGCCGTCCTTGCCGGACAGCAGCCGGTTGTACTTCTCCTCAAGCCCGGCCGCTCCGATCAGCTCGCCGCTCCTGGGATTGACGCCGGTGAAGCCGAGCAGGCCCGCGGCCAGGTCGCCGTTGGGATACGAGCGGCTATAGCTGGGATCCAGGGCGATGCCGGGCAGTTCCAGGGCCTTGATGCGGCCCGCGGTCGCCGCCGAGACCTGCTTGGCCAGCACGACGTACTTCGGTGAGCTCGGATGATCCAGCCGGGCGAGGATCGCCGCGGGCGTCAGCTGGAGCGGTCCGGCTAGCTTGCGGGCCACCGCGGCGCGCATCGGCGGCCGGATCTGGGTGGGATCGGCGAAGACGAGATCGGTCTGCACGGTCATCGCCAGGACCGTGCCATTGCTGGCGGTGATGGTACCGCGGACCGCGGGGATGGGGATCGTCGTGAGCCGCTGGCGGTTGGCGAGCGTCCGGTACTTAGCCGAGTCCAGGCCCTGCAATTGCACGAGCCGCCCGACGAACAGGGACAGGACGAAGGTGATGCACAGCAGCGTGCCGTTCAGGCGCCGGACGGGACTGCCGCGGCGCAGCGCCGGCCGGGCGGGGCTAAAGGCCGGCGGCGCCCCGCGGTCGTCTGCCCGGCGGTCATCTGCCCGGTGATGGCCGTCGGCTCGCGGCCTGGCGGCCTCGGCGGGTCCTGCGCTCCCCCGGCGAGGCCGGCCCGGCCCGCCACGCTCGCGCCGGTCAGGGCCAGGCGGCCTGCTGACCCGGCCGGGGCTGCGCGGCCCGCCCGGTGCCGCGGGGCCGCGTCGTGGCCGCGGCCGGGGCGGGTCGTCCCGGCCGGGCCCGCCCGGACCGGTCACGGGGTAAATCCAGGCACGGCGGCCACTCCCGGCTCGGTGGCCTTCCACCGGTAGACGCGCCCGGTGCGCACGTTGATGAAGTTCGGCCGCTGCTGCTGCCTCATGCCGAGCCGGCGCGCCTCCTTCTGGATGGTGGCCGACGACTCCTCGGTGGCGACCTGCTCTTGCAGGGCCTGCTCTTGCTGCGACTGCGAGACGATCTGCTGCCGCAGGTCGTTGATCCGGAAGGCAGAGGTGGCCAGCGTGGTATTGATCACCAGCAGGCAGATGAGCCCGCCGCCGAGGAGCGCGAGGACAAGAAGAACGAAGGGAGTCCGCGCGACCTGCAGCCCCCGGCCGGCCAGGCCTCGCGACGGCAGCGATTCGGGACCGGCCAGGCCGGCCGGCCTCCCGGACGGGTCGGCTACCGGTCCGGGACCAGCCGGCCTGGCCGGCGAGATCCTGCGGGCGGGCACGGTACGTCCCGGTACGGGCGCGGTATGTCCCGGCGCGGGCCGGCGCCCCGGCGCGCCGGCGCTGCGCTGGCCAGGGCGCGGCGCGGGCTGACGTGTGCGCACCTGGCCCGCCCTGGCGGCCCTGGCATCCTGCTGCGGCGGGCGAGCGGGCGCGTCCTGCGACCGGCCGCCGGCGGCCTGCTGATCCGTGACCCGACCGGGATCGGCCGGGCGCCCCGAACCTCTGCCTGTCCCCGTGACGTTCACTCGGGAACGTGTCCTGACCTCAGTATTCATCAGCTTGCGCCCGTCCTGTCTGTCTCGCGCCGCGCACCGTGCCCGCGCGCCCCCACCGCACCTGCCCGCCCGTCCGGGTCACCCGGCGACCCCCGCTCCAGCCCCTGGTCATGCCGCGGCCCTGACCCTCTCGGCCGCCCGCAGCCGGGCGGAGGCGGCACGCGGGTTGGCCGCCAGCTCGTCCGCCGCTGGCCGCTCCGCGCCTCTGGTCAGCAACCGGAACCGGGGCCTGCTCGCCGGCAGCGACACCGGCAGCCCGGCCGGCGTGGTATCCGCCGCCCGGTCAGCGAACGCTCTCTTGACCGCGCGATCCTCCAGCGAGTGATAGGCGAGGACCACGATCCGGCCGCCCACCGCCACCGCATCCAGGGCGGCCGGCAGCGCGCGGTGCAGCGTGTCGAGCTCGCCGTTCACCTCGATCCGCAGGGCCTGGAAGGTGCGCTTGGCCGGGTTCCCGCCGGTACGCCGGGCAGCGGCGGGGATCGAGTCACGGACGATCTCACTGAGCCGCATCGTGGAGGTGAGCGGCTCGCGGGCCCGCTCGCGCACTACCGCGTCGGCAATGCGCCGCGCGAAGCGCTCATCCCCGTACTCGCGCAGGACCCGGGCCAGCCGCCCGGCGGGATAGGTATTGACGACGTCGGCGGCGGTGAGCGGCCCCGTGGCGTCCATGCGCATGTCCAGCGGCGCGTCGCGGGAGTAGGCGAAGCCGCGGGCGGGGTCATCGAGCTGCGGCGACGAGACGCCCAGGTCGAACAGGATTCCCTGCACACTGACGTGGCCGAGCGCGGCCAGGATCGCCGGGATCTCGTCGTAGACGGCGTGCACCAGGCTGATCCGGCCCGCATCGGCGGCCAGCAGCCGGCGGGATTCCGCTATCGCCGCGCCGTCAGTGTCGATGCCGATCAGGGTCAGGCCGGGGTGCTCGCTCAGCAGCGCGCGGGCGTGACCGGCCCGGCCCAGGGTCGCGTCGACCAGCACGGCGCCCGGCGGCGCGAGGGCCGGGGCGAGCAGGGCGAGCACCCGGTCGGTCATGACCGGCAGATGTCCCTGCGGTGCCGCGCTCATCGAGCTCCCCTCCTCCTGGAGTTCGCCGGGTAGCGCCGCGGAGCCGGGTGCCGCCGCGGACTTCTCGGGCACTTCGTGCGCCGGTGGGCGCAGTGCCCGGCCAGGTCCCCATCCGCGCGATGCGCTGACGGCCCCGCTGCCGCCTGGCGCCGGGGAAGTGGCGTCAGCCGGTCGGGCGTCCAGCGCGGGTGGAGACCTCGCCGGGCACGGGGGCACCGCTCGTCGGCGCCCGCTTACAGCACTCCTGGCAGCACCTCCTCCGATGCGTCGGAAAACGCGTCCTCCTGCTGCTCCAGGTAGGCATCCCAGGCAGCGGCGTCCCAGATCTCCAGCCGGGTGTTGGCGCCGATCACCACGCAGTCGCGCTGCAGTGCCGCATAGTCGCGCAGGCTGGCGGGAATCGTGATCCGGCCCTGCTTGTCGGGGATCTCATCAGAGGCGCTGGCAAAGAAGACCCGGCTGTAGTCCCGCACCGCCTTGGCGGTCACGGGTGCCGCGCGCAGGGCCTCGGTGATACGGCCGAATTCCGGCTCGGGAAACACGTACAGGCAGCGTTCCTGGCCTTTGGTGAGCACCAGGCCGGCGGCCAGCTCCTCGCGGTATTTGGCGGGCAGGAACAGGCGGCCCTTCTCGTCCAGGCGCGGCGTGTGAGTGCCGAGAAACACCGGCTCTCACCTCCCCAGTCCCCCACCAGCGACGCTGTGAAGCTAACTCGCCCCCACAGCGCTCCACTGTACTCCACAATCCACCACCGTCAATGATGGCAATCGCAATGAACCGGACACGCGCGCGAGGAGTTCTTAGGTCAGGGGGGTGGAGCGGAGTGGAGCAGCGCATGACGGCGACGAGCTCAGGCGAGCCGGCCGGGAGCTATCGTCTCGGCAGAGTTACCTCGCTGATACCCAAGCGGCATCGCAACCAGACCAGCGCAGGACGTAATGTCTGAACTCACGACCATGTCAGCGGCGATAGGCATCCCCATGGCAACGGACTCGACGATCGCGTGGCCAGACGCGAGGAGGATACGTGGTTGTTGAGACGGGATCCCAGGCCGAGCCACGGCTGGAAGATCTGGTGGCAGTGGCCCGCCGGGTCAGCGCGGCGGTGGAGTCAGTCATCTCCGGCAAGCCGGAAGCGGTCCGGCTGGCCCTGACGGTCCTGCTCGCCGAGGGGCACGCGCTGATCGAGGATGTCCCCGGGGTAGGCAAGACGCTGCTCGCCAAGGCGCTGGCCCGATCGATCGACTGCTCCGTGCGGCGCGTGCAGTTCACGCCGGACCTGCTGCCCAGCGACATCACCGGGGTTAGCGCGTTCAACCAGGAGATCCGCGAATTCGAGTTCAAGCCAGGGCCGATCTTCGCCAACCTCGTCCTCGGCGACGAGATCAACCGGGCCTCGCCGAAGACCCAGTCCGCGCTGCTGGAGTGCATGGAGGAGCGCCAGGTTACGGTGGATGGCGCGACCTACCCGCTGGAACTGCCCTTCATGGTCATCGCGACGCAGAACCCGATCGAGATGGAGGGGACCTACCCGCTGCCCGAGGCCCAGCGGGACCGGTTCACCGCGCGGATCTCGATCGGCTATCCGGACAACGCCGCCGAGCTGGCGATGCTGGACGCGCACGGGTCGGCCTCGCCGCTGGACCATCTGAAACCTGCTGCCCACGCCAGCGACGTGCGCGCCCTGGTCGCGGCGGTGCGCGGCGTCCATGTCGCACCGCAGATCCGCCAGTACCTGATCAGCCTGGTCACCGCGACCCGGACCTCTCCCGCGCTCAGGCTCGGCGCTTCCCCCCGCGCTGCCCTGCACCTGCTCAGGGCGAGCCGGGCGTATGCGGCGCTCGACGGCCGTGACTTCGTGATCCCCGACGACGTTCAGTCCCTGTCCGGTCCGGTGCTCGCCCACCGGCTGCTGCCGACCGCGGAGGCGCTGGTGGGAAGAGAGCTCCCTGAGCAGGTCCTGGCCAAGATCGTGGAGCGGCTGCCGCTGCCCGCCAGGTAGGCGGGCGTGCAGGCGCGCGGCCCGCGCAATGGCTACCTGCGGGCCCGCGTCATAGATTTGACGTGGGCAAGCGGAAGGAAGGCCCGGACATGCGTTCAGTGCTCGCTGGGTTGACCACACGCGGGACGTCGTTCATGGCCGCAGGTGCCGCGGCGGGCGCCGCCGGGCTGTTGCTCGGCGATAACGCCCTGATCAGCGTCGGGGCGGTCCTGCTGGTCCTGCCCCTGCTGTCGGCGCTGGCCGCGAGCCGGGCGCGCTACCGGCTCGGCTGCGTGCGCTCCATCAACCCGTCGCGGGTCCCGGCCGGCCACACGACACGGGTGACGCTGCGGCTGGAGAACGTGTCCAGGCTCCCGACCGGGCTGATGCTCGCCGAGGACACGGTTCCGTATGCGCTGGGCACGCGGCCGCGATACGTCCTGGACGGAATCGAGCGCGGCGGCACTCGCGAGCTCAGCTATCCGCTCCGCTCTGACCTGCGGGGAAAGTTCTCCATCGGCCCCCTGGAGATCCGCATCGCCGACGCGTTCGGCCTAGTCGAGCTGGGCCGGTCCTTCAGCTCCTACACCACGTTCATGGTCACGCCCAAGGTCGTGCCGCTGGATCGCGCCGCGGTCAGCGGAAGCTGGGTCGGCGAGGGGGAAGGCAGGACCCGCGCCACGGCCGCCGCCGGGGAAGATGACGTGATCCCCCGTGCCTACCGAGACGGTGATGAGCTGCGCCGGGTGCACTGGCGCTCCACCGCCCGCTACGGGGAGCTCATGGTCCGGCGCGAGGAGCAGCGATGGAAGAACCGCACGATGCTGCTGCTCGACACCCGGCGCGGCGCGCACGCCGGGAGCGGGGTGAACTCGTCCTTTGAGTACGCCGTCACCGCCGCCGCGTCGATCGGCGTGCATCTGTCCCGCGCGGGACTGGACGGCCAGCTCGTCACCGACTCGGGGCCGATCGCCAATGCCGGGCTGTTCGAGGATGTGCTGCTCGACGCCCTGTCGGTCGTCCAGCCGTCGAGAAATCGTGATCTGTCCAGCGGCACGGGCGCGCTGCGTAGCGGCGATGGCGGCCTGGTCATCGTGGTGGCCGGCGCTCTCCGAGACGGCCGCCCGGCAGCTGGCCGCCAGCCGCCGCGACGGCAGCGCGGCGATCGCGCTGCTGCTGGCCGTCTCCACCTGGGCCGGCCCGGCCGGCCCGCAGCCGGATCAGGCCAGCCGCAGCGCGGCCGGCGGTGGCCACGGGACCGGCAGCGCCGCCGGTAATGGCCAGGCTGTCGCCGGACAGCCCGCGATAGATCCAGACGAGACGGCTCCCGCGGCGGCAGTGCTGCGAGCCGCGGGATGGCGCGTGGTGTCCGTCGACGCGGCCACCCCGCTGGCCATGGCCTGGCAGCGGCTGCCGCGGATGGGAACTCCCGGTCACGGGAGCGACTCCCGGTGGATGCCGGAGGCGGCGCTATGAATCACCGGCTCACCGTGGCCGCCGCCGTTGCGGTCATCCTCGCCTCGTTCTCGATGTTCTCGGTCATCCGCGGCAGTGGCTGGCTGTACGCAGGTATCGGCGCGGTGGTCACGGTCGCCCTGGCCGGCACCCTGACCAGGCTGGCCGTACTGCCGGCCGCGGGCGCGGCCACGGGCCTGGCGCTGATCGCCTGCTGCCCGCTGCTCACCAACCCCGCCTGGTACTGGAAGGCGGCCGGCCTGGTCATCGTGGCCATCGCCGCGGCCAGCGCGACCGGGATGCCGGTCTTCCGGATACTCGGCGGGCTCATTACCTACCTGGCCGCGCTGCTGATCTACCTGAACATCGTGTTCGCCGCCCCGAAGTCGGTCGCGGCGGTCATTCCCACGGCCGCCTCGGTGCACCATATGTGGCTGCTCGCCAGCCAGGGACTGAACGAGCGGGTGTTCGCGCCGCCGGTACCCGGCATCCACGGGATTCAGCTGCTGGCGGCAGGCGGCATCGGGCTGATGGCGGTGGTAACCGATCTGCTCGCTGTGCGGCTGCGCAGTCCGGCCATCGCCGGCCTGCCGCTTCTCGTGCTGTTCAGCGTCCCGGTTGCCACCAGCGCGAAGATAGCCGGGATCGGCGCTCCGATAGCCTTTGCCCTGGGTATCACTGGCTACCTGGCCCTGCTGGCCGTCGACGGGCGCGAGCGGCTGCGCATCTGGGGCCGCCTGGTCACCGTCTGGCAGGCCGCCGAGGGCGAGGATCAGGTCAAGGGCCCGGACACCAGGGCGCTGGCCGCCGCAGGCCGGCGCATCGGGCTGACCGCTGTCTGCTTCGCGATCGTCGTCCCGCTGGTGCTGCCCAGCATGCGAGAGCACGGGATCTTCGGCAAGCACGGGACCTCGGGGGGCAGCGGGCAGGCGGTGACGCTGCCCAATCCGCTGGCGAAAATGCGAAGCGAGCTGCTGATGGGCGGGAAGAAGACCGTCCTGACCTACCGGACGAGCAATCCCAGGCCCCAAAGCCAGTATCTGCCCGTGTACGTGCTCAACTACGACAGCTCCAGTCAGGTATTCAAGATCGTTTCTCCTAATTCCGCGGCTAGCGTCCCGGTCAGCCGCGGCCGCCTGCGCCACGTGCCGGGGCTGGACGGCAACATCGTGTCGGCCCCCAGCTACCGCACCACGATCACCCTGGGCGCGCTGACATCAGGACTCGGATCGAAGCTGACCTTCCTGCCGGTGCCGTACGCGCCCGCGTCGCTCAAGATCCAGGACGACTGGCAGGAAGACGACGCGACGCTGATGATCTATTCAGGCCAGGATAAGTTGAGGGGCCTGAAGTACACGGTGACCAGCACGGAGCCTGACCCGACGCCCAGCGATCTAGTCAGCAGCCAGGCGCTGCCCGCGGACGTCAGGAACAACTACCTGGGCTTCTCGTCCGCCAACGTCAAGAAGCTGACCCAGATCGCCCAGCGCATCACCAAGACAGCGACCACCCCGTACGCCAAGGCTGTCGCGATGGAGACCTGGTTTACCACGCCCAGCCGCTTCACCTACAGCCTGACCGCCAATGTGGCCAACGGCCCGGCCGGGCTGCTCCAGTTCCTGACCGTGCAGCGGCAGGGTTTCTGCCAGCAGTTCGCCTTCGCGATGGCCGTCCTCGCCCGGCTGATCGGCATCCCGTCGCGGATCGCGGTCGGATACACGGCCGGGACGCGCCAGCGGAACGGGACGTGGAAGGTCACCAGTGCCGACGCCCACGCCTGGCCCGAGCTGTATTTCCCGAACGCTGGCTGGCTGCGCTTCGAGCCCACGCCGGGCGGCCCGGCCGGGCAGGGCACCGCGACCGTGCCGCCCTACATCGCGGGCGGCCCCGCCGCCTCCACGACGCCCGGAGGAGTCGCCCCTTCGACCGGTAGCTCGGCAGCACCGAAGGGTGCCGGCCAGGGCAAAGTTGGCAACTCGAAGCTCCTGCATCCGAACATTGCCGTCGGCAGCGCCAGGGGGTCGGGGGCGGCGGGCCGCAGCGGTAACCTCGCGTCGCTGGTCGCCCTCATCGTCGCCCTGGTCCTGGTGCTGGCCGCCATCATGCCGTGGGCGGCCAGGACCGTGATCCGCCGCAGGCGCTGGCTGACGGCGGCAGGCCCGGCCGGGCAGGCACACGCTGCCTGGCTAGAGCTTCATGACGACCTGGACGACTACGGGCTGCCCTGCCGGGCCAGCGAATCGCCACGCGCCGTCGCCCGCCGGATCGGGACAACCGGCGGCCTGGATGAGTCAGCCTGCCAGGCCCTGGACCGGATCGCCCGCGCCGAGGAGCGGGCGCGTTACGCGGCCGCGCCCGAGGCGGCGGTGGCGCTGAGCGCCGATGTCCTGGCCGTCCGGCGGGCGCTGGCTCGGAAAGTGACGCGCGCGGCGCGCTGGCGGGCCCGGCTGCTGCCGGCCTCCACTCTGCGCCCGGTGCGCGCGGCCGTGCAGCAATCGCTGGATGTGTTCGGCTGGCTAGATGCCGCCGGCCAGAAAATTCGCGCCCAGCTCAGCCGCGATCCAGCCGCGGGGCACGAGGCCTGACATCCGCACAGCACCTGATATCCGGATAACCTGAGCCAGAGCGAGCCGCTGACCTGGGAGACCGGCCAGCCGAGGACGCAGGGAGCTAGCCGCCGTCTCGCTCCTGGCGACGACGCCAGCGCTCCTCCAGCCGTTCCATCATCCCGGATCCGGCCTGCTTGCCTGACTTCCGCTCCTTGGCGGGGCGCTGCTCCTTGGCGGGGCGCTGCTCCTTGGCAGGCCGCTGCTCATGGCTCCCCCGTCGTTCCTTGCCGGCCCGCCGCTCCTTGGCCGGGACTCGTCCGGTGGCCATGCCGGCCATATGCCGGTAACTGGTCACGGCCCACATGCTGCATGCGAGCATGACGACAAACCCGGCGACGCCGAGCGGAATGACGTTGATCACGACTCCGGCCAGCAGCAGCCCGACACCGAGCAGGAACCCCAGTGCCGCGTAGACAACTCGGCGCTTATAGTGCACCCGGGGGTCCGTAGCGCGCACGGCGTTAGCGAACCGGGGGTAATCGGCATAAAGCGCCTGCTCGATCTGCTCGAGCTGGCGCTGCTCGTGCTCAGACAGCGGCACGGTGCCTCCCATAGAACTCACGCGGGGACAGGCTCATTCTACCTTCGCCTCACGGCCAGGCTTATCCCCAGAATACGAGCGCGACTGCATTATGTGGAAGGGTACACGGCAGCTGAGCCATGAAGACCCACCCGCCAGGGGTGATGGACTCACGCCGGTCACCTGAACATCTGACGAAAAACCCCTGCATAGAAGGACTAGCGCACGCCTGCGGACAGCCGGCGGAACCTGACCAGGCAGCCCGGCGGCCCGGCAAATCTGACCCGGGGACCCGGCGGCAGCTGGCGGAGCCTCACCGGCCGGGCCGGTCGCCGTCGACGAGAGACGCCGGGCGGACGGCGTCGGTGCCGAACCGCCCCGCGATCCGGTCGATGGCACGGTCAGCCTCCGGCCAGGATGCCGGCCGCTCTCCGAAGGCCAGCTGAGTAGCCGCGCCAGCCGACGGAATCAGGCCGCTGGCGCGCACCCCGACCAGCCGCAGCGGGGCACGCTCGTCGAGCCCGGAACCAGCGTAGAGAGCGCAGGCGGTGGCGTAGATCTTCTGCGTCACGTCGGTCGGCTCCGGAAGCGTCCGCGAACGCGTGATCGTCTTGAAGTTGGCCAGCCGGAGCTTCACCACGATGGTCCTCGCGGCACAGCCAGCCGAGCGCAGGCCGCGCGCGGTCCGCCCGGACAGCCGCAGCAGCTCGCGGCGGATCAGCTCCGGATCATCGACATCCACGGCAAAGGTCTCCTCCGCGCCGATGCTTTTCTCGTGCGCGCCCGGCGTGACCTTGCGGTCGTCCCGTCCCCACGCCAGAGCGCGCAGGTGAGCTGCGGCGGCCTGGCCGAGGTCCCGCTCGAGCGTGTCGGCCGGGGTATGGGCGATATCGGCAACCGTGCGGAGCCCCAGCCTGGCCAGGGCCTGCCCGGTCCGCTCGCCTACTCCCCAGAGCACCGCCACGGGCAGCGGGTGCAGAAAGTCGAGGACGCCATCTGCCGGGACGACGAGCAGCCCGTCCGGCTTGCAGTGCACCGAGGCCAGCTTGGCGATGAATTTGCTGGTCGCGACGCCGACCGAGCAGGTGATGCCCTGCTGCTCGCTGATCTGCCGCCGGAGCAGCTCGCCGATCCTGGACGGCGAGCCTAGCCGCCGCAGCGCTCCCGAGACATCCAGGAATGCTTCGTCCAGGGCAAGCGGCTCCACCTCAGGGGTCACGGAGCGGAAGACCGCCATTACCTCCTTCGACACCGCGCCGTACAGACCGGGCCGCGGCGGGATGAACAGCGCGTGCGGGCACATCCGCCTGGCCCGCGTCACTGGCATTGCGGACCGCACGCCGAAGGCGCGGGCCTCATATGTCGCCGAGAGAACCACGCCGCGTCCGCTGGCCCCCCCGACGATCACCGGCTTGCCCGCCAGATCGGGGCGGTCCCTGATCTCGACACTCGCGTAAAAGGCGTCCATATCGACATGCAGGATGTGACAGCCCGTGTCGTCAGGCAGGGCTCCGGCTCCCTTGTCCCCCGCCGCCTGGCCCACAGAGTCCTCCTCGCCGGCACCGCGCCTGCCGGACCGCGGTCCGCGGAACCGCCGTTGCTCCGACTGTAGCGCCGGCCTCGGACAGTCTCCGGTGACTCGCGCGGGATAGCCCGCGACTCGCGGCGAGCACCGGCCTGGCGCACCTCAGTTGCGGGCCTGGGCGGCGGCGCAGGTCATTAGCCTGCCTGTGTGGCAGAGCGCTGGTAGCGCAGGAGGACAACGCCGTTGCCAAAGGTCCGGGTCTCGGTGAGCCGGAGACTGATCCTGGTCACTGATGGCGGGAAGAGAGGCTCGCCCTGTCCGATGACGACCGGGTGGACATAGAGCCGGTACTCGTCGATCAGGTCGTATCGCATGAAGGTCGCGGCGAGATTAGCCCCGCCGAGCACCAGGTCACCGCCGGGCTGAGCCTTGAGCTCCATGATGTCCTCGACAACCACGTCCCGGACGACGATGGCCTTCCAGTCGGCTCGCTCCAGGGTCCTGGAGAACACGATCTTGGGCATATCCCGCCAGATGCGGGCGAACTCGGCCACGGGCCGGGGGCTCAACAGGTCGGCGTCGGCGGTGGGCCAGTATCCGGCCATGAGCTCATAGGTGATACGCCCGTCCAGGAAGGCACCCATCGCGCTGAGCTGCTCATTGAAGTGCTTATGCAGCTCGTCATCGACCAGCTGCCAGTCGAGCTGGCGTTCTGCTCCCTCGAAGAAGCCATCCAGGGACACCGACATCATCAAGATGATCTTTCTCATCGCGTCCTCTCCGGCCATCCGGGCCCCAGTGCGGCGAGTGCCAGTGCGGCGAGCACCTGTCCGGCGAGCACCTGCCCGGCGAGCACCTGCCCGGCGAGCACCTGCGCGCGAGGTGACGGGCGGTCTTATCTGCTGCGGCGGTGAGCTCCAGGTTGTCGGCCTTCCTGCGCGGCGGCTCGCCCCCATCGCTGGCGATACTCCGGATCATGGCCAGCCGGTGGTCCCGTACCTGCTGGTCCTGCGTGCGCATCGTCTACTTGTCCGGGGCTCGCTGACCGCCGCCCTCAGACGCTACTCGTCCCGGCGGGGCTCGTCCGCAGCGCCGGCCGCGCACCGGGCTGTTCCTGCCTGCTAGATCGGCTGGGGGTTAGACCACCTGGCTAAGCCGCCTGGCCCGGGGGTCCGTGGCTGTGCCGGGTGCGGGTGCCGTCGGGGCTGGTGGCGGTGGTGGTCCCGTCCGGGCGCAGGATGATGCCCCAGCCCCAGCGGTGCACCGCTACCAGATGGTGAAACGCGCACAGGTTCAGCAGGTTGGCCAGGCTGGTCGGGCCGCCCTGGGATCTCGGGACGATGTGGTGCGGATGGCACGCGGCCGAGGGCTGGTGGCAGCCGGGGAACCGGCAGTGCCGGTCCCTGGCGGTGACCGCCCGGCGCAGATGCACCGGGATCGTGTCAGTGGCGGTGCCCACATCCAGGGGGAGGCTGACCGAGGCGATCAGGCCGGTCATCGGGGCGTCGCGCAGGCACGCGGCTAGCCCGGCGGGTCCGGAGAGCAGGTCCGCGGCCGCGGCCAGGATCATGTGCCGGGCGGCGCGCTCGGCGCGGCGCCACCGCAGCGGCGACTCCCCAGGCGGCACCCCGACCGCACCGGACGGGCCCGGCGGGACGGGCGCGGTGCCGTGCAGCAGCGCGGCGGCCAGCCGGTCCAGGACATCGGGGTCCACGTGCCCGGACACCACCGGGACGATCGAGGCATCACAGTCCGCGCCCGGCCCGGCCGCCGGACCGCGCGCCGCCCACGCCGCCTCGCCCGACCCGCCGTCGTCCAGGCTGCGCAGCTGATCGAGGGTCATATGCAGCTGGATCTGCGTGGCCTGCCCGGCCCGGTCCGGCAGGCACCCCGAAGCGATCAGCCGCCGGCACGCCTCCTCCAGAGCATCATGGTCACGCTGCCGCCTGGACCGGATGTCCTCTGGCCCGGCTTTGCGGCCCATCGCATCCAGCACCGCGCCCAGCGCCGCCGCGCACGGCGCAGTCAGGTCCCCCTCCAGCCGGCCCGCGCCGCCGAACGTGGTCTCCAGCCGCACCCACCGGCCCGCGAACCCGTCATCACGACCATCAGCATCCGGACGGGCGGTCCGCTGGCGCATCTCGGCCGCCAGAGCGGCCAGGTCCGCCAGCTCCGCGCCGCCCCCCGCCGCGCCCAGCAAGATCACATCCGCATCGCCCTGGTGCTCCGCCGGCAGCAGGTCCGACCAGTCGCAGATGCACCGGGCGAACGACACCGAGATCAGGCCGCCGCCCAGCGCGTCGCGGACGGCCGGGTGGCCGGCCAGCCGCCGGGCCCAGCCTATCGCCGCCCCGGCCGCGCCGGCGGTGAGCTGCGCCTGCCACCGCAGCCACGACTTCGCCGACCCGTGCCCGTCCTCTTCATACCCGCCCGACCTGGCGAACGCGGACAGGACCGCCGACCGCGCCGCGGTCCGCATCGACTCGGCCCGCTCCAGCGCGCGCAGGCACTCGGCCTGCTCCGCCGGGGTCAGCGCCGCCGCGTCCGCTCCGGCCAGCCACCCCAGGGCCGCCTGCGCCATCGCCACCGCCTCTGACACCGACGCGGGCACAGGCGCCGCAGGCGCCGGCACGGGCGCGGGAGGCACCTGGCCGGGCAAGCACATCGCGGGTCTCCTCAGCTCTGGTTCTCAGCTCTGGTTCTCAGCTCTGGTTCTCAGCTCTGGTTCTCAGCTCTGGTTCTCAGCTCTGGTTCTCCAGCTCCTGGTTCGCTTCTGTGTTCGATAATAGTCTTCCCCTACGACACTTTCGGAGACGGTTGGAGTGCGGTACGGCAGGTGATCACACCCGCGCCGCCACCGCCGCTGCCTGCGGCTGGCCGGTCCCAGACCTCAGCCGGATGCGCGGAGGCGGCGCGCGGCGGTGCTGGTCATCGGACCGGGGTGCGGGCATGATGGGCCGCCTTGACGCCTGCTGAACGGAGCATCCGATGGAACCGATGGAGGAGAACTGGGACCGTGCGGTAGCGGTCGTCGCCCATCCCGATGATCTCGAATACGGCACCGCCGCCGCAGTGGCGCGATGGACCGGGCAGGGCCGTGAGGTCGCCTATGTGCTCGCCACTCGGGGCGAGGCTGGTATCGCGGGCATGTCCCCTGAGCAGGCGGGGCCGTTGCGTGAGCAGGAGGAGCGCAGCAGCGCGGCCGTCGTGGGCGTCAGCGGGGTCGAGTTTCTCGGCCTGGTTGACGGCGTGGTGGAATACGGGGTATCACTGCGCCGGGACCTGGTCGCCGCCTTCCGTCGGCTGCGGCCGGATGTGGTCATCACGATGAGCTTTGACCTGACCTGGGGCGACGGGGGGCCCGTCAACCATAGCGATCATCGTGCGGTCGGCCTGGCCGTCCTGGATGCGTGCCGCGATGCGGCGAATGGCTGGGTGTTCCCCGATGCCGGCCCGCCGTGGACCGGGATCCGTGACATTTACGTGGCCGCGAGCAGCAATCCCACCCACTTCGTGGATGTCAGCGCGACGATGGATGCGGGCGTCGCATCGCTGTGCGAGCACCAGACGTACATCGACGGCCTGGGCGGCACTTTCGATGCTGATGAGTTCCTGCGCAAGTCGGGGGACGCGACCGGCCGCGTGGCCGGCTGCCAGTACGCGGTCAGTTTCCGGCGCTATCCCGCTGGCTGACCGCTGCGGGAACCTGTCCTGGTCTGCCGCTGAGCCTCGGGCCCGGTATCTGCCTGGGGCTCGGCATCGGGCTGGAGCTCCGCGTCGGCCTCGGTTTCCGCATCCGGCTCGGGCCCGGCATCGGCCCTGGTTTCCGCATCCGGCTCGGGCCCGGCATCCGGCTCAGCGTCCGGCTCAGCGTCCGAGGCGGCAGCGGCCGCCAGCAGGGCGGGCCTCAGCTCAAGCAGGCGCGCCAGCAGGCCGTTGATGAACGCCGGCGAAGCGTCGGTGGACAGATCCTGGGCGAGCAGAACCGCCTCGTTGATCGCGACGCCGGACGGGACGCCCGAGCCCCAGAGCAGCTCATACGCGCCGATCCGGAGGATGTTCCTGTCGACCGCGGGCATCCGCTCCAGCGTCCAGTCTGTCGCGTTGCTGGCCAGCACCTC
This sequence comes from uncultured Actinomycetota bacterium, assembly GCA_963805705.1. Taxonomy (GTDB): domain Bacteria; phylum Actinomycetota; class Actinomycetes; order Streptosporangiales; family Streptosporangiaceae; genus CAWDVH01. The sequence continues at coordinate 796,722 of CAWDVH010000004.1, read as the reverse complement.
GTCGATGTTCTCACGATGCGCCTGTACGCCCCTGACCAGCTCCGATGCGTACGCGGGGACCGGCGGGCTGGCCTGGGCGATTCGCTCGTCGAGCAGGCCGATGACAGGCTCGCCCCGGATCTCAGCCTCGAACAGGATGTCCAGGGCCCGCTTGCGGGCCTTACCTCGCGCTGACATGGTGCCCTTGACTCTGACTTTGACCGTGCGGGTCCGGTCGATCCGGCCAGCGCTTCACGCCCGGCTGAGGTAGTCGCCGGTGCGGGTGTCCACCCTGATCTTCTGGCCGGTCGTGATGAACAACGGGACCTGGACCTGCGCGCCTGTCTCCAGCGTGGCCGGCTTGGTTCCGCCGGTCGACCTGTCGCCCTGCAGTCCCGGGTCGGTCTGGCTGACGGTCAGCTCCACGGCCGCCGGCAGCTCCACGTACAGCGGCGTGCCGTCGTTGAAGGCCACCACCGCCATCTGCTCCTCGAGCAGGTAGTTGGCCGCGTCCCCCACCGTCTCAGCCGAGATGTGTGGCTGGTCATAGTCCTCGGTGTCCATGAAGACGAAGTCCTCGCCTTCCCGGTACAGATACTGCATCTCCCGCTTGTCCACGTTGGCCACATCGACCTTGACGCCGGCGTTGAAGGTCCGGTCGACAACCTTGCCGCTCATCACGTTCTTCAGCTTCGTGCGCACGAACGCGCCGCCCTTGCCGGGCTTGACGTGCTGAAAGTCCACGACGTTCCAGAGCTGACCGTCGATGCTGAGGGTTATGCCGTTCTTGAGATCGTTCGTGGTGGCCACGTAGTTTCGTCTCTCCTGCATGCGGGCGGGACTGGCACGCCCCAGTTCACAGGACGAGCAGCTCCCTGGTGGTCGTGGTTAGCGTCTCGGATCCCGCTGCCCCGGCGCCTGCGCGCACGACCAGAGTGTCCTCGATCCTGACGCCGCCTTTGCCGGGCAGGTACACACCGGGCTCGACGGTGACGGGAACCCGGTTTCCCAGTGTACCCGTTTTCCCGTACCCGATCATCGGGGCTTCGTGGATCTCCAGTCCGATCCCGTGACCGAGCCCGTGCTGGAAATGATCGCCGTGCCCGGCCTCCGCGATCATGTCACGGGCGGCGGCGTCTACCGCCGCCACGCTCGCCCCCACCCTGACGGCCGCCACCCCGGCCCGCTGAGCAGCGGCGACGAGCTCGTAGAGGTCCCGCTGCCAGGCGGCAGGCTCGCCGATGGCCACGGTCCTGGTCATGTCCGCGTAATAGCCGCCGAACCTGGCCCCGCAGTCGACCGTCACCAGATCGCCGGATGCGAACGGGCGATCGCCGGGCACATGATGCGGGATGGCCCCGTTCGGCCCGCTGGCGACGATGCTGTCAAAGGCGGGCTTCTCGGCGCCCCGGTCGATCATGGCCCGTTCGAGCAGCACCGCGAACTCGCGCTCGGTCTGGCCGGGCCGCATGGACGGCAGCGCATCGGCGAACGCCTCGCTGGTGATCGCGCAGGCCCTGGCGAGCAGCTCAATCTCCGTCTCATCCTTGACCATGCGCAGTTCCTCCACCGCGAGGCCCAGCGGGATGAAGGTCAGCGGTCCTGGCGCCGACGCGAGCGCCGCGTGCCGATCCACGGTCATCTCCTGGGTCTCGAAGGCCAGCCTGAGCAGCTGGCGGGAGGCCGCGAGGCCGGCCAGCGCCGGCTCGATGAAGCGCTCGACCACCAGCTCGACATCGGGGCACTGGCGGACGGCGGCCTGCCCGTACCGGGAGTCGGTGGCGAGAATGCCCGCCCCCTCAGCAGGCAGCAGCAGGGCGGCGTTGGAGCTGGCCAGGCCGGTCAGGTACCTGACATTGACCAGGCTGGTGATCAGCGCGGCGTCCGCGCCGAGTGCGGCGATCTTCTCCTGAAGGCTCGCCCGGCGGGCGGCATGGATCTCGGGCATGCCACGAACTGTACGGGTTACTCCCGGACCAGGCCCGCGGCCCGATGCCGGCGGACCACCGGCAGGCCGTTTCGAAGCCTTTGGACATTCACTATGCGGCCTGGCCCCGGCCGACGAGACCTACTTCGCCGCCCTCGGGCCCGATCGCGGCGGCTTCCTGGCCGGGCTGGCCGCGCTCAGTGATCCTGCGGCACGTCGTCGCCCATGATGACTCCCCCGCCGCGGCTCCAGGTCAGGTAACGCCAGGACAGGTTGATCAGCGCGGAGATCCGGTTGCGGTGGCCGAGGAGGGTAAACAGGTGGAGGCCGAGCCAGGCCAGCCAGGCGAGCGTGCCGCGGATCCGGACGTGGTGCGGGATCTGCACGACGGCCGAGCGGTGCCCGATCGTGGCCATGATGCCCTTGTCGTGATAGCTGAACGCGGCCGTGGCCTGGCCTGCCACCAGGCGGCGGATCTGGCGGGCCGCGTGCCTGCCCTGCTGGATGGCCGGCTGCGCGAGCTGCGGCAGCGGCTGGCCATCGATCAGCGCGATGTCGCCGACGGCAAAGATCCGGTCCTGACCGCTCACCCGCAGGTCGGGCCCGACGGTGAGCCGCCCGCCAGAGCCGTGCGGCAGGCCCAGGCGGCCGGCTGAGTCCGGTGCCGCTACGCCCGCCGCCCAGACGGTGATGTCGCTGGGCAGCTTCGTCCCGTCGGCGAGCAGGACGCAGTCGGCGGTGACCTCCGCGATGGTAGTGCCGAGCCGGACATCGACGCCGCGGGCCAGCAGCTGACTGCGGGCGTATTCGCGCAGCGTCCCCTGAAACGGGGTGATCAGGGCGTCGCCCTGCTCCACCAGCCGGACCTCTACCCGCGAGGGGTCGATATCGGGGAACGAGGCCGGGAGAGAGATGTTCCGCAATTCGGCGAGAGTGCCGGCGAGCTCGACGCCGGTAGCGCCGCCGCCGACGACCGTGATGCTCAGGTCGCAGTCGGCGCCGGGCTGGCTGCGGCGCTCAAACTCGGCCATCAGATGGTCGCGCAGCACCACGGCGTCACGGCGCGTGTAGAGGCTGAAGCTGTGCTCGGCCGCGCCCGTTACCCCGAAGTAGGCGGCAGAGACCCCGGTCCCCAGGATCAGGTAGTCGTACTCAACGTGCGTGCCGTCGGCCAGCAGGACACGGCGGGCGGCAGGATCGATGCCCGTGAGCTCGCCGCGGCGGAACCTGGCCCCGTACTTGTGCGTCACCGCCGCGAGCGGGTATGCCACATCCGCCGAGGTCAGGCCCGCCGTCGCCACCTGGTACAGCAGAGGCTGGAAGGTGCTGTACGGGTTGCGGTCCAGCAGGGTCACGCGGGCGTCCCACCGGCTGAGGGCTTCCGCCGCGGACAGGCCCGCGAAGCCAGCACCGACAATGAGCACGCGGACCGCGTTTGGGTCATCATGCCGCAGCGATGGTCGTCTCCGGTTCACATGGCCTCCGTTCAGATCGCCTGCGGTCATGGCTGGCCACCGCCCTCTGCGGCCAGGGGGGACCTGAGCGGGCAGGGGCCCTGTCCACTGTCTACCCGGTGGGCACGGATGCCGCCGCCGCCTCCCCCGGTGATGGAGAGCCGCAGCAGCCCATGTTTATTTCCGCGCTGGAGGGCAGACACCCTCTCGTCACCGCTGTTCCCGGCTGCTCGGAGGTCATCGTGACAACGGCATCGCTCACAGACCTGGCGATCGCGACGACGGATCCGCTCACGGAGACGGCGGCGGCACCGACGGGCGCGGCAGCTTCTCCGTCCGGCGCGGCGGCACTGTCGGACACGACAGCCGCCCCGCCGGGAAAACTTGCCGAGTGCGGCGACCATGAACTGCTTATCCTGGTCCGCTCCCTGCCGCTGGGCCACGAGCGTCGGTCCGCGGCGTGCGAGGTGCTCGTCACCCGCTACCAGTCACTGGTCCGCTCCTGCGCCCGCCGGTACTGGGGCAGCCCCGAGTCGGCAGATGAGCTGATGCAGGTCGGCTACGTCGGCCTGATGAAAGCCATCAACAGGTTCGATCCCGAGGTGGGCGCCAGCCTGGCGCCCTACGCCACGGCCTGCGTTAGCGGCGAGATCAAGCGGCACTTCCGCGACAAGCGCTGGCAGGTGCACGTCAACCGGTCGGCCCAGGAACTGGTTCTCGAGCTGCGGAAGGCGGTCGCAGAGCTCACTCAGGAACTCGGGCGCACACCCGGTGAGCAGGAGCTCGCCCGTCACCTGGAAGTCACGGTGGACGCGATACGGGACGCCCGGCGCGCCGATCTGAGCTCCAGCGCCTGGTCACTGGATGCTCCGGCGTCCGACCAGGAGCATTCCGCCAGCTTCGGTGACCTGCTCGGCGAGGAAGACCCGCAGATGGAGCACACGCTGGAAATGGAGGCGCTGTCCGCCCACTGGAGTGAGCTTCCGGTACGCCAGCAGCGGATCCTGCTGATGCGCTTCTACGGCAATATGACGCAATCGGAGATCGGTGACCGGCTAGGTCTCTCGCAGATGCACGTGTCACGCTTGCTCGCCCAGTCGCTCCGCTACCTGCGCGAGCGCCTGCTGGGGACTGAGCCAGAGCTTGAAGCGATCGGAGAATCATGAAAACCGCCTCTGGACTGGGCCTCATCGCGCTCGGCGCCATTCTCACCTTCGCCGTCATCGCCCGCACTCCCGTCATCAATCTCCAGGCCGTCGGCGTCATCATCATGGTGACCGGCCTGGCGGGCCTCGTCATGCCTGGCCGCGCCGGCGGATGGCTGCGCCGCCGCGTCGTTCTGCGGCGCGTCGCGGCGGGACCGGAAACGGACGACTATGAGGATCTCTCCCAGCCGTCGTACCTCCTGGCCGACCCGGCGGTCATGGCATCGCAGATCCTGGCCGAGGCCGAGGCCAAGCTGGCGGACGGCAAGCTGGCGACGGCGAGCTGGCGGACGGCGAGCTGGCGGACGGCGCGGCGCGGCGCGGCGATGCGGTGCCTGGCCTGACCGCCGAGCGGGAGCCCGCCGGCAGCCTTCAGCGAAGCCGGGCCGCCGCCGTTCTCGACGATCTTTTCAACGTCTGACCGGGCCTGCGGAAACGCTTGACCGGGGCTGCGGACCGGTGATCAGCCGGGATCGTCGCCGACCCGCAGAACGAGCATGGTCATGTCGTCCCTCAGCTCGTTCATGCTGAACTCCAGGACCAGTGTCTGCATGGTGCTGACAATCTCGGCCGGGGGGCGGCCGGCCATGGCCGCGAGCTCATCGCTCAGGCGGTCCTCGAAGTAGGTCATATCGGGACTGCGCGCATCGGTGATGCCATCGGTGAAGAGGAACAGCAGGTCACCCTGGCTTAGCTCCAGCTCTTCGGTCGCCGCCGCGACCTCGGGGAACAGGCCGAGTGCCATCCCGCCGCCAGTCAGCATCCTGACCCGGCCGTCCGGCCGGATCAGCACCGCGCCAGGGTGACCGGCGCTGCCGACGACCATATGCAGGCCGCCGTCCCGCCACTGCAGATGAGCTGCGCACGCGGTGACGAACCGCCCGTCGAACTCCTCCGCCAGCATGATCTCGTTAGCCTGGCGCAGGACCTCCGCCGGGTCAGGGTTCCAGCGGGCGAGCACCCGGATCGCATGGCGGGCCGCCGCCGTCACCGCCGCGGCCTCTTCGCCCTTCCCGCAGACGTCGCCGATCGATATCCCCCAGCCGCCAGGGGTGCGGTAGACGTCATAGAAGTCGCCGCCTACCTCAAGTCCCTCAGTGGCAGCGATATAAGCCGCCGCGAACTCGATGCCCGGCACGATCGGCAGCTCGCGGGGCAGCAGGCTGGCCTGCAGAGAGTCGGCGATCTCGGTCCGCCGCCTGAACATCCGGTCCACCCTGATGGTCAGGCCCAGATGCTGCCCGAGCTCCTCGACCAGACCAAGGTCAGCCAGCTCGAAGGGCTGTTCGCCCGCTTGCCGCGCGAGGGTCAGGACACCGTAGCTGCGCTCGCCATCGGTCACCGGCACGCAGAGCAGCGACGTCGCGTCGATCATCATGAGCAGCGGGACGCCAGCTGCTCCGGTGCCCAGAATGCCGACGTCCTCGGCGTGCGCGAGCAGCAGGGAACTGCCTGACTCATGCACCTGGCCCGGCGCCGTTCCCGGCAGCGGGTCAATGGCCGCGAGCTGCCTGACCAGGCCAGCCGAATCGCTGTCGGACGGCCCGATCACCACCTGCCGCCGCAGCCGCTGCCGGCGATCCAGGTCAACGATGACCCAGGCGGCCAGCTCGCCGGCGAGCAGGCGGGCGCATCGTTGCAAGGTCACCGACTCGCTGAAGGTCGCGTTGTCCAGTAGAAGCCTGGTCGCGGCGGTCACCAGATCCAGCCGCTGGGTCATGGCCTCGACGAGACCGGCCGCTGGACTGCCGGAGATTGGCCCGCGCGCGGCCGGGCCATCGGGAGCCCGACTATCGGGAGCCCGACTATCGGGAGCCCGGCCATCGGGAGCCCGGCCGTCGGGAGCCCGGCCATCCGGAACCGGGCGGTCGGGTTCCGGACGGTCGGAAGCTCTGGTCGCACGGTCGCCAGCCGAGGGCAGCTCAGCGACGGCATCGGCGGCCTGCCTGATGGCGGCGACAATCAGGAGCGGGGGGCCGTCGCGAGGTTCCATGGCCTCAACCGCCAGCAGGATGCCCGCCGGGCTGCCCGCGGCCAGCAGCGAGCACTGGACCTGCCCGGCCTTCCCCGTCTGCGCGACGGCGGCGAGCTTGGCCTGCACCGCGGCGCGTGACCGCAGCTCGACGAACGCGGTCAGCAGCCTGCCCGTGGCGTATCCCGGCCGCGCGCCGAGCAGGTTACCCGCCTGCCGGTTAGCGCGGCGGATGGTCCCGTTGCGCTCGAGCAGGAACATAGGCACCGGTGCGTCCTGGAAGGCCGAGCCCATGATCTGGCGCTCCGCGTCAGAAGCGTTGACCGGCGGCGTGGCGAGCGCGCTGGGCGCGGAGCCGACGCGCAGCGCGGCACCGGCCTCCAGGGCGGAACCGGCCTCCAGCGCGGAGTTGGCCTGCGGCGCGGAGCTGGCCTCCAGAGCGGTGGCGGCCTGCAGCGCGGCGGCCTGCAGCGCGGACGCGGCGTCGATGGCGCCGTCCAGCTCGGTGAAGGCGGCATCCAGGACCTGGTGCAGCTCGGCACCGGGCAGGGTGGCTGACTGCTGAAGTGCGTCGCGCCTCGCCCTGATGCCGGCGAGTTCCCGCTCGGCAGAGCCATAGTCGGCAGCGTGCTGCATCATCGATCCAATCTGTGCCGACGGGTGCCGGGCCAGGCAAGTCTAGGACCGGATGTCCGGTTGTCGTGTCTAGGACCGGATGTCCGGTTATCGCGGGTGTTACTGCGTCCAGGGACGGACTGGCTTCTCTGGGCGGATGCAGACCCGGCATGTGCCGGGCGCGGGCCAGGCAAGCCCACAATTGTGACCTACGTCACATTGAATAAGGGACGTTTCCCGTTTGGGCGGTCCGTTCCCGGTAAGAAGCACTGGCAACAGTGTCTACGACGCAGGCACACCCTCCCCACGGCCACCACGGCGTGGTCGCGGAGCGTGCCTGCGGCAAACGGCGTCCTGGATCTTCCCGCCGTAACTCGCCACTGTTAGCTCCTCCTCCGTGACCCGCTCCGTGATCGCCGTGGCGATCTCGAAGGAGACAGGTCATGAGGATCGCTCTCGTCGCAGGACAGGCCAGGCCAGGTACCGCATCATTGCCCGAGCCCGCGGGATCGGCGGATGTGCCCGGTCAGGCCGCCCGAGTCAGCTCGCTCGGCAGTACCCTGGCCGCGCTGGGCCACCAGGTCACTATCTATGCGCGCAAGGATTCCCCGGCGCTCCCCCGGACGGCCAGGCTGGCCGGCGGACTGACGATCGAGCACCTGCCCGCCGGACCGGCCGCCCCCCTCGCGGAGGACAAGCTCCTGCCGCACATGGCCGCGTTCAGCGGCCAGCTCGCGCAGCAGTGGCAGCGCAGCGCGCCGGATGTCGTGCATGCTCATTTCTGGACCAGCGGCCTCGCCGCGCTGGCCGCTACCCGCGGGCTGGAACTGCCGGTCGTGCAGACGTTCCACTCGCTGGGCTCCGCCGACCTGCGCCACAGCGGCAGCCTGTCGGCCAGCTCAGCCGCCAGGGTACGGCTCGAGGGCGTCATCGCGCGCAGCGTCGCCGCCGTCCTGGCGGGCTCGTCGGCCGAGATGGCCGACCTCGCCCGACTGGGAGTCCGGCGCACCTCGATCCGGGTCGTGCCTTCCGGCGTCGACGTCTCGGCGTTCGGGCCGGCCGGGCCGGTAGCGCGGCGGACCAAGCGGCCGCGGCTGCTCGCCGTCGCCTCCCAGGCACAGAACCGCGGCCTGGATACCGTCATCCGCGCCCTGGCCCACATACCGGGCGCTGAGCTGCTCATCGTCGGCGGGCCGCCGCGCGCGCAGCTCAGCAGTGATCCCGTCCTGCATGGCCTGGCCCAGCTCGCCGAGCGCACGGGAGTCAGCGACCGGGTGCTGTTCACCGGGCAGGTCGGCGCGGCCCGGATGCCGGCCCTCCTGCGCTCAGCCGACCTGGTGGTGCATGTGGCCATGTACGAGCCGTTCGGGCTCGTCCCCCTGGAGGCGATGGCCTGCGGCACGCCGGTGGTGGCGGCGGCGGGCGGCAGCCACCAGGATGCCGTGGTCGACGGGACCACCGGCATCCTCATCCCGCCGGGCAGCCCGGCGGCTCTGGCCCGGCGAATCCGCCAGCTCCTGGCCAGCCCCATGCTGCTGCAGGGCTACGGCATTGCCGCGGCGGACCGGGCCAGCACCCGGTACTCCTGGGAGCGCATCGCCAAGGAGACCGTGGCGGTCTACGAGCGGCTCCGGGCGGTTCAGGTGGCACCTGAGCTCCAGATGGCGGCCTAAGACTCCAGCGGGCGGGCCTGAGCCACCCAGCGGTGGAGGCCAGGCCGCAGGATCCGGGCGGGTGGCAGGCCGAGGTTCGGCCCGCCACCCGCCTGAGGTTCAGCCCGCCCCCGCCCCGAGGCTCAGGCGGGGGCCTGCGACCGGTGCGCCTCGATGATCTTGCTGGCCACCTCGGCCACCTTGACGTTGCTCTTCTGCGAGATCGCCCGCATCTTGTCAAAGGCCTCTTGCGCGGTGCACCCCAGGGCGTGCATCAAGATTCCCTTGGCCTGATCCACGAGCATCCTGGAGTCCACGGCGTCGCGCAGCTGGAGAGCGGTGCGCTGCGAGTCAGCGTAGGCCGACGCATTGCCCATGATCGCCCCGCCGAAGGCGACCAGGAGCTCGCCCAGCGCGATGCTGTCCGGATCCAGCACCCTGGGCCTGGCCCCGAACAGCGACAGCGTGATCGCCGCCGGCCCGGACGCGTGCACGAGCGTGACCGAGCACCTGACCCCCCGGCACAGGGCAGCGCTGGCATAGTCGGGCCAGCGCTCCTCGGCGAGGGTATCCGGGCAGGCCACGGTCTGGCCGGTGGCCAGCGCGTCCGTCCACGGGCTCTTGTAGCCATGCCGGGACAGCTCGAACAGCTCGGCGAGATCGGGGTGGGTGGCGGCCATGTCCGCGGGCTCGCCGTCCTGCCAGACCGCCGAGGTGGCTCCTGAGCAGGCCTGAACCTGACGGGAGGCCAGCACGACCAGGCGGTGCAGCGACCGGCCCTGCGACGCGTGGGCAATGCTGAACAGCTCGCCCACCTCGCGGGCGAGCTCAGCGGCGACGCTCTCCTGCAGCTAGCTCACCTCCGTCACCCGGGCAGCGGGACTGTCGCTGGCACGCGGCCTGACTCCCGCTCGCGGCCGGGATACCGCAGGCACTTTGTAACACATCCGGACCGGAGGTGCGACCGCCCCGGCCCGCCAGAATCCAGGTCAGTATCCGGAGGCCAGGTCGCGGATCTGCTCGATCAGGCCGACCCGCTCGGCGTGCGTTCCCGCCAGCGGGGTCACGTTGAGGGTGGTGACGCCGGAGGAGGCCATCGCGGCCAGCCGCTCGGCGACCAGCGACCGGGGCCCGACCAGCGAGATCCCCGCCAGCAGCGAGGCCGGCACCAGCGCTGCCGCCTCGTCCTTGCGCCCGTCCAGGTAGGCATCCTGGATGGCGGCGGCCTCTTGCTCGTAGCCGTACCGGCCCGCGAGCCGGTTGTAGAAGTTCTGGCTCCTGGCCCCCATCCCGCCGATGTACAGGGCCAGGGCCGCCGCCGAGCTCCAGCAGGCCGGTGACGTCCTCGCCGATGGCCAGCGACGCCTGGGCGACCACGTCCAGCGGCCCGAGGGCGGGGTCCCGCCTGGCTGTCCCGGCGGCCAGCGGGGCTCCCCAGACGTCCGCCGCCTTCTCCGGCAGGTAGAAGATCGGCTCCCAGCCCTCGGCGAGCTCGGCCGCCAGCTCCACGTTCTTCGGGCCGATCGCGGCCACCACGATCGGGATCCGGTCCCTGACGGGGTGATTAATCAGCTTGAGGGGCTTGCCCAGGCCCGTCCCCTGATCGGCCGGCAGCGGGATCGTGTAGTACTTGCCCGCATACTCCAGGCGCTCGCGCCGCCATACCTGGCGGCAGATCTCGATGATCTCGCGGGTCCGGCCGACCGGGGCGTCATAGGGAACCCCTTGCCAGCCCTCGATCACCTGCGGCCCGGACGCGCCGATCCCGAGCACGAACCGGCCGTTCGAGACGTAGTCAAGGCCCGCGGCCGTCATCGCGGTCAGCGTCGGGGTCCGGGAGTACAGCTGCAGGATGCCGGAGGCGAGCTGCATCCGGTCCGTCTTGGCCGCGAGGTAGCCGAGCTGGCTGACCGCGTCGTAGCTGTAAGCCTCGGGCACGAAGACGATGTCGAGCCCGGCCTTCTCGTAGTCGGCCAGTGCGGCCGCGGTCTCAGCGAAACCACCCGCATAGTTCAGGGACATCCCGATGCGCATGAGATCACAGTAGCCGCCGCGGGCGTCGCCCGGTCAGCCCGCGGCGACCAGCGCCGCGATCGCCCGCAGCGCGAGCTGGTAGGACAGCAGCCCGAAGCCGGCCACCGTCCCGTCGGCGATGCCCGCCACCACCGAGGTGTGCCGGAATGCCTCCCGCGCCGCCGGGTTGGACAGGTGCACCTCGACCAGCGGGGCAGTCCGCATGGCCAGGGCGTCGGCCAGCGCGTAGGAATAGTGGGTGAAGGCCGCGGGGTTGAGGACGATCGGCAGCCGCCCGTCGACCGCCTCGTGCACCCAGCCGATCAGCTCCGCCTCGTCGTCGGTCTGCCGTACATCCACGCGCAGCCCCAGGTCCTGCCCGGCCGCCGCGCACGCGCTGGCCAGGTCAGCCAGCGTGGCCGAGCCGTACACCTCCGGCTGCCGGGAGCCCAGCCGCTGGAGGTTCGGCCCGTTCAGCACCAGCACGGTCCGCATCGTTTAGGACACCTCCGCGTACGCGCGGGCCAGCAGGTCCTCGGGCGGGTCGGCCAGTATCGCCGGCCGCGCCAGGCCGTCGAGCACGACCAGGCGCAGCCGCGCCCCGCGGGACTTCTTATCCACGGCCATCGCCTCGCGCAGCGCCGGCCAGGCGCCGGGCCGGTAGCGCGTCGGCAGTCCCACGGCGGTCAGGATCGCGCCGTGCCGCGCCGCGGTGGCCGGATCCAGCCGGCCCGCCAGGCGCGCCACGGCCGCGGCGAACATCATGCCGATCGCCACCGCGTGGCCGTGCGGGATGGCAAACCCCTCGGCCCGCTCGATCGCGTGGCCGAGCGTGTGCCCGTAATTGAGCATCTCCCGCGGCCCGGCCTCGCGCAGGTCCGCGGCCACCACCCCCGCCTTCATCCGGACCGCGCGCTCGACCAGCTCTCGCTCGTGCGCTCCGCCGGGGCGGGCGGCGGCGGCGGGATCCGCCTCGATCAGGTCGAGGATCGCCGGATCGGCGATGAAGCCTGCCTTGATCACCTCGGCCATCCCGCTGATGTACTGCGGGCCGGGCAGGGAACCGAGCGCCGCCAGGTCGGCCAGCACGCCGGCCTGCGGGTGAAACGCGCCGACCAGGTTCTTGCCGGCGGCGATGTTCACCGCCGTCTTGCCGCCGATCGCCGCATCCACGGCGGCCAGCAGGGTGGTCGGCACCAGCACCAGGCGCACCCCGCGCAGCCAGGTCGCCGCGACAAAACCGGCAAGATCGGTCACTGCCCCGCCGCCGACTCCCGCAATTACATCGAAACGGGAGGTCCGGTGTACTGCCAGCCGCGACCACAGTCCCGCGGCCACGCCGATGTCCTTGGCCGCCTCGCCGTCGGGAATCTCCTCGGCGTGCACGAGGTACCCGGCGGCCGCCAGCTCCTCGCACGCGGGCCGGGCGACGTGGCTCAGGCCGCTGGCGTGGATGACCACCACCGAGGCCGCGCGCTGGCCGACCAGGCCCGGCAGCTCGCCGAGGATGCCCGTGCCCACGACCACCTCGTAAGGCTGCTCGCCGCCGACGCCGATCCTGGTGGCCGCCGCGGTCACTGCGGCGGTCCCTGGCGCTGCGGACGTGCAGGCCGGCCGGGGGCATCCCGTTTCGCGGTCATGGTCACCGGGCCGGTCCCGAGCTGTCCCTGGCGGCCGGGATCCGGGCGGCGATCTCGTCGGTGACCTGCTCGGGGGTTCTGCTGTCGGTGGCCACAGTGATCCAGGCGAGCCGCTGGTAGACCGGCAGCCGCTGCTCCAGCAGGGCCTTGAGCTGGGCGCGCGGGTTCCCGAGCAGCAGCGGCCGTGGCACGTCCAGGCCGACCCGCTTGGCCGCCGCGGCGAAGCCGGTCTCCAGGTAGACGACGCTCTGGCCGGCTAGCAGGGCCTGGGTGCTCTGATCCAGCACCGCGCCGCCGCCCACGCTGATCACCCCGTCGTGACCGCCGATCGCGGCCGCCACCGCCGCGCGCTCCAGCACGCGGAACGCCTCCTCGCCGTCCTCGACGAAGATCTCGCTGACCGGCTTGCCTGCGGCGGCCTCGACGCTGGCGTCGGTGTCCAGGAAGCCGACCGCCAGGCGCTCGGCCAGCAGCGCGCCGACCGTCGACTTGCCGGCTCCCGGCGGCCCGATCAGGATCGCCGCCGCCCTACTCACGCCCAGGCCATTCCACAACGCCACACCCTACCGCCGGGACCGGCGGGCGCAGGCGAGGCGGCGCGGGCGGACGGCGCGGGCGCGGCGCTCAGGAGATCGCCAGCGTCTCCAGGTAGCCGCGCAGGTTACGCCGGGTCTCCTCGACCGAGTCGCCGCCGAACTTCTCGATCGCCGCATCGGCCAGCACCAGGGCGGCCATGGCCTCGGCCACCACGCCCGCGGCCGGGACGGCAGTAACGTCGCTGCGCTGGTTAATGGCCTTGGCGGGCTCGCCGGTCCGCACGTCGACCGTGTCCAGGGCTCGTGGCACGGTGGAGATCGGCTTCATCGCCGCCCGCACCCTGAGCGGCTCGCCGGTGCTCATCCCGCCCTCGATCCCGCCCGCCCGGTTGGTCCGCCTGCGGATGCCGTCACGCGTGCCTTCCATCTCGTCATGGGCCTGCGAGCCGCGCCGGCGCGCCGTGGTGAACCCGTCGCCGATCTCGACGCCCTTGATCGCCTGGATGCTCATCATGGCCCCGGCCAGCCGGCCGTCCAGCCGCCGGTCCCAGTGCACGTGGCTGCCCAGGCCGGGGGGCAGCCCGTAGACGGCTACCTCGACCACGCCGCCGAGGGTATCCCCGTCCTTTCGGGCCTGGTCAATTTCCGCCTGCATGGCCGCGCTGGCCGTCTGATCCAGGCACCGGACCGGGTCATCGTCCACCCGTGCGGCGTCCTGCGGCCCCGGCACGACGCCGTCGGGAGCGCAGACCGTGCCGATGGCGACCACGTGGCTGACGATCTGCGCGCCGAGCGCCTGGCCCAGGAAACGCCGGGCCAGCTCGCCGAGCGCCACCCGCGCCGCGGTCTCCCGCGCGCTGGCCCGCTCCAGCACGGCCCGCGCATCGTCGTGACCGTATTTCTGCATGCCGGCCAGGTCCGCGTGGCCCGGCCGGGGCCGAGTCAGCGGAGCATTCCTGGCCTGCTCGGCCAGGATCTGCGCGTCCACCGGATCCGCGGACATCACGGTCTCCCACTTGGGCCACTCGGTATTGGCCACCCGGATGGCCACCGGGCCGCCGAGCGTGCGCCCGTGCCGGACCCCGCCGGTGATCTCGGCCTCGTCCTGCTCGAACTTCATCCGCGCGCCGCGCCCGTATCCGGCGCGCCTGCGGGTCAGGGCGGCGGCCAGGTCGGCCGTGGTGATCTCCACCCCGGCCGGCATTCCCTCGCAGATCGCCACGAGGGCACGCCCGTGTGACTCTCCGGCCGTCAGCCAGCGCAGCATCCTGCCGATCCTTCCCGGCCGGTGGTCATCGGCCGATCCTGTCATCCGCGGCCGGGCTGACGACGATGGCCACGCCGCGGCGCAGGCGGCCGCCGAGCCTCGTCATTACCGCCGCCCCGATCAGGCCGGCCAGCTCGGCGGCGCTGGCGCTGTCGGGCCCGGCCGGGCTCGTCAGCCGGATCGTCAGGTCGCTGGCAGCATCGGCGGCGTCAGCGGCATCGGCGGGGGCGACGCTGAATCTCGCGCCGCTGGCGTGCTCCGCTACGGCCGCCCCGACCGCGAGCAGGATGTCCGCATCCTCGTGCGGCCGGGGGGGCGCCTGGCCGCGCGCGAGTGCCGTGAGCCGCGCACCCTCGACCGCCAGCGGGACAGGCCCGGCGATGTCGATCACGACGGCGCACGACTCGGCCACGGCCGCGCGCCAGACCAGGCCAGCCTCCGTCGGCACCGGCCGCGCGGCGGCCTGCCATCGCGTGAGCGCGGCCAGGCTGGTGAAGGCCGGAACCGCATGCCTGCCGTCAGCTCCGACCAGAGTCGGAAGGGCCATGTCGCTGGCCTTCTGCGCCCCGGCGTCCTGCCGCCCCGTGGCGTCCTGCCGCCCCGTGGCGTCCTGGTGCCCCGCGGGCTGGGCGGTTGCCGTGGTCAGCGCGGCCAGCACCGGGACCAGCAGCCGCGAGTCCGCCAGCGCCGTCAGCGCTGCGTGCTCGCCGCCGCGGCCCGCTGCGAACGCCGCGAGCGCCGCGGCTACCTGAGGGTCGGCCGAGCCATCATCACTGCGGAACCGACTCCCCCCACCGCTCAGCTCAGACACGGGCCAACTCTAGTTGCGCCTGCGGGCCGGCTGGCCCAGCACCACGGGGCCGACGGCGGTAGCCTTGCGCTCGATATGAGCAGGTCAGCAGAACTGGCAGCGCGCAGAACCAGTTGATGACGTATTTTCGGGATATGAGAGTCTCTTGGCACCGCAGCAAGGTCTGACTACAGGGGAGTCCGTGCGGGAGGTTGGCAAGCCGCCCACGGCCATCGAGCCGGGAACGCTGATGCAGAAGGTGATCCCGCCGCGCCTGGTCGAGCCCTACCTGACGGGCCGCCGCTCGGTCATCGCCGGATTCGTGTATCTGGCCAAGGAGACCTCCTTTGCGACCCCGGCTGAATTTTATGAGGCCCTGGATCTCGGCTATGAGGGCTCGGAGTTCAGCGCGGACATGCCCGAGATCTACATCGTGCGCTGGAACGCGGTCGCCACCCAGTCCTACCAGGTGCCGTACTCGGCCGAGCTGGGGGGCGACTGGTCGGGAAAGCCGCCGTTCACCGGGACCGGTTACACCTCTTCCCCGGCTCGTGCCATCCCCGAGTTCTACACTGATCCGATACCGGTCCCGGTGGGGACCGAGATGTACCGGATCAGCCCTGGCCAGGCTGAGTTCATCGCCCGTTACGACGGGCAGGCCTGGCTGCGCCCGGCCGAGGGGATCTGAATGATGCGTTATCGGCTCATGGCGACCTACCAGGGACAGCCATATGAAGCGGGCATCGGGCCCGCCGAGGCTGACGTCGTCTTGTTCGCGGCCTGCCCGCCCCCTGAGGACCTCGGATTCGAGCCGGCTACCGGCCACTGGCGCAAGCAGCTGCACCTGAACGAGGTCCAGGCCCTGTGGCAGTCCCGCCCGACGGGCACGTTCCGCGGCGAGCCCTGCATCATCCTCGATGACCTGGGCGACCGGCTGCATATCGCCTTTCTTGGCCATGATGCCTACCAGGCCGAGAAGCTCGGCTACTGGCAGGTGGACCGCGGTGTTTTCGAGCTGATCACGCCGCACGATGAGGTGCACGACATTGTCGAGGAGCGCACCGACTACCCGTATCGCCCCGGCGGCGGGGCGCCACCACCGTCCCCGGCCCTGACGTCCGGCACCACTCCCCCCGCCGCCCTCGTCTCCCGCATGCCCGCCGGCTTCATGCCGGCTGCGCCGGCTCCGGGCTTCAGCCCGCCGATGGCACCTCCCGGCCTCGGCACCGCAACGGCGGATCCCGTCCTGGACCCCGCGATGGCCGTCCCCAGCCGCATCCCGCCGCCGCGGTCCGGTCCCGTGCCGCCCCCGGCCACTGACACCCGGCCATCGCCAGCGCCCTTCGGGGCTACGCCAGCTGGCCACCAGGGCCGCCCTGGCGTGGCTCTGCCGGCATACGAGGAGCCCCCGCTGCCGCTGGAAGCGGCGGCGCTGCGCGCGACCTCGGCCGCGTCTCGTCAGCTGGCCCCCTCATCCCAGCAGCCGCCGGCTCAGGATCGGCTGATCCAGGATCCGCTGCCCGCCATGCCCGTGGCCCGCCGCAGGCGGGCGCGGCCGGCCACGGCGGGAATCTTCTCCGAACTCGCGAATCTGGCCGCCATCCCGGCCGCCTCCTATGCCATCGGCGCCGAGATCGACGGGGCGATGTGCCTGCTGCCGACCGAGGCCGGGTTCGAGGTGTTCAACGCCGCCGCCGGTGCCCGGCATGAGGTGCGTCATTTCGACGATGAGGAATCGGCCTACTTCTACCTCTTCGGCGTCCTGGCCGCGGAGGCGGTCCGGACCGGTGCCCTGGTCCCGCGCGGCTAGGACACCGTCCGTCCGCACGGCACGTCCATCACCTGGCCCCGGTGATGAGCCGTTCGCGGTCGAACGTGGCTGAGGTGATCCGCCAGCCGAGTCGGTTGAGGACCAGCATGGCCGCCGCGAGGGCGAGGGCCAGGCGGAGGCTCGGGTGGATCACGTTGAGCGCGATGAGCGTGGTCACCGCGACGGTCGGGAGACTCGCGAGCATGCCGAGCTGCTGGGCGACACGGACCTCGCTGGAGCGAGCGGAAATCGCGATGCCGACCCAGATCGACCAGCCGGCCAGGAGGGGCGTGAAGAGGAACTGGGCGAGCAGCTCCGGGCCTCGCAGGAGCGCTGGCGCGACGCCCGGCTGGGCGAAGAGCGCGACGCAGGCGAGGAAGAAGGCGTAGACCGCATAGGAGACGGCCAGCGACGGGACGAGGGCGGCCAGGGCCTTGCCCAGCAGGAATTCCTCGCGGCGGACCGGCGTCGCGAGCACCGGCTCGAGGGTGCCCTGCTGCCGCTCGCCGACGACCGAGTAGGCGGCGACAAAGGCCGGCACGAGCGCCGGGATGGCCAGCAGGTACAGCAGTGGATTCTCATGGCTCAGCGCGCTCGCCGATGACGCGGGCAGGGTGAAGATCTCGATCAGCGGCTGGATGAGGAAGATCAGCGGGAGGATGGCCATCGTCGCGATGATGGCGCGGTTGCGCCGGTACTCGCGCAGTTCCTTGCGGAAGATGGCCCGGACGCGCCTGGTGCTTATTTTCATGGCCGGCTCGGCTCCTCGTCCTTGTTGATCAGCTCGAGGTAGACGTCCTCGAGCGAGTGGTGCGCCTGGCTGATCGACAGCACGTCGGCGCTGGCTCCCACCAGGGCCCGGGTGACGGCGGGTGCGGCGGCGGCCGGGTCAGACACGGCCAGGACGTAGGCGGCGGGGCCGTCCTGGCGCCAGCTGTCGACGGCGGGCAGGCCGGTGAAGACGGCGTCCGGGCCGGGGAGCGGGACGAGGGTCTGGACCGTGAGCGTCTTGGCGAACAGCCGGTCACGCAGCTCGGCGGGGCGGCCGATCGTGCGCAGCGTCGTATTCAGGATCGCGACGCGGTCGCAGAGGCGCTCGGCCTCCTCGAGGCGGTGCGTGGTGAGGAAGATCGTCACACCGCGCTGGCGGAGCGTGGTGATCAGCTCATGGACGTCGCGGGCGGCGACCGGGTCCAGGCCGGCCGTCGGCTCGTCCAGGAACAGCACCTCCGGGTCACTGAGCAGCGCCCTGGCCAGGGCGACCCGCTGGCCTAGGCCCTTGGACAGGGTGCCGCAGGCATCGTTGGCCCGGTCGGCCAGGTTGACGGCCTTCAGGGCCCCGGCGATGCGATCGCCAGGGTCGGGTATCTCGTAGAGGTCGGCGAAGCATTCGAGGTTCTCGGCCACGCTCAGCCGCCGGTACAGGCCCGGCGACTCGGGCATGACCGATATCCGCCGGCGGATCTCGACCCCGTTCTCGGCCGTGAGCGGGATGCCGGCGACCGTTGCCGACCCCGAGGTCGGGGCCAGGAGAGTGGCGAGCGTCCGCACCGTCGTGGTCTTGCCGGCGCCGTTGGGGCCGAGGAACCCGAACACCTCGCCGCGGGCGACGCTGAAAGACACATCCGCGACGGCGGTCCGTCCGCCGAAGTCCTTGGTCAGGTGGCTGACTTCGATCGCCGCGGTCCCGGCGCAAGCCTGCCGCCCGCCCCCGTCACCGTACCGCCGGCGCCAGCCGGTCAGCTCGGTTGCTGTGTGGTTGCTGCCCATGTGTCCGCCTTGTCCCTGGCCGGGCCCGCGGTGCCTGCCGTGCGCGCCGCGGTCACCGCTTGGCCGAAAAATAGATATCACTATGATAATAAGCTGTTATCAGGTTTCGTCAAGCGGAGGTCTGGCGCGTCACCATCTGCGGGGTCATAATTACAATCTCGGCAGTGCGGGGGACATTCATGACGAGGCGCCGGTTAAGGGCAGCCGTCTCGACGGCGGCCCCGGGCCCCGTCGACGGCGAGCCCTCGATGACGTGCCCCGATCGCGGGGGAGTGACATGAGCGACGAGCCCGCCCCGCCCGCCGAAAAGCCCGCAGGCCAGGAATCGCCGGAGGCGGGGACGCCGCCTCCGCCGCCGGAGACGAGGTCGCCGCCGCCGGGCAAGATCTCGCCGCACCCGCCGACCGAGGTCGGCCGAGCCGAGAAACAGGACACCGCAGCCCCGGACGAAATCGGCCCGGGAGGTGAGATCGCCGGCTATCGGCTTGAGGAGCAGATCGGCGAGGGCGGTATGGCGGTCGTCTACCGGGCTCGCGACGAGCGCCTGGGTCGCCGCGTGGCGCTCAAGCTGCTGGCCGCGGGACTAGCCGCGGACACCGGATTCCGGCAGAGATTCATCAACGAGTCACGCGCCGCGGCCGCCGTCGACCATCCGAATATCATCCCGATCTACGAAGCGGGAAATGCCGGCGAAACCTTGTTCATCGCCATGCGTTACGTGCAGGGCGGAGACGTCCGGTCGCTGCTGGAGCAGGGCGGCCCGCTGTCCGCGGCGCGGGCGTGGGCCATCATCAGCCAGGTCGCCGCCGCGCTCGACGCGGCCCACGCTCACGGCCTGATCCACCGCGATGTCAAGCCCGCCAACATGCTGCTCGATGCGAGGGCGGCAGCGGACGGCCCCGGCCGCGGCTCCCCCGCAGCTGACCTGCCCGAGCACGTTTATCTCTCCGACTTCGGGATCAGCAAGCAGCCGCTTTCCGCCAGCAACCTCACCATGACCGGGCAGTTCGTAGGCACTCTCGACTACATCGCGCCTGAGCAGATCGACGGGCACCAGGTGGACGGGCGCGCGGACCTCTACTCACTCGGCTGCGCCACGTTCGAGCTGCTCAGCGGAACGCCGCCGTTCCGCCGGGGCCCCGGCCTCGCACTGATCACGGCGCATCTGTCTGAGCCGCCGCCGTCACTCACCGCGCGGCGCGGAGACCTTCCGGCGGCCGTCGATCGCGTGCTGGCCGCAGCGATGGCGAAGTCGCCGGACGAGCGTTACGCCACCGGCGCGCAGTTCGCCACGGACCTGGGCCGGTCCCTTCGGCTGATTCCCGGTGAGCCTGAGCCACCGGGTAGCCGGGATGGCGCTCGCCCCGGCCCCGGCGCGGGGGATCAGCCGCGGCCCTGGCCTGCCACCGGGCTGGCGGGGCCAGCGCCAGGGACCGCCATCGACCGCTACCAGCAGCCGGTCATGGCACCCGCGGGCCAGGCAGAAGCCGCGATCCACGGCGACCGGCAGCATCGTGCCGGCGGCGCGTGGCCAAGCGGGCCGTACGGGCCGAGCGGGCCATCCGGGCCG
The DNA here is from genome assembly GCA_963805705.1 of uncultured Actinomycetota bacterium. Classification (GTDB taxonomy): domain Bacteria; phylum Actinomycetota; class Actinomycetes; order Streptosporangiales; family Streptosporangiaceae; genus CAWDVH01. The sequence goes on along the minus strand of CAWDVH010000004.1, from coordinate 776,522 downwards.
AGCGGGCCATCCGGGCTGTACGGCCCGTACGGGCCGAGCGGGCCCGCCTGGCCGTCCCCGGCGCCCGCACGACGATCCCGTGGCATGATCGCTGGCCTGGTTGCCGCGGCCGTTGCCGTCGGCGCAGCGGCGGTGGCGGCGGCCGTCGTTCTCGCCGGCCATGGCCACATCACCCCGCGATCGGCACCCGCATCGCCAGTGGCGCCCGCATCACCCGCGTCCTCCGCGTCACCGGCATCCTCCGCGTCACCGGCATCCTCCACAACACCGGCACCATCATCGCCATCAAGCGCCGAAGCGGCGGCGGTCAGCAATCTGCTGACATCAGGCGCCGCGAGCAGCGCTGACCTGAGCACTGCGACCGATAATGTCGCAGGCTGCACCGATCTTTCGCCCAGCGTGCAGCAGATCCAGCAGGTTCGCAATCAGCGCCAAGCCGAATACGATCAGGCTCAGAATCTGTCAACAGCAGCGCTTCAGGACGGCGCGCAGCTGAAACTCGACCTGACGCAGGCACTTTTCTACTCGCTTAACGCTGACAATGACTACCTGACGTGGGCGCATCAGCAGGTGTCCGACTGCCAGGCCGGAAGCCAGTCGAGCGCGGCGCTTGCGGCGGGCGACCAGGCAGTCAGCTACAAGGTAATGTTCGTCGGCATATGGAATCCGATCGCAGTGCAATACGGGTTGCCGCAGACGTCGAAGGGCAGCATCTAGAAGCTGATTCCGTCCCGGCCGCCGGCACCGGTCCGGAATGATGAGCGCTCTGGCGGCTTACCCTCGCGGGACGCGGCGCCGAGATCGGTAGGCGTCCCTGGCTATAGTCTCGATGGTCGCTATTCCGTAGGCTTCTGTCGGGCTGCCGTCGGTCAGCACGGCGAGCACGTAATTACGGCCATGACCAGAAACCCACCCGATGCTGTCGACTTGCCAGCCCGACGACCCGAGCGGAAGCCAGCCGTTCTTGATGGCTACCGTCGTCCCAGCGGGAACGCCACCGGAGACGCCCCAGCTCTGATCGGCTTCGACATCCTCCATCAGGGACAGCCCGTATTCCCTAGAGGCATCGGACAGGACCGGGCCTGGATAGGCGAACTTCGAAATGAGAGTGACCTCATCGAGTGCGGTAGTTGTCGTGAGACCCCAGCCCGGCAGCGAGGTTCCGGGGATCAGGGCCAGGGTCGATGGCGTCGTGTGATTCATCCCGGCTGATCGGTCGAACCGCGCGACGGCGCTGGGACCGCCCACATCATTGAGCAGCGCGGTCGCTGACTGATTGTCACTGTTCTCGATCATCGAAGGCATCAGGGCGGCCTCCGCTTTCGGCAGCTCCTGGCCGGCAGATTCGGCTTCCTGGAGAGCAGTTCCCATGATCTCCACTTTCACAATGCTCGCGGTGTACTGAACAGACTGCGGGTGGAAGACCCAGATGTGCCTGGTACGTGCGTCGTACAGCGCCGCAGTGACCCGGCCAGACCGGCTGGCCAGGTAACTGCGCAGGCCGCGGCTCGCAAAAGGAGATGCAACCGCACTGGCCGCGGGCGCTGGCGACGCGGGGGACGGTGATGCGGAGAGCGGCGGCGAAGGCACTGGGCGGAGGGAGGCAGAGCGCGACGTACCTGCTGGTCCCGCGACCTGGCCGGCGGTCGCGCAGCCCAGCACCAGGAAAGCGATTGCGCAGAGGGCCGCAGCCTGGCCAGGTCTCCTCATCGTCGTCATCTGTCCGGTGGCACCCAGATATCCCGCTCGTGCATGAGCTTGACTTGCTTATCTGTCACTTCGCGGCGGTAATCGTCATGGCCGTACGGTGCATGGTCGAGATAGATATTCTTCGGGTAGACCGGCTCTTCGTAAATAATCTGATACTGCTCGGTAGTGAGATCCTTGATCCAGTTGTCCCATTGGGCATTAGCGCGGAACAGGCGCAGCGCCTCGACGTCGACGGTCCCGGCCACCCAGGAGGATCCGCCGCTGTAGTCGTGCCGGCCGATTATCTGCCCGCGGTAGTCGATCACGGCTGACCCGCCGCCGAAAGTATCAATCGGTATATCGGAATCGGAGTGCAGGTAGTACGTGCCGACGTTGCATGCGATCAGGTACAGGTTATTGTCGAGAGCCCGCGCGCGATTCTGGATCTCGAACAGCCCGTTACCGACATGCGGGTGCGGGTACGGGCCACGGTAAACAACCTCAGCGCCGTTCATGGCCAGGCCGCGCGCATTTTCCGGATATGAGCCCTCGTTGGCCATCAGGAATCCGAGCCGCCCGATTTCCGTGTCGGCTACCGGGTAGAATGCATCCAGGTTGCGGCCATATAGCTCGATCCACTTGTCCCAGACATTGTGCGGGGTCACCGAATGCTCGACCGGCAGCAGTGGCACGACTTTATGATGCCGGAGAATTACCTCGCCGTCCGGGCTGAGTATAAATCCAACATTGAAGAAACGGCCGGGAAATTCGGGATGGCGGGCTTTTGCCTGAGCCATAAGGAAAACGTTCCACTGCCGGGCCAGCGCACCAAGATAATCGGTCTCGGGACCCGGGATATCGATCGCGCACTCCCTGGCGAACTCCTCGTGATCGAGGTCCAGGACCTCGTCGTTGAACCCCTGCAGAGCACCCTCGGGGATCGTGATGAGACGTACCGGCAAGTCCAGGCTGGACAGCCACGATGCAGCCTTGATCAGGTGCGAGAGATGTTCGAGGTTCGTCTCGATCTCACGGCGATGGCGGATGCCACGCATGGTGGGGACCAGGCCCAGGGCCTGATAGGGCTCAATCATGGCTCATCCCTTCGACCGGCCAGCCGGCTCACCCATCCGGCCCTGTCCCCTTGTTCTACCGGCCGGACTGGGGCTCTGTCTGCACCTCGCGCGGGCTGGCCAGTTCCTGCCGGGCCATCGAATCCAGGAACCGGATGGTCGCCGTGATCATCTCGTAGCGCCACAGGATCATGGTCCGGTCAAATCCGGTGGCCGCCCGCAGGCGAGCTCCGAGCGCCGCGGCCATGGGAATGAGCTGTGCGTGCTGCGCCTGGAGCAGCTCGCGCGGGTCGGCGCCGACCCGGTCGAGCAGCGCGAGTTTCACCAGCAGCTCGGACCGGATGTCCCTGGCATGCACCACCGGCCTGCTCAGCCACGCCCCGGCAGCGCCTCGCCCGGACGGGGTCGCCTCGACGAGCGAGCGAACCGGGCCGTGAATGGACGGCTGCTCCCCCAGCGTCCGGACCAGGCCGAGCAGTTCGAGCCGGTGCATGGCCCGGTAGATCACCGGCTTGGGGACCCGCCAGATCTGGCCCAGCCCGCTCTCCCTGGCCAGCAGGCCGGTGATGACATAGCCGTGCGTGGGCTTCTCGCAGATCAGGCACAACACCAGCCACTCAGACAGCGACAGCGCAGGCTCGTGGGGATTCGGCATCGTTCCAGGCTAATGAGTGCTCGGGCCCGCGGCGAGCGGCGCCGTTACGTGGGCCAGCCTGGCCGGCGCGGTAATACACTGAGTGCACCTCACGGGCTCCAGCTCGTCCGCACGTTGCGGCAGGTCACGCAGGGAAAGGCAGGCGAGCCACATGAGCATCCTGGGGACCAGAGTGATGCGGACCGAGGACCCGCGGCTCCTGACGGCGGGGGGCACTTACGTCGATGACCTGCGAGTGCCGGAACTGGCGGAGGCAGCGCGGATCACGTTCGTGCGCAGCCCGGTCGCGCACGCGCTGATCACGGGCATCGACGTCTCGGCGGCGCGCCAGGCACCGGGGGTCGTCGCCGTGCTGACCGCCGCCGACCTGGACGATCTGCCGCCGCCCCCCGATGACGACGGGTCGGGCGGCGAGGGCGGGCCCATGCCGCTCGGCGGCCCGTTCACCGAGCCGCTGCTGGCCGGTGACCGGGTGCGCTACGTCGGTGAGCCGGTGGCGATCGTCATTACCGCCGAGCGCTACCAGGGTGAGGACGCGACCGAGCTGGTCAGCGTGGACTATGAGCCGCTGCCCGCGGTGGTGGGCGTCGACGGCGGCCTGGACAGCGGGACCCTGCTGTTCCCGGTGACCGGGTCGAATGTCGCGGTGACGGCCGGGGCGCCCGCCGACGAGGCAGCCTTCGCCGGCTGTGACATCGTGGTGCAGCGGACCATCGAGAACCAGCGGCTCGCGCCGGTGCCGCTGGAGGGACGCGCGGCCGCGGCCCGGTGGGCGGACGGCAAGCTGACCCTGTGGGTGAGCACGCAGAACGCGCAGATCTCCCGTTTCGTGCTCGCCGGGCAACTCGGGCTCGACCCGGGCGCCATCCGGGTGATAGCCCCGGATGTGGGCGGCGGATTCGGGGCCAAGATCGGCGTTGACCGGGACGCGGTCGCCGTCGCATGGGCCGCCAGGCGGACCGGCCGGGCCCTGCGCTGGGCAGAGACGCGCAGCGAGAACCTGGTCGGGATGACGCACGGGCGGGCCCAGCGGCAGACCATCACGATCGGCGGGAGCAAGGACGGGCGCATCCTGGCCTACCGGCTCGAAATCGTGCAGGACACCGGGGCCTACCCGCGGATGGGCGGCTTCCTGCCCGGCCTCACCAGCCTGATGGCCGCCGGGCCGTACGACATTCCCCACGTTGAGTCTGCGTTTCGGGTGGTGGTGACCAACACGACGCCGATCTCCGCGTACCGGGGGGCCGGCCTGCCGGAGGCGACAGCCGCGATCGAGAGGGCGGTCGACCTGTTTGCCGCCGCCATCGGCCGGGACCCGGCGCAGGTACGCCGGCAGAACCTGATCGCGCCGGGCAAGTTCCCGTACACCACGGCCAGCGGGGCCGTTTACGACACGGGAGATTACGCCGGCGCGCTGGACAAGGTGCTGGCCGCAGCGGGCTACCGCGAGCTGCGGGCCGAGCAGGCCCGCCGGCGGGCGCGGGGGGACGTGGTCCAGCTGGGCATCGGCCTGGCCAGCTACGTGGAGATCACGGCCGCGGACGCGGCCAACGGGGAGACCGCCCGGCTCGTGGTGGGCGGCGATGGCACAGCCACCGTCTACACCGGCAGTTCCCCGCACGGCCAGGGTCACCACACGACCTGGGCCATGCTGGTCGAGGCCGAGCTGGGGATCCCGATGGCGAAGGTCACGGTGATCCACGGCGATACCGACCTCATCCCCATGGGCGTCGGCACCTATGCCTCGCGGTCACTGCAGCTGGGCGGTGTCGCCGTGCACAAGGCCGCGATCGACGTCAAGGATCAGGCGCGCCGGGTGGCAGCGGAGATGATCGAGGCCAGTGAAGCCGACCTGGAACTCGACGTCGAGCGCGGCGCGTGGCAGGTCCGCGGTGATCCCGCGACCGGCAGGACCTGGGCCGACGTAGCAGATCACGCCGGGCCTGACGGCCTGGTGGCCGTCGTCGAGTACCACGAGGGGCAGCCCACCTTCCCGTTCGGCACCCATCTCGCGGTCGCCGAGGTGGACACCGAGACCGGCAAGGCCACTCTCATCCGGCATGTGACCGCTGACGATGCCGGGACGATCGTCAGCCCGGTACTGGCCGAGGGCCAGCGGCACGGGGGCATCGCCCAGGGCGTGGCGCAAGCACTGCTGGAAGAGATGGTGTACGACGCCGACGGCAATCCGCTCACCAGCACCCTGGTGGACTACGCCACCATCACGGCCGCCGAGCTGCCCAGCTTTGAGCTGCTGGCCAGCGAGACCCCGACCTTCGTCAACCCGCTCGGGGCCAAGGGGATCGGCGAGGCCGGCACGATCGGCGCCGCCCCCGCCACCCAGAACGCGGTCATCGACGCGGTCAGCTATCTCGGCGTCCTCCATATCGACATGCCGGCCACGCCAGCGAGGGTATGGGCCGCAATCAGCGAGGCAAGGGAGAGCCTGTGAAGGTCACCGTGACGGTCAACGGCAGCCAGGTCGGGGCCGAGGTGGAGGATCGCACCCTGCTCGTGCACTTCCTGCGCGAGCAGGCCGGCCTCACCGCGACCAACGTGGGCTGCGATACCAGCTCCTGCGGGGCCTGCACGGTCCTGCTGGACGGGCAGTCGGTCAAGTCGTGCACCGTGCTGGCCGCCCAGGCGGACGAGCGCGAGGTGATGACCGTCGAGGGACTGGCCATCAGCCCGGACGAGATGCACCCGGTCCAGCGCGCGTTCCGCGCGGAGCACGCGCTGCAATGCGGATTCTGCACCCCGGGCATGGTGATGGCGACCGTCTCGCTGCTGGCCGAGAACGCCTCCCCCACGGAGGAAGAGGTCAGGTCAGGCCTGGAAGGCAACCTGTGCCGGTGCACTGGCTATCACAACATTGTCCGGGCGGTGCTGGCCGCCAGCGAGAGGCGGCCTGGTTGATCCCCGCATCCTTCACCTATCAGCGGGCCGCGTCCGTGGATGAGGCCCTGGACCTGGCCGCCAGGGGCGGCGAGGACGCGAAGTTCCTGGCCGGCGGCCATTCGCTGCTCCCGCTCATGAAGCTGCGCCTGGCCGTGCCCGAGATCCTGGTCGACATCGGCCGGCTCGATGAGCTGCGCTACATCCGAGACGATGACAGCCATATCGCGGTGGGCGCGCTGACCCGCCATGACGACATGGCCAGGTCCGGCCTGCTCGCCAGCGAGCTGCCGCTGCTCGCCCGTGCCGCCGGGCAGGTGGGCGATCCGCAGGTCCGCCATTGCGGCACGATCGGCGGCTCACTGGCGCACGGCGACCCCGCGGCTGACCTGCCCGCGGTGATCCTGGCCCTGGACGCGACGCTGGTCGCCCGCGGGCCGTCCGGCCGCCGCGAGATCGGGTCCGGCGAATTCTTCCGCGGCCTGTTCGAGACCGCACTGCGACCCGGCGAGCTGCTCACCGAGATCCGCATCCCCAGGCCGCACATGACCGGCTGGTCGTTCCAGAAGTTCACCAAGCGCGCCATCGACTGGGCGATTGTCGGCGTCGCGGTCCAGGGCCACAACGTGGCCCTGGTGAATATGGGGCAGACGCCGGCCAGGGCCAGCGCCGTCGAGCGGGCTCTCGCATCGGGGGCCGGACCGCGAGATGCCGCTGCCCACGCCGCCGATGAGTCGAGCGCGCCTGATGACCTCAATGCCGGCCGCGGCTACCGCGAGCATCTGGCCAGGGTCCTGGTGGCGCGCGCGCTGGAGGAGGCGCAGTCACGGTCCGGCCGAGGCTGAGCTGTCTCTTGACCAATTCTTTTACAGTGTATAGATTTACTGAACGATGTCTAAGCAACGCGTACCAAGCACCTGGCGCGAAGCGCGGCGGAGATCCGCGCGGGAGGCCATCGTGGATGCGGCCTGGGAGCTGGTCCATGATGAGGGCCTGGCTGCCCTGTCGCTGCGCGAGCTGGCCAAGCGCGCCGGGATCACGACACCGACGATCTATGCCTATTTCCCGGCGAAGAACGCGATTTACGACGCCATGTTTGGCGAGGCGGCCGCCGAGTTCGCCGACCGGATGACCGAGCCCTACGACAGCCAGGATCCCCGCGGGATCCTGGCCGGGGGCGTGCGCCGCTTCCTGGAGTTCTGCACGAGTGACACCGCCCGCTACCAGCTGCTCTTCCAGCGCACGATTCCCGGGTTCGAGCCCACGCCGCAAGCGTTTCAGCCCGCCGTGCGCGCCCTCGACGCGGTGCGCGAGCGCCTGGCCCTCAATGGTGTCGTCGATCCTCGTCACGTCGACATGTGGACGGCCCTGACCACGGGCCTGGTCGACCAGCAGATCTCCAACGACCCTGGCGGGGATCGCTGGGGCCGCCTGGTCGATGACTTCGTGACGATGTTTCTCGCTTACTGCCAGGCGGACGGGACGCCGTTCCCGCCAGGGCCATCGGAATCCGCGGCCGACCGGCCCGGATGAGTCCATTCGCCTGCGAACAGGAGAACCCATGCCCATGATCACTTCCCCCCGGCTGCACCACCTCGCGCTGACCGTCACCGATGTCGATGCCAGCGTCCGGTGGTATGAGGACGTGTTCGGCATCCGCTTCCGGATGGACGTGCCCCACCCCGGCGGAGTCGGCAAGCTCCTGGCCGACGACGGCCGCCAGCTCATGATCGTGCTGCACCGTCACGATGCCAACGCCGGCGCGCTGTTCGGCGAGGCGATCACCGGGCTCGACCACGCCGGGTTCATGGTCCCGAGCCGCAGCGACCTGGAGGCCTGGCAGGCTCACCTTGAGTCCAAGGGCGTCGTCAGCGCCGATGTCGCCGACAAGCCACTGACCCAGTCACCCATCGCCGACGAGCCCTACGCATCTGTCCTGGTGTTCCGCGACCCCGACAACATCCAGCTCGAGCTCTTCGCGCCACTCCGGTAACCAGGCCGTCGGGTGACCGAGGGGGATCGTCAGCGCGATGCCCGTGCCCAGGGACGCGAGGAAGCGCCGGTAGCCGGGCCGGCCACCGGCGACTTACCCCGCCGCTCAGATTCCTGCCGCTGCGGCCAGCGCCCTTCCGGTGAGTACCCGCGCCAGGTGACGCCGGTAATCCGGCGCTCCGTTCAGGTCGGCCGGCGGCTCCGTGCCGTCGGCCGCTCTGTCTGCAGCAGCCCGCAGTGCCTCGCGGCTGGCCTGCGCGCCGGCCGCGGCGTTCTCGGCGGCCGCAGCCCGGATAGGTACCGGGCCCATGTTGGTCAGCCCGATCCTGGCCTCGGCGACCGTGCCGTTGGATCGCCGGGCCAGCGCGGCCACGCCGACGGTCGCCCATGCCTGCGCCGTCCGGTGGAATTTCTCGTACCGGTACCCCCATCCGGGCCCGAGCTTGGGTACCCGGACCGCGGTCAGGATCTCGTCGGGCCGCAAGCTTGTCGTCAGGTAGTCGACGAAGAAATCAGGCGCGGCGATCTCGCGTTCGCCGGCTGGCCCCCTGGCGATCAGCGTGACCTCCAGCGCCAGCGTCACGGCGGGAAGATCACCCGCCGGGTCGGCGTGCACGAGCGCGCCGCCCAGCGTGCCGCGGTGACGGACCGCGGGGTCAGCCACCGTGCCGGTGGCCTGCGCCAGCAGCCCGCAGTGCTGCGCCACGAGCGGATCGTGGACCAGCTGATAGAGCGTGGTCCTCGCGCCGATCAGCAGTGCGTCGCCCGCGTCCGTCACGCCGCGCAGCTCGTCCAGGCGGCCGACGTCGACCAGCAGATCGGGGTAGGCCAGCCGGAGGCGCAGCAGGGGAAGCAGGCTCTGGCCGCCCGCGATGACCTTCGCGTCCTCACCGCCGCCGGCCAGCGCCCGCACCGCCTCGTCCAGCGTGCTGGGACGTACATACTCGAACTTTGCGGGGATCATGCCGCTCCTCCGGTCTGCTGGGCCGTGCTGCCCGGCCCGCCGCTGCGAGCAGTCTGGATCGCTCGCCAGACGCGCTCGGGCGTGCAGGGCATGGTGATGTCCCTGATGCCGAGGGGGCGCAGCGCGTCGACGATCGCATTGACGACCGCGGGAGTGGAGGCGATCGTCCCCGCCTCGCCGACGCCCTTGACGCCCAGCCGGTTATCGGCCGGGCTCTCGGTCCGGCTGGTGACGTACGACGGCAGGTCAGGCGCGGCCGGGACCAGGTAATCAGCTAGCGTGGTGGTGACCAGGTTGCCCGCGTCGTCGTAGACGCCCTCCTCGTACAGGGCCTGCGCGATGCCCTGGGCCAGGCCGCCGTGCACCTGGCCCTCGACGATCAGCGGATTGACGGCCAGGCCGATGTCGTCCACCGCCACGTAAGAGCGGATCTTGACGAAACCGGTCTCGGTGTCGACCTCCGTCGCGCACAGGTGCGTGCCGTGCGGGAACGAGAAGTTGTCCGGGTCGTAGGTGGCATCAGCATCGATAGTGGGCTCGACGCCGTCCGGCAGGTCATGCGCCGCGAAGGCCGCCAGGGCCACCTCCTGAATGCTCTTGGTCGCGCCCGAGCCGCTGGCGGAGCTGAACACGCCATGGGCGAAGACCACGTCCTCCGGTGGTGCCTCGAGCATCCTGGACGCGATGACCGTGGCCTTCTCGATGACCTTGTCGCAGGCCGAGACCAGGGCCATGCCGCCGACCGCCAGCGACCGGGACCCGTAGGTATCCATGCCCTTGGGCGAGACCTGGGTGTCGCCATGCAGGACCCGGATGTCCTCGAACGGCACTCCGAGCTGGTCAGCGACAATCTGGCTCCAGGCCGTCTCGTGTCCCTGGCCATGCGCGCTCGAACCGGTCACGACTTCCACCTTGCCGGTCGGCAGCATCCTGATCGACGCCTGCTCCCAGCCGCCTGCGCCGTAGGCGAGCGAGCCGAGGACCCTGGACGGGGCGAGCCCGCACATCTCGGTGAAAGTGGAGATGCCTATGCCCAGCTGCACCGGGTCACCGCTGGCCCGCCGGCGCTCCTGTTCCTGGCGCAGCGCGTCGTAGTCGAACAGTTCGCGGGCCTTGGCCGTCGCCGCCTCGTAGTTACCGGAGTCGTAGGTCAGGCCGCAGACAGTCGTGTACGGGAATTCCTCGTGCCTGATCCAGTTCCGCTCCCGCACCTCGAACGGGTCCAGGCCCAGTTCGGCGGCCAGCTCGTCCATGATCCGCTCGATGGCGAAGGTAGCCTCCGGCCGCCCGCGCCCCGGTAGGCGTCGGTCGGCATCTTGGTGGTGAAGATCCCCGTGCAGCGGAACGAGTAGGCGTCCATCTTGTAGATGCTGGGGAACATGAAGGCGCCGAGCAGCGGGACTCCGGGCGTCACCAGCATGAGGTAGGCGCCCATGTCGGCGAGCAGGTCCACCGACAGGCCGCGGATCTTGCCCTCGCCGTCGGCCGCGATCCTGATCCGCTGCCACTGGTCGCGGCCGTGGTGCACGGTCATGTTGCCCTCGCTGCGGGACTCGGTCCACTTGACCGGCCTGCCGAGCCTGCGCGCGATCAGCAGGGCCAGCACCTCTTCGGCGGTAACCTGCAGTTTCGATCCGAAGCCGCCGCCGACGTCGGGTGCGATGACCCTGAGGTTCTGCTCCGGTATGCCGGTCACCAGCGCCAGCATGACCCGGAGCACGTGCGGGATCTGGGTCGCCGACCAGAGCGTGAACTCCCCGCCGACGCACGAGCAGACCACCGCGCGCGGTTCCATCGCGCTCGGGATCAGCCGCTGCTGGCGGTAGTTGCGCTCCAGCACGACGGGCGCGTCGCGGAAGGCCGCGTCCACGTCGCCGTTGGCGAAGACCCACTCGAAGCTCTTGTTGCCCGCCTCGTGCACCTGGGGCGAGCCGTCGTCCAGGGCCGTCCTGATGTCGAGTACCGGCGAAAGCGGCTCGTAGTCAATCTCGATGGCGGCCAGGGCGTCGGCGGCCAGGTAACGGTCGCGGGCGACGACGCAGGCCACTGCCTCGCCGACGTAGCGCACCTCGTCGACCGCCATCGGCGGGTGGGCCGGGATCACGATGTCGGGCGTGACCGGCCACGCGCAGGGCAGGCTGCCCTGCTCGGCCGCGAAGTCCGCTCCGCTGTAGGCGGCGATGACGCCGGGCGCGGCCAGGGCGGCGCTGACATCCACCGAGGTGATCCGCGCATGCGCGTACGGGCTGCGCAGGTACGCGATGTGCAGCATGCCGGGCAGCGTGATGTTGTCCGTCCAGTTGGTCTGGCCGGTGATGAGGCGGTCGTCTTCCTTGCGGAGGCGGGACTGGCCCAGTTCCGCGGCCGGTGCCTGGTCAGCCTCAGTCTGCGCGGTCATTCGCTCACTCCCGCCTCGGCGGCGCGCCGCACGGCGCGGACGATGTTCTCGTAGCCGGTGCACCGGCACAGGTTGCCTTCCAGCCCGTCGCGGATCTCCGTGTCGGTCGGGTGCGGATTCTCCCGGAGCAGATCCGACGCGGCAATGATCATTCCCGGGGTGCAGTACCCGCACTGCAGCGCGTGCTCCTCGTGGAAGGCACGCTGCAGCGGATGCCACTCGCCGTTGGCCATGCCCTCGATGGTCGTGATCTGCGCGCCGTCCGCCTGAACGGCCAGCACCGCGCAGCTCTTGACCGACTCCCCGTCCATCAGCACGGTGCATGCTCCGCAGTTGGAGGTGTCGCACCCGATGGGCGTACCGGTCTTCCCCACGACTTCACGCAAGTAGTGGACGAGCAGCAGCCGGGGCTCGACGTGATCCACGTACCTCACCCCGTCGACGGTGACGGTTATCTCTGCCATCCAGACTCCTCCTCAGGGAACGCACGGTGCGCCTGATGCAAACCTAGGACCGCCAGGCGCGCCGCACCAGTACCGGGCCGGGCCCAAACCGGTCCCGCAGTGGCCGGCCTAGCGGGCTCTGTCAGCTTTTGTCGGCCTCGTCGGCCTGGTCGAGCCATTTCCTGACCGCCTCGTCATGCTGGCCGAGCAGGGGCGGGGCGGTATGCCCCCGCGGCGGCTCGCCGTCGAAGCGCAGCACCGGACCGGGCAGCTCGACGGTGCCCAGACAGGCATGATCGACCGAGATCACCAGGCCCTGCGAACGGGTCTGCTCCCACTCGTAGACCTCATCCATCGTCCGGATCGAGCCGGCCGGGACCCCGGCCGCCGACAGCAGCTCCAGCCAGTGCGCGCGGTCAGCGCGCGAGAGCGCGGCCTCGATCTCGGCGATCAGCTGGCCGGCGGCCTCGACCCGCAGGCGATTGACCCGGAACCGCTCATCGGCCGGATCGATCCCGACGACCGGCGCGAATTGCCGCCACAGGCCCTCGTTCGCCACCGCCACCTGGATCATCCCGTCCCGGCAGCGGAATACGCCGTACGGCATGATCGACGGGTGATGCAGCCCGGCCGGCCCCGGCACCTCGCGGGCGACTGTCCAGCGAGTGCCCTGGAAAGCGTGCGCGCCGACGACCGAGGCCAGCAATGAGGTGCGGACCACGCGCCCGGCGCCGGTACTGGCGCGCTCGTGCAGGGCCGCGACGACGCCCAGTGCCGCGTTTATGCCGGCCAGGACATCGGCGATCGGGACTCCGGTCTTTACCGGCTGATCAGCGTCGGTGCCGGTGACGCTCATCAGGCCGGCCTCGCCCTGCACGATCTGGTCGTATCCGGGCCGGGCGCCCTCGGGGCCATCGTGCCCGAATCCGCTGATCGAGCAGATGATCAGGCGCGGGTTGAGCTCGTGCAGCCGCTCGACGCTGAAGCCGAGCCGGTCCAGGACGCCGGGCCGGAAATTCTCCGCCAGCACGTCGCTGCGGCGGATCAGCCGCGTCAGCAGATCCTGGCCGGCCTGCGATCGCAGGTCACAGGTGACGGACTCCTTGTTCCTGTTGCAGGACAGGAAATAGGTGCTCACCGGCTCGGCTCCGGGGCCGCCCGTGGCCGCCCCCTGCGGTGCATCCGCGCCCGGGGCGGGGGCGGCGAACGGCGGGCCCCAGAGCCTCGACTCGTCGCCGGTGCCGGGCTGCTCGACCTTTATCACTCGTGCGCCAAGGTCGCCGAGCGTCATCGTGGCGTGCGGGCCCGCCAGCGCCCGCGTCATATCCAGCACGACGATGCCGTCCAGCGGTCCTGTCATGGTGACCTCCTGGGCCGCTCCGGCCGTCCTGTGACCTGCATGTGCGTCCTGCGGCCACCTTAATCGGAATGCGCGGCCGCCTGCGGTGTTGCCAAAGTCCGCCCGCATGCGCCGCTCGGGCGGCTAAGGTGCAAATGCTGGCGGGGCTGAAGGTCCCCCGCTCCCCAAGCAGCCCCGCCGGCACTAATACGGGGGGCCCGCCACCGGACAGCAGGCGCAGCAGCAAGATGTCCCTATGAGCGCGCCGAGCATGATCCCACTCACTGGCCGGCAGTACGACATCCGCGCGGGTGATTACGCGGCCACCGTCACCGAGCTCGGCGCCGGCCTTCGCCAGCTCAGCCACCGCGACCGGCCGGTCATCGCCGGATACGAGCCCGACGAGGTGCCGCCTGCCGGGGCCGGCCAGCTGCTGGCCCCGTGGCCCAATCGCGTCGACCGCGGCCGGTACTCGTTCGCCGGGGCAAGCCACCAGCTCGACCTGAGCGAGCCGGCCAGCGGTAACGCGATCCACGGCCTGACCCGGTGGGCGAGCTGGCGGCCCGCCGGCGTGACCCAGGCCGCCGCCGGGGGCCAGGCCGGCCCGCAGGACGCGGTGACCCTGCGGCATGTGCTGCTCGGCAGCCCCGGCTACCCGTTCTGCCTGGAGCTTGAGGTCACTTACCAGCTCGATGCGGCCACCGGGCTGGAGGTCAGCATCGCGGCCCGCAACCGCGGCTCGCGCGCTGCCCCGTACGGCACCGGCCAGCATCCCTACCTGACCGCGGGAACCCCGACTATCGATGAGTGTGAGCTTGAGCTGCCGGCGGCACGCTGGCTGGCCGCTGACGACCGGGGCATCCCGCGCGGCGAGCCGCAAGATGTCTCCGGCACGCCCTATGACTTCCGCGAGCGCCGGCCGATCGGCGCCACCAGGGTCGATCACGCCCTGACCGGCCTGGCCAGGGACGCGGACGGGCGGGCCAGGGCGCGGCTGGCCGGGGGGAATACGCAGCTGGAATTCTGGGCCGGTGCCGGTTATGACTGGCTGCAGGTATTCAGCGGTGACCCGCTCGATGCCCGGCACCGCAGGCGGGCCATCGCGATGGAGCCGATGACCTGCCCGCCGAATGCCATGGCCAGCGGGATCGACCTGCTGACCCTGGAGCCCGGCCAGAGCGTGACGCACTCCTGGGGCATCCAGGTCCTGCAGTCCTGAGCCCGGCTACGCGAACGACCGGGTCAGCCAGGCCTGCCAGGCCTGCTCGGTCTGCTGCTGATCCGCGTCCCCGGCGAAGCCGTGGTATTCCACCACGACCGCGTGCTGGTATCCGTGGATGAAGGTGTACAGCCCGTCGCTCGTGCGCACGCCGAGGAAGGCCGGGTGGCTGACGAACTCCACCACGCCGTCGGCCGGCGCGAGCCCGTCTACCGCCAGCCGCGCCCGGTCGCCCTCGGTCACCGGGCCGGCCAGGCCGGCCGCGTCCGTGAACGCCGACCAGGCCGCGTCCTGGTCGGCTACCGGCGGGCCGGGCAGGAACAGGTTGTACGCCGAGACCTGGCCAGGGAAGTACTTGAGGATGGCGGCCAGCTTCCGCAGGTACATGCCGTCACCCACCTTGAGGGCGTCGTACTGCTCGGCCCAGTCGTCGCCGAGCAAGCCGCTGTGCACGAACCGCAGCACGGTGCTGCCACCCTCGCGGCCCTCGATAAGGTATTCGAAGGCCATAAACGTCCCGTCCGGGTTATCGCTGCTCCGGAGCGCGAATCTCTTCGCCGGCTCCCAGGCGGTCACGGTGGCCTCCTGGGTGTAGCCGAGCAGGGTCATCCGGGAGAGACTGCCCTCTCCCGTCTCCATCTCGGTGTGCCCCATGAACCAGGAGTCGATCCCCGGCCCGGTGGCGATGGCCTCCCACACCTGCTCGGGCGTGGCCTCGAGCGCGATCTCTTCGCGTACCTCGAACTCGTGCGGCATGTCACAGCTCCTTCGTCTCGGTCGTGCCTGTCTCGGTCGTGCCTGCCTGGGTGGTGCTGACGTGCGGGCCGGCTGGGACGCTCGGGTGGATGGCGACGATCACGCGGTGATCGCGGCCGCCCGTGGCCTTCTCGTCGTGGTACTTGCTGACCAGCGCGGTCACCGCGCCGGCCAGTTCCTCGGCGAAAGCGGCACGATCGGCGGCCGAGGCGAATCGCACCTCGCCGTCGAGCGCGAACGTCGCCACCGGCTTGCCCGCCAGCGCCGCCCCCGTGATCAGGGCGCCGGTGTCGCGCACCAGCCGGCCCGCGAGCGCCAGCAGCCAGCGGGCCGACAGCCGGTCCGGCGAGCGGGCCGGATCGGGCTGCACCGCGGCGAGCGCGGCCGGCGAGATCACGTAGGACGCCGCGGTGGCGCGCAGGACCCGCTCGGTGCAGTTACCCTTCCTGCGCTCGGCCACGAGCTCGATCAGCCCGTGCCGCTCCAGTGCCCGCAGATGGTAATTCACCTTCTGCCTCGGCAGGCCGACCCTGGCGGCCAGCATGCTGGCCGAACCGGGCTCGGCCAGTTCGGACAGCAACCGCGCCCGCACCGGATCCAGCGATGCCTCAGCCGCCGCCGGGTCCTCGATCACCGCAACATCGAACATGCCGCCACTCTCTCACCGACAATTTTATTTGTCAAGACTTAATAAGTCGTCGGCTGATCAGTCCCTTTGACCATTACCAGCACCCGGTCACGCACCCGTCTTCAGCGCCTCGCTGCGTGGTCCTGACCCGGCGCTCTACGATCGCCTCATGTCCAGCAGCGACTTCAGCTCAGCCCGGGCCAGCCTCGATGCCGGTGCCTGGCGCGCTCTGGAACAGGCCTACGAGGCCCTGACTACCGGGGGCCTGCCCTGCGGCGCGGCCCTGGCCGATGCCGCCGGCGCGATCGTCGCCCACGGCCGCAACCACGCCTACGACCCGCCGTCCGGTGACGACCCGCTGCAGGGCACGCCCCTGGCGCACGCCGAGCTGAACGTCCTGGCCCGCATCCCCACCGAGCGCGACCTGTCCGCCGATACGCTCTGGAGCACCCAGCAGCCCTGCGCCATGTGCGCCGCGGCGATCGAATTCTGCCAGGTCGGGCGCACTCGCTACCTGGCCGCGGATCCCGCGTTCCTGGGGACCTCAGATCGCCGGGCGGGGGTGATCGCCGATCCGAGCCTGGCCGACCTCACCCTGGCGCCGTGGGCCGCGCTGGCCAACGCGATGTTCCTGTGGCCGACGATCAGGGCGACCGGGCCCGAGGGCGACCAGATCCGCCGCAACCGCCGCGTCGACCCGGAGTTCACGAACCTGGCCGTGGACGTGGCCGGCGATTTTCCCGGCGCCGCCGGCCAGCCGGGCCTCGCGGGCGTGGCCGGACGGCTCTGGCCGGGGCTCATCGACGCGGCCGTGAGGCGTTCGGCGCGGCTGAATTCATCGGCGGCCAGCTGAGCTGGCGCTGCCCAGCCGACGATGAATTCAGTCCGGCGCGGCAGCAGCAGCGTCAGCGCGCGCGGACCCGGTCCATGACCTGGCCGGAGATCTCCAGGGCCTGATCGACGCTGGCCGCTACGTACATCAGGTCAGCGAAGGCGTGATCGATGCCGGCCTCCTGCCCGGCCCCCTCGATGGTGCCTGCAATATCCGCGGCAGTAGCGGCCGGTGCGGCATTGACCCGCAGGATCACGCGGATCTGGCCGGGATCGCGGCCCGCTCGCTGCGCCGTCTGCCTGATCTGCGCGAGCGGCCGGGTGATGGTAGCGGGATCGAAGCCTGCCGGGGTCCGGGCGACCGGGAGCCAGCCGTCCGCGCGCAGGGCAACGCGGCGCAGGGCCGGCGGCGTGAAGCCGGCCAGGTAGACCGGCGGCGCGGGATGCTGGATGGGCTTGAGGTCGGCGTGGGTGGCGGGAATGGCCCAGTGCTGGCCGTGATGCTCGGCCGGGCTGGTGGTCCACAATGCCGCCAGGACGTCGAGGCATTCGTCCAGCCGCTCGCCACGCTCGGTCATGGGGACGCCGACCGCCTGGTACTCCTCCGGCGACCAGCCGGTACCGAAGCCGGGAATCAGGCGGCCCCCGCTCAGCACGTCGATCGTGGTCAGGGACCTGGCCAGCAGGGCGGGCGAGTACCAGGGGGCGTTCAGGACGCTCGTGCCGAGCTGCGCGTGCCCGGTGACGGCGGCGGCGGCGGTCAGCAGCGCGAACGGATCCAGGGACGCGCGGAACTCGGGCGGAAACGAGGCGGTCCCCCCGTAGCCGATGCTCGGGCGCACCGGGGCCAGCAGCCGGTCACCCACCCACAGGCTGTCCGCGCCGAGGGCCTCGGCCTCGCGGGCGAACCGGGCGGCCTCGCCCGGACGCTGACCCAGCGCGCCGAACTGCGGAAGGCTGAAGCCGATGCGCATGAGCACAGCTTCTCATCACGAGGTGACGGATAGATAGCTAGCAGTCAGCAATTTTCCCCCGTAACGCTGTCATTCCGGGCATTGCCCCGCACCCTTGTGTCCCCCCAAACTGGGAGCTAACTTATCTTCGAGTGCGAGATATCCGGTCGCGGCACGACCGACAGGAGATCCCCTGGTGAGGACATGCTCGGCCAGCTCATCGATGAGGTCGAGCGGCAACGTCGCCGCGCCACGGCCTCGGCCCGGCGAGCCGCCCGCCACGGCGGCGTGACCGACGAGATGCGGGAGAGCTTCCGCGAGACCGTCACCCGGACAGCCGCACATCCGAACCTGTTCCGGCTCCTGGTCCGCCTGATCGCTGACGGGCTCATAGCCGCGATCGAGGGACTGCTGATCGGTCACCTCGACGGCCACCACCTAGATGTCGAGGAGATCCTCGACGCCCTCATGCTCTTCGCCCTGGGCGTGCCGGCGGCCGCCCGGCGGCGCACCCCCGGCGCGGCGTTAGGCGGTAAGCAAGCGTGACCACTCATCTCCCGCTCGATGACATCCGCGTCATCGACCTCACGATCGCCCGCGCGGGTCCCACCTGCGTCCGCCAGCTCGCGGACTGGGGGGCCGACGTCATCCGCGTGGAGCCGCCGGCCGACCCGGCTGCGCCGGGCGTGGCCGGGGAGAGCCGGCACGGCTGCGACTTCCAGCATCTCCACCGCAACAAGAGGTCACTGTCGCTGAACCTGAAGGCGCCGGGGGCGCGCGACGTACTGCTGCAGCTGGTCGACACCGCCGACGTGCTGATCGAGAACATGCGCCCCGGCGTCAAGGACCGGCTGGGCTTCGGCTTCGACACCGTGCACGCGCGGAACCCGCGCCTGGTCTACGGGTCGATCTCCGGCTTCGGCCAGGACGGTCCCTACGCCGGCCGGGGCAGCGTCGACCAGGTGGCCCAGGGGATGGGCGGCCTGATGAGCGTCACCGGGCTGCCGGGTACCGAGCCGACGCGCGCCGGGATCCCCGTGTCCGACCTGGCCGCGGGGCTCTACCTCGCCGTCGGCGTCCTGGTCGCCTTGCACGACCGGAGCCGGACCGGGACCGGCCGCTGGGTGCAGACCTCCCTGCTGGAATCGATGATCGCGATGATGGACTTCCAGGCAGCCCGCTGGACCATCGACCACGAGGTGGCGGCGCAGGCGGGCAACCACCACCCGACGGGCGTCCCGATGGGCTGCTTCGCCTCCGCCGACGGATACGTCAACATCGCGGGCGCGTCCGGACGGCTGCTGCGCAGCCTGTGCGAGGTGATCGGCCTTCCCGGCCTCCCGCGCGATCCTCGCTTCAGCTCGGCCGCCAGGCGCTCGGCGAACCGGGCCGAGCTGAACGCGCTGATCGCCGAGCGGCTGTGCACCCGGACCACAGACGCGTGGGTCGAGGCGTTCAGCCAGGCCGGGGTACCGTGCGGACCGGTCTACCGGATGGATGAGGTATTCGCCGACCCGCAAGTCGAGCACCTGGCGATGACCGAGCCCGTGGAGCATCCGGTCCTCGGCCAGCTGGACATCCTCCGCAACGCCGTGCGGATGACCGGCGGGCCGGCCACCGTCCGGACGCCGAGTCCCGACCTAGGCGGCCACACCGACGAGGTGCTGGCCGAGCTGGGCTACCCGCCTGGACAGATTGATCGGCTCCGCGCCCAGGGCGCGATCTGAGAGGACTGACATGACGTCATCCGGCCCGCCCGCACGGCACCACACCGGTACCGGCCAGCTGCTTGTCGATGTCGCCGACGCCGTCGCCGTGGTGACCTTCAACAACCCCGGCAAGCGCAACGCCCTGTCGACCGAGATGCGCGCCGCGCTGCCCGGCCTGCTGCACGCGCTGCAGGCCGACGGGGGCGTCCGCGTCGTCGTCCTCACCGGGGCCGGGGACCAGGCCTTTGCCTCGGGCGCCGACATCTCCGAGTTCGCCGGGCGGCGCACCTCCCCCGCCGCCCGCGCCGAGTACGACCGCGGGTGGGCGGCGCTCAGCCGGTCCTGGCGCGACCTGGAGAAGCCCGTCATCGCCATGATCCGTGGTTTCTGCCTCGGCGGGGGCCTGCTCACCGCCCTGCAGGCCGACATCCGCATCGCCTCCGACGACAGCCAGTTCGGCGTGCCCGCCGCCCGGCTCGGGCTCGGCTACGGCTTCGCCGGCGTGACGGCCCTGATGCAGGCGGTCGGCGCGGCCAGGACGTCGGAGATCCTGTTCTCCGCCCGGCGGTTCCCGGCGGCCGAAGCCCTCCAGATGGGCCTGGTCAACCGCGTCGTCCCCGCCGCGCGGCTGCGGGAGGAGGTGATGGACCTGGCCCGGAGCATCACCCGGAACGCGCCGCTCACCGTCGCCGCGTGCAAGGCCGCGATCCGCGAGGCGGGCCGGTCTCCCGATCAGCGCGATCTGGCCCTGGTCGAGGCGATGGTCGAGGCCTGTTTCCGGTCGGACGACTACCGCGAGGGTCAGCGCGCTTTCGCCGAGAAGCGCCCGCCCGCGTTCACCGGCCGCTGACGTCAGGCCGCTGCCCGATCCCTCATCCCCGGCGACACCGTACGGCCGCCGGCCGCCACGACAGGAGAAAGCACATGAAGGTCGACCCAGCCGGCGCGGGACTCGATGAGCGACGGCTCGAACGGATCACCGAGCACCTGCAGGCCCGTTACATCGACGCCGGGCGCATCGCCGGCGCCCAGGTCGCCGTGGCCCGTCACGGACATGTCGGCTACTTCCGGTCATTCGGCGCCCGTGACCTTGAGCGGTCCGCGCCGGTCGAGGAAGACACGATCTGGCGCATCTACTCGATGACCAAGCCGATCACCGGTGTCGCGCTGATGTCGCTGTATGAGCGCGGGATGTTCCAGCTCAGCGACCCGGTGGCGCGCTTCATTCCGCAGTGGCGCGAGCTGAAGGTCCGCGAGCGAGCCGAGGACGGCTCGGAGCGGCTGGTCGATCCGCAGCGGCCGATGACGGTGCGCGACGTGCTGATGCACATGTCCGGCCTGGGCTTCGCCGGCGGCCGGACCATCCAGGAGCTGTTCGCGGCCGAGAACGCCAAGCCGGGCGTGGGGCCCGCCCCCGGATCGCGGCAGGGCTCCAACGCCACGCTGGCCACGATGATGGACCGCTACGCCGGCTATCCCCTGGAGTTCCATCCCGGCACGCACTGGTTCTACTCGGTATCGACGGACGTATGCGCCCGGCTCGTCGAGATCATCTCCGGACAGCGCTTCGATGACTACCTGCGGGAGACCCTCTTCGAGCCGCTCGGAATGAGCGACACCGCCTTCATGGTGCCTGACGGCAAGGTCGCCCGGTTCGCCGCGTGCTACCGCCGTGACGCGGGCAAGAAGCTCGTCCTGTCCGATGATCCGCAGCGCAGCGGATACCGCAGGGAGCCCTCGTTCCTGTCGGGCAGCGGCGGGCTGGTCTCCACGACGCCCGACTACCTGCGTTTCTGCCAGATGCTGCTCGGCGGCGGCGAGGTCGACGGCGTGCGCATCCTGGGCCGCAAGACGGTCGAGCTGATGACCTCCAACCACCTGCCGGCCGGCGGTGACCTGCAGTCGGTCGCACTGCCCGGCGCATACGGCGAGGTGGGGTTCGCCGGCATGGGCTTCGGCCTTACCGTCGCGGTCGCCCAGGCGCCGACGGCCACGCAGGTCATCGGCTCGCCGGGCGAGTTCATGTGGGGCGGCGCCGCGTCGACGATCTTCTGGGTGGACCCGGCCGAGGACCTCACCGTGGTCTTCATGACGCAGCTGCTCCCCTCCGGCACGTTCAACTTCCGGGGTCAGCTCAAGACGCTGGTGTATCCGGCGATCGCCGACTGAGATCGCCCGCGGCTCCCCCGCCTTCGGCCGCCGCCGGGAACTGGGCCACGGCCGCTTCGATCGCCGGCCCGAGAAAGGCGACCGTCAGCTCCGCCCGGCGGGTGATCCACTGCTGGGCGGCTGGACCTGGATCGCCGTACCGGCGCTGCCTGATGTCCGCCACGACCTGCGCCGGGGCCCCGAGCCCGGAGAGCACGTCGAGAGCCTCGGCCTTGGTGATCAGCTTGCCGTCCCGCAAGGTCACCGTGGCCCTGGCCAGGGTCAGCAGGCCGAGGTCGACCCAGATGTCACGATCCCACGCCTCCCGTCGGTCCAGGGACGGCAGCCAGAAGCTTTCCAGGTCGCTGACGACGAACTCGGCGAGCTGCTCCCCGGTCACCGGCGGAAGGAGGGCCGCTGGCCCCTCGCCATACAGGACGAGCCCGAAGTCGTGCAGCTCACGCCTGGTCACCGGGGTGACTGGCCGGCGCATGAGCTCCCCGTGAGCCCAGGTGAGGTGCGAGCGCGCCGGATCATCCAGCTGCGCCGCCGCGCAATAGCTGCAATGCAGCATCGACGCGAGCGGGCTGGCGCTCCCGAGCCCTTCGTGCACCTCCCGGAGCCGCTGTTCCTGCGCGGCCGTGCATGGCCGGCCGAGGATGGCGATCAGATCGAGGTCGCTGCGGCCCGGCTGGTAATCACCTCCGGCCAGTGATCCGTGGGCCCATACCGAGACCAGCGGCACGACGGGCTGGATGGCACTGATGAACCAGCCGAGGAGCTGGCCGCTGGCCGCATCCGTCATGCTTACAGTCTGCGGCACGGCGCGGACGGCCAGCTACGCAGTCAGGGCTGGCCGCGCCGAGGACCGGCCGGCGGTACCAGGCCTGAGATCCGGTCAAGATCGGCGCGGGTGTCGACGTCGTCGGGCCGGCCGGTATCGCCGCACTCCACCTTGGTGACCAGCTCCGGGTGGACCCGCAGGAACGGGCGTGCGCCGGCGTCTCCGACGGCCAGGGATGCGACCTCGGCCCAGTGCTCCCGGCCGAGCAGGACCGGGTTACGAGGCGCGCCGTCGTAGGTCGCGACCGCCACGCTCGCGCCGGCCAGGCGCGCGGCGATCAGCCGCCGGACCGCCTCCGGCCCCACCAGCGGCTGATCGACCAGGGCTATCACCGCCGCGTCGCAGCTGTCGGGAACGGTCGCCAGGCCCGCCACCAGGGAGGAGCCCATGCCGCTGCGCCAGTCCGGATTATGGACGATGATCGCGCCGGTCAGGTCGACGGCGGTGGCGCCGGTGACCACGATGACGGGCGCTGCGCCGCCGTCGCCCAGCAGTGCGGCACCACGGGCGGCCAGGAGCTCGCCGCCGATCTCCACCAGGGCCTTGGGCTGTCCGAGCCTGCTGCCCGCGCCCGCGGCCAGCAGGATCCCGGCGACACGGGACTGCACGCCAGCCAGCCTACGGCGGCGCGCCCGGCTCGGCGTGGCGGCTGCCGACAGCGCCCGCCTACCGGCGGTGAATGCGGCCGGTGGTCGCGGTCAGCGGCTGCCCGGAGCCGCCCCAGCGCAGCTGGATCAGCTCAGCGGCGATGGCCACGGCCGTCTCCTCGGGCGTGCGGGCGCCCAGGTCCAGGCCGATCGGCGAGCGGAGCCTGGCCAGCTCGTCCTCGGTCATCCCCACCTCGCGGAGCCTGGCCAGCCGGTCGTCGTGCGTCCGCCTGCTGCCCATCGCCCCGATGTAGGCGGCCGGCGTCCGCAGCGCCACCTCCAGCAGCGGCACATCGAACTTGGGATCGTGCGTCAGTACGCAGATCACGGTGCGGGCATCGGTGCTAAGGCCGGCCAGGTAACGGTGCGGCCAGTCGGTTACCACCTCGTCGGCATCCGGAAAGCGGGCCGATGTGGCGAAGACCGGCCGCGCATCGCAGACCGTCACCCGATAGCCGAGGAACTTCCCGGCCCTGGCGACCGCGGCGGCGAAGTCGATCGCGCCGAAGACCAGCATCCGCGGCGGCGGCGCGAACGACTGCACGAACACCGACAGCTCGTCCCTCCTGCGCTCCCCGTCCGAGCCGTAACGGCGGACACTGGTCAGGCCCTGGGCGAGCATGCCGCGCGCGTCATCGTCGACCGCCTGATCCAGCCGGTCGCCGCTGCCCAGCGTCCCCGACGCCCGCGCCGCGCCGTCGTCATCGGCGGCCCAGACCACCCGCCGGGCTCCGATCCGGCCCGGACCGGCGATCACGGTGACTACCGCGACTGGCTCCCCCGCCCTGACGGCGGCCGCGATCTCGCCGAGTTCGGGGAACAGCTCGCGGCTCACCGGCTCCACGAAGATGTCGATGATCCCGCCGCAGGTCAGGCCCACCGCGAACGCGTCATCGTCGCTGATCCCGTAGGTCTGCAGCACGGGCTGCCCGCTGCCGATGACCTCCCCGGCCAGCTCGTAGACGGCGCCCTCCACGCAGCCGCCCGACACGCTGCCGACAACCTCGCCGCCCGCGGAGACCGCCAGCGCGGCACCGGGCTCCCTCGGGGCGCTGCTGAAGGTGCGCACTACGGTGGCCAGGCCGAACGTCTCGTCGGCATCCCACCACTTCGCGATGGAGTTCAGGATGTCTCGCACAGCCGGTCACCTCGGGAATGTCTCGCGGTATGCCCCCCACACTACGTTGACCACCGGCGGATTCGCGATGCCCGGCGCAGCAGCGGCCCCACCAGCCCCACTGGCCCCCCAGGAAAGCTCAGGTTCTTCTTAGGTTAGCCTAACCACATCGGGTCGTTTCTTAGGTTAGCCTAAGCTGGGTCGCTGCCGGACCAGGCAGCCAGGCAACGCTCACCGCAAGTTGTCACCAGCAATGGAACCAGCAGCGCAGCAAAGGAGGCGGTTGTGGTAGCCAGCAAGAAGATCAGCTCGCTCGGCCCGGGCGCAGCATCATGAGGCGCTGGGGCGGCGCGGTTGCCGCTGCTGCTGCCGCGACCGTGGCCTGCGGCCTGCTGGCCGCCTGCGGCGGATCAGGCGGGTCGGCGGCCGGGGACCCGTCGATCACCTTGTACAGCGGGCAGCATGAGCAGACCACCAATCAGCTCGCGTCGGCGTTCGAGAAGGCCACCGGGATCACGGTCCACGTCCGCAGCGACGACGAGGACCTGCTCGCCGACCAGATAGCGCTGCAGGGCCAGCACTCGCAGGCTGATGTGTTCTACACCGAGAACTCGCCGCCGCTGGAGAGCCTCCAGGCCAAGGGCCTGCTGGCGAAGCTGCCCGCCGCCACGCTGGCGGACAGCCCGGCGAAGTACAGCTCACCGCGGGGCGACTGGGTCGGGGTCTCGGCCAGGACCAGCGTGATCATCTATAATCCGGCCCTGATCTCGGCCAGCCAGCTGCCCACCGGGGTGAAGCAGCTCGCCGACCCGAAATACCGGGGCAAGCTGGCTATCGCTCCGCAGGAGACCGACTTCCAGCCGATCGTGACCGCGTTCCTGCGCGCGTACGGCAAGCCCGCCACGATCAGCTGGCTCAAGAGCGTCAAGGCCAACGCCGGGGGGCACAACTACCCGGACAACGAGGCCATCGCCAACCAGGTAAACCGGGGCGCTGTGGCCTTCGGCCTGGTCAACCAGTACTACTGGTACCGGATGCAGGCGGAAATCGGCGCGGCGAACACCCACGCGAGGATCACCCACTTCGCGCCGCATGATCCTGGCTATGTCATCGACGTCTCCGGGGCCGCCGTCATGAAGTACAGCACGCACGCGGCCGCCGCGCAGAAGTTCGTCGCCTTCCTGGTGAGCAAGCAGGGACAGGAGATCATCGCCAGCCCGAGCAAGTCGCTCAGCTTCGAGTACCCGATCGCCTCGGGAGTCACCACCCTGTCCCCGGAGACGCCCTTCGCGAGCCTCCAGCCGTACCCCATCACCATCAGCGACCTGGGCACCGGGTCAGCGGCAGTCGCGCTGATGCGCGAGGCCGGCCTGCTGTGACCGCCGCCCGGCCCGTGAGGCGGTAATGGCACCGCCGGACACCCTGGCCCGGTCAGGGCGGCAGCGCCCAGCGGGCCTGCCCGGCCAGGGACGCGCACGGCGGGCCAGCCGGCCCATGGTGCTGCTCGCGGTCAGCGGCCTGGTGGCGGCGGTGCTGGCGCTGCCGCTGGTCTTCCTGCTGATCGAGGCGCACGGCGTCGGCGCCTCAGAGCTAGCCCACCTGATCTTCCGCCCGCTGACCGGAGAGCTGCTGTGGAACACGGTGCGGCTCACCGTGGTGGTCACCGCGCTCTGCGCGGTGATGGGCACGGCGGCCGCGTGGTGCGTGGAGCGGACCGACCTGCCGGGCCGGCGCGTCTGGGCCGTGCTCGTGGTGGTGCCGCTCGCCATCCCGGACTTCGTGGTGAGCTTCGGCTGGAGTTCGCTGTGGACCTGGGTCCAGGGCTTTCGCGGCGCCGTCATCGTGATGACCCTGGCCGTGTATCCGCTGGTCTATCTCCCGGTCGCGGCGAGCCTGCGCGGTGCCGATCCTGGCCAGGAGGAGGTCGCGCGCAGCCTGGGCACCGGCCGCGTGCGTACCTTCATCCGGATCACCCTGGGCCAGGCCAGGGGCGCCATCGCGGGAGGCTGCCTGCTGGTCGCGCTGGTCCTGCTGGCCGAGTTCGGCGCGTTCGAGATCATGAGTTACCAGACCTTCACGACCGAGATCTTCACCGAGTTCAAGTCGCCGTACAGCTTCGCCGCCGCGTGCGCCCTGTCCCTGGTACTCGTGCTCCTCAGCCTGCTCGTGCTCACCGGGGAGGGCATGCTCCGCGGTAAGGGCAGGGTCAGCCGGTCAGGGCCGCTGGCCCAGCGCAAGGCGCCCGCGCACCGGCTGGGCCGGGCCCGCTGGCCGGTGCTCGCGGGCTTCGCCGCGCTGGTCCTGCTCGCGCTCGGCGTGCCGGTCTGGGCGAGCATCTACTGGATGTTCCAGGGGCAGGTGCCGTCAGTCACCGGCGGGTCCAGCGTTCCCCTGCTCGACGCCGCCTGGCATACGGCTCTGTACGGCGCGGTGGCGGGCGCCATCTCCACCGTCATGGCCTTCCCCGTGGCGCTGCTGGCCATCCGGCACCGCGGGCGCGTGCGGCAGTTTCTCGAGCGCAGCACCTACCTGGTGCTGGCCATGCCGGGCGTGGTCATCGCCTTCGCCCTCTCGTACTTCAGCGAGCTGTACGCGCGCGGGTTCCTCGACGGCACCGCGCCGCTGCTCATCGCGTGCTACGCGATCATGTTCTTCCCGCTGGCGCTGGTCGGGGTCAAGGCATCCCTGGCCCAGGCGCCGGTCAGCCTCGACGAGATGGCCCGGTCCCTGGGCCAGCGCAGGATGGCCGTGCTGTGGCGGGTGACGCTGCGGCTCGCCGGGCCCGGCCTGGTGGCCGCGTTTTGCCTGGTGTTCTTGTCCGTTGTCACCGAGCTCACCGCCACGCTCCTGATGATCCCGACCGGCGTGCAGACGCTGGCCACGCAGTTCTGGCAGTACCAGTCGAATCTCTCCTACGGGCAGGCCGCGCCGTTCGCCCTGGTCATGATCGCGGTGGCGGCCGTGCCGAGCTATGTGCTCGGCCGGTTCTTCGACCGTTCGGCGCAGGCGCGAGGATGAGGGCATGACGCAGCTGGCAGTCGCCGGCCTGTACAAGGCCTTCGGCGCTCACCCGGTCCTGGCCGGCCTGGACCTCACGGTTCCCGCCGGGTCGCTCACGGCCATCCTCGGCCCGTCCGGCAGCGGAAAGACCACGCTGCTGCGGCTGCTGGCCGGCTTCGAGCATGCGGACGCCGGCGTGGTGACGATCGGCGACGCAGTGGTCGACGGACCCGGAGTGCACCTGGCGCCGGAACGGCGGCGTATCGGATACGTCCCGCAGGAGGGCAGCCTCTTCCCGCACCTGACGGTCGAGGCCAACGTGGGTTTCGGGCTTTCGGCCCGCGAGCGCCGCGGCCAGCGGACCGCCGCTCTGCTGGAGTCGGTGGGCCTGGCCGGGCTGGCCAGGCGCTACCCGCATCAGCTGTCCGGGGGGCAGCAGCAGCGGGTCGCGCTGGCCAGGGCACTGGCCATCGAGCCGGCCGTGGTCCTGCTGGATGAGCCGTTCGCGTCGCTGGATGCGCACCTTCGGGCCAGCGTCCGCGCCGATGTCCAGCAGATCTTCCGCCAGGCCGGCACGACAGCGGTGCTGGTGACCCACGACCAGGACGAGGCCCTGTCGACCGCTGACCGGGTGGCCGTGCTGCGCGACGGGAAGATCGCGCAGTGCGCCGCGCCGCAGGACCTTTACGACCGGCCCGTCGATGCCGAGCTGGCCCGGTTCATCGGAGACGCGAACCTGCTCGACGGCGTGCTAGGCCCGAGCGCGGTGGAGACGATCCTGGGCCGCCTGCCGGTGGAGCGCGGGACCTGCGGGCAGCTTGCCCCAGGACCAGTCACGGTCTTGATCCGGCCCGAGCAGGTCGAGCTGGAGACCGCCGGGGGCACCGGCCTGGCGGGCCGGGTGATGTCCTACGGCTACCACGGCCACGATGCGGTCGTCCACGTGCAGCCGGATCAGGCCGGCGGCCAGGCCATCATCGTGCGGACGGTCGGCGGGCACGATCTTCCCCTCGGGTCGCCGGTGATCCTGCGCGCCCACGGCCCGGTTCTCGCCTGGCCGCCCGGCTAGGACCCGCCCGCCCGGCCAGACCAGCCCGGCCAGACCAGCCCGGCCAGACCAGGCCGGCCAGACCAGGCCGGCCAGACCAGGCCGACCCGGTCAGCCGGGACGGACCGAGTTGGACACGTACTTGGGCACGACCATGCGCCATGCTTCGGTGATCAGCTCACGGCCCTCGGCCTGGCCGATGGCCGCCATGCGCCCATGCACCCAGTTGAAGCGCAGGTCGCTGGTCCGGGGCAGGCAGAACTTCGCCGGCTCGGCAGCGATGAGCGCATCTCGTTCTTCCTTGGGGAAGCCGAATCCCATGATCGTCTCGTCCGGCGAAATCGACGCATAGACGATCTTCCCGACCCGGAATTTCACATGATCATGAATCAGGTGCTCTTCCGTGCGCGGCAGGGACATCGCCCAGCCGCGCACATCGTCCACGGTGATCATCGGCGCCAGCGCCTCCCCTCGTCCAGGTCCATGCTGCCACCGCCGGCCTGTCCGAAGACACCGCAGCCGCAGGCGGGGAGCGGCCCGGCATCGGCGGCTAGCTGGCGGGGACGCGCAGGGCACGCAGGACCAGGGCGGTGTCCAGCGCGGCCACCACGGCGTCCCAGCCCTTGTCCTCGCTGCTGCCCTCGGCGCCGGATCTGTCGATGGCCTGCTGCAGGGTGCCGCAGGTGAGCACGCCGTTGCCGACCGGGGTGCCTGCGTCCAGCGCCGCCCTGGCCAGGCCGTAGGTCACGGCATCGCAGACGTACTCGAAGTGCGGCGTCCCGCCGCGGATGACGGCGCCCAGGCACGCCACCGCGTCGTGCCGGCGGGCCAGCTCCGCGGCGACCACGGGCAGCTCGACCGCCCCCGGCACCCTGACGACCAGCGGCGCCTGGATTCCGCAGGCGGCAGCCGCGGCGACGGCGCGGGCCAGCAGGCAGTCGGTGACCTCCGGGTGCCACCGGGTCGCCGCGATGGCCAGGCTCAGCCCGGCCGCCGCCACGACCTGGCCGGACGGCCGGCCCTGGCCGCTCACCGCGTGCCGGCCACGAACGGGTCGGCGGGCGCGGCCGGAGCGGCGACGGGACTGGCCGGGCGCAGCGAAGCGGGCACGGGAGTGCCGCCGGGCAGGGAGAGATCCTCGATCTTGTGACCGAGCCGGTCGCGCTTGGCGATCAGGTAGCGCAGGTTGTCCGCCGTCGCGGCCGCGGGCAGCGTCACCACGCCGGTCACCTCGATGCCGAACCCGGACAGGCCCTGGACCTTGGCCGGGTTGTTGGTCAGCAGCCGCAGCGATCCGACGCCGAGGTCGGCGAGGATCTGCGCGCCGGTCGAGTACTCGCGGGCATCGACGGGCAGGCCGAGCTCGATGTTGGCGTCCACGGTGTCAGCGCCGCCGTCCTGCAGCTGGTAGGCCCGCAGCTTGCTCAGCAGCCCGATCCCCCGGCCCTCGTGGCCCCGCAGGTACAGCACGATCCCGCGGCCCTCGGCGGCGATCGCCGCCATCGCGGCCTCCAGCTGCGTGCCGCAGTCGCAGCGGCGCGAGCCGAACACGTCCCCGGTCAGGCACTCTGAGTGCATCCGGACCAGGACGTCCTGGTCTGGCCAGTCTCCGTCCGGCCGGCTGCCCGCATCCCCGAGGACCAGGGCCAGGTGCTCGGTCCCGTCCACCGAGCTGAGGTAGCCGAAAGCGCGCCACTCGCCGAACTGATTCGGCACCCTGGTCTCGACGATCCGGGTGATCATCCGCTCGGAGTGCCGGCGATGCTCGATCAGCTGGGCGATCGAGATCAGGGCCAGGCCGTGCTCGTCGGCGAAGGCGCGCAGGGCCGGCAGCCTGGCCATCGTCCCGTCGTCGTTGACCACCTCGGCCAGCACGCCCGCCTCGGGCAGCCCCGCCATCCGGACGAGGTCCACCGCGGCCTCGGTGTGCCCGGGGCGGCGCAGCACGCCGCCCTCGGTGTAGCGCAGCGGGAAGATATGGCCGGGGCGGACCAGCTCGTGGGGATCGGTGGCCGAGTCCACCAGGGTGCGGACCGTCCTGGCCCGGTCGGCGGCCGATATCCCGGTAGTCACGCCGTCGCGGGCGTCGACGCTGATGGTGAACGCCGTGCGCATGCGCTCGGTGTTCTGCGTGGTCATCAGCGGCAGCTGGAGCCGGTCCAGCTGCTGGCCGGGCATCGGAACGCAGATCACGCCGCTGGTGTGGCGGATGGTGAAGGCCAGCAGCTCGGTGGTCGCCTTGCTGGCGGCGAAGATGATGTCGCCCTCGTTCTCCCGGTCCGCGTCGTCAACGACCACCACGGCCCGGCCCGCGGCGATGTCGGCGATCGCGCGCGGCACGCTGTCGAGCCGGACATCGCCGGTCAGGGCGGCGGTCATGACCGCGGCCCGGCCATGAGCAGCCGTTCGACGTATTTGGCGATCATGTCAGCCTCCAGGTTGACCACCTCGCCGGCCTGCTTGCCGCCGAGGGTGGTGCGTTCCAGCGTTTCGGGGATGAGGCTGACCTCAAGCCAGCCCGGCCGGCCGTCGGGGTCGCCGGCGTAGCCGGCCTCGGGTTCGGGCCCGCTGATCGCGGACACGGTGAGGCTGATCCCGTCGATCGCCACGGAGCCCTTTTCCACTACGTAACGCAGCAGCTCCGCCGGGATGCCGATCCGCACGACCTCCCAGCGGCGCCGGCCTTCGCTCCAGGATGGTGCCGGTCCCGTCGACATGACCCTGCACGATGTGGCCGTCCAGGCGGCCGTTCAGGCGCAGCGGCCGTTCCAGGTTGACCAGGCTGCCGGGGCTCAGGGCGCCGAGGCTGGACCGGTTCAGGGTCTCCCCGATGACATCCGCGGTGAACGTCCCGTCCCAGGTCTGCGTGACCGTCAGGCACACGCCGTTGACGGCGATCGAGTCGCCGTGCGAGGCATCCGCGGTGACCCGCGGGCCGCGCACGGTCAGCCGGGCTGAGCCCTGATGTTCGTCGAGGGCGATAACCTCGCCCAGTTCTTCCACGATGCCGGTAAACACAGCATCCTCCTCCGGAGCCGCTAGCCCTGTCGCAGGCTCCGGGGCGCGCATGAGAGCGCGAGCACGGCCAAGCGCCCGTCATCCGGGCCCCTGCCGTGCGCGTGCTTCCTCCCATCCGGACTTTAACCGTCGGTCCCGGAATTTCACCAGGTCAGCCAGCCGATGGCATCGGCCGGGTCGCGGACTATCACCGCCGGTTCGGAGTTTCACCGACCCCGGAGCACGCTCTTACCTCATGAACTAGTGTGCCACGCCCGGTATTCCGCGCCCGCAGCGCGGGCCGGATTCGCCTCACCTGGTCGTCGCGCTGCCCCGGCGGGCCACAGTGTCGATGGTCACGGCAGCCAGCAGCACGATCGCGGTGACGATGTCGGTGGCAGCGGCGCTGAATCCGATCAGGGCCAGGCCGTTGGCGATCGTCGCCGACGACCAGGCCGCCCAGTACCGCGTGCAGCATCCGGCCGCGGCCGCCGAACAGGTTAGTGCCGCCGATGACCGCGGCGGCCACCGCGAACAGCACGTACTGGCCGCCGTTGAAGTTCGAGCCGATCGAGTTCAGCTGCGAGCCCAGCAGGATCCCCGCGATCCCGCCGGTCAGCCCGCACAGCGTGAACGCGAGCGTCCGGATTGTCTTCAGGTTGACGCCCGCCCGGCGGGCGGCCTCCGGGTTGCCGCCGATCGCGTAGATGTAGCGCCCGAAGCGGGTCCGCCCGGTCAGCACCGTATACAGGACGAGGACGCCGAGCACGATCAGCACCACCCACGGGACGCCTTGCAGCGTCACCAGGGCCGAGCCGCGGTTCCTGTTGCTCAGGAAGACTACGACGATCCCCGCGACGGCCATCGCCGCGACCTTGAGCAGCGTGACGCCCATCGGCGGGGCCACCAGGCCGTTAGCCCGTCTCCGGCTGTCACGCATGATCATGAACAGGCCAGTAAGCCCGACCAGGAGCACCAGCACGATCCACCCGGCCACCGGGCTCAGGTTCCCGGACGTGAGATCGTCCAGGATGTTGCTGGGGTTCGAGATCGAGCCGCCGGCACCGTGACCGGTGGCGCTGACCAGGATGATCAGCACTCCCTCCAGGGCCAGCAGCCCGGCGAGAGTCACCACGAAGGACGGCAGGTTCAGCCACGTGATGATGAAGCCCTGCAGCGCGCCGAAAAAAGCGCACACGGCGAGCCCGAAGATGATGCCCACCCACCAGGGCAGCGTGTAAGCCGCCCAGAAGCACACCACGCAGCCGATCGCCGCGTTGTAGCCGACGGACAGGTCAATCTCGCCCAGCAGCAGGACGAATATCTCGGCCATGCCGAAGAGGATCAGCGGAGCGCTCAGTACCAGCAGGTTGACGAGGTTGCCGGCCGACAGGAACAGCGAGTTGCGCAACTGGAAGAAGATGATGACCGCGACCAGGCCCAGGATGACGGGCAGCGCGCCGCTCTCGCCGTTCCTGACCCGCTGGAGCCAGATCCGCGCGTAATCGCCGACGGAGTCGGCGATCAGCTCCGGCGCGCCCGCTATCGCGGCCTTGCTCTCCGCCGTCTCGTCCACGCCAGGGATATCGGCGACCAGGACGTCATCGTCCGAGTCGGTGTCCGCCGGGCCTCGCTGTATCGGTGCCATTTATGTCAGCCTTCCGTGCCGCTGCCACGACCGCGTGACGGCGCGGGCTCGGTTGCATTGCCATTGCTGCCTACCTGGTCGGAGGCGCCGGTGGTCATGAGCTCCACGACGGACTGGGTGTTGAAATCCGACGCGGGACCCGCCGCCGCGAGCCGCCCGAGGTAGAGCACCGCCATCCGGTCGGCCACCTGGAAGACCTCGTTGAGGTTGTGCGAGACCAGCATGACCGCGTGCCCGCGGTCCTTCAGCCGGCCGATCAGGCTCAGGACCAGCTCGGTCTGGGTGACGCCCAGCGCCGCGGTCGGCTCGTCCATGATGACCAGCCTGGCGTCCAGCATCACGGCCTTGGCCACGGCGACCGACTGGCGCTGCCCGCCGGACAGCGAGCCGACCGGCTGCCGGATCGAGCGCACGGTCGTCACCCTCAGGTCGGCGAGCGTCTTCTTGGCCGTCAGCTCCATGCTGATCTCGTCGAGCAGCCCGTGCCGCCGTACCTCATGGCCGAGCAGCATGTTCTGCACGATATCCAGGTTGTCACACAGCGCCAGGTCCTGGTAGACGGTCGCGATGCCCAGGTTCGTGGCGTCCTTGGGGCCGTGCAGATGGACCGGCTTGCCGTTCCACAGCATCTGGCCGCTGCTCGGCTCCCAGATTCCCGAGATGGTCTTGATCAGGGTGGACTTGCCCGCACCGTTGTCGCCGACCAGCGCGGTGACCTGGCCTGCCGGGATGTCGAAGCTGACGTCGGCCAGGGCGTGGACCGCGCCGAAGCTCTTGCCCACTCCGCGCAGGCTCAGCAGTGGCCCGTCGCCGGATGGCGCCCCGTCCGCGTTCGCGGACGGGGCGCCATCTCCGGCGCTCGCTGTCACCACGGCCGGGACCCGGCTCTGGATCGAGCGCTCATGATCACCCCGTGATTCCGGCTGCCGTGCAGGCCGCCTTGTACTTAGCCGTGCAGAGCTGCGAGGCCGGGACGAAGTTATCAGCGACCACGGTCGCATTCATGTTGGCCGTCGTGACCCAGATCGGCTTCAGCAGCACCGACGGGACGGTGGTGTGGGACACCGTGTCGGCCGTGCTGCCGTTGACCAGGGCAGCCGGCGGCGTCTTGCCGGCCCGGAGGTACATGGCCAGCGCCGCGGCGGCCTGCGCCTCAAGGTAGATCGGCTTGTAGGCGGTCCCGCACTGGTACCCGCCGAGGATGTTCTGCAGGCCGACCAGGGTGGCGTCCTGCCCGGTGACCGGGAAGGTCTTGGGCTTGATGCCCTGGGTCTGCAGGTAGTGGATGATCGGGGCCGCGTTCTCGTCGTTGGGGGTCAGCACCGCGTTCATGCTCTTGTTCGCGGTGAACTGCCCCTGGAACTCGGTCTCCGCGGTCGGCGGGTCCCACGTTCCGCCGGCCTTGCCGACCTGGACCCACTTGCCGGAGTCGAAGAACGGCTTCATGACCGCGTTGTAGCCCTGGCCGAAGAGGGTGGCGTTGTTGTCGGTCGGCGCGCCGTACATGACCAGCACGTGCGGCTTGGCCACGTGCCATGCGGAGACGCAGGCGACCAGGCCCTGGCCGATCTTCGTGCCCACCAGCACGTTGTTGAAGCTGACGTAGTACCTGCGGCTGCCGCCGAGGGTGATCCGGTCGTAGTCGATCACGGCCACGCCGTGGGCCTTGGCGTACTTCTCGATCGCGTTGCCGACGCCGGGGTCGAGCGGGTCCATGATGAGGACGCTGGCGCCCTTGGTGATGGCCGCCTGGGCGTCGCTCAGCTGCGTCGCGTCGCTGCCCTGGGCGTTCTGGACGGTGAACTGCGAGGACTTCAGGCCGGCCGTGGTGAGGGCCTTAGTCAGGTAGGGCGCGTCGAATTCGGTGTAACGCGCCGAGGAGACCGTGTCGGGCAGGATCACCCCGACGTTGCCCTTGCCGGCGGCGGCCAGCGGCACCAGGGTCTTCATCGCCGAGAAATCCCTGGTGAACTGGGCGGTCGAGATGGTCGGCACGGCCGCGCTGCTGGAGCCGCCGGAACTGGACGGGCTCGAGCCTCCGCTGCTGCCGCAGGCAGCAATAAGGAGAGCCGCGCTGCCGGCAAAAGCCGTCAGGCCGACTCTCTTGGTGACTGAATACAACGAAAACCACCTCGCTTGTGAGCGGGACGTGTCAGGACATGTGGCACTGGCTCGGTCTGCATGACGTCACCGTGGGCCGGGAACCGGTCTACGGCAAACACTAGGCCGCCATGAGTGAACACTTCCGTTAACATCCCCGTAGCATTGTTAAAATTTCATAAACAGATTATTCCCAGGTCAGCGGCAGTTCAACGGATGCGCTACGGCGCCTGGGCTTACGGATGTCTCAACCGTGTTTCGGCCGTGTCTCAGCTCTGTCTCGGTGGCGTCCCGGCCGCATTTCGGCGGCCGCCCGTCCCGGCAACTTCCGGCCGTTCTCATTGTCGTTCTCATTTGCGCCGTTCTCATTCCGCCGCGATCCGGTAGCCGGCCCTGGGCTGGGTGAGGATCAGCGGGGCCGCGCCGTCCGCTTCCAGCTTGGCCCGCAGCCGCCGGACGTAGACCCGCACGTACTCGGTCTCCGTCGCGTACCCGTGGCCCCACACGCGCCGCAGCAGGTGAGCGTGCGTCAGTAGCTTCCCCCGGTTGATGGCCAGCTCGCGCAGCAGCGCGAACTCCGTCGGGGTCAGATGGACGGCCTGTCCGGCCCTGGTGACTTGCTGATTGGCCAGGTCAATCTCCAGCTCGCCGATCGTGATGACCGGCGGGGCACTGTCGGGGGCAGCGGCGGGGCGGGTCCGGCGCAGCGTGGCGGTAATCCTGGCCAGCAGTTCCTCGATGCTGAAGGGCTTGGTCATGTAGTCGTCCGCGCCGACATTCAGCGCGGTGACCTTATCCCGCTCGCCGCCGCGGGCCGACACCACGATGATCGCCACCGACGACTGCTCCCTGATCTGGCGGCAGAGCTCGAAGCCATCGACCTCCGGCAGCATCAGGTCGAGCAGGACGATATCGGGCTCCTCGGTCTCCAGCAGCTGGATGGCCCGCACGCCATCGGTCGACACCACCGTGTCGTATCCCCGTACGGCCAGGTTGGACCGGATCAGGTCCACGATGTTCAGGTCGTCCTCGACCACCAGCGCCCTGGTATTGGCGGCCTGCTCAAGCACTGGGCGTGGCTCCCGTCGACTGTGCCGTCAGCGCGCGCTGTACTGCGGCGGACTGCACTGGCACGGACTGCACTGGCACGCTGGCGGGCCGCACCGCGGCCTGGCCGGCCGGGCCGGCCGGTGCGGGCGCCGGTATCTCCGCCGGGAGGCAGATCAGGAAACAGGTCCCCTGGCCCGGCTGCTCCAGCTTGATGCTGCCGCCATGCGCCCGCACTATCCCCCTGGCTATCGACAGCCCGAGCCCGGCTCCGGCGGTCGGCGTGCGCCGGCGCCGGGTCGGCTCGAAGGGAGCGAGGGCGACCTCGGCCGGCATCCCGCCGCCGTCATCGTGAACGCGCACCGTGACCCCGTCCAGGGCGTCGGCGGCTGCGCTGACGCGGACCCTGGTGCCGGGCGGATTGTGCCCGAAGGCGTTGTCCAGCAGGTTCACGAAGACCTGCTCCAGGCGATCGTGGTCGGCCCAGACCACGGGCACGGCCGGATCGCACTCCACCTCGATCATCGCGGCGCTCGGCGGCGGCAGGCACGCGATGGCCGCCTCAATCACCAGGGGCAGGTCACACCAGTCGCGCTGAAGACGCAGGATCCCTGACTCGATCGCGGAGAAGTCCAGCAGGTCGTCAACCAGAGCGCCCAGCCGCGCCGACTCCGCGGCGATGCGGGCCAGGAACCGCTGCTGCGACTCGCCGTCCCAGGTCACGTCGGGCTGCATCAGGCTGGAGGCATAGCCCCTGATCGCGGTCAGCGGAGTGCGCAGCTCATGACTCAGCCGGGACAGGAATCCGCGCTGCAGTTCCTGGGACCGGCGCAGGGTAATGGCCTCCTGGTGCGCGAACCAGGCCTCCTCGCGCTCCAGCGCCAGCCGCAGCGAGTGAGCGGCGTCTTCCAGCAGGGCCGTCGCGTCGGCCGAGGCGGGACGCCGCTGCCAGCGCGACACCAGCGCCGTCGGACCGCCGGGCGCGGTGAACGTCACCGACTGGAAGCGCTGGGCCCGCGATCCGCTGCGGTGCATGGCGGCGCCGTCGCGGCGGGCCAGCGCGAGGGCCGACTCCGCCTCGGTGATCATCACGGCCGTCGCGGCGGCCGGCGCGCGAGCGGCCGCGGCCGCGCTGAACGCCCGGCAGTCAGGCGGCCCGCCCGCCGCCTGGGTCACCAGCGCGACCTCATCGGCCTGCAGGCCGCGGCGCAGGGCCTGCAGGGCAACACCAAGCCCGTCGGCGGCGGGCATCGGCCCGGCTAGCGTCTCCAGTACCTCCCTGATCGTCTCCAGCACCCGGTTGCGGGCGGTGACCTCCTCCAGCAGCCGGTCGCGCTCGATGGCGCTGGCCGCGTAGCCCGCGTACAGAGTGGCCAGGTCGAGATCGTCGCGCTGGGGCTTGCCGGTTATGGCCCGCAAGACGGTGATGACACCGAGCAGCCCGCCGGGGCCCATCACCGGCACCGACCAGGAACTCGCGACCTTGGCCGCCCTGGCCAGGTCGGCGAACGGCAGCCAGGCCGCGCCGGACCGGACGTTCTCCTCGATCACCGGCTGCTCCCGCGCGGCGGCCAGCCCGACCGGGCCGCCCTCGGGCCCCCAGGGCAGGCGGGACCACGCCGACAGCAGCGGCGGCGGGACCCCGAGGGAGGCGGCGCAGCCGAGCCAGGTGCCGTCCAGCAGGTGGATGCAGAGGCGCTCGCTGCCCAGGGCGGCTCCCAGCGCCGAGAGAATCAGCGTCAGGCTGGAGGAGGGATCAGCTGACACCAGCCGGTCAGCGAGCCCGTGCAGGCGGCTCAGCTGGCGCCGGGCCGAGGAGTTCACCTGCTGGCCCGACAGCAGCGCGACGACATCGTCCGGGTGCACCTCGCTGGGCGCCACCGAGGCGGCTACCCGCCCGTGCCGCAGCACCACGATGCGGTCCGCCAGCCGGAACATCTGGTGGATGTCATGGCACGCCAGCAGGATCGTGGTCCCCCGCTCCCGCAGCTCGATGATCAGCTCCTCCACCAGGTTCGACTCAGTGACCCCCAGCGAGGAGGTCGGCTCGTCGAGCAGCAGCAGCCGGGGCTGGCGGCTCATCGCCTTGGCCACCGCCACCAGCTGGCGCTGGCCGCCGGACAGCGACCGGACGCTGCGCGTGGTGTCGTGCAGCGGGATACCGATGCGCCTGAGCACCGCGGCGGCATCACCGTGCAGCCGGACGTCCGACCGCAGCTGCCAGCGGCGCTCATGGCCGAGCAGCAGATTCGAGGCGATGTCCAGGTTGTCGCACAGGGCCAGGTCCTGCCAGACAACGGCGATGCCCCGGCGTGTCGCCGCGAGCGGGTCGGCCGGCACCGTCTTGCCGTCCAGGGCGATCGTGCCGCCGGTCGGGACGATGTCACCGGCGATGCATCGCACCACCGTGGTCTTGCCCGCGCCGTTCTCACCGGCCAGGGCGACCAGCTCGCCGGGCCGCACGTCCAGGTCGACTCCGTCCAGTGCGGTCAGCTGGCCGAACCGCACCGCCAGACCGGACACCGACAGCAGCGGCTGCGGCCCGTCCTGCGCGGACCCGGTGTCGGTGGTCATGTGGACATTGTGGTACGAGATCGGCTGTTGTCACTACCTGGGCGCCTGGCGGCCGGTTCCGCGATGGCCGCGGGCGGGCACGGCTAACCCCGTTTCGCCTGTCATCTCGGTGACCCGCCGGGCCAGGAATGCTCGCTCGGCCGCGTTGTCGGCCAGCTCCAGTGCCGCCCGGTAGGCGTGCCCGGCCTCGGGCCGCCGGCCGAGGCGCCGCAGCAGGTCTGCCTTGGCCGCGGGGAGGTAGCGGTAGCCGGCCAGGCGCCCGTCCCGCTCGATCATCTCGATCTGCGCCAGCGCGGCCTCAGGTCCCGCCACCATGGCCAGCACGACCGCGCGGTTGAGCGCCACGACGGGTGACGGCCACGCTTTCTGCAGTTCGCTGTAGAGCTGCAGTAGCTGCGGCCAGTCCGTTTCGCCGTAACTCGGAGCCTCGGCGTGCACGGCGTCGATCGCGGCCTGCAGCGCGAACCGGCCGGGCCGGCCGCCGCGCAGGGCCCCGACGACCAGCGCCGTCCCCTCGCTGATCGCCGCCCGGTCCCACCGCGAGCGGTCCTGGTCGGCCAGCAGCTGCAGGGCGCCGGATGCGTCCAGGCGGGTCGCCCGGCGCGCGTTCGACAGCAGCAGCAGGGCCAGCAGGCCGCGCGCCTCCCGCTCGTCGGGCATCAGCGTGCACAGCATGCGGGCCAGGCCGATGGACCGCTCGGCCAGGTCAGCCCGGACCAGATCCTGGCCGCCGGGGGCGGTGTGGCCGGTGGTGTAGAGCAGGTGCACGACGGTCAGCACCGCATCCAGCCGGTCGGGCAGTTCGGCCGTGCCGGGTACGCGGTAGGCGATCCGGGCGGCGGAGATCTTCTTCTTCGCCCTGGTCACCCTGGCGGCCATGGTCGGCTCGGACACCAGGAAGGCCTGGGCGATCTCCGCCGTGGTCAGGCCGCACACCAGGCGCAGTGTCAGCGCCACCTGCGCCTCCCTGGCCAGCGCCGGGTGGCAGCAGGTGAACACCAGGCGCAGCCGGTCGTCGGGGATCGTGGCGTCCTGCCCGTCGGCCGTCTCGGCCCCGGGCTCCGGCGGCTCGGGCTCGATCAGCAGCGGCAGCTTGCCGCGCAGGGTGCGGTCGCGGCGCAGCGCGTCGAGCGCCCGCCGCCTGGCCGCGGTGGTCAGCCACGCGCCGGGATTGCGCGGTACGCCCTGCCGGGACCAGGCGTCCAGGGCCGCCACGTAGGCGTCCTGGACGCATTCCTGCGCGAGGTCGATGTCGCGGGCGACGCGCGCCGTCGCGGCGAGCACGAAGGCCCACTCGCGACGGTGCGCGTCCGCCACGGCCGCGCCGACGTCCTCCGGGTCACCGGCGGCGGTCATCGCCGTACTCGCCGGGCCGGTGAATCGCCGGGGCCGGATGGATCGCCGGGCCGGTCGATGGCCAGGCCTGCTCAGCCGCCCGAGGTGTCCATGACTGGCCGCACCTCGACCCCGCCGCCCGGTGCCGGGCACAGCTTGGCGATGTCGAGCGCGTGGTCCAGATCGCGGGCCTCGATCAGGTAGTAGCCGCCCAGCGCCTCCTTGGTATCGGCGAACGGGCCATCGGTCACCACGTCACCGCGGATCGAGGTGGCGGTGGTGGTGGGCTGCAGTGCCTCGCCGCCCAGGATCTTGCCGCCCTTCTCGCTGACCTGGCCCGCGAACCGGCCGTGCGCCTCCATCGCCTGCTGCCACACCTGCGGCGTCGCGTCGATGTAGGCACTCTCGTTCTCGTAGATGAGGATCAGGTACTGAGCCATCGCGATTCTCCTTCGACTTCCGGTTGAGCCGTCGCAATTACGACGGACGGCCCGGCCCCCGATCGACAGGACCTCGTCAGGATTCTCTGCCTATCCTGCCGCGGCCCGCGCGGCTGGCCAACGCGGCCGGGCCGCGCCGGGCCCGGATGGCAGAAAAAGTGGGGTATAGGTCCTTGCCGCCATCACCGGCGTCGGTCAGGATGAGCCCATGCCGCCCCGTGCCGTGCTCATCCTGCTCTTCAGCGGGGTGCAGAGCCTCGATGTGACCGGGCCGCTCGAGGTGTTCGCCGCTGCGGCCGCCCTGACGGGCGCGGCCAGCCGGCCGGGAGCTGAGGCGGCCCGGCCGGCCTACCGGGTCAGCACCGCGAGCCTGGGCGGCGAGCCGGTCAGGACGTCCAGCGGGCTCACCCTGGTGCCCGATGCTGACCTGCGCACGCTGGCCACCGCCGGCCTCCACACGCTGGTCGTCCCCGGCGGTGAGGGCACCAGGACGGCCGGCCGCGAGCTCATCGGCTGGCTGCGCCGCCGTGCCCCGGACGCCCAGCGGATCACCTCGGTCTGCACCGGCGCCTTCCTGCTGGCGGCGGCCGGGCTGCTGGCGGGAAAGCGGGCGACCACCCACTGGGCCTACTGTGACGCGCTGGCCCGGCACTACCCCGACGTGCACGTCGACCCGGAGCCGATCTACATCAGGGACGGCGCCATCGCCACCTCGGCCGGCGTCACCGCGGGCATTGACCTGTCGCTGGCGCTGGTCGAGGAGGACATCGGGCGGGACGCGGCGCTGGCCGTCGCCCGCCAGCTGGTCGTGTTCCTGCGCCGGCCGGGCGGCCAGGCGCAGTTCAGTGCCCAGCTGCGAGCCCAGGTCGCGCAGCGCGCACCGCTGCGCGAGGTGCAGCAGTGGATCACTGAGCGGCCCGCGGCCGACCTGTCCGTGGAGACGCTGGCGGCCAGGGCGGCCCTGTCGCCCCGGCAGTTCGCCCGGGCCTTCGCCGCGCAGACCGGCGTGCCGCCGGGCAGGTATGTCGACCGGGTCCGGCTGGAGGCAGCGCGGCGGCAGCTCGAGGACACCGGGGCCGGCGTCGAGCAGATCGCCCGCTCGTGCGGCTACGGGACCCCCGAGGCCATGCGGCGCGCGTTCGTCCGGACCCTCGGGGTCTCCCCCGCCGGATACCGGCACCGCTTCTGCGGCACCGGCATCAGCCCTGAATTGTCGTTCTGAACCGCCAGCCCGGCTGGCCTGCGAAGGAGAGGACACCGCCGTGCAGATCGCGATCCTGCTGTATGACAGGTTCACCGCCCTGGACGCCGTCGGCCCTTATGAGGTGCTCAGCCGGCTCCCGGACACCAGCGTGATCTTCGCGGCGGCCAGGCCGGGGCCGATCACCGCCGATACCGGGATGCTCAGCCTGGACGCGGCGGCCGCCATCGCGGACGTGCCCCATCCCGACATCGTGCTCGTGCCGGGCGGTCCTGGCCAGGAGCAGCAGATGGCCGACGGGCCCGTGCACCAGTGGCTGCGCGACGCCGACGCGACCTCCAGCTGGACCACCTCGGTGTGCACCGGGTCACTCATCCTCGCCGCCGCGGGCCTGCTCGCGGGCCGCCGGGCCACCTCACACTGGCTGGCCCTGGACCGGCTGCCGGGCTACGGAGCCGAGGCGGTCAGCCAGCGGGTCGTCATGGACGGCAAGTACATCACCGCCGCCGGCGTGTCGGCCGGCATCG
Source organism: uncultured Actinomycetota bacterium (assembly GCA_963805705.1). Taxonomy (GTDB): domain Bacteria; phylum Actinomycetota; class Actinomycetes; order Streptosporangiales; family Streptosporangiaceae; genus CAWDVH01. The sequence goes on along the minus strand of CAWDVH010000004.1, from coordinate 734,305 downwards.
ACATGGCCCTCGACCTGGCCGGCCGGATCGCGGGCGCCGCGGCCGCGCAGACGATTCAGCTGATGATCGAGTACGATCCGCAGCCTCCTTACCAGGCCGGATCTCCGGGCAAGGCGCCCGCTGACCTGGTCACCGGGATGCGCTACGGCAGTCGCCATACCGCCGACCGCCAGTGAGGCGCTCGTCCCGTCCTCAGCCGCCGCTCCCGGCCGCGGCGGCCAGCGCGCGAAGCGCCTTAACGGCAGCTCCTGGATCATCTGCCCCGAAGACGGCCGATCCCGCCACGAAGACATCAGCTCCGGCCTCGGCGCACCGGCCGATCGTCTCCTCGCTCACTCCCCCGTCGACCTGCAGCCACACCGACCCGCCGTGCCGGGCGATGAGCTCGCGGGCCCGGCGGACCTTCGGCAGGACCAGGTCGAGGAACGGCTGGCCGCCGAACCCTGGCTCGACCGTCATCAGGAGCAGCATGTCGATTTCGGGCAGCAGCCCGGCGTAGGGCTCGACGGGCGTGGAGGGATTGATGCCCAGGCCGGCCCTGGCCCCCGCCGCCCTGATCATCCGCAGGGTCCGGACCGGCGAGCCGGCCGCCTCCGCGTGAATGGTGACGTTGGCCGCCCCGGCTTCCGCGTAGGCAGGCGCCCAGCGATCGGGATCCTCGATCATCAGATGGCAGTCCAGCGGCAGGCTCGCGTGCCTGAGCAGGGATTCGACCACGGGCAGGCCGATCGTGAGATTCGGCACGAAATGGTTGTCCATCACGTCGACATGCAGCCAGTCCGCCTCGGCGGCGACCGCCGCCGCCTCGTCGGCGAGCCTGGCGAAGTCCGAGGCCAGGATGCTGGGCGAAATCTGCACTCTCATATCAGCAGGAGTCTAGGGCCGGCATGGGACACTGGCGGGCGCGGGACGCAGGCGGGCCGGGACGCAGGCGGGACGGGACGCAGGCGGGACGGGACGCAGGCGGGACGGGACGCAGGCGCAAAGTGTCACTCCCCCCGGCTACGTTCGATGCTGTATTCGAATAGCCCACTGACAAGGAGGTCGCTGGTTGAATACCGAGGCATCGGACCGGCTGCTCGACCGCGTCCGCAAGCTGCTGGCCAAGGCGGAGGACGAGAGCGTGACCCCGCCGGAGGCCCAGGCCCTGACGGCCAAGGCCGCGGAGCTGATGGCCAAGTACGGCATCGACCGGGCGCTGCTCGCGGCCGACCGGCCGGAGACTGACCAGCCCGCCAGCCGCATCCTGGACATCGACAACCCGTGGGCGCGGGTCAAGGCTCACCTGCTGTGCGGGCTCGGATCGGCGCTGCGGTGCCAGTGCATCATGCTCTCGGGCACGGGCCCTGGCACGCGGATTCACGTGTTCGGCTACGGATCCGACATCGAGCGCACCGACCTCCTCTACACATCGGTGCTCATCCAGATGTGGCACGGCCTGACGGGGGCGCAGGTTCCGGCCTGGAGCAGCAGCCCGAGAGCCTGGCGGCGCAGCTGGCTGCTCGGCTTCGCCACCGCGGTGATCTCCAGGGTCCGGGACGCCGAGCACGCGGCCGCCAGCCAGGCGACCGCCCCGGCCGCGCCCGCGAGCTCACGAACCGCGCTGGTCCTGGCGGACCGCGCCCAGGTCATCAGGGGGAAGGTCGAGCAGGAGTACCCGGTTACCCGCACCGCCCGCGTTACCTACAGCGGCAGCGGCTACGGCGCCGGCTACGCGCAGGGCCAGCGGGCCGACATCGGCGGCAGCCGCATTGCGGCCCGCGGCGGCCGCGCGCTGTCCGGCACCGCCCGATAACCGCCGGTGAAGCGGGCGGGAGCGGCCGCCTAGGCCAGCTTCTGCTGACTGTAGAACGGGGCGGATTCCCGGTTCCAGATGAGCACGGTCGCTCCGAGGCCGACCAGCCAGACAAGTACGGAGAAGATCAGGGCGGTCACGGCGTGCGGCCGGGCGATCTGGGCGAACAGGTCCAGGGTGTTGATCGCGAAGAGGACCGTCGCCACGATCCTGGCCCAGCTCCGTCCCTTGCCGTTGGCGGCGGCCATCCACAGCCACAGGCCGATCGCGATCAGCCCGCCGACGACCGCGCCGGCGATGCCGATTGTCTCGGCGGCATGCACCTGCGAGGTGGTGAAGCTCGGATCGGCTTTCACGATGGCCGACTTGAGACTGCTGATGGTCAGCAGATTCAGGATCAGGCCCACCGTGCTGAGCGCTGCGCCTGCGTACATAAGCCAGACAGCGTTGCGGACCGACTGCGGCTGCTGCACGCGCTCGGGTTCTTGCGGCTGCCCCGAGGTCGGATATGGCTGGTACATCGCTGCTCCTTTGCGTGTGGCCGGCATGCACAGGCGTACCACCCGGCAGGCTGTGAGCCTGGCCCGGATGGGACTGTATCGGACCAGTCCAGCATCGCAGTAGGGCCGGTTATCCGTCAGGGCGAGCCGTGCCGCTGCAGCAGCGCCAGGAAGATCGCGTCAGTGCCGTGCCGGTGCGGCCAGAACTGCGCGTACGAGCCGTACGGATCCGGGCAGCGCAGGCCGGGCACCTCGGCCAGCACGGCGGGAGCGTCGAGCACCCGGATGTCGCCGCGGGCAGACAGCAGGTCCCCGACCACGTCACGGGTCTCGGCCAGGTGCGGCGAGCAGGTGACGTAGGCCACGATCCCGCCGGGGCGGGCCGCGTCCACCGCCGCGGCCAGCAAGCGCCGCTGCAGGCCGCCCAGATCACTGACGTCCTGCGGCGTGCGACGCCAGCGAGCCTCTGGCCGGCGGCGAAGAGCGCCGAGCCCTGAGCAGGGAACGTCGGCGAGCACCCGGTCAAAGGCGGCCTGCCGCCAGGCGGGGGCGGTCCCGTCAGCTACGACCGCGCTGACCGTCCCCGGCATGCCCGTGCTGGCCCTGACCAGCCGGGCCCGGTGGATCCGCACGTCAGCGGCCAGCAGCCGCGCACCGCGGCCTGCGGCCAGCCCGGCCAGCAGCCGGGCCTTGCCGCCCGGCCCGGCGCACAGGTCGAGCCACCTGCTGTCGCTGGTCCCCGCCTGTGCCCTGGGCGGCTCTGCCCTGGCCAGCTCTGCCCTGGCCAGCGCGAGCGCGGCCAGCTGGCTGGCCTCATCCTGCACCCCGGCGCGGCGCTGCGCGACGGCGGCCACGGTCGCAGGATCCCCCTCCTGCAGATACACGCCAAACGGAGACCACCGGGCGGCCTGCGCCCCGCCCGTGACGAGTTCTGCCTGGTCAGCGAGCCCGGGCACGGCGCACAGGGTGACCGCCGGGCGCACTCCGTCCGCGGCCAGGGCCGCCTCTGTCTCGCCGAGGCCGCCGGCCGGGTCCTCGCCGAGCGCCTCGGCCAGGGCCGTCACGATCCAGCGCGGGTGGCTGTACCTGACCGCCAGGTGGCCGATCCGGTCATCGGACCGGCCGGGTGCCGCGATCTGGATCCAGGATTCGAGGTCGCGCTGGGCCACCCGGCGCAGCACGGCATTGACGAACCCGGCCGGGCGCTGGCCCGCCACGTACCTGGCCAGGTCCACCGAGGTGGCCACGGCGGCGTGCGTCTTGATCCGGGTATCGAGCAGCTGATGCGCGCCCAGCCTGAGTACCTCCAGGACCGGCGGGTCGATCTTGCTGAGATCCCGGTCCGCGCACACGGCGAGGATCGCGTCGTACGTTCCCCGGCCGCGCAGCGTGCCGTACGTGAGCTCAGTGGCCAGGGCGGCATCCCGGCCGGTCAGGCCGCGCTCCCTGAGCATGGCCGGCAGCAGCAGGTTGGCGTAGGCTCCCCGCGCGGCCACAGCGCACAGCACGTCGCATGCGGCCCGCCGGGCCGGGTCGCTGCGGCGGCTGGCACGCCGGGCGCCTGCGTGCCCCGCCGCGCTCGCGTCAGCCGCGCCGGTTCCCGTGCCCGCGTCAGCCGCCCCCGCGGGCCCCGTGCCCACGTCAGCCGCGCCCACGTCAGGAGTGCCCACGTCAGGAGTGCCCACGTCAGCCGAACACCGCGTTCCGGCCGTTCAGCCGGATGCCGCGAGCCCAGTCGGCCGCCGGCATGCGGCGCTTGCCGTCGGGCTGGACCTCACCGAGCCGGACCGGCAGCGTGCCGGTGCCGACCAGGACGCCCGAGCCCAGGATGCGCAGTTCGCCGGGGGCGGCCCCGGTGTTCCCGTCATCGGCGGTGATCCCGGCCAGCGGGCCGAGCTTGACGCGGATCCCGTCCAGGGTCGTCCAGGCGCCCGGCGATGGCGTGCAGGCCCGGATCAGCCGGTCCGCGGCAGGCGCGGCCAGGTTCCAGTTCACCTGCGCGTCCGCCGACGTGATCTTCGGCGCCAGGCTGATGCCGTCGGGCGGCTGCGGGCGGGCTTCCAGCGCGCCGGACTCGATGCCGTCGAGCGTCGCGACCAGCAGATCCGCCCCCGACTGGCTGAGCCGCCCCAGCAGGTCGCCCGCGGTGTCAGCCGGCCGGACCGGCTCGGTGACCACGCCGAATACCGGGCCCGCATCGAGCTCGGCGACCAGCTGAAAGGTGGTCGCGCCGCTGACCTGGTCGCCATGCAGGATCGCGTGCTGAACCGGCGCGGCACCGCGCCAGGCGGGCAGCAGGGAGAAGTGCAGGTTGACCCAGCCGCGCGCCGGGATATCCAGCACCGCCTGCGGGATCAGCGCGCCGTAGGCCGTGACCGGGCAGCAGTCAGGAGCGATCTGGCGGAGCCTGGCCACGAAGTCCGGGTCACGGGGCCGCGGCGGCCTGAGCACCTCGATCCCGGCCGCCTCCGCCCGCTGCGCCACCGGGCTCGGCGCCAGCCGCAGGCCGCGGCCGGAACGGGCATCGGGCCGGGTGAGGACGGCCGCGACCTCGTGCCCCGAACTCAGCAGGGCCTCCAGCGAGGGAACCGCCGCCGCCGGGGTTCCGGCGAAGACCAGCCGCATCGGCTAGTAGGCCTTGCCGTAGGTAGCGTGCGGCGACACCCTTATCTCGGGCACGGGCTCCCCCCACCACTGCGCGCTGCGGATCTCCTTCATGGCCAGCTTGCGCTGCCCGGCGTCGAGGCGGTCAATGAACAGCACGCCGTCTAGATGGTCGGTCTCGTGCTGGACGCAACGGGCCATGTGCCCGGTGCCTTCCAGCGTGACCGGCTCCCCGTACATGTCGAAACCCTTCGCCACGACGCCGTAGGCGCGCTTGGTCGGGTAGGCCAGGCCGGGGAAGGACAGGCATCCCTCGTCGTCTGTCTCCTCGTCCTCGGACAGGTGCAGCGACGGATTGATCAGATGACCAAGGGCATCGTCCACGTGGTAGGTGAACACGCGAAGCCCGACGCCGATCTGCGGCGCGGCCAGTCCGACGCCCGGCGCGTCCATCATCGTCTCGGTGAGGTCCTTGACCAGCCTGCGCAGCTCGGCATCGAAATCGGTGACCGGCTCGGCCGGCGTGCGCAGCACCGGATCACCGAACAGACGTATCGGCTTGATGCTCACCCAGTTCCTCCCGTAAGGCGACCCGCCACATGGCTGCAGTAAGTGTATGGAGCCGGGACGGGCTATGAGGCCGGGCGGCTATCGCTGGCCGCCGGCGAACGGGCCTTGAAGGCGGCCTTGCGCGCTGCCCTGGCTACGGCGGGATCAGGATGATGATCGCTCAGCGCGGTGAGCAGGTCAGTCACACCGGGGTGGCGGACCTGCCACAAGCCGGCGACGATCTCCGCCTGTGCCTTCGCCGGCAGTTCGGGCAGGAGCTCCGCCACCACATCCCGCGGATCAGCCTCCTCGAGCAGTCCTGACCCGAGGTCGACCAGCAGCCAGGTCCGGTCCTCCGGCCTCAGCTCAGCCTCCTCGCCGTGCTCGTGCAGCCAGACCGCCGCGTGGGCCCTGAGCACGGGCTCGGCCAGGGCCGAGCGCACTTCCGCCGACGCGAGCTCGCCGATCCGGTCCAGAACCGCGAAGGCGGCTCCGCGAAGCCCCGGCGACCCGCTGGCCGCCGCGGCAATCAGCTCAGCCGCCGCCTGCGCCGGGGCGCGCGCCGCGAGCCAGGTGCCGATCTCAGTCTCGCCGTCCTCGGCGTCGCAGCTCGCCAGCGTCGCCAGCAGTCCCGCCGCCCCGTCCCGCCCGGCCCCCCCGAGCACCGGCACGTGCCAGCCCTGAGCACGGAGCCTGCGGTGCACGCCCCAGATGCCCAGCGGCGACAGCGCGACCGTCAGGCCCCCGGCGGATTCCTCGGTGCCAAGCTCGACGACTCCCAGGTCAGCCAGCGTCTCGAGCGCGTACGAGAGCGCCGCGCCCTCCTCCGGCTCCTCATCGTCGCCCGACGGGCCGCCCACCGGCTGGTCCGCGCGGCGCTGCGTGCCCGCGGCCGCCGCATAGGCGTCGAACAGGCCGTCCATCCGGACCGGGTCGCCGACGGTGTACAAGGCGGTGGCGAGGCCGTCCAGGTCATCGGCGAGCAGGATCGCCGCCAGCGCGCAGTCCCACGCCGCGAGAACTTCCTCGGCTTCTCCCGAAGCCAGGACGGCGGCCAGGCCGCCTGGCCTCCCGGCGCCTGGCCTTCCGGCGCCTGGCTTCCCGTCACCCGATTGTGCGGCGGCGGGCTTCGCAGTGCCCGATTTTGCCGCGCCCGGCTGCACGGCGCCCGGCTTCCCGTCACCGGGCTTCGCGGCGCCCGGTTCCAGATCGATAATCTGGGTAGCGACCGCCACCCGCCAGGCAGCGTCGACCTCACGCGGAGCTAGCTCGAGAGCCGCGGCCGCCGCAGCCGCGGCATCCGGGGCCAGCTCGGTACCCGACGCCAGGCCGTGCCCGTCCTGGGCCCAGCGGCAGAGATCGCGCGCGGCGCGCAGCAGCGGCGCGACACGGGCGGCAGCGGCCAGCTCCTCCCTGGGGGCCAGGCGCACCGGCGGCAGGCGCGGGCGGTCCCGGCCAGGTGCGGCCTGATGGCTGCCGGTGCCGGTGCCGCCGCCGGGAGAACTGGTGTCCTGGCCTGCTGCCCCGCGCTCGCCACCCGCCGCGCGGCCTGCCTGCACTGCCTGGCTGTCTCCCTGGCCTGCCGTCTCGGCGCCCTCGTCCGGACATGCAGGCCGCGGCCGTGCACTCTGGTTCCGTCGTGAACTTGCCACGCATGCACCCTATGGCCTTAGCCAGCCATAGTCAGATCAGCTCCGCCGGGTCGAGCTGCAATCGGACCGAGCCCGCGTCCTTGCGGGCACTGCGCACGGCCTGGCCGGCCCGCAGGGCCGCCATCATCGCGGCCCCGGCCGGCCGGGGGACCCGGATCAGGAAGCGCAGGTCCGCCTGATCGGATCGGCCATCGGCCAGCGCGCCGTCGGCGGCCACCGGGACGGGCCCCAGCACCTCGGCCCCGGCCGGCAGGTCGACGGCCCGCAGCAGCTCGCTGACCGCCTCGGCGGGACCCGCGACCGAGGCCATGCTCACAGCCGGGGGGAACCGGAGCTCCCGCCGTTCGGCCAGCTCCCGCGCTGCGTGCGTGGCCGGGTCCCAGCGGATCAGGGCCTGGACTACCGGCAGCCCGGCGTCCGCCACGACGATGACGGTCCCTGCGTCCGGGCCGGCCCTGACCAGCGCGGCAGCGTTCATCCAGCGGCGCAGCGCCTCCTCCGCCGCCCGCAGGCTGGCCCGGCCCAGGAGCGCCCAGCCATCCAGCAGGACGGCAGCGGCGTACCCCCCCTCGGCGACCGGCTCGGCTCCCGGCGTGGCCACGACCACCGCGGGCGAGCCGGGCACCCTGGCCAGGACCTCGGCCCGGCCCGAGGTCCGCACGGGCACGGAAGGAAAGGCGCGGCCTAGCTCCTCGGCCGTCCGCCCGGCCCCGGTGACCAGGGCCCGGAGCCCGGCGTGCCCGCAGGAGGCGCACTGCCGGCCTGCCGCCGCGGCGCACCAGCCGCACTGCGACGGGGCTCCAGCCGCGGGCAGCGCCACTGGCCCTCCGCACCGGGCACACCGTGCGCGGGCGTGGCAGCGCTCGCAGGCCACGGCGGCGACGTAGCCCCGCCGTGGCACCTGGAAGAGCACCGGCCCGCGCGCGAGCGCCTCGCGGCACGCGCGCAGGGCAATGCCGGGCAGGCGCGCAGAACGGGCCGCCTCATCCCGCGCCAGCTCCGCGTCGCCGCCCGCGGCACTGACCGCCGGAGCGCACCGGCGCACCGTGACGCGGTCCGGTTCGAGCGGGCGTGCCCAGCCGGCCCCGATGAGCTGCGCGGCCTCGGCCGTGCGAGCGAAGCCGCCGAGCAGGGCCGCGGCTCCCCCGCGGTGTGCTCGCAGGGCCAGGACTTCCCTGGCATGCGGATACGGTGCCCGCGGCTCCGCGTGCAGGTCGTCGCCGTCGTCCCAGATCACGACGAGGCCGAGGTCCGCGACGGGGGCGAACATGGCCGAGCGGGTCCCGGCAGCTACCTTCACCTCGCCGCGGGCCACGGCCAGCCAGCGGCGGTACCGCTCGGCGGGCCCGAGCTGGGCCGACAGGCTGACATGCAGTCCGGGTCCGAGCGCGCTGGCCAGCGCCTCATCGACCAGGCGCAGGTCCCGCACGTCGGGGACGACGATCAGGGCGCCTCGTCCCGTCGCGGCGCAGATCGCTGCCGCCCCCGCGATCTCCTGCGGCCAGTCAGGGCCGGGCAGCGCCGACCAGACGGCGCGCGGCGCGCGGCCATCAGCCAGCGCCGCCAGGAACGAGGTACCGGCCGGATAGCGGTCCCAGAGGCCTGCGCCGGGCACCGGCACGCCACCGGCCTGTACTGGGGCGCGCTGCACCGGGCCGGACTGCACCGGGCCGGACTGCACCGGGCCGGACTGCACCGGGCTGATCTGCACCGGGCCGGCGGCGCGGCCGGGCCGGGCGGTCTCGGCCGCGGCGTGCCGCGGCGGGATCGCGAGCCGGAGCACGTCGGCCAGCGTTCCGCCGTACCTGTCGGCGACCGCGCGAGCCAGTGCCGCGATCTCGGGTGAGAGCACGGGCTCGGGTGATACCACCCGCTCCAGGAAGGCGAGCTCGCCAGCGTAATCGCTGCCCGGTGCCCGTTCCAGCAGGTAGCCGCCGGTCAGCCGGCAGGCGAACCGGACCCGGACCCGGCAGCCCGCGATGGCGGTAGCGGAGAGCGGCTCCGGGACCAGGTAGTCGAAGGGCCGGTCCAGGTGCGGCAGCGGGACATCTACGGCAACTCGCGCCACGGGCAGGCTGGCCGCGGCCACCCGGGTGGCACGGGCACTGCGCGGCCGCCGATTCCGCTCCTGCTGCGCTGCGCCTGCCACGGTCCTGTCCTATCAGAGCCCTCCGACGTCGCAGGCGCTTGCGGGCTCAGCGACCTGCGGCCTTCCTCAGCGCGTCCGTCCGGTCCGTGCGCTCCCACGAGAAGTCGGGCTCCTCACGGCCGAAGTGGCCGTAGGCGGCGGTCTGCGTGTAGATCGGGCGCAGCAGGTCCAGGTCCCTGATGATTGCCGCCGGGCGCAGGTCGAAGACCTGCAGCACCGCGTCCTGGATCCGCTCCACGTCGACCTGCTCGGTGCCGAAGCACTCCACGAAGAGGCCAACCGGCTTGGCCTTGCCGATGGCGTAGGCCACCTGGGTCTCGCACCGGTCAGCCAGGCCCGCGGCGACGACGTTCTTGGCCACCCAGCGCATAGCGTAGGCCGCACTGCGGTCGACCTTGGACGGGTCCTTGCCAGAGAAAGCGCCTCCGCCGTGCCTGGCCATGCCGCCGTACGTGTCGATGATGATCTTGCGGCCGGTCAGGCCAGCATCACCCATCGGGCCGCCGACCTCGAACCTGCCGGTCGGATTGACCAGGAGCCGGTAGTTCGCGGTATCGATCTCGAGCCCGGCCAGCACGGGATCCACGACGTGCTCGCGGATATCGGGCGCCAGGAGCTCCTTCAGGTCGATCGCCGGGGCGTGCTGGGTGGAGACCACGACCGTGTCGAGCCGCACCGCCTCGGCTCCCGCGTACTCGATCGTCACCTGGGTCTTGCCGTCCGGGCGGATGTAGGGCACCGTCCCGTTGCGGCGAACCTCCGACAGCCGGCGCGCCAGCTTATGCGCGAGCATGATCGGCAGCGGCATGAGCTCGGGAGTCTCGCGGCACGCGTAGCCGAACATCAGGCCCTGGTCGCCCGCACCCTGGCGGTCCAGCTCGTCTGCCCCTTCGCCCTCCCGGTGCTCGAAGGCCTCATGCACGCCCTGGGCGATATCGGGGGATTGCGAGCCGATGGAGACCGAGACCCCGCAGGATGCCCCGTCGTACCCCTTGGCCGACGAGTCATAGCCGATATCAAGGATCTTCTCCCTGATCAGGCCGGGTATATCGACGTAGGTCTCGGTGGTCACTTCCCCGGCGACATGCACCTGACCGGTGGTGATGAGGGTCTCCACGGCCACCCGGCTGCGCGGGTCGCCTTTCAGCATCCCGTCGAGGATGGCGTCGCTGATCTGGTCAGCCATCTTGTCGGGGTGGCCTTCAGTGACTGATTCAGAGGTAAAAAGACGACGAGTCACCTGAGTTCCTATTCGTTGGCTTCGGCGCTGACAGCTCGCCGCAGTGTAGTCGGGCAGAACCGGAGACAGTGCGGCCTGCCGCCAATCCGGCCGCCGCCGCATCATCCGGGCGGCCTTACTTCAGCCTGCTGGCCACCAGATCCCAGATGATATCGGCGAGCACCTCTTTCGGGCCGCGAGGCACGCTGGTCTGCGTGCCGTCGTCCGCCAGGATCACGGCCTCATTGTCGGCTGTGCCGAAGGCGAGCCCGTTCCCGACCTGATTCACGACCAGCAGGTCGCACCCCTTGGCGGCCAGCTTGGCCCGCCCGTTGGCCAGGACGTCGCCGGTCTCCGCGGCGAATCCCACGATGACCTGGCCGGCCCCGGGCCGATGGCCGGACAGCTCGCGCAGGATGTCGGGGTTCTCGACTAGGGCGACCGGCCCCGGGCCCGCGCCCGATTTCTTGATCTTCGAATCGCTCCTGGACTGCGGCCGGTAGTCCGCGACCGCCGCGGCCATGACGACGGCGTCAGCCTCCGCAGCGGCGGCCAGGACCGCGTCGCGCATCTGGCGGGCCGATGTGACCCGCGCGACGCGGACACCCGCCGGGTCCGCCAGCGCGGTGTTCGCGGCCACGAGGGTGACCTCGGCGCCGCGCGCCGCGGCGGCACTGGCCAGGGCGTAGCCCTGCCGGCCCGATGACCAGTTACCCAGGAACCGGACCGGGTCCAGCTCCTCTCGGGTGCCGCCCGCCGATACCACGACCCGCCGGCCGGACAGGTCCGGCGCCAGCCCGGCCAGGCCGCGGGCCAGAACCCGCTCGGCGACCCGGAACAGCTCAGCAGGCTCGGGGAGCCTGCCCGGCCCGGTGTCAGGGCCGGTGAGACGCCCGGAGGCGGGGTCAAGGACCAGGACGCCCCTGCCCCGCAGGGTGGCCACATTGGCCAGGGTGGCCGGATGGTCCCACATCTCGGTGTGCATGGCGGGCGCGAAGATGACCGGGCAGCGCGCGGTGAGCAGGACCGCCGTCAGCAGGTCGCCGGACATCCCGGCAGCCGCGCGGGCCATCAGGTCCGCGGTGGCCGGTGCGACGAAGACCAGGTCAGCGCTCTGGCCGAGCCGGACGTGCGGAACCTCATGCACGTCATCCCAGGCACTGGCGCTGGCCGGCTCGCCGGACAGCGCGGCCCACGTCGCCTCGCCGACGAAGCGCAGCGAATCTGGCGTCGGGACGACGCGGACACGGTGGCCGGACTCGGTCAGCAGGCGGAGGAACTCGCAGGACTTGTAGGCGGCGATGCCCGCGCCCACTCCGAGGACAATGCGCATCGGCAGTGGCCAGGGCGGCGGTCAGGCCGCCGGCGGCGGCTCCGCCGTCGTGTCCGCGCTGAGCAGCCGCTCGCTGATCTCCCGCAGGGCGATGGACAGCGGCTTCTCCTGGAGGCGGGTCTCGACGAGCGGCCCGACGTACTCCAGCAGGCCCTCGCCGAGCTGAGCGTAGTAGGCATTGATCTGGCGGGCCCGCTTCGACGCCATGATCACCAGGCCGTACTTGCTGTCCACGACATCAAGCAGGTCATCGATCGGCGGGTTGATGATTCCTTCTGGGGCGGGAGTCCCTGCCACTGTGTGCCTTCCAGTTCTGGTGCGCGTTCATTGGGCCGGCTGGGCCGCCATCAAGGCTACCAGCTGGTGGCATACATCCTGGACAGACGTATTCACCAGCGTGATATCGAACTCGCCGCCCGCCTGGAGCTCGGCCCTCGCGGCCGCAAGCCGTGCTCCGATGACCTCAGGGGGCTCCGTCTCCCGGCTGGTCAGCCGCCGGACGAGTTCCGCCCATGACGGCGGGGCGAGAAAGATCAGGAGCGCGCCAGGGACCGCCTGGCGGACCTGGCGGGCGCCCGCCACGTCAATCTCCAGCAGTGACGGCACGCCGCCCCGGAGCTTCTCCTCCAGGGGAACGCGCGGAGTGCCGTACTTGTTTCCCGCAAACTCCGCCCATTCCAGCAACTCGCCTGCGGCGACCATTTCGTCAAAATCATGCTCGCTGACGAAAAAATATTCGCGGCCGCCCACCTCGCCCGGCCGCGGTTTCCTCGTCGTGACGGAAACCGAGAGCCAGATCTGCGGCGAGGCCTGCCTCAGGCTACTGACCACCGTGCTCTTGCCGACGCCAGACGGCCCGGACAGCACGGTGAGGCGGGCAGGGACGGGGGCGTCACGTGCCGAGCCGCGGCAAACGGGCGGATCGTCCACGGACCTGTGTCCCCCGCCCCTGGTGTCGCTCGCGTCGGTCAGCTATCGCCGCCCAGCTTGAACTCGTTCTCCAGTGCCGTCCGCTGGTTGGCGCCGAGACCGCGGACGCGCCGCGACTCTGCGATGCCAAGCCGCTCCATGATCTGCTTGGCGCGTACCTTGCCCACGCCAGGCATGGACTCCAGCAGTGCTGACACCTTCATCTTGCCGACAATATCGTCGGTCTGGCCCTCCTTGAGGACCTGTGGCAGGGTCGTCAAACCGTGCTTCAGCCGGTTCTTGACCTCCGCACGGTCTTTACGTGCCTTGGCTGCCTTCTCAAGCGCCGCAGCACGCTGATCGGGGGTAAGTGGAGGAAGAGCCACGCGTGGTCACCTCGGGTTTCGTTATCGAAAAACTCGCTCCGCGAGGGGAAACTAGCGACTTCGGCTCGCAACGGCAACGCAAACCCCCGTTTGTCACGTCACAAATTGCCCAGTATTACCTACCGAGCACGATTAGACACACAGAGTAGTCAAATATGGCCCTCCAGCCGCGCATCACCAGAACTACCCGGTCTGGCGGCCCGGGCCGCCAGCAGGCTCAAGCCCGCGAAAATCCCCTTCGCCGCCGCCTCATCGCCGCCGTCCGGCTGCGCGGCGGCTCAGCCGGACGCCACCCCCAGCCGCCGGATCGAGGCGGCCAGCGCGGCGGCGGCCGCGCCAGGGTCCGCGGCACCGGTAATCGGGCGGCCGATGACCAGCAGATCGGCCCCGGCGCGCAGCGCCTGTTCCGGCGTGGCGATCCTGGCCTGATCATGGGCGTCCGAGCCGGTCGGCCGTACGCCCGGCGTGATCAGGGTGATCTGCGGGCCGACCTCGGCGCGGACGGCCGCCACCTCCTGCGGCGAGCAGACCAGGCCGCGCGCCCCGGCCTTCACCGCCAGCACGGCCAGCCGCCGCACGGCGTCGCTGACCGGGCCGGCGAGCCCGATCTCGTCGAGATCAGCGTCGCAGAGCGAGGTGAGCACGGTGACCGCGACGATCTTCGTATCCGGCGCGGCCTGGACCGCCGCCCGGATGGCCGCCGCCCCGGCGGCCGCGTGCACGGTGAGCAGGGCCGGCCGCAGCCGCCCGACCGCGCGGGCGGCCCCGGCGACAGTGGCGGGTATGTCGTGCAGCTTGAGGTCGAGGAAGACCGCCACCCCGCTGGCGCCCCGGACCGACGCGACCACCTCGGGGCCGTATCTCAGGTACAGCTCAAGCCCGATCTTCACCGTGCTGACGTACGGGGTGGTCAGGGCCGCCCAGCGCGCCGCGGTCTCCAGGTTGGGTGCATCGAGCGCGACGGCGATCGGCGCTTGGTAGTTCACGGTCCTCTCCTCTACAGCACGTTGCCTGTCAGCCTGCGCCTCGCTGCCGTGCGCGGCTCATGCGCCAGGCCGACGACATCGGCCAGGCGCTCAACACCCCGGTGCGCGAGCTCGTCGTCCAGCTCGCGCAGGATGCGGACGCACGCGGACGGGTCATGGAAGATCGCCGTGCCCACGCTGACCATCGAGGCGCCGGCCAGGATCAGCTCCAGCGCGTCCCGGCCGGTCCGTACGCCGCCCATCCCGATGATCGGGACATCGGGCAGCGCCTCGCGGACCTGCCAGATGCAGCGCACGGCCACCGGCCGGATGGCGGGCCCGGACAGCCCGCCGGTAATTCCGGCCAGCGCCGGGCGCATCGTGTCGGGGTCGATGGCCATGCCGAGCAGGGTATTGATCATCGACAGCCCGTCCGCGCCGGCTGACACGCACGCCCTGGCGATCGCCACGATGTCGGTGACATCCGGTGAGAGCTTCGCGAACACCGGCAGGTCGTAGCGGGCCCGGCCCCGGACCGCCGCGATCACCGCAGCGGCGGCGGCGGGGTCGCAGGCGAAGACCTGTCCCCGGTGCTCGACGTTCGGGCAGGAGATGTTGACCTCGATCGCCGTCACGCCGGCCGCATCGGACAGCCGTCCGGCCAGGTCGGCATACTCCTCCACGGTGCCGCCGGCTATCGAGACGACCGCGCGGGCGCCACGGGCCAGCAGCCACGGCAGATCCCGCCGCAGGAAGGCGTCGATGCCTGGCCCCTGCAGGCCGATCGAGTTGAGCATGCCGCTGGGAGTCTCCGCCATGCGGGACGTCGGCCGGCCCGCGCGGGGCGCGAGCATCACCGACTTGGTGACGATCGCGCCGATCTTGGACACGTCGAAGAACTGCGCGAGCTCACGCCCGGAGCCCGCGCAGCCGGATGCGGTCAGGACCGGATTCGGCAGCTCGACATGGCCCAGCCGGGTCCGCAGGTCAACCGGCATGCCCCTGCCTTCCGGCCCGCGTGCTCCGGCCCTGCGTGCTCCGGCCCGTGGCGGGCTCCCGGCCTGCGGGCTCCTGGCCTGCGGGCTTGGCCTCGGCCCTGGCGTGGCTGACGGCCACGGCCTGCGCCGCGCGGCGGGACCTGGGCTCCCAGCCGGGCGCGCCGAACGCGTCAAACGGGATGGTGCCCACGTCGTCCCAGCGAACCTGCTCGCCGCGGAAGACCGGACCGTCAACGCACGAGCGCACCATCCGGGTGATCCCGTCCGTGCCCACTACCGGCAGCACGCAGGTCATGCAGACGCCGACCCCGCAGGCCATCGCCTCTTCCACCGCGACCTGCACGGGAATGTCATAGCGGCCGCCTAGCGCCGTGACCTGGCGCAGCATCGGCATCGGGCCGCAGGCGTAGATGACGTCGGTCCTGGCCTCGTGGATCACCTGGCCGAGCATGTCCGTGACCAGGCCGCGCACCCCGAGCGAGCCATCCTCGGTCGTGATAGTCGCCGAGCGGCCGGTCCGGCGGGCCGTCAGCGCGCCGAAGACGCGATCCCCGCTCGCGGCACCGAGCAGGAAGTCCACCGAGCACCGGCGCTCGCGCAGCCGGCCGGCCAGCGAGAACAGCGGGGCGCTGCCGTAGCCGCCGCCGACCAGCAGGCAGCTGACCGGGTCACGCGGCACCGGGAACGGC
Organism: uncultured Actinomycetota bacterium; assembly: GCA_963805705.1. Lineage (GTDB taxonomy): Bacteria > Actinomycetota > Actinomycetes > Streptosporangiales > Streptosporangiaceae > CAWDVH01. Next base: position 718,557 of record CAWDVH010000004.1, on the reverse strand, counting down.
CGTCCGAGCGGACCGGTGACGTCGAGCACGTCCCTGGCCCGCCGCTCCGCCAGCCACCGGGTCCCCGGGCCGTGCGCGGAGAAGATGAATTCCACGGTCCCGCCGTGATCCGGCCGCACGTCGTGGATCGAGAAGGCCCGGCGCAGCAGCATCGCGGTATCCGGGCCGCCGACGGCCACCGCGACGAACTGGCCAGGCCGGAAGCGCGCGGCGACGCCGGGCGCCACGACGGTCATCGCATGGTAGGCGTCCACCCGGCGGACGGTCAGCACCGTGCCGCGCACCTGCACGGGGCCGGACTCGGAGTCGGTCTCGTTCGGCGTCATGGCCGCGCGCCCGTCCCGCGCAGCCGCGCCGCGTGCTCCTGCAGCGACCGCACGCCCACCTCATCCCGGTTGATGGCCTCGATGCCCTGCACGGCGGCCGCCAGCCCCTGGACTGTGGTCACGCACGGTATGCCGCGCCGCACGGCCGCGGTGCGGATCTCGTATCCGTCCCGCCGTGGCCCGGACTGGCCGGGGCCGCCGTACGGCGTGTTCACGATGAGATCCACCTGGCCCGACAGGATCCGCTCCACGATCGTCGGCTCGCCGTCCGGCCCGGTGCCGTCGCTGTGCTTACGCACGATCGTGGCACGGACTCCGTTTCGCCGCAGTACCTCCCCGGTTCCCTCTGTAGCCCAGATCTCGAAGCCCAGGTCGGCGAGCCGCTTGACCGGGAAGATCATCGAGCGCTTGTCCTTGCTCGTCACCGAGACGAACGCCCGTCCCTTGACCGGCAGCGGCCCGTAGGCGGCCGCCTGGGACTTCGCGTACGCGGTGCCGAATACCTCGTCAATGCCCATGACCTCGCCGGTAGAGCGCATCTCAGGGCCGAGCACGGTGTCGACGCCCTCGCCCCTGGCGTTGCGGAACCGGCCGAACGGCAGCACCGCCTCCTTGACGGCGATCGGCGCATCGAGCGGCAGGGTGCCGCCATCGCCGTCGGCGGGGAGCATCCCCTCGGCCCGCAGGGCCGCCACCGTGGCGCCCAGCATGATCCTGGCCGCCGCCTTGGCCAGCGGCACCGCCGTCGCCTTGGACACGAAAGGCACCGTGCGCGACGCGCGCGGATTGGCCTCGAGCACATAGAGCACGCCCGCCGCCAGCGCGTACTGGACGTTGAGCAGCCCGCGGACGCCGATGCCGCGGGCGATCGCCTCGGTCGACGACCTGATCGTCTCGACGTACTCGCGGCCGAGGGTGATCGGCGGCAGGGCACACGCCGAGTCGCCCGAGTGGATCCCCGCCTCCTCGATGTGCTCCATCACGCCGCCCAGGTAGAGCTCGGTGCCGTCGTAGAGCGCGTCCACGTCGATCTCGATGGCATCGTCGAGGAACCTGTCGATCAGGACGGGATGCTCCGGGCTCGCCTCGGTCGCCCGGCCCACGTAGGCCGCCAGCGTCGCCTCGTCATAGACGATCTCCATGCCGCGGCCGCCGAGCACGTAGGACGGCCGCACCAGCACCGGGTACCCGATCTCGTCGGCGACGGCGATGGCGTCGGCGACCGACATCGCCGTGCCGTGCCGCGGCGCGAGCAGCCCGGCGGCGGCCAGCACCCGGCCGAACTCCCCCCGGTCCTCCGCCCGGTGGATGGCCTCCGGCGAGGTCCCCACCACCGGCACTCCCTCGGCGGCCAGGGCCCTGGCCAGGCCGAGCGGGGTCTGCCCGCCCAGCTGCACGATGACACCGGCGACCGTGCCGCTGGCCTGCTCGGCGTGCACGACCTCGAGCACGTCCTCCAGGGTGAGGGGCTCGAAGTAGAGCCGGCCCGAAGTGTCGTAGTCGGTCGATACGGTCTCGGGGTTGCAGTTGACCATCACCGTCTCGTAGCCGACCGCCGAGAGCGCGAAGGAGGCGTGCACGCAGGCGTAGTCGAACTCGATGCCCTGGCCGATCCGGTTCGGGCCGCTGCCGAGGATGATCACCTTCGGGCGCTGGCCGGGGGGCACCTCGGTCTCATCGTCGTAGGTCGAGTACAGGTAAGGCGTGCGGGCGGCGAACTCCGCCGCGCAGGTGTCCACCATGTGGTAGACGGGCCTGACCCCCAGGTCCCGGCGCAGCTGGCGGGCCTGTGCCTCGGTCAGCCCCCTGAGCTGGCCTATCTGCGCGTCGGAGAATCCGGCACCCTTCACGGCGCGCATCGACTCGGCGGTCGGCGGCCCGGCGTCCGCGAGCCGTTTCGCATCCTCCTCGATGGAGGCGATCTGGTCGAGGAACCAGGGATCGATCCCGGTCGCCCCGGCCAGCTGCGTCACGCTGGCGCCGGCCCTGATGGCCTGGTGCAGCGTGGCCATCCGGCCATCGTGCGGTACCGCGGAGCGCGCGATCAGCTCGGCCTGGTCTCCGGCCGGGTGCAGCCAGCTGAAGGACGCGCCGGCCTGCTCGAGCGAGCGCAGGGCCTTCTGCAGGGCCTCGGGGAAGCTGCGGCCGATCGCCATCGCCTCGCCGACCGACTTCATGTGCGTGGTCAGCACCGGGTCGGCGCCGGGGAACTTCTCGAAGGCGAACCTGGGCACCTTGACGACCACGTAGTCCAGGGCGGGCTCGAAGCAGGCCGGGGTCTCGCCGGTGATGTCATTGCGGATCTCGTCCAGCGTGTAGCCGATGGCCAGTCGCGCGGCGATCTTGGCGATCGGGAAGCCGGTCGCCTTGGAGGCCAGCGCCGATGACCGCGACACCCGCGGGTTCATCTCGATCAGCACCATCCGGCCCGTGCCCGGGTGCACGGCGAACTGGATGTTGCAGCCGCCGGTGTCCACCCCCACCGCGCGCAGGACGGCGATGGCCGTGTCGCGCATGCGCTGGTACTCGCGGTCGGTCAGGGTCAGGGCCGGCGCGACCGTGACCGAGTCGCCGGTGTGCACCCCCATCGGGTCGATGTTCTCGATCGAGCAGACCACGACCACGTTGTCGCTGCGGTCGCGCATCAGCTCGAGCTCGAACTCCTTCCAGCCGAGAATCGACTCCTCCAGCAGCACCTCGGTCACCGGGCTGGCGTCCAGGCCTGCCCCGGCCATCCTGTGCAGGTCCTGCTGGCCGTAGGCGATACCGGACCCGGACCCGCCCAGGGTGTACGACGGCCGGACGACGAGCGGGTAGCCGAGGGCGGCCGCGGCCTGCTCGCACTCGGTCATCGTGTGGCAGATCCGGCTGTCCGGCACCTCGGCGCCGAGGCCGGTGACGATCTCCTTGAAGCGCTTCCTGTCCTCGCCGGCCCGGATCGCCTCGATGTCGGCCCCGATCAGCTCCACCTGGTAGCGCGCGAGCGTTCCGGCGTCATGCAGGGCGACGGCCGCGTTCAGGGCGGTCTGGCCGCCCAGTGTCGCCAGGACCGCGTCGGGGCGCTCGATGGCGATCACCTTCTCCAGCACGTCCAGGGTGATCGGCTCAACATACGTCGCGTCGGCGAACTCGGGATCGGTCATGATCGTGGCCGGGTTGGAGTTGACCAGGCTGACCCGGATGCCCTCCTCCCGCAGCACGCGGCACGCCTGGGTACCCGAGTAGTCGAACTCGCAGGCCTGGCCGATCACGATCGGGCCGGAGCCGATCACCAGGACCGAATTCAGGTCAGCGCGCCTCGGCATCGTTCCTGCCTCCCCCCGTGGCCATGCCCGCGCCGCCGCCCGGCATCAGCCGCGGCCCGCTGGCGGTCATCGGGCACCATCCATCAGCTCGCAGAACTCGTCGAACAGCCCGGCCGCGTCGTGCGGGCCCGGTGCCGCCTCCGGGTGGAACTGGACGCTGAAGGCCGCCGGCCGAGCAGGCGCAGCCCCTCGACCACTCCGTCGTTCAGGTTGACGTGCGTGATCGCGGCCGGGCCGAATGCGGTCTCGAATCGAGCGGGACGGCCTTCGGCGGCCTCGCGGCCGGCCGGACCGGCACTGGCCGCGTCCTGGCCAGTCGCGGCAGCGCCCTGTCCCGGCATCGCCACGGCCCAGCCGTGATTGTGGCTGGTGATCTGGACCCGGCCGGTCCGCAGGTCCTTGACGGGCTGGTTCACGCCGCGGTGACCAAAACGCAGCTTGTAGGTGTCCAGGCCGATCGCCCGGCCGAGGATCTGGCTGCCCAGGCAGATGCCGAAGACCGGCAGCCCGGCGCCGAGGATCCCGCGCATGGCCTCGACCGCGTATCCCGCGGCGGCCGGGTCACCCGGCCCGTTGGAGAAGAACGCCCCATCCGGGCTGAGCGCCAGGATGTCCGCAGCGGTAGCGGCCGCCGGAAGCACGTGCACCTCACAGCCCAGGCGCGCCATCGACCGGGGGGTGGCGGTCTTGATGCCCAGGTCCACCGCGGCTACCCGGTACCTGACCGGCGTCCCGGCCGGCGGCCGGACCGTGTAGGGCTCGGCGGTGGATACCACCCTGGCCAGGTCAGCGCCGGCCATCCCCTGGCTGGCGAGCACCCGCTCCAGCAGGCGGCCGGGGTCGTCCTCCCTGGTGCTGATCGCGGCCCGCATCACGCCGCGCTCTCGCAGGTGCCGGGTCAGCGCCCTGGTGCCGCTGATCGCGATCCCGGTGACGTGCTGAGCCCGCAGCTCGTCCTGCAGGCCGCGGACCGCGCGCCAGCTGGAGGCGATCCTGGCCGGCTCGCGGACCACGTAGCCGCTGACCCAGATCCGCCGGGACTCCGTGTCCTCGTCGTTGACGCCGGTATTGCCGATGTGCGGCGCGGTCATCGCGACGATCTGCCGGCAATAGGACGGGTCGGTCAGGGTTTCCTGATAGCCGGTCATGCCGGTGTTGAACACCATCTCCCCGAAGGTCTCCCCGTCCGCCCCGTAGGCAGTACCGCGGAAGGTCATGCCGTCCTCAAGCACGAGCAGGGCGGGCCGCCGGGCGGCGGGCGGGCCGGTCACCGGGCCAGCTTCCCGTCGAGCACGGTCGGGCGGCCGCGCAGGAAGGTGGCCATCACCCGGCCGGGCAGGATCATCCCGGCGAAGGGCGTGTTGCGGCTCTTGGATGCGTGCGCGGCCGGATCCACCGGCTCGCGCGGCGCCGGGTCGTACAGCACCAGGTTCGCCGGTGAGCCGGGCACCAGCGGGCAGCCGTGCCTGCCGACGCCCGCGCCATCGCCGCCCGCGCCATGGCCGCCCGCGCCGTGGCCATCCAGCCGGCCGATGACGGCCGGGCGGCCCGACATCCGGTCAGCCACGCCCGGCCAGTCGAGCAGGCCGGTCTCGACCATCGCCGCGTGCACCACCCGCAACGCGGTCTCCAGGCCGGTCATGCCGAACGCCGCCGCCGCCCACTCGGTCTCCTTGTCCTCCAGCGAGTGCGGCGCGTGGTCGGTAGCGACGCAGTCGATGGTCCCGTCAGCGAGCCCTTCCCTGAGCGCCGCCACGTCAGCCGCGGTGCGCAGCGGCGGGTTGACCTTGAAGACCGGGTCATAGCCGGCGGTCAGCTCGTCAGTCAGCAGCAGATGATGCGGCGTCACCTCGGCCGTCACCCGCCATCCCTTGGCCTTGGCCCACCGGATGATCTCCACCGATCCCGCGGTCGAGACATGGCATACGTGCAAGGCCGAGCCCACGTGGGCGGCCAGCAGGCAGTCGCGGGCGATGATGGCCTCCTCCGCGACGGCGGGCCAGCCCGCCAGCCCGAGCCTGCCCGAGATCTCGCCCTCGTTTACCTGCGCGCCCTCAGTGAGCCTCGGCTCCTGCGCATGCTGGGCGATGACGCCGTCGAACGCCTTGACGTACTCCAGCGCCCGTCGCATCAGGACCGCGTCGGAGACGCACCGGCCGTCGTCGGAGAAGATCCGGACCCGCGCGGCGGAGTCGGCCATCGCGCCCAGCTCGGCCAGGCGGCTGCCGGCCAGGCCGACGGTTACCGCGCCGACCGGCTGAACATCACACCGGCCCGCCTGCCGACCCAGCCGCCAGATCTGCTCGGCGACGCCCGCGGTGTCGGCGACCGGATCGGTATTGGCCATCGCGTGCACCGCGGAGTACCCGCCCAGCGCGGCGGCCGCCGTCCCGCTGGCGACGGTCTCGGCATCCTCCCGTCCCGGCTCCCGCAGATGGGCATGCAGGTCCACCAGGCCAGGCAGCACGATGAGGCCAGCGGCATCCAGCCGCCGGGCGCCGGGCGCTGCACCCGGCTGGCCGCCGCCGAGGCCGCCGACCTCAGCGATCAGCCCCTCGCTCAGCCGGAGGTCAGCGCGATTGCCGCCCAGCAGCCGGGCGCCGGTGATCAGCCAGTCCTCCTGGCCGGCACCGGCCTCTGAAGCCGCGACGTCCTTCTCCTGGCTGGTCACAGCTGTGCCTCCGATCCGCCGAGCAGCAGGTAGAGCACGGCCATCCGGACGCTGACCCCGTTAGCGACCTGCTCGACGATCGTGGAGCGCGCCGAGTCCGCCACCTCGGCCGCGATCTCCACTCCCCGGTTCATCGGGCCAGGGTGCATCACGATGGCGTGGTCGGGCAGCAGCGCCATCCGGTCCGCGTCCAGCCCGTACCTGCGGCTGTACTCACGCACGCTGGGAAAATAGGCCGCGCTCATCCGCTCCTGCTGCACCCGCAGCATCATCACCACGTCGCTTTTCGGCAGCTCCGCGGACAGCTCATACGCGACCGAGCAGGGCCAGCCGCTGACGGCCAGCGGCAGCAGGGTGGGCGGTGCCACCAGGGTGACCTCGGCGCCGAGCGTATGCAGCAGCAGCATGTTGGACCGCGCGACCCGGCTGTGCAGGACGTCGCCGACGATGGTCACCCGCAGCCCGTCCAGCCGCCCGAGCCTGCGCCGCATCGTGAACGCGTCGAGCAGCGCCTGGGTGGGGTGCTCGTGGGTGCCGTCACCGGCGTTGACCACGCTTCCGTGCACCCAGCGGGCCAGCCGGTGCGGGGCGCCCGACGCGCTGTGACGGATCACCACCGCGTCGGCGCCCATCGCCTCGAGCGTCAGCGCGGTGTCCTTGAGGCTCTCCCCCTTCGCGACGCTGGATCCCTTGGCGGAGAAGTTGATCACATCGGCCGAAAGCCGCTTGGCCGCGGCCTCGAAGGAGATCCTCGTCCGCGTGGAGTCCTCGTAGAAGAGGTTGACGACCGTCCGGCCGCGCAGGGTGGGCAGCTTCCTGATCGGCCGGTCGGCCATCTGGGCCAGCTCATCGGCTGTGTCCAGGATCAGCAGCGCGTCTTCCCGGCTGAGGTCCGCGGCCGAGATGAGGTGGCGGTTCACGCGCCCGCCCTTCGGGCCGGGTCGCCGGGCCGGTCCTCCAGGATCACCGCGTCCTGGCCGTCTACCTCGGCGAGCAGGACCCGGACCAGCTCGCCTTGCGAGGTCGGCAGATTCTTGCCCACGTAGTCCGGGCGGATCGGGAGCTCGCGATGGCCCCGGTCCACGAGTACCGCCAGCTGGACGGACCTCGGCCTGCCGATGTCGCCCAGCGCGTCGAGGGCGGCCCGGACGGTCCGGCCCGAGTAGAGCACATCATCGACCAGGACCACGATCATGCCGTCGATGCCCGCCGACGGCACCTCGGTGTGGCCGAGTGCCCTGGCTGGCCGGAGCCGGAGGTCATCGCGGTACATGGTGATGTCCAGCGAGCCGACGGGGACCATATGCCCCTCGACCTGCGCCAGCCGGTCAGCCAGCCGGTGCGCGAGCGGCACTCCCCTGGTCGGGATGCCCAGCAGGACGACATCGCCCGCGCCGCCCGTGCGCTCGAGAATCTCGTGGGCGATCCTGGTCAGCGCCCGCCTGATCTCGGCTGGCTCAAGGACCGTCTTGCTCCGTGACCCGGCACCGGTAAGGGCCCGGTCGCCGGGCCCGGGGTCACCCCCGGCCGGTTGGACAGCGTGCATGAATAAGGACCTCCTTTCCCGCCTCACTGGACGGGCCTTAAAGGACGTCTGTCCGGATTACCGTATCAGTCAGGATCCCGCGGGCCGCAGAGGCAGCGCCGGGCGCGCCGAGTCCGCCCGCGGCCGGGATGCTTGCACGGAGTGTGACCGTGTGTCACGTTTGCGCGATAATGTGGGTATCGAATGGTATTTAGGAAAATCGCTGCGCTGGCCAGCCACTCCCGGCCGGCCGCGAATGCCTTTGGCATCAGGCTTGGAGCGAGGCGTCAGCGAGCCAGGGCAGCAGCGCGCGGATGCGCCAACGCGCGTAAGTTCATCCGCTTTTTGCCATTCGGCTTGACCTTGCCGCTCTCGCGGCCTACCGTCACTGTCCGTAACCATCGCTAGTCTGACACGACAGGCCAGGGGGCCGAGGATCATGCCATCTGAATACGCCAAGACCTTGGGCGCGCGACTGCGTGCCATCCGTACGCAGCAGGGCCTCTCGCTGCACGGCGTCGAAGAGAAGTCCCGCGGCCGGTGGAAGGCCGTCGTGGTTGGCTCCTACGAGCGCGGCGACCGCTCGGTGACCGTGCAGAAGCTGGCCGATCTCGCCGAGTTCTACGGCGTCCCGGTGTCCGAGCTGCTGCCCGGCGACGTGCTGCCCACCTTGATTGCCCCGTCACCCAAGCTCGTGATCGACCTTGAGCGCATGGCCCAGCTGCCGAAAGACCAGGCCGGCCCGCTGGCCCGCTATGTGGCGACAATTCAGAGCCAGCGTGGTGACTACAACGGCAGGGTGCTCTCGATCCGCCAGGAAGACCTGCGCTCGCTGGCAGTCATCTACGACCGGACGCCCGCGGACCTGACCGAGCAGCTGATCGGCTGGGGAATCCTGGACTCCGACGCGCGCGGAGCCATCGAGTCGTTCTGAGTTCTCGCTGACCTGGCCTGAATCAGCCTCGGCCAGGCCAGGACGGCCGGCAGCCGGTGAATCTCATCCTCGGATACCCCGCGATCCGGCTGGCCGGCTGGCTTTTCGATTTCCGTCCCGGCACTGGGCTATCACCCTGCCCGCCAGCGACCTAGCCGGCGGTCCGGAGCGGCAGCAGCGGCTGAGCCGGGACACCGAGGGTGTTCTCGGCCAGTGACACGAACGTCTCCGCGTCGCGGAGCAGCTCATCGGCCTCCCGGAGCGACACGGCACGGGGCAGCCCGGCCTCCGCCGCGGCGCGCTTGCCCGCTCCGGCGGCGAAGAACGCGGCCCACTCGCAGAGCGCCGGCTCGACCCTGGGCAGCAGTTCCCAGACACTCTGCGGCCTTTTCCTGCGCGCGGTCGCGCCCGGCTCGGCCCTGGCCGCCACGACTGCCGCCGCGGCCCGGAGCGCGGCCAGGTGAGCGCTGACGTACCGGCCGCCGGCCGAGACCTCGCCGTCAGCCGACGCGAGCCCCTGCCGGGCCGACTCAAGGAGCGCCAGTGCTGACGGCGCGACCCTGCACCTGGGCCTTTCCGGATGCATCTGCGTAGTCGAGCTCATGGCAACTCCTCCACATCAGCTGAGCCTCGGCCGGGCGAGGCGCTTCCCCGCGTCGCGCCCGGCCGGGGCGCCTGGCTGGCCGCCAGGGGGACGGCGGCCGGCCAGGCGCTTCCACTTGCCTTATTCGAACATATCTTCGGTTCTCTGTCCAACTCGTTTGCAGCTACGTTCGAAGTTACAAGGGGGGTCTGACAAAACGTGTCCCGGAATGCCAGGCGGCCGAGAGGCGACCTTTCGGCGGTGCCTGGTGCCTGGCGCGAGACAATGTCCCAGTGGGCGCGGGCCGGCCTGCGCGGGCCAGCCGGCGCGGGGCCAGCCGGCGCGGGGCCAGGCGTGAGGGAGCGACGATGACCGAGCCGATCGAAATCGGCGATTTCCTGCGGGTCGACATCCGGGCCGGCCGGGTGGTTCGCGCTGAGGCGAACGCACGGGCCCGCGTGGCCGCCTACAAGCTCTGGATCGACTTCGGCGAGATCGGCATCCGGCAGTCCAGCGCGCAGGTGACCGCCCTGTACTCCGCTGATGACCTGGTGGGCAGGATCGTCCTGGCGGTGACCAACCTGCCGTCGCGCCGGGTGGCCGGCTTCTCCTCGGAGGTCCTGGTCCTCGGCGTGCCCTCGCCTAGCGGCGAGGTGCCGCTGATCGGGCCGGACCGTGAGGTAATGCCGGGTGCTCGCGTCCGCTAGGTCCGCCGTGGCATACGCTGGCCGCCGTGCGAGGCCCTGCTGTGATACGCGAGCTCGGCCCGGCGGGTTTCCTGGCCGAGCTTGGCGCGCTGACGGCCGTTTATGCGGCCGCCATGGATGCTGCCCCTGACGACCTTCCCGGCCGGCGCTCCATCATGGCGCGGCATGCGGGACATCCCGGCTTCCGCGCGCTCACCGCGTCGGCCGGCCCGGCCGGCCCGGTCATCGGGTTCGCGTATGGTTTCCGGGGCGAGGCCGGGCAGTGGTGGCACGACATCGTCATGTCGGGGATAACCGCGGTCGCCGGATACCCGAGCGCGGCCGGATGGCTGGCGAACGTCCTGGAGATAGCCGAGGTGCACGTGCACCCGGACTACCAGCATCGGGGCATCGGCCGCAGCATGCTCTTCGCGCTCACCGCGGGCCGCGGCGAGCGCACCGCCGTCCTTTCCACCAGGGATGCTGACTCGACGGCCAGGCGCATGTACCGCGGCCTGGGCTTCGCCGACCTGCTGACCAGGTACAGCTTCCCCGGCGGTGGCCCTCGCTACGCCGTCATGGGAGCGGTGCTGCCGCTGCGTGATCTGCCCGGACCTGGCGCGTCACCGGCCGGGGACGCGGCCGAGACGGCTTCAGCTCCCGGCGGCTGATCGCGATGTGGCCCGGTCGGCGAGGCCGAGCAGCTCGTAGATCTCCCTGGTCGCCCGTGAGCCGTTCAGTGTGTAGAAGTGCAGCCCCGGCACGCCTTCGGCCAGCAGCCGCTCGCACATTACCGCCGCGTACTCGACCCCGATCTTCCGCACCGCGGCCTTGTCGGCCGCATGCTCGCCCAGCCGGCCCGCCAGCTCCGGGGGGAAGCGCGCCCCGGATAGCGTCACGATGCGCTCGATCATCGCGCCGCTGGTGACCGGCATGATTCCGGCAATAATCGGCACATCGCAGCCGCGCGCCGCGACATCATCCCGCAGCCGCAGGTAGTCGTCCGGGTAGAAGAACATCTGGGTGATGGCAAAGTCAGCGCCAGCCCGGCACTTCTGGATGAAGTACGAGATATCAGAATCCTGGCTCGCGGAGCGGGCATGGCCCTCAGGAAAGGCAGCGACGCCCACGCAGAAGTCACCGGACGCCTTGATCAGGCGCACCAGGTCCTCCGCATACCGCAGGCCCTGCGCATGCTGAACCCACTCGCCAGCCGGATCACCGGGCGGGTCGCCGCGCAGCGCGAGCACATTGCGCACCCCGACCGCCGCGTACGAGCCGATGACGTGCCGCAGCTCCGCGACGGAATGGTTCACCGCCGTGAAGTGCCCGACCGGGGTCAGGGTCGTCTCCTCGGCAATCCGGCCGGTGATCCGGACCGTGCGGTCCCTGGTCGAGCCGCCCGCGCCGTAGGTCACCGAGACGAACGTAGGCTGCAGCGGCTCCAGCTGGCGGATCGAGAGCCAGAGCCGCCGCTCTTCCGCGGCTGTCTTAGGCGGCATGAACTCGAACGAGAACGACTGGCCGCCCGAGGCCAGCAGGTCCTTGATCGCGGGCACGGCAGCTGCTCTAAGAGGCGGCATGTTCCTAGGCTAGCGGTGCCGCGCCGACGGCCGGCCGGAGTCGGCCAGCCCGGCGCTGCCGGGCCAGGCCGGTCACGGCTAAGGTCGCGACCATGGCGAGCAGCGGCCCGGCGGATCTGCCGCGCATCCGTGGCGAGGTCGGGCGCGCCCTCAATGAGTTCCTTGACCTGCAGCGGGCCCGCTTGTCCGGGATCGGCGAGGACATGCTGCCCTGTCTCGATGCGATCACCGAGTTGCTCGCCGGCGGGAAGCGGCTGCGCCCGGCGTTCTGCTACTGGGGCTGGCGGGCCTGCGGCGGCGAGGACGGCCCGCAGATTCTCGCCGCCGCCGCCGCGCTTGAGCTCCTGCACGCCAGCGCGCTCGTGCATGACGATGTCATGGACGGCAGCGATACACGGCGAGGGCAGCCGGCCGTACACCGGCGGTTCGCGGCCCGGCACGACGCGGAAGGCTGGCGCGGCTCGGCTGAGGCATTCGGCGCCGGCGCGGCGATCCTGATCGGCGACCTGCTGCTGGCCTGGACCGACGAGATGTTCCGCGGATCCGGGCTGCCGCAGGCGGCATTGCGCCGGGGGCAGCCGGTGCTGGACGCGATGCGCACGGAGGTCTTCTCCGGCCAGTTCCTGGACCTAGCCGGCCAGGCGGCGGGCAGCACCACGGTCGACAGCGCGTTGCGGGTGGTTATCTACAAGTCGGCCAAGTACACGATCGAGCGGCCCCTGCATCTGGGAATGGCCCTCGCGGCCGGCGCCAGCCGGCCGGATACGAGCCAGGCCCGGCTGTCGGCGGCGCTCACCGGGTACGGCATCCCCCTGGGAATCGCGTTCCAGCTGCGGGACGACATTCTCGGCGTGTTCGGGGATCCCGCTGAGACCGGAAAGCCCGTCAGCGACGACGTCAGGGAGGGCAAGCGCACCGTCCTGGTGGCGCTCGCGCGCGAGCGGGCCAGCGCGGCCCAGACCGCGATGCTCGACCGTTATCTCGGCGATCCGCTGCTGAGCGAGAGCGCGGCAGCCGAGGTCCGTGCGGTCATCGCCGGCACGGGGGCACTCGCCGAGTGCGAGCTGATGATCGACAAGAATGTCCGCGAGGCCCTGTCCGCCGCGGCGGCCGCGCCTATCACGGCGCGGTCACGGGAGGCGCTCGGCGAGCTGGCCGGTGCCGCTACCGTCCGAACCGGCTAGCCGAACTGCCGGCCCGTACTGCCGGCCCGTACTGCCAGCCCGTGCTGCAGCCAGCAGTACGGCTAGCCGGCCGCCGGGGCCAGTCGCGCCGCCAGGCGGCGGGCCGCCTGGCCAGGATCGTCAGCGTCGGTGATGGCCCGTACGACCACCACCCGGTCCGCTCCGGCCTCCAGCACCTGGCCGAGATTCGCCTCGCTGATGCCCCCGATGGCGAACCAGGGCCGGATAGGCGCCAGCTCGGCCAGGTACCTGATCAGGGCGAGCCCGGGGGCCGGGCGGCCCGGCTTGGTCGGCGTCGGCCAGACCGGCCCGGCGCAGAAGTAGTCGGCGGCACGATGGAGGCTCGCCGCTGCCGCTTGTGCCTGCCCATGGGTGGACAGCCCGATCAGCGGGCCGGCCCCGAGAATCTGCCTGGCTACCGCGGCCGGCAGGTCGTCCTGGCCGAGATGCAGGACATCAGCTCCGGCGGCATAGGCGACATCGGCCCGGTCATTGACGGCCAGCAGCGCGGCGTGCTTGCGGCACGCCGCCGCGAACACCTCGAGAAAGCGCAGCTCCTGGCCGGCCTCCAGGCCCTTCTGGCGGAGCTGGACGACGTCCACCCCGGCGCCGAGGACGGCGTCGAGGAATTCCGGCAGGTCACCCTGGCGCTCCCTGGCGTCGGTGCACAGGTACAGCCGGGCGTCGGACAGCCGGGCACGCAGATCAGCAGGCACGGCGCCAGCCTGCCATGCGCGCCGGGCGGGCGGACACGGGGCGCCGGAGACAGCCAGAGACCGGCCGGAGCGGTCAGTCAGCCGGAGGTCAGAAGGCGAGCGCCTGCGCCCGCCTGTTCACCTCGGTGCTGCGATGCTCCGCGATCGCCTGGATCGGCGTTCCCGGCAGCGACTCGTCGGCCGTGAACAGCCAGCGCAGCGCCTCCGGTTCCGTGAATCCGCAATCGAAGAGCAGCGTGAGGGTGCCGTGCAGTCCCCGGACGACCTGATCGTCAGCCAGGAACGCGGCCGGTACCGAGAACGTGCCGCTCGGGCGCTGCACCGCAAGTAGCTTGTGGTCGCGCAGCAACTGCTTGACCCGGCTCACGGGAATGCCAAGCCGGTCAGCAACTTCGGGAACGGTCAGCCAGTCACCGACGATGGCGTCGGCCGGGGGGTCGATCTGTGCCACGTCTCCAGACTTTCCACGTTGAGCCGCCAGTCAAACCCGGGCAATGTCCTCAGGTGCCGGACGGTGCCCGTCGCGGCGGGTTAAGGGTAGCGTCAGCCGCCCGCCGCCGCCCGCACGGGCACGCCAGGATCAGCCAGGAGGCCGGCATCGACGGCCGCCCCGGACTCGATCAGGCGCCGTCCCTGGGCCAGGTCGCGCGGGGCGTTCACGGCCAGCAGCGCGACCAGCGCATCGCCGTCCAGCCAGCATGCCCCCCAGCGATCGGCGGCCGGGTCCCCGCGCAGGATCAGCCGGTCCGCGTTCCCGTGATAGCCGACGTACTGCATCATCCGGCCGAATTGCTCAGACCAGAAATACGGAACGGGGTCGTAGGTGTCCATGCCGCCGAGCACATTAGCCGCCAGCACCGCGGGAGCCCGCAGAGCCACGTCCCAGTGCTCGAACCGCAGCCTGCGGCGGTATCGGCGCGACTCGAACGCGGCGCAGTCCCCGGCCGCGAATATCCCCGGCACCGACGTGCGCAGCTGCTCATCGACGGCGACGCCGTTGTCCAGTGCGACGCCGGAGCCGCGCAGCCAGCCGACCTCGGGCCGTACCCCGATCGCGGTCACGATCTCGTCCGCGGCCAGCCAGCCGCCTCCCGCCAGGGCCAGGCCGCCGGGCTCGACGGACGACACCGCGCTGCCGAGCCGCAGCTCGACGCCTGCGGCCTGGTACCACGACGTGGTGAGCCCGCCGACGTCCGCGCCCAGGACCCCGGCGAGGGGGGCGGTCCCGGCCTCGACCACGACCACGTCGCAGCCGCTGGCGACCGCGGCTGTCGCCAGCTCGGCCCCTATCCAGCCGGCTCCGACGATGGCCAGCCGCAAGCCGGGAACCAGCAATTTTCGCAGCTCCAGCGCGTCGTCCAGGGTCCGCAGGAATCGCTGGGGACCGGGGCCGGGCAGCGCGACCGGGCTGGCGCCCGTGGCCAGCACCAGCGCATCGAATACATGCTCGCCGCGGTCCGTTAGAAGGACCCCGTCGCCCAGGGCCTCGGCCCGCTCGCCGAGGTGCACCTGCGCCCCGAGGGAGTCCATGTCATCACGCAGCGTGGTGTCATCCACGGCCCCGGTCATCAGCTTCTTGGACAACGGCGGACGGTCGTAAGGCGGCCTGACCTCGGCTCCCACCAGGGTCAGGCGGCCGTCATAGCGCCTGGCCCGCAGCTCCTCCACCACGCGCAGGCCGGCCAGCCCGGCTCCGGCCACCACGATCCGCTCCGGCGTGGCCACACCGTCCGAGCTCACCACATCACCTCATCGCCCAGCCAGCGCCGCACTGCCAGCCAGCACGGCACTGCCAGCCAGCACGGCACTGCCAGCCAGCACGGCACTCAGCCACCCTGGCCTCGGCGGGCCAGGCCACCCTGGCCTCGGCAGGCCAGCTTTCCCGGTCCGGCCCGGCCGCCTGCCCGATTCCGGGCGCTGCCGGCCCGGCTGACTGACTACATGATGCCGCCCAGCCGCCTACGGGGGCGATTTTCAGTCGTGGTGACTGAAAATCGCCCCCGTTGTTTCAGCTGAGGCAGCCGGCCTGCTTGTTCCGTGCATCACCAGGACGTCGCTTCTGCCGATAGGCTAGGAGCAACGCGCGGGAGTCCGGTGCTGACCGGACTGAGAGGGCGGCTGGAGAGCCGCCGACCGCAGGAACCTGATCCGGGTCATGCCGGCGAAGGGAGCGGCTCATGGGCCCACAATCGGATTCTGACGGCGCCCCCGGCTCAAGCGGCGCCGCCCTCAGCCCGGACAGCGCCAGCCCGGACAGCGCCAGCCCGGACAGCGCCAGCCCGGACAGCGCCAGCCCGGACAGCGCCGATCCAGGCAGCACCCGCCCAGGCAGCACCCGCCCAGGTACCGCCCGCCTGGGCAGCACCCGCAGCGCTGACGTGCTGGTCATCGGCGCCGGGGTCATCGGCCTGAGCATCGCCTGGCGCGCCGCGCAGCACGGCATGCGGGTGCTGATCGCTGATCCCGCCCCCGGCAGCGGCGCCACCCGCGCCGCGGCGGGGATGCTCACTCCGGTAGCGGAGGCCGCCTACGCGGAGAAGGAGCTCTTCCGGCTGGGCAGCGAGTCCCTGCGCCGGTATCCGGCGTTCGCGGCCGAGCTGACCGGGCTGACCGGGCTGCCGACCGGATTTCGCCAGTGCGGCACGCTGCAGATCGCCTACGACGCCAGTGACCTGGCCGTCCTCGACGAGATGCACGCCTTGCAGGAGACGCTCGGCGCCCCGGCCAGGAGGCTCACGGCACGCGAGTGCCGCGCAGCGGAGCCGATGCTCGACCCGTCGGTGCGCGGCGGGCTGCTGGCCGAGGGCGACGGCTCGGTGGACCCCCGGCTGCTGACCGCCGCCCTGCTGGCCGCCGCGAGCCGCGCAGGAGCCGCTCTGGTACGGCAGGACGTCGCGGAGATCCTGGTCACTGCCGGACGGGCCGCCGGCGCCCGGCTGGCCGACGGAACCGAGGCCAGGGCCGGCTGGGTCGTGCTCGCCGCGGGCTGGCAGTCCGCCGCGATCGCCGGCCTGCCCGGCGCCGACGTACCGCCGGTACGCCCGGTCAAGGGCCAGATCCTGCGCCTGCGGCCCACGCCAGCCACACTCGCCGCCGGGCTGCCGCCCGGCCTGCTGGCCCGGACGGTCCGCGGGATTGTCCGCGGCTCCTCGGTCTACCTGGTGCCCCGGCACAGCGGTGAGCTGGTGATCGGCGCTACCCAGGAGGAACTCGGGCCGGACACCCAGGTGACCGCCGGCGGCGTCTGGGAGCTGCTGCGCGATGCTCGCACCCTCGTCCCCGGCATCACCGAGCTGGAGTTCGCCGAGGCATCAGCAGGCCTGCGGCCGGGCACGCCGGATAACGCGCCGGTCCTGGGGCCGTCCCAGCTGCCCGGCCTGGTGCTGGCCACCGGCCACTTCCGCAGCGGGGTCCTGCTCGCGCCGGCCACCGCCGACATCATCACGGACTACCTGGCCACCCAGCGGCTGGCCGACTCGGCCCGGCCGTTCGCCGCGCAGCGCTTCGGCGACCGCGCCGGGCCGCCCGGCTCCCGGCCGGGGGCGCCGCGAGAGGGGGGCACCCGGTTATGGAAATAGTCATCAACGGCACGCGGCATCAGGTCACGGACGAGATGTCACTAGCGCAGGCCGTTTCGCTGCTTACTCGTTCGGCTACGGGCGTGGCCGCCGCTATCAACGGCGAGGTGGTACGCCGGGCGGCCTGGGAGTCGACCCGCCTGGCGGCGGGTGACCAGGTCGAGGTGATCACCGCGGTGCAGGGAGGCTGACAGTGGACGATCCGTTCATGCTGGGCGGGGAGGCATTCAGCTCGCGCCTGATCATGGGCACCGGCGGCGCGCCGAGCCTGGACGTGCTGAGCCGCGCGCTGGCCGCTTCCGGCACGGAGCTGACGACCGTCGCGATGCGGCGAGTGGACCCGCGGGCGGGCGGTTCAGTGCTCGACGTGCTGGCCGCCGGGGGCATCCGGGTGCTGCCCAATACCGCGGGCTGTTTCACCGCCGCCGAGGCGGTGCGCACGGCCCGGCTGGCCAGGGAGGCGCTGGGCACGAACTGGATCAAGCTCGAGGTGATCGCTGACGAGCGCACGCTGCTGCCCGATGCGGTGGAGCTGCTGGACGCCGCCGAGCAGCTAGTCGCCGACCAGTTCACCGTTCTGCCCTACACCAATGACGATCCGGTGCTCGCCCGGCGGCTGGAGCAGGCCGGCTGCGCCGCGGTCATGCCGCTGGGCTCGCCGATCGGCTCCGGCCTGGGCGTCGGCAACGCCCGCAACATCGAGCTGATCGTCGCGGCGGCGTCCGTGCCGGTGATCCTGGACGCGGGCATCGGCACGGCCAGCGACGCGGCGATCGCGATGGAGCTCGGCTGCGACGCTGTCCTGCTGGCCACCTCGGTGACCAGGGCCCGCCATCCGGAGCTGATGGCGGAGGCGATGCGGGCCGCGGTGACCGCCGGGCGGCTGGCCTCCCGCGCGGGCCGGGTCCCGCGGCGCACGCACGCGGTGGCCTCGTCGCCGCCGGTTACCGACTGACCTCGGAGAGCTGTTACCGGGGCACACACGGTATGCCGGCCCTTACACTTCTAGCGATGGACAAGACCCTCTCGCCGCCCACCGGGCAGCTCCTGGACGGCCGCTACCGGGTGGACTCCCGGCTGGCGCGCGGCGGCATGGCGACGGTCTACCTTGGCACCGATACCCGGCTCGACCGCACGGTCGCGCTGAAGATCGCCCACCCGGAGCTTTCGGGTGATGAGGAATTCGTCCGCCGGTTCATGGGCGAGGCCCGCTCAGCGGCCAAGCTGTCCAGCCCGAACGTCGTCGCCGTCTACGATCAGGGCTCCGATGGCGACATCCATTACCTGGCCATGGAGTACGTTCCCGGCGTGACGCTGCGGGCGCTGCTGGACGAGCGAGGCAGGCTCAGTCCGCGCGAGGCGCTCGACATCACCGAGGGAGTGCTGGCCGGCCTGGCCGTGGCGCACCAGTCGGGGATCGTCCATCGCGACGTCAAGCCCGAGAACGTCCTGCTGACGACGGCCAACACGGTGAAGGTAGCGGACTTCGGGCTGGCCAGGGCGGCGGCCGGGGGCGCCGAGACCAGGGCCGGCATGATCATCGGCACGGCCGCGTATCTCGCGCCCGAGCAGGTCTCCCGCAGTACCTCCGACGAGCGAACCGACGTGTACGCCGTCGGCGTGATGCTGTTCGAGCTGCTCACCGGCACTCAGCCGCACACCGGGGACACTCCCCTGGCGGTCGCCTACAAGCATGTCAGCGACGTCGTCCCGGCCCCATCCAGCGTCGTGCCTGGCCTGCCGCCGGCGCTGGATGCCCTCGTGGCGCTGGCTACCAGCCGGGACCCGGAGCTGCGGCCGGCCGACGCGAGCCATTTCCTGCTCGCGATCACCGAGGTCAGGCGCGGCCTGCCGATTAGCGGGGCACGCCCGCGCGGCCAGCAGGCGGCGCCGGGCGGTGCGTACGGGACGCCGGGCGGTGCGTACGGCACGCCGGGCGGTGCGTACGGGGCCGGGGCGGCGGGCGGCGTCGCCGCGGGGGCAGCCGGGGCCGCCGGCGCGGCCGGGGCGGTCGCTGCCGCCGGCGAGTTCGCCGGACCGTGGGCGTCTCATCCTGGCGTTCAGGCGGCCGCCAGCGGGCCGCTCAGCAACGGACAGCCCGGCAGCGGAAACCACAGCGGCGGCGGGCAGCCCGGCGGCGGCGGGCATCACAGCGGCGGCGGACAGCTGTCCGACAGCCCGCCCCCGGCGGACCTGGCGGCCTGGCCGCAGGCTCCGGGTACGGCATCTGGCCCCTCCTCGTGGCCCACGGCGGGTCACCCGCAGGCCGCCGAGCCCCGGCACGGGGGCGCCGGCCCGGCTCTCCCGGCGCCTCGCTCGCCTGGCGAACCCGGTCAGGCGGCCGAGCTGCTGCCGGTAGCGGCGGTGATTCCGCCCGACCGGCACCGCGCGGAGAACCACACCCTGATCGTGGCGACGGGAGGCCTGGACACCGGCTTCCGCGACGGGCCCGGCTACTACCACCAGGACCGGCCGGGCCGCGGCTATCGCCGGCACAATGAGCCACGGCTGCAGCGCTGGCTCTTCAGCCGCCGGCTCGGCTACGTGGCCGCCGCGCTGGCGGTGGTGCTCGTGGCCGGGCTGGCTTTCTGGTGGATCTCCGACGGCCAGTACGCCACGGTGCCCAGCGTCGGCGGCATCGCCGCGAGCACGGCTACCACGGAGCTGCAGAACCTGGGCTTCACCGTGAAAACCGGCCCCAGCCGCCACAGCAACCTGCCGCGCGGCTATGTGGTCCGCACCATTCCGGCGACCGGCTCGCGGGCTAAGAGCGGCAGCTCAGTGACGATCATCGAGTCGATCGGGCCGGTGCGCAAGCACGTTCCCTCGGTCAGCGGCATGCAGCTGAGCGACGCTATCAGCAACCTCCGTCAGGCCGGCCTGACGCCGGGCACGGTCAGCCCGCAAACATCGACGACCATCCCGGCCGGGGTGGTGATCAGTACCACTCCGGTGGCCGGCGTCTCGTGGCCGCAGAACAAGCCGGTGGCGATCACCGTCAGCGCGGGCCAGCCGCTGCCTGACTTCCGCGGCATGAACGTGTCGCAGGCTCAGGGGATGGCGCAGTCAGGCGGATACGCGATCAATCCCGTTCAGCAGGCGAAGGGCACCCTGCCGCAGGGGACCATCACCCGGCAGTCGCCCGCGCCGGGCAGCCCGATCGCCCAGTCCGAGGTCGTGACCGTCTACTTCTCCCCGGGGCCGCCGATGGCGGCGGTTCCCGATGTGTTCCTGATGACCGCAGATCAGGCCGTGCAGGCCCTGCAGCAGGCCGGGTTCAAGGTCACCGTCAATCAGGTGGGGCCAGGCAATCGCGTGACCAACTTCAGCCCCAATGGCCAGCAGCCGGTCGGCACCACCATCACCATCAATGTGGGCCTCTAGCGTCCTGCCTGCGGGCTGACCGGCGGCTCGCTGGTCACAGCGGGGGGCCGTCGCCCGGCCCCTCCTGGTAGGAGTACCGCTGCTCACGCCACGGGTCCGCGGCGTTGTGATATCCGCGCTCCTCCCAGAAACCGCGCCTGTCCCTGGTCAGGTACTCCACGGCTCGCACCCACTTGACGCTCTTCCAGGCGTACAGGGCCGGCACCACGAGCCGCATCGGGTATCCGTGCTCCGGGCTGAGCGCGGCGCCGTCGCGATGCGTGGCGAGCAGGGTCCGGTCGGCAGCGAAGTCGGCTATCCGGATATTGGCGCTGTAGCCGAAGTCTGCCCAGATCATGACGTGCGTGACGGCTGCGGCGGGAGGGACGGCGTGGAGCACCTCAGCCGCGGCGATCCCCTGCCACGCGATGCCGGGAATCGTGAACCTGGTAACGCAATGAAAGTCCGCGACGACCCGGCAGTGCGGCAGCGCGGCGATCTGCGCCCAGTTCCACCGGTGCTCGCGGCCGGACTCGGTGGCGCCGCACACCAGCAGGTCCCAGGTATCGGGATTGAACACGGGAACCCGGCCATAGTGCAGCACCGGCAGGGCCGGGGGGACATGCTGGCCGGGCGGCAGGATTCGCGCGCGCGCAGCCGCCTCACCTGCCGCTTCCCGCTGCCTCATAACCGGCCGACCTGCCCCTCCGGCAGCACGCGCCTGCTCGCGGCCGCAGGCCAACAGGTCGCGCCGCCTGCCCTCGTCATCCGCAGATGGATATCTTGCCACCCCCGTTTCCGCGCCGGACTTGCGGCCGTCCTGCGGCAGCGCCCTGGCGCGTGCGCTAAGCTACGGTCCGTGCGTCATGAGTACTGGTTTTTTTATGGCTACCGACCCGGCCCTGGGACGGTCGCCCGCCAGACTCTGCGCTGACGCGAGCGACATTGAATTAAGAGCCCCGGGCCGCAATGGCCAGGGGCTCTTGTCATGCTGGAAGCAAGGAGAAGGACATGGTGGTCGTGATGGCCCCGGAGGCCACGCAGGCTGACATTGACACGATCGTTGACCTGGTGCGCACGGCCGGCGGGGACGCCTTCGTGAGCCGCGGGGTATCCCGCACGATTATCGGCCTGGTCGGTGATGTCGACCACTTCGGCGCCCTCAACCTGCGCAGCCGCAGTGGCGTCGGGGACGTGGTGCGGATATCCGTCCCGTACAAGCTGGTCAGCAGGGAGCATCATCCGAGCCGCTCGGTGATCAGGGTGGGCGGAGTGGCGATCGGCCCGGAGACCGTGACGATCATCGCGGGCCCGTGCACGGTGGAGAACCCTGAGCAGACGCTCGCCGCGGCGCGGATGGCGCAGGCCGCCGGAGCGGCATTGCTGCGCGGCGGCGCGTTCAAGCCGCGGACCTCGCCGTACGCGTTCCAGGGCCTCGGCGAGGCCGGCCTCCGGATCCTGGCTGACGTACGGGCGGAGACCGGCCTCCCGGTGGTCACGGAGGTGATCGATCCGGCGAGCGTCGACCTGGTCTGCTCCTACGCCGACATGCTGCAGGTCGGCACCCGCAGCATGCAGAACTTCACCCTGCTGCAAGCGGTCGGATCCGCGGGAAAGCCGGTGCTGCTGAAACGGGGCATGAACGCGACCATCGAGGAGTGGCTGATGGCCGCGGAGTACATCGCCCAGCGCGGCAACCTCGACATCGTGCTCTGCGAGCGCGGCATCCGCACCTTCGAGACCGCGACCCGCAACACCCTGGATATCAGCGCCGTCCCGGTCGCCCAGCGCCTGTCGCACCTGCCGGTTATCGTCGACCCGTCGCACTCGGGCGGCCGGCGCGACCTTGTCGTCCCGCTCAGCCGGGCGGCGATCGCGGTCGGCGCTGACGGGATCATCGTGGACGTGCACCCCGAGCCGGCGATGGCGATGTGCGACGGTGATCAGGCGCTCGTGGACGACGACATCCGGGAGCTGGGACGCTCGGCGGCGGCCCTGACCAAGCTCATGGGGCGCACGCTGACGCCGGCACTCCAGCCCGCCGCCGCGGGGTGACCTCGTGCCCGGCCTGGCGGCGGCGGGGGCCTGGCGGCTGCTGAGCGCGGCCAGGGTGGCGCGGCTCGCGACTGTCACGGCGGCGGGCATGCCCCACATCGTGCCGGTCACCTTCGCCGTGCACGATGGCGTGATTTACACGGCGGTCGACGCCAAGCCGAAATCCACCCGCCTGCTGCGACGGCTGGACAACATCAGGCACAACCGGGGCGTGGCCATCCTCGCCGACCACTACGAGGACGACTGGGCCGCCCTGTGGTGGGTACGCGCCGACGGCAGCGCATCGGTCCTGCAGGGGCCCGGCCAGATGGCCGGGCCCGTCCGCCTGCTGGCGCAGCGCTACCCGCAGTACCGTGACCTGCCGCCGGAGGGCCCGGTCATCGCGGTGGCCGTCGAGCGGCTGACCGGCTGGGCGGCCCGCGCGGAAGTCACGGAGCCGGCGCGGAACCGGCCGCGGCCGCGGTTACGGAGCCAGTCACAGAGTCGCGACGGCCGGGATCACCTCGCTGCCGATGACCTCGAGCGGCGTGATATCCCAGACATTGGCCACCGCCCCGATCGCCACCTGGAAGCCCATCTCGGCGAGCCTGCCGAGCTGGTCAGTGACCTGCGCGGCCTTCTCCCCCTGGGCGCCCACGTCGAAGATGAAGTAGCAGGTCTTGGTGATCTCGTCGTAGTCGCGCCCCTCCGTCTCGCAGTGCGCTCTCAGCACGTCGAGCTTGCGGGCCAGGTCGGGGCCGGGGAACAGATTGCACGCCTGGGCGTAGCGGGCGACGAGACGCAGCGTCTTGCGCTCGCCCGATCCGCCGATCATGATCGGCGGATGCGGAACTGACACGGCCTTCGGGTAGTTCAGCGGCCGTTCCAGCCGGTAGTGGGTGCCGAGGTACGCCGACTCATCACCCCGCCACATCTGCAGGCAGATCTGCAGGGTCTCCTCCAGCCGCTCGAACCGCTCGGCGACGGGCGGGAACGGGATGCCGAGGCCGCGCGACTCCTCCTCGTTCCACGCTGCGCCGATGCCCAGCCAGGCCCGCCCGGCCGAGAGCACGTCGAGGGTGGTCACGATCTTCGCCAGGACCCCCGGATGCCGGTAGACGGCGCCGGTCACCAGCGTGAGCAGCTTGGCCCGTGATGTGCAGGCGGCCAGGTAGCCGAGCGTGGTGTAGGCCTCCAGCATCTCGTGCTCGGGCGGGCCGGCCATTCCGATCTGGAAAAAGTGGTCCATCAGCGCGATGAACTCAAAGCCGGCGTCATCTGCTGTCCTGGCCACGGTGGCCAGATCAGCGCCGAGGCCCGTGGGCCCGCCCGGCCGGGTGAAGTCAGGAACCTGCAATCCGATCTTCACGTGATCACCTCCGCCGGCCAGCCTGCCACATCCGGGCCACGGGCCGGCGGGCCGGCCAGGCGCCCGCCGGTTCCGTCCCGGCGGGCGTTCCGGCGGGTCGGCTAGGCGCCCGCCGGTTCCGTCCCGGCGGGCGTTCCGGCGGGCGGGGACGGGGCGGCCGGGGAGGGGGCAGGCACCGGGGCGGCCGTCGCGTCGGCGGCAGTCGGGCCGGCCGCCGCCAGGTGATCCGGTGCCTCCTGCGAGCGGTCCCTGAACGCGAGCGCGGCGGCCATGCAGGCCAGCGGAACCGCCGGGATGACGTAGCGGTAGGTGTATTCATGCTCAGCGATCGGGAGCATGACGGTGATCACGGCTGATGCCAGCAGCAGGGCCGAGGCGGCCAGGCGCCTGCGCGGGAGGAGGATCCCGCCCAGGCCAACCGCGAGAATCAGGGCGAAGAGCGGCCAGGAAGGTAGATCACCTTCTGGTAGCCCCTGATGATATGCGCAAACGGCTCGACAACCTGCTCGCCGAAATGCGCGCCCAGGTAGGGCGCGACGCTGGCTGTCGACCCGGTGTAAGCCTTGATCGCGGCGAGTGCGTACTTGCGGTTGAGGGGTCCCAGGCCCGACGCGCGCCCGGACTCGCCGGGGAACACGAACGTGTTGGGCTCAGTGAACGACTCCGCCGTCTCCCTGCCGACCACCGCCACGTACGCGAGCGGCTGGGCCTCGATCGCGCGCTCCGCGAACTTCATGGCTCGCGCGTTGTTGGCTGTGGTGAACGCCGATACGTCGGGCACGATCCCTGGCTGGCCCGAGCTCTTCCAGAGCCAGGCACTGTGATTCCAGAGGTAGAGCTTCGGCTGCTCTCGCTGGGCCGGAGCGACATTGGGTATGCCCGGCTGCACGTTCGGGCAGAGCGCCTGCAGGTTAGCGGGCGGCTTGATGATGCTGCAGTTGGCGAAAGACATTGTCCGCGACCAGAGGAACAGGCCGCTGCTATTGGTGATGTTGAAGTCGCCATTAACGCTGGCGAACCAGGTCATGTACAAGACCACGGGCAGCGCGCCGCCGGCCAGCACGGCACACACCCGGCGCCAGCCGGCCCGCCGCAGGAGCAGGTACAGGGCCATCAGCGCGATCAGGAACAGCGCCGTAGGGCGAACCACGGCGGATGCGCCCATCAGCAGCCCGGCGGTCACGGTCCGCCAGACGGAGGGCTCCTGCCGCAGCAGGAGCACGGCCAGGGCCGCGATCAGGAGGAACAGCGCCAGGAAATCGGCCATGATCAGCTGCTCGAGCAGGAACTCGGACGGGCTGAACAGCACGGGCAGGGCCGCCAGCGTGGCCAGCGATTCCCGGACGCCCCAGCGCCGCAGCACGGCGTATACCAGCCCGGCGAGCACCAGGCCCAGCACGTGCTGCACGGCCGCGATCAGCGTCAGCGAGTGGAACGGCTCCAGCAGCACCAGGAACAGGGAGTACCCGCCGGGATTAGACAGGTTCGGGATGAGATGCGCGGCGTCCCATAGGTAGTCGTAGGTGTCCAGCTTGAAGAGGATCGCGGGCTGGAAGCCCAGCATCACGATCACTCTGGGCACCACCGCGATGGCCAGGGCGATGGAGAACGCCCGATGGCGCCGGACCAGCGCGCGCCCGCTCGCCGCCGCCCCCCGCAGGCGGCGCTGGGCCCGCCCGGCCCGATCTCCTGCCTCCGGCTCCTCGGTTGCCTCGGTCGTCCTGCTGCCGAGACCCTGCCTGAGCATCGACAAGTTAACTCCTCGACCCGCCCGTGCGCGGACCTGCCAGGGGGCGGCCTGGGACGACCGGCAATCCCGCCGCCGTAACCCGGCGAGCGGGACGCCCCTTAACGCCGCGCACTATGAGATTCAAAGAAGACCCAAATAAGAGATGAACTTTTCCTCATTGCGTACTTCAATGCGCCCCCGAAGATTGGGCCGAACTCGGCGGATCCGGATACTCCCCGCACCAGCGCCAGCCATGCTCATTCGGTCTGCGCAGTGCCACCGTACCGCATTGCGCCAGGCGGTCCGGCGAAATGCGATACAGGCGATCGCGTGTCGGCGCGGCATGCCCGCGCGGACGTCAGGAGCGGCAGGGAGTGTGCTCCTGCGCGGCCGCGGCCAGCTCCTCGGCCAGCTCGTCGGCGTCCAGCCGGGCCTCGATCCGCCGCAGGTCCTCGATCTTGGCCCGCGTTTCCGCCTGCCGCGGCGCCAGCAGCGAGCAGCAGTCCTGGTCCGGCAGCTCGGAGATTGCCAGCGTGCTGATCCGGCGTGCCTCGGCGATGATCTCGTTCTTGTCCAGGCCGATCAGCGGGCGCAGGATCGGCAGCGTGACCGCGTCATCCAGCGCCGTGATGTTGGTCAGCGTCTGGCTGCTGACCTGCCCCAGCGAGTCGCCGGTCACCAGCGCCCCGGCCCGCAGCCTGCGGGCCATGGCCGCACCCGTCTTGAGCATGAGCCGTCGCTGGGCCATGATCTGCAGCCGGCCGGCGCCGCAGGAGGCCAGCCGCTGCTGTGTCTTGCCGAACGCGACCACGAACAGCCGCGACCCGCCCTGGAACCGGTCCAGCTCGCGGACCAGCCCGTAGGCCTTGTACACCGACTCCGGGCCAGTCAGGGGCATGCCGGAGAAATGCAGGTAACTACAGCGCAGGCCACGGCGCATCATCCGGTAAGCGGCCACCGGCGAGTCAATGCCGCCCGACATGAGCACCAGCGCCCGCCCGCTCATGCTGACCGGCAGGCCGCCCTGCCCGGCCATCCCGGCGGTGAACACGAAGACCTCGGACTGATCGACCTCCACGAAGACCGTGATGTCGGGGTGGCGCAGGTTGACCGGATAGCCGTACTCCTGCTGGATCCTGGCGCCGATGAGGACCGCGAGCTGCGCGGAGGTGACAGGGAACCGCTTGTCGCGGCGCCGGGCCCGTACCGCGAAGGAGCCGCGGGCCCCCGCGGTCAGCTCGATAGCCGCCGCGATGACGGCGTCGGGGTCCTTGGCCACCCGCACGGCACGGCACACCCGTGACAGGCCCATCACGTCGCGCATGCGCTCCGCCAGCTGATCGGCCGCGGCCTCGGCCGCGGTCCCCCCGTCTTGCGCCCCGGCCATCCGCAGGACGATGACGCCCTCGCGCTGGCCGATCCGGATCGGGATGCCCAGATCGCGTGCAGCGCGCCTGATGTTGTCCTGCAGCAGCCGCTCGAAGTGCTGCCGGTTCTTGCCCTTCAACACGATCTCGCCGAGCTTGAGCAGCACGCACGGCTCATAGAGTCCCCCGGTGGCGTGCGGCACCGTACGGTCAGCGAGGGGAATGGCGGTCATCTGTCCAGTCTGCCAGCTCCCTCAGCCGGGCAGGACGGCGCAGAGCAGGCGGTTGTCGCCGCGCTGCCACAGCGTGCCGATCTCGGCGAACCCGGCCGCCCGCAGCGCATCGACATGCGCGGCCAGCAGCGTCGACTCTGACCTGTGGTGATCAGCGCCGTAGTGCCTGCGCTCGCGCTCGGCGGCCGGGCCGGCCAGTGCCGGATCGGCCGTGACGGCCTCCCACCAGCCCGTCCAGCTCTCGCCGTGCCCGCCGGGAAACTGCCGGCGATCCTCGCGCTCGCGCATCTGCCGGCCAAGCCGGGCCAGGACCGGCGCCGCCGCCTCGTCTTCCTCCAGGTGATCACCATTCAGCAGCAGGCCGCCCGGCCGCAGCACGCCGGCGAGCTCGGCGTACATCGCGGCCAGCTCGGGCCCGGCGAGCCAGTGCAGGGCCGTGGTGCTCACCGCGGCATCGGCCTTGGCGTCCAGCTTGAGCGCGTCCGACCAGCCGGGGACTCGCAGGTCAAGGTCGGCGAAACGAAGCCCGGCCCGGTCCGGCTCGGCCGCCCGGCCCAGCTCGAGCAGGAGCGGGTCAGCATCAACGGCGATGAC
Organism: uncultured Actinomycetota bacterium; assembly: GCA_963805705.1. GTDB lineage: Bacteria > Actinomycetota > Actinomycetes > Streptosporangiales > Streptosporangiaceae > CAWDVH01. The sequence continues at coordinate 690,777 of CAWDVH010000004.1, read as the reverse complement.
CGTGGCGGCCGGCAGGCGGCTCAGCAGCCGTACCGCCAGTGAGCCGGGACCGCATCCGAGGTCGATGATGAGCGGATCGGGACGGGACACGGCCGCCTCCACCACATCGATGAGGGCGGTGAAGCGCTCTTCCCGGTCGGGCATGTAGACCTGCTGCTGGGCGTCCCAGCGCTCGGTCCAGGCCCGTGCCGCCTGCGACCCGATCGATGCGCCGCCGCGGCGGTTTCCTGCCATGGATGCTCTCCATATCACTGACGACTATGATTTAGACAGTCACAACCATAAAGAACGAAGGCGTAACTGGTCAAGTGAATTTCAACAGTCACATGGATGCTGTCGTGACCGTGGCGGTGCGGCTGGTCAACGCGCTCACCCCCGGCCAGGCCCGCGGCCGGCCGTACTCCCCGCCGCGTGACGGCGACCAGCCCGCCGCGGTAACGGCTGCACTGCGAGCGGGCCGGCCGGACACCCGGGAAGTATCCGGGCCGGAGGCCGCCGACTTCCGCGCGGTCGCTGACGAGCTGCGCGCCGTCTTCGACGCGGTCGCGGCCGGGAAGATGGACGAGGCTGCGCATCAGGTCAACCGGCTGCTCCAGCGGACCGGCGCCCGGCCCCAGCTGGACCGGCACGACGGAGAGCCGTGGCACCTGCATTTCCACGGGGCCGAGGACTCGCCGGTCACGGGCTGGGCGGCAGGATGCGCCACGGGCCTCGCCGTGGTGCTGGGCAGCGAGCTGCACGGCCGGCTCGGCGTCTGCACCGCGGCCCGATGTGACCGCGTCTACGTGGACCTCTCGCGCAACGGGACCCGGCGCTTCTGCTCGACGGCCTGCCAGAACCGGATCAAGGCAGCGGCCTTCCGCGCACGGCGGGGATAACACCGGAATGACACCGGAATGACACCGGAATTTCCTATGATAAAGAGGATAAAAATGGTATTCTAATGGAAAGACGCTCCGGACCCTGGTCGCGCACCGCATCAATTGCGGCTGCCCAGCAGGTCCCGGAGTTTTTTTGTCTCCCCGTACACGGACCGGTGCCGGCACGACGCTCCAGTCATAGGATGGTGAGAACTCGCGGGAGAAACTCAACTCCCGGCGCGATCTGCCCAGCATGACCGACCACCGCGTACCACGCCTAGTCACTGACTAAGGAGTCGGTTATGAGCATCATCGCCTGGATCGTTCTCGGCCTGGCCGCAGGCCTGCTCGCCAACATGCTGATCCCCGGCAGGAGATCAGAGGGCCTGATCATCACCTGCATTATCGGCATCGTCGGCGCGCTGCTCGGCGGCTGGCTGGCCACCAAGCTGTTCCACGTGCACACGCTGCAGGGCTTCTTTAATCTTTCCACCTGGCTGACCGCCATCGTCGGAGCGGCGATCCTGCTGCTGGCCTATCACCTGATCAGCGGGAAGTCCGGCCGTTCCCGGCGGTCGGGCTGGTTCGCGCACCGCTGAGAATCGCCCCCGGGGGCGCCGGCTCGCGGCGCACCCCCGTGGCGAAGCGCAATGGCCTGACCTGCAGTTCGCGACGGGCCGGGACGGGCGGCCGCCCATCCGTTTGGCATGAATCGGGAAAGGCGGTTCGGCGGCGTCAGGCTATTGCGGCGCGCGTCAGCCGAAGAATATCTCCGATTCGGCATACCGCTCGGGCGGCACCAGCTTGAGCTGGCTGGTCGCCTCGGCGAGCGGCACGCGGACAATCGAGGTCCCGCGCAGGGCCACCATCATTCCGTACGCGCCATCCCTGACCGCCCCGATCGCGTGCACGCCGAAGCGGGTGGCCAGCACCCGGTCGAATGCCGTCGGGGTCCCGCCGCGCTGGATATGGCCGAGAACGGCGCAGCGAGCTTCCTTGCCGGTCCGCCGCTCGATCTCGCCGGCCAGCATCTGACCGACCCCGCCCAGCCTCGCGTGACCGAACGCGTCCAGCTGCTCAGCGGTGACCGACTCGTCACTGGCCTTGGGGTGCGCGCCCTCGGCGACCACGACGATCGGGGCGTACCTGGTCTGGAACCTGTGCTCCACCCAGGCGCACACCTGCTCGATGTCGAACGGGTTCTCCGGGATGAGGATGACGTTCGCTCCGCCCGCTATCCCCGCGTGCAGCGCGATCCATCCGGCACTGCGTCCCATCACCTCGACGATCAGGGCCCGGTGATGGCTTTCAGCCGTGGTATGCAGCCGGTCGATCGCCTCCATCGCGATGTTCACCGCGGTATCGAAACCGAAGGTGTAATCGGTCGCGCCGAGATCGTTGTCGATCGTCTTGGGCACGCCGACGACGTTCACGCCCGCTTGGTGCAGCCGGCCCGCGACACCGAGAGTGTCCTCGCCGCCGATCGCGATCAGTGCGTCCACGCCGAGGCTGTTCAGGTTCTCCCTGATCCGCTCGAGCCCGGACAGGCCGCCCGCCGTCGCGGACTCGCCCAGCGGATTCGTCCGGGAGGAGCCGAGGATCGTGCCGCCCCGCGGCAGGATCCCGCGTACCGCCTGGACGTCCAGCGTGATCGTGTCGCCTTCCAGCGGCCCGCGCCAGCCATCACGGAATCCGATGAACGCATAGCCATCCTCGGCTCCGGTACGCACAATTCCGCGGATGACCGCGTTCAGGCCGGGGCAATCGCCGCCTCCGGTGAGGACTCCGACTCGCATGAGGCTCCCTTCGCATGGTGTCGCCCGCCAGACTAGTGCCCATGAGTGTCCTCGCGATCGACGCAGGGACGACTGGCGTGACCGCCTTGGTCGTCACCGCTGACGGCATGGTGGCCGGCCGCGGATACCAGGAATTCCGCCAGTACTTCCCGGAACCGGGCTGGGTGGAGCATCTGCCGGAAGACATCTGGCAGGCGGCACTCAGCGCATGCGGCCAGGCCCTGGAAGCGGCCCGCTCCGGCGCGGGCGGGGCCGGGGCCCGTGCGGGCGGGGCCGGGGCGGCGGAGGCGGGCGCGGTGAGCTGCGTCGGCATCACCAATCAGCGGGAGACCGCCGTGATCTGGGATCGCTCGACCCTGGCCGCGCCGCGGCGGGCGATCGTCTGGCAGGACCGGCGGACCGCCGATCTGTGCGGCCAGCTTCGCCAGCAGGGTCACCAGGAAGAGGTTGCGGCCGTGACCGGGCTGCGGCTCGATCCCTATTTCACCGCCACGAAGCTGACCTGGATCGCTCACCACGACCCTGGGGTGTGGGCCGGGGTCATGGACGGCTCGCTGGCGGCGGGCACTGTCGACTCGTACCTGATCGCCCGGCTCACCGGCGGCCGCCGTCACGTCACCGACGCCTCGAACGCCTCGCGCACGCTGCTGTTCGACATCGGGGCCGGGCAGTGGTCCGAGCAGATGTGCGAGCTGTTCGGCGTGCCGAGCCACGCGCTGCCGGAGGTGGTCCCGTCGACGGGGGTGGCCGGCCACACCGACCCGGACGCGTTCCTCGGCCTGTCGCTGCCCGTGGCGGGCATCGCGGGCGACCAGCAGGCGGCATTGTTTGGCCAGGCGTGCTTCTCGCCAGGGTCCGGCAAGTGCACCTACGGCACCGGCTCGTTCGTGCTGTCGAACACGGGCGGCTCGATCGTGCGGTCCTCGGCGGGCCTGCTGTCGACAGTCGCGTGGATGGACAGCTCAGGCGGGCTGACCTACGCGCTGGAGGGCTCGGTGTTCGTGACCGGCGCCGCCGTGCAGTGGCTGCGGGACGGGCTCGGCCTGCTCGACCATGCGGGCCAGAGCGAGGCCCTGGCCCGATCGGTTCCCGATGCGGGCGGCGTGGTGTTCGTTCCCGCGCTGACCGGCCTCGGCGCGCCGGACTGGGATCCGGATGCACGGGGAGCAATGTTCGGCCTGACCAGGGGAACGACCAGGGCGCACCTGATCCGCGCGACGCTGGAGGCGATCGCGTTCGAGGTCCGGGACGTGGCTGACGTGATGGCGGCCGAGGCCGGAGCGGCCCGCGCGGGCACGGGCGCGGGCACCGCGCTGCGGGTCGATGGCGGCGCTAGCGCCAACGACCTGCTGATGCAGATACAGGCCGATCAGCTGCAGGCTCCGGTTGAACGGCCGGCGATCGCCGAGACCACGGCGATCGGCGCCGCCTTCCTGGCCGGGCTGGCGACCGGAGTGTGGTCATCGCAGGCCGAGCTGGCCGCGACCTGGCGGCTGGACCGCCGATTCGAGCCGGGTCGAAGGGAGGAGTCGGCGTATGCGCGCTGGCGCAGCGCCGTGGAGCACACCAAGGGATGGGCCCGCTAGCCGGGCTGGCCGCGGTGGCCGCACGAGACGCGCATCATGACCTGCCGCCTGCGGGGTGCCGCGCTCGCCACTCGTCTTCGAGCATCGCGTACACCATCTCGTCGGCCCACTCGCCCTTGACGATCTCGTTCTGCAGGAAGCGGGCCTCACGGCGCATGCCCAGGCGCTCCAGGACCCGCGCCGAGGCGGCGTTTCGTGCGTCGAGGCGGCCGGCAATGCGATGCAGTCCGAGTTCCTCGAAGCCCAGCCGCAGCATCACTTCGGCCGCCTCCGTGGCGTACCCCTGGCCGCTGTGGTCCGGGTGGAAGACATAGCCGACCTCGCCCTGCCGGTGCTCCCGGCTCCGCGTGAACAGCACGACGTTTCCGATGATCGCGCCGGTTTCCGGTAGCACCACGGCCAGGGATACGGTGCCGCCCTCGCTGCCTGGTTCGGTCGCCGTCGCCTCGATCCTGCGGTGCAGCCACTCGCGCACCTCGTCCCGGTCGCGGGGACCGGACCGGAGGTATCGCATCACCTCCGGCCGTGACTGGATATCGAGTACGCCATCGAGATCGTCCGTGCGGTAGGGCCGGAGCGTCAGCCGGGAAGTCCTGAGCGGAAAATCAGGCCTGACCATCACCCGATCGTAGCGACCCGGCCTCGCCGGGCGGCCCGGCCTCGTTCTCGTGCCCGTGCCCGTGCCCGTGCGAGCGGCGGATGCCCGGCAGCCGGGCCGGCCGCCTGGCCTTGCTCCGCTGGGCATACTCGTCGACATATTCCTGGCCGGATAGCTTCATGAGCGCGTACATGATCTCGTCAGTTACCGCTCGCAGGACTATCCGGTCGTTTTCCAGTCCGTAGTAACGAGAAAAATCGAGGGGCTGGCCGAACTTCACGCCGGGCCGGACCCGAAGCTGCGGGGCGATTTTCCCCGGCGGCTGGAACTCGAAGCCGCCGACCATGGCGCACGGAATCACCGGCACCCTGGCCTCGAGGGCGAGCCTGGCCACGCCGGTCTTCCCCCGGTACAGGCGGCCGTCAGGCGTCCGCGTGCCCTCAGGATAGATACCGAGCAGCTCCCCCTGCGCCAGCACGCGCAGCCCGGTCCGCAGTGCCCGCTGGCTGGCCTCGCCACCCGCCCGGTCCATCGGAATCTGGCCTACCCCGCTGAAGAAAACCCTGCTGGCCAGGCCCTTCAGCCCGCGGCCGGTGAAGTACTCGGACTTCGCCAGGAAGACGACCTTGCGCGGGAGCGGCAAGGGCGCGAAGAAGTGATCGGAGAAGGACAGGTGATTGCTGGCCAGGATGGCGGGACCCTCACGCGGCACGTTCTCGGCGCCGTCCGACCACGGCCGGAACACGATCCGAAGGATCGGCCCGAGAATCGCCTTCACTACCCAGTAGAACATCACCGTATGTTCCCACGTGATCGCCGCTGCGCAGAGGGGCACGGCCGGAGTGTTCTTGCGCCCTGGCCGGCTGGTGCCGCACCGGCGATGGACATGCGACGATGCACAGATGCACGCCGGCGCCGCCGAGAGGACCCAGTTCATGCCAGTCATGCCAGGGGCAGAGCCCTTCAGCCATGAGAGCGGTACTACCGGCGTCCTGCTCTGCCACGGATTCACTGGCAGCCCGCAGTCCCTGCGACCGTGGGCGGAGTACCTGGCCAGGGCGGGGCTGAGCGTCTCGCTCCCGAGGCTGCCGGGGCACGGCACCGTCTGGCAGGAGATGGCCCGCACTCGCTGGGAAGACTGGTATGCCGAGGTCGACCGGGCCTTTGACCAGCTTCGCGCGCATGCAGACGAGATCTTCGTGATGGGCTTGTCCATGGGCGGCTGCCTAGCCCTGCGCCTGGCCGAGCTCCGGGGATCTGCGATCAGCGGCCTGGTGCTGGTCAACCCGTCGGTGACGGCGGACACGCGGCTGTTCGCGCTGGCCCCGGTACTGAAGCTATTCGTTCCCTCCCTCAAGGGCATCGCCAGTGACATCAAGAACGAGCAGGCCACCGAGCTGGGCTACTCCAGGATCCCGGTCAAGGCCGCAGCGACCCTGCCCGGTCTCTGGCGGATCACGCAGGCACAGCTCAGCAAGGTGACCCAGCCGGTGCTGATCTACCGGAGCACGACCGATCATGTCGTCGGGCCCGCGAGCATCCGGCTCCTGCGCGATGCGCTGCCGGAAGATCAGCTCGAGATCAGGGACTGCCCGGACAGCTATCACGTGGCAACCCTGGACAACGACGCCGAGGCCATCTTCACTGGGAGCCTGGACTTTGTTCGCGCGCATAGCCGCGCGGGGAGAGAATGAGGATCGGACGGGACAGGCGGGGCACGTGGGCGGCGATGTGAGCGGCGACGAGGCAGTGTGGCGCGATCTGGTCGCGCGCTACGAGATGCCCTCTGCCCCCGATGCCGACGCGACGCCCTGGCCGGAACGCGAGAATCTCGAGATTCGCCCTCGCGACCCGTCGTTGCAGGTCACAGATGCGCCAGCGCGGGAACCGGACTCCGGATCAGAGGACCAGACGCCGCCTGGCGCGCCGCCCGCTCCCGCGGACGGGAATCCGGCGGCCAGCGTTCCCTCCGACGGGCCTATCGCGGACGGATCCGACGGGCCTGTCGCGGACGGAGCTGTCGCGGATGGCACTATCGCGGACGGCGCTACCGCACAAGACGCTCCCGCGGACGGCAGCGTGCCGGGTGGCAGCGTACCGGATGGCGGTGGGCCAGCCCGCGGCCCCGCGTCCGGCTCTCCCGGCAGCAGGGCACTGGGCAGCGGGGTACCCGGCACCAGTAACAGGCGGGGTCCCGGCCCGGTGGGCGACCGGATGCGCGTCGTCCGGCACGCCCATCCCATCCGGCCGCCGTCGGCCGCCGATGCGGACCAGGACGATGACGATCGCTACGTTCCGCCTCCCCCGCCGCCGTTGCCCAAGCTCGACTCGGTCGGGAAAGGCGCGTGGGCCGCCCTCTTCGGCGGCCCTGGCTATCTGGTCCTGGCCACGATCCTGGGCTGGCAGGTCTCTGGCTGGGCCGCCCTGGCGGCCGTCACGGCCTTTGTGGGGGGCTTCGCTACCGTCATCGTCCGGATGGGCGACAGCCCTTCGCGTGGTGATGGGCCCGATAGCGGCGCTGTGGTGTGAGCTTCGGCACGCAAGCTGGCGGTCAGCGCCTGCGCGCGATGCACGACGCCCCGATCAGCCCCGCGTCAGGGCCAAGCGCTGCGAGCCTGATCTCGGCGAACTGCCGGTAGCGCTTACCGGTCAGCCCGTTCTCAAAGGCCGCGCGCGCCGGGCCGACCAGGAGATCACCGGCCTCCGACACGCCGCCGCCGATAACGAAGCAGCTCGGGTCGAGTATCGCCGCCAGGTCGGCCAGTCCCTCGCCTAGCCAGCGCCCGATGATGCCGAAGCAGCGCAGGGCGGCCTCATCTCCCTCCCGCGCCGCCGCGGTTATCGCCGGTCCCGTTATTCCTTCCGGCGCGCCGCCGCCGAGCTGGAGCAGCCGGACCGCCGCGCCCGGGGAGCGGCGGGCGAATTCCTGTGCCTCCGCTACGAGTGCGCTTCCGCTCGCGTACTGCTCCCAGCATCCCCGGTTGCCGCAGCCGCACAGCCTGCCCTCGGGAACTACCCGGTAGTGGCCAGGCTCTCCGGCGACTCCCCACCTGCCCCGGTAGAGCTCGCCGTTGATGATGATCCCCCCGCCGATGCCGGTCCCCACGGTAATGAGCACGGCGTCCTGGTGTCCCCTGGCCGCGCCGAGGGTGAGCTCCGCCCATGCGGCAGCATTCGCGTCGTTCTCCACGACAACGGGCAGGCCGACACGATCCTCGATCTGCTTCTGCACCGGCTCGTCCCGCCAGGCCAGGTGAGGCGCGAACAGAACGGCCGACCGCGTCTCCTCGACGAAACCAGCGGCCCCGATGCCGACCGCCTCCGCCGGGTGACGCCTCCGCAGTTCAGCGACCACATCGCCGATGACCTCGACGAGCTGCGCCGGGCTGGCGGCCGGCGTGGCCCGCTTCAGTTTTTCTATGATCCGGCCGTGCTCATCCACCACTCCGGCCGCGACTTTCGTGCCCCCGACATCAATGCCGATCGTCAGGACCATAGTCCGGATCTTCCACCTGGCCAGCCGGATCACCGTGGTCGGGCGCGGCAGGCCACCAAGGAGCAGGGCCCGCAGGAGCGGAATCCGGCGAACTCGCCTCCGTCGCTCCCGGTTGCGGTGCGTCGGGACTCGGTGCGGCCGGGGCCTCAGGGCTTGGCGCGGCCGGGGCCGGTGCCTCAGAACCCGGTGCCTCAGGACCCGGCGCCGCATAACCCGGTGCCGCCGGGGCCGGTGCCTCAGGACCCGGCGCCGCATAACCCGGTGCCGCCGGGGCCGGTGCCTCAGAACTCGGCGCTGCAGGGGCCGGTGCTCCCCGGCGCGGCCGGTCCGCGCCGGGCGCGGAACCCTGACGAGACAGGACCGTATCGAAGGCGCCGAGCGCCTCCTGGACCGCGGCCGCGACCGCGTCCCCCGCACCCGCTATCTGCGAGCCGAATCCGGGTCCCGACTCCCTGATCCTGCGAGCAGCCCGGCATATCGGGCACCACGCGCACTCCGGGGCTTCCCCCAGATCCCCGCGCGGCGGCTCGGTGGTCGCCGTGCCCCAGACATCCTTCGGCTCACTGCGGTCGGCGCCAAGCTTCTTGCGAACTTGCCCGCTGATCTCGCGGCTCATGTTCTTGGCGCTTGACCGGAGAATCCACCGCTGCATGTCGCCGATCAGGTCTCCGACAGGCGGCCCGGAACGCCCGGCCTGGCCCTTCCCTCCGCCCTGGCCCTTCCCTCCAGACTGGCCCTTCCCGCTCGGCTGGCCCGACCGGTTCGACTGGCGGCTCTCGTCCGATGGCCAACCGTTTCTGGACTGGTCAGTCACGAGAATCTCCCCCAACAGTCTCAGTGCGCGACTTAAGCCCTTTAAGCGCAGTGTCAATAATGGTCTTCTCCGCCCGTCGCTTCAGCATCCCGATCATCGGAACCCGGAGTCCGACCGCGAGTTCGTAGGTCACCTCGGTACCAGCTTCCCGGTCGGCCAGGAAGTACCCGCCCGACAACTCGGAGATCATCGAGCCCGGCTCGGCGATTTCCCATCGAACACTGGTGTCGGCATCCCAGTCATACTCGAGAACGTAAGTATCTTTGATCATCCCGGCGTCCAGCCCGAACCGGACCCGCAGTGCTCGGCCGTCCGCACCGGAATCGAGCACCTCCGCCGAACGCACGCCCGTAGCCCACGCCGGATACTCGGCAAAATCAGCGATCACGCTCATGACAATCTTCCCCGGCACCGCGATCATGATGGTCGAGGTGGTCTTGTCCGCCATCCACGGAGCGTACCTCCAGCGCCGACCCAGTGAACGCGAGCCGTGCTACCACTCCAGGACGTACGGTTTCCCGGTGGCACGGAAATGGCCGACGTTGACGCATTCGGTGGCACCGATCCGAACCTGCCGGGCCAGGGGCTGGTGCACGTGGCCAAAGAGGACATACCGCGGCTGTGTCCGCCTGACCGCATCAAGCAGTGCCTCACTGCCGCGCTCCATCCGCCGGGCCACGGTGTCGAACAGCAGCTCAGGCACGGCAGGCGGAATGTGCGTGCACAGTACGTCGACCTCGCCGACGGCTTCCAGCTTGGCCGCGTAGACGTCGTCATCAAGCTCATACGGCGTGCGGTAGACGGACCGGAGCCCGCCACCGACGAATCCGAACGACCAGCCGCCGAGTTCCGTCCGCTCGCCGTCCAGGACCCGCTGGCCCGGCCGCAGATGCTCTGGCCACATCCGGGGTATGTCGACGTTGCCGTAGGTCAGGTAGGACGGCGTGGGCAGCGCGGCGAAGATCTCAGCGTACTGCCGCCCCGCGGCGGCCTCGATATGCTGCGCCGGGCTGCCGTCCAGTCCCGCCCACAGCCGCGCCGACATCGCCCTGGCCTCATCGAATCGCTTGGCGGTGCGCAGCGCGATGAACTCCCTGGCCGCGTCAGCGCCAAACAGGTCGGGAAAGATGCCACTGCCATGATCGGCATAGTCCACGAAGAGCAGCAGGTCACCAAGGCAGATGAAGGCATCGGCGCCATCCGCAGAGCCCCTGAGAGCCTCGGCCCTCCCGTGCACATCGCTCACCACGTGAACCCGCATGCCCACACATTAGGCAGAGCGGGCGGTAACGGCGAGGACGGCCCGGCACCCTGGCCCCGCACCCTGGCCCGGCACCGGGACCGAGACCCGGCTCCCGCGACGCCGCGCATCGCGATACGGTCCAGGAAAGCTCTGCCCGAAACACGGTCGGCCAAGGAGGCCTCGTGCGCGAGTACAGCATCCCTGCCCTGGCCCAGATCCCTGCGACCGCAAATCTCGCCGATGTCGTCTTCCGCCGCGCTCAGACCGCACCGGACACGGTGATGCTGCGCCAGCGCACGGCCGACGGCAGCTGGCAGGACGTGACCGCGAGACAGTTCCGCGGTGAGGTCTCGGCTCTGGCCAAGGGCCTCATCGCGGCCGGTATCGATCCGGGCGACCGGGTCGCCCTGATGTCGCATACCCGGTATGAGTGGACCCTGATCGACTACGCGATCTGGGCCGCGGGCGCGGTGACCGTGCCGGTTTATGAGACGTCCTCCGCCGAGCAAGTCGAGTGGATCCTCGGCGACTCAGCAGCGTGCGCGGCCTTCGCCGAAGATAGCAAGCACGAGGCGATGATCTCCGATGTGCGCGACCGCCTGCCCGGCCTGAAGCAGCTGTGGCGGTTCGACGGTCTCGACGCCCTGGCCGCCGGCGGCGCCCAGATCACCGACGAGCAGCTTGAGCAGCGCCGTGCCACCAGGGCCGCGGCCGACCTGGCGACGATCATCTATACCTCCGGCACGACCGGCCGGCCGAAGGGCTGCGAGCTCACGCACGCCAACCTGCTCGCCGATGTGCGCAACGCGTTCGCCGGCGGCCTGCTGGAAGTCATCGACAGCGTCGGCGGCGGCTCGACGATGCTGTTCCTCCCGCTCGCGCATTCCTTCGCCCGGATTATCCAGGTCGGCTGCCTGGAATCCGGCGCTATCCTCGGGCACTGGCCCGACTCCCGGACGCTGGTCCAGGGCCTTTCGGAATACCGGCCGACGTTCCTCCTGGCCGTCCCGCGGGTGTTCGAGAAGGTCTTCAGCACCGCTCAGCAGCAAGCCTCGGCGAGCCCGGCCAAGGCCAGGATCTTTGCCGCTGCCACGGACACCGCGATCGCCTGGAGCAAGTCACGCGACGGCCGCGCCGGCCCGGCCCTGCGGGCGCGCCACGCGCTGTTCGACCGCCTGGTCTACGCCAGGCTCCGGGCGGCGGTCGGCGGCCAGGTGAAGTACGCCATCTCCGGCGGGGGCGCGCTGGGCGAGCGTCTCGGCCACTTCTTCCGCGGCGCGGGCATCACGGTGCTGGAGGGGTACGGGCTGACCGAGACCTCGGCCGCGGCCACGGTCAACCACCCGGATCGCAACAAGATCGGCACCGTCGGCCTGCCGCTGCCGGGCGTGACCATCAAGATTGCCGAGGACGGGGAGATCCTGATCAAGGGCCCCAACGTCTTCCACAGCTACTGGCACAACGAGACCGCGACCAGCGAGATACTGGCCTCCGACGGCTGGCTGCGCAGCGGTGACATTGGCGAGCTGGACGAGGAGGGCTTCCTGCGGATCACTGGGCGCAAGAAGGAGCTGATCGTCACCGCGGGCGGCAAGAACGTCGCCCCCGCCGTGCTCGAAGACCGGCTTCGCGCGCACCCGCTGGTCAGCCAGGGCCTGGTCGTCGGCGACGGCCGCCCGTACATCGCCTGCCTGATCACCCTGGATCCCGACGCGCTGGAGCACTGGAAGCAGCAGCACGGCCGCCCGGCGAGCGCCACGGCAGCGGACCTCGCGCAGGACCCGGAGCTGGTGGCGGAGATCCAGGTGGCGGTGGACGACGCCAACAAGGCGGTCTCCAGGGCCGAGTCGATCCGCCGCTTCCGCGTCCTGCCCTCGGACTTCACTGAGGCCAGCGGCCACCTCACGCCGTCACTCAAGATCCGGAGATCCGTCGTTGTACAGGACTACTCAGCCGACATCGACGCGCTCTACAGCAAAACCCCATAAGTAGCAAAACGGAAAATCTGCCCGCCGCTCACCCCGCCGGCCAGTCAGCCGCCCAGGATGTGCTGAAGCCTGTCGGCTACGAAGTCCCAGCGCCACTCACGGTCGACCCAGGCCAGGCCCTTTCGGCCCATCGCGGTGGCAGCGGCCGGATTGCCGAGCAGCTCGATCAGGGCGTCGGCGACGGCATCGACATCCTTGCCGGGGACCACGAGGCCGGTCTCGCCGTCCAGGATGGCGTCGGGCGCACCGCCGGAATCGCCGCCGATGACCGGCAGTCCGGCCGCGGACGCCTCCAGGTAGACGATCCCCAGGCCCTCCACGTCCAGGCCCTTGCGCCGGGTCCGGCACGGCATGGCGAAGACGTCGCCCGCGTCGTAATAGGCGGGCAGCTCCTCCCACGGCACTGGGCCGGCGAACACTACGGAGTCCGATACCCCGACCCGCTGGGCCAGGCGGCCCAGCTCGGCGCGATAGGGGCCGTCGCCGACCATGAGCAGCACCGGATCGGCCGCCAGGCCTGCTCCCGCGGCAGGAGCCGGCAGCGCCTCGGCCACCGGCGCCAGCGCCGGTGAATCCCCGGCGTGCGCGCGCCCGCCGCCCTCACGCTGGTCAGGAACGAGCTCGACCGGCGCCGCGACCATCTCGCTCGCGTCGCGCTGCGCTGGTACCGGTGCCGACGGGACGCGGGCATGCTTGCCCGTCCCGTGCTTGGCCGTCCCGTGCTTGGCCGGCACCAGCGCCACCGGAGCCGGGGCCTCACTCTGCGCCGCAGCCGCCAGTACCTGCGGCCAGGCCCGGATCAGCGTGTCCTGTCCCTTGCGCGGCACCATCCGGGACACGCAGACGACGACCGGCCGCTGACCTAGCCCGAGCCGCTCCCTGATCTCGGCGCCGCCCGCGCCGGGCCGGAACGCCTCGGTGTCGACGCCAGGGGCCAGCCGGACCATCTGGGCCGCGGCCTCGGGTGACAAGGCACCGGCCAGCCGTTCTCGGAAGTACTCGCCCAGGTAGGTGACGACATCGACCTGGTCGCCGATCCTGCGCAGCAGGCTCCGGGCGCCAGGCAGGGCGGCCCAGCCTGACTCGTGTCCGTGCGTCAGGGCGACGATCCGCTGAGCGCCCGCCCGGCGCAGGGCCGGCGCGAGCAGGCCGAGCGGCGCCGCGGCGCCGAAGAGCACGGTGTCACAGCCTTGCTCGGTCAGGATCCGGGACGCCCGTCGCGCCACCCACGGCACCGGCAGCATCAGCGAGCTCGGGTGACGGACCACGCGGAACGGCTGGCGGGAATCGAACGCGGCGGCCCCGTCCCAGGACGGCGCATAGACGGTCACGTTCTCGGCGGGCAGCCGCGAGGCGAGCGCGTGCACGAACGACTGGATGCCGCCGCTGCGCGGCGGGAAGTCATTAGAGACGATCAGGACTCGCGGCATCGTGCTCCCGTGCCGCCGCCGCGCGGTCGCCGCCGCAATGCTGGCGGCGGTGCTGGTCCGGGGGACGCCGGGCGACAGGGACGGAACAGATCTTAGCCGCCGGGGGCCGCTGCCCGGCCTGTCAGCGGATGCGGGCCAGCGGCCAGGGACCGCCGATGGCGCTCCCTGGCCGCTGGCTAGCATGAGCCCTGGCCATTGACTCGCTGGCGCGGGTTTATGGCCGCACCGCCGCATCGAGTTCCTGGGCGTACCAGCCACTGAGCGAGATCAGCTCGACGTCCGCGCCACTGTGCGGCGCATCGATGAGCTTGTTGCCGCCCACGTACATCCCCACGTGGGAGTTGCCGGCGAATCCGAGTATGTCGCCCGGCTGCAGGGCATCAAGCGGAACCGCCGGAAGGTCGCTGATCTGGTCATAGCTGATGCGCGGGAGTGACACGCCCGCCGCTGCCCATGCGGCCATCATCAGCCCGGAGCAGTCGAATGAGCCCGGGCCGGTCGCACCCCAGACGTAAGGGTCGCCGACATGCGCGTAGGCATACGCGACCGCCTTGCCGGCCTGGGTACTTGTCGTCCCTGTGTACTTGACGCCCACGGTGGTCCCCGTGCCGCCGGGTCCGGTGCCTACTTGCTCCGCCGGGGTGAGCTGGGCCAGCAGCGTCTTCTGCCGGCCGATCAGCGCGTTCAGCGCCCGCTGGCGCTTGTTCAGGTTGTTCTTGAGCGTGACAATCGCGGTCCTGGCCCGCCTCGCTGACTGCTGGGTCGCGGTGACCTGGCGGGCGACGGCGAGGAACTGGTGCATCTGCGTGCTGTTGACCGATGACAGCTCGGTCAGGACCGAGGCCCGGTTGAGCAGCTCCTGCGGATTGCCGGAGATCAGCAGCGCGGCTGACGAATTCATGGTGCCCTGCTCATAGGCAGTCGCCGCGATCTTTGCGATCTCTGTGCGCATGGAGTTGAACTGGGCCTGGTCCCGCGATGCCTCGCGATTGACCAGGGCCAGACGCTGGCTGGCCGATGCCACTTCCTGCTTCACCTGGTCAAGCTGCTCACCGAGCTGGTCGGCCTGAGTATTCAGCTTGCTGAGCTTGTGCTGCACCTGGGCGATCGTTGGCTGCGGGGCGGCTCCCGCTGTTCCGGTCGCTACGGCAAGCATGCCAACGGCGATAAGGCTGGTGGTGACAGCCGCGCGACGATGCCTCAGAATCCTTCGGACTGATGGCGGCGTATGCACGTACGTGACACGCTCCTTCTCCCACTATCGCCTACCGGGTCAGCTGACGGGTTCGGGCTGTGGAAGGCGCCCTACAGCCCGGTCCAGCGTCGTGGTCCGGGCCGATTCACCCCTGGAGAGCGTGCTGGGCCATAGAGCCCTGCGCTCCTCCGATGGGTCCCCGGCTCTCCAGGCCGGCCATTGGGCCGGCTCGGGAAATTCGGCAGTTACCGATCGCCGCCGCCAATGTGGCGGCTGCTGAGCGATGCGGCTTGGTGCCTGACAATAGTGAAGATTCGGCATCGGATTCAACCGCTTCGCGCACACTCGCCCCCCGTGTCGAGCTCCCCGTCGCCCTCGGCCGGCTCATCAGGGACCCAATCCGGCACCGCTGTCCGAGCATCCGGCCATCCCCGAGGCCTGCCCTTCTCCGCCGCACTGCGGCCCCGGCCGCCCAGGGTGACTGCCTCTGCGTCCGGAACCGGGATGGCTCACTGGAGCCCGCGCCCGGCGCGCCTGGGCCCAACTGTCGGTACCGGGCCCTAGCGTGCAATTCGTGACGAGATGGGATCTGGCTCTGGCCAGGCTGCTGCGCCGAGTGCGGGCCACGCGGACGGCAGGGTCCTCAGCGATGCCCGCTCCCCCGCCGGGCGCCGGCCCGCTGCGGTCCGCCGCCAGCCGCCGCCAGCCGGGCGCTAGGCCCCTCCAGCCCGCCGCCAGCCCCCTCCAGCCGGGTGCCAGCCCGCTGCCAGCCTCCCCGCTGGGCAGCGTCGACTTCGTCATCGTGGACGTCGAGACGACAGGCTGGCAGCCCGGGCAGGCTGTGATTACCGAGATCGGCGCCGTACGGCTCAGCGGCGGCCAGGTGACCGCCGAGTTCTCGGCCCTGGTGAACCCGGGCGCCCCGATCCCGCCGGACATCACCGCGCTCACCGGAATCACCGATGGAATGGTCGCCCAGGCGCCCCCGATGGCACGGGTGCTGCCCGGCTTCCTGGCCTTTGCCGAAGGCGGCGTCCTGACCGCGCACAACGCGCCGTTCGATATCGGCTTTCTCACCGCTGCCTGCCGCGCGTGCAGCCTGCCCTGGCCGTCCTTCGCCGTGCTCGACACCGCGGTCCTGGCCCGCCTGGTGCTCGGTGCCGGGGAGGTTCCTGACTGCAAGCTGGCCACCCTGGCGAGCTATTTCGCCGCGCGAACCCAGCCCTGTCATCGCGCGCTGGCCGATGCCAAGGCCACCGCCGATGTGCTCCAGGGCCTGCTGCGCATGCTGGCGGAGGCCGGCACGCGCACACTGGCTGAGATCAGCGCCTGACCGGGCCGGGCGGTACGCTACTCCCGCAGCCGGGGGCACGGGTTCCCGGAGGGAGCAGGAGGCGGCCATGGTCACCGCTATCGTTCTGGTCAAGGCCGACGTCGCGCGCATTCCGGAGACGGGCGAACAGATCGCTCAGATACCGCAGGTGACCGAGGTCTACTCAGTCACCGGCGAGTTCGACCTGGTGGCCATGGTCAGGGTCCGAAACCACGAGGAACTCAGCGACGTGATCCCTGGCACCCTGAACAGGGTCGCGGGGGTCACTCACACGGAAACCCACATCGCATTCCGCGCCTACTCGCGTCATGACCTTGAGGCTGCCTTCTCCGTGGGCTACCCAGAGTCGAGCTGAGCCAGCCGCGCACCCGGCCGCGCCTCATTCCATGATCCCGAAGGATCGCGGAGGTCCCGGCAGCCACGATCCTTCAGGATCATCGAAACGGCGGCTGGGGCAGGCCGGACTGACGCACGGCGGGGCGTGAGTGGACCGAGTCCTGACGTAAGGGTCAGGCGTGTTCTTCGGCGAGGCCGTGGCTCACGGCGACCCAGCGGTCGAGTAGCCCCGCCGCGGCACCCGAATCGACGGCCGCCGCCGCGCGCGCATAGCCGTCGGCCAGCGCCGTCGCGAGATCATCGGGGCCAGTCAGGCCGGCCTCGGCGGCCAGGGCCGCCGCCGCGTTCAGCAAGACGATGTCCCGAACCGGGCCCGGTTCGCCGCCCAGGACGGCACGCGCCACCGCGGCGTTGCGAGCCGCGTCGCCGCCGCGCAGGTCCGCGGGCGTGGCCCGGCTGATTCCGAGGTCGGCGGCCGGGTCGAGTGACGTCTGGCTCACCGTACCGCCGCTCGCGCCGCCACCCGGGCCGACCTGCGCGCCGTCATCCGGGCCGGAGCCACGGCCGCCAGGCGCGCCGCCGTGCACCACCCAGACGGTCGAAGGCGCGGTCGTGGTCAGCTCATCGAGCCCGTCCTCACCGTGGAAGACCAGGGCCGAGCAGCCGCGCTCGGCCAGGACACCGGCCAGCACCGCGCCCATCCGCTGATCTGCCACGCCGACCGCCAGCGCGCCGGGCCGGGCGGGGTTCGCCATCGGGCCGAGGAAGTTGAAGACGGTCGGCACGCCGAGCTCGCGGCGCGGGACAGACGTGTGCCGGAACGCGGGGTGATACAGCGGGGCGAACAGGAAGGCTATGCCGATCTGTTCGGCGAGCTTCTCGGTCGCCGACGCCGGCAGGTCGATCACGACGCCGAGCGCCTCGAGCACGTCCGCGGCCCCGCAGGCCGAGGAGACGGCCCGGTTGCCGTGCTTGACCATCCGCGCCCCGGCCGCGGCGGCCACGATCGTCCCCATGGTGGAGATGTTGACCGTGCGCCTCCCGTCGGCGCCCGTTCCGACGAGGTCGACCAGGCGGCCGGGGATGCTGAGCGGCGTCGCGTGCTCCAGCATCGCCTGGGCCAGGCCGCTCACCTCGCCTGCCGTCTCGCCCTTCATGCGCAGGGCGACCCCGAACCCCGCGATCTGGGCGGATGTGGCCGCTCCGTCCATGATCTCGTTCATCGCCCAGGACGTGTCCTGTGCCGTCAGCGTCTGGCCCTTGATCAGCGCGCCGATCAGCGCCGGCCAGGTGGTGGGGGAATTCATGGGGCCCTCGGATCCGGGATTGAGGTCAGGCGGGCTGGTGACATGGGTGCAGGCGGAATCGAGGGTAGGGCGTCCGGCGGGACTGATGGCGGTCCGGGAGTACCGCCGAGTGCCCGTTTCGGCTGAGCAGAGCGGAAGGAGAGCGAACGCAGAGCGCCCGCGCCCCGGCCGGCCCGCTCAGGCGCTGGCCGCCTCGGCCCCGGCCGCGCGCTGGCGCATCAGCCCGGCCAGGGCCTGCGCGAGCGCCGCCGGGTCGATCGGATGGCTGACGACGGCGTCCGCCCGCGACCAGGTCGCGAGCCATCCATCGTCGGCCCGGCCAATGATCAGCAGTGCCGGCGGGCAGTCATAGACCTCGTCCTTGGCCTGCCGGCAGACGCCCATGCCGCCGGACGGCTGCGCCTCGCCGTCCAGCACCATGACATCCGCGCCGCCCGCGTCCAGCAACCGGATCAGGGCAGGATGCGTGGCCACCTCTATCACCTCGGCCTCGGGCACGTCAGGGGCAGGACGGCGCCCGATGGCCAGCCGTATCCGGGCCCGTACGTCAGCATCATGGCTGTACACAACGACCTTCATGGAACTGGATCGTACCGACCCGGGGGGTCGCGCGACGCCCCCCTACGCGGTGTCGTAATAATGGCCCCGTGGCGACAGTAACAACCGAGGTCGTTCCTCGCACACCCGCGAGCAGGCCGAGCCTTGTCAGCGTGGGGACGATTGTGTGGCTGTCCTCCGAGCTGATGTTTTTCGCGGCGCTCTTCGCGATGTACTTCACGATCAGGTCGGTCGACAAGGGCCTGAACCGGCCGTGGCCCATGGCGCACCTGGACCTCAAGCTCGCCACGGTGAACACGATCGTGCTGCTGCTCTCCAGCGTGACCTGTCAGCTGGGCGTATTCGCGGTCGAGCGGGGCCAGATCAGGCGGACCGGCCGGATCTGGAACGTGAGCCGCTGGGGCCTGCGCGAGTGGTACGTGCTGTCGTTCCTGATGGGCCTGTACTTCATCAGCGGCCAGGGGTATGAGTACCTCGACCTGATCCGCAAGCAGCACGTGACGCTGTCGTCCAGCAACTACGGGTCGGTCTTCTACCTGACCACCGGGTTCCACGGGCTGCACGTGACCGGCGGCCTGATCGCGTTTCTGTTCCTGCTGGGCCGTACCTTCGCGGCCAAGAGGTTCACGCAGGAACAGCAGGTCAGCGCGATCGTCGTCTCCTATTACTGGCATTTCGTCGACGTCGTGTGGATCGGCCTGTACACGACCATCTACCTGATCCACTGACCGGGAACTGGGGATATCAGTGAGCTGGTTCACCGCAAGGCGGAGGCGGCCCATAGCGGGCTACGCCGTCGTCCTGCTCGGGCTCTTCTTCATCGGCGCCATCTATGCAGTTATCACCGAGGGGGCCAGCCCGGCTTCGGCGTCGGGGCCTACGGCGGCGCAGCAGGCACAGATCGCCGCCGGCCGGTCAGTTTTCCTGGCCGAATGCTCCACCTGCCATGGCATGGACGCGCAGGGCACCCCGGATGTGGCGCCGAGCCTGATCGGCGTCGGCGCCGCCGCCGTTGACTTCCAGGTCAGCACGGGCCGCATGCCCGCCAAGGAGAATGGCGCGGAGAACGACCGGAAGGTGCCGGAACTGACCCCGAGGGAGACCCACGCGGTCGCCGCGTACATTGCCTCGCTGGGCGGCGGCCCTCCCATCCCGTCGGCCGAGCAGGTCAGCACCCAGGGCGCGAATATCGGGCTCGGCCAGCAGCTTTTTGTCGCCAACTGCGGGCAGTGCCACAATTTCGTCGGCGCCGGCGGCGCGCTCACCTACGGGAAGTTCGCCCCGCCGCTGACCGCCTCGACGCCCACCCAGATCTACGAGGCGATGCTGACCGGCCCCGAGGCGATGCCGGTGTTCAACGACACGACGATCACGCCCAGCGAGAAGGCCGACATCATTGCCTACGTCAAGGCGGTACGGTCGCAGCCGAACCCCGGAGGCTTCAGCCTGGGCCGGGTAGGACCGGTAACCGAAGGGCTGGTCGCGTTCCTCGGCGTGCTGCTGTTCATGGTGATGGCAGCACTGTGGATTACTGCGAAGCACGGGAAGGTCCATGAGTGACACCAGTTCCGGCGGGCTGCCCGGTCAGCAGGGCGATCCCAGGCCGGATGAGCTGCCCGGCACCGACGTCCCCGGGGCGCCGCACCGGGTGATCGGAACGCCCGCGCCGGCGCAGGCCAGGACATTCCTGGCCGCGGAAGAGCCGGCCGCCCCGCCGGTCCAGCGCGAGCTGCCCGCTGACCCGCCTGACCTGGACCGGGCGAAGAGGTTCGAGCGCGTCGTGGCGGCCTGCTTCATTATCTCGATGCTGGGCGGCATCGGCTTCATCGCGGCGTACCTCATCTTCCAGGTGCGCTCGGTCAGCGCCGCGGCACACTCGAACCTGGCGCTGGGCACGACCATGACGATCGCTTTCCTCGGCCTGGCCGTCGGGGCCACCATCTGGGTCCGCCATCTGATGCCCAACGTGGAGCTGACCGAGGCCCGCAAGCCGCTGGCCTCCAACCCCGCCGACCGGCAGGCGTTCGCCCAGACGTTCGCCGAGGGGGCCGAGGCCAGCCAGTTCGTCAAGCGGCCCATGCTGCGCCGCACGCTGATCGCCGCGACCCTGCCGGTCATCCTGGCCCCGGTCTTCCTGCTGCGCGACCTGGGCCCGCTGCCCCGCAAGAGCCTGGACTTCACGGTCTGGCGCAAGGGAACCCGGCTGATCATCTACGGCAGCGGCCGGCCGCTGAAGCCCGATGACTTCGACTCGCCCGGCGGCATGATCACGGTCATCCCCGAGGGGTTCGAGGAAGACTTCGACGCGCTGGCCAAGGCAGCCGTGATCATCATCAAGTTCGCGCCGGGAGAACTGCAGCAGCCCACGGTGATGAACTGGACGGTGGACGACATCGTCGCCTACTCCAAGATCTGCACCCATGTCGGATGCCCGGCGGCGCTGTACGAGCAGACCACCCATCACATCCTCTGCCCGTGCCACCAGTCCACATTCGACGCGACGCGCGGCGCCACGGTGCTCTTCGGGCCTGCCACCCGGCCGCTGCCCCAGTTGCCGATCACCACCAACGCGCAGGGCTACCTGGTCGCGCAGAGCGACTTCCACGAACCTGTGGGCCCGAGCTACTGGGAGCGCTCATGAGCACCGAGGATGCGCTAGAGGGCGTCGGCGGCTGGCTGGACGACAGGTTCCGCGGCGCGAAGGGATTCCGGACTCTCTTCAGGAAGATCTTCCCCGACCACTGGTCGTTCCTGCTGGGCGAGATCGCGCTGTACTCGTTCATCATCCTGCTGCTGACCGGCACCTTCCTGACGCTGTGGTTCCAGCCCAGCATGACCGAGATCGTCTACCACGGCTCGTACGTCAACCTCGACGGCCGCAGCATGAGCGAGGCCTTCGCCTCCACGCTGAACCTCAGCTTCGACGTGCGCGGCGGCCTGCTGATGCGCCAGATCCATCACTGGGCCGCTGACCTGTTCGTCGCCGCCATCCTGGTGCACATGCTCCGGGTCTTCTTCACGGGCGCCTTCCGCAAGCCCCGCGAAGTCAACTGGCTGATCGGGATTACGCTCTTCACGCTGGCCCTGGTGGAGGGCCTGTTCGGCTACTCGCTTCCCGATGACCTGCTGTCCGGCGCGGGCCTGCGCATCACCGAGGGCGTCCTGCAGTCGATCCCGGTGGTCGGCACCTACCTGGCGTTCTTCCTGTTCGGCGGCGCCTTTCCCGGTACCCAGATCATCCCGCGGATGTACATCCTGCACGTGCTGGTGATCCCCGGGCTGATCCTGGCGCTGGTCAGCGTGCACCTGTTCCTGATGTTCCACCAGAAGCACACCCAGATGCCGGGCAAGGGCCGCACGGACCAGAACGTGGTCGGTGCGCCGACGTACCCGTACTTCATGGCCAAGACCGGCGCGTTCTTCTTCTTCACCTTCGCCGCGCTGGCCCTGTTCTCCACCTTCGCCCAGATCAACCCGATCTGGCTGTACGGGCCGTACAACCCCGTGTCGATCTCGTCGGGCTCGCAGCCCGACTTCTACATGGGGTTCCTCGAGGGCTCGCTGCGGATCATGCCCGCCTGGCAGTGGGTCGTCTTCGGGCACACGTTCGCCTTCAACGTGTTCATCCCGGCCCTGCTGCCGCTCGGGCTCATCCTGACCGGGGCCGCCCTGTGGCCGTTCCTGGAGGCGTGGATCACCGGCGACCGGCGCGAGCATCACGTCAACGACCGGCCGCGCAACGTGCCGACCAGGACCGCGATCGGGATGACCGCGATCGCGTTCTACGGTGTCCTGTGGCTGGAGGGCGCCAACGACGTCATCGCCGATCACTTCAGCATCCCGCTGTACACGACCACCGAGATCGCCAGGTGGGCGATCTTCGTGGTCCCGGTGCTCGCCTACATCATCACCAAGCGAATCTGCCTGGGCCTGCAGCGCAAGGACGTGCATCTGCTGGAGCACGGCGTCGAGACCGGGATCATCCGGCAGCTGCCGAGCGGCGAGTTCATCGAGGAGACCAGGCCGGTCAGCGAGGACGTCCGCGCCGTGCTGATGTCCAGGCAGGAGCCGCTGAGCCTGCCGGCGGCAGCGGGAGGAGAGGAAGAGGAAGGCGTTCCGGCGCCCGGCATGCGCGGTGGCGTGGGCAAGGTGCGGGAGCGGCTGAACAAGGTCCTCAACGAGAGCGTGCCGATGGACGGCGGCCATGGCAACGGCTACGGCAACGGTCACGACGCCCCGCATGGCAACGGTCACGACGCGGCGCTCGGCAATGGTCACGGCGATCATGCCCCGGCCGCGATCCCGGCCGGCGATCCCGACGAGCAGGCCGATACGTAATCCCGGCTGATACCACGCGCCCGGAGGGACCGCCTTCGCGAAGACGGTCCCTCTCGCGCTGGCGTCAGGCTCCGGCGTCAGGCTCCGGTGTCAGGCTCCGGTGTCAGGCTCCGGCGTCAGGCTTCCGTACCCGGCCACAGGGGACCGGGGATCTGCAGCCCGACGTCCGCGCCCCAGGCGTTGCGGTACGCGACCTCGTGCACGGGCCGCCGCGCGGCTACGCCCCAGCGGCCGGTGGGATAGCCGAACGAGACACAGCAGGCCATGACCCAGCCCTTGTCTGGCGGCACGCCGAGAATCTGCATCGCCTCCGGGCCGTGAAATACACCCAGGACGGAGGTCAGCGCGCTGCCGACGCCCTCGGCCCGTGCGGCCAGCTGGGCGCTCCAGATCGCGGGGAAGATGGATCCGCCTGTCGGGTCCCCGCGGGAGAAGCCCAGCAGGAAGAGGGGCACGTCCTCGAAGTGATCAGCCAGGTGCTGAGCCGAAGCCGTGACCCGCAGCATCGACGCGCTTTCCGGGTCCTGCGGCGTGCTCCGGGCCCGCTCCAGGCGGTCACGGTAGGCCGTTTCCCACAGCCGACCGATGCTGTCGCGGTACAGCGGCCCGAGCCGGGCCTTGACCGCGGGATCGTCGACCAGCAGGAACCGCCAGCCCTGCGCGTTCCCGCCGCTCGGGGCCCTGATCGCGGCGTCTAGGATCCGCGCCTGGACGGCCTGCGGGATAGGGTCAGGACGAACCCGCCGCATCGCCCTGGTGGTGTACAGCGCCTCGTAGATGTCCATCTGCCGCTCTCTCCTGCGCCGGGTGCCAGCGGCACGTCAGCCGATGCCATAGGCGCGGTAGATCGTCTCGATCGTGCTGTCACCCTGACATCCGTGACGGTCGACCGCAGCGATATGAAGCCGCTGGCCGGGTCGGGTCCTGCACCTGCGCGGGGCCGGGCGGACCAGGATCAGTGGGCGTAGTTGCCGCGGTAGTACTCGAAGACGAAGCCGATCGCGCTGAGCAGGACGGCCAGGATGCCGATCAGGAACAGCCACCAGCCGATCGCGACGCCGACCGCGGCCGTCGCGGCGGCCAGCCCGACGAACAGCGGCCACCAGCTGTGCGGGCTGAAGAAGCCCAGCTCGCCGGTGCCCTGGTAGATCTCGCCCTCGTCGTCGTCCTCAGGCCGCTGCGGCAGCCGCCGCCCGGTGAACAGGACATAGAACCCGCTGAGGAAGGCCAGTCCCACGGCCAGCGCCAGCGCGGTCGTCCCGGTCGGGTCGTGCGAGAAGTACCAGTAAACGGCGTCCGCGACGGCGAAGAACAGCGCGCAGCCCAGGAGCAGAGCACCCTCGACCCTCATTGTGACACCCCTGCCATCATCGCGACCACGAGATCCGCAGCGGCCGCCGACCGGGCGCCGGCCCGGTTACCGGCGGGCAGCGCCGGGCTCACTTGCCCACGCCGATCGCCTGCCGCTCGGCGTCACGATCCCGGCCAGATCTGATATGCGGATAGTGCAGGTCGAAGGCCGGGCGCTCGGACCTGATCCGCGGTATCGAGGTGAAGTTATGCCGTGGCGGCGGGCAGGACGTGGCCCATTCCAGCGAGTTCGCAAATCCCCACGGGTCATCAGCGGTAACCCGCTCCCCGTGCTTCCACGTCGTGTAGATGTTGTACAGGAACAGGAGCGTCGAGGCACCCAGGATAAACGAGCCGATGGTCGAGATCTGGTTTAGCGTCGTGACGTTGCCGGGCAGGCCAGGGTAGTTGGCGACGCGGCGCGGCATGCCCTCAAGCCCGATCCAGTGCTGCACGAGGAAGGTCATGTTGAAGCCGATGAACACCAGCCAGAAATGCCATTTCCCGAGTGCGTTATTGAGTATCTTGCCGGTGAATTTCGGCCACCAGAAGTAGAACCCGCCGAACATGCAGAACACCACCGTGCCGAAGAGCACGTAGTGGAAGTGCGCGACCACGAAGTAGGAGTCGCTGACGGCGAAGTCCAGCGGGGGCGAGGCCAGGATAACCCCGGTCAGGCCGCCGAAGAGGAACACCACCAGGAAGCCGAGGATGAACAGCATGGCCGGCTCGAAGGTGAGCTGCCCGCGCCAGATCGTGCCGACCCAGTTGAAGAACTTCACGCCGGTCGGGACCGCGATCAGGAAGGTCATGAAGGAGAAGAACGGCAGGAGCACGGCACCGGTGGTGAACATGTGATGGGCCCACACGGTCATCGACAGGCCGGCGATCGCGATGGTGGCGGCGATCAGGCCCTTGTAGCCGAAGAGCGGCTTGCGGCTGAAGACGGGGAGCACCTCGGTGGCGATGCCGAAGAACGGCAGCGCCACGATATAGACCTCGGGATGGCCGAAGAACCAGAACAGGTGCTGCCACAGGATGGCACCGCCGCTGGAGGCGTCGAACACCCTCGCGCCGAGCTTGCGGTCGATCTCCAGGACCAGCAGCGCCGCGGCGAGCACGGGGAAGGCCAGCAGCACCAGCATGCTGGTGAGCAGGATGTTCCAGGTGAAGATCGGCATCCGGAACATGGTCATGCCGGGGGCGCGCATGCAGAAGATCGTGGTGACGAAGTTGACACCGGACAGGATCGTGCCGAGCCCCGACAGCGTCAGGCCCATGATCCACATGTCCGCGCCGACCCCCGGCGAGTACAGCGCGCTGGTCAGCGGCGAGTAGGCGTACCAGCCGAAGGCGGCGGCCCCGCCGGGAGTGATGAAGCTGAGCAGCAGGATCAGGCCGCCGAAGGCGAACATGTAGTAGCTGAGCAGGTTCAGCCGGGGGAACGCCACGTCGGGCGCGCCGATCTGCAACGGCATGATCTCGTTGGCGAACCCGACGAAC
The DNA here is from genome assembly GCA_963805705.1 of uncultured Actinomycetota bacterium. Classification (GTDB taxonomy): domain Bacteria; phylum Actinomycetota; class Actinomycetes; order Streptosporangiales; family Streptosporangiaceae; genus CAWDVH01. The sequence goes on along the minus strand of CAWDVH010000004.1, from coordinate 665,046 downwards.
AGCGGTGTCGCGAACAGCAGCAGCATGATCGTGCCGTGCATGGTGAACAGCTCGTTGTACACCTGGTCGGAGACCAGGTGGTTGTCCGGCTCGAGCAGCTGGGTACGCATGATCATCGCCATGAGCCCGGCCACCATGAAGAAGAAGAACGAGGTGATCAGGTACAGGTGACCGATGATCTTGTGATCGGTAGTCGACAGCCACTCCGCGAGGATCGAGCCCTTGCGATAGCTGCCCGGCGTGGGTGCCGGAGCCGGCTGGCCCGGCGCGCCCGGCTGAGCGATCGCGGTCACTGAGCACCCCCAGATGCGTTCTGCTGCGCCTGCTGCGCGTTAATCCACTGACGGAACTGGGCCTGCGTCACGACCTTGACGGTGAAGAGCATGCGGCTGTGGTAGAGACCGCAGAGCTCCGAGCAGCGCCCGATCGAGGTGCTCGTCTTGATCGCCGTTACCTCGAAATGGTTCGGATGGCCGGGGACGACGTCGCGCTTGAAGTCGAACGGGACGATCCAGAACGCGTGGATGACGTCGATCGAGCTGAGGTTGAACCGGACGGTCTCGTTCTCCGGGATCTCCAGCAGCGGCAGGTGCTGGCTGCTGAGGGACACGGCCGGATTCGCCATGTTGCCCAGCTCGGTGACGACAGTCTGACTGCCGGGCACCGAGCCGCGCACCGGGTACTGCGGATACTGGAAGTCCCACGTCCACTGCGAGCCGATCACGTCCACCACGACGTCGGGGTGGGCCGAGAGCTTGTCGATGTAGTTCTCGTCCCTGGCCGTGAAGAAGAACATGACGCCGACCATGATGAAGGGCACGACCGTGTACAGGATCTCGATCGGCAGGTTGTACCTGACCTGATGCGGTACCCGGTCCGACCGCTTGCGGTAGAAGATCACCGCGCAGATGATCAGCCCCCAGACCAGGGCCCCCACGGCCCACGCCGCGATCCAGGATCCCTGCCAGAGATCGACGACAACCTGGGCCTGCCTGGTCACGGGCGCGGGCATGCCCAGGCGCGTGAACGACGTCGACTGGCAGCCCGTCGTGACGACCAGCAAGCCTGCCAGCAGGAGAGCACGCGGCATCCAGCGCCGCAGCTGGCCTGCTCTCCCCCCTCGGCGTGGGGCACTGCGAATGGGACTCACAGACTGCCTTCCCGGCGGATCACGCCCGGCTCCACTGGCCGGTCTTTTCCTCGTCCTACAGCTTGTCGTGGAAACAGTACAACGCAGCCTCGCACGGCCTCCCGGGACCCCCGCCGCAGGCTCGCCCGAGCCTGGCCGCAGATCCTCGCCGGCGCCCCGCCCGGGCGGACCTGGTGGGAGATTTCGCCAGAGAACAACCAGATGGCAGGCATATGGCTACCAGGTCCCTGGCTGGCCGCACGGGCGACATTCAGGCCTTAGCCAGGGACCGGGCCCGCCGCGGGGCCGCCAGGGCCTACTGTTCGTCTTCATGGCGGGTACCGGGGCGCTTACCCGGGCCAGCCACCGGGTATCGGATCCACGTGGCATTGCCCAGCAGGCGTCCGGCAGGTTCCTTATCGTCCTTCCTCAACAGCGCGTCCGAGCACCGCTCCCCTGGAGGTAATCGCGTGACTCCCCGGCCGCGCCCCTCCGGCGCACCCAGACCTGCGCCTGCCGCTGCCCCTGCCCCGCCACCGGCGCTGACGATTGACGCCCTCGGCAAGAAATGCCCGATCCCGATCATCATGCTGGCCGAGCGGATCAGGGAGGTGCCGATCGGCCAGGCCGTGGAGGTGCTCGCCGACGATCCGGCGGCGCGGACGGACGTGCCCGCGTGGTGCATGATGAAGTCGCAGGAGTTCGTCTGCGCGACCGCCCGCCGCGATGGCTGGTCCTTCCTGGTGAAGCGCAGCTACTGACGCCGGGGCTGGCTGGCCCCGGTGACTGGCGCCCGGTCGCTGGCGCCGGGCCAGGGCGGCCCGGTCCTCGCCTACTCCTGACTGTTACTCCTGACCGTCGACCGGCTGGAAGCGGTCGGCGAATCTCGGATCAGACTCCCACCAGGGCCGCTCCGGTGCCGCGTCGCTGCTGCCCGGCGGGGCAGTCGTCCCCCCGGGCGTCCGGCCGGATTCGCGGCCGGTCAGCTGCGCGGCCACGCGGGCGGCGTCCCTGGCATCGAGTTCCGCGTCGATCACCGACGCCTCGGCCTCATCCTCCCTGATCATCTGGATCAGCTGGGCCGCGAGGAACGGCAGCCCGACGATGTCCCCGAGAATCCATAGCGCGCCGCCGCCGAGCACCTGGTCGGTGCTCAGGCTCGGGCCCCAGGGCCTGGCCAGCGCGTGGTAGTAGGCCCCCGCGATCAGGCTCTGGTCGGCGATCACGGCCAGGCCGAGGATGGCGTCGCCGACGACCTCGGCCCCGGTCACCCACAGGGCCACCAGGTACGGGTACTTCCACGGAACCGGATCGACCCGCAGCAGCGTCCAGAAGAAGACGAAGCCCGGCACCAGCAGCGCCAGGTAGGTCAGCTCCCGTACCGCCGTGCTGTGGAAGCCGGCCGCGTACCACGACGAGAAGTAGAGCAGGAATGGCGTGACGACCAGGACCATGGTGGTGATGGCCGGGAACGTCAGCACCCGCGCTACCCGGCTGCCGATCCCCGCGTCGATCCGCGGCCCGAGCCCCGGCAGCACCGCGATGGCCAGGGTGAGGGGCCGGCCGAGGGCCAGGAACAGCGGAATAGTCAGCAGCACCAGGATGGTCTGCACGCCGCGGATATAGAACAGCACCGGCTGGTACACGCCCACGAAGGACATGGTCGCGAGCACCGCGAATCCGAGCCCCAGGCCGCAGAACGCCACGATCCGGCCGCCCGGCCACGAGCCGCCGGACCAGCGCAGGCGCCGGACTCCCGCCAGGTAGGCCGCGCCGAGCAGCAGCACGAACGCGAGCGCCCAGGGATCGACCGTCCACTCGGTGAACACGCGCGCCCAGGTCAGCTCGGGCGGCCCGTGATACCCGGCGGCCAGCGAATATCCAGGGGCAAGCGCGGCGGCCATGCCCGTTACGCTACCGCGCTGCGGAGAAGTGCCCGGCCAGGTCCTGCGCGGCGGCCGGCCCGTAGGCGGCACCGAACCGCTCAGCCAGCGGCCCTGGCGTGAGCTCGTATTCCTGTCCCGTCGTCTCCAGCGCGTGCACGGCGACCAGGTTGCCAAGCTGGGCGGCCCGCTCCAGGCTGAGGCCCCAGGCGGTCGCGGCCAGGAAACCCGCGCGAAACGCGTCTCCGGCGCCGGTCGGCTCCTGCGGCTGCACGTCGGGCACCGGGCCGACCAGAACCGGCGCCTGGCCCGCCCGGTCGACCCGCGCGCCGTTCGCGCCCAGGGTGATGACCCTGACGCCCACCTGCGCGGTGAGCTGGTCGCTGGTCCAGCCGGTCTTGTGCTCGGTGAGCGTCGCTTCGTACTCATTGCAGAACAGGTACGCGGCGCCGTCGACCAGGTCACGGACCTGGTCTCCGTCCAGCGTGGCCAGCTGCTGCGAGGTGTCGGCGGCAAACGGGATCTTGTGCTCCCGGCATTGCGCGGTGAAGGCGAGCATCGCGGCGGGATCGGTCGCGCCGATCAGCACCAGATCCACCCGCCCGGCCAGGTCGGCCAGGTCGATGTCCCTGTCCTCGGACATGGCGCCCGGGTAGAAGGAGGCGATCTGATTCAGGTCGGCATCGGCCGTGCTGACGAACCTCGCCGTATGGTGCACCGCTGACTCGCGCACTCCCCCGGTGTCCACGCCGTGCCGCTCCAGCCAGTCGCGGTACTCGCCGAAGTCAGGCCCGACGGTACCGACCAGCAGCGGCCGCAGGCCCAGGCAGCCGAGCGCGAACGCGATATTCGCCGCGACGCCGCCGCGGCGGATCTCCAGGGTGTCGACCAGGAACGACAGCGAGATCTTGTCCAGCTTGTCGGGCATGAGCTGGTCGACGAATCGGCCGGGGAAGGTCATCAGGTGGTCGGTCGCGATCGACCCGGTCACGGCAATGCGCACGGCTATCCTCTGCGGCGGGAATCTCGGGCGGGCGGGGCACCCCCGGATGGGGCGCGGCACAGATTACCGCGTCGGGCGGACCGCTGCGCCAGCGCGCCGCGGTCAGCCCGGCTCGCCGCAGGCCGTTAGTGGAAGGAGTCGCCGCAGGCGCAGGACCCGCCCGCGTTGGGGTTGTCGATCGTGAAGCCCTGCTTCTCGATCGTGTCGACGAAGTCGATCGTGGCACCGGAGAGGTAGGGAACGCTCATCTTGTCCGTCACTACCTGAACGCTGCCGAACTCACTGACGACGTCACCGTCGATCTCGCGCTCATCAAAGTACAGCTGGTAGCGCAGGCCAGAGCAGCCGCCTGGCTGCACGGCGATGCGAAGCCGGAGATCGTCGCGGCCCTCCTGCTCAAGCAGGCCGCTCACCTTGACCGCTGCGGCCTCAGTGAGGTTGATGCCCTGAGTGGTCACGTCCTGCTCTACTGTCATCTGCGTTTAGCTCCTGCATCCGACTGGCTGCCGCCCCGATGGTGGGGCCTGGTCTCTTGCCTCAACGATATGCCCCCCGGCATCATTCCAGCCCGCCGGACTGTCATCGCCGGGCCCTGCGCTCCTGCGACCGGCGCCGTTACAGGCCAGGCGCGCCCCAGACGGGGAACCAGCGGCCCAGGTCAGGCTCGATCTTCAGGTCGGCGCCGAGCGAGCCGCGGACCTGCATCTCCAGGGCGCTGTCGCGACGCTCCCCGCCGAGCGGGGCGAAGGGATAGAAGCTGCCGCGCTTGTACAGGTACACCAGCCCCAGCGCCCGGTCCCTGGAGTCGCGGAAGCTGAGGATGGTGCACAGCAGCTGCGGGCCGAACCCGCCGAGCTCCAGCGAGGAGTTCACCGCGTGCAGATCGGTGACCAGTCCCTCGATGTCATCGCCGGAGTGCGTGCAGACCAGCCAGGTGAAGCCGTAGGAGTCCGTGGACACCTGGGCCGATGTCTTGCTCTCGCCCATGGCGAGCAGCTCCCTGACGTCGTGCTCGATGTCGCTGAAGGCCTTGCCCTCGGCGGAGCGGAAGCAGACCGAGCCGGTCCCGGTCGGCCTGAAGTCCGTGGCCGCCTGCAGCGTGATCGCGGCCGTCGGCAGCGCGAAGAGCGTGTCCAGGTTCGGCGGAACCGGCTTGGTCCGGCCGAGCAGCGTGTCCAGGAATCCCACCTGCTACCTCCCGATCGTCGGCCGGCGTACCGGGATCCTCGCGCGCCTGGCCTGGCTGGCCTGCGTCTGGCGCGCCTTACTTGCTGAGCTGCTGGGAGATCTTGTCGAGTTCCCTCAGCCGCTTCTCCAGCGGCGGGTGGGTCGAGAAGATCGCTGACAGGCTGAGCTCTCCGGCGCGCTTGGAGAACGCGGGCGCGAAGTAGAAGGCGTTCAGGGACTCGGCCGCGCGCAGGTCCCTGGTCGGGATCCTGGCAATGTCACCGGTCACCTTCACCAGAGCGCTGGCCAGCGCCGAAGGCCGTCCGGTCAGCAGCGCGCCCGACCGGTCGGCGGACAGCTCCCGGTACCGCGACAGCAGCCGGATCAGCAGGAAGCTGATCGCGTAAGCCACTATCCCGACGATCATGACCACCAGGATGACAGGCAGGGCGCCACCGTTGTTGTTGTTATTGCCGCCCCGGCCCCGGCCGCCCCCGCCGAACAGCTCCGAGTAAAACGCGAACCGGACGAGCAGCGCCGCGACGATGCCGATGACCGAGGCGACGGTCATGACCGCGACGTCCTTGTGGGCCACGTGGGACATCTCATGGGCGAGCACGCCCTCGAGCTCCTCGGGGTCGAGCCGGTCCAGCAGGCCCTGGGTCGCGCACACGACGGCCACCTTGCTGCTGCGGCCGGTCGCGAAGGCGTTGGGCATCTGGGCCGGCGCGATGGCGACCCGCGGCTTGGGCATGTCGGCCAGTGCGCACAGCCGGTCCACGGTGCCGTGCAGCCGGGCCGCCTGCGGCGAGTCGTCGGGGCTGACCAGGCGCGCGCCCGAGGCACGCAGTGCGATCTTGTCCGACCAGTAATAGGACGCGAACGCGCTGCCGACGCCGATCAGGACCGCGATGAAGATAATCCCGCCGTCGTTGACGTTCCCGCCGCCGGACTTGCTGCTCTGGTAATAGAACAGGAGGAAGAACAGGACCACCATGAACCCGACGAACACGAGCCCGAGCAGGAAGATCGTCGCGCCCATCCGCGCGATGAGCCCTCTGTCGGTCGCATAGCGAGTCCGCGCCATTGCGGCGCCTCCGTTTCGTTGCGGCCGCCTTATCGCGGCCGTCTTACTTCATTACACCTCAGCCGCGGGACCGCTCGCACCGCTCGGCTGCGAAGCTGGCCCGGCAGCGCCGGCCATTCAGGAAACGGGCGGGTGCGCCCGTTCGTTCCCGTGCCTGCCTGCACCATACCGGGAGCTGGCCGGGGGTCAGCTGGAAGTGAGCTGGGAGTTGGCCGGCAGCCGGCGCCAGGCAACAGAGCCGGGGAACCAGCCGGCCCGATTAGCCAGGGATGACCCCGTCGCCGGAGAGCATCTTGCGGACCTCGGCCATGCTGGCGTCCTCTTGCGGCAGGATCAGCTCCGACGGCTCGATCACCTCGGCGGGCACGGCCGTGCCGAGAGACCGGACTCGCGCCAGCAGCGCGTCGAGAGCCGCCTTGAAGCCGGGCTCGTCCTCGCGGTCGACCGCCGCCTCCAGCCTGGAGTCGAGCTCATTGAGCTCCGCGGTGGCCGAGTCGTCGACCCGCAGCTGGCCCTCGCCCAGAATCCTGACGATCATGCCCCGTCACCGGCCGGCGGCTGATCAGCGGGCTGAACGGCGCGGGCCGGCGGCACCTCCGCCGCATCCGGCGCGGTCGGCCCGGTGGCCTCGATCTGACGCGGCGCGCTGCCCGGGGCGAGCTCGGTCTTCATCCGTTCCAGCTCGGCGTCCACGTCGTGGCTGGCGCCCATCCGGTCCAGCTCGGCCTGGATGTCGTCGCGCGGGCCGCTGACCTGATCGTCCAGCGCACCCGACGCCATCAGCTCGTCGAGCGCGCCAGCACGGGCCTTCATCTGCTCGGTCTTGTCCTCGGCCCGCTGGATCGCCATGCCGACGTCGCCCATCTCCTCGGAGATGCCGGTGAAGGCCTCGTTGATCCTGGTCTGCGCCTCGGCGGCGGTGTAGGTGGCCTTGATCGTCTCCTTCTTGGTACGGAAGGCGTCGACCTTGATCTGCAGCCGCTGCGAGGCACCGGTCAGCTTCTCCTCTTCCGCCTGCAGCGAGGTGTACTGCGTATTCAGGTCAGATATCTGGCTCTGGACGCCCGCCTTGCGGGAGAGCGCCTCGCGCGCCAGGTCCTCGCGTCCGGCCGACAGCGCATCCCTGGCCTGCTTATCCAGCTTGTTCGATGACTGCTGGAGCTGATTGAGCTGCAGCTCAATGCGCTTGCGCGAGGTCGCGACGTCGGCCACGCCGCGACGGACCTTCTGCAGCAGCTCGAGCTGCGTCTGGTAAGAGTAATCCAGGGTCTCCCGGGGATCTTCCATCCGGTCCAGGGCCTTGTTGGCCTTGGACTTGAAGATCAGCGAGACCCGTTTCATCACGCCCATAAGCGCTACCATCCCCTCGTCCTGTACACCGCTGCCGCACGGCGCGGCGATGCCGCGAACTTGGCATGCTGCGCAGGCATCGGAAGGTGCTGGCCTCAGCCTACGACGGGCTGATGCCGCAGTCATAACGGACGACCGATGGCTTCCCCCGCTACCGAGGTGTCCTGGCGGTCCGGGGGGTTCGTCCCGGTAGGCTGGGGACGTGTTCCGACGACGTACCAGCGATGTCCCTGACGTGCCCGATCAGGATTCCGCACCCGCGCAAGACGCTGACGCATCCGATGCCGCCGGCGGCTCCGGCGCCAGCCGCCCTGGGGTGACGGCGGCCAAGGGCAGGCCGACGCCCAAGCGCAGCGAGGCCGAGGGCCGCAGGCGGCAGCCGTACTCGGCGCCAGGTAACCGGAAGGCCGCCGCCCAGCAGACCCGCGAGAAGGACCGCGCCACCCGCCAGCGGCGGCTCGCGGCGATGAAGCGCGGCGAGGACTGGGCACTGCCCCGCAAGGACCAGGGGCCGGTCCGGGCCCTGGCGCGCGATTACGTGGATTCCCGGTACACCCTGAGCGAGTTCTACCTGTACGGCGCCGCGCTGCTGGTGGTGGTGCTGTTCATTCCCGGCCTGAAGAAGTCGGCGATCTTCGATGAGATCATCCTCGGTCTCATCGCCGTGATGCTGGTCGAGGGCTGGTTTGTCGGCCGCAGGATCCTGCGCCTGGCCAAGGAGCGCTATCCGGGCGAGAGCACCCGCGGCCTGCGCTTGTACGCGGCCATCCGCGGCACGCAGATGCGCAGGATGCGGATGCCGGCACCGCGGGTGGAACGCGGCGCCAAGGTCTGATCCCGGTTGAGGTGGCCGGCATTCCCTGGCACTAAGGTGCACAAGCATGGAACATCGTCACCTCGGCCGCAGCGGCCTGATGATCAGCGAGATCGCCTACGGCAACTGGATCACCCACGGCTCCCAGGTCGAGGAGGACGCGGCCAGCGCGTGCGTCGCCGCGGCCCTTGATGCGGGCATCACGACTTTCGACACCGCCGATGTCTACGCGGGCACGAAGGCCGAGGCCGTGCTCGGCCGCGCCCTGCACGGCCAGCGCCGGGAATCTCTGGAGATCTGCACCAAGGTCTACTGGCCGACCGGGCCGGGCGTCAATGACCGCGGCCTGTCCCGCAAGCACATCATGGAGTCGGCTGAGGCCTCGCTGCGGCGGCTGCAGACCGACTACGTGGACCTGTATCAGGCGCACCGCTACGACAGCGAGACTCCCCTGGAGGAGACCCTCCGCGCCTTCGATGACCTGGTCCGTCAGGGCAAGGTGCTCTATATCGGCGTTTCCGAGTGGCGGGCCGAGCAGATCGCGGCGGCGGTGCAGATCGCCGCGGAGATGGGATTCGACAAGATCATCTCCAACCAGCCGCAGTACAACATGATCTGGCGGGTCATCGAGGCCGACGTCATACCGCTGTGCGAGAAGGAAGGCATCGGCCAGATCGTCTGGTCCCCGATCGCGCAGGGCGTCCTGACCGGCAAGTACCTGCCGGGCGCGGCGGTACCGACCGGCTCACGGGCCACTGACGAGGCCGGCTCCCGCTTCATCCGCCACTACCTGACCGACGAGATCCTGACCACGGTGCAGCAGCTCAGGCCGATCGCCGAGGAAGCCGGGCTGACGCTCTCGCAGCTCGCGATCGCCTGGACGCTGCAGAACCCGAATGTCTCCGCCGCGATTATCGGCGCCACCCGGCCCGAGCAGGTGACGGAGAACGTGAAGGCCGCGGGCGTGCAGCTTGACCCGGCGGCCATGCGGCGCATCGACGACATCCTGGGCGACCAGGTCGTGCGGGACCCGGCCGAGACCGCGAGCCCGCCCCGCAGGTCCTGACCGGAGGCCAGCACGCCCTGACGGAGGCGGGCAGGCCCTGACGGAGGCCGGGCTACTCCTGCGGCGGCCGCAGGCTCATCGGCCCGTACTCGGCCTTGCCGTCATCCAGCAGGGTGACCTGCTCGACGCCGGCGTTGAGCAGGCTGCGCCATTGCTCCCCGAGCCAGCTCTCCGCATCGCCCTGGCTGCCGAACGTCTCCTTCGGCAGCCCCCTGGTCGCCAGGACGGTCCCGTCTTCCTTCTCAAACTGCCAGGTCCAGGTCATGCATCGCCTCAATGGTCCAGATCGGCCCGCCGGAGTGCCCGTCAGCCTACCGCCCGCCGGGCCGCCCGCCAGCCGGGCCGTACCGGGCCGCGGGCGGCATCCGGCTTTGACCGGGAATCGCCGCTCATCACGGATTCGCAGGCCGAACGGCACAAGACGAGCCTCTGGAACTGTTAAGTTCTATCCGCTAGCTCTCTGAGCCGGGCGCTCCCGGGACAGCGCCGCTGGCCCAGCCCCGTGATCAAGGTGGTGACGACATGACGCGTGTTGTCGTCGTTGGTGATCTTATGACGGACACCGTCGCCCACGCTGCGCTGCCCCTGGCCAGGGGCAGCGACACGCCGGCCACGGTGACGATGCACGGCGGGGGCTCGGGCGCGAACATCGCCGCCTGGCTCGCCGTCGACGGCGCCGAGGTCGCCTTCGTCGGCCGGCGCGGCGCTGACATCGCGGGCCGTAATCGGGACATGGAGCTGATGGGCTACGGCGTGGACGCCCGGCTGGTGATGGATCCTGAGCGCCCCACCGGGACCTGCGTGGTCATGGTCACCCACAAGGGCGACCACACGATGCTGTCGGATCCGGGAGCCAACGCCGCCCTCTCGCCCGATGACCTGCCCAAGGACCTGTTCACCCCCGGCAGCCACCTGCATGTCTCCGGCTACACGCTGCTGAACGAGGGCTCGCGGGAGGCCACGCTGACCGCCATCGGCCTCGCGCAGCGGGCCGGGATGACCGTGTCGGTAGATGGTGCCTCCGCCGCCCCGCTCGAGCGCGTCGGGGCCGAGCCGTTCCTGCAGCTGACCAACGGCGCGACCCTGCTGTTCGTGAACGGCGACCAGGCCAGGGTCATCACCGGGCGGGAGGAGCCCGAGCAGGCGGCCAGGGTGCTGAACGCCTGGTATCCGCAGGTAGTCCTGAAGCTGGGCCCCGATGGCGCGCTCTTCTACGCCAACGGCCGCCCGGAGCCGTTCCGGGCGAACGGGCCGCCGATCGAGAAGATCGTGGACGGGACGGGGGCCGGAGACGCCTTCTGCGCGGGGTTCCTGCCCGCGTGGCTGGACAAGAAGCCGCCCGCCGAGGCCCTGGTCAGCGGCTGCCGTCTGGCCGCGCGCGCGCTGAGCCTGGTCGGCGCGCGGCCCGCGCTGTAGCCCGGCTGCCGAGGCCCTGAGTCCCGGCCCTGGCCGGCCAGGGTCATAATCGTTGGTTGTCATGGCGGATTACCTCAGCACGCTGTTCTCACTGGACGGGCGGGTGGCGCTGGTCACCGGCGGCAGCTCGGGCATCGGCCGGGCGATGTCGCGGGCCCTGTGCCTGGCCGGCGCGCGCGTGGTCGTGCTGGCGCGGGGCGAGCAGGCGCTGCGGGATACGGCCGCCGAGCTGACGTCGGCCGGCGGCCGGGCCGCCTGGGTCAGCGCCGACGTCGGCGACCGGGCCGCCCTGGAGCACGGTGCCGCGCTGGCGGCCGCGGCCTTCGGCGAGCCGGACATCCTGGTCAGCTGCGCGGGCCTCAACATCCGGCCGCCGCTGGCGCAGCTGACGGCGGCCCAGTGGGATCAGCTGCTGGCCGTGAACCTGACCGCCCCGTTCCTGCTCGGCCAGCGATTCGGGCCGCCGATGGCCGCGCGCGGCTGGGGGCGCATCATCAACGTCGCCTCGCAGCAGGCCATGCGGGCGTTCGCCAACAGCGGCGGCTACGGCGCGGCCAAGGGCGGCGTCGTCTCGCTGACCCGGTCGCAGTCGGAAGCGTGGGCCGCGAGCGGAGTGTGCTGCAATGCCATCTCACCAGGCTTCGTCGCCACGCCGCTGACCGCCGAGGTGGCCGGCGACCCGGTCCGGTCGGCGGCGCTGGCCGCCCGCACCATGATCGGGCGCAACGGGGAGCCCGCGGACTTCGAGGGCGCCACCGTCTTTCTCGCCAGCCAGGCCAGCCAGTACGTCACCGGCCAGGTCATCTGCGTGGACGGCGGCTTCTCGGCGACCTGAGGCACGCCGCGCCGGCGGCCCCCGCGCTCCCGGCCAGGGCAATAACGGCGCGCCGCGCGCGCCGCTCAGTATCCGCCGCCCGGTCACGGCACAATGGGAGTCATGCCCAGACGCACCACGACAACCCCGCCACCTGAGGACTTCGAGGAAAACATCGTCGACATCGATGTGACCGACGAGATGCGGGGCAGCTTCCTCGAGTACGCCTACTCGGTGATCTACCAGCGTGCCCTGCCGGACGCACGGGACGGGCTGAAGCCCGTGCAGCGGCGGATCCTCTACCAGATGAGCGAGATGGGCCTGCGGCCAGAGCGTGCCCATGTCAAGTGCGCCAGGGTCGTGGGCGAGGTCATGGGGCGGCTGCACCCGCACGGCGACAGCGCCATCTACGACGCGCTGGTCCGGATGGCGCAGCCGTTCGCGATGCGGCTGCCGCTGATCGACGGGCACGGCAACTTCGGCTCGCTGGGCGGCGATGACGCGCCGGCCGCCATGCGCTACACCGAGGCCCGCCTGGCCGCGGCGGCGATGGAGATGACGACCTCCCTGGACGAGGACACCGTCGACTTCATGCCGAACTACGACGGCCAGGAGGTGCAGCCGGAGGTCCTGCCCGCCGCCCTGCCCAACCTGCTGGTCAACGGCGCCGCCGGGATCGCCGTCGGGATGGCGACCAACATGGCCCCGCACAACCTGGGCGAGGTCATCGCCGCGGCCCGCCACCTGATCGCCCATCCGGACGCCCCGCTCGACGTGCTGATGCGCTTTGTGCCCGGCCCCGACCTGCCGACGGGCGGCAAGATCGTCGGGCTGGACGGGATCAGGGAGGCGTACGAGAGCGGCCGGGGCATCTTCCGCACCAGGGCCGCCGCCCGGATTGAGCAGATCACTCCCCGCCGCACCGGGATCGTGGTCACCGAGCTGCCGTACGGCGTCGGCCCGGAGAAGATCGTGGCCAGGATCAAGGACCTGGTCCAGGCCAGGAAGCTGGCCGGCATCGCCGACCTGAAGGACCTGACCGACCGGCACCGCGGCCTGCACCTGGTGATCGAGATCCGCAGCGGATTCCATCCCGAGGCCGTGCTGGACGAGCTGTACCGGCTGACCCCGATGGAAGAGACGTTCGGCATCAACAATGTCGCCCTCGTCGACGGGCAGCCGCGGGTGCTGGGCCTGCGCGAGCTGCTGCAGATCTACGTCGACCACCGGATCGAGGTCGTGCGGCGCCGCACGGCCCACCGGCGCGCCAAGCGGCAGGAGCGGCTGCACCTGGTGGACGGCCTGCTCATCGCGCTGCTGAACATCGATGAGGTCATCCAGGTGATCAGGGACAGCGAAGACGCGGCGCAGGCCAAGGACCGCCTGATGTCGGTCTTCGACCTGTCGGTGATCCAGGCTCAGTACATCCTGGACACCCCGCTGCGCCGGCTGACCCGCTACGACCGGCTCGAGCTGGAGCGGGAGCGCGACACGCTGCAGCGCGAGATCGGGGAGCTGACGGCCATCCTCGACTCCGAGGCCAGGCTGCGAGAGGTCGTCTCCGGTGAGCTGGCCAGCGTGAGCGACCGGTTCGCGACCCCTCGCCGGACCGTGCTGCTGGAGAGCACCGGCGCGGCCAGGACCGCCGCCGTGCCGCTTGAGGTCGCCGACGACCCGTGCACGGTGCTGCTGTCCTCGACCGGCCTGCTGGCCCGGACGGCCGTCCGGCCGCCGGCGCAGGCGCCTCCCGAGGACAACCCAGCTGCGAAACGGCCCGCCTCCGCCCCGGCCGGCTCCCATAGGCCGCCGGCTTCCGGCGGGTCACCGGGCGGTCCCCGGCTGGCGCACGATGCCCTCGTGTCGGCGGTGTCGTCGACGGTGCGGGGGACGATCGCGGCGGTGACCTCGGCTGGCCGGCTGATCCGGCTGGACGTCCTCGACCTGCCCGCGCTGCCGCCGAGCGCGCACTCCCCCGGCCTGTCCGGCGGCGCGCCGGTGAGCGAGTTCGTGTCCACCGCGACCGGCGAGACCGTGGTCGCGGTCGTCGCCGCGGACGTCGCCGGAGCAGGGCTGGCCCTGGGCACCGCCGACGGCGTGGTCAAGCGGGTGGCGCCCGACTACCCGCAGAACGCAGCCGAGTTCGAGGTGATCGCCCTGAAGGACGGGGACCGGGTAGTCGGCGCGGTCCAGCTGGCCGATGAGGCGCACGACCTGGTGTTCATCACCAGCGACGCGCAGCTGCTGCGGTTCGGTGCCGCGTCCGTGCGGCCCCAGGGCCGGGCGGCGGCGGGGATGGCGGGAGTCCGGCTCGCGGCAGGCGCGTCGGTGACCTGGTTCGGTGCCGTCGATCCCGGCCGCCCGGCTGCGGCCGGCGGCCCGTCGGCGAACGGCTCGGCAGCACCGGGCTCGGCCGTCGCCGGGTCGGCCGTCGCCGGGTCGGCCGGCGGGGAGTCGGCCGCCGCCCCGGTCGTGGTCACTGTCGCGGGCAGCGCCGGGGCACTGCCGGGCACCGCGGCCATGACCGTGAAGGTCACGCCCTACGCCGAGTTCCCGGCCAAGGGCCGGGCTACCGGCGGCGTCCGCTGTCACCGCTTCCTCAAGGGCGAGGATGTCCTCGTCCTGGCCTGGGCCGGGTCAGGCCCCGCGCGCGGGTCAACCGCCGCGGGGACGCCTGCTGAGCTGCCTGCAGCCGACGGCCGCCGGGACGGATCCGGCGTACGGGTCCGCCACCCGATCGCCTCCCTGGGCGGCTCAGCCCCGCCTGGCTGACCCCCCGACCCCCCGGACCCGCCGCCCAGCCGGGCCGTGACGGGGGAAGGTCCTGCCCGGCGCCCAGCAGGACGGCCGGGCCAGCGCCTGATCATCACCGCGCGGGCGGCCGTCCCGCGTGCCCCGGTCAGGCGTCGATCCGGCCGGGGTCCAGCTCGGCGGCCCCGCCGATGATGAAGTCGCGGCGCGGCGCTACCTCGCTGCCCATGAGCAGATCGAACATGGCCTTGGCTGCGGCCACGTCCTCGATCCTGATCCGGCGCAGTGTCCGCTGCCGGGGATCCATCGTCGTCTCGGCCAGCTGGGCGGCGTCCATCTCGCCGAGTCCCTTGTACCGCTGCGGCGGCTCTTTCCAGCGCTGGCCTCTGCGCTCGGCACCCAGCAGGGTCCGGTGCAGCTCGGCGTCGGAGTAGGTGTAGATGTACTTCTGCTGGCCCTTGCGCGGGCTGATGAGCTCGATCCGGTGCAGCGGCGGGACAGCGGCGAACACCCGGCCCGCCTCCACCATGGGACGCATGTACCGGTGGAAGAGGGTCAGCAGCAGGGTGCGGATGTGCGCGCCGTCCACGTCGGCATCCGCCATGAAGATCACCCGTTGGTACCGGGCCGAGTCCAGGTCGAACGCGCTGCCGGATCCGGCTCCGATGACCTGGATGATCGCGGCGCACTCGGCGTTCTTGAGCATGTCGGTCAGGGATGCCTTCTGCACGTTCAGGATCTTGCCCCGGATCGGCAGCAGCGCCTGGAACTCCGAGTCCCTGGCCAGCTTCGCGGTGCCGAGAGCGGAGTCACCCTCGACGATGAACAGCTCGCTGCGGTCATCTGAGGACCGGCAGTCGACCAGCTTGGCGGGCAGCGCGGACGTCGCCAGCGCCGACTTGCGGCGCTGGTTCTCCCGGTGCTCACGGGCCGCGATGCGGGTCCTGGCGGCGGAGGCCACCTTCTCGAGAACGGCCCGCGCCTGCTGCTTGCTGCCCCGGACCCGCCCCTCCAGGAACCCGCGCAGCTCGCCGGTCACGACCTGCGCGACGATCCGGGAAGCGGCCGGGGTGCCGAGTACTTCCTTGGTCTGCCCCTCGAACTGCGGCTCAGGCAGGCGAACCGAGATGACCGCCGTCAGCCCTTCGAGCACATCCTCCTTGATCACGGGCTCATCGCCGTTGCGCAGCAGCCGTGCGGCGCGCAGCTGCTCATTCAGCGTCCTGACCAGCGCGCGCTCGAAGCCAGTGACATGGGTGCCCCCCTTGGGGGTGGCAATCACGTTGACGAAGGACCGCGTCACGCCGTCGTATCCGCTGCCCCATCGCAGGGCCACGTCGACCGCCAGCTCGCGCTCCACGTCGGTCGGGGTCAGGTGGCCCAGGTCGTCGAGTACGGGCACGGTCTCGGTGAACTGGCCCGAGCCGGTCAGCCGGACCACATCCGTGACCGGATCAGAGTCCGACAGGTGCGCGCAGAACTCGCTGATACCCCCCGCGAACTGGAATTCTGCCTCGCGCGGCCCGGTCGCCGTCGCGCCGCCCGCGCTGGCGCCATCCTGAGCCCCGTCGGCCTCGTCCCGGTCCTGGTCGTCGTTTCCCGGCCGTTCGTCGGCCACGCGGATCGTCAGCCCTGGCACCAGGTAGGCGGTCTGCCGGGCCCGCTGGGCGAGCGCGCCGAAGCTCAGCGTGGCGCCCGGCACGAACACCTGGTGGTCCGGCCAGAACCGGATCCTGGTACCGGTCAGCGTCTTGGCCACCCGCCGCATCCGCCGCAGGCCCGCGGCCGGCTCGAACGGGGCGTCGGGCCCTGGCGCCGCGAACTGGCCGGGTGTCCCGCGCCGGAAGCTGGCGGCCCACTCACGGCCCTCGCGGTCGACCTGGACATCCAGCCGGCCCGACAGCGCGTTCACCACCGATGCCCCGACCCCGTGCAGGCCGCCCGAGGCGGTGTAGGAACCGCCGCCGAACTTGCCGCCCGCGTGCAGCCGGGTCATGACCAGCTCGACACCGGTGAGCCCGGTCTTCGGCTCAACATCGACCGGAATCCCGCGCCCGTTGTCCTGCACCTCAGCCGAGCCGTCCGCGTGCAGGATGACATCGATGCGGGTGCAGTTACCGGCCAGCGCCTCGTCCACGGCGTTGTCGACGATCTCCCAGAGGCAGTGCATCAGTCCGCGGCTATCGGTAGACCCGATGTACATGCCGGGGCGCTTGCGTACCGCCTCGAGCCCCTCAAGCACGGTCAGATGGCGGGCGGTGTAGCCATCCGCGCCGCTGGCTGACTGCGGCGGCGCTGCGCTGACGGCGGTCACGACGGGTCTCCTGACGTGGCGAGCGGGCTGCCTGCCCGAAAATGGCCTGATGGCAGACTAGCGGCCCGCCGCGGCTGTCTGGTGCAGCCACGCCGCTGACATACCCGGCGACCTGGGACAACGTGCGCGCGGCGGGCGGCGGGCACGGATCGTGTTACAGCGATGTAAAAGGTGTTCGCCCACGGCGTAGGTAGCGCCGGCATGGGAAGAGGGACGAGTGGCAATGTGTTGTGATGCGGTGAGAGATCACTGGTTACGCAGCCGCCGGCACCGTCGCCGGAAGGCTCAGGCGAGGGAGGGCGACATGACCGGAGCTATGGCCCCAACAAAGCCGCTCAACGCCACAGACTTGTGTGACCGATGCCGGGCTACGGCGTATGTACGCGTCATCCTGCCGGGCTCGGGCGAGCTGCTGTTCTGCGCGCACCACAACCGCGAGCATGCGGCGGCCCTGGCCAAGATTGCCGTGGAGATCCAGGATGAGACCGCCCGGCTGTCGCGCCAGTCAAGCCGAGACGGCTCCTAGGCACCAGGCGTCTCTCGGGGCTGCTGCCCCGAGAGACGTGCAGGCGCTCAGTCCAGAGCGTGCGGGCGCTCAGTCCAGGTAGTCGCGCAGTACCTGCGAGCGAGACGGGTGCCGCAGCTTGGACATCGTCTTCGACTCAATCTGCCGGATGCGCTCGCGCGTGACTCCGTAGACTTTGCCGATCTCATCCAGCGTCTTCGGCTGGCCGTCAGTCAGGCCGAACCGCATCGACACCACGCCCGCCTCGCGCTCTGACAGCGTGTCCAGGACCGAGTGCAGCTGCTCCTGCAGCAGGGTGAAGCTGACCGCCTCGCCCGGCTGAATCGCCTCGGAGTCCTCGATCAGGTCGCCGAACTCACTGTCGCCATCCTCGCCGAGCGGGGTGTGCAGGGAGATCGGCTCGCGGCCGTACTTCTGCACCTCGATGACCTTCTCAGGGGTCATGTCCAGCTCGGCGGCGAGTTCCTCGGGCGTCGGCTCCCGGCCCAGGTCCTGCAGCATCTGCCGCTGCACCCTGGCCAGCTTGTTGATGACCTCCACCATGTGCACCGGGATGCGGATCGTGCGGGCCTGGTCGGCCATCGCGCGGGTGATGGCCTGCCGGATCCACCAGGTGGCGTACGTCGAGAACTTGTAGCCCTTGGTGTAGTCGAACTTCTCGACCGCGCGGATCAGGCCGAGGTTTCCCTCCTGGATCAGGTCGAGGAACAGCATTCCCCGGCCGGTGTAGCGCTTGGCCAGGGAGACGACCAGCCGCAGGTTCGCCTCGAGCAGGTGGTTCTTGGCCCGCCTGCCGTCATCGGCGATCCATTCCAGGTCGATCCGCGCGTCCGGCCGGAGCGTGGCCCGGCCCTCGGCCAGCTTCTCCTCGGCGAACAGGCCCGCCTCGATCCGCTTGGCCAGCTCCACCTCCTGCTCAGCGTTGAGCAGGGGCACCTTGCCGATCTGCTTGAGGTAGTCCTTGACCGGATCGGAGGTCGCGCCCGCTACGGCCACCTGAGCCGCGGGAAGATCCTCGTCGTCATCTCCGTAGACGAATGCCTCGTCCTCGCTGTCTTCCCCGGCTGCCTTCGGCGCCTGCTCGGCGGCCACGGCCGCTGGCGCGGCCGTGCCTTCGGCGGCCGGCTGTCCCTCGGCCGGCTCCGCGCTGTCGGCGGCGGCCTCGACGTCGCTGGCCGGCTCCTCGATGTCCAGGCCGATGATCACGTCGCTGTCGACATCCTCGCCGGCCAGGGCCGCCAGGTCCTCCAGGTCCGCCTCCACGTCCAGGTCCGCGACCGCCGCCAGATCCGGCTCGCCCTCCAGCTCCGCGACCGCCGCCAGATCCGGCTCCACGTCCAGATCCTGGCCGTCGCCGACCGCGTCGCCGAAGCTGGTGTCAGCGCTCACGTCCTTGCGCCCATTGTCACCGTCGATCCCCCTACTTCGCCCATCAGAGCTGTCCTTCGCCACGGCAGCACGCTCCTTCACCGCAGTGGCGGACCTGTGGCCCGCACCCGGGTCGGTCCGGTGCGCGGCACTCCCGCCGGAATTGCGGGGACTACGGCGAGCGCGGCCCGGCCGCGCGGTGTCCTGCTCCTCGTCCGCCGGCTGGCCTGCCGCTGGCTGGGCCTCGGCTGAGCCAAGGCGGGCTTGCTGCGGAACGCGTGCCGCCTGGCCCGACGGCCCTGACTGCCTCCGCGCTGCGGAGCCTGCGGCCCTACCCACCGCGTTCACCCCTTCCTTCGCTGGATGACGGGCCGCCACGGCGCGACCGACCCCTGGCTGACCGATGTAGCAGGCGACACAGGCACCTTCCTGCAAACTTATGGCGAGAAATGGACCCTACCGCGCGGGCCCTGCTCCTATGACCGTGCCGGAGACCGGGTCCAGCCACGGGATTCCGCAGCAGGACCGGAATCTCTCCCGTCCACCACCTTAGGCGGACTCGACGGGTAGGTCGTACCGCTGCGGGTCCTGGCCGCGAGATCTGCCCCGTGACCGGGCGGCACACGCTGGGGAATCGTACCCGCAACTGTCATGCCTTGCCCTTCCTCCCTGTCCCTGCCGCGCGCGCACGGTCCACGGGCACCACGGTCTCGCGTAGCGGCATGTGCATGACGAGCACAGTGACATCGTCGTCCTGCTCGTAGCCGGTGAGCATCCTGTCCACCAGGTAATCAAGCAGCCGGGCCGGATCTTCCAGCACGTCCGCCTCAGCCTGGGCCGCCACCGCCACGAGCTCATCAAGTCCCGTGTCCAGGCCGCGCTTGCGGTTCTCCACCAGCCCATCGGAATACAGGACCGCGGTGGTACCAGGCGGCAGCCGGAACGCGTACTGCTGGCGCGGGCTCGCCCACCCCAGCGGCGTTCCCGCTTCCGTCGGATCCAGCCGCGGCGGGTAGTCGCGCGAGAGCAGCAGCGGCGGCAGGTGGCCGGCGTTGCCGGCCATGCCGTCTCCGGTCTCCGGATCCACCACCAGGTAGGCGACGGTCGTCACCTGCTCCTCAAGCTCGGTGGCGATGAAGAGCCGGTCCAGGCCGGCCAGGACCGCGGCGGGCCTCGGATCGGTCAGCGCCAGCGCCCGCAGCGCGTTGCGGACCCGGCCCATGCCCGCCGCGGCGGTCAGCCCCTTGCCCATGACGTCGCCCGTCGCGACGGCGAGCTTCCCGTCCGGGAGCCGGAACGCGTCGTACCAGTCGCCGCCGATCTCCATGTTCCTGGTGACGGGCAGGTACCTGGCTTCCAGGATGACCCCGGGCACCGTCGGCAGGGTATCGGGCAGGAGACTGCGCTGCAGGGTCTCGGCCGTGTTGTGCTCACGCTCGAACAGCGACGCGCGCTCCAGGGCCAGCGCGCACTGCCCGGCCAGCGCCTCGAGGAAGACCCGTTCCTCCTCGGTGATCTTGCGGGGCCTGGTGAAGGAGAACCGCAGCGCGCCCAGCGGCGCTCCCGAGGACAGCAGCGGCAGGCCCACCCAGGCCCGCTCGTCGCTGTGCTGGAGAAACAACTCGACACTCGCCTGATCCTCGAAATGCCGGCGCAGGCTCTCCGGGCTCTCGATCAGCACCGGGCGGCGGGCGATGATGGCCGCCGTCATGACGCTCGGCACATCCAGCGGCATGTCCCCGGTCGGCGCGCCCAGGGTGCCCGGCAGGCCGGCCAGGTTGATCGTGCGAAGCCGGAGGCGCTCGGGGTCCAGCATCGCGACCGCGGAGCGCTCGGCACCGATCGCGGACCGGCCCACCTCGGTGATGACCTCTACGACCTGCACGACCGTCAGCGCCTCGGCCAGCATCGATGTCGCCTGCTGCAGCCGGGCCGTGCGCAGCGCCGCCGCCGACAGCTGCTCGGTCAGACGGCCCCGCATCTCCTCCGCCTCGCGCTGGGCGGTGACGTCAGTGCTCGCGCCCATCCACTCGACGATCTGCCCGTCTCGCTCGATGGCGACCGCGCGGATGTCGTAGTGCCGGTACGAGCCCGTCTTGGTCCGGACCCGATAGCGGCTGTCCAGCACCTTGCCCGACTCCAGGCACCCCCGCCAGGCCCGCTCGACCCGCTCGCGATCCTCCGGGTGAATCGCGGCCAGCCAGCCGCCGGCCTGGTACTCCTCGACCGTCTGCCCGGTGACCGAGCGCCATTCGGGCGCGTCCTCGGCCACCTCGCCCGCAGGCGTCGTGACCCAGACCACCTGGGCTCCCGCCTGCACCAGCGAGCGGTAGCGCTCCTCGCTGCGGCGCACCGCCTCCTGCAGGTTGCTGCGGTCAGTGACGTCGACCGCGATGAGGGCCACGCCCGTGACATCCGCTTGCGCATCACGCGACGGGTACCAGGACAGGGCCCAGTACCCGGGCGGCGCGGCCCGCGTGGCGATGGCCAGCGGCTGATCTGTCTCCAGCAGCGGCTGACCGTGGGCCAGCACGTACGGCACGGCGGCCTGCGCCCTGGCCGCGAGGGCCTCGGGCCAGACCTGGTCGGGCGTGCGCCCGACATGCTCGGACTGGTCCATCCCTGACAGGCGCGCCAGGACCTCGTTCACCCGGCGAAGCCGCAGATCCGCGCCGACGAACGCCAGGCCGACCGGCGCGTCGCTCAGCAGGGTGGCGAGCAGCGCGGAGTCGCAGTCAGCCACGCCGGATACGCGAGGCTTCGGCACGGACATGCCGGTGCTCATCGCGAACACCTCATACCCGTGCGAGCGCGTGCCATCGGAAGGCTCCTTCCTGCTCACTGCGGACACATGAAGGCTAGCGGCAACAACGCGTACAAGAAGGCCAGCGGCAACAACTCGGCAATGTCAGGCGGAGCCACCCAGTGCCGGGCGCGGCGGCTGGCGGCCTCGCGAACCGCCCTGCTCCGGCGGTTCGCAGACGATACTCTAGGCAGAGAATGCGCCTACTACCGGACAGATGGGACAGTAACATCAGCATCCGCCCGGACGGCCCGGCCGCTGGCGCCACTGGTTTCCGGCTGAGAAATTGCCCGCCAGCAAGCAGAAACGGTCGCCGCGCCGAGCCGGGGCATGGCATCGCCCGGCGAGTATCTGACAGGCTAGCCGCGTGAGCCCGCAAAGCCGACGCAGAGAGCCGCCCCGCAGGCCCGGCCACTCTGGATCTGCCGGGCCGGAGCGCGGTTCATCGGGCCTAGCCGCCCCGCCCAATGCGCTCTTCGCGGAGATGCTGCGAGCGGCCAGGGAGCTGCTGGCCGTCCGGAGCCCGCTGGACGCCGAGCTGATGGTGAGCGAGCTGCTCGGCACCTGGTGGGGCCAGCGCCCCGGCCGGAGCGGCCTGCGCGAGATTCGGCGTCGCCGCGCCGACCTTGAGGAACTGGTCGGCGAGGGGCTCATCGCCTACGCGGCCGCGCAGGGCAGCCCGGCCGCACTGGCCCTGCTGTCCGGTATCGCCTGCCTGGGCACCCCGCGGCAGGCGGCCAGGGCCGAGGAGGCTGCCCTGGCGCTGATGGAGCGCGGTGTGGCGCGCCCGGGCTGGGCCGAGCACGTGGGCGCCGTCGAGGCGGCTGAGTGCTATCTGAACTCCGACGCCTACGGCGATCGCGACGAGGTGGTCTGCGTCTTCAGCTACGCCGGCCGCGACCAGCACGCGCTGGTGGCGGTGGTGGACTACAACGCCGGCGGCATGGTACGCGACGGCTGGGTCACCTCACAGGTGGACAAGCTGCTCGCCTACTGCCGCGACGCCGCCGGCGAGCTGGGAGCGGCCCCCCGGCTCGACGCGCCGCAGGCCCGGCGGCTCCTGGAGTCGGCGCTCGCCGTGACCGAGAGCGCCGCCGATCCTGCCGTCAGCGAATCTTTCCCCTCCTACCACGCGTTCATCAGGGCGAGAGTCCGCACGCTGCCCCCGTTCCTGGCCAGGGGGGCCGCGATCCAGTCGGCCGTTCCCGTGGGGGTTCCCGCCACGGCCTCCAGCAGGCGCATGGCCTGGCGCAAGGACCGCCGGGCGACGCTGATCGCCGAATTCCTGGCCTCTGATGAGGCCGAGGATCTATCCGACCGCGAGGCGGCCAGCCGCTGCGCCGACCACATCGTCGAGTACGGCTGCGATCACGACTTCGGCCGCCCGCTGCGGATGAGCCCGGCGAAGGCCGAGACGTTCCTGCTCGACTGGCTGCCCAGGAAGGTCATGCTGTCACCGGCCGAGCAGCACGCCATGCCGCATGTGCTGTTGGCCTGGGTGCGGTGGGCCGGCCGCCGGTCCGGCCTCGACATCGCCGCCATCAGCAAGAGCCTGGACGCGGTATTCGACGCCATGGGCACCTTCAGCCGCGTCTATCACGACCCGGCGTCCTTCGGCCTGGAGGCCGGCGTGGTCGCCCGGCTGCTGCCCGACCATGACCTGGAGGCCCTCCCCCGCCGCGCGTTCGCGTTCCCCGTGCTGGAGGGCAACTACCTGGGCACCGACCTGGGTGCGCTCGACCCGGCCCAGCCGGAAGACCGGCGGACCCTGCTGGCCGCCGACCATGGCGAGCCGTCCGGCCGGCGGGCCGACGATGACCATATCGACGGTCATCTCGCGCTGGCCGACCGGCTCTGGCGCGGCGACCCGCCCGAGCTGTGGGAAGCCGCGCAGCGCCTGCTGGACCTCGGCGAGGACCGGCACGAGGTGGTGCACACGCTGATCAGCACCATCGAGGCGGCCGGCCGCAGCGAGCGGGACATCGCGACCGCGCTCAGCGACCTGCCGCCGGAGGAGCCCGGGTGACCACCGGGCCGCCCGTTATCGACCTGAATGCCGATCTCGGTGAGAGCTTCGGTGCCTGGCGGCTCGGTGATGACGAGGCGCTCCTGTCCATCGTCACCAGCGCGAACATCGCCTGCGGGTTCCACGCCGGTGACCCGCTCACCATCCGGCGGGCCTGCGCGGGCGCCGTGGCCAGGGGAGTATCGATCGGCGCCCAGGTGTCCTATCGCGATCTGGCGGGCTTCGGCCGCCGGGAGATGGAGGTCCCGCCGGACGAGCTTTCCGCCGAGGTTCTCTACCAGATAGCCGCGCTGGACGGCATCGCCCGTGCCGAAGGCGGGAAGGTCAGCTACGTCAAGCCGCACGGCGCCCTGTACAACCGCGCCGCCAGGGACCCGGTCCAGGCCGGCGCGATCATCGCCGCGGTCCGCAGCTACGACCCGGCGCTGCCGCTGCTCACGCTGCCCGGCAGCCAGGCGGACCAGGCGGCGACGGCGGCGGGCCTGACGGTCGTCGCCGAGGCGTTCGCCGACCGGGCCTACAACGACGATGGCACGCTGGTCCCGCGCGGCCGCGACGGCGCCGTCCTGACCGATCCCGCCGTGGTCGCGGGCCGTACGGTGGCGATGGCGACCGGCCGGCAGATCGAGTCGGCGGCGGGCCGGCAGATCCGGATCCGTGCCCGTTCGGTATGTATTCACGGCGACACCGCGGGCGCGGTCACGCTGGCGCGATCGGTCCGGCAGGCCCTGGCGCAGGCCGGCGTGCGGGTGGCGCCGTTCGCATGAGGCAGGCCAGGCTCGCGGGTGACGCCGCGCTGCTGGTGGAGGCCGACGGCGTCGCCTCCAGGCTCGCGTCCGCCATCCGCGCGCGGCAGTTCGAGGCGGTGCTCGACGTCATCCCCGGCGCCCGCACCGTGCTGGTGACCACCGAGCCCGGCCGCTGGGACCTCGGCGAGCTAGCCAGCCTGATCTTCGCGCTCGCGCTGCCGGCCGCCGTGGCCGGCGGCTCGGGGCGGGCCGAGATACCTGTCGTCTATGACGGGCCCGATCTGGCCGAGGTGGCCCGGCTGACCGGGCTCGGTCCCGCCGGGGTCATCGCCCGGCACCAGGCCGCTGAGTACACGGTGGGCTGGATGGGCTTCTCCCCCGGTTTCGGCTACCTGACCGGCCTCGATTCGGCGCTGCACGGTGTGCAGCGGCTCGCCCGGCCGCGGCTGTCGGTCCCGGCCGGCTCGGTGGCGATCGCCGGCGGGCTGGCCTGCGTCTACCCGGTGACCTCCCCCGGCGGGTGGCGGCTGCTCGGCCGGACCTCGACCCGGATCTGGGATCCGGGGCGCGAGCCGCCCGCGCTGCTGGAGCCGGGCACGCGGGTGCGCTTTCGCGCGGTCACCGACCTCGACGCCACACCCAGCGCGCCTGATCCAGGACAACGGGGGCGATTTTCCGTCCATACGGCGGAAAATCGCCCCGGTTACGGGGAGCCGGAGGCCGAGACCGGGCCGGGGACGGTGATCGAGGTCATCAGGCCGGGGGCGCTGGCCACGATCCAGGATCTGGGGCGGACCGGGCTCGGGCATCTGGGCGTTCCGCGCAGCGGCGCGGCCGACGCCGCCAGCCTGGGCCTGGCCAACCGCCTGGCGGGCAACGCGCAGGACGCCGCCGGCCTCGAGATCACGCTCGGGCGGGCGGCGCTGCGCTTCGCCGGCGATGCGCTGGTGGCCGTCACCGGCGCGCCGGCCGGCCTGACGGTGACCGGCGGCCAGGGCGGGGCGCCGGTCACGCCGGAGTTCGGCACCTCGTTCAGCGTGGCCGCGGGATCGGTGCTGCGGGTGGCCGCCCCCGCGGCGGGCCTGCGCACGTACCTGGCCGTACGAGGCGGCGTCGATGTGCCTGCCGTGCTGGGCAGCCGGTCATCTGACCTGCTGTCCGGGCTCGGGCCGGCACCACTGCGGGCCGGGGACCTGCTGCGGGTCGGCTCGGTGCCGCCCGCCGCGCCATCGCCACGGACCGGGCCGCCGGCGGCTGCGACGGTCGCGGGCGCGGGCGGCGCGGTGCGGCTGCGGGTGGTGGCGGGGCCCCGTGACGACTGGTTCGGCCCGGGGGCCCTGGCGGTGCTGTGCGGCGAGACGGCCTATGCGGTCACGGCGGCCAGCAACCGCACGGGGCTGCGCCTGGACGGTCCGGCGCTGCGGCGGGCCAGGGCGGACGAATTGCCGAGCGAGGGCATGGTGGCCGGCGCGCTTCAGGTCCCGCCCGACGGGATGCCGATCCTGCTGCTGGCCGATCACCCGGCGACCGGCGGCTATCCGGTGATCGCCGTGGTCAGGTCGGCGGACATCAGCCGGGCGGCCCAGCTGCGGCCCGGGCAGCTGATCCGGTTTACCCTCAGCCAGTGATGGCCTGGTAGGCGGCCATCAGGTCAGCGGCGGCGATGGTGGTCAGCTGGGCAGCGCTCGCGTCCTCGCCGAGATGGGCGACCCGGACATCCCTGGACGCGCAGGCGCGCTCGAACAGCGACCGCGCGAACCGCCCGTTGCCGAGCTCATCGATCCGCTGCTCCTCGCAGGCCTGGTGGAAGATCTGGTACAGGACCGGCAGCGCGTCGGCATCGAAGCTGTCCCCGGCCTGCTGGGCGATGCTCTGCGCGATCATGGTCAGTTCCTCCGGCGAATAGCTGGGGAACCCGATCCGCACGCCAAACCGGGAGGCCAGGCCAGGGTTGCTGCGCAGCAGCCGGTCCATGTCCGCGGTATATCCGGCCAGCACGATCACCAGGCGGTCCCGGTCGTCTTCGGCCCGCTTCAGCAGCGCCGCCACGGCCTCGGAGCCGAACGCGTCCCCGCCCGAGTAGCCGTCGTTGTGCAGCGAGTAGGCCTCGTCGATGAACAGCACGCCGCCCATCGCCGAGTCGATCAGCTTGTTGGTCTTGACCGCCGTGGCGCCGAGGTGCTCGCCGACCAGGTCGGCACGGTGCGCCTCGACCACGCTGGGCCGGACTAGCAGGCCGAGCGCGGAGAAGATCCGGCCGAGGATCCGGGCCACGGTGGTCTTGCCGGTGCCGGGGGGCCCGGTGAAGACGAAGTGCCTGACCGGCGGCTGGCTGGCCAGGCCCTGGCGGTCACGCAGCCGGGCCACCCGCAGCTGCGCGGCGATCTCCCGCACCTGGCGCTTGACCGGCTCGAGCCCGACCAGCGCGTCGAGCTCGGCCAGTGCGCTCTCCAGCGTGGGCGTCTCGCCGTAGCCGCGGTATCTGGTGGTCAGCTCGTTGTAGGCGTGCTCCAGGTCACCGCCGCGGATCGTGACGAGATCGGCCGACGTCGGCTCCAGCGCGGCGCCCATCACGCGCACGTCCCTGGCCTGGCCGGCCTTCTCCAGCAGGCTGCGCACGAACCGGCCGTTGCCGAGCTCGTCGGCCAGCCGCCGGCGCCCTACCTCCTCGAACATTCGCCAGAGCACCGGCCGGGCGTCGGGATCGAGCAGCTCGCCCCTGCGCTCCAGCGCGAGGTCGGCCAGCGACAGCAGCTCGGCCGGGGCATACCCGGGGAACTTGACCCTGATGGCGAACCTTGAGGTCAGGCCGGGGTTGGTGGCCAGGAAGCCCTCCATCTGGCGTTCGTAGCCGGCCAGGATGATGACCAGGTCGTTGCGGTCATCCTCGGCCCTCTTCAGCAGGGCCTGAACCGCCTCGTTGCCGAATCTGTCCCCCTGCCCGTCACCCTCATTCACCAGGCTGTACGCCTCGTCGATGAACAGCACCCCGCCCAGCGCGGAATCGATGAGCGCATTGGTCTTGATCGCCGTGGCGCCCAGGTACTCACCAACCAGGTCCGACCGCTGCGCCTCGATTACCGCCGGGGTATCGAGCAGCCCGAACGCGTAAAAGATCTTGGCGACGATTCGTGCCACCGCGGTCTTTCCGGTGCCCGGCGGCCCGAGGAACACAAAGTGCTGCATCGGCTTGTCGGTGCCGTACCCGGCCAGCGCGCGCCGGCGGGCCGCCTCGATGGACGCGGTGATCGAGCGGATCTGGTCCTTGACCGCCGTCAGGCCGACCATGCTGTCCAGCTCCGCCATGGCCTCGTCGACCGTGATCTCCGGCGGCTCGGCGGGGCGCTCGCGCGCGGCGTCAGCGCCCGGCTGGCTGCGTGCGCTCTCGCCCGCGTGCGCGGCGCGGACGGCCTCGGCGGCAGCTGCCATCCGGCTGCCGGCCGGGTTCCGGTCGGCCGTGGCCACCGGACCGCCCGGCCGGGAACCGCCGGGACCGGGACCGGGGCCGCCGGGGGGCGTGTACGGCGGTGGCGGCCACGAATACGGGGCCGCCAGGGCGCGGGCCTGCTGGCGGCTGTACTCCCGCGTGTCCTGCAACGACTTGGCGAGCCGCCAGCCCAGGACGACGCAGGCGATCAGCGCGGCAACGGCCGGGCCGATGACCTCCTCGCTCGGCCACAGCCTCGCCATCACGACGCCGAGGGGCAGCGCCCAGGCGAGGGTCCAGGCCACGGTCCGGCACGGAACGAACCAGCGGCCCAGGGTGCCGGCGTGCGCGGCGGCCACGACGGGCAGCGGGATCACCAGCAGCACGAGCCGCGGGCCGCCGACGCTGAAGGCATGGGATACCACGCCGGCGAAGACCACGCCCCAGGCGGCCACCGAGAGCGATGCGGCCACCGAGCGCCGGCCCGCCCAGACCGCGAAGGGCGCGTAGACCAGGCCGGCCGGGAGGGCGATCAGGCAGGCCACCACGGCCAGCAGGATCTTGACAGGAAGCGGGGCGGCAGCGAAGGTACCGCGAGCGCGGTTCATCCCTTCCTGCACCGTCCGCCAGCCGGGCGGGGACGGGGACCGCTCCGGTGTCCGCATCTCGCTCCCTCGCACTGAAACCTGTATAGCGCATTACTGACCGCAGACGGGAGACACACAATCAGATACCGCGCAAAAATTGACTCCGCGAGATCCTTTATGGCATCTCGGGTCCCCGCCCGTCTACTGTCATGCTGTTGTCATGCCGTGCCGTCCGTCATCTGCCGCAACGCCCCGTGCCAGGTGGATCCCCTGCGCTGCCGGCCTAAACCAGGGTAACCCCGGCCAGGCAGACGGCATAATGATCATGATAGATAACCGGATTCGGCGTGGCGGCGGCCACTAAGGCGTAAGGGCGCCGGCGGCCGGAGGGCGCGCCCTCCGGCCGCCGCGCCTCGTCGCCCGGCCGCAGCCACGCAGCAATGCACCACCAGGAATGCAGCACGCAGCAATGCGGCACGCAGCTATGAAGCACCGAGCAATGCCGCACCGAGCTATGCAGCACCGAGCTATGCAGCACGGAACTATGAAGCACGGAGGAAATGATGGACAGGATCGAGGCCGGACTGCTCATCCCTGGCCGGGGCGAGCCCGTCCGCGACGGCGCGGTGGTAATGGACGGCCCGAAGATCGTCTACGCGGGGCCGGGAGCCGGGGCCCCGGCCACCCCCGGCGTGCGCGCCGAGCACGCGGCGGCGGTCATGCCGGGCATGTGGGACTGTCACGGTCATTTCTTCGGCAGCCGGAAATTCGACCTGGCCCAGCTGCCGCTTGAGCCACTGCCACTGCGGGCCGCGCGGTCCGGGCGGGATCTGGCCAACGCGCTGAACGCGGGCATCACCTCGGTCCGCGAGGTGGGCGGCCTGGGCGTCTACCTGGCCCGCGCGGTCGGCGAGGGGGTCCTGGACGGCCCGACCATCTATGCGGCGGGCGCGGTCCTGAGCACGACCGGCGGGCATGCCGACCTGCACTCCTACCCGCTGTCCTGGATGCAGGAGTTCTCCCGGCTCGACGGCGCGCTCCGGCTCGCCGACGGCGTGGACGAGTGCATGCGCGCGGTCAGGGAGCAGTTGCGCCGCAACGCGCGGGTCATCAAGGTGTGCGCCTCGGGCGGGGTGCTTTCCGAGGTCGACGATCCCATTCACCAGCAGTTCACGGCGCAGGAGCTGCGGGCCATCGTGGAGGTCGCCGGCCTCGCTGACCGCGTGGTCGCGGCGCACTGTCATGGCAAGCCGGGCATCATGGCCGCGCTGGAGGCAGGCGCGCGCACCATTGAGCACGGCACCTATCTCGACGATGAGGCGTGCGACGCCATGAAGGAGACGGGCGCGATCCTCGTCCCGACCCGCAGCATCATCGAGGACATCCTGGCCAACCTGGCCGCCGTACCCGACTACGCCGCCGCGAAGCTCGTGGCGATGGCGCAGGTGCATGCCGGCGCGATGACGCTGGCCATCGAGCGCGGGGTCACCATCGCGATGGGGACGGATATCGGCCTGACGGGCATGGACCTGCCCAATTCATGGGGCACAAACGGATCGGAACTCGCGCATCTGGTGACGCTCGGCATGACTCCGTTGCAGGCCATCGAGGCCGCGACCGCGACGGCGCCGCTGACGCTCGGGCCGCAGGCCCCGCGCAGCGGCAGGCTCGAGGCCGGCTACGACGCCGACGTGATCACGCTGGACGGCGATCCGCTCGCGGACATCTCCGTGCTGGCCAGTCCCGCGCACGTGACGGGGGTCTGGGTCGCCGGCCGCCAGGTCAAGGGGGAGGCCGCCGGGTGACCACGGCGTTCGTGCTCGGCGGCGGCGGGGTGCTCGGCGCACACGAGGTCGGCATGCTCCGGGCGCTGTCGGAAGCGGGCATCCGGCCCGACGTGGTGGTGGGCACGTCAGTGGGCGCGATCAATGGCGTGTTCGTGGCTGCCGATCAGGCGGGTGCGGCGGCGCGGCTGGGCCAGCTGTGGCAGGGCGATGCGCTGCAGCAGGCCTTCAGCGAGAACCTGTGGGGCCGGGCGGCCCGGCTGGCGCGCTCGGGCACGCACCTGCATTCGATGGAGCCGTTGCGCCAGATGCTGGCCAGCATGCTGCCGGGCAGCGACTTCGCCGATCTCGAGCTGCCCTTTCACTGCGTCGCGGCGAGCATCGAGCGCGCCAGCGCGCGCTGGTTCAGCAGCGGGCCGATCGTGCCCGCGGTCCTGGCCTCATGTGCGGTACCCGGCCTGCTGCCGGCCGTTGAGGTCGGCGGCGAGCATTACTTCGATGGCGGGCTCGTCGACTCCATCCCGGTCGGGCGGGCCGTCGCCCTGGGCGCCCGCACCATTTACGTCTTGCATGTCGGCCGGATCGAGCGGCCGCTGGCCGTGCCTCGCCGTCCGTGGGAGGTGGGCCTGGTCGCCTTCGAGATCGCCCGCCGGCACCGATTCCACGAGGAGATGTCGGCGCTGCCCGACGACGTCCGCGTGCACGTCCTGCCAGCCGGGACAGATCAGCGGCCGCCCGATCTGTCCCAGCTGCGTTATCGCGACAAGACTAAGGTCGGGGTGAGTATCGAGCGCGCGTACACAGCGTCCGCGAGCTATCTCGCCGGACTGAGCGGGCCCTGACCGGCCGCCGATGACGAGAGGGGCCGGCCATGCTCCCACCCAGGCTGGTTCGCCGACTCGTGCTGGCGCCCCTGGAGATCGTCATCGCGGTCGCCCTGGTCGCGCTGTCTCCGCTGCTGGTCCTGCTGACCCTGGCCTTCGGGCTGGCCTCGCGGACCAGGCCCGGCCGCATGCGCGGCCTTCGGCTGCTGTATTTCGCGCTCGTCTGGCTCGCGGCGGAGATCTCCGCCTTGTTCACGTGCCTGGGCTTGTGGGTAGCCAGCGGATTCGGCGGCAGGCTGCGCACGGAGCCCTATCAGAGCCGCCACTACGCGGTCATGCGGCGGTTCCTTGATCTGGTGTACAACGCGGCGACCAGTACATTCGGCGTGCGGGTCGAGGTCGACGAGCCCGACCTGGACGCGCGGGAGCAGGCCGCCAGGCTCGCTCGCCCGATCATCGTGCTCAGCCGGCATGCGGGGCCAGGGGACTCGTTTCTGCTGGTGCATCATCTGCTGAGCGTCTACGGGCGACGGCCGCGCGTGGTCATGAAGGCGACACTGCAGCTTGATCCGGGCCTGGATGTGGTGGCCAACCGCCTGCCCAACGTGTTCATTGCGCACCGCAAGACCGGCGAGAGGGTCTTCGTCCAGCAGATCGAGCGGCTGGCCAGCGGGCTCGACCAGGCCGGCGCCCTGGTGATCTTCCCGGAAGGCGGCAACTGGACCCCCGGCCGGTGGCAGCGCGGCATCCGGCGGCTAGAGCAGCTGGGCCGTCGTGACCTGGCCGCGCGCGCCCGCGAGATGCCCAACCTCCTGCCGCCGCGGACCGGCGGGGCGCTGGCGGCCATCGCCGCCTGCCCCGACGCCGACGTGATCTTCGTGGCCCATGCGGGGCTGGACAAGCTCGTCAGCGTCGGCGACATCTGGCGGAGCCTGCCGATGGACCAGGTCATCCGCGCGAGATGGTGGCGGATCCCCGTCGGGGAAGTACCGCGCTCGCTGGGCCACGAGGCTCAGGTGCAGTGGCTTTACGACTGGTGGGAGCGCATCGACACGTGGATTACCGAGAACCGCGAACCGGTCCTCAGGTGCTCGGAGGAAGGTACGGATCGGCGAAGTGCGCCTCGCCGCCTTCCTCGTAGGTATAGATCTCGGCGCCCCTGATCAGGGCACGCTCAACCCGGCTGAGCACATTGAGCGGATCATCTGACCAGATCACCAGGTCGGCGTCCTTGCCGACCTCGATGGAGCCGAGCCGGTCATCGATGCCCGCGATCCGCGCGGGATGGATGGTCAGCGCCCGCAGCGCGATCTCGTGGTCAAGACCGTCCTTGACCGACAGGGCGGCCTGGTAGGCGAGGAAGTTGATCGGCACGACCGGATGGTCGGTCGTGATCGCGATCGTGACCCCCGCGCGGGCCAGACGGCCGGGATTGGCCAGCGACCGGTTCCTGACCTCGGCCTTCGACCGGCTCGTCAGCAGCGGCCCGATGATCACCGGGATGCCCCTGGCCGCGATGATGTCGGCCAGCAGATGCGCCTCAGTGCCGTGGTCGATCACCAGGTCATAGCCGAACTCGTCCGCGAGCCGGATCGCGGTGGCGATGTCGTCGGCACGATGGCAGTGCTGGCGCCAGGGGATCTCCCGCCGCAGTACACGGCCCAGCGCCTCCAGCTTCAGGTCGCGATCGACCGGCTTGCGCTCGGCTTCCGGCTTGCGCTGCTCGGCCTCGATACGCTGCAGGTAGTTAGCCGCATCGACCAGGGCGGAGCGGATCACCGCCGCCGTGCCCAGGCGCGTGCTCGGTGTCTTGTGCTGCTCTCCGTACACGCGCTTGGGGTTCTCGCCGAGGGCCGACTTCATGCCGGACGGCTCGCGCAGCACCATCTCATCGACAGTCCGGCCCCAGCACTTGAGCGCCACGGTCTGGCCGCCGACGGGATTCCCCGAACCCGGATTGACATTGACCGCGAGCACGCCTCCGCTGATCGCGTCCCGGAAGCCCAGGTCCGCGGGATTGATCGCATCCAGAGCCCGCACCTGCGCCGTCACCGGGTCGGTCATCTCGTTGGTGTCCTGGCCTGCCCACCCCTCGGCCTCCTCGTGCACGCCGACGTGCCCGTGCGCCTCGATGAAGCCGGGCAGCACCCACGAGCCGACCGCGTCGATAACAGGCACGCCCGCCGGAACGGTCACCTCGGCACCCACGGCGGCGATCCGGCCGTCCTCGACCAGGATCGTCCCGACTTCGATCGGCTCGCCGATGATCGGGATCACCCGGCCCCCGACAATCGCCACTGACCTGTCAGCCATCTGATCTCCTCGTCATCGCGCAGACCGATCCGGGCCAGGCGCGGCCATCTCACGCCCGCCTGCCGGACCACAGTAACGCCCGCCGAGCCGGCCGCCTCAGGTGCGGCCGATCGCGACGATCCAGGCCGGCTAGGCCTGACGGATCGCGTCACTGGCCACCCGGTGAACCGGGCCAGATGGTTAGCCATGACCAAATGAGGAACTCCTGCGGTGAGGAGCTGCCGACAGACACGGAGGACACGCATGCTGAAGGTCGCGGTCGTGGCGCACGCCGGCAAGAGCTTCGGCGGCGGCCTGGGTGAGCTTCGCCAGGTACTGGCACGGGAAGGCTGTCATGATCCGCTCTGGTATGAGGTGAGCAAGAGCCGTAAGGCACCCAAGTACGCCCGGCGAGCGCTGGCCGACGGCGCAGAAGTGATCTTCGTCTGGGGCGGGGACGGGACGGTCCAGCGCTGCATCGACGCGGTCGCCGGGACCAGCGCCGTCCTGGCCATCCTGCCGGCCGGCACGGCCAATCTGCTGGCGACGAACCTGGAGATCCCGGCCGGCCTCACCGAGGCGGTGCGGGTCGGGCTGCACGGGAAACGGCGCTCGCTGGACACCGGAACGGTGAACGGCGAGCACTTTGCCGTCATGGCCGGCGCTGGGTTCGACGCCCGCATGATCGAAGAAGCCGACAGCGGGATGAAGGACCGGATAGGCCGCGCGGCCTATCTCTACACGGGGGCCAGGAACCTCAGCGCGCGCCGGGTCAAGGCGACCATCCAGGTGGACGGCCAGCGCTACTTCAAGGGCCAGGCCTCCTGCGTCCTGGTGGGGAACGTCGGCAAGGTCCTGGGCGGCGTCGAGGCCTTCACCGGGGCGCGGCCGGACGACGGGCTGCTTGAGCTCGGCGTGGTCACTGCGGCCAATCCGGTCGAGTGGGCCAGGACGCTGGGGCGAGTAGCGCTCGGCCAGGCCGAGAAGTCACCATTCGTCGAGGTCACGCGGGGAAAGCAGTTCAGGATACGGTTCAATCATCAGCTCCCCTATGAGCTGGATGGCGGGGCGCGCCCGGCGGTGGCGAAGGTGCGTATCAAGGTCCATCCCGGCTCGATCAGGATCTGCGTTCCCGCGCGTGGGGCCGGCGAGCGCAGCGATACCTAGCCGGGATTTGCGGCGCGATTTGCGGCGCTGACCGCGCTAGGGCGCGAGATGATGCACAATCCGGACATGCGCCCAAACGCCGCCGACTCGCCGGACAACCCGCTCGAGCAGGACGCTCCCGATCAGCCGATGGACGATCCGGCTATCGCGGCGTGGTTCCTCGCCGATAGCGACCGGGGCAACCCGGCCACGGACCTGAGGACCTTCACTACCGGGAACCTGGTCGACCCGCTGGTGGACGGCCGCGATTACTTCGCCCGCCTGTGCGCCGAGCTCCGGGCGACCAGGGCTGGAGATCAGGTGTACTTCGTGGATTTCCGCGGGGACCTGGACGAGCGCCTCGACGGCCCGGGCTCAGAGATCGGGGAGGTGCTCGGCCTGGCCGCGCGCCGCCAGGTCCTGGTGTTCGGCATGCTGTGGCGCTCGCAGCCCAAGCTGCTCAAGCAGTCCGAGGAAGCCAACGCGGACTTCGTCCGCCGGATCGACGAGGACGGCGGCCAGGTCCTGCTGGACGGCCGGACGCGCCGGGGGGGCAGTCATCATCAGAAGCTGGTCGTCGTGCGGCACCCCGGCTCGCCTGAACGGGATGTGGCCTTCGTCGGCGGCATCGATCTCGGCCATAGCCGCAATGACGACGGCGAGCACGCCGGCGACCCGCAGGTGATGGAGTTCCCCGACGCGTTCGGCCCGCGGCCGCCCTGGCACGACATCCAGGCTGAGGTGCGCGGTACCGCCGTGCACGACCTTGAGCACACCTTCCGGGAGCGCTGGTACGGCAGCAGCGTCCTCGACCTGACCAGCCCGGTCCGCCAGCGCTACGACCGCGCTTATCACATCGGCGTGATGACGAGCCGACCTCTGCCCGAGCCGGTCCCCGATGACGCGACCCGGCGGGGCACGCACGCAGTGCAGGTGCTGCGCACCTACCCGGCCCGCATGCGGCGGTACCCGTTCGCCCCGCTCGGGGAGCGGAGCATCGCCCACGCGTACCGGAAGGCATTCGCGCGGGCCCGCCGCCTGATCTACCTGGAGGACCAGTACCTGTGGTCGCGCCCGGTGGCCGACGTCATCGCCTCCGCGCTGCGGGACCAGCCCGACCTGCACGTCATCGCGGTAGTGCCGCGCTACCCGGACCATGGCGGCACGGTTACCGGGATGCCGACCATCCTTGGCCGCAGCCAGGTGATACGGGCCTGCGCCGCCGCGGGCGGCGACCGTTTCGCCGTCTACGACCTGGAAAATCATCAGGGAACGCCGGTCTACGTGCATGCCAAGGTGGTGGTCATCGATGACGTGTGGGCGATGGTGGGGTCGGACAACCTGAACCGCAGGTCGTGGAGCCATGACAGCGAGCTGTCGATAGCCGTGCTCGATGCGCAGGCCGATCCCCGCGAGCCCCGCGACCCGGCGGCCCTCGGAGACGGCGCGCGGGCATTCGCGCGGGACCTGCGGCTGCGGCTGTGGCGCGAGCACCTCGACCGGCGTGACGATGACGTGTCCGACCTCCTGGACCCGACAGATGCGTTCGCGGCGTTCCGGCAGCAGGCCGCGCGGCTCGCCGCGTGGCACGACGGCGGCCGCCACGGACCGAGACCGCCAGGGCGAGTCATGCCGCACCGGCCTGGCCGTGTGACAGCCTGGCAGCGGCTGTGGGCAACTCCCTTGTACCGGATCGTTTATGACCCGGACGGGCGGCCCGCGCGGGACCGCTTGCGCGGCCGCCTGTAACGCGGGACGGCCGCCTGTGACGCGGAGCGGCAGGATCAGGCGCGCGATCGCGCGGCCCGGCGGCTGGCGGAGCGCCGGCGCAGCGTGAGGATCACCGCGATACTGCCGGCCGACCAGGCCAGGCCGAAGAGCCAGCCGCCAATGACGTCGGTGGGCCAGTGCACGCCCAGCCACACCCGTGACCAGCCCACCGCGGCCGCGTAGGCGGCGGCGCCGGCCCAGACCGCGCGGCGCGGCCAGCCGGCCGGGACTCTGGCGGCGATCGCCCAGGCACAGGACATGGCGAACAGCGTGGCGGCCGTGGTGTGGACCGAGGGAAACGACGGGCCGCCGGCCACGCCGGCCCAGTCCGCGACGGGCGGCCTGCCTCGCCCGACCAGCGCGTTGATCCGGATCTCGGCGTAGACCCCGAGGCCGGCGACGCACGAGAGCAGCAGCCCGGCCGCCAGGCGCCGGTTGGTGTCGCGTCCGCCCCTGGTGGCGAGCGCGCCGACGGCGATCAGGGCGGGCAGCACGACCCTGGTGACTCCGCCCCACGTAACGCCCCTGGCGATCCGGACGCCGCCCCGGCTGCGGTGGGCAACCACCCAGCGGTGAATATGCTCATCGACAGCCGGCACCGAGGGCCCGCGGTGCGCGATCCAGATGGTGAGCAGGGCGAACATCAGGCCGGCGGCCACCGCGACGGCCACGGCAGTGGCCCGCGGGACCACCGCGGACGGCGGGGTGATCTGGGGAAGATCTACCGGCGCCGCGGCCTTCTGCGCCGAAGCCTCCTGCGCTGCGTCCGGCCCTCCGGGCAGGTCGGGCGAGATCATCAATCGCCGCGCCTGCTCAGGCGCTGCCGCCTGGGCAGCAGGGTGGCGATCACCAGCAGCAGCCACAGGCCGCCCGTCAGCGCACCCGCGAGCACATCGCTGGGGTAGTGCATGCCCCGGTACAGCCGCGACAGCCCGACGATGAAGGGGACGCAGCACAGGACGACGGCCGCGATCCTGGCGGCCCGGCGACGCCCGTAGATCCAGAGCACCAGGACCGCGAGGCAGCCGTACAGTGCGACCGCCGCGGCGGTGTGCCCGGACGGGAAGCTCGACGTCGGCGGGGCCACGTCCAGCCGGGCCACTGGCGGGCGGGGCCGGTGCACGGTCTGCGTCACGGCGAGAAATATCAGCAGCTCCCCGGCCATGGCCGTGACCAGGATCCAGGACTCATACCACCGTCCCAGCCGCCAGCGCAGGAGCAGCACGACCACGACGGTGACGGCGATGACCGTGTCGGTCTGCGCCATGGTGGTGCCGCCGTAGGTGATATCGTTCCACAGGCCCGTGCGGCGGGCGGCGAACCAGACGTCGACGCCGCGGTCCGCCGAGTGCACGGGCCCGGAATTCAGGACATGGGTAAAAAGCAGCCCGATCAGGGAGATCAGGCCCCACAGGACGACGGCTCCGCCGGCCAGGCGCAGGGCAACGACCTTCCAGCTGCCGACCGGCCGCGGCCGCGGCGGAACAGCACGGGAGCGGGCGCCAGAACGCGGAGCTTGCAGCTGCACAGGCATTTCAAGGCCCTTCGCCAGACCAGGCACGGATAGCTACCTAGGCAGTGAAGAGCCCCGAATGGCCGCTTTCAAACCTGCCGCCCGCGATTCACCTGGCGCGGTCCGCGGGTGACCGGCACTCCTGCCGGGCCATGGCGCGGCGCCGCCGCCGGATCGCGACGGCGCCGCAGCCGACGGGCTATTGCCGCACCAGGCTGGTACTCAGAAGTGCAGCGTGCTGCTCAGGGTGCCGAACTTGCTCACGGTCTTGAATCCCGTCGTGTTCAGGGCAGTATCCAGTGCGGTGATAGCGGCGCCAGTGATCTTGAGGCCGACGTTGGACACCTTAACGGTGCGGCCGCTGAGATGGATCCTGGCGTGCGACAGGTCCAGCCGGAACAGGGTCATGCGCGTCCTCGGGTTACCGTTGATGATGCCGGTCAGGACCTTGCGGCTCAGGCTGATGGTAAAGCGGCCGATCAGCACCTTCCGGCCGTTGCTGATGTCGGCGAGCAGGATGCCGCCGCGATGGTTGATGTGGCCGCTGAGCGAGGTCGGCCTGACCCGACCGCCGCTGACCGGGAAGGCAAACCGGAATGCGGGAGGGCGGGGCGTGTTCTGGAAGACGGTAGTCCCGTCGATCAGTGTCTCGGTGCCCGGATCGGTCGCGAACGCCACGACCTGATTCGCGAGCAGCAGGTTGGGGATGCCGCGAATGGTGGTGATCCGGGTGGTTCCGCTCTTGATCGGTACCTGGACGGCCGCCGCCGCGGCCGGGCGGATCCCCGCGGCTGACGCCGCATCTGCTGCCGGGGCCAGGAACAGGCCTGCCGCCGCCGCGACCGCGGCTACGCGCACAAACGCTCGCATGTTTTCTCCCTCATCCGGGCCGTACTCACGGCCTTTTCGGATAAACGCGGGCCGGCCGGCCCGCGTGCATCACTAAAGCACGTACGTGGCGCCTTTCGCGCATATCTCCCGATACCCGGCCGACGGATTCTCCGCGTCATGGAGCAGCGAACGGGGAAGCGCCCGCGAGTGCCGGGAATAGGAGGCCCGAGGCCGCGCAGATTGACCGGTGCCGCGCAGACTGACCCGAGGTCGCGCAGACTGACCCGAGGTCGCGCAGACTGACCCGGTGCCGCGCAGACTGGGAGGTATCAGAGCATGAGCAGGGCCTGCTCGACGACCTCGGTCAGCGCCGGATGAATGTACAGGACGCCGCGGGCGATCTCGTCGACGGTGTTGCCGAGGCACATCGCCTGGACGAGCGGCTGAATGAGGATGGAGGCCTCCGGGCCCATGATGTGCGCCCCGAGCAGCAGCCGGGTGCCGGGGTCGGCCAGCACCTTGACGAAGCCGGACTGGTCCTCCAGGGCCCAGCCGTAGGCGCTGTCGCGGTAGAACCGGGTGGCGCTCACGTATTGCTGGCCGCGGGTGCGCAGAGCCTGCTCGGTGGCCCCGGCCGAGGCGACCTGCGGATCAGCGAACACCGCAGCCGGCACGACGGGGAATTTAGCCTTACGGGGCTGCCCTGGATGCGCGATGTTGTGCCAGACCACCCGCGCCTCGGCATTGGCCATGTGCTTGAGCTGGAAGTGGTTCGCGAGGTCGCCCAGCGCCCAGATTCCCTGGACGCCCGTCTGGAGGGTGTCGTCGGTGCGGACATGCCCGTGTTCGTCAACCTCGATTCCCGCCGCGGCGACATCCAGCCCGTCGCTATTGGGCGTGCGGCCGGTCGCCACGAGCAGCACCTGCGATTCGACCCGCTGACTTCCCGACGGTGTCGCGAGGTCAAGGCGAACTGCTGTGCCCGTGGCCGACGCGCGGTCGACTGTAGAGC
Organism: uncultured Actinomycetota bacterium; assembly: GCA_963805705.1. GTDB lineage: Bacteria > Actinomycetota > Actinomycetes > Streptosporangiales > Streptosporangiaceae > CAWDVH01. The sequence goes on along the minus strand of CAWDVH010000004.1, from coordinate 625,597 downwards.
TCAGCCGCAGGTCGAAACGCTCGCGGTAGTGCTCGGTGAAGTGTGTCTTAATGTCGATATCGTTCCGGGAGAGCATGTGCTCCCCTCGCTCGACTATCGTCACCGCCGTGCCCAGCGACCCGAAGAGGTGACTCATCTCGGCCGCGATGTACCCGCCGCCCAGCACCGCCATCGACTGCGGCAGCGTCTCCATGCGCATGATGGTGTCCGAGGTCAGGTAAGGGACCTCGGCCAGGCCGGGGACGGGGGGGACCCAGGGACGCGAGCCCGTCGCCAGCACGAAGTGATCGGCCCGAATCTCCGTGTCGCCGACCCGCAGGACCTTCGGGCCAAGGAACCAGGCCTCGCCGATGTACACGTCGATGCCGCTGGCCTCACGGTAAGCAACGGCCAGCTCGGGCAGCGGGTCGAGGCGGCTGAAGACCCGCTCGCGGATGGCCGGCCAGTCCGCTCCGGTCCACTGCGCGCCGATCCCGAACCGGCCTGCCTGCCGGACTTCCTGGGCCACGTCCGCCGTGTGGACGAGCATCTTCGAGGGGATGCAGCCGCGGTTCAGGCAGGTCCCGCCGAACCGGTCAGCCTCCACCACCGCGATCCGCCAACCGGCGAACTGGTGGGCGGGCAGCGTGTTCCCGCTGCCCGCGCCTATGATCACCAGGTCGTAGCTGTGTGACTTCATCCCCTGCCTTCTTCCGCATCCGGGCGGGCAGCTCGCGGGGCTGCTCGTTTGGGCAGGAAAGCCGGTTGTCTTTCCCGTCGCCTGGCGGCGTGCCTCCGGAGTCAGCGCAGGCTAGCAGGCTCGGGTGACAAGGCCGCTCAGTGACGGGACATGCCGCACGTCTCGCCATGCCCGGCGGCGGCGTCCGGGCGCCGCAGTCCTGATGTTTCATCCCGGACTCCGGGGCAGGGAAGCCGCACAGGAGGTGGTAACCATGGCCGCAGACAGTGACCGGCCGTATGTGGACACGGTCAGCCTGACCGATCTCGATACTCACGTCTACGAGGCGATTGCCACGCTGGAGTACACCGGCCGGCCCGCAACGCGCAGCCAGATCGCAGCCGTGGCGGGCCTTGATGACAAGGCTCTTGACCAGACGCTCGCGAAGCTCGCGGACCGCGGCCTGCTGACCCGGTCCGACATCGACGGGGAGCCGGCCTTCGAGCCCGCCGACCGCGGCTGGAGCGCGGCACCAGATCAGGCACAAGGCATGCCTGGGTAACAGCATGCTGGCTTGTTCGGCAGGTTCTCGGCGGGAGCCAACCGCAGGGGCGGCTCCCGCCGGGTATAAGACACCGAGAAAGTGCGCAACAGCAGCTGCTGCATCTGTTGCCATGGCGCTCAGTTTCAGCTGCAGCCGCTGGTAGAGCCGCATCCCTCGCAGACGTAGCAGCTTCCGGCGGGCCGCATCTTGGTGCCGCAGGTGAGGCAGAGCGGCGCGTCGGCGCTGCGCCCCTGCTGGGCCTCGATCAGCTCCGTCGAGCTGCCCGGCGGCACGGGTGAATCGGCACGGGGCAGCCGTCGTGCATCCGGGATTTCCGCTTGCGGCCGGCTGGCCTTCTCTACCGGCACGGACTGCGCCAGTTCCTCGGTGTCGACCTCGTCTGCCGACGCGGGCCCGTCCTGCCCCGCCAGCGCGGCAGTGCGCTCGCCGACCGACAGGATCCCCAGCTCGGAGCGCTCCTCGTAGGACAGGTGATCCAGCGCGAGGCGGCGGAAAATATAGTCCATCACCGAGCTGGCCATCCGGATGTCGGGGTCATCGGTGATCCCGGCGGGCTCGAATCGCATGTTGGTGAACTTGGCGACATAGGACTCCAGCGGGATCCCGTACTGCAGGCCCACCGAGATGGCCACCGAGAAGGCATCCATCACGCCCGCGAGGGTGGACCCCTGCTTGCCGAGCTTGAGGAACACCTCGCCGACACCGTCGTCCGGATAGCTGGACGCGGTCATGTAGCCTTCCGCGCCGGCGACCGAGAACCTGGTCACCGTGGCCGGCCGCTGCCTGGGCAGCCGCCTGCGGACCGGGCGGACCTCATGGGCGGGCGCTGGCTCAGCCGCCGCAGCCGGCTTCTTCTTCGCGACCGACAGCGGCTGGCCCACCTTGCAGTTGTCGCGGTAGATCGCCAGTGCCTTCAGGCCGAGCTTCCAGCCCTCAAAGTAGATCTTCTCTATGTCCGCGATCGTGGCCGATTCCGGCAGGTTCACCGTCTTGGAGATCGCGCCGCTGAGGGCCGGCTGGACGGCGGCCATCATCCGCACGTGTCCCATCGGGCTGATCGCGCGCTCGCCCATCGCGCAGTCGAACACGTCGTAATGCTCCCGGTTCAGGCTCGGGGCGTCGACCACGTGCCCGTGCTCGGCGATGTACTCGATGATCGCCTCGGCCTGCTCCGGCTGGTAGCCCAGGTTCTTCAGGGCCCGCGGCACCGTCTGGTTGACGATCTGCATGGAGCCGCCGCCGACCAGCTTCTTGAACTTCACCAGCGCCAGGTCCGGTTCGACCCCCGTTGTGTCACAATCCATCATAAGTCCGATAGTTCCGGTAGGCGCTAGTAGACTGGCTTGTGCGTTCCTGTACCCATTTGTCTCGCCGAGCGTCAGGCATTCCTGCCAGGCCTCGTTCGCGGCCGCGAGGATCGGGTCGTCGATCCCGCCCAGCGGCTTGATCTCGCTGCTGGCGGCGGCATGCTTGGTGATCACGCGCTTGTGGGCGGTCGCATTGCGCGCATAGCCGTCGTACGGGCCCACGATGGCGGCGAGCTCCGCGGAGCGCCGGTAAGCGGTCCCGGTCATCAGCGAGGTGATAGCGCCGGCGATGGCCCGGCCGTCGTCGGAATCGTAGGCGTGCCCGGTCGCCATCAGCAGCGCGCCGAGGTTGGCGTAGCCGATGCCGAGCTGACGGTAGGCCCGGGTGATGGCCGTTATCTTCTCGGTCGGGAAATCGGCGAAGCAGATGGAAATGTCCATCGCCGTGATGATGAGCTCGGTAATCCGCTGGAACCGCTCGACATCGAACGTATCATCATTGCGAAGGAATTTAAGCAAGTTTATGCTTGCCAAATTGCAAGATGAATTGTCCAGGTGGAGATATTCGCTGCAGGGATTACTTGCGGTAATTCTCCCGGATTCCGGACAGGTATGCCAGTCATTAATCGTGCTGTCGTACTGAATGCCGGGATCGGCGCATTCCCAGGCGGCCTTGGCCATCTTGCCGAACAGGTCCCTGGCCTCGACCCGCTCCACCGGCTCGCCGGTCCGGCGGGCGGCCAGGTCGAAGGAGCCGCCGTTCTCGACGGCCTGCATGAACTCATCGGAGACCCGCACGGAGTTATTGGCGTTCTGGTACTGGACGCTGGCGATGTCCTTGCCGCCCAGGTCCATGTCAAAGCCGCCGTCGCGCAGGACGCGGATCTTCTCCTCTTCACGCGCCTTGGTCTCGATGAACTCCTCGATGTCCGGGTGGTCGACGTCGAGCACGACCATCTTCGCCGCCCGCCGGGTAGCGCCGCCTGACTTGATAGTTCCCGCCGAGGCGTCGGCGCCGCGCATGAACGAGACCGGGCCGCTGGCGGTCCCCCCCGAGGACAGCAGCTCCTTGCTGGAGCGGATCCGGGACAGGTTGACCCCTGCGCCTGAGCCGCCCTTGAAGATCAGCCCCTCCTCGCGGTACCACTCGAGGATCGAGTCCATGGTGTCGTCCACGGCCAGGATGAAGCAGTTGTGCACCCGCAGGTGGCCGGACAGGTACTCGCCGCTCTCGGTCTGGATGTCGTAGACCTCCATGTCACCGAGCCGCTCCACCCGGCTGACCTCGACCAGGCGGCGATCCGACCCGCCGACGTCCGGATCCACGTGCAGCAGGCGATCCCCGGGGCGCAGGAAGCCGGCCACGGTGAATTCACCAATCTCCAGGTCCGCGGCCCGCCAGACCAGGTGATCCGGGGTTACGTCCAGGCTCACGCCGGCGGTGGTGTGCAGGCGCAGCACTTCCTTCACGCCGTTGGCCTTGGTCGCCACGATCCGCGTGGTCCCGTGCGCGTCGTGGACCTTGGCGCCGACCGCATCGTCCGCGACGAGCCTGCCGATCGGAACCATCCCCGCCGGGGTGCTGACCGGCGAGTCGTAGGGCTGGCAGGCGGAGACCTGCTGCGGGGACGAGGTCCCGACGTTGAACCAGACCGGGGAGTTGAAGCTGAAGATCTGGTGTATCAGCGCGTAAGTGAGCTCGTGCTCGAAGATCTCGGCGTCCTGCTCCGTACGGAAATAGCCGTGCTCGCGCCCGGCCGCCCCGTAGGTCCCTACGACTCGGTCGACCAGCTGCTTGAGGCTCCGCTCCCGCTGCGGCGTGCCCGCCGCCCCGCGGAAGTACTTGGTCGTCACGATGTTGGCGGCGTTGACCGACCAGAAGTCGGGGAACTCCACGCCCTTCTGCTCGAAATTGACCGAGCCGTCCCGCCAGTTGGTCATGATGACGTCGCGGCGCTCCCAGGTGACCTCATCGTAGGGATGGACGCCTTCGCGGGTGTAGATGCGATGCATCGTCAGCTTGCTGCCCGCGCTCTTGCCATCCCGCGAGGCTGCTCCGCCCGGCCCGCTCGCCGTCTCGGTCATTGCTCCCCCTTCGGGGATCCGCCCGGATCCCATAGCGGGCCCGCCAGGCCCTGTCTCCTGATGAATTCCGCGGCCGCCGCCCCGGCTTAGCCGTCTCCTGCGCACTACTCCTGCTCGACGGCGGCCAGCTCCCGGCCGACCGCGTCCGGTGCGGCTGAGCCGGGCCCCGGCCCGGCCGCGCGCACCACATCCTCCTGCAACCGGCGCTGCGTGCCCTCGTCGGCGGGGCACCATGCGTCCGCGTGCCCGCAGCGTAGTGCCGCGATCTCGTCTTCGAAGTCCGTCAGCGACTCGAACCCCCGGTAGACCGAGGCGAATCGCAAGTAGGCGACCTCGTCAAGGTCGCGTAGCGGCCCCAGGATGGCCAAGCCCACCTCATGCGAGGGGACCTCGCCGTTGCCGCGGGACCTGATCGCGTCCTCGACCCGCTGAGCCAGGATCGCGAGCTGGTCCTCGCTGACCGGCCTGCCCTGGCAGGCCCGGCGGACGCCTCGGACGATCTTGTCACGGTTGAAGGGCTCCGTGACTCCGCTGCGCTTGCCGACCATGAGGATCACGGTCTCCTGCGTGGTGAAGCGACGGCCGCAGTCCGGGCACGACCTGCGCCGGCGGATCGCGGCGCCGTCTTCAGCGGTCCGGCTGTCGATCACCCTGCTGTCCGGGTGCCTGCAGTAGGGGCAGTACATGCGACCCACCTCCCTCTGCGTACCTCGGACCGGCTTCCGCAAATCACAACCTATACAAAACTACAGCTGTGTAACTACTAGATATTGTGGTCTAGGTTGCCTGATCGCGCAACCGTCTCAGCGGCAGGCACTTGAAATGGCTGGTAGGAGATCTGCCTGCCGGGCGGCGAGCCGCCGGACTTAGTCAACCTCGCTCAGCCTCGCCGGCGTGTCGCGGTCGCCGGCGCTTCGCTCAGCCCCGCGGCACCCACAGCAGCTGCCCGGAGCGGACCGAGGCACCGCTGAGGGCATTGGCATCGATGATCTGCCTGATCACGACCCAGGGGTTGGCTGATGGCTCCGCGGACACGGCGATGGACCACAGCGTCTGGCCTGGCTTGACGACAATGCTGGTCATGCCGCGATAGCCCGCCCCGGCCCGGCTCGCCATGGCTGGCCGCCTGCGCTCCGCCGGCCACGGCCAGCCACAGCAGCATCACCACAGCCGCCGCCGCGATGACGGTCAGCACCGCCACTACCGCGCGCCCCCGCCTGGTCAGCCGTACCGGGGCCGGGCGCGATCCAGCGGGCCGCGATCTGGCCGGCCCGGCCCGCTCAGCGCGCGCGGCTGCGATCCCCGGCCGCCGGGCGGCCCGGACCTCCCTGATCCGCAGCTCCCTGCGGTAGAACTCCGTGAAATGAACCTCGGCGACGCGCAGGCCACGCTCCCCCTGGCGACTCGCACCGCTTCCCCGCCCGCTTCCCCGGCCGCTTCCCCGGCCGCCACAGCCACCGGCGGCCAGGCCGCCCGCCCCGCCTGCCGGCCGCCCCGCATCCCGCGGGTCCGCATCCCAGCGCCCGGCATCCCAGGGCTCCGGCACCATGAACTCGCCGCCGACGGCCGCCTCGGCACTGGCCTGCCGGGTGCTCATCACGCTCATCCTGGCCTCCTCATCCGAATTACTGTTCGATCGTACATCTGTTCTATCGCATTCTCGTTCGATCGAACGAAGATCCGGTACAGTCATATCGCAGGGATCCGACACTTTGAGAAACGGTCGAACAGATGTTTGAGATCTGCGGCCGAAACCGCTAGCGTCGGCCTTGACCACGACCCCGAGCCGGAGGCCCGATGATGAGCGACGCGACCGAGACCGGAGGGGCACGGGGCGCCTCCACTGCGGAGAGCGCGGCACCTGGCATCGCGAGCGAGACCGATGCGAGTGCCCGCCACCGGCCCAAGGGGCGGCCAGGGAGAAAGCCGAAGGGCAGCGTTCCCATCGCCGTGACGGAGATTCCCGACAAGCCTGACCCTGATCACGTGCTGACCTGGCGGCAGCGCAAGGTGCTCCAGGTCATCAGGGAGTCCGTGCAGCGCCGCGGCTATCCGCCCTCGATGCGGGAGATCGGCGAGGCGGTCGGGCTGACCAGTACTTCCAGCGTCTCCTACCAGCTGTCGACGTTGCAGAACAAGGGCTACCTGCGCCGTGATGCGGGCAGGCCGCGCACCGTCGAGGTGCGGCTGCCTGGCCATCCGGCCGTGCGGCCGGAGCCGGGCATCGACGATGACTCCCCGATGGACATCACCTCGCAGGAGGCGGCGTACGTGCCGCTGGTCGGCCGGATCGCGGCAGGCGGCCCCATCCTCGCCGAGCAGTCGATTGAGGACATCTTCCCGCTGCCCAGGCAGATCGTCGGCGAGGGCACCCTGTTCCTGCTGAAGGTGGTCGGTGACTCAATGATCAACGCCGCGATCGCGGACGGGGACTGGGTGGTTGTCCGCCAGCAGCCGGTGGCGGAGAACAGCGACATCGTCGCGGCGATGATTGACGGCGAGGCCACGGTCAAGACCTTCAAGCGCTCTAACGGCCACGTCTGGCTGATGCCGCACAACCCGGCCTACACGCCGATCCCCGGCGACGAGGCGGAGATCCTCGGCCGCGTCGTGGCCGTGCTACGGCGCGTCTGAGCCTCGCGCTGACCACCTGGACATCCGCCGGTTCACCGGACTCGGGGGATCCAGATCTACGGCCCGGCCGACGCGGATCTGCCCGGCGTGAACTGGATGCCGGTGACCTCGGGTGAACAGTTCGGTATCGCCGGCTTCACTGTCCGGGCGGTCGGAGCCCGGCATGCGTTCATTTATGACGGGTCCCCGGCCGGCGAACCACGGCTCGGTCAAACGGCTGGCTGGCCCGCGCCGCGGGTGACGGCTACCGGTATCTCGCGCCCGGCGAGACCGCATAGCGCCTGCGCCGGGCGGTCCTCACGCCGGAACGATGTTGACCAGCTTCGGCGCCCGGACGATCACCATCCGCACCTCGCGGCCGGCCAGCGCCCGGCCGACACCCGGCGCGGCCAGTGCCAGCCCGCGCAGCTCGTCCTCGCCGATCCCCGGCGGAACCTCCAGCCGGTCGCGCACCTTGCCGTCCACCTGGACCACGCAGGTGACCAGGTCCTGCACCAGCAGTGCCGGGTCGGCGACCGGCCAGCCCGCCATCGCCACCGAGGCCTGGCGGCCCAGCATCTCCCAGCTCTCCTCCGCGGTATACGGCGCGAACAGGGACAGCAGCACGGCCAGCGTCTCCGCTGCCTCGCGCACCGCCGGATCGCCCGCCCCCGGCCCGGAGTCGATTACCTTGCGCGTGGCGCTGGCCAGTTCCATCAGCCGTGCCACCGCCACGTTCAGCCGCGAGGACTCCACCAGCCTGGTGACCTCGTCAATGGTGCGGTGCGTGACCTTCCTGAGCTCCAGATCAGCCTGCGCACCGGGCGGGCACGGGCCGGCGGCTCCGGCCTCGGCCGCAATCCGCGACACCCGGCCCAGAAACTTAACGGATGCCTCGGGGTTCATGTCCGCCCAGTCGATATCGTCTTCCGGCGGACTCGCGAAGATCATCGTCAGGCGGATCGCGTCGACGCCGTGGGCGGCCAGCTGCTCGCCCAGGTCCACTCCGTTGCCCAGCGATTTGGACATCGACTTGCCCTGGTTGATGACCTGTCCCTGGTTCACCAGCCGCAGGAACGGCTCCGTGAAGTCCAGCATCCCCATGTCGTACAGCGCCTTGGTGAAGAACCTGCTGTACAGCAGGTGCAGGATCGCGTGCTCGACACCGCCCACGTACAGGTCGACCGGGCACCACCGGCGCACCGCGTCGACATCGAACGCGCCATCCTCATAGCGCGGCGAGCAGAACCGCAGGAAGTACCAGGACGAGTCGACGAACGTGTCCATCGTGTCGGTGTCGCGCCTGGCCGGGCCTGAGCACTTGGGGCACTGCGTGTTCACCCAGTCGGTCGCGGCGGCCAGCGGCGAGATGCCCTTGGGCGCCAGATCCTGCCCGCGCAGGTTCGGCAGCCGGACCGGCAGCTGATCATCGGGGACTGGTACCTCTCCGCACCCCTCGCAGTACACGATCGGGATCGGCGCGCCCCAGAAGCGCTGCCGGGAGACCAGCCAGTCACGCAGCCGGTAGGAGACGGACGCGTGGCCCAGGTCCCGCTCGGCCAGGATCTCGGTGATCCTGGTGATCGCGGCGGCCTTGGACAGCCCGTCCAGGGGACCGGAGTTGACCAGCTCCCCCTCGCCGGGCGTAGCCGTCCAGGTCTGCGCCGGATCCGGCAGGCCGGTCTGCACCACCACCCGCACGGGCAGCCCGAATGCGCGGGCAAAATCCAGGTCGCGCTGGTCATGGGCGGGTACCGCCATGATCGCGCCAGTCCCGTAGTCGGGCAGGACGTATTCAGCGGCCCAGACGCCGATCCGCTCGCCGTTGACCGGGTTGATCGCATGCCGCCCCAGGAAGACGCCCGTCTTGTCCCGGTCGGTGGACTGCCGCTCGATGTCCGTCAGCTTGCGCACCTCGGCGACATAGGCCTGCAGCTGGTCGCGCTGCTCAGGCGCGCACAGCTCCTCGGCCAGCGGCGAGTCGGCCGCCACGACGAAGAACGTCGCCCCGTACAGCGTGTCGGGACGCGTGGTGAATACGGTCACCGGCTCGTCCCGGCCCTCGATCACGAAGGAGACCTCGGCGCCCTCGCTGCGGCCGATCCAGTTGCGCTGCATCAGCAGCACCCGGTCAGGCCAGCTGCCCTCGAGCGGTTCCATGTCCGCCAGCAGCCGGTCCGCGTACTCAGTGATCTTGAAGTACCACTGGGTCAGCACCCGCCGGATGACCTCGCAGCCGCACCGCTCGCACTTTCCGGCGATCACCTGCTCGTTCGCCAGGACAGTCTGGTCGACCGGGCACCAGTTCACGTAGCCATCGCCGCGGTAGGCCAGGCCCCGCTCGTACAGCCGCAGGAACAGCCACTGGGTCCAGCGGTAGTACTCCGGATCGCAGGTCTGCAGCCGGCGGGACCAGTCGACCGAAATCGCGTACCGGCGGAAGGAGGCCGCCTGGGTCTCGATGTTGGCGTACGTGTAATCAGCCGGATGCGAGTTGCCGCGGATGGCGGCGTTTTCCGCGGGCAAGCCGAATGCATCCCAGCCGATCGGGTGCAGGACGTTATGCCCGCGCAGCACGTAATAGCGGGCCATCGCGTCGGCGATCGCCCATGCCTCCGCGTGCCCCATATGCAGATCACCCGACGGGTAAGGGAACATATCCAGGACGTAGGTGCGCGGCCGCTCGTCGGCCGGGTCCTCGCTGGCGCGGAAGAGATCCAGGCTCGCCCAGCGGGCCTGCCACTTGTTCTGAATCGTGCGCGGGTCCCATTTCTCCTGGCCCCCGCGCTGCTCCGGGGTCCGGTGCGCCGGCCGCGGATCGCCGTCCGGCATCCGCTCCTCGCTCTCAACGGTTGTCATGATTCCTCGCGATGTGTCGGGCCGGGTTCCGCCCCCGGGCTGGCTTCGAATTCCAAACAAAAGGCCCCTCGGTCACGAGGGGCAGCCGCGCCAACGACAGAGAGAGCCGGCGCGGCTAGGTAAGGACCAGCCGGGTGGAACGCACGCACTCAGGGTAGCGCAGCAATGGCGGATCTGTCGCAAGCCGGCCAGCTCCGGCCGGCCGCGTACGCCAAGTAGATGTACGCGAAATCTCGATGGCGGCCGGCGCCCGGCGGCACTACCGTCTGGCGGGTGGGCAGCTGCGGCCGGGCGGCCGGTTCAGGGGCGCGCGAGCGGGCACGAGCACGGTGATTGACGTGCCTGCGGTCGTGCGCAATAAGGCCCTCGCGGCCGGCGCCGCGCAGTGGCTGGAGGACCTGCCTGACCTCGTCGCGCACCTGGAGCGGGAGTGGTCGATCACGGTCGGGCGCCCCTACGACGGCGCGACCGAGGCGTTCGTGGCGCGGGCACGCCTGGACGACGGCACCCCCGCCGTGCTGAAGCTGACCGTCCCGCGCCCCGGTGAGGCAGCCAGGACAGAGATCACGGCCTTGCGCCTGGTGAACGGGCAGGGCTGCGTGCGGCTGCTGCGTGCGGACGCGGCACGGGGCGCGATGCTCCTCGAACGGCTCGGCCGCTCGCTGTACCAGCTCGCGCTCCCGATCGGGCGACGGCACGAGATTCTCTGCTCGGCCGCCGCCCGTGTCTGGCGCCCGGCTCCCGGCTGTGGCCTGCCCACGGGCGCGGAGAAAGGCCGGTGGCTCGCCGACTTCATCATGGCGACGTGGACCGAACTCGACCGCCCGTGCTCGGAACGGGCCATAGACCATGCGCTGGCGTGCGCCGCGCGCCGCATCGACGCCCATGACGATGAACGCGCCGTCCTGGTCCATGGCGACGTGCACCAGTGGAACGTGCTGGAGGCCGCCGGCGGCTTCCGGCTGATCGACCCGGACGGCCTGCTCGCCGAGGCCGAGTACGACATGGGCATCCTCATGCGCGAAGACCCGCTCGAGCTCCTGGAGGGCGACGCGCGCGGCCGGGCGCGGTGGCTAGCCCTGCGCACCGGCCTCGATGCCGCCGCGATCTGGGAATGGGGCGTGGTAGAGCGCGTGTCGACGGGCCTGCTGTGCACCAGGATCGGCCTTCAGCCGGTCGGCCGCGAGATGCTCGCCGTGGCCGATCACGTGGCCAGGTAGGGAGGCGGCCGGCCCAGCCACGGGAACAGGCGCGGGGAGACAGTCACGGGAACAGGCGCGGGGAGACAGTCACGGGAACAGGCGCGGGGAGACAGTCACGGGAACAGGCGCGGGGAGACAGTCACGGGAACAGGCGCGGGGAGACAGCCACGGGAACAGGCGCGGGGAGACAGTCACGGGAACAGGCGCGGGGAGACAGTCACGGGAACAGGCGCGGGGAGACAGTCACGGGAACAGGCGCGGGAATGAGCCGGAGGGCATGGGCGTTCGCGCTGCCATGTCTGCTGTCGTGATCGCTACCGCCTTCGGCGGTCCTGAAGTGCTGTCGGTGGCCCATGTGCCGATCGCCGAGCCCGGGCCGGGGCAGGCGCGCCTCGTGGTCAGGGCGGCCGGCGTGAACCCGATTGACTGGAAGGCCTACAGCGGGATGTTCGGCACTGACCCCGCGCGGCTGCCGATCCGGCTCGGCTCGGAGGCGGCGGGAGTGGTCACGGCCGTCGGGCCCGATGCGGCCGGACCGGCGGGGCCGATCTGCGTGGGAGACGAGGTCATCGCGTTCCGGGCGTCTGGCGCCTACGCCGCTGAGCTCGTGACGCCTGGTCAGGCGCTGGTGCCCAAGCCGCCCGCGCTGGACTGGGCCCAGGCCGCCACCTTGATGGTCACCGGCGCGGCCGCGTGGCACGCGCTGGCCGCCACCGGCGTGCGCGAGGGCGACACGGTGCTGATCCACGGCGCCGCCGGGGGCGTCGGCGTCATGGCGGTACAGCTCGCCGCGGGCCGCGGGGCCAGGGTGGTGGCTACGGCCAGCCCTGGCCGGCACGCGTTCCTGCGCGAGCTCGGGGCCGTTCCGGTGGCCTACGGCGACGGCCTGGCCGAGCGGGTCCGCGCCGCGGCCCCCGGCGGTATCGACGCCGCGCTGGACCTGGTCGGCACCGATGAGGCCATCGACGTCTCGCTGGAGCTCGTCGCGGACCGGGCGCGGATCGCCACCATCGCCGCGTTCGCGCGCGGGGCGGCGGCGGGCATTAAGGTCCTCGGCGGCGGACCGGGCGCAGATCCCGGCACCGAGCTTCGCGACGCCGCGCGGCTGGACCTCGTGAAGCTAGCCCAGGATAAGAAACTGCAGGTCTTCGTCACCCAGACCTTCCCGCTCGCCGACGCCGCGGCCGCCCACCGGGCGATCATGAGCGGTCACGCCAGCGGCAAGATCGCGCTCATCCCCTAGCTTTCCCGCTCCGCTAGCTCTCCCGCGCCGCATCCGTCACCGGCGGGTAGTACGAGCCGATGATGTCGGCGGCCGTCGGGTTCGGGGCCGTGGCCACGCGGGCGGCCAGGTCACGGCCGAACTCCCTGAACGCCGCCAGCTCGGGCAGCGGGTTCGACCCGTCCGGCGTGTCGGCCGACGAGATATGCACGAACGACACCCCGTCATCGAGGCGCACGACCTTGTACTCGACGTTGTCCAGCTGCTCGGCCCGCAGCTGCTCGAACACCGCCTCGATCAGGCGCACGTGCTCGGCGATGGCCTCGGGCCGCACCCGGTAGCTGACGACTACGCTGCTGATCACACGACACTCCCTTGTGGCTGGGCCCACCCCGCGGCGTCATCGCGCGCGGGGACAACGGCCTGTCAGATCACGTTAGGGCCCAGCGGCCTGTCGCACGGCCCGGTTGATCTGCAACCATGACTAGAACCGAATTCGGTTCCAGCCGGAAGGCGGCCGCCACCGTGACCATACCTCCCACCGCACGGGCAGCCAGTGCTGTCGACCTCTCGCAGAACGCGTTCTGGGAGCAGCCGCCGTCTCAGCGTCACGCTGACTTCGCGCAGCTCAGGGCCCTGCCCGGTCCGCAGTTCTTCGACGTACCTGATTCGCCGATCCCCGGCGATGACACGGGCTACTACGCGCTGGTCAAGCACGCCGACGTGCTCGAGGCGAGCAGGAACCCCGAAGTTTTCTCCTCCGCGCGCGGCGCGACGAGCGTTGTCGACCTGCCGCCGGAGTTCAACGAGTACTTCGGCTCGATGATCAGCATGGACGATCCGCGGCACGCCCGGCTGCGCCGGATCGTCTCCCGTGCCTTCACCCCGAAAATGATCAAGAAGTTCGAGGAAGACGTGCAGCGGACGGCGGCCAGCATCGTCGATGACCTGCTGGTCACCGGCCCGTGCGACTTTGTCCAGCACGTCTCTGCGCGGCTTCCCCTGAAGATCATCTGCGAGATGATGGGAGTCGGGGACGAGCATTACGCGATGGTGCTGAAGAACACCAACATCATCCTGTCCGGGGCCGATCCGGAGTTCATCAGCGCCGATATCGACGAGGCGATCACCCAGATCCTGACCGCGGGCGGTGACCTCGCCAGCCTGGTCACCGAGATCGCGGCCCGCAAGCAGCGCAACCCCGACGATGACCTGGTCTCCGCGCTGGCCACAGCCAACATCGACGGGGAGCAGCTGACACCGGCGGAGCTGGCCTCGTTTTTCATCTTGCTGGTCGTCGCCGGAAACGAGACCACCAGGACGGCCATCTCGCACGCGCTGACCCTGCTGACCGACTATCCCGCCCAGCGTGAGCTGCTGCTGGCCGACTTCGAGGGCAGGATCGGCGGGGCCGTGGAGGAAATCGTCCGGTACGTCTCCCCCGTGATCTGGATGCGACGGTCGGTGACCCGCGACACGGTCATGAACGGGCACCAGTACCGCGAGGGCGACAAGGCGGTGCTCTTCTACTGGTCAGCCAACCGCGATGAGTCGGTCTTCGCGGACTCCGGCCGCTTCGACATCCTGCGGTCACCGAATCCGCATGTGGGCTTCGGCGCCGCCGGACCGCATTTCTGCCTGGGCGCGCACCTGGCGCGCCGGGAGATCACCGCGATGCTGCGCGAGCTGCTGCAGCGGGTGCCGGGCATCCGGGCGGCGGCGGAGCCGGATCGCCTCCTGTCCAGCTTTATCAACGGCATCAAGCACCTGCCCTGCGACCTCGGCTGATGCTCAGGGACCAAGACTGACTGCCCGTATCGCTCGTCCTCCGCTCAAAGGGCGCCGGTGAAGAAGTCGATGAGTCCGAACGGTGCGCGGTCGCCGAGGCAGAGGTCCAGGATCAGGTGCGCGTCCGCGGCTTCGGACTCGCTGCGCGGGAACAGGGCCTCTTCGTAGGCGGTGAGTGCTGCTTCGATGTCGTCGGGGTGCGCGGCGATCGCCGTTCCGAGCTCGGCACCGTCGAACATCGCCAGGTTCGCGCCCTCGCCGGACGGCGGCATCAGGTGCGCGGCATCACCGAGGAGCGTCACCCCGGGCACGCGGTCCCATCGGTGCCCGTCCGGGAGCGCGTAGATCATGCGCGGGATCGGCGCGGTTTCGCCGTCGGTGATCAGCGCGGTGAGCTCCGGCGCCCACCCGTCGAACTCGGCCGCGACTCGGGCCGTCGCGGCGGTGGCGTCGGTGAAGTCGATGCTGGCGATCCACTCAGCGGGGCGGTTCAGCTCGACGTAGGTGTGGAGGATATCCCCCGCCTCGCGGTGCGCGACGATCCCCTTCCCGGGGGTGAGCGCGTACATCGCGCCGCCGCCGACCGCTTCGGCCGCAGCGCAGTGCCGCTCGTCGGCGTCGTACAGGTAGGTCTCGACGAACGTGGTGCCGACGTACTCGGGCCTGGCGCCGGACAGCAGCGGGCGGATCTTCGACCAGGCGCCGTCGGCACCGACGAGCAGGCTGCTGGTCACGGTCGACCCGTCGGCGAAGGTCAGCTCGTACCGGCCGTCGCCGAGGGGCTGGACACCGGTGACCTTGCGTCCCCACTGGATCATCTCGTCGGGCAGGGAGCCGACCAGGATCTGGCGCAGGTCCCCGCGGAGCACCTCGGGACGCCCGGCCTGGCCGTCGTCGGGGTCCTCGAACAGCACCATGCCGTGCTGGTCGAGCATGCGCGACGCCTCGCCGCCCTCGTGGATGATCGCGCGGAACTCGTCGATAAGGCCGGCCGCTTCGAGCGCGAGCTGCCCGTTGTTCTCGTGGATGTCGAGCTGGCCGCCTTGCGTGCGGGTCTCGGCCGAGGGCTCCCCCTCGTAGATCGTCGCGGGGATGCCGTGGACATGGAGGACGCGCGCGAGGGTGAGGCCGCCGAGGCCCGCACCAACGATCGTTACTGGTGTAGTCATCATGTTCCCTTCCCAAGCTTATTGGAACGCTGTTCCAAGAGAACATCTTGGAACAGCGTTCCAATCGTGTCAAGATGGCGCTCATGACGACCAGGACGCAGCGGACCGAACGGCGCGCGGACGCGCTGTCGAAGGAGCGGATCGTCGAGGCCGCGATCGGGATCCTCGACGCCGACGGCGAGAGCGCTCTGACCTTCCGCGCGCTCGCAGCGCGCCTGGCTACCGGGAGCGGGGCGATCTACCACCACGTCGCCAGCAAGAACGAGCTGATCGCGGCGACCACCGACGACGTCATCGCCCGTGTCATGACCGAGGTGGTCAGCGACGCGGAGCCGCAGGAGGCGATCCGGGCCATCGCCCTTGGGGTGTTCGACGCGATCGACGCACACCCCTGGGTGGGCGCCCAGCTCTCCCGCGAGCCATGGCAGTCCGCGGTGCTGCAGATCTTCGAGAGCGTCGGCGGGCGGCTCCAGGCGCTCGACGTCCCCGAACGAGCGCAGTTCGACTGCGCGTCCGCGCTCGTGAACTACGTTCTCGGCCTCGCCGGGCAGTACGCCGCAGCCGCCCGCCTCCTCGCGCCCGAGACGGATCGATCGGCCTTCCTCGCGACCGTCGCCGCACGGTGGGCGCAGCTCAGCCCCGCGCGGTACCCCTTCATGCAACAGATGGCGACGCAGCTGCGCGAGCACGACGACCGCGAGCAATTCCTGGCCGGCATCGACCTCATCCTGGCCGGCATCACAACGGGCTCCGCGCCCTAGTCCAGCCGCCCTAGTCCAGCCCGCTGATCTTCTCCGCGAGCGCGAAATCGGCCGCGGTCAGGCCGCCGGCCGAGTGCGTCGACAGGGTCAGGGTGACCCGATTCCACTGGATCAGGATGTCCGGGTGGTGACTGGCCTCCTCGGCCAGGTCCGCCACCGCACCGGCGTAGCGCATGGCATCACGGAAGTCACTGCGCGTAACCGTGGATCTGATGCTCCCCCTGTCCCGCTCCCAGCCCGGTACGTCGCCCAGCCGGGCGGCAATTTCATCGTCGGTGAGCAGTTCCATGCCGTTGATTATCCCGGCCGGGGGGGCTGCGGCCCACCCCCACGGCGTCCCGACGCGTACTTATACGGATTGCTTACCGGCATACCCGTGCATTCAGGGCGCCGATGAAGCCGGACCTCGCCCAGGGCGCGCCTGTTCCTTGATCACGAAGGATGCTGGCCGCCCTGACCACCAGGATCCTTCGTGATCAAGAAATGCCGCTGGCCCGGCAGGCAGCCGGCTCGGTGATCCGGATAGGCTGACGCCAGCCGGCGCGTGCCCGGCACCGCCCGCCGCGGCCTCACGCGGGGCCGTGCGCCGAGTGCGCTCGGCACGGCTGTTTCGGCCCTTGCATTCCGGCCCGCCCCTGGAGTCCGCAGATGACAGATCCGCAAGCCCCGGCACCGCGGCGGACACCGCTGACAGCGGTCCACGAGGGACTCGGCGCGACCCTGACGGACTTCGCCGGATGGCTGATGCCGCTGCGGTACGGCAGCGAGACCGCGGAGCATAAGGCGGTGCGGGCCGCGGCCGGGCTCTTTGACCTGTCCCACATGGGCGAGCTGGCGGTGACCGGCCAGGAGGCGGCGGACGCACTGGATTACGCGCTGGTCGGGAACCTGTCCGCGCTGCGGCCGGGCCGCGCCCGCTACACGATGATCTGCGCCGCCGACGGCGGGGTCATCGATGACCTGATCGTGTACCGGCTGGCCGACGATGAGTTCCTCGTGGTCGCGAACGCGGCCAACGCCAGTACCGTCTACCAGGCGCTCGTCGAGCGCGCGGACGGCAGGCAGGCCGCAGTGACGGACCGGACCAGCGACTACGCGCTGATCGCCATCCAGGGGCCGCACGCGGCGCGGATCCTCGCGCCGCTCACGGACGCCGACCTTGATGAGGTGAAGTATTACGCCGGCTACCGCGCCACCGTCGCCGGGGGGCAGGTGCTGCTGGCTCGCACCGGCTACACGGGCGAGGACGGCTTTGAGATCTTCACTGAGCCGCGGGACGCCGAGCGGGTCTGGGCCGCCCTGAGCGACGCGGGAGCGGCCGACGGGCTGGTTCCGGCCGGCCTGGCCGCCCGCGATACGCTCCGCCTGGAGGCCGGCATGCCGCTGTACGGCAATGAGCTCGGCCCGGAGGTGACCCCGTTCGACGCGGGCCTGGGGCGGGTGGTGAAGCTCGATAAGCCGGCTGACTTCGTCGGCCGGGCCGCGCTGGCGCAGGCCGCTAAAGCCCCGCCGCAGCGGCTCCTGGTGGGACTGGCCAGCCAGTCCCGGCGGGTGCCCAGGCACGGGTATGACGTTCTCTGGGACGGCGCGCCACGCGGGACCGTCACCAGCGGCTCACCCTCCCCGACGCTCGGCGTCCCGATCGCGATGGCATATCTCGATCCGGCCGCCGCCGACCAGGCGGGCCGCGACGGCGGCGGCCGGCTCGCCGTGGACATCAGGGGCAGCGCGGAGCCCGCGACACTCGTGCCGCTGCCGTTCTACCGCCGGCCGGCCTGACCGGCCGTCCCGGCTCACCATGTACGAGAAAGGGTCACAATGACAGTTCCCGATGAGCTGAGCTACACCCCGGAGCACGAGTGGGTAGCCATCAGCGGCACCATCGCCTCCATCGGCATCACGGACCATGCGCAGCGGGCGCTCGGCGACGTTGTCTTCGTTTCCGCGCCTGTGCCCGGCACCAAGGTGACGGCCGGCGAGCCGTGCGGCGAAGTTGAGTCCACCAAGTCGGTCAGCGACCTTTACTCGCCCGTCGATGGTGAGGTGACCGAGGTCAACGGCGATATCGAAGATGACCCCGGCCTCGTCAACTCCGACCCCTACGGCGCTGGCTGGCTGTTCAAGGTCCAGCTGGCCGACGGAGATGAGCAGGCGCCACCCGGCCTGCTGTCGGCCCAGGAATACACGCAGCTGACCGCCGACTCGCCGTGACCATGGCCGCCTCCCGGCGCGACCTGGCGCGCCTTAACGCCGCCACCGCGCACCTGGAGCCGCCATTCGCGGTCGTGGACCTGGCGGCACTGCGCGTCAACGCCGCGGCCATGCGGCGGCGGGCAGCGGGCAAGCCGATCCGGCTGGCGAGCAAGTCCGTGCGCTGCCGTCAGGTGATGGATCAGGTCCTGCGGACAGACGGCTTCCGCGGCATTCTCGCCTACACCCTGCCCGAGGCTCTGTGGCTGGCCGAATGCGGCACCAGCGATGACATCGTGATCGCCTACCCAACCGCCGATCAGGCCGCGCTCGCGCGGCTCGCCGGTGACGCCGCGGCGGCGGCGGTCATCACGCTGATGGTGGACTGCCCCGAGCACCTCGACCTGATCGAGAAGGCGGCCGCGAGCGTCGCCGAGCCGCATCCGGTCAGGGTCAGCATCGACATCGATGCGAGCTACGTCGCGCTGCGGGGCCGGCTGCGGGCCGGAGCCCGGCGCTCGCCGGTCCGTACCCCCGCCCAGGCCGCCGCGCTGGCCACGGCCATCGCCGCCCGGCCCGGGCTCACCCTGGCCGGCCTGATGGCCTACGAGGGCCAGATCGCCGGCGTCGGCGACAATCCGCCGGGACGGCCGCTGTATGCGCAGGCCATTCGCTATATGCAGCGCAGGTCCGGTGCCGAGCTGGCCCGGCGCCGCGCGGCCATCGTCGCCGCGGTACGCCAGGTGGCCCCGCTGGAGTTCGTCAACGGCGGCGGTACCGGGTCGGTCGAGAAGACCGCCGCCGAGGCAGCCGTCACCGAGATCGGTGCCGGATCCGGGCTCTATCAGCCGCGCCTGTTCGACAGCTACCTCGGCTTCTCCGGCCAGCCTGCGGCGATGTTCGCGCTTCCCGTGGTGCGCCGGCCAGGGCCGGGCGTGGTGACCGCGCTCGGCGGCGGTTACCTGGCCTCCGGGGCCGGCGAGGCCAGCCGCCTGCCCAGCCCGTATCTGCCTGCCGGGCTGCGGCTGGATGCCCAGGAAGGGGCGGGCGAGGTGCAGACGCCGCTGCTCGGCGCGGCGGCCGACCGCCTGCGCATCGGCGACCGGGCGTGGCTCAGGCACGCCAAGGCGGGCGAGCTCTGCGAGCGGTTCAATGAGCTGCACCTGATCGAGGGCGACGCGGTCGTCGCGACCGTCCCCACCTACCGGGGCGAGGGCAAGGCTTTCCTCTAGCGGGCCTGCGGCGGCGGCACGGGCCTGCAGGCAGGAGGCAGAACGGGCCTGCGGGCAGTACTGGCGGCGGGCACCACGAGCCACGGGCACCACGGGCCGCTACCTCGCGCGCCTGCCCCAGATCCGGTAGATCAGGATGCCGACCGTCGCCAGGCCCACGGCCAGGGCGGCTAGCCGGACCTCAGGCCGCGCTATCTGCTCCTGCGCGCGCTCGCGCAGCAGCCGTGCGTTGGTCGCCGGGTTTACCCGCTCGGCGATGGTGTCGATGGTCCGCGCCAGGTTCTCGCGGGTGCGCTCGATCTCCGCCACGATCGCGTTCGGATCACGGCTCACCACCCGGCCGTTCACCGCGACCGTGCCGTGCACCTCCACTGCGCCATCCGGATCGGCCATCGCATGCATCCCTTCTGGGCCGGGGCATCCGTCGCGAGCCCCGGCTATCCGGCCAATCTTTCCAGGCCGGCGCCCGGACCGCACGGCGGGCGGCTGGCTGTGATCACGAAACCCGGCTGCGGTCTGCGCCGGGCGCTCCGTGGCTGCGTCCCCGGCGCTCCGTGGCCGCGTCCCCGCGCAAGTCACGCTATCTGCGATTGCCGTGCAGCGGCCTGGTCTCGGTACAGTCCGATGGCGAACAGCGCGGCGTCAATGAGGGCCAGGTACTTCACCGCATGATCCCTGGTGGCCCGCGCCGGGTCACTGGCCGCCATGTTGCGGAGGGTAACTATGCCGTCCACGGCGCGAACGGCCGACTCGGGCACGAGCCGCTGATCTCGCGCGAACCGGGCAACGGCAGTCGGGTCGCCGACGCCGACCGGCTCCAGCTTGCCACTGGATGCCAGCAGGGCCCGCAGGGCCGGCTCGACCGCTCCGAACGCCTGGGCGATGGCCGCCGCCGGGTCATCCTCGGCGAGCGTCGCGAACCGCAGCAGCACCGGAAACACCTCGGGGCTGCGCCCCCCGCCGGACACCGTCGCGGTCAGCTCGGCCTTCGTCTCGCCCACGACCCGGTCGAAATCGGCATCGGACTGGCCGGCCCGCAGCCGTCGGATACCGGACGCCAGCTGCATCAGGATGTCGGCAATCGGACGGCGCAGGAAGATCACGATGGCAACTATCGCGACCGGCCAGGCGATGGCCCGCACAAAGTCGATGGCGAATTGCAATCCGGACATCCACTGACGATAGCGGAAATGGACGGCCGCCCGGCAGGCCGGACGACGCATAGGATGCGGGCCATGACGGTACAGGCGGTCATCTTCGACTGGGGCGGGACCCTCACGCCCTGGCACACCGTAGATCACGAGGCGCTCTGGCGCGATGTCTGCGTGCTGCACTTTCCCGCCGAGACCGCGGCCGGGCACGCCGCGGCCGTCCTCGCCGCCGAACGGGACCTGTGGCTGGCGTGCGAGCGCGAGAGCCGCAGCGCCACGATGAGCCATGTGTTCGAGCGGGCCGGAGTCCCGGCCACCGACGAGCTCATGGCCAGCTACTTCGAGGCCTGGGATCCGCACACGCTGACCGACCCCGATGCGCCTGACCTGCTGCGCAGCCTGCGCGCCGACGGCATCAAGGTGGGCGTGCTGTCGAACACCATGTGGCCGCGCAGCAGGCACGAGCAGGTGTTCGGCCGGGACGGGCTACTCGGCCTGATCGACGGCGCTGTCTACAGCAGCGAGCTGGAGTGGACCAAGCCGCATCCGGAGGCATTCCGCGCCGCCATGGCCGCCGTCGGGGTCGATGACCCGGCCGCGTGCGTGTTCGTCGGCGACCGTCCCTACGACGACGTGTACGGCGCGAAACAGGCCGGCATGCGCGCCGTCCTGATGGCCAATAGCGATGTCCCGGCATTCGACGGCGCCGTTCCCGATGCCGTTATCACGCGGCTGTCGGAGCTAGCGCCGATCATCGGCGCCTGGCACAACGGCACCGTAAGTTAGCGTGTCGCCATGACGTGGCAGCCGGAACTGGACGAATTGCGCCGCCGGCAGGAAATGGCAGACCGGATGGGCGGCCCCGAGAAGGTCGGGCGTCAGCACGCGGCCGGCCGGCTGACCGTGCGGGAGCGCCTGGCGGCGCTGCTCGACGAGGGATCCTTCCACGAGATAGGGGCGCTGGCGGGCCACGCCGCCTATGACGGCGATGGCGCGCTGGCCTCCTTCACCCCGGCCAACTTCGTCACCGGAACGGGCCGCATCGCCGGGCGCAAGATCGTGGTCGGCGGCGACGACTTCACGATCCGCGGCGGCGCCGCGGATGCCGCGATCGCGGGCAAGCAGATCTACGCCGAGCAGCTCGCGAACCAGATGCGGCTGCCCCTCGTGCGGCTCATCGAGGGGACGGGCGGGGGCGGCAGCGTCAAGACGCTCGAGCAGAACGGGCACACCTACGTTCCCGTCAATCCCGGCTGGGACTACGTCGTCGACAACCTGTCCGCCGTGCCGGTCGTCGCCGCCGGCCTCGGCCCGGTGGCCGGCCTGGGCGCCGCCCGGCTCTGCATGGCGCACCTGTCGATCCTGGTTGAAGGAACGGCACAGCTGTTTGTCGCCGGGCCGCCGGTCGTCAAGGGCGGTACCGGGGAAGACGTTGATAAGGAGCAGCTCGGCGGCTCTGGAGTGCACGCCCGCAACGGCGCGGTCGACCTGGTGGCGGCCTCGGAGCCCGAGGCATTCGAGCTGATCAGGCGCTTCCTGTCGTACCTGCCACCCAGCGCGTACGAGCGGCCGCCGGTGAGCAGCAGCGAGGATCCGGCCGGGCGGAGAGAGGACGGCCTGCTGTCCGCGGTACCGCGTAACCGGCGCCAGCCCTACCGGGTCCGGGCCGTCCTGCAGGCCGTGTTCGATGCCGGATCGGTGCTGGAGGTGCAGCATTACGGCGGGCCGGTGGTGACCGCGCTGGCCCGGCTCGACGGCCATCCAGTGGGCGTGGTCGCAGGTGATCCTTATTCAGCCGGAGGCGGCCTCACCGTCGAGGGCGCGGAGGCGCTGACCCGGCTGGCCGACTTGTGCTCGACGTTCCACCTGCCGATCGTCACCTTCACCGACCAGCCAGGGCTGGTCATCGGGACCCGCGCCGAGCAGCGGGCCACGATCCGCCACGGCGTCCGGGCGATCAGCGCCGTCTACCAGGCCAGCGTCCCTGGTGCCGAGATCATCATGCGCCGCGTCTTCGGGGTGGGCGGCGCGGGCATGACCAACCGGCACCGCCTGATCCGCCGGTGGGCCTGGCCCTCGGCCGACTGGGGCTCGCTGCCGGTCGAGGGCGGGACCGAGGCCGCCTACCGCGGCGAGCTTGAGCGCGCGGACGATCCGGCGGCGGTGCTGGCCGGCATCCGGGCCCGGCTGGATGCCGTGCGTAACCCGCTCAGGACCGCGGAACGGTTCGGCGTCGAGGAGATCATCGACCCCCGTGAGACCAGGCCGCTGCTGTGCGACTGGGTCCATGACGCCTACGCCGCGCTGCCCGGCAGCCCCGGCCGGCCGTCGTTCGGCACCCGGCCCTGAGCAGCGCGCCCGGCTGGGTCAAGGCAGGCCGCACCGGGCAGGCTCCCTGACCAGGGGAGCCACGGCTGACGTCGCCCGGCGGCTCGCGTCACATGAGCCACCGGACCGCCAGTTCGGGCCGTGCCGCAGGGAGGAAATTTGCCGAAATGACCTCTCGACAGGGGTCGCGATGACGAGCATTGTTGGCTGAGGCTGTAATCCCCTGGAGGCTCATGTGCCTGACTACATCATTGTTGGCGCCGGATCAGCCGGCTGCGTGCTCGCGGCCCGGCTGAGTGAAGATCCCGACGTTCGGGTGACCCTGATCGAGGCGGGCGCGCCCGATACCGCGCTGGAGATTCACATTCCGGCGGCGTTCGGGAAGCTGTTCCAGTCCAAGTGGGACTGGGATTACCTGACCGATCCCGAGCCGGGGCTTGACTACCGGCGGCGGTACCTGCCGCGCGGCAAGATGCTGGGCGGCTCGTCCTCGATGAACGCGATGATCTACATTCGCGGCAATCCGGCGGACTATGACCAGTGGGCCGCGGGCGGCGCGACCGGATGGGGCTGGTCGGACGTGCTGCCGTATTTCCTGCGCTCCGAGGACAACGAGCGCGGCCCGAGCGACCTGCACGGCAGCGGCGGCCCGCTGACGGTGAGCGACGGCCGGTCCCGGCATGCCCTGATGGACGCCTACATCGAAGCCGCGCAGCAGGCCGGGCACAAGGGCAACGATGACTTCAACGGGCCGGAGCAGGACGGCGTGGGCTACTACCAGCTCACCCAGCGAAACGGGCTGCGGTGCAGCGCCGCTGTGGCCTACCTGCATCCCGCCATGGCGCGCCCGAACCTCGAAGTGATCACTGACGCGCTGTGCACCCGGATCATGTTCGACGGTAACCGGGCGATCGGCGTCGAGTACGAGCGGGGCAACGAGCTCTCGCAGGTGCTGGCCGAGCGCGAAGTGATCATCTCAGCGGGCGCCTATAACTCACCGCAGCTGCTGATGCTGTCGGGGGTCGGGGTCGCGGCCGAGCTGCAGGCCTACGGCATCGAGCCGCGCGCCAACCTGCCGGTCGGCGAGAACCTGCAAGACCACGTCCATGTCGCCATCGGCTACCTGACGGACACCGAGACGCTGATGACCGCGGAGACCCCGGAGAACATCGCGCTGCTGGAGAACGAAGGGCGCGGCCCGCTGACCTCCAACGTCGGCGAGGCGGGCGGCTTCTTCCGCAGCCAGGACGGCCTGGACGCGCCGGACTGCCAGATCCACGCCGCTCCCGTCATGTTCGTGGACGAGGGCCTCGGCCTGCCGACCGACCACGGCTTCGGCTTCGGCGCGGTCATCCTGCAGCCCGGCAGCCGGGGCAAGGTCTACCTGCGCTCGCTCCTGCCCAGCGCCAAGCCGCACATCGTGCATGGCTACTTCACCGACCCGGCCGACCGCCAGACGATGACGCGGGCGCTTCGCATCCTGGCCGACATCGCCGAGCAGCCGGCGCTGGCCCCGCATCGCCGTGCGGCGATGCGCGTCCCCGACTCCGACAGCGACGCCGACCTCTGGGAGTTCATCAAGCGCGAGTGCCAGACGCTGTATCACCCGACCAGCACGTGCGCCATGGGCGCGGTGGTCGACCCGCAGCTGCGGGTGCTCGGCCTGGAGGGCCTGCGGGTGGTAGACGCCTCGGTCATGCCCACGGTGATCAGGGGGAACACCAACGCGCCGACCATCATGATCGCGGAAAGGGCGGCCGACCTGATCCGCTCAGCCTGAGCTCAGGCTGGGCCAGGGCCGGCGGCCCGGCGGCCGATGAACAGGTTTCGGGGCTCGCGGCCGCCGGGGACGGCCTGCGGGTCCAGGCCGGCCTGCGAGTCCAGGCCTGCCTGCGGGTCGAAGCCTGCCTGCGGGTCGAAGCCCGCTTCGGCCAGCAGAGCGAGCCAGGTACCGCGGCGGAACGCTCCCAGGTGGTGCTGCTCGCGCACGATCTCCACCGTGCCGTCCGCGGCGCGGAGCACGAACTCGTAATCGGCCTGGACCCAGGTATCGGCCGGATCGGGATCCCAGATCCACTGGCGGAAACTGGCCTGCCTGCCGTCCGGGCCGCTGCTGCCGCCCCGGCCGCCGGCCGCACGGAACCCCTCGGCGGTGTAGTCGGGCACGAATACCGCGATGCCACCCGGACGGCAGTGCGCGAAAGCCGTCTCGATCACCTGCCGCAGGTCAGCCTCGCTGGTGATGTAGTCGACTGAGTCATGGACCAGGACCGCGTCGAAGACGCGGCCGAGCCGGGTAGTTCGCATGTCACCCTGATGGTGAGCGCACTCGGGGTTCAGCAGGCGCGACACCGACAGCATCGGCTCGGACAGGTCAACGAGCGTCAGGGCCAGGCCGTGCTTCAGGTGCATGGCGTTGTGGCCGCCGCCGCTGCCCAGATCCAGGACCTCCCGCACGGGAACCTGCGCCGAGCGCAGGACCGTCGCGAGGTAGGCCGCCTCTTCCGCATACTCCTGCGGCGGCGAGATCAGCGGCCACCACGCGGCGAGATCATCGTAGAGCCGGTATCCGCCCGCCATGCCGGCCATGCTAGCCCGGCTAGTCTGATACCCCTCACCGCTCAGTCCGGCCCCCTGGAGAGACGGCCCAGCCATGCCCTCGCCGCATAGCCCCCTGATCGAACTGCTCGGACGCTACCGGCCGGAGGGCCAGGCCGAGGCGGCCGACCTGGTGCGGGTACGCGCGCTCGCGCACGAGGCACCTGATCCGTGGCTGCGCTCAACTCCGTTGCATGTCACCGCATCCGCGCTGATCGTGCACCCGGCCAGTGGCCGGGTGCTGCTGCGCTGGCATCAGCGCCAGCAGGCGTGGCTTCAGGTTGGCGGCCACGGCGATCCCGGTGAAAGCGAACCGATGGCCATCGCGCTGCGGGAAGCCGCGGAGGAAACCGGGCTGACCGACCTGGTGCCATGGCCAGACGCCAGCCTGCGGCACCTGGTGATCGTCGGTGTCCCGGCCAGCAGCGCGGAGCCCGCTCACGAGCATGCCGACCTGCGCTTCGTGCTGGCTACCGGTGATCCGGGCGCCGCGCGGCCGGAGAACCAGGGCGCGCCGGTGCGCTGGCTGTCGCCGCAGCAGGCACGCGCGGCCACCGCCCAGGACAATCTGCGCGAGACACTCTCCCGGCTGGAGCGGCTGTGCGGGCCGCACGATATGCACGAACGGGAAACTCCCCCCTGAGCCAGCGCCGGGGCGCGGGGAGGCGGACACTGGAGCCATGCGTTATCTGGACATCGACACCGCCAAGAAGATTTCCAAAATCGGGCTGGGCACCTGGCAGTTCGGGTCCCGCGAGTGGGGATACGGCCAGCCGTACGCCGAGCGGGAGGCGCACGCCATCGTGGGTCGCGCGCTGGAGCTAGGCGTCACGCTCTTCGACACCGCCGAGATCTACGGCTTCGGGCGCAGCGAGCGGATCCTCGGCGACGCCCTCGGCGAAAACCGGGAATCGGTCTTCCTCGCGACGAAGATACTCCCGGTGCTGCCCGTCGCCCCGATCGTCGAGCAGCGCGCGGTGGCCAGCGCGAACCGCCTGGGCGCCCGCCGGCTCGACCTCTACCAGGTGCATCAGCCCAATCCGGTGGTCCGCGACGGCACGATCATGCGCGGCATGCGCGCGCTGCAGCGAGTCGGGCTGGTCGGTGAGGTCGGGGTCAGCAACTACTCCCTGCCGCGGTGGCGCGCCGCCGAGGACGCGCTGGGCAGCCCGGTCCTGACCAACCAGGTCCGCTACAGCCTGGCCGATCGCTCGCCGGAGCGCGACCTGCTGCCGTTCGCCGAGTCACATGGCCGCGCGGTGATCGCCTACAGCCCGCTGGCGCAGGGACTGCTGTCCGGCCGGTATCACCAGGCCAGCCGACCGGCCAACCGCGTCCGGGCGGGCAACCCCCTGTTCCTCCCGGAGAATCTCGAGCGCGCTGGCGATCTGATCGCGGCCCTGCGCCAGGTCGCGGACGCGCACTCCGCCACCCCGGCGCAGATCGCGCTCGCCTGGGTCATCCGCCATCGCTGCGTGGTCGCGATCCCCGGCGCGTCCAGCGTCGGGCAGCTGGAAAGCAACGTCGCGGCCGCCGAGATCGACCTCACCGATGACGAAACCCTGGCCCTGCAGGCCGCATCCGACCGGTTCCGCCCGATCGCCGGCCGGGCCGCGCTCCCCGGCCTGCTCCGCGCCCGGCTGCGTCGTTAGCGGCGCGGTCATGACCGAGCTCCTCCACATCACCGAGCGGGAAACCTGGGCCGCGGCGGCGAGAGCAGGCGAGTACCGCACCTCCACCCGCGGGGTCACGCTCGAAGAGCAGGGCTTCATCCATTGCTCCCTGCGGCACCAGCTGCGCGGCGTGGCCGAGTACGTCTACGGTGACGCCGATGACCTGGTCGTGCTGGTCATCGACAGCGCCGCTCTGCCGGCTCCGGTCAGGTACGAGGTACCGGGACCCGGAGCAGAGCCGTATCCGCACATCTATGGCGCTGTCCCGGTCGGCGCCGTGACCGACGTCATCGCCGTCAGCCGGGACGCCGGGGGCCGGCTCGTCCTGCCCGAGTAGCGGTACCCGGCCGGGTACCAGCGGCTCACGTCCGACCCGCGGCATGCCGCCGGGCTGGTGCCCCGCCAGGACGTTCGGCGGGGCACCAGCCCGGACACCAGTTCCAGAACGCGAGTCCTGAGGCTAGCCGACCCGTGCGGACACGGGCCGGGGCTCAGGCTCAGGCTCCGGCGCCGACCTTCTCCTGCTCCAGGGCGGCGGCCACCATCGCCTCGTGCTCGCGCTCGTCCTTAAGGGCGTTGCGCGTCCGCCAGCGGCCCCGCAGCAGCGGGATGCTGAGCAGGAAGAAGACGACGCCGCCGAAGCAGATCCAGTACCAGTTCTTCCACTGCTGCGGAGCCTGGGCCGCCGCCTGCTGGACTGAGGCGGCATGATCCTGCAGGTACTGGAGCTGCGCCGGCGGGATCTTGGACAGGGCCGTCAGCTGCGCCGCGTAGGGCTTGAGCGTGTTCAGCTGAGGCGCGGCGATAACGACGCCGACGATGGCGGGCTTATTGGCGTTGAAGGTGGCCAGGATGGCCGCCCCCTTGGCGCCGCCGCCGCCGGCGGCGATCAGCTGGCGGGTCAGGGCGGGCGGGACGGCGGCCGGGTTGGTGATCCCGATCAGCGTGGTGAACGGGGCCGGATGGGCCTGCATCACCGCCAGCACGGGCGCGAACTTCGCCGCGTTGGCCAGCAGGCCCGAGTCCCGCTGGGCCAGGGCGACGACCTTCGGGTGGCTCTGGGCGAAGGCGAGCTGGGGCGCGTATCTGGTCGCTATGGCCTCCACGTTGGTTCCGTACTGGACCAGCGGGTTGAGGGAGGTAATGACCAGCGGAATGGCCAGGAACGCGAAGAAGACCACCATCCGCAGGATCCAGCCGTAGATGGCCAGCCCGGTGGCGATGAGGGCCGGGTTGTGGTCCTCCACGGTCTCGGTGAAGCTGGCCAGCCAGGGGGAGAAGGCGATACCCAGGGAGAATGAGGTGGCCGCGCCGAGGAAGGCGAGCTTGTAGTAGCTCGGGTGGTGGCCGAACTGCGACCCGTACCACAGGATCATCACCGCGGCGGCGAGCCCGCCGACCAGCATGAACGGCTTGCGCACCCGGAGCCGGTCGGAGAGAACCCCGGCCAGGACGACCGCGAAGACGTTGAAGCCCCAGGTCCAGTTGTTGATCCCGTTGGCGTTCTTGAGGGTGAAGCCGAACAGGGCACTCAGGTAGATCACGGAGAATCCGACGGCCGTGTAATAGACGAGCAGGAACACCGCGATGGCCAGGGAGGAGATCACGACGTCGGGCTTGATCAGCTGCCGGAACGGGTGGCGCAGCGCGGCCATGATGTCGATCCCCTTGGCGCGGATCTCGATCAGCGCCCGGTCGCGCATGGTGACCATCAGCTGGTCGCGCAGCCCGGGGCTCAGCTCGCGCAGCCCGAAGAAGGTGATCACGAATACGATCAGCCCGACGGTGCCGCAGATCCGGTACTGATGGGTCCACAGGCGCGTGTTCAGTACCACGGCCGGAATGGTGGCACTGCCCACGATCGCGACGACCAGGCTGCCCAGGACCGGGCCGCTGGTCCACAGGCCCATGGCCGTGGCCCGGCCGGTCTGCGGGGAGAAGTCGCGGATCAGCGCCGGGGTGGCCACCAGGATGATGCCCTCGATCGTGCCGACCACGAAACTGTAGATGGTGAAGGACCACTTGTTCGTCGCGGTCGGAAGTACGAATCCCACGAAGATCGCGGTGATCAGCACCCCCCACACCACCAGGTTGGCGCGGCCATACCGGTCGGAAAGGCCGGCAGCCAGCGAGCCGAAGGCCCCGAGCAGGGCGCCGATGGCCGTGACCACCACGAAGAACTTGAAGGTAATGTTCAGGTTCTGCAGAAGAAGGGTCGAAACCGAGCCGCCCACGTATGCCTCGTAGTACAGCATCACGGTGGCGAGGACCGTGATGCCCAGGTACATATAGCGGGGCCCGCGATTGGGATAGCTGTCGAGCTGGCGATGCCAGATCCACGAGCCCGCCCGGCGGCCTTCGGGGATCGAATCTACTGTCGTGGCTGTCATGCGGTCCTCGCGGTAGTCGTCTGTTGTCCGCCCGGCCCCCCCTGGCGTCGACGTCACGATAACCGCACTATGGGTGCAAGTTCAATAGTTTGCGCAGCCAATGGTGAGATAACCGCCGACACCCCAGCGCCTTAGCGATCACCCTAGCGGAATCCGGCCTCGGCTAGAAGTGCCGTGAAGGTCGCGCCGAAAAGATCTCGGGCCTCCTCCGGGCCGAGATTGAGATCCGTACGCAGTGACTCCCAGAACGTCCAGATGCTGATCGCATGCAGCGCGTCGCGAAGTTGCCGGCGTTTCTCGCCTTCAAGCTGAGTTAGCTCAAGGGCGAACACCGTCTCGAGCTCCGCCCTCGACCGCCTGATCATCTGCGCCTTATTGCGCCGCAACTGCTGGGAGGTCGGCTTGTGCACATGTTCCGCCCGCCACGTCGGGGTCATCTGCTCCAGAACGCGGCTGCGCTGGCTGACGAACGCGGTGATCCGCGCCGCCAGCGGCTGGTCCGGGTCGATTCTCTTGACCAGCGACAGCAGGACCTCATGGTCACGGCGGCACGCCTCGACCAGCAGCGTCTCCATGTCGGCGAACTGCTGCCAGACGGTGCGCAGCGACACTCCGGCGCGCTCGGCGACACGAGGAGCCGTCGGGTGCAGGTCACCGTCGGCATGCAAAGACCGCATCGCGTCGACGATCGCCCGCCGGGTGCGGTGGGAGCGGGCGGCGCGGCCGTCGGAGGGTTCGACATCCGGGATGATCGGATCAAGCCAGCTGTACGAATCGGCGGCCTCATCCGCGGCGGCCCTGGAGGCCGCCGCATCCATCAGCGCGAGCAACGGGCGGCCATCGCCAGGGTCGCCCGGCCCGGCGACCGGCAGGGGGGTCACATCGGAGCCTGGCCCCGACAAGCTCTCGGCATGCACTCCGTCATAGTAGCCGTGCCTGCGTGAGTATCGATGCGCGTGCGCTCAGCGTTGTGGGGCCGGTGGGATTCGAACCCACACTGTCGCGGACCTAAACCGCGCGCCTCCTGCCGTTGGGCTACGGCCCCTGGAGAGTCATGGTCGGAAGATTCTGGCCAGCGAGCCGAGCGCACCGCCCCGCGGCCGTGGTCCCTGTAGCAGCCAAAATCCGCTCAGCAGCCCAGGTCCTTGCGGAGCCGGGCGACGTGGCCGGTCGCCTTGACTCCGTAATACGCGTGCTCAATCTTGCCGTCCGCGCTCACCACGAAGGTAGACCTGATCACCCCGACGGACGTCTTGCCGTACAGCATCTTCTGGCCGTACGCGCCGTAGGCCTGCAGTACGCCCCGGTCGGGATCGGAAAGCAGCGGGAACGTCAGCCCCTCCCGGTCACGGAAGGCCGCGAGCTTAGCCGGGCTGTCCGGCGAGATGCCGAGCACGGCGTACCCGGCGTCCGACAGATCGCTCTTGCTGTCGCGGAAATCGCAGGCCTGCTTGGTGCAGCCGGGCGTCATCGCGGCCGGGTAGAAGTAGATGATTACCCGCTGCCCGCGCAGTGACGCGAGGCTCACCTGCTGGCCGTCCGCGTCGGGCAGCGTGAAGTCGGGCGCCGCGTCCCCCGCCGACAGGCGGTGCGCGGCCACGCTGTGCTCTGCCATGCGTTCTCCCCTCCGGAACGGCCCGCCCGCCGGAGCCGGTCAGTCGGCCCTACCGTACCGGTCCGTCCGGCGGCCTTTCCAGGGAACCCAGAGCCAATGTCGCCGCCGGCTCCGGAACCGGCTATCGTTGGTCAATGACCGATTTTACCGGGCATTCACGCATTTGTCATAGCCATATGCGCGACCGCGAGGCTCGCCGGCTAGTGGCGGGGCGGCCCCGGCCGGCGTCCGGCACGGTCAGTGAGACGGTGACCGTGGTCCTGACCAGCCCCGCCCGGCAGGACCTGCTCTTCGCCGGGGCGCCGGACGTGCAGAACGTCGGAACCCAGGCCATCGGCGGCGTGGCGACTACCCAGTCCTCAGGCTCGATCACGCATCCTCCGCTCTCGCCACTATCCCGCCTGGCCTGTAATGCAGGGGGCAGTAGAGCCGGGTGAATTCACTTATCTCCTCTGGTGAACGAGCAGACCGGTAATGCGCTATTGCCGGCATTCACCTCATGCACAGGAGCCGAAACGTCGGGCCGCAGCTCAAGACATGCCTTCCTGGCCCAGTCCAGAGAAAGGCATGAGCTTGGCTGCTCGTGCTTATCTGGCATCATGCGCGAGCAGGCCGGCGATCACCGGCGCGAGCCCGCGCAGCGCCTTTCCCCGGTGACTGATCTTGTCTTTGGCCGCCGAGGTCATCTCGGCGGTCGTCAGCCCGGCGCCGTCCGGGACGAAGATCGGATCGTAGCCGAACCCGTTCGCTCCCCTGGGCTCGCGGATCAGGCGGCCGTGCACGGCCCCCTCGCTGAGGTGCTCCCGGCCATCGGGCAGCACCAGCGCGGCCGCGCAGGTGAAGTGCGCCCCGCGCCTGCTGTCCGGCACGTCGGCCAGCTGGGCCAGCAGCAGGAGCAGGTTGGCCTCGTCGTCCCCGTGCCGGCCGGACCAGCGGGCCGAGAGCACGCCGGGCATGCCATTCAGCGCGTCCACGCAGATACCTGAATCGTCGGCGACGGCCGGCAGCCCGGTAAACTGCGCGATCGCATGCGCTTTGAGCAGCGCGTTCTCGCCGAAGGTGGCACCGGTCTCGCGAACGTCCGGCGCGCCGGGGAAGTCCCGCAGGCCAGTGGCCTGCACCGCCACGCTGCCCGACGCGAGGATCCTGGTCAGCTCGGCGAGCTTGTGCTGATTAGCAGTGGCCAGGACCAGCCGGGGAGGCGGACCGACGCCGGGCTCCCGTTTCCCGGTCATTTCCTGGACAGTGCCTCGTGCTGCAGCACGGTCAGCTCGCCACAGCCGGCCACGGCCAGGCTCAGCAGCTCGTCCAGGAGCTCACGGCCGAACGGCTCGCGCTCGGCCGTCCCCTGGATCTCCACGAAGCTCCCGTCGCCCGTGCAGACCACGTTCATGTCCGTCTGCGCGACAACGTCCTCCTCGTAGCACAAGTCGAGCCGGGGCTGGCCGTCGATGATCCCCACGCTGACCGCGGCGACCGAGGCAGCCAGGGGATCGCCCCGCAGCCGCTTGCGGCCCCGCAGCCACCCGATCGCGTCGGCGAGCGCGACGTATCCCCCGGTGATCGCCGCGGTGCGGGTACCGCCATCCGCCTGCAGCACGTCACAGTCGATGATGATGGTGTTCTCGCCGAGCGCCTTGGCGTCGATGCAGGCTCGCAGCGATCTGCCGACCAGCCGCGAGATCTCGTGGGTGCGGCCGCCGACCCGGCCCTTGACCGACTCGCGGTCACTGCGGGTATTGGTGGAGCGGGGCAGCATGGCGTACTCAGCGGTGACCCAGCCCAGGCCGCTCCCCCGCCGCCATCGGGGCAGTTCCTGCTCCACGCTGGCCGCGCAGAGCACGCGGGTGGCGCCGAACTCGACCAGCACCGATCCCTCGGCGTGATCGAGCCAGCCCCTGGTGATCTTTATCTCTCGCAGCTGATCGGGGCTGCGCCCGTCGGGTCGGGACATCCGGCCAGCGTATCGGGGACCTCAGGCAGCGGCGCGCTCGGGCGCGCCTGCCTCGATCCACTGATAGACGGCGCGAACTCCGTCCGGGAGCGAAGTGGCGGCGCGCCAGCCGAGATCACGGGTCGCCCGCCCCGCCGCCAGCGCGCTGCGCTGCAGCTCGCCGGGCCGCTGCGGGGCGAACTGCGGCTCCACGCGGCGGCCCCCGGCCGCGCCGATGATCGCGGCCAGGTCCAGGACGCTGGTCTCGGCGCCGGTGCCGATGTTCCAGATGCCCGGCCGGCCGCTGTCGCTGGCGGCCAGGAAGGCCGCGACGGCATCGCCGACGTAGACGTAATCGCGGGTCTGCGTGCCGTCGCCGTAGATGACCGGCTGCTGCCCGGCCAGCACGCGGGAGCAGAAGATCGGGACCACGCCGGCCTCGCCGGAAGGATCCTGGCGCGGGCCGTAGATGTTGGCGAACCGCAGCACCGCGTGCCTGGTGCTGTGCAGCCGGTTGTACAGGCCGACGTACTGCTCGGCGCAGTACTTGGCGATCCCGTACGGGGATTCGGGCAGCGGCAGCACGTCCTCGAGCGACGGGATCGGCGCGTCCCGGCCGTACAGGGCACCGCCGGTCGAGCAGAGGATCACCCGTGCGTCAGCCGCGCGGGCGGCCTCCAGGACATTGACCGTGCCGACCACGTTGACCCTGGCGTCGCGGGACGGGAAGGCCACCGATACCCGCACGTCGATCTGCGCGGCCAGATGACAGATCAGCTCGGGCCTGATCTTCTCCACCAGCAGCGAGAGCTGCTCGGAGTCGATGATGCTCAGGGTATGCAGGGCGGCCCGCTCATCCAGGCGGGCGGCGCGGCCGGCCGAGAGGTCATCGATCACGCTGACCTCATCACCGCGGCCGATGAGCGCGTCAGTCAGGTGTGAGCCTATGAAGCCGGCGCCGCCGGTCACGAGTACGCGCATGGAAGAGCAGCTTATGTGCCCGGCGGCTCAGGGCCGGCGACGCCAGCCAGGGACAATGATCTGGCCGGACGCGGCCAGCGATAGCGGGCCGCCGAACGCGGATGCCGCCTCCTCCAGGACCAGGGCCTGATCGTTCCAGGTCACCAGGTGCGTCAGGACGAGCTGGCCGGCCCCGGCCCGCGCGGCATGCTCGCCCGCCTGCCGGGCGGTGAGGTGCAGGTCCGCCGGGAGCCCTGGGCCAGTCAGGAATGATGCCTCGCAGAGCAGTACGTCGGCGTCCGCGGCCAGGCTGACGAGCCGGTCGCAGGTACCGGTGTCCGCCGAGTAGGCCAGTGCGTGGCCGCCCTGCTCAAAACGGAAGCCAAACGTCTCGACCGGGTGATTCATATGGTCCACGGTGACTCGCAGCGGCCCGATCTCGATCGTTCCCGGCGCGAGAGTGACGAAGTCAAAGGCATCGGTCATGCCCGTGCCAGGGTCAAGGCCCAGCGCCCTGGTCAGCCGCTCGGCGGTACGGGCGGGCCCGTAGACCGGGATCCGCGGCCGGGGGCCGTCCGGATGGTGGAGGCGGGCGACGCTGTAGGCGCCCATGTCGATGCAGTGATCAGCATGGTGATGGCTCAGGCAGATCGCGTCGATGTCATACAGCCCGGTAGAGCGCTGCAGGGCCCCGAGCGCCCCGTTGCCGAGGTCCAGGAGCAGCCGGAACCCCTCGGCCTCGATGAGATAGCAGGAAGCCGGGCTGTCCGGGCCGGGGAAGCTGCCCGAGCATCCGATGATCGTTGTTCGCACGTTCACCGACAATACGTCTACCATCATGGCCGGGAAAGGGGCATGATCCGTGCAGGTGGCAGATCGGCTCGCCTCCCGGCGACCGCCGGGGGCTCGCGGAGGTGCGCTAGTGACTGACCAGACCACTGATCAGCCGACGCTGCTGTCCCTGGCGCTGGCCGAGCCCAGCAAGCACGTCCGCGGCGGCTGGATCGCCGGCCTCGGGCTGGCCAGCCTGGCCATGTGGATGGCGGCGCTGACCCCGCTGCAGGTCCTGATCCCCGAGCAGCTGCAGGCGATCGACCCGAATGGCAAGATCACCGCGCTGGCCTACGTCTCGGCCTTCGGTGCCATCGCCTCGGCTCTGGCTACGCCGGTGGCCGGCGCCCTGTCCGACCGGACCACGCGTGCCTTCAGTATCGGCCGGATGCACGGCAGGCGGCATCGCTGGACCCTGGTCATGGCCGTGCTCGCCGCGATCTGCCTGGCGGTGCTGGCCAAGCAGACCAGCGTGCTGGGCGTGGTCGTCCTGTGGGTGCTGTTCAGCGCCTTCCAGAACGGCGAGTTCGCCAGCCTGAGCGCCGCGGTCCCCGATCACGTCCCGGTCAACCAGCGCGCGACGGTGGCGGGCTGGGTGGGCATGCCGCAGGCGCTCGGGCTGGTGCTCGGCACGATCCTGGCCGTGAGCGTATTCACCAGCCGGACCGGCGGCTACCTGGCGCTGGCCATTCCGCTGGTGGTGCTCACCCTGCCGTTCGTGCTGTTCACCCCCGATTATCCGCTGGAGGTGTCCGACCGTGCCCCGCTGTCGCTGCGCACGCTGCTCTCCTCCTACTGGCTGAGCCCGCGCCAGTATCCGGACTTCGGCTGGGCCTGGCTCACCCGGTTCCTCGCCTCGCTCGCGATCGCGATGGGAACCCTGTACCTGCTGTACTTCCTGCGCGATGCGGTGCACTACCCGCATCCCGCGCAGGGCCTGCTCATCCTGATCGTCATCTACACGGGATTCGTCGTGGTCACCGCCATCGTCGGCGGGATCGTCTCGGACCGGCTGGGCAAGCGCAAGATGATCGTCACGATCTCGGGCGCGCTGATGGGGGTCGCGGCCCTGCTGCTGACCTTCGTGGAAACCTGGCCCGCGGCGATCGTGGCGGCGGTGCTGTTCGGTGCCGGGTTCGGCGCCTACCTCGCCGTCGACCAGGCGCTGATCACGCAGGTCCTGCCGGAAGCCAGGGACCGGGCCAAGGATCTCGGCATCATCAACATCGCCATTGTCGCCCCGGCCGCGCTCGGCGCGGCCTTCTCGGGACTGCTGGTGAACATCAGCGGCTACCCGCTGATGTTCGCCGGGACCGCGGTCGTGGCGGCCGTCGGCTCCGTCCTGGTCTGGAAGATCAAGAGCGTGCCCTGAGTCTCAGCCGTCAGCCGGGCGGCGCCTGCCCCGCCCCAGCCGCGCCATCTGGCGGCTCTGCGCGACCAGGTGCCCGGCGCAGTCCCATACCTCGGCTTCCTCGTCGAACCAGCCGCCGCTGACGTGCCGGCACCGGGTGGCGACCTGCAGCGGACCCGGCGCGGGCACCGCGCGCATGCTCCAGGTGAGTTCCACCGTCGGCGACCAGCCGGTTATGCCCAGGCCAAAGACAGTCGGCGGCAGCCCGTCCACGGCCAGCGCGAGCGTGTAAGCGTCCGGGTCCCGGTCCTCGCGCAGAGCGAAGTAGCCCCGCACCTCGGGCACTCCCGAGATCTCGCCGCGGTGCCAGCCGGTCGTCGCGGGGTCGAGCAGCAGCACCACCTGAGCGGCATAGCCCGACCTCCCGTCGCCGCCCAACGTTCCTGGCCAGTGGCCCAGGTCCACGCACTCCTCGATCGGCGGGAAACAGGGCGGCTCGCCGGTCCAGCTGAACTCCGGGCCGTCGGCGAAGCGCGCGGGCAGCGTTCCCGTGGTCACCGTCACCTCCAGGACCGGCCGGTCATCCTGGATCAGCGTGGCCCGCGCGGTCGCGGCGGTCTTGCCCTGCTTCAGCCATGTCACCCGGACGGTGGCGGGCTCGAGCTTGGCGACGCGCAGGAAATGCGCGCTGGTGGCGATGGGGTGCGGATGCGGGGAGGAGTCCAGCACGGCGCGCAGCACGGTGGCGATCAGCACGCCGCCGTTGACCGCAGGCGGCGTGTCGCCACCCGGCGCGACGACGGCGAACCGCTGGTCGGGCAGCACGTCGTACAGTCCGCCGCCACGGGCGCGTACCGCCGTGGCCTCATCGAAGATGGTCATGCGGTCAGTTCGCCCTTCGCCGACGACATGGTCACGCCCACAGCTGGCCCTCGAGCCGCGCCTCGGCTTCCGCCAGGGTGCCGCCGTAGGCCCCGGTCGACAGGTACTTCCAGCCCCCGTCGGCGATCATCAGCGCGATGTCGGCGCGCTGGCCGTCCGCCTCAGCCCTGGCCGCCAGCGCGAGTCCCGCATGCAGCACGCAGCCCGAGGAGATCCCCGCGAACAGGCCCTCGACTTCCAGCAGTTCCCTGGTCCGGCGCAGGGCGTCCGCCGACGATACCGAGAACCTCCTGGTCAGTACCGACTCGTCGTACAGCTCGGGCACGAAACCCTCGTCCATGTTCCGCAGCCCGTAGACCAGTTCCCCGTAACGCGGCTCCGCCGCGACGACCTGCACGTCCGGCAGCTGCTCGCGCAGGTACCGGCCGGTGCCCATCAGCGTTCCCGACGTGCCGAGCCCGGCCACGAAATGCGTGATCTGCGGCAGGTCGGCCAGCAGCTCGGGCCCGGTCGTCTCGTAGTGCGCGCGCGAGTTGGCCTCGTTGCCGTACTGGTACAGCATCACCCAGCCGGGATTGTCGGCGGCCAGCTGCTTGGCCACCCGCACCGCCTCGTTGGATCCGCCGGCGGCCGGGGAGGAGATGATCGAGGCGCCGTATACCTCGAGCAGCTGCCTGCGCTCGGCCGAGGTGTTCTCGGGCATCACGCAGATGAGCCGGTAACCCCGCAGCCTGGCCACCATGGCCAGCGAGATACCGGTATTGCCCGAGGTCGGCTCCAGGATAGTCGCGCCCGGGGTGAGCAGGCCGTCCTTCTCCGCACTGGCCACCATCCAGAACGCCGCCCGGTCCTTGACCGAGCCGGTCGGGTTCCTGTCCTCCAGCTTGGCCCACAGCCGGACGTCCGGGCCGGGCGATAGCCGCGGCAGCCCGACCAAGGGCGTGCCCCCGACCGAGTCGAGCAGCGAGTCGTAGCGCATCAGGCTCCTGCCTGCTCCCTGGCCAGTGCCGTGGCCGCTGTCAGCCGTGACCCCGCGAGGCCTGGCCAGGCGCGGCGCGGCTCTGCGTGCCTGGCGGTCAGCGCATCCCGCCGGCCACGGCCGGAAGCACGGTCACGGTGTCGCCGTCCTTGAGCGGCGCGTCCAGCCCGCCGAGGAAGCGCACGTCCTCGTCGTTGAGGTAGACGTTGATGAACCTGCGCAGGCCAGCGCCATCTACCAGCCGCTCGCGCAGCCCGCCATGCCGCGACTCCAGGTCGGTGAACAGGTCAGCGAGCGTATCGCCGGCCCCCTCGACCGATTTTGCCCCGCCCGTGTAGTTGCGCAGGATCGTCGGGATGCGGACCTCGATGGCCATCAGTAACGCTCCAGGTGTGGGAACACTTGTCGGTGTCTCTTGCGGTCCAACCCGCCGTCCTTCCGGATCATTCCGGCCGCTGCGCCGCCGCGTCCGCGGCCGCCCCGGTGATCCGGACCTCCTCTTCGGTAACGACGCCTTCCACGATACGGAACGAGCGGAACTCCGGATCACCGGCGTCACGGGTGGACACCAGGACGTAGTGCGCCTCCGGCTCGCTGGCGTAGGAGATGTCGGTGCGCGAGGGAAAGGCCTCGGTCGAGGTGTGGGAGTGGTAGATGACGACGGGCTGCTCATCGCGGTCGTCCATCTCGCGCCAGACCCGGAACTGCTCCATCGAGTCGAACCGGTAGAACGTCGGCGACCGCTCGGCATTCGTCATCGGGATGAAGCGCTCGGGCCGGTCCGTCCCGGCCGGGCCCGCGATCACCCCGCACGCCTCGTCCGGGTGATCTTTCCTGGCGTGAGCGATGATCTGCGCGTGCAGAGCGCGGCCGATGGTGAGCATGGGTGCGAGCGTAACCGGCGGGCGTCAGGACAGCGCGCCGACGAGGCTGTCCTGGAGAAAGGCCAGCCACTGGTAAACCCACACATACGCAGAACGGGGGTCATCCGCGCTCATGTCCTCCACCTGCTCATCGAAGTCATCGGTCACTCCCAGGCGCACGCTGAGGGCGAGCCGGACATCGTTCAGCGCCCGCAGCCACGCGCCCGCATCTGAGTGCGAGAGCCGGACCCGGCCGCCGGACGGCGGCAGCGTCTGGAGCACCGTCATGGCCGCGGCCACCTTGCCCGAGCGCAGGTCCTGCTCGGTGTACCGGCGGAATTCTCCCGACGCCTCCGGATCATCGCGGTAGGCGTCGGGCAGCAGCCGGGCCAGGACCGGATCCTCCGGCAGCTCGGTACTGCGGCTCAGCCCGAGCCGTGCGACCAGGTCGTCCGGGCTGCCGGGCGGCAGTTCAGCACCCGTGCCCGCGCCCGTGCCCGTGGTCAGGTCCAGGTCCGTGCCCTCTTCCCCGGCGACAAGCTCGGCAATCTGGCTCACCAGGCTGCGGATAATGGCGGCCTGAGGCGCGGCGAACCGGGCGGTCGCACCGCTCGACGTTGAGCGAAACCCGGCCAACTGCTCCTCCGCCTCGTCCAGGCTGCCGGTCACGAGTCGTGGCTCACCGTGGCCCACAGGCCGTAACCGTGCAAGATCTCGACATCGTGCTCCATGGCCTCCCGCGCGCCCGAGGAGACCACCGCCCTGCCCTTGTGGTGCACATCGAGCATGAGCTTCTCTGCCTTCGGCTTCGCGTACCCGAACACCGTCTGGAATACGTAGGTCACGTAGGTCATGAGGTTGACCGGGTCATTCCACACGATGGTGATCCACGGCGTATCGGCCGCCGGGTCCTGCCTGATCTGCGGCCGCTGTACCTCGGCCGGTGCCACGCTCACTGGCGCTCCCTCCTTCCCCCAAGTGTCCCACCCTGCCTCCGTCATGAAAGGTTACCGAATCGCGGCGGCGGCCAGCCGGATGAAACCAGGGGCGCCCGGCCGGGATCAGCCGGTCGGCCGGTCCGTAGGCTTCTCCCGTGACCAGTGATCCCGGCGGCGGGGATGAGGCGGCCGCTAGCCGTTTGGCCACTGCGGGTTTTTTCCCCGGCGGAACGGGCCTGCTCACCGATCATTATGAGCTGACCATGCTGCGCGGTGCGCTGCACAGCGGGGTCGCCGAGCGGCGGGCCGTATTCGAGGTGTTCGCCCGGCACCTGCCGAACGGCCGGCGGTACGGTGTTGTCGCGGGCATGGGGCGGCTGCTGGAGGCGCTGCGGAGCTTCCGGTTCGGCCCGGCCGAGCGCGACTTCCTGCGCGAGACCGGCGTGGCCGACGACCTCACCCTCAGCTACCTGGCCGCGTACTCGTTCAGCGGGGACATCTGGGGGTACGCGGAGGGCGACTGCTACTTCCCCGGCTCGCCGATCCTGGTCGTGGAAGGCACCTTCGCCGAGGCCGTCGTGCTGGAGACGCTGGCCCTGTCCATCCTCAACCATGACTGCGCGATCGCCTCGGCCGCGTCCCGGATGGTGACCGCGGCGGGCCACCGGCCGCTGATCGAGATGGGCTCGCGGCGCACCCATGAGGCCGCCGCCGTGGCCAGCGCGCGCGCCGCGTACATCACCGGGTTCGCGTCCACGTCGAATCTGCGGGCCGGCCGCGACTACGGGATACCGACCAGCGGCACGAGCGCGCACTCCTTCACCCTGCTGCACGACAGTGAGCGGAACGCATTCGCCGCGCAGCTGGCGGCGCTCGGACCGGGCACGACGCTGCTGGCGGACACCTACGACGTCGCCGCGGCCGTCCGGACCGCGGTGGAGCTGGCCGGACCGGGGCTGGGCGCGGTGCGGATCGACAGTGGCGACCTGCCGGTGGTCGCGCGCGAGGTCCGGGCGCTGCTGGACTCGCTCGGCGCGCGCACGACCAGGATCGTGCTCACCGGCGATCTGGACGAGTACTCGATCGCGGCCCTGGCGGCCACCCCGGTGGACGGGTACGGGGTGGGAACGTCGCTGGTGACCGGCTCCGGGGTGCCGACGGCCGCCCTGGTCTACAAGCTGGTCGCACGGTCGGACCGGCCCGGCACCGGCGCGGGGCCGCTGCGGCCGGTCGCCAAGCGCTCGGTGGGCAAGCCGGGCCGAGGCGGGCGCAAATGGGCCGTGCGGCAGCTGGATCAGGCCGGGACCGCCGTCGCCGAGCTGGTCATCGACGCGCCGCCCGAGCCGGCGCCCGGCCACCGGATCCTGCTGCGGCAGCTCGTGCACGGCGGCGAGATCATCGACAGCGCGAGCGTCGAGGAGGCGCGCTCCCGGCACCGCGCGGTAAAAGCGGAGCTGCCCGTGCACGCGCTGCGGCTGTCGCGCGGGTACCCGGCGATCCCGACGGTGTTCGGCCCGGAGAGCGATGAGCCCGTTATGCCCGGATAGGCGGATAATAGGCTGGGCGCATGCGCGCACTGGTCATCGTGGACGTCCAGAACGATTTCTGCGAAGGCGGCTCGCTCGCGGTCGTCGGCGGCGGCGATGTCGCGCGCGCGATCAGCGCCTACCTGGCCGGCCCGGCGGCCCGCGGCTACGCCCATATGGTGGCGACCCAGGATCATCACATCGACCCTGGCGCGCACTTCTCCGCCGAGCCCGACTACGAGCGGACCTGGCCGCCGCATTGCGTGGCCGGCACGCCCGGCGCGGCCTTTCACCCCGATCTGGACGTCAGCCGGGTCGAGCAGACGTTTCGCAAGGGCGAGCGCTCGGCGGCCTACAGCGGGTTCGAGGGGACGGGCGAGGGAGGCGAGTCGCTGGCCAGCTGGCTGCGCGAGCGCGACGTGACCGGCGTGGACGTGGCCGGGCTGGCCACGGACTACTGCGTGCGGGCCACCGCTTCCGACGCCGTCCGAGCGGGTTTCGCCACCAGGGTGCTGCTGGGCCTGACCGCGGGGGTGGCCGCCGCCACGACGGGAGCGGCGCTCGCGCAGCTGCGCGAGGCCGGGGTGGAGCTGCTCCCGGCGCAGCGGTAACTCCAGGCCGGCTAGTCGCCCTCGGGCAGTGACTCGTAGATCTCCTTGCACTCCGGGCACACCGGATAGCGCTTGGGATCCCTGCTCGGCACCCAGACCTTGCCGCACAGCGCGACAACCGGCGTGCCGCTCACCGCGCTGTCAACGATCTTGTCCTTGACAACGTAATGGGCGAACCGCTCGTGGTCGCCGCCGTCGCCGTGGGAGAGATCCGGCCGGACATCGGTTTCCTGGACGGTGCTGCCGCCGGGAAGGACTTCTGTGCTCACAAACGAGAGTTTACGCATGCCCGGCGGCGCCCGGGGCATCTGGCCTCGCTGGCGGCCCGCGCGCCGGCGTGACCGGCCGGGCCTTTAGTTCATGACCGATCGTCTAGTTCATGACCGGATCGTCGGGATAGGTGGCGACGAAGGCGAGCTCGCCGCCCTGACGGCGCAGCACCGATGGCCACAGCCGTTCCGGCTCGGCGGCGAAGGCATCCGCTGGCTCGCCCGCCAGCACGTACCAGGCGCCCTCCTCGATCTCGGCCCGCAGCTGGCCGGCTCCCCACCCCGCGTAGCCGACGAAGACCCGCAGCGAGACGATCCCCCCGGCCAGGAGCTCGGGCGGCACATCAAGATCGACGAGACCGATCCTGGACATCAGCGGCGAGCCGGCCAGCGAGCGCCAGCCGACGGGTTCCTCGCCGCCGTGGGCCAGGGCGAGGGCCAGCGCGCTGGTCGGTGACACCGGGCCGCCCCTGAACACCACCGACGGCCCGGTGGCCAGCTCCGTCCACGGTTCGAGCACCTGGCCGACCGGGACTTCGGTCGGCCGGTTCAGGACGACACCGAGAGTCCCTTCTTCCGGATCGTCCTCCACGATCAGGACGACGGTCCGCCGGAAGTTGGGATCGCCCAGCAGGGGGGTGGCCGCCAGCAGCCGGCCGCCGAGGGACTCGCCCGCCAACTCCTGCGCCATATCCCCATCATGCGCCTCAAGCCGGCGCGGCAGCAGGGGGCCTGCGCAAAGAAGGCCGACCGCAGCAGACTGGCCACAGGCCCGCGACTACCGGCACGGCAGATATACCCTTCAAGGGTGTCCACGGGAACGTCAAGGGTGTCCACCGGAACGCCTGCCGCGTCCGTGCTGGCGACTGCCGGCCGCAGCGATGATGATCACCCCCCGGCCATCGACGTAGCGCGGCTGCGGGTCGCGATCGCGCGGCTATCGCGCCGGCTCCGCAAGCACGACCTGGCGGGGCTGACGCAGACCCAGCTGTCTGCGCTCGCGACCGTCGATAAGGCGGGCCCCCTGCGCCTGGGTGACCTCGCGGCCGCCGAGCGGATCGCGCCCTCCACCCTCACCCGCCTGGTGAGCGCGCTGGAGGAGCTCGGCTACGTGCAGCGCTGCGCGGTCCCCGGTGACGCCCGGGCCAGCACTCTGGCCATCACCGACTCCGGGCACGCGATCCTGGAGCGGATCCGCCAGGAGACCACCAGCCTGCTCAGGGAGAGCCTGCT
Organism: uncultured Actinomycetota bacterium; assembly: GCA_963805705.1. Taxonomy (GTDB): domain Bacteria; phylum Actinomycetota; class Actinomycetes; order Streptosporangiales; family Streptosporangiaceae; genus CAWDVH01. The sequence continues at coordinate 581,815 of CAWDVH010000004.1, read as the reverse complement.
GATGCTGTCGCCGGATCAGCTGGCCGCGCTGGCCGCGGCCCTGCCCGCCCTTGAGCACCTGGCCGACGCCGATCCGCGGCAGCGCTGACGGCGCGGCGGCAGGCCAGGACAGCAGATCAGAACAGCAGGCTGGACAGCGTCGCCCGCGCCTTCGTGACCCGGGAATCCCTGGGCGGGAAGGCGTCGAACAGGCTCAGCAGGTGAACGCGGGCCTGGTTGCGCTCGGCTCCCGAGGTCCGCCTGACGGTATCGAGCAGCCGGTCGAAGCCCGCATCGATCCTGCCCATGGCCAGGTCGATGTCCGCGGCCCTGGCCTGGGCCTGCACGTCGTCCGGGTTGTCCAGCGCGTCCTGGCGGGCCTTCGCCTGGTCGTAGGAGTTCACCCGCCGGATCAGGGCGACCTGGGCCAGCCCCATCGTGGCCACCGGATGGCCGGGCGATGTCGCGAGCACCTTCTCGAACGCGCCCGCCGCGCCATCGAGATCGCCTCGCTCCATCGCGGCCTGCGCCTCGGCGAATCCGGTCTCGGCGAGGTAGTCATCGGGCCCGCCCCCGCCCGGCACGGCCTGACCCGGCCGCTCGGTCCCGGGCAGCGGCGCATCCGCGGCCTGCCCGGCGCCGGGCTCGGCGTTCCCGTCCGCGGCTTCGGCGCCGGGCGGCGCCGGCGGCAGGCCGAGCTGCTCGGCCGCCTGCATGATCTGGCCGAGCCATTGCCGGACCTGCGCCTCGGGCATCGCGCCCATGAAGCCGTCCACGATCTGGCCGCCGATCACGGCGACCACCATCGGGATGCTCTGCACCTGGAGCGCCTGGCTCAGCTGCGGGTTGGCATCGACGTCCACCTTGGCCAGGACCCAGGCGCCCGCCGCCTCGGCGGCGAGCTTCTCGAGCACCGGCCCGAGCTGCTTGCACGGCCCGCACCATTCCGCCCACAGATCGAGGATCACCGGCACGCTGCGCGACCTGGCGGCCACCTCGGTGTTGAAGTTCTCGTCTGTGACCTCGATGACGTTCGCCGCCACGGGGCCGGTGAGATCGTCGGCCGCCGAAACCTGGGACGCCTGCTGCCTGCGCTGCGCTGCGGCCTGCCGGGCGCCGAGGTCAACGGCGCCGTGAAGGGAGAAATCCCGCGCCTGCTGCATGACACTATCCTGCCGCATCCCGGGCACCGCCGGCGACACCGCGGTCGCCCCTGGCCCAGCGGCGGCCAGGGACAGGCAGCACGGCGGGGCGCAAAAGGCACCGCGGCAGCGCGGGCTCAGAAGGCCGGGGCCTCGAAGTAGCCGCCCCACTCCTCGCGCAGTGCTCCGCAGATCTCGCCGAGAGTCGCCTCGGCGCTGGCGGCATCGATCATGGGCGGGATCATGTTGGCCCCGGACCTCGCCGCGGCCAGCATCGCGGCCAGCGCGGCATCGACCCTGGCCTGATCGCGCTCCTCGCGGCGCCCGGCCAGTTCCCGCACCTGGGCGACCTCCACGTCGTGACTGACCCGCAGGATCTCCATCGGCTTCTCCACGGTGTCGGTGTGGCAGTTCACCCCGACGACCCTCTTCTCGCCCTTCTCCAGCTTCTGCTGGTAGGAGAAGGCCGCCTCGGCGGTCTCCGCCATGAACCACCCCTCCTCGATACCACGCAGGATCCCCGAGGTCATCGAGCCGTCCGCGCTCATCCCGCGGATCTTGGCGAAGATCTCCTCCGCCTCGGCCTCCAGCCGGTCGGTGAGCGCTTCCACGTACCACGAGCCGCCGAGCGGATCGGCGACGTTGACCACGCCGGTCTCCTCCATGATCACCTGCTGGGTCCGCAGGGCGATCTCGGCTGCCTTCTCGCTCGGCAGCGCCAGCACCTCATCCAGCGCGTTGGTATGCAGCGAGTTCGTGCCGCCGAGCACCGCGGCCAGCGCCTCGACCGCCGTGCGCACGACGTTGTTATCCGGCTGCTGGGCCGTCAGGGAGACCCCGGCGGTCTGGGTGTGGAACCGCAGCCACTGCGCCCGCTCCGTCTTCGCGCCGTAGGTGTCCCGCATCCAGCGGGCCCATATCCGGCGGGCCGCGCGGAACTTGGCGATCTCCTCGAAGAAGTCGATGTGCGCGTCGAAGAAGAACGACAGGCCGGGCGCGAATACCTCGATGTCCAGGCCGCGGGACAGGCCGAGCTCCACGTACCCGAAGCCGTCCGCGAGCGTGAACGCGAGTTCCTGCGCCGCCGTGGACCCGGCTTCCCTGATGTGGTAGCCGGAGACTGACAGCGGCTTGTAATCGGGAATGTGGCTCGCGCAGTACTCCATCAGGTCGCCGATCAGCCGCAGGTGCGGCTCCGGCGGGAAGAGCCATTCCTTCTGGGCGATGTACTCCTTGAAGATGTCGGTCTGCAGCGTGCCGTTCAGGGCCCGGATGTCGGCGCCCTGGCGCTGCGCGGCGGCCAGGTACATGCAGAACACCGGCACGGCGGGCCCGCTGATCGTCATCGAGGTGGTGGTGTCGGCGAGCGGGATGCCGGCGAACAGGACATCCATGTCGGCCGCCGAGTCGATGGCCACCCCGCAGTGCCCGACCTCGCCGAGGGAGCGGGGATCGTCGGAGTCGCGGCCCATCAGCGTCGGCATGTCGAAGGCCACCGACAGGCCGCCGCCCCCGCCGCGCAGCAGCATCTTGTACCGCTGGTTGGTCTGCTCCGCGTTGCCGAAGCCGGAGAACTGGCGGATGGTCCAGGCCCGCCCCCGGTAGCCGGCCGGGTAGAGCCCTCTGGTGAACGGGTACTCGCCCGGCCAGCCGATGCGGTCGAAGTCCGGGACCACGGCGCCGGCCGGCGGCCCGTAGACGGGATCGACCGCGATGCCGGACAGGGTGGTGAAGTCGGCATCGCGGATTCGCGCGGCGTCATACCGCCGTTGCCAGCGCTGGTGCCCGTGATCGGCGTCGGGCGCGTCCTGCGTGCCTGCCGCGTCGTGCGCGTCCATCATGTTCCTCCCGCGCCTGCGCGCGATGGCCGGTGAGCAGGACGTCCTGCCAGCCGCCATGATCAGTGTATGCCGCGGGCTACGGCCAGAAAGCACCAGATCTGGCCCAACCATCGGCGGTCCTGCGTCGTCATAGAGATGCTCGGGTGCTTCGGGGGGCCCTGGGCTTCAGCCCCGTGACGCACCGAATGTGTGGTACAACGAATGGGTTATCGCGCAGGTCACGCAGGCCGCACTGCGGTCGTCGTTGAGGTCGCCACCGGGTCGGCTCCGTGGGCTGCGCTCTCGGTGCCGACGGCCAGGCAAGGGAGCTCTGTGGCCAGGCTCCGCACGGCCGATCGCGAGGCGGCGGAGGAACTCTTCAACGCCTGCTACCCGAGGCTCGCGGGGTGGGTACGCCGCCTGGTGGACGACGACGACACCGCCCACGAGATCGCCTCCGAGGCGTTCACCCGCCTGCTGGCCCGGTGGTCCGGGCTGGACAGCCCGCAGAGTTACCTCTACATGATCGCCACGAACCTGGTCAGGGACCACTGGCGCAAGATGGGCCGCGAGCGGCGCGCGATCGCGGCGATGACAGCCGCCCCGGCTGACTCCGCTTACTATCCGGCGCAGGACGTGGACGTGCGGGCCCTGATCGAGGCGCTGCCGTCCCGGCTGCGCAGCGCATTCCTGCTGCATTACTACGCGGGCCTGGGTGTCCGCGAGGTCGCGGTGATGCTCGGACGGCCGGAGGGAACGGTCAAGGCGGACCTGTATCACGCGCGAGCACGCCTGAAGGCCGCACTGGGAGACACCGGTGAGTAATCCACGCGACGAGATCGACGCCTGGCTGGACAGTGAGGTCGAGCCGCTCGCGCCGCCACCGGGAACCTTCGAGCGGATCAGCCAGCGGGCCAGGCGCCGCAAGGCGAATCAGGTGCTGCTGTCCGCGGCGGCGGTCGTCGTCGTGGTGGCCGTCGCCGCGGCGACGCCGCGCGTGGCGTCCTCGCTGTTCCAGGGCAGCGGCCGGCCGGCCGGTCACCCGATCGCGGCCGGCCCGCCGCATTCGACCGCCCGTCCGGCTTCGGCCCCGGCCCACCCCAAGGGCGGCGGCAAGCCCTCTTCGCGGTCGGCGACGGCGGTGCCCACGCCCGGCGCGCCACTCTCGCGCACGACCTCCTCCGGCATCCCGCCGGCGGCTTCCTTCCGGCCCACCTCGATCACGGAGGTCGGGGGCGGCACCGGGGCCGTCATCGGCCAGGCCGCCCCGGCCGGCCAGTGCGCCAGCGCCCCCCTCGGCTGCACCTCCATAGCGGGCACTCTTAACGGCGGTTTGAGCTGGTACGGCGTCGGCGCCCCGAGCGCCGGCGCCCCGGGGACCGCCGGGGGAGCCAGCCAGCTGCGCTACCTCGGCGTCCAGTACGGCTGGGCCTACGGCCCGGCGCTGTACGCCACGACGAACGGCGGGGCGTCCTGGACCAGGGAAAGTACCGGCGGGCTGCGGGTCACCGACCTGGAGACGGCCGGGGATCGCGCGTTCGCGCTGTTCGCCAGCTGCAGCGGCAGCGGCCGCGACTACGCGGCAGGCTGCACGAGCTTCTCGCTGCGTACCTCGGTCGCCGGCAGCGCCATATGGCAGCCGGTGGCAGTTCCCGAAGCCGACCGGACCATGTCCGGCCGCGCCGGGCAGCCGGCCGCCGCGAGCCTGATCCTGGCGTCCGGTACGGTAGCCGACCCCAACGCCGGCGGCGGCTACCTGCTGACGCCATCCGGCCAGCTGCTCAGCGGCACGCTGACCGGCGGCGCGTGGACGGTCATCGGCCGCATCCCGGCTTCATGCCAGGTCGGCGCGGCCCAGCCCGGCGGCCAGCCCGCCGGCGTCCAGCTCGCGTCCGGGGCGGCGGCCGCCGCTCAGCTGGTGCTCAGCTGTGACGGCCCGGCCAGCGCCGGCGAGCAGGCCAAGGACATATTCACGTCCTCCGACGGCGTGAGCTGGCACCAGGCCACAGCCGCGCCGGGCGCCGGGACCGCCACCTCGCTCGCCGCCTCCAGCGGCGACCTGATCGTGCTGGCGACCACCGCCGGTATCGACTACTCATCCGACGGCGGGACCAGCTGGCAGGCGGCGACCTTCGGCCCGGCGCCTGGTGCCCAGGGGCCAGGCGCCCCGGCGGGCGGCTTCAGCTACGTGGGCATGACGACCGCGACCCAGGGCGTCGCCGTGCCCGCCGATTCCAGCCTGGGCGAAGTGTTCGTCACCGCCGACGGCGGGGCCAGCTGGCAGGCGAGGCCGATCACCGGCGGCTGAGGCCTGCCGCCGTGCCCGCAGGCCGCGCGCCCACACTGCCGTAGGCTTTGTGAGTGGACTGGAGCCTGCTCGGGTGCGGACGTGCCGGGCACGTCACCTACGCTCCTGACGAGCCTGAGCTGCGCGAGCAGCTGAGCGCCCAGACGGCATCCGGCGAGGCATGGCGCTGCCTGCGCTGCGCTGCGTTCGTCGCCGGCGAGCCTGCGGGCACCGGGCCGGCGGAGCGAGCGCCCGTCGTGCGCCGGGGTGCCGAGATCCGCAGCGCCCTCATCCTGCGGATCTTCGCGGTCGAGCGTTTCCTGCGGACACTGATCTTCGGCGCCCTGGCTTTCGCGGTGTGGCAGTTCAAGGGGTCACAGGTGTCGATCGAGCAGGCGTTCGACCGTGAGCTGCCGGTCGCGCGTACCCTGTTTCGCCAGTTCGGCTACAACGTCGACCGCTCCAAGCTGGTCGGCCTGATCCATCATGCCCTGACCCTGAGCTCCAGGTCCATCTCGCTGCTGGCTGCCGGGCTGGCCCTCTACGCGCTGATCGAGGCGGTGGAGGGCACGGGCCTGTGGCTGGCCAAGCGCTGGGGCGAGTACTTCGCGATGGTGGTCACCTCGCTCGGGCTGCCCTATGAGATCTACGACATGACCACCAAGATCACCGTGACCAGGGTCGGGCTGTTCGCCGTCAATCTGGCCCTGGTGCTGTACCTGGTGATCACCAGGCGGCTGTTCGGCGTGCGCGGCGGCAAGCGCGCCTACCAGGCTCGCCGACGCAGCGATTCGGTCATGGATGCGGCCCGCGCCGCGGCCGCCACCGCCCAGACCGCTGCCGCCAGTACCACGGGTACCGCCGCCGACACCACGGAGGCGGCCGGCGACACCACGGAGGCCGCGGCCGACGGCGGCACGGAGGCGGCCGCCAGCGGCACGGACACCGCCGAGGCGGCTCCCCCGGCGGCGGCTCCCCCGGCCATGGACGCGGCCGACGGCGCCACCACCACCAGAGCCAACCCAGCCGTTACCTCAAAGCGCTGAGACTCGGGCGGCTCGTCAGGAGGGCTGGGCCCCGATGAGCTCGTCGGCTGCCGCGTAGGGGTCGAGCGCGCCGCTGGCCACCCGGCTGGCCAGGTCATCCAGCCGGGCCTCCCCCGGCATCGCGCCAAGGCGCTGGCGCAGCTCGGCGACGGCGATCGCGGAGATTTCCTCGCGGGCCCTGGCCCGGCGCCGGCGATCACGCTCTCCGGATTCACCCAGCCAGGTCCAGTGCGCGTCCAGCCGGGCCGTGAGCTCCTCGACTCCCTCGCCGGTCGCGGCGCTCATGCTGACAATCGGCGGCTTCCAGTCCGCCTCGCCGTAGCGCGCCATGGCCAGCATCGTGCGCAGGTCCCTGATGGCCTCCTGCGCGCCGGGCCGGTCGCACTTGTTCACCGCGAAGACATCGGCGATCTCCAGGATGCCGGCCTTGGCCGCCTGGATCGAGTCACCCATCCCCGGCGCGACGATCACTACCGTCGAGTCGGCCAGCGCCGCGATCTCCACCTCGGCCTGCCCGACTCCCACCGTCTCGACCAGGATCACGTCGAATCCGGCGGCGTCCAGGATCCGGAGGGCCTGCGGTGCCGCACGGGAAAGCCCGCCCAGCTGCCCGCGGCTGGCCATGGACCTGATGAACACCCCGCCGTCGGTCGCATGGTCCTGCATCCTGACCCGGTCCCCGAGCAGCGCTCCGCCGCTGAACGGGGAGGTGGGGTCCACGGCCAGGACGCCAACCCGCATCCCCCGGGCCCGGTAGGCCCGGATCAGCGCGCCGGTCACCGTCGACTTCCCGACGCCCGGCGAGCCAGTGAGCCCGGTCATCCGGGCCTGACCGGTCAGTGGCGCGATCGCTTCCATGACCCCGCGCAGCTGCGGTGATCCATTCTCCGCGAGCGAGACCAGCCGGGCCAGCGCGCGAGCATCACCCTCGCGGGCCGCGGCGACCAGCGATCCTGGCTCGACGGCACCGCCGGGAGGGCGCCCCGGCCGGCCGGGGCGTTCCTCGGATCGGACAGCGGCCGGCCCGGCCCGGCTCAGCTGCGGCACGGCCGGATCACGGCCGGGCGCGCGGTGCGGGCACCCGCAGCAGCAGCGCGTCGCCCTGGCCACCCCCGCCGCACAGCGCGGCCGCGCCCAGTCCGCCGCCCCGCCGGCCAAGCTCATGGATCAGATGCAGCGCGAGCCGGGCGCCGGAGGCGCCGATCGGGTGGCCGATCGCGATGGCACCGCCATTGACATTGACCTTCTCGGGGCCGATGCCCAGATCCTTCATGGACTGTAGGGCCACGGCCGCGAACGCCTCGTTGATCTCAATCAGGTCCAGGTCGGCCACCGTGAGCCCGGCCTTGCCCAGCGCATGCCGGATAGCGCCGGACGGCTGGGATTGCAGCGAGTTGTCCGGGCCGGCCACATTGCCGTGCGCGCCGATGTGCGCCAGCACGTGCGCGCCGCGCGCCGCGGCCGCCTCAGCCGACATCACCACGACCGCGCATGCCCCGTCAGAGATCTGCGAGGCCGAGCCGGCCGTAATCGTGCCGTCGGCGGCGAACGCCGGGCGCAGCTTGCCGAGGGAATCGGCCGTGGTGTCGGCCCGCACGCCCTCATCGGTATCGAAGATCACCGGGTCGCCGCGCCGCTGCGGCACCGGTACCGGCACGATCTCCTCGGCGAGCAGCCCGTTCTTGATCGCCAGGGCCGCCCGCTGATGCGACCGGGCCGCGAATTCATCCTGCTCCTGGCGGCCTATCCCCAGCAGCGCGTTGTGCCGTTCCGTGGACTCGCCCATCGAGACGTGGTCAAACGCGTCCGTCAGGCCATCGAGCGCCATCGCGTCCACCAGTTCCGCCGACCCGAACCTGAATCCGGTGCGCGCTCCGGGCAGCAGGTGCGGCGCCTGCGTCATCGATTCCATGCCGCCGGCCACGACGACATCGAACTCGCCGGCCCGGATCAGCTGCGCGGCCAGGGCTATCGCGTCCAGCCCGGACAGGCACACCTTGTTGATCGTGATCGACGGGACGGTCATCGGGATGCCGCCCGCGACGGCCGCCTGGCGGGACGGTATCTGGCCGGCGCCGGCCTGCAGCACCTGACCCATGATCACGTAATCCACCTGATCGCCGGTCACGCCGGCGCGCTCGAGCGCCGCCTTGATCACGATCCCGCCCAGGTCCGCGGCACTGAATCCGCTGAGCGAACCGAGCAGGCGTCCGACTGCAGTCCTGGCCCCGCTCACGATCACCGTATCTCGCATGCTGAAACGATACTCACAAGCGGAACCACAACCGGAGGGAGACAGCGGTGCTGACCCGCATCGATCACGTGGGAATCGCCTGCTACCACCTGGCGGACCGAATTGCCTTCTACGAATCAACGTTCGGGCTGATCGTGGTAAACCGCGAGCTTAACGAGGATCAGGGCGTCAATGAGGCAATGCTGCGGGTCGCCGACGGGCCCGACGGGGGGTCGTACATCCAGCTGCTCGAGCCGCTGCACCCGGATACGCCGGTCGGGCGTTTCCTGGCCCGCCGCGGCGAGGGGATCCACCATGTCGGCTACGGGGTCGCGGACATCGCGGCGGCACTGGAGTCTATTGGCGCCGCAGGCGTCACGCTCATCGACTCGCGGCCCCGGCACGGCTCCATGGGGGCCGCGGTAGCGTTCCTCCACCCTGCTGACCTGGGCGGAGTGCTGACCGAGCTGGTCCAGGCGGCGGGCTAGCATCTGGATGCGGGACCGAAAGATCGTGGCCTAGCCGTGAAAATCGGATCTTCCGCATGAGCGCGCGCGAACAGGCCGCCAAGCCTTCAGGAGGGGAGTACGCTGCCAGCAACCGGGCGAGCGAAGTTGCGTGTCGGCCGGGTATACGGCAGCCTGCAGGGGTGCCGGGGGCCCGGGCGGAAAAGTACTCGCGAAGCGAGCGTGCCGGTCCGTGCGACTCCCCCGCTTATACATCAGATTTGGTCCCCGCCCCCGTCTACACAGGATTAGGCGCCATGCAGCCCGATATCGATGCCCAGCTCAGTACTTTCTTCGAGGAAACCCCGCAGCGGGACTTCGCGCGGGTCATGCGGGGGTATGACCCGCATCAGGTCAACGAGCACCTGAAGCAGCTCGACGGCGATGTGCGGCAGTATCGCGATCACTCCCAGGCTCTGCAGCAGGAACTCGCCGACGCGCACCGCCAGATCCAGGAGCAGGAGCGACCCACTTACTCCGGTCTTGGCTCGCGCATCGAGCAGCTGCTCAGGCTGGCCGAGGAGCAGGCCACCGAGATCTTGCAGGAGGCCAGGTCCGCCGCCAACGAGTTCAACGCGACGGCCAAGGTAGAGGCGGCCGAGGTTCGCGCCGCCGCCGAGAACGAGGCCGCGGAGCTGCGGGCCAACGCCAAGCGGGAGACTGACGACCTGCGTTCATCAGCCGAGCGCGAGGCCGACGGAATCAAGACCGGCGCCCGGCGCGAGGCAGACGAGCTGACCTCGACCACCGAGCGCGAGGTGGCCAAGCTCCGCTCCACAGCCGATCACGAGGTCGCCGAGAAGCGGGCTGGTATCGAGCGGGACATCGCCAAGCTCCGTACCACGACCGAGCGCGAGGTCGCCCAGCTCAAGGCCTCGTCGAAGCGCGAGCGGGACGAGATCCTCACCACCTCCAAGCGCCAGGCCGACGAGATGCGCAGCCAGGCTCAGCGGATCCTGGAGGAGAGCGAGGCGCAGCGGGCGCAAGCCGAGGCCGAGTTCGACATTCAGCTGGCATCCCGTCGCGAGGAGGCCGAGCGGCAGGAGGCTGAGCGCCTGGCCGCCGCGCAGACCGCGACCCAGAAGATGGTGTCGGAAGCCGAGCAGCGGGCGGCCACCGCCGAGCAGCGCGCCAGCAAGGCCAGCGCCCAGGCGGAGGCCACGCGCCGCGACGCCGATCAGCACTCCCGCCAGCTGGTCAGCAACGCCAAGAAGAACGCCGACCAGATCGTCGCCCAGGCCAAGGCCCAGGCCGATCAGCTGCTCGCCGACACCAAGTCCGAAGCCGAGCGGCACCGCTCGGCGGCGCAGCGCCACGTCGATGAGCTGAATAAGCAGAAGGAAAGCGTCGCCGCGCACCTGGCGCAGATCAGCCAGCTCCTCGGTGGCCAGATGCCGGGTCTCGCCGACGCCCTGCAGTCCAGCCCGCCGCAGCCGGCGGTCGGGCCGCCCGCGGCCAAGGCCGTCACCGCGGCCCCGCCGGCCACGAACGGCTCCCCGGCAGGCTCAGCGTCGACTGCCACGGCGACCAGGTCAATCGTGCACGAGGCCCCCAGCCAGCACGCCGGCGGCCAGCACGCGGCCAGCCAGCCCGACGGCGCTGGCGCCAAGCAGCCGGGCAGCGCCAAGTCCGCCAGCAGTGGCGGCGAGGAGTGGTGGGAGGAGTAGCAGCTCCCGTCGGCTCGGGCGAAGGGTAAATCTCGCCGAAGGGCCCTCCCGCGGACGGCGGGAGGGCCCTTCGGCGTTCCGCGGGCCCGGCGGGCAGGTTAGGTGTTGACGGTCTGCCCCCCGTCGACCACCAGGACCTGGCCGGTCATGTACGACGAGGCGTCGCTGGCCAGGAAGATGGCCGGGCCCGCCATCTCCTCGGCGCTGCCCCATCGCTGCATCGGCACGTTGGCGATCGTCGCGGGCCCCGCCGCCGGATCCGCCCAGAGGTTGCGGTTCAGGTCGGTCGCCGTCCAGCCCGGGCACAGGGCATTGACCCTGACCCCCTCGGCACCCCATTCGACCGCCAGTGACTTGGTCAGCGAGATCAGGCCCGCCTTGGCGGCGCCATAGGGAGACAGGAATGGCGATGCCGCCACTCCCGCCACCGACGCGACGTTGATGACCGAGCCCTGCCGCCGCTCCAGCAGGTGACCGGCGAACGCGTGGCAGACGTAGACCGCCGAATTGAGGTTGAGCACCATCAGCTTGTCCCAGCCGGACAGCCGCAGGTCGCGGAAGCCGACCATGAAGTTCGACCCGCCGGCGTTATTCACGACCACGTCCACATGCCCCAGCTGGTCTATCGCCGCGGCCGCGGCGTCGGCCACGGCCTGCTGGCTGGTGACATCCGCCGGGATCACGAAGGCCTTGCGGCCCAGGACCGCGATATCCGAGGCGGTCTCCGCGAGACCGTCCTCGCTCCGCGCCACCAGCGCCACGTCCGCGCCGGCCTCCGCGAGGCCGATAGCGATGGACTTGCCGATCCCGCGGGACGCGCCGGTCACGAAGGCGGTCTTTCCGGTCAGGTCAAAGGGGCTCACTGTCAGTCCTTCCATTCAGCGGGAAGCGGCCAGGCCCCGGGGTTGACCCGCCGCACGATCTCATCCAGGACGATACGCACGTAGCGCTCCCCCACCCAGAGGTGCTTGGCCCGCTCCACGGCCACGACATCGGCCTGCGGCACCCGCGCGAACCGGATGCGGGCCTGCGCGGGCCGCAGGTAGTCGTCCAGCTCGGGCACCAGGGCGACAACCGGCTTGCGCGACGCCGCCCAGCCGTCCAGGTCCGCGTCCGTTACCCGTGCGAGCGGCGGCGACAGCAGGATGGCCCCCTCGATCGCGGGGTCGTTCCCCCACTTCAGCGCCAGGTCCGTGCCGAACGACCAGCCGAGCAGCCACAGCCGCGGCAGGCCGGTGGCCACGCAGTACGCGATCGCAGCGGCCACGTCCTGGCGCTCGGCCTCCCCCTCGCCGAACTCGCCGTCACTTGTCCCCCGCTCGGACGACGTACCACGGGTGTTGAACCGCAGGACCGCCAGATCCGCGAGCGCGGGCAGCCGGTACGAGGCCTTGCGCAGCACGTGGCTATCCATCATGCCGCCGGCCGTGGGCAGCGGATGCAGGCAGATCAGCGTCGCCACGGGCGGCCGGTTCTCCGGCAGAGCGAGCTCGCCGACCAGGCCAAGCCCGTCCGCGGTGTGCAAGATGACCGGCCGGCGGCTCGCCGGCAGGACCGTGTTGGCCGTGATGGGGGTCATGCGCTCCTCACCGGTGCGTACGCGGCCCCGGACCGGGGCGGCGGGGACGGCGCTGCCAGCACGCATTGTGCCAGTGCCGACGTTCCGCCGGGCCGGGGGTCTGCGCGGGCCAGGTCACCACGTGCGCGGTGCCCGGCATGATTTCCTGGTCACAGCCGGGACAGCGGTACATCTTGCTGGCCGCCGCGCACGGTACCTGACGGACAACCCAGTCCCCGTCCGGCCAGGTCTGCGTCTGCGGCGGGCCGAGCCGCACCGCCGCCTCGTCCGCGCCCGGTGAGCGGCTGTCGGCCGACGGCGGCACCCGCCCGGCCCGCCGCGGCTTGCGCGGGATCTCGCCCGGCAGCCGCCGCGCCTTACGCGGGCTCACGGCCATCGCCGCCGCCACGGCCATCGCCGCCGCCACCGCGGCCGGCGCGGCCGCCGTCGCGTACGGAGTGATTCACGGGCAGAAGCCGATCCCGGCGGCCACGTGCTCGGCCAGCAGCGGCGGGGGCGCGAAGGCAGGGTCGCCGTAGCACTCGTGCATCGCCGTCAGCACCGACAGGGCGGCGGCAGGCCCGGCGTCGTCCAGGATCCGCAGGGGGCCGCGCCGGTAACCGCAGCCCGCCGTCATCGCCGTGTCGATGTCGGCCGCCGTCGCGTAGCCGTCTTGCATCATCCGTACGGCGTCCCCCAGATGCGGGTACAGCAGCGCGCCGACCAGGAACCCTGGCCGGTCCGGGGACCGCACCAGCTGCAGGCCCAGCCGGGCCGCGAGCGCGGCCGCCGCGGCAGCCGCCCGGTCCGAGGTCAGCTGCGTCGTCACCAGCTCCGCGAGGCCGCCACCGCCAGCACCCCCGCCGGCCGCGCCGCCGTCGGCCGCACTCCCGCTAGGAGCGCCGCCGCTGGCCGGGCTGGCGCTGGCCGGGCTGGCGCTGGCCGGGCTGGCGCTGGCCAGGCGCAGGCCGACGGTATCGGCGGGCCGGCCCGCCGCCAGGGCGGCCGCGAGCACCGACTCGCTCGGTGACGCGGCCACGACGGCCAGGTCAGAAGGGCGAGCCGGGTCGCGCGTGATGGTGATCCCGGCGGCGGCGATCATGCTGGCGAGCCCGGCGGCCGGATCGCCGGCGGCGACCGGGCCTGGCCGGGGAGCGGGATCTGCCCCGGCCCCGATCAGGGTGACGGTGGCGGGAGCGGGCGCGTCCGTTGCGTTTGGGGGTAGAGCGGGGCTGGCGGGCGGGGCAGGTTCCTGCTGGCCGTAGTCGTAGAACCCCGCGCCGCTCTTGCGGCCCGTCCGGCCCGCGTCGGCCAGCCTGCGCAGCAGCGGGGCGGGAGCGTAGCGGGAGCCGCCGAACTCGCCCTGCAGGACCTGCAGGATCGACAGCGAGGTGTCCAGGCCGATCAGGTCCAGCAGCGCGAGCGGGCCCATCGGCAGCCCGATGCCCTCGGTGGCGGCGGTGTCAATGTCCGGCCGGGTGGCGTAGCCGGTCTCCAGCAGGGTGACCGCATGATTGAGATACGGCAGCAGCAGCGCGTTGGCGACGAACCCGGCCCGGTCGGTGAGCACGACCGGGGTCTTGCCGAGCCTGCGGGCCAGCCCGGTCACCGCTTGCGCCGGGCCAGGGTCGGTGAGCACCGTGGTCACCACTTCCACCAGGCGCATCACCGGGGCCGGGTTGAAGAAGTGCATTCCCACGACGCGGCCGGGATGGCGGGTGCCGGCCGCGATGGCCGTGACGGACAGCGAGGAGGTGTTCGTGGCGAGGATGGCGTCGGGGCCGCAGGCCTGGTCCAGTTCGGCGAAGATCCTTCGCTTGATCTCCAGCTGCTCGGGCACTACCTCGATGACCAGGTCCGCGCTAGCGGCGTCGGCCACGCTGGCGGCCGGCCTGATCCGGCCGAAGATCTCCGCCTGCTCGTTCCCGGCCAGCTTCCCCCTCGCTACAGCCCTGGTCAGAGAGCCATCCAGGATCGACATGCCGCGAGACAGCGCCGACGGGTCGACCTCGATCGCGGTCACCCGCAGGCCGCCGCGGGCCAGGACCTCGGCGATCCCCGCGCCCATCGTGCCCAGGCCGATGACCGCCACTTCGCGAATTTCCATGCCGGCGACACTACCGAGGCGATGACGAGCGAGCTGGTCCGCCTCGGTCCCGCGGGCGGACCGCCCCGGTGCCGGTCATCTTCCTGCCACGGAAAGGCGAGACGCCCTAGGACTGGTAAACAGCGAAGACGCCGACGATCAGCACGCCCACGACGAGCAGGAACGCGGCGCTGCCGATATACCCGAGAATCAGGCCGGCGAGGGCCAGCCCGTTGCCTTTCTCCCCCGTCCTGCGGATCTGGCGGCGGGCCATGTGGCCGAGGACGATAGCCGGGATCCCGGCCAGGATCAGGAACCAGAGCTGGCCGATGGAGCACGCGAGCGCGGCGACGGCCAGCGAGTTGGTCCCGCTCGGTCCCGCGGGCGGCGACGGCGCGGCGGCCGCCGGGAGGTCGGCGATCACCGCGTCCAGGTCTGTGCTGGTCCTGGCGGCGAGCGCCGCGCCCATCCGCTGGCCGAGCTCATCAGCGTCCAGCCGGCCCTCGGCGAACGCTACCTGCAGGCGGTGCGCCACCGCGTCCCGGTCCTGATCGGATACGCGGATCGCGGGCGGCGGGCCGGGCACCGGCCCCCACTGACCTGATGGCTGCATCGCGGACATCCTCCTATGAGAACATGTCATGGCCTACGACGCACGAAGACGGAGGCCGGTTGTGGCCGTCTGGATCGAGAAGGTCCTCCGCTAGGCGATTCCCAGCTCGGCCGCCCGCCGCCGTTCGATCGCGGTCACTTGCCGTTTCGTGATCGGTTGTGCCCCGAGCGCTACGGCGCGATCACGCTCGGCAGCGGTGACGGTGTAGTGCCAGGAAACCGACACCCGCTGCGGCCCGACCAGCGGGCCGGGCTGAAAACCCTGGCGGCGCAGGCCGAGCCTGGCCGCGAATGCGTGCAGCTCATCCTGGTCGTCGGCCGTCAGGTCATACCAGGGATCGCTGGTCGGGGACCCGAACCTGCTCTGGCCCCTCATCTTGTATGCGTAGACCGTCATGTCATCTCACCTACTGAAAGGGCCCGGTACCTCAACAGGCAACGCCCCTATTGTCCCTCGCCTGTGGTCCCTCACCCTGGTCGGCCGCCCCGGCCGGTCATCAGAGCCGTCGGCGGACGTTGCCTATCGGCTCCTTGCGTACAGTGGCAGGACTTGCGCTGCACACCGCCGAAGGGACGTATACGCCCGTGAGTCACACGGCCACACAGCCGGCCGGTTCCGGCGGCCTGACCGCGACCGAGCACCGGCTGGGCAACGGCCTGCGCCTGGTGCTGTCCGAGGATCACCTGACCCCGGTCGCGGCGGTCTGCCTCTGGTACGACGTCGGCTCACGGCAGGAGGTCAAGGGCCGCACGGGGCTGGCGCACCTCTTCGAGCACCTCATGTTCCAGGGCTCGGCACAGGTCAAGGGAAACGGCCACTTCGAGCTGGTCCAGGGAGCCGGCGGCTCCCTCAACGGGTCGACGAGCTTCGAGCGCACCAACTACTTCGAGACCATGCCCGCGCACGAGCTCGAGCTGGCGCTGTGGCTGGAGGCCGACCGCATGGGCTCGCTGCTCGCCGCGCTCGACGAGGAGTCCATGGAGAACCAGCGTGACGTGGTCAAGAACGAGCGGCGGCAGAGCTACGACAACGTGCCGTACGGCACCGCGTTCGAGCGGATGACCGCGCTGGTTTACCCCGAGGGCCACCCGTACCACCACGTGCCCATCGGTTCCATGGCCGATCTGGACGCGGCGACGCTGGACGATGCGCGCGCGTTCTTCCGCACCTACTACGCACCGAACAACGCGGTCCTGGCGATCGTCGGCGACATCGACCCCGGACAGGCGCTCGCGTGGACCGAGAAGTACTTCGGCTCCATCCCGTCCCACGACGGCCAGGAGCCCCCGCGCGACGGCACGCTCCCCGACATCGTCGGCAGGGAGCTGCGCGAGCAGATCCGGGAGGATGTCCCGGCGCGCGCGCTGATGGCTGCCTACCGGCTGCCCCGCGACGGCACGCGCGAGTGCGACGCGGCGGATCTGGCCCTCACCATCCTCGGCGGCGGCATGGCGTCCCGGCTGTACAACCGGCTGGTCCGGCGCGACCGCACCGCGGTCACCGCCGGCTTCGGGCTGCTGCGGCTGGCCGGCGCCCCCTCGGTGGGCTTCCTGGACGTGAAGACGTCCGGTGGCGCCGAGATCCCGCAGATCGAGGCGGCCGTCGACGAGGAGCTGGCCCGGCTCGGCGCGGAGGCGCCGGCGGCCGAGGAGATGGAGCGGGCCCAGGCCCAGCTGGAACGCGAATGGCTGGACCGGCTCGGTACCGTCGCCGGCCGGGCCGATGAGCTGTGCCGGTACGCGGTACTGTTCGGCGATCCGCAGCTCGCGTTCACCGCGGTCAGCCGGATCCTCGGCGTCACCGCGCAGGAGGTCCAGGCGGTTGCCGCCGCGCGCCTGCGCCCCGACAACCGAGCGGTGCTGGTCTATGAGCCGGTGACCTCGCCAGACCCGGCCGCCACGGCGGCCGGCGGCGCCGGCCAGGCTGACCAGGCCGGCGAACGGGCTAGCACAGCCGACGAGGACGACGAGCTGGACGGAGCCGGGCGGTGACCGACACAGTCGTGACCATGGACCTCCACCCGCAGCCGGCCTTCCGGGCGGGCTAAGCCCTGGGCCTTCCCCGCACCCGAGCGCGGCGCGCTGGCCAGCGGGCTGACCGTGCTGCGCTGCCACCGGCCCGGCCAGCAGGTAGTGGCCGTGGAGATCTGCCTGGACGCGCCGCTCGACGCTGAGCCCGGCGGGCTCGACGGCATCGCCACGGTGATGGTCAATGCGCTGTCGGAGGGCACCGGCAGGCACAGCGCCGAGGAGTTCGCGGCCGAGCTTGAGCGCTGCGGCGCGACGCTCTACGCGCACGCCGACTACACCGGAGCGCGTGTCTCGCTGGAGGTTCCCGTCTCCCGCTTGCCCAAGGCACTGGGGCTGCTCGTCGAGGCGCTGGACGCGCCCACGTTCACCGGCAGCGAGATCGAGCGGCTGGTGCGCAATCGTCTCGACGCGATTCCGCACGAGCTGGCCAACCCGGCCCGGCGGGCGGCCAAGCACCTGGCGCAGGAGCTGTTCCCCGCGTCCGCCCGGATGTCCAGGCCGCGCCAGGGCACCGAGGACACCGTCGCGCGGATCGACGCGGCGGGCGTGCGCGCGTTCTATGCGGCTCATGTCCGGCCCGCCACGGCGACCGCGGTCATCGTGGGCGACCTGACGGGCGTCGACCTGGATACGGTGCTCGCCGGCACGATCGGCCGATGGTCGGGCGATGCCGCCGAGCCGGTGCCGCTGCCGCCGGTGACCGCCGACGACACCGGCCGGGTAGTGATCGTGGACCGGCCCGGTGCCGTCCAGACCCAGCTGCTCATCGGTCGGACCGGCCCGGACCGGCGCGACCGGGTATGGCCGGCGCTGGTGCTCGGCACGTACTGCCTGGGCGGCACGCTGACGTCCCGGCTGGACCGGGTCCTGCGCGAGGAGAAGGGCTACACCTACGGAGTACGGGCCTTCGAGCAGGTGCTGCGGTCGCCGGCACCGCACGCCGCGGGCGGCGCGACGGGCGCGTCGCTGATGGCCATCAGCGGTTCGGTGGACACGGCGTCCACCGGTCCCGCGCTGGACGATCTGTGGACCGTGCTGCGCACGCTGGCCGCCGACGGCCTGACCGAGACAGAACGCGACGTGGCGGTGCAGAATCTGGTGGGTGTCGCGCCGCTGCGGTATGAGACGGCCGCGTCGGTCGCGGGCACGCTGGCGGCTCAGGTGGAACAACATCTGCCCGATGACTATCAGGCGCAGCTGTACGCGCGGCTGGCCGAGACCGGCACGGCCGAGGCAACGACCGCAGTGGTCGCGGCGTTCCCGGAAAACCGCCTGGTCACGGTCCTGGTTGGCGACGCATCCCAGATCAGCGCGCCGGTGGAGGCCCTGGGAATCGGCGAGGTCACGGTAGTCACAGGCTGATTACCGAGATCAAGGACAGGAGTCACATGCGCCTCGCCATCCGGCTGACGGCGGTCGCGGCGGCGGGTGCCCTCATCGCTGCGGGCCTGGCCGCCTGCTCCGGAGCCAGCGCGCCGATGGCCTCGGCCAGCCACGCCAGGCCGGCCGCAAGCCATCCCGCGCCCCGGCCCGCCCAGCCGGCGATGCAGGCCATCCGGGTTCCGAGCGCACCGCGGCACGTCAGGGCCAAGGGTGCCGCGCTAGCGGATGCGGGCACGGACAGGCTGCTGTGGAGTCGCGAGCTCAGCACCGAGCGGCCGATCGGCAGCATCACCAAGGTCATGACGGCACTTGTGGTCATCGAGGCCGGCGACCTTAGCCGGGAAATCCGCATACCCAGGGCAGTTATTCAGTACGTGGCGAAGTATCAGGGCGAAAGCGCGGGCCTGCATCCGGGTGACGTCCTGACGACCCGCGAACTGCTCAAGGCGCTGTTGCTCCAGTCGGCCTGTGACGCTGCTTACGTGCTGGCCACGACCTATGGCCCCGGCATTCCGGCATTCCTCGCCAAAATGAACGCGGCGGCGCGCCAGCTGGGCATGACCCACACCCATTTCACCAGCCCCGACGGCCTTCCCTACCCGACCGAATACTCCACCTACTCAACGCCGGCTGACTTGCTGACGCTAGGCATGGCCGCCATGAAGCTGCCGCTCTTCCGCTCGATCGTGGCCCAGCGTTTTTATCATCTCGCGAAGCGCCGCGGCCACCATCACTCCTACTGGTGGGACAACACCAACGACCTGATCGGCGAGTATCCGGGCGCTGAGGGGATCAAGACCGGATACACGGACGCGGCCAGGCACTGCCTTCTGTTCGAGGCCGCCCGACACGGCGTGACGCTGATCGGTGTTGTGCTCGGCAGCCCCGATACCGGACCGCAGGCCGGTGCCCAGGCCGCGACGCATCTGCTGAACTGGGGATTCGGCCTGAAGGCAGCGGTCAGCGGCTAGCGCCCCGAGGGCTACAGTTAGCTCCCGTGCGACTTGTCATAGCTAGATGCAGCGTGGATTATTCAGGCCGGCTGACGGCCCATCTCCCCTCAGCCCAGCGACTGCTCATCGTCAAGGCCGACGGCTCAGTGCTGGTCCACAGTGATGGCGGCAGCTACAAGCCGCTGAACTGGATGTCGCCGCCTTGCCGGCTGGCGGAGGCACCCGGCCGGTGGGTCGTGACGGGGAAATCAGGCGAGACGCTCATCATCGAGATCGAGGAGATCCTCAGCGACTCCTCGTTCGACCTCGGGATTGATCCGGGCCTGGTCAAGGACGGGGTGGAGTCGCACCTGCAGGAGCTGCTCGCCGCGCAGATGCACGTGCTCGGCCAGGGATGGCGGCTGGTCCGCCGTGAGTACCCGACCCCGATCGGGCCGGTCGACCTGATGTGCCGGGACGCCGCGGGCGCCTGCGTGGCCATCGAGATCAAGCGCCGCGGCGAGATCGACGGGGTGGAGCAGCTCACCCGGTACCTCGAGCTGCTGAACCGGGATCCGCTGCTGGCCCCCGTCCAGGGCATTTTCGCGGCTCAGGAAATCAGGCCGCAGGCCAGGGTGCTCGCCGAGGACCGCGGCATCCGCTGCGTCACCCTGGACTACGAGTCCATGCGCGGGACCGGAGACGGCGCGCTGCGGCTGTTCTGAACACCTGGAGACCGGTCAGCGGGCAGCAGCCCGGCGCGTCCGGTGTCCGGTGTCCGGTCCAGTGCTATTTCGGCGGCTTTCCCGGTGCCGGGCGGATCGGGGGGATCGGGTCAGCGGGGTGCCGGCGCGGGCCGGACCACAGGGCCGGCACGGCGTCGACGGAAAGAGCCACCGCATAGGCGGCCTGCTCGTAGTTGACCCGCCAGCCGACGAAATCGGGCCAGGCTTGCTCGGGTTCGCGTTCGAGTGGGAATTTCACCTCCCGCAGCCTGCTGACGGCGGCCAGGAAGTCCGCATAGGGCAGCTGGATCCCGGCGGCCGGATCGGGAATCCTGGGGACCTTGATATCCATCGCCCTGGCGACCTCGCCGAAGCACTCCAGGCCGCTGCGCAGGCACAGCCGGGCCGGGACCACCGGGGCCGACTCCGGGCATAGCGCGAGATAGAGAGCGGCCGAATCCAGGACGGCCAGCAGGGCGGTCACCCACGACGACAGCGGCCGGGGGGAACGGAACCGCACCAGCGGAAGGTAGGTGCCGTGGCTCTCCGCGACGTCCGCGGCCCAGCTTTCCCATCGCGAATAGAGATCGGGGAGAGTGTCGATGGTGGAGGCCCCCGTTCCCAGTGCGTAGTGCGTCCTGGCCAGCAGCTCAGGTCCCCAGGAAGGGACGCCCGCGCGCGAGTTCAGCAGCGCGACATCGTTCTCCCTGCGGTTAAACGCCGAGTACAGCGTGGGCAGGTAGGCGATCTGCAGCGTGACAGTGATGATCCCGGTGAGCGAGGCGATGTCCTGGATGGCCCGGACCGGCGCTCCGTGCACCTCGGTGGCGCCGATCCCCCACAGGCCCGGGCCGGCCGTGGTGAACGCGGTGGTGATGTCAGGGACAAATGGCCACAGCAGCAGCGAGTACCCGATGAAGAATATCCCCAGCCAGGCGACCAGCTGGCAGAGCAGGATCGCCGCCGCCTGGCCGGCCAGCACCCGGTCGCGGCGTCGGTAGTCGGCGATCGCGCCCGTCACCACCCGGTAGGTGCCATTCACCAGCCGGTCCACCAGCCGCGTCAGCCAGCTCCCGATCGGCCGGGGCACGATGATGGTGCCGATCTCGCTGACAGCCGCGGTGATAACGAGCAGCGCTCCGGCCACCGCGACCACGTCGCGGACGGCGATGGGGACGACCATGGCTCCTCCTCGGCGGTCCAGGAATCTGCCGAGGGCACTGGCGGTCCCCCCGCGTGAGCATTCATCCTGCCAGGCCGGGCGGCCCGGATGGCCGCAGCAGGGCAGGCAGGCGATTTCCGGCCGCGCCGCGCCCCGTCAGGCGAAGCTGGTGGCGCCGCCGTCCAGGACCAGGGAGTGGGCGTTGATGTAGCTGGCCTCGCTGGACAGCAGCCACACGGTCGCGTAAGCCACCTCCCACGCCGTCGCCTGGCGGCCGAAGGGGATCCGCCGGGCGGTACGGGCCGGATTGCGGCGGGAGGCATCCCGCCCGAGCGGGGTGTCGACCAGGCTCGGCACCACCAGGTTCGCCCGGATGCGGCTGGCCATCCCTTCCCGCGCGACCTGGCGGCAGATGCCGAGCAGCGCCGCCTTGGAGGAGTCGTAGGACGGCACCCCGGTCGCGGCCCGCAGGCTGGCCGCGGAGCTGATGTACACGATCGCCGAGTGCGGACCCAGCACCGGGAGGGCAGCGGCGGACACCAGGAAGTGCGCCCGGGTATTAACGGCAAAGACGGCGTCCCACTGCTGCGCCGTGGTGCCGGTGATCCCCCGGCCGAGGCCGAAGCCGACGTTGAGGACCAGGCCGTCGAGGCCGCCGAGCGCCGCCACGGACTCCTCGACCACCGCGGTGCAGGCGTGCGGATCCGCGACGTCGGCCAGCACGACCGCCGCCCTGGATCCCTCGGCTCGCACCAGGTCGGCGGTCACCTCCGCCGCGGCCCGGTCCCGGTCGGCGCAGACGACCGACGCGCCTTCCCTGGCCGCCAGCACGGCGATAGCCCGGCCGTTTCCCATCGGCGGGTCAGGCTCCGGGGAGGGTCGGGTCCCGGCTCCGACGACCAGCACCCGCCGGCCGACCAGGCGGCCCCGTCCTGGCGCCGAGCCGGCCGCCTCCGGCGGCAGATACGGGTCGCCGGCCGCGTCGCCCGCGCTCGCCGCGTCGCCCATGCCCGGGCCAGGCGCGCCGGTCATGCCGTCTTCCCTGACGGGCTTCCCCAGGCCGGCGCGGCACCGGGCGGCAGGGGCACCTCGAAGGCATTCAGCAGGAACGAGATGAGACTGTAGTACCCGCACAGGGAGACCAGCTCGACAACGCCGGCCTCGCCGAGAAGCTGCCGGACGCCGTCGTAAGCGCCCTGGTCGAGCTGGCCGGTCTCAGTCAGCTGGCGGGCCGCCGTGTAGATGGCCCGCTCATCGCCGGCCTCGAAGGGAGGGTCTTCCCCCCGGCCGATGGCGTCGACCACCGCATCGGCGACGCCATGCTCGCGGGCCATCCGGGCGTGCGCCCACCACTCGAACTCAGCCTTCCAGCGGGCACCTACGGTGATGATGGCGACCTCAGATAGCCGGCGCTCGATCGAGGTCCCGAACCGGAGTGTCTGGCCCAGCGACGCCAGGCGCCTGCCGACATCCGGCGCGTGGACAAAGGCGTTGAACGGGCCGATCAGGCCGCCCTGCTCATTGACCAGCTCCCCTCCGCGCGAGCCGACGATGCCGTCCCACACCTTCTGGCCGTCGGGGCTGAGATCATCATGGCGGAGGTAAGGAAGTCGGCTCATATCCGGACGATATATCGTTCACCGGCTCCGGTGCGGAACGCCCCGAGCCTTGGGCGCATCGGCAGACAAGCACGCAATCTGCGGGGTAGAGTGTCGTGACCTATACCATATGTGAGCCCCTGTCACCTGGACCCCGTTATCTGACCCGCTAGATCTTGCGCCGACGTGGACGGCCTTAGCGGCCCAAGTCGCACCCGGGGCGGCCGTCCCGCCAGGCAAGCAGAGCCGGATGGGAGTTCTCTGTGTCGACTGACTTTGGCATTGGTTCTGCCGAAAATCAGGGCATGTTCGAGGGACCGGGCGCCGCTGACCGGCATCCTCTCGCCCACGTGTATGACACGTACGGAGAGCACCTGTACGACTACTGCGCGGGAGTTCTGCAGAACCCGGCCACCGCGGCCGACGCGGTGCAGGACACCCTGATCGCCGCTGACACGCAGATCAACAAGCTGCGCAACTACGACCGCCTGCGGGTGTGGCTCTACTGCATAGCTCACCGGCAGTGCATGGGCCTGCTGGCCGATCGTGCCGAGATGACCGCTTCCGACCAGCTCGGCGGCGAGTATCCCCGCACGGCGGGGCGTGGCACGCGGTCCCGGTCCCCGGCGCAGGGATCCGAGACCGAGACGCTGCTCGTTGTCACGGCTGCCCTCGACGGGCTCTCCGAGAGCGACCGCGAGGTGCTCAACCTCGTATTCCGGCACGGAATCGACGGCGACGATCTCGCGGCGGTATTCAGCGTCTCCCCCGTTCAGGCACGCGCGCTGGTGTCCGGCGCGAGCGCCCGGTTCGAAAAAGCAGCCTCGGTCGTGGTCACGCTGTCCAGGGGCTGGACCAGCTGCCCGGAGCTGGAGGAGATTGCCGGGCACTGGGATCCTGCGTCTCCCCAGCTCACGCCGACTCTGCTCGATCGGCTCACCGAGCACATCAACTCGTGCGACACCTGCGGCCTGAACCGCAATTACACCGCCTTCGGCCCTGATCTGCTCGGCACGGTACCGCTCGTGATCCCGCCCGCCATGCTCCGGCGGCAGATCACGAACGCGGCGCTTGACCCGGAGGCCGAGCCCTACCGTAGTTTCGTCGTGGACCGGCTCGGCCCCCTGGACAATGACGGCTTCCCGGTCCAGCCCCGGGCCCGGCGCGGCCTGGCACTGGTGATAGCGGCATCAGCGGCAGCGCTGCTCGTCCTGGTCGCGGGCGGCGCCCTGCTGTATCAGCACACATTCGCGGCGTCGCCCGCCAGCTCGAATGCGACCGCCGGGGTGGCGGCGGCGCCAGGGACGTCGACTGGCTCCCCACCGGCCTCGTCGGCCCCGGCCGGCACCAGCCCCGCTGCCCCGCCCGCGACTACCCCGCCGGCCGGGCTGTTCCCCCTCCCCGGGAGCAACCCGCCAGTTCCGCTGCCGCCTCCGACTACGCCACCGACTCCGCGGCACTCCACGTCGCCGACGCCTTCCCCGTCCCCGTCGCGCCACACCAAGTCGCCGCATCCCACGCCGCCGCCGACTACCCCGCCGACGCCTACGCCCACTCCGACTCCGACGCCGACGCCGACGCCTACGCCGACGCCTACGCCGACTCCCACGCCCACGCCCACGCCCACTGCTTAGTCGGACCGGGCCGGCTTGCCGGTATCTGCCGATGCCTCGCCAATGATTTACTGGCTCGTAACGGGCGCTTTACTGCTGCACAGGACGGTGATGTAGGGCGATGGTCACGGTACGGACGCACGGCATTCCGAGGTCGACGGAAACCTTCGACACGCTCAACCCCGCGACATCGGAAGTCATTGCCACTTTCCCGGTGTCCGGCGAGAGCGAAGTCACAGAGGCCGTCGCTCGCGCGCACGAGGCAGCGATCTGGTGGGCCGGGCTGGGCTGGAAGGAGCGGCAGCGGCGGCTGCTCCAGTGGAAGTCACACCTCACCAGGTACATCGCGCGCCTGGCCGAGCTCGTGCACACCGAGACGGGCAAGCCGCTGGCCGACGCCAAGCTCGAGATCCTGCTCGCGATCGTGCACATCGACTGGGCGGCCCGGCATGCGCGCAAGGTCCTGGGCCCGCGCAAGGTCCGCAGCGGCCTGGTCGCCATCAACCAGGCATCCACGCTGGAGTATCAGCCGCTCGGCGTGATCGGCGTGATCGGCCCGTGGAACTATCCGGTATTCACGCCGATGGGCTCGATCGCTTACGCGCTGGCCGCCGGGAACGCCGTGGTGTTTAAGCCCAGCGAGCTCACTCCGGCCGTCGGCGGCTGGCTCGTCAGCTCGTTTGCCGAGGTCGTTACCGAGCATCCGGTGCTGCAGCTGATCACCGGGTCCGGCCAGACGGGGGATCTCCTGGCCCGCAGCGCCGTGAACAAGATCGCATTCACCGGCTCGGCGGACACCGCGAAGAAGGTGATGGCGGCCTGCGCCCAGAATCTCACGCCGATGGTCGCCGAATGCGGCGGCAAGGATGCCTTCATCGTCGCGGCCGACGCGGACCTCGATGCCGCGGCGGACGCGGCCGCCTGGGGCGCCCTGTCTAACGGGGGGCAGACCTGCGTCGGGGTCGAGCGCGTCTACGTGGCGCAGGACGTCTACCACACGTTCCTCGAGAAACTTACCGAACGGGTGGCCAACGTCCGTCCCGGCGACGATCGCGAGGCAGACTACGGGCCGATGACCATGCCCGGCCAGGTTCACGTCATCGAGAAGCACGTCGCCGACGCGCTCGCCCGCGGCGGGCGGTCCGTCGTCGGCGGCATGACGAGCATCCGCACGCCGTTCGTCGGCCCGATCATCCTCGCCGATGTGCCCGAGCAGAGCCGGGCGGTAACCGAGGAGACATTCGGGCCCACGGTGACCGTTACCAAGGTCGCGGATCTCGAGGAAGGCGTCGCCCTGGCCAACGCCAACCGTTACGGCCTCGGGGGTACCGTCTTCGCCGGGAACAAGAAGGCCGCGATGGGCGCGGCCAGGGCGATGCGCAGCGGCATGACGGCGATTAATTCCGTCATCGCGTTCGCGAGCGTGCCGGCGCTGCCGTTCGGCGGATCTGGCGATTCCGGCTTCGGCCGGATCCACGGCGCCGACGGGCTGCGTGAGTTCGCCCGGCCCAAGTCGATTACCCGGCAGCGGATGAAGCCGATGGTGAACCTGACGTCCTTCACCCGTACGGATCAGGACATGAACAAGATCCTGGCCCTCGCCACGTTCCTGCACGGCAGGCGCTACAAGTAACGCTCCGCCTGGCCCGGTCCAACAGCCGCCGGCCGAACAAGGCCGTACCCCGCCGGATTCAGTTGGTGGGCGGTACGAAGTATCCCGACGCTGCCACGGCGGCAATAGCCAGGCCAGACCAGAAAGCGATGGTGGCCAGCTTGTTTTCGTCCCTGAAGGTTCCCAGCTTGTTTCGATACAGGAGCCACCCGTACACCACTGACAGCAGGCCCGCGGCCAGCACGCCGGTAAGGAAGCTGGCCCAGGTAACCTCTGCGGACGGGATGTGATGGTGCGATAGGCGCTGCCACACCGCGAGCGTGATCGTAGTCAGGATAAGTACCACCGCACCGGTGATGGCCAGCACGCCGCTAATCTGGCCTACGTACTTCCACATCGGATCCTCGTTCACCGGATGCCACCGGATCCGATCGGGAATCGCGAGACGCGGGAGCTGAACGAGAGAAGCTGAAGCTGGCTCCAGCCCTCGTGCTCGGCAATTAGGGGCATCAGCTCTCGCAGCAGCCCGACGACCTGAACGGCCGCTGCTGCGTCCCTGGCGGCTCGACTGCGCAGCGGGGCTTCGAGCGCCATGCGGATCCGGATCGCGGCGAACAGCCCGATCACGGCCCCCAGGATCCCGGTGATCCACGCCACCCACAGCCGGCCTCCGCCGGCGAACTTGGAAAGTTCCGCCAGGCCCGCGCATGTGAAGGCGACAAGCGCGACGACTCCAACCGCTGACATGTAGAGGAGGCGGCAGCGCTCCATCGTCCGCTCTGCCTGATCCAGCAGTCCTTCGGCGATCCTCAGGGCCTCGTCGAGGTCCTGCCCGGTAGTCAGCTTCGCGGGCGGCGAAGGCTCGTTACTTTTCATTGAACTCTCCTACCGTCTGCTGCAGCGTGCTTACCAGCGCCCGGCGCTGCTGCTCCCCCAGCTTCGACTCGGCAGTGATCGTCGTCTGAAAATCGAAGTGCGTCGCCTCAGAGAAGTCAAATGGCTTCGACAGGGAGCTGATCGGCAGGACGGCCAGGTGTTTAATCCCGCCTTCCTGCAGGTCAGCGACAAGGGAGCGCAGTATCGAGCGGAACTCACTCTCGCCGTTCTGGTTGCTGTCAGGCAGGTAATAGTTCCGCGCCTGGTCAATCATGGGCCAGTACAGGTCGGCTTTGGTCACCGCCACGATGAGCCATCTTCCCGCCGGCCTGGAAGACCACGCTTGCCGTATCAGGTCGCACGTATCCCGGAAGAACTTGAGTTCCCCTTTCCGGTTTTCGGCACGCACGCTCGCCAGGTCCGGCTCGGTTCCCGTGCCCCGCAGGTACTGCAAGATGGCCTGGCGCTCGGCCTGGCCCCAGACCCAGTCGTACCCCCAGCTGACGACGTGGATGACGCCCATCGGCCGATTCCCGTTGAGGAACATGTTGGTGAACGCCTGGCCCTGGTCATAAGAAACCTGGCCCGGCACTACGCTGACGGTCGAACGTCGCCGCTGACCGCGCTGCCCGGTCTTCACCTGATGGGTCTCTATTTTCTCGCTCCGTCCCAGCGGGACATACGACCCAGCAATGCATCCGGCGAGGGCGTCGTAGATGACGCTTTTGCCGGCGCCCCGGACGCCCGTGATCGCGATGGGAACTGAAGGCAGCGGAAAGAACGTTAACCGCCGGCGGCGCAGCATAGCCCCGTCGTCAGTGCTATCGGCTCGTACCGCTTCGAGAGCGGCGGCCCAGCGGTCCTCGACTTGCTCCCAGTAGCCATTCATCGCGCCTCCAGCGGCTCAGGCAGAGCTAAGTATGCACCGTACGATCGGCCAGCTGCCCTGATATGCGATCAGCAGCACGCGCCAAGGTCTCAGTCAAAGATGCTGTCGACTATTTATGGCAGCATTGTCGCGAATGCCGCAAAAAATGGAGGAAGCCCCATATCCGTGACCTCGCCTACGCCGAAGTCGCCTCCCAGATCCGCACCGCTGAGCCGACTGGCCAGATGGCTGACGAGCCAGACCTGGTGCCTCGGCTGGCCGTCTCACCTGCAATTTGTTTGGCCGAGCTGATGAGGGGGAGCTGGGTAGCCGCAGGTTCTCCCCAGCACAAGGAGTGATTCATATGACCGGGATGCTGCGCGTTCCCCGGAGCCGCGGCGCTCTCAGCGGCGTGCTACTGGTGCTGCTCGGCACCTGGGGCGCTCTGATTCCCTTCGCCGGCCCGAACTTCCACTTTGCCTACACCCCCGACACAGCGTGGACCTACACCTCCGGCCGGCTCTGGCTGGAAGTACTGCCCGGTGCCGCCACCGTGCTCGGCGGGCTGATCGTGCTGATGAGCAGGATCCGGCCGGTCGCGATGCTCGGTGCGTGGCTAGCCGCCCTCAGCGGCGCATGGTTCGTCGTGGGCGGCGTCCTGGGCGTCCTGTGGCTGAACGGCGGCGGGACCGCGGTCGGGACCCCGGTCGGCGGGACAGTTGCCCGCGCCGTCGAGCAGATCGGCTTCTTCTCCGGCCTGGGCGTGGTCATCGTGTTCCTCGCCGCGCTGGCCCTCGGTCGCTTCAGCGTGGTCGGCGTCAAGGAAGCCAAGCTCGCCGCGCGGGACAAGGAAGTCAGCGCCGCCGCGACGGCCGCCCCCGGCACGGTCCGCACCCCGGCCGGCGTGACCGCCCCGGACAGCGTGACCGCCCCGGACAGCGTGACGACCCCGGACGGGGACAAGGCCCCGGACACGGCCGGCACTCCGGGCACGGTCAGCGCCTCGGATGAGGCCGGCCCCCCCGACCAGGTGACCGCCAAGGACGAGACCAGCGCCCAGGACCAGGTGACCGCCAAGGACGAGACCAGCACCCCGCGCAAGGTCGGGGTAGCCCCTTAGGCCTGCGGCCGCCATCGGGCCTGCTGACCTGGCGCTGAACTCGCGCGCTGAGCGCGGAGCGGCCGGACGCGCGACGTCCGGCCGCTCCGCGACGGCCCGCGCCTGTGCGCCGCTTCGCGATGCGAATCCCGGTCAGGGATCGGCGCCTGCGGATACTCTCTGATAACGGGTGTGCAGCTGGCTGCGCTCGCAGGTTCCCGACGTTCTTGCGACTCGCCGCGTAGCTCAGCGGGTCCGCGCTGCAGCGCGAGCCACTCGAAGCCGCGTCTGGCAGATCACGGAGAAGCGGTGTGCCAGACCCCGGGAGGAACTGCATGGACAGGACAACGCAGACGGCCGGCCAGCCCGAGTCCGCGGGAGCCAGTCCCGGCCAGCCGCCCGGAGACCGCCTGCACCGCGACCCGCAGGACGCCAGCCTCGCACAGCTCCTGGCCGCGATGCGCGCGGCGGCGGCCGGAGACTTCGGCAGCCGTGCACCGGTGACCGGGGACGACGCCGTGGCGCAGATCTGCGCCACGTTCAACGAGATCGCCGACCGCAGCCAGTACTTCAAGGATGAGCTGGTCCGGGTGGGCGGTGCGGTGGCCAGGGATGGCCTGCTGCATGAGCGCCTGTCCCGTGGCGGCGGCGAGGGCGACTGGCGGGTGGCCGCGGACGCCGCCAATACCCTGATGGATGACCTGACCCGGCCGCTGGTCGAGACCAGCCGCGCGCTGGCGGCCGTCGCCGACGGCGACCTGTCGCAGCGGCCGATGGTCAGCGGCCAGGGCGACGTCGCCGACCTGGCCGAGACCATCAACTCGATGACCGCCACGCTGCGCATCTTTGCCTCCGAGGTCACCAGGGTGGCGCGCGAGGTCGGCACCGACGGCCGGCTCGGCGGCCAGGCGCAGGTACCCGGCGTGGCCGGCACCTGGAAGGACCTCACCGACTCGGTGAACCTGATGGCCGGCAACCTCACCGCCCAGGTGCGGGACATTTCCTCGGTCGCGACGGGCGTCGCCCGCGGCGACCTGAGCCGCAAGATCACCGTTGACGTTCGCGGCGAGATGCTGGAGCTGAAGACCACGATCAACACGATGGTCGACCAGCTGTCCGCGTTCGCCTCCGAGGTGACCAGGGTGGCGCGCGAGGTCGGCAGCGACGGCCGGCTCGGCGGCCAGGCGCAGGTACCCGGCGTGGCCGGCACCTGGAAGGACCTCACCGACTCGGTGAACCTGATGGCCGGCAACCTCACCGCCCAGGTGCGCAACATCGCCCAGGTGGCCACGGCCGTCGCGCAGGGGGATCTCACCCAGAAGATCACCGTGGATGTGCGCGGCGAGATCCTGGAGCTGAAGACCACGATCAACACGATGGTCGACCAGCTGTCCGCGTTCGCTGACGAGGTGACCAGGGTGGCGCGCGAGGTCGGCACCGAGGGCAACCTGGGCGGCCAGGCGCGGGTTCGCGGCGTGTCCGGCACGTGGAAGGACCTGACCGACAACGTCAACGTGATGGCGAACAATCTCACCGGGCAGGTCCGCTCGATCGCCACCGTGGCCACCGCGGTCGCGGGCGGCGACCTGTCGAAGAAGATCACCATCGAGGCCAAGGGCGAGGTCGCCGCCCTGGCCGGAACCATCAACGTGATGGTGGACACGCTTCTCGCGTTCGCGGACGAGGTGACCAGGGTGGCGCGGGAAGTGGGCACCGAGGGCCAGCTCGGCGGCCAGGCGCGGGTGCCCAGCGTAGCCGGGACCTGGAAGGACCTGACCGACAACGTCAACTTCATGGCGAACAACCTGACCAGTCAGGTCCGCAATATCGCCCAGGTCACCACCGCCGTGGCGCGCGGCGATCTGACCAGGAAGATCGACGTCGACGCGCGCGGCGAGATCCTGGAGCTGAAGACCACGATCAACACGATGGTCGACCAGCTCTCGGCGTTCGCCTCCGAGGTCACCAGGGTCGCCCGCGAGGTCGGCACGGCCGGCATCCTGGGCGGACAGGCCGAGGTCGAGGGCGTATCCGGTACCTGGAAGAAGCTGACCGAGAGCGTGAACCAGCTGGCCGGGAACCTGACCACTCAGGTCCGGGCGATCGCGGGCGTCGCGACCGCGGTCACCGAAGGCGATCTGACCCGCCGGATCACGGTGGACGCCTCCGGGGAGGTCGCCGAGCTCAAGGGCAACATCAACCAGATGATCGCCAACCTCGGGGAGACCACCAGCGCGAACGAGCTGCAGGACTGGCTCAAGACCAACCTGGCCCGCATTTCCGCGCTGCTCCAGGGCCACCGTGACCTGGCCGCCATGGCCGGCGTGATCATGGGAGAGCTGGCGCCCCTGGTCTCGGCGCAGCACGGCGCGTTCTTCCTCGCCGAGACGGCCGGCGGGCCGGTCATCGCCGGCGAGGAGCCCGTAGTGGCCCGGCTGCGGCAGCTCGCGGCGTACGGCTTCGCCGGCGATCCGGCGGCGGACCGGTCGTTCGCGATGGGTCAGGGTCTCGTCGGCCAGGTGGCCGTGCAGAAACGGACGATCCTGGTGACCGGCGCCCCGGCCGGGTACGTAAAGGTCTCATCGGGCCTGGGCTGGAGCGAGCCGGCCAACGTCATCGTCCTGCCGGTGCTGTTCCAGGGGCAGGTCCTCGGCGTGATCGAGCTTGCCTCGGTCAATGAGTTCTCTGCGGTACACCGGGACTTCCTTGAGCAGCTGAAGGAGGTCATCGGCGTGGCCGTGAACACGATCACCACCAACTCGCGGACCGACTCGCTGCTGCGCCAGTCGCAGCGCCTGACCGGCGAGCTGAGGTCCCGCCAGCAGGAGCTGCAGGCGTCGAACGCCGAGCTTGAGGACAAGGCGGCGCTGCTGGCCAGGCAGAATCGCGATATCGAGCTGAAGACCGCGCAGATCGAGCAGGCCAGGCTCACCCTCGAAGAGCGTGCGCAGCAGCTAGCGCTGGCCTCGAAGGTGAAGTCGGAGTTCATGGCGAACATGTCACACGAGCTGCGCACTCCGCTCAACAGCCTGCTGATCCTGGCCAAGCTGCTCGCGGACAACCCCGCCGCGAATCTCACGGCGCAGCAGGTGGAATTCGCCCGGACCATCCACACGGCCGGGTCGGACCTGCTCCAGCTCATCAACGACGTGCTGGACCTGGCCAAGATCGAGGCCGGGCGGATGGAGATCAGCGACGAGCCGCTCCCCCTGGCGAAGCTGGTTGAATACGTCGAGGCGACGTTCCAGCCCCTCGCAGCGGACAAGGGGCTGGATTTGATCGTCGATGTATCGCCGCTCGCGCCCGCGTCCATCATCACGGACGAGCAGCGCGTGCAGCAGGTGCTGCGGAACCTGCTCTCCAACGCCGTCAAGTTCACCGACCAGGGCAGCGTCTGCCTGCGCGTCGCCCCGGTGCCCGCAACGGACAGCATTGTCGCCGGCGGCACGGCCAAGGGCAGCACGGGCGCCGGCAGCACGGGCCCGGGCCGCGGAGCCGGCGAGATGCTCGCGTTCGCGGTGTCAGATACCGGCTGCGGCATCGCCAGCGAGAAGCTGCAGATCATTTTCGAGGCGTTCCAGCAAGCCGACGGCACGACCAGCCGTCAGTACGGTGGCACCGGCCTGGGCCTGTCCATCAGCCGGGAGCTCACCCAGCTGCTCAGGGGCGAGCTGAAGGTGATCAGCGCTCCCGACAGCGGCAGCACTTTCACCCTGTATCTGCCCGTGCAGCCTGCCCGCGGCCGCAGCGCGCCTGCGGCCGGGACGAACGGCCAGCGGAACGGGCTGCCCCGGCCGGACCCGTCCTCCGCTCTGCCCGCCGCCCCCTCCGCGTCCCTCTCCCCCGCAGCCGGCCCGGCGAGGGGCCCGGACCGGGCCCCGCCGGCCAGCCCGGCCGGTCGGCCAGCCAGCCCGGCCGTACTGGTCGTCGAGAGGCCGGGAGAGCGGATCTTGAGCCGGGCGGCCGCGTCCGCTGTCGCCGGGATCGCCGGGATCGCCGATCGCGTCGAGGTCGTGACCGCGCACACCGCGGCCGACGCAGCGCGGGCGATGTCCGGGCTCGCGCTGGTCTCGGTCATGCTGGACACCGGCCTGCCCGCCGCGCAGGCCCGTGCCGTGCTGGAGGCGGTGGCCAGCCGCGCCCACCTCAGTCCCGTCTTGCTGTATGAGACGGCCTCCGGCGAGGGCGCCGGGGCGCGGCTGCTCTCCGCATTCGGCGCGCGCTGTCAGCTGGAGACCGTCAGCACCGCCGCCCAGGCCGCGGAGCGGCTCACTCTCTGCCTGCTGACCAGCCTCCCGCAGCACGCGGGACCGCTGGAGGAAGCCAGCGATACGGGGGCCGAGGCCTCCCGTTTCACGGGTGAGAAAATCCTGGTCATCGACGACGACGTCCGCAATGTGTTCGCGCTGACCAGCGCGCTGGAGCTGCACGGCCTGAGCGTTCTCTACGCGGACAACGGGCGCACGGGCATCGAGATGCTCACCCAGCACGACGACGTAGCCCTCGTGCTGATGGACATCATGATGCCCGGTATGGATGGGTACGCGACCACGGCGATGATCCGTCAGCTGACCCGATTCGCTGACCTGCCGATCATCGCCGTGACCGCCAAGGCGATGAAGGGTGACAGGGAGAAGAGCCTGGCCGCCGGGACCAACGAGCACGTGACCAAGCCGGTGGACGTCGATCGGCTCCTCGGCATGATCCACTCCATGCTCGCCGAGCGGGCCGCCGGTCAGCCGAAGCGGATGGCCATCAGGCAGGTGTCATCGTCGGTGTCCGAACGGGCGCCGGAGAGTACCCGGTCGACGTAATACCCGAGATCGTCCTCCGGGCTGGCGGCAGCGGCCAGCAGCGGGGTGATGTCGTCCTGCTCGCCGTGCCGTCGCTCGATGAGCCCGTCGGTGTAGAGCAGGAGCACGTCGCCCACCGCCACGTCCAGGAAGGCCTCCGAGTAGGTCCCCTCGGGGTCGGCGCCCAGCATCGTCCCGCCGAGCGCGGCCAGCGGCCGGGTGGCGGCGGCCCTGACCAGCACCGGGCTCGGGTGTCCCGCGTTGGCCCACCGCAGCCGCCGCTGCGCGGGGTCGTACAGCGCGCAGCACGCACTGGCCAGGGTGAACGCTGGCAGGGCGCACGCCATCACGTTGAGATAACCCAGCAGTTCCGCGGGGCCGGCACCGATGTGCGCCAGGCCATGCAGGGCATGGTGGAGCTGGGCCATGGCCGAGGCCGCGGACAGGCCGTGGCCCGCGACATCGCCGATCGTCAGCAGGACGCCCGCGCCAGGCAGCGGGAAGACCCCGTACCAGTCGCCGCCGACACCGGCCGCGGCGCTCGCCGGCCGGTACCTGGCGGCAATCTCGACGCCCGCGGACGCGGGCAGGCGGACCGGCTCGATGGGCATGATGATCTGCTGCAGCAGCGTGGCCAGCTGCCGCTCCGCATCAACCCGGCCGCGTTGCGCGGCCACCTGGACTTGCGCCACCTCCAGCGCGACCTCCGCCCGGCGGCGCCCGGTGATGTCCTGCACCACGCCAGTCACCAGCGCCGGCGTCCCATCCGGGCCGGGCAGGGGCTCGCCGGCCAGCCGGACGTGCCGGACCGCCCCGTCTTCCTGGAGGATCCGGAACTCGACTTCGCACGCCCGCCCGTCACGTCCGAGCGCTGACATGGCCCGATCCACCGCGGCGGCATCGTCGGGATGCGGCGCGAAGGGCGGCACATCGACCGGCACCAGCGCCGGCCAGGCCCGGGCGCCGAGGATCATCAGCGCGTCCGGTGTCCAGCGCACCACGCCGGCCTCGACGTCCCATTCCCACCAGCCGGCGCGCGACAGGCGCTGGATGACCCCGGAATCGGGGGCGGGCGCGGCGGCCGGCCGGGCGGGCGCGAGGGCACTCGCCGGGCGCAGCCCGAGGAGCAGGATGTCATCAGCGATCCGGGAGGCCACCACGCCGGTAGTGGCGCGGTGCCGGACACCGCCGGTGTTCAGGACGTAGGCATGGGCGTCGTCGCGAAAGGGCGCACCCGCCGCGAAAGCCTGCCGGATAGACGCGAACGCCCCGGACGCCGCGGCCCACGGAAGGAGCTCCAGCAGGCGCCGGCCCGCGATGTCGTGCGCCCCGGCCCCGAGCAGCACCACGGCCGCCCGGTTGGCACAGGAAAACGTGAAGTCCGCGACGTCTCCGCCAGGGTCGCGGATCGGCGCCAGCGCCGCCGTCGGCTCCGGCAGGGCATCCACGACCTCCTGGAGCCAGGCTGGCGCGCGGCCCGCATCTGACGTGCGCTGCTGCTGCCCGTCGCTGACGAGCAGCGTCCTGATCAGGGCAGGGCCGACATACTGCGCGAGCGCCACGATTTCGGCGCGCTGGTCAGAGGTGACCGCCGTGCCCGCGGCCCAGGCGATCTCGACGCAGCCGAGCAGCCGGCGCCCGTCGCGCAGCGGTACCGCTACCCGCAGGCCGCCCGAAGACTGCAGCCCGCCGGAAGACTGCGGGCCGCCGGAAGACCGGGCACTGCCGGGCATCGGCTCGTCCGACCACGCTGGCTGTCCTTCCCGCAAGGCGGTAGTGAGCAGGCAGACGGCGGCCGGCGGTATCCGCCGCCACTGGCTGATCCACGAGGCGGGCAGCCCCGCGGCGCCCGCGATCTCCAGCGCCCCGTCGCTCTGCAGCAGCGTGATCGCCGCCCCGGCCGCACGCCACCGGGCGAGCGTCTGGTCGACCAGCAGCCACGCCAGCTCGTCGGCGTCCGCGGACCGCTGCATGGCCGCGACACCGCGGCTGGCCGCCTGGTCCGCGGGCGCGCCGGGGTCCCGGCCCGCCACGGCGGCCGTATCGCCGACGATCTCCGCCGCGACATTCAGCAAGCCGCCGCCGGAGCGGCGCTCGACTTCGCGCAGGTGCGCGAATGCCTCGCTCGCTCCGCAGCCGAGCTGCGCGATCAGCACCCCCACCGCCTGATCGATCAGGCCATGCACGCGCAGCCGACGACGCAGCTCGGCCTCCACCTCATGCTGCGCGCACAACGCCAGGGACAGGGACTCCGGCTCGACTGCCCGCTGGACGCCCTGCCCGTGGCGAGAATCATCCTGCCCGACCACAGACCAGCCCGCTTCCTCCCCCGAGACTGCGGATACCGCTACGGGACTACGGGACCGCCGCGGCCACCAGCAGCTCGGCTGGCTCCACGGATGCGAGCGGGGCCCGCCCGCAGAGCAGGTCGGCCGCTCGTTCCGCGATCGCGATCGTCGGGGCGTTCGTGTTCCCCCTGGGAACCGTCGGCATGACCGACGCGTCCACGACGCGCAGTCCCTCGACCCCGCGCACCCGCAGCTGAGTATCCACCACGCTGGTCAGCTTGCTGGCCGCCAGCCGGGAATCACCGCCCATCGCGCAGGTGCCGACCGGGTGGTAGATGGTGGTGATGTCGTTCCTGATGAACTCGCGCAGCTCGGCGTCGGTGCTCGCAGCGTCGCCCGGCGCGAGCTCGGATTTGCAAATCTTGCTCAGCGGCCGGGCGGCCGCGAACTCCCTGGCCATCCTGATCGCCTTGATCAGGGGCTCGATGTCGGCGGTGTCGGACAGATACGCGGGATCGATCGCGGGCTTGTGCCGCGGATCGGAGCTGCGCAGCCGAATCCTGCCCCGGCTGCCGACCGCGACCAGCGTGATCAGCATCGAGAGCGCCCGGATCGACGGGTCCGCCAGGCCGCCATTCATGAACGGCACCGGGAGCACGTGCCACTGGATGTCGGGGGCCGGGAGCGACGGGTCAGTACGGCTGAACCCGCCCGCCTCGGCCACGTTAGTCGCCATCGGGCCGGAGTGCGTGAGCTGCCAGCGCATCAGGTTTCGGGGACCCGCCTGCTCCCACAGCCCCCGCGACTTGGGGGTGCTCCAGATGCCGGTCACGATCGGGTGGTCGGAGAGGTTAGCGCCGACCCCCGGGCTATCGGCCATGACGTCGATGTCATGCTCGCGCAGGTGGTCCGCGGGCCCGATACCGGACAGCATCAGCAGCTGCGGGCTGCCGATGGCGCCCGCCGCCAGGATGACCTCGCCCTCGGCGCGGGCCACTTCCTCCGTGCCGCGCAGCAGGTAGCGCACTCCGGCCGCGCGGTCGCCCTCGATGATGACCTGAGTGACCAGGGTGTCGGTCAGCACAGTCAGGTTGGGCCGGTCGGCCGCCGGATGCAGGTAGGCGTCGGCGGCCGACCAGCGCCGGCCCCCTCGCTGCGTGACCTGATAGAACCCCGCCCCGTCCTGCTGGGCACCGTTGAAGTCATCGTTGGCCGTCAGCCCGCACTGCCGGGCCGCCTCGACGAACGCGGTCGTCAGGGCCGACTTGTACCGCGGATCCTGGACCGACAGCGGGCCCGTCGCGCCGTGGAACGCCGATGCTCCCCGTGAGTTGTCCTCGGCCCGCAGGAAGTACGGGAAGATATCGGTGTAGCCCCAGCCCTCGCAGCCGTACTCATCGCGCCAGGTGTCGTAGTCGTACCGGCTGCCGCGGATATAGATCATCGCGTTGATGGAGGAGGAGCCCCCCAGCGTGCGGCCGCGAGGCCAGTAGATGGACCGCCCGCCGGCCCGCTCCTGCGGCACCGTCTGGTAATTCCAGTCGTAGGTGCTCTTGAACAGCAGGCTCAGCGCCGCGGGGATGTGTATCTCGTCGGCGTCGTCGGGCGGGCCCGCCTCCAGCAGCAGCACGCGCGTGGCCGGATTCTCGGTCAGGCGCGAAGCAAGCACGCAGCCGGCGCTGCCAGCACCGACGATGACATAGTCGTACACGGCCACGTCCCCGGAGCTAGTTGAGACAATCCAAGAGGTACCCTACTCGCTCTCGGGTATCGCGCCACCACATGCCGCCGTCCGGGCCAGGCCGAACGCCAAACCGCTATCGGGTGCCCATCACGGCGGCCCGGATAGCCGTGGATTACGGGCCGGATGTCCCCGGCTTCAGGGCATGTCGGCAGCTCATCACCGAGCCGCTACGGTGGAGCTTATGCCCGGTGACCGCAAGCAGACCCCTGTCGTCCTGTCCCGCATCTACACCCGCACCGGGGACGACGGGACCACCGCGCTTGGCGATGCCAGCCGCGCGGCGAAAACCGACCTGAGACTGGCCGCCTACGCCGACGTCGATGAGGCGAACTGCGCGATCGGGACGGCGGTGACCATGGGCGGGCTGGCCGCCGACATCAGCGAGCTGCTGATCCGCATTCAGAACGAGCTCTTCGACGTCGGTGCCGACCTGTGCAACCCGATTTCCGACCATCCGCCCTATCCGCCGCTGCGGGTGGACGCCAGCTACGTCACCTCGCTGGAGGGCGCCTGCGACCAGTACAACGAGGGACTGCCGGTACTGCGCAGCTTCGTGCTGCCCGGCGGGACCCCGGGCGCCGCCCTCCTGCACACGGCCCGGACGGTCGTCCGGCGGGCCGAGCGCAGCACCTGGGCAGCGCTGGAGGTGCACGGGGACACGATGAACCCGGTAACCGCCCGGTACCTTAACCGGCTCTCTGACCTGCTGTTCATCCTGGCGCGACGGGCCAACGAGCCCGGCGGTGACCTGCTCTGGAAGCCGGGCGGGCAGCGCTAGCCCAGCCAGCTAGCCCAGCCAGCTAGCCCGGGTCCGGCCAGCCCGGGCCCGGCTAGCCCAGCCCCGCGACGTGGCCAGGCGGGGCGGCTTCGAGCCAGGCCAGGAAGCCGGTCAGCGCCGCGTCGCTCATGGCCAGCTCGACCGGGATCGTGCCCGTGGGGCCCTGGCCGTTGCCCGGCGTTTCCCCGCCCGCGCGGCATTCCAGTACCACCACTCCGGTGCCGAGACTGGCTGCCTCCGCCGAGGTGACCGGCCGCCGGGAGATGACGCTGAGCGTGCTGCGGGCGAAGGCGGCGCCTGGCCTCAGCCGGAAGCCGAAGGCACTGAACCAGCGCAGTTCATCAGGCTGGTAGGCGGCCAGGCCCAGCCGCCAGCGCTGATCCTGGTCGCGGCGCAGGCCGCATTCCACGTTCCCGCCGCCGTGCTCCAGCACAATCCGCCGGACCGCGATCCCGACCGCGGCCAGCACCGTGGCCAGCAGGACCGCGACGAGGAACCCGACCACCCCGAGCGCCAGTCCCTCCCCCACCCCTGGCGCTCCGTACCGGTCTCGTCAGGCCCGGTCGCCGGCGGCCCGCAGCTGCGCTCTGAAGTACCTGACGTCCGCCGACTCCTCGCCCGCCGACCGTGACTCGTCCTCCAGCGCCGAGTCCAGGGCGGACTGCACGGCTGAGGCGTCCACCTGGCTGCCGAGCTCCGCCTGGTGGGCCAGGATCGAGATCCGGTCGTCGGCGACGGACAGGAACCCGCCGTGGACCGCCACCGCGAGCCAGCCGTCCGCCGCTGCGTCCCCTTCGGGCAGGATGCGCACGACACTGCCCTCGGCGAGGATCCCGAGCACCGGCGTGTGACCGGTCAGCACGCCGATATCCCCTTCGAGGGTCTTGGCAATGACCCGGTTGGCGTCTCCGGCCCAGACCTCGCCCTCGGGAACCACCAGCTCCACGTGCAAAGTCACGGCGCCACCTCGCGTGCGTCGTCCCTCACGACTTCTCCAGCTCCTTGGCCTTCTTCTCCACGTCCTCGATGCCGCCGCACATGAAGAAGGCCTGCTCGGGCAGGTTGTCGTACTTGCCCTCGCTGATGGCCTTGAATGAGGAGATCGTCTCGTCCAGCTCCACGAACACGCCCGGCTGGCCGGTGAACTGCTCGGCAACGTACATCGGGTGCGAGAGGAACCGCTCAATCCGCCGCGCGCGGTAGACCGTGACCTTGTCATCCTCGGACAGCTCGTCGATGCCGAGGATGGAGATGATGTCCTGCAGCTCCTTGTAGCGCTGCAGGATCCGCTGCACCTCGCGGGCCACGTCGTAGTGCTCCTGGCCGATGTACTTGGCGTCCAGGATGCGCGAGCTGGAGTCGAGCGGGTCCACCGCGGGGTAGATCCCCTTCTCGGTGATCGCCCGCGATAGCACGGTCGTGGCGTCCAGGTGCGCGAACGTGGTGTGCGGCGCCGGGTCGGTGATGTCGTCGGCGGGCACGAAGATGGCCTGCATCGAGGTGATCGAGTGACCCCGGGTCGAGGTGATCCGCTCCTGGAGCTGGCCCATCTCGTCGGCCAGCGTGGGCTGGTAGCCCACCGCTGACGGCATCCGGCCGAGCAGCGTAGATACCTCCGAGCCGGCCTGGGTGAACCGGAAGATGTTGTCAATGAACAGCAGCACGTCCTGGCCCTGCTTGTCCCGGAAGTACTCCGCCATGGTGAGCGCGGACAGGGCGACCCGCAGCCGGGTGCCGGGCGGCTCGTCCATCTGGCCGAAGACCAGCGCGGTGTCGTCGATGACGCCGGTGTCCTTCATCTCCAGCAGCAGGTCATTGCCCTCGCGGGTGCGCTCCCCCACGCCCGCGAACACCGACACGCCGCCGAAGTTCTTGGCCACCCGGCGGATCATCTCCTGGATCAGCACGGTCTTGCCCACGCCCGCGCCGCCGAACAGGCCGATCTTGCCGCCGCTCACGTACGGGGTCAGCAGGTCGAGCACCTTGATCCCGGTGACGAACAGCTCGGTCTTGGGCTCCAGCTGGTCGAAGTCAGGCGGTTCCCGGTGGATCGACCAGCGCTCGGTGACATCCAGCGAGGCGGTCGGCACGTCCAGCGTCTCGCCGAGCACGTTGAAGACGTGGCCCTTGGTGATGTCGCCGACCGGGACCGAGATGGGGCCGCCGGTGTCGGTGACGACGGCGCCCCGCACCAGCCCGTCGGTCTGCTGCATGGAGATCGCCCTGACCACGTTGTCGCCAATGTGCAGCGCGACTTCCATGGTCAGCGTCTTGGTCTCCTCCCCGAGCGTCACATCCACGTGTAGCGCGTTGTAGATCTCGGGCATCTGCTCGGCAGAGAACTCGACATCGACGACGGGGCCGGTAACCCGCGCTACGCGGCCGGTCGCCGCCGCCGCGCTGTCTGCTCCGTCCGATGCCGCGGTGTCCGTGGCGGTTTCGGTCATGATGCTCACTAACTCCCTGCGATCGATTCGGCCAGCGCATTGGCGCCCCCGACGATCTCGCTGATTTCCTGGGTAATCTCGGCCTGCCGTGCCTTATTCGCTTCCCTGGTGAGCGCGTCGAGCAGGTCGTGCGCGTTGTCGGTGGCCGACTTCATGGCCTTGCGCCGCGCGGCGATCTCCGCCGCCGCGGACTCCAGCAGCGCGTGGTAGATCCTGCTCTCCACGTACCAGGGCAGCAGCGCGTTCAGCACTGCCTCCGCTGAGGGCTCGAATTCGTAGGTCGGCACCGGTCCTTCGGGCGGCTGCTCGGAGGTCTCCTCGATCTCCAGCGGCAGGACGCGGCGGACGGTGGGGCGCTGGGTGAGCATGGACACGAACTCCGTGTACACCAGGTGAATCTCGTCCACCCCGCCCTCATCGGCCGGCCTGGCGAACGCATCGAGCAGCGCCTTAGTGATCTCGTTGGCGTTGGCCGGGGTCGGGGTCTCGGAGAACCCGCTCCACTGCCCGCCCACGTCCACGCCGCGGAACCGGTGCCAGGAGATCCCCTTGCGCCCGGCCACGAACGGGATCGTCTCCACGCCGTTGTCGGCCAGCAGTGCCCTCAGTCCCTGAGCCTCGCGCATCACCATGGCGTTGAAGCCGCCGCAGAATCCGCGGTCGCTGGTCAGGATGAGGACAGCCGCGCGGGTGGGATTCTCCGGTGGCGTGGTGAGCGGGTGGTGGATCTGCCCGGAGCGGCTGACCACGGCCGAGACCGCCCTGGTGATCTCCCTGGCGTAGGGCTCGGCGTCGCTGGCCCGCTGCCGCGCCCTGATGATCCGGGATGAGGCGATGAGCTCCTGGGCCCGCGTGATCTTGGCGGTGGACTGGACCGTGCGGATCCGCCGCCTGACCGCGCGAAGCTGCGCTCCCATGGTGTACCGCCGCCCTTACTTCTGCTCGCCGGACTTCGGCTGGCCGGAATCCTGGTCGCGGGGCTTGGTCACGTACTTCTTGACCGTCTCCTGGTCGACATCGTCCTCGTCCAGGGCCTCGGCGGGCTCGTCGTTCACCAGCAATTCGCCGCCCCTCACCTCGAAGCCGCGGCGGAAATCATCGACGGCGTCCTTGAGCGCGGTGACGGTGTCATCGGACAGGTCACCGGTCTCCCTGATCGCGTCGTAGATCCCTGGCTTCGACCGCTGCACGTAGTCAAGGAACTCGTCCTCGAAGCGCCGGACGTCTTCCAGCGGCACATCGTCAAGCTGCCCGGTGGTGCCGGCCCAGATGGAGACCACCTCGCGCTCGACCGGGAACGGGCTGTACTGGGCCTGCTTGAGCAGCTCGACCAGGCGCGAGCCGCGATCCAGCTGGGCCCGCGAGGCCGCGTCCAGGTCCGAGGCGAACGCCGCGAACGCCTCCAGGTCACGGAACTGCGACAGCGACAGGCGCAGCGTGCCGGCCACCTTCTTCATGGCCTTGACCTGCGCGTTGCCGCCGACTCGGGAGACCGAGATGCCCACGTTGATGGCCGGCCGGACACCGGAGTTGAACAGGTCGGTCTCCAGGAAGATCTGCCCATCGGTGATGGAGATGACGTTCGTCGGGATGTACGCGGAGACGTCGTTGCCCTTGGTCTCGATGATCGGCAGCCCGGTCAGCGAGCCGCCGCCCAGCTCATCAGAGAGCTTGGCGCAGCGCTCCAGCAGCCGGGAGTGCAGGTAGAAGACATCCCCAGGGTAAGCCTCGCGGCCCGGCGGCCGGCGCAGCAGCAGTGAGATCGCGCGGTAGGCCTCGGCCTGCTTGGTCAGGTCATCGAAGATGATCAGCGCGTGCTTGCCGTCGTACATCCAGTACTGGCCGATAGCCGAGCCCGTATAGGGGGCGATGTACTTCTGGCCAGCCGGATCGGAGGCGGGCGCGGCCACGATGGTGGTGTACTCCATCGCTCCCGCCTCCTCCAGGGCCTGGTTCACCTGCGCGATGGTGGTGGCCTTCTGGCCGATGGCCACATACACGCACCGCACCTGGCGGGCCGGATCGCCTGAGTCCCAGTTGGCCTTCTGGTTGATGATCGTGTCAATGGCGACCGCCGTCTTGCCGGTCTGCCGGTCGCCGATAATCAGCTGACGCTGGCCGCGGCCGATGGCCGTCATCGCGTCGATGGCCTTGATCCCGGTCTGCAGCGGCTCCTTGACGGGCTGCCGGTCTATCACCGAGGGGGCCTGGAGCTCCAGCACGCGCAGCTCGGTACCCTCGATCTCGCCCTTGCCGTCGATCGGATTGCCGAGCGGCCCGACCACCCGGCCCAGGAATCCGTCGCCGACCGGGACCGACAGGACCTCGCCGGTGCGCCGGACCTGCTGGCCCTGCTCGATCTGGTCGTACTCGCCGAGCACGACCACGCCGATCTCGCGCACGTCCAGGTTCAGCGCGAGACCACGGGTGCCGTCCTCGAATTCCAGCAGCTCATTGGCCATGGCGGAGGGCAGGCCCTCGACCCGCGCGATACCGTCGCCGCACTCGATCACGGTGCCGACCTCCTGCTTGGAGGCGGCCTCCGGCTCGTATGCCTCGACAAAACGCGCGAGCGCGTCCCGGATCTCCTCCGGCCGGATAGTCAGCTCCGCCATCTTCCTCGTGTCTCTTCTCGTCTGGGTCTGGTGAGTCAGGGTCTGGTGTTTTCGTTCGCGCGTCCGGCCCGGGTGATGTCGCTCAGGCGACCAGCCTGCGGCGCAGCTCGGCCAGGCGGCTGGCCATGGTTCCGTCGATCAGCTCGTCCCGGATCCGGACGGATATGCCCCCGATGACCTGCGGGTCGACGACGATATTGAGGTGAACGTCATGACCATAGGCGGCGGCCAGGGCCGCCGCCAGCCTGGCGCGCTGGCCCGTGCTCAGGTCGGCCGCCACGTGCACCTCGGCCACCAGGCGCTCGCGCCGCTGCGCGGCCAGGCTCGCGTACTGCGCCAGGATCGCCTCCAGGCTGCGTCCCCTCGGGTGGAACGCCGCCTGGCTGATCAGCCGCAGCGACGGTCCGGTGATCTTGCCTGCGAGCAGCGTATCCAGCAGTTCCTGCTTGCCGCGGGGCGCGACGTACGGGCTGGAGAGCGCGATTCGCAGATCGGGCTGCGCGTCGACGACCCGGCCGAACCTGAACAGCTCATCCTCAAGCTCGTCCAGCTCTCCCGCATCCTCGGCCTGCACGGTGATCGCCAGCACGGCAAGCTGCTCGGCGGCATCGGCCAGGTCGCCCGGAGCCGACCAGTGCCCGCTGACCAGGCCGGTCGTCTGCTCCAGCGCCGCGGCTGAGATCTTTCCCGCCAGCAGTGCCTCGGCCAGTCCCGTCTTGGCCGCGCTC
Organism: uncultured Actinomycetota bacterium; assembly: GCA_963805705.1. Lineage (GTDB taxonomy): Bacteria > Actinomycetota > Actinomycetes > Streptosporangiales > Streptosporangiaceae > CAWDVH01. Next base: position 537,587 of record CAWDVH010000004.1, on the reverse strand, counting down.
TCCCGTGACGGGTCCGACAGGATGCGGCGCAGCCCTGGCTCGCCATCGAGTAGCTCGGCGACGGAAAACAGCTCGTCGCCGAGCTGTCCGGCGTCCGCTCCGCTGGCGAGGGCCGCGGCGAGACGTTCCCTGGCCTCGGCGAGAGATGCCCGGCTGGCGCCTCTCACGATCCGGCCTTTACCCCGGAAGAGCTGCCGGACTGCTCCTCCAGCTGAGCCAGGAACCGGTCGACGGTCCGCTGCTGGCGGGCCTCATCTTCCAGTGACTCACCGACCACCCGGCTGGCCAGCTCCACCGCCAGCACGCCGACCTCAGCCCGCAGCGAGGTGAGCGCCTGCTGCCGGTCCGCCTCCAGCTGGGCCTGCGCTGCCTCCGTCACCCGGCGTGCCTCGACCTGAGCCTGCTCGCGCATCTCGGCGATGATCTGGGCACCCTGTTCCTTAGCTTCCTCGCGCAGCCGGGAGGCCTCGTGCCGGGCGTCGGCCAGCTGGCTCCGGTACTGCTCGAGCACCCCGGCCGCCTCGGCCTGGGCATCCTCGGCGCGCTTCAGGCCGCCCTCGATGGCGTCCGTGCGCTCCGCGAGAGTCGTGGAGATCCGCGGCATCAGCACCTTGGCGAGCACCGCGAAGACAACCAGGAACGCGATGCTGCCGATGATCAGCTCGGTGAGATCGGGGGCCAGCGGGCCGAAGCCCGACGCTGCGAGGTGCTTCACCGTCCTGTTTCCCCTCTGGACACGACGTCCACCTCAGGTGTACTTGAAGATGAACGGCACGACCAGGCCGATCAGCGCCAGCGCCTCGGTCAGCGCGAAGCCGATGTACATGTTGGACCGGATCAGCCCGGCTGCTTCCGGCTGGCGCGCCATCGCCTCGACGCCATGGCCGAAGATCAGGCCGATGCCGATGCCGGGCCCGATGGCCGCCAGGCCGTAGGCGACCGCCCCGATGTTGATGCTGATAATGCTGTGCGTAGTGGCAGCAAGATGAGTGACGTCAAGCATGTGTGCATTCCTTTGTGTTCGAGCCAGCGCATCTCCGCCGGCGGTTCGGTTGCGGAAGATGAGGCGGCCCCGCCGGGACTGTCGGCGGCCCGGTCTGATCGCCGGCCATCTCAGTGACCCGCTTCCAGCGAGCCGCCGATGTACTGCGCGGTCAGGATCGTGAAGATATAGGCCTGCAGGGCCTGGATCAGCATCTCGAAGGCGGTGAGCACGATAACGAGCACGAATGAGGTGACGCTGAACAGCAGGGAGACTCCCACGCTGACCAGGTACCAGCTGGCCAGGGTAAATACCGACAGCAGGATGTGACCGGCGAACATGTTGGCGAAGAGCCGGACCGCCAGGGTGAACGGCCGGACGATGGTGTACTGGAGGATCTCGACCGGCGCGAGGATGAGCAGGATCCCGATCGGGACGCCCGTGGGGACCATGTTCTTGAAGTAGCCGCCCAGGCCCAGGTTCTTGATGCCGAGGTAGGTGTAGGTCACATAGACCATCAGCATCAGCGCGACCGGGAAGGCGATCTTCGACATCGGAGGGAACTGAGCCCCCGGGATGATCTCCATCAGGTTCATCACCCAGATGAAGAAGAAGAGCGAGACCAGGAACGGCAGGTAGCCGTCCCCGTTGCGGCCCATCATCGGCCGCAGGATCTGGTCCCTGACGAACATGATGCCGAGCTCGCCGACATTCTGGACACCGCGCGGCACCAGCTTCGGCCGGGCGAACGCGGCCCAGAAGAACGCGATGACCGCCCCTGAGCAGATCAGCGCCAGCAGCATCGGCATGGTGAAATGGAAGCTCCCGATCGAGAAGATCGGCGTGAACGTGAAGCTGGCCGGATAACCGGGCGCCGGGAAACCGCAGCTCGGGACGGAGTGAATGTGACAGCCGGCCCCGGCGAGCACCTGCAGGTCACCGGCCAACGAGATCTCCTCCATCTTCGTGCCTATGCGCGCCGGCCGAATCGCTCGGCGGCACGCGGATGCCTACTACCCGGCTGGTCAGGCCGCATGCCATCACCGGGCGTGCGGCGGCACGTGCTGCCCCACGTCTGCCGCCCCGCGGGCCCGGTGCCGCAGCATGCCTGGCGCCGATCAGTATCTGCCGTACTTGTAGATGATCAAGACTATTCCTAGCACCAGCCCGACTAGCATGCCCAGCGGGAAGAGCAGCGGCAAGTGCGTCCAGCGGCCGATCAGCCACCCGAGGCTGCCGTAGACGGCCATCCCGGAGATCAGGTAGCCGAGCAGGGTCCAGCCCGCGTTCTCGTCCTGGCCGTGGCCGGCCTGGTCCCGGTCTTTGCTGCCCGGCCGGGCCGGGCCGCCGTCGCTCGCCATCAGGCCGCGTCCCCGGTCTGGGCCGCCTGAGGGCAGCATGGACAGCGGGCCGCGATCCGCCGTCCGAAGGCTGTGGGGGCGCCACGGGTCATCCTTCTCCGTACGGCTCGACATAGGGCACCTTCAGCCGCATCGCCCACATGACCTGTGCCGCGGTCCAGACCAGGATGCAGACGATCGCGGTCAGGCCGAAGAGCCTGGTGTTGAAGGCCGTCGAGGAGGCGAACTTGATGACGAAAAACAGCAGTACCAGGATCTTGGCGATATAAGTGGTCATTGCCGTCACCATCATGGCCTGCGGGCTGACCTTGGCCGCCCGCCCGACGGCCACCACGCTGATCCCGAAGAAGACCGCGACGAGCGCGACGCCGAGAACGGATCCGAGCAGCCCCTTAGTACCGCCTACCGCGGCACTGATGATCACCATGACCAGGCCGGCGATGGCTGTCGCCACGGCCGACCGGCGGGCGATCTGGGCATAGCTTGCCAGAAGCATCTAGGGGGCTCCGGGAGTTCTCGACGGGAACTGGCCGATCAGCTGGTACTGCAGCTTCGGAGAGCCAGTGCCCAGGTGACACTGAGCCGCCTGACCGCCACAGCTGGGCTGCGCAGCCAGGTGTGCGAAACGTATCACGGACCTCTCACTCGCCTTCGAGTGCGTGCTCGTGAAAGATATCACAAGCTCCCCGGGGAGAGGTTCACCAGGTCAGCTAAGGTGACAAAGCACCCGTCAGCGCGGGCGGGACGCGATCGGCACGGCGGCACCGGGCGCCGCGGCGGCGGGCGCGGTGGCCGTAGCGGCGGCGGGCGTAGCGGCGGCGGGCGCGGCATCGCCCGCCGCCCGCGCGGCGGGCCGGGCGCGGCGGCGCCAGCGCAGCCTGGGCATCGACATCAGCAGCAGCACGAGCACGGCGGCCAGCGTCGCCACCACGAACACCAGCACCTGGGAGTTGGCGATCGAGAGCCAGACGACGGTACCGGAGAACAGCGCGGCCCACAGGTACATGATCAGCACGCTGGTGCGCTGGGAGTGGCCGATGTCCAGTAGCCGGTGGTGCAGGTGACGCCGGTCGGGGGTGGAAAGCGGCTGGCCGGCCCTGGTCCGGCGGATGACGGCCAGGACCAGGTCGGCGTACGGGATGACCATGATCGCGGCGGGCGGGAGCAGGGGCAGGATCTGGGGGAACCGGTTGAGCGTGCCCTCGCCGTAGTTCAGCAGGGTGGAGGGGTCCAGCGAGTTGATGCTCGAGATCGGCACGTAGGCCAGCAGCAGCCCGAGCAGCATCGAGCCGGTATCCCCCATGAATATCCGCGCCGGGTAGAAGTTATGCGGCAGGAAGCCGATGCAGGCCCCGGCCAGCACCGTCGCCGCCAGCGCCGGGCCGGCCTCGGCGGACAGGTGCACCACCTTGGTCAGGGCGTAGTAGTAGATGAAGAACGACACGGCCGCGATACAGATGACCCCCGCGGCCAGGCCGTCCAGGCCGTCGATGAAGTTGACCGCGTTGATGGTCGCGACCACCACCAGGATGGTCAGCGCGATGGACTGGTTCGAGGTGAGGATGAGCGTCCCGCCACCCGGCTCGGGCAGCCAGCTGAGCTCGGCGCCGCGCCAGACCAGGATCGCGCCGGCCGCCACCTGCCCGGCCAGCTTGCTGATCGGGTTCATCCCCCACCGGTCATCGACGATGCCGACGATGACGATCAGGCCGCCGGCCAGCAGCAGGCCGCCGGCCATCCCGGTGCCCTCAAAGACGGTGCGCAGCGGCGTCATCTGGTCGGCCACCCACAGTCCCGCCGCCAGGCCGCCGTACATAGCGATCCCGCCCAGCAGCGGGATCGGCACCACATGCACGTCACGGTCACGCGCCGCGTGGATCGCCCCGAACTGCACCGCGCCGCGCCGCACGAGCGGCGTGAGCAGATAGGTGATCGTGGCTGTCACCAGCAGCGTCACGATGTACTCACGCACGGCGGTTCACCAGGTCCGCAGGAGTTACAGGCATTACTGCAACTCTAGAGCACACCGGCGGCCGCCGGGCCGACTCGCGGCCCGCGCGCCGGCCTCCTCCTGCGCCCCGCCCGGCTCCTGCACCCCGCCCGGTTCAGTCGGCCATGACCGCCGCGACCTCACGGAGCCGCCCGATCGAGACCACGCCGGCCCGCAGCAGCCGCGGCGCACCGCTGGTGAGATCCACGATGGTCGAGGCGGCCGTGCTGGCGCAGGGGCCGCCGTCCAGGTAGACCGACACGGCGTCGCCGAGCTGCTCCAGCGCGTCGGCCGCGGTGGTCGCGGCCGGCGAGCCGGTCTTGTTGGCGCTGCTCACCGCCATCGGCCCGGTCTCCCTGAGCAGATCGAGCGCCACCGGGTGCATTGGCATCCTGATGGCCACCGTTCCCTTGGTATCGCCCAGATCCCACTGGAGCGTCCGGCTGGCCCGGCACACCAGGGTGAGGCCGCCGGGCCAGAACGCCTCGATGAGCGCGTGGCCGTACTGGCCGAGATCCTCGACCAGCGCGGAGGCGGCCCGCACGGATCCGACGAGCACCGGCGGCGGCATGTCACGGCCCCGGCCCTTGGCCGCGAGCAAGGTGGTGACCGACAGCGCACGGAAGGCATCGGCGCCGAGGCCGTACACCGTGTCGGTGGGCAGCACGATCAGCTCGCCTCGCAGGACCGCCGCCCCGGCCGCCGACAGGCCCGCGCTGCGCTGCGCAGCGTCCGCGCAGTCATAGGTTTCGCTCATGGCCGCTCATCCTGCCACGGATCCGGGCGCCGCCAGGAAGCCAGGCGGCCCGCCGGGACGGGCGGGCGCCGTCACCCGCGGTCATGGCCGCATCGCGCTCACGAACCGGTCCCGCCCGGCCAGATCCTTGTGGTTGCGGGTCTCGCGCCAGCCGGTCTCTTCCGCGAACACCCAGTAGACGGCCGCCCCCTGCGGCGCGCCGTGCTCCACGGCCAGCTGCCCGCCAGGGCGCAGCAGCCGCCCCGCGGCACCCTCGATGACGCGGATGGCGTCCAGGCCGTCCGTTCCGCCCCACAGCGCGGTCGCCGGGTCGTACTCGCCGACCTCCGGCGGCACCCAGGATCCGAGCGGTATATACGGCGGATTGCTGATCACCAGGTCCACCTGGCCATCGAGCTCGGCCAGCGCGGTCGCGAAGTCCCCGTCGTGCAGCTGCACCCGGCCCGCGGTGTGCGGCGCCGCCGAGGCGCACCGGGCGATATTCCGCTCGGTCCACTGCCGGGCGAGCGGGTCCGCCTCCACGGCATGCACCAGGGCTCTTGGTACCTCCTGGGCGATGGCCAGCGCGATCGCGCCGGATCCGGCCCCCAGGTCGGCGACGACGGGCTCGGCCACGTCCATCTCGCCCAGCTGCTCGATCGCCCACCCCGTCATGACCTCGGTCTCCGGCCGGGGCACGAACACGCCGGGCCCGACCTCAAGATCCAGATAGCGGAAGTAGGCCAGCCCGGTGATGTGCTGCAGCGGCTCGCGGGCCTGCCGCCGGGCGACGTCATCCCAGAACCTGGGATCGAACGCCGTGTCCGGCACCAGGTGCAGCGTCGTCCTGGGCACGCCGTGCAGGTGCGCGGCGATCAGCTCGGCATCCGCGCGCGGCGAGTCGACGCCCGCCTCGGCCAGCCGCGCCGTGGCCACGGCGATCTCATCCAGCAGCAGGCTCATCGCCGCGGGCTCCGCCGAGCCCGGCCGGGGCCGCCGTAGCGGCGGCAGGAGCGGGCGCGGTCACTGGCCATCGGATCCGGCGATCTTGTCCACGCGGTCCGCCTCCACCAGCGCGCCGATCACCGCGTCGAGATCCCCCTCGATGACCTGGTCCAGGTTGTAGGCCTTGTAGCCGACCCGGTGATCGGAGATCCGGTTCTCGGGAAAGTTGTAGGTGCGCACGCGCTGCGACCGGTCGACGGTCCTGACCTGGCTGCGGCGCTCGGCGGCGGCCTGCGCGTCGGCTTCCTCCTGCGCCTGGGCCAGCAGCCGGGCGCGCAGGATGCGCATGGCCTGCTCCTTGTTCTGCAGCTGGCTCTTCTCGTTCTGGCACGAGACGACAATCCCGGTGGGCAGGTGCGTGATCCGGACGGCGGAGTCCGTGGTGTTGACGCTCTGGCCGCCGGGGCCCGACGAGCGGAACACGTCAACCCGCAGGTCCGCGGGGTCGATGCTCACCTCGACCGGGTCAGCCTCAGGCAGCACGTGCACCCCGGCCGCGGAGGTGTGGATGCGGCCCTGCGACTCGGTGACCGGCACCCGCTGCACCCGGTGTACGCCGCCCTCGTACTTCAGCCGCGCCCAGGCGCCATCACCGGTGCCGGCCAGCGTCCCGCGCCCGGCCGCCTTGACCGCGACGGTGGCGTCCTTGTACCCGCCCAGGCCGGTCACCGTGCCGGTGAGGACCTCGGTCTTCCAGCCCTGGCGCTCGGCGTACCGCAGGTACATGCGCAGCAGGTCGCCGGCGAACAGCGCCGACTCCTCGCCGCCCTCGCCGGCTTTCACCTCGAGGATGACATCCTTGGCATCCAGCGAGTCCCTGGGCACCAGCAGGTGCTCCAGCCGCCCTTCCAGCTCTTCCCGGCGGCGGCCCAGCTGCTCGGCTTCGGCGGCGAACGAGGCGTCCTCGCCAGCTAGCTCGAGCGCGGCGGCCTCGTCTCCCGAGGTCTGCAGCCACTCGTTGTAGGCGTGCACGACCGGGCTGATCTCGCTGTAGCGGCGGCCTATCAGGCGGGCGCGATCCTGGTCAGCGTGGATCGACGGGTCAGCGAGATCACGCTCTAGCTGAGCGTGCTCGCTGGCGAGATCGGCGAGCTTCTCGAACACCGCTTCCCTCCCGCCGTGACGTCGCCGCGCACCAGGACAGTGCGGGCCAGGACAGTGCCACAAGGACAGTGCCACAAGGACAGTGCCCACAAAGACAGTGGCCGAGATCGAGCGCGCTAGGGCGGCTCGGTCTCAGCCACTGATCGTTGGGGCTTTACTTGCCGTCCGCAGCCTTCGCGCCCTCAGCGGGCTTGGCGGCGTCCGGCTTCTTGCCGAAGCGGCGCTCGAACCTGGCGACGCGGCCGCCGGTGTCCAGGATCTTCTGCTTGCCCGTGTAGAACGGGTGGCAGCTTGAGCACACATCGGTGTGGATCGAGCCGCTCTTGGCGGTGCTGCGCGTGGTGAAGGTATTCCCGCAGGTGCAGGTCACCGTCGTCGCGACGTAGTCCGGGTGAATATCAGGCTTCACGTCATACTCCTGGTCCTGGCGGTCGCCGGGTCGCCTCGCGGGCTTGCTGCCCGCGGGCGTGAACCGGTACCGCGCTGTAGTCGGCTACCAGTGTGCCAGACGCTGCAACGTGCAGCGGGGCCTGGCGATTCCCTGCGCTAGGAGGCGGCCGTGGTCTTCTGCACCTGAAGCAGGAACTCGGTGTTGCTCTTGGTCTCCTTCATCCGCTCCATCAGCACCTCGAGCGCCTGCTGCGGCTCCAGTGCGTGCAGCACCCGGCGCAGCTGCCAGACGATCTTCAGCTCCTCCGTCGACATCAGCAGGTCTTCCTTGCGGGTGCTGGAGGCATCCACGTCGACGGCCGGGAAGATCCGCTTGTCGGCGAGCTCGCGGCGCAGCCGCAGCTCCATGTTGCCGGTGCCCTTGAACTCCTCGAAGATGACCTCGTCCGCGCGGGAGCCGGTCTCGATCAGGGCCGTGGCCAGGATCGTGATGGAACCGCCGTTCTCGATGTTGCGCGCCGCGCCGAAGAACCGCTTCGGCGGGTAGAGGGCGGTGGAGTCCACGCCGCCGGACATGATCCGGCCGCTGGCCGGCGCCGACAGGTTGTAGGCGCGGCCCAGCCGGGTGATCGAGTCCAGCAGCACGACCACGTCGTGGCCCATCTCGGCCAGCCGCTTAGCCCGCTCGATGGCCAGCTCGGCGACCGTGGTGTGATCCTCGGCCGGCCGGTCGAAGGTCGAGTAGATCACCTCGCCCTTGACCGAGCGCTGCATGTCGGTGACTTCCTCGGGCCGCTCGTCCACCAGGACGACCATGAGGTGGCACTCCGGGTTGTTCTTGGTGATCGCGTTGGCGATCGCCTGCATGATCATCGTCTTGCCCGCCTTGGACGGCGAGACGATCAGGCCGCGCTGGCCCTTGCCGATCGGGGCGATCAGGTCGATGATCCGCGTGGTCATGATGGTGGGATCGGTCTCCAGCCGCAGCCTGTCCTGCGGGTAGAGCGGGACCAGCTTGGCGAACTCCGGGCGCAGCTTGGACTGCTCGGGATCCAGGCCATTGATCTTGTCGAGCCGGACCAGGGCGTTGAACTTCTCCCTGCGCTCGCCCTCCCGCGGCTGCCGGATCGCGCCCTCGACCACGTCGCCCTTGCGCAGGCCGTACCGGCGCACCTGGGCCAGCGAGACGTAGACGTCGTTCGAACCGGGCAGGTAGCCGGTGGTACGGACGAAGCCGTAGTTGTCCAGCACATCCAGGATGCCGGCGATCGGGATGAGCACGTCATCCTCGGAGATCACGGGCTCGGCGTCCTGGCCGCCCCGCTCCCTGCGCCGGTTGTTGTTGCCGCCCGAGTTCCGGTTACGGAACCGGTCCCGGCTGCGGCGGCTGCCCGAGCCGTCCCGGTCGTCATCGCGGCCCTGCTGGTCACCACGGTTCTGCTGGTCACCACGGTTCTGCTGGTCACCACGGTTCTGCTGGTCACCGCCCTGGTTGCCGCGGCCCTGCTGGTCACCGCCCTGGCTGCCGCGGTTCTGCTGGTCGCCGCGGCCGCCGGAGCCAGCCTCACGGCCCGCGTCGCGGTGCTGCTCAGACCCGTCGCTCGCGGCCCGGACCTGGTCATCCCGGCGGCCGTTGTTGCCGTTGCCGCGTCCGCGCCGGTCTCCCCGCTGGCCTTCGCTTCCCTGCTGGCCATCGCCCCGTCGGCCGCCCTGGCCGGCCGCCGCGCCGCCGGAGCCACTCGCCAGGGTGCCGGAATCGGCCGCCGCGCCGCTCTGGCCTCCGTTGGCGCCGGAGGCGTCGCCGACGCCAGCCGGCGCGGCGGTGCCGATTCCCCCGCCGCTGCCGGTGTACGATCCCTCGCCGAATCCGCCCGCGTAACCGCTGCCCATGACGGGCCGTGTCGAAGTCTCTGGTTCCATGGCGTCCTGCTTCAGGGGGCGAGTCGAGCCGGCTCCCGCAGGCACGTCCCGCTGGACTGAGTTGTCGTTCACTTCGCTCTGGCTGCCCCTGGCCCCGCGCCGCCCGGACCGGCTGCCGCCGTCGGCCGGGCCGGCCGCAGTCGCCGTACCGCCCGCACTCGCCGGAACAGCAGTACCGGCCGAAACCGGGCTGGCCGGACCAGTGCTGGCCGGACCAGTGCTGACCGGGCCAGTGCCGGCCGGGCCCGCCGTGCTCACCGCGCTGGCCTGGCCGCCCGAGGCCTTGCCGCCGCCGTGCTGCCGCTCCTCGATCGCCTCGATGAGCTGGCCCTTGCGCATCCGGCCGGTGCCCGTGACGCCCAGTGACTGCGCGAGCCGCTGCAACTCGGGCAGCAGTTTAGCTGACAGCCCTGCGCCCGACCGGGCGCCCGTCCCAGCTGCTCCGCCCCGCGCCCCGCCGGAGGCCGCGCCCCCGGACGGGGGCAAAACGGGAGATTCCTCCGGCACGCCAGAGGAACCGGAGAACAGATCGATGGTTTCGCTCACGAGGGGTCCTTCCCAGGGCGCGGGCATCGGCTTATTGACTGCCGGTGGCTTTCCCGCTATCGCGTTTTATCCGCTATCGCCCGGCTGGCTGATCGGCCAGGCCGGTTGTTGAAATTCCTGCCATCCCCGCGCTTCGCCGAATCTGGCTGGCGCCCGTATGCGCGATCCGGCGTCCACGTCCTGAGCCAGGACCGGGCAGGCGTGGGAATCTCGCGACGGGTGGATGTCACTGGAGGCCGCCGACCGCCGCCGACGGCAAAGCCGACCGGACGGAGAGCGAAGGAGCACCTTTCCCCGTGGCGGGGCATCTGGTGCAGCACCCAGCCTAACACCAACAGAGCCCACGGCATTCCTTCAGAGCGTTCCGTACGTGGTGGAAGGGGCCGACAGGGCTGGCGCGCACGTCCGGGCAGCGGCTGAGCGTGCCCTGAGAACACGACTCGGAGTACATTCTGGCCGGCTGCTGGGGGGTGGGCTGGCGTCCAGGGTCCGGAGACTGCGCCATAGCTGTCGACGTCCAGGGGGCTTACATACCATGCGATACCCGTTTCGCTGGCGATTGAACCGCACGGTCACGAATCACTCACAGCGCTCACTCACCCCGCCGCCCGTGAAAGTGCAGATGCCCGGCGAAACTACTTCAACCTGCCGGTTCTTACAAGTCCGCCAGCGAAGACACGCCGCCCCGCCCGCCTCAGACCCGGCCCGGAGCGGCCACGCCCAGCAGGGCCAGGCCCGTCGCCAGCGCCACCCGCGCCGCCTCAGCGAGCCACAGCCGGGCCGCCGTTCCCGCCTCGTCACGCGGCGCCGACTGGCCGCCGAACGGCAGCGCCGGGCAGCTCTGGCTGCAGTCGAGCCACGCCCCGGCGAGGTACTCAAGATACCGGGGGAATGCCTGCGGCTGACGGCGCCGCGCGGCGCCGGCGACGCGCTCTGGCAGCCAGGAGATGGCCGCGAGCAGCTCGCGCTCGCACGGATGGGCGAGCCGCTCCGGCCGCAGTCCCCGCCCATCACCGCGCCGTATCCCCAGGTCACCGGCCCAGCGCACGACCGAGGCCGCACCCGCATGCGCACTGCGCACCGCATAGCCAGGATCTGAGCGACCATTCAGAACGGAAAACTGCCGCCCCGTCGCCGTCCCCCCGCCTGCGGCCGTCCTGGCCAGTGCGTAACGGACCCGGTCGGGGCCGGCGAACGCGATGGCCGCTGCCACCGCGCCCGGACCGGGCGGCGGGCCGGGAGGGGGGGCCGCGGGCCGTTTCGAATGGATCTCGAAGCTGACGTGCGCGCCGGCCGTCGCGGCGAGCCGACCGGTAACCGCATCCGCCACCCACTGCCGGGCCTGCTCCCAGCTGCCCGCCGCGGCCAGGTCCGGATGGCGGGCAACCGTGAGCCGCGTGCCGTCCAGTGCGTCGCTGACCGCGCAGGCCGGGCCGGCGGCGACCACGCGGGCCGGCAGCCCGGTCAGGACCGCGTCGGTGACGGTGACGGTCAGGTAGCCGCCGCCGGTGGCCGCGGCGGCGCCGATCCCGGCCGCGCCGGACAGGCGCGCGGCCAGCAGCGCGGCCACTTCGGTGGCGTCCCGGCCGCTTCGGCGCGCGAGCGCGAAGGGCAGGGAAGTGGCGTAGCTGCCCGGCCGGGCCTGCGCTCCGGCCGGGGCGGGCCGCCAGGTCCCGGCGGGGCTCATCCGCGCCGCGGCGGACGGCAGCTCGCCGGCGGCCGCGGCGGCCCGCAGCACGCGGGCCAGCGCGGCACCGATATCGCCGGGGATCACCGGATCAGGCTACGGGCGCGTCGGGCGGGCTCAGTCGAAGGCGCTGCTCGGCGCGCCCGCCAGTTCCCTGATCACGCGGATCATCTCGGCCGGGTCAAACGGCTTGGTCAGGTAGGCGTCCACGCCGATCTGGCTGCCCCGGTACCTGTCGTCCTCCTGGGCCCTGGCGGTGATCAGCACGACCTTGATCCCTGCGGTCTCCGGGTTCTTGCGCAGCGCAGTCGCGGTTACCCAGCCGTCCAGGCGGGGCATCATCACATCCAGGGTGATCACGTCGGGTTCGGCGTCGGCCACCTTATCCAGGCAGTCCTCGCCGTCCACAGCCGTGATCACCTCAAAGCCCTCTAGCTTGAGATTGACGGCAATGAGCTGCCGGATGACCTCATCGTCATCGACCACCAGCACCCGCCCCAGTCCAAGCGTCATTCGCGTGAGGTTACCCGGCCCGGTGCCGGTGATGGGCCCGGATCGGCCTGCGAGCCGGCAGATACTTGCTACTGGTACCCTGGCTCCGGCACGGCGGCCCATCCGGCCGGGCCCGCCGGTCCATAGCGCCAGCCCCCATAGCTCAGGGGATAGAGCAACGCCCTCCGGAGGCGTGTGCGCAGGTTCGAATCCTGCTGGGGGCGCGTCCATCGGGTACGTGACGACAACTGGCTCGGCGGGTTTGATTTAATGTCGCAATTCGGCTGGTCGGCCCTCAGGGTCTCCCGGATCGCGCTGGGCTGCGGCAACTTTGGCGGGATCGGCTCGGCGCCGGAGTTCTTCGGCCAGGGGCTGGGCGAGGACCAGGCGCTCGAGCTCATGGACACGGCCTGGGAGCTCGGCATCACCCACTTCGACACCGCCGACGCCTACGGCGGCGGGCGCAGTGAGCTGTCGATCGGCCGCTGGATCCGGTCGCGGGGGGTTCGCCCGCAGCTGACCACCAAGACCTACAACCCGATGCAGGCCGGCGCGGATCACGGCCTGAGGCCCGAGCGGATCGCCCGCCAGCTGCGCATGTCCCTCGAACGGCTCGGGGTCGACCGCGTCGAGCTGTACCTGGCCCACGAGTTCGACCCTGAGGTACCGCTGCCGGAGTCGCTCGGTGCCCTCGATCAAGCCCAGGCCGACGGCACGATCCTGGCCTACGGAGTCAGCAACTTCGATGCTCAGGCGCTGGCCGACTCGCTGGCGGCAGGCACGCCGCAGGCCATCCAGAACAGCTACTCGCTGCTGGCGGGCCAGGACGAGCAGGATGTCCTCGCGCTGTGCGCGCAGCGAGAGGTGGCCTATCTGGCGTTCAGCCCGCTGGCCGGCGGCTGGCTCACGGGCAAGTACCGTCGCGGCGAGCAGTTCCCGGCCGGCTCGCGCATGAGCCAGCGGCCCGGCCCGTACCGCGAGCTGGTCACGGACCGGACCTTTGACGCACTGGCCAGGCTCCAGGCGATCGCCTCGGACCGCGGCATCTCGATGGCCGGCCTCGCCCTGGCCTGGCTGCTCGCCGACGAGCGGGTGACCCAGATCGTGATCGGCCCCGGCCGGCCTGAGCACCTGGCGCCGGTGGGCGAGGCGCTCAGTCATCCGCTCACGCCGCAGGAGCGGGTCACGGTCGGGAAGGCGGTCGCCTGATGCGCGTGCTCATCCTCAGCCACCATGACGTGCTGGCCGCGCTGCCGCCGCAGGAATGCGCCCAGGCGATGGCCTCGGTACTCGCCGAGCACGCCCGCGGCCAGACCTACATGCCGCTGCGGTCGGTAATGATGCCGCCCGGCGCGGACGGCTTCATGGGGCTGATGCCCGGCTGGCGCGGACCGCGCGCCGGCCAGGCCGCCGCGTTCGCGCTCAAGGCGATCTGCCTGATGCCCGGCAATCCGGCGCGCGGGCTCGACACCCATCAGGGACTGGTCACGCTGTTCGACGGCGAGAGCGGCGTGCCGACCGCCATCCTGGACGCCTCGGCGATCACGGCCGTCCGCACCGCCGCGGTCACCGCGGTCGCGACCAGCCTGCTGGCGCGCCGGGATGCGCGGACGCTCGCGATCCTCGGGGCCGGGACGCAGGCGCGAGCTCATCTGCAGGCACTGGCCAGCGTCCGCGACTTCGAGGAGGTGCGCGTCTACGCGCCGACCGAGGCGCACGCCCGTGCCCTGGCCGGGCAGGCCGGCCTGGCGCGCGGGGAGCTGAAGCTGAGCGTGGCCCCGAGCGCGCAGGAAGCACTCAGGGACGCTGACGTCGTGGTGACCGTGACCAGCTCGCGGGAGCCGGTGCTGCGGCATGCCTGGCTCAAGCCCGGAGCCCACGTCAACGCGGTCGGCGCCAGCAGCCCGCAGGCGCGCGAGCTCGACACCGCGACCGTGGCCGCCAGCGCGCTGTTCTGCGACAGCCGCGAGTCGCTTCGCAACGAGGCCGGCGAATTCCGGCTCGCGGTCCTGGAGGGCCTGATCACCGGCGAGGAGCACGTCCGCGCTGAGCTCGGTGAGGTGCTGGCCGGAAGTGCGGCGGGGCGCCGCGACGCTGGCGAGCTGACGGTCTTCCGCTCACTCGGCCTGGCCATCGAGGACCTCGCCGCGGCCGAGCTCGCGGTCGCGGTCGCCGCGGAGCGCGGCCTGGGCATCGAGGTGGAGCTGTGATTGAGCTGTCGGCGATCGAGGCGGCGCGCGAGCGGATCGCGGGTGCGGCGATACGCACGCCGCTGGTGCGCCTGTACGTCGAGGATTCCCCGGCCGAGATCTACCTCAAGCTCGAGAATCTCCAGCCGGTCAACTCGTTCAAGATCCGCGGCGCGACGAATGCGATCATGCTCGCGCCCGCGGCCGATCGGGCGAAGGGCCTGGTCACCGCCAGCGCGGGGAACATGGCCCAGGGAGTCGCGTGGACGGCGCGGGCACTGGGCGTTCCGGCCACCATCGTCGTGCCTGAGCACGCGCCCGAGGCGAAGCTGGCGGCGATCAAGCGCCTGGGCGGCCGGATCCTGAAGCTGCCCTATGACGACTGGTGGAACGTGATCGTCACCAGCCGCGTCGACGGGGTCGAGGGCCTGTTCGTGCATCCGGTCCAGGACGCCGGGGTGATGGCGGGCAACGGGACGATCGGGCTCGAGATCCTCGAGGACCTGCCCGACCTGGACGCGGTCGTGATCCCGTACGGCGGGGGCGGGCTCACCGTCGGCATCGCCAGCGCGATCAGGGCGCTGGCGCCGCAGGCCAGGATCGTCACCGCCGAGCCGCAGACGGGTGCCGCGCTGGTGGCCGCGCTCGGCGCCGGTCACCCAGCCGACGTTGACTACCGCGCCTCGTTCGTGGACGGCTCCGGCAGCAGGCGCGTCCTGGACAGCATGTGGCCGCTGGTCGCGCCGCTGGTCGACCAGGCGCTGGCGATTCGGCTTGATGAGGTCGCCGCCGCCGTGCGCACGCTGGCCGAGCGCGCCCGTGTCATCGCCGAGGGCGCGGGCGCGCTCGCGCCCGCCGCGGCGCTGAGCGGCCGGGCCGGGACCGGGAAGATCGTGTGCGTCGTCTCGGGCGGCAATATCAACCTGAGCAAGCTGGCCGAGATCCTGCAGGGGGCCGCCGAATAGCCGGCGGGCCCTGGGCGGCTATTTTCGGCGCACGGCGGCCAGGGCTTCCAGGAGCCGGTCGACCTCTTCCGGCGAGTTGTAGTGAATGAAGCCGATCCGCACTGACTGGCCGGTGTAGCCCAGGCGCTGGTACAGGTCCAGCGAGTACCACGAGTCGTGCGCCCAGACTCCGATCTGCGCCGCGGCCAGGCTCTGCGCCACGTCCGCCGCCGCCGCGCCCTCGACATTGACCAGGAAGGTCGGCACCCGCCCGCTCATCCCCGGCAGCCCGTACACGGTGACCGAGTCGCCGATGCCGTCCAGGAACCGCTGGCCCAGCGAGCGCTCGTAGGGAACGATCGCCGCGAAGCCCCCGATCGACTCCAGGTAGTCGATCGCCGCGTTGAATCCGGCCAGCAGCTCGTACGGGAGCGTGCCGGTCTCGAACCGCCGGCCGAGCGGATCGGCGGGCGCCGGGCGCGCCTTGTACGGCCGCCAGCGCTCGATCACCTCAGCCCGCCCGTAAGCGACCCCGAGATGCGGGCCGCAGAACTTGTAGGGCGAGCAGATCAGCACATCGGCCCCGATATCGCGCACATCGATCGGCTCGTGCGCCGCGAAATGGACCGCGTCAATCCACGCCAGCGCGCCAGCATCGCGCGCGCGCTGGCACACGCGGCGGGCGTCAGTGACCGTGCCGATTGCGTTGGACGCCCACGCGAACGCGACGACCTTTGTGCGCGGCCCGATCTTCCGGTCCAGATCATCGAAATCGAGCGTCGTGTCGTCGTTCAGCTCGATATGCCGGACCACCAGGTCCCGGTCGTGCGCGAGTTCCAGCCACGGCGCGACGCCCCCGTCGTGATCCAGCGAGGAGACGAGGATCTCATCGCCCGGCTCGAATTCTCGTCCCGCGGTGCGGGACAGCGTGAAGTTCAGCGAGGTCATGTTCGGCCCGAAGATCACCTCATGCGGCTCGCAGCCCAGGAACCTGGCCGCCTTGCCCTCGGCTTCCTCGAGGATCTCCCTGGCGCGCAGGCTCGTCGCGTAGACCGCGCCCAGGTTGGCGCTCGCCTCGCGCAACGCGGCCGCGATCGCATCGCCGACCTCATCGGGCACCTGTGAGCCGCCCGGAGCGTCGAGGAACGCGAAGCCCTGGCGCAAAGACGAGAAGCGAGCCCGGATCGCCGCTACGTCAATGCTCGGGCCTGGCATTCCGGTCATCGAGCGGCTCCCTTCCCCTGGGCGCCGGCGGGCGCCGCTCCGATCACGATTGACTTCACAATCGCCTCACGAAACCCAAATTACGCCCCTTGCACAAATACGCAGGGCGATGATTTGATCAGGCCTACAAATTTCTCTGCCCGGGAGGGCGTATTGAGCTTCCGCATCGTCCGCAGCGCCCAGGCGAGCTGGCAGGGATCGGTGCCGGAGGGTAGTGGCCGAATTACGCTTGGCAGCGGGGCCTTTGACGGGCCGTATTCGCTGCGGGCCCGCGTCGATGAGGGCGGGCAGGCGACCAACCCCGAGGAGCTGCTCGGCGCGGCCGAGGCCGCCTGCTTCACGATGTCGCTCGCGAGCCTGCTGGGCGAGGCGGGGCATCCCGCGCGGGATCTGCGCACCACCGCGCGAGTGACGCTCGCCGAGGTCGGCGCCGGCTTCAACATCACCCGCATCGAGCTGCGCACCGTCGGCGACATTCCTGGCGTTGACCACGCTATGTTCCATGAGCTGGCCGAGCGGGCCAAGGACTGCACGGTCGCGCGGGCCCTGACCGGCACCGAGATCACGCTCGAGGCGAGCGTCGCCGGTGGCTGACCGCACGACTCCCAGGCAGTGCAGCATCGAATAGCAGTGCAGCATCGAATAGCAGTGCAGCATCGAATAATGGAGGGGCATATCCGTGAGAAGAAACTTGATCATCGCCGCGACGGCGCTGAGCGCGCTCGTCGTGGCGGGCTGCGGCAGCAGTGGCGGCAGTAGCAGTGCGAGCGGCGGGTCCAGCGCGAGCACCAAGGCGTGCGTGGCCACGATCGGCATGGAGGGGCCGCTCACCGGCCCGGTGGCCGTACTGGGACAGGAGCAGCTGCACTTCGCGCAGCTCGCCCTGGCGTCGGACAACCAGGCCAACAAGACGCAGATCACGCTCGTCCAGGGCGACACCCAGCTGAATCCCGCGCAGGCGACGACCGTCACCCAGCAGTTCACCTCGAACTCGAAGATACTGGCCGTGGTCGGGCCGGCCGGCAGCCAGGAGGTCCAGGCCGTCGGCCCGCTGTTCGGCCGGGCGGGGATCGCGTTCATCTCCGGGTCGGCGACGAACACGACCCTCACCGCTGGCAAGTACCCGACTTTCTTCCGCACGGTATCGGACGACGCGGTGCAGGGACCGCAGGACGCCCACTACATCATCAGCAACTTGCATCCGAAGGCCCTGATGATCGTCGATGATCAGGAGTCCTATTCCACCGGCCTGGTTGCATCGATGGTGCCGGTCTTCCAGGCGGCCGGGATCAAGGTCGATCACGAGTCGGTCTCGCAGAAGACCACCGACTTCTCCTCGCTGGTGGCCAAGGTCACGCCGTCCACGTCGGTCGTGGTCCTGCCCTGGCAGATTGCGGCCAACGCCCAGCAGTTCGGCCGTGACCTCGCCCAGCAGCACAAGAAGGCCGTGATCTTCGGCACGGACGGCCTGTTCTCGCCGGGCACGTTCACGATCAACGGCTCGTACGTGTCCGCGTTCGGCCCGGACATCACCGCGGTTCCGGCGGACGCGGCGATCGCTGCGGCCGCGAAGGCGAAGTTCGGCACGTTCGGCACGTTCGGGCCGCCCGTGTACGCGGCCACGCACGTGATCGACGAGGCGATCGCCTCGGTCTGCAAGTCCGGCCAGACGCCGAGCCGCAGCAACGTGCTGGCGGCGATCAAGAAGACGAGCGAGGCGACCACGATCCTCGGGCAGCCGATCCAGTTCAACTCCCACGGGGACATGGTCAGCGGCAAGTTCTTCCTGTTCAAGATCAACTCAGCGGGCAAGTACCAGCTGATTCCTGGCTGACCGGCTGAATCCAGTGAGCGGCCCGGCGGCGCGCCGGCCATGAGCAGGCGCGCCACCGGGCGGCATGACGGCGGGCAGGACGTTCGCGCATGGCCTTCTTCTTCCAGGAACTGGTGAACGGCCTGACCACCGGCGCGCTCTACGCGCTGGTGGCGCTGGGCTTCACCATGGTCTACGGGGTGCTGAAGCTGCTCAACTTCGCGCACGGCGATCTGTACATGGTGGGCGCGTATATCGGCTACTTCGTGATCCAGCGGTTCGGCGGGCCGTCCGCGCTGATCATTCCCGTGCCGCTGCTGCTGGTGATCATGTTCGTGGTGGCGGGCGGGCTGGTCGGCGGCCTGGGCGTCGCGATCGAGCGGTTTGCCTACCGGCCGCTGCGCGACGCGCCGAGGATCGCGCCGCTGATCACCGCGATCGGGGTCTCGTTCTTCCTGGAGAACTCGGCCCTGCTGCTGTTCGGCGCGCAGCCGCGGATCTACAACACGCCGGACTTCATCTCGTTCTCCAGCGGGATCCAGATCGGGTCGGTCAGCATCGACTCGGTGCAGATCCTGGTCCTGGTGCTGGGCCTGTTGCTGATGACCAGCTTGCAGCTACTGGTCAACCGGACGAAACTCGGGAAGCAGATGCGGGCCGTCGCCGCCGACCGGGAGGCCGCCGAGATGCTGGGAGTCAACGTGAACTTCACGATCACGGCGACGTTCTTCCTCGGCTCGGCGCTGGCGGGCGTGGCCGGGGTGATGGGCGGCCTGCTGTTCAACCAGGTGACGGCGACGATCGGCTTCATCGCCGGCCTCAAGGCATTCACGGCGGCCGTCGTCGGCGGCATCGGGTCTATCCCCGGCGCGATGCTCGGCGGCCTGCTGCTCGGCGTCGCGGAGTCCTTTATTACTGGTTACATCTCCTCGACGTACACCAACCTGTTCGTGTTCGCGCTCCTTATTGTCGTGATGCTGGTGCGGCCCAGCGGGCTGCTCGGCCGGGCCCAGCTGCAGAAGGTGTGACCCTGGTGAGCCTCGATTCGCAGCCTCCGGCGGCCGGACCGCAGGTCGGAGCCGACGAGTGGGTCGCCAGGCAGGCGCACCGGCGTGAGTACCTGCCGTCCTGGCTGGGCGTCGCGCAGCGTCAGTTCGAGCGAGTCGGCTGGTGGCCCAGGCTCGCGATCGTCGCCCTGGCCGCGGTCGCGCTGCCGCTGCTCGGCCTCGGCGGGTTCCAGCTGCAGGTCGGGATCGATGCGCTGGTCATCTGCCTGCTGGCGGTCGGGCTGAACATCGTCGTGGGCTGGGCCGGCCTGCTCGACCTCGGCTACGTCGCGTTCTTCGGCTTCGGTGCCTACGGCTTCGCGCTGCTGTCCTCGGGCCAGCTCGGCGCCAACGGCATCCACCTGCCGACCGTCCTGTCCGTGCCGATCGTGATGATCGGCGCCGCGATTCTCGGGCTGCTGGTCGGCTGGCCGTCCCGGCGGCTGATCGGTGACTACCTGGCGATCGTCACGCTGTTCTTCGGCGAGGCATTCGTTGAGTTCACCACCAACGTGGCCCCTGGCACGCTGGGCGGCTCCAACGGGATCGTCGGGATCGACCCGATCGGCGCCTTCGGGCATGAGATCACCAGCAACAAGGGCTACTACTACCTGCTCGTGATCGTGGTGGTCCTGACGATGGCGGTGCTGCGGCAGCTCGATACCTCGCGCACCGGACGAGCCTGGCGGGCCGTGCGCGAGGACCCGCTGGCGGCGGCGTCGATGACGATCCCGGTCAACCGGGTGAAGCTGATGGCGTTCGCGTTCGGCGCCGTCGTCGCGGCGCTGGCCGGCACCATCTTCGCCGCGCAGCAGATCAGCGTGTTCCCGACCGATTTCGACACGCCCATCCTGATCCTGGTCTACGCCGGGCTCATCCTGGGCGGCGCCGGCAGCATCGCCGGCGCGGTCGCCGGGGCCCTGGTGGTGATGGTCATCTACGACGGGCTGCTGCGCAGCCCGGCCGATTCGGGCTACCTCTTCTACGGCCTGATCCTGCTGACCCTGGTGGTCAAGCTGCGCCCGTGGCGCAGGCTGGCCGCGGTCCTGGCGGCCACCGTCGCGCTCGGCTTCGTCGTGCACGCCATAGCGGGGGCCATCTGGCCCAGCGCGGTAGCGGGCGCCCCGCAGTCCACCGGCTGGATCGCCAGCGCGCTGCACGACTGGGTGATCGTCCCGGCCAGTCCCGCGGTGCCGGGGAACTACGGGTACGTGCTGCTGGTGTGCCTGCTGATTGCGCTCGTGCAGGTCAAGGGCCGCTGGCGGACGATCTTGCTGGTTCCGACGCTCTACCTGGCCGCCTTTGTGTGGGAGACCCTGCTGGCCGCCCAGCCCGCGGTCACCAGGCAGCTCATGATCGGCGCGATCCTGATCGTGATGATGAACGCCCGGCCGCAGGGGCTGCTGGGGACGCGGCGGGTGGAGACCGTGACATGAGCACCGTGACATGAGCACTGAGCCGCAGCGGCCGGGCGCGGCCGGGAACCCGGCCGCGCCGCCTGACCCTGGCACCGGCCGGCCATCGCCGGAGCCGGTCCTGGATCTCGATCATCTCTCGCTGTCCTTCGGCGGCCTGCGGGCGCTTTCCGAGCTGGACCTGCACGTGGACGACCGGGAGATCGTCAGCCTGATCGGGCCCAACGGCGCAGGCAAGACGTCGGTTTTCAACGTGATTACGGGCGTGTATCAGCCGAGCTCGGGAGATGTCCGCTTTACCGGGCAGCCGATCGCCGGGCGGCCGCAGCACGTCATCACCCGGATGGGGATCGCGCGGACCTTCCAGAGCCTGCGGCTGTTCCTGAACATGTCGGTGATCGATAACGTGATGGCCGCGACCTACGGCCGGACTAAGGCGACGCCGGCGGAGTCCATCCTGCACCTGCCCAGGGCCAGGCGCGAGGAGCGCGAGGTGCGGGCGCTGGCCGAGGAAGCGCTGTCCTTCTTCGGCCAGCGGCTGGCCGGGTACCGCTGGGATCAGCCCGCTTACTCGCTGTCGTACGCCAACCGCCGGCGGCTGGAGATCGCCCGTGCGCTCGCCACCGGGCCCCGGCTGCTGCTGCTCGACGAGCCCGCAGCCGGGATGAACCCGAATGAGACACATGAGATCACCGAGGTGATCGGGCGACTGCGCGACGAGCGCGGCGTCTCGATCCTGGTCATCGAGCACGACATGCACGTCGTCGCGGGCTGCTCCGACCGGGTGATCGCCATCGACCACGGCGTCAAGATCGCCGAAGGCGGCTTCGACGAGGTCGCCAATCATCCGGCGGTCGTCGAGGCCTACATGGGGCGCGACCCCGAGGCCCTGGCGGGCGCGGGATGAGCGCCGTGCTGCTGAGCGTCGAGGGCGTCACCACT
Source organism: uncultured Actinomycetota bacterium (assembly GCA_963805705.1). Classification (GTDB taxonomy): domain Bacteria; phylum Actinomycetota; class Actinomycetes; order Streptosporangiales; family Streptosporangiaceae; genus CAWDVH01. The sequence goes on along the minus strand of CAWDVH010000004.1, from coordinate 515,801 downwards.
TACTACGGGCAGATGCGGATCCTGGAGGAAATCTCGCTGCAGGTCGGACAGGGCGAGCTGGTGTGCCTGCTCGGCGGCAACGCCTCGGGGAAGTCGACGACGCTGAAGACGATCCTGGGCATCGTGCGGCCGCGCGCGGGACGGATACTGCTCGACGGCCAGGACATGACCCGCTGGCCGGTGCCGCAGCGGATCGCCGGCGGGATCGCGATCGTGCCGGAGAACCGCCGGCTGTTCGGGCAGATGACGGTCAGGGAGAATCTTGAGCTGGGCGCGGTTCTGCGCGGCGGCGAGAAGCTCGATGACGACTTCGAGCGCGTGCACGAGCTGTTCCCGCGCCTGCTCGAGCGCCGCGGCCAGCTCGCGGGGACGCTGTCGGGCGGCGAGCAGCAGATGGTCGCGATGGGCCGCGCGCTGATGTCGCACCCCCGGCTGCTGCTGATGGACGAGCCGTCCATGGGCTTGTCACCCGCGCTCGTACAGCAGAACTTCCAGATCATCAAGAAAATCCACGAGGCCGGCACCGCGGTGCTGATGGTCGAGCAGAACGCGGCCATGGCGCTGTCGATCGCCGACCGCGGCTATGTCCTGTCGACCGGGGAGATCGTACTGGAGGGTCCGGCGTCCGAGCTCTTGCGCAGCGAGGACCTCAAACGCGCCTATCTCGGCCGGTAGCCAGCCGGCGAACGTGGCAGACTGACAGCACAGTGCGCATGAGCCCCGGCCAGCGGCGGCAGGATAGAGGCGAGATGCACCGGCTTGGCATCGCGAGTTCCCCCGAGCGGCTCCCGGCCCCTGGCCGGCCCCGGTGACGGAGGCCGGCGGCGCGGTGGTGCGCACCGTCCTTTCGACCAGCGCCGGACCCGAGGGCCTGTCCAGGCGGCTGGTGGAGGTGCCGCGGGGGTCGCAGTTCGAGGGAACGGCCGGACCGGGCGGCGAGCTCTGGTTCGTGATCGAGGGAGATGGCCGGCTGACGTCCGGGGCCGGGCCGGGCCGGGCGGTGCAGCGCGACACGGGGGTGTGGCTGCCGCCCGGCGCACCTTACCGCATGCGGGCCGACGGCACGGGCGGGCTCAGGCTGGACAGCGTCACTCTGCCCGCCGGAGCCGCTGACCAGGCCGGGACCAGACCGCCGGACCAGGCCGGCGCTCCGGCCGATGCCGCGGGGCCGCGGCTATCGCAGTTGCAGGACTGCGCGGTGGAAGTAACCGGGGACCGCCGGTTCCGCGTCCTGTTCGGGCCTGGCAACGGATGCAGTGCCGCCACCCAGTTCGTGGGCGAGATTCCGCCGGGCCGCGCGCCCGAGCACAGCCACCCCTACGACGAGGTAGTGCTGGTTCTCGCGGGCCAGGGCGTCCTGCACGCCCGGCCGGCCGACCACCCCTTGGCCCAGGGCAGCTGCGTGCACCTGTCGCCGGGACAGCCGCACTGCCTGGAGAACACCGGACAAGCCACGCTGCGGGTGCTCGGCGTATTCCACCCCGGCGGCAGCCCGGCGTCGAAGAGGTGACCGTGGCCCGTCGATTCAGGGCGTCAGCGCCGCTGACGCAGGACTGGCAGCATTTCGGCTTCGGAGTCGAGGACGGGGTCGCGACGGTCACCTTCAGCCGCCCGGAGAAGCTGAACCCGCTGACGTTCGAGAGCTATGCCGACCTGCGTGACCTGCTGCACGAGCTGCCGTACCGCGGCGATACCAAGGTGCTCGTCATCCGGGGCCGCGGCAAGGCATTCAGCTCCGGCGGCGATGTCAATGAGATCATCGGCGAGCTCGTCAAGATGCGGCCGCGCGATCTCACCGCGTTCACCAAGATGACCGGTGACGTGATCAAGGCCATGCGCGAGGTGCCGATCCCCATCGTCGCCGGGATCCAGGGGATCGCGGCCGGCGCCGGCGCCGTCATCGCGCTGGCCTCGGACTTCCGCGTCGTTTCCGAATCGGCGCGATTCGCGTTCTTGTTCACCAGGGTCGGGCTCTCCGGCGGCGATATGGGTGCCGCCTACCTGCTGCCACGGGTGGTCGGGCTCGGCCGGGCAACCCAGCTGCTCATGCTGGGAAGTACCATCGACGCGGCCACCGCCGATCGGTACGGCCTGGTCAGCGAGCTGGTGGCCGCCGATGACCTGGACGCGGCGGTGGCCAGGCTGGCCCGGACGCTGGCCGACGGTCCGGCCCTCGCGCTGGCCCAGACCAAAGCGCTGCTGACCCGTCAGCTGGACATGTCCCTGTCGGGCGCGCTGGAACTGGACGCCATGACCCAGGCCCTGCTGATGACCACCGATGACCACGCCGAGTTCCATGCGTCGTTCACCGAGCGCCGCCCGCCCCGCTGGACCGGGACATGAGGGGCGGCCGGGACCTGCGGCAGCGGCCCGGCGACACCGAAGGAGAGCCAGGCGCCCATGAGCATGGAGCTGATTAACCCGGCCTCGCTGGCGAAGCCGTCCGGCTTCTCGCATGCCGTTCGCGCCTCGGGCACGACGACCGTTCACCTGGCCGGGCAGACCGCGCTGGACGCTGGCGGCCACATAGCCGGCTCGACCGTCGTCGAGCAGTTCGAGCAGGCCCTCGGCAACCTCCTGACCGCCTTGCGGGCGGCCGGGGGCGAGCCGGGCCAGCTCGCGAGCATGACGATCTACATCGTGGACATGGATGATTACCAGGTCCATGCGGGCGAGATCGGCCGGGTATGGCGGCGCCTGGTGGGCGACCACTACCCGGCGATGGCGGCAATCGGGGTGAGCAGGCTCTGGGGCGTCGACGCCCTGGTCGAGCTGCAGGGGACCGCCGAGTTGCCGGGGACCGCCGAGCGGCCCGAGGCCGCCGAGGTGCCGGGAGCCCCCGGGTAGCGGGAGCCGCCGGGCGCCCGGGGCCGCGGGCCGGCCTCAGCGGCGGATGACGCTCAGCGCGTACTGGCGGGCCGGATCAGCCAGCCGGAGGTTGAGCTGGCTGAACAGATCGCCGGCCGTAACGCCGTTCCACCGGCCGGGCAGCAGGTCCAGCGGCAGGCCAGGGTCGAGGTAAGGCAGCCGGCGCCAGGACGTCAGCATCGGGATGTACGCCACGAACGCCTCCCTGGCCGGCATCGGCTGTCTCGCCCAGCGGCTGGCCAGCGGCCGGAGGTGAGCGATGAACTGCGCGTACTGCGCGGAGAGCTCATCGAGGTCCCACCACTGGGCGACCTTGCCGCGCAGGTCAGCGAAGGCCAGGTGGGCGCCGCGGAAGATGTCGGCGTAGGTGTCCAGTCCGCGCCTGGCCAGCACGGCCCAAGTCTCATCCGCCACGATGCCAGGCGCCACCCAGACGCCGGGGGCCGCCGCCGCGAATCCCAGCCTGGTCAGCCAGGTGCGCAGCTCGTGACGCTTGTCCCGCTCCGTTTCCGGAACCGAGAACACCACCAGCACCCAGCCATCCTCGAGGGTGGCACGACGCCGGTCGAAGATGCGGGCATCACCCTCGCGGAGAACATCCACTGACGACGGCGATAAGGCGTATCCGGCTGCGCCGTCGAGCCGCAGGCTGCGCAGGGTGTCGCGCCGCTTGAGCCGGGACACCGAGGAGCGCACGGCGGGCCCGTCGACCCCGAGCTCGGCCATCAGCCGGACCAGCGACGCCACCGACAGCCAGTTGTGCTCGGCACGGGCGTACAGGCCGTAGATGGTGACGATCAGCTCCCTCGGCTGGACATTGCCGAGGCCGGCCTCTGCGGCAGTCAGCGTGGGCACGCGCTCACCATAGTTTCTCGCCGCCGGCCATGGTTTCCCATCGCCGGGCGCACTTTATGTTGCTACCTTGACTGTCGTCACCTGGAGGGCATACTAGCGTCATCATCTGTCGTCCACCGGGTAGAAGGTCCGTGATGCAGCTTTCTCCGTCTGCCCATGCCGACACGTTCTGCCGCGACAACCTGCCGCCCGCCGAGCAGTGGCCCCAGCTGTGCTTCGATCTGCCCGAGCTGCATTACCCGGACCGGCTCAACTGCGCGACCGCCCTGCTCGACGAGATGGTGGCCCGGCTCGGGCCGGACCAGCCCTGCCTGCGCTCGCCGGCCGCGGCCTGGAGCTACGGAGACCTCCTGGCCCGGTCGAATCAGGTCGCCCGCGTGCTCAGCGAGGATCTCGGCCTGGTTCCTGGCCAGCGGGTACTGCTGCGCGGCCCGAACAATCCCTGGCTGGTGGCCTGCTGGTTCGGCGTGCTGAAGGCCGGCGGGGTAACCGTCACGACGATGCCGCTGCTGCGCAGCGCGGAGCTGGCCGATCTCATCGAGCTCACCCGCTCGACCATCCTGCTCTGCGATCACCGTTTTGTCGCCGACCTGGCGGACGCCGCGCCGGGGCTGCCGCTGGTGACGTTCGGCGACGACAGCGCTTCGGGCCTCATCGCCCGATGCGCGGGCAAGAGTGCCTCGTTCACCGATGTCGAGACGGCCGCTGACGACGTGGCCGTGCTGGCCACTACCTCAGGCACCACCGGCAAGCCCAAGGCCACCATGCACTTCCACCGCGACATCCTGGCCATCGCCGACACGTTCTCCCGGCATGTGGTCAAGCCCCGCCCGGCCGACATCTTCACCGGCACGCCGCCGCTGGCGTTCACGTTCGGGCTCGGCGGCCTGCTGGTGTTCCCGCTGCGGGCCGGCGCCTCGGTCCTGCTGCTCGAGAAGGCCACGCCGGCGGAGCTGGCCGAGGCCGTCCACGATTACGGCGCGACCGTGGTGTTCAGCGCGCCGACCGCCTACCGGGCCATGCTGCGCGGCGGGATGGCGGGCAAGCTGCTCGGGCTCCGGCGGGCGGTGTCCGCCGGCGAGCACCTGCCCAAGGCCGTCTGGGAGGAGTTCCACCAGGCCACGGGCGTGCGGCTGATCGACGGCATCGGCACGACCGAGATGCTGCACATTTTCGCCTCGGCCGCCGATGATGACATCAGGCCGGGCGCCACCGGCCGGGCCGTGCCCGGCTACCGGATCGCGGTCCTCGGCCCGGACGGCACTCCCGCTCCCGACGGGGTACCGGGACAGCTGGCCGTCATGGGGCCCACCGGCTGCCGCTACCTCAATGATGCGCGCCAGGCCGCCTACGTCCAGAACGGCTGGAACATTACCGGTGACACATTCATCCGAGACGCCGACGGCTATCTCTGGTACCAGGCCCGCAGCGACGACATGATCGTCTCATCGGGGTACAACATCGGGGCGCCCGAGGTCGAGCGGGCCCTGGAACAGCACCCGGACGTGGCCGAGTGCGCGGTCGTGGGCCGGCCAGACGCCGAGCGCGGAATGATCGTCCACGCGATCGTGGTGCTGCGTGCGGGGGTCACGGGCGACGCGGCGAAGGTCGCGGAGCTGCAGGCATTCACCAGGACGGTCATCGCACCGTACAAGTACCCCCGCTCGATGGAGTTCGCTGCCGCCCTCCCCCGGACTGCCACCGGGAAGCTGCAGCGTTTCGTCCTGCGGCCGGCTGCCGGTGTCGATCAGTGCGCATCGCGGTAGTCGGCGGCGGCCCTGGGGGCCTGTACTTCTCGGCGCTGATGAAGTCCCTGGACCCGGCCCACGACGTGAGCGTCTGGGAGCGCGACGCCCCGGACGACACGTTCGGCTTCGGCGTGGTGCTGAGCGATGAGACCCTGGGCGGCATAGAGCACGCTGACACCGTGATCTACGCCAGGATGGCCGAGCGATTCGCCCGCTGGGACGATATCGATGTCCATTTCCGCGGCACGGTCACCACCGCCGGCGGCCAGGGATTCGCCGCGATAAGCCGCCAGGGGCTGCTGCAGATCCTGCGGGAACGCTGCGGCGAGCTCGGCGTCCGGCTCAGCTACCGGACCCCGGCACCGGATGCCGACGCGCTCGGCCGGGACTACGACCTGGTCGTCGCCGCCGACGGGGCCAACTCGGCCACCCGCACCAAATTCGCCGACGTCTTCCAGCCGAGCCTCGAGCCGCGGCACAGCACGTACATGTGGCTCGGCACCGACCTGGTGTTCGAGGCGTTCAAGTTCTATATCCGTGAGACGCCGCACGGGATCATGCAGATCCACGGCTATCCGTACAGCACGGACCGCAGCACGTTCATCGTGGAGATGCACAACGACGTGTGGCACCGGGCCGGCTTCGCCCAGCTCGCCGCGACGTCCTTGCCGCCCGGCATCAGCGATGAGAAGTCGATCGAAGTAGTCCGCGAGCTGTTCGCCGACGTGCTGGACGGGCACCAGATCCTGGCCAACAACTCCAAGTGGCAGAACTTCACGACCGTACGCAACGAGAGGTGGCGGTACGGCAACCTGGTGCTGCTCGGAGACGCCGCGCACACGGCGCACTTCTCGATCGGCTCGGGGACCAAGCTCGCGATGGAAGATGCGCTGGCGCTGGCCGCCTGCCTGCACGAGAGCGACTCCGCCGCCGACGGCCTCGCCGCCTACGAGATGGAACGCCGGCCGGTCGTGTTGTCCACCCAGCGCGCGGCCCAGGCCAGCCTGGAGTGGTTCGAGAACATCAGCCATTACGTGAACCAGGAGCCACAGCAGTTCGCATTCAACATCATCACCCGCAGCCGCCGGATCACCTACGACAACCTGCGCCTGCGTGACCCGGAATTCGTCTCCGGCATGGACGACTGGTTCGCCGGCCAGGCGGCTCGCCGCGGCCTGATTCCCGCGGCCGTCCCCCGGCCGCCGATGTTCCAGCCCTTCAGGCTCCGCGGAGTCGAGCTGAAGAACCGCGTCATTGTCGCGCCGATGGACCTGTACTCCGCCGCTGAAGGTGATCCCGGCCCGTTCCACCTGGTCTCCCTCGGCGCTCGCGCGCTGGGCGGCGCCGCTCTGGTGATGACCGAGATGGTCTGCGTATCGTCCACCGGCCGGATCACGCCCGGCTGCGCCGGCATGTACACGGCCCAGCACGAGGCGTCATGGAAGCGGGTGGTCGACTTCGTGCACGACCGGAGCACGGCCAAGATCGGGATCCAGCTCGGCCACTCAGGCCGCAAGGGCTCCACCAGGCTCATGTGGGAGGGAATCGACGAGCCGCTGGCCGAGGCCAACTGGACGGTGGTCGGGCCGTCGCCCGTCGCCTACTCCGCGGGCAACCAGGTCCCCCGCGAGCTCACTGTCGCCGAGATGGAGCAGATCAAGGAGCAGTTCGCCGCTTCCGCCCGCGCGGCCGCGCGGGCCGGCTTCGACCTGCTGGAGCTGCACTGCGCGCACGGCTACCTGCTGTCGTCCTTCCTGTCCCCGCTGTCGAACCTGCGCACTGACGCCTACGGAGGACCGCTAGCCGGCCGGCTGCGCTATCCGCTCGAGGTGTTCGACGCCATCCGCGCGGTCTGGCCACCGGAACGGGCGATCAGCGTACGGATCTCGGCTACCGACTGGTACGAGGGCGGCAATGACATCGAGGACGCGGTCGAGATCGCCAGGGCCTTTGCCTCCCGCGGCGCCGACGCGATTAACGTGTCCACCGGGCAGGTGATCAAAGCCGAGGAGCCGGCGTTCGGCCGCAGCTACCAGACGCCCTACGCGGACCGGATCCGCAACGAGGTCGGCGCCCGGTACGGCGTCGCGGTGATCGCGGTCGGCGCGATCTCGTCCTATGACGACGTCAACTCGCTGCTGCTGGCCGGGCGCGCCGACCTGGTCGCGCTCGGACGGCCGCACCTGTACGACCCGAACTGGACGCTGCACGCCGCCGCCGATCAGGACTACGCCGGGCCGGGCGCCGACTGGCCCGACCAGTACCAGGCCGGCAGCCGCAAGCCGTTCGCCGGACGCACCGACGGCCCGCGCCCGCGGCTGGACCTGATCCGGGCCGGCGAGCCCGGTACGCAGCACAGTCGCTGGCGCCCCCAGCAAGGCTGATCCCGGCTCTGCGGAGCCGCCCCATCCCGTCTCGTCCGGCCGGCTAGGCCCGCTGCCGGGCAGTGAAGCGTTCCCGCTCGGTGGTTTGACCATCTGCTAGCCTGCCCGCGTGGCAGACCTGGGACCCGTCGCCTGGCCGCCTGCCCCGATCAGGACCGAGCGGCTCTTGCTCCGCGAGTCCGAGGCCAGGGATCGTGCGGCGGCCATCGACCTGTTCGCCTCGCCAGAGGTGGGCGCCTACGTCGGTGGCCCCCGACCGCGTGATGAGCTCGAGCGCGAGACGCCTGAGGTGCCCGGACGGCGCCCCGGCCTTTTCGTGGTCGATCTCGACGGAGCGATGATCGGCATGATCACGCTCGATCGGCGCGACGCGGAGCGTCCGGGTCACGTCCTTCCGGATGCCGGGGAGGTCGAGCTCGGCTACCTGTTCCTGCCGGAGGCGTGGGGATGCGGGTACGCCGCCGAGGCATGCGCAGCGGCACTCGACTGGTTCGCCGGCACGCTTCCCGGCGAGCCGGTGGTGCTCTTTACCCAGACCGCCAACGTCCGCTCGATGCGCCTCGCGGCGAAGCTGGGGTTCACCGAGGTAGAGCGGTTCGAAGCCTACGGCGCCGAGCAGTGGTTCGGCATGTGGTCCCCGGTCACGCCGTCCGGTTGAGCAGCCAGTGGGACCCTGGTCTCCCTAGGGCGGCCCGCCGCCTGAGTGCGCCTAATCGCTGATGACCGACTCGAAAAGCGCTGCGAGCTGCAGTAGATGCCGGTCGCCGACGTAATGCTCGCGCGTATATTCCCGGCCCGCCCGGCCCATGCGCTCGGCGTCGCCGGGATGATCGAGCAGCTGCCGCACCGCGGACCCGAACGCGGCCAGATCGGCGGGGTCCCGCACCAGCAAGCCCGTGCCGTCGGCGATCTGGTCCAGTATCCCGCCGACCGCCGAGCCGACCACCGGGCGTCCCTTCCACATGCCCTCGGCCACGGTCAGCCCGAATCCCTCGGCGAGGCTCTTCTGCACGATCACCGTCGCGTGCCGCTGGATCGCATTGACCACGGCCGCGTTCTCCTCGATGTCATCGAGCGGCAGCGTCACCAGCAGCACCCGCTGGCGGGCGGCCGCGGGCAGGCCATGCCATTGCGCCAGGCACTCGCCGAAGACGACGGCGCCCTCAGGATCATCGGCCACCCCGCTGACGGCCGGGCCAACCAGCATCAGGTATCCGGGGCTGTGCGGCATGACGTGCTCTACGAAGCCGCGCATCACGCCGGACATGTCCTTGAGCCGGTCCCAGCGCGAGACCTGCACGACGACGGGGTCAGTCGGGCCGGGCCTGTCCTCGCAGGTCACCAGCCCGGCGCGGGTGACCTGGCCGAGCGTGCCGTCGCTGCGCGTGAAGCGTCCCGGCCTATCAGGCGCGACGCCGCTCAGCACCCCGATGGTGGCCAGGATCGCCTGCACCGTGCCGACCTCGAGGTCCTGGTTCTTGGCCGAGAGCGGATCGATCGACGGCGGGATGATCCGGCACCGGGTCCCCGGTATCCAGGCCGGCACATACTGCCGGCGGGAGAAGACGAATCCGTGCGCGGGCTCCAGGTAGGGCCGCAGGAAGTCCCAGGCCCCGCGCGTTGCGTCATTCTGCCAGTCCAGGCCGATGTGAGAGCGCCACACCACCCGCACGCCGGCCCTGGTCAGGGCGGCGGCCAGGCCGGCTGTCTGCGGGTCATGCAGCAGCGCGACATCGCCAGGGCGCACCTGCGCGAGCAGCTCATCGGCGTTGGCGGCGAGGACCTGCTCGTAGTGGCCGGCGTCAGCGCGGTCCACCGGCCCGGCGTCGCCGACCTGGCCGTGAATCTGGTTGTGCAGCCGCTTGGTAATCGCGAAGAAGTCAGCGTCGCCGCCAATCACCGTCCAGCGGACCGGGATATCCAGGCCCGCGACGTACGCCACGAGCACGCGCAGCATCTCCGCGACGCCGCCGCCGACCGCAGCCGAGTTGACGTTCCAGATTGTCCGGTCGCCGAGCATCTCCCGGAACCGGCTGGCGGCAGTGACCAGCCGCGCGTACCGCTCGGCACCGATGACGGGTTCCAGGACGGCGACCGGCTGCCGGGGAACGGAAACCTCATGCATGAGCGTCATGTCCGGATCCTTCGCCTGATTCTCAGGTAGTAAGTGATCTTGGATGACAGGCCAGCAGCATGAGGCCCAGGGCGCCGGCGATGAGCACGATAACCCACGACGTAGAAGTTAACATCGAACGTCGAGCCCGCGGGCACGGCAGACGGCGACACCCCGCCCGCAGCGATCAGGAACAGGCCCCATGCCGGTACTCATAGCGCGCCTGCGGGCCGTCTCGCCGTGCGCGGCGAGACGGCCCGTCCCCTCCTGGTCAAGAGCGACACGACTGCACCTGACCTTTTCCGGCGCCTCGCATCCAGGGAACAAAAGAAAAACTCCGGAACCTTGCCGCAATCGCAGGAATGCGCACGAGAGCGGCTGCCGGGTCCGGAGCAGAACCTCAATAATACGCTCAGCCGGACCGTTTCAACAGGGCACCGGGCCCGGGTAACCCGTGCCGCTGACGAAGCAGTCGCGGCCAGCGCCCGGCCCGCGAAGCCGCGACGGTGGCGACGCCTGACGGTCATGCCAGCTACCGGGGAGCTGTGCCGGAAAACCATTCGCGGGCAGCCGGGCCAGTGCCGGATCATTTGGGGCATGTTCCGGCACGCCGTTCTCATCGTGCCCGCAGCCGCGGCCGCGGGCGTGGTGACGGCTGCCCCGGCGCAGGTGACGGCTGCCTCGGCGCAGGTGCTGGCGGCTGTCTTCGGGGGCGAGCGACGCTGACCCTTCCCCGGTGCCGCCGGAGGCCCCGCGGGGAAGGGTTGGGCGGTGCTGCGGGCTTGCCGCGTTGTGCGCGAGGATCGAGGAACGGAACATGACCAGGCAGGATTACATACGGACCAAGCCGCATCTGAACATCGGCACCATGGGACACGTCGATCACGGCAAGACCACGCTCACCGCGGCGATCACCAAGGTGCTCGCCCGCCGGGGAGCCGCGGCCTACGTGCCGTTCGAGCGGATCGACCGGGCCCCCGAGGACAGTGCCAGGGGTATCACCATCAACATCGCGCGCGTGGAGTACGAGACCGCGACCCGGCACTACGCGCACGTGGACATGCCGGGTCACGCCGACTACGTGAAGAACATGATCACGGGGGCGGCGCAGATCGATGGCGCGATCCTCGTAGTGTCCGCGCTCGACGGGATCATGCCGCAGACCCGCGAGCATGTGCTGCTGGGCCGGCAGGTCGGGATCAAGCACGTCGTCGTCGCCTTGACCAAGGCTGACGTAGCCGACCCCGAGCTCGCCGACCTGGTGGAGCTGGAGGTCAGGGAGCTCCTGTCGGCCTACGGCTATCCAGGCGCCCAGGTGCCGGTCATTCGGGTATCCGCGCTCGGCGCGCTGTCGGGCGACCCGCGATGGGAGGCGTCCATCGGCGCGCTGCTCGACGCCGTCGACGCCTCCGTGCCGGTGCCCGCCCGGTACGCCGATGCCCCGTTTCTGCTCCCGGTGGAGAACGTCATGTCCATCACCGGCCGCGGCACGGTCGTGACGGGGGCTATCGAGGCGGGCCGCGTCCGGGTCGGCGACGCGGCCGAGGTGATCGGCTTCGGCGTGCCGCTGAGCACGGTGGTCACCGGTGTCGAGACGTTCGGCAAGGCCATGGAGCGGGCCGAGGCCGGCGACCAGGCCGCGTTGCTGCTTCGTGGCGTCCGCCGCAGCCAGGTCCGGCGTGGCCAGGTCGTAGCTGCTCCCGGAACCCTGACGGTGCACGCCAGGTTTACCGCCAGGGTGTTCCTGCTGGCTGCCGCCGAAGGCGGCAGGCAGACGCCGGTCGGCACTGGCTACCGGCCGCAGTTCTTCATCCGGACCGCCAGCGTCTCCGGGCGGCTGGACCTGGGGGAGGCGGGTAGCGCCCGGCCCGGCGAGCAGGTGACCGTGGCCGTAGAGCTGGGCAAGCCGGTAGCTCTCGACCACGGCCTTGGCTTCGTCATGCGCGAGGGCGGCAAAACCGTAGGCGCGGGAACCGTCACCTCCGTGCTCGGCTAACGAGCCCCGTGGCTCTCCCCGGGGAAATGAGCTCCCTGGGGAGAACCAGGCGCATCCCGCCATGCCGGTCATGCCGCGCGGGACGGGCAGCGGCCCGGGCGGTGAGCGCGGTCACCGCGCGGGAACATCGCACGGGCAGCGGGGGTTTTCCCTATCAGCGGGCGCTGCCACGTTGAGCCATTGGCTGCCGTCCGGCGCCGCCAGCGCGTTCTCCTATCCCGACGAAAGCCAGACAATGCCGCAATGCGTGACGTGCGGGGCAGAGCTGCATCCCGAGCGAGCACAGAAGTACAGCTACTGCATGGCGCGTGAGTGCCAGGAAAAGAATGCCCAGGGCCTGACCATGGTCGGCGTGGGAGTCAATAAGGCCGCCGAGCAGTACATGATTCTCGACGACCAGACCCGTGCGGAGCTGGCCGGCGGCAAGTACCACGATCAGCGGCGAGGCTCCTTCGGCCCGTCCGCGCGCCCCGCCCCCAGCCAGAACGCCCCCAGCCAGACCGCCAGCAGCCCGGCTGGCGGTGCCGGGACTGCTCATCGCCCGGCTCCGCCGGCCCGGCCGGCTCCCCCGGCCCGGCCGGCTCCCCCGGCCCGGCCGCGGGCCCGCCGCACGGCGGACCCGCGCCCGTGGACCAAGTCGCAGGAGAAACTGGCCCTGCTCTACAACCAGCAGCGGCTCCGGCCGGAGGAGATAGCGAGCAAGCTCGGGCTCAGCACATACCAGGTGACCCAGATCATCCTGGCCGCCAGGAACCAGGGAAAGCTCTGAGGGCTGTGCCCTCTGCGCGCTCGGCATGATGGCTGCGTCTTGGTCGCCGCCCGGGAGGAATCGACCGGACGCCGAGCGGGCTCAGGCTCAGCCGTCCTGCTTCCTGACCAGCCACGCCTGCGCGTCCTGGTAAGCCTCCTGGGTTGACTCGCCGACTACGGAGGTCGCCTCGAAGGTGCGCACCGGCCCGTCGATGTGCCCGGTGCGGCGGAGCCGCTCGGTCAGGCTCGGCTGCAGGCCGCTGAGGTACAGCCGGCCGTCGACGTCGGCGAGGCGGCTGGCGTAGTCGCCGACCACCTTGACGAAGGTTGCGCCGAGCGAGGTGCGGCGCCGCAGCCGCAGCACCACCGCGGCCGCCTGCGTCCCGGCCGGGTCGGGCAGGTGAGCCTGCAAGGTACGGGCACCTGCGTACAGGAGGCTGCCGTATACATCGAGAATGGTCACGTGCTGGCTGGTCAGGACGGCCGGGGGCGGGCGTTCCTCGAACCGACCGTCGTCGCGGGGAATGAGCTCGACCACGGTGAGGTCCATGGCTTCCTGATTCAGCTGCAGCAGCAGCGACAGGATGACCCCGATGCCGACCGCCTCGGCCACGGGCAGGAACAGCGTGGCGGCGAACGTGGTGACCACCACGATCTGCGAGATCCGCCCGGTGCGCAGGATGCTGGCGATCTCGCCCGCCTGCAGGGAGCCGATGGCCGCGAAGATGAGGATCGCCCCGAGGGTCGGAACCGCGACCTTGGCGACCAGCCCGGAGAAGATAGCGAGAATGACCAGCATCCACACCCCGGACGAGATGGCGGCCCACCGGGTACGGCCGCCGACACTCGCGTTGAGCGCGGTCTGGCCGACCGAGCCTCCTACCGGCATGCCGCGGAAGAAGGCCGCGGCCAGGTTGCCTGCTCCCTGCGCGACGATGTCCCGGTTGATGTCGGACGGCGGGCCGTCCTCATTGGGCACGGCTTCGGCGACCCCGGCCCCCTGGACCAGCACGATCGCCGCGATCGCCAGGGCGCCCGTGACCAGGCTGAACGAGAAGAGCCGGAAGTCGGGCCAATGCGGGAGCGGGATACCGCCAGGGATATCCCCGACGTCTCCGACCCTGGCCACGCTGTCCGCGCCTGCCAGCACCACCACCGCGGTGGGGATGACCAGGGCGATCAGCGTGCCGACCATCGCCAGTCGGGTCCGGGTCAGCACCACCAGGATCGCCAGCGCGCCCAGCCCGGTGAGCAGCGACGGCAGATTTATGCCGGCCGGATGGGCGAGCACGTCGATCGCCTTGGCCAGGGGGAAGCTGCCGTGCGCCTGCGCGCCGGTCAGATCGGCGATCTGGCTGCACACGATGTTCACGGAGATCCCGGTCAGGAAGCCGATCATTACCGAGTAGGAAACGAACTGGGTGTACCGGCCCAGGCCGATGATCCCGGCCGCCACCAGGGCGACGCCGGCCATGAGCGCCAGCAGCACCAGGGCCTGCGGGCGCTGGGCCTGCGGCACGCCGCTCAGCGCCGAGCCCGCGGCCAGCGCGGCGGCGGACGTGGTGGTGATCACCATGAGCCGGGTACTCGAGCTGAGTCCGCCGGCGATCCGCCCCGTGAAGCTCGCGTACAGGCCCTGAACGGGGTTGACGCCAGCCAGGACCGCAGCCGCCATCCCGTCGGGCACGCTGCTGATCGCGCCCGGCAGCCCGGCCATGATGTCCGCGCGCAGGTGCTTGCCCTGCGGCCTGACCGAGCGCAGCCAGCGGCCGGCGGCGGACAGCGGGACTCCAACCCGGTGCGCCATCCCTGTGCTCCCTCCGGCCGCGTCACGCCGGACCACGGCAGGACGCCGGCGGATGCCCCCCATGATCTGCGCTGACGGCGGTCGCGGCTTCACCCCGGCAGGGTGGACGGCGACGGGGCGGACGCCGGCTCGATGTCCCACATCGGGCGCATCGGCCGGGCCAACGTTGCTTTATGCGGCGCTAAGAAGGGAATTCGTCTATGTCGCCGAGGGACTCGATGAGCTCGAGGTTGGCCGAGTAGTCAACGGGACAGGCGATCACCGATACCGTGTCGGCCGCCAGCGCCGTGCGCAGCGTCGGCAGCAGCTCGTCCGCGGCGCTGATCCGGTACCCGGTCGCCCCGAAGCTCTCGGCATAGGCCACGAAGTCCGGGTTGCCGAACGTGGTGTCGACGTTGTGGCCGATTTCGAGGTCCATCTTCCAGCTGATCAGCCCGTAGGCGTCGTCCACCCAGATCAGGATGGCGATCGGCAGGCGGAGCCGGACTGCGGTCTCGATCTCCTGCGAGTTCATCAGGAAGGCCCCGTCACCGGTCGCGACAAGCACCCGGGAATCCGGCCTGGCGATCTTCGCGCCGATCGCCCCCGGCACTGTCCAGGCCATCGTGGACAGCCCGTTGGAGATCAGGCAGGTATTCGGCTCGTAGGTGGGGTACAGGCGCGCCATCCACATCTTCAGCGCGCCCGTGTCGACCAGCACGATGTCCTGGCGGTCGAGCGCCGCGCGCGTGTCGGCCACGATCCGGGCCGGCGCCAGCGGAAACCGGTCGTCCTTGCGGCCGCGGGCCAGCTCGCTGGCCAGCAACTCGCGGATCCGGTCCCCGCCGGAACGGGCCGACGCGTGCTGCCCGCACGCGTCGGCGAGCGCATCGAGGCTGCGCCCGATGTCGGAGTGCAGGCCGACGGCGACGTCATAGTGGGCGTCGACCTCGGCCGGGAACCGGTGGATATGGATGATCTTGGTGTCGCCGTGCGGGTTGATCCGCTCAGGGTCGAATTCCTGCAGCTCATAGCCGACGGCCACGATGAGGTCCGCGCGGTCGAAGCCGAAGTTGACGTAGTCGTGGCGCATGAATCCCACCGCGCCGAGGGCCAGCGGGTGATCATCGGGGAAGACCCCCTTGCCGTGGAACGTGGTGGCGACCGGAACCCCCAGCGCATCGGCGAAACGGCGCAGCGCGGCGCCCGCATGCGCCCGCGCGGCGCCGTGCCCGGCCAGCACCACGGGACAACGCGCCGCGCGCAGCAGCGCGACGGCCCGCTCGACCTGATCGGGCGCAGGCTCGTCGGGCCGCGGCACGTTTACCCTGAGCGGCGCCAGCTCGCCGGGCGCCGCCGCCTGCTCTACGTCCTCGGGGACGGCCAGGTAGACCGCGCCCGGCCGCTCGGTCTGGGCCAGCTTGAAGGCCTTGCGGATCATCTCCGGCACGGCACCCGGCGTCGCGATCAGTGCCGACCACTTACTGACCGGCTTGAACATCGACACCAGGTCTACGCCCTGATGGGATTCCTTGAAACTCCGGTTCATCCCGACCTGCGCCGACAGCGCGATCAGCGGCGTGGAGTTGGTGGTCGCATCCGCGGTACCCAGCAGCAGGTTGATCGCGCCGGGGCCCAGGGTCGCCGAGCAGACCCCGGCGCGGCCCGTGAGCCGGCCGTAGGTCTCGGCCATAAACGACGCCCCCTGCTCATGACGCGTGAGCACATACCGGATGGACGAGCGGGACAAGGCCTCGACCAGCCGGATGTTCTCTTCCCCCGGAATGCCGAAGACGTGCGTCACGCCCTCGTTCTCCAGGCACTGCACCATCAACTCGGCGGTACTGCGCGGGAGCTCGGTCACGACCGAGAGCCTAGCCAGGACCGCGATCGCCGTCCTGATCAGGCCCGAGCCGGTCGGCGGGTTCCCAGGTGATCGAGGAGCTTGGCGCAGGCGTGGACGGTCCGCACGTGCGGGACGTCGATGCCGAGCCGGTCGGCGAGTTCCACGACCGCTCCGGTCATGCAGTCCAGCTCGAGCCGCTTGCCCGCCTCGGCGTCCTGGAGCATCGATGTCTTGTGGTCGCCCACGGCCAGCCCGGCCGCCAGGCGCCGTTCCAGCGAGACCGGGAAGCTGATCTCCAGCCGGCCCGCCACGGCGGCGCACTCGGCGAAGATCGCCCGGAGCAGGTCGGGCATCTGCGGCACCGCGCCCAGCTCCCCCAGCGTCGCCCCGGTCAGCGCCGTGATCGGGTTGAACGCCACGTTGCCGATGAGCTTGAGCCAGATCTGGTCACGCAGCCGGGCCTCGACCGGCGCCCGCAGGCCGCCCGCGGCGAACGCGGCCGAGATCTCGGCGCACCGGTCCGACGCCGATCCGTCCGGCTCGCCGATGGTGAACCGGGTGCCCTCGATATGCCGGATCACCCCGGGCTCGATGATCTCGGTCGAGCAGTACACCACGCATCCGATGTTGTGCTCGGGGCCGATCGAGCTGGCGATCACCGCGCCCGGGTCCACGCTCTGCAGCCCGGCGCCCCCGACGGGCTCGGGAAGAGACTGGAAGTACCACCAGGGGATTCCGTTTTGCGCCCAGATTGTCGCGGCGCCAGGCGAGAGCACCTTGGCCAGCCGCGGAGCGATCTCGGGCAGGCTGTAGGCCTTGAGCGCGACGAAGATCACGTCAGCGTCGGCGACCGCCGCCAGGTCGTCGGTGGCGCGCGGATGGGCGGTGAAGTCGCCGCGGGGCGACAGTACCCGGACGCCATGCTCGGCCATCGCCGCCAGGTGCGGCCCCCTGGCGATCAGGGTGACATCCGCGCCGCCGCGGGTCAGCGCCGCACCGACATACGCGCCGATCGCGCCGGCGCCCAGCACGGCGAACTTCATGACCCGTCCGGCCGCTGCGCGACGAACTCGGCCACCTTCCGGCGCTGCACCTTGCCCGTGGGCGTGCGCGGTATCTCCGGCAGGATATCGATCTTGGTCGGCACCTTGAACGCGGCCAGCTGCTGCCGGCAGTGGTCGATCAGGTCCCTGGCCTCGGCGTCCTGTCCCAGCGTCACCGCGGCGGCCACGAGCTCCCCGTACTTGTCGTCCGGCACCCCGAAGCACACCGCGTCGAGCACGGCCGGATGGGACATGAGGACCTGCTCGATCTCCGCCGGGGCGATGTTCTCGCCGCCGCGGATGATCATCTCCTTGAGCCGCCCCTCCAGGGTCAGGTAGCCGTCCCGCAGGACCCCGCGATCACCCGTGCGGAACCAGTCGCCGAAGAACGCCTCGGCCGTGGCGGCCGGGTTGCTCACGTAGCCGGACATCACGCCGGGACCGCGGATGACGACCTCGCCGGGGCTCCCGTCGGGCAGGAACGTCCCGTCGGCGTCGACCACGCCGATCTCGGTGCCGGTGGGCACGCCGACCGAGCCCGGCACCCGCGCGGCCGGGGGAAGCGGGTTGGAGGCCATCTGATGGCTCGCCTCGGTCATGCCGTATGCCTCCAGCATCGGCACCCGGTAGCTGCGTTCGGCCCGTTCCAGCAGCGCTGGCGACAGCGCCGAGCTGCACGAGCGCACGAATCGCAGCGTGGGCGGCGGGCCGGCGTCATCGGCCCGGTCGAGAATCATCTGATGCAGCGTCGGGCCGGCTGACAGCCAGGTGGCCCCGTGCTCGCGGGCCTGCGGCCAGAAGCGGTGCGGGGTGAAGCGGCGCGGGGCGATGACCGTCCCGCCGGTGCTCAGCGCCGCGAAGGCCGAGGCCACGAGCCCGTGGATATGGAAAAGGGGCATCACGCAGAACGACACATCCGCCGAGCTGAGCTCGTAATGCGCCGCGATCGTGCGGACCGAGGCCATCAGGTTCCGCTGGAGCAGCGGAACCTGCTTCGGGCGGCTGGTCGTCCCGCTGGTATGCAGGACCACGGCCACGTCATCGGGCCCGCCCGGCGCGAACGACGGCTGCGGCGCGACCGGCCCCCCGTTCCCCGCGGCGAGCAGCCGGGGCGGCCCGTCATCGCCGGCCTCGACCGTGAGCAGCGTCGAGGAGGTGGCTTCCGCGGCCGCCACCGCCGCCGCCGGCCGGCTGGCCGGGATCAGGAACAGCCGGGGGCCGATGTCGGTCAGGAAGAAAGTGAACTCGGCCTGCGTGTACGCGGGGTTGAGCGGCGCCCCGGCCGCCCCGAGTGCGGCGATGGCCAGCAAGAGCAGGACGAAGTCGGGGCCATTGGGCAGCGTGAGGGCAACCCGGTCGCCGCGCTGGACTCCCGCCCCGGCCAGCTGCTGCGCGAGGGCCTCGATCCTGTCCGCCACCTGCGCGTAGGTCAGCACCTGGCCGCTGTCAGGGACCACGAACGCCGCCCGTGACGGCTCCCCGTGAGCCAGGAGCGCGCTGAGCGGCTCGCCGGCCGTCCGGCTGGCCCGCTCGGTCACTGGCGGCTGGTCGGTCACTGGCGGCTGGTCGGTCACTGGCTGGTCGGTCATCCCACCAGTCTGCCGTGCCGCCCGGCCGCGCCGGCGCCGGGGACCGGGGCGGGAAGCCCGACGCGCGGGAGAAGCGCTAGGCGCTCTCGGGCTGGCCGCTTTCCGCGCCTGGCCCCCCGGCGGACTGGGTGATCTTGTCCATCACGTCGAGGTTCACTCCCCGCGCCGCGCCGTACACCATCGACTCGGCGAGCGCCGCGACCTCATCGATATCAACGCCGGGGTGACGGATGGCTTCTCGCGCGCACCACCGGAGCATGCCGTTGATAGCCGCGGCCAGCACCCGCGGGCCGGCCCCGTCCGGGCGGCCGGTTAGGCCGGTGATGAGGTGCGCGAGCCGGTCAATGCGCTCGTCGGTTACCTCCTCGATGGCGGCCGCGGCGGCGGCATGCCGCTCGCCCTCGAAGGTCAGCCTGAAGCCGTCAGGCCGCTCGCGGACGAAATCGAAATACGTGGCGATCCAGCGGTGCAGCCGCAGGTGGAACGGCTCGTCGGGGCCTTCCTCATACTGGGCAACCACCCAGGCGCTGAGCAGCTCGTGCTCCCGGCGCACCGCGATCGCAAAAAGCCGCTCCTTCGGGCCGAACCGGGCGTACAGCGTCGGCTTGGTGGTCCCGGCCCGGGCCGCGATGGTCTCCATCTTGGCGTGATCGAACCCCTCGGCCGCGAATACCGCGCAGGCCGCATCGAGCATCTCGTCCCCGGCCACGCGGTGCCGCCGCCGGCTGGCAGTCCTCGCCTCAGTTACCGCGGGCCGTTCCAAAATCAACCCCCCAGCTGGTGGAATACCCGATCTTTCCATGATTCCCGGTGCCAGGTCGGGCAATCTCAGCGCCCGGCAGGGTCTCGCTCACGGCATATGTACCCTATTGACGGCTAATTTACGCATCAGTAAAGTAGACGGCCGATGGGGTTGGTGCCGGACACGTGAGAGCACGCCCAGCTGGCCGGCGAACCTGTGCAAGGGAGCGACATGCCCGCACCAGGCAACGGACGAAGGCACGGACCAATCCTGCACCGGATCCTGGCCGTCTGCGGGGCCGCGGCGCTCGCGGCCCTCGTCGCGGCGCCTGCGTCGGCCGCCGCGCCCGCCGCCGAGCACGCGACTACCCGCGCGATGGTGACGCACGCGATGGTGACGCAATCGCCCGGAACCGGGCCCGCAATGATCACCGGCCCGATCCCGTCGACCGCACCGCCCGGCGACCCGTCCCGCAATTACGTCTTCTACTCCACCCCCTTCAACCTGAAGAAGGCGGGCTATGAGGAGCAGGAGTACTTCATCTCCGGCACGGCCACCCGGTATAACCCGAATCCCACCTCCGCCCAGCAGGAACTGTCGGCCACCCCGATCGGCACGATGCCCTACGAGACGCGGATCGTGGTGCGGCGGCCCATCAATCCGAGGAGATCCGCCGGGGTCGCGGTGGTGGACTGGCAGAACGTCACCGCCGGCCACGATATCGACACCGAGTGGGGTACCAGCGGGGACTTCTTCGTCCGGCACGGCTGGACCTGGATCGGCGCATCGGTCCAGAACGTCGGCGTGAACGGCGCCGCCACCGGCCCGACGGCTGGCCTCGGGCTCAGGCAGTGGAACCCGCAGCGCTACGGCGCGCTGGATGTGACCAATGGGGGCACCGTGCTGGACGACTCGCAGTCGTTCGACATTTACTCCCAGATCGGCGAGCTGGCCAAGGGCACCAGCCGTAGCGACCCGCTGGCCAGCCTCCGGATCAGGGACGTCTACGCGGCCGGGGCATCCCAGTCCGGGCACTTCCTCGGCATCTACTACAACACGATCCAGCCGCTCCAGCACGTCTACAACGGCTTCCTGCTCGCGCTGACCGACAGCTCGCTGCCGCCCCGAAGCGGCGTCGGCACCAAGGTGATGCGGGTCTTCACCGAGACCGACATCAGCAACGGCGAGGGCGTCGCCAGCCAGACCGTTCCGGACAGCCCGACCCTGCGGACGTGGGAGATAGCCGGCGCGTCACACGTCCCGTCGTATGCGACCAGCACCGACGAGAACGACTTCCGGGCGACGCTGGGCGGCATCCAGACCAGGGAGTTCGGGCCGTCCGCACCGATCAGCTGCGTCAATCCCGGCCCGAGCGCGGTCCAGTCCTGGGCGGTCTTCCATGCCGCGTACGCGGCGCTCAACAACTGGGTCAGGCGCGGTATCCCGCCCCGCTCCGCCCAGCCCCTGGCGGTCATCAATCCCGGTCCGCCCGCGACCTTCGTGCGCGACGCGAACGGCATTGCCGAAGGCGGCATCCGGCTGCCTGACGTGGCGGTTCCGACCGCACTCAACAATGGCGTCAACGGGCCTGCGAACCTGACCAACCCGCTGAACGCGTTCTGCGTCCTGTACGGCACGCACGTTGCCTTCACCCAGGACCAGCTCAACGGGCTCTACTACAGCAACGCCGACTACCGGCGCCTGGTCGGCGACAATGTGCGGCTGCTCGAGGACCAGGGTTTCCTGCTGCCGGAGGACGGCCGGGTCTTCATCAGGGAGGCACGGCACACCAACGTGGCCGGCTAGCGCCTCGCCACCAGCCGGTCCAGGGCCGCCTGGATCCTCTTTTCCGATACCGGGACGGGAGTACCCAGCGTCTGGGCGAACAGGCTGACCCGCAGCTCCTCGATCAGCCAGCGCACCGCCCTGGCGTCCGGCGTGCTGCGCGCTGATTCGGCCAGCTCGTCCATGGCCCGCCGGTACGCGTCCGTCACCCGGTGCACGGCGGCCATCCGGTCAGTGTCGCGGACCGAATCCCACGGCGTCTTATCCAGCCGCACGATGATGGCCCGCAGGTAGCGGTCCAGGTCGGGCAGGCGCCGCGAGCCGGTCTCGGCGATGAACCCGGGGTAGATCAGCCGGGAAAGCTGCGCGCGCACGTCGGCCAGCGCCGCGACCTGGGCCGGGTGCGCGGCCCGCTCCAGCCTGGCCTCGACCTCGTGGGCCGTCGCGAGGGCGCGCGCGACGGCACCGACCACGCCGACCGTCTCGACGGCCAGCCGTGATCGTGCCGCCTCCAGGAGCCGCGCGAAGCCGTCGGCATCCCAGGCCGGGCCGCCGGCGTCCGCGATCACCTGATCGGCCGCGCACGCCGCGCAATCGGCCAGCAGCGCGCTCAGGCTGGAGTACGGGTGCGCGCTCATGGCCAGCTTGGCGCTGACCGGCAGCCGGCTGGCCACCGAGCGCACGCCGGACGGAACCGCGATCAGCAGCAGGCGGCGGGTGCCCGCCAGCATGGCGACGCTGGCCTGCGCCTCGGTCTCGAACAGGGCCACGTCGACCGCGTCCCCGGTGTCAGCCAGCGCCGGGTACGCACGGACCTGCCCGCGGGTCAGGACCCTGGGCAGCGGGCCGATGTCCCAGGACCGCAGGCCGGAGCGGCTGATGTCGCTGGCCGCCTCGGCCAGGAGCGCCTGCAGGCGCGGCCGCAGTTGCTGCCGCAGGACACCCAGGTCCCGGCCGCTGGCCAGCACCCGGTCCTCCTCGACCACGCGGAACCTGATCTTCAGGTAGGCCGGCAGCCGGGACAGATCCCAGGCATCGCGCGGGATGTGCCGCCCGCTCATGCGCGCGAGTTCCGAGCCCAGCGCGTCCAGCAGGTCGCCATGCGCCGGACCCAGCCGGGCCAGCACCGCGCGGGCGGTGTCGGGAGCGGGCACGAACGCCGTCCGCAGCTGCTTGGGCAGCGACCGGATCAGCTCGGTCACCAGTTCCTCGCGCAGGCCGGGTACCTGCCAGCCGAATTCCTCGTCGCTGACCTGGTTCAGCTCGGCCAGCGGGATGTCCACGGTCACGCCGTCGTCCGGCTCACCGGGAGCGAACTCATACATCAGCGGAAGCTCGCCCCAGCTGCTCGGGTAGTCCGCGGCCCCGATCTCGTCTGCGGCTGGCCCGGCGAGGTCAGCGGGCGAGAAGGTCAGGAGTCCGGGGTCGGTGGCGCGTTCCTTCTTCCACCAGCTGTCGAAGTGCCGGGCTGACGTCACGGTCGCGGGTATCCGCCGGTCATAGAAATCGAACACGACGGCGTCGTCGGCGACGATGCCGCGCCGCCTGGCCCGGCGCTCCAGATCCTCGGCCTCTTCCAGCAGGCGCCGGTTATCGCGGAAGAACTGGTGGTGCGTCTGCCAGTCGCCCTCCACCAGCGCGTGCTGGATGAACAGCTGCCGCGCCGCCACGGGGTCAATGCGCCCGAGGGTGACCGGCCGCGCCGCCACGATCGGCAGGCCGTAGAGGGTGACCTTCTCGGCGGCCATCGCCGCGCCGCGCCCGGCGTCCCAGTGCGGATCGCTGTACGTGCGCCTGGTCAGGTGCCCGGCCAGCGACTCCGCCCATTCGGGCTCGATCCGCGCGGCCGTCCTGGCCCACAGCCGGGAGGTCTCGACCAGCTCGGCCGCGACCACCCACGGCGGCGGCTTCCTGGCCAGCACCGAATCGGGGAAAATAGCGAAACGGGCCCCCCGCGCGCCGGCGAATTCCGTGGGGCCGCGGCGCTTCCCGCGGGTCTTCTGGTCGGTGTCCTGCATCCCGATGTGGGAGAGCAGGCCGGCCAGCAGCGATATATGCACCCGGTCCGCCACATCCGCCGGGAAGCGGGACGGCGGCCCGGCAGCGCCTCCGCCGGCCCGGCTTTCCCCGGCCGGCGGATCCAGGTCGGCTGGTGACCGGGAGGCGCGGTCCGGCTCGACGGCGATGCCCAGGTCCCTGGCCGCCTGCCGGAGCTGGCCGTACACGTCCTGCCACTCCCGGATCCGCAGGAAATGCAGGTACTCGCGGCGGCACATGCGGCGAAACGCCGATGAGGACATCTCGCGCTGCTGGTGGCGCAGGTAGTCCCACAGGGTCAGGAAGGCCAGGAAATCGGACCCCGGCTCGGTGAAGCGCGCGTGCCGGGCGTCCGCCGCCTCGCGCGATTCCGCCGGGCGTTCCCTGGGATCCTGGATGGACAGCGCGGCGGTGATGATGAGCACCTCGCGGGCACAGCCGTTTCGCCCGGCTTCCAGGATCATCCGGCCGAGCCGCGGGTCCACCGGCAGCCGCGCCAGCTTGCGCCCGACGTCGGTCAGGCGGGACCGGCCGCGGAGCTGCGAGAGCGCGCCGAGTTCGGCCAGCAGGCGCACGCCGTCGGCGACGTTGCGGGAGTCGGGCGGGTCGATGAAGGGGAAGTCGGCCATCTCGCCGAGGTCGAGCGCGGCCATCAGCAGGATGACCGACGCGAGGTTGGTCCGCAGGATCTCCGGGTCGGTGTATTCCGGCCGCGAGTCAAAGTCCTCCTCGCTGTAGAGCCGGATGCATACGCCATCGGAGGTCCGCCCGCACCGGCCCTTGCGCTGGTTGGCCGACGCCTGGGAGATCGGCTCGATCGGCAGTCGCTGGACCTTAGTCCGCTGGCTGTAGCGGGAGATCCGCGCGCTGCCCGGGTCGATCACGTACTTGACGCCGGGGACGGTCAGCGAGGTCTCCGCGACGTTGGTGGCCAGGACCGCGCGCCGCCCCCGGTGCGGCTGGAAAACCCGGTGCTGCTCGGCCGAGGACAGCCGGCCGTACAGCGGCAGCACCTCCAGGTTTTCCTGGTCGGCCAGCGCTTCGGCTGTGTCCCTGATCTCCCGCTCGCCGCTGAGGAAGACCAGGATGTCGCCGGGCCCCTCCGCGGTCAGCTCCGTCACGGCGTCGCAGATGGCCTGTATCTGGTCTCTTGGCTCGTCACCGGGATGGTCCGGGTCATCGAGGGGCCGGTAACGCACTTCGACCGGGTAGGTGCGCCCCGATACCTCGATCACCGGCGCGTCTGAGAAGTGTTCGCTGAAGCGGCGGGGGTCGATTGTGGCGGAGGTGATGATGACCTTGAGGTCGGGGCGGCTGGGCAGCAGCTGCTTCAGGTATCCGAGGATGAAATCGATGTTCAGGCTGCGTTCGTGTGCCTCATCGATGATGAGGGTGTCATAGCGCAGCAACTGCCGGTCCCGTTGCATCTCGGTCAGCAGGATGCCGTCCGTCATCACCTTGACCAGCGTGTCGTCGCTGGATTTGTCAGCGAAGCGCACCTTGTAGCCGACGGCCGTGCCGAGCTCGGTCCCGAGCTCTTCAGCGATCCGGCTCGCCACGGTGCGCGCCGCGATCCGCCGGGGCTGGGTGTGGCCGATCTGACCGCGTACGCCGCGGCCGAGCTCGAGACAGATTTTCGGCAGCTGCGTGGTCTTGCCGGACCCGGTCTCACCGGCGATGATCACGACCTGGTTGTCCCTGATGACCTCGGCGATCTCCTCCTTGAGCTGGCTGACCGGCAGGTCAGCCGGGTAGGAGATCACCGGCACGGAGTGCCTGCGCCGCTCGACCAGGACCGCGGCCGCCTCGACCTCCGCCAGGAGGAGACCGAGAGCCTGCTCGCGCGCCCCGGCATCGCGCACGCCGACGGCCTTGTCGGCCCGGCGGGCCAGCCGCCGCTGATCGCGCAGCATCAGCTCAGGCAGGCGGGCCCGCAGGTCGGCGAGCGAGGGTGTCAAGGTACTTCTCTCCACGGCAGGGCACGGCGTCGTTCAGGACCAGGATGGTCGGGAAAGCCCCAGCAGCCCAACGCTTTTGCGGCCCGCCTGCTTCCGCGAGCTCGACCCGCCTGCTTCGGTGAGCTCGGCACCCAGCCGCCGCCGGGGCACGCCGGGCGGCCGGACAGCCACGGCCGGAGCCCCGTTTACGTTATTTTTACGAGGCGCCGCCAATGTTGAGGATCCGTTAACTCCGGCGCGTCTACCGTTTGCGTCGAGAGTGCCAGTTCATCCTGCGACTTCGTCCTCTGTGTGCGTAAAAGCAGTATGAGGAAAAGGAAGAAGACATGAACGAGGAAAGGTCACCCGCGCCCCAGCGGCCACTCCATCCACTGACTCGCCGCGGCGGCCGGATGCGCCGGCGGCTTCGCGAGGCCGTGATCCTGGCCGGTGCTCTCGTGCTCGCCGCGGGAGCCTCGACCGCCGGCATCACCGCCGCCGCGCAGACCGCTGCCGCCGCGCAGACCGCCGCCGCCGCGCAGACCGCAGCGGCCGGCCGGGCCGCGATCGCGCCGCCGGTCGCGCAGGCCGGCGAGCCGAGCTTCGGCCCGAACGTCTACGTGTTCAGCCCGAGCATGCCGCAGAGCCAGATCCAGGCGACGGTCGACTCGATCGCCACGCAGCAGGTCCCCAATCAGTTCGGCACGCAGCGCTACTCGCTCTTTTTCGAGCCTGGTACCTACGGCTCGGCCGCGGATCCGCTCATCTTCCAGGTGGGCTACTACACCGAGGTGGCGGGCCTGGGCACCTCGCCCGGTGACGTGACGATCAACGGCACCATCAATGTGTTCAACCAGTGCCTTCCGCCGACGACCCCGGGAACGACCAACTGCACCGCGCTCGACAATTTCTGGCGCTCGCTGTCCAATCTGACGATCAACGTCGCGGGCGGGACCGGCTGCCAGACCGGGACCGATTTCTGGGCCGTGTCACAGGCGGCGCCGATGAGACGGGTCGACATCACCGGCGGCAACCTGTCCCTGCAGGACTTCTGCTCGGCCGGACCACAGTTCGCCAGCGGCGGCTTCATCGCTGATTCGGCATTCTCCGGCGGCACCATAATCAGCGGCTCGCAGCAGCAGTTCGTGGTGCGCAACAGCAACCTGGATGGCTGGACCAACGGCGTCTGGGACCAGGTCTTCTCCGGCGACATCGGCGCGCCGCCCCAGAGTTTCTCCGCTACCTCGGGCCTGGCGGGGGGAACCAATCCCTACACGACACTGGCCACCAGCCCAGTGACGCAGGAAGAGCCGTACCTCTACACCGACAGCCAGGGCGGATTCCGGGTGTTCGTGCCGGCGCTCCAGCACAACTCGGCCGGGCCATCCTGGGCCAGCAGCCCCACGCCGGGCACCTCGATGCCGATCAGCTCGTTCTTCATCGCCAGCCCGTCTGACTCAGTGGCGACGATCAACCTGGCGCTGGCGCTCGGCAAGAACCTGATCCTGACGCCGGGCGTCTACCACACCAACAGTGCCATCCAGATCATCCGTCCTGGCACCGTGGTGCTGGGCCTCGGCTTCGCCACGATCATTCCCCAGCACGGCAACGTGGCCATGCGGATCGCCAGCGTGCCGGGTGTGAAGCTGTCCGGGATCATCTTCGACGCCGGCCCGGTGAAGTCGCCGGTGCTGCTGCAGGTGGGCGACCCTGGCCCGCTGGGCGCCCTGGGCAGCAGGCCGGATGAGCCCACGCTGGTCCAGGACGTGTTCTTCCGCATCGGCGGCGCCGAGCCCGGCACCGCCACCACCAGCCTGGTGGTCAACAGCTCCAACACGATCCTCGACAACATCTGGGCGTGGCGAGCTGATCACGGCAGCGGCGTGGGCTGGACCGACAACGTCGCCGACCACGGACTGATTGTCAACGGCAGCAACGTGACCGCCTACGGCCTGTTCGTGGAGCACTACCAGAAGACCCAGGTGCTCTGGAACGGGCAGGGCGGCACGGACATCTTCTTCCAGAACGAGATGCCCTATGACCCGCCCAGCCAGGCCGCCTGGATGGCCAGTCCCACGACCGACGGCTACCCGGCCTTCCAGGTCACCGGGCAGGTCAGGACGTTCCAGGGCTACGGGATGGCCAGCTATTCCAACTTCGACCTGGGGATCCCCATCGCCGCCACGGAGGGGTTCGCGGTTCCTGGCACCCCGGCCGTCCAGCTGCACGACATACTGACCCGCTTCCTCAACGGGTCAGGCAGCATCAACTCCGTGGTGAACGGCACGGGCGCGCCGGTGAATGCGGCGCAGCCGGGCCCGAGCGACGTGGTCAGCTTCCCGTGACTGACGGCTTGACCGCCTGGGGCTGAGCTGAACCCGGAGCCGGGAGCCGCCGCCACCCTCGGCGGCTCCCGGCTCCGGGCCAGGACCGCGGTCACCCGGACTCCCGCGCCACTTCACGGCCGCGCGATGATGGGTGACGAGGGGGTAAATGACGGCGCCGAGAATTCCCATGGCCCAGGATCACTGCCTCGCTCGGCATCGAGATGGGAGGACGCTGTGCGGTGGCTGAACGAGCCGGCCCAGTGGGCCGAGCAAGGCACGGGGCTGGTCGTCACGGCCGATGCCGCCACGGACTTCTGGCGCATCACCGGCTACGGGTACGTTCGCGATACCGGGCACCTGTACGGGGAGACGCTGGCCGGCGATTTCGACCTGTCGATGCGGGTGCGAGGTGCCTATGCCGACCAGTATGACCAGGCCGGGGCGATGGTCAGGGTCGATGAGCGGCGCTGGCTCAAGACCGGCATCGAGTACTTCGAGGGCCGGATGCGGTTCAGCACGGTGATCACGCTCGACCATTCGAGCTGGGCCCTGGCCGATCTGCCGCCGGCTGCCGGCGAGCTCAGCCTCCTGCTCAGCCGGCGCGGCGACGCCGTCGAGGTCCGCTACGCGGCCGGCGACGGGGAGCGTCAGCTGGCCGCCATCGCGTATCTCCCGCCGCAGGAAGAGGTCATGGCCGGCGCCATGTGCGCGGCACCCGAGGGCGGCGGCTTCCAGGTCACCTTCCTCGATCTCGCGATCACATCCCGCTAGCGTTCGAGAAGACAGCGCTGGCGCGGACGACGCGCTGCTCGCCGCAGTGCAGATAGCAGTTCGCGAAGGCCATGCGCCTGCCCACCCGCTGCACGTCCACGGTCGCGATCACGGTCTGGCCGGATCGGACGGCCCGGACGTAGTCGATGGTCAGGCTGGCGGTCGTCAGGCGGGCCGGCGGATCCTGGGTCACAGATGCGGCGTGTCCGAGCGCGACGTCGGCGAGGGTGGCCAGCACGCCGCCGTGAGCGAAACCCCGTGCGTTAATGTGCCGCTCGTCGATGACCAGCGCTAGCTCAAGTCCCGTCTGGCCGCGCCGGGCCCACAGGGGGCCGATGAGGTCGAGGAACGGGCTGTTCCGGTCATGGCGCTCGAAACCAGGCGGAGGCTGCGGCTCAGGATTCACACTCGCATCTTCCCAACCGCCAGTGAATCCGGCGCGCTGCCGCGCCACACGGCGCCGCGCCGCGCCGCACTGTCAGTGGCCCTGCGAGGAGGCCAGCCTGGCGGAACGCGTACCGATAACGGAGGGTGCCGACGCGGCATCGGCGCCGGGCTCTGCGTCGCCGGGCTGCGGCATCGCCGCCGGGCTCCCGTCAGCCAGTCTCGCTCCGCACGAGATCGAGGATCCGGGTCCGCGGGACGCCCGCCAGTGCCGGTGATGACCCTGGCGATGACCAGACGTGCTGCTCCAGGAACGAGGCGAAGGCCTGCGCGCCGCCGGCGTCGTCGAACTCCAGGTCGAGCATCAGGTGCCTCGGATCGTCGGCCGGCAGGCGGACGGCGAAACCCCGCACTCCCGCTCCGGCCCGTGCCTCCGCGAAGCTGTCGGAGGCCGTCTGCCAGAGCTCGAAATCCTGAATCGCATGCTCGATCCGTAGCGTCGTCATCGGGTTCTCCGTTCATCGCCGGTGCTTGCCTGTCGACCGTCACGCTAGGTCGCCGCCGCGGCCGGGCGGTATCCCAGATTCCCGGGGGCCGGTGACTCGGCACGCTCAGCAGCGCCAATCGGCCTGACCGGGCGTACGCTCACCGGGTGACCGGTACCTGGGCGCGCACTCGCGCCCGCGAGCGCATCCAGGACATCGGCGCTGGGTCACTCGACGACAGGGCCCTGCGGCGCCAGGTCCTCACGGCGCTGGGCGAGGTGATCGACTTTGATGCCTACGTCTGGCTTCTCACTGACCCGGTGACCGCTGTCGGCACCGCGCCGCTGGCCGACGTGCCCTGCCTGCCGGAGCTGCCGGCCCTGATCAAGGCGAAGTACAGCACGCCGGTCAACCGCTGGACCGCCCTGCGGCGGCAGGCCGCACCCGCCGGGCTGCTGCACGCCGCAGTGGACGGCGAGCTGGCGCGCAGCCTGGTCTGGCGCGAGGTGATGAGCCGGTACCGCATCGGGGACGTCGCCTCGGTGGTCTTCGCCGACCAGTTCGGCTGCTGGGGCTTTCTCGACTTGTGGCGCCAGGACACCCGCTCCCCGTTCCGCGAGGAAGACGCCCGGTTCCTGGCCGACGTCGCCGGGCCGGTGGCCACCGCGCTGCGCCGGTGCCAGGCGCGGACCTTCGTTGAGCCCGCGGCTGATCACCGGCACGATGCGGGCCCGGTCGTCCTGACGCTCGACGACGATCTTCGGATCATGAGCCGTACGGCCGCATCGCAGGCCTGGCTGGACGTGCTCCTGCCGCCCCAGCCTGATGAGCGGGCCATCCCGGCCAGCGTCTACAACGTTGCCGCCCAGCTCCTGGCCGCCGAGGCCGGGATCGACGGCCATCCGCCGTCCGCGCGCACGCATCTGGCCGAGGGTTCCTGGCTGACCCTGCGCGCCGCCCGGCTCGCGGCGGACGAGGCCGGGCCAGGCTCGCCTGGCCACGGCGCGGCCGATCTGGTCGTCACGATAGAGGAGGCCTCGGCCGCCGAGCGGCTGGAGCTGTTCGGCCGGGCTTTCGGCCTGACGGCCCGCGAGTACGAGCTACTCGGCCTGCTGGCCACGGGCAGTGACACGCGGGCGATGGCGCGTCAGATGGCGCTGTCCGAGCACACGATCCAGGATCATCTCAAGTCGGTCTTCGCCAAGACCGGCGGACACGACCGCATCACGGTCCTGTCACGCGCCCTCGGCACCAAGGCATGATCCCGGCCGCCGTTCATCGCGACTGCGGCGAGGTTACTCGCCCGGTTGGACCAGGCCCGATTCATAGGCCCAGACGACGGCCTGGACCCGGTCCCGCAGCTGTAGCTTGGCCAGGATCCGGGCGACGTGTGTCTTGACGGTTGCCTCACCGAGGAAGATTCGCCCTGGAGCTCATCCTCAACTTCACCATCTTCGGAGTCCTCTCGGACCTGGGCCATCACGGCAGCTGGACCGACTTCTCCACCGGCCTCGGCTACACCATCGCCAACCTCGCCGGCCTGATCGCGTGCCTGGCACTGACCGCAGCACGGTCACGTGAAGAAGGCCGCGGCAGGTAACTAGCGCCGCGGCAGGCAACTAGCACAGCACCGACGTCCCCCGCCGACTGAACCACCGCCGAGAGGTCAGCTGGCCAGGGCGGGAGGTGGCGCGGTGGTGGCCCAGCGGATAGCACGGACCATGGCGTGGCCGGCCGGGCGGACCAGGGCCGTCTCGGTCAGCGGCAGATAGGGCAGGTTCAGCGGCCGCCGGGCCCAGGTGGGCAGCAGCGAGCACGCCGCGGCGGCCAGGACGCCGTAGGGGGCGCGGGCCAGTATCGGCAGCGGCGGGCTGAGCAGCAGGAACCGGGCGGCCGAGCGCGCCTGCGGCGTGCCCTGCAGCTCGGCCCGGTACTGGCTGATCCGGTCGGCTAGCTCAGCTTCGGTGCGAGGCGGGTGGGGCACCCCGAGCCGCGTGCCAATCAGCGCCAGATCGGCCACGTACCCGTCTCGTCCGGCCTGGTCCAGGGGCCGCGCCCCGAAGGCGGTATGCGCGCGCAGGAAGCTATCGGCCTCGGCGATATGAACCCAGGTCAGCAGGTGCGGGTCGGAGGCGGCGTACGGCCGGCCGTCCGGTGCCGTCCCGGTCACCCGCTCGTGG
This sequence comes from uncultured Actinomycetota bacterium, assembly GCA_963805705.1. Taxonomy (GTDB): domain Bacteria; phylum Actinomycetota; class Actinomycetes; order Streptosporangiales; family Streptosporangiaceae; genus CAWDVH01. The sequence continues at coordinate 484,175 of CAWDVH010000004.1, read as the reverse complement.
ATCGCCCGGACCCGGTCCGTAGCCGCCTGCGCGTCGCTGGCCCGGCCGAAGGCCGTGACGGCCAGGAAGTAACTGGTGCGCTGCAGTCGCCCCCACGGATCGCCGCGGTAGTCCGAGTGCCCGGCCACGGCGGCCATGGCCAGCGGATGCAGCGACTGCAGCAGCAGCGCGCGGATACCGCCGGCGAACATGGCCGAATCCCCGTGGACCCTGCGGATCGGGTGGTCCTCACCGAACCACCGCTGTCCCCCGGCCTCATGGATGGCCCGGCGGCGGCCCTGGCCCTGCGACCCGGCCACCCGCTCGAAGATGGACGCGCCGATACGGGACCGGACCGACTCCGCCGCCGCCTGTACTCCCACACCCCCATTGTCCGCCAGCCCGCCGCTGCGCCCCGCACCGGCGCCCTCGCGGGCCGGTCCGGCGGTCCTGGCCAGGTAGAGCTAGACCTGGCCGCGCTCCCGCAGGATCTCGCGGAACTCGTCGACCGCCTCCTCCTGGTCCGGGCCGAGATCATCGGTGACGATCAGCCTGGTGTCGGCCCAGTAGGCGCCGCGGTACTCGCCGCCGTCTGCCGGCGGCACCAGCAGCGGGCTGTGCACGATCTTGATGTGGTCCTGGACTTGCTCCCACGAGATGCCGGCCGGGACAAGGCCGATCGCCGGCGACTCGCTGTCGTCGACACTGAGGTCCTCGATCACTGGCTTCCCCCTGGTCGGTGTCGTAAGAGCAGTGTGGCAGCGGCGCAGCCGGAGCGACAGGCGACCGGCACGGGCGGCGGCAGTCGGCCGGAATCGAACGAAGATGACCATCTGGTCACGGCCGGCGGCGCTAGCATGTGGCCCCATGCGACTCTTGAGTGGTGCCGGCCTGGCCATTACAGCGCTCGCGGCGGGCATCGCCCTGCCGGTATACGCGGCCACCGCGGGCTCCCACGGCACGCGGCTCGCCGCGTCGAGCGCGGTGACGAGGGCCGCCGCGCTGCCCGCCGCCGGTAACCCGCACGGCCACGTCGCCGTGCCGGCCGCCGGGCGGGCGGTCAACACCTCGCACCCGACCCGGGTCGTCGGCCACGGCACCGCGGCCAGCTGCACGTCACAGGCGGTCGTCTCGGCGGTCCGCAAGGGCGGGATCATCACGTTCTCCTGCGGCCAGGCCCCGGTGACCATCGTCATGAAGGCCACCGCGAAGGTCCGCAACACCGTCCGCCGGGTGGTCCTGGACGGCGGCGGCAAGGTGACGCTGAGCGGCGGCGGCGTGCGGCGGATCCTCTACATGAACACCTGTGACCCGGCCCAGGTGTTCACCACCTCCCATTGCGACAACCAAGCCCGGCCGAAGCTGGTCGTGCAGAACCTGAACTTCATTGACGGCAACGCCACCGGCTCGGCCATCGACACCGGAAGCGGCGGCGCCATCTACGCCAGCGGCGGCCAGTTCAAGGTGGTCAACTCGGTGTTCGCCGACAACCGCTGCCATCGCACCGGGCCGGACCTGGGCGGGGCGGCCATCCGGGCGCTTGAGCAGTATCAGGGCCGCCCCCTCTACGTCGTGCACAGCACCTTCGTCCGCGGCGTGTGCTCCAACGGCAGCGCGCTGAGCAGCATCGGCGTCTCCTGGGTGGTCCTGGACAGCATCATGAAGAACAACCGGGCGGTCGGCAACGGCGCCAACCCGGCGGCGAGCGGAACGCCGGGCGGCGGCAGTGGCGGCGCGATCTACACCGACGGGGACAGCTACACCGTGCGGGTCGCCGGCACGCTCCTGAAGGGCAACTCCGCCCGCGAAGGCGGCGGCGGCATCTTCTACGTGACTGACAACAACGTCGGCGCCCTGCGCATCCAGCACTCGACGATGCGCGACAACCCGAGTCACGGATTCCACACCCAGGGCTTCCCCGGCATCTTCTATCACGGCCCTGGCCAGCCGATCACCGTCGACTCGCACATCATGTAAGGACCATCCCGGCCGACGGCCCGGGGATTCCTTCCGTGCCGCTCATGCGGCACCTGGGAGGGTTCCTGCTTCAGCGGGCCCGGCCAGGGCGGGCCCTGGTCTTACAGTCCCTCCGCAGGCATTTAGAGTCCCGGCGCGTCCCGCCGTGACTATGTTCCTGGCCGCGTTGACATCGCGGTCGTGCTCGGCGCCGCACCCGCCGCAGGTCCACTCGCGGACGCGCAGCGGCTTGGGGCCGTCGTTCACTCCGCAGGCCGAGCAGAGCCGGGACGTCGGCTCGAACCGGCCGGCCTCCCGAAGATGCGCCCGTGCCGCGCAGCCTTGTACTCCAGCATGCCGACGAACGCCGACCATCCGGCGTCGTGCACCGACTTGGCCAGCCGCGTGCGGGCCAGCCCCCGGATGCACAGGTCCTCCACGTACACCGCTTGGCTATCGCGGATGATGCGGGTGGATTCCTTGTGCAGCCAGTCGCGGCGCGTATCAGCCACGCGGGCATGCACCCGGGCGACCTTGATCCGGGCCTTAGCCCGGTTGTTACTGCCCTTGTCCTTGCGGCTCAGGTTTTGCTGCGCCTTGCGGAGCTTCCGTTCCGCACGGCGCAGGAACCTCGGGTTAGCGACCTTCCGGCCATCCGACTGGACCGCGAAGTGCGTCAGCCCCAGATCGATGCCAACCTCAGTGCCCGTATCGGGAAGCGGGTCATTTGCGGCCTCTACCACGAAGCTCGCGAAGTACCGCCCGGCGGCATCCAGGATCACCGTGACCGACGACGGCTCAGACGGCAGGTCCCGAGACCAGCGCACTGGCACGTCACCGATCTTCGGCAGCCGCAGCTTCCCGCCGGCGGTGATGGCGAACCGGGCGTTGCGGGTGAACCGGACCGCCTGCCGGCGATCCTTGCGGGACCGGAACCGCGGTGCTCCCACCCTCGGTCCTTTCCGCTGGCCGGTGACCGAGCGGAAGAAGTCCGGTAAGCAGTGTTCAGGTCGGCCAGCGCCTGCTGCAGGACGACCGAGCTGACACTCCCGCCAGCCACGCCCGCTGCGGGGTGGCCTTCGCGGCCGTCAGCCTTGCCGACAGTTCAACGTCGGTGATGTACGGCAGGCCACCCGCGCGGGCTTCCTCCCTTTGCCGCAAGCCATCGTTGAAGACGACCCGGGCGCAGCCGAACGCCCTGGCCAGGGCCTGGCGCTGGCCAGGGCCCGGGGAGAGGCGGTAGTTATACCGGAGTTGCACCCGGCCATTATATTCGTTTTCATGTTCGAATATGGTGACATACGCACCGTCAGGAAGTGTGTTCCCCTCTTACATGCGCACTTGGTTTTCGTCACCAGGTACCGCACGCCGAGTTCAACGGCCAGGCCAGCCACGTGCACCTGCTGGTGACTTCCCGCCCAGGTCGCGCTGTCAAAACTTCAACAGCCTCAACCTCGCGCAGGCTGCGGCAGGAATTCCCCAGCTCCCCCATTACTGGCAAGCACAACGGCTGTAGGCCGGTCGTACTTCGCCGGCTCGGCCGGCGGCGCGCCCAGCTCCGCCCTGCACCACGACATCAAGCAGCAAGCCAACCGGCACAGAGCACCGGCGTTTACCACCGCCCCGAAAAACGGAGCGCCAGCCCACATTTTAGTAGCCCGCCGGCGGGTGCCGGCACCGCTTCGCTGGTCTGCCGGGTGTGCGCGATGGCCGGCGGATGACGCGGTGCTGGCCGCCGGTGCACCGGCGGCGGGTAGGTAGTTTGGCGGCATGACCTTCCGCACATATACGGGGTGCCGGCCCGCCGGGCCCCGGCGCGCCGCCAGCTGGCCGGGGACACCGCGATGACCGCCGACCCGGCCTCGGCCGACCCGTACCCGGCCGATCCGGCCGGGGCCGATCCGGCCGGGGCCGCGACCGGCCTGATCGAGCGCTCGGCCGCCGCCTACGTGTCCGGCGTGCCGCAGTCGCCCGCTGACGATGGCTTCTTCGGCCCGGCCAGCGTCACCTGGCGGGTCAGCACCGACCTGGCCTCGCCCGTGGCGGGCCTGCGGGCGCTGCTGATGCAGGCGCTGCACCCGCTGGCGATGGCCGGCGTCGATCAGCACAGTGACTGGCGCCGGGACCCGGTCGGCAGGCTCGCGGCCACCTCGGCGTATCTGGCCACGATCAGCTTCGGCGAGCAGGCCGCCGCCCAGCGCGTGGCCTCCAGGGTGCGCCGGATTCATGACCATGTCCGCGGGGTCGACGGGGTCACCGGCCGCCCGTACGCGGCAGGCGATCCCGCGCTGCTGCTGTGGGTACACGTGGCCCTGGTCGACTCCGCGATCGTCGCCGGGCGTGCGTTCGGGACGCCGCTCTCGGCGCCGGACGCCGACCGCTACGTCGCGGAGATGACGGTCGCCGCCGCGCTCGTGGGGGTGCCGGAGGCGATGATCCCGTCGAGCCTGGCCGCGATGGAGGAGTACATCGAGTCAGTCAGGCCGCAGCTGCGCTGCACCCCGGCGGCCGCCGAGTCGATGGCCTACCTGCTCGATCCGCCGGGCCTGGATGAGGACATAGCCGAGATCTGGCAGGACGTCCGCGAGGCCGCGATCGCGGTCCTGCCGGCCTGGGCGCGCCAGATGTACGGCTACAGCGCGCCGCCGGCCCTGACGCCGGAGCGCCGTACCGAGATCCGCCAGGCGCTCGGCGTCCTCGATGCCGTCGTCCTCGGCGAGCCCGGCGTGCTCGAGGCACGTCAGCGGATCACCGTGCGGATGCGCGCCGCGCGCCGCGCATGAACGTGCGGAAGCTCGGCGCCGCGGTGGTGATCGGCTGGCGCGGCCGCGGGCCTGGCCCTGGCCGTGGCGCGCTTGCGGCTCGGCCGGCTGAGATTCGATCGCGGGCGGGCGACGGTCCAGCTCGCGGTCCGCGGCGGAGCCCGCTACGCGGGAAGCGCGCCGCGGCTGTTCGCGGCCGCGGGCGACCAGCGCCAGATCTTGCGCAACGACCTGGCTTTGCAGACCGCCGAGGACGTCGCGGCCACCCTGGGGACGATGAAGGGCGTCATGATGAAGATCGGCCAGATGGCCAGCTACGTCGATGACGGCCTGTCCCCCGCCGTCCGCCGTACGCTCAGCCGCCTGCAGGACAGCGTCCCGCCGATGAGCCAGGAGCTGGCCGCGCAAGTCGTCCAGGAGGAGCTGGGAGTGCCGCCGGAGCGCGCCTTCGCCCGCTGGGATCCGGAGCCCATCGCCGCGGCCTCGATCGGGCAGGTGCACCGCGCGATCACCCTGGATGGCCGCGCGGTCGCGGTGAAGGTGCAGTATCCGGGCATCGCCGAGAGCATCGCCGCGGACCTCGGCAACGTGGCCCTGCTGCGCCGGATGCTGCGCATCACCGCGCCGAGCCAGGATGTCGACGCGCTGATCACCGAGCTGCGCGAGCGGGTCCTGGAGGAACTCGACTACCGCCGGGAGGCCGACAACCAGCGCCTTCTGGCGGCCTACTACGAGGGCCATCCCACGATCGGGATTCCGGGAATTGTGGACGAGCTGTCAACGCGCCGGCTGGTGACCAGCGAGCTGTCCGACGGGGCCCGTTTCGCTGAGCTCGCTGACTGGTCCCAGGAGGAACGGGACCTCGCCGGGGAGACGATTTACCGCTTCGTCTTCAGGAGCCTGTACGAAGTCCACGCGTTCAACGGCGACCCGCATCCCGGCAACTACCTGTTTCATGGCGGCGGCCGGGTGACCTTCCTCGATTTCGGGCTGGTCAAGCGCTTCACCCAGTCCGAGCTGCTGCCGCTCATGCAGATGGCCCGCAGGCTATGCGTCGACAATGATCCCGAGGCCTTCCGCCGCGCCATGGAGGAGGCCGGCTTCCTGCGCCGGGACGCACCGCTGAGCACCGAGACGATCGTCGAGCATATGGCCGTTTTCTACGCCACCATCCGCGAGCCGGGACCGCTGACCATGACCGGCGACTACGCGTCCGCGGTGGTACGCCGCTTCTTCGACGTGCGCAGCCCGGTGGCCGCGTACGTGAGCGTGCCGCGGTCGTACGTGATCCTCCAGCGCATCAACCTGGGCTTGTTCGCCGTGCTCGGGGAGCTGACCGCCACGGCCAACTGGCGGGCGATCGCCGAGGAGATCTGGCCCTTCGTCCGCGCCCCGGCCTCGACGCCGATGGGAGAGGCCGAGGCCGCCTGGCTGGCACGGCGCCAGCGGGCCGGGTCTGGTCCGCCAGCCCGCTCGGCTTAGGGACCTTACCTGGCCCGACAAAAATCACCCGTTTGGGATGATTCCGGCTTACCACGTACACGCTTTGCTAGGTACCGAGAGCAACTGAGAAGCGCGAGCGCCAGAGGGCTCGCTACCGTTGTCGGTGGTGCTGGGCCGCCTTCGGGCTGAACGGGAACTAGGAGCATGTGATGGCTATGCCCGATTATTCAAAGCTGGTAGCGGATCAGCGAGCCTATTTTCTTTCCGGTGCGACCCGGCCGGTGGCCTGGCGGCACGAGCAGCTCGAGGCCGTCAAGTCTTTGCTGAGTGACAACCGGGATCAGTTCTACGCGGCGCTGCAGGAGGATCTGCGGCGCAATGAAGTCGACGCCGATCTGATGGACGTCGGCTTCTGCATCAAGGAGGCCGAATACGCCCTCAAGCACATGCATGAATGGATGAAGGAGGCACACGAGCCGATCCCCCTGGTGCTCAGGCCCGGGCATGTCAGGGTGCGGCGTGACCCCCTGGGCGTCACGCTGATCATCGGCGCGTGGAACGAGCCGCTGATGCTCACCTTCGGCCCCCTCGCACCGGCTCTGGCGGCTGGCAACACCGCCGTCATCAAGCCGTCTGAGCTGGGCGTGGCCACCTCGGCGCTCATTGCCGAGCTGGTTCCCCGGTATCTCGACCCCCAGGCTGTCGCGGTGGTCGAGGGAGCCGTACCTGAGACTACTGCTCTTCTTGATCAGCACTGGGACCTGATCTTCTTCACCGGCAGCCCCCCGGTAGGCAAGATCATCCATCAGGCGGCCGCCAGGCATCTGACGCCATGCGTGCTCGAGCTGGGAGGCAAGAGCCCGACTATCGTTCACTCCTCGGCAGACCTCAAGAGCGCGGCACGGCGGATCGCCTACGGCCGGTTCAGTAATGCCGGGCAGATCTGCACGGCTCCTGACCATGTGCTCGTCTGGCCGGACGTGAAGGACGAGCTCATCGAGCACCTGGTGCAGGCGGTCAAGGACTTCTACGGCGACGACCCGCAGCACAGTCCCGACTTCGGGCGCGTCATCAACCGCAAGGCGGCCGAACGGCTGGCCGGCCTGCTCGGCAGTGGCACGATTGCCGTCGGGGGGCAGGTTGATCTTGACGACCGCTATGTCGCCCCGACGGTGGTGGTCGATCCGGCCTGGGACTCGCCCATCATGCAAGAGGAGGTCTTCGGGCCGATCCTGCCGGTACTGGAGATCGAGTCCGTCCAGGCCGTCATTGACTGGACGAACGGTAACCCGCATCCGCTGGGTCTGTATATCTTCGCCGAGGACCACGACGTGGTGGACCAGATTCTCGATGCGACCGAGTCGGGTGATGCCGTCGTCAACGACTGCACACTCCACCCCTTGGTACCGGAACTCCCCTTTGGCGGAGTGGGCAACTCGGGGATGGGCAAGTATCACGGCCGCTGGGGATTCGAGGCGTTCACCAACGCCCGTGGCGTGCTTTATCACAGTGCCCGGGTCGACCCCGCCGTCCGGTACCCGCCCTACTCAGAGCACCAGCGCGAGCGGGCTATCGAAGCTGAGCTGAGCTGAGCGCAATCGGCACCTGATGTGTTAACACTGGCTGATGGCGCATGAGCGGGACGACGAGCAGGATCCGATGCCTGCCCTGGCCGAGGAGGGCGTCGGCGGCTACCACGACCTGCTCAGGTCGGCGGCGGGGTCGCACGACGATAGCGGGTCCGAGAGTGTCACGACGGTGCTGGTCGCCTTCGGCGCCAACGTCCTGATAGCGGTGGCGAAGTCGGCCGCCGCCGTGGTGACCGGGTCGGCGTCGCTGCTGGCCGAGGCGGCGCACTCCTGGGCGGACGCCGGCAACGAGATATTCCTGATGATCGCCAACCGGCGCTCCCGGCGGCCGGCCGATCCCACGCACCCGTTCGGCCACGGCCGGGAGGCTTACGTCTGGTCGCTGTTCGCCGCGCTCGGGCTGTTCGTGGCCGGCGCCGCGGTGTCCGTCACGCATGGCATCCAGCAGCTCATCAGCCAGGAGCCGGCCAGTCATTTCGCCGTCGGGTACATCGTGCTGGCCGTTTCGTTCGTGCTCGAGGGAATCTCCTTCCTGCAGTCAGTCCGGCAGGCCAAGCCCGAGGCCGAGTCGCTGCAGCGGGACCTCATCGAGCACGTCCTGGCCACCTCCGATCCGACCTTGCGGGCGGTATTCGCGGAGGACTCCGCTGCCCTGATCGGCGTGCTCATCGCGGCCGCCAGCCTGGGCGCGGACCAGCTGACCGGCTCCGGAGTCCCGGACGCCGTCGGATCGATCCTGATCGGCCTGCTGCTCGCCGTGGTCGCGATCATCTTGATCAACCGCAACCGGCAGTTCCTGATCGGCCAGGAGGCCGACCCCCGGGTGCGCGCGGCCGCCATCCAGGCCCTGCTGGACTCGCCGGAGGTGGCCAGGGTGACCTATCTGCGGCTGGAGATCGTCGGGCCGCGGATGGTCTCGGTGATCGGCGACGTCGACCTCACCGGCGATGACGCCGAGTCCCACGTGGCCGTGCGGCTGCGGGCGCTCGAGGCGCGGATCAGCGCGTCGCCGGCGGTGGCCGGCACGGTACTGAGTCTCTCCGCGCCGGACGAGCCCACGCTCGTAGCCTGAATCCGTACCGCACCGCTACTGACGAGGAGCGAGCTTCGTGGCCAGTCTCCCGGAAAGCCTCGGGGAGGCGCTGGAAGAGGCCCTGACCGGGATCTCCGCGGCCGAGCTAGCCCGGTCGGTCAGTTTCCTGACCGAGCGCTACCGCAGCGGGCAGCCCGCAGCCAGCCCCATTCTCACGTCGGCCGCGGACGTCGCCGCGTATGCCGCCTACCGGATGCCGGCTACCTACGCGGCCTGCCGGGCCGCGCTCACCCAGTTCCGCGCGCGGGCGGCGGATTTCCGGCCGCGCACGCAGGTGGACGTCGGCGGCGGCACGGGAGCCGCGGTGTGGGCGGCCGCGGAGATCTGGCCGTCCCTGGAGGCGATCGAGGTTCTCGAGCGCGTGCCGAAGGCGATGGAGCTGGGCCGGCGGCTGGCACGGGCCGCACCGGGCGCGGCGGTGCGGACGGCGTCGTGGCGCCCGCTCGTCCTCGGCCCGACACCGGCTGTCCCGCCCGCGGACCTGGCCACCATGTCCTACGTACTGGGCGAGCTGCAGGAGGCTGACCGGGCCGGCGTAGTGCGGGAACTGGCCGCTGGCGCGGCGGTCGTCGCGCTGGTGGAACCCGGCACCCCGGCCGGCTACGCCCGCGTGCTCGCCGCCCGGAGCATCCTCATCGAGGCCGGCCTGTCGATCATCGCGCCGTGCCCGCACGACCTGGACTGCCCGCTGCCGCCGGGCCGGGACTGGTGCCATTTCTCGGCCCGGATCAACAGAACCGCCGTGCACCGCAGGCTCAAGGGCGGCTCGCTCGGTTACGAGGATGAGAAGTTCTCCTACGTGATAGCGGCCCGGACGCGCTGGCCGCAGGCGGGCGGACGGGTCCTGCGGCACCCGCGGCACCGCAAGGGAGCGGTCAGCATGACCGTGTGCGCCGCCGATCCTGGCCTGGCTACCGAGACGGTGTTCAAGCGAGACCAGGACCTCTACCGGCACGCCAGGAACGTCAGCTGGGGTGACGCCTGGCCGCCCGACCGCCCGGGTGGCGCCGCCCGCTGATTGGCCTGCTGGCCTATTCGCTGAGGCCAAGGACGGCGATGAGGCTGCGGGCGGCGGCACCCCCGGCCTCTTCCGCGATGGCGATGGCGGCCGGGACGTTGAGGTTGTCGCACAGCGCATCGGTGACCTGCGCGACTGCTGCCTGCGAGCTGCCGCCACCCCGGCCCGCCGCCTGGTAGAGCCGTTCGAGCCGCGCGGTGGCCGACTCCAGGTCCGCCGTGGCGTAGTCCCAGGTATCCGCCCAGGGCCGGTCAAGCAGGCACAGTCTCAGGGCCGCCGCCGGGTGGTCGCGCAGGACATCGCTGACCAGCACCAGGTTGCCGGTCGACTTGGCCATCTTCTCGCCGTTGACCCGGACGACCCCGACGAGGAAGTGGGCACGGGCGTACGGCCTGACGCCGGTCAGGGCCTCGGTCATGGCGGCCTGGTAGGCATGGTGCGGGAATCTCAGGTCGGCGCCGCCGCAATGCACGTCGACCGCGGGGCCGAGCACCGACAGCGACATCGCGGCGCACTCCGCGTGCCAGCCCGGCCGGCCGGGGCCCCATGGCGATGGCCAGCCCGGTTCCGCGCCGGACGAAGCGCGCCAGATGGCGACGTCGAGGGCATCGTCCTTCGCCGGGTCATCGGGCTGGTCTCCGTACTCGGCCGCCAGCGCCACGGCCTGCCCGCGGCGCAGGCCGGCCCGCTCGGGGGTCCCGGCACCGCGGAAGTAGACGCTGCCGTCTCGCAGGTAGGCGGCGCCGGTCTGCACGAGCGCGGCGGCGAGCCGGATGACCTGGTCGATGTGCCGGCGCGCCCGCGGCGCGAACTGCGGCGCGGCCACGTTGAGGGCGATCATGTCCTGGTCGAAGTGGAACTGCTGCACCGAGGCGAAGGAGTCGAAATGCGCCCCGGCCCGCTGCGCCGCGGCCAGCAGCACGTCGTCAACGTCGGTGACGTTGCGGCACAGCTGCGGGTCGACGCCCATGGAGCCCATGACCCTGGTCAGCACATCGACCCAGACAAACGCGGCAGCATGCCCGAGGTGCGTGACGTCATAGGGGGTAATGCCGCACGCATAGACGCGGGCCCGGTCGGTCAGGGGCAGGCTCGTGCCGGCGAGCCGCAGCCCGGCCGGGATCTTCCACTCGTTCATTCCTGCAGTATTGACCAGCCGGACGGCAGCCTGGCTCAACCGGGTCGTCTTTCCGTCGTATTAACTGAAAGACGACCCCGCAGATTCGGGCGCCGGGCCTGGGCGGATTTCGGGCGCAGGGAGGACGACATGAGCAGCCTGATGCCCGCGCCGCGCCGCGCGAGACCAGCTGACGCGGGCCGCATTACCACGATCATCGCGCTCGCGTTCGCCGCCGATCCGGTCTGGGGCCCGGCCATGGCGCGGCCCGACGGGAGCACCCGGCATCATGCCGCGCTCTGGCGACCGTTCGTGGACGGCGCGCTGCGGTTCCCGGCGACCTGGCTGACCGAGGGCGGGGAAGCAGCTGCCATCTGGATCCCGCCGGGCGCCGCCAGCATGACGCCCGAGCAGGAGGAGCGCCTCGCCGGGCTAGCCGCCGAGCACCTGGGGCCAGCCGCCGATAGCTACCTTGAGCTGCTGGAGCAGCTCCACCGCGCGCATCCGCACGGGGAGCCGCACTACTTCCTGACGCTGCTGGGCACGCACCCCGGCCACCGCGGGCACGGCCTGGGGATGCGGCTGCTCGCCGCCAGCCTGGAGCCGGTCGACGCCAGTCACCGGGCCGCCTACCTGGAGTCGTCGAATCCGGCGAATGACCGCAGGTACGGCGCGCTCGGCTTCGAGCCACTCGGTGCGATCAGCTGTCCCGGCGGCCAGGTCATCACCACTATGTGGCGGCCGGCCCGCTGACCGAGTCGGGATCGGCGATCACGTCCTGGTCGACGATGCGCGCCGACGGGCTGGCGCGGGCGGCCTGCGCGCGGGCGCGGAAGCGCCGGGCCAGCAGGATGCCGCCGAGCGCCGCGACCAGGCAGGACACTCCCCCGACCGCGAGCCCGATCCGGGCATTTGACCGGGCGATGATCCAGCCGATCAGCGGACCGCCGATCGGCGTCGTGCCCTGGAAGGCCACTTGCCACAGCGCGATCGTCCGGCCCCGGAAGCCCGGATCGGCGGCGAGCTGGATGGTGGAGTTCCCGATCGCGATGAAGGACACGCTGGCCCAGCCCACGAGCAGCAGCGCGGGGTAGACGAGGGCCAGCACGGGAGCGAATCCGGCCAGCAGGATGGCCACGCCGAAGCCCGCGGACGCGATGATCATCGGGCGCAGCCCGGTCCGGCCCCGCGCCGCGGTGAACAGCCCGCCGATGACGGCGCCGACTCCTATCGCCGCGGTCATGAAGCCGAAGACCTCCGCGCCGCCATGGAAGGTCTGCTGGGCGAACACCGGGATGGAGACCTGGAATTCGTAGGCCAGCAGCCCGACCAGGCTCATCATCGCCAGCGGTATGGCGATGTGCGGGATCCGCACCGCGTAGCGCAGTCCCTCGCGCAGCTGGCCCCTGGCCCGCGCCGTCGGAGTGCTCGGCGCGAGCGCGGAGCGGTCCATCAGGAGCAGGGAGGTCACGACCGCGACGAAGCTCGCGGCGTTGATCAGGAAGCACACGCCGACGCCGACGGTGGCGATGAGGATGCCCCCGATCCCCGGCCCGACCGCACGGGCGGCATTGGCCGTGACGGAGTTCAGCGTGATGGCGTTGCGCAGTTCGCCCGGGCCCACCATCTCCCGGACGAAGGACTGGCGGGCCGAGACCTCGAAGGCGTTGTTGAGGCCGAGAATGACGGCCAGCACGCAGACTTCCCAGAAGCGGACCGCGCCGGACACGGTGAGAAGCCCGAGCGCGAGGGCCTGAAAGCCCATGACGGTCTGCAGCGCGATCATCAGCCGGCGCTTGTCCACCCGGTCGGCGATGACACCGCCGTAGGGGCCGAGCAGCAGGATAGGCAGCGTCTGCAGGGCTACGACCAGGCCAATGTCGGTGCTGGAGTGGGTGAGCGTGAGCACGAGCCAGGACTGCGCCGTCATCTGCATCCAGGTGCCGGCCAGCGAAATCGACTGGCCGGAGAAGTACAGGCGGTAGTTCGGGACCTTCAGGGAGGAGAATGTCTGACGTCCGAAGCCGCGCACACCCATGGGACCGATGGTCTCAGCCGCCGCGCCCACCCGACAATTCACCTACCCGCCGCCGGGCGGTCACGGCCGCTGGGATAGACAGGGCAGGCAATGTTCCGATGGGCGGCCCCGCCTGCGCCCATACCCCGGAGGCCACAATTGACTACGACCGACCCGGATACCACGACTGACCTGGACACCCTGTCGGTCAATACGATCCGCGGCCTGTGCATGGACGCGATCCAGAAGGCCAACTCCGGGCATCCAGGTACCCCGCTGGGGATCGCCCCGGTGACCTACACCCTGTGGCAGCAATTCCTGCGGTTCGATCCGGCTGACCCGATCTGGCCCAACCGGGACCGGTTCGTGCTCTCGGCGGGGCACGCCTCGACGCTGCTCTGGTCGCTGCTGCACCTGACCGGGGTCCATTCGGTCAACCCGGAGTACGAGGTGCTCAGCACCCCGGCCGTCACCCTGGACGACCTGAAGACGTTCCGCCAGCTCGGCTCGCACTGTCCCGGTCATCCCGAGTACCGCTGGACCAGCGGCGTGGAGGCCACGACCGGCCCGCTCGGCCAGGGCGTCGCCACGTCCGTCGGGATGGCGATCGCCGGGCAGTGGCTCGCCGCCCGCTACAACACCGGCGACTTCACGATGTTCGACTTCGACGTCTACGCCCAGGCCGGCGACGGCTGCATGATGGAGGGGATCGCCTCCGAAGCCGCCTCCCTGGCCGGCCACCTGCGCCTGTCGAACCTGTGCTGGATCTACGACTCGAACCGGGTGACCATCGAGGGCCACACCGGCATCACGTTCACCGAAGATGTCGCCGCCCGCTTCATCAGCTACGGCTGGAACGTGACGACGGTCGCCGACGCCAACGATCTCGATCAGGTGCGGCGGGCGTTCCACACCTTCCGGGCCGAGAACGAGCGGCCCACGCTGGTGCTCGTGCACAGCCACATCGGCTATGGCTCGCCGGTCGAGGACACGCCGAAGGCCCACGGCGAGCCGTTCGGGGTGGCGGGCGTCCAGGCCACCAAGCGCTTCCTCGGCCTGCCGCCCGACGCCGACTTCTACGTTCCCGACGGCGTCTATGACCATTTCGCGGCGGGCATCGGCGAGCGCGGCCGCCAGGAGCGGGCGGCCTGGGAGGCCAGGTTCGATGTGTACCGCAGTGCCCACCCGCAGCTCGCGGTCGAGATCGAGCGGATGCAGCACCGCCTCCTGCCGGACGGCTGGGAGGCCGCCGCCCTCCAGCCGTTCCCGCCCGACCCCAAGGGGATCGCCAGCCGGGATTCCTCCGGCCAGGTGCTCAACTCGGTCGCGGAGCAGGTGCCCTGGCTGCTGGGCGGCTCCGCCGACCTGACGCCGTCGACCAAGACCCGTCTGACGTTCGAGGGAGCCGGCGACTTCCAGCCCGGCGACCGGACCGGCCGCAACCTGCATTTCGGTATCCGGGAGCACGCGGCGGCGGCCGTGGCCAACGGGATGGCACTGACCAAGGTCCGCCCGTTCTGGTCGGGGTTTCTGATTTTCTCCGATTACGCGCGTGGCGCTATCCGGCTGTCGGCCCTGATGGAGATCCCGGTCCTGCACATCTTCACGCACGATTCGATCGGTGTCGGCGAGGACGGCCCCACCCATCAGCCGGTCGAGCAGCTGGCCTCGCTGCGGGCCATGCCAGGCCTGCTGGTCTTCCGGCCGGCGGACGCCAACGAGGTCGTCGAGACCTGGCGCATCGTGGCGGGGCTGCACCGGGAGCCCGCCGCGCTGATCCTGTCCCGGCAGGCGCTGCCGACCCTGGATCGCTCGCAGCTCGGCGCCGCCTCAGGTGTCGGACGGGGCGCGTACATTCTCGCCGAGGCCTCCGGCGGCCAGCCGGACGTCATCCTCATCGCCACCGGGTCGGAAGTGCACCTGGCGCTGGCTGCCCGCCAGGAGCTGGAATCGGGCGGTCTCGGCGCCCGGGTGGTCAGCATGCCGTGCTGGGAGCTTTTCGACCGGCAGCCGCAGGAGTACCGCGACAGCGTGCTCCCCCGCGCGGTGAAGGCGCGAGTCGCCATCGAGCAGGCCTCCACGCTCGGCTGGGATCGCTACGTTGGTGATGGCGGCGCTGTCGTGGGCATGCATACCTTTGGCGCGTCCGCGCCGCTGAAGGAGCTGCTCACGAAGTTCGGGTTCACGCCAGGGCAGGTATCGCAGGTCGCGCGCGAGCGCGTGGCCGCGGCAGGATCGTAACGGAAGGGACAGCACGTGAAGGCCACCGAAACACTGCACGAGCGGGGCCAGAGCCTCTGGCTCGACAACATCACCCGCGCCCTGCTCAACTCCGGCAAGATTCAGCGCTACATCGACGACTACTCCGTGACCGGGCTCACGTCGAACCCGTCGATCTTCGACAAGGCGATCAGCTCCGGTGACTACGACGAGTCGATCGCCACCAAGGCCCGGCAGGGACTGTCCGGCGAGGACCTGTTCTTCGACCTGGCCATCGATGACCTGCGGCGCGCGGCCGATGCGTTCCTCGGGGTGCACGAGCGATCCGACGGAGTCGACGGCTGGGTCTCGCTGGAGGTCTCGCCGCTGCTCGCGCACGACACCGAGCGCACGGTGGAGGCGGCCAAGACCCTGCACGCCAGGGCGGCCAGGACGAACCTCTTCATCAAGATCCCCGGCACCCCGGAAGGGCTGCCGGCGATCACCGAGTCCATCGCCGCCGGGGTGCCGATCAACGTCACCCTGCTGTTCTCGGCCGAGCAGTACCTCGCCGCCGCGGACGCCTACCTGCAGGGAGTGGAGCGCCGGCTCGCCGCGGGGCTTGACCCCGCCGTCCCGTCGGTGGCATCGGTCTTCCTGTCCCGCTGGGACGTCGCGGTGGCCAAGCAGGTGCCGGCCGAGCTGACCGACCGGCTCGGCCTCGCCGTCGGGCAGGCCACCTATCGTGCCTACCGGCAGCTGCTGAACTCTGACCGCGCGCTGCGGCTGGAGAACTCGGGCGTGCGGATGCAGCGGCTGCTGTGGGCCAGCACGGGGACGAAGAACCCGGACGCACCCGACACGCTGTACGTACACGGCCTGGCCGCCCCGTTCACGATCAACACGCTCCCGGACAAGACTCTGGAGGCCTTCTACGACCACGGCGAGGTGGGCGAGCCGATGGCCGCCGACGGCGGTGACTGCGACGAGGTGCTCGCGCAGTTCGGCGCCGCGGGCGTGGATGTCGCGGCGCTGGCCGCCAAGCTGCAGTCCGACGGCGCGTCGGCGTTCGTCGACTCCTGGCACGAGCTGCTGGACAGGATCTCCGCGCAGTGCTCCGCGCTCACCTGAGGCCCGACACGACCTGGAGGAAATGACCGATGGTGACCACCCCGCTGCGCGAGCTTCCGGCGTGGAAGACGCTCGAGCAGCATCACGCCGAGATCGGCGGGCGGCACCTGCGCGAGCTGTTCGCCGAGGACCCGGGGCGGGGCGAGCGGCTGACGGCACAGGCCGCCGGGCTGTACCTGGACTACTCGAAGAACCGCGTGACCGATGAGACCATGCGCCTGCTGGTCGCCCTGGCCCGCCAGGCCGGCCTGGCCGAGCGCCGGGACATGATGTTCCGCGGCGAGCGGATCAACGTGTCCGAGAACAGGTCGGTGCTGCACGTGGCGCTGCGCATGCCCAGGGGCAGCTCCCTGGTGGTGGGCGGCGTCGATGTGGTCGCGCAGGTACACGAGGTCCTCGACCGGATGGTCGCCTTCGCGCGGCGGGTGCGCTCGGGCGAATGGACGGGCTATTCCGGCAAAACGATAAAGAACATCGTCAATGTCGGCATCGGAGGCTCCGATCTCGGCCCGGTGATGGCCTATGAGGCGCTGCGGTACTACTCCCGGCGGGACCTGACCTTCCGGTTCGTGTCCAACGTGGATTCCACCGACTTCGCCGAGGCGACCCGCGACCTGTCCGCCGACGAGACGCTGTTCATCATCTCGTCCAAGACGTTCGGCACCTTGGAGACGCTGACCAACGCCCGCTCGGCCCGCGACTGGGTGATCGGCGAGCTCGGCTCGGATGAGGCCGTCGCCCGGCACTTCGTGGCGGTCTCGACCAACGCCGAGCGGGTGGCCGAGTTCGGCATCGACACCGCGAACATGTTCGGCTTCTGGGACTGGGTCGGCGGCCGGTACTCGATGGACTCGGCCATCGGCCTGTCCACTCTGGTGGCCGTCGGGCCCGAGCACTTCGGCGAGCTGCTGGCGGGGTTCCATGAGATGGACGAGCACTTCCGCACCGCCCCGCTGGAGCAGAACCTGCCGGTGCTGATGGGCCTGCTGGCCGTCTGGTACGGGGACTTCTTCGGCGCGCAGACCACCGGCGTCATGCCGTACGACCAGTACCTGAAGCGGTTCCCCGCCTACCTGCAGCAGCTCACGATGGAGTCGAACGGCAAGCACGTGACGCTCTCGGGCACCGAGGTGGACTACGAGACCGGAGCGGTGTACTGGGGCGAGCCGGGCACCAACGGGCAGCACAGTTTCTACCAGCTCATCCACCAGGGAACGAAGCTGATCCCGGTCGACCTGATCGGCTTCGGCAAGAGCCTGAACCCGCTGGGCGACCATCACGACATCCTGTCCTCCAACGTCTTCGCCCAGGCTCAGGCGCTCGCGTTCGGCAAGACCGAGCAGGAGGTCCTGGCCGAGGGGACCGCACCGCAGGTGGCGCCGCACCGGGTGATGCCGGGTAACCGGCCGACCAATGTCCTGCTGGCCGAGGTCCTGACGCCGCGGCTGCTCGGGGTCCTGGTGGCGCTGTATGAGCACAGCGTCTTTACCCAGGGCACGATCTGGGACATCGACTCCTTCGACCAGTGGGGCGTCGAGCTCGGCAAGGTACTGGCCGTCCAGATCCTGCCCGAGCTGGAAAGCGCCACCGAGCCTGATCTCGCGCACGACTCATCCACCAACGCGCTCATCCGCCGCTACCGAAGCCTGAAGGGCTGAGCAGGGCCTGGCGGCCCGCGAGAACATAGGAGGCAGAGCATGACTACCGACAGGCCCATGCAGCTCGGCATGATCGGGCTCGGCCGGATGGGCGCCAATATCGTCCGCCGGCTTATGCGAGATGGCCACCACTGCGTGGTCTACGACCACACTGAGTCGCACGTCAAGCAGCTGGAGGACGAGGGCGCGACGGGCGCGAGGTCCCTGGCGGAATTCGTCGCGAAGCTGGACAAGCCCAGGGCGGCCTGGCTGATGCTGCCCGCCGCCGTCACCGGCTCGACGCTGGACGAGCTGGCGGAACTGCTCGAGCCGGGCGACACGGTGATCGATGGCGGCAACTCCTACTACCGCGATGACATCTCCCGGGCCAGACAGCTCGCCGGCCAGCAGATTCACTACGTGGACTGCGGTACCTCCGGCGGCGTGTTCGGCCTGGATCGCGGTTACTGCCTGATGATCGGCGGCGAGGACGAGCCGGTCCAGCGGCTGGACCCGGTCTTCGCCACCCTCGCGCCCGGCTTCGCCAGCGCGGAGCCCACGCCCGGCCGGACCCGGACCACGGGCACGGCTCCGGACGGGTACCTGCACTGCGGGCCCAATGGTGCCGGGCACTTCGTCAAGATGGTCCACAACGGCATCGAGTACGGGATGATGGCCGCGATCGCCGAGGGCCTGTCCATCATCAAGCACGCCAACGTCGGCCAGGACAACGCGGTGTCCGCCGACGCCGAGACCACTCCCCTGCGTGACCCGGAGTACTACCAGTACGACATCGACGTCGCCGAGGTCGCCGAGGTGTGGCGGCGCGGCTCGGTGGTCGGGTCCTGGCTGGTCGACCTGACCGCCGACGCGCTGGCCAGGTCGCCGCAGCTGGACGACTTCAGCGGGCGCGTCTCGGACTCCGGCGAGGGCCGCTGGACGGTGCTCGCCGCGATCGACGAGGGCGTCCCCGCCCCGGTCATCGCCACCTCGCTGATGCAGCGCTTCGAGTCGCGCGGGCTCGGCGAGTTCACCAACAAGGTCCTGTCCGCGATGCGCAGCGAGTTCGGCGGCCACGCCGAGAAGAAGGGCTAGCCGGGGCCGGCCGGGCTAGCCAGGGCCGGCCGGGCTAGCCGCGGCCGGCGAGGGGGCTCAGCGGAGGATTCGCTGCTCGACTGACTCGCCGTGACCGATCAGGATCACGGTGACCAGCTCGGGCGGGAACAGCCCGTGCTCGACCAGGCCCGGCGTCGCTGACAGGCGGGCCGCCAGCGCCGCCGGGTCATCGACAGCGCCCCGGTAGTCGCCGATGACCCCGCCGTCCGGGCTGCGGGGGACATCGCGCAGCGTCACGTGCTCCAGCCGCCGCAATGTCGCGTCCAGGCCGAACTCCAGCAGTTCGACCGGCACCGGCGGGCGCAGCGCGCTGACCGGCTTGGTCGAGTCGGCGATGACGATGAACGTGCTGGCCATCGTGGCGACGATCTTCTCCCTGGTGTGCGCCGCTCCGCCGCCCTTGATCAGCCAGCCGTCGGGTGCTACCTGATCAGCGCCGTCGATGGTCATGTCCAGGTGGTCGATCGCGCCGACCGGCTCCACGTCGAGGCCAAGGCCACGAGCGGTTTGCTCGGTACGCGGCGAGGTGGCCACGCAGCGGACCGACAGCCGCCGCCGCGCCAGGGCAGGCAGCAGGTAGGCCACGGTGGTGCCGGTGCCCAGGCCGACGGTCATGCCGTCTTCCACGAACTGAGCAGCAGCCTCGGCTGCCACCTGCTTCTCCCGGTCGACGCTCACGCACCCAGTCTCCCCCGCTGCCCGGGGATCAGGACGGGGGCCCCTGACGAGGGATCCCCGGCGGCCGGCTCTTCGCCGTCCGGGCGGCCGCCCGCTCCGGCGACGTGGCCGCCAGCTGCGTGATGTCCGTGGAGCCGTTCGCTATACCGCGGGCCAGATCCGACAGCAGCAGATGATGGGAGCGAGCCGCTGTCCGCAGCAGGCGGAACGCGTCGTCGGTGCTGATCCGCAGCCGCTCGGCCAGCACGCCCTTGGCCTGCTCGATGGCGATGCGGCTGGTCAGTGCCGCCTGCAGCTGCGCGGCGGCCACCTCACCATGGCGGATCGTGCGCTGCTGCAGGATGCCGATGGTGGCCGCGTCGGCCAGCGCCTGCGCCAGCCGCAGCTCGTGGCTAGCCAGGCCGCCAGGACCGGCATGAAACAGGTTCAGCGAGCCGACCACCTGGCTGCGCAGCCGCAGCGGCAGCGCGTTCGCCGAGCCGAACCCGCCGGCGATCGCCTGCGGCGCGAACCGCGGCCACCGGGCCCGCGCGTGCTCCAGGTCCACGTTGACCACCGTGGCCCCGAGCACGTAGCACTCACGGCACGGGCCCTCGTCGTTTTGCACCTCGAAGAGCTCCAGCAGCCGGGCCCGCTCATCCGAGGCCGCCACTACCTGCAGCGACCCGCCGGGATCGGCCAGGACGAGCCCGGCCGCCGCGACATCGAGCAGCTCCACGCAGCGCGACGCCATGACCTGGAGGAACTCGATGACATCGAAATCTGCTACGAGAGTATCGGCCAGCTCGACAAAGGTCTCCGCGAGACGTTGCTCCCGGCTCATCGCCACCACAGTCCAGTATCTCCCTTCGGGGATCTTTCGCTAGAGGGCCGCATCGAACCTCAGCTTGCGGGCCACGACGTCGGCTGCGACCTCCGCCAGTTCGCGCTGCTGGCTGAAGGCGTGGGCGCGCATCCGGACCAGCGCTTCCCCCTGCGATACCCGGAGCTGGACGCTGACCATCCCCGTCGCCTGGTGGATCTCCGCCCGGTACCCGGCCGGGCGGCCGGGAAGCCACAGCGACGCCAGCCCGGCGAGGTCACGTCCCAGCAGTGCTTCCGTCGCCGCATCGGCGAAAACGAGCATGTCCGTGAGCACGCCGGCGCCCATCGGGCCGCAGGTGTCCCGGTACGCGAGCAGGACGCCGAGGCGTATCGCCCCGATCTGGAGTGGCACCGCGAAAACCGCCAGGACGCCCAGCTCCAGAGCCGCCGGGGTAAAGACCGGCCATCGCGGCCACGGGACCTGCGCCAGATCCGGCTCCAGGACAAGCTCACCCGACGCGGCGACGTCTACCGTCGGCCCCTCGCCCAGGGTGAACTGCAGGTCATCAAGCTGGGCGCTGACCCCGTCGGTCCGCCACAGGACTTCCTGCTCCCCGTCCGCCATCAGCACGGTCACGGCAATGCCGGTCATGTCGAGTACATCCGCGCATGAGCCCGCGGCTACGGCATCCAGGCCGCCCGAGCCCGGTGCCGAGAGGTCCGCCAGGATCCCGGCCATGCCGCCGCTAACGGCCACGCTGCGCCTCATCGGGCGCGGTCACGTGAGCACCGCCATCAGGTTCACCTCGCGCGGGAAGGACAAAGCAGCGAGGCTGGTCTCGAGACCGGCATATGGTCCAGACCTGATTCGGAACTCGGTCATGCTGCTCAGGCACGTAAATTGCGCTCCAGTATAACGACCGGAGGCGCCAGAGCCGGAGACGGTTGCGGCAGGAGGGCCATCGCGGCAGGCAGCCCTCGCGCGGGCACCGGGGCTGCTCCTATTATGGCCGGTAATGCCATTCGCAACGAATGTGCGCGGCGGGCCGATGACGCGCCGCGACAAGCGGGTCGTCGCCGTCGCCGGCGCGGTTATCGTGGCCGCTCTCGGCGGTATCGGCGCGTGGGCGGCGGCCGCCCCTGGCAGCTACGGCCGATCCCACGACGGCTGCATCACCGTGAGCATGCCGAGCACCACGGGCGGAGCGCTGGTGCATCAGTGCGGCGCCGGCGCGCGGGCCAGCTGCCGCAGCGCATTTGCCCACGACGACAAGCTCGCGCGGCTGACTCGCCCGCAATGCCGCCTGGCCGGCATCGCCGGCTAGCTCCGGCCCAGCGTGACCGCATCCAGCGGCTGCGCATCGAAGCAGGTCCGGTCATTGGTGTGACAAGCGGCGCCCACCTGGTCGACCTGGACCAGTACCGCGTCGCCGTCGCAGTCCAGCGCGACTGACCGCACCCACTGCTGGTGGCCGGACGTCTCGCCCTTCACCCAGTACTCCTGGCGGCTGCGCGACCAGTACGTACAGCGGCCGGTGGTCAGCGTGCGGTGCAGGGCCTCGTCGTCCATCCAGCCCAGCATCAGCACCTCGCCGGTGTCGTACTGCTGGGCGATGGCCGCGACCAGTCCGTCTGCGTCCCGCTTCAGCAGGGCGGCGATCCTCGGGTCCAGCGCCGACGCGCCGTTGTCCGTGCTCATCGATCCCTCACCTGCAGCTCGTCTTCGGTTCCGCCGGCCGCCCTGCGGACCGGATGGCCCGAGGCTCGCAGTGCTTCCTTAACCTCGGCGATCCTGAGCTGGCCGAAGTGAAACAGGCTGGCGGCCAGCACGGCGTCGGCGCCTGCCTCGATGGCCGGGGCGAAATCCCCGAGCTGGCCCGCGCCCCCGCTGGCGATCACCGGTACCGTAACGACGGCCCGGACGGCCCGGATCAGCGGCAGGTCGAACCCGGCCTGCGTGCCGTCGGCATCCATCGAGTTCAGCAGTATCTCGCCGGCGCCCAGGCCGGCGGCACGCGCGGCCCAGCTGACCGCGTCCAGGCCGGTGCCGCGCCGGCCGCCGTGCGTGGTCACCTCGAATCCGCTGGGGCAGGGTGCACGGCGGGCGTCGACGGACAGCACCATGCACTGCGAGCCGAACCTGGCCGCCGTCTCGGTGAGCAGCTCAGGGCGGGCGATCGCCGCGGTGTTCAGCGATACCTTGTCCGCGCCGGCCCGCAGCAGCTGGTCCACGTCGGCGACGCTGCGCACTCCCCCGCCGACCGTCAGCGGGATGAAGACCTGCTCGGCCGTCCGCCGCACGACCTCGTACATCGTGTCGCGGCGGTCACTGGACGCGGTGATGTCCAGGAAGACCAGCTCATCGGCGCCATCGGCGTCGTAGGCGGCCGCCCGCTCGACCGGATCGCCGGCGTCCCGCAGGTCGCGGAAGTTGACCCCCTTGACCACCCGCCCGGCGTCGACGTCCAGGCACGGGATCACCCGGATCGCGACCGCCATCAGCTCACCTCCGCCAGCGCCTGCTCCAGGGTGAACGCGCGAGCGTACAGCGCCTTGCCGACGATCGCGCCCTCGACGCCATCGCGCCGCAGCCCGGCGATCGCCTGCAGGTCGGCCAGGCTGGACACCCCGCCGCTGGCGATCACCGGGCTGTCCGTGCGCTCGCAGACCAGGCGCAGCAGGTCAAGGTTGGGGCCGCCGAGCATGCCGTCCCTGGTGATGTCGGTGACCACGTAGCGGGCGCAGCCGTCGGCTTCCAGCCGGGCCAGCACGTCGAGTAGCTCGCCGCCTTCCCTGGTCCAGCCGCGGGCGGCCAGCCGGGTTCCCCGCACATCAAGCCCGACCGCGATCCGCTGGCCATGCTCGGCGATAGCGCGGCGCACCCAGTCAGGGTTCTCCAGCGCCGCGGTGCCGATGACCACCCTGGTGCAGCCGGTGGCCAGGGCGCGGGCGAGCGAGGCGTCGTCGCGGATGCCGCCGGACAGCTCGACCGCCGTGTCGAGCCGGGCGATCATGGCGGCCAGCAGCGGCGCGTTCGAGCCCCGGCCGAATGCCGCGTCGAGGTCCACCAGGTGGATCCACCGCGCACCGGCGTCCTGCCAGGCCAGGGCGGCCTCGATCGGATCGCCGTATCCCGTCTCGGTGCCCGCGGCGCCCTGGACCAGCCGGACCGCCTGGCCGCCCGCCACGTCCACGGCGGGCAGCAGGGTCAGCGTTCCCGCGTCCACGCGGTCAGGGAAAGTCATCGCAGTGTCTCCAGCCAGTTGGACAGCACGACCGCTCCGGCGTCGCCTGACTTCTCGGGGTGGAACTGGGTGGCGCAGAGCGGGCCGTCCTCCACCGCCGACACGAACGGCTCCCCGTGCGTGGTCCAGGAAACCAGCGCCGCGAGGGGCGGGCGGGACCGCGCGGCGTAGGAGTGCACGAAGTAGAACCTGGTCTGCGGATCGGTCCCGGCGAACAGCCGGGAACCGGCCGCCGGCCGGACGGTGTTCCAGCCCATGTGCGGCAGCACCGGAGCCGTCAGTCGATCCACCACTCCCGGCCACTGACCGCAGCCCGCGGTCCGGTCGCCGTGCTCGGCCCCCTCGGCGAACAGCACCTGCATGCCGACGCAGATGCCCAGGACCGGCCGGGACGCGGCCCGCCGCCGCCCGATGATCATCTCGCCGCCGGCCGCCCGCAGCCCGGCCATGCAGGCGGCGAACGCGCCCACCCCTGGCACCACCAGGCCGTCGGCGTTCATCGCGGCATCGTGGTCAGCGCTCACCTGCGCGTCGGCCCCGGCGCGCTGCAGGGCGCGCTGCGCCGACCGCAGGTTGCCCGAGCCGTAGTCCAGCACCACGACCCTCGACCTCACCATGGCGGGCTTAATCCGGTCACAGGGTGCCCTTGGTGCTGGGGATGGCGCCCGAGCGGGGGTCGGGCGCGGCGGCCGCCCGCAGCGCGCGGGCGAACGCCTTGAACTGGGCCTCGACGATGTGATGCGGGTTGCGTCCGGACAGCACGCTCAGATGCACGCACAGGCCCGCCGACATCGCCAGCGACTCGAAGAAGTGCCGGGTCAGCGTGGTGTCGTAGGTCCCGATCATCGGCGGCATGCGGTCCGGCTCGCAATGCACGGCGTACGGCCGGCCGGACAGGTCGACCGCGGCGCGGGCCAGCGTCTCGTCCAGCGGCACCAGCGCGTCGCCGAACCGGCAGATGCCCGCCTTGTCGCCCAGCGCCTCGCGCAGCGCCTGGCCCAGGGCTAGCGCGGTGTCCTCCACCGTGTGATGAGCGTCGATCTCGATGTCGCCGCGCGTGCGGACGGTCAGGTCGAGCAGGCCGTGCTTGCCCAGCTGGGAGAGCATGTGATCGAAGAACGGCACGCCGGTGTCGGCCTCCGTCACTCCGGAGCCGTCCAGGTCGAGCTCGATGAGGACCTGGGTCTCCTTGGTGACCCGCTCGACTCGCGCGGTCCGGCCCGGCAGCTCAGTCCCGCCGTTCATGACCGCGTTTCGCCGTTCATGACCCCGGCCCGCCGTTTATGACCCCGTCCAGCGCCGCGCGGAACGCCGCCATCTCGGCCGGGGTCCCGATGGTCACCCGGAGCCAGTCCGGGGGGCCTACCTCGCGGACCAGCACGCCCCGGTCGAGCAGTCCCTGCCAGACCGCGCGCCGGTCGCCGAATCTGCCGAAGAGCACGAAGTTGGCGTCTGAGTCCGCCGCGGCCAGTCCGCGTCCGCGCAGCCATGTCACCAGGTCATCCCGTTCGGCCCGGATTTTCGCCACGCTCGCCAGCAGCTCGCCCGAGTGGGCCAGCGCGACCCTGGCCACGGCCTGGGTCAGGGCGGACAGGTGATAGGGCAGCCGGACGACGAGCAGTGCGCGGATCACCGCCGGATCGGCGGCGAGATAGCCAAGCCGCCCCCCGGCGAGCGCAAATGCCTTGGACATCGTGCGGACGATCACCAGCCGCGGGAAGCGGGGCAGCAGGGCCAGCGCGCTGCCCTCGCGATCGCGGGCGAACTCCGCGTAGGCCTCGTCGACGATCACCATGCCGGGCGCGGCGGCGCACACCGCCTCGATCACCGGCAGCGGGAGGGCAGTGCCGGTCGGGTTATTCGGCGAGGTCAGGAAGACCAGGTCGGGCTGGTACTCGCGGACCACCGCCGCGGCCCGGTCCTGGTCAATGCCGAAATCGTCGTCCCTGGCCGCCGGGATCCAGCCGGTGCTGGTGACCGCGGCGATGATCGGGTGCATCGAGTACGAGGGCTCAAAGCCGAGCGCTCGGCGGCCCGGTCCGCCGAATGCCTGCAGCAGCTGCTGGATGATCTCGTTGGATCCGTTGGCCGCCCAGGTCTGATCCCAGGTCAGGCCGGGCCCGAGGTAGCCGGCCAGATCGCCGCGCAGGCCGACCGCATCGCGGTCCGGGTACCGGTTGAGCTGCGCCGCCGCCGCGGCCGCGGCTTCGCCTATCTCGCGCACGACGCTGTCCGGCGGCGGGTAGGGGTTCTCGTTGGTGTTCAGAGCGACCGCTACGTCCAGCTGCGGGGCTCCGTAGGGCTCGCGGCCCGCGAGGTCGGCCCGCAGCGGCGGGCCCTGGGCGGCCTTCACCCCTCCAGCCTATCGACGGCACCGGGTGCCCCCCGCCCGGGCGCCGCGGGCCCGGCGGCGGATGCGGCGGGGACCCGGACGCGGACCGCGGCCACGTGCGCGGCCAGGTCCTCGGCCCCGCCGAGCGCGTCGATGTGCGGGGCGACCTGCGCGAGCGCGTCGGCGGTGCACTCCACCACGTGGATGCCGCGCACGAAGGTCAGTACCGACAGGCCGCCCGAGTGCCGGGCGGTCCCGCCGGTCGGCAGCACGTGGTTGGAGCCCGCCAGGTAGTCGCCGAGGGACACCGGGGCGTACGGGCCGACGAAAACGGCACCCGCATTGCGGACGCGGGAGGCAAGTTCGGTGGCGCGTTCGGCCTGGATCTCGAGGTGCTCGGGGGCCCAGGCATCCGAGACGGCCAGGGCGTCGTCGATGGTGTCGACCAGCACGCAGGCGGACTGTCCGGCCAGCGCCGCCTCAATCCGCTCCCGGTGCCGCGCGCGGGCGACCTGGCCGACCAGCTCCTTCTCGGTGCGATCGGCGAGTCCGGGATCGGTCGTGATCAGCAGGCAGGCCGCCAGCGAGTCATGCTCGGCCTGCGCCACCAGGTCGGCGGCGACCAGCACCGGGTCGGCGCTGTGATCCGCCACGATCGCGACCTCGGTCGGGCCGGCCTCCGCGTCGATCCCGACCATGCCCTGCAGCAGCCGCTTGGCGGCGGCCACGTACACGTTGCCCGGCCCGCTGATGACATCGGCGGGCGGGCAGTCGGCCGTGCCGTAGCCGAACATCGCGATCGCCTGTGCGCCGCCGACCGCATGCACCTCCGTGATGCCGAGCAGTGCGCAGGCGGCCAGCACGGCGGCGGCCGGCGGCCACCACGGTCGGCGCTCGGGGGTGAGGCCACGGCGATCTCGGCTACGCCCGCCACCTGCGCGGGGATCACGTTCATCACGACCGATGACGGGTAGGCGAGCAGCCCGCCAGGGACGTAGACACCGGCCCGGCCGACCGGGACGTACCGCTCGGTGACCGTCGAGCCGTCGGCGACGGCGGTGACGGTGTCGGCAGGCAGCTGGGCCTGGTGGACCAGCCGGGCCCGCCGCGCCGCTTCCTGCAGCGCCGCGCGAACGTCCGGATCAAGCTCGGCCAGCGCCTCCCGCAGCGCTTGCGGCGGGACCCTGGTCGTGGCCAGGTCCACGCCGTCAAACCGCCGCGTGTACTCGCGGACCGCCGCCGCGCCGCGGTGGCGCACGTCCTCGCAGATGGGCCGCACGGCGCTGAGCGCCGACTCAATGTCCGTCCTGGCCCGCGGCAGCAGGCCGGTCAGCCGCCGCTGGCCCAGGGTGGCCACGCTCGCTCCGCGCAGATCAATGAGGGACAGCACCCGCCCAGCGTAACGGGTCGGATTCTGGTGGTGGCCCTGCGTTGCCCGGACCGTGTCGGCTGACGGACGGCGGCGAGCGGCGGTCTTAACGGAGGTCTCGAGGCGGCCAGACGACGGCCTGGCGGCGGTCTCGACGACGGCCTTGATGAACGGACTGCGAAGAGTGCGGGACAATTGCGGTAGTGGTGCGGCCGGCCCTGGCTCAGAGCGCCAGGACCGGGAGGATGAACACGTGGGCTGGATTGAGCTCGACGGAGCGGTCAACGTTCGCGACATGGGCGGGCTGCCGACCGAGGACGGGCGGCAGGTGCTGACCCGCCGGCTGCTGCGCAGCGACAACCTGCAGGATCTGTCGGCCGCCGACGTGCGGCGGCTGGTGACCGACCTCGGCGTCACCACGGTCGTCGACCTGCGCAGTCCGCATGAGATCGCCGCCGAGGGACCAGGGCCGCTGACCAGGGTCGGCTCGGTGCGGCACGCGCGCCACTCGGTGCTGCCCGAGCTCGGCACAGCCACCGACGCCGCCGGCGCCGCTGGCGCGGCCGGCGCTGACATGTTCGCCGCTGAGGTGGCCGCCGCCGCGCTGGCGACGACCAGGCGCGAGGGGGCCGTGTCCCGCTATCCGGGCGACCCGCGGTGCGGCTACTACCTTGGCTACCTGGAAGACCGGCCCGACCAGGTCGTGGCCGCGCTGCGCGCAGTCGCCACGGCACCGGGCGCGGCGCTGGTGAACTGTGCCGCGGGAAAGGACCGCACGGGCGTGCTCGTCGCCCTCGCGCTGCGCGTCGCCGGCGTAGAGCCGGACGCAGTGGTCGCTGACTACGCCGCCAGCGCCGAGCGCATGGCCGCGGTCCTGGACCGGCTGCGCGCCTCCCCGACCTATGCGGGTGACCTCAACAGCAGGAGCCAGGCCAGCAACGCCGACGACTTCCCCAGGGCCGAGACCATGGCCGCGTTCCTGGAGCAGGTCGACCTGCGCTACGGCGGCGTGCTGGCGTGGCTGTCAGACCACGGCTTCGGCGCCGACGACGTCCGCATCCTCCGGGCCAAGCTTCTCGAAGAGTCACATACCGGCCGGCGGACGGCTGGGTAAGGGCGGAGAGCGGGCGGGCGGCTAGGCGGGGGCGGAGAGCGGGCGGACGGCTAGGCGGGGGCGGAGAGCGGGCGGACGGCTAGGCGGGGGCGGAGAGCGGGCGGACGGCTAGGCGGGGGCGCCAGGGGCCGGCGGGGGGAAGGGCAGCGTGCCGGGATGGCGGGCGACGATTCCCTCCCAGGGCCCCAGGGTGATGGCATCGCCGGCGGCCGGGAGCTTCCCGGCAGTGGCGAGCAGTACCTCGCCGACCGGGCCGGCGACCTCAGCGCTGTGATCGGACAGGTTAGCCACCACGGCCAGGTCGCCGATGCGATAGGCCCACTGGTCATCGGGCGCGGCCAGCAGCTCGTAGTCGCCGATCTGACCGCCGAGCTCGGCGCGGCGCAGCGCGATCAGGCTGCGGCACAGCCAGAGCACGGAGGCCGGGTCCTGCCGCTGGTCAGCGACGTTACACGCGGCGGTCGCACCGAGCGGGAGCCAGGCGGGCACGCCATCGGCGGTAAAGCCGCCGGACGGGGTGCCGTCCCACTGCATCGGGGTCCTGGCCCGGTCCCGGTTGCCCTGCGGGTTGTGACCGCCCAGCGTCATCGCGTCGCGCTGCAGCCCGGCCGGGATGCTGACGTCGGTCATGCCGATCTCATCGCCGTAATACAGGACGGTCGTGCCGGGCAGGGTGGTCAGAATGAGCAGCGCGAGCCGGATCTTGCGCTCGTCACCGCCGCACCAGCGAGTCGGGAAGCGGCCGACGTCGTGATTGGACGCCGTCCAGACGGGGCAGGCGCCCGCCGGCAGGCTGGCGAGCGTCCTGCTGACCACCGACGACAGCCCGCGGACGGTGAAGTCGGCGAAGACGAACGGGAAATTGAACGCCAGCTGCAGCCCGTCATTGTCGCCGTAGAAGACCGCCAGGCCGCCGAGATCCCCGATCCAGGTCTCGCCGAGCAGCAGCCTCGGCGGCGACTGGCGCTCGGCGATCTGCCGCCAGTCGCGGAAGACCTCGTGCGTCTCGGGCCGGTTCTCGTTGTACACCGGGCGCAAGCCGAAACGGCCGGCCAGCGGGCCGGTGTCCGTCTCCGGCGGGTTGTCGCGCAGCAGGGCGTCCTTGTACAGGCCGTGCGCCACGTCGATGCGGAAACCCGCCACTCCCCGGTCGAACCAGAATTGGAGGATCTCGCGGAACTCCTCGTGCACCGCGGGCAGCCACCAGTTCAGGTCTGGCTGGCTGATCAGGAAGTTGTGCAGGTAGTACTGGCCGCTGCGCTCATCCCGCTGCCACGCGGGCTGCCCGGTCGCGTCCAGCCAGTTGTTGGGCACCCCGCCGCCCGGTGCCGGGTCGGCCCACACGTAGTAGTCACGGTGCGCGGAGTCCCGGCCGGACGACGCGTCGATGAACCAGGGATGCGCCGAGCTGGTGTGGTTGGGCACCAGGTCCAGCAGAACCCTCAGATCACGCCGGCCGGCCTCGGCGATCAGTGCGTCCAGGTCACCGAGCGTGCCGAGCTCGGGATGCACGCCCTTATAGTCGCTGACGTCGTAGCCCCAGTCGTCGTCCGGGGACGGCATCGTGGGCGAGAGCCAGACCCCGTCCACGCCCAGCCAGGACAGATGATCCAGCCGGTCGATGAGTCCGCGCAGATCGCCGTACCCGTCGCCGTCGGCGTCCCGCCAGGACCGGACGTACAGCTGGTACAGCACGGCACCCTGCCACCACGCGCTGGATGTCCCGGTATTACCCATCTGTCTCCCTGACTTATCTGCCCATAACGGGCGGGCGGCCGCGCGAGGAAACGACGGCCGATACGGGGCTCCCGGTCCACGGGAAACGGCACTCCCCGGCTCGGCTTGCTTTCACCGGGCAGTGCGCCCGACACTGGAAGGCGTGAGCGCCATCGCGGGACTGATTATCGCCCTCCTGCTGCCTACGGCGGCCGGGTATGCGATCTTGGTTGCCATCCGCGGGCACGGCCGGCTGGCCGAGAGCCGCCGTGTCCCGCCGCCGGCCGAGCCGATGGAGCGGGTCGCGGCGCGCCTGCGGCGACTGCGTTCCGAGCTGGAGTCGACCGAGTGCCGGTCGGACATCACCGGGAAGCACCATAAGGTCAGGGCGCTGCGCGGGGCCTACCTCGACGAACTCCGCGCCGCCTGCCTGCGGCTTGACGTCAGCCCGCCGCCGGGCGGCGACCGGGCCAGGCAGGCCGATATCTACCGGGCCGAGGCGGCGCTGCGGGAGCGCGGCCTGGACGTACGGGAAACGGCTGCGCACTGAATGCCGGAGAGCAATCCGGACGGGCAGGCCGTGGTACGCGTACTGGCCGTCTCCGATGAGGTGAGCCACGCGCTGCGGGCCGATCTGGGCACCTTGCGCGGCGCCCGGCTCATTCTGGCCTGCGGCGACCTGCCGGCCGACTACCTGAGCTACCTGATGGACGCGCTGGACGTGCCGCTGGTATTCGTGCCCGGCAATCATGACGCTGACATGTCGGGATACCGGGTTTCCCGTGCCGGGCTGACCCTGCGGGCCGGGCTGCCCACCCGGCCTCCCTGGCCCCAGGGCGGGGTGAACGCCGATGGCCAGGTGGTCGACGTGGCCGGACTGCGAGTAGCGGGCCTGGGCGGCTGCCTGCGTTACGAGCGCGGGCCGCATCAGTACACCGAGCGCCAGCAGTCGCGCCGGTCCCTGGCGCTGCGCCGCCGCGCCCGGCGGCGCAGGCGGCGCGACGGCCGGGGCGTCGACGTCCTGATCACGCACGCGCCGCCGCGCGGTGTCGGCGATAGCGACGACCTGGCCCATCGCGGCTTCAGCTGCTATCACGGTCTGGTCGCCGCGCTCCAGCCGGCCATGCTGCTGCACGGTCATGTCTATCCGCACGGCGCGACGGCCGAAGGCGGGCGGCTGGGGGGCACGGTGGTGCGCAATGTCGTCGGACTGCACCTGATCGACATCGCGGCCGGCCCGGCTGGCAGCGCCCGCCCCGCGATGGACACCCGCCGCGCCGCCGGCCCGCGGCCGACCGCCGGCACCCGGCCCGCGACCGGCACCCGGCCCGCCATTGATGCCTGGCCGACCAGGGATACAGGGAATCGTCATGCCCGCTGAGACCGGCTTTCCCCGCTCCGACGTCGAGAACGACTTCCTGCGCGCCCGGCGCCGGCAGATCTTGTCCAGCCTCGCGCACCGGCTGCGCAGGGGGCCGGACGACGTCAACCTGATCCTGCCTTTCGACGAGGTCATCGCCGCCCTCGGCATGCAGGGGGAGCGGTCGGCCGGGCTGCAGACGATCCGGCTGGACACGATCGTCGGCACCGTTGACTCCCGCCGCGACTTCGACCGCCGGTTCCGCCCGACCTCCGGCCGGGTCAGGGAGCGGTGGGAGCGGCTCGCGCTGGCCCAGCGGCGCGGCGAGCCCATCCCCCCGATCGATGTCTACCGGGTGGGCGACATGCACTTCGTCAAGGACGGCCATCATCGGGTGTCGATCGCCATCGTCAACGGCCTGTCGGTCATCGACGCCTACGTCACCGAGGTCAGGACCATCGTGCCCGCGAGCGGCATCCGCAGTCGCGCCGACCTGGTGATGAAGAGCCACGAGCGCATCTTCCGCGCCCGGGTGCCGCTGCCGCCCGCGGCCTACAGCAAGATCACGTTCAGCGACCCATGGGCGTACGCCGAACTGAGCGAGAGCGTCGAGGCCTGGGGGTTCAGGTACATGCAGGCCGAGGCGCACTTCATTGACCGCGAGCAGACCGCGCGGCGCTGGTTCGCCGAGGAGTTCACGCCGGTCGTGCGCATGCTGCACGCGGCCGACCTGATCGGCTCGGGCACCGACGCCGAGGCCTACCAGCGAGTGGCCCGCGAGCGGTACCGCCTCATCCGCACTCACGAATGGAGCGATGAGATCATCGAGCGCCTTCGCCGCGAGGTCAGGTAACTGCCCGTCAGGTAGCTGCCCGTCCGTGGCCGACCGGTCAGAGACCGGCCGGCCAGGGACTTGTCGGTCAGGGAGCCGTCGATCCCGCCGCTGGTTCTGCCGACGCCGCTGATCCCGTCGCCGCCGATTCTGGCGCCGCCGCAGGCGCCGCGGACGGTGCAGACCCCGTGGTCGCCTCGGGCCGGGCGTCGAGCGACAGGTTCTTGCCGCTGTCCGGATCGAAGATGTGCATCGTCCGGAGGTCGGCCCACAGCTCGGCTTCCTCTCCCTCGCGGATCCGGGTGGCCGCGTCCAGCCGCGCGGTCACCGTCTCGTCACCGGGGACGATGTCGCCCTTGCCGGAATCCTGGGCGAGGTCCGCGAGCTGGTCGGTCGTGGCGGACAGGCCGCTGTCCTGGGTGAAGTAGACGAAGACGTCCGACCCCATCGACTCGACCACGTCGATCGTGGCCCGGAAGGTGACTCCGTGGTCGCGCAGTTCCGGCTTGACCAGCGCCGCGTCCTCGAAGTTCTCGGGGCGGATGCCGACGATGACCTGGCGGCCCGAATTCGCGCGCTCCAGGGCCTGCCTCAGCTGCGGGTTCAGCGGAAGGCTGCCGATGTTGGTGCGCAGGCTGCCTTCCTCGAGCGTGCCGGCCATGAAGTTCATCGCGGGCGAGCCGATGAAGCCGGCCACGAAGAGATTCAGCGGGTTCTCATACAGCTCATGCGGCGAGCCGACCTGCTGCAGGATGCCGCTGCGCATGACGGCCAGCCGGTCGCCCAGCGTCATGGCCTCAGTCTGGTCGTGCGTGACGTACACCATGGTCGTCCCGAGCCGCTTCTGCAGCCTGGACACCTCGGTGCGGGTCTGCACGCGCAGCTTGGCGTCCAGGTTGGACAGCGGCTCGTCCATCAGGAATGCGGCCGGGTCACGCACGATCGCCCGGCCCATCGCGACCCGCTGCCGCTGGCCGCCGGACAGGTTGGCCGGCCTGCGCTCCAGGTGCTGGGTCAGGTCCAGGATCCGCGCCGCCTCATTGACCTTCTCGTCGATGGTGGCCTGCGGCGTCTTGGCCAGCTTGAGCGCGAAGCCCATGTTCTCCCTGACCGTCATGTGCGGATAGAGAGCGTAGCTCTGGAAGACCATGGCGATGTCACGGTCCTTCGGCGCCGCGTTGTTCACCACCTTGCCGCCGATTCGCAGTTCCCCCTCGGTGATGTCCTCCAGGCCGGCGATCATGTTCAGCGTGGTGGACTTACCGCAGCCGGACGGGCCGACGAGGATGACGAACTCGCCGTCGGCAATGTCCAGGCTGATCTTGTCGACCGCCAGCGCTCCGTCGGGGAAGCGCTTGGTGACCTGGTCCAGAACGATCTCAGCCACTGTTTTCTCCTACTTCCGCTAGACGTCCGCTAGCCCTTGACCGCGCCTGATGTCAGCCCAGCGACGATCCGGCGCTGGAAGAACAGCACGAAGATGATGATCGGAATGGTGATGACGATGGCGGCGGCCGAGATCGGCCCGGTCGGCGCCGTGAACTGGGAACTGCCGCTGAAGAAGCCCAGCGCGGCCGGCGCGGTCCGCGCGCTGATCGTCGAGGTGAACGAGATCGCGAAGATGAAGTCGTTCCAGCAGAAGAGGAACACCAGGATCGCGGTCGTCACCATGCCCGGTGCCGCGAGCGGGGCGATGACCTTCGTAAACGCCTGGAACGGGGTGGCGCCGTCTATCTTGGCCGCCTTCTCCAGCTCCCACGGGATCTCCCGGAAGAAGGCCGCCAGGATGTAGATGCCCAGCGGCAGGCCGAACGCGATGTACGGGATGATCAGCCCTGGCCAGGTGTTGAACAGGCCGAGCGACCGCTCGATGCTGAACAGCGGGGTCACCAGGGAGATCGCCGGGAACAAGGCGATCAGCAGCGCCATGCCGATGAGCACCTGCTTGCCGGGGAAGGCCAGCCTGGCTACCGCGTACGCCGCCATCGAGGCCAGCAGCACCGCGATGATCGTCGAGATCAGGCCGATCCCGATCGAGTTGACCAGCGGCCGGATGAACTGCGAGGTCTTCAGGATCCCGGTGTAGTTCGACCAGGTCCACTGCTTGGGCACGAAGCTGGGGTCGGTGATCGCGGCGGGCGTCTTGAAGGACAGCGACGCGATCCAGAGAACGGGGATCAGGGTCAGCGCTATGGCGAGCGTGTTCGCCGACCCCCAGCCGAGCTTCTGCCGGCCGGTAGTTGCAACAGTAGCCATCAGTGCCTCACTTCAGCAGGTCCGCGCCAGGGGCTGAGGTGCCAAAGCCCTTGATGAATATGAATGCGATGATCGCCACGCAGATGAAGATCAGGATGGAGATCGCCGATCCGACGCCGAGGTTCAGCGCATTGAACAGGTTGTCGTAGCCCAGGATCGAGACCGAGCCGGTGCTGTTGCCGCCCGCGGTCAGGATGTAGATGTTGTCGAAGATCCGGAACGCGTCCAGCGTCCTGAACAGCAGCGCGACCAGGATGGCCGGCTTCATCAGCGGCAGCGTGATCTTGGTGAACCGCTGCCACGCGGTCGCCCCGTCCACCTTGGCCGCCTTCTGCAGGTCCTCCGGCACCAGGGCCAGCCCGGCGAGCAGCAGCAGGGCCATGAACGGCGTGGTCTTCCAGATCTCGGCCAGGATGATGACGGCCAGGGCCGTGTAGGTGTGGCTCAGCGGCGCGCTGTTGTTGAACAGCGCGGACAGGTAGCCCTGACTCGGCGTCCACGCGTACTGCCAGCCCGCGGCCGCGGCCACGGTCACGATCCCGTACGGGATCAGCGCGGTGGTGCGGACGGTGCCGCGGCCGAACAGGGTCCGGTGCATGAGCAGCGCCAGCAGCATGCCGAGCACCAGCTCGAAGGCCACCGAGATAACGGTGATAATTATCGTCACCTTGAACGCCTGCCACCAGTACGGCGAGGTCAGCACGGCCCCGTAATTGGCCAGGCCGATGAACTTCACATCGTTGGGGAAGGCCAGGTTGTCACGCTGGAAGGACAGGTAGACGGCATAGCAGATCGGGTAGGCGGTGACGGCGACCATGACGATGACCGCCGGCGCGCAGAGCATCCAGCCGAGCCTGCGCTCCGCCCTGGCGCCCTCCGACAGCTGGCGCTTGTGACTGACCGGCGCCTCGCCGGGCGCGCCGACGGCAGTGGTCTGGGTGGTGGTACTCATCGGCCCCTTCCTTTCCTGGCGGCCGGGCTGCTCCCTGCGGCGCGGCGCGTCACGGGATCAGGCCCTTCGCCTGCAGGCCGTCATTGAGCTGGCTGACCATCTTCTTCTCGGTGGCCACCGGGCTGATCCCGGCCGCCGGCGACACCAGGTGGGAGATGTCGATGGACAGGATCTGGTAGAGCGGCGTCTTCGGCCTGATGCTGGCCGTCTCGAGGCTCTTGAGGATGTCGGCATGGAACGGGTAATCGGGGAACAGCTTCGGATCGCTGTACAGGCTGACAATCGACGGCGGCTGCCCGCCGACAATCGCGGTCTTGAGCTGGTTGGCCTTGTCCCGCAGGCACAGGGCCGCCTGGAAGGCCAGGGCCTTGTGCTGCGAGAACGCGCTGACCGCGATGTCCTGGCCGCCGATCGTCACGTGGGAGGGCTTACCGGCGACCGTTTCCGGATAGGGCGCCCACTTGAAGGTCTTGAACAGCTTCGGGTTGTCGGCCTTCATCGACGGATAGACGAACGGGTAGTTCAGCTGGAAGGCCGCCGTGCCCGCCTCCATAGCCAGCCGGTTGTCGTTCTCCATCTGCACATCCAGTGACGGGTCCGCCGCCACGGACGTCGCGAGCTTGTGCATCATGGCCAGGGCCGTCACCGCGGGCGGGCCGAGTGATACGTGCGCAGCGTCCGGGGTCAGTACGGAGCCGCCGGCGCTGGCCAGCATGGTATTGAACCAGACGGTACCGCCCTCGTACTGCGCGCCCTGAATCTCGATCAGGTGCGGCTTGCCTTCCTTCTTCAGCTGTATCGCGTCATTGATCATCTCGTCCCAGGTGGCGGGCGGTTTCGGGACCAGGGCGGAGTTGTACCAGAGGAGCTGGGTATTAGTGGTGTCGGGCGCGGCGTACAGCTTGCCCTTCCAGATCGCGGTGCCGACCATGGACTTGAGCGTGTCGGCCTCC
The DNA here is from genome assembly GCA_963805705.1 of uncultured Actinomycetota bacterium. GTDB lineage: Bacteria > Actinomycetota > Actinomycetes > Streptosporangiales > Streptosporangiaceae > CAWDVH01. The sequence goes on along the minus strand of CAWDVH010000004.1, from coordinate 447,507 downwards.
GCCTGCTGCCTGTTGGCGCCGGTCCAGGGCTCGATCCAGCCGGCCTCGGCGAACTCGGCCTCCCAGGTCACGTCGAGGCTGAGGATATCCAGCGTGGTATCCCCGGCGGCCAGCCGCCGGGCGAGCTGCTGCCGCTGGCCGTCCGACCCCGTGGGCAGCAGCTGGTAGGAAATGGTGTACTTGCCGTGGCTCTGGTCGGTGCAGGATTTGACGGCGGCCTGGGTGGCACCGGAAACATCGGGATACTGGTAGAAGCTCAGCGTGACCGGGCCGCTGCCGCTCGAACTGCTCGAACCGCAGGCGGCCAGCGCTGATGCCGCGAGCACGCTGATTCCCAGCAGCGCGACAGTCCGCCGGATCGGCGGTCCCGTCCGGGCCCCGGCCGCGCGCGGGGACCTTATCTGGCGGCGCCTGACATTCATCATGTTCCTCCAGCAGGGTGTAGGAGCGGTTCCGCCGGGCCAGGGCCGTCAGGGCCCGCACCCGGCCGCGGGCGCTCCAGTCTGCGGGTGAGTACCCGCGATCTTGGTCGGCTAACGCGGTGCGAAGATCCAATTTCCGCGCCGCCCATCACAGTGATCCGTCCGTCCGCGGCCCGTCCGACCGCGATCCGTCCGTCCGCCCGACGGTCCGGCCGCCGGGCCTGGCATCGGCATGTGGCCGCGGTGACCACGGCCTGGTGTGGTCGCGTGGCCGGGAGCGCGGCTCCGCGGCCACGGTCAGCAGGTCCGCATCGCCGCTCCCGGCTGAGCCCGCCAGCAGCCGGGCCGAGCTGGCCCGCGGCACGACGCTCAGCGTCAGCGTCTGCCGCAGCGGCCTGACCTGCTCTCCGCTCATCAGCGTGCAGAGTCGGCGAGCCGCCTCGGCCCCGCTGAGCCGCAGCGGCTGGCGCACGGTACTGAGCCCGACCAGGGCCGCCGTCTGGACGTCATCGAAGCCGACCACCGACAGGGCGCCAGGCACGCTGAAGCCCGCTTGGTCGGCCGCCGACAGCACCCCCATCGCCTGAGTGTCCGACGCGGCGAAGATCGCGGTCGGCGGCTCGGGCAGGGCCAGCAGCTGGGCGGCCAGATTGGCCGCCTCGGCCGACCCGTGCGGGCCGAGGCGCACCAGCTCAGGCGCGAGATCGGCGGCCGCGGCCCCGAGCTCGCGCCGGTAGCCCTCCAGACGGCGCCGCGTCGAGCTGAAGCCCAGGCTGACGTCGCCCCGCGCGGCGCTGTCCCCGACGAACGCGATCCGCCGGTGGCCGAGCGCCAGCAGGTGAGCGATCGCCAGCCGGCCGCCCGCGATGTCGTCGGTCACCGTCTGCGGGATGCCCGGCGCGCTGACGTCGACCGTGGCCAGCGGGACCCCGGCCCGCCGGAAGGCGGCCAGCTGCTTGCGGCCCAGCTGCACGGACATGACGATCACGCCGTCGGCGCGGTCCCTGGCCGTCAGCATGGCCAGGAAGTGATCCCGCTGCGCCGGGGTCTCCACGTTGCACACCATCGTGTCGTAACCCTGCCCGTTCAGCACGGCCAGCGCGCCGGCCAGCCGCTCGACAGTGGACGGCCGGGTCAGGTGGGGGACCACGATGGCGACGGTCCTCGGTGTCCCGCGCGAGAGCGAGGCGGCCAGGTGGCTGGGCCGGTACCCGAGCTGCTCGATCACCCGCAGTACCGTCTGCCGGGTCGCCTCGCGCACGTTCGCCGCACCGTTGATGACCCTTGACACGGTGCCAACGCCTACGCCAGACGCTGCGGCCACGTCGTTGATGGTCGCCCGACCCGAAGCCCGCATAGCGCCTCTCGAATGGAAGCGGTTCCAGAATTGGACCTAGCTTGCTCCCGCCAGACTGGGACGTCAATAGTCCCGGCAGCACGATTTATACCGCAGTGCACCGTACGTTAACCCCAGTGAAATCAGAATGCGGCGGGACGCGCTCTATCGCCGGCGATAATCCGCAGCGTCCTTTGCGGTAACCCGCAGCACTCGCGGACGGGCTATTCGACGATCTTGGAGATCGGGATCTCCAGGATGTCGCGCGCCCCGGCCGCCTTGAGCGCCGGGATCAGCGTGTTGACGCCGCGCTTGGGTACCACGGCCTCGACCGCGTTCATGTCGCCGCGGGCCAGGGAGGTGACCGTGGGCGAGGACATGGCCGGCAGCATTGCGGTCACCGCGGTCAGCTCGCCCGCGGAGACGTTCAGCTTGAGCAGCACGTTGCCGCGGGCCATGATCGCGCCGCGCAGCAGCAGGGCCACGTCCTCCATGGCGGCGCGCTTGTCCGGCTCGGCGTAGGCGGCCGGATTGGCGACCAGCTCGGTATAGCTGGTCAGCAGGGTGTCCAGGATCCGCAGGCCGTTCTTGCGCAGCGACGACCCGGTCTCGGTGAGATCCACTATGGCGTCCACGATGTCCGGAACCTTGGCCTCGGTGGCGCCGTAGGACGGGATCACGACCGCCTTGACCCCGGCCGCGTCCAGGTACTGGCGGGTGAGCGCGGGGAACTCGGTCGAGATCCGCACTCCCTCGGGAAGGTCAGCGGCGCTCGCCCACGGCGCTGCCGCCGGCACGGCCAGTACCACCCGCACCGGATCGGAGGTCGCCTTGGAGTACTGCAGCTCGCCCAGCGAGGTCACGTCGGCGCCGGTCTCGGCGATCCAGTCCCGGCCGGTGATCCCGAAATCGAACAGCCCCTGCTCGATGTAGGACGGGATCTCCTGCGGGCGCAGGAACCGGACCCGCTCGATCCGCGGGTCGTCAATCCGCGCGTGATAGTCGCGATCGGACGAGCGGCGGACGGTCAGGTCAGCGGCGTCAAAGAGCTCTAGGGTCGCGCGCTCCAGCGAGCCCTTGGGCAGGACCAGGGACAGCAAGGCTAAATGACCTTTCATTCAGAACGGAAATTCCCCGGCCGACTCTAGCCGCCCGGCCCGCTCACCGTCGCATGGCTTTCTGGCCGACCGTTCGCCCCGGCGGCCGCTCGTCCGGCGGTCACTGGTCCCGCGGCCCGCGGCCTCAGCCCACATCCAGGCTGAGCAGGTCCTCGATGGATTCCCTGCGCAGCAGCACCCTGGCCGAGCCGTCGCGGACGGCCACCACCGGCGGCCGCCCGACATGGTTGTAGTTGCTGGCCATCGACCGGCAGTAGGCGCCGGTGGCCGCCACCGCGATCAGGTCACCGGGAACCAGGTCGGCGGGCAGGTAGGCGTCGCGGACCACGATGTCGCCGGTCTCGCAGTGCCGGCCGACGATCCGGCACAGCATGAGCCGGGCGTCGGACTCCCGCGAGGCGAGCACGCAGGTGTACTCGGCGTCGTACAGGGCGGTGCGGATGTTGTCGCTCATCCCGCCGTCCACGCTGACGTAGGTGCGCAGGCCGTCGACGTCCTTGACCGTGCCGACCGCATAGAGCGTGATCGTGCCCGGCCCGGCGATCGCCCGGCCCGGCTCGACCGTCAGCCGCGGCAGGGCCAGGCCAGCGGCGCGGCATTCGGCGGCCACGATGTCGCGCAGGCTCTTGGCGATCGCGCCGATGTCGGCGGGATCGTCCCCGGCGGTGTAGGCGATGCCGAAGCCGCCGCCGAGATCGAGCTCGGCCAGCTGGATCCGGTGCTCGTCGCGGATCCTGACCGCCAGCCCGAGGATCCGGTGCGCGGCCACCTCGAAGCCGGCCGTGTCATAGATCTGCGACCCGATATGCGAATGCAGCCCGGCGAGCTCCAGCTCCGGGGAGGCGAGCACTCGCCGGACCGCCTCGTCGGCCGCGCCCGCGGCGAGCGAGAAGCCGAACTTCTGGTCGTCATGCGCGGTCGCCACGAATTCATGCGTGGCGGCCTCGACGCCCGTGGTGACCCGCACCAGGACCGGCTGCCGCCGCGCCGAGCTGAGCCGGACGATGGCGGCCAGGCGGCCGATCTCCTCGATCGAGTCCAGCACGATGTGCCCGACGCCCGCGGCCACCGCGCGGGCCAGCTCGGCGGGCAGCTTGTTACTGCCGTGCAGCGTGATCATCTGCGGCGGCACTCCGGCCGCCAGGGCCACCTCCAGCTCGCCGCCGGTGCAGACGTCGACGCCCAGGCCCTCCTCGCTCACCCAGCGCAGCACGGCCCGGCAGCAGAACGCCTTGGCCGCGTAGAACACCCCGGCATCCGAGCCGAACGCCTGGTAGAAATCGCGGCACCGCTGGCGGAAGTCCTCCTCATCACAGGCGAAGAGCGGCGTTCCGAACTGGTCGGCCAGGTCGCGCACGTCCATCCCGCCGAGCACCAGCGCGCCCCCGGCCCGGCGCGCGGTGTACGGCCAGATGGCGGGGTCAAGCGCGTTGGCGTCCGCGGGCGGCGGCGGCGGGTGATCTGCGGGCAGGACGTCCGCGTGACGCGGTCCCGCCGGGTGGGCGGCACGACTCATGACACTCCCTGGTGGTCAGCGGCCCGGCCAGAAGATACGGCGGCCGGCCTGAGACGGGCGGCACGGGCGGGACATCGTCGTCACCGGCGGTGAGCATAGCCGCACCGCACTGGCTAGCGCGCGCGAGAGCGGCGCAGGCGGCAGGCGGCGCGGGCGCAGGCGTTGCGGGCGCAGGCGTTGCGGGCGCAGGCGTTGCGGGCGCAGGCGGCGCGGGCGCAGGCGGCGCGGGACCGGCTTACCCAGAGCGGTGCCGGCCAGAGATGATGGCTGGATGACGCACGAGGCGGACGTACTGGTCGTCGGGGCCGGGCTGGCGGGCCTGACCGCCGCGCGCGATCTGGCCGCGGCCGGCCGGTCGGTGATCGTGCTGGAGGCCAGGGACCGGGTGGGCGGCCGGGTGGTCGGGCACCCGATCGGCACTGGCCACGTCCTCGAGATGGGCGGACAGTACGCAGGCCCGACGCAGGACCGGATCCTGGCCCTGGCCGCCGAACTCGGGGTCGGCACCTTCCCCACCTACGACCAGGGCGCCAGCGTGCTGCACTTCAACGGCAAGCGGGGGACGTACTCCGGTGCCATCCCGCGGATCAGCCCCCTGGTGCTGGCCGACGTCGGCCGGGCCCAGGCCCGCCTGGAGTCGCTGGCCAGGCGGGTCCCGGCCGACGCCCCGTGGACCGCGGCGCGGGCGGCGGCCTGGGACGGGCAGACCTTCGAGACCTGGATCCGCAGGAACACGGCCAGCCAGGCCAGGGCCCTGCTCGCCCTGGCGACCGAGGCGGTGTTTGCCTGCGAGCCCTGCGACATCTCGCTGCTGCACGTGCTCTTCTACGCGCATTCGGGCGGCTCGTTCGGAGCTCTGATCGCCACTTCGGGCGGAGCCCAGCAGGACCGGTTCACCGGCGGGTCACAGCTCATTCCCGAGCGGCTCGCTGACCGGCTCCGCGACCGGCTCGGCGATACGTCGGTCCGCCTGGGCTCGCCGGTCACCGCGATCAGCGTCAGCGGCAGCCGGGTGACCGCCCAGACCGCCGCCGGCGAGTTCGCCGGCCAGCGGATCGTCGTCTGCACTCCCCCGATGCTGGCCGGGCGGATCAGCTACGAGCCCGCGCTGCCGTCCTGGCGCGAGCAGCTCACCCAGCGCATGCCGATGGGCTCGGTGATCAAGTGCCAGGCCATCTACGACGAGCCCTTCTGGCGCGCCGACGGCCTCAGCGGCCAGGCGACCGGCGACGGCTCGGGCTCGCGGGTCGTGTTCGACAACTCGCCGCCGGACGGCCCGGCCGGCGTCCTGCTGGCCTTCGTGGAGGGAGACGAGGCACGCACCCTCGGCCGGGCCAGCGCGAAGGCCCGGCGCCGGGCCGTGCTGGACTCGCTGGCCCGGTATTTCGGGCCCAGGGCGGCCAGCCCGGCTGACTACATCGAGCTGGACTGGCAGCGGGAGCGGTGGACCGGGGGCTGCTACGGCACGCTGTTCGGGCCCGGCGTCTGGACCCGCTACGGCCATGCCCTGCGCGAGCCAGTCGGGCCGATTCACTGGGCGGGCACCGAGACCGCGTCGAGATGGGCGGGATACATGGACGGCGCCGTGCGATCGGGCGAGCGGGCGGCGGCCGAAGTCCTCTCCGTGTGATGAGCCCCCCGGCGGGTAGTCCTGCGACATCATGGAAGCGATGAAAAGGCTGCTCCGCGCGGTCGATGCGTTCCAGCAGCGCCAGCGCTGGCTGGCGTTCCCCATCGCGGCGTGGAAGAAATTCGGCGACGACCAGGCGGGCAACCTGGCCGCGCTGATCGCCTACTACGCCTTCGCGTCGATCTTCCCGCTGCTGCTGGTCCTCGTGACGGTCCTGGACATCGTCGTCCAGAACAACCCGGCTCTGAAACAGCACGTGCTCGATTCGGCCCTGGCCAGCTTTCCGGTCATCGGCCCCCAGCTGTCCAGCAACGTGCACTCGCTGCAAGCGACCGGAGCCGCGCTGGTCATCGGCCTGGTCGGCACCTTTCTCGGTGCCCAGGGCGTGGCCAACGCCGTGCAGAACGCGCTGAATAGCGCCTGGGAGGTGCCGTTCTCGGAGCGGCCGGGCTTTCCGTGGTCGCTGCTGCGCAACCTGGGCATGATCGTGTTCGTGGGGACGGGCGAGATCGCCACCGTCATCTTGTCCGGCATCGCCGGCGGGGCGGGGCACCTCCTCACCGGCGCCGGCGGTCACATCGGGACCGTGGCCGTCTCCCTGGTCCTCAACATAGGCCTGTTCTGGCTCGCCTTCCGGCTCGCCACCGCCCGGTCGGTGGCCGCCCGCGACCTGCGCCTGGGCGCGGTCCTGGCCGCCATCGCCTGGCAGGCGCTGCAGGTTCTCGGCACCTATCTCGTCAGCCACTCACTGGCCAAGGAGTCCTCGCTCTACGGCGTCTTCGGCCTCGTACTCGGCCTGATCGCCTGGCTGTACCTGCAGGCCCAGATCACCCTGTACGCGGTGGAGATCAACGTCGTGCGGGTGCTAGGGCTGTGGCCGCGCAGCCTGGCCCCGCCCCCGCTGACGGATCAGGATGTGCGCGTCTACGAGCTGTACGCGCGGGTCACGCAGCGGCGTCCCGAGCTGGAGATCGACCTCCATCGGGCGGCCGATCCGCCAGCACCCGAGACTGGCCCAGGGAGGGGAGGGTGTCCCCAAGGCCGGCGGCCCCGATGCGGCTCGCCCGCAAGCGGGCGGCCCCGACCGCCAGGCCGGGAAGCAGGCAGCGACTCACCCGGAGTAGATTCTGCGCCAGGCAAGCTCCCCCGATGACCGCGCCCCCAGCGGCCTGCGGGGGCGGCGTTCAGCAGCGTCAGGCCTGCGGCCGCCAGCTGGCGGCCGCGGTGATGGCCTGCTCTAAGGAGATCTCAATGCCTATCTTCGCTAACCGGCCTGACACCGCTGCCAATGCCTGGGAGCCGGAGGCCGCGGACAGCAGGCTGGCCCAGACCGCCGGATCGCAGACCGGCGGGGTCTTCACCTCTGACCTGTCGGTCTCCGAGTATGTGCTGCTGGGCGAGGCCGGGTTCGAGCCCCTCGGCTTCGTGGTCGGCTCGTCGATCTATCACGTGGGCCTGCAGGTCGGGCGGTGGTCGCAGAACCAGGAGCTGAAGGTCCTGACCCAGGCCATGTACAACGCCAGGGAGCTGGCGATCATCAGGATGCGGGCCGAGGCTGACCATCTCGGCGCGGACGGCATCGTCGGAGTCCAGCTGCGGATGCAGATGTACGTCTGGGGACAGGACGTGCTGGAGTTCATCGCCACCGGGACGGCAGTGCGCGCGATGAGCGCCGGCAGCGCCCCGGGGGTCCACAAGGCTCCGGACGGCCGCGCCTTCACCTCCGACCTGTCCGCTCAGGACTTCTTCCGGCTGCTCGCTGCCGGGGCGGTCCCGGTGGCCTTCGTGCTCGGCACCTGCGTCTACCACATCGCCCACCAGTCCATGATGCAGTCAATGCGCCAGGCCGGCCGGAACCAGGAGATGGTGCAGTTCACCCAGGGCATCTACGAGGCCCGTGAGCTCGCCCTCTCCCGGATGCAGTCGGAGGCGACGGAGTCGGGCTCCTCGGGCATCGTCGGGGTGAACGTGGCGGTCCTCAACCATGTCTGGGGCGAGCACGCCACGGAGTTCTTCGCGACCGGGACAGCCATCCGCCGGCTAAGCGAGGAACACCGGCTGCCCGCGACCTCTCCCAAGCCCACGTTCACCCTCGGCCTCGACGCCTGACCCGTTAAGCGGGGCGATTCTCAGTCCATACAACTGAGAATCGCCCCCGTTAAAGTTGATCACCGGATCCGCCGGGCACCCTGTCATCCCGCTGGCCCATCAGGCGGGGCTCGCGGGGCGGGGGTCACGGGGGCGGGACTGGCTCCAGGGGAGGGCCTGACGACCGTACGCGTCCGGTTTCCAGCGGGGGCGCGCTGACCGCGAGGTTGATCCGGCACTCGGGCGTGGGCACCGGGTGATCGGGGGCCGCGCTCAGCACGTTGTTGTTGATCGTCAGGGCGGAGAGCACCGAGCCCGCCACGAGCAGCGCAGCGCAGATGATCATGCCGGCCTTGAAGCCGCCGCTGAACAGGTGGGCCGAGTGGTAGGCAGCGGCACCCAGGCCGACGGCCGCGGGCAGCCCGGCGACAGCGAACAGCGCGCCGGCCCTGGCCACCGCGTTGTTCACGCCGCTGGCGACGCCGGCGTGACGGACGTCCGCGCTGGCCAGCACGGTCGCGGTGAGCGGAGCGACGGTCATCGAGAGCCCGAATCCGAAGACGATCGTGGCCGGCAGCACATCGGCCGCGTACGAGGCATCCTGGCCGATGCGGAGCATCAGCAGCACGCCGACGGCGATGATGGCAATGCCGACGGTCATCAGCCATCGGGGCCCGATCCGCTGCGCGAGCGATCCGGCCCGCGGCGAGAGCAGCAGCATGAGAATCGTCACCGGCAGCAGCGCGGTGCCTGCGACCAGGGGCGAGAAGCCCGACACGACCTGAAGCTGCAGCACCAGCAGGAAGAGCACCCCGGAGAACGCCCCGTAGAGCAGGAACGTGACCACGTTGACCGCCGTGAACTGCCGTGACGCGAACACGTCCAGCGGCAGCATCGGGGCGGTGCCCCCTGGCGAATGCCCGCGATGCCGCTCGACCAGGACGAACGCGACCGCCGCGGCCACGCCGATGACCCCGGCGCTGACCGGCCCGGCCAGCCGGCAGGCCGCCTCGATCAGCGCGTAGGTGATCCCGGCCAGGGCCAGGGCGGCGAGCACGGCGCCGGTGATGTCGAACTTGCCGCTGGCGGACGGATCGCGGGTCTCCGGCACATGGCGCATCGTGACCGCGATGACCACGACGGCGAGCGGCAGGTTCAGCAGGAAGACCCACTGCCACCCGGCGGCCACGATGATCCAGCCGCCGAGCAGCGGCCCGATCGCGCCGGCCACCCCGCCCAGGCCTGACCAGGCTCCCACCGCCCTGGGCCGGTCAGTGGGGACGAACGTGGCCTGCAGGATGGCCAGGGACCCGGGGACGAGCAGCGCGCCGCCGACGCCCTGCAGCACGCGCGCCGCGATCAGGACCCCGATGTCGGGTGAGAGCCCGCACAGCGCCGAGGCCAGCGCGAACCACGCCACGCCGATCACGAAAACCCGGCGGCGGCCGAACCTGTCGCCGAGCGCTCCGCCGAGCAGGATCAGGCCCGCGAGCGCCAGCGTGTAGCCGTTGACGACCCACTGCAGGTCGCCGAGTGAAGCGTCCAGATGCCGTCCGATGGTCGGGAGCGCGACGTTGACCACCGTGCCGTCGAGCATGGCCATGCTCGAGCCGAGCACGGTGGCGAGCAGTATCCAGCGGCCTGCCGGGCTGGAGAGCCGGATGGCATCAGCTGGTACAGCGGTCGGCGCGCTCACCCAGTGATCGTCTCACCACTCCCCTCGGCAAGCACAGTCCGCGGGCAGCAGCGCCGGCCAGTTGCGCCGGCCAGTTGCGCCGGCTCAGGAGCGCCGGCCAGCAAGCCGGTCAGATGTCGGGCCAGGTGTGCACGGGCTGATTGGTGTTCATCCGCTCGATATAGCCCTGCGTCATCAGGCGGATGGCCTCCCGCCGGTCACCGCGCCCGCCTTTGTCCAGCGCGCGGACGGCCTCGACCTGCCAGGTCGCCCCGGTCCGGGCGGTGAGGCAGCGCTGCTCGATGATGCCGAGCAGCCGGCTGGCGTCGGCCGGGTCGACGCCCCAGGCCCGCAGGCCGTCGAAGGCCAGCGGCAGCAGGCGGCGCAGGGCGAGCTCGGTGACCGGCACCTCGCCGAGGCCGGGCCAGTAGATCCGCGCGTCGATACCGCGCCTGGCCCCCTCCACCAGATTCTCGGCCGCGGCCGAGAACGACATCTGCGTCCAGATCGGCCGGTCGGCGTCCGCGAGCGCGCGGATCAGTCCGTAGTAGAACGCGGCATTGGCCAGCACGTCCGCCACCGTCGGGCCCGCCGGCAGCACCCGGTTCTCCACCCGCAGGTGCGGCTTGCCGTCGACCACCGCGTAGACCGGGCGGTTCCACCGGTAGACGGTGCCGTTGTGCAGGGTCATCTCGGCCAGCTGGGGCGCCTCGCCGCGGTCAAGCTCCTCCTCCGGATCCGCTTCCTCAGTCAGCGGCAGCAGCGCGGGGAAGTACCGGAGATTCTCCTCGAACAAGTCGAACACCGAGGTGATCCAGCGATCGCCGAACCACACCCGCGGCCGGACTCCCTGTTCCTTCAGCTCCTCGGGCCGGGTATCGGTCACCTGCTCGAACAGCGGGATCCTGGTCTCGCGCCACAGCTCCCGGCCGAACAGGTACGGGGAGTTGGCCGCCAGCGCCACCTGAATCCCGGCCACGGCCTGGGCGGCATTCCAGTAGCTGCTGAAGGACTCCGGGCTGACCTGCAGATGGAACTGCACGCTGGTGCACGCAGCCTCGGGCATGATGGTCTCGACGTGGGTCAGGAGCCGCTCGGCACCCTCGATCGAGATCTGCATGTCCTCACCGCGGGCGGCGAACATCTGCTCGTTCAGCAGCCGGTAACGCGGGTTGACCGACATCGCATGCTCGCCGACATCGCTCTGGCGCAGCGTGGGCAGAATCCCGACCATCATCAGCCGGCTGCCCGTCTGCAGCGCCCGCTGGCCCGCGTGAGCGAGGCTGCGGCGGACGCTGTTCTCCAGCTGGGACAGCGCATCGCCGCACAGCTGCCGGGGCGGGACGTTGATCTCGAGGTTGAACTGGCCGAGCTCGCTCGCCCAGGCGGGGTCGGCGATCGCCTCGAGCACCTCGGTGTTCTTCATCGACGGCATGCCCGCCTCATCGACGAGATTCAGCTCGATCTCGAGGCCGACCTGCTGCGGCTCGATGTCGAACCGGGACTCTCGCAGCATCCGCGCGAGCACGTCCAGGCACTGGCGTACCTTCTCGCGGTACGCGCGCCTGTCCTGCCGGCTGACCACGATGGCGGGCACTTCCCTGCCCATCGGACCCTCCATCTGCTGGCTCGGCGGCAGGGGCATTGCCACAACACTCGCATGTAACAGGCTCGCTGACCACCACTGAGTTCGGGGGCCGTCCCGGCAGCCAGTCCCGGGCAGGCCCGCAAAGATCAGCATTCATAACGGCCAGCAGCGCGAACTGGGACTGGCGGGCGAGTCTGCGTTAAGAGCTGATGATTTTTATGCGCTGCCGGGCGCGGGGGCCCAGTCGATCTTCGGCCCGTCGGGCACGATCCTCGACGGGTTAATATGCGGGTGCGTCATGTAATAGTGGCGCTTGATATGGTCGAAATTGGTGGTCCCCCCGAAAGCCGGCATCGAATAGAGATCTCGCGCGTACGCCCACAGCCTGGGGTAGTCGATCAGGCGCCGGATGTTGGACTTGAAGTGCGAGTAATACACCGCGTCGAAGCGGGCGAGCGTTACCCACAGCCGCACGTCGGCCTCGGTGACCGCGTCGCCGAGCAGGTACCGCCGGCTGGCGAGCCGCTCTTCCAGCTCGTCCAGCGTGCTGAATATCCTGGTGACCGCCTCGTGGTACTGCTGCTGGGTCCCGGCGAAGCCCGCCCGGTAGACCCCGTTGTTCACGTTCGCGTAGACGGTCTCATTGAGGGCGTCGATCTGCTCGCGCAGGTGCGCCGGGTAGAGGTCGACCGAGCCGTCGGCCCACTGGCCGAACTGGGTATCCAGGTCGATCGTGATGTCAGGAAAATTGTTGCTGACGATCGCCCCGGTCTGGCGGTCCCAGAGCACGGGCACGGAAATGTGCCCGTCGTAGCCGGGCTCGGTGGCCTCGTACGCCTCGCGCAGCAGGCTGAACCCGTTGACCGGATCCAGCGAGTACCCCGCGCCCTCGCGGAACGCCCAGCCCCGGCCGTCCCTGACCGGATCCACGGCGGACAGGGAGATGATCTCCTCCAGCCCCAGCAGCTGGCGGACGATCGCGCTGCGGTGCGCCCACGGGCAGGCCCACGAAATGTACAGGTGGTAGCGGCCAGGCTCGGCGCGAAAGCCGCTGGAGCCATCGGCGGTGATGCGCCCGCGGAACGGGTAGGGGGCGCGGACGAACTCCGCCGCCGGCTTGTCCTGCTGGCGGTCGCGCTTAGGGCGGAAATCGCCGTAGTCACCGAACTGCTCGAAGTCGACCGGGCTCGCGCCGCGGGCCTGCTCCTGGACCGCTGTCATGATTCCTCCCGTGGTGGGCCTGCCGTCCATCGTAGGCGGACATTTCGCCGTCCGCAGCCCCGGACAACGCGGTGGCTGGCCGACCGGGGAATAACATAACTATCCTGCCGAATCAGAAATCACTCCTTGACAGGACCGGCATATCCGATTCAGGCTAACCCGTTCACCACGCACGCAACGGCACGACCCAGTGCTCGCTGGCCAAATCCGGCACGCCGTGCCGTGAGGACCCCGACATCTCGGCTAACGCCGACGAGTTCCCACATCACGGGCGTTGGCCCGGCCCAGGCCGCGGCCACTAACAACGGTTTCTTCCCGACCGTGCCGGGATATGACGAGGCCACCGGGATCGGGACGCCGAAGATGGCGCAGCTGATCACCGCGACCCTCTGATCAGACAGCGGTGCTGCGGGGGGACGGCCAAGCCGCTCCCCCGCATCACCGCCGGCCGCCGCCCCTGCGGTGGCGGGCGCCCGGTCCGCGGGTTTCGCGGTTCCCGGCCCATTGACAACTCAGGTACCTGGCCCTAGGAAATCACTTCTTGACAGGCCGGTATATCCGATTCAGGATGACGCCGAGAACGTCCTGACCGTCACCAGATGAGGCCCTCCCCCAGAGTTCGGGCGGCATTATCATGCTGCCCGGATTCGGCCACCTACCGGGCGGCGGCAGGACAGCCAGAGTCAAGGAGGACTGCATGGCTTTGCTCAACCGCCCGGTACGCGCCGGCGCCATTGCCGTGTTGGGAGTGGCAATGACCGCAATGACTGGCGTGCTATCGTCACCTGCCGCGATGGCGGCGGCTCCGGCCGCCGGACCGCACTTTGCCGCGATCAGCGGCAGCCTCCCCCGCACGACTGATGCCAGCACCGGCGGCTATCACAGTGCGCGGATGTCGATCGAGGTGGCGCTCGCCCCCCGCAACGAGGCCGGCCTGAACGCCGCGCTCAAGGCGTCCTACACCAAGGGCAGCGGGAGCTACCACCAGTGGCTGGCCAGGGGGCAGTTCGACAAGCGCTTCGCGCCCACGGCCGCGGCCCGGTCCGCGGTGGTTCGCTACCTGGCCAAGAGCGGCCTGGTCGTCAGGAGCTCGTCGTCACCGTTCCTGGTGCGCGCCACCGGATCGAGCACGCGCGTGTCCGCCGCGTTCCGCACTACGCTGCGCCGCTACCAGGACCCCCACGGCGTGAAGTACTTCTCCAACTCCACGGCCGCCAGGCTGCCCAGCAGCATGGTGCACAGCGTGCTGGGCGTGATCGGGCTGTCCAACACGACACGCGAGCGCTCGATGACGCAGCGCGCGAAGACAGTCATCCGCCCGGCGGGCAAGCCATCCGCGTCGGCCGCCAGCTGCGAGAATGGCTACCCCAGCGCGCAGACGCTCTTTAACTTCGTCAACAACGGCACCGGCTTCGCGGCCGGCTACGGCGCCGGCCCTGGCTGCAGCGGCCTGACGCCGTCCCAGGAAAACTCGATCTACGGTGCCCCGAAGGTCGGCGCGCGAGGCAAGGGCAAGGGCGTCAACATCGCGGTCTTCGAGCTCTCCGCCTATCAGCACTCCGACATCAGCACCTGGGCCCAGACCTTCTACGGGCCCAGCTTCACCCCGCCACTGGTCGACATCAACGTCGACGGCGGCCCGGTTAGCCCCGTCTGCCCGGCTGGCGACTTCTGCGAGCCGCCCAGCGGCGCCTTCGCCGGGGACGTCGAGGTCGACGCCGACATCGAGACGCAACTGGCGCTTTCCCCCGATGTGAGTCACGTCCAGGTATACAACGCGCCCAACGATTTCACCGGGCAGACCACCCTCGACGAGTTCACGAAGATCGCCGGCGATGACACCGCATCCTCGATCAGCTCCAGCTGGGCACTGTGCGAGAATGACGCCGGCGCGGGCTTCGCCCAGGCCGAGAACACGATCTTCGAGCAGATGGCGCTGCAGGGCCAGAGCATGTTCGGCGCTGAGGGCGATACCGGTGCCTTCTCCTGCATCCGCTCCGACGGCACGACCATCGTCAACGTCCTCGACCCGCCCTCCCAGCCCTGGGTGACCAGCGTCGGCGGCACGTCCCTGGAGAGCGACAACCCGGGTACCAACTCGACCCCGGCCTACCCGGCTGGCGTCGAGACGGTCTGGAACACCGACAGCCTGTGCAACAGCAGCGCCGACGAGGGCGGCCTCCCCGGCTTCTTCTGGTGCGCTGAGACCGGCGCGGGCGGCGGCGGATCCAGCCAGTTCTGGGGCCGTCCCGCCTACCAGTTCGGCCCGGGAATCAATAACCCGTTCACCACCCACGCTAACGGCACGACCCAGTGCTCGCTAGCCAAGTCCGGCTCGCCGTGCCGCGAGGACCCCGACATATCGGCTAACGCCGACGAGTTCACGCCGTACGCCGAGTTCTGCACGGCGAATGCCAACACCCCGGGCAGCGCGTGCGGATTCAGCGCAGGCCAGCTCGCACCCGGCTGGTTCGGGATCGGCGGGACCAGCCTGTCATCGCCGTTCTGGTCAGCGATCATCGCCGACCGCGACAGCTTCCAGGGCTTCCGCAGCGGCAATATCAACCCGCTGCTCTACGTGCTCTATAACCTCGCCCCGAACGTCTACTTCCACGACATCACCGGCGTTGGCCCGGCCCAGGCCGCGGCCACCAACAACGGCCTCTTCCCGACCGTGCCCGGCTATGACGAGGCCACCGGAATCGGCTCGCCGAAGATGGCGCAGCTGATCACCGCGACCCTCTGATCAGACAGCAATGATGCGGGGGGACGGGCTAACCGTCCCCCCGCCTCGCTGTGCCGATGGCTGGCCGTCCTCGGCTCGCCATGCGGACGGGCTGACCGTCCCCCGCCTCGCCGTCCGGCCAGCCGGGGCTGCCAGCATGGGGCCGTGGATATTTCGCCGGATGCCTATGCGTTCTTCGTGGACAGCGCGATCGATGAGATGGTGGCCATCGTCGGGGAACTCGGAGATCAGCTGGCGTGCGGGCGGCCCGACCTGCCCGGCGCCAACTCGCCGTACGTGATACTGCATCACTGCCTGGCCGTCCTTGACTACTGGGGCGGGCACGTCGTGGCCGGGCGCCAGGTGCACCGCGACCGGGATGCGGAATTCACCGCGAGCGGCCCCGTGGCGGCCCTGATCGCGGACGCGGCGGCGGCCAAGCGCCAGTTCACCGAGGATCTGCGCACCGCGCAGGGCGCGTCGCCGCCCCGGCAGCCGCCGCTGGCCAGCACCTGGGCCGGCCCGATGGACACTCAGGCCCACGCGCTGCTGCATATCCTGGCCGAGCTCACCCAGCATCTCGGGCAGGCCCAGCTGACCAGGGACATGCTCGTGGCCAGTCGCCCGGCCCAGTAGGCGGGGCCCAGCAGGCGGGGCCCAGTAGGCGGGCCCAGTAGATGGGCACAGTAGGCGGGCGTTACTTCCAGGCGGCGGCGATCAGGCCGGACGCGAGCTTGCGCGGGGTGGCCCCATCGGCGGACACGTACAGGTCGTGGCCGGCCAGGTAGAGCAGCCACTTACCGCTGGAGTTCGCGTCGAGGCTGGTGTGCTCCAGATCGGCAAAGCCGATCGCGACCTGGTGGATCAGCACGCCGGAGCTGCTGCTGACCTCCCACATCAGCCGGGAGGTGTTCCTGACCGGCACTCCCGCGCAGCAGGCCCGGCTGACAAACAGGCTGCCGTTCGGCAGGAACGCCGCTTCGCGCAGGTAGCTGTCCCGCCGGTTTCGCCGGCCCGTCACGGGGACATCGGAATCACCCGCTCCGGAGAGGTAGTACCGGGCGACTGGAGTATCCACGACGACCACGTTCCAGCCCTCGTTGTCCTCGATCGAGGAGATGGATACCGCCAGCCGCGCGCCGTCCGATGCCCAGGACAGGTGCGAGATAGGGGCGGGAAGACCACTGGACTGCCCGGCCGCGAGCATGGGGTAGGTGGTTTGCGCGCCCGTGCTCAGCGTCCGGACCACGAGGTTGTACTGGGAGGTCAGGTCGCCATCGCCGGGAACGCAGCCGGCCGCGGCGGCGGGCTCGCGGGCGTAGGCCAGCTTGGTGCCGTCCGGGCTGATGGCGGGCAGGCTGCCGGAGGTGATCAGCACGGGCGGACCGCCGCTGAGCGGCACCGCCTCGATCTGGTCCGTGCAGCCTTGGCCGCGCGCGAAATACACCAGGGCGCTGCCGCGGGCGACCGAGATCTCGTCGCCGAGGACGCCGCTGGCGACGAGGGTACGGGAGATCTTGCCGCTGGCCCGGTTGAGCGTGACCAGTGCCCCGGCCGTGGTGACGGCGACCATCGCCGGTGGCAGGCCGGCGGACGGGCTCGTCGTGCGGGTCGCCACCGGGCTGGGGCTGGCCGCCGAGGCGCTCGCCGTGGCCGTCGGCTGGGCGCTCGCCCCGGAGCCGCCGCACGCCGCCAGCAGGGTCACGGCGCCGGCCGCCGCGAGGGCGGGGCGGATCGCGCGGCTCACGGGGCGGCCGCCGTGGCCATCCGCAGCACCATGTCCTCGATCAGCGCGGGCGAGGTGCCCATGTTGAGCCGGGCGAACCCCTTGCCCTGACGGCCGAAATCGGTACCGGGACTGAGCGCCACCCGGCCGCGGTCCAGGAACTGCGCGGCGGGATCGTCGCCGAGGCCGAGCGACCGGCAGTCCAGCCAGGCCAGGAAGCTGGCCTCGGGCTGGACGTAGCCCGCCGAGGGCAGCTGCTCGGCCAGCAGCCGCGCCAGGAGCCGGCGGTTCTGGTCGAGCTGGCCGAGCGCCGCGTCGAGCCAGGGCAGTGCCTCGGTGAACGCCGCGACGGACCCGAGCACGCCCAGGTGCCCGGCCAGCAGCGCCTCCCAGCGCTGGTCCAGCAGCGCGGCGCCCTGGCCGGAGCCGGCCACCGCCAGGCCGCATTTGAGACCGGGGATGTTCCAGCCCTTGGACGCCGAGGTGAAGACGATGGCGCGCTGCGCCATCTCATGATCGAGCGACAGGAAGGGCACGTACCGCGCGCCCGGCAGTACCAGCGGCGCGTGAATCTCATCGACCAGGAGGACCGTGTCGTGCCGCTGGCAGATGTCGGCGATGACGAGCAGCTGATCGCGTGACCAGACCCGGCCGACCGGGTTGTGCGGGCTGCACAGGAGATAGGCACGCACGCCGTCCTGAGCCAGGGCCCGGTCGAGAGCCTCCGGGTCCAGGTCGTAGCGGCCGTCATCGTGCCGGGTCAGCGGCGCCTCGACCACCCGGCGGCCGGTGAGCCCGATCCGGATGCCGAACGGCGGGTAAACCGGCGGGTTGATGACAATCCCCGATCCCGGCGGGGTGAGCGCCAGGATGACCTCGGCGATCCCGGTCATGACATCGGGTACCGCGAACACCATGGCCGGATCGGGTGACCAGCCCAGGCGCTGCTGCGCGAAGGCGGCGAACGCCTCCCCCAGCGCCCCTTTGTGCGCGTAGCCGCAGTCACCGATGGCCAGGGCGGCGGTCACGGCGGCCCTGATGGGCTCGGCGAGATCGAAGTCCATCTCGGCGACGAACGCCGGCAGCACGTCCGGCGGGTACATGCGCCACTTGAAGCTCTGGCGCTGTCTGATGATGTCCAGGGAGCAGGTCCCGAGCATGGCGTCCACGCCACGGATCGTAGCGTGATCAACGGTCCGGGCAGCGCCAGTCCGCAGTCGGCCGGCGCGTCCCCTACCGGCCGGGATACGGTCGGGAGGTGACCAGCGACCAACTTCGGATCGGCACGCTCAGCACGGCGCGGATCACGCCGCCTGCCCTGCTGACTCCGGCCCGCCGGCTGACCGAGGCCGTGGTGACCGCGGTGGCGGCACGAGACCGCGCGCAGGCGCAGCGGTTCGCGGCCGCGCACGGCATCCCCGTCGTGCACGACTCGTACGAGGCGCTGATCGCCGACCCTGACATCGACGCGGTCTACAACCCGCTGCCGAACTCGCTGCACGCGCGGTGGACCCTGCGCGCGATCGAGGCCGGCAAGCATGTCCTGTGCGAGAAGCCGTTCACCTCCGACGCCGCGCAGGCCCGCGAGGTAGCCGCCGCAGCCCGGGCATCCGGCCTGGTCGTCATGGAGGCGATGCACTACCGCTACCATCCGCTGGCCCAGACCATGCTGGATCAGCTAGCGCTCATCGCCGGTCCGCGCAACGCGGTGCGGCATATCCGGGCCATCGTGTCGTTCCCGCTCGACAGCCTGTCCGATATCCGTTACGACTACGACCTGGCGGGCGGGGCGACGATGGACGCCGGCTGCTACGCGATCGACTGCATCAGGCTTCTCGGGCCGGGCGAGCCGCGAGTCGAGGCCGCCCTGGCCACCGAGCACCAGCCGCGCGTCGACCGGGCCATGAGCGCCCTGCTCCGGTTCGGCGACGGCGGTACCGCCTGGTTCGATATCTCCTTCACCCAGGGCGGGAAGTTCCGCGCCGACGTGCACGTGGTCGGCGAGCGCGGCCAGCTGCGCGTGCAGAATTTCATTCACCCCCATATCCGGTACCGGCTGACGACGATGACGGCGCAGGGCATCCAGACGGTCAGCTCTCCGCCCGGCGAGTCGGCCGATACGACTTACACCTACCAGCTGCGCGCGTTCGCGGCCGCTGTCTTGCGCGGTGAGCCGTTCCCCACCACGCCCGAGCACGCCATCGTGACGATGAGCCTGATCGACGACGTCTACCGGGCCGCGGGCCTGCCGCCCCGCGGCGAAACCTGACCGCCCAGCCTCGCCTGCGCGGGCGCCGTGGTCGTAGCACTGGCTCGGGTCTGATCAGATGGCGGTATGGGCGCTGCGCGGCACGAGGGACGCTGGACGCTCGAGGATCGTTTTGAATCATGCTGGCAGTACCTTCCGGTGGAGGTCCCGCCTGGTTCCTGCGGACTGCGCGCGGAGCTTGAGTACGACTCCGCGGGCGCCGTCCTGGATCTCGGCTGCATCGGGCCGGCCGGTTTTCGCGGCTGGTCGGGCGGAGCGCGCTCGTCGTTCGTGATCGCCGCCGACGCGGCGACGCCTGGCTACCTGCCAGGCGAGCTTGAGCCGGGGACCTGGCTGGTCATGATCGGGCTGCACATGGTGGCGCCCGGCGGGACCGAGTACCGCGTCATGACCGAGGTGACCAGTACGCCGGGCCGGCTGCGCCCGGCGCCGGTAGCCGCTCCGGACGCGCCGCTGGCGGACCGGCCGCCGCGGCGCGATCTGCCGGCCGGTGCGGGGCGCCGCTGGCTGGCCGGTGACCTGCACACCCACACCGAGCACTCTGACGGCATGATGACCGTGCCGGAGCTGGCCAGGTTCGCCGTCGGCCAGGGTCTCGACTTCCTCGCGGTCACCGACCACAACACCACCAGCCATCACGGCGAGCTGCCGGGCGCGGCGGCCGCGTACGGCATAACGCTGCTGCCCGGCCAGGAGGTCACGACGCAGGACGGCCATGCCGGCGCGCTCGGCGAGCTGCCCTGGATCGACTTCAGGGAACCTGCCGACAGCTGGCTGGAGGCCACCGAGCGAGGCGGCGGCCTGCTGTCGGTCAACCACCCCATCGGCGGCCATGTGAGCTGGGCCATCCCGATGAAGCACCGGCCGCCGCTGATCGAGGTCTGGCACTGGAGCTGGCTGGACAAGCACTGGACCACTCCGCTGGGCTGGTGGATGGCCTGGGATCCCGACGCGATCCCGGTCGGCGGCAGCGACTGGCACCGGCCTGGCTCCGACGCCCCGCCAGGCTCCCCGACGACCTGGGTCGAGTGCGAGCTGGACGATCCGCGGGAGCTGGCTGATCCGCGGCGGGTGCTCGATGGCCTGCGGGCCGGACGGACCGCGATAGCGGCCAGCCGTGATGGCCCGGTGCTGCTCAGGGTGGACGGCGACTTGCTGGCGGTGGCGGCCGACGGCGCGATCCTGGCCGGTCCCGACGGGCCGAAAGCACGAGTCCGCGGGGAGGTGGCACGGTTTCCTGGTGCGGCCGGCAGCCACCGCCTGCTCGATCCCACCGGCGAGACGCTGGCACTTACCGGATAGACGCTGGCGCTCGCCGGGTAGCGGCGGCTTGCCAGACTGTCGGGGTGACTGGAAGCGTCTGGCTGGTGGTCGGCGTGCAAGCCGCCGGGAAGTCGACCGTGGCTGACCTGCTGGCCCGGCGCTTCGATCGGGGCGTGCATGTGCGCGGCGGCCAGTTCTACCGATGGGCCGTGCGCGGGTGGGTGCAGGCCGGTGACGATCGGGCCGATGAGGCGCGGCGGCTGCTTGACCTTCGCTACCGGCTGTCGGCACGGGTGGCGGACGAGTACTGGAGTGCTGGGTTCTCCACCGTGGTCCAGGACAATATCTTCGGCGCAGACGTGCCAGGGTGGCTGCGGGAGATTGCGGCCCGGCCCCGGTATCTGGTGGTCCTCCGGCCGTCGGTATCGGTAGTCAGGGAGCGCGATGAGGCGCGGCACGCGTCGACTGGCAAAGTTGCCTACCGGCCGGGCGAGTTTAGTATTGAGGGCCTCGATGAACTGGTGGAACAGACGCCAAGAATCGGCTTGTGGCTCGACACCTCAGCGCAGACGCCGCGGGAGACAGTCGATGAGATTGTCCGCCGCCAATCCGAGGCGGCAGTAGACGACATTCTGCGCTGAACTGGCTCCCCCGCTGGCCGGTGCTACCGCCCTGGCCGGTCGTGACTTTCCGGCCGGACCGGACCCCGGCCGCGCGAGGGCTCGAGCTGAGTGTCGCGCCACCCCCCTGGCTGGTACGGCTGGCCAAGCTGAGGAGAAGCCCCGCGGCCTGCTCTTACTGCGTCGAAACGAGGACGGGGATCCGCCGTCATCTCGCCGAGCGCCTTCTTGACCGGGATCTTGGCGAGGTATCCCGCGCCGAAAGCGATGCACTGCAGCACGTACCAGAACCGCTCAGCGCTGGTCATCTCGGCCAGCCCGGCATCGGAAAGCGCCTTCTTGACCGGGACCTTGGCGAAGTACATTCCGCCGAACCAGATGCAGCCAATCACATACCAGAATGACTCGGCGGCCGTGAAGCTCACCTTGCCCCGGATAGAAGCCATTGTGTCTTTTCCCTCCCGCGCCAGGGCACATGCCCTTGGCGTCACTGGTGGGTAAGACGCGCTTCGCGGCTGCCGAGTTGTCCGGACTGCACTACATGATTCCGCCATCGCCGGCTGCCAACCTTCTCGCCCTGCCGCGCGTCCATCTAACGCAGCCAGATCAGACGACATGGGGGATTCGATGAGGAAAGCGGCCGGGCTTGTCGCGAGTGTCACCGCCTGCGGCGCTGCCGCGCTAGTACTGTCCGGGGCTCTCATCGCCCAGGCCGCCCCGCGGCCAGCTATGCCCAGGGTCCAGATAACCGGGATCTTCTACAACTCGCCCGGCAAGGACACCGGCTCCAACGCCAGCCTCAACCACGAATGGGTACGACTGCACAACAGGACCAGCCGGCCGATCAGCCTGACCGGCTGGCGACTGCTCGACAAGGCCGGCCACCTGTTCGTCTTCGGCTCCTACACCCTGAAAGCCCACGCCACCGTAAAGATCCACACCGGACACGGCCGGCGCGGGCCGGGAAACCGCTACTGGAACCATTCCTGGTACATCTGGAACAACGACGGCGACACCGCCACCCTGCGGACCGCGGGGGGTGCGGCCGAAGCCAGGTGCAGATACTCGGACCCGCGGGAGGAGCACGCCTTCGCTGGTTGCCGGCAGGCCGCACCCAGCCCTAGCCCGAGCAGCCCCCCGACCCGTTCCCCGCACCCAACCCCGCCTCCGACAACCCCCACCCCAACTCCAACTCCAACCGCAACCGCAACCGCAACCGCAACCGCAACCGCAACCCCAACCCCAACCCCGCCTCCGACAACCCCCACCCCAACCCCAACCCCTTCGTCGTCCTCCCCCCCATCGCCAATCCCTCCGACCGGCTGATGCGCTGACCGCAGCCGCAGCCGTAGCCGTGGCCAGCCCGCCGAAGGCACTTGCCGTGCAGAGTATCGATGACCGGCGACGCCATGGATCCGGTCACCCGCTGCAGTCGTTTGCCCGGCTGAATTCAGATGAGGTTAAGAAGGTCCGCAGCCACTGCAGCTGACTATGGCACCTGCCGGGCCCGGCTCTGCGGTCGCTGGGGTCGGCTGCCCCGGCGTCCCACGCCGCCATCTGCTGAGCCCTGCCCGAAATACGCCGGCAGGCGCAGGTAACCGGTGTCCGCCCGCCCTGGGGCTAACCCCACCAGGAAGACGGGTGCACACCACATTCCCCGGCAGATGCCCAGTTCGTAGCGTGAACGGGCAGGTGCAGACGACAGCGCTCGCGCCATCGGGGCCGGTCACGCCCGCCGCAAGGACACAGCCACGACAGCTCAGCCACCGGAGGTTCCGATGATCGAGGCACTCGGCCTCGTCAAGCAGTACCGATCCACGCTCGCGGTGGACAATCTGAGCTTCGAGGTCCGCCCCGGCACGGTGACCGGGTTCCTTGGCCCGAATGGCGCAGGCAAGTCCACGACGATGCGCATGATCATGGGCCTGGACCGGCCGGACGCGGGACAGGCCAGGATCGGCGGGAAGCGCTACGGCGACCTGCGCTGGCCGCTTCGCGAAGTGGGCGCGCTGCTGGAGACCAAGGCGTTCCACCCAGGCCGCACCGCCCGCGCCCATCTGACCGCGCTGGCCGCCAGCAACGCGATCGGTCGGCGGCGGGTCGAGGAGGTACTCGCCATCACCGGCATCGAGAAGGCCGCCGATCGCCGGGCCGGGAAGTTCTCACTTGGCATGTCCCAGCGCCTGGGCATCGCCGCCGCCCTGCTCGGCGATCCGCAGGTGCTGCTGCTCGACGAGCCGGTCAACGGCCTGGACCCCGAAGGCATCCGCTGGATCCGCAACCTGCTGAAGAACCTCGCCGCCCAGGGCCGGACGGTGCTGGTCTCCAGCCACCTGATCAGCGAGGTCGCGCATACCGCGGACGCGCTCATCGTGATCGGCCGGGGCCGACTGCTCGCGCAGACTACGGTCGCCGAGCTGTCCGCCCGCAGCGGCTCGCTGGAGGAAGCGTTCTTCCAGCTGACCGATAGCGTCACCGACTATTCAGGGAGCCTGTGATGAACGCCACGACGCTCAGCCGCGACGCCGCCAGTCGCACCGGCGGCAGCTACGGTTTCCGCGCCGTCGCCCGGATGGAGTGGCAGAAACTCCGCACGGTCCGCTCCACCTGGTACATCGTGGCCGCCTTCGCGGTCGCAATGATCGGCCTGGCCATGGTCACGGCGAGCCATGAGAACTACGCGCAGATGTCCGCCGCCGACCGCGCGTCCTTCGACCCCACCTACGACGCCTTCCTCGGGCTCGTGGTCGGCCAGTT
This sequence comes from uncultured Actinomycetota bacterium, assembly GCA_963805705.1. Lineage (GTDB taxonomy): Bacteria > Actinomycetota > Actinomycetes > Streptosporangiales > Streptosporangiaceae > CAWDVH01. The sequence continues at coordinate 423,553 of CAWDVH010000004.1, read as the reverse complement.
GCTGCTCGGCGCCCTCGGCGTGCTCGCGATCACGACCGAGTTCTCCTCCGGGATGATCCGCGCCACCTTTGCCGCGGCGCCCCGGCGCCCGCTCGTGCTCGCCGCGAAGGCAGCGGTGCTCGGGGCCGTCAGCCTGGCGGTGGGGGAAATCTCCGCCTTCGCGGCGTTCTTCGCCGGCCAGGCCATGCTCAAGGCCCCGGCCCCGCACGCCACGCTCGGCCAGCCCGACGTACTGCGCGCGGTGCTGATGGCCGGCGCCTACCCGGTGCTGATCGCGCTCATCAGCCTGGGCATCGGCGCGATCATCCGGCACACTGCGGGCGCCATCTGTGCTCTGTTCGGCGTGGTGTTCGTGCTGCCACTGGCGTTCTTCTCGCTCGGCAGCTCGATCCGTCTCGCGGCGCAGAAGTTCCTGCCCGACACGATGAGGAATGCGCTGATCGCGGTCAAGCCGGTCGCGCACCTGCTGTCGCCCGGCCTGACCTTCGGCTTGCTGTGCGCGTACGCGATGGTCGCGCTCGCGGCCGGGGCCTGGGCGCTCGCCCGCCGCGATGCCTGAACCGGTCCCAGGCCATCGCCTGCGCGGTCCGGTAGCGGCCGGTGACCGGTACGATCTCCGCGTCCGGCTGGCCCTGGGTCTCCGGCTTGGGCTGGCATCCGCGGCCCACACCATGCGGCCAACCAGGTGCTCGCCCAGCGGACGCTGGCGAACTGCAAGAACGCCACCTGATTACCCTCCACTGCGCGGACGACGACGTGCTAACTGCGCGAGTAGTCGCCGCTCCTCGGCTTGTCCCACGAGGACTTCACCGCCGCCGCCCGTGACCTCCGCCGCCTCGTCCTGGCCGTCCTGGTGCGCTGCGTCGAGGACGAGCGCTGCAGCGCGTCGTTCCCGCACGCCTTCCCCGCCGTCTTGCCCGTGACCACCCGCACGGGCGAGGAACTCGAGGCCCGCGTCGAGGCCAACCGCGGCGGCCGCGGCAACCCTCTGTCCGACGAGGATCTGGCGAGGGAACTCCCACGACAACGCCGTGAGGTCCCTCCCGGAGGAGTGCGCGGCCGAATCCGCGGCCCGTACGCTCGCCCTTCCTGACGCTCAGAGAACCGCTCGAACCGCCGGTCTACTCGTGAACCGGTCGCAGCCCGCGGGCGTCAAGGCCGTACAGGCGTTGCTTGCCTGCCTTGCGGTCCCGCACCAGTCCGACCTCCCGGAGCACCCGCAAGTGTTTGAGCAACGGCGCGAAGGGCGGGTCGGAGGCGGCACCTGAAACAGCCGCCTTCGCGCGACCTGACTACCGGGCTAGCGCGGCTGCCGCGGTAGTGCCTGCGTTTGTGCCGTTCAGAGAATAGGCGGATCGGGGTTCGACGTCGTGAACCTTGGTCGCCTCTGGTCGATGGTCGTCGGCCGTGCGGCTGTCGGCTCGCATTGCCATCTCGATTTTGCGCAGCCACCATAGGGGCTAACCAGGCTAAGGTGGGCGGGATGCGGGCGTGGCGCGGGAGAATACGGCTGTCGGCCGTGAGCACCAGCCTGCTGACGTTCGGAATCGGCCTTCTCATTGTATCGGCTGTCGGGTCGCAGATTAGTGTCAGTGGCGTTCAGGTCGGCCCTGGGGTGTCTTGGTGGCAACGCGCGGTGGTCGCTGCGGCGGGGATTCTGTCAATCGGATGGGCGGTACTTGCCAGCCGCGAGCCCGCGGCTGGGCTCCGGGCAGACAGGGGATTCCTCGGGGTACCGCCTAGCGTGCCTGCGCGACTGGTCAAGCGCCCGGATCTCATCGAGTCGATCGTGCGGGCGACAATCGGAGGCGCGCAGGTCGTCGCTGTGACGGGGACAGGCGGAAGCGGTAAGTCCACTCTCGCCGCACGAGCATGCGTCGATTCCGGCGTACGGCATCGGTTCCCAGACGGAATCACCTGGCTTGACGCCGGCCCGCGGAAAGATCCTGTAGCTCTACTCGCCGATCTAGGTCGTCGCCTCGGACTGCCGCAGGGGGAAATCGGGTTCACCACGATCGGGCAGGGCCGCGATGCGCTCGCCGCCCTGCTGCGCGGTAAGCGCGTGCTAATTGCTCTGGATAATTTGTGGGATCGCAAGGCTCTTGACGCCCTCGTTGGGCTCGCGCCTACCTGTGTTGTCATATTCACTACGCGCCTACCTAACCTGTCTACCATTTTCAACGCAACCAGAATTGAAGTCGACGAACTGACACAAGGGGAGGCCCTAGAACTGCTGAGCCGCTGGACAGGGCAAGATGTGCACGCACTGCCGGATATCGCTGGCACGCTCTGTGCCCGCCTTGGGAACATAGCACTCGGAGTGGCCATGGCCGGAGCGATGGTAGCTAGTGGCCGATCCATGAGCTCTGTGCTGGCCCTGATCGACGAAGATCTAAACCTTATCCAGGCAGACCTTGATCCGCATTACGATCATCGGACCCTGTTCGCCGCGATTGAGGTCGGTATCTCCGACCTACCTGAGGCTAGCCGCACCCGCTATGACCAGCTGGCAGTGTTCGCAGGGCGCGGCCCCTTCCCCGCGGACGCAGCCCTGGCTTTGTGGGAGCCCGAGCTATCTGCGACTGAGGCTGACGAGCTGCTGACCGAGCTCAGCAGCCGGGCTCTTCTTGCAGCTGAGGGCAACGGCTGGTATACGGCTCACGATCTCCAGTTCGATATTCTCAAGCGCCGGATCGGGGATCACCAGCTTACGGCGGCGCATGGCCTCCTGCTAGAGGGTTATCGTCAGCGTTATCCGGGCGGATGGCATCAATCAGCCAGTGACCGTTATCTGGCCAGCGAGCTGGCTGGTCACCTCTACGACGCCGGCCGTAATAGCGAACTGCACTCGCTGCTGATAGATGCTGACTGGATCCAGGCCCGCCTGATGCAAGGTCAAATGCCTGACCTTCTGGCCGATTATCAATTCGCCAGCGACCTGCTGACAATCCAGATCCTTAAGGCCCTGCGGCTCTCCGCTTCTGTCCTGGCCTCAAACCCCGGGCAGGTCCGGGGGCAACTGGCCGGGCGCTTGCTGGGCTATCCCGATCGGAGTGTGACAACGTGGGCAGGCGATCTGGCGCGCGGCCATAGCTCTGGTCCTTGGCTCGCGCCGCTTTCTCCCTCGCTTACCCCCACGAACACCGGGCTCAAGCAAAGCCTTATCGGCCATGCCGGGCCTGTCTGGTCCGTGGCGGTCACCCCCGACGGAGCTATCGCGGTCAGTGGCGGTAACGACGGCTCTGTCCTGGTGTGGGATCTGGCCATCGGCGGCCAGCGAGCAAGGCTTGCTGGACATCCGAGCACCGTCATGTCGGTGGCAATTACGCCCGACGCAGCCACCGCAATCAGCGGCGGGGGCGACGGCACCATCCTGGTATGGGATCTGGCCGCCGGCACCCAGCGCAGGAGGCTGGCTGGGCATTCCAAGCGCATACGGTGTGTCGTGATATCGCCTGATGGTACGGCTGCGGTAAGCGTCGCCGATGACGGGTCAGCTCGACTATGGGACTTGACCACCGGTCGCCAGCGGGGAACGCTTACCGGGCACACCGGCGCGATTTCGTCGGTGGCAGTAACTGCCGACGCAGCCAGCGCCTTCACCAGCTCCCATGACGGATCGGTGCGAATCTGGGATCTGGCCACCCGGCGTCAGCGCGCTGAACTTGATGGCAGCGACGGGGAGATACTGTCGGTCGCAGTAACCGCCGACGGCAGCCGCGTGGTTGGCGGCGGCCGCGACGGGTTGGTGCGGGTATGGGATACGGCATCCTGCCACCAGAAAAGTACACTTGCAGGCCACCGCGGCTGGATCCGATCTGTATCGGTAACCCCCGACGGAAGGACTGCCGTAACCGGCGGCGCTGACGGAATGGTGAGAGTATGGGACCTACAGACTGACCGTCAGCGTGTCGCGCTAACCGGACATGCCAGCGAAGTCATGGCGGTGGCGGTCACCCAGAATGGGGCTGACGCGGTCAGCGGCGGGGCTGATGGCGTCGTGAGAGTCTGGGACCTAGCGGCCAGTAGCATCCAAGCGCCCATCGCTCGCCCTTTCAGCAAGGTGCTGTCGGTCGCGGTCACCGCCGACGGCAGGACGGCTGTCACCGGCGGCGAGGATCATGCCCTGCAAGTGTGGGACCTTCCCACGGGGCAGATACGGGCAACGCTCACCGGCCACACCGGCAAGGTCCTGTCGGTCGCGGTCACCGCCGACGGCAGGACGGCTGTCACCGGCGGCGAGGATCATGCCCTGCAGGTGTGGGACCTTCCCACGGGGCAGATACGGGCAACGCTCACCGGCCACACCGGCAAAGTGCTGTCGGTCGCGGTCACGCCTGACGCTGGCATGGCGATTAGCGGTAGTAGCGATCGCACCGTGCGCGTATGGGATCTTGCCACCTGCCACGAGCAGGCGATGCTCACAGGTCATACAAGCTGGGTCCAGTCAGTGTCTATTACCAATGACGAGTTCACGGTGGTCAGCGGTAGCGACGATGGATATATACGCGTGTGGGATCTGGCCTCTGGTCAGAGCCATGCCTTCGCCGCTGCCCATACCGGCTCGGCTTCGCCAGCGGCAGTCGCCCCCGACGGCTCGATCATCGTCAGCGGCAGCCGGGACGGATCAATACATGTATGGGATCTGGCCTCCGGCCAGGAGCAAGCCACCCTTGTCGGCCATAGCTCGCCGATCTCTTGGGTGGCGGTAGCTCCCGATACGCCCGCAATCGTGAGCGGTGACAGCAACGGGACTGTCCGAGTATGGGACCCGGTTGGGAGAGTCGGGCTTGCCACCTGGATAGGTGACACACCCATCGTCATGTGCGCGGGCCTACCTGGTCACCCGCTCAAGATAGCCGTAGGGCAACAGCATGGACCGCCTTACCTGCTTGAACTCGAAGATTGAGAGTTTCTCAGCCAGAGCCCCAAATGCCATCGATTATCCGCCGGCCCGCAGACCTGGCCGCCCGCGCCGAACGCTTGGCGGTTTTCAAGACCGTGCCCTGAACTCGCCTGACCAGCAGTGACCTCGCAGCCGAGTGGAATCTCGGCATGTAATCGGCACAGTCGGGCTTGTGCGCGCTGAGCTGCCAGGATGCACGCGCCGACCCGCCGATAGGTGCGCCCACTGGGTCAATCCTCGGCGAGCCGGCCATTGTTCGGATCAGGATGTTCTGTGCTGTCCGCTGACCTGCCGCGGCCTGAGGACGACATCAAACTGACGGAGCTGCAAGGACAACGGCGTGGCCTGCATCATGGCATCGCGTGCGGCGCAGGTAAAGCGCCCTTTCCACTGGCCCATGGCTCCGGTATTCCGCGCTATCAGCGTCGTCGTGGCGGCATTGCGCCACCTGCGCTGCTGGTATTCCCGCAGCGCCGCTCGAGTGTCGCGCGAGGCTGCGAGGCAGGTAGCCAGCGCGGTCGCGTCGACGATCGCCTGACATGCGCCCTGGGCGAGGTCCGGGGTCATCGGGTGGATCGCGTCGCCGAGCAGCACCACCTGTCCCCGGCCCCAGGTCCGGGTCGGCCAGCGGTCGGAGATGTCGTTCCTGATCAGGGTGGTCTTCGGGGTCGCTTCGATGATGGCGGGTATGGGATCGTGCCAGGCCCCGAAGAGCTTGCGCAAGAGCGTTGCGGTGTCGCCGTCGTCCGTCCCTCCCGCCGTGGCATTCCACATCGCGTACCAGATGATCCGGTCGCCGGTGGCAGGCCCCAGGCCGAAACGCGCGCCCCGGCCCCAGGTTTCGGTACCGTCGCGCGGAAGCGGGACCGATCCCGCGGGTGTCAGCGACCGCACCGCGGTGTAGCCGCGGTATCGAAGCGAAGCAGGCCCGAACAGCTTGGCCCGCACGCTCGAGTGCACCCCGTCGGCGCCGACGAGAACATCAGCCTGAACCTCCCGCCCGTCCGCAAACCGCGCGATCACCGCCTGGCCGCGGTCCTCAAAGCCGGTGCAGCAGGCACCCAGATGGATGACCGCGGGGTCGAGCTCGGCCGCCAGCAGCTGCTGCAACTCTGCTCGGTGGACGAGAGCGAACCCGCTCCCCCACCGCCTGGCCATCACTCCCTCCGGGATGTACATCAGCCAGGTGCCATCGGATCGCTTGATGCCTTGCCGGTCGATTGCCACCGCCAGCTGCGCCACCTGGCCGGACAACCCGATCGACTCCAAGGCGGCCATGGCGTTCGGCCACAGCCCCACCCCAGCCCCCACCTCTTCTAGCGCCGGGGCTTGCTCATAGACCTCGGCGGCCAGGCCCCGGCGGGCCAGGGCGACGGCCGCCGTCAGCCCCCCGATCCCGCCGCCGATGATGGCAATCTTCGGTCCCATGCTCCCCGCATCCTCCCTCGGTAAGCCATACCGGCAGGCGCCCAGGACACACCAGGACGCCAAGTCCAGCCGTGGCTCGCTGGTGCGTGCACCGTCATCTTCCAAGACCAGGCGTTCCAAGACCAGGCGTTCCAAGACCAGGCGATCCTGAGCCTTCAGCAATCAAGGCAGGCGACGGCACGGAATCAGACGAGTTACGAGCGCCTACTCGGCAGACTGAGGAAGTGACGGCAGAGCCACTCGGCTCAGGCAGGGTCGAACTGCCGACCTTCGCTTTTCAGGATTAAGGCTGACAATCCGGGGCTGGCCATGCTGGTCTCCCGCCCTGCTCGGAGCCTGGTCGCGGCCCGTGATGGATCGAGGTACACAAGCAGGTATGGGACTGCGAACCTGTCCGGCCACGGTGCGCGCCACGCTCGGTCGCCTCTCTTGGACAGCGCACCGGCGGCACCCAGTCTGGGCAGTGTGTAGGTCCTGCCCGCGGGTCAAAAGTCATGAGTGTGCCCGGAAAAGCCGCCTTCTTCGGGCGTTCTGGTTGCCGGAGTCAGCTGGCTGGGCTCAGGACGGCTGGCACCGTCCTGAGCCCATTTCTTGCCCGTTCCGGTTCAGTTGTGGAGTGCGGCAGGCGCTGTTACAGGTGCACCGGCCCGGACAGGCGGAGCAGTTCCTGCCGGGCGACCGGCGGGGCCGCTGTAGAGCACTTGCCTGCTCTGCGGGCGCCGATGAACGTGAACCTCAGCTGGTAGGTGCCGTGGCCGGTGATCCCGGCATACTTACCGGTGCCGCGCGTGATCTTGTAGGTGCCGGGCTGGCTGATCATCGTGAGGCAGGTCTTGGGGCTGAAGTGCATCGTGCCCTTTCCCGCGTGGTGACTGAGCCTGATCGTGCCGCCGGGGAAGGTGATCGTGCCGGACCGGCTGGTGCCCAGCCTGGCTGTGCCTCCTGCGGTGAACACTCCGTAGGCGATCGCGCTGGCCGTCTTTGAGGCCCTGGCCGTGGACATGATCTGGACGTGCTCAGTGCCGGAGACGGCCGGCTGGCTGCGCGGGGTCGCGCTGGCGGCGGTGACGCCCGTTACGGTGATGGCGGCCGCTGCCACGGCCGCGGCTGCGGCCGTGATCAGCCTGCTGTTGGTGAGCATGACGGGTCCTTTCTGATGGGTAGCGGAGTTCCGGGGTCGGCTCTCCGGTGGAGAAGTTCAGCTAGAGGGCTCCTTGTGCTGTGCGACTCCGCGGTTGACGCTAGGCGCGGGCGGGTCCGCGGATCGTCGGCGAGGCGGGTGATCTTGGCGTCGGCGGCCGGCTGATTTCCGGCGGCGGCGGCGTCATCCGGCTGGCCGATGACAGGCGGCGGACCGCGAATTACCGTTGCGGTGTGCACATCAGGCTCAGTGATCCGCGCCACCAGGACTGGCTGCTGGCAGGCACGCTCACGGTGCTCTCGAACCTGCAGATCTGGCTGGCAGGCGGCGCCGGGCATCATGCCTGGAGAGGCGCGCTGTTCGCGACTGCCGTTTCGGTCTCGGTCGGGTTCCGACGGCAGTATCCGGCCACCGTCGGCATCTTCGCGCAATCCCTGATGTGGCTGGACTTCAACTTCTGGCACGACCTGACGGCCGGGGCCTGGACGGTGGCCTGGTTCTGCGCGCTGTACGGCCTGGCCGTGTGGGCGTCGCCGCGCAGGTTCGCCGTGGGTACGGCCCTCGTGGTAGCGACCGACCTGGGGCTGGTCCCGTCCCCAGGTCAGGGCAGCGGGCTCAGTGTGGCCGTCCCGTTCGCGGCTGGCACGCTCGCCGTGATGCTGATCATCCGGCGCATTGTCCGCCACCGGGATCGTCGCGCGGAACTGGCCGAGCGGGAGCGTGATGTCGCGGCGCGGGAGGCGGTCGTGGAAGAGCGGGCCAGGATCGCGCGCGAACTGCACGACGCGATCGCGCACAATGTGTCGATGATGGTGGTCCAGGCCGGGGCCGAACGGCGGGTGCTGGGCACGGCAAGCGCGGCAACCAAAGAGGTGCTGGAGACTATCGAGCAGGTCGGCCGCGGCGCGCTGACCGAGATGCGGCGCCTGGTCGGGATGCTGCGGGCCGACTCTTCCGACCTGCTTGCCCCGCAGCCGCGGCTGGCCGATCTTCCGACCCTCATGACGCAGGTCCGCGAGGCTGGCCTTCCGGTCGCCTTCCACGTCGACGGTGACAGCCGTCAGCTGCCCGTGGGGATCGAGCTGTCGGTCTACCGGATCGTGCAGGAGGCGCTGACCAACGCGCTCAAGCACGCTGGCCAGGCGCACGCCGTCGTGCGCCTGAGCTACCGCCCCGACACACTCGAGCTGGAGATCACCGATGACGGCGGCGGAACCCGGACGCAGGTCCCCGGCGGCGGCCAGGGCCTGGTCGGGATGCGCGAGCGAGTCAGCCTGTACGGCGGCAAATTCGACGCCGGCTCACGCCCCGGCGGCGGTTTCGCCGTCCGCGTCCTGCTGCCGCTGACATGACCACGGTGCTCATCGCTGATGACCAGGGACTGGTCCGGGTCGGACTGCGCAAGATCCTTGACAGCGAGCCGGGGACTACCGTCGTGGGCGAGGCCAGCGACGGGCAGGACGCCATCGCCTCCGCGCGCCGGCTGCGGCCCGACGTAGTGCTCATGGACATCCGGATGCCGGTGCTGGACGGGATCGAGGCAACCAGGCGGATCGTCCGGGCGCAGCCAGCGACCCGGGTCCTGATCCTGACCACGTTCGGCCTCGATAGTTACGTCTATGAAGCGCTGCGAGCCGGCGCCAGCGGCTTCATGCTCAAGGACGCACCACCGGAAGAGATCGCCGGCGCCGTCCGGATCGTCGCCAGCGGCGAGGCGCTGCTCGCCCCTGCCGTGACCCGCACCGTCATCGAGGAATTCGCCCGCCATCCCGCCCCGGCACCCGGACCGCCGCGCGCGGTCAAGGACCTGACTCCGCGTGAGCGCGAGGTGCTCGACCTGCTCATCCGCGGCCTGTCCAACCCCGAGATCTGCGTCCAGCTAGTGATCAGCGAAGCAACAGCCAAGACTCACGTGGCCAGGATCCTGCAGAAACTCAGCCTCCGCGACCGCATCCAGGCAGTCATCTACGCCTACGAGAACGGCCTGATCACGCCAGGCCCGCCAACCTGACACACTCGCAGCGACCGGCCAGCAGATGCCTGCTCGTCATCGGCAGACACGCTCGCAGCATCACGTCGCGGCATGGCGGTCAGGTCAGCTTCATGGCGGCGCGGGGCACGGGCATGGCGCTGTAGTCGAGACGGATCTCGCTGAGTAATGCGGCGGCCGTGGCGCACTGGAGCGTGGCGCCATTGTCACGGCGGCGGAACCAGAACGACCCGTCCTGCCAGCCGACCTCGTACGCCTCGCCCCAGTGATAGCGGATCTGGGCGAGGTCATGGCCGCGCTGGCGCGCCGCGTCGTCGTCGCTCACGACCGCTCGGCCGCGTCGGTGATGGGCTCGTTCACGGACCCATGGTATAGCCATGTCTAGCTATGTCAAGCCATGTCATGTGTAGCTTGACCTTGCTGTGACCAGGCAAACTATGCTTGTGAAGATCAACCCGCGCTCACCCGAGCACGCATATGTCCAGCTAGCGGGCATGCTGCGAGAACGGATCAAGTCGGGCGAGATCGACTCCGTACTGCCATCGATCATGGAGTTGACCGAGGAGACGGGACTCGCGGTCGGCACCGTACGGCGTGCGCTGAAGATCCTGATGGACGAGGGGCTGATCTACGCGGTTCCTGGCCGGGGCACGTTCGTCACCGACGCTCCACGATAGACCCGCCCCTCGCCGCCGCTGCACAGCCGTCCGCTGCGCCTTTTAGCGGACCTGGCGGAAGAACTCACGCATGTCGCGGAGCAGGAGGTCGGGTGCTTCCATCGCGGCGAAGTGGCCGCCGCGGTCGAATTCTGACCAGTGCACGATGTTGTGATCACGCTCGGCCAGGCGCCGGATCGTGGTGTCGGTGGGAAACACCGCCACGCCGGTCGGAACCTCCGATCGCTCAGCAGCCTGGCCCCACGTGCGGGCGCCTTCGTAGTAAATGCGGGCTGAGGACCCGGCGGTGCCGGTCAGCCAGTAAACGGACACGTCGGTGAGGATGAGATCGCGGTCGACGGCGTCTTCGGGGAGCTTGGCGGCGGGATCGGTCCATTCCCTGAATTTCTCGATGATCCAGGCCAGCTGCCCGGCGGGTGAGTCGGTGAGTGCGTAGGCGAGAGTCTGGGGGCGGGTGGACTGAAGGATGGCGTAGCCGATCATCTCCTGCCGGTAGTGCTCCAGGTAGGCCAGGCGCGCCTGGTCAGCCTCGGGAAGGCCGGCCAGCTCGGCCGGGTCTCCGGAGGGGAACGTGCCCAGGTTGTTGACGTGCACGCCGATGACGTGCTCCGGGTCGATGCGGCCCAGTTCCGGGGAGATGATCCCGCCCGTATCGCCGCCCTGGGCACCGTAGCGCCGGTAGCCCAGGCGGCTCATGAGCTCGGCCCAGGCCCCGGCGACCCGGCCGGTGTTCCAGCCGGGCTCAAGGGCCGGCCGGAGAAAGCGAAGCCGGGGATCGACGGGGCGATGACGTGGAACGCGTCGGCGGGGTCGCCGCCGTGCCGAGCGGGGTCGGTCAGCGGTCCGATGATGTTCATGAACTCGACCACCGAGCCGGGCCAGCCGTGGGTGATGATCAGCGGCAGGGCCCCTGGCTCGGGTGAGCGGACGTGCAGGAAGTGCACATTCTGGCCGTCGATGGTGGTGGTGAACTGGGGGAACTCGTTGAGGCGCGCCTCATGCACCCGCCAGTCGTAGCCGTCGCGCCAGTATGCGGCCAGGTCCTTCAGGTAGCCCAGCGGCACGCCGGCCTCCCAGCCGGTACCGGGGAACTGACCGGGCCAGCGGGTGCGGGCCAGCCGGTCCCGCAGATCATCGAGGTCGGCCTGCGGGATGTCGATGCGGTAGGGGCGGATCTGGGTCTCGTCTCGCACTGGGGTAGTTGGGCTCATGTCCCCGACACTAGATTCCGTTGCGGTCAGGTCCTGTCCGCAACGGCTGGCAGACTCAGACTCGTGCTGGAAACCTCGGCCCGTCTCTTGCGCCTGCTGTCGCTGCTGCAAGTTCGCCGCGACTGGCCGGGCGCCGAACTCGCCGCGCGGCTGGAGGTGAGTGCGCGGACACTGCGCCGCGACATGGACAAGCTGCGCGGGCTCGGCTACCCGGTCCACGCCACGTCGGGGACAGCCGGCGGATACCGGCTGGGCGCGGGCGCGGTGCTGCCGCCGCTGCTGCTCGACGACGAGGAGGCCGTCGCGGTCGCGGTCGGCCTGCGCACCGGTGCCGCGGGGACCATCACCGGGATCGAGGAAGCCTCGCTGCGCGCGCTGGCCAAGCTGGAGCAGATGCTCCCGTCCCGGCTGCGCCGCCGCGTCAGCACGCTGCGCTCGGTCACCATGCCCGTTCCCGGCACCGGATCGCCGGTCGACCCGGCGGTGCTGACCGTCATCGCGACCGCCGCCAGCGACCGGCAGCGAGTCAGGTTCCGCTACGCCAGCCACGACGGGACCCTCAGCATCCGGGCCGTCGAACCGCACCGCCTGGTGCATACCGGCCGCCGCTGGTACCTGCTCGCCTGGGACCCGGCCAGGGACGGCTGGCGCACCTTCCGCGCCGACCGGATCCGCGTGCCCCAGGTCACCGGGCCACGATTCGCGCCGCGCGAGGCGCCCGGCGGCGACGCCGCCGCCTACGTGTCAAGATCGGTATCCGCCGCGCCCTACCGCCACCAGGCCCGGATACGGCTGCACGCACCGGCCCGGGCCGTCGCCGAGCGCATCCCGCCCACCGTCGGGCAGCTCGAAGCCGATGGCGAATACGCCTGCGTCCTGCGCACCGGCGCCGAATCCCTCGACGTGCTGGCCATCTACGTCACCCTGATCGGCGCCGAGTTCGAGGTGCTCGACCCGCCCGAGTTCGCCGAGCACATCGGCGTCCTGGCCGCCAGGCTCACCCGCGCCGCACGACAAAGACCAGCTGGCTAGGGCAGTAATTCTGATTCCTGCGCAGTCATGGGCATATCGCCGACTTCTCTCTATATGGCATAGTCCTGCCATGGGGATCCTCGATGACCTCCAGGCCGAGCAGGACAGGCTGCAGGACATCCTCCAGGGCCTGAACGAGGCGCAGTGGACATCACCGTCCGGGGCGCCAGGGTGGACGGTCGCCGATGTGGTCCTCCACCTGGCCCAGACCGAGGAGGCAGTGCTCGCCACCGCCGCGGGCGAGAGCCTGGGCGCCCGTACATCCGATCTGACGCTGGACCAGGTCATGGACCGGCGCGTGCGAGCGGAGCGAGCGGCGCCCGCCGCAGTGTTCCGGCGATGGCGCGAGGCCCGGCTGGCGGCTATGACCGCCCTGCGGACGGCCAATCCGCAGCGCTCTTTGGACTGGGCGGATGCGCCGCTGAAGCCAGCCACCCTGGCGACCACGCGACTGGCCGAGCACTGGGCGCACGGCCTGGATATCACCGGGCCGCTCGGCATCGACTTTCCCGACACCGACCGGCTTCGCCACATCGCCTGGCTGGCGCATCGGTCCCTGCCCTATGCCCTGATCCTGGCCGGTGAGAAGCCGCACGAGATCTCGTGTGACCTGACGGCCACCGATGGGACGGCCCGCTGGCAGTACGGACCGGCCAGCGCGGAATCCGCGATCACCGGACCGGCGGGAGCGTTCTGCCGGGTGGCCGCGCAGCGGCTCGCGCCCGACCAGTCCGGACTGCGCGCCACCGGCCCGCACGGCGCCACCGCGCTGCGCTGGCTGCGTACCTACGCCGCCTGAGCATGGCATTCCCGCGGGCAAATTCGTTTGAGAGCCAAAACGCAGTACCACTGCGCCAGAGTCAGCTGTCAACGATCCTCAGCGAGGTGGAACTCCACGCGGTAGACGAGCGTGTCGTCGGCGATCGGGCCGGCGTGGGCGGCGCGCTGGCGCAGCGACTCGCGGTCCGGCTCGCCGCTGCGGCGTATGTCCGCCGGCGTGATGGCCGCAAACGGCATCAGCTCTACCGAGTCGACCTCGATCTGCACGGGGCCGACGGCGTACCGGCCACCCGCCCTGACCTGGGGCCGGCGCCACAGCCGGAAGGAGACCGTGATGTCGCCCGAGATCACGTCGTCGCGCAGCTCGCGGCTGAACTCCACCAGCCGATGCTATCTGCCGCCCGCCGTTTGCTCCTGACCCAGCTCGGCCGCCCATGCTGCTCGCATCTTTCGGTAAATTGGGACAATGCCGGAACCTCTCACCGCGATTGACCATGTCCTGGCGGATCTGCGCGGTGCCGGGTACCTCGCGGAGCCGACCACCGCGACGATCGTTCACCTGGCGACCATCCTGAACAAGCCGGTCCTGGTCGAGGGCCCGGCCGGGACGGGCAAGACCGAGCTGGCCAAGAGCGCGGCCAGGGCCGCGGGCAAGCCACTCATCCGGCTGCAGTGCTACGAGGGGCTGGATGAGTCCAAGGCGATCTACGAGTGGGACTACCGCCGGCAGCTCCTGCAGCTGCAGCTGCATCAGGGCGCGGACTCGGCGAGCCTGACGACGGCGGGCATCTTCGGCGAGGAGTTCCTGCTCAGCCGGCCGCTGCTGGCGGCGATCCGCTCGCCGGATCCGGTCGTGCTGCTGATCGACGAGGTCGACCGGCTGGACTTCGAGAGCGAGGCACTGCTGCTTGAGGTGCTGTCGGAGTACCAGGTGTCGATTCCCGAGCTCGGCACGGTGACCGCCCGCCATATCCCCCAGGTCTTCCTCACCTCCAACAACACTCGCGATCTGTCCGAGGCGCTGAAACGGCGATGCCTCTATCTGCATCTCGGGTATCCCAGCCCGGAACGCGAGGCCGAGATCATCCAGATGCGCGTCCCGGAGCTGACCGCCCACCTGGCCGACGAGATCGCCGCGCTCGTCGCGGTCCTGCGTGCTACCGACCTGAGGAAGCCGCCGTCCATAGCCGAGTCGCTGGACTGGGCCCGGACGCTGCTCGCCCTCGGCGCCGGCGAGCTGACCGACGACGTCACCCGGCAGACGCTGTCGGTCCTGCTGAAGTACGAGCGGGACATCGATACCGCGCTGTCCGAGCTGTCGCTCGCCTGAGACACGAATATGCGCGGCATGCTGGCGGCGCTCGTGAACGAGCTGAGGACCGTCGGGATTCCCATCTCGATCGGAGAGCACCTGGATGCGGCCAGCGCGGTCAGCCAGATACCGCTGCAGGACAAGGACGTGCTGCGGGCCGCGCTGCAGGGCGCCCTCATCAAGAACGCCGAGCATCTCAGCACGTTCAACCTGATCTTCGAGCTGTACACCACGGGCACCCCGCGATCGGGCGAGGGGCCGCTGGCGGGCCTGTCCGATGAGGAACTGCGGGCCGCCCTGCGCGACGTGATCAGCTCGGATGAGAGCACTCTGCGAGCGCTGCTCGCCGACGAGTACGTGCGGCGGTTCGCCGGCGTGGAGCCCGGCCGTCGCGTGGCCGGGGTGATGTACAACATCGCGGTCAACGAGGCCGCGGACCTCGACGGCATCCGCGCGGATCTGCTGTCCGACGGCGCCGGTGGCGACGGCGCCGGTGGCGGCGGTGGCGGGGGTGGCGGCGGCGGGGGTGGCGGCGGCGGGGGCCAGGACGGGATGGCGGGCGGGGCCCGGACCGGAGTGGAGTCCGTCCGCGACCGGCTTGCGCGGGCGGACATCGATCGCGCGGTCGCGAGGTTCCGCGCGGAGATCGAGTCGGCGGTGCGCCGTACGCTCGTCGCCGACCGCGGCGCGCGGGCAGTCCGGGCGACCATGCGGGTGGGGCTGCCCGAGGATGCCGACATCGCCAGCGCGTCCGCTGCTGAGCTGGATGCGATAGCCAGCGCGATCGGCCCGCTGGCGCAGCGGCTGGCCCTGGTCCTGAACCGGCAGGCCGCGTACCGCAAGCGGAAGCTCAGCATTCGCGCCACCCTGCGCGGGGCCATGGGCAGCGGTGGAATCCCATTCCGGCTGGTCACCGAGCCTGGCCGGCCTCCCCGGCCTGATCTCGTCGTGCTCTGCGACGTGTCCGGATCGGTGTCGACGTTCTCCCGGTTCACCCTCGACATGCTGACCGCGCTGGACAGCCGGCTGAGCCGCCTGCGCGTCTTTGCCTTCATCGACGGTCTCGCGGAGATTACCGGCCTGGTCCAGGCCACGCGCGCGGCCGGGCGCCGGCTGGACGCCAGGCAGGTGGCCCGCGAGTCGGTCCGGTTCAGCGGGAATTCTGACTACGGCTGGGTGATGCGTGAGTTCGCCGCCGAGTATGCCCGCCAGCTCACCAGCCGTTCGGTCGTCCTGGTGATCGGTGACGCGCGCTCCAACTACCTGGACCCGGCCGTGAGCGCCTTCGCCGAGATCCAGCGCCGGGCCGGCCAGGTCTACTGGCTCAATCCTGAGCCGCGCCGGTCCTGGAATGACGGCGATTCAGTGATCGGGCAGTACGCGCCGTTCTGCGCGCAGGTGGAGGAGTGCCGCAATCTCCGCCAGATCGCCGACTTCGTCCAGTCCCTGGCCGCCCGCGGCAGCTAAGCCCTCGTGACGCGTGTGCGCCCCGCGGTCAGCACCCGTCGTAAGCCGTCCAGTTCGACGCGCCGCCTGCGGCGATGGCGTTGTCGAATATCTGGTCCTGGTACGCGGCGCCGGCGACACCGTACTCGCTGGCCGCACCGCCGTAATTCTCCCAGGTGCCGAGCACGAACTGGTACGCCCCGCCGCCATTACCCGGTCCCCAGGCGTAGCTGCCGCCTTCTTCGGCGTTGCGGATGCAGTCCCCGAGCGCTGAGTGGGCGGCGTCCCCGCCACCGCTGCTGGGCGGGGGCGTCGCGGTCGCCGTGGGCGCCGGCGTCGGGCTCGGCGATGGCGGCGCGGCCGCCTGCTGCGCCCGCTGCCGGGCCTGCTCCTTGGCGAGCCGCGCGGCCTTCAGGGCGGCCAGGTGCTTGCGCCGGGCGGCGCTGCTGGCCTGCCGGGCCGCGGTGTACTCCAGGACCGCGACTTCATGGTGGACGGCGGTGGTCATCCGGGTGCTCGTGACGCCTGAGCCTGCGGTCGCCGCCGCTGCCGCTTTATGAGCGGGACGAGAGGGGCTGGCCGCCGCCGATCCGCCGTGCAAGGACACAAAAACCGCAGCTACTCCTGCGAGTGTCGCTGCGGCCGCTACCGGTGCCCCGAGCCTGGCGGCGGGCGTTTTGCGCTTGGCGTGACGGGATGCTCCGGACATACGCTCCTTTCAGCGCAGCTCCGCATTTGCCCGGCGAGCTGACGCCGACTGGCGTCAGGTGGCGCGGGAAACGCCTGTTCGGGCGAACCTACTGGAGACCGGCGGCAGCCGCAGGAGAACGCGGCAATAGGGCTTTGAGCAGGCATAACTCTGGTAACTGCGGGTAACGCCAGGGCCGCACGCTGATCTCGCACGTCGTGGGCCGGACCCGTCTGGCGTCCGACCCGGACCCGTCTGGCGTTCGCCCCGGAGCCGGCTGGCGTCCGCAGAAAGCCAAAGAACTCCTTGACACCTTCTGATCCCAAAGTATGCTTTGGCATATGCAGATCAGTGATCCGAAGGCGATCACGGCCCTGGCCCATCCGCTCCGTCTCGACCTGCTGGAGCTGCTGACCGCCATCGGCCCGGCCACGGCGGCCCGCTGCGGGCGCATCCTCGGGGTCCCCCAGGCGAACTGCTCCTTCCACCTTCGCCAGCTCGCCAGGTACGGATTCGTGGAAGACGCCGGGACCGGGCGCGACCGGCGCGAACGGCAATGGCGGCTGCCCGAGCCGGGGCCGACGATACGGATCCCGGCGGACGGCGACGAGGTCGTCAGGCGGCAGCTCGAACGGGTCGTGGTCGAGCGGGAGATGCAAGCGATCCTCAGCTACGCCGAACGCCAGGACGACGAGACCCCCGAGGGGCAGCGCCAGGCCCCCGCGGGGCGCCCCCAGCCGAGCATCGTGACCGCGGTAGCCGTTATGTCCGCCGATGATGCCGCTGAGATCAAGGAAAAGTGGAAGGCGCTGATCGAGCCCTATATCGCCAGGACCCGGGCCAGCCACCTTCAGCTCCAGCCCGGCCAGCGCTATGTCCGGTACTTCATGGCGGCCACGCCGATACCAGAACTCGACCCGGAGGACAGCGAGAATGAACCCGATGACTGACGGCCTGATCGATTTTGTGAGCGGGGCACCTGCCACGGGCTCCCTGGACGTCACCTGGATCCACGGCGCGCCCGCCAGGCGCCAGGTCCGCGATCCGAAGATCCAGGTTCACCACTACGACGAGCACACCGTCATCCTGCGCCA
Organism: uncultured Actinomycetota bacterium; assembly: GCA_963805705.1. GTDB lineage: Bacteria > Actinomycetota > Actinomycetes > Streptosporangiales > Streptosporangiaceae > CAWDVH01. The sequence goes on along the minus strand of CAWDVH010000004.1, from coordinate 405,848 downwards.
GAGCAAGTCGGTGAGTTACGAGGCCCCGTTCCTGTACCTGCTGTTCGGCAATGACCGGGCCTTGCTGCTCGATACCGGCGCTACCGCCGATCCCGGCCTGTTCCCGCTGCGGGCGACAGTCGACCAGCTCATCTCCGCGTGGCTCGGCCAGCACCCGCGCGAAGGATACGAGCTGGTCGTCGCGCACACGCACGGCCACAACGACCACGTGGCCGCAGACCCCCAGTTCGCCGGCCGCCCCGCCACGACCGTGGTGTCACGGGACGCGGACGCTGTCCGCTCCTTTTTCGGATTCAGCGACCGCTGGCCGGCGCAGACCGTCACCTTCGACCTCGGCGGCCGGGTCCTGGAGATCCTGGGCTCCCCCGGCCACCACCAGGCGGCGATCACCGTCTACGACCCGTGGACCGCAATCCTGCTCACCGGCGACACCGTGCTGCCCGGCCGGCTTTACGCCTTCGACTTCCCCGCCTACCTGGCGACGCTGGACCGCCTGGTTGACTTCGCCGGAACGCGAGCCGTGACTCACGTGCTCGGCTGTCACGTTGAAATGACAAGCCGCCCTGGCCGCGATTACCCGCTCGGTGCCACCTACCAGCCCGACGAGCGCGCTCCCCAGATGACCACGGCCCAGCTGACGGCGATCCGCGACGCGGCCGCATCCGTCGCCGGCCAGCCAGGAGTCCACCGGTTCGACGACTTCGTCATCTACAACGAGCCGCGCAAGACAGACCTGCTCAAGCTCATGGCGGGCGGACTGGCGCACAAGATCCGGGCCTCGGCCTCCCGGCGCTGAAGCGTGTCCCTAGACCTGGACCGATGTCAGGGCGCAAGGTGCCGGACGAGCCAGTCGCGGGCCGGGACGCTCGCGAACTCGAAGCCTTTCACGTAGGCGTCGAAATGACCGCCGGGCAGGATCACGAGCTTCTTGGGCTCGTGCGCCTTGTCGTAAGCGGCGATGGCCAGCTCGGACGGGACCAGGTGATCGCCCACGGCCACTACCAGCAGCAGCGGCGTCGGGCTGATGTAAGGCATATAGCTGACCGGCTCATACTCGGTGAACATCTCGACGCTGCGCAGCGTGACTTCGTTGCGCCAGGACGGCGCGCGAGTCTTGCCGGTCTCGCTGAACCACTGCCAGGAATCCGGGGTCGGCAGCGCCGATGCGGCCAGCGGGTCCTCATCCACCACCGGCACCATGGCCGGCGGCTTGCCCTCAAAGCGGGCGAGACGGTCGGCGTCGAACATCTCGCGGAACCCGGCGATGAAGTCGGCCCGGACCAGGGCCCGCAGGCTGTCATGACCGCTGACCAGCGGGACCTGGCTCACTACCGCCTTGACCCGGCGGTCGATCGCGGCGACCACCAGGACGTGGCCGCCGGAGTAGCTGCTGCCCCAGATGCCGATCCGGGAGGCGTCCACCTCCGGCAGGGTGCTGGCGTAGCTGATGGCGTCGCGGTAGTCGCGGACCTGCGCCCACGGGTCGATTTCCTGACGGGGCTCGCCGTCGCTGGCGCCGAAGTTGCGGTTGTCGAAGACCAGCACGTTCAGTCCCGCCGCGGCGAAGACTTCGGCAAAGCTGTCGAGGTACATCTCCTTGACGGCCGAGAACCCGTGCGCCATGACAACGGCCGGAGCGGGACCCACCGCGCCCTCAGCTGAGTAGAACCAGCCGCGCAGGGTGACACCCTCGGCATCGAACTCAATGTCACGTCGGGTCATCTCGATCTCCTCCCGGTAAGCCGCTCCGGTGAATCCGGAGGCTCTGACGTTGTTGCATCGCGAGCACGTCAGCTCAGGCCCTGGAGTCACGGTAACCGGCCCCCCGGAGCCTGGCCGTCTCACGTTTGAACAGCCGCGGCCGGACTCCGCGGGGGGCGGCTCTCTGGCCGTGAGCCCCCGCTCCCGGCAGTTCCCCTCCCGGTTGGGCTGGGGCGGTGCTGAGATAAGCCGGCCAGCACCGCGCACACCGCCAGGCCCGGGATCACCGCCCAGTCGGACTTTGCCGACACCCTGTGACAGTGTGCTGGCCGGTCAGGTGGGGCAGGGTTGAGTCATGACTCTGAGTACAGCGCGCAGGCAGCGGCTTACCCTGGCTGTGGCGTGCACCGCTCAGATCATGATGGTGCTCGATGTCATGATCGTAAGCGTCGCCCTTCCGTCTTTGCAGCACGAGCTTCACCTCTCGCCCGCGGGCCTGGAATGGGTGGTCAGTGCCTACGCTCTGGCGCTGGCCGCGCTGATTCCAACGGGGGGCGCGCTGGGCGACCATTTCGGGCGCAAGCGCCTTTTCATGACCGGGGTCTGCTTGTTCACGGTTGCCTCGGTCGGCTGTGCTCTTTCGGCTTCCGGTGGAATGCTGATCGGTTTCCGGGTGATCCAGGGAATCGGTGGCGCCGTCATGTCATCGCTGACCCTTTCACTGATCACCGAGGCCTATCCGCCGGAGGCCAGGACCGGCCCCATCGGGCTGTGGGCCGCGGTCAGCGGCCTGGCCGTCGCGGGCGGCAGCGTGGCGGGCGGCCTGCTGCTCAGCGTGTTCCCGTGGTCATCGATCTTCTGGGTTAATGTCCCGATCGGGATAGTGACGGTGGTTGTCTCGCAGGTCGCGGTCGCGGAGTCCAGGGAACCTGTACCCCGGCCCTTCGATACCGCCGGGGTCGCGCTGAGCGCTTGCGGCTTGCTGCTGTTGACCTTCGGATTTGTCGAGTCATCCGACGTCGGCTGGCATTCGCCGGCCGTGACCGCCTGTGTCGCCGCCGGCGCAGCGGTCCTGGTCGTTTTCTTTGTGTGGGAGCACCGGACCGCGTCACCGATGGTTCCCCCGGCGCTGTTGCGAGCCCCGAGCTTTGCCTGGGCCTGTGCCGTGTACCTCCTGGCCTACCTTGCGTTCTCGGGATTCATCTACTACGTGACGCTCTTCTTCCAGAACATCGACCGATGGTCGGCGCTGCGCACCGGACTGTCCTGGCTTTTTTTCTGCATCCCGTACTTCGTTGTGGCCCAGTCCGGCAAGCGGGTCGAGCGGCGGCTGCCGGTGGCGTCGGCTGTCGGGCTGGGGTGCCTGATAGCCGCCGCGGGCATGCTGGGCATGAGCCAGCTGACGCAGGAGACGCCGTTTGCCTGGCCGGCTGCGTGCTACGTCCTGGTGGGAGTGGGCTTCGCCCTCATGGTCCCGGCGGGTTCGTCCGCGGCGATGGCCGGCGTTCCGGCGGGATCATCGGGGATCGGCTCAGGCCTGTTCAACGCCTGCCGTCAGATCGGCACGGCCACGGGACTGGCCATCCTGGGATCCATCGGCGCCGGCGTGACCCTGGCCAGCTGGCACCACCAGGCCCGTACTTTCCCCGCAGCCGGGCAACAGCGGGCAGCCCAGGTTGGGGCCGAGGTGGCAGGCGGTCAGGTGCACGCGGCCGCCGCATACGTAGGCGGGCTCGCACACGATCCGGCGGTGACCTCATTTCTCCAGGGCTTCGAGTTCGTCCTGCTCGTGGCCGGGGCGGTCCTGGCGGCCGCCGGGATTGCGGGCTTCCTGGGCTTGCGGCACCCCCGGGGCCCTCAATCACGGCAACGCCAGCTGACCGATGTGAAGATGAGCAGGTAAGACGGAGACTGAACGGCCGCTCCTTGATCGGCAGCTGATCTACATCCGCCCAGATCGGCGGTTCGCGGGTTACTTTCGGGCTGGGGACGCTACCGGAGCAGCACTGGCAGCGATAGGACGGTCTCGCGGTGGCTGATCTCAATGTCCGCCGGCACAAGGCTGGTCGCCGTCGCGATCTGCTCGGAGGTGCCAGTGTTGCGGGCCCAACGGGGGTGGGCACCGCCGGACACCTGGACGCGGAGGCGGTGGCCGGGTGCGAAGCGGTGGGCGGTCGCGCTCATCGGAACCTCGATCTCGGTCCAGCCGTCGGCGTCGGCTGGCGTCGTAGCGTCCAGCCGTAGCAGCCCGTCGCAGATGTTCCATGATGTGCCCTTGACGTCCACGTCACACAGCCGGGCGAAGACGTCGAAGCTTGGAGTGCTGCCGCGAACCCGCAGCCGGAGGCTGACCGGGCCGATGGCCTCTTGCGGTTCACTGAGGACCGGGCCGGTGAAGACGAGGACGTCGGCGCGTGCCTCCAGCTTGCGGTTGTCCTTCGAGCCGAAGCCTTTGCTGTCCATGCGCGGCCCGCCGACCGCGGGCGTCGGATCGTGCGGGTCGTAGCGGAACGATGATGTGCCCTCGCCAGGCGAGTCCGCGAGGGTTCCGCCGGCGTGCAGGTGCCATGACTGCGTGATGCCACCTGGCGGCGGCCAGTCGGCCAGGTCACGCCATTGTCCCTGGCCGCCGGTCTCGCCGACGTGGACGCGCACGGGGGTCGGGCCCGGAGCATCCCCGTTCCCGGTCAGGTGCACGCGCAGCCACGCGAGTGCCTCTCCGGCGATGATCGGCATGTCCTTGCTGAACCCAGACGTGTGGTTCCACGGGCCGACGACCAGCCGCACCGTGCGGCCGGCCTCACGAAGCCGCCGGTAACTGTCCAGCGTCCCGTCGATGACGACGTCATACCAGCCGCCGAGCAGGTGGACCGGTGGCAGGGAGCTGATGTCCGGATTGGCCCGCCGTGGTCCCCAGTACCGATCGCCGGCGGCCGGGTGGGCCAGCCAGTCCTCAAGGTAGCCGACCCGTTTCCCGAAGGCCAGCTTGTACCCAGGTACGAGCGGCAGCATCCGCGCCACCTTCCTGTAGGTGAGCATCAGCCGCAGGACGGCGCCCACGAACGGGCGGAACCCCTTGTCCTGGGAGAGCATGGCGGCCACTCCGGTCAGCGTGGCCTCCATGGCGAAGGCACCGCCTGGATAGAGGAATCCGTAGAAGTCCTCCGTGCTGACCTGGACGACCATCGCCTTGAGTTCCGGCGGCGCGTCATTCGCCAACGCCCACTGGGTGAAGCCGAGGTAGCTCGCGCCTATCGTGGCGAGCGAACCATTGAACCAGGGCTGCTCGCGCAGCCAGGCGATCGTCGCCTGGGCGTCGGCCGCTTCGTCAGTGAACGGCTCGCAGCTACCGCCCGACCCGCCCGTTCCCCGAGTGCTCTGCAGCAGGACGTTATAGCCATGCTCGGCCAACAGGCCCCCGTACATGAAGTCGTAGGGAAACCCGCGCCCGTAGGGGGTGCGAACGAGCAGCGTAGGGCACGGCTCGGGAGTCTGCGGGACGTAGCGGTCGGCTATCTGGTGCGTCCCGTCCGGCATCGGGATCCGGATACCCCGCTCCAGCGCCACCGCGCACGCGGGCGCGGGCAGGCCCTTGCGGGACTGCCGCGTGAAAAACCTCACGTGCCTGGGCAGCTTAACGGCGCGTTCCGTCGCCAGCTTTCCTTTCACGTCTTGTGCCATCACCGGCTCCCATCGCGAGCATTTCGCGTACATCGTTCGCGAAGTCGAGCATACTAGATTGAGAACGGCGATCGCGAAGGGGAGGCGAGATGACGACGGCGGAACGGTCGACGGCGAGCATATGGCTGCGCCCAGAGAGCTCTGCGGTCGGCCGCCCCGCGCAGTGGAGCCGGGCCGAGATCACCCGGGTCGCGCTCCGAGTCGCCGATGCCGAGGGCCTGGACGCGGTCTCGATGCGGCGCGTGGCCGCCGGACTCGGTACCGGCGCCGCGTCGCTGTACCGCTACGTCGAGACCCGCGAGGACCTCCTCGACCTGATGACCGATGCCACGGGCGCAGAGTACGAGCCCGCGCCGCCAACCGGTGACTGGCTCGCCGACCTCATCGCCTTCGGGGAGCAGGCCCGCTTCATCTTCCGCCGCCACCGCTGGCTGGCCGGGCTCACCATGACCCGCCCGGTCATCGGCCCAAACGGAACCGCCCTGATCGAGCACTTTCTCACCCTCCTGCAGGGGCATCCGGCGGCCGTCGAGGCGAAGATGGAGGCGTTCGGGATGCTGAACGGGATCACCGCGGCCTTCGCGCTGCAAGAGCAGGCTGACCATGGCCTGCAGGCCCGCAACCTCGCCTACCTCGGCCACGCCCTCACCTCCGGCGGGCACCCACGGCTAGCGGCGTTCCTGTCCCCGCAAGCACAGCTACCGCGCCCCGAGGAACTCGCGGACCGCTACCCAGATATCATCGCCCGCGTCCTGACAGGTCTGCTCGGCCCCTAACCCGCGCACCGGTTCGACTTCGCGACGGGAGAACTGGTGCCCGACCACTCGCACTTCGGGTACCTGATCCGGGGATCGGGCCGGGGCGTCGACGTCCTGACCGAGCCGAACACCGATTAGGGACTGCTCGTGCTGAGTCAATCCTGAGGGGCCGAGGCGCCCAGACCGTCCAGAGGCTAGCGGCGGCCAGCCCGGCTGCCGAAGGCCCGCCTGATGGTGGTCCGCCTTCGTCGCCTACCGGGGTTAGCATATGGGGCAGTGCCAAGAACCCCGGTAGGTCCGTATGGGGCGGCCAGCACCGGGGTTCCTGTCTTAGCTGACGACCTGGCCATAACCCGAGACGTTGCCCGTGATGATTCGCGGGCCGGTTTCGATGGTGGCCTGCTTCAGCGTGCGCACGGGGGAAACCAGAGACTGCCCAGGTGAAAGGGCATGCCAGTGCTACTGTTACGCGCGCGCTACGTGTTCGGCCGTGCGGCGCCCGGTGAAGGCGACGTAATCGGTTTCGGCGACCTGCGCGTCGGAGACAATGTGCTCCGTCCCACGCGGACGCGAGTGCGACATCTCGAACCGACAAGGAGTGCGCGGTGGTGGTTGGAAATCGACCGAAAACGGTCAACGGGTTCGCGCTGGGTGACCTCGTGGAGATCAGGTCCGCCGAGGAGATCCTCGCCGGGCTGGATTCGCGCGGCGAACACGACTCCCTGCAGTTCATGCCGGAGATGCTGCAGTACTGCGGCCGGACGTTCCGAATCGACAAGATCGCCGGCAAGACCTGCGACACGGTCAACTGGTCCGGCATGCGCGAGATGCAGAACACGGTCCACCTGGCCGACGTGCGTTGCGACGGGCAGGCCCACGGGGGGTGCCAGGCGGGCTGCCTCATCTACTGGAAGACGAGTTGGCTCAAGCCGGCAGCCGGCGACAGCGCCGGCTCCGGTGCACCGGGCGTGCGGACGCTGCCGATCGCCGCGGTCACGCAACCAGAGGCCACGCCGCGGGCCGCATGCACGCCGCAGCGGTTGGCGGAGGTGGCCCACGGCGGCTGCCGGCCCGCGGCCGAGCACGCGGAGGCCGGCGAGACGCTCTACTCCTGTCAGGCCACAGAGCTTCCGCGGGCCGTCGGCCGGGTCATCCCAATGCACGACGCCAGGCAGTACGTTGACGACGTTCGCTACGGCAACGCGCCGGTCTGGAGCGTAGTGCGGGGGATCCTCATCGGTGCCTTCAACCAGTTCCAGGACCTCTCCCTCAAGCTCCCGGCCCGGCTCCGGATCCGCGGCGGCAACCGCTATCCGTTCCTGTTCGGGACCGCGACCAAGGGCCCTGTGGAGAAGCTCGATCTGCAGCCGGGCGAATGGGTCCGGGTGAAATCGGCCGAGGAGATTGAGAAGACGCTGAACAGCGACTACCGTAACCGGGGCCTCTACTTCGACCGGGAGATGCTGCGGTACTGCGGGAAGGTGGTGCAGGTGCACCACCGCGTCAACCAGATCATCGACGAGCCGACCGGCAGGATGATCACGATGAAGACGCCCTGCGTCATCCTCTCCGATGTGGTCTGTCTGGCCGACTTTCACCGCAGCTGCCCCCGGAAGATCTACGCCTACTGGCGCGAGATCTGGCTGGAGCGCGTCCCCGAGCCCGTCGGGACCGATCGCTTCGTCGCTGCCGGCGGCGTCGCCGGCAACGGGCAGTAGTCAGCGAGTGGGGCGGTTCGATCCGAGTCCAGCACGGGCTGGATTCTTGCCATCGCATGCCGCGGCGTACTTCCGCTGATACCCGAACTGACCACGATGTCAGCGGTTCAGCGATAAGTCCCGGCCATCCCGCCGGACTATGTTGCGTGAACGCTTCATCCGATCGCAGAAGGAGTCGTGATGCCCCGTACCCGGGTCCATAACCTGAACATCTCCCTCGACGGCTACGCCGCCGGCGAGCATGTGACGTTCGACGCCCCGATCGGCGGCGCCGAGCGGCTGTTCACGTGGTTCGACGGCCGGGTAATCCATGGCGTCGATAAGGCGGATGCCCCCATCACGCTGGACCGCGCCCTGACCAGCATGTGGAGCCAGGGCATCGGCGCCGAGATCATGGGACGTCGCAAGTTCGGTCCCCAGGTTGGTGATTGGCCCGACGACGGGTGGCGGGGCTGGTGGGGTGACGAGCCGCCATTCCAGACACCGGTGTTCGTCATGAGCCACCACCCGCATCCCACGATTGACTTTCCCAACGGGACCAGCTTCCGGTTCGTGGACGGGCCACCGGAGGAGGTGCTCCGCCTAGCCCAACAGGCTGCTGATGGTCGTGACGTCCGCCTCGGCGGAGGACCCTCGACGGTACGTCAGTTTCTCCAGGCCGATCTGGTCGACTTCATGCACCTGGTGATCGTGCCGATTACCCTCGGGCGCGGCGTATCCCTCTGGGAGGGATCAAGCGGCCTCGAAGGCCGCTTCACCATTGAGTCGGTCACTTCGCCTAGCGGCCTTACTCACCAGCTGTGGAACAAAAACGACCACGCCTGAACCCGGACCCCCAACCGGGGACTGCCCCCGCGCCAGACTGACCAGATCTGCACACCTCAACGGCCAGCGGCGATAATGCCACAGGCCACGCAGAGCGTTGGCTATTTGCAAAGTCGCTGTCTTCGGCGGTCATGGCGGGTAATCAGCCGGAGCGCGTCCTTGGCGTGTCATGGCCATCCGGGGCGAGGCCGGCCAGGTACAGCACCTTCGCGACCACTTCGGCCAGCGGGATGGTCGTCCGGATCTCGTGATCGGCTGCCTTCCGCAGTAGCGGCTCAACCGCGGCCAGGTCGCCGAGGATCCGGTCCATGTCGCCGGGCGCCTTGCCATAAGGATTGCCAGTCCTGGCGCCGAGCCTTTCGATCATGGCCGGGGCAGGAGCACTGAGCAAGATGATCAGGTCGAAGCGGGAATGGAAGCGGACCTGGTTCTCCTCGCACCCGGCGATGAACAGCACATCGGTGTCTTCGGTGTCCAGCAGCCGGGCGATGGCATCTTCGCGCCACCGCTGCCGCCCGCCGGGCAGCTGCTCGCACCAGCCATCGTCGGTGTCGACGGCCTTGTATCCGAGTGCTCGCAGCTCGCGGATCACGCTCGATTTGCCGGTGCCCGACATCCCGGTCAGCAAAACCCGCTCCACGGTTCCGAGCCTACGATTCGCAGCCGGCCCGCAGCGGTGCGCCGAGCGAGGCCGGATCTCCCGCTCGCCAGGTCGCGTGCCGGTCCAGACTGCCGCGGGCACGGTCATAGCGGATCGTCGCGGAGGCTGTCCGGCAAGGGGTCGGCAGCGGTGATGATGCGGGGGTCGGCCGGGATCTCGATGGTGCGGTAGCGGCATGCGGTGCGGACGAATTTCTTGATGGCAGGTGGCTTCCTTGATCCAGCGGCTGACGGCCAGGGCGGCTGACGCCGGGTTCAGCGACCGGTAGTGCCGTCGAGCTGCTCCCGGAGGATGTCCGCGTGTCCGGCGTGCCGCGCGGTCTCGCTTGTCATGTGGGCCATGACCCACCGGAGCGTGTGGCGGTTGCCGCCGACCGGGACGGCGAAACGCGCTTCCGGGTCGCCGGCAGCACGGATCGCGCGGTCGCTGTCCTCGATTGCCGCCCGGTAGCCGGCCAGCACGTCGGCCGCGGCGCGGTCGGCGGGGACGTTCATGCCGTACTCCTGCCCGGCGTCCCAGGCGGCCCCGACGAGGTGGTAGCCGAACCAGAGCCGCTCCGCCTCGGTCAGGTGCTGGACCAGGCCAAGGACGGAGGTGCCGCTGTCGACCAGGACGCAGCGCAGCTGCTCATCAGACAGCCCGTCGGCCTTCTTCAGCACGCAGTGCCGGGCGAATGACAAGAACGCCAGGGCCGTGTCGAGCTCACCGGAGTCGACGCGTGGCACGGGCTCCCGCTGGGTTTCCGCCATACCGCCACGGTAACCCGGCGGCCAGTTCAAGCAGACCGACCGCCTCCTTCAGGATGCGCAGGCGGCCAGGCTTTGCTGACAGGCTCGATGATCCTGGCCCTAGCCGAGGCCGGACTCGCCCTGACCGGCCGTCAGGCCTGGCGCGTAGCAGGTCCAAGGACCTCCAGCTCAGCGTCATCATGCACCGGCCCGATGTGCTCGTATCCCGCAACCCTTGAGGCGAGGAGCGAGCGATCTGTGCCGTCGGCGCACCCGATGCCGTCTTCACTGTCCGCACATACGGGACACCAGGCCACTCCCCGGCCCCGGCTTAGTGCGCAGATTTACCCGCTGAAAGTCAGGATTCCGCAGGTCACAGCGATGCGCTCGCCGACAACCCACGATCGTGAGCCAGGTCGGGTAACACGCGACAGGGCCGCTTATCCGGTGAGATAACTCCTTACGTTAAGTATACGCTGGGTGACGTTACGGTAGTTTAGGAACGTCGACGTTGCTCGATGTGTGACACCCAGCGGAACTGATGGTTCGCAGCAGTTACGTACCGTGACGATTTGCCTGCCTTCGCCGCGAGGCACGTCATTCGATAGTCGGCAATAGCGGATGATCCTGGTGGCGGATGTTGTCGCATAACTATGCAGCATGCTGCGCCTTTGGCGTTCCCTGCGGTGAGCGGCTCAGCTGGCTGTTCGCTCCCGGGGCGCTGGCGGCCGGACGGGGATGCGGACTCGCAGCACCGTTTTGCCTGGTCGGGAGTCGATGGTGATCGTGCCACCGTGGCGTTCCACGACGATGCGCCGCGCGATGTCGAGGCCGAGACCGGTGCCTTTGCCCACGTCCTTGGTCGTGTAAAAGGGCTCGAACGCGCGGGCCGCTACCTGCGGTGGCATGCCCGGGCCGGTGTCGCCGACCTCGATGACGACGTCATTCCCCTCGGCCCGGGTCGACAGCCGGATCGTGCCTTTGCCGACCATAGAGTCGATGGCGTTGTCGATGAGGTTGGTCCACACCTGGTTCAGCTCGCCGGGGTGTGCCTCGATCCGCGGGACGTCTGCGCTGTAGTCACGGATGACCGTGACACCGTCGCGGAGCTTGTACCCGAGCATTAGCAGGGTGCTCTCGATCCCGTCGGTTACGTTAACGCGCTGCATCGACGCGCGATCCATCTGCGAGTAGGACTTGACGGCGGTGACAAGCTCGGAGATGCGCCGGTTCGAATCCTTCAGCTCTGACAGCAGCGTGGCGGCGGAGAGGGTGGCCGCCACCCATTCCAGGGCCGGTCCCAGAGCCGGTCCCTCCAGCACCAACGCCACCCGCTGGCACCAGGCGACGCTGGCCCCGGCGGCGGCGAGCGGCGGGGCGATCATCCACTCGCAGACGATGCCGTGGCTGCTGAGCCACGATGCAAGCGCCTCCTCGTGATCGGCCAGGGCCAGCGGGTCGCTGGCCGCCTGAGGCTCGAGCTCACGGCGCAGCGCATCGAGCGTGGTGAATTGCCGGGCCGAGATCTCGTCTTCGGCGAGCCGGCCGAGGGATGAGAGCAGCGTCTGGCACGCGGTCTCGAGGGCGTCGACCGCCCGGGTGGCGGCAGCCGCCGGGTTATTGATCTCATGCGCGAGGCCGGCGGCGAGCGTGCCGAGGGTGATCAGGGACTCCCGCTGCCGTGCCGTCGACTCGATGGAGCGTGCGGTGCTGTAGAGCCCCTCGATCAGGTGCCTGCCGAGCGGGAACCAGGCGTTGAGCCGGTCACGCAGCACTTCGGCCGGCACCCGGAGCACCCGCCCGCTGGTGGCTCCCCGGCCAGTCGCGAGATAGACGCCGTGTTCGTCCCAGGCGCGGAACCCGCCAGCCCAGCGGCCCGGCACGTCCATCTTCCGGACCACAGTGTCCTCGCGGCCTATGTGGCGGACGAGGTCGATCGTCCCTTCCACGAGCACCCACCAGAAGTCCGCGTACTCGCCCTCGCGGAACAGGTCGACGCCGGGCTCGATGCGAAGCTCGGTACTGCCCTCGAGTAGCTCAGCGAGCTGATCGTCGGTCAGGCCGTCGAAGAGGCCAAGAAGGCGAAGCTCCTCGGCGCGCATCAGATCGTGGCCAGGTAACGGTGTACCAGGTAGATCGACATTGCGCCCTCCCCGACGGCTGATGCGACCCGCTTCATGGAGTCGAGCCGGACGTCGCCGGCCGCGAAAACGCCAGCCACGCTCGTTTCGAGGCCGAACGGCGCACGAGGCAGCGTCCAGCGCCCGGCATAGGCGGGCCCCAGGAGGTCTTGCCCCGTGACGATGAACCCGTTGTCGTCCCGGGCGACTTCGGGGGCGAGCCACTCGGTGCGGGGCGCGGCGCCGATGAACACGAACAGCCAGTACGTGGGCACCTCCTCGATGACGCCGGAGTCCCTGTCGGCGAGGGTGAGCTCCTCGAGGTGGCCGTCGCCCCGTGCCGCCACGACCTCGCTGCGATACCGCACCTCGATGTTGGGCACGGACGTGATCCTCTCAACCAGGTACTGGGACATCGTGCCCGCGAGCGTCGCAGCCCGGACCACTAGCACCACCCGCTTGGCGTAGCGGGACAGGTTGAGCGCGGCCTGGCCCGCCGAGTTGGCCGCCCCGGCGATGTAGACATCGTCGCCCTGGGTCTGGCTCGCGTCGCTGGCGTTCGCGCCGTAGTAGACGCCGCGGCCCGTGAGCTCGCCGAGCCCGGCTGCTTCCAGGCGCCGGTAGGACACGCCCGTCGCCGCGACGAGCGCGCGGGCCTCGATCTCTCCCGAACCGGCCAACAGCACGGCGCGCACGGGCCCGCGGGCCTCAAAGCCGACGACGTCGCGAGCGAGGACCATCTCGGCACCGAAGCGGGAAACCTGGGCAATGGCGCGCTGGGCGAGGTCGGAGCCGGTCAGCCCCTTCGGGAACCCGAGGTAGTTCTCGATCGCCGCGCTCAGACCTGCCTGGCCCCCGGGTGCTTCGCGCTCCACGATGACGGTGCTCAGGCCCTCCGACGCCGCGTACACCGCGGCGGCCAGGCCGGCTGGTCCGCCGCCCACGATGCACACGTCATACAGCGGCTGCCGGGCCGTGGTGCGCAACCCGAGCGCGCCGGCGAGCTCGAGTGTCGATGGCGAGCGAAGCGTGTCACCGTCGGGGACGAGTACAAGTGGGAGGTCGGCCGTTGTCGCATGCGCGAGGTCACGCAACCGCTGCGCCTCAGCGTCGCGCTCGACGTCGTACCACCGGTACGGCACGTAGTTGCGGGCCAGGAACATCTTGATGTCATGACTGCGGTCAGACCACCGTTGGCCGACCACCCGCACGTCGGAGGTGTGGTCCGGGTTCGCCTGCCGCCAGTCGCCGAGCAGGTCGTCGATGACGGGGAACAGCCGTTCATCCGGAGGGTCCCACGGCTTGAGCAAGTAGTAGTCGAGGCCGACGTCGTTGATCGCCTTGATGGCGACGTCCGTGTCGGCGTACGCCGTAAGCAGCAGGTTTTTCGCCCCCGGCGCATAAGTACGCGCCTGTACGAGCATCTCGATACCTGTCATCTGCGGCATCCGCTGGTCGGCGACGATCAACGCCACCTGCTGGCCGCGCAAGGCCAGCTTGGCCAGCACCTCCAGCGCCTCGGGCCCCGACGTCGCGCCCACGACGCGGTAATCGGTGGCGTAGCGGCCGCGCAAGTCGCGAGTAATCGCGGCAGAAACAATTGGATCGTCGTCGACCGCCAAGATGGTCGGTTTGCTCATGAGATCAGCCTCACCTGGCGGCCCACCGCCTGCCTGGAGGAGAGGCCGCCGGGACGGAAGAACCGTCCAGAAAACTATACCCGCGCGGTCCACGACCTGCGGCAGACTGCCAACGCCGCAGCGCTGCTCTTCCCCCCGCAGCGATTGTGTCGTCCAGATCAGCCCCAGCCGCTGATGCGCCGCTGCACGGCCGATCCTTTGGGCCCGATCGAGTGGTCAGATTCCCTAGAAATGGATGATCTGCACGCAATCGCCCGCCGTTGACGCAGCTACCGGGCGCTGAGGGTCGGCAATCTGCCGTAACCCCACAGTACATGCCAATGCTAGTCCGCCAATCTTCGCGGAACTACGGCCAGCCCGCATAACTGCGAGTGAACATGCCGGTCAGCGTATAAGCATGCGTTCACGCAACGCACTCAATTCGGCATGTACGAGCACTGGGCAGTGCCCGACTATCACAGATCATTCAGTTCTGCATCGGTCAGCGGTGACGGCCCCGGACCCGGTAGCCACGCAGATCGAAGCCTCTTTGTGTCAAGAGGTCGTCCGGGTCTTCTTTGGGATTCGTTTCGGCGCGATGGTGCGGGCGTGGCGGGTGGGGGGTCGTAGGGTGGTGGCGGGCTCGGGAGTGGCTTGGCCGAAGAGCCGGTGCTCGGGGTGCAATCCGGCCGCGCTGGCGACAGAGTCGCTCCCCGGTTGCCCTCCCGGGCCCCTCGTTCTGGCCGCTGCGGCGGTCTGCTGGGCATCGGTGTGAAGGCGGCCGAAGATGACGTTACTGACCCTCCGCTTGAGCGATCGGAGGGCCTGTTTGGACGTCTTGCCCTCGGCCAGCTTCCGGTCGTAGCAGGCCCGGCCGTCGCTGTGCCGGTAGCGGATCTGGGTAACCGCGGCCATGTGGATGGCGTGATTGAGGCGCCGGTTCCCGCGGCGGGACAGCCGGTGGATCTTCCGGTTCCCTGAGGACACCTCGATCGGCGCGGTGCCGTTGTAGGCGGCGAAGTGGTCCTGGCCGGGGAAGCGGGACACGTCGGCGACGCAGCCGATCACGGTGGCGGCAAGGACCGGGCCGACCCCGAAGATCTCGGTAGTAGCGGTGCCCGGTGCCCGGACTGCGGCCGTCAGCTTTTTCCTGGTATCGCGCATCTGGGTGTCAATGCGGCGCAGGTCTTCGAGGAACCCCGGCGGCGAGCTCGTGATGGGCCAGGCCAACAGCCCCGGCGGGCTCGGCGGATACCAGGACACGAGCCGCGTGAGCTGCGGTTATCTCCTTGGCGATGCCGCCGGGGACGAGCTCGCAGAGCACGGCGTGCAGCCGGCAGGCGACCTGGGTGCGCGTCCGGCCCAGGTCACGGTGCCGCCTGGGCCACACCTTGAGCACTGCCGCGTGATCGTCCGGCTTCACCTCCCGCCGTGCGGTCGAGCGCAGCGCCGCGACCGCGACCGACCGGGCGTCCTCCGGGTCATTCTTGTTCGTGTCTCCGGCCGTCAGCAGCCGGACCCCGGGCGCCAAGCCCGGGCTGCACGTCGAGCACCCGCTCGCCCGCTGCCACGAGCTGCCGGGCCAGCAAGTGGCCCAGGCCGCCAGCACCCTCGACCGCCCAGATCCGCTCCGGCCAGTCAGCCGCCCACGCCACCAGCTGCCCGGCCTGAGCCGCCAAGGCACGCACCCGCACCTCGCCCAGCGGCTCCTCGGCCGCGCCGATTGCCACCGCTGCATGCGAGCCCTTGTCCGGATCGACACCGATCATCACAGCCGCCATCAACCGCTCCTTCTTCATCATCTGGGAAAGGGACCGCGGCAGGCATGCCTGATTTCGGATCTGCTGGCGTCGCGCCTCTTTTGAGCCACACCACGGCGAGACCCGACGAGCTGGCACGCCGTTCTAAAACCAGACCGCAGGCGGCCGGCAGACGGTTCGGAAGCCAGCCCATCGGACCTCTGAACGCTACGACACAGCCGCCGCGCCTACCGCAATTCTTCAATCAGGCGGTTCTGGAGGTGTGCCGCATGTGACCGTCGATCCCACGGCTCCGGTCTAGACGGGGTGTACGACGGTGGCCATGGTGCTGATCAGCTGCCGGAATCTTTGGACTGCCCCGGTTTCGCCGGCGACGTCGATGCCGACGTCCGACCCGGCGAAGATGAAAGCCTGCAGGGCTTGGGTGGTCGCGGTGATCGTGACGTCGGCCGGTGCGGGCGGGGCTTTCGCGGTAAGTGACCACTGGTGGCCGTCGCTTTCGGCCAGGTAGTCTGCGCCGTCGAGCCGGAAGTGCCAGCGGGCTGGTTCGTGGTCGTCGGTGGCGAGGTCGATAGCCCGGATGGCGCTGCGGAGCAGGTGCTCGGCGTGCAGCGGCTCGTCGGCCTGGGGCCAGCGCCAGGCGTGCCGTAGCCCCCACCAGCTGAGCCCGTCGATGACGGGCCCGAGGTCGGCTCCGGCCGGTGTCAGGCGGTACCAGACTTCCCGCCGTCCCGGCTCCCGGTCGGCGATGACGATCCCGGCGTCTTCAAGCTCGCGCAGGCGCTGGCTGAGCGTCTTAGGGGTGATCCCGCCGAGGCGGTTCATCAGGTCGGTGAACCTCTTGGCGCCGGTGAGAAGGTCGCGGATCACCAGCAGGCTCCACCGGTCGCCAACTTGCTCTAGGGCGCGTGCCACCGCGCAAAAGTGGCCGTAGGTGCGAACGTTCCGAGTCACGTCCTCCATGTTACTAGTTGACAGATACTAGTTGCAAGTTAGTATCTTGCAGATACGCATCTAGTCATGGAGGATCTCATGTACGACCCGCCTGCCTATCTGTGGGTGATCACCATCGCCCTGACCGCCGCGATCGCGGCTGCGACCTGCGTCGTGCTGTACAGCGGCGCGAAACGCTCCGGCCTGGGCCGGTGGCGCGCGGCCCTGCTCGCCGGGGCCGCGGCCGCCGTGCTCGGCGGCTGGTTCACCGCCACCACGGTGATCGCGGGTCACGGCTGGTACCACACGCGGCTCGGCCACGGGGTGCCGTGGCTGCCGGTCGCAGTGGCCGGCTTCTTCGGCACGCTGCTGGTCCTGCGCCGGATCCCGGTGGTCGCGCGCGTCCTGGCGGCACCGGGCATGGCGAGCCGCCTGGAGTACCCGCACACGTTCCGGGTGGAAGGGGTGGCCTTCCTGATTATCATGGCCCTCGGTCACCTGCCCGCGCTGTTCGCCCTGCCCGCGGGCCTGGGCGACATTGCTGCCGGCATCGCCGCGCCGCTGGTCGCGTACAGGCTCGCGCGGGGCACCGGCCACCGCGCCGCCCTGTGGCACAACGCGTTCGGCATGGCCGATCTGGCCGTGGCCCTGACCCTCGGCGCCATCACCGGATTCCAGCTGATCCACATCACGCCGTCCGCCGCACCGATCTTCGAGCCCCCGCTCGCGCTGATCGTGACAGCCGGCGTGCCGCTGCTGTTCGCCCTGCACATCACGTCGGTGTCCGCGCTGCGCAGAGCCCAACGAGCGCCGCTGCCAGCCACCGCCCCGCTCACTGCCGCCGCGGCATAGAGGGGTACAGAATCCAGCCCGAGATCGATGCGCTCAAACAGGCGGCGGCCTGGCCGGGCGCCGGCTGGCGCACCCCCTCATGCTCGCCAGCCAGCTCATGGCCGCCGAGCTCTGCCAGGAGGGCCATCCGCCGCAAGACTGCACGCCGGCCGCGGGCCCGGTCAACGGAAAGGAAACGCAATCAACACCCGGAGTCCATACCCACACGTCGCGCGGCTCAGCGGGCTCAGCGCCCGGCTGGAGCAGGCTCCGCCGAGCGGCCGGCCCGCTCGGCGGCGGCGGTGATGTTGCGGAGCATCCCGCCGAATACGACACCGTGGAATGGCGAAATGGATCGCCAGTACGCGTGTCCGGCCAGCCCTCGCGGCTGGAAGATAGCCCGCTGGCTGTAGGTCGTCATGCCGTCATGATCCCGTCCGACCGACAGTTCGAGCCAGGCCAGGCCGGGTAGCTTCATCTCCGCGCGCAGCCGCAGTAGTGCACCCGGCGTGATGGCCTCCACTCGCCAGAAATCCAGCGCGTCGCCGACGAGCAGGTGGCGCGGATCACGCCGGCCGCGCCGCAGTCCCACGCCACCGCTGATGCGGTCGAGCAGCCCGCGCGCCGCCCATGCGGCCGGGAAGGAATACCATCCGGTCTCACCGCCGATGCCCTCGATGACCCGCCACAGGGCGGCGGGCGAGGCGCGGACGACGCTGATGCGCGCGTCTACGTACAGTGATCCGCCGGCCCACGACGGGTCGCTCGGCAGCGGGTCGCTGGGAGCGCCGGGCGTTGCGGCCGATGACCAGCGAGTGGAGACCGCGCCCTCGCGAGTGTGCCGCAGCGCCAGTTCGATAGCACGGTCGAGGGGCAGCAGGCCCTCGGGCGGGTCCGGAACGTACCTGGCGATGTCGTGCTCGGAGCAGACGACTTCGTTCCGCAGCGATTCGACCAGCGGCATGGCCAGGCCGGCAGGCACCGGCGTGACCAGCCCGACCCACAGCGATGAGAGCCGCGGCGTGAGCAGCGGCACGGGTACCAGGATCCGCGGCCGCAGGCCGGCCACGTCGGAATACCGGCGCATCATGTCCGCATACGTCAGGACATCCGGACCGCCGATATCGAAGCGCCGGCTGACGTCGGGGGGCAGTGCCGCGCAGCCGGCCAGATAGCGAAGCACGTCGTGCACGGCGATGGGCTGGATGCGCGTTTCCACCCATTTCGGGGTGACCATCGCCGGCAGGCGCTCAGTGAGATACCGGAGCATCTCGAACGACGCTGACCCGCTGCCGATGATCACGGCCGCCTGGAGCGCGGCCGTTGGCACGCCACTGCCCAGCAGGATGTCCCCGACTTCTCCGCGTGATCGCAGGTGCGGTGACAGGCTGCTGGCATCCCCGGAAATGATGCCGCCCAGATAGACGATGCGATTCACCCCGGCGGACCTGGCGGCAGCCGCGAAGATTCCTGCCGCGTCACGATCCCGCTGTTCGAACGACGCGCCGGTGCCCAGGGAGTGGATGAGGTAATAGGCCACATCGACGCCCTCCAGGGCCCGCCGCACCGCCGTCGCGTCCAAGGCGTCGGCGACCGCGATCTCGACGTCGTCGGACCAGGGCCGGTCGCTGAGCTTCCCCGGATCGCGGGCCATGCACCGGACTCTGTAGCCCGCGGCGAGCAGCTCGGGTACCAGCCGCCCGCCGATATACCCAGATGCCCCGGTGACCAGACAACGCAGCGGTGAGGACATGCCGTCCAGTCTCGCACGAGCCGCTACCAGCGCAATTACGGCCGAGGCGCACCAGCAAGCAGGCCTGGCGAGCCCCTGCCATCATGGGCAGCGTGCGGCGGGTTGTCATCGTGGGCCCTGGCGCGGCGGGCAAGTCAACTCTGGCCGCCCGCATGGGCGAGATAACCGGCCTCCCCGTGATCGAGCTGGACAAGCTTTTCTGGCGGCCCGGCCTGGCTGCGACGCCTCGTGATCAGTGGGCCGCCATCCAGCGGGACCTCGTCGCGCAAGAGGCGTGGATCATGGACGGGGACCTCGGGCCCTACGACATGATCGACGTCCGGCTCCGGGCCGCGGACACCATCGTGTTCCTGGATTTCTCGCCCGTCCGCTGCGCCTGGCGGGCCGTCCGGCGGGCGCGGGAGCGCGCTGACTTCTGGCGGTGGCTGTTTGCCTACCGCCGCCGGAGCCGCCCCCTGCTCCGGCAGGCGATCGCCGCTCACGCCAGCAGCGCCGACCTTTACGTGCTGACCACCCCGCGCGCGGTCAGGCGGTTCCTCAGACAGCTCACGTAGCCAGCGGGGCTGCCCTGGGGGCTGCTCCCCTGGAGGGGCTTCTGCCAGGCTGGGGGGATGACCTGGACTGCGCCGGCACCCGACCCGGTAGACGGACCGCTCACTGGTGACGACCGGCCGATCCTCGAAGGCTTCCTGAACTGGCAGCGCGTCACGCTGCTGAACATCTGCGCGGGCCTGACCGGCGACCAGCTGGCCAGCAGGCCGATCCCGGCATCGAGCCTGTCCCTGCTCGGCCTGGTCCGGCATCTGGCCAAAGTCGAGCGGATCTGGTTCCGGCAGCGCGCGGCGGGCCGGCCCGTCGAGCCCATGTACGACCCGTCCCTAGGCAAGGACGCTGATTTCGACGATGGCTCGGCGGCGGAAGCCAGAGCCGACATCGAGCGCCTGCAGGCCGAGTGGCGCCGCGCCGACGAGGCGGTCGCGGGCATGGACTTTGGCGAGACCTTCGACGTCGACGGCGAAGCCTTCTCCCTGCGCATGGTGTACGTGCATATGATCGCCGAGTATTCGCGCCACAACGGTCATGCCGACCTGCTGAGACAGAGCATCGACGGCGTCACCGGGCGGTGACGCCGTCGATGCTGCGGTTCGCGGGGACTGGCGGGCGGCCGGGGCGGAGTGGAGAGACGGGCCGTTTCGCGGTGGTTATCTGGCGGTGAGGCGGAAGACCGGGTAGCCGGGGGCGATCTCGAGCAGCTTGGCGTCGGGCGCGCTGGCGTCCACGCCGTCGAAGAAGACGCCAACCTCGAACTTCCAGCGCCGCAGGTAAGCGCGCAGGATCTCGGGCTTCTGGTCATCGGCCAGCTCGGTGGCCGTGAAGGCCTCTACGCGCCGGCCAACGCGCAGCTCGCCGCCGCCCGCCACCCTCATGTTGCGCACCCACTGGGTGTGGCCGCGCGGTGCGACGAGATACCTGCTGCCGTCAAGGGTGAGCGGGTTCACCGGGTTCGTCCGCCACTGGCCGCTGGTGCGGCCGCGGACGGCCAGGATCCGGCTGCCCCAGACGCTGATGCCGGCCCGGGTCAGCGCGACGACAGCCGAGTTGAAGCAGCGGCCCATCACCCGGCCTACGGGGGTGGTCGGCATGACATAGCGGCCGGCGGCGTCGGTCATCGGATGCTCCTTACCTGCGGGCCCGGCGGGCCGGGTCGCCGGCTGGCCAGGATCGATGCTTGAGATCAGTGCTCTCACTTAGGATCAGTGTTCACCATTACTGGCTCAATGTCAAGAGCACTGATCTGATTGTTGATCGATGCTCTCGTTCGTGGGAGGCTAGCGTCATGACCATCGTTCAGACCGCCCGTGACCGGGCACGAGCCGAGCTCAGCCGGGAGATCAAGACCGAGGCGCGGCGCCAGCTAGCCGCGGAGGGCGCGCAGCGGCTCTCGCTGCGGGCGGTGGCGCGTGAGTTGGGCATGGTCTCATCGGCGATCTACCGCTATTTCCCGAGCCGGGACGATCTGCTGACCGCGCTGATCATCGACGCTTACGAGGCGCTGGGAGAGGTCGCCGAGGACGCCGTGACCGCGCTGCCTCCCGGTACCATCCGGGGCCGCTGGCGGGCCTGCTGTCACGCGGTGCGCGACTGGGCGATTGCTCATCCGCATGAGTACGCGCTGATCTACGGCACGCCGGTCCCCGGCTATGAGGCGCCACAGGAGACCGTCGGCCCGGCTACCCGCGTCTCGGCGGTGCTCGGTGAGCTGCTGGCCGACACCTGGTCCGCGCGCGGCATCGTCCGTGCGGCAGGAGTGGGGGCCCGGCCGGGCGCCGGGGCCCAGGCGGATGCGGGGAGGCGGGCGGATGAGCTGCTGCAGGAGCCGCTGGCCGGGCAGGCCGAGATCGTGGCCGCGGCCATCGCGCCGGGGGTGCCTGCGGCCATGATCACTCGGGGGCTCATCGCGTGGACACAGCTCTTCGGGATGGTCAGCTTCGAGCTTTTCGGGCAGTTCGTCGGCAGCGCCGACCCGGCCGATGCGTTCTTCGCCTATGCGGTCGAGCAGATGGCGGACTTCGTCGGGCTGCCGGCGTGATCGTCAGCGGTTCCGGGACCTGCCAATAGTGCTGAGGGCTCCTTGCTGCGAATAGAGCAACAGCAGGGGGCCCTCAACACTATTGGCGCGTGGTCAGCCAGATACCTCAGGGCCGGATGGCCGGTCTGAGCTAGGCAGGGCGCGGAGGCCGGGGCAGGAGGTCGACGCGGGCGCGCAGGAGAGCCCGGCGAGATGCCACGTTCCCGACTTCCTCGGGCTGCCGCGGGCACTCCCCCGCGGCGAAGGCACGGTCCATCCGGGCGCGCGCGTCCTCCTGGCTGATCATCTCGAAGATCATCTGCGGGTCCTCGGCTGACATCTGCCTGGTCCGCTCCAGAACGTCACCGGATTCGCCGATCCACACGTCCTGGATGGCGCCGCCCTGGCCGATGTCGAGGAGCACCGAGACGACATGAGCCTCCTCGCCGTACCCGAAGCTCATCGTCACGACTTCCAGGACGCCCAGGGCGTCGCCGTACCGCCAGCACGCGCCGGGCGAGGGCGCTCCGATACCGGCGACCCAGCCCGGCTCCGTGCCGCCGCGAGCGGCGAGGCGGTCCGCGGCGGCGCTGGCCGCGGCGCGCAAGCCGGCCGGGCCCACCGCGCCGAGGACCCGCAGGACCGCCAGCGCCTCCGGCGAGCCGGCCCGCTCGGCGGCGGGCGCGAACGTCTCGGCCGCGCCGACGCGCGAGCCGATCGCCGCCACGATGTCCGAGCCCCACAGCTCGGCATCGAGCGGGGTGGCGATATCGGGCAAAACGATGGCCGCCTCGGTGAGCACGGCGGCGCACGTGTCCGTCGCCGACGCGTTGCCGAACACGGACTCCAGGTCAGCATCGCCGAGCGCAGATGCAAATGGCTCTTCACCAGACTGAGGGACCATGGGCCGAATCCTGCCACGGCCTGGCCGGTGACGTGGCACTCTGCGAGATCCTAGGTTGTGATGTCTGTACCGGCCCGGATTCACGGGAGAATCGATCAGGCCCGCAGGCGAGACGCAGGCAAGCTGAAAGGACACCACATGGAACGCAGGCCGCGCTGGGGAATCACGCTTCCGTTGGGCGGGCGAGCCCTCGCCGAGCAGCGGGAGATCATCACTGAGCTTCCCGCTCTCGGCTACACCGATGCCTGGTCCGCGGAACTCAACGGCGTCGATGCGTTCACTCCCCTGGCCCTGGCTTCCCAGTGGACCAGCGAGCTGCGGTTCGGCACCGCGATCGCGCCCATCTACACGCGGGGTCCCTGCCTGCTGGCGATGAGCGCGGCGACGATGGCCGGGCTGGCGCCAGGGCGTTTCGTGATGGGTATCGGAACCTCGTCTCAGGTCGTCGTCGAGCAATGGAACGGCATCGCGTTCGAGAAGCCCTACCAGCGGTCCAGGGACATGCTGCGCTTCCTGCGCGCGGCGCTGGCCGGGCAGAAGGTGAGCGAGCGGTACGAGACGTTCACGGTGGACGGATTCCGGCTGGATCCGGTGCCGGCTGTCCCGCCGGCGCTGGCCCTGGCGGCGCTGCGCCCGCAGATGGTGAAGCTCGCCGCCCAGGAGGCGGACGCGGCGATCACCAACTGGCTGTCGCCCGGTGACGTGCCGCAGGTGCGCGCGGCCGCGGGGCCCGACTGCGAGCTGGTGGCCAGGATCTTCGTCTGCCCCACCGCGGACCTCGACACGGCGCGGGCCATCGGCCGGCGGGTGCTCGCGGCGTACGTGACCGTCCCGGCCTACGCGGCGTTCCACGTCTGGCTGGGCCGGGGCGAGCTGCTGAAGCCGATGCAGGATCTGTGGGCCGAGGGCGACCGCAAGGGCGCCCTGGCGGCGATCCCCGATCAGGTGGTCGACGACCTGGTGGTGCACGGCGAGCTGGAGGCATGCCGGGAGCGGGTGGCCGAGTACCAGGCCAGCGGGCTGGACACGCCGGTCATTTCCATCTTGCCCGCGCCCGGGGCCGACGTCCCCGAGGTGATACGCAAGCTAGCGCCAGCCTGACCCGGTGGCGGCCGGTGGTCGGCCGGTGGCCGGCTGGCGGCCGACGGCGGTCAGGCCTCGGAGCGGATGTCGGTGTCGTCGTCGTCCACTACGTGCATCGCGGCCTCCTCGGCGGTCGCGGCGCCGCCGTCGATCCCGACGTCATGTGCGACAAGATCCGGCTCTTCGTCCGGATGGCTTCCCTCGTCATCGGCCACCAGCCGGCCAGAGCGAGGATCAGGACCTGCGTCCAGGAGCAGCCCGTCTACGTCCTCGTCCGCTACGTCCTCGTCGGCCTCGCCGGCCGCGGCGCTGTCTTCCGGCAGGTCATCGTCGAAATCCGCGACCTGGTCCGGCTCCTCCTCGGCGAGCAGCTGGTCGAGAGACTCGCCAGCCCGCTCCTCGGCGAGGGTCGAGCCGTACCGCACTCCGGCAGACCATCGGTCCGACGGGATAATCCCCTGGTCCAGGAGGTCATCCCCGGGGTCTCCCTCGAGCGTGTCCGACGCGTCCAGTACCCCGTCATCCTCAAGATCCGCGTCCTCCAGATCGGGCTGGTCGATGGTCTCGTCGTCGGGCATTTCTGCGGATCTCCTTGTTGGGCGGGTGGCAGGATTACAGGACGGGCGGCACGCTGAAGGTGATCTCGGCGGAGTCGGTCAGGCGCAGCTTGCGCTGGGCCCGCTCGTAGAAGGTGGTAAGGCCCAGGCGAACGACCCGCGCGGCGCCGGGCCGGGGCCGCAGGCTGATCCGGTCGCCCGGCTCCAGGTACGCGGCGACCTGCCCATCAACCTCGACGGCGAGCCGGCCGCTCCGGGGCAGGATCTCCAGCGCCAGGCTGTCCTGCACGGAGAGCACCAGTCCCCGGTTGTACGCGGAATGCGGCGCCGCCGGGGTCACCAGCAGTGCCTCCACTGAAGGGCTGACGATGGGGCCGCCCGCGGAGAAGCTGTACGCGGTGGAGCCCGTGGGAGTCGCGACCACGACCGCGTCGGCGGCGTAGCGGACGAAGGGATGGCCACCAACTTCCAGCGCGACCGCCGCGGTTGCGTGTCCGGGGAAGCGGACGACGGCGACGTCGTTGAACGCAGTGAATACCTGGCCGTTGATCTCGGCGTCGACCGCGAGCCTCGGCTCGATCGTGAACTGCTTGTCATCGATGGCCGACAGCGCGCTAGGCAGGTCGGGTACGTCCACTTCGGCCAGGAAGCCCAGCTTGCCCAGATTCACCCCGAGCACCGTAGCCCGCTGCCCGTCGGCTAGCCGCATGGCGCGCAGCATCGTGCCGTCTCCGCCGAGACTAACGACCAGGTCCGAGCGCCGGCCTAGCTCCTTGGCCGTGACGGCGATCGCCGCGCACTGGATCCTGCGGATCTCATCCTTAATGCCGAGGACCTCGATGCCCTTGTGCGTGGCCCAGTCGAGCACCGCAGTTACGGCTGACTCGGAGTCACGCATGGGATGCAGGACCAGGCCAACCGCGTGCATCTCAGACGGCTCCCATCTCGGTGTCAGCGCGCACGGCGGTGTCAGCTCGCACGGCGGTGCCCGCTCGCACGGCGGTGCCCGCGCGCACGGCGGGGATGAATCTGCTCGGCCGCAGGCAGGGATTCAGGCGCATGGCCCCAAGTTACCCGGCTGATCTTGCGATTAACGAGCGCACCCGCATTCGTGGCCAGCGATGAGCATTCTGAGGGCGACGAATCGGCCGCCGGGCAGCGACCGGAGCCGGATCTGGTCCAATGGGGACATGTGCACTGCCATCCTCAGCATCGAGGCGGGTGCGCCGGTGCTGCTGGCCGGGTTCCGCGACGAGCTCGCGGACCGGGCCTGGCGGCCACCGGGACGGCACTGGCCCGGCTATCCCGGCCTGATCGGCGGCCTGGACCTGGTGGCCGGGGGAACATGGCTGGCCGTGGCGCCTGCCGAGCGGCGCGCGGCGTGCGTGCTCAACGGGCGGGGCCGGATGGCGCCAGAGCGATCCCGGCGCTCACGGGGAGCGCTGCCCCTGCAGGCCGCCGCCGGCGAGCGGCTGGAGCGCGCGGGCCTCGCGGATTTCGACCCGTTTCATCTGCTGAGCGCTGACCCGGGCATGGCCGTGCTGTGGAGCTGGGATGGCGAGCACCTGGCCGAGCGGAAGCTGGCGGACGGCCTGCACGTCGTGGTGAACAGCGGCCTGGACAGTGAGCTGCTGGCCGCCGAGGAGCCAGGATCGGGCTCTGCGCGCCAGCAGGCAGGCGGGCGGAGCGCCCCTGGCCAGGAGCACGAACTGGAACGCCTGGCTCACTTCCTGCCCCGGTTTCGCGCTGCGGTACGCCCCGTCCCGCGGCCCGGTACTCCGGTCTCGCAGGCCTGGGGCGACTGGCTGCCCCTGCTGAACGGCGACGGCATCGGCACGGCCGATCCGCGGGCACTGATCGTCGCGCACGACCTCGGTTCCAGGGGGATCTGGGGAACGACGTCCATCTCGCTGGTAGCACTGGCGCCCGGCGGGCTCCGGTATGACTTCACCGGCTCACCAGGCGATCCAGCCGGGTGGTACCCCGTGCCGCTGACCACCTCGGGATGACATCCCCGGACTGCAACCCGGTGGATGTGAACGCCCGGTGCCGTTGAAAGTCACATCCACCGGGTTCCGGGAGCGGGTGCGGAGCGGGCTCCGGGTGTGGGTGCGGAGCGGGCTCCGGGAGCGGGTGCGGAGCGGGCTCCGGGAGCGGGTCTCGGTTAGGGGCGCGGCGGTCGAGAAACGCGGGCGCGGTTACGTCCGGGCGATGGCGTCGAGGGCCGCGGCGAACGTCTCGGCGATCTGGTCGATCTCCTGCTCGGTGACGATGAATGGCGGGGAGACCTGCAGTGCCACGCCGCGGACCAGCCGGGTGATCACGCCGCGGTCGCGGATCTCGGCCACCAGGCGCTGGCCGATTCCCGGATCCTCGGCCCGGGCGCGCGGGGCGATCTCCACCGCCGCGAGCAGGCCAGTGCCGGCGCGCACTTCGCTGACCAGGTCATGATCTGCGAGCGGCCTGAGCTTGTCCGCCAGGACCGGCTCAAGCTCGGTGACCCGGCCGATCAGCTGCTCCCGCTCGATCAGGTCAAGGTTCGCCAGGCCGACAGCACAGGAGGCGGGATGAGCGGAGTAGGTATAGCCGTGCCGGAATATCTCGGTCGAGCCGGGCCGCCAGAACGGCTCCGTCACCCTGGGACCGACGATCAGCGCCCCGAGCGGCGCGTAGCCGGAAGTCAGCCCCTTGGCGGTGATGATCATGTCGGGCTCCAGCGCGAACCGCTCGCTGCCGAGCCAGGTGCCCAGGCGCCCGAAGCCCGTGATCACCTCATCAACCACCAGCAGCACGTCGTGCAGGCGGCAGATCTCCTGCACCCGCGCCAGGTACCCCTCCGGCGGCGGGTACACGCCGCCCGCCCCGATGACCGGCTCGCAGAAGAACGCGCCGACTCGCCCGGCGCCGAGCCCGCCGATGAGCTTGTCCAGGGCTTCCGCATCGTCCCACGGCACGTGCTCGACGCCGGTGACCAGCGGCCCGAACGGCTCGGCGTTGGCCGGGATGCCGCCGAGCGTCGTCCCGTAGGCGTTCATCCCGTGGTAGGCATGCGCCCTGGAGATGATGACCTGCTTGCCCGGCTGGCCCTGGGCATGCCAGTACGCGCGGGTCAGCTTGGCCGCAGTGTCGATGGCATCAGAGCCGCCGCCGGGCGTGAAGAAGACCTTGGCCTCGGGCAGCGGGGCCAGGTCGGCTATCCGCCGGGCCAGTGCCTCGGCGGGCGGGTTGGAGAACGCCTCGAACGTCTGATAGCCGGCGAGCTGGCGCATCTGCGCGGCGGCGGCATCGGCGAGTTCCGCCCGGCCGTGGCCGACGTTGCAGTACCAGAGGCTGGCCAATGCGTCGAGATACGGGCGTCCCGCCGCGTCGAAGACAGTGGCTCCCTGGCCCCGGACGATCGTCAGCGCCCGGCTCGCATAGCTGGCCATGTTCGCAAACGAATTCCACATAACGGGCTGGCTGGCCGTGCCGCCGGCTCCTGCCGTCATGAAAACCTCCCCCTTCTGGCCTGAATATGGTCAGCACCCGCCAATACGGGTCAGCACCCGCCGCCGCCTAGGCTCCGGGCCCTGCCTAGTCTGGCCGGCATCGGCTCGTGCGCGCGTAGCACGGTGCTGGCTGGCCAGCGCCAGGGCGACGAGGATCACTGTTATCCTCGGCCGTGCTACCGCGCGAGACGCTATACCAGCTCCCAGTACTCGCTGGTCAGCCGTCCGGTCGGCTCGCCGAGGGCGGCCGACAAGAGAGCAGCGTCGAAGTCCGGCATCCAGGGCATCGGGGCGGCCCCGGCCGGCTCGCTCGCTGCAGCCGCCCGCCGGACCGGACGGAAAGGCAGTCGGGGAGTAGCGCGCTCGGCGCTTCGGGTCACGCCCAGGACAGCAGACACGTGAGATTCCTTTCGCAAGAGTTGTGACATTCCGCCGGCCCCTGGCCGACGGTGTTTTTCCATCTCACATATTCACGTATGCGCCTAGCTCAGTGGTTCACCGATGTGCGGCAAATCACATCTGCGCGCAAAGAATTAAGGTCACCGTCATTTGTTTAACTGCGCTTTAATCCTGGTTTAAGGTAACTGCCCGGCGCATCTCCCAGCCCGGCCGCCTGGCCGGTCAGATCGCCACGCTAGGCACCGATTCTTAGCCCGCGCTGAATCCTGCCCCTGGCGGCACCTGAGCGCACCGAACGCACCCGAACACAGCCGAACGCACCGGACCGTCAGCTGGCAGACTTGGGGCATGACGTACCAGCTCGCCCAGGTCAATGTCGCCCGGCTGGCCGCTCCCCTCGACGATCCGGTTCTGGCGGACTTCGTGGCGGCGCTCGACCCGGTCAATGCCGCCGCGGACCGGGCTGCGGGCTTCGTCTGGCGGCTGCAGACCGAGGACGGGAACGCCACGGCGATCCACGCCTTTGCCTGGGATGGCGCGGGCAGCGCCGGGGTCATCGTCAACATGTCCGTGTGGGCCGACGTCGAGCATCTCGCGTCGTTTGTCTACGGCGAGATGCACCGCCAGGTCCTGCGCCGCCGCCGGGAATGGTTCCATCGCATGCACGAGGCGCACGCCGCGTGCTGGTGGGTTCCCGCGGGCCACCGGCCCAGCACCGACGAGGCCGAGGAGCGCGTCCGCCACCTGCGCTCGCATGGTCCTACGCCGTATGCCTTTACCGTGCAGGCCAGCTTCCCGGCCCCCGCCGAGGGCCCCGGCCTGGGCCCGGGCGAGCCCGGCCAGGCGTCCCGCGGCCGCGATGAGTGGCTCTGCGATGCCTGATCTTCGCGACCTGAGCCGGTGGCCGATCATGGTGTCGCCCATGGCCGGCGGCCCTTCGACGCCTGAGCTGGTGGCGGCCGCCGGGCAGGCGGGGGCCTTCGGGTTCCTCGCGGCCGGCTACAAGAGCGCCCCGGCGATGAACGCTGAGATCGCGGCCGTGAGAGCCGCATCCGACCGGCCGTTTGGGGTCAATGTCTTTGTTCCCCAGGAGTCCGTCGCTGATCCGGCGAAGGTGGCCGCGTACGTGGCCACGCTGGAGCCCGATGCCCGCCGGCTGCAGACTCCGGCCGGCCAGCCGGTGTGGGACGACGACAGCTGGGACGCCAAGGTCGAGAGCCTGCTGGCCGATCCGCCGGCCCTGGTGAGCTTTACCTTCGGCTGCCCGCCGGCGCAGATCGCCGCGGCCTTCCGCGACCGCGGGACGCTCGTGGCCGTCACCGTGACCAGCCCGCAGGAGGCGCGCGCGGCGGTGGCCTGCGGCGCCAGCTGCCTGTGCGCCCAGGGCTTCGAGGCGGGGGCGCACCGGGGGACGTTCGCCAACGACGACCGGGCCGGGCAGGATTTCGGCCTGCTGGCGCTGATCGGCGAGATCAGCCGCCTGACCAGCGTGCCGGTCATCGCCGCGGGCGGGATCGCGGGGCCCGCTGGGGTGGCCGCGGTCCTGGCCGCGGGCGCGGCGGCCGCGCAGCTGGGCACGGCGTTCGTGCGCTGCCCCGAAAGCGGTGCCCGTCAGGCGTACAAGGACGCCCTGGCTGACCCCCGCTACACCACGACGGCGATCACCAGGGCGTTCACCGGCCGGCGTGCGCGCGGCCTGGTCAACCAGTTCATGATCGATCATCCCGGCGCTCCCCCGGCTTATCCGGAGATCCACCATGCCACGCGCACGCTGCGGGCCGCGGCGGCGGCGGCCGGCGATGCCGACCGCCTGAACCTGTGGGCGGGTCAGGCCTTCCTGGCCGCTACTGACCACGCCGCGGGCGAGATCATCGAACGGCTACGGCCAGGGGCGAAACGGCCAGCAGCCGCAAACAGCAACGCCGGCTGAGCACGCCCATCGCCGCCCGCCCGCGGCCCGGGCCGCCCGGCCCGGCCGCGCCGGCCGCCACTGATCAGTCGTAGATGACGACCTGCCGGATGACGTCGCCCTGGCCGAGGGCCCCGAGGGCGGCATCGATGTCGTCCAGCTTCAGCCGCTGAGTGATCATTCCCTCGAGGTCCAGGCGGCCGGCCCGCCACAGGCTCAGCATCCGGGCGTAATCGCGCCGTACGTCCGCCGAGCCGTAGAGCGAGCCGAGAATCCGCTTGCCGTCGAAGAGCAGCTCGAACGGGGTGAACTCGACCTGCTGGTCAGCGCGGCCGGCCCGACCACGACCACGGTCCCGCCCCGGCGCGCGGCGCTCCAGGCGGCCCGGATCGTCTGCGGGGTGCCCACCACCTCGAAGGCGTAGTCGAAGCCCTCCCCGCCGGTGAGCTGGGCCGACAGCTCGGCGAGCTGGTCCGGGAGCACGGCGTGGGTGGCGCCGAAGGCAAGCGCGGCGTCGTGCTTAGAGGCCACGGTGTCGACGCCGACGATGACCGCCGCGCCGCAGACCCTGGCGCCCTGGATCGCCGCGATGCCCACTCCCCCGCAGCCGATGACCACGACGGTCGCGCCGGGCTCGACCCGCGCGGTGTTGATGACCGCGCCGACCCCGGTCATCACGCCGCAGCCGACCAGCGCGGCCACCTCGTACGGCACGTCGGCCGCGATCTTCACCGCGCCCTCGCGCGGCACGACCATCTCCTCCGCGAACGCGCCGCAGCCGGCCAGCCCGAACGCGGGGGTGTCACCGACCAGGAAACGCGGCTGGATGTAGGCCGCGATGACATGGGCCATGCACAGGAACGGCTCGCCCCGCAGGCACGACGGGCACGAGCCGCAGGGCGGCAGCCAGCTGGCGATGACCCGGTCCCCGATGGCCAGGTCGTCGACGCCGTCACCTACCGCGACGATGTCCCCCGCGGCCTCGTGCCCGAGGATGGCCGGCACCGGCTGGGGCAGCCCGCCGTTGCGGGCGGACAGATCCGAGTGGCACACCCCGGCGGCCCTCAGGCGGATCTTGACCTCGCCCGGCCCCGGGCCCACGGCGACGACATCGTCCCGGATGTCGATCTTCTCGTCTTCGATCGAATGGAGCACCGCAGCCCGCACGACCTACCTTCTCTCCTAGAGAACGTGAGGCGACTTCTGCGCAAAAGTAGAACAGGTTTCAGTGCCGTTCCGCAAGGCGCCGCGGCCGGGGCCCACGGCTGGTGCCGAGCAAGCGATAGGTAGGTAGCACCGGAGCCGGGCCGCAGCGGGGATAATGACGGCGTGACGACCACGAGGAAGAGCCGCCCGGCCGGGCGGGACGCGCCCCCTGCCGCTCCCGCCCCCGCCGCCGACGGCCCGGCCGGGTCGGAGCGCCGTGCCCACCTGGTCCTGCTGGCCGGCGAGCTCTTCGCCCAGAAGGGGTATCGGGCGACGACCGTCCGCGAGATCGCCGATGCCGCCGGGATCCTGTCCGGCAGCCTGTACCACCATTTCGACTCCAAGGAATCGATCGGCGATGAGATCCTGTCCGGCTTCATGAGCCAGGTGCTCGCCGACTACCGGGCCGCGGTCGCCTCGGCGGGCGATCCGCGCGCCGTGCTCGAGCAGATCGTCCGCTCGACCAGCGTGACCCTGGCCCGGCACCGCGCCGCCCTGGCCATGCTGCAGAACGACTGGAGCTACTTCAGCGCGCAGCCCCGGTTCGCCTATCTGCGCAGGGCCCTGCGCGAGATCGAGCGGATCTGGATCACGCAGCTGGGCCTCGGTGTCCAGTCCGGCGTCTTCCGCGCCGACCTGGACGCCAAGCTCACCTACCGGCTGCTGCGGGACGTCCTGTGGATACCTGCGCAGTGGCGCCGGGCCGGCGGCTACAGCACTGACCAGGTCGTGGACGGCTTCCTGCGGCTGCTCTTCGACGGGATCACCAGCCCCCGGGTCAGCTCGTGATGTCCTTGGTCGCGAAGTGCGCCCAGCCGGCGGCGAGGAACACCGCGACGTAGACGGCTTGCACGGCGAAGCCCCGGTCAATGTTGCGCCACAGGATCGGCTGGCGGAAGAAATCGAGCCACGCCAGCCAGTAGCGGGTGGGCAGATAGGGACTGACCGCCGCGGCGGAGTTCAGCGTGACCAGCACCTGGCTGGTGATCAGCGCGGCCAGCGCGCCCAGGGCCGCCCCGAGGGCTGAGTCGGTGACCGTGGACAGGAACAGCGCGATCGCGCCGACTCCGAGCATGGACACCGTGATGAAGGCGACCGCGCCGAGCGTCCGCAGCAGGATCTGGGCCGGCGAGAGCCCGGTCCCGGACAGGGAAGTCGCGGCGAGGTTGGACACGGCCAGCCCGTTCGGGCCCGCGGATACGGGCTGGGAGCCGAAGAGCAGCGTTCCGGTCAGGTACGCGGTGAGCGCGACCAGGACCACGGCCGACAGGACATACGCGATCAGCGCGGCGAGCTTGGCCGCGAGCAGCCGGGTCCGGCCGACGGGCCTGGCCAGCAGGTACCTGAGCATGCCCGTGCCGGCCTCGCCGGCGATGGAGTCGCCCGCGACGACCGCGACGGCGATCGGCAGGAAGATGGGCAGCACGATGGCCAGGGCCGCGGCGGGAAACAGCGACCCGCTGGACAGCACGGCGGACAGCAGCGCGGGTCCCTGACCGGGCGGTGGAGCGAGGTGCGTGACCACGACGAACACGGCCACCAGGGCCGGGAGCCCGCACAGCAGGGCGACGCTGACCCAGCTCCTTGGCCGGCGCATGAGCTTGACGAGCTCGACCCTGATCACCTCGCACCGTCCCCTGCCGTGCCGCCGTCCCCCGCCCTGCCGCCGTCTCCCGCCCTGCCGCCGTCCCCGGCCCGGCCGGCACCGGAGTCGACGCGGTCAGAGCCGGAACTGGTGACGGCGAGCACGAGCTCCTCCAGCGAGCGCCGCTCCGGGCCGATCTCGGTCACGCGCGCCCCGGCGGCGACCAGGCGGGCATTGACCGCCGCGGCGTCCCCCGCCGCCACGACCAGCCGGTCACCCTGGCGGTGCCGCACCTGCCCGTCGAGCAGCCTGGCCACGAGGTCAGCGTCGGGACTGCGGACCATCACCCGGCCCGTCGGCGCCCGCAGCGCGTCGAGATCTTCCTGGACGACCAGGCGTCCGCGGTTGACAATGCCGACCCGCGTGCACAGCTGCTCGATCTCGGTCAGCTGATGGCTGGACAGGAAGACGGTGGTGCCGGCCTCATTGAGCCCGGCCAGCAGGTCGCGTATCTCCCGGATGCCCTGGGGGTCCAGGCCGTTGGTCGGCTCATCGAGGATGAGCAGCCGCGGCGTCCGCAGCAGGGCCCCCGCCAGGCCTAGCCGCTGGCGCATCCCGAGCGAGTATTTCCTGACCGCCCGGTCGTCGATCCCGGCCAGCCCGACCCGTTCCAGCGCCTCGGTGATGCGCCGGCGCCGGGTCCTGCGGCCGCCGGAGCTGCCGGAGGCATCCAGCAGGGTCAGGTTGGCCCGGCCGGACAGGTGCCCGTAGGCGGACGGACCCTCGACCAGAGAGCCAACCTGGGGCAGGACCTCGGCCGTCCGCGCCGGGATAGGCCGTCCCATGATCTCGATGTCCCCGCTGGTGGCGTAGACGAGGCCGAGCAGCATCCGGATGACTGTCGTCTTGCCGGAGCCATTGGGGCCCAGGAAGCCGTACCTGTCGCCGGCCCGGACATCCAGGTCCACCTGGTCAACGGCGGTAAAGCTGCCGAATCGCTTGGTCAGCGACCGGGTGACGATCATGGCTGGGCCGCGAATAGCCCGAACAGGTCGGTGGCCACCCGCTCCAGCAGGGCCGGGGTCACCGCGCCGGTGATCAGGAACGTCACCGGGCCAAACGGGGCGGGGGTCGCCAGCAGGACGGTCAGCAGCGGGGTGCGGATCAGGACGCCCGTTCCCCCCGGCCAGGTGACGGTGCCGGCGCCGGCGCCGCTCGCGGCGCTGGCCGCCTGCTCACCGGTCCTTTCCGGCAACGGCACCAGCGCGATCCGGGAGAACCCGGTGCCGTACACGGCCACATCGGACAGGCCGCCGGGAGTCGGCACGAGCGGAAGGCCGCCCAGCTCGGCGGGAAACGGGTGACGTCGGTGGTCCCGGCCGCCGTTCAGGATGCCGTTGAGGGAGGACAGCCGGGCCGTGGCCGCCTCGACGTCCGGCGCGGGATGCGGGACGACGACGGCGAGCGCCGGGCGGCGCTGGCTGAGCTGGAGGAATTTGGTCACCAGGACGGGCCGGGTCACGCCCCGCCCCGTGATCTTCACCTCGACGGGCAGGCCATCGGCCGGGTCGGCCCAGATATCGACGGCGGCCACCGTCGTATCCGGGTCCGCGGGCGCCAGGCGCAGTCCGGCCGCGTCCACTCCCGCCACCCGCTGGGAGGGCAGCCTGGACAGGTGATCCGCGGCCGAGGCCAGCCCCAGGAGCCTTCGGGCCAGCGCCGGAGGCAGCAGGTCCGGTGCCCGCGGCAGCCGGACGGGCTGCGCGCCCAGGACCCTGGTCAGGACGTTGTCGGAGTAGTTCCACAGATAGCTGACCTGGCCGGCCTGGTAGACGTCGTTCTCCCCCGACGCCGTGATGGCATCCGCGCGCCAGTGCCCGGCGGAGCGGTACCACGCGTACTGATCGGTGGTGCCGTCGAGGAGCCTGCTGACGCCCTCAAGGTCCGGCAGCAGGGGCAGGCCGAGATCTACCGTGGTCTCGGCGTATCCCTCGTACGGCAGGCTGGCCGAGGCCACTATGCGCGCTCGCAGGGTCGCGGCGCTGACCGGGGAGGCGGAGACGGGAAGCCCGGCGATCCCCCAGGGCAGCAGGGCGAGCACCGCGGTTCCGCAGGCAACAGCCGCCCAGCGCCGCCGCGCCGACCGGCTCACGACGCTCACGGGCGGCTGCCCATTGCCGCTGTAGCCATCGATTCAGGGTATGCCGGCGCGGGTAGCATGCGAATCCGGCGTCCAGGCTGGCCTGCCTCCTGCGATGTCATCCGCGCACAGGCCCGCAGCGCCGGCGAGGACTAGATGATCACGTGGTTCACGGGCCTGTCCCCGCGGCGGAGGATCTTCGCCGCCGTGCTGGCGGCCCTGGCGGTCGCGGGTGTCCTCGCCGCGGCGGGAGCGGCCATCGGGGGCCGGCCCGACAGCAGCCCGCCGCCGCGTTATCCGGCCCAGGACCGGCCAGGGCCGGTGCTGCTCGTCCCCGGTTATGGCGGCAGCACCGGTTCCCTGTCGGTTCTGGCCAGGGCGATCCGGGCGACCGGCCGGACGGCCACGGTCGTCGCTCTGCCCGGCCAGGGCACGGGCAGCCTGATCAGGGATGCCGCCGTGCTCAACGACGCGGTCATGCGGGCGCTGCGCGGCGGAGCCCCCTCGGTCGATGTCGTCGGCTACTCGGCGGGCGGCGTCACGGCGCTGGTGTGGGCCCGCGATGACGACGGCGCCCGCAAGGCCCGGCGCATTATCACGCTCGGCTCCCCGTTTCACGGGACCGTGATCGCCGCCACGGCGCAGGGATTCGCGCCCGGTGCCTGCCCGGCCGCCTGCCAGCAGCTCGTGCCGGGCAGCAGCCTGCTCGCCCGGCTGGCCGGCGGGGCGCCCGTCCGGCTGCCGTGGCTCTCACTATGGACGACCGACGACCAGACGGTCCTGCCGCCGGCCTCCGCGCGGCTGCCGGGAGCGATGAACGTGCCGATCCAGTCGGTCTGCCCGCGGCAGCAGATCAGCCACTCGCAGCTGCCGACGAGCCCGGTCGTCACCGCGATCGTTCTCCAGGCGATCGGCCCTGGCGTGATCCGGCACCCGGAGCCAGCCGTCTGCCGGGCCTGACATCGCGCTTCAGCTTGCGCCAGCCACCGGCCCGGTTGTTGGCGATAATCTGCCGGAAAATGGCGGTGAGGGCGGCCGCATTGATGGCCTCGCCCTGGCGGATCGCCACGGTGCGGGCGGTCTTGTTACCGTGGCCGGCCGTGATGATCCCGTCGGGATCAGGGACGATGGCGCCGTCGTAGAGGAATACGCTGACGTGATCCTTCGCCGCCAGCAGCGCACAGATGTTGCCCTGCAGGACGAAGTACGGCCGGTTGGTGCGCTTGATAGTTTCGGCTACTTCCGCATCGGCGTCATGGACCAGGTCGCGGACCTCGCGGCAGATAGACTGCTGCCAGCCGGGCAGCGTATCAATGTAGTCGTCAACGCGCGGGTCGGCGGTGTAGGTCATGGTGGCTCACCATAGCTCCAGGCACCGGCCGGCGACATCACGCTAAATGCCTCCGGGCTGCGGATAATCGTCCAGCAGCGCATAGCCTGCAGCCCGGCGGCCGTCCGACGGTCAGCCAGCCTGGCCGGCTCGGCTGAGCCGCGATAATCAGAGCGCCACGGCGAAGGAGGGCGGGTGGAGGTAGGCACGCTGCGGGCGCTGCGCCGGGCCAGGGACCGGATCGACCGCGACTACGCAGAGCCGCTCGATATCGCGACCCTCGCCGCGGGGGCGGGCTATTCGCCGGCGCATTTCATCCGGGCCTTCCATGCTGCCTACGGCGAGACACCCGGCCGGTACCGGACCCGGCGCCGGGTAGAGCGCGCGTGCGAGTTGCTTCGCTCAGTGAACCTCACCATCACGGAGGTGTGTCACCTGGTCGGCTTCGCGAGCCTGGGCACGTTCAGCGCCCGCTTCTCGGAGCTGGTGGGCCGGTCCCCGTCGGCCTACCAGCGGCAGGCGGCCCGGCTCGGCGGCCCGGCTCCCATCCCCGGCTGCTTCGCTCTGATGTGGCGCAGCGGCCTGCGGGCTGACGATGATCCGCGTGAGCTCGCGACGGGGAGCTGACCTGCGAAACACCGCACTTTCGGAGAAGCCAGGGACGTTATCTCCGAGTTACTGTTGGCCCCCATCGGCAACGGCACGGAGGTAGGCATGATCACGGGCATCTCGTTCGTAACGGTCTGGGTTCTCGACCAGGACTCGGCCAAGGAGTTCTACACCAAGCAGCTGGGCTGCGAGCTGACCAATGACATCAAGCTGGACAACGGGATGCGCTGGCTGACCGTACGGCCAGAAGGCAGCCAGCATCAGGAACTCCTGCTCATGGACCCGGCGCACTCGATGCTCGATACCGAGACCGCGCAGCAGCTGTGCTCCCTGATCGCCAAGGGAGCGCTCAGCCCCGGAGTCATGGCCACGACCGACTGCCGGTCCGATCACCGCAGCGCTCGCCGAGCGGGGAGTCGAGTTCACCCAGCCGCCCGCCGAGCGGCCCTACGGGATCGAGGCGGTCCTGCGCGACGACTCGGGCAACTGGTACAGCTTCACCCAGCGCAGCGCATGAGCATTTTCACCATCCGGCCTGGACCGCACGCATCGCGGCCAGCGGCCAGGCTCAGTGCCCGTGCGACGCGTCCGGCGCGAGGTAAGTCTGTTACCCTCCTACCAAGCAAGCGTTTGGTGCCAGGACCGGAGATGGGGCCATGGGTCGGCTCGACGGCAAGGTGGCGCTGATCACCGGGGGCGCCAGGGGAATGGGCAAGTCGCACGTGCGCCATTTCGTCTCCGAGGGCGCGCGGGTGGTCTTCGGTGACGTACTCGACGACCGGGGGGCCGCGGTGGCCGCCGGGCTCGGCGCGCAGTCCTGCCGGTACGTGCACCACGACGTGACCAGCGAATCCGACTGGGCCGCGGCCGCCGCGGCCGCCGTCGAGGGATTCGGCCGGCTGGACGTGCTGGTCAACAACGCCGGCGTGCTGAAGTTCGCCAGCATCGCCGACATGTCGCTGGCCGACTTCCGGCAGATCCTTGAGGTCAACGCGGTCGGCTGCTGGCTGGGCATGAAGACCGCGATCGAGCCGATGACCGCGGCCGGCGGCGGATCGATCATCAACATCTCGTCCATCGAGGGCTTCACCGGGGCAGCCGGGCTGTCGGCCTACAGCGCCAGCAAGTTCGCGATCCGGGGCATGACCAAGGCCGCCGCCCGCGAGCTCGGCCAGTTCGGCATCCGGGTCAACTCGGTCCATCCGGGCGGGGTGCTGACCAGGATGGCGGTTGAGGCGGCCGGGACTTTCGAGCACCTCGACGGCGACGCCTTCCTCAAGTCCATGCCCATCGGCCGGTTCGCCGAGCCGGTCGAGATCTCCCGGCTGGTGGCGTACCTGGCCAGCGACGAGTCGTCCTACTCCACCGGCAGCGAGTTCATAGCCGACGGCGGCATCCTGTCCGGGCCCGGCTACTGAGCGGGCATGGCACGGGAGCGGCAGCTGACTGAATCGGGCACGGGTACCTGACTGAAGGAGCACGCATAACGATGGGCAGCGCGCTGACCTTGGACGGCAGGACGGCCATCGTCACCGGGGCGGCCAACGGCCTGGGCCGGGCCGAGGCGATCGCCCTGGCCGCGGCCGGGGCACGGCTGGTGCTGAACGACCTGCCAGGGCCGGCCGTACACGCCGTGGCCAGCGAGATCGCCGCGGCCGGCGGCCAGGCCGTGGTCTGCGAGGGTGACGTCGCGCAGTGGCCGGTCGGCGAGGCCATGCTCGCCGCGGCGCTCGATGCGTTCGGCGGCCTGGACATCCTGGTAAACAACGCCGGGGTGCTACGGGACCGGATGATCTTCACGATGTCCGCCGAGGAGTGGGATCTGGTGCTGCGCGTGCACCTGCGCGGCCATTTCGTCACCACTCGCATCGCCACTGCCTACTGGCGCGAGGCGAGCAAGCGGGCGGGCGGCCCGGTCTACGCCAGGATCGTGAACACCTCGTCCGAGGCGTTCCTGCTCGGCTCCCCCGGCCAGCCTAACTACGCGGCCGCCAAGGCCGGGATCGTCGCGCTCACCGTCACCACCGCGCGCAGCTGCGCCAGGTACGGTGTCCTGGCCAACGCCATCTGCCCGCGGGCGCGCACGGACATGACGGCGGACCTGATGGGCGCGCCGCCCGAGGCAGCGGTGGACCCGCTCGCCCCTGAGCATGTCGCGCCGCTGGTGGTGCACCTGGCCAGCCCGGCGGCGGCGGGGATCAACGGTGAGGTGTTCGTGGTGCACGGCGGGGTCGCCGCGGTGCTGGAGCCACCCAGGATCCGGGCCGTCTTCACGGCCGCCGATCATGGCTCGGCCGACGGGATGTGGACGCTGGAGTCGGTGCAGCGAGCACTGGGCCCGGCGTTCGCCGACGCGTCGGCGTCAGCCGGCTTCGCCTGCGAGGACACTCTGGCCCTGGCTACTGAGACCATTGGCTTCGGCGCGTCCGGCCGCGACGCAGCCGGGTGAGCAGGGGCAGTCAGTGAGCAAGGCCGTCAGGTGAGCGAGGCAGTCAGGTGAAGCAGCGCGACAAGGTCGCCATGACGGCGCAGGAGATAGCGGCGATGCTGGCCGGATCCCGGAAGGTCCAGCTGGCGACGATCAACCGGGACGGGACGCCGCATCTGGTCGCCATGTATTACGCGATGCTCGACGGGCAGATCACCTTCTGGACCTACCGGTCCTCGCAGAAGGCCCGCAACCTGGCCCGTGATCCGCGTGTCACCTGCCTGGTGGAGACCGGCGAGCAGTACTTTGACCTGCGCGGCGTCCAGGTCCAGGGCGTGGCGCGGTGCATCGAGGACCCGGCGGAGGTCCGGGATATCGGGCGCCGCATCGCCGGGGCGATGACCGGCCAGCCGGCCGACGGGCTCGATGACTATGTCGAGCACGCGGCCCGCAAGCGGGTCGGCTACGCCGTCCAGCCACGGCGGAT
The DNA here is from genome assembly GCA_963805705.1 of uncultured Actinomycetota bacterium. Classification (GTDB taxonomy): domain Bacteria; phylum Actinomycetota; class Actinomycetes; order Streptosporangiales; family Streptosporangiaceae; genus CAWDVH01. The sequence continues at coordinate 366,066 of CAWDVH010000004.1, read as the reverse complement.
CATGTCCTGGGACCACGCCAAGCTGCTGGGGCCAGACGGCTGAGGCCGATGCCGACCCCGAAGGCCACGGGACGGCCGCGAAAGGAGAGCCATGAAGATCAGCGGATCGGTCGCCCTGGTCACCGGCGCCAACCGGGGCCTCGGCCGGGTGTACGCCCGTGAGCTCGTCAGCCGGGGTGCGGCCAAGGTCTACGGCGCCGCGCGTGACCCTGCTGCCGTCACCGAGCCCGGCGTGATCCCTGTCGCACTCGACATCACCGATCCGGACCGCGTCGCCCGGACCGCAGCGCAGTGCGCAGACGTCAGCCTGCTGGTGAACAACGCGGGGGTGCTGAAGTACAGCACGTTCATCGGCGCGCCGAGCCTGGACGCCGCCCGGCTGGAGATGGAGACCAACTACTTCGGCACGCTGAGCATGTGCCGGGCCTTCGCGCCAGCGCTCGCGGCCAACAGCGGCGGCGCGATAGTCAACATGCTGTCGGTCACCAGCTTCTACACCAATCCGCTCGACGCTTCCTACGGCGCCTCGAAGGCGGCAGCGTGGTCACTGACCAACGGCGTCCGCCTCGAACTGCATCACCAGGGCACGCTCGTGGTCGCCGTGCACGCCAGCTTCATCGACACCGACATGGCCGCCCTGACCAACGCGCCCAAAGACACCCCCGAATCGGTCGCCCAGCAGGTCTTCGACGCCGTCGAGGCGGGCCAGATCGAGGTACTCGCCGACGACCGGTCCCGGACCGTCAAAGCAGAACTGTCCCGCGACCACGAGCTGATCTACCCGGCCGTCCAGGAATTCTGGGACACTGCGCTGAAGGGGTCCGGTTAGCGCCGGTGGTCGCAGCGGGCTGCGATGAGGAGCTGCCCTGGCGAGCCAGCCCTAATCTGGAATAGCGACCCGCAGCGGCGCTTGCGCCCCGTGCGCGTGAGCTATCAGCGATGAGTTTCGCCGCTGGCTGTCGTCTGACTGGGTGAATCGGCAACGTCAGGACGCGATGCATGGAGGCGATCATGAAGGATGAGCCGAGGAACGTCGAGCCGGGGAACGCCGGGTTGCCGGCGGATCGCGGCACCGCCACCGCTTCGCGGCCTGCGGTGGTGGACCGGGACACCTGGCAGGCGCAGCTGGATGATCTTCTGGTCCGGGAGAAGGCGCACACCAGGGAAGGGGACGCGATCGCCGCGGTTCGCCGGCGACTGCCGATGGTCGAGATCGATCCCGCGATCCCGCTGATTGGTGAGCGCGGTCCGGTCCGGCTGGCGGACGTGTTCGAGGGACGCAGCCAGCTGATCGTGTACTTCCACATGTGGCACGCCGGCCAGCCCGCCGAGGCTCAGTGCGAGGGCTGCACTTTCTTCAACGGCCAGGTCCGCGAGCTGTCCTACCTGCATTCACGTGACGTCACCTACGCGACCTTCTGCCAGGGCCCGTACGAGGAGAGCGTCGCCTACCGCGACTTCATGGGCTGGGACATGCCGTGGTACTCGGCGAAAGACTCCGCTGAAGCCCTGCTCGCAGGACGCTGGTTCGGCATGCAGGTCTGCTACCTGCGCCACGGCGACCGGGTGTTCGAGACCTACTGGAGTAGCGGGCGCGCCGCGGAGGTGCTGGCTCCCACGTACGGTCTGCTCGACATGACGGTATACGGCCGTCAGGAGACCTGGGAGGTCTCGCCCTCCGGCTGGCCCCGAGCGCTGGGCACCAGCGGCGAACAGTTCCGCACCGACGGGCGCCCCACGGCCCAGTGGTCGCGGCTGGCCGCCGGGCGCTCGGACGATCTGGGCGACCGCTGACACAGCCAGGCCCGCACCTGCCGAGCCTCTGTGCAGCTGACGCAGCGGGCAGGCATCCGGTGGGTCCCGCAGCGGTCGCTACTGTGGCGTCATGACGAGATTCGGTATACAGCTGCCCAATTTCTCCGGATTTGATCCGGCCGATCTGTTCGAGCATGTGGCCGGCCTGGCTACCACGGCGGAAGAAGCCGGCTTCGACTCGGTGTGGGTCATGGATCACTTCTTCCAGCTGCCGCCCCTGGGCGGGCCGGACCAGCCGATGCTGGAGGCGTACACCCTGCTCGGGGCGCTGGCTGCGCGCACCCGGCGGGTCCAGCTCGGCACGCTGGTCACGGGCGTGACCTATCGCAACCCCGGCATCCTGGCCAAGATCGTCACGACGCTGGACGTGATCTCGCGGGGCCGGGCCGTCCTCGGCATCGGGGGCGCCTGGTACGACGTTGAGCACCAGGGCCTCGGCATCGACTATCCGAGTGACCGGGTGCGCCTCGACATGCTCGAAGAGGCGGTTCAGGTCTGCCGGGCCATGCTCACCGGAGACGATGTGAGCTTCTCCGGCACCCACTACCGGCTCGATCACGCCCGCAACTTGCCCCGGCCCGTGCAGGCAGGCGGCCCGAAGATCATGATCGGCGGTGGCGGCGAGAAGCGGACGCTGCGGCTGGTGGCCAGCTACGCGGACATGTGCAACGTCACGGGCGACGTCAGCACGCTGGCCCGCAAGATTGACGTGCTCCACCGCCACTGCGCCGAGGTCGGGCGGGATCCAGCCGAGGTCGGCGTGACCTGGATGACCCCGCTGATCCTCACCACGTCCAGCCAGAACACGGCCGAGGTGCGCGAGATGCTGGCGGCGGCCGGCTCGGCCGAGCAGATCGCCGGGTTCACCGTCGGCCAGCCCCACGAGATTCCCGGCCTGGTCGCAGGTCACATCGAGGCCGGCGCTGAGGAAGTGATCTTCAGCTTTGCCTTCGCCGACATCGCGGGTATCACTGCGGTGGGAGAGGCATTCGGACTGGGCGGACAGTAGCGGCGCCGGCGCTGGCCTCCAGGCGCCCGTGACATCGGCTCAGGCGTCGCGGTGCACGATGCCAGGGGCGAAGGCGGGCAGGCAGACGGCGATGTACTCCGCGCCCTGCGCGCCGGGGGTGCTGTAGCGCACCCATTCCCCCGGCCTGGTATGCACGCCCTGGCCAGCCTGGACCGTCATCTGCCCGCCCTCGAACTCAACGACCAGTGCTCCCTGGAGCACAATCGTGAATTCGTCGAACTCCGGGCACTGCCCCGGCTCGGCCCAGCCCGACGGGCTGCGCATGCGGGCGATGCTGAGCCGGGACTCATCCGTGCTGGTCCTGCCCGCGTACTCGTCGATCAGTTTCGGTGGCTCACCTGCGGCCGCCACGCGGGTCGGCACGCCGATCAGTTCAGGCATCCGGCCAGTATCGCGCACGGCCGCCCCCCAAGCGACAGGCCGCCTGGCCACGCGGGCGGGGCACGAGGGACCCCGGGGGGCACGGCCGGGCACGAGTTTGCCAGACGGGGACAGTTCGGACAGCATCTCAACTGCGGGCCGCAGAAGCTCCCCCGACTGAGGAGGACTGGTGCCAGTCGACATCCTGCTTGTGGCGCTTGCGCTCGTGGTGATCTTGGGCCTGTTCATGTGGATCCGGAGGTCGGCATCCTGCGGGCGGACCATCGAAGTACCCGCTGGCGAGCTTGACAGGTTCTTCTGGGGCGGCGTGATGTGCCGGTATGTCGTGACGAGCGGATCGCTGGCGCGGCTGGAGCTCTTCGACTGGGGGATCCGGATCCGCGGGACTGCGCTGGCCCGCTGGCTCGTGCCCACCTGGGAGGCACGATACGAGGAGCTGGCCGGCGCGGAGCTGGTGGTACTGCGGTCGAGCAGGATCGCGGTCTGGTTCAGGCTGCGGGAGGAGCCTGACGCGATGGCCTTCCTGACCGAGCGAAGCGCTGAGATACTCCTTCTTCTCGAGGAACGCGGCCTGCCGGTGAACCGCTACGTAGCCCGGATCAGCCGCCTGGAGGAGCTTTACCAGCTGCCTGAGTAAGCCTCGCTCGCTTAGTCCAGCGGCCAGGTGTGCACCGGCTCATTGGCGTGCATGTGCTCGACATAACGCTGGGTCATCAGCCGCAGTGCCTCCGCGCGGTCGACCCCGCTGTCCTGGCTCAGGGCCCGGACTGTGGCTATCTGCCATGCCGCACCGGTCTGGCCAGTCAGGCAGCGCTGCTCGATGACGCCGAGCAAGCGGTCGGCATGGGCTGGATTGACGCCCCAGCGGCTGAGTCCCGTGCGGGCCAGGGGCAGCATGCGGCGCAGTACGAGCTCAGCCGCGGGCACATCACCCATGCCCGGCCAGTACAGCTGCGCGTCCATGCCGTGGCGTGCCGCCGCATGAAGGTTGTCGGCCGCGGTCGCGAATGACATCTGGGTCCAGACCGGGCGCTCCGCCTCGGCCAGGGTGCGCACCAGGCCGTAGTAGAACGCGGCGTTCGCCATGATGTCGACGACTGACGGGCCGGCGGGCAGGACCCGGTTCTCGACCCGCAGGTGCGGCTTGCCGTCGACGACCGCGTACACGGGACGATTCCAGCGGTAGATCGTCCCGTTGTGCAGGCTCATCTCGGCCAGCTGCGGGGATGCGCCGCTGTCGAGTACGGCTTGCGGCTCTTCCTCCTCGCAGATCGGCAGCAGCGCAGGGAAATACCGGATGTTCTCCTCGAACAGGTCAAACACTGAGGTAATCCAGCGCTCGCCGAACCACACGCGAGGCCGCACGCCCTGCTGCTTGAGCTCATCGGGCCGGGTGTCGGTAGCCTGCTCGAACAGCGTGATCCGGGTTTCGTGCCACAGCTGCCTGCCGAACAGGAACGGGGAGTTGGCCGCCAGTGCGACCTGCACGCCCGCGATCGCCTGAGCGGCATTCCAGTAACTGGCGAAAGCGTCCGGGCTCACCTGCGCATGAAGCTGCACGCTCGTGCAGGCCGCTTCAGGGGTAATGCTGTCGGCATAGGTCAGCAGATGGTCTGCGCCGTCGATCGCAATCTGCATGTTCTCCCCGCGGGCCGCGAAGATCTGGTCATTGAGTACCCGGTAGCGCGCGTTGGCCGACAGGGTTCCCTCATGCACGTCGTCCTGCTGCAGCGTCGGCAGAATGCCGACCATGACCATGCGGCTGCCCGCGCCGCGAGCCTTGGCGTCCGCGGTATTCAGGCTGGCGCGCACGTCGTGCTCAAGATCTGCCAGCGCGTCGCCAGCCAGCTGGCGGGGCGGCACATTGATTTCGACATTGAACTGCCCGACCTCGGTCGCCCAGGCCTGGTCCGCGACCATGTCGAGCACGTCGGCATTGCGCATCGACGGCGCTCCCCGCTCGTCGACCAGGTTCAGCTCGATCTCCAGGCCCACTCGCGGGCTGGCCTCGAACAGGCGCTCCCGCAGCATCGAGGCGAACACATCCAGCGAACGCCGCAGCTTGTCCCGGTATCGGCCCCTGTCCTCACCACTGATCTTGATCGCCTGAATGTCCCGACCCATGGAACCCTCCGCTCAGCCAGGTAGCTGACCGTACCCCGCCCAGCGCCGGCATCACACTTCCTGGTGACGGTCCCTGCCGCCCGTGACCCGTCAGGCCGTGCACTATGAGCGGCCGGACCGGCCAGCCCGGGCATCCAGGCCATGCCCGGCGACCGGCTACGAGCCCACTGTGTGGGGGAGCTTGCCCTGGGCTCCGAGCTTGTAGGCGATGATCAGCGCCCGGCCCGATAGCGGCACGGCTGCTCCGGTGATGGCGTAGTCACCGTCGATGGTGACGGGCGCGTTCGAGCCGGCGGACAGCGGCGTGTTCAGCAGGATCGCGCCGGTGGTGGCGTTGAATGCGTACAGGTGACCGCTGTAGGTGGTGGTGAAGACGACGTTGCCGGTCACCGCGGCGGCGCCGTAGGGCGTCGAGGGGAGCTTGTCGTCCCATTCGATCTTCCCGGTGTCCTGGCTGACGGCAACCATCTCGCCGGTTGCCTGGGGGATAGAGGCGTCGAATGCCTTAGTGGTCTCCGACACGCCCAGCTCCGAGAGCGGCACGGCGAGGTTGTTGACGGCGGCGAACGTCGTCGAGCCGTTGGTCGCCAGCTGGGACTCGACGCCGCCGAACACACCGGGCTCGAGGGTGAAGTTGACCGGCAGCGAGATGTGCGAGGCCGGCGTGGCGTGCTCGGTCAGCAGCCCGGCGTCGCCGGGTCCCCTGTGCACGCCGACCGGAAGCTTCCACAGCAGCCTGCCGGTCCGCGCGCTGAGCTCGATCAGGATGCCGGCCTTACCGCCGTCGATCACCACCGGCTGCCCGTGCGCGGTGGTCAGCACCGGCGAGTTCTGCAGGTCCCAGTCGAACACGTCGTGCGGGGTGAGCTGGTAGTACCACAGCAGCTTGCCGGCCGGGCTCAGCTTGACGACCGAGTCGGTGTACAGGTCCGGGCCTGGCCGGCTAGTCCCCCACGGATAGCCCTTGGGCCATCCGGTCTGGCCGATCGGGCCGGGGTTCGATATTCCGATGTAGAGGTTGCCCTGGGCATCGAACGACGGCGGATCCCACAGGCCGCCCCCGGAGTTAATGCCCGGATTCCCCCACAGGTTCTGCACCTGGTCCCAGGACCATTCCGGCGCGCCCGTGGCGGCGTTCAGCGCCCACAGCGTGGCCTTGGCGCCGCCCAGGTACTCGCCCTTATTCGGATTGACCGGGACCGTCGAGACGTACACGGTGCCGTCGTTGTAGCCGGGGGCCATGTCGATGCCCTCGAGGTCGTTGCCGATCAGGGTCCGGCTCCATAGCTGCCGGCCGGTCGCCGCATCCAGGGCGACCGCGGCTTTGTCCGTCGCTGCGTACACGGTTCCGCCGACGACATTGACGCCGTCCGGGCCGCCGTTCAGTGAGTTGTAGTTGTGCGTCCACAAGACCTTGCCGGTGGCGAGCCTGATGGCCATCACGTTCGACTCTTGATCCTGGGTGTACACCACGCCATTCACCACGACCGGCGTCGTCACGTAGCCATTCGCCAGGCCAGCGGCACGGGTTGCCCCCGTCGACTCGACCGGCACGCACCACGCCACTCCCAGCGTCGACACATTCGAGCTGGTGATCGCGCTGGCGACATCCCGCGTGTTCTGCAGGTTGCCGCCCGGAAGCGTCCAGCCCGCCGCGACCGCCGGATTGGGCGAGCTGCTCGGCACGCTCCCGGCCTGGCCCGCGGCCGCGGGCTTAGCGAAGCAGCTCGCCACGCTCGAGCTGCTCTTACTGCTCGCGCAGCCGCCGACGGCCAGGCTCGCGGCCGCCAGCAAAGCCACGCCAGCTCCGGTCCGCTTCACGAAATACCTCATCTGACTCATCTCCTGCGTCGTCAGACACGGCCGGGCGTGGTGGTCCGGTCGGGCCAGCGGTGCGGCCCTTGCCAAAGAAAATAGATATCAGTATGCTAAGCACGTGTTATCAGGCCCGTCAAGCGGAGCCCGTCAGCCGGAGCCCGTCAACCGGAGCCCGTCAACCGGAGGAGGCGCCAGATGGCTACCCAGAACGCAACGGCCGCAGGCCCGCGCATGGCTACCGAGGATGCAGCGGGCGGGGGCCCTGGAGTGCCGGGCCCGCCGGTCACCGAGCGGGTAGCACGGTTCGTGCCGGGGCTGCGGATGCTGGTGGCGGGGATCGTGCTGCTGCTGGGCGGCGTGGCACTGGCCGTGGCGGCGGGTCACCAGCATGACGCCGCGGCCACGGTGCTGGCACTGGCGTGCGTCCTGGTGTTCCTGGCCGCCGGGCTGGCGCTGCGGGGCCTGACCTCGGTCGTGCCCGGCCAGGCGCGCGTCGTGCAGCTGTTCGGCCGCTACCGCGGCACCATCCGCGAGTCGGGGCTGCAGTGGGTGAACCCGTTCACCCGCCGGGTCGTGGTGTCGACCAGGATCCGCAACCAGGAATCCACGCAGGCCAAAGTCAACGACGCCGACGGCAACCCGATCGAGATCGCCGCCGTGGTCGTCTGGCAGGTCGCCGACACCGCCAGCGCCGTCTACTCCGTTGACGACTTCACCCAGTTCGTCACCATCCAGACCGAGACCGCCGTCCGGCACATTGCCTCCAGCTACCCCTACGACAACCGCGGCAGCGGCGCGCTGTCGCTGCGCGACAACGCCGAGGAGATCACCGGCAAGCTGTCTACCGAGATCGCCGCCCGTGTCATCCCCGCCGGGGTCCACATCATCGAGTCCCGGCTGACCCGGCTGTCGTACGCCCCGGAGATCGCCCAGGCCATGCTGCGCCAGCAGCAGGCCAGCGCCGTGGTCGGCGCCCGGCAGCGGATCGTCGAAGGCGCGGTCGGCATGGTCCAGCTCGCCCTGCAGCGGCTGCAGGAAGAGGGCGTCGTCGAGCTGGACGAGGAACGCAAGGCCACCATGGTCTCCAACCTGCTCGTCGTCCTGTGCAGCGAGCAGGCCACCCAGCCTGTCGTTAACACCGGCACCCTCTACCAGTGACCCCCGCGCAGGCCACAGCCATCCAGCCGACCACCGCCACGGAACCCCGGTGACCGAACGCAAGAGCGTCCTGCTGCGCCTCGACCCCGCCGTCCACGACGCCCTCGCTCGCTGGGCCAGCGATGAACTGCGCAGCACTAACGCCCAGATCGAGTTCCTGCTCCGCCGCGCCCTGGCCGACGCCGGCCGGCTGCCCAGCCACGCCAGGCAGATGCGCCCCCGCGGCCGTCCCCCCGCCACCCCGTCCCCCCCCGACCCGAACCCAGCCCCCCAGCCCACTTCGAGCTAACGCCGCCACGGCCGGGCTAGGGCCAGCCGCCCGGCCTTCACCGCGCCCGCGGCATGAGGACAGCGGACGGGGCGGCCAGGATCATCGGGAACTGCCGCGGCCGCCGGGCTCACCAGTGCACCTGCGGCAGCGGCTGACCGCAGGCGCAGGTTCCCCCGGTCTCGGACGTCAGCTCGCAGAGGCCGCCGCAGGAGGCGCAGCGGGCCCGGATCGGGTTGAGGTGATGCGGGATCCAGACTCCGGTAGTGCCGGCCGTGCAGAACCCCTCGCTGAAGAACCTCTTGACCGCGCCCTGGTGCCGGGGGTTCCGCATGATCTCCTGGACGGCGTCCGCGCTCTCCCACGCCGTGAGCGTGTACAGCCGGCTGGCGATCACGATCCCCAGCCAGCTGATGAAGCCGGGCGTCTTAGTCAGCTCGGCCGCGAGCGGGCGCACTATCTCCCTGACCTGGTCGGCTTCGTCGGCGGAGCTGGTGTCAACCCAGGTCACGCTCACCGCGCCGGGAACCTTCTGGCTGTCACCGGAAGCCCGGACGGCGTAGCCCCATTCGAACGGCCCCATGGCATGCGGCTGCACGATGACCTGAAGGCCGAGCTGCTCAGCCATCGCCTGCCGGTCGAAGTAGCCCTCGACCGACCTGATCTGGCCGCCGGAGATCGTGATGACGTCCACGCCGGGCAGCGCCACCGTGCGCCCGGTCGGGAACAGCCCGCGCAGCGACCCGGTATTGGTGCCGCGCATCAGCCACTGGACCACCAGGGTGCCGTCCGCGCCGGCATCGGCGGGCTGGGAGCTCACAACCTCGAAATTCAGGTCAGGGAACGCGGCGCACAGGGCGCGGACGTGCCCGGCCAGCGCGGGCCCGGCGAGCGGAGATTCAGTGGTCGGGTCAGCGTAGGTGCCGCCATCGGCCAGGGCCGCGGTCACGGCCTCGGCGTCGTGCGCGTTCCATGCCTCGAAATATGGCGCGGCGGCCCGGGTGAAGGTTAGCGCGGGCATCTCAGGCTCCCTTCGTTGCCGTACGATCGTTCGTAAGTTACCATACGATCGTTCGTAACGATAGAGTTCACGGGTGGAAACCGGCACGAGCAAGCGGCGCATCCTGGAGCGCGCCTACCAGATGGGCGGCCTGTACGGCCTGGAGTCGGTGACGATCGGGCAGCTCGCCGAGGGGCTGGCCATGAGCAAGGCCGGGGTATACGGGCACTTCGGCTCGAAGCAGGCGCTGCAGCTGGAGACGATCCGGTACGCCCGCGCGGTGTTCGTCCGGGAGGTGATCCAGCCGGCCAGGCGCGGAGCCGGACGGGGTGCCCCGTCTGTGGGCCATGTGCAGGACGCTGGTCTCCTACAGCGCCGATACGGGACTGCATGGCGGGGACTTCTGGGTCACCGTTTTCCACGAGTACGGCTCCCGGAGCGGACCGGTCCGCGACGCGGTCGAGCGCACGTTTGGCGGCTGGGTGCGGCGGCTCGAGGGGCTGATCGCGACCGCCGTCGAGCTGAGGCAGCTCGTGCCCTGCGATCCTGCGCAGCTCGCGTTCGAGATCCCGGCCCTGCTTAATGCCGGCGGACATGTGTTCCGCCTCTGCCATGACCCGAAGGCACCAGAGCGCGGACGGGCCGCGGTCCGGCAACGACTCGAGACGCTGCGCGGGGAAGCCTTTCCCATCCTGGACGAGTGATCCTGCCGGGCCGCCTGGCCCGCGGGGATCAGGGCAACCAATACAGACTGGTCGTAGGCGCGCGGTCTCAGGCGGCGGCGGTCTCAGGCGGCGCGGGACCGGAAGGTTCGCTGGTACGCGTGCGGGGTCACGTGGTTGATCCGGGTGAAGTGCGTGCGCATCTGGTGCGCGGATCCGAAGCCGCACCGGGTCGCGATGCGCTCGATGGTGTCGTCGGTGTTCTCGAGCAGGTCTTGCGCGCGGCGGACTCGCTCGGCGCACAGCCATTGCAGTGGCGTGGTGCCCGTCGTCTCGCGGAATCGCCTGGCGTAGGTGCGGGGGCTCATCATGGCCTGGCGGGCGAGGTCCTCGACCGTCAGCGGCAGCTCGAGGTTCTCCCTGGCCCAGTCCAGCGATGAGGCGAGGCCCTGGGAGCCGCTGGCGGGCAGCGGCTGCTCGATGTACTGGGCCTGCCCGCCTTCTCGGTGCGGCGGGATGACCAGACGCCGGGCGAGAGTGTTCGCGATCCTGGTCCCGTGGTCACTGCAGACGATGTGCAGGCACAGGTCCAGTCCGGCTGCTGCTCCGGCGGAGGTGAGGATCTGGCCATCGTCGGTGTAGAGCACGTTGGGCTCGACCCGGACGGCTGGCCACCGCCGGGTGAGCTCACCGGCGTGCATCCAGTGGGTCGTGACGGTGCGGCCGTCCAGCAGCCCGGCGGCGGCGAGGATGAAGGCGCCGGTACAGATGGAGGCAATCCGCGCACCACGGTCGTAGGCGGCGCGCAGGGCCCGCAGGAGCGCCTCAGGCGGATCGTCCTGCCGGTCGGCGCAGCCGGGAATGATCACTGTGTCCGCCTTGACCAGCTCATCCAGCCCGAGCGAACTGTCGAAGAGCAGCCCCTCGGCGGTGCGGACCGGACCGTCCTGGACCGCGCACAACTGCAGCTCGTACCACCAGGGCACGGGGAAGTCCGGCCTGCCGGGTTCGAAGACCTCGCACGGGATGGCCAGCTCGAACATCGCCAAGCCCGGGGTGACGGGGATAGCAATTCGATGCATGGCAGTAATCTATCCTAAGTTGTCGATTCTGCCACTCGCGGCGCCGGCGCGGGCAGGCGAGGATGAGGACATGACCAACAACGGCACCGCAGCCGGCACCCGTAGCCGGGTTCTGAGCTGGATCGCGCTGGGCGTCGTCTACCTGGTGTGGGGATCGACCTACCTGGCCATCCGCGTCGGGGTCGGGCACCTGCCGCCGTTGTTCCTGGCCGGCATCCGGTATGTGATAGCAGGCGCGCTGCTCTACCCCATCGCCTTGCGCGCGACGGCCAGCCGCCGCGGATCGGCCGGGGGCAGGGCGAAGCCAGGTGCCAGGGCCTGGGTCGCCGGCGCTGTCATCGGCATCCTGCTGCTCTTCGCGGGCAACGGCGGCGTATCCGTCGGGGAGACGACGCTGCCTTCGGGCTTTGCCGCCGTTCTCGTGGCTACGGTGCCGCTCTGGATGATCCTGTTTGCCTGGCCCATGCAGCATCAGCGCGTCACCATACGCTCAGCGGCCGGCCTGGTGACGGGACTGGGCGGGGTGGCCATCCTGGTCGGCGGCGGCACAGCATCGGGCCGCATCTCGGGCGTGATCATCGTGCTCGGCGCCGCAGCGGCCTGGGGCTTCGGGTCAGTCTTGAGCCACCGGCTCGCTGTGCCGAGCCATGCGATGCTGGCCGCCGCCATCGAGATGCTCGCCGGCGGCGTGGTACTGCTCGCGGTGGCCGCCGTTTCCGGGGAGTTCGCCGGCATCCAGTGGTCCTCGGTACCGGCCACATCCTGGATCGCACTGGCCTACCTCATCGGTCCCGGCTCCATCCTCGCCTTCACCGCCTACGGCTACGCGCTGTCCCACCTGCCCGTGACCACCGTCTCCACCTACGCCTACGTCAACCCGGTCGTCGCGGTACTGGCCGGGATCGTGTTCCTCGGCGAGCAGTTCACCTGGCGCGAAGGACTCGGCGCTGCCCTCGTCCTCGCCTCGGTCGTCATCACCTTGCATCGATCCCGCAGCGCATCATCCCCGGCCTCTGCCGGTGCTGGCGAGATACCGGAAGCAGAGATGCTTCCGGACAACGCCGACGCACTCAGCCGGCGCTAGTGCGCTGTCCGTCGACCTCGAGTACAGCAGGCGGTCCGGGCGGCCCGGTTCTGATCAGGTGTCCAGGGCGGCACGGACCAGGTCGCGGAGCTCGGCATCGGGGAGGCCGGCCGCGTCTTCGGGCCGCAGCTGGATGGTTCCCTTGCTCGTCCTCAGCGCGGGGTGGCGGGAGGTGAAGCCGGCGTCACGGTCCTGCTGCCAGCCGTAAAGTGACACGCCGTGCTTCCACGCGCCGACATAGAGGCGACGCTTGCCGACCTGATAGGCAGGAATCTGATACGACAGGGCCACAGTTGCGTCAGGGTACGCAGCCAGGATCAGCCCGTGGAGCCGGTCGAACAGAGGCCGGTTCTCAGGGGCGATGGCGTCGATGTAATCGCGCACGGCCTGGTCCACCCTTCCATTATGGCCCGCTCGACGCGGTCAGCAGATACTGGCGGGGCGGCTTCCCGCCGCGCCCCACCAGGCGCAGGCCGTGCTGACGGCCTACATCATCTCGTCGGTGATGGGCAGCAGCACGGTCTTGAGCTCGGTGTAGGCCTCGACGGCCGCCCGGCCGCCTTCGCGGCCGAGCCCGGACTGCCCGTAGCCGCCGAAGGCCGCGTGCGGCTCCAGCTGGTAGCCGTTGATGCCGATGGTGCCGGCCCTGATGGCCTTGGTCATCCGCATGGCCCGCTTGATGTCGTTGGTCCAGACCGTGGCGGCCAGGCCGTACTCGGTGTCGTTGGCAATCCGGGCGGCCTCCTGCTCATCGGTGAACGGGATCACCGAGAGCACCGGGCCGAAGATCTCCTCGCGCGCGATGCTCATGTCGTTGGACACGTCGGCGAACAGTGTCGGCGCCACGAAGTTGCCCGCGGCCAGGTCACCCTCGCCGCGGGTGCCGCCGCAGACCAGGCGGGCGCCATCGGCCTGGCCCTCGGCGATCAGGGCGAGGACCCGGTCCGTCTGCCGGGCGTTGATCAGCGGTGATGCGGTGACGGTGGGGTCGAACGGGTTGCCGTAGCTGACCATCGTGCTGATCATCTCGGCCATCGCGAGAAACTCATCGGCCACGTCCCGGTGCACCAGCGCCCTAGTCTGCGCCAGGCAGACCTGCCCGGACAGGCCGAGGGTGACCGTGCCCATCGTGATCGCCGCGGCCGAGGACACATCCGCGTCGGCGAACACCAGCGCCGGGCTCTTGCCGCCCAGCTCCAGGCTGACCCGCTTGAACCCGTCCGCCGACGCGGCGATGATCTTGCGGCCGACGGCCCGGCTGCCGGTGAACGACAGCTTGCTGACCATCGGGTGGCTGATCAGCGCGTCCCCGGTCGGCTCACCGGGGCCGGTGACGATGTTGAGCACCCCGGCCGGAAGCCCGGCTTCCTCGATCAGGGCGGCCAGGCGCAGCACGGCGAACGTCGCGTACTCCGACGGCTTGAGCACGACGGTGCACCCGGCGGCCAGGGCCGGGGCGACCTTCTGGGCGAACAGCAGCAGCGGCGCGTTCCACGGGATCACCGCTCCGACCACGCCGACCGGCTCGCGCAGGGTGAAGACCATATGGTCGCCGCCCTGATAAGGCGGCAGCGTCTCGCCGGCTAGCTTGTCGACCCAGCCTGCGTGATGGTCGAAGACGTCAGCCACAAAGGCCGCCGAGGTGGCATAGACGGTCCCGAAGCTCAGCGGGACGCTGTTGTCCAGCGCCTGCAGCTTCAGCAACTCGTCGCCGTGCTCGCGGACCAGGTCGGCGATCCGGCGCAGGACCCGGATCCGCTCGCTGGCCCTGGCCCGCGGCCACGGCCCCTCGTCGAAGGCCCGGCGCGCGGCGCGCACGGCCAGGTCCACATCACCGGCGGCGGCGATCGGGAAGGAGGCGACCTCCTCCCCCGTCGCGGGATGGACATGGCTCCAGGTCTGCCCGTCCAGGGCCGCCGTCCACTTCCCGTCGATCAGCAGCAGGCCGTCGCTGAGGCCGATCTCATCGCGATGCGGCTTGATGGAGGCAACCATCGCAAAACCCCTTGAATAGAACGTGTTCTACTTGCTGGGAATCTACACCGAACCGTCCGCACCGGCCAGGAACGCCGGCCGCTCGCCGCCGCCATGCAGGGTCAGGGCCGCTCCGCTGATGTAGGACGCCAGCGGGGAGGCCAGGAACAGGCAGGCGGCCGCGATGTCATCGGGCGTGGCCATCCGCCCGAGCGGTACGGTACGCGCCGCGGCGGCCATCCCGGCCGCGGCGCCGTGGCCCGCGGCAGGCGGATCGCCATAGTGAGCGGCGGCGGACTCGGTCGTGACCAGGCCGGGCACCACGCTATTGACCCGGACCTTCGGCGCCCACTCCACGGCGAGGCTGGTGGCCAGGTGGTGCAGGCCGGCCTTGGCCGCCCCGTAGGCGGCGGTCCCCGGCGACGGCCGGGTGCCGCTGACGCTGCCGATCATGAGGATCGACCCGCCGGCCGGCTGGTCCTGCATCACCTCGTTGGCGGCCTGGGCGACGTGCAGCGGCGCGATCAGGTTCAGCTCGATGACCTTCGCGTGAAATCTCGGGGACGCGGTGGCGGCAGGCGCAGGCGGGGATCCGCCCGCGTTGCTGACCAGGACATCGACCCGGCCGAAAAGCCCGATGGCCGTCCGGATAAGCGCCCTGGCCTGATCGGGATCCCGTACGTCCGCACGGGTGAAGGCGGCCGCAGGCCCGCGCCCGGACTCAGGCCCGGACTCAGGCCCGGATTCGGGCTCGGTCCGGCCGCAGACCAGGACCTGCGCGCCCGCCAGCAGGAACGCGCGCGCGATACCAGCCCCGATGCCACGGGTGCCGCCCGTGACGATCACTGCCTGGCCCTGAAAGTCGACGCCGCGCATGCGGCTCATGTTAGGCTGCCAAGCAAGCGCTAGGTAGACCTGCGGGCGGCGACCATGGGCATTGAGGTGCGCACCAGCGGCGGCATCGCCGAGATAATCATCGACTTCCCGCCGGTCAACGCGCTGCCGGTACAGGGCTGGTTCGATCTGGCGGGCGCCGTGACCGGGGCAGGCGCCGATCCGGCCGCGCGGGCAGTCGTTCTCGCGGCGCGGGGCCGCGGCTTCTGCGCCGGGGTGGACATCAAGCAGATGCAGCGGACGCCGGGGCACGAGGCACTGGTCGGTGCCAACCGGGGCTGCTTCGCCGCGTTCGCCGCCGTCTACGACTGTGCGGTGCCGGTAATCGCCGCGGTCCAGGGCTACTGCCTGGGCGGCGGGGTCGGCCTGGCGGGCAACGCCGACATCGTCATCGCGGCCAGCGACGCGACGTTCGGGCTGCCCGAGGTCGACCGCGGCGCCCTCGGCGCGGCGACGCACCTGTCCCGGCTCGTACCGCAGCACCTGATGCGCGCGATGGTCTACACCTGCCGGACGGTGACAGCCCAGCAGCTACTGGCCTTCGGCTCGGTGCTCGAGGTCGTGCCGCCGCAGGAGCTGCCCGCGGCGGCAGCCGCCGTGGCCGCCGAGATCGCCGCCAAGAACCCGGTCGTCATCGCGGCGGCCAAGCAGTCCCTGAATGGCATCGACCCGGTCGACGTCCGGCGGTCGTACCGCTACGAGCAGGGATTCACCTTCGAGCTCAACCTCACCGGCGTCGCTGACGAGGCTCGCCAGGCGTTCGTGGACGGGCACTGACGGTGAGCCGTGATCACGGGGCAGCGGTAAGCGGGGCAGCGGTAAGCGGGGCAGCGGTAAGAGACGTGCATCAGTGAGAGACAAGGTGATCAGCGCCGACGATGTCGTCGGCGAGCTGCGCTCCGGCATGACGATCGGGATCGGCGGCTGGGCGTCCCGGCGCAAGCCGATGGCGCTGGTGCGGGCCATCCTGCGATCAGAGCTGACCGACCTGACGATCGTTTCCTTCGCCGGCCCCGATGTCGGCCTGCTGGTGGCCGCGGGGCGCGTGCGCCGGGTGGTCTGCGGTTTCGCGACCCTCGACACGATCGCGCTCGAGCCGCATTTCCGGCAGAGCCGCCAGAACGGCACCATCGAGCTCACCGAGGTGGACGAGGGCATGCTGCACTGGGGGCTGCTCGCCGCCGCGCACCGGCTGCCGTTCCTGCCGATCCGGGCCGGCGTCGGCTCGGATGTGCTGCGGGTGAACCCGGACCTGCGCACGGTGCGCTCCCCGTACGCCGACGGCGAGGAGCTCACCGCGATGCCCGCGCTGCGGCTGGACGCCGCTCTCATCCACCTGAACCGGGCGGACCCGCAGGGCAATGGCCAGTACCTGGGCCCCGACCCGTACTTCGATGACCTGTACTGCCTGGCCGCGACGCGCAGTTTCCTGTCCTGCGAGCGCATCGTGCCCACGGCGGACCTGCTGGCTGAGGGTCCCGTGCAGAGCCTGCTGATCCACCGGGGAATGGTGGACGGCGTCGTCGAGACGCCGGGCGGCGCGCATTTCACCAGCTGCGTGCCCGACTACGGGCGTGATGAGGAGTTCCAGGCCGAGTACGCGGCGTCCGCGTCGAGCCCGCAGGCCTGGCTGCAGTTCGAGTCCGTGTTCCTGTCTGGCGACGAGGCGGCCTACCAGGAGGCGGTGAGAAGCTTCGGCGGGCGGTGGCCGGGAGCGGTCGGGAGCCGGGGAACGGACGGGAGCGGGGGAACCGGCGGGAGCGGGAGCCGGGCAACCGGCAGCCGGAAGAGCGCGCGCGGATGACCGGCACCGACGTCACCAGGGCCGAGATCTGCGTGGTGGCCTGCGCTGAGGCCTGGCGCGGCGACGGCGCGATGCTGGCCAGCCCGATGGGGGTGATTCCCGGCCTCGGTGCCGCTCTGGCACAGCTCACGTTCGCGCCCGACCTGCTGCTGTCCGACGGCGAGGCCTACCTGCTCGCGCCGGGCGATAACGGCACAGGCGATCACAGCACAGGCGACACCGGCACCAGCGACACCGGCACAGGCGACACCGGCCGGGTGATCGAGGGCTGGCTGCCCTACCGCTCGGTCTTCACGGTGGTGGCCGCCGGGCGCCGGCACGTGATGATGGGGGCAGCACAGCTCGACCGGTTCGGCAACCAGAACATTTCCTGCATTGGCGACTGGAGATTGCCCTCGGTCCAGCTGCTCGGCGTGCGCGGCGCGCCGGGCAACACGGTCAACCACCCGACCAGCTACTGGATCCCCCGGCACTCGCGCCGGGTGTTCGTCGAGTCGGTCGACATGGTCTGCGGGGTCGGCTACGACCGCGCGGCCGACCTCGGCATGCCCGGCGCCGGCTACCACGAGCTGCGGGTGGTCGTGACCAACCTGGCGGTGCTCGACTTCCAGGCCGCCGGGCACGCCATGCGGCTGCGCTCGGTGCATCCCGGCGTGGCCATCAGCGATGTGGTGGCCGGCACTGGCTTTCCGCTGGCCGTTTCGGATGATGTGGCAGAAACGCGGCTGCCGACACCAGCGGAGCTGGCCCTGATCCGCGGACGGCTGGATCCTGCCGGGCTGCGGGACAGGGAGCTGGCGTAGTGCCCGGCGGGCCGGACCGGGCGGGCACCGGCGTGATCCGCACCGCGCTGACCGACCTGCTCGGGATCTCGTGCCCGATCGTCCAGACCGGGATGGGGTACGTATCCGGGGCCGCTCTGACGGCGGCGACCTCGCGGGCCGGCGGGCTCGGCATCATCGCATCGGCGACGATGAGCCCGGCGGAGCTGCGCGGCGCGATCAGGGAAGTGAAGGAGCGCACGACCGCCCCGTTCGGGGTCAACCTGCGCGCCGATGCCCCGGATGCGCAGGAGCGGGCGGAGATCATCATCGCCGAGGACGTGCGCGTCGCCTCGTTCGCGCTCGCCCCGAGGCGGGACCTGATGGAGCGGCTCAGGGGCGCCGGGGTGGTGGTGATCCCCTCGGTGGGTGCCAGGCGCCACGCCGAGAAGGTCGCCGGATGGGGAGCCGACGCGATCATCGTGCAAGGCGCCGAGGGCGGCGGTCATACCGGCCAGGTGCCGACCAGCCTGCTGCTCCCCCAGGTGGTGGACGCCGTGGACATTCCGGTAGTGGCGGCCGGCGGGTACTTCGACGGGCGCGGGCTGGTCGCCGCGCTGGCCTACGGAGCGGCCGGGATCGCGATGGGCACCCGGTTCCTGCTGACCAGCGACAGTCCGGTTGCCGATGCGGTCAAGCAGGTCTACCTCGGCAGTGACGTCACCGGGACGGTGGTCACCAGGGCGGTCGACGGGGTGCCGCACCGGGTGCTGCGCACGCCGCTGGTGGAGCGGCTGGAGCAGGCCGGGCGGGTGAGCGGCCTGGTGCGGTCGGCTCGCAGCGCGGCGGCGTTTCGCGGGGTATCGGGGCTGACCTGGCGGGACCTGATCCGCCAGGGCCGGGCGATGCGCCGCGGCACCGAGCTGACCTGGGGGCAGGTGCTCATGGCGGCGAACACCCCGATGCTGCTGCGGGCGGCGATGGTGGACGGCCGGCCGATCTCGGGCTCATGTCGGCGGGCCAGGTGACCGGCCTGATCGACGACCTGCCCTCCTGCGCGGAGCTGATCGAGGCGATCATGGCCGAGGCCGCGCTGGGCCTGGGCAGGCTCGGCGGCCTGATAGTCCGGTGAGTCTGCCCGGCCGGTGAGTTGTAACGGCCCGGTGAGTTGTAACGGCCCGGTGAGTTGTAACGGCCCGTTGAGTTGTAACGGCCCGGTGAGTTTGGCCGGGCGCCCGGATCTGTACTGGTGAACGCGCAGGAAGCATCCCGTTTCCTGCCCGCACGCCGAGGAGATCGCCGGATGCCAGCGCAACAGCACGCACCAGCAACAGCACTAGTCACCGGGGCCAGCCGGGGATTCGGCCGCGCCATTGCCGCCGCCCTGGCGCAGGCCGGCGCGGACGTCGTCGGGGTCGCCCGCGACCGGGCCCAGCTCGATGATCTGGCCGGACAGCTCGGTCCCGCCTTCATCCCGGTCGCCGCCGACGCGGCCGATCCCGTTGTCGCCGGCCAGCTCATCGACAGGTACCGTCCCCGGACGCTGGTGCTGTGCGCCGGGGCGAGCCCGCTGTCGCGGCCGGTACACAAGCAGACCTGGGCGACCTTCAGCCGCAACTGGGAGGTCGACGTGCAGCAGGTGTTCCACTGGACCCGCGAAGCGCTGCTGAGTCCCCTGGCGGCGGGCAGCGTGGTCGTCGCGTTCTCCAGCGGAGCCGCGCTGGGCGGCTCGCCGCTGAGCGGCGGCTATGCCGGGGCCAAGGCCACCATCAGGTTCCTCACGGCCTACGCCGCCGCCGAGTCCGGGCGGGAATCACTCGGCATCAGGTTCGTGTCGGTGCTCCCGCAGCTGACCGCGGCCACCGGCATGGGCGCGGCCGCGGTCGCCGCCTACGCCGCCCGGCAGGGCGTGGACGTCGCCACTTTCCTGGAAGAGCGCGGCCCGGCCCTGACCCCCGAGCAGGTGGGCAAGTCCATCGCGGACCTGGCCAGTGACCCCGGCTACGACCAGGACGCCTACCTGCTGACCGCGGCCGGCCTCAGCCCCGTAGCGTGACGGCTTTCGGCACCGGCCGGGTGACTGCGCCCGTCGCCGGCCGGAGCCCTCGTCCGGGGCGGTCAGGCGTCAGGCGTGGATGATGTCGGTGTGGTGGCAGAAGTGCACGCGGTCGGCGCCCATGGACCGGATCCGCTGCAGTGAGTCCTGCCAGCTGGCCCGGTCGCTGGCCTGGCCGGGCGGGAGCTTCTCCCGGTCCGGGTGCTGGTACTGGAACGGGGTGTAGGCCGCGTCCCCGATCAGCACATCGGGCGTGCCGTCGGCGGACTGGACGACGACCGACTGGTGGCCGACGGTATGCCCGGGGGTGGTGATCACATCAAGGCCGGGCAGCACCTGCGTGTCTCCGTCGAGCAGCTCGAACCGCGCGTTCATGAAGCCGAACCAGTCGCAGAGCTCCGGCGACTCGCGCTGGGCCCGGCTCAGTTCCGCGCGCTGGACGTAGATCGGGGCATGCGGGAAGACGGCATTCTGGCCGCAGTGGTCGAAGTGCAGGTGGGTGTTGATGACCAGGCCGATGTCGGCGGGGCTCATGTCCAGCTCGGCGAGCGCGTCGGCCGCCGACCGGTTCACCACACGCCAGTCGCCGAGCAGCTCATCGGGCCCGCCCACCCCCGTGTCCACCAGCACCGCGCCGCCCGGGTGGGTGACCACGAAGCCGTGCACCGGCCACTGATTACCATCGGGACCCTGCAGATGAGCCAAGTGCAGCCGCTTGATCTCCAGCGACATCGGGGACCGCCTCCCGTTTCGTAGCCAGCATGAGGTCCGTCAGGGGTCATCGTCGCAGCAGGAGCGGAGCCGGGTCCAGACAGGCGGAGTCCGGGTCCATGCAGGTGGAGTTCAAGTCCCGACCGGCGGAGTTCAGAGGCCGGCCGGGGCGACCACCGCGCAGAGCCGGGCGAGCGCGGTAGTGAAGGCATGACCAGGCGGGGTCGCGTAGCCGATGATGAGCGCCGGGCCGTGCTGGTTGCCGTCGACGGCGCGGGTGGAGTGGGCGCTGCGGGTGCTGGCCGGGCTGCTGGTGCTCTGCGCTCCGTCGGTGCTGTAGGCGCTGAGCCCCTCGATGCCGAGGCCGTGCCGGGCGGCGCGGGCGACGAGATCATCCTCATGCTGGCCGGCCGGGAGCTGAACCAGCGCGTGCAGGCCGGCGGCGATGCCGGTGACCCGCACCTGCGGCGCCTGCCGGGCGAGCGCGGCGACCAGAGCGTCACGCCGCCGCCGGTAGGTGAGCCGGGCATGACGTACCTGCCGGTCGAAGGCTCCTGAGGCGATGAACTCGGCCAGGGTGAGCTGATCGAGGCTGCTGCTGAGCCTGCCCATGGACTCCTTGGCTTCCACGACATCGCCGACCAGACGCTCAGGAAGCACCAGCCAGCCCAGCCGGAGCCCGGGAACCAGGCTCTTGCTGGCCGTGCCGGCGTACACGACATGCTCGGGCGCGAGCGCCTGCAATGCCCCGACCGACGGACGGTCGTAGCGGAGCTCGCCGTCGTAGTCGTCCTCGATGATGAGGCCGCCGGTGTGAACGGCCCACTCAACGGCCTGCCGGCGCCGGCGCGCGGCCAGCGCCATGCCCAGCGGGAACTGGTGAGCCGGGGTGAGCAGCGCCGCGGCTGCCTCGCCCAGCTGGTCAATGACCGCGCCGCTTGCGTCGACCGGCACCGATGTGACCCGCAGCCCTTTCACCTCGGCGATATGCCGGTGGCGCGCATGGCCGTAGGCCTCGGCCGCGATGGTCACGGCGCCGCGAGCGCGCAGCACCTCGCACAGCAGCTCAAGTCCCTGCGTGAAGCCCGCGCAGACCACCACCCGCTCCGGGGTAACAGCGACGCCGCGGGCGCGCGACAGGTAGTCGGCCAGGGCCTCCCGCAGCTGCGGGAGGCCACGAGCGTCGGCGTAGCCGAGCACGTCGTGCAGCGGCGCCGCGCTCAGCGCCCTCCTCGCGGCGGCCAGCCACGCCGAGCGGGGAAACGCGGACAGGTCAGGGACGCCCGCCCGGAGGTCATACCGGATCCGGCTCGCCCCGGCCTGCGCCGGCGCGACCGGGACGTGGGGCGGGGCCGCGCGCTCCGCGACCCAGGTGCCCGCCCCCTGCCGGGTGGCCAGCCAGCCCTCGGCCACGAGCTGGCCGTAGGCGTCGGCCACCGTGTTGCGGGCCAGGCCCAAATCCGCGGCCAGCGCGCGTGAGGAGGGCAGCCGTGCCCCTGGCAGCAGCCGGCCACTGCCGACCGCCTCGCGCAGCGCGGTCTCCAGGGCCGCGCGCACACGTGAGCCAGCGAGATCGAGATGCAGGTCTAGACCGGAAGTGGCCCATGACTTCGCCATGAATGCCGATCATACTGATGGGCATGTCCGCGGCCTGGCAGGCTAGCGGGCATGTCCGCGGCACTCGCAGGCTGGCGGCATATTCGGAGCACCGGCAGGCTGGGGGGCATGTCTGCGGCACCGGCGGGGCTGGCCACCACCATGGCCAGCCCGCCGCCGGTTCGCTAACCGCCTGCCTCGGGCCGGTCGATGATCCGCAGCCAGGATCCGTCGGGCTGACGGCGCACCACCTGCGACCTGGCGCCCGCCCCGTCGGCCGGCCGGGTCGCGGTCAGGGCGATATCGCCGAAGTACAGCGTGGGCAGCGCCTCCTCCAGCTTGAACGGGGCCCCGGCGGCGATTATCTTCTCGTACACCGCGCGGATGGCCTCGCGCCCGACCGTCGGCTGGTCGGCCGGGTATCCGAGTACCGCATCGGGCTCATAGAGCGCCGCGAGCCCGTCGGCGTCGCCGGCCTTCACCCGCTCGACGACGAGCCGGGCCAGATCCTCTGGCTGGGCGGCGCGTTCACGTTCGCTAGTCATTGACAACCTCCTGTCTGCAGCCGGGCCGGATGCCCTCTGGCCGGGATCACAGCTGGTAGGAGCCGGGTTCCCAGGTCCTGGTGCTCACGCCGATCGCGTTCCAGGCGTTGATCGCCACG
This sequence comes from uncultured Actinomycetota bacterium, assembly GCA_963805705.1. Taxonomy (GTDB): domain Bacteria; phylum Actinomycetota; class Actinomycetes; order Streptosporangiales; family Streptosporangiaceae; genus CAWDVH01. The sequence continues at coordinate 343,184 of CAWDVH010000004.1, read as the reverse complement.
ATCAGGCTGACCAGGGCCGCGATCTCGTCCTCGGTGAACTCCGCCGCCACTTCCTGGTAGGCCTGCGCCGGGACATGAGTCTGCGCGAGCAGCGTCACCGCCTCGGTGAACGCGAGCGCGGCGCGCTCACGGCGGGTGAAGTACGGAGCCTCCCGCCAGGCAGGCAGGGCGTAGATGCGCTGCTCGGACTCCCCGATCGCCCCGGCGTCCTTGCTGTGCATGTCGATGCAGTAGGCACAGCCGTTCAGCTGGGAGGCACGGATCCGGACCAGCTCGCGCAGCCGGGGGTCGAAGTCAACCTTGTCCAGCTCCTTGGTTGCCGCCTGGTCGAGGTGAGCCATCGCCCTGGCGAAGCCGGACGCCCTGGCGTCGAAGTCGAGGCGGACGGGGATCTGCGTGGTGGTGTCTGTTGTGGTCATAGTCATAACGCTACGGCAACACAGACCCAAGTATGAGGGCCAGATACAGGCCAAAAACGTGGGCCAGTTATGATCAGCCGACAGCCTGCGTCAGCCTAAGGGCTGGGCGGGGATGACGGGCCGGAGATCCCATGACAAGGCGCAAGTTGGTGCCCGTCATCGCCCTGGCGCTGACGCTGATGACTGGCAGTTCAGCGTGCGCTGCAGGTCCGGGAGCCCCGGCAACGATCGTCCCGGCGCGACTGGCGACCCAGGCGACCGTATATGTCGCTAACTTCCTCTCCGGCACGGTCACGCCGATCCGCATGGCCACCGGCACTGCAGGCAAGGCGATCAAGGTAGCAAGAGGACCAGAGTGCATCGCGCTTACTCCGAATGGGCAGATCGCCTACGTGGCCCGGCTACCTGGGCACGGTCACTCCGATACGGACCGCCACAAACGTCGCGGGCCAGGTAATCAGGTGGGACGCCACCCCACGGCCATCGCGATCACCCCTGACGGGAAGACCGCCTACGTGGTGAACTCCGGCTCGGACACGGTCACGCCGATCCGCATCGCCACCGGCATTCCTGCCGCCCATTGCCGTCAAGGTCGGCCCGGTCCAGGCCCCATCGCGATCACCCCAGACGGCAAGACCGCCTATGTCGCCAACGGCGACGCTGGCACAGTGACTCCGATCCTGACGGCCACCAATTCACCTGGCCAGGCGATCACAGTTGGGAATGGCCCGATCTGGATCGCGATCACCCCGAACAGTAAAACCGCCTATGTCGCCAATCAGGATTCGCAGTACGTCAGCGAGATCAGCACCGCAACTAACGCTGTGGTCAAGCAGTACCCGTCGGCAAGCAGGCCTACGCCATCGCGATCGGCCCAGGGGGGAAGATCGCTTACGTGGTCAACGCCAGCTCAGGTACCGTGACGCCGATCCAAATCGTCACCACCACCGCTGGAAAGTCGATCAAGACGGGACGCTTCCCGGCCGCGATCGCGATCGCGGACCGGGGATAACGTCGCTGATCCGGTAAAGAAGCAAGACCGTAACCCGATGGTTGTGACTTTGTACGGCACGCAACCCGATGGCTGTCACATCCATCGGGTTGGGCAGATGAGAAGCCGCTGTGCAACCCGACTTTTGTCAGGCTAGTGCGCACGTAGCCGGGCGCTGTTGATCTTGTTTAGGGGCTGCGTGGAGGTTGTCGGGGAGGGGGTCGGCGGCGGTGGGGACGTGGTCGCCGGCGCCGGAGACAGTCATAGGCCCGGCCGGTATCCTGCCAGGGTGAGCGACCACGGGTTCTGGGCGGTGCAGAGCCTGGTCACAGAACCGGGGCCCGCTGCGGCCGCGATCGACCGGCTGCCGTCCGACCTGGGCGCGCTGCGCGCGGTGAGCCAGCAGCTGGTGTTCCACTTCTGGGCCGATGGCGATTGGGCGGAGAATGGCATCGCGCCGGAGCGGATCAGCGAGATCGACACCCGGTATGCGGCAGCGATGTTCGCCCGGCTGGGCGAACTCGCGGACCTGCCGCTGTCCGCTGCCCGCGAGCCCGGGCAGCGGCTGGTCGGCTGCTGCCGGGATTTCACCGTGCTGTTCGTTTCCATGGCGCGGCACAAGGGGATCCCGGCCCGGGCCCGGGTCGGTTTCGCCGGGTACCTCATTGACGGCAGGCTGATCGATCACGAGATCGCCGAGGTCTGGGACGGATCGGCTGAGCGCTGGCGGCTGGTCGAGCCAGAGATCGACGACGGCCACACCGACCCGGCCGACGGGGCCAGCTTCGACGCTCTTGACGTGCCCCCCGACCGCTTCCTGACCGCCCCGCGCGCCTGGCAGGCAGCCCGCTCTGGCGCGATCGACCCGGAACGGTTCATTGACGGCCCTGGCCTGGGGATCTGGTCATGGCTCCGGCACAACCTGGTCCACGATCTCGCCGCCCTGAACAAGACCGAGATGCTGCTCCACGAGGTGTGGGGCGTGGGCTTGCGCACGCCGCCCGGGCCCGGCGAGCTGCCGGTCCTGGATGAGCTGGCCACCCTCACCGGGCAGCCCAGCCCGCCGCTGGCCGACCTCCGGCTGGCCTACCGTCGCCCGCAGTTCGCGGTACCGGACACCGTGACCAGCTACAGCGCCGCCCGGACCGATGTCCCGGCGGTCGTCGACGTCAGCGCGGTGGCCCGGGCAGCCAGCTGACCGGCGCCCCGGGCAAGGCCGGCGGCAGCGCGACCCGGTGGCAACGCACGCTCCGGCGTGGCTGCCGTCCCATCTGGACCGCGACCTCACGCAGGGCACCCGGCGAGCCAGTGCAGCCACATAGCTGCTCTCAATGGCTCAACTCAGAGGGCAGACACCCGCAGATAGCCCAGACACACCGGTCATAGCCCGGATTCGGTGGCAGCGGACAGCTAGTGCGCAGATCCAGCGGCCCGCCAGAGCAAGTCCGCAGGTCAGGAAGCTACGGCCCGCGAAACTCCGTGACGCTGATAAAAGTCGGGTCAAGACGGGACGCTTCCCGGCCGCGATCGCGATCGCGAACCGGGGAGAAGGTCGCTGATCCGGTAAAGAAGCTAGACCGTAACCCGATGGTTGTGACTTTGTACGGCACGCAACCCGATGGCTGTCACATCCATCGGGTTGGGCAGATGAGAAAGTCGCTGTGCAACGCGGGCTACCCGGCTCGGCCGCCGTGCCGGGCCCCGGCACGGCGGGCTCGCTTACGGGCCGCGCCACCGCCGATGCCCTCAGGGGGCTTGCCGACCGAGCCGACGCCTCGCCAGCGCGCACCGGCGGGCGCTATAGGCGCTCGATGATGGTTACGTTGGCCTGGCCGCCGCCCTCGCACATCGTCAGCAGCCCGTAGCGGCCGCCGGTGCGCTCCAGCGAGTGCAGCAGGGTCGTCAGCAGCCGGGCGCCCGTGGCGCCGAGCGGATGGCCGAGTGCGATCGCCCCGCCGCTGACGTTCACCCGCGCCAGGTCCGCTCCGGTCTCGCGCTGCCAGGCCAGGACCACCGACGCGAACGCCTCGTTGATCTCGATCAGGTCCATCTGGTCCAGGGTCATCCCCGCGCGCCGCAGCGCGTGGGCGGTCGCCGCGATCGGCGCGGTCAGCATCAGGACCGGATCATCGCCGCGGGCGCTGAGGTGGCAGATCCGGGCGCGCGGGCGCAGTCCGTGCTCGCGCACCGCCCGGTCGGAGGCGATCAGCAGCGCGCTGGCGGCATCGGCGATCTGGCTGGAGAGTGCGGCGGTGATCACGCCGCCGGGTCGCAGCGGCGCGAGCGCGGCCATCTTGGCCGCCGAGGTATCCCGGCGCGGGCACTCATCAACCCGCGCCTGCCCGTAGGGCACGATCTCGGCCTCGAACGCGCCGCCGTCGATGGCCGCGACCGCGCGCTCGTGACTAGCCAGCGCGTACTCTTCCATCTCGGCCCGGCTGATCCCCCACCGGGCGGCGATCAGGTCCGCGGACCTGAACTGCGAGATCTCCTCGCCCCCGTACCGCCGCTGCCAGCCGTCCGACCCGCTGAACGGGTCATCGAAGCCAAATTCCTGCCCGGCCAGCATCGCCGCCGCGATCGGGATCTGGCTCATGTTCTGCACTCCCCCGGCCACCACCAGGTCGGCGGTCCCGCTCAGCACCGCCTGAGCCGCGAAGTGCACGGCCTGCTGCGACGAGCCGCACTGGCGGTCCACGGTGACGCCGGGAACCTCCTGCGGCAGCCCGGCCGCGAGCCACGCGGTACGGGCGATATCGCCCGCCTGCGGGCCGATGGTATCCACGCAGCCGAAGACGACATCATCGACGGCCAGCGGATCGGTGCCCGCGCGGGCCAGCAGCGCCGCGATGACATGCGCGCCCAGATCGGCGGGATGCGCCGCGGCCAGGCCGCCGCCGCGGCGGCCGACCGGGGTGCGGACCGCATCCACCAGGAACGCCTCGGCCATCGCAACTCCCCTCACGTTACACTTTCCTAGAACACGTTCTATTTATACCGGCTCGTGCTACCGGCGGCGGGCGCAGGGATGCTCGTCCTACCGGCGGCGGGCGGAGAGATGCTCGTCCTACCGGCGGCGGGCGGAGAGATGCTCGTCCTACCGGCGGCGGGGCGGAGACATGCTCGTGCTGCTGCGGCGGCGGGCGGAGGGTGAGGGGCGGATGCACCTGGACTTCACGCCCGAGCAGGACCGGCTCCGTCAGGAGCTGCGCGCGTACTTCGCCGGCCTAATGACGCCCGAGGTCCGCGAGTCGCTGGCCACGGGGCCGGGCGAGTACGGCGGCAGGCCGGCCTACCGCGAGGTCGTCCGGCAGCTCGGGCGCGACGGCTGGCTGACCCTCAGCTGGCCCGCTGAATACGGCGGCCGCGGCGGCTCCATGCTCGACCAGCTGATCTTCACCGACGAGGCGGCAGTCGCCGGGGTACCGGTGCCCTTCCTGACCATCAACACCGTGGGCCCGACGATCATGCGGTACGGCACCACGGAGCAGAAGGCGCGTTACCTGCACCGGATAGCCGCCGGCGAGGTCCATTTCTCCATCGGCTACTCCGAGCCCGACGCGGGCACCGACCTGGCGTCGCTGCGCACCCGCGCGGTCCGCGATGGCGACTCCTACATCATCAACGGCCAGAAGATGTGGACCAGCCTGATCCAATACGCGGACTACGTCTGGCTGGCCTGCCGGACCGACCCCGACGCGCCCCGGCATAAGGGCCTGTCGATCCTGATCGTCCCGACCGACTCGGCCGGCTTCTCCTGGACCCCGGTGCGAACGGTCGCCGGGCCGACCACCAGCGCGACCTACTACAGCGACGTGCGCGTGCCCGTTTCTGCCCTGGTCGGCGAGGAGAACCAGGGCTGGGCGCTGATCACCAACCAGCTCAACCACGAACGGGTGGCCCTCACCTCAGCGGCGCCGATCCGCTCGGCGCTGCGCGAGGTCGGCGACTGGGCCGCGGCGACCAGGCTGGCCAGCGGCCGGCGCGTGATCGACGCCGAATGGGTCCAGCTCAGCCTGGCGCGGGTGCACGCCAAGGCCGAGTTCCTCAAGCTCCTGAACTGGCGGATTGCCGCGCAGGCCGGGTCGGGGGTGGGCCCGGCCGCGGCGTCGGCGAACAAGGTCTTCGGCACCGAGTTCGCCATCGAGGCCTACCGCCTGCTGATGGAGGTGCTCGGCGCGAACGCCCACGTCCGCCAGGGATCCGCCGGGGCCGTGCTGTCCGGCCGGATCGAGCGGCTGCACCGCTCCGCCCTGATCCTGACCTTCGGCGGCGGCACGAACGAGGTACAGCGCGACATCATCGCCGCGGTGGGCCTGGGGCTGCCCCCAGCCCGCCGTTAGGGAACCCCGCCGCTAAGGAAGAGCATGGACTTCACCCAAAACGAAGATCAGCGCGAGCTAGCCGCCCTCACCCGGAAGATCCTCGCCGACCGGGTGACCCAGGAGCGGCTGCGCGAGGTCGAGGCCGGCGGCGACCGGTTCGACCCGGCGCTGTGGGCTGACCTGGCCAGTTCCGGCGTCCTGGCCGCCACCCTGCCGCAGGCCGCCGGCGGGGCCGGGCTTGGCCTGCTTGAGCAGTGCGCCGTCCTGACCGAGATCGGGCGCGCGGTCGCGCCCGCGCCTTATCTCGCCTCGGTCGTGCTCGGGGCCGGCGCGATCGCCCGGTTCGGCACTGCGGATCAGCGGCGCCGGTGGGCGGAGGCCGCGGGCCGCGGCGAGCTCGTGCTGACCGCTGCCTTGTCCGAGGAGGACGGCGACGACCCCTGTGCCCCGGCGGTCCGCGCGGTCCGCGTGGTCCGCGGGACCGGCACGGGGCAGGGAGCGGGCGGTGCCGGCACGGGGCAGGGAGCGGGCGGCTGGGTGCTGTCGGGGATCAAGACGGCGGTGCTGGCCGGGCCGCGAGCGGACCTGATGCTGGTACCCGCCGCGACGGCGGACGGAGTCACGGTGTTCCTGGTCGCGCCGGCCGACGTCGGCGTCACGGTCCAGCCGCAGCACGTCGCGGACGGCGACGCCGACGGGCGGCTGGTGCTGGCCGGCGTCGCGCTGGACGACGACCGGGTGCTGGGGAGCCCGGCGGACGGGGCGCAGATCACGGACTGGCTGGCGGCCCGCGCCACCGTCGGGCTGTGCGCGCAGCAGCTCGGCGTCGTCGAGCGGGCCCTGGAGCTGACCGCCGAGTACGCCAGGAACCGGATCCAGTTCGGCCGCCCGATCGGCAGCTTCCAGGCCGTGGCTCAGCGCCTGGCCGACGCCTACATCGACGTCGAGGCCGTCCGGCTCACGATGTGGCAGGCCGCCTGGCGGCTGGTTTCCGGCCTGCCGTGCGAGACCGAGATCGCGACCGCCAAGTTCTGGGCCGCCGACGCGGGCCACCGGGTCGCGCACACGGCGGTACACGTCCACGGCGGGGCCGGCATCGACCTCGACGGCCCGGTGCACCGCTACTTCACCGCCGCCATGCGGGGCGAGTTCACGCTCGGCGGCGCGACGGCCCAGCTCCGCCGCATCGGCGCGGCGCTGGCGCGAGCTGAATGACCTGCTGCCGGCCCGAACTGAGTGACCTGCCGCCGGCGTGGCGGCCGCTCGGCCCGCTGAGCTAGGCGCCCGCCGCCCGCCAGAGGGGTTTGAGCAGGCCGTCCTCGCAAAAGCCGAGCATCCGGGGATAGACCTGCTGCCAGGTGGCATAGCTGTCGTCGTACGCGGCGACGGCCGAGCGGTCCGGCTCGAAAGTGGCCGCGCGCTGGCGCAGCTGCGGCTCGAGCTCGGTCAGGCTGGCGTACAGGCCGGCTCCCTGGCCGGCACACAGGGCGGCGCCCAGAGCGCTGCTCTCGGTCACGGCCGGCACGTGCACCGGCAGGCCGGTGACGTCCGCGATGATCTGCGGCCACAGGATGCCACTGGCGGCACCGCCGCTGAGGGTCAGGTCCCGCACCCGGGTGCCGGTGAGCCCGCTGATCATGTCGAGGTGACCGCGGACTACGTAGGCGGCCGCCTCCTCGATCGCGCGAATGCAGGCGGCGCGGCCGGACCCGGCCGGGTCACTGATGTCGAACTGCAGGAACGACGGGCTGGCGTGCACCCATCTGCGCGCGTTCATGAGGTTCGACAAGATGGCGATAACGCCGTTGCTGCCCGGCGGGATCCGCGCCGCCGTCTCCTCCATCACGACGTACGGATCGACGCCGAGGCGCCGCGCCTCGCGGACCTCGCTGTCGCAGAACGCGTCCCGGTACCAGCGCATCGCCATCCCGCAGTAGAACCCGATGCCCTCGAGCATCCACTCGCCCGGCGTGACGTGGCACAGGGTCCGGAGCCGGATGCGCGAGTCGATGAGCGGCGTGTCAACGAGCATCGTGTGCTGCCAGAACGTCCCGGCCAGGACCGTGAACTCGCCGGCCCGGATGCCGGCGCCCAGCAGCCCGAGCTGGGTGTCGGCACCGCCCGCCGCAACCGTCGTTCCCGCCCGCAGGCCGGTCTGCGCCGCGGCCTGCGCGGTGACCGTGCCGACCGCCGTGCCCGAGTCAACCACCGGGGGCAGCGCGCTCGCCGGGATGCCGCAGGTCCGCGCGATCGACTCCGACCAGCTCCGGCTGGCCAGGCTGAACATCCCTGAGCTTGAGCCGCACGACGGCTCGGTCACCTGGACCCCGGCCAGCCGGTAGACGATCCAGTCGCTGAGCATGCCCAGGCCGCGGGTGCGGCCGAGTATGTCCGGCCGGTGCCGGGCGAGCCAGCGCAGCCGGGCGGGCGTCGTGATCGAGACCCAGTCACCGGCCTCCCTGAAGATGCGCTCGGCGGCGCCTTCCCTGATCAGGTCCTGCGCCTCGCGCCCTGCCCGGCTGTCCACATTCGGGCAGGCCCAGATCTCGGCGCCACGGCGGTCATAGAGCACGATTCCCTCGCGCATGCTGGTCGCCGCGACCGCCGCGACGTCCTCGCCCGTCGCGTCGGCGATGCGCAGTGCGTCGCGGATGCAGGCCGCGATCGCCAACCAGCTGGACTCGACATCGAAATCCTGGCCGCCAGGGACATCAGCCGGCTCGCGGTGGGCCCATTCCCGCTGCGAGACCGCTACCTGCTCCCCGGCGACGGTAAACAGCAGTGCGCGGCAGCTCCCGGTACCGGCGTCGACCGCCAGCAGGTAAGGACCGAGACGGCCGGTCATGACGCGGCCGTCGGGCCGGAGCCGAATCCCGGATTCTGCAGGTGGTCAGGAAGCTCCCCCGAGATCAGCCGCGTGACGGCCGCGACCGCCATCTCGGCCCCGCGGCGCAGGGTCTCGCGGGTAGCGCCGCCGATGTGCGGCGTGATGATGACGTTCGGCAGGTCCAGCAGCGGGTGGCGGTTCCCGGAAGAACTCCGCTCGGCCACGTCCAGTGCCGCGCCGGCCAGCGCGCCGGTCACCAGCGCGCGCTGCAGCGCGTCCTCGTCGACCAGCGACGCGCGCGCGGTGTTGATGAGGAATGACCCGCGCGGCATCCGGGCGAACGCCGCGGCGCCGAGCAGGTGCCGGTTACCGGCGGTGGCCCTGGCGTGCACCGAGACGATCTGCGACTGGGCCAGCAGGTCATCGAACGGGACCAGGCGGACGCCGGCCGGGACGTTGCCGGGCGGAATGTTGCCGGGCAGAACGCTGCCGGGCAGAGCCGGGTCGTGGGCCAGCAGCCTGAACCCCAGGGACCTGGCCCGGATGGCGACATTCCGGCCGACGTGGCCCAGGCCGACGAGCCCCAGCGTCATGCTGGCGGCCTCGCCGCCGATGAAGGAGGCGCCCTCGAACGTGCTGTCACCATGCCGTCCGCCATCGCGCAGGTAGCGGGCCGACGCCGGCACGCCGCGGATGAGCATCAGGGCGAAAAGCAGCGTGAGCTCGGCGACTGCCTCGGCGTTCTTGCCGGGGGTGATCGCGACCGGTACGCCGCACCTGGTAGCCGCGGCCACGTCGACGTTCACCGGCCCGCCGCGGGCGCAGCAGACCAGCCGCAGCGGAGCGGCCGCCAGGACCTCGGCGGTGACCGGGGCGCCGTGCACCACGAGCACGTCGTGTCCGGCCACCGCCGCCGCGACGTCGGCGGGATCTCCCGCGTACTCGCGCAGTATCCGCTCCGACGCCGTCCGCGGCGGTGGCGCATCAGCGCGCTCGATCTGCAGTTCGGTCACCGCGACCGCATCGCCCAGCCCGCCGAAGGCACGGGTGAACATGCTGGCCGGCAGGAAAGGGTCGCCGACGGCCAGGACGCGCAGGGCCGGCCTGGCTCACGGGCTGGCCTGGCTCACGGAGCCTCCCTGGCTCACGGATAGACGCAGGTCGGCGTGAGGTCGTTGGGACCTGGGCAGCATTGGATAGCCAATACTCCTCCCGTCAGGCCGGAGATATGAACTTCTATCCGGTCCCGTGTAAATGTCAAGGCCATCATCGCCGGCCGGTCTTCGGTACATAAGATCGCCGTATCCGGCGTCCGGTGACGGCGGGGAAGACGGGAGGGCGCCGTGGCGAACGTGGTGATCACGGGCGGCGCCGGCTTCCTGGGCTCGCGACTGGCCAGGGAGCTGCTGGCCGCGGGCTCGCTCGACCTGGCAGGCCGCGGGGCTAGCCCGCTGGTCCGGCTCACGCTCATCGACCGTATGCCGGCTCCCGTGGATCTGGCTGCGGACGAGCGGGTCGCCGCGGTCGGCGGCGACCTCAGCGAATTGCTGGACGTCGGCCTGGCCGGCCCGGGCGTGCTGGCCGAGGCCGACGTGATCTTCCATCTGGCCGCGGCGGTCAGCGCGGAATGCGAGGCGGATTTCGACCTTGGCCTGCGGGCGAACCTGCGCGCCACCGAGTCGCTGCTCGCGTCGTGCCGCGCGCTCGGGACGAGACCGGTCGTGGTGTTCGCCAGTTCCGTCGCCGTCTTCGGTGCCTCGGGCGAGCATCCGCTGCCGCCCGTCGTGGACGATCATGCCCTGCCCAATCCGCAGTCCAGCTACGGGACGCAGAAGCTCATGAGCGAGCAGCTGCTGGCCGACTACACCCGCAAGGGATTCCTGCGCGGACGGGCCGTCCGCCTGATGACCGTCACCGTGCGCCCCGGACGGCCCAACGGCGCGGCATCGAGCTTCCTGTCGGGCATCATCAGGGAGCCGCTGGCCGGCCAGCGCGCGATCTGCCCGGTCAGCGCGCAGACCGAGGTGGCGCTCGCCTCACCGGCGCGGGCCATCGACGGGCTGCTGCGCGCGGCTACCTCGTCCGACGAGACCTGGAATGGCCGCAGCGCGGTCAACCTGCCGGCGCTCACCGTGACCGTCGCGGACATGGTCGCCGCGTTGCAGCGGGTGGCCGGACCCGAGGTGAGCACGCTGATCGACTGGGTTCCCGACCCGGCGGTGGCCAGGATCGTGACGAGCTGGCCCGCCCGGTTCCGCGCCGACCGGGCGGCCCGGCTCGGCCTGGCCGCAGACCCTGACTTCGACTCCGTCATCAGGATGCATCTGGCCGAGACCAGGTCCTGATGGCCAGCTAAGGACTGGCTGGGCCGCGAACGGCACATGGCAAGCTCATGTCTCATGATCGATGAATTCGCGAAAGAGTACCTCCACGACGATCTGCGCTGGATACGCGAGGCGCTGGTCTGGAAGCTCGACGGGCTCTCCGAATACGACATCCGCCGTCCCCTGACCTCTACCGGAACCAACCTCCTCGGACTGGTCAAGCACTCGGCGACCTGGGAAGCAAGGTACTTCGGCGACGTCTTCGGCCGCCCGTTCCCGGAAGCGCTGCCCCGGTGGGATGACGAGGCTATGAGCGGCACCGACCTATGGGTGACCGAGGACGAGACCCGCGAACAGATCATTGGCTTCTACCGGCGCGCGTGGGAACACGCGGACGCGACCATCGATACGCTCGCCATCGACGCGCCCGGCCACGTTCCGTGGTGGCCGCGCCCCGACGTGAAGCTGTTCAACATCCTGGTTCACATTCTCACCGAGACCAGCCGGCACGCCGGACATGCCGACATTCTGCGCGAACAGCTCGACGGCACGGTCGGGACCGACGGGCAGGCCACGGCCGGGCCGGAGCACGACGCGGCTTACTGGGAGAACCACTGCGCGAAGATCGAGCAGGCCGCCAGAGCAGCCGATCCCGCCAACGCCTGACCACAACCGCCCGAGCCGGCTAGGCGACGTGGCTGCCGATGAGGGCGCCCACGCCGAACGTCACGGCGATGGCGACCGCGCCCAGGGCGAGCTGGCGCAGGCCCGAGCGCAGCAGCGGCCGGCCCGTCGAGCCGGCCGACCACCATCCCGCCGGCGACCAGGGCCACCGCGGTGATGGCCAGGGTAGCGGCCAGGAAGGGCAGGCCGACCAGGTAGGGCAGCAGCGGCACCAGAGCGCCGACCGAGAACGCGATCAGGGAGGAGACGCCCGCCAGGACCCCTGAGGGCAGGTCGTACGGATCGACGCCCAGCTCATCGCGAGTATGCACCCGCAGGGCGGTGTCGGGGTCACGGGACACCGCGGCGGCCATCCGGGCCGCGGTATCCGGGTCGGCCCCGTAGCCGCGGAAGGTATCGGCCAGCTCGGCCTGCTCGGCCGCGGGGAACCGGGCGTGCATCCGGCGCTCAACGGCGACCTCAGCGTGCACTAGCTCGTTCTGGTTGGTGACCGACACATACTCCCCGGTGCCCATCGAGAACGCCCCCGCCACCAGCGCGGCCACCCCGGTCAGCACCACCGCGTGGGCTGACGCCCCGCCGCCGCCGAGACCGGCAATCAGCGAGGCATTGGTCACCAGGCCATCCACCGCCCCGAACACGGTGGGCCGCAGCCACCCCCCGGATACATCACGATGCCGGTGCGACCACCCGGCCGCGGCGGCCGCCGCGCCCACCGCCTGCGTCGGCTCGCCTGCCTCTTCATCTGCCACATGCTGGATTATCCTCAGCCCGGCCGGGCGCCCGGCCCGGCCGTCCGGTTTCGGCCGGCTGGGTCAGCGCAGGTCCTGGAGCCGGTTCAGCGCCTGGTCGGCCTCGAGCAGCAGCGCGGCGATGACGTCCGCCACCGGGCGGACCTCGTTCATCCGCCCGACGATCTGCCCGACCGGCATGGGCACCACGTCGGGCTGGCCCGAGCGCATCAGCCGCTGATGCGCCTCGCTGACGAGCAGATTCTGCAGCGGCATCGGGAGCGGCTCGGGCGCGCCTGGCTCCGCCCACGCCTGCGTCCAGCGGTTCTTCAGCAGCCGGGCGGGCTTGCCGCTGTAGATCCGCGACCGCACGGTGTCTGATGACGTGGCGGCCAGGAGTGCCTCACGCACGGCGGGCATGGCCGAGGTCAGGGCGTATTCCTGCGTCGTGAGCCAGGCGGAGCCCATCCACACCCCGACCGCGCCGAGGGCCAGCGCCGCCGCGATCTGGCGGCCGCAGCCGATCCCCCCGGCCGCCAGCACGGGCACCTGCGCGCCGACCGCATCGACGATCTCCGGCACGAGCACCATGCTCGCGATCTCGCCGGTGTGCCCGCCCGCCTCGTAGCCCTGGGCCACGACGATGTCCACCCCGCCGGCCACGTGGCCGCGCGCGTGCTCGGCCTTCCCGGCCAGCGCGGCCACCAGCATGCCATGCTCGTGCGCCCTGGCGATGACGTCGGGCGGCGGCGGCCCGAGCGCGTTCGCGATGATGCGCGCCGGATGAGCGAGGGCCACCTCGACGTGCTGGCGGGCCACGGAGTGCAGCCAGCCGAGCACGCCGTCGCCCGCCGCCGAGCCGTCGGGCAGCGGCGGCACCCCGAGCCTGGTCAGCGTCTGCTCCACGAAGTCCATGTGCCCGGCGGGAATCAGCTGGCCCAGGTCGACCGGCGCGCCCTCGGCGGGCACGCGAGCGGGCATCACGACATCGACGCCGTAGGGCCGGCCATCGGTGTGGGCGTCCATCCAGTCCAGGGCGGCGTCCAGCTCGGCCGGGTCGTTGTAGCGCACGCAGCCCAGCACGCCCAGGCCGCCGGCGCGGCTGATGGCGGCCGCGACATGCTCGGACGGGGTGAAACCGACGATGGGGTGCTCAATGCCGAGCAGCGCGCACAAGGACGTCCGCACGGGCTCTCCTCACGCCGCCGGAGAGCCGGCGCTCGCGGCGGGACCGGGGGCGGGCTGAGCGCCGGCACGGGCCGGATGGGTCTGCGCGTACTGGCGGGCCCAGCCGTAGTCTGGCTTGCCGCTCGGCGCGCGTCCGATGAAATCGACCAGCCAGAAGCTGCGCGGCACCTTATACCCGGCAATCTGCCCGCGGACGTGCGCCGCCAGTGCGGCCAGATCGACGGTCCGCCCCTCGCGCGGCTGCACCAGAGCGGCGACGCGCTGCCCGAGGCGCTCATCCGGCACGCCGATGACCAGCGCGTCGAAGACATCGGCGTGAGATTTCAGCGCGCCCTCCACCTCCTCGGGGAAGATCTTCTCGCCACCGGAGTTCACGCAGGTGTTGCCGCGGCCCAGCAGCGTAATTGTGCCGTCCGCCTCGACCCGGGCCAGGTCGCCCGGCACCGCGTACCTCTTCCCGTCCACCTCGGCGAACATCGCCGCGGTCTTGGCCGGGTCCTTGTAGTAGCCGAGCGGAACGTGCCCTCCCCTGGCCAGCCGGCCGACGAGCCCGGGGCCGGCCAGGCCGCCCGCGTCATCCAGCACGACCGTGTCGGGGCCCGGCGTGACCGTCGGGCCGCCGCGCTGCGCCGCCCCGGCGGTCACGAAACTCAGCCCGGCGAACCCCGTCTCGGTCGAGCCGATCGCCTCGGTGATGACGATGTTCGGCAGCGCCGCAGTGCAGGCGTCCTTGACCGACGGGGAGAACAGCGCCGCGCTGGACGACATGGCCAGCAGCGACGAGGCGTCATACCCGCCGGCGCGATAGGCCTCGACGAGCGGCCTGGCCATGGCGTCGCCGATGATCACCAGCAGGTTGACCTGGCGGCGCTCGACCGCGCGCCAGATCTCGTGTGCGTCAAAGTGCGGCAGCAGGACGATAGTGTCGCCGGCGAACAGGCCTGCCAGCGCCGCGACCTGCGCATTGCCGTGGATGATCGGCGCGGCGCACAGCTTGACCAGCCCGCTGCCCTCGGCGCCGCGGCGGGACTGCTCCCACTCATCCGGCAGCGGGATGCCGGTGGCGAAGTCGATGCCCCCGCCGAGGGTGCGCCAGATGTCCTCATGCCGCCACATGACCCCCTTGGGGTAACCGGTCGTCCCGCCGGTATAGATGAGGTAGACATCGTCGCTGCTGCGGTCGGGGAAGTCCCGGTCCGGTGACGCCGCCGCCAGGGCGGCGTCGTAATCGGCCCCGTCGCCGGTGTCGGCGTCGCTGCCGTCCCTGATCACCACCGTGCCGCGCAGCCCGGGCGCGGCTGGCGCCACGGCGGCGACCTGCGGCGCGAACGGCCGGTCGTACACCAGCGCGACCAGATCCGAGTCGGAGAACATGTACCGCAGCTCGTTCTCGACGTACCGGTAGTTGATGTTGACGACAGCCGCGCGGAGCTTGCACGACGCGATCAGGGTCTCGATGGCCTCGATCGAATTCCGGGCGTAGAGCCCGACATGATCCCCCGGCTGCACCCCGATCCCGGCCAGGTGATGCGCCAGCCGGTTCGAGCGCTCGTCCAGCTCGCGATAAGTTACCTGCCTATCGCCGCAGGCCACAGCGACGCGCTCGCCGAATGCGTCCGCCGCGTGCTCGAAGAGGTCGGCGATGTTGATGGCCATGGGATTGAAAGTAGAACGTGTTATCGTTTCGGGCAACCCTCCGCCGGGCCTAGTGAGGAGAAACTTGTCGCCGCATGCCCTGATCGAGCGCCAGGGGCACGTCCTGATCGTGACGATGAACCGGCCCGAGGCACGCAACGCGCTCACCGGGCCGATGATGGCCCTGATGCGCCAGGCCTGGGATGAGGCAGACAGCGATCCCGGTATCCGGGTCTGCGTGCTGACCGGCGCGGGCGGCGCGTTCTGCGCGGGTGCCGACCTGAAGGCCATGGCCAGCGCGCACCCCGGCGAGCGGCTTGGCCGTGGCGATATGGACCTGTCGGTGCTGGAGCCGCTGCTCAAGGGGCGCCGCCTGACCAAGCCCCTGATCGCCGCCGTGGAGGGTCCCGCGATCGCGGGCGGCACCGAGATCCTGCAGGCCACCGACATCCGGGTGGCGGGAGCGAGCGCGCGGTTCGGCATCTCCGAAGCGCGCTGGGGGCTTTTCCCGCTGGGCGGGTCCGCGGTCCGCCTGCCGCGGCAGATCCCGTACACGATCGCGGCCGACCTGCTGCTGACCGGCCGGCACATCAGCGCGGCCGAGGCTCGCGACATCGGCCTGATCGGCCACGTCGTACCCGACGGCCAGGCCCTGGCCAAGGCCCTGGAAATCGCCGGCCTGATCGCGGCGAACGGCCCCCTCGCCGTCCGGGCGATCCTGCGGACCATGCGCGAGACTGAGGGCATGGCCGAGAACGACGCGTTCGCGGTCGAGTCCCGCATCGGCGTGGCCGTCTTCACCAGCGAGGACGCCAGGGAGGGGCCACGGGCGTTCGCCGAGAAGCGCACGCCCGAGTTCCGCGACCGGTAACCCGGCGGCCTTCCAGCTGAGCAGCCGGCCTGTCGGGCACCCGCTATTTCGGCGGATGCGCCTGCCGGTCAGCACCTGCCTGAGCGTGTCGCGTCCCGAACCCGCCGGGGTCGGGCCAGAAATCGGTGAGGAGGTCAGCGAGCGCGGGTCCTTGCCGCAGGAGCGGTCCGACGTGCCCGTGGCCGGCCAGGACCGCGGAGGCGCCGCGCGGTAGCAGGCTCGCGGCCTCGGCGGTCTCCTGCGGCGAGCCGTAGGGGTCACCGGTGACCCCGACGAACAGCGTGGGCGCAGGCAGCGCGGGCAGTAGCGGCAGCAGGCTGGGGCGGCTCAGCATCACAGATCGCATGGCCGTGTACATGCCGCGGCGGTCGGCCCCGCGCAGGGCGGCGTCGATGACCTGCCGGTCCGGCGCGGGCGCGCCGGCGCCGAGCAGGGCGTCCTCGACGCCTTTGACGAGCGGCCGGACCGGGCCGAGGAGCCGGTAGAGGGCGACGAGTGGCACGACGCGCAGCCGCTCGGCGCGGGTGAGCGCGCGCACGGGAGTGCCGATGGTGACCAGGGACCGGGTGCGCTGCGCCTGCGTCGCGGCAAACACGATTCCGACGTGGCCGCCCCAGGCGTTGCCGACCCAGTCCACCGGCTCGCGCACGTCGAGACGGTCCAGGACGTCCCGGGCGGCGCCGGCGCAGTCCTGCAGGGTGAAGCGGGCTCTGACGGGGGCGCTGCCCCCGTGACAGGGGCCATCGATCACGATCAGGCGACGCTGCCGGGCGAGCGGGTCCAGGACACGGTCCCAGCTCGCGGAGTCGGCGAACAGGCTATGCCAGAGCACGGCCGGGGACCCCGATCCGAGCGTCCGCACGCGCAGCGCCCCCAGCCTGGTGGCCACGGTGATCGTCGCGGCGTGTCCGGACGTGCTCATGAGGACCTCCCATTTACTTCGGAACCCGAAGCTTCGGTGTCCGAAGTATGCTCTCTAGTCATGCCCACGTCAACAGACCTGCCCGCCGACCGGCTGGCCATCGGCCAGCTGCTCGTCCGGCTGCTCGCCCAGTTCCGCAGGGAACTCTTCGCCTCAGCCGCCGGCGGCGGCTACGCCGACATCCGCGAAGCGCACCTGCAGATCTTCGGGAACGTCGGCATCGAGGGCATCCGCCTCACCGCCCTGGCCGCCCGGTCGCAGCTCAGCCTGGCCGCGGTATCGGAGCTTCTGGATGACCTGCAGCAGCTCGGATACCTCGAGCGCAGGCCGGACCCCTCCGACGGCCGTGCGAAGCTCATCTATCCCACCCCGCGCGGACGGCAGGCCCTCAGCGATGCCGGCGACCGCGTCGCCGAGATCGAGCACGGCTGGGCCGGCCTGGTGGGCCGGGCGGACTTCGACGCCGCCTGCCGCACCTTGCAGCATCTCCTGGACGCCACGGCCGCCGCGACCCCGGCTGCCGAGTCCAGGCCCGGCTGACGACGAGGGGCGTGTCAGTGGCCGGACAGGGCTCCGCCGTTGACGTGCAGTGTCTGCCCGGTGATGTGCGTGGCGGCCGGCGAAGCGAGGAACAGCACGGTGCCCGCGATGTCCGCCGGGGTGCCGACCCGTCCGTTGGCCGTCTGGGCGATCAGGGCGGAACGCCGCTCGTCGGTCATGCCGCCGCGAAAGAACTCGGTCGTATCGACAAAGCCAGGGGCAATGACATTCGCGGTGATCCGGTCCTTACCCAGATCCTGGGCCAGGCTGAGATTCCAGGCCTCAACGGCGGCCTTGGCTGAGCCGTAGGAACCGGACCCGCCGCGGTGGGCCGCGATGGAGCTGACATTGATCACCGCCCCGCCGGGGGTCAGCCGCGGGCGCAGTGCCGTAGTGACCAGCACGGCCGACAGCACGTTGGCGTCGAGATTGGCGCGCCAGGCCTCGGCCAGGCTGGCCAGGTCGGTGGGCTCCGGCGCGCCGATGTCGGTATTGCCCCCGGCGTTGTTGACCAGCACGTCCACCTGCTGCGGCAAGTCAGCGAGCGCCGCCTGCACCTGGGCCGGGTCGCTGGCATCGAAGGCGACAGCCCGGACACTGGCGCCCAGCTGCCCGGCCGTCTCCGCTAGCACGTCCTGGCGCCGACCGGTAATGACGACCTGGTCGCCGCGCCGGGCGAATGCCTGCGCGGCCGCCCGGCCGATCCCTGTGCCTGCGCCGGTGACGACGATCTGACGCATCCAGACTCCTCGCTGAGAGCCAACCGTGGCCGCCAGGCTATCCCTGGGCCGGCCGGCGGCCGGTGCGCCGCCCTGGTCCGCGGATGCCGGGTCTAGCAGCTCGATCTAGAACAGGTTCTTGTTTTGGCGGGGCTGGCGCGGACGAGCCGTTTCGCATCTATTGAAGTTGGCTGTAGAAACATGTTTCACTCTGATGCGTGGATCAGCCCCTGCGCGCGCCGCTGGAGATCGAGTTTGACTACACCCGGTCGCTCGGGCCGACGCTCGGACAGTTCGTGGCGGCCCTGGGCGACCGGCGCATCCTGGGCTCGCGAGGCGCGGACGGGCGGGTGCACGCGCCGCCGTTCGAGTACGACCCGCAGACTTTCGCCCCGCCGGCCGAGCTGATCGAGGTCGGGACCGAGGGCACCGTGGTCACCTGGTCGTGGATGCCGCGGCCGCGGGAAGGCCAGCCGCTGCCGCACCCGTTCGCGTGGGCGCTGATCCGCCTGGACGGCGCGGATACCTCGATGCTGCACGCCGTGGACGCCGGGTCGGCGCAGGCGATGCGGACCGGGATGCGGGTACGGGCGCGGTGGTCGGCGAGCACCTCGGGTGACATCGGCGATATCGCCTGCTTCGAGCCGTGTGCCGCGGCAGCGCCGGCCAGCGCCGCCGCAGCCTCGGGCACGGCGGGCACGGCGGCGGACCCGGCCTCGGCGGGCACGGCGGCGGGCCCAGGCACGGCGGGCCAGCCGCGGGCGGCCATGATGACCACGCCGGTACGGCTGCATTACGAGCACACGGCCTCGGCCGGGGAAAGCCGCTTCCTGCGCGCGCTGCAGGACGGCCGGCTGCTCGGCGAGCGCTGCCCGGCCTGCGGCATGGTCTACATCCCGCCGCGCGGAGCGTGCCCGACGGACGGGGTGCCGACTACGGACGCGGTGGAGCTGCCTGACACTGGCACCGTGACCACGTTCTGCGTGGTCAGCGTGCCCTTTCCCGGGCAGCGGGTCGCGCCGCCCTACGTCGCGGCGGCCATCCTGCTCGACGGGGCCGATATCGCGTTCCAGCATCTGGTCCTGGGCTGCGAGGCGAGCGAGGTGCGGATGGGCATGCGGGTCAGGGCCGCCTGGAAACCGCGGGATCAGTGGGGGCCAACGCCGGAGAACATCGACCACTTCCGGCCGACCGGCGAGCGCGACGCACCGCCAGAGTCCTATGCCCGGCACCTGTAAAGGACGGCTCGCGTGAGAGACGTCGCCGTCATCGGCTTCGCCCAGTCGCCCTGCGTCCGGGCGGGTGAGAGCACCACCAGCGGGGTGGAGATGCTGGTGCCGATCTTCGGTGAGGTGCTGGGCCGGACGGGACTGGCCAGGGGTGACATCGGCTTCTGGTGCTCGGGGTCATCGGACTACCTGGCCGGGCGCGCATTCTCCTTCGTCCAGTCGGTGGACGCGATCGGGGCGTTTCCGCCGATCATGGAGTCGCATGTGGAGATGGACGGCGCGTGGGCGCTGTATGAGGCCTGGGTCAAGGTCCTCACGGGCGAGGCCGACGTCGCGCTGGCGTACGGCTTCGGCAAGTCATCGGCGGGGGACCTGCGCCGCGTACTCGCGCTCCAGCTCGACCCGTACCTGCAGGCCCCGCTGTGGCCCGACTCGGTGAGCATCGCCGCATTGCAGGCCCGGCTGGGCATCGAGGCCGGGCTCTGGAGCGAGCTGTCGATGGCGCAGGTGGCGGTGCGCAGCCGCGCCACGGCCGTGGCCAATCCGCAGGCGCAGCTGTCGGGCGAGGTGAGCACGGCGGACCTGCTCAGCCGGGCGTACGTCGCGGATCCGCTGCGCGCGCATGACTGCGCGCCGGTGGGTGACGGGGCCGCGGTCGTGATCCTGGCCGCCGGGGACCGGGCCCGGCAGCTGTGCGAGCGGCCGGCCTGGATCAGCGGCTTCGAGCACCGGATCGACTCGGCCTCCCTGGGCGCGCGTGACCTGACGACGGCTCCGTCGGCGGCCAGCGCAGGGCGCGCGGCGGGAATCTGCGCCGGCGCGGCGGGGGTGGACGTGGCCGAGCTGCATGCGCCGTTCACGCACCAGGAGATCATCCTGCGCCGCTCGCTGGGCCTGCCGGATGACGTCCGGGTCAACCCTTCCGGCGGGGCGCTGTGCGGCAACCCGATGTTCGCCGCCGGCCTGGCCAGGATCGGGATGGCGGCCCGCCAGATCATGTCAGGGCGCGCGGACCGGGCCCTCGGCCACGCCACCAGCGGCCCGGCCCTGCAGCAGAACCTGGTCTGCGTACTGGAGGCGCGATGACCGAAGCGATGCCGGCCGCAGCGACGCAGGCCGCAGCGACGCGGGATGCCCGGTGAAGCACCAGGCCGCCGTGCTGGGCGTCGGCCAGACCCGCCACCGGTCCCGGCGGACCGATGTGTCGATCGCAGGGCTGTGCCGTGAGGCGGTCGACCGTGCCCTCGCCGACGCCGGCACTGACCTGGCGGGCATCGACGCCGTGGTGGTCGGGAAGGCACCGGACCTCTTCGAGGGCGTGATGATGCCCGAGCTGTACCTCGCCGACGCGCTCGGCGCCACGGGCAAGCCGCTCCTGCGGGTGCATACCGCGGGCTCGGTCGGCGGGGCGACGGCGGTCGTCGCCACCAGCCTGATCCAGGCCGGGCTGCATCACCGGGTGCTGGCCGTCGGATTCGAGAAGCAGTCGGAGTCCAACGCGATGTGGGCACTGTCGATCACGCCGCCGTTCGGCATGCCGCTGCTGGCCGGCGCCGGCGGGTATTTCGCCCCGCACATCCGCGCCTACATCCGCCGTAGCGGCGCGCCTGAGCACATCGGCGCGATGGTCGCGGTCAAGGACCGGCGCAACGGCAGCCTGAACCCCTACGCCCACCTGCAGCAGGCCGACATCACGCTGGAATCGGTGCAGGCCTCCCCCATGCTGTGGGATCCGGTCCGCTATGACGAGACCTGCCCCTCCTCCGACGGCGCGTGCGCGGTGGTCATCGGCGACCAGGCGGCGGCGCGGGACGCGCAGTCGTCCGGTCGGCCGGTCGCCTGGATCCGCGCGACCTCGATGCGCACCGAGCCGACGATGTTCGCCGGCAAGGATCACGTGAACCCGCAGGCCGGAGTCGATGCCGCCGCCGCGTTGTGGCGGCAGGCCGGCATCACCGACCCGGCCGGCCAGATCGACGTGGCCGAGATATACGTGCCGTTCTCCTGGTTCGAGCCGATGTGGCTGGAGAACCTGGGCTTCGCCGCTGAAGGTCAGGGATGGCGGCTGACGGAGGCCGGCGAGACCGAGATCGGCGGAGCGCTGCCGGTCAATCCATCGGGCGGGGTGCTCAGCTCGAATCCGATCGGAGCCTCGGGGCTGCTGCGTTTTGCCGAGGCCGCGCTGCAGGTCATGGGCAAGGCCGGCGCCCATCAGGTAGCCGGAGCACGGACCGCCCTCGGGCACGCCTACGGCGGCGGGTCGCAGTACTTCTCCATGTGGGTGGTGGCCGACACCCCCGGCTGACGGGCCCTGGGCCGGCGAGGACGGCCGGATCTCGCGTCAGCGGTAGCTGACCGGCAGTTTCTTGATGCCGTTCAGCCAGCCTGAGCGCAGGCGGACCGGGTCGCCCGCCTTGCGGATGGCCGGCATGGCGTCGGCGACGGCATTGAAGATCAGCTCGATCTCGAGCCGGGCCAGACTGGCGCCGAGGCAGTAGTGCGCTCCGCTCCCGCCGAAGCCGAGATGGGGATTGGGATCGCGCCGGACATCGAACCGCTCGGGGTGCTCGAAGACCTCCTCATCGAAGTTGGCCGACCGGTAGAACAGGCCGACCCGCTGGCCGGCCCTGATCTGCTGGCCGCCCAGGACCGTGTCGGACAGCGCGGTGCGCTGGAAGACCGTCACCGGAGTCGCCCACCGGACAATCTCGTCGACGGCGGTCTGCGGCCGCTCCGCCCGGTACAGCTCCCACTGGTCGGGGTGGTCAAGGAAGGCGAGCATTCCGTGCGAGATCGCGTTGCGGGTCGTCTCGTTGCCGGCCACCGCCAGCAGGATCATGAAAAAGCCGAATTCATCCGGCGAGAGCTCACCGCCGTCGACCTGCGCGTGGACCAGCTTGGTGACGATGTCATCCCTGGGGCACTGGCGGCGATCCTGCGCCATCGCCATGCTGTAGCCGATAAGCTCGGCGGCCGCGGCCGGGCCGTTACTGTCGTACTCCGGGTCGTCGTCGCCGACCATCTCGTTCGACCACTCGAAGATCTTGCGCCGGTCTTCCTGCGGCACGCCGAGCAGCTCGGCGATCGCCTGCAGCGGCAGCTCGGCGGCCACGTCGGTGACGAAGTCGCCGGTGCCATTGGCCAGCGCGCTCTGCATGATCTGCTCGGCGCGGGCGGACAGGGCCTGGCGCAGGCTGCCGATCGCCCTGGGAGTGAATCCCCGCGAGACGATGCCGCGCATCTTGGTGTGCTGCGGCGGGTCGATATTGAGCAGGACGAGTCGCTGCAGCTCGATCTGCTCCCTGGTGGTGCCCTCGCTGAAGCGGATGATCGCCGTGTTCTCCCAGGTGGAATAGACGTCGCTGTCGCGCGACACGGCGACGACGTCGGCATGCCGGGTGACGACCCAGTAACCCTCGTCGTCGAAGCCGCCCACGCCCCGCCGCAGCGGGCTCCACCACACCGGCGCGGTCCGCCGCAGCTCGGCCAGCTCGGCCGCCGGCATGCGCCGGGCACACAGATCAGGATCGGTGAAGTCGAAACCTGGCGGGATGCTCGGCTCGGCCATGGTTTCCTCCCTGCCCCCCGCCACTCATACTGCAACGTGTTCTAGTTTGATTCAACCCTCTAGCTGTCTCCTCGTGAACTGCCGCATCTGCCTGGATAAGAAACACGTTCTACTATTGGACCAGCTTCCAGGGACGGCTTCGTCAACGGCGGCCAGGACGGAGGGCGGCGTGGGGACTGCGGTGATCGCGGCGGCGGTGCGAACCCCGATCGGCAAGCGCGGTGGCGCGCTGGCGGGCCTGCATGCCGCCGAGATCCTCGGCCGCGCTCAGCTGGCCCTGCTCGACCGGGCCGGCATCGAGCCGGCTGACATCGAGCAGGTCGTCGGCGGCTGCGTCACGCAGGCGGGCGAGCAGTCGAACAACATCACCCGCACGGCCTGGCTGCACGCGGGGCTGCCGTATCAGGCCGGCTGCCTGACCCTCGACGCCCAGTGCGGCTCAGCGCAGCAGGCCGCCCATCTGGTCGCCGGCCTGATCGCGGCCGACGCCATCGAGGCCGGCATGGCCTGCGGGGTGGAGGCGATGAGCCGGGTGCCGCTGCGGGCGAACGTCGGGACAGCCGCCGGAACTCCCCGGCCCTCCTCGTGGGACATCGACCTGCCCAACCAGTTCGTCGCGGCGGAGCGGATCGCGCAGCGGCGCGGGCTGTCGCGGGCGGAGGTCGACAGCTTCGGCCTGCGCTCCCAGGCCGCCGCCCAGAGTGCCTGGTCGCAGGGGCGGTTCGACCGCGAGGTCGTGCCGGTCCAGGCGCCGGTCCTGGATGCCGGGCACCAGCCGACCGGGCAGACGCGCACGGTCGACCGCGACGAGGGCCTGCGCGAGACGAGCCTGGCGGCACTGGCGGGCCTGCGGCCCGTGCTCGAGGGCGGCGTGCACACCGCCGGCACGTCGTCGCAGATCTCCGACGGCGCGGCCGCCGTGCTCCTGCTGGAAGCAGGGCGGGCGCGCGACCTCGGCCTGCGGCCACGCGCCCGCATCGTGGCCCAGTGCCTCATCGGCGCCGAGCCCTACTACCACCTCGACGGGCCGGTCGCAGCCACCGAGCGGGTCCTGGCGCGCAGCGGAATGACCACCGGCGACATAGATCTTTTCGAGGTCAACGAGGCATTCGCCTCCGTGGTGCTCTCCTGGCTGCGGGTGCACCAGCCCGATCCGGACCTGGTCAACGTCAACGGCGGCGCCATCGCGCTCGGCCACCCCGTCGGCAGCACGGGGGCCCGGCTGATCACCACCGCCCTGCACGAGCTGGAACGGCGGGACGCGAGCACTGCGCTGATCACGATGTGCGCCGGCGGCGCGATGTCCACCGCGACGATCATCGAGCGCATCTAAAGCTGGTTGCCGCTCTCCAGGGCTCGCCCGGCCACGGGAACGCCAAGCTGCAGGACCAGCCAGATCCGGCCGGGGTCGGCGAGCAGGCCCGGCTCATCGAGCACATCGCCATCGACGATCAGCAGGTCGGCGAGCTTGCCCTCCTCGACGGTGCCGATGTGCTCGTCCAGGCCCAGCGCGAGCGCCGCGGTCTTCGTCGTCGCGACGATGCCCTCCCCCGGCGTCAGGCCATCGTGGATCATGCGCTGGAGCTCGAGCGCGACACCGATGGCAACATCGCCGCTGGCCGCGACGTCGCTGCCCAGGGCGATCGGCACGCCCGCGTCCCTGGCGGCTCGCATGCTGGCCGCTCCCTGCGCCAGGTTGGTGTCGGCCAGTTCGACCAGCGGCGGCGGCATCTCGGGAACGCGCTGCGCCCCGGCGCTGCCGACCGCGTCACCCAGCCCGGCCATCCAGTAGTAGCCCGACAGCGTCGGGACGAGCACCTGGCCGCCCGCCGCCATCGCCGTGAGCAGGTCCGGCCGCTGGTTCAGGTACATGCCGTGCTCGATGGTGTCAACGCCGTGCGCGATCGCCGCCTCGCAGCCGAGGAGCCCCTCGGCATGCGCCGCCACCCGGTAGCCCAGCCGGTGGGCTTCCTGCACGGCCGCCGACAGCTCCGCATCCGTCAGCTGGAGCGGGTCGGGATCCTCAAGCTCATTCGAGCGGGCACCGGTGGTCATGACCTTGATGAAGTCCGCGCCCGAGCGGATCTGCTCGCGGACAGCCCGGCGGATGTCATCCGGGCCGTCGGCCTCCCGGTACATATCACCGTAGAAGCGGCCGCCCGGCGCGGTAGCCGAGATGATCTTGCCGCAGGTCAGCAGGCGGGGACCGCGGAACGCGCCGTACCGCATCGCCTGGCGGGCCTCCTGCGGCCGCAGCCCCTGCGATCCGGTGATCCTGATCGTGGTGATTCCCCGGCGCAGGCAGTCACGCAGCCCGGCCTGCAGGAAATGCGCCGCGGTCCCCGGCAGCGCCTCCTCCGCGCCCCGCAGGGTCTGCGGGGCGCGGCCGGCCAGGTGCGTGTGCGCGTCGGTCAGGCCGGGCATCAGCATCCGCTGCCGCAGGTCAAGCAGCGCAGCTCCGTCAGGGCACGGCTCGGACGCGCGGCCAACGCGCCGGATCACCCCGTCCTGCACCAGGACCGCGGCGTCCTCGCGGACCGGCCCGCCCGTCCCGTCCAGCAGCCGGGCGCCCGTCAGCCACAGCTGCCCCTGCGCCGCCGCGGGCGCGGCGATCAGAGCCGGAAACCGATGCGGCACGGCTACCCCTCCCCAGGCGCGGCTGGCGCCGCACAGCGCGTTAGCTCAGCCTCAGCTGCCGGTGGCCAGGATCACATCTGATGCCTTGATCACCGCGGTCACCTCGCTGCCCTCGGCCAGGCCGAGCTGCTTGACCGCCTCCACCGTGATCGAGGCGACCAGGCGCGTCCCGCCAGCGTCCAGCGCCACGTTAGCGATCGCCTCCCCGAGGGTGATGGACGTGACACGAGCAGGGATCTGGTTTCGCGCGCTGAGCTGCATTTCAAGTACTCCTTCAGGGCTGTCATCGACGACCTTGCCGTCCTCACGCTAGCCTCAGGCCGATCATGAGCGCACTACCCACCCTCCGGACGAGTCACGCATCATCCTCACCGCACGCCCGAAAAATACGTTTCCCCTGGTCGTCGCCCGCGGCATAATCGCGCCATGCCGGGTACTGCCGCTGAGCCGCAGGAAGGTGACGCCTTCGGGCGCGCCCTCATGGACCGGGTCGGCGAGATCTGCCACCCGGTGGTCATCGAGCGTGATGACGGATACCTCGACGTAGACCAGTCGGACTACCTGGCGGGCTGGAGCGAACGCGATACCTGGGCGCTGGACCGGGTGCGCGGGCGGGTGCTGGACGTGGGCGCGGGCGCGGGACGGGTCTCGCTCGCCCTGCAAGATCGCGGCCATGACGTCGTCGCGCTCGACGTCTCCGCAGGCGCCATCGAAGTGTGCCGCGCCCGCGGCGTGCGCAACGTCGTGCACGGCGGCGTGGAAAACCTCGCGGCATTCGGTACGCAGGCCTTCGATAGCGTCCTCATGCTCGGAAACAACCTCGGCTTGCTCGGCTCTGACGATCGTGCCCCCGGCATCCTGCGCGCGCTCGGTGCCGTCCTGCGCCCCGGCGGGGTCATCATCGGGACCTGCATCGACCCCTATCAAACCGACTATGACACGCACCTGGCCTACCACGAGCGCAACCGCGAGCGAGGGCGGATGGGAGGCCAGGTCACGATCCGGGTCCGCTACGGGCGGCTGGCCACTAACTGGTTCGACCTGCTCTGGATGTCACCCGCGGAGCTGGCCGAGATCGCCGGCCGGGCCGGCTGGCAGGTCACCGAGGTACGGCCAGGTCCCACGTACTGCGTCGCCCTGGCCAGGGCCTGATCGGCGGCCCTCAGTTGGGGTTGTAGGGCGAGTTTCTCAGGTCCGGGGCCGGCGTCGAGGTGAGCGAGCGCAGCAGCGTGGTCTCCCTGGCCAGCATCGCGCGCTCGGCGGCCAGGCGGGCCGCCGCGTCCGGCTCGGCCAGCAGGGCCTGCTTATCACTCAGATCGACGACCATCGACGCCGCCACGAGGTAGGACAGCAGGACTGGCTCGGCGGGCAGCTCAGGAATGCTGATCGCGGCACTGCCCCGTGCGGCCAGCGCGTCGAGATAGGTCACGAACCCCTCCCGCACCGCGTTGCCCATCAGCCCCGCGGCCGTCTCGTTCCCTGATTCCTCGGCGAGCAGGTCCACGTCGCCCTGCAGGTAGGGCATCGAGTCGTCGAGACCGGCCAGCCGGAACCGCTGCGTGCCGATCGCGACCAGGTCGAAGCGGCCGTCCTCGCGCTCGGCGACCCGGCGCAGCGTGGCGGTACAGCCGATCTCATGCAGCGACGAGATACCGTCGATGCCCGTCTCGCGGCCCTTGCGGATCGCGATAACGCCGAACCGCCGCGGTGCCGGGGCCGCCAGGAGGTCGCGGACGAGCCGCCGGTAGCGCTCCTCGAAGATGTGCAGCGGCAGCAGAAGACCGGGATAGAGCACGGTGCCGAGCGGGAACAACGGCAGCGTATCGGTCATACCGCGACACTATGCGGGGCCGGCGGGTGATCTGGCGGGCCGCGGAGAAACCGGGCCGCCTGGTACTTGTGCAATAGCAACGAAACGGTGAACGGAAGATGACGCGTGGCCGACAAATGGCCTGATTGTCCGGTCGGCATATCGACAGCGATGGTCGTGCTGTGGACGCTGACAGTGTGAACAAAGAGATCCTCATTGTCCTGGTGGTCGTGGTCGCGCTGGTGTTTGACTTCACGAACGGCTTCCACGACACGGGCAACGCGATGGCAACCTCGATCGCCACCCAGGCGCTGAGCCCGCGGATCGCGGTGGCCATCGCCAGCGTGATGAACCTGATAGGTGCGTTCCTGTCGCTGGCTGTGGCGGCAACGATCGCCAACGGCCTGGTGGACACGAACGTGGTGACGCCGACGGTGGTGTTCGCCGGCCTGGTCGGCGGGATCCTCTGGAACCTGCTCACCTGGTACTTCGGCATCCCGTCAAGCTCGTCGCACGCGATAATCGGCGGCGTGATCGGCGCCACGATCGCGGCGGCTGGGGGGCAGGCGGTCCAGTGGCATGACCTGACCGCGAAGGTCATCATTCCGGCCGGCCTGTCGCCGATCATCGCCGGCCTGGTCGCCGTGACCGGTACCTATCTGGTGTACCGGATCAGCCGCAACGTCAAGGCGAAAGTTCGCGGCCACGGGTTCCGGGTCGGGCAGGTCGGCTCCGCATCGCTGGTGGCGCTGGCGCACGGCACGAACGACGCGCAGAAGACGATGGGGATCATCACGCTGGCCCTGATCACGAACGGCTCGCTGCCTTCCGGTTCCCAGGCGCCATTCTGGGTGATCCTGTCCTGCGCGCTGGCGATCAGTCTCGGCACGTACATGGGTGGCTGGCGGGTCATTCGCACCCTGGGCAAGGGCCTGGTGGAGATCGAGTCGCCGCAGGGCATGGCCGCCGAGTCATCCTCGGCCGCCGTCATCCTGCTGTCGAGCCACTTCGGTTACTCGCTGTCTACCACCCACGTCGCGACGGGCTCGATCCTAGGCTCGGGGGTGGGCAAGAAGGGCGCCACGGTGCGCTGGAACGTCGCCGGGCGGATGGCCACCGCCTGGCTGTTCACTCTCCCCTGCGCAGCCCTGGTCGGCGCCGGAAGCTACTACGTCGCGAACTCCATCAGCGGTCACGTGGGCGTGATCATCGTGCTGGCGCTGCTGATCGGGATAGGGACGATGATCTACCTGAGGTCCCGCAAGACTACGGTCAGCCAGCGGAACGTCAATGCCGAATGGGAACCGGCCATAGACCTGCCCGAGACCGCCGAGGTATGAGCGTGATGGAGAAGAAGCTGTGAGCTGGGTCAACCTGCATGCGCTGTGGCAGATCCTCGTCGTCGGGCTGCTCGCCGGGGCCGGGCTGCCTGCACTGTTTGCCGTCGGCCTGCGTGCCCTGAGCATGCCGGGCCACCGCATCGCCCAGCCCGTCACCGCGGGCGCCGGCCCCGCCGCGGGCGCGAAACACGCCGCCAGCCCAAGCGCACGCCCGAGCCCGGCCGCGGCCGCGAGCGACGATTCTGACAGCATCGTCGGCGGCAGCCGGCTGGGAATTGTCATTGCCACCATCTGTTTCGTGATCGTACTGGGGGCAATCGGCTGGGGCCTGTACCTCATCGTCATCAGCAGCAGATGACCGCTACCGCCGCCGGAGGCCGATCCGGGCCCAGCGGTTTTCACACCGAGAGGGTCTGAGCGCATGCCGTTGCCACCCGTCCTGTCCTCGATCATCGGCTGGCTGCGGGCAGGCTATCCCGATGGCGTTCCCGAAGTTGACTACATTCCGCTGTTCGCGCTGCTGGCCAGCCAACTGACCGATACGGACGTCAAGATGATCGCGGAGGTGCTAGCCGACTCTGCCGACCCCGGCTCGGCGACTGCGATCCGTGACGCCATCGCTGACATAACCCACGACAAGCCACTGGAGTCCGATGTGGCCCGCGTCAGGGCCAGGCTGGCCGCAGGCGGCTGGCCGCTCGCCGCGCCCGAAGGGACCGCGCCCGAACGGACCGGCTGAACCAGGCATCCTGACCGGCACGACGCTAGCCGCCGCATTCCGCCGCGGGTCGAGAAACATCCCAAGGCACTGGCCACCGCCGCCACGCCCTCGCCGCCAGAGACGCCCTGGGGTCTAGCCGCGTCCGATGAACGGCATCTTCGTCGCCATCAGGGTCATGAACTGGACATTCGCCTCCAGCGGCAGATTAGCCATGTGCACGACCGCGCTGGCGACCAGCTCGACATCGATCATCGGCTCCGCGCGAGTGCTGCCATCTGGCTGCAGGGCCTCGACGGCGAGCCAGCCCGACAGGTCCGGTCGTGGCGTTGCCGATGTCGATCTGGCCGCAGGCGATGTCGTACCCGCGCCCGTCCAGCGCCGTTGACTTGGTCAGGCCTGTCACCGCGTGCTTGGTGGCGGTGTAGGGCGCCGAGAGGGGCCGCGGGGCGTGGGCCGACACTGACCCGTTGTTGATGATCCGGCCCCCGCGCGGGTTCTGGGCCTTCATGACCCGGAAGGCGGCCTGGGTGCACAGGAACGTGCCGGTCAGGTTCGCGGCCACCACGGACTGCCACGCGGTGAACGACACATCCTCCAGCGGCACCGGGGCGCTAGTCCGGCCCGCATTGTTGAACAGCAGATCCACCCGGCCGAAGTGCTGCTGCGCCTCATCGAACAGCCGCTGGACATCCCCAGGATCACCGACGTCCGCGATCACGCTGCGCAGCCGCGAGCCGGCCGCCGTACCGTCGCGGACGGTCTGCTCCAGCGGATCCGCGCGGCGGCCGGCGATCACCACCGAGTAGCCATCCCGGCCGAGGGCCAGGGCCGCCGCCCGGCCGATGCCCGTGCCGCCTCCGGTGACTATCGCGACCCTGTCCGGCATAACGATGGAACGTAGCACTGCTGTGGTATTCATGCGGAGCAGGGCGCTGGGTGGGCAGTCATCGGAGCGGGCAGTGATCGGAGCGGGCATGCGGTGGTCGGATCTGGAGAGCCGCCAGCCGCGCCTGGCCGGCCTCGGCGCCGGCGCCTGCTGGAGCCGGGGGTCGTACTGGTGGCCACGATCCGCGCTGACGGCACGCCCAGAGTCAGCCCGGTCGAGCCGTTTGTGCTGGAAGGCAGCTTGTGGCTGTCCATGCTGTGGCATTCCAGGAAGGCCGCGGACCTGACGCGTGACCCGCGCATCCTGGTGCACAGCGTGATCACCAGCCGCGACGGCGGCGAAGGGGAGTTCAAGATCCGCGGCACCGCCCGCGCCGAGGATGATCCGGGGGTCCAGCGCCGCTACGGCGACGCGGTGGCGAGCAGCCTGGGGTGGAGGCCGGAGCCAGGGCGCTTCCACCTGTTTGACGTCGGCATTGACGAGCTGACCTTCGTCCGCTACGACGACGCCACCGGGGACCAGCATGTCGCCATGTGGCCGCCTGGGCGCGAATTTATCCGCCGGGGCACCTCGGCGACCAGCGTGGGGGAACCTGAGCCCGTTAGTGACATCATCGTCCCCGGCTGACCGCCGGGGGACAGAGCTCAGCCAGGGAGGTCCTCGGGGCGCTTGGCGGCGAGATGGCCATGCGTCAGGCCGGTGGACTGGCCGACCTCGATGAGGTATCCATCCGGGTCCCGCAGGTAGCAGCGGATCTCAGCGCCGCGGTCGATAGGCGGCGTAACGAACTCTGCCCCCTTCTCCTTCCACTCCTGGTAGCAGGCCTGGATGTCAGCGACTCGCAAGTTCAGGAAGATCGACGTGGTGTTGTCCGGCTGGTAGTCGACCACCGAGATGCCTGGCTTGTCGGGGGTGGGCGGCCCGCCGGGGTTCATGATGATCCACGAGTTGGACAGCCGGACAGTGCACGGGTTCTCCTCCAGGATGACGGTGCCGCCCAGGACGCGCGAGTAGAAGTCCCGCGATCGCGCGACCTTGCGGACGGTGATGAACAACGCCACCAGAATGCCCTCGGCGGGCGCGGGGAAGCTGGCGAAATCGTTGCGGGGCGCGGGCTCTGTCACGGTTGATCCTCTCCAGCGGCCTTAGCGGACAACGGCAGGGTTCCCGGGCAGGTGCCAGTTAATGCCGGGCTGCGGCGACGTGCCAGAGTTCTTCTCGCAGGGCCAGTCATTGCTCCGCCGCCGGGTCAGCTCGCGCGATCGCGGCGGCATATTCGGCGGCGTCTAGGCCGAACTCGCCGTTGCAGTCCGCCCACAGGCGATGCTCGTCCTCGGCCCACTCACGGTAATCCCGCCGCGCTTGAGCTTCGTCGCGGCCGGTCGCCGCCGCCACCTGCTGCCAGGTCGCTCCCGCCTGCAGTGCCCGGTGCGCATGCGCGGGATGCCGGTAGTACCGGGCCAGCAGTTCACCCGCCGCCAGCAACTCCAGGTGCTCGGTCACGGTCAGTGACTCGAACCCACCGACCTCGCCGTGGATCAGCGGATCGTAATCCCCGCGCGCCACCAGGGCCATGAAGGCCCGCACGCTGACATCACGAACGGCCAGCTCTTCGAAACGCACGCGGGCATCACCGGTCGCGGCGTAGCGGCGCGACGTCTCCTGGTATGTCGTCGCGGGCGGTGACGTTTGTTCCATGACGCAGGTACCTGCTCGTCTCGTCCGATTCCATCAAGATCAAGGATGGCGCACCCGCCTAGGCGATAGCCAGACGACATCCGTGCGTTTCCCGCTAACCGGGGCGCTGCGCCATTCGGGCTTGGGCCAGGGACTGGGCTCGCGCTCGGTTCCGGAACGCAGGATCCCGGCGGTCGCGGCGGCGATCACCAGGAGCAGAGCCGGGAACAGAAAGGTGTAGTTGAGCGCCACCAGGCGGGTCATCCAGCCGATCGCTGCCGGGCCCGTGAGCATCCCGAGGTAGCCGAGGCCGGCGATCCGGGAGACGTTGGTGCCGACGGCTGCGGGGTCGGCGTGCCCGGCGGCGCTGAACAACTGGGGGATGCAGCCGGACAGGCCCAGGCCGAGCAGCGCCCAGCCCGCTAGGGCCATCCAGATCCACGGCGAGAGGGCCACGACGGTGAAGCCGACGGCGCCCGTGGCTGCGCCGTAGCGAAGCACGGCCGGCGATCCGAACCGCCGGGAGACGCGATCGGCGAGCAGCCGGCCGGTGGTCATCGTCGCCGCGAAGGTGCCGTAGGCGAAAGCGGCCGTGCCCGCCGGTGCGCCGAGTATGGTCTTCAGGTCCAGGCTGCTCCAGTCGTTGGCGACTCCCTCGCACAGCATGCACATGAGTGCTAGAGCGGCGAGGATCCAGATGCGGGCCGGAGGGGTGCGCGGCTTCGCCTCTTGGTCCGCCGGGCGCTGCCCGGTGGTCGGGGAATCGGAGGCGGTGGTGATCGGGGAGGCCGGCGTGGTCGCCAGCAGGCTGCGGGCCGGCAGCAGGGCGATCACAATGCCCGCGGCTCCGGCGACGCCGAGCGTCGTGGCGGGACTCATGCCGACGCTCGTGGCCCTCGCTCCGACGAGCGCCGCGATGACCCCGCCGACGGAGAACGCGGCATGGAAGGCCGACATGACGGGCCGGTTGTAGGCCTTCTCCACGTGCACGGCGTGGGCGTTCATGCTCACGTCCAGGCAGCCGTTGCCGAAGCCGAAGACCAACAGCGCGCCTGCCAGCGCCCAGGGACCGCGGGCCAGGCCGGGTAGCACGAGGGCCGCACCGCACAGCACGCCGGCGGCGGGGACCACGACGCGCGTGCCGACGCGGTCGGCCAGCCGGCCAGCGACCTGCATGCCGATGAAGGCGCCGAGACCCAGCAGCACCAGCAGGCTTCCCAGCGTCGCGTTGCTGATTCCCGCGCGTTTCTCGACGACGGGGATCTGCACCAGCCACAGGCCCATCAGGGTGCCGTCGAGGACGAAGTAGACGAAGGTCGCCACCCGGGCGGCTCGGAGTGAACGTCCCATGCAAACCACCATAACGAACAGACTTGGTGTTTGAAAAGCTACTTTGCGCACAGCTTGCATGTTCGTTCTGGGGTGGTGTTCAATCGCGGTATGAGCAGCGGACACCGTCACCGGCTGATCGCCGAGGCCGTCAAGGAGTCGGGCCGTGCCACGGTCCCGGAACTCGCCGAGCTGACCGGCGCCTCGGAGATGACCATCCGGCGTGACCTGGACATACTGGCCGGGCACGGTGCCCTCGAGCGCGTCCGCGGCGGGGCGCGGACCCTGCTGCTCAGAGGCGAGGAACCGCCCTTCGCGCTGCGCGCCCACGAGGCGGCCGACGCGAAGCGCCGGATCGCCGCCGAGGTGTCCCGGCTCATCGCTGACGGCGAGACCGTCCTGCTGGACAGCGGCACCACCTGCCTGGAGGTAGCCCGCCTGCTGCGTGGACGGCAGGTCACCGTGATGCCCCTGTCGCTGCAGGCCATTCACGTACTTAGCGACGCTCCCGGTCCTACCACGCTGATAGTGCCGGGCGGACGGCCCCGCGCCGCCGAGGGAGCCCTGACTGGCCCCCTCACACTCGCCTCCCTGACGGCGCTACGTTTCGACACCGCGATCCTCGGCTGCTGCGGCCTGAGCGCCGCCGAGG
Source organism: uncultured Actinomycetota bacterium (assembly GCA_963805705.1). Lineage (GTDB taxonomy): Bacteria > Actinomycetota > Actinomycetes > Streptosporangiales > Streptosporangiaceae > CAWDVH01. Next base: position 309,159 of record CAWDVH010000004.1, on the reverse strand, counting down.
GCCTGACCGCCTACGACCTCGACGACGCGGCGGTGAAGAAGGCGATCATCGCCTCCGCGCACCGCATCATCGCCGCCGCCGACAGCAGCAAGCTCGGCCGCACCGCCCACGCCTACGTCGGCCCCTCCGCACTCGTGCACACCCTCGTCACCGACACCACCGCGCCCGCCGAGGAAGTAGCAGCGCTCGAAGGAGCCGGCACTGTCGTCAAATCTGCCTGACAGCCATCAGCGTCCCAGGCCACTTTGAGGCCCGCCAGGCCCGGCGTAGGCTCAGCCCGGAGGAGGATGCCGCCATGGGTTTCGAGCACATCCTGGTCGAGCGGTCCGGCGAGTTCGCCACCGTCACCATGAACCGGCCGCAGCGGCGCAACGCCCTGTCGCTGCAGCACATGCGGGAGCTGATCACGGCGTTTCACCAGATCGGCGACAGTGACGCGCTGGGCATCGTCCTGGCCGGGAATGGCCCGGTGTTCAGCGCCGGGCACGACTTCGCCGACGTCGCCGAGGCTGACCTGTCCGCGGTTCGCTCTTTGCTGATGACCTGCACCGAGCTGATGACGCTCATCCAGCAGGTGCCCCAGCCGGTGGTGGCGCGGGTGCACGGGCTGGCCACGGCGGCCGGCTGCCAGCTGGTGGCCAGCACGGACCTGGCTGTGGCCAGCGAGGCCGCTGGCTTTGCGGCGCCTGGCGGCAAGGGCGGCTGGTTCTGTCATACCCCGATGGTGGCGATCGCCAGGAACGTCGGCCGGAAGCGGGCGATGGAGATGGCCATGTCGGGGGAGGTTATCGACGCGCGGACCGCGCTGGACTGGGGGCTGGTGAACCGGGTCGTGCCCGCCGGCCAGCTCGATTCTGCGGTGCAGGATCTCCTGGAGCGCGTCACGCTCGGGTCCGCGGAGAGCAAGGGCATCGGCAAGCAGGCGCTGTACGCCCAGATCGACCTGGACCAGCCCAAGGCGTATGCCTACGCGGTCGAGGTGATGGCCGCGACGAGCCAGCTGCCCGACGCCCGCGAGGGGATGCGCGCGTTCCTCGGCAAGCGCAAGCCGCAATGGCGCCGCGGGCGCTCATAAGCCTGTTCCGCCGGACTCAGGTCGCCTGCGAGACCGAGTCCAGCAGATCCTTGGTCAGGACCGACCGCACCGTGATTCCCTCGGCCGCCAGCGCACCCGCACCAGGCGGCGACCGGTCGATAGCGCAGACGACCACTGCCACGGCCGCGCCGAGCTCCCGCAGCGCGCGCGCCGCGTTCACCACCGCGCCGCCCGTGGTGATCACATCCTCCACCAGCAGGACGGCACGCCCGGCCGGGTCACCACCCTCGGCCAGCCGGCACGTGCCGTAGCTCTTCGCCTGCTTGCGCACGAACAGGGCCGGTATGCCGGTCGCGCTGCTGAGCATGGTGGCCAGCGGCACGCCGCCTAGCTCCAGCCCGCCGAGCAGGCCCGTCCCCGCCGGCACCAGTGCCTTCATCCGGTCCACCACCCGCGCCAGCAGGACCGGGTCCGACTCGAACAGGTACTTGTCGAAATACTCATCACTGACCTGGCCCGAGCGCAGCGTGAACGTGCCGCGCAGTCGGCATCGCGCGTCAACGTCACGCGCCAGCTGGGTCAGATCGCTGGCTGGCATCCCACGATCATGCCAAACGGCTCCCGGCCGAGCCGGAACGCCCCCGGGCACCCCGGGCCGGCGCGATGGGGTCAGGGATGCTGGCTGCTGACCGACACCACCTCGCCGGTGAGATAGGAGGCGTAGTCGCTGGCGAGGAAGACGATGACGCTGGCGACCTCCCACGGCTCGGCAGCGCGCCCGAACGCCTCGCGGCCGGCTAGCTCGGCCAGCAGCTCCGCGCTGGTCACCTTGGCCAGGAAGGGATGAGCGGCCAGGCTCGGCGCCACGGCGTTGACCCGGATACCGTGCTCAGCCACATCCAGGGCCGCGCACCGGGTCAGCGCCATCACCCCGGCCTTGGCCGCCGCATAGTGCGCCTGGCCCGCCTGCGCGCGCCAGCCCAGCACCGACGCGTTGTTGACGATCGCTCCCCCGTGACCCTGGGCGACCATCTGGCGCAGCGCGGCTCGCGTGCAGCGGAACGTGCCCGTGAGCGTGACGTCCAGCACTCGCAGCCAGTCCTCGTCGCTCATCTGGAGGACCGAGCTGGTGCCGCCGAGGCCCGCGTTGTTGATGAATACGTCGATGCGCCCGAAGCGGGCTACCGCCCCGGCGACGAGTGCCGCCACCTGGCCTTCGTCGGTGACGTCGCAGACGGCGGACCATACGCGGTCGCCATGCGCGCCGGCCAGCTCGTCGCGGATCGACTCCAGGCGACGCGCATGGTGGTCACTGATCACCACGCTGGCGCCCTCCGCCAGGCACCGCCGTGCCGTCGCCGAGCCGATGCCGGTGCCTGCCGCGGCCGTGACCACCGCCACCTTGCCGCCGAGCAGGTCACGCCCGGCCGGCGGGATCACGCCCCCTCCCGGCGGGGCAGCCCGAGCGCGCGCTCGGCGACGATGTTGCGCTGGATCTCGCTGGACCCGCCGTAGATCGTGTCGGCCCGGCTGAACAGGAACAGCCGCTGCCAGTCATCCAGGTCATACGGCGCTCCCGCGGCCACCATCGACCGGGTGCCCAGGATCTCCATGGCGAGCTCGCCGAGCCGCTGATGCCATTCCGACCACAGCAGCTTCAGCACCGACGCCTCGGCACCCGCGGCGGCCGCGGCCGCTCCCGCCGCACCCGCTCCGACCGTGCCCGCTTCGGCCGCGTCCGCTCCCGCAGTACTCGCCTCGGCCGGGCCGGTCAGCGTGCGCAGAGCGTGGGCGCGCATGACCTCCAGGCCGAGGCGCGCCGCGGCGATCTTGTCGCGAAGGACCCGGTCATAGGCCGCCGGCGCTTGCCGGGCCTGCCGGATCAGGCCGTCAAGTTCCTCCCGAAACCTGACCTGCTGGCCCAGGGTAGCCACGCCCCGCTCGACCGCGAGAGTGGCCAGCGCTACCCGCCAGCCGTCGCCCGGCTCGCCGACCACGTGGTCGCGCCCGGTACGGGCGCCGTCGAAAAACACCTCGTTGAACTCGGCCGTGCCGGTGAGCTGCCGGATCGGGCGGATCGTGACCCCGCGCTGGCCCATCGGAACGAGCAGGTAGGACAGCCCCGCCCCCCGCCGCGAACCAGGCTGCGTGCGGGCCAGCACGAAGCACCAGTCGGCCTCGCGGGCCAGGGACGTCCACACCTTCTGCCCGGTGATCACCCACTGGTCACCATCGAGGGTGGCCGTGGTGGCGACGGCCGCCAGGTCCGACCCGGCGCCTGGCTCTGAGTAACCCTGGCACCATAGTTCCCGCACGGCCGCGATCGCCGGCAGGAACCGGCGTCGCTGCTGCGGCGTGCCGAACGCGATCAGGGTCGGGCCGAGCAGTTCCTCCCCCAGATAGCCGACCCTGGCCGGCGCGCCGCTGCGCGCGTACTCCTCGTAGAAGATGACCTGCTGCGCGAGCGTGGCGCCGCGGCCGCCGCAGGAGACCGGCCAGCCCAGGCAGGTCCACCCGGCCGCCGCGAGGTGCCGGTTCCAGGCCAGCCGCCCCGCGAAGGCCTCGTGCTCGCGACCGGGACCGCCCGCCCCCCGCAGCTCGGCGAAGCGGCCGGTGAGGTTGCCGGCCAGCCATTGCCGGACGTGGCGGCGGAACTCCTCGTCCTGCGGGCTGAGCTGCACCCGTACCTCCCCGCCCCGTGCCTCCCCGCACCGCGCTTCCTCGTACCGTGCCTCCGCGCCGGGCGGCCCAGCCATGCCTGGTCAGCTCCGGCCCCTCGCGCGTAAGCTCAGCCTACCAAGCACTTGCTTCGGCGGAGAGGCGAGAATGAGTTCAGCGGAGCTCACTATCCCGGCCGCCGTGACGGGCGCGGCACGGGAACTCGGCGATGCGACAGCGCTGGCGGAGCCCGGCGGCCCGCGGCTCAGCTACCGGCAACTGCACGAGCGGGTCCGCACTGTGGCCAGGGCACTCATGGCCCGCGGCGTGCGGCCAGGCGACCGAGTCGCCATCTGGTCCCCCAACACCCATCACTGGGTCCTGGCGGCTCTTGGCGCGCTGCACGCCGGCGCCACGCTGGTGCCCGTCAGCACCCGGTTCACCGGCCCGGAGGCGCTCGATGTCATCAGCCGCAGCGGCACCCGCGTCCTGATCGTCGCCGGGCCGTTCCTCGGCACGGACCGCCTTGCCACCCTGGTAAACGCCGCGGCCACGCAGAACGCAGCCGACGCGCGCCAGTGCCTGGACAACCTCAGTCTCGTCATCCGCGTACCCATCGAAACCGACGCCCGGGCGGCGCAATCGCATGATCCCGGCTCGGCCGGGCTCGGCGCGGGGCGGGAGGTCGACTGGGCCGGGCTCGACGACCTGGCCGCGGCCGTGCCGCCTGAGCGGGCCGACGAGCGCGCCGCAACCGTGACTCCCGAGCACGTCAGCGACATCATGTTCACCTCCGGCACCACCGGGCGCAGCAAGGGGGCGATGAGCGCCCACCGGCAGTCGCTGGCCGTCGCCCGGGCCTGGGCCAGCTGCGGCGGCCTGACCAGTGCCGACCGCTACCTGGTGGTCAATCCGTTCTTTCATACCTTCGGCCTCAAGGCCGGCATCCTGGCCTGCCTGGTCAGCGGGGCCGCTATCGTGCCGCAGCCGGTCTACGACCCCGAGCGGGCCATGCGGCTGATCGAGGCCGAGCGGATCACGGTCTTTCCCGGCGCGCCGACGATCTACCAGACGATCCTCGATCATCCGGGCCGGGCCGGCTATGACCTGTCCAGCCTGCGGCTCGCGGTCACCGGCGCGGCGGCCGTCCCGGTCACGCTGGTCGAGCGGATGCGGCGCGAGCTCAGCTTCGACACGGTGCTGACCGCCTACGGGCTGACCGAGGCCGTGGTGGCGACCATGTGCCGGCCCGGTGACGACCCGCGGACCGTGGCCAGGACGTCGGGGCGGCCGGCGGCGGGCTTCGAGGTGCGGGTGGCCGGGCCTGACGGGCTCCCGGCCCGGCCCGGCGACCCCGGCGAGATCCTGCTCCGCGGACCGAATCTGATGCTCGGCTATCTCGACGACCCGGCCGCGACCAGGGCGGCCGTCGATGCCGACGGCTGGCTGCACACCGGCGACGTCGGCTGGCTGGACCCCCGCGGCTACCTGACCATCACCGACCGGCTCAAGGACATGTACATCTGCGGCGGGTTCAACGTCTACCCGGCCGAGGTGGAGCAGGTGCTGGCCAGGCTCGACGGCGTCGCCGAGTCAGCGGTCATCGGGGTGCCCGACGCCCGCCTCGGCGAGGTGGGCAAGGCGTACATCGTCGTCCGCCCCGGCCACGCCCTGGACGCATCGGACGTGCTGGCCTTCTGCCGGGAGCGGCTGGCCAACTACAAGATGCCCCGGCAGGTGGAGTTCCGCGCGAGCCTGCCCCGCAACCCGTCCGGCAAGCCCCTCAAGCGCGTGCTCAGACAGGAGTCGCAGTGACCGATAAGAACGGCGATGCCGCCGACGCGGCCGAGGTCGTGCGCTACGAGCAGCGCGGGGCGCTCGCCGTGATCACCCTGAACCGGCCGCGGTACCGCAACGCCCAGAACTCGGCCATGACCTACGCCCTGGACGCCGCCTTCGGCCGGGCGGTGGACTGTGACGAGGTTGCGGTGATCGTGCTGGCGGGCGCCGGTGACCACTTTTCCGCGGGCCACGACATCGGCTCCCCCGGCCGGGACGCCGACCAGTCGTTCGACCGCCAGGCCGTGCTGTGGTGGGACCACGTGGGAAAGGCGGGCGCGGACTCCCGGTACGCCCGCGAGATGGAGGTCTACCTGGGCATGTGCCGCCGCTGGCGGGACATGCCCAAGCCGGCCATCGCGATGGTCCAGGGCGCCTGCATCGCCGGCGGCCTCATGCTGGCCTGGATCTGCGATCTGATCGTGGCCGCCGATGACGCCTTCTTCGCCGACCCGGTAGTCCGGATGGGGATACCGGGCGTCGAGTACTTCGCGCATCCCTGGGTGCTGGGGCCCCGGTTCGCGAAGGAGGTGCTGTTCACCGGAGACCGGTTCAGCGCGCAGCGCGCGTACGAGCTGGGCATGGTCAGCCGGGTGGTGCCGCGCGCTGAGCTGGCCGAGACGACATTCGCGCTGGCGGACCGGATCGCCACCATGCCCCCGTTTGGCCTGGCTCTGGCTAAGCGGGCCGTGAATCAGTGCGAGGACCTGATGGGAATGCGGCCCGGAATGGACTCGGTCTTCGGCCTGCACCACGTAGCCCACGCGCACAATGCCGAGGTGTCGGCTGACTCGCTGGCCGGAATGGACGCCGCCGCGATGAAGCAGGCCGGCGGTTGAGGGCCGATCCCGGCCAGGGCACCGAGCAGTTCCGCGGCGAGGTGCGGGACTGGCTGGCCGCGCACCGGCCCGCCCGGCCGCTGCCCTCGGTGGACACGGCGGAGGGGTTCGAGCGGCACCGCGAATGGGAGCGCGAACTCGCGGCGGCCCACCTGGCGGTGGTGTCCTGGCCCGCGCGGTACGGCGGCCGCGGCGCGTCACTGCTGGAGTGGCTGGTCTTCGAGGAGGAGTATTACGCTGCCGACGCGCCGGTCCGGGTCGGGCAGAACGGGCTGTTCCTGCTCGCTCCGACGCTGTTCGCGCACGGCACGGCCCAGCAGCGCGACGCTCTGCTGCCCCGGATGGCCAGGGCCGACGACATCTGGGCGCAGGCCTGGTCGGAGCCGGACGCGGGCAGCGACCTCGCCGCGATCCGGGCCAGGGCGGTCCGCGCCGACGGCGGCTGGCTGCTGTCGGGCCAGAAGACGTGGAGCTCGCGGGCGGCCTTCGCCGACCGGGCGTTCGGCCTGTTCCGGACCGATCCGGACGCCGGGCGGCACGGTGGCCTGACCTACCTGCTGTTCGACCTGCGCGGCGCGGGGGTCACCGTGCGCCCCATCCCCCAGCTCGGCGGCGAGAGTGGTTTCGCTGAGATCTTCCTGGACGACGCGTTCGTGCCCGATGCCGACGTCGTCGGTACGGTCGGCGACGGCTGGCGGGTCGCGATGAGCACCGCCAGTCACGAGCGCGGGCTGACGCTGCGCAGCCCGGGCCGGTTCAGCGCGGCGGCCGCGCGCCTGGTCGAGCTGTGGCAGCGGGCAGGCGATCCGGCCGACCCCGCGCTGGCCGGCACCGCACTGGCCGGCCGGGTCGCGGACGCCTGGATCGGGGCGCGGGCCTACCACCTGCACACGCTGGGGACTGTCGTGCGGCTCGCCGAGGGCGCCGCGATGGGCGCGGAATCCAGCCTGGGCAAGGTCTTCTGGTCCGAGCTCGACATCGCCCTGCACGAGACGGCTCTGGACCTGCTCGGGCCTGATGCCGAGCGCCGCGATGCCACGGGGCAGGACGGAGGCTGGCTGGATGGCTACCTGTTCTCGCTGGCCGGCCCGATCTACGCCGGCACGAACGAGATCCAGCGCTCGGTGATCGCGGAGCGGCTGCTGGGCCTGCCCAGGTGAGGGTCACGCCCTCGGCCGAGCAGGAGCAGTTCGCCGCCGCCCTGCACGAGATGCTGACCACCGGCCGCGGCGCCGGCGGCACGGGCGATCCGGGTCGCACGGGCGGTCCGGGTCGCACGGAGGAGCCGGGTCGCGCGGACGAGCCGGGCGGCGCGCTGGGCGCGGCGCGGCGGTGGGCCGCGGGCGATCACGCGGCCGGGCTCGCGCTGTGGCGCGGGCTCGCCGGGCTCGGTGTCCAGGCGCTGGCCGTGCCGCAGCGGTGGGGCGGGCTCGGCGCGAGCCCCGCTGACGTCGTGGTCGCCTGCGAGCAGATGGGACATCAGGCCCTGCCCGGACCCGTGACCGAGTCGGTCGCCGCCGTGCCGCAGCTGCTCACCGCGCTCGGCCATGAGGACCTGTGCGCCCGGTGGCTGCCCGGCCTGGCCGCCGGTGACCTGCTCGCCACGCTGGCCGTGCCGCCGAGCGTGCCGTACGCGCTGGACGCCGACGTGGCGGGCGTGATCCTGCTGGTCGAGGCCGACACCCTGCGGCTGGCCGCGCCGGGCGCCCGGCACCCGTCGGTTGACGGTGCCCGGTGGCTCTTCGAGCTGTCGGGCCAGCAGGTGCTGGCCCGCGGCCCGGCCGTAGCCGACGCGGCCGCCCGCGCGCTGCGCTTCGGCGCGCTGGCCTGCGCCGCGCAACTGCTCGGCGCGGGCCGGGCGCTACTGGAGGCCAGCGTGCGGCACGCTGCGGCGCGGGTGCAGTTCGGCCGGCCGGTCGGGGCGTTCCAGGCGGTCAAGCATCAGCTCGCTGACGTGGCGATCGGGCTTGAGTTCGCCCGGCCGCTGGCCTACGCGGCGGCCACGGCACTCGCGGCCGGCGACGCGACGGCGGCCAGGGACGTCTCGGCGGCCAAGGTCGCCTGTGCCGATGCCGCCTACCGGGCGGCCCGCACCGCCCTGCAGGTGCACGGCGCGATCGGGTACACCAGAGAGCACGACCTCGGCCTGTGGCTGACGAAAGTGCGGGCCCTCGTGCCCGCGTGGGGCAGCCCGGCCGAGCACCGGGCCGTGGTCCTGCAGGCGCTCACCGCAGACGGCGCGCCGCGCTACGGGATCTAATTTCGGATGAGCACGGGATCAGGCGGGCGTGAGCCCGGTGCCTGGCCGCCGGACGCCGCCGGACGGAGCGCGACCAGGACGAGCAAGCCGGCGACCACGTAGCCGCCGCCCTGCGCGGCCAGGATCGGGATGATCCCGACCGTCTGGCCCAGGAACCCGGCGGCGATCGTGCCCGCTACGACGGCGGCGCCTTCGGCGGCGCCCAGCGCACCGAGGACCCGGCCGCGGTGGCTGTCAGCGGTGTTGCGCTGCATCAGCGTCATCGCGCCGGTCAGCGTCAGCGCTCCGGGCAGTCCGACCACGACCATGCAGACCGCGGCCGGCCACACGGCGACCCAGGCCAGCGGATACAGGAACATCACCAGGTCGATCACGCCAAACGCGACCGCACCCCATCCGAACAGAGCGGACGCGCGGACACGATCGCCGATTGACGCTGCGATCAGGCCGCCGGCGATGCCGCCGACGGCCTGCGCCGACACGATAAAGCCGTAGTCCGCTGAGCTGCCATGCAGCACTGAGCGCACGAACGGCGCGAACAGGGTGCCCATGATGCCCTCACCCACGCAGGTGACGAGCAGGAAGATCAAGACAATCCGCAGGACGCGCTGGTGTGTCGACATGCGCAGCCCGTCCGCCCATTCGGCCCGCAGCTGGGATAGCCGGCCGCCGAGCGATCTCGGACGTGCGGCGGCGCGGGCTTCCCTGCGCATCCTCGTGATTCGCGCGATCAGTACCGCCGACAGCAGGAAGCTCGCCATGTCCACCAGGGCCAGCGCGGTGATTCCGCCGGTCGCCGCGACGATCCCGCCCACCGCTGAGCCAATGAGCCGGGACCCATCGCGGGTCTGGCCGCCCAGGGCGTTGGCCGTGACCAGGTGGACATCATCGACCAGGCGCGGGAGCAGCGACTGCTCGGCCGGCGTGAAGAACTGCTGCACGCATCCTTCCCAGGCCGTGACCAGGTAGACGATCCAGACCTGATCTGCCTGGTGCACCGCCAGCAGGGGCAGCAGGCCAGCAGCGAGCAGCAGGTTTGAGACGATCATGGTGCGCTTGCTGTCCCAGCGGTCGACAAAGACACCGGCCAGGGAGCCCAGCACGATCTGCGGGACGAACGAGGCCAGCAGCATGAGGGCGGACGCCAGCGTCGATCCGGTCAGCACGTAGATGTAGTAGGTGAGCCCGACCCGCAGGACCCAGTCGCCGGTCAGGGATATGAGCCCGGCGCTCAGCAGCAGCCGCAGTCCGCGCTGGCCGAGCGCCTGCCGGATCGCGCGCATGCTAGTTTCCTCCGGACGTGGGCTCGCGAGGCACGACGAACATCGTGAAGTCGACCGGCACCGCGCCGGGCGGGCGGGACGCCAGGTCGTCGAGGGGCCGTTTCTCGGCGTAGTCGCCCATCAGCGCCTCGATGGCCCGGTCAAGTCCGGCGAGCTCCTGTTCGGTCAGGTAAAGCGTGGTCCGCCACAGGCCGGTCGCCTCACGCCATCCGGCGGACCAGACGGGGCGGCGCCGCTGCCAGTCCTGAAAGCTGGCCAGCGTCCGCTCCGCGACCACCTGATCCAGCACGTCGACCGCCGCGGCGCCCCCTGGCTTCGCCTCGATGCCCTCATGGCTATACGAGGTCGCCACGAGCCGCCACGGCCGCTCCCGGTGGTCGGCACCGGCGACCTGCTCGACAAAGCCGTATTTGGCGAGCTGGCGCAGATGATGCGAGGCAAGCCCGTGGCTGATGCCAAGCTCCCGTGCTGCGTCGGCGGTGGTGATCCGGCCCGATCGCCCGACGATCGACTCAAGCTCCAGCCGAAGCGGGTGAGCCAGCGCCCGGATGCTGCGCGGGTCGTCCAGCAGGCGCCACCGCTGACCGGGCGGGCGGCCGGCCGGACTAGATTCCAAGGACATGCTTGGAATGTTAGGCAGCACTCCGCAGGAAGTCAAGCATGTGCTTGGAATACTGCCAGCCGGTCGCCAGCCGGCGCATTCTTCACATCCAGTCGGCGTGGCGGGGCCATGCGAGCAGGGTGTCGACCACCTCGGGCGGGGTGCCGCTAGCTTCCCGCGCCGTGACGGCGTAGCGGCCGCGGTAGAACAGCAGCGGCTGGCCGCCGCGGCATCCGCCGAGCTCGGTAACGCGGCCGATCACCACGAAGTGGTCCCCGGCCTCGTGCACGGCCTCGACGGTGCACCCGGCCCAGGTCAGCACGTCATCCAGGACCGGCGCCCCGGAGGAGGACCGCGACCAGGACACGCCGCCGAACCTGGCCGCCCCGCTGGTCCCGAAGATCCGGGCCAGCTCTTCCTGACCGGCGGCCAGCACATTCGCGCAAAAGTGCCCGGACCTGGCGATCCTCGGCCAGGTCGTCGATGACCGGCTGGGACAGAAGAGCACAAGCGGCGGGTCCAGCGACAGGGCGGCAAATGACTGGCACGCGAAGCCCGCGGGCTCCCCCGCATCGAGGGTGGTGATGACGGTAAGGCCGGTGCAGAAGTGACCGAGGACCTGGCGGAACCGGCCGGGCTCGGGCTCGAACCGCGCGGGCCCGGACTGCACCGGCCCGGACTGAGGGGGCCCGGACTGCACCGGCCCGGACTGAGGGGGCCGGACTGCACCGGCCCGGACCGCACCGGCTCGGCATCGTGCGGCGCGGTCATCATCTCCTCGCTCACCGCCGCGAGCCTCAGTGCGCGCCGGCGGAGCCGAAGCTGTGCCCCCACAGGCTGACCGCCGTGGTCTGGCGGCTCACCCAGGTCGCGTCGTCGACCAGCAAGCCGTCGGTGCCGTACTCGATGTCGAAGCCGCCCGGCGTCTGCACGTAGAACGACACCATCAGGTCGTTGGCGTGCCGCCCGATGGTCGAGCTGACCGGCGCCCCGCGCCGCGTGCACCGGTCCATCGCGCGGCCGACATCGTCCAGCGACGCGACCTCGATCATCAGGTGCACGATCCCGGCCGGCGCGGGGAACGGAGCCAGCGCCAGCGAGTGGTGCCGGGCGTTGCAGCCGAGGAACCGCATCCACAGAGGCTTCCCGCCGGCCTGCTGGCCGAGCAGCTCCGGCGCCAGGCTCATCGAGTCCCGCAGCCGGAAGCCAAGTACCTCGGTATAGAAGCGCAGCGCGGACTCGTCGTCTGAGGCGGGGAGCACGACATGGCCAAGGCCCAGCAGACCAGTGACGAAACGGTTTCCGTACGGGCTGCCGGGCTGGCCTGTGCTCAAGCGCGGCACCGCTGAAGACCTCAAGGGCGTTGCCCGCGGGATCGTCGAAGCGCAGCAGCTGCGTCACCCGGCGCTCGGCCAGCTCAGCAGCGGTACCGGTCTTGACCGCCACGCCCGCGGCCGCCAGCGCGCGCCCCACCCCGGCGAGATCGCTCTCGTCCGCTACCTCCCAGCCCGAGGCGAGCAGCGCGTCCCGCTCCCCCGGCACGATCACCAGCCGGGCCGGGAAGTCGTCCATCCGCAGGTACAGCGCTCCGGCCTGCGGCCCGCGGCCCTCGGCCATGCCGAGCATCCGGACCCCGAATTCGCGCCAGGCCCCGACGTCGGTCGACTCGATGCGCAGGTATCCCAGTGACCGGATCCCCGCCTCCCGGATCCCCGTCATCGCGCGTCCCCTTCCAGGAAGCTGATCGCCAGCTGGTTGAACTCGTCGAACTTCTCCAGCTGCGCCCAGTGCCCGCAGCCGCCGAAGACGTGCAGCTGCGCGCGCCGGATGAGCTTGAGCGCCACCAGCGCGCCGTCCAGCGGGTTCACCCGGTCCTCCCGGCCCCAGATCAGCAGCACCCGCTGCCGGAGCCGGTGGGCGTCGCGCCACAGCAGCCCTTCCTCGGCGCTGGCGGGGTCGAAGAAGGAAGCGCCCATCGAGGCCATGGCGGCCAGCGCCCCTGGCTCGCTGGCCACGGCATACCGTTCTTCCACCAGCTCGTCGGTGATCAGCCGCTGATCGAATACCAGCGTCCGCAGGAACGCGGCGAGCTTCTCCCTCGTCGGGCCAGGCGGCGCGGGAAATTCCATCAGGGCTCTCACGCCCTCGGTCGGATCAGCGGCGAAGACGTTGAGGCTCAGGCCGCCCGGCCCCATCAGCACCAGCCGGCCTGCCCGCTCGGGGAACCGCAGCGCGAACCGGACGGCCGTGCCGCCGCCGAGCGAGTTGCCGACCAGCTGCACCCTGGCGATCCCGAGCTCGTCGAGCAGGCCAGCGAGCGCGTCCGCGGCGAAGGTGAAGTAGCTGCCCGTCACCGGCGGCTTGTCCGAGCGGCCGAATCCGGGCTGGTCGACCATCAGGGTACGGAAGCGATCGGCGAAGACCGGAAGATTGCGGCCGAAGTTACCCCACGCTGACGCGCCAGGGCCGCCGCCGTGCAGCAGCACCACCGGTGCATCGCCGGCTGGCGTGCCGCCGGCTGGGTGCCGGCCGGACCTGCGTCGTGGTAGTGCAGCCGCATCCCGCCCGCCGCGGCGAAGCGGCTCGTCGCGGCGGCGGTCCTGGCCGGCGCAGTAGTCATCAGGGGCGCTCCCGTCACAGCATGGCCTTACAGCATCGCGTCGGGCGGTACCTCAAGGCCGAATTCGCCGCGGCCGAACATCGACAGCGCGCGCTCCGGGTCGTTAATCGCATGCACCCGGCCGGCATGCGCGTCACGCCAGAACCGCTGGATCGGCGTCCCCCTCTTCAGCGCCCGGCCGCCGGAATTCTCGAACAGCAGGTCCACGGCGCTGATCGCCTGGCCCGTGCCGCGTACCTGGTCGCGCCGCACCCGCAGCCGAAGCGACAGGGGAATCTTCGCCCCCGCCCTGGCGTGCTCCATCAGCTCGGTCATGTTCCGCTCCAGCGCCAGCCACGCCCCGTCCAGCTCGGCCGCCGCCGTCGCGATCCGTACCTGGCCGAACGGGTCCTCGGACGCCTTCTGCCCGATGTAGGCGGCCCGCACCCGCTCGCGCTGGTACTGCACGTGCGCCTCATAGGCTCCGGTCGCCATCCCGATGATGGGCGTGGTGATCGCGTAGGAGAAGATCGACCCGAACGGCAGCCGGTAGAGCGGCGCCGGATTGGCCTGCTGGCCAGGGCAGGCACAGCGGGAGACGTCGGTGAAGCTGAGCGAGCGGTGCTCCGGCACAAAAGCCTCGGACACCACGATGTCGTTGCTGCCGGTGCCGCGCAGCCCGACCGTGTCCCACACGTCGTCGATCTCGTAGTCGCTGGCGGGCAGCAGGAAGGTACTGAAGTCGACCGGAGTGCCGTCACCGTCCAGCACGATCCCGCCGAGCAGGACCCACGTAGCGTGGTCACAGCCGGAAGAGAAGCTCCAGCGCCCGCTGAGCAGGTGCCCGCCTGCTACCGCCTGCGCCCGGCCGGTCGGCGCGTACGACGACGACATCCGGGTGCCGGCGTCAGCGCCCCAGACTTCCTGCTGGGCCTGCAGCGGGAAGAGGGCCAGCTGCCAGGGATGAACGCCGAGGACCGAGCAGACCCATCCGGTCGACCCGCAGGCGCTGGCGATCAGCCGGACTGCGGCCAGGAACGTGATCGGATCGGCCTCCTGCCCGCCGAACCTGGACGGCTGGAGCAGCCGGAAAAACCCGGCCTCGGTCAGCGCCTTGACCGACTCGGCCGGCACCACGCGGGCGTCCTCGGTTTCCTGCGCCCGCTCGCGCAGTACCGGCAGCAGGTCGCGTACCGCGCCGGCCGTCGCCTGCCCGACGTTCTCGCTCACCGGGTATCCCTCCGATCGCGCGACCTCAGGGCTGGTCATCGCGTACCGCTAGACTAGAACATGTTCTAGTCTAGTCATAAGGCCCAGCCCGCAAGGCGCAGTCCAGCACCTGTCGTAGCAGCCTGAGCCGATCACGGAGGGCCTGATGAATGACCGGAACGGCGTCCGGACCATCGACCGCGGCACACCGCGGGACAGGTTCGCGCGCGGCTGGCATTGCCTGGGCATCGCCGATGCGTTCCGCGCCCGCGGCCCGCACGCGGTGGAGGCGTTCGGAACCAAGCTCGTCGTCTTCGCGGACTCGCAGGGGCGCCTGCACGTGCTCGACGCGTACTGCCGGCATATGGGCGGCGACCTGAGCCGCGGCACGGTCAAGGGCGACGCCGTCGCGTGCCCCTTCCACGACTGGCGCTGGGGCGGGGACGGCAGGTGCGCGCAGATTCCCTACGGCCGGCGCGTGCCGCCCGCGGCCCGGACGCGATCGTGGCTCACGCTCGAGCAGAACCGGCAGTTGTTCGTGTGGAACGACCCGCAGGGGAACCCGCCGCCCGAGCACGTGACCATCCCCAGGATCGAGGGCGCGTTCTCCCCTGAATGGAGTCAGTGGACCTGGGACTCGGTCCTGGTCGAGGGGGCGAACTGCCGCGAGGTCATCGACAACGTGGTCGACATGGCGCACTTCTTCTACATCCACTTCGCCTTCCCGACGTTCTTCAAGAACGTGCTCGAAGGGCACATTGCCTCGCAGTACCTCCGTACCAGGGCCCGGCCGGATATCGAGGCGGGCTCGAACTATGCGTCCGGGGACACCACGCTGCGCTCCGAGGCGTCGTACTTCGGGCCGTCGTACATGATCGACAACCTGTGGCACGACTATCACGGCGTGACCATGGAGAGCGTCCTGATCAACTGCCACTATCCCGTCACGCCCGACTCGTTCATGCTGCAGTGGGGCGTGATCGTCAGGCGCCTGCCCGGTCTCTCCGACGCCCAGGCCGACAAGGTCGCCGCCAAGTTCGCCGACTTCATCGGCCTGGGGTTCCGGCAGGACGTGGAGATCTGGACGCACAAGAGCCGGGTGGACAACCCCCTGCTATGCGCGGAGGACGGACCGGTCTACCAGCTGCGGCGCTGGTACGAGCAGTTCTATACCGATGTCGAGGACATCGCGCCGCAGATGGTGGCGCGGTATGAGTTCGAGGTCGATACGAGCAGGGCGGTCCAGGAATGGGAGACGGAGGTGGCGGCGAACCTGGCTGGCCGGCAGGACGCGGCCTCCTGATCATGACCAGCTGGCAGCTACCGCCGGGCCAGGGCGCCGACCCGCGCGCCAGCGGCCTGGGCGCTCCTGAGCCGCCTGGCGATGAACGCCATGCCGGATTCCGGCCGGTCGAGTGCGACCGCTGCGGCGCGAGGGTCCTGGTGGCCAAGTTCAGCCCGCAGCACACCAGCGTGCAGTGGGACTCGGCATCCGTGCGCGCATGCGCTGAGTTCAGGGCCAGGGCCGCCGCGGGCGAGCAGAGCGCGCTCATCGACACCTGCGCCAGCCTGCGGGCCAGCATCGGCCGCGCGGTGGGCCAGGACCGCCTGCCGGTGCGGCCGCCGTGAGCGCCGCTGGCCAGGACCGCCGGGCGGCCCCGCAGTGAGCGCGCCGCGTGCGTATCACCAGGTGCGGGTCGACGAGGTGGTCAGCGAGGCGGGCGGCGCCTGCTCGCTCGTGCTGGCCATTCCGCCGGAACTGGCTGATGCGTTCGCCTACCGTCCTGGCCAGTTCCTCACCGTGCGCATCCCGCACCACCGCGGCGGCTCGGTAGCCCGCTGCTACTCGCTGTCGAGCTCGCCGCACACCGGCGACCGGCCGACGATCACCGTCAAGCGCATGACCGGCGGGTATGCCTCCAACTGGATCGCCGATCACCTGACGGCCGGGAGCGTGCTGGACATCCTGCCCCCGGCCGGGACGTTCAGCCCGCGCTCACTGGATGGCGACTTCCTGCTGCTGGCCGCCGGCAGCGGGATCACCCCCGTCCTTTCCATCCTCAAGTCAGCCCTGGCGCAGGGACACGGGAAGATCGTCCTGATCTACGCCAACCGCGACGAGCAGTCGGTCATCTTCGCCGCCGAGCTGCGCGAGCTCGAGGCCGCCGCGCAGCAGCGGCTGCTGACGGTGCACTGGCTCGACTCGCTGCACGGCGCGCCGACCGCCGCCGCCCTGGCAGCTCTGGTGCAGCCGTACGCGGGCGGCGAGGCGTTCATCTGCGGGCCTGACCCCTACCTGGAGGTCGCGCGGCAGGCCCTCAGCCAGCTGGCCGTACCAGCGCGGCGCGTCCACGTCGAGCGATTCCTGTCCCTCGCCGAGAATCCCTTCGAGGCAACCCAGGAAACGGGCGGCGTGGCCGCCACCCTCGATGTCACCCTGGACGGCCAGACCCGCCTGCTGCCGTGGCCGCCGGGCAGCCGCATGCTTGACATCCTCGTCGACCAGGGCCTCGATCCGCCGTTCTCCTGCCGTGAGGGAATCTGCGGCGCCTGTGCCTGCCGGCTGCACCGCCGGCGAGGTCGACATGGTCCACAACGAGGTGCTCGAGCCGCAGGACATCGCCGACGGCTACATCCTGGCCTGCCAGGCCGTGCCGCTGACCCCGCAGGTGAGCATCACCTATTCCTGATCATGGCTGGCCGGCGGTCGCCTGGCGGGCCCGGTAGCGACGCACCTTCGCGATCGTGCCGCAGGCGCGGCCCTCCGGACCGCCGGCGTACATCAGGCACCAGCGCTTGCTGGCGTTGCGGGTGCTGTCGTAGAACACCCAGCGGCAGTCAGGGCAGGCCTTGAGGCGCTTCCACGTGCCCGAGCCGATGGCCAGGACGACCGTGGCGAGCAGATCGCCGGCCGGGCCGCCCTGGTGGCGAAAGCTGATCCCGCCATCCTCGACGACCGGCCGCAGGCCGAGCCGCTCAATCCAGCCGTTGAGGCAGCCCGCATCGACGCTCCCGGCCTCCACCAGAGCGCGCAGGTCGGCGCGCAGGTCACGGATGGCCGACGCCTGCGGCCCGGTCCATCGCTCCTGCAGCGCGAGCTCATCGAACCGGTCGCTCGGCACGCGGGAGTCGTTCGGGATGAGCCAGCTATTGAGCAGGACCCGCACTGGCTCCAGGCCGCCCGGTGCAGCCTGGCCCGCGGAGGCCCGATCGGTAACCATCAAACGACTATACCGGTTGCGGGCGGCCTTGCCGTCTTGTAACTTTCTAATTCATTAGACGGTTACCAAATCGTGCGGGAGGCGGGCATGTCGATGGACCTGGCGTGGACGGCGATGCAATGGCCAGGGCTGGAGCACGCGATCGTGTCCAGTGAGGCGGCCGGGTTCCGGGCGGACAGCCAGGTGATACTGGCGTCGGCCGCAGGCCCGGTCCGGCTCAGCTACCTGCTGGAGTGCGACGCTGGCTGGCAGGTAAGAGAGCTGACGGTCACGGTCACCGGGGCCGGCCTGGACCGCAGCCTGGTCTTGTCGGCCGACGGGGCGGGGCACTGGCTCGATGCGTCCCGGCGGCCGCGGCCGGATCTCGATACGTGCGTGGACGTCGACATCTCCTGCACGCCGCTGACCAACACGCTGCCGATCCGGCGCCTGACCCAGGCACCAGGGACGGTGCACGACATCACGGTCGCCTACATCAGCGTTCCCGAGCTCGACGTCCATCCCGCCCGGCAGCGCTACACGCTCCTGGAGCGCCTGGCGGGCTGCGACGAGGCGGTGTACCGGTACGAGTCGGACTCGTTCCGCGCCGACCTGCGCGTCGACGGCGAGGGCTTTGTCATCGACTACCCGGGCCTGTGGGCCAGGGTGACCCCTGACGACGGGCACGCCTGGTGAGCGGGGATCAGGCCGGGCCGGGCTCCCCCATGCTGGCGGCCCTGCACGCCGACGGGCCGTATCCGGGCTGGCGCGCTGCGCTGATGACATTCGGCCAGTTCATCGGCGTGTGGGACATGGAGGTCGAGTACTACGACGACTGCGGCCAGTGCGTCTATGAAGGGCGCTGGGAATGGTCGTTCGCCTGGATCCTGGACGGACGCGCCATCCAGGATGTCCTGGTCTACCTGCCCGGCCCGGAGCAGGGCAGCGCGGGCCGGCGTACCGCCGGCGGCACGACCCTGCGCTTCTGCGACCCGGCCACCGGGCAATGGCGGGTTTTCTACCTCGGGGCGGGCAGCGGCATCACCGTCCTCCTGCACGGCGGGATGGCCGGGGACAAGATCGTGCTCGAGGGACCCGATCCGGACGGGACCCTGAACCGGTGGACCTTCAGCGACATCTCCCCCACCGGGTTCAGATGGACAGGGCTCGAGTCCGGCGACGGCAGGACCTGGCGGCTGAATCAGCGAATGCTGGCCACCCGGCGGGCTGGGCCAGGCGCCGGCGCGCGCGGCTGAGGATACCCGGGCACCGAGCGGGGTGGCAGGTCGCCGCGGGCCGCTCCCCGCGATATTTTCTCCCGAGACCAGGGATGCCCCGATGGGCGAGGAGGGCAGCAGGTGCGGAGCAGGCAGTACGGTCCCGACGTGCTGGCAGAGGGCCGGCGGCGACCCGGACAGCGCCAGATTCCGCGGGTGCCGGCGGAACGCGGCCTGGTCGTCGAGGACGCGGATGGCCAGTTTTGCGGTGCGGTGGTTGTGTGCGAGAAGGATGCGGTCACCCTGGAGGACAGGCACGGCAGGCAGCGGGTTTTCCCGCTCAGCGCGGCCACCTTCCTGCTGGAGGGCAAGCCGGTCACGCTGGTGCGGCCCCCGGCTGCTCCGCCAGGTACTCCAGGCCGCGGCGCCGGGGCGGCGGCCCGGACCGCCTCCGGGTCGATTGCCGCCGCGCAGAGCCGGGCCAAGGTCGCGCGGGCGAGCCGGATCTATGTCGAGGGACGCCATGATGCCGAGCTGGTCGAGAAGATCTGGGGCGACGACCTGCGCGACGCCGGTGTCGTCGTGGAGTACCTCGGCGGCATCGACGACCTGCCCGCAATAGTCGCCGACTTCTGCCCTGAGCCCGTACGCCGGCTCGGCGTCCTGGTCGATCACCTCGTCGAGGGGTCGAAGGAGACCAGGATCGCCGCGCGGGTGCGATCACCGTACGTACTGATCGCGGGGCACCCGTTCATCGATGTCTGGGCGGCGGTCAAGCCGTCGGTGGTCGGCATCAGCGCCTGGCCGCGGATTCCGCCGGGCTCGCCATGGAAGGAAGGCGTGCTGGAGGCGCTGGGCTGGCCGGCGGAAACGCAGGCGGATACCGCGGCGGGATGGCAGCGCATCCTGCGCTGCGTGACCTCTTTCGCGGACCTGGAGCCGGACTTCCTCGGCCGGGTCGAGGAGCTGATCGACTTCGTCACCGCACCCGGCAGCCAGTGAGGCCGGCCAGGTAGTCAGTAAGGCCGGCCAGGTAGCCAGTAAGACCAGCCAGGTAGTCAGTAAGACCGGCCAGGTAGCCAGTAAGACCAGCCGGCAGTCAGCGCGGCCGGCCGGTCGTCACGGTCGCGGTCGGGGCGGGCTGGCTGCCGCGCGCCGGGGCCGCAGCGTCCGGCGCATGACGACCCTGGTGGGCGAGCGCCGCACGACCTCCCGGAATCCGGCCCGCTCGTACAGGCTGCGCGACCCGAAGAACATGAAGTCGTCATGGCTGCGCTCGGCCTTATCGACCGGATATGCCTCCAGCACGCTGACCCCGCTGTCGCGCGCGAAGTCGATCGCGGCGGCCAGCAGCCGGTGCTGCACGCCCAGGCCCCGGTACGGCCGGGCCACGTAAGTGCACACCACCGACCAGACCGGCGTGTCGTCCACGGGCTTCATGATCGGAGAGCGCCGCAGCTTCAGGTAATCGCCGCGCGGGCCGAGGCTGATCCAGCCCGCCGGGCTGCCGTCGAGATAGCCGACCAGGCCAGGCGTGACCCCGTTGTCCACCAGGTCACACAAGGCCTGCTTGTTGGCCGGGCCGGCCCTGCTCGCCTGGCCGCTCTTGCGGTAGTACATGCACCAGCAGCCGCGCACGATCGAGCCACCAGGCAGGCCGAACAGCTGCTCAAGATCAGGCCAGGTAGCGGGATCCAGCGGCCTGGCCTGGAACGTTCCTGGCCTGCGATGGCCGGCGGGCCGTGTCATGGCCCTAGTCAACCACCTGCCAGTGTCATACGATCTTGCTGCCGGCGCCAGGGCACCTGTCCCGTAATCCGAACTGCGCGGGAGGTATCTCAGGCGGCCTCGCCGTCTCTGCACAAGTGCGGGCCACGACCCGGCCCGGTACAGCGCGGCGAGGGCCGCAGATTCCGCGAGGAGCACATCATGACGAGTTTGCCTGCCGCCCCCGGCGACGTCCTGGCCGTGTGGACGGGCCAGAGCCTGCCGGATGATCTCATCCGGGTCGGGGAAGCCCTGCAAGGAAAGCCGGCGGTCGCCAATCATGTCGTCGTCATCACCCACCAGGACCAGGTAGGCCGCTGGATGGGGATCCAGGGCCAGCCCGGCGGCGTCGGGCCGGTCGACTGCACCCCGTTCCTGTCGGATGCCCGGACTATGTCCAACCATGCCGAGCCCAAGCCCAACGATCACCAGCAGCTGGCGACCATGCTCGCCAGCTGCGTCAAGTCGCTGGGCATCTCCTACGACTGGGTCGGCATCGCGCAGGACACGCTGGACGCGCTGAACGTCCACGACCTCTCCGCGATGATCGACCCGCTGTGGCGCTGGCCGAGCAACAATAACCTGCTGCCCGGGCACGTGGTCTGCTCCAGCCTCGCCGCGATGCTGTACGACCTGCCGGCGGTCGGCTGGGCCCATCCCGACCTCGGCGCCGAGCGCACCTGCGAGCCGGCCGACTGGTGGCGCTGGTCCGAGGCTCGCTCCTGGGCCACCGCCGGGGCGGTTCACCCGCGCTGAGGCAGGCGCCTGCGCGCGGAGGCAGCGGGCTGCGGCTGAGCCTGCCCCGCGCGGCCTGCCCCGCGCGGCCTGCGCCCGCGCGGCCTGCCCCGCGCGGGGCGGGCCACAGCCTGCCCCGCGCGAGCGGGCTACGGCCTGAGGGCCTGGATGAGGCTGAAGACGCCAAAGCTGGCGAGCGCCGCCGTGCCGGCCAGGCGGACCCAGCGTCGGGGGATGCGCTGCAGAGCCTTGGGGCCGAGGAATACGGCGAGGCCGGACACCGCCCACAACGCGAGCGCAGCCCCCGCGGCGACGATGAGCGGATCGTGGTAGCGGGCCGCGAAGTTGGCCGTGGTGATCTGGGTGATATCGCCCCACTCGCCGATGAAGATCACGGCGAAGCTGGTGGCCCAGACCCGCAGCGGGCCGGGCGCGCCCGCACCGAACCGGGCCGCGTCCGGTCCTGGCTCGTTCTCGTCCTCGGAGCCCGATTTCAGCATCCACGCCGCGCCGCCGAGGAAGAGCGCCGCGCTGGTGAATTCCACGATCCGATGTGGTGCCAGCATCAGCAGGCTGCCTGCCGTGACCGCCAGCACCACATGAACGCCGAACGCGGCCGTGACACCTAGCCAGACCGGCCACGGCCGGTAGCGCGTAGCGAGCAGCAGGGACGCAAAAAGTGACTTATCCGGCAATTCAACCAAAAAAGTGACAGCAAACACCGTCACCAGCAGCCCAAAAGGGGACACCGGGCACCTTCCCCGCCCGAATCGCCTCGCGGGGACAAGGAGGCCCCGCCAGATGAGCCGGGCTCATCGGCGAAGGTCTCGTCCACCCGTCCCGAGGGCCTGACGACCGGGTGCGATCAGCGCACCAGTATGTCGATCAGTCAGCGAAGGACTACTCCCCTTCGAGGCCAGTATAGGTCATCCTGGGCACCTGGATCTTGGCTCGACGCCCGGCCGGACCGCCCGGCCGGCCGGATCGGTCGTTGTCTCAGCGGCGGTACCCGCCTTCGGTGTTGATGGTCTGCCCGGTGATCCAGGCCGCTTCATCGGTAGCCAGCCATGCGATCAGGCGGGCGGGATCGTCGGGGGTGCCCCAGCGGCCCCCGGGGAAGCCGCGGCGGACGGCCTCGTGATCGTCAGGCGAGGCGTAGCCGGTGTCGACCGGGCCCGGGTTGACGGTGTTGAGGGTGATCGCCTGATCCGCCAGGTGATCGGCCAGGCTGCGGGTAATGGAGGCGAGAGCGCCCTTGCTCGCGGCGTAGGCGATCTGGCCGGGCATGGGGCCGAGGTCCTGCCCGGAGGTCATGAAGATGATCCGGCCGCCAGGCCGGCCGTCATGCTGAGCGGCGAAGGCCTGGGCCAGCAGGATCGCGGAGCGGGTGTTGACGGCCCAGTGCGCGTCGAGCATGACCGCGTCCAGCGCGCCGAGCGGGCCGTCGCCCCCGCTGCGAGCGTGGTTGCAGACGAGGATGTCGAGGTGGCCGGACGCGTCCCGCGCAGCGTTGATCAGCTGCGCGGGCGCGTCGGGAGCGGCGAGATCGAGGCCCTGATGACGGACGGTTGCGTCCTGTCCGGCCAGTGCCTCGGTCACCCCGGCGATCACGGCTTGCGGTCCGCCGGGGTCGGCGCCCCACGGCTGGCTCTGGTCGTGCGGGGTGTAATGATGCAGAAACAGGCTGGCACCCAGGGCGCCGAGCCTGCGGGCGATGGCGTATCCGATGCCGATTCGCCGGCTCACGCCCGTCACCAGCGCCACCCTCCCGCGCAGCGGCAGGAGGTCGCGCCGCAGCTGAGAGGCAGCGGGCTCGGGGTAACTCATAAAGCTCAGGTGTTACCTCGGCTCAGGTCAAGCTCTCTTGACCTGACCCCGGTGGTGAACGCATCCCACTGCGCGGGACTGAAGGTCAGCACCGGTCCGGTGCGGTCCTTGGAATCCCGGACGGCCACGATGCCCGGCAGGTTGCGCGCAACCTCGACGCAGTTCCCTCCGTTGGTGCCGCTGCAACTGCTCGTGCGCCACCGGGCGCGATCTAGCCTGTCCATCGTTTCCTCGGCCACCTTCCCGATCAGGTCTCGCGAGACTCCGCGGGGCAGAGCCTCGGACCTCAGCCGATCGCATGCTAATGCCGCCCGGCTGACCAGCGCGGGCTTCCCGATCGTCTGGCCCTCGACGGCGGTCTCCGCCTACAAGATACTCGGTGCGCTCTCGAAACCGGCGACGACAAATGCCCCGTTCAGGCCGGCGTGAGCGCCGATCCCGGCCGGCATGACATGAACGGTGATGTTCGAGCGCACGACAAGGGCGGGGACGCTGTGTTCATGCTCCTGCGGGCCAGGTCTCCCGTTCTCAGCGAGAACGGGAGACCTGGCCCGTCTTTGGATGGGCGGTCAGGCGGTGACTGTTACCTGACCGTGAGCACCAGACTGCCGAGGAAGGTCGCGACCGCGCCCTTCACGCGAGGCTGGCCGTTGGGGTTGCACTGGCCCTTGTGCGGCCCGGACTTGAACCTCGGACCGGTGGCGGCGAACGTGACCTGCACCGCGCCGGGCCCGGAGGCACCGGCGAACGCGCCGGTGCTCTTGCTGCCCACGACGGTCAGGACGATGTCCTCCTTGAACCTGAGCCGGCAGGTCCGGGCGTTGAAGGACTGGCTGGTGTGCGGCTTGCGCGTCACCCTTACGGTGAGCTTCCCGGCGTGGCTGGGGAACGTCTTGAGCGAGCCCTTGTGCGGGCCGTTGCCGCCCAGGTTGACGACCGAATGAGTGTTCACCACGCCCCGCAACAGCAGCGGGATGATGGGGGCGTTGGCGAGTGCCTTCTTGCCGTGCACCGCCCCGGCGATGACCTCCGGGCCGGTGATGGCCCTGGCGCCTGCCTGACTGCTCGCCAGCGCGGGTACTCCCGCCGCCAGCGTCACCGAGGCCGCGGCCATCGCCACGGCCGCGAATTTCATCCTGAGCTGCATGTCCCCTCCTAGTAAACGGCTAATGCCATTGACCACCGGCACGCTCAGCAGCGCAATCCAAGCCAAACAGCGCACAAGCGTCGCCTGCCAGCTGGCGCCCGCTCGGTGCGGGCCGCCGCCATTCTTAGTTGGACGTGCCAGTGCGGGGGACGGTTGACGCGGCTGGAGCACTGGGACCCGCGCCGACCTGGCAGCGCAGGGCTACCGGTCACGCCTAATGCTCCTGCGTCACTGTCCTGGCGCGCTCGCCCTCGGCGTGCTCGAACGCCGGCTCCATGGCCTCAAGATCCCGCTGCGGCAGGCCATGCGACTGCGCCACGAGCCGCCAGCGCGCGACCGCTCGCGCGACCTCCCCGAGGACGTCCAGCGCGTTTCGGGCATCCAGCCGGAAGTAGTCAGCGACCCGCAGGAGGGTCTCCACGCTGGCCCGCGGGTCGGTGAAGTCGATGGCGGTGCTGAGATCCTTCGGGCCGAGGCGGGGGCTGGGGTTGAGGTCGAAGGCGGGCGACAGCCGCCACGACTCGCCGCGCTCGTGCAGGAAGCCGTGGTTACGCAGATGGTCATCGGTGTTGGAGATCAGGATCGAAAATGCCATCCGCCGCCACAGCTGACGCAGGTCAGCCGTGGCCGCCGTGGACCGTTCCTCGATCACGGCGGCGATCTCGAGGTAGCTGCGCTGCTCCCGGTCGGCGGCCTCCAGCATCGTCATCGCGCTGGCGTAGCCAATACGAGTTCCGGCGCGGCGATCGAACCGGTCGACGATGAGCACGTGCCGATCTCCCACGCGGATCAGCTGGGAGTCGGAGACCGTAATCCCCGCGGCCCGCGCCAGGTCCAGTGCCACCTTCTCCCACGCCATGACGTTCCAGGTGTCCGAGCTCACGCTGGGGAACTTCGCAATCGCCACCCGGCCCGCGTCCAGGACGTGCGCCTTCGGCCGCGCGCCCCCCAGGGAACTGCCCGCCCGCAGCAGCTGCTGAAGGTCGCCGTAATCGGCGGTGTCCCGCTCAACGCGCGCGGCTATGTCCAGCAGCGACGGAAGGTCCGTCAGGACCGGGACTCCCGAGTCCTCGGCCGCGAGAAAGGGCCCCTGATCGTCCTGCCGAAAGCGCAGCCCGCCCTCGCGCAGGTCGTCCCGCACCCCGAGCAGCAGGTCGATCTCGCCCGTCGAGCGCGGGTCCGTGCCCGCTGCCCTGGCCCTGGCCCGCTCGGCCCGACGGATGAGCGTGCGCCCCCACCGGTCGGGCAGGCTGTCGGCGAACGCGCCGAACAGCGCGCGACCTCCGGGTGTCTGGAGGGTACCGCTGACCAGCGGCAGCGCCGGGTCCAGCGAGTAGGCATCCGGATCGGCTAGGTACCGGTCGCTGTAGCTGAAGCTCGCGGACTCGACCCCCCGGCGGCGGTGGGAGTACAGCCGGCCGGCCAGCAGGTTCCTGTCACCGGCCGTGACGTAAACGGCGACGTCATCACTCATGGCATTCGCTCCGGCCTCGGCGGGCGCACTCGCTCAGGCAGCGCCTCCTGCGACCGCAGACGACCCACATCGGTCGCATAGGGATCAAGCGCCGCGACGAGCGAGTCCAGCACTCCCAGCGCCCTGGCCACCCGCAGCACGCTTTCCATGCTGACCCCCTGACCGTTCTCGAGCCGCATGACGGTGTGCCGTGACACTCCGGCTCGGTCCGCGACCTGGGCGGCCGTCAACCGGCGCAGCCGCCGCCACGTGGCGAGTTCCTCGCCGATGCGCCGCTGCCCGTTGGCCACCGCGATAGGCATCTTCGACACCGCCATAGATACCCTTAAAGTAGCTCCGTTGCTATCCTAACTTATTTAGAGTAGCACACATGCTACTTTACATAGCGTCGCTCCCAGGCGGGCCCGGCGACCGGGCGCGCAGGTCGGCCGCGGCGTGCCGTCCGGCTCGCCGGCCGGAGAAGACGCAGTCGGCGAGCGACAGCCCGCTGACATAGGACCGCGAGCACAGGCCGACCGCGCTGCGGCCCGCGGCGTACAGCCCCGCCACCGCGGAGCCATCCGCCCGGCGTACCTGACCGGTCTGCTCCGACACCACCAGACCGCCCAGGGTCAGCATCGGCGTCGGGCTGGCCAGCCGCGGCCGGACCGAGAAGTCGATGAGCGAGTAGGGCGGCCGGTCCTGCGCCCTGACCATGTCGGCCGGCTTGCCCGCCGGGTCGGCCAGCCCCGCGGCGGCCGCCCCGTTGTAGGCGTCCAGGGTCGCCGCCAGGCCGCCGGGGTCGATTCCCGCCCGTGCCGCCAGGGCCGAGATCGTCGGGGCCCGGATCCGCCCGGCGGTCAGCAGGTACATCGCCTGCAGCCGCTGAAACCACAGCGTCGTGCCGCGCAGCTGCCGCCAGGCCCGTGTCACGGTAGAGCGGTCGACCAGCAGCCACGCCTGCCGGTGCGGCCTGGTCACGATCGCCTCGCCGATAGCCGCCCCGTACCGGGACTCATCGCACACCCGCCGGCCCGCGCGATCCACCAGGATGCCGCGCAGCAGGGCCTCCGGCGGGCTGAGGAAGCGCCAGGCCGAGATCCGGTCCAGGAACCGGGTCGCGCCGCCGGCCTGCGCACCGAGCCGGATCCCGCTGCCATCGTCGCCGGGCGTCCCCAGCGGCAGCCCGCCGCGGTAGCCGGGCGCGTGCTCGCGCATCATCTGCCGGTTGGCCACGAACCCGCCTGCTGCCAGCACCACGCCGCACTGTGCCGACACCAGCAGCGGGCGGCCGTACCGGCGCTCCAGCCAGGCCACCGGCCGGTGCAGGGCGCGGCCGAGACGGGGCGCATAGACATACGGCCGGGCCGACCAGCCATGCAGCACACCGTGGGCAACGGCCGCCCAGCCTGGCGCACCGCGCAGGGTGCTGCAGCGCACCCCGGTTACCCGTCCCGAGGAATCCGTGATCAAGGCGGTCGCCATGGTCTGCCTGAGCACCTGGGCACCGGACCCGCCAACGGCCAGGGCCAGGGCGCCGAACAGCACGCTTCCCGACGTCCCACGGCCGCGGGCCCGGTGGCCCCGCGGCGCGGGCGGGGCGGCCTTCCGCTCGGACAGCTCGCTGCCCGAGTAGTACAGGTAGTGCCGGTTGGTGGGATAGGAGGTCTTGTCCGGGCACAGACTGCCATCGAACGGCACGCCGCGGCGCTCCAGCCACGCCAGCATCGCCGCGCTGCCCGCGCAAAACTCCCGCAGCGTACCCGCCGACACCGCGTCGCCGACCTCCAGCGCCAGGTAGTCGAACATCGCCGCCGGGGTGTCGGTGACGCCCGCCTCGCGCTGCTGCGGCGTGCCGCCGCCGGCATAGACCACCCCGCCGGACAAAGCGGTGGCACCGCCGCCGCCGAACCGGTCGATGACCACGACCTGCGCGCCGGCCCAGGTGGCCTCCAGGGCGGCGCATGCGCCCGCGGCACCGAATCCCACGACGACCACGTCGGCCTGGACGTCCCAGGTCTGCGGCACCAGCGCCTCCGTCGGGGCGAGTCGCGCGCGGCCGGGCCGCGACGCCGATATCGCCCCTCGGCCAGAACTGTAACGTGTTCTAGTATGAAGCGGCGGGAGGTTCCATGACAACGGACGAGGCCGAATTTGACGTCGTCGTCGTAGGCAGCGGCGCCGCCGGGATGACCGCCGCCCTCACCGCCGCGGATCACGGCCTGCGCACCGTGGTGCTGGAGAAGACGGAGTGGTTCGGCGGCTCGACGGCCCGCTCGGGCGGCGGCATCTGGGCCCCCGGCAACGAGGTGCTGCGCAAGGCCGGCGTCCGGGATACCCCGCAGCAGGCCAGGGCGTACCTCGCCCATGTGGCGGGTGACTGCGTTTCACCGCAGCGACAGCAGGCACTGCTGGAGCACGGCCCGGCCATGCTCGCGTTCGTGCGGGCCAGCACGCCGGTCGACTTCACCTGGGTGCCGAACTACGCCGACTACTACCCCGAGGCCCCCGGCGGGCTGGCCCAGGGCCGTAGCATCGAGCCGGTGCCGCTGGACGGGCGGCTGCTCGGGGCCGAGCTGGCCCACCTCAACCCGGCCTACCTGCCGGCCCCGAACGGCGTGACGATCACCCAGGCCGACTACCGCTGGCTGAGCCTCGGCCCCCGCCATCCCCGTGCCATCCTCGCCACGGCCAGGGTCGCGGGCCGGCTGGCGCGCTCGCGGCTGCTGCGCCAGCGCACGCTCAGCATGGGCCAGGCCCTCGCCGCAGGCCTGCGGGCGGGGCTGGCCGCCCGGCAGGTCCCGCTCTGGCTGGGCACTGCGATGACCGGCTTGCAGATAACGGACGGCCGGGTCACGGGTGTCCGGGTGACCCGCGACGGGCAGGTGGCGCTCGTCCGGGCCCGCCGCGGCGTCGTGCTGGCCGCGGGCGGCTTCGAGCGCAACGAGGAAATGCGGCGGCACTACCAGCGCCAGCCGATCGGCATCGAGTGGACGACCGGCTCGGCCGGGAACACCGGGGACGCGATCACCGCTGGCCAGGCCGCCGGAGCGGCGCTCGACCTCATGGACGATGCCTGGTGGGGCCCGTCCATACCGCTGCCCGGCGGGCCGTTCTTCTGCCTCGCCGAGCGCAGCCTGCCCGGCTGCATCCTGGTGAACGGCGCCGGGCAGCGCTTCGTGAACGAGTCGGCCCCGTACGTCGACGCCGTGCACGCGATGTACGACGGGCACCTCTCCGGCAGCCCGCACATCCCGGCCTGGCTGATCATCGACCAGCGCTACCGCGACACCTACGTGTTCGCCGGCCGGCCGCCGCGCAGGCCCCTGCCCCGCCGCTGGTACGCCGCCGGCGCGGTCCACCGCGCGCCTGCCCTCGCCGAGCTGGCCGCTCTCATCGGCGTGGACCCGGCCGCCCTGGCCAAGACCGTCGTCCGGTTCAACGAGTTCGCCGAGACGGGCCGGGACGAGGACTTCGGCCGCGGCGACTCGGCCTATGACCGCTACTACGGCGACCCGCGCCAGCGCCCCAACCCGTGCCTCGCGCCGCTGCTGCGCCCGCCCTTCTACGCCGTGAAGATCGTGCCCGGCGACCTTGGCACCAAGGGCGGCCTGCGCACCGACGAGCGGGCCAGGGTGCTGCGCGAGGACGGCACCCCGATCGCCGGCCTGTATGCCGCGGGCAACGCCAGCGCGGCCGTGATGGGCCGCAGCTACGCCGGCGCCGGCGCCACCATCGGCCCGGCGATGACCTTCGGCTACATCGCCGCGCTGGACCTGGCGGGCGCCCGCTGATCCGTCCTGGCGAAATCTGCCCCGCACCCACTCAAGATCCATTCGAAACGGATCCATCCGCCCCAGTCCCGCCCCGCGCCCCAGTCCGGCCCCGTGCCGCGCCCCAGCACCGCCCCGCCTCCCAGTCCCGCCCCGCGCCCGGTCCGGCCCCGCGCCCCAGTCGCGGCCCGCGCCCCGGTCCCGGCCCGCCATACGGCAGCCCGTCATCGCTCCCGCGTAACCCGGTGGTTGTGGCATCCAACGGGTTGCATGCCGTTGAAATTCACATCCATCGGGTTACTCCCCAGCCGGGCGACGATCCCGACTAGCTACCTGCCGGGGCCGATGAGGTACCAGGGGCCGATGAGTTGCCGGGGAGCGATGAGTTGCCGGGGGCCGGGCCGGTGCCCGGGGGCGGGCCGGGACTGGGAGGCGCCGGCACCCAGGGGCGCGGTGGCCCGGCTGCTCTTGCGCGCGGCTCCTGTTCTCGGCGTTGCCCGGGCGGGGGATGACGGGGCCGGGGCCGCGTCCGGCTTAGTCGTGGCCTTGACCGGCTTGTTTGCGGCCCTAGCCGACTTGGTGGCGGCCTTGGCCGGCGTGGCCGTGGCCGGCTTGGCCGTCGCGGCCTTGGCCTTGGCCGGCTTGGTTGCGGCGGGCTTGGCTCTGGTCGCCTTGGTGCTGGCGGGCTTGGTTGCGGCTCTGGCCGGCTTGGCCGTGGCCGGCCGGGCCGGGCGCAGGGCCAGGATCTCGTCGATGCTCTCGACGAGACAGCGCCGGAAGAGCCCCGGATCGGTTATGGCGGCCGCATCCATGTTGATCCCGATGCAGCAGGTGCCGTCGTGGGAGAGCAACGTGATCATGGCGGCGCAGCCGGGCAGCGGGCCGAACGGGTACATCCGGGTGATCCTCGCCCCGGCCATGTAGACCGGGTACGGAATGCCGGGCACGTTACTGACCTGCGCGTCGTTAGTGCTGGTCAAGGTGGCCAGGACACGCGCGACCAGCGCTCCCGGCAGGTGGCTGAGCGCCGGCGACAGCAGCGCTGCCGCATCGATGGCGGGCTCCGCCCTGGCCGTGATCACGAACTCCCGCACCTGCCGCATCCGCTCGGCGGGATCAGGCTCGGCGACGGGCGCGGCGAACCGCGCGCCGGCGAACCGGTTGCCGCCGGCCGGGTCCTCGGCCGTGCGCAGGCTGATCGGCATCGCGACCGGCATGGTGTCGACGGACACGCCGAAGTGCTCGTGATAGCGGCGGAACCCGCCGAGCACCGCGGCCACGAACGCGTCGTTGACCGACCCCCCGGCCGATTTGGCGGCCTCCTTCAGGTCGGCCAGCGGGACCTCGGCCGCCTCGAACCGCCAGGCCAGGCTCCGCGGGCGCAGCAGCGGCGAGGGAGCTCCGGTCGCCGGATCCGCCACGCGCCGCAGCGAGGACGCGAACGAGATCACGTCGGTTAGGGCACGTGCCGGTGAGCTGATCGCCCGGGCGGCGAGCTCGGCGGCGACGGACGACTGGCGGATCGCCTCGGCTGGTGCCTCGGCCGCCCGCCGGGCCCCCTGGCCGGCGAGTATCTCCGCCGTCGTGCGCGTATCGGCAGGCGGCGCGGGCGGCTCTGGCCGGTCACGCATAGGCGCGCGGGACCGGCTGTGCAGCATCGACAGCAGCTGGACGCCGCCGATGCCGTCGGTCAGGACGTGGTGTGCCTTCAGGATGTAGGCCGCCTGGCCGCCTTCGAGGCCGTCGATGACCACGGCCTCCCAGAGGGGCCGGGCCCGGTCGAAGGGGCGCATGGCGACGGCTTGCGCGATCTCGAAAACCTGATCCAGCGTGCCCGGCGCGGTCAGGTGCATGTGCTGCAGGTGATAGGCAAAGTCAATCTCGCCGTCGGTGACCCATTCGGGCGCGCCCAGGGTCAGCGGCGGCTCGACCACCCGCTGCCGGAACCTGGGCACGATCCGGGAAGCCCAGTCGTGCGCCCGCAGCAGCCGGTCAGCGTCCGGGGCCTGGTCCATGATCTCGACCAGAGTCACCGTGGAGCGCAGCCTGGGGTCGGCTTCCGATCGCCACATCACGGTCTCGAACGAGTTCATCTGCGCGGCGGCGGACCAGGCCGCGCCGGCCGCGACGAGATCCGGCTCCCGGGCGGTCATGCGGGCACTTCCGAACCGGGCACTTCCGAGCCGGGCAGCTCAGGGCCGGGCAGCTCCGAGCCGGGCCAGCTGGCCAGCGTGTCGGCGTACAGCTGGCGGACACCGGCCACGCGCTCGGTGAGCTCATCAGTGGCCCAGGTGCTGACGTCGATCGCCGGGTGGACGACGACGTCGATGAGGCCGGAGCGGATCGTGGCCGCGTCCCGCCACATCAGCTCGCCCGCATTGCGGATGACGATCGGTACAACCGGGACGCCTGCCTGCATCGCCATGTGGAAGGCTCCTTTCTTGAATTCCCCCAGGGCCGGAGTCACCGAGCGTGTTCCCTCGGGGGCGATCAGCACGGAGATTCCGTCGCGGAGCCGCTGGACCGCTGGTTCCAGCGCCTGGCGCGCGTGGCCGTGGTCGCCGCGATCGATGAAGGTCACCCCGGCCAGGCGGAAGGCGAGGCCGACTACCGGGTCGTTGGCCAGCTCCTTCTTGGCCACGGCGGTGAACCCCTCGCGCAGGAGCTTGCAGAGGATCGCCATGTCCAGCTGGCTCTGATGGTTGAAGATGAACACCGCGGGACGTTTCTCCCACAGATTCTGCTCGCCGTGCACCCGCACCCGCACGCCGGCCAGGCCCAGGCCGAGCTCGCCGAGCAGTGCCGTCGTGGTGTCGAGCCCGCTACGGTGGCTGCGGTTGAGCAGGCCGAAGGCGAGGCCGGTGGCCATCGCGGTGAACATGCCCCCGTACGCGGCCGCCGTCCTGGCGACCTGCTCGGCTCCCGGCCGTCCTCGCCCGGCGAACACCAGGATCGGCCAGCGCTGGGCGCGGGCGTGGGCCAGCAGCCGCTTTCCGGGATTGACCGCCCAGGGATGACCGACCGCCGACAGGAAAGGCACGTCCTCGTCGCCGTTGGAATACGCATAGCTAGAGCGCAGGTCGACACCGTGGGCATCGGCGAAGGAGACCACCGCGTCCGCCTTCCCCTGCCGCCACAGCGTCGGGCCCGCGGCCCGGCCGGTCAGGGTGCCGTCGGCGGTGACCTCCACCGGCGTGCACAGCACGTGCTCAATCCCGGTGGCACGCGCCGCCGGCTCGACCTGGAACCGGGAAGCGGAGGACGCGAGCACCATGGTGTGCCCCATCCGCTCGTGCGCCCGGATCAGCTGCCATGCCTCAGGGAACAGGCGCCCGGCGATCTGCTGGGCGAACAATCGCTCGCCGAGCTCGGTGAGCTCGTCCTCCGACCGGCCGGCCCAGGCGGCGAAACCGAGCGCGACGAAGGCCTCGAAGTCCGCTTCGCTGGTGACCCCGCGCAAGCCGAGAACGAGCGTCTGCGCGGCCTCGACCGGTCCTATGTCCAGGTGGCGCAGCCGGTACCGGTAGAAGTCGCCCGCGGAGTAGCCGTCGATGACGGTGCCGTCGAAGTCGAAGAACGCGCCGACCGCGGGCCCGGCCGGGCCGGCCAGGACGTCGGCGACAGCCTCAGATATCAACACCGGTGACCTCCGCCCGGTGGGCCGCGTCCAGGGACTCGGCGATGCGTACGCGCGCGAGCAGGTCGCGCACGTACGACGCGGATTGCTCGCGGCGCGCCGTGAGCTCGCGAGCCCCGGCGCCCTCGGCGGCCGGGGGCAGGAGATCGCGATTGGCGGCTAGTTTGAGTGCGGCGCGCAGCAGCTCACGAGACAGCGACTCCGATCCGTGTAGGCGCCCTTGCAGCAGCATCTGCCGCCCCACGGCCTCGCACTCATCGAGGAAAGCCTCGGGCTCGACCTGGTCACGGGCGTCGCGCGCGGCCAGCCGCTCGGCGACGACGAGCTGGGCGTCCAGGAACGAGCGCAGGACCCGGTGCGCCATCAGGAATCCCGACCGGGACAGCAGCTCGCGTACCTGGCCGGCCGTCCCGATGTGCTGCTCCCAGTCGGGCGCGATCAGCCGCAGCTCCTGGGTGAGCTCGGCTTCGAACGTGTCACGGTCGGGGAAGAAGAACTCGAACTTCAGCTGGTCGCGGAGCCGCCTGGCCTCCGCCTGCCCCTCGGCCAGGGGCGCTCCGTCGGCGGTCTGCGCCGCGTGCAGCATGGCCAGCTCGACGATGGCCCGGTTGACGAACCAGTGGATGGCATTGTTGCGGTAGAACGCGGCGACCAGGTGCTGGCCCGGCTCGATCGCGTACACCGGCTCCACGCCGCCGGCGTAGATGCTGATGACGCCGGCCCGGTTCAGCTGGCTGAGCACCGCGCCGACGCCGGCCGCGTCGTGCAGCACGGCGAGGCCGGTCGCCGGGATCTGCCGGACGCTGATGTAGCCGAGGATCGGCTCCAGCACCTGGCGGACCTGGGCGAGCGTGAGCGCCTGATCACGCACGCCCAGCAGCGCGAGGGCGACCAGGGCGTTGGCCGTCACCGGCGCGGCCCGGTTGATTCCGACCGCGACCTCGAAGGCGATCTTCTGCAGCGCGGCGCGCTGCTCCTGCTCGCTGGCATCGGCGGCGGCCAGCCGCGGGCGCATCGCGAACGCCTCGCCGAAGCGGACGTACGCGGCACCGGAGCTGTGCCGCTGAGATCGCGCGTATCGCGCCAGCCAGGTCAGCCCCTCTTTCTTCTTGGCCGCCCCGGCCTGCTCGGCGGCCATCTGCGAGACCTCCGGCAGCCGGTCGTAGGTGATCGAGACGGGGACGAGGTACACGTCCTGCGCCCGGCCGCTGAGCAGCGCCGCGGCGACATAGTGCAGCAGGCCGTACCGGGGCGAGCGCAGCTTGCCGGTCCTGGACCGGCCTCCCTCGAAGTACCACTCGAGATTGAACCGCTTGGATAGCAGGTAGCCGAAGTACTCCTGCACGACAGTCCGGTAGATCTCGTCGTGGCCGAAACTGCGGCGGATGAAGACGATGCCCGCCCGGCGGGCCAGGGGACCCACGGGCCAGAAGTCCAGGTTGTTGCCGCCCACGACGTGGTTGCCGGGAAAATCATGGCGGGCCAGCACCCCGGCCAGGACCAGGGAATCGGCGTATGAGCGGTGCGACGGCAGGAAGATCAGCGCGTGGCGCTTGTTCAGCTCCCGCAGCCGGCTCAGCCCGGCCTCATCGGCCTCGACGGTCCAGGTCCCGGCGTGCAGCGGGCGCATGACGCCCGACCACAGGTCGATCGCCGCCCGGCTCTGGACCGCGACCAGCTCGTCGAGCGCGGCCGCCACCCTGGCGTCCACCTCCTGCTCGGTGAGCCCGAGCCGCACCGCCAGCGCGGACAGCTCGGCGCGGAACGCGGGACGGTCGGTGATCTGCTCGGCCACCAGGCGCGGCACCTTGTAGCGGTCGCCGACCAGGCGCCGCTCGGCGCGCTCCAGCGTCACCACGGCCGCGCGCCGGACGTAGCGCGCGAACGCATCGGCGTCTGATGTTGATCCGGCCTCGGCCTGATAGCGGGCGCGAAGTTCGCTGAGCAGGGCCGGCTCCCCGGCGACGATCCGGTACCGGTCGGGTCCCCGGCTGGCGATGCGGTGCTGACGCCAGCCACCCGGCCGGTGCGGGCTGGCCAGGAGCACCAGGTCAGACCAGCGGGTATGACGGTCGCCATCGCGTTCGCGCGGCAGCCAGACGACGCGCAGCGGGATTACCAGGGCGTCGGGGTGCTGCTGCAGGCGAGCGGCGAACGAGCCGTCAGCGCCATCGAGCATCGCAGCAGGTGCGGCGGGTGGGGCAGATCCCGCGGCGGGCTCGGCGCCCTCCAGCCCACCGCTGCGCAGCCACTGCTCGATGAGGCCGCGCTCGGTGGCCGTGACGTCGACCGCCAGCGCTAGCCGTGAGGGTCGGGGTGCGGCGGCGGTCTCGGCTTGCTCCGGCAAATGGCCCCCCTCCGTGTGTAGCGCATTGACGCGTGACGAGATCACGCAACCACTTCTCCGGCGTGATGTACAGGTCGAGATCCCTGGACGGCGTCACGCCGGTGCCACGGCCAGCGGAATGTACCTGGCCACCGCGCGTGCCCGGCCGCACTCGTTACGGCGCTATCTTCGCAATGGCCGCCATACAGAGCGCTCGGAGGGTGCTGCCCTATGCCCGTCCCCAACCTGCCTGCCCTTACCCTGGCCGAAAAGGACGTCGTCGACCGGTACCTGCGGGTAGTCGACCTGGTCGGCCGGATCAACCCGAGCCAGACCAGCCCCCATCAGAGCACCCGCGGCCGCGAGCTGGCCGCGCAGGCGCTGGTGTCCGAGGCACGGTCACTGCTGGCGGCGATCCGCACGATGCGAGAGCGGGGCCAGGAGGAGCTGCACGTCGCCACCATCACCAACGCGCTGCTGGCCCTCGACGGCGAACGGCGCGCCGCACGGGTGATGGTGCGCCACGACACCTCCGCCGAGCCAGACCGGTGACCGCCATCGCGTGCTAAGCAGGGCCGAGGATCAGGCCGCTGGTGGGCACGCCGGTGCCGGCCGTGACCAGCACCGGGCCATCGCCCTTGACCTGGTTGACGGAGGTGCCGCGGACCTGGCGGACGCCCTCGGCGATGCCGTTCATGCCGTGAATGTACGCCTCGCCGAGCTGGCCGCCGTGCGGGTTGACCGGGAGCGCGCCGCCCAGCTCGATCGCGCCGTCGCCGATGAAGTGCCTGGCCTCCCCGCGCGGGCAGAAGCCCAGCTCCTCCAGCTGGAGCAGGACGAACGGGGTGAAATGGTCGTAGAGCACGGCGGTCCGCACCTCCCGCGGGCCGGTCTGCGCCTGCCGCCACAGCTGCCGGGCCACCACGCCCATCTCGGGCAGGCCAAGCTCGTCGCGGTAGTAGCTGGTCATCACGAACTGGCCGGGGCTGCTGCCCTGCGCGGCCGCCCGGATGACCGCCGGCGCCTGCGCCAGGTCGCGGGCCCGCTCCAGGCTGGTCACCACGACCGCGACGGCTCCATCGCTCTCCTGGCAGCAGTCGAGCAGCCGCAGCGGCTCGGCGATCCACCGGGAGGCCTGGTGCTCGGCCAGCGTGACCGGCCGCTGGTAGAACCACGCTTTCGGGTTGGTCGCGGCATGTCGCCGGTCGGCGACGGTGACCAGGCCGAAATCCTCGCTGGTCGCGCCGTAGTCGTGCATGTAGCGCCGGGCGATCATGGCCACGGTGGCGGCGGGCGTGCCCAGGCCCATCGGATAGTGCCAGCCGTTGTCCACTCCCCCGGAACTCGCCGCCTGCACCGCGGCACGGGACACCTGGCCGAAACGATGACCTGAGCGCTCGTTCAGCGCCCGATAGCAGATCACCACCTCCGCTACCCCCGTCGCTACCGCCATCGCTGCCTGCTGCACGGTCGCGCAGGCGGCGCCGCCGCCATAGCCGACATGGCTGAAGAACCGCAGCTCGCCGAGGCCAAGCTCGCGGGCGACCGCGATCTCGGCGTTGTTATCCATCGTGAACGTCACCAGCCCGTCCACGTCGCCGGGACTCAGGCCGGCATCGGCCAGCGCGGCCGAGGCGGCCTCGGCCGCCAGCCGCAGCTCGCTGCGGCCTGAGTCCTTCGAGAACTCGGTCGCCCCGATGCCGGCGATCGCCGCCGCGCCGCCGATCATCCGGGCTTCACCCCGCGCCCTGCAGGCGGACGGTGCCGGTCACGTGGTCGCCGAGACTGCAGCGGCCGACGACCCTGACCACGTACTCCCCGCCGGATAGCTCGTCCCCGGATATATCGTCCCCTGGCCGCCCCCCGCCGGGCCGCTCCCCGCCGGACCGCTCCCCGCCGGACCGCTCGTCCCCGGACCGCGCGTTATCGGCCGCCGTTACCTGCCCGGAGAAGGTGAGGGTGTCGCCCGCGTAACACGGCACGCCGAGCCGGATCGCGATGTGCCGCACCAGGGCACGCGGCCCGGCCCAGTCGGTGACGTACCGCTGCACGAGGCCGGTCGTGGTCAGGATGTTGAGGAAGATGTCCTGGCTGCCTCGCTCGACGGCCTTGTCCCGGTCGTGGTGGACGTCCTGGAAGTCCCTGGTCGCGATCGCGGTGCTGATCACGAACGTCGGGGTCACCTCGATCACCAGCTCCGGCAGGACCACGCCTGCCTGCGCCGTCATTGCTGCTCCTGTCGCCAGGCGGGCAGGGTCAGCTCGTCATCCACCCGGACAAAGACCACCCGGACCGGCAGGCCGACGCAGACCCGCTCCGGGCTGACGCCGAGCAGCTCGCCGACTACGCGGACGCCCTCGGGGAGCTGGACGAGCGCGATCACTATCGGCAGGTCCCGGCCGGGCACCGGCGGATGGTGGTGCACCACGTAGCTGTAGATCTGCCCCGTCCCGGCGGCGACGTCGTACTGCGGCGTGGCCGCGCCGCAGGCGGGGCACATGGGCCCCGGCGGGTGGCGACGCGCGCCGCAACTGCCGCAGCGCTGGATGCGCAGCTCGCCCGCGGCCGTTCCGTCCCAGAAGAACTTCGTGTCCGGCGACACGACAGGCCGCAGGACGTCCGCGAGGGGGGAGGCCGGCCCAGGCGGGGCCGGGTCGGACGGAGGCGGCGCGGGCGGGGCCGACTCGGGCGGGGCCAGTTCGGGCGGGGCCAGTTCGGGCGGGGCCAGTTCGGGCGGGGCCAGTTCGGGCGGGCGGAACTTGAGCAGCCGGAACATCATCGTCGCGACCGGCTCGGCGCCCACGTACCAGGTGCTCCGGGTGGTGACGAACCAGCCTTCGCCGAGCGAGGTTCGCTTCGGGCCGGTCACGCTCTCCAGGCTGGCCCGCACGGTGACCTGCTCGCCGTGCCGCAGGTAGCGGTGGTACGACTGCTCGCAGTCCGTGGCGACGACCGAGGTGAAACCGGCCTCGTCGAGCACCGCGGACATCAGGTGCAGCGGATCGCCGGAGTCGCCGTCCGCGGCGGCCGCCGGGCGCAGGCCGCGCATGGTCCAGACCTGTGTCATCGCCGGCGGCGCGACGAGGCCGCCGTGCGGCGACCGGGCGGCGAACTGCGCGTCGGTGTAGACCGGGCTGGCGTCGCCGATCGCCTCAGCCCAGTTGCGGATCATCGGCAGGTTCACCGGATCGCGTGCCGGGCGGGGGCTGCTCGGCCGGCGGCGGCGATCCGCGCGGCGGCCGCCCGGATCGCGGCGTCAGCATCGAGGGCGGTCACGGGCCTGCCCTGCTCATCTGGGCACCCGCGGCAGGCCGAGTCCGGCGGTGGCGATCAGCTCCCGCTGGATCTCGTTCACGCCGCCGCCGAAGGTCAGCACGATGTTGCGCTTGACCTGGACATCGAGCCAGTGCATCAGTTCGGCAGTCTGCTCGTCCGCGGGATCGCCGTGCCGTCCGACGACGTCCTCCAGCAGCTGGCCGAGGCGCTGCAGATGCTCGGAAGAGAAGACCTTGGTGGCGGACGCGTCGGCGATATCGACCGTGGCCGCCGCCGCGACCTGCCAGTTGAGCAGCTCGTTGACCCGCAGGCACGCGTAGGTCTGGGCCAGGGCGCGCCGCACGTCGCTCTGGGTCAGCAGCGGGCGGCCGTCTGGCCCGGATCGCGCGGCCGCCCAGCTGCGGACCCTGTCGTGCAGCGCGGCAATCCGGCCGGCCGGGCCCAGCATCACCCGCTCGTGGTTGAGCTGCGTCGTCACCAGGCGCCAGCCCGCGTTCTCCTCGCCGACCCGCATCGTGACGGGGACGCGGACGTCGGCGTAGTAGGTGGCGTTGACGTGGTGCGCGCCGTCGTGCGTGATGATCGGCGTCCAGGAGAAGCCGGGATCGGCGGCGTCGACGATGAGGATGGAGATTCCCCGGTGCCGCGGGGCGTCGGGCGCGGTCCGGCAGGCCAGCCAGATGTAGTCGGCGTCATGAGCGCCGGTGGTGAATATCTTCTGGCCGTTCACGATGTAGGCGTCGCCATCCCGCACGGCGCTGGTCCGCAGCGCGGCCAGGTCGGTGCCCGCCTCTGGCTCGGTGTAGCCGATGGCGAAATGCACCTCGCCGGCGAGTATCCGCGGCAGGAAGAGGCTTTTCTGCTGCGGCGTGCCGTGGGCCTGCAGCGTCGGACCGACCGTCTGCAGAGTCACCGCGGGCAGAGGCACATCGGCGCGGGCCGCTTCGTTTGCGAAGATTTGCTGTTCCACCTGTCCGAGCCCGCGGCCGCCGTACTCGGCTGGCCACCCCAGCCCGAGCCAGCCGTCGCGTCCCATCCTGCGGACCACCTCGCGGTAGACCGTGCCGTGCCGCTCGGTGAGCATGGCCGCTCGCTCGCCGGGCGACAGGAGCGCAGCGAAATAGGCCCGCAGCTGGCCCTGCAGGGCCAGCTGCTCGCCGGTGAGGTCAAGGAACATGGCCGGCCTCGTCGCTGACCCTGGCGCCGAGCTGGTCGAGCCGGTAGTCGGCGCCGCCGACGAAGCGGGCCAGGTCCTTGACCACCGCGAAGTAACGGTGCAGCGGGTAGGTGATGTCCATGCCGATCCCGCCGTGCAGGTGGTGGCAGGACCGCAGCGCGGCTGGCGCCTGCTCGGCGAGCCAGTAGCCCGCCACGTCGAGGTCACCGGCCGCCTCGCGCCCCGTCTCCAGCCGCCAGCACGCCGACACGGTCGCCAGGTGCAGGGTGCGAGCCACGACGTAGATCTCGGCGATCTGCTGGGCCACCGCCTGGAACGTCGCGAGCGGCCGGCCGAACTGCTCCCGCGATCCCACGTACGCCGTGGTCAGCGCGAGCGCCGCAGACAGGGCACCGTCGGCCAGGCAGCACGCGCCGGCCACCGCGAGCTGGTAGAGATCCCGTACGACCCGCCCGCCCGCGCCGGTGCCGAGGATGTGCGTCACGGGCACCTCATCCAGCCGCAGCGTGTACTCGGGCCCGCCCGCCGAGCTGTGCGTGCGCCGCAAGGACACCCCGTCCGAGGACGGATCGATGATCACGATCCCGGTGCCGCCGGAAGCGAAGCTGGCCGGCACCAGGATCCGGGCCGCCGCCGCGCCGTACGGGACACCGATCTTGATTCCGGAGACGGTGCCCGACCCGCCGGTCCAGCGGGCCGTCGTGACCGGCACCAACGGCATCGGGTCCGACGGCTCGCGCAGCGCGGCCGTGAGCACGGTCTCGCC
Organism: uncultured Actinomycetota bacterium; assembly: GCA_963805705.1. Lineage (GTDB taxonomy): Bacteria > Actinomycetota > Actinomycetes > Streptosporangiales > Streptosporangiaceae > CAWDVH01. The sequence continues at coordinate 268,534 of CAWDVH010000004.1, read as the reverse complement.
CGCCGCGATATTGGCCAGCAGGGCCTGCTGCAGGTCGCGGCCCCCCCACCGCATGACGGGCAGCACCCCCAGGGCCAGCGTGGCCAGCGCGGGCACCGGCGCGGCATGCCTGCCCACCTCGGTCAGCAGCACCGCGGTGTCCAGCACCCCGAGTTCCTCCCCGCCCAGCCAGCCCGGCAGGGCCAGTGACAGCAGGCCGGCCAGTCCGAGCTCTTTCCACAGCGCGCAGTCGTAGGTCTCCGCCTGCGCTGGCCAGGCCGACGGGAGGCCTGCGGGCGGCGCGGACGCGGGCCGCGCGGGTGCGAGCGGCGCGGGGGCGGGCGGCACGAGGGCGGGCGGCACGGGGACGGGCGGGCGGCCCTGATCCAGTACGCGGGAGGCGACCAGGGCGACCGCCTCCTGGGTCTCGCCGAAAGCGAAGTCCACTCAGCGCACCTCCTGCCGGGGCAGGCCGAGCACGCGCTCGGCGACCACGGACAGCAGGATCTGGGTTGTTCCGCCGGCGATGCTCAGGCACCTGGTCAGCAGGAACTCCTGGATCGGGTCTGCGGCGGGGCCATCCTCAGCGGCGCCATCCGGGCCGCACAGCGTCAGCGCGGCCTCCGCCGCCGCCTGCCGGTGCGCGACGCCGACCAGCTTGCGGACGGCCGACTGCCGGTCGGGGCCGCCGGGCCCAGCGTCCGCTCCGGTCAGCTGCACGAGGGTCGACCGCAGGTCCATCAGGGAGACCGCCAGGCCATCGGCCACCAGCGCCCCGAGCTGCTCGCGCGCGCCGGGATCGTCGGCGAGCCCGCCCGAGCGGACGGCGCCGACCAGCCTTTCGGCGGCCTCGCCCAGCGCGGAGCCGCGCCCCATGGCCACCCGCTCGGTGGCCAGGGTGGTCCGGGCGACCTGCCAGCCGGTCCCCGCCACCCCGACGACACAGTCGTCGGGCACGAACACCTCGTCCAGGAAGACCTCGTTGAATACCGAGCGGCCGGTGATCTCGCGCAGCGGCCGGATCTCGATCCCGCTACTGTCCATGGCCACCAGGAAGAACGTAAGCCCACGGTGCCTGGGTGCGCCGGGGTCAGTGCGAGCCAGGCAGATCGCCCAGTCCGCCTCCCGCGCCAGGGAGGTCCACACCTTCTGCCCGGACAGCAGCCAGCCGCCCTCCGCCCGCACTGCCCTGGTCCGCAAGGAGGCCAGATCCGAGCCTGCCTCCGGCTCGCTGAACAGCTGGCACCAGGTGATCTCACCGCGCAGCGTCGGGCCGGCGAACCGCTCACGCTGGGCGGCGGTGCCGTGGGCGACGATAGCGGGAACGGCCCAGCCGCCGATCACCAGGTCAGGCCGGGACAGGCCGGCCCGGCTGAGTTCCTCGTCGATGATGAGCTGGGCTGCGGGCGAGGCTGACAGGCCGTAGGGCTCGGGCCACTGCGGAGCGGCATAGCCTGCGTCGGCGAGCGCCGCGCGCCATTGCCCCGGCGGCAGCGCGGCGATCTTCTCCGCCTGCGCGCGGGCGGCCAGCGCGTCAGCGCCGGCCGCGTTGATGCCGGGGAACACGCCCAGGTGCCGTCGTTTCCCCGTCAGGGCGAGATCCGCGGCGCGCCTGCGCCAGCGGGAGCTCCCGCCCAGCAGCTGGCGCAGGGCCAGCGCGCGGCGCAGGTAGAGATGCGCGTCATGCTCCCAGGTGAAGCCGATCCCGCCGAGCACCTGGATGCAGTCCTTGGCGTTGTCGACCGCGGCGTCCAGGGCCAGGGCCGCCGCGGCCGCGGCGGCCAGCGGGAACTCGCCCGGCGCCTCGCCCATCGCGCGCGCCGCGTCCCAGGCCAGCGCGGTGACGCGCTCAGCCCGGCACAGCATCCCGGCACACAGATGCTTGACGGCCTGGAACGAGCCGATGGCCTGGCCGAACTGATGGCGAGTGCCCGCGTACTCGGCGGCGGTGTGACAGCACCAGCTCGCCACCGCGACGGACTCGACCGCGTACAGGGTGGCCGCCAGGTCGCGCAGCCACTCGGTAGTCAGCCCGGTGAGGATCTGGCCGGGCGCGACGGGCACATCGGTCAGGCGGATGTCGGCCAGGGACCGGGAGAAGTCGACCGGCCTGCGGCGGCGTATCTCGACACCCGGCTGGCAGGCCGGCAGCAGGAACCAGGCCGCGCCGTCGTCGGTGGCCGCGCCCAGCAGCAGATGTGATGTGCTGCCGCCGCCGAGCAGCGGGCCAGTATCGCCGTTCACGCGCAATGTGCCGTCGGCGAGCCAGGCTCCGGTCACCGTCCCCGTGGTCACGCCGACAGCTGCCGACGCCCGGCCTGCCGCCAGCCCGGGCAGCAGCGCATAGCGTGCCATCAAGCCCGCGTCGCCGTCGGAGCCAGCGAGCGCGAGGCCGGCCAGCAGGGTGGGCATCACCGGGCCGGGCACCAGCGCGATAGTGACCTGCTCAAGGGCCGCCGCGACGTCAGCCGGCGTGCCCCCGCCGCCGCCTGCCCGAAGCGGCAGGGCGATCGAGAAGAGGCCAAGGTCGGACAGGTCATTCCAGTACGGCCCGGCCGCTAGCGCCTCCCCGCTCGCAGCCCCGCCATCGGGCTCGAGTGCGCGCACCAGCGCCAGGGTGCCTGCGCGCTTCGCCCACTCACGGATCGAGGCCTGCAGGGCCAGCTGATCCTCGGTGATGGCGATCGGCACCCTGTCCTCCTCGTCAGGCCGGCAGGCCGGGACGCCGGCTAGCGGCACGCAAAATTAGAACACGTTTTACCTGCCGGCGACCAGAGCGCAGGCCCGCCTCCGAGGCCCCGCCATTGATAGGCTGGCCTGGGGAATGGACCGCTGCATCGCCCTGGCCCGCGTGAACGGCCGGCCGAGGATGGCGAAATGGTCCGCGTGCTAGCCGATATCACGAGAGGCACTGATGGCAGCGCCGAGAACACGTATCACCGGCACCGTCGCGTCGAGCGCGCCTACCGACGCCGAGCTCGGCTCGGCGGCCCAGCGCGACCGTCGTAAGCGGATCCTTGATGCCACGCTGGCGCTGGCGTCCAAGGGCGGCTACGACGCGGTGCAGATGCGGACCGTGGCCGAGCGCGCCGACGTGGCACTTGGCACCCTGTACCGGTACTTCCCGTCCAAGATCCACCTGCTCGTGTCCGGGCTGGCCAGGGAATTCGAGCGGACCCAGGAAAAGCTCGACCGCACGCCCATCCCCGGCGCGACGCCCTACGACCGGATGCTGTACGTGCTGGGCCGGATCACCAGGGCCATGCAGCGTGAGCCGATGCTCACCGAGGCGATGACGCGGGCGTTCATGTTCGCGGATCCGAGCGCAGCGGCCGAGGTCAACACCGTCGCCCGGCTGATGGAGCGCATGCTCACCAAGGCCATGCACGAGGGCGACCCGTCCGCCGACGACGTGGCCATCGCCCGCGTGATCGGTGATGTCTGGCTCTCGAACCTGGTCGCCTGGGTAACCAGGCGCGCGTCCGCCAACGACGTGAGCAACCACCTCGAGCTCGCCGCCCGCCTGCTACTGCGCTGACCCGCCGCCAGGCGAAGCATCGGCCTGCGTGGCACCGCCGCCAGGCGGGACCGCCGCCAGGCGGACCATCGGCCAAGGCCCCGGCCCATGCCGCTGCCGATCATCATGATCAGGTTAAAGGGGGCGATTTTCAGTCGTATCGACTGAAAATCGCCCCCTTAAATCTCAGGCAGGCTCCGTTCTGCCTCACCAGCCCGCTCTGCCTCACCAGTTCGCTACGCTCACCAGGCTCCGGTCAGCTCGGTGCCGTACCAGGACACGATGATGCGGTGGGCGATGGACACCGGCGGCGGCAGCAGGATCTCGCCGCTGGTGATGCTGGCCTGCAGCTCATCCCGGCTGAACCAGTGGGCCTCGGCGATCTCGTCGGCATCGACCCTGATCTGCTCGCCGCCGACGGCCCGGGCGCGGAAGCCGAGCATCAGGCTGTGTGGCATCGGCCAGGGCTGGCTGCCGACGTAGCGAATATCACCGACGGAGATCGCGACCTCTTCGAGAACCTCGCGTGCGACCGCCTGCTCGGCGGACTCGCCGGGCTCGACGAACCCGGCCAGGATGGACACCCGGCGCTGCGGCCACTGCGCGTTCCTGGCCAGCAGGCACCGGTCGTCGGGATCGGTCACCAGCATGATGACGGCCGGATCCAGCCGGGGAAAATGGTCGCTCCCGTCGAACACGCACCGCCGGGCGTGCCCGGACGATATCGGCTCGGTGGCGTGGCCGCACCGGGGGCAGTACGCGTGCACCGCGTGCCAGTTGGCCAGCGCCACGGCATGGGTCATCAGCCCGGCATCACGATCGGACAGCAGCGGCCCCGCCACGCGCAGACTCGACGGCTCCGCTCCCGCTGGCCCGGCAGGAAGCGGCCCGGCCACCCCGAAGTACACGATCTCGTCCGGATCGACTCCGAGCAGGAACCTGACTCCCTCGGGAGCCTGCGCGGGCGAGACAAAGACGAGCTCCGTGCCCTCCGGCCCAGAACGCACCAGTGCCTGCCCGTCCTTCACCACGAGCACTCTGGTGCCGGGATCGGCCCACGCTGCCTGCAGCCAGTCGTCATCATTGCGATGGACGGCCGCCCGGTCCACCGCGCTGCGCGACAGCGCCAGGCCGCTCAGCTCATCGGAGATCAGCCGGATGCCGGGAACATCCGCCGGGAGGCCCGGTCCCGCGCTCACCGCGACGCCGTCAGCCGGGCGCCGATCGCCGGGACGGTCAGCCATTGCCGGGCGCACGGGAGAAGCCGACTGCGGATTCTGCCGCGGCCTGGCTGACGCCAGGCCGCTGGAGCCGGTAGACGATGTGCGGGCGCACCGGATGGCCGACCGGGACCCTCGGATGATCAAAGTGCGCGAACGGCGTCATTCCCAGTCGCCGCATGACGGCCTGCGACGGTTCATTGAGGACGGCCGTCATGGACCAGATCTCGTCCAGGCCGATCTCGCTGAAGCCCACATCGACGGCGGCGGCGGCGGCCTCGGTGGCGTAGCCGCGATGCCAGGCGTGCTGGGCCAGCCGCCAGCCCACCTCCATGCCGCCCGCGCCAGGCACGCCTGCGGGCATCGGGTTCAGGCCCGTGAAGCCGATGAACTGCCCGGTGTCGGCTACCTCCAGCGCCCACAGCCCGAAGCCCTGGCTGTCAAAGAGCTCCTCGATGCGACGGACGCTGCCGTCACTGGCGGCCCGGTCGAGGGTGGCCGGGAAATAGCGCATCACGATCGGGTCGGCGTTCATCGCGGCGTATGGGCCCATATCCTCTTCGCGCCAGCGCCGCATCACCAGACGAGGGGTGCGGATGCTGTCGAATCGACGCTCCATCCTGGCAGCGTAACCTCCTGGGAGGAGGCCGCCGGAAGCCCACCGTGCCCTGAGGGAGCCTGATCATGCGTTTCGCTTTCACGACCGCGCCGCAGAGCACCACGTGGACCGACTGGACCGATTGCAGGTCGATCGCACTATCTATCCAGGAGGGATCAGGATGCTTGTCGCCTTCTCGGTGACGCCGCTGGGAGTTGGCGAAGCCGTGGCGGAGTACGTCGCTGACGCGGTCCGGGTGGTCCGTGACAGCGGCTTGCCGAACCGGACGGACGCCATGTTCACCACGATCGAAGGCGACTGGGACGAGGTCATGGACGTGGTAAAGCGCGCGGTTGAGGCCGTTGCGGCCAATGCGCCGCGAGTCAGCCTGACGCTCAAGGCCGATGTCCGTCCCGGCGTCACCGGCGCGATCGATTCCAAGATCGAGGCCCTGGAGCGCCGTCTGGATGGCGCCGGCGCCGACACGTAGCCCGAAATCTCATCAGGCGGCCCGCCGTGGGTGTACGGGCCGCTGTGGTGTACGGCCCGTGGCACGTGGACGGGCCGTAGTGGTGTGCGGCCTCGTCCACGTGGACGGGCCGCCGCAGGTGCTCGGCTACTGGAGGCCGCCGCCGCGCTCCCGAATGGCTCGTAGATCATCAGAAATCCGGAAGACGACTACGAAAAGCTCCATGATTATGCGGTAAAACGCCAGCGAGACTACGAAGTACAGGGGAGCCACGATGAGCAGGCCGAAGATGCCCGCTATCAGGTTAATGCTGAAAAAACTGAAGAGAACTACAAGCGCGCCCAGTCCCAGCACGATCATGATAAGCACGTAGAGGACTTTGACGATCTTGGGCGTGACGAATGACGTAAACCCGAAGTCGAATAGTGAGGCCAGGAAGCCTTTCGAGTCCGAGAGCTGCGACGACGATGGCCGGGGAGATCCGCCTTGGGCCGGGTAGCTCGTGGTCTGTCCCTGATAGCCCGCAGCGCCCTGCCGCTGATAATCCGCTCCGGCCTGGCCCGGATAACCCGCCCCGCTCTGCCCCTGATAGCCCGTACCGCCCTGGCTGGGATAACTCGCTCCCTGCCCCGGTCCGGGGCCGTACTGCGGCTGCCCGGGCGGCCCGTAAGCCGCGCGGCCCATATCGTCCGGCTGGCTCTGTCCGTATCCTTGCTCGCTCAATGTGTCGCCCTTACAGGAGAATGTGCTGGGTGGCCGCGGGCCGCTCGCCGCGAGTCTGTCTCAGTGAGACGCGCGAACTTGGCGAAAATATTACCTGCCGCAGAGGTGGGAAACAGTAACACCACGGCAACGTGAGCCGGCCGCCGGGTCAGGCATCGGGGTCCCCGCATGCTCAGGGTCCCACTTCGCGCGCGATCAGGTCGGCGTGGGTCTCGCGGCGGACGGCGAGCCTGGCCACTCCGCGGTCACAGAAGATGACGGGCGGCCGCAGGGCGGCGTTGTAGTTGTTGCCCATGGTGAAGCAGTACGCGCCGGTGACGGGCACCACGACCAGATCCCCGATCTGCGGGCTGGCCAGCATGACGTCGGGCGTGATGACGTCACCGGATTCGCAGTGCCGGCCGACCAGGTCAGCGAGCTCGCCCGCAGCGTCCCATCGGCCCACCACGACGGGAGTGAATCGCTGGCCGTACAGCGACGGCTCGAGGTTGTCGCCCATCCCGCCATCGACCGCGACATGCACCCGGCCGGTCCGCTTCACCGTGACCACCCGGTAGAGCGTCAGGCCGATGGGCGCGACGAGCGACCGGCCGGGCTCCATCAGGATCTCGATGTCGCGGCCCAGGTGGCGGTGCGCGGCCGCGACCACCCGCTCCGCGTACTGATCAATGCCCGGCGCGACGTCCTGCGGCACATAGCGAACCCCCAGTCCCCCGCCGAAGTCATAGACGCCGAACCGCTCCAGGCTGGCCAGCGCCGCGACCTCGGCCTCGAACTGGTCCACATTCAGGATCTGCGAGCCAATGTGCGCGTGCAGTCCCTGCAGGTCAATCGTCGCCGCGGCCCGCATCCTGGCGATTGCCTCCGGCACCTGCTCGACCGGCACGCCGAACTTGGAGGTGGCGCCGCCGGTGGCCAGGGCCGCATGCGTGGCCGAGTCGATTCCGGGACTCACGCGCAGCAGCACGGGGGTCGGGCCGCCGGCCAGTTTCTCGATCCGGTCGATGTCATCGAATCCGTCGACGACGATGTAGCCGATGCGCGCGTCGAGGGCGGCCTGGATGTCGTCATCGCTCTTGGCGTTGCCGTGCATGACGATCTTCGCCGGATCGACGCCCGCGGCCAGGGCGATGCGCAGCTCGCCGCCGCCGACGACGTCGCAGCCCAGGCCCTCCTGGGCGAGGGCCCTGATGACCGACGCGGACGGATAGGCCTTCGCCGCGAAGCAGATACCGCTCTTGGCATGCCGGCTGGCGAAGGCACGCAGATACTCCCGCGCCCGGGAGCGCAGCGCCTGCTCGTCGATCACGTAGGCCGGCGTCCCGAACTCAGCAGCCAGCTCCCGGAGCAGGCACCCCCCGATCCGCAGGTCTTCGCCGTCGATAACCGCTGACGGGGGCAGCAACGATAGATCGGGCATGGCGTGCCTCCCGAAAGTCAGTGGACATGATCTGCGGGCTTACCCAGAGCGGATCACCCGAGCCTATCCACGACGCCACCGCCGTCCCTCAGGCGGCGACTGAGCCCCTTCAGGCGACGACGGAGCCTGGCCGCTGACTCGGCGGCCAGCCAGCAGCGGCCTGGGGGCGAGCCCGCTGCCCGGCCGGCGGCCGTATCACCGTGCGAGCGGGATGCCGTCGATCAGCGCGGCCAGCGCGGCCTCATCGAGGAGATCGGCCGGACGGACGGTCGCGTCGTCGCGCACGTAGTAGAAGGCGGCCCGGACCTCGGTGATCGGGACAGCGGCCAGGGCGGCCCAGGCGAGCCGGTAGGCAGCCAGCTGGACCGCGACAGCGCGCTCCTGATCCGGTGATCCGGGACGCTGGCCGGTCTTCCAGTCCACGACGTCGAACCCGCCGTCCGGTGAGTCGGCGAATACCGCGTCAATCCGGCCGCGCACCAGCTGGCTCCCGATCAGCGTCTCGAATGGCACCTCGATCTCGGACGGCCACCGGTCCGCCCATGCGCCGGCATCGAACCGCGACTTGAGCTCCGCGAGGTCGGGGTCGGCGTCCGCTGGCCAGGCGTCATCGGCGGCACCCAGCAGGTCATCGGGGTCGATCAGGCGCTGCTGGCCGAAGCGCTCCTCCAGCCATTCATGGAAGGCTGTCCCGCGCTGCGCGCGGGGCGCGGGCGGGCGCGGCATCGGCCGCCGGACTTGCTGAGCCAGCTGGGCAGGATCGGAGGCCATGGTCACCAGCGATGACACCGGGATCCTGCGGGGCAGTCCAACCTGAACGGTGCCGTCGCCCCGCCGCTGCGCGCGCTCGGCGAGCAGCAGGTCGGCGTCGGCGGCCCAGCCGGCCATCAGCGACGGCTCGGTCCCGGACGGCGGGGCCGCGGGACCACCGGCGCGCTCAGCCGCGGACATGGCCTGAAGCACAAGGTCTCCCGCCTCGCGGACGGCCTGGTAGCGCTGGCCGGCCAGGCTCGCGGCCACCGGCCAGGGCGCCGTCGCGGGCTCGGCCAGTGACGGGTTGCCGGCATCTGGCTCGGGCTCGGCGGCCCATGCGGCAACGGTCCCGGCGCCGGCCTCGCATACGGCCCGGATCTCCTCCAGGAAGTCACACGGCCCGAGCCGTGACGTGCCATCCCCCCACCAGTAGCCCGTGCAGGCCAGCCAGTACACCGCCCGGGTCGAGGCCACGTACGCCAGCCGCCGCTCCTCGCCGAGATCCCTGGCGGCGCAGGCCGAAGCGAAGCCGGCCAGGTCTTCTGCATCCAGGCTCGGCAATCCCGGCAGGTCGGCAGCATCTCCGCGCAGCCCAAACGGGAGGAGCCGCGGGTTCTCTGTCCACCGCGTGGTGGCACGGGGCTTGGCCGGGAAGACGTGCGCTTGCTTGCCGCCGGCCATGCCGGGCACGATGACGGCGGCCCATTGCAGTCCCTTGGCCGCGTGCACGGTGGCCAGCTTCACCGAGTCGGTATCGCCCACCCGGCCGGCCTCCAGGCCGAACTCCTCTTCCTCGGCCGCGGCCAGGTAGGCGAGGAAAGCACCGAGTGTCGCCTCCTCGCGGTCGCCCGCGAAGGCCGCCGCCGCGTCGGCAAACGCGTCCAGGTCGGCCCGTGAGCTCACCGGGTCAGCGCCTGGCCGGGCGGCTACCTCGATGTCCAGCCCGAGCGCCCGCTCGACCTCGGTGACCAGCTCGGCCAGCGGGCGGGCGGCGTGCCCGCGCAGCGCCCGCAGTTCCGCGGCCAGCGTGCTGAGCCGCTCGTAACCGGATGCCGAGTACGGCACCGGGCGGCCGAGATCGTCCAGGGCCTCGACGAGGCTTCCCGGCTCCCTGGTCAGATCGGTGATCGCACGCGTCAGCACATCGTCCGGGCCCGCGGCTTCCGCCGCGCCCGGCCCGGCGCCTTCCGCAACGCCGGGCCGCGCCGCCGCGGTCGCCGCGGCCCGGTTCCCGGCCTGACCGCCGGCCCGGGCGAGCTCCCTGGAACGGCGGCCTAGCGTCATCAGATCCCGCGGGCCGATCCGCCAGCGCGGCGAGGTCAGCAGCCTGGCCACCGCGTCATTCGCGGCAGGGTCGTGCATGACCCGCAGCGTGGCCACGATGTCTGCCACCTCGGGCACGGTCAGCAGGCCGCCGAGCCCGACCACCTCGACCGGGATGCCGAGTCCTTCGAGCGCCGCCCGCAGCGCGGGAAACTGGGCCCGCTTGCGGCACAGGATCGCGATGTCGCGCGGCCGGACGGGGTCAGCCCGGCCGTCGGCCCAGGGCCGGCCATCGGGGGCGATGCCGGGCGGCAGGCTGATCAGCGCGGCGATCCGCCGGGCGATCCAGTCCGCCTCGGCGGCGGCGGTCTCCAGCAGCGCGCAGGCCACCTGGCCGCGCCCGGCCCGGTCCGGCGGGGCGACCAGCCGCGGCACCTCCGGTGCCATCGCGCGCAGGCCCTCCTGGATGCCGGCCGCAGCATCAAGGATCTTCCCCGTGTTGCGGAAGCTGGTGGACAGCATGGCGACCGGGGCGGGGCGGCCGCCCCGGGCGGGAAAGTCGGTGCCGAAGCGCCTGAGATTGCCGGCGCTCGCGCCGCGCCAGCCGTAGATCGACTGGCACGGGTCGCCGACCGCGGTGACCGGGTGACCGCCGCCGAACAGCGCCCGGAGCAGGACCAGCTGCGCGTGGCTGGTGTCCTGGTACTCATCGAGCAGAACCACCTGGTAGCGGGCCCGCTCCCCGGCGCCTACCTCCGGGTGCCGGGATGCGATCCGGGCGGCGAGCGCCATCTGGTCGCCATAGTCGATGACCTCCCTGGCCGCCTTGACGGCCGTATACGCGGCCACCAGCGGAAGGAGCTGCTCGCGGGTGCGCTGGCAGTCAATGATCTTCTTCGCCAGCGCGGGCACCCGGCCGGGGATCTCCTCATAGCGCCGGGTCAGCCACCGGCCCGCCTGGATGACGTCTTCCTCGGCACGCAGGTGCTCGGCGATCTCGCCCGCCAGGTCGAGCACGGCCGCGGTGACCGAGCTCGGTGTCCAGCTGACGGCATCCATCGGCCCGTCGTAGGCGGCTACCACCCGGGCGGCCAGCTGCCAGGAGATGGCCGGGGTGATCAGGCGCAGCGCGGGCTCCAGCGCCTCCCGCAGCGCATGATCGCCCACCAGCCGGCCGGCGTAGGAGTGGTACGTGCCGATGACCGGATCTCCCTGCAGGTCATCCGCGGCCGGCGGGGAAGCGATCTGCGGGAGCTGCCCGTCAGTCCCGGCGCGGCCGGTTCCGGCGGTCCCCGCGACCTCGATCCCGGCCCGGCGCAGGCCATCCAGGCGGGAACGGACGCGTCCGGCGAGCTCCGCGGCCGCCTTCCTGGTGAAGGTCAGGCCGAGCACCCGCTCGGGGCGGACCAGGTCGTTCGCTACCAGCCACACCAGCCTGGCCGCCATGGTCTCGCTCTTGCCCGACCCAGCCCCGGCGATCACCGCCATCGGAGCCAGCGGCGCGCTGATCACCGCCGCCTGCTCAGCGGTGGGCTCGGCCGCGCCGAGCAGGCGCGCCAGCTGGGCCGGGCTATAGCGGATCCCGGCCATCACGGGCCCACCTGGGCGCCGCGCTCGTTGACCGGGCAGCAGGACGCGACCGGGCAGACCCGGCAGGACGGGTTGACCGTCGCATGAAACACCGGCCCGGCCATGCCGGCCGCCACGGTCTCCACCAGGTCATGCGCCCAGCCGGGATCGGGATCGTCGGACAGCGCTGGCTGGCGCTGCACGCGGACCTTCGCGCTGAGGGCGGCCTTGCCGACCTGAACCAGCTCGGCCCCGCCGGGCTCGGCCAGGCCCAGCTCCTCGAAGGCGCCGAGCAGCACGGCCAGCTGGTAGACGCCGAGCTGCGGATTGCGGTCCAGGTCAGCATCCGCGGCCTTAGTGGCGCCCGTCTTGAGGTCGACCACGATGGCCGTGCCGTCCTGAGCGCGCTCCAGCCGGTCGACCTGGCCGGTAATGAGCACCTGCCCGACGCTGACCTTCAGGTCCTTCTCGACGGCGACCAGCTCGCGCGGATTGTGCCGGTGCCAGTCGAGGAACTTGGCGACCATCCGCTCGGCCTGGACGCGCTGCTTCGAGCTGTACCACGTGCTGCCGAAGTCGAGGTGATGCCATATATCGTCGATCCGCTTGGTGATGTCCGCGTCGTCCGCCCCCTCGGCGGCCAGGGCGGCCGCCGCGTGAATGACCGTGCCGAAGTGACGCAGCACGCTCGGCGAGCCCGCGCCCACCGCGGCGTCCAGGAGCCAGCGCAGGCCGCACTTGGTGAAAGTCTCGACCTGGGATGGCGACAGCCGGACGGTACCGTCGATGACCGGCCCGGAGCCGGACAGCTCGGTGAGGGCATACCACTGCCGCGGGCTGGCCCCGCGTACCCCCGCCGCCGCGAGCCTGGCCAGCTGGGCCGCCGCTGCGCGCCGGACGTCCTGCGGCAGCTGGCCGTCGGCCACCGCCCGGCGCAGATCAGCGGTGAGCGCCGGCAGCGACAGCCAGCGCTGGCCGGAGCTCGTCACCGCCTCGATGTCGATATCGTCTCCCGCCAGCTCGGCCAGGAACCTGGATGGCCGCTCTTCGCTGTCCTCGCCGCCGGCCGCGGTGACCACCAGCACCTGGCGCGCTCGGGTCACCGCTACGTAAAAGAGCCTTCGCTCCTCGTCGAGCAGCTTGGAGGTGAGCGCGGCGGCGGCCGCGTCGGCTCCCTGGTCGTCCCCGGTGGCGGCTCTGCGGCCGGCGGCGATGTCCACGAGCTCATCCATGGACAGGAGCGAGCCGCGCTGCCGGATGTCCGGCCACCTGCCTTCCTGCACCCCGGTCACCACGACGAGGTCCCACTCCAGGCCCTTCGCCCGGTGCGCGGTCGTGAGCGCGACCGCGTCACCGCGGGGGGTGCGCGCGGCCAGCGTGTCACCGGCGATCTCCTGGCCCGCCAGGCTGTCCAGGAAAAGGCGAGCCGAGCCGTGCGGGAGCCGGGCCGTGAACCTGGCGGCCGCGTCGAACAGGGCCATCACGGCGTCCAGGTCACTGTCGGCCGCGGCGCCGCGCGACCCGCCCGCCGCGCTGGCCGCCTGCCAGGAGGGCGCCAGCCCGGACGCTGCCCAGACGGCCCACAGCACGTCGTGAGCCGTGCCCTCCCGCGCGGTCTGGCGGGCCAGGGCCAGCAGAGCCGCTACCTGCCGCGCGGCCGCGAGGGCCGAGCGCGCGGCCGGGTGGCCATCGCCCCGCGCGGCCGCCGGATCGGCCGCGGCCGGGGCGGTGTCCTGGCCAGCGGGCCAGCCGGCCGGCACTAGCTCGCGCGGATCACCCAGCGCCGCGGCCAGCGGCTCGGCCGCGGGCGGCTGCCCCGCCGCCTGCGCCGCGGAACGCAGCACCCGGCGCAGGCGGCGCAGGCCGAGCGCGTCCGTGCCGCCGAGCGGGCCGGTCAGCAGGTCGGCGGCGGCCTCCTCATCCAGCGTCCCTGGGCGCAGCGCGCAGTTCAGCAAGGTCAGCAACGGCCTGGTGCCGGGCTCGGCGGCGAGCGGCAGCTCATCCCCCGCGACCGCGACGGGAACCCCGGCGCTGGCCAGCGCTCGCTGTAGCACCGGCACCTGGCGCTCCGCCGACCGCACCAGGACGGCCATGGATGACCAGGCCATCCCGTCCACCAGGTGGGCACGGCGCAGCGTGTCGGCGATCACCGCCGCCTCCTGGCTCACGCTGGAGGCGATCATGATCCGCAGCCTGCCGGGGTCGGCGCGAGGCAGCGGGAGGAGGGCGCGATGGTCCCGTTTCGCCTGTACGCTCGTTGCCCCTTGTGGCGCCGGCAGCCTGCTCGCGACGCGCCGGGAAGCGGCCAGCAGGACATTGCCGCTGCGCCGCCCGGTCCGCAGCGCGATCACGCGGGCCGGGGTGCCGTCGGGCGCGCGGAACCGGCCGGGGAAGCGCCTGAGCGCGTCGACATCCGCACCGCGGAAACCATAGATCGACTGGTCAGGATCGCCGACGGCGATCAGCTCGCGGCCGTCGCCCGCCAGCGCGTACAGCAGCTCCTCCTGCGCCGGATCGGTGTCCTGGTACTCATCCACCAGCACGATGTCGTAAGCCTGCCGCTCGCGCTGCCTGATTGCCGCCCGGCCGAGCAGGCCGCCCGCGATCCTGACGATCTCGGCGTAGTCGTACGCCGTCACCGGCGCAAGGTCGAACCGCGCCGCGTAGGAGTCGAGGAAGCGCCCGGCCGCCACCCAGTCTGCGCGGCCGCGCTGCCGGCCCAGCCTGGCCAGGGCGCGGCCGTCCATGCCTCGCTCGGCCGCCCGCAGCAGGAAGTCCCGCAATTCGGCGGCGAATCCCCTGGTACCGAGCGCCGGGCGCAGGCCCTCGGGCCAGTTCAGCCCGCCGTCGGCGGCCTCGCCGCGCAGCAGCCGCCGGACCTCAAGCAGCTGCTCGGGGCCCGACAGCAGGGTCGGCGGCTCGTCCCCGGCCAGCACGAACTCCCTGCGCACCAGTGCGTAGGCGTAGCTGTGAAAGGTCAGCGCCAGCGGCTCCCTGGTGGTGCGGCCCAGTCGCAGGGTGATCCGCTCCCGCAGTTCCTCGGCTGCCTTGCGGCTGAACGTCAGCACGAGCACCCGGCCCGGATCGATGCCCCGCCCGGTGATCCGGTCCGTCACCGCCTCGACGATGGCCGTCGTCTTGCCGGTGCCGGGCCCGGCCAGCACGAGCAGCGGCCCGCCGGCATGGCTGACTACCTCGCGCTGAGCCTCATCCAGGACGGGCCGGGCCGCCGCGGGCACGGGCCGACGGACCAGGCGGTAAGAAGGCAGCTGTCTTTCCATGTCGCATCGCATTCCAGCAGACGGGGCTGACATTCGGCGGCAGTTGCCGTCGGACGGCGCGTCAGCTGCCTGAATTATCCCGGCCGGGCGCCGCCTGAACACTGCGGCGGCACCAGATCGTCGCCGGGCCAGCGGGCGCGGCGCATATCCAGCCGGACGGGACGGCCGCGTGAATCCCGGCGCATCGGCGTGCCCTCCGCCTGGTAGCGCTCCAGCGCGGCGCGCTCGTGACCGGCCAGCAAGGAGCCATCCGCGTGCACCACCCGCCACCACGCCACGCCGCCGCCCCACAGGGCCATCACCCGGCCGACCTGGCGCGGGCCGCCCGTCCCCAGGTACTCGGCGATATCCCCGTAGGCCATCACCCGGCCCGCGGGTATCGACTCCGCGACGTCCAGCACGCGGCTGGCGAAATCACCAAGCTCGGCCGGACCGGGCGGTCGCCGGCCCGCGGTCATTCGTCGTCCTCGGCCGCCCCGGCCGGATCAGGCGGCGGGACATTCCGGCCGGTAAACCCTGGCGGCCAGGTGTATCCGGGCTGGGCCGAGCGGCGCGCCTCGACTTCCGGACCGGCGCTCACCGGAGCGCTGGCGGCCTGAGCGCCGCCGGCGCCGGCACCGGCATCGGCATCGGCATCGGCGCCATTAGCCATATGAGCACCGTCGGGCTGACCTGCGGACCCGCCGGTCCAGGTCCAGCCGGGATGATGACTGAGGACCGGGCTGCTGACGGCCGCAGCCATCTGGCCGGGGCCATCCGGCGCATGCAGCGGCACGCGCCGGATCACCACGAGCCGCCTGACCGCTGCGACCACCAGCGCCAGGCAGGCGGCGCCCAGCAGGCACAGCAGCACCAGCGTTCCGGCGCCACGGGGGCCGATGGGCACCGGGGGAATAGCGCCGGGACCGCCGCCGAAGTGGCGTCGCGCCAGCGCGGTACGGTGGCGCGGTGCCTGGCCGGCCAGCACTCCTGCCGCCGTCAGCGCCGCCGCGGCATTAACGGTGCCGAAGCCGACCTGGTCGTTGTATCCGCCGCTGGGCCGGCCCCGGGTCGTGGTCGTGATGGCCTGCCGGATCCGGGCCGGGCCCAGATCCGGATACCGGGACCTGATCAGGGCCGCCACGCCCGCGGTCAGCGCGCATGCCGGGCTGGTCCCGCTGACCAGCCAGTACCCGCCGTCTGAGCCCTGCGCAGGCACGTTCACGCCGGGGGCGGTTACCTCAACGGACAGGTTCGAGCTGGAGAAATACGCCCGCCGGCCCGCCTTGTTCACCGCGGCTACCCCGAGTACCCCCGGGTAGTCGGCGGGGAATGAGTACGGCGCATGTCCCTTATCGCGGGCCGCCGGCGTATCTCCCGAGTTGCCGGAGGAGGCGACGACGACGATGTTGTGGTCGAGCGCATCCTGCAAGGCCGAGCGGACCACGCGGCTCGATGTGCTGTACCCCAGCGACATGCTGATGACTCCCGCGCCATGGGTAACCGCATACCGGATGGCCTTGGCCAGCTGGCGCTGGCCGAAGCTGAGCGACTCGCGCTGATACCGCGCATAGCCAGGGTCTGAGTGGTCAGTGATCACGCGGATCGACAGCACTCGCGCCAGCGGGGCGGCACCGACCACCCCGCTGCCGCCCCCGTCGTGACCGTGGCCCGCGATCAGGGAGGCCATCCACGTGCCGTGCATGCCCCAGCCAGGACTGTCGGGCGGGGTGCCGACATCCGTGAGATCCGGGCCGGAGACCACCGAGCCCGCCAGGTCGGAGACATTGGGGTTGACGCCGCTGTCGATCACCGCGACAGTGACGCCCTGGCCCCGGCTCACATTCCAGGCCGCCGGCAGGTTGATGGCGTTCAGCACCCATTGCTGATCGTCGCGCACGCTGTCGGCGCGGGCCGGCGCCGTGGTGATCGCGGACAGGGCCAGGATCACGGTCAGCGCGAGCAGGCAGGCCAGGCTCAGCTGCCGGGGCCAGGGCTGACGCGCGGCGGCCCTCAGCATTCCGGCGCTCCCGGGCAGACCGCAAGGGGCGGCGTGGCGCCCAGCGGGTCGCGTACCGTGTCGGCGGCGCCGTGCGCCAGGCTGGTCATCTCCTGATCGGCGTAGGAATCCGACGACACCCCTACGAGCGGCCGGTCATCGGCGAACCCGGCCGTTGACATGATCAGATAGGGGCCCACGCTGACGTCCCAGTTGAGCTGCCGCTGCCCGTCGCCGAAGCCCGCGGCCAGGGTGCCGGCAAATGCGGCGGGCCGCAGTCCGGGCAGCAGCGCGCCGGAACGGCCGGCGGCCGCGGACAGATCATGGACCGCCGCGCTGGCCTGCGCGCTGCCGGGCAGCACCGCCACGCCAACGGTAACGATCATGCTGCTGGTCGAGTCAGCGTAGGTCGCCCTGAGCACGGCGCCGCAGCCGAGCCGGTCCAGGACCCGCGCGGCCACCGGGTCCGTCGCGGCCGCGCATTTGGCCTGGCGGGCGATCCCCAGCCGGTGCGCGGTCAGCGCCAGCTCGCCGGTGGCATTGAGCGAGAGCCCGGACAGCTGATAGGTAACGGCCGCCGGGAAGATCTTTCCCGCGGGCATGGTGCGCCAGCGCCGCGACATTTCCCAGGCCATGATCTGATGCTGCTGGGCAGCGCTGAAGGTACGCGGCAGGATCTGGGTAACCACGCCCGAGGCCGCGGCCGCCAGTCCGCACAGGCCGACGATGAGCACCGCCACGGTCAGGCCGACATGCCACCGGGTGCGTCCACGTGATGAGTGCGATGGCGGCGCCGATGCCGCATGGTCAGGCGGGGCGCTGTCGTCACCGTCCGAGGGCTCCGGCTGCAATGGCACACCGAAATATTACGGCCTGCCCGGGCCATCCCGCGCACTCAGCGCGGATGGGCGTCGTCGCGGCGGCACCGGCCGCCGCGAAAGCGCAGGCTCAGTAGACCGGCAGGGAGGGATCCACCTGGCTCACCCAGGCGAGAACTCCCCCGCCGACGTGCACGGCGTCGGTGAAGCCCGCGTTCTTGACGACCGCGAGGGCCTCGGCGCTGCGGGCCCCGCTCTTGCAGTGCAGCACGATCCGCCGGTCTTGCGGCAGCCGCTCCAGGGCCGCGCCGGTAAGGAACTGGTCCTTGGGAATCAGGACCGAGCCGGGGATGGACACGATCTCGTACTCGTTCGGCTCCCTGACGTCCACCAGGAAGATGTCGTCGTCCTGGTCCAGCATCGCCTTCAGCTCGGTCGCGGTGATCGTCGAGCCCGAGGCGGCGTCCTGGGCCTCCTGCGAGACCGTCCCGCAGAACGCGTCATAGTCGATCAGCTCCGTGATCGTCGGGTTCTTGCCGCATATCGCGCACTCGGGATCCTTGCGCACCTTCACCGAGCGGTAGCTCATCTCCAGCGCGTCATAGATCATCAGGCGCCCGGCCAGCGGCTCGCCCACGCCGGTGATGACCTTGATGGCCTCGTTGACCTGGATAGACCCGATCGACGCGCAGAGCACGCCCAGCACGCCGCCCTCGGCGCAGGACGGGACCATGCCGGGGGGCGGGGGCTCGGGGTAGAGGCAGCGGTAGCACGGCCCGTGCTCCGCCCAGAACACGCTGGCCTGCCCGTCGAAGCGGTAGATGGATCCCCAGACGTACGGCTTCCCGAGCAGCACGCACGCGTCATTGACCAGGTACCTGGTGGCGAAGTTGTCGGTGCCGTCGACGATCAGGTCGTACTGCGCGAAGATCTCCAGCGCGTTATCGGAGTCCAGGTACACCTCGTGCAGGACCACGTTCACGTAGGGATTGACTTCCCTGATGCTGTCGGCGGCGGACTGCGCCTTCGGCCGGCCGATGTCCGACTGGCCGTGGATGATCTGGCGCTGCAGATTCGACTCCTCGACCACGTCGAAATCGATGATGCCGAGCGTGCCGACGCCTGCGGCGGCCAGGTAGAGCAGGGCGGGCGAGCCGAGCCCGCCCGCGCCGACGCACAGCACCCTGGCGTTCTTCAGCCGCTTCTGCCCGGTCATCCCGATCTCGGGGATGATCAGGTGCCGTGAGTAGCGCTTGACCTCGTCGACGCTGAGCTCTGAATCCGGCGCGACCAGCGGTGGCAGTGACACTGTGGGTCTCCTGGGTAGTTGTCGTGCATACCACTACTCGCCAACCAGTGCGACGAGCCATCCATTCCAAACGGAAGGCGGCCGCCGCGGCCCGCACCTACGGAAAATGTCACCGGCTCCGGATACAACACAGTCATGCAGCAGACACCGCCCCGCAGCGCAACCCCGGCACCGCAGCACGCACGGACGCCGGACGCGGCCCAGACGCCCCGGCCCGCAGGCCAGGCACCAGCCAGCCAGCCGGACGCGACCGTGCTGCCGCTGATCCCGCCGCCCAGCCCGCGCGGCGCCCGGCGGCCGCTGCCTGATGCGGTCGCCGTGCGCCGGCTGGCGGTCCCCGACACCGCCCCGCCCTATGACGACGAGCTGCAGGTGACCAGCCGGCCTGGACACGTCCGGCCAGAGGCCGGGGCGGGGGCGGGGCAGCATTGCGGCCCGGTCGCGGCCGGGGAGGACGGGCAGGCTCCCGCTGAGGCAGATCCGGCCGCGGCGGCCGCGCGGGACGAGGACCAGGCTGCTGCCGCCCGGTGGCCGGGCCAGTTCGCGCAGGTGCTCGCCGAGACTCTGGCCGGATCCCGGCCGCAGCGCCAGATCACGCGCTGGACAACCGAGCAGGCGCGCAGGAACATCAGGGAACTCGGGCCGCAGCTGGCCGCCGGGCAGCGGCCGCAGGTGCGCCGGGTGGTGACGTCCAGCCCGGCGGACGATGTGGTGGAGATGACGGCGGTGGTCACCTTCGGCCCGAGAATCCGGGCCCTGGCTGTGCGGCTGGAGCGAAACGGCGCGCAGGAGGCCAGACCCGGACGACACGCCACGCCCGCCCGGTGGCTCTGTACCGCGGTCGAGGCCGCCTGAGCGGGCCGGGGGACCGACCCGCGTGAGCGGGCCGGGGACCGACCCGCGTGAGCGGGCCGCGGTTCGGCCGGACGTGAGCTCTAGCGGTTACGCGGGTCGCCGTGGCACTGCTTGAACTTGCGGCCCGAGCCGCACGGGCACGGGGCATTCCGGCCGACCCTGGAGTAGTCGACGCCATTGCCCGACGCGGCGGTCTGCTCGACGTTGCCCGACCCGTCGTCACTGGGGGCGCTGTACTGCAGACGACCTGGGCGCTTAGGCTGCGCGAGCCCGCGAGCGGCCAGCGCCGCGGGGACCGCGGGAGCCTGCGGGGCGCCCGGCTCGGCGCGCGGCGCCGCGGGCGCCCGCGGCGGCCTGGCCCCGGCTCTTGTCCCGGACCCGGCCGGGCCACCAGGCACGGCCAGGCCGGGCGCGGCGGCATCGGCGATGGCGGCGGGCGCTGCCTCCTCGACGATCGGATCCTCCTGCACCTGGAACTGGAGGTTGAACAGGTTGCCGACCGACTCCTCCTTGATGCCCTCCATCATGGCGCCGAACAGGTCGAAGCCCTCCCGCTGGTACTCAATGAGCGGATCACGCTGGGCCATGGCCCGCAGCCCGATGCCCTCGCGCAGGTAGTCCATCTCGTACAGGTGCTCGCGCCACTTGCGGTCCAGGACCGACAGCACGACGCGCCGCTCCACGTCACGCATCACCTCGGGGGTCAGCTCTTCGGTCCGGCGGTCGTAGGCGGCCTGCGCGTCCTGCTGCACGACCTCGGTGATCAGGTCGGCCGACAGCCCGGCGCGCTCGCCGCCCGCCTCATCGAGCAGCTGCTCGATGCTCAGCCCGCCTGGATAGAGCTGGCGGAACGCACGCCACAGCTTGTCCAGGTCCCATTCCTCCGGGAACCCCTCGGCGGTGGCGCCCGCCACGTAACCGGCGATGACCTCGTCGATCATCCCGCGGATCTGCTCTTGCATGTCGGCGCCCTCAAGCACCGTGCGCCGCTCGTCGTAGACGACATGGCGCTGGCGGTTCATCACGTCGTCGTACTTGAGCAGATCCTTGCGGATCTCGAAGTTCTGCTGCTCGACCTGCGTCTGCGCGGACCTGATCGAGCGGCTCACGGCCTTCGACTCGATCGGGACCTCCGGCGGGGTCTTGAGCCACTCCATGAAATGCGCGACCTTCTCGGCGTTGAACATCCGCATCAGGTCGTCCTCGAGCGACAGGTAGAACCGGGACGCGCCGGGGTCACCCTGCCGGCCGGACCGGCCGCGCAGCTGATTGTCGATCCGGCGTGACTCGTGCCGCTCCGTGCCGAGCACGTACAGGCCTCCGGCGGCGACGACTTCCTCGTGCTCCTCCGCCACGGCCCGCCGGGCCTTTTCCACGGCCTCGGGCCAGGCCGCCTCGAAATCCTCCAGCGTGTCCACCGGCGAGAGCCCGCGCTGGTGCAGCTCGAGGTCAGCCATGAACTCCGGGTTGCCGCCCAGCATGATGTCGGTGCCGCGGCCCGCCATGTTGGTGGCCACGGTGACCCCGCCCTTGCGCCCGGCCTGGGCGATGATCGCCGCCTCGCGCTCGTGGTACTTGGCGTTCAGTACCTCGTGCGCGATCCCCTTGCGCTTGAGCATCCTCGACACGAGCTCCGACTTCTCCACGCTGGTCGTGCCGACCAGAACCGGCTGGCCGGCCGCGTGCCGCTCGGAGATGTCGTCGACCAGGGCGTCGAACTTGGCCTGGACCGTCTGGTAGACCATGTCGCTCTGATCAAGCCTGATCATCGGCTTGTTCGTCGGGATCGGCACGACGCCGAGCTTGTAGGTCTGGTGGAACTCGTTCGCTTCCGTCTGGGCGGTACCGGTCATGCCGGCCAGCTTGTCGTAGAGCCGGAAGTAGTTCTGCAGCGTGATCGTGGCGAGCGTCTGGTTCTCGTCCTTGATCTGCACGCCCTCCTTGGCCTCGATGGCCTGGTGCATGCCCTCGCTGTATCTGCGGCCCTGCAGCATCCGCCCGGTGAACTCGTCGACGATCAGGACCTCGCCGTCGACGATCACGTAGTCCTTGTCCTTCTTGTACAGCTCCTTGGCCTTGATCGCGTTGTTGAGGAAGCTGACCAGCGGGGTGTTCACGGACTCATACAGGTTCTCGATGCCGAGCCAGTCCTCGACCTTCTCGACGCCGTTCTCGAGGATGCCGACCGTCTTCTTCTTCTCGTCCACCTCGTAGTCGCCCTCGCCGTCCTCGCCGCGGCGCAGCCGGGGAGCGATCTTGGCGAACTCGAGGTACCAGATGCTGTTCTGGTCGGCGGGCCCGCTGATGATCAGGGGGGTACGGGCCTCATCGATGAGGATGGAGTCCACCTCGTCGACGATCGCGAAATTGTGCCCCCGCTGAACGCATTCCTCCAGCCCCCAGGCCATATTGTCCCTGAGGTAGTCGAAGCCGAACTCGTTGTTGGTCCCGTAGGTGATGTCGGCCAGATACTGCCTGCGGCGCTCATCTGGCTCCATCTGGGCCAGGATCACGCCCACTTCGAGGCCAAGGAACCGGTGAATGCGGCCCATCCACTCGGAGTCCCGCTTGGCCAGGTAGTCGTTGGTGGTGACGACATGCACCCCCTTGCCGGACAGGGCATTGAGGTAAGCGGGCAGCACTCCGGTCAGGGTCTTGCCCTCGCCGGTCTTCATCTCCGCGATGTTGCCCATGTGCAAGGCCGCGCCGCCCATCAGCTGGACATCGAAATGCCGCTGGCCGAGCGTTCTCTTGGCCGCCTCGCGGACGGCGGCGAAAGCCTCGGGCACCAGGTCATCGAGTGACTCGCCGTCCTCGTGCCGCTGCCTGAACTCGTCGGTCAGCGCCCGCAGCTCGGCGTCGCTGAGTGCCGCGAAGTCTTCCTCGACGGAGTTGACCTGGTCAGCGATCCGCTTGAGCTTGCGCAGGAGCTTGCCCTCGCCTGCGCGAAGGACACTATCGATAATTGCTGGCACTTCTCGTCGCGCTCCTCGCGGATCGTCTAACTGGCTAGGCTGCCCTGCTGTGCGACCGCAAGGACGCTGGCAGGAGCAGGCGCAGGCCTCGCGGCCGACCGGTATCACCCGTCCACAGTCATGGTAGGCGAGACCGGGGGCGATGCCGAGTCGGCCTGATCGAGCCCCACCATAGGGGGCGGGTACTGGCCTGCTGAAGGCCCTGACCACAATGATATGTACGTCGGCCACGCAAGGACGAGGAGTAGCGCGCATGGCGAACCACGTGGGACCGGGCACCAGGGGAGGCGCCGCGCAGGAGCCGGACATTTTCGGCGGCGCCGCGGCGGGCGGCCCGGCCGCTGGCTACGCCGCGTCCAGCCCGGACACCTTTGGCACCCCCGAGCACGGGCAGGGCGCGCTGACCCAGCAGGCTCCCGGTGGCGTCCCGCCTGCCCATGTCGCGTTCCACGGGCGGCGCGTGTCCTGGGTCGCAGTCTCGATCATCATGGCCGGCTTCCTGGCGGGCGCGCTGGCCCTGATCTTTGGCCATCACGGCCCGACCTGGTGGCTGTTCTGGGTGGGCGCGGGACTGGCTGTCGTCGGCGCGCTGCTGGCCCTCGCCACGGACATCTTCGAGGACTGGTACTAAGCCGGGAAAATGTCAGAGGCGGCGGATACGCTCTGCCCTCGTGGCCAGACCCAGCCTCCCGGCGCCGCAGCTCACTCTCACGCCGGATGAAGCGCGCCTGATGACCCTGCGCGCGCAGGGCTTCATCGGCACCGAAGGGCGGCGCGGCGGTGTCGGCGGCATGCTCCGCCGGCTGGGAGCAGTCCAGCTGGACACGATCAGCGTGCTGGCGCGCTCCCACGAGCTGGTCGCCTACGCCCGCCTGGGCGCGATCAGCCGGGACAGGATTGAGCGTGCCTACTGGCATCCCCGCGCCGCGGATGCGTTCGAGTACTGGTCGCACGCGGCGTGCGTCCTGCCGGTCGAGGAGTGGCCGTACTACGCGTTCAGGCGGCGGGCGTTCCGCGCCAGGGGGCTGCGCTGGCATCAGAGTCACGAGGACGTCTGCTCGCGGGTGCTGGCCAGGCTGCGAGCTGAGGGCCCGCTGACCGCCACGGCGCTGGGCGGGGCCAAGAAGGGCGGCGAATGGTGGGACTGGTCGGATACCAAGATCGCTGTTGAGTGGCTGCTCGACACCGGGGATGTCATCTGCGCCCGCCGGACGGGATGGCGGCGGGTGTACGACCTGCCCGAGCGGGTGCTGTCGCCCGAGTTGCTCAGCGCCGACCCCTCTGACGCCGAATGCGTGATCCACCTGGCCGCGCGCACGGCCCGCGCGCTCGGCGTGGTGACCCGCGCTGACCTGGCCGATTATCAGCGGGTGCGGTACAACGGCGCGGAGCTGAGCCGGGTCGGCGCGGCGATGTCGGCCGATGACGCCGCGCTGGCCGCCGGACTCGTGCCGGTGCAGATCGCCGCGGCGCGCGGCGCCGGCGCTGCGGCGCCCGCCTGGGCGGATCCGGCCGCGCTCGGCGGCAGCCGGGGACGGCACCGGACCACGCTGCTGTCCCCCTTCGACTCGCTCATCTGGGACAGGAAGCGCACCCTGCGGATGTTCGGCTTCGAGCACAGCCTTGAGGCGTACGTACCGCAGGCCAAACGCGTGCACGGGTACTTCACGATGCCGCTGCTCGCCGGCGGCCGGCTCATGGGGCGGGTGGATCCGGCGCGCAGCGGGCGGACCCTGATCGCGCGCCAGCTCTCCCTGGATACGCCGCGGGCGGCTGAGCCCATGGCCAGGGCCCTGGCCGACGCGGCGGCCTGGGTTGGCTGCGACAGCGTGCAGCTCGGGCGGGTGAGCCCGCCCGGCCTGGAGCAGCGACTGCGCGCCGCGCTGACAGCCGCCGGGACCTGACGCAGGATCCGGCGGCGGGGCTCGCTTATCCGGTGGCGCTCGGCCGGTGGCCCCAGCCGGCGGCCTCGGCCGGTAGGGCTCGGCCGGTAGGGCTCGGCCGGTAGGGCTCGGCCGGTAGGGCTCGGCCGGTAGGGCTCAGGCAGCGGGGCTCAGGCAGCGGGGCTCAGCGAACCGGGCTCGCGGGGCGGGGCGGCCTACTCCTCGCCGGAGAAGCGCTCCCAGGCGGATTGGCGCGTCATGCCCAGGGCGGCCCCGATCCGGGCCCAGGTGATCGACCGAGCGCGCGCCCTGGACACCCAGGTGACCAGCTGCCGCTCGACCTGCGCACCGGCCGCCGCGATCTTGGGCAGCATGGCCAGCAAGTCCTCATCAGCGAAGTCACGCTCCCAGTTGGCCAGGTTGGACTTCACCTCGGGCTTGTTCTCGATGATCTCAACGCAGGCGGAGACGCAGGCGTCGCAGATGAAGACGCCCAGCCCTCCCACCATGGTCGCCACGTCTGCGGCTGACTTCAGGCAGAACGAGCAGATGACGCCTGCTCTCGCCTCGTCTGCGGCCTCGGTCACGGCTTCTGCCGCCGAGTCATTGAGAGCTGGCATGCCGGTGCCTCCGGTCGATCCCATTGTCAGGAATCACCTTACGGCGTCAGGCATAGCCTGACAAGACACCGGATTATCCAGGGTTCCGCGGCTCGCCGGCGCAAGCGGGCCCTATCGGGCGGCCTGCGGGGCGGGGCGGGCGGCGGGGCGGCTCGCCGGCGTCAGCCGAACTCGATCAGCTTGTCCCGCACGGCAACCATCACTGCTTCCATCCGCGAGTGGATCTGCAGTTTCTCCAGGATGTTACGCACGTGATTCTTGACCGTGTTGTCCGAGATGAACAATTCCTTGCCGATGTCGCGATTGTTCATCCCCCTGGCGACGAGCTTGAGCACCTGCATCTCACGCTCAGTCAGCCGCGGCGCCGGGATCTGCTCGACGCGTTCTTCCTGATCCCGCCGGGCGAGCGCCGCGAACTCGGTGAGGAGCTTCCCGGCCATCGAGGGGTTGATCAGGGACTGGCCGCCATGTACCGCGCGAACCGTCTCGGCGACCTCATCGAGCGGGATGTCCTTGAGCAGGTACCCGCTCGCGCCCGCCCTGATCGCCTCGAAGAGATCCTCCTCTTCGTCACTGATCGTGAGAATGACGATCTTGGCGCTGGGAACGACCTCCTTCATGGCCCGGCACGCCTCGATCCCGCTGCTGCGCGGCATGCGGATGTCCATCAGGACAACGTCAGGCAGGGATTCGCCTGCCTTCTCGACCGCTTCCTCGCCGTCGCTGGCCTGGCCGACTAGCTCGATGTCCGGCTCGGAATCCAGGACCATCTCCAGGCCGCGGCGGAACAGCGCATGATCATCGACTATCAGCGTGCGGATGGGCTCGGGACGCTCCGGGGCGCCTGATGCGTCGTCACCGGCCCCGGTACTACTTCCCATGATCCTCCCTCCCATGACTGCCGCGTCGCTGTCGCCCTGGCCTCATGCGCCCTGGCGGCCTCAAGCGAGGCAGCATCAGCCGGGCGGCGATGCCCGCTGTCCGCCCTCAACGGACCAGTCGCCGCCGTGTGATCAAACTCTTACCGACCGGCGGCCCGCATGCAAGCGCGAAGCCGCCGGCAGCGAACGCGCCGCGCGGCTCCCGACCGGTCAGCCAGCGCGCAACCTCGTCCCGCCCTTCGCCCGCCCGTTGGACCGCCCGCTGCCCCGGGCCCGGACGACGGTCGGCGGCGACTCGACAGCCGCCGCATCCGCCTCGTCCTCCACCAGCCGAATTACGCCGTACTGATAGCCGCGCCGCCGGTACACGACACTCGGCTTGCCGCCCTGAACGTCGCGGAAGAGAAAGAAATCATGGCCCACCAGCTCCATCTCAAGCAGAGCCTGGTCGATCGCCATCGGGCTGGCGCCGTGAAATTTCTCCCGCACGACCAGCGGCCCGTCGCCCTCCATCGCAATGGGGACCATGTCATGGTCAGCCCACGCGGCATCGGCCGTCCCGCTCTCCTCGCCCGCGGCGCCGCCCTGCGGCGCGCCAGGCGCCGGTCCAGCGGGACGGGGCCGGTCATCCAGGGCAGCGGGGTCCATCCGGGTGCCGGAACCAGAGCCCGGGCCTTCGCCGGGCACCTCGGGCACCGCCGGGTCGCTTGCCTCCGGCAGGTCAGTGAGCCGGATCGCCGCCCGCGCGCCGTGCCGGCCCTTGCGACGGTCATTCGCCCGCCGCAGCCGCGATTCCAGTTTCGCCAGCGCCATGTCGAGAGCCACGAAACGGTCCTCAGCGGCAGCCTCGGCCCGGATAGCCGGGCCGCCGGAGGTGATGGTCAGCTCGACGCGCTCTTTGCGACCGGACTGCCGCGGGTTGCGCTCGGTGGACACCTCCACGTCGACCCTGATGGCTTTGGCGGCCATTCTCTCGATCTTGGTTAGCTTCGCTGTCGCGTGCTTGCGGAATCGTTCCAGCACGTCGGTGTGCCGGCCTTTGAAGATGATGTCCACTCAGGAACCCCCTTCTGCCCGGTCTTGGCATGAGCCCGCCCTGACACCCGCCCGGCCGACCTGGTCTTCGACCCCACATCCGCCTGCTGAGAGGCTCGCGGCTGCTTGTGCCACTACTACCCTTCTCCCTACCCGGGAGACGTCGGATCCCCCGGCGGGGCAGGACTTACTTCTAAGCCGCACCGTGATCGGTCGACGATAAGTCGCCTTACGTGGGCCGTTTCGCCTGCGGCTGGCATCGGCTTGCCAGGACGGCCGCCCCGCTGAGGGGGAAGCCTGCCTGACGCAACCACGGACCCGGGCGGGTGCCATGGGGACGACGCTAGCCCGACGCGGTCCGAATGTCAGGAGGGGACGCTCAGAGTTTCCGCTCTGGCAGGCGGCAGCGACCGCTTCGGGACGCTTTGCGTCACGCCGTGCCCTGGCTCTCGCGATCAGGGCCGGCTCATGCCAGCCGCCGGGAGCTCAGCCGGGATAGGCGGGACTGCCGCCCTGGCCGACCAGCCGCCACGGCAGGCCAGGGCCTGATGACGCCAGAATCTGGCCGTGGGAGGTGCCCGCGATCAGCGGAGTCCGGGCGCCGGTGATCGAGACTGTGCCGTTGGCGGTCGTGATCAAGGTGGAGACGCCTCCGGTCAATGAGACGTCGTAGAGCTCACTGCCGGTCGGCCGCTGCCCCAGCACGAGGACGTGATCGGCGTCATACCAGCTCAGGGCCACGGGGTCAGGGACATCCGTGCCTATGGACAACACGTCCCCGCTCTGCCCGATATAGATCTGCTCGTTCGAGCCGCTGCCATTCCTGCTAATGGCCCCGAGCACCACTCCCGCCGATCCGTTCCCCAGACGGACGACCATCGCGACGCGCACGCCATCGGGGGCAATGCGCAGTGCGGTGATTTCCTGCGGTGACGCCAGGCTAGCGAGCCCGGCGGCCGCGGGCAGGAAGACGGGGACGGCCGCGCCCTG
The DNA here is from genome assembly GCA_963805705.1 of uncultured Actinomycetota bacterium. Lineage (GTDB taxonomy): Bacteria > Actinomycetota > Actinomycetes > Streptosporangiales > Streptosporangiaceae > CAWDVH01. The sequence goes on along the minus strand of CAWDVH010000004.1, from coordinate 240,398 downwards.
GGGCGGCAGCATCCAGACGTGCGTACCGGCCGACGCCCAGATATCACCCTGGCTATCCCAGCTCAGCGAGGTGCAGGTACCGCTGTTGAGCTGGCGCGGGGTCAGGGTGGCGCCCGGCCGGAGCGCGCCTGAGTAGACGGTGCACCCCTTGGCGGCAGGGACGATCCCGGCAATCTGGTTCCCGCCAGGCGCCACCGCGATCGCGGAGAAGGCCATCTTGCCCAGGGCCGCCGGCCAGGGCACCTGCCGGGCGAACTTGGCGGAATCGGACAGTTCCTTGACACCGCCGCTGCTGCTCAGGAAGTACGCGCCGCCCGCCGGCCGAGCCGGCATCAGGTTGCTGTATGTCGGCAGCAGCTGAAGCTGCTCACCGTGCGGGCGCTTCACCAGCCCGTTGATCTCCAGAACCACCGACTGGATGCCGGGGGTCGAGTACGAGGTACCCGACAGCGTCCAGACGAGCTGCGCGGCTATGTTCCTGAGTACCGTCGGGCTCGCCTTCGCGGCCGAGCCGCCCAGGTCGACAACGGCGCTGGTGCCGAGGATCTTGACCCCGAGGAGCTTGGTGCCGACCGGGAAATCAGTCTTCGTCGCCCCGGACAGCCAGCCGGCCGGGTCCTTGAGCAGGGCTTTCACCAGCCCGCGGGCGGGCTCGGCATTGGTCGCCTGCTGCGGAACGAATACCGGGTCGGGCACCAGGTTGGCATTGGACGGGCTGAAGAAGTACAGATTGCGCGGCTGGTAGTCGCGCAGGAAGTCGGGCTCGGTCAGAATCAGCGACGTCAGCGAGGGCAGACGGGAGATCCGCCATTGCCCGCTGATGTTGACGAGGGTGAACTCGTCGGCCTCCTTCAGGCCAGATGAGGTCAGATACTGGCCACTGCTCGTCAGCGTCGCGAGTCGCTGACCGACGAACTGGACGATTTTCGTCTGCGGTCCGCCGGGAACGACATTCTTGGGCCGGAGCACGCCGGTGATCTTCGGCGCCGGACCCACCACGGTGGCCGCCCAGCCCGGATTCCACTTCCTGGCGATCGCGGGGGCCAGGTAAGTACGGGCAACAGCATGGTTATTAGTGAAACTGGTGCTCGCCGCCAGGAAGCCGGACACGATATCGTACGGCGACCAGCCCCGGCCCGGCGGCACCGGGATCGGCTGCGGATTGTCCTGGGTCTGGCCGCTGCCCCGCTGGACCACGGCGACCGGCTGCACAGGTCCGCTCGTCGGCATCGCGGCACAGCCCCCGGCGATGACGGCGACGGCGACGGCGCAGGCGGCCATCCGGACGCCGGCGCCACGGCAGGCGCTAGCCATGCGACGCCTCGCTGCCCAGGGCGACGCCGCTGCCCAGGGCGACGCCGCTGCCCAGGGTGACGTCGCTGGCTTGCTGGGCCAGCAGGCCACCCAGCTCGGACTCATCCGGCCCAAGCGGCAGAGGCGATCCGGCGAGCTTGCCGCCGGACAGCCTGGGCAGCGTGAGCCGGAACACCGATCCACGGCCGGGTTCGCCCCAGGCCTCCAGCCATCCGCCGTGCAGGCGGGCATCCTCCAGCGCGATCGCCAGGCCAAGTCCCGTGCCGCCCGTCGCCCGGGCCCGCGCGGGATCGGCACGCCAGAACCGGTCGAAGGCGAGGCGCTCCTCGCCGGGCGCCAGGCCCACCCCGTAGTCCCGCACCGCGATGGCCACCGCGTCCCTGTCACCCGCGACGGTGACGACCGCATCCCGGTTCTCGCCGTGCTCGACCGCATTCACCAGAAGGTTGCGCAGGATGCGCTCGACCCGGCGAGGGTCAACTTCCGCGACGCAGGGCTCGGCGGGCAGCCTGAACTCGATCTTGGCTCCGCGGCGCTCCGCGAGCTGCTGCGCGACATCGGCCGCATGCCTGGCCAGATCGCATACGTCGACCGGCTCAGCGTCCAGCGTCGCCGCATTAGCGTCGTGCCTGCTGATCTCCAGCAGGTCGCTCAGCAGCGACTCAAATCGCTCAATCTGGCTTTGCAGCAGCTCGGCCGACCGCCCGGCGGCGGGCTCCAGCTTTCCCCTGGACTCATAGAGCAGGTCAGCGGCGATCCTGATAGTGGTCAGCGGTGTCCGCAGCTCATGCGAGACATCCGAGACGAACTGCCGCTGCACCTGGGACAGTTCCTCCAGCTCCCGCATCTTCTCTTGCAGGCTGGCGGCCATATCGTTGAACGACGTCGCGAGCGCGGCCAGCTCATCGGTGCCGCGTACTTGCACCCGCTCGTCGAGATTCCCGGTCGACAGCCGCTGGGCGCCCTGCGCCGCCCGTGCCACGGGTACCACCACCCAGCGAGTGACCAGCGAGGCGATCGCGGCCAGCAGGAAAACCAGGGCGAGGCCGACCAGCAGCAGCGTGCGCTGCACGAGCGCCAGGCTCTGCTGCTCCTGGGTCAGCGGGAAGAAGTAGTACAGCTGGTAATCGCTCCCGAAGGGGGCGCCGAAGATGAGCCCCGGCACTGCCTTGCTACCAGGGAAAGGCAGGCTGACGAAGGTGTAGCTCATGGTGCTCACGCGATCCGGGCGCTCGCTCTCCACCTGCCGCGTTAGCCGAGCCGGGATACGGTCAACCGGGAGGCCGACGCTGGCTCCCGCCTGGTACACCGGCGGACCTTGCTTATCCGGCGCGATCATGACCGCGACACTGAAGTCACTGGAGGTGCCGCTCTGGGCCCCGAGCTCGGTGACGATGGCCATCATGAGCCCCGACGTGGAGCTACTGCGCTTCGCTGACACACCGGGCTGGCCCTCCGCGACGATCAGCCCCTGGGCGGCCTGATTCTCGGCTGACTTCACCTTGGCTTTCAGCAGGCCGTTAGCGACCTGCTGAATCAGGAAAAAGCCGAGCACGGTGACCACGAGGGCGGAAAGCACCAGCGTCGCGGTGACGACCCGCAACTGAAGCGAGCGGCGCCACCGGGCGTGGGCGGTGCGAACTGCCGCTTTGGAGCGCCTGCGCAGCATGGCGGCAATCCGGGCCGCATCACGCCACCGTCGGGCTGGATCGAGCCATTCCATTGCGGCCCGGCCGAGGCTCTGATTCACGGTGGAATCAGGGCGCCGGGCCGGGCCGCCGCCGCCCGACGCAGGACCGGCGGGCGCGGCCGACGCAGGACCGATGAGCGCGGCCGACGCGGGATCGGCTGACGCGGACCCTTCGGCCGGCGCAGGTCCCTTGGCCGGCGCAGGCCCCTTGGCTAGCGCAGGCATATCGGGCGGCGCGGGCACCTCGGGCGGCGCGGACGGCCGAGCAGGCGGTACCGCAGTCTCCGGAAGCATCAGAGCGGACTGCCTGGCGCCGGGAGAGCGCGCGGGAGCCTCGCTCCCGGCGCTGCTGCTGGGCGGTACTCCCTTCATGACCCTTCTCCGCTGATCATTCACCACCGGGCTGGCCGACGTCCACTGCCTGACCTGCCCGTCCCGTGTCGCCTGCCCCGGTCAGCCGGGACCTGCCTTGTATCCAACGCCGCGGACGGTGACGACGATCTCAGGGCGCTCGGGATCCTTCTCAATCTTGGCGCGCAGCCGCTGCACATGGACATTGACCAGGCGGGTATCGGCGGCGTGCCGGTACCCCCAGACCTGCTCGAGCAGCACCTCCCTGGTGAACACCTGGCGCGGCTTGCGGGCCAGCGCCACCAGAAGGTCGAACTCAAGCGGGGTGAGATTCAGTGGCTCGCCCGCGCGCTTAACCGCGTGCCCGGCCACGTCAATGCTGACATCGCCGATAGCGAGCATCTCCGGAGCCGGGTCATCGGTGCGGCGCAGCCGTGCCCTGACCCGCGCGATCAGCACTTTCGACTGGAACGGCTTGACGATGTAGTCGTCGGCCCCCGATTCCAGGCCCAGGACCACGTCGACCGTGTCGCTCTTGGCGGTCAGCATCACGATCGGGACGCCGGACTCGGCCCGGATCTGGCGGCAGACGTCGATGCCGTCCATGCCAGGCAGCATCAAGTCGAGCAGGACAAGATCCGGCTTGGAGTCACGGAACACCTCCATCGCCTTGTCTCCATCGGCGACGAACGTGGGCTCAAAGCCCTCGCCACGCAGCACGATTCCCAGCATCTCGGCGAGGGCGGCGTCATCATCGACGACCAGCACGCGACCTTTCATGTTTCCCATCGTTCCACGTAAACGGCGGCATGGGGACCTGCATCAGCTACCGGTCCCGCGCCCAGAACACGCAGATTACCCGCAGTGACGGGCTGCATCACGCCACATTCGGACACTATCGCGGTCACCAGGGACGGGGGCGTGATGTCGAAGGCCGGGTTATAGGCATGCGTGCCGGCGGGCGCCACGGGCTGTCCGGCCATGCAGGTAACCTCCCGCTCCGGCCGGTGCTCGACGGTGATCGACTCACCATCCGGGGTAGCCAGGTCGATCGTCGACGTCGGCGCCACCACGACAAACGGCACCCGGTGATGGCTGGCCAGCACCGCCAGGCCGTAGGTTCCCACCTTGTTGGCGACGCTGCCGTCGGCCGCGATCCGGTCGGCACCGACCAGGACGATGTCGACCTGACCGGCGGCCATCAGCGACGCCGCCGCGCCATCGGCCAGGACAGCGTGCGGGATCCCGGCCCGCCTTGCCTCATACGCGGTCAGCCGCGCGCCTTGCAGCAGCGGCCGCGTCTCGTCAATCCAGAGCCGGGCCAGCCGGCCCGCGCGGTGCGCAGCGAGAATAACCGCGAACGCGGTCCCCTCCCCCGCCGACACCAGCGCGCCGGTATTGCAATGGGTCAGCACCCTGGCCCCCGCCGGGATGAGCGCCAGGCCCCGCGCGGCCATCTCCGCGCTGGCCGCGGCGTCCTGCGCGGCGATTGCCCTGGCCTCGGCGACGGCAGCCCGTGCCGCTTGCCGTTTGGCGTCGGGAGAGTCAGAGCGCAGAGCGCACTGGTAGGCGGCGAGCGCGCGCCTGGCGCCCCACCCCAGGTTCACGGCGGTCGGCCTGGCTCGCTCGATGGCCGCCGCGGCCTGCGGCACGCTCTCACCGCGGCTGGCGGCCAGCGCTACGCCGAACGCCCCGGCCACGCCCAGCAGCGGCGCTCCCCGCACGACCAGCCGCCGGATGGCATCGATCAGCGCGGGGACATCCGCGCAGGTGATGATGACCTCAGCGGCCGGCAGCCTGGTCTGGTCCAGTAGCTCGATCGCCGGGCCGCCAGGCGGATCCAGCCAGCGCAGGGCGGGAATGCTCACCCCATGAGTGTGCGCGCTGACTGGTCATCATGCGACCCGGAAGGTGCGGGCCACCGCAGCCCGGAGCGGCCGGCCGGGATCTGGAATCCGGCATCGCTTGGGCGGCGAATATGCGATTTCGTAACAATGCTCAGCTCTCATCGCGCCCGCCACCGTGCAAGTATTGGCGCGAACCGGCGGGGGGCGCCGCGCGGGCGGCACGACCGGACGTAATCGCCGCGGTCGTCAAGGAGCGAACATGACCGACAGCACCTCGGGGGACGGGCCAGGCCCCCCGGACCCAGCCCGCTCCGATCCCGGGCAGCAGCCTGGCTACCAGCAACCCCCCGGCTACGGACAGCAGCCTGGCTACCAGCAACCGCCCGGCTACGGACAACCGCCCGGGTACGGACAACCGCCCGGGTACCAGCAACCGCCGGGGTACGGGCCGCCGGGGTACGGGCCGCCGACCGGATACGGGCCATATGGCCAGCCGGGCGGCTGGAACACGCCCAGTCCTGCGCCGGGCGGCATTCCTCTCCGGCCGCTGGGACTCAGCGACATCCTGACCGGGTCCTTCACGTCGATCCGGCGCAATCCCCAGGCGACTCTGGGTTTTTCCGCCATCATCCTGGCCGTGTCCGGCGTGGTGTCAACAGTGCTGACATTCGCCATCCGGAGTGCTGTCAGTACTGCCGATGACGGCGGGCTAGTCATCAGAAACCAGCAGCCCACCAGCGCCCAGGTCTCGCAACTGGGCCACTCGGCGGCACGCCTGCTCGGCGCCCTGCTGCTCACGGGAGTCCTCGGCCTGGTCGTGGAGATCATCCTGACCGCCATGCTCACCGCGGTCATCGGGAACGGGGTACTCGGGCGCAAGGTAAGCATCGGCGAGGCCTGGCGGGTCGCCGCGCCGCGCATGCCCGCGGTGTTCGGGGCGCTACTGCTGGGCGGCATCATCGTGGTCGCGCTATGGATTCCGTATCTCGTCCTGTTCGCCCTGTCCCTCGTCGCCCACAACGCGGCGATCGCGGCGACCGTCGGCGTTCTCGGCTTCCTGGTGATGCTCTGCGTCACCGTGGGAGTCTCGGTCATGTTCAGTCTCGCCGCGGCCACCGTGGTGCTGGAGCGCCAGGGACCCTGGCAGGGACTCGCGAGGTCATGGCGGCTAGTGCGGGGCAGCATGTGGCGGGTCCTGGGAATTCTCGTCCTGACCTTCATCATCATCAGCATCGCCAGCCTCGTGCTGAATATCCCGTTCATAGTCATCGGGCGGGCCGTGGGAGGCGGGGGGTTCAGCCTCTCGACAGCGGCTGGCTCGGTGGCGAGCGTCATCGTCGCCGCAGTCGGCGGCGTCATCGTCGGGGCGATCACCCGGCCGATGCTGGCCGGAGTGACCGTCTTGCTGTACCTCGACATGCGGATGCGCAAGGAAGGCATGGATCTGGTCCTGCGGAATGCGGCGCAGACTCAGCAGCTCACCGGCGATGAATTCGCCACGCTCTGGCAGCAGCCGCGAGCCGGGCATGACCCCGCCGCCGCTCCGCCGGCGTGGTGACGGCCGCTGGCGCATACCGCCTCGCGGGCACGCTGGCGCTGGCCGGCAGCGAGCCGCCGATCGGGCGGGGGGCTGCTCAGCAGCTAGCGCGCCGGGAGCTGTCGAAGGCCATCTACCAGCCCTCCCTCACCCGGCGGTTCCTGAACTGGCTGGGCTCGGTACTGGGCCACGTGAACGTGAATGTGCCCGGCGGCTGGTGGGCACTGATCACCGTGATCGCGGCGGCGGTGCTCGTGATCGCCGCGGTGATCTTCCGGATCCGGCCGGGCCGGGCGGGCCGCCGCCGGGAGGGCCCGCTGCTGCAGGGCGCTCCGCTCAGTGCCCGCGATCATCGCCAGCAGTCGGAGCGCCTCGCGGCCGCGGGTGACTTCGCTGGCGCCATCATCGAGCGCGTACGGGCCATTGCCGTGTGGCTCGAGGAGCGCGAGGTCGTGCCGCCGGGGCCGGGCCGGACGGCTGACGAGCTGGCGGCCGACGCGGGCCGCGCGCTGCCCGCTCACGCCCGGGCACTGGCTGACGCGGCGCAGTTGTTCGACGACATCATGTACGGGGGCCGAAGCGGAACCGATCCCGGCTACCAGCGGATGCGGGAGCTCGACGCCAGCCTGCAGGGCTCCCGGCCGGCCAGCACGGGCGCACCGCTGGCCGCCGGAACAGCCGGGCCGGGGCTATGACCACGACAGCACCGCCCGCCGCGTCTCTGGAGGCACGGGAGCAGCACCGGCCGGCCGGTGCCTCCGGTGCCGGTCCGGCGACCGCCATCGGGAGCAGGTGGCGCACGCCGTTCGCGATCGTCGCGCTCGTGCTCCTCACCGGGATCGTGATCGCGCTGCTGAAACCGGCGGCGCCGGCCACCGGGTATCTCGACCCGGCGGGCACGGGACCATTTGGCGCTCATGCGCTGGCCGACATCCTGGCCGAGCGCGGCCAGCACGTGGTCAGGACGGTCACACCCGCCGCGGCGGCGGCTGCCGCACGGCCAGGCGGCGCGACCCTGGTCGTGACCAGCCCCGGGTACCTGACCGCGCGGGCACTGGCCAGCCTGGCGCAGGTTCCCGGCCATGTGGTCGTCGTGGAACCCGACAAAGCCGCCCTGACTGCCTTCGCTCCCCGCATCACCCTGGCGGGAACCACCGGGATCGGCCCCACCCAGCCCGACTGCGGCCTGGACGCCGCCCAGCGCGCCGGAAACGCCGATATGGGCGGCATTGGCCTGCTGCGGCCTCCGCTGAGCGTCACGGACATAGCGTCCTGCTACCCGGCGAACGGCTCGGCCTCCCTGATTCAGTACTCATCGGGCGGGCGGCTGATCATGCTGCTGGGGACGGGGATACCCCTGTCGAACCAGGCCCTGGGCGATCTCGGGAATGCCGCGCTCGCGCTCAACCTGCTGAGCACCAGCCCGCGCATCGTCTGGCTGGTGCCCGCGCCTGCCATCGTGGCCGGCACCGGACCACAGGGCGGCCAGAAGTCTCTCACCAGCCTGCTCCCGCTCGGCGCCGGCCTGGTGACGATCCAGCTCGGCATCGCCGTCGTGCTCGCCGCGCTATGGCGAGCCCGGCGTCTCGGGCCGCTGGTCCCCGAGCAGCTGCCGGTTGTGGTCCGGGCATCGGAGACGGTGGAAGGCCACGCCCGGCTGTACCAGTCACGCCGGGCACGGGACCGGGCCGCCGCCGCCTTGCGGACCGCGATGCTGAACCGCGTCATGCCCGCGGTGGGGCTGGCGCCTGATGCACGCCCCGATGCCATTACGGCGGCACTGCGCGCCCGCTCCGGGCTCGCCGCGGCAAGAATCGAGATGATGCTGTTCGGGCCGGCGCCCGGCAGCGACGCGTCCCTCGTCGCGCTCGCCGACGACCTGGATGCCCTGGAAAGAGAGGTACGCGCGCAGTGAACGCCGATATCCCGGCGACGGCCGGATCCGGAACGCATGCCATCGCGGCCGGGCTGCCCCTGCCCGCGGAACCGGGACCGGCCAAGCCGGGATCACTGTCGGGCCAGCGTGACCCCCGTGACGCGCTCTCAGCCGTCCGGACCGAGGTTGGCAAGGCGGTGGTGGGACAGGACGGGGTCATCACCGGGCTGCTGATCGCGCTGCTCTGCCAGGGGCACGTGCTGCTGGAGGGCGTACCCGGAGTCGCCAAGACCCTGCTGGTGCGCGCCCTGGCCGCAGCACTGTCGCTGGAGAGCAAGCGGGTACAGTTCACGCCCGACCTGATGCCAGGCGACGTGACCGGCTCCCTGATCTACGACGCGAAGACCTCGCAGTTCGAGTTCCGGCAGGGCCCGGTCTTCACTAACCTGCTGCTCGCCGACGAGATCAACAGGACACCCCCGAAGACGCAGGCCGCGCTGCTCGAGGCCATGGAGGAGCGTCAGGTCTCGGTCGAGGGGACGCCGCGGCGGCTGCCGGTGCCGTTCCTGGTCGCCGCCACGCAGAACCCGGTCGAGTACGAGGGAACCTATCCGCTGCCCGAGGCGCAGCTGGACAGGTTCATGATGAAGCTGACCGTCGCGCTGCCGGAGCGAGCCGATGAGATCAAGATCCTGGACCGGCACGCGGCGGGCTTTGACCCGCGCGACCTGGCCGCCGCCGGGATCGGCCAGGTCGCCGGAGCCACGGAGCTCGCCGCGGCCAGGGAGACGGCGAGCAAGGTGCGCATCTCACCGGAGATCACCGGCTACATCGTGGACATCTGCCGGGCCACCAGGACGTCGGCGTCACTGCTGCTCGGCGTCTCCCCGCGGGGCGCGACCGCGCTGCTGGCGACCAGCCAGGCCTGGGCCTGGCTGTCCGGGCGGGACTACGTGACGCCCGATGACGTGAAGGCGCTGGCCCGGCCGACATTCCGGCACCGGATCCAGCTTCGGCCCGAGGCCGAGCTCGAGGGCGTCACCTCCGACGGCGTGCTCGAGGGCGTGCTCGCGTCCGTCCCGGTACCCCGGTGAGGCTCCTGCCTGAGCTGCGGGGCGAGCCGCGGGGGCGGCTGCGGCCGCCCGGGGCTGGTCAGCGTGCGCGAGGCAGCCGATGGCGCTGACCGGGCGCGCGGCGCTGGCCGCGCTGATCGGAGCACTGGCCGCGCTGGCGTTTCGCGCGGTGGCCGCGCTGATCGTGGTGAACGCACTGATCCTCGCCGGGATCGCCATCGACCTGGTACTGGCGGCCGGCGTCCGCCAGCTGCGGATAACCAGGGCCGGCGACGCCAGGATCCTGCTCGGGAAGAGCGGATCGGTCGTGCTGACCGTGCGGAACCCCGGCCGCCGGCCGCTGCGCGGGATCGTCAGGGACGCCTGGCCGCCGAGCGCAGCGGCGCAGCCCCGGTATGCGCGGGTCACGGTGGCCGCCGGGGGCCTGGCCACGCTGACGACCACGCTCACGCCGCAGCGGCGTGGTGACGCCCTGGCCGGCCGGGTGACCGTCCGCTCGATCGGCCCGCTGCGGCTCGCCGGACGGCAGGGTCATCATCTGGCACCGTGGTCGGTCCGGGTGCTCCCCCCTTTCCTGAGCCGCAAGCACCTGCCCGAGAAGCTCGCCAGGCTCCGGCAGCTCGACGGCCAGCACCGCTCCCTGATCCGCGGCCAGGGCAGCGAATTTGACTCCCTGCGCGAGTATGTCCTCGGCGACGATGTCCGCTCGATCGACTGGCGCTCCTCGGCCCGGCGGACCGACGTCATGGTCAGGACCTGGCGGCCGGAGCGCGACCGGCGCATCCTTATCGTCCTGGACACCGGCCGCACCTCGGCAGGCCGGGTCGGCGGCGTTCCGCGGCTGGACACGTTCATGGACGCCGCGCTGCTGCTGGCCGCGCTGGCGTCCAGGGCCGGCGACCGGGTCGACCTGATCGCGGTTGACCGGCGGGTCCGGGCCCGAGTGGTGGGGGCCGCCCGTTCTGGAGTGCTGGCCGCATTTACGGACGCGATGGCCGTCCTCGATGCGGAGCTGATCGAGTCCGACGCGGCCGTGATGGCCAGTGCCGTGCTGGCGATCACGCGCCAGCGCGGCCTGGTCGTCCTGCTGACTGACCTGAACCTGGCGGCGATGGAGGAGGGGCTGCTGCCTCGCGTTCAGGTGCTGGCGTCCCGGCACCGGCTGCTCGTGGCCGCCGTCGCCGACCCACGGCTGGAGGAGATGGCGGCCGCTCGCGGGGACGCCGCCGCGGTGTACGACGCCGCCGCCGCTGAGCGGGCCAGGTCGGAGCGGGCCCGAGTGTCCGCCCTGCTGCGCCGCCATGGGATCGATGTCCTCGACGCACCGCCCGACCGATTGCCGCCGGCCCTAGCCGACGCGTACCTCAGCCTGAAGGCCGCTGGCCGGCTGTGACGCTGGCCGGGCCGCTGTACCGCTGACCGGGGCCGCTCCCGCTCGCCGGCCACCGGCACGAGGTCGGGAACCTCCTTGATGTCCGCGGACTCCCCGGCGGCCATGGCGCGCCGGCCAGCACGATGACGTAGGCGAGGAAGGCCGCCTCCGCGCACGCGCCGATCAGGATCCGGGCCCAGGTGGGCAGCGGCGACGGCGTGACAAACGCCTCGATCACCCCGGACACGAGCAGCACGACGATCAGCCCCAGCGCGATGGTGACCGCCATCCGGCCCTCCTGCGCTAGCGCCTGGGCCCGCGGCAACGGGCCAGGATCGATGACCGACCAGCCCAGCCGCAGGCCCGTGGCGGCCGCCAGGAACACGGCCGACAGCTCCAGCATCCCGTGCGGCAGGATCAGGGCGAAGAACTCCAGGCCCCGGCCGTGCCCGACCATCAGGCCGCCGACCACGCCGGCATTGGCGGAGTTCTCGAAGAGCACGAGCAGGGTCGGGATGCCCAGGAAAATCCCGCCGATCAGCGACTCGGCGGCCACCGTCGCGTTGTTGGTCCAGACCTTGGCCGCGAACGACTGAGCGTTGGCCTGTGAGTAGTAGTTGCGGAACTGATGATTCACCAGGCTCGCCGCCTGCGAGCGCGACAGCAGGCTGGCCTGGACCGATGGCGACCTGGCGATCCACCACCCCAGCAGGAAGGCGACAATCAGGCTTCCGGCCGTGGTGGCCAGCCACCACCAGCGGGCCCGGTAGGCCACGGCGGGGAACGAGACGACCGCGAACCGCCCGACCGAGCTCCAGGCCGGGGTGTGGGCTCCGCTGATCGCGGCGCGGGCTCGGGCGAGCCTGGCCGACAGCCGCGCGGTCAGCGCCGGATCATGCCCGGCCGAGCGCAGCACGGACAGGTGGGTGGCGGTCCGCTGGTAGGCGGTGACCAGCTCATCCACCTCTTCGCCGGACAGTCGCCGCCGCCGCCGCACGAGCTGATCGAGCCTGGCCCACTCGCCCTGATGGGCAGCGACAAAAGCATCGACATCCACACCCAGGAGACTACTGGGCCAGCCCGGATACGCTGGGCCTGACTTCATGCCCGGTCTCGCGGGCTGAGCTGGAGGGATGTGCCGTGACCGAGGTCGTGACCGGTGAGGCGGTCGTCCTTGACGTCCCGGTCGCGGCGTTCCCGAGCCGGATGGCGGCGCTGCTGCTCGACATGCTGATCCAGATAGCGCTGCTGGCGATACTGGTGATCACCACTGTGACCACGCCACTGAACGAGGCCGCGCTCGCCGCGATCTGGGCCACCGGCTCGATCTTGATCATCGTCGGCTATCCCACCATCTTCGAGACCCTGAGCAGGGGCAAGACCCTGGGAAAGATGGCCGTCGGCCTGCGCGTCGTCAGCGACGACGGCGGCCCGGTGCGATTCCGCCAGGCGCTGGTGAGGGCGCTGCGCCGGCATCTTCGAGATCTGGAGCATCGTTCTCGACCCGGTAGCGCTCATCGCCTCCATGCTGTCGGTCAAGGGCAAGCGGCTCGGCGACATGTTCGCGGGCACCTATGTCATCCAGGAACGAGTGCCGCCCAGGGGGGATCTGCCGCCGGAGTTCGCGGTTGTCCCGCCGCCGCTGGCCGGCTGGGCGCAGGTCCTTGAGCTGTCCCGGTTGTCTGACCGGGATGCTGAGGCGGCGAGCAGCTACCTGCGCCGGTTTCGCGATCTGCGGCCCGCGGCCAGGGACGAGCTCGGCCTGCGCCTGGCCGCCGCAGTAGCCAGCCAGGTGAGCCCGCCGCCGCCGCCAGGGACCCCGCCTGCTGCCTTCCTGGCTGCCGTCCTGGCGGTGCGCCGCCAGCGCGAGTCCGTCCGGCTGACGGCACAGCGGGTCATGCCCTCCGATCGCCTCGCCGGGCCGCCTCCCCCGGCCGGCTTCCCGCCGAGCCGCCTTCCCCTAACCCGCCTTCCCCCGAGCCGCTTCCCGCCGAGCCGCTTCCCGCCGAGCAGCCGGGCGGCGGCGGATTCGCCACCCCGCGGTAACCGTGGCCAGGGGCCCCTGATCAGTCACTGACCGCCACGAGGAACGGCCTGACCAGGTCCTCGGTGGCCGCGGCCGCGACGGCAAGCGCCTGCGCCATCGGCACGTCTCGTGCCTCATAGTGCTGCCGTCCCGCCGCCGTGGTCGCGGTCAGCGTCACCAGGCCCTGGCGTCGCTGAAACCAGCTCTGATGAATCCTCCAGCCGATGATTCCCTCCGTGGCCAGGATGCTGCGCCGGCGTACCAGGGTGCCCTGGCTCGTGATGAGCCGGCTGGCGGTCAGCCGGTGTCCCAGGCTCCGGTACCGGTCGGCGGCCAGGACTCCGGCCAGCGGCAGCAGAATCAGCCAGCTGAGCCAGGTCCAGGCAGGCAGGTGCGCCGCCCGGCCGAGTGCGATCGCCGCGACGACGATGAGCGCGCTGCCGCCCACCGCCCGGTTGTAGCGGCGCCGGCGAGCCGCGGGGCCGTGCCGTACGAGCGGGCCGGCACACGGCTGCGCCGGCACGCCCAGGACCTCGGCCGCGACCTGCCGCGCGATCTGGCGCGGAGCCGGGGGCAGCAGCAGGGAGCCGCCGCGCTCGGCCCCGCGTCCGACCCGCAGCCCGGTGGTGATCGCTATGCAGCGGGCCCCCCTGGCCGCCCGCAGCAGCAGCGGCTCGCTGATCTCAACTCCGCGCAGGCGACGCATGTCGATCGTGGTGGCACGGGTGGACAGCAGGCCCCGGCTGACCCGCAGGGTGCCCTCATCCTGTCGCACGACCCGGAAGTGCCAGAACACCGCGATATAGCCCACGGTAGAGATCACTACCAGGCAGAACGCGACAAGCAGCGTGGCGGTGAGGATCCGGGACCCGAGCGGCAGCGCGCTGAACCTGGCGATCAGGCTGTGCACCGGCCCGATCTTGGCCAGGTTGACGTGGGCGGCGTCGTTGAACTGCGCCACGAACCCGAAGGCGACGCCGAGGATGACCAGGCCGGTGAGGGTCAGCGGGGCGAACCGGATCCAGGTCAGATGCAGCCGCACGACCTCGGTCTCCCCCGTCACCATCGTGCCGGTCCCGGCCGTACCACGGGCGTTCCCGGCCGTATCACGGGCGTTCCCGGCCACGCCACGGGCGTTCCCGGCCGTGTCGCCTGACGCCTGCCCGGCCCCGCCATCGCGAGCCAGGTGCTCTCCGGTCAGCGCGCCCCCTGGCCCGGCGCCCCCGGCCACGGCGCCCCGCGTCGCCACGCTCCCTGGCCCGGGCCGCGCCGTCCCGGCCGCGACCGGGACGGCGAGCAGCAGGGTACGCAATTCCTCGGCGCGGGCCAGGGTCAGCGCGTCGAGCCGGAAGCTCTCGCCCTCGCGCCGGTCATTGCGCCCGGTGCCGATGCTGACCCGGCGCAGTCCCAGTATCCGGTAGAGCACGTGCGCGGTCAGGTCCACGGTGCGCACGCTGTCGCGGGCCACGGACAGGACCTTCTGGCTGAGTAGCCCGCGCCGCACGTAGATGCGCTCGTCGGTGATCCGGTACCGGGTCGTGAGCCAGCGCACGATGCTGGTCACGATCGCGAGCGCGGCGAAGGCGGCACCCCAGTAGTTGGCGCTCCCGCCGCGCGACCGCAGGTACAGCAGCCCCAGCAGGAACGGCAGCAGCCGGATCAGGTCCATGACCGGCCGGACGACCAGGCTGCGCGGGCTCAGCCACAGCCAGGCGGGCTCCTCCTGCGGCGGCTGTCCCTGGGCTTCCCCCTGGGCCTCCTCGCGCGGGGCCTCCTCGCGCGGGGCCTCGCTCGCGCGGGGCCTCCTCGCGCGGGGCCTCCTCGCGCGGGGCCTCCTCGCGCGGGGCCTCCTGCGCCTGGCCGCTCACGTCGCGTCGCCGGGGATCTGCGCGGTAGCGAGCGAGAGCTCGTCAAGCAGCCGGTCAGCGGTGGCCCGGTCCAGCCCGTGAATGTGCACCGGGCCAGCGGCCGAGGCGGTCGTGGCGGTGACATTAGCCAGGCCGAAGATCCTTTCACCGAACGACCGGTGGCTGTCGACGGTCTGGATCCGGCTAATCGGCGCGATCCGCCAGTGCACGGAGAACCATCCGGTCCGCGTGTACAGGGCCTGCTCGGTCACTTCCCAGCGATGCACACGGAAGCGCCAGTGCGGCATGATCAGGGCGTACGCCGCCAGGATGATCGCTGTCAGCGCCACCGCAATCCACCACGCTGCCGTCAGGCTGTTGGCCAGGATCACGGCGATCTCCACGGCCAGCAGGACCAGCCCGGTCACCACCGCGCGGGTGGTCCAGTACGGGATGGCGCGGCGGCTCACCTGGTTGACCGGCGCCCGCAAGCCCGGCAGCTGCCCGCCCGCATCGTCCGCTGTCTGGTCGCCCGCCATGGGGCCAGCCTCCCACCGCGTAGGGTGGCGGGAAAATTCGGGCACCCGGCTACGAGCCCTGGCCCCAGGAATCCAGGTACGCCTGCTGGGCCGGGGTCAGCTCGTCGATCTGCGCGCCGAGTGAGGCCAGGGTGAGACAGGCGATCTGGGTGTCGATGGCCGCTGGCATGTTATGCACGCCGGACCCCAGCGCCGCCTCGCCGCGGGCCAGCCAGGCCAGGGCCAGGGCCTGCGCGGCGAAGGACAGGTCCATCACCGCGGCCGGGTTGCCCTCCGCGGCGACGAGATTGACCACTCGCCCCTCGGCCAGCAGGATCAGCCGGGTGCCGCCCGCCAGGACGTACTCGTCGGCGTGCGGGCGGACGGCCGGGTTGACCTCGACGGCCAGGTCCGTGAGCGCCCGCACGTCGACCTCGACGTCGAAGTGGCCGGCGTTGGCCAGGATCGCCCCGTCCCGCATCACCGTCAGGTGCTCGGCGGTGATCACGTCGCGGGAGCCGGTCGCCGTGATGAAGATCTCGCCGACCCGCGCGGCCGCCGCCATCGGCATGACCCGGAATCCCTGCATGATCGCATCAAGGCCCCGGACCGGATCGACCTCCGTGACGATCACCTGGGCGCCGTGGCCCCTGGCGCGCTCGGCGATCCCGCTGCCGCAGGACCCGTACCCCGCGATCACGACGCACTTCCCGGCCAGCAGGACATGGGTAGCCCTGATGATGCCGTCGATCACCGACTGCCCAGTGCCGTACCTGTTATCGAACATGCGCCGGGTCACCGAGGCATCCGCCGCGACCGCCGGGAAGGCGAGCGTGCCCGCCGCCGCCATCCGGCGCAGCCTGGCCACGCCGGTAGAGGTCGACTCGCAGCCGCCGCGTACCCCGCCGAGCATCTCAGGGCGCTCGGCGTGCAGGGTGTTCACCAGATCGCAGCCATCGTCGATCACCAGGTCGGGCCCGGAGTCCAGGGCGCGGTGGATGTGCTCGTAGTAGGTACTCCGGTCCACCCCGGACCGGGCGAAGACGGTGATATCCGGCAGGCTCGCCAGCGCGGCGGCGATGTCGTCCTGCGTGGACAGCGGATTCGAGGCGGCCAGGTGAACGCGCCCGCCGCCGGCCGTCAGCGCCTGCAGCAGGCCGGCGGTCTCCGCGGTCACGTGCAGGCAAGCCGCTACCGTGAGCCCGGCAAACGGCTGCTCGCGGGTGAAGGCATCCCGGATCAGCCCGAGCACGGGCATCGCGCGCTCGGCCCAGCTGATCCGGGCCTGCCCCTGGGCGGCCAGGCCCGGATCGGCAATGTCGGATTCCGCGGCCCCGGCCATCGTCTGCGTGCCCGTCTGCGGCGGCCCGGCGGTATCGCGCGGGCGCGCCGGCTGAGTAGCGATAGTGGTCGGGCTTGTACGGCCCCTCCACCGGGACGCCGATGTAGTCGGCCTGCTCCTTGGACAGCTCGGTCAGGCGAACCCCGAGTGCGTCGAGGTGCAGCCGGGCGACCTTCTCGTCCAGGTGCTTGGGCAGCACGTGCACGCCCAGGGGGTACTCAGTGAGCCGGGTGAACAGCTCAACCTGGGCGATGACCTGGTTGGTGAAGCTGTTGGACATCACGAAGCTCGGGTGGCCGGTCGCGTTGCCCAGGTTCAGCAGCCGTCCCTCGGACAAGATGATCACTGAGTGGCCGTCCGCGAAGGTCCACTCGTCGACCTGCGGCTTGATGGTGTCCCGCCGGATGCCGGGAACCCGCGCCAGGCCGGCCATGTCGATCTCGTTGTCGAAATGGCCGATGTTGCCGACGATCGCCTGGTGCTTCATCTTGCTCATGTGCTCGGCGGTGATGATGTGGTAGTTGCCGGTCGCGCTGACGAAGATGTCAGCGGTCTCCGCGACATCCTCCAGGGTGGCGACCTGGAAGCCGTCCATGGCCGCCTGCAGCGCGCAGATCGGGTCGATCTCGGTGATGACGACCCTGGCCCCCTGGCCGCGCAGCGACTCGGCGCAGCCCTTGCCCACGTCGCCGTACCCGCAGACCACGGTGACCTTGCCGCCGATCAGCACGTCGGTGGCGCGGTTGATGCCGTCGACCAGCGAATGCCGGCAGCCGTACTTGTTGTCGAACTTCGACTTGGTCACCGAGTCGTTGACGTTGATCGCCGGGAACCTCAGCGTCCCCGCGGTCGCCATCTCGTACAGCCGGTGCACGCCCGTCGTGGTCTCCTCGGTAACGCCGATGATCTGCTCGGCGGCGGCCGTCCACCGGCCCGGCGCGGCAGCCAGCGAGGAACGCAGCACATCCAGGAACACCTGCCATTCCTCGGAATCATCGTCGCCGGCCGATGGCACGGCGCCGGCCGCCTCGTACTCCGCGCCCTTGTGCACGAGCATCGTCGCGTCCCCGCCGTCATCGAGCAGCATGTTGGGCCCGGTCTCCCCTGGCCAGGTCAGCGCCTGCTCCGCGCACCACCAGTACTCCGCCATGGTCTCGCCCTTCCAGGCGAAGACCGCGATGCCCCTGGGGTCCTCCGGCGTTCCGTCCGGTCCCACGGCCACGGCCGCGGCCGCGTGATCCTGAGTCGAGAAGATATTGCAGCTCGCCCACCGCACCTGCGCGCCGATGGCGACCAGCGTCTCGATCAGGACCGCCGTCTGGATGGTCATGTGCAGCGACCCGGTGATCCGCGCGCCCCGCAGCGGCTGTGAGCGCGCGTATTCCTCCCGCACGGCCATCAGGCCAGGCATCTCATGCTCGGCCAGCCTGATCTCCTTGCGCCCGAACTCGGCCAGGGACAGGTCAGCGACCTTGAACGGGACAGCTTCCGCGGGCATTCGCACTCCTCAGCGTGGACGTGATGACGACTGGATCCTCCGACCGTACGTGATCCGCTCACCGGTGCGCACGCCGTTACCGCCATATCTGACAGGAAAATGTTAAATTCAGTAGATGCGCATCACAGCGGCGGCCCAGCGCCTCGGCACATCGCCCCGGATGCTCCGTTACCGGGAGTCTCTCGGGCTGCTGCCCGCGATCCGCGAGCACCCGGCCGGACGCCTCAGGGCCGCCCTGGCGCCAGCCGCGCGCGACGCGGCGGCGCGGGGACGGGAGCCGGCGGCGCGGCGGCGACAGCCGGCGGCGCGGGCCGCGGTGACACCGCGGCACCGGCGCTTCGACGACGCCGACCTGGACGCCATCGCCCTGGGCCTGGCCATCGAGCAGCGCTATGACATCACCCCCGCCGCCCTCTCCTTCGGCATGCGGGTGCTCTGCGATCCGGGGGTGCGGGCCGAAGTGGCCGAGCTCGGCAGGCGGATCGGGCGCATCCAGCCGCCGCCCGCCCGTGCGATCGACTTCGAGAAGGAGCGGGCGCTGCGGCTGCTCAGCCTCTCCGACGGGCGCAGTATCCCCGGCGGGCGCAGCAGCCCCGACGGGCGCAGCAGCCCCGGCGGGCGCAGCAGCCCCGGCGCGGGCAGGCCGGACCCGCGCCCACGCCGGTGATCACGGCGTCGCTGCGGCGAGACGATGAGCAGGCCGTCCCAGGATCACCCCGGTATGGCCAGCGGGATAGCACATGTCCGGCGCCTGCGGTTTCTGCGGCTGAACCCGCCCGGCGCGGCACCGGATACCTTTAACCCGTGCCGCCGATGACGAATGTTGCTGAAACCGCGGGTGAGCTGGCTCCGCCGTCCGATCTGCAGACGTGCGTCGCCCCGGTACAGGACGAGGATCCGCAGTGGGCGGTCGGCGACTACAGCTTCGTGGTCGCCGCCAGCCGGCTGCCCGTAGACCGCGTCGAGGGGCCGCACGGCGAGGTGGAGTGGCGGCCCAGCCCCGGCGGCCTGGTCACCGCGCTCGAGCCAGTGATGCGTGACGCCGGCGGCGCGTGGATCGGCTGGGCCGGCTCCGCGGGGGCGGCGCTTGAGCCATTCGACACGGACGGTATCCGGCTGACCAGCGTGGGATTGTCCGAGCAGGAGGTCAAGGACTACTACGAGGGCTTCTGCAACGCCACGCTCTGGCCCCTGTATCACGACGTCATCGCGCCGCCGCAGTTTCACCGCCCGTGGTGGGAGGCCTATGTGGCGGTCAACCGGCGCTACGCGCAGGCGGCCGCTGAGCAGGCCGCCCGCGGCGCGACGGTATGGGTGCACGACTACCAGCTGCAGCTGGTCCCTGGGATGCTGCGCGAGCACCGCAGCGATGTGCGTATCGGCTACTTCGCCCACATCCCTTTTCCCGGTTACGAGATTTTCGCCCAGCTGCCCTGGCGCCGGCAGATCGTCGAGGGCCTGCTCGGCGCCGACTTGCTGGGCTTTCAGCGCCAGGGCGACGCGACCAATTTCCTGCGGGCCTGCCGGCGGACCGCCGGGCTGGCCACCAAGGGGGCGCTCGTCCGGGTCCCGGACTCCGCACTCGGCGCCGCGGGCACCGTCGTCGGCCATCGGCGGGCCCGCTCGGCGACAGACGGCTCGGCCGGGGGCCGGCTAGTCCGGGCCGCGGCGTTTCCCATCTCGATCGACTCGGCGGCGCTAGGGGAGATCGCCAAGCGCGATGACGTCCGGGCGCGGGCGAAGCAGATCCGGCAGGCGCTCGGCGAGCCCAGCACCGTCCTGCTGGGCGTCGACCGCCTCGATTACACCAAGGGCATACTGCACCGGCTCAACGCCTACGACGAGGTGCTCAACGAGGGCCGCCTGCCGCTGCCCGAGACGGTGCTCATCCTGGTGGCCAGCCCCAGCCGGGAACGCGTCGAGCACTACCGCCTGCTGCGCGACGAGGTTGAGGTGACAGTCGGCCGGATCAACGGCGAGCACGGGGAGCTGGGCAACCCGCCGGTTCATTACCTGCACCAGTCCTACCCGCGGGAAGAGATGGCCGCGCTGTACCTGGCCGCCGACGTGATGCTGGTGACTTCGCTGCGGGACGGCATGAACCTGGTCGCCAAGGAATACGTGGCCTGCCGCCACGATGAGACCGGTGCTCTGGTCCTGAGCGAATTCACTGGCGCCGCGGACGAGCTGGGCAGTGCCTTCCTGGTCAACCCGCACGATATCGAGGGACTGAAGGAGGCCATCGTGCGTGCCGCGACGGTCTCGCCGCGGGAGGCCGCCCGGCGGATGCGCTCCATGCGCCGGCGCGTGCGCGAGCACGACGTGGCCTACTGGGCCAGGAGCTTTCTCGATGCCCTGAAGCAGGCGCCAGAGCCAGGTCAGCTGCCCGCTGATCCCCTCGCCTGACGGCGTCCGGGATAACTCAGCTACCTGGCTGGCCGCGGCGGACGCTACCTGGGCTTGCCGCGGCGGACCACGCGAACCGCTGACCGCCCGGCGGCCAGCAGCGACGACGACCGGCGCACGGCGCGCACGGCGGGGTCGGCAGCGTCCAGCCTGGCCGGCCGGTACACGTCAGGCTCAAGGAAGATCAGCTTGGCTATCGGCACCGCCGCCCTGATCCGCCGTTCGGCCGCGTCGATGCCCTCGACGATATGGGTGGCTGAGTCATCGCGGCGCACCGCGACCTTCGCGGCCACCAGCAGCGTCTCGGGGCCTACGTGCAGGGTGCGCAGGTGAATCACGCCCTGGACCTCGGGGCCGTCCTCGATGGCCGCGACGATGGCCCGTTCCGCGGCCGTGCTCGCGGACTCGCCGATCAGCAGGCTCTTCATCTCGACCGCGAGGACCACCGCGACGCAGCCCAGGAGCACCCCGATGGCCAGCGACCCGACACCGTCCCATCGGCCGTTGCCGGTCACCACCGACAGCGTGACGCCGCCGAAGGCCACGACCAGCCCGATGAGCGCAGCCGAGTCCTCCAGCAGGACCGCGGGCAGCTCGGGTGCCTTGGCGTGGCGGATGAAGCTGCGCCAGCCGCTGCGGCCGCGCGCCCGATTCGACTCGATGATGGCCGTGCGGAAGGACAGTCCCTCCAGGACGAGCGCGATGATGAGCACGGCGAAGGCCACGACCGGCGAGGTGACCTGCTCGGGATGCGAGATGCGCTCAATGCCCTCGTAGATGGAGAACAGGGAGCCGACCACGAAGAACACCACGGCCACGATGAACGCGTAGAAATACCGCTCGGCGCCAAAGCCGAACTGGTGCTCCTCGGTCTCTTCCTGCCCGGCCCGGCTGCGGCCGACGAGCAGCAGCACCTGATTGCCGGAGTCGGCCACCGAATGGACAGACTCGGCCAGCAGCGATGCCGAGCCGCTGATCGCGAACGCGACGAACTTGGCGGCCGCGATGCCCAGATTAGCCGCGAGGGCGGCGATGACCGCCTTCCTGCCGTCCGGAGGTTGCTCCGGTCCGGCAGCGCCAGGCCCGGCGGTCACCGGGCCGCCGCCTTCCCCCGGCTAGGTCGCGGCCGGATCGCGCGCCTCGTCTACGAGCAGGACCGGGATGTCATCGCGCACGGGATACGCCAGCCCGCAGTCCGCGCCGGTGCACACCAGCTCGCTGGCCTCCTCATCGGCCCGCAGCGGCGCATGGCACTTCGGGCAGGCCAGGATGTCGAGCAGCCATTCATCGATCTTCACCAGGTCTCCCAGGGTGGTCAGGGGCTCACCGAGCCGGCCGGATTACCGCGCACGATACGCAGCACCTCATCGCGGATCTCGGCCAGCGTAGCGCCATCGCCCGCCTCGACGTTGAGCCGCAGCAGCGGCTCGGTGTTAGACGGCCGCAGGTTGAACCACCAGCCCTCGCCGGTAACGGTGAGCCCGTCGAGATCGTCAGTAGCGACGCCAGGGCGGCCGGAGAACGCCTCCCCGACCCGTGCCGCGGCCGCCACTGGATCGCTGACCTCGCTGTTGATCTCACCCGTGGCCTCATATCGCGCGTACTGCCTGAGCAGAGCCGATAGCGGGCCGTCCTGCGACCCGAGGGCGGCCAGCGCGTGCAGCGCGGCGAGCATGCCGGAGTCAGCGAACCAGAAGTCGCGGAAATAGAAGTGCCCGGAGTGCTCGCCGCCGAAGACGGCGCCCTCGGCCGCCATCTGCGCCTTGATGAACGAGTGGCCGACACGTGTCCGCACCGCGTTCCCGCCGTGCTCCGCGACAATCTCCGGCACGGCACGCGAGGTAATCAGGTTATGGATGATCGTGGCACCGGGCTCCCTGGCCAGCTCACGGACCGCGATCAGTGCCGTGAGCACGGACGGGGACACGATCTCGCCCCGCTCGTCGACGACAAAGCAGCGGTCCGCGTCACCGTCGAACGCCAGGCCCACGTCCGCGCCCGCACCGACGACCGCGCGCTGCAGATCGACGAGGTTGCGCGGATCGATCGGATTCGCCTCATGGTTCGGGAACGTGCCGTCCAGCTCGAAGTACAGCGGCACGATCTCCAGCGGCAGTCCCTCGAATACCCGCGGCGCCGTGTAGCCCGCCATGCCGTTCCCGGCGTCCACGGCAACCTTCAGCGGGCGGATCCCGGACAGGTCAACCAGCGTCCTGAGATACCCCGCGTAACCGGACAGCAGGTCCCGCGCAGAGACCGAGCCCGGCGCCCGCCCGGAGGCCGGGACGCCGGCCGCCGCCAGCTCGCGCAGCTCGGCCAGCCCGGTTTCCGCCCCGACGGGCCGCGCGCCGTCCCGGCACAGCTTGATGCCGTTGTACTTGGCCGGGTTGTGACTCGCCGTGATCATCGCGCCGGGGAGGCCGAGACTGCCGCTGGCGTAGTAAAGCATGTCCGTCGAGCCGAGCCCACCGGATATCACGTCGGCGCCCTGCGCCGCGGCGCCGCGGCCAAACGCATCAGCCAGCGGCGCGGAGGACGTCCGCATGTCATGCACGGTCACCAGCGCGGCCGCCCCGGTAAGCCGGCTGAAGGCGGCTCCGATCCGGTACGCCACGTCCTCGTCGAGCTCGTCGGGGACGAGGCCGCGGACGTCGTAGGCCTTGAATATCCTGGCGTAGTCGGCCACTTCGCCTGCCCTTCCGCGCCGGCCGCTCCGGTCCCGCGCATTCTGCCGTGGCGCACCGGGCACCGAGCCTAGTGCACCTGCGCGCGACTTTACCGGCGTGCCGCAGCGGGCCGACGTTGTGTCAGGGTCCGGCGCGGCCGGGCACGGGCGCGCGCTTAGGTGCGGGGTCCCCGGTCCGGCGGCGCGGAGCGCAGGACCCGCAGATGGCCTCGCCGGCCCACCTCTACGCCCTGCCCGACGGGCTCGGCTGCGGGTCTGGGCACCGATGCCTCCCTGACCGCGTTGGCCAGCGCCTCCAGATCGTCCGCTTCCTCCTCCACAGGGCCGACGGGAAGCCGGACTACATCCCATCCCCTCGGCGCCGTCAGCCGGTCGGCATGGGCGGCACACAGGTCATAGCAGTGCGGCTCGACGTAGGCCGCGAGCGGGCCGAGCACGGCCGTGGAATCCCGGTACACGTAGGTGAGCGTGTAGAGGGCGGTCTGCTTGCACGCGGGCCGCGAGCACCGGCGAGAACTCAACGGCCCACCTCGCTCACGACTGCGCTGGGCACGCAGTGGACGGCTCCGGACTCCGAATCAGCGAGCCCGCCGGTCCCGCGGGAGGCATGCTCGCGTTCATCGCTCACAACGGCTGACCGTATCGACCGGCAGGCGGTAACGCCACCACCCGGGGCACTCGGCACGATCGTGTCTCGCTCGAGCGCGGTACCAGGGATGCGCTTACGGCCCGGGATACCCTCAGGGACTGTGCCCACCGGTGACAGCCGAAAGCCAGCGGCCCCGCGCATCCGGCGGCGGGACCGGCACGGCCGCGGGCTGCGCGGCATGCTCGCTCCGCCGCACACGCCGCTGTACCGCAGCCGGGCCGAGCGATTCGATGACCTGGTGCTCCAGGCGGTCTCTCAGCTCGAGCCGCGGTGGGAGGCCGAGCTGTCCGGCATCGAGTTCGCGGTCGAGGAGATCCCGGCCGCCGAGGTGCCGGACGACGAGCCTGACCCCGTGCCGCTGGCCCGGCTGGACCCGGGCTCAGCCGATTCCGCTGACCCGGAGCATCCGCCCGCGCCCGCCCGCATCGTCTTGTACCGGCGCCCGCTGATGGCGCGCGCCGATAGCGAGGAGGAACTGGGCGAGCTCGTGCTCGACGTGGTGGTCGAGGAGTTCGCGCGGCTGATGGGCGTTGACCCGGAGGCAGTTGATCCTGGCTATCCCGCCGAGGATGAGTGACCGCGGCCGGGTCAGGGCAGGACGGTCGTCAGTGAGTCACGGACGCGCGGCAGCGGTATCCAGGTCGGCGAGCTGACCACCGGCAGAATCGACTGCACCGTGCCGCCGGCGCTGAGCACGCGGCCGGCATAGACCGGCCCCGAGCCCGCCAGGGGAGTGATGACCACGGTGAATGCCTGAGCGGAGCCCGGCGGCGGATGGAGCTTCACCACGACCGTGCTAGCGGCAGCCACGTGGACCAGCCGGCCGCTCTGGCCGCTCAGGCCGGACTTCGGCGTTGCCTCGGTGATGCGGACGCTCGCGGCGCCCAGCGGCGCCGAGAGCACCAGGCTGGCCGACCCCGCGCCGCTGGCGGGGTTGTCGGCGATCACGCCTTGCCCCTGCACAGGCCCTGAGCTTGCGGTGAACGCTCCGCTGGCCCCGGCCGCGCCTCCCGGCACGAGCATGGCCGCGGTGACGGGAACGCTCGAGGAGACAACGATCGCCGCGGGAATCCCGCCCAGCGACGGCAGCGCGATGCCCAGCGCCGAGCCTCCGGGCAGCTCGATTCCGCTGCCACCGGTGGGCTGATAGGAGCCCTTCGCGGTCACCGCGGTCACCTTCACCTGAGCGTTACCGACGCCCGGTACGGCGACATACAGTTCACGACCGCCAGGGGCCGCCGGGAGGCCGGGCAGGACCAGCCGCCTCGCGGGCGCCGAGGTAACCGGCAGCCAGGCACCCGGCTTGCTGGCACTGGTCGTCTCCCGTACGGCCGCCACGACCCGGCCCGTGCTCGTGCTCACGTGCAGCGCCATGATCTTCGAGCCGTGCAGGAGCCTGGTCAGGGACTGGACCACCATTCCATGCGCAGGGACAGTGATACCCGTATCCGAGTCCGCCAGCAGCGGACCGCTGTCGGTCAGCGCTTCAACGCCGGCGTCGGCCGGCTGGCTGTCGACATTCATCAGGTAAAGCTGAATGCCCGAAGCCGAGCTGTCCCCGGGGCCGACAAACCAGAAATCCGTACCAGGTCCATCGCATCGCGCGGTCACCCGCCCGCCGGAGCCAGTCTGCTCGACCTCAAGCCCCTGAGCCATCGGCCCGGCGGCCTCGATCATCGTCCCGCCGCTGGCCGGGGTGGTCGGCACCGAACCGCCGCCCTGGCTGCTCAGGGTCGGCAGTTTCTTCGGCACGGCGTGCGCCCTGGGGACGCTCAGGATGGTCAGCCGGCCGGGCTGGGTGACGGTATGCAGCGCAGCACCGGGGGTACTGCTGCCCGCAGGTGACAGCGGGCTCACCACCGCCTGGCCCGAGCCGGCCGCGGCGGGAGCTGCGGCGATCGCGATCCCGCCGGCCGTGACCCCGGCCGTGCCCGGCGCCGGGCACGCCTGGACCGCCGCGGAGACAGCGGCACGGGCCGGCGCACGGAGCTGAGCGCCCTCGGCGAAAACCACGGGATGCGCGAGCCCGGCCACGCTGTACAGGCCGCCCAGCACCACCACGACCAGGGCCGCCAGGACGAACCGGTTGGCCAGAAGGCTCCTCACCAGCCCTCCCCCTCTTCGGCTCCCTGGTCAGGCCCCGACCAGTGTCGCGCCGGCAGCTCGTCGTCGGACGGCGCCGGCCAGTCCGGGCGCATATCCTCGGCGGGCGGCAGTGGTTCCAGCGCGTCGCCATGGCCCGAAGGCCATCCCGGCTGCTCGCCGCCGGCCGACCAGCCAGGCGACTGGTCCGCGGCCGGCCAGCCGGATGGCTGCTGCGCGTGCCAGGCTGGCTCCTGCTCCGCTGACGGCTGCGGCGCGGACCAGGCCGGCTGATCTGCTGACGGCCAGCCGGACGGCTGGGCCGCGGCGGGCCACGCCAGCGGCTGCTCCGCATAGGACGGCATCCCGGCGCCGGGCCGCGGCGCCGGGCCGACCACAGGCTCCTGCGGGTACGGCCACGGCCCGGACGGCGGTTGCTGCGCCAAGGTCCGGACGGCCGCCTCTCCGGCGCGGGGCGCCGCGGCAGCCGGGGCGGCGGGCCTGTCCCCCAGCTGGCCGGCGGCCGCCGCGGCCTGCCAGCCCGCGGCGGCCGCTACCCGCTTCGGCGCGACCTGCGGGCGGCTGCGGCGGGGACCGGTCGGGCCCTCCTTGTCCTTGTCCTTACGCGGCCGGCGCGACGACCGGCCGCCCCTGGCCCGGCTGCGGCGGCCCGGGCGGTCCTGGCCGTGCGAGCCTTCGGCCGGCGCGGGCTGAGCCGCAGCGACCCGTGCTGGCTCCTGGCCGGCACCGGCTCCGGCCTGGCTATCCTCGGCTGCGGTCCTGACGCCCGGCAGGGCCAGCACGGCCACCACGGCGATGGCGAGGAGCTCAAGGACCATGGCCAGCTCACGACCAAGCCCGCTGTGGCTGATATCCAGCGTGCCGCCGCCCGGCGGCAGCCGGAAAGCCTGCGCCCAGCTGCCCGCCGGAGACGGGACTGCGGTCAGGGCCCGGCCATTGAGCGTGGCGCTCCAGCCTCCGGCGGGCTCCGCCAGCTCAAGCGTGCCCCCGGCCGCGGGAGCGGCCGCACCGGACACGCTGACCGGCCCGGATGCAACCGGCACTACCGATCCGTCCGGCTCCGCTACCTGAACGCGAGCCGGCGGGCTGCTCAGCTTCCACAGGACGAAAGTCGGCGTCGTGCTGACCGGCCGCAGGCCGGCAACTCCGTCCAGGACGCGGGCCAGGCCCTGATTCACCGGGGCTTGCATGAGGACAAAGCCGATGTCCAGCCGCGCCAGGGCCTGGCCCTGGTTCACCGCCCGCCCGCCGGCCGGCGCGATCAGCGCCGCGACAGCGGTGCTCAGCGCCTGCTCAGCAGGCGCAGATGCGACCAGATCCGGGTCGGCGAGAGACGGGCTTGACCCGCGCAGCAGGGAATAGCTGACCTGGCTGCCGGTCGAGCGCAGCACCAGCGTCCGCAGCTGCAGGCCGTTGCCGGTGGAAACCGAGACGATCTCTGGCACCGTCTGGCCCCTGGCCGGGGCCACGGGGCCCTTGACTCCCGTCGTTAGCCAGAACGCGGCGGCCAGCACCGGGGCCGAGCACGCCACGATCGCCACCAGCGCCACCCACGCGCTGCGCGGGCTGGCGATACCGCGGATGCCCTTGCTCCGGCCCTCAGCCGGCCAGGACAGCACGTCGCCCGCGGCGACCGCCGCCGCCAGGAAGCCGACCGCGGCGACCGCGAGCGCCACGCCCGGCCAGGCAGTGATGGCGCGGCCGCCGGCGGTCGGGGTGATCTGCACGCGGCTCACGGCGATCGCGACCAGCAGGCCGAGCAGGGCGATGGCCCAGCCCGTCATGACCAGCACGCGCCGCCTGCTGACCAGCAGCGCGGCCAGGGCGGCGAGCGCCAGGCCCGCCGTGACCCAGAACGCGGGCAGGCCGGGGCCGCCGGGGCTGAGCAGCAGCAAGGACCGGGCGGGAAGGCCGGGGGTGGCCAGGCCGGGCTGCTGCAGCCCGGCCTCCAGGAGGAAAGCCGCCGGCCGGGCCACCAGCTGGATCGTCCACGGCAGGAGCAGCACGGGCGGCACGAGTACCACGATGACCAGGTTGAGCAGCGTGTCTGGCCGTGCCTTGCGGAAGGCGAGCGCGGCCATGGCCGCGGCGATCGCCGCGATGCCCCAGAGCAATGGCACGAACGCGGTGCCGATCGCTATCAGCAGCCCGGTCGCCCACGCCGCCCGGCGGGCCCGCCGGGGCGGCTGGCTGAGCATCCGGCCCGCCAGCAGGGCGATCAGGGGCAGGAGCACGAAAACCACGGCCGTCCCGATCCTGCCCGCAGCGATCGTCCCCATCGCCACGGGAAGGAGAGCGTAGGTCGCCGCGGCCCAGACCCGGACCGCGACAAGCCGGGTAACGCGCCGGGCGGCGAGATAGGCGAAAACCCCGGCCAGCGGGACGCAGCCCAGCAGGATGACGTCGATCGCGAGCCACGGCTTGCCGCCGAGCAGTGTGGCCAGTGCCGCTACGACGGCCAGGTAGGGCGGCGCGCCGCTCCCCGAGCCGACCCCGGCCGGGTGAAAGCCTTGCAGGTAGTCACGCCACAGATCAGAGGCGCCGCCCCATGCGGGCACGAGCGCGCCCCCGCCCAGCGGCCCGGAGCCGATGAGCGACCGCTCGGCCACGATGGCCATCACGGTCAGGACCAGGAACAGCAGGATGCCAGGGCTCGACAGGATCCGCTGCGCCAGCCCGATGTCGGTTAGCAGGGAATCATCGTCCAGCGGATCGTCGGTCGCATGGTGCGAGCCCGCCGTGTCGAGCTGCGTCGACCGCGACGTTGCCGTGGCGGCGAACTCCGCCAGCCGCCGCAGCGACCTGCCTGGCGGCAGATCGGCCCGCAGCCGCCCATATGCCGATCGGCGGCCTCGTGACCTGTGACGACGTGCCTTCATCAGCCGGAGGGGGTGCCCGAGCACCGAGGTGACGGCACCGAACTCGTCCAGCGCGGCAGCAGGCCGCTTGGCGACCAGGAAGAAGATCGTGCGCAGAGCCGAGATGGCAGCATTGCCGGCCAGCGCGGCGAGCATCTGCCGGGTCGGCAGGTTCCCGAGCAGCGTCAGCAGCGCATTGCGCCGATCGAGCATGCGGGCCCGGCGGCCGACCGAGATGGGCCGGCGATTCCTGGCCGACGCCTGGGCGTGGTAGACCACCGCATCAGTGATCACCCGGACGCGGTAGCCCGCCGAATGAGCCCGCCAGCAGAAGTCGATGTCCTCCCTGAACAGGGCCATGCCGGTGTCGAATCCGCCGACCTCATCCCAGACATCACGCCGGATCAGCATCCCGGCACTGCCGACAGCCAGGGCGTCACGATCGCCGTCATGCTGGCCCTGGTCGACCTCACGAGGCTCGATGCCGGTAATCCGGCGGCCGACCGTGTCGATGGTCACGCCGGCCTCGATGATCACCTCGCGGTCAGCCCAGTCCTTCACCTTGGGCCCGAGCACCGCGGCGGCCCGCGTCTCGGCGGCGCCGCGGAGCAGCTGCTCCAGCGCGTCAGGCGCCGGCTCACAGTCGTCGTGCAGCAGCCATACCCACTCTGCGCGCTCGTTCTGAGGCACGCCCGCCGCGCCGGGAACGCTGACATTGGCGGCCTTGTGCTGGAGCGCCCTGGTGACCGCGGCTCCATAGCCAGTGCCGCGATCCATCCCGAAGACGACGGCCTGGCCGAGCTTCCCGGCCAGGACGGTGCCGCTGCGGTCCCTGCTGCCTGTATCCACTGCGACAAGGCGCTGAACGGGCCGCGTCTGCTCCAGCAGGGAGTCGATTACATGCGGCAGCCAGGTGGCGCCGTCATGCGCGACGATCACCGCCGTAACCACGTGCTGCGGATATGAATCGTTAGCCGACAAGAGGGGTCCGCTTGCTGCTCAGAGGGGTACCCGCAGGGCCAGCCCGCGCTAGTGCGACGCGATCCTGCAGGGCGGGGTACCCGTGAACAATACGCGAGTCCGGTGGTCCAGGACGGGCAGACGCCGCCGATGGCGGCCTGCAGCGGCCGGTTGCCGCTACCCGGCCTCGCGCTTCAGGCGGCGGCGCTCGCGCTCCGACAGGCCGCCCCAGATACCAAAGCGCTCATCCTGCTCAAGCGCGTAATCCAGGCACTCGGCGCGCACCTCACAGCTGCGGCAGACCCTCTTGGCTTCCCTGGTGGAGCCCCCCTTCTCCGGGAAGAACGCCTCCGGATCGGTCTGCGCGCACAGCGCCCGGTCCTGCCAGCTCAGCTCCCCGGCATCGTCCGCGGCTACGCCCAGCTCGTCCTGCACCAGCGAGACGATGACCTCAGTCACAGCACACCTCCTGCCCTCCCACAACCCCGTGCCCGCGTCCGTCTCCCGTCGCGAACGCAAGAATTACATACATGAAATTACACCCGCGTGTCTTGCTTCGCGTCAAGGGAGATAGGTGATAATGGCCGCCCGGTTGCCCGTGATGACGGGAAAGTCTGCTCAAATCCTGGGATCCCAGGCTGGTCGTGGCGTGGCCGCGGCTGTCCGGTGCGACGCGGGATTGCTTGACCTGCGAGACTTCCGCCATGCGCATCACTGTGCTCGCGGGCGGGGTCGGCGGCGCCCGGTTCCTGCGCGGCCTGGCGGCCGCGGCCCCGGCGGCCGAGATCACGGTCATCGGCAATACCGGCGACGACATCACGCTGTTCGGCCTGCACGTCAGCCCGGACCTGGACACCGTGATGTACACGCTCGGCGGCGGCATCAGCGAGGAGCAGGGCTGGGGCCGGGCCGATGAGAGCTTCACTGTTCTGAGCGAGCTGTCCGCCTACGGCGCGGAGCCCGGCTGGTTCAGCCTCGGTGACCGTGACTTCGCCACTCACATCGCGCGGACCAGCCTGCTCAGCCAGGGCCTGACCCTGTCCGCGGTGACCAGCAAGCTCTGTGAGCGCTGGAAGCCGGGGGTGACGCTGCTGCCGATGACCGACGACCGGGTGCAGACCCATGTGGTCATCGGCGAGGGCGGCGCGGCGCGGACCATTCACTTTCAGGAGTGGTGGGTCCTGCTGCACGCCAGCGTGCCGGCGACTCAGATCATCGCGACCGGGGCCGAGCAGGCAGCTCCGGCTCCCGGCGTGCTCGCCGCGATCGCCGCGGCGGACTGCGTCCTGCTGCCGCCGTCCAACCCGGTGGTGAGCATCGGCGTGATCCTGGCGATTCCTGGCATCGCCGAGGCGCTCCGGGCGAAAACCGTGATCGGCGTATCGCCGATCATTGGCGGGGCACCGGTACGGGGCATGGCGGATGCGTGCCTGGCCGCGATCGGCGTGCCGACCACCGCGGCGGCCGTCGCGGCGCATTACGGAGCGGGCCTGCTCGATGGCTGGCTGGTGGACGAGCGGGACAAGGATGCGGCTGACTCGCCGGAACTGGCGGGCATCATGGTGCGGGCGATCCCGCTGTACATGACCGATCTGCAAGCGTCAGCGGAGATTGCCCGCTCCGCGCTGGCCATGGCCGCGGAGATCAGCCGGTGACCGGGCCGCCGGAAACCGGGCCCGCTGTCACGGGGCCCGCCGACACCGGGCCGGCCGTCACCGGGCTGACCGTCACCGGGATAACCGGGCTGCCGGAGATCGCCGCGGGCGATGACCTGGCGGCGCTCATCTCCGCTGCCGCCCCTGACCTGCGGGACGGCGACATCCTCGTGGTTACCTCGAAGATCGTCAGCAAGGCCGAGGGCCAGGTCATCCGCGCCGACCGCGAGGACGCGATCGACCAGGAGACGGTGCGAGTCGTGGCCCGCCGGGGCCCGACCAGGATCGTGACGACCAGGCACGGGCTGGTCCTCGCCGCGGCCGGCGTCGACGCCTCCAACACCGCGCCGGGCACCGTGGTGCTGCTGCCCGAGGACCCGGACGGCTCGGCCAGCGCGCTGCGCAAGGCGCTGGGCGACCGGCGCGGCGTCAGCGTCGCAGTCGTGATCACCGACACCATGGGCCGGCCCTGGCGCAACGGGCAGACCGATACCGCGATCGGGGTCGCCGGCCTGCTGCCCCTGCGCGATCACCGGGGCATGGCCGACACCTTCGGCACGCCCCTGGAGGTGACGGTCGCGGCGGTCGCCGACGAGATCGCCTCGGCCGGCGACCTGGTCAAGGGCAAGACGGCCCAGATCCCGGTGGCGATCGTGCGGGGCCTGGCCGAGCTCGTGACCGGCGCCGACGGCCCGGGAGCCGCCGCGCTGGTCAGGCCCGTCGCCGATGACATGTTCCGGCTGGGGACGGCCGATGTCCTGTACGAGCGCCGGACAGTCAGGGAATTCACCGCCGATCCCGTCGATCCGGCCCCGGTCCGCCGCGCCATCGCCGCCGCGCTCACCGCTCCGGCCCCTCACCACAGCGAGCCATGGCGGTTCGCCGTAGCGGAAACGCCGCGGGCCAGGACCGCGCTGCTGGACGCCATGCTGGCCGCGTGGATCGCGGATCTGCGCGGCGACGGATTCACCGAGCAGCAGATTGCCCGGCGGGTCCGCCGCGGCGAGCCGCTTCGCCGCGCGCCGCTGATCATCGTGCCGTGCCTGGCCGCGGACGCGGCGCACAGCTACCCTGACCAGCGGCGTGCCGCCGCCGAGCGCACGATGTTCGTCGTCTCGATGGGCGCCGCCGTGCAGAATCTGCTGGTGGCGCTGGCCATCGAGGGACTCGGCTCCTGCTGGGTGTCGAGCGCGCTCTTCTGCCCGGAGGTCGCGGCGGCCTCGCTAGGACTGCCGCCCGGCTGGGAGCCGATGGGCGCGATCGGCGTCGGCCACCCCGCCGCTCCCCCGCCGCCGCGCCCGCCGCGGGATCCGGAGCGCTTCATCACGGTGCGGTGACCGCCGGCCAGGCTCGGTCAGGCCCGGCACCCGGTCAGGCCCGGCAGATGATCTCGCCATGCAGGAGCGAGAACCAGCCGTCCGGCGCCTGGGCCCAGGCCTGCCAGCCCGCGGAGATCCGGCGCAGGTCCGCCTCGGTGGCCGCTCCCGACGTGCGGGCCTGGCGGGCCATATCCGAGTGCAGGATCCGCTCGGCCCACATCCCGCCCCACCAGGCGCGGTCATCGGGCGTGGCGAAGCACCACGTCGAGGAGGTCGCCGTCACCTCGCGGAGCCCGGCGGCGCGCGCCCACGACAGCAGCCGCCGGCCGGCATCGGGCTCCCCGCCGTTGCTCCTGGCCACCCGCTCATACAGCGTCAGCCATTCCGCCAGCTCAGGGACGAGCGGGAACCAGGTGAACCCCGCGTAGTCGCCGTCGCGGGCGGCGATGATCCCGCCGGGCGCGCAGACGCGGCGCATCTCGCGCAGCGCCTGGACCGGGTCACCCGCGTGCTGCAGGACCTGGTGGGCGTGCACGACGTCGAAGGCGCCGTCGGGGAAATCCAGCGCGTGCACGTCCGAGACGGCGAAGTCGATGTTCTCGCACCCTCGCGAGACCGCCTCGGCCTGGGCCAGCGCCAGCGCGTCGGCGGTGAGCTCGACCGCGGTCAGCCGCCCCGGAGTGACCCGCGCCGCCAGGTCGGCCGTGATCGTGCCGGGCCCGCAGCCGACATCCAGGACCGTCATCCCCGCCCGCAGGTACGGCAGCAGGTACGCCGCCGAGTTCTCCGCCGTCCGCCAGCGGTGCGAGCGCAGCACAGACTCATGATGACCGTGCGTGTAAACGGCGTCCTTGGCGGCCATAGCTGACCGACTCCTCTGCGCGAGAGCCTCCTGAGACCGGAAACACTAGCACCTGGTCTCACATGCTAAAAAGCCTGTCTCATTATTCGGAACGGAACGGACCAGGGGACGCTAGAGGCCGAGCCGCCGGGAGAGGTCAGAGGCGAGGATTCCGGCCGGGTCGAGCTCAGCGCGCAGCTTGCGGAAGTCCTCCAGCCGCGGGTACATCCGGGCGAACATGTCGGCGCTCACCCTGGAGTCCTTGGCCAGGTAGACCCGCCCGCCCGCCGCCAGCACCTGCTCATCGAGCCAGCGCAGCAGGCCCGGCAGGCCCGGGGTGCGGCCGGGGAAGTCCAGCGCCAGCGTCCAGCCGGCCATGGGGAAGGACAGGAATCCCTGATCGGCCGGGCCGAAACGCTTCAGCACCGTCACAAACGAGGGAGCGCGCGCCAGGCTGATCCGCTCCAGCGAGCGTCGTACCGTCTCCTCGCGCCCGAACGGCACGACGTACTGGTACTGCCGCAAGCCGGCCGGGCCGTACGCCCGGTTCCAGTTCCTGATGCCATCCAGCGGGTGGAAGAACGCCCCGATCGTCTGGATCTCCGCCTCCCGCCGCCTCGGGGCCTTGCGGTACCACGCCTCGTTGGCCAGCCCGACCGTATGACGGTTGATCAGCCCGCCCGGAATGCCCGCCGGGGCGCCGATCCTGGCCGCGGGATGAAACGCCAGCGGATCACGCCGGTCCCTGGCGCTCAGGTCCCCCGGCGCGGCGAAATCACCGCTGGTGATAACCGAGCGGCCCAGCGCCCCGCCCCTGGCCAGGCAGTCCGTCCAGGCGACCGTGTAGCCGTAGCGGTCGTCGGTGTCCGACAGGTAGGCCATGGTCTGGTCAATATCGCCGGTGCGGACGGTGTCGACCCGGATCCGGGAGGTCTCGACCCTCGTCAGCTGGATCGTGGCCCGCACGATGATGCCGGTCAGGCCCATTCCCCCTGCGGTCGCCCAGAACAGGGCGGGCTCGGAGGCGGCCGTCACGTGCCGCAGCCGGGCGTCGGGCAGCAGCAGGTCGAAAGACCGCACGTGCGCGGCGAAGCTCCCGGCGCGGTGGTGATTCTTGCCGTGCACGTCAGCGGCGATGGCGCCGCCGACGGTCACCTGGCGGGTGCCCGGCGAGACCGGGACGAACCAGCCATGCGGCAGCGCGGCGATCATCAGCTGCTCCAGGCTCACCCCGGCTTCGCAGGTGACCTGACCGGTATCCCGGTCGAAGTCAGTGATCCGGTTCATCCTGGTGGTCGCGATCACCAGGCCGCCGTCATTCTGCGCGGCGTTGTTGTAGCTGCGGCCCAGCCCGCGGGCGATCACGCCCCTGGCCGGTGCCGACCGCAGCAGCCCGGCCACGTCGGCCGGATCGGCCGGGCCGGCCAGCTGAGCCACGGTGGGGGCGATCCTGCCCCAGCCGGTAAGCGTGACCCGGCGGCTGCTGGCCGCCAGCGCACTGTCGGGCATCGCTGCGTCCCTCAGGTAGGAGGATCGCAGGCTACCGGACGATGCCCTGATGGCCGCCTGCGGTCTGCCTCGCTGACGGGTAGCCTCTACCTCGAAAGGCCGCCAGCGGCAGACGTTACGTGGCGGTATTCGGCTGTCTGACCTGCAGTGCGGGAGATGCGTACATGCCGAAGATCGAAGTGGACCTGTCCCACGCGCAATGGCGCGCGAGCGCCGGCGGAAGTGACGATGGCGCCTGCGTGGAGGTGGCTGTCGTCCCTGGTTCCAAGGAAGGCAGCGACCATGTCATCGCGGTCCGCGATTCCCGGCACCCGGACGGGCCGGCGCTGATTTTCACCCCGGCCGAGTGGGACGCGTTCACCGCCGGGGTCAGGGACGGAGAGTTCGACCTGGACTAAGCCTGGACCAGCGGGAGCGACGGCCGGGAGATTCCCCGGACGGAGGCGCAGACCCCGTCGCTGGCAGCGGCGGCCGCGAGCCGTTCTGCGGTGGGGTTCTTATAGGTTGTCGTCCGCTGCCGGAGCGGCCGGCCAGTGGGCGCGACCATCTCGGCCAGCTGGCTGATGGTCTTGTAGGACCCGTTTTCCGAGCCCGCCATCCGGCTGATCGTCTCCTCCATCAGGGTCCCGCCCAGGTCATTGACGCCGCCGGTGAGCACGTCGCGGCAGGCCTGCTCGCCG
Organism: uncultured Actinomycetota bacterium; assembly: GCA_963805705.1. GTDB lineage: Bacteria > Actinomycetota > Actinomycetes > Streptosporangiales > Streptosporangiaceae > CAWDVH01. The sequence goes on along the minus strand of CAWDVH010000004.1, from coordinate 204,441 downwards.
AGCTTGACCCAGGAGCACTGGATCGAGCTGATCGCGCCGTGCAGCAGGAGCCTGGACACCGCGTGCACGGCCAGGTTCTCCCGCCTGGTCGGGCCGGGCCGGGCCAGCCCGGCCAGGTAAATCGGCGAGCTGGCATGCACGAACGGCAGCAGCACGAACTCGGTGAAGCCGCCGGTGCGCTCCTGGATGCCGCGGATGACCCGCAGGTGACCGACCCAGTGCGCCGGGGTGTCCACGTGGCCGTACATCATCGTCGCGGAGGTCGGGATGCCCAGCTCGTGGGCCGTGGTGATGACCTCGATCCAGGCCGCGGCCGGCAGCTTGCCCTTGGTCAGGACCCAGCGGACCTCGTCATCGAGGATCTCCGCCGCCGTGCCCGGCAGCGAGCCCACGCCCGCCTCGCGCGCGCCGATCAGCCACTCGCGGACCGGCAGGCCGGTGCGGGCGGAGCCGTTCATGACCTCCATCGGGGAGAACGCGTGCACGTGCATGTCCGGGCACCGCCGCCTGACTTCGGCCGCGAGATCGAAGTACGCGGTGCCGGGCAGGTCAGGATGGATGCCGCCCTGCATGCAGACCTCGGTCGCGCCGGACTCCCACGCCTCCGCCGCGCGGTCGCCGACCTGCTCCAGCGAGAGGGTGTAGGCGTCGGCGTCGCTGCGGCGCTGGGCGAACGCGCAGAACCGGCAGCCGGTGTAGCAGACGTTGGTGAAGTTGATGTTGCGGTTGACCACGTAGGTGACGTCGTCGCCGATGGCGTCATGGCGCAGCGCGTCGGCGAGGGCGGCCAGGGCCGGCAGTTCCGGCCCGTCGGCGTCCAGCAGCGCCAGCGCGTCCGCGTCGGTAAGGGCGGCCGGGTCCCGCTCCGCGTGCCGGAGCGCGGCCCGCACCTCGTCGCGCAGCCGCCGCGGGGCATCGCGCGCCGGGCCCGTGACCTCGCGCCGGGCGGCCGGCTCGATCCGGGAGCCGATCTCGTCCCAGTCACCGTAGACCTCGGCGAAATCGTCTCTGCGGTCCTTGGTCCGGCCCGCGGTGTCGATGGTGACGTGCAGATCGGTCCGGCCGCTGGAATCGCCCCAGCCGCCGTCGGGCTCCTGCCACGGCAGGCCGCGCGGCATCGCCCCGGCGTTGGCCAGCCCGGTGGCCGGGTCGGCGAGCGCGGCGACATGCGCGGCCAGCCGCGGGTCTAGCCACGGCTCGCGGATATAGCCGGGATAGATCGTCAGCCGCTCGCGCAGCTCGAAGCCGGAGGCGGCCGTGCGCTGGCCGAGGTCATCGATCTGCGGCCAGGGCCGTTCCGGGTTGACGTGGTCAGGGGTGAGCGGCGAGACTCCGCCCCAGTCATCGATGCCCGCATCGAGGATCAGCTGGTACTGGTCCCCGATCAGGTTCGGCGGTGCCTGGATCCGGGCGGCCGGGCCCATAACGAGCCTGGTCACGGCGATGGTGGCGGCCAGGTCCTCGAGTTCGGCGTCCGGGACCCCGCGCATCTTGGTGTCCGGCTTGGCCCGGAAATTCTGCACGATGACTTCCTGCACGCCGCCGTACTCGCGGGCCACCTGGCGGATAGCGAAGATCGACTCGGCCCGTTCCTGGCGGGTCTCGCCGATTCCGATCAGGATGCCCGTGGTGAACGGCACGGCGCTGCGGCCGGCGTCCTGCAGCACCCGCAGCCGCACCTGCGGGTCCTTGTCGGGGCTGCCGAAATGCGGGCCGCCCTGGTCGGTGAACAGGCGGGCCGCGGTGGTCTCCAGCATCATGCCCATCGAGGGGGCGACCGGCTTGAGCCGCTGGAAGTCCTGCCAGGTCAGTACGCCGGGGTTGAGGTGCGGCAGCAGACCGGTCTCCTCCAGGACCCGGACCGCCATCGCCCGCACGTAGGACAGGGTGTCGTCGTAGCCGTGCGCGTCGAGCCACTCGCGGGCCTGGTGCCACCGCGCCTCGGGCCGGTCGCCGAGGGTGAACAGGGCTTCCTTGCAGCCGAGCGCCGCGCCGTCGGCCGCGATCTTGAGCACCTCGTCCGGTGACAGGTACGGACTGGCCAGCCGTCCGGGCACGGTCACGAACGTGCAGTAGGCGCAGCGGTCCCGGCACAGCCGGGTGAGCGGGATGAAGACCTTCTTGGAGTAGGTGATGACGCCGGGCCGGCCGGCGGCCGCCAGGCCCGCATCCCTCGTCCTGGCCGCGTACCCGAGCAGATCGGCCAGCTGCTCGCCGCGGGCGTGCAGCAGTACCGTCGCCTCGGCCGGGTCCAGCGCCTTGCCGTCCCTGGCCCTGGCCAGGGCGCGGCGCAGCGCGCTGGGCGATGGCCCCGGCTCGGTGTCGCCAGGCAGCGGCGGGTGCGGACGGGGCGCGTGCGGACGGGGCGGACGGGACGGGCGGGGGCTGGGCGTTTCGACGCTCATACGCCCAACCCTAGGCTGCGGCCGGAGGTGGACGGACGCGGCCGGCTGAATAGGGATCGATCGTCCTGGCTAGAACCGCCGGTAGTCGCGGGGGGCAAGCCGTGGCCCGCGGCGTGGCGGACGGAGCCTGCTCAGCGCGACCAGCCGGGTGGCCCGGTGGCGGTGGCCGGCGTACGGCGCGAGCAGGGTCAGCATTCCCGCGTCGTCGACGACCCGCCCGGCCAGGGCCCAGCCGACCATGCCCGGCAGATGGAGGTCACCGACGGTGACCGCGTCCGCGTCGCCGCAGGCACGCTGCCTGACCTCGGCGGAGGTCCACGGCCCGATGCCGCCCAGGGCGCGCAGCCGGCGATCAGCGTCGGATGAGGCCATCGCGGGGATCTCCTCCAGGCGGCCGGACACCCGCGCCGCCCCGGCGATGGTACGGGCGCGGATGGCCTCGACTCCGGCCGCGTGCCATTCCCAGGACGGGATCGCCGTCCAGGTGGCCGGGGCCGGGATGACCCGCATGCCCGCCGGGACGGGGCCGGGAGCGGGGTCCCCAAACCGCAGCAGCAGCCGCCGCCAGGCGCGGTGCGCCTCCAGCACCATCACCTTCTGCTCGAGAACGGCAGGGATGAGCGCCTCCAGCACGCGGCCAGACTGGCCGACCCGGACGCCGCGATGCCGTCGCGCCATCTCGCGCAGCAGCGGATGGGCGGGAACGAAGCTCTCCGGCTCGTCGTGGGCGCCGAGCATGCTGGGCACCATCTCCAGCAGCCACGAGGCCCCCGGCCCCCAGGCCAGCGCGGTGACCAGCACGCCGCCGGGGTCCGCGGGCACGTCCGCAGGCGCATCCGCGGCCCCCGGCTGGCCCGCCGGACAGCGGGCGCTCACGCGCAGCGTGCCGGGGCCATCGGGCGTGCGTGACGTCCGCCACACCGCGCCGGTGTCGTCGACGCGAAACGCCGGATCGCGCGGACCCCGGCGATGCACCGACAGCACCGTCCGCACTTCCACCGGGAACGGCGCGCGCCACTGCCGGGCCAGCGGCTCAGGCATCCGGGGAGAACCGGATCGCGGTGGGCCCGAGCTGCACGCCCGGCCATACCCGCATACCGCCGCGAAGCTCGTTGCCCTCGCCGATGTCCGCCTGCGCGCCGATGACGACGCCGTCCAGGACCGCGCCCGCGCCGATCCGCGCACCGCTGCCGATCACGCTCGCGGTCACGATGGCCCCGGCGCCCACGCTCACCCCGTCGAAGAGCACGGCGCCGTCCAGGACCGCGCCGGGCCCGATCAGGCAGCCCGCTCCGGCCACGGTCCCGCCCGACAGCCGCGCGCCGGGGCCGGCGACAGCGCCAGGCAGCAGCAGCGCCTCGCCGCACGGACCGGGCAGGGCCGGAGAGGCCAGCCGGCCGAGCACCAGGTCGCACGAGCCGCGGACGAACGCCTCCGGCGTTCCCACGTCGAGCCAGTAGGCGGTGTCGAGGTAGCCGTGCACGATCTCGCCCGCGGCGATGAGGGAGGGGAAGGTCGTCCGCTCTACCGACAGCACCTGCCCGGCCGGCATCTGGTCGATGACCCGCCGCCTGAAGACGTAGCATCCGGCGTTGACCTGGCTGGTGACCGGGTCGGGGGCCTTCTCCAGGAATGCCGTCACCCGGCCGGCGAGTCGGTCGGCACGCAGCCGAACCGGGCCGGATCAGGTACCTCCACCAGATGCAGGGTGACCGCCGCCTCGGCTTTCTCGTGCGCATCCAGCTGAGCGCGAAGGTCGTGGCCGGAGAGGATGTCGCTGTTCAGCACCACGACCGGATCCTGCGGACCGCCGCGCAGCATGCGGGCCGCGTTGCGGATCCCGCCGCCGGTGTCGAGCGGGACCTCCTCATGAACGTACTCAATCTCGAGGCCGAACTGTGACCCGTCCCCCAGGACCTCGGCGAACATCTCGGCCCGGTAGGCGGTGGCCAGCACCACCCTGGTGATCCCGGACGCAGCCGCCTTGGCCAGCTGATGGGCGAGGAAGGGCACCCCCGCGCTCGGCAGCAGGGGCTTGGGCGTGCCGATGGTCAGCGGGCGCAGCCGGGTGCCCTGCCCGCCGACGAGGATGATCGCCTCCAGCGCCTCGCCGTGGCGGTCAGGGACCGGGCCGGGCGCGGGAACCGGGCCGGGCGCGGGGACGGGAGCGAGGGCAGGCACGGGGGCAGATGAATCGCTCGGCATGTGCAGGGAGGTTACTCGCGTCCCTGCGCAGCCGCACGCTCGTAACAGGTCATGTGCGCCTCGGCCGAGGCCGCCCAGCTGAACTCCAGCGCCCTGGCGTGGCCGGCCGCGCCCAGGGCCTCCCGCCGCGCCGGGTCATCGAGCAGCGCCCGCAGGGCCGCCTGGATGCTGCCGGCGTCGGGCTCGGTGTACGCGACCGCGTCGCCGCCCACCTCAGGAAGCGATGTCCGGTGCGTGGTCAGTACGGGAGCTCCGCACGCCATCGCCTCCAGGGCCGGGAGGCCGAAGCCCTCCCCCGTGCTGGGGAATGCCACTACCAGCGCCCCGCCGAAGAATCCCGGCAGGTCAGTGAAATGCAGGTAACCGGGGCGGACCAGGCGCAGGTGCGCGGGCACGGCGGCCACGGCCTGATCCACCTCGTCGCTCCAGCCGCTGCCCCCGGCCAGGACCAGGGCAGGCGGCTCGCTGAGATCGGCGACCGCGGCGGCCCAGCCCTCGATCAGGGCGGGAACGTTCTTGCGCGGCTCCAGGGTGCCGAGATAGGCCACGTAGGCCTGGCCGTGCAGGCCCAGCCGGCTGGAGACATGCTGCAGCTGAAGCTCATCCGGACGGTGGAACAGCGAGTGATCGACGCCGTGATAGGCCACGTCGATCCTGGTCGGATCGGCGCCGAGAACGCGGACGAGCTCGTCCCTGGTCGCCTTGGACGGCACGATCAGCCGGGTGGCGCGGCGGGCCGAGGTCCGGATCGCCGCCTTGTAGAACGTCGCGGTCACCGGGCTGTGCGCGTCTGGCGCGGTGAAGAACGTGAGGTCGTGGATGGTCACCACGGTGGGCGCGCCGGGCCGCAGCGGCATCGAGTAGTGCGGCTCGTGGATGACGTCGGCGGCCACCTGCTGCGCGACCATCGGCAGGCCGCTCTGCTCCCAGGCCAGCCGGGCCGGCCGGTGCGCTATGGCCGGCGGGCCGGCGACCACGGTGGCCTGCGGCAGGAGCCGCCCGTAGCGCTCCTCGTCAGCGCGCTGGCAGGCGACAGCCAGATCGGCTCCCGCCTGAGCGAGCGCGGACACCAGTCCGTCCACATAACGGCCGAGCGCACCGCGGTCAGCGGGCACGCCGGTCGCGTCGACGAGCACACGAGGGCCCACTGCGGTCTGGCTCCTTTCGCATAGGCATGCCGGGAAACACGGCGGCAGACAGACAAGCTGGCCCCCGGATCTCCCCTCAGAATCGAGCGTACGCCCTCAGTCTCAGCGCCGGGCCCGGGCGGCGGCTGCTGCCCGGTACCAATTCCGGTACCAATTCCGGTACCAGCGCACCACGCCGCCGGGCGCTACGGCGAGGCCGACGGCGACGGCGACGGGCTGGCCACCGGCGTGCCCTGCGCCGCCTTCTGCGCGTTGGCCAGCGCCGCCTGCAGCTCCTTCTGATACGTGCCGTAGGCCGCGAAATCACCGCGCTTGAGGGCCGCCTGGGCCTTGGCGTAGAGCTGCTCGGCCTGCTGCACGAACTTCAGCACTGCCGCATTGCCCTTCGTGCCGGAGCCCGCCGGGGGCCCGCCCGAGCCGGGCGGGCTGGGCGCCGTGGATGCCGGGGGGGCCACGCCGAACACCTGCGCCAGCGCGCCCTGCAAGGAGGTGGCGTACCCCACCTGCCCGCCGTAGTAGGCGAAGACCCGTCGCAGCAGAGGATAGGACCCGGTGTTGCCCAGCGCCGACGCCGAGACGTACACCGGCTCGGTGTACAGCAGGCCGCCGCCGACGGGCTGGGTGACCAGGTTGCCGAGGGTCACCTTGGACCCGCCCGAGCGGAACAGCGAGAGTTCCTTCGACGCCGTGGTGTCCGACTCGAAGTTGCTCTGCACCTGCTCGGGCCCGAGGATGGCGGTGTCCTGCGGCAGCTCGAGGATCCGGATATGGCCGTAGTCACTGCTGGTCGGGTTGCTGTCGACGGCCATGAACGCGGCCATGTTGGATCTGGCCCGCGGCGTGAACGACGTGGTCAGCGAGAAGGTCGGCTGCGCCTGGCCGGGCATGGTCATCGTCAGGTAGTACGGCGGCTGGCTGACCGTGCTGTTGATGCCCAGGGTCGGGTCCGTGGGCACCGCCCAGAAGTTCTGGCCGCTGTAGAACGCCGGCGCCTGCTGCACATGGAACTGCGCGAGGACCTGCCGCTGCATGTCGAACAGGACCTCGGGGTAGCGCAGGTGCGGCATCAGGTCGGCCGGGATGGCGCTCTTCGGCTTGATCACGTCGGGGAACGCCTTCATCCACGCGTCCAGCATGGGGTCGTTGCCGCCCCACTGGTACAGGCTCACCGCGCCGGTGTAGGCGTTCACCACGGCTTTGACCGAGTTGCGGATGTAGTTGACCTGGCCGCCGGTGCCCGCCACGGAACCGCCGGGGAAGTAGGTGTTGGCGGTGGTCTGCTGCAGGCCGAGGCGCTCGGAGTAGGGGTAGTTGTCCGTGGTCGTATAGCCATCCACGACCCACAGGATCTGGCCGCCGGAGATCACGGGATACGGGTCACCATCCAGTGTGAGGAACGGCGCGACCTTGGCCACCCGCGACAGCGGATCCCGGACGTACATGATCTTCGAGCGGCTGTTGATGGCCCCGGACAGCAGGATGTTGAGCTGGCGGTACTTCACCGCGAACAGCAGCCGGTTCAGGGGCGAGCCCACCGGAACCCCGCCGCCGCCGTGGTAGACGTTATTCTGCTGGCCGCCGGTGCTCTGGTTGGGGTAGTCAAGCTCCTGGTGCCCGCCGGTGATCGCGTAGCTCGTCTCCTGCTGGCCGAAGTACACCCGGGGCTGGAAGGGGCTGAGGGCCCCGGTGGGCGGGATGTCGCTCTCGGTGAACGCCGGGGAGCCGCCGGGTGACACCGAGCCGCTCGGCGCCGCGACGAGGCCGAATCCGTGCGTGTACACCAGGTGGGAGTTGATCCAGTTCACCTGGCCGGCCGGCGGCCCGGACATGTCGCGGACCCCGACCACCGTGTCCTGCGGCTGCGCGCTGCCCGCGACCGGGTACCTGTCCATGGCCAGCACATCGGCGAACTGGTAGTAGCTCTTGACCTGCTGGAGCTGCTGGAAGGCCGGTGACACCACGCCGGGATCCAGCAGCCTGACGTCAGGCAGGGCGTCGGCCTGTGCCGCCAGCTTGGCCGATGGCTCGGTCGACACCGCCGAGTACGGGATCTCCGTCGTGCCGTTGACGTCGTAGGCGGCGCGCGTGTTGACGATCTCGCGGTGCAGGTAGGGCCGCTCCTTGACCTGCTCGTTCGGCTTCACCACGAACTGCTGGATGATCGCCGGGTACACCCCGCCGATGATGATGGCCGACAGGACCAGCAGCCCGAACCCGATCGCGGGCAGCATCGCGCTGCGCCGGGCGGCGCCCGCCAGGAAGAGCACGCCGCAGATGAGCGCGATCACCGCGAGCACGGTCTTGGCCGGCAGGATGGCGTTCACGTCGGTATAGGACGCGCCGGTCGTCACCACGCCGCGCTGCGAGAAGTTGATCCCGTACCGGTCGACCCAGTACGCGACGGCCTTGAGCAGGATGAAGATGCCCACCAGAACGAAAAGGTGCGAGCGCGCGGCTGCTGTGGCCCGGTCGCCGCGCTGCTGCGGCCGCAGGCCGCCGTACAGGTAATGGACGGCCCCGGATACCAGCAGCGACAGCAGGACCGCCGCGAACAGGTAGGAAAGCGCCATCCGGATGAAGGGGTACACGAAAACAAAGAACGAGATATCCAGCTTGAACTGAGGATCTGTCTTCCCGAACGGGACCCGGTTGGCGAACAGCAGCCATGTCCGCCAGTTACCCGCGGCCGACAGGCCGGCAATGAGGCCGATGAGGCCGAGCACGGCCCCGAGCACGAGCCGCCGGTGCGGGTCGATGACCTGCCGGTAGGCATCCAGGCCCTGCTCCGACGATACGGGGCGGTACTCGGGCCGGACCCGGTAGGCGATCCAGGCATTGACGCCGATGGCCGTGGCCATGAACAGGGCGGCGACGATGAACATGGCCCACTTGGTGCCGTAGGTCGTGCTGAATATGCGGGTGTAGCCGACCGAGCGGAACCACAGGAAGTCGGTCCAGACCCCGGCCACAACGGAGATGATCACGATCGCGGCGATGATGATGAGAACGGCCGGGATGACGTACCTGGGCCAGCGGGGCATGACAACCGGCGGGCTGCCGGCCGGCCGTGACTGGCCAGGAGATCGGAAGGCCACGGCCTCCCCTTTCGTTGACCTCGAGCGCCCGGCGGCGGGAATTCCGCGCAGCGGCACTGTCACTACATGATCGCGCAAGCGCGCGTGTCCTAGACCGCAAACTTACCGGGATGCCGCAAGGTTCCATTGCCGGTCTCCCGTGTCACAGTGACACTGTGACCTCCGGCGGTTCTAACTGTGACCTCAGCGGTCCCAAACTGTGATTTCCGGCGCTTCCAGACGGTGATTTCCGGCGGTTCCAGGCGGTGATCGCCGGGACTGCGGCTAGCACGACGGGACCGGCCGGCCCGCCTTCAGCAAGCCGAGGTCACGGACCGCTCCGCTCAGGGTCCTGACCTTGATCAGGCGCAGCCCGGCCGGAACGGCGCCCGCGGTATCGGGGCAATTGGCCGCCGGGGTCAGGAAGACCGTCGCCCCGGCGTCGCGCGCGCCGATCATCTTCTGCTGGATCCCGCCGATCGGGTCCACGGTGCCGTTGGCCTCGATCTCACCAGTGCCGGCGATGAAGGCGCCCCCGGTCAGGTTGGCCGGAGTGAGCTTGTCGATGATGCCCAGCGCGAACATCATCCCGGCGCTCGGGCCGCCGATGTGGGCAATGCTGATCTTCACCGAGAACGGGAAGACGAAGCTCTCCACCACCTGGACGCCGACGGCCGCGTGGCCCTGGATATTACGGGTGGCCAGGTGAAATTTCTCGCTTGTGCCGCGCCGCAGGATCGTCAGCTCCACGGGCGTGCCCGGCGGGTGCGCGCGGATCAGCGCGGCCGCGTCGCGGTGGCAGGACACCGGGGTACCGTCCACCGCGGTGATGACGTCGCCCCGCTTCAGCACGCCGTCGGCCGGCGTGCCCTTGTCCGTCACCACTACCGTGTCCACGGTCTTGAAGCTGATGCCCAGCTGGCAGAACGCGGCCGCCGTCGCGGCCTGCTGCGAGCCCACCATCTCCTCGGTGTCCTGCTGGGTCGTCTGCTGCTGGGTCTGGCCGGGAGGAAAGATCACCGACTCCGGCACCACCGCGTCGCTGTGGCTCAGCCAGGCCTTCAGCGCGGCGAAGATGTTGAATTTCGTGCCCGGGCCGCCCAGGAACGACACCGTGACCATGTTGAGGTGGCCATGGGTCGGATACGTGTGGTGGTCGATCGTGATGAGCGGCGTGCCGTTCTGGCTGCCGAGCGTGTTCAGCGTCGGGCCGGGAGTCAGCGCGACATAGGGCACGGACGGCAGGGCCGCCACCGTGAGTGCGACCAGCACGCCGACCCCGGCGATCAGGAGCGTCAGGCCCGGACGAGACATCGGTGGCACGCTACGCACTGTTCACCCACTCGCTGGTGCCGCCGGCGAACTGCTGATGCTTCCAGATCGGCACATTCGCCTTCAGCTCATCGATCAGGAACCGGCAGGCCTCGAATGCCTCGCCACGGTGATCGCAGGCCACGGCCACCACCACGGCCAGATCGCCCACCTCCAGGTCACCCAGCCGGTGCACGGCGGCCAGCGCCCGGACGCTGTAGCTGGCGGTGACCTTCTCGGCCACCCGGCGCAGCTCAGCGGCCGCGGACGGATGGGCGCTGTAGGAAAGGCTGACCACGTCATGGCCCCGGTCATGGTCACGGACGGCGCCGGCGAACAGCGCGACCCCCCCGGCCGCCGGGTCCATCACGGCCGCGCGCACCTCGTCGACCGACAGCGGGCTCTCTCGCAGCTCAGCCAGCCGGATCACGTTCATCGTGCCAAGTTACCGTGCGCCGCTCATCACCCGCGCCGCCGCTGGCGGTGTCACCCGCCGCCGCTGGCCGTGCGCTTCGGGTATCGGACGCTGGCCGCCGCTCACGTCCCGCGCCGCCGGCGCCGGGCCCGGCGCACGATGGCGGCGGTCCCGATGACGGCCACCGTCGCGCCCGCCGCAGTGATCGTCGCGTCCTTTCTGGCCAGGCGGCGCCCCGCCACGGCATGGCGGCCCGCCCGCTCGGCCAGCAGCGCCTGCAGCGCGTCGGTGTTCTCGTGCACCGGGCGCCAGCCCGCCTCCCGCAGCGTCTGGCAGTCCACGACCCACGGGTAGACGACGAAATGCAGGTCCGTGACCGGGGCGGGAGTGATGCCCGCCCGGTGCAGTCGCTGCGCTGTCCCGAAGGTCAGCCCGGCCGGGAGCTCGATCCCCCGCAGCCCGGACAGCTCCTCGACCTGCTCCTGCTCCAGCCATCCGTCACAGCCGACGGCGAACTCGCCGCTAACCTCGCCGGCCGCGGCGAGCTCCAGCGCCGATACCAGGTCATCCAGGTGGCAGAACTGCCAGCGCGGCGCGCAGCCTTTGACGGTCAGCAGCCGAGGAGCCTCGAAGTGCCTGGTCACGAGAGTGTCGACGCCTTCCCCGACGAGCGCGGCGGGGCGGACGACCGTGATGGCCATGCCCAGGTGGGTCCGCGGCGAGCGCTGGGCCAGGTACTCGATCTCCAGCAGGTCCCCGACCACGCTCCCGTCGGGGTCCGCTCCGAGGGGGGCGTCCTCGGCCAGCGGCACGGGATTGTCCGGGCGCGCGCCGTACACCATGGCGCTGGTGACGAGCACCACCCGGCCGACGCCGCCCGCGGCCGCCGCCGTCAGCACGGTCTGCGCGCCGCGTACGTTGAACGCCCGCCTGGTCTTGTGGTCAGAGTCCGGGTCCAGGTCAAGGTCGGTGTGCACGACGACGTCGACCCCGGCCAGCCCGGCCAGCGCCGGGTCGCGGACGTCGACGACGCGCCAGGTCACTCCGGCCACGTCGCCCCGGTGATCGTCGATCGCGACCACCCGGCCGATCCTGGCCGAGGATGCGAGCCTGGCCGTCAGGGCGTGCCCGATGCCACGGGCCGCGCCGGTCACCGCGACGACCGGGCCCCGCCGGCGTACGGCCTGCTCGGCCGCCCGCTCGCCGGGCACGGCGGCCGGGCGCGGCGCCCGCGTCGCGGTCCGGCGGGCCGTCCGGCGGGTGGCCCGCGCGGCGATGCCGGCCCGGCTGGCGCCCCCGCTGCCGCCCTGGCCGGCCTCATCGGGGCGGCCGTCCGCTGCCCCGCGCACTGGCTCCTGCTGCTGCCCGACCGGGCCGCGCAGGCCAGACGGCCCGCCCGAAAACGGGTCATGCGGCCTCAGCCCTGGGCGAACCATGGCGACTCGGTTGCTCACCGTGTACTGCTCCCGGGATAGCTTGGCGAACGTGACCCTTACCATCCTGCCTGAGAGGCCGCGGAGATGACTGATCCTCCCTTCGGCTTCGGCATGCCCGGCAACCCCGACGAGGGCTCCGGCGGATCCGGGAGCGGTTCGGGCCGCTCCGGCGGCGGCCCAGGTGGTCAGCCCAGCCCGCTCGGTCCGCTCGGCGACCCTCAGCAGTTCGCGGATGCCCTGCGGCAGTTCGCCGACCTGATGTCCTGGCAAGGCGGTCCCGTCAACTGGGACCTGGCCAAGAACGTGGCGCGCCAGACGATCGCGGCGAAAGGCGACCCCAGCGTTCTCGAGGTTGAGCGTAGCAAGATCACCGAAGCGGTCCGGCTCGCTGACCTCTGGCTGGAGGATTCCACGTCCTTCCCCACGGGTATCCGGGGCATTCAGGCATGGAGCCGGTCGGAGTGGATCGAGGCTACCCTGCCGGTCTGGTCCAAGCTGTGTGACCCGATCGCGGCCCGCGCGGTCGAGGCCATGGGCGGCATGCTCGCGGAGGATCCCGAGGAACTGAGCGGTGATCTGCCGCCCGAGATGCGCTCGGCGATGGCGGCGATGACCGGCGGCCTGGGCCCGCTCGGTGGTCTCGGCGAGATGATGCGCAGGATCGGCGGGATGATGGTCGGCGGCCAGACCGGTGCCGCGCTGGGAGCGCTCGCCCAGGAAGTGGTCAGCTCGACCGATATCGGCCTGCCGCTCGGCCCCGAGGGCACGGCCGCCCTGCTGCCGTCCGGAGTAACTGAATTCGGCGACGGGCTATCGATCAACCCCGATGAGGTCCGGCTGTTCCTGGCCTTGCGGGAGGCGGCTCATCACCGGCTGTTCGCCCATGTGCCCTGGCTGCGCTCGCGGCTGCTCAGCGCCGTCGAGGACTACGCACGGGGCATCAAGGTCGATGCTGCCGCGCTGCGCGAGGCGATGCCCCAGATCGACCCGGCCAACCCGGAAGCGCTGAATGAGGCACTGTCGGGCGCTGCCCTGTTCCAGCCGGAAGACACGGCGGAGCAGAAGGCCGCGCTGGCCCGGCTGGAGACAATTCTCGCGCTGGTGGAGGGCTGGGTCGCCACCGCGGTGGAGGACGCCGCGAAGGACCGGCTGCCGCAGGCAGGCGCGCTGGCCGAGGCCATCAGGCGGCGCCGGGCCACCGGCGGCCCCGCGGAGCGGACCTTCGCGACGCTCGTCGGCCTGGAACTGCGGCCGCGCAGGCTACGGGAGGCGGCCGCGATCTGGCGCGGCCTCACCGAGGCCCGCGGCGTGGACGGCAGGGACGCGGTGTGGGCACATCCCGATCTGCTGCCCACGGCAGACGACTTCGACGATCCCGACGCCTTCGTGCGCGGGCGCCCGGAGCTGGATATTTCCGACCTGGATACCAGCCGGGAGCAAGCCGCCGCCAGACAGGACGGCCCGGAAGACGGCCCGGCGCCCGAGGGCGATGCGCCCGAGGGCGATGCGTCCGAGGGCGGATCGCCCGCGGACGGCCCGGCGCCCGAGGACGGACCGCCGCCGGGCACCTAGCCACGGCCCTGATTCCGCCCGCCAGACTGTCGGTCCGTGCTGGCACGCTTGCTGCCGTGAGACCAGCACTTAAATCCGGCCTCCTGCCGGTGTGGCGCGATCGCGACACCCTGCAGATCGGGATCGACCCGCGCCGGGCCGTGGCGCTGACCGGAATGAGCCAGGCCGGGTCCATGCTCAGCCTGCTGGACGGAAGCCGCGACCGCGCCCAGGTCATCGCCGCGGCCGTGGAGCGAGGCATCTCGGCGCAGACCGCTGACCGGGTCATTGCCCTGCTCGCGGCGGGCGGCGCCCTCGATGACTTCCCGGCCAGCACATTACGGGCATTGCCGCGGCCGGTACGCCAGCGCCTGGCCGCCGAGCTCGCGACCGTGTCGCTGGCCCGCGCGGACGGTGACGGCGGCGCGCGATCCCTGGCCCGGCGGGATGCCGCCCAGGTCCACATCTACGGGCCAGGCCGGATCGGGGCCGCCATCGCGAGCATCCTGGCCGCCTCCGGGGTCGGGCTGATCACCCGTGCAGATGATCACGCGGCTGACCCCGGTACAGGACCGGGACCGGCGGCGCGGCCGCCGGGCGGCGCGACGGTACTGGCGGACCTCGCCATCGTGACCGGCCATCAGGTCCCCGAGCCGCCCTCCGGCTTGATGGCGGACCGGGTACCGCACCTGGCCGCCTCGGCCAGCGAGGCGATCGGCGTGGTCGGCCCGCTCGTGCTGCCGGGGCGCACCGCGTGCCTGCGATGCCTGGACCAGGCCAGGGCCGACAAGGACCCGGCCTGGCCGCTGATCCTCGCGCAGCTGGCCGCGAGGCAGCCGGATCCGCCGGCCTGCGACGCGGTACTGGCCACCGCCGTCGCCGCGCAGGCCGCCGCGCAGGCCCTCGCGTTCATCGACAGGACGCCAGAGGTCAAGGCGGTTATTAACGGTACTCTGGAACTCGTTTTGCCTGGCTGGCAGTGGCGTCGCAGGACCTGGCGGCCTCATATGGCATGCGCGTGTGGCAGTAGCCGTGCGTGATAGCGGAGAATGGGGATCATGAGCGATCTGCCCCGCCGTGCTGTAACGCGCACGGCCAAGCTGGCCACCCTGCCGGTCGGCCTGGCCGGACGGACGGCACTAGGACTCGGCAGGCGTCTTGGCGGGCGGCCGGCGGAGATCGTCGCGCAGGAGATCCAGCAGCGGACGGCGGAGCAGATCTTCCGGGTGCTGGGCGAGCTGAAGGGGGGCGCGCTGAAGCTGGGCCAGGCCCTGTCCATCTTCGAGGCAGCCCTGCCACCTGAACTCGCAGGACCGTACCGGGCTACGCTGACCAGGCTCCAGGAGTCGGCTCCGCCGCTGCCCGCGAGCACCGTCCACCGGGTGCTCGCCGCTGATCTCGGCGAGAACTGGCGGGACAGCTTCGCGGACTTCGACGACCGGCCGGCCGCTGCCGCATCCATCGGCCAGGTCCATCGCGCCGTCTGGCAGGACGGCCGCCAGGTCGCGGTCAAGATCCAGTACCCCGGCGCCGGCAAGGCACTGGCCAACGACTTTATCCAGCTGAGCAGGATCGCCAGGCTCTTCAGCGTGCTCATGCCCGGACTCGAGGTCAGGCCGCTCATCAGCGAGCTGCAGAAGCGGGTGACCGAAGAGCTTGACTACCAGCTGGAAGCCGCCTCACAGGAGGCGTTCGCCAGCGCCTACGCGGGAGACCCGGACATCTTCGTGCCGCACGTGATCGCCGCGACTGATCATGTGCTGGTCACCGAGTGGATGGACGGCACGCCGCTATCGAAGATCATTTCAGATGGTACGCAGGAGGAGCGCAACCACGCGGGCATCCTGATCGTCCGGTTCCTGTTCTCCGGGCCCGCCAGGGCCGGGCTCCTGCACGCGGACCCGCATCCGGGAAACTTCCGGCTGCTGGCTGACGGCAGGCTCGGCGTCCTGGACTTCGGTGCCGTGGACCGGCTGCCGGAAGGATTCCCCCCGTTCTTCGGGGAACTGCTCTGGCTCATGCACACCGATGGCGATGTCCACGTGGTCGAGGAGCGCCTCAGGGAGCACGGCTTCCTGCGCGAAGGAGTCAGCGTCGACCAGGACGCGCTGCACGCCTTCCTCGCGCCGCTCGCCGAGCCCTCACAGGTGGAGTCGTTCAAGTTCAGCCGGGAATGGATGCGCAGCCAGGCCACCAGGGTCACCGAGATGAAGTCCGCCAACGTCGGGCGCCGTCTTAACCT
Source organism: uncultured Actinomycetota bacterium (assembly GCA_963805705.1). Lineage (GTDB taxonomy): Bacteria > Actinomycetota > Actinomycetes > Streptosporangiales > Streptosporangiaceae > CAWDVH01. Next base: position 188,654 of record CAWDVH010000004.1, on the reverse strand, counting down.
CCCCCCGTCCTTCGTGCTGATTCATCGCGTATCCACGGCCGGGATCGGCGTGCTCTGCCAGCTTGAGTGCGAGGGGCCGTTCCGGGCCGAGGTGCTCCGGTGGATGCCTGGCTATGGCCCGGACACCGGGCCTCAGCCGAGCCTGGACCCGATCGCCGACGAGAATCGGGTCCCGATCGCCGAGAGTCAGGCCCTGATCGCCGCCGAGAGTCAGGCCCTGATCCCTGCCGAGAGTCAGGCCCTGATCCCTGCCGAGAGTCAGGCCCGGACCGCGGCCGACGACCACGACCAGCTCCGTCCCGAGCCGGCTGGCCCGCATGTGCGAGCCGGCTGGCCCGCACGCCTGAGCCGACCGATCATGGATCACGGAGGCTGCGGGGCACGTAGCGCCGCAACCTCCGTGATCATCCGACGGCCGGGCATCAGAACCGCTGGACCTGCTCCAGATCCGCGAGGTCGGCATTCAGCTGGCTGGCCTCGATAAGGTCCTCCACCAGCCGCCGCTCGGCCCGCTCGACCCGGCGCCTGGCCCGGCCGAGCCTTCGGAGCCGCAACCTGGTCCGTTGCTCGGTGGCCATGTCCAGCATGGCCTGCTGTCGTTGTCTGACCTGCTCAGGGGCCTGGTACATCATGGCAACCACCGTTTCTTGATAAGCCTGAGCGCCAGCGGCCCGGTCAGGCCGCTACATCGGTCTTGCGAGGACGACCCCGCGGGCGCTTGCGCGGAACGACCTCGCCGCGCAAGAACAGCTCGCCGCCCCAGACGCCCCAGGGCTCCCTGCGCTCGACCGCTCCCGCCAGGCAGGCGATCCGCGCCGGGCAGTCCAGGCACAGCGACTTGGCGTACTCGACGTCCTGCGGAGACTCTGCGAAGAACAACTCCGGATCGTCCCCGCATGGCAGGTCACGGCCGCTGGGAACCGCGGCCATCGCTGTCGGGACGGCCGCGGCCGCAGAGCCGGTTATAGTCCCCGCGAGCGCGGACTGAGCATCAAACCCTGCCTCAAACCCCGCCGGGCCCTCCAACACGGCGGTGGTTCCGGGCCAGTGCATCGGTGCCAACCCCTCTCATCTACTCGTCCTACGGTCTCTCACACGTCTGACAAAACGGTGGCCTCGCATGACAAAGGCCGCGAACCCGATTTCGGGTCCGCGGCCTCGAGGGGGATCAGGCCGGTCGTTCTAGACCGGATCCCTCGCCGGATGCGGACCCAAAGCATCGCCACCACCGGTGACGATGTGGGTCATGTGCGCGTACTTCTCACAGGGGCTCTGCGGCCCGAACGGCTGAACCAGGCCGGCCGTGCTGGCCGTAGCCGTGCTGGCCGGGCGCGGGCGCACGATCGCCCTTGTGCCGTCCGGCCAAACGGCCCCGACGCTCCACGGCACGAAGGCACCCAGGGCAAAACCTGCGCGCTGGTCAGCGGCAGACTCAGCGTTCGAGAAAATGTTCAGCATTTCGGTACCTCCTTCCGTTTCGTCGTCAGTGGGCTGCGGACATGCTAGAACCCTACGCAGGCGCCTAGTAACAGAGCAACTCTTTTTCCGCCCCGTGCCCAGACGGTTATCAGGAAGATATCCTCGCAGGTCACATCTGCGTCCGGATAAGCCCCTCCTGCACCACGGACACCACCAGATCGCCTTCTCTGGTAAAGAGCTCGCCCCGCGCCAGGCCTCTGGCTCCGCCGGCCGCAGGCGACTCCTGCGAATACAGCAGCCACCGGTCGGCCCGGAACAGGCGGTGGAACCACATCGCGTGGTCCAGGCTGGCGCCCTTCGTGGTCCCGTCCGCCCAGGACAGCCCGTGCGCCAGCATGACCGAGTCCAGCAGTGTCATGTCGGACGCATAGGTCATGATGCAGACGTGCAGCAGCGGGTCGTCGGGCAGTTCGCCGTCCGCGCGGAGCCACACCAGGTTGCGGGTGGTGCGCAGTGACGGATCCTTCGTGACCTCGAAGGTCAGCGGGCCGACGTGCCGGATGTCGATGGGATTGCTGGTGTAGTACTCGCGGGCCGAATCGCCGAACAGCCTGGCCATCCGCTCCGCGGTCGTCGGCAGGTCCTCCGGTGCCGGGACATCGGGCATCGGATCGGCGTGCGACACGCCGGGCTCAGCGTGATGGAACGACGCGGACAGCGTGAAGATCGTTTCCCCGTGCTGGACCCCCGACACCCGCCGGGTCGTGAACGAGCGTCCGTCGCGCACCCGCTCGACCAGGTAGATGATCGGGACAGTCGGATCCCCCGGCCGGATGAAGTAGGCGTGCAGCGAATGCACCGGACGGTCGGCCGGGACGGTGCGGCCCGCGGCGACCAGGGCCTGGCTCGCCACCTGGCCGCCGAATACCCGCTGCCGCCGCTCGCCCTCGGGACTGCGGCCACGGAAGATGTTGACCTCGATCTGCTCCAGGTCAAGCAGCGCCACCACGGCATCCAGGGCCTTGCTCATGATGCTGCACCGTATCGGGCCAGCTTGGCCGGCCCGACACCGGGACGGCGACCAACCCGGCCCGGCGCGGCCCGGCCGGCCGCCGCTCAGCGTTCCCTTCCGGCCATCCGCCTGGGCCGCAGGTCGGCCAGGAACCGGGAGGGCTGCCGGGCGCGGCGGCCTCCGGCCGACCCGGACCGGGCCCAGGACAGGCAGACGCGCTCTCGGGCCCTGGTGATGCCGACGTACAGCAGCCGGCGTTCCTCCTCGATGGCATCATCAGTCTGCGCGTAGACGATCGGCAGCGTGCCGTCGGTCAGGCCCGGCAGGAACACCGCGTCCCACTCCAGCCCCTTGGCCGCGTGCAGCGAGGCCAGCGTCACCCCTTCCACCTGCGGGGCCTGCCCGATCGCGCTGCGCGCCGCGAGTTCGGCGGCCAGGTCGGCGAGCGTCGCCTGCGGCGCGGCCGCGAAGAACTCATCGGCGAGCCCGGCGAGCGCGGCCAGCGATTCCCATCGCTCGCGCGCCTTGCCCCTGGCCGCCGGGGCGTCACGGCTCAGTCCCAGTCCGGACAGCACCGGCCGCACCTGCGAGGCAGGCTCCTCGCCGGCGGATGAGGACCGGCCCGCGGCCCGCAGCAGCGTGATCGCCTGCCGCACCTCAGCCCGATCGAAGAACCGCTCGGCTCCCCTGATCTGGAACGGCACGCCCGCCTCGCCGAGGGCCTGCTCATAGCCCTGGATCTGGGCGTTGATCCGGACCAGCACGGCGATCTGGCCCGCCGCGGTCCCGGCCCGGACCAGCGCGGCCGCCTGGCGGGCGACCGCCGCCGCCTCGGCGCTCTCGTCGGCGTACTCCGCGAAAGTCGGCTCCGGCCCGGCCGGCCGCTGCGCGACCAGGGCCGCACCGCCGGCGATCCCGTTCGCCCCGCGGCCCGTACCGCCGCCCGCTCCTTGGGCCGCCCGGCCGCCGGCCCCGCTGAGCCGGTTGGCCAGCGCGACGACCTGCGGCGCGGACCGGTAGTTGCGCGCCAGCCTGATCACGGTGGCGTGCGGATATTGCCCCGCGAACCCGGTCAGGTAGGCCGGCGTCGCGCCGGTGAACGAGTAGATCGTCTGGCGCGGGTCGCCGACCACGCATACGTCGTCGGTATCGGCCGCCCACACATCGAGCAGCAGCTTCTGCAGCGGATTGACGTCCTGGTACTCGTCGACGACGAAGTAGCGATAGCGGTCCCTGACCGCTATCGCGGCGGAGCGATGCTCGGCCAGGATGGCGGCGGTGAGCTCCAGGACGGACTCGAAGTCCACCAGGTGACGCTCGCTGCGCAGTTCCTCGTAGCCGGCGTAGAGCCTGGCGATGGTGACCGGCGCCAGGGGGGTCGTTCTGCCTGCGGTGGAACTTGCCTGCGGGTAGTCATCCGGCCGGACCTGGGTGACCTTGGCCCACTCGATTTCCGCGGCGACGTCCCTGAGCTCGGGCATGCTCGCCGACAGCCGCAGCCGGCGGCCGGCCTCGGCCAGCAGGCTGATCTTGGAATCGAGGAGCTGCGGGGCCGGCCCGCCCACGGTTGACGGCCAGAAGTGAGTGAGCTGGCGCAGCGCGGCCGCGTGGAAGGTGCGGGCCTGCACCTGCTCCATCCCGGTGCCGGGCACGGCGACGCTGCCCAGCTGCCGCAGCCGGCCGCGAAGCTCGCCCGCGGCCCTGGTGGTGAAGGTCACGGCGAGGACCCGTCCCGGATCGACGGCGCCCGTGGCAACCGCATAGGCGATGCGGTGCGCGACGGCACGAGTCTTGCCGGTGCCTGCGCCGGCCAGGACGCACACCGGGCCGCGAACGGCCCGCGCGACCTGCTGCTGATCGGGGTCGAGCGCGGCCAGCACGGCGTCGGGACCCTCCAGCACGGGCGCACCTCCTGTTCCGCGGCCATCATCGCGCATCCCGCCGACGGCTGGCGGGAAGCCCGTGGCGGACGCTGGCGTTAGTAGTGTTCGGTAGCAGAATTGCAGTGAGGGAGGATGAAGGCAGATGGCACAGCCGCTGACTATGTACACCACCACGTGGTGCGCGTTCTGCAGGCGGCTCAAGAGCCAGCTGGCGCGCGACGGGATCGAGATGGCGGAGATCGACATCGAGAAGGAGCCCGGCGCGGCTGACTATGTCATGTCCGTGAATGGCGGGTTCCAGACCGTGCCGACCGTCGTGTTCCCGGACGGCAGCGCGCTGACGAACCCATCAGCGGCGGCAGTTAAGCAGCGGCTGCTTGAACTGGCTGAGCTCTGATGAGTGACAACCACGGCGAAACGGCCAGCGGCAAGGCCGATCCCGGCTCTGATCCGGCCGCCGGCCCGGCCGGATCCCCTGGCCCTTTCCTGGCGGTGCCGGAAGACGCGGTTGTCCGCCGGACCAGGGACGGCTGGCGGGTAGGCGGCGCCGACGTGCCGGACCTGACCTGCGCGATGGTGCTGGCTGACCTGCTCGCCGCGGAACTGACCGCTGAGCAGTCAGGCGGCCCGCCGCCTGCCGACGGGCCGCCGCCCGCGGCCTCGGCCGCTTCACCGGTCCCATCGCCCGCGCAGGCCTCAGCAGGCGCGGCAGCCTCAGCAGGCGCAACTGATGTGACAGCCTCGGCAGGCGCTGCAGTCTCAGCGGACGCACCGGCATCTTCGGACGCACCGGCATCTTCGGACGCACCGGCCAGGTCAGCCTCGGCAGGCGCGCCAGAGGATGGCGCCGACACGTCCGCCCCCGAGTCAGCCGTGGCTCGTGAGGCCAGGAGGCTCCGGGCCACTGTCGGCCAGCTGGAGCACGCCCTGACCGCCCGGATTCGCGTCGAGCAGGCGATCGGCGTGCTGGCCGAGCGGCACCGCATCCTGCCCAGGCAGGCATTTGAGCAGCTCAGGAGCGCCGCCCGGAATCGCGGCAGGCGCGTCATCGACATTGCCGCTGATGTCGTGGCCAGTGCGACCAACCCGCTGCTGCAGCTCCCCGACGAGCTGTCCAGGCCGCGATCTTCCGGGCGCAATAGGTCCCGGCCGCCGCAAAGCGCCCTGGAAACCAAGTAACCGGACCTCAGACCCGGACCGGACGCGGACCTCAGATCAGCGGAACCGCAGATCAGTGGAACCGCAGATCAGTCAACCGCAGATCAGTGGAACCGCGAGCCCTGGTCACTCAGCCGCTCAGCCGGGGCGCAGGTCAGCCAATCGAGCTCCGTCCGCTCGTCAGCGCCTTGGCGATCACCGTGCGGAGCACGTCGTTGGTCCCCTCGCCGATCACCATGAGCGGCGCGTCCCGGTACAGCCGCTCGACGGTGAACTCCTGCGAGTAGCCGTATCCGCCGTGTACCTGCATGGCGGTCATGGCGCATTCCTGCGCCACCTCGGAGGCATAGACCTTCGCCAGGCCCGATTCCATGTCCGTGCGCTGGCCGGCGTCGGCCCGGGTCGCGGCCCAGTAGACCAGGAGCCTGGCCGCCTGCACCTTCATCGCCATGTCGGCCAGCTTGAGCTGCACGGCCTGGAAGCCGGCGATCTGCTGGCCGAAAGCCTCCCGCTCCCCCGAGTACCGCAGCGCCTGATCGTAGGCCTCCTGCGCGACGCCGACCGCGCGGGCGGCTACGTTGACCCGGCCCGTCTCCAGCGCGGCGAGCACCTGCTGCAGGCCGCGGCCTTCCGCCCCGCCGAGCAGGCTCGCCGCGGGCACCCGGACGTCGTCCAGGACCAGCTCGCAGGTTTCTGGCCCCCGGTAGCCGAGCTTGGGCAGGTCGCGCACGATCTCGAAGCCGGGCAGGCCCGCATCGACCAGCAGCACGGACATCCCCTGGTGCGCTGGCGTCGCTGCGGGATCGGTCTTGACCAGCACCGGCAGCGGGTCCGCATGCCGCGCATTGGTGATCCAGGTCTTACGGCCGCTGACCACGTAGTGGTCGCCATCCCGGCGCGCGGTGGTCTGGATGCCCTGCAGGTCACTGCCAGCGCCAGGCTCGGTCAGCGCGATGCCCGTACGCCGCTGTCCGCTGGCCAGCGCCGGCAGGTGAGCGGCCTTCTGCTCGTCGGTGCCATATCTGGCGATCATCCAGCAGGACACTGAATGGGTGCCGAGGAAGCCGGCCACGCCCATCCAGCCGCGGGAGATCTCCTCGAAGACCAGCGCCAGCGACACCATGTCGGCCGCCATCCCGCCGTACTCCTCCGGCACCGTCAGCCCGAACAGGCCCATCTGCCGCATCGTCGCCAGGATCTCATCCGGGTACCGGCCCGATGCCTCCCACTCGCGGGCGACCGGCCGGATCTCCTTGTCCACGAACGCACGCAGCGAGTCCCGGAACAGCCGCTGCTCTACGGAAAGCTCGAAATCCATGTGGCTCCTCGATCTGGGGACGCACCTGCGAGTTCACTATGCGCAGGCATCCACCTGGATGCGCAACACGCGATACTGATGCGTGACCAGCAGCCATCCGCCGCCGACGGGCCTGGAATTCGACCGGGTCGCGGCACTCTACGACGAAGCGCGGCCGTCCTACCCGCCAGCGCTGTACTCCGACCTCGCCGCGCTGACCGGAATCAGGCCCGGCGCCCGGCTCCTGGAGGTGGGCTCGGGGACAGGCAAGGCCACGACGGCGATAGCCAGGCCGGGCGACCAGATCGTGTGCCTGGAGCCAGGCGCCAACATGGCCGCGGTGGCCAGGGCCAGGCTGGGTCACCGGCCCGGCGTCCAGATCGTGAACACGACGTTCGAGGCCTGGGATCCGGCCGGCGCCAGCTTCGACCTCATCTTCGCCGCGACGGCCTGGCACTGGGTCGATCCGGCGATCGGTTACCGGAAGGCCGCCGGGCTGCTCCGTCCCGGCGGCGCGCTCGCGATCTGGGCCGCTCACCACGCCTTCCCGGCCGGCTTCGACCCGTTCTTCACCGAGATCCAGGCTGTTTACGACGCGCTGGGCGGGTCACCGGCCATGCCGTGGCCGCCCCCGCAGCCCCAGGACGTTCCCGGCGCGGCGGCCGAGATCGAGGCCAGCGGCTACTTCGGCGACGTCACGACCCGCCGGTACGTATGGCAGCGTGACTACACCGCCGAGCAGTACGTCGCGCTGCTGGAGACGTTCTCCTCCCACCTCGCGATGGACTCATCCGCCCGAGGAGCGCTCTACGCCGAGGTCCGTGAGCGCATCGGGCGACGCCCTGGCCAATCAGTGACCCGGCACTGGCTCGTGATCCTGAACGTGGCGCGCATAGACGGGTGAGGAGCCGCGGGGATCTCGAAAGCGGCCAGGCGGTTGCGGATCTGGCCGAGGCCGATGATCGGCAAGCGGCCAGCAGCCGCATGGCTTCGCTGATCGTGAGGACGTTGACGCCTCATCATCCGGATTTCACAGCGCGACCGTTGCGGCGAAGATGACACGGGGCAGGAATCCGCCGTCGGAAGTCGTCTGCTCGTCGACCGCGAGCCGGTCCTCCTCCACGACCAGGAGTCGCTGGTCGGTGTCCGGCGGGGCCTCGGGCACCGTCAGCGAACCGGTCCACGTGGCCACGGTGCCGGTAAACGCGGGCGACAGGGCGATCCCGGCTTCGGGCACCTCGACCCACGCCAGCGGATCGTCCCCGCCCCCGGACGGCCTGCGCTGCACCGTGCAACGCACCACGGCCAGCGCGGAAGGGTCGCTGCGGCTGGTCGCCAGCCCCGCCGAGGCGGTGTAGCTGGGCCCGGCCACGGTGATCGTCCGGCTAGTGTCGCCGGCCGCAGAGTGGATCACGGTCAGCGTGCGTTCCGGCAAGGTCTGAACCAGGTCGACCAGAACCACCCTGGAGACCTCACAGTGCTCGATGGCATGAGGCTGGTAGCGCACCAGCGCGAGTCGCAGCAGCGGCAGGTAGGCCGGGCCGGTGTCCAGGTCGATGTCGCAGTACCAGCGGTTGCTCGTCGGGTCGAACACCGGCTCGAACGTGGCCAGGCTCATCGGCCCCACGTCCTCCAGCAACGGGACGCCGTCGACGAACTGGACTGCCCCGCCGAAGGTGTCCCGGGCTGGCGCGGCGATTGTCCCGCCGGCCCGCGTCGGGTCCTGGCCGATGAACGAGGTGACGTTGCACCGAGGATCGTTCACGTCGAGGACGGGGGGCCCGAAGACGACACCCAGCCGTTCACCCGCCCCCGAGGACCACCAACCGCGCTCGAGCCAGACCCGGACGCCTCCTCCGTGGCGGAGGGTGACCTGCGCATCGGGGGTGCTGAGGTCCTCCCACCTCAGGGTGGGCACGGCATACAGCAGGGTCGGGGTCGAGGGTGGCGCGCTGCTCAGGACGTCGAGGACGTGAACCTCGCTGGAACGGGTCAGCAGGCCCGGCTGGCCGGCCCACTCGGGCGGGAAGTACTCCCGGAACGCGGTCGTCGCCTGCACGGTGTACGTGACCTCGCGGTGCTTGGTGTCACCGAACTGATGGGCGGCCGGAGTAGCCAGCGCCTTCCGGCCCGCAATGACCGTGTTGAACGTCAGCAGCCTGCCGTCGACCAGGGCGTACGGCTGGTCCGCCGGGCCGTAGACCGTGTTGGTCGCGGCGGTGGCCGTGGCCAGGTCGAAGACGACGTCCTGGCCGGCCACCTCGCGCGGCTCAGGCTCCGCTGGGTCGTCAATAGGCTCGGTCCAGGCGGCCAGGACGTCGATCTTCTCGGTGCTCGGGACGTGCAGGGTCAGTTCCGCCAGCAGGTCGGCCGAGGTCTGCCCCGGCACGCGCCGAACTTCGAGCCGATCCACCGTTGGGGGGTCCAGCGGCTGCTGCACCGCGTGCACGAATTCGATCTGGTGCCATGGCGTCGTGAGCCAGCTGCGGTTCTCCCTCATGGCGGTGATGACGCGGTCGCGGTCGGCGGCACCGAGCGTGCGCTCGCACCAGCCGAGCATCCCCATCAGCTCCAGGTCCGTGAGCTGCGACATGACCCGGCTGCGGGCCCGATCCGAGGGGGCCAGGTGGATCGTGAGCACACGAGCCTCGTCGTCCCAGACGGGCGGGTCGATTCCGCCAGCCAGTCGCAGTCGCAGGGGCCGGCCCTCGTACCACGACGGTCCGTCGAAGGTCACGACGGTCGGGTCCGCCCCGGCGGCACCGGGCAGCCCGAAGAACACGGCGCCGCGGCAGAGCGGGTCGGGTAGATACGGAAGATCGAGCTGAGCGTCGCGTCGAATCACGTAACGCTGCTCGGACCTGTCCGGCTCGTTCTGCTCGTTCTGCTCGTCTCGTGAGGCGGGCGGGTGCGGGATGTGGACCACCTCGGCGCCCGGCGCGTCCGGGTCGTCGTAGCTGCCTTTCTCACGACGGGCCACCTCGTAGGCATCGGCGATCGCGGTCAGCTGGGCTGGGTCGGGTCGCCCGGCCGGACCCATCACGGGGTCGAACTGGCCGTGGCGTTCGGCCAGTTCGAACGACGCCTTGGGCGGGGCCAGGTGGCGGTGGTCAAATCCTTCGTATTCCGGGTGCGGGCTCGCGCTGTCCGGTCCGTGGTCGGCGTTGAAGGCGTCAGCCCACCCCCGGGGGTCGTCGCCGTTGCTGCGGATCACCAGCCGCAGCAGCGAAGAGCCCTCGCCGAACGGAACCGCGGGGACGACCGCGGGTGCAGGCAGCGGTTCGAAGCGCAGGTATGCGGTGGGGGTCTGGGCCGGCAACGCCGGGGTGGCCGCGGCGGGCAGGGCCAGCCAGTGGTCAGCCTCCTCGAGGGTCGGCCCGTGGCCGGCCAGGTCCACCGTGCGCATCCGGACCCGGTAGCCGCGGCCGAAGCGCAGCCGGGGCAGGGTACCCGGAGCGGAGGCGGCCGTCACCGACAGGCCCATCGAGGTCTCCGGGTCGTTGGCGACTCTGGCGGGCTGGCTCTCGGGGACATCCGGGTCGGGGGCACGCGGGTCGCGGCTGAGGCTGGCCCCCACCCGCGGCACCGACAGGCTCCACCCGTCCCAGGTGACGATCGTCTCGTGGACATAGACCTCGGCGTGCGGATCGGGCGCGGCGCCCGGCGGGGTGAGCGGTCCGGCGAGGGTGAGCTGAACGAAGCCCTCGCCCGGTACGGGAGGGATGTTCCCGGCATACCGCTCCGCCGTCACCGACTCCACCCTCTGGTGCAACGACCGCCATGTACCGGTCGTGGTGTCCAGGATGTCCAGCCGGTGACCGCGGACCAGGTCCTCGGCATACAGGGTCGTCGAGTCGCCCCGCTCGACGGCCGCATTCGCATCGAGGGCCTTCGCGAAGCCGCCCTGCAGCGCGGCCGCCCGATCGGTCTGGACGAGGAGCAGGCCACCGGTGCGCAGCGCCGGCAGGCCAACCGCGTCCGGCTGGTGCAGTGGCTGCTCTGCCTCGGTGGAGGCCGGCTGGTAGACGGTCGCCGCCGTGTTCACGGCCTTGAGTGCCGCCCCGTCGACGTCGACCTGCTCCAGCCGGAACACACTCTCCGGCAACGCCATCAGGCCAGTGGGCACGGCACCTGGAGGGGCCAGCGGGTCCGGGGTGCGGTGGGCGGCCGCGAAGACGTGCCCGGCGCCGGGCACGTCCTGGCTGACGTAGGCGGTGTCAGGCACGACATCCACGCGCGTGACCGTCGGGACGCCTTCCGGCGGGAGCGACGCGGCGGGGAGCGTCGGGGTGACCCGGATCCGCGCGGGCGCAGCGGGGGCCGAATCGGGAAGGTCGGCTGCCGCGAGGCGCAGATCGACCAGGAGACCGAGCCGGCGCAGCAACTGAGGGTAATTGCCCAGCGCGCTGATCATCTGGTGGAAGTCCACCTGCTGGCGATAGTGGTCGCCATCGGCGGGCATGGGACGTGGCTCGGGTTCGGGCCGGGAGTGGAAGAACAGGGCGCGCTCGACTTCGGAGCCGTTCTGCCAGGGGTCGACCGGCAGCCGCCCGCCTCGCGGTCCGAGCGTGCGCAGCTGCCGGGAACGGTCGCGAGCCGCGGCCAGGTGCGCAGCTACCACGTCGCGGCGGTCGGCCGTCTCAGCGAAGTGGAACAGCTCCCCGTCGATGACGTCGCGCAGGTCGCCGAGCAGGTAGTCCAGGCCTTGCACGGCGGGTTCGGCGTCCGTGGTCGAGTAGCGGCGAGGCAGGCCGTCGGCGGAAGCGGCGGCGACCCTGGCATACAGGCCGAGGAGGGTGTCGATGACGGAACCGACACCGTAGGTGACCATGGGCAGGTCGGCATAGTCATCGAATTCATAGGGCGTCACGTGCGTCTCAGGCGGGAACAGCGCGGTCCAGAAGTCCTGCTCGGGCGGCTCGCTGAGCACCGCCGACGGCACGTCCACGCCGTCGATCGAGACCTGCCAGGTGGTAGCGGAGATGGTCTCCGGCCATGCTGCGAAGTCGGGATAATCCGCGAGGGTGTCGCCACCGTCCGACCGCAGTCGCGGCGCCACGAAGACCGAGACGGTGCGCCCGTCGTCCCGGCTGATCCCGCCCGGCAGGGTGACCCACTGGATACGCTGCTCGGTCATCATGCCGCCACCTCCGGGGCATAGGCCAGGCAGTACGTCTGCCAGTCATCCGGCGTCAGCACCTGGTCCAGGCTCGGGTCGCCGGAGGCCCCGGCGAACCGCCGCTCGATGGACAGCTCGACGCTCTTGCTGAATCCGCAGACCGCTACCGAGACTTTCAGGCTCGCCTGACCCCAGATCTCGCTGCCACCGCCGGCCTTCTGACGCCAGGTGAACGCCAGGTAGAACTCCAGCGAGATCGAGATGAGGCCGAGGACCGACAGGTACCCGCCGCAGCGCAGGTACCCCGTCAGCACACACGCCTTCGCGGTCTTGCCGAAATACACCCCGGCCATGACATAGACACCGCCACTGGCCACCCCCAGGTTCAGCGAGACGTTGCCACCGAACTCGATGGATGCCTCGATCTCGTCGACACCGTTGGCGCTCACCCCCAGGGCGAAGAAGCCGCCCCCGCCGAACAGGGTGACGGTGACCAGGAAGGGGTGCTGGCGTTCCGACAACGCGAACCGCAATCCGGCCGGCTTGCTGATGAACGGCACGGAGAGCATGGCCGACAGGTTGAGGTTCTGCAGCGAGAAGACACCCACGCCGACAGTGGGGATGCCCAGGCTGTATCCCGCGGTGATGCCCTCAGTGGTGACCTCGATCGCCGGGGGGTCACTGAAGCCGTTATCGGGCAGGACATCCCGGATCGTGTTGACGAACTCGAGTGCGCCCTGGAACTCGATCGACACGCCCTCGGCGCTGACATCGGGCTTGCGACCGGGCCGGGCCAGGAAGACCAGGCGGCCCATCGACACCTTGACCACGTCGGCGAAGGTGAGGCTGAAGCCGATCAGCTCACCGCGCACGGTAGCCTCCGGCGCACTGCCGTCCAGCGGGGTAACCGTCCGCGCGTCCAGGATGAACTGGGCGTCGCCGACCTCGATGAGGGGATCCAGCTTCGAATCGGTCCGCAACGCGGGCTTCCAGACGAACCGGGCCTCGATCGCCCGAGGGCCGGCCGTCCGCTCCCATGATCCTGCGGCTGCGCAGGACCGGGATCGGCACCAGCTGCCTGGCGTCGGCGAGCAGCTCGGCGAACTTGTCCTCGGCCAGGTCCGCGAGCCCGACATTGCCGGGGCCCGGAGCGGGGATGTCATCCAGGATCCGCCAGAGGTCGACGGTCCCGAATAGTTTGGCCCCGCCGAAGATCTCGGCGAGAGAGGCGCCAGGTACGACGGGGACGCCAGGGACGACGGGAATGGCCAGGCTCTCGGCCAGCGCGCCCTGCCGGCTGGTGACCACCTCAAGCGCCGCCTGGGGCTGCGCCACGCCGCCACCGCGCGCACCGCCAAAGGCGATGGCAGAGTTCTTGGTCAGCTTCAGGTACGTGCCCGCCGGGTTGACGCCGATCCCCAGGCCCTGTTTGAGGTAGGCCGTGTGCAGGGTCACGGGCACGGCGTCGGCGGTGCCGGTAAGACGCTCCACCGCCTCGAGGTGCACGCGGAGGGAATCGACCGTCAGCACCCAGCGGGGCAGGTAGGTGTCGGGCAATCCCGCCCGGCTGGTCAGCGGCTGCAGCTTGAAGGTCAGATCGTCGACCGGCACGGCGGTCGAGCCAGGGACGGCGCCGCTGGGGTCGGCGACCGCCATGACCTGTCCGGCCAGTGACACGGTCTGCTCCTGAAAGATATTCGCCACGGCCACCCCCGACTCGGCGGGGGGAATGTCCACCCCCGACTGGGCGGGGTCACTCGTGAACTGGTAAGGGATGAACAGCATGGGCTTGGCCGCCGTGATCTGGCCGCCCGCCCAGTCGGTGGCGACGAAGCCGAACTGAACCTCCGCATCGCCGGCCTTGATCGGGAACGGCTTCCCCAGATTCCGCTCGATCTCGGCCTGAACCAGCCTGCCTAGGGTGGCCTCGTCCGGCGCCTGGCCCCACGGGTGCTGCTGGTGCCAGATGATCCGCTGGAGCCCCTCGACCTCGTCGGGGTCCACAGGCAGGTCGATCTTGGGGGTAGAGAGCGTGGTCAGTCTCAGTGACCGGATCGGCATCTCACGGCCGGCGCTGAGATAACCGGGGGCCAGGCTCGCAAAGTCGATCGTCGGCTCCTGGACCACCACCTGGTAGAACTGGCGCAGGTAGGCGCGGGTGCCGAAGATCGAGAAATGACCCTGCGGGCCCACCCCGTCGCCGGCCACGATCGGCTCAAAGCTGCGGTGGGTGACCTTGACCACAGACGCGCGCTGACCGGTGTCGAGATATCCCCGGTGGACGACCTTGACCCACTGGTCGCGGCCTGCGCCCAGGATGTGCTCATATTGCTGCAAGCTCGGGGTCTTCACGCCCAGCTGCTGGAGCAGCACAGGGTCCTGATCCTCGGCCGGGAAGTCGAATAGTCCGTGCATACGGACGTGCGCCCCCAGGGGACCCACGGCGAAGTGATCGGCCTGCAGCGGTTCCGGCACGATCGGGCGCCCCCAGAGGCCGGCGGCGACGAGGCTATCGACCCACTCCCGGAGAGTAAGGCCCAGCGCGGCTGGAGACCTGGCGTGGTTTCCGAAGTCTCCGGACAAGGTGACCAGGTCAGCGAGATCCTCCGTCGACAGCGAGGCCGTGAACGAGTTGCCGACGTTCCTGAACCCGATAGCACGGACGGGGACGGGCCGGCCCCGCGTGCGCGGCCCCTCGGGTGTGCCGTCAGGACGAAGCACACTGTGCCACACCTCGTATCGCCCGCCCGCCTGGAAGGGCTCGGCCCGGTGCCACCAGCGAGCCAGGGAGTCAGGTGACAGCAGCAGACGGTACGGCACCTCCAGGGCAGTCTCGTCGCTCGCCGGCGGCACCAGGGCAGGTCCGGTCGTCGCGTCCGGCGGCAGAGCGTTACCCGCGAGGCGCGGGGTCAGCTGATCCCAGGCCAGCAGGCTGGCAACGTCCAGTGGCCACTGCTGCGCGTCGGCGGGCAGGGCGAAGACCAGCCGCGACGGCCCGGCCGCGACGTAGCCTACGGGCGGCTGGGCCGCCAGCTCGACGTGGTCCTTGTACTCCATGAAGGCCTGCTCCGACAGGTGCTGCGGTGGCAGCACGAACGCCAGCCACGCCGGCGCAGCAGGGTCGATCCGCTCCAGGAAGTGCCGGTCCGCGGACACCCGCAGATTCGTGAGTTCGACGGTGACATTGAGCAGGTCGTCCGGCCGGACGATCCGAAGCGGTCCCAGGTCATCAGGCATGCGACTCTCCTAGTGTTCTCGCCGACGAACGAGCCGCTCTCCGTGTCATGACGCCCGTTGTCCCGCGGAGCGGGCGCCTGCCCCTGGTGGTTAATCTGCCATCTAGGGCGTGACTAGGGCGTGACCACCGCGTGATGCGGCGGAAGGCCCGTTTCATTCCTGTACGCCGGGCCCGCCAGACACCCGCTCAAGGAACTCTCGCACCGCATCGATGACCTCGTCGGGCTCAGCCAGGTACAGGCTGACAGAGGGCCCAAAGCCGACGTCCGCGGTCACGCGGAGGATGGCCCGGAACGGTGTGGCTGAACCCTGCTCCAGCCAGACTCGGAGGATCAGGACGCCAACAGGCTCACGTGGCATCACCGATGAACCTTCCCATGGTGGCCGTGACCGTCTTGTGACGGTTACGGCTCCGCACACGCCAGCGCATGAAGGCGCGGCGTCGGCTCTACGCCAAGCGAGCCGAGCAGGAGCTCCCGATATCGCCCGAACTCGCGTTGCGCCTCGGAACGATTGCCTTCTGCTAGGTAAGCGCGGATGAGCACCGAACGTGCGCTTTCGCGAAACGGATCGCTAGCCACGGCCGCCAGTGCGGCCAGGATCGCCTCGGCATGGCAGGCCGTCGAGCTGAGCCGTATGCTCAGCGCTTCGAGCGCGTGGAGGCGCAGCTGCCGCCACGCCTCAGCTTCCATAAGCACCCAGTCGTCATACCAGCCGGGCAGCAATTCGAGTGAGAGCCGCTCGGCGCTTGCCCCGCAGCGGTCGGCATCGCACAGCGCCCCATGGCTGGCCAGGAGCCGCCGCGCCTCGACCTCAGCATTCCGCAGGTCGACGCGCACGGCTGCATTCAGCGACAGCTCGTTCGCGTTCACGCACAGCACCTCAAGATGGGCGTGACCAAGGCGGGCGATCGCCGAGCGAAGGCAGGCACTGGCGCGCGCATCAGTCGCCTCTGGCCACAGCGTCCCGGCGACCACCGGCCTGCATATGCGCTGACCGCTCAGGGCGAGCATCGTGATCAAGCGGCGCGAGCCTGCGGCCAGCGGTCGCTCCACGCCATCAGCGCGGAGACTGAAGTGACCAAGCAAGGACAAGCGGACAACGCCTGTGCCCTCCGCCTGCCGATCTGCCGGAATGGTCTCGGACCGGGGCATCTGTCCACCCCCCGCTCCTACGTTGGCCGAGCGATCATCAGCGCCTCGCCGGACCAGTTGAGCGCACCCCGCCGGTGTGGCCGCCAGGTGTAGATCATGTGTAATTCATCTGGAGACTGCCCCGCTAGGTCCGGCCTGGACCGCGATCTTGCCGCCCGCCGGAGTGAACTTCAGCGCGTTGGTGAGCAGGCTGGCGATGAGCTGCCCCGGTCGCGTACGGGGTGCTGGCCCCGGGCCGGGCCTACTGGCGGCCCGACTGGGCGGCGGCGAGCTGGATGCCTCGATGCGCCCCCGGGCGGGTGAACCCGACCGGATCCCGGCCGCTATAGGGCGCGATCCGGATCGGGAATCCGGTGGCGAACGCCTCGACCATCATGCCGCCGCCGATCACCAGGCCGACGTGGCCGGGTGACGTGGTCGTGCCGTCGGATCCGGCGAAGAAGACGAGATCGCCGGGCCGGACCTGGCTGGCGCTGACCCGCGGTCCCCACAGCCATTGCTGCTCCGAGGTCCGGGGGATACTGATACCCGCCGCCCGGTAGGCCTCCATCATCAGCCCGGAGCAGTCGAAGGAGTCTGGGCCGGTGCCGCCCCACTGATAAGGCTTCCCGAGCTGCTGCTCGGCGAAGGTGATCACCGTGGCCACCGTCGCGCTGGACACGGTGCCGACCCCTGGCAGGCAGCTGGGGTCGCTGTCCAGGGTGACCGGGCCGACCGTGAAGCCGCCGCTGGCGTACACCCTGGCCCATTGCAGCACCGACTGGACGTAGGACTCCAGGTGGTTGTAGGCGAAGATCGCCCCGGAGGGATTGTCCAGCACTCCGTGCTCTAGCAGGTACTTAGCCGCGCCCGCGATGGCATCGGCCGGGTCATAGACACTGGCCATGCCGTCACCGTTGCCATCGGTGGCCACGCCGCCGGCCTGCGCGCCGGCCGGATGCACCGGGGCGCCGCCCCAGGTGTTGCCGGACGCCCCGCCAATCCCGATCTGCATCGGGCCGGCCGCCCCGAAAGCGTTCGAGCCGCTGTGTACCCCGGGCAGGGTGGTCTGGCCGTCATTGCTCTCGACCTTGCCGATTCCCGCGAGAATCACCCAGGGGACCCCGTAGCGCTGCCCCATTTGCCGGAACAGGGCGAGGTAGTTAGCCGGGATCGAGTTGCGGGCCGCCGCGGTGGCGGGCGGCTGGGCCGACGATCCCGCGTGCGCGGCGGCGCAGGAATTTCCTGAGTCAAAGAGCATGCTGCCGCTGGCGAACATCAGCATCGGTGCCGTCAGTAAACCGAGGACCAGCAGCGAGGCCAGGCTCACCAGCAGCAGTACGACGACCTTGCCGGGGCCGCCGCTGCGCGGCCGCCAGTTCACGACTGCCCCGCAGAGGCTAGCTCGATGTCGCTGACCTGCCAGCCGCCGCTGTTGGTGACCGTTACGGCGAAATCCGTCGTTGACTGGCGGTGGCCTTTGGTGTCCGTGATGCTCTGGGTGATCGGCACGATGAAGGTGAGGCTGGAAGGACCGAAGGCGCGCAGCGCGGTGATCACCCCTGTGCCCGATGACACCTGCTTGGTACTCGTCCGCAGGCTGGCCACGCCGGGTGTGGCGTAGGCCCGGGCCAGAAGTGATGCGAGCTGGCTGGTCGTCAGGCTCCGCATGGGAGCCAGGTAGCTGGCCGCATTCTCGTTATAGGAGAAGGTGTCGTAGTCACCAGCGAACCTGACCGCCACGGCGGCGGCGGCGGCCAGCTCGGAGGGGGTAAACGGCAGCCACTGGTAGATATCGGGAGTCCCCGCCGCGGACGGCGCCGGCGTGGCCGCCTGGCCGGGGGCGGCCGCCCCAGGGGACAGGGCGCCCCCCGACGCCGCCGGAACGGCCTGACCGGCGGGCGGTCTCGCCGGGGCTGGAGCCCCGCCGGATGAGCTGCGGGCCGATGGCCGGAATACCGCAATGCCCAGCCCGGCGAGCACCAGGACGATGATGGCGAAGGCGACTTTCCGCTGGCTCGATGACAGCTCCATAGCCGCCCGCTACTTCCTGCGCCTGATCGGCCGCAGCCAGAACGGCCCAGAGGACTCCGGCTCGTCACCGCCGCCGGGGCCGCCCGACAGCGGCGCGGCGGCATCACCGTGGCGGCTGGCATCTGCTTCGCCCTGGGCATCGCGCCGGCTGGCCGGCGCGGGGCGGCCAGCCCAGGCGGGGGGCCCGGACTGCCGGGCGGGCGGCGCCGCGGGAGCGGCGGCACGGGCGGGCGGCGCCGCCGGAGCGGCCGCACGGGCAGGCGCGGGCGGCTGCGGCGCGGCCTGACGGGCCGGCCCTGACCCGCCGGGCCAGGCGGCCGGGCGGCCGGACCCGGCAACCCGGACCTAGCAGACCCGGACCCAGCCGACCCGGACGAGGAACCTCCTGGCCAGGCCGCCGGCGGCCCGGACGGCCGGGCGGCGGGCGGCGGCGCCGGACGCGGGGCAGCGGGCCCCGGAGAGGCGGGCGGCGGCGCCGGACGCGGGGCAGAACCGGCCGGATCGGGCCGGGCGCCTGGCTGGCGGGTCGGCTGAGAGCCGGACGGTCGCGCGGCGCTGGCCCACAGCCCGCCCGAGCCTGAGGCCGCCGGAGCACGAGCCCCGGTGGCGGGCGCGGCAGGTGGCGCCGGACGGGCCGCCGGATTCGTGGTCGCCGGCCCGGACGCGGGCGCCGGGGCCTGCGCCCCGCCGCCGGCGCACGGCCGGCCTTAGACGACGAGTTGTGGGCGACCGCCCCGGCCGCGGCTCCGGCAGCGAGCCCGGCAGCGACCCCGGTGGCAGCCGGGCGCCGGGCCGGGGCCGGGCCGACGGCTGCGGCGTCGCCATTGCGGGTCATGCCCGGCGACGCGGGCACCGGCGTCTCGCGTGCGGGCAGATTGAGCGGTGGCGCGTCCCGGCCGTCCCCATCAGACGGCGATCCTGCGCCCCGGGTGCGACCGCCCAGGCCGGCCCGGCCGCCGACCCGCGTCCCCTCTGGCGCATCACTCTCGGCCATAGATCCATTGCTCTCCGCTGCCGGGTTGGCACCGGCAGCGTCGCCGTCGGTGCCCGCGCTTGCGCCGGCGGCACCCCCCACGACGCCGCCGAGGGCCGCAGCCCCCAGGCCGACGTTCGGTGCCTGGGCCGGACTGCGGCGCCCGGACCGGGCGGCCCGGTAGGCGGCAAAGCCCGGAACCGCGGCCGACGCGGCGCTGAGCGTACTGCCGCGCATCGTCGTGCCTGCGCGGCGCAGGTCCAGCTCGGCCCGTTCCCTCGAGCCGATCACCCCGTATCCGACGGCGGAGAACAGATGCTGGAATGGCTTGCGGTAAATGAACACCGCAATGGTCACCAGGGCAATCATCAGGATCTTCAGCGCCCACGGGAGCACCGCGTCAGAGGTGCCCATGATCAGCGCGTAGCAGTACAGCAAGACGCTCAGCGCCAGGGCCACCGCCGCTTCCTTGAGCAGTATCCCGACCAGCATCTCGAACCAGCGCACGGCGACCACGCGGCCGAAGCCGGGATGAGTGCCGATCAGCAGGAAGAACGGCCCCACGATGAGCAGCAGCAGGAAACCCAGCTTCAGCAAGATGAGCGTCACCGAGATCAGGAGCACGAGGATCCCGGCCACCACCGCGGCGAGCAGGGCCGCGAAGCCGATCTCCAGGCGCGTTGTCCACTGCTTGCCCTGGAAGAGCGGGTAAATACCGGGATTCTGCTGCTGGATGCTCTGGGCGATCCCGGTGTAAGTCGACTGCTTCGCCTTGATCAGGGCAGTAGTCGGCTTCTCATTCATGGCGATGGCCTGTGACCACAGCAGCGACCGGGCGTACATATTCACGGGAGTCGGCGGGTGACCAGGCGGCGCGTACGTCGTGCTGCCCAGCTCGCCGTCCAGCCATGGCTTGCAGGCGAGCACCGTCCACAGCTCGTTGGCGTTCTGGTCCACGACCGTGTTGCCCGCGGTGTAGCTGTAGCTGGCCGGCTGAATCTGCGGATCGCCTTTCTGCACGGGCAGGCAGGAGTTCTGGCCCGGGCTGGGAAGCTTGGAGAACGCCGTATTGAGTGTCGTGGAGATGCCGTCCGATACTCCCTTGCCGATCCCGGTGAAGTCGGCTGGCCTGCCGATCAGCCAGATCGCCGCCGCGCAGGCCACGACCATCCAGACGGTGCCCTCGATGGTGCGCGTGCCGCGCTTGCGGATCAGGCCCTGCCAGGCCAGCCAGATGGCCCCGATGATGACGACAATGGCGACATACGGGAAGTAGATCGCATTACCCAGGCTGGTGATCAGCTTGTCGGCGACATTCCGCAGCCAGGCGATGATGCCCTCTCCAGCAGCGGCCTGGTAGACGGTGATCGTGACCCGGTCAATCGACTTGGCGACGTCGAACAGCATCCCCGCGACGCTGTTGCCGATCAGCGAGGTCATGTCCGAGCACTGCAGGTTGGTCGCTGCCCAGTACTGGCCGGCGACGCCGTACTGCTGGTAGGGGGTGGACAGCTGCGGTCCGCTCGTGACCGGGGGCTTGACCAGCGAGTTGATACCCGCGTTGGCCGGCTCGGGAGAGGGCACCGACGGCTCGCAGATGTCGTTCAGCGCCCCGATGATGGGAGTGGAGCCCGCGGAGCAGAACCCGACCAGCCCGGCGATGTCGCCGATCCCGGGGACTGAGCAGACGCCGCCTGAGGAGGTGGCAGGCGACCTCGCCGTCAGCGTCTGAGCCAGGACCGGCTGGCCCGGCGCGGACTGGGCCGATGCGGACTGGGCCGATGCGGACTGGGCCGATGCGGACTGGGCTGGCACGGTGCTCGCTGGCACGGTGCTCGCGACCGCGTGCCCGACGCGGGGGATGCCGAGCAGGACGAACAGCACGGCCAGCACCAGCGCCGTCTTGCGCGGAAAGCGGCGGAGTCTGAGCATCGCGGGGGCTCCTGACGGGTGTCTCGTCGCAGCGGCTAAGGCTAGCCGACGGGCGGATGCCCGTTCGGTTCCCCCAGTTGGACGTGCGGACTGCCCGCGGCGGGCACGGGCGCTTCCCCGGCACGGGCCCTGGTCGGGTTGGTATCCAGCGACTGCCGTAGCTCGTCGGAGATCAGGTCGACGCTGATCCGCCCCGCCCTGGAGTCCAGGTCGCGGAAAATGCACTCCCCGTTGTTCAGGCCGCGCAGCGCCGCCTTGTGCTCGTCGGAGGGCTCGATGCCCAGCAAGGCCATCACGCTGGCCACCTCGGCCCGCTCGGATGACCGGAATGCGAAGACGCCGGAAATACAGTTGGTCACCTGCTCGTTCAGGAGGTCGCCCGCATTCTGGGAGACCAGGATCAGGGCGGTGTTACGGGACCGGCCCATCCGCGATACCTCGGGGATCAGCTTCGCCCCCTGCGGCGTCGAGGTAATCGCCCACGCCTCGTCGAGGATGATCGCCTTCGGCAGCCGGCGGTCCATGCCATTGAGCAGCCTGCGGGCAAACTGCGAGACCAGGTAGAGCAGGGCCACCGACAGGCGCTGCTCGTACGAGTAGTCATCGCGCTTGACGGCGACGTCCGGCATGGTCAGCCCGGCCAGGGTGAACACCGTCGTCCATCCCGCGGCGTCGATCCCCTGGCCGCCGGACGGAGCGAAGCAGAGCCGGGCGAGCCGCATCTCCGACATCGACCGCAGTACCGCCCCCAGGTTCATGGACGCCGGATCGGCCGACTCCTCCAGGCGGGTCACGACCTTCCCCAGGCTGGGCTGATCCTCCGCGGCGATGGCCCCCACCGCCTGGATCATGGCACTTTCCCGCTCCTCGCTCATCCTCGGCAGGAGCAGCCGCAGTGTCTCGGTGGCCATCGTGCGGCGCTCGGCCAGGTCATCGCCGAACGAGAACGGGTCAAGCAGGCCCGGCGCGGCGCTGCCGAGCGGCAGCACCCTGGCCCGGCGGCCACGCGCCTGAAGCAGCTTGACCAGCGCTTCCGCGTCACCCTTGGGGTCGATCACGGCGACCGTCACGCCGCGGAGCGCGAGCTGCAGGATGAGCAGCAGCGCCAGGGTGGTCTTCCCGCCGCCCGGTTCGCCGGTGATGGCGACCGCAGTGGGCCGGTTCCGCGCGGCGGCGACGAGCGGGTCGAAGTGGACGACCGACCGCGCCCGGCCGAGCGTCTCCCCGATGTAGGGCCCGATCCAGCCCGCGTCCTGCGCCGCCCGGTCACCGAGATCGACAGTGGCGGTGGGCATGCCACCCGCGATCGTGTAGAGCGGCTGGCGCTGCAGGTAGGAGCTGAGCCTGACCTTGTCCCCCGGCAGCGACTCGCACAGCAGCGAGAACTGGTCACCGGTCGAGTTGACGACGTCGATGCCCGCGTCCCGGTAGTGCTCCGTGACGGCCTCGGCCTGGCGGACGCAGAGCTCCTGCGAGGGCGCGGTCACCATGAGCCGGTGGTGGCCATAGACAAACGGCAGCCGTTCCTTGGTGATGCCGTGCTCCAGCAGGCGGGCGGACTCAATCTGCTCGGCCAGCGCGATGGGCATGTCCGCGCCTGCCTCCCGGATGTGCGCGTCCATGTCCCTGGCGTGCGCGAGCCGCCGGCTGACATCCTTGCTGGCGCGGGCGGGCGGTATCAGCTTCATCCGCAGGCTCGCCTCCACCGGGAACGGGAGCGCGTCGGCGAAGTGCAGCCATGGCTCGCCCTCGGGGAAGTACATAATGTCGGGGAACCGCGAGAAGGACAGGAACGCCACGTACGACTCGCCCGCCGGATGCTCCAGCCGCAGGAACGTGCGGCCATTGTGCACCTGGCCCTCGAGCAGGGCCTCGATCTCCCCCGCGCCCCAGGTACGCCGGCGCGCCGCGGACGGCGGCGGGTCGGCCAGAGTGCCGGTCAGCGCATGCCGGAACAGCCACGCAACATCGTCACAGGTGGCATGCCGCGCCGACAGGGAGCTGGCGGCCAGCGCCCGCCCGAGCCGCTCGGCCTGCTCGGTCCACCGCCCTATCTCCGCGGCACCGATCGCGTCATCGTCCAGGCCCAGGGCCTGCTCCCCGGCCCGGTAGGCATTGACGAACTGGGAGAAGAACCCGCCGGACAGCTGGGCGCGCATGCTGCGCGGACCGAGCCGGACGCCCAGGTAGACCTCCTTGGTCCAGAAATCCTTGGCCCAGACCCGCCGGTACATCTCGTCCAGGTACTCCAGCCAGCCGGGGCCGCCGTCCGATGTGGCGTCCAGCCCGGTCGCCCACTCGGCAGCGGGATAGGACCGGTGCGCGATCCGCAGGTGCACCTCGGCGTCCGGCATCCGGATCGCCGCCATCGCCACCGTGATATTGATCGCGAGCGTTTCGCGCTCTTGCGGCGTAGTGAACTCATACGACACCGTGGGCACGCGGAAGTACGCCCATGCGTGCGACTCAGTCAGCAGGATCCGGTCGTCGAAGTACCTGACGGCCAGCCGGCTCCGGCCGGCCGTGCGGGCGCTCATATCCGCGCTCTCCGCAGCTCGGGCGCGTCAGCCAGGCCGGCCACGAGCACGCCGGCCAGCGCGGTATAGGCATGCACGGCAGCAGGACTCAGCGCAAGCCTTCCGGCCTGATGCGGCTGCGGGACGGGAGCGGGCGGGCGGGCCGGCTCGGGAGCAGGGTTTCTGAGCAGGTCGTCCCAGGGCACGCGGACTATCGCCCGGCATCTGCCCCTGGCGACGGACTCCGCTTGCTCGACATGGTGCATCGTGTGCCTGCTGACCCCGTTCAGCACCGTGACCGCTTCTGCGGCCAGCCCGGCGCGGCCGTGAGCCTCCAGCCACTCGTATGTCATCGCGATCGCGCTGGCCGCATCCGCGCTGGCCGGAGCGACGAGCACCAGCTGGTCCGCGATTCCCAGCACTCGCGGTACTGCCGACGGGGCCGGGTCAGCGAGCGTCAGCGGGTAACGGGCGGATACCAGCTCGAACATTCTCCTGACGTCGTCCTGCGCGGGCTCGCCTGGCGCATCGGCCCCGCCGCGGGTGATCACCTCTAGCCGCGAGGGCACCATCGGCCGGCTGCCGCGCGCCGGGCCGCTCCCGCGCCCGGCCGCGGAGTCCTGCGTTACCTCCGGGGCCGTCCTGGCCCGCTCGGCGAGCGACCCGCGGCCCGGATTGAGGTCGAGCACCGCTACCTGGTCGGTGCGCAGGCTGGCCAGCACCTCGCCCGTCATCAGGGTAGTTACCGTCTGGCCGGCACCGACCGTGCAGCCGAGCACGACGATCCGGCACGATCTGGCCACGGGCAGCTGCGCCCTGGCCCGATCGCGCTGCCGCTGGTCGGGCCGGCCAGGGCGATGGCCGCCAGGCACGACGGCGACGTGGTCGCGCCAGCCGTCGCCGCGGAGGGCAGGCGGGCCGTTCAGCGCCCGCTCCACTACGCGCAGGGGACGCCCTGGCGGCGACTCGCTGGTCACGGTCACCACCGGGCGCTCGGCGGGCGGCACAGGCGGAGCGTCCGGCACCGCTGGCCCGAGCTGGCCCGGCCTGGCCTGGCCCGTGGAGGCGGTGCCCTGGGCGGGCTGTGCGGGACGCTGGACCGGCGCGGCCGGGGCGCGGACCGGCACCGCCGGAGCGCGGACCGGCGCGGCCGGAGCGCGGACCGCGGCCGGGGGCGCGCCCGGCACCACCGGCGGCCGCGCCGTGACCGGGCCGGCCGGCGCGCGCACCTGGACCGGGACTACCGGCGGCCGTGCCGTGACCGGGACCGGGGCCGCCGGGGACGACGCCGCGGCGGCCGCAGGGGCCGCCGTGGCCTGCGCGCGTTCGCCCGCTGGCGGCGCCAGCTCCGCGGGCCGCCGGGCCGGGAGGAGGCGGCCGCGGGCGCTCGGCGCGGCGGCCGCAGGCCAGCCGGCGGCAGCGGCTCCCCTGGCGGCCGGAACGGGCAGCGGCTCCAGGGCTGGAGAGGTGGCCAGCTCGGCGGACTCCAGCGGGATCGCCTGCTCCAGGGCCACCTGCTCCAGCGTCGATCGCGAGAGAACCTCGGCCGATTCGGGGCGGGCCTGCCGCCACACCCGGCCGGTCACCGTGATCTCATCCTTTTCGGCGTGGGGAGCCATCCGGCACCAGGTACGGGGCTCGCTGACGTACCGCACCTGGGAGATGACCAGCTCAGGCAGCCGTTTGCTCTCCAGCACCGGGCGGGTCGCCAGCCAGGTCAGCACGCCCGGCGGCAGTATGTAGAGCCAGAGCAGCGTGTGGCTGAACGACAGGCCCAGCAGCGTGAGCGCCACGATGTACGGCACCGCGATGGCCGCGAAGACCGCGATCTGGCCGACCGGGAGCGGCATGGGCAGCCGGAAATCGTACAGCTTGTACAGCCGCTTCTCGATCCGCCAGATATTGGTATAGGTGGGCAGTTCCACCAGCCGCTCTCCTTCCGACTGCTCTGGAGTATGAGTTCAGCGTTTGCGGACTAGTGGACGCCGAGCGCATTCGCGATGCCGGTGGCAAGCGTTTGCACGATGCTCGGGGTGTAAAACACGACGGCTATCGCGACCGCGAGCACGAGGAACTGCACGAACCGGAGAATCTCGCGGGTGAAGAGGAAGAAGATGGCAACGATACCGACAATCCCAAGGAACAGCGGTCCGAACAGGCCCTGAAGGTAAGTGACGAGACCGGTCGTGCTGAGCGCAATGGGGGATGTCGCGATGAGCTGGTGCAACGACATCTGTACTCCGGGGGTAAGTGAGCGCGGCCAGGGGTCCGGGCAAGGGGGCGGTTATCATCATGGCGGCCCCGATGCCTGCGTTGACGCGCCAATCGCCTGGACGTCCCAGCTCCCGCCTTGCTGGATGACGGTCATTTGATACGTCATCTCCACCCCGGCGGGAGCCGTCGAAACCGGGGTAGATTTCCCCGAGCCGGACGACGTCCCGGCGGTGCCTGGTATGTGCCACACGACGGACACTGTTATGTGGCGGGTGGTGCCGCCGGTGGGAACCTCCAGCTGAGCAATGGAGCTGAAGGTGACCGCTCCGCCGAGTCCGGTTACCTGCGCGCCACTGGCCAGGAACCGGCTGAGCGTCGCCTGATCGCCGCTGGCATACGCCTCGAAGAACGCCGGCAGCTGGCTCATGAGCTGTGCCTGCGTGGTCGGATCCGAGGCAGCGGGCGGCGGCTGCGGCACGGTGGCCCGTGCGGGCGCCGGGAGCAGCGCCGGCTCACCGGAAACGGCCAGCCCGCCGTCGGCGGAGTAGATCGGCACGCCGAGTTCTATCATGTGGCCGTTGATGAGCGCGAGGAGAGTGACAATCGCGCTGTTCGGGCTTTGCACGTGGATAGAAGCGACCTGCTCGGACTGGAGCTGCTGCGACCCGGCGCCATTCCAGCCCAGCTGTGAATCAGTTCCCGGCGGCAGAAAAGCGGCCAGCGCGTTGGCTCGCTGCGTCGCCGTGGCGGGGCTGAAGTTCAGGTAGACGGTGCCGAACTGGAGCGCGTATGCCTCAGACAGAGCGGTGGGGAATCCGGTTGATGCCGGGACTGGCGGAGCGGCGACCGGGGCCGTCTCTGGCTGTCCGGCGACGATGGCCACCACCCCTCGGTATCCGACGATCAGAAGTACGGCCCAGACAACAGCGCGAAGCGTCCAGACAACCCATCTGCCGCCCGCGCCGCGCCTCGGCCGTGTACGTCCACGCTCTGACGGTACCCGCGCTCCGGGCACCGCGTCATCGCCCGCAGCCATCGCACCTCCGCCCACTCTCCTGCGCCTGCGCAAGGAGTTGCGGCGCACCCTTGCTCGTCCTGATCTCCATTCTGCGTCAAAACGTCCAGTACGGGGACCCTTTGCCGCCGCCATCCCGCCGCCGATTGCCGCTGCCGACCCGCTGCCGACCCGGTGAATGGCACGGCAATTGATGCGGCTCGGCCAAATATACTCGGCCGGAAGGTAACCGCTGACCTGCCGATGTGTCTGGCGGTAACGGACGGGCCCGGCGGCGGGTGCCGCCGGGCCGGCCCTGGCCGCCGGCTGGCCCGGCGGCCGGCGGCTCTTGCGCTGACGCATCGCGTGCCCTGTCTGGAGCCTGGTCTGCGCGGTCCGGCGCCGCATGAACATGCCAGGACAGGCCCATCTGACCGGCCCCGGTGTGACCATTCCTGTGACAGGTCACGGATATACCTGCCGATATCCTCAGATTCCAGGCAGCAGCGGCTCGCGCGTGCCGTCCGGCGGCTCAGGCCGCGGCGCCCGCGATATCGGCGATCCAGGCCAGGACCATCGCCTCCTCGTGCCAGGCGTCGTACCGGCCGCTGCGGCCGCCGTGCCCGGCCACCATCTCGGTCTTCAGCAGGAACGGGCCGCCCTGGCCGTCCGCCTGCAGCCGGGCGATCCACTTGGCCGGCTCGCTGTAGAGCACCCTGGTGTCGTTGAGACTGGTGACGGCCAGGATCGGCGGGTAGCGCCGGTCACCGACGTTCTCATACGGCGAGTACGACTTCATATACGCGTAGACCTCCGGGTCGTGCAGCGGATCGCCCCACTCCTCCCACTCGGTGACCGTCAGCGGAAGGGACGGATCGAGGATGGTAGTCAGCGCGTCCACGAAGGGCACCTGCGCGACGATCCCGCCGAACGCCTCGGGGGCCAGGTTGGCCACGGCGCCCATCAGCAGGCCGCCCGCCGAGCCGCCCCTGGCGACCAGGCGGTCCGGCGAGGCCCAGCCGGCCGCCGCCAGGTGCCGGGCGCAGGCGACGAAATCGGTGAAGGTGTTGACCTTGCGCAGCATCTTGCCGTCGTCATACCAGCGGCGGCCCATCTCGCCGCCGCCGCGGACATGGGCGATCGCGTAGCCGAAGCCGCGGTCCAGCAGGGACAGCCGCGCGATGGCGAAGGCGGGATCCATGGACGCCTCGTAGCTGCCGTAGCCATACAGCAGGAACGGCGAGCTGCCATCGCGCGGCGTGCCCTTCCGGCAGACCAGCGAGATGGGGACCTGCGTGCCGTCAGCGGCGGTCGCCCATTCGCGGTACTGCTCATAATCCGCCGGGTCGTAGGCCCGCCCGCCCGGCAGGGGCAGCACCGGCCGGCGCCGCAGCAGGGTAAGCGCCCCGGTCGCGGTATCACAGTCGTACACCGAATCGGGAGTCACCATCGACACGAAATTAAGCCGGTAGGTGACCGAATCGTACTCCGGGTTGGCTCCCGGCCCGACGCGGTAGACCGGCTCGCCGAAGGCGAGCTCGCGCTCGCTGCCGTCAGCGCGGACAATCCGCAGCCCGGTCAGGCCGTCCCGGCGGAAGTAGATCACCAGGTGGCCGGCGAACGCCTCGACGCCGAGCAGGCGCGTGTCGTCGCGGTGCGCCACCACCGGCGTCCAGGCCGACGGGTCCGACAACGGCGCGCTGGCCAGCTCGAAGTTCTCGGCGTGATCATTGTGCAGGATCAGCAGCCGGTCGCTGCCGTCGGCGGCGACCTGGTGCTCGACCTCGTACTCCACGCCGTGCCTGCGGGGCGCCACGACGGCGAACTCGCCGGCGGGCTCGGCGGCATCCAGCAGGCGGGCCTCGCTTGTCAGCTTGCTCGACGAGGAGATCACCAGGAAGCGGCGGCTACGGGTCAGGGCGACAGCGACCCAGAAGCGCTCGTCCGGCTCCTCGAAGACGATCACATCGTCGGCGGCAGCGGTGCCGATCATGTGCCGCCACACCCGGTAGGGCCGCCAGGCATCGTCCACGGTGACGTAGAAAACCGCGGAGCCATCAGCCGACCACGCGCTGCCGTGAGAGGTGTCCGGGATCTGATCAGCAGCAGTCAGCCCCGTGACCAGGTCCTTGACGCGAAGAGTGAAGCGCTCGCTGCCGACGAAATCGGTCGAGTAAGCCAGCTGCCGCCCGTCCGGGCTGACGTCGTAGGCGCCCAGGGAGAAGAACCGCCCGTCGCCCGCCAGCTCGTTCGCGTCCAGCAGGACCTCCTCGCCGTCCAGCGGCGCGCCGTCGGCGGTCATCGGCGGCCCGGCGTCATCCGGGCGGACCGCGCGCCGGCAGTACACCTGGTACTGCCGGCCCGCCTCGGTCCTGGCGTAGTACCACCAGCCGCCCTTGCGGACGGGAACCGACAGGTCCGCCTGCTGCGTGCGGGCCTTGATCTCGCCGAAGATCGCCTCGCGCAGCTCCGCCTGGCCGGCCGTCATCGCCTCGGTGTAGGCGTTCTCGGCCTCCAGGTAGGCGATCGTCTCCGGATTCTCCTTGTCCGCCAGCCACGCGAACTCATCCACGAAGACGTCGCCGTGATGGTTGCGCTCGCTCGGCACCCGCCGAGGTTCCGGCGGCCCTGGCCGCGCGGCGGCCGGGGCGGGCGTGATCACGGGCTGAGGGCGGGCAGGCTCGACGCTCATGACCCCGGAGTCTATTGACCTTTGCCGGTGCCCTGGCTGATCATTACCGCGCGCCTGGTGGTCGCCGTCGTAGCGCCGGACGACCCGCCGGGCGCCTCGGCCTGCGGTACGACGGCGGGTCCCGTGAAGGGGTCGTTCTCGGTCTTCGCCGTGGCCTTGCTCGCCGTCGGGGCGAGCGACAGGTCCGTGCAGCCGCGCAGACCCTGCCAGCGCTGCACGGCCGCGGTGGCCGCGGCCCCGGTCTGCGGGACCGGCAGTCCCGACTCGATCAGCGCGGGCCGCCAGCTGAACCCGTCGATGTGCCGTCCGGTGACCGTGACCAGCAGCGTTCCGCTGTAGGTCTCCGGCGGTGTGGTGTCGTAGAACGCCAGGTTGCCCAGGCCGTAGTCCACGAACGCCGTGCCCAGGTATCCCGCCCCCAGCTGGACGTGCGCGTGCGAGCCCACGACGATGTCCGCGCCGGCCTTGACCAGGGCGCGGGCCAGGGGCTCCTGGAGCGCGTTCGGGCACTGGCTCGTCTCGGTTCCCCAGTGCAGGAAGACGACCACCGTGTCGGAGGTCTTGCGGGCCGCCTGCACCGCGGCCACGAGCTCGCCTTCCTGATAGGCGGAGGCCAGGCCAGGCTGGGTCGCGGTGGCGGTCCACGCCGCCTGCAGGTTGGTATCGAGGACCTCGGTGGCCGCGATCACCGAGATGCGCTGGCCGCCCAGGACGGCCCGGTAGGGGGCGAAGGCCTGCGCCGCGTCCCGGCCGACGCCAACGATCGGGAAATGCGTGGTCCTGGCGATGGCCAGGGATTGCATGAGGCCCGCCTGGCCGCAGTCCTCGCCGTGATTGTTCGCCTCGGTGACGAGGCTCAGGCCCGCGGATCGCAGGGCGGTGATGGCGGCCGGCGGAGCGTAGAACACAAATTGCTTGGCCTGCGGGTCCGGGCAGGTGCTGTCGACCAGCGCGGACTCGAAGTTCGCCATGGACAGATCGGCCCCTTTGACCAGCGTGGCGATGCCGTCCAGGGCCGTGGCCGGGCGCGCGTCCAGCCGGGTGCCCAGCGGACCCTCGAAATGCACGTCCCCGCCGAACGCCAGGGTCACGGGCTTCCCGTCGCCCTTCCAGCCGGGCGACAGCGGCGAGCCCTGGCGTGCCGGGGCGGATACAGGCGCGGGGCTGGCCGGCCCGGCGGACGGCGCGGAGGAGCTGGCGCCCGGCGCGTCGGGCGAGCCGAACAGCTGCATCACGATCAGAACCGTCACCGTTACCACGGCCACGACCAGCGCGGCGATGGCGATCTTGAGCCACCGCCGGTAGCGGCTACGCGGTGATCTTGGCGCGGAATGCACGACAAGACCGTAACAGCACTGGTCAGAGTACTAGCACACATTCACAAGGCTGGGGCTACCGGATGCCGTAGAGATGCTCAAGCGCGAGCTGGTCGAGGTGCTCGAAGGCCATGCCCCGCTCGCCCAGGGCAGCGGTGTCGGGGACATAGCCGCGGATGTCGCGCCAGGTCTCGCCGTCGGCCAGAGTCGGCAGCGAAAGATCGGCCACCCTCGCCGCCTGGAGCGCACGGGCTACCTCAGGGTCGGCGCGGAACGCGCGTACCTTCTCCCGCAGGATCAGGTAGTTGCGCATGCAGGCGGCGGCCGACGCCCAGACTCCGTCGTCATCCTCGGTGCGCGGCGGCTTGTAGTCGAAATGCACCGGCCCGTCATACCCGCCTGATTCCAGGGCGTCCACCACCCAGAACGCGCCCCGCGTGTTGCCGGCCCCGAATCGCAGATCCTGGTCGTAGCGAGGGCCATGCTGGCCGTTCAGGTCGATATGGAACAGCTTGCGGTGCCACAGGGCCTGGGTAATGGCGTGCGCGTAGTTCAGCCCGGACATCTCCTCGTGCCCGACCTCAGGATTGAGGCCGACGAGCTCGGGGTGCTCAAGCTCGGTGATGAACGCCAGCGCGTGCCCGGCCGTCGGCAGCAGGATGTCGCCGCGCGGCTCGTTCGGCTTCGGCTCGATCGCGAAGCGCAGGTCATACCCCTGGTCTCGGACATATGCGCACAGAATGTCGAAGGCCTCCTTGCAGCGGTCAAGCGCCGCGCGCACGTCCTTGGCGGCACCCGACTCGGCGCCGTCCCGGCCGCCCCAGCACACGTACACCTTCGCGCCCAGCCCGGCGGCCAGGTCCAGGTTGCGCATCACCTTGGCCAGGGCGAACCGGCGCACATCACGGTCATTGGCGGTGAAGGCACCGTCCCTGAACATCGGATGGGCGAACAGGTTCGTCGTGGCGGTAGTGACCACCATGCCGGTTTCGTCGAGGGCCTTGCGGAAGGCCGCGATCCTCTCCTCGCGCTCGGCCTCCGTGGCCTCGAAGGCAAACACGTCGTTGTCATGGAAATTAACCCCGTATGCGCCTAGCTCAGCCAGCTTGCGCACCGCGCGCTCGGCGGGCATCGGCGGGCGGACCGCTGCGCCGAAAACGTCGACCCCCTGCCAGCCGACGGTCCATATCCCAAACGAAAATCGGTCGGTCAGTGCGGGCGCATACCGGTCTGTGGTCACGGGCGGCTTCCTTCCTCCCAGGATGCGGTGGCATCACGCAGCGCAGCGTAACGGTCCCTGACCTCCGGCTGCGCCGGCCCGCTGCAGCGCGCCGCGAGGGGCGGGGCGGGCCAGGGCGGCGGCTCGGCCGTGCCGGCCAGGGCCCAGGCGGCCTGCCGCGCAGCGCCCACCGCGACGTATTCCCTGGGCTCGGGCACCAGGACTTCGGTCCCGAAGAGGCCAGGCGCCAGCCGCCGCACCGCCTCCGACCGTGCGCCGCCGCCGATCAGCAGCAGCCGGCCGCCCGCCGGCTCACCCGCCGCCTCGTCCCGGCCGGTCAGCAGGCCGGCGGCGTCGGCCAGCGAGGCGAGCACGGCCTCGACGGCGGCACGGGCGAGGTTTTCCCTGGTCGCGTTCTTCGTGGTCAGCCCGCGCAGCACGCCGCTAGCATTCGGCCGGTCCGGGGTCCGCTCGCCGTCCAGGTAGGGCAGCAGGGTGAGGCCGCCCGCGCCGCCGCGGGCGGCCAGCGCCAGCCGGGACAGCCCGTCGGCATCGGTGCCCAGCAGGGCCGCCGTCGCGGTCAGCACAAGCGCGGCGTTGACCGTGCACACCAGCGGCAGGAACCGCCCGGTCGCGTCGGCAAACCCGGCGACGGCGCCGGTCGGGTCCGCGCTTGGCGCACCGCTGACCGCGAACGCGGTCCCCGAGGTCCCGATCGACACGGCCATGTCGCCTGGCTCCAGCCCCAGCCCGAGCGCGGCGCCCATGTTGTCCCCGGTCCCGGCCGACACCGTGGCGCCCCACGGAGTCTCCCCCACGATCTGGCCCGGCCTGGCCACCCTCGGCAGCCACAGCGGATGACCGAGCGCCGCCGCCGCGACGTCCGCCAGCCAGGTCCCCGCGGCCGGGCTGAAGTAGCCGGTACCCGAGGCATCGCCGCGGTCCGTGGTCGCCTCGGTCACCGGCAGGCGGGCGGCGGCACCGTCCGGCGAGCGCAGCCGCCAGGTCAGCCAGTCGTGCGGCAGGAGCACCGCGGCAGCGCGCGCGGCGCTGGTCGGCTCGCAGGAGGCCAGCCAGCGCAATTTCGTCACCGTGAACGACGCGGTTGGCACGCTGCCGGTCTGGGCAGCCCACCAGTGCGGGCCGCCCCGCTCGCTGACCAGCTCGGCCGCCGCGGCGGCGGAGCGCAGGTCGTTCCACAGCAGCGCCGGCCTGATCACCTCGCCGGACTCGTCCAGCACGATCATCCCGTGCTGCTGCCCGGCCACCCCGACAGCAGCCGCCCTCGGCAGCAATCCGGCTCCCGCCTGCTGCAGCGCGGCCCACCACGCGTCCGGGTCAGTCTCGGTGCCGCCGGGATGCGGCGCGCTGGCACTGGCGACTATCTCGCCGTCCTCGGCCCGGCATAGCACTATCTTGGTCGACTGAGTCGAGGAGTCCACGCCGGCGACCAGCATCGCTATCCCTCCTGCGGCCCCTTCTGCGGCCCTTCTGCGGCACTGAGATCGGCACGCCCCAGGCTCTCACGATCAGGGCGGCCATGATAGGCAGCTAGCCCGCCTCGGCTGCCGGTAGCCCGCCCCGGGCGGCCGGGTTGCCCAACTTGACCCTTCGGTAGGTAAGCGATGACAATCGCTGCAGCTCATGGTCTGTGATTAGGCCAAGCCAACGACCCAAGGGAGGCCGGGTGGCATCGACGGCGAGCAGTCGGGCACGGCCGATCATGACAGACGTCGCCCGGCTGGCCGGGGTGTCGCACCAGACGGTGTCCCGCGTACTCAACAAGCATCCCAACGTCAGCCCGCAGACCCGCGATGATGTTAACGCCGCGATCCGCGCGCTCGGTTACCGGCCCAACGCCGCCGCTCGCTCCCTGGTCACCAGGCGGACGTTCGCGCTCGGCGTGATCAGCTTCGACACCACCTTGTACGGTCCGGCCTCGATGCTGTATCGCATCGAGCAGGCCGCCCGCCCCGACTACTCGGTGGCCGTCACCAGCCTGCCGGCCCTGGACCGGCGGTCAGTGCTCGATGCGGTGGATCGGCTGCTGGGCCAGGCGGTCGAGGGGATCATCGTCATCGCGCCGCAGGACTCGGCGGTCGACGCGCTGAGCGGCGTGACCGCTGACGTGCCGCTGGTCGCGGTTGGCTGCGGCACCCGTGCTCCGCTGGCCTCGGTAGCGATCGACAACCTGACCGGAGCGCTGACCGCGACCAGGTACCTGCTGGATCTGGGCCACCGGACGGTGCACCACCTGGGCGGGCCCGCCTCCTGGCTGGACGCCCAGGAACGGGTGGATGGCTGGAATCAGGCGCTGCTGGCGGCCGGCGCGCCGGCGACCCAGGCCCTGCGCGGCGACTGGTCATCGCGCTCGGGCTATGAGCTTGGCCGGCAGCTCGCCGGGCTGGACGAGGTGACGGCGGTCTTCTGTGCGAACGATCAGATGGCCCTGGGCCTGCTGCGCGCGCTGTCCGAGCGGGGGATCCGGGTACCCGAGGATGTCAGCGTGGTCGGATTCGACGACATCCCCGAATCCGGGTATTTCCTGCCGCCGCTGACCACCGTGCGGCAGGACATCGGCGAGCTCGCCCGGCGAGCGCTCGGCATGATTATCGACGGGATCAACGGCGGTCAGGCGGCGGCGCCTGGCATCCCGGTGCCCCCCGAGCTCATCATCCGGGCTAGCGCATCCCGGCCGCGACGATAACCGCGGCCCGGCCAGGATGGCCACGGCGACCAGCCAGGAAGTCAGCCCGGAAAGTCAGCCCGGAGAGTCAGCCGGGACACCGGATCACGGAAGTACTACGATAGGCCGGAGCTATGAATGTTAGCGCTAACAAATCCCCCGCCTGCGTCGTCGGAGTGGATTTCGGCACGCTATCGGGACGCGCCCTGGTCGTGCGCGTCAGCGACGGGGCCGAGCTGGGCACCGCCGTGCTTGAGTACCGCCACGGGGTGCTCGACGCGGCCCTGCCTGACGGCCTGCCGCTGCCACCGGACTGGGCCCTGCAAGATCCAGAGGACTACCGTGACGTGCTGCGCGAGGCCGTGCCGGCCGCGGTGGCCAGCGCCGGCATCGACCCGTCCGCGGTGGTCGGGATCGGCACTGACTTCACCGCGTGCACCGTACTGCCGACGCTGCCGGACGGGACGCCGCTGTGCCAGGTGCCGGGGCTGGCCGCCCGGCCCCACGCCTACCCGAAGCTGTGGAAGCACCATGCGGCCCAGCCGCAGGCGGACCGGATCAACGCGCTGGCCGCCGAGCGCGCCGAGCCGTGGCTCGGGCGCTACGGCGGGAAGATCTCGGCCGAGTGGCAGTTCGCCAAGGCGCTGCAGCTGCTGGAGGAGGATCCCGAGCTGTACCAGCGGGCCGGCCGGTGGATCGAGGCGGCCGACTGGATCATCTGGCAGCTGACCGGGGCCGAGACACGGAACGCCTGCACCGCCGGGTACAAGGGCATCCGGCAGGACGGCAGGTACCCATCGGGTGAGTTCCTGGCCGCGCTTGATCCGCGGTTCGGCTGCTTCGCCGCGGACAAGCTGGAGCACCCGGTCCTGGCGCTCGGCCGCCGGGCCGGGTCGCTCACCGCCAGGGCGGCGCGGTGGACCGGCCTGCCCGAGGGGATAGCCGTCGCGGCCGGCAATGTGGACGCGCACGTCACCGCGCCCGCCGCGGCCGCGATCGCGCCCGGCCAGATGGTCGCGATCATGGGCACATCGACCTGCCATGTGATGAACGGGGCCACGCTGGCTGAGGTACCGGGCATGTGCGGCGCGGTGGACGGCGGCATCGTCGACGGGCTGTGGGGCTATGAGGCCGGGCAGAGCGGCGTCGGCGACATATTCGCGTGGTTCGCCGACCACGCCGCCCCCGCCGCCTACCGCGATACGGCGCAGCGGCGCGGGATATCCGTGCATGACCTGCTGTCCGCCGAGGCGGCCGGCCAGGCCGCCGGAGCGCACGGGCTGATCGCCCTCGACTGGCTCAGCGGCAATCGCTCGGTGCTGGTCGATCATCACCTGTCCGGCGCCGTCGTCGGGCTCACGCTCGCCACCCGTCCCCCCGACATCTACCGGGCGCTGGTGGAATCGACCGCGTTCGGGACCCGGGTCATCATCGACGCGTTCGGCCGCTCCGGCCTGCCGGTCACCGAGCTGGTGATCGCCGGCGGCCTGCTGAGGAACGAATTCATCATGCAGGTCTATGCGGACGTGACCAGGCGGCCGCTCAGCCTGATCGCCTCCGGGCAGGGCCCGGCGCTGGGCTCGGCGATACACGCGGCGGTGGCCGCGGGCGGGTACCCCGATGTCGGCGCCGCGGCCGCGGCCATGGGCGGCAGGCACGCCGCCGTCTACACCCCGAGGGCGGCCAGCGCGGATGTCTACGACGACCTGTACGCGGAGTACCTGCGGCTGCACGACTACTTCGGCCGCGGCGCAAACGAGGTCATGCACCGGCTGCGCGCGATCCGGGATCGAGCGCTGGCCGGCCAGGAGCCCGCTGGCCAGGAGCCCGCCGGCCAGGAAGGAAGCCGCCCGTGAGCACCGGAGCCCCCGCGGGGCCTGACCAGGGCGCTGCCGTGGCGCGCATCAGGGACGAGCTCTGCGAGCTCCATGCGCTCCTGGTCGAGAACAACCTGGTGGCCTGGACATCCGGCAACATCTCCGCGCGCGTGCCCGGCTGCGAGCTGATGGTGATCAAGCCGAGCGGAGTCGCCTACCCCGACCTCACGCCGCAGTCCATGGTCGTCTGTGACCTGGATGGCGCCGTGACCGAGGGCAGCTTCAGCCCGTCCAGCGACACCGCGACGCACGCGTACATCTACCGGAACATGCCCGGCGTCGGCGGCGTGGTGCATACCCACTCCGCCTATGCCACGGCCTGGGCCGCACGGGGCGAGGCGATCCCGTGCGTGATCACCGCGATGGCCGATGAGTTCGGCGGGGAGATCCCGCTCGGGCCGTTCGCGCTGATCGGCGGGGACGAGATCGGCCGTGCGGTCGTCGCCACCCTGGCTGGCCACCGCTCGCCGGCGGTGCTGATGCGCAGCCACGGCGTGTTCACCATCGGGCCCGCCGCCCGCGATGCGGTCAAGGCCGCGGTGATGTGCGAGGACGTGGCCAGGACCGTCCACCTGGCCCGCGCCCACGGTGACCCGCAGCCGCTCCCGCAAGAGCTGGTGGATGCCCTGCATAACCGCTACCAGGAGCACTACGGCCAGCGCCCATGCGCACAGGCAAGGAGCTGACATGACCGATCGCCAGCCGCGTATCGGGATCCTGGGCGTCATGCAGGACCTGTATGACGACATGATCCCCGGCATCGCCGAGCGGCAGGAAGGGTACGCCGCGCAGATCGCCGCCCGGCTCGCCGATGTCGGCGAGTTCATCCCGAGCCAGCCGGTGAAGTACCGCCAGGACGCCGAGCGGGCCATGCGCGAGTTCGAGAACGCGGACCTGGACGGGGTCATGGTCGTGATGCTCACCTACGGGCCGGCCATGCGGGTCGCCCGGCTGCTCGCCGAGTCGCGGCTGCCGGTCTGCCTGGCCAATATCCAGCCCGAGCCGAGCGTCACCCCCGCATGGGACATGGCCGACATGACCTACAACCAGGGCGTGCACGGCGCGCAGGACACCGCCAACGCCATGGTCCGCGCGGGCCGGCGGTTCTGCGTGCTGACCGATGACTGGCGCAGCGAGTCGTTCCTGGCCGATGCGGGCCGGTGGGCACGCGCCGCGGCCGCGCTCACCCGGTGGAAATCGCTGCGGACGGCGATCTTCGGCTACGCCATGAACGACATGGGCGACATCCGGGTCGACGAGAGCGCGCTGATCAGGTCCCTGGGCCCGGAGATCCTCGCGGTCGCGCCCGGCGACATGTACCGCGGCATGCTCGCGGTCACGGACGCGCAGGTCGCGGACGTCATCGCCGTCGAGGACGCTCGGTTCGAGATCGACCCCGCGCTGAGCGCCGCCGAGCGGGAGGACCACGCGCGGATGCAGGTGGCCATCGAGCAGATCCTGATCGGCGGCGGCTTCGGCGCCTATACCGCGCATTTCGATGCCATCGGCCAGGACGGGCGGTTCAGGCGGCTGCCACTGGCGGCCGCCTCCAGCCTGATGGCCAAGGGCTACGGCTATGCCGCCGAGGGCGACGTGCTGACCGCCTGCCTGGTCGCGGCCGGCCATACCCTGATCGGCGATGCGCACTTCACCGAGATGTACGCGATGGACTTCCCGTCCGACTCGGTCCTGATGAGCCACATGGGCGAGGGCAACTGGAAGATCGCGCGGTCCGATCGCCCGGTCCGGCTCATCAAGCGGCCGCTCGGCATCGGCCATCTGGAGGATCCGCCGACGTTCCTGTTCCAGTACCAGCCGGGCCCGGCGACTCTGGCCACCCTGGTGTCCCTGGAGGGCGAGCGGTTCCGGCTGGTCGTCGCCGAGGGCGAGAACCTGGATAGCCAGGAACTGCCCGCCCTCCAGATGCCGTACGGGCAGTTCCGCCCGGCGTCCGGCCTGCGCCGCTGCCTCAACGGGTGGCTGGCCGCCGGCGGCCCCCATCACGAGGTCATGAACCTCGGCCACCACGCGGCCAGCTGGCAGGTCTTCTGCCAGCTGGCCGGGATCGAGTACGTGCCGGTCTGACGTGCGGTCTGGCCTGACGCAGGCGCCAGCCTGACGGGCCGGGGCCGACCTGACGGGCAGGCCAGCCGCCTGCGATCAGGACTGCTGATCGGCCGCGCGGTGGCGTTCCTGCAGGGCCTTGCGGTACTCGGCCACCACGAGCTCGGTCAGCTCCTGGACCGAGGTGTCCTTGCTGTACTTGTCCAGGGTGATCTCGCCGTGCTGGAGCAGGTTCACCCGGTCACATACCTCAAGCACCTGCCCGTAGTTGTGCGCGATGATGATGACCGACACGTCCCCGCGCTTCTTGAGATCCTGCACCAGGTCAAGGATGAGCGCCCCCTCCTTGACCCCCATCGCGGCCAGCGGCTCGTCCAGCAGGAGGATCTTCGCGTGGGAGTAGACCGATCGCGCGACCGCGATGGCCTGACGCTGCCCGCCGGACAGCTTGGCCACCTCGACATCGACCGAGGGGATGTGCACTCCCATGTCATCCAGGTGCTCGCGGGCGAGCTTGCGCATGACGCGGTTGCTCAGCAGCGGCCAGCGGACGCGCTCGCGGTTGAGGAACATGTTGTGGTACACGGTGAGCTCGTTGATCAGCGCGAGGTCCTGGTAGACGGCATCAATGCCCACCGAGCGCGCGTGGTCCACCGATTTCAGTACGATCTCCTCGCCCTCGAGCAGGATCCGGCCCGAGTCCGGTCGCTGAAAGCCGCACAGGATCTTGAGCAGGGTCGACTTGCCCGCGCCGTTGTCGCCGATCAGGCCGAGCACCTCGCCGCGCGCCAGGCGCAGGTTGACGTCGGTGAGCGCGGTCAGGGCGCCGAACTGCTTGCTGATGTGCTCGGCCAGCAGGATGTCACCGCCGGGGGCCTGGCCCTCGGCGGCCATGGCGGCTGAGGCGTCGGTACTCATCAGGTTGCGCCCGCCCTTCGTAGCCGGGTGAGATAAACGTTGGCGACCATCGCGCCAACGATCGCGATGCCGAGGATGATCTGGTACGGATTCGAGCTGATCCCCTTGAGGTTGAAGCCGTCGGCCAGGATCGCGAGCACCAGCATGCCGAGAAAGCCCCCGGCCACGGTGCCGGAGCCGCCGGCCAGCGCGGTGCCGCCGATCACCGCGGCAGACACCGCGGAGAACATGACCGCGTACGCGCCCGCGCTCGGGTCGATCGTGCTGGTGCGGAACGCCTCCAGGATCCCCGCCAGCGCGCCGAGGGTGCTCGTGATCATGAAGTTCCCGATCTTGATCCGGCCTACGTTGATGCCGGCCTCGCTCGCCCCGAGCAGGTTGCCGCCGGCCGCGACCGTGTGCAGCCCCCAGCGCGTCCTGGTCAGGATGATGTGGAAGATCACGGTGAGCCCGACCGCCCAGATGAACTCCGCCCAGGTGGCGCCGCCCAGCCATTTCCCGATGGCGAGCGACCGCGGCGGCAGGGACCTGGCCTGCGCGTGCGAGGTGGTGAGCATGATGCCGTAGACGATGAACGAGGTCCCGAGCGTCGTGATGAACGACGGCACCTTCAGCCGCACGGTAATGAAGCCATTGGCGAACCCGATCACCGTGCCGCACGCCAGGGACAGCAGGATGGACAGGATGAGCGGTATGCCGTAGTAGGTGGTGAAAAAGAGCATCAGGAACGGCGACAGCGCCCAGACGAAGCCCACCGACAGGTCGATCTCACCGCAGACGAGCAGGAACACCTCGCCAATGGCGATGATGGCGAAGGCAGCCGTGCCGTAGGAGATGTTGGCCAGGTTGAGCTTGGTGAAGAAGGCCGGGACGGTCACGCCGAAGTAGATCACCAGCGCGACCGCGATGAGGAAGACGCTCGCCTCCCGCTGGCGCAGGAAGGCGGCCCGCACCACCTTGAACATGGACCCCGCGCTGCGGCCCGCGGCCGGCTCGCCGCCAGTGCCGCCGACGTCGGCCGGACTGCGCTGCGCCGTCTCGCTCACATCGTCATCCGTTCTGTCGTGTGCGCTAGATCTGTCTATTTCCCGCCCTGGCCCTCGCCATGCCGCAGATTACGCCGCGGCCTGCCCGGCCGGGGACCCCGGCCGGGCAGGCCTGCGGCAGGCGAGGGGTGCCTCGCCTGCCGCTCGGCATCAGACGCTGATCGGGCCTGACCGCTGGATGTACTTCTGCGCCGTGGTCGATCCCTCGAACCGGCTGGTCGGCGAGCTGTACGGGGCGACGTTGGCCTTGGTCACGAACTTCAGGCCGGTGTCGGTCTCGGGCGGGGATACCAGGCCGCCGGACAGCTTGAACAGGTACAGGTAGAGGGTCGGCAGGAAGCCCTGCAGGTACGGGGACTGGTCGATGGTAAAACCGAGCTGGCCAGCCTTGAGCGCTGTGAGCGTGGCCGGCTCCAGGTCGAAGCCGCCGGAGGAGATCTTGCCGGTCAGCCCGAACTTCGCGAGCGCCGGGCCGAGGACCGCGGTGGAGCCGCCGTCCACGGCGAAGACGCCCTGCAGCTTCGGCCCGTTGGCCTGGATGAACTCGGGGATGCTCGTATTTTCCTGGGTCTGCGAGGCCCCGCTGTCGAACCCCGCGGTGTGCAGGATCTTCAGGCCCTTGCCCGCGGCCAGGATGGCCGCGTTCGCGCCGTCGAGGCGCGGCTGGATGTTCAGCGAGCCGGGCTGCGCGATGATGCCGCAGGCGGTGCCGCCGTGCGGCATTCCCGCCGCGATGCGCGCGCCGACCTCCTGGCCCGAGACAAACAGCTCCTGGCCGATATAGGCCAGGCCGTTCGTCGGGTCGTTGGTAGCGCCGTTGGCGTTGTAGGTGACAACCGGTATGCCGGCGGACAGGCCGTTGTTAATCGGGGCGGTAAACGCCGTGGGCGACACGACCGTGGTCGCGATGCCGGGCGAGTTCGCCGCGATCGCGGAGTTCAGGGCCGTCAGCATGGTCGGGACGGTCGGCTGCGTGGACGTGGCGCCGGTGAATGCGGGCACCGGCAGGCCCAGCAGGGCCGCGGCGTCCTGGAACCCGTACTGGGTGGGCGTGAAGAAGGAGTTGTCCGTGACGTGATTGACGAAGGTGAACTTCCAGGCCGGCGTCTTCGGGAAGTTGCCGGCCACGCTGGCGGCGCTGCCGCCACTGCTGGCGCTGCTCGATGAGCTGCACGCCGCGAGCAGCGCGGATGCCGCCGCAGTCGCACTGACCAGGCCCGTCCCCTTCAGCAGCCGCCGACGCGACGGCCCGTCCTGCATATTGAGCGTCTCGATAGCCTCGTCGATCTTCGGATGGACTTTCCTCATCAGGGACCTCCATTTCCGTGGGGCATGGTGAGCCCCGTGGCGTGTCAAATCGGGCTACAGCATCCGGTCCTGATAACCCCCCGCATCTGGGCAAAGGCACGAACCGCAGGGCTCGCGCTGCCACCACGATGTGAGCGCTAACAATTTGGGACGGTTAAATCCCTGCAAACCCTATGACGCCATAAGCTAGATCAGCCAGCGGGACACGTCAACGACTGAGTCGCGGCAGACGCGAAGATGTGATCTTCTCCCGCGCCGGGGCGGCGGGATGAACGTTGTTGCCTGATTGAGAGGTAGCCGACGCGGCCGGGATCGGCCGCACCACGTTGCACAAGCACTACGCCACTCGCGGTGACCTGCTGTGCGCGATCGGCCACCGGGTGGTCGACTTGTGGGAGCAGGCGGTCGAGGGGGCTGGCGACGACCCCGACGGCGGACTACGGGCGCTCATCGATGCGCGCTGGCACGCGGTGGAGGAACGCTGCCAGGATGCTGGCCGAGCGAATGCCGGATCTGGCGCTGGCCGGGCTCGTCCGCCGACGCAACACCACCACGATCCGCGGGCCCCTGCACCTCCCGGTCACCGCAGGCCGGACCGCTCTCATGCGGCGGCCGGCCAGGAAGCGTGAGTTAGTTTCGGCGGGGCTGATAGGCATTGTCAGGGCTTGGGCTCGGTTCGCAGGCGCAGGGCTTTGCGCAGAGCGCGGCGGCGTGCGCGCCGCTGGGCCCGGTCGGCGTGGCGTGCGGCCTGGTGGTGGGCGAGGTGCTGGCGGGCGGGGCGCTGCTGCTCGGCGCGCGCTAGCCTGTCGCGGTTGAGCTCGCTGGCGAGCTGGTGGAGTGACTGCATGGTGGTTCACCTCGGTGGGGCTGTGGGTGGCGGGCCGCTTTTGCGGCTGTTTTCAACTGTCGCCAGCGGCCGGGGGGTTCACCACACGTGCCGGCCCACGGGAGACCCACGGGAGACCCACAGGATCACCCCGGCGCTGAAGTCCGGCGGCGGCCTGCTGGCTGGCCCGGCCGGGACGCCGAATATGGCCGGTGCGGTTTTCTGCGGTGCTTGTAAGCTCACTGGCAGGGTTCTTGCGTGCCGTGGCGGCCCCTTATCGGCCGGGGGCGGCGGCCGTGAGGACGGGGAAGGGACGCTGGGGACCGGTGGCGGAGGGGCCTGCGCTGGGTTTCGCCCGGCTGCTGCGGCAGCTGCGGGATGACGCCGGGCTGACCCAGGAGGAGCTGGCGGAAGCGGCGGCTCTGAGCCCGCGGTCGGTCAGTGACCTGGAGCGGGGCGTCAGTCTCACCGCGCGCAAGGAAACGGCCCGGCTGCTGGCCGATGCGCTGGACCTGGCCGGGCCCGAGCGGGCGCTGTTCGAGGCGGCGGCCCGCGGGCGCGCGCGGCCGGGCGATGCGTTAACGGGCAGGCGGGGCACGGCGGCGGCGACCCGGACGCTGCCGCGGGACATCGCCAGCTTCACCGGCCGCGAGCCGGAACTGGCGCAGCTGATGGCGGTGCTGGACGATACGGCGCCTGATGGCGGCGTGGTGGGGATTCACGCGATCGGCGGGATGGCCGGGATCGGCAAGACCACCCTGGCCGTGCACGCGGCGCACCGGCTGGCCGGGCGGTTCCCCGACGGGCAGATATTCCTGCCGCTGCACGCCCACACGCCGGGGCAGCGGCCGGTGGATCCCGCCACTGCGCTGGCCAGCCTGCTGCTGACGGTCGGGGTCACCGCCCGGGACATCCCGCCCGGGCTGGAGGCACGGGCGGGACGATGGCGGGACTACCTGGCGGGCAAGAGAATCCTGCTGGTGCTGGATGACGCGGCCGGGCACCAGCAGGTCCGGCCGCTGCTGCCGGGCACCGCCGGCAGCCTGGTCCTGGTCACCAGCCGGCGGCGGCTGGCAGCGCTGGAGGACGCCTCGGTAATCAGCCTCGACACCCTGACCCCCGGTGAGGCCGCGGCCCTGCTGGCCCGCCTGGCCGGCCGGCCCGAACTAGGCTCCGCGGACGGCCCGGCCGGCCAGATCGCCCGGCTGTGCGGGTACCTGCCCCTGGCGATCGGAATGCTCGCGCGCCAGCTGCACCACCACCCGGCGTGGACCACGGCGGGCCTGGCCGCAGAGCTAGCCGCCACCAGGGACCGGCTGGAGCTCATGCAGACCGAGAACCTGTCGGTCGCCGCCGCGTTCAACCTGTCCTACCAGGACCTGAGTTCCGGCCAGCGACGCCTATTCCGCGCGCTCGGCCTGCACCCTGGTCCCGACCTTGACGCCTACGCCGCCGCGGCGCTGAACGGCACCGACGTGGCCACCGCCCGCCAGCACCTGGCGTGCCTTTACGATCAGCATCTGATCACCGAGCCCGCCCCTGGCCGGTACCGCCTGCATGACCTGATCCGCGAGCATGCCCGGGCCCTGGCCGCCGCCGGTGACCCCGGCGGGCGCGAGGCCGCCACCGGCCGGCTGCTGGACTACTACCTGCACACCGCGCTGGCCGCTGACCAGCACATCCCCGGCTGGCTGACCGCCGACGGGAGCCCGCCGCCTGGCCATCCGCCTGCCTGCGCCCCGCCGATAGCCAC
Organism: uncultured Actinomycetota bacterium; assembly: GCA_963805705.1. Taxonomy (GTDB): domain Bacteria; phylum Actinomycetota; class Actinomycetes; order Streptosporangiales; family Streptosporangiaceae; genus CAWDVH01. Next base: position 144,028 of record CAWDVH010000004.1, on the reverse strand, counting down.
CCTGCGGCAGGCCACCGAGTGGCTGGAGGCTGAGCGCGCTAACCTGCACGCGGCCGCCGGCTATGCTGCCGCCTCCGCGCACCCTGAGCACGCCGTCGCCATCTCGGCCGCGATGGCCGGCTTCCTGGATGTCCGGGGTCACTGGGATCAGGCCCTTACCCTCCACCAGAGCGCCGTGACCGCGGCACGCCAGGCCCAGGACCAGTCCGGCCAGGCTCGGGCGCGACTGCTGCTCGGCGAGGCGCAAGGCATGACCGGGAACTACCCGGCAGCGGCCGCGAGCCTGACCAGTGCGCTGGCGCTGTATCGCGATCTCGGCGACCGGGCCGGTCAGGGCCTCGCCCTCTACGGCCTGGGCGGCATGCACAGGAACACCGGAGACTATCCGGCCGCCGCCGACTGCAGCCGGCAGGCACTGGACCTGTTCTGTGACATCGGTGACCGGCGGGGCCAGGGCCTTGCCCTCAACGAACTGGGCGTGGCGCATGACGCGACCGGGGATTATCCTGCTGCCGCCGCCTGCTACCGCCAGGCACTGGAGCTGTTCCGCGACATCGGCCATCCGCTCGGCCAGGGGGATTCCCTGACCTACCTGGGTACCGTGCAGCGGCTGACCGGAGACTTCCCGTCCGCCGCCGTGTCCCTGCAGCAGGCGCTGGCGCTGTACCGCGAGTTCGGCGACCAGTACAAGCAGGCGTTCCTGCTCACCGAACTCGGGGTGCTGGAGCGGATGACCGGCGACTATCCGTCCGCCGCCACAACCCTGCGGCAGGCGCTTGAGCAGTTCCGCGATATCGGCGACCGGTCCGGCGGCCTGGCCTACACCAGCAACGAGCTCGGCATCGTGCAACGGCTGACCGGAGACCATCCTGGCGCCGCCGCGAGCCACCAGGAAGCCCTCGGGCTGTTCCGTGACCTCGGCGAGCGGCACGGCCAGGCCGAGGTGCTGAACAGCCTCGGCGAGCTACTGTCCCGATCCGCGTCCTGCCGGCAGGCCCGCGACCACCACGCCCAGGCGCTGGCCATCGCCCGCGACATCGGCGTGCCCATCGAAGAAGCGCGCGCACTGGAAGGTATAGGCCACTGCCACCTCCAGGACGGCAACCCCGCCGAAGGCGCCGATCAGCTACGGCAGGCCCTGACGATCTACCAGCGCATCGGCGTCCCCGACGCCCGGCGCGTCCAGGAAACCCTCCGCGACCACGGCAGCTAGCAATGCACCTCAGGCGCTGCAGGCGGCTGGCTAGACATTAAAGCGGAAGTCGACCACGTCGCCGTCGCGCATCACGTAGTCCTTGCCCTCGATCCGCGCCTTCCCGGCCGCGCGGGCCGCGGGCACGGACCCGGCCGCCATGAGGTCGTCAAAGGCCACGATCTCGGCCTTGATGAACCCGCGCTGGAAGTCCGTGTGGATCACCCCGGCCGCCTCCGGCGCCGTCGCCCCGGCCGGAATGGTCCAGGCCCTGGCCTCCTTGGGCCCGGCGGTCAGAAACGTCGACAGGCCAAGCGCCGCGAAACCGGCCCGCGCGAGCTGGGCCAGGCCGGGCTCGCCGAGGCCGAGCTCGGCCAGCAGGTCCGCCGCCTCCTGCGCGGACAGCTCGACCAGCTCCGATTCGGTCTTCGCGTCCAGGATGATCGATTCCGCGGGCGCGACCAGCGACACCAGCCGCTTGGCCAGGGCCGCGTCGCCCAGCTCCTCGTCATCGACATTGAACACGTACAGGAACGGCTTGGCCGTCAGCAGCTGCAGGTCACGCAGGTCAGCCAGGTCGATACCGGCCGGCCCGGCGCCGGCGGACAGGGTGGTACCGCCATCGAGCACCTGCTGCGCCCTGGCCGCGGCATCAGCGGCCCGGAGCCGTTCTGGAGCCTTGGAGAATTTCGCTTCCTTGGCCGCCCTCGGCACTGCCTTCTCCAGCGTCTGCAGGTCGGCCAGGATCAGCTCGGTCGCCACCGTCTCGATGTCGCGCTCGGGCGAGACGTCGCCGTCGACGTGGCTCACGTCCGGGTCGGTGAAGACCCGCACGACCTGGCAGATCGCGTCGGTCTCGCGGATGTGGGCCAGGAACTGGTTGCCGAGCCCTTGGCCCTGCGACGCGCCGCGGACCAGCCCGGCGATATCCACGAACCGCACCGTGGCCGGCACGATCCGGGCCGAGTCATACAACCCGGCCAGCTTGTCCAGCCGCGGATCCGGGATGCCGACGATGCCGACATTCGGCTCGATGGTCGCGAACGGGTAGTTGGACGCCAGAACGCTGGCCCTGGTCAGCGCGTTGAACAAGGTGGACTTGCCGACATTGGGCAGGCCGACGATGCCGATGGACAGGCTCACCCCGGCGAGTCTAGGTCCCGCCCGGCCCGGATCCGCCACGCCCCCGCGCCCCGAGAGTCCGCCGTTCTCGGGCGTGTCGGGCGGAAACTGTCGGCCCGCGCTGCGAGCATGTCCAGACATGGACGCGATCTGGATGCTGGCCGGGCTCCTGGCTGGCGCGATCCTCGGGACACTGATCGGCTACCTGTACGCGCGCGGGCGGCTCGCCGGGGCGACCGCCGACCTCACGGGCCGGGCGCGGGCCGCCGACGAGCGGGTCCGCGCGGCCCTGGACCGGGCGGCGCTGATCGAGCGGGCCGCCCAGGAGAAGGCCGCCCTGATCGACGGGCAGCTCGCCGAGCGGTTCCAGGTGCTGTCGGCCCAGGCCCTCGACCTGAGCACCCAGCGCTTCCTGGAGCTGGCCGAGGGCCGGCTCAGCGCCGCCAGCGCCAGGGCGGCCGGCGAGCTGGACACCCGGCGGACCGCCATGGAGCACATGGTCGAGCCGCTGAAGGAGACCCTGGCCAGGGTCGAGACCCAGCTGCGCGAGACCGACGCGGCGCGGGTGAGGTCGCACGCCGCCCTCGCCCAGCAGGTGACCGACGTCCGGCAGAGCTCGGACGACCTGCGGACCCAGACCCAGGCCCTGGTCACCGCACTGCGCCGCCCCGAGGCCCGCGGCCGGTGGGGTGAGATGCAGCTGCGCCGCGTGGTCGAGCTGTCCGGGATGAGCGCCCGGTGCGACTTCGACGAGCAGGTCAGCGTGAGCTCCGCCAGCGGCAGCGGCACCGTGCGCCCCGACATGGTGGTCAGGCTGGCGGGCGGCAAGAACATCGTGGTCGACTCGAAGGTCTCGCTGGCCGCCTACCTCGAGGCCGCCGAGACGACGGACGCGGACCTGCGCGAGGCCCGCCTGGACGCGCATGCCCGGCATCTGCGCGACCACGTGGACCAGCTCGCCGCCAAGGCCTACTGGGCCGCGCTGAGCCCCGCGCCCGAGTTCGTCGTGCTGTTCATTCCCGGCGAGGCGTTCCTGGCCCCCGCGCTGGAGCATGATCCCGGCCTGCTGGAGCACGCGATGATGCGTAAGGTGCACATCGCGACGCCGACCACGCTGGTCACGATGCTCCGAACCGCGCAGTACGCCTGGCAGCAGGCGGCGCTGTCCGACAACGCGCGGGCCGTCTTCGACGTGGGCCGTGAGCTGTACGACCGGATCGCCGGCCTGGGCGGCCACGTAGACGAGGTCGGAAAGGCGCTGACCAAGGCGGTCTCGAAGTACAACCAGGCGGTCGGGTCCCTGGAGAGCCGGGTCCTGGTGAGCGCGCGCAAGCTGAATCAGCTCGGGGTAGTGGACGCCGAGCTCACCGCGCCGAGGCTGGTGGAGGAGACCACCAGGGCCCTGTCGGCGCCCGACCTGATCACCGAGGCCGTCCCCGAGCGTGGGCCGGGGGGGGACGCCGTACGCGGCCCCGCATCACCGCCCCAGCTGCTGACCGGCCCCCGCTCGATGGAGGCGGCCGGCTGACAGCCGGTAAAATCCGGTAGCTGACCTGAGCATGACGAGAGGAGGACCGCAGGTGCCGCAGGGAACGTGGCCAGCAGGCCCCGCTTGGCCAGGAGAAGGACGCCAAGCGGCCCGTGCGCGCCCGTCTCGCCCCACCGCGCCGGTCAGCGCGGCCCGTCGCTCCCCGGCCCGGCCCAGGCCGGCGCCGCCCAGCCGGCCCGGCCCGGCCCGGCACAGCCCGGCCCGGCACAGCCCTTCCCGGCCCAACCACGGAAGGCCCAGCCAGGGAAGGCCCAGGCAGGGAAGGCCCAGCCCCCTGGCCGCCAGCGTGTCACCGCCCGCGGAGCGGCGCTGGTGATGCTGGCGGTGTTCCTGGCCGGCAACCTGCTCGCTGACTGGCTCAGTCTCAGCTCCCTGGCCGGCCTGAGCTTTGTCGCCGGCGGCCTGCTCGCGGTCATCGGCACGCAGCGCCGTGACCTGCTCTTCGTGGTCACGACGCCACCGGTGATCTTCCTGGTGGCTGTGCTGGCCGCTGAGGCGCTCACCTCGCCGGGAAACTCGTTCGCGAGCTCAGGCGAGGCCGTCGGGGCGGGCACCATCTTGACCCTGTCGGCAGCCGCGCCCTGGCTCTTCGCCGGCGTCCTGCTGTGCGTGATCATCGCCCTGTTCCGCGGTCTGCCCCAATGCGTGCGCGATCTGCGCCTGGGCCTGAGCGGCCAGGCCGCGCCGCGGCTCTAGGGGCCGCCGCTCTAGAGGCGCCGCAGCTCGTGCGGCAGCGCGAAGACCATTCGCTCCTGGACCGCCTCGACTTCCTCGACGTCACCAAATCCGGTCTCGGCGAGCCGGGCGAGCACGCCGGACACCAGGTCCTCGGGCACCGAGGCCCCGCTCGTCACCCCCACTGTCCCCGCGCCGTCCAGCCAGGACGGATCGATGCCCGACGCGTCATCGACCAGATAGGCACTGGAGGCACCCGCCTCGATCGCCACCTCGACCAGCCGGACCGAGTTCGAGGAGTTGCGCGAGCCGACGACAATGACGACGTCTGAGTCGCTGGCTATCTGCTTCACCGCCGCCTGGCGGTTCTGTGTCGCGTAGCAAATGTCATCACTAGGCGGGTCCAGCAGCTGCGGGAACCGCTGGCGCAGCGCGGTGACCGTCTGGTTGGTCTCATCGACCGACAGGGTGGTCTGGGACAGCCATGCGACCTTGGCGGGATCCCGGACCTGGACGCTGTCGCTGCCCTCAGGCCCGTCGACCAGCTGGATCCTGGCCGGCGCCTCTCCGGTGGTGCCGACGACTTCCTCATGGCCCTCATGGCCGATGAGCAGGATGTCGTAGTCCTGATCGGCGAACCGCCTCGCCTCGTTGTGCACCTTGGTGACCAGCGGGCAGGTCGCGTCGATCGTGCGCAGGCCGCGGGCGGTGGCCTCCTCGCGGACGGCAGGCGCGACGCCGTGCGCTGAGAAGACCACGACGGCGCCCTCGGGGACGTCCTGCGTTTCCTCCACGAAGACGGCGCCCCGCTGCTCCAGGGAGCGGACCACGTGGGTGTTATGCACGATCTGCTTGCGGACGTAAACCGGGGCGCCGAAGCGCTCCAGGGCCTGCTCGACCGCCTGGACGGCCCGGTCGACCCCGGCGCAGTAACCACGGGGCTTGGCGAGCAGGACACGTCGGGTCGGGGCAGACATGACACCCATCGTAGGTGACCGGCTGGCGGGCCAGGCCAGCTATGCGCGGACCTGACGGCTGCTGAAGGTGTATCGCCATCTTCGTTCCTGTGCGGCAGCATGACGGGATACGGAACGTGATCCGCCAGCCCAGCCCGCCAGCCCGCCAGCCCCGAGGTGCCGCCATGCCGCTTGAGACCAGCGCAGATTCCCCCGTTCCGGTACGCACCGTGCTGCGGCTGGTCAGCGACTGGATAGGCCGCCTGGGGCGGATCTGGGTTGAGGGCCAGATCGCTGAGCTGAACCGGCGCGGCGGGACCGTGTTCCTGACCCTGCGCGATCCGCTGGCGGCCGTCTCGCTACGGGTCGTCTGCCCGCGGCTAGTGTTCGATGCCACTGATCCGGCGCCCGCGGAAGGCGCTCGCGTAGTGGTGTGGGCCAAGCCGGACTTCAGCACGGCCAGGGGCTCATTCTCCCTTAGCGCCATCGAGATCCGCGCGGTCGGGATCGGCGAGCTGCTCGCCCGCCTGGAACGGCTGCGCCGGGAACTCGCGGCGGAGGGCCTGTTCGCGCGGGAACGCAAGCGGCGGCTGCCGTTCCTGCCCGAGATGGTCGGCCTGATCTGCGGCCGGGACTCGGCCGCCGGGCGTGACGTGCGCGGGAACGCCGCCCGGCGCTGGCCCGCCGTGAGATTCCGAGAGCTGCAGGTAGCTGTGCAGGGCCCGTACGCGGTGACGGAGGTCATCGAGGCCGTGCGGGAACTCGATGCCGACCCGGCGGTCGATGTGATCATCATTACCCGCGGCGGCGGGTCGATCGAGGACCTGCTGCCCTTCTCGGACGAGGCGCTGATCCGGGCGGTGGCGGCGTGCGCCACGCCGGTGGTGAGCGCGATCGGCCACGAGCAGGATGCTCCGCTGCTTGACCATGTCGCCGACGTTCGCGCCTCGACGCCGACCGACGCCGCCCGGCGGGTGGTGCCCGATGTCGCCGAGCAGCTGGCCCTCGTCGGCCAGCTGCGGTCCCGTGCCCGCCGGTGCCTGGCCGGCAGGCTGGACCGGGAGGGCTCGTGGCTGTCGGGTATCAGGTCCCGGCCGGCCCTGGCCAGCCCGGTGCGGGAGATCGACCGGCGCCAGGAGCAGGTGCAGGCGCTGACCGAGCGGGCCCGCAGATGCCTGTACGCCGGGCTGGACCGGGCCCTTGGCGATATCACCCAGACCAGGGCCCGTCTCGTTGCCCTGTCCCCCGCCGCCACCCTGGATCGCGGCTACGCGATCGTCCAGCACGGTGACGCCAGCGTGGTCCGCGCCGCGACCGAAGTGCCGGCCGGTGAGGTGCTGACGCTCAGGTTCGCCCACGACCAGCTGATTGTCACCGCAGAAGGGACGGGACCATGACCGCCGGGCAGAGCCGCGGCACGCCGGCCGCCGGGCGGCGCAGTGCCGCCTGGTTCGCGGCCACGGGCCGGGCCGGCATGATCTACCGGTCGTGGATGCGGGCGCAGGGCTTCACGCCGGAGGTTTTCGACGGCCGGCCGGTCATCGGGATCGCCAATAGCTGGTCCGAGCTCACCCCGTGCAATGTGCACCTGCGGCAGGTCGCGGAGGCAGTCAAGCGCGGCGTCTGGCAGGCGGGCGGCTGGCCGCTGGAGTTCCCGACGATGTCGCTCGGCGAGACGCTCATGCGGCCCACCGCCATGCTGTTCCGCAATCTCATGGCCATGGAGGTTGAGGAGACGCTGCGGGCCAACCCGCTCGACGCAGTGGTGCTGCTGTCTGGCTGCGACAAGACGACCCCGGCCATGCTCATGGCCGCGGCGAGCGTCGACCTGCCGGCCATCATGGTGACCGGCGGCCCGATGCTTAACGGCAAGTACCAGGGCACCGACGTCGGATCGGGCACCGACCTGTGGAAATTCGAGCAGGAACTGGTGGCAGGCCGGATGACCGAGCAGGAGTGCAACGTCGCCGAGGGCTGCATGGCCCGTTCCAACGGGCACTGCATGACGATGGGCACCGCCTCGACGATGGCGTGCCTGGCCGAGGCGCTGGGCATGCAGCTGCCGGGGTCGGCTGCGTGGCCGGCGGCCGATTCCCGGCGTTTCGTCACCGCCCAGCACGCGGGACAGCGTGCTGTGGAGCTCGTGCGCGAAGACCTGCGCCCGTCGCAGGTCATGACCCGCCAGGCGTTCGAGAACGCTATCCGGGTCAATGCGGCGATCGGCGGGTCGACCAACGCGGTCATCCACCTGATCGCCATTGCCGGCCGGCTCGGCGTTCCGCTCTCGCTGGACGATTTCGACGAGCTGGGCCGCCCGATTCCGTCGCTGGTCGATCTGATGCCCTCCGGGCGCTACCTCATGGAGGACTTCTGCTACGCCGGCGGCCTCCCGGTCGTCATGCGCGAGCTCGGGCACCTGCTGCACACCGGCCACGTCGGGGTCACGGGCCGCACTCTCGCCGAGAATGTGGCCGGCGCGCAGTGCTGGAATCGGGATGTCATCCGCAGTATTGACGAGCCGTTCCAGCCGCCGGACACCGGCACGGCCGTGCTGCGCGGCAACCTGTGCCCCGACGGCGCGGTCATCAAGCAGTCGGCGGCATCGGCGCACCTGCTCAGGCACCGCGGCCAGGCTCTGGTGTTCGACTCCGTCGAGGAGTACCACCGCGTAGCGCAGCGGCCTGATCTCGCGGTCGACGAATCCACCGTGCTGGTCGTCCGCGGCGCCGGGCCCAAGGGCTACCCTGGCATGCCCGAGGTGGGCAATCTCGTGCTGCCGCGCAAGCTCCTGGAGCGCGGCGTCACTGACATGGTCCGTATCTCCGACGCCCGGATGAGCGGTACCGGCTTCGGAACCGTAGTGCTGCACGTATCGCCCGAGGCCGCGGTGGGGGGCACGCTGGCGTTCATCCGCACGGGCGACTGGGTCGCGCTCGACGTGCCCGCTCGCAGGCTCACTCTCGAGGTGGACGACGAGGAGCTGGAGCGAAGGCGCGCGGGCTGGACACCTCCGCCGAACCCGCACCGGCGCGGCTATGCCCGCCTCTACGTCGAGCATGTGCTACAGGCCGATCGCGGAGCGGACCTGGACTTCCTGGTCGGGGGCAGCGGCAGCGCGGTACCCCGCGACAGCCACTAGCCGGCGCCCGGCGGGACAGCGGCACTGTCGGCTAGCGGGGCTTGGGTTCGCGCGCTACGCAGGACGTCGCGAATCGCGGCGATGACCAGATCGGGCTCGCTTTTGTGAATGTAGTGGCCGCGCTGATGCGTGACGATGTGCCGGCTGTTGGCCGAGAGCCGGGCCAGCTCTTCGTGCAGGCCATGCCAGCGGCGCCAGTCCTCCGGAACCGTGCCGCCGCCACCCGGACCGCGCGTCAGGACGACGAGGGGCTTGTTCCCCAGCGCTCCCTCGGCCAGGGCCTGGTCCGCCGCCGTCAGTCCCTTGCTCGACCGGTACTCCCGCACGATGGACCGCCGGTCGGCGCCGCCGCGGACCTTCCTGGGGACGGCCGTCAGAACGGGTACCATCGCCGCCTCGGCCAGCCTGATCCGCCAGGAAAGGGATTCGCGCAGGACTTCCTCCTGCGCCTCGTGACTGGAGTCGACCAGCACCATCCCGGCGACTTCCGCCCCGTAAAGCGCGGTGAACGCGCGGACGCATACGCCACCCAGCGAATGGCCGACCAGGACGATGGGACGTGCCACGCTGGTGGCGTCCAGGACGCCATGCAGATCCCTGGCAATCTCCCGCGGCGTCCTGCGGTCCATCGCGCGACTGCTTGCGCCGTAGGGTGCCCGATCGTAGGTCACCACCGTGGTCTGTCGTGCGAGCGTCTCGGCGATAGCGTGCCAGGACTGCGCGCTGCCCCCGAACGCCGGCTCGATGACCACGGCCGGCCCTCCGCTGCCGAATATGGTGACACTGATCCGATGCGGGCCAACCACTACCTGACTGGCCTTGCCGTCCATCTGCCCTCGTCCCGTTCAGCAGTCAGTGACCTCGACTTATATAAGATATATCGTGATAATGCAGGTGAGCGCGAGCATCCCGTCCCGGCCGCGGTTACCGCAGGCGCCGCCCACCGGCCGACGGCATCGCGTCAAGGAAGCGCGGCGGCCGCCAGCCGCGGCGGGCATACGCGTCGGTGACGCTCGCCCGGACCTGCTCCGACCGTTGCACCGGGACCAGGCAGATCACCGATCCGCCGAATCCGCCGCCGATCATGCGCGCGCCGAGTGCGCCGCTGCCGGCCGCCGCGTCGACGGCGGCATCGGCCTGCGGCCAAGAGACCTCGAAGTCGTCGCGCAGCGACCGGTGGGAGGCGGACAGCAGCTCGCCGCAGCGGCCGGGCTCGCCCGCCTGCAGCAGCGCGGCCGCAGCCAGCACGCGGGCGTTCTCCGTGATCACGTGCCGGGCCCTGCGCCGCAGCAGCGGATCGGCGATGCGGCCGACCGCCTCAGGGCCCCCCGTTATGTCTCTCAGGGTCCGCACGCCGAGGGCGCGGGCCGCCTCCTCGCAGGCGCGACGCGCCGCAGCGTACCGTCCGTCGGACAAGGCGTGCCGCGTGCCAGTGTCGATGACCAGCAGAACGAGCCCCGCCGCCGGGAGGTCGAGCGGCACGGCGGTGCCGGTCCCCGAGCGGCAGTCGAGCAGCAGGGCGTGGTCGGCCCGGCACAGTAGTGAGGCCGACTGATCCATGATCCCGGTCGGCACGCCCACATAGTCGTTCTCGGCCCGGCGGGCGAGGTCGGCCAGCTCGCGGCGGGGGACGGCCAGCCCGTGCAGTTCGGTCAGCGCCAGGGCGACCGAGCATTCCAGCGCCGCGGACGACGACAGCGCGGAGCCGCGGGCAAGATCAGCGTCGATGGCCAGGCTGGTCCCGCCGATGGGATAGCCGGCCTGCAGGAGCGCCCAGGCCACCCCCGCCGGGTACGCCGCCCAGCCGGTGACCGAGCCGGGGCCGAGCCCGTCCATTGGCACCGTGGCCGGCTCCCGCCGGCCTGGCGTGAGTGCAGCTCAAGCACCCCGTCCGCGCGCCGGGCGGCGGCCGCGCGGACCCCACGGCCCAGGGCGAAGGGCAGCACGAACCCCTCGTTGTAGTCGGTGTGCTCGCCGATGAAATTGACCCGCCCCGGCGCATGCCAGACGCCCTCGGGGGGCCGCTGATAGCACTCGATGAACCAGGCCGCGGCCTGGCCGGCGACGCTGGGCCCGGTCACCAGGTCCCTGGATCCGGGACTAGCGGGGCGGCGAACGTCCTCCCGCCCGCGACCGTGGACCGCCACCGGGCCCGGTGCCCCAAGCTCAGGCCGGTCATGCGAGCTGCCGCAGCGTAGCCGCTGCCATCTCGGGTGCGATGTCGTTGGTGAAGGCGCCCATGCCCGACTCAGATCCGGCCAGGTACTTCAGTTTGCCCGGCGCCCTGCGCATCGTGAACAGTTCCAGGTGCAGCGCGAAGTCCGGCCTGCCCTGGCGTACCGGAGCCTGGTGCCAGGACGAGATGTACGGTGCCGGCGTGTCGAAGAGCCGGTCGAACCTGCGCAGCAGGACGGGGTAGACCTCGCAGAACTCGCGTGCCTGCGCCCCGTCCAGCGCCGCCAGGTCCGGTACCCGGTGATGGGGGTAGAGATGGATCTCATACGGCCAGCGCGCGGCATGCGGCACGAATGCGGTCCAGTGCGTGCCCTCCAGTACGATCCGTGAGCCAGCCGACCGCTCGGCCGCAAGTACCTCGTCGAACAGGTTCTTGCCCGTGTCCTGCCGGTAGGCGGCGCTCATCGCGAGCATGCGCGACGTCCGGGGAGTGACGAACGGGTACGCGTAGATCTGCCCGTGCGGATGGGTCAGCGTGGCACCGATCTCCGGGCCGCGATTCTCGAAGCAGTAGACCTGCTCGACTCCGGGCAGCGCGGCCAGGGCCACGCTGCGATCGATCCACGCGCCCAGGATGGTGGACACCTGGCCGGGGGGCAGATCGGCGAAGGCGGCGGCGTGCTCCTGGCTGAAGCACACCACCTCGCACCGCCCTATGGCCTGGCGCCGGGCCAGCAGGCCGCCCGGGCCAGCCGGGTCGCCCGTTACGGCGGCGCCGTCGCCCGTCCCCGCCGACAGCGAGGGAAAGCGGTTCTCGAAGACCGCCACCTCGTAGCCGGGCGCGGGGATCTCGGTCAGGTGGCCGGGCCTGGACGGGCACAGCGGGCAGTCGGCCCTCGCCGGCAGGTACGTGCGGTCCTGCCGGTGGCTAGCGAAAATAACCCACTCGCCGAGCAGCGGGTCATAGCGTGCCTGCGACGAGGCCTGCACCGGGTCCAGCGGCCGGCGGTCAGGATGACCGGCCGCCGAGCGTGCCGACCCGCCGAAGTAGATCAGCTGGCGGCCGTCGGCCAGGGTCACTGAGGCCTGATTCATGCCGCCGCTCCCTCCTGCGCCCCAGAACCGGTTCCTGACGGCCGGCCCGAGATGCCCGCCGCCGGCGGCCCGCCGGTCACTGGGTGACCTCCGCCAGCGTGCCGGTGGCGAAGACCAGCCCGTGCCCGGGCGGAGTCTGCGCGTGCAGGCGGTCGCCGGTGATAACCACCCCGCTCGGCGCGGCCAGCGCGCCGAGCGCGGCGAAGGATCCTGCCTCGATGTCCTCGATCATGCTCGCCAGCGGCAGGCACAGGGCCAGCTGCCCGGAGATATCCGGAAGCAGATGCGGCATGACCGGGATGCCGAAGAGGCGGGCGAGCCTGGCGATGCGCAGGAACGGGGTAATGCCGCCGACCCGGCAGACGTTCGGCTGGAGATAGTCGCAGCCGCCCGCCAGTAGCACGTCACGGAACTGGGCCTCGGTGTACAGGCTCTCGCCGCAGGCGACGGGAATGTCAATGGCGGCCCGCAGCTGCGCGTAGGCCTGGGTGTCCTCAGCGGGCAGCGGCTCCTCCAGCCAGAAGATGTCGAACGCCGACAGTGCCCTGGCGGCCCGGCGGGCGGTCGGGAGGTCCCATAGCTGGTTCGCGTCGACCATGAGCAGCCGACCGGGCCCGATGATCTGCCGGACCGCGGCCACCCGCTCGAGATCCTCCTCCAGGCTAGGCAGGCCGACCTTGATCTTGACCCTGGTATGACCCGCCTCCATCCACCGGCTGACCTGATCCTTGAGCTCATCCAGGGTCAGGTGCCGGTTGACACCGCTGGCATAGACCGGCACCAGGTCGCGCTGCCGGCCGAGCAGGTCGGACAGGCTCAGCCCGGCCGCTTTGGCCCGCAGATCCCACAGGCCGATATCGACCGCCGCCATCGCCAGCGTGGTGATGCCCCCGCCTGCCTCGCGCAGGTGCCACCACAGCCGGTCCCAGGCGGCCGCGGGCGCTACCGGGCCGCCCTCGGCGACGGGACGGCAGTCCGCGTCGATCATGGCCAGGATCGCCTGCGCCCCGGCCTGGACAGCCCAGCTGAAACCCTGCCCCGTGCCGCCGTCACTGCTGCGGACCGTCGTAGCAATCAGGTACTGGCTCTGGACGTCAGGGCCCCACGGACTGGGCATCGGCAGCCGGTAGGCCCGGCTGGTGACCCCGGTGACGTGCACGCTCACCACCGCCGGTCAGCTCCGGTGGCCGAGCCCGCGCGGGCCCGCGCCGCCGGCCCGCGACCTGCATTCGCTCGCATCAAGGTTCAAGGCCAAGCGCCCGGTGCACAGCGTCATCGGCCAGGCTTCCGGCCACCAGGTCCGCGGCCAGAAGCACGCCGGGAACCGACGGAATGCCGATCACCCGCAGGCCGGCGGCGCGCGCTGCGGCGACGCCGGGCGGCGAGTCTTCCAGCGCGACCGCCGCCGCCGGTGCCACCTTCAGGGCCCGGCACGCAGCCAGGTACAGGTCGGGGGCCGGCTTTGGCTGGCCCACGTCATCGACGCCCAGGACGACGTCGAATGCATCCTGCATCCCGACCCGGCGCAGGCCGGCCAGCAGGTGCCGGCGTGGCGCATTCGAGGCAACAGCGGCGGGCACGCCGGCCGACCGGAGTCTGGCCACCAGCTCCACGGCGCCAGGGCGCGGCGAGGCCCCGTTGCTGATCTCGACCAGGGCCAGGGAGTACATCTCGTCGCTGAGCACCTGGCCGGAGTGCGACTGGCCCGAGTGCGGCTGGGTGAGCAGCCGCTCAAGAATCGGAGCCGCCGTTCGCGGGGAGGTGCCGACCAGCGCGTGCTTGGCGGCCAGGTCGAACACCTGACCGCGAGACCGGAAGAGCGCCTCCTGAGCCGAGGTCCAGCATGGCTCGGTGTCCAGCAGCAGGCCGTCGTTATCGAACACAACTGCCAATGGCTTGATCAACTCGACGGCCACCTGGGAAACACTATCCGAGCCTGGTGACGTCGCGCCGCAGCGCCACCAGCGGCAACTTCCGATCACCTGCTGGCGTGGCGTTTCCGCACTGGGCAGCGGGGCGAAAACTAGGCTGTCCCAGGGTCAGGGAGGGGACACGCATGCCGGAAGGGCCAGCAACAGCCGGGCCGGCGGCCTCAGCCGGGCCAGCGGCCTCAGCCTGGCCGACGGGCTCAGCCTGGCCGGCTGACCGCGCCGCATCGCGCCGCGCACCAGGGCTTGACGGCGTGCGGGCGCTCGCGGTCCTGGCCGTCGTGGCCTTTCACGAGGGCTTCTCGGGGACACCGGGCGGATTCCTCGGCGTCGACGTGTTCTTCGTGCTGAGCGGCTACCTCATCACTGACATCCTGGTCGCCCAGTTCGGCCGGTATGGCCAGCTGAACCTGCGCGGCTTCTGGACGCGCCGGGCCCGCCGGCTGCTGCCTGCGCTGGCGGTCGTGCTCGTTACCGTGACCGCGGCGGTGGCCGTGATCGAGCCCGATCAGCTGAGCGGGCTTCGGTCCGCCTTGCTCGGCGCCGTCAGTTACACGAGCAACTGGTGGCAGGCATTGCACCATCAGTCATATTTCGACACCTTCGGCCCGCTTCCCCCGCTGCAGCATCTGTGGTCACTGGCGGTCGAGGAGCAGTTCTACCTGATCTGGCCGCTGATCCTCATCGTCGTTCTGGCCACGATCGGCCGCACGCGGCGGCGCGCGGCCGTCGCGTGGGCCGGAGCGGCCGGCTCGGCGCTGCTCATGGTGATCATCTACGTGCCCCGCTCGGATCCGTCCCTGGTCTACTACGGGACCGACACCCATGCCAGCGCGCTCCTCATCGGGGCCGCGCTGGCCATGACCTGGCCGCTGGCCAGGGTTGCGGCCGCGCCACGTCACATCACCCGGCGTCTCGACATCGTCGGGCTGATCGGGCTCTTAATCCTCGCCTGGGCCATTTCCCATTTCTCCGGAGCCGATCCGGTGGTGTATCCGGCCGGGCTGATCCTGGCTGCCCTGGCCGCGGGCGGCGTGGTCATCGCGGCCGCCGGGCCTGGCCTGATCGGCCGGGCTCTCGCCTGGCGGCCGCTGCGCTGGCTCGGGGTGCGGTCCTACGGGATCTACCTCTGGCACTGGCCGGTGATCGCGATCTCGGCGGTACTCGCCGGCCGGGCGTCGGACACCGTCGGCGTGCGTGTGATCGAAACGGCCATCCCTATCGCGCTGGCCGCCGGATCATGGCGGTGGATCGAGCAGCCGATCCTGCGCAGCGGACTGCGCGTCACGGTCCGGGCTCGATGGCAGCTGCTGCGGCGGACGATCGAGTCAGCCCGGCGCTCTCCGGCCGGCGCTCTCCCGCTGGCCGTTCCCGTCGCGATGCTCGCGGTCGCCTGCACCGCGGGCTACGGGATCGTGCACTCGCCGTCCGGGCCGACGCTGCAGCAGCAGATCGCCGCCGGGGCCCGGATCGGCGCCGCCTCGCAGGCAGGTAACCGGCCGGCGGCGGCGCCCAGCGGCGGCCAGGCGGGGGCCGCCGTGCCGGCCCGGCCCGCCAGGACGGCAGGCGACCGGCGGCCCGCGGGCGGCGGCGCGAAGGGCGCGGCCGGCCGGGCGCGGCACCGCGCCGGGGCGCTCGTGACCGCCATCGGCGATTCCGTGATGCTCGCGGCGGCGCCTGAGCTGCATGCGGCGCTGCCCGGCATCTATATCGACGCCGCCATCAGCAGGCAGATGAATACCGGGCTGAATGTCGTCCGCGATCTGGCGAGAGGCGGCCGGCTGCGGCCCATCGTGGTCGTGGGCCTGGGCACCAACGGCACGGTGACCAGTGCCCAGGTCCGGCAGCTGCTGGCCGAGGTCGGCCCGGCTCGCTGGCTCGTACTGGTCAATACCTTCGTTCCCCGGCCCTGGGAACACGGGGTCGACGCCACGCTGGCCGCGGCTGCCCGCCGTCACTTGCGCGTGCTGCTCGTCAACTGGCATGCGGCGATCGAGCATCGGACCGGCCTGCTGTGGGATGACGGGGTGCACCCCCGGCCCGAAGGCGGCGTGCTCTACGCCAGCCTGGTCAAGGCCGTGGTGCGGTCCGTGCGCAAGCGCCGCCGCGCACTAGGGTGAGACCGTGACGGCACGCGATGGCGCGCAGAATCCCTCCGGCCCCGCGGCTAAGCGGCCGGCGGGTGAGCGGCCCGCGGGTGAGCGGCCGGCGGCTGAGCGGCCCGCGGCTGAGCGGCCGACGGCCGGGCGTCCTGCTGAGCGGCCCGCGGCCGGGCGCCCTGCTGAGCGACCGGGGCATGAGCGGGAGGCGGCTGAGCGGCCGACGGGTGAGCGGCCCGCTTACGAGCAGGCCAGGGACGAGCTGACGGAACTGGTCAAGCGGCTGGAAGCCGGCGGCCTGACCCTGGAGCAATCACTGGAACTCTGGGAGCGGGGCGAGCGCCTCGCCGTGATCTGCCAGGAATGGCTGGAAGGCGCCCGCGCGCGGCTGGCCGCAGCGATGACACAGCGCAGCGGCGACGGCGATGCCGCGGGGGCGCCGTTCTGAGACCCCTGAGCTGGAGACCCCTGAGCTGGAGACCCCTGAGCTGGAGACCCCTGAGCTGGAGACCGCTGAGCTGGAGACCGCTGAGCTGGAGACCGCTGTCAGCCAGGCTCAGGAGAGCTGTGATGTGGGATTTTCCAGCCGGGACAGGACCTGCATCACGCTGTCGGCGATGCGCCGCGCTCGCGCGGCGTCCACGGCGAGCGATACCTCGGTAACGGCCAGCGTCATCGCGCCGGTCATCACGATGGCCACCGCCTCCTCCAGCGGCTCGCCGCCCCGGGCGAAAAACTCGGTGTTCCTGGTCACCCACTCCGCCAGCCGCTGGCGCCAGATCAGCTCGAAGCCGGGCGGCCCATCACCGCCGGCGAACACCGCGGCCAGCTCCCTGTCCTCGATGCACAGGTCCAGGTATCGCTTCGCCCCCGTCAGGAACAGCTGCATGGGATCAGTGACGCCCGTGTCGCGAGCGTGCCGGACGGCGAGCCTGGTCTGCTCGGCGAGGTAGGTGATGAGCTCGTCATACAACGTCAGGTACAGGTCAGCCTTGCCGGAAAAGTGGTGATACAGGCTGCCGACGCTCGTACCCGCCAGCGCGACGATGTCGGTCACCCCGGCCTGGGCGTAGCCCGCGGACGTGAATACCCCGCGCGCGGCCCCGAGCAGCCCGGTGCGCGTCGCTGCTCCGCGCTCTGATGCTCGCGTCGCCGCAGGTGCCTGGTCTGTCGTCATGCCCTTCCGCAACTCTCCTGATGGCCGGCTCTCGGCGTCTCGCGGCCGCACCCGGCGGCCACTACATAGGATTTCATCACGGCCGACAGGAAGGCGCATCCGTCATGACCGACAAACAGATCGCTAGCACGCCAGACGGGCCCGCGCCGACCGCTGGCCAGGAGGTCGTGCCGGAGCCCGGCCACCGCGCCCCGGACCGAAATCTCGCTCTCGAGCTCGCCAGGGTCACCGAGGCGGCCGCCCTGGCCTCCGCGCGCTGGGTCGGCCGCGGCGACAAGAACGGCGCCGACGGAGCCGCCGTGACCGCGATGCGGCACCTGATCAGCACCGTGTCCATGAACGGCGTCGTGGTCATCGGCGAGGGCGAGAAGGACGCCGCCCCGATGCTGTACAACGGCGAGCAGGTCGGTGACGGCAGCGGTCCGCTCTGCGACGTGGCGGTCGACCCGATCGACGGGACGCGCCTGGCCGCCGACGGCATGCCGAATGCCATCTCGGTGATCGCGGTCAGCGCCCGCGGGTCCATGTACGACCCGTCCGCGGTCTTCTACATGTCTAAGCTGGTCACCGGCCCTGAAGCCGCCGATGTCGTGGACATCGACGCACCCCCGGCCGCCAACATCGCCGCCGTCGCCCGCGCCAAGCGCGGCTCGTCGCACGACGTGACGGTGGTCATCCTGGACCGGCCGCGGCACGCGGGCCTGATCGCGGCGGTCCGCGCGGCGGGCGCCCGGATCAAGCTCATTACCGACGGCGACGTCGCCGGGGCGATCATGGCCGCGCGCGATGGCACCGGGATCGACCTGCTGCTCGGCACCGGCGGCACCCCCGAGGGCATTATCGCCGCCTGCGCGATCAAGTGCCTGGGCGGCGTCATCCTCGGCAAGCTCGCTCCGCGCGACGATGCCGAGCGGTCCCGCGCCCTGGAAGCCGGGCATGACCTGAGCCGGGTGCTGACCACTGACGACCTGGTGGCCTCGGACGATGCGTTCTTCGCCGCTACCGGGATCACCGACGGGGAGCTGATGGCCGGAGTCCGGTACCGGGGGGGCGGAGCCACCACCGAGTCGCTCGTCATGCGGGCCCGGTCCGGCACCCTGCGCAGCATCCGCAGTCAGCATCAGCTCTGGAAGCTGAGCGCCTATAGCGCCGTGAACTTCGCCGGCGACTGACGCCCCGGCCTGCCACCGTGCGCCGTGCGCCGTGCGCCGTGCTGGCCTACCGCCGTGCTGCGCCGCGGCGCAGCGCTCCGCGCCACCGGGACCGGCGCGGCGTGATCGCCTTGACCGTGCCCCACAGCGCGAACGTGCGGACCTCGATCACCGGCAGGCCGGGGTCCGCCCTCGGCGCCGGCACAGATCCTGGTCGCGGCGCCGCGGGTGAGCTGCCGCGGACGCTGCGGCGGCTCAGGAACCCGGTGCCGGTGATCTCCACCGCGACTCCCTCGGGGACGATCAGCTGCAGGTGACCGGCGATCACCGTGGCGAATACGGTCACTTGCCGGCTCTGCAGCAGGGCCTCGCGCAGATCCAGGACTACCTCGCCGAAGATCGCGGTCACCGGGAGGCTCTCCGGCACCACCCAGCGCCCGTCGCGTCGCTCCCTGGCGAAAATGGCCGCCACCGACCGCCTGGCATCGAGCCGGATCGGCTGGGCGCCGGGTGCCGCCAGGTCGGCGGTCAGCGCGGAGAGATCACCCAGCGTACGGGCAGTGTAGGCCTGCCCGGCTCGCTCCGCATGCTCCCCCAGCGTCAGCCGCCCGTCGCCCGCCGCCTCGGTCAGCAGCGCGACCACGCGCTCCCGGTCTGCGTCAGAGGCACGCAGATCGCGCGGGGCGGGGCGGGAGGTCACATCCCGAAGATACCGTGTCTCCGCGCGGGCCGGCCGTGATCGCCGTCGCCGCGCGGTCGCCGTCGCCGTGGCCGCCGTCGCCGCGTGCCGGCCGTGGTCGCCGCAGGGCAGTTCCGCCTGTTAGTTTGGTGATAACAAGTACTTAGGTGAGCGGGAGGAACTGCATGGCGGGCGAGGGGGCGGGCACGAACGGCCGGGGCTCAGACGCGAACGGCCAGCAGCCAGCGGGCGTAACCGCCCTGGCTCCCGGCGCCCGCAGCTCGCGGGCACCCGGAGACAACTACAAATGGGTGGCGCTGTCCAACACCACGCTGGGCATGCTCGCGGCGACCGTTAACGCCTCGATCGTGATCATCGCCCTGCCCGCCATCTTCCGTGGCATCAACCTGAACCCGCTGAGTCCGGGAAGCTTCAGCTACCTGCTCTGGATGCTGATGGGGTACCTGGTCGTCTCGGCCGTGCTCGTGGTCACCCTCGGGCGCCTCGGCGATATCTACGGGCGCGTCAGGATGTACAACGCGGGGTTCGCGATCTTCGGGATCGGCGCCCTGGCCCTGCCCTTCGATCCTTTCACCGGGCCGAGCGGCGCGCTGTGGCTGATCGGCTGGCGGGTGCTGCAGGCCGTCGGCGGTGCCATGCTGATGGCCAACTCCCCCGCCATCCTGACCGACGCGTTCCCTTCCCACCAGCGCGGCACCGCGATGGGCATTAACCAGGTGGCCGGCATCTCCGGACAGTTCATCGGCCTGATCCTGGGCGGCGTGCTCGCCGCCGTGAACTGGCGGCTGGTCTTCTTCGTCTCGGTGCCGATCGGCGTCATCGGGACCATCTGGTCCTACCTGAGCCTGCGCGAGACCGGGGTGCGGACCAAGGCCCGGATCGACGTGCTCGGCAACCTCACCTTCGGCTTCGGCCTGATCGGGATTCTCGCCGCCATCACCTACGGCCTGGAGCCCTACGGCGGGCACTCGATGGGCTGGACCAGTCCCAAGGTGCTGACCGGCCTGATCGGCGGCGTGCTGCTGCTGATCGCGTTCTGCATTATCGAGACGCGGACCGCGGCGCCGATGTTCGACCTGCGGCTGATGCGCATCCGGGCGTTCGCCGCGGGAAACGTCGCCACGCTGCTGGCCTCGATCGCCCGTGGCGGCCTGCAGTTCATGCTGATCCTCTGGCTGCAGGGCATCTGGCTGCCGCTGCACGGCTACGCCTATAAGGACACCCCGCTCTGGTCCGGTATCTACCTGCTGGCCCTCACCTGCGGGTTCGTCGCCCTGGGGCCGATTTCCGGCTGGCTGTCGGATAAGCACGGCGCCCGCCTGTTTGCCTCCGGCGGCCTGCTGGTGTCAGCGGCCGCGTTCGGCGGGCTGCTGCTGATACCGGTCAACTTCAGCTACCCGGAGTTCGGGGCGCTGATCTTCCTGGCGGGCGCGGGCATGGGCCTGTTCTCGGCACCGAACGCCGCAGCGATCATGAACAGCGTCCCGGCCCGCCAGCGCGGCGCCGCCTCCGGCATGCTCGCCACGTTCCAGAACTCCGGCTTCGTGCTGTCGATCGGCATTTTCTTCTCATTGATGATCGCCGGGCTGGCGGCGACCCTGCCGACCACGCTGACCCGCGGGCTGACCGCCCAGGGCGTGCCGGCCGGGATCGCCCATCAGATCGGGCAGCTGCCGCCGGTCGGCAGCCTGTTCTCCGCCTTCCTGGGCTACAACCCGGTGCACGAACTGCTCGCCCCGACCGGCGTGCTCCACCACCTGCCCGCCAGCCATGTGGCCGTCCTGACCGGCCATACGTTCTTCCCGCTGCTGATCTCCGGGCCGTTCCACCACGGACTGGACATCGTGTTCGGCGTGGCCATGTTCATCCTGATCCTGGCCGCCATTGCCTCCATGCTGCGCGGCCCCCGGTACGTGAATGACGATCAGGGATCGGTCGCCACGGCGGCGGTGTCCCCGGCCGACGACGTGGCCAGCGATGACACGCTGGCCGGCTCCGGGCGCCCCGGAGCAGCCTGACCGGGGGGCGCTCCGGACCCGCCCTGGACCCTGACCCGCTGACCGCGCAGGTGCTGCTGACCGGCCGGGGTCCGCTATCGTGCTCGCCTGTGACTGAGAATCCTTTGCGCCCGTCCGGGGCCAGGGCCGCGGACTCGGAGCGTTATGACCTGGCCGTGGTCGGCGCCGGGATCGTCGGGCTGGCCGTGGCGCGGGAATTCCTGAGCCGCCGCCCCGGGTCGAAACTGATCGTCATCGACCAGCACGCCTCCGTCGGGTACCACCAGACCGGCCACAACTCCGGCGTGATTCACAGCGGCGTCTACTACAAGCCAGGCTCGCTCAAGGCACGGCTGTGCGTGGAGGGCGCCGCTCTGATGTATGAGTTCTGCGATGCTCACGCGATCCCCTACGAGCGCTGCGGGAAGCTGATTGTCGCCCTGCGTGATGACGAGCTGCCGCGGCTGGCGGAGCTCGAAGCACGCGGCCAGGCCAATGGCGTCCCCGGGCTGCGCCGGGTCGGGGCGGGCGAGATCGCTGACATCGAGCCCGAGTGCCGGGGCCTGGCCGCGCTGCACTCGCCGGGCACCGGGATCGTCGATTACGGCGCGGTCGCCCGCTCGATGGAACGCGAGCTGCGCGGCCTGGGCGTGGCCTTCGCGCTGGGCTCGGCGATCAGCGCCGTCCGCCGCGAGCACGGGCAGACTGTCCTGGCCCACGCCGGGGGCTCGTACCGGGCGGCCTCGTCGATCTTGTGCGCCGGGCTGTGGTCAGATCGGCTGGCCGTGTCGGCCGGGGCTTCCCCCGATCCGCGCATCGTGCCGTTCCGGGGCGCCTACCTGCGCCTGGCATCCGGCCAGCCGCCCGTGGTGCGGGGCATGGTCTACCCGGTGCCCGACCCGGAGCTGCCCTTTCTCGGCGTCCACGTGACCAGGCACATAGACGGGCACGTCATGCTGGGGCCCACCGCCATGCTGGTCGGAGCCCGCGACGCCTATCAGCTGCGGACGCTGCGGTCACAGGACCTGCTCAGCACGCTGAGCTGGCCGGGAACCTGGATCGTGGCCAGGAAGTTCTGGCGGACCGGGATCGGCGAGCTGCACCTGGCCGCCAGCCGCAAGGCGTTCGTCCGGGCCTGCGCGCAGTACGTGCCGGCCGTCGCGAGCATGAAGATCGACCGGGTCGCGGCGAGCGGCGTCCGGGCGCAGGCGGTGGGCCGCGACGGGCAGCTCCTCGACGACTTCGCGATCTCGCAGACGCCGGGCGCAACGCACGTCAGGAATGCCCCATCGCCGGCGGCGACGTCATCACTGGCGCTGGCCAGGGAACTTGTCGACCGCTTCGAGGCAACCGCGGGATGAGCGGGGGGCGAGCGCCCGGCGAGCGCGCGTCACAGGCCGGCGGGCATCGAGTTCTCCTCGCCGAGAGCGGCCCGCAGTACGTTCTCCGCCGCCGAGGCGGCCGTGGACGCGGTGATCGCGTGGATGCGCGCACGGTCAAGGTCGCCGAGGGCCAGGCAGTCGTAGGCGACCTGCGAGTCATGTGCCGCTTGCTCCAGCTGGCGGGCCGCCTCGCCCAGGTCCACGCCGTTGCCCGCTTCCGAGATGCTCGCCATTGGCCGTCCTTTGTCCTGGGGCCGCTTCGGCAGCGGCCGCGATGCCTGCCATCTACCCCAACGGATCGTCCGCATGCGGGCCCAGCCGCCTTCGGTCCCGCAGATGCAGGCGACCTACGATAGGGCGCAGCCACCGATCCCCGCCAGGAGGTGCACGATGCCTGAGTTCTCCTACACCGACCTGCTGCCGGTTGGTGCGGACACCACCGAGTACCGCCTGGTCAGTGACGGCGGTATCACCACCCGCCGGTCGTTCGGCCGGAATTTTATCGAGATCGAGCCGGGCGTGCTCAGCCTGCTCACCCAGACCGCGATGCGCGACATCGCTCATCTGCTGCGGCCCGCTCACCTGCGCCAGCTGCGGTCGATCCTCGACGACCCGCAGGCCAGCGGGAACGACCGGTTCGTGGCGGGTGACCTGCTGAAGAACGCGTGCATCGCGGCGGGCGGGATACTGCCGATGTGCCAGGACACGGGCACCGCGATCGTCGTGGGCAAGCGCGGGCAGCACGTGCTCACCGACGGGCGGGACGCCGAGCACATCGCGCGCGGCGTCTACGACGCGTACACCACGCTGAACCTGCGCTACTCCCAGCTCGCGCCCCTGACCATGTGGGACGAGCGCAACACCGGCAGCAACCTGCCGGCCCAGATCGAGCTGCAGGCCACCGGCGGGGATGAGTACTCGTTCCTGTTCATGGCCAAGGGCGGCGGGTCGGCCAACAAGTCCTACCTCTACCAGGAGACCAAGGCCGTGCTGAGCCAGCAGCGGATGCTGGCCTTCCTCGAGGAGAAGATCCGCTCCCTGGGCACCGCGGCGTGCCCGCCGTATCACCTGGCCATCGTGGTCGGCGGCACCAGCGCCGAGTACGCCCTGAAGACCGCCAAGTACGCGTCGGCCAAGTACCTGGACGCGCTGCCGACCGCCGGCTCACCGGCCGGGCACGGGTTCCGTGACGCCGGGCTGGAGCAGCAGGTCCTGGAGATTACCCGGCGCGCGGGCATCGGCGCGCAGTTCGGCGGCAAGTACTTCTGCCATGACGTCCGGGTGATCCGGCTGCCGCGGCACGGCGCGTCTTGCCCGATCGCCATCGCGGTGTCCTGCTCCGCTGACCGGCAGGCGCTCGGCAAGATCACCCGCGACGGGGTGTTCCTGGAGCGGCTCGAGACCGACCCGGCGCAGTACCTGCCCGAGCCCGCCGCCGGCGAGCTAGCGGGCGACGGGGAGCTCGTGCGGATCGACCTGTCCGCTCCGATGAGCGAGATCCGCGCCGAGCTGTCGCGACATCCGATCAAGACCCGGCTGGCGCTGTCCGGCCCGCTGGTCGTCGCCCGCGATATCGCCCACGCAAAGATCGCAGAACGGCTGGCGGCCGGCCACCCGATGCCCGGATACCTGCGAGATCACGCGGTGTATTACGCGGGGCCGGCCAAGACCCCGGAAGGCTACGCGTCGGGGTCATTCGGGCCGACGACCGCCGGGCGGATGGACTCCTACGTGGATCAGTTCCAGGCGGCCGGGGGATCGCTGGTGATGCTGGCCAAGGGCAACAGGTCAGCCGCGGTCACGGCCGCGTGCCAGCAGCACGGCGGGTTCTATCTCGGCTCGATCGGCGGAGCCGCGGCCAAGCTGGCGCAGGACTGCATCACCCGGGTTGAGGTTCTTGAATACCCGGAGCTGGGCATGGAGGCGGTGTGGAAGATCGAGGTGCGTGATTTCCCCGCGTTCATCGTCGTGGACGACAAGGGCAATGACTTCTTCGCCGACGTGACCGCGCCCCGGCAGCCGCTGCTGACGATCGGTGCCGCTCCCGGCTAGCCCCTCCCCCGGCCCCCCACCCAGCCCGAACCGCACCAGGAGGTCTGCCCGTGCCCGACAGCGAGCCCGGATTCCGGATCGAGCACGACTCGATGGGCGAGGTCGCCGTGCCCGCCGACGCGCTGTGGGGCGCGCAGACTCAGCGGGCCGTCGAGAACTTCCCGGTCTCCGGTGAGCGGCTGCCCGACGACCTGATCCGGTCGCTGGTCTCGATCAAGGGAGCGGCCGCCATGGTCAACGGCGAGCTGGGAGTGCTGGAGCCGGACATGGCCGAGGCGATCCACGATGCCGCCGCGCAGATCGCTCACGGGCAGTACCTGGATCAGTTCCCGATCGACGTGTTCCAGACCGGGTCGGGGACCTCAAGCAACATGAACGCCAACGAGGTCATCGCCACCCTGGCCACCCGGCGGCTGGGCCGGGCGGTGCACCCCAACGATCACGTGAACGCCTCGCAGTCGTCCAACGACGTCTTTCCCTCGGCTATCGGCCTGGCCGCGTGCCGCGGGCTGGAGCGGCCGCTGACGGCCGCGCTGGGTGAGCTGGCCGATGCGCTGGAGGCCAAGGCCGCCGAGTTCGCCGACTTCGTCAAGAGCGGCCGGACGCACCTGATGGACGCCACCCCGGTGACCCTCGGCCAGGAATTCGGCGGGTACGCGGCGGCGGTCAGGAACGGCATCAGCCGGGTACGCGCGGTGCTGCCCGAGGTGGGTGAGCTGCCGCTCGGCGGGACCGCGGTGGGGACCGGGCTGAACGCGCCGGCTGGTTTCGCCGCCGCCGTGATCGCCCGTCTGGCCGCCGACATGAGCCTGCCCCTGACCGAGGCGGGCAACCACTTCGAGGCCGCAGGCGGTCGCGACGCCCTGGTCGCCGCGAGCGGGGTGCTGCGGACGGTGGCCGTCTCGCTGGTCAAGATCTGCAACGACCTGCGCCTGATGGGATCGGGGCCGCAGACCGGGCTGGCCGAGATCTCGATCCCCGACCTGCAGCCGGGCTCGTCGATCATGCCGGGGAAGGTCAACCCGGTCATCTGCGAGGCGGTCCTGCAGGTATGCGCGCAGGTCATCGGCAACGACGCCGCTATCACCTTCGCCGGGGCGGCCGGCAGCTTCGAGCTGAACGTGATGATGCCGGTGATCGCGCGGAACCTGCTGTTCTCCATCAGGACGCTGTCATCGGCGTGCGGGCTGCTCGCCTCACGATGCGTGCGCGGCATCACCGCCGACCCGGCCCGGCTGCGGCGGATGGCGGAGTCCTCACCGGCGATCGTCACCGCGCTGAACCGGTTCATCGGGTATGAGGCGGCCGCCGCCGTCGCGCACGAGGCGCTGGCCTCCGGCCAGACCATCAAGGAGGTCGTGATCGCGCGGCAGCATGTCGCCCGCGGCGACCTCACCGAGGAGCAGCTGGACCGGGCCCTCGACGTGCTCGCGATGGCCGAGCCGCCCCGCTAGCCGAGCCGCCCCGCTAGCCGAGCCGCCCCGCTAGCCCAGCCCGCGCCGCTCGCCGAGCCGCCGGCTGGAAATAGCCGAATTCACATCGGGCTCACAGGATTCTGGGTGGGCGCCACGTGTATGTTCCGGCCATGCACGCTGTGGCGGGCACCGGCCGCCTGGTCGCCGGCCGGTACCGCCTGAATCACGCGATCGGCCGCGGCGCCATGGGCATCGTCTGGCGCGGCCGGGACGAACTGCTTGACCGCGACGTCGCGGTCAAGCAGGTCCAGGTCACCTCGGCGGCCACCCCGGCCGATACCGAGACCATCTACCGCCGTACCCTGCGCGAGGCACGGACGGCGGCGCGTCTGAGCCACCCCAGCGTGGTAACCGTCTTCGACGTGGTCGAGGAGGACGGCACCCCCTGGATTGTCATGGAGCTGGTACGCGCGCGTTCTCTGGACCGTCTCATCGCCGAAGACGGACCGCTTCCCCCGGCGCAAGCCGCCCTGGTCGGCGAGGGCCTGCTCGGCGCCCTGGCGACCGCGCACGCGGCGGGAGTGCTGCACAGGGACGTGAAGCCGAGCAATGTCCTGGTCACACCGGACGGCCGGATCGTGCTGACCGACTTCGGCATCGCGACCTTCGAGGGTGATCCTGGCCTGACTCAGGTCGGCATGGTCGTCGGCACCCCCGGCTTCACCGCGCCGGAGCGCGTGCGGGGCCAGCCGGCGACTCCTGCCTCCGACCTCTGGTCGCTGGGCGCTACCCTGTACGCGGCCGTGGAGGGCCGCGGCCCGTTCGACCGGCCGGGCGGCTCGGTGGTCATCATGGACGGCATCGTCAACGAGGCCGCGCCCAGAGCGCCATCAGCGGGCACGCTCGCACCGGTGATCGACGCCCTGCTGCGTGCCGATCCAGGGACACGACCAGATTCCGAAACGGCCGCCAGGCTGCTAGCCCGCGCCGCATCCGGGGCCAGGACCGACGCCAGACCACAGGCCGGTCCCCCGCCGGACCCGGCGGCCGCCCGCCGGCCGGCCGTGACAGCCGCCGCGATCCCCGCGTTCATGGACCCGCCTGCGTTCGCTGACCTGGCCATGCCGAGCCCGGACACATCGGCGGATTACCGTGACCCGGCGGGGCGGACGTCCGCCGAGCTGCCGGCCTACCTGGACTCGCCGGCACCGGCCGGGCTCACCTGTGTCGCGGCGCGGCCCCCGAGGGCGGATCCTGGCCACAGTGGTGGCGGCGGCCGCGGCGGTGGTCCTGGCCGCGGCGGGGATCGGCGGCTTGCTGGCGTACTCGCACTCGCGGGACGGGGCGGCCGGGTCAGGGCCAGCCGCCCAGTCAGGCGGGGTGACGAGGTCCGCGCGCCTGTCCCGGCCCGGCGCAGGCGCGCGCCGGTTCGCTGGCCGAAGGAACGCCGGCTCCGCCGCAGCCGGGGCCGGCCGAGGCGCCGTCAGCAAGAATCAACCGGCTGCTCGCGGCGCGGCTACGGCCGGCCAGAAAGGCACGGGCACCGGATCAGGCGGGGCGCCGCCAACGGGATTCCGGTGGGAGCGGGTCTCGGCCGCGAGCCTGGGGTCCACAGCCGGCTTCAAGATCGCCGTCCCGGACGCGTGGCAGCTGAACAGGGACAACTTGCTGACGTACCTGCAGGCGCCGCCGGGTGCCCCCTACATCGAGGTCGATGTGACCCCGTTCGCCTATCCGGGGCCGCTGCGGCAAGCCGGTTATCTGGAAGCCCAGGCCCAGGCGAACCATATGTACCGCCTGTATCACCGGCTGGCGATGAGCTCAGCCAGCTTCCGCGGCGCCCCCGCGGCCATCTGGAGGTTCCGCTGGCAGCAGCCCGGTGTCGGTCCGGTTGGCGTCCTGGAGGTCCTCGGCACCCTCCCGACCTCAGCCGGACCGCAGTCGTACGCGCTGTCCGTGTCCGCCCCCGCGGCTCAATTCGCGACTGCCCGGATGGCCTTCCGCACGGCCCTGCGGACGTTCACGCCGCTGCCCTGACGCTGGCCGCTGGACGACCCAGGCGCTGGACGACACCCTGGCGCTGGCGGACCCTGGCGCCAGCGAGTCGCAGGCTGAACTCAGTACCAGCCGTTGGCCTGCCAGAATCCCCAGGCATCGCAGGGACTTCCATAGCGGCCCTGGATATACCCCAGGCCCCATTTGATCTGGGTCGCCGGGTTGGTCTCCCAGTCGGCACCGGCGCTGGCCATCTTCGATCCGGGCAGGGCCTGCGGGATGCCGTAGGCGCCGCTGGCATTCTCGGCGTTGTAGCGCCAGCCGCTCTCACGAGACCAGATGTCATCCAGGCAGCCGTACTGGGTCTTCGCGCTCCAGCCAAAGGACGCCAGCATGTTGTAAGCGATGGACTGGGCCGTCCCCGGATCGGGTGCCGGCGCATCAACGACCGGCGCCGTTGATCCCGCCGCCGCGGATCCCGCCGCCGTGGCGGGCAGCGTAACGGGCGCCGGATTGGTCGCCAGTTTCGGCGTGCCGACCACGTTCATGCTCCGCGAGGCCGACGCCAGCAGGATCATGTTCTGCCGCGCCTGCTCCAGCCGGGCGGCCGGGCGGCTCGCCGGGATGTCCGCCACGATGGCCGCGACCGGATCAGTGCGCGCGTCGTGGTGCCCGATGGCGAACAAAGCCCCGGAGGCTATGGCCACGGCCGCGGTGACGGTAGTAATCAGGAACATGCCAACGCGCCTGCGCGGTCGGCGCCTGACCGGCGGCCGTCTCCGGTGCTGTGACAATGCAGTCCTTCCGTCGGTCAAGCGTGCTCGGCGGAACGCCCAGCGCGCGGACCGCTGCGGTACAGGGCAGCGAGTCGCGTGACGGTCGGGCCGGGCGGCAGAACTACTGCATCGGCTGATGCGCAGAACCACATCGACTGAGAGCAGAACCACCGGACAAATTGGGTCCGTCCCGTCGCGGCATAACGTTGCCAGAACTGGCGGGGCAGCCCGAGCGTTTCCGCAAAAAAAGCCGGGCCGCGAAGCCGCAGTTGTGTCGCGCACATCACAGTTTGGCAATAAGTACTGTAACAATTACTACGTGTAATGGCCCCTCATCCTGTGATCACCGGTTGCGGCCTGGATCCCCCGGCGGCACGCGGGGCACTACCGTTGCCTCGTTGATGCCGCTAGCTTTCCAGCATGGGCTCGACGGGCGGGCGGACGTGAAGATGAGCGACCAGGCAGCATCACCAGGCGGCATGAACCGCGCCGGGAAGCCCGGCCAGGCGGCACCGCGCCGGGCGTGGAGCCTGGGCGCGGGCGACGCCGAGGCGGTCGTCGCCGAGGCCCGCAAAGCGCTGTACGTGATGGTGTGCTTCCTGGCCATCCTCTGGGTCATCCAGATCGTGAACTCAGTCGATCACTACCACCTCACCCTCAGCTACGGGATCCGCCCGCGAAGCCCCGGCAGCCTGCCTGACATCCTCACGGCCCCGTTCCTGCACTTCAGCTGGGAGCACCTCGAAGGCAACTCCGGGCCGCTGTTCATCTTCGGCTTCCTGGCCGCCTACCGGGGAGTGAAGAAGTTCGCCGCGGTGACCGTCCTGGTGATGTTCACCAGCGGTCTCGCCGCGTGGTTCACCGAGAGCCCCGGATCCGTCGGGGCCGGAGCCAGCGGGGTCGTCTTCGGCTACTTCGGGTACATCATGGTCCGCGGGTTCTTCGACCGGCACGTCATAGATGTCCTGATCGGCGCCGTGATGGCATTGTGCTTCGCCTACCAGTTCACGGTGCTGCTGCCCGCGCGCGGGATCGGCTGGCAGGCCCACATCGGTGGCCTCGCGGGCGGAATCCTGGCCGGCTGGCTGTTCAGGGACCGGCGGACGTCGGCCGGCAGCGGCCTGGCCTCCGGCCCGGCGGCCCGGGCTGCCCCGTCGGCCCGGCCGGGCCGCAAACTCGCGGGGTCTTCCGACAACCCGCGGGCTGACCTGCACAAGGAACTCGACGACCTGGGCCTCTAGCCGGAGAGGTGCCCTGGCCCGGCCGAGTCGCCGGGCTGGCCGCCGGGCTCGCCGGGCTCGCCAGAGTCGCCAGAGTCGCCGGGCTGGGCTGAGTCGCCGGGCTGGGCCGGCTGGTGCATGCCGAGATGACGCTCGATGGCCGTCAGCCGGTCGGAGATCGAGGACAGCGCATCCCGGACCTCCTGCACCACCGGGTTCCGCGAGGAGCGGGCTGACGCAGCACCTCGCTCGGCTGGCGCCCTCTCCGGCTGGCCGGCGAGCAGATGGAGAACCTCCTGGCGCACCCGTTGCAGGTCAGCTCCTAGCCGGACCAGTACCTCAGCCGCGACTCCCTCGCCCTCGCGAACCAGGCCCAGCAGGATGTGCTCGGTGCCGATGTAGTCCTGCCCGAGCTGCAGCGCCTCACGCAGCGACAACTCCAGGACCTTCTTCGCCTGCGGGGTGAACGGGATGTGTCCCCCCGCCGGCGCAGCGGCGCCCTGGCCGATGATCTGCTCGACGTCCTGGCGCACCACCGCCAGGCTGATCCCCATCGCCTCCAGCGCCCTGGCGGCGACGCCGTCACCTTCATGAATGAGGCCGAGCAGGACGTGCTCGGTACCGATGTAATCGTGGTTAAGCCGCCTGGCCTCATCCTGGGCCAGGACCACCACCCGCCGCGCCCGGTCTGTGAACCTCTGGAACATGTCTCGCTCCGCTCTCGATCCGGAGGGCAGCCCACCAGCGTCAGGTCCCCCGGCCCGGCGACCGGGCGAGACGGCCGCCCACAGCAGGCGCTGCCTTCCTCCAGTCTGCGCTCGCTGCGCTGCGGTTGCGCCACCCGAGCACCGGCGGCAGCGTGACACGAATACTGGTGAGCGGGAACGGATACCGATGAGCGGAACGGGCGCCCCTACCGGATGCCACCCCCTGCTCTCAGATTTTGGGCGGTCATCCACCGCCCGTCAGGGCCGACGAGGAACGCAATCACGTCCGCGACGTCCTCCGGCTGTCCCAGCCTGCCGAGCGGCGACATCCCCCGCATTGCCTCCCTGCCCTCGGAGCTGTTGTGCTCGCGGAGCATGTCGGTATCGGTCGCTCCGGGTGACACGGTGTTGACGGTGATACCCCGCTCGCCGAGCTCGTGGGCAGCGATCACCGTGAGCTGTTCGACGGCACCTTTGCTGGCGGCATAGAGCGAGATGCCCGGTCCGGGCAGGACCGTGTTGACGCTGGACACGTTGACGATCCTGCCGCCGTCGGGCATACGTCGGGCCGCCTCCCGCAGGGCATCGAAGACCGCCCTCACGTTGATCTGCATCACCCACTCGTAATCCTCGTCGGACAGCTCGGCGAGGGTCCGCACAGCGCCAACGCCGGCGTTGTTCACGAGGATGTCGACAGGTCCGGCGAACTCATCGGCCGCGTCCCACAGTCTGGCGGCGGCGCCCGACTCGGCCAGGTCGGCCCGGACGGCCGTCGCTCGACCACCGGCCGCCATCACGCTGGCGACGACCTCCTCGGCGGCGCGCTCACCGGTGCGGAAGCCGAAGGTGACAGCGGCGCCGTCGCGGGCCAGCCGTTGCACCACCGCCCGCCCAATGCCCCGCGAGCCGCCAGTTACCAGGGCCGTCCGCCCGTCGAGAACGCCGCTCATTAAATCACCCATCCACGTCGTCGCATCGCGGCGAGAGAATGCCACAGCGCCGACGCTGGCCAGCGAGCCAGTCTGTCAACAGTGACCTTAGGGCAGAGCACGCCGCAAGACGGGAGCCAGCGCCACGTCTCCTCATCGGGTCTCCGCGAGCCGCCGGAGCCCAGTTGCAGTTCCCCTGGCCGCGGCGACCCGCCCGCGGCCGCGGGTAATCGGTTAGACAAAGCCCCCCATGTCAGTACAGTCAGCGCCATGCCTGACCGTGAGCCGCGCCGATCCTCCGGGCTCTGGCGGCACCGGGACTTCCTGCTGTTGTGGGGCGGTCAGTCCGTCAGCGAGCTCGGCTCGGCCGTCACCACGCTGGCCCTGCCACTGACGGCCGTCGTAGTCCTGAATGCCTCGACGTTCCAGGTTGGCCTCCTGTCGGCGGCCACGACCGTGTCGTTCCTGCTCATCGCCCTTCCCGCGGGAGTCGTCGTAGACCGGATGGCCAAGCGCCGGCTCATGATCTGGTGTGATGCCGCGCGGATGCTGATCATCGGCTCGGTACCGCTCGCCGCCGCGCTCGGCGTACTGACCATGGCCCAGCTCTTCGCCGTCGCGATCCTCGCGGGCGTGCTGACCGTGTTCTTCGATGTCGCGTACCAGAGTTACCTGCCTTCTCTGATCGGCCGGGCGCAGCTGATCGACGGAAACGGCAAGCTCGGTGCCACCCAGTCGTTCGCCCAGGTAGCCGGGCCGGGTCTCGGCAGTGTCCTGTTCGGCTTCCTGCGGGCAGGCGCGATGACGGTCGATGCCCTGTCGTACGGGGTCTCCACCGTCTCGCTTCTGCTGATCCGGGCCAGGGAGAGGGGGCCGGAGAAGGCGGCGACAGGGCTGGCCGGCCGCGCGGGCCCGGCCCGGCTCCGCGAGGAGATCTTTGCCGGGCTGGCGTTCGTGGTCGGCCACCCGGTCTTGCGCAAGATCGCCGCCTGTACGGGGACCTCGAATCTGTTCAGCTCCATGGGCGGGGCTCTGGAGATCATTTTCCTGGTCCGGGTACTGCACGTGCGTCCCGCCTACACGGGCCTGCTCTTCGGGCTCGGCGGCCTGGCCGGGATCGCAGCGGGAATACTGTCCGGCCCGCTCGCGCGCCGGATCGGGACCGCCCGCATCATCTGGTTCTCGATCCTGGTTTTCGGCAGCGTCGGGCTGGTGCTGCCGCTGGCCGAGCCCGGCTGGCGGCTGGCGCTGTTCGCGCTCGGCGTCGCCGGCTCGTTCTTCTCCGCCGTGCTCTATAACATCGCTCAGCTCACCTACCGGCAGTCCATCTGCCCGCCCGCGCTGCTCGGCCGCATGAACGCGGCCATCCGCTGGATCGTCTGGGGGACGCTCCCGCTCGGGGGCGTGCTCGGGGGCGTGCTCGGCACGGTGATCGGGATACGGCCCACGCTCTGGATCGCGGTCATCGGAACCTACGCCGCTGGCCTGTGGGTGTTCTTCTCGCCACTGCGCCGGATGCGCGACGTGCCGGCGCTGGACCCCTATGACGACAGCGGCCACCCCGACAGTGCCTACCCCGGTACGGCCGGCCACGCCACCCGACCTTTCGCGAAGGAGCCTCCGGAACCCATGACGGTCATCGACGCTCACCACCACCTGTGGGACTTGTCCGTGCGCGACCAGCCCTGGCTCGCCCAGCCGGGGCTCGCCGCGCTGCGCCGGGATTTCCTGCTGCCGGAGCTAGAGCCGATCGCGCAGGCCGAGGGCGTCACCTCGACCGTTCTCATCCAGACGGTGACCGAGGCCGGCGAGACGCCCGAGATGCTGGCTCTGGCCGCAGGGAGCGACCTGGTGGCAGGCGTTGTCGGGTGGGTCGACCTGGCTGCTCCCGGCCGCACGGACGCGATCGGCGCCCTGCGCGACCTGCCGGGCGGCGCCTGCCTGGCCGGCATCCGGCATCCGGTGCTCTTCGAGCCCGACCCGCACTGGCTCGCCCGGCCGGAGGTGCTGCGCGGCCTGGCGGCCGTGGCCGCCGCTGGCCTGGTGTTCGACCTGGTCCTCACGCCGGACCACCTGCCGGATGCGGTCGCCGCGGCCGCATCGCTGCCGGAGCTCACCTTCGTGCTCGACCACCTCGGCAATCCGGACGTCGTTCCCGTGGTCGATGAGCAGTGGGCCGGATCCGTGCGTGCTCTGGCCGCGCTCCCCAATACGGTCTGCAAGCTGTCCGGCATCCTGGGCGTGCCCGCCGCCGATGCCGCGGATACCGTGAACGGCACCGGCCCTGAAGCAGCCGGGCCGGACCGCCACACGGCCGCGAGCGTGGCGCATATGCGCCCCTACTACCAGATCGCCCTGGAGGAATTCGGCCCGGACCGGATGATGTACGGCTCAGACTGGCCGGTTTCCACCCTCGGCTCCCCGTACGCCAGGGTCATCGGCGCGGCGCGGCTCCTCACCGCGGACCTGAGCATCGCGGAGCGGTCGGCGATCTTCAGCGGGACGGCGCGGCGCGTCTATGACCTCAGCGACCCGGCCGGCCCGCCGGAAAGCCCATGATCGCGGAGGATCCGGGTTGCGGGAGTCCCGGATCCTCCGCGGTCTAGATGGCAGTGTTACCGCAACGGCGCTGCCACGCTGCAGCCATGTCACTGAGTCGCACTGTCACTTCGCCGGCACCGTTACGCCAGCAGATGGCGGGCCATCACCACGCGCTGGATCTGGTTGGTGCCCTCGTATATCTGGGTGATCTTCGCATCGCGCATCATCCGCTCCACCGGGTAGTCGTTCACGTACCCGTACCCGCCGAGCAGCTGAACCGCGTCGATGGTCACCTTCATAGCCACATCGGATGCGAAGCACTTGGCGGCGGACGCCATGAACGTCAGATCCGGGCATCCCTGGCCGGCCAGCACGCCGTCCGACCTGGCTGCGGCCGCATAGGTCAGCTGCCTGGCGGCCTCAACTCTCATCGCCATATCGGCCAGCATGAACTGCACACCCTGGAAATCCGATACGGCCTGGCCGAACTGCCGGCGCTCCTTGACGTAGCTCAGCGCGTAATCCAGGGCACCCTGGGCGATGCCCAGCGCCTGGGCGGCCACCGCGATCCGGGTGTGATCCATCGTGGCCAGCGCAGTGCGGAGCCCGCTGCCCTCCTCTCCAATCAGCCGGTCGGCCGGGATAACGCAGTCATCGAAGTACAGCTCACGGGTCGGATTTCCCTTGATGCCCAGCTTGCGCTCGGGGGCTCCGAACGAGAAACCCTCGTCCTCTCTCTCCACCACGAACGCGGAGATCCCGGTCGCGGCGCCCGACGGGTCGGTGACGGCCAGCACCGTGTAGAACCGGGAAGCGCCCGCGTTGCTGATCCACCGCTTGCACCCGTTCAGGACGTAGGTGTCGCCATCACGGATAGCCCGGGTCTTCATGCCGGACGCATCCGAGCCAGCCTCCGGCTCGGACTGCCCGTAAGAGAACATGGCGTCCCCGGTGGCCACGGGCGGCAGATAGCGCTGCTTCAGATACTCCGAAGCTGACAACAGCAGGGGAATGGTGCCGCGCTTGTTGACCAGAAGGATCATGGATGAGGATGCGCAGGCCCGCGCGACCTCCTCCATAACGATCACGGTCGAAATGGCATCTGCACCCGCACCGCCGTATTCCTCGGGAATATGAAGAGCCTGAAGGTCGGCCTTGACCAGGGCATCATGCGCTTCCTGAGGGAACTCGGCGGCCAGGTCGACCTTGGCGGCATTCGGCGCGATCTTTTCGTCAGCCAGCTCGCGGACCGACTCGCGGAGCGCTTCGTGCTCCGGCGACAGGACAAAGGCGGGGTCTAAGCTCATGAATTTGATATTAAAGACGCCCCGCTAAGCGCACAAGGCACAGAAACCCCCCGGGGGGCTGTCAGCCCCCTTCCAGGAAACTTTCTATGTCTGCGCTGTCATCGGCACGACATCACAGAAATGGCCCGGCGTCAAGGGTCAGTGACGTACCACCCGCCCCTCGTGTCACGGGCGTGCAATGCGCTATTTTCACGTGGATATTCCTCTCGCCCGACCCATTAACGCAGTCCCGAAGCAACGCCAACGCTCGTATCTCATCGGCAGCGGGCACACGTTTGAGCAGCTCACAGCGTTATCTGCGGTGCAGCGCGTTCAACCCCATGAGATACCGCCCAGGTAGATGGATAATCCGAAGTGATGACCCGCGTTCGTGATTCGCACTCTCGGACTTTCAATCTGCCGCGTCAGGCAACGAGCGATCTTTATGCAGCGACCAGCGAAATTACCGCTGCGGGGGACCCAAGCCAGGCGACTTTTTGTAAGAAAAGCTCAAATTCGTCTGTGCCTGCCAGTTTCGCGCCTACTTCAGCAACTGGCGGGCCATCACGACGCGCTGGATCTGATTGGTGCCCTCGTAGATCTGGGTGATCTTCGCATCGCGCATCATCCGCTCAACCGGATAGTCGCTCACGTATCCGTACCCGCCCAGCAACTGGACCGCGTCCGTAGTGACCTCCATGGCCACGTCCGAAGCGAAGCACTTGCAGGCCGAGGACATGAATGTCAGGTTCCTGACGGGCTCGCCCGACATCGCGCGCTCTGAGGCGGCCGCGGCCGCATAGGTCAGCTGCCGCGCGGCCTCGATTTTCATCGCCATGTCCGCGAGCATGAACTGCACGCCCTGGAAGTCCGCGACGGCCTGGCCGAACTGGCGCCGCTCCTTGACATAGCCAATCGCGTAGTCCAGCGCCCCCTGCGCGATGCCCAGCGCCTGCGCGGCGATCGTGATCCGGGTGTGATCGAGGGTGGCCAGCGCGGTGTGAAATCCCCGGCCCGCCTCGCCGATCATCCGGTCGGCCGGGATCACGCAGTCGTCGAAGTACAGCTCGCGGGTGGGCGATCCCTTGATGCCGAGCTTGTGCTCGGGCTCCCCGAACGAGAAACCGGCATCCTCCCGCTCCACCACGAACGCGGAGATCCCGGCCGCGCCGGCCGACGGATCGGTGACCGCCATCACCGTGTAGAACCGGGAGACGCCCGCGTTGCTGATCCACCGCTTGGTCCCGTTCAGCACATAGGAATCGCCATCGCGGACGGCCCTGGTCTTCATCGCGGCCGCATCCGAGCCGGCCTCTGGCTCGGAGAGCGCATAGGAGAACATGGCCTCCCCGCTGGCGACGGGCGGCAGGTACCGTTCCTTCAGGTCCTCCGAGGCGGACAGCAGCAGCGGCATGGTGCCCAGCTTGTTGACCGCGGGGATCAGCGACGAGGACGCGCAGGCCCGCGCCACCTCTTCGATGACGATCGCGGTCGCGATGGCGTCGGCGCCCGCGCCGCCGTAGGCCTCGGGAATATGCACGGCGTGAAGATCGGCCTTGACCAGGGCGTCATGCGCCTGCCGCGGGAACTCGGCGGCCTGGTCGACCTTGGCGGCATAGGGTGCGATCTGGTCGTCAGCCAGGTCGCGTACCGACTCGCGGAGGGCTTCGTGCTCCGGCGAAAGGGCAAAGGCGGGAAAGTCAGGGCTCATGACCTCGATGGTAGGAGGTTCCGCCAAGCACGTGTTCAGCACACGGTAAGGAGGATCCAGTGACGGACCAGCTATCCGTCCTGTCACCGCCGGGGCGTGAGCTGATGGAGCTCCTGGCGGGAGAGGACGTGAGCCCGGAGCGGGCGCTCCGGCTAGCCGAGTCGCTGCGAGGCCGGTATCCGCCGGACCTGGTGGCCGCGGCGCTGACCCAGCAGGCGCTGCGCGTCTCGGCCAGGGCCAAGTTCAGCCGCGCCGACGAGATGCTCTTTACCCGGCCTGGTCTCGAGCAGGCGTCCTCCGAGCTCGCCGCCCGGCACAGCGCCGCCCGCTACACCGGGGCCCGGATCGTGGCCGATCTGTGCTGCGGCATCGGCGGGAACCTGGCCGCCCTGGCCGCCGGGCGACGGGCGATCGCGGTGGACCTGGACTTCACCAGCCTGCAGTTCGCCCGGCACAATGCCGCGGTCGGCCACGCCGCGGACGGGCTGGCGGCCGTGTGCGCCGACGTCCGGGACCTGACCCTGGCCGGCGTGGATGCGGTGTTCACCGACCCCGCGCGCCGGGCGGGAGATCGCCGGCTGCGGGCCGGGCACAGCGAGCCGCCGCTGGCCTGGTGCCTGGAACTGGCCAGCCGCGTCCCGGCGGTGGGCATCAAGGCCGCGCCCGGGCTGCCGCACGATCTGGTCCCGGCGGGCTGGGAGATCGAGTTCCTGGCCATCGGGCGCAGCCTGAAGGAGGCGCTGATCTGGTCGCCGGCGCTAGCGACGGCCCGGCGCCGGGCCACCGTGCTCACCCCCGCGTTCCCGGCCGGGCACACGCTGATATCAGCGCCAGGCCCGGAGGTTGCGGTGGCGGCGCCGGGCGCGTTCCTGCTGGACCCGAGTCCGGCGATCACCAGGGCCGGCCTCGTCGAGGAACTGGCGCGCGGACTCGGGGCCTGGAAAATCGATCCGATGATCGCATTCCTGGCGGCCGACACTCCGCTGCGCACGCCGTTCGCCCGGACCCTGCGGGTCCTGGAATCGGCTCCGTGGAATGAGAAGCAGTTCGCCCGGACGCTGCGCGCGCTCGGCATCGGCGCCGCGGACATCCGCCGGCGCGGGCTGGCCGGGGACGTGCGGCAGATCCATCACCGGCTCGGCCTGCGGGGCGAGGGCAGCGCGACGATCGTCATCACCAGGGTGAGCGACCGGCCCTGGGGCCTCATCTGCACCGGGATCGATGCGGACGACCACGCATGAACGATGACGGGACTGACGCGTGCGTCCCGGACGGGCCGCCACGATGGTATGGTAAATGGTATGGCATCAAAGAAGGTGACGGTCACCCTCGATGAGGCGCAGCTCGAACGGATCCGCACCCTCGTGGATGCGGGAATCGCGGCCAGCGTTTCCGGCTTCGTGCAGCACGCTGTCGGCGTCTCCCTGGATGACGTGGCAGGGTGGGGGGCATTGCTCGCTGAGGCGCTGCAGGAAACCGGCGGTGCGCTCTCCGACAGCGAGCGGACCTGGGCTGACGAGGTACTCGGTGTCACAGAGCGCGGGGACAGGTCAGCGGCCTGATGCCGGGCGTGACCCTTGACGCAGGCGGCCTGATCGCCCTAGACCGAAACGACCGCCGCATAGTGATCCTCCTGGCCCGCGCATGTGAGACAGGTGCTCGAGTTACCGTTCCGGCGACTGCGCTGGCCCAGGCCGTCCGGCGGCCGGATCGGCAGGTCCGGCTGGCGCGCCTGGTTCGCCAGCCGACAACCGACGTCGTGGACCTCGGCCGGGTGGACGCGACAAATGTTGGCAGGCTGCTCGCGGCGAGCGGAACAGCCGATATCGCCGATGCCCATGTGGTGATCTGCGCGCGCCGCGCAGGGCAGCAAGTTGTCACCTCCGATCCCGGCGACCTCCGTCTGCTTGACCCCGCCGTCCGGTTGATCGCGATCTGAAAGTCCTGCGCGTCACGCGATCGACATGCGTGGTTATCGCAAGCAGGCGGCCGTCGCAGACATAAAGACCTCTTCTCGCAGGCGATGAGCGGAAGCTTCGATCTCACGCGAGATGCTCCAGCAGAATCGGGTGCAACTGATCGGGTACTCGTAGCGGAAGCAGGTGGTCGGCGGGCGCTAGCGTGACCAGGCGGGCGCCGCGAATGCCTTGCTGGTAGCGGCGGCCAATGTCGGCAATCGGCTCGATATCACGGTCGCCAAGCACAATCAGGGCTGGTACGGCGATCTCGCCCAGCCGAAGCTCGGCCGCGGGCTCTTCGATTTCATCCTCGTCCTGCAGGAACCAATCTCCTTGGTCGAGAACCACAGCGGCGGCCGGATCGTCGGGGCGCAACTGCCCGGCCGGGTCAAACGACATCGGTCCCCACAGACGCAGGATCTCCAATGCCAGCCCGTGCCCATCACCGCGCTCCCAAGCGGCCTCACGGCCGTCCGCGCCGGGCAGATCGGGCCAGTCGTAGCCAGACATTCCCGGTGCGACCAGGGTCAGCGACCGGATCCGTCCGGGCTGGGCCAGCGCGACATCCACGCCGGTCGCGCCACCCTGGGACAACCCGACCCAGTGCACCGACTCCACCCCGGTCGCGGCGAGTACGTCCAACGCGTCAGCGACGAGGGAGTGGGGGCCAGCGGGACGGGGTGACAGACCGTATCCCGGCAGGTCATAGCGGATCGCTCGGTAGCCCGCCGCGACCAGAACGGGAACCGCAGCGTCCCAGATCCTTCGATCGGTGACCCCGGCATGGGCCAGCACGACTGGCTCGCCCTGCCCCTCGTCCTCAATATGAAGCATCATCGGTGCACACGGTAGCCGAGACGGGCACAGCCGAGCAGCACAGATATCAACGCTCAGGCCCGCAGGTACTCACGGAAGAAGTCATGGAAGGCCGGCAGGGTTGTCGCGCACAGCCTGGTAGATGCCGCATCCGGTAGATCACGGGCCTTCCTCATTTCGCTCGGCAGCCAGCCTGGCCCGCAGCGCTGTGCCCTTGGCCCGGGCGGTCGCGCGGAGCTCGCGCTGGAATGCCGCCATCTGGCCGCGCAGGCCCTCGTCGGAAACGGCCAGGATGCGGACGGCGAGCAGGCCCGCGTTCCGCGCGCCGCCGACCGCCACCGTCGCGACCGGGATCCCGGCGGGCATCTGAACGACCGACAGGAGCGAGTCCATCCCGTCCAGGTGCGCCAGCGGCACGGGCACCCCGATGACCGGCAGGGTGGTGACGGCCGCGAGCATGCCCGGCAGGTGGGCGGCCCCGCCCGCCCCGGCGATGATCACGCGCAGACCGCGGCCGGCGGCCGCCGACCCGTAGTCGATCATGTCCTGGGGCATCCGGTGCGCCGATACGACGTCGGCCTCGGACGGCACGCCGAACTCCGCCAGCGCGGTCACGGCCGCTTCCATCACCGGCCAGTCCGAATCGCTGCCCATCACCACGGCGACCAAGGGCCGACCGGTCATCTCGTGCTCCTTTCCCCCCGCCGGGCGGCGGCAGGATCGCCCCGGCTGGCTACGACTGCTCCACCCCGGAACTCAGATAGCTGGCCGCGCGACGGGCCCGGCGGCGCAGGGCCTCAGGGTCGTCGCCGAGCACCGTAACGTGGCCGACCTTGCGTCCCGGCCGCACCGGCTTGCCGTAAAGATGGACCTTAACGCCAGGATCGGCGGCCATGACGTGCACGAGCCGCGAGTAGATATCGGGATCATCGCCGCCGAGCACGTTCACCATGACCGCCTGGCGGGCGGCCAGGCTGGGCGCACCGAGCGGCAGGTTGAGTACCGCCCGCACGTGCTGCTCGAACTGAGAGGTCCTGGCGCCCTCGATGGTCCAGTGCCCGCTGTTGTGCGGCCGCATGGCCAGCTCGTTGACGAGCAGCCCGTCCGCGGTCTGGAACAGCTCGACGGCCAGCAGCCCGGTAACGCCAAGCTCCGCGGCGATCGAGAGCCCGAGCCGCTGCGCCTGCGCCGTCAGGCCGGGGGGAAGGCCGGGCGCGGGAGCCAGGACCTCGCGGCACACCCCGTCGCGCTGCACGGTCTGGACGACGGGATAGGCAGCGCCCTGGCCGCTCGGCGAGCGGGCCACCAGCACGGCGAGCTCGCGCTCGAAGGCGACATGCTCCTCGACGATCAGCTCCAGCCCGTGCGACAGGACGTCGGCCGCCTCCGCGGGCGTGCCGCAGATCCAGACGCCCTTGCCGTCGTATCCGCCGGTCACCGCCTTGAGAACAACCGGCCAGCGGTGCCGGTCCGCGAACCTCGTCACCCCGCTCAGGCCTGGCACCGCGCTGAGATCCGGAACCGCGCCAGCGTCTGAGACCACGGCGAAGGCCGGGCACGGCACGCCCAGCGCGGTCAGCCGCTGGCGCATCGCGCGCTTGTCCTGGGCGAAGCGGAGCGCGCCTGACCCCGGCCGGATCACTGCCCCGGCCTGCTCCAGGGCCTCTAGATGGGCGCCAGGCACATGCTCGTGATCGAACGTCACGACCGTGCAGTCCCTGGCGAAGGCCAGCAGGTCACCGGCCGAGCGGTAATCGCCTATCCAGGTGCCTGCGCACACCTGCGCAGCGCTCTCGTCGGCAGCGGCGGCGAGCACCCTGAACCCGACACCGAGGGCGACCGCCGCCTGACTGGTCATCCGGGCGAGCTGCCCGGCTCCCACCATGCCCACGACCGGACCTGGCCGACGCGACGCGACGCGGGCTCCCCCGGGGTCGCGGTCCCGGACATGATCGCTCACCCGCCGTAGCCTACGAGGTGGCCGGACCAGCGCCAGCCACAGCCCGGCGGTCAGCGCGGAACGCGGCGGTCAGGGCGGAACCCGGCGGTCAGGCTGGGCCACTGACCACAGGCTCTTCCCGTTCCTCGGGGCTGCCCAGCGGAAAGAACACCGCGAAGACGGCCGGGCGCGGCCGGACGAGGACGACCTGGCCGCCGTCCACGGCGGCCACCGTCCGGGCCAGCGCGAGTCCCAGCCCGGTCCCGCCCGGCGCACCGCTGACGCTGCGCTCGAAGATCCGCGCCACCAGATCCTGCGGGACTCCCTTGCCTTCATCCCTGACCTCCACCACGACGGATTTGGGCGTCTTGGAGGTCCTGATGGTCACTGATCCGCTGCCGTGTACCAGGGCGTTGTCGAGGAGGGTGGCAATGACCTGGGCGGCTCCGCCGGGGGTGAGGTACGCGTACAGGTCCTGCTCTCCCGTAACCGCCAGCCGCCTGCCCGTCCGGCGGAAAGCCGGCTCCCATTCGGCAACCTGCTGGCTGACGATGTCGTCGACACTGGCCAGGGACGGCGTGCCGGAGCGGGACATGCGGGCCCGGCCGAGCAGCTGAGTTACCACCTCGGTCAGGCGCTCAGTCTGCGTGAGAGCGGCCGCTCCTTCCTCGCGCACGATGTCCGGGTAGCTGGCCGCATCGATCATCTCCTCAAGCCGCATGGACAGGGCGGTCAGCGGAGTGCGGAGCTGGTGCGAGGCGTCGACGGCGAATTCCCGCTCAGCCGACAGCAGGTCCGTGATCCGCTGCGCCGAGCCGTCGAGGCCCTCGGCCACGCGGTCGAGTTCGGGGATCCCGTACCTGCGGCCGAGCGGCCGCGCGTCCCCCGAGCCCAGCCGGTCGGCCGCCTGCGCCAGCTCCTCCAGCGGCCGGGACAGGCGCCGGGCCTGCAGCAGGGCCAGCCCGACCGCTACCGCGAGGGCGAGCAGTACGAGTGAGCCGATCAGCAGCACGCCGCCGCGGATCCGGCCAGCGACGAAGGAGTCGTCGGCCTCCACCGTGACGGTGAAGTCGCGCGTGCTGGCCTGCGCCGAGATCACGTGGTGGGCAGGCGGCTGGGCTCCCACCCAGGTCGGCTTCCCGCCACGCGGCGCGACGCCCACGTACCGATCCGGCAGGGACCGGCCGACCTGGGCCGGATCGGTCGGCAGGCCATCGGCCTTGCGCTCCTGCAGCGCGCGGGCCAGCGTCTGCGCATCACGTCTCATCTGCGCCGATGCCTCGCTGACCTGCAGCCGGCTCAGCGCGTACCCCAGCGGCACCCCGAGCAGCAGGACCGCGATGACCGCGACGGTGAGAGTGGAAATCAGCAGTCGCCGTTGCACGACCGTGCCCTTGTGCCCGCGATCACGGCTCCGCCTATCTCAACGCGCTCAATCGCCGCGCTCGAACCTGAACCCGACGCCGCGGACCGTGGTAATGAACCGCGGGCTGTGTGCGTCATCGCCAAGCTTGCGCCGCAACCAGGACACGTGCATGTCGAGAGTCTTCGTGGATCCCCACCATTTGCTGTCCCACACCTGCCGCATGATCTGCTCGCGGGTAACCACCTTCCCGGCCTCGGCCACGAGCAGGGAGAGCAGGTCGAATTCCTTGGAGGTCAGCTCGACCTCCGTGTCGCCTAGCCAGGCGCGACGAGCGTCGGCGTCGATGCGCACTCCCTGCACCAGCTGCAGCTCCGCAGTCCCGCGCCGCAACAGGGCACGCACCCTGGCGAGCAGCTCGGCGAGCCGGAACGGCTTGGTGACGTAGTCGTCGGCGCCCGCGTCCAGCCCGATGACGGTGTCCACCTCGTCGGCGCGCGCGGTCAGGATGAGAACGGGGACCGAATGGCCCGCCGAGCGGATACGCCGGCAGACTTCCAGGCCGTCTAGCCTGGGCAGGCCGACATCGAGCACGATCAGGTCAATCCCGCCGCCGCAGGCGGCTTCGATCGTGCCGGGCCCGTCCGCGGAAACGCCGACGTCATAGCCCTCGCGCCGCAACGCTCGGGCGAGCGGCTCTGAGATACTCGGGTCGTCTTCGGCAAGCAGAACACTGGTCATGGACAGATGGTATGGCGGCC
Organism: uncultured Actinomycetota bacterium; assembly: GCA_963805705.1. Taxonomy (GTDB): domain Bacteria; phylum Actinomycetota; class Actinomycetes; order Streptosporangiales; family Streptosporangiaceae; genus CAWDVH01. The sequence goes on along the minus strand of CAWDVH010000004.1, from coordinate 100,222 downwards.
TGCGGCTCTTACTGTGCTCCGCGTGCGGGAAATCACCGGGATTGCGACCCGGACAGGCCCTCTGACCAGGATGATTACCGGTCTTTACCCATCGCGTTTCAGACCGGCGTGATGCCGTGCCGCCGCCGGGAGAATGAGCGGTCCTTGCCGCGGGCCGCGGCAAACCGTCGGATCAGCTCCGCCCGCAGGTCCTCGGGCTCCACGACATCGTCCACGACCAGTTCACCCGCGAGCCTGAGAATGTCAATGTCACTCTCATAGGCGGTCCGGAGCCGTTTCGTCTCCTGCTCTTTGTCGGCCGGGTCGGCGATGCCGGCCAGCTTGTTGTAATAGACCGCGTTGACGGCGGCCTCTGCGCCCATCACCGCTATCTTCGCCGTCGGCAGCGCCAGCGTGGCATCCGGCTCGAACCCGGGGCCGGCCATCGCGTACAGGCCAGCGCCGTACGCCTTGCGGACCACGACGCAGATCTTAGGCACCGTAGCCTCCGCCACAGCGCTGATCATCTTGGCCCCGTGCCTGATGATGCCCTGCCGCTCGACCGCGGTGCCCACCATGAAGCCCGGTACGTCGGCCAGGAAGAGCAGCGGGATGTTGAATGCGTCGCACATCTGGATAAACCGGGCGGCCTTGTCCGCGGAGTCGACGAACAGCACCCCGCCCTTGAACATCGGGTTGTTGGCTACGACGCCGATCACCGCGCCGTCCAGGCGGGCGAACCCGACCACCAGCTCCCTGGCCCACAGGGCGTGGATCTCGAACAGGGAGTCCTCGTCGACCAGGCCGCGGACGTATTTGCGCATATCAAAGGCCTGCCGCTCGCTGGCAGGCACCATCGACCGCAGATCGGCCGGCTTCGGCTCGCGGGCGGGCTCGGCAGGCGGCGGCTGCTGCCAGTTCCCCGGCAGGTAGGACAGGTAGGACCGGGCGGCGTCGATGGCCTCCTGCTCCGATGCGGCCAGATGGTGGCCGCAGCCGGAGACGCTGCAGTGCATCCTGGCCCCGCCCATCTCCTCCAGCGTGGTCTTCTCCTTGACCACCATCTCCACCATCCGCGGGCTGCCCAGGTACATCGAGGCGTTGCCGTCCACCATCACCACGTAGTCGCAGAACGCCGGGATATAGGCGCCGCCGGCCGCCGACGGGCCGAACAGCGCGCATACCTGCGGGATGGAACCCGAGGCGCGCACCTGGGTATGGAAGATCTTGCCGGCGCCACGGCGGCCGGGGAACATCTCGACCTGGTCGGTGATCCGCGCGCCCGCGGAGTCGACCAGGTAAATCATCGGGATGCCGTCCGAGTAGGCGCGCTCGATGATCCGGATGATCTTCTCGACGGTGCGGGCCCCCCAGGACCCCGCCTTGACCGTAGAGTCATTGGCCATCAGCGCCACTGGCCGGCCGCCGACCGTCGCGGTCCCGGTGATCACGCCATCCGCGGGCAGGCCGTCGGCCGCCGCGTTGGCATAACGGCCATCCTCGGTGAAACTGCCCTCGTCCACCAGCAGCGCGATCCGGTCCCTGGCGAACAGCTTGCCGGCCGCCGCGGCGGCCGCGTGATACCGGGCGGCGCCGCCCTTCTCGATCCTGGCGCGGATGTCAGCCAGCTGCGGATGCCCAGGGCCCGCGGCTGGACCCTCGCCGGGGACGTCACCGGGAACGTCGCCGGGGGCCGGGGCGGGCGCGGTCGGTTTTTCGCTCACGATCGCGAGCGTACCGAGTCGGCGCACCTGCTTGGCGCCGGGCAGACCGGTAAGCGCTCCTCAGGCCGGCGGGCGTCCGTCCTCGGCGATCCGCTGGTGCACCCGGCTGGCCAGGACCTCGTACGCCGCTACCTGCTCGGGCACCGCACCGGTGACCAGGACGGGCCTGCCCTGGTCCGCATCGCGGGCCGCCGTAGCGCTGAACGGCACGCTGGCGAGCCTGGGCACCAGGCCCCAGATGCTGTCCTGCGGCGGGGCGGCCGGGAAGAGCTCGGTTGTCTCGCCGCAGCGGGGGCAGATCTGGCCGCACATATTCTCGACGCCGCCGACGCTCACCGCCGTGTGCCGGTGCAGGTCGGCGATCAGGCGGCGCACGTCCTGGTGCGCTATCACCTGCGGGGTGACCACCAGCAGGACGAACACCGGCCGGGAGCCGAGACCGAAGACGAATTGCTGGATGTCCGCCGTGCCCGGCGGAAGGTCGACGACCAGATAGTCGAGATCCGGGCTCCAGTCGGAGTCCACGATGAGCCGCTGCACGAGCAGCTGGGCGAGGCTGGCCTGGAGGCCCAGGCCCTGGCTCTCGCCCAGCAGGAGAGCGGCGGACGTCAGCTGGATGCCGTGCCGCTCGGCGACCTGCAGGCGTGACTGGCCGATGCCCTTCGACGCGAACAGGGTGACGTGCGAGGCGGCCTCGGTCCGGCGCAGGCCGAGCATCCGCGGGATGTCCGGGCCGTACAGGTCAGCGTCGACCAGCCCGATGCCGCGGCCCTGCGCGTGCAGCGCGAGCGCCAGGTTCACCGCGACGGTGCTCTTGCCGACGCCGCCCTTGCCGCTGGCCACCGCGATAATCGGCGCCTGCGTCATGCCGGGATTATCCGGGTGCGAGGGCCGGCCCGCAGGACCTGGGAAGGTAGCTGGCGGCCGATGATGCGCTCGGCGTCGGCCGCCGCCTCGATCATCGACTCGAGGTCGATGCCGGTCGAGATGCCCATGTCCTCGGCCATGTGGACGAGCTCCTCAGTGGCGATGTTGCCGGTCGCGCCGGGGGCATACGGGCAGCCGCCGAGCCCGCCCACGGAGGCGTCGAAGTCGGCCACGCCGAGTTCCAGCGCGGTGAGCACATTCGCCAGCCCGGTCCCCCTGGTGTTGTGGAAGTGCAGGTTGAGCTGGACATCCGGATAGGCCGACCGGAACTCGCGGATCAGCTCGCGGACCCGGCCGGGAGTCGCCATCCCGGTGGTATCGCCGAACGAGATACAGTCGGCGCCGTCGGCCACCGCCCGGCCGGCCACCCTGACCACCCGCTCCACGGGGATGTCACCCTCATACGGGCAGCCCCACGCGGTCGAGACGATCACCTGGCAGGTGGCTCCCCGCTGATGGGCCTGGTCGATGATCACCGCGATGTCATCCAGCGATTCCGCCGTACCGCGGTTGACGTTCTTGCGGTTGTGCGTATCAGAAGCCGAAACTACGGCCTCGATCTCGGTCAGGCCGCTGTCCAGTGCGCGGCTGGCACCGCGCAGGTTCGGCACCAGGGCCGAGTAGCGGACCGACGCCGCCCGGTCGATGCCGCTCCACACCTCGTCCGCGTCCGCCATCTGAGGTATCGCCTCGGCCCGGACGAATGACACCGCCTCGATCCGCTCCACGCCAGTCGCCGACAGCCGGTCGATCAGCTCGATCTTGGCGGCGGTGGAGACGGGATCCTCGTTCTGCAGGCCGTCCCGCGGGCCGACCTCCCGGACAGAGATGCTCCTGGGCAGATCACTCACCCGGTGGCCTCCGTTCCTGACCGGTATCGGGGGCGTGGCCGGGGTCAGGGGCGTGGCCTGGCCACCTGGGCTGGCGCTTCTCGGCGAACGCGGCGATGCCCTCCCGCCGGTCCGCCGACGCCACCGCGGTCCGCCAGGCGGCATCTTCCACCTCAAGCCCGGTCGCGAGACTGACGCCGGAGCCGAGCCTGATGGCCTGCTTGGCGGCCCGGACGGCCACCGGCGAATTGCCGCCGATCTGCAGCGCCAGGCTGAGCGCATGCTCGGCCGCGGTGCCCGCCGGGACCAGGCGGTCCGCCAGCCCGATCCGCTCCGCCTCGGCGGCGTCCAGCCGGCGGCCGGTCAGGACCAGGTCGGCGGCCCGGCCAGGACCGAGCCTGCGCAGCGCCAGCTGGGTCCCGCCGCCGCCGGGCACCAAGCCGACGGTGGTTTCCGGCAGCCCGAAGACAGCGGTCTCGTCGGCCACGATCAGGTCGCAGGACAACGCGAGCTCGCAGCCGCCCCCGAGCGCGAAGCCCTGGACAGCCGCGATGACCGGCTGCGGCAGGCCCAGCACCCCGCCGAAGGCCGCGCGGAACACAGGTCGCTGCGCGCCGAACTCGGCGTCGCTCATGGCCGCCCGTTCCTTCAGGTCAGCGCCGACGCAGAAGGCTCGTTCCCCGGCCGCGGCCAGCACCACGGCGCGCACCTGGCGATCGGCGGAGATCTGGCCGCAGACCTCCGCGAGGCGGGCCGCCAGCCGCGTGCTGATCGCGTTCATGGCCTCTGGCCGGTCGAGCACGATCTCGGCGATCACGCCCGAGATATCGGTCACCTCGTGAAAATGCACCCGTACGCCGCCTGCCTGCTCCACATCTTGCAGGCTAACGGGAATCGGGCACCGCTGGGCACCGCGCGGCCGGCCGGATCAGCGCTCCTCGCGGGCCAGGCGTTCCTGCTCGTCCTCGACCAGCTGGAAGAGCTGAGCCTGGACTTCGGCCACCCGCGGGATCTCGGTGAGCACGAGCTGGCCGTGCTCGCCCGCCGACTCCACCACGAGCCGGCCGCAGCCGAGGAGCCGGTCCAGCAGGCCGTGCGAGAACGACACGTCGCTGATCCGGGTCAGCGGGAAGTCACGTCCCTCCCTGGACAGGATGCCCTTGCGCAGCCTGAGCCGCCGGGTGGTCAGCTCATAGCTGGTCGTCGACCATCGCAGCAGCGGAACCGTGAACCAGATCATGATCGCGATCAGGGCGGCCGCCCCTATCCCCAGCCGGACGAGAGCCGTGTGCGCGTCCGGCGGGAAGAAGATCAGCAGCGCGAGCGCGGCCACGACGATCAGCGCCATGATCAGGATCGGCCGCAGCAGCGTCTTCCAGTGCGGGTGCAGCTTGAGGACGAGCCGCTCGCCGTCGGAGAGGGTGGCTTCACCGGCCATAACCACATCGTGGCATGTATGGCGGCCATGCGCTGCCCGCGGCACGTTACCGGACATGGACCACGTCACCGGCGCTGACCGCGGTCAGGCCGCCCGCTGACCGGACGACCAGCCGTCCGACATCATCCACGTCGCACGCGGTCCCGGCGAGCGTCCGGCCGCCGGGCAGCGATACCCGGACATCCTGGCCAACCGTCGCCGACAGCCGCAGGTATTCCTCGCGCAGCCCGCTGGCCCTGGCATCGCCGCGATGCGCGCCTGCCCACCGCAGGTACCAGTGCTCCAGCTGACCGAGCAGCCCGATCAGCAGCATCGTCCGGTCCGTGCAAGCCGCGTCCTGCAGCGCCAGTGAGGTAGCCGCCGACGGAAGGCCGTCCTGGCCGGTCAAGACGTTGATCCCCGTTCCGACCACGATCGCATCGGCGGCTTGCTCGGCCAGGATGCCGGCCAGCTTGGCTCCGTTCACGAGCACGTCATTGGGCCATTTCAGCCGCGCGTCGACGCCGGCCTCCGCCCGCAGCCCCGAGGCCACGGCCAGGCCGGCCAGCAGGGTTATCCAGCTCCGGCCGGCCGCCGGAACGGCGGCCGGCCGGAGCAGGACCGAGAAGGTCAACGCCGACCGGGGGACGGTGACAAAGCTGCGCCCCATCCGGCCGCGCCCCGCGGTCTGGGACTCGGCGGCGAGCACCACCCCTTCCGGGGCGCCGCGCCGCGCCGCGGTGAGCAGATCCTCGTTGGTCGAGCCGGTCTCGGGCAGCACGCTGAGCTCGCGCCAGAAGCCGCCTGGCCTGATCACCGCAGCCCGGAGTTTCGCCGCGTCCAGCGGCAAACCTGCGTCGGACGTCATTTCGACCTCATCGCAACGCTATTGTCAACTGCCGGGGGTAGCCTATGCGGCGCCGGGAGCGTCAGCCGGCGTACTCCCGCATGAGAGCTGCGGTGCCCCGCGCTGTGGCCTGGCCAGTTAGCGATGTCCGGGAGAGTTGAGGAAGGCAGTGCCGGATCTCCAGCTCAACGAGCTTCATCCCGACGGCGAGCAGCCGGCCGCCGGCCAAGCCATCGACCAGGACGCCGGGCCTCAGACGGCGAGCCGGGCCGCGATAAGCCCGCAGGCGGCGATGAGCGCGGCGCGGCGGGCTGCGGCGCTGCGCGCCAGCCGAGCCGGGGCGACCATCGCTCCGAGGTCCTTGTGGCGCAGTCATCGCCTGTTCGTCATCCTGGTGCTGCTCTCGCTCCTGCCGCGGATACTGGCGGCGGCGGCATTCCGGCCCGCGCTGCTCACCGCCGATTCCTTCCTGTACATGAAGGGCGCGGTCACCGGAATCCCCGGCAATATCCGGCCGTCAGGCTACTCGTACTTCCTGCGCCTGTTCCACGGCCTGCCGCACACCCTGCTGCTGGTCACGACGGCGCAGCACCTGATGGGCATCGGCGTGGCCGTCATCGTCTACGGACTGCTGCGCTACTGGGGCCTGCCGGGCTGGGGCGCCTGCCTGGCCGCCCTGCCGACCTTGTTCGACGCGCGCCAGATCGCGCTGGAGTCCTACATCCTGCCGGACACGCTGTTCTGCCTGGTGATCATGCTGGCCGTGGCGCTGCTGCTCACCAAGCGCACGCCGCGAGTGTGGCAGTGCGCCTGCGCGGCGCTGCTGCTGGCCTACGCGTCCGTCCTGCGGGGGAACGGCATCCCGCTGGTCGTGGCCGTGGCGGTGTTCATGCTGGTCAGGAAGGTCGGCTGGAAGGCACTGACGGTCGCGGCCGTGGTGTTCGCGGTGCCGCTGCTGGGTTATGTCGGCTTGTTCCACCGGCAGTACGGCCAGTACAACATCACCAGCAGCGACGGGATTTTCCTGTGGTCCCGCACGACCAGCTTCGCTAACTGCGCCATCATCAAGCCGCCGCCGGACCTCGTGCCGCTCTGCCCGGATAAGGAGAAGTCGGTCGCGGTCCCGGCCCGGACACCGGCCTGGTCCGTGGGCGCCCTGCTCAGCGAGCCGGCGCCAGCCAAGTACCTGTGGGCCAGTGACGTGTGGTGGCGTCACGACGCGGACCCGGGGATCAATGCCCGTAATAACAAGCTCGGCCTGGACTTCGCGCTCGACGCGATCAAGGCGCAGCCGCTGGACTACCTCAAGGTCAGCGCCAGGGACGTGCTGCTGGTCTTCCTGGCGACCGACCGGCCGCAGAGTCAGGCGTCGCTCGCCTTCAGCACGGCCCCGCGCATTTCCTCGCTGCCGTCCTACTACGTCAGCGACCTGGCGAAATACGCCCACACCAGCGGCAATACGCATGCGGTCAACCCGTACGCGTTCTTCATGCTGCTGTACCAGCAGCCGGTGTACTTCCCGGGGATCGTCTTCCTTCTCGTCCTGCTCACCGGGCTGGCCGGCGTGATCAGGAACTGGCGGCGCTGGGGCGGCGTGCAGGCGCTGCCCTGGGTCCTCGCCGCGATCAGCATCGTGTCTCCCGCGCTGGTCACCCAGGCTCTGTACCGGTACATGATCGTCGCCGTTCCGCTGGCGTGCCTGGCCGCCGGGCTGGCCTTCTCCCGCCAGGCGAGAAATCCCGGCCCGGCGGCCGCCGCGGGAGCCAGCACCCTGGGAACCGGTGACGCGGTGAGCGCTCCGCCCGCTGGGGTCGAGGCCGTTACGCCCGCGGCAGCTGACGGCGCGCCGGAGCCCGGCCGGGCGGGCAGTGCCCGCGAGGCAGACGGGGCAGCCGCGCCTAGATCGCCCGGCTGACCTCCGTGAGCAGCTCGGGCAGCCTGCGGAATCCGATGTCACTGGCCGCGCGGCGCCCCGCCCAGGCGATGGCCGCCCCGTAGCCAGGACCGACCAGAAGCAGCCACAGGCCGGTATGCAAGATCACGAGCATGATCAGCACGGGGCTCAGCACGACGACGGCCAGCACCATGATGGTGAAATTCGCCAGGGCCGCCAGGCAGCCGCGGCCGGTCCCCCCGCCGCCGAAGGCACTGGCCCGCCGTTCCGGCACCGCATAGGGCATCAGGATGCTCGCGACGCTGGTGATCCCGAGCGTGATGCCCAGGGCACAGGCGGCCATGCCGAACGCGGAGGCGGGATAGGTGGCCTGACGGGTCAGCAGCCCGAGGGCCGTATACAGCACCGCGAACACCGGCATCGCGACCAGCGCGCTGGCCAGGTTCTTCCCGGCCAGATCAGCCCGCAGGTCCTGCGGCCGCGAGGTGGCCGCCACGTTGAGCCACAGCGCGCTCCCATCCAGGCCGAACTGATTCGCCGACTGGATCCCGGCGATGGTCCCGCCGTAGATGGCCGCCACGATCAGGACCGGCCCCGCCACCCCGGCCAGGCCGCCCGGCCCCGTTCCGAAGCGCGATACGGACAAGGTCACCACCACCGCCATGCCGAGCCCCAGCCAGCCCGCCTTGCGCCGGGGGTCACGCCACGAGTAACGCAGCTCCTTGACAGCCACGGTCAGCGCACGGCTGGCTCGCTCGGGCCGCAGCCGCGCCAGTCCGGCCGCGACCATCCGCGGCGGCATGCCCGCCGGGCCGGGCGAGAGCGCCGGGAGCGATAGCGGCAGCGCGGCAGCGCGGGCCGGGCGGCGGCTGGCCAGGGTGGAGGAGTCCGGGCTGATCAGTGCCCGCCCCAGCACCGTCATCCAGGCCCACAGCAGCGCCGCCACGGTCACGGCCCCCACGGCCAGCTCAGGCAGCGCGGCGAAGTAGTTCCCGCGGGCGGCATCGCCGATCGCGTGCGCCACCATCCCTGGCGGTGCCCAGCGCACGATGCGGGCGAGTGTCCCCAGGCTCGTTCCGAATGTTCCGATGAGCAGCGACCGCTGCAGCGCGATATTTCCCCCGACTACCGCGAAGGTCAGCAGCGCCCCGGCGACAATCCCGAGGTCGCGGCCGCGGCGGGATCTCAGCAGCCCGGAGAACGCAGTGGTCAGCGCCCGTGAGCCCGTCACGCACAGGGCCAGCTCCAGTGCCACCGCCAGCAGCCCGACGGCCACCGACGCCGGCCCGGCCGCGGCCGCGGCCACCGTGCCGAGCAGGACCACGAATGTCACGAGCGGGCCGATTCCGGTGAGCGCGGCGGCGACCAGCCCGGTAATCGTGCTGCGCCGGCTCAGCGGCAGCAGCGCCAGGCGGGCCGGATCCAGCGTCTCGTCGGTGCCGAAGGCGAGCAGCGGCAGCACCGCCCAGCCCACGAACGCGACGGTGAAGACCACCACTGAGATATCGCCGGCCAGCGGCCGGCCATGCAGCGACGCCAGCAGGCCGAAGCCGATCGGCATCACATACAGCCCGCCGAGTATCGCGAGGACCAGGCCCACCGCGCGCACCGAGCCGCCGTTGCCGCGCAGGGCCCCGGTCATCAGTCGCAGCTTCAGCTTGACGAAGAGCCAAGCCACGACAGCCTCCCGTTCTGCTGCTGAGGCCGGGCGCCGATGATGGCCAGGAACGCCTCCTGCAGCGAGCGGCCTGAGCGGATTTCCGCCAGCGTGCCGCAGGCCATGATCTGGCCGTTGCTCATGACCGCCACCCAGTCGCACAGGCTCTGCACGAGCTCCATCACGTGACTGGAGAAGATCACGGTGGAGCCGGACCGGGTGTAGTCGTCGAGGACGCCGCGGATCGTCTGCGCGGCCACCGGGTCCACCCCCTCGAACGGCTCGTCCAGGAACAGCACCCGCGGGTTGTGCAGCAGCGCGGCGGCCAGCGCGATCTTCTTGCGCATCCCGGTGGAGTAATCGATGACCAGCGTCCGGGCGTCGCGGGTCAGGTCGAGTACTTCCAGCAGCTCGTCGGCGCGGGAGTCCACCTCCGCGCGGGGCAGCCCGCGCAGGCGGCCGAGGTAGCCAAGCAGCTCGCGCCCGGACAGGCGCTCGAACAGGCGCAGCCCCTCAGGAAGTACCCCGATCACCGCCTTGACGGCGACCGGATCGCGCCATACGTCACGGCCGCCGATCTCCACCGTGCCGGCGTCCGGCCGCAGCAGTCCCGTCATCATGGACAGCGTGGTGGTCTTGCCGGCCCCGTTCGGCCCGACCAGGCCGTAGAAGCTGCCGGCCGGCACCTGCAGGTTCACGCCAGCGACAGCTGCCTTCTCGCCGAACCGCTTCCACAGGCCGACGGCGGATACCGCAGGCACAGCGGGCACAGCAGGCACAGCGGGCACAACAGGCACCACCGGCACCACCGGCACCACGGGCATCACAAGGCCGCCACCAGCGCCGGGACCGGCCGAGGGGCCAGGGCCCGTCGCGCCGTTGCGGCCGGCGTCCTCGCGATTACCCATGCCGCAAGTCTCGCAGCTTGTGGCAAGTTGGCCGAGGCTCAGCGCCAGGGCCGGGCGGAGGGCCGGCCCGGCTCGTCCCCATGTCCTGGCCTGACCCGGTTCGCTGTCCTGGCCTAATCTGTCCGGCATGACCACCGAAGCATCTGCGGCACCGCAGGCTCCCCGGCCGGCCGCCGCCGCGAACATCGACCCGCACACCACCGCGGGCAAGCTAGCCGACCTGGAGGCCCGCACGCACGATGCGATCGAGGCCGGCTCGCAGCGCGCCGTCGAGCGACAGCACGCCAAGGGCAAGATGACGGCGCGGGAGCGGATCGACGGCCTGCTCGACCCCGGCTCCTTCACCGAGTTCGACGAGCTGGCCCGGCACCGGGCCACTGACTTCGGCCTGGCCGGCAACCGGCCCTACGGTGACGGGGTGGTCACCGGGTACGGCACCATCGACGGCCGGCCCGTCTGCATCTTCAGCCAGGACTTCGCCGTGTTCGGCGGCGCGCTGGGCGAGGTCCACGGCGAGAAGATCGTCAAGGTGATGGAGCACGCGCTCAAGACCGGCTGCCCGATGATCGGCATCAACGATGGCGGCGGGGCCCGGATCCAGGAGGGCGTGGTCGCCCTGGGCCTGTTCGCCGAGATCTTCTACCGGAACGTGATCTCCTCGGGGGTCATACCGCAAATCTCCCTGATCATGGGCCCCTGCGCGGGCGGTGCCGTCTACTCCCCGGCAATCACCGACTTCATCCTGATGGTGGAGGGGACCTCGCATATGTTCATCACCGGTCCCGATGTCATCAAGACCGTGACCGGCGAGGAGGTCAGCTTCGAGGAACTGGGCGGTGCGCACGCGCACAACGTCAAGTCCGGCGTCGCGCACTACCAGGCCAAAGACGAGGAAGACTGCCTCGAATTCGCCCGTCAGCTGCTCTCCTACCTGCCGTCCAACAACCTAGAGGAACCGCCCGTGCTGGCCGGGGCCATGCTCGCTGGCCCGTCGGCGGCCGCTGACGAGATCCTCCAGATCAGCGACGCCGACGCCGAGCTTGACACCCTCATCCCTGACTCGCCGCGGCAGCCCTACGACATGCACACGGTCATCGAGCACGTCCTCGACGACGGGGAGTTCCTCGAGATCCACGCCGGGTTCGCGCAGAACATCATCGTCGGCTTCGGCCGCATCGAGGGGGCCAGCGTCGGCGTGGTGGCCAATCAGCCGATGCATTTCGCGGGCTCCCTCGATATCGACGCGGCCGAGAAGGCGGCCCGCTTCGTGCGTACCTGCGACGCCTTTTCCGTCCCGGTCATCACCTTCGTGGACGTGCCCGGCTTCCTGCCGGGAACCGGGCAGGAGTGGGGCGGCATCATCCGCCACGGGGCCAAGCTCATCTACGCCTACGCCGAGGCGACCGTGCCCAAGGTCACCGTGATCACGCGGAAGGCCTACGGCGGCGCCTACGACGTGATGGGCTCCAAGCACCTCGGCGGCGACATCAACCTGGCCTGGCCGACGGCCCAGATCGCGGTGATGGGGGCTCAGGGGGCGGTGAACATCCTGTACCGGCGGGAGCTGGCGGCGGCGCCCGAGCCGGGCGAGCAGGCCAGCCTGCGCGAGGCCAAGGTCACCGAGTACGAGGACATGCTGGCGAATCCCTACATCGCCGCCGAACGGGGATACGTGGACGCCGTGATCCGCCCGGCGCAGACCCGGTCCCAGCTCATCCGCGCGCTCCGGACGCTGCGCACCAAGCGCCAGACACTCCCGCCGAAGAAGCACGGAAATATCCCATTGTGAAGGCATCATTACACAGCGACACTACTTTCGGAGGCCATGGGCGGCCGGGTGGCACTAGAGTCGACAGCACTATGACCGAGAATGGCTCGCCGCTACCGTTGCTGTCCCGCTACGCCATCATGATTGACGTCGGGTATATCTACGCGTCCACCGGCGAGCTGCTATTCAGCGCGGGGTCGCGCCGCGAGTACCACGTCGATGCCGACAAGCTCATCCAGGCGCTGACCAAGCACGCCGATGACCAGGTCAGAGGCGAGCTCCTGCGGGTCTACTGGTACGACGCGGCCAGGGACCGGGTACCGACGATCGCCCAGCGCGTCATCGCCCAGATGCCGTGGGTCAAGCTGCGCCTGGGCAACCTCAACGCGCGCGGCCAGCAGAAGGGCGTCGACGCCCAGATCCGGGCCGACATGGAGGCGCTCGCCCGGCACCGCGCGATCACCGACGCCATCCTGGTGGCCGGCGATGAGGACATGGTCCCGGCGGTAGAAGCGGCCCAGGCATTCGGGGTACGGGTGCATCTATGGGGCATCGAGCCGCCCTACGGGACGAACCAGGCCGAGCGGCTGGTCTGGGAATCCGACACCGTCGAAGTGCTGGATCGCGCCTTCCTGGAGCCGTACTTCAGTCAGCCGGTGGGTCCGGCCGAGGCGGCTGCGGCCGCGGCAGCCGGTACGGCGGCGAGTGCGGCGAGCGTGCCGGGCCGGGGCAGCCCGACAGCCGGGAGCCTGGCCGGGCCTGCCGCGCCGTCGCCCGCCCAGCTGTTCGGCCCCCGGCACCCGCAGCGCCAGCCGGCCAAGCCGCCGCAGGTAGCGCACTTCCCGGCCGCTCCGGCGGCCGGGCCGTTCACGGCGGTGGCCCAGGCCCGCCTCGGCCCCGAGCGCGAGCGCGTCGAGGAAGCGGGCGAGCACGTCGCCCAGCGCTGGATCCTGACCCGCGGTGAGGACAACATCCGCGACCTGCTGCCGGGGCCGATCCTGCCGCCCGTCATCGACAAGGAACTGCTCGTCGACGCGGAGAAGGAGCTTGGCCTGTCCCTGCGGGCCTATCAGGAGGCCAGGGAATGGCTGCGGGATGCGTTCTGGGCCCGCGTGCACCGGCAGTTCGGCATCGGCGTCGGTAAGTCAAGGAGCTGACGGCAATGTCCGGCGACCGCCCAGCACACCCCGGCCAGAACGCACCCCCGGCCGCAGCTCCCGCCGCCCCGGCCGATACCGGCGGGGGGCCTGTCCTGTCCATCGTCCGCGGCGCTCCCACCGCGCAGGAGATGGCCGCCGTGGTCGTCGTGCTGGCCGGCCGGGCCCGGCCTGCCGAGGAGCCGGGAGTGGGCGCGTCAGTCCGTTCTGAATGGTCGGCGAGATCGCGGCTGGTGCGAATTGCGGTGCGGGCCGGGCCTGGCGCCTGGCGCGCCAGCGCCCTCCCCCGCTAACGCGGCCCGCCCTGGCCGCAGGGTGGCCGTCTTGCTCACTAGACTCCTGCGCAGGTCCCGGTCCGTAAGATCCCCGCCGGGACCGGGCGGAAAGGAGCCCAGGCCGTGCGCAAGGTCCTGATTGCCAACCGCGGCGAGATCGCCGTCCGGATCGTGCGCGCGTGCCGCGATGCCGCTCTGGCCAGCGTCGCCGTCTACGGCGAGACGGACCTGGACGCGCTGCACGTCACGATGGCCGACGAGGCGTTCGCGCTGGGCGGGCGCAGCGCCGCCGAGACCTACCTCGATGTCGGCAAGATCCTCAAGGCGGCCGCCGACTCCGGTGCCGACGCCGTGCACCCCGGATACGGGTTCCTGGCCGAGAACGCCGGCTTCGCGCGCGAGGTGATCGCCGCCGGCCTGACCTGGATCGGCCCGCCGCCGGCCGCGATCGAGGCGCTCGGTGACAAGACGGCCGCGCGGGCCATCGCCAGGAAGGTGGGCGCGCCGCTCGCGCCGGGAACTGACGGCCCGGTGGCCGGCCCGCAGGAGGCAGAGGCCTTCGCCGCCGAGCATGGCCTGCCGATCGCGATCAAGGCCGCCTACGGCGGCGGCGGACGGGGCCTGAAGGTCGCGCGGACCACCAGCGAGATCGCCGAGCAGTTCGAGTCCGCGGTGCGCGAGGCCGTGGCCGCGTTCGGCCGCGGCGAGTGCTTCGTGGAGCGTTACCTGGACCGGCCGCGGCACGTGGAGACCCAGTGCCTGGCCGACCAGCACGGGAACGTGGTCGTGGTCTCCACCAGGGACTGCTCGCTGCAGCGCCGGCACCAGAAGCTCGTCGAGGAGGCTCCCGCGCCGTTCCTGTCGCCGGAGCAGGAGACACTGCTGCGCGAGTCGTCCAAGGCGATCCTGCGCGAGGCGGGCTATGTCGGCGCGGGCACCTGCGAGTTCCTGGTCGCCCAGGAGGGCACCGTGTCCTTCCTGGAGGTCAACACGCGGCTGCAGGTCGAGCACCCGGTGACCGAGGAAGTCAGCGGCATCGATCTGGTGCGGGAGATGTTTCGCATCGCCGACGGGCAGGAGCTGTCGTTCGGCGACCCGCAGGTGCGCGGGCACTCGATCGAGTTCCGGATCAACGCCGAGGACCCCGGCCGCGGGTTCCTGCCCGCGCCGGGGACGATCACGGCCTGGCGGCCGCCCTCGGGTCCGGGCGTGCGCCTGGATGCCGGCTACGCCGCCGGCATGACCGTGCCGCAGGCCTTCGACTCGCTGATCGCCAAGCTGATCGTGACCGGCGCCAGCCGCGAGGAGGCGCTGGCGCGCTCGCGGCGGGCGCTGGCCGAGTTCGAGATCGGCGGCATGCCCACCGTCCTGCCCTTCCACCGTGCGGTCGTGGACGATCCGGCCTTCACCAGCTCGCCGTTCACCGTGCACACGCGGTGGATCGAGACCGAGTTCGCGGGCGGCCTGCCGCCCTACTCCGGCCCGGCCGGATCGCCGGATGAGAGCCCGGATGAGGCGCGGGAACGGATCACCGTCGAGGTGGGCGGCAAGCGCCTGGAGGTGGTTATTCCGGCGGGACTCGGTGCCGGCGGCCCGGGTGCTGGCAGCCAGGCGGCTGGACGGCCGGGTGCTGGCGCAGGCGGGGCGAGGGCCGGGCGGGGACCTGCGGGGCGGTCTCGCGGCCGCGGCTCCGGCGGCGGGTCAGATCAGGCCGGGTCCGACGGGGATGCGCTGATCAGCCCGATGCAGGGCACGATCGTCAAGATCGTCGCCGCGGAGGGCCAGCACGTCTCGGCCGGCGCGGCCGTGGTGGTCCTGGAGGCCATGAAGATGGAGCAGCCGCTGACCGCGCACAAGGACGGCACCGTGACCGGGCTGAGCGTTCAGGTCGGCCAGACGGTGCCGGCCGGCGAGGTCATCTGCCAGCTGAAGGACTGAGGCCATGGCCCGCCTGGCAGGTGATCCCGGCGTGGGCCGGTGGCTGGGATTCGCGGTCGGGTTCCGGCTGCCCGCCGAGAACCGGGACTGGGTCAGGCATGAGCTGACGGATGCGGGCTGGCGCTGGCGCACCGTGCTGCGTCACCTGGCGGTGATCATCCCGATATGCGTCATCGTGGCCGTACTGCTCGGGACGCTGCTTCCGGCTCCCGGCTGGCTGATCGGGACCATGGTGGCCCTGATCCTGTGCGGCAGCATCTTCTCGGTCGCCGCTTACGCCGATGACATCCGCGCGTCCCGGCTGCGACAGCACGGGCTGGACGTGCCCAACGACCCGGACCTCGGCCGTCCGTCGCACTAGATGAGGCCCGGCTGCATCAGGGAATGTCCTGCGCCGGCTGCATGAGCTTGCGGGCGGCCTCGGTCAGGCTGCCGGACAGCGACGGGTACACGGCGAAGGTCTGGGCGACCTGGTCGACGGTCAGCGACTGCTCGACCGCCAGCGAGACGGGCAGGATGAGCTCGCTGGCGCGGGGGGCGACGACCACGCCGCCGATCACGACCCCGCTGCCTGGTCGCGCGAACAGCTTGATGAAGCCATCGCGGAAGCCCTGCATCTTGGCCCGCGCGTTGGTCGCCAGCGGCAGCCTGACCACCAGGGCATCGACCTCGCCCGCCGCGACGGCCCGCTGCGTGACGCCCACCGTGGCGATCTCGGGGTCAGTGAAGATCGTCGCGGCCACGTGACTGAGCCGGATGGGATGGACGGCCTCGCCGAGGGCATGCCACATGGCGATGCGGCCCTGCATCGCCGCCACGGAGGCGAGCATCATCACGCCCGTGCAGTCGCCGGCCGCGTACACCCCCGGTGCTGACGTCCTCGACACCCGGTCAACGGGGATGAATCCCCGGCCGTCGAGCGTGATCCCGGCTTCGGCCAGGCCCAGGTCCCCGGTATTGGGCGCCATTCCCACGGTCAGCAGGCAATGCGAGCCCTTCACGGTCCGGCCGCCCGCCAGGGTCACCGCCACCCCCCGTGATGTGCGCCGGACCTCGGTGGCACGGGACCGGCCGAGAACGGTCATGCCGCGACGGCGGAAGACCTCCTCGACCAGCACCGCGGCGTCGGCGTCCTCGTGCGGCAGCACATGATCACGGGACGAGACCAGGGTGACCTGCGACCCGAGCGCCTGGTAGGCACCGGCGAACTCGGCACCCGTCACGCCCGAGCCAACCACCACCAGCTCGGCGGGCAGCTCATCGAGGTCGAAGAGCTGCCGGCAGGTCAGCACCCGGTCGCCGTCCGGTTCCGCCCCGTGCAGTGCCCGCGGCCGCGCGCCGGTCGCCAGCAGCACGACGTCCGCGCTGATCTGCCGGTCCCCGACGGTCACGGTCTTCGGCCCGGTCAGCCGCCCGGCGCCGGCCACGACCTCTACCCCCTCGGCGGCCAGCCGGGAGGCGACATCAGCGGACTGCGCGCGGGCCAGGGCCCGGACCCGCGCGTAGAGCCGCGGCGCGTCCACCTCGGCCCGGCCGAGGCCCCGGCCGCCGTCGAGGCGGATGCCGAGCGCCGCTGACCCGGCCAGCGCGGCCATCATTTCCGAGGTCGCGATCAGCGTCTTGGACGGCACGCAATCGGTGAGCACGCACGCGCCGCCGAGCCCGTCCCGCTCGACGACCGTCACCTCGGCGCCGAGCTGCGCGGCCACCAGGGCTGCTTCGTAGCCTCCTGGCCCTCCGCCGACGATGACGACGGATGCGCGCGACTGACTCACGGTGCCCAATTCTGCCGCAAGCGGCATAGACCCGGCCGGCCGACACGGGCGGCCGGCACGGGCGCCTGATCCGACCTGATCGCGGGCGCGCCCGCGGGGACTCGTACTCTAGTCAACCGTGGCGATGTACGCGGCCTACGGCAGCAACATGGATCCGGCGCAGATGGCAGATCGCTGCCCGCACTCACCGCAGCGCGGGAGCGGCTGGCTGGAGGGCTGGCGGCTGACCTTCGGGGGGGCGGAGATCGGCTGGGAGGGCGCCCTGGCCACGGTCGTCGAGGACTCCGGCGAGCGCGTCTTCGTGGTGCTGTACGAGATCTCGGAGAACGACGAGGCCGCGCTGGACCGGTGGGACGCCGCCACCCTCGATTACTACCGCAAGCTCCAGGTCCGCATCGCGACGCTCGACGGAGAAGCGCTGGCCTGGCTGTACGTGCTGAACGCCTATGAGGGCGGCCTGCCGTCGGCCCGGTATCTCGGCATCATGGCGGATGCCGCCGAAGCCGCCGGGGCGCCCGGCGACTACATCAGCTGGCTGCGGGGCCGTCCCTGCGTCTCACTCGACGGCTAGGAACCCGGTGATCTCGGCCCGCAGCGCGGCGGCATCCAGCCCGTGCGCGGCGAGGTGCTCCTCCACCGTGCCGTACCGGCGCAGTTCCCGGCGGCCGACGCCCAGTCCCAGCACCCGGTGCGGGGTGTCGGCCAGCGCCTCGGTGACGGCCAGCACGGACGTGCCCGCCAGGTAGGGCTCGGCCAGCACCACGTCGGCCGCGCCGAGAGTGGCGCGCAGCGTGGCCCGGTCGAACGGCCTGATCGTCGCCGCGTACAGCACGGTGACGTCCAGCCCGGCAGTGGCCTCGATCACCGCGTCGGCCAGCGGCCCGACCGCGATCACCGTGCCACGCGTGCCGGTGCGCAGCACGGCGAGCTCGCCGTGACGGGCCGCCACGGGCGCCGTGCTGGCCTGAACGGACAGCCGCAGGTAGACCAGCCCGTCTTCGGCGGCCGCCGCCCGCAGCAGGCGTTCTGCCTCGTCCGGGTGACCAGGCACGTGCACGGTCCAGCCCGGCAGCGTGTCGAGCAGGGCAACGTCGCCTGGCGACTGATGGGTGCGGCCCGCGGCCGGGAAGTCATACGAGGCGCCCGCGCTGACCAGGACGGCGCCGACGCCCTGATGATTGAGGTCCAGCTTGATCTGCTCGAACGGCCGCTCGATGAGGAAGCTCGCGAAGGTGTGGGCGATCGGCCGCAGGCCCGCCAGCGCCAGGCCGCCGGTGACGCCGATCAGGAGCTGTTCCCTGATGCCCAGGTTGATCACTCGGCCGGGATGGCGCCGCCGGGCCGGGCCGAACGCATCCGCGGAGATATCGGCGAGCACCACGGCCAGCCGGGGGTCGGAATCGAGGAGCTCCGCGGCGACGGAGGTGAAGCGCTCACGCATGGTTTCCATCGGGCTTCCTTACTCGTCTCTCGGCTCGGTGACCGCTACCACGAGGTGCGGCTGACCGGGGTGCGGCGCGGTGAGCGCCGCCTCCAGCGCGTCGTGATCGCGCCCGTCCGCTCGCACTGCCGACCAGCCCTCCCTGGTGAACCGCGTCTCTACTCCGCCCGGCCAGCCGTAGGTCGCGGAGGCGTTGTCCACCACGATCACGTGCAGGCCGTCGAGTCCGACGGCACCCGCGAAAGCGATCGCCTCGTGGTTGGACCCCTCGTCCAGTTCCCCGTCGCCGACCAGGACGAACACACGGGAACCGGCCAGCCCCCTGGCCCGCAGCCCCAGCGCGGTGCCCACCGCCAGCGGCAGCCCGTGGCCCAGCGAGCCGCTGGAGATCTCGGCCCCGGCAATGAGATTGCGGTCCGGATGCCGGCCGAGCGGCGAGCCGAAGGAGCCATAGCCGGGCAGCAGATCGGCGTCGATGAATCCCTTCGCCGTCAGCACGGCGTAGTAAGCCATCGGCCCGTGTCCCTTGGACAGCAGGAACCGGTCCCGCGCGTCGTCACCGGCCGCTTCCCGGCTCGTCCGCAGCACCCGGTCGTACAGCACCCAGAGCACGTCGAGGGTGGAGGTGGCCGCCGCGTCGTGCTTCTCGTCACCGGTCATCAGCGACATCAGGCGGTGCAGGTCGCCGAAATCATAGGCCGGCTGAGCAGTCATGGATCTCATGCCGCCCAGGATGGTGGTTAAAGCGCGCTTTAAGTCAAATAGCGGATGCGGCTACCCTTACGGTCATGCCCGCCCTGGCCAAGCACATCACGATCTCCGAGCTCTCGGCCCGCAGCGCCGTGGCGCCGTCAGCGCTTCGCTACTACGAGGATCTTGGCCTCATCCGCGCCGAGCGGACCACCGGCAACCAGCGCCGGTACGCCAGGTACATGCTCCGCCGGGTGGCTTTCATCAAGGCCGGCCGCCAGCTGGGGCTCTCGCTGCGCGAGGTGAAGACCGCGCTGGACAAGCTGCCCGCGGACAAGGCTCCGACCAGGGCCGACTGGAGCCGCGCGGCCCGGACCTGGCAGGCCAGGATCGACGCCCGGATCGCCGAGCTGGAGCGGCTGTCCGCCACCCTGGGCAGCTGCATCGGCTGTGGCTGCCTGTCGCTGCGCCGGTGCGCCCTCTACAACCCTGACGACACCGCCGCGGAACGCGGCCAGGGCGCGCGTTGGCTCCTGGGGGATGACCCGCCGGATGCGCAGGCTGGCGGAGCGAGCTGAGCTTGGCTGGCCGGCTGACGTGGCTGAGCTGGCCTGGCTGGCTGGGCCGGCTAGAGCAGCAGGGACAGGGCCAGCGCCGCCGCGGGGATCAGGATCGCGGCCAGCCCCGGCCAGGCCCATGTGGCCGACACGGTGCCGCCGACGGCACCGTGTGCCCTGGCCTGCGTTGACAGCCGCCCGAGCTCCCTGGCCATGACCTCGGCGGGAACCTGCTTGAGCGCCTCCTGAGCCTCGCTGGGCAGGCGCGCGTACCCCTGCGGGCGGCGGGTGGAGTTCTTGTCCCAGCCACGGGTGCGCAGCCCGGCCCTGGCCCTGGCCCGGCGCGACCCGTACAGCGCCCAGCTGTAGATCGTCTTGTCGCCCTTGGGCGGCTGCCGGGCGCATTGCAGCTCGACGGAATCGGCGAGGAAGATGCCGTTGACCGCCCCCCAGGGCACCCGGTAGTCGCGCAGCGGATTCTGCACGGTGACACCGTCATCGTCCGCGATGACCCGCGGGCGCCAGGCGCAGGCGTACACCAGCCCGGTCACTAGCACGATGCCGAGCGCCGGGCCGATAGCGCCGCGATCGTGTTCCTGCACGGCGAGGTCGCCCAGGGCGAACACGGCCACGGCCACCCACGCCCACCAGAGCACGACCGGCGGTTGCATGCGGAAGACCTTGCGGCCGTCAGCCGTGGAGCGCCAGGCCGTCGCCTGCTGGCTGCCCGCGGCCGGATCCCCGGCTCCGGCAGGCGTCGCCGGGCCGGCCGGCTTTGCCATTCCCGCGGGCGGCACGGTCCCGGCGGAGGGCCCGGTCCCCGCCGGCGGCACGGTCTCCGCGGGCGGCACAGTCCCCGCGGGCGGCACAGTCCCCGCGGGCGGCACGGCATTCGCAGGCGGCACAGCATCCGCGGGCGGCACGGTCCCGGCAGGCGGTCCGCCCCCGGCGATCCCGGATCCGCTCACCGCCGGCGGCCCGGTGGCCGGTGGTCGCGTTCCGTTGGCCGCAGGCCCGTTTCCGGTCCCGGCGGCCTGCCCGCTCCCCGGCACCTGATCCTGCTGTGAAGACACTGCTGATGCACCCCAGTGGCTCGGCCCTGAGAACGCCAGTCGACGGCGTACGCGTGCGTCTACTGTATGTCCCCGCTGGCGGGTATATGTCCCTGGCCTGCGCGCTCATTGCCGCCAGGGCCGGACCTCAGGCCAGGGCCGCGCCGGGCAGGGGCTCGCGTGCCGTCTCGCCGGTGCCCATCGCCCCGAGGGCGGTAGCCACCATCAGCCGGACGCCGATCGCGATGGCCCGCTCATCCACGTTGAACGTGGGCTGGTGGATGTCGAAGTCGTCCGCAGACCCCGGAGTCCGGGTCCCGAGCCTGGCCATTGCGCCGGGAATGGACTCCAGGTACCAGGCGAAGTCCTCGCCGCCCAGGCTCTGCTGGGTCGGGACGGCCCCTTCCGGTCCGAGCACCTGTGCCGCCGCGCTCTCCAGGATCGCCGTGCTGGTCGACTCATTGATAGTGGGCGGCACATCGCGCACGTAGTCGATTTCCGCGATCACCCCGTACGCGCTCGCCACCGAGTCCACGAGCGCCTTGATCAGCTCCGGTGCCTGGTGCCATGCCTCGTCGTCCAGGCACCGCACGGTTCCCTCCACCACCCCGTCATCCGGGATGACGTTGGCCGCGGACCCCGCGCTGACCCGGCCCCAGACCAGGCTGAGGCTGGACCGCGGATCGACCCGGCGGGAGAGGGCAGCCGGCAGCTCGGTAATGATCTTGCCGAGCGCATAGACGAGATCGCCAGTGAGGTGCGGGCGGGCCGTGTGGCCGCCCGGCCCGCTGACCCGGACAGTGATCTTGTCACGCGCGGCCGTGATCGGGCCAATCCTGGTCCCGAGCTTCCCGACGTCCAGTCGCGGGTCGCAGTGGAGGGCGAACATGCGGTCAACCGAGGCGATCCCGCCGGCCGCCATCACGTCCATCGCGCCCGTGCCCACCTCTTCGCCCGGCTGGAAAACCAGCCGGACTCGACCCGGCAGCCCGCTGCGCGCCGCCCGGCTGGCCAGGAAGAGGCCAGCGCCCAGCAGCACGGTGGTGTGAACATCATGCCCGCACGCGTGGCACGCATTCGGCACGGTAGACCGGTACGGCACGTTCTTCTCATCGGTGATCGGCAGCGCGTCGAGGTCGGCGCGCAGGCCTACCACGGGGCCGGAGGCCGCCGGATCCCCGATCTCGGCGATCAGCCCGGTCCCCTTGGGCAGGGTTACCGGCCGCAGGCCCGCGGCGGCCAGCTGCTCTGACACCCGGCGCGTCGTCCGGTGCTCGTGATAGCTGAGCTCGGGGTGAGCATGCAGGTCCCGCCGGAAGCTGATCAGCTCGGCCTCGTGCACCGCGAGAAACAGATCGAGCTCCTGCTGCATGTCATCGTCCGGCATGAGCCCAAGCCTCCCTGGGGCCAACATAACGATCCTCCTCGCACTCGGTGACCATCGCGACGTCGGCACCTTCCCCGGACTCCGCCTTGTCGCGCGCTGCCACTCGCAGGACGCTCTGCCATCCCAACTTCGGCTACCGGCTCGTGACCGGATATCCCGCCGCACCTGCAGCAAGTGCACTGGCAGCGGGAGTCGCCGTGCATCACGGGCGCGGATGCCCACATGCACATGAACGCCGAAGGTCTGGATTCTGCGCGCTAGCCACGGCAACTGCTCGACGAGGAGGCACAATGCTGAATGCGTGCCAGCCTTACGTCTCGCCAGTCACTGACGGGATGCGTTCCAGCGCAGGCAAGTATCGTACCGCGACCGGCGGTGATCCGCTGAAGTTGCGAGATTGTCGCAGCAATGGCTGCGACCCCCTTATGCCAATCCGGCGCGGACGTTTTCCGGGTCTTCGAAGTGAACCGTGGGCGGGATACGGCTGGTTACTGCGCGTGAGCTGAACGTCGGCCTGATGCCGGGGGTTTCTGCCTCTTACGTTGGGCCGGCCACAGCGGACCGTGATTTCGGGTAGCGCGCTCACCGCTGGACGGCTCCCACCGGCTCCTGCTTGAGGAGGTGCACGACCGTCGTCTCAGTGTGGGCCGGATCCGGCGTCGGATCTCCGTAGATCTCCCAGGAGTGCCCGGCAGACTCCCTTCGGTTCGCTGCCATCCACCTGTCGATCGCGTTGTACGCCTCGTTCATGCGGTCGTACGGCCCGCGGTGGACGGCTACGGCAGCCTCGCCCCCTGGCGTATCGGTCGCGTAAACCTCGCCCGCAGTTTCGAATCTGCGTGTGACCTCGACGCCGAAGTCGCACAGTATCGGCGCGCCCGGCTGCGCCGGGTGGTGGTAGAGGAAGATGTTGTGGCCGTCAGTGCACAGCCCTGGCTGGCTGCGGATAAAGTCCCAGACCTGGCCCACCGCGGGCCCCCACGCAGAGCCAACCTCGCCCGGCGCGACTTCGCGCCGCACCGCGGCCAGCTTGCGGGGGTGAACAGTCTGGACGCTGACGGAGACCGGCATTCCTCGACCGTATACAAGATTGGGGGCCGTCGAGGTTACCGGGGTGCTTTTCCGGGGATTACCGTCCGTGATGGCTTCCTGGTGACGGCTCGGGGTCTTGCGCCGTGTTCCCCTGGTGCAGGCGATCCGGACGCGGCGGCGCTGGCTGGCGGATACGGCGGCCGGCGGTCTCGCGGCCGGTGTCACGGTTAGTAGACGTCGACTGGCTTATACAGGCCCCAGACGTCGCGCAGTGCGTCGCAAACCTCGCCCACTGTCGCGCGGGCCCGCAGAGCCTCGCGAAGCGGGTAGAGCAGGTTATCAGGACCTCCGGCGGCACGCTTGAGCTCGTCGATCCGCCGGGTGACATCAGCGGTATCCCGGCTGTCCCGCAGGGCGGCCAGGCGGGCCGCCTGCCCTTGCTCGATCACCGGATCGGCGGCGGGCGGCTGATAGCGCTCGCCGTCGTCATGAGTGAATCTGTTCACCCCGACGATCACGCGCTCACCCGCGTCGATCTGCTGAGCGATACGGTAGGCCGACCGCTCGATCTCGGCCTTCTGGAATCCCTGCTCGATCGCCGCGACTGCACCGCCGAGCTCCTCGACCTTCGCCATGAGCTCGCTGGCCTGCGACTCGATGTCGCTGGTCATCGACTCGACAGCGTAGGAGCCGGCGAAGGGATCGGCCGTCGCGGTCAGGTCCGTCTCATGCGCAAGTACCTGCTGAGTCCGCAGCGCCAGCCTGGCCGCCTTCTCGCTCGGCAGGGCGATGGCCTCGTCGTAGGCATTGGTATGCAGCGACTGCGTGCCGCCGAGCACAGCGGCCAGCGCCTGAATGGTGACCCTGGCCATGTTCACCTCCGGCTGCTGTGCCGTCAGCTGGACTCCTGCGGTCTGGGTGTGGAACCGCAGCATCTGCGATCTCGGATCGGCGGCGCCGAACTCCTCCCGCATGATCCGCGCCCACAGGTAGCGAGCAGCCCGGAACTTCGCAACCTCCTCCAGCAGGGTCGTTCTGGCTACGAAGAAGAACGAGAGCCGCGGTCCGAAGTCATCCACCTTCAGCCCCGAGGCGATGGCCGAGCGCACGTACTCCTTCGCGTTGGCCAGCGTGAAGGCAATCTCCTGCGCGGGCGTGGCTCCGGCCTCGGCCATGTGATAACCGGAGATCGAGATCGTATTCCACCGCGGGATCTCCCGGCCGCAGTAGGCAAAGGTATCGGCCACCAGGCGCAATGAGGGCTGCGGAGGATAAATATAGGTTCCGCGGGCGATGTACTCCTTCAGAATGTCGTTTTGGATGGTCCCGGATATCCTCGCCGCCGCTGTCCCCTGTTCCTCCGCTACCAGCTGGTAGAGCAGCAGCAGGACAGCGGCCGGCGCGTTGATCGTCATCGAGGTCGAGACCGAGTCCAGCGGGATGCCGGCCAGGAGCACCCGCATGTCGTCGATCGAGTCGATCGCCACGCCGACCTTGCCGACCTCCCCGCGTGCCTGCGGCGCGTCCGAGTCATAGCCCATCTGGGTCGGCAGGTCGAAGGCCACGGACAGGCCCGTGGTGCCCGCCTCAATCAGCTGGTGATACCTGCGGTTGGAGTCCGCCGCGGTCGAGAAGCCCGCGTACTGCCGCATCGTCCACGGCCGGGTGACATACATCGTCGGGTAGATACCGCGGGTAAACGGATAACCCCCGGGTTCACCCAGGTCGCGGCCAGGGTCGAAGTCTCGCAATGCGTCGGGCCCGTAGACGGGCTCGATAGGTTCCCCGGACTCCGATATGCGCGCCATGGGCTCCAGATTATTGTGTGTGACGGGACGTAGCCTAATGAGGACCATGAAACTCAGATATCGAGAAAACGGATGAATCCGGGCGCCCGTCGGCTCGTCGCCCTCCTGACTGGCATGGCAGCGGTCGCGGCGATGGCCAGCCTGGCAGCACCGTCCGCGAGCGCGGCACCATCCGCGAGCGCGGCACCGCCCGCGAGCGCGGCGCCCGCGGCGCCGCGGGCGCAGCCGCCTTCTCGCCTGGACGTGGGCGGTTCCCGGCTGGCCGGCCCTGGCATTGTCGTCCAGTACCCGCCGGCCGGCGCCCGGCGCCTGCCGAAGGTGCCGGCGTCGGCGTATGTCATCGCTGACGCGGCTACCGGGCAGATCCTCGCGGCCAAGGACCCGCACGGGCTCTTTCCCCCGGCCAGCACGCTGAAGGTGCTCACCGCGATCACGATGATCCCGCTGCTCAATCCGAACGCCGAGGTGGTCACCTCACACCGGGCCGCCTCCGTCCAGCCGAACGTGGTTGGCCTGATCAAGGGACGCAGCTACCAGGTCGCCAGCCTCTTCCGGGCCCTGCTCCTGATCTCGGCCAACGACGCTGCCGTGTCGCTGGCCCAGGCGAGCGGCTCTTTCGACCGGGGCGTCGCGCTGATGAATGCCGAGGCGCGCCGGCTGCAGGCTTATGACGTAGTGGCCAAGCAGCCGAACGGGCTGCCGGCGGCGGGCCAGCACGTCTCGGCCTACGATGAGGCCCTGATCGCGCGGCAGGCCCTGTCCATGCCGGCGTTCATGGGTTATGACTCCCTGCGGACCGCCCGTTTCCGGATCAAGCCGCGCAAATGGGTCACCCTGGTCAACCAGAACAGCCTGCTGACCGACTATCCGGGCGGCATCGGCGGCAAGATCGGGTGGACGTCGAAGTCGAAGGCGACGTATATCGGCCTGGCCAGGCGCAAGGGCGTGACGCTGATCGTGGCCATCCTGCACTGCGCTCCGCTGAAGGAGATCACCTCCGGTGAGCGCCTGCTCAGCTGGGGTTTCGCGATGGACGGCAAGGTGCGCCCGGTCGGGATCCTCGTGCCCCCGCTGCGCGCGCCCGCGGCCGCGGCCGCACGGCACGGCGCATCGCCCGCCGCCCGCCACGCGCCCGTCCGGTCCCGGCCTGCCCCTGGCCCCTCAGTCCAGCCCGCCCGCTCCCTGGGCGCCAGGTCCCCCGGGTTCAGCCACGCTCGCCGGATCTCCGCTGATCTGGCCGGCAGCACGGCGGTAGTCGCCGTGGCGGTGCTCGGACTCGGCGGCCTGGCCCGGTCCAGGAGGCGCGCGGCCGGCACCCGGCGCTAGCGCGCGGCCGGCGCTAGCGGGCAGGCAGGAAGCCGATCCGGTCCCGGACGGTGCTCATGGTCTGCCTCGCGACCTCGCGTGCCCGCGCCGCGCCGCTGGCCAGCATCCGGTCCAGCTCGGACTCGTCGGCGAGCATCTTCTCCGTCCGTTCCCTGATCGGGGCGAACGCATCCACCACGACCTCGGCCAGATCCTTCTTGAAGGCGCCGTAGCCCGCGCCGGCATAGCGCTGCTCGAGGCTTTCGGTACTCTCGCCCGACAGGGCCGCGTAGATCCGCAGCAGGTTCGTCACGCCCGGTTTGGCCGCATCATCGGCGCGGATCTGCCCGTCGGTGTCGGTGACCGCACGGGTGATTTTCCTGCGGATGGCGGCGGGATCCTCGAGCACGTCCACGATCCCCTGCGGCGATGAGGCCGACTTGCTCATCTTGATGGCCGGATCCTGCAGGTCCGCGATCTTGGCTACATCCCGGAGGATGTAGGGTCCCGGCACGACGAACGTGGCGCCGAAGCGGTGGTTGAACCGCTGGGCCAGATCCCTGGTCAGCTCCAGGTGCTGGCGCTGGTCCTCTCCGACGGGCACCTGGTCGGTCTGATACAGCAGGATGTCGGCGGCCTGCAGGACCGGGTAGGTGAACAGCCCGACGCTGGCCTGGTCGGCGCCCGTCCTGGCTGCCTTGTCCTTGAACTGGACCATCCTGCTGGCCTCGCCGAACCCGGTCTGGCAGCCCAGCACCCAGGCCAGCTCGGCGTGCTCGGGCACCTGGCTCTGCACGAAAATGATGCACCGCTCCGGGTCGAGGCCCGCCCCGAAGAGCTGGGCCGCGGCGACTCTCGACCTGCGGCGCAGCAGCACCGGATCGTGCGGCACCGTGATGGCGTGCAGGTCCACCACGCAGTAAACCGCGTCATGGGTCTCCTGCAGTGTCACCCACTGGCGCAGCGCGCCGAGATAGTTGCCCAGGTGAAATGAGTCGGCAGTGGGCTGAATGCCGGAGAACACGCGTGGCATGGGCCGAGTCTAGTGCGACCGGCGCGCACTGGCCCCGGCCACCAGGGAGCGGGGTGGTGGCCGGGGCTGGCGCAGTCAGCGCGCCGGCCGGCGCGCTGGCCGGCCGGTGCGCTGGCGCGGTCAGAACGAGGGGACGTGGCCGGCCGGCCCGGTGATCGGGCGCACGGTCACGCACGGCACGGTCACCGGCCGGGCCGGGTCCAGGGCGTTGAGCATGTCGCCCAGGGTGACCGGGTCGTACGACATCTCCAGATGATCCGTCATGTCCTGCGGGCACTGATTCTGGACGGTGATGTTGGTGACGTTCGACGCCGCCGGCAGGAAGGCGTTGGTGAACGGGGTGACCACCTCGTCGTCCTTGCTCTCGATCACGGTGTACTGCACGCCCGGCACCGTCGCGGTGGCGTTGAGGTTAGCGAGGAAGGCCGAGCCCTGCTCCTGCTCCACGCAGCCGGCGCACAGCGGGCTCAGCACGGCGTTGAGCGTCGCGGTCAGCCCCAGCTGCCGGGTCAGGGTGATCAGCCCGTCCAGGGTCGTGCCGAAGTTGGACGGGGCCAGCCCGATCATCTTGTCCACCTTGGCCGCGCCGCCGAGGAAGTTGATGTAGTACCGCGGCATCATCCCGCCCTGCGAGTGCCCGACGATGTCCACCTTGGCCGCGCCCGTGGCGGACAGCACCCTGCTGACGAAGGCGGCCAGCTGGTGAGCCGACGCGCCGATCTCGCCGGTGGCCTGGAAGTCAGCATTCGGGACGGCGCCGCCGTAGTTGAACGCGAAGACGCAGTAACCGTGATTAGCCAGCAGCGGTGCCGCGGCCCGCCAGTTGTCGTCCATGTTCTCGAACGTCCCGTGCACGAGGACGACCGGATCGGGATGGGCGGCGGACGGCTGGCAGGAGAAGTTGTTCGCACCTGGCGGAGACACATTCGGCGCGCTGAACGTGTCGATGAAGGCAGTGGCAAAGTCGAAGTCAACCGGGAGCTGCGCGGATGCCGGCCCGGCCCCGGCGGCCGACGGCGCGGCGCTGGCCGCAGAAGCAGCCGCGCTGGCCGGCGACGCGGCGACGGCCAGGACAGTCGCGCTGGTCACGCAGAGCACCGCGGCCAGACGGCCGGCGCTGGCCAGCCTGTGCGCAAGAGGGCAGGGTAGCACGTTGACACCTCCATAGGCGAGCGGAGATATCCCTGGCGGGATACGCAAATTAGACCTCCGCCGCCGGGTGAGATCTGCTCACAGTTGTCAGCATGAATGGCCGCTGATTTGTTACATCCGGATGAGCTGCCAGGCAGCGCGGGCCATGACCTGGTACTGCCGGACAGTCGCCGGGACTGAGCCCGCCCTGCCGGGCAGGTGCCCGGACCGCCCGAGGCCAGGGGCGGATGGCCGCGGGAGTGTCGCGCGTGAAGTGGCCCACGGCAAAGGCGCCCCGGCTATGCCGGGGCGCCTGGCCGTGCTCGCTGACTCCGATTGCGGCTAGTGAATCCCGGCCGCGTTCAGCTTGCCGGTCACGAACGTGCTGGCCGCGGAGTCGTACTTCTGCGTGTAGTCCAGGTGCGCCGAGAGGTTGTTTCCGCTAGCGCAGAACGGGTCACCGGTGTCGCAGTACGACTGGAACTTCGCCGCGAACGACGACAGTGACTCGCTCGACGGACGCGGGAACAGGCCGGTCGCGCCCGGGTCGGTGCCGACGTCGAACGACAGGCCGGGGACGCGCCGCGGGTCGCCCATCTGGATGACAGCGAGGATCTTCGCCGCGGTCGAGGCAGGAACGCCCGCGGTGGCCGCCGTGCCCAGGTTGCCGCCGCCGCCGCCGCCCAGCGCGTCGCCCACGACCTGGGCGCCCTGGGAGTAGCCGATGAGAACGAACTGCTCGTTCGGGCAGTTCGCCACGTCGGTGGCCAGCTCCGACTTGATTGCGCTGTCGCCCTTGGCGACGCTGCTGGCGTAGTTCGTCAGCGTCGCGGGGTAGACGACCGCCTCCTGGCTGACCGTGGCACTTACGTCGCCCTGGATCAGGGTGGCGAGAGCGCCGATGACCCCGTCGCCCTGCGCTTCGGTCGAGGCGCGGGCGGCGATCACGTGGACGGTGGCGCAGCTAGCGGTGGAGGCCACCGCGCCGGCCGGGGCGGCGGCGGCGAAGGAGGCGGCGGTACCCGACAGCGCGAGGAATCCGGCGACGCCCGTGAGGGCGAGCCGCCGGGATATTCTCCGGGGCGCGGTGCTGACCGAGATACTGCTCTGGCGTGTCATGATGATTCCTCAATTTCGGATATAGCGCGGCTCGCCTGCTGCGGGGTTTCTGGGGTTTCTGGGGCTTGCGGGCTTCTCACGCTGGCCGCGCAGGGCGCTGCGACCAGCGGGCTGGGTCTAGCCAGCCTGTGCAGAATGGGGCGGGGGGACACCTGCACCTCCATGAACGACGGTGAAATCCCGGATGAGGGATATACGAAAATTAGACTCCGGCTGCCCGCTGACGTCTGCTCACCAGAGACAGCACGAACGACCGCAGCTTTGTTACATCCGGATGAACCGTGTAACTTTTCGATGAATTTTCCGGCAGCTTCCCGGTGCGGCCGAGCTGGACCTCCCCCCGTGGCCAGCGGCTACGCCAGGGGCGAGGCGCCGAGCCCGCGGTGCATCGCCGCGCCCGCGGGGCGCGGCCGAGCGGCGGCCCCGGCAACCGTCGCCCCGGCCGCCGTCGCCCGGCAGCGGCCGTACGGACATTTACCGGAGTCGGGGGAAAGTCATTGCACTATTAGTGTAAGTTTCATATCACCGGGCCGCGTTGCGCGCAGCCGGCGGCGGGCGTCGCTGGAAGGCGAGGTGATGACGCAGCGTGCTACGACCGATCGAACCCGCTGGGGCATGGCCTGCGCTACCGCCCGCGGCAGCGGAGCTGATGTACCCCGCCGTGGACGGCGCAGCCGAGAAGATGATCGCCGCGATCCTCCTCGAGGTACCGGAGTTCGCGCGTCCGCAGGACGAGTGCTACGCCGCGGCCGTCCGCCAGGCGGTAGGTCAGGCGCTGGGGCAGTTCGTGCAGCTGGTCGCCGATCCTGATGCGCCACGCGACGAGACGGCCGAGGTATTCAGGGAGATCGGCCGGGCCGAGGCGGCAGCGGGACGCAGCCTCGAGTCGGTGCAGGCGGCATTGCGGCTCGGGGCCAGGGTGGCCTGGCGCACGCTGTGCGAGACACCGGGATCGAGCAGGCTCGGCACCGATGTGCTCGCCAGGGTCGGCGAGGCGATCTTCATTTACCTGGACGAACTTGCCGATGCCTGCGCCGAGGGCTTCACCCAGGCCCGCGCGGAGGTCGTGGGCGAGACCGAGCTGCGCCGGCGCCGCCTGCTCGACCTGGTCGTTGCTGACCCGCCGGTCTCGGCCCAGGCGATCGCCGAGCTGGCCCGCACGGCGGACTGGCAGCTTCCCCGCAAGATAGCCGCGGTGGCGCTGGCGGACCGCAGCCAGGAGCACGGCCCTCCTCCGGCGCTGCCGCCGGATGTTCTCATTGACCTGGCCAGGCCGGGCCCGTGCGCGCTGGTCCCCGATCCCGACGGTCCCGGCCGGGCCGATCTGATCGACCGCAGCCTGCGTGGCTGGACGGCGGCTCTCGGGCCAGCGGTCCCGCTGGCCCAGGCCGCCAGTTCCCTGCGCTGGGCCCGTCAGGCGCTCGCCCTGGCCCGGCGCGGGATCATCCGGTCGGATCGGGGCGTGACCCGCTGCGATGAGCACCTGGGCACGCTGCTCATGTTCTCGGATGAAGACCTGGTGCTCGGCCTGGCCGGCGTGCGGCTCGCGCCCCTGTCGCGGCTGCGGCCATCACAGCGGGACACCCTGGCCGAGACCCTGCTGTCCTGGCTGCAGAATTCGGGGAATGCCAGGGAAACAGCGCGGCAGCTGCACGTCCACCCGCAGACGGTCCGGTACCGGCTGCGCCAGATCCACGAGATGTTCGGCGCGGACCTGCTGGAGCCGGACGTGCGATTCGAGCTCGAGATCGCACTGCGAGCACGTCAGCTGCTCCGGTGCAACGCGGCCCGGCCGGTCCTCGGCACGGCCGCCAACGAGGGGTTAGTCCCATGACCCGGTACGCGGCCGCCCGCCCGGTTCGCGTACCGGGTCAGGCCCCGGATCTTCCGGCCGAGCTGATGACGGTGCCGTTGCTGACCACCGGCACGATGTCAGGGGCGCCGAGCCTGATCGCATCCGCGTCCTGGTCGGTAGCGGCATCCTGCGAGGCCCGCTCCGCGGTGATCCTGGCCTGGTAGTTCTCAATCTCCCTGGCCACCTGCCGCGGCTTCCACCGCATCGGGCCGGCCATCAGGTCGGCGGCCTCCTGCGCCACCGACAGCCCCCGGTCCCAGGTCTCGATCGAGATATGGGTGCGGCGGGTCAGCACATCGTCGAGATGACCGGCGCCCTCGTGTGACGCGGCGTAGACGATCTCGGCCCGCAGGTAGTCATCGGCACCGTCCAGGGGCCGGCCCAGGCGCGGATCGGCGGCGATCAGGGCGAGCACCTCGCCGGCCAGCGTCCCGTATCTCTGCAGCAGGTGCTCGATCCGCGCGACATGCAGCCCCGACGTGTGGGCCAGCGTGTACCTGGCGTTCCACTGGGCGATGTAGCCATCAGCGCCGGCCAGCGGGATCACGTCGGTGCAGGACGGGGCGACCTTGCCGGCCAGGCCGTGCGCCACCGCGTCCACGGCGTCGCGCGCCATGAGCCGGTACGTCGTGTACTTGCCGCCGGCGATCATCACCAGGCCCGGCACCGGATGGGCGACGGTATGCTCGCGCGACAGCTTGGACGTCGAGTCCGACTCCCCCGCCAGCAGCGGCCGCAGGCCCGCGTACACCCCCTCCACGTCATCTCTGGTCAGCGGGACCGCCAGGATCCGGTTGACCTGGCTGAGGACGTAGTCGATGTCGGTCCTGCTGGCGGCCGGGTGCGCCTTGTCCAGTGACCAGTCGGTATCGGTGGTCCCGATGATCCAGTGCCGGCCCCACGGGATGACGAAAAGCACGCTCAGCGGGGTGCGCACGATGATCCCGGTCGTCGAGTGGATCCGGTCCCTGGGCACGACCAGATGCACGCCCTTGGAGGCGCGGACGTTGATCGTGCCGCGCCCGCCGACCATGGCCTGGATCTCATCGGTCCAGACGCCAGTCGCGTTGACCACCTGCTGGGCGCGGATCTCCAGCTCGCTCCCCGATTCCAGGTCCACCGCGCGGACTCCGGTGACCCGCTCGCCCTCGCGCAGGAACCCGGTCACCTGGGTCCGGGATGCGGCGTGCGCACCATAGCCGGCCGCGGTGCGGACGAGCGTCATCACATACCGGGCGTCATCGACCTGGGCATCCCAGTACACCAGTGCCCCGGTCAGCGCGGACCGCTTGAGCGCGGGGGCCAGCCGCAGCGCCCCGCGCCGGGTCAGCTGACGGTGCCCGGGCAGGCCCCGGACCTGGCCGCGAGAGAACCCGAGCACGTCATAGGCAGTGACACCAGCGCCGATGTAGGCGCGTTCCCAGACATGATGGGTGAAGGGGAACAGGAAGGATACCGGGCGCACCAGATGCGGCGCGATCCGCTGCAGCAGCAGGGAACGCTCGCTCAGCGCCTCCCTGACCAGGCCGATGTCAAAATGCTCCAGGTACCGCAGCCCGCCGTGGATGAGCTTGCTTGACCGCGATGAGGTGCCCGAGCCGAAGTCCCTGGCCTCCACCAGCCCGACAGACAGGCCCCTGGTGGCGGCGTCGAGCGCGACCCCGGCGCCCACGACCCCGCCGCCGACGACGAGGACCTGATGCTCGGTCTGCGCCAGCGCGGCCAGCGCGGACGCCCGCTGGTCCGGGCCCAGCCTGGCCGTCACGCCAGTATCAGCCGCCACGCTCTGAACGGTACCGGCAGCGCCGGCGCCTGATGCGGCCCGGGCCGGCCAGCCCGGCGGCCAGGCCCGGCTGTCACCGTCGTGGCGCGGCACTCGGCGTCACCACGACCTCGACCCGCTGGAATTCCTTCAGGTCGGAATACCCGGAGGTGGCCATCGTCCGGCGCAGCGCGCCCATCAGATTCAGGGAGCCATCGGCGACGGTGGACGGACCGTGCAGGATCTGCGCGAGAGTACCGATGGTGCCGACCTTGACCCTGGCCCCGCGCGGCAGGTCGGCATGGTGGGCCTCGCTGCCCCAGTGATAGCCGCGGCCGGGGGCCTGCGCGGCCCGCGCGAACGGAGAGCCGACCATCACCGCATCGGCCCCGAGGGCCAGCGCCTTGGCGATGTCACCGCTGCGGGTCATGCTGCCATCGGCGATCACGTGGACGTACCGGCCGCCGGACTCGTCCAGGTACTCGCGCCGGGCGGCGGCGACATCGGCGATCGCGGTGGCCATCGGCACCGCGACGCCGAGGACCGCGGCGGTGGTGTGACCCGACCCGCCGCCGAAGCCGACCAGGACTCCCGCCGCCCCGGTCCGCATCAGGTGCAGTGCCGCGGTGTAGGTGGCGCAGCCGCCCACGATGACCGGCACGTCGAGCTCATAGATGAA
Source organism: uncultured Actinomycetota bacterium (assembly GCA_963805705.1). GTDB lineage: Bacteria > Actinomycetota > Actinomycetes > Streptosporangiales > Streptosporangiaceae > CAWDVH01. The sequence continues at coordinate 66,275 of CAWDVH010000004.1, read as the reverse complement.
CTGCTTGAGGTTCAGCGGCTCGGACTGCCCCGAAACATGCTCGGCGGACACCGTGGTACCGCGGATGACGAAGATGTCGGCTCCCGCGTCGATGACCGCCTTGTGATAGCGGACGGTGCGCTGCGGTGACAGGCGGGCGGCGATTGTCACCCCGGCGCTGCGGATCTCGTCGATCCTGCGGCCGATCAGCTCCTCCTTGATGGGCTCGGCGTACATCTCCTGGAGCCGCCGGGTAGCGGCCTCCTCCTCGAGCTCGGCTGCCTCCGCCAGCAGCGGCTCCGGGTCGTCATACCGGGTCCACAGCCCCTCCAGGTCGAGCACGGCGAGCCCGCCGAGCTTGCCGATCTGGGTCGCGGTCGCGGGCGAGACCACGCTGTCCATCGGCGCCACCATCAGCGGCAGGTCGAACCGGTAGGCATCGATCTGCCAGGCGATCGATACCTCTTCCGGGTGCCTGGTCCGGCGCGATGGCACAATGCCGATCTCGTCCAGCGCGTATGCACGGCGGCCGCTCTTGCCGCGGCCGATCTCGACCTGGGTCACGTCCGGCGACCGCCGTAGTTGGGTGCCTCCGCGACCATCTGGATGTCATGCGGGTGGCTTTCGGCCAGGCCAGCGCCGGTGATCTGGCTGAACTGCGCCTGCTGTAGCTCGGCGATGGTCCGTGCGCCGCAGTAGCCCATGGCGGTCCGCAGTCCGCCGACCAGCTGATTCGCGACGGCACTCAGCGGGCCCCGGTAGCGCACCCGCCCCTCCACGCCCTGCGGCACCAGCTTGTCCTCGGCCAGCACGTCGTCCTGGAAGTACCTGTCCTTGGAGTAGGAGCCGCCGCGCTCGGCATTGCGCATCGCGCCGAGCGAGCCCATCCCGCGGTAGAGCTTGTACTGCTCGCCGTTGATGACGACTATCTCGCCCGGTCCCTCCTCGCACCCGGCCAACAGCCCGCCGAGCATGACCGTGTCAGCCCCCGCCGCGATGGCCTTGGCAATGTCGCCCGAGTACTGCAGCCCCCCGTCACCGATCACCGGCACGCCGGCTGGCCGGCGGCCTTCGCGGCCTCGTAAATCGCCGTCACCTGGGGCACGCCGACCCCGGCCACGACCCGGGTCGTGCAGATCGAGCCAGGGCCCACGCCGACCTTGATGGCATCGGCGCCGGCGTCCATCAGCGCCTGGGCGCCCGCCTTGGTCGCCACGTTGCCGCCGATCACCTCCAGCCGGGTATTGGCCTTAACCTGCGCGATCATGTCGAGGACCGCCTGGGCGTGGCCGTGCGAGGTATCCACCACGAGGAAGTCAGCACCGGCCTCGGCCAGGGCCTGGGCCCGCCGCTTGGCGTCCTCCCCGACGCCGACCGCCGCGCCGACCACCAGCCGCCCCTCGGCGTCCTTGGTCGCGTTCGGGAACTTCTCGCTCTTGGTGAAGTCCTTCACCGTGATCAGGCCGCGCAGCCGCCCTGCCCCGTCGACGATCGGCAGCTTCTCGATCTTGTTCTTGCCGAGCAGCCGCAGCGCCTCGTCACGAGTGACCCCGACGGGCGCGGTGACCAGCGGCATGGGCGTCATCACCTCGGCGACGCCGCGGCCGTGGTCGGACTCGAACCGGATATCACGGTTAGTCACGATTCCCAGCAGGACGCCGCCTGGATCGGTCACCGGAACACCGGAGATCCGGTACCGGGCACAGAGCCCGTCCACCTCGGCGATGGTCGCATCGGGCCGGCAAGTCACCGGATTGGTGATCATCCCGGCCTCGGACCGCTTGACCATGTCGACCTGCTGCGCGTGCTCCTCGACCGACATGTTGCGATGCAGCACGCCGACACCGCCCTGGCGGGCCATGGCCACCGCCATCCGCGCCTCGGTGACGGTGTCCATGGGCGAGGAGATCAGCGGAACGCGAAGGGTGATGCGTCCGGTCAGCCGGGCCGTCGTATCCGCCTCGCTGGGCAAGATCACCGAATGGGCGGGCAGCAGCAGCACGTCGTCGAAGGTCAGGGCGATCGGGCCGAACTTGGGGTCCTCGTTCATGTCACTATCCGTGAGCTCGCGTCGGGGCCATGTTTCATCCTAGGGCGTCGGCCGTGGTGCCCGTGGTCGCGGCAGCGCGTGGCGCGGGGGGCCGGCCGGGCAGTCCGGGACCGGCCGGGTAGTAGCGTGTCGCGAATGAGTCTTGATGGTGAGTACGAACCGAGCCCGGCCCAGTGGGTCCGCGACCAGGTCGAGGCCTATGAATCGTCAGGCGGGCAGCGCGGGACCACGCTGCGGGACACCGGCCTGCCCGTCATCATCGTCACCAGCCGGGGAAACAAGAGCGGGAAGATACGCAAGACGCCGCTGATGCGGGTCGAGCACGACGGCGAGTACCTGCTCGTGGCCTCGAAGGGCGGCGCCCCTGAGCATCCCGTCTGGTACTACAACCTCCAGGCCGACCCGCAGGCCGTGCTGCTCCAGGACGGCCCCGAGCCGTTTGAGGTGACGGTACGCGAGCTCAGCGGGCCGGAGCGCGCCGTGTGGTGGGAGCGGGCGGTCAAGGCCTTCCCGCCGTACGCCGACTACCAGGCCAAGGCGGAGCGCACGATTCCCGTCTTCCTCGCCAGCCGCCGCGGCTGACCGCACGTCGCGAGGTCACCGCCAGCGAGCGGAGCACCCGCGCTGCGTGTGGCCAGGGACACGGCAATTTCCGGAAACGCCCGGTGCCCGGCCGCCGCGCTCGAAAGCGCTGCGACCGGGCACCGGGCGATACTTACTCCTGACGGCCCCATCCGCGGACAGGCCCGCCAGTCAGAGGTCAGTGCGAGTGACCGTGACCGTGGCCGCCCGCGGGGGCCGCGGGCTCTTCCTCGGGCTTCTCGGTGACGAGTGCCTCGGTGGTCAGCAGCATGCCGGCGATGGATGCCGCATTCTGCACCGCGGACCTGGTCACCTTGACCGGGTCTATGACACCCTGTGCCATCAGGTCGCCGAACTCGCCGGTCTCGGCGTTGTAGCCGTGACCGTCAGGCAGATCGGCCACCGCGGCCACGATGACGCCGCCCTCGGCGCCCGCGTTCTGCGCGATCCAGCGGCACGGCGCCAGCAGCGCGCGCCTGACGACCTGGACGCCGATGGCCTCGTCGCCCGTCATGCCGAGGTCACCGAGCTCACCCGCGGCGTGGACCAGAGCGCTGCCGCCGCCGGCGACGATGCCTTCCTCGATCGCCGCGCGGGTGGCCGAGATCGCGTCCTCCAGCCGGTGCTTCTTCTCCTTCAGCTCGACCTCGGTCGCCGCCCCGGCGCGCAGCACGCACACGCCGCCGGACAGCTTCGCGATCCGCTCCTGGAGCTTCTCGCGGTCCCAGTCGGAGTCGGTCGCCTCGACCTCGGCCCGCAGCTGCCGGACCCGGTCCTCGATCGCGGAAGCCTCCCCCGCGCCGTCGACGATCGTGGTGGTGTCCTTGCTCACGACGATCCTGCGAGCCTGGCCCAGGTCGTCGAGCCCGATGTTCTCCAGCTTCAGGCCCAGCTCCTCGCTGACCACCTCGCCGCCGGTCAGCACGCCCATGTCGGCCAGCATCGCCTTGCGCCGGTCACCGAAGCCCGGCGCCTTGACCGCGACGACATTGAGCAGTCCGCGGATCTTGTTGACGACCAGCGTGGACAGTGCCTCGCCGTCCACATCCTCGGCCACCACCAGCAGCGGCTTCTTGGACTGCGCGATCTTCTCAAGCAGCGGCAGGAAGTCCGCCATCGAGGAGATCTTGCCGACGTACAGCAGCACGTAGGCGTCCTCGAGAACGGCTTCCATCCGCTCCTGGTCGCTGATGAAGTACGCCGAGATGTAGCCCTTGTCGAACTGCATGCCCTCGGTGAACTCAAGCTCAAGCCCCATCGTCGGCGATTCCTCGACCGTGATGACGCCGTCCTTGCCGACCTTGTCGAACGCCTCGGCGATGACCTTGCCGATCCTGGCGTCCTGCGCGGAGATCGTGGCCACATTGGCGATCTCGCTCTGCTCCTCCACGTCGCGCGCGGACTTGAGCAGGCTCTCGGACACGGCGGCTGCCGCGGCGTCGATCCCGCGCTTCATCTCCATCGGGTTCGCGCCCGCGGTCACTGAGCGCAGGCCCTCATGCACCATCGCCTGCGCCAGCACCGTCGCCGTCGTGGTGCCGTCACCAGCGACATCGTTGGTCTTGGTGGCGACTTCCTTGGCGAGCTGCGCGCCCAGGTTCTCATAGGGGTCCTCCAGCTCCACCTCACGGGCGACGGTCACGCCGTCGTTGGTGATGGTGGGAGCACCCCACTTCTTGTCGATGACCACGTTGCGGCCCTTGGGACCCAGTGTCACCTTGACAGCGTCCGCGAGCCGGTTCACACCGCGCTCCAGCGCGCGCCGCGCTTCCTCGTTGAACTCCAAGCTCTTGGCCATGAGCACCTCAGCCTATGTATTTGAGTTTTGGCTAACTGTCACTTCTGCACTTCTCATGCCACCGCCCCGGCTCGGCGCCGCGGCCACCGGGAGTTGCCTCCGAGGGGCCGCGAACCGATCCGGGGCGATGCCGGGCACGCTCTCGCGTGCCCGTCACGGGCGTAAAGCCCGCGACGCATGATGCGCTTGCTACTTCTCGATGATGGCGAGCACGTCACGGGCGGAGAGCACGAGGTACTCCTCGCCGCTGTACTTCACTTCGGTGCCGCCGTACTTGCTGTACAGCACGATGTCGCCGACCTTGACGTCCATGGGGACGCGCTTAGCGCCAGCATCATCGAACCGGCCCGGGCCTACGGCAAGGACTTCGCCCTCCTGGGGCTTCTCCTTGGCGGTGTCCGGGATGACGAGTCCGGACGCAGTGGTCTGCTCAGCCTCGAGCGTGCGCACTACGATCCGGTCTTCGAGCGGCTTCAGAACAACCTTGGTGGCGGTCGTCACGATCTGACCTCCCCCTCCGGAAAGGGCTAGCTGAGAGATTGACTAGAGAGGGCGACCTTGGGCAGCCTGTCGTCGCGGGTGCCAGACCAACCTGTCGCATTAGCACTCTACAACAGCGAGTGCCAGTTCCGAACAGTATCGCCACGGCGCGCGCACGTCAAACGGAGGCCAGGCGGGCGCGCGGCCGGGACCGGGAGGAGGCGCGGTGACAATCGAGGCGCTCATCAGCGCGATGACGGCCAGGGGCGAGGAACTGTCCGAGGCGGGCGACGCGCGGCTGGCGTTCCATGCCACTTACCTGCGCACCACCCGTGCCGTGGCCGACGCGCTGCGGGCCGGGACCTTCGATGACGCCGGCTGGGTCGAGCACTGGGATGTGGCCTTCGCCGAGCTTTACCTGAACGCGCTCGATGCTTCCCGGCGCGGGGAGGCGGTACCGCGGCCCTGGGCGGTGGCCTTCTGCGCGGCTGCGGACCCTGAGCGCAGCCTGCCGGCGCTGCGCCATGTGCTGCTGGGCATGAACGCGCACATCAACTTCGATCTGCCGCAGGCGCTGCTCGCGGTGATCAGCGATGATGAGTTCGACGACCCTGCCCTGCTGGCGCGCCGTGAGGCCGACCACCGCAGGATCGACGAGGTGCTCGCCGCCAGGGTGAGCGCCGAGGAGGACGAGATGCGCCGGCTGCATCCGGCGCGCTCCCGGCGAGATGACCTGCTGCAGCCGCTCAACCGCGCGGCGACCCGGCGATTGCTGCGCGAGTCGCGCGCCAAGGTCTGGGCCAACGCGCTGGCGCTCAGCCGCGCGCGCAGGCAGGGCGCTGATGAGCTCGCCCGCCAGCTCGCCGTGCTGGAGAAGCTCAGCGCCGCGCGCGTCGCTGACCTGCTCCGCCCCGGCCCGGTGCTGCTCCGCCTGGCCCGCGCCGGTTTCGGGGTCGCCCTGCCGGCCCGCGGCGGCACGCCAGCGCACCCCGCCGCGCGCGCCGGCCGGGCACCCCGCGCCGCACAGGACGACGGCTCGGCCGCCCGCGCGGCGGCGCGCCACGGGCCGGCAGCGCGCGACCGCGACCCCGGCCCGCTGCGATCGTTCGACCCCGTCAGCGTGGGCCGCCTGGAATCCGCGGCGTGGGTCGCCTATTACCGGCGGCAGTGGCTGCGCTTGCTGGTGCTGTCGGTGCGCCTGGTCCGCCGCGGATTCCGGATGGACTGGACGCGCACCCTGCACGGAGCCTGGCTGGTCCTGCGGGCCAATCAGCTCTGGGCCCCTGCCCACGGCAACAACCCGAACGGCGCCCGCAGGCGCATGCGGCGTTTCTATGCGCTGCTGAAGCTGGTGCACGGCGCGCCTGCTGACCCGGCTGAGGCGGCCAGGCTGGAGATCGACTGGTGGGCGGCCCACCGCGCCCGCCAGGACCATCCTGGCCCAGACGGCGTTTTCCCGCTGGTCACAGCACTGGCTCGGCTGTATGCCTACCTCTACGGGCTGGATGAGGCCGCCGTCCGCCCCGCTGCCGAGCAGCGCGCCCTGGCGATGGACATCTCCGACGAATGGGTGGCGCAGGGCTGCCCGGCGGTCAGTCCGCTGCTCAGGGCGGAGCGGGCCGCGCTCGTCCGCAGCTACGCGGCGCTGCTCGCGGCCGTGCACCGCTGAGGCACGGCTACGGCACCAGGACGCTCGCCACCGCCAGCCCGGAGTCCGCGGCGAAGTCAAGCGAGGATGGCAGCGCCCCGCGCGCCAGCAGCTCGGACCCGAGGGCCGCGACCATCGCGCCATTGTCCGTGCACAGCCCTGGCCTCGGGACCCGCAGCCGGATTCCGGCGGCCTCGCAGCGCTCGCCGGCCAGCGCCCGCAGCCGCGAGTTCGCCGCTACCCCGCCGCCGATGATCAGGTGATCCACGCCGTTAGCCTGGCACGCGTCGACCGCCTTGCGCGTCAGCACGTCCGCGACGGCCTCCTGGAACGAGGCCGCCACATCAGCCACCGGCACCGCGAGGCCGCTGTCCTCGCGCGCCTCGACCCAGCGCGCCACCGCAGTCTTCAGGCCGGAGAAGGAGAAGTCCAGGGTCCGGTCACGGTACTTACTACGAGGAAACGAAACGGCTACCGGATCGCCAGTGCGCGCGGCCGCATCAATCGGCGGCCCGCCGGGGAACGGGAGGCCGAGCAGCCGGGCCACCTTGTCATAGGCCTCCCCCGCCGCGTCGTCGATCGTCGCTCCCAGCGGCGTCACATCCCCGGTGACATCGCGGACCAGCAGCAGCGATGAGTGGCCGCCCGACACCAGCAGCGCGACCGCGGGGACAGGCAGGGCGCCGTGCTCCAGCTGGTCCACCGCGATGTGCGCGGCCAGGTGGTTCACGCCGTAGAGCGGCTTGCCCAGCGCGATCGCGTACGCCTTGGCGGCGCAGATCCCGACCAGCAGCGCGCCGGCCAGGCCAGGGCCCGCGGTCACGGCGATCGCGTCGATATCCGACAGAGCGGCCCCGGCGGTGGCCAGCGCCCGGTCCACCGCGGGGACCATCGCCTCCAGGTGGGCCCGGCTCGCCACCTCGGGCACCACGCCGCCGAACCGGGCGTGCTCGTCCACGCTGGAGGCGACCGCGTCCGCGAGCAGCTCGTGCCCGCGGACCAGGCCGGCGCCCGTCTCGTCGCACGATGTCTCGATGCCGAGCACCAGCGGGCCAGTCACCGCGCGCTCCCTTCCCCGTCGCCGGGACCGGCCGGGCCGCCGGGGCTGGCGGGGGCGCCGGGATCAGCGCGGGCGGCCGCCTGACGGCGGCGCATCACCAGGGCATCCGCACCGGACGGCTGGTAGTAGCCCCTCCTGATGCCGACCCGCTCGAAGCCGTGCCGGCGATACAGCTGCTGCGCACGGGCATTGTCGATCCGCACCTCGAGGAACACCTCCGTGCACCCGCGCCGCTGCGCCTCGGCGAGCAGCGCCTCCAGCAGCAAGGTGCCGATCCCCTGGCCCCAGTGATCGGTGGCCACGGCCAGGGTGAGGATGTCCCCCTGCGTCCCGGCGGCCAGCAGGCCACCGTACCCGACGATGACTTCGCCGTCCTGTGCCACCAGGTAGTGACGGCTGGCCGGCTGCTGGGCCAGTTCCCCCTCCAGCATCTGCCTGGACCACTTCTCCTCGCCGAACAGGGCCTGCTCCAGCTCCAGGATGCCGGGCAGGTCGGCCAGGCTCATCAGGCGCAGAGCCGGCGGTGTCACGGGGTCACCCGCTTAGGCCGGCCCGGCTCTCTCGCGTCGGGCCTGCGCAGGTAGAGCGGGTCAGGCGGGGCGACGGGAGTTCCGGCTGCGAGCCGTTCGGCGGAAATGTCGGCGAGCTGCGCGGCCGACGGATAGCGCGGCCCGATCGGCTCGCCCGCGAGCCAGGGATAGAGCACCGGCCCCTCGCCGGCTACCGGGCCGGACGCCGGCAGCTGCGCCGGGGCGCCCACCTGCGGACCCGAGATGCGCTGCCCGGCCGGCGAATAGCTGGCCCAGTACACCTCCTGGCGGCGGGCGTCGGTGGCGACGATGAACTCGCGCCCGCCTGCGCCCGCCACGGCGGCGCGGGCGATCACATCCAGCGTGCACACGCCGTCCACCGGGATGGCCAGCGCACTGCTCAGGACCCTGGCCGTCACCAGGCCCGCCCGCAGGCCGGTGTACGGGCCGGGGCCGGTCCCGACCGCGATGCTGGTCAGGTCCGCCGCCACCGCGCCGCAGCTGGCCAGCACGCGGGCGATCGAGGGGGCCAGCAGCTCGCCGTGCCGGCGCGCATCCGTGGCGGATTCCTGCGCGATCACGCCGGCCCCGTCGTGCAGGGCGACAGTCACGGCCGGGGTAGCGGTATCGAACGCAAGCAGCAGCACGGTTGAACAGCGTAGTGGCCAGGGGCCGTTACTCAGCCGGGGCCGGTTGGGCCAGCCGCGACGGCGGCCGCCACCTGCCGCGCCCCCGCCAGCGAGCCGGCCAGCAGCTGGCTGATCGACACCGGGCCGAAACCACGGCCGGACGACTTCGAGCTTTCCAGGCCCTGCATCTGGACAGTGATCAGCACATTGCGCTCGCGCACGATCACGGTGATGCGGTCGGTCTTGTCCCCGCCGGCGACATGGAAGACCTGGCGGGCGCTGAAGGCAGCCTGGCCGAGACCGGGAACGGCGCTGATCAGCGCCTTCGGCATATGGGCCTTCTTGGGGGGGCTGGCCAGGCCCTGGCGCGCCAGCGCGTAATTGTCGATTGCGTTGTTCGTCGCGCTGCCGTTCCCCGTGGCCAGACCGCTGGGCTGGTACGCCTGGGCGGTCACCTCGAGCACCCGGAACACCGGCTTGACATCGACCGTGAACGTGCACTGATTCTGGGCGGGGGTGGCAATAGAGTGCGTGACCTGCCGTGGCGTGCCGGGGACGTACTGGCTGAGCGTGGCCGGGCTGACCGCGCTGCACGCATTCGGCACGGAGCGGAACTCGCCTGGCTGCAGGGTAGTCACGAGTCCGTCCGCCGGGGCTGGCTTCTGCTGCTCATGAATCAGCAGCGCGGTCGCCACGGCGACGGCGATGACCACGGCGGCCGTCCCCAGCGCGAGGACCCTGCGCCTGGATCTGCGCAGCCGCGCCGCAGCCGCGCGGCCTCGGCCTCTGCGCCTGCCGGAGCCGCCGCCCTGGTCCGGCTGGCTGCCCGGTTCCGGGGCGGGCGGCCGGACTTCCCTGCGGCCCGGCCGGGTGGGATAGATGCCCGGTCCGGCCCACGGCGGGAGGTCCTGGTCGGTATCCGCCGGGAAATCGGCAGACTGCCAGCCAGCCCGGTCCGATCGGTAGTCCCGGTCCGACCGGCGGTCCTGCTCGGGCCGGTTGCCCTGATCCGGGTGGTAGCCCTGATCCGCGCGGTAGCCCTGATCCGGGCGGTAATCCTGGTCGGGGCCGTAGCCCTGGTCGGGGCGGTAATCCTGGTCCGGGCCGTAGCCCTGGTCCGGGCGGTAGCCCTGGTCCGGGCGGTAGCCCTGGTCCGGACCGTAATCCTGATCCGGGCGATGTACGCCGTCGGTCCGGTCAGAGCGGCCGGAACGGCCTGGGCGACCGGAACCGCGAGATGCGGGCAGTCGAGCGGACCGACGGGGCGGGGAGCCCTGCTGAGCCACGGCGCGCCTCCGGGGAAGGGCAATCGGACCGTGCGTCACGGCGGCAAGCTGAATGGGTCACCGCAGTTTAGTGCCACGAACGGTCCGTTGGGCGGACAGATCGGAACTGTACTGGACGTGGACCCCAGGCCATGAGCGTTTGACCAGGACCGGAAATTCTGGCGGGCCGGCCTCGGTCACGGCTTGCGCGGCCAGCTGGTGTCGAAGATCACAGACTCGTCATAGAGCGCTCCCGCGCCGCCCTTAAACTGCACTGCGCCGCAGTGCTTGCCCGCATAGCTGGTCGGCTTGCTGCCGTCCAGCGTGGCCAGGAACAGGCGCCAGGCCAGGCCGTGCAGATCAGGAATCAGGAGGTCGGCCGTCGACCGGTTGCAGTAGATCGTCGGGATCGTGTTAGGGAACCGGCGCGTGCGCTCCTCCACGAACGGCCGGGCCTGCTCGACCGTGCCGGCGCCTCTCTCAACGTCGAAGATGTTGGCCAGCTTCGCATCGGCGTCAATGGTGATGAAACGCCGCGCCGCGTGCGGGAACCGGCGCAGATCCTTGGCTGTCCACCGGAACTCGCCATCGGCGTAGGGGAAAATCACGGCGGCGTCGGCCGGGATGTCCTGCGGGTTGACTGAGTCGTAGCCGATGAGGGTCATCGTGTGTCCTTCCGGTGAGGCTGTTATGGAGGCCAGGCGAAGTGGCCAGGGCACAGGGGGCTTGGGCCTGCGCGAGCGATCGAGCGCCGGGGATGCCTCGGAGCATCGGCCGCATATTAAATCGCCGCACATTAAGACGGGCAAATGCTAGCGGGCTCCGCGATATCGGATATCGCCCGGCCCACGCGCCGCGGGCTAGCGAACCTCCGGCTGGCTGCTGAGGGCCAGATGTACCGCTACCGCGGCCGTGGCCCAGCGATCACCCCAGCCGACGACCGACACCGTGCGCAGCTCGTCGTCCGGTTCATCCGGGTCAGCCGGTTCATCCGGGTGAGCCGGGGCGGCCGGGTCTGCCCGGCGCGGCAGGCTGATCGTTACCTGCAGGAAGCTGGCGGCGAGTTCCTCGGCCAGGCCCTCGCCCCACTCCACTACGGTCACCGAGCTATCCAGGTCGGCATCCAGGTCCAGGTCGTCGACCTCGACGCGGCTGCCCAGCCGGTAGGCATCGGCGTGGACCAGAGCCGGCCCTCCGCTCAGGGACGGATGCACGCGGGCGATGACGAACGTCGGCGACGTGATCGGCCCCCGCACCCCGAGTCCCGCGCCCAGCCCCTGGACCAGGGTGGTCTTCCCCGCGCCCAGCGGCCCGGTCAGCACCACCAGGTCGCCGGGGCCGAGCAGTGCCGCCAGCCGCATGCCGAGCGCCCGCATCTGCGCTGCGGTCGCCACCGGCACCTGGTCACTCAGCGCCGGCTTACTCCCGGCCGGCTCATCCAGGCCCGGCTCATCCAGGCCCGGTGCCGCCGCCGGGGCTTCAGGGCGCACGCCGGTCGCGCCGGGGCCCGCGGTCACGACGGCACCGACCGTCCCCGCGCCGGGCCGCGGGCCAGCGCACGGTCAATCAGGCCGGTAATCGCGTCGTTGACGGCCCCCGGACGCTCCATGATCACTACGTGACCGGCGCCCGGCACCTGAATCAGCTCGGCGCCGGGGATCTGCTCGGCGAGTTCATCGCTGAGCCGCGGCGGGACCAGCCGGTCGCGGTCGCCGGTCAGCACGAGCACCGGCACCTCCCCCATGACGCTCAGCGCCGCGCGCTTGTCGTGGGCGGCCAGCGCCAGGTAGAAGGCCGCCACCACCTCGACCGGAGTGGCCCGGATGATCCGCTCAAGGAAGTCCACGACGGCCGGGCTGACCCGCGGATCGCCGAAGGCGATGTACCTGGTGGCGAGGAAGGCGACATCGCCGGCCGCCTGGCGGCCCCGCTCGATCAGCGCCGCGGGCCTGCCGCGGGCTCCGCGCAAGATCGGCGGCACGGTCAGGCGCGCGGCGGGCCGCAGCGGCGCGGGTAGCCAGCCGGATGGGTCCACCCCCCAGGCCGCGGTCGAGATCAGCACCACGCCGATGACCTTCGTGCCGAACAGCTCCGGATACTGCTCCGCCAGCGCCATGATCGTCATGCCGCCCATGGAATGACCGACCAGGACGACCGGGGAGCCGCCGGGCACCGCAGCCATCATGACCGCGTGCAGGTCGGCTCCGAGCTGGTCGATACTGACCTGCATCGGATCAGGGCGACCGGATCGGCCGTGGCCGCGCTGGTCCCAGAAAACCAGCCTGCCGACGGTGGCCAGCCCGGTCTGCTGGTAGTGCCAGCAGCTCTGGTTCAGCGCGTAGCCGTGGCAGAAAATGACCGTGACCGGCGCGTCATCCGCCCCGCTGATCTCCGCGTCCAGTGGCACCCCGTCGGCGGCGAGCACGGTCAGCGGACGCCCGTGCAGCTCGCCGAGCGGCTCGTCGGCCTCGGGATCGGGCCGCAGCCTGATCCGCCCCACGGCTATCTTCTCGGCGGCGAGGGCCACGCCCGCGCCAGCGGCCAGTGCGCCTGCGGCCAGCCCGACTACGCCAGTGAGCCGCCGCCAGCTCGCCATCGGCCCTCCCGTTGCCTGCCCGGTCCCGTCGTCATCACGCTGCTCATGCCCGGCGTCATGGCGGGGACACCCGCCCAGGGCCGACCGTGACACTGGCCAGAGCCGGGCCCTGAGCGCTGGTTACTCCAGAGTAGCTTCTAGGGACGTCGCCCGAGATCCTCGTGACGATGTCATAGGACAGCGTGCCGAGCGCATCCGCCCACTCCTGCGCGGTCGGCTCCCCCGCGTCACCGGGACCGAAGAACACCGCCACGTCACCGGGCTCGGCGGGCTCGTCGGCCAGGTCGATGACGACCTGATTCATGCAGACCGTGCCGGAGATCGTCCACCGCCGTCCCCGGATGAGCACCTCGGCGGTGTTGGAGGCATGGCGGGGAATTCCCTCGTTATAGCCCAGCGGGACCAGGCCCAGCGTGCTCGGGCGGGTCGTGATGTACCGGTGCCCGTAGGACACGCCGGTGCCCGCCGGTACCCGCTTCACCTGAACGATCCTGGCCTGCACGGTCATGGCCGGGCGCAGCCAGCCCGGCGCGCCGCCGGGCAATGTGGACAGGCCGACCACCGCGCCGCCGGGGCGGACCAGGTCGAACCAGCTCTCCGGCAGCGTCAGCGTGGCCGGGGTATTGGCCAGGTGCCGCACCTGCGGCCGTGCGCCGGCCCGCTCGGCCTGCTCGATCGCCAGGCGGAAGGCGGACAGCTGGGCGGCGATCGAGGGATGCCCTGGCATGTCCGCGCAGGCGAAGTGCGACCAGATGCCGATGATGCGCGCGTCGCCGGCCGCCTCGGCGGTCAGGGCGGCGGCCACGACCGCGGGCCACTGCGCTGCGGGCGCGCCGCCGCGGCTCATCCCGGTGTCCGCCTTCAGGTGGAGCCGCGCGGGCCGGCCAGCCCGCCGCGCCGCAGCCGCCATCTGCTCGACCATGACCACCGATCCCGCGGACAGATCGACATCGTGGCTGATGGCCAGCTCGTGCCGCGCGTCCTGCGCGCCGAGCAGGCACAGGACCGGCACCGTGAATCCGGCCTGCCGCAGCGCCACCCCGGCGTCGATATGCGAAACGCCCAGCCAGCTCGCGCCGCCTGCCACCGCCGCCGTCGCGGACTGGATCATGCCGTGGCCGTAGCCATCGGACTTGACCACCGCCATCAGCTGGGCGCCGCTGACGTGCTTCACCAGCGCCGACACATTGTCCTTGATCGCGCCCAGGTCTATCAGCGCCTCCGGGTGACCGTCCATGACGTCCAAGTGTGCCAGCACCGCGGCCGCGGTTTATGCCACTACGGCCGCCGGGCGGGCCGCTGACGTCGGAGCTTAGCCATTATCTCGGACATGCCCGGCCCGATAAGCTGACGGATGCCAGCATCCGCGTTTTGCGTGACAGGGAGCTTTTCCGTTGGTTGAACTCATTCCCCGGCAGGTACTTTTCGGCAACCCCGAGCGGGTCAGCCCGCAGATTTCGCCAGACGGGTCCCAGCTCGCATGGATCGCGCCGCACGAGAATGTGCTCAACGTCTGGCTCGCTCCGGTCAGCCCCGGCGCCGGGGTGAACTGGGATGAGGCGCGGGTCGTCACCGACGACGCGGACCGCGGCATCCGGATGTTCGCATGGGCGCATGACGGCATGCACCTGCTCTACCTGCAGGACGCCGGCGGCGACGAGAACTGGCGGCTGCACGACGTGGACCTGCACACCATGCAGCGGCGTGACCTGACCCCCTTCGACGGCGTCCAGACGCAGCTCATCGCGATGGAGCGGAAGTTTCCCACGGAGATCCTGATCGGGCTCAACCGCGACAATCCCGAGCTGCACGACGTCTACCGGCTCGACCTGGTGTCCGGCGAGCTGGCCAGGGAAGCCGTCAATCCCGGCTTCGCCGGCTGGCTGGCTGACGCGCAGCTGGTCGTCCGGGGCGCCTTCGCCCCGGATGCCGAGGGCGGCCTGGCCGTGCTCGTGCGCGACGACGCCGACAGCGACTGGCGCGAGCTGCTGGCCATCCCGGCTGATGACGCGCTGACCAGCGCGCCGATCTGCTTCAGCGAGGACGGCTCGGCGCTGCTGAGCATGAGTTCCGTCGGCGCGCAGACCGGCCGGCTGGTCAGGATCGACGTGGCGAGCGGCGCCGTCGAGGTGCTGGCGGAGGATCCGGAAGCCGACGTGAGCGACGTGCACGTCCATCCCGACACGCGCGAGCCGCAGATCGTCACGTTCGGCAAGGACCGCTCCGAGTACCTCGTCCTCGACCCCGCCGTCGCCGGCGACCTCGCGGCGATCCGCGCGCTGCATCCCGGTGACCCGGTGATAGTGAGCGCTGACGACGCCGATGCGACCTGGCTGGTGTCCTTCACCAACGACGCGGGCCCGGTTCCGTACTTTGCCTATGACCGGGCCAGCCGGACAGGAAGCTTCCTGTTCGAGCACCAGCCCGCGCTTTCCCGTTTCGAACTTGCGTCGATGGAGCCCTTCTCGTTCGTGGCCAGGGACGGGCTGACCATCCATGGCTATGCGACGTTCCCGCGTGACGCGGCCCGCTCGGGCCTGCCGATGGTGGTCAACGTGCACGGCGGCCCGTGGGTCCGCGACACCTGGGGCTACGGCGCGGAGGTGCAGTGGCTGGCCAACCGGGGCTATCTGTGCCTCCAGGTGAACTACCGGGGGTCGACGGGCTACGGCAAGGCGTTCGTGAATGCAGGCGACCGCGAGTGGGGCGCCAAGATGCAGGACGACCTGACTGATGCCGTGGCCTTCGCCGTCGGCCAGGGCTGGGCTGAGCCATCGCGGGTCGCCATCTACGGCGGCTCTTACGGCGGCTACGCCGCCCTGGCCGGAGCAGCGTTCACGCCCGACATTTACTGCTGCGCCGTCGATATCGTCGGCCCGTCGAACCTCAAGACCCTGATCGAGACGATCCCGCCGTACTGGGCCCCGATGATCGCGCAATTCCACCGCCGGGTGGGGAACCCGGAAACCGACGCCGAGTTCCTGTGGTCCAGGTCCCCGCTGTCGCGGGCCGACAGCATCCGGATCCCGCTGCTCATCGCCCAGGGAGCCAACGACCCCCGGGTGAATCAGGCGGAGTCCGAGCAGATCGTCGCCGCGCTCACCAAGTCAGGGATCGAGCACGAGTACATGCTCTTTCCCGACGAGGGCCACGGCTTCGCCAAGCCGGAGAACAGGCTGCGCTTCTACGCGGCGGCGGAGCGATTCCTGGCCCGCTATCTCGGCGGCCGCGCCGAGGACTAGCGGCCGCGAGGACCAGACGACGCGACCGGCCCGGCGGCTCAGCGGACGCCGGGAAGAGCCCTGGCGGCTCAGCGGACGCCGGTGAAGGGCACAGTGAGCAAGCATGTGAGCCTCGGTCAGGCAGCGGCGTTTCTGGATGCCCGCTACGCGGGGAGATGCCGTGACGTCAGCGAGCTAGGCGGCGGTGACTGGTCGCGCGCCTATTCGTTCTCTCTGGACAACCGGCCGCTCGTCGTGCGCTTCGGCGCGCACGGGGAGGACTTCGCGAAGGACCAGGCGGCCATGTCGTTCGCGAGCACGGATCTCCCCGTTCCGTCGGTGCTCGAGATCGGCACTGCGTTCGGTGGCTTCTTTGCGATCTCCGAGCGCCATTTCGGGACATTCCTTGAATCACTCGACGAGCCTGGCATGCAACGGGTCATTCCGGCGCTGCTCGCGGCACTCGACGCGCTGAGGTCGATACCGGTCCCGGCGACCGCATCAGTTGAGTGGCCGGCCGAGGATCCGGCGTCGCATATCGGCTGGAGAGAGTGGCTCGTCGCAACGCTGAAGGACCGCGGGGAAGGGCGGGTCAGCGGCTGGCGAGCCCAGCTGGCCGCGTCGGCGGACCTGATCGCGCTGTTCGTCGCCGGCGAGCAAGCCCTGAGGTCGCGGCTCGGGTCCTGCCCCGAGATCCGTCACGTCCTGCACGTCGATTTGCTCAACCGCAACGTGCTCGTCAGCGAGGACGGATCGCGGCTGACCGCGGTGTTCGACTGGGGCTGCTCGGCCTACGGCGATTTCCTCTACGACGTCGCGTGGATCACGTTCTGGGCGCCCTGGTTCGCCGCGCTTGACCTGATCAGCTTCCGTGAGGTCATCGTGCGGCACTACGGGTCGATCGGCCTGGATGTGCCGCACTTCGACGAGCGTCTGACGTGCTACGAGATTCATATCGGACTGACGCACCTGGCCTACTGCACGTTCGCTGGACGCGACGACGAGCGTCGCGCGGTGGCCACGCGCCTGGCCGCCGTCCTGGACACGGCGGCCAGCTAGGCCCGGTAGCCGGCGGGGAGCGCGTAGCTGCCTACGGCCAGCCAGACAGGCCCCGGTAGGCAGCGGGAAGCGCCCGGATCAGGTCAAACGCTGCGATCGGCGCGCCGTCGGCGGCCAGCCGGGCGGCGATTCCGTGCAGGTATGCGGCGGCCGCTGCCGCCTGCTGCGGATCGAGGCCCTGCGCGAGCAGGGAGCCCGCCAGCCCGGAGAGCACGTCTCCGGATCCGGCGGTGGCCAGCCATGCCGTGCCGGTCGGGTTCACCAGCGCGGGCACCGGCGGGCTTTCCGCTGAGCTGGCCGCCGGCCTGTCCGCCGGGCGTGCCGGTGAGCTGGCCGGCGGGGCGGCGATCACGGTGGTCGAGCCCTTGAGCAGCACGGTGACCCCCAGTTCGGCGGCGGCCGCGCGGGCGTGCCACAGGCGCCTGCCCTCGATGTCGGCCCGGTCGGCGCCCGTCAGCCTGGCCAGCTCACCGGCATGGGGGGTGATCAGGGTCGGCGCGGCCCGCGGCAGCAGCTCGCGGTGCTCAGACAGGACGGTCAGGCCATCGGCGTCCACGAGCACGGGCACGTCGGTGGCGAGCACGGCCGCGAGCAGGCCGGCCGCGTCCTCGTCGGTTCCCATGCCAGGCCCGGCAACCCAGGCCTGGACGCGGCCGGCCGTCTCGATCGTCGAGGCCGGATCGGCGGCATCGGCGGCATCGGCGATCGTGATCAGCGCTTCGGGCCAGTGCTGCCGGGCGACCGCCGCGGCGCGCTCGGCCGAGACCAGCCGGACCATGCCTGCCCCGCCGCGCAGCGCGCCGCCGATGGCCAGGGTCGCCGCACCGGTGAACCGGTCGCTGCCGGCGACGATGCCCAGCACGCCGCGCCGGTACTTGTCGGACTCGGCGGAGGGCCGGGGCAGGCAGGCGGCCACGTCGGCGTCCTGCATCGCCAGGACACCGGGCGGCCCGAGATGGGGCCTCAGCCCGATGTCGATGAGCTCGACCACCCCGGCATACGAGGCACCGGGATCGATCAGCAGGCCGGGCTTCCAGGTGCCGAAGGTAATCGTGACGTCGGCGCGAACCGCCGCGCCTGCCACCTCCCCGGTGTCGGCATCGATGCCGCTGGGCAGGTCGGCGGCCACCACGGTCGCGCCCGACTGCGAGGCCAGGGAGGCCAGGGAGGCGCCGGGCTCCCTGATGCCGCCGGAGCCGCCGATGCCGAGCAGCCCGTCGATGATCAGCTCGGCCCGGCCGATCGCGGCTCCGGCGGCCTGATCGGCCGCCTCGACCAGCGTGCCGCCGGCTCCGCGAAGCGCGGCAGTGCCCCCGGCGTGGACCTTGGATCCCGCGGACACGGCCGTGACCACGGCGCCCCGGCGGGCCAGCATCGCCGCGGCGAACAGGGCGTCTCCGCCGTTGTCACCGCTGCCCGCCAGCACCACGACCCGCGATCCGTACACCTGGCCCAGCAGGCGCGCGCACGCGGCGGCCAGGCCGGACGCCGCCCGCTGCATCAGCACGCCCTCGGGCAGCCGCGCCATCAGCGCTTGCTCGGCGGCGCGGATCTCAGCGACCGGGTGCGAATTCCTCATCTTTGCGACACCACCTTCACGGGATGGTCTTCACCGGGCCGTCTTCACGGGGGCCGTCTTCACGGGGGCCGTCGCAACGAACCGGGCGCCGGGTTCGCTGTCGGCGAAACAGCCGTCGTTCCGGGAGCGGGATTCACCAGAGCGCCGCCTCCAGCCGGGAGATGTCCGCGAGGTCGACGCCAGTGCCTACGATCACGAGCCAAGCCTGTCATGAGGGCGTCCGCCACCCGCCACCCGCTTCAGCTAGACGGCATCAGGAATCACAGCGCCTGCCCCGCCCGGCCGGCCCGTCGCCGGCCGCCGACGGCTACTCGACGGTGACTGACTTGGCGAGGTTGCGCGGCTGGTCGACGTCGTGGCCCTTGGCCGTGGCCAGCTCGCAGGCGAAAACCTGCAGCGGCACGGTGGCGACCAGCGGCTGCAGCAGCGTCGGCACCACGGGGATCTTGATCAGCGTGTCCGCGTAGGGAATGACCACCTCGTCGTCTTCCTCGGCGATCACGATCGTCCGGGCCCCGCGCGCCCGGATCTCCTGGATGTTGGAGACGATCTTGTCGTGCAGCACCGAGCGCCCCTGGCCGGGCGGGACGACCACCACGACCGGCAGGCCGGCCTCGATCAGCGCGATCGGGCCGTGCTTGAGCTCACCGGCCGCGAACCCCTCCGCGTGCATGTAGGCAAGTTCCTTGAGCTTCAGCGCGCCTTCCAGCGCGACCGGGTAGCCGACATGACGGCCGAGGAAGAGCACGCAGCGCTCGCGGGCCAGCTCACGGGCCACGGCCCGGACAGGTTCCATCCTGCTCAGGACGAGTTCCACCGCGGCGGGCATCCGGTCCAGCTCCTGGATCACGACGGCGATCTCGTCGCCGTACTTGCTCTCCCGGACCTGGGCCAGGTACAGCGCCAGCAGGTAGCACGCGGCCAGCTGGGTCAAGAACGCCTTGGTGGACGCGACCGCGACCTCCGGGCCAGCATGCGTGTAGACGACGGCGTCGCTCTCGCGCGGGATCGATGAGCTGTTCACGTTGCAGATCGCCACTACGCGGGAGTGCTGCTCGCGGGCATGGCGGACCGCCATCAGGGTGTCCATTGTCTCGCCCGACTGAGAGATCGCGATCACCAGGGTGGACCGGGTCAGGATCGGGTCCCGGTAGCGGAACTCGCTGGCCAGCTCCACCTCGCAGGGAATCTTGCACCAGTGCTCGATGGCGTACTTCGCGATCATGCCCGCGTGATAGGCCGTCCCGCACGCCACCACGATGATCTTGTCAATCTGCCGTAGCTCGTCGTCGGACAGGCGCATCTCATCGAGGGCCAGCAGCCCGTCCTGGCCGACCCGGCCGAGCAGTGAGGCGGCGATGGCGCGAGGCTGCTCGGCGATCTCCTTGAGCATGAAGTACTCGTAGCCGTCCTTCTGGGCGGCCGACACGTCCCAGTCGACATGAAAGTCCCTGGCCAGGGCGGCAGTGCCGTCGAAGCCGGTGACCGTTACCGAGTCGGCGCGCACCTCGACTACCTGATCCTGGCCGAGCTCGGCCGCCTCCCTGGTGAAGGCGATAAACGCGGCCACATCACTGGCCAGGAAATTCTCGCCCTCCCCCCGGCCGATGACCAGCGGCGAGTTGCGGCGCGCCCCGACGACCGCCCCCTGATCCCGGACGTCGATGGCGACCAGCGTGAATGCCCCGGTCAGCAGCTGGCAGACGCCGCGCATCGCCGCGGCCAGGGATCCCGGCGGCGGCGCGCCCGTTCCCGGCACATCGGGGATGGCGGCCATGTGCTCCTCAAGCAGGTGCGCGACCAGCTCGGTGTCAGTCTCGGAGGTCAGCTGATGCCCCTTGGCCTCCAGCCCGGCGCGAAGCACGGCGAAGTTCTCGATGATGCCGTTGTGCACCACGGCAAGATGGCCACCGCAGTCGACGTGCGGATGCGCGTTCGGGTCGGTCGGCGGCCCGTGGGTCGCCCACCGCGTGTGGCCCAGGCCCACGGTGCCCGCCAGCGGCGGCCGCTCGGCGAGGGCCGACCGCAGGTTGCCGAGCTTGCCCGCGCGCTTGCTCCAGGCGAGTTTCTCATCGGCGATGACGGCAATGCCGGCCGAGTCATAGCCGCGGTACTCCAGCCGGCCAAGTCCTTCCAGGACAACCCCGAGCGCCGGCCGGTGGCCGGCGTACCCCACGATTCCGCACATGGCCGTCAGGCTAGTACTTGATTCGCCCGGCCCGATCAGGAACCGTGAGTGAAATACCGATTACATACCGCTGTCACGCGTCCCGGCGACCTCAGCCCAGGCCCCGGACCGCGTCGGCTAGCCGGCCCGCCAGGCGGCGGGCCTGGCCGGAATCGACGGCCTCGACCATGACCCGGATCGCATGCTCGGTCCCGCTGGGCCGCACCAGGACCCGGCCAGAGTCCCCCAGTTCCGCCTCCGCGGCCCGCACGGCGGCCGTGAGCGCATGGGAGGAGCCGACCAGGGACTTGTCCACCCCCGGGATGTTGATGAGGACCTGGGGGTATCTGGTCATGACGCTGACCAGCTCGGCGAGGGACTTCCCGCGGCTGGCCGCCACCGCCAGCAGGTGCAGGGCGGTGAGCAGCCCGTCGCCGGTCGTGGCGTGGTCGAGCAGGATGATGTGGCCGGACTGCTCGCCGCCGAGCGCGTACTGACCGGCACGCATCGCCGTCACCAGGTACCTGTCGCCGACCGGCGTCTCGACCACGTGAATGCCGGCGTCGCGCATGGCCAGCCGGAATCCGAGGTTGGACATGACCGTGGTCACGACGGTATCGCCCGTCAGCCGTCCCGCGTCCCGCAGCGCGAGCGCGAGCACGGCCAGGATCTGGTCCCCGTCGATTACCTGGCCCCCCGCGTCGACCGCCAGGCACCGGTCGGCGTCGCCGTCATGCGCGATGCCGGCGTCGGCGCCATGCTTGATCACGGCGGCGGACAGGGCGCCCAGGCTGGTAGAGCCGCAGCCGGCGTTGATGTTGTCCCCATCCGGCTCCACGCCGATCGCGATCACCTCAGCGCCGGCCCGGCGAAGCATCCGCGGCGCTAGCTGGTAAGCGGCCCCCTGCGCGCAGTCCACCACCACGCGCATCCCCGACAGCGGCCCGGCAGCCTGCCCCGAGCCAGCCCCGGCGGCGGAAGCCGCACCCGCACCGTTAGCGGCACCCGCGCCCCGGGCGGAAGGTGCGCCCGTGCCGGGGGACATCCCATCGAGAGTGGACAGCAGATAATCGAGGTATATCTCGCCTTCGCCCGATGCTTCGGTAACCCGGCCGAAACCGGCCGCCGGGATGCCTGTGCCCCCCGCCCGCCGGTCACCGGAGCCCAGGCCATCCGGGCCGTCCGGGCCGTCCGGTGCCCGCGTCAGCTGAGCCCGCGTCAGCTGAGCCTGCGTCAGCTGGTCCTCGATCTGGTTCTCGACATCGTCGGGCAGCTTCACGCCGCCGCGCGCGAAGAACTTGATCCCGTTATCCGGTGCCGGATTATGGCTCGCCGAGAGCATGACCCCGAATTCAGCACCGAGCGCCGCGGTCAGGTAGGCCACCGCCGGCGTCGGGATGACGCCCAGCCGCAGCACGTCGACGCCGCTGCCGGCCAGCCCGGCCACCACGGCGGCCTCCAGGAACTCACCGGACGTCCTGGGGTCGCGGCCGACCACCGCCAGTGGCCGGCCATGCACCGAGTTTGTCCCGGTGAAGGCGCCGGTCCCGCCCAGGATTCCTGCGGCGGCGACCGCTAGGTCCATGGCGAGCTGGGCCGTAAGATCACGGCCCGCGACACCACGGACACCATCAGTGCCGAACAGCCGGCCCATGGAAACCAACTCCTGGTCTTCCGGTGCTGCAGTGGTGGCGGGAAATCAGCGCTTCGAGTACTGCGGCGCCTTGCGAGCCTTCTTCAGGCCTGCCTTCTTGCGCTCCGTCGCCCTGGGGTCTCTGGTCAGGAAGCCCGCTCGCTTGAGCGCCGGCCGGCTGGACGGGTCAACGAGAATCAGCGACCTGGCAACCCCGAGGCGAAGCGCGCCTGCCTGGCCGGTGACGCCACCGCCGGTGATCCGCGCGACCACGTCGAACTGGTCATCGGCGCCCAGGGTCACGAACGGCTCGTTGATCAGCTGCTGATGCACCTTGTTCGGGAAGTACTCGTCCAGCGACCGGTCGTTGATCCGGTACTTCCCGGTGCCGGGCATGATGCGGACGCGCGCGATCGCCTTCTTGCGGCGGCCGGTGCCCAGGGCATTGCCGGTCACCACCGGCTTGCGTGCCGCGGGCTTGGCCGCGGCGACGGCCGCCGCGTCCGGAGTCTCGGTGGTGTACTCCGACACGTGCGCTTCGGCGGTCGGCTCGGCCGCGCCGGCTCCCGCCGCGGGATCCTGGACGTCAGTGGACTCAGCCACAGTGTCTTCCTCGTGCTTCCTGATCGGCTCTTGGTTGGTGTGCCGCGGCTTACTTCGCCGCGGCCCGGCTGGTCCCGGCCTGCTGGCCGACCTGCGTGATCTCGAATGCGACCGGCTGCTGCGCCTGATGCGGATGGTCAGGGCCCGCGTACACCTTCAGCTTGCGAAGCTGCTGCCTGCCCAGGGTGTTCTTCGGGAGCATGCCCTTGACGGCCTTCTCGACCGCCCGCTCCGGGTTCTTCTCCATCAGCTCGCTGTAGGCGACAGAGCGCAGGCCGCCCGGATACCCGGAGTGCCGGTACGCCAGCTTGTCCTGCAGCTTATTGCCGCTCAGAGCGACCTTGCCCGCATTGACGATGACGACGAAATCACCGGTGTCCACATGCGGCGCGAAGATCGGCTTGTGCTTGCCCCGCAGCAGAATCGCCGCCTGGCTGGCCAGCCGGCCGAGGATGACATCAGATGCATCGATGACATGCCACTGACGCTGGATGTCGTCGGCCTTCGGGCTGAAAGTGCGCACAGTCATTAGCCTTCGCGTGTGAGTCCTGATCCTGGCCCTCGCCCGGGGTAGTCCCGCCCTGGCGGGGGAATCCGCAGCACCGGCCGCAGCTCACGTGCCCGCAATACGAGGACGCGGGCATGCCGGTACACATGGACGCCCGGTAAGGATACCGGCCGTGACGGGCAGCGGTCAAAGCGATGCGAAACGAAGGGGTGTCCGAACTCTCGCCCGGCCGCGCCAGCCACGCCGCCGCACGGCCGTGCAAAAGACCCGACCAGGCTAACTCACGCGCCGGGAACGATACGCTCGCCGCATGCGCAACCCGGCTGAGAATGCCGCCGGCCACGTACCGGGCAGGCGGCGGAGCCCGTCCGGGCAGGATGTGCCGCCCCGGCCAGATCAAGGCCCCCGGCGGAGCCAGCCCGGCGGCGAGTCATCGTTGTTCGTTCCCGGATACCGGGATGACCGGCCGGCCGCCGTGGAGCGGGGCATCGACGCTCCGCGGCTCGGCGGCCAGTACGCCGGCGGCCAGTACTCAGGAGGCCAGTACGCCGAGGCCAGTACGCCGGAGGCCAGTACGGGTGGGGGGGCAGCGCGCCGGGCAAGGGCCCGGTCAGGGGCTTTCCGCCTGCCCCGGGCCAGCCGCCGCCGCTCTACCCGCCCGGCCAGTTCTCGGCGTGGAACCGCACGTCCGAGCAGGAGGCCGGCCCCCAGGCCGGTGACCTCTGGCCAGCTGAATCCGGGACCGGCGACCAGTACCCGGAGCCGGCCTGGGCGGAGCCTGGAAGCACCGGGCCAGGGCCCGCGATGCCCGGCCCGGCCGGATCCGGTCATGCGGGGTACTCCAACCTGGCGGTGAGCGATCCTGCGGCGGACGTGACCTCCACCCAGACCTGGGGGGCGGTCGGCGACGGCCAGGAGACGGGCGGATGGGCAGACCTGCGCGCGCCCGGCGATGCCCGGCAGGCGCCAGGCGCCGGCCCGCAGACTCCGCCGCGCGGCTATCCGGTGCCGGCCGACGATGCCTCAGGACCAGACAGTGCCTTCGGAGCAGACACCGCGTTCGGAGCAGACACCGCGTTCGGAGCAGACAGCGCGTTCGGAGCAGATACCGCTCTCGGAGCGGACGCCACCGGAGCGGGTGCCGCCTTCGGAGCGGGCAGCGCCGCCGGGCCGGATACCGTGCCGGGCCGCCCTCGCGGGCATGGCACCGGCGCGCACGGCGTCCGCGCGGCGCCACGGAAGCGCTGGAAGATGTCTCGCGGGCTGCTGGCCGCGAGTCTCGCCGTGCTGGTGGCGCTGGTCGGCGGGGCATACGTGCTGCTCGGCGGCAGCCACGGCGGCCAGCCTGCGGCGGCGCCATCGGCCAAGCCAGCCCAGGCGCGTCCGTCACCCTCGCTGTCACCCACTCCGGCACCGACGCCGACGCCGCTGTGGGGTCATATCGAGTCACGGGCAACTGACCCGCTTCCGCTGAAGCTCGGGCAGGTCTTCCCGGCCGCGTTCACCGCCGGAGCGGCGTACACCAGGACCATTCGCCGCATAGGCAAGAACTGCGCCACGGCGGTCGGCGGCGCCAAGCTCCAGCATGCCGTGCGACGGCCGGGATGCAGCCAGGTCCTGCGGGCCAGCTACCTGTCCGCCAGCCAGAAACTGATGGGCACGATCGGCGTGCTGAATCTCAAGACCGTCAAGGCCGCCGAACGGGCCGGCAAGGCGGCCGGGCCGTCCGAGTTCATCGCGCAGCTCGACGGGCCCAAGGGCCCCACACGCAATCTGACGAAGGGAACGGGCATCGAGGAGGCTCTCGTTAAGGGCCACTACCTGATCCTGGTCTGGGCCGAGTCCACCACGATGCGCAAGCCGAAGACCGCCAAGCAGCGTGCCGCGCTCGAGGCCTTCCTGAGCACGCTGATCCAGCACACCGCGAACGTCAGCCTGACCAGCCGCATGGTCAACGGCCATCCGTAGAGCTGCGACGCAGATCAGCCAGGGCCCAGCCGTAGCTGGCCGCGCAGATCAGCCAGGGGCGTGGCCGCGGCGCAGATCAGCCGGGCTCGGCCGGCGCCGCAGGCGAGTCAGCCAGAGCCGTCGGCGGCGGGCGGACCCGGCGAGTCAGCCGGGCCCGCCCGGCCAGCCCGGCGGGCGCCGGATACCGGACTTCCTCAAGGCAGAGGCCGTGCGGTGGCAGGACCCGCACGGCAGGGTCACGGACCCCGGCCGCCAGCACCTGCGCGAGCCAGGTGACCGGCCTGCTCCCGTCTCCTACCGATAGCAGAGCCCCCACCAGCGCGCGCACCATGTTGTGGCAGAACGCGTCTGCGGCCACGGTGGCCACGCCGATCCCTGGCGCGGGCCGTGACCACTCAAGTCGCAGCAGCTCCCGCACGGTCGTGGCGCCCTCGCGCCGCCGGCAGAACGCGGCGAAATCATGCTCACCCAGGCACGGGCGCGCCGCGTCGTTCATCCGCGCCGGGTCAAGCGCTCTGGGATACCACAAGGTGTCGTGCCGACGAAGCGGCTCAGCGCCTGCGGGATCGGTGCACACCCGGTAGGAGTATCGCCGCCAGAGCGCGGAGAATCTCGCATCGAAGCCCTCGGCCGCGATGCCGATCGCGGGCACCCGGACGTCGGGCGGGAGCAGCCGGGCCAGCCTCCGGATCGCGGTCTGGCCGGCCCGCTCCCAGGAATCCGATGGCACGTCAGCGTGGGCTACCTGGCCACGGGCGTGCACGCCCGCATCGGTCCGCCCGGCGACCGTCAGCACGGGCGGGCGGGCCAGGCCAAGCACGAGGCCGAGTGCCTCCTCGACGGCCTGCTGCACCGTTCGCAGGTCCGGCTGCCTGGCCCACCCGTGAAAGCCTGAGCCATCGTAGGACACCGCCAGGCGCAGCCGGACGGTGCCGGGACGCGGCGGCGGATCAGCCCCGGCCGGCTGGTCGTTACGGCCTGGCCCGGCGCTGTCGCCTGCCTCTGGCGCGGCCCGCATCCTCGGCTGTCGCTGGTCTTCCCGGCTTCTCAGCTGTCGCTGGTCTCCTCGGCGTTCGCATCCTGCGCTGTTGCTTCCGCATCAGCCGTGCTGCCTTCCGCCGTGCTGCCTTCCGCCGCGCTGTCATCCGCCGCGCTGTCATCCGCCGCGGCGCTGTCCGCCGTCTCGGTCTCGGCCGCGGACTCAGGCGGTTGCGTGCCGTCAACCTCGGCCGTCACGTCAGCCCCCTCGGCCGCCTCGGCCTGGCCGTCCGCCTCGGTAGCCTCGGCCTGGCCACGCTCGGGACGGCCCGCCCGGCTGGGGGGCGGCTGCGTGCGGCGGGCGCGGCGACGGCGCGGCTTGGCGTCCACTTCCTCGCGTATCAGCTCGATCACGGCCAGCGCTGCGTTGTCGCCCTTGCGCGGCCCGACCTTGGTGATCCGCGTGTAACCGCCATCACGACTGGCAAAGCTCGGCCCGATGTCGGCGAACAGGGTGTGCACCACGCTCTTGTCGGTCACGACGGAGAGCACCTGGCGCCGGGCGTGCAGGTCGCCCCGCTTGGCGAAGGTGATCAGGCGCTCGGCCACGGGCCGGAGCCTGCGCGCCCTGGCCTCGGTGGTCGTGATCTTGCCATGCTCGAAGAGCGCCGTGGCCAGGTTCGCCAGCATGTGCCGCTGATGGGCCGAGCTGCCGCCCATTCGGCGACCCTTGGTGGGCGTTGGCATCGAAAAGTTCTCCTTGGCTCGCTACTGCAGGGTCCAGCTATCCAGCCCGTCAGTACTGCTCGGTCTCGACGTAGCTCTCGTCGTCATCCGCCCCGTAGCTGTCCGCTGCGGTCCCGGGGTCGAATCCGGGCGGCGAGTCCTTGAGCGCAAGGCCCATGTCGATCAGCTTCTGCTTGACTTCCTCGATCGACTTCGCGCCGAAGTTGCGGATGTCGAGAAGATCCTGCTCGCTGCGGGCGACAAGCTCGCCCACCGTGTGAATGCCCTCGCGCTTGAGGCAGTTGTAGGAGCGGACGGTGAGGTTCAGCTCCTCGATCGGCAGCGCCAGGTCCGCCGCGAGCGCGGCGTCCGTCGGCGACGGGCCGATGTCGATGCCCTCGGCGTCGACGTTCAGCTCCCTGGCCAGCCCGAAGAGCTCGACCAGCGTCTTGCCCGCGCTCGCCACCGCGTCCCGCGGGCGCATGCAGGGCTTGGTCTCAACGTCGAGGATCAGCTTGTCGAAGTCGGTGCGCTGCTCCACGCGCGTCGCCTCGACCTTGTAGGTGACCCGCATGACGGGCGAGTAGATCGAGTCGATCGGAATCCGGCCGATCTCCTGGCCCTGCTGCTTGTTCTGGGCCGCTGAGACGTAGCCGCGGCCGCGCTCGACCGTCAGCTCCATCTCCAGCTTGCCCTTGCTGTTCAGCGTGGCGATGTGCAGCTCCGGGTTATGAACCTCCATGCCCGCGGGCGGAGCGATGTCCGCGGCGGTCACCGGGCCGGGGCCCTGCTTGCGCAGGTACATGTGCACGGGCTCGTCGTGCTCGGAGGAGACGACAAGCTCCTTCAGGTTCAGGATGATGTCGGTCACGTCCTCGATGACCCCTGGAACCGTGGAGAACTCGTGCAGCACTCCCTCGATCCTGATGCTGGTCACGGCAGCACCGGGGATGGAGGACAGGAGCGTACGGCGGATCGAGTTTCCGATCGTGTAGCCGAATCCTGGCTCAAGCGGCTCGATGACGAACCGTGACCGGAACTCGTCTACCTGCTCCTCGGCGAGACTCGGGCGCTGGGCGATAAGCATGACTGTTCCTTTCCGCGCTGCCCGCTATTTGACAGTCGCGACTTCCGCTGGCGGCTGCGCCGCCAGGCTGGTGGCCCGCCAGACGCGGCGGGCCGGTACCGCGGTTACTTCGAGTAGTACTCAACGATGAGCTGCTCCTGGACCAGCGTGTCGATCTGGGCCCGGACGGGGAGCGTATGCACCAGGACGCGCATCTTGTCCGGGATCACCTCGATCCAGGCGGGAACGGTCCGCTCCCCCGCCTCGGCGCGAGCGACCACGAACGGCGTCAGCTCGCGTGACTTGCTCGCCACCTCGACGATGTCGTTCTCGCTGACCCGGAACGAGGGGATGTCCACCTTGTGGCCGTTGACCTGGACGTGCCCGTGATTGACGAGCTGGCGCGCCATGTCACGGCTCTTGGCGAAGCCCGCCCGGTAAACCACGTTGTCGAGGCGGGACTCCAGGATCTGGAGCAGGACCTCGCCGGTCTTCCCGCGCTTGCGGGTGGCTTCCTCGTAGTAGTTGTGGAACTGCCGCTCGAGGACGCCGTAGATGCGGCGGGCCTTCTGCTTCTCCCTGACCTGAAGCAGGTACTCGCTCTCCTTCGGCCGGTTCCGGCCATGCTCACCCGGCGGGTACGGCCGGATCTCTATGGGGCACTTCGGCGAGTCGCACTTCGCGCCCTTCAGGAACAGCTTGGTCTTCTCGCGGCGGCAGCGCTTGCAGTCCGCACCTGTGTATCGAGCCATATTTGTCGCTTACTCCTCAGACCCGGCGCCGCTTAGGCGGGCGGCAGCCATTGTGCGGAACCGGGGTGACGTCCTGGATCGAGCCGACCTCCAGGCCGGTCGCCTGCAGGGACCGGATGGCGGTTTCCCGGCCTGAGCCCGGACCCTTCACGAAGACGTCTACCTTGCGCATGCCGTGCTCCATCGCACGGCGCGCGGCGGCCTCAGCGGCCATCTGAGCGGCGAACGGCGTCGACTTACGCGAGCCCTTGAATCCGACCTGGCCAGACGACGCCCACGCGATGACGCTGCCGCCAGGGTCGGTGATGGAGACGATGGTGTTGTTGAACGTGCTCTTGATGTGGGCGTGCCCGTGAGCAATGTTCTTTCTTTCCTTGCGGCGTACTTTCTTGACGCCGGTACGACTCTTGGGAGGCATCCTGCTCCTCAACTCCGGAGGTGGTCGGTCCGCTGTGGGTGCCGTGCCTCCCCTAGTGCGGGCGACAGGGCGCTAGGGACTACTTCTTGCCGGTCTTCTTCTTGCCGGCAACTGTCTTCTTCTTGCCCTTCCTGGTGCGGGCATTGGTCTGCGTGCGCTGGCCGTGCACGGGCAGCCCGCGGCGGTGACGGATGCCCTGGTAGCACCCGATCTCCACCTTGCGCCGAATGTCGGCCTGCACCTCGCGGCGCAGGTCACCTTCGACCTTGTAGGTCGCGTCGATCCAGTCCCTGAGGCGGACGAGATCATCATCCCCCAGCTCGTGGACGCGAGTATCGCCGCTGACTCCGGTAGCGCTGAGCGTCTCAAGCGCGCGGGTGCGGCCGATTCCGTAGATATAAGTAAGCGCGACCTCAAGCCGCTTCTCGCGCGGGAGGTCAACGCCGACGAGGCGTGCCATCGTGGGCAGTTCTCCTTCTGTCTCGGAGGTCCTGCGCGCCGCTCCCCCGTCTGCCCGGACGGTGGCCCCGGCCTCCTCCGGGGGTAATCCGTCCCCGGCCTGGCCGGGAACGGATCGCGGTGCGTGTCTTACTGTGCGTGCGGGTACTGCCGGGTTAGTACTGCAGGGTCAGTCTGGATCAGCCCTGGCGCTGCTTGTGCCGCGGATCAGAGCAGATGACCATGACGCGGCCATGCCGGCGAATGATCCGGCACTTGCTGCAGATCTTCTTCACACTCGGCTTGACCTTCATTGCGGTTCTCCTCAGGCGCTCGGGGCCAGGTTACCGGCCCGTGCACCGTCAGCTCGTTACTTGTACCGGTAGACAATCCGCCCACGACTGAGGTCGTAGGGGCTCAGCTCGACGACAACCCGGTCATCGGGAAGGATCCGGATGTAGTGCATCCTCATCTTCCCGCTGATGTGGGCCAGGACCTTGTGCCCGTTGTCAAGCTCCACTCTGAAGAAGGCGTTGGGCAGCGATTCCACCACCGTGCCCTCGATCTCAATGGCGCCGTCTTTCTTGGGCATATCCTCCGCGCTTCGCTGATCGTCGGCCAGCCTGCCGGTCATTGCGTGCTAGCTGGTGCTGTCTGTTGCTGTCTTGCCGTACAGAATTCAGTGCTGTACAGCCTGGTGCTGTGGCCTGCCAGGAGCGGCCGTTGCCGGCCGTGCCGCAGCAGGTCTCGTGCGGTCATCGGTGGTTTCCCCCACGTCCGGCTCGTGCTTGCGCACGTCCTCCGGACCCGGGCGGCTCCCTGGAAGGCAGCCATCGCCCTGCGGCCAGCAGCCAAGCAGCAGCTCATGGGCCGGAGCAGAGTCTACGCGAGACACGAGGACAATGCGAACCCGGGGGCACACTTTGAATTCCTTGAGCGCTAACCAGGCCAGGGCGCAGGAAATTCCCCGGCGGGCATGACGCATCGGGCGGGCCGGAAATTCCCCGGCGGGCGGCCAGCATCACGGATCGGGCGTATTGCCGCCGATCTGATCGTGCCCGCCGCGCGGCTCGCGGCGGGAGCCTGAGTCGTCCGCCGGGCCGCCCGTGATCCAGCGACCGAGCAGGATCGCGCCGAGCGGGCCGGCCACCCATAGCGGCCAGGGATATCCGGCCCCGGTGAGAGCCCAGATCACGAAGCAGACCAGGCTGACGCTGAACCACGATCCCCACGCGGCCTGCCACGCTGGGGAGAACCGTCCGTGGCCGTGGGCAATGCCGCCCGCCGCCTGCGTCGCGGCCAGGGGGGAGGTCCCGCCCGGCGTAATTCCGCGGTAGCGGGGCATGGAGGCGTCGGGCAGCCGGTACAGGTCGATGCCCGGCAGGTCGGACATGAGCTCGTCCAGCTCTCCGACGGTCTTGGCCTCATAGACCTTGTCGAGTCGCTCGGAGAACTCCTCGGGCGTCAGCCTGCCTACCGCGTGGTGCTCACGCAGCAGCGACGCTGCGCGATCCCGGTCGTCGTCAGACGCCCGGATCCTCGGGTCGGCCGCCATCAGGTCCTCCTCAGCCCGTCGAGTGCGCTCCGGCGGACTGGCGGCGCAGGCCGCTAGCGCCGCCGTCCTGCGCCGTCAGCACCCAGGGGCCGTCCGCCGTGATGGCCACAGTGTGCTCGAAATGAGCCGACCATGTCCCGTCGGCCGTAACGACAGTCCAGCCGTCGGCGAGCTGCCGGGTCTGCCGCCGGCCCAGGACGAGCATGGGCTCGATCGCCAGCGCCATTCCCTCCTGCAGCTCAGGTCCCCGGCCGGGCTTGCCGTAGTTGGGCACGGACGGTTCCATGTGCATCTGCGAGCCGATCCCGTGGCCCACGTACTCCCGCACGATCCCGTACGTGCCGCTGGCGCGCGCGCTCGACTCCACCGCATGGGATATGTCCGTCAGCCGGTTACCCGGCACCGCGCGGGCCAGGCCCTGCCACAGCGCCCGCTCGCAGGCGTCGAGGAGACCCGCGACCTGATCGTCAACCGGCCCGACGCCGACCGTCACCGCCGCGTCGCCGTGCCAGCCGCCGACGATCGCACCGCAGTCAATCGAGATCACGTCGCCGGCGGCCAGGAGCACCGACGGGCTGGGGATGCCATGCACGATCTGGTCATTGACGGAGGTGCAGATCGTGGCGGGGAAGCCGTAATAGCCCTTGAAGGAGGGCACCGCGCCGGCGGCGCGGATCTCGCGCTCGGCCAGGGCGTCCAGGTCGGCCGTGCTGATGCCCGGCTCGACCGCCGCGGCCAGGGTCCGCAGGGCATGCGCGACCACGAGGCCGGCCTCTCGCATCACGGCGAGCTGGTCCGGGGTCTTGATCTGAATCGGCGGTTCCCGACCCGTCCGCATGGTGCCTCCCGGTTCGTAGCTAACCGTACCCGCAGACCGGGCCAGCTGACGTCAGCGCACAAAACGCCGCAGCGCGGTCAGCGCCCGGTCCGTGATCTCCTCCACCGGCCCGGTCGCATCGATGCCGAGCAGGGTGCCCTCATCCGCGTAGAACGAGATAAGCGGCTGGGTCTGCTGCTGGTATACCTCAAGCCGGTGCCTGATGGTCTCCTCGCGGTCGTCGTCCCGCTGGAAGAGCTCTCCGCCGCAGTCATCGCACTGCCCGGGCCGCGACGGCGGGTCGAACGCCGCGTGCCACACCCGGCCGCATCTGCGGCAGGTCCGGCGCCCGGACAGCCGCCTGACCACCTCGTCATGGTCGACGACCAGCTCGAGCACGAGCTCCAGCCGGGTGTCCCACTCGGCCAGCATCTTCTTGAGCGTCTCGGCCTGCGGGACATTCCTGGGGAACCCGTCGAGCAGGAAGCCTGCCTGCGCGTCCTCCTCCTGCAGCCGGCTCGTCACCATGGCGATGGTGACCTCGTCGGGGACCAGGTCACCCCGGTCCATGAAGGCCTTGGCCTGGCGGCCGAGCTCAGTGCCCGTGCTGACGTTGGACCTGAAGATCTCACCTGTCGAGATCTTCGGTATCGCCAGGTGGGAGGCTATGAACTGGGCCTGTGTCCCCTTGCCCGCACCGGGGGGCCCGACGAGGACGACTCGCACTACCGCAGGAAACCCTCATAGTTACGCTGCTGCAGCTGGCTCTCGATCTGCTTCACCGTATCGAGTCCCACCCCCACCGCGATCAGGATGCTGGTACCGCCCAGGGGGAACTGCTGCGACGCGCCGACCAGGGTGATGGCGACCACCGGGATGAGGGCGACCGCGGCCAGGTACAGCGAGCCGGGAGCGGTCAGCCTGCTCAGCACGTAGCTGAGATAGCCCGCCGTCGGCGAGCCGGGGCGGATGCCGGGGATGAAGCCGCCGTATTTCTTCATGTTGTCGGCCACCTCAGTCGGGTTGAAGGTGATCGATACATAGAAGAAGGTGAAGAACACGATCAGCAGGAAGTACAGCAGTATGTAATAACCCTGGCTGCCCAGGGTGCTGCCCGGCTGACCGGTGACCAGGTGCTGCTGGATCCAGACCGTCCAGCCGGTCGTGGCCGTCGTCTTGCCGAACAGCTGGGCGGCCAGCTGCGGGATATAGAGCAGCGAGGACGCGAAGATGACCGGGATGACGCCCGCCTGGTTCACCTTCAGCGGGATATAGGTGGAGGTCCCGCCGTACATCTTGCGCCCGACCATCCGCTTGGCGTACTGGACCGGGATCCGCCGCTGGGCCTGTTCCATGAACGCGACAAAGGCCACGATCGCCACGCCCACGGCCAGCACGATGAGGAAGACCAGGGCGTGCTTGGTCTTGTAGATCGCCACCATCTCGCCGGGAATGACGGCGATGACCTGGGTGAAGATAATCAGCGACATGCCGTTGCCGACGCCGCGATCGGTGATCAGCTCACCCAGCCACATGATGACGGCGGTGCCGGCGGTCATGGTGATGACCATCGTGGAGATCGTGAGGACCGACGGATTCGGGATCAGGTTGGAGCACGCCGAGCTGCTGGAGCCGAACAGGTTCCCTGACCTGGCCAGCGCCACGATGCCGGTGGACTGCAGGATGGCCAGGCCCACCGTGAGATAGCGGGTGTACTGGGTGATCTTCGCCTGGCCGCTCTGGCCTTCCTGCCGCAGGGTCTCCAGGCGGGGGATGACGACGGCCAGCAGCTGCAGGATGATGCTCGCCGTGATGTAGGGCATGATGCCCAGCGCGAAGACCGTCAGCTTGAGCAGGGCACCGCCGCTGAACAGGTTGACCAGCTGGAGCAGGCTGGCGGAGCCACTGTGCGCCACCACGTTCAGGCAGGAATCGACAGCCTTCTGCGAGATTCCCGGCGTCGGCAGCGTGGCGCCCAGCCGGAACACGGCGATGATGAAAAGCGTAAATAGCAGCTTTTTGCGCAGGTCAGGCGTTCGGAACGCCCGGAGGAACGCGGTCAGCATGCGCCGTCCTCAGGTTGAAGGGTCAACGTCACTGCCGCTCCTTGTCGCGGGCTGAACCCGCCTGGTCGCAGGCGCGACATGCTCGCCGCAGTCTAACGCGCTCATGGCAGTTGAACGACCGCCCGCCAGGCTCCCGGCGCGGCAGCAGGACGGCCGACGGCAGGCGGAAGCTGCCGCCCCGGCCGCCGAGCGCCGTGCCGCGACGGTCATCTCACAGCTCGGTAGCAGTCCCGCCGGCGGCGGTGATCTTCTCCCGCGCCGAAGCGGAGAACGCGTGCGCGCTGACCCGCAGGCCGGGGCCCGCGTCGCCGGACCCGAGCACCTTGACCAGCTCGCCGGGCCGGACGGCTCCCTTCGCCGCCAGGTCCTCCGGGGTGATGTCACCGCCCTGCGGGTAGAGCGCGGTGAGCCGGTCCAGATTGACCACCTGGTAGGTGGTCTTGAAGGCGAGGTTGGAGAACCCCTTCAGCTTGGGCAGCCGGCGGTGCAGCGGCATCTGCCCGCCCTCGAACCCGGGGGCTACCGTGTTGCGCGCCTTGGTGCCCTTGGTGCCGCGGCCCGCGGTCTTGCCCTTGGACCCCCCGCCGCGGCCCACCCTGGTGCGTGCGGTGCGCGCGCCAGGGGCCGGGCGCAGGTGATGGACCTTGAGCCCGGCGCGCCCGCCGGGCGTGTTGTCAGCGTCTGCCATCTCAGTCAACCTCCTCGACGGTGACCAGGTGGCGCACCGCCTGGATCATGCCGCGGATTTCCGGGCGGTCCGCCTTCACGACGCAGTCTCCGATCCGCCGGAGCCCCAGCGAGCGCAGCGAATCCCGCTGGCCCTGGGTTCCCCCGATCTTCGACTTGGTCTGGGTGACCCTCAACTCTGTCATTTCCGCTCCCGCTCAGCTGTTTCCTGGCACCGCGGTGCTGGCCGCGGCCGCCCGGGCCCGGAGCATCGCCGCGGGGGCGACATGCTCGATCGGCAGGCCGCGCCGGGCCGCGATCTCCTCCGGCCGGTTCAGGCTCTTGAGCGCCGTCACGGTCGCATGTACCACGTTGATCGGGTTGGAGGAGCCGAGTGACCTCGAGAGCACGTCATGAATGCCCGCGCATTCGAGCACGGCGCGCACCGGGCCGCCGGCGATGACGCCGGTACCGGGACTGGCCGGCTTGAGCAGCACGACCCCGGCGGATTCCTCGCCTTGGACGGTGTGCGGGATCGTGCCCGCGATGCGCGGGACCTTGAAGAAGCTCTTCTTGGCCGCCTCGACGCCCTTGGCTATCGCCGCGGGCACCTCCTTGGCCTTGCCGTACCCGACGCCGACCATCCCGTTGCCGTCGCCCACCACGACCAGCGCGGTGAAGCTGAACCGGCGGCCGCCCTGGACGACCTTGGCCACCCGGTTGATGGTGACCACCCGCTCCAGGTAGGCAGTGCCCTTCTCAGCCGCGCCGCCGCGACGGTCGTCACGGCGGTCACGCCGCTCGCCACCGCCTGCGGAAGTGCCGCGCCTAGGAGCTGCTGGCATCAGACATTCCTTCTCTCATAAGTACGTGCGGTGCTCGTCATCACAGCGCGAGCCCGCCCTCGCGCGCGCTGTCGGCCAGGGCGGCAATCCGGCCGTGATAGGCATAGCCCCCGCGGTCGAATACCGCTGCCGCTATGCCCGCCTTGGTGGCCCGTTCGGCCAGAAGCGCACCCACCTGCTTGGCCTTGGCTGTCTTATCGCCCTGCGCCGCGCGGATGGACTCCTCCAGCGTAGAGGCAGACACCAGCGTGCTGCCCCGCACGTCATCGACGAGCTGCGCGAACGTATGCCGAGCTGAGCGCGTGACGACAAGGCGCGGCCGCGCCTCGCTTCCCGTGACCTTCTTGCGGACCCTGAGGTGACGTCGCGAGCGCGAGGCAGCGCGTGCCGCTGTGCGGCCGGTGATGCGCCCGTGCGCCCTGGTCCTGGTGCCAGACATTTCTTACTTCCCAGCCTTCCCGACCTTGCGGCGGATCTGCTCGCCCTGGTATCGCACGCCCTTGCCCTTGTACGGGTCGGGCTTGCGGAGCTTGCGAATGTTAGCAGCGACCTCGCCGACCTGCTGCTTGTCGATGCCCTCGACGACGAATCTGGTGGGCGTCTCCACCCTGAAGGTGATCCCCTCGGGCGCGCTGACCGGCACCGGATGGCTGAAGCCGAGCGCGAACTCCAGGTCCCGGCCCCTGGCCTGGACCCGGTAGCCGACCCCGACGATCTCCAGGGTCTTGCGGTAGCCCTCGGTCACGCCGGTCACCATGTTGGCGATCAGCGAGCGGGACAGGCCGTGCAGGGCGCGGATCTCGCCCTCGTCGCTCGGCCTGGTGACAGTGATGGATCCGTCGGACTGGGCGACCTCGATGGGCGCGGCGACCTCAAGATGCAGGCTGCCTTTCGGGCCCTTAACGGTGACCTCGCGGCCGCTGATGGTGACATCGACGCCACCGGGGATGGCGACGGGCATGCGTCCGATTCGTGACATGGCGGGCTCCCCTACCAGACGTAGGCGAGAACTTCTCCGCCTACGCCCTTCCTGTTCGCCTGCTTGTCGGTCATCAGCCCGGACGATGTGGAGATAATCGCGACGCCGAGGCCCCCGAGCACCCGGGGAAGGTTGTCCTTCCTCGCGTACACCCGCAGGCCGGGCTTGGACACCCGCTTGAGGCCGGCAATCGAGCGCTCGCGAGTCGGACCGAATTTCAGCGCGACCACGAGGCTCTTGCCGACCTGGGCGTCTTCTACGCGCCATCCCGCGATGTAGCCCTCCTGCTGGAGGATCTCGGCGATGTGCACCTTGATCTTGGAGTGCGGCATGGTCACGGTGTCGTGGTATGCCGAGTTGGCATTGCGCAGACGGGTCAGCATGTCTGCGACCGGGTCGGTCATTGTCATGGCCTGGTGGCCCTCCTCGCCGCGGTTTCCCTGCGGACCTTCGGCGTGGTCGGTGGGCGCCGGTGGCGCCCAGGTTGTCGGTCGGCGTTGGTCTGTGGCCGGGCGCTCTCGCGCCCTGGTGTGCTCGTCGGCCGGCTACCAGCTGGACTTGGTGATGCCAGGAAGCTCGCCGCGGTGCGCCATCGACCGGAAGCAGATCCGGCAGAGGCCGAACCGGCGGTAGACGGCACGCGGGCGCCCGCACCGGGAGCACCTGGTGTACGCGCGCACGTGGTACTTGGGCGTGCGCTTTGCCTTGGCGATCAGGCTCTTCTTCGCCACTACTCAGCTCTCCTTGAACGGGAAACCAAGCCGTCGCAGCAGCGAACGGCCTTCGTCGTCGTTGGTCGCGGTCGTGACGACTGTCACGTCCATGCCGCGCTGCCTGTCCACCTGATCGGGGTTGATCTCGTGGAACATGAGCTGCTCGGTCAGGCCGAAGGTGTAGTTCCCCCGGCCGTCGAACTGCCGGTCACTCAGGCCGCGGAAGTCGCGGATCCGGGGCAGCGCAATCGACAGCAGGCGATCGCAGAACTCCCACATGCGATCGCCGCGCAGTGTCACGTGCGCCCCGATCGGCATGCCTTCCCTGAGCTTGAACTGAGCGATCGACTTCCTCGCCCTGGCGACAGACGGCTTCTGGCCGGTGATGATGGTCAGGTCCCGCACCGCCCCGTCGATCAGCTTGGCGTCTCTGGCCGCCTCGCCGACCCCCATGTTGACCGCGATCTTGGACAGCCGGGGGACCTGCATGACGTTGGCGTAGCCGAACTCCGCCAGCAGCGCCGGGGCGATCTCGGTCGCATACCGGTCCTTGAGGCGGGGCGGCACGCGCTCGGCAAGCGCCGTGCCGGTGCCTGCCTTCTCCTGGCCCGCCTTCTCCTGCGTGGTCTTGGTCGCAGCCATCAGATGTCCTTACCGCCCGGCCGGGTGACCCGGACCTTCGTCTTGTCCTCGGTGAACCGGTAGCCGGCCCGGGCGGGCTTCTTGGTCTCCGGGTCGATCAGCTGAACGTTGCTGATGTGGATCAGCGCCTCCTGGTTGACGATGCCGCCTTCCTTGGCGCCACGCCGGCCCTGGTAATCCACCTTGGTGTTCTTGCGGATCATGTTGACGCCCTGCACGAGCACCCGCTGCCGATCCGGGTACGCCAGGATCACCGTGCCCTCTCGGCCACGGTCCTTGCCGGCGATCACCAAAACGTGATCACCTTTCTTGATCTTCATTGCCCGGGCCTTCCCTGGGGCGGCCTTCTTCGCCGCACTGGCCTTCTTCGCCATCACAGCACCTCCGGAGCCAGCGAGATGATCCGCATGTACCGCTTCTCGCGCAGCTCGCGCCCGACCGGGCCGAAGATGCGGGTGCCGCGCGGCTCGCCGCCGTCCCTGATCAGCACGGCCGCGTTCTCGTCGAAACGGATATAGGAGCCGTCGCCGCGCCGGCGCTCCTTGCGCGTGCGGACCACGACGGCCTTGACCACGTCGCCCTTCTTCACCCCGGCACCGGGAAGCGCGTCCTTTACGGTCGCCACGATGACGTCGCCGATGCCCGCGTATCGCCTGCCCGAGCCGCCGAGCACCCGGATGCACAAGATCTCCTTGGCCCCGGTGTTGTCGGCGACCTTGAGCCGCGACTCCTGCTGGATCACGTCAACTCCTGCTTCGTCACGCCGGCCTCTGCGAGGACCAGGCGGGTCATAGTGGACCTGGCGGGAAAACCTCCCGCCAGTGCTGTGCTATTTGGCCTTCTCCAAGATCTCCGCGACACGCCAGCGCTTGGTCGCCGACAGCGGCCGGGTTTCCATCAGCAGCACCCGGTCACCGACACCGCAGGCGTTCTCGCCGTCATGGGCCGTGTACTTCTTCGTGCGGCGGATGACCTTGCCGTACTTGGGGTGCTTGACCCGGTCCTCGACCTGGACCACGACAGTCTTGTCCATCTTGTCGCTGACCACCAGGCCCTCGCGTACCTTGCGGTAGCCGCGCGCCAGGTCGCTGCTCTGCTCGTCACTCATCCTCATCCGCCTCCTCTGCCACGCTCACGATGCCGAGCTCACGCTCCCGCATCACCGTGTAGATGCGGGCTATCTCCTTGCGTACGGCATGCAGCCGCCCGTGGCTCTCCAGCTGGCCGGTGGCCGCCTGGAAGCGAAGGTTGAACAGCTCGATCTTCGCCTCCGCCAGCTTGTCGACCAGCTCTTCCTCGGTCGAGTTCCGCAGATCGGTGGCGAGCAGTCCCTTCGCCATCACGCTTCACCCACTTCGCGCTTCACGAACTTTGCCTCTGATGGGCGCAGGATGGGGAGCTTGTGCGTCTGTGCCATCACGCCTCACCCACCTCGCGCTTCACGAACTTGCATTTCATGGGGAGCTTGTGCATGGCACGACGCAGGGCTTCCCTGGCCACCTGCTCCGGCACGCCGGACAGCTCGAACATGACCCGGCCGGGCTTGACGTTGGCGACCCACCACTCGGGCGCGCCCTTGCCCGAGCCCATCCGGGTCTCGGCGGGCTTCTTGGTCAGCGGCCGGTCGGGATAGATCGTGATCCACACCTTCCCGCCACGGCGGATGTGCCGGGTCATGGCGATACGGGCGGCCTCGATCTGCCGGTTCGTCACATAG
Organism: uncultured Actinomycetota bacterium; assembly: GCA_963805705.1. GTDB lineage: Bacteria > Actinomycetota > Actinomycetes > Streptosporangiales > Streptosporangiaceae > CAWDVH01. The sequence continues at coordinate 26,542 of CAWDVH010000004.1, read as the reverse complement.
GAGTGCTCCACGGCCTGGATGCCGAACTCGCCGAACGTGACCCTGGTCCCGCCCTTGGCGGCACCGTGCCGGTCCGGCCGGTGCTGCTTGCGGTGCTTGACCCTCCGGGGGATGAGCATGCCTCAGCCCTCCTCGCCTGAAGTAGCGGGCGCAGCCGCGGCCGGGGGCGCAGTCGTGGCTGCGGTCGCAGCGGTGGCTGCGGGCGCCTGCTGGCCCTGGGGGGTGTCGGCGCCGCGCTCCTCGCCCCGGTCCGGCCCGGCGGACCCGGCGGGACGGTCAGTCCCGTCCGGGGAGCCAGGACGGCGGCGGCGCTGCTGCTGCTGCTGCTGGCCGGCGGCCGGTCCCTGTCCCGGCGCTGTCCGGCGCGCAGCGCAGCCGCGGCGGCTTCGCGCTCGGCCCGGGTCTGGGCGGCCTCGCCGCGGTAGATCCAGACTTTCACGCCGATCCGGCCGAACGTCGTCCGGGCCTCGTAGAAGCCGTAGTCGATGTCCGCGCGGAGCGTGTGCAGCGGCACCCGGCCCTCACGATAGAACTCCGACCGCGACATCTCGGCGCCGCCGAGGCGGCCGGCGCACTGCACCCTGATGCCCTTGGCGCCGCCCTTCATCGCCGTCTGCATGGCCTTGCGCATCGCCCGGCGGAAGGAGACCCGGCTGGACAGCTGCTCGGCCACGCCCTGGGCCACCAGCTGGGCATCGATCTCGGGGTTCTTGACCTCGAGGATGTTCAGCTGGATCTGCTTGCTGGTCAGCTTCTCCAGGTCACCGCGGATCCGGTCGGCTTCCGCGCCGCGGCGGCCGATGACGATTCCCGGCCGGGCAGTGTGGATGTCTACCCTGACCCGGTCCCTGGTCCGCTCGATCTCCACCTTGGAGATACCCGCGCGTTCCATGCCGCGCTGCAGCATCCGGCGGATCGCGACGTCCTCCGCGACGTAGTCCTTGTACAGCTTGTCGGCATACCACCGGCTCTTGAAGTCGGTGGTAATGCCCAGCCGGAACCCGTGCGGGTTCACTTTCTGGCCCACTAGCGGGTCCTCTCCCTGCGGTTCGAAGCGCCGCGGTCGGAAACCACGACCGTGATATGGCTGGTGCGCTTGTTAATGCGGTAGCCCCGGCCCTGCGCGCGCGGCCGGAAGCGCTTGAGCGTCGGCCCCTCATCGACCCACGCCGCTCTGACCACGAGTGAGTTGCGATCAAGCTGCCGGGCGTGCTCGGCGTTGGCGATGGCGCTCGCCAGGACCTTGCCGACCGGGTCGCTCGCTGACTGCGGCGCGAAGGCGAGCGCCGCCTGCGCCTGGTCAGCAGGCATCCCGCGGATCAGGTCCACCACACGGCGGGCCTTCCGCGGCGTGACACGGACATACCGCGCCTTTGCCCTCGCTTCCATCGCTCTCTCGCTCTCTCTCTTTAACCGGCCGGTGTACCCGGGCGTCCGGGGTGTCGCCCCGGCTGGCGCTGTCGTTACTGCTCTAGTTATCTGCCAGCGCCGTAGGCCGGCGCTGTCTGGGTAGCTGCGTGGCGGTCGGCGGCACTAGCGGCGACTGCGCCGGTCATCTCGCACGTGGCTACGGAATGTGCGGGTGGGCGCGAACTCGCCGAGCTTGTGCCCGACCATGGACTCGGTGATGAAGACCGGCACGTGCTTACGCCCGTCATGCACCGCGATGGTGTGGCCGAGCATGGCTGGCACGATCATGGACCGGCGCGACCACGTCTTGATCACGCTCTTGGTGCCCTTGTCGTTCTGGACGTCCACCTTCTTGATCAGGTGGTCGTCCACGAATGGGCCTTTCTTCAGGCTACGAGGCATCGTGTGGTGCTCCTACCGCTTCTTCTTGCCGCGCCGTCGGGTGATCATCTTGTCGCTGGGCTTGTGAGCCTGCCGTGTGCGCCCCTCGGGCTGGCCCCACGGGCTGACTGGGTGCCTGCCGCCAGAGGTCTTGCCCTCACCGCCGCCGAGCGGGTGGTCGACTGGGTTCATCGCCACGCCGCGGACCGTCGGCCGGCGTCCCTTCCACCGGCTGCGGCCGGCCTTGCCGAGCTTGATGTTGCCCTGCTCGGCATTGCCCACCTCGCCGATCGTGGCCCGGCAGGTCGCGTCTACCCGCCTGATCTCGCCGGACGGCATGCGCAGCTGCGCGTGCTTGCCCTCCTTGGCCAGCAGCTGCACGCCCGAGCCCGCCGACCGCGCGATCTTGGCGCCGCCGCCGGGCCTGAGCTCGATCGCGTGCACGACGGTGCCGGTCGGGATGTTGCGCAGTGGCAGGCAGTTGCCCGGCTTGATGTCCGCGCCGGGCCCGTTCTCCACCTGGTCGCCCTGGCCCAGGCCCTGCGGGGCGATGATGTAGCGCTTCTCCCCGTCGGCATAGTGCAGCAGCGCGATCCTGGCGGTGCGATTCGGGTCGTACTCGATGTGCGCGACCTTGGCCGGCACGCCGTCCTTGTCCGCCCGGCGGAAATCGATCAGCCGGTAGGCGCGCTTGTGGCCGCCGCCCTGGTGCCGTGTGGTGATGCGGCCGTGCACGTTCCTGCCGCCCTGCGAGTGCAGCGGGCGCACCAGGGACTTCTCCGGCTCACTGCGCGTGACCTCGGAGAAGTCTGCACCGCTCGCCCCACGTCGGCCCGGGGTTGTCGGCTTGTACTTGCGGATTGCCATGTGTGCTCAAGCTCCTAGGAATCGCCCGGCTAGCTGACCGGGCCGCCGAAGACGTCGATCCGCTCTCCTGCGGCGAGGCTGACGATTGCGCGCTTGGTGTCCGGCCGCTTGCCCCAGCCGAACCGCGTCCGGCGTCGCTTGCCCGGCCGGTTGACCGTGTTGACACCGGTCACCCGGACGTTGAAGATCGCTTCGACAGCCTGGCGGATCTGGGTCTTGTTGGAGCCAGGCGCGACAATGAAGGTGTACTTGCCGTCATCCGCCAGCCGGTAGCTCTTCTCGGAGATGACCGGCCGCAGCAGGACGTCCCGCGGGTTGGCGATCTTATTCACGACTGTCCGTCCTCCTGCGTGGCGGTGCTGTCGGTGCCGTCGGCGTCCGGCGCGCTGTCGGTGGCGCCGGCACTGGCGTCCGGCGCGCTGTCGGCGCGGGCACCATCGCGGCCGGCCCGGGCGACGAACTTGTCCAGCGCGTCCTGGGTGAAGACCACGTGATCGCTGACCAGCACGTCACGGGTGTTCAGCTGGCCCGAGTCGAGCAGGTGCACGCCGGGCGCGTTGCGCAGGCTCTTCCAGGTGACCTTGTCGGAAGTATCGGCCACGACCAGTACCGGCGAGCTGTCCGGAGCCACGCCGATCAGCGCGGCCAGCGCGGCCAGCGCGTCCTTGGTCCTCGGATCATCGCCCTCGACCAGGCTGCTGACAACATGCACCCGGCCGTGCCGGGCCCGGTCGGACAGCGCGCCGCGCAGTGCGGCCGCCTTCATCTTCTTGGGCGTCCGCTGCTCGTAGGACCGGGGCTGCGGGCCGTGCACGACCCCGCCGCCCGCAAACTGCGGTGCCCGGATCGAGCCCTGCCGGGCGCGCCCGGTGCCCTTCTGGCGGTACGGCTTCCTGCCGCCGCCGCGCACATCACCGCGGGTCTTGGTCGCATGGGTGCCCTGGCGGGCCGCCGCCTCCTGCGCCACGACCACCTGGTGGATCAGCGGCACGTTGACCTTGGCGTCGAAAATGTCCGCCGGGAGATCCGCGGCTCCGCGGCCGGCCCCGTCGGCGGGGGCAGTGCGCGCCTTGGCGGTGCTGGCCCTGGCGCCGCTCTTAGCGGTGCCAGCTTTGGCGGCACCAGCTTTGGCGGGGGTCGTCTTGGCGGTGCCGGTCTTGGCGGTGCCAGTCTTGGCGGTGCCAGTCTTGGCGGTGCCAGTCTTGGCGGTACCAGTCTTGGCGGTGCCAGTCTTGGGGGTGCCGGTCTTGGCGGTGCTCGTCTTGGCTCCGCTCGTCTGGGCCGGGCTCATCGTGCCTCACTCTTGGTCAGCGGCCGCCCGCCGGCGGCGAGCGGGGTCTTAGCAGCGCTGCGGATCAGGACCAGGCTGCCGGCCGGGCCGGGAACCGCGCCCTTGATCAGCAGCAGCCCGCGGCCCGCGTCGACTGCGTGCAGGGTCAGCCTCGGCGTCGTGGTGCGCTCGCCGCCCATCCGGCCGGCCATCCGCACGCCCTTGAACACGCGGCCCGGATAGGCGCAGCCGCCGATGGATCCGGGGGCGCGGTGCTTGCGCTGGGTGCCGTGCGAGGAGGACAGGCCCTTGAAGCCGTGCCGCTTCATGACGCCGGCGAAGCCCTTGCCCTTGCTGGTGGCCGTCACGTCGACCAGCTCGCCGGCCGCGAATGTCTCCGCGGTGACCTCCTGGCCCAGGGTGTACTCCGACGCGCTGTCGGTGCGCAGCTCGACCAGGTACCGGCGCGGGGTGACCCCGGCCTTGGCGAAGTGGCCGGCCTCCGGCTTGTTTACCTTGCGCGGGTCGATCTCGCCGAAGCCGAGCTGGACGGCGGCGTAGCCGTCCGCGTCCGGCGTGCGCACCGCGGTAACGACACAGGGCCGGCCGCCACGACGGTAACGGGCACGATCTTCCCGTCATCGGCGAAGACCTGGGTCATGCCGAGCTTGGTGCCCAGGACCCCTTTGATCTGCTTGGTCATGTCGGTGCGTCCCTCAGAGCTTGATCTCGATGTCGACGCCCGCCGGCAGGTCAAGCCGCATCAGGGAGTCGACGGTCTTGGGCGTCGGGTCGATGATGTCGATCAGCCGCTTGTGCGTCCGCATCTCGAAGTGCTCCCGCGAGTCCTTGTACTTGTGCGGCGAGCGGATCACGCAGTAGACGTTCTTCTCGGTAGGCAGCGGCACTGGGCAGGCGACCTTCGCGCCGGTGCGCGTCACCGTGTCGACGATCTTCCGCGCCGAGCTGTCGATGACCTCATGGTCATAGGCCTTGAGCCGGATGCGGATCTTCTGTCCCGCCATGTGGCTTCGATGTCCTTCGCTTCAGTGTTGCGCTGTTGGGGTGCCGCTGTCTGCCAGGTGCCGCCGCTCCCCGGACCGGCCGGGGGGCGGCGTTTGGTCGTCGTGCACGGTGCGGCGGCCGGGCCAGATGCGGCCCGGCCGCCGCATTCGCGACTGCTATTTGATGATCTTCGTGACCCGGCCGGCGCCCACGGTGCGGCCGCCTTCCCTGATCGCGAACCGAAGTCCCTCTTCCATCGCGATGGGCTGGATCAGCTCGACGCGCATCTCGGTGTTGTCACCCGGCAGCACCATCTCGGTGCCCTCGGGCAGGTACACGACACCAGTCACGTCCGTGGTGCGGAAGTAGAACTGGGGCCGGTAGTTGTTGAAGAACGGCGTGTGCCGTCCGCCCTCGTCCTTGGACAGGATGTAGACCTGCGCCTCGAACTCGGTGTGCGGGGTGTTGGTGCCCGGCTTGATGATGACCTGGCCGCGCTCCACATCCTCGCGCTTGATGCCGCGCAGCAGCAGGCCCGCGTTGTCCCCGGCCTGGCCCTCATCGAGGATCTTGTGGAACATCTCCACGCCGGTGACGGTGGTCTTGTGGGCCTTCTCCTTGATGCCGATGATCTCGATTTCCTCACCGGTGTGAATCTTGCCGCGCTCGATCCGGCCCGTCACGACGGTGCCGCGGCCGGTGATCGAGAACACGTCCTCGACCGGCATCAGGAACGGCTTCTCAGTCTCGCGGACCGGCTCGGGAATGGCATCGTCGCAGGCCGCCATCAGCTCGGCGATCTTCTCGCCCCACTCGACGTCGCCCTCCAGCGCCTTGAGCGCCGAGACCCGGATCACCGGCAGGTCGTCGCCGGGATAGTCCTGGTTGCTGAGCAGCTCCCTGACCTCCAGCTCGACGAGCTCAAGGATCTCCTCGTCGTCGACCATGTCGGTCTTGTTGAGCGCGACCACGATGTACGGGACGCCGACCTGGCGGGCCAGCAGCACGTGCTCGCGGGTCTGCGGCATCGGGCCGTCGGTCGCCGCGACCACGAGGATCGCGCCGTCCATCTGGGCCGCGCCGGTAATCATGTTCTTGATGTAGTCCGCGTGCCCCGGGCAGTCAACGTGCGCATAGTGGCGCTTCTCGGTCTGGTACTCCACGTGCGAGATCGAGATGGTGATCCCGCGCTCCCGCTCTTCCTTCGCGTTGTCGATCTGGTCGAACGGCGTGAAGGGGTTGACGTCAGGGAACTTGTCGTGCAGCACCTTGGTGATCGCCGCGGTCAGGGTCGTCTTGCCGTGGTCGATGTGCCCGATGGTACCGATGTTGACGTGCGGCTTGGTCCGCTGGAACTTGGCCTTCGCCACTGGTGTCTCCTCGTTGCGATCGTTGCCCACCTTGGTGGGACCAGGCGCTCACGCGGGGCGCCGTCTGCTTCTGGGCGTGCTTGCTACTGACTATTCGCCGCGTGCTTTGGCGATGATCTCCTTGGCGATACTCGGCGGAACTTCGGCATAAGAGTCGAACTGCATGCTGTAGTCCGCCCGGCCCTGTGTCCGGCTGCGCAGGTCACCCACGTAGCCGAACATCTCGGACAAGGGAACCAGGGCGGTGACGGCCCGTACTCCTGACCGCTCCTCCATGGCCTGGATCTGGCCGCGGCGGCTGTTCAGGTCGCCGATGACCTCGCCCATGTAGTCCTCGGGGGTCCTGACCTCGACCGCCATGACTGGCTCGAGCAGAACCGGATCGGCGTATCCGGCGGCCTTCTTGAAGGCCATCGAGCCAGCGATCTTGAAGGCGAGCTCGGAGGAGTCCACCTCGTGGTAGCCGCCGTCGGTCAGGGTGACCTTTAGGTCGACCATCGGGTAGCCGGCCAGCACGCCGAATTCCGCCGCCTCCTGGCAGCCCGTGTCCACCGAGGGGATGTACTCCCGCGGGACCCGGCCGCCATGGATCTTGTTCTCGAACTCGTAGCCGCCGCCGTCGCCGCCGGTCGGCTCCAGGTTGATGACGACCTTCGCGTACTGCCCGGCGCCGCCGGTCTGCTTCTTGTGCGTGTACTCGACCTTCTCGGCCTTTTTCCTGATGGTCTCGCGGTAGGCGACCTGCGGCCGGCCGATGTTGGCCTCGACCTTGAACTCGCGCCGCATCCGCTCGACCAGCACCTCAAGATGGAGCTCGCCCATCCCCGCGATGATGGTCTGCCCGGTCTCCTCGTCGGTCCTGACCTGGAAGGTCGGGTCCTCCTCGGCGAGCCGCTGGATGGCGATGCCCAGCTTGTCCTGGTCGCCCTTGGTCCTCGGCTCGATCGCCACGTTGATCACCGGCGCCGGGAACGTCATCGACTCCAGGATCACCGGCTTGGCCTGATCGCTGAGCGTGTCACCGGTTGAGGTGTCCTTCAGGCCCATCACGGCGACGATCTGCCCGGCGATGGCCGACGGGCGCTCCTCGCGCTTGTTGGCGTGCATCTGGTAGATCTTGCCGATCCGCTCCTTGCGGCCCTTGCTCGAGTTCAGCACCGCGGTGCCGGTCTCCAGCGTGCCGGAGTAGATCCTGATATAGGTCAGCTTGCCCAGGTGCTGATCGGACATGATCTTGAAGGCCAGCGCGGCGAACGGCTCGCCGGCGTCAGCCGGGCGCTCGAGCACCGTCTCCTCGCTGCCCACCGCATGACCCTTGATCGGCGGGATGTCGACCGGGCTCGGCAGGTAGTCCACGATCGCGTCCAGCATCGGCTGGACGCCCTTGTTCTTGAACGCACTGCCGCACAGCACCGGGGTGACGGCGCCCGCGATGGTGGCCCGCCTGATCGCCGCGACCAGAGCCTTCTCGTCCGGCTCGGTGCCGTCGAGGTACAGCTCCATCATCTGCTCGTCGTTCTCGGAGATCCGCTCCACCAGGGTGTCCCGCCACTCGCGGGCCGCCTCCAGGTGGTGATCGGGGATCGCGACGGTCTCGTAGGAGTCGCCCTTGCCGTCGGTCGGCCAGATCATCGCCTGCATCCGGACCAGGTCAATGACGCCGCGGAAGTCGGACTCGACGCCCCACGGCAGCTGGATGACCAGCGGCGTGGCGCCGAGCCGGTCGGAGATCATTTCCACGCACCGGTGGAACTCGGCCCCGACCCGGTCCATCTTGTTCACGAAGCAGATCCGCGGTACGCCGTAGCGATCCGCCTGCCGCCAGACCGTCTCGGACTGGGGCTCCACGCCGGCCACGCCGTCGAAGACCGCGACGGCGCCGTCCAGGACGCGCAGCGACCGCTCTACCTCGACCGTGAAGTCCACGTGGCCGGGAGTGTCGATCAGGTTGATCGTGTGATCGCGCCAGATGCAAGTCGTCGCGGCCGAGGTGATCGTGATGCCGCGCTCCTGCTCCTGCTCCATCCAGTCCATCGTGGCGGCGCCCTCGTGGACCTCGCCGAGCTTGTAGTTGATGCCGGTGTAGAACAGGATCCGCTCGGTGGTCGTGGTTTTACCCGCGTCGATATGCGCCATCACGCCGATGTTCCTGACGCTGGCGAGTTCCACGGCGGACTGTGTGGCGGCCACTGCTTAGATCCTCTGTCTCTCGTGAGTTGCCTGGTGCTTGTCGTTTTGCAATGTCGGTGAGTGCCCCTGGAAGGCCGGCGTTGCCGCCTGGCTACCAGCGGTAGTGGGCGAAGGCCTTGTTGGACTCGGCCATCTTGTGGGTGTCCTCGCGGCGCTTCACGCTCGCCCCGAGGCCGTTGCTGGCGTCGAGCAGCTCGTTCATCAGCCGCTCGGTCATGGTCTTCTCCCGGCGCGAGCGCGAGTAGGAGATCAGCCAGCGCAGCGCCAGGGTGGTGCTGCGCGAGGCCCGTACCTCGACCGGCACCTGGTAGGTCGCGCCGCCGACCCGCCTGCTGCGGACCTCGAGGGTCGGCTTGACGTTGTCGAGCGCGCGCTTGAGCGTCACCACCGGGTCATTGCCGGTCTTGTCCTTGCAGCCTTCGAGCGCGCCGTACACGATGCGCTCGGCCAGCGATCGCTTGCCGTTACGCAGCACCTTGTTCACCAGCGCGGTGACCAGCGGTGAGCCGTAAACGGGATCGGTCACCAGCTGCCGTTTGGTCGCGGGGCCCTTGCGCGGCATGTCAGCTCTTCTCCTTCTTCGCGCCGTAGCGGCTGCGGGCCTGCTTGCGGTTGCGGACGCCCTGGGTATCCAGGGAGCCGCGGATGACCTTGTAGCGCACGCCGGGAAGGTCCCGGACCCGTCCGCCGCGGACCAGCACGATGGAGTGCTCCTGGAGGTTGTGGCCGACACCGGGGATGTAGGCGGTCACCTCGATGTGGCTGGTGAGCCTGACCCTCGCGACCTTGCGGAGCGCGGAGTTCGGCTTCTTGGGCGTGGTGGTGTAGACGCGCGTGCAGACGCCCCGGCGCTGCGGGCTTCCTTTGAGCGCAGGCGTCGTATTCTTGGCTACCTTGTCCTGGCGGCCCTTGCGGACCAGCTGCTGGATCGTGGGCACCGCGTCTCCGTCTTCTGTCGCATCTGTACGCGCCATCGGGCGCGCCCGTCCATCGTTACACGTACATGACCTGCGGGTTTCCCCTGCCCGTCCGACCCCCGAGGTCGGGCGTGTCGCCGTGCTCACGGCGTATCCAGGCCCGCAAGCGAGCCCGGACGACCGGGGAGGGAAGTCTTCGCCCGTCTGGCCCATGCACCCCGCGGCCTTGCAGCCACCGGAACGCGGTCCTCAGACGAGCGTGCGCCCATGAAGCATGGGCACGGAGGACCAGAATACCTAACCCTTACCTTAATGGTCAAAGCGGGTCCAGTATTCCTGCCCTCGCAGGGATCTAGCCTAGCCCATGCCAGGAGTGCGGCGGGACGTTTCATCGCAGCGGCTTCATCGGGACTTCATCGCGGGGACTTCAGCGCAGCGACCTGCAGATGGGCGCGGTGCCCGGCAGGCCCGCAGGCCCCGGCACCGCGCCCACGCAAGGCGCTGCTCGAACTATCGTGCGCTATCTGTTATAGGCGCCGAAGTCGTACTCCTCCAGCGGGATCGCCTCGCCGGTTCCCTGCCCGAACGAGTACCCCGCCGCGCCGTCATAGCTGGCCGCCGGGTACACCGACGAGCGAGCGTCCTCGGTCGGCTCCACCCGCAGGCTGCGGTAGCGCTGCATCCCGGTGCCCGCCGGGATGAGCTTGCCGATGATGACGTTCTCCTTGAGCCCGACCAGCGAGTCCGACCTGGCGTGAATGGCCGCGTCGGTGAGCACCCGCGTCGTCTCCTGGAACGAGGCGGCGGACAGCCACGACTCCGTGGCCAGCGACGCCTTCGTGATCCCCATCAGCACCGGCCGGCCGGACGCGGACGTACCGCCCTCGTCCACCACGGCGCGGTTGACGCCCTCGAACTTCGGCCGCTCGACCAGCTCGCCGGGCAGCAGGTCGGTGTCGCCTGACTCCAGCACGTTCACCCGCTTGAGCATCTGCCGGATGATGATCTCGATGTGCTTGTCGTGGATCGACACGCCCTGCGACCGGTACACCTCCTGCACCTCGTGCACCAGGTGCAGCTGGACCTCACGGGAACCCAGGATCCTGAGCACCTCGTGCGGGTTGACCGCGCCCTGCGATCAGCTGCTGGCCGACCTTCACGTGATCGCCGTCGGCCACCAGCAGGCGGGCCCGCATGGAGACCTGGTACGCCAGCTCCTCCGAGCCGTCGTCCGGCACGACGATGATCTTGCGTGACTTCTCCGGCTCCTCGAGCCTGACCCGGCCCTCGACCTCGCTGATCGGTGCCATGCCCTTGGGGATCCTGGCCTCGAACAGCTCCTGGATACGCGGCAGGCCGTGGGTGATGTCCAGGCCCGCCACACCACCGGTGTGGAAGGTCCGCATGGTCAGCTGGGTGCCGGGCTCGCCGATCGACTGCGCGGCGATGATCCCGACCGCCTCGCCGACGTCAACCCGCTTGCCGGTAGCCAGCGACCGCCCGTAGCACTTGGCGCAGATGCCGACCTTGGCCTGGCAGACCAGCACGCTGTGGTGCGCACCGACTCCACGCCCGCCGCCGACCATCGCGTCGATCATGACCTCGGTCATGTCGCGTGCCCGCGTCGGCCAGCACGTTGCCGTCGGCGTCCTCGACGTCCTCCGCCAGCGTCCGGCCGGTGCCGGTGTTCTCGATGTTGGCCAGCTTGCGCAGGCCGCCCTTGCCGTCGGGGTCCGCGATCCGCATCGGCAGCGACCGGTCAGTGCCGCAGTCCTCCTCGCGGACGATCACGTCCTGCGCGACGTCGACCAGGCGCCTGGTGAGGTACCCGGAGTCCGCCGTGCGCAGCGCGGTGTCCGCCAGCCCCTTGCGCGCGCCGTGCGTGGAGATGAAGTACTCCAGCACGGACAGCCCCTCGCGGAAGCTGGACTTGATCGGCCGCGGGATGGTCTCGCCCTTGGGGTTGGAGACCAGGCCCCGCATTCCGGCGATCTGCCGGACCTGCATCGGGTTACCGCGGGCGCCGGAGTTGACCATCATCCAGACCGGGTTGGTCTCGGGGAAGGCGGCCTCCATGTCCTGCGCCACGTCGGCGGTCGCGTGCGTCCAGATCTCGATCAGCTCCTGGCGGCGCTCATCGTCGGTGATCAGGCCGCGCTCGTACTCACGCTGCACCTTGTCGGCGCGCTTCTCGTAGGTGTCCAGGATCTCCCGCTTGTTCGGCGGGGCGACCACGTCCTCGATCGCGATCGTGACCCCGGCGCGGGTGGCCCAGTGGAAGCCCGCGTCCTTGAGCGCGTCCAGCGCCGCCGCCACCTTCACCTTGGGGTAGGTCTCCGCGAGCTCGTTGACGATCACCGAGAGCTGCTTCTTGCCGACCTCGTAGTTCACGAACGGATAGTCGGCGGGCAGCGTCTCGTTGAACAGGCACCGGCCCAGCGTGGTGGTCAGCCGCAGCGGCTGGCCCTGCACCCAGCCCTCGGGCGGGATGAGCCCGGCCGGCGGCGCCACGTCGTGCAGCCGGATCTGGATCTCCGCCTGCAGGTCGAGCTCGCCGCCGGTCGTAGGCCATCAGCGCCTCGGACAGGCTCGAGAACGCCCGGCCCGTCCCCAGCGTGTCCGGCGTCTGCCGGGTCAGGCAGTAGATCCCGATGACCATGTCCTGGGTCGGCATGGTCACCGGCTTGCCATCGGCCGGCTTGAGGATGTTGTTGGTGGACAGCATCAGGATCCGGGCCTCGGCCTGCGCCTCGGCGGACAGCGGCACGTGCACCGCCATCTGGTCGCCGTCGAAGTCCGCATTGAACGCGGTGCAGACCAGCGGGTGGATCTGGATGGCCTTGCCCTCCACCAGCTGCGGCTCGAACGCCTGGATGCCGAGCCTGTGCAGCGTCGGCGCGCGGTTGAGCAGCACGGGGTGCTCGGTAATGACCTCTTCCAGGACATCCCAGACCACCGGCCTGGCCCGCTCGACCATCCGCTTGGCCGACTTGATGTTCTGCGCGTGGTTCAGGTCCACCAGGCGCTTCATCACGAACGGCTTGAACAGCTCGACCGCCATCTCCTTGGGCAGGCCGCACTGGTGCAGCTTCAGCTGCGGGCCGACCACGATGACCGAGCGGCCCGAGTAGTCGACGCGCTTGCCCAGCAGGTTCTGCCGGAAGCGGCCCTGCTTGCCCTTGAGCATGTCGGACAGCGACTTGAGCGGGCGGTTGCCCGGCCCGGTGACCGGGCGGCCGCGGCGGCCGTTGTCGAAGAGCGAGTCGACGGCCTCCTGGAGCATCCGCTTCTCATTGTTAACGATGATCTCCGGTGCACCGAGGTCCAGCAGGCGCTTGAGCCGGTTGTTCCTGTTGATGACGCGCCGGTACAGGTCGTTGAGGTCCGAGGTAGCGAACCGGCCGCCGTCCAGCTGCACCATCGGGCGCAGGTCAGGCGGGATGACCGGGATGCAGTCCAGGACCATGCCCAGCGGGCTGTTGGTGGTGTTGAGGAACGCCGACACGACCTTGAGCCGCTTCAGCGCGCGAGCCTTGCGCTGGCCCTTGCCGGTCCGGATGGTCTCCCGCAGGCTGAGCGCCTCGGCCTCGAGGTCGAAGCTGCCGACCCGCTCCTGGATGGCCTGGGCGCCCATGCCGCCGCGGAAGTACCGGCCGAAGCGGTCCCGCATCTCGCGGTAGAGCAGCTCGTCGCCCTCAAGATCCTGCACCTTGAGGCCGCGGAAGCGGTTCCAGACTTCCTCGATCCGGTCGATCTCCCGGCCGGCCCGGTCGCGGATCTGCTTGCACTCGCGCTCCGCGCTCTCGCGCACCTTGCGGCGCGCGTCGCCCTTGGCCCCGGCCGCCTCGAGCTCGGCGAGGTCCTTCTCCAGCTTGCCCTGCCGGGCCTCGATGTCGCTATCGCGGCGCTGCTCCAGCTGGCCCTTCTCGACCGAGATCTTCGCCTCGAGCGAGGGCAGGTCACGACCGCGCGCGTCGTCATCCACGTACGTGATCATGTACGCGGCGAAGTAGATGACCTTCTCCAGGTCCTTGGGCGCCAGGTCCAGCAGGTAGCCCAGCCGGCTCGGCACGCCCTTGAAGTACCAGATGTGCGTGACCGGCGCGGCCAGCTCGATGTGGCCCATCCGCTCGCGCCGCACCTTGGCCCTGGTGACCTCGACGCCGCAGCGCTCGCAGATGATGCCCTTGAACCTGACGCGCTTGTACTTGCCGCAGTAGCACTCCCAGTCCCTGGTGGGGCCGAAGATCTTCTCGCAGAAGAGCCCGTCCTTCTCTGGCTTGAGCGTGCGGTAGTTGATGGTTTCCGGCTTCTTGACCTCGCCGTGCGACCAGAGCCTGATGTCCTCGGCGGTCGCAAGGCCGATACGCAGGTCGTCAAAGAAGTTGACGTCTAGCACGTTTTTTGTCCCCTGGGGTAGATCGGATCAGACCTCTTCGACACTGCTCGGCTCACGCCGGGACAGGTCTATGCCGAGTTCCTCCGCCGCGCGGAAGACGTCCTCGTCGGTGTCGCGCATCTCGATGGCCGCGCCGTCGCTGGAGAGCACCTCCACGTTCAGGCAGAGCGACTGCATCTCCTTGATCAGCACCTTGAAGGACTCAGGGATGCCGGGCTCGGGGATGTTCTCGCCCTTCACGATGGCCTCGTAGACCTTGACCCGGCCGAGGATGTCGTCGGACTTGATGGTCAGCAGCTCCTGCAGGGCGTAGGCGGCGCCGTACGCCTCCAGCGCCCAGACCTCCATCTCGCCGAATCGCTGGCCGCCGAACTGCGCCTTACCGCCGAGCGGCTGCTGGGTGATCATTGAGTAGGGGCCCGTTGACCTGGCGTGGATCTTGTCGTCCACCAGGTGCAGCAGCTTGAGGATGTAGATGTAGCCGACCGAGATCGGGTCCTTGAAGGGCTCGCCGGTCCGGCCGTCGAACAGGTTCGCCTTGCCGCTGGAGCCGACCAGCCGCTTGCCGTCGCGGTTCGGGAGCACGCTGCCGAGCAGGCCGGTGATCTCCTCCTCGCGCGCGCCGTCGAAGACCGGCGTGGCCACGGGCGTCCCGGCCGCGGCGGCATCCGCGCCGATCAGCTTGAGCCGCTTCTGCCAGTCGTCGTTGCCATCGACCTTCCAGCCCGAGTTGGCCACCCAGCCGAGGTGGGTCTCCAGGACCTGGCCGACGTTCATCCGGCCGGGCACGCCGAGCGGGTTGAGCACGACGTCGACCGGCGTCCCGTCCTCCAGGAACGGCATGTCCTCGACGGGGAGGATCTTGGCGATAACTCCCTTGTTACCGTGCAGGCCGGCCAGCTTGTCACCGTCGGTGATCTTCCGCTTGGCCGCGACGTAGACCCGGACCAGCTCGTTAACGCCCGGCGGCAGCTCGTCGCCGTCTTCCCTGGTGAACACCCGGACGCCGATGACCTTGCCGGACTCGCCGTGCGGCACCTTCAGCGAAGTGTCGCGGACCTCCCGCGCCTTCTCGCCGAAGATCGCGCGCAGCAGCCGCTCCTCCGGGGTCAGCTCGGTCTCGCCCTTGGGCGTGACCTTGCCGACCAGGATGTCGCCGGTGACGACCTCGGCACCGATCCGGATGATGCCGCGATCGTCGAGATCAGCCAGGACCTCGTCGGAGACGTTCGGGATATCCCTGGTGATCTCCTCCGGGCCGAGCTTGGTGTCCCGCGCGTCGACCTCGTGCTCCTCGATGTGGATCGAGGACAGCACGTCGTCCTGGACCAGCCGCTGGGACAGGATGATCGCGTCCTCGTAGTTGTGACCCTCCCAGGGCATGAAGGCGACCAGCAGATTCCTGCCGAGCGCCATCTCGCCATGATCGGTGCACGGGCCGTCCGCGATGACCTGGCCGGCCTCGACCCGCTGGCCCTCTACGGCGACTGGCTTCTGGTTGAAGCACGTGCCCTGGTTGGACCGGCGGAACTTGGCGACCAGGTAGGTGGTGCGGGTGCCGTCGTCGTTCATCACCGTGATGAAGTCGGCGCTGGCCTGCTCGACCACGCCCGGCTTCTCCGCCACGATCACGTCGCCGGCGTCGGTCGCGGCCCGGTACTCCATGCCGGTGCCGACCAGCGGAGCCTCGCTGCGCAGCAGCGGGACCGACTGGCGCTGCATGTTCGAGCCCATCAGGGCCCGGTTGGCGTCGTCGTGCTCGAGGAACGGGATCATCGCCGTGGCCACCGACACCATCTGGCGCGGCGAGACGTCCATGTAGTCCACGTCGTCGGGCCTGATGTAGTCGACCTCGCCGCCCTTGCGGCGGACCAGCACGCGCTCCCCGGTGAAGCTGCCGTCGGCCTCGATCGGCTCGTTGGCCTGGGCGATGACGTGCCTGTCCTCCTCATCGGCGGTCAGGTAGTCGATCTGGCTGCTGACCTTGCCGCTCTTGACCTTGCGGTAGGGCGTCTCCACGAAGCCGAACGCGTTGACCCGCGCGTAGGACGAGAGCGAGCCGATCAGGCCGATGTTCGGGCCTTCTGGCGTCTCGATCGGGCACATCCGGCCGTAGTGGCTGGGGTGCACGTCTCGTACCTCGAACCCGGCGCGCTCCCTGGACAGGCCGCCAGGGCCAAGCGCGGACAGCCGGCGCTTGTGCGTCAGGCCGGCCAGCGGGTTGGTCTGGTCCATGAACTGGGAGAGCTGGCTGGTGCCGAAGAACTCCTTGATGGAGGCCACGACCGGCCGGATGTTGATCAGCGTCTGCGGCGTGATCGCCTCGACGTCCTGAGTCGTCATCCGCTCCCTGACCACGCGCTCCATCCGGGCCAGGCCCAGCCGGACCTGGTTCTGGATCAGCTCGCCGACGGTGCGCAGGCGGCGGTTGCCGAAGTGGTCGATGTCATCGGTCTCGACCGGGATCAGGGCACTGCCCGACTTCATCTCCTCCTCGCCGACATGCAGCCGGACGAGGTACTCGATGGTGGAGACGATGTCGTCCTCGGACAGCGTTCCCTGGCTGATCGGCAGGGCCAGGCCCAGCTTCTTGTTGACCTTGTACCGGCCGACCTTGGCCAGGTCGTAGCGCTTCGGGTTGAAGTACAGATTCTCCAGCAGGGCCTGGGCCGACTCCCTGGTCGGCGGCTCGCCGGGACGCAGCTTGCGGTAGATGTCGAGCAGCGCGTCGTCCTGGCCGGTGGTGTGATCCTTCTCCAGGGTGGCACGCATCGACTCGAAGCCGCCGAACCGCTCGAGGATCCTCGCCTCGTCCCAGCCCAGCGCCTTGAGCAGCACGGTGACGCCCTGCTTGCGCTTGCGGTCGATCCTGACCCCGACGCTGTCGCGCTTGTCGATCTCGAACTCCAGCCACGCCCCGCGAGACGGGATCACCTTGCAGCTGTAGATGTCCTTGTCGGAGGTCTTGTCCACCTGACGGTCGAAATAGACGCCAGGCGAACGGACCAGCTGCGAGACCACGACACGCTCGGTGCCGTTGATGATGAAGGTGCCCTTCGGGGACATGAGCGGGAAGTCGCCCATGAATACTGTCTGGCTCTTGATCTCGCCAGTGCTGTTGTTGATGAACTCCGCCGTGACGAACATCGGGGCGGAGTAGGTCATGTCCTTCTCCTTGCACTCCTCAGCGGAGTACTTAGGAGGCTCGAACCGATGATCACGGAACGAGAGGGACATGGTCCCCGTGAAGTCCTCGATCGGGCTGATCTCCTCGAAGATCTCTTCGAGGCCGGACTGCTCGGGGAGGTCCTTACGGCCGATTTTCTTCTCTGCATCTATCCGGTCGCGCCAGCGCTCGTTACCCAGCAGCCAGTCGAACGAGTCGGTCTGCAGGGCGAGGAGGCTGGGAACCTCTAGGGGTTCCTTGATGCGGGCGAATGAGACACGACGTGGACCGGGAGCGGTAACTGAGGCGCTGCGCGAGGCTGCCAACAGGGGTCCTTCCGAGCTTGTGGCGGACGGTGCACCGCGCGCACGCAAAACGCCCTGCGGACAAGCCGCGAGGGTTCAAGCAGCCGAGGACGAGTGAATGCAGCGCAAATTGGCAGTGTAGTCGAAGGGCACACTGCTGGTCAACTCTACTCCACTATGAGGTTCACGGTTGCAACGCAGCATCGCTCCTCCGCCGCCAAACGTCAAGCCCAAGAGGCCCGATGTTGCGCTGCTGATCCATGTGACGAACATCACAACTTTCTTAGAGTTTACCAGGTGGAGGCACCGGGTAAGCCAACAGGCTGACCTGCGGGCAGTTTTCTCGTGCCTCTGGGCCGGTCTCGCCGCCTGCGCCTGGCCCGGTCTCGCCGCCTGCGCCGGGGCCGTGCCGCCGCCGCCGCCTGCGCCTGAGCCCACCGCCGCCTGCCTTGCCTGCCTGACCCAGTCTGCTCGGGGCTGGCGCCCCCTGTCTGACCCAGCCCTGGTCGGGGCTGGCGCCGCTGGAGGGGCCGGACATCGTAACGGGGGCTTTTCTCAGTCGATGCGACTGAGAAAAGCCCCCCTTAATCCGAGCCCGCAGATGACGTTCCCACCGGGGCCGGCCGTTGAGGCGGGCTGGGCGGGAGGACCCTGGGCGGGAAGGCCTGCTTACTTGACCGTGACGGTGGCGCCGGCGCCCTCGAGGGCGGCCTTGGCCTTGTCGGCGGTCTCCTTGTTGACCCGCTCCAGGAGCGGCTTGGGCGCGCCGTCCACGAGGTCCTTGGCCTCCTTGAGGCCGAGGCTCGTCAGGGTCCGGACTTCCTTGATGACCTGGATCTTCTTGTCGCCCGCAGCCTCGAGGATGACGTCGAACTCGTCCTTCTCCTCGACCTCCTCGGCGGCCGCGCCGCCGCCGCCGGCGGCCGGGCCGGCCACGGCGACTGGCGCAGCGGCCTTGACGTCGAAGGTCTCCTCGAACTGCTTCACGAAATCAGACAGCTCGATCAGCGTCATCTCCTTGAACGCGTCGAGCAGTGAGTCGGTGCTGAGCTTCGCCATGTGGTGCTTCCTCTTTCATTCCTAAGTCCGGCCGGCGGCCTGCGGGCCACCGGCGTGTCTTTCCGAAGTCCCGGTTCACCCGAACCGGTCAGCCGTCGCCGTTGGCTTGCCGCTAGCCTGACTCGTCCCCGGCACTCGCGTCGGCTGGTGCCTCGGCGGCTGGTGCCTCCGCAGCCGGTGCCTCGGCGGCTGGTGCCTCCGCAGCCGGTGCCTCGGCGGCTGGTGCCTCCGCAGCCGGTGCCTCGGCAGCCGGTGCCTCCGCAGCGCGCTTCTCCTCGAGAGCCGCGAGCAGCCTGGCCATCTGAACGGGGAGAGCCGCGAACGTGGCGGCGGCGCCTGCCATCGACGCCTTCATGGCGCCGGCCAGCTTGGCCAGCAGCACCTCGCGGGGCTCAAGGTCAGCGAGCTGCACAATCTCGGCCGGCGTCAGCATCTTGCCGTCGAGAACACCGCCCTTGATCACCAGGAACGGGTTCGCCTTCGAGAAGTCACGCAGCCCCTTGGCTGCCTCGACGACATCCCCGGACACGAAGGCGATCGCGGAGGGGCCGGACAGCATCTGCGTCAGGTCGCCGGCGACGCCGGCGTCCGCGGCAGCAAGCTTGGTGAGCGTGTTCTTCACCACTGAGAACGTGGCGTGATCGCCGAGCGATTGGCGCAGCTCGCCGAGCTGGGCCACGGTCAGCCCCCGGTACTCAGTCAGCACCGCGCCTGCCGAGGTCTGGAACCGCTCGGTCAGCTCGGCGACCGCGGTCACCTTTTCCGCCCTCGCCATGGGCCTCCCTTCTCGTTCCGGGGCTCCCGCAGGGCGGGAGACTCCCGGCTACATCCGGAGTCGGCGAAGGCTCAGCAAAATACGGACGCCCCGGCGCCAGGCGCACGGGGCGTTGTCGCCGCCCGGCGGAAAGCACCAGGGCGGAGGCTCAGCACGTTCACCTGCGCAGGCCGCTCGCACTGGCGAGCCTTCGGCCGCCGCGCTGGTGCGCGGCGGCAGCCGACGGTCTTTGGCAAATCGACAGCGTACGCGGCAATGGGCGCGGCCGCCAAATCAGTTCGCGGCGGCATCCTCAAATTCAGCCGTCAGCCCGCGGGTGATGCTGGGGTCGATCAAGATCCCCGGGCCCATCGTGGTGGCGAGGGTGACCTTCCTGAGGTAGCGGCCCTTGGCGGCGGCCGGCTTGAGCCGGATCACCTCGTCGATGGCCGCGGCGTAGTTCTCCACCAGGGCGCGGTCGTCGAACGACGCCTTGCCGATCACGAAGTGCAGGTTGCCGTGCCGGTCGACCCGGAACTCGATCTTCCCGCCCTTGATGTCGGAGACGGCCTTGCCGACGTTGACCGTGACCGTGCCCGTCTTGGGGTTGGGCATGAGACCGCGCGGGCCGAGAACCCGGCCGAGGCGCCCTACCTTGCCCATCAGGTCGGGCGTGGCGACCACCGCGTCGAAGTCGAGGAAACCCCCCTGGATGCGCTCGATCAGGTCATCCGCGCCGACGTAGTCGGCGCCCGCAGCGCGGGCCTCTTCGGCCCGGTCACCCGTCGCGAACGCCAGGACGCGGGCCGTCTTGCCGGTCCCGTGCGGCAGGTTAACGGTGCCGCGGACCATCTGATCGGCCTTGCGCGGGTCCACGCCGAGCCGCAGGGCGACCTCGACGGTCGGATCGAACTTGGTGATCTTGGCCTTCCTGGCCAGGGCTACTGCCTCGGCCGGGGTGTACAGCTTCTCCGGCTCGATGGACTCTTCCGCCTGGCGATATGCCTTGCTGCGCTTCACTGTCAGTCTCCTTAATGACCGAGGAGGTCGTGGTCAGCGGGCCAGCGCTGGCCCTGCCACTAGCCGGAGCCCTGACTGGCCAGGGACCGGATGGTTCAGGGGACCGAACTCCTGTCGTTCAGCCCTCGTCGTTCAACTCTCGTTCAGGCCTGGTCGTCAGGCCTGGTCGTCAGGCCTGGTCGTTCAGCCCTCGACGGTAATGCCCATCGAGCGAGCGGTTCCCGCGATGATCTTCTCGGCCGCGTCGATGCTGGTGGCATTCAGGTCTGGCATCTTGACCTGCGCGATCTCGCGAACCTGCGCCTTGGTCATCTTGCCGACCTTCGTCTTGTGCGGCTCGCCGCTGCCCTTCTGGACACCAGCAGCCTTCTTGATCAGCTCAGGCGCCGGCGGCGTCTTCGTGATGAAGGTGAACGATCTGTCCTCGTAGATAGTGATCTCTACGGGGATAACATTCCCGCGCTGGGTGTCGGTCGCGGTGTTGTACTGCTTGACGAAATCCATGATGTTCACGCCGTGCGGCCCAAGCGCCGTGCCTACCGGCGGCGCCGGGGTGGCCGCTCCCGCGTTCAGCTGCACCTTGACGATTGCAGCTACCTTCTTCTTCCTCGGAGCCATCTACCTGGGTCCTTACCTTCACTGGTCGTACCTGATGGTGTACTGATCTGGCATGTGCTGGCCGGGCGTGTGCTGGCCGGGCGGTCCGGTCAGATCTTGCTGACCTGGTCGAAGGAGAGCTCGACCGGCGTCTCGCGGCCGAAGATCGACACGAGCACCTTGAGCTTCTGGGTGTCGGGGTTGATCTCGTTCACGGTAGCCGGAAGCGTGGCGAACGGGCCGTCCATCACCGTGACGGACTGGCCCACCTCGAAGTCGACGGCGGCGGCGCGGAGGGTCTCGGCCTTCTTGGCCGCCTTCTCCTCCGGCACCGGAGCGAGCAGCGTCGCGACCTCGTCCAGGCTGAGCGGCGATGGGCGGCTGGACAGCCCGACAAAGCCCGTGACTCCCGGCGTATTGCGCACGGCGGCCCACGACTCGTCGGTAAGGTCCATGCGGACCAGGATGTAGCCCGGCAGGACCTTCTCCTGGACCTGCTGGCGCTTGCCGCCCTTTATCTCGATCACGTCGTGAACGGGCACCTCGATCTGGAAGATGTGCTCCTCCATGTTGAGGGACTGGGTACGGCTCTCCAGGTTCGTCCTGACCCGGTTCTCGTATCCGGCGTAGGAGTGCACCACGTACCAGTCACCGGGGAGCAGCCGCAGCTCAGACTTGAACTCGCCGACCGGGTCGGCCTCTAGCTCAGCCTCATCGGCCGACTCAGCCTCATCGGCCGGTACAGCCTCATCGGCCGGTACAGCCTCATCGGCGCTCAGCCGCATCAAAATCCTCAGCCGCGAGGGCATCCTGCGCCCCCTCGTCCGCGGCAGCGACGGTTTCCGGCTCACTCACGCCGGCCTCGGCGCCATTGGCGCTGACATCGGCGGCACGCTCGGCCGTATGGTTACCGACCTGCAATTCGGACTCGGACACGGTAGCTCTTTCTCTCCGCTCTTTCGGGCGCGCTCATCCTGGCGGCGCCGGTCGTGGCCTGGCGGCCCGCGCGGCTCGCGTGATCATGCTGCCACGCGCGGCGCACGCCCACTGCTCAGCCGGTCAGGCGGTCAGGCCTTAGCCGAAGACAACGAGCACCAGCTTGGTGAACCCGTAGTCCAGGCTAGTCACGATGCCCACCATGATCAGGATGAAGACCAGGGCGACCGTCGTGTAGGTGACAAGCTCCTTGCGGGTCGGCCAGATGACCTTGCGCAGTTCAGCGACAACCTGCCGCACGAACAAGGCCGGAGTGGTCCGGTCCGCCTTGGCCGGGCGGCCGGACTTCGGCGACTTGTCTGCGGCCGAGCCACGTGTCTGAGTTGCCAATGTCCTCACCTGAGCAGAGCTAATCACTTGTCGGCTTGCGCCGCCATAGGCCCGCGAGGTTCACGAGCCGCAATCGCAGGGCAGGAGGGACTCGAACCCCCAACCGCCGGTTTTGGAGACCGGGACTCTAGCCAGTTGAGCTACTGCCCTCTGAAGGCCCGTGCGGGCATGCACCGGCCACCTGGTGGACCGCCACCAGATGCTGAAGTGTACTTGCCTGCCACCCCCGGCGTCGAACCGTCACCACGGCCGATGCGCAACCTTGATCCTCGCGGCTCCCGGCTGAGCCGTTAATGCCCCAGGGCTGAGCCCTAAATGCCGCCCGCCTGAGCCATTATATGCGCCGGGCATCCAGCTGGAGATGCCACCATAGAGGTCATGGCTCCCACACACCACAGAACCTCTGCCCGAGTGTCCGCTATCACCGAGTCGGCCACGCTGGCGGTGGATGCCAGGGCAAAAGCGCTCAAGGCGGCCGGGCGGCCCGTGATCGCCTTCGGCGCCGGCGAGCCTGACTTCCCCACTCCTGACTACATCGTCCAGGCCGCGGCCCGTGCCTGCGCGGAGCCCAGATTCCACAAGTACACCCCGGCCGCCGGCCTGCCCGAGCTGCGGGAAGCCGTCGCGGTCAAGACGGCCAGGGACTCGGGCCTGCAGGTTTCCCCGGCCGAGGTCCTGATCACCAATGGCGGCAAGCAGGCCGTCTATGAGGCTTTCGCGACGCTGCTCGACCCCGGCGACGAGGTACTGCTGCCCACCCCGTACTGGACTACGTACCCGGAGTCGATCGCGCTGGCCGGCGGCAGGCCGGTGACCGTCATGACCGACGAGAACTCCGGCTACCTGACCTCGGTCGAGCAGCTCGAGGCGCACCGCACTGAGCGCACCAAGGCGCTGCTGTTCGTCTCGCCCTCGAATCCGACCGGCGCGGTCTACCCGCCGGAGCTGGTCGCCGAGATCGGCCGCTGGGCCGCCCAGACCGGCATCTGGGTCATCACCGACGAGATCTACGAGCACCTGGTCTACGGCGACGCGCGGTTCGTCTCCATGCCGGTCGTGGCGCCGCAGATCGCTGACCGCTGCGTCGTGCTGAACGGCACGGCCAAGACCTACGCGATGACCGGCTGGCGGGTGGGCTGGATGATCGCCCCCGCCGACGTGACCAAGGCAGCCGGGAACCTCCAGTCGCATCTGACCTCTAATGTCTGCAATGTGGCCCAGGCGGCGGCCCTGGAGGCGGTGTCCGGCGACCTGTCCGCGGTCGCGGTGATGCGGGCGGCATTCGACCGCCGCAGGCTCCTCATGACCGGCATGCTCAACGAGATTCCCGGCGTGCTCTGCCCGCTGCCCGAGGGCGCCTTCTACTGCTACCCGTCCGTCAAGGGAGTCCTCGGCCGGACCATCGCGGGACGGCGGCCCCAGACCAGCGTCGAGCTGGCCGAGGTCATCCTGGAGGAAGCCGATGTAGCGGTGGTGCCCGGCGAGGCGTTCGGCACCCAGGGATACTTCCGCCTGTCCTGCGCCCTGGGAGACGCGGATCTCGTGGAAGGGATCGCCCGGATCGGCAAGCTGCTCGCCCAGGCGCACTGACGCACGCCCGCTGAGACGCTGGGCCGGGCGAGGAGGCTGTCACCGGCTGCCAGACTATGGCGATGGCCCGGCCGCTTGATGCCCTCCCCAAGGCGCATCTGCATCTGCATTTCACCGGCGCGATGCGTCACGTCACCCTGGTCGAGCTGGCCGGGGAGCACGGGATCCACCTGCCGGAAGCCCTGGCCGCGGACTGGCCGCCCACGCTGAGGGGAACCGACGAGCGCGGCTGGTTCCGCTTCCAGCGGCTTTACGACATCGCCCGGTCAGTCATCCGCACCCAAGCTGACGTGCGCCGTCTGCTGCTCGAGGCGGCGCGGGACGAGCAGGAGGAAGGATCGGGCTGGCTGGAGATCCAGGTGGATCCCTCCGGCTACGCGGGCCGGTTCGGCGGCCTGACGCCTACGGTGGAGCTTGTCCTCGACGCGGCCGGGGCGGCGGCCGCGGCGACCGGCACCGGGATCGGCGTGATCATCGCCGCCAACCGCACCAAGCATCCCCTGGAGGCGCGCACGCTGGCCCGGCTCGCTGGCCGGTATGCCGGGCACGGCGTGGTCGGCTTCGGCTTGTCCAGCGACGAGCGGAGGGGGGCGGCCGCCGACTTCGCGCCCGCTTTCCGGATCGCCGCGCGGGCCGGCCTGCTCTCGGTTCCGCATGGCGGCGAGCTGGCCGGCCCGGCCAGCGTCCTGGCGTGCGTGGACAAGCTGCGCGCCGACCGCATCGGGCACGGGGTCGCCGCGGTAAACGACACATCCTTGACAAAACGGATAGCAGCCGCCGGCATCACCCTCGAAGTGTGCCCCACCTCCAATGTCGCTCTCGGGGTCGCCGCCACCGCTAGAGATGTCCCGCTGCGGGCTCTGACCGAGGCGGGCATACCGGTCGCGCTCGGTGCCGACGATCCGCTGCTGTTCGGCGCGCGGCTGACGGCCCAGTACGAGCTGGCCCGGCAGGCGCAGGGGCTGTCCGACGACGAGCTCGCCGAGCTCGCGCGGATGTCGGTGCGCGGCTCGGCGGCTCCGCCGCAGACCCGCTCGCGCCTGCTGGCCGGGATCGACGCGTGGCTGCGCGACGACCAGGTCATCGCCGGCCAGCAGGCGGCTGAACGCGCGCCCGGGCCTCGCCTGGCGCCCCAGGCCGATGACCGGTAATCCCGGGCAGGACACTGAGGTGGCTGGGTTACTTTGGCTAGCTGAGCCGGTACTCCCATCCTTCCTGCCAGGCGAAGTCCTGCTCGGCGAGTTGCTCGAGCTGGGTCCCGGCGATGAAGTGGTCCAGGCCCCACCGGGTGGCGACATGACCGATGACGAGGATCCGCTGCCCGTTCCAGCGCAGCGGCAGGTCGCCGAGGAACCGGCCGACGCGCGTGATGGCCTGCCACCAGCTTTCGCCGCCCGGATAGGGCCGGTCCAGGTGCTCGCGCCGGCCGGCGTGCAGCTCAGCGGCGGGCATCCCGTTGCGCTGGCCGTAATCGCATTCGCGCAGCCGCCAGTCATGGAGCACCGGGATCGAGGCCTGGCCGAAGGCGATGGCTGCCGTCTGGGCAGCGCGGGTCAGATCGGAGCTGAACACGGCGGTAATCCCGTCACTGCCGCGTCGTTGCCCCAGCTGGCGAGCTTGCGCCCGGCCTCGTTCGGACAGCTGTCCGGGCAGCCAGCCGGTGGCGCGTCCCGCCTCGTTGTCCTCGGTCGTGGAGTGGGTCTCAAAGACCAGCTCGATGGCCACTAGATCACCCTAAACGGGAGTGCCGCGACCCGCCGTGAGCGGCCGGAAGGCACGGACCCCGAACTGACATGCCGGGCCGTGGCGCAGGTAGGCCGGGGCGTCCTAGGCCGGGCGTCGGAGCCGGCGGCGGGACACGGCGACCGCCAGCGCTGCCCCGCCCGCCGCGACCACCGCGACCACCGCGACCACCGCGACCACCGCGACCAGGCGGCCCGATCCGCCGGGCGCCTGGGCTGGTACCGCTGCCGGTGCCCCGGCCGGTGAGCCGCGCGCCGCATGGAGCCGCCCACGGGACGACGACGTGAAGTGCGTGCCCTCCGGGGAGACCAGCCATCGCTGGTAAGCGGCGTATACGGGATCTGGCGCGCTGGCCGCCACCGGGTACCGGGAAGCGTTCACCGCGCCCGCGATCTGGATGATCCCGTACCCGAAGCCGACGCTGGGCACGGTAGTGCCCGTGCGCAGCGTGGTGTTGATGATCCGCTGCACCACCTGCGGCCAGGGCATGGACGGATACCGCGAGCGAACCAGCGCCGCCTCGCCGGAGGCGAACGCGGCTGCCTGGCTGGTGCCGAACCCGTCGGGGAAGTACCTGCCGTCGCGCCCCGACCAGCCGATTTCGTTACCTGGCGCGGTCACGGCCACATACGGCTGCCGCTCGCTGCGTGACCATAGCGTCAGGCTGGGATTGACCGCGCCGACCGCCAGCACTCCCGCGCACGATGCGGGCTGCACCGGCGGATTACCCGTCTTACGTGTGTTGCCCGCCCCGGCGACCAGGACGACGTTGTGCTCCAGCGCGTAGGCGACCGCATCCTGGACCACCTGATCACAGGTAAAAGGCGACCCCGCCGGCCCGCCCAGGGACATGTTGATGACCTGCGCACCGTGATTCACCGCGAACCTGATGCCGGCCGCGACCGTCTGAGCCGAGCCGCCGGGCGAGATGCCGTTCATGCCGCCCACCCGGACCGGCAGGATCTTGGCCTGAGGGGCGATGCCGACCATGCCGGTCCCCCGACCCTGGCCCGCGATCAGGGAGGCCATCGCGGTGCCGTGCCCGTCCTCGGTCCGGTCGTCGTCGGTCATGCCGCTGGTCCCCGCGCCGGTGGTGTCACCGCCGGGCACGACCGCCCCGCGCAGGTCGGGGACGCTGCCCTGGACGCCGCTGTCCAGCACCGCTACTGTCAC
>CAWDVH010000003.1:0-105194 GCA_963805705.1 uncultured Actinomycetota bacterium | reverse complement strand
CAGCGAGTAGGGCTCATCGCCGCTGCCGCCGCCTGGCTCGATGTCGCTGAGGATGGCCTGCATGCGCTTCTCACCGGACGGCGTGAGCAGGTACTCCCTGACCCCGCTGCCGCCGAAGTTGATGGGCGGGTACGCGCCGCGCCTGACCACCTCGCCCCTGGAGGCGTCGAACAGGGAGCCGACGGACACCTCCAGTGCCTCACAGAGCCGGATGAGCGAGGCGACCGAGACGTTCGCGAGGTCTCGTTCCAGCTTGGAAACGAATCCCTTGGTCAGCCCGCTCTGCTCGGCCACTTCGGCCATGCTCTTGCGGGCGGCGAGCCTGGCCGCCCGCAGCCGCGCGCCGATGCGCGGGCCGCCGGGGCCGCTCTCTAGCGCGCCGTTCCCGCTGCTGCCGCTGGGCATCAGTCCTCCTCCCCGGCGCTGGCCTACGGGACCCTGGCCGCCCGGGTCCCGGATCCCATCGCACCCCAGAACTCGTTATGAAACAAGGGTTGACTGCCAGGAAACATCTAGTGATCATAATTTGTGAGGCAGGTCACATCTAGCTGGGAGGCGGCATGGCGACACAGGCCACGGAGCCGGCGGTCGGCGAGGCTGAGCGCGGCCTGCTCGGCCAGATCGAGGTGCACTCGATCGACTGGATCCCGGACTCGGAGCGGCACGGCAAGGTCTGGCAGCAGACCATGCTGTGGTTCCTGGGCAACTTCCAGTACTTCACGATCCCGATCGGCTTCGTGGGCCCCGCGCTGGGCCTGTCGCTGGGCTGGTCGATCCTGGCCGGCGCGCTGGGCATCTGGTTCGGCACGCTGTTCATGGCCTTTCACGCCACCCAGGGCCCGGTCTTCGGCCTGCCGCAGATGATCCAGACCCGCGCGCAGCTCGGCTATCGCGGCGTCGTCGTGGCCCTGTTCGCCGTGCTGTTCACCTACATGGCCTTCAATGTGGCCGACCAGGTCCTGATGAGCACCGGACTGCACGGCGCATTCGGCTGGAACGCCCGCCTGGTGGCGATCGTCACCGCGGTGCTCGCGGCGCTGCTGGCCATCTTCGGCTACGACTGGGTGCACCGGGTCTTCCGGTTCCTGCTGGTCATCTCGTTCCCGTGCTACGCCATCATCTCGATCGCCATTCTCATCGGGCACGCAGGCGGCACCGGGCACCACCACCCGGCCGGCTTCGTCTTCGCGGCGTTCATGGCCCAGTTCTCGGTCGCCGCCGCCTACAACATCACCTACGCGCCGTACGTTTCTGACTACTCGCGCTACATGCCCCGCAAGACGCCGGCCCGCGGAATCATCACCGCGGTGTTCTTCGGCGCCTCAAGCTCGGCGATCTGGCTGATCGCCATCGGCGCGTGGCTCGCCACCCGCCTCGGCGTCAATGACGGGCTGGTCGGGCTGCAGGTCGCGGGGGACAACGTGGCCGCCCCGCTCGGCTCGATCACGGCCGTGCTGTCCGCGACAGCGCTGCTGGCCACGATGGGCATGAACGCGTACGGGGCGATGCTCACGGTCCTGACCGGGATCGACTCGTTCAAGAAGATCAGGACCAGCCGGGCGTGGCGTGTCGGGACGATCATCGCGCTGGCGATCGTGTGGTACGCCATCGGGGCCAGCATCTCCTCCAGCACCAGCGCCGTGTCCGCGGTCCTCAACTCGCTGACACTGATGCTGTACCTGCTCGTGCCGTGGACCGCGCTCAACCTGGTGGACTATTTCTTCGTCCGCCGCGGGCACTACGCGATCACCGACATCTTCCGTCCGGACGGCGTCTACGGCCTGTGGGGCTGGCGCGGCCTGACGGCGTATTTCATCGGCTTTGCCTGCGAGATCCCGTTCATGGTGCTGCCGCCCATCGCCGGCCTGTCCTACACCGGCTACTTCCCGAATCACCTGACCAACGGCGTGGATTACGCCTGGCTGGTCGGCCTGGTCGTCTCCGGCCTGGTCTACCTGCTGCTGTCGCGCTCGCTCGACGTGACCGCCGAGCAGTCGGCCATCGATGTCAGCGAGCGGGAGCTGAAGGCGATCGACCAGGCCGCGGAGGCGGCGGCATGACCGATCCTGTCCCGCGGATCATCGTCGGCGACACCGTCGGGCCGGTGGACGCCACCGTGGTGCCCCGGTACGCCGGGGAGGCCACCTTCGCCCGCCTGCCGCGCCTCGATGAGGTGTCGCAGGCCGACGTGGCGGTGCTGGGCGTGCCTTTCGACAGCGGGGTCAGCTACCGGCCGGGCGCCCGCTTCGGCCCCGCCCACATCCGGGAGTCGTCCCGGCTGCTGCGCCCCTACAACCCGGCCCTGCAGGTATCGCCGTTCGCCAGCCAGCAGGTGGCCGATGCGGGGGATCTCGCGGTCAACCCGTTCAGCATCGAGCAGGCGATCAGCCAGATCGAGCGCGGGGCGCGCGATCTGCTGGAACGCGCGCCCAGCGTGCTGATGCTCGGCGGCGACCATACGGTGGCACTGCCGATGCTGCGGGCGCTGTCGTCGGTGCACGGCCCGCTGGCGGTCGTCCATTTCGACGCGCACCTCGATACCTGGGACACCTACTTCGGCGCGGCCTACACGCATGGCACGCCCTTTCGCCGGGCCTCGGAGGAAGGCCTGCTGGACCGGTCAGGCTGCCTGCACGCGGGAATCCGCGGTCCCCTGTACGCCGACACCGATCTGACCCAGGACATCGAGCTGGGCTTCCAGGTGATATCGGCGCCCGACGTGGAGCTGCTCGGCGTAGCCGGCCTGGTGGAGCGCATCCGGCAGCGGGTCGGTGACCGTCCCGTGTACGTCTCGGTGGATATCGACGTGCTCGATCCCGCGCACGCCCCGGGGACCGGCACGCCGGAGGCGGGCGGCCTGTCCAGCCGTGAGCTGCTGGCCACGCTGCGATCCTTCGCCCGCCTGAACCTCGTCGGCGCGGACATCGTGGAGGTCGCGCCGGCCTACGATCACGCGCAGATCACCGGGATCGCCGCGGCGCACGCCGGTTACGAGCTGCTGTCGGCCCTGGCCGCCGGGAAGGCCGCCCGGTGACCGTCGCCGACGAGATACTCGCCGCGGCGCGGCATCTCGTCCAGGCGTTCGGCCGGCACGACACGGCGGCCTACTTCGGCTGCTTCGCTCCCGATGCGACCTTCATCTTCTACACCACTGAGGCCCGGCTGGCCTCCCGGGATGACTACCAGCGGCTCTGGCGGCAGTGGGAGCGCGAGGATGGCTTCCGCGTCCAGTCCTGCACCTCCGCGCAGCCGGTCGTGCAGGACCTGGGGGACGTCGGCGTCTTCAGTCACGATGTCACGACGGTGATCCGCACCCGCGCCGGCGAGCAGGCCGTCAGCGAGCGGGAGACCATCGTCTTCCGCCGCGACGGTGACCGGTGGGCCGCCGTGCACGAGCACCTGTCGCCGCACCCTCCGTCAGCAGCATAAACGGCCCGCGCCGGGTGCTGTTGATACCCGGCGCGAGCCGCTACCCGAGCCGGGGGATGACCTCCGCGGCCAGGCGCTCGGCGTGCTCGGCTGGCTCGAACATCGGCGTGAACAGGATCAGTTCCGCGCCGGCCTCGGCCACCTTGCGCACCTCGCGGACGCAGTCGGCGGCCGTGCCCGCGATCGCGGCGTCCTCGATGTCCTGCGAACGGCGCCCGTAGAGCCGCTCCAGCTCGGTGTTCATCCGCTGGCGCGCCCGCCCGGCGTCCTCGTCCACCGCGATATAGACGCGCTTGGCGATGGGGAAATCGGCCGCCGGCAGGCCCGACCCGGCGAGCGCCTCCCGCACGATCTGGACCTGGCCGGCGAACTTCGCGGTGGGGGAGGAGCCCGCGCCGAAGAAGCCGTCGCCCAGCCGCACGGCACGCCGCAGCGCGGCCGGCGCGGCCCCGCCGAACCAGACCGGCGGGAATGGCTTCTGGAATGGCTTGGGCTCCATGGCCGCATCCTGCAGCTGCCAGAACTCCCCGTCGAAGGTGACGCGGGAATCAGTCCACAGCCTCTTCATCAGCGCGAGCCCCTCGGTGAACTGCGCGACGTACCGGCCGGGATCCACGCCGAAGGCGGCGAACGGCCGCCCCTTACCGCCCGTGCCGACGCCGATCTCGATCCGGCCGCGGCTGAGCTGGTCCAGCGTGCTGAGGCTCTTGGCCAGGTGCACCGGGCTGTGCAGGGTGGACACGAAGACCACGCACCCCAGCCGCAGCCGGTCGGTGCACGCGGCCGCATAGGTCATCGCCTCGATCGGGGCCAGCTGCGGCGCCGGCCCCAGCACCTGTTCCTGCGCCCACGCGCTGTCGAAGCCCAGCTCCTGCACGCGCGCGAAATAGGCGCGGAACGCCGCCGGGTCGAACTGGCCGTCGGAGTAAAACTGGGGGATCGAGATCGCGAACCGCATACGGCGCATCGTATCGGGCGACCTCGGCCAGGTCGCCGCCGTCCTGACCAGCCTCGCCCTATAGTGACGCCATGTCCGCCGATCCGTCAGGCCCGCCCGCCGCAGCGACGTCGGTCGCCCAGGCCATAGCACGCATGGAAGCCTTCGAGGCGGCCCATCCGGCCGGCGATGGCCTGGCCTGCTTCAACCGCATGTACCTCACGGTGACCCAGCAGATGAACAGCAATCTCGGCCAGGGGTTTTTCGCCGATCCGGAGTTCATGACCAGGCTCGACCTGGAGTTCGCCAGCCTCTACTTCAGCGCGGCCGCCGCGGCGGGCGATCCGGCGGCGGTGCCGCTGGCCTGGCGCCCGCTCGTCCAGCAGCGTGCCCAGCCGGGGATAGAGCCGATCCAGTTCGCCCTGGCCGGCATGAACGCCCACATCAACCACGACCTGCCGATGGCCGTCGTCAGCACCTGCGCCGATCTGGCCACCTCTCCGGCCGCGGGCACCCATCTGGCCGACTACCAGAAGGTGGACCAGCTACTGGACGCGGCCGAGCAATCAGTCCGCCAGTCGTTCGAGTCCGCGCCCGAGCTGGCCGTCGATCACCACCTGCAGGCGGTCAGCAACCTCGTCGGCAGCTGGACCATCAACTCGGCCAGGGACCTGGCCTGGCAGAACTCCCTTCTCCTGTGGGAACTGCGCGATATTCCGCTGGCGCGCGAGCTCTTCCTGGACAACCTGGCCGCCGGGACGGCGGCGGCCAGCCGCCTGCTGCTCGTGGCGGTGTGAGCGCCGCGAGCAGCAGTGACGGGCGGGAGTGACTTGTCGCTTTGTGAGACGGGGGACCGCAGCCGGGCTGTGAGAATCTGAGCGCACGTAGTCATGGGGGTCACGGACCGGGACGAGGAGCTATGAGCGGGACGAACGCGCCATCATCACAGGACCAGATGCTGGCGGTCGCGCTGGACGTGCCGTCCGCGCGGATTCTCGCCGACCAGGTCTCGATCCTGCAGGATCTCCAGTTCGTCATGGAATGCTGCAAGCGGCTGCTGTCCGAGCTGGCCACGCCGGAGGAAGAGCGGGACGCGGTCGTGCCGCAGGCGCTCTGGTCGGCGGCCCTGGTGGCCTACGCCCGCTGCTTCGCCCAGGGAAAGCGATTCGGGCTGGCGGCTGAGGACATACGAACCCTGCCTCTTCAGGGCGAGGTGATGAAATACCATAAATGGGTAATCGGCGAGCGTAACCGGCTGACCGTGCACCCGGCCGACCCCGCTGAGGCGGCGCAGGTCGGGGCGGCTCTCTCGCTGCCCGGCCAGGCGAACCGGCGGGTGGAGGGCATCACGGTCCTTTCCACCAGCCATGTGCTGGTGGATGACACCGGGGTACGGCAGCTGGGCGGCCTGGCGTCCGAGCTGGCCAAGCAGACCGCCGGCCAGGCCCAGCAGCAGCAGGACACCGTGCTGGCCGATGCCCAGCAGCTCGACATAGACATCCTGTACAAGCTGCCGCCGCTGCGCCTGGGCTCGCCCGAGGCCGGCGCGGCCGGATCGGACCCAGACCAGCCGGCGGACCCAGCGCAGCCGGCAGACACAGCGCAACCGGCGGACACAGCGCAGCCGGCGGACCCGGCGGACGCGAGCTAGCGGGGAGCGTTCACCGCGGTTCGCAGATGACCAGCGGGATGTCCCGGTCAGTCCGGGTCTGGTAACCGGCGTAGCCCTTGTAGGCAGCCACCACCCGTGGCCACAGCTCGGCCTTTTCCGCCGCCGACGCCCGGCGGGCCCGCATGGGCCGGCGCTGGCCGGCGATGGTCAGCTCGGTATCGGGGTGGGCCATCAGATTGCGGTACCAGTCGGGGTCCCGGTCATCCCCGCCCTTGGAGGCCACCAGCACAATCCGGTCACCATCAATGACCGGGGCGGTGAGCATGGTGGAGCGGGGCAGGCCCGACGTGCGCCCCACGGTGTGCAGCTCAACGACGGGCATCCCGAAGGCCGAGCCCAGCACCCGGCCGCCGCTGAGGCGCAGGATCGCCCGGTGGGCCTGGCTCATGGCCTTCATGCCGATGTCGGCCAGGGAATGCTGCACGGTCATGCCCCGACCTTACTCAGCCGATCGCGCCGGGGCCGTCAGCGCGGGTGCCGGGGCCGGCCCGGCGGGAACGCCCTGGGGGTTATCAGATGAGATTCGTAGGCGAGCACGACGGCCTGGACGCGGTCGCGCAGGCCGAGCTTGGCCAGTATCCGGCCGACATGGATCTTCACTGTGCCCTCGGACAGGTGCAGGCTGGCCGCGATCTCGCTGTTGGACATGCCTGCGGCGATGCGGGAGAAGACTTCCTGCTCGCGGCCGGTGAGGGCCTGCCGTATCTGGGCGCCGCGGTGGCCGCTGGGCCGCTCGGGCGGCTGGGTGGTGGCGAACTGGCGGATGAGGTGCTTGATGGCGGTCGGCGCGAGGACGGCATCGCCGGCGGCGATAGTGCGGATCGCGGCCACCAGTTCGTCGGGCTGGGTGTCTTTGAGCAGGAAGCCGCTGGCGCCCGCGCGCAGCCCGGCGTAGACGTAGTCGTCCAGATCGAAGGTGGTCAGGATCAGTACCTTCGACGGCAGCCCGGCGGCCACGATGTCGCGGGTCGCCTCGATGCCGTCACGGCCGGGCATCCGGACGTCCATGAGCACCACATCGGGACGCAGCGCGGAGCACATGGAGACGGCCACCGTCCCGTCGCCGGCCTCGCCGACCACCGCGATATCGGTTTCGGCGTCGAGGATCAGGCGGAAGCCCTTCCTGATCAGGGAATGGTCGTCGGCCAGCAGCACGCTGATCATGATGCGGCCGGCTTCCAGAAGGACATGCTGGCATCCTCGCAGTTCACGCCGCGCCCGTGTCAGGG
Source organism: uncultured Actinomycetota bacterium (assembly GCA_963805705.1). Classification (GTDB taxonomy): domain Bacteria; phylum Actinomycetota; class Actinomycetes; order Streptosporangiales; family Streptosporangiaceae; genus CAWDVH01. The sequence continues at coordinate 97,927 of CAWDVH010000003.1, read as the reverse complement.
GGTGACGAAGCGGAAGCCGTGGTGCTGGAGCCGGGGCAAGACGATGTCCAGCGCCTCGACGGTCTCGGAGCGGTTGCCGCCGCCGTCGTGCTCCAGGATGATCGATCCGGGCCGGGTGTTGTGCATGATGCTGCGGACGATGCTGCGGGTTCCCGGCCGGGCCCAGTCACGGGGGTCCACCGACCAGTCCAGCGGGATCATCTTCATCTGCTCGCACTGGCGGATCACCGCTGGTGACCATGCCCCGTAGGGGGCGCGGAACAGCGCCGGGCGCACATCGGCGGCGGCGTGGACGGCCTGGCTGGTCAGGGCCAGCTCGCTGTGCACGCGGCGGGCGGACATGCTGGTCAGGTTGGCGTGGGACCAGGTGTGGTTGGCGATCTGGTGCCCGGCCTCGGCGACCGCCCTGGCCAGGTGCGGGTAGGCGGTCACCCGGGTGCCGATCATGGAGAACGTCGCGGTCACGTGATACTGGCGCAGGACCCGCAGGACCTGCGGGGTGTACACCGGGTCGGGGCCGTCATCGATGGTCAGCGCGATCGCACGGGAAGCGTCGTCCACGTAGTACAGGGGCCGGTCCAGCGGGTAGGCCGGGGCCTGGTGAGGGGGCGCGGCGTGATGAGCGGCCGTGCGGGCCCGAGGGCGGGAAGCCGCGTCCTGGAGGCCGGCGGGGATCTGGTCTGGTGGCCGTGCGGTCAGCAGGCGGGGGGCCAGGCCGGCGGTCAGCGTTATCGCGCCGACGGTCAGCAGCAGCCGCCGGCGGCGGGCCGCGAACGCAGCCGGCGGGCTGTCATCGGAGAACGCGGGACCTGCCATCGCCCCCCCGGCGTGCCGGGTGCCCGGCTGCCTGCCTGACCGCGGCAACCCAGGCACTGCCCTGCTGTGTGCGTTCTTCCCGCCATCATGCAGGAATTGCCCGGTCATACCGGGGAGATCCGGCGGCGTGTCGCTGGCCCGCAGGCCAGCGCTTGGTGGCCGGCATGACGTGCCTGGCCACCCGCTGGCTAGAGTCAGGAACATGGGCGAAGATCTCGTCGGGCTGAGAGCATCGCAGGTGCTGGTCGAGATCGCAGTCGAGGACCCCGCCAGCAGCGCCGCCCGGTTCTGCCTCCAGTCCTACTTCGCTGAGCTCGATTCCCGCTTTGACGCCGGGTTCGACCCGGACGCCAGCCTCCCCGCCGCCACTGGCGACCTGGCCGAGCCCGCCGGTGTTCTGCTGCTGGCCAGGGTCCGCGGCGAGCCGGCCGGCTGCGGCGCGCTGAAGTTCCACGGCACCGGGCCGGCCGAGCTCAAGCGGATGTGGGTGGCACCCAGCGCCCGCGGCCTCGGCGTCGGGCGGCGCATCCTGGCCGAGCTCGAGCTGTATGCGCGCCAGCGGGGCACCACGGTGCTGCGCCTGGAAACCAGCCGGCACCTCACCGAGGCCATCGGCCTGTACCGGTCCGCCGGATACGCCGAGGTCCCCGCCTTCAACGATGAGCCCTACGCCCACCACTGGTTCGAGAAACACCTGACGAAAGAGCCCGCGCGTGCACGCGCGGGGCCAGCGAGACGGGGAGCACCGCGACCGATGAGCAGCTATCTGGACTATTCCGGCCGGGACGACGTGCTGAGCGGGGGCGCGCGGATGATCCCGGTGGATACGCCCGCGGGCCAGTACCGGGTATGGGTGAAGCGGGTCGGCAACAACCCCGATCTGCGCGTCCTGCTGCTGCATGGCGGGCCGGGGGCGACCCATGAGTACCTCGAGGCCTGTGACAGCTATCTCCCGGCGGCGGGTGTCGAGTACTACTACTACGACCAGCTGGGCTCCGGTTTCAGCGATCAGCCCGAGGATCGGTCACTGTGGGATGTCGACCGGTTCGTCGATGAGGTGGAGCAGGTCCGCCGCGCGCTCGGGCTGGGCCGGGATAACTTCGTCCTCTACGGCCAGTCGTGGGGCGGGATCCTGGCCATCGAGTACGCCCTTCGCTACCAGCGGCACCTGCGCGGGCTCGTCATCTCCAACATGATGTCCAGCGTCCCGGCCTACAACGCCTATGCCGAGCAGGTGCTGATGCCTGCCATGGACCAGACGGCACTGGCCGAGATCAAGGCGCTCGAGGCGAAGGGCGAGATCGAGAACCCCAGGTACATGCAGCTGCTGAACGAGCAGCACTACGTCTATCACGTACTGCGGATGCCGGTGGAGAGCTGGCCCGATCCGGTCCAGCGCGGCTTCGCCCACATCAACCCGGCGATTTACGTTTCCATGCAGGGGCCCAGTGAGCTCGGGATCAGCGCCGACGCCAAGCTGGCCCGCTGGGACCGGACCGGCGAGCTCGCGTCGATCGAGGTGCCGGCCCTGGTCATCGGCGCCCGCTACGACACGATGGACCCGGCCCACATGGAGATGATGGCCGGCGCGCTGCCCGCGGGGCGCTACCTGTACTGCCCGGAAGGCAGCCACCTGTCCATGTACGACGACCAGGAGACCTATTTCGCCGGCCTCATCGATTTCCTGCACGGAATAGGGCGCCCGTAGCCAGCGGAGCTGGTCCGGCGCTATCTGTCACCCGTCGGACGACAGGACCTTGCGGGGGTGGGCGCCGTCCACGTAGCCGACGAACGGCGGGTAGATGTTGTAGCCGAGCAGCTCCTGGAGCCGCTCTGGCAGCTGCCGGGCGATGCTGCGGGGAACCGCGAGGCAGTGATTCTCCTGCGGCCGCAGCCAGCCGGCGGCGTATTCCAGGATCACGCCGAGACGCGGCCGCTGCGTGCGGTTGGCCCCGCCGCCATGCCAGAGGCTGCCGAGGTAGAACAGGACCGAGCCCGGCGTCATGGTGGCCAGGCGGACAGGGTCGTCGGCGGCCGGCTGGCGGCCGGGCTCCCACCGGTGGCTGCCGGGGATGTACCGGGTGGCGCCGTTGTCGGCCGTGAATTCATCCAGGGGCCACATGGTGTTGACCACGACCGGCGGATGGGGCTCGGGGATCGGATAGACCGCATCGTCGCGGTGCAGCACCTGGGCGCGCTCGCCCGGCCCGATGCGGATGCCCACCGGGGCGCTCAGCTGATAGTGCCCAAGAACCTGGTCGAGCACCTCCAGCAGAAGCGGGTGCGTCGCCGCCCGGTCGAACGTCCGGGTCTTGGCGAACAGGGCGTACACCCGCTGAGTGTCGAACCCCTCGAACGTGTTGCGCCCGGCGGGTGTCGCGTCCAGTACCCGGCCCAGGTCGCTCCGGGCGAGCCGGACATCGGCCGGGGTCATCAGGTCAGAGACGATCACGTAGCCGTCGTCGATCAGCCGCCGCGCGACGTCCTGGCCGGTGGAGGTCGCGCCTGGCATGGAGGTCATCACCTCCCCGAGCCTAGGCCGATCGCGGCCAGTGCGCCGGGCGGGTGAGCGACGGCGGCAGCCGGGTGCCGCCGTCGCCCCTCGCCGCATCGAGCTGGGACTGGGTCAGGAAGATGCTCCCGGACAGATCGGCGCCGCTCAGGTCGGTGCCCCTGAGGTCCGCTCCGGTCAGGTCAGCGGCGGTCAGGTCGGCGCCCCGCAGATCGGCCCCGGTGAGGTAGGCGCCCCTGAGGCTGGCGCCGCGCAGGCCGGCGCCGCGCAGATCCCTCCCGATGAGGTCGGCGCCTCTGAGATCAGCGGGCTGGCGCCGGGTTCCGGCTCCGGCCCGCGCCAGCTCGCTGGCCCGCAGGAGCAGGGCATTAACGTCCCGCCGGTGCGCCTCGACGTCCAGCGCCGCCAGCACGTCGGGGCGGCCGCCGGTCAGTCGCTGGGTCTGCGCCAGCGCGCGGCGCAGCTCGCCGTGGAGCGGGCCGGCGGCCGGCAGTGTCAGGGCCTCACTCAGGTACCACAGCAGCTCGTGCAGCTGCCGGACGACCGTGAACACCGCGAACATCTGCGCCGCGATGCCCGGCGTCCGCCGCCAGTCCTGTCCGCCGAAGGTGAGCTGGGCGACCTTCTGCCCGGCGCCGAAGCAGTCATAGGCGGTGCAGCCGGGGAAACCCTGCGGCCTGAGGCGATCGTGGATGGAACAGCGGAAATCCGGCCGCAGGTTCGGGCACGCCTGCCCCGCGTCCTTGTCGATGGCGAAGTCGGCCGAGGCCGAGAAGGCCGGGGCGACGCAGCACAGTGCGAAGCAGCGCTCGCAGTCAGCGCGCAGGCTCAGCCGATGTCCGCCGGAGCCGGCTGCCGCGGACGGCTGTTCCTCGGGCATGGTCAGGCCTCCTCAGCGACTGGCCGGCGCCCGGCGAAATTCGGTTGCCGTACGCCGTCACCGCGTGGCAGCCTCAGCCGGACAGGCCGATACCGGCGATGCCGGTCGAGCAGAAGGAGGGTTCGCAAAATGTTGACGCCCGTTGCGCAGTTCATGCTGCCCGCCCCCGCCTTCTGCCTGAGGAGCACCACCAGTGCCCTATTCTGCCTCCAGCCGCCGCGCCTCTGGCCGCCGCGGCAAGCCGCGTTTTGACGACGACGAAGAGACCTTCGCTAAGCGCAACCGCCACCGCGCCTCGCTGCCCGCCCCGGACGCTCTCGATAGCGTGGACGGCCTGCCCGAAGGTGACCGCTGGTCGACCTGGGATCAGTCGACCGCCGGTGAGCGCGGACCCGTGCCTTACCCCCGCTGGCTGGTCACCGACCTGGCCGCGGCCGATTCCGAGCTCGGGATACTGAAGACCGGCAAGGAAGCCGATGTCTTCCTGGTGCGCCGCGGCGTGCCGGGATCGGACCGGTCCTGCCTGCTGGCCGCCAAGCGGTACCGGGCCGCCGAGCACAAGATGTTCCACCGCGACAGCGGGTACCTGGAGGGCCGGCGGGTCAGGAAATCTCGTGATAGCCGGGCGATGGCCAGCCGGTCGTCAGCCGGCCGGGAGATGATCGCCAGGCAGTGGGCCAACGCGGAGTTCACGGTCCTGGGCCAGCTCTACCTGGCGGGCGTCCCGGTGCCGTACCCGGTGCAGGTGCTCGGCACGGAGGTCCTGCTGGAGTTCATCGGCGAGCCCGACGGGACCGCCGCGCCGCGGCTGGCCGAGACCCGACCGCAGGGCGCCGGCCTGGCCGACCTGTGGGACCAGCTCGTCCGGGCGCTTCTCACGCTCGCCGGTCACGGCCTGGCCCACGGCGACATGTCCGCCTACAACCTGCTGGTTCACCGCGGCCGCCTGGTCATCATCGACTGGCCGCAGGTCGTCGACGTGATCGCCAATCCGCGCGGGGCGCAGTTCCTGGACCGCGACGCGGACAACGTCGGCCGGTGGTTCGCCGCGCGCGGCCTGACCGGCGCCGCGCCCGCCCCTGAGGAGCTGCCCGCCCTCCTGCGCCAGGAGGCCCGCCTCGGCTAGCCGCCAATGGCGAGCCTGGGCATGGCCCGCCCGAGCCAGCGGGGCAGCCACCAGTTGGCGGAGCCGAGGATCTGCATGATGGCGGGCACGAGGATCATGCGGACCACGGTGGCGTCGATGAGGACGGCGACAGCCAGGCCGAGGCCGAACACGTCGAGGATCCGCAGCGGATCGCCGACGACGAACGAGCCGAATACGCACACCATGATGGCGGCCGCGGCGGTGATGACCCGGCCGGTGCCAGCGAGCCCGCAGGCCACAGCTTCCGAGTTGTCGCCGTTTCGGAGCCATTCCTCGCGCATGCGGGAGAGCAGGAATACCTCGTAGTCCATCGACAGGCCGAACACGATGGTGAACATCATGAGCGGGATCCACGGGTCAATCGGGCCGGTGCGGCTGACGCCGAAGAGGCTGGCGAGCCATCCCCACTGGTAGACGGCGACGATGACGCCGTAGGCCGCGCCCATCGAGAGCAGGTTCATCGCTGCGGCCTTGAGCGGGATAGCTACGGATCGGAAGACCGCCATCAGGAGGAGGAACGCCAGCGTGACGACCAGGCCGATCACCCACGGCAGCCGGGCGGACAGGTAGGCCGAGGTGTCGGCTCCGGCGGCGGTCTGGCCGCCGACGTAGGCGGTGACTCCGCTGTCCGCGGTGACGTGCGGGATCACCTGATCGCGCAGCCGGCGGACGAGCGCAGCGGTCTGTGCGGCCTGCGGCGCCGTAGCGGGATACACGACGATGACCGCGGCGTCCCCGGCGGCGTTGACGACCGGCGGGCTGGCCGAGGCCACGCCAGGGACCTGGCTCAGGCGCGCGCCGAGCCGGGCGATGCTGGCTGGCGCATGCGGGCCACGCAGGTCGGCGGCGATGACGAGGGGCCCGTTGAACCCGGGGCCGAAGCCCTCGGCGAGCAGGTCGTAGGCCTGCCGGGTGGTGAGCGAGGCCGGGTCGTTGCCGGCGTCGCTGAACGCCAGGCGCATCGAGAACAGCGGGATGGCCAGCACCACCAGCACGGCCAGCGCCGAGGCGGCGCAGATCCACGGCCGCCGCTGCACTGTGCGGCTCCAGCGATACCAGAATCCCTGGCCGGTGGTCGCGGGCCTGGCCAGCAGGCCGGGGATGTGCAGCCGGTCGATGGCCGGCCCGGCGAAGCCGAGCATCGCAGGCAGCAGGGTGAGCGCGGCGGCCAGCACGAGGGCGACGGCGGCGATCGTCGCCGCGGCGAGGCCGTCCATGAACGGCAGCCCCACCACGAACAGCCCGAGCAGCGCGATCACCACCGTGCCGCCGGCGAAGAGCACGGCGCGCCCGGCGGTGGACAGGGCCGCGACGACGGCGTCGCTGGGCAGCTGCCGCTCGGCCAGTCCCTGGCGGTAGCGGGTGACGATGAGCAGGGCGTAGTCGATGCCGACGCCCAGGCCGATCATGATCATCACGTCCGGGCCGAAGGTGGGCACGGTGAACAGGTGGCTGAGCGCCTCGAGGAGCCCGAAGCCCATGCCCACGCCGACTAGCGCGGTGAGGATCGGCAGGCCCATGGCCACTACCGACCCGAAGGCCAGCAGCATGACCGCGATGGCCGCCGCGAGCCCGATTGTCTCGCTCGACCCCGGAGCGGCTGAGACGACGGTCTCGACCGGTGCTCCCCCCACCGCCACCTGCAGTCCCGGCCGGGCGAAGCTGCGGGCAGTGTCGATCACCCCCCGGACGGAGCTGGCGGGCAGGTCTGCGGCCGCGGCGTCGAACTGGACCACCACGAAGCCGATCCGGCGGTCGGCGGACAGCTGACGGCGGCCGCCACGGGCGAGCGGGCTCTGCACTCCCGAGACGTGGGCCAGGGGCCGCAGGGACCGCGCCAGCCGGCCGATGGCGGCGGCGCGGGCGGGGCTGTCGAGCGGAGTCGACGAGCGCAGGACCACGTCCGCGCTGTCGCCCTGCTGGGCCGGGAACCGGCTCGCCAGGAGGTTCTGGGCCTGCTGCGAGGGCGAACTGCCCAGCGCGAAGTTGTTGTCCAGCCGGCTCCCGGCCCACTGCGCGAGCCCGATGACGGCCACCACGGCGAGGAGCCAGCCGAGCAGCACCCGGCGCCGGTGGTCATAGCACCACCCGGCGAGCCGGCCGAGCCCGTGCTGCGGGGATCGGGAGATGTTCGCGTCGATCAGGTTCTGGGTGCTCGCCATCGGCCTGCCTCCTGTGCCTAGCACTCTCAATTCGAGAGTAGCACTCCCAATTCGAGAGTAGTAGTATCACCAGCATGGCTAACGACGTCAAGCGCCGCCGCTCGTATGACGGCCAGGGCGGCCAGGCTCGGACTCGCCTGGCCCGCGCCGCGGTCGTCGAGGCCGCGCAGGCCCTTTTCCTCGACCGCGGCTACGCCGGAACGACGATCGAGGCCATCAGCGACCGGTCGGATGTGCCGCCTGCGACGGTGTACCGGCTGTTCTCCTCGAAACTCGGGATCCTCAAGGCGCTGCTCGACGTCTCAGTAGCTGGTGACGACGAGGCCGTCGCGCTGATGGACCGTCCCCGCGTCGGCGCGCTTCTTGCGGATCCAGATCCCAGGAACCAGCTGTCGGGTTTCGCTGGCCTCACCCGCGGCATCATGTCGAGGGCCGAGCCCGTTCATCGGATCCTCGTTAGCGCGGCGGGCTCCGATCCTGACGCCGAATCGCTGCTGGCCGAGCAGACGCGGCAGAGGCAGCAGGGCCAAGCGCATATCGCGCGTTCCCTGGCTCGCGCCGGCGCCCTGCGGCCGAAGCTGCGCGAGCGCGACGCTACGGACATCATTCACGCCCTCATGTCCCCCGAGGTCTACCGGCTGCTCGTCGGTGACCGAGGCTGGCTCCCCGACCGGTACGAGCAGTGGCTGAAGGAGATCCTTATCGACCAGCTGCTTCCTCCGCAGGCGGCCGGAGGCGGCCGCGCAGACTCCTAGCTCCGCGCGCTCGGTCCGCGGTCGGGTGCGACCCATCTTCGACCGTGCTGCACAGCGGTCAGATTACGGTCATGGGCACAGGGGATCTCCGTCGATGGCTGTCCTGGTATAGCGCGCGCATATGTGCTGGAGTGGCTTGATGGATGCCGCCGAGCTCGCCCGGCGCTTCGCTCTCGGCCAGGCTGCGAGGCTGTCGGACGGGCCTGTCGCGCGGGGCAGGCAGGGACTTGTGTGGCGGCTGGACACCGCAGACGGCAGCTGGGCGGTGAAGGTGCCTTTCCGCTCGTTCAGTGAGGACGAGGTGCGCTTGGCGACCGCGTTCCACGAGGCGGCCTACGCCGCCGGCGTCCCGACGCCGCAGGTGCGGCGCACCACGGAGGGATGCGTGTTCGCGGCCACAGACGGCAGGCAGGTCAGGGTGTACGAGTGGATCGATCTGAAGGCCCCCGACTCCAGGCTCGACCCGGCGCGGGTGGGCGTGGTCGTGGCCGCCATTCACCGCATGTCAGCCACTGACCTCAGTCCGCTGGACCCGTGGTATCACGAACCGCTCGGCGCCGATCGCTGGGACCATCTGGTCGGGCAGCTTCTTGAGGCGGGAGCGCCGTTCGCTGGCCGGCTGGCCGATCTGCGCGATGAGCTGGTCGCGCTGGAGTCCTGGATCGAGCCTCCGGAGATGCTTCGGACCTGTCACCGCGACCTGTGGGCCGACAATGTCCTGCCCACCGCGGACGGCGGAGTATGCGTCATCGACTGGGAGAACAGTGGTCCGGCTGATCCGAGCCAGGAGCTCGGGTGCGTCCTCTTCGAGTTCGCCCGCGCCGACTCGGGCCGGGTGCGTGCGCTGACCGACGCCTACCGGGAAGCCCGCGGACCGGCGGCCGTGACCCGGCGCGGACACTTCTCGATGCTCATCGCGCAACTCGGGCACATCACCGAGATCGCCGCCACCGACTGGCTGAAGCCCAATCCCCGCTCGCCCGAGCGGGCCAACTCCGCCGCGTGGATCGGCGAGGTTCTCGAGGAGCCGCACACCCGCGAGCTGCTCGGCACCATCCTGGAGGCGGCCGGGGGCGGCGCTCGTCCTAGCGGCCAGGGAGTCAGGCCCGCACCACTCGGCTAGGCCGGCTTCACTGATGAGTGGCGTCAGTAGCGCGGGGGCCGGGTACGGCGTCCGGGGGTGGGAGCAGGCCGGTCAGGATGCGGGTCATCGCGTGGTCGAACAGTGACTCGTGCCGGGCGGGGTCGCCGTCGGCGGGCTGGTCCGCCAGCGCGGCCGCCAGGTGCGGGTGCTGGCCGGCTGCTGCTATCGGCCAGAGGTAATCAGCCAGTGAGCCCTGCCACTGGGTCATGTCCTGCCCGGCTCGCTGCTGGCTGATCTCCGTCTGCGCGAGCAGTCGCACCGCGCCGGAGAACAGGCCGATCGTCTCCAGCTTGGCCGGCCCGGTCAGGTCCGTTCCGGCGAGGGCGGCCAGTGCGTGCTCGATGAAGGCGACCGCGTTCGGCCCTGGCAGGTTCCCGGTGGCCGGGACGTCGAGCAGCCATGGATGCCGATGGTATGTGGCACGGCCCTGCCGAGCGAGCCTGAGCAGATCGCCGGCTGGGTGCCCCGAACCAGGCTCGTGGTAGGAGTATTCGCCGTACACCTGGTCGGCCATGAGTTCCACCAGCTCGTCCCGGCTGGCCACGTAGCGGTACAGGGAGGCGGGCGCGGTGCCGATGGCCGCCGCGGCCGAGCGCATGGTCACCGCGCCGAGACCGCGGGTGTCGGCCAGCGTGACGCCCGCCGATGCGATCTCCGCGCGGCTGTGCTCGGGGGACGGCCCGCGGGCCGAGCGCTCCGGGCGTACCCAGATGCTCTGGCCGCGGCCGCTGGTCTTCAGTTCCTCCCTCATTGCGAACACTGTATTCAGTAAGGTAGGTTCTTCATATAGCGAACATCGATCGCAGTTTCCCGCGATGGCCGGCGAGCCGAGGAGGAGAGATGGCCGGAGCAGCCGAAGCTGGCCCGTGGGCCAGCACGTGGACGCCGGTGAAGTATGCCCGCAACGGCACGGTGGAGATCGCCTACGACCGGCTGGCCGGCTCGGAGGGTGACCCGCTGCTGCTGGTCATGGGCCTCGCCGTCTCCAGGTTCTGGTGGCCGTCCGGGCTGGGCCAGGCGTTCGCCGACCGGGGGTTCGCGGTGGCCCGCTACGACCAGCGGGATGCCGGGCAGTCCACCCGGATGCCTGATACCGGCGGCAGCAACCCGTTCGCCGCGCTGGCCCGCAAACGGGGTGCGTACTCCTCTGAGGACATGACCGACGACGCGGTCGCGGTGCTCGACGCGCTCGGCTGGGAGAAGGCCCATATTTTCGGCGCCTCGCTCGGCGGGATCATCGCCCAGCGCATCGCGCTACGTCACCCTGACCGGGTGCTGAGCGTCACGTCGGCCATGGGCATGCCCAGTGACGCGGTCGGAATCAGAGGAGGACGGTACGTGCGCTTCGGCCTGCTGGCCAAGCTGTCCAGGGCCAAGTTCCCCGAGGGCCGGGAGGGCGACATCCAGCTCTCGCTCATGCTGGCCCGCGAAGTCGCCTCCCCGGCCTACCCGTTCGACGAGGACGCCGCGCGGGAGTGGATCGAGCGGGAGGCCGACAGCGGCCCCCGCGATACCAAGGCGCAGAGCAGGCAGGTCGGCGCCCCGTGGCATGGCCCCAAGCTGCGCGAGCTGCACCAGCCCGTCCTCGTCCTGCATGGCGACCAGGACCCCATCCTGCGCGTCAGCGCCGCGCGCGCCACCGCGAAAGCCATTGCTGGCGCCCGCCTGGTGGTCCTGCCCGGTGTCGGACACGACCTGCCCGCGCCGCTGTGGCCCGCCATCGCCAGCGAGGTCCGCCAGCTCGCCGACCGGGCGAGCGCCTGGTCAGGCTGACGGCTCCGCGGCGGCCGTGCGGTCAGGCGCGAGCCTGCACGCACCAGGCGGAAGCCGCGATCTGGAACGGCACAGGCGGCAGGAGCTGCGCGCACCGGCTCCGCAGGGCTTCTCGCCGCGCCTGATCCAGCTGGGTGACATAAGCACCCGCCGGCCCGACGCCGAGCAGGAAGGGCTCCCACCAGTCAGCGAACGTCGTGAACCGGACGGTGACGGTCAGCGACGTGGGCTCAATGCGCGTCAGGCCAGCCGCCTGGCCCAGTTCCGCCAGGTGACCCTCACGGGCGCCAGCGAGCCCCGTCTCGTCACGCGCCTGCGGGTCAAGGTCGTGCACGGCCCGCCAGAACGTGGCGAGCGGACCGCCCCCTCCGGCGTGATCCCACACGCAGGCGGCGACCAGGCCGCCGGGGCGGGTAACCCGCGCCATCTCCCGCAGCCCCGAGACAGGATCGGTCATGAAATGCACGACCAGCTGGGCGAGCGCGCTGTCGAAGGTGCCGTCAGGGAAAGGAAGCTGCTCGGCCGCGCCGGACTGCACGTCGACCTCAGGGAAGCGCGCGCGGACCGCCGCGACGAACGAGCCGGACGGATCGATCGCCGACACGGCACCGGCACCCGCTCGCTCGACCAGCTGCGCGGTCAGGGCTCCGGGTCCGCAGCCGACATCCAGCACCCGCTGACCAGCCCGTACACCGGCCAGGTTCGCGAACTGAACCGCCAGAGGCTCGGAAAAACGACCCATGAACCGGGCGTAGGAATCGGCGGTGACATTGAAGGTCACCACGCAAATGTATGCCGTCCTCGCGACGACCCCGGCGATGGGGTAGCGGCTCTGGTCAAGCCGGGCCGCTGGTTTTTTCAGGGTGGTTGTCCACTCCGGGCGGCACCGGCATACGGCACCCATGGGCGGTCAATGCGTTCGCTATGTCTTGCGTGGTCTGTTCCCAGCCGCGCAGGGTCGAGCGCCGCTGTCGTGCGGCGGTCCGTAGCCGGTGCCGGCGGAGCTCGTCACCCAGCCAGTCTCCGAGCGCGGCGGCCAGGGCAGCCGGATCGCCGGGCGGGACCAGTTGGCCGGGGCGGGTGCCATCGGCGGTGGAGCCGAGCGCTTCGGGCAGCCCGCCGACGGCGGCGGCTATGACGGGTAGGCCGTGCGCGAGCGCTTCGGTGACGGTCATGCCGTAGGTCTCCGAGCGGGACGGCGCGACGAGCAGGTCGGCGGTGGTGTACGCGTGGCTGAGCGCCGCGCCGGTCAGGACGCCGGTGAGCCGGACGCGGTGGCCGTAGCCGAGGCGCGTGATACGGGTTTGCAATTGGTCGACGAAGTCAGGGTCGCGGTCGAGCGATCCGGCCAGCACGCAATGCCAGTCCCGCTCAGCGAGGTCGGCGAGCGCCTCGACGAGGAGGTCCTGCCCCTTGTGGCGGCCGAGGACACCGACGCAGATCAGGTGGCCGGGGACGGGCCGGGCCGGGGCAGCAACCTGATCGACGCCGGGCCGGGCGACGTGCACCCGGTGGGCCGGGATCGCGTATCGGGTCAGTATCTGCTGGCGGGTCCATTCACTGGTAGCGACCACCCCGGTGGCCGCGCGGAGCACGACCCGCTCGGAGCGCTGGGCGCTGGCATCACGGTGCGTGTCGAGGACGGTGGCCAGTGGCATGTGCAGCAGTACTGTCATTCGTATCCGGCCGGTGTGTGGCAGCAGTTGCGCGGCGGCCGGCGAGGCGATGAGCCCGTCGATCAGCACGGCGGCACCGTCGGGGATGGCGGAAACGATACGGGCCAGGCCGGCGCGGGCGGCCGGGCCGGGTACCGGCCACGCCGCGGCCACGGTGGTGACCAGCACATCCCATCCGGCCTCGGCCAGTCCGGCGCAGACACGCCGGTCATAGATGTTGCCGCCGGTAGGCTGGCCGGGATCGTCGAACCCCTCGGGGACTACTACGTGGACCCGCACGATGTTCCGGCCCTCCAGAGCGCCTGCCGCACCAAACCAGCCTCCACCCTGCGGCCGAGCTGAACCACACCCGCCGCCGATCCGTCATACCCGACACAGGGTGGCACCGGCTCCGCCGTTCCAGGCACCATACGGGATCTGACGTGAGACAGGATCAGCGAGCACCATTTTTGACGGCGCTAGAGCGGGCCCAGGCGGCCGCCTACCCCGCCGGTGAGTATGTCGGCCAGGAGAGCTTCATGCGGGCGAGCGAGGTCCGGGCGTTGGCTCACCGGGCCCGGGTCGGCCCCGGCGTCTCAGTGCTCGACCTGTGCTGCGGGGTGGCCGGCCCCGGCCGGATGATCACGGCGGAGTCGGGATGCCACTACCTGGGTGTCGATTACTCCGCCAGCGCACTGGCCACCGCCCAGGAGCTGGCCGGGGATCTACCCTGCCGCTTCGAGCAAGCTCACCTCCCGCCGCTGCCCGAGGGCCGCTTCGAGGTGATATTCCTGCTGGAGACGATGCTGGCCTTCCCCGACAAGGAGGCCTTGGTGGGTGAGGTGGCGCGCGTGCTGGAGCCGGGCGGGCGTTTCGCTTTCACGGTCGAGGAAGGCCGGCCGCTCACCCAGCAGGAGCGGGCGCGGATGCCCGGCGCCGATACCGTCTGGCTCATCGAGTTGGCGGAATTGACGGGCGTGCTGCGCGAGACGGGGTTGACCGTGATCTGGCGGCAGGTGTACAGCGACTCCCATTGCGCGATAGCGACGGCGCTGCTTCGCTGTTATCGAGCTGATTCGCCCCAGATCGCCGACCAGATCGGGACCCAGGCCACCGCCGAGCTGATCACAGCTCATCAGCTGTGGAGTGACTGGCTCGGCAGCGGGCGGGTGCGCAAGTTCGCGATGGTAGCCGAGAAGCAATGACTTGCTTCGATGAAGCCCCGATGCCCCTCGACTATGCCCGCTACCTGGCCGCGAAGACCACCGTGGATGACCGGGCGCTGAACCGGCATGTGCTGGACGAGTTGTGCCGCCTGATGCCTGCGGGTGCGCCGCACGTGCTGGAGGTCGGCGCCGGCCTGGGGACGATGGTGGCCCGTCTGATGGACTGGGGCGCGGTCGGCGCCGGCGAGTACATCCTGCTGGATGCGGATCGGCAGCTGCTGGACTGTTCTCGCCGGTGGCTGTGCGATTGGGCGGCCGCGCGGGGCCTGCGCAGCGACCTGCTGCCGGATGGGCTGCGGGTGGGTGATCTCCGGGTGCGCCTGGTGCACGCCGAGCTCGGCAGGTATCTGGAGGCCGCTCATGGGGCCCCGGCCGATGTGCTGATCGCCAACGCCGTCCTCGACCTGGTGGACGTACCGGCCGTCCTGCCCGGATTGTTGCGGTTGCTCGTCCCCGGCGGCGTCTACTGGTTCACGATCAACTACGACGGCGAGAGCATCTTCGCGCCCGGCCACCCCCACGACGACCAGATCATGCAGGCCTACCACCGCGACATGGATGAGCGCTTTCGCTACGGCCGGCCAGCCGGGGAAAGCCGAACGGGCCGCCGCCTGTTTCACTACCTGCGGGCGGCGGGGGCGCCTGCGCTGGCGGCGGGGTCGTCGGACTGGGTCGTAAGCGCCGGCCCGGATGGGAACTACCCCGGCGATGAGGCTTACTTCCTGCGCAGCATCCTTAACACGATCCAGAACGCTTTGCGGAATCGCCAGGACCGGGTTGAGCCCGCGGACCTGGCCGACTGGCTGGCCGAGCGCGGCCGGCAACTGGCCGCGGGCGAGCTGGTCTATATCGCCCACCAGCTTGATTTCGCGGGCCGCTCGCCCGGCTAGCGGCCCGTCAGCGCCCGGCGACGACGGTCGGCCCTGTTCGCCGCAGCTGCCGCAGCCGGGCCGACATCGCCTGCTGGAGCGGGATCCGCCCGCGGTGCCGCTGGAAGGGGATCTCGAACACGGCGGCGAACATCCGCGCGAAGAACACGGTCACGGGCAGCAGGATCGCAATCAGCACGAAGAACATCGGCGTCCCGGAGGTGACGCGGCCCTGCACCAGCCCGTAGGACACGGCGATAACGATCGGCGCGTGCGTGAGGTAGAGGCTATAGGAGCAGGAGCCGAGGCTCCGCGGCAGGCGGCTGTCGAGGAAACGGACGACGGGCCGCGGGCGGGAGGTGGCGATCGCGGCGAGGAAGCAGCCGAGCGCTGGAGCCCAGGCCAGATCGAGCCAGAACAGATTGAGGCTCGACCACGTGGAGCCCTTGACCACCATCAGCGCGATGGCCGGCACCGTGGCGGCCAGCGCGTAACCGGCCCATGGCCGGGACCGGGTGCGCTCGCCGGCGGTGACGATCCCGGCGGCCAGCAGGCCGACGGCGAACAGCACGGCAAGGTCGGGGGTGAACTTGGCCAGGGCGCTGTTCATCAGCGGGACGTGGGGCCCCAGCAGGCCAATGGTCACGACGATGGCGGCCACCAGCCCCACCATCGCGCGGGCACTCACCCGCCGGACCAGCAGCAGCAGCAACGGCAGCAGGATGTAGAGCTGGGCTTCGATGGCGATCGACCAGAACGCCCGATTGGGGCTGCTCACGGAGAAGACGTCTTGCACGAGCAAGCCGTTCACGACGACGGACTTCCCGTTGGGCAGTGCCCAGCCGGGCTGGGCGAGCACAAACCAGGTCATCACCAGACTGAATCCGAGCGCAGCCCAGTACGGCGGCAGGATGCGCCAGGCCCGTCGGTGCGAGTACGTCGCGATGGACGTGAGCTTCCACCCGGAGCGCGCCGGGCCGAGGCCCAGCGAGAAGCCGGACAGGACGATGAACATCGCGACCGCGCCCCGGCCGTAGCTCAGCCAGGCCGTCCAGAACGGGGCGTGACTGGCGGCGGGGTATCCCGGCCAGGCGCGCACGAAGATGTGGTAGGCAACGACGTACAGGGCGGCTAGGCCCCGGATTCCGTCCAGGCCGACGACGCGGCCCGGCCGGGTGGCCGCCTTCGCGTGCGCCGGGGGCGCGGCTGACGCGGGGGCGGGCGGCGGATGCTCGCGGATGTCTGTCATCGGCCCTCGGTCCTGAGGTGTGCCGGGCCGGCGAGCGGGCCGGCGTGCCGGTGCGGCTCAGCGGCGCGTTCAAGACTCCGCGAAAGCAGATCATGCCCACCGCGCCGGGCCTTAGTGGCCAGGTAGGCGGCGTTGGTCCCGGTAAGGTGCAGCGCGGTGGGGACCTGCCTGGCGATCGTGATGCCCAGGCGGCCCAGCTGAGCGCTCTTGTCCGGGTTGTTGCTCAGCAGCCCGATGCGGTTGACGCCGAGCGCGTGCAGCATCTGGGCCGCGCTGGTGTAGTCGCGCTCGTCGGCCCGGTGACCGAGCGCGAGATTCGCGTCGTACGTATCCAGGCCGCGATCTTGCAGCGCATAGGCGTCGAGTTTGTCATACAGTCCGATGCCGCGCCCTTCCTGCCGCAGATACAGCACGTACCCGCCGTGCTGGGTGATCCGCTCGACCGCTTCGCGCAGTTGCGGCCCGCAGTCACATCGCTGGCTGCCGAACACATCACCGGTGAGGCACTCACTGTGCAGGCGCACCAGCGGTAGCCCGGCCGCGGCGGGTCGGCCGAGCTCGAGGGCCACGTGCTGCCGCGCGTCGGTCAGGCCGGTGAAGGTGACGACCGTGGCCGTGGTTGAGTAGTCGTCAGCGAAACGCAGCGGGATCCGAATACGGCGCCGGATCACCGCCGCCTGGAGCCAGTCAGCCACGAACGGCCTCCACGTGTGCGGCCCCAGATCGCGTCGTCTCTCCTCGCCCGAGTGGCCGGCCCCGGCGGCGGCGAACGGCGTCCCCCAGCAGCAGGCCAGCGCCCGGAGCAACCGCGATCAGCATGAGCACCGCATACAGGATGGTGACCGTGACCCCAGTGGCCGCGCCGAGGCCAGCCGCGGCGAAGGCCCAGGCGGCGGCACCTTCCCGTAGCCCCCACCCGCCGATACTCAGGGGGATCACCACTGCCGTCTGGACTACCAGCAGCAGCGCCACCAGTTCGCCCAGGGGCGCGGTGCAGCCGGCGGCCCGGGCCGCGATGACGAAGACGGCCGTGTGCCCGGCGACGACCAGCACCGAGGCCAGGGTGAGCTGGGGCCACACATCTCGGGCCAGCAGCCTGCATCGCAGGTCGTCGGAAACGGCCCAGGCAGTGCGCGCCAGCCGCGACCGGCCGCCGCGAGCAGCGCCACGCACGACCAGCGCAGCACACCCGGCTATGCCCGCGACACCCGCCAGAACATACGGCAGCGCGGGCCGAACCGGCGAGGGCAGCGTCAGCAACACGACGGCCGTCACCACGGCCTGGATGACCTGGCCGCACAGTCGTTCCCACGCCACCGCGCGCAGCCCCCCCGCCACGTCTCCAGCGCGCCGGCCGTGCCTAACCGCCCGGTGCACGTCACCGAGAACCCCGCCGACCAGCACTGAGTTGAGGAACAGGGAACGGTAGTAGGCGCGGACTGCGCCGGGCAGGCCGATGCCAACGCCGAGTGCCCGGGCGACGACCCGCCACCGCCAGGCCGAGCACACCGTGGTCAGGACAGTGATCGTGACGGCGGCGACGACCGCCTGCCAGGTGACCGCACGGAGCCCGTCCTCGAACGGCGCCGCGCCCACCTGCCGCCCGAGAAACCACAGCACAGTAACGCCGGCGGCCAGGCGCAGCAACGACGGGCCGAAGTGGCGGACGGCCGGACTGATCCCGGCCGGAAAAGAGCGCGCGCGTACCACACGGGTTATACGGGCCGGCCGGGCACATAGTTCAACCATCCGGCGGCGGCGGCATAGCGGGCCGGTAGGCGGCCGCGGTGAACCAGCGTGATCGCGGACCCGTTGTCCCGATCAGGAACGGCGGCAGATGGCTACGGAGACGGAGGCGCGGTGCGCACCATTCAGCCTGCGGACGAAAGCGCGCCTCAGCCTGCGGACGAAAGCGCGCCTCAGCCTGCGGACGAAAGCGCGCCGCCTACGACTCGGCTCGGGAGCCGTGGCGCGCTGCCTACGATCCGGCTCGCGGGTAAAGGCGCGCGGCCGACGATCCGGCTCGCGGCGATGCTGGGCTTGCTGGCCACAGCCGCCCTGCTCGGCGTCGTGTCCGCCACGGCCGGTCTCGGCGTCGCCGGCTGGATCGCCGGGCTAGCCACCGGCTCGACGGCGACCGCGCTGCTTGCCGCGGCCCGCATGCGCAGCGACCAGCCGGCGATTCTCCCGGCCGACTGGGTCACCCTGACCCGGGCGGTACTGGTCGCCGGGATCGCGGGCCTGGTCGCGGACTCGTTTAGCCAGCCGGTGTCGATCACGGCGCTGGTCACCCTGTCCATCGTCGCGCTGGTCCTCGACGCGGTGGACGGGCAGGTGGCGCGCCGGACCGGCACCGCCACCGCGCTGGGCGCCCGCCTTGACGGCGAGGTCGACGCCTTCCTCATCCTGCTGCTCAGCATCACCGTGTCCAGGGACTACGGCTGGTGGGTGCTGGCCATCGGCGCCGCCCGCTACGTACTGCTGCTGGCCGGCTGGCTGATCCCGTGGCTGGCCGCGCCGCTGCCGCCCCGGTACTGGCGCAAGGTCGTGGCCGCGGTCCAGGGCATCGTGCTCACCGTCGCCGCTTCCGGAGTGCCCGGCCGCCTGGCCGGGATGATCGCGGTCGCCGCCGCGCTGCTGCTGCTGGCCGAGTCGTTCGGCCGCGACGTGATCTGGCTGTATCGTACCGGCGCCGGCCCGCGCGCTCGCCGGGCACTGCGGATCGTCATCGCCGTGCTTGCGGTGGCGGTCGTGTGGAGCGACCTGGTGGCGCCCGACCATTCCTGGCAGATCACCATGGCCGCTTTTGTCCGCATCCCAGTGGAAGCGCTGGTCTTGGTTGCTGTCGCGCTGGTGCTGCCGCCCAGGCCACGACGGGTCGCGGCGACTATCGCCGGAATTCTCTTCGGCCTGCTCATTATCGACAAGATCCTCAACCTGCAATTTTATGAGAATGTCGATCGGGCGTTCAACCCGGTGAGCGACTGGAGCAGTATCCCGCCGGCTATAGGCGTAGTACGCGACTCTCTCGGCAATACGCTCACCGACATCGCGGTCGTCGCGGTCTGCATCGGTTTCATCCTGCTCGTCGGCGCGATCACCGCGGCAACGATTCACATCACCACCGTGGCCGTCCGTCATCGCCGCGGCGCCGTTCGCGGCCTGGCTGCTCTCACCGCCATCTGGGTGCTGTGCGCGGGCCTGTCACTGCAGCTCATCTCGGGGTCTCCGGTCGCCTCGGCCAGTGCCGCCGGGCTGGCCGTCGCGCAGGTGCGCGCCGCCCAGGCAGCGATCAGCGACCCGCGTGTCTTCGAGCATGCCATCCACAGCCCCGATCCCGAGGCCGCCGTCCCCGCTTCGGATCTGCTGACCGGATTGCGCGGCAAGGACGTCATCATCGCCGTCGTCGAAAGCTACGGGCAGGTCGCCGTCCGAGGTACGAGCTTCTCGCCGGGAATCGACGCTGTCCTGCGCCAGCGCACTGCCTCGCTGGCCCGCGCCGGCTGGTCCGCGCAGAGCGCCTGGCTCACCTCCCCGACCTTTGGCGGAATCAGCTGGCTCGCCCACTCCACCGTGCAGTCGGGGCTGTGGGTTGATTCCAACCAGCGGTATGACGAGCTCACCGCCAGCCGCCGGTTCACCCTCAGCGACGCCTTCCGCAAGGAAGGGTGGCACACCGTCGCCGACGATCCCTCTGACAACCGCCCCTGGGCGATCGGCACGTCCTTCTACCACTACGACCAGACCTACAACCGGCTCAACGTCGGCTATCACGGCCCGACCTTCAGCTACGCCTCGATGCCCGACCAGTACACCCTGGCCGAGTTCCAGCGGCTCGAACTCGCCCCCGGCCACAAGCCCGTGATGGCCGAGATCGACTTGGTCTCCTCGCACATACCCTGGGCTCCGTTGCCGGCCATGGTGCCCTGGAACAAGGTCGGCAACGGCTCGATATTCGACCCCATGCCCGCGGAAAGTGAATCCGCGGCCACGGTCTGGCGCGACCCCAACACCGTGCGCCAGTTCTACGGCCAATCGATCCAGTACTCGCTGAATGCCCTCACTTCATGGGTCACAGAGCTGAACGACCCGAACCTGGTGCTGATCGTGTACGGCGACCATCAGCCCCACACCATCATCAGCGGCCCCGGAGCCAACCACGAGGTGCCGATCTCGATCATCGCGCGCGACCCTTCGGTGTTCAGGCAGATTGCCTCCTGGCACTGGCAGGACGGGCTGCTGCCTAATCTCAAAGCTCCGCTCGAGCCCATGGACGCCTTCCGCAACCAGTTCCTCGACACCTTCAGTACGGCCTCCTCCAGTACGGCCTCGTCCCAGACGACGTCGGCCCGTGGTCCCGCGGCACCCGAACGGCCGCGGTGAGAGCGGGCCGGGGAGTCAGGGCAGGTGGCTGGTGTCATTGACGCGGTGGACGGCGGCAAATCCGCGGCCGTGCCACTGGATCTCGTTAATGCAGGCGGAGCCGAGATATAGCCGGTAAAGGGTGCTAAGCGGGACGCTGAGAGCCCGGCATAGCAGGATCTTTATCGGGGTAATGTGACTTACCACCAGGACGGTCTGGCCGCCGTGGTCCTGCAGCAGCCGGTCACAGGCACGGTTTACCCGGTGTGCGGTATCGGCGAAGCTCTCCCCGCCCGGGGGTGCCTGTTCGGGGTCGCGTCGCCAGGCTGCTGCGGCTGTGGGCCATCGCTGCTGGATTTCTGCCAGGGTGGAGCCATCCCAGTCGCCGAAGTCGGTTTCACGGAGATCATCATCGATGACTGCGGTCAGGCCCAGTTCGCGGGCCGCAATGGCGGCGGTGGCGACAGCGCGCTGCAATGGCGAGCTGACCACGGCATCGATCGCGGCACCGGTGGCTAGGCGGCGGGCCGCGGCCTGGGCCTGCCGGGTTCCGCTGGCGCTGAGCGGGAGGTCGTGCAGCCCGCTGAAGCGGTGCTCGGGTGACAGCTGGGTATCGCCGTGCCGCAGCAAGACGGTGGTGGTGGGATCTGCTGTGGGGTTATCCCAGCCCAGAGTCATACGGCTGCCCCCGCGATGATGACGACAATGGCATGTTCCTATGACAGCAGACGATGATGCCAGCAGAACGGTTCACCATCGTGCGCGGTATCCGCCAAACGCGACGGGAGTCTCCCACACCCGTACGGCCAGTGCCTCGCCGCCTGCGGCAGCGACGGCGGGCGAGAGGCTGTCATGCACCCAGCGGGCGAACACCTCGACGGTGACCGCCTCGGCCCCGGCCGGGCGTATCTCCTCCAGGTTGCGGCCTTCGACCCGGCTGGTCAGCTCGGTCAGCGCCGCTTCCAGTACATCCAGATCGCAGACCATGCCCCGGTCGTCGAGCTGCTCGCGGTCCACCACGATCTCAATCCGGTAGTCATGATCATGCAGTTGCCCCTCTGGCCCGGGCAGTCCCGGCATGATGTGGAATGCATGGACGTTTCGGCTCAACCCGACTTCACAGGTCACCCGGCAACACTCCTGTCGTAGTCAAGAACGGCATGCATCAACCCGGGTATCCCCTGGTCCACGGCTCGGAACGCCTCGGCTGCGTGGCCGAAGGCGAAGACGTGAGTGCACAGCTGGGCCAACGGTAGTTCGGCCAGCAGTTCAACGGCCTCCCGGCGGCGCCGGGACCGGGTCCAGGTCCCGGACAGCCGGGCCGGCACCGTGGAAACCTGAGTGCTGCGAATGATCAGGCGCCGCCGGTGGAAGGCTGCGCCGAGCGGCAGTACCACTGGTTTGGTGCCGAACCACGACGCGATCAACAGGGTTCCCTCGTGGGCCAGCATGTCCAGCGCCATCGCTGGCGCATCCGGGTTACCGCTGGCGTCAATGACCAGCGGAACCTTCTCTTTCGCCAGTTCCTCCGGTGCTGCGGTGGTGACGCCGAGGCTGCTGGCCGCGGCGCGGCGCCACGCCTGCGGCTCGGCAATCAGCGGCCGCCACCCGGAGCGCTGCAGCAGCAGGCCGGTCAGCAGCCCGAGCACGCCGGCGCCGAGCACGATGACCCGGTCGCGATATCCGGTCCCGGCATCGAGCGTCACCTGCAACGCCGTCTCGACCAGCGGGAACAAGGTTGCGGACGCGGGATCGATAGCAGGCAGCGGAATCAGTTCACCAGCCCGCGCCGCGAATACGTCCTGGTGCGGATGGAATGCGAAAACCGCCTGGCGGGAATCCGCTACTTCGCCGACGCACGCATACCCATAGGCGAAGGGATAGGAGAAGGCACCACCAAGCGCGTCGATCGTGTCGTCCAGCGCCATCTCGGCGGGGGCCTCGCCGCGGTACACCAGCCGTTCGGTGCCACCGCTGATGCCAGAGCACACGGTGCGGACGAGGACCTCACCGGCCGCAGGCCGCGGTGTGGGCACTTCCCTGATCTCCACACAGCGCGGCGCGGTATGAAATAGCGCGCGGGCAGGCACGCAGCCAACTTACCCGCGATCGATCTATACGAGACTTCCTCACTCCGGGCGGTGCTTGCTCTGGGCGGGGCGCAGCCGCCTCACCCATCGGCACGGTGACTGTCAGCGTGGTCGTGTACCGAAGGTTCCAGGGCGCGGGACCCGGCAGCGAGGAATGCGGTTCCGAAGAACAACTCGGTCCAGGAGGGATCGGCCAGTTCTTCCTGCATGGCTGCGCGAATGGTCTCCCACGGACGGCGCATGACCCACTCATCTATGGAGGCGAAACGCCGCACCACTCCGGTTCCAAGCTGCGCTAGCCACCCCGGCGTGTTGTCGGGAACCTTGAGATCCAGCACGACCCAGCGTCCGCCTCCGGCGAGGGCCGCGGCGCCGTGGGCGATGACCTCTGCGCACTCGGGCACCTGCGACAGGGCGTACGTGGACAGGATCGCGTCAACCTCGGTCGGGAAGTCGAAGTCGGCCGCGTCGGCTTGCACGAGGCTGATATTGCTCCAGCCGTTCGTCTCTATCCGATCCTGGGCATGGGCGAGCATCGCGTCGGTCAGATCGACGCCGACGATCCGGCCGTCGGGACCGATCGCCTCCTCAATCAGCGGGAAGTTCAGACCTGTGCCGCATGCGATGTCGATCACGCTGTCACCCGCGCGAAGGCCGAGCGCTTGCACGGCCCGGAGGCGTTGTGCCCGCTGGGGGTAGCCGGGCGCGGGGTAGAGCCGGGAGGTGATGTCGTAGTGCTTCGCCTTCTTGCGGTATGTCTCGATCAGGTGCTCTCGCGTACGGTCGGCCTGGCTCACGCTGTGCTCCTCGATCTCGGCAGCGTTGCGCTAGAACCGCACCACCCCACCTAGGACTCCGCGCCTTCCCGCGTGCCGGACTCGACAGCAGCCTTGATCGCCACCATCTCACCATCGCTCACGCGCTGAATTCTGCCTTGCAGCATGCCGCCGGGGACCGCGCGCATGATGCCGGCGAGGTCGACCTCAATCCACATCATGGCGTGGGTCTGCTTATCGTCCACCGGCTCGAGTTCCATTCCCCAGCGCGCCGCGGAAGTACCCATTGGCCCGGCGAACGCCACGTAGCGGGGCGCCTCGACAACGGTCACCTCCTGGCTCCGGGCGCGACTCAACCCGAGTATCAGCTTCGCCCGCTGCTCCACCCGCGAGCCGGGCTGCAGCGGAGCTCCTCCGCGAACCCGGCATTCGAGAACCGTTGGCGCCCACTCCGGCCAGCGTTCGACGTCACAGACATACGCCCACACCTCACGGACGCTGCTGGCGATTTCTATGCGGCTCTCGGTTCTGAATGTCATCGGGATTTTGTGCTGTCACTTTCCGGGTTGCGTAAGGTCTCCCGCGACGCTACAGCCTGACTGAGACGCCTGCAAGTGCGCTGCGGTGGCGGGAGGATCAGGCCAATCTGGCCGCCCGAGCCCGGCCGGCCGGGGTCAATGTGAGCCACCCTTGCGCGGCCACGTTTGGTGTCCGGGCCTGCACTCTTCTGCCGCCGGCCGGGCGGGCGGGCCGCTGTCAGAGGCTCCGTGGATACTGCCGACGACACATTGCCGGCACCGAGGAGACTGATGGCCGTGAGCTTCCAGCTGGTGATCGACTGCGCTGACCCTGAGCCGCTCGCGCGCTTCTGGGCGGCCGCATTGGGATATGAGCTTGAACCGCCTCCCGATGACTTCGCCAGCTGGGATGCGTACTGGCGAGACGTCGGAGTGCCAGAGCAGGAGCTGGGCACCGGCGCGGACTGCATCGTCGATCCCGGCCAGCGCGGGCCGCGGATCTGGTTCCAGGTGGTACCGGAGCGCAAAGTGGCCAAGAACCGGCTGCACCTTGATATCGGCATCAGTGGCGGCCGCGCGGTTCCGATCGAGACGCGCAGGCAGCGCGTCGACGCAGAGGCGGCCCGCCTGGCCGGTCTCGGTGCCTTGCTCGTCGGGGTCCTGAACACCGAAGGCCTCGATCACTACGCAGTCGCGATGAAAGACCCTGAGGGCAACGAGTTCGACATCAACTGACGGCTGCCGGCGTCCCTGAGTGCTCCGCGATGAGACGTGCGCGGCAGTGCACGGCGATGGCCCGGTACCTGCTCGATGTGACATCACTGGACTCCTGAGCGACGCGACCATCGCTGTTGGTCAGGTGGTAGCTCCGGAGCTGGCCGGGTCCTTGGACAGGATGCAGAACTCGTTGCCCTCGGGGTCGGCCAGCGTGATCCATCCGCTGCCATCGGGCCGCCGGTGGTCTGCGAGGCGGGTGCCTCCCAGCGCGAGGATCCGCTCGGCCTCCTGCTCGCGGGTGCAGTCCGTCGGGCGCAAGTCGAGGTGCACCCGGTTCTTCACCTGCTTGCCGTCGGGAACCGTGATGAACAGCACGAGCTGGCTCCGGTCGCGCGAGGTGATCAGGCATTCCTGGTGCCCGGCCTCGTTCGGATCGTCAGGATCTTCAGTGAAGTCCAGCACCTGCGACCAGAAGACCGACTGCGCATAGGCGTTGACGGCGTCGAACGAGGTGTGCGAGATGCGGCTGGTCATGGCGTCAGCCTGGACGGCCAGGGGGAAGCCGTCAAAGGCGTTTCGTCACAGCGGAAACCGGCCGCGACCGCGGCACGTGCTTGAGGTGCCCGGGTTGTCACCGGACCACCAGCGCGCCGTCGTGCTCGCCGCCCACGGCCGGCTGGCTGGCTCCGGGCCTGACCTGGATGGTGATCCGCACCACCCCAGTGTGCGCTGAGCGGGCGACAGCTACCGCAACGCCTCGGCGATGGTCAGGGCGGCTACCTCAGGACTGACCATCGCGGTGTCA
The DNA here is from genome assembly GCA_963805705.1 of uncultured Actinomycetota bacterium. Classification (GTDB taxonomy): domain Bacteria; phylum Actinomycetota; class Actinomycetes; order Streptosporangiales; family Streptosporangiaceae; genus CAWDVH01. The sequence continues at coordinate 72,471 of CAWDVH010000003.1, read as the reverse complement.
ATGGTCAAGTCGCCCTGGTGCAAGGGAGACTGATCGAGGTCCGACATCATCTCCCGGAGCCGGCCGACATCGAGAAGCTTCCCGTGCGCCCGGCGGGAATCATCGGCCACCCGCTCCTCGAGAACCGCTGCCGGGGCGCGGAGCCGGACGAAGACCGTCCGGCCGCCCTGACGCTCGACGACTTGCTCGGCCGCGGCGGCGAAGGCGGCAAAGCGCGCCCGGCCGCCGGGTCCGGCCCAGGCGGAGTTGTTGGTGAAGATGAGGCTGATGCCAGCGCGGGCCGCGGTCTCGAACACGTCCAGCCGCAGCCGGTGCACCACCTCAGTGAATGGCTCGCTGCCGAAGGCGAAGACGGAGCTGATCGCGTTGACGGTGAGGTGGTTGTGAAAGAGGGGATAGCCAGCCAGCTCGGCAACCTTCTCGCCTATGGTCAGCTTCCCGCTGGCGGGCGGCCCGTAAATGTAGACCAGTGTCGGCCTCGCCTCGGCGGCCTGGCGAGTTCCGGCGTTCATGACGGTGCGCATGAGTGCGGTCCTCTCCCGGCGAGCAGGCGACTTTGGCTAGGGCACGGCCGTGGGGCCGCCATGCAGCCACTGACCGCGGCCGGGCTCGGCCAGGACCTGCCCGTCCTGCAGGACGATGTCGCCGCGGCTCAGCGTAAAGCGCGGCCAGCCATAGACCTCGCTGCCGTCGTAGACCGAGTATCCGGCGTTGGACTGCATCGAGGCGCCGTCAATGGTGCGGTGAAGCTGCGGATCGAGGACTACGAGATCGGCGTCGCTGCCCACCGCGATGGTTCCCTTGCGCGGATAGAGGCCGAACAGGCGCGCCGCGTTAGTGGAGGTCAGCGAGATGAATCGGTGCAGCGAGATCCGCCCGGTCGCCACGCCCGCCGAGAAGAGCATCGGCATCATCGTCTCCAGGTCAGCCACGCCCTGCCGGGCGGTGGTCACATCGAGCGAGTCATCGATCTTGTCGGCCAGCGACCATGGCGCGTGATCACTGCCGAGAGTATGGATGGACCCGTCGGCCAGGCCCGACCACAGTGCCTCCAGGTCCCCTGGCTCCCGCAGCGGGGGAGCGCCGATGTACTTGCCGCCGTGCGGTTCCCGCAGCGCCTCGCTGGTCAGGTACAGATACAGCGGCCTGGTCTCCACGAAGACCGGCAGGCCGCGCGCCTGCCCGCGGCGAGCCGCCTCCAGCGCGGACCGCGAGGACAGGTGCACGATGTAAATGGGCGAGCCCGTCGCCTCGCAGATCGCCACCGCCCGCTCGACGGCCGCCCGCTCGGCGAGCACGGGCCGGCTCTGCGCCCAGTCGGCCAGGCCGCCGCGCCCGGCCGCCAGCAACTGCTCGCCGGCGAACCGCACCAGGGCTCCGTCCTCGCAGTGCATCAGCGTCAGCATCCCGTGCCGGCCCGCGCTCCCCACGGCCGCGATCATCTCGGCCGCGTGTGCCTCGAACTCGTCAGAGATCATGAAAAGCTTCAGGCTCATATGACCTTCAGCAGCCAGCCCAGGCAGCTCGGCCAGGGTTTCCGGTGCGGGGCTGGCCAGGACCGCATGCAGCATGTAGTCGACCGCGGCGGTGCCGGCCGCGGCACTCAGGTCGCGGGCCAGCGCCTGCCGCAGTGACTGGCCCTCGCCGGGAAACGTCATGTTGCCGATCGTCGTCACGCCCCCGGCGATGGCCGCCCGCGAGCCGCTGGCGAAGTCGTCTACCCAGGCCGGTACGCCCGGCTCCGGCGGCTCCGGCGAGGACAGGTGAACGTGCATGTCCAGGCCGCCGGGCAGGACCAGGGCGCCGGTCGCGTCGAGCTGCGCCCGGCCGCGCACAGAGCCGCCGATCTGGCTGATCCGGCCTGCGGTAATCCCCAGGTCACACTCGCCCGAACTGCCCGCGGTCACTACCGTGCCGCCGCGGATCACCAGATCACACTCAACGTCAGGGACTGTCCCCACCTCCGCTACGCCGTAGTTCCGCGGCCGTCACGAGTGACCGCCGTCCGCACTCAGCATGATCATGGTGTCTTTCTACCGCATCGGCGGGGTGGCGGCGGGCCTGACGAACATGGCCGTCAGGTCATGCTGCGCATCTCATCCGATCATGGAATGAACCGGATGGGGCATAGGGCCGTAGTCCAGGTGAGGCGATCACCTGGCGGCCCGACGGCGGCGCGGATCTGGTCGCCACTTGCGCATGGGCGAAACACTGTCAAAGTGAGACACTGCCTGGCAGGGGCGGTGATGGGCGGACTACGAAAGATGACCGCAGAACAGATTCGCATGAATCTGCCCGAGGAGCCCAATAGCTTCATCGGCCGTGCGGACGAGCTCACCGAGCTTGGCCGGTCGCTGACGCGGACGCGCGCCCTGACGCTCTGCGGCCCTGGCGGCATCGGCAAGACGCGGCTGGCGCTGCGTCTCCTTTCCGCGGCTGCAGGCGAATTCGCTGATGGCGTGTGGTTTGTCGAACTCGCTGATCTGCGGCAGCCTGATCTGGTCGCCTCGCGAGTGGCGTCCGTCGTCGGCGTCGAGGAAGAACCGGGGCGGCCGCTGCTCGATACGCTCGCGGACGCGCTCAAGCCGCGCCGGATGCTCCTGGCCCTGGACAATTGCGAGCACCTGATCGGGGCCTGCGCGCGCGTCAGCGAGCGCCTGCTGGCCAGTTGCCCCGGGCTGCGCCTGATCGCGACCAGCCGCGAGCCGCTGCGCGTCGCGGCCGAGACCGTATGGCATGTCCAGCCGCTGTCCGTCCCGCCCGCGGACGAGGCGGCGGCTCCTGACGCACTGGAGGCCGCCGCCGGGCCGCGCGGGTACGAGGCGCTGCGCCTGTTCGCCGACCGGGCCGCGGCCTCATTTCCCGGATTCGCGATCAGCCCGGCCAATGCCGTCGCGGTGGCCACGCTGTGCCGGGCGCTCGACGGGATGCCGCTGGCGATCGAGCTGGCCGCCGCCTGGGTCCGCGTCCTGTCCGTGGAGCAGATCGCGGCCCGCCTGACGGATCGCTTCACGCTGCTGATCGCCGGGGAACGCGCCGCGCCGGCTCGTCACCGCACGCTGCGGGCCACGATCGACTGGAGCCACGACCTGCTCACCGCGCCCGAGCAGGTCCTGCTGCGCCGGGTATCGGTATTCGCGGGCTTCTCGCTCGAGATGGCCGAGCAGGTGTGCTCCGACGGCACTGTCCCGGCCGGAGACATGCTCGACCTGATCGCCGGGCTGGTGGGCAAATCGCTCGCGGTGGTAGAGCCTGAGGTGCTCGGCCAGGCTCGCTACCGGCTGCTCGACACCATCGGGGAGTACGCGGCCGAGCGGCTGGCTGAGGCGGGCGAGACCCTGCTCTTCCAGGAGCGGCTTCGCGATTACACGCTGCGGGTGGCTGAGCGCAACCTGGCGGTAGGGATGGCGCAGATCGAGGCGCCGTGGTCGGCCAGGGTGGACGTCTTCCGCAGGTATGACGTCGATGCGGGCAACATCATGCAGGTGCTGAGCCGCTGCCTGGCGCAAGCCGACGCCGAGACCGGGCTGCGGATCTGCAACGCGGTGCGGCCGTGCTGGATCGTGCGCGGCTCTTTCGCCGAGGGCGGCGAGTGGATGGATTCCTTCCTCGCCCTCGATCCGTCGGACCTGCCTCCGGAAGTCCGTGGCTCGGCCCTGGTCGGCCGCGCGCAGCTGGCCCTGTCCAGCGACCCGGTGGCGGCGGAGTCCGGGGCGAAGGAAGGGCTGGAGTCCTGCCGGGCCGCGGGCGAGGAATTCTGGATCGCGTCCGCGCTCAACCTGCTCAGCGAGGTGGCTCTGCACACCGGGAACATCGATGAGGGGGCATCCCGCGTGGCCGAGGCGCTGTCGGCGGCCAGGGCCGCTGGCGACGGCTGGAATGAGGGATACGCCCTGGGCACGCAGGCCGCGGTGGCGGCCCTGCAGGGCAGGCTCCCGGAGGCGCAAGGGCTCGCGGAGGCGTCGATCAGCGTGATGCGGCGCATCGACCATCGCTGGGGGGTCGCGCGGAGCTTGCTCGGTGTCGGGGACCTGGCCCGGCTTCGCGGCGACCTCGACGAAGCCCATGCCAGCTACCTGGAGGCGCTGCCCACCCTGCGGGAGATCGACTCCAGGCCGGAGATCGCGCGCTGCCTGGCGGGTCTGGGCCGGGTGGCCATCGACCAGGGTGACACCAGCCTGGCCCGCGGGCACCTCTCGGAGAGCATCCGGCAGAGCCTGTCCACCGGCTCCCGGATCGGCGTGGCCCGCGGGCTTGAGGCATTCGCGGCGCTGACCATCTGCGAAGGCCGGCCAGAGCGGACCGTCCAGCTGGCCGCGGCGGCGGCCGCCTTGCGCGAGACGGCCGGCCTCCCGCCGCTGCCCAGCGCCAGGACCGAGCGCTACCTGGCGCCCGCGCGCAGCATGGGGGAGCCGGCTGTCAAGCGGCTCTGGGCCCGGGGCCAGGCCATGACCGCCGCGGCCGCGGTCGCACTGGCCCTGGACGAGCCGGAAGCGGTCGCGGGCACGGGCCATCCGGCCGCCGGTAGCGAGGGTCACGCCGCCGCCGTCACCACCACCGGGCTGCAGGCGATGACCGGGGTGCCAGCGGGAACCGGGCCGCCGCCCGGCATCCTGACCCCGCGCGAACGCGAGATCGTCACGCTCATCGTGGTCGGCCGCAGCAACAAGGCCATCGCCGGCGAGCTGTTCATCAGCCCGGCTACCGCCGCCCGGCACGTCGCCAACATCCTCGCCAAGCTGGGCTTCACCTCCCGCGCGCAGATCGCCGCCTGGGCGGCCGCCCAGCAGGCCGGCCAGGGCAGACCCGCAGGGGAGAATCCGCCGGCCGCCGGACCCCGGTGATGGTCAGGCCGGGCCGACCAGGATGACCTCCAGTGTGCGCGGCCCGTGCACGCCCTCCACCCGTTCAAGCTCAATGTCGCTGGTTGCGGACGGCCCGCTGATCCAGGTCAGCGGACGTTCGGGATGGCCGGACAGGCGGGCGATCGCCTCGGGCACCAGGGCAACCACCTGGGCGGCCCGCACGATGCACAGGTGGTAGTCGGGGACCAGCGTGATGGCGCGCCTGCCCTGATCGGGCGAGGAGTCCAGGACGATAGTGCCGGTCTCGGCGATCGCCACGGTCGCCGCGGTGATGACGCCGTCGAGCGCGTCGAGCGCGGCGGCGTCGAGATTGTCGTCGGCTACGACCTCGACGCCAGCGGGCAGCTCAGGTAGCTCCAGGCCGGGCGGGACGACCACGCGCCGGGCTCCTCGCTGGGTCAGCGCCGCGCCGATCACGCCGCCGAGCTCGCTGGGTGTCGCGCGCCGGACGGCGGCCCGGTAGTCGATCAGGCGCTCGGCGAGCAGGTCGAGCAGCGGCCCGCTGCCGAGCTCGCCGCGCGTCCGGTAGGCCCGGCCGGGCTCACCGGCCTGCGCGCCCGCGCCAGCATCAGCCGCCCCCCGGCCCGCCGCCGCCTGGTCGGCCGCGCCATAGCCGGCCACCCCCTGGCCGGCCGTCTCCTGGCCGTCGCCGCGCAGCGCCGTGCGGATCCGGGCCAGCACTTCCTCCCGCGAGCTCATGACGGTTCCGAATGCTCGTCCCGCCACCACTGGCGGAAGGTCACGGCAGGCGGAACGGGAGCGTCGCGCGCCTGTGTCCACCCGGACAGCGGGGCCGGCAGGCGGCGGATCCGGCCGCCGCGGCCCAGCAGCCGGCCGAGCCGGCCCGCACGCTGCGCCGCCCGGTAACGCGGCGGGCTGGCCATGACCCAGGAGGCCGCGGCCATGGTGATTGCCTCCGGCCCCGGAACCCGGCTGTCGCGCTGAGTCTCCTCGACGTGCCGGGCCCGCAGATGGACCAGCAGCGAGGGGATGTCGATCTTCACCGGGCAGGCGTCATAGCAGGCGCCGCACAGCGTCGAGGCATAAGGCAGCGAGGCGTTGTCGGCCACGCCGGTCAGCTGCGGGGAGAGCACGGCGCCGATCGGGCCCGGATAGACCGAGCCGTAGGCATGGCCGCCGACCCGCTCGTAGACCGGGCACACGTTCAGGCATGCCGAGCAGCGGATGCAGTGCAGCGCCTGCCGGCCGGTCTGGTCGGCGAGCGCGGCGGTCCGCCCGTTGTCCAGCAGCACCAGGTGGAATTGCTGCGGCCCGTCGCCGGGCGTCACGCCGGTCCACATCGAGGTGTAGGGATTCATCCGCTCGCCGGTGGAGGACCGCGGCAGCAGCTGCAGGAATACCTCCAGGTCCCGCCAGGACGGCAGCACCTTCTCGATCCCCATGACGGTGATCAGGGTCTGCGGCAGGGTCAGGCACATCCGGCCGTTTCCCTCGGACTCCACGACGCACAGCGTCCCGGTCTCCGCGATGGCGAAGTTGGCCCCGCTGATGCCTACCTGCGCGGACAGGAACTTGCGCCGCAGGTACAGCCGGGCCGCCTCGGCCAGCGCCGGCGGGTCATCGGTCAGTGCTGGGTCGACGCCGGACATCTCCCGCAGGAAGATCTCGCGGATCTCGGCCCGGTTGCGGTGGATGGCGGGGACGAGAATGTGCGAGGGCCGGTCGTGGCCCAGCTGGACGATGAGCTCAGCCAGATCGGTCTCATACGCGGTGATGCCGGCCGCCGCGAGGGCATCGTTAAGCCCGATCTCGTCGGTGACCATCGACTTGACCTTGACCGCCTCGGTGGCCCCGGCCGCGGTGACCAGGCCGGCGACGATGCGGCCGGCCTCCGCGCCGTCCCTGGCCCAGTGCACGGTGCCGCCGCGCGCGATGACCTGCGCCTCCAGCTGCTCCAGGTAGCCGTCCAGGTGCCGCAGGGCGCGGGCCTTGATGGCCTGCCCGGCGTCGCGCAGCTCCTCCCAGTCGCTCAGCTCGGCGACGACCGCCGCCCGCTTGGCCCGGATGGTCGCGGTCGCACGGCCAAGATTGCGCCGCAGCTGCGGATCGGCCAGGGCCCGGCGGGCGGCATCAGGGAAGGGCTCGGTGCCGCGCAGATGGCCGACCCCGCGCGGCGCCGTCGGCAGGCCGAGGAACGTGCTCATCCCGCCCCGCCGCTCGTCCCGGTCGACGCGAGGATCTCGGCGAGGTGCACCGTCTTCACCCCGGTCTGCAGCCGGGACAGGCCGCCGCCAATATGCATCAGGCACGAGCTGTCACCAGCCGTGCAGGCCTCAGCCCTCGTGCCGAGCACGTTTCGCATCTTGTCGGCCAGCATGGCGGTCGAGGTATCGGCGTTCTTCACCGCGAACGTGCCGCCGAATCCGCAGCAGACGTCCGCATCGGGCAGCTCGGTCAGCTCCAGCCCGCGCACCTGGCGCAGCAGCCGGACCGGCCGGTCGCCCACGCGCAGCAGCCGCAGCGAATGGCAGGTCGGGTGATAGGTGACCCGGTGCGGGTAATAGGCACCCACGTCTTCCAGCCCGAGCACGTCGACCAGCAGCTGCGACAGCTCGAACGTCCGGCTGGCGACCGACTCGGCCCGCCGGGCGAGCTTCTCATCACCGGCTCGCCTGGCCACCATCGCGTGCTGGTGCCGGATCGAGCCCACGCACGAGCCGGACGGGGCGACGATGACGTCGCAGCGCTCGAACGTCTCGACGTAGTGGCGGATCAGCGGCAGCGCATCCCGCTGGTAGCCGGTGTTGACGTGCATCTGGCCGCAGCAGGTCTGCGCCTGCGGGAAGTCGACCCGGTGGCCAAGCCGCTCCAGCAGCGTCACGGTGGCCTTGCCCACCTCGGGGAACAGCGTGTCGGCCAGGCAGGTCACGAACAGGGCGATCCGCATCATCGCCGCCTTACCGCGTCCGCTGCCGCGGGCGGCGCAGGGCGCGGGGACGGGCCTGGCTGGACCGGCGCACCTCGAGCTCCGGCTGGAAGATCACCTGACGGTGCTGATGCCCTGGCAGGCTGCGTGCCTCTTCCAGCAGCAGCCGAGCGGCGGTGCGGCCCAGCTGCTGACGGGGCTGGCGGACCGAGGACAGCGGCACGGCCGCCGCGGCGGCGAACTCGATATCGTCGTATCCCACGATCGCGACGTCCTCGGGGACCCGGATCTGGCGCCTGGTCATCTCCTGCAGCAGGCCGAGCGCGATCAGGTCGTTCGCGCAGAAGGCCGCCGTCGGCCGCTGCCCGGCCGGCAGTTCCGCGATCGTCGCCCCGGCCCGCTGCCCGGCGGAGACATTGAGTGCCGGTGTCTCGATCAGCTGCAGCTCGCTGGCCGCGCCGCCGGCTCGCTGCAGGGCCCGGATCGCCCCCTCGTGCCGGTCGGCCACCTGCCGCAGGCTGAGCGGGCCGCCGACGAACGCGATGCTCTCGTGGCCGGTCTCCAGCAGGTGCCAGAGCGCGACATCGCCGCCGAGCACGTCATCGACGGCCACCGAGCACTGTCCCCCCGACTCAGACCGGCTGTCGAGGAGAATGACCGGGGTTCCCCGCCGCTGTAGCTGGGTGAGGCGCTCATCAGCGCCCGCGACCGGGGTGATCAGGATGCCCTGCACCCGGTGCTCTTCCAGCAGCTCCAGGTAGCGGGTCTCCTTCGGCAGCTGGTCATCGCTGTTGCACAGGATCACCGACAGCCCGGCCATGCTGGCCTCGTCCTCGACCCCGCGGGCGACGTCGGTGAAGAACGGGTTCGCCACGTCGAGGACCACCAGCCCGATCATGCGGCTGCGCCCGGCCCGCAGCTGGCGCGCTGACTCGTTCCTGACAAAGCCCAGCGCCTTAATCGCCGCGTGCACCCGGTCACGGGTCGGCCGCGCGACGATTTCCGGCCGGTTCAGCACGTTGGAGACGGTGCCCACCGAGACCCCCGCGTGCGCGGCCACGTCCCTAATGCTGATCGGCGCGTTCACCGGCATCCTCTCTGGCCTGCCTGTCAGTGTCGTTGCCCCCCTTGGAACGTGTCAAATGTTCGCCAAGGTTCACTCCGAGCCGAGCCCGGGCCTGCCGCACGGCCGCCCCCGTAGCCCGGTGAATCCGGTTCTCAACTTGCCGGGTGCAGCTGAACCCGGCTCCACCGGGTTAGTTCCGGGCCGCATCCTCAGCCGGACGCTACCCGCCCGGCGGCGGCCCGCCACCGCGCGCCATCACCGTCCGGCTCGAACCGCCGCAGGGGCTGCGTGGCCCGGATGAGCGCGCGCATCCCGGCCAGGTCATCGGGGGCTGCGCCCAGCGCGCGGGCCTGGACCAGGACGTTCCCGATGGCGGTCGCCTCGGCCGGCCCGGCTATCACCGGCAGGCCGCAGGCGTCGGCGGTGAGCTGGCCCAGCAGCCGATTGCGCGCCCCGCCGCCGACCAGGTGAACGGTATCCACGTGCCGCCCGGACAGCGCCTGGGCGTCGATGATCGCTCGCCGGTAGGCGAGCGCCAGGCTGTCCAGGATGCACCGGACGGTCTCCGCCGGGCTGGCCGGGGGCGCCTGGCCGGCCGCCCGGCAGGCCGCCGCGATCCGGGATGGCATGTCGCCGGGCGGCAGGAACGCCGGGTCGTCCGGGTCAATCACGAAGCGCAGCGCGGGCAGCCGGGCGGCCTCGGCCAGCAGCCGCTCCTGATCGGCGGGCTGGCCCGCCGCCGCCCATTCGCGCAGCGACTCCTGCAGCAGCCACAGGCCCATGACATTGCGCAGGTACCGGATCGTGCCGTCGATCCCGGCCTCATTGCTGAAGTTGGCTCGCCGGCTGGACTCGGTCAGCACCGGCCGGTCGAGTTCCATGCCGACCAGCGACCAGGTCCCGCAGCAGATGTAGCCGAAGCCGGGTCCCGCCGCCGGCACGCCCGCCACCGCGGACGCCGTGTCGTGCGAGCCGACGGCGATCACGGGCACCGGGCCGCGCGGCCGCCCGCCCAGGCCCGTCTCGTCGGCCACGCCCGGCAGCAGGTCGCCGATGACCGCACCCGGCTGGCGCAGCGGCGGGAAGAGGCCAGCGGGAATGCCGGCCCGGCCCATGATGGATGCGGCCCACGTCCGCGTGCTGGCCTCCAGCAGCTGGGTGGTCGAGGCGTTGGTGACCTCCGCGCCGGCCTGCCCGGTAAGCCAGTAGGCCAGCAGGTCAGGGATGAGCAGCAGGGTACGGGCCGCCTGCAGCTGCGGCGTGCCGGCCGCCGCGGCGAGCTGGTAGATGGTGTTGAGCGCCAGCTGCTGGATGCCGGTAACCGCGTACAGCTCCTGCGCCGGGATCTTCGCCAGCACCCGGCCGACGACCGCGCTGGTGGTCCGGGCGTCGCGGTAGTGGACCGGGTTACCGAGCAGGGCGCCGTCCGCGTCAAGCAGGCCGTAGTCCACTCCCCAGGAATCGATCCCCACGCTGTCCAGCTCGAATTCCCGTCCGGCCGCGCGCAGGCCGCCGAGCACGCCCGCGTGCAGCCGCAGGATGTCCCAGTGCAGCGTCTGTAGCACCGTGACACCGGCATTGGGGAACCTGTGCACCTCATGCAGCTCCAGCCGGCGAAACCCAGACCCAGACCCAGGCCCCGATCCCGACCTGGACCCGCCCGCCGCCACCCGGCCCACTATGACCCGACCCGACGATGCGCCCAGGTCCACCGCCGCCACCGCCACGGCCGCCATCAGCGAACCTCCCTCTGCCGCCCGAGCCCGCCGGAACTGTCCATCAGCGCAGGAACGCGGCCGCCACGCCGCCGTCGACCGGAATATGCAAGCCCGTCGTCAGCGGCAGCTCTCCGGCGGTCAGCGCCACCACGGCCGCCGCGACGTGCTCGGGCAGTACCTCGGCGCCCAGCAGGGTGCGCCGGGCGTAGAACGCGCCGAGCTCTTCCTCGGGCACGCCGTACACCGCGGCCCGCTGGGCGCCCCAGCCGCCCGCGAAGATGCCCGAGCCCCGCACGACGCCGTCCGGGTTGATCCCGTTGACCCGGATGCCCAGCGCTCCGAGCTCAGCCGCGAGCAGCCGGACCTGGTGCGCCTGGTCCGCCTTGGCGGCGCCGTAGGCGACGTTGTCGGGACCCGCGAAGACCGAGTTCTTGCTGCAGATGTAGATGATGTCCCCGCCCAGGCCCTGCGCCTGCATCACCCGCGCCGCCTCGCGGGACACCAGGAAGGATCCCCTGGCCATCACCTGGTGCTGCAGATCCCAGTCGGCGGAGGTGGTCTCCAGCAGCGGCCGCGAGATCGACAGCCCGGCATTGTTGACCACCAGGTCCACGCCGCCGAAGGCCAGCGCAGCCGCCCGGAACGCCGCCGCGACGCTGGCCTCGTCGGTCACGTCCGCGGTCACGGCGCACGCCACGTCACCGGAGCCGAGCGCGCCGGCCGTCGTGCGCCCGGCGTCCTCGTCGCGGTCGGCGACCACCACGCACGCGCCCTCGCCGGCCAGGCGCGCGGCGGTAGCCCGGCCGATCCCTGACCCGCCGCCGGTCACCAGGGCCACCCGGCCGGCCAGGGCCCTGGGCGCGGGGCGCCGCGCGAGCTTGGCCTCCTCCAGCGCCCAGTACTCGATCCGGAATTTCTCTGCCTCGCTGATCGGGGCGTACGCGGACATCGACTCGGCGCCGCGCATCACGTTGATCGCGTTGAGGTAGAACTCGCCGGCTACCCGCGCGCCCTGCTTGTCCGTGCCGAAGCTGAACATCCCCACGCCCGGCACCAGGACGATCGCGGGATCGGCGCCGCGCATCGGCGGCGAGGAGGCGGTGGCATGCCGCTGGTAGTAGGCGATGTAGTCCGCGCGGTAGGCGGCGTGCAGCTGGTGCAGGCGGGTGAGCACGGCCGGCAGCGGAGCCGACGGCGGCAGGTCAAGCACCAGCGGCCGCACCTTGGTACGCAGGAAATGGTCGGGACAGGAAGTGCCGAGGGCGGCCAGCCGCGGATGATCCCGGCTGGCCAGGAAGTCCAGCACGGCGGGATTGTCGGTGAAGTGCCCGAGCGCAGGCCGGTCGGTCGACGCCAGCCCGCGGATGACCGGCGCGATCGCCGCGGCGCGGGCCCGGCGGTCAGCGACTGGCAGCGGGTGGTTTTCCTCAACATAGGGCCCAAACGCCTCGTCCTTGCCCGTCTCGTCCGCAAATCGCTGCGCGGTCGCGATGATCTCCAGGGAGCGTGCCTCGCACTCCTGGCTCGTCGCGCCCCACGCCGTGATCCCGTGACCGCCCAGTATCACGCCGATGGCCGCCGGATTGCCCTGCTGCAGGGCGGCGATGTCCAGGCCCAGCTGGAAGCCCGGCCGCCGCCACGGCACCCACGCGACGCGGTCACCGAAGCATTCGGCGGTCAGCCTCTCGCCGTCGGACGCCGCCGCCAGCGCGATCCCGGAGTCAGGGTGCAGATGATCCACATGCGCGGGACTCAGCAGCCCGTGCATCGCGGTGTCGATGGACGGTGCCGCGCCGCCCTTGCCGTGCAGGCAGTAGTCGAACAACGGCACCATGTCGTCCTCGTGCTCGGCTCCCTGGTAGACGCCGGTCAGGGCCCGGATCCGGTCCAGCCGCAGCACGGCCAGCCCGCCGGCCCGCAGCGTGCCGAGGTCGCCGCCTGAGCCCTTGACCCACATCACCTCGGCCGGCTGCCCGGTCGCCGGGTCGGTGGCCGTGGCCTTGACCGAGGTGTTTCCGCCGGCGTAGTTAGTGGTGCGCGGGTCGGAGCCCAGCCGGTTGCTCCGCGCCAGCAGCGCCGCCACCTCCGGGTGTATCGGGGGGGACCCCGGGTCGCGCGGTGCCGCCGGGCTTGGTCGGACCTCCGGGGCCATGTGCTACTCCTTCTGCGGATAGCCGTCGCCAGCTGGCCTTCGCTCTGTGCGTACCCGCCGTCAGCTTCCCCAGCCGGCGGGCGTGCCGCCGATCCGGTCTTTGATGATCTTGTCGGCGTAGCCGGAGCGATGGTAGGCGGCGACCGGGTCGGGGTCCAGCCCCATGTCCTGGCGCAGCTGGGCGAGCAGGGGGCGGACGTCGGTGTTGTAAGCGTCCATCAGGACCGCGTGGGCGCCGAGCACGTCGCCCTCCTGCTGCGCGGTGGCCAGCGCGGCGGAGTCGACCAGCAGTGCCTTGGCCGTGGCTTCCTGGACGTTCATCACCGATCGGATCTGGGCGGGGATCTTGGGCTCGATGTTGTGGCACTGGTCGAGCATGAACGCGATCCCCGCTTCGGGGGCCAGCGCGCCGGCCTGGGTGACTTCGTGCAGGATGCGGAACAGCTGGAAGGGGTCGGCCGCGCCGACCATGAGGTCGTCGTCGGCGTAGAAGCGGCTGTTGAAGTCGAAGCCGCCGAGCCGCCCGGCGCGCAGCAGGACGGCGACGATGAACTCGATGTTGGTGCCGGGCGCGTGGTGGCCGGTGTCCACCACGACGGCCGCCTGCGGGCCGAGGGCGACGCAGTGCAGCAGGGAGGTGCCCCAGTCGGGGACATCGGTGGTGTAGAAGGAAGGCTCGAAGAGCTTGTACTCCAGCAGCATCCGCTGGCTGGGCCCGAGCCGCTGGTAGACCTGCCCGAGGGCATCGGCGAGGCGGTTCTGGCGGGCGGTGATGCTGTCCTGGCCGGGATAGTTGGTGCCGTCGGCGAACCACAGCTTCAGGTCACGCGAGCCGGTGGCGTCCATGATGTCGATGCACTCGATCAGGTGCGCGACGGCCTTGGCGCGCACCCGCGGGTCGGGGTTGGCGACGCTGCCCAGCCGGTAGTCCTCGTCCTGGAACACGTTCGCGTTGACGGTCCCGATCGCCACCCCGGCCGCGGCGGCGTGCGCGGCCAGGGCGGCATAGTCGTCGGTCTTGTCCCACGGGATGTGCACGGCGACGCTCGGCGCCACCCCGGTGAAGGCATGGACCTGCGCGGCGTCATCGATCTTCTCTGGCGGGGTGCGGGGGACGCCGGGCTGGCCGAAAACCTTGAACCTGGTCCCGGAGTTGCCGAACGCCCATGACGGCGTCTCGATCCGGTGCGCCCGCAGCGCGTTCTTAACGGCGGTCAGGTCAGCCATTCAGGTCATCTCCCGGCAGCAGGACTGGGTTGCGCTCATCGTTGGGGCTCATCGTTGGGCCTCACGGCTGGGTTGATCAGCTGGGTTCGTCGGCTGGGTTCGTCGGCTGGGCTCAGTCGAGGTGGAAGATCTCGGCGAGCCGGTGAAAGCCCTCATCGGGCCGCCGGTCGCCGAGGTCGGCAAAGTAGGACTGCATCTGCGCCTGCCAGCGGGCGTTGACGCTGGTCTGCGCCATCCGTTCCAGCGCGGCGGCATAGTCGTCAGTCTCCAGGTAGCCGACCAGGAGACCGTCGCCGGCCAGGAAGAGGGTGTAGTTGGCCCAGCCCGCCTCGCGCAGCGCGGCGGTCATCTCCGGCCAGACTTCCCGGTGCCGCTCCCGGTACTCATCGAGCCGGTCCGGCCGGATCCGGCCCAGAAAGCAGACGCGCTCCATCGAGGCGACCTCCTGAACTGTGCGCTGGGCGGTACGTGATCGTGGCCGATCTTGCGACGGATGCCGCCACGATCAGTCACGACCATGGAGAGAGGCGGGGGACCGGACGGCACGCCGCTGATGCCGGACCTTGCGCTGCTGCCGACTCTGCGCTGCTGCCGACTCTGCGCTGCTGCCGACTCTGCGCGCTGCCGACCTGCGCTGCGGCCCCCGCGCTCAGATCAGAAGTTGAAGTTGCTGATGTTGGACTTGTTGAACACGAAAGGCGGCCCGAGCAGGATGGTGTGGTCGGCTCCGACCGTGAAGCTCCCGAGCTTGCCCGCGGTAAACGTCTGCCCCTGGGCACTGGTGATCTTCTTGGAGGCGAGTTCGACCGCCGCGTACGCGGCGAGATAGCCGAGGTTCGCGGGGTTCCACAGCTCGAACGCCTGGACGCTCCCGTCGGCCACGTACTTCTTCATCGAGTCGGGGGTACCGAGGCCGGTAACCGCCACCTTGCCTTTGTACTTGGGCGTGTCCACGACCTGCGCGGCGGCCAGGATGCCCACGGTCGTCGGCGAGATAATGCCCTTGAGGTTCGGGTGCTGCTCCAGCAGGCCCTGGGTGACCTGGGTAGCGGTCGTCGGATCGTCGTTACCGTAGACGGTGGACACCAGCTGCATCTTCGGGAACTTCTTCAGCTCCTGCTTCATGAAGCCGATCCAGGCGTTCTGGTTGGTCGCGGAGGCGGCGGCCGAGACGATCCCGATCTGCCCGGTGGAGTTAATCTCCTTGGCCAGCAGGTCCACCTCGCTCGTCCCGATCTGCGCGGTCGATGCCTGGTTGATGAACAAGTTACGGCAGGTAGGAGCGTCGGAGTCGTAGGTGACGACCGTGATGCCCTTCTGCATGGCGCTGTTGAGCGTCGGGCAGAGCGCCGTCGGGTCGGTGGCGGACACCAGCAGGACATTGGCGCCCTTGGTGATCGCCGCCTGGATGGCCGGGATCTGCGACGCGGGCGTCGCGGCGGTTCCGCTGGTCTCGGTCCCGGTCTCGCCCAGCGCGTCCAGCGCGGCGATGGCCCCGCCGGACTTCGCGCTGTCCGCTGTGGTGAAGTACGGGTTGCCGAGGTTCTTCGGGATGACGAAGACCTTCAGGCCGGTCTTGATCCCGCCCGCGGAGGCAGAGCCCGACGATGACCCGGATGAGGCCGAGCTGGTCGAGCCGCCCGAGGAGCCGCAGGCGGCCAGCACGGCCGACGCGGCCAGCAGCACCGCCGCCGACCGCAGCACCGTCACCGGCCGGGATGTTCTGTTCTGGGAACCACTCATGGATGAATCCTTTCAATTAGGGGCGAAAATACTGGAAGCCTGTAATTCGCGACCCGGCGTCCGGTGGCCGGCGTCCGGTGGTCTGCGTCGGGGTGCTCTGTGTCGGGGTGCTCTGTGTCGGGGTGCTCTGTGTCGGGGTGCTCTGTGTCGGGGTGCTCTGTGTCGTGCTCTTTCGTGGCCGTGGCCACGGTCCGTGCCGGCCTCGGCCCGCGGTCATTCATGACCTGCTCCTATGGCCGGCCGTGAGCGGCTGTTCCTCCTGGCCAGCGACTCGCGCAGCCGGGTCGCGAATGATGCCGCGTTGGGCACGAACACGCTGGCCAGCAGGAGCGCGCCGGTGACGATGCCGGTGGCCTCCTGGTTGAAATTCGTCAGCAAGAGCGCGTTCTGCAGCCCGGCGAACGCCAGGACGGCGAGCACCACGCCCACGATGGTTCCCTTGCCGCCGAAGATCGAGACCCCGGCCAGCAGGACGATGGCGATCACGTCCAGCTCCAGGCCGAGGCCGTTGTTCTGCACCGCCGTGGCGAGGCGGAAGGTCCACAGGATGCCCGCGAACGCGCAGATGACGCCGGACACGATGTACAGGATGGTCTTGTTGCGCCGGACCCGGATCCCGGCGAACAGCGCGGCCTCCTTATTGGCGCCCATGGCGTAGATCGACCGCCCGAACGGCGTGGCGTGCAGCACCACCCCGAATATCACGGCCAGCACGATGAAGATCCCCACCGACCAGGGCAGCTCGGTGTGCGGAATGGGGCTGACCCCGATCCTGGTGTAGGTGGCGGGAAAGTCGGAGACCGTCCGGGCGCCGAGAATGATCAGCGCAACGCCGCGGTACAGCGTGAGAGTGCCGATCGTCACCGCCAGGGACGGCAGGCCAAGGCGCGTGACCAGCAGGCCGTTGATGGCGCCGGCCACCACGCCGAGCAGCAGGACGACGACGAAGATGGCCGGCATCGGCCAGCCCTTGCTCCACAGCAGGCCCAGCAGCGCGCTCGACATCCCGAGTATCGACGCGACCGACAGGTCGATCTCGCCGCTGATGATGATGAGCGTCATCGGCAATGTCATGATCGCGATCTCGCCGGACGACAGGCCGAGATAGAAAGAGTTCGAGCCGGTCAGGAACTGCGAGGAGGTGCTGGCCCCGAACACCGCGATGGCCACGACCACCAGAGCCAGGCCCGTTTCCCATCGCAGTCCCCGCCGCAGCCATGCGCTCGGCGTCCTGTGCTCAGGCTCCATGGGCGCTCCTCCCCACCCGCAGTGCGGCCGCCAGCCGGAGCGAGATGAGGCGATCCAGCGTGATCGCCAGCAGGAGCAGGAAACCGGCGATCGCCTGGTCCCAGAACGGTGAGATGCCGAGCACGTTCAGCGCCGTGTTGATGGTGCTGAGCAGAAGTGCCCCGATCGCCGCGCCGACCGCGCTCCCGCTGCCGCCGAAGATCGCCACCCCGCCGACCACCACGGCCGCGATCACCTGCAGTTCGTATCCGGTTCCGGCCGTGGAATCGACGGTCTGGTACTGAGCCGCCCATAGCACCCCGGCTAGCCCGGCGATCGCCCCGCTCGCGGCGAACGCCGTGAACACCCGCTTGCCGGTCGGCAGGCCGGCCAGGCGCGCCGCCTCCGGATTCGATCCGATCGCGTACAGGTCCCGGCCCGACCGGTAGGAGCGCATGTAGTAGGCGCCCGCCCCGATGACCGCCGCGATCACGATGGCGAGATACGGGATCCCGAGCACCGTCGCCTGGGGGATCGAGGTGAACGCGCTGGGCAGCGACTGCGCGACCACCTCTTTCCCGCCCACGATCAGGATGTCGATTCCCCGGATGATGTAGAGCGTGGCCAGGGTGACCACCAGGCTCGGCACCCGCCCGATGGACACCATGAGCCCGTTCGCGACCCCGCAGGCGAGCCCGATGCCGAGCCCGGCCAGGAACACCACCGGGATGGGGATGCCGGGCGATTGCCCGAACAGGCTGGCCGACAGATAGGCCGATAGCCCCAGGATCGACCCGATCGACAGGTCGACGTTCCTGCTCACCACCACCATGGTCTCGCCCAGCGCGAGCAGCGCGAAGACCGTGGTGTTGATCAGTATGAAGTGGATGTTCTGCGGGCTGAGGAAGCGCGGCTGAATGATCGTCGTGACCACGACGAAGACCACCAGGACAGCGATGATGCCGGACTCCCTGATCCGGAACACCCGCTCAGTGAGCCTGCGCGAGCTGACATCGGCGGCCGGGCCGGGCGGCTCGCGCCGGGGGGCCAGGGTGGCGCTCACCGGGCCTGCGCCTCGAGCTGGCCGGTCGCCGCCGACATGATCTTCTCCTCGGACGCGTCCGCACGGGCGTACTCCGCCGTCAGCCGCCCTTCGAGCATGACCAGTATCCGGTCCCCGACATACAGCACCTCGGGCAGTTCCGAGGAGATCATCAGGATCGCGACCCCGTCCCTGGCCAGCTGCAGCAGCAGCCGGTGCACCTCGGCCTTGGTGGCGATGTCGATGCCGCGGGTCGGCTCATCGACGATCAGCAGCACGGGCTCGCGCCCGAGCCATTTGGCCAGCACGACCTTCTGCTGGTTGCCGCCGGAGAGCCGGGAGACCGGGTCGGTGAGCCGGCTGAACTTGATCCGCAGCCGGAGGGCCCAGTCGGCGGCGAGGTTGCGTTCTGCATGGGAGGTGATGATCCCGGCCCGGCGCAGCCGCCCCAGCGAGGCCAGCGCCACGTTCTGCTGCAGGGACATGTCCATGACCAGGCCCTGCTGGCGGCGGTCCTCGGGCACGAACCCGACGCCCGCCGCCATCGCGAGCGTCGGGGAGGCCTTGCGCAGCGCCGCGCCGCGCACCGTCACCGTCCCGGCGTCGTAGCGGTCGATTCCGAAGATCGCCCGCGCGACCTCGCTGCGGCCGGAGCCGACCAGCCCCGCGAAAGCCACGATCTCCCCGGCCCGCACCTCGAACGAGATGTCGGTGAAGACGCCCTCGCTGGTCAGGCGGTCGACCCGCAGCACCTGCTCGCCCGGCACGCTTTGCTCGGCGGCCGGGCGCTCGGCCATCTGCCTGCCGACCATCGCCCGGACCAGGTCATCGGCGGTCAGGCCCGCGAGCTCCCGGCTCAGCACGTGCCGCCCATCGCGCATCACGGTGACGCGCTGGCAGATCTCGAAGACCTCCTCCAGGCGGTGCGAGATGAACAGCACCGCCGCGCCGCCCGCCCGCAGGGCCGCAACCACGTCGAACAGCCGGGCGACCTCGGTCGCCGACAGCGCGGCCGTCGGCTCGTCCATCACGATGATCCTGGCCTGCAGCGATAGCGCCTTGGCGATCTCGACGATCTGCTGGTCGGCGATGGACAGCCCGCGGCAGATCCGGCCCGGATCGAGCGGGTCGCCCAGTTGCTCGAAGATCCTGGCCGCCTGCGCCCGCATGGCCGACGCGTCGATCCGCCGGCCAGGGCGCAGGGGCTGGCGGCCCATGAAGATGTTCTCCGCCACGGTCAGGTCGGGGAAGAGGGTGGGCTCCTGGTAGATGACCGCGATCCCGGCATCCCTGGCGGCGGCGGGACCGTGCAGCGCGACCGGGCGGCCGCCTACCAGCAGCTGCCCGCTATCCGGCTGGTGCACTCCGGCCAGCATCTTGACCAGCGTGGACTTGCCCGCGCCGTTCTCCCCGACCAGCGCGTGCGCCTCGCCGCCGTACAGCTCGATCGATGCGTCGATGACGGCACGCACGGCCCCGAACGACTTGGCGGCGTGCTGGAGTGTCAGCCGGGGAGCCGCGCGCCGGCAGTCCGGTAGTCGCGGCCTGGCCTGCCGCCGGCGTTTCTGCCGCAGAGGTGTCTGCCGTCGGGGTTTCTGCCGCCGGGGTCCCTGCCGTCGGGGTCCCTGCCGTCGGGGTTTCTGCCGCCGAGATTTCTCCCGGTGGGCTCTCTGCCGTCGGGGTCCCTGCCGTCGGGGTTGCTTCCGGTGAGGTTCCTGCCTGCGGCCGCGCGGAGCCGGGGCGCGGGATGCCGTCGCCGTCATGGCCGTCGGGGCTGTGCCCAGGGCTCATGACTCCCCTCTCCGCTCGCCGCGAGCCGGGCGATGGCCCGCACGCTGATGGCGGCCGGTCCTTCGCCGGCCCTGGAGGGCACCGGGATCCGGTGTCGCCCGGCCAGGTGTGGAACGTTTCAATATGTCCAGTAGTGTCAAGCTGCCTTACCCCGCTGTCAAGAGAACGTGAACTTTTTGGTTGAGTCGTTACAGAAGGCCGCCGCTGTCGGGGACGCAGTGGTGGCCTGGAGCCCGGCTCGCCCCGCTGCGACCCGTGCGGGCGTGCCTGCGGCTGGTGCGGGCATGTATCTGCGCTGGTTCGGCGGGCTCTGGACAGGTATAAGTCTCGCTCGCAACCGGGGGACGACATGCTTGCATCCGCAGACGGCACTCAGACGGTGGCGCTGATCGCAGACCTGGACGGCCTGCCGGGGTCGGTGCCGATCGAGTATGCGCTGTGCACCTCCGATGGCACCGGGCACGGCCGCGATGTCCGGTGGCAGGTCAGGATCTTCGTCCAGGGGGCCCTGATCAGGCGCCGCGTGTGGGCCGGTCAGCGGGAATGGGATCCGGATGACCGGACCAGGGACCTGGACGGAATCATCTGGCCGACCTGGCCTGGTGCCGCGGAGGGGCCGGCCGCCTCTCCGGCCTCGCCGCTGGAGGGCGTCCGGGATTACTGGAGCGCGGCGGGTACCCGGCTGCGTGACTCGGCCAAGTGGATGGCGGCCGTGCTCGGCGCAGCGCTCGCGACCTTGGTCGGCACCTCGCCCCTGTCGGACGCGCACCTGCACCGGCCGCAGGCGATTGTCCTCGGTGCCGCGGGGCTTCTCTTGCTGGGCTGCACCATGTTCCTGGTGCTCCAGGTGATGCGACCCAGGTCGATAAGTTTCACCGATGTCCAGGTCTGCGACGAAGGCCGCCGCTGGATCCTCGGCAATCCGCTGAAGCACTGGAAGGACACCGTCGAGTCCCAGCAGGATCTGTACCTGCCGTGCGGCGTCAGGTACCTTACCGACCTGCGGCAGGCGATGATTGTCGAGGAGATCACGCTGGTCGCGTTGTCTCGCGGGATCAGTTCGGCGCACGCCGACCACGACACGTTCGACGTGCTGTGCCAGGCCAGGAGCGCCCGGGCCGCACGGCTGCATGAGCTTCGTGACGCGGCGGCCCAGGTAGCGACCATCGGGGAGTTCTACCACCTGAGGTACAGGAGCGCCTGGGCCACCTACGGCGGCATCCTGTGCGGCCTGGCGGGAGCGGCGGCAACCGTCGCCGCATTCGCCTGGCCGTAGGCGTCGCTCTTACGGAACCGCTTCACCAGAAGGGTGTCAGTCCGCAGCGACGACCAAAAGGCAAGGCCAGGACATCTGACTCCTGGCCACTTCTAACGTATAGCGGACTGGGGGGCTTGCGGCAAGCCCCGGGTCATGCTGCAGAATCGTCGGCCGGACCAAGAAACGACGAAGGCATGGGGGTACGGCGTGCGCGTGTTGTTGTCGACGCCGGTGATTCGACCGGCCAGGGCCGGGCAACGGAGCACGGCTGCCTCGGAGGTATCGCGATGATCGAGCCTTATGTGCGGGATCTGCAAGAGGTCGACGAGATGCAGGTCGCGGTCGTTGGCGGCAAGGGCGCGCACCTGGGGGCGCTGTCGCGGATCGACGGCATCCGCGTGCCGGCTGGCTTTTGCGTGACGACGGACGCCTTCCGCCGGATCATGGCGGAAGCGCCGTCGGTCGACGACTGGCTCGATCAGCTGTCGCGCCTGCACCCGGACGACCGGGAGGCGATCCGCACGCTCAGCGCGGAGATCCGCCAGACCATCGAAGGGATCGCCATCCCTGGCGATCTGGCGGCGGCGATCACCCGCGCTCTGGCCCGGCTCGGCGAGCAAGCTGCCTGCGCCGTCCGATCCAGCGCGACGGCCGAGGACCTGCCGACGGCCTCCTTCGCCGGCCAGCAGGACACGTACCTGAACGTCGTGGGGCCGGCGGCGATCCTCCAGCACGTCAGCCAGTGCTGGGCCTCGCTGTTCACCGAGCGGGCCGTGACCTACCGCCAGCGGAACGGCATCGGCCACCGTACGGTCCACATGGCCGTGGTCGTGCAGCAGATGGTCTTCCCGCAGGCGGCCGGCATCCTGTTCACGGCCGACCCCGTCACCTCCAACCGGAGGGTCGCCTCCGTGGAGGCCAGCTTCGGCCTCGGCGAGGCCCTGGTCTCCGGCCTGGTCAACGCGGACGTCTACCAGGTGCGCGACGGCGAGGTCGTCGCCAAGGCGATTGCCACCAAGCGGCTTGCCATCCGCGCCCGGCCCGCGGGCGGGACGCAGGAACAGGCGATCGACCCGGCGTGGCAGGAGCAGCCGGCGCTGACGGATGCGCAGGCCGTGCGGCTCGTGCAGCTGGGCCGGCGGATCGAAGCGCACTTCGGCCGCCCCCAGGACATCGAATGGTGCCTGGTCGATGACAGCTTCCAGATCGTCCAGAGCCGGCCTATCACCACGCTGTTCCCTATCCCGGCGGCCGGCGACCAAGAGAACCATGTGTACCTGTCCGTCGGTCATGGGCAGATGATGACCGACGCGATGAAGCCCCTGGGGCTCTCCGTCTGGCAGCTGACAGCCCTCCGGCCGATGTACGTGGCCGGTGGGAGGCTGTTCGTCGATGTCACCTCGGACCTGGCGTCGCCAGCGAGCCGCACCGGTCTCCTGGACGTCATCGGTAAATCCGATCCCCTGACCGGGGACGCGCTGCAGACCATCCTCGAACGCGACGACTTCATCCCCACCCTTAACGGCGAAAGTCCAGGTTCTGCGCCGCGTGACGGCGGGGCCGCCCCGGTCGAGACCGATCCGGCCATCGTCACCGGGCTGATCGAGCGCAGTGAGGCTTCCGTGGCCAAGTTGAAGAGCGACATCCGCGGGAAGTCCGGAGAGGCGCTGATCGACTTCATCGAGGCGGACATCCAGGAGCTGAGGCGGATCCTGTCGGACCCGCAGAGCGTTCAGGTGTTCATGTCGGCGATGGAGGCCGCGCGGTGGCTCAACGATCATCTGCAGGCGTGGCTGGGCGAGAAGAACGCGGCTGACGCGCTCACGCAGTCCGTTCCCCGCAACGTCACATCGGAGATGGGGCTGGCGCTCCTGGACGTGGCGGACGTGATCCGCCCGCATCCGGAGGTGGTGGCGTTTCTGCAGCACGTCGAGGACGAGGGTTTCCTGGACGAGCTGCCCGGGCTGGCGGGCGGGCGGGAAGCGCGGGATGCCATCGAGGCCTGGCTCGACAAGTACGGCATGCGCTGCGTCGGCGAGATCGACATCACGCGGCCGCGCTGGAGCGAGCGCCCCTCCACGCTCGTGCCCGTGATCCTCGGCAACATCAAGAACTTCGAGCCGGGCGCGGGCGCGCGGCGCTTCGAGCAAGGCCGGCAGGAGGCGTGGGCGAAGGAGCAGGAACTGCTGGCCCGCTTGGGGGACTTGCCGGACGGGCAGCGGAAGGCCGAGGAGGCCAAGCGGATGATCGACCGGGTCCGGACCTTCATCGGGTACCGGGAGTACCCGAAGTACGGCATGGTCAGCCGCTACTTCGTGTACAAGCAGGCCCTGCTGGAAGAGGCCGGGCGGCTCGTGCAGGCCCGGGTGCTTGGTGAGCAGGAAGACATCTTCTACCTGAGGTTCCCGGAGCTCCGCGATGTCGCGCGCACGAACCACGCGGATGACCAGGCCATCAGCCGGCGCAAGGACGCGTTCAGGTCGTATCAAGCGCTCACGCCGCCCCGGGTGCTCACATCGGATGGCGAGGTCATCACCGGGGCGTACCGACGCGGCGACGTGCCGGCCGGTGCCCTGGTCGGCCTGCCGGTCTCCGCCGGGACCATCGAAGGGCGGGCCCGCGTCATCCTGGACATGGCGCAGGCCGATCTCGCGCCGGGCGACATCCTGGTCACGGCCTACACCGACCCCAGCTGGACCCCCCTGTTCGTGGCGATCACGGGCCTGGTCACGGAGGTGGGAGGCCTGATGACTCATGGCGCAGTGATTGCACGGGAGTACGGCTTGCCGGCCGTCGTCGGTGTGGTAGATGCCACCCGGCTGATCCCCGATGGCCAGCGGATCCGCGTGCACGGAACCGACGGGTACGTCGAGATCCTGCCGTGACTGACCACGCGACCAGGGATCGCTAGCCGGGGGCGGGCCCGTGGAGACGACGAAAGTCGCCGCCTCTATGGTGGACCGATGGCGTCGGTCAAGCAGTTCCAGGTCACCTTCGACTGCGCAGAGCCTGAGCGCGTCGCACGTTTCTGGTGCGAGGTGCTGGGGTACGTCGTACCGCCTCCACCGGAGGGGTTTGCTACGTGGGACGATTTCGATCGCACGCTGCCGCCTGAGCAGCAGGGTTCATGGTTCGCAGGCATTGATCCCTCAGGTGTGGGCCCGCGACTGTTCTTCCAGCGCGTTCCCGAAGGCAAGGTCGTCAAGAACCGGCTGCATCTTGACGTGCGGGTCGGCACCGGGCTCGTGGGTGAAGAGCGCCTGGCCGCGCTGGAGGCCGAATGCGCGCGACTGATACCGCTCGGCGCGGTACGCGTGCGACTACTGCTGGCCGATGACGACAACGAGTCGTGCCTCGTGATGCAGGACATCGAGGGCAACGAGTTCTGTCTCGACTGAGCGGCCGCGAACGTGGCACCTCCGCGAGTCTTACCGTCAGGCGGGCCGGGTGGGTATCGCGGATATCCAGTCGCTCATGGCGGCGATGATTTGCGGCGGCGTCTGGCCCGCTGGCCTGGTCCGGGCCGCATCGAAGGCGGCCTGGGTGAGGTTGGCGCGGGCCGCTTCCAGGGCCTGGGCGTATCCGGCCGGATGGACGGGCGGAAGGAATACGCCGATCTGATGGCGCAGCGCGTCACGAGCCCCGTCCAGTTCCGCGGCCCGCTCGTAGTCGCCTCGCGCGGCCGCCAGGCCGGCCAGGCCTTCCAGGCACCACGGCAGGTAGACCATGTTGCCGGTCGCCTGGAACAGCGACGCTGCCTCGGCCAGCACGGCCTCGGCCCGGGTGTCATCGCCCTGCGCCAGATTGACGTGGCCCAGCAGCATCAGCGACATGGCCGAGCTCCAGGGATCGTCGTACTGCCGGGCTACCACCAGGCTTTCGTCGAGCACGGCACGGGCGCGCGGCAGGTCACCCAGGTTCAGCAGGGCAGTGCCCAGCCCGCCGAGATCCCGGGCCAGGATGGGTTCGGCGCCGTGAGCACGGTGCTGTTTCAGGCTGTCGGTGAGGAAGGCCGCCGCCTGCTGGTAGCGGGCTGAGTAAATCTCGACGGTGCCGAGCATGAAGAGGGTCTCGGCGCGGCCGGCGGTATCGCCCAAGGCAGTGAACAAGCTCAGCGCCTCGGTCGCGAGCGCTCCGGATCGCTCGAACCCGGCCCCGTTGCTCGCCACCCAGCTCAGGAAGATCAGCACCTGGGCGAGGATGAGCTGATCACCGGATTCCCGTGCCTCGGGCAGGCTCTCCTCGGCGAGCGCGGCGGCCCGCATGGCATCACCGGTGAACATCGCCTCGTAGGCCAGGCCGAGCAGCGCCGTCGCCGTAGCTCCCCGGTCGGCCGCTCCCTGGGCTAGCGGCAGCGCGGCCTGATGAGCTTGCGCCGAGTCGGAGTACCGGTTCAGCGCGCGGGCCAGCAGGCCGGCGGTATTCAGCGCCGCCGCCTGGTCGGCCGCGTTCCCGGCCTCGCGGGCCAGGGCGGCCGCCTGTTCACAGTACGCCGATGCCTCGTCGTAGGCGGCCTGGTCCATCGCCAGCCGGGCCGCCCCGATCAGCCAGCTGACCTGCGCGGCCGGGGCAGCCGGGCTGGCGTCGCCGGGCAGGGCGAAAGCGGCGGTGAACCACCGGCGGCCCTCGGTGAGGTGACCGCGCTGGGCCCAGAATCGCCACAGCGCGCCGGCCAGGCGAAGCGCGGTGACCCGGTCACCCCGGTCCAGGGCCCAGCGCAAGGCGGCCCGCAGGTTGTCGTGCTCGGTCTCCAGCCACCCCAGCCAGCCGGCCGCCGCGGGCCCGGCCATCGCGGCGGCCGCCTCCTCGGCCAGGGCCAGATAGTAGGCAGCGTGCCGCTGACCGATCGGCGCGACTTCGCAGTGCTCGTCAAGTCGCTCGGTGCCGTATTCGCGGATCGTTTCCAGCATGGTCACGCGGGGCGCATCAGCCGCCGGCCTGACATCCGGCTGGAGCAGGCTGGAGGCCATCAGGGCGGTCAGCCCGTCCAGCACCGCAGCCGCGTCGCCGTCATTCGCGCAGATCACCTCGGCCGCGTCCAGGGTGCAGCCGCCGGCGAACACGCACATCCGCCGGAATAGCGCCTGCTGCGGCTCGTCCAGCAGGTCGTAGCTCCAGGCGATCGCGTCCCGCATCGTTTGCTGCCGGGCCGGCAGGTCGTGCAGCCCGCCGGCCAGCACCGGCAGCCGGGGGTCCAGCCTGTCCAGCAGGACCGCCGGGGGGAGCAGCCGGGTCCGGGCCGCGGCCAGCTCGATGGCCAGCGGCAGCCCTTCCAGCCGTCGGCAGATCTCCGCCACGGCCGGGGCCGTGCCCGCATCCAGCGTCAGCTCCGCGCCCGTGGCGCTGGCCCGCTCCACGAACAGCTGGACCGCGGGCGAGCCGCCCAGCGTTTCCGGCGGGACGGTCGCATCCGGCAGGACCAGCGGGGCGATCGGGTATTCACGGCCGCCCCGGACATCCAGGGCCACCCGGCTGGTGACCAGCATGACCAGATGCGGGCAGGTCTCCAGCAGGGCGAGCACGCTGTCCCTGGCCGCCAGGAGGTGCTCGAAGTTGTCCAGCAGCATCAGCAGCTGCCTAGCCCGCAGCGCCGCCGCCAGCCGGTCAGCCAGCGGTGTCGCGTCCCGCTCGTTCACCTCCAGCTGCCGGGCGATGGCGCTCAGCACCAGGCCTGGATCGCGCAGCGGCGCCAGATCAACGAAGACGGTCCCGCCGGCGAAGTCGCCGGCCACCTGCTCTGCCACCTCGATGGCCAGGCGGGTCTTGCCCACCCCGCCGGGCCCGGTGAGAGTGAGCAGCCGGATATCGCCCCGGCGCAGCAGCTTCACCACCGCCGCTGTCACGCTCGTCCGGCCGATCAGCGGGGTCAGCGGTCGCGGCATGACCCGCCGGGAAAGTTCCGCGGCCGGTCCCGCCCCATCCGGCCCGGCCCCGTCCGGGCCCAAGGCCGGCCGGGCCGCCGCGAGCAGCTCGGCACGCCGCTCCGGATCCGCCCCCAGCGCATCGGCGAGCAGGGTCACCGTGCCCAGGCGCGGCGTGCGGGCCGGGTCGCGCTCCAGGTCACTGACGGCCTTGGCGCTGAGCCCGGCCCGCTCGGCGAGGGCCTCCTGAGTCAGGCCGGCCGCCAGCCGCTGGCGCCTCAGCCGCGCGCCGAAACTGACGGCCTCCTGGCTCACCATCGCCTCGGCCCGCAGGCCGGGACAAGTCTCTGCCCGCAGGCCGGGAAAGTCTCTGCCCGCAGGCCGGGAAAAGGGAGGGAACGGGGAGGGCTCGTCCTGTTGCGCCGCGCCGCCCCCGCGCACCCTGGGATCAGGCCGCCTGCCGAGATGCCCGGGGAGCAACACGATGGCCCCTGACGAACCGAAAACCATGGTTCGCCGCGTTGCTGAGGAGATCGGCAACCAGGGCGACCTGGCTGTCGTCAATGGGCTCATCTCCCCCGGCTGCGTGCACTACATCCCCGGCCGCCAGCCGGTTCCCGGCCTCGCGGCCCTGCGGGACTGGCTGACCCTGACCCTGAGTATCTTCCCTGATAACCACGCCATCGCGGAAGACGAGAACGCCGAAGGCAACCGGGCGATGCGGCGCATCACCTGCTACGGCACCCTGGTCATGCCGGTCCGGCGGTGGCGATCATGAGACTCACCGTGGCGTCCGCGAGCCTGGACGGGCAGGCGGCGGACGTCCAGCTGCCGGAAAGGGCCGGCCACGCTGGACGGCCAGGGACGCGCCTCATCGACGCCTTGTGGGCCGGGGCGGTCCTGATCGCCGCCGCCGGTGCGGTCCTGACCGTCCTGGCGTGGAGTGACTTTAAGGCGAACGACGCGATCTCGGACATGGGTTCTTCGGTTTCGGCAGTTGCGTACGCGAGTCTCGGAGCGCTGATTGTGCGGCGCGTGCGCAACCCCATTGGCTGGCTGCTGCTGGTCACGGGAGTCTGCGTCGGGATGCTGTCTCTTTTCTCCGGCTATGCCGTGGTAGGGATCGTGACGCATCCTGGCGTGCTGCCGGCGGCCGAGCAGGTCGGCGCGGTGGCCGAGTGGGCCTTTTTCCCGGTCGTGGCCCTGCTCGCCTTCATGTTGCTCCTCTTCCCGACCGGGACATTGCCATCGCGGCGCTGGCGTCCGGTCGCGGTGCTTAACTTGCTGGCCACCGGCCTGCTGCTGATGGGCTTCATCCTGGTGCGCCTGGCCTGTGGCCCTCCCGGCACCCGGCGGTTACACGCTCATGTACCAGAACCCGTTCAGCATCCCGGCCGTCGGCCGGGCCCTGTCCGCGATTCCCATTAACAACCTCAACTCGCTGACGCTGCTGTCCGCGGCGTTCCTGGGGGCGGCCGCGGTGTCACTCGTGCTGCGCTACCGGGCCGGCGACGGTGAGCTGCGGCGGCAGATCAACTGGGTCGCGCTGGTCGGCTCTGGGCTGGCCGTGGTCCTGATCGTGGCGATCGTGGCGATCGTGGCGGACCACGGGCAGCAGCCGCCCATCGCGGGCGTGGCGTATGCCGGGTCTGCCCTCATCGGGCTGCTCGGGCTCCCGGCCGCGATCACGGTCGGGATCCTGAAGTACCGGCTGTTCGACATTGACGTGATCATCAGCCGGGCGGTGGTCTACGGCCTGCTGTCGGCGGCGTTCACGATCGTGTACGCGGGTATCGTGCTGGGCATCGGCACGGCTGCCGGGCATCGCGGCGGCCCGCTGCTCACGATCATCGCGGCGGTCTGCATCGCCGTGCTGTTCCAGCCGCTGCGCCACCGCTTCCAGCAGTTCGCGAACCGGCTGGTGTACGGCGAGCGGGCCACGCCCTACCAGGTGCTGTCCGACTTCGCCGACGACATGGCCGGGCAGCTGGACTTCACCGAGGCCGTGGACCGGATGGTGTCCGTGCTGGCCGGTGCGACCGGGGCGGACCGGGCCGAGGCGTGGATCCGGGTCGGCGGGCAGCTGCGCCCGGCCGCGGTCTGGCCAGGAGGATCCATACCGCCGCCCGCCGTCCCGCTCGAAGCCAGCGGCGTGCTGCCGCCGTTCGAGTCGGTATCGCGGGTGGTCGCCGTCCGGCACTCCGGCGAGCTGCTCGGCGCGCTGTCCCTGCGCAAGCCGCGCAACGAGCCGCTGACCAGCGCCGAGGACAAGCTGCTGCAGCACCTGGCCTCGCAAGCAGGCCTCGTGCTGCGCAACGCCCAGCTCACCGCTGACCTGCGGGCCACTATCGACGAGCTGCGGGCCTCCCGCCGCCGGCTGGTCGAGGCGCAGGACGCCGAGCGGCGGAAGATCGAGCGGAACCTGCACGACGGGGCACAGCAGCAGCTCATTGCCCTGAGGATCCAGCTCAGCCTGCTGGAGGGCGCCGCCGAGGACCCCGGTGCCGTCCGGCAGATCGCGCCCGTGCTCCAGGAGGGGCTCCGCGCCGCGCTCGACGATCTGCGGGACCTGGCCCGCGGCATCTACCCGCCGCTGCTGGCCGAGCAGGGCCTCGTCGCGGCCCTGCAAGCGCAGGTCCGCAAGGCGCCGCTGCCGGTGCTGGTCGAGGCGGACGGCATCGGGCGCTACCCGCCGGACACCGAGTCCACCGTGTACTTCTGCACCCTGGAGGCCCTGCAGAACATCGCCAAGTACGCCGGCGCGACCCGGGCCGCGATCCGCCTGGCCTGCCCCGAAGGCCGCCTGCAGTTCATCATCACCGACGACGGCGCCGGGTTCGACACCACCACAGCGCGGCACGGGTCCGGCCTGCAGGGCATGGCCGACCGGCTGGCCGCGCTGGGCGGCACCCTCAGCATCCACTCGCAGCCCGGACACGGAACCACCCTGACCGCCCAGCTCCCCGTGCCTGCTCACTGACCGGCCATGCATGACTAGCGGACGTACTCCCATGACGATGCCGCGAGGGCCCAGCAGCACCAGTAAGCGACCTTAGGCCATGAGCGTCATCGAGCGCTGGCCTGAGTACTTATGCTCGTGCCTGCGCTGCCGCTGGCGCCGGAGACTGGACTCATGAGAGACAAGCTTCCTGCCCGGCCGGCCGTGATGTGGCGGCGGGGGACCATCTGGCTGCCGGGCACGCTCGCGTTCGCTGCATCGGGCCTGCTCATCGTGGCCGACGGGCTCGCCGGGGTGATGGGCAGCTGGGACACCCCCGCGCCCGGCCTGTGGTGGATAAAGGTCGGGGTCATCGGGCACTGCATCCTGGCCGCGGCCAGCGTCGTCGTGCTGGTAGCGGGGATCAGGCGCCCCGGCTGGCGCCGGGGCGCCGCTATCACCGAATGGATGATCGTCCCGCTGGGATTCGCCTGGTTCCTGCTGACCGGACGCCTGGCCAGCGGCTCACTCAGCTAGCGCCATGCCTAGCCCGGCGCGGAGAGCAGGTACATGCGGCCGCTGAGCTTGCCGATCATGCGGTAGATGTGCCACAGGCAGTCGCCGAGCTTGATGTCGTAGTTCTCCTGGCCGAACCGGGGGATGTACCGGTCCGGGTCGCGGATCAGCCGTGCGGCGTGCAGCAGGTGGCGGCCAGGGTGCTGGGCATGCTCCTGGGCATACTCGCCCCACTCGGTGCCCAGTAGTACGCAGCGGTCGATGCGCAGGCCGGCGTCGCTGATGGCCGCCTCGGTGTTCTCCGGGCGCATGGCCGCGGGGGAACAGCCCATGACCGGCAGGAGAAAGGCGGCTTCACCTGGCTCCAGGAGGCTGGTGGCGAACATCTGGTAGATCAGCGCCCGGCCGCCCGGCTTGAGCACGCGGCGGAATTCACGGTACGCGCGGCCCAGGTCCCCGGCCAGGCACAGGACGTCGCGGCACCAGACCAGGTCAGCGGATGTGCTGGGAACCGGCAGGTCCTCCGCAGCGCCGACGTCGAAGCGGACGTTGCCGCCTGGCCGGGCGGCTCCGCGCGCGACCTCCGCGCGCCGCGGGACCGGATCGATGCCGGTCACCTGGAAGCCGAAGCGCCTGGACAGCTCGATAGCCTGCCTGCCCTCGCCGCACCCGACGTCTATCGCGGCTGCCCCCGCCGGGAGTTCCATTCCGGCGACGTATTCGTACAGGACGCCGGGCCCGGCGGGGCCGAGGGACTCATCGAGCGCCTCGTTGAACTGCTCCTCGATGCGGTCGAACCCGGCATGGCCAGCCATCAGGGATCCGGGATCTGTCACCCGCTCATCCTGCCGTAGCAGCCGCCGGGCGGCGAGCGGCTAACGGGAGCGGCGTCACCCCCCGGACCTCAGATCGGGCGCAGCGGGCTGGCCGTCGGGGTGGTCCGGGGTGCGGTTAGTCAGCCTCCGCGGCTCGAACGGCCCCCAGCCGTGGCGCCGGGAGCCTGACCACGGGGCGGGGACCGCGTCGAGACCCGCCGCCAGCTTGTAGGCGGCTGCCTCGTAATTGATCCGCCAGCCCCGGAAATGCGCCCAGGCTTCCTCGGCGGTCCGCTCGACAGGGAACCCGACGGACGTGATCCGCTCCCAGCCCAGCATGAATTCCTCCCAGCTCAGCCGGACCGGGCCGTCAGGCCGCGGATCCTCGTCGACCGGGATCCGCAGCGTGCGGGTCAGCTTCCGCAGGCAGGTGAAGCCCATCTGCACGCAGAGCCGGGCCGTGAACGGCGCGCTGTCCGGGCAGGCCGCCATGTGCAGGGCAGCGGCGTCCAGGACGGCCAGCTGCGAAACTACCCACGAGCTGTGCGGTTCGGGGGACCGGAAACGAAGCAGTGACGGGTAGCTCGAATGGGATTCGGCCACGTCCGCCGACCAGCGCTCCCAGGCCTCGTAGATGACCGTCAGCTGCCCGGTGCCCTGCACCATCTGCGCCCTGGCCAGCAGCTCCGGTCCCCACGCCGGGCTCCCGGCGCGGGGACTGAGCAGCGTGACCTCCGTTTCGCGGCGGTTGTAGGCCGCGTACAGCGTGGGCAGGTAGGCGATCTGCAGGGCGACGATGACCAGTCCCGAGGCAGCTGCCAGGAAGTCGGCGGCGCTTGGCTCGGCGCCGCTCCTGGCCGCGAATCCGAGGGTGAACAGCGATGAGCCCGCTTCGCGCAAGGCGCCGGGGAAACTGCCCCCCGGCAGCCACAGCAACAGCCCGTAGCCGACGACGAAGCCGGCCAGCCAGATGAACAACAGCAGGCCGAGGGTGACGACCGGCTGGCTGGCCAGCAGAGCATCACGCCGCTCCCATGTCCGCACGAAGCGGCCGCACGTGGTGTACGCCCGGTCGACGAGCCGGTCGACCACCTTGATGAATCCCACCCGGCCGCGGGGGATAACGAGGGTGAAGGCCACGCTCACCCACACGGCGCCGACAATCAGAATCCCGAGAACTGCGGCCGCGATACGCACGCTCCTGATGCTAAGGCCAGCGCGCCCCCGGTGACCTTGCGGCGGGAAGCCATTGCAGCCATGTTCCGTGCGAGTCGGTGAGCGCTATCGGCGCCTGGCCGTCCCTGGCCAGCACGAACGGCGCGCCCTGGTGGGGGGGCACGGGCACGTCGGGCAGGACGCGGGGTCCTTCGTTGGACAGCCAGACGGCCGGCAGGCCGCGGACGATGCTGGCGAACCGCTGCCGGTCGCGGGGCGTGACGTAGGCCAGCACGGCGGAGTGATACACGACCAGGGTGGCGTCAGCGGGAGCCAGGGCGGCCAGCGCGGGCAGGTCGGTCAGCAGGTCACCGCGATGTACCACCGGAGGGTCGCGGCGGGCTGCGGCGATCGCGGCCGCGAGCCGCTGCTCGCGGTCGCCTTCGCCGGGCCAGACCAGGCACGAGAGCCAGCGGACGTCATCGTCGCTGGTGACATCCAGCGGGCTGAGGTCCAGCCCGGCCCGCCAGGTGATCGCGGGAAGGCGGTCAGGGAGGGGCACTGGCCCGCGCGGCTCGCAGCGCAGGGTCGGCGCCTGCGGGTCCTGGCCGGCGATCTGGTGCCCGTCGTAGTTGTAGGAATAGCGGTCGAACAGCAGGGTGAGCCCGGCGCTGGCGCCCACCTCGATCAGCGCGAGCGGCGGCGGCAGCTGGGCCAGGGCCGGCAGCAGCGTGGCGCAGCGGGCTGGCTCGTTGGTCTGCGTGCGGCGGGCCAGCATCACCCCGGACAGCGCGGCCCGGTTCCGGCGGACCAGCGCCCGCAGCCCGGTGATGTCGGCGGGAGCGCCCAGCAGGTAGCGGGCTGCTGCGAACAGCAGGTTGGGCTGGCGCTTTTCTGGCGGCAGCGAGCCGAGGAACCGCAGGATCGCGGGGTCGTCAGCCACCGACGCGGCCAGCGACTCATAAGCCGGGGAGCGGTCGCGGGCTTCCTGGGCGAACGCACGGTAGTTCCCCGCGGCGCTCATCGCCAGATCATGACCATGCATCGCCACGCTCCGAACGCTACCGCCCGGGCCGCCGCGCACTCGACGACGAACTTCGAGCATGCGGGCACTGACGGAACGGCTCGATTCCGTCCCGGCCTCCCCGCATCCGCGCCCGCCTCAGCAGCCACATCATCCCCCGCTCGACGCCGCAGACGACATGACGCCCGATGCGGCCGGGACGGAGTAACCAGCCCGCCGGGCCTCGCGCGAATCCGCGACCGATCGCGCTACCATGTGCGCCGTGGCCGGGGCCGGACCTCGCCGCTTTCGCAGGCTCAGCGTATCGGGAGGTACCGAGATGGCAGTCGACACGTTCATCGCCTACGTCGGGGTATATGACAACGTCGGCGATGCCGACGCCGACTACGAATTCGTCAAGGACCTGCACACCAAGGCAGGCCTGATCGACGCCTATGACGCCGCCGTGATCGAGCACCGGGCCGACGGGAAAGTCAAGATCACTAAGAAGCACGAGACGCCGACCAGAGTCGGCGGCGTGCTCGGCGGGGGCGTGGGCCTGGCCACGGGCCTGGTCGTGGTCCTGTTCCCGTTCGCCGCGATCGGCGGCGGCCTCGTCGCGCTCACCACGGGTGGCGGCGCGGTCCTCGGCGCGGTCGCCGGTCACGCTGCCGGCGGCATGAGCCGCCATGACCTCAAGGAGCTCGGCGAGCACCTCGACTCCGGGCAGGTCGGTCTCGTCGTCGTCGGGGTGTCCGACATGGGCGCCAAGATCGAGCATGCCATGAAGAAGGCCAAGAAGGTCGAAGCACGGGAGCTGAAGGCCGACACCGCCGCGATCGAAGCCGACGCCAAGTCCGCCCAGGATGACGCGGCCAAGGCGTCGGCCGACGGGGGCGCCGCGAGCTGAGCCGCTCGCGGTCGGCCCTTGCGCTGCCCGCAGCTTGTGCCATGCTCCCAGCTGGAATCCTCCCAGCTGGAAATCCTCCCAGTTATCAGGTACGGGAAGGGACACGCACATGCGGGATCTGGCGGGCAAGGTCGCGGTGGTCACCGGCGCGGCCAGCGGCATCGGCCTGGCGCTGAGCCGGCGCCTGGGGGCGGACGGGATGCGGGTGATGATGGCGGACGTGGAGGAGCCCGCGCTGGCGGCTGCCGCCCGGAGCCTGGCCGCTGAAGGCATCGAAACGGCCACCGCGGTGACCGATGTCAGTGACGCCGAGTCGGTCGATGCCCTCGCCCGCGCCACGCTGGAGCGCTTCGGCGCGGTGCACGTGGTCTGCAACAACGCGGGGGTGGCCGGCGGCGGCCTGGCCTGGCAGGTCCCGGTGCCGACCTGGAACTGGATCGTCGGCGTTAACCTGTTCGGCATCGTGCACGGGATCCGGTCGTTCGTACCGCATCTCGTCGCGCAGGGGGAAGGCCATGTCGTCAATACCGCGTCGGTAGCCGGGCTGCTCGCCGGGCCGTGGATGAGTCCCTACAACGCCACCAAGGCTGCGGCGGTCGCGGTGTCGGAGTCCCTCTACCACGAGCTCGCGGCCATCGGCTCGCCGGTCGGGGTCTCCGTGCTGTGCCCTGGTTTCGTGCGCACCAGGATCGGCGAGGCGGACCGTAACTGGCCGGCCGGCTACGGGCCGCCGCCGTCGGCGCAGGACCTTCCGGGCAGCGAAGAAATCCGGCAGGCCGTAAGCGCGGCGATCGAATCCGGGCTGGATCCGGCGATCATCGCCACCGCCGTCCGGGACGCCATTGTCGGCGACCAGTTCTGGATCCTCACTCACCCCGAGCTGAGCGACGCGGTCCTGCGCAGGTACAGCGGCGCCGTCGAGGGCCGTAATCCGCAGCCGCCGTCCCTGGCCTGAGCAGCGCAGCGGAGGCGAAGGCGCAGATGGGCGTGGTGCGCACGGAGGTCCTGGAGATCTGCTACGAGGCGGCCGGGCCGCCGGACGGACCTGCGGTACTGCTGATCCACGGCTGGCCGGACGCCCCGCGCGGCTGGCGCGAGGTGGCCAGGCGGCTGCAGTCAGCCGGCTGGCGGACGATCATTCCGTATCTGCGCGGCTGCGGGCCAACCCGGTTCGTCTCGCCGGACATTCCCCGCGTCGGCCACGGCGTGGCGCTCGCCCGCGACCTCATCGACCTGGCCGACGCCCTGGAGCTGGGCCGGTTCGCGGTCGTGGGCCACGACTGGGGCGCCAGGGCGGCCTACACGACAGCGGCGCTGTTCCCCGGCCGGGTGACAGCGGTCGCGGGCCTGGCCCTGGCCTACCAGCCACGGGGCATCTTCACCGTCCCGGGCTTCGAGCAGGCGAAGGCGTTCTGGTACCAGTGGTTCATGTGCCTCGACCAGGGAGCGGACGCCGTCCGCCGCGACCCGGTCGGCTTCGCCCGCCTGCAGTGGGATACCTGGAGCCCGCCCGGCTGGTTCGACTACGCTGAGTTCGCCACCACCGCCGAGGATTTCGCCAATCCCGACTGGGTCGACATCACCCTCAATGCCTACCGGGCCCGGTACCTGACGGGCGAGGCTAGCGACCCCCGTTATGACCAGGATGTCATCCGCCTCGGCGAGATCGAGCGGCTCTCCAGCCCGGTGCTGATGATCCAGGGCGGCTCGGATTCCTGTGACGAGCCGCAGTCATCTCAGGACATGGAGCCGTTCTTCACCGGCAGCTACCGCCGCATCGTCCTGGACGGCGTGGGCCACTTCCCGCACCGGGAAGCCCCCGGCCCGGTCGCCTGGGCCGTGATCGATCATCTGCAGGCCCATACCTGACCGGCGACCGCCGCCGGGCCGCCAGGGCCGTCATCGGATGTCAGCCTGGCCCGTGAGCTCGAGACTGCGGCGCCACAGCTCAGTGCGCGCCTGCTGGTCGTAGGCCTGCGCATTCGCGCGGGCCGGCCGGGTCCGGTCGAAGAACTTGCCGCTGGTCCCGGCCAGGGCGGGGTCGGCGACCAGGCGACGAGTTGCCTCGACGCCCTCGGCCACGGTATCGATGCTGTACCCGATCTCTGGCAGGACCATCTTGGTCGGCATGTACGTCGCCGGGTGCAGGCTGTTGGCCGTCACCTCCCCGGCGGGGAGCCGGGCGGCGAGCTCGAACCCGAACATGATCTGGGCCAGCTTGCTCTGCCCGTAGGCGCGGGACCCGCTATAGCCCCGCTCCAGCATCAGATCGCTGAAATCCAGCGGGTGCTGGCCGAGGGACGCGACGTTGACGATCCGGGCCGGCTCCGACGCCCGCAGCAGCGGCAGTAGCTCCAGCGTCAGCAGGAACCCGGCCAGGTAGTTCACCGCCAGGCGCAGCTCATAGCCGTCGGCACTGGTGCTGCGGCCGGCGGCCTCCCCAAACCCGATGCCGGCGTTGTTGACCAGCACGTCGAGCCGGTCGGTGCAATCGCCTACCTCGGCGGCCAGCCGCCGAACCTGAGCCAGCTCCGCCAGATCGGCCCGAACGCAGCGCGGCCGCCGCCCGCCCGCCGCCGCGCTGATCTCCGCCGCGGTCCCGGCCAGCCGGGCCTCGTCGCGGCCGTGCAGGATAAGGTCGGCGCCCTCGCCGGCCAGCGTGCGCGCCAGCGCCCGCCCGAGGCCGTCGGTCGCCCCGGTGATCAGGATCGTCGATGTCGTCGTCACCATTACCTCTTAGCCTAGAGACGAGAGGATGCATCTGTGGGCGGCAATGGAGGTCAGCGGATGGAGCCGATTACGCTGATTGTGACGGCGCTGGCCGCGGGCGCGGCCAGCGGGCTGCAGGACACGGGATCCTCGGCGGTGAAGGACGCGTATGCGAGCCTGATTGCCCTGGTGCGGCAGCGGCTCGCCGGTCACCCCGGTGGTGAGCTGGCGCTGGCCCGGCACCAAACCTCCCCCGAGACGGGGAGGGCGCCGCTGGCTGCCGAGCTGTCCGCGGCGGGCGCCGACCATGACGCTGATCTCCTCGCGGCGGCGCAGGCATTGATGAGCCTGGTCGATGAGGCGGGCGCGCTGTCCGGAAAGTACAGCGTCGCCGTCCACGAGTCGCACAGCGTCCCGGTCGGTGACCGCGGCGCTCCGCCCAGCGCGCTCCCGCCGGCCCAGCCCGAGGCCAGGAGGCCGCCAGCTGCCCCGCCGCCGCGCCGGTCTCCGGTACGGCCACCGCACCGGGTCGGCTACGACGACCTGGTGCGCGGTGCGCTCGCTCAGCTCGTTCAGCCCGGCCGGCTGCTGTTCAACCCGCCCGGCCGGATGCAACTCGGCCGCACCGAACGAGTCGAGGTGCGCCTGACCCGCACGCTTGAGCTGGATGCTGAACTTCGCGAACACCTGCGCGGACGCGGCGAACCCCAGCTGGAAGAGATCCCGGCCGCGCCGCTGATGGCGGTCACCCTCAAGGGTGAGGGATTCAGGATCACGGCCTACAGCGACGAGGAGCAGTCTGTCACCCAGGACGCGATTACCACCTGGGAGTTCGACATCCGCGCCCTCAAACGAGGTCAGCAGCGCCTGGTCATGTGCGTGAGCCTCCGTATTCCGGTGCCGGGCCAGTCCGTGGAGCACAAGAGCATCCCTGTGCGTGAGGCCACGATCGATGTCCAGGTACGGGCACCCGCGCTGGTCGGGCACTTCGTGTCCGGCAACTGGCAATGGTTCATCGGTACCGCGATCGCGATAGCCGCCGTAGTCGTAGCGGTGATCTATCACTGAGCACGGCCGGTATGCGCACCGGTGCGCCTCATGTCTGGCTGCTCCCCGGCTGGCTGCCCTTCTCGGGCCGCCCGATGCGGACATCGACACCGGGGGAGTAGTGCACCAGGGGCTCTGCGTCCGGCTGGGGCAGCCCGGCCGCGGCGATCAGCTGATCGTCGACGACCTGAGCCCGCGCCCGGTACAGCGGCCACGGCTCATGACACGCCCTGGCCAGGCGGTGCCATGTCCCCGACGAGCTGAACAGCACCCACCGGGCGGTCAGGAAATGGTCACGCTCGCCCAGCTCATCAGCCCCGAACCGGTCGCCGATGCTGATCCGCACCCGGCTGGCAGCAGATCGCGGGCCGGGCCACCGGCGCCGGCAGATGTAGGCCATCTGCCCGTCCCGCTCGGCCACCCGCATGGCCGACCAGAAGTACGGGAGCCGGTACGTCGCGCGCGCGACGGCGACCGCGCTCAGGCGCGCGGCGTCGAGGGAGAAAAACCAGATCCCGGCCCGCCCGTCACCGTCGCGTACATAGGTCCGCACATTGGTCTCGCAGAAATCCGACACCCACGGCGCCCCGTGATCCCCGCCCGTCGCGACGTGCATGAAAAACGGCACCAGCCCCACCCACGCCGCGCCGCCGAACGTATCGACCTGCAGGCCCTCGGGCAGCAGCCGCTGCACCACCGCAGGATCGAAGGCCCAGTGCAGAAACGTCAGCCGTTCCCAGCGCTGCCGCATCACCGGCCGGTCGATCGTGAACGGGCACTGCCCCGCCAGCCCGGCGCCAGGTCCGCCCGCACCCAGATCATCAGTCTCCACAACCCCATCATGGGCCAGCCCCGCGCAGCCCGCCGCGCGGGCGCAGGTGCCTCAGACAGGATCGTGTCGTGGCCAGGGTGACGCACGACCTCCCGCAGGGCTGATGCTGAGCTACGGGATTGCCGTTTTTATTATTAGCGGCATGCGTGCGGGAACTCTCAGCATCAGCCTGGACGAGGTCGAGGCGGCGGCGCGCGGCCAGCGTGACCCGCGGGCCGGCCAGGGTGCCGGGTGAACCACGGTGAGGTGTATTCCCACCAGGGGCTCGGGCGGCCCGGGCATGTAGTTGTCGTCAGCAACGATCCGTTCAACGCGATGACCGGGCAGCCGCTGGTCGTCAGGATCAGCGACCGCCCGGACCTGGTGCCGGGCCCGTACGTGATCGCCATGACCGGCGATGACCCGGTACCGGGGTATGCCGAGGCCTACTCGGTGCTGCGGGTGCGCCGCGACCGGCTCGCCGGCCAGCCGGCCGGCTGTATGTCCGCGCCGACCATGCGTGAGCTGGCCGGCGCACTGGCCTTGCTGCTC
Source organism: uncultured Actinomycetota bacterium (assembly GCA_963805705.1). Lineage (GTDB taxonomy): Bacteria > Actinomycetota > Actinomycetes > Streptosporangiales > Streptosporangiaceae > CAWDVH01. The sequence continues at coordinate 33,178 of CAWDVH010000003.1, read as the reverse complement.
GATCTCTAGCCGGGTGCCTCGCCGGGTGCACTGTCGTGCTGTCGTGGGCCTGCCTACATTGGAATCAGGGGTCATGACGACGGCAAGGAGATTCCGGTGGCGAACGGACTGGTCAAGACGCTCTACACGGCCGAGGCGACGGTCACTGGCGGGCGCGGCGGGCATGCGCGCTCGAGCGACGGGCTGCTCGAGGTCGATCTGCGGGTGCCCGAGGCCATGGGCGGACCCGGCGGCGGTACGAACCCTGAGCAGCTGTTCGCCGCGGGCTACGCGGCCTGCTTCCAGAGCGCGCTCGGGACCGTGGCGCGACGCCAGAAGGTGGACACCGGCGACTCCACCGTGCGGGCCCATGTGTCGCTCGGCACGATCGGGGGCGGCGCGTACAGCCTGGCGGTGACGCTCGAGATCTCGATTCCGCAGGTCGACAAGGATCGTGCGCGCGAGCTGGCGGAGGCGGCGCACGCCGTATGCCCCTACAGCAATGCGACGAGAGGAAACATCGACGTCCAGCTCGTGGTCGTCTAGGGGAGCGCGGGGAGCACCGGCGTACTCTGGTCGCCATGCGGGCATGGGTGGTGCATGAGCCCGGCCCGGTGGCCACCGGGCCGCTGCGGCTGACCGAGCGGCCCGTTCCCGAGCCTGGTCCGGGTGAGCTGCTGATCCGGGTCGTGTGCTGCGGTGTCTGCCGTACCGACCTGCATCTCGCCGAAGGCGATCTTGCGCCGAAGGCTCCGGACATCACGCCCGGCCATGAGGTCGTGGGGGAGGTGGCCGCCGCCGGGCCAGGGACGGTGAGGTTCGGCGTGGGCGACCGGGTCGGTGTCGCGTGGCTGGCGGGTACCGATGGCTCGTGCCGGTACTGCCGCCGCGGGGCGGAGAATCTCTGCCCCCGCTCGGTCTTCACCGGCTGGGATATCCACGGCGGCTACGCGGAGTACCTGGTGGCCGCCGACGCGTACGTGCATGCCCTGCCGACCGGGTTCAGCGACGCGCAGGCGGCGCCGCTGCTGTGCGCCGGGATCATCGGATACCGGGCCCTGCTCCGCGCTGAGCTGCCGCCCGGCGGCACGCTCGGGATCTGGGGCTTCGGCGGCTCGGCCCACCTGACCGCGCAGATCGCCATCGCGCAGGGCGCGGCCGTGCATGTCTTCACCAGAGCGCAGGCCGCGCGGGATCTGGCCCTTGAGCTGGGCGTGGCATCCGCGCAGGACTCTCTCGATCCCGCTCCGGAACCGCTGGACTCGGCGATCATGTTCGCGCCCGTCGGCGAGCTGGTGCCGCCCGCGCTGGCCGCTCTCGACCGCGGCGGGACGCTCGCCGTCGCCGGCATCCATCTCAGCGATATCCCGGCGCTGAACTACGATGCGCATCTGTTCCAGGAGCGCACGCTGCGCAGCGTGACCGCCAATACCCGCGGCGACGCCGAGGAATTCCTGCGGCTCGCGCAGCGCCTCCGGCTGCGCGTCACCGTCACGCCGTATCAGCTCGGCCAGGCGGACCAGGCGCTCGCCGACCTGGCTGGTGACCGCGTCGCTGGCGCCGCCGTTCTCTCGGTGTAACGCGGCGGCCGACGTCACCGCTCCCGGAATGACCACAGCGATAAGCGGGTCATCTTTCCGCTGATACGACTGAAATTCGACCCGCTAATCTCCGCCAGCCGCCTGCTCAGTGGCCGTCGCCCGGGGCCGGGAGCTACGGATGCGGCATGAGGCCGTGCAGCGGGAACACCGCCGTCCTGGTCCCCATGATCGACTGGTCGACCGGGTCGGCGGGGTCATAGCCGGACTCGACCGGCACGTACTCGGCCGGAGCGCCGTCCGACATCTGGCCAGGAGCCAGCTGGCCCGTCCGCTCGGTGGCGTAGGCGCGCCACGCGGCCGGAATCTCGCTCACCGGGTCGATCGGGTGACCCGCGGCCTCGGCCAGCAGGTGCGTCCAGGTCCGCGGCACCACCCGGACCAGCTCGTAGCCGCCGCCGCCGGTCAGCAGCCAGCGGCCGCCGGCTACCTCGTGGGCCAGCTCGTGGATCGCCGCATGGGCGGCGCGCTGCCCGTCGATGCTCAGCCGCAGGTTAGCCAGCGGATCCAGCCGGTGGGTGTCGCAGCCATGCTGGCTGACCAGGATCTGCGGGCCGAATGCCCGCAGCAGCGGCGGAACGACCGCGTGGAACGCGCGCAGCCAGCCCGCATCCCCGGTCCCCGCGGGCAGGGCCACGTTGACCGCGGACCCTTCCGCTCCGGGTCCGCCGGTCTCCGATGGCCGGCCAGTGCCGGGGAACAGGGTCGCCGGGCTCTCGTGCAGGCTGATCGTCAGCACCCGCGGATCGTCATAGAACGCCGCCTGCACGCCATCGCCGTGGTGCACGTCCACGTCGACGTAGGCGATCCGCTGCGCGCCTGCCGCCAGCAGCCAGGCGATCGCGATGGCCGGGTCGTTGTACACGCAGAATCCGCTGGCGTGCCGGCGCATCGCATGATGCAGGCCGCCGGCGATGCTCGCGCCGTGCTCCGCCGAAGACGTCCAGACCGACTGGGCCGCGGCCAGGGTCGCCCCGGCCACCAGCGCTGACGCGTCATGCATCCCCTCGAACACCGGGTCATCGGGCGTGCCGAGCCCGTATCTCAGCGCCGAGACCTCGCTGCCCGGATCGCTGGCCCGCTGTACCGCCGCGATATACGCCGGGTCATGGATCAGCTCCAGCTCCGCCTCAGTAGCCGGAACCGGAGCCGCGACCGACACTCCGGCCAGCGAGAGCACGCCGAACGCCCGCGCCAGCTCCACCGTCAGCTCTACCCGCACCGGCGCCAGCGGGTGCCCGGGCCCGAAATCGTAGGCGGCCAGCCGCTTATCCCAGGCCAGCGCAAGCGTGCATGCCATCGGCTTGTCCTCTCGTCCCGGGCATCCGGCCGATCATCTCAGGCCGCCGGCCAAACCGGGGCCGCTCCGGCGTCAGGGCCTCGCGGCCAGGTCGGAGGTCCACATCACCACGCGAGTGCGGTCGCCGCGGAAGAGGTCGCGGGCGAATTCGAGCGGCTGCCCGGAGCCGGCGTAGGCCGTCCGCTCGACCAGCATGAGGGCCGACCCCTCGGCGACCTGCAGCATCTCGGCCGCTCGCGCGTCGGCGGTGACCGGCTCCAGGATCTCCTTGGCCCGGTGCGGCCGCTGCCCGTACTTCACCTCGAGCAGCTCATACAGCGAGCCGTCGAGCTCGCACTGGAGCAGATCGGGAAACGGGGCCGCGGGGAAGATCGAGTGCTCAACGGCGATCGGCTTCCCGTCCGCCAGCCGGACGCGCCGGACCTCCTGCACCGGATCACCCTCGTCGAGCTCCAGGGCCGCGGCCACGGCGGCGCTGGCGGGACGCTGCCTCGCCGCCAGTACCCGTGCGCCGGCCACCATCCCGTGCCGCCGCAGCTGCTCGGAGAACCCGGCCAGGGTGGTCAGGTCCTGCTCCAGCTTAGGCTCGGCCACGAACGTGCCGCCGCCCCGGCCCACGGCCCGCGTCACCAGCCCGCGCTGGGCCAGCTCGCCGAGCGCGTGCCGGAGCGTCATCCGGCTGACCCCGAGCCAGGCGGCCAGGTCATGCTCGGTCGGCAGCCGGTCACCCGGCGCGAGCCGCCCGAGCGCGATCGCTCCGGCCAGCCAGTCCTCGATCTGGGCGTGCACGGTGGTTCCGGGAGCCCGCACGATGTCCGGTGGCGTGCGGGCGAGGGTTCCAAGGGCCTGGGCCGCGGCTCGCTGCCTGATCTTCGGCCGTGGCGGCATGTTCGCTCCTCCCGCTGGAAGCCATTACGCGGCGCGCTCGTACTCTCCCATTTTGCGGCACGCGGTACGGCACGCGGGCCAGCTGTGGCCAGCTGCCCGTCGGGGCCAGCGTCCAGCTCGATCAGCTGTCCGCCTGGGCCTCCGCGATGAGGGGCTTGTCGTCGCCGGCTGGGGCGACGATCGGCGCGAATTCCTTGGTCCTCCCGGTGACCAGGTAGTAGACGACGCCGATCAGCGTGATCAGGACCGCCACGGTCCACAGAATCGGGATCTTGTTCAGGAAGTCCACCCCGAAGGTGAGGACTCCCGCGGTCTGCTGGGGCTCGGGGTTGCTGGCCGGGCGTGGCCACGCGAAGTTGATGAGCATCGCCCCGCCGTACACCAGGCCGAGGATGTTCACCAGCATGCCCCAGCGGCCCAGGCTGAACGGCGCGGCGGTCCTGGGCCAGCCGCGCGCCCGCGCCCGCAGGATCACCAGGTTGCCGAGGAAGTAGCTCAGGTAGATCATTCCGGTGGCCGCGATGGCGATAATCGCGACCCCGGCGTACTTGATGAACGGCACGGCCGCGAGCACGGCGATCGCGATACACGTCCAGACCGGCGTGTGCAGGCTCGGCGACACGCGCGCGAGGCCACGGGAGAACGGCAGCTGATTGTCACGGGCCATCCCGAAGCACAGCCTGATCGTGGCGGCCATGATCGACAGGCAGCAGACGAAGATCGCCGCGGACACCACCAGCAGATAGATGGTGGCAAAGGAATGCGAGAAATTCTCCTCGATGATGTTCACCGGCGTGGCCCCAAGGCCGCCGTTCGCGCTGATCGCCGAGTGCAGGTTCGGGATGGCCACCAGCACGGCGAGCAGGAAGATCCCGCCGATGACGAACGCGCCGATCACCGAGGCCAGCACGGCCTTCGGCGCGGCCCGGCGCGGGTCGCGGGTTTCCTCGGACAGCGTGGCGGCCGTGTCGAAGCCGTAGATCACGAACAGGCTCATGAACATGGCGGCCAGGAAACTGCTCGGGCCAATATGGATGCCCGCGCTGTCGGTCACGACCTTGAAGCCCTGGTGGTTGTGGAAGGCCAGCAGGACCAGCGCGAACACGACCATGCCGAGGATCTCGAACAGGACCCCCGTGTTGTTGATGATCGCCACTAGCCGGACGCCGTAAATGTTCAGGATCGTGATGACGACCAGGGTGATCAGGGCCACTATCAGCTGGGTATGCAGCAGGGTGCTCGAGCTGCCTTGGCCCAGGCTTTGCCAGCCCAGGCCATTGAGCGCCGGGATGAGCGCCAGCGGCAGGGTGGCCACCACCGCGGCCACGGTCAGGATCCCCGCGAACAGGTAGATCCAGCCGGTGAACCAGGAGTACGCCCGGCTGGCCATGAATTTCGTCCACTGGAAGACCGAGCCCGCCACCGGATAGTGGCTGGCGACCTCGGCGAAGTTGAGGGCGATGATGAACTGGCCGAGCGCCACGACCGGCCAGGTCCAGATGAAGGCGCCGCCCAGGGTGGTCAGGCCGAGCGCGAAGAGCGTGAAGATGCCGGTCGACGGCGAGATGTAGCTGAAGGCGACCGCGAACGAGCTAAAGGTGCCGAGGGAGCGCTTGAGCTCCTGTTGGTAACCGAACTGCGCGAGGTCAGCGCTGTCGCGCTCCTGCCCGCCGGGAACCTCGGTGCTAGCGCTCATCGGGTCTCCTCCCATAAAAATGGGCCGCAGAATGAGGCGTAGCGTATGGGATCTTGGTCGTTTAGTCTAGACCTTTAGCCCAGGCCGTTATGAGGACGCGGGCGGGTAACGAAGGGGGTGCGCCGATGAGCAGCGAACGCCAGAGCGCGGCCGGCTCGCCGCCTCCGCCGGGCGATCCGCCGCCTCCGGCCGCCGGTCTCGACGCGCTGCTCGACCGGGTGCCGAGCCTGGCCGCCCGGCCGCGCTCGGTCGAGGAGCTGCCCGGTGGGCTGACCAACCGCAACTACAAGGTGACCACTCCGGCCGGGATCTTCGTCGCGCGCGTTAGCTCGCCGGGCAGCGACCTGCTGGCGATCGACCGGGAGCACGAGTACCGCAACTCGGTGACGGCCGCCGCGGCGGGCGCCGGCGCGCCGGTGATCGAGTACTGCCCGGACGCCGGCGTGCTGGTGATCGGCTATCTCCAGGGCCGGACGCTGACGGACGCGGACGTGGCCATGCCCGCCACCATCATGCGGATCGCCCGCGCCTGCCGGCGGCTGCACGGGGGCGGCCGATTCGGCAACGACTTCAGCATGTTCGACATCCAGCGCCGCTATCTGGGCGTCGCCCGTGCCCGCGGATTCCGCGTGCCGGCCGGATACGAGGACCTGATGACGCAGTTCGAGGCGGCCAGGGCGGCCCTCGCGGTCCGGGACGAGGGCACCGTCCCGTGCAACAACGACCTGCTGGCCGCCAACTTCATCGACGACGGGGACCGGATCTACCTGATTGACTACGAGTACGCGGGCAATAACGACCCGTGCTTCGAACTCGGCAACATCTGGGGGGAGTGCGGCCTGTCGCTGGACGCCCTGGCCGAGCTGATCACCGCTTACTACGGCCGTCCGCTGCGCAGCAAGATGGCCCGCGCCCGGCTGCTGGGACTGGCGGGCAAGTACGGGTGGACGCTGTGGGGGGCGATCCAGAGCGCCGTGAGCCCGCTTGACTTCGACTTCTGGGCCTGGGCCATGGAACGGTTCGACGGGGCGGTCGAGGGCTTCACGGCGCCCGGTTTTCCCAGATTGCTCGATGAGGTGCAGCGCGATGACTGACCGCCCGGCTCCCGGCGGACCGGCCCCCGGCGGACCGGCTCCCGGCCGCCCCGTTCCCAGCCGGGCCCGCGTCGTCATCATCGGCGGGGGAGTGATCGGCGCGAGCGTGGCCTATCACCTCGCCGAGCTGGGCTGGACCGACGTCCTGCTGCTTGAGCAGGGGCAGCTGTCCTGCGGTACTACCTGGCACGCGGCGGGCCTGGTCGGCCAGTTGCGGGCCTCCGAGAGCGGTACCCGGCTGGTCCAGTACTCGACGCGACTGTACGCCCGGCTTGAGGATGAGGTGGGCCTGTCCACGGGGTACCGGCGCTGCGGCGGCGTGACCGTCGCGCGGACGCCGGACCGGATGGTCCAGCTGCGGCGCACCGCCGCCACCGCCCAGGCCTACCAGCTCGACTGCGAGCTGATCAGCCCGCGGCGCGCGGGCCAGATGTACCCGCTCATGGACACCTCCGACCTGGCCGGGGCGATCTGGCTGCCGGACGACGGCCGGGCCAACCCGACCGACCTGACCGCCGCGCTGGCCAGGGGGGCCCGGCTGCGCGGCGTCACGGTGCGCGAGCACATCAGGGTCACCGGGATCACCACGGCCGCCGGGGCGGTGACCGGGGTGCGCACCGGCCAGGGCGACATCGAGGCCGAGGTCGTCGTGAACTGCGCCGGCCAGTGGGCCAAGCAGATCGGCGCCATGTGCGGGGTGACCGTGCCGCTGCATTCGGCCGAGCACTTCTACGCCGTCACCGACCAGGTCGACGGCGCGCACCGGGACCTGCCGATCCTGCGGGATCCCGACGGCTACACCTACTTCAAGGAGGAGGTCGGCGGGCTGATCGTGGGGGGATTCGAGCCGCAGGCCAAGCCGTGGGTCGCGCCCGACGCGCTGCCGTATCCGTTCGAGTTCCAGCTGCTCGAGGAGGACTGGGAGCACTTCTCGATCCTGATGGACAGCGCGCTGCAGCGGATTCCGGCGCTGCGCGAGACCGGGATCAAGAAGCTTTACAACGGCCCGGAGAGCTTTACCCCCGACAACCAGTTCCTGCTCGGCGAGGCGCCGGAGCTGAGGAACTTCTTCGTGGCGGCCGGCTTCAACTCCGTCGGCATCGCGTCGGCGGGCGGTGCGGGCCTGGCCCTGGCCGAGTGGATCATCGGGGGCGAGCCGACCAGCGACCTGACCGCCGTGGACATCCGGCGCTTCGCCCGCTTCAACGGCAACAACCAGTGGCTGCACGACCGGGTCGGGGAGGTTCTCGGCCTGCACTACGCGGTGCCCTGGCCGAACCGGGAGCTGGAGACGGCCCGCCCGTTCCGCCGCTCGCCCGCCTATCACCTGCTGCAGCGGGCCAATGCCTGTTTCGGCAGCCGGATGGGCTGGGAGCGGGCCAACTTCTTCGCCCCGCCGGGCGAGGACCCGCGAATCGGCTACGCCTGGGGGAAGCCCAACTGGCTGCCCTGGTCCGCGGCCGAGCAGCGCGCGACCCGCGGCGGCGTCGCCGTCTTCGACCAGACATCCTTCTCCAAGTACCTGCTGGCCGGCCCGGACGCGCAGGCGGCGCTGCAATGGCTGTGCACCGCGGATGTCGGCGTCGAGCCCGGCCGCACCGTCTACACCGGAATGCTGAACGACCGCGGGACCTACGAATCCGACATCACCGTCACGCGGCTGGCCGACGATGAGTTCCTGCTGGTCAGCAGCGCCGCGACGACAGAGCGGGACAAGGACCATATCAGCCGGCGGATCCCGCCGGGCAGCCGCGCGGTGCTCACGGACGTGACCTCCGCCTATGCGGTCTACGGCGTTATGGGCCCGAGGTCCCGCGAGCTGCTGTCGCTGCTGTCCCGCAGTGACCTGTCCGGCGCGGGCTTCCCGTTCGGGAGCAGTCGCGAGATTGACCTCGGCTACTCCACGGTCCGGGCCACCCGGATCACCTACGTCGGCGAACTGGGCTGGGAGCTGTACGTGCCCGCCGAATTCGCGGCCGGGGTCTACCAGGACCTGATGGCCGCCGGGGCCGCGCTCGGCGTGGCCAACGGCGGCTACTACGCGATCGAGTCGATGCGGCTGGAGAAGGGCTACCGGGCGTTCGGGCGCGAGCTGACCCCCGATTACAACCCGGTGGAGGCCGGGTTGCTGTTCGCCTGCAAGCTCGGCACCGATATCAGCTTCCTCGGCCGGGAGGCGGTCGAGAAGGCGCGGGCGGCCGGGCCCCGGCGCCGTCTGGTGTCGATCGTGCTGGATGATCCCGGCATCATGATGTGGGGCAGCGAGCTGGTGCTGCGTGACGGCGTGCCGTCGGGCCAGGTGACCTCCGCGGCCTGGGGCGAGGCCGTCGGCGGGTCGGTCGGCCTGGCCTACATCCGCCACCACGGCGGTGACGCGGTGACCGCGGACTACGCCAGGGCCGGCTCCTACCAGGTCAACGTCGGCGGCGAGCTGTGCCCGGCAACCGTGTACCTGCGCCCGCCCTACGATCCGGCCGGGGACCGGGTCAGGGACCGGCCGGCGGGAGCCGTGCGATGACGATCAGCACCTTTGACCTGTTCAAGATCGGCATCGGGCCGTCCAGCTCGCACACGGTCGGCCCGATGCGGGCCGCCCTCCTGTTCGCGCGGTCGCTGCGGGACGACCGCCTCCTGGACCGGGTCTGCGGCATCCGCGCGGAGTTGTTCGGGTCGCTGGGGGCGACCGGTCACGGGCACGGCAGCGTTAAGGCCGTGGTTCTTGGTCTTTCGGGGGAGGAGCCGGAAAGCGTGGACCCGGCAGCTGCCGATCCGCTGGTCGCCGGGGTCAGGGAATCGGGCCGGCTGCGGCTGCTCGGCGAGCGCGAGATCGCGTGCGACAGCGGCGAGGATGTGGTCCTGCACCGCCGCAAGCGACTGCCGTTCCACTCCAACGCCATGCGCTTCGCCGCCCTGGACCAGGCGGGCAGCGAGATCAGCGCCCGCACGTACTACTCGGTCGGCGGCGGATTCGTGCTGGGCGAGGACGCGGCCGGCCAGCCCCAGATCGTCCCGGACGCGACACCGGTGCCGTTCCCGTTCTTGTCGGGCGCGCAGCTGCTCGGCCGCTGCGCCGACCACGGGCTGCCGATCAGCGGCGTCATGCTGGCCAACGAGCTGGTCCGCCGGGATGAGGCCGCCGTCCGGTCGGGCCTGCTGCACATCTGGGATGTGATGCAGGAATGCGTCGCGCACGGCTGCGAGGCGGACGGCGTGCTGCCGGGCGGGCTGCACGTGCGGCGGCGGGCCCGGCGGCTGCGCGAGACCCTGGCGGCCGGGGACACCGCTGATCCGCTGTACGCCATGGAGTGGGTCACGCTGTACGCGCTGGCCGTCAACGAGCAGAACGCGTCCGGCGGGCGGGTGGTCACCGCCCCCACCAACGGCGCGGCCGGCATCATCCCCGCCGTCCTGCATTACTACACGCGGTTCGTGCCCGGCGCCGATGACGACGGGGTGGTCCGTTTCCTGCTGACCGCCGCGGCGATCGGCGTGCTGTTCAAGGAGAACGCGTCCATCTCCGGTGCCGAGGTCGGCTGCCAGGGCGAGGTCGGCTCGGCGTGCTCGATGGCCTCCGCCGGGCTGGCCGAGGTCCTCGGCGGGTCCCCGGAGCAGGTCGAGAACGCCGCCGAGATCGGCCTGGAGCATAACCTCGGCCTGACCTGCGACCCGGTCGGCGGGCTGGTGCAGATCCCGTGCATCGAGCGCAATGCGATCGCCTCGGTGAAGGCGATCACCGCGGCGCGGATGGCGGTCCGGGGCGACGGCCAGCATCACGTATCGCTGGACAAGGCCATCAAGACCATGCGCGAGACCGGCGCGGACATGAAGGACAAGTACAAGGAGACCGCTCGCGGCGGCCTCGCCCTCAACGTCGTCGAATGCTGACCCGGCCGAGCTAGCCGCCGATGCGCCGCTCGTCGATGACCAGGCCGGGCGCATCCTCCCAGCCGACAATGCGCAGGGCCGTCCTCAGCTGCGACGGCACCGCGTGCAGCACGACCCGCGCCCCGCCGCCCCGGCCGCCGGCCCGGGGCCCGGCCAGGGTGATCATGGATCGCAGCCCGGCCAGATCGCAGTACTCCACGCCCGCCAGGTCGAGATGAATCTCACCGGATACCTCCGTGACTTCCGCCAGCGCGCTGACCAGCGCGTCGTGCGAGAACTCGTCGATGTCACCGGCGATGACCAGGCCAGCGCCTGGCCGGTGCGGGTGAACCGCAGGGCCCCGTCGCCTGGCATGGCGTGACCGCTCACCTGCTTGCCCCTCAGCGGATCTGGTGCTTCGGCCGGCTGCCGTCAGGAGGGGCCGCTCCGGGGCGACGCGCACGGCACGGCCGGAGGGCGCGGTGACCAGCGCCGGCGTTACGGACAGCCGCGAGCTTCTGGGCGGCGTCGTGACGACTCATCTCAGTATGCCGGAACTCGCGCAGCAGGCCAACCTGCTAGGCGCCGCGGGCCGCGTCGCGCACCACTTCGGCACTGACCGCAGCGATCTTGCGGCGCTGTGCCCTGGCCTGCGCCCTGATCTGCTCGTAGGCCGCCTGCGCGGACAGGCCCCGCTGGCCCATCAGGACGCCCTTGGCCTGCTCGATGACCGCACGGGTATCCAGCGCGCCCTGCAGCTGCAGGGCTAGCTCGGACTGCTGCTGGCCCTGCATCATGCTGGCGATCATCAGCGCGGCCAGATCGGTGAACGCGAGCAGCGCCAGTTCCCCCTCCGCCGACCACGGGCGGCTCTTCTCCGACAGCACCGCCACCACTCCCACCGCGTCCTGGTTGTACGGCAGGGGGCTGGCCAGCACGGCGCGCACGCCGCGGGCCACCGCGGCCTGGCTGAACGCAGGCCAGCGCGCGTCGTGGGCGAGGTCCTCGGCCCCGACCAGCTCCTTGTCGTCAAAGGCCGCGATGCACGGCCCTTCCTGGTGGCGTACCTGCAATTCCTCCAGGTGGGCCAGCCGCTCGTCGGACACCGCCACATTGCGCAGGTGGTGCTCGGCGTCGGCCAGCATCAGGCCCGCGCCGTCCACGTCGAAAATCGTGTGCGTGGTCCGGACAATCTCGTGCATCGCGTCCTCGACCCGCATGTCGCCGAACCGGAGCTTGCCCAGCTCGGCCAGTGCGTGGTGCACATCAGGCACGGAGACATTCACCAGCTCGCTCCTTATCTGGACGTGAGTCAGTGATATCAGGGCCGTGCCCTGGCTGCGGCCGGGACCGGGCGCGCGGTCAGCCGCCCGGTCCCGGCCGCGACAGGCTGCCGGCCACCTTCTCGGCGATCAGCTCGAACGACCGGATCCGGTCCTCGATGTCGTAGACCATTGTGGTCAGCATGAGCTCATCGGCGCTGGTGCGCTCGATCAGCTCGGCGAGCTGCCGCCGGACCGTCTCGGGGGAGCCGAGCGCCTGGCCGTCCGAGCGCTGGCGGGCGAATACCTTCTCGAACTCGGTATACGGATAGGCCGCCGCCACTTCCGGGCTGTCCAGCGGCTGGGGCGTCCCGGCGCGCAGCCGCAGGAAGGACAGGGCCGCCGGCCCGGACAGCCACCTGGCCCGCTCATCGGTATCCGCGCAGATCGCGCTGACGGCCACCATCGCGTGCGGGCGCTCCAGCCATCGCGATGGCCGGAAGTGCTGCCGGTACAGCGCCAGTGCGGGCACGGTGTTGGCCGAGCTGAAATGATGCGCGAACGAGAACGGCAGCCCCAGCATCCCGGCCAGCTGCGCGCTGAACCCGCTGGAGCCCAGCAGCCAGATCGCCGGCATGTCCCCCCGGCCGGGCATGGCGGCGATCTGCGCCCCCGGCGCCTCGCCGGTGAACAGCTCGATCAGGTCCAGCAGCTCCTGCGGGAAGGCCTCGGCCGACAGCCCCTCCATCGTGCGGCGCAGGGCCAGCGCGGTCCGCTGGTCGGTGCCTGGCGCGCGGCCGATGCCCAGGTCGATCCGGCCCGGATGCAGGGCCTCCAGGGTGCCGAACTGCTCGGCCACCACCAGCGGGGCGTGATTAGGCAGCATCACCCCGCCGGAGCCGACCCGGATCGTGGTGGTGGCCGCGGCCAGGTGCGCGATCAGGACTGCGGGCGCGGAGCTGGCGATGGCCGGCATGTTGTGATGCTCGGCGACCCAGAACCGCCGGTAGCCCAGCTCCTCGGTGCGCCGGGCCAGCTCGGTGGTGTGGCGCAGCGCCTGGCCCGACGTCGTGCCGGCAGCTACCGGAGCAAGATCCAGAACGGATAGCGGTACGTCAATCACATAACTCGCCAACTCCCGTCCGCGGCCGTTTCTTCCGGCGCCGGACGGGTCAGACGGTGGTGGCGAGGCCGCCGTCGACCGGGATGACGGCGCCGGTCACGTACGCGCCGGCCCGTGAGGCCAGGTAGATCGCGACCCCGGCCATGTCGTCGGGGCGGCCGATCCGGCGCAGCGGGGCGGTGGCGGCGATCTCATCCCCGCGCTGCTCCAGCGTCCACGCCATCATCTTGGACTCAAACGGGCCGGGCGCGACCGCGTTGACGGTGATCTGCCGGGGGCCGAGCTCTCTGGCCAGCACCCGGGTCAGGTGGTGCAGCCCGGCCTTGCTGGCCGAGTAGGAGTAGGTGGGCAGCGAGGGCACGTGCAGTCCGTCGATGCTGCCCACGTTGATGACCCTGGCCGGGTCATCGTGCGTCCCGCCGGCCTCCAGCAGCGGCAGGAACGCCCTGGTCAGGAAGAACGGGGACTTCAGGTTAAGGTCGACGACCTTGTCCCAGGCGGCGGCGGGGAACTCCTCCAGCGGCGCGCCCCAGGTGGCCCCGGCGTTGTTGACCAGGACGTTCAGGGCCTGCTCCCGCTCGCCGATCTCGGCCGCCAGCCGCAGGCACTCCTGCTCTGTCGACAGGTCGGCCGGCAGCGCGGCGACGGTCCCGTACTGGCTGAGCTCCTTTTCGGCCGCGGCGCACGCGTCGGCCTTGCGCGAGCTGATGTAGACGCGCGCCCCCGCCTCGAGCAGGCCCCGGGCGATCATGAGCCCGATTCCGCGGGTGCCGCCGGTGACGACGGCGGTCTTCCCGGACAGGTCGAACAGGTTCATGGTCTCTCCTTGCCGAGGCTGCACCTTTTGTCACTATAGGTGAGAGGTTCGCGGCGGGGGTCCCAGGCGAGGTGATCCCTGGCATCATCGAGAAGTGAGTCAGGCCAGGCAGCTGAATCTGGTCCGGGACAGAGCCGGGTCGCAGCAGGTGACCAACGTCGAGCTGTTCTTTGACCTGGTCTACGTCTTCGCGGTGACCCAGCTGTCGCAGTACCTCCTCGCGCACCGGACCATCGCGGGCGCACTCCAGGGTGCCCTGCTGCTGACGATGGTCTGGCTGGTGTGGGTGTACACCACCTGGGTCACCAACTGGCTCGATCCGCAGCGCATCGCGGTCCGGCTGCTGCTGCTCGGCCTCGTGCTGGCCAGCCTGGTCATGTCGGCCGCGCTGCCGGAGGCCTTCGCCGCGCGCGGGCTGATCGTCGGCTGCACCTACGCCACCATGCAGATCGGCCGCAGCGCCTTCGCCGTGATCGCCCTGCGCGGCCGGCCGCTGCAGCGGACTTTTCTGCGCATCCTGTCGTGGTGCCTGGTCAGCGGGGCCCTGGCTGTCCTGGGCGGCCTCTCCGCTGGCCTGGCTCGCGAGCTGCTGTGGGTCGCCGCGGTCGGCGTCGACCTGCTCGGCGGCCCGGCCGGCTTCTACACGCCGGGCCTGGGCCGCTCGGCGACGCAGGACTGGACGATCGAGGGCGGCCACTTCGCCGAGCGATGCCAGGCGTTCATCCTCATCGCCCTCGGCGAGTCGATCGTGGTCATCGGCGCGACCCTGGCCCGGCTGCCCGCGGTCTCCATCGCGGTCATCGCGGCCTTCCTCGCGGCCTTCCTGGGCAGCGTGGGCATGTGGTGGATCTACTTCGACCGCAGCGCGCAGGAGGCCGCGCATGTCATCGCCGCCTCCTCCGACCCTGGCCGGCTCGGCCGCTCGGCCTACCACCTCATCCATCCGGTCATGGTCGCCGGGATCATCGTCAGTGCCGCCGCCGACGAGATCGTGCTGTCCCATCCGGGGGCCGAGGGCACCGCGTCGACCTCCTGGATGATCCTGGGCGGCGCCGGCCTGTACCTCGCTGGTCACGCGGCGTTCAAGGCAGTCATCTGGCGGCGGGCATCGTGGCCGAGAATCGGCGCGCTGGCCGTGCTCGCTCTGCTCGGCCTGCTCGCGCCGCACGTATCCGCGCTCGTCCTGGCCGCCTGCACGGCGACGGTCCTGATCGGGGTCGCCGTCGCCGACTACGCGGGACACGTCGGTGACGCGCACGCTGGTCACGAGCCTGCCGGTGACGCGCGGGCTGATGACGCGCGACAATAGCTCTCGTGGCCGCCAACCTGCACGTGCCGTCGAAGTGGTCCCTGTGGTCAGAGGATTCCTTCCTGTCGATCGGGTCCAAGGGATCGGTGCTGTCCATCGGATCGGCCGGGTCGGCGCTGTCGGTCGGCTCCGTCGGCTCGTTCTGCTCGGCGTTCTGCGTGGGCTCAGCTTTCTCCTTGCTGTCGCTGCTCTCGCACCAGTCGCGCTGGTCGGTGCTCTCGCACCGGTCATCGGGGGCCATGCTCGCCAGCGGTCAAGGCCCCGGCCAGTGAGATAACGCTTTGGCAAAGACTTGACTTCAGGGCATCCGCCCGATGAGCAGGTCCGAATGCGGTGCACGACGCTGGAGCAGGCGCAGTCCGTCGCCACGCCGGACTGCCTGAGGGATGGTGCCCGCATGACCGAACATGGTGCTCACGTGCACGAGCATGAAGATCATGTCCACGAGCACGGGGATCACGCGCATGAGCATGGTGCTCACGCGCACGAGCATGGTGCCCCGGTGGCCGAGCCTCTCTACGGCCCTACGGGAGCCGGGACGGTCATGCTCGACGTCGGCCCGGGTGTCGGAGCCCTGGTCCTGACGACCCCGCCCGACCTGAACGGCCGCGAGATCGAGATCAGCCGGGCGGACGCTCCCGGCGCACGCCGTACCCACTCTCAGGTCCGCGAGCGGCGGGCCGGCGGCCGCGTCGGCTACGCGGCTGTCTACCCCGGTCTCGCGTCGGGCTCGTACACGATCTGGCGCGATGAGGTCACGGCGATCGGCACCGTCGAGGTGGCCGGCAGCACAGTCACATCGTTCGACTGGCCGTAGTGCTGCGTCAGCGCACCGCCCGTGCGACAGCGCACCGCCGTGCGCCCGCGCACCGCGTCGTGCCTGCCCGCAGGCCGCGCACGGCGGAATCCCTGTAAGCTATGTGCGCTCCGGCGCTACAGCCGGGGTTGGCGCCGATGCGCCCGTCCCGGAGTCCGGACGGCGGGCGGGTCAGGCGCCAGAATAAGTCGAGGTAGCTCAGGGCGGAGTAGCTCAGTCAGGCAGAGCAAGCGGCTCATAATCGCTGTGTCGCCGGTTCAAGTCCGGCCTCCGCTACGAACTCGCCGGCATCCAGGTACGGCGGCCCTGCGCGGGGCGTCGGCCTGGAGGGTTCGCGCGGACGCAGTCCGCGGGAATATCCTCAGGTGCCCGGCGCGCTCACATAGCCGCGAGCCAGGGCGATAGCCTTCCATGGCGACAGCCCCTGCCGCTGCTGAAGAAATGTCCGTACGGAAGAAAGGCACTCCATAGTGGCTGCGACAGACGTCAGGCCGAAGATCACTCTGGCCTGTCAGGAGTGCAAGCACCGCAACTACATCACCAAGAAGAACCGGCGCAACGACCCTGACCGGATGGAACTGGCCAAGTACTGCCCCAACTGCCGCAAGCACCAGCCGCATCGCGAGACGCGCTAGAGCTGGCAGTCCGCGCGCCGCACCGTGGCGCGCGGGGTCATCCGGGCGGCCGCGAGGCGTCCGGCGTAGGGAAGTTGTCGCTGCGAGGGCGGGAGACGCATGGCCATAAACCACGAGTATCTCGGCCGGACGTATCCCGCTAGCGAGCCTTACGAGGTGAGCCGCGTCAAGATCGCTGATTTTGCCGATGCGATCGGCGATCCCAATCCGGTCTACCGGGACCGGAGCGCGGCTCAGGCCGCCGGGTACGCCGACGTGATCGCGCCGCCGACCTTCGCCATCGTGATCAGCATGGCCAGCAGTGCCCGCGCGATCGCCGACCCCGGCCTCGGCCTGAACTACGCGATGGTGGTGCACGGGCAGCAGCGTTTCGAGTACTCCCGGCAGATCGTGGCCGGCGACGTGCTCACCGCGGACGTGACCATCTCCGATATCCGGGACGCCGGCCGCAACGTCATGATGACCACCCAGACCCAGATCCGCACCGCCGAGGGCGAGCATGTGTGCACCGCGCACTCGACGCTCGTAGAGCGAGGCGGCGCCGCCTAATCCGCGGCCCAGGCGACCAGGACGGGATGCGGCCATGAGCGAGCAGGTCAGGTACGACCAGGTTGAGGCCGGGGCCGAGCTGGCACCGACCAGCTACCAGGCGACGCGGCTCAGCCTGGTCAAGTACTGCGGCGCATCGGGCGACTTCAACGTGATCCACTGGAACGAGCGGATCGCCACCTCGGTCGGCCTGCCGAACGTGATTGCGCACGGCATGTTCACGATGGCCCAGGCCGGTCGCTACGTGACCGACTGGGCGGGCCCCGGTGCGGCCGTGGTCGACTTCGGCGTCCGGTTCTCGTCGATGGTGGTCGTCCCCGACGACGATAAGGGCGCGACGATCGAAGTCAGCGGCAAGGTCGAGGAGAAGCTGGATGGCAATCGCGTCGTGCTGGCGCTCACCGCCGTGTCATCCGATACCAAGGTCCTCACTCGCGCCCGCGCGGTCGTGCAGCTGCCCTGAGCGACAGCGCACCGGCGATCCCGGTTTCCCGGCCCGGCGATCCTGGCCGTTTCCTTGAGATCCCAGAGGATGTTGGACCCTGCGGCGTTATCCCAAATCCGAAATAGCCGACACCCAGGCTATGAAACCCCACCTGCCCTCAGCCCTGCGCCAGGTCCCTCCGTACGGCTGTGACCGCCAGCCGGCGCAGGCATGAGAACCTGGCCATTCCCAAGATGGATGCCCAAGGACGCTGATACTCTGCCATGGCCGTACGAATATGAAGCCATAGCGAAAGCTCTCCGAGGGGGTCAGCATGCCGACAAATAATGGAAGGCGGCGAGGCGTAAGCCCAGACATAAGAGAAAGTAGGCTAAATAGGAGAGTTGCTATCGTAGCCATTGTGGCGTCGGCGACCACGGCCATTGCAGCCGCGCTGATCACGGCGCACAGCGCACCGGTCATACGCATTCTGGGCGGTCCATCGGTAGAGACATCGAACACGTCCTCCACTGGAAACTCTGCAACTCCTCAGACAGCAAGTGATGGAACGGCACTGCCAGGCGGGCCTGCCCTTAGTAGAGGAAATTTCACAATCTCTACAAGCGGAATCGATCTAGACCGCAATCCGCCAGAGGCCGGTAACCTTACCACCGGATCAATTGAGGTCACCGACGGTACTCCAGAAGGCCTAAATTTTCAATACACGAAAGAAGTGGCAATCTGGCATAAGACTAATCTCCCAAGCCAGGCAGATTGCCACGCTCTGGAGGAAAGCGACGGTCAGACAGCCCCTGTTGTTGACCTAACAGATATACAGCAAACGGGTGGCCTTGAGAAAGTCTGCATACTTACCTCCGAGGGAAGAGACGCATTCATGATAGTATCTGGCCGTCAGGTGCAGAGCAACATGCCGATTCCCGCCAGAGCAATAGTATGGTCGCAAATCCTGCCAGTCCACTAATGCATAAAGTGCGCAGTAACGTAACCCCGCTGCGCATCTGACCTGTGGCTGGTTCATGACGAGAACCGGCGCGGCATCTGTTCTGCCGAGCGGCAAGTGCTCCGGCCTAGCGGCGTTGCCGACAGGCCCCGTGGGCTTCAGACGGCCCGGCTGGCCTAGCGGCTAAGTGCCGCTGCCGTACGGCCGGGTAATGATCTCCAGCAGGTGGCCATCGGGGTCCTCGAAGTACAAGCCGCGGCCGCCATCACGCTGGCTGATCGCCCCGCGCTGGGCCTGGCTAGGATCTGCCCAGTAGGGCAGGTTCTGCTCACGGATGCGGCCGAACGCGGCATCGAACTCGTCCTCGCCCACCAGGAACGCATAATGCTGGGACGCGATATCCCGGCTTGTCTCGGCGAAATCCAGCGAGACGCCGTTGTCGGCCGTTACCACCAGGAAGTGCCCGAAGCGGGTAGCCGCCGGCAAGCCGAGGATCCCGGTCAGGAACCCGGCTGACCGCTGCTGGTCGCGGCAGGAGACGATGGTGTGGTTCAGTTGCACGCTCACGCCATCGATTCTGCCGGCCTTTCGTGCCGTCGGGCAAGTCCGCGGCCCAGGCCCCTACTGCGCGGCCTGCGTAGCTACACCGTCCGCTTCCGGCGCTGGCCGCGCAGGGCTATGCCGCAGTGAGCGTGGCGCGAAGGGACAGGCCGGGCAGCACAGCGGGGATGATGTTCATCATGTGGGTGTACATGGAGACCTGGATCGTTCAGGATGGTGCTCCTGAACTTGGTCGCGGCTCGTGTCTGCCCGGCGTCGGGCTGCGGGCCGGCTGCCTCAGCGTGGGCCCGCCGGGGACACTGGTGGATGGCATCACGGAACTGGCGGATCACGGCGGCGGCCTGTGGCCTGGCGGTCATTTGTATGAACTCACCGGATGGGCCGGGCCGGCCAGGGATGTGTACTCCGGCGAGGGACCTGCGCATGGGCATGCCGGCTCGGAGTTCGTGATCACCACCGGTGATCTGGCGTTCATTGCCCGGACTGCAGGGCGCGCGTCCGTGGTCGCTGCCGGTTCGCGCGTTACCGCGCAATGCATGCTCAGCGTGGTGGCCGACTACGAGTGGGATGCATTCGGGCTGCCCGATCTGCGCAGCGACTGGTACGTGCGCCGTCTGAAGATCGAGCACAGGCAGATCGATGACGTCCCTGACGGTCCAGGACGGGTTCTGGCCGGCCACTCGGGCCAGGTGCTGCGCACATTCGAGATCGAAAAAATGAGCCGGCGGGACGATGACCGCGACTCTACGATCATGGCCTGGTACGTGCTCGACCTGGCACCAATCCAGGCCTCATAGAATGTCCGCCAGCATCACTCCGCCTGCAGAGTTAAGACAGCACCCTCGGCCCCAAGATCCTCCGGGATCAAGGATGAGGGACCGAGGCACCGGGCGGAGGTCGCCAGACCGGGCTCAACCGGTACCGCCATGTCCGTCAGAAACGGGAGAACGGGACATGATGCCGAGGGTCAGCGAGCGGGTGCTCCTGTCCGGGTACACGACACTGGGCCTGGGCGGTCCGGCTGGCCGCTTCATCGAGGCAGCCGACGACGAGCAGGTCGTCACCGCGGTCCGCGAGGCCGACCTGAAGGACGCCCCGGTGCTCATTCTCGGCCGGGGCAGCAACCTGGTCGTCGCGGACGAGGGCTTCGGCGGCACCGTGATTCACCTGGCCAGCCAGGGCGTTGCGGCCGCCCGAGATGGCGACTGCGTGCTGCTGACGGTCGCGGCCGGCGAGGACTGGGACCCGCTCGTCCAGCGGTGCATCGCCGAGGGACTGTCCGGGCTCGAATCCCTGTCCGGCATCCCCGGCCTGGCCGGCGCGACGCCGATTCAGAACGTGGGGGCCTACGGCCAGGAGGTCGCCGAGACGATCCAGGCCGTCCGCGCCTATGACCGGCGGCGCGACACGATCATCGAACTCAGCAACGCCGAGTGCGGCTTCGGGTACCGGACGAGCGCCTTCAAGCGCACCGCCGCCGGGCCAGCCGCCGCGACGGCCGCGGCCCCGGCACCGACCGCCGCGGCTGCGGTCTCCCCGACGGGCAGGTTCGTAGTGCTCGGCGTCACCTTCCGGCTGGCGCGGGCCCGTCAGTCGGCGCCTGTCTGCTACGGCGAGCTAGCCGCCCGGCTGGGTCTGCGCGCGGGGGAGCGGGCACCGCTGGCCGAGGTCCGGGACGCCGTGCTCGGGCTGCGCCGCGGCAAGGGGATGGTGCTGGATCCGGCGGACCCGGACACCCGCAGCGCCGGGTCATTCTTCACCAACCCGGTGCTGGACGGCCAGCAGTTCGCCGAGCTTGAGCGGCGCGCCGAGGCCCGAATCGGGCCGCGGTCCAGCGTGCCGCATTTCGCGGGGGAGGCGGGCCAGGTGAAGGTCCCGGCTGGGTGGCTGATCGAGCAGGCGGGGTTCCCCAAGGGGTACGTCGGCGGCTCGGTCGCGCGGATCTCGTCCAAGCACACGCTGGCGCTGACCAACCCCGGCGGGGCGAGCACCGCCGACCTGATCGCGCTGGCCAGGCAGATCATCGCCGGGGTGGACTCGGCGTTCGGCGTCCGGCTGGCCAACGAGCCAGTGCTGGTCGGCGTGTCGATCTGACCCGCCCGCCGTCAGCCAGGTCCCGCCGTCAGCCGGGTCCCGCCATCAGCCGGTCCCCGGCTAGCCCGGGCCCCCGCCATCAGATCGACTGGCCTGCAGCGTCGCGGACCGCCCGCGTAATTCCGCTCTGGCCGGTACCCTGTCTGCGTCCCGGGGTTCTGGCAGACCTGCTCTACGGAGGCGGCGGAAATGAGTCGGATCGCCGTCACACTGCTGGCCGCGGCCTGCATCGCGGCCATCCAGGTGCCGGCGACGGGCGGCCGCGCGCTGGCGGCGCCGTCGCCTGCGCTCTCCGTACGCCAGTCAGCCAAGCCCAAGCCGTCGCCCACGCACCAGCCCGCGCCCCCCAAGAAGCGCCAGGGGCCGCCGCCGGTACCGGTACCGGCTGCGGCGTTGCCGGGGCCATCGGCAAACTGCCCGCAGATCGCCGGTATCCGGCATGTCACCAGCGTGCCCTGGGCGCAACGGGCCCTGGACTTCACCAGCGCCTGGGACCTGACGCAGGGCCGTGGCGTCACGGTCGCCGTGGTCGACAGCGGCGTGGACTACAGTCCTCAGCTGGCGGGCCGGGTCACCGCCATCGATCTGACCGGAACGGGGGAGCAGGACTGCGTGGGCCACGGCACGGCGGTGGCGGCAATCATCGCGGCCAGCGACATCCAGGCGCGCGGTGTGCCCTTCGCGGGCGTGGCCCCCGCAGCGAGGATCCTGTCGGTCAAGGTGAACAACGCCGACGTCGGCAAGTCCATCACCCTGGCCCAGGGCATCCGCGACGCTGCCTTCCGCGGCGCGGGCGTCATTAACGTATCGGTGACCACGGCCGACACCGCTGACCTGCGCTCGGCGGTGGAATACGCCCAGAGCCTGGGCGCGATCATCGTGGCCGCCGGTGGCAACGACGCAGACGGCAACGACGGAACCGGCGGCCGGGGGCCGTTCTACCCGGCGAGCTACCACGGCGTGCTGTCGGTCGGCGCCGTGGCCAGCGGCGGCGGACTCGCCCCGTTCTCCGATCAGCGCTCGCACGTGGCCGTCACCGCGCCCGGTGTGGACATCACCAGTGCCTGGCCGGGTGGCTACCAGAGCCAGCTCAACGGGACGAGCTTCGCCACGGCGTTCGTGTCCGGCGTCGCCGCGCTGGTGCGCTCCCGCTATCCGCGGCTGAGCGCGGCCAGGGTTATCCGCAGGATCGAGAACACCGCGGACGGGGCCGCGGGCCCCGGTACCGGCGCCGGCCTGGTCAACCCGCTGCAGGCGGTCACCGCGATCCTGCCGAATCACGCTCCGGGCGCGTCACCGTCGGCCACGCCCGCGCCCATCGCCGTGGCCAGGCGGCCGGTTCCTGACCAGGCGCCCCGCACGGCCGCGCTGACCGCGACGGCCGGCTTGCTCGGCGCGGCTCTCCTGGTCGCGCTGGGCGCGGTGGTCGTCCGGCAGGGCCGCCGGCGGCGCTGGCGAGCGGGCCGGATGCAGATCCCCGCCGAGGCTGACGGCGGAGCTGCCGAGGATTTCTGGTCCTAGCCCGCAGTCATGGACCGCCAGTCATGGCCGGGAGCTGTCGCTGCCGTGCAGCGCCGGGCTGGCGGCGCGCCGTCCGCCGTCCAGCGCGTCGCCCTCAGCGAGCAGCGCGGTCTGGACTAGTCGCTCCCCGGCCCGCCGTTCGGTGAAGATACCGCGCCCGGCCGGCTGTGCCTGCGGGCGGACGCCACCGAGCAGCGCGCCCTCGTCCCTGCTCCCCGACATGATCAGCCCGGGCGAGCCCATCTCGCGGACGCGCTGGATCAGCGGGTCGAACAGCGCCCTTCCGGCACCGCCCGCGGACCTGGCCAGGATCAGGTGCAGCCCGATGTCGCGGGCCTGCGCCACCAGGTCGGCGAGCGGGAGCAGCGGATTGGACGGGCCCGCCACGAGCTCATAGTCGTCCACCACCAGGAACAGGTCAGAGCCCTGCCACCAGGACCGGCTGCGCAGCTGCTGCGAGGTCAGGTCGGGCGGCGGCAGCCGTTTGGCCAGCGCCTCGCGGACGTCGCTGATCAGCGGGGCCGCCGCGGCTGAGGACGTGGCATAGCCGATCTTGTGCTCCGTCTCCGCGCTGTCGAGCAATGACCTGCGGTAGTCGATGAAGATGAGCCGTGCCTCGTCCGGGGTGTACCGGGCCACCACGCTGTCGGCGATGAGACCCAGCAGGTTGGACTTGCCGCACTCGGTGTCACCGAACACCAGGAAATGCGCATCGCTGCCGAAGTCAAGGAGCACCGGCGACAGGGTGCTCTCGTCTATCCCAAACGGGATTCGCGTGCCCGTCTCGGCTGGCCCTGGCAGCGTGCGCGCGGGCAGGATCTCCGGCAGCAGCCGGACCTGCGGCGCCCGCGGCTGCGGCCAGGCGACCTCAATCGTGTCCACCAGCTTGCGCATCCCGTCGGCCAGGCTCTCGATGGCCGGCTGGGAGTCGATGCGCGGCAGCGCCGTCAGGAAGTGCAGGCCGTCCCTGGTGATACCGCGGCCCGGCGAGCCGGCGGGCACGTTCATGGCCAGCTTGCGGTCGATCTCCGATTCGTACGGGTCACCCAGGCGCAGCTCCAGCCGGGTGCCGAACAGGTCGCGGATAGCCGGCCGGAATTCCGACCACTTGCCGGTGGCGGCCAGCACGTGCACGCCGTAACCCAGCCCCCGCGCCGCGATAGCCGTGATCGCCTCGTCGAGCTGCTCAAACTCCTGGCGCAGGGTGAGCCAGCCGTCCACGACGAGGAACACGTCCCCGTATCCGTCGCCTTCGATCTCGCCGCTGGCCCGCATCCTGCGGTAGGCGGCGATGGACTCGATGCCCTGGTCGGTGAACTCCCGCTCCCGGCGCGCGAGCAGGCCCTGCACCTCGGCGACCGTGCGGCGGGCCGCGTTCGCCTCCAGCCGGCTCGCGACGCCGCCGATGTGCGGCAGCCTGGCCAGGCCACTGAGAGATCCGCCGCCGAAGTCGAGGCAGTAGAACTGCGCCTCCTGCGGCGTGTGCAGCAGGGCCAGCGAGCAGATGAGCGTCCGGAGCATGGTGGACTTGCCGCTTCGCGGGCCGCCGACCACGGCCGCGTGGCCCGCGGCCGCCGACAGGTCCACCCACATCGGGTCGCGGCGCTGGTCGAACGGCCGGTCCACGATGCCGGTGACCGCGCGCAGCTCGCCGCGCATCTTCCCGTCCTGCGCCGTGCACCCGTACTGCTTGGTGATGGTCAGCGGCGGCAGCAGCTGGTCGAGCGTGGGCGGCGCGTCCAGCGGCGGCAGCCAGATCTGGTGTGCCGCCGGGCCGTGCCCGGCCAGCTGCCTGACCACCACGTCGAGCAGGCTGTCGGCCGCCTCCGGGCGCGTGTCCTGCGGCCGTGCGTCCGGCGCGGCCTCCTGGGCCGCCGGCTCGGGCCGGATATAGCCGGGGCCGAAGGGGACGACCATGTGCCGGGCCCGGCGCTGCCGCGGGGCAGCGGCCCCCAAGACGGCCGGCCCCGAGACGTACGCCGCCTTGAACCTGGTCATGCCCTCGGTGTCGAACTTCAGGTAGCCGTTGCCCGGCTGCGGTGGCAGCTCGTAGGCATCGGGCGCCCCGAGCACGACCCGCGACTCCGCCGCGGAGAACGTCCGCAGGCCGATCCGGTAGGACAGGTGCGTATCGAGGCCGCGCAGCTTTCCCTCCTCCAGGCGCTGCGAGGCGAGCAGCAGGTGGACGCCCAGCGACCGGCCCAGCCGCCCGATCATGACAAACAGGTCGGCGAACTCCGCCCTGGCCGACAGCAGCTCGGAGAACTCGTCGATGACCACGAACAGCGTGGGTACCGGCGGGAGCGCGGCCCCGTCCTCGCGGGCTTTCTGGTAATCACGCAGCGAGGAGTAGTTGCCCGCCGTGCGCAGCAGTTCCTGCCGGCGGACCAGCTCGCCGTGCAGCGCGTCGCGCATCCGGTCCACCAGCGGCAGCTCATCGGCCAGGTTGGTGATAACCGCAGAGACGTGGGTCAGTGCGTCCAGCCCGAGGAAGGTCGCCCCGCCCTTGAAGTCCACCAGGACGAAATTGAGCACCTCAGAGGGATGCGTCAGGGCCAGGCCCAGCACCAGCGTCCGCAGCAGCTCGGACTTGCCCGATCCGGTAGCGCCGATGACCAGGCCGTGCGGCCCCATGCCGCCCTGAGCTGACTCCTTGATGTCCAGCTCCACGGGCTGGCCATCGGAGTCACTGCCGATCGGCACCCGCAGCCGGCTGCGCGGCGATCGCAGCCGCCACAGGCCGGGCAGGTCGAGCGCGAGCGGGTTCCCCACCCCGAGCAGGGAGGTCAGCGTCGTGTCCGCCGCGAGCGGGTCGTCGGCCGGGCCGCCCACGCCGGGCCGCAGCGGGGCGAGCTGCCGGGCGAGGGCGTCGGCTTCGGGCAGTGACATCGCGTCCGGAACGCCGAGCGCCGTGCGCACGTCGGCGCCCGCCCGGTCCCGGCTGAGCATCTCGGTGCTGCCGGCCGTGACGTGCAGCCGCAGGGTGGCCGAGCCGGGCGCGCCCGCGGCCGGGGGCGTCAGGTCGATGACCACGGCGCCGTCTATCCCGTCGCTGCCGAGCTGGGATTCCGGCAGCCCCTGGCCGCCGTCCACGATCACCAGGTGAAAGGGCAGCGCGACCGCGGACTTGCCCGCGGAAAAGCGCGGCCGCCCGACCAGGTCGCTGCCGAGCATCGCCTCGAGCTGCGGCAGGCTGGGGGCCATCATGCGAACCGGCCCGGCCGCGTCGGCCTGGGTGGGGTGCATGTTGTGCGGCAGCCACTTGATCCACTGCCACCAGCGCATCCGGTCCCGCGACGCGCACACGCTGATCCGCAGATCGTCGGGCGAATGGAAGACCGCGAGCTGCATGATCATCGCCCGGAGCATGCCGTACACGGCCTCCGGCTCGCCCGCCGGAGCGATCCGGGCGAATGAGCGCAGGGAAATGCCCACGGGCAGGGCCGGAACGCTGCCGTAGGCCCGGACGAATCGCCGCAGCGCGCCCGCGCAGAGCGGATCAAGGTCCTCGACCGGCTTAGTGTCCGGCGGGACGAGGCGCACGGCGAGCCGGTGCGTGCCGAGGCCGATGCGCACGTTGCCGAAGTCAGCGCTGGACGGGCGCCGCTCCCACAGCCGCCGCAGGCCGGGGTCGATCAGGATGGACGACAGCGCACGAGGGTCGGGGCTGACCCACTCCAGCGCCTCACGCTGCGCCGCGGCGATCCTGCGGGCCTTGCCCCGGACCTGGCCGATATAGCGCAGGTAGTCACGGCGCTGGCCGTTCAGCTTGATCTTCCGCTCGCCCTTGCCCCGGCCGACCTGGCCGACCATCATGCCGCCCATGCCCAGGGCCATCGCGCCGCCGCCCACGTACTGAATGGCACCGGAACTCGGGCCGGCGATCATCGATACCATCCCGACCGTCATGGCCAGCATCGGCAGGTACATCAGCGTCTGCTGGAAGCTGCCCTCGCTGACCTCGGGAATCTCCGGGGGCGGCTCAAGCAGGATCTCGCCGGTCGGAAGCTCCGGCGGATCGCCCTGCTCGGCACGACGGACGATGACGGTGCTCAAGGACGCTGCCTTTCGAAGGCCGTTCCGGTCGCGGCGCAGTGCCGCCGGACTTGCTGGGCTATGGGGGCTGGCTGGCTCTGCGGCCAGCTGGCTCTTGGGCCGATTGGGCTATTAGCCCGGTTGGCCCGCGCTGAGGCGAGTTATTATTCTACGGGCCCATATCCGCCGCGGCTGGTGCTGTGGCGAAAGGGGCGGCGGCCGTCCGGCAGGAGATGGCCGCCGGTCTCCCCAGGCACCCCTTGCCGGTCAATGACGGCGTTGCGAAGGAGCCAGATGAGCTCGGCCGACGGAGTAGACCTGTGCCGGATCACCGTGGTCGGGCCGTCCCGGCGGGTCGATATCGCGCTGCCCGGTTACGTGCCGTTCGCCGACCTCTTCCCGGCCGTCGCCAGGTACGCCGGGCTGGACGGGCCGGAGGCGGTCGCGGAGCAGGGCGGCTGGGTGCTGCAGCGTCTCGGCCAGGAGCCCTTCGCGCCGGCCACGACGCCACTGCAGGCGGGGCTGCGCGACGGCGAGATGATCTACCTGCGGCCGCGCGCCGCCGAGCTGCCGCCGCTCGCGTTCGACGACGTCGCCGACGTGATCGCCACCGGCGTGAACGAGCAGCCCGGCCGGTGGGCGCCGCGCGACTCGCGGCGGGTAGCGCTGGGCACCGGCACGGCGGCCCTGATCCTGGCCGCGGCGGTCATCGTGCGGTCAGGGCCGCCCTGGGCCGGGCCGGCCCTGGCCGCGGCCGCGATCGCGGTGCTGCTGCTCATCGCGGCGGCGGTGGCCGCCAGGGCCGCCGGCGATTCCGGTGCCGGCGCCGTGCTCGGCTACGCCGCGATTCCCTATGCCTTCCTGGCCGGCCTGCTCGGGCCCGTCCGGTCGGGGACGCTCGCGCATCTGGGCGCCCTGCACCTGCTGCCGGCGTTCGCCGCCGTGGCCCTGGCGGCCGTCATTGCGGCCGCGGCGTCCGCGGAGGTGCCGCTGTTCTTCGGCCTGGCGGGCGCCGCCGCCGTCGGCGTGCTCGGCGCCTGGCTGGCCTACGCTTTCGGCGGCCTGGGTCTGGCCGGCGCCGCGGCCCTGATCGTGGCCCCGACGCTGGCGCTGACGCCCTTGATCCCGGCGGTCTCGTTCCGGATGGCACGGGTGACCCTGCCGCCGGTGCCGCGCCATGCTGACGACCTGCGGCGGGACACCCTCACGGTAGACGGCGCCGAGGTGCTGCGCCGGACCGCCGCCGCGGATCGGTTCGTGACCGGCGCGGTGGCTGGCATCGCGCTGGTGGCGGCCGCCGCAGAGGCGGCCCTGGCCTTCGCCAGCGGCTGGCTCGCCCCGGTGATGTGCGCCGCGCTCGCGTGCACCCTGCTGCTGCGCTCCAGGATCTTCCGCGGTCTCGCCCAGCGGCTGTGGCTGCTGATTCCCGGCTATGGCGGCCTGCTGCTGCTCGCCGTCAGTGCCGCGCACGGCGCCGGGCAGGACCGCGGCATCGCCGCGTCGGTCGCGCCGCTGATCGCCGGGGCCGCCCTGGTGATCGGGGTCGGGATGTGGCTGCCCGCCCACCGGCCGTCGCCGTTCTGGGGCCGGGCGGCGGACGTCGCCGAGACAATGCTCATCGTCAGCCTGTTCCCGCTCGCTCTCGGCGTGGCCGGCGTCTTCGGCTACGTTCGCGGGCTGACCGGCTGACCGGCTGACCGGCTGACCGGCGGAGGCGAGTGACCGAGTGACCATGCAGAGCCGCAGGGACCTGTTCCAGGCCCACCGGCTGATGACCAGGCGGGCGGCGCTCGCGCTGCTGGGGGGGGAGCCGGATATACCGGACCAGCCGCTGCGCCGGCTGAACGTCGCGACCATCTCCGGCGTGCTGGTCGGCGTGATCGTGGTGGCACTGTTCGGCCTCCTGGGCCTGCTCTTTCACGGCGGCCAGACACTCCAGCGGCAGCCAGGCACCCTCGTCATCGACAAGGAGACCGGCGCGTCCTACGTGTTCTGCCAGGGCGGCAAGCTCTGCCCGGTGCTGAACTACGCCTCGGCCCGGCTGGCCCTGCGCACTTCCGCGGTGACTCAGCAGGTCGTGAGCCAGGCATCGCTCACGCGCTACGCCAGGGGACCGCTAATCGGCATCCAGGGACTGCCGCAGCCCCTGCCCGAGACCAGCCTGCTGATCAGGCAGCCCTGGTCGGTGTGCACGCGGACCGTCGTCACCGTGGCCGGCCCGCAGGCGGTCACCGCGCTGGCCGGGGGCATCGGGACCGGCGGGCGGCTCCTGGGCAGTCACGCCCTGCTCATGCGGGCCCTGGGGCAGGACTGGGTGGTCTGGCACGGCCAGCGGATGCTGATCAAGCCGGGCTCTGCTCGCGTCGCTATCCGCCGCTGTGCAGCCGGTCGCGGTGCCGACGGTATGGCTGAACGCCGTGCCCGAGGGACCGGACTTCGCGCCGCCCGCGATCCCGGACCGCGGCGCTCGTGTGCCCGGCCCGGCCGGCGGTGCCGTGAGCATCGGGCAGGTCTACGTCGTCAGCGCCGTGGCGGGCAGCCCGCCGCAGTACTACGTGATGCTCCAGGGCGGCCTGGCGCCGATCTCCGAGACTCAGGCGGTGCTGCTGGACTTCGAGGCCGGGACCCCGAAGCCGCAGGCCCTGAGCCCGTCACTCCTCAGCGGTCACCGGTCGGCGGTCACTGAGCCGGGCGGCGGCCTGCCCCGTCAGATGCCCGTCGTCGCCGCGGCCAGCCAGGGGGCGCCGATGTGCGTCGTCTACGCGGGCGACCGCACGCTGTCCAGGCAGGTCATGCTCGGGGGCCGGATGCCATCGGGCGGCACCCCGACCGGCACCCCGGCCGGCGTCACCGACATCGCGCTGCCCGCCGGCGCCGGAGCCCTGGTGGGAGCAGCCCCCGGCACCGGCCAGTCGAAGGGCGCGATCAGCTACTTCCTGGTGTCCGGCGGGCACCGGTATGCCCTGGCCTCCCAGGGTGTCGCCGCCATGCTCGGCTACGACCTGCGCCGGCAGGCCGTGCTGCTGCCAGCCAGCGTGGTCAGCCTGATCCCGCAGGGCCCGGCGCTCGACCCGGCGCAGGCGACCAGGCCGGTGATCTCCGGCGGATGACACGCCGCCGCCGCCACGAGCGGCCGTCCTTCCTCGCCCGCCGCCACGAGCGGCCGTCCTTCCTCGCCCGCCGCCACGAGCGGCCGTGCTTCCTCGCCCGCCGCGCCGCCCGGCCGCGATGAGGTCACGAACCGCAGCAGGTAACGGAATGGTAAAGGTCGTGCGGCTATCCGGTCGCCACGCGGCATTCCCGCTTTCCCTTTCCTGGCAATGACCGGATTACCGCAGGTCAGTGGGACATGTAAATGTCTAGAGGATCTAGTGCCTTTTTGTTCACGCACTGTAGTTGCCTGTCTTGGTTGACACCAATGTCGCGATTAGATTGACTTGGACCGGTTCTGCGGCGGGGGCCAATCACCGGCCAGCGCACGACGGCGGCACACGGCGGCGGCAGCGGAAATCAGCGCGGCTGCCCGCTCCGACGCGGACGGTCTAGCCATGCAGGGACAGGATGCAGCGACGAGACAGGAGGTGCGGCGGTGGCCGGAGAGACTGCTGTTGACAGAGCGGCGATGGGAACGGCTGCGGGGCACATAGACGATGCCCTGGGGCAGATCCGCAGTATGCAGACGGCGATGAACAGCTACCACAGCGACCTGATGGGCGGCTGGGTCGGGGACGCCGCCACGGCCTTCACCAGCGCCTATACGACCTTCAGCGCCGACTTCGCGAAGGTGGTCAGGGCGCTGGACAACATGCACGAGAAGCTGGTCGGCACCCGGGCGAACTACCAGGCGACGGAACAGGCGAACACCACCTCGGCCAATAAGCTCAGCGGCCTGCTGAACCGCTGACGCGCACTGACGCCGGCCGCCGGT
The DNA here is from genome assembly GCA_963805705.1 of uncultured Actinomycetota bacterium. Lineage (GTDB taxonomy): Bacteria > Actinomycetota > Actinomycetes > Streptosporangiales > Streptosporangiaceae > CAWDVH01. The sequence goes on along the minus strand of CAWDVH010000003.1, from coordinate 2,723 downwards.
CGGCCCGGCTGGAGGCGTCGCGCATTCCAGCTCACACGACGAAGGGAGAGGGACGGGATGAGTGAGTACACCCGGGTACAATTCGGGACGCTAGAGACGTCGCAGGCGGATTTCCTCAAGACCTATAGCGCCCTGCAGAGCACGATTTCGACCCTGGACGGCCAGCTGCGCTCCAACCTGGCGGAGTGGGACGGCAGTGCCCGGCAGGCGTACTACGCGGCTAAGCAGGTATGGGACACCGCCATGGCCGACATGGCGAACGTCGTGAATCAGCTCGGCGTGGTGATTGGCGTGGCCAACGAGAACTACACGAATGCAGAGCAGGTAAACACGAATATGTGGGCCGGCTCCTGACCCGAGCGCGGTGCCGCGACCGGCACAGGCACGGCACCGCGCCGTGGGTGACGGGCGGAGCCCGGACGGCATAACCGGCAGGAGCGGCGGAGGTTGGTAATGGGCGGTTCCTACGATGCGGGGATCCTCAGGCAGCAGCAGGAGCAAGACCAGCAGCACGACGCCGGCCATTCCCGGCTGTACAACCCGGATGGCTCGGGCAAGTTCAATGACTACGTGCCGCCGAAGATGCCGGCCTCCTCGGCCTTCCCCAGCATGGCGCCCGGCCAGGACCTGACCGTGAACCGGGACAGCCTCACGCAGGTGGCGACTCAGATGGGCAAGGACCTGGCCCGGCTGAAGGCGACCTTGCAGCAGCTCAACAACGAGGGCGCGGGCGGCGCGCTGATCGGCGGCTGGCCGACTGCCGATGGCCTCGGGAATAACGCCTTCTGCGCGTATGACGGCATCTCGACGTTCTACGACAACCTGAATGCCGCATACGAACAGGTGATCAGTAACATCCGCCAGACAGTCAGTAATTACGACGATGCCGAGACCAGCACCGTGAGCGCGGTGAGCAAGGTCGGCACGGACGGACCGGCGTCCCTGACGCCGGGTGCCTGACGGGGTTAGACAGACGCGGCAGGGTAGCGGCAGAGAGAGGACTGGGGATGAGCCGGATCGGCGGCGGCGGTGGCGGCGGGATCGTCGGCAACAGGTACGCCATCAAGACCATGCCGGTCGCAGCGGAATCCGCCAGCGGATACTCCGCGTCGGAAATAGAGCAGCTCTTCGAGGGCCTTGATCCGGCTGCCGCGGCGCAGGCGGGCAGCGCGCACACCGCCGCGAGCAGCACGCTGGCGGACATCGCGGACAGCCTGATCCAGCACGTGCAGGTGCTGAACGACAGCTGGGGGGGAACGGCCGCGCAGACCGCGGTCGGCAGCTTCCAGCAATTGCACCAGACGGCCGTCGGGCTGGCGCAGGCCAGCGCGCAGACCGGCGGGGTGCTCTCGTGGCTCGGAGAGACGATCCTGCCCTTCTATAAGGCCTACCAGGCACCCGGCAACGGCATCGTCGGCGACGTGGAGAGCGTCTTCGGCCACAATCCGGCCAACAGCGCGGCCCAGGGGGTTATGGAGCGCCTCAACAACCGTCTCGTCCAGGCCAATCAGGAACTGCCCGCCAGCGTCAGCCAGGACCTGCCGCAAGGCGGCTGGCCGGCTCTGGGCGGGCACAGCCCGGCCGTGGCCGGCGCTGGAGGCTCAGGTTCCGGCGGTTCCGGCTCAGGCCAGCCGGGTGTCGGGGGACTGGGCCACCTTGCGGGCGCCGGTGGCGTCAGCCGTGTGGGCTTGAGCGGCAGCGGCGGTGTCGGTGGCGGCAGCGGCGCCCGGCCCGTCGGATCGACCGGCGCGGTCGGGCACCTCACCCATCTGGCCAGCTCCGGCCCGCCGGGCGGCGGGGCGGGGTCCGGCGGATCCGGCGGCGTCGGCGCGGGACTTGGTACGGGCGCGGGGCCCGGCCCGGCGGGCGCAGGCGCTCCCGGCGGGGCCGGGGGCACGGGCGGTGCGGGCGGCTTCGGCGGTCTTGGCCTGGGCGGCCGGGGCGCTGCCGGCGGCGGCGAGCCGGGTGCCGGCGGCGGCGAGCCAGGGACCGGCGGCGAGCCGGGTGCCGGCGGCGAATCAGGGGTCGGCGTCGTCGGCGGCCAGGCGGGCGCCGGGGGTGGGCCAGGTACGGCTGGGGCCGGGACGGGCGGTATGCCGGGCGGCGAGGCCGGGACTGGTCCGGGCGCTGATGCCTTCGGCGTGGTGCCGGGTGCAGAGGGCCTGGGCGGCGCGGGCGCAGGCGAGGGGGCCGTTATCGGTCCCGACGGGATGATCGCCACGATGCCGGGCGGTGACGGGATGGCCGGCGGCGGCGCTGGTGCCGGTGACCAGGCGATGACCGGCGTCGCCGGTGCGGACGCCGCCGGGGCGGAGGCGGCGGCCGGTCGCGGGGCGACCGGCTTCCCGATGGGCGGATCTGGCGGCGGTCAGCAGGAGAAGGAACGCCGCCGTCAGTCGTGGATGGCCGAGGAGGCGGACGTCTGGGAAGGGAAGGCCGAAGTGGTGACGCCGCTCGTAGGCGTCTGAGGCGTAGGCGCCGGAGAGAGAATGCGAGCCATGTCGGCACCTGCGCTCAGGCGCACCCGGTGATGGTGCCTGGACCGCGCGGGCGCGTGCTGGCCGTGGCGGCCGCGCTGGCGGTCGCGGGCTTAGCTCTCGTCTCCTCGCCACCGGCTCAGGCCCGGCCGGGAGCGGCGGCCCTGCAGCCGCTGGCCGATGAGTGGTGGTTTGCCGCGTGGAGCATTCAGTCGCGGGTCTGGCCACTGACCAGGGGCGCCGGGG
>CAWDVH010000002.1:0-72751 GCA_963805705.1 uncultured Actinomycetota bacterium | reverse complement strand
CGGCGGACGTCGAGTTCGTCTTCATCGTTTCCGGGCAGCTGCAGATCGCCGTCGCCGGGGAGCACATCACCCTCGGGCAGGGTGATGCCTTCACCTTCCCGGCTAGTACGCAGCACGCTTTCCTGGTGCCCCCGGCCGCGGGCCGCGCCCAGGTGCTGTGGGTGTTCTCGCCCGGCCTGCCCGCCAGCGGCGCCGGCGGCGGCTAGCACGCGGCCGCTGGGCGGCAGTGGCCGAAGATCGGCAGCGGCAGTCCGCGCGGAGGCCAGGTGCGCTGTCGTCGTAGGGTAGAACCGCCCAAGCCATGACCGGCAGCCGAGGTTGGCTCGGGATCTCAGCCAAGCGCCGTTGCCCGGAGGGAAGACCGCGATGGACGGATCAAACTCGATCTTCATCGTCATGCCCATCGTGATGATGCTTGCCCTGGCCGCACTGGTCCTCCTGCCGTGGCGCGCTTCGTCGCGTCAGGAACGAGCCGCGGCGGCCCTGCACCGCCGGCAGCTGGCCGGCGTAGCCCAGGGACCTCAGCAGCAGGCCAGCTCGGCCGGGCAGCAGCGCGGGGCGCCGGTGACCCAGGCCGGGGCGGCCGGTCCCGCCGGTCCCTCTGCGGCCGGCTCGGTCGAGCCGCCGGGGGCCGGCACCACCGTCCAGGAGAACGCCACGGACTGAACACGGCCCGGCCGGGGGGCTCCGCACGGCGCGGCCAGCCCCGCCCAGGCTGCCACTCGTCGCTGAGGCCTCCACGCCACCTCCACCTCGTCTTCGCCTGATGTGCAATTGAGCTCTGTTGGCTCGGGGAAACGGCCACCGTCGCATCCAGGAAGGGGAATCGCCATCGCCAAGATCGTGATTGTCGGTGCCGGGGTCGTCGGCCTCGGTGCTGCGCTTGTCCTGGGCCGTGACGGCCACGATGTGACGGTCCTGGAACGAGACGCCGAGGCGCCGCCGGCCGGCGCGGACCAGATCTGGGACTCCTGGCCGCGTAAAGGGGTCAGCCAGTTCCGGCTTCCGCATTTCTTCCTGGCCCGCTATCGCGGCCTGCTTGATGCGGAACTTCCCGAGGTCAAGGAGGAACTGGTCGCCGCGGGGGCCATCCGCCTCAACCCGGTCCTGGATGCTCCCGAGTCGATCAGGGGCCCGGCGCGGGAGGAGGATGGCGCGTTCGAGTCTATTTCCGGCCGGAGATGCGTGGTGGAGGCAGCCGTCGCCTCGGTGGCCGGCCGTGCCCCCCGTCTCCAGATCAGGAGGGGCGCCGCGGCGGCGGGACTAGTAGCCGGTCCCGCCGCTCGCGACGGCGTGCCGCACGTGACCGGGGTCCGCCTGGATACCGGTGAGGAGATAGCCGCCGACCTGGTCGTGGACATGACGGGCCGGCGCTTGCCGCTGCCCCGGTGGCTGGCGGAGATAGGGGCCAGGCCCCCTCGCGATGAGCTCGATGACAGCGGTTTCATCTACTACGGCCGGCACTTCCACTCGGCCGACGGGAGCGTTCCCCCGGCGCTGGGGGGCTTGCTCACGCACCTGGGCTCCATCACGTCCCTGACCCTGCCGGCCGACAACGGCACGTGGAGCGTCACCCTGGTGATCAGCGCCAGGGACAAGGCGCTGCATCTCCTGCGTGACCCCGTGATCTGGGAGAAGACCGTGCGGTCCCTGCCACTGGTGGCGCACTGGCTCGATGGGCAGCCGATCGACGACCGGGTCATGGCGATGGCCGGGATCGAGGACCGCCACCGCAGCCTCATGGTCGACGGCACTCCGGTGGCCACCGGGGTGGTGGCGGTGGGTGACGCGTGGGCCTGCTCTAACCCGACGGTGGGCCGGGGCGCCTCGATCGGGATGCTGCACGCCGTGCTGCTGCGCGACACCATCGCCGCGGCTGGCCTGGACGATCCGTTCGAGTTCGCCTGTGCCTTCCACCGCGCCACCGCCGAGACGGTCGAGCCCTGGTACCGCGACACGCTGGCCGGCGACCGGCACCGCCTGGCGGAGATCGACACTCTCATCGACGGGGGCCAGTACCGGCCTGACGATCCCGGCTGGGAGGCCGGCCAGGCCCTGGGCAATGCCGCGTTCAAGGATCCCGACTGCCTGCGGGGCTTCGTCAGCATCGCTATGCTGCTAGCCCGGGCCGGTGAGGTAGTGGCGCGCCCTGGCCTGCCCGGCAAGATCATCGACCTGGGCGGCCGGTGGCGCGACGAGCCGGTCCCGGCCCCGGGCCGGGCCGAGTTGCTGTCCATCGTCACCGGCGATTAGGGGCATCGTGAGAGTCGAAGCAGACGGAGCGGGCATCGAGTACGAGGTGACCGGGCAGGGCCGTCCGGTGATCCTGCTGCACGGGTTCCCCGACTCGGGGCGGCTGTGGCGCCACCAGGTCCCGGCCCTGGCCGGCGCGGGGTTCCGGGTCATCGTTCCTGACCTGCGCGGCTACGGGCGCTCGGACAAGCCGCAGGCCGTCGACTCGTACTCCGTGCCCTCGCTGGCGGGGGACGTCATGGCCGTCCTGGCCGATGCCGGGGTGGAGCGGGCCCACGTCGTGGGCCACGACTGGGGAGCGGCGGTGGCCTGGGTCCTGGCGTCCCTGGTCCCTGACCGGGTCGATCATCTCGCCGTGCTGTCGGTCGGCCATCCCTCGACCTTCAGAAGGACGCTGGAACAGCACGAGAAGTCCTGGTACATGCTCCTGTTCCAGTTCCCCGGCGTCGCCGAGCGATGGCTCAGCGACGACAACTGGGCCAACTTCCGCTCCTGGTCCCGCCACCCCGACGGCGAGGCCGTCATCGCGGAGTTGGAGGCGGCCGGATCACTGACCCCCGGCCTCAGCTGGTACCGGGCCAACCTGCCGCCCGAGTCCTGGGTGGCGCCGCCCGTGGCGTTGCCGGCCATTCAGGCGCCGACCATGGGCATCTGGAGCAGCGGTGACTTCGCCCTCACTGAGGTACAGATGACTGACTCGGCGCAGAGCGTGGCCGGTCCGTGGCGCTATGAGCGACTCGACGGCCCTGGCCACTGGATGCAGCTGGAGGCACCCGACGCGGTCAACGAGCTGCTGCTGGACTTCCTGCCCGGGTAAGGGCGTGCCCGGCAGTCGTCACCGCAGATAACGACTCGGCACCGAGGTCAGCCCGGCCGACAATTACCTCGCCGCGTCACCGGCGATCGGCGATAAGCGCCTGCGCCGGCGGCCGCGGGCCGCGGGCCACGACGATTGACCGGGGGCCCACGGCCAGCTGATCGCCGGAGTGCAGCGAGGTCGTGGCCGCGGGCCGGGCGGGATCGTAGGTGTCTATCTCGGCCTGCCACCGCAGCCCGGCGCGGGTGGCCGGGACGGTGAAGTCGAGCGGTTCCCACCAGGCGTTGACCAGGACCAGGAAATCGTCGTCGACCATGAGCGTGCCGTCATCGGACCGGTCGGGATCGTCGGATCCGTCCAGGTAGATGGCCAGGGCGAGCGCGCTGCTGTCGGCCCAGTCGGCGGCCGTCATCGCGGTGCCCGCCGGGGTGAACCAGCCGAGCTCGGCCGCGTGCGCCCCGGCCAGGAAGCGGCGGCGGCGGAAGACGGGATGGGCCCGCCGGAAGGCGATGAGCCGCTTGGTGAAATCCAGCAGCGCGGTGTCGGGCTGGGACCAGTCGAACCAGGCGATCTCGTTGTCCTGGCAGTAGGCGTTGTTGTTGCCCTGCTGGGTGCGGCCCAGCTCGTCGCCGCCGAGCAGCATCGGGATCCCGAACGACAGCAGCAGGGTGGTGAGTATCGCGCGGGACTGGCGCGTCCGCAGGGCCAGCACGCCGGGGTCGCCGGTCGGGCCCTCCGCGCCGCAGTTCCACGAGCGATTGTCGTCGGTGCCGTCGCGGTTGGACTCCCCGTTGGCTTCATTGTGCTTGTCGTTGTAGGAGACCAGGTCGCGCAGCGTGAACCCGTCGTGCACGGTGACCAGGTTGACTGAGGCCGTGGGCCGGCGCCGCGCGGCGCTGTACATGTCCGCGGACCCCGCGAACCGGGAGGCGAACTCGCCCAGGCCGACCGGGTGGCTGCGCCAGAAGTCACGCATGGTGTCGCGGTACTTGCCGTTCCACTCGCGCCACGCCGGCGGGAACTGGCCGAGGTCGTAGCTGTCCGTCTGCCCGACGTCCCACGGCTCCGCGATCAGCTTGGCCCTGGACACGACGGGATCCTGCGCGACCAGGTCGAAGAACGCCGATCTCTTCTCGAACTCGCCCTCCTGGCGGGCGAGGGTGGGAGCGAGGTCGAACCGGAAGCCGTCGACGTGCATTTCCGTCAGCCAGTAGCGCAGCGAGTCCATGATCAGCTGGAGGGTCAGGGGGTCGCCGGCATTGAGCGAGTTACCGCAGCCGGTCGTGTCGAGGTAAGAGCGCGGGTCGCCCGGTTCGAGCCGGTAATAGGCGGAGTTGTCGAGCCCCCGGAAGCAGAGCGTGGGACCGTCTTGATTTCCTTCCGCGGTGTGATTGAAGACGACGTCCACCAGCACCTCGAGCCCGGCCCGGTGCAAGGCGCTGACCATGGCCTTGAACTCGGCGACCTGGCCTCCTGGGCGTCCGGCCCTGACCGCGGCCGAGTATCCCTGGTGCGGCGCGAAATAGCCGATCGTGTTGTACCCCCAGTAGTTCGTCAGCCCCCGCTGGGGCAGGAACGCCTCGGGCACGCTTTCATGGACCGGCAGGACCTCGACCGCGGTCACGCCGAGGTCGAGCAGGTGGCCGATGGCCGCCTCGTGCCCGAGCCCGGCGTAGGTTCCGCGCAGCTCGGCCGGTACGCCAGGGTGACGCATCGTAAAGCCCTTGACGTGCGCCTCGTAGATAATGGTGTCCGCATAACCGCACCCGGGCGGCGTGTCATCACCCCAGCTGAAGCTGTCGTCCACGACGAGGCTGCGCGGCATGTGCCCGGCCGAATCCAGCGTGCTCGGCGCGCCGGGGTCGCCGGCCGCGTACCCGAGCACCTCGGGCCCGAACGTGACCGTTCCGCTGAACGCTCGGGCGTAGGGGTCAAGCAGGAGCTTGGCCGGATTACAGCGCGCTCCGCGCGCCGGGTCGTAGGGGCCCATGGCCCGGTATCCGTAGGCCTGGCCCGGCCCGACTCCCGGCACGAAGGCGTGCCAGACGTCGGCGTCGTAGTCCTGCAGCGGGATCTGCGTCTCGGCGCCGCTGTCGTCGAACAGGCAGAGCGTCATCCCGTCCGCGACGGCCGAGGCCACCGCGAAGTTCGTTCCTCCCCGGCCGGCCGTCGCGCCCAGCGGGAACTGGCTTCCGGGCCGCGCGGCCGCGGCCGGCCCGGTCGCGGCCGGCCCGGTCGCGGCCGGCCCGGCTGGTGCCTGCCTGGCGGGGGCGGTCATCGCTGGCTCTCCTGGAAGAGGCGCCTGAGTACCTCGCCGACCGACTCGACACCGCCGTGCCGGCGGCGGATCACATCCGCGATCAGCCCGGTCCAGCCGGTCTGATGCGCGGCACCGATCGCGGCCCCGTTATCGCCGTGGAAGTACTCGCTGAAGACCAGGTTGTCCCGCCAGGCCGGATCGTTCTGCAGCAGGTCCGTCCCGCCGAAGCAGGGCCGGCGGCCGTCCGGCCCGCGGGTGAAGATCGAGATGAGCCGGTCGGACAGGTCGCGCGCGACCAGGTCCAGAGTCAGCTGCCGGCCCGACCCGGTCGGGTACTCGATGGTCAGCTCATCGCCGAAGAACCGGTGATAGCGCTCCAGCACGCTGATCGTCAGGTAGTTCAGAGGGAACCAGACCGGGCCGCGCCAGTTGGAGTTCCCGCCGAACATGGCCGTGGTCGATTCCGCCGGCTCGTAGTCGATGCTGGCCGAGATGCCCTCGACCTCAAGCTCGTATGGATGATCGCGATGCCAGGCGGACAGCGCGCGCAGGCCGTGCGGGGACAGGAACTCGTCCTCGTTGAACAGCCAGCCGAGCAGCCGCTCCAGCCGGGCCGGGCCGGCCAGGCTGAGCAGCAGCCGCTGGTCCCCCGGCTCGCCGCGCAGCACGCCGAGTTCGCGCAGCTTGACCGGGTCGGTCAGGCCCTCGGTGCTCAGCAGGTGCGCGAAATGCTTGCCCACGATGAGCGCGCGCTGGAGGTCGGCCTCGTCGACCACCGCGGCCGCGAGGGCCGGGATGATGCCCACCATCGACCGGGCCCGCACGGACACGGCCTCCCCGGACGGCGTCACCAGCCGGTCGTAGTACAGCCCGTCGGCCTCGTCCCACAGTCCCTGGCTCTCCAGCGCGCCGCGGATGGCGGCGAAATGCTCCAGGAACTTCAGGACCAGGTCGCCCGCCGCCCGCTGCGAGGACCGGTTCAGGACGACGGCGATACCGGCCATGGCGATCGCGTAGAAGCCCATCCAGCCGGTGGCATCCGACTGCTCCAGGATGCCGCCGACGGGCAGGTGCGAGCGGTCGAGCGGGCCGATGTTGTCCAGGCCGAGGAAGCCGCCCTCGAAGACGTTCTGGCCGCCCTTGTCCTCCAGGTTGACCCACCAGGTGAAGTTGACCAGCAGCTTGTCGAAGACCCGGCTCAGGAAATCGATGTCGCGGCCGCCGTCGATGGCGAAGACCTCCAGCGCGGCCCACGCCTGCACGGGCGGGTTCACGTCGCCGAAGTCCCACTCATAGGCCGGCAGCGCGCCGTTCGGATTCTGGAACCACTCCCGGCACAGCAAGATCAGCTGGTACTTCGCGAACGCCGGGTCCACGTGCGCGAGCGTGACGGTGTGGAAGGCCAGGTCCCAGGCGGCGAACCACGGGTACTCCCACTTGTCGGGCATCGACATGATGTCGAAGGAGTCGAAGTTGCGCCACCGGGAGTTCCGGCCGGTCAGCCGCTGCGGCGGCGGCGGCGGCTGGGTCGGGTCCCCGTCCAGCCACCGGGCCACGTCGTAGTAGTACAGCTGCTTGCTCCACAGCATCCCGGCGAACGCCTGCCGCATCACCATCGCCTCATCGGCATCCGCCCCGGCGGGGGTCAGGTCCGCGTAGAACTCGTCGGCCTCGGCCCGCCGCTGGGTCATGACCTGGTCGAACTCACCACCGAGCAGGTCCGTGGCGTTCTGGCCGGCCGTTTTCTGGCCGGCCGTTTTCGCCCCGGCCGTTTTCGCCCCGGCCGTTTTCACCCCGGCTGCGGTAGCCGGCGACGGCCGCAGCCGCAGCCGCAGCTCGGTCGTCGCGCCCGGCGGCACGGTGACCTGATACCAGAATGCGCACTTGGTCCCCGTGCCCTCGGGATTGACGGTGGGCGCAGCGCCGGTCACGTGGTCGTTAATGCCGTCCTTGGGGTAGGGCGTGACCGGCTCCGCGCCGAAGAGCCGCTGGACATTGGTCTCGTTCTCGCAGAACAGCAGGCTGGGAGCCGCGCCGTCGGGGCCGGGGCCCGCGGTCAGCTCCAGCGAGCCGAGGAACGGGTGCCCGACCGCCACTGAGCCGTCGCCGACGGCGGCCAGCGACGGCTTGGGCGCGCCCTCGTCCCACGACCAGGTGTTGCGGAACCAGGCCGTCGGCAGCACGTGCAGGGTCGCGGGCTCGGGGCCCGCGTTGGTCACCTCGACGCTCATCAGCACGTCATCGGGAGTGGCCTTGGCGTAGTGCACCTCGACGATCCAGTACCGGCCGGAATCGAACACCCCGGTGTCGAGCAGCTCGTATTCGGGCTCGAGCCGGCTACGCGCCCCGTTCTGCTGGATGAGGTCCTCGTAGGGGAACGCGGCCTGCGGATAGTGATACCGCCACCGGTTCCACGCATGGCTGGGAATCGCATCCAGGTACCACCAGTAGTCCTTGACGTCCTCGCCGTGATTGCCCTGGGCGCCGGTCAGCCCGAACGGCCGCTCCTTCAGGATCGGGTCCTTGCCGTTCCACAGCGCCAGGCCCAGGCACAGGCGCTGCTCCACATCGCAGAATCCGGCCAGGCCGTCCTCGCCCCACCGGTAGGCACGGGACCGGGCGTGATCATGCGGCAGGTAGTCCCACGCCTCGCCATCGGCGCTGTAGTCCTCCCGCACCGTCCCCCACTGGCGCTCGCTGACGTACGGCCCCCACCGGTACCAGTCCCCGGCCTGGCGAAGCCCGTCCTCCAGCCGCCCGAACCCGGCCACCCGATCCCGCTCAGCACCCACTGCCGTCCCCTTCGCGTTGACGCGCCGCTGCCCCAACGCTTTTCTATCCGGACCGCAGAATCAGCTCATCACCCGGGCCGGGTGATTCTCGCCTCAGCATGTGAACAGCCGGCCAACCGAACTGCAACCCGGCGTTATGGGAAACTGGCGTGACGGAAAACTACCGAATCCGCAGTAACCGATTCCCGGCCGGCGCTACCTCAGGAGATTGATCGCCCGGGCAATCACCAGCCCCAGAATGGCGAGCGAAGCAGTCGCCTGCACGGACATGGCCAGCTTGCCCCAGCGGGAGAGCGGCATCACATCGGTCGGGCTCAGCGCGATTGCGTTGGTAAAGACGAGGTAGAGGTAGTCGAAGAATTCAGGCCGCCAGCCGGGCGGGGCCACGTCCGGATTGAGCTGCTCGGGGAAGGCGAGGTCGGGGAACTTCGGCGCGGCCCGCGCGCGCTTGGCTGCCGCCTCCGTCGAGTCCCCAGTAAAGGCCACCAAAGGTAATAATTGTGTATAGCCAGACCAGGAACACCAACGCTGAGAAGTGGCGGCGCACGGGGGCAGGATGCTGACCGTACGGGCGAGAAAGCTTATCCTCGCATACGGGCATAAACGGCAACTCCCGGCCGCAGTCGTTACGGCCCGGCCGCTCTGGTCGGGGTGAGATCTTGCGGCGCTGTCCGCGACAGCACGATGACCCCGACGCCCATGACGGCAAACGCCGCCGCGGCGATGGCGACCTTCGCCGGGCTGCCGGTGAAGTGCTCGTCGAACAGCCACACGCTCAAGATGATGCTGGCCAGCGGATCGATGATGACCAGAACCGGCTGGGACACGCTCAGCGGCCCGACGTGGAGAGCGGCCTGCTCGAGCAGCGTGCCGGCCGCGGCCGCGGCCGCCAGCGCGTAGACGGGCCAGCGCGTGAGCATGCCCCCGATACCGAACGTGGCGAGCGTGTCGGTCGCCGTCTTGATGAACGTTGCCATCAGCGCCCACGTGAGCGCGGCCGCGATCGAGAACAGGGCGGCGCGACGCGGCGGTGAGCCCCGCGTCCCCAGCGCGGCCGACAGGGCGACGGCCCCGCCGAACACCGCTATGGCGGACACCCATTCGGCTGTCTCAGGAGCGGGCTGGCCGCCCGTGGGCTCGGCTACCGTCAGGAACACGGCCAGCGCCGCGCAGACGACGAGCACGGCCGCCCACGCCGGGCGCGCCACGTCCTGGCGGATCCACACCCGCCGCAGCACCAGGACGAAGACCAGCTCAGTGACGAGGATGGGCTGGACCACCGACAGCTGGCCGTTGTGCAGGGCGAGAGCCTGGAACACGAACGAGCTCACGGCAGCGACACAGCCGAGCAGCCACAGCGGCTGGCGGACCAGGTACACGATGAGGCGCCAGCCCCGCTCCCGCTTCGGGGCGCTGATGCTCGCCGAGTGCTGCGTCAGCAGGTTGACCGCGTTGGAGAACGCGGCGACCAGGGCGAACACCACGGTGAGGGTCATGGCGCTCCGATACCGTCTGGCGTCAGCTGGTGAAGTCGGTCAGGCCGAATCCGCTGCAGGGGATCAACGGTAATAATCCTCGACTGCCGCGCGCGCTTCGTCGAACAATGCGGGGCCTGCCTGGGGCACGGGCGGGAAGCCGGCGGACAGTTCGAGGTCGTCAAACTGCTCGTTGGACAGCGCGAACACGACGCGGCCGAGGCCAGAGCGCTCGATGGCGCCCGTGCACATGCCGCACGGCTGGCAGCTGGTGTACATCGTGGTGGCGGCCGCGGTGGCCGCATCCAGCTCGCGGGCCGCCCATCTGGCCAGCTTCAGCTCCGGATGAGCGCAGATGTCGTTGTCGGTGCGGACCGTATTGTGGTCCTCGGCCAGCACGCGGCCGTCCGGGCCGACGAGCAGCGATCCGAAGGGCGCGTCTCCAGCTGGCCGCCCGGCGGCGGCGAGCTCGATAGCCCGGCGCAGAAACTGCTCGTCGTCGTGGGTCATCGTCGCTCCGTCCAGGCGTGATGAGGGCCGGAGTCCCAGCAGGCGGCCACGGTGGCGAGCGCGCGCCAGGCCACCTCGGGGCGGACCGTCTCGCGCGGGTCGCCGTTGAATGGGTCGAGCACGACGGTGTCGGCGCCGAGCAGGCGCAACTGCTCGAGGTCGCCGGTGACCTGGCCGATGGTGCCCTCGCCGGCCAGCCGGGCCGGGCCGGTGACCGGTGACTCGGTGAGCCGCAGGGCGATGCGGGGCGCCAGGGCAGGTACCGGCCGCTGCTGCTCACCGGCGATGAACTTCAGCCGGCCTACCGCCTCGCGCAGCCAGGGCAGCGTGAAGCGCAGCGGATGCCAAGCCTCGCCGAGGCGGACCGCCCGGCGCAGGCCGGCGTCGCTGTTGCCGCCGATCCAGATCGGTATCTGCCCGCTGCGGTAATCCTCGTCATCGGCCCAGGCCGCACGTACCGCCCGGAGGTGATCGTCGGTCAGCCTCCCGCGCTGGGCGAACGGGACTTCGAGCGCGCTGAATTCCTGCCGCGCCCATCCGACGCCCACGCCGAGGACCAGCCGTCCCCCGCTCAGCTGGCTGAGATTAGCGGCCATCCGGGCGATGAGGAGCGGGTGCCGGTACGGCACGATGAGCACCGTGGTCCCGAGCCGGACCCGGCTGGTGATACCAGCCAGCCAGGCCAAGGTGGTGAAGGGCTCGTAGAACGGCGCCGGGTACTGCTCGGCGACGTCGGGCGTCACGGCAATGTGGTCGGAGACCATCAGCAGGTCAAAGCCCAGGCCCTCGACAGTCTGCGCCCAGCTGCGCAGCATGCCGGGGTCGGTGCCGGGCCCGAAGTTCGGGACGTTCACGCCTATCCGCACCGGCCCAGGGTATCCAGCGATCATCCTCGCCCGGTGCAGAGCTCGTCGAGGCCCGGGCCGGTGCGCTGGCCGGCCGTGCGAGTTCTAGCCGATCCCGATCCACTCGGTCACGGCGCCTGGCCTGCCATCACGGATGCACATCAGGCTCAGCGGTCCGGCTCGAAGGTGGTCAACGGTGAAGCGGCCCCGGTCATCAGCATCAACCCAGACCGGCTCAGCCCGCTGCTGGCGAACCTGGATGCGGGCGGGCCCGGCCGGGATCAGCTGACCGAGGAGCCGCCACGAGCCAGGCCCGGGCGCCCGGCTCGATCTCGATCTCGACGCTGAGGTCCGCGGCATCGAAGACCGCCAGCCGGGACGCAGCGCCCGAGCGCACCCCGGACTGGGCCGTGGCCAGCCCGGAATCGGAGGTCAGCACGGCCAGCTCGGCATCCACCGCCCGCAGGTCATAGCTGCCCTTGGCCAGCTCCGCCGACCAGTCAGGCGGCGGCTCGTAGCGGCCGAGCATCCCGCGTAGTGCGGCCAGCAGCGCCTCGTCATCCAGCCCGCCGAGTGCGATTGCTGGATCATCGCCGGCGCGGGCTGAGGGATCGTCCGTGCTCACTGGCTCTCCGCTCTGACCCGCGCCGTTGATGCGCGCTCTGCACGGCTAGGCCGCCAGGGCCACCTGTGCGGCTCCTACCCATCATGAGTCGCCGCGAACACGCTAGATACCACTGCTGTCAAGCAGTTTCCTGAGCTGGCTCAGGCAGCGCGAGCGGGTCGGCCCGAGGCTGCCGACCGGGGTCTGGAGCTGAGAGGCTACCAGGCGGTAGGACGGCGGCCCGTCTTCCGCGTCGACGACCAGCGCTCGGAGCACCTGCTGGCACCAGTCGCTGAGCCGCTGGAACGCCTGCCACAAGGCGGCGTACTGCTCGGCCGCCAGGACCCGCTGATCAGCTGGAGCGGCCCCGCCGAGCAGCCGGTCCATGTGCTCGTCGTCCACGGTTACCGAGGACCGCGACCGCCGTAGCAGGGTCAGGCACTCGCGGCGGCAGGTGGTAGCGAGCCAGCCGGCCAGCCGCCGCGGATCGCGGATCCGCTCCAGGTTCTCCAGCAGGCGCAGCCAGGTCAGCTGGGCGGCGTCGGCAGTATCGTCGTCACTCATCCGGTAGGACCGGCAGATGGACCACACCAGGCCGGCGTAGCGGTCCACCAGCTGCTCCCAGGCCTGCGCGTCACCGGCCGCCGCGGCCCGCACCCAGCCAGGAACGGGGTCATCCAGAATCTTCGCGTCAGCTATCGCGGGATCAGGACTGCCCTCGGTCGCCGTCATGATCACACCCCCAGTGCGATGAAGGAGCACGCTGTTGCCAGTGTGACCGGGTCGCCTGTCTCGGCCGCATCCGCCCGTGCCTGCTGCAGCGCAGCGGGGAACCCCGCGCCCCCGGCCACGCTCCGGTGCAGGGAGCGCATGACCGAGGGGGTGATCAGGTCACTGACCGGCACGATGGCGGCCACGATGCCGACGGTGCCCATCGGCATCAGGCTGCTGGCCAGGCCCAGCAGCTCGTCTGCCCCGGCGGGCGCCGCCCGGCCCGACTCGCAGGCGGACAGCACCAGGCGGTGCGGTGCGGTGTTCATGCTCTCGATGTCGTAGACGGTCAGCGGCCCGTCATCCAGCTGCAAGGACGAGAAGAGCGGGTTGTCCGCGCGAAACGTCCCGTGCGCCGCGACGTGCGCGAGCCAGGAGTCATCGAGCGCGGCGAGCACGCGCCCGGCTGTCGCCGTGCCGTCGGCCAGGATGGTGGCCCGCGGATACAGGTCGGCCAGGCCCTTTACCTCGGCCTCAGCGGCCGCCAGGTCAGGGCCGGCGACCAGGGTGACGCCGCGATGACCAGGCTCGGGAGCCGAGCTGGCCCGCAGCCAGGCGGCCGCGGACGGGCTGACGCTGACCGGCCGGCCCCGCAGCACCGGCAGCAGCCCCCAGGGGATGGCGTTCAGCCGGCCGGGCGGAACGATGACCACCGGGCCAGCATCGAGCCCGGCCGCCGCCGGGCCGAGCAGCGCCTGCTCGAGCAGGCGGCCGGCGTCGGCGAGCGCCTGGCCGGGATCTGCCACCGGCCGGCCATGCGCCAGCCGGCCCAGGAGGAAACGCGCGAAGTCCACTTCGCGGGCCGCGTCCGCGGCGCTGCCCACGGTGTGCACGCGGATGCCCGATCGCCGGACGGTCACCGCGTGCAGGGTGCCGTCCAGCTCGATGAGCTCGATCAGCACCGCGCTGCCCAGCGCCCTGAGCAAGGCCGGCACGGTGAACGGGCGGCTGCGCGCCGCGGCCGTCCCTGGGGTGCGCAGTATGCGGGCCCGCACGGCGGCCTCCAGCCGCGCGCGCTCCCGCCGCAGCGCCGGGACCTGGGCGGCGGCGACCAGGTCGTGGTCCAGCCGCCGGCCGACCTCCCGCAGGGCGGACAGGTCCCTGGCCAGCTCGCCGTCGCGCGGCAGCCTGGCTGGCCTGGTGGCCGAGGCAGTGGCCCGCCACCGCTCGCTCCAGGCGAGTAGCTGCCGGCTATTCCCGCAGTCCAGGGCGGCCCGCTGGCCGATGGCGGCGAGCTCCCGGCCGTGGGCCGTCACGGCGGCCCGCAGCTCACTGGCCCCCAGCATCTGCTGGTGCTCGGCCAGGATGGCCAGGCCGCGGCGGCAGGCGGCCAGCATCTGCGGCTGCTGCCCGCGCAGCTGGCAGAGCAGCGCCCTGGCCAGCCACGCGCGGCTGCGGGTGAGCGCGGGGCCGCCCCGGCGGGGCCTGGCCGCGGCGGCCAGGTGATCCTCGGCCCGCGCGGCCGCGCCCCGCAGCAGGGCCAGCTGCCCGGCCAGCAGGTGCGCCTCCGGCGTCTCGTCCGCGCGCATGGCGTCCAGCTGACGGGCCACGGAGCAGGCCAGGCGGTAGGCACCCGGGCTGGTGTCGCCGCCAGCATGACGGGCCCGCACCAGTACTAGGCGGGTCCGGGCGGACCATCGCTCCCGGCGCTGGCGGCGGAAGAGCCGCGCGGCCTGCTCGGCCCGGTCCGCGGCCGCCAGCGGATCACCGGCCGCCAGCGCCGCCGTCGCGCAGGAGTACAGCAACTCGGCGAATTTCGTGGAGCCGCGGACATCGCGACCAGGGCCGCGGGCTGCGGTGTCGGTCTCGGCCCACGCATCCGCCGCCAGCCCGGCCGACAGCAGGACCGCGCAGCGGTCGATGGCGACGTCCAGCATGGGCGTGCCCAGCTGGTCATAGCACCGGCCCGCCTCGGCGAGGAATTCCAGCGCCCCCGGTACATGGCCGGAGGCGGCCGCGACCAGCCCGCGGTTATGCCGTGCCGTCGCGTATTCCCATTCCTGGCCGGTCAGCCTGAACTGCTGTTCGGCGCTGGAGAAGTCGGCATCTGCCCGCCGGGTCTGGCCCATTTCGAGCAGGAGCAGGCCGCGGTGACTGCGGGCCCTGGCCTCCCACAGGAAGTCCCGGTGCCGGTGCAGGATCGCCACCACCTGGTTCAGGTCGCACAGCGCCTGGTCCCTCCGGCCCAGCAGGGACAGTACCCCCGCACGGCGCATCAGGACCCGGCCGGCCAGTACCCCGCGTGCCACCAGGGCCGCACTGTCGAGATGGGCCATGCCCTGGGCGGTACGGCCGGCCAGCACCATCGTCACGCCGAGACTGGCCCGGACGTCGGCCTGGCGCTGGGCCTGCCCGCTGGCCCTGGCCGACCGGAGGGCCCGCCGCAATTCGGCTAGCCCGTCCGCCGGGTAGCCAAGATCCCGCAGCGCGATGCCGGCGGCCTGATGCGCGACCGATGCCGTAGCGGCTGGGACGGGCGGCTGACGCGCCAGCACCCCCCGCGCCCTGGCCAGCGCCTCGGCGGGCCGGGAATGCGCGAGAATGAGAAGATGACTGGCCTCAGTAGTATCTGAGGCACTATCGCCACTCTCTGACATATGTCCATGATGGTGGAGATCAGCAGCTCCGGATAGGTACTCATAGCTAGGGGTTTCCGATGACGGCAGGCGAGGGCAGCCGGGACAACGGCGGGAACGACGGCACTGGCAATGGCAACGACGAGTCCGCGAATAGCAGGAAGATCTCGGAAATCCAGGTCGGGCACATCCTGGAGAATTTCCCTGATGATGCTGCCGTCTATCCGCCGCGGCGGCCAGAGGACCATGACGAGGACCAGGACCCGGTCGAGTTCGTCTACCGCCGCCAGCACCTGCTGACCCGCGAACAGGACCTTCAGCGAGTTCTCGGCATTCTCAGCCCGCACCGCCTCCCGGTGACCAGGCCTGACGGGGCCCCGGTTACCGAGGCTGACGAGGACCGGCCTCGGCGGACCGGACGGGTCCGCCATCCGATACCCGGCCTCGCGCTCGTGGAAGTGGTGTCCGACCATCAGGATGACCCCGTGGCAGAAGCCCGGGCCCTGTTCGGCGCGCTGGACGATATCGAGCGGGAGCTGGGTCCTGGCGTAGCAGGACCTGACCACATGGTGTCGGTAGCGCCGGCCACCTGGTGCCCGGCCACGGAACCCGATTACGAGCCCGGCAACGCGGCTCCCCGACCGGGGATATCCAGAGCACGCTGCGACGGCCGCGGGACCCTGGTCGCCGTGGTGGACACGGGACTGGTGGAGGAGGCACCGGCCAGGCATTCATGGCTGAACGGGGTCACCGGCGAACCCGATCAGCATGTGCACGAGGGCGGTCCCATCGGGCTGTACGGCGGTCACGGAACATTCATCGCCAGCATCGTGCGGGCCATGGCCCCTCGCGCAGAGGTACGGGTAGCGCGCGTTTTCGAGAAGGCGGGCGCGCTCTATGAGTCCGATATCGTCAAGGTGCTCCTGTCCGTACTGGACTGGGCCCCCGACGTCATCAGCCTTTCCGCGGGGACCCACACCTGGAAGCATCGCGGTCTGCTGAGCTTCCACGCCTTCGTCAAGGGGCCGCTGCGCGAGTGCGGCCGGACTGTCCTGGTGGCCGCCGCCGGCAATGAGGGCCTCGACTGGAAATTCTCGCCCGCGGAAATGGACGACGTGATTGGCGTCGGGGCGCTGGGCCCGCCGGGGGACGCGCGTGCGTGGTTCTCCGATTACGGCGACTGGGTCAACGTCTATGCGCCGGGCCAGGATCTGGTCCACGCCTTCGCCCGTGGCAAGTACCAGTACCACGAGCTGAGGGCGGGCCAGGAGGCAGAGTTCTTCGGCATGGCCAGATGGAGCGGAACCTCGTTCTCGACGCCCGTCGTGTCAGGCCTTATTGCCGCCCGGATGTCCGGCACCGGCGAGAGCGCCCGTGCGGCGGCCGAGTCCCTGCTCCGGCTGGCCCGCGCCCAGGCGCTGCCCGGCGTCGGCCCGGTACTGCGCCCTGGCCAGGCCTGCCTCTGCGCCTGCGAGCAGCCGTGCGGCGGCCGGGATCGGCTGCCGCACGGCTGCTGCGGCTGTCATTCAGAGGACGCCTGCCGCTGACGGTGCTGGTCCGGCGAGCCTGAAACACGCCCGTTCGGTCAGGCCTGCCCTTGACGAATCAGATGAACGTTCTTTTAATTTGATCCATGGGCCGCATCGCTGGCGTTACCGGCGCCGAGACCCGTCAGCGGCTGCTGGGCGCGGCCGCTGACGTCTTCGCCGAGCGCGGGTACGACGGCACGCGCGTGACCGATATCGCCGCGGCCGCGGGCGTGAGCAACGGCGCGATGTACGCGCACTTCGGCTCGAAGGCAGAACTGCTCGTGGACGCGCTGCGCACGCACGGGCGGCGGCTGCTCGCGGATGTGTTCGCCGCCGATCCCGGCCGGTCGTCGGTCACGGGCCTGCTGCTGGCCATTGGCCGGCGGCTCCCCCGCCGTCGTGACGCGCGCGGCTACCTCATCGTCGAGGCGCTGGTCGCGGCCCGTCGTGACCAGGACGTCGCCCGGCTGATGCGCGGCTACGTCGGCGAGCGTGCCGACCGGCTCGCCGAGCTCATGCAGGTCGCCCAGGCCGATGGCGAGATCGACCCCGCGCTGTCGCCGAACGCGCTCGCTCACCTGTGCCTCCTGCTCGCTATGGGCAGCGCGCTGGTCCCGCCGGACCTGCATGCGGTCGGCGATGAAGAGTGGACCGCGTTGCTCACCCGCGTGGTCAGCGGCCTGGCCCGGCCCGGCGCCACCGCACCGGCAGGAATCGCACCGGCAGGAATCGCACCGGCAGGAATCGCACCGGCAGGAATCGCACAGACAGGAACAGCGCAGTGAAGGTACAGATCAACTCCGAGCTCTGCCAGGGGCACGGCCGCTGTTACGACCTCTCCCCCGATCTGTTCGGCGATGACGACGACGGCTACGGGCAGGTTCTCGGCACCGGGGCCGTGCCGCCAGGCCAGGAGCGCGAGGCGCAGCTCGCGGCGGCCAACTGCCCGGAACGCGCGATCAGCATCCTCCAGGAGGCGTGACATGGCCGTCGATGACCGCTTCAGCAGAGACTTCAGGGAGGCGCGCGAAGAGCAGCCGCTCGGGACGCGCAATGAGATCATCACGGGCCCGGTCTCGGACTGGGCGAGCGACTTCTCGCATCTCGAGCCGGAGTGGGCTGCCGACCCGTACCCGATCCAGGACAACCTGCGGCAGAGCTGCCCGATCGCGCACACCGGGCGGTTCGGCGGCGGCTGGCTGCCGACGCGCTACGAGGACGTCGCCTCGATCGCCTACGACACCGAGCGCTTCTCCTCGCGAGCGATCATCATGAGCAACTTCCGGCCGCCCCGCGAGCTGGCCCCGGTCGGCGGCTCGCCGCCGATCTCCTCCGACCCGCCGTTCCATCACGACGCGCGCAAGCTGCTGCTCCCCGCGTTCACCAAGACCGCGGTCACCAGGCAGGAGCCGGCCACCAGGGCGTTCTGCCATTCGCTCATCGACGCGTTCGGGGAGCGGGACGTCGTCGATGCCGCCCACGACTACGCCCAGCACATCCCCATGCGGGTCATCGCTGACATGCTCGGCTTCCCGCCTGAGGACGGACCGCGTTTCCGCGAGTTTGTCGAGAACGTGCTCGAAGGCATCAACCTGCCTCCCGACGAGCGCGTCGCGCGGTTCATGAAGCTGTTCGATTACCTGGTCGCCCAGGTCCACGAGCACCTCGAGAACCCGCGTGAGGACCTCACCACTTACCTGATCAACGCGGAACTGCACGGTCAGAGTCTCGACCCCTCCCATGTCGTCGGCACGATGGCGCTGCTGCTCATCGCCGGCATCGACACGACGTGGAGCGCGATCGGCGCGTCCTTGTGGCATCTGGCCAGGACGCCGGCGGACCGGGAGCGCCTCATCGCCGATCCCCGGCTGCTGCCGACCGCGATGGAGGAGTTCCTGCGGGCTTACGCGCCGGTCACCATGGCGCGGCTGGTGAACGGGGACATGCACTGGCACGGCGTGGACATGAAGGCCGATGACTGGATCCTGCTGTCGTTCCCGGCCGCCAACCGTGACCCGGCGCAGTTCGACCGGGCGGGTGAGGTCGTCATCGACCGCGAGGTCAACCGGCACGCCGCGTTCGGCCTCGGCATCCACCGCTGCGTGGGCTCGCACCTGGCCCGCATGGAGCTTCGCGTCGCCCTCGAGGTCTGGCTTGAGCGGATCCCGGAGTTCAGCCTCGATGACCCGTCGGCGGTGACCTGGGCCGCGGGCCAGATCCGCGGACCGCGCTCGCTTCCGCTGCGCATCGGCTGACCGCGGTCGCGGTCAGCCGTAATGCTTCAGGTGCGGCCACAGCGCGGGCCAGCTGGCCGCCGGGCCGGTGCAGACGCCGAGCTGCACGCCGGTCCAGTCGTTCTGCACGCCGTACGGGGCCTGGTAGGTGCTCAGGAGGCGGCAGCGGGCGAAGTACGGCCGTAGCTGGCCGAGTGCGTCGACCACGAGCACCGTGCGGTCGGAGGCCTGGCCCGGTCCCCACATCCAGTAGGCGTTGTGGGCGGAGAGCACGGGCGGCAGGTGGTGCGCAGAGCCAAGGACGCCGAGCGCGCCGGCTTCTGCGTAGTATCCGGTGAAGATCGAGGTGGGCGGCTGCCCGGCGCGTACCAGAGCCGCGTCCTGCGCCGTGATCGCGCGGGTCAGCTGCGGCCAGCCGATGGTGTCCCCGAGGGAGCTCTGCTGAGCAGTAGCCGGCAAGTCGCGCACGTCACGGGCCGGCAGTATCGGCAGGACGCTCGGCAGGATCGCGGCCACGCCGACCAGGGATGCGGCTACTATCAGCCATCGCCGCCACCGCGGCCGGCGTGCGCGGGCTATCCAGCGCTCGGCCGCGGTGGCGCCCGCGGCCAGCACCGCCGGGGCCACGCCGTCGGCGTAGTACACCTTGCCCGGTACCCAGGCCAGCACGTAGACCAGAACGAGGGTGGCGGAGACGGCGATGAACCGCAGCTCGGGGGCTCGCCAGAGGACGACGAAGCCCGCGACGACCAGCGGCACCACCAGCAGGCCCAGGTACAGGAGCTGGCCCGGCACGGCGCTCGCGTAGTCGGCCGGCGAGGTGTTCTGCTGGTGCAGCGCGGCGGACATGGCCAGCTGCGGCCACCCGTGCGTGGCCTGCCAGATGAGGTTCGGCGCCCAGATCACCGCGGCGATGCCGGCCCCGAGCCAGGGCCACCTGGTCCGCAGCACGGAGCGCTGCGGTGAGGCGAGCAGGCCCACGGCCAGGCAGATCAGCAGCAAGATGACCAGGTTGTCGGCCTCGAGCCCGAGGCCGGCGGCGGCTCCTGCAGCGAGCCACCAGCGCGGCCGGTGCCGCAGCAGGGCCGTGGTGACGCAGAGCAGGACCACCGTCCAGGCCAGCAGGTCCAGCGGCGTGGTATTGCCGATGTGCACGGCGCCGATGAGGACGGGAGCGCACGCCGTGATGAGGGCGGCGAGCACCCGGCCGAGCCGGCCCGCGCCGAACAGCGCCGCGAACCTGGCCGCCATGATCACGATGGCCCCGCCGGCCAGCGCCGGGATGATCCGGATCGCCGTCGGGCTGACGCCGAGTATGCCGGTGATGCGGGTGAGCAACGGGGCGATCGGCGGCTGGTCCACGTAGCCGAACGCGAGATGGTGCCCCGCCACGATGAAGTACAGCTCGTCCTGCAAGAAGCCGTACCGGTTGCTCACCGCGAGCTCGACCGCCACGAACACGGCGGCGATTATCCAGGCCAGCACCGGCACGCGATCGGATCCGGGAGCCGGTCCCTGCGGAGCCGGCGTGGCAGCCGCGACGGCAGCCGGAGGTCTCGGAGCGGCGGAGCCGTCTGGCTGGTTCATGGTGATGCCTCCCGCGGCCCGCCCGGCCCGGCCGGCAGATCAGGCGGAGACGGCACGCGGCGAGCGGCGTAACTTCTGAGCGCACGCAAGAAGTCGATCTCCCGGAACCCTGGCCAGTATGCCTCGCAGAAATACAGCTCGGAATGCGCGCTCTGCCAGAGCAGGAAGTCCGAGAGGCGCTGCTCGCCGCTCGTGCGGATGATCAGGTCGGGATCAGGCTGCCCGGCAGTGTAGAGATGCCTGGCGATGTCACTGGCCGTCAGCGTCTCCGCTAGCTCGGCCACCGTGCTGCCTGCTGCCGCCTGCTCATGGAGAAGGGAGACGATCGCGTCAGCGATTTCCTGGCGACCGCCGTACCCGATCGCCAGGGTTACCTGCGCTCCAGTCGAGCAGTCGCGCGTGGCGGCGACCGCGTCTTTCAGCGCGCGTGCTGTGCTATCGGGAATGACATCGAGAATTCCGGCGAGGTGAACCTGCCAGGCTGGCTCCGCCGCGAGTTTGCCGGCGACGACCTGCTCGATGACCTGCATGAGGAATGCGACCTCGGCATCGCCCCGGCGGAGCAGGTTCTCAGTTGAGCACACGAATACCGTCACGTGCTGAATGCCCGCCGCCTGGCACCAGCGCAGCACGTCCTCGACGTGCTCGGCCCCGTATTTGTGCCCGAGGCTCGGGTTCGCCATGCCCATCTGACGAGCCCACCGCCTGTTACCGTCCATGATCAAGCCGACATGCCGAGGTGCGGGCCTGCCCGCAAGCTGGGAGCGCAGCCGCCAGGCGTACACGCGGTAGGCAAGATTGCTCAGCAACACGAAACTGAATGTACCGCCGGGCTGGCCGCGCAACCGAAGGACACAACGTGATCTGGACCGGGGACCGCAACCGGCAGCAGGGACAGCTAGTGGCTGAGCTCTACCAGGCTGCCGCCGAGGTGCCTCGCGGGCACAGCGCGATCATCGCGGCGGGGCTGCCCGGCGCGGACAAGGCCGTTGCCCTCGCCCAGGCGGGCGCCGGCCGGTCACGGTACCTGACCGTCAGCATTGACGCTGTCCTGGCGCGGATGGCTGCCCGCCATCTCATCCCCCGGGCGGAAGGGCTGTCCCCGCTGGAGCGGGCCGACCTGGTCCACGCGGAGGCCCAGTACCTGGCCAAGCGCATCGCCATGCTGGCCCTGGCCGACGGCACGAACCTGATCCTGGACATCACGCTGGCGTCCTGGCGGGCCGCGGAGTCCTGGACGTACGCCCTGCGGTTCGCCGGATACACCGTCACCGCCGTGTTCGCTGACATAAGCATCGACGAGGCGGTGCGCCGGTCGGACGCGGCTCACCGCAGCGGTGAAGAGGAGTACCGGCGCGGGCTCGGCCACGGGGGCCGGTACATCCCGCCTGAGGCCATCCAGGCCCTCGCCGATCCGGCGGCCGCCCAGGCCCGAAACCGCATCCGGTGGGCCTCTGGCGCCCAGTCCGCTGGCGGCACTCCTGGGCTAGCCGGAGGCCGGACGCTGCCGGTCAGCGGCGTAACCGCGATGCTGGCCTCCTACCGGGACGGCCGGCGCACCCTGGACGATCTGAGACTGGAGTTCCGCGCCCGCCGGTGGCCTGTGGCCCCCGATGTCTGCCCGCCGGAACTGGAACACGCCAGGGCCGCCATCGACGACCCCGAGCCCTATCTCCCCGGCTCCTTCGACGACGTCGTGCTCGCCTACGACCACGGCTGGCTCACCGACGCTGACTACGAAATCCTCGCCAGCGCAGCCGCCGGCAAACCGGAGCCTGATTCGCAACGCGACTAAGCAGCCAGTCACGCACGGCCCTCACTACTGCAAGCCAGCCTGCGTGAACTCCCCTCCACGGCGCAGATGCGGATGGCAGACTTCTCGACGTGCCTGAGCATGCGATAGCGGACCGGCTGGCGGGCAAGGTGTGCGTCATCGCTGGTGCGGCTGGCGTCATCGGCGAGGCGACCGCCGAGCGACTCCGGCGCGAGGGCGCCGTTGTCATCGGCGTCGATAAGCGGGAGCACTCAGTCGGCGTGCTCGGCCTGGAGGCTGACCTTACTGTCGAGGCCGAGGTAGAACGGACGTTCGCCCGCATCTACCAGGAGTTCGGCCGGATCGACGTGCTGTTCAACAACGCGGGCCTGAGCGACCCCGATGACCACTCCGCGCTCGACATGACGCAGGAGACATGGGAGCGGGTTTTCGCTGCCAACCTGACGACGACGTTCCTGTCGTGTAAGCACGCCATCCCGTATCTGCTCAGGAATGACCCTCCCTCTGGGTCGGTGATCAACACTGCCTCTTTCCTGGCCGTGATGGGAGCGGCGACCTCGCAGATGGCCTACTCGGCGGCCAAGGCCGCCGTGATCCAGCTGTCCCGCGACCTGGGCACCCATCTCGCGCGCCGGGGCGTGCGAGTGAATGCCTTGTGCCTGGGGCCAGTCGAGACCCCGCAGCTGCGCGAGCTGTTCAGCAGGCTTCCTTCCGAGGAGCTCTCCAAGCGGCTCATCCACTATCCGATGGGGCGCTTCGGCACAGTCGAGGAACTCGCCGGCACCGTGGCCTATCTGGCCAGTGACGACGCCGGCTTCGTGACGGCATCGGCCTTCCCGATCGAGGGAGGCATCACGGCCGCCTTTACCGTGCCGTCCTGACGGCCGGCTGGGCGTGATCCGTGTTCAGGCGCCGACGGCCAGGCGGACCGTCACTATGTCGCCTAGCTCAAGCCCTTCGGCCTTCCGCACCCACGCCTTCAGCGGCACGATGTACCGCCCATCTTTCGGGAACAGCGATGTCTTCCACCCGGTGGCCCCGATCTGCGCCGTGACCGGAATCATGCCCCAGCCGTAGGTCACGAACGCAGAAGCTGCGTGCAGCTCACCGCACTCCTCTTCCGGAACGGTGATGAAGTGCCACGGTGCCGGGCCTTGCCAGAACCACACCTCGCCGCTGAACTCCAGGTTCATCCGATCAGGATAGAAGCCAGCCAGTTCAGCAGACGCGCTCGCGCTCACTCAGCCGGCGTTCTGCGCGTTCCGGCGTCGACCAGGCTGCTGGTCGCGCGGCGCCGGACTGGTCACAGGGTGATGGTGCCGCGGATGCAGCCGGTGGTGGCGCCGCCGACCCAGACCGTGCCGTCCGGATCGGCGGTGATCTCGATGGTCCCGGCGCGGCCCAGGCGCGCGCCCTGGGAGACCCGGTAGGCGCAGGGCGCGGCGCCGGTGCTGGTGAGCCATTGTCCGACCGAGGCGTTCATGCTGCCGCATACCGGGTCCTCGGCCACGCCGGCGCCGGGGGCGAAGGTCCGCATCTCAAAGGCGTGCTCGGACCCGTCGGGGTAGGCACCGATCGCGCCGACCATCGCGGCCGGGATGAGCGACAGATCGGGTTCGAGGGCCAGGACCTCCCCGGCCGTGGGCAACTGGACCACGGCCCAGCCGGGCCCGTTGTCTACCCACTGGTGGGCCAGGACACGGTCCCGCTTGATGCCGAACGCGGCGACGATCTGGCCGACGTACTTGTCGTCGAGCGCGCCGCCGCGGACCATCGGCGGGGCGGCGAAGGACAAGATGCCCTCGGCGCGGCGCACGCTGATCAGGCCGGCGGCGCACTCCTGCACGATCCGGCCGGGGTGGTGCGGTGTGCCGCCGTTGTCCAGCCACGCGCGCGCGGACCCAAGAGTGGGGTGCCCGGCGAACGGCAGTTCACCGGCCGGGGTGAAGATCCGCAGCCGGTAGTCCGCCGCCGCAGTGGCGGGAGGCAAGACGAACGTCGTCTCGGACAAATTCATCCAGCGCGCCAGGCGCTGCATCTGCTCGTCGGTCAAGTCCGTGCCATCGTGGACGACGGCAACCGGATTGCCGAGATAGGGGACCGTGGAGAACACATCGACCTGCGTAAACGCACGTGAGCGTGGCATGGTCATCAAGGGCCTTCCGATGGCAGCGGAAACGGTTCTCAGCGACCCCGCACCTAGGAGGGCGTCCGGTGCCGCCGGGCATCAAGTGCGCCCCGGTGCGGCGGCCACCCCGTCGGCGGCGGCGAGCGCGTCGGCAACCAGCCTGGCCGGCCGGCACGCCGGCGCGAGCCGATGTCGGCAACTTTGGCAGCAAGTTGCTGCCACGCCAACCAGCTGGCCAGCCTGCCCGGCGTGGCCATGGTGAACAGCTACGTCAGCTCTGAGCCAGCCACCATCCGCGTAACCGCCGTTGACAGCGAGCTGGCCATCGGTCGCCTGTGAGATATTGGGCGCATGACGGCTTGGGCGGACGTCGAGCGCGCGGAACCTGAGTTCGCGCAGCGCGTGCGGGAGCTCTTCGACGGGCACAGGCACAAGACGATTGCCACCTTGCGAGCCGACGGGTCGCCGCGGATCTCCGGGATCGAGGTGGCCTTTGACGACGGCGAGGTGGCCTTCGGCTCGATGCCGAACGCGCGCAAGGGCGCGGATCTGGGCCGGGATCCGCGGTTCGCACTGCACAGCGCCACGATCGACCCGGTCGAGGGCGCGGAAGCGCAGTGGCCGGGTGAGGCGAAGATCTCCGGGCGGGCGATCTGCGCGGGGCCGCTGACCAATGGACCCGACGGCGACCGCTTCTGCGCCGACATCGCCGAGGTCGTGCACACGCATCTCAACGAGAAGGCCACGATGCTCGTCGTGGAGTGGTGGACTCCCGCCCAGGGCCTGCGCAGGATCGACCGGGAGTAATCCGTCGGCCGAGGGCCGCCCGCACCCTGCTGTGAACGTAGGGCACGGTCGTGCGTATCCTCCGGCGTAGCAGGCTTCCACCGCCAGCGTTAGGCGCCTTCATGGTGAACGAACGTCGCCGGGATGCACCGCAGGGCGACAAGGGCCCGGTCACGATCTTCGGCCCGGACTTCCCGTTCCCGTTCGACGACTGGATCGGGCATCCGGCCGGTCTCGGCTCGATCCCGGCCGAGCATCACGGCGTAGAGGTGGCCATCGTCGGTGCGGGCATCTCCGGCCTGGTCGCTGCCTACGAGCTGATGAGGCTCGGTGTCAAGCCGGTGGTCTACGAGGCCTCACAGATGGGGGGGCGGCTGCGTTCGCAGGCCTTCGAGGGAGCCGAGGGCGTGGTCGCGGAACTCGGCGGGATGCGTTTCCCGGTGTCGGCGACGTCCTTCTACCACTACGTTGACCTGCTGGGCCTGCAGAGCCGGCCGTTCCCCAACCCGCTGACCGAGGCGGCCGGCAGCACGGTCATCGATCTGGAGGGCGTCACGCATTATGCGCACACGCTTGACGACCTTCCCCCGCTGTTCACCGAGGTCGCCGCTGCATGGGCGCAAGCCCTGGAGGATGTGCGCTTCTCCGGCATCCAGGATGCGATCCGGGCGCGCGACGTCACGACGCTGAAGTCGCTGTGGAACGATCTGGTGCCCCGCTGGGATGACCGTACGTTCTACGACTTCGTCGCGAGCTCGAAAGCGTTCTCCTCGCTGTCGTTTCACCACCGCGAGGTCTTCGGAAATGTAGGGTTCGGCACCGGCGGCTGGGATTCCGACTTTCCGAACTCCATGCTGGAAATCTTCCGGGTCGTGATGACCAACTGCGACCAGGACCAGCGCCTGGTGGTCGGCGGCGTCGAGCAAGTTCCCCGCGGGATCTGGCGCCACCCTGCGGCCCGGGCCGCCCACTGGCCGCCCGGCACCTCGCTGGCCTCGCTGCACTCCGGCGCGCCCAGGGCCGGTGTCGCGCAGATCGCGCGCGACGGCGATGGCCGGTTCGCGGTAACCGACGCCTGGGGGCATACCCGCCGGTACACGGCGGTGCTGGCGACCTGCCAGAGCTGGCTGCTCACCACGCAGATCGAATGCGACGAGGCGCTGTTCTCCCCGAAGATATGGACGGCCCTCGACCGGACGCGCTACATGCAGTCCTCCAAGACTTTCGTGATGGTCGACCGGCCGTTCTGGAAGGACACAGACCCGCGCACGGGCCGCGACGTCATGAGCATGACGCTGACCGACCGGCTGACCCGTGGCACCTATCTGTTCGACAACGGTGACAGCCAGCCGGGCGTGATCTGCCTGACGTACTCCTGGATGAGCGACGCGCTGAAGATGCTCCCCGAGCCGGTCGACCGCCGGGTCCGGCTCGCGCTCAACGCCCTGAACAAGATCTATCCAGACGTCGACATCGCCAGCCACATCATCGGTGACCCGATCACCGTGTCCTGGGAGGCCGACCGGCACTTCCTGGGCGCGTTCAAGGGAGCGCTGCCCGGGCACTACCGGTATAACCAGCGGATGTACGCCCATTTCATGCAAGATCGACTGCCGCTGGAACAGCAGGGCATCTTCATCGCCGGAGACGACGTCTCCTGGACACCCGCGTGGGTCGAGGGCGCGGTCCAGACCTCGCTGAACGCCGTCTGGGGCATCATGCATCACCTGGGCGGCCACACCCACCCTGACAACCCCGGACCGGGGGACGTGTTCGCCGACATCGGGCCGGTCGAGCTGCCCGACTGAGCCGAAACGAGCCGGGTGTCTCAGCATGGGACAGGGCCATGGGGCTGGACGGGTTACGCTCCGCGCAACGGTGCCGTGCGCTAACAGCCGGCAGGGCGGCCACAGCGGGCCGGCGCCGTTGGAGGATCTGCCCAGATCGAGCGTGCGCTGATGTCACCGCGGAGGACTTTATGTCAGCAGGCACCAGTCAGGCTGACGGCTCAGCGCCAGCCCCTCAGCCCGCCGGGGCGGCACTCGCGGTGACCCAGGTGCAGAACTGGCATCATGACGTGGTCGCGCTTATCGACGGCTGGGGCTGGATCCGCACGCTGAACGACCAGCTGACCGCCGTGCTCGGGCCGTGGCGCGAAAGGCACCAGGACAACCCGGTCCTCGAGCTGATGCACGGCGGCCGGTGGCTCGGCCATCCGCTGCATCCGGCCCTCAGCGACCTGCCGATCGGGCTGTGGGCCGGCGCCCTGATCCTGGATGTCACCGACCGCGACCCGGCCCCAGGGCGCAGGCTCGACCCGGCGGGCATGTTCAGCGCGGCTGGCATCGCGGCCGCGGTCGCGACTGCGGCCACCGGTGTCATCGACTGGACCGTCAGCGACGACGAGGATCGCCGGCTCGGCTTGTTCCACGGGGTGCTCAATACGGCGGCCCTCGGGCTGCAAGGCATGTCGCTGGCCGCTCGGCTGGCCGGTTACCGGCGCTCAGCCCAAGGGCTGGGCGCGGCCAGCCTGGCCGTCACCGGCGCCGCTGCCTACCTCGGCGGCCACCTGGTGTTTGCCAAGGCGGTGATGGTCAGCCGGGTGGCTGGGGCCGACGGGCCGCGGCGCTGGGTCCGGGTGATCGAGGAGGCCGAGATGCCGGACAACGTGCCTACCGGCGTACAGGCCGATGGACGGCAGGTCCTGCTGTACCGGCACGACGGAACCCTCTACGCGCTCGACAACCTGTGCAGCCACGCCGCTGGCCTGCTCAGCCGCGGCACTGTCGAGGGCCTGACCGTGACCTGCCCGCTGCACGGATCGCAGTACTGCCTGGCCGACGGCTCCGTCGTCCGCGGCCCGTCACATCAGCCGCAGCCCGTGATACGCACCCGGGTCCGCAACGGCTGGATCGAGGTGCGTGGCAACCAGCCCGCCCCCCGCCGGCCCGTCACCGGAAGGAAATAGTTATGGCCTTTGTCATCGTCGCCAACCTCGACGACCTGGAGCCGGGCGAAACCCTGTTCGTCGAGGAACTGCGAGAGCCGATCTGCCTGGTGCGCCTGGACGACGACGACGTCCGCGCGGTGCACAACACCTGCACTCACCAGCAGCAGCCCCTGCACGAGGGCACCGTGCAGGACGATGACACCCTGGTCTGCGCGTCGCATAACTCGCGGTTCGACCTGACCACCGGTGAGTCGGTCGGCATTCCCGTGGTGCCCACGCTGCCCGTCTACGCCTGCAAGATCGAGGGCGACGCGATTCTTGTCGACATCGACCAGCAGCTCAACGACGCCCCCATCCCGCACCGCCCGTTCCACTGACGAGCGAGGTAGGCAGCAGCCATGACGGCACGGGCGGACGGCACCCGGGCTGGAGCCGGATGCCGTCCGCCTGTGCTGCCCCGGGCCGTCAGGGTCGTCGCTCAGGCATGAGCGGCGCTGACTAGCGTCCTTTCGGTTCTCACGGTCCGCCGTAGCCCTTGCACGGCGTCACGTTATAGAGCCACGGGCTTTTCGCCGTTCCCGTGATCCAGGCGCTCGTCGGCTTAGGCAGCCAGTACTTGTACTTGAACTCCACCCGCCAGCCGTAAAACCCGCCGCACAGCAGCCAGCCGTCAGCGCTGCTGATGGTGCCGGTCCCGGCTGCTGTGGACTTCAACGCCCCCACCTCCGTTGGCGCGGCGAGGAGGCCGCTGATAGCCCAACTCTGCACCTGGGTAATCGCCTTGCTGGTGCTGCCCTTCATGGAGGCCCAGCCACGAAGCTGGGTGGTCTTGGCGCCGAGGCGGGTGATGATGCTGGTGCTGAACCATTCGCAGGTTTCGACACCGCCTGAGCGTGTCTGGCACGAGTAATTGACTGTCGTGGACGCGGGCGCCGCCGGGGCGGCCGACGCAGGCGGCTGCATGACCATCAAAGCCGTGCCGAGCGCGGCGGCAAACGTTGCGGCCGCCGCGGATCGGCGCCGGAGACTCCATCCCATAATTTCGCCCTCTCGACTGGATACTGGGGACACGGTTACTGAGAATTGGCTGCCTGCCTGATGGCGGGTGCTGTGCCTTCAGTCTCGGCTGCGGCTCCCGATAGCCGCTGCACGCCGGCTCTACGCAGGCTCCGGTAGACCGCATGCCGGGGTGCGCGGTGATCGCCCAGCTCAGGCCGCAGGGAAGAGGAATGGCGCGGCCGGCTCCGGCTACGGGAACGGTGCCGGACTACGGGAGCCCGCCCACGCGGGCGGTGACCGCGCGCAGCCAGGCCGGGGTTTCCCGTGATCGCCGATACCCGTCCGCCGGCTGATTGGATAGCATCTCCTGCGACGGTACGGGACAGTTGTGAGGGTGCCGATGACGCCGGGGCGCCGGGCCCGGCCGCTGTCGGCACGGAGGGTGGCGTGCCATAGACCAGGGCGGTCCGGAGAGCGCAGGCGCGCTGATCCGTGACTACCGCCGGGAAGCCGGGCTGACCCAGCAGCAGCTGGCCGACGCGGCCGGGGTCAGCGTCGGGGTCGTTCGCGACCTGGAGCAGAGCCGCACGGTGCGCCCGCAGGCAGAGTCAGTGCGGCGGCTCGCGACGGGACTGCGCCTGAGCCGGCGGCAGGCGGCGGCGCTGGCGCAGGCCGCCCGCAACGACGCCGGGACGCCGGGGCCAGGCCGGCCGGGCGTGGTCCGGCTGAGCGTGCTCGGGCCGGTGACGGCATGGCGCGGCGGTACGGCAATCCCGCTCGGCGCGCCCCGGCAGCGAGCGGTCCTGGGGCTGCTGGCACTGCATCCGCAATCGGGGCTGCGCCGGACGGCGATCATCGATGCCCTCTGGGACGATGATCCGCCCGCCAGCGCGGCGGCCATGATCCAGTCCTACGTCAGCCGGCTCCGACAGGTGCTGGGCGGAGGCGACCCGGACGGGCCGCTGGTCTCGCTCACCGCCGGCTACCGACTCGACGCCCGAGCCTGCGAGCTCGATCATGTCGCATTCGCCGAGCTGGTCAGCCGGGCCAGGGACGCGTACGCGGCCGCGGACAGCGCGGCGGCGTGCGATACCTACGCCCGCGCGCTTCGCCTATGGCGGGGCGAGCCGCTGGCCGACATCGACAGCCTTCGGGAGCACCCCGCCGTCACCGGCCTGAGCCTGCTGCGGGCCGAGGCCGTCACCGGGTACGCCGAGGCCGCGTCGGCGGCGGGCTGGCATGACCGGGTGCTCGCAGACCTGCGGGAGCTGGCGGCCCGGGAGCCGCTGAACGAGCGGGTCCACGCCCGGCTGATGATCGCGCTGGCAGGCAGCGGGTACCAGGCCGCCGCACTAGGGCTCTACGACGGGGTCCGGCGCCGCCTTGACGAGCAGCTCGGAATCGCGCCTGGCGCCGAGCTGGCCGACGCGCACGCCCGGGTGCTGCGCCAGGACATCCCGGAGGCGGCCGCAGTTGCGGCGGTGAAGGGTGCAGCCGACCCAGATGCGCGTCCGGCACCGGCCGGTCAGCCGGCATCAGCCCTGACCGTCCCCCCGGCCCGGGTCGTCGTGCCCCGCCAGCTGCCCGCGGGGGCAGGCCACTTCGCGGGGCGGGCGACGGAGTTGGCAGCGCTGATGAGAATGCTCGGCCTGGGCGCGGCCGCACCCGCCGACGTGGCTGCCCCCAGGCGGGGGACGGTCGTGATCTCGGCGATCGGCGGGATGGCCGGCGTCGGGAAGACCGCTCTCGCGCTGCACTTCGCGCACCGGGTGGCGGACCGGTTTCCCGACGGGCAGCTATTTCTGAACTTGCGCGGCTTCGACCCGTCAGGTGACCCGTTAGCTCCCGCCGAGGCGGTACGCGCCTTCCTGGACGCGCTGCAGGTCCCGCCCGCCCAGATCCCGGCGGGGCTGCAGGCGCAGGGCGGCCTGTACCGCTCGCTCATGGCCGGCCGGCGCATGCTGATCGTCCTCGATAATGCCAGCGACGCCGCGCAGGTGCGGCCGCTGCTACCGGGGGCCGGGAGCTGCCTGGTCGTGGTGACAAGCCGCCGACAGATCGCCGCCCTGGCTGCCACCGAGAGCGCGCACCTGCTCACCCTGGACGTGCTGTCCGGCACCGGAGCGCGTGAGCTGCTGGCCGCCCGGCTGGGAGCTGGCCGGGCCTCGGGCGAGCCTGGAGCGGTCCAGGAGCTCGCGGAGCTGTGCGGGCGCCTGCCGCTGGCGCTGAACATCGCCGCCGCCCGCGCCGCCGTCTGGCCGACCCGGCCTCTGGCCGGCCTGGTCACCGAACTCCGGGACCAGCGGAGCAGGCTGGACGGTCTCGACGCCGGCGACCCGACCGCCAGCGTGCGCGGGGTGTTCTCCTGGTCATGCCAGCAGCTCACCGGGCCGGCGGCGCGAATGTTCCGGCTGCTGGGCGTCCATCCCGGTCCCGATATCACCATCCCCGCCGCCGCCAGCCTGGCTGGCATCTCAGGCGGCGAGGCCGGCCGGCTGCTGGCTGAGCTGACCGGGACCCATCTCTTGACGGAGCATGTCCCCGGCCGGTTCGCGTTTCACGACCTGATGCGGGTCTATGCAGCCGAGCGCGCCGAGCAGCAGGACGAGAGCCCGGAACGCGAGGCGGCGGTTCACCGGGCGCTGGATTTCTACCTGCACACCGCGCGGGCGGCCGACCGGCTGCTGAATCCGGCGCGCGACCGGCCGGCCCTGACCGCCGCCCAGCCGGGAGTGGCTCCCGAGCCGCTGGACGGCGAAGGGCAGGCTCTGGCCTGGCTGAACGCCGAGCACAGGGTGCTGCTGGCCGCCGTCCGCTGGGCCGCTGACGCTCGGTTCGACGAGCACGCCCAGCAGCTCCCGGCCGCGCTAGTGACGTTCCTCGATCGCCAGGGGCACCTGGATGACTATGCCGCCACGCAGCGCACGGCGCTGGCGGCGGCGCAGCGGGCCGGGCGCCCCGACGGGCGGGCCCGTGCCTATCTTGACCTCGGCGGCGCTTACGGCCGGCTCGGTTCATACGAGCAGGCGCGCGCCCACCTGTCGCGAGCGCTCTCGTTGTACCGGAACCTTGGCGACGCCCGCGGGCAGGGCCGGGTCCGCCTGTGCCTCGGCTGGGTGCTCAACCAGGAGGGCCGCCCCGCCCCCGGCCTACGGCACTGCCAGCGCGCACTCGAGCTCTTCCGGGCAGGTGGTGAGCCCGTATGGCAGGCGAGGGCGCTCGGCACGATCGGCTGGTGCTACACGCTGCTGGGCGACCCCGCGGGGGCCCTCGCCGTCTGTCAGGAGGCCGTGGGTCTGCACCGGAAGCTGGGTGATCCGCTGGGCGAGGCGGCGGCCTGGGAAAGCCTCGGCGACGCCCGCCGTGACCTGGGCCAGCACCAGGACGCGGTGGCCTGCCTGCGACGCTCGGCCGGGCTATACGCGGGGCTCGGCGAGCATTACTACCACGCGGAGGCCCTGACCCGGATGGGCGACACCTACCAGTCGGCCGGGCAGGTACCGTCAGCCCGCGCTGCCTGGCAGCAGGCGCTGGCCATCCTCACGGATAACCATCTCCCCGGCTCAGCCGGCCTCGGGACCAGGCTCTCGGACTATCCCGCCCAGCCGCCGTAAGACGGCGACGATCCGCAGGGAACCGCCAACGCCAGGACGAGACGGCCAGACGCACGCTGCGCACGGTGCAGTATCTGCGGGCGATCGTTGCCGTTAGCATCGCTCCAGGGCCATCCACGCCAGACCAAGGGGCTTACTCGATGTTGACAGAGATACCAGCCGCGGCCCTGCAACTGAGGTCGCTAGTCAAGGCCGACCAGACGGTGGAGCTGTTCCTGGAGACCGTCGAGGTACCGGAGCCTGGTCCCGGTGAGGTGGTCGTGCGGATTGAGGCGTCGCCGATCAATCCGTCGGACCTCGGCCTGCTCCTGGCCGGCGCTGACGTGACCGCCGCGGTCTTGGGCGGGACGGCCGAGCGGCCAGTCGTCACGGCGCCGCTGCCGGACGCCGCCATGCGCGCCATGGGAGGACGGGTAGGCATACCGATGCCGGTGGGCAATGAGGGTGCCGGAACGGTCGTGGCCGCCGGCTCGTCTGCCGCCGCCAGGGCTCTGCTCGGCAAGACGGTGGCCGTGGCCGGGGGCGGCATGTACGCCCAGTATCGCTGCGTGGACGTGTCGCTGTGCCTGGAGCTGCCCGAAGGCACCCAGGCGGCCGACGGGGCGTCATCCTTCGTAAATCCGATGACGGTACTCGGCATGGTGGAGACCATGCGACTGGAGAAACACGTAGCCCTGGTCCACACGGCGGCCGCCTCCAACCTGGGCCAGATGCTCAACCGCCTGTGCATCGAGGAGCAGATCCCGCTCGTCAGCATCGTGCGCAGGCAGGAGCAGGAGGAGCTGCTGAGATCAGCCGGCGCTGCATACGTGTGCAACTCGGCGTCCCCGGACTTCATGGCTGAGCTGACCGCCGCCCTGAAGGCAACGGCCGCCACACTGGCCTTCGACGCCACCGGCGGCGGCAGGCTAGCCAGCCAGATACTGACCTGCATGGAGGCGGCCGCCAGCGCCGCGGCCGGGAGCTACAGCCGGTACGGGTCTTCCGTTCATAAGCAGGTGTACATCTACGGATCGCTCGATCGCAGCCCCACGGAACTGACGCGCAACTACGGCATGGCCTGGGGCATCGGAGGCTGGCTGCTCACGCCGTTCCTGCAGAGGATCGGCCCGCAGGGCATGGAGCGACTCCGCCAGCGAGTCGCTGCCGAGCTGACAACCACCTTCGCGAGCACCTACACCGACCAGGTATCACTGGCCGGCGCTCTCCAGCTCGACGCCATCGCCGCCTACGCCCGGCAGGCTACGGGGTCGAAATATCTCATCATCCCCAGCCTCTAGCGCACGCTGGCCAGCACCGGTCTGAGGGCTCCGGCAGCCGCGGGGCGTCAGGCAGGCACTGGCTCGGTCAGGCCGTCAGGTGCCGGCTCATGTCAGCGGCCGCCTCGCGGTTCTCGACGCCGAGCTTGGCCAGCACGGCTGAGACGTGGTGATCGACCGTCTTGGCCGAGATAAACAAGGTGCGGGCGATTTGGGCGTTGGTCTGTCGTTCGCAGATCAACTCCAGCACCTCGCATTCACGCGGAGTGAGCCCGAGCGGATGCGCCCGGGTCGCTCGGCGCGGGCCGGCCGGCACCGACCGGGCGCCTGTCTGGCGCAGCTTCTGGCGGGCG
This sequence comes from uncultured Actinomycetota bacterium, assembly GCA_963805705.1. Lineage (GTDB taxonomy): Bacteria > Actinomycetota > Actinomycetes > Streptosporangiales > Streptosporangiaceae > CAWDVH01. The sequence continues at coordinate 38,635 of CAWDVH010000002.1, read as the reverse complement.
AGGCCGGCCGTCGCCCTGGCGCCTAGCTCATCGAGACGCCGCAGTGCGTCGCGCAACTCGTCTTCGTCCGGCGAGTCAAGCAGTGCGAGCGCCGCGTCCAGGCGGCAGCCGAGCCCATCCCACGCACGCGCAGCCGCAGCGTGCTCGCCGGATTCCAGGAGCCGGTATGGCTCGGCAATGGGCCCATCGACCTTTCGGTCGGAGCCGGTACGGTCCAGCCAGCAGCGCAGCGCGCCGCGCATCCACTCGTCGACGTCGTGCGCGGCATCGGCGGCCAGCTCGGCTTCGTGTCGCGCCTGGTCAACTCGGCCTTCGGTCAGGAATGCCTCGGTCCGGGCGAGCCGGGTCGGTACTTCGTACTGCGGCTGTCCGGTCGGTGCCGCGTGGGCGATCGCGCTGTCGAGGGCGCGCCAGACCTCCGGCTCGCCGCGGCGCGCATGGATCACCCCGATCAGGGTCTGCGCGCAGATCTGGTTCAGCGGGCCGGCCGAGCTTTCCTCCAGCAGCTGAGCACTGATCGCCACCGCTTCGTCCCAGCGCCCACGATGCTCGAGAACGCCGGCTCGAGTTGCGCGCAGGAAATAGTAGTGTCGGTCGAGGTAGTTCTGCTCGCAGTAGACGATGCCATCTCGGTAATACTGCTCTGCTTCGTCGAACCGGAACTGGTCACACGAGCCGCCGTACAGGTTGCTGTAGGCACGACCGGCCTGATTGGGCAGGTTGCGAGAGATGGCCAGCTCAAGTGAGCGGCGGATGAGCTCGGCCCAGCCCGGGTCGGTCGCGGCCGCGGCGCAGCCCTCGGTGTTCAGTGCATCGGCAATGACGTCAGATGCGCCCAGCGAACGGGCCAGTGCCTCCGCTCGCCGGGCCAGCTCGATCGCCTCGTCATTCTCGTTGCGCGTCATCCTGAGAGCGGCTAGCGTCACGTACGCCCTGGCCAGCTCGCGCGTCTCGCCGAGCGGCTCGAGCGTTTTGATCGCTTCGACGGCGGCACCTACCGCTTCATCGCCACGGCACAGATGTTTCAGTGTCAGCGAGTAATGCTGCAACGACTCGCCCTCGTGACGGCGATCTTTGAGCAGCCGCCAGAGCCGAAGTGCCTGCTCGTCGGCGTCGGCCGCGGCTTGCGATCGGTCGCCGAGAGTCGCCTCTTCGGCCAGGCCCGTGTAGAGCTCGGCCTGCGCGGACGGTGCGGCATGCGCCGCCCATCGCAATGCGCGCTCGTACTGGGCCGCAGCCTCGCGATGTGAGCCGAGATCAACGGCTCGCCTCGCGGCCAGTGATGCGTGCCGGACGACTGCTTCCTCGTCGCCAGCACCCTCAGCGTGGAAGGCCATGCGCGCGTCATCACGGCTGCCGTTGGCCAGCAGCGCGTTGAGGATCTCGGCGTGGATTACCGCCTGCCGGTGGGCGGGGATCTCCTGCGCGATCGCCAGCCGGGCGATCTCGTGTCGAAAGCGCAGGCCGATTCCCTCATCGACCAGCAGTCCTGACGCACTGAGCTCGTCCAGCGCAGCTTGCCGGTCGGCGAGCAGGCTGGCGTCGACCCGCAGGCCCATGAGCGCGGCCGTCTCCAGTACCTGCCGGGCCGCGTCGCTGAGCCGTCCGGTGCGCGAGAGGATCGCGTCACGCGCCGACAGCGGGACTCCGTGTGTTCCGGCCTCCAGCATCTCGGTGACGTAGAACGGATTGCCGCCGGCGAGCTGGTACAACTGGTCGGCGTCGAGATCGGCTCCGGCGGCCATCGTCCGGACGGCCTCGACCGACAGCGGCGGCAGTTCGAGTCGGCGTGTCCACCGCCTCGCGGCGAGATCGCCCAGCGCGAGACGCAGCGGGCTCGATGGGACGAGCCAGTCGTCGCGATAGGTGGCGATCACCAGCACCGACGCCGCGCGGATGCGACGCGTGAGAAACTGCATCAGGTCGAGCGTCGCCTCGTCCGCCCAGTGGATGTCCTCGATCACGATCACGTCGAGTCCCTCATCACCGGTGACCTGCGCCAGCAGTGCGGCGAACAGCTCGTCACGCTCGGGCTGGCCCCGGCACAGATCCTCCAGCGCGCCGCCGAGATCGCGGGCGAGGTCGAACAACGGGGCGAGCGGCTGCGGCGTCGAGAGTCCGTCGCAGGCGCCCCACGACCAGCGGGCGTCGGGCAGATCGCGCTGGAACCGCTCGACCAGGACCGACTTTCCTGCGCCCGCCTCCCCGGCGATCAGGACGAGTCGCCCTTCACCTTGCCCCGCTTCGTGCGCGTACTGGCGCAGCGAGGCCAGTACCGGATCGCGTTCCAGCAGCATCATATTCAGGATCTTCTCTCAGGGAAGGCGCCGGTCGGAACAGGTAGAGCGTAGGAACGGGGAGTACGCGGCCGCATCGGAGCTATCTCCCTACCTTGCGGGCGCCGCATACCTATCTTTCGTGACCGGCTTCGCGCGCCCCCATCTTTCGGGGCCGGCCGCGCGTGGCGCTCAGCCTGTCTATCCCGGCCTTCCCGGCCAGGGCGAGGACCCCTGGCCATCGCTGGCTGGCGGGGAACCGCCGGGTACCGGCTGGGGGCCCGGCGGCGCGAGGCGGGATGCCACGCGGGCGGCGGGGATGCGTTCCTGCTCGCCGGCCAGCAGCGCCAGTGCGCGTGCATCGGCGACGGTCGGGCGGCTCAGGTCCACAGCGCGTGGCCATAGCCGCGCATAGCGGACAGCAGCGACCTCAGCCGCGTACACCAGCGCCTGGCCGATCAGGTAGAGCAGCGCGAACATGCCCGCCACGGTGGCGAAGCTGCCATAGACGGGCCCGGCCTTGGTCACTAGCCGGGCCAGCAACGGTGCCCCGACGCTGAGTATCACCGTCACCACCACCGCGCCCAGCAGGGCACCTGGCCACAGGGCCCGGACCGGTGCGGGCCGCACTAGCAGCAGCCTGGCGGCCAGCATCAGTATCGCGAAGACGACCAGCGCCGACCCGAGCGCCGCCGCCGCCCGTTGCACCCCGGGCTGGTCAGGCAGCGCGGTTGCCACCACGGTGAGCACACCGGCCGCCAGGCCTCCCAGCAGCAGCGTCACTAGCATCACCAGCACCCGGACATAGCGGGAGGCGAAACCGGCCCGGAGTCGGTGCGGAACTGCTGCGACATGGTTGAGCGTCTGGTAGACGGAGAACACGACACCGGTTCCGGAGAACAGCAAACCGATCAGGCCGACCACGAGCGGAATTGCCGAGGTCGGCAACGTGGCCAGCGAATGCTCAACCGTGGACCGCAGCGCCTGCGGGACGACCGCGGCGATGAGGCGGGCACGCAGGTCCGGATGACCGGCCAGCACGCGGGACAGTACCGCTACCCCCAGCAGCAGCAGCGGAAAGATGCTCAGGAATCCGTAGTAGGTGATGAGCGCGGCTTCCCGCCCGCCCGCATCGTCGCCGTATTTCTTCACCACCGCGTACGGGAACCCCAGCACGCCATGCCTGCGCTGCAGGCGGTCCGCCCAGGCGATGACCCGTTTCATCCGGGCGCTCATGCTCGTGAAGCTCATAGGCACAGCCTGCCCGGCACCGTCCGGCTGGTCATCATTCCCCGCAGGCGACCGTAGGAACGGCCACGTCAGCCGCTACCATGGCCGGCTATGACCGGCTGCAACGTTCACCGCAACGGTGGCCGTGGTCTTCGTAGCCGCGGCAAGCCCGCTGGCCGGCGGCGCGCCCCGCCGATGGCGCCGCGCCCGCCGTGCGGACGCCGAGCGGTCTTGCCCCCATGATCTCGCCTGACTCGTGGTGGTGGCCGAAGCGGCCAGCCCAGGTTCCCAGAGCCCGGACCGCCGGGCTGTTGGCGGCCCTGGGAGCGGCACTGTTCGGCCTCGCGGCGCTCTTGCTCAAGACAGGAGCGGTCACATGGGATGTGAGCCTGTTCCGGGTTATCAACGAGGTCCCGACGGCCGCTGCAGAGGTACTGACGCCACTCTCACATTTGTTCGGGCCAGCGGGCATCATCGCCGTCGTCGTGCTCACCGTCGTCTACGTAGTGGCCAGAAACCGGAGCGCCCTGCCGGTGGCCGTCGCGGCGGCCGCCGCGGGCACCGCATGGGCGCTGGCGCACGTGGCGAAGGCCATAGCCGACCGCCCGCGGCCCTACGAGGCGATCGCCGGCTCGGTGCTGCGCCAGCAGCCCGCGCACGGCACCAGCTTTCCCTCCAGCCACACCGCCGTAACCCTGGCGGTCGCCATAGCGCTCGTGCCATTCCTGACCCGGCCGCTCGCCACGGCGGGGATCTCGTATGCCGCCCTGGTGGGCTGGTCCAGGGTGTACCTGGGGGTCCATTTTCCACTTGACGTCCTGGGCGGGGCAGGCATCGGCATGGGGGCGGCAGGTGTCATCTTGCTGGCGCTCGGGCTGCTGCTCGGTCCGGGGCAGGCAGCAAACGGCCGCAACGCCGCCCCAGGGCGCGGGCCCCAGAGCCGACCAGCGTCCCAGAGTGACACATAAGGACAGCGCAACCGCGCCACAAGCCCCCGCCTTACCGCGCTGACGATAGGTCGGCGGCGGGCCAGGCGGCCCGAGCTAACCCTCTGCGGGTGAGGCGTACGCCCCGCCCGGATGGGAGCCTGTCGGCAAGATGAAACAGGGAATCGTGACCGGGCCCGCCTGGTGGAAGCTCGTCATGGTCTTGTCCGGCCTGGCGCTGCTGGTGGCGGCGTGCGGATCTGGCGGCAGCGCCCCCGCATCGTCATCCCCTGCCGCCTCCTCGTCCGCGCCTGCGGCCTCCCCGTCGTCCGCGCCTGCTTCCCCGGCGACCTCGCCGTTGAACGCGGCTGCGTGCGCGGACGTCGCTGCCCTGCGTGCTTCGCTGGACAAGCTCACGCAGGTCAAGGTGAGGAAAGGCGCGGTCAGTGAGCTCAAGGCAGACCTCACAGCCGTCCAGACAAATCTGACGGCCCTGGTAAATGACGCCCGCGGCCAATGGCAGGCCCAGCTCAATGCGCTCAAATCCGCGCTGGCCACGCTCCAGACGGCGGTCAAGACCCTGGCTGCGAACTTCAGCACCAGCGCGGTGTCAGGCGTGGTGACCGCGATAGGCGATGTCAGCACCGCCGGGCAGAACCTGCTGGCCGCGGTGAGCCCGCAATGCCCCTCTGCATCCCCGACACCGAGCACGTGAGCATCCGGCCGCCCGCCGGGCCCTTGGCTAGCGGATCCGACCGTTTACAAGACGCTCATCCCACTCTGGGGTGGCATTCCCGGCGGCGGATGTCACCGGCACTGCTGGGCTTGGTGCTGGCGGTCTACGAAAGCGCCGGGTACCGTCTCGACGGATGCCAGGGCCTTCTCGATGGCCGAGAAGCCGATACGTTCTTGCTCCAGGCGGACGGAGGGGGCGTGGGAATCCGAGATGAGGTCAGCGTAGAGAGCTGATTCGGCCCGGTCGAGGCGGTCCAGGTTCACGGCGGTCGGGGACGGCTCGGTCACCCACTGGTCCCGGTGGCCCAGCAGGGTGGACCGGTCCATGAGCAGGGAGCGCGCCTGCGGCAGATGGTGTCGCAACCGGTTGAGAATCGCGAAGCCGTGCGTATCGATATCCCCCCAATAGACCACGTCCAGGCCAGCTAGCCAGCCCAGCAATTCGAGCACCGGGACGGCGTAACCGCCGCCCAGGATCACCATCGCCGCTGCCGGGACCGGGAACGCAAGGTAGGTGATCTCGTTCTCAAGCACGTAGGCCCGGGTGATGCCGTCCGGCGGTGCCGCGAACTCGTCCGCGCGGACCAACAGCTCGGAGAATCCGCGGAAGCCACCCGCCACCCGGAATCGGACATAGCCGGGCCTGCGGAGAAATCCATAGCGTTCGGCGAAGTCGGTCACCCCGGCTGCCACTCGGGAGGGATGGAGCTGCGCGTCAAGCAACTCGGTCAGCAGGCCTTTGTGCCGCTCGATGAACTTGGTGTCGACGCCGGGTACGTCAACCTGCCGCACGTACATGCCCGGCGCCTGGCACTGGTCGATCCAGGCCACCGTGGCCAGCAGCTTCTCCCAGGAATCCGCAAACCGGAGCGCGCGCATGGGGTGACTGACCAGCCACGGGATCAGCCGGGTGCCGCGGGTGGCATCGATCAGCCCCGTCAGGCGGTGCACGTCCGGGCCAACCCTGAGCAGGGTCCAGGCTTCGTCGTAGCTATCCAGCCAGGCACGGCACGGGATGCTGTTCGCACCGAAGTGCCGACCTCCGACCTGCTTGAACTCCACCCGCAGCGGTCTTGCCGCGGCCGCGGCCCACTCAGAGACCCACTGGCGGACCTCGGCCAGCTGCTCACCGATCTGCCGGGCGGACGGCCCGCGGATCGGGATGCCGAGCGGCTCCCAGTCCTGCCCGGCGGCGAACCGGCCCAACAGCGCGCCGGAGTCCCATCTTTTCCTGACCACCGCACGGGCATCAGCCGGGCGGGTCCACATACCGGGTCCCGCGTCCACCCGCGCCTGAGTAGCGGACACGTCAGCGGCCGGCCGCGGGTACAAGGCCGGATACCGGAGCCGCCCCGGCCACGAGGCCGACCTCAGGGACAGGCGCCGGGCCTGCGGACTCCGACCCGGCGCCACCGGTCTCCTGCTGGGCGAACTGGAACGCGAGGCGGCGGGCCTGGTACTCGTCGATCGTCAGCGTCTGCAACCGCGAGTTGTTACTCTGCGGGTTGTCCACGAACCCGACCGCAGACACGTGCGGCTCTATGACGTGGATCTTCTGTAGCGGGGTCACGATCAGCAGCTGAAGGCCGAGGCGACCGAAAAGCTCGAGGGCGAACCGGGTCGACTCATCGGAGCCCCGCCCGAATGCCTCGTCGATCACCGCGAACCGGAATGTCCGCGACTTCGCCGCGCCCCACTCCAGCTTGAACTGGTAGGCGAGCGAGGCGGCCAGGATCGTGTACGCGAGCTTCTCCTTCTGACCACCGGACTTGCCGCCGGAATCGGCGTAGTGCTCGTACTCGGTGTCGTCCTCGCGGTATCGCTCGGACGCCGCGAACGTGTACCAGTTCCGCACGTCAGTAACGAACCTCGTCCACTTCCGGTCGGCCTCGCTCATCCCGTCGCGGCCGCGGAAACGCTCGATGATCCGGCTTACCTGCAAGAACTTCTGTTCCGAGTAATGGTCGGACCCCTCGCTGGATACCGCATCGTCGGTGCAGGCCCGCAGGTCCGCGCGGAAGTCGCGGATGTCGCCGTGCGGGGACGGCAGCGGTTCGAGGCGAATATACCGGCCGGGGTTGTAATCCACACCGACCAGCGACGAGTTGATCGTGTCGATCCGCTGCCTGATCAGATCGGACTGGCGGTTCAGCTGGGACTGGAAACCGGCGATGTCCCGGATCGTGTTCTGATTCAGATACCTCTTGAACTGCTGCCGGAACCGGGGCAGGTCGTCGCCGGTCAGCCGGCCGTGCAACTCGCGGTAGCCATTCGCGGATTCCACCGCATCGTCGAGCTCAGCCGTCTCTCCCGGGTACTGCCGGCGGAAGTCACCCATCATGGTGATGATCCGGTTGGCCAGCCGGGACAGCCGGTCGCTGCGCCTGGTGGCCAGGGCGGTGATCTCGTTGCTGGCATCCGTCTCGGCCCGGTCGCAGGCGGTCGCCGTCATCGGCGGGGGCTTCCCGGCCCTGCCCAGCAGGTCCCCGATCGCGGCGAACTGCGCCCGGGCCGGGTCGCAAGCCTCTTCGGCCAGGGTGGCCCGTGTCTCGCTCAACAGCGCCTCAGCGGCCTGCCCCCGGTTGTCGAGACCACCGAGCTGGCCGTCCACCCCGCTCAGTGATTCGCTGACTCTGGTGGCCTGCTCCTTGACCGCCTCCAGATCGCTGTTCAGCTGAGCCAGCACGCGAGAAGCGGCTTCGAGCTGGCGCTTCTCGGCCCGGAGCTGCTCGGCACGGTTTACAACGGACTGCCAGTCGATCTCGGTGAACTCGTGCGTCTGGTCCAGCCCACTGAGCACCTGCCCCTGCTCGATCGCGGCGTCCCGCGCCTGCTCCTGCTCTTTCTGCTCGGCAGTGATCTTGTTGAGACGGGCAGTCAACGATCTCGCCTCGTCGAGCACTGCGTCGAGCTTGCGCTGGTTGGACCAGCCGAGCACGTAGCGGCTGCGATCATCGATGCGGAACCGGTCGTCCTTCTCGTGCCGTCCGCCGCTGCCCTTGACCTGGCCGGCCTTGGTGATCGCCCTGGGCACCCGGCGGAACTGCGTCATTGTTTCGACGCACTCGTGGTCGGCGCGCCGGGCCAGCTCATGTTCCAGCCACTCGGCGAACGGCGTGTCCTTTATCTCCAGCTTGGCGGCCAGCGTCCCTGGCCCGGTCCGGGCGGGCACCGGCCGGGCTGCTGACGGCTGGGGCACACGGTAGTAGACCACCCGGTCTCTCAGGTGATGGCCGTCGATCCAGTCGGACACGGCGTCGTAGTGGCTGCCGGGGACCAGGATCGACAGCGCGAAGCCGTGCAGCACCCGCTCCGCGGCGCCCTCCCAGTCGGCTTCGCTGTCCCGCACCGCGATCAGCTCGCCGGCGAACGGCAGGGACTCCTCCCCGATCCGCAGCTCGCGGCCCAGCCAGGCCCGCAGGTCCAGCTGCTTCTTCGGGATGCTGGTCTTCCGGTCCTGCAAACTGCGCAGCTCTGCGTTGACCTCCGTGGCCTCGCTCTCCAGCGCCTTCGCCCGTACCCCGGTCTCGGTCAGCACATTCTGGTGTGCGGCGAGATCGTGACGAGCGGCGTCCCTGGCCGTCGTGATCTCACGGCGCCGGACCGCAAACTGCTCGGCGGTCGCCACCGGCGCCAGGTCGGCGCTGGCCAGCAACGCGGCGAACCGCTCGGACCTGGTCATCCGAGCCTGGCGTGCCTCGTCGCACTCGGTAAGCTGACGGTCGATCTCGGCCAGCCGGTTGCCGCCGTGGCCCGCCAGTTCCACCCGCAGGTTCATTTCCCGCTCATGCAGGCGGGCGAGCGTGGCTTCCAGATCGTCGCGGCTGGCCCGCAGCTGCGCCTTTCCGGCCTCGATCTGCGCCAGCTCTGTTCTGGTCAGCCCAACCTTGAGGTCAGCGAAGTAGTACTTCAGCGCCGTCCGCTGCACCTCCAGCGCCGCAATCTCAAGCCGGACGGCGTCGTGGGCATCGCAGTCCTTCAGCAACGGGGCCAGGGCAGTCAGCTGCGCCTCAGCGCGCTGCACCGCGTCGTGCGCCTTGGCCAGGTCCGCGAAGTGGCTGACGATGTCCGCCACCGCCTTGGCCGCGTCGAATGGCTCCAGCATGTGATCGCGGACGAAGTCAGTGAGATTGCCCACCGACTTCATCGAAACCGTCTGGTGGAACAGCTCCATTGCCTGCTCTGACTCGATTCCCAGGCGGCGGCGGAAATCCTTGCCGTAATCCGGGAACGCGTCGTGCACCCGAGCACCCGAATCGGCCCGCAGCCGCTTGCGGAGGGCCGCGATGTCGGAGCCGAAGTGCGCGAAGTCCCTGGCCACCGACAATGGCCGGTCAGCCGTTACGTACAGCCGGTCAGGCTGCCCGGCCGTGTCCCCAGCGCGCAGCCAGAACACCTGGGCCAGGGTGACGGTCGCGTCATACTCGGCGTTGGTGAACACACCCAGGATCACGCTGTAGTTCGAGCCGTCGCGCAGCGCCACCGGCCGGGTGGCCCCAGTGACCTCGTTGCGCTCAGTCTTGTAGTAGCCGAGCACGTACGAGCGCAGGCTCCGTTCACGCGTGTCGGCCCCGGCCGCCTTGTTGTAGGAAATCCGCTGGGCAGGCAGCAGGAGCGTGGTGACCGCGTCCACGATCGTGGACTTCCCGGAGCCGATGTCGCCGGTGAGGAGCGTGTTCTGCCCGTCCAGGCCCAGCGACCAGACGCGGTCGCCGAATGTACCCCAGTTGTACAGCTCCAGGTGGGCCAGGCGGAAGCCGGTCATTCCAGTTCCTCCCCCTGCAGCAGGGCGGCATACTCGGCAAGCCTGGCGTCGAAATCGGCGAGCCACTGGCCGTCGACGAACGCCTTCAGGATGCGCCGCACCTCGTAAGCCTGCTCGGTGTTCTTCGCCGGCCGCAGGAAGCCAAGCTCGACTGCCTTGTTGATGTGCGTGTCGATCTGGTCGGTGAGCCGGGCCTCGTTGCTCGAGGCCGGGAGGAACACCCGGACCATATCGGCGATCTGCTCGCGGGTCAGCATCAGCCTGGTGCCGCCGCCCTGGGCGTCGAACTCAGCGAGCTTCTTCCGGAGCAGGGCGAGGACCAGGCTCACGTGGAAAGACAGCGCACGGCGCGGTATGAGCCGGGGCAGCCCATCGGAGTCGTCGGGGTCAGCCGGGCGCTGGCGGAGAAACGCGTAGCCCTCGGCCTCGTCGATGATGACCTGCAGGCCTAGGACCTCTACATAGTCCCGAGCCTGGGGCTGCAGCTCCGTCAGACTGCGCCAGGCTCGGTCGTGCGTGTCGCGGTAGACAACACCCTTCATGAGCTGGGTGACGGCGAGCGGCAGGTCGGCCTCGGTCGTCATCCGCTCCTCCTGGCGTACGTGACCCGCGGCAACGTCGCCGTCCGCTCCTGGCCGTCAGTGGCCGACCAGGTGATCTGATCGCGGTACCGCTCGTCGTAGACGATTGCGAACGCATTGTCCTGCAGGGAGAGGTAGGTGACCAATTCCGCTACCCCCTGCGTCAGCGGATGATGCCCCACCAGCTCGGCCAGGCCGACCTGCGGCTGGCCGCGCAGGGCCTGGCGGACGCTGCCGCGCAGCGGCTCCGGATCGACATAGACCTGCTCGAACAGAGCGGTCGGGTCAGTCTTCTCGTCGGCATCCCGGACATCGTCGCTGGCAATACGGGCCTTCTTCACTGGCGCGTACAGCGGGCGCTCCAGCGGCAGCCGGAGAGCCGGTGCAGGCGCGTCGAGCTCAGTGGTGACCGGGACGTTCCGGGACTCGCGGAGCTGCAACGCGTGGCTCTCAATGCTTCTTAGGATGTCGATCACCCGGCGGTTCTCGAACCACACCTGGTCGTCGAGGAACCGGCGGAGCTGCTCGGAAAGCTGGCGGACAGTCGCCTGGGTGCGCTCAGCAGCATCCAGCCAGTCGTAGTGGACGTGGCGCAGCCGAACGTCGCGCTCGATGATGTCATCGAGCGCGTGAACTCGGTCCAGCAGACCGGATAGCTCTTCCTGGCGGGCCTGCGACAGCAGAAAGCCGTAGAAGGCCTGGAAGGACTTGCCCTGGTCGGAGCCGGCGATCGACTCCCGGCTGCCGAGGACGTCGTCCAGTAGCTCGCCCTTCCCACCATGCCAGCCAGCGATCTTCTCGCGTAGCTGCCGGTCCAGCTTGCGGAAGTTCTCATCGACCTCGCGGAAGTCAGCCAGCAGTTCCCGCGCGGTACCCGCGAACTGCTGGTAACGGTCCCTTACCGCAGTCTCGTCGAGCATGGGCAGCTCACCCGCCTGGACCCTGGCTATCTGGTCGTCGAGTTCCTGTCGCTGCCGACGCAGCTCCGCGAGCCGCTGTGCCGGATCGGGCTCGGTCCCGAAGGCGATCTGCCGCAGCAATTCGAAGATCACATTAAGCCGCGACTCGGTACCGACGAATTCGCGCTCCCCCAGGCCTTGTATCCACTGCAGGGCCTTCTCGACGGCGGGCGTGGCGTCGTAGTGAGGCTCATCGGTGCCATCTGGATAGTACTTGCGAAGCCAGCCGGCCTCGGGAGCCGCCCAGTCGTCGAGATAAGCCTTGGCCGCCTTCGGGAACTGTCGGCCGCCCTGTTCGCTCTCCCGCTGGTTGACGGCGTACAGCTCGTCGTCCAGGCGGCTGACCAGCTCCGTCGCCGAGACCGACCGGACGTTGTCGGCGACGAACACCTGGTGCAGGAAGCTCAGCACCAGCGGCGCGTTGTCTGCGCGGAGCAGTCGCCACGCCGGGCTGTTATCCCGCAGCCACGCGATCTCGTTCACGGTCGGCACAACCGACATGCTAGGACGGCACACAGACACTTTCCCGGTAGCACGCCGTGTGCTGCGGCGTTCGTACTGGTGATGACCGGCTGATGTGCGGGCTGGTAAGACCGCACTGATGTCGGAAATCGCACTCAGGCCGCCGTTGACATAGGGGCCGGGCCCAGGCGGGCGCGGCGGGTCGTGTGAAAGCCGCGTCTGCCAGGATGCTTCTCCATGAAGCTGACGTCACATCTGCCCGATGACCGCCGCGCGCATGCCGAAGGCCGACTGCGCGCCAACCTGATGGCGTGGCTGACGACCGTGCGCCCCGATGGGCGGCCTGACAGCGTGCCGGTGTGGTTCCTGCTGCGCGACGACGAGACCATCCTCGTCTACAGCCAGCCAGCGAAGATGAAGCTGCGCAACATCAGCCACAACCCGAGGGTGGCCCTCGGACTCGACGTCACCGACATCGGCCGGGACATCATCCGCATCGACGGGACCGCCGAGCATGTTCCCGGGTTCCCCGCGGCCGATCAGGTGCCGGAGTACGTGATGAAGTACACCGAGCGCATCGGGGCGATGTTCGGCACGGCGTCCCGGTTCGCCGCGCTGTTCCCGGAGGCACTGATCATCACGCCACTCCGCCTGCACGCCTGACGGCTCCCACTCAGCGTCACGCTGCTGCTTATCGGCGGCACGGTCGCGGCCCGCGGTGACGGCCGCGCGCTGGTCACCATCGGGTTCAGACGACGACGGCGAACTGATACTGACCTGGCTCGCCATGGGCCAGTCCCCCCGACGGGTAGGTTGTGCTGGCATGACGAGGATGCGGGCAGTCATTGTCGCGGCCATGCTCGCGGCCGCGCTGGCCGGTGCCGGCTGCGGCGGGCGGGCCCCCGCCGCGTCGCCGCCGCGTCCGGCCGACTCGCTGGCGCGGCCGGCACCAGCCAGCGCGCCGTCTGCCGTCCCGTACCGCAAGCACGAGCGCTCGCAGGTGTTCACCGCGAAGGTCTCCCGGATTCAGCATCGCTCTGAGGTGAGGTACTCCTGGCATCCCGGCTGCCCGGTCGCGCTCTCCGGGCTGCGGCTGATCACCATGACCTACCGCGGGTTCGACCACAAGGTCCACACGGGTCGGCTGGTGGTGAATGCCGCGGTCAGCGGAAAGCTGATCCTGGTCTTCCGCAGGCTGTTCGCGGTGCGCTACCCGATCCGCAGGATGGTGCCGGTGGACGCCTACCACGGCTCGGACTTCGCGTCGATCCAGGCGGACAACACGTCGGCGTTCAACTGCCGCGACGCCACCGGCTCGTCGAGTTGGTCCGAGCATGCCTACGGCCTCGCCGTCGATCTGGACCCGTGCGAGAACCCATACATCTCCGCCGACGGCTACGAGGCGCACAAGCGCTGCCGCATGTATGTTGACCGGAGCCTGCATGATCCGGGGGTGATTCACGCGGGCGACAAGGTGGTACGCGCGTTCGCCTCGGTCGGCTGGGGCTGGGGCGGCACCTGGCAGGGCGCCCGTGATTACCAGCACTTCTCCGCGAACGGCCGGTAATCTGCCGTCGGTGCCGTGCTCCGCGACGACAACAGTGGCACGATCACAACCATGGCACGCATTCACGATGTCACATTTGATAGCCGGCACCCGGCCTCTATCGCCCGGTTCTGGGCCGCAGCCCTCGACGACTACGAAGTAGCCCCCTATGACCAGGCAGAACTTGACCGTCTGCGCATGAACGGCATCACTGACCCGGAAGACGACCCGACAGTTGCCGTCGAGGCGCCTGGTGCGCCGCGACTGTTCTTCCAGCTGGTACCTGAGCCGAAAGCCGTCAAGAACCGCGTCCACCTTGACCTGCGATGTGACTCCTTCGATGCCGAGGTCGCACGACTCACCGCACTGGGCGCCAGTGTCCTGGAACGACACGACAGCCACTTCGTGCTACTCGACCCAGAAGGCAACGAGTTCTGCCTGTCACGGCGGATAGCGTCATAAGCGCCGGCTTGAGCCAGGACCTCAGCGCCAAGCGTAGGAGACCGCTACCCAGGGGAGCCCTGAACACGGTGATTGCTGCACTCTTCTGCCGCCTCGTGGAGGCGACGGCGGGCGGTCAACCAGAAGCACCAGCTGCGCGTCAAGTAGTCAGCAGGACGCGATCGGAGAGCTAATGAGCGAGCAACCCGTCCTGAGCCCCTTATCAGCAGATGCTGGCTAACCGCCCTACGGCTATCTATACGGCGCAGCATATGCAAAGGTGGATATTTCGGATGCTCGCTGCCGGTTGTGAACAAGGCACGGGCCTGATCCGGGTCCCGCGCTAGGTCCGCCACCGGGCCTGGTCACGCTAAGGGGAGGAAGCTAATGACTACACCAACCGTATCGGCAGGAGGTACTTCAGATCCTCGTGTCGAGAAGGTCCGTGCGTGGACGGGCCTGTACGCAGTCATTGCTGGGGATGTCGCTATCGCGGCTGCCGCGATATTGGGGATCACCCATTTCGCTGCCGGCGGGCCAGCGAACGCTCAAATCCTTCCCCAGGTCGTCGCCATCCTGAGCAGTGCCTTTACGGCTATTGGTACTATGACCACGGCTTACTTTGGCATTAAGTCTATGGCGAATACCGCGAACAATCTCGCCGGGCCTCCAACCGGAGTCGCCGCACCCGGATCAGGATCCACCGGACAGTAGAGGGTCGCTCACCGGGAACCCAGGCGGCCCGCCCAACGGGAACCTTTCGATCAGGTGACCCCTTCCGCTGCCGGCCCTTACCTTGACAGCAGCGACGATCCATCCTGCGTGGGTAAGCCGGAGGAGACAACCATGTCCACACTGAGTTCACCCGACGGCACGACGATCGCTTACAGCAAGCAGGGCGCCGGACCGGCCCTGATCCTGGTCGACGGTGCGCTGACCGTCCATTCGTACGGCTCCGGGCCGGAACTGGCCAGGCTGCTCGCGCCGCGCTTCACGGTCTACGGCTTTGATCGCCGCGGCCGCGGCGAGAGCGGCGACACGCTGCCCTACGCGATCGACCGGGAGATCGACGACATCGAGGCGCTGATCGCCTGCGCCGGCGGCCCGGCGTTCCTCTACGGCCACTCGTCCGGCGGGCCCCTGGCCATGCGCGCGGCCATAAGGCTCGGGAGCAAGGTCAGCAAGATCGCCATGTACGAGCCCCCCTACAACAACGACCCCGGCGCGCAGGAGTCCTGGAGCCGGTACCTCAGGCAGCTGAGAGAGGCCCTGGCCGAAGGCCGCCGGGGCGACGCGGTGGCCCTGTTCATGCGGTTTGTCGGCACGCCCGCCGAGCAGGTCGACGGCATGCGCCGCGCGCCGTTCTGGCCGGCCATGGAAGCCGTCGCGCCGACGCTGGCCTACGACCACGCCGCCATCCTGGGCGAGCCCTGGTCGGTGCCGGCCGAGCTGGCCGCCCGCGTGTCGGTGCCCGCCCTCGTGATGGCGGGCGACGCGAGCCTTCCGTTCATGCCCGACGCGGCGCGGGTACTGAGCCAGGCGATCCCGCAGGGCCAGCTGCGGATGCTGGCGGGCCAGACACATGAGGTGAACCCGGGCGTGCTCGCCCCGGTCCTGGCGGAGTTCTTCTGACCGCGGCTACCTCTCAGCCTCCCCCAGTCGGCGCTCGGGTCGCCCTGCGCAGGACGGGTCCGGCCAGCCCTGGCGTCTCGGTGGTTCTCGGCACTGCACGTTCCGATCGGGCGGGTGGCGGTGTCGAGCGCGATGAGCGGGCTGTCTCGCTCGCGCATGCCTGATGATGGCAGGGTGCCCACGCTCGAAGTCGCCAGGTTCGGTGATCAAGTAGCGGAAGCTCTGGCTCGCGCCCTCGGCACGGGTCTTGTCGGCGTGTACTTCGTCGGCTCTGTAGCCCTGGGCGGGTATGTCCCCGGCGAGAGCGATATCGACATAGCCGCTGTATCGAGCGCCGCACTTACCGATCCGCAGAGGCAATCGGTGGCATCAGCCGTCATTGAGGTGAGTGCGGGCTGCCCGGCCCGCGGCCTGGAGCTCACTGTCTATCGCCGTGCAGTCGCGGGCTCACGTCCCGCAGGTGCTGACTTCGAGGTCAATGCCAGCAGCGGACCCCGGATGCCTACGGCCGTGCACATGGACCCAGCAGCCGAGCCTGGTTTCTGGTATGTGCTGGACCGGGCCATCGCGCACCGGTCCGGTCTGGCCATCAGCGGGCCGCCGGCACGAGGGATCTTCGCTGATGTCCCTCGCCGCACCCTGCTGGAAGCCATGGATGAGTCCATGGCCTGGCATCGCGCTCACGAGAAGGCGACCCTCTATTCGGTCTTGAACGCGTGCCGGGCGTGGAGGTTCGCCGCGGTGGACGTGCTCGGGCCGAAACTAGAGGGTGCGGCCTGGGCTCGTGCCCGCTGGCCGGACACGGGCTTGATCGATGCGGCAGTGGCTCTTCGGCGCGGTGCGGACGCGACGCTTGATGAATCGGCGGTCGATGCGCTCCTTTCGGCGGTGGCGGCCCGGCTGCGCGAGGCCGCGCAGGCGTAAGCCAGCGGCACTGATGGCGTATGCCGAGCCCGTCGTGCTAGGGCCAGCCGATAGATGAGAACCGCGCGAGCATCGCGTGGCCTTGGTGCCGCCCGAAAACCGATGGGCAGCCTGGCCGGTGCGTGTCTATGATCCCCTCTCATGGTCTATCAGGACCCGCTGGCCTATCTGCTCGGCCTTGAGGGCATCGCGCTGCTGGACGCCTGGGCCGGGGACCACGATCGCGCGTTCACTGAGGCCCGGCTGGCCGAGATCAGGCGGCTGCTGGATGACGAGCGGCTGAGGGACCGCGGCGTGCTGGTTGAGCAGGTCAGCGCCGCCACCGTCTATGAGCAGGTGTCGGCCGGCTACGACGCGGATGCTGGCGGCGGGCTGTTCGCCACCGACGAGCCGGTCGTAGCGGAGTACCTCGCCGGCCGGGAGCCTGGCGTGGCGCTGGACGCCGCATGCGGGACCGGACGATTCGCCGAGTTCCTGGCTAGGCGCGGGCATCGGGTCATCGGCGTCGACAGCTCACCGGACATGCTCGCCCACGCACGGCGGCGTGTCCCCGGGGCCGAGTTCCACGTCGCCGAGCTTGACCGGCTGCCGCTGCCGGGTGACTGCGTGGACGTCATCGTCTGCGCGCTCGCTCTTGAGCACGTTCCCAGCCTTGATCCGGTGCTAGCTGAGTGGGCTCGCGTCCTGCGCCCCGGCGGCGACCTGGTCATCTCAGATGTCCACCACGAACTCATTGCCCGCGGTTCGGTGATGACGGCCCGCGGCCCGGCGGGTGAGCCGCGCATCGCGCCTACCTACCGGCATCAGCTCGGAGACTACCTGCGGGCGGCGCTGAGACATGGCCTGCAGGTAAAGCGGTGCGAGGAGCCGCGCGTGGTCAGAGCGGACGAACCGGTGCCCGAGCCCGCCACCGAGATCGGCGACTGGCAGGACTGGCCGTTCTCGCTGATGGACTACCTGCCGTCGGCAGGGCGGGCCTCAGGGGGTCGCCCGGACCTGGTCATCTGGCACTTCCAGCAGCCCGCTGGCTGACCGACTTCCCGGCAGGCCCGACCCCGCGACTAGCCTGCGGCAAGTCCAAGACCGTGAGCCAAGTCGGTTATCTTGCATTTTCACGGAAGCTTGAAGGCTTCATTAACCAGGCTGGCCAGAAGAATCCGGTATAACCCAATCGAGTCGGGAGTTTTGGCCAATTGGACTTCCCGCGCAACCTTCATTGAGCGAGCAGACTTCTGCCCGAACGTCTACGTCTTGGTACTCAGCCGCCAAGAACGGAACGCTAAGTGTCTCGTCAACGTTACCGGTAGCATTCGGAACGATCGAACCATTCGACAAAATAGCGCACTTTGCTATATGTTGATACCGAGGTCGGCTAAAGTATAGACATGGATCGGTTGCGCAAGGAGCACTGCTATCGGGGATCGTGAAACGCTTGTACAAAAGCGCGCATGTATTCTTCAGGTTGGTTTCCGCCGGTACCGCATAGACGTCGACGAAGATCCAGTCGCTCTGCGGAATTTTGGTTGCTGCGATGTCTATCCGAGCTGTCGCAAGGGATCCGTTCATCGTAAAACTGGCTCCCACTTGCGAGGAGAAAGAGAGCTGGCTCTTGGTCTCGAGCCGCATTGCCCCGTACGCGGCAATGGCTATAAGAACGACACTAGCCAGGATGAGGGCGTCGACGAGGTCCACCGGCAACTTCAAGGCCGATTCCCGCCATCGTTGCCACCATCGCCGCCCGTTATTGGGTTCGCCGGGCGAGACTGCACCTTGCTCGACCTGGAACGGGCCGTAGTGAACAAGTGTCGCTACTCCAAGCAGCAGCAAAACACAGGCAATCGCCAGGGTTATCTTCCCGGAAATATTAAAATATTGCCGGATTTCAGTTCCGGAAGGTATCAGATCCGCAGTGATCGGAATTGCGAAAACGACCAGGGCAGCCACGCCGGCGAGCGCGACTCCAATGGCCATAACGCTTAGCAGGGAAAGCTTCCGTTTGCTATCGGTGGCCACTGCCCATACGGCAGCAAGAACGCCGAAAAGCAGAATGAGCGCAATCAGAGAGGCTTGCAGACTGTCGTTGCGGAGTACGGTAGTGACTTCTGAAGACCGTACGCCAAGGAAGCTAAGAATGGCGCCGAAGCCCGCCAAGAGAAATCCTAGCACATTCCTGACGTTGCTAAAAGGACTATGATCATCAGAATCTGCAGCATTGTCCTTCGACACGGGCTCCCCCTTCCCCCAATGCCCGCACAGGCCCGAGTGCGTGGAGTCCCGGCCCACGGGCGGCGTGCTTAGATTACGCCTCTTTACATATCCTGACAAGCTTGGCATTGCCTGAGAACGCGCCCAGCGCGCTGGGCGCGCATTCGTCTCTCAAGCGATGACATGTTAAGCGTCCCGTGATCCGGTGGACATTGGCCGTACTGCCCGCGCGCATGGCTAGGAATAAAGAAAGCACCACGGGTGGGTTGGGGTGCGGGTTCGGGTCAGGTCACCGGACCGTCCGCTGACCGGCGCTGGTACTCGGTGACGGACATGGTCACAGTCTGCTCGCAGCCCAGGCTCTCGCATTCGCAGCTGAACGGGAACGGAGGAGCATCAGGCATATGGCCAGGGCCCAGATCCGCCAGCCAGCCGAGCAGTTGCCGCACGGCGGCGGCGTTCTCCGCCTGCCTGATCCGCCGCCGCTGTCCGCCGTCGGCGGCCCGGAGCAGCCCGCCAGGCAGGCTCTCCAGCCGCTGCGCCACCATGTCGATGGTGTCTGCGAGCGACCGGTACCCGTCCACATCTGCTGACGGCATAAGGTGCCGCCGCACCTGCCGCCTGTTGATCTCGGTGAGCAGCACGTCACGATCGCGACGGCGCTGTGCCGCTTCACCGGTAAGGCCGCCCGCCCGGCGGCCGGCCACTCCGTGCTGGGCGAACTCCGGGGTCGGCAGCAGCCACAGGCCGTGCACGGGGGTCTGCATCAGCGGGGCGATCAGGTCGGGGAACAGCTGCGGACCCTCCGCCACGACCGTCGGACCCGGGCCGAGGTCGCGCAGGTCGGCGAGGATCATCTCGAGCCGTTCGGCGGCAACTGCGGCGAACCACTCGGCCAGCTCGGCCGGGGTCCTGGCCCAGCGCTGCCCCTGTGTCATCTCGGCGATGGCCCGGTTCAGCGGGAAGCCACCCTGCTTACTGCGTTCGGCGTGTGCGTAGGTGTACCCGTCGACCGGGTAGAGCCGCAGGTCAAGGCGGCGGGTGACGACTCGCGCGATCGTCGTCTTGCCAGATCCGCAGCCACCGCCGAGCCAGAATATATTGGGCATCCGCGCGGAGCTAGCCACCGGCGACCCGTTCCTCACTGACTGCAGACCGGCCGGTCACCGCGGCGGCGATGCGGCCCGGCCATGGCGACCGGTACGCGAAAGGGACAGCGCTCATGAGCACGCTCGCACTCGTCACCGGCGCCTCCTCTGGAATCGGCAAGGCCTTCGTCCAGCGCCTGGCCGCCGGCCCGTCCACCGACGAAGGGCAGGCAGCAGGTTATACGGCTGGTTTGGGGTTGCCGAAGATCCTCTTCGAATCCGTACAGGTCAATGGAGGGTGGGCCGGTAGATGAGCTCTTGGGTGTGACCGTCGAGCGTCCGGCTCTCGATCAGCTCCAGGTCGAAGTCGGCCGCACCCTGGAAGATCGGGTCCAGCCCGGTCTGACCGGTGATCACGGGGAAGAGCGTCACCTGGACGCGGTCGACCAGGCCGGCGGCCATCAGCGCCCGGTTCATCGACAGGCTGCCGTGCGAGCGCAACGGCACCTCGGACTCCTCCTTGAGCCGGGCGACGACGCGCTGCGCCGCGCCGGGCACACCGTGCACATGCCCGACCTGTTCGAGGGCCGCACCTTCGCCACTATTGACGAGGGATGCGCTATGCCGAGGAGATCGGCTTCCCCCGTGAGGTGATCGGGCGCGGCGCCCTGGCAGTCGAAGGCCTGCCCGCCGAGCTGGTATACGCCGGCTTCTGACTCGGCGTGCTCCCTGCCCAGAAGCTGGCGCAGACGCGGCCCGGCGCGCCGGGGGCGCTGCTCTTCTACTCCTGCGTCCCGGTCTCGGAGTTCGGCTCCGCCTGGCCCGATGGGGTGCCGGTGCAGGTGCACGGAATGGACGCCGACCCGATCTTCGCCGGCGAGGGCGACATCGACGCCGCCCGCGAGCTCGTCGAGCAGGCCAAGGACGCGGAGCTATTCCTCTACCCCGGCGACCAGCATTATTTCGCCGACAGCTCACTGCCGTCGTACGACGCGGACGCCACCGCACTGCTGGTCCAGCGGGTGCTCGACTTCCTCCGCGCGCGGTAGGCGACCCCGGCGGCAGGCACGGCAGCAGCCGGGCCAGATTTCGCCTTGCGGCGTGCTGCCACCGGTGACGGCCGGCTGCACCGGCGCGAAGGCATGCAGAGTTCATTCCCCATCTGGCGGCGCTCCTCTGCTCCGCCCCGGGGAGGCCGGCGCGGCCGTCAGCTGGTCATGAAGCCTGGGTGAACCGTTACCCGGCGGTGGTCCATTCACGTCCATTCGCCGTCGTGATCCGCTGGAAATCCAGGCCTGGGAAGTGGGCCATCCCGATGGACACGCTGCGCCCCTGCAGGGCCGTGAAGAGTTCCTCGCGGGCCCGCAGTGCTCGTTCGGGCCCAGTCTCGGAAAGGAACGAGATGCCCTTGTCATTTAGCTGCAGTGGATGGTGGACGGCGTCGCCAAGCAGGTAGGCAGTCTCTCCGTTGGAAGACACGCTGACGACGTAGTGACCGGGAGTGTGGCCAGGGCTGTGATGTGCGCTGACACCAGGCGCGAGCTCGACGGTTGCAGCATCGATCAGACGAAGCACTCCCGCGGCCTGGGCGGCCGCAAGCCCCATCCTGCCCTCAAGCTCGCCTGGCGCGGGGGCGGCTGGCGGTGTCTGCCATTCGACGGCACTGCACATGACCACCGCACGGGGGAAGAACAAAACACCACCAGGGGCGACCCACCCGATATGGTCGGCGTGCAGATGAGTGAGGAAGACGGTGGTGATATCCGCCGGCGCGACACCGGCTGCGGCCAGCGCGCCGGGCAGCAGGCCTCCTGCGGCAATCATCTCCGGCGGATCCGTGAGCCCGGCCGTGGCGGCGATATCGCCGGGGAACGGGATGCTCGACGGCCCGAGGCCCGCATCGACAAGGACGGCTCGGCCCTCTGCCTGAATCAGGAAGCACCCCACGGGGATGTGGTACGTCCCGTCGGCCTGCAAGAGTTCCGGGTGGGCACCGAAGTCGAGCCCCGGGTAGTACATAGGCGGCAGGTGAACCGCGCCGTCGTTCAGCGCGCTGATCTTGATGCCGCCGACGTCAATGACGGTAGACAACGGGCTTCCTTCCGGGGCCGATGAGGCCGCTGCTGTCGTCCATCTCCGGACCGCGGCGCAGCGACTCAGCCATGAGTGCCGCCTGGCTGCGCGGCGTGATCGTCGGCGCGAAGCCCCGCGAACTGGCCCGGTCTGCGGCCACGGCCTGGCGGTCCGGCGAACGACTGGGCGATGCTCAGCCACTGGTCCGCGGTGGCACCGGTAGCGGTGACGGCGGTGTCGTCGCGGTGCCGGCGCTGCGTGACCAGCAGGCAGAAGCCCAGCGCCGGCCCGGCCACCCGGTTGGCCGCCTCCGCCGGGCCCCAGGTCCACAGCTCTCCCGATGGCGCGCGCAGCTCGACTCGGACCGGCTCGGCCGGCGGCTGCAGTCCGTGAGCCAGGTAGCTGAAGGCCCGCGCGCCGACCCCGATGTGCGCGACATGGCGGAGCCGGTGCGTCGGCTCCCGCTGCGCACCGACCGTATCGGCGATGTCCTGACCGTGCGCCCAGGTCTCCATCAGCCGCGCGGTGAGCGAGGAGGCCACGCTCATCGGCGGCCCGAACCACGGCACCCGCGCGGACGGATCAAGGCCGGCGAATACCGTGAGCAGTTCGCCGCGGCCGCGGGTGAACCATTCGCGCAGCTGCATTCCGGACAGCTGCCGGAACTGGGCCGCGACAGTATCGGGGTTCACCCCGCCGTCGGCGTTGGCCCTGGCCAGCAAGGCGGCGAACGCATCGGCGTCAGTCGCCGAGGTGACCGCGAGCTCGTCGAAGTAGGCCAGGTGGCTGACATGGTCGGCGATGCTCCAGCCGACCGCCGGCGTCGGCCGCGCGAACTTCGCCTGGCCGAGCGGGTCGAGGATCGCGCACAGTACCGACGTTTCCGCGGAAACGTCGGTGATCAGGGCGCCGAGATCAGCTGGCATCGCTTTGTCTCCGTCACTGCCGCCTCCAGCAACGGCGCGATCAGCGAGCCGGCCTGGAGCAACGCCGCCGGGTCGGTCAGCCTGGTCACCTCGGTGGACGAACCGGGCCCGTGCACGTAGGCGCTCTGGCCAGCCCGCTCGACCAGCTCAGGTTGGTGGTCACGCCGGGGACCCGGCGGTTTGACCATCATGGTGAGACTGGCTTTGCGTGACCCTCGGCCGGGATTACGGCGATGCCGTCGATCGAGATGAGCAGCCCGCGGGGCAGTTCGACGTTCGCGGGTGCCGAGCGCGCCGGCGGCGGGTCTGGCATGTGCCGGGCGTAGACCTGATTGATCTTGGGGAAATCATCAATGTTGGTGTAGAAGATCGTTGTCTTGACCAGATCGGCCGTCGACGCCCCAGCCGCCTGGAGGATGACCTCAAGGTTTCGGAGCGCCTGTTCGGTCTGGGCCTCGATGCCGTCACGGACAGTACCCGTAGCAGGGTCGACTCCCGCTGTTCCGGAGCAGAACACCAAGCCGCCCGCAACGATCGCATGGCTGTACGGGCCAAGCGCTGCCGGGAGCAGCTCGCTGACTACGGCCTTTCGGGTCATGGTCTCACCTCTCGTAGTTGTGCCGCGTGATCTGCGTGGCGGTGTGGCGTCATCTGAGACGGATCCAGGTGGCCTGCGCCACCGCGACTGGCCGTCCGGATGCCGTGAACAGTGCGGAGCCAGCTAGCATTTTGCGGCCCTCCGCTGCTAGGCGCCAGCCGAGCACGACATGTGGCTCGCCCGCGTTGACCTCGCCGATCTGGCGAGCCGACAGGCGACCGAGCACGAATGGCGCGCGACCGGGGACGGCGTCCCCGATTGCTCCGATGCCTCCGGCGCAGTCGAGCGCCGCCCACATGAACTCAGCCCGGACGTGGCTATTTGCGCCCGTGAGCTCCGCGCCGGGATACCAGACATCCGCTGACAGCTGGCGGCCTGCTACCGGTCCGACCAGGATGCGCAGTCCGTCACCTGGCCGGCGGCCTGGCCCGCACACAAAGCAGGTGGGAAAGGGATGCAGTTCCGGTTGTATCCGCAGCTGAGAACGTGCGCCTGCGGAGCTGGCCTGCTGGACCGTGACAGGGTCGGGGAGTTGTGGCACCGGGACGCCTGGCGACCTGGTGGCCTCGGCTATCAGGGTTCGTCCGTCGAGGACCCGCACTGACCCGTGGTCGTCGCGCTCGACAACCAGGGGCGTTTCCAGCGGCGGCGGCCTGCGTAGCGTAACTTCAGCAGGTCCGTCGAGGTAGCCGGCGATGAGCCCGCACACGTAGCCGCCGTTGCCGCTGTCGGGGGGGCCGCAGAACCGCGGCGCGATGACCAGGGAGCCGGTCATGTCCGCGCCAGTAGCTTCTTCACCGCTGCCACGCCTGC
Organism: uncultured Actinomycetota bacterium; assembly: GCA_963805705.1. Taxonomy (GTDB): domain Bacteria; phylum Actinomycetota; class Actinomycetes; order Streptosporangiales; family Streptosporangiaceae; genus CAWDVH01. The sequence goes on along the minus strand of CAWDVH010000002.1, from coordinate 14,455 downwards.
GATGGCCTGCTCATGGTCGGGTGACTGCGGGATGAGGTTGAATTCTGTGCAGCCAGCGTCGGCGTAGGGCGTGAGGAACTCGGCGACGTCATCGGGGGTGCCGTACGGGCAGTAGCGCTCGAAGCGCTCGAAGGGGAGCTGGTAGTAGGCCTGCATCGCGGGCGCGATGCAGGCCAGAGCAGTCTCCCTGGAGTCCGCGAGCCCGCACCATACCTGCATCGCGTGACGGGTCGGCGGGTCGTCTCGGCCGCTGCGGGCCGCCTCATCTGCTGCCAGCTGGATGGCGGCGGCGAAGCGCGCCGGAGAGTTCCAGATACCGAGCCAGCCATCGCCCAGCGGCCGGCCCGCCGGATCGCCACGTCTGATCGGCCGCCGATGATGATCGGAATCGGGGCGGCCGACGCGGGCGTGATGACCGCGTCGTCCAGGTCGAAGAACGCGCCGTGGAAGCTGACCGCCGTACCGGCCAGGAGCTGCCGGAGGACGGCGAGGCACTCATTCATCCGCTCGCCGCGAGTCGCTGGGTCCACTCCGCACATCGAGACCTCGTGGCGATCCTCGCCACCTACGCCGACTCCGAAGACGAGCCGTCCCGGAGCGAGCTGGGCGAAGTCAGCGAGCTGCCGGGCCACCAGCACAGGATGGCGCAGCGGCAGCAGGTAAACGCCAATGTGGACGGGCAGCGTCGGATGGAGCATCGCCAGCGCCGTGGCTTGCACGAGGCCGTCGGAGCCGACGCCGAAGAAGCTCACGTGGTCGCCGCAGCAGACATAGTCGATGCCCGCGTCCGCGGCCTGGGCCAGGAATTGGCTGGCCGTCTCTGGGCCCCGGCCGAGCAGGCCAGGTGGCGGGAACATGCCAACCCTGGTGGCGGCGGAGCAGGCAGACTTCGTGGTGTCAGGCATATCTCGACGCTAGACCGGGCAGCTCCGCGCCACCATCGGGTGAACTACCGGCCATCTGCGGGTCTATCGCCAGCAGAAGGGTCCTGGCCAGGGCGCGCATCGGCCGAACTACCTAGGTGCTCAGCGCGGAGCCGGTGCTCGGTCACCCACGCCGCGATCTGCGCACGCGAATGCACAGCCAGCTTGCGCCGGATGTTCTCGAGGTGCGCCTCCGCCGTCCGCGGCGCGATCGACAACCGCATGGCAATGGAATGGTTTGTCAGCCCCTCGGCGACGAGCCCGGCTACCCCAAGCTCACGGTCAGTGAGCGGCACTCGCGAGCCCGCAGGCTCGCCGAGGAAGCCGAGCATGGTGCCCAGCACCCCGGCCCAGTCCCCGTGATAAAAGAGATGGCTGGAACCCGGCAGCGTGAACAGAGCCGCGCCAGGAACCAGCGAGGCTACCTCTTGCCCGAGCTTGAATCCTGTGGCCCGGTCACCCTCACGGTGCAGGATCGCCGTCCGCGCGCGGATCGAGGGGAGCAATTCCCTGATGTCAGTCTCGTAATAAACCTCGAGAAGCCGGCTCCCCACAGCGGCCGAGGCGCTCTCCCGCTGAAACCGCGCCATCGCATCGATGTCGTCCGGACTCGGGTCCGGGATGAAGATGCCGGCCATCATCTTCAGCCCAAGGCCCCAATTCGCCCGCATCAGGGACACGATCGAGTCCCTGACCTCCGGAGGTGCCAGATCCGCGCCGCTGGCACACGTTCCGTACAGCACCAGCGCCTCGACACGATCAGGGGACCTCGCCGCCACAGCCGCCGCGATCTGGCCCCCCTGCGACGCCCCGAACAAGCAGAAGCGGTCAGCGCGCACTGCGTCAGCTACCGCCAGCGCCGTCGCCACCTGCCCGTCGAACGACAGGTCCACCGAGTCTCTATCCGACAGGCCGCACCCGGGCTTGTCGTAACGGATCACGGTGAACCGCTCCGCCAGGCGCTCGATGAAGCTGCCGAAGGCAAACAACTCCAGCTGGCCACGGAGATGCGAAACCCAGCCCGTTTCACACAACAGCGGCGGACCAGAGCCAACCGTCGAATAGGCGACGCGACCCGCAGGCGTACTGCAGTACCTGACGGTCGGCATCATCCGCCAAGCCTGACAGTCTCTTATGGTCCAGTAAAGAAAGCGGGTCCAGCCGATCGCTGTCCGCGCCACCCAGGCCTCCAGCGTCCCGGCGGCGGGGCTGCCTGGCCACGGTTGAGCTTGAGCATGGTCAGCCCTTCGGTGAGTTCGGTCTGCGAAGCTGCTATGTGATCCCCGACACAGCTGAGCGCATTCCCGGTAAACTCGTCCAAGTCGCTCGGGCTGGAGGGTCACGATGCCGGTTCGCCATCACACACGCCGCGTTGTCATCGCGCTGTTCAGCGCCGCCGCGCTGTCGATCGGATGGGCCGCCGGGGCCATCCCGGCTAGCGCCGTCACGCCGGCGGCGTTCGATCCCGGCAGCTGCGTCACCACGCCGAGCGCCGTCGTCGCCGGTGTCCAGGTAGCGGACCCGGCGTGCGAATTCAACGGGTCGGCATACACCGGACCATTCGGGCCCATTGCCAACGCCGGGGGCCGACAGTCCCGGGTGTGGACGGGCATCGCCAGTGACGGAGCTGCCTACCGGGTCGAGGTCCCGCCCCACTGGAACGGCACGCTGGTCATGTACGCCCACGGCTTCCGGGGCAACGGCAACGTGGTGTGGGTCGACGAACCTCAGCTGCGCCAGTACTTCGTCGACCACGGCTACGCGTGGGCGGCGTCGAGCTACGCCATGAACGGCTATGACCCCGGCGACGGCGTCGTGGACACCCACGACCTGCTCAAGGCGTTCCCATCCGTCACCGGGCTGCACCCGAGGCAGGCCATCATGACCGGGCTGTCGATGGGCGGCGAGATCACCACAGCCGAGATTGAGGCATACAAGGGCGACTTCGTCGGCGCCATGCCCTCCTGCGGCGTGCTGGCGGGCAACGACCTGTTCGACTACTACCTGGGCGCCAACGCCACCGCTGCCGCACTGACGGGGACCAAGATTGCCTACCCGACGACCCTGGCCGCCGGCACCGCCTACACACCCGCCTACCAGACCGCTGTCCAGTCTGAACTGCCGGCTCTCGGGATCACGCCAGACCCGGCGACCGGCGGGCAGACCTTCGCCACCGACCTGACCAAGACCGGGACCCTGTGGGCGGATACGGTCGAGCAGCTATCCGGCGGCACCCGGCCCGGCTTCCAGAGCGCCCTCGACTACTGGAACTCCTTCGGGTTCGCCCCGCTGACCACGATCCCGTTCTTGTTCGGCGTGTATCCCGGGCTCAACGGCGGGACCCTCGGGCTCGCCAACGGCAGCGTGGCTGGCAACGAAAGGACCTTCTACACCTTCAGCGACCAGCCCTTCCGCATGCTCCGCCAGGAGATCGCGCTCAACCGCGCCGTGCTCCGGGTCCCTGTCACCGCCACATCGTCGGCTGACACCTTGTCGCCAGCCGAACTTCCGGCCATCAACGGAGACCCCGGAATCCCGGTGCTGTCGATCCACGGGATCGGGGACTTGTTCGTTCCCTTCTCCATGGACCAGCGTTACGCAAAGATGATGGTGGCGCACGGCGAGGGCGGGTTGTTCGTGGACAGGGCTATCCGCGAGGTTACCCACTGCGGTTACACGACCAACGAGCTGTCGGCCGGCTTCTCCGCCCTCGTGTCCTGGATCACCACGGGCCGGCGGCAGGCTGGCGACGACATCCTCGATCCGGCAGCAGTCGCGTCGCCGTTCTTCGGCTGCCGGTTCACCGACCCCACACCCGGTGACCACCCGGAGTTCAAGGGCCTGCCCTGTCCCCCGAGCAGCCGCTGATCGCACGCTGCCCGCCGACCAGCAGAGGGCAAGGCCTATCAATCTCAGCCCGCGTCTCATCGGGCCGCGCTCTTGCAGGCGTCCTTGCTGCGCAAGCTGCAGGTGGACGATCGCCGGGCCCTGGCCGCTGCCGCGGCAAAGCCGGGGCCTTGGCACCGAGTTGCTGGCTCAGTTGTCTGACCGGTGCCCGCGCCGAAGGCATCCGCCGCTTCACCGCCCTGGTCGTGGCCGACAACGCCGCGATGCCGGGCTGCTGCGGAACATGAGCGCCGATCTTGTCGGTCGTAGTCCCGGCACCGTGGAATACGAGATCGCGCTGGCGCCCCAGGAAGAGTACAGCCACGCCTGGCTTGCTCCGCTACGAGAATGATCTGCCCGCGTAGCTCGGCATCAGGTCACCGGACCGTCCGCTGACCGGCGCTGGTACTCGGTGACGGACATGGTCACAGTCTGCTCGCAGCCCAGGCTCTCGCATTCGCAGCTGAACGGGAACGGAGGAGCATCAGGCATATGGCCAGGGCCCAGATCCGCCAGCCAGCCGAGCAGTTGCCGCACGGCGGCGGCGTTCTCCGCCTGCCTGATCCGCCGCCGCTGTCCGCCGTCGGCGGCCCGGAGCAGCCCGCCAGGCAGGCTCTCCAGCCGCTGCGCCACCATGTCGATGGTGTCTGCGAGCGACCGGTACCCGTCCACATCTGCTGACGGCATAAGGTGCCGCCGCACCTGCCGCCTGTTGATCTCGGTGAGCAGCACGTCACGATCGCGACGGCGCTGTGCCGCTTCACCGGTAAGGCCGCCCGCCCGGCGGCCGGCCACTCCGTGCTGGGCGAACTCCGGGGTCGGCAGCAGCCACAGGCCGTGCACGGGGGTCTGCATCAGCGGGGCGATCAGGTCGGGGAACAGCTGCGGACCCTCCGCCACGACCGTCGGACCCGGGCCGAGGTCGCGCAGGTCGGCGAGGATCATCTCGAGCCGTTCGGCGGCAACTGCGGCGAACCACTCGGCCAGCTCGGCCGGGGTCCTGGCCCAGCGCTGCCCCTGTGTCATCTCGGCGATGGCCCGGTTCAGCGGGAAGCCACCCTGCTTACTGCGTTCGGCGTGTGCGTAGGTGTACCCGTCGACCGGGTAGAGCCGCAGGTCAAGGCGGCGGGTGACGACTCGCGCGATCGTCGTCTTGCCAGATCCGCAGCCACCGCCGAGCCAGAATATATTGGGCATCCGCGCGGAGCTAGCCACCGGCGACCCGTTCCTCACTGACTGCAGACCGGCCGGTCACCGCGGCGGCGATGCGGCCCGGCCATGGCGACCGGTACGCGAAAGGGACAGCGCTCATGAGCACGCTCGCACTCGTCACCGGCGCCTCCTCTGGAATCGGCAAGGCCTTCGTCCAGCGCCTGGCCGCCGGCCCGTCCACCGACGAAGGGCAGGCAGCAGGTTATACGGCTGGTTTGGGGTTGCCGAAGATCCTCTTCGAATCCGTACAGGTCAATGGAGGGTGGGCCGGTAGATGAGCTCTTGGGTGTGACCGTCGAGCGTCCGGCTCTCGATCAGCTCCAGGTCGAAGTCGGCCGCACCCTGGAAGATCGGGTCCAGCCCGGTCTGACCGGTGATCACGGGGAAGAGCGTCACCTGGACGCGGTCGACCAGGCCGGCGGCCATCAGCGCCCGGTTCATCGACAGGCTGCCGTGCGAGCGCAACGGCACCTCGGACTCCTCCTTGAGCCGGGCGACGACGTCGACGGCGTCACCGCTCACGACGGTCGCGTCCGGCCAGTCGAGCGGCCCTTCCAGCGTTGTTGACACCACCGTGGCCGGCAGGTTCCTCATCCGGGTAACCCATGGGTCACGCACTTCGGACTCCTCGGGGCTCGAGGCGAGCATCTGCGCGAATGCCCGATACGTGTTGGCCCCGAAGACCATCCGCTGCTCCGCGCCGTACAAGGCATAGCGGTGGTCGAGCAAGTCGGGGCCTTGCTTACCCCAGTAGCCGGTCCAGTTGCCGCTGGCGGCGCCGTAGCCGTCGAGGCTGGTAAAGACGTCAAAGGTGTAGGTAGCGGTCATGATGCTCTCCTCGAGTGCGGTCGACCGGTGTGGATGTTCATCAGCGTGGATACAGACTGGGGACCACTGCGAGACTCATCGTCGCGGACTGGTCCCAGCGTTGCGCAGGCGCTTCCGCTTCGTCACCGCTTCACCCATCCGGGTCCTGGAGCTTCGCCGCTGCCACGACTCGGCTCAGGCCAGCTGGCCGATGAAGAAGTGCCGCTGGCGCCGTCTGTGTCAGTGAGAGCTGTTGGACCAGCCCGGATTGGCCGCCCAGAAAGGAAGCACTCATGACGCCCGTGATCTGCGACATGTCCGCCTCGCTCGACGGATACGTCACCGGCCCGAATGACAGCCGAGAGAACCCGTTCGGCGACGGTGCCGGAATGCTGCACGACTGGATCTTCGACGCGGCGACCGACGATGACCGGGCCATCCTGCAGGAGATGCTCGACGGCGTCGGCGCCGTCGTGATGGGCCGCAGGTCATTCGACAAGAACGAGGGCGGCGGTGGCTGGGGCGACGGCGGCCCGGCCGACGATATCCCGTGCTTCGTGGTCACCCACCGCAAGCCGGCGACGTCGCACCCGCCCGTGTTCACGTTCGTCACCGACGGCGTGGTCAGCGCGATTGAGCAGGCCAAGAACGCGGCGGGCGGCAAGACCGTCACCCTGCACGGCGCGACCGTCATGCAGCAGGTGCTCCCGCTCGGCCTGGTCGATGAGATCCGCGTGCACGTGATCCCGGTCCTGCTGGGCAGCGGCACGCCCCTGTTCGGCAGCCTAGACTCGGCGATCACCCTCGAACGCACCCGGGTGCTGGTGACCCCGGCAGCGACGCACCTGGTATTCCGGGTGGCGCGATAAGCACAGCGGGAGGTTCTGCGCACTGATAGGCCCGCAGGCGACTGGCTGAACCCGGGCCCTCGCGGCCGGCGCAAGCGATGGCTACGCCGGCTGTGCTTGCCGATGCCGGATGGTGCCGTCGGCCATGATGTCGCCGTCGGGGCACCGCCATTGGATCTTGCCGCCCTCGAATTGCTCCTGGTACAGCGACGCGTACACGCCGCCTTCGCGCAGCAGGGAGCGGTGGGTACCGGATTGCACCACGCGCCCGGCGTCGATGACGTTGATGACGCTGGCGTTGATGATGGTGGACAGGCGATGGGCGATGGCGATGGTGGTTCGTGACCCCATGAGGGCATCGAGGGCCTTCTGGACCTCCCGTTCGCTGGCCGTGTCGAGGGCGGAGGTCGCCTCGTCCAGGATCAGGATGCGCGGGTCGTGCAGCAGGACCCTGGCGATGGCTAGGCGCTGTTTCTCGCCGCCGGACAGGCGGTACCCCCGCTCGCCCACGATCGTGTCGTAGCCGTCGGGGAACTCCATGATCCGGTCGTGAATGTACGCCGCCCGGGCGGCTTCCCCGATCTCCGCCATGGAGGCGGCGGGACGGCCGTAACGGATGTTGGCCAGGATGCTGTCGTGGAAGAGGTAGCTCTCCTGGGTCACGAAGCCGATGGCGGCGGCGAGCGATGCCTGGCGGACGTGCCGGACATCGGCGCCGTCGATCTGGACCGAGCCGCCGGTGACGTCGTACAGCCGCGGGATCAGGTAGCTGATGGTGGTCTTGCCGGCCCCGCTTGGCCCGACCAGCGCGACGAGCTGGCCGGGGTCGGCGGTGAGGTTGACGCCCGCTAGCGCGTCCGCCGGCGTGCCGGGGTAGCGGAAGTAGATTTCCCGGAGAGCCACCCGGCCGCCACTGCCGATCGCCGGCAAATCGACGGCGTCGGGGGCATCGACGATGTCGGGCACCACGTCCAGGTACTCGAAGATCCGGTCGAACAAGGCCAGGGACGATCGCAGCTCCACTGAGACCTGCAGCAGCTGCCCGATCGGGAAGTACAGGCGGGTCTGCAGTGTGGTGAATGCGACGACGGTGCCCGCGGAGATGGTCGTGCCGTGCGCCAGCAGCAGGCCGGCGACTAGGTAGACCGCAGCCGGGGTGATCGACAGGAACGACTGCACGATGGCATAGAAGCCTTGGCCGATCATCTGCTGGCGGACCTCCAGGCCGGCCAGGCGCTGGTTCTCCTCGTGGTAGCGGGTGGCGTCGCGCGCCTGGTTGCCGAACACCTTGGCCAGCAGCACCCCGGACACCGACAGGGTTTCCTCGCTGAGAGCGCTCATCGCCGCCAGCGACTCCTGGGTCGAGCGCGCCACCTGGCGGCGCCGCTCACCGACCATCTTGGTCAGCCAGAAGAACACTGGCACGGTGATGACCGCCACGATGGTCAGCTGCCAGCTGAGGATGATCATGGCGACGATGGTGGACACGAAGATGACGACGTTGGCCAGGATGGTCGAGGCGGTGGTGGTGACCACCGACTGGACACCACCCACATCGTTGGCCAGCCGGGACTGAATCTCACCGGTCTTGGTGCCGGTGAAGAAGGCGAGCGGGAGCGTCTGCAGGTGCGAGTAGAGCCGGTCGCGCAGGTCCCGCATGACTAGCTGCCCGACCCGGGTCGTCTCGTAGGTCTGCACGATGCCGATGGCGCCGTTGACAATCGGGACAACGGCCATGATGGCGACCAGGATGACGAGCAGATGGAGGTTCGGGCCGCCGGGGACGAACAGGGCCTGGTTGAATACCACCTGGATCAGCAGCGGGTTAATGATGCCGATCGTCGAGGTCACCACGATCAGCCCGACAACGGCGGCCACCTGGGCCCGGTAGGGCCGAAACAGAGGCACTACCCGGCGGGCGGTGTCCCGGTTCACATGGGCGGCCGCGGGCGGATTCCCGGTCACAGCCCCGGATCGCGGCGCCGGGGCGGTCATGTCATCCGCCGGCAGCCCGACGTCGTGCCCGGCACAAGCCCGGCCTCTGCGCACAACTTCACGTTCGGCCCCTCAGAATGCCCCTCAAGATGATCACCTCGCGCCTAACAAGCATGTCCGGAGGATTCGGCGGCCGAGGCCAGGGCCAGGCGCCTGGCGCCTGGCGGACGCGGCCAGCCCACCGGGCCGGGACAGCCGGCCGGCGGCAGCGGACCTGGCACTCCGCCGGTCTTCAGGGACGCCGGCTACGCCCGGGTCAGCTCGAGCACGGGAATGATGCGGACCCCAGCGGTCTGGCGCGCGTACTCGGCAAAACCCGGATAACGCCGCGCCTGCTCGGCGTAGACACGATCACGCTCGGCACCGGCCAGCTCCCGGACCCTCACCCGGTACGCCCCGGCCCCGCGCTCGACACTGCCCGCACCCGCCGCGGCCAGGTTGCGGTACCAGTCCGGATCATCCGGAGCTCCCGCCTTAGTCGCGAAGACATAGATGACCCCCGGGTCGGCGTCATCCGCCAGGTACATCACCGGGCTGACGTACTCCCGCCCGCTGCTGCGGCCCCGGTGATGCACCAGGACCAGCGGAGCGCCCTCGAAACTCCCGCCCACCCGGCCCTGGTTCGCCCGGAACTCCGCGATGGTCCTCGCGTTCCAGTCCAGCGTCTCGCTCATGTCCCACCCTCCTCATCGGTGTTCAGCCGCCTTTGACAGCATCCAGGGCCACCCCCGCTTCAGGCCCGGTGTTGGTGCCCTCGGCGTAGTCGCAGGTGCCCTCGGTCTGGAACTGCCGGGCGGCGCGGACCACCTCGGCGCCGAGCTTGCGCAACTGGGTGGCGACCGCCTCGTCCTTGAGACGCCCGTCCGGGTCGAACGACTGCCACGACTGGGCCACCGGCAGCACCAGCGGCACGCTCCAGCCGCGCAGCGACCGGGCGATGAAGTCCATCGTGTTGACCGTCTGCAGCCCCTGCACGCCGCCCGCCGTGGTCACCAGCCCGATCGGCTTGTTAGACAGGTACGCCGGCTCGTTCTCGGCCAGCAGGATCAGCCAGTCCAGCGCGTTCTTGAACGAGCCGCTGACCGACCCGTGAAAGGTGGGGCTGGACCAGATCAGCGCATCAGCCTGGTACACCGTCTCGGCCAGCCGGTGCGCGCCTGGCGGCGGCGCGTGCTCGTCGGTATACAACGGCAGGCCCAGGTCACGGACCCAGATCAGCTCAACGTCGGCACCGCCGGCGGCGGCTCCCTCCAGAGCGACCTGCAGGGCAGTCCGGCTGGTGGACATCTCCCGCAGCGAGCCGCCCAGTCCTACCACGCGCACGGATCTCATGCCTTTCGCCCCCTCACTTGCCTGGCCACCCGGTCACCACCGGCATGCCGGTGCTCGTGGCTGGTCATCGGCGCCATCGCCTCCCTGGCCGGAATCGCCTAGACCAAGTGTGGGCGCTAGCCGGGTGAGTGGCCGTCACCTAGTTATGGTGATTGTGCCCTCGGCAGGTGTGTGGCGGCTGACGGCCTGCTCGACACGGGCCTCAGCCCGCCCCGCGGGCCCGTCGCCGCCGGCCACGCAGCCGATCGCTGAGCTCGCGGGCCATCTCCCGGTCGGCGTCCCGCTGGGCGATTACCTGGCGCTTGTCAAAGGACCGCCGACCGCGCGCCAGGGCGATCTCCGCCTTTACCCAGCCGTCCTGGAAGTACAGCGACAGCGGCACGACCGTGACGCCGGCGTCGCCCAGCCTCCCGATGATCTTGTCGATCTCGCTGCGGTGCAGGAGCAGCTTGCGGGTACGCCGCGGCTGGTCGAGGACGCGGGTGCCGTGGCGGCCGTAGGCGTGCTCGGGGATGTGCAGGCCGTGGAGCATCAGCTCGCCGTCGTCCTCCTGGACGAACGCGCCGGCCAGCGACGCGTGGCCGGCGCGCAGGGACTTCACCTCGTTACCGATCAGGACGATCCCGGCCTCGTAGGTCCTGAGGATCGTGTAGTCGTGCCGGGCCCGCCTGTTCGAGGCGATGAGCCTGCGGCCTGTTTCCCTGGTCGCGGCGACCTCCTCGTCATCCGGTCGATCCACCCCGCCGGCGCAGGGCACGGACCAGCGTATGCAAGTCTGGCCGACTCCCGGGAGCGCCTTCGGGCCGGTAGTCGTCACCTTCACCAGCCCGGCGCGCAGAAGGCCGCCACCGACGACATCGCGGTCGCCCTCGACCTAACCCCCAGGTGCCGCACGTCTTCCAGAATTTCTACCCGGTCCTCGACGAAGCGGCCGATGCACTGGACAGGGCTGGTCAGCTCCTGACAGCGCATCTGGCCAGCGCAGCCGAGCGACCGTATAGTTCCCGCGAGGTCGCGCCGGCATCGCCCTGGTGCTGGCTCGCCCGTCCAGGCGATTCCCGTACAGCGGATTGAGTAAGTAATGTGCCCGATCACCGAGCGGAGGAACACATGCGAGCGGCAGTAGTCCGCCAGCCCGGCGCCACTCCAGTCCTTGAACAGTTCACCGATCCGCAGCCCGGGCCCGGTGTCTCGGTCGGCACCCTGGTCGCGGCGGCCCTGAATCCGCTGGACGTGGCATTCGTGAACGACCAGTTCCCGCTTCGCCGACTGCAGCCGCCCAGCATCGCCGGCTATGAGGCAGTCGTCCAGCTCACCGATGGCACCCGCTGGTACGTGACAGCCCCGCCATCTCCGTACGGCACCCTGGCTGAGCTGGTACCCGTCCCGGATTCGGACGGCTTCCCGGTTCCGGCGGGCCTTGACCCCGCGCTGGCCGCCGCCCTCGGGGTAGCCGGCCTGGCCGGATGGCTGGCGCTTGACTACCGTGCTCACCTCCAGCCCGGCGAGACCGTCCTGGTGCTCGGGGCTGGCGGTTCGGCGGGCCAGCTGGCCATGCAATCGGCTCGTGTCCTCGGCGCCGGCCTAGTCGTCGGGGCCGCCCGGGGGAAGGGCCTCGCGCAAGCCCCTGACCTCGGCGCCGACGCGGTTGTCGACCTCGCAGGCGAGCAGGCCATCGACGCCGGGCTGGCCGCTGCAGCGCCCGGCGGCTACGACGTGATCGTTGACTTTCTATGGGGCGGGGTCGCCCCTCACGCGATGAACCACGCCAAACGCGGCGCCCGGTACATCCAGGTCGGAAGCTCCGCGGGGGACGCGTCCACGATCACGGGCCTTGTCCTGCGCAACAAGCTGCTGACGCTCGTAGGGCACAGCCTGTTCGCCACGCCCGCCGAGGTGCGCCGTTCCGCTTACGCGCAACTGGCAGGCCACGCGATCGACGGCAAGATCGCCATGGACCTGGAGCAGACCCCGCTGGAAGACATCAGCAGGACCTGGGAACGCCTCAAGACCGGAACATCACGCAAACTCGTGGTCACGCCCTGACCGACCCCGCTACCACAGCCGAGGGCTCGCAGCTGGCATGCCGCGCATGCCGCCCCCGTCATCTCGAAATACACCGGCGTGCTGGGCGGTGCCGACATCGAGATCTTCACCAGGACCACGACGTTCGCGATCATGCAGTCAATTCGCCTCGACCGCGGGCCCAGCGGCCCGGTCCACCCCTGACCGCAACGCAGGGCGATCCTGCCCTGGTGCGCCACCTGGACCGGGATCACGCATCCGGTCCAGATCCTTCCCGCGCCCGGATAGCCTGCTCAGCGTGAACCACCCCGGAACCATGCGGCCTAGGTGGTCACCGGCGGGCACAGGCGAGGGGCCGCGCGGTTGAAGACGATCCTCGTCGCCGGGACGGTGGCGCTGCTGATCGCGCTGCTCGGAACGCCGCTGTTCACCGGGCTGATGCGGCGGCATGGCTATGGCCAGCCGATCCGGGTCGAGGGCCCCAAGTCGCATGAGACCAAGCGCGGCACGCCCACCATGGGCGGCGCAGTCTTCGTGATCGCGGCGCTGATCGGCTACGTGGCAGCGCACGCGGCGACCGACGATCCGTTTACGCCCTCGGGCGTGCTGGTACTGCTGCTGATGGCGGGCATGGGCCTGGTCGGGTTCATCGACGACTTCTTCAAGATCTTCCGGCAGACCAGTGAGGGGCTGCGCAGCCGGGCGAAGCTGGCCGGCCAGCTCGTGATCGCGGTGGCGTTCGCGGCCGAGGTGCTGCAGCATCCGGACAAGATCGAGCTGACGCCCGCTGACCCGTCCCTGTCCTTCCTGCGGGACTTCGGCCCGGTTATCGGCACGCTGCCGTTCATCATCTGGGCCGTCATCATGGTGGCCGGCACCTCCAACGCCGTGAACCTGACCGACGGCCTGGATGGTCTGGCCACCGGATCCACCATCTTCGTGCTGGCCGCATATGTGCTGATCGGGATCTGGCAGGAGCGCAACGACTGCATCAACTTCATCTCCGCGCAGTGCTACCAGGTGCGTGACCCACTCGACCTGGCGGTAGTCGCCGCGGCGATCCTCGGCGGCTGTTTCGGATTCTTGTGGTGGAACGCACCGCCGGCCAAGATCTTCATGGGCGATACCGGGTCGCTGGCCTTGGGCGGGGCGCTGGCCGGTCTCGCCATCTGCACCAAGACGCAGCTGCTGCTGATAATCCTCGGCGGCCTGTACGTGATCATCACCATGTCCGACGTGATTCAGGTGACCGTGTTCAAGGTGACCAAGCTCAGAACCGGACGAGGGAAACGGGTCTTCAAGATGGCGCCGCTGCAGCACCACTTCGAGTTGCTGGGCTGGACGGATACGACCATCGTGATTAGGTTCTGGCTGATCTCCGGCTTGTGCGTGGCGCTCGGCCTCGGGATCTTCTACGCGGCCTGGCTACAGACCTGACGCCGGCAAATGGCCCTCAGCGGACTGGCTGCCGGTTCCGCGACGCCATCGACTACGGTGAAGGCGTGTGCTGCTTGGCTGCCATGACTACCCGTACCGCCGCTTAGCGGCGGTACCGAGGCTGCTGTAACCGCGGCCTCAATGCCTGCCCCGGCCGGGGTCAGTGCCAGGGCGTACCGCCGGATCAGTGTCCCGCCGGCAGCCACTTGCGTGTCCCATCGCTGCGCTGCCGGATCGTCCTGCCCGATCAGGGGAGTCATGTCTCAGTCGCAGCGATCCGATGCACAGTACGAAGAGCCATTCCCGCACCCGTCCGCAGCCGTACCCGCTGTCACCAACGGCCAGCCCGCACCAGCCGGAATGCGGTCTGGCTCCATCGCGGCGCAGGACCCGTGCGCCGCCACGATGCTCCTGATGGCCGGGCTCCCCGGAGCCGGGAAGACCACCCGGGCCAAAGAGCTCGCCGCGGCGCACCGGGCGCTGCGGCTGACCCCGGATCACTGGATGATCCCGCTGTTCGGCGATCCGATGGCCGACGGCAAGCGCTTCGTGCTGGAAGGGCGGCTGATCTCGGTTGCCCTGCAGGCGCTGCGGCTGGGGACCAGTGTCGTACTTGACTACGGGCTCTGGGGCCGCGATGAACGGTCGGCACTGCGCTGGCTGGCACGATCAGCCGGGGCAGCCTGCCAGGTGATCTACCTGCCCGTGGACAAGGACATCCAGCTCGCCCGGATCGCGCACCGCCAGGCAACGGCACCCCACCAGACGTTCCCGATGAGCGAGGCCGACGCAGACCAATGGCGGGAGCAGTTCCAGGTACCTGATGCCGCCGAACTCGACGGCGGCGAAATCCCCGGCCCGCCAGCGGGATGGCCGGGCTGGCCGGAATGGGCAGTAGACCACTGGCCCACATGCACCGACAGCTAACCTGACCGGCGTCTGGGGGCCGTCTTGGCGGCAGGCGTAGCCAGCATGCACGCTCGCCGTCCA
>CAWDVH010000001.1:0-2955644 GCA_963805705.1 uncultured Actinomycetota bacterium | reverse complement strand
AACCAGCGGCCGCTGGCCACGGCCGAGACGGCCGGCGAGATGTTCGCCACGGCCGTCGGCTGCCCGGGCCAGAGCGCGGCGTGCCTGCGCAACGTGCCGGTCAGTGACCTGGTCAGCAAGTTCGGCGTCGAGATTCCCGGTGTCGTCGACGGCGCGGTGCTGCCCCAGCCGATCGGGGCGGCGCTGGCCCGCGGGCAGTTCGCCCGGGTGCCGGTCATCAACGGCATCACCCACGACGAGGAACTGCTCTTCGTCGACGGCCTGAAGCTGACCGTGAGCCAGGGGACGAATATACCGCTGGCCGCGCCGCTGGACGGCAGCGAGGCAACCTACGAGGCTGACATTGCCCAGGCCCTGGGCGTGTCACCCGCTCGGGCCGCGGCGATCGCGGCCGTGTACCCGCTCAGCGCCGACCCGACGAGGCCGGACGAGGTCTTCGGCCTCGCCGTCTCGGACGCGAGCTTCGCGTGCCCGGCCCTGCAGGTGGACCGCTGGACCGCCGCGCGCGGCGTCCCGACCTACGCCTACCAGTTCAACGACGACGCCGCGCCGGGATTCGGCCTGGGCCAGGCGACGCACGGGGCAGAACTCCCGTATCTGTTCGACCTGCCGAACATGCCGGTCGTGCTTAACCCCGGCCAGCAGGCGCTCGCGGCCAGTATGCGGACGGACTGGGCCAGCTTCGCCGGGACCGGCAACCCGTCGTCGGCCGCGCTGCCCTGGCCGGGGTTCAACGGGACCAGGGTGCTGTCGCTCGTACCGATGCAGTCCACGGTCGAGACGAACTTCGCCGCCGCGCACCACTGCGGGTTCTGGGCCGCCGGATAACCGGCTGGGCCAGCGGACTGCAACCGCCGGTGCAGAGCGCCGGCCGGGTCGGGAGCCGGCGGGGCAAGGTCTCGGGGCTGACCATCATCGTCCCCTCCGCTCGGCGGAGCCCAGCGCCTCGCCGGCCTCCCCACCCCCCGGCGCGACAGTAACCCAGCCAGCGGCAACGACCAGAGAGGACAGAGCTCATGGCGGGCTTCGACTACGACGTGCTGATCATCGGCTCGGGGTTCGGCGGAAGCGTCGCCGCGCTGCGGGCCGCGGAAAAGGGTTACCGGGTCGGTGTCCTGGAGTCCGGCAGGCGTTGGAAGGACAAAGACATCCCGAAGACCCAGTGGGACCTGCCGGGATTCTTGTGGTTCCCGGCCGCCGAGCTGTACGGAATCCAGAGGATCGAGTACCTCGACGACGTGCTCGTCCTGTGCGGTGCGGGCGTGGGCGGCGGCTCGCATGTCTACGGCAACACGCTGTATGTCCCGCCGCGGAAGTTCTTCGACGCGCCGGAGTGGGCGGGCATCACGGACTGGGCCGGCGAGCTGGCCCCTTACATCGACCAGGCCAGCCGGATGCTCGGCGTCGTGCGCTACCCGTACCTGCCCACCGATGTGGACCGCTACATGAAGGACGTCGCGACCGAGATGGGCCGGGGGGAGACGTTCAACAAAACCCCGGTGGGGGTCTACTTCGGCCGCCCCGGCGTCGAGGCTGAGGACCCGTACTTCGGCGGCGCCGGACCCCGGCGGACCGGATGCATCTCGTGCGGCAACTGCAACAACGGCTGCGGGCACAACGCCAAGAACAAGCTGACGACCAACTATCTCTACCTGGCCGAGAGACTCGGCGCCGAGGTCCGCGAGCTGCACGAGGTGTATGACCTCGCACCGCTCGCCGGAGGCGGGTTCGAGGTCCGTGCCCGCCATCCCGGCTGGACCCAGCGGGCCGAGCACCTCCACCACCACACCTACACCGCGGAACAGGTCATCGTCGCCGCGCACGCGTACGGCTCAGCCAAGCTCCTGCACCACATGCAGCACACCGGCCGCCTGACCGGCCTGTCCGGCCAGCTCGGGCAGCGGGCCCGGACGAACTCCGAGCAGCTTCTGGCGGTCACCAGGACCCATGAGGAGTGGGAGCGGGACCCGGAGAAGATCCGGCTCACGCCGGGATCGGTGTCGATCACCTCCGGCGTCTGGCCCGACCCCGTGACCAGCATCGAGCCGGTCTACTGGGGGGTGGGCAGTGACCTGTTCGCCTATCTGGTGAACGAGCACCGCGACGGTGCGCAGAAGCACCCGACGACTTCGTTTGTCAAGGACCTGGTCGAGCACCCGGGCCGGGTCCTGGGTTTCGACGACGCACGCCACTGGTCCGAGCGGACCGTCATCATGCTGTGCTCGCAGACCACGGACACCTCCATTGAGCTGTACTGGGACGACGACCGGCTGCGGAGCCGGCCGGCGCCGGCGCGCCGCCCGCGGTGCACATCCCGGTCGTCGAGAAGTTCGTCAGCCGGCTGGCCGAGAAGATGGGCAGCCGCGAAGGCGCGCTGCTCTTCGAGATCATCAACCGCGGCGCCTCGGCGCACTTCGTCGGCGGGATCCCGATCGGTGAGAGCGGCGACAGCGGCGCCGTCGACCCTTACCTGCGTGTGTTCGGCCAGCCGGGGCTGCACGTCATGGACGGAAGCGTCATGCCGGCCAACCCGGGAGTGAACCCGTCACTGACCATCACGGCCCTGGTCGAGCGGGCGATGTCGCTGTGGCCGAACAAGACCGAGCCAGACGCCAGGCCGCCGCTGGGTTCCGGCTACGAACGCGTCAACCCGATCAGGCCGCACCGCCCCGCCGTGCCCGCCGGCGCTCCGGGCGAGCTGCGGCTCGACGCCAGGCAGTCCGACGTCATCCCCGAATACCCCTACTGAACCAGCGCCCGGACAAGGAGCGATTCGATGACCGAGCTCACCGCTGACGCCTTCCGCGAAGTCGGGCCAGACGACGCGATCCCCGACGGCTTCGTCGTCCCGTTCTACCTGAGCGACCGCAAACTCCGGATCTCTGTTGCGCACGTCGGCGACCGTCTGTACGCGTTCGACGATCTCTGCACCTGCCCCGGCGACCCGTGCCCGCTGTCCGGCGGCTTGCTCACCGGGACGATGATCATGTGCCAATGCCACGGCTCGGAATTCGACGTCACCACGGGGGCTGTGGTCAGCGGCCCTGCCGCCCGGCCGCTCAACGTGCACGAAGTGCAGGTGGCCGACGGCACCGTCCGGGTCCGGGCGTGACCACGTTCCAGGTCCGAGTGAGACCGGACCAGGGCCCAGGCCAGGGTCTCCACGGGTACGGCCGGCCTCTGTAGCTGACAGCGTGATCCTCATCCGGTGGCACGCACACGGGCTATTCATCTAACGGAAAGGAGTTCGGGTCGTGGACATGAAACTGGAGGTCGTGGTCGTGCCCGTCGCCGACGTGGACCGGGCTAAGGACTTCTACCAGGGGCTGGGGTGGAGGCTCGACGCTGACTTCCCCTTCGACAACGGCTTCCGGGTCGTTCAGTTCACGCCGCCCGGCTCAGGGTGCTCGATCCAATTCGGCACCAACATCACCTCGGCCGCACCCGGCTCAGCGGAGGGCCTGTACCTGGTCGTCTCCGACATCGACGCGGCGCGCAAAGAACTCGCCGCGCTCGGGGCGAAGATCAGTGAGGTCTTTCACGCCGGGACGCCGGGCGCTCAGTTCCAGCCCGGCGGCGCGCCCGGCCAGGTCAGCGGTCCCGCGCCCGATCACGCCAGCTACGGCTCGTTCGCCACGTTCAGCGACCCCGACGGCAACGGCTGGCTGCTCCAGGAGATCAGCACCCGCCTGCCCGGGCGGATCGACCCCGCCACGACGTCGTTCGGTTCCGCCAGCGATCTGGCGAGCGCGATGCGGCGAGCGTCGGTCGCTCACGGTGAGCACGAGAAGCGCATCGGGCAGGCCGACGCGAACTGGCCCGACTGGTACGCCCGGTACATGGTGGCGGAGCAGGCCGGGACGGAACTGCCGACGTGAGCGACCACGACGTCATCGGCGCCGGCTCGCCGGGCGGCCACATCGCGGCGCGCGGGACCACCGTCCATTGAGTGAAGGAGTCAGCATGGCCAGCTCACTGTCCATCGACGTTTTCAACAGCGGATACAAACCGATACCAGGTGGCCCGGGATGGGATGACAGCATCCCGGCCACGTGGCCAGCCAGCACCTCGACGCTGATCTCCGGCGACCACGACGCCGTCCTCGTCGACGCGCTGCTCACCACGAGCGAAGGACAGCGACTGGCGGCGTGGGTGCAGAACACCGGTAAGCAACCCAGCCTGATCTTCGTAACCCACGGTCACGCCGACCACTTCTTCGGGGCCGGGCCAGTGCTGGACGCCTTCCCCGGCGCCCAGCTGGTGGCCTGCGACCAGCAGGTCGTCGACGACGCCCGCGCTCAGACCACTCCCAAAGTCATGGCGAACTGGAACTCCCGGTTCCCCGGGCAGATCTCGCAGTCCCACACGGTGCCCGCCTTGACCAGTTCGCAGGAGTTCGACCTGGAAGGTCACCCCGTCGTGTTCCACACGATCGGCGGCGCCGACGGCGTGCTCGCCACGATCGCGCACGTGCCGGACACGCAGACCATCTGCTCCGGGGACATCGCCTACAACAACATCCACATGTGGCTCCGGGCCTCCACGCCGGACACACGCAAGACGTGGCTCGCGTCCCTGGACGCGGTGGCCGCCCTCAAACCGTCCACGATCATCACCGGGCACAAGGATCCCGGCGCGCCCGACGACAACGCCATCCGCGTGCTCGACCAGTCACGCCGCTACATCGAGGACTTCGACCAGACGGTGGCCAAGTCCAGCACGCCGGCCGAGGTCATCGACGTCATGCTCGCGAAGTACCCCGACTACGGCAACCGGTACACGCTGTTCACCGCGGCATCCACCCAGTTCCCGTCCTAACCGGGCAGGCACATCAGCAGGCTTAGGGTTTTGTGCCCGACGGCGTAATCCCCCGGCTGCGATTCCCCACCACTACCTGCGGAAACGGCCCGCGGGCTGGGGATCCCGGACGCGCGAGAATCCTACCGATATCGGGGTATCGCATTGGGCCGGCCAAGCCGGGCAGCAGGCCGCGCCCGCGCCGGCACCCGGCAGTTCCAGCAACTGGTCCGCCCGGACGTGGTCAAGGCCAAGTGGGCCACGGTCTGCAGCCCATGCGAACAGGCTGGCCAAGCGGAGGCAGCTGGCGCAGGAGCGTGCCACTGCGTTCAGGCAATGCCTTTCCGTCGTAGCGCGTAGTCAGGGAGCATGTCCCGGATCGTCGACCCGGAGCACGTGGCCAGTAAGGCGGTGGCCACGGTCGGTGAGCAGGTACGCGACGACGTCGGCGACCCGGTCCGGTGCGCACGGCATGCCGACTTCGAGCGAGACCGCGTTGACGGTGATGTCGCGCTCACGGAGCTCGAGTGCGAGTGCCCGGGTGAGCACGTCGGTGGCGGCTTTGGTCGCTGCGTAGAGGCCGTAGGCCGGCAGCGATGAATCACCCGCTGAGCTGGTCAGATTGACGATGGCGCCCCCGTTACGAAGGTGCCGGGCTGCCTCCCGGTTGACGATGAAGGCAGCCCGCGTGTTGACTCGGACCAGCGCGTCGAACACGTCGAGATCAAAATCGGCCACGGAAGTCGCGGCGACCGGGCGGCCGAGAGTGTGGACCACGGCGTCGACGCCGCCGAATACTGCGATCGTCTCGGCGAACAGCCTCTGCACGTCTAGGTCGTCGGCGACGTCGGCGCGGATGGTCACGGCCTCGTTGTTACCGGCGAGGATCGCTTCGACGGTCGACTCCGCCGCGCGCCGGTCGTGGAGGTAGTTGACGACGACGGCGTAGCCCCGGGCCGCCAGCACACGGATTGTCGCCCGGCCAACCCCGCGGGACCCTCCGGTAACGATGGCCACGCGGCCGGCAGGCGACCCGTCGAGCGGGATGTTCATGGCCCGAGTCTGGACGGCGGCGCACCCCCGTCGAACCAGGGTATTCCCGTGTCCTATCACCGGCCGTATGGTAAAGGCATGGCAATGTCCGCACCTCGGACGCCGGCCTTCAGGGGACGTGCTCGCGAACGCCAGGTCCTCGATGGCCTGCTGGACCGCGTTCGTCGCGGTGAGAGTGCGGTGCTGGTCATCCGGGGCGAGGCGGGGATCGGCAAGACCGCGCTGATCCGCTACTGCGCGCGCCAGGCCGCAGGGTGCCGCCTGATTCAATTCGCCGGCGTCGAGTCGGAGATGGAGTTGCCATTCGCGGCGTTGCACCAGCTCTGCATGCCGATGCTGGACGGCCTGGCCGCGTTGCCGGAGCCGCAAGAGCGCGCGTTGCGGGTGGCGTTCGGGTTGGCGGCGGGGCCTGCCGCCGACCGGTTCGTGGTAGGTCTGGCCGCTCTGAGCCTGCTGGCCGAGAACGCCGCCGCGCGGCCGCTGGTCTGCCTGGTCGATGACGCCCAGTGGCTGGACGAAGCCTCGTGCCAGGTGCTCGGGTTCGTCGCCCGGCGGCTGCTGGCTGAGTCTGTGCTGCTCCTGTTCGCGGTCCGGGAGACGGCCGATGAGCAGATGTTTCCTGGTCTGCCCGCGCTGACGGTCGAAGGGGTCACCGACGAGGACGCGCGGGCGTTGCTGACCGCCGCGGTCCCAGGTCATCTGGACGAGCGGGTGTGCGACCGGATCGTGGCCGAGACACGGGGAAACCCGCTGGGGCTGCTCGAGCTGGCCAGAGGGTTGAACCAGGCCGAGCTGGCCGGCGGCTTCGCCGGTCCGCACACGGCGAGTCTGCCTGGTCGTCTCCAGGACCACTACGTGCAGCGGGTGCGGGCGCTGCCGGAGCCGACCCAGCGGCTGATGCTGCTGGCGGCGGCCGACCCCACCGGGGATGCCACGCTGCTGTGGCGGGCCGCACCGACGTTGAGCCTGGGACGTGACGCGGCGGCTGCGGCCGATGCGCAGGAGCTGCTGCAGATCAGCTCCCAGGTGCGGTTCCGGCACCCGTTGGTGCGGTCGGCTGCCTACGCGGCCGGGTCCCCGGAGGATCGCCGCGTCGCCCACCTGACGCTGGCCGCGGCGACGGACGCCCAGGCCGATCCGGAGCGGCGGGTGTGGCATCTGGCTGCCGCGGCCACCGGGCCGGACGAAGAGGTGGCCGCCGCGCTCGAGCAGGCGGCGGTCAAGACGCAGGCCCGCGCCGGGCTGGCGGCCGCGGCAGCCTTCCTCCAACGGTCGGTCGCCTTGACCGCCGAGCCGGGGCGGCGCGCCGACCGGGCGCTGGCAGCCGCCCTCGCGAACCTGCACGCGGGCACGTTCGACGCTGCGCTCGGCTTGCTGGCCCAAGCCAGGGCCGACGCGACCGACGATCTGCAGCGTGCCCGCGCAGAACAGCTCCGTGGGCAGGTCGAGTGGGCGTCGGTGGCCGGACGTGAGGCGCCGGTTCTGCTGCTGCAGGCCGCCAGGCGACTCGAATCACTCGATGTCGGGCTCGCCCGGGAGACCTACCTCTACGCCTGGGTGGCATCCAGCGTCGCTGGTCCTCTCGCCGGACCCGGCGGTCTTCTTCTGGAGGTCTCCCGGGCGGGACGCGCGGCCCCGCCGCCGGCGGGGGCTCCGCGGCCTTGTGACCTCCTCCTCGATGGTCTGACGACGATGGTCATCCAGGGACGTGCGGCAGCAGAGCCGGCGCTGCGGCGAGCGGTGGACGCCTTCCTCGGTGATCAGGTGTCCGGGGAAGAGTGGCTGCAGTGGGGGATCCTCGCCCAGATGGCGACGATGGCCGTGTGGGACTTCGACAGCTGGATGGTGTTGAGCAGCCGGCATGTCGAGCTCGCCCGTGCATCGGGCGCCCTGGGCCCGTTGTCCATCGCTCTGAACGGACACGGAGAGGTAGCCACGCTGTGCGGTGACTTCGAGACAGCGACGTCGCTGGCCGCGGAAAAGGACGTCGTCAACGAGGTGACCGGAATCCGCCTGGCTTCGACCTGTGATCTGCTGCTCGCCGGGTACCGGGGCCGGCCTGCGGAAGCGATGCCCCTGTTCTCGGCGACCATCGAGGACTCGATCGCTCGCGGGGAGGGATTCGCTGTCCAGCTCGCCAACTGGGCCACCGCGGTCCTCCACAATGGTCTCGGGCACTATGCAGAGGCACTGGCTGCGGCGGAACCGGCAACCGGGGAAGCCTACCTGCCCTTGAGCACCCAGCTGGTTCTGCCCGAACTGATCGAGGCCGCCGTGAGAACCGGACGGCCAGAAGTTGCCAAACGGGAAGCGCTGGAGCGGCTGTCGGCAATGACGGCCATCGAGGGTTCCGACTGGGCGAAGGGCCTGGAGGCACGCTCGCGAGCGCTGCTCAGCGAAGGCCACGACGCCGAGCAGCGCTACGCCGAGGCGGTCGAGCGGCTCGGCCGCACCCGGCTGCGGCCCGAGCTCGCCCGTGCCCACCTGCTCTACGGCGAGTGGCTTCGCCGCGAGCTCCGGCGAGGCGACGCACGCCACCAGCTACGCGCCGCCTACGACCTGTTCGCCGTGATTGGCGCTGAGGCCTTCGCCGAACGCGCACGCAGGGAACTGCTCGCCACCGGCGAGACGGTCCGCAAGCGGCAGGTCCACACCTCCACCGAGCTCACCCCGCAAGAGAAGCACATCGCCCGGCTGGCCCGAGACGGACGCACCAACCCTGAGATCGCCGCGGAACTGTTCATCAGCGCCCGCACCGTCGAATGGCACCTTCGCAAGGTCTTCACCAAACTGGGCATCACCTCCCGCATGGGCCTCCACGACGCTTTGCCCCAGCGAGGTGGGCACGCGCCATCTGCCTCTCGCCCAGCGTTATCAGTACGAGCGAGCAGGAACATCGCGCACATGCAGATCGAGTATGTGCACGACCTCACTGAGCCCACGGGACTGGGCAGACCAGGGGAACCGACCAGGGTATTCCCTGGTGTGGCGCGCGGGCTGAAATCTTAACGTCGTCCCTGACACACCCCAGGGAGGCGGCAATGAGCACAACCGAGGACCTCGCAAGCGGCGAACTCCGTGACGGCTACGCCGAGATCGGCGACCAGCGGCTGCACTACGTCGAGGCCGGGGAGGGGCCGCTGGTCGTCCTGCTGCACGGCTTCCCCGAGTTCTGGTACGGCTGGCGGCAGCAGATCAGGCCGCTCGCGGCGGCGGGCTTCCGCGTCGTCGCACCGGACCTGCGCGGCTACAACCTGTCCTCGAAGCCAGACGGCGTCCATGCCTACGACATCGACCAGCTGACCGCCGACATCAGCGGTCTCATCCACGAACGCGGTGCCGAGTCCGCGCTGCTGGCCGGTCACGACTGGGGCGGAAGCGTCGCCTGGGCCACCGCGATGGCCCATCCGGAGGTCGTGGACCGCCTGGCCATCCTCAACGCGGCCCATCCGCGGAAGCTCTCGCAGGGACTGCACCACCCCGGCCAGCTCCGCAAGTCCTGGTACTTCTTCTTCTTCGACCTCCCGGACCTGCCCGAAAGCATCGTGCACGCCAACCACTGGCATTTCTTCCGCCACTTCCTGCGCGACGCCCGCCCGGCTTTTACGCCGGAGGAGATCGAACGCTACATCGAGGCGTGGTCGCAGCCAGGCGCGGCCACCGGGATGATCAACTACTACCGGTCCTCGGTGCGGACCCCGCCCAAGAAGTCCGAAGCGGCGCTTCGCCCGATCAAGGCGCCGACCCTGGTCATCTGGGGGCAGCGCGACCGCTACCTCGGCGAAGAACTAGCCGAGCCCGACCACGACGACGTACCCGGCCTCGATCGCGTCGAGCGCCTGACCGACGCCTCGCACTGGGTCCATCACGACGAGCATGAGCGCGTCAGCCAGCTGCTCATCGACTTCTTCGCCCCCGCCCTGCCAGCCGGGAACTAACCAGAGACTGTACCGGGTGTTCGCGAGCAGGGAGGACGCCTGCCAGATCCCACGTTGCCGACTGGCTTTGAGCCGGCGGCGCGACCGTAGACGACATCACCCGCAGAGACCACCTCACCGGCAGCAAGGGGGCATGCCATGGCCGCCATCCGCTTCAAGGAGACGACAACCTCGACGCCCGGGCAGTTCGTCGCGGCGCTCACCGACTTCGGGCCGGGCCGCTCGAAGGTCTGGGGCAATAGTGCTGACAACTACCTCAAGGTGCACAGTCAGGGCTCTCGTGAGGCCGACGTCACGGAGGGCTCGGGCGGCGTCTGGGAACGCCTGCGTTACGACTGGTCCGATCCCGGCCGCGTCACCATGACGACGACCGACTCCAACGTGTGGGGAGGCGGCTCGGGCCACACCTACACCTTCACCGGCCTGCCCGACGGCAGGACCGATGTGAACGTGGTCATCGTGCGCGAGGGCAAGAACCTCAAGGGGCGGGTACTCGCGATCCTGCTCGGGACCGGCGGCAAGCGTGTTCTGGAAAAGAGGTTCGGAAAGACCGTAAAGGCCATCGAGGCTCGCAACGACGGCCCGAGAACAGCGCAACCCTCTTGACCGGGACCGGCCCGAGCAAATGAAAGGGCGAGTAGACATGGCAGAGGGATATTCCGAACTTCCGAACGAACGAGTCAGTGCCGCCAACGGCGTCGACTACGCCTACCGCGACACCGGCGGACAGGGTGGGCCGCCGCTGGTGCTGCTTCAGCACTTCCGCGGCAATCTCGACAACTGGGACCCGGCGCTGATCGAGGCGCTTGCGCCGTCCCGGCGAGTAGTGACGTTCGACAACGCCGGAGTCGGCGGCTCTACCGGCACCACACCCAACACCATAGAGCAGATGGCCCGCGATGCCATCGCATTCCTGGCCGCGATGGGGATCAGCCAGGCCGACCTGCTCGGTTTCTCCATCGGCAGCTTCGTCGCGCAGCAGATCGCGCTGATCAGGCCGGCCATCGTCCGCAGGCTCATCCTGGCCTCCTCAGCGCCGCAGGGCGCGGCCGGCATGCACGGCTGGGCGCCCGAAGTCATCGACGCGGTCGGCACGCCGCACACCACCCCGGACGCATATCTGGATGTGTTCTTCAGTCCCTCTGCCGCCAGCCGGCAAGCAGGCCAGCACGCACTGCAGCGCATGTACACCAGGACCGAAGACCGGGATAAGGCAACGACGTGGGCAACTCGCGAGGCGCAGTATGACGCAGTCTGCACCTGGGGGATTCCGGATCACGCGCTGCTGCAGCGGCTCAGCGCCATCGGCATGCCGGTGCTCGTGGCCAATGGCGACAGCGACCCGATGATTCTGCCCCGCTACTCCTACCTGCTCGCCGGCCTGATCCCGCAGGCCCAAGTCAAGATCTACCCCGACTCGGCGCACGGGTTCCTGTTCCAGCATCACGCCGAGTTCGCCACCGACGTCGACGCATTTCTTACCAGGGGCTAGCTACTTCAAGTTGCTGACCCCCTGGCGCGAAGACCCGTAGGAAAGGAGCAGCACGATGACCGAGCTCAGTACTGATACCTTCCGGACGGTCAGGTCAGGTGACGCGGTCTCCGACGGTTCCGCCGCCCGTGTCGACGACCATCTTTACGCATTAGGTTCCGAAGCCGGCGAGTGGACGCGGCAGGCGACGATGGCCATCCGCTAACGTCCCGATCGAGGTGCTCAGCGACACGACCCGGCCCTTCCCGAGCTTCTCGGGGATCTACGACACGCACTGATGGCACTCCGCATCCAGATCATGGACATGCTGCCGCTCACCAGGCCGCTCGACGCGCAGATGTCGAACCTGCCGGGGTCAGCCAGGACAGCGCGGGATTGCCGCTCACTAGCCTCGCCGACGACCCGGTGACCAGTCGCCGGCACCACCCAAAGGAGGAACCATGACCAGCGCAACCACGCCTGTTCGCGTCCAGCGCGAACCGGAACTGGCCGGGCAGACCGTCATCGTGATTGGGGGCAGCGCGGGCATCGGACTCGAGACAGCCCGGCGCGCCCGCGCTGAGGGCGCCGACGTCATCCTCACCGGCCGCGATCAGGACCGGCTTGACCAAGCGACGGCCGAAGTCGGCGCCCAGCGGACCGCGGCATTCGACGCCACCGATTTCGGTCGGCTGGACACCTTCTTCAACGAGCTGCACACGCCGGTCGATCACGTGCTGGTCACCGGCCCCGGCCCGTACTACGCGCCACTGGCGGATCTCGACCGCGACCGGGCGCACCGCAGCTGGGATAACCACCTGTGGCTGGCTGTTGCGGTCGCCCAGCACGCCGTCGGAAGGGTACGGCCCGGTGGCACGCTGCTGTTCATGAGCGGCACCGGCGGCCGCTCGCGAGGGCCGGGCCTGTCGCTCATCGCGGCGGCGACCGCCGCGATGCCTGCCCTGATCGCCAACCTTGCCGTCGAAGCGGCGCCGATCCGAGTCAACCTGATCGCGGCCGGCTTCGTCGACACGCCGCTATCCGCATCGCTGCTCGGCGACCAGCTGGACGCTCGCCGCGCCCAGCTCCGCGCGACGCTCCCCATCCGGCGGGTGGTCGGCCCAGCCGACGTCGCCGCGCTCGCCGTCCACCTCATGACTAATACGGCGGTTACCGGCGCGACCTACGACATCGACGGCGGCCAGCAGCTCGTCACGGGGTGAACCGTGACGGAGGTGCCTCGCACCTGCTCCAGTGGCCGGTCGAATTCGCCCAGATGGTCAGCAGCTTCCTGACCAAGGGTGCCTGACGACAGCCTACAGTTGAAGGCCGTAAGGAGGACGTAATGACCAGCACACCAGTCAGGTCCGTGCGCTACAGCGTGAACCGCCTGACGGTCGAGGCCCCGTCGGCTCCGGCGGAGTTCCAGTCCCGGTACGAGCAGGCCGTGCCGCCCTTTCCCGCCGAACAGGTCAAGGCCCTCGTGCGGCGGCAGGCGCCATGGCAGGAAATGCTCGACCTGGCAAACGCCACGGCCCCAATCGGCTTTCTTATCTTCTACAAGAACGACGTTCGCCCCACCGTACGGCTGGCCGGCGACCGGGCATACGGCGTGGCCTACCTGATGGGCAACCACACCATCATGGAACGCATGTATCGCCACGAGCCTGCCATCCTTCTGTACGCGCCCTTGCACACGGTCATCTGGGGGGACCCAGCCGGCCTCGCCTTTTTCACCTTCGACAAGCCAAGCGACCAGTTCGGGAGCTTCGCCAACCCGGACATCACAGCCGTCGGCAAAGAGCTCGACCACAAGATGGCCGCCCTGCTCGAGCATCTCGGCGTCGCTGTGCCCGATGCGCTGCTTACCAGCTGACCTTCCGGCAGTCATACCTGCAGGGTGCCAGAACTCGTGCAGGGCATCTGACCTGGGCTCCTATCCTCGGCGTTCGTGTTGATTCGCCCTGTCTATCTGCTCAGCCCGTCCGCGCCGGTACGCCTCCGTATCGCCCACCATCTCCAGCGCCGTCAGCAGCACAATCCCGGCCGGGCTCCCAGACCGCAGTGCCTGGCCGGTCAGCGCTTCCGGCAGGCCGTGACCTGCACGCCGGACAGGAAACGGGCAGATACCCGGCTGATTATCCAGGTCAGCTCGCACCAGGAAACGTCGCCTGGCAGCGCTGCGCATCAGCGACGGCAGCAGCCAGTATCAGCTGCATCCCGGCAGCTGCCGACTGGCGCGCTGCTGCGCCGGATTCGCGCCCATCCACGGCATCCGGGATGGTGCTGAGTGCCTCGGTTCCGACGCGGCGCGATCTGTGCTAGCAATGCCGCTCGGGACGGCGCGGAATGCGCCTTCGCCTGGCGCGAGTCAAGAGTCACGAACTGCGCCGTCGCCACACGCACGCGCGCCTGGCGCACTGCGGCTTGTGCTCGTATTCCTCGACCAGCTGCTCGACACGCAGCCCCGGGAGGAGAACCAACCGCGAACACCCCCCAGGCGGCCTGCCCGGACCGGATGCCCAGGCCCCCTGACCTCTTGCACGCACGTCAGAGCGCGCGGGGCCTCAGCCCACCGGATCCAGCCGCACGAGGCCAGCAGGCCCGCACCGCCGGTACCCAGTCACTCAGATAGTCACTTGGCTTAGTCACTTCACCATTAGAACAAACACACGAAAAACTAGTGGAGCTATGGGGATTCGAACCCCAGACCTCTTGCATGCCATGCCTGCCGATTCTGTCCGGCTACATCGTGCTGCGTCGGATACCGGCAGGTCAGGCTGACCGAACTGTCTGGCTGCGTCCGGGTGAGTCTGATGCCGTCTGAATGCGTTGTCACTTGATTAGTCACTGATTTCCGGCAAGCAGACCAGCGCGCACCCGGCCAGAGCTCCCGGAGATCCGACGCGGCTGCTGTCGCCTGCCGGAAACGGGCCGCAGCGATACACTAGATGATGTGAGCCAGCCGCTAGCCGGGCCGCCGCACCTGCCGCCCGCGACAGAACAGCAGGTACGATCCCGCGCCGCCCGCCTGGTTGAACTCGCCGCCCGGCACGGGATCACCGGCCTGGCCTTCGCCTCACCCGGCCGGCTCCGCGGCCACGTCGCCGCCGACCGGGACCTGTTCGACATGTTCGAGTTCCAGCGCGCCGCCACCGACCTGCTCGGCGCCGAGATCGCACTGTACTCCGACGGAGCACTGCGCAACGACCACGTCTCCCCCGACCTGGCCACAGCATCCCCTCTGTGAGCCCAGACTCCCGGCCAGACCGCCACGCACTGCTCGAACTCCAGGCACTGCTCACCCAGATCGCCGACCTGCGCAGCGAAGGCGACGCAGCCCGCTTCACCAGCGACCCGCGCTACCGGTGGATCCTGCACCGGCTCTGGATCGCCGCCGGGAACGAGGCCCTGGCCTACACCCAGGCGACCGGGCAGCCCGTACGATCCGAGCGGACCTGGGCCAACCTTTACGACCTGCGCAACCACCTGGCCCACTC
This sequence comes from uncultured Actinomycetota bacterium, assembly GCA_963805705.1. Lineage (GTDB taxonomy): Bacteria > Actinomycetota > Actinomycetes > Streptosporangiales > Streptosporangiaceae > CAWDVH01. The sequence continues at coordinate 2,940,885 of CAWDVH010000001.1, read as the reverse complement.
CCGCCTGCCCGACATCGACGAAGGGCTCGTCCGGCGGTTCACCTGGGCCCGCCTCGATTCCCTACTAGCAACCACCCAGCATCTCCTTCAAACCCGCTCCTAGCCAGACCTCCAGCCCCACCGCTCAGCCGCCAAGCGGCTGCCTGCCGGTCACGACGCCGAGGAGATGGACCGGGTCTATACGATGAGCCTCGCGATGATCGCAAGGCCGCCCAGATGACCCAGGTCGAGGTCGCCCGCAAGCTCGGGGTCGGCCAGGGCGCCGTATCGCGCTTCGAGCACCGCGACGACATGCTGCTCTTCACCCTGTACGACTGCGCCGACGGCGCCGGCATCGTCGTCACCGTCCACGGCCAGCGCATCGAACTCGACCTGGCCCGGCTCCGCAGCTAACCCCAACAGCAAACCGCCCGAACCGTCCTTAGCGGCGACAGCCGCTCTATCACGGCGACGTGAGGGATTCACACCCTCCGTAGGTCCTCTCTGCCAGCATGGAACGGATCCCGATTTCCCGGTTGATCTCCCTGACGGCCGCCTCGCCCGCCGCCGAGTGCTCCACCGGCAGGAAGATGCTCCTCCAGGATGAGCTCGTGCGGCGGACGGCGGTCAGCGCCGCACCGAGGCCGGGCCGACGGCACATCGCCTCAGGGCGCCTATGGTGCTGTAGGCATGCGATCGGCAGCGCGCGTTCTGCGGCCATGACGGGCAGCTCGCCGGTGCATGTGCCGGGCTGGAGGCTGCGCACGTGCACTGGTTTCCTTCGACGGGCCAGATGCGCCTGACTGGAAGCGCGCCCTGGCGCGACCCTTCCCGTAGCCAGCCCTCGGTCCTGGCTCATCCGGGAAGTACTCACCGGACAGCCGTTGGCAGCCTGACCTTTGCTCTTACGGACGAAGCCGCACCGCGTGCTGAAATTAAAATAATCCTGCGATAACAAATCCTTTAAAATAGCTCGTACTCAGCGAGAAGAGGATCTATGACCGATCTGCCTGGCGAGCCGTCAGTCCTGAGCCAGCTACAGCCCTTCATGTGGTCCAGCGAGGACGCAGTGGCATATGAGGCCGCCCTGGAGGCAATCAACGGGGCGGTCGGCGCTTACAGCACGCTGATCGCCGCTGAGGAGGCCAGGCAGGTGCCCGATCGGGAGGCGATCGCGGCTGCGCGGTCAGGCCAGGCGGAGTGTGCTCGCTGGCGTGCGAACCTGGATCCGGCGGACCGCGCGGCGGTGTCCGAAACCCGGCGGCGTTTCTCGCAGCTCGCACGAGATCTGGCAGCGGCCGTGGCCAGTGATCCGGAGGCGGTAGCCCGGTCGATTTACGCCCGGCGGCGACCGGTCAGCGACGCCGATGCCGGCGCTATCTGCTGTCAGCGGACGAGGGGCAGCGCATCTTCCGGGAGCGAATCGTCCCTGACCTGCTCGACGGGCGGGGGTCGGCAGCAAGGACATCGACGACCTCGCCGATCCTGCGGCGCACCGGCTAATCCAGGGCCAGGTACGCCTCTCACGTTCCGTATCCGGGTGCTGTACGGCCCCCGTTCGGGGCGGTAGGGCTGTGGATGACTGGCTCGGCGACCGCCGAGCCAGGTTCTGGGCACATGTTAGCGAGGTTGAAACAGGGCCGCGGTCTGGGTAGCTGCACCGGGTGGCTGGCTGAGCGAGGCATTCCGAGCAGCCGCTCCGACAACCACTGCGGTGACGTGACGGACAAGCGCGCCGCCGAGCGCGGGCACGCCGGTCGCGGCGCGCTTCGCGGCGGTTCACCTTGAGTGTCCGCACTGACTTCAAGCCGTCTGTTGTGTGCTGGCACGTTGCCTGCCGCACGCTGGCTACTAGACTGGCTGCGGCGAGCCGGGAAGCCTGGTCGGCACCTTTGTTCTGTGTGGGGAGCCGGGATGGGCATGTGGCCGGGAAGAACTGCCGGTGTCGAGGCTGTATGGTGCGCCCGGCCGCGCCGTGAGGACTGACCGGGATGCCGGTTGCCGTCGCGGTTCCCGCGTTCCTGGCCGGCGCCCTTATCAGCCTGGCGACTAGCTGGGTTCTGGTGTCACGGCTTGAGCGAGTCGGGGAACGGCTGGGTCTGTCTGAGGCGCTGCTGGGGATCGTCGCGGCGCTCGCCGCGGATGCACCCGAGGTCACCGCCGCCGTGACCGCGATCGCTGGTCATCAGCAGCGGCTCGGCGCCGGGGTCGTGATCGGATCGAATGTCTTCAACCTGGCCGCTCTCCTCGGCCTCGGGGCAGTGGTTGCCGGCCGCATCCGCCTGCACCGCAAGGTCGTCGTCCTCGGCGGGACCGTCGCGATGTGCGTGGCAGCCGTGTGCCTGGTCGTGGTACTCGGCGTGCTGCCGCCGGCAGCGGGCCTGGTGCTCGTCGGGATGACAGTGGCCCTCTACGCGGTGATCCTGGGCGCCAGCGACGCCGGCCTTGCGCGCCTGCGGCTGCCACGGCGGTGGATCGCCTGGCTGCGGTCGGCCGTGGCCGAGGAGGCCGCGGAACTCGAGGAAGCCATCCGGCCTGCACGGGGCCGGCGGCAAGACGTCGTGGTTGCCGGGCTGGCGCTGGTGGTGGTGGTGGCGGCGAGCGTCACGATGGAGCGTGCCGCGTCGGCGCTCGGAACTCGTTTCGCGATACCCGAGATCATCGTCGGCGGCCTGGTCCTGGCAGCCGTGACGAGCCTGCCCAACGCCGTCGCTGCCGTCTACCTGGCCGACCGGGGCCGGGGGGCCGCAACGTTCAGCACGGCCCTGAACAGCAACACGCTCAACGTCGCACTAGGCCTGGTGCTCCCGGCTGCCGTAATCGGGCTGGGGCGGCCAACTGGCCAGACGATCCTGATCACCGCCTGGTACATCGGGCTCACCGCCGTGACGCTCGCATTCGCCTACCGCGACCGCGGAATCCGCCGCGGCACCGGCATCGCGATCATTGCCGCTTACGGCCTTTTCACCGGCTGCGTCCTGATAACCGCGCACGGGACGGCCTGGACTGCAGCGATCACGGCTAGCGCCGCCGGCGCTGCCGCTTTCAGCATCTGGCTAGTCTCAAGCCGCCGCCAGGTTTCCGGGGGGTCCAAGCCCGAGTCCCTTCTGCCACCTGGCCGCCTGGACAAGGGCCAGACCCGAGCCAGCACGGCTGACGTGCCGGTCAACGGCAGGTCACCAGCCCAGGGCAGCTCACCGGTTCCTGACAGGTCCCGGCCCCGAAGGACGAGGACGGCTGCCCTGGTGCCCGGCTGGCCGGTCAGGAAACTGTGCCTCCTTGGCCTGGAACTGTCTGTCTGCGTCGCCGTCGTCGACGCCGCGCTGGGCCGCCGCGTCATCCTGATGGGGCTGCTGATCGCCGGGCCGTGCTGCGTGCTCCTGACCGGCCGCTGGGTCCCGACCGGGCTGACCGGATTGTGGGTGACCGGCCTCGCCGTGGTCCTGGGCCTGCCCGACGGGATCTGGCGCACCAGCACCCACCTGGTCTTCCTGGCCGCGGTCGCCGCGGTCGCGCTGGCCAGCACGCTCGCCGCCGGATTCATCCAGATCCGCACACCGCCTGGGAGCAAGCAATGAGACACCCGGTTGCGGGGCGCGGCCGCGCGGCCGCGCGCGCTGCTTGTCCTGTCGGCTGCGCCGCTCGCCGGAGCGCTCGGACGTTCCCAGCTCGGGGGGTGCTACGGCGGAACGACGCTGCCCTCGGATACTGTCCTCGATGCTCAGCGCCGGACTGGCGGCCGGGAGCAGTCAGAAAGACGACCCAGTCCGCCGCCTGGGCCGGGTCTGAAGGGGGACGCCGTGCCTGACGGCTCGTCCGCGCCCGCCGGGGGTTTCTCGGAACGGACAGCGTGGACGCGGAATCTGCAGACGCCGCTGCGCAGGTTCCTGCGGACTGAGACCGGCAGTGCCGCTGTCTTGCTCGTCATGACCCTGGCCGCGCTGGCATGGGTGAATATCGACGCGGCCTCGTATGACAATTTCTGGCGCACGCAGCTGTCGGTCCGGCTCGGCAGCGGCGAGGTTTCCCTGGACCTGCGGGACTGGGTGAACAGCGGGCTGATGACCTTCTTTTTCTTCGTCTTCGGGCTTGAGGCCCGGCGCGAGTTCGACATGGGCGAGCTACGGGAGCGGCGGCGGCTGGCGCTGCCGGTCGCCGCCGGATTGGGCGGCCTGCTGGTGCCGGTGGCGATCTACCTGGCCTTCAACGCCGGCACTTCCGCAGCTGACGGCTGGGGCACGGCGATGTCGACCGATACGGCGTTCGCGCTCGGGATGCTCGCCCTGACGGGTCCGCGGTTCCCTGACCGGGTGCGGGCGTTCCTGCTGTCCGTCGCGGTGGTCGATGACCTCGTGTCGCTGGTCGTCATCGGCGCGGCTTACAGTCACCACATCGATCCGGCCGCGCTGGCGGCCGGGTTCGGCATCCTCAGCGTGATCTTCCTCGTCCGCCGCGCTGGCGTGCGGTACGGGATCGTCTATGCGCTGCTGGGGATCGTGGCGTGGGTCGCCGTGCTCAAGTCCGGCGTTGACCCGGTGGTCGTCGGCCTGGTGATGGGCCTGCTGACCTATGCTCATCCAGCGGCCCGATCGGACCTGGAGCAGGCCAGCGAGCTGTTCCGCACCTTCCGGGAGCAGCCGACCTCCGAGCTCGCCCGGTCGGCCAGCGTCGGCCTGTCCGCGGCGATCTCGCCGAACGAACGGCTGCAGCTCCTCTACCATCCCTGGACCAGCTACGTGATCGTGCCGGTCTTCGCCCTCGCCAACGCCGGGATCACCATCAGCGGCAGCTTCCTCGCCCGCGCCTACACCTCCCCGATCACCCTCGGGATTCTCCTCGGCTACGTGGCCGGCAAGCCGATCGGCATCACCGGCGCTTCCTGGGTACTGACCCGGCTCAGCCGCGGCCGGCTCCGGCCGCCCGTCGGCTGGGCCGCGGTCGCCGGCACGGGCACGATCGCCGGCATCGGCTTCGCTGTCTCCATCCTGATCGCAACCCTGGCCTTCACCGGCAGCCAGCTACAGGATGCCAAGCTCGGCGTGCTCAGCGCCGCCCTCGGCGCATCGGTGATCACCTGGCTGGTCTTCCGCGTCACTACGCTGCTACCGGCCAGGCTGCAGATCCGCGCGCTGCTCGGCAGCTCCGTGGCCATCACCGATCTGGGAGCACCCGTCGACCCGGGCCGCGACCATATCCGCGGCCCCGCCAGCGCCCCGGTAACCATCGTCGAGTACGGCGACTTCGAATGCCCCTACTGCGGCCAGGCCGAGCCCGTCATCCGGAACCTGCTCACCGGCCAAGGCGACGTGAAGTACGTGTGGCGTCACCTCCCGCTCAACGACGTTCACCCCCACGCCCAGCTGGCCGCCGAGGCAGCCGAAGCCGGCGCCGCCCAGGGCAAGTTCTGGGAAATGCACGACCAGCTCATCGAACACCAGGGTGACCTGCTCACCAGTGACCTGATCCGCTACGCCAGCGACATCGGCCTCGACAGCGCCCGGTTCCGCGACCACATCAGAAGACATGCGGGCACCGCCAGAATCGCCGAAGACATCGACACCGCCGACCTGTCAGGCGTATCCGGCACCCCAACGTTCTTCATCAACGGCCGGCGCCACTACGGTCCCTACGACATCGCCGCCCTCACAACAGCCGTGCAGACCGCCAAAGCCAGCACAGCCGCCCGGAAACCGCCCCCCCGAGCCAGCTCCGGCAGCGAGTCCTAGCCAGCCGCCGTCTGCTGCCGCGGGGTTGGTTTCCCTGGCATCCATATGTAGCTCAGTTGGAACAAGGATCCGGCGCCTCGCACAATGCACTGCCGATCAGAAGGAGAACCATCTGCGGCGGATCCTGCGCGAGTACCAGGCCCACCATAACCAGCACCAGCCGCACCGGTCGCTGCACGGCGCCGCCGCTGCAACCGCTGCCCGAACCGGTCGATCTCGACCAGTACCACGTCCGAAGACACACTCGCGTCGGCTGCCTGATCAACGAACATGGGCTGGTCCGTGAGGCTGAGTGACAATCTGTCATGTCCGCCGCGACGGTCAAATGACGGCCAAGCGATCTTGGAACACTCTGGATGATCTTTAAACTGGGTTCTGGCCTGGGAAAACTAGTGGAGCTATGGGGATTCGAACCCAGACCTCTTGCATGCCATGAGGAAATGCTGACGTTCAATACCGGCAAATGCTAGCCAGAGATGACCCGTGCGGCTCGATGCCGCACTGGCCGCGCTCAGACCTGACTCGCGCCAATCGCTTAGTGCCCTGTTTCGAGCCGCTTGAGGATATCGCGGGTGAGGTCGGGGTCGAGGGTGAGGCGCTGGCCATTGATCTCGATGGTCGCTGAGCGTGCCGTGCGCAGGGTGGACGATCTTCTTGATGCTGGTGCCGGTGGCGTCCTGCAGGTGACGGGCCACGGCCAGGGAGGCGTACACGACGGTCAGGTGGGCCTCGATGGCCTCCCGCTGATGGTGGAACACGGGCCGGGCCCGTAGGTCGCCCTTGGTGATGCGGAACGGCTGCTCCGCCCTCCAGAGGTCGTGGCAGGCCGCGATGACCGCGGCGCCGTCCATCCTCGAGGTGGGCCGGTTCGTGACGTAGCCCTTCAGGCCGGCGAGCTGGCGGGCTCGGCCGATCGTGACCTGGCCGGGCTCGGTGGTGGCATCTGTGACCTTCAGGAACCGTGCCTTCTTCAACGGCGCGCGACCGTCGGCGATCTTCTCCGCACGCTCGATCATGGCGTTGATGGTCTTATTGTCGTGCTGCTCGCGCTTGAACTTCCACTGGCAGGCCACCCGCCGGATCCGGGCAGCGTTGCCCGGGCCCATCCGCCGGGCCGACTCCAGGACCTCCCCGTCGGTGAAGTAGTTGCCGTGCCGCTCGAACTGCCCGGCCAGGTCGTAAGGGGCCTTGGTGATCCGCGAGCCGACGATGAACCCGAACCCGGCATCCTCCAGCGCGTTCAGGTTCGCCGCCAAGAGCATCCCGGCGTCAGCGACCACGCGCTCGAAGTGCAGCGTCGTCACGTCGTAGATCACCAAGGCGGCGGTGCCGCTCGTGCGGACCGAGTGCGCCCAGGCGGCCGTGGCCAGCTGCCCGCGGTAGTCGCGGGACTGCGAGCGGGCCAGGGACCGGAACAACCTGCGCAGGCTCACGGCCGGTGCGCCGATCTCGCCTGGGACCCGCACGACCTCGGCCTTGGAGGTCGGCTCCACGATGCTGCCAGGACCATCGCGCGGAACCCGTCATCGCCCAGGACATCGACCTCCAGCCGCGCATACGCGCTGGTCAAGACCGCCCAGAGCAGATCAGCGGACGTCCCTGCGACCCGCCCGCCCGCAGTGACGGCGGCGGGACGCCCACCGGCCGCCGACGGCGCCGGCCGCAGGGGCAACTCCGGTTCGCCGGTCAGTCCGCGACATCGTCCATCCGTGCCGGGACCACCAGCAGGCCCCCAGATCCAAGACGTCCTGACCCGGGACAGCCGCTCACGCGCCGCTGCCAGCAGCAACGCGAGCTCGGCATCAGTATGAGCGGACCCTACGTGCTCGACCCGCTCGACCTGCCGGTCCCGGCGTGTGACGACCCGAACCGCGACCGCCCCTGAAGCGGTGCCGACCCTGCGCACGAACCGCGAGACCACCCCCGAAGACTTCCACGACGAGGCTCTTAGTGACCACATCGCACGCAATCGCGAAGCGAGTCAGCAGGCCAGCGACCCGCGATCACTACCGCCCCGACGCTGGCACGAGTCAGGTCAGAACGACGGTCGGATCACGGTCAAAAGATCTCGAAAATATGCGGAATCACATGATCACAAGCCGTTCAGATCCCGGACTCCGTAATGGACGCAACCTTGCAGTGATCACCGTGCGTAACAAGCAAGGAGAATGCCTCTGTATTGACACTCCCTGCCGGATATTCCGGCCGTTGAGATCAGCTGAGATCTCTGCACGTCGCGCCAGATGTTCCTGTTCTGTATGTCCTCGGCCTGGCCGAGTGCTCGGCCGTTATTCTCCGCGGTCTGGCCCTTATTGCGGATCAATGACTGCGAGCGTACCCTCCCCCGGGCCGACCCTCATACGCGGCTGCGCCGCTGCCTTCGGTACCACCGTCCGCCATCCGCGGTACCTCGGCTCCGGCACGGTGCGATCGCGCCAGCAATGCCGCTCGGGACGGCGCGCAATGCGCCGTCGCCCGACGCGAGCCAAGAGTCACGAACTGCGCCATGGACCACACGGCGCCCACGTCTAGCGCCCTATGACTCGTACTCATTTTCCTCGGCCAGCTGCTCGACGCGCAACGCCGGGAGGAGAACCATCCGCGAACAGCCCCGGCGGTCTGGCCGGGGACCCGGATGCCCGGACCCTGGCCTCTTGCACGCACGTCATAACGCGCGGGGTCTCGGGCCACCGGATCCAGCCGCATGACACCAGCAGCGCACACCGCCGATACCCAGTCACTGAGATAGTCACTTGGCTTAGTCACTTGACCACTAGAACAAAAACACGAAAAACCAGTGGAGCTATGGGGATTCGAACCCCAGACCTCTTGCATGCCATGCAAGCGCTCTACCAACTGAGCTATAGCCCCTCGGCGCGCCCCGGCCAACCGGCTGAAGCGCCTCGCCAGTGTACAAGAAACCTGTCAGCCGCCGTGACCGGCCGCCGCCCCGGTCGCCGCGTCGGACGAAACCTCGGCCACCGGCTCCGGCAGCCTACCGACATTGTGCTCGAACAGCCGCCATTTCCCGGCTCGGCGTCCGATGACCGACCAGTTGCAGTTGCCAAACGGGCCGATCACCCGCAGGCCGTCTGGCAGCCCGAGCAGACGCGACATGCCCATGTTGAGCGCCGCTCCGTGGCTCACCACCACGGCCAGCGACGGGGCCGTCAGGCTGTCGGCGATCCGCTCCAGTGCCTCCGCGGCGCGATCGGCGACGGCGGCGGCCGGCTCGCCGTCGGGGGGCGCCCAGGCCGCGTGGGCTTCCGGGTAGAGCTGGCTGATCTCCGCCGCCGTCTTTCCCTCCCAGGAGCCGCCGTGGCGCTCCCTGAGATCCTTGTCGAGCTGCACCTTGAGCCCGGTCAGCCGGGCCAGCGTCTCGGCGGTGGCCGCCGCCCGTGACAGGTCAGAGGAGAAAATCACCGCGGGCCGCAGCGCCGCGAGGTACCGGGCCGCGCGGCGCGCCTGCTCGTGCCCGGCGGAATTGAGCGGGGTATCGCTCTGGCCCTGGAAGCGATGCTCGGCGTTCCAGTCGGTCTGGCCGTGCCGCCACAGCACGAGCCTGACCGCCGCATCCCCCGAACGACCAGCCCCGCCGCCCCGGGCCGACGCGATCCCGCCGGCCACCGCTACTGATGCGGACGTCGACGCTTCCGGCCCAGCCTGCTCTGGCCCGACGCCAGTGGCGCCCGGATCGATGTCGGCCATGATCAGGCAGATCCTGACTGGCCAGCGCCAGCAGAACCGCCCCGGCGCGCTCCGCCGGCGTCGACCGGCTCGGGCAGCGGGATCCGCGGGCAGTCCTTCCAGAGGCGCTCCAGCGCGTAGAACACGCGTTCTTCGGCGTGCTGCACGTGGATGACGATGTCGATGTAGTCCAGCAGGACCCAGCGGCCGTCCCGCTCCCCCTCGCGGCGGACGGGCTTGGTGCCGGCCTTGCGCAGCTTGTCCTCGATCTCGTCGACGATGGCCTTGACCTGGCGGTCGTTGGAGGCCGAGCAGAGCAGGAACGCATCAGTAATCACGAGCTGCTCGCTCACGTCGTACGCGATGATCTCTGTGGCGAGCTTGTCGGCGGCCGCTCCCGCGGCGATCCTCACCAGCTCGACGGCCCTCTCCGTGGCTGTCACGTGCGCTGCTCGTCCTCCCTCACTGAGTCCTATGCTCTGCGCTCTCGTCGCTGTTTCACGTCGGACGGAACCAGTTCAGGGTAACCTGACCGGCCGGGCCAGGCGACCAGGCGAGGGCATCCGGGCTGACCGTAAGGCACAGCCAGCCCGCCATGCTGCGGCCTACCCGTCATACAGGCGGCGCTTGGTGATGTACTGCACGATGCCGTCCGGTACCAGGTACCAGATCGGCTCCCCGGCCTGCACCCGCTGCCGGCAGGTGGTCGACGAGATCGCCAGGGCGGGCACCTCGATCAGGCTGACCCGCTTGTCCGGCAGCCCGGCGTCCGAAAGCCGGTGGCCGGGCCGGGTGCAGCCAACAAAATGCGCCAGGCTGAACAGCTCGTCGGCGTTCCGCCACGACATCATCTTGGCCAGGGCATCCGCGCCGGTGATGAAGAAGAACTCGGCCTCGGGCCCGCGGGCCGCCCGAAGGTCACGCAGCGTGTCGATCGTGAACGTCTCACCGGGCCGGTCGATGTCCACCCGGCTGACCGAGAACCGCGGATTCGACGCGGTCGCGATCACCGTCATCAGGTAGCGGTCCTCGGCGGCGGAGACGCGCTGATCCTTCTGATACGGCTGGCCGGTCGGCACGAAGATGACCTCGTCCAGCGAGAAGAAGTGCCCGACCTCGCTGGCCGCCACCAGGTGGCCGTGATGGATCGGGTCGAAGGTGCCGCCCATGACCCCGATGCGCTTGGCGCCCGCCCCGTCGGTCATGAACAGGCCCGTGTCGTTCATGCCGAGCCTGCGCTCAGGTAGCTGACCCCGGTGAGCTGCTCCGACTCCGCCCACAGGCGGCGCTGGGCGGCCGCATCCCGCGAGCGGGCCGTCGAGGTCACCCGTACGGGGTAGCCGGTGAACTCCAGCGGGCCGGACGGGCCGTAGTAGTCGCCGCCGCGGGCGGCCGGGTCGGTCGCCGCGCGCAGCGTCGGCAGCGCGCCCATCGCCGGGCTCTGCGCGAGCCAGGAGGTGACGGCGCTCGGCGGGACGCTCAGCCCGGCAGCCAGCAGGGACATGTGGCGGGTGAGGTTGGTGCGCGAGGTACCAGGGTGCGCCGCGACCGAGATCGTCTGCGCTCCCGCCGCCGCCAGGCGGCGCTGCAGCTCGTAACTGAACATGAGGTTGGCCAGCTTCGACTGCCCGTACGCCCGGACCTTGCCGTAGCGGTGCCGGGAATTCAGGTCGCCGAAATGGATCCGGCCGACCCGGTGCGCGTTGCTGCTGACCGTCACCACCCGTGATCCCGGCACCTCCAGCAGGCCGGGCAGGAGCAGCCCGGTCAGCGCGAAATGGCCCAGGTGGTTACTACCCAGCTGCAGCTCGAAGCCGTCCTCGGTCAGGGCGAACGGCGGCATCATCACCCCCGCGTTGTTGATCAGCAGGTCCAGCCGGCCAAAGCGCGCGGAGATCTCCTGCGCCGCCTGGCGCACCGACGCCAGCGAGGCCAGGTCCAGCCGCACGATGTCCGCCTGCCCGCCGGCCAGGTCAGCCGCGGCCGCCTTCGCCCGTCCCTCGTCCCGGCAGGCGAGGACGACCGTGGCTCCGAATCCGGCCAGTACCCGCGCCGCCTCCAGCCCGATGCCCGAGTTGGCGCCGGTGATCACCGCCGTCCGCCCGGACTGATCGCCCACGTCCGCCGCTGTCCACTTCACGATTGCCGCTCCCGCTCTTCCCGCCCGACTTCCCGCTCATGCGATCCCGGGCACCGGCGGCTCGCCGCCCGCCCACCGCGCGATCCGCACCGCCTTGCCGACCTCGGTCCGCGGCACGGTGCCGGCCGGCAGCACCGCCACCCGCACCGACAGGCCCAGCGCGTCCCGCAGCCGCGCCTCCAGCTCGCTGCCGGCCGGGACCCGCGCGGCGGACGGGAGCTGCCCGGACCCATCCGTTTTGTATTCACAACAGGCGATCAGGCGCAGCTGGGGTGACCGCTCGTCCACGACCAGCAGGTAGTCAGGAGCGAGCGCCGCGTCGGCCAGCAGCACCCGCTCCACCTCGCTGGGATAGACATTAACGCCGCGGATCACCAGCATGTCGTCCCGGCGGCCGGTCACCCGCGTCATCTTGACCAGGGTCCGGCCGCAGGCGCAGTCGCCGCGCCGCAGCGCCGCGATGTCGCCGGTCCGGTACCGCAGCAGCGGCATGGCCTGCTTGGTCAGGGTCGTGAACACCAGCTCCCCCGCACTGCCATCCGCCGCCGGCGACCCGGTCACCGGATCGATCGCCTCGACCAGGAAGTGATCCTCGTTGACGTGCAGCCCGTCCGCGGCGACCACGCACTCCGCCGCCACGCCGGGGCCGATGACCTCCGACAGCCCGTAGATGTCCAGTGCCCGCAGCCCCAGCAGGTCCTCGATCCGGGTCCGCAGCGCCTCGGTCCACGGCTCGGCCCCGAAGACGCCCGCGGTGAGCCTCAGCCCGGCGCCCGGCCGCAGCCCGGCCGCGGCCAGCGCCTCGCCCAGCCGGATCGCGTAGGACGGCGTGCAGGTCAGGATGTCCGGCTGCAGATCGGCGATGAGCGTGACCTGCCGCGGCGTCATCCCGCCGGAGACCGGCACCACGGTGGCGCCGAGCTCGATCGCGCCCTGGTGAATGCCGAGCCCGCCGGTGAACAGCCCGTAGCCGTAGGCGTTGTGCACGATGCTGCCGGGCCCCGCGCCCGCCGCGGCCAGGGCCCGCGCGCACATCCGCGCCCACAGGCGCAGGTCGGCGCGGGTATAGCTGACCAGCGTGGGCCGGCCGCCGGTCCCGCTCGACCCGTGGACCGCCACGACCTCGCGGCGCGGCACGGCCAGCAGCCCGAACGGGTAGGCGTCCCACAGGTCCCGCTTGCTGGTCGTCGGGAGCGCCGCCAGATCGTCCAGGCCCACGTCGGCACCGGCGCCGACGCCCGCCTCCTTCAGGCGCCCGGCCTGCAGCCCGCCGGCGGCCAGCAGGGTGCCGATCAGGGCGCGCAGCCGGTCCTGCTGGAGCCCGGCCCGCTGCTGGGCCGGCATGGACTCAGCGTCCGGCTCGAACATCTCCGGCGGGGGCACTGCTGGCATGTTGGCTAACCTCCGGCGTTCGGCGCTTACGATGGCGGTATGACCACTGTGCCTGATCGCTCCCGGGTACGTCTGCCCGGCATCAGCTCCCGTGCTTACGAGCATCCCGCAGATCGCTCCGCCCTGGTCGCGATGCGCAAGCTCACTGGTTTCGACGTGATCCTGCGCAACCTGGCCAACCTGTTCAGCGACCGCAGCCTGCGGCTGATGTTCCTGGCCAGTGCGGTGCGCGCGTCGCCCGAGCAGTTCCCCGATCTGTACGAGTGCATGCGCGACGGCGCCTACGTCCTGGACCTGCCCGTGATCCCTGAGCTGTTCATCAGCCAGGGCCCGGTCGTCAACGCGATGACGCTGGGCACCGACAAGCCGTTTATCGTGATCACGACGGGCGCGGTGGACCTGTTCGACGCCGAGGAAATCCGTTTTGTCATCGGGCACGAGCTCGGCCATGTGCTGTCCGGGCATGCGGTGTACCGCACGATGCTGTTCCACCTGATGCGGCTGGCGACCCGGCTGGCGTTCGTGCCGTTCGCCTGGATCGGCCTCAAGGGCATCATCTGGGCCCTGGAGGAGTGGTACCGCAAGTCGGAGCTGTCCTGCGACCGGGCCGGCGTCCTGGCCGGGCAGGACGTGGAGGCCGGCCGCCGCGCGCTGATGAAGACCGCCGGCGGGGCGCAGCTGGCCGAGCTCAGCCATGACGCGTTCCACCAGCAGGCCCGCGAGTACGACGCCGTCCCCGACATCCGCGAGGGCCTGCTCAAGCTGCTCCAGCTGCAGGGCACCACGCACCCGTTCGCGGTCGTGCGCTTCGCCGAGCTGGACCGGTGGACCTCCGGCGGCGAGTACCGCGACATCCTGGCCGGCAACTACCCGCGCCGCGAGGACGACCCGGACACCTCCGTCGGCGATGAGTTCAAGTCGGCGGCGAAGTCCTACCAGGACTCGTGGGCGCGCAGCTCCGACCCGCTGATCGGCGCCGCGCGCGGTGCCGCGGGCACGGCCGCGGACGTGGGCAGCCGCCTGATCAACAGGTTCACCACCGGTACCGGCGGGAACAACCGCGACAACGACAGCTAACGGGCCGGGCTCAGGCCCGCGAGCACGGCGGGCACCTCGCCGCTGTGCACGACACCCAGCCGCTGGGTGGCCCTGGTCAGCGCGACGTACAGGTCATTGAGCCCGCGGGGCGACTCGGCGAGGATGCCGGCCGGGTCGGCGATCAGGACCGAGTCGAATTCCAGGCCCTTGACCTGCCGGACACTCAGCACCACCACCGGGCAGTCCAGCTCCACCGGGCCGTCGAGCTCGGAGTTCTCCCCCACCGCGGTGCCGGGCAGCACGGCGCTGACCGCCTGGCCGAGCTCGGCGAGGCGGGCGGCGGGCACGATCACGGCCGTCCGCCCGTCGCCGGTCTGCCCGGCCATCGTCACCGCGGCCCGGGCCAGCTGGCCGGCCAGCTCGGCCGGGGCCGTCTCCAGCCGCCACGGCAGCGTGCCCGACTCGCGCACGGACCGCGGCAGCTCCAGCGCCGGGTCGATCGCCGCGAGCACGTCCGCGGCGACGGCCATGATCTCGGCGGGCGTCCGGTAGTTGATCGTCAGCGGCGCGAGCCGCCAGCGGTCCTCCATGTACCGGCCGAGGGCCTGCTCCCAGGACGAGATGCCCGCCAGGTCACCGGTCTGGGCCACATCCCCCACGATCGTCATGGACTTGCCGGGGATGCGCCGCATCAGCATCCGCCAGGCCATCTCGGAGAGTTCCTGCGCCTCATCGACGATCACGTGGCCGAACGCCCAGGTCCGGTCCGATGCCGCCCGCTCCACGGCGGTCAGGGTGTCGGCATCCGCGTGCCGCAGCGCCAGCTCAGCGGCGTCCACGACGTCGGAGCCCATCAGAACCTCCGGATCGTCGTCCAGGTCGCGGGACATGATGTCGAGCACGCCCTGGGCGTAGGCGACCTCATCCCGCCGCCTGCGCTCGGCCAGGGCCTTCGCCGCGCGGTCATCCTCGCCCAGCAGCTCGGCCGCCTCATCCAGCAGCGGCACGTCCGCGGGAGTCCAGACGCCGGTGCCAGGGGCCGCGGGCCGCAGCAGCATCGCCCGCTCCTGGTCGGTCAGCGAGGGCGCGGCCGAGGCGAGCCTGGCCGCCGATGAGTACAGGTCAGCCAGCAGCTGCTGCGGCGTCAGGACCGGCCACAGCGCGTCGATCGCCGCCCGCACGGCCGGGTCGCTGCGCACCTCCTGCCGCAGGTCGTCCAGGTCATCCTGGCTGAGCAGGTTGCTGTCGCCGAGCGCGTTGGCCCCGAGCCGGGCCGCGACCTGGCCGGTCAGCGCGGTGATCACTTCACGCGCGAAAATCTGCCGCGCCTGGTTGTGCGGCCAGCGCGAGCGCCGGGCGCGCTCGCGGGCCCGGCTGCAGGCCTGGCGGCTGAGCCTGACCTTCTCCCGGTCAACGACGATCTCCAGGTCCTCGCCGGGAATCCGCTGCCGGTCGCGCACCGCCGCCGCGACCACTCCCGTCATCGCCAGCCTGCCCTTAATCGCGGCGGTTGGCGGGGGCTCGGTCCCGCGCGCGCTCACGCCCGGGTACAGATCGGCGATGGTCGACAGCAGGACGCTGGTCTCGCCGAGAGACGGCAGCACCTGGCCGATGTAGCGCAGGAAGGTGGCGTTCGGGCCGATGACCAGCACGCCGCGCTTCTCCAGCTGCCGCCGGTAGGTGTACAGCAGGTAGGCGGCCCGGTGCAGGGCGACCGCCGTCTTGCCGGTGCCGGGGCCGCCCTGGACGACCAGGACCCCGCTCAGGTCAGACCGGATAATCCGGTCCTGCTCCACCTGAATCGTCTCGACGATGTCGCCCATCTGCCCGGTCCGGCTGGCGTTCAGCGCGGCCAGCAGGGCCGACTCGCCGGTCAGGCCCTCGTGCTTGGCGGGGTCGGCGGCCGCGAGATCCAGGACCTCGTCATCGATGGACAGCAGCGTGCGGCTGCGGGTCTTCATGTGACGGCGCACCTTGACCTCGCCGGGCGAGGCGGCGGTGGCCAGGTAGAACGGCCGCGCCGCGTCCGCGCGCCAGTCCATGAGCAGCTGCTCGTAGTCATCGGTATCGCCGTGCAGGCCGAGCCGGCCGATATAGCGGCGCTCGCCCTGGTTGAATTCGAGCCGGCCGAAGCACAGGCCGTGCTCGGCCGCGTCGAACTGGGCCAGCTGCCTGGTGTACAGCGCGCTGAACGCGTCACGCTCGGTCCTGGCCTGGGGCGTCCCGCCCGTCTGCCGCAGCACCCTGGACAGGCGGCCGGAGGCCCGCTTGCGCAGATCATCGAGCCGGCCGTAGAGCATGGAGATGTATTCCTGCTCGCGGGCCAATTCTTCCTTTGACAACAAGGCTCCTTTTCCGGTAAACTAAAGAAGTCCCCTTTAAAGATTTATGCGTTTACAGAAGTTCATGCGTTTCAGCCTGGCATACGCGCTAACAAATGTAGCGCGTATTTTTGTTTCTCCGGCCGCGCGGGGACCTCGGCCTGGCCGGCTGACCGTGGCTACCTGGACAGCCGGCGATCGGTGCCGCGGGGGCCCAGGCTCGCGTCGTCGGGCAGCTGCGGATCCCAGTCGAAGACCACCGCGTTACTCTCCTCGCCGATCAGCACCTCGGCCCCTGGCTGCGCTCCAGCCTCGGCCAGCGCCTCCTCGATCCCGATCCGGGCCAGCCGGTCCGCCAGGTAGCCCACCGCCTCATCGTTGCTGAAGTCGGTCTGCGTGATCCACCGCCGCGGCTTCTCCCCGCGGATCAGGAAGCTGTTGTCTCCCGTACGGACGATCTCGAATGCCGGGCCCGCGACGGCTTCTGGCCGTAGCACCAGCCGGGTCGGCTCGACCAGCGGGGCCGCGGCCCGGTCCGCGGCGATCACGCCGGCCAGGGTGAAGGCCAGCTCGCGCAGGCCCTCCCTGGTCGCGGCCGACACCTGGCAGACGGTCATGCCGCGGGCCTCGAGCTCCGGCGCGACCAGGTCGGCCAGGTCACGGGCGGCGGGCACGTCAATCTTGTTCAGGGCCACGACCTTGGGGCGCTCCAGCATCCCCGCGCCGGTGGCGGCGTCATAGCTGGCCAGTTCCGCCTCGATCGCGTCCAGGTCGGAGATCGGGTCTCGGCCCGGCTCCTCGGTGGCGCAGTCGAGCACGTGGACGAGCACCGTGCAGCGCTCCACATGCCGCAGGAAGTCGAGCCCGAGCCCCTTGCCGCTGCTGGCCCCGGGGATCAGGCCGGGGACGTCCGCGACGACGAACTGGACCTCGCCGGCCTTGACTACGCCCAGATGCGGGATGAGCGTGGTGAACGGATAGTTCGCGATCTTGGGGCGCGCGGCCGACATGGCGGCGATGAGCGAGGATTTCCCGGCATTCGGGAATCCCACCAGGCCGGCGTCCGCGACGGTCTTGAGCTCGAGCAGCAGATGACGCTCGATGCCCGGCTCACCGCGCAGCGCGAAGCCAGGGGCCTTGCGCTTGGACGACGCGAGCGCCGCGTTCCCGAGGCCGCCGTGCCCGCCCTGGGCCACCACGAAGGCGGTGCCCGCTCCGGTCAGGTCCGCGAGGACCTCACCATCCATGGTCTTCACGACCGTGCCGTCCGGCACCCGCATGATCAGGTCGTCACCGGCCGCGCCGCTCCGGTTGGATCCGCCGCCTGGCTTGCCATTGCCGGCCCGGCGCATGGGGCGCCGGTGGAAGTCGAGAAGCGTAGCGGCGCTCGGGTCAACCTCGACGATCACATCGCCGCCGCGGCCCCCGTTGCCGCCGTCCGGGCCGCCCAGCGGCTTGAACTTCTCCCGGTGGATGGAGGCGCAGCCGTGGCCGCCATCGCCCGCCTGTACGCGCAGCTCAGCCTGGTCCGCGAATTCCGCCACGACCCACCTCCTCCTCGTTATACCCGGCTCAGAAGGGCTATGCCGCCGCTCAGTCAGCCGCTCAGATGCGCCAAGGGCGGACCGATGACCGGTCCGCCCTTGGCAAGTTGTGCAGGTAAATTTGCTGGTAAGACGATGTGGCCGGCCTAGCTCGCCTCGGCCGCCGCTACTGCTATCTCGGCCGGGATCACGCTCACCGCGCGGCGCCCGCGCCGGGTGCCGAACTCGACCTTCCCGTCGACGAGGGCGAACAGGGTGTCATCTCCGCCACGGCCGACGCCGATCCCCGGGTGGAAGTGGGTCCCGCGCTGGCGCACGATGATCTCGCCAGCGCCGACGAGCTCCCCGCCGAACCGCTTGACCCCGAGCCGCTGGGCGTTGGAGTCGCGGCCGTTCCGGCTGGACGACGCGCCCTTCTTGTGAGCCATCTCAGCCCTTCTTCCTCGAACTGGCGCGGGCCTTGTCACTGCCGATGCCAGTGATCTTCACCTGCGTGTACTTCTGCCGGTGGCCGAGCCGGCGCCGGTAGCCGGTCTTGTTCTTGTAATGAATCATGTTGATCTTGGGCCCGCTGGCGGCTCCGACGATCTCGGCGGTGACCTCGTAGTCACCGAGTGCCGCCGGGTCGCTGATCACCTCGCCGTCGTCAACCACGAGGACGGCAGCCAGCTTCACGCTGGAGCCGACTTCACCAGCGAGCTTGTCAACGGTCAGGACGTCGTCAACCGACGCCTTCTCCTGCCTGCCGCCGCAGCGCACGATCGCGTACACCCGAGATCTCTCTCTCCCTTGTGCGAGCCCGCCGCGAGATCCGCGGAATCGTTTCGCCGTCGATGCGAGCGGGCTTGCCTACGTTGCGCACTGCTCACCTCAGCTGCGTATCCGCAGCTGGATTCATCCGGTGCGCCGACCACAAAGAGTATCAGACTGCGCGGGCCATCAGATGACGGCTACCCGAGCCCGGGCCTCCCAGTTCCATGATCCATCACGTGATTTCTCGATCCTGGAGTGCTTCATGCGCGATTTGCGGAAACCTCTCCACGGTCAAGGACCGCCGGCTCCTCGTCGCTGGCCCCGGCCCCGCTAGCAGGCTCGGCGCCGCTTGCGGGCTCGGCGCCGTCGGCGGGCTGGGCGCCGTCGGCGGCGGAATCGGGCCGCTCGGCCTTCTGAGCCGCCCGGCCCCGACCGCGCCTGCTACGTGCCGCCGGGCGGCCGCCATCTGTGGCCGCCGCCCCGTCAGGAACCACAGCCCCGTCAGGAACCACAGCCCCGTCAGGAACCGTTACCGCCTCAGCGGTCACAGTCCCGTCAGTCGCAGCCATACCGTCGGCCTTGGCGGCCGATCTGGTCCGGCTTGACCTCGTCCGCGATGACCGGGGGGCCTTGACGCCGGCAGTCACGGATTCTATGACGTCGGCCTTGTCCGCACTGCCCGCACTGTCGGCGGTGCCGCCACTGCTGGCGGCAGAGTCGCCCGCGCCAGCGTCGTGGACCGGGTCGGCCTGGACTGTTCCCGACTGGACTGTTCCCGACTGGCCAGAGCCGCGCCGCGCCGGGCCGCCCTGCACCGCCCCGACCTTGACCGTGCCCACGTGCGCCGTGCCGACAAAAGCAGGAGCGATGCCGGCCTGGACGGTCCCGGCACTGGGAGCGCTGGCCGGAGCCGGAGCCGGCTCAGCCGAAGGCGCCTCGACCAGGTCCGGCTCAGCCGAGGCCGATCCGGTCAGAGCCGATCCAGCCAGAGCCGATCCGGTCAGAGCCGATCCGGTCAGAGCCGATCCGGTCAGAGCCGATCCGGTCAGAGCCGATCCGACGTGAGCGATCCCGGCCTGGGCGGTCCCCGGGCGTGGCTTGGCGTCCTTCTCCGCGCGGTCGCCGACCTGGCCCGTATCGCCCGGGCCCGAATCGCCCGTGCCGTCGCCCGATGAGCCGCCGCGCCTGCCGCCCCTGGGGGAACGGCCTTCCCTTGGCTTGCGGTCGTCCTTGGCCGGCCGCTCGTCGGCGCCGGGGCGGCCACGCGGGGGCACGTGGTCCTCCAGCTCCAGGGACACGATCACGCCGCGGCCGTTGCAGTGCTCGCATGGCACCGAGAACGCATCCAGCAGGCCGGAACCGACCCGCTTCCTGGTCATCTGCACCAGCCCGAGCGAGGTCACCTCGGCGACCTGGTGCTTGGTCCGGTCCCTGGCCAGGCACTCGATCAGCCGCCGCAGGACAAGATCGCGGTTACTCTCCAGCACCATGTCGATGAAGTCGATCACGATCATGCCGCCGACGTCCCTGAGCCTCAGCTGACGAACGATCTCCTCGGCCGCCTCCAGGTTGTTGCGGGTCACCGTCTGCTCCAGGTTGCCGCCCTGGCCGGTGAACTTCCCCGTGTTGACGTCGATGACCGTCATGGCCTCGGTGGTGTCGATGACGAGCGAGCCGCCGCTGGGCAGCCACACCTTCCGGTCGAGCGCCTTGGCCAGCTGCTCATCAAGGCGATAGGTCGCGAACACGTCCTCATCGCCAGTCCAGCGCTCCATCCGGTCCGACAGGTTCGGCGCCACGTAGCGGACGTACTCGTCCACCATGTCCCAGTCGCTGTCACTGGCGATGACCAGCTTGGTGAAGTCCTCGTTGAAGATGTCCCTGACCACCCGCAGCGTCAGGTCCGGCTCGCTGTAGAGCAGCTCGGGGGCGCTGGCGGTCTTGGCCTTGCGCTCGATCGTCTCCCACTGCGCGGACAGCCGCGCGACGTCGTGGGCCAGTTCCTCCTCGGATGCGCCCTCGGCCGCGGTCCGCACGATCACCCCGGCGTTCTCCGGCATGACCTGCTTCAGGATCTGCTTGAGCCGCGCCCGCTCGGTGTCGGGCAGCTTGCGGCTGATCCCGGTCATGGAGGCACCGGGCACGTAGACCAGGTACCGGCCGGGCAGGCTCACCTGGCTGGTCAGCCGGGCGCCCTTGTGGCCGATCGGGTCCTTGGTGACCTGCACCAGGATGGACTGGCCGGATTTGAGCGCCGACTCGATGCGCTTGGCCACGCCCTCCAGGCCGCTGGCGTCGAAGTTGACCTCGCCCGCGTACAGGACGGCGTTGCGCCCCTTGCCGATGTCGACGAAGGCCGCCTCCATCGAGGGCAGCACGTTCTGCACCTTGCCGAGGTAGACGTTGCCGACGTAGGACTGATGGCTGGCCTTGTCGACGTAATGCTCGACCAGGACGCCGTCCTCCAGCACTGCGATCTGGGTCCGCTCGCCATGCTGCCGTACCACCATGACCCGCTCAACGGCCTCGCGGCGGGCCAGGAACTCCGACTCGGTGATGATCGGCGGCCGCCGGCGCCCTGACTCGCGTCCCTCGCGCCGCCGCTGCCGCTTGGCCTCCAGCCGCGTGGATCCCTTGATGGACCGGACGTCGGTGACGTCGGTGGCCGCTGCTGCCCTCGGTGCGCGCACGTGCACGACAGTGTCCGGCGGATCGTCCTGAGCCGGGTCAGCGTCCCCGGAGTCGGCTGAGCCGCTCCGCTGCCGGCGCCGCCGGCGGCGGGCGGGCGTTGATGGCCCGTCACCGGCCTCGTCGCCGGCTGATCCTCCTGCGCCGGGCGCGCCCGCGTCGGCCTGGTCGTCTGGCTCACTGTCCTGGCCGGCCTGCGGTGCGGTCCCGGCCTCCGCGCCGTTGTCGCCCGCGCCGCGGCCCTTGGCGTGACCGCGGCCGCCACGGCGGCGCCGCCGGGCCGGGGTGCCGCCTGGATCGCCGTCGCCGTCCTGATCGCCGACTGCGCTGCCCTCGCCGTACGAGCCGGACTGGCCGGCCCCGGCGTGACTCTGGCCGGACGGGCCCGGCCGTGACCCGTCATCGTCCGCGGGTCCGCTCGCGGCCTCAGCACCGGCCTCTGCGCGGCGACCCCGGCCCGTGCTGGCGGGTGCTCGGGCCTCGCTGATGTCCGGCGGCTGGAAGATGACCAGCGGGGGCTGGAAAGTTGCCGCCGGGATGGCAGGAGGCGCCTGGGACATCCGGGGTTCCTGAATCTGGCCCGCGTCAGCCTGCACGGGGCCATCCGGGGTGGAGGCCGGGGACCGGGCGGGCCGGCGGCGCTTAGGCGGCGCCTGCGCCGGATCCGGCGCGGCCGGACCTGGCCCGGCCGACGGGCCGGCGGCAAGATCGCCGCTGGCACCGCACTCGCTGGTCCGGCACTAGGCAGCACCGCGCTGTCTGGCCCCGTGCTAGCTGGCCCTGTACGAGCTGGCCCCGCGCTGCTGGCTGCGCTGGCCTGGCCGCCAGCTGCATCTGCCGGCGGACCGGCTGGCCGCGTCACGGCCCGGCGGGCTCGGCGGAGCAGCCTGCGCCCCTGCCCTCCCGTTTCCTGAGTCTCCTGACTTCCCTGGCTCTCCGCGCCAGGTGCTGCCGGCCCATCACTATCTGACTGTCTGTTCTGCCGCTCGGTTTCGAGCATCCGGGCATTCTCTCCCGTC
The DNA here is from genome assembly GCA_963805705.1 of uncultured Actinomycetota bacterium. GTDB lineage: Bacteria > Actinomycetota > Actinomycetes > Streptosporangiales > Streptosporangiaceae > CAWDVH01. The sequence goes on along the minus strand of CAWDVH010000001.1, from coordinate 2,918,598 downwards.
AGGCTCCCGGGCGCACGGTCCCGTATCCGGGCCCTCCGCGCCACGCGGGAGCTGTTCGTACGCGCTCACTGACGCGGTGCATGCCCCTTGGGCATGCCCCCCATCCAGGCGCGTTGCCTTTTCCTGCCCCTGTGCCGTGCTCTGCCCTGCAGGCAGGGGCACTTCCGCCGCGGGCCGGGACGGCCCGGAGGACTCCGCCGCCCCGGATATCCGGGGGGCGTCAGTCCCGGCGGCAGCCTCCCTGCCGAGCGGCCCCTGCGCCAGCCGCGTCACCAGCGGGGGCGACGATGGCTCGAGGGCCGACATGTGGCTGAGTGCGGCCAGGATGTCATCGGGTCGGACAGCAGGTGTCATCTGCCGAACAACCATTCGAAGTATCGCACATCCGGCGTCCCGGTCTTGCCTGGCACGCCGGTCAAGCTCAAGACTGACCACGGCGGAGCGGGCATCGAACCGCCGAATCCCCTTGCCAGTCAGGCGTTCTACCTCCGCGACCGGCGCGTCGAGGAACGCCTGCGCTGCCCTGGCCGCCTCCGCTGGCGCGACCCCTGGCAAGATCATCTCCCACTCCGAGGCCTCAAGTCTCAGCGCGTCGGACGCGCTGGTCATCTCGGCGACCTCGATCACGTCAATCCCGTCCGGCAGGGCCGCATCCAGGCGCTCCCTGATGTCAGCGGGAACGCACGGCGCGGTGAGCGAGAGCTCCAGGTACTCGGCCTCGCTCGCAGTCCCGGTCGAGGCGCCGCCGGGATACGAAATCTTCGGGTGCGGCGAAAAGCCCGCGGAGTAGGCAACCGGCAAGCCGGCTTTCCGCACCCCGCGCTCGACCGCCCGCGCAATGTCCCGGTGGCTCGCGAAGCGCATCCTGCCTCTCTTAGCATACCGGATCGCCAGCCGCTGGACGGTTGGCGCAGGCGGCGGCCCGACCGGACCCGACCGCGGCATCTACCCGCCACTCCCTGTCGTCACATCCGAAACGGATACGCGTCCCGAAACGTGCCCGCCCGAGGCTAGTGACGGCGGAGCGGAAACTCCGGCAGCGGAAACCGAGACAGCGGAAACCGGCGTGAGCGGGAGCAGCCTCGCCCCGGTCGGGCCGGCCTGGATCTCGGTGTCCATAGCCGGGCACACGCCGCACTCGAAGCAGGGCGTCCAGCGGCAGTCATCTACCTCGGCGGGCCCGTCCGGGTTGATCGCATCCAGCCAGTCCTGCCAGAGCCAGTCGCGGTCCAGGCCGGCGTCCAGGTGATCCCAGGGCAGCACCTCTGCGTACGGGCGCTCCCTGGTCGTGTACCAGGCCAGGTCCACGCCCTGGCCGGCCAGGGCGCTGGCCGCGCAGCGCTCCCAGCGCTCGAAGGAGAAATACTCACTCCAGCCGTCGAACCGCGCGCCGTCTTCCCAGGCCGCCCTGATGACGGCGGCGACTCGCCGGTCGCCGCGCGACAGCAGTCCCTCGATCGCCGATGGCCGGCCGTCGTGATAGCGGAAGCCGACCGACTTGCCGTAGTTGCGGTTGGCCCGCAGGGCCGCGCCGAGCTTGCGCAGCCGGGCGTCTACCGTCTGGTGGTCGCACTGGCCCGCCCACTGGAAGGGCGTGTGCGGCTTGGGGACGAAGGCCCCGATCGACACGGTGCACCGGATGTCCCGCCGGCCGCTGGCCGCGCGGCCCGCCTCGATCACCCGGTGCGCGACCCTGGCGATGGCCAGCACGTCCTCGTCGGTCTCGGTCGGCAGCCCGCACATGAAGTACAGCTTGACCTGCAGCCACCCGCTGGCGAACGCGGTGGTGACGGTCTTGATCAGGTCTTCCTCGGTGACCATCTTGTTGATCACCTTGCGGATCCGGTCGGTCCCGCCTTCCGGGGCGAAGGTCAGCCCAGAGCGCCGCCCGCCCCGGCTCAGCTCGTCCGCCAGCGTCACATTGAACGCGTCCACCCTGGTCGACGGCAGGGACAGCCCGGTATTGGTGCCCTCGTACCGGTCAGCGAGATCCACGGCGATCTCGTTGATCTCGCTATGGTCGGCGCTGGACAGCGACAGCAGGCCGACTTCCTGGAAGCCGGTGGCCGCCAGCCCGGCGTCGACCATCTCGCCGATCGTGGTGATGGACCGCTCCCGGACCGGCCGGGTGATCATCCCGGCCTGGCAGAACCGGCACCCCCTGGTACAGCCGCGGAAGATCTCTACGCTGAACCGCTCGTGCACCGCCTCGGCCACGGGGACCAGCGGCGTGCGCGGGTACGGCCAGGAATCCAGGTCCATGACGGTGTGCTTGGCGACAGCGCGCGGGACGCCTGGCCGGCTGGGCGTCACCCGCCCGATCCCGCCATCCGGGAGATAGCCGACGTCATAGAACCGCGGGACGTAGACCCCGCCGGCGGCGGCGAGCTGGAGCAGCAGCCCGTCCCGGCCGCCGGGCCTGGCCCGCTTCCAGGTCCGTACCAGCTCGGTGATGACCAGCACCACCTGCTCGCCGTCGCCGAGTACGGCGCCGTCGATGAACTCCGCGATCGGCTCGGGGTTGAACGCCGAGTGCCCGCCCGCCAGCACCAGCGGGTCATCAGGGCCCCGCTCCGCCGCGCACAGCGGTATCCCGGCCAGGTCCAGAGCCGTCAGCAGGTTGGTGTAGCCGAGTTCAGTGGCGAAGCTCACGCCGAGCACGTCGAACGCCCGGACCGGCCGGTGCGCGTCGACCGTGAACTGGGGAATCTGACGCTCGCGCATCAGATTCTCCAGGTCCGGCCAGACGCTGTAGGTGCGCTCGGCGAGCACGCCGTCCTGCTCGTTCAGGACTTCGTAGAGGATCTGTAGGCCCTGGTTGGGCAGGCCCACCTCGTAGGCATCGGGGTACATCAGCGCCCATCGAACCTCGGCGGCATCCCAGTCCTTGACCACCGAGTTCAGCTCGCCGCCGACGTACTGGACCGGCTTGCGGACCAGCGGGAGCAGCGGCTCCAGCCGGTCATACACGGACTGCACAGGCATCGTCACAGCCTACGGCGACGCCGGCGGGGTGGCGACATCGGCGTCAGCAGGAGCTTTTCTGGCGAGTAGGCCGCCGCGGCCCCGGCCGGCCGGCATCATGTAGGCAGGCTCATCAGGGGAGGACCATGCACGTCGATCCCTACATCGTGCTCGGCAGCGCCGTTGTCGGGCTGCTGGTCGGCCTGACCGGAGCGGGCGGGGGCGCGCTGATGACGCCCATGCTGATCCTGCTGTTCGGCGTGAAGCCCTCGACCGCCATCTCCAGCGACCTGGTCGCCGCCGTGCTGATGCGCCCGGTCGGTGCCGCCGTGCACCTGCGCAAGGGCACGGTGAACCTGGCTCTGGTCGGCTGGATGGTCGTCGGCTCCGTGCCGATGGCGTTCGTCGGCGCCTACCTCCTGCACCTGTTCGGCAGCTCATCCGCCGCGCAGGACCGGGTCGAGACCGCGCTCGGCGCCGCGCTGCTGGCCGGGGCCGCGGCCATGGTGCTGCGTTACGTTCTTGACCTGCGCAGCGGCCAGCAGCGCACGGTCATCGTTCAGGACATCGTGTGCCGGCCACTGCCCACCGTGTGCATCGGCATGATCGGCGGCATCATCGTCGGGATGACCTCGGTCGGCTCGGGATCCTTGATGATCGTCCTGCTGCTGTTCCTTTACCCGATGCTGAGCGCCGGCCAGCTGGTGGGCACGGACCTGACCCAGGCCGTGCCGCTGACGCTGGCGGCGGCGGTCGGGGCTCTGGCGTTCGGCCATGTGGAGTTCGCGGTCTCGGCGTCCATCGTCATCGGGAGCGTCCCGGCGGTCCTGGTCGGGTCGTTCCTGTCGTCACGGGCCCCCGACCGCTACATCAGGCCCATCATCACGTTCGTGATCTTCGCGTCGGGCCTGAAGTACATCGGGGTCGCGACGACGGCGCTGGGCTGGATCCTGTGCGCCGTCCTGCTCGCGGGCACGTGCGCGTGGCTCGCCATCGCCCGGCCGTGGCGCAACGGGAAGCCGGCGCATCCGGCGAGCACGGATGATCCGAGCCTGGCCACCGGCCCGCGCGGGCCGTCCGGCTAGCTGCCCGCCCGGCCCGGCTGCGGCGCTCAGCTGAAGACGGAACGGTGGCGGTGGACGGTCTGCAGGACGCCGATGGCGATCATGTCGGCGAACATGGCTGACCCGCCGTAGGACACGAACGGGAGCGGCAGCCCGGTCACGGGCATGATCCCGACCGTCATCCCGATGTTGATGAACGCCTGCACCGCGAACCAGATCGCGATCCCGGACGCGACGAGCATGCCGAACTGGTCGTCGGCGCGAGCCGCGATCCGCAGCGCCCGCAGCAGTACCACCGCGAGCAGGCAGATGATCACGACGGTCCCGGCGAAGCCAAGCTCCTCGCCCGCGACTGCGAAGATGAAGTCGGTGTGCTGCTCGGGCACGAAGTTCCCGGCGATCAGCTGGCCGTGAAAGAGCCCCTGGCCGGACAAGCCGCCCGAGCCGATGGCGATCTTGGCCTGGGCCGCGCTGTAGCCGGCCCCGCGGGGATCGGACGCCGGGTGGAGGAACGCCGTCAGCCGCCTCAGCTGGTAGGCCTTCAGCAGGTGCAGGTTCAGCACCACGACGACCGTCAGCACCGCCGTCCCGGCCAGCCCGGCCAGCCAGCGCAGCCGGATGCCCGACAGCGCGATCAGCCCCACCAGCAGGGTGACCATCAGGGTCGTCGCGCCGAGATCGGGCTCCAGCACCACCAGCACGATCGGCACCGCCGCGCAGGCGATAGTCAGCCCGACCGCCCGCAGCCCTGGCCGGGCGTCCACGTGCCGCAGGTCGCCCAGGATCATGGCGGCGATCAGGATGATCGCGATCTTGGCATACTCCGACGGCTCGATCTGGAAGCCGCCAGGGAGCGAGATCCACGAGTGCGCCCCGTTGACGATGCTCCCGAGCGGAGTCAGCACGATGAGCAGCCCCAGGCAGGACAAGCCATAGAGGAACGGCGCGTACAGCCGCAGCTGACGGTGATCGAGCATGCTCACGACGGTCATGAAGATGAGGCCGAGGGCGATATTGAGCAGCTGCTTGGTCAGGTAGGTACGGGGGTCGGCGCCCGCATGGACCAGGGCCGGCTCGGTCGCCGACCAGACCAGCAGCGTGCCGATCAGGCTGAGCGCGAGCACCGCGCCGAGCAGCAGCCAGTCGAGGTGGCGCAGCGGCGACTGCCGGCCGGCCGCCCGCCGCAGCAGGGCCCACGGCCGCCAGCCCCGCCCCCGGCTGGAGAGACTGCCTGTGCCGAGCCCGCCGGGACGAAAGCCACCGGGGCGCAGGCCGACGGGGCGCAGGCTCATGACCGCCCCCTGGCCGGCCCGGAGCCTGTCCCCGTCACGAGATGACCGGCCTTGTCGATGTGCGGCACGGCGGGCAGCCGGCCTCCGGCCAGGGCCGCCTGGTGGCCCTCAAGGCCGTAGATGTCGTCCCAGATCTGCCGGACGGCCGGCGCGGAGACATCCGCGCCGTAACCGGAGTCAGGGATCATCATGACGACGACGTACTTGGGATGGTTACAGGGCGCGAATGACGCGAAGACCGAGGTCGCCAGGTTGCCTGCGACCTGCGCCGTGCCGGTCTTGCCCGCCACGCACACCTTGCTCAGCGGGAAGCCGGAGAACGCGCCGGCGGCCGTGCCCTGCGTCACGACGCCGGCCAGCGCGTTCCTGATGTAGGCGAGCGTGTTCTTCGACACCGGCAGGTGGCCCGCGACCGGGGGGCTGATCTTGCGCGTCACGCCGGCCGGGCTGACCAGGGCCTCGCCGATCCGGGGGCGGTACAGCGTGCCGCCGTTGGCCAGGGCGGCATAGGCGCGGGCCAGCTGCAGCGGGGTGACGGTCACGTACCCCTGGCCGATGGCGGCGATCACTGACTGGCCGGGAGTCCAGACGTTGCCTGACTGGCAGTCGTCGTAGTCGATCTGCTGGATGTAGGTGCCGTTGGGGTTACCGTGCTTGCACCAGTTCAGCCCGGTATGCGCGTTGTCCTTCCACAGGTAGTACAGCCACTCACGGGTGGGCACCGTGCCGGGGCTCTGGCCGGGCAGGTCGACTCCGGGGTCCTGGCCGAAGCCCCAGCCCAGCTCCATCTTCTGCATTTGCTGCACGCGGGCGTGCGGGGTGGTGACATCGTCGGCCTTCCGGTCGTCCCTCAGCCAGGTGTTGTAGGCGAGGTTGTAGAAGACCGTGTCGCACGAGACCACCAGGGCCTGAGCCAGGCTCATGTCCCCCAGGCTCGGGCTGCCGTCGTTGGCGTACGTATGGCCGTCAATCGTCACGGTGGCCGGGCAGCTGTACAGGCCGTCGAGCGGGTAGCCGGCCGCGACGGCGGCGGCGGTGGAGGTCACCTTCCAGGTCGATCCGGGGGCGTACTGGCCCTGGGTCGCGCGGTTCAGGATCGGCTCGGAGTCAGCGGTGCCGAACAAGTTGCGGAACTCGCGGGCGGAGATACCGCCCGCCCAGATCTTCGGGTCGTAGGTCGGGTAGCTCGCCATGGCCACGACCCGGCCGCTGGTGGTCATCACCACCGCGGCCCCGGTGGTGGCCTTGACGTTGCCCTCGGCCTGCGTCCGGCGGATCGCCGCGGCCAGCGCGTTCTCGGTGTCTTCCTGTAGCCGGGTGCTGATGCTGGTCACCAGCGTGTCGCCGGTTTTCGGCCTGGTCTGGGCGATCGTCCCCGTCACCTGGCCGCTGGCGTTGACCGCTACCTTCTTAACGCCCGACCGGCCGCGCAGCTGCTTGTCGTACTGCTGCTCCAGGCCGGCCTGGCCGACCAGGTCGACCCCGGAGAAGCCCGTGACCGACAGGCCGAGCCTGGTGACCTCCTGCGCCGTGATCGGCTGCAGGTACCCGAGCACCTGGGCGGTGTCCGTGGCGATCGGCTCCTCATAGTGCGTGACCGGCTGCACCCCGGCGGTGACGCCGGGGAACTCCGACCGGCTCTCCAGGACCTGGAGCGCCACCTTGTCGGGCACGCCCTGCGCCACCGGGATCGGCTGGTACGGCGATCCCTGCCAGCATGGCTGGGGCACGCCGGCCGTGCACAGCCGGACCTTGTCCAGCAGGGTCTTGGCGGGCATGCTCAGCAGCGAGGCCAGCCTGCGCAGCTCCGCGGTGCCCCCGTCCGCGGCCTGCGACAGGTCGGCCATGTTGACCGAGATGACAAGCTCCGACCGGTTGTCCACCAGCGGGCGGCCCATGTCATCCACGATGTTCCCGCGCACCGACGGCTCGATCACGTTCCTGACCTGGTCCTCGTTGGCCAGGGCCACGTACGAGGTGCGCTTCAGGACCTGCAGGTACCACACCCGGGCGCCGAGCCCGATCAGCAGCGCGGCCACGACCAGATAGAGAACGGCCAGCCGGCCCCTGGATGCGCGGATCAACCCAGCCCTCCCGTCCTCCTGCTGCCTATCCGCCACCGGCCGGACCGTCGGCCTGCTGGCCAGCGGGCCAGGAAACCGAGCCTGGCTGGCTTCCCTGACCCGAGCCTGACCGGCTGACGGAGCCCGAGCCTGACCGGCTTACGGGGCCGGAACCTGGCCGGCTTCCCTGACCCGAGCCTGGCCGGCTGACGGGGCCGGAGCCTGACCGGCTGACGGAACCTGAGCCTGACCGGCTTAGGGGACCCGAAGCTCAGCCGGCCGCCGGGACCGGAACCTGACGGCTACCGGCCGCCGGGGGCGGGCGGCCGAGGCCGGGGCGCCGCGAGATCCGCGGGCCGCGCCAGGAACCCGGGGACGCGGCGCCGTCGGGCCAGTTTCAGGCTCACCGGGCGCCCTGGCGCGAGCCGGCCTGCGGCCTGATACTGCCCTGGCTGGATCCGGGGCGGCTGGCTGCGGCCAGGGCGCCGCCCGGACCGGCGGAGCCCGGCCGGGCCGGATCCGCACCGGGGCGTGCGGGCCGGCCGCGTTTCTCCGGGCGGACTCGGCCCGGGCCGCCGATCCGGTGATACCGGTCCGGGGGCGCAGGCGGGGCGTCGCACGGCGCCCTGGCCGCACGGCCGGGCCCTGGCTCCCGGCCGTCCCTGGCCGCGCCGCCGGCCGCGTCCCCGCTGGCTGACGACGGCCGGCCCAGCCGCTCTTCAGCCTGGTGGCGGCGCCCGTTCCCGCCGGGGAACGCCGGGCGGCCGCGCTCGGCACGGCCGCGGACCCGTACCGGCCGGCCAGCCACCCCGCCCCGCCGAGCAGGCCGCCGCCAGCCGCCGGCGGGCGCTCCGGCTGGCCGGCGCGGTCATCAGCCCGCTGGTAGGCCAGCATCACCAGGTACAGCACCGGCACGCTGAGCAGCACGTCATAGAGCACGGAGAACGGGAGCACCTGGCGCACTGTGGCCGAGGTGACCTGGGCCGGGTCAAGCGCCAGCCCGAATCCCGCCGCCAGCAGCTCGCCGGTCACCGCCGCGCTGGCCGCGATGATGAGCGGCAGCACCGCCGAGCGGTGCAGGGTGCCCCGCAGCTTCCCGCACCCGTAGCCGACCACGCAGAACACCAGCGCGTACTGGCCGATCACCTGGCTGGCGGGCGGGGCGAGGTCGAGGCCGAGTCCGCCGCAGAAGCCGGCGATCATGCCGAGCTCGGGACCGCCGCACAGCGCGAGCGCCACTACGGCTAGCAGCACCAGGTCGGGTGCGCCGCCGCCGGGCAGCGGCAGCCGGTTCACGACCGTCAGCTGGAGCACCAGGGCGATGGCCAGCACGAGAGCCGACAGCGCGGCACGCCTCATCTCAGCCCCCGGTGCCCGGAGTGGCCGACGGGCCCGGCGAGACGCCAGGGCGGGCGGTAACGGTCACGGTCACGGCCGGCCTCGGGCCGCGGGCGCGGCGGCAGTACCGAGAACCGCGGATTGTGACGCGGCGGGGCGATGACGATCCCGACCACGCCCAGGGCCGTGAAATTCACGTACGGCCGCACCAGGGCGAGTCCGGTCAGTCCGCCTGCCTGGGCTGACACGGCGCTGATGACGCCGACGGGCACCCCCGGCACGTACGGCCGGTCCCGGACCGAGGCGGCGGTAACCAGCTGCTCGCCCGGCTTGAGCACGGCGGACGCGTCGAGCACCTGCAGCTTCATCAGGCCCGATCCGGCCCCGGACTTGCCCGGCCCGGTGACCCAGCCGATCTGGCCGCTCGGCGCCAGCTGAACCCCCACCACCGAGCTGGCGTCGCTGGCCAGCAGCACGGTGCACGTCTGCGCATTCACGGCCGTGACCTCGCCGACCAGGCCGTTCCCGTCCAGCACGGTCTCGTGCGGCTGCACGCCATCGCCGCTGCCGGCGTCCAGGGTGACGCTCTGCTGGTAGCCCTGGCCCACGGCGATCACGGTGGCGGCGACGATCCGGTAGCCGCCCTGGCCCGACAGCTGCAGGAGCTGGCGCAGCTGCCGGTAGTCGGCCTTGCTCAGCTGCGCCTGGCTCAGCTGGGCGCGGAGCCTGACCACCTGGCTCTGCAAGGCGGCCACCTGCCGGCCATCGCTGCCGCCCGGCGAGCTCCCGCCGAACAGCCGCGTCACGGGTGCCGCCATCGCGCTAGCCGCGCGCTCCGCGCCGCCGAACACCGCGCCGGAGACCTGGCGCAGCCCGTGCACGGGCGAGGAGGACCCGTCCCGGTAGTCGGCGGTGATCAGGCCGAGTGCCACGATCAGGAGCACGCCCAGGGTCAGGCGGGTTCGCCGCGTATCGCGCACTCCGGTCACCTCGTCCCGCACCGCATCCTGCTGTTGCCGCTGTTGCCGCTGTGGCCACCGCTGCCGTCCCGGCCGCCGGGCCGCGCTGGGCTAGCCGCGCTCCCGCTACGCTAGCGTCTGGACTCGGGCACGAGTACCTGGCGCAGCGTGTCGAAGTCCTCAACGCACTTGCCCGTGCCGAGCGCGACGGAGTCCAGCGGGTTGTCGGCCACGTGGACCGGCATGCCCGTCTCCTCCCGGATCCGCTCGTCCAGCCCGCGCAGCAGCGCGCCGCCGCCGGTCAGCGCGATGCCCCGGTCCATGACGTCGCCGGCCAGCTCGGGCGGGCACTTGTCCAGCGTGCTCTTGACCGCGTCCACGATCACGCTGAGCGGCTCGGAGATCGCGCGGCGGATCTCCTCCGCGGAGATCACGATGGTCTTGGGCAGGCCGCTGACCAGGTCACGGCCGCGGATCTCGGCATTGGGCTCCTCGGCGGACGGCCAGGCGGACCCGAGCGCCATCTTGATCTCCTCGGCGGTCCGCTCGCCCAGCGCGAGTGAGTACTCCTTCTTGGTGAAGGTAATGATCGCCTGGTCAAGCTCGTCACCGCCGACGCGGATCGACTGCGAGGTCACGATGCCGCCGAGCGAGATCACCGCCACCTCGGTCGTGCCGCCGCCGATGTCCACGACCATGTTGCCGGTCGGCTCGTAGACCGGCAGCCCAGCGCCGATCGCCGCGGCCATCGGCTCCTCGATGATGTACACCCGGCGCGCTCCGGCCTGATGACCGGCCTCCTTGACGGCGCTCTGCTCCACGCCGGTGATGCCGCTCGGCACGGCGACCACGATCCGGGGCTTGGCCAGGTAGCTGCGGCGGTGCACCTTCTGGATGAAGTACCTGAGCATCCGCTCCGTGACGTCGAAATCGGCGATGACGCCGTCCTTGAGCGGCCGGACCGCCACGATGTTGCCCGGCGTCCGGCCGATCATCCGCTTGGCCTCGACCCCGACCGCCACGACCTGCCCGGTGTTGGTATTGAGCGCTACCACGGACGGCTCGTTCAGCACGATGCCCCGGCCCCTGACGTACACCAGGGTGTTGGCGGTGCCGAGGTCAACGGCCATGTCACGGCCCAGAAAGGCCAGTGCGTTGCTCATGTGGAACAAGAACCTTCCGGATGGGTCTTACCGGGCGATCTGCTCTGCTGCGCGCGGCGCGCTCCTGCCACCGCCTGCGTACTTCATCGCCACGGCACGGCTGCCTAAACGAGGTCAGGGGAAAAGATCTTGATCGTGCGCTTCACCCTGATCTCGCGCCCGGCAGAGCCCCGTGCGACTGGACCTCGTGCGCCGCTCTCCTGCACGTCCAACGCACGGCATCGGCGGATCGTGCCGGGATCGGGCGTGCTCGGCCGCCACATGGGCGAAGGGATCAGAACAATCCTAGGAGACGCTTTCGACGCGGCGGCCCAGCCAGATCCCGATGACCCACAATGCGCCAAAAAGGGCCCCCAGAAAATACATGACGGGCACTACGGCACCGGCCGCGATAACGAAAACCTGCAGCAGGCTCCCGCCGACCAGGGTCCAGGCCAGGCGCCGGCGGGCCAGGATGACCAGGATGATCGCGGCCACGGCCGCCACCCCGAAGACGATGCCTGCCGTTCGCGGCGATGCGTGATCGATCTGCACGGCCACCGGGATCGCCAGCCCGATCACGATGGCCTCCATCAGCAGAACGGTGGAGCACAGCCGTTTCACCCGCCGCCTCCCTCCTGAGGCTCGGCGGCGGGCGGGCCGAGCAGCTGCCGGGCGTCCCCGGCCGTGATCACTGAGCCGGTGATCAGCACCGCCGCGCTGCCCGGCGCGCTGCGGTCGGTATCACGGGCGTCGGCGTCGCGGGCGGCGTCCGCATCCCCGGCCAGCCCCACGGCCATCTCGATCGCCTGGTCCAGGCGCGCGGTGGCCAGGACCCGGTCCTCGCCGAATACCGCGCCCGCCAGGTCAGCCAGCTTCCCTGGGTCCATCGACCGCGGCGATGAGTTGCTGGTGACCACCAGCTGCCAGACGGCCGGCTCGAGCTGGTCGAGGATCCCGGACACGTCCTTGTCCTCGCTGACCGCCAGGACCGCGATCAGGTCGGTGAAGGTGAAGGCCTCGGTCAGCGCGGCCACGCTGGCCTCCATCCCGGCCGGATTGTGCGCCGAGTCCACGATCACCACGGGACTGCGCCTGATGATCTCCAGCCGGCCGGGAGACGACATCATGCCGAACGCCTGCCGCACGAGCTCGCCGCCCAGCGGGCCCGGCTCCGACCAGGGAATGAAACCCAGCGCGGAGCCGGCCCGGCCCGGCCCGTCAGCGGCGCCGCCATCGTCATCGCCGGCCGTGCCGCCGCCGGATCTGACCGCGAACGGCGATGGCGGCGCGGCCCCGGCGAACGCCTCCACGGCGGCCAGGGCGCACGCGGCGTTCCCCGCCTGGTAGGCGCCGAACAGCGGCAGGAACAAATTGTCGTAGTCGCCGCGCAAGCCGCGGATCCCCAGCAGCTGACCGCCGACGGCAAGCTCCCGGCTGGTCAGCCCGAACTCCGTGCCCTCCGTGACCACGGTGGCGCCCACCTCCTCGGCGCGCTGCAGCAGCACGTCCGCGACGCCGGGCGGCTGCTGGGCGAGCACCGCGATCGCGCCGGGCTTGATGATGCCCGCCTTGTCCGCCGCGATCGCCTCGACCGTGCTGCCCAGGTGGCGGGCATGGTCGATGGAGATCGGGGTCACGATCGCCACGGTGCCGTCGGCCACGTTGGTGTTGTCCCACGTGCCGCCCATGCCGACCTCGATCACGGCCACGTCAACGGGGGCGTCGGCGAAGACCGAGAATGCCATGCCGACGAAGACCTCGAAGAACGAGAGCCGGACCGGCTGGCTCTCGTCGACCAGTTCCAGGTACGGCCGGATCTCCTGGTACGCCTCGACGAAGCGCTCGGCGCTGAGCGGCTCGCCGTCCACGCAGATCCGCTCCCGCATGGACGCCAGGTGCGGGCTGGTGAACAAGCCGGTCCGCAGGCCCCGGGCGCGCAGCAGCGTCTCGGTCATCCGGGCGGTGGAGGTCTTGCCGTTGGTGCCGGTGATGTGGATGACCGGATAGGCGCGCTGGGGATCGCCGAGCAGCGCGGTCAGCGCCTGGATCCGGTCCAGGGACGGCTCGATCGAGTGCTCGGGGCGCCGCGCGAGGATCTCGTCCTCGATCTCGAGCAGAGCGGCGCGGGCGTCGGCGGTCATGGCGTCCTACAGCGGGCAGCGGTCACGCTGGCAGCCTACTGGCTGGCCGGCGGCAGGGCGGCCAGCCGTTCCTCCAGCTGGCTGATCTGCGCCAGGGCGGCAGCGAGCCGGTCCCGGTTCTTGGCCACCACCGCGGCGGGAGCCCGCTCGATGAATGACGGGCTGGAGAGCTTGCGTTCTGCCGCCTCGACATCCGCCCTCGCGGCGAGCAGGTCCTTCTGCATCCTCCTGCGCTCGGCGGCGACGTCTATGCCCGCGGCGGTGTCCAGCTGAACCGTGACCCCCTCGGCCTGGACCGAGGCGGTCGGGGCGAAGCCGTCGGCGGCGGCCGTGAGCTTCAGCAGCGAGCGGATGCGCCCCTCGTGGGGCGCCAGCGGGGTCGCCTCGATCCCGGCCAGGACGGCGGGCACCGGCTGCGCCGGGCGCAGGCCCTGGTCCGAGCGGAACCTGCGGACCTGGGTGACCAGGCGCATCAGCGCACCGATCTCCGCCTCGGCCAGCGGATCGGCGAACCCGGCCGCCTCCCCGGCGCTGCCGCGGCCGGCGGCGGCATCCAGGGGGGCCAGGCGGCCCGGCCAGGGCGCGATCATGACCGACTCGCCGCCGGTGAGCGCCGTCCAGAGCTCGTCGGTGACGAACGGCATGACCGGGTGGATCAGCCGCAGCAGATGATCGAGCACATGCCCGAGTACCGTACGAGTGGCGGCCGCGGCGGCCTCGTCAGCGCCGGTCAGCGAGGCCTTGGCCAGCTCGAGATACCAGTCGCAGAACTCATCCCAGGCGAAGTGATACAGCGTCTCGCAGACCTTGGCGAACTCGAACCTCTCGAACAGCGCGTCCGCTTCGGCGGTGACCGCGGCCAGCCGGGACAGGATCCACCGGTCAGGGACCGACAGCATCTGCGGGTCCGGCGTGCCACGGCCGGCGATGGCGCCGTTGAGCAGCGCGAACCTGGTCGCGTTCCAGAGCTTGTTGCAGAAATTCCGCGCGCCGGCGACCCATTCCTCGCTGACCGCGACATCGCCGCCCGGGGTGGCGCCGCGGGCCAGGGTGAACCGGGTGGCGTCAGCGCCGAACCGGTCAATCCAGTCCAGCGGATCGACGGTGTTACCCCGGCTCTTGGACATCTTCTTGCCATGCTGGTCCCTGACCAGCCCGTGCAGGGCCACCTGCCGGAACGGCACCGACGCGACGGGCCCGGCCTCGGCCATCGCGTACAGGCCGAACAGCATCATCCTGGCCACCCAGAAGAACAGGATGTCGTAGCCGGTGACCAGCACGCTGGTCGGGTAGAACGCGCGCAGGTCGGGAGTGTCCTGCGGCCAGCCCAGGGTGGAGAACGGCCACAGGGCCGAGGAGAACCAGGTGTCGAGCACGTCGCTGTCCTGGGTCCAGCCCGGGCCGGACGGCGGATCGTCATCCGGGCCGACGCACACGGCCTGGCCGTCGGGCGAGTACCAGACCGGGATCCGGTGCCCCCACCACAGCTGGCGGCTGATGCACCAGTCGTGCATGTCATCGACCCAGTCGAAGTACCGCGCCGCCAGCTCCGGCGGGTGGATCGTGACCCGGCCATCGCGGACGGCATCCCCGGCCGCCTTGGCCAGCGGGCTCACCTTCACGAACCACTGCAGGGACAGCCGTGGTTCCACGGTGGTCCCGCACCGGCCGCAGTGCCCGACAGCGTGCACGTAGGGCCGTTTCTCCGCGACGACACGGCCCTCCTCCCTGAGCGCGGCCAGCACGGCGGGCCGCGCCTCAAACCGGTCCAGCCCCTCAAACGGCCCGTGGGCGGTGATCACGGCCCGCTCGTCCATGATCGACAGGTTGGGCAGGTCGTGGCGGCGGCCGATCTCGAAGTCATCGGGATCGTGGGCGGGCGTGACCTTGACCGCGCCGGTGCCGAACTCCGGATCGACATGCGGGTCGGCCACCACCGGGATCCGCCGGCCCGTGAGCGGGAGCTCGACGTCGGTCCCGACCAGGTGGCGGTAGCGCGGGTCGTCAGGGTGCACGGCCACGGCGGTATCGCCGAGCATCGTCTCCACCCTGGTGGTGGCGACGACAACCGAGCCGTCCCCGTCGCCGTACCGGACCGAGACGAGCTCGCCCTCGTCGTCAAAGTGATCGACCTCGATGTCGGACAGCGCGGTCATGCAGCGCGGGCACCAGTTGATGATGCGCTGCGCCCGGTAGATCAGCCCGTCGTCGAACAGCCGCTTGAAGATGGTCTGCACGGCCCGCGACAGGCCCTCGTCCATGGTGAACCGCTCGCGGGTCCAGTCAACGCTGTCGCCCAGCCGCCGCATCTGGCCGAGGATCGCGCCGCCGGAGCTGGCCTTCCACTGCCAGACCCGGTCGACGAACGCGGCCCGGCCCAGATCATGCCGGCTCAGGCCCTCCCTGGCGATCTCGCGCTCGACAACGTTCTGCGTGGCGATGCCCGCGTGATCCATGCCGGGCAGCCACAGGGCGTTATAGCCCTGCATGCGCCGGCGCCGGACCAGCGCGTCGATCAGGGTGTGATCGAGCGCGTGGCCGATATGCAGCGAGCCGGTCACGTTCGGCGGCGGGATGACGATCGTGAACGAGGGCGCGGGGGACTGCGCGTCCGCGGTGAAGTATCCGGCCGCTTCCCAGCCCTCGTAGCGGCGCGTCTCCACGTCGCCGGGCGCATACTGCGGGGGAAGCTGCCTGCTGTCGGTATCGGTCACGTCGGTGAGTCTAGGAGAGCGGCCGGGGCCTCGTGACAGGATGCCGGGCCGCGGAGCCGGTGGCGGTCACTGACGGCCGACAATCCAGTAACGAAACTGTCAGTGCGGACATAGGCGCCTCGAAGTCCCCGGCACCGGGCGGCATGATGCTGGTGAGGTCGCAGACACGGTGACGCGGAGGTGGTGGCTGTCATGCGCAGGCCGCCGGCTTCGCTACGGCACATCACGGCCCACCGGACCGCTTTTGCGGCCGTCGCCGTCACCGTCCTGTTCATCACCGTCTGCGCGGCTGCGGCTGCCTCGTTCGCCAGCACGGTCACCGGCATCGCCGTCCGGCGCTCGCTGACCAGCGATCCGGGCAACTCGATCCTGGTCACCACGCAGACCTCGGCGGCCGACGGCGGCCGGACCGGCGCCATCATCACCAGCGCGATCCGGCCGGCCGCCCGCGGGCTTCCGCTGACGTTCTCCGCCAGCCTCCAGTCCCAGTACCTCGACCTGACCAGGGCCGCGCCGGCCGGGCTCCGCGCCCAGGCCCAGATCGTGTCGCTGCCCGAGCTGGCGCGGCATGCGACGCTGGCCAGCGGCACGTGGCCGGACGGCCGCGGGCCGGGCCCGGTGCCGGTCTGCCTTCCCGTGCCGGCCGCCCAGCGGCTGCACCTGGCCGTCGGCCAGACCCGCACGCTGCGGGACAGCGCCTCGGGCCGCACGGTAACCATCCGGGTCACCTGCACCTTCCGCCGGACTGAGCCGGCCAGCCCCTACTGGTCACTGAGCCCTCTCGGCCCCTCCGGCGTCCAGCAGTCCGGCGGATTCATCGTCTACGGCCCGCTGGTGACCAGCCCGCCGGCCCTGGCGGCGAGCGGCGTTCCCGTCATTTCCGGCGCCTGGCTGGGGATGCCGGACTTCAGCCGGCTGCGAGCCGCCAACCTCGCCCGGCTCAGCAGCCAGATTGCCGCTGCCGACAGCGGCCTGGCCACCTCGCTCAGCGGCAGCGACGTGAGCACCCAGCTGCCCGCCGAGCTGAGCACGCTGGCGACGTCACTGGTGGTGGCCAGGTCGCAGCTCGTTATCGGCCTGCTCATCCTGCTGGTCAGCGCCGGCGCGGCGCTCGTGCTGACCGTCCGGATGCTCACCCTGCAGCGCGGCGCCGAGGCCGCCCTGCTCGCGGCGCGCGGAGCGTCCCGGCGCCAGCTCGCGGCGCGCGGCATCATCGATGCCCTGCTGCTGACCGTCCCGGCCTTCCTGGTCGGCCCGCTCATCGGCGGCTGGCTTGTCACACTGCTGACGAGCCTGCGCCCGCTGGCCAGGGTCGGGCTGCGGCTCACCCCCGGCCAGCCTGCCCCGGCCTGGCTGGCCGCCGGGGCGGTGGCCGCCGGGTGCGCCGTGATCATCGCGCTGCCCTCGCTGCGCCCGCCGCCGTCTCCCCTGCAGCAGCGATCCGAGCGAGGGCGGCAGCGGGCCATCGCCGCCGCCGCGTCCGCCGGGGCCGACCTGGCCCTGGTCGCGCTGGCGGTCGGCGCGGGCTGGCAGCTGGCGCACTACTCGGGTCCGGTCACCTTCGGCGTCAGCGGGACCATCGGCATCGACCCGATCCTGGTCAGCGCCCCGGTACTGGCCCTGGCCGCCGGAACACTGCTGATCTTGCGACTGCTTCCGCTGGTGACCAGGCTCGCCGACGCCGCGGCGGCCAGGGGCCGCGGCATCACCGTGCCGGTGGCCGCCTGGCAGATAAGCCGCAGGCCGCTACGCCAGGCCGGCCCGGCACTGCTCGGCGTCCTGGCCGTCGCCACCGCCGTCGTGCTGCTGGCCGAGACGGTCAGCTGGCATCACTCGGTCCAGGCCCAGGCCCGCTTCACGGTGGGCGCAGACACCAGGATCACGCTGCCGCCGGCGGCGTCCCTTCCCGTCGGGCAGGTGGCCGATGTCACCGGAGCGCGCGGCGTACTGCACAGCACGCCCGTCGCCCGCACCACCTTCACCTTGCCTCAGGGCGGCAATGCCACGCTCCTGGCCGTGGGCGCGCGGACACCCGCCTCCCTGGCCGCGGTGAGCAGCGACGCGGGCGGACTGGCCGGCGCTGCCCTGCTGCGCAGGCTCCAGCCCGCCGGGCAGGCCCCCGGCACGCTCATTCCCGGCCGGCCCGCGCTGCTGCGCATCACGGCCCGGCTGGCCGGCGCCGGCGCCGGAACCGGAGCCGGAGATGCCGCGCCTGAGCTGGCCGTGGGGCTGACGGACGCGGCGGGCATCAGCTACCTGGTACCCGTCGGCACGCTGCCGGCCGACGGGCGCGGCCATCAGCTGACGGCCGCCATCGCGGCGGGGCGCCACGCCAGCTACCCGCTGCGCCTGACCGGCTTCAGCCTCCAGTACCTGCAGGCCGACCGGCCCAGCGTGGCGGCAGCGCTGCGGATCGAGTCGGTCCGCACGGCCGCGGCCCCGGCGAGCCAGTTCAGCCGGCCATTCCCCCTGGCCCCGGCCGCGGGGCAGCCACTGCTGACCGTCACCGGCGGACCGGGCGCCTTCGCGCCCGCGAAGGCGCGCGCGCAGGCTCGCGGCAGCACGCTGACGGTGAGCTTCCGGACGGGCGCGGGCGGTTCTGCCTCCGCTCAGCCGGCTGCGGGAGCATCGATCCTCGAGACCGCCGGGCCCGCGCCCGCCGCGTTGCCCGCCCTGGCCACCAGGAGCTTCCTCGCCGCCAGCGGGGTGCAGGTGGGCGGGACCGAGTTCATCGAGATCCAGGGCACGGCGGTGCGCTGCGTCATCATCGGGCAGGTCGCGAGGTTTCCCACGGTGACGGGGTCCGCCGGCGGGCTGGTCGTCAACCAGGCTGCCCTGCAGGACGTGCTGCGCACGCACGGCGTCGCGCCGCTGCCCGTCACGCAGTGGTGGCTGACGACATCCGGCCACCCCGTCATCCCCGGCCTGCCGCCCGGCGCCTCGGTGGCCAGCGTCACCACGCTGGCCAGCGCGCTGAGCGCCCAGCCGCTGTCGGTGGCGCCGCTGCAGGCGCTGCTGGCCATCGCGGTGGCCGCGGCGCTGCTGGCCTGCGGCGGATTCGTGGTGAGCGTGGCGACCGGCCGCGAGCGGCAGCGCGATGTCGCGCTGCTGGACGCGCTGGGAGCCCGGTCCGGCCAGGTAGTGCGCCTGATGTGCCTGGAGCAGGCGCTGCTGGCGGTGCCGGCTGCGGCGGCGGGCCTGGTGCTCGGCATCCTGCTCAGCCGCCTGATCATTCCGGCGGTCAGCCTGACCGCGCAGGCCGTGCGCCCGGACCCGCCGGTCCTGGTCCAGGTGCCCTGGCTCGCGGCCGTCGGCGTCGCGGTGATCATAGCCCTCGTGCCCGCCGTGGCGGCCGCCCTGGCGGCGACGCGGCCACGGGCCGCCGCGGCCCGGCTGCGCGCGGAAGAGGAAACATGACGCCCGCCGGCCGCGGCCGCCGCGGCCCGCGGCGCCTGCTCGCCCTGGCCCGCGGCGAGGCAGGAGCCGGCCCGGCCTGGGCGCTGGCGGGTATCGCCGTGCTCGGCGTCTTCGTGGCCATGGCCGGCCCGAGGGAGCTGGCGACCGTCCAGACCAGAGCCCTTCAGGGCGCCCTGGCCCGCGTTCCCAGGCTCGACGACGGCATCAGCAGTCAGGTTCAGTGGCAGGTGGCGGGCCGCAATTCAGTGCTGACGCCCGCGCTCAGCAATCAGGTCACCGCGGCCATCGCGGCGCAGATGCATCCGCCGGTCCGGCCGGACCTGGCCCGTTCCTGGTCCTCAGTCACCACGCCCGCCCATATCGTGGTGCATCCGGCGCCGCGGGCCGTCCTGAGCGGGCCGCCGGCCCTGGAGATCGCCTACCGGTCCGCGCTGCCCGCCTATGCCCACCTGGCCTCCGGATCCCTGCCGGACGCGGTGACGCAGACGCGGGGCGACCCGGCCGCCCGCCGGGCACCCACGGCCACGTTCCAGATCGCCGCCACGCCGGCCACCGCGGCCCGGTTCGGCCTGCACATCGGCTCGGTGATCAGCCTGGGGTCCTACCCGGCCGGTACCTTGCTGCTGAAGCTGACCGGCATCATCACGCCGGCCAGTCCCGGCGCCGCGTTCTGGCAGGCCGATCCCCAGCTGGCCGCGCCCTCGCGGCCGGCGGCCGCCGGCCCGCCTCAGATCTGGTCGGGCGGCGTTTTCATCGGCCCCGGCGAGCTTGCCTCCCTGCAGAAGCTGCTCGCCAACGACGTCATGCAGGGCCAGTGGTTCATCCCGCTGAACCTGCACGAGCTGACTCATGCCCAGCTGCCCAGGCTGCTGGCGGCCCTGAGCGCCCTGGTGGCATCGGACCCGGGCAGCAACACGCGGGCCGCCGCGCTTTTCCAGCTCCCGCCCACGGCCAGCTCTGGCCTGAACGGCGCGCTCAGCGCCTTCTCCTCGGCCGGGCAGGCGGCCGCCGGGATCGAGGCGCTGCTCATCGTGGACGAGTTCATCGCCGTGGTCATCCTGATGCTCGTCTGCGCCCGCCTGGCCGCTGAGGCGCACCACCGCGAGCTGTCCCTGCTCAGGGCCCGCGGGGCCAGCACGGTCCAGGTGGCCAAGCGCCTGCTCGCCAGGACCTGCGTCGTGACGGTGCCGGGGATCGTGCTGGGAGCCGCGCTGGCCCTGGCGGTGCTGCCGGCGGACGACAGCACGCAGGCGTGGCTGCTGGCCGGCCTGGCGGCCCTGGTCGCGCTGGGCAGCCCGGCCGTGATCGCCGCCTGGACTTACCGCCGGACCCGGCCGGCGCAGCGGGGCCGGGTCGACACGACGGTGCTGCGGCCGTCGCGGCGCCGTTCGGTCGCCGAGGTCACCGTGCTGATCGTGGCGGCCGCGGCCATCGTCGCGCTGCGGCTGCGCGGCACCGGCACGGGCACGGACCCGTATGTCAGCGCGGCGCCGGTCCTGGTCGCGGTGGCGGCCGGCCTGATCGTGGCCCGGCTCTACCCGGTGCCGCTGCGCAGGCTGCTGCCGATCGCGTCCCGCCAGAGCGGCCCGGTCGGCTTCCTCGGACTCGCCCGCGCGTCACGCTCCCGGCTCGGCGCCATCCTGCCTGCTCTCGCACTGGTCGTCAGCCTGACGCTGGCCGTGCTCGGCAGCATGGTGCTGAGCTCGGTGGCCAGCGGCCAGTCGGCCGCGGCGTGGCAGCAGGTCGGTGCCGACGTCATGATCACCGAAGCCGGCGGCGGCCAGGTCAGCACGACGGCCCAGCAGGCCATCGGAGCCGTGCCTGGTGTCCGGCACACGGCCGCCATCTACACCGCCACCAGCCAGGGCCCGTTTGCCGGGGCCCTGATCGTCGGCAGCTCGGCGCAGCCGGTCGGCCTGGTGGTCGCCGACCCGGCCCAGTACGCGGCCCTGGCCCAGCAGACGCCGTGGCCGGACTTCCCCGCCGCCGCGCTGGCCAGGGGCCAGGGCGCGGGCATCCCCGTGCTCCTGTCGTCCGCCGCCGCCGCCCGTGACCTGCCCGCCGGGGCGGGCGGCGCGGGCCGGGGCAGCCTGGGGCTTAACATCGGCGGCATCCGGCAGCCGGTCAGGGTGGCCGGCACGATCGGCGACACTCCGGCCATGCCGGCGGGCGGCCAGTACGTGGTCGTCCCCGCCTGGGCCGCTTCCCGGTTCCCGGCGCTCTCCGGACCGGACACGCTGCTGGCGACCGGGTCCGCGATCGACCTGCCCGCGCTTCGCGCCGCGACCGCGCGCTACCTGCGCGGCGCCCAGGTGACGTCGCGCGCGCAGGTACTCGCGGACCTGGCGAACTCGCCCGCGCAGCTCGCTGCCGAGCAGCTGTACCGGGTTGGTGTCTGGATCGCGGTCCTGCTCAGCATCGTGGCCGTGCTGGTCAGCCTGGCCGCGTCGGCCGGCAGCCGCACTCAGCTCATCGAGCGGCTGACCGCGCTGGGAATGGCCGCGCGCCAGGCGCGCGCGGTAGCGCTCGTCGAGCTGCTGCCGCTACTGTCCGTGGCAGTGCTCGGCACGCTGGTCAGCGCGGCCGTGCTGGTGCTGGCGGTCGGCCCCGTGCTCAACCTCGCCGTCTTTACCGGCGCATCGGGCCAGGTTCCGGTCCGGCCGGACCTGCCGATGCTGCTTCCGGTCGCCGGGGTGATCGTCCTGGCCATCGGAGTCGTCGCGGCGCAGAGCGCCGCGCTCCTGGGACGGGACGTCGCTGCCGCGCTGCGGCGAGAGGAGACCGGGTAGCCATGTCCGCCATTGATGACCTGATCGCGGCGCGCAAGGAATCCGCCGCCAGTGGCGGCCAGGGGCCGGGCGGCCCGGCCGCGGACGCCATGATCTTCTGCGACCGCCTGGTGCGGATCTTCTCGATCAGCGGCGTCGAGACCCAGGCTCTCCAGGGCCTGGACCTTCAGGTGCAGCCCGGCGAGGTGGCCGCGCTGGTCGGGGCGTCGGGCAGCGGCAAGTCGACGCTGCTCAATATCCTCGCGGCACTGGACCAGCCGACCGGCGGGCTGGCCACGGTGGCCGGGCACGACCTGCTGACCATGGACCGGCGCGAGCGGCTGGAGTACCGCCGCTCGACGGTCGGCTTCCTCTGGCAGCAGACCGGCCGGAACCTGCTCTCTCACCTGACCGCGGCCGAGAACATCGCGCTGCCCATGCGGCTGGCCGGGGCCGGCCGCGCCGCGCAGCGGCGCCACCCCGCTGAGCTGCTGGAGATGCTGGGCATGCCCGAATGCGCTGACCGCATGATCGGGCAGCTGTCCGGTGGCCAGCAGCAGCGCGTCGCGGTGGGCGTCGCGCTGGCGAACCAGCCGCAGGTCCTGCTCGCCGATGAGCCCACCGGGGAGCTGGACAGCGAGACCGCCGCGGACGTATTCGCGGCTCTGCGCACCGCCAACGCGGACCTCGGCGTGACCGTCCTGATCGTCACGCACGACGCCATGGTGTCCGAGCATGTCCGCCGGACGATCGCGATCAGGGACGGCCGGATCAGCACCGAGGTGCTGCGCCGGACCGAGACGGACCAGGACGGGCAGCAGGCCGAGGTCGTGCAGGAGTACTCCGTCCTGGACCGGGCGGGCAGGCTGCAGCTGCCGGGCGATTTCGTCAGGGCGCTGAATCTCAGGGACCGCGTGCGCCTGGCCCTGGAGCCCGATCATGTCGGGGTGTGGCCGGACCGCGAGGGTCAGGATCAAGCCCGCCAGGACGGAACATGACCACCGGCCGGCACGAGGTTCCGGCCGTGGCCACGAGCCACGCGGACGCCACCGCGGGCCCGGGCCCGGCCGGTGCGCCGGTCGTCGTGGTGGACTCAGTGACCCGCACGTTCGGCCGCGGCCCGGCTGCGGTGCACGCGCTGCGCGGTGTCTCCTTCACCGTGTCCCGAGGCGAGCTCGTCGCGGTCTGCGGCAGGTCGGGCTCAGGCAAGACGACGCTGCTCAACCTGATTGCCGCCCTGGAGCGGCCGACCAGCGGCAGCATCTGGGTCGCGGGACAGGAGGTATCGGCGATGAAGCGGGATGATGCGCTGCGACTGCGCCGCGAGAGTATCGCGCTGGTCTTCCAGAACTTCGCGCTGCTGCCCATGCTGTCCGCCGCCGAGAACGTGGGAATCCCGATGCGACTGTCCAGGGTCCCGTCGGCCGACCGGGAGCGCCGGGCCCGTGACCTGCTCCAGCTGGTCGGACTGGACAATCGCGCGCACCAGCGGCCGCATGAGATGTCCGGCGGCGAGCAGCAGCGCGTGGCGATCGCCCGGTCCCTGGCCAACAACGCAGCCGTGATGCTCGCCGATGAGCCGACCGGCCAGCTCGACTCCGGCACCGCGCTCCAGATCATGACGCTCTTGCGCAGCATCGTGCACGCGGAAGGCATCACCGCCCTGGTGGCAACCCACGACCCGACGCTGATGAACGCCGCCGATCGCGTCCTGATGATGCAGAACGGCCAGCTCGCCTGACTGGCGTCAGGCGGACTTCTCGCGCGGCGTGCGGCGGCCCACGTCCCGCGGCACGAGCGTCGGGTTGACGTTCTGGAGCACGGCCTCCCTGGTGAGGACCACCCGCTCGACGTCCTTGCGGCTCGGCACCTCGTACATCACCGACAGCAGCACCTCTTCCAGGATCGCGCGCAGCCCGCGCGCGCCGGTCCCGCGCAGGATCGCCTGGTCAGCGACGGCCTCAAGGGCGTCGTCGGTGAATTCGAGGTCTACCCCGTCCAGCTCGAACAGGCGCCGGTACTGCCGCACCAGCGCGTTACGCGGCTCGGTGAGGATCTGGATGAGAGCCTCGCGGTCGAGATTATGCACGCTGGTGATGACCGGCAGGCGGCCGACGAACTCGGGGATCATGCCGAACTTCAGCAGGTCCTCGGGCATGACGTCGGCGAACGGGTCGGAGGTGATCTTCTCGGTCTTCACCCTGAGCACCGCGCCGAAGCCCATGCCGCTGCGGCCGACCCGGTGCTCGATGATCTTCTCCAGGCCGGCGAACGCGCCACCGCAGATGAACAGCACGTTAGTCGTGTCGATCTGGATGAACTCCTGGTGCGGGTGCTTGCGGCCGCCCTGCGGCGGCACCGAGGCCGTCGTCCCCTCCAGGATCTTCAGCAGCGCCTGCTGGACGCCCTCGCCGGAGACATCACGGGTGATCGACGGGTTCTCGCTCTTGCGGGCGATCTTGTCGATCTCGTCGATGTAGATGATGCCCGTCTCGGCCTTCTTCACGTCGTAGTCGGCCGCCTGGATGAGCTTGAGCAGGATGTTCTCGACATCCTCGCCGACATATCCGGCCTCGGTCAGGGCCGTGGCGTCGGCGATCGCGAACGGCACGTTCAGCAGCCGGGCCAGGGTCTGCGCGAGCAGCGTCTTGCCGGATCCGGTCGGCCCGAGCAGCAGGATGTTCGACTTGGCCAGCTCGACCCCGTCCTCGCCGGCCCGCTCGCCGCCAGACTGAATCCTCTTGTAGTGGTTGTAGACCGCTACCGACAGGCCCTTCTTGGCCTTGTCCTGGCCGATCACGTACGAGTCCAGGAACTCATAGATCTCGCGGGGCTTCGGCAGGCTGTCCCATTTGAGTTCGGGTGGCTCGGCCAGCTCTTCCTCGATGATCTCGTTGCACAGGTCAATGCACTCATCGCAGATGTAGACGCCGGGCCCGGCGATCAGCTTTTTAACCTGCTTCTGGCTCTTGCCGCAGAACGAGCATTTCAGCAGGTCACCGCCATCGCCGATGCGTGCCACCCAGATACTCCTTTGCCCTGGGCCGCCGCCAGCGGCCATCCCGAACCGCCAGCGGCGGGCGCCTGTCCATGATCTGTCTCCGAGACTAGAACCTAGAAGGTACCGCCTCGGCCGCCCTTGTTGTGTCGCAAGGACCACGCCGCCGGCGCGTCGCGGGCGGCGTGAGTCCTTCCGGTTAGGACGACCCTACCTCGGACTTGCGCTTAATCATCGTAAGAACTTCATCGACCAGGCCGTACTCCTTGGCATCCTGGGCGGTGAGGAACTTGTCCCGCTCGACATCCTTGCGGACCTGCTCCTCTGGCCGGCCAGTGTGCACCGACAGCACGTGCTCCATCGCCGAGCGCATCCGCTGGATCTCCCTGGCCTGGATCTCCAGGTCACTGGACTGGCCGTAGCCGCTCTCGATCGCCGGCTGGTGAATGAGGATCCGGGAGTTGGGCAGCGCCATCCGCTTGCCCTTCGTGCCCGCGGCGAGCAGCACCGCGGCCGCCGATGCCGCCTGGCCCAGGCAGAACGTCTGGATTTCCGGCTGGACGTACTGCATCGTGTCGTAGATCGCCATCATCGACGTCATCGAGCCGCCCGGCGAGTTGATGTAGATCAGGATGTCCCGATCCGGGTCGATCGACTCGAGGGTAATCAGCTGCGCCATCACGTCATTGGCGGATGCGTCGTCGATCTGCACGCCGAGGAAGATAATCCGCTCCTCGAAGAGCTTGTTGTACGGGTTCATCTCCTTGACCCCGTACGACGTCCGCTCCACGAACGACGGCAGAATGTACCTGGACTCCGCCAGTCGCGGCACCGCGAGCCCGGCCTTTCCTGTGATCACGCCCGGATCCTCCGCTCCTGCTCTCATGAGACCGGCCCCACGGTCGGCACTTCGTCGGCGCTGCGAACCACGTGATCGACGAATCCGTAGTCCTTCGCCTGATCGGCGGTGAACCAGCGGTCCCGGTCGGAGTCCGCCTCGACCTGCTCCACGGTCTGGCCGGTGTGCAGCGCCGTGCGCTCGGCCAGCGTGCGCTTCAGGTAGAGGATCTGCTCGGCCTGAATCCTGATGTCGGTCGCGGTGCCGCCGATCCCGCCGTGCGGCTGGTGCAGCATGACCTGCGCGTGCGGCATCGCGTAGCGCTTCCCGGCCGCGCCCGCGCAGAGCAGGAACTGCCCCATTGATGCCGCCATGCCCATCGCGTAGGTGGCCACATCGTTCGGCACGTACTGCATCATGTCGTAGATGGCCAGGCCCGCGCTGACCGAGCCGCCTGGTGAGTTGATGTACAGGCTGATGTCGCGCTTGGAGTCCTCTGCGGCCAGCAGCACGAGCTCCGCGCAGATCCGGTTGGCCAGGTCATCGTCGACCTGCTGGCCAAGGAAGATAATCCGGTGCCGTAGCAGGCGCTGGAAAAGCGGGTCGCCCATCGGCAGCACTGGTGCTTCCGCGGTCCGCGCGAGCACGTCCGCCAGCTGCTGGTCAGGGGGAGGCGTATTCACGGTGCCCTCCTCGTTCTGTTGTTTCCGCGCCTTTGTTTCCGCGCCTTGTCGTTGACAGTGACCATAACTCGCAGGCCGCGCCGGTAAGTCCGCCGCTAGCGCCTGTTCGCTGTGGGCGCAGGGTCAGTGGGGACTTTCCCGACAGCGGGCCGCCGGGTCACGATGGATCCTGCTGACCTCCGGGGGAATCCCCCGCGTCGGCTGATTCCCCCGGCTCGGCGGTGCCTCCCGGCTCAGCGGTGCCCACCGGCTCAGCGGTGCCTCCCGGCTCGGCGACCCCGCCCGGCTCGGCGGCAGCGGCGGCCCCGGCCGATGCGACGGCGTCGGCGTCCTCGTCGGCGTCCTCGTCCGGCAGCGCCTGCGTCAGGTCGACATCGCGGCCGGACTCGTCAGTCACCTTCGCGTGCTCGGCGACAAAGCTCAGCGCCTTGGAACGCAGCACGTCCGCCACGACCGCGCCGAGCTGGCCGCGGTCGGTCAGCTGCCGCGCGAGCTGCTCCGGCGGCACCTGGAGCCGGTAGGCCTGCTCGGTCACGTAGGAGTTCAGGTCAGCTTCCTCCACGCCGAACTCCTCCCTGGCGGCCAGCTTGTCCAGGATGAATCCGGCCTTGACCGACCTGCGGGCGTCCCGCGCGAAGTCCTCCTGGAGCTCATCGCTGGTCAGGCCCGTTCCCTCGAGATAAGCCTCCATGGTGGTGTCCGAGCGTTCCAGCCGCTCGGCGAGCGCCTGCCAGCGGCCTGATATCTCCTGGTCGATGACCCGCTCGGGCAGCGGGATCTCGACCCGGTCCAGCAGGGCGTCCAGGGCGCGCTCTCGCGCCTGGCCGGCCTGCCCGGCCTGGCGCATCGACTGAAGCTGCTTCCTGGTACCGGCGCGCAGCTCACCGATGGTGTCGAACTCGCTGGCTGACTGGGCGAAATCATCGTCCAGCTCCGGCAGCTCCTTGACCTTGACGCTGTTGACGGTGACGCTGACATCCGCGGTCATGCCCGCGAGCTTGCCGCCGGCCAGCTCAGCCGGGAATATCTTCGTCTCGCCGGCGGACATCCCCGCCAGGGCCTCGTCGAGACCGTCGAGCATGGAGCCGCTGCCGACCTCGTAGGAGATCCCGCTCGCCTGCGCGTCCTCGACCGGGCTGCCGTCGACCGCCGCGGCCAGGTCGACCGAGACGAAGTCACCGGTGTCCGCCGGGCGGTCGGCTCCCTTCAGGGAGGCGAACCGCTCCCGCAGCGCGCCCAGGTACTCCTCGACCTGATCGGGGGTGACCTCGGCGTCGTCGACGGTCACCGGCATGCCATCGAGGTCAGGGATCTCGAAGCTGGGCCGGACGTCGACCTCGGCGGTGAACGTCAGTTCCTTGCCGTCGTCCAGCTTGGTGATCTCCAGCTCTGGCTGGCCGAGCGCGAAGACCTCATGCTCGGCCAGGGCCTGGCCGTACAGCTGCGGCACGGCCTCGTTCACCGCCTGCTCCAGCACGGCACCGCGGCCTACGCGCTGGTCGATGACCCGCGGCGGGATGCGCCCTGGCCGGAAGCCGGGGATCCGGACCTGGCGGGCGACCTCGCGGTACGCCTGGTCGACGCTCGGCTTGAGCTCTTCGAACGGAACCTCGATGGTGAGCCGCACTCGGGTTGGGCTCAGCTCTTCGACGTCGGTCTTCACGGCGGGGTCACTCCTCGCGGTCCCCGCCCGGGCAGCCGGCTCGCGCGGCCCGGGCATGGATAGTCACTGTCGGCTACGGCGCGCCAAGTCTAGGGCAGGCCGGGGCGTACTCACCCGGCGCGGGTGATGATCAAGGGAACGGGCCGGCGCCCCGCCGGTGACATGCCCGCCCCCGGCACCGGCCCAGCGATCGTACGTGCGGATGCACGTGCCGATGTAGGCCGAAATGCTCGTGCAAATGCATGTGCATCACGCTATCGTGGAGTACGTGCAGTCGGCCGGACCCCGCAGCAGTAGCCGGCCGGCTGCCCCCGTAGCCGGCCGGTTGCCGCAGCGGCCCGCTGCTGGGCTCAGGCCGGCGGCCTGCACGGCCAATCAGGCATCATCAGCACACGCAGACCTGACATCACCCGTCCGGCGAAGCCTCAAGGGGACACGATGCACAGCGCACACAACGGGATGCCCGCCAGCGACCTGCCCGACGTGACCTGGCGGAAAAGCCGCCGCAGCAATTCGCAGGGAACCTGCGTGGAACTCGCCAGCCTGCCCGGCGGGACATACGCGGTCCGCAACTCCCGGCATCCAGGCGGCCCGGCCCTCGTGTATACGCAGGCGGAGATCGACGCGTTTATCCGCGGTGCCAAGGACGGCGACTTTGACGACTTGCTGGCCTGACGCAGGCGCCCGCTCCTCGCTTAGGCGCCGAAATCAGCCCGGACATGGACATCGGCCCCCGGATCGGCGGCAAAGCACCTCGGCTCGGAGAGCATGACGTAGTAAGGTCGGCGAATCGGGTGCTCCCCGGCATCCGCCGAGCGGGCAGCACGCCATGCCCGCTGCCGGTCCCGCATGCCGCATGCCCAGGGAACAAACGTTCTCATGCTATTGCCATCGATACCATTCACTATGTACCTTGCAATTGCACGCCTCGATGCATATGCAGCCTGAAATCGTGAATGTACAACCGGGTCACGGGGACGTCGGCGTACGGGATCTGGCACCTGGATCGCAGCCCGGGGGGGTGACGTGATCTCTGCCGAGCCAGGCAGCAGTCCGACCGTTCGGCGTATCCTGCTCGGGTCCCAGCTGCGGAAGATGCGCGAGGCCAGCGGCATCACCCGCGAGGATGCGGGCTACCGGATCAGGGCCTCGGAATCCAAGATCAGCCGGATGGAACTCGGGCGGGTCGGCTTCAAGGAACGCGATGTCGTGGATCTCCTGGAGATGTACGGCGTCGGGGAGGACGCCGAGCGTGACGCGCTCGTGGCCCTGGCCCGCGAGGCCAATGCGCCCGGCTGGTGGCACAAGCACACCGACGTGCTCCCCGACTGGTTTCAGACCTACGTGGGCCTGGAGGAGGCCGCGTCCCTGCTGCGCGTCTATGAGGTGCAGTTCGTGCCTGGCCTGCTCCAGACGGCCGACTACGCGCGGGCCGTCATCAGCCTCGGCCAGCCAGGCGCGCCCGAGGAGGAGGTAGAGCGCCGGCTCAGCATCCGGATGACACGGCAGGAGCTGCTGGCCAAGCAGGACGGCCCGCGGCTGTGGGCCGTCGTGGATGAGGCGGCGCTGCGGCGTCCCATCGGCGGGCAGGCCGTGATCCGGGCTCAGCTCGAGCAGCTGATCGAGACCACGCAGAACGCCCGCATCACGCTGCAGGTCATGCCGTTCCGGTCGGGCGGCCACGCGGCGGAGAGCGGTGCGTTCACCATCTTGCGCTTCCCCGAGACCGGCCTGCCGGACGTGGTCTACCTGGAGCAGCTGACGAGCGCGCTCTACCTCGATAAGCGCGAGGATGCGGAGCGGTACAGCGAGGTAATGGAGCGGCTGAGCGTCGAAGCCGAGCCGCCAGAACGTACCGCTGACATCTTGCGCGGCATCCTGGCCGGCCTCGCGTAGCGTTTGCGACCAGGCGCTATGGCTTGCGCGCGACGCCGGCCCACAGCCCGGCCGGGACGGCCGCCCCGGCCTGGCGGCCGGGGTGCCACTGCTCGGCCGGCACCACGCCCGGCTCCACCAGCTCCAGGCCCCCGAAGAAACGGGTCACCCCGGCCTGATCACGAGGCGAGCCCTCCTGGCCCGTCAGCCGGTTGAGAATTTCGGCCAGCCTGGCCATCGACTCCCCATCAATGTCGCTGGCCGGATGGGAGATAACCAGGTAGCTGCCCGGCGGCACGGCGTCCCTCAGCTCGGCCACGGCACCGTACGCCTGGCCATCGTCGGGGACATTCTGCAGCACGGCGTTCAGTATGACGGCCACCGGCCGGCTGAGGTCCAGTGCCTGCGCCGCGCCTTCGATGATCCGGGCCGGCTCGCGCAGGTCGGCCAGGAGGTGCGCGGTGGCACCCGCGGGCGCACTGACCAGCAGCGCGCGGGCATGAGCGACCACGACCGGGTCATTATCCGGGACTCCGGTGCCACCGCCTGGGCGATCTCGTGCGTACTGTCAGCGGCGGGCAGGCCCACGCCGATATCCAGGAACTGGCGGACGCCCGCCTCATCGGCCAGGTAGCGCACCGCCCGCCGCAGGAAATGCCTGGTGGCCCGCACCGAGGCGACGATGCCGGGATAGGCCTCCGCGACCAGGTCGCCCGCGGCCCGGTCGGCGGCGAAATTATCCTTGCCGCCCAGCCCGTAGTCATATACCCGCGCGGGATGCGCCACGCTGGGATCAAAGGGCGCCCGGCCGGCCGTGCCCGGCCCGTTGGCTGTGACACTGTCCGCTGGCACTGACTCCTCCACGACGCACCGGGCCGGATCGGGCCAGACTACGCGCAGGCTCTACGGCTTGCGCGCCACGCCGCCCCACAGCGCAGCCGGACTGGTGGCCTCGGCCGCGGCGTCGGGCCGCCACTGCTGCACCCTGGCTACGCCGGGCTCCACTAGCTCCAGGCCGTCGAAGAACCGGGCCACCGCGGCCTGGTCGCGGAAGGTAACTTCTGCTGCCAGCAGGCGGTTAAGGATGTCCGCCATCTTGGCCATCGACTCGGCCTCGATGTCGGTGGCCGGATGGGAGATGGCCAGGTAACTGCCCGGCGGCACCGCGTCCAGCAGCTCGGCCACGATGCGGTACGGGTCGTCATCGCCCCCGATGAGATGCAGCACCGCCATCAGCAGCACGGCGACCGGCTGGCTGAAGTCCAGCGTCTGCGCGGCGCCTTCGATGATCGTGCCGGGCTCGCGCAGGTCGGCCTCGATGTAACCGACGGCGCCGGCCGGGCCGCTGGTCATCAGCGCGCGGGCGTGGGCCATCACGACCGGGTCGTTGTCCACGTACACGATCCGGGATTCCGGCGCCACCGCCTGGGCGACCTCATGGGTGTTGTTCACCGCGGGCAGGCCCATGCCGATGTCCAGGAACTGGCGGACGCCCGCCTCCACCGCGAGGTATCGCACCGTGCGCCCGATGAAGGCCCGGTTGGCCCGCAGACCGGAGGCAACCTCGGGGAAGGCAGCGAGAACCTGGTGGGCGGCAGCCCGGTCGGCGGCGAAGTTGTCCTTCCCGCCCAGCCCGTAGTCATACAGCCGGGCGTCGCGCGCCACGCTCGTGTCGAATGGCGCCGGGTCACCCGGGCGCGGGCCAGTTTCCGCCATCTTGTCAGCTGACACTGATCGGCCCTCCTTCGCGGCCATTTCACAGATTTCGGAGTGAATGTCCCATACACCCGATGACGCGCAAGCTGGCCAGGCTGTGGCGGTAATGATCTCACTGACCATATCCAGGTGCAGGGAGCCGGCCGCAAGTGCAGGGAGCCGGCCGCCTCCCGCGCGCCTCTGGTACTGCCGCGTCAGCCCGGCAGATGGAGGCCGCGCATGATCTCGGCCACGATCTCCGCGGGCTCGGCTTCAGCGGAGACCACCAGTGCTCCCTCGGCTGGGCCAGGACTCTCCAGATCAGCAAACTGGCTGTCGAGAAGCTGCCGCGGGAAGAAGTGGCCGTGCCTGGCGATGAGGCGCTTCACGACGGTGTCATGGCTGATCTGCAGGACAACCAGCCGTATCTCCGGCTGCCCGTGGACAAGCTCCTGCCGGTAGGCCCGCTTCAGGGCCGAGCACGCTACGACGGCGGACTTGCCCGCGGCGATCTGGTCATCCATCCACGCCGTGATCGCGGCCAGCCAGGGCCGGCGGTCGGCGTCGGTCAGCGGCACGCCTGCCAGCATCGTCGCGATGTTGGCGGCGGAATGAAAGGAATCGCCATCAGCGAAGGTCCAGCCCAGCCGGCCAGCGAGCATGGCACCGATTGTTGACTTGCCGCTGCCCGAGACACCGGCCACCACCGCGATCATCGGAGCCGAGTCTAGCGGCGGTCCCCGGCCAGGGCGCGGTCAGCACGACAGGCGATGTCCCCCGCTACCGGCCGGGGCCAGGGATCGACCGGCATCATCCGGAAGGCAGGCTGCCGTACATCAGGCCGGCCAAGCCGGCAGGCCGGGCATCGCTGCGGTTGACGGGTCGCCGGTGATCCCGCCACGATGAGGATGACAGTCACCTCAAAGGAGCGGTCCGCATGATCCTGATCAACATCACGATGCAGATCCGGCCCGGCCAGATGGACCAGTGGCTGGCTCTGGCCGATTCCTACGCCAGGGACGTCAACTCCGAGGAAGGCTGCCTGTTCTTCCAGTTCGCCCGCAGCCTGGCCGATGAGAACCAGTTCATCTGCATCGAGGGCTTCAAGGACGCCGACGCCGGCGCCGCCCACGTCCAGCAGCCGTACGTGAAGAAGTTCTTCGACACCGCGCCCGATCTGGTGTCGGCGCAGCCGCAGATCATCTACATCGACACCCCGCATGACGGCTTCGGCCCGATGGGCGAGATCCAGCCCCGCTGACCCGCCGCCTCGGGCCCGCGAGCCCCTCACGTAGCGGGCCGGCCGTGATGACGACACGCCGTCCTGCGGGCCAGCCGGGGAGGCCGCTGGCCGCTGCTAGCGACGGATTATCCGCTGCCGCCATCGCCGCTTGACCGCCTGCTACCGGCCGTCCGCACCTTCCCGCCGGGCCGCGGAGCGCGGTTACCGGTAGCGGAAGCCGTCGAGGAAACGGCGGAAGACGCCGCCTTCGCGGGTCAGGGCGGGGGCAGGTGCAGGCGCGACGGTGCGCTGACGGGCGGCGGGCTGGTCGTAGTCGGTGCGGACGATGGCGTCAACGACGCGGGACTCGTCAAAGTCCTCGGAACCTTCGATCCGGGGAACGTAGCCGACCAGCATGCCGTCGCGCATGACCTGGGCTTCAAGGCCGACCGTGCCGTCGGTGTCCCACTCGGCTTCGCGGCCGCCGGGCAGCGACACGCGGACGCCGAACTGGCCGACGCCGCCGCGGAGCAGGTGAGCATTGACGCCACGGTCACGAAGGGAGTCGACCACCCGGCGGGCCCGGAATTCGTCCATGCCAGGAAAGTAGCGTTCGTTCCTGAAGAATCGCTGAACGTTTGCAGAGGGTTCCTGAACGCTCCCGGCATCCCGTAGCGCTACCCGGTCAGGCCAGCCAGGTTGTCCACATCGGCCATGGTGAACCGGAGCAGCACCAGGCGCTCAGTCTCCAGGAAGACCTGCATCGCTAAGTCCGTCCGGAAACAGCGCCGCACTATGCGCTCGCGCGAGCCTGATGCCGTTTCGCCCGCTTGTCTGTGTTGTCATGGTGTAGGTGCCGGTGATGGTGTGGCCCGGCTGGTCGTCGTGGTTGGCCAGGACGAGGTAGATATCCGCCGAGCCGGAACCGGCGGCGAGGGAGCAGATGGGGAACTGGCCGCCCGTGATCCGGATGCGGTGGTACGGCCGGGTGTGGCCGTTGTCGGTGATGATCGCGTTGATGTCGAGCCTGCTGCGGTTGCTGATGCCGGAGAAGCTGAGGTCTGTTTCTTCCGCCGGGCAGCGCACCTGGTAGTGGTCGTACCGGGTGGCGAGGGGGCTGATGGATATTTTCACCGTCCGGGTGCGCGGCGCGGCCGGGGCCGGCGGCTGAGGGCTGATGGCCAGCGGGTGCTGGGGGAAGTCGCGGTGCAGTTGCTGGTAGCGGGGACCGAGGCCAGTCGTGACCGGCGAGGCGGCGCTGGTCCTGGCGGGCGGCCGGTCGCCGAGGTTGCGGACCGCGAAGTCACCGAAGTGGCGGCTGAAGGGCAGCTGGGCGCTCACGGCCGCGGTCATGGCGGCGCAGCTGGTCAGCCCGGTCATGGCCTTCCAGGCACGGGCGATGCTGCCGGCGCCTTCTTCCTGCTGCATGAAGTACGGCCAGATGAACGACGCGTACGCATGGTCATGGCCGGTGGCCAGCAACGACAGCCCGGGGTGCGGCTGGAAGTCGGAGGTGAACCGGCTGTACACCTCAGTGCCGGCGAAGCCGGGAGCGAACATCGACTCGGCCCACACCGCTGAGGCCTCGGTGAACCAGTACTGACGGCCGTCGCACCAGCCGGTACTGTACCGGTCGGCGAGCAGGTGAAACAGCTCGTGCGCAACGTCCGATCTGAACTGCCCGATCCGGGCACGGGACCGGTCCAGCAGCAGGTAGGCGCTGCTGGCCGTCCCGTGCCGGGTATCGAACATGGCGGCCGCCATGTCAGCGCCGCCCAGGCCGCTGGTCAGGCCGTGGCGGGTCAGGCTCTGCCCGCCGCCGAGCAGGTACACATCGATGCGGGTGTCCCCGCCCCCGGCGATACCGCCGGAATCGGGCAGCGGCCTGCCCATCAGGGCCGTCATCCGGCCGTAGAGGGCCGCGGCCACGCCCAGGGCGGCAGACTCCGCGGACCGCGCGCCGCTGCCGTCCTGGCAGGCCCACACCACGAAGTGGGCATCGGACTGCTCGCTCAGGCCCGACTGGCACGGCCACATGAACGGCGCGCCTTCACTGACGGCAGCTGAGCCACTGACCACCAGCACCGCGCACAGCACAGCCGCGATCCTGAGGCAGGCCGGCCTGGTTCCTGGTGATCTCATGGCGGCACGGCTCCTTCCCCAGTCGCTTCGGATTCCGGGCGTAAGCCGTCGCCACGGATCGGCTGAAATGCCGCTTTGCCGGTGGGAGTGGGCTAGATCGAAACGTCAGTCACGAGCCGTGGCTTGTGGTCTGGCGCTGGGTGACGGGCATCACGCCGGGCGTTGCCTGGCGGGGAAGCCGGACCACGACCGGGCTGGCCTCGGCTGCCCGGGGCTGTCGCAACAGGTAGATCGCGACGCCGGCGAATCCGAGCGCCTGCGCCAGCGCGCCGGCCACCTCGAACCACTCGGTGCCCAGCACGATGCCGATGACGTGCAGGATCGGCCATCCCATCACGCCCCAGCCAGCCCAGGCCGGCACGGATCGACTGCGCAGCAACGCCAGGCCCAGCAGGAAGGCCCCGACGATATTGCCGATCAGGAAGGTGAGGTAGACCCACACCACCGACGCGCCGTTGAGACTGTCATCGAGCACCCTGGCGTAGTCGGCCAGATGACCGCCGTGCGCGGCCATCGCCAAGGTGATCCTGTCCGACATGACCATCGCGAAGTAGCAGATGTAGCCGGCCGCGACGAGCACGCCGCCGGCGAGTCCCAGCCAGGCGGCCCGGTATCGAGTGAGGCGCATGGCCCCGATCGCGGCTGGCACCATGAGCATCGAGCCGAGCATGGCCGTGACCATCGAGAAGCGGTAGGCGCCCTGGTGGGCGCCGGCGAGCGCCAGTGCGCTGGCGCCCGTCAAGTCGTTTCCGCCATGGCGCGTCATCCACGCGTAGATCCCGTTCGCCACGACGAAACCCCACGGCCCGGCCACCAGGGCCACCGCCAGCGCGATGCACCGGAACCGCGCCGCGGCCGCCGCTGTGCTGGTGTCAGGTGTGGTGGTGTCCATCGTGAAGCCCCCGCCTTGCGATCGGGGCGAACCTCGCCCTGATTCGACATTGCCGGGTGCGGGCTGGGTTTACATCGGTGGCAGTACCAGAGTCCGGGTGCGTGCTAGCACGGACAGGCGCCGCGCCGGGTCGTGACGCGAGGCTACGCTCGGGCGTCCTTGACAAATTTAGTTGGCAATGCAAAGTTATTGGCAGCAGCCGACGGCCGCCGGATACGGGGCGCCGCCGCTGCCAGCAGGACCCGCGCGGTCGTGAGGCTCCAGCAGAGGGAGGTAACCGGTGGAAGAGGAGATACCGGTACCTGCGTCAGGCCAGGGATCGGCTGCCGTCCCCGAGCCGGCCGGCCTGCTCGGGGAGATGAGGCTGCTACGCCGCCGTGCGAGAGTGGCGCGCCATGCCTACTGGTTCCCGCTGGTGCTGTTCGGGGTACTCATCTGCGCGTCCGTCCCGTTCTATATCCAGCCCAGCGTGGCCGCGGGGTCCGGGCCGGTCGCCGCTGTGCCCGGGCCGTCGATGCCGTTGCTGGGCGGATTCCATGGCCTCCTCACCAGCAGGTACCTGGGGTACTACTGGCTGACCGCGCTGTTCGCCGGGCTGCTGCTGACGCTGCTGTGGTACCGGCGCCATGCGCGCCAGGTCGGCCTGGCGACTCCGGCCCGCGGATACATCATCACCAGCGCGGTCCTGACCGTTCTGGCCTTCCTGCTGCCGCCGCTGTCGCAGGCGGGGGGGCTGCGCTGGCTGCAGGTCCTCTGGCCAGGCGACCTGGTCCTGCGGGGCACGTTCCCGTTCCTGATCATCGCCGTCGGCTTCTGGGTGCTCGCCCGGGCCGAGAGGAGCCAGGCCCTGGCCGTTATCGCCGCGATCTACACCGCAGCCGCGCTGCTGGCGAGCCTGTATAACGTGGAGAACATCCTGTTCCGGCTCGGCTGGAATCCCACTCCCGGTCAGTGGCGCCTGACCAGCCTTCCCGGTGTGCTGCTGCCCGCGCTCGTGCTTCTGGTAGCCGGCGTATGCGCCTTCGCGGTGCAGCGCCCGCACCGGGTGGCCAGATGAGCGCCGCGGAACAGATCGATCCGGATCCAGGTGGCGGGCACCCGACCAACGGGATCGACGACACGGTGCACCAGCGGCACAGGCTCGGCATCCTGACCATCACTGCTGAAGCACAGCGCGCCGAATTCGGCTACCTGCGCGAGGCCCTCGGCCTGACTCCCGGCAACCTGTCCAAGCACCTCACCGTTCTGGAGGGGGCCGGCCTGGTGCAGGTAGAGAAGGGCTATCACGGGCGGCGCCCGCGGACGTGGGTACGCATCACCGCGCCCGGCCGCGCCGCGCTCGACGCCGAGATCACCGCGCTGACCGAGCTGACGCGGCGGCACGGAAACTCAGGCCAGGGCAAATAGCCAGACGCCCGAAGTGATGTGCTGGCATTAATACCGACAGTGGGGATGGTGACAGGTCGAAATTTCCGTCAATAGCGGGGATTCAGCAGGTGTTCGCCGGTTGGCGATCTGAGACGATGCTGATGTGAGCGACGGTCCGGGCATGGGGTTGAGCATCGTCGAAAGCCAGGTCGGGGTCGGGTTCCAGGCCATGGCGGGCGGCGACTGGTGCGCCGCACGCGATGCTTTTTCTGCTGTCCTTGACGTGGCCGAGGTGCCCGAGGCACTCTTCGGACTGGCGAGCGCGCTGTTCTGGCTCGGCGACATCGCGGGCACGATCGCCCATTGCGAGCAGGCGTATGCTGCCTTCCGCCGCCGCGGCGACGCGATGTTCGCGGCCGGCGCCGCCCTCTCGCTCGTGGGCTACAACAAGGGGTACCTCGGCAATACAGCTGCGGCCCGCGGATGGCTGTCCCGTGCTGAACGGATCATCGAGGACGAGGCTCCGGAGCTGCGCGGAGAACTCCTGGGGGCCACCGCCTATGTCACGGACGATCCGCTGGAGAGCGAAGCGCTCGCGCGCCAGGCGTTCGAGATCGGACGCGCCAGCGGCAACTCAGACCTCGAGCTGATGGCGATGCACGCCGTCGGGCAGGCACTGGTGCAGCAGGGGCGGATCGAGGAAGGCATGTCGCTCCTCGACGAGGCGATGGCCGGCGTGATCGGTGGTGAAGGCGGAGATCCGCTGACGGTCGCCCAGATGAGCTGCATGACGATGGTCGTGTGCGGCAGCTGCCTCGATCTCGAGCGCGCGACGCAGTGGGTACAGTCGCTCGAGCGCTTCATCGACCGGTACGGGTGTCCGTTCCTGTATGCGGAGTGCCGCACCTATTACGGTCGGGTCCTCTTCGAGAACGGTGACTGGAGCACCGCCGAGGCACTTCTCACCGATGCGATCTCGATGTCAAGGGGCGTCTTTCCGGGACCGCACGCGTTCGCGTCCGGGACGCTCGCCGAGCTCAGGCTCGCGCAGGGCCGCGTGGAGGATGCGGTCAGGGTCCTGCGCGGCGTCGAGGGACGAGAGGAAGCGGCCGCGGCGGTCGCCTCGGTGCACCTCGAGCAGGGCGAGCCATCGGTGGCGGCGGCTGTCCTGCGCCGGCGGCTCGCCGTGACGAGCCCAGACCGGCTCGATGTGGCCGCGGTGATCGAGTTGCTCGGCGAGGCACAGATCGCGCTGCTCGACAGCGGCGCGGCCATCGAGCAGGGGCATGCGCTCGTCGCGCTCGGCGCTGTCAACAACTGTCACCTCATCATCGCGCACGGCGAGCGTCTTCTCGGCCACGCGCTCGCGTCGACGGACGTTTCAGCCGCGTGCATGCACCTCGAAACGGCGCTCGCGGCGTTCATTCACGCGGGAATTCCCTACCGCACCGCGCAGACGCGGCTGTTGCTCGCCCGGGTGCTCGGCCGCAACGACCGTGAGGTGGCCGGGGCCGAGGCGCGAGCGGCGTTCGTCGTCTTCGAGGATCTGGGAGCCGGCCGGGACGCGGACGCCGCCGCTGCGCTGATGCGGGATCTCGGCGTGAAGGCGGTGAGAACCGGACCGAAGAACGTCGGACGCCTCACGAAGCGTGAGCAGGAAGTGCTCGCTCTCCTCGGCGAAGCGCTCTCAAATCCCGAGATCGCCGAACGGCTCTTCCTCTCGCGCAAGACAGTCGAGCATCACGTGGCGCGCATTCTCTCGAAGCTCGGCCTACGCGGACGTGCTGAAGCCGCCGCGCTCGCGGCGCGGGGTGCGCTGTAGGGAATCAGCTAAAAGATAGGTGAGTTCGCCGAAGCTCCGGCCTCGCCCGGACTGCCATCGTGGCCCCATCGACACAGCGCGCGAGCCGCCAGTTCCGATCAGGCCATGCCGGTGACCGAGTCAGCGTTGAACACGCAGAACTCGTTGCCCTCCGGGTCCTGCATGACCGCCCACGTATCGGGGTTCGCGAGCGTCTCCGGATCCTGGCGCATCTCGACGAGTCTGCCTCCGATGGCAACCAGCCTGGCCACCCCGTCCTCGAGGGACCCGTCGGTGGTGATGTCGATGTGCAGCCGGTTCTTCACCGTCTTCGACTCTGGGACGTTCATGAAGTAGAGCCGAGCGCGGCCGCTCGGCGGGTCGCTGACCTCGTACTCATCCGCGTTTCGCTCCGACACCTGATGGCCCAGGGCCGCGGCCCACCAGTTGGCCGAGTGGCTCAGCCTCGTCTAGAGGGCTACCGGCCGGTCAGCTGACATGGCCTACTGGGCTGTTCACCTGCATTGACAATCGCTGGACGTGGCCTGGCGCCGCCGGACGTCTATCCTCGTTGGCTCCCAGCTTGGAATTCCACATGCAGGTCGTCGGTGATCACGCCTGGCAGGCCTACGCCCAGACGCTGGCGGCGACCACGGACATCCAGGTCTTCGGAACGCCCACCGACAACATTCTGCGGATGCTCTAGCAGCAGGCCGGAGCAGGTGTCCCGCTGAGCATCAATCCGCTTCACCTGGGCGGGTTCACGCGCGCCCGGGCAAGCTGAACGGCCCAGCAGCCAATTCACCCAGCAGCCCCAAGAGCCAATCAGCTCGGCGCACTCACATGCGGCGATGATCGCCGTAGGAACGGCGGTTCCCGGCTGGCCTCTCCCATCGCCGCTGTCGTGCCACGATGGGGGCCATGGGTTCGCAGCGTTTCCGTGCCGTCATCGCTGCCGGTCCTGGGGATAGTGCGGTCATCACGATGCCGTTCGATCCGGATGAGGCGTGGGGTGCTAAGGCTGACCATCCGGTCGGCGGCTCAATCGACGGCTGCCGGATCCGCGCCAGGCTTGTGCCGGCCGACAGCGGATGGGTGCTGACGCTGGCGCCCAAGCGCCTGCGCGGCATGGACGTCGCGATTGGCGATGAGGTGGTCGTGGAGCTGGCCCCGGAAGGCCCGCAGCGCGGTGATCTGGCCGACGATATCGCGGCGGCGCTCGCGGCCAGCCCGGCAGCGGCCGCATTTTTCGACACGCTGGCACAGTTCTACCGCAAGGCCTACCTGCGCTGGATCGATGCGACCACCCGCCGGCCGGACCTGCGTGCGGCCCGCATTGCTGAGGTAGTCGACCTGCTCGCTGCGGGGATCAAAGAGCGGCCACGATCGTGAGGCCAGGTCTGCCTAGCGGGAGCATTGATGCCCGCCCGAGAGGCAGACTCCGCTGGGCGAGGTCGTGTGCATTGCGCTGCGCCTGCCAGGCGACGTGGTTCCTGTGTGCGGGTCATGGCTGGGTGGCCGGCTGTTCGCCTAGGACGCAGTACAGCCGGTCATCTTCGCGTGCCTGGTGGCGGGTAAATTCGTGGAACAGGCGGATATTGCGGAACCCGGCTCCGCGGAACAACTCAGCTGCCTGCGCCTGGGTGTACCAGCGCCCTTCTGGCGATCGGCGGTGATGCTGCGTCTGGACGACCTTGCCGCCGATCTCGATCTCGAAACGCTGCTCGGTGTGCCAGAGCTGAGTGGCCGGCTCGCGCCATTCCCTGTTCCAGGCCCGGACGATGGCGCCGTCGGCAGGGCCCGGTTTTTCGAACAGCAGCTCCCAGCCAGTGTCGAGCGGGTCGCCGGGCCGCCACTGGAACGCAAATGACGACACGAACGCGCCGCCTGGCTGCAGGTGATCACGGAAGCGGCGCAATGCGCCCGCTGCGGCGCCTGCGCCGGTGATGAGCTGCAGCACGCTCGAAGGACCCAGGATCGTCCGGTAGCTGCGCGGGAGACTGAGCTGCTCCATCCGCTGCTGGTAAAGGACGGGGACGGGCAGGCCCCGCCGCTGTGCCTTGCTGCGGCAGATCGCCAGCATCTCGCCCGAGTTATCGACGCCGTCAATGTCAATGCCCTGTGCGAGGTAGTCCAGCAGCAGGCGGCCAGTGCCGCAGCCGATGTCCAGCACCGGCTCTCCGTACTGGCCGATGACGTCCAGGAAGAAAACCCGGTC
This sequence comes from uncultured Actinomycetota bacterium, assembly GCA_963805705.1. Classification (GTDB taxonomy): domain Bacteria; phylum Actinomycetota; class Actinomycetes; order Streptosporangiales; family Streptosporangiaceae; genus CAWDVH01. Next base: position 2,877,338 of record CAWDVH010000001.1, on the reverse strand, counting down.
GCTCCAGTGCGCAGTGTCATCACGCCACAGGTCCCAGCTGGAAGCCAGCAGACCGTAGTAGTCGTAGTCAGGCCTGGTCATGTGACCCCGCTTCAGTAACTCGCAGGACCGCCGAGCCTGACCAGGCGCCGCCGTGAGGCAGCGGGCTCTACCGGCTGGGGACGCGCGACGTTCGCTACGCCTACTATGCCCGCGTACCGGGAGCGGCTCCCGGCATAGGCATGCCCGGTGTGAACGGCCGACTCGAAGATCGCCCAGCACTGCTCGCTCCTTCCTACCTTCCTCCGCCGGGCCGCCTCGCCGGAGGAAGCGTCATCCTCGGCCTGCCAGTCGACCAACAGGCAGCCGGTGGGCTTTCCTCCGGTCCGTTCGTAATGGCGTCCAACCAGGCCGCGCCGTCCACGCCGGAGTCGTCGCCCGCTGGGTGTCCGCCGGGACACCATCGGGCAGAAGGCTACCGGCCCGAACAGTTCCGGCCAGGCACTGTGATGCAGCTAGGCAGAACCGAGACGGACCGCGACAAGCGTTATCAACCTAGGCGCATCGGTTAAAAACGCAATATTACGTGATGCATTGACATGCCAGTAAACGGTAACTAGCGCAGCCGCGTCTAGGTTCTGCGTGGGGCGAGTTTTTCATCGTGGCGAGTTCACGTGAGTGATCTAGACGGTCGAGGATACGGAGCAGCAAATGAACATTGAACCGCAGGGAGATGGACCCTGGCTAGAGCCGGGCCAGGCAACCGGCTTCTCTCAGCCGGCTGGGACTCAACGGAATTACTATCAAGCAGGTGAAGGGCCAGGCGAGGAACTGGCCAGGGCGCAGTACCAGCCTCAGGCTCTAGGGCAGCCACAGTGGGCGCCGCAGCCTCAGGCTTACCCTGCTCTCCCCGTCGTGGTGCCGAAGAACGGCGCGGTGGGTGTCCTGCTGTCGTTCTTCATTCCCGGACTGGGCTCTATCGTTAACGGCTCGGTGGGCATGGGCCTCGTGATTTTGGCTGCCGATTTCGTAAGCTGGCTACTGGTCTTCGTCCTGATCGGCATCCCGCTAGTATTTGCAGTCTGGATCTGGGGCATGATCGATGGGTACCTGTCGGCGCAGCGGTGGAATAAGGCGCACGGGATAATTAGCTGAGGACTGCCAGGCGCTGGACCTTGGGGCAGCGGAACGGCGCTGTTCCTGCAATGTGCGCTGCGAGGCCGAGCCAGGCTGACCGTATCGGACCATCTATCCTGAACCAGGACGATCAACGTCGGCGCCGGGGTGATACCAAAGCGCCGCTGCGCCGTCCTGAGATGAGGAAATATAGATCATGCTGCCGCTTTGCATGACCTTCTCGAAACGCCGGACGGAGAGCCTGCTCCTGCCGCGGCGACCCTGCGGAGGCGACTGACATCGGAATTTAACCGGCAGTTCGAGGGATCCAGCCATCTCGTAGATCCTGGTCGTTATTACCCGGATCCTGCGGGATGCTCACAGGAGTCGATGCAGTTCCTGCAGCGTCATGTCTGCGTCAGCAAGATCCCGCGCTGGGTGCCCTTGGCAACGTCGCGGCCTGGATGAACCGGCACCGTGGTGCCGCGCCCGTCGGGATGACGCATGATCTGGTGGCTCCCGGCGACACGGGCGACCTTGAACCCAGCTCTCTAACGCCCGGACGATCCGCTCACCGGGCACGGAGGGGACTGAGGGCATCAAGCCACGTCGACCATGAGAGTCAGCTCATCTGGGCTCCGAACTCGGCGACCAGGCCCTTCAGGGCCTCGCGCAAGTCCGCGACCGCCGCATCGAGGGTGTCCCCTGGACATTGGCTCCCACACCGGGGCGCAGCTCAGCGTGAGCACACCACCACGCCGTCCTCGTCCTGCTCGACTGTGTACGGGATCTGCACGGCCCTGGTCATCGCGGCTGACTCCGCTGAGAGGTGATTCCTCATACGGTCATGCTGACCTTCCGGAACGGCTCCACCGCCGCCCGGCATCGCGGCACCCCACGGTGCGGACGAGATAGATCGAGTCCCCGTCGCGGCCGCGTCTTTGCGGTCCGCCGTGTTCAACGCACTGGCACTTGGTTCCCATCGCGGCTCCGCAGACGATCTTCACCAAGATCGACATGTACTCTGACCTGGTCGGGATGGCGAGATTCGAACTCGCGGCCTCCTGCTCCCAAAGCAGGCGCGCTAACCAAGCTGCGCCACATCCCGAAGACCAGCCGAAGCTTACCCCGCCAGGCACTCCTGTCGCTCACACGTCGACAGCCCGCGTTGCTCCAGCAAGGACGCGAACCGGTACGCTACGGCATGGCGGTCTTGCCGCGCGGGCGTAGCTCAATGGTAGAGCCCCAGCCTTCCAAGCTGGTCATGCCGGTTCGATCCCGGTCGCCCGCTCCAACCAAAATCCCCAGGTCACAGCTGCGATATCCATCTCGGCCTCCGGCTCACCAGGCTCAGCGACCCTCCCGTGCCATTAACCCGCTGGGACAAGAGCCTCGGACAGCCCGTCATCGTCGGCTCGGTCCCTCTTGCGCTCGGCATCGACATGAGCGTCGGTCGCACTTGTGATCGCCCGGTCAGCGTCCCGCGCCTCACGCAGGTAGATCATCGCCGCGCGCTCGCTGTCGTGTCCCCTGCGGGCCATGAGATCCTTGATGCCCGTGCCGCTGGCCGCGGCGAACGTGTTTCCGGTGTGGCGGAGATCATGGAAATGCAGACCCGCCGCGCCGATCGAATCGGCTGCATATGCCCAGCCTGACATCCTGTTGAAGTTGCTCCGCCGCCGCGGCGAGCCCTTCGCACCCCGCGAACGCAAGCGACGCCGGGCCAATGGCTACGAAGACGGAATGATGGTCGCGCAGAGCCGGGATGATCGCACCGGGAATGCCCGCCGTCCGGCGTCCGGCGCGAGACTTCAGCGGGCCGAGCGTGAGCTTGCTGCCCGGTGCGCGGCGATCAGAGAAGGCCAGGCGCACCCGGACCAGGCCTGCTTCCAGGTCAAGGCGGCTGCGCTGCGACGGCGCTTCCCGCGCCGCGCTCTGGCCTGGGGGCCCCGCTCGCGCGGGCGCGCCACCTGCGGGAGCTGCATGGGTCAGATTGTCTTCGGATAGGTGCGTCGCCGCGGTAGCAGCCGAGTTCCTCGCCGCCCGATTTGTCCTAATCGCAGCTGCCAGGTCTAGGGCGCGCTTTGCGCGTCGCTGCGCGATCGGCATTCCGCCGACCCTGGACCTGCCACCTGCTCGCAAGGGCATGGCAGCTATGAGTAAGACGGGAGCAGTGCAGTGGTCCGAGGCGAGGCCCACGGTGCTGGTCAGGCTCGGCTGAAGCAGGTCACTGCCGCCCTGCGACTGGTCACCGTCTCGGTCATCTTCGGTCTGCTCTCTGGTGCTGTGTCGGTGATATCTGGTCTGCGGGATCACAGCCTCGGCGTCTTCGCGATTGGTCTTGGCGTCCTGGCCGATGTAACCGGATCGGCGGTCTTGATCTGGCGGTTCCGGGCCGAGCAGCGACAGCCGGTGCAGTCCGGGACAGCGGAGACTCGCGCGGCTGTCATCGTCAGCATTGCCCTGGCCGTCGTCAGCATCGTGCTGATCATCGAGTCCGCCGTTGCCCTGGCCACCAGATCGCGTCCTGGTACGTCGATTGTGACCCTGGTTGCTGCAGCCGTCTCGCTGGTCGTCCTCACGCCCTTGGCGCATGCCAAGTACCGGCTCGGTCACCGGATGAGCAGCCTGGCCCTTCAGGGCGATGGCGTTCTCAGCGGCATCGGGGCGGCCACGAGTTTGTTCGCTCTCGCGGCTCTGGTGCTTTATCACGTCCTGGGCTGGTGGTGGGCCGACCGCATCGCCGCTTTGGTCATGGCAGCCGTCGCCGCCACGCAGGCTTGGCGCACCGCGCCGAGACGCAATCCGGCTGGCCGAGCCCATGGCCGTGAGGGCATGCGGTAGGCGGGGCGGTTAATCGTCAGCGAAGGCGATCTCGCGGACCTCACGGACGGCGTAGTAGACCAGTACGTACCCGGCGGCCGGGTCGGCCCACCACCAGCCGAGCGCAGCGTTCAACGCCAGGCCCAGCAGCACTGACGTGGCCAGGATCCCGTCGATCATCGTTACCCGACCCTCAGTCCGCAGCACCGGGTTATCCAGTGCCCGGCCAGTTCGGGTCTTGCCGGCCGCCAGCGCAAACATGACCACCGCGGTCACCGCGGTCCAGATGATCCCCGGCAGAGACGCCCTGGGTGATAGCCCATCGCCAGCACCACGGTGGACTGCACCAGAAGGTAGGCCGCCAGAGCGCCGAACGCGTACATGATCAGGCGCAGGCCGCGGCGCTGGCGTTTCTCGCCAGAGCCCGACAGCTCCCAGATCACTACCGTGGACGCGCCGATCTCGATCAGCGAATCGAGACCGAAGCCCGCCAATGCGACGGATCCCGCTGAAATGGCCGCGAAGGCCAGCACTCCAACCCCAACAACGTTCCAGCCCAGCGTTACGTATTCCAGCGCAAAGCCCCGGCGAACCAAGACGCCCTGAGCTTCGTCCGAGGAGGTCACCGGCCTAGTCTGCCAGCGACACGTCCGAACAGCGGCGGCTCAAACCCGCCCCAGACACCTTCACGCAGGAAGTTAGCCATGCCATCAGTGCTCGGAACCGAACTTCCGTCGAGGCCGAGCCACGTGCGATCAGCGTGCGATTAGCCTCGGCAATTCACGGCTAAATACAGTCTCTCAAGGCCAGTCAGCCTGTCCATCCCGACTAGACCGGGATCTACGTTCGCCCACGTCTGGACGTAGCTGGATTGGCTTGCCATGTACGTGCGCCGCGAGCACGGCAGATGGACGATCGCGGGCGACGGCGAATGGCTCCAATCTTGCTGCGGATCGGTTGGGGCGCTGCCGTGAGGCAGTCTCTACGCAGCCGAGGCAGGGTCCCCGGCGTGAAGCTGACTGGTCACCAGCAGCGGCCGGGTGCTGGCGGCCATATCCTCCAGGCTTCGCCCGGCTGGCTCGGGCAGCACCAGGGTGAGCGCCAGCCCGGCCACCGACACCCCGGCGGTGAGCAGCAGCGTGCCGCGCAGGCCCAGCGAGGTCTGGAGCACCGGGAACAGGAAGACGCCGATGAAGGCACCGAGTTTGCCGACACCCGCGGAGATGCCGTGCCCGGTCGTGCGCATGGATACCGGGTACAGCTCGCTGGGCATCACGAAGGTGGTCATGTTCGGGCCGAACTCGGTAAAGAAATAGCTCACCCCGTACACCAGCAGGAACGGGACGACTGCGGTGGTCATGCCGGGTATGACCGCGATGATCAGGAAGCAGAGCGCCATCATCGCGAACCCGGTCAGCTGCAGCCGCCGGTGCCCGATCCGGTCCAGTCGGGCGATCGCCAGCACGTAGCCCGGGACCGCCGCCACCACGAAGATCCCCAGCTGCAGGGCGATCTTGGTCATGGTCGAGGCGTTCGGCGAGATCAGGCCGAGGATCTGCGGGGTGGAGATCGTGTTGCCGTAGTAGGCGTAGTCGAGCAGGAACCAGCAGCCAGCCGTCCCGGCCAGCGTGATCAGCCACCGGCGGCTGGTCAGGAATGCCCGCAGCCCCATCTCCTGCTGCACAGCGACCGAGCCGTTTCCGCTGGCCTGCCCAGCGGACCCATTCCCGCTGACCTGGCCGCTGGTGAAATCTGACATCCGGCTCGCCGCCTGCTGGGCCTTTCCCTGCACCTGGGCCTGGTAGCGGGGCGACTCGGGCATCCGGCAGCGCAGGTAGATCACCGCGGCGGCGGGCACCGCGCCCAGGGCGAGCAGGACCCGCCACGCCGTGTCGTTACTGGCTCCGGAGCCGAGCAGCGCCAGCGCGATCAGCGGCCCGACAATGAGCCCGAGTGCCTGGGTTCCGAACACCATCCCGACCAGCTTGCCGCGGTCCTTGCGGTTGGCGTACTCGCTGACCATCACCGCGCTGACCGGGTAATCACCGCCGACACCGAAACCCAGCACGAACCGGAACGCGATCAGCACCCAGAACGACTGCGACAGCGCCGACCCCAGCGCCCCCACGATCATGATTACGGCGACGATCCAGTACACCCGCTTGCGGCCGACCACATCGGCGAAGCGGCCGAACACGAACGCGCCGATGAACGCGGCAAACAGCATCGTGGAGTTGAGCAGGGCCAGCCTGCCTGAACTCAGGTTCCAGTCCTTGGTGATCAGCGCGGAGGCGATCCCGATGACGAACAGGTCGTAAGCGTCGGTGAAGAACCCCATTCCCGACGCCAGCACCGCCCGCAGATGGAACCTGCTCAGCGACGCCTCGTCCAGCGCGGTAATCAAGTCCTGGGCCCGGGTCTCGGTCACCGCATCCCCCGTCGCCTATGCGGTCTGTCTCGCGACCGGCCGCGCCTTCCGCTGCACCGGAAACTATCCCGCGTAAGCATCACGCAGCCGACCTAAAGATGAACGGCAGGTAAACGTAGGATGTTCGGCAGGTGAACTCACGCCATCGGCCGCCAGCCATAGCGTGGCTAACGCCGAGGCGGGACGAGAGCACCGCAACCGGACGTTCATCAAAGCCGAAGGTAAGTCAATGGTTCAAGGTCATGCAGGGCACACCCAGGCACGCGATGATCATTTTGTGGCAAGGCGGCTGACCCTGTGACCGACGGTGCGGCACAAGCGCCCCATGAGGAACAGCAGTGCTAGCTGATGTCCGGAACTGTGTGCAGTGCGGCACCTCGTTCGAGCCGCGCCGCGAGCATGCCCGGTTCTGCTCTGCTGGCTGCCGAGCCGCATGGAACCGCGAGCAGGTGGGTGATCTGACGGCGGGGGCGAGCGCGCTGGCGTGGTCCATTACCGCGATGAGCGACACGACAGGCCGGCTTCCCCGGGCGCGGGACCGGGCGCGGGCGGTCGCGGCAATCGGTGAGGCCGTGTGGTGGATCACCATCGTCGACGCCACGCTGGTGCGCCATCACCCAGATGCCTACGACACCATGATGGCAGGCCAGGCCCCGGCACAACGCCAGATGGTCGAGGAAACCTTGACAGGACTGCGCTTTGTCCGGAACCAGATCGGCGACGAAGCCGATCTTGATGAGTTCATCGAACCCGGCGAGGCCCGCCCGGGCGCACCCAAGGGACGTATCACGGGCTGGACGTGGAAGCCGGTGCCGGAACCGGCGCTCGGGTTGCTTACACCACGCGGCCAGGCGTGGGAGATGACGCGGTACCAGGCCTACCAGGCTCAGCTGGCGGGCCACACCATCGGTGAGACCTTCGACCGGGCCGCAGAGTTCCTCAAGCTGGCCGCCTCGAACGAACCCACCATCCCGAATGCCAGCACGCCTGCCGCACGCTGAACAAGATCGACGTGCCATTAACGTGCCATTGGCCACGGCAACCAGCGGTCAACCACGGCTCCCGTCAGCTATCCGAACGCCCAGGTCAGATCCAATGACCACGATGTGCGGTCAGCCTTCCAAGCTGGTCATGCCGGTTCGATCCCGGTCGCCCGCTCCAACCCAAAACACCAGGTCACAGCTGCGATATCCATCTCGGCCTCCGGCTCACCAGGCTCAGCGACCCTCCCGTGCCATTAACCCGCTGGGACAAGAGCCTCGGACAGCCCGTCATCGTCGGCTCGGTCCCTCTTGCGCTCGGCATCGACATGAGCGTCGGTCGCACTTGTGATCGCCCGGTCAGCGTCCCGCGCCTCACGCAGGTAGATCATCGCCGCGCGCTCGCTGTCGTGTCCCCTGCGGGCCATGAGATCCTTGATGCCCGTGCCGCTGGCCGCGGCGAACGTGTTTCCGGTGTGGCGGAGATCATGGAAATGCAGACCCGCCGCGCCGATCGAATCGGCTGCATATGCCCAGCCTGACATCCTGTTGAAGTTGCTCCGCCGCCGCGGCGAGCCCTTCGCACCCCGCGAACGCAAGCGACGCCGGGCCAATGGCTACGAAGACGGAATGATGGTCGCGCAGAGCCGAGATGATCGCACCGGGAATGCCCGCCGTCCGGCGTCCGGCGCGAGACTTCAGCGGGCCGAGCGTGAGCTTGCTGCCCGGTGCGCGGCGATCAGAGAAGGCCAGGCGCACCCGGACCAGGCCTGCTTCCAGGTCAAGGCGGCGCCTGCGCCGCCGCTCGCGCCTCGCGCCGGGCTCTGCGCTGCTGCGCCCGCCCGGCGCAGGCGCGCAGGCTGCTCGCAGTGGCACCATTCCATATCGTTCACGGACGCGCCTGTCGCAGTGAGCCTTGAGCCCGCCGCGCTGCCGGCCCAGCAAGTCTCGGACAGCGGCGGAGCCCGCCATTGATACGTTGCCGTGGTGACTGATTACCAAGAAATCAATCAGGCTAACTGGGACGATCGAGTGCCGACGCACCTCGCGTCTGATTACTACAGCGTGCAGCGTTATCTCGCGGAGCCGGACTTTATCAGCAACGTGGTGCGGTTCGACCTGCCGCGACTCGGCGACGTCTACGGGCTGCGCGGTGCGCACTTGCAGTGCCACATCGGGACGGACACAGTCTCCCTGGCCCGACTGGGCGCGTCGATGACCGGCCTTGACTTCTCCAGGGCGGCCGTCGAGGCGGCGCAGACGTTGGCGTCAAACACCAGGGCCGACGCCACGTTCGTCCAGTCTGACGTTTACCTTGCGGCTGCGGTCTTGGGCGCTGGAGAGTTCGACCTGGTGTATACCGGCGTCGGCTCACTATCTTGGCTACCCGACATCCGTCGTTGGGGCAGCGTAATCGCGGACCTGTTGCGGCCAGGCGGACGCCTGTTCATCCGCGAGGACCACCCGGTGCTGCTGTCGGCGAAAGTAAGGGACGGCTTGCTAACGCTAGAACGTCCGTACTTCGAGCAGGCGGAACCGAACGTAGCGACTTCGGGTGCCACCTATGTCGGGACGGACGCGAAGTTCGCGCACACCGTCACGAAGTGGTGGAATCACGGAATTGGCGAGATCATCACATCGCTGCTCGACGCTGGCCTGCGGATCACGGCGTTCAGAGAGCACGACAGCATCCCGTGGTCCGCGCTGCCTGGTGCAATGGAGTACATCGGCGACGGCGAATACCGGCTGACTGACAACCCGCAGCGCCTTCCCCACACCTACACGCTCCAGGCAGTAAGGGCCACTGAAAGGGCGCGGTCCCACTGCGCGAGCGGCGCCAATGTGAGCCTCCTGCGGGGACCTCAGGCTCCAGGATGGACGCGAGCACCCGGCCCAGGTTGTCGGGTGGGAATGGCCGCCGTCCGGCGTCCGGCGCGAGACTTGAGTGGGCCAAGCGTGATCTTGCTGCCCGGTGTGGGGCGGTCAGAGATGACCGCTAGCGAGACAGACCCCCTTGAAAGAAGTCCGGGAGACGGTGTCGGATTGAGTCAGAGCTGTTCGTAGCAGGGGTGAGCGGCCGCCTGCAAGGGGCGCCCCGAAGCACAGGAGATGATCGGAGATGCAGTATCTGGTTTCTGTGATCGACAACGCTGCCGACCTGGCCACCCCGGATGAGATGGCAGCGGTTGGTAATCCCCAGCCTGAATCGAGCACGCTTGACGCGTTCAACGACCGGCTCGTGGCGGAGGGCCACTGGGTTTTCGCCGGCGGCCTCGCGGCGCCCCGCACCGCGACCGTGATCGACAACCGGGGCGGCGAGGCGCTGTTCACCGACGGACCCTTCGTGGAGTCGAAGGAGTGGCTCGGCGGCCTGTGGATTATCGAGGCTGCCGACCTCGACGTGGCGCTCAAGCTCGCCGCCGAGGGGTCGAAGGCCTGCAACCGGAAGGTCGAGGTGCGGCCGTTCGCGTGACCGGGCTCGACGTGCAGGAGGCCAGGGTCAGTAACGGTAAGTCGAAGCCCCATGCGGCTTCCCGGCATGGCCATGAGGAACCAGAGGAATCGGAGGCCATCTACCATGACCGAGGAGATCGTCAGCGCGACGACCACGATCAGCGCATCGGCCGAAACCGTGTTCGCGGTGCTTGCCGACCCATCCCGGCACGCGGCCATTGACGGCACCGGCTGGGTTCGCGACTCCCTCGATGGCCAGCGGCTAACCGGCTCAGGTCAGGTCTTCCGGATCGCCATGTACCACGACAACCACCCGGATGGCAGCTACGAGATGGCCAACCGGGTCGTCGGGTTCGAGCCGCCGCGCGTCATTTCGTGGGAGCCGGGCTATATGTCAGCCGCAACAGGCAAGCTGGAGTTCGGCGGCTGGATCTGGCGTTACGACCTGACCCAGCTCGGCCCGGACGAGACCAAGGTCACACTCTCCTATGACTGGTCGGCGGTAGGGCCGGTTCCCCGCCAGCACATCCAGTTCCCGCCGTTCGCTCCCGACCATCTCGGCAACTCGCTGAGCCACTTGGCCGCGATCGTTGCGCGCTAACGACGTCCCGGCCGCCTCAGGCTCGGGCCACGAATGGGCACAAGTCATGAACTCTCACGGCTACCAGCGGTCACTTACGGGCACTCCACCCATCAACGTCGACCACGGGGGCAGCCGCGAAGATCGCCAGGACTTCATCCTTGGGCACGGCCTGGCGGCGCCCGATCGGGATCATCCTGGCCAGGACGGCGCTGTCATCCGTGCATCCTGGCGCTGGTCGGGACGAAGGTGGAACCCCCGCCCTTAGCGGCGTGCGATGAAGACGTATTCTCGGCTGTCGTCCTCGAACGGCTGTCCGGAGAAGTCCCCGTAAAGTGCCTCAAGCTCCAGTCCGGCGACATCCAGGAGCCCGAGCCACTCGTTCTTCGTAGCCCACCAGAGGGAACTGCTCGCGCCATCGTCAAGCGTGATGTCGATTCGATTGTCGCCGACGGCGTACCGGATCGCGTGGGAGACAGGCTCGTCCTGATGCCGCCCGTCGAGGCGGGCCGCGATCTGGTGGTCGAAGGCAAAGGCATTCCAGGCGAATCGGCCGCCCGGTCGCAGCGACGCGGCGACGCGCTCAAAGGTACGGCGGCGGTCGGCCCAGGTCGGCAGGTGCAGGAGCGCGCGGAACGGGCAGTAGATCAGGTCCGCTGGCTCGTCAACGGCGAGGTCGCGCATGTCACCCTCGCGCAAGTCAAGCTCCACGCCCGCCTCGCCCGCGCGGGACCGCGCTTGCTCCAGCATCGCCGGCGATGAGTCAATGCCGATAACTCGCTGGCCGGTTGCCTGGGCCACGGGAACGGCTACACGCCCGTTTCCGACGGCCAGCTCGACCGGCGCCCCCTGCGCTGTGCGCGCAAGCTCGACATAGAAGGCAATGTCGGCCGTCATGTGAGCCGACCACTCTCCGTAGCGGCGGGAAAAGGCTTCGTCCCAGCTCATCGGCTCAGGTGCGGACGCAGGTGCAGCCGCTGGGCTGACCAGGCCCACAGGCCGCCGGCCAGAAGGACCAGCGCCGGCAATAGGCCAAGCAGGCGCAATGCGGTGATGCTCAGGTCGGCCGCGCCAGTATTACCGCCGGCCAGGCCACCATCGTTGAACTGGCTGACCGTCAGCGCGACCGCGAGGTAAACAGCCACGATCACGGCCAGCATCGGACTGCGCTCGGCCCAGGCCAGCACCCAGAGCACGGCAGCGATGATCACGAGCGGAACCGCCTGGTGCAGGTGGTGCATCAGGCTGGTCAGCGAAGTGGACTGATGCGCGAGGATGGGGACGAGAAGGACTAGCTCGCCCAGGATCAGGCCGGTGATGAGGAAGCCGCGTGCCGGAGTCCGCAGCCCAACCCGATTGCCGTGCCAGCGGTACCACAGCACGGTCAGCACGACTCCGGCCGGGATGGCAATCTGCCAGTAGTAGCCAAGCGCCGTCACCACCAAGATCGAAAGGTGTGCTGTCCCGACCGACAGATGGCAGGGGTGGTTCAGCAGCGCCCGGCAGCCGCGATCGGGCCCAGCCGGCCCGGCTGGGCCTGACCGCGATTGCGCCAGGCGCTCATAGAACGGCAGCGAGCCGCAGATTATCGCGGCGAATAGCAGCAGGGGCAGCCAGTAGCCGCGCGCGGCGGCGCTGGTCCGACCGCGAAGAGCATGCATCTCGTCGAGCAGCTGCGCTGACGCGAGGGCCTCTCGGTCACCGTCTCCTGCCGTCGCGCGCTCAGGTGTCCCGGTCATTGCTACCTCCAGCACTTTCCGTATCCCGCTCTGCGTCGTGCTCGCGAACGAGCCGCGTCAGTGCGTCCATCTCCGCAGCCAGGGCCGCGCGGCCCTGGCGAGTAATGCTCACCCAGGTCCGCGGACGGCGGCCCTCGTAGCCCTTCTCCACCCGGACCAGGCCCGCATCCTCCAGCACCATCAGGTGCGTTGACAGGTTTCCCGAGGTCAGGCCCAGCGTCTCCCGCAGGTAACCGAAGTCCGCTTGCCGCGACTGCGAGGTGATCGTCAGGATGCCCAGCCTGTGCCGCTGGTGCACTGTCTCGTTGAGGGCCGCCGTCGGATGCGACCCGGTCGCATCCGGGTCCGGTGCGGCAACGCCAGGATGCCCGGCAGTATTCGTTTCCTGGCCACGTCTTGCCATCGCCCACCTTGCTTGTATTACCAGAAGGTTTGCATAGCAAATCTACTTTGTCAACCAGCACGACTGGTCAGGAGCCGGAAGGGTCCTGGGCGCTGCCGACGGCGGGGAGCCAGCCCATGCCGGGCGGCGGGTGGCTAGAGTCGGGAGATACGAGGAGGCTGGCTCTTGGCAGAGATAACGCTCGTAATCGGAAGTGACGCTCGCTGTGCCGACGGGTTCCGCGGCGAGGTGCGGTCCGTGGTCGTCGACCCCGCCGCCGGCACAGTCACCCATCTGGTGGTCGAGCCGAAGGGCCGGATAGGGCTCGCCCGGCTTGTTCCGCTGGACATGGTCGACGCGACGACCGGCGAGATCAGGCTCCGCTGCACTGAGGCGGAGTTCAGGGATCTCGGCCCGGCCGAAGAGACGCTGGCGGAATTCGTAGTTGGCTACGACGTCCCGGTACAGGTGGTCGCACCCGGCTGGCGGGACGCGGGCGGCGCACCGGTCGTGGACGGCGACGAGATCCCGCGAGTCCCGGAGAGGGAGACCATCGACCTCATCCCGGCTGGCGAGGTGCAGGAGCGCCACGGTGACCACGTCCACGCCACCGATGGTGACATCGGGCAAGTCCATGCGCTCCGCATCGACCCGGCCAGCCACCAGGTGACACACGTGCTCCTCAAAGAGGGGCATCTGTGGGCTCGCAAGGAAGTAGCTATCCCGTTCGGCAAGGTGGCTGGGTTCGACGGCGGTATCCGGCTCAGCATCACCAAGCAGCAGGTGCAGGACCTGCCGCCCGATCACGGCCAGAGCACCTGATCGAGGAATAGCTCCACAGCCGTCATCACCTGTCCCAGCACGGCCGCGGAGGCGGACAACTCACCCGGCACGAGCATCCCGTGATCCGCGGCGTCCACCTCGATGACATGGGGAGAAAGCGACCGGGCGACGGTCCCCTCCCACAGCCGGTCAGCGGTGCCGCCGATCAGGAGGAACGGAGCGGTGGCACGCCGCAGAGCCTTAACCCTCGCGCCATCTGTCAGCAGCGGGGTAAACCACACCGCCGCCAGGTCCCGGTCGGCCGCCAGCGGAGCCGCCAGCGAGCCAAGCGACTTCCCGATCACCACTGGTGCCGGTACTCCCGACGCTGCCGCCGCCTCGTCAATCGCCGCCGAGACCTGAGAGACCGCCCAGGCATGAATCTCGGCCGAGAACACCGGCGCCGCCGATGGCCAGGCTGGCCAGGAAACCCGTTCCCGGCCGGTCCACGTAAGACGGTGCGCGTAGCCTCCCCGGCGCTGGACGGCCAGGCCGGCATACGCCAGCAGCGGGCTATCGGCGCTGCCGCCGCCCGGCACCAGGACCGCGGCCCGTTTCGCACGCGCCGTCGCCACGTACCGGATCTTATGTCCGGGGGCAGGCCACAGGCAGGCCAGCCAGGCTGATGGCCCGGCCGCGATCACGCTGCTGGCTGGCGGCTGTCAGCACCTGGCCAATACACTCACTTAGGCTCCGAGCAACTTCGTACCGCGTTAGCGTTCGATGCGGAGGCCTAAGGGCAGCGGCAGGCTGCCTGCCAGCAAGGGGAGAATCATGTCAGAACTGATTGTTATCGGCTACAACGACCAGGCCAGTGCTACCCGGGCCTACGACAAGGTGCTGGAGCTCAACAAGGACTTCGTGGTCAAGCTCACCGGCCTGGCCGTCGTCGACGTCGACGCCGAGGGCAAGAGCCACGTCCACACCCCCCAGAAGATCGTCGGAGTATCGGCGGCAGGCGGGGCCCTGTGGGGAATGCTGATCGGCTTGCTGTTCTTCGTCCCGGGCGTCGGGCTGCTGCTGGGGGGCGCCATGGGCGCCCTGTTCGGCAAGCTGGGCAAGAGCGGGGTCAACGAGCAGTTCAGGTCGCAGGTGCAGGACATGCTCAAGCCGGGCACCGCCGCAGTGGTGATCATGGCTGAGAAGATCACCGAGGACAAGTTCGGTGACGCGATGGGCCCGCTTGGCGGCACGGTGCTCAAGACCTCACTGTCGGAAGAAGACGAGAAGGAACTGGCCAGCGAGCTCGCCGACGGCAGCTGACCTCTTCCCGCATCGACGCCAGGGCGGCTGAGCTAGCTCAGCCGCCCTGGCGTCAGACAGCTCAGCCGGGACCCAGATGCGGCCACCCGCGCCGTAGCGCCCCTGGCTATCCCTCGGCGCCTGGCGACGCGGGGTTCGTGACCCCGCCGCGCGGGGGCGAGAGGTGCCGCAGCTGCCGCTCGTGCTGCTCTCGCAGCCATGGCTGGGTCAGCCGGTGGTCGCCTACGTCGTGGCCGAGCTGGAGCTCATCCAGGTAGGCCACGTCGGCGGCAACCCGGCGGCGGAATTCCGCGGCGTTTCCCACCGTCCCGTGACCGGGTACCACCTGCCGGACGGGCAGCGCGGCCAGCCGTTCCAGCCCGGTGCGGTAGTCCCCCAGCGGGTCCTGCCCCGCCAGGTCCAGCAGCGGGACCTCGATGTCGGAGCACATATCGCCCGCGATCAGCGTGCCGGTATCCGGCAGGAAGATAGCGCTGTGGCCCGGCGCGTGCCCGTCGTGCGTCACGACCAGCGCGGCGGGGCCGTCCCAGGCAACAGCCGCCGCGTCCGGGCCGAGCGGGCTCAGGCGGCCGAAGAGGTCAAGGTCGTGGCCGGGTGCGGCCTGAGCGGCGGCGCTGACGAGGCCTTCTCGCTCCCGCTCGGTCGTCGCGACGGCCCGGCTGGCCGCGTACCTCGGCACGTCGCCGAGCTCGCGGCACCACAGGACGTGATCCCAGTGCGGATGAGTGGCGAAGCCGGCCACCGGAGGCAGCCCAGCCTCCCGCAGATCGGCCGCTAGCTCCTGGAGCTCGGGGACCGTCACCGCAGGATCGATCACCAGGGAACCGCCGTCGGGCCCCGCTACGACGGTGGTGGTCGTGGTGTACGTGGTGCTGGTCGCGACCAGCACTCCCGGTGCGATCTTAGTCAGTCGGTGCATCCACCCTTGTCTACCAGGCCGGCGGCTCAGGCTGGCCTGACGCCAGGCCGACCCGGCCGGCGTTGGTCAGGCGGTCACTTCCTCGCCGTTCTGGTTCATCGAGTTGCCGCGCGAGCTGTCCGCCCGGTCGAAGGAGGTCAGGGCGGGCGCCCCGACTGACTCGGCCGGCTCGCTCAGGCTCTTCTTGACCGACTCGAGGATCGTCAGCCCCTGGGCCACCAGGCCCGCGGCGATCTCGCTGAGGCCGTCGGCACCGTTCAGCACACTGAGATTGGAGCCGGCCAGCCCCGTCGCGGCCTCCTTGACGATCAGTGGCAGCTGCTCGATCAGCATCCGGTCGAGGGCGATGCGGCTGTGCGAGGCCGCCGCCTCGGCCTGGAGCTTGACCCGCTGCGCATCGGCCTGGGCCAGGATCCGTACCTTCTCCGCCTCCGCCTCCGCCGGCCTGACCACCTCGGCGACCAGCTGGCGCTGGCGCAGCTCGGCGTGGCGGTGCGCGAGCTCGGTCTGGGCGGCCAGGACGCCCATCGTCGCCTGGGCCTCCGCCAGCGGGCCGGACTGCGCCGCCTCGGCCTGAGCCTTGTCCACTTCCGCCTTGTACTGCGCCTGAACGACTGACGTCTGCCGGGCGTACTCGGCCTGCGCGCGCTGCGATTGCTGCTGAGCCTCGGCCGCAGCCTGGTTCGCCTGTGCCTGGGCGATCTGCGCCTGCCGCTGGATGGCGGCGTTGTGCGGGGCCGCCATCGCGTCAATGTAGCCAGAGTTCATGTCATCGATCGACTGGATCTGCAGCGAGTCGACGGTCAGTCCGATCTTGACCATCTCTGCCTTGGATCCGTCGAGCACCTCGCTCGCCAGCTTCTGCCGTTCCGTGACGATCTCCTCGACGGTCATCGAGCCGATGATCGAGCGCAGATGACCGGCAAAGATACGACCGGTCAGCGTGGACATCTGGTCCTGGTCGGACAGGAACCGCTGCCCGGCGTTGACGATGCTCTCCTCGTCATTGCCGACCTTGAAAGCGATGACGGACCGGACATTGAGCGAGATGCCCTGCTTGGTCACGCATGTCTCGGCGACCTCGGCCTCGCACATGGCGAGGGTCAGGAACCGGGTCTTGCGAAAGAACGGCAAGATAAAGGCGCCATGACCGGTAACCACCCGGAACGGGGCGCCGTTGCGGCCGTGCCTGCCGCCGGAGACCAGCATGGCCTCATCCGGCGCTGGGACTCGGTATCCGAACATCTCATCTCCAATTAACGGGTATTCGCTGCTCATCTGAGGGAACTTCACTGCTCACCGGCGTCATCTCCGGTGATCTGCGGAAAGGGGTCCAGCGGGTCTTCCCAGACGCTGACATCGACGGTCCTGGTTCCGCGGGTCTCAATGACCAGGACAGTGGCGCCCTTGGGCAGGGGCGCGGGCGACCAGGCGATGAAGCACTCCAGCCCGCCGCGGATCGGGACCATCACTTCTCCCGGGCCCGCCTGCCCTCGGGTGGCGATGGTAAGAACACCAATGCTGCCCACCACTGTGACGTCGCCAGCCACCGGCAGCCACTCCTCGTACCGCCTAGACCTGGAAAGCCCAGACTATCCCCACCGCCTGGGGCCGACGTCATCTGAGCAGGAGGCTCGATCAGGACGACAGCGCCGCAGTGACATCGACCTCGACGAGCTGGCCGGGGAAGCCAAGCTGGGCCACGCCGAGCAGCGTGCTCGCCGACGTCAGCGCCTCGGCGACGGGTGAGGATCGCAAGGCGGTCCAGACCGCCGCGAGGTCGCTACGGTCAGCCGAGACAACGTAGATCACCGTGCGGACCACCGCTGCCGGCACCGCGCCGGCGCTGGCCAGCGCGATCATGATGTTGCGGGCCACCTGCCCGACCTGGGCCTGCAGATCTCCCGGCCCAATGAGCTGGCCCTGCTCGTCGAGCGGGCACTGCCCGGCGAGAAATACCAGCCGGGTCGCGTCAGAGATGACCACGTGATGGTAGCCGGGCGGCTCGTGCAGGCCTGGCGGGTTTGTTCTCTCTATCACTGACCAATTCTTGCCTACGAGCACTGAGCCCGAGGTTGTAGTGCAGGGTCCCCTCGAAGCCGGCCGCCGGGGGCGTCGTCATTCCCGCCCAGCACCACTCTGACGCGTGACACGATCGTCTCGTGGACGAGCGGGACACGGAGGACGAGCGGGTTACGGAGGACGAGCGGGTTACGGAGGACGAGCGGGACACGGAGGGAGAGTGGCTGGACGGCGGAAACGCGGGCGGCGCGATCCGGCTGGGCGACACTGTCCGCCGAGCCGCCGGGCCCTGGACCCCCGCCGTGCACGCCCTGCTCGACCACCTCGAAGCAGCCGGATTCGCTGGTGCGCCGCGTGCTCGCGGCATCGATTCGGCGGGCCGGGAGATCCTGACGTTCATCGACGGCGAGACCGTGGGCAGCGCCAGGCCGTGGCCCTCATGGGTGCATGCAGACGAGACGCTCGGCCAGGTCGCGCGCTGGCTGCGCCGCTATCACGAGGCCGTCGCAGACTTCGTCCCCTCGCCCAATGCGGTGTGGCGCCTCGGCGACGGCTGGTCGCCCGGCCTGATCATCGGGCACAACGACGCCGGTCCGTACAACGCCGCCTGGCGGGACGGGACTCTGGCCGGGTTCTTCGACTGGGATTTCGCCGCCCCGGTCAGGCCCGAGTGGGACCTGGCGTACACCGCGTTCTCGTGGGTGCCGCTGCATGCCCGGTCCGTCGTCGCGGCCGAGGGCTTCACCGACTTCGCGGCGCGTCCGCGGCGGCTGCGCCAGTTCCTGGCCGAGTACGGCTGGACCGGAGACATCACCGCGTTTCCCGAGCTGGTAGCGGGCCGCCTGCGGGCCAGCGCTGACGGCATCCGGCGGCTCGCGGAAGCCGGAGAGACCCCTTTCGTCCTCCTGCTCGGCCGGGGCGCCCTCGATGACATCGACCGCGCGATCGCAGAACTTGCGGATCTCGATCTCACCTGAGCCGGAATAGCGGGGGGAGGTCCGGCGTTCATCACAATCGCTGGTGTGATGTGTCCCCCGGGCCTCATTATCTGCCTTCGCGGAATACCGTCTGGCTGGAGCCGCGTTGCGCCACTCGCCGAGAGGCGGCCACACACCAGCCTGGACACGCCCTCGTGAGCTCTCGCTCCCGGGGGCGTCGTCATGCCCGCGGCCTGGTCACCGGATGGCCGCGGCGCGCAGCTGACGTCCCAGCACGGCCGGCGCCTCCGCCAGTGACGGGCCGTACCAGGTCAGGTGCCGCCCGCTGACCAGCGCGCACGGGATGCCGGGGAATGCTTCGGGGCCGTCGGCCGCGTCGAAGCGGTAGGGCTCGTCGGGCAGCACGACCAGATCGGCGCCCGCCCCGCGTAGCTCCTCGATGCCGATCCGCGGATACCGGTCCTGGTGGCCCCCGTACACATTGGCGACCCCGAGCCTGGCCAGCAGGTCACCGGCGAAAGTGTCCCGCCCGAGCACCATCCAGGGGCGGCGCCAGATGGGCACGATGGAGCTGCGTTCTGGCTCGTGGGGCTCTTGTCCCCATGCGGCGGCCGCGGCGTCCAGCCATTGCGGCCGGGGCAGGCGGCACGCGATGGTCAGCAGGCGATGCAGCGAGGACAGCGCCTCGGGCAGGCTGCGGACCCTGGTCACCCACACCGGGATGCCCGCGGCGCGCAGCTCGGCCAGATCGCCGGGCCTGTTCTCCTCCTCATTGGCCAGGACCAGATCAGGGGACAGCGCCACGATCGCGGCGACATCGGGGCTCTTCGTCCCGCCGATGCGCGCCGCCCGCAGACCCGGCGGATGGGTGCACCAGTCCGTCACGCCGGCCAGCAGTGAGGGTGCGCTGGCCGCCACCGTCTCGGTCAGCGAGGGCACCAGCGACACCACGCGGCCGATCAGCGCCGGCAGCCGCACCGGCAGGGCGAGGTCATCGGGAACCGGCGGCCGGCTGGCCGCGCTGCTGCCTTCCATCGCGCCGACTTCCATTGCGCCCACACTGCCACGACGCCGGGCGGCGGGCGACCAGGCGGGCGGCGGGCGGCGGCGGCTGAGCAGGCGGGAAGCCCGCACGGGCCGTGGGTGTTGGTGTTGGGCGAGACGGTGCCCGCTAGGACGGTGCCAGCTAAGCGGGGGCTAGCTAAGCGAGCTAGCTACACGGTGCTAGCTACACGGTGCTAGCTAAACTGCCGTCCCGGACCTGCCAGAATCGGAAGGCTGACTATCTCATGGCTGATTCACTGCCCGACAGCACGCGGCTGACGCTGGACGACCCGTTCGCCGAGCTGTCCGGGTCGCTCGCGGGAACGTCCCGGCTGCCGCTGGAGGTAGCAGGGTCGCATCGGCTGTCGCCGAGCGTCCAGCGGCTGCAGCTGACAGCGGCCGAGCTTGCCGACTTCCGGTACGCACCCGGCCAGGACATCATGCTGATGGTGGCGGTGGACGGCAACCGTCCCGTCCGGCGGCGTTACACGATCCGCTCGCTGGATCGCGACAAGCTCCTGCTGACGCTGGACGTCGTGCTGCATGGCACCGGGCCCGGCGAGCGCTGGGTGCGCTCGGCCCGCCCCGGCGACCGGATCGAGGGCATCGGCCCGCGCGGGAAGATCACGCCATCGGTATCGGCGGACTGGCACCTGTTCATCGGCGATGAGTCGGCGCTTCCGGCGATCTTCGCGATGACCGAGTCACTGCCGGGCGACTCCTCCGCGACGCTGCTGCTCGAGGTGCCCGATCCCGATGACGAGCAGGAACTCTCCGCCCCGGCGCGGACCAGGATCAGCTGGCTGCACCGGCTGGGCCGTCCAGCGGGCGACCAGGCCGCCCTGGCGGCCGAGGCCGCAGAAGTCGAGCTGCCGCCCGGCAACGGGCACGCCTACCTGCTCGGGGAGGCCAAGGTGGTCTCGGTGCTGCGTGACGTGCTGGGCGACCGCGGCCTCTCGCCGGATCAGGTATCGCCGAAGGCGTACTGGGGGCGCGGGCGGGCCAACGCCGGCCACGGTGAGCCTGGCCAGGGACGCCTGAGGGCCGCTGGCCGGGAAATCACGGAAGCGGCCAGCGCAGCCCGGTCGCCGCGAGGATCTGCTGCGGGCCGGGCAGCGCGGCCGCAGCGCCGCGGCGGGTGACCGCGGTGGCACCCGCGGCGCAGGCCAGGCGCACTGCCGCGCCGGCCGGCTGGCCCGCGGCCAGCGCTACGGCCAGTGCGCCCGCGAATGCATCGCCAGCGCCCGCGCTGTCTACGCTGACCACGGGAAAGCCGGCGATGGCCTGGGCCCGGGCGGCTCCCGCCAGGGCAGCGCCGTGCGAGCCCGCCGTGACGACGGCACGGACCGCGCCCAGCTCGCAGAGATCTCGCGCCGCGCGAGCGGCCGCCTCGAGCCCGCTGACCGCCCGGCGCAGGATCGCGGCCGCCTCAGACTCGTTCACGACGAGCCAGTCCACACCGGCTCGCAGCAGCGCGCGGGCCTCGCCCGGCGCCGGAGCCAGGTTGAGCAGGCAGGGCAGCCGGGCGGCCCTGGCCGCGGCGAGCGCCGACGCCAGGGTGGCGGCGGGGATCTCCGCAGAGGCCACCAGCAGGTCGCAGGAGCCGGTCAGCGCCGCGGCGATCTCCGGTTCCCCGGCCAGCGAGTTGGCGCCGGGCGCCACGGCAATGGTGTTCTCGCCCGCCTCGTCGACGGTGATCAGCGCCACGCCGGTAGCGCTGCCGGTGACGGCGCGGACGCCGTCGATGTCCACCTTCTCGGGCACGAGCCAGGATCTGACCCTCGCCCCGAACTCATCGTCTCCGATGCACCCAGCCATCCGCACCGCGGCGCCGAGTCGGGCGGCGGCGACCGCCTGGTTCGCGCCCTTGCCGCCCGCGGCGATGGCGGCTCCCGATCCGAGCACCGTCTCCCCCGGCCCCGGCAGGCGGGGAACCGCGACGCAGACATCCATGTTCAGGCTGCCGATGACAGCAATCCGGGGGCGATCGCGGGCTATCGTCATGTGCTCCAGCATCTCTGCATCTAGTGTCTGTCATCTCGGCGGCACATCATCGGTGGCACGTCTTCGGTGCGGCGGCCTAAGCGCATCGGAAGTCGCACCAGGCGAGTGAGTAGTTATTTCTCAATATGAAAGAGCGTGTTCCATAATGAGAAGCACGAACCGTGGCCTCGTCGGAAGGGAACGCTCGGGTGGCAGCAGGGACGGGCGAGATCTCCGGTCTCCTTTCGAGCACGTCGGCCCAGACGTTCATCCTCGGCATCGACAAGACGGGCCGGATCCTGCAGCATGACCGCAGTGCGGCCGACCTTCTCGCTGAGCCGCCGGGAACGCTGCTGGGCTCGGAGCTCGGCAGCCTGCTGACCGATCCGGCCGCTCATTCCGCCGCCCTTCAGGGGCTCATTGATGCCGCCTGCTCCGACCGCGAGGGCACGACGGTCCTCACCCTCAGGACGGCCAGGGGAACGCAGGCCAACGTTATCGTCACGGTGCAGCCGGTGCGGTCGGCCGACACCGACCTGGCCGCGATCGCGGTCCTGCGCGTTCCGCTGGCGGTGGAGGAGCGATTCCTCGATCCGGCCGTGATGCGGCGGGCGATGCTCGACGGCGCGTTCAAGCGGATCGGCGGCGAGCTGGACATCGAGCAGATGGCGCCAGAGCTGGCCCAGATCGTGGTCCCGCATTTCTGCAATTCGGTCGGCCTGCTGATCCTCGAGAGCATCGTGGGCGAGGACGAGTTCCTGGCCGAGTCCTCGGACCGGTCGGTCCTGTTCCGGCGGGTGGCGATCGCTCACGATGACGGCGATCCCGGCTGGGAGGCGACCTTCCCGGCCGGCGAGATCCTGCGCTATCCGCCGGACACCCCGTACACGCGGTGCATGGAGACCAGGGAGCCGGTCCGCGAGGTCATGTCCCCCGCCGATGCCGCCAGCATCGCGACGGCCTGGCTGCGCAGGCCGGTGGCCAGGCTGCTGTCCGGCGTGTCGATGCTGCTGCTGCCGCTGATCGCCAGGGACACCATGCTTGGTTTCTTTGTCTGTATCCGGCAGGTCGGCAACCGCCGTTTCGATGCCTACGACACTGAGATCGGCATGGAATTCGCCTCCCAGGCGGCGATGTTCATCGACAACGCCCGCAGGTTCACCAGGGAGCGCGCCACCGCACTCACGCTGCAGCGGAGCCTGCTGCCGACGGGCCTGTCCGCGCCCTCGTCGGTGGAGGTGCGTCATCGTTACCTGCCGGGCAGCAAGCTGATCGAGGTCGGCGGGGACTGGTATGAGTCGATCGCCCTGCCGGGCGGCCGCGTGGCCCTGGTGGTCGGCGATGTCGCGGGACACGGAGTGCGGGCGGCCGTCACGATGGGCAGGCTGCGCACGGCGATCCACACCCTGGCCATGCTGGAGCTGCCGCCGGCGGAGACCCTGCAGCTGCTGGATGAGCTCATGCAGGAACTCGGCGCCCGCGAGCCGCACTTCGCCACGTGCGTCTACGCGATCTTCGATGCCGTGGATGGGACCTGCGAGGTTGCCTCGGCCGGCCATCTGCCCCCGCTGCTGGTCCGCCCGGACGGCACCAACGAGCTGCTCGATGTCTCGCCTGCCCCGCCGCTCGGGATCGGCGCCGGGCCGATCCAGAGCCGGGTGCTGAAGATCGATGACGGCAGCCTGCTCGTCCTGTACACCGACGGCCTGGTCGAGAAGCGCACCAGGGACATCGACGAGGGGCTCGCGCTGCTGCGCGAGATCTTCGGGCCGGGGTCGGCCTCGCGCCCGCTGGAGGATCTGTGCAAGGCCACGCTGGCCGGCGTGTACGCCGACACCCAGCGCGACGACATCGCCGTGCTCATCGCCAGGCTCAACCGGATCCCCGCCGATCGTCACGTTACGTGGAAGCTGCCCGCCGAGCTGACCTCGGCGCGCCGGGCGCGCGTCCTGATCCGGCGGCCGCTGCGGCAGTGGGGCCTGGAAGACCTGATTCCCACCACGGAGCTGCTCGTTTCGGAGCTGGTCACCAATGCTGTCCGGTATGCCCAGGGCAAGATCGGGCTGCGGCTGATCCTGGAGGGCGGCCTCGTCTGCGAGGTCCTCGATAACTCCGCGGCGCTGCCGAGGGTGCGGCATCCGGGCGAGGAGGATGAGCGAGGCCGGGGGCTCCAGGTCGTGAGCCAGATGGCCCAGCGCTGGGGCGCGCGCCGCACGCTGTCCGGCAAGGTCGTCTGGTGCGAGCAGCCGCTGCCGCACGATAAGTGAGCCGCGCGGCTCACGCCGCGTACCTCAGGACGTAGGGCGGCACGCCGCACGGCCGAAGGCCGCTGCCACGCAGCGACCGGGCTGCGAGGCAGCGGCTAGTGACCAGTCCGGGGGGCATGCACCAGGCTCGTCACGTCGAGGCGTGCCGCGTGTCCTGCCTGATCGAGAGCTTGCCGCCCTGCATGATGCCGACTCGCTGAGCCCGGCGGGCGACGGAACTGTCGTGCGTCACGAGGATCAGCGTCAGTTTTAGCTCCCGCCAGAGCTTCTCGAGCAGCGCGATGATCTCGTCTCTGGTGCCCTCATCGAGGTTGCCGGTCGGCTCGTCGGCCAGCAGGACCCTGGGCTCCTTCACCAGCGCACGGGCAATCGCCACGCGCTGCTGCTGGCCGCCGGACAGCTCAGAGGGCAGGTGCCGGAGCCGGTCGCCAAGCCCGACATCCTCAAGAGCCCTGGCGGCCCGTGAGCGGCGCTCGGCGGTGGAGACGCCCAGCGGGACCAGGGCGGTCTCCACGTTCTCCTGCGCGTTCAGCGTGGGGACCAGGTTGAACGTCTGGAAGATGAACCCCATCGAGGCGGCGCGAACGTCGGTGATCTGGCCTTCGCGCAGCTGGGCCAGGTCCCGGCCGTCGAAGTCGACAATCCCGGATGTCGGCCGGTCGAGGCCGCCGAGCATCTGCAGCAGCGTGGTCTTGCCATGCCCAGTCGGACCCTGGATGGCCAGCCATTCGCCATCCTCGATGACCAGGTCCACCCCCTGAAGGGCGGCCACGGTGGTACGGCCCTTCTGATAGTTCTTGGTCACGCCGGTCAGCTTGTACATGGGTTCCTCTCCAGTTCATCCGCGGGATCGGCCAGCGTGCCCGGTCCTGGCCTGCTCATTCCACCCTGGCCAGGGCCGCCGCCGGGCGGAGCCGGGCGGCTCGCCAGCCGCCGAACATGCCCGCGATCAGGCCGCCGGCGATCGCCAGGACGACCGCGAGGGCAATCGCGGTCAGCGTGACCGGCGCGGTGAGGTGCACGGCCACCGTGTGGCTCTCGTTGGCCGCGAACCGCCGGAAACCGCCGCCGAAGCCGCCGCCGCCGCCACCACCACCACCACCGAACCCGCCGCCACCGCCGCCACCGAAGCCGCCACCGCCGCCACCGAAGGCGCGCGCACCTCCCGGGGTGGCGCTGCCGGTCGTCTGGCCGATCGACGCCGACAGCGGCGGGGAGAGCCTGGACACCAGGTTGGCGCCGAGCAGGCCGAGCCCGACGCCTATGATGCCGCCGACGATGCCTATCACCACGGACTCGCCCATGACCTGGCCGACGATCCGGCGGCTGTGCCAGCCGAGAGCCTTGAGCGTGCCGAACTCGCGGACCCGCCGGGAGACGGCCGACATGGTCAGGAGGCTGGCGAGCAGGAACGCCGCGGCCAGCACCGCGATCGCGAGCCACTTGCCGAGGTTGTTCGCCAGGCTGGAGGTACTGGCCAGCGAGCCGGTGACCTCCTGGGCCAGGTCACTGGAGTTAGTCACGGTGGCCGCGGGCAGGAGCGCGGAGATCCGCTGGGAGACGGTGCTGATGTCCGAGGCGCTGCTGGCCGCGACGTAGATCGTGTTCACGCTGTTCTTCATGCCGGCCAGGGCCTGCGCCCGCTGCAGCGGGATGTAGACGTCTGAAGGACTGGCGCCGGCTGGCTCGCTGACGATCCCGATAACCGTGAAGCCCGTCTTGGCGACGGTGATTGTCGAGCCGGTCTTCAGCTTGTTCTGCGTGGCGTAGCCGGAGTTCAGGAGGGCGACATTGGATGTCGCGTCAGCCGTGGTGAAGGTCCGGCCGGAGACGACCTTGCCCGAGCTCAGCGGGCCGAGCACGCCGTGGCCCTGGGTCAGGTCAACGCCGTCTACGGCGAACGAGGTGGGAGTGAAGGCCCCGCGGAAGCTGCCGCCCCCGCCGCCACCGCCCCCGCCACCGCCGCCGCCGAAACCGCCACCGCCCGCGTTGATGGCCGGGATGGTCCCGGTGATCTTCGTGTCGGTGAGCGTCAGGCCGCCGGCCGCCGCCGCGACGTCCTGGACCTTCGAGACCGACGTCACCGATGCAGTGCTGAGCGTCCCGAGCCCGCGACTGGCCAGGGTGTCAATGTCGATCTTGGTGCCGGCCGCCGGGCGGGTACGGGAGCCGATCGCCCCGCGGAACCCGAACCTGGCCGGGCCGCCGGCGCCGGCGGTCGGGGCCTTGGTGACCGTTATGTCGGTGCCGACCCCGTAGAGCGAGTGGAGCACGGTGCCCTGGGCATCCTTCACCCCGGCCGACAGGGCCGTCACGGTGATCACCAGGCCGATCCCCACGGCCAGGCCCAGGGCGATGAGCGTGGATTGGCGCATGCGTCTGCGCAGCTCACGCCGGAGGTAGGTAAAAAACATCAGAACTCCTCTGGAACCCTGGGTTCAGCCAGGAGCGTTGACACCGGCCAGGTTGGGGCTGCGTCATCAGCGCCGGGGCGCATGGACCTGCGCCGGTACTGATACTGAGCGTCAACTCTGGAGAAACGCTGAAAGGACTCTGCGAAGATGCCGGAACCGCGGCGGCCTGCGGCTAGGCCGGGCGTGGCCGCGGCCGGAACCGCGGCTAGGCCGGGCGGGCGGAGTCCGTGGCCGTGTAAAGGATCAGCGTGATGTCCGCGGTTCGCCAGGTGCGGACCTTGCGCAACGGCGTGCCACGCAGCAGGTGCGGCGGGCGGGCGATGTTGTTGATGTTCACTACCCAGAGCCTGCGCACGTGAGCGAGCCGCTCGCGCAGGACCGCACGGGGCACGCTCCGGCCCGCCAGCGTCCCGGACGGAATGGCCGGCTGCCCGATCGCGATATCTCGCAGCCGGCCCAGCCCGTACGGGTAGGCCGCCCCGAAGCTCTCGGCATTGACGTTGGTATAGAACACATTGTCCCCCGGCTGCAGATGCGCGGCCACGATCCGGTCCACCTGCCGGATGTTGTCATAGTGCCCGCCGGGCAGGCGATCCCCCACCAGAGGGTGGAACGCGAGCAGCGCGACGATCACCAGCGCGAGCGTGCCGAGGACGCGTCCCAGCGCGGCCAGCGCGGCCCCGCCGATCAGGGCGGCGGCCGGAGCGCTGAAGAAAATGTAGCGGAATGTGTAAATAGGGTCGAAAACGGAGATGCCCATCAGGATCGCGGCGGGCAGGACCGCCCAGGGCACGCACAGCGCGGACAGCCGCCAGGGCCATGCGGCGCGCAGCTTCTCCCGCCCGCCCAGGGCGCTGATCAGGAGCCCGGCGGCCAGCACCACGACCACGGCCACGAACATCCGCGGCGGCCCGATCAGCCTCTCGACGTTACTGACGCCCACGTTGACGCTTGACTTGAGCCAGCTGATCTGGCCGCGCTGCCGCCACGCCAGCAGGAGCAGCGGGCTGAGGATCACCGTGGCGGCCGCTACGGCAGCCAGCCAGCCCAGCGCCAGCACCCGCGCGGGCCGGTCGCTCCTGGCCGCACGGCAGCGCAGCCCGACCGTCACTGCGTGCGCGGGAATCAGCAGCAGCGCGAAGACATTGAGGATGCCCAGGGCCAGGATTGCGGCCGCGTAGGCCAGGAGCCAGCGGGGGCGGCCCGGCGGCCCGGCGTCCATGGCCCGGACCAGCAGGTAGCTGGCGATCGCCGCCACGGCCGCGACCATCGCGTACGACCGTGCGTCCTGGCCGTAGAAACTGACCTCGGGCAGGATGGCGAACAGCAGCCCGGCCGCGAATCCGGCCGCTGGCGAGACCAGCCGCCGGCCCAGCGCCGTCACGGCAACCGTGGCGATGACCAGCGCGATGACGGACGGCAGCCGCATGGCCAGCTCGCCGGGGCCGGCCAGCCGGGCGACCGCCCACATGATCATGTAGTAGCTGCCGTGGACGGCATCGACATGGCCCAGCATGCGGATCATGTCGCCGAACGGCCGCTGGACGGCCGCGAGCGTAGCCGACTCGTCCCGCCAGAAAGACGGTCCCTGGATACCCCACAGCAGGACGCCCAGCATCGCCAGCGGCGGCAGGACCCGCATCCACAGCGGGCCAGCCTCGAACTCGCGCGGCGTGCCCGGTGACGGCGGCGCCATCGCTTCGTTCGCGGCCGCGCCTGACCGGCCGATGACGGCCGGCCCGTTAGGAGACGTCATCGCTGAGCAGTCCTCCGGACCTCGGCAGGCGACAGGCGGAACGCCGGTATCACGTGACGGGTCAGGAACCTGACCTAGGCCCTCCTGTCAAGACCCGCGCACCGCACGGATCGACTCCCGCAGTGACCCCATCGTAGCCAGGACCGCGGAGGGCTCGTACCCGCAGTGCGCCATACAGTTCGCGCAGCGCGGATCCTTACCCCGGCCGTAGGCCGACCAGTCGGTAGTGTCGATCAGCTCACGGTAGGTCTGAGCGTAGCCGTCGCTCATCAGGTAGCACGGCCGCTGCCAGCCGAGCAGCGAGTACGAGGGGATGCCCCAGGCTGTGCAGCTGAAGTCCTTCTTGCCCTCCAGGAAGTCCAGGAACAGCGGCGAGTGGTTCAGCCGCCAGCGCTGCCGGTTCCCGTCGGCGAACGCCTTGCGGAACAGCTCCCTGGTCTCCTCGACGCCCAGGAAGTGCTCCTGATCCGGTGCCTTCTCGTAGGCGTACGCCGGCGAGATCATCATCTCGTCGACCTTGAGCTCGTCGTTGAGGTAGCTCAGCACGTCGATCACGGTCTGCGGGGTATCGGTGTTGAAGAAAGTCGTGTTGGTGGTGACACGGAAGCCGCGCCGCTGGCATTCCCTGACCGCCGCGACCGCCTCGTCGAACACGCCATCCTTGCAGACCGACGCGTCATGCCGCTCGGCGAGCCCGTCGATGTGCACGGCCCAGGCGAAATACCGCGACGGGGTGAACTTGTCCAGTTTCTTCGGGATCAGCAGCGCGTTGGTGCACAGGAACACGTACTTCTTCCGCTTGATCAGCTCGGCGACGAGCACGTCGATCTGCGGGTGCATGAGCGGCTCGCCCCCGGCGATGGAGACCATCGGCGCACCGCACTCCTCGATCGCGGCCAGCGCCTGGTCCACCGGCATCCGCTGTTTCAGGAGGCTGGCGGGCTGCTGGATCTTGCCGCAGCCCGCGCAGGCCAGGTTGCAGGCGAACAGCGGCTCGAGCTCCACCAGCAGCGGGAACTTCTCGCGGCGGGCCAGCCTCTGGCGCATCAGGTAGGCCCCGACACGCAGGCTCTGGCGCAACGGCATGGTCATGCTGGCCGTACCCCTTTCGGAAGGCTGAACTTTACGGATTCGGTCGTGACGACGCGCTCGCTCAGCTCGACCGGGCCGAGGCCCGACAGTGCCGCGACGATCTCGCTGGCCATCGCGGGCGGCGCCGAGGCCCCCGCGGTGATCCCGATCGTCGCCGCCCCGGCCAGCCAGCCGAGCTCGATGTCAGTGATGCTGTCGATCAGGTATGCGGGGGTCCCGGCCCGCTCGGCGGTCTCCACCAGGCGCCGCGAGTTGGAGGAGTTGGCCGACCCGGCCACCAGCACCAGGTCAGACTCGGCGGCCACGGCCCGCACCCCGAGCTGCCGGTTGGTTGTCGCGTAGCAGATGTCGTCGCTGCCAGGGCCGCGGGCGGCGGGGAACCGCTCGAGCAGCGCGTCGACGATGCCGCCCGCCTCCTGCGCCGACAGCGTGGTCTGCATCAGGTAAGCGACCTTCTCCGGATCGGCCGGCCGGAGCCTCGCGACGTCGTCCGCGCTCTCGAGCAGGACCATGGCGCCTGGCGCCTCGCCGAGGGTGCCCTCTACCTCTTCGTGCCCGGCGTGCCCGATCAGCGCGACCAGGTAGCCCTCCGCGGCGAACCGGCGCGCCTCGACGTGCACCTTAGCCACCAGCGGGCAGGTCGCGTCGATCGGATCCAGCCCCCGCCTGGCGGCCTCGGCCCGCACCTGCGGGGATACCCCGTGCGCGGAGAACACCACGCAGGAGCCGTCCGGGACCTCGCTCAGCTCGTCCACGAAGACCGCGCCCCGCTGCTGGAGCCCGGCCACGACGTGGCTGTTGTGCACGATCTGCTTGCGTACGTAGACCGGCGAGCCGTTTCGCTCCAGTGATCGCTCGACGATCTCGATCGCGCGCTCGACGCCCGCGCAGAACGATCGCGGCTCGGCCAGCAGCAGCCGCCGCCAGCCGCCGGCCGCCGCCCATCTGGCCAGCGCGGGCGCGGCCGCGCGCAGCGACCGCAGCGCCGCGACCCCTCCGGCCAGGGCCCGCGGGCTGAGCAGCGGCCGCTGCGGGGTGTCCGATACCGCCCTGAGCACCACCGAGGGGCGCCCCGCCGCTCCGCCCAGCAGCACCGATGATTCCAGGTCAGCGGCCAGGGCGCCGCCGCGCGCGAGCCGAGCCCGCTCAGCGCCGCGGACCAGATGGCTGACGGTGACGATCTTCCCCTGGTGCGCGCGCAGCCCGGCCCGGCGCAGTTCCCCGGCGAGCAGCGGCGCCGAGGGGCAGCTGACCGGCTCCCCAGTCCCGCTGACCCCGGTGCCGCTGACCCCGGTGCCGCTGACCCCGGTGCCGCTGACCTCTGTGCCGACGACAAGATCGCCGGGCGTGAGGTCGCCGGACAGGCCCCCGCCCGTACCGGCAATCGCCAGCATTCGAAACGGGGACGCCGCGAGCCGGTCCGCCTCTGCAGCTGACTTCGCTGCCCCGTAGCCGGTCCGCCGGACCTCGCCGCCGTCGCCGATGCCACGCCGCACGGCCCGTGCCTCGATCCGCAGCGGGGAGCAGATAATCAGCCCGCTCATCCCGCACCACCCAGGTACCGCCCGAGCGCGCTCACCGGGAACACCAACCGGTAGAGGTGGTAGTTGATATAGAAGTCGCCAGGGAATCCGGTGCCCGTGAACTGCGGCTCATCCCAGGTCCCGTCCGGGCGCTGGGTGTCGGCCAGCCAGCGGATGCCGCGCTCGATGCTGTCCGCTTCCCTGGTCGCTTCTGCGGCCCCTTCCGCGGTCCCTTCCGCGCTGCCGCCGGCCGCGAGCAGGGCCAGCAGGGCCCAGGCGGTCTGCGAGGCCGTCGACTCGCCGCGGCCTGCCCAGCCAGGATCGTCATAGGACCGCATGTCCTCGCCCCAGCCGCCATCGTCGTTCTGGTGCGCCGTCAGCCAGCCGATCGCGCGCCGGATCGAGGGCTTGCCGGGCCGGACCCCGGCCGCGATCAGTGCGGGGACAACGGCGCCGGTGCCGTACACATAGTTGGCGCCCCACCGGCCGAACCAGGATCCGTCACTCTCCTGGGCCCGCAGCAGCCAGGCCACTCCCCGGCGCACTGCCTTGCTGCCCGCCAGGCCGGCCGCGGCGAGCGCCTCGATCGTGTGCGCGGTGACGTCAGCCGATGGCGGGTCGACGACCTCGCCGAAGTCGCAGAACGGAAGCCTGGTGACAAGCCTGCGGGTGTTGTCGGCGTCGAATGCGCCCCAGCCGCCATCGCGGGACTGCATGCCGACGAGCCAGTCGATGGCCCGCTGCTGTGCACCCGCGGACTGTGCCGCTCCGGATTGTGCTGCTCCGGATGGTGCTGCTCCGGACTGTGCCGCTCGGGACTGTGCGGGCGCTGGCCCCTGGCCGGCCGGGAGCTTGGTCCGCCGCAGGGCGAGCAGTACCTCCGCGGTGTCGTCGATATCGGGGTAGCCGTCGTTCTCGAATTCGAACGCCCAGCCGCCGGGCTCCAGCCGCGGCCGGCGCACCTGCCAGTCGCCAGGGCCGCGGATCTCCTCCCCCAGCACCCACCGGGCGGCGCCGGTCAGGGCGGGGTGATCGGGTGGCAGCCCCGCATCGGCCAGCGCCGTCATGGCCAGGACGGTGTCCCAGACCGGCGACTGGCATGCCTCAAGGCGCCGGATCGGCCCCTGCGGCGTCTGTTCCCAGATCGTGAACGAGTCGAGTCCCGCCAGGCCGCGAGCGATTACCGGATGATCAAGCCCGTAGCCGAGCAGGTGCAGCGCGATCAGCGAGTAGACCCACGGCGGCTGGATGCCGCCCCAGCAGCCGTCCTGCTCCTGCCGCGCGATTATCCACTCCGCGCAGCGACGCAGCGCCGCCGCCCGGACAGCGCGCATCGGCGCCGCCCGCAGGCCATGGCGCTGATAGACGTGCAGGGCCCGGTCGATCCCGCCGAACAGCACGGCCCAGCGGTCGGGCCCCGTGCCAGCCCGCCCCGTGCCAGCCCGCCCCGTGCTGGCCGGCCCGCGAGCAGTCCCCGCGGGGGCCAGCTCATCCAGGCCGAAGGGCAGCGGCCGGACCGGGCGCAGCGAACCGACGATAGTCAGCGGGACGATGGTCTGCCTGGCCCAGCACGCCCAGTCATAGACATTGAGCGGGAACCAGGCCGGGAGATAGATCATCTCCGGCGGCATGACCGGCAGGTCCTCCCACGGCCACTCGCCGAACAGGGCAAGCCAGATGCGGGTAAAGACGCGGGCCGCGGCTATGCCGCCCGCGCCGCGGATCCAGCCGGCGGTCCTGGCCATGTGGTCGTCGTCTGGCGAGTCACCGGCCAGCCGCAGCGCCACGTACGCCTCGATGGTGGTGGACAGATCGGCCGACCCGCCACGGGAGTTCGCCCAGGTGCCGTCCGGCCGCCGCTGCGATGAGATCCAGCGAGCCGCGGCCTGTGTCTGCTCGGCGGTCCGGATGCCGAGGAACTCGCGGAGCAGCAGGTCCTCCGCGTCCATCGTGACGTTGGTCTCCAGCTCGCCCTTCCACCAGCCCTGCTCGTCCTGCAGCCCGACCAGGTGGCCCGTGGCCCGGTTCAGCGCAGCCCGCGCCAGCCCGGCCGTGGCCTGGCCTGCCGTGGCCTGGCCGACCGCCGCCCGGCCGGCTGTCCAGGCCGGCCGGCCGCGCCGGCTCGCGTCATGGCCATGACGTCACCACTGCCGCGCCGTGATGAATTCGGCGATCCCGGCGAACTGCCCGCGGATGTCTTCGGGCATGTCCGTCTCGGCCAGGCACTTGGAGGCCGAGGCCAGCTGCGCGTCGGCCTCGGCCTCGGCCCACTCCCGGCCACCCGACGCCTCGACCAGCTCAGCCGCCCGCAGCAGGTCCTCCTCGCTGAGCGGCTCTGTTGACTCCAGCAGCTCGGTGAGGTCGCTGCCTGCCTGGTTTCCGCTGGTCAGCGCGGCCACCACCGGCAGCGACTTCTTTTTCGCCCGCAGGTCGGAGCGGACCGGCTTGCCGGTCACCGCCGGCGTGCCCCAGATGCCCAGCAGGTCGTCGGTGAGCTGGAAGGCCAGCCCGGCATGCGCGCCAAAGCCAGCCAGGCCCATGGCCAGGTCAGCGGGCGCCCCGACGTGGATCGCGCCGATGCTGCAGGCACATGCCATCAGGGCGGCGGTCTTGTCCCCGGCCATTTCCAGGCACTCGACCAGTGTCACGTCATTGCGCTGCTCAAACGCCAGGTCAGCGCCCTGCCCGGCGATCAGGCGCTGCACGGCGGCGGACAGGCAGCGGGACGCCCAGACGGACTGCGGTGCCGGGTCCTCCAGCAGGATGTCGTGAGCGAGGGCGAGCAGGGCATCGCCGGCCAGGATGGCCGCCCCGACGCCGAACACCGTCCACGCAGTGGGCCGGTGCCTGCGCTCGGTGTCGCCATCCATGATGTCGTCGTGCAGGAGCGAGAAGTTATGCACGAACTCCACGGCCGCGGCCGCCGCTACCCCCCGCTCCGGCGCGGCGCCGGCCGCACGAGCCGATAGCAGGGCCAGCGCCGGGCGCAGCGCCTTCCCGCTGCCGCCAGTGCTGCCCGTGCCGGCCGGCCGGTCAGTGGAACCGGCCAGGCCGAGGTGATAGGCGGCGACGATCCTGACGTCTGGGCTCAGCCGGTCCACCCACCCGGCGATGGCCGGCCCGACCAGGTCACGAGCGATCTCGACGCCCGCCGGCATGGTCGCGGTCACGACGATGCCCCAGCTGGCGCCCCGGCGCTCGCCGCCTGGTCCGGCGCGCTGACGCCCGGCACGTCGGCACCCGGCACGTCGGCACCCGGCATGTCGGCACCGGGCATGTCGGCACCGGGCACGTCGGCACCCGGCACGTCGCCCGGGACACTGCCGGCCGACGCGCTGACACCCGCCACGTCAGCGCCCGCCACGCTGGCGCCCGGCGGGTCACCACCCGCGCTCGCCGCCTGGTCCGGCGCGCTGACGCTCGCCACCACCTCTGGCGGCTGCGCCGCCAGAGCGTGCCTCATTTCCTGTGCCGCGGTCAGTCCGCTCCGCACGGCCCCCTCCATCGTGTCCGGCCAGCCGGTATCGGTCCATGCGCCGGCCAGTACGAGCCCGCGCAGCGAGGTGCGTGCGCCCGGCCGCACGGCGCCGCACCCCGGCGCCTGGCGGAATGTCGCCCGGCGCTCTCTGGTGACGAAGAAATCAGTGACGCTGGCATCTCGCGCCGCCGGGAACAATTCCGCCAGCGCGGGCAGGAACTTCTCCCGCAGGCTGGCCGCCGGCACGTCCACGTAGTCGTCCGCCGCGGACAGTGAGACAGCCAGATACTGGCCGGCGGCCACTCCGGCCTGCCGCGTCTTGTCGAATACCCACTGAACCGGCGAATCCACGGCAGCGGCGAAAGGCAGCCTGGTCACCCGCCGGTCGTAGATGACGTGCACGTTGACGATCGGTGATGTTCCCAGCTCGGCCCACTGCGCAGCCGTCGCGGAGGCTGCCGACGGCACGAGCCGCGCCGCGGCCCGCGCGGGCACGGCCAGGACCACGCCGTCGGCGCGGATCACCCGGCCCCCCGTGTCCGCCGTCGTGCCGTTACGGCCGGCCGCCGCCGCGCCGGGTCCGGCATCGCTCAGGGCCGGTTCCATAGTCAGCCGCGGGTCGCTGCCGTCAGCACCGGAGATAGCCCGCACGCGAAACCCGCCAGCGGAGTCCGGCTCGACTGCCGTGACCTTGGCTCCCAGCCGGACATCCACGCCGAGCCGGTGCAGCAGGCTCGCGGCCGCCTGGCCATGCAGCTCACCGAGCGGCGCCGTGGGCACGCCAATGTCCGCGGCGTCCTTGCGCCCCAGCAGCGCCGTCCTGATAACCGTGGCGGCGAGACCCACATTGGCCTCGTCACCGGCAATGTTCAGCGTGGAGACGATGAACAGGTCCCAGAGCCGCCGTCGCGCGCCCTCGCGCTGGCCGCGGGCGCTCAGCCAGTCGCCGAGGCGGGGGATGTCCAGTCCGGGCCGGGCCGGGTTGGCGAATCGCATGGCGAGCGCGGCGCGAGCCACCCGAAGCCGGTCCCAGGGCGAGAGAAAGGAGTACCCAGCCAGCGCTCTGGCCATGTGCAGCGGGGCCGGCAGCCCGCTCCGCCGCAGCCTGGCCCGGCGGCCGGGAGCCAGTACGGTGACATCGAAGCGGTCCTGGAGCGCTACCGAGCCGGTCACGCCCAGCCTGGCGAGCAGCTCCCGGTAGGCAGAGCAGCAGCGCAGGAACACGTGCTGTCCGTTATCGATCGCCAGGCCGCCGCGAGAAAACGAGCAGGTCGCGCCGCCGAGCCACGGCCTGGGCTCAAGCAGGGTCACCTCGATTCCCGCCTCGCGCAGCTCGATGGCGGCGGTGATCCCGGCGAGCCCTCCCCCGATGACTACCACGTGGCGAGTGGTCACGGGCGGCCTCCCGGAGCGGGCGCCGACGTATCGGGTTCGGCCGGGCCGGCTCCCGCCCGGCCTGGCTAGCCGGGCGAGCACGGGCCATCCCGGCCAGTGACCTGGCCGCTACGAGCGCCTTCTCCCTGGTAGACAGCGAGAGCCTGCGGCGAAGGGCGGCACCGGGCGCCGCCGAGATGTGCTCGAGCAGCCGCAGGTAGATGCCAGCCATAGCGCCAGCCGAGGCGGCGCTGCGCCGGTCGAGCAGCGGCATCAGGCGCATGCCGGTGGCGTACCACCGCCGGGCCCGCTGCGCTTCGAACAGCACCAGCTGATCAAGCCCGGCCACGCCGGGCAGGTCGTCCGGGCGCTGGGCCGACAGCGAGCAGCCGAATCGCTCCTGATCTTCCGCCGGCAGATAGACCCGGCCATTGCCGAGGTCCTCGCGGATGTCGCGCAGGATGTTGGTCAGCTGCAGCGCGACCCCGAGGTCGTCGGCCAGGGGCGCGGCAGCGGCCATGTCACTGGTGCCGAATACGCCGAGCGACAGCCGCCCGATGGAGCCGGCCACGCATCTGCAGTAATGCTCAAGCTCGCCGAATGTCGGGTACGCGACCCCGCGCACATCTGCCTCACAGCCGTCGATCAGCTCGCCGAAGGCGCCGAGCGGGATCGAGAACCGGCCCGCCGCATCCGCGAGCGCCACGAGAACGGGATCACCCGCCGCTGCCGCAGCGCCGTGTCCGGCGACCGCGGCCACCTGCCTGCGGGCATCCGCGAGCGCGGCGAGCTTGTCGGCGGGCGGCAGCGTGCCGTCGCCGATGTCATCGACCCGGCGCGCGAGCGCGTAGACGGCGGAAAGGGCCCGGCGCTTATCGCCGGGCAGCAGGGCGATGCCGTAGGAGAAGTTTCTTGCCTGCGTCCTGGTCACCTGCTCGCAGTGCCGGTACGCGGCCTCGGTGTCCGTGGCTCCTGGTGCCCGTACCATCACGGCATCACCGCCCCGTCGCCACGGCACGCAGGAGCTCAGCCGCCACCCGGCGCTTGCGCGGGCGCGGCGGCCCGGCCAGCACCTCATGATCGGCGGCCGCGATCGCGGCCAGCGCGGCTCGCCCTCCGGCCACGAATCCGGCCACTGCGGCGCGGGCGGTACCGCGCAGCGTGCCGACCAGCGGCGCTCCGGCATCGAGCGTCGCCCCGGCCCGGCCGACCTCGAATGCGATCAGCTCGCGCAGCTGCGGCGCGGACCTGGCCGCCTGCAGGTCAGCCTCCGAGCAGCCGAAATGGTCCATGTCCTCTCGCGGCAGGTACACCCGGCCAGCGCGCAGATCCTCGGCAACGTCCTGCCAGTGCTCGGCGAGCTGCAGCGCCGTGCACACGTGATCAGACAGCTCGGCGCGACGCGGGCCGAACGCCCCGAAGATGTGCAGGACGATGTGCCCGACCGGGTTGGCGGAGAGCTTGCAGTAGCCGAGCAGATCCTCGAATGTCTGATAGCGGGAGACGACCTGATCCTGCCGGTTCGCCTGGATCAGGTCGGCGAAAGGCTGCAGGGGGATCGCGCACTCGGCCACGACCGGGCCCAGCGCGCGGACCTCGGCGCGCTTCGCCGAGCCGTCGCGCAGCCGGCCAAGATCAGCTTCCAGCTCGTCCAGCAAGCGCAGTCTGTCCTCCGGCGGCGCGAGATCACCGATGTCGTCCGTCGTCCTAGCGAACCCGTAGACAGCCATCAGCTGCCGCCGGCGGCGTGCTGGCAGCAGCCGAAGCGCCACCGGGAAATTCTCACCGCCGGCCCTGGCCGCCATCGCGTCAGCCGCGGCTGTATCGCCGCCGATCCCCCGCCGGGGCTCTTCGGTCATTCGCGTCCCGTCGCGCGCCACGGTCCCTATTTCTGCACAGTCTTCATATGAATGCAAACAATGACACGAGCGTCATCTGACGCGTGCGTCGCCTTTCCGTCATTGAACTGCGGATTCGTTCGCCATGATGAGCGGATCCTATTATGCGAGCGCGCGACCCGACTCCGTCGGCGTGTTGCATATTCGTTACGGTGCGCAAATCGATTTAACTGACGTTCTTGTCATGTCGCCAGGCCCGCAGCGGCCAATCAGGGCCGGCGCCGCTCAGCAGGCCCGGCACCACTCAGGGATGGCACCACTGATGAGCCCGGCCCGACCCACCCAGGGGCCGACGCCGCCAGCCCGGCCGATGGCACGGGCTCGGACCGGAGACGTCACCGACGGGCCAGCCGGGAGGGCGGACGTACCCCCAGGGGGTTTCGGGGACGAGCCAGGACGGCCCAGCGGCCGCTGCCCCACCGAGCACGCGCGTAACCGTAAAAATGATGATATAATACCCACTTTGTTACCAAAATGTTTGCACTGTGTATGCCAGTTTCGCAAGTGATCTCAGGCAATCGGGTGTTAGAGTCCCATATCTTCTCACCTGTAAACCTCCCGGACATCTTCTCGATCCGCCGGTCACTTCTCACACCGAGGCCACAGTCATGGGTTTGCGTCACCGGTCCATACGCTTGAGGGTCTTCCTCCTGGTCATCATCCCCATCCTCGCCATGATGGGGCTATACGCGTTCACGGCGTACACCATCGTCGGGAACGCGCTCGAGCTGAACCGGGCCCATACCGTCAAGAACGTCGCCGCGGCACCGACCACCGCCCTCCAGACGCAGCTCAACGTCGAACGAGGGGATGCGCTGCTGTACCTCGCCGCCCCCCTCCCGACCCTGCACTCGGCGCTTCTCGTCCAGGAGGCCAAGACCGACAAGCTGCTGCAGGCCTGGGAGGCTACGACCGGGTCGACGGCCATCACCAAGGACGCGTCGCCGCTGCTCAAGGGGGCGATCAATGACATGCGCAGCGGCGCGGCCGGGCTGCCCGCGCTGCGCGCCAAGATTCAGAACCACACGATCAGCAGGGCGGCGGCGCTGAACGCCTACAGCGCCATCACCGACTCCGGATTCCAGGTCATCGACGGGGCCGTCGAGCAGCAGTCCAATGTCCCCTTGACGGTCCAGGCCCTCGCCGTCACCTACCTGGATCAGGCGGACCAGACGATCCAGGAGGAGACCGACCTGCTGGCCAGCGACCTGACCGCGCAGTCCTTCCCGGCCTCTGACCGGCGGGAGTTCGCCGCCCTTGCGGCAGGCAGGCGGCTGCTGATCACCAACAGCGTGCCCCAGCTGAATCCGGAGCTCCTGGCCGAGTGGCGCGCTGACGTCAAGCCAACGACGACGGCCGCCTTCACGGCGCTTGAGAACAAGGTGATCGCCACCAAGCCCAGTGCTGCCACCAAGACCACCCACTTCATCGCGCCCGTTGACCCCATCACCTTGAAGGCGGTAGCCACCGCCTACGGAGCCGGGCAGACGAAGGCCCTCCTGAAAGCGACGAACGTGCTGACAGGAGGGGCCGAGGCCCAGGCCCACCGCATCTACCTGCAGCTCATCCTGGTCGGCGGCCTGGGGCTGCTGGCGATTATCGTGTCTATCGTCTTTTCGATCGTGATCGGCCGCAGCCTGATCCGCCCGCTGGCCGCGCTGCGGGAAGCGGCACTGGACCTGGCCAACGACCGGCTGCCGGGCGTGGTGGAGCGGCTGCGCGCGGGCGAGGATGTCGATGTCTCCTCCGAGGTGCCGCCGCTGGAATCGAGCTCTGACGAGATCGGGCAGGTCAGGGATGCCTTCAACGCGGTGCAGCGAACCGCCATCGAGTCCGCGGTGGACGAGGCCATGCTGCGCCGCGGCATTAGCGATGTGTTCCGTAACCTGGCCCGGCGCAGCCAGTCGCTGCTGCACCGCCAGCTGGCCCTGCTGGACGGTATGGAACGCCGCGCCAGCGGGCCGGAGGAACTTGAGGATCTCTTCCGGATCGACCATCTCACCACCCGCATGCGCAGGCACGCCGAGGGCCTGATCATCCTGTCCGGTGAGTCACCGGGCCGCGGCTGGCGTAATCCCGTGCCGATCGTCGACGTCCTCCGCGCGGCGGTAGCAGAGGTCGAGGACTACACGCGGATCCGGGTCGTTTCACGCTCGCAGGCGGCGCTGGCCGGCCCTGCGGTCGCTGACGTCATCCACCTGATCGCCGAGCTGGCGGAGAACGCCACTATTTTCTCTCCGCCCAATACGCCGGTCCGGATCCTGGGCGACATGGTGGGCCGGGGATTTGCCATCGAGATTGAAGACAGAGGGCTCGGCATCACGACCGAGAGACTGAACGAGATTAATGCCAATCTCGCCAGCCCGCCCCAATTCGACTTGTCCGGAAGTGACCGGCTGGGCCTGTTCATCGCCGGGCAGCTGGCCCAGCGGCACGATATCCAGATTACCCTCCGCCCATCCGCCTACGGCGGCACGACCGCCATCGTGCTGATCCCTGGCGCCCTGATAGTCAACGGCGAGGCCGATGCCATCGAATCCTCCGATGCGGCCGCCCGTGAGCGCGCGATCCGGCTCACTGGCCGTCACGCCGCCCTGAGCCAGGGCGACAACGACCAGTTCGGCCCGATGCGGCTGCCTGAGCCAGCGTCTGAGGACGGTACGTCGCGCACTGCCGCAGAGCTGCCCGCCGGCGGGAACGACCGCGGGCGCAACGGCACTGGGACCCCGATACCTGACTTCCCTGTTGAGTGGCTGCCCGCCAATGGCACGGCGCCGAGCATCGTCGAGTCGTCGCCCAGCCCGTTCGACTTCCCCAGCTCTCCCGCTTTCACCAGCGAGCCCGCCTTCCCCAATTCCAATTCCCCGACTTCACCAGCGAGCCCGCCTTCCCCAGCTCCCCCGCTTTCACCAGCGAGCCCGCCCGGCAGGACTGGAATGCGCCGCCGGCCCCCGCCCCGGACCCAGGGCCCCCGCCGGCTGAGCCAGGTGGGCTGGGCCTGCCGCGGCGGATTCGCCAGGCCAACCTGGCGCCGCAACTGCGCAAGGACGGGCCGTCGCTGCCTACCGGGGAGCCCAGCCCGTTTGACGAGCCCACCCCGGAAGCTGCCCGGCGCACGATGATGGCGCTGCAGCAGGGCTGGGAGCGCGGCCGTTCGTCAGCAGGCACGCCAGTACCCGAGGTCATGATAGATCCTGAGCCGGTGACCGGTGAGTTCGCGATCGACCACCGGAACGATGAGTGACGCGGCACGTGTCCGAGGATTTACTGAGCCGCACGGGAGGCCGAATATGAGCTACGCCGGAGAGCTTGACTGGCTGCTCAACGATCTAGTGACGCGAGTCGCGCAGATCGACAAGGCCGTCGTCCTCTCCAGGGACGGACTGGCCATCGGAGCATCAACGGGACTGGGCCGGGAGGGTGCCGAGCACCTGTCCGCCATCGCGGCCGGGTTCCAGAGCCTCGCCCGAGGAGTCGGCCAGCAGTTCGGCGGCGGTCGGCCACGGCAGACGATCGTCGAGATGGAGTCGGCGTTCCTCTTTGTCACCGCGGCCGGAGAAGGCAGCTGCCTGGCGGTGCTGGCCACCTCCGGTGCCGACATCGGCCTGATCGCCTACGAGATGGCCGTGCTCGTCAAGCGAGTCGGAGAGCACCTGGCCGTGCGCGCTCGCCCGGTGTCCACAGGCGCAGAAGCGACGTAATCTCATGTACATGCAAGATGACCGGTGGCTGGACCAGGACGCGGGTCCCGTGGTCCGACCATATGCGCTGACCGGGGGCCGGACCCGGCCGAGCGGAGAGAGCATCGACCTGATCGCTCTGATCTCCGCCGTCCGCGGCCTGCCGCCCGATCCTATGGGCCTCGAGCCTGAGCACGCTCAGGTGCTGCGCTGGTGTCGCTTGCCTATTTCTCTCGCCGATCTGGCTGCGGATCTTGATCTGCCGCTGGGCGTAGTCCGGATACTGCTGGCCGACATGCGGGAACGCGGCCTGGTCTTTATTCACCAGCCGGTGCCGACCCGGCTCAGTGACCCGCGAATCCTCAGAGAGGTCGCCGATGGCCTACGCAGGCTCTTATAGGCAGAGCCGTCCCGCAGCGAGAGACGGCTACTCCCCGACCATGCCCGTGACGGTGAAGATACTGATCGCGGGCGGTTTCGGCGCGGGCAAGACGACGCTGGTAAGTTCCGTCAGCGAGATCCGGCCCCTCCGTACCGAGGAATCCTTGAGCGAGCCCGGCGCGCTAGTTGACCTGACCGATGGCATAGAGCAAAAGACGACGACCACGGTCGCGATGGATTTCGGCCGTATCACCATCCGGGACGATCTGGTGATCTACCTTTTCGGCACGCCCGGCCAGCAGCGATTCTGGTTCATGTGGGATGAGCTGGCGCTGGGCGCTCTCGGCGCGGTAGTAATGGCGGACACCCGCCGGCTAGCCGATTGCTTCCCGTCCGTCGACTATTTCGAGCGCAATCGCACGCCCTTCATCGTGGCCGTGAACTGCTTCGAGGGCGCCACGCGCTATCATCCCGAGACCGTGCGGGCGGCCCTCGACCTGACGGACGACGTGCCTGTCGTCCTGGTCGATGCGCGGCAGAGAGCGTCCTGCCGTGATGCTCTGGTCGCGCTGGTCGAGAATGCGCTCCGGCAGCTCACCGGCAGCGCCAGCTACATCACGCCCGCCAGATAAGGACCAGCGCGCAGTCGTCTGAGCCCCGGACCCCCTCCCGCATCGTCTGGACGAGCTTGCTGGCACCCTGGCTGAAGCCGGACGTCACCAGCCGGTCAGCCTCGCCGAGCAGCCGGTCGATGCCAGCGTCGATGTCCCGGCCTGGCACCTCGACCAGCCCGTCGGTGTAGAGCATCAGTGCATCACCTGGCCTCAGGGTTCCCTGCTCGGGCACGCTGCGCAGGTCAGGGACCACTCCCAGCACGATGCCGCGCGCCTGGGTCAGCCGCCAGGTCCCGCTTCCGGCCTCAAAGTGCGCGGCCGGCGGGTGCCCGGCCGAGGCCACCACGTAGTCGCCTGTGGCGAGATCCAGCGAGAGATGGATGGCGGTGACGAATCCCTCGGCCGGGGTGTCGCGCCGCAGGTAGGAATTGCAGGACGCCAGGAATTCCTCCCTGGGTACCGAGCCGAGCAGCCCGCCGAACGCGCCGGAGAGCAGCAGGGCCCTGGTGCCTGCGTCGATCCCCTTGCCGGACACGTCGACGAGCGCCACCTCCAGGGTCTTGTCCTCGCAGGCGGACACCAGGAAATCGCCACCGAACGATGAGCCGCCGGCCGGCTTGAGCACGGAGGTGGACTTCCAGCCCTCCGGCAGGGCAGGCAGCCTGCTTTGGGCCCGGATCCTGTCCCGCAGCTCGATCAGCATCTGATCACCGCGCAGGCCCAGGACACCGAGCTTCGCCCTGGTCCGGGCCAGGACATCGGCGAACAGGGCGGTGATCACTATCGTGGCCGTGATGCCAGGGCCGACCCGGTGCTGCAGCCAGTCGTAGGTCAGTACCCCCGCCACGATGACGAACAGGATGCGCAGCGCGCGCGGCCACAGCAGCAGCCCGCCCGCCAGGATCGGCAGGATCATGACGCCGGGCGAGACCCATCCCCCCGCCACCCGGACCGCGGCGCTGCCGATGGCCAGGACGCAGAGCGACAGCCCGAAGGCCAGCCGGCGGTTCCGCGTGATGAACTGCCGCTGGATCAGGCCGCTGGCCCGCAGCGCAAGGAGCTGGGCCGCCGCCGAGATCCGGCGGCCGAAACGAGAAACCATGATGCGGGCACTGTACCGGTACCGGGCGCCCCGGCATCAGGTCGTTCGCCCGTGAACTGGAGCTTGCCGCCAGATGCAGGCCACGAGGCTGATATCTAGTCGCGCAAGTTCCCGTACCCGGGGTACGAATGCATGCATGACTGACGCTTACCCGATCCGGCCGACCGCAGAAGATGAGTTCCCCGCCTTCTTCGCTGTGGGCGAGTACGCCTTCAACTCAAGCTGGCCAACCGAGCCCGTGCTGCGGCATGAGAGCACTATCTTCGAAGCCGACCGCAGCCTGGCGGCATTCGACGGTGCCCGCATGGTGGGGACGACCTTCGCCTGCACGTTCCGGCTGACAGTTCCGGGCGGCGTGACGGGAGCTGCGGGCGTCACGGCGGTCAGCGTGCTGCCATCCCACCGGCGCCGCGGGATCCTGACGTCCCTGATGAGCCGTCAGCTCACCGACATCAGGGAACGCGGCGAGGCGGTGGCGGCCTTGTTCTCCTCG
Source organism: uncultured Actinomycetota bacterium (assembly GCA_963805705.1). GTDB lineage: Bacteria > Actinomycetota > Actinomycetes > Streptosporangiales > Streptosporangiaceae > CAWDVH01. The sequence continues at coordinate 2,833,794 of CAWDVH010000001.1, read as the reverse complement.
GAATCCAGCATCTACGGCCGGTACGGATATGGCGTGGCCTCGGACCATCTTCGCCTGGCGATCAGGCGCGGCGAAGGCGCGCTGCTCCGCCCGCAGGCCGAGGACGGCGTCACGGCAGGCGAGGCGCGGCTCAGGCTCGCTGAGCCGGCCGAGGCGAAGGCCGAGCTGGCCAAGGTCTATGACGCGCTTCTTCCCGGCCGTCCTGGCCTGCTGGCCAGGGACGATCGCTGGTGGGACTACCGGCTTGCCGATCCAGAGTTCGCACGGAACGGTGCCTCCCCGCTGCGGTGCCTGATCGCCGAGGATGACGCCGGGCCGCGCGGGTACGCGCTGTACTCCGTGCGGCCGGAGTGGGGCGAAGACGGCATCCCGGGCGGGGTGCTGGGCATCAGGGAGCTGATGGCCGTCGACCCGCCCGCCTGCGCGGCCATCTGGAGTGACCTGCTGTCCAGAGACCTGGTGGGCGAGGTGCGCGCCTGGAGGCGTGCCGTCGATGAGCCCCTGCTGTACATGCTGGCCGACCGCCGCCGGGCTCGCCCCTACCTGACCGACGGGCTGTGGATCCGGCTGACGGACGTCCCGGCGGCGCTGGCCCAGCGGAGTTATGCCTGCGACGTGGACGTGGTCATCGAGGTAGCTGACGACCTGCTTGCCGCGAACGCGGGCCGGTGGCGGCTGCGGGCCGGCGGCGGCGGCCAGGGCGGGGCCAGCTGCGAGCGGACGTCAGCCGCCGCCGATGTTGTCCTGCCGGTGCGCACGCTCGGTGCCGCCTATCTCGGCGGCCGGAGCCTCAGCGCGCTGGCCGCCGCGGGCCAGGCGGGCGAGATTCGCCCCGGAGCGCTCCGGGCGCTGTCGGCCGCCCTGTCGTGGGATCTGGCCCCCTGGTGCACGACCCCGTTCTGATGCCACGGAAAGCCAGCAGCGCCGCCGCCCTCCCTGGCCAGCCCATCGGATGCGAGACTGGCAGCCAGGAGGACCGATGGCTGGAATGAAGATAACGGTGGACGCGGCGATGCGGGCCAGGGATGTCTCCCGGCCGCTCCCGGCGGACGAGGCCGCCGCCGAGGCCAGCGCCGCCGGCCGCAGCAGGCCAGCCAGCAGCCCGGCGAGCGCTCATGGCACGGCGCGCCCCGGCCCTGCCGCGCAAGCCGCCCGGTCGCCCGCACCCGCCGGATCGCCCGGAAGGGTCCGGTCACCCGGAACGGGCGGGCCGGCCAGAGCGGGCGGTCCCCCGCCACCTGGCCGCTCACCGGACAGCCAGCCAGCGGTAAGCCCCCCGGCGGCCCCGGCGACGGCCCCCGCGGCCCCGGCGCCGGCGACGGCCCCGGCGACGACGGCGGAGGCCCCAGCGGCGGAGGAGGCCGGCGCATCGCCGGCCAGTCAGCCAGTGCCCGGGTCAGGATCCGGACGGCGCTCACGCCGGAGGGCCCGCCGGTTATTGCCGCCGGAACTGCCGGTCACAGGCCGGCCGTGGCCGGTGCCGCTGCTCAGCCAGAGTCGTCCCCGCTAGCGGCGACTCGCTCCCCGGGAGTGAGGAGCGCCAGCAGCGGAGCCGATGCGGCCCGAAGTCGCCGGACCGTGTCGTCGAGCCGGGCGCTGGACGTGGCGGCGGTCGCGCCCGGCGTCTGGCCCGTGGTCGCGAGCAGGTGCGCCATCTGGCCGCCGAGGTGCTGGGCTAGCTCCAGGAAATTCCGCGAAACCCTCGCGTCCATCAGGACCGGAGCACCGACCAGCAGCACGATCATGTAGGTCCGGACCTCGTCGGCCGCGTCGCCGCGCTCGCCCGTGCCCGCCAGCATCGACGACATGGCCGTGGCCGAGCGGGTGGCCTGGCTGAGCATGATGGCCGCCTGCGCTGCGACGGCGCGGGACCGGTCACTGATCTGCCGCCTGCGGACCAGCTGGTCAACGACCAGGAGCGTGACCAGCAGCACGAGCACACCCGACACCGTGTCGGTGGTCAGCGCGTGACGCACCCACCAGCGCCGGAACCCGTCGTCGGTCAGATCCAGGATCACCAGGGTCACCGTCACCAGCGTGACCACTATTGCCGCGAGCCAGCCTTGCCAGCGTGTCACCACCAGACGACCCTACGGGCTCAGCTCCCCGGGGACCTCGGCGAGGACGGGCTCGATGATCTCGTCGGCGAGCCATCTGCCCGGCTCGGGGGCCAGGGCGGGAGCGGGAAAGGACCAGGTGCGTGGCGCCGGCGTCTCCTGATGGCCGCTAGCCCCGATTCGCGCTTACGCTGGCCGCTAACCGGCCTGGCCTGATGACTACCCCGAGGAAGGCGGCGTTCGTGCTGGTCTCCACCTACATCTCCCCCAAGGCCGCCAAGGGCCAGCCCAGCCCGATCCAGGGCCGGGGCCTGATCGCGGTGGCGCCGATCGCCAGGGACGAGATCGTCGCGATCAAAGGCGGCCACATCGTGGACACCCCGACCTTGCACTCCCTGCCGGAGAAGCTGCGCAACACCGACGTGCAGATCGCTGACGGCTTTCACCTCGTGGCGCTGACCGACGCCGAGTACGAGCCGGTGATGCTCTTCCTGAACCACTCGTGCGCACCCAACGTCGGCTTCGCCGGGAACATCGTCCTGGTGGCGATGCGCGACGTCGCCGCGGGCGAGGAGCTGACCACCGACTACGCGCTGTTCGACAACTACGACGGTGTCATGCTGTGCGGGTGCGGGACTGCCTCGTGCCGCGGCACGATCAGCGGCCGGGACTGGCAGCGCCCGGAACTGCAGCGCAAGTACGGGGACTACTTCTCCACCTACCTCCTGCGCCACATCAGCCGTGTACCGGACGATCCCCGCTGACCGCGGGGTGGGCGTGGTGGTCATGCGGGCTGACATCGTCGGGGGCGCCCCCCATCATCTTGAGCATCGGGATGCCGCCGGTACGGACGAAGCGGTAGCACAGCGCAGCGGCGATGAGCAGGAAGATGATGTTGAGCACGGTGGTGTAGTTCCACTGGATGGATGCCTCCGCCACCCGGGCGTGGCGTCCCGCCGGGATGAGGCCCAGGCCGCCGAAGATCAGCTCGATGGCATACCCGGCGGAGACCATGGTGGCGTAGAAGCTGGCCAGGATGAACAGCATCATCCTGGTGCCGTAGTACTTCCGGTAGATCACCAGGATCGGCAGGATGATCAGGTCCGCGAAAATGAACGCCACCACGCCGCCGAAGCTGATCCCGCCGTTCCACAGCACCCCGGCCAGCGGGACATTGCCGATCGAGCAGACGAAGCTGAGCATGCTGATGACCGGGCCGATGAGCGGCCCCCAGATCTTCGACGCCACCGGATGCCCGGACAGGAAGAGGTGACCCCAGAAGCTGTCCGGTACCCAGGCGGCGACCGCGCCGGCGATGAGCAGGCCGATGACGATGTCACGGATCACCGCGGCCCACTCCATCACGAAGACATGCGACACCGACGTGAACGCCTGCCGTGACCGCAGCCGGCGCCACAGGCTCCCGTCGCCCTGGATCGTCATGTCCATGCCGGCGTGACCCTCCATCGAGCCCGCCAGGCCCTTGTCGGCCTGCGCCGCTGCGGCGTCGATCAGCCGCTGGCGGAGCGCGAGCCGGAACAGCAGCGCCAGAAGGACGATCATGATCGGGCCGCCGACGAACTCGGCCAGGGTGAACTGCCAGCCGAGGAGCAGGGCCAGGATCACGCCGAGCTCCACGACCAGGTTGGTGGAGGCGATCTCGAACGCCATGGCGGCGGTGAAGCTGGCTCCCTTGCGGAACAGCGACCTGGCCAGGGCCACGGCCGCATAAGAGCACGAGGAGGAGGCGGCGCCGAAACCCGTGGCCACGGCCAGGGTCCGGGGCCGGTCGTCGCCCAGCAGCCGGACGATCGTGCCGCGCCGCACGGCGGCCTGCACTACCGCCGACAGCCCGAAGCCCAGGATGAGGGCCCACAGAATCTGCCAGGTCATCGATCCGGCGATGGCCAGCGCATGGGTCAGGGCGTCCACCCATCTCATGACGGCCCGGCCCCTGGCTGTCGTCGTGCCACCGCGCGGCTCATCCGGCCACCATACCCCCCTGGGGTATAGACCTCCTGGGGCGGCCCGGATGAACCGCGCGCCGCCACGGACCCGTGGTCCGGGCGGGCGGGCCCGCCCGCCGGGTCAGAACTGCAGCGACTTGATCTCCAGGAACTCCTCGAGGCCATGCACTCCGAGCTCCCGGCCGTAGCCGGACTGGCCGAACCCGCCAAACGGCGCCGCCGCGTTGAAGGCGCCCCCGTTGATCTCGACCTGCCCGGCGCGAAGCTGCCGGGCGATCGTCACCGCGTGATCCTGATCGGCCGACCAGACGCCCGCCGCGAGGCCATACGGCGTGCCGTTGGCGATAGCGATGGCCTCCTGCTCGGTGCGGTAGCCGATGACGGACAGGACCGGGCCGAAGATCTCCTCCTGAGCGATCGTCATCTCGGGCGTCACGTCCGCGAAGACGGTCGGGCGCACGTAGTAGCCGACGTCCAGTCCGTCGGGCGGAGCCGTGCCCCCGATGGCCACTCGCGCGCCCTCGGCGATTCCCTGCTCGATGAAGGAGACGACCCGGTCACGCTGCGCGGCGGACACCAGCGGGCCAAGCCGGGTGCCCTCAGCGAGCGGGTCACCGGTCAGATAGCGCTCAGCGTTCTTGGCGGCCTGGCCGACCGCCTCGTCATAGCCGCTCTCGTGCACGAGCATGCGTGTCAGCGCGTTGCAGGTCTGCCCGGAGTTGGCGAATGCCTTGGCCACCCCGACCTTGACGGCCTTGGTCAGGTCGGCATCCGGCAGGATAACGTTGGCCGACTTGCCGCCGAGTTCCAGCGTTACCCGCTTGACGGTCGCGGCAGCTACCTCGGCCACCCTGCGGCCGGCCGCTCCCGATCCGGTGAAAGACACCACGTCGACGCCCGGGTGCCCGGCGATCGCCTCGCCCGTTATCTTCCCGGTGCCGCTGACCAGGTTGAACACTCCGGCTGGCAGCCCTGTCTCGTGGAAGATCCCGGCGAGCTCGTAGGCCGCCAGCGGCGCGACCTCCGTCGGCTTCAGGACGATCGTGCAGCCCGCCGCCAGCGCCGCCGCCACCTTGGCCACGATCTGATGCAGCGGGTAATTCCACGGGGTGATCGCGCCGACGACGCCCGCCGGCTCCCGGACGATGAGCGAGTTGCCGATCCGCTCGCCGCCGAAGTCGTAGGCGGCCAGCAGATCCACGTAACTGGCGAGCACCGCGAGCGGCGTACCGACCTGGACGTTGCGGGCGAAGCTCAGCGGCGAGCCCATGTCGGCGCAGATAGCCGCGGCCACCGAGTCGGCCCGCTCCTGGAGGAGCTGGCGGGCAGCATCCAGGTGGCGGGCCCGCTCCGGCACGGGCGTGGCCGCCCAGCCGCCGAACGCGGCCCGCGCCGCCGCTACCGCCAGGTCGACATCCGCCGGGTCACCCGCGGGAACGCGGTCAATGACTTCCTCGCTCGCGGGATTGATCACGTCGATGCCCGCGTCGCTGGCGGACGGGACCCAGCTGCCGTCGACGTAGTTACTTCGCATGCCCCACATCTTCTCGCATCTGACCGGCACGAGCCAGGCGCGAGCACACCCGCCAGGACGCGGACCCCCCCGGCGGGGGCCGGGGCGGCCAGGGGAGGCCAGGATGCCGGTACCCACTACCTGGTCGTCATCTCCGCGCGCGGCTGGGCGCTGGCGATCCCGGCCACCGCCAGCCGCGCGGCCGGGATAACCCGGCGACTCAGTCGAAGATCGGATCCCTGGTCCGGCTGCGCTTGAGCTCGAAGAAGCCGTCGGTACCGGCGACGAGCACGACGCCGTCCCAGAGTTTGCCCGCGGCCTCGCCACGCGGGATCGGCGAGACGACCGGCCCGAAGAACGACGTGCCCTCGACCGAGATGACCGGCGTGCCGACGTCGTAGCCCACCCGGTCCATGCCGTCCTTGTGCGACGCGCGCACCGCCTCGTCGTAGTCCGTCGAGTCGAGCGCGTCAATCAGCTCGGCGGGCAGGCCCGCCTCGGCGATGGCCGCCGCGATGGTCTCCCGGTCCCGCTCTGCCTTCTGGTCATGGAAGCGGGTGCCTATCGCCGTGTACAGCGGCAGCAGGACCTCGGGGCCGTACTTCTGCTCAGCGGCGATGCAGACCCGCACCGGGCCCCACGCCTGCTGCAGGCGCTCCTTGTAGCCCTCGGGCAGGTTTTCCTTGTTCTCGTTCAGGACCGCCAGGCTCATCACGTGCCAGCGCGCCGTGATCGGGCGCACGTTCTCCGCCTCGAGCATCCAGCGGGAGGTGATCCACGCCCACGGACATAGCGGGTCAAACCAGAAGTCGACAGGGGTAGGCTCCTGCTCGGGCATCTCATCTCCTCAGCATCGGGTTCCGCTGCCGACAACCGGCGGACGGTCGCCAGAATTCCGCGTCGGCCACCATTGCGGGCATCGGGAAAGCCGGTCCAGGAAACCCGGGCCGGGCCATCCGGGCCAGAAAATCCGCCTCGCACCGCAGGGCAGCCGGCAGCGGCAGGAGCGGGAATGAGATCCTGCCGGGAACGGCGAGGCCAGGGAAGGGATCAGCACAGTGGCTTTCAATCTCACGCGCGACGAGGCGCGGGAACGGGCGCGGCTGCTTACCGTCGGGTCGTACCGGATCGAGCTGGACCTGACGGGCGGGGAGCTCACCTTTCGGTCGGTGACCACTATCGCGTTCGGCTGCACGAGCCAGGGCGCGTCGTCCTTTATCGACCTGATCGCGCCGGAGGTCACCGAGATCACGCTGAATGGCCAGCAGGTCAGCCTGGACGCGTTCGACGGCGACCGCATCACCCTGGCCGGCCTGGCCGCCAGCAACGAACTGCGAGTGGTCGCGCAGTGCGCCTACTCCCGCAGCGGCGAGGGGCTGCACCGGTTTACCGATCCGGCCGACAAGGGCGTCTACCTGTACTCCGACCTGGAGACATTCGACGCCCACCGGATCTACGCCTGCTTCGACCAGCCCGACCTGAAAGCGACGTTCGAGTTCACCGTGACCGGGCAGGACACCTGGCAGGTGATCTCGAACATGGCACCGGACGTGGCCGGCGAGCCGGCTGAGCTCGGTACGACGCGCTGGCACTTCCCGCCGGGCCCGGTCATGTCCACCTACATCACCGCGATCGCCGCCGGCCCGTACCACTGCGTGCGCGACGAGCACGACGGCATCCCGCTGGGCCTGTTCTGCCGCCAGTCGCTGGCCAGCTACCTCGACCCGGACGAGATCTTCGAGGTCACCCGGCAGGGCTTCGACTACTTCCACGACGCGTTCGGCGTGCGCTACCCCTTCGGCAAGTACGACCAGCTCTTCGCGCCCGAGTACAAGGCGGGCGCGATGGAGAACGCGGGCTGCGTTACCTTCCATGAGTCCTACGTGTTCCGCTCCAGGGTGACCGACACGGCGAGGGAATCACGGGCCGAGACGATCCTGCACGAGATGGCGCATATGTGGTTCGGTGACCTGGTCACCATGCGCTGGTGGGACGACCTGTGGCTGAACGAGTCCTTCGCCACCTGGGCGGGCACCATCGCCCAGGCCGAGGCGACCCGCTGGCCGGGAGCCTGGACCACCTTCGCCCAGGCCTGGAAGGCCTGGGCGTACCGGCAGGATCAGCTGCCCTCGACCCACCCGATCGCCGCCGACATCGCCGATATCGAGGCGGTCGAGGTGAACTTCGACGGCATTACCTACGCCAAGGGCGCGGCCGTGCTCAAGCAGCTGGTCGCCTACGTCGGCCGGGACAACTTCATGGTCGCGCTGCGCAGCTACTTCGCCGAGCACGCCTGGGGCAACGCGACCCTCGGTGACCTGCTCGCCGCCCTGGAGCAGGCATCCGGCCGGGACCTGTCGTCCTGGTCGAAGGCGTGGCTGGAGACGGCCGGGGTGAACACCATGCGGCCGGAATACGAGACGGACTCGGGCGGCCGGTTCAGCGCGTTCGCCGTCCGGCAGGAGGCGCCGGCCAGCCATCCGGTGCTGCGCCCGCACCGTATCGCGATCGGCCTGTACGACAAGACCGACGCCGGGCTGACCAGGCGCCGCCGGGTCGAGGTGGACGTCGCTGGCCACGCGACCGAGGTGCCCGAGCTGGTCGGCGAGCGGCAGGGTGACCTCATCCTGGTCAATGACGACGACCTGACCTACGCCAAGATCCGGCTGGACCCCCGCTCGCTCACCGCCCTGATCAGCGGGATCGGCGAATTCGCCGAATCGCTGCCCGCCGCGCTGTGCTGGGCCGCGGCCTGGGACATGTGCCGGGACGCCGAGATGGCCGCGCGCGACTACGTCAGCCTGGTGCTGGCCGGAGTGGCCTCCGTCCCCGACATCTCCGTGGTGCAGACCCTGCTGCGGCAGGCCAGCGCGGCGGCCCGGCGGTTCGCCGACCCGGCCTGGCGCGACACCGGCCTCGCGCAGATCGCGGCGGCCATGCGCGACCTGCTGCTGCGCGCCGAGCCAGGCTCAGATCATCAGCTCGCCTACGCCGAGGCGCTCGCCGGCGTCGCCACCTCGGCCGCGGACCTGCAGCTGCTGACCGGCCTGCTCGATGGCAGCACGGTCATCGAGGGCCTGGCCATCGACACCGACATGCGGTGGCTGCTGCTGCACCGGCTGGTCAGCCGCGGCGCGGCCGGCCCGGCCAGGATCGACGCCGAGCTGGACACCGACCGCACCGACGCCGGAGAGCGGCACGCGGCCGCGTGCCAGGCCTCGATCCCCGAACCGGAGGCCAAGCAGGCCGCGTGGGACCAGATCGTGGCCGGCGCCCTGCCGAGCGCGACATTCCGCGCGGCGCTCGGCGGCTTCACCGATCCCGACCAGGACGAGCTGCTGGCGCCGTATGCGTCCAGGTATTTCGAGGTCGTCGGCCAGGCGTGGCGGGACTGGAGCTCCGACATGGCCCAGTACTTCGCCGTGTACGGCTACCCGATCTCCGTGGTCAGCCCGGCCGCGATCAGCGCCGCGGATGACTACCTGGCCACCGCCGATCCCCCGGCCGGGCTGCGGCGCCTGCTCGCCGAGAGCCGCGACGACGTCGCCCGCGCGCTTCGCTGCCGTCAGCGAGACGCCGAGGAATCCTGAGTCACCAGCCGGGCCGGGGCAGCCGGGCCGCGGACATCAGCGGCCCGCGGGCCGCGGCGTCGCGGCCTTCGCGACGGCCCGGAGCAGGCCGATCTCCGGCAGGTGCTCAAGCAGCACCGCCTCGCCCTCGCCGTCGCACAGCGGGATCCGCCAGTTCGGGTACTGCGCGTAGGTGCCGGGCACGTTCTGCGTGCGGCGGTCGCCGACGGCATCGGCCAGCGAGACACCGACCAGCGCGGCCGGGGTCCGGGCCAGGTAGGCATACAGCGCCATGGTGAACTCCGCTGCTCCGGGCCGCGGGCCGGGCGGGATCAGACCCTCCCGCTCCAGCGCGTCCTGCCATCTGGACAGCATCAGCTCAGACTCTTTGCGTTCTGCCTCTTCGGGCTGGGTGAGCAGCCCGAGCCGGGCGCGAACGGTCACCTGCTCGCCGGACAGGAAGCCCTGGACGGGCGGGACGTCGTGCGTGCCCACCGTCGCCATGCAGTTGCGGCGCCAGTGGCGGGCCCGCAGCGGAGTGCCGTCGCTCTCGCGGGAGAACCACAGCAGCGAGGTGCCGAGGATGCCACGGCCGGCGAGGTAGTCGCGAATCCACGGATCCACGGTGCCCAGGTCCTCGCCGATCGCCAGCGCCCCGGCCCGCGCGGCCTGGTCCGCCAGCGCGCCCACCGTCGCGGTGTGGTCGTACCGCACGTACGCGCCGCGATCGGGCGTCATTCCCTCCGGCACCCACCACAGCCGCATCAGCCCCATCACGTGATCCACCCGCAGCCCGCCCGCGTGCCGCAGCCCGCTCGCGTACAGCCCGGCCAGCGGCCGGTAGCCGGCCGCGGCCAGCCGCTGCGGATGCAGGGGCGGCTGCCCCCAGTCCTGCCCGAGCTGGTTGAACCCGTCCGGCGGCGCGCCCACGCTCATCCCGCGCACGTACAGGTCCTGCTGCGCCCAGGCGTCCGCGCCACCGGGATGCACCCCCACGGCCAGGTCGTGAATGACCCCGGTGCCCATCCCGGCATCCAGCGCCGCCCGCTGCGCCGCTTCCATCTGCTCGTCGGCCAGCCATTGCAGCCAGCTGTGAAAATCCGCTTCCGCTTGCAGGTGGTACCGCGCCACGACTTCAGAGCCAGGACGCTGTGCCCGCGCGTCCTGTGGCCACCTGCGCCAGTCGGGTCCGTGCTGCTCGGCCAGCGCGCACCAGGCCGACCAGCTGTCCAGGTCGCTGCCCTCGTGCTGGCGGTAACGCTCGTACTGGGCCCGCCGCGCCTCGCTCAGCGAGACGGCATAGATGATCTTCAGGGCGGTCCGCTTGGCCGTCCAGACCGCGTCCCGGTCGATGAGGTCGGACGTGGCGTTACGGGCCCGCAGCGGGGATCCCAGCGCGTCGACCCGGCTGCGCTCGGGCGCGGGCAGCCGCCCGTATTCGGGAATGTCCTCGATCCGCAGGTAGAGCGGGCTGGTGTACCTCCTGGTCATCGGGAGGTACGGGGACGGGCTGACCGGGGGCAGCGGCTCCGCCGCGTGCAGCGGGTTGACCAGCAGGAAGCCCGCGCCCAGCTCGCGGGCACTCCAGACGGCCAGGTTGGCCAGGTCGCGCAGGTCCCCGTGGCCCCAGGACCGGCGAGAGCGCACCGAGTACAGCTGGATGGTGAAACCCCAGGACCGGGTCCGCGGGACCCCGGGCACCGCCAGGCCGCCGGCGCTGGTTTGCGCGGGAATGCCGGGGAGATCCGGCGGATCACCGAGAGCGTCGAGGATGGCGGTGAGAGTCTGCTCGCTGGCCTCGACTTTCATCTTCCGCCAGTCCAGATAGCTGGCCGAGACGCCCAGTGCCTCGGCCCGCCGGGCCAGCTCGCTATCGATCATCCCCCATGATGGCGTGGCGGCGGTGCCGGCCGCAGCCCGGGTCCGGCTACGGCCTGGTGTCCCCGGCTCTGGTGCGGGCCGGCTGGTGCCCGTGCGGAGGCGGGATGCGGGCGCGGCGGGCCCGGGAGGCAGCTCGGTAGAATCGGCTGATCATGGACGCGGTGATGCCGGAGATGGGGCCTGTCGGCCGCTGGCACCTGGGCATCCCGGCCGGCGGGATCCCGCCCGGTGACGGCGGAATCGGCTTCACCGCCGCCGAGCTGGCCGACGCGCCTGCCGCGGCCCCGCGGATCGGACTGCACACCGCCATAGCCGCTGACCTGCCGCGCGCCGGGGCGGTCAGCGTCCGCCTCCCCGGCTACCGGGGCAAGTCCCTCATTCCCGTGCTCAGCTGGCTGGTAACGCAGCGCCTGGCCGGGCCCGGCGCTGAGGTCTCCTGGTACCTGGGCCAGCAGCAGGGCCCCCGGTCCTGCGCCGCTCTGCTGACCGAGCTCGGCTGGCAGGATGTCGGGCGCACGCGCGACGGCGGCCTGATCCGGATCAGCGGCCTGCCGCTGGTCAAGCCCGCGCAGCCCGAGGCGCGGCAGTTCTCGGCCGTGATCGGCGCGCATGGGCTCACCTTCCTGGCCGACTACGGCGTCTTCTCACCGGACCACATCGACGACGGGTCCCGCTTGCTGGCCGAGGTCACGCTGCGCCAGCCGCCGGTCAGCGTGCTGGCCGACATCGGGGTCGGGTACGGCCCGCTCGCCATCGCGGCGGTCCGCAACGGGATCGCCGCGCGGGCCGTGGCCACCGACGTGGACTGCATCGCCTTGTGGCTCGCCCAGCGGAACGCGGCGGCCAGCGGCGTCGCCCTGGAGGTGCACTGCACGCCCGATCCGGGGCAGGCTGAGCCCACCCCGCTGACCGTCTGCAACGTCCCTACGCACATCAACGCCGAGCAGAGCGCCGAGCTGATGCGGGCGCTCGCCCAGCGGGCCAGGGGCGGTCGGAAGCTGCTGATCGTCGTGCACGCCAGCCTGGAGGCCCGCTACGCCCGCCATCTGGCCGCCGCCGGCCTGACCCCGGCCCGGCACCCCGGCCCGGCTCATGTCGTCCTTGAAGCCACCCAGGCTCGATCTTGAAGCTGGCGTTTCATGCCCGCGTGCGGCACTGGCCGTTACGGTGTGACCAGGCGCCGGGATGTTCTGCTGAGTCAGCGAGGGGCTTGTGACATCGGACGAGGAAGGCCGAGTTCGGGTTGCCGAGCTAGTCGCGGCGTTGTCGCTGGGGATCGATCTTGGTTTTGGGCAGCCGATGGAGCACGTGCTGCGTCAGTGCCTGATCGCGCTGAAGCTGGCCGAGCACGCCGGGCTGGACGAGGAGTCACGGGGAGCGGTGTATTACACGGCGTTGCTGGTCAACGTCGGTTGCCACACCGACGCGCACGAGCAGGCGAAATGGTTCGGCGACGACATCGCCATGAAGTCGAGGAAGTACGACTACGACCTGCGCAGCGCGCGCGCGGCGGCGTCGGCGATGAGGTTCCTGGGTGCGGGGCATCCGCCGCTGCACCGGTTCCGGCTCGGTATCGAATTTGCCATATCCGGCCATCGTGAGGTGGACGGCATGATCGACCATCACGCGAAGATGACGCGGCTGCTCGCCGAGCAGCTGGGCCTGGCTGACGCGGTGCTCGACGGTGTCGGTGCGGCCTACGAGCGGTGGGACGGGCGGGGCTGGCCGGGCGGTGTAGGTGGTGAGGATATTCCGGTGCCGGCCCGGATTGCTCAGCTCGCCGAGTTCGCCGAGGTGGCGCACCGCGTCGGCGGGGTCGGGGCGGCGGTCGCATTGGCCCGCGAGCGCAGCGGGAAGCAGTTCGATCCGAAGCTGGCCGCGCTGCTGCGGGAAGATGCGGGAGACATCCTGGCCGACGTCGACGCGGTTCAGACCTGGGATGCGGTTATCGCGGCCGAGCCGGCCCTGGCCGTGATGGCATCCGGCGGCGAGTTCGACGCGAAGCTGTTTGCCGTCGCCAACTTCGTCGATCTCAAGTCGCCCTACATGCTGGGGCACTCGGCCGCCGTCGCTGACCTGGCTGCGGCCGCCGGCCTGGCCCTGAACTTGCCGGCGGAGGACGTCCGCCTTCTTCGCCGGGCCGGCCTGGTGCTGGGGTTCGGCCGGCTCGGGGTGTCGAACGCGATCTGGGACAAGCCGGGATCGCTGGGGCCAGGCGAGTGGGAACGGGTGCGCATGCAGCCCTACATCACCGAGCGGATGCTTCGGCAGTCGGCTGCGCTGGCGCCGCTGGGCGCGCTGGCCGTGCAGCACCGCGAGCGCCTGGATGGCTCGGGTTATCCCCGAGGCGTCAGCGGCCGGTCGATCTCGCGGGCCGCCAGGGTGCTGGGCGCGGCCGACGCGTACCAGGCGATGCGAGAGCCTCGTCCGCACCGGGCGGCCCGGTCCGCCGATGAGGCGGCCGGGGAGCTGCGCGCTGAGGTACGGTCCGGCCGGCTTGACGGCGACGCCGCCGAGGCGGTGCTCAGCGCCGCAGGCCACCGGGTACGGCGGCGCGCCGGCGGCGTCGCCGGACTGACCGCTCGCGAGGTCGAGGTGCTGCGCCTGGCCGCCCGGGGCCTACCGTCCAGGGAGATCGCCCAGCGGCTGGTCATGTCACCGAAGACCGTGGGCAATCACATCGAGCACATCTACATCAAGATCGGCGCCAGCAATCGCGCGTCCGCGAGCCTGTTCGCGGTGCAGCACGGCCTGCTGCCTGACGAGGAGCTCATCGCCGGCGGAACGTGAGGAGTGCACATCAGCTGGACCTGGCCGGCTCTACCTCACCGTGGCATCGAACCAGGTGACGGCCGCGCAGCCGTCAGTGGCATCGAAACCGGGTGACGGCCGCGCAGCCGTCATCGGCTGTGCCGGTCCTGGTGCTCAGCAGCGTGGCCAAGAGCCTCGACCAGGAGGCTGGCGACGCGCTCAGGCTCGTCGTTGGGCATGAAGTAGCTGGTGCCGGGGATGGTGACCACGGTTGTCCGGGGGCACGCCTCAAGCGTGCTGCGCTCCTCCTCGGAGAGCTCGCCGTCACCCTTGTCCGCATGCACAACCCACGCTGGCACCCCCGCGTCGCAGAGTCGTGCCGCCGGCGAGTCGTACCGTCCGAGGTACTTCAGGTAGGCGCGGAAGACCTGCCGCATCAGCCGCGGGTCGTTCCTGCGGAAGTCGGTCAGGAGCTCAGCACGGCGATCCGCTGACACCCGCGCCAGCCTCGTCGCCATGCCTACCGACTTGAGCATCAAGGCCCACGGCAGGCTTCCCAGCGGAACAGCCAGCCGGTTGAGCACGCGGAGGAAAGCCGACTCGTCCCCGAGCGAAAGGCTGATCCCGAGCAGCACCACCGGCCCGCGAAACGCGCCCGACACAGCCATCTCGAATGCGACGCTGGCGCCGATGCTGAACCCGACCACGGCGTCGCAGCCGAGATCAGCGGCCAGCCCGGCAGCGAGCCTGGCGTAGGCCTCGATGCTGAAGTCCTCCGGCGGCGGTGTGCCGCCGTGTCCCGGAAGGGTCACGGCCACCAGGCGCACCCCGCGAAGCGCCGGCTCAGCCATCAGCTCGGCGTAGGACCGTGCTGTGTTCAGGCCTCCGGGGATAAGCAGCACTTTACGGTCGGCGGCGATCGGACCGGACTCGACGGATTCCCACTCAGCGCTCATCTGGGACGCGCCCCTTTCACCAGCCTCGTACGAGCTGAACCGGCCTACCTGTGATGTCACCGTAGGGGTGAGCCGATGCTGGATCATGAGGAGTTCTCCTCATCTTCCGCCTCAGCCCTGGCCCGACGGGGCGCCGGAAATAGCGGCCAGCGGGCGGCCAGGACTACGACCAGGGGCCAGATCGATTCCGCCCCGGCCAGTACGCGCTCCGACCGCCCGACCTGACCGCCGCCGCCCCAGAGTTCGACGGCGAACCAGGTCAGCAGGCCAGCGAGGATCAGGACGGCGCCTGCGGCCACAGCCGGGCGCAAAACGGCTGGCACGGGGCTGGACGGTGCCGGGTTGGACGGTGCCAGGCTGGACGGTGCCAGGCTGGACGGTACTGGGTCAGCTGGTACGGGTCAGCTGGTACGGAGCTGGGCCGCCGCCAGGCGGCGGCGGGCCAGATCACCAGGGCCACGAACGCGACGCCGGCCGCCAGCCCGTGCGGCAGTGAGCTGCCGCCGCCTGCGGGCAGCGGATTCGCCGCGACCACTACCGTGGCGACGCCGCCTGCCACGAGCAGCAGCCTGCCCGGCCGGGCAGCCGGCCGCAGGGCCAGTCCGGTGACGGCATAACACGCGCCCAGCGCAGCCAGCGCCAGCGTCATCACCCACCGGTCGGTGGCGCCATGGGCGGCCAGTGCGCTGATGGTACCGGTGACCGGATCGAAGTGATCGGGCTGCAGCCCGGCGGCGATTGTCCACCCGCCGATCAGCAGGACGGGAGCCGTGGCCGACGAGAGCACGCCCCACCACGGCACGCCCGACCGTGGCATGCCCGACGGCGGCACACCCGACCGCGGCACGGCACGCACAGGATCACTGCTGGCGGGCACAGCTCACGCACGCGGGAAGCTCATGCCAGAGATGACCGATGGGCATCACATAGTTGCGGGAACACGACAGGACTACCACTGCCACCCCGACGGGCATGCTCGGTCAGCGACACGAACCAGGCGTCGCTGACCGGCCCCTACAGCTTGGTCAGCTTGGAGTCTGGTGTCCTGATCCGCTCTTGCCGCGAGCCGAAGTCAACCAGGACGGCGATGTCGTCCTCGACACCGATGACGCGGCCAAGGCCGTACTTGTCGTGCGTCACCTGGTCCAGCACCGCGTACTGCTCAACGGGCCGGACGACGGTGGGGACGTTGAAGGGGCTTCCGGGCAGATAGCGCCGGGTCGCGGCGCGGGTAGTCTTCATCAACTCCTAGTATGCGCCCTTCTGCGCCCGGGCGTGACGTTGTCGGGCATGCCAGTGCAGGCCAGAGGCATAAAAAGGCTTGGCCGAGCTGAAATTCCCTGATACGCGGCCGGTAAACGCCCGCCGACCGCACGAATGGAGCAGCCCGTGAGATTAGCGCCGTCAGCGCGGCCCGCGCCGCGGCCCCGCCGGGCCAGGGTCGGCGGCGTCCTGCTGGCTGCTCCCCTGACCGCCGTGCTGATCGCGGGCTGCGCGGGCACTTCGCGCACCGGGGCCGGCGAGGCCGCGGCCGGCTCCCCATCCCCGCCCGGCGCATCCCCCGCTCCCGCAGCCCCGGCTACCGCGCCGCCCGGCGCCGCATCGCCCGCTGGCGCATCCCCGGCGGCCACGCCGGGCCCGTCGCCTGCTGGCGCGTCGCCGGGGGTGATCGCGGTCCCGCTGCCGCCGGCCCGGCTGCATCAGACCAGGGCGTTTCCTGGCGCCCGGACCAGCGTCTTTCGTGCCGAGATGACGGATCTGTGGGCGGCCGTGGTCACGGGGGAGCCGGCGCTCGGCATGCCCGCATTCTTCCCGCTGCGGGCCTACCGGCAGGTGAAGGCCATCGCCGACCCGACGGCGGACTGGCATGACCGGCTAGTGGCCGACTACCGGCTGGATGTCGGCGCCGCCCATGCGCTGCTGGGCCGCGGGGCCCGCCACGCCCGGCTCGTCCGGGTCATAGTCCCGTCGGCGCAGGCCGCCTGGATTAACCCCGGAGCCTGCGCTAACGGGGTCGGCTACTGGCATGTGGCGGGCGCGCGGGTGCTGTACCGGCTGAACGGACGGCTGCGGTCCATCGGGATCGCGTCGCTGATCTCGTGGCGCGGGCTCTGGTACGTCGTCCATTTCGGCGCGGTGCTGCGCAGCACCGACGGGGGTGTCGTGGATCAGCCAGCCCCGGGGGCCGGTACCACGGGGCCGCCCGGCGGGTGCTGACCGCGGATCCGCCGGCCGCCGCTGACCGGCACCGTCGCGGCCGCCGACCCTGGCCCGGATCCGCGCGGCCTCACCAGATCGGCGGGTGCCGGTGCTGCCACGGGCGGGCGGCCTCGATCTGGGCCGACAGCGAGATCAGGGTCGCCTCTTCCCCGATCCGGCCGGCCAGCATCACGCCGATGGGCAGCCCCGCGTCCGTCCAGTGCAGCGGCAGGCTGACCGCGGGCTGGCCGGACAGGTTGTAGAGCGCCGTGTAGGGGGTGAACCGCTTCTGCCGCTCGAAGTTCTCGGCCGGCTCGACCTCGTCGAAGTACCCGACCGGCACGGGGGGCCGGGCGAGCGTGGGGCTGAGTATCGCGTCGTAGCCGTTCAGCATGGACAGGGCCGGGCGCATGATCGCCTGAAGGTAGGCCTCCGCGAACAGCAGATCGCCGGCCTTGAGCTCCTGACCGCGGCTGCGCAGGTACCGGGTCAGCGGCAGCAGCTCGCCTTCCTGGGCCGCCTCGATCGGCGCGAGGGTCGACATCGCGTACCACAGCGTCTCGAACGCGGGCACGGCGTCGGTGCCGAAGGGCAGCTCGACGTCCTCCACCTCATGGCCGAGACTGGCCAGCAGGGTGCTGGCGTCCTCGTAGGCGGCGATGCAGTCGGGATGGACATCGGCGCCGGGAACCGCGTTTTGCAAGGACCGGGCGATCCGCAGCCGGCCGGGGTCGCGGCTCGCGTGCGACAGGAAGCTCTCGCCGGGGCCCAGCGGCGGCAGGGTGTACATATCGCCAGGGCGATTGCCGGTCATCACGTCCAGGAGCAGCGCCGCGTCCGCGACCGTCCGGGCCAGCGGCCCGTCGACCGACAGCCCGGCCAGGTCGGGCATCAGGGGGCCGCGGGAGATCCGGCCGCGGGTCGGCTTGATGCCGAACAGCCCGCAGACGCTGGCCGGGATCCGGATCGATCCGCCACCATCGCTGCCCTGGGCGGCGGGGGCGAGCCCGGCGGACACCGCGGCCGCCGCGCCGCCGCTGGAGCCGCCGGCCGAGCGTGACAGGTCCCACGGCGTGCGGGCCGGCGGCCCGATCCTGGTCTCGGTGTAGCACGGCAGGCCGAACTCGGGGGTGGCCGTTTTCCCGGTGATGACGATCCCGCCCGCGCGCAGCGCGCTGACCACGTAGTCGTCCTCGGTCGCCACGTTGTCCTTGAGCAGGGTGCTGCCGAAGGTCAGGCGCACCCCGGCCACCATGTTCAGGTCCTTGATCGGGATCGGCACCCCGGTCAGCGGCGGCAGCGCCGGGCCCCGCTCCCCGGCGGCACGGCTCTGCGCGGCGGCCTTCTCCGCCCTGGCCGCCTCCTCGCGCGCGAGCTCGTGGGTCACCGTGTAGAACGCGCCGACCTGATCGCCCAGGCGGTCGATCCGGTCCAGGTAGTGGTCTGTCACCTCAACGGGCGACAGCTCGCCGTCGCGAATCGACGCGGCCAGCTCGATCACGGTCATGTCATGAATCTGGGTCACGTTACCGAACAGTAGACGGCTCCCGGCTGAATGGTCCAGCATGATCCCAAGCCAGGACCGCCATGTTCAGCCGGTGCAAGCTCGGTTACCCTGAGAAATATGGACCGAAACCAGGGTCCGGAGACACGGACCGAGCAAGCGGCTCCGGCCGGAGCACCGGTGCCGGCGGAGCAGCCCCGGGGACGTCCTGCCCCCGTCTCTCGCGTAAGTTTCGCCACCGTGATCGCAGATCCCCGGATGTCGGGCTGGGTCCTGCGCGCGGCCGTGGCGATCATCCTCGGGCTCGCGATCGGGATCTGGGTGGACTGGCGGCTCGGAGTGACGGTCGCCGCGCTGGTCGTGATCGCCGGTACCTTCCTCCAGGCCAAGCACGGGCCGATCGTCCCGGCGACCGCGCTGGCCACCTCGGCGCAGCGCAGGACCAGGAAGGCCCTGCGCGGCCTGCGGCGATCCGGGTATCACGTGCTGCACGCCCGCGCGATCCCCGGCAGTGACCAGGTCATCGACCACCTCGTCATCGGGCCCGCCGGCGTGTTCGCGCTGGACTCCGAGGGCTGGGACAAGCGCCTGCCCGTCCGTACGGTGGCCGGCGGCATGCTCTACCACGGCCCGTTCAGCCAGAAAGAGCGGCTCAGGCACGCCCGCTGGGAGGCCTCGCGGGCCAGCAGCCTGGTGGGTGCCGAGATGGCGCGCGATGTCGTCGTCCGGCCGGCGATGGTGATCTACGGGCCCACGATCCCGTGGGACGTGGCCAACCTGCGCGGCGTCGATGTCTTCGCCGGCGGCCGGATCGGCAAGTACTTCAGGCGGCAGGCGCGGTCCACCCGCAAGGAGCGCCTGGACCCCGAGCAGATCGAGGCGATCAGCGAGGCCGCCGCGCGCGTACTGCCGCCCGCGAGGTGATCCGCCGCCGGACGAGCCCGGGGCGGACGAGGTGCGTTCTGGCCGGGTCGTGACCGCGGCTGGACTGCATCCGGCTAATCTGTGATCCTCCGGAGGATCCGACCCTCCGCAAGGGGGCGAGGGCAGGCGGTGGCGGCAGCACGGGACTGGGTAGCGGGCGCTCGGCCGCGGACACTGCCGGCGGCGGTCGTCCCCGTCGCGGTCGGCTCCGGCGTCGCCACCGGCTATGGCCAGTTCTCCCTGTGGCGCGCGGCCCTGGCCCTGATCGTCGCCCTCGCGCTGCAGGTCGGCGTCAATTACGCCAACGACTACAGCGACGGCGTCCGCGGCACCGACGAGCGCCGGGTCGGCCCGGTCCGCCTGGTCGGCTCCCGGCTCGCGCCGCCCCGCCAGGTGCTCACCGCGGCCCTGAGCTGCTTCACGGTGGCGTGCGCGGCCGGCCTGGTTCTCGCCGCCGTGACCTCATGGTGGCTGGTGCCGGTCGGTGCCGCCGCCGTGGCCGCCGCGTGGTTCTACACCGGCGGCAGCCGGCCCTACGGCTACCGGGCGCTCGGCGAGATCTCGGTGTTCCTCTTCTTCGGCCTGGCCGCGGTGGCCGGGACCGCTTACGTGCAGATGGGCACGCTCGCCTGGCTGGCGGTGGCCGCATCGGCTCCGGTCGGGCTGCTCGCCTGCGCGCTGCTGGTCATCAACAACCTGCGGGATATCCCGACCGACAGCGTGACCGGCAAGCGGACGCTGGCGGTCGTGCTCGGCGACCGGCGGACCCGGCTGCTGTACCTGGGCTGCGTCGTGCTGCCGTTCTGCGTCGCGGCGGCGATGGCGCCGGTAGCGCCACTGACTCTCATCACGCTGGCCGCCGTGCCATTCGCGGTCCCCCCGGCCCGGCTCGTGCGCGCAGGCGCGTCCGGACGCGGCCTGATCACCGCGCTGGGCCAGACCGGGCGGCTGCAGCTGGCGTTCGGCGCCCTGCTGACGGTGGGCCTGGCGATCAGGTTCTGAGCACCGCCGGAAGACCTTCACACCACCAGGCAAAACGGAGATCATGGGGCTGACCCGACTGCGAAGGATGACATCATGCCCGGAGGAACCCAGCCGTCGTATAGCCACGGAACGGCGGCCACCGCCCTGCTCGGCGAGACGATCGGCGACAACCTGCGGCGCGTGGCGGCTGCCCATCCGGACAGCGATGCGCTGGTGGACGTGCCCACCGGCCGCCGGTGGACCTACGCCGACCTGGACGCCGACACCGACGCGGTTGCGCTCGGTCTGCTCGCCGCGGGCATCGAGGCCGGCGACCGGGTGGGCATCTGGGCCCCGAACTGCGCCGAGTGGGTGCTGCTGCAGTACGGCACGGCCAAGATCGGCGCGATCCTGGTCAACATCAACCCGGCCTACCGCAGCCATGAGCTCGGCTACGTGCTGCGCCAGGCCGGCGTGCGGCTGCTGGTCAGCGCGGAGAGCTTCAAGACCAGCGACTACCGGGCCATGGTCAATGAGGTGCTCGGCGACCTCGGCGAGCTGGAGCGGGTGATCTACCTGGGCTCGGCCGAGTGGGACGGCCTGGTCTCGGCCGGGGCCACGGCGGCCGGCACGGCGGCGGCGGGCACGGCGGTGAGCGCGACGCCAGCCGGCGGCGGCGCTGGCGACCTCACGCGGCGCGCGGCCAGCCTGTCCTTCGATGACCCGATCAACATCCAGTACACCAGCGGGACGACCGGGTTTCCCAAGGGCGCGACCCTGTCGCATCACAACATCCTGAACAACGGGCTGTTCATCGGCGACGGGTGCCGCTATACCCCGGCCGACCGGGTCTGCATCCCGGTGCCGTTCTACCACTGCTTCGGCATGGTGCTCGGCAATCTGGCCTGCACCACGCACGGCGCGTGCATGGTCATCCCGGCGCCGGGCTTCGATCCGGCCGCGACGCTGCGCGCCGTGCAGGAGGAGCGGTGCACGTCGCTGTACGGGGTGCCGACGATGTTCATCGCCGAGCTCGCGCTGGCCGATTTCGCCAGCTACGACCTGTCCACGCTCCGGACCGGCATCATGGCCGGCTCCCCGTGCCCGGTAGAGGTCATGAAGCGCGTGGTCAGCGAGATGCACATGGCCGAGGTCACGATCTGCTACGGGATGACGGAGACCTCGCCGGTCTCGGCCCAGACCACGGCGGATGACGACATGGAGCGCCGGGTCGCCACGGTCGGCCGGGTGCACCCCTACGTCGAGGTCAAGATCATCGACCCGGAGACCGGGCTCGTGCGACCGCGCGGCGAGCCGGGCGAGATGTGCACCCGCGGCTACTCGGTGATGCTCGGCTACTGGAACGAGCCGGAGAAGACCGCAGAGGCAATCGACGCCTCGCGGTGGATGCATACCGGGGACATGGCGGTCATGGACGCCGCGGGTTACCTCAACATTGTCGGGCGGATCAAGGACATGGTCATCCGCGGCGGCGAGAACGTCTACCCCCGCGAGGTGGAGGAGTTCCTGTACTCCCATCCGGAGATCGAGGACGTGCAGGTGATCGGGGTGCCGGACGAGAAGTACGGCGAGGAGCTGTGCGCGTGGGTGAAGCTTCGGCCCGGCAGTGAGCTCACCGTCGAGGATGTCCGGGCGTACTGCACCGGGAAGATCGCGCATTTCAAGGTGCCGAGATACGTGCGCTTCACCGGGGAGTTCCCGATGACCGTTACCGGCAAGGTGCAGAAATTCAAGATGCGGGAGACCTCGGTTACCGAGCTTGGCCTGGAGACGGCCAGCCAGACCCGGACGGCCTGACTTCTTCCCGCTGGCCAGCTTGACCCTGACACCGTGTGAGGCTGTCGAGTTGGAGGCGTCATGTTCACCATCGGAGACTTCGCCAGGCACGGCCAGGTGTCGGTACGCATGCTGCGCCATTACGACGCGACCGGGCTGCTCCGCCCGGCCAGGGTCGACCCGGCCAGCAGCTACCGGTTCTATGAGGCCAGTCAGCTCGCGCGGCTGAACCGCATCATCGCGCTGAAAGACCTCGGCTTCACCCTCGACCAGGTGCGCACAATGCTGGATCAGCAGGTCAGCGCCGAGCAACTGCGAGGAATGCTGCGGCTGCGCCAGGCCGAGCTGCAATCGCGGATCGCGGCCGACGTATCCCGGCTGGCGCAGGTCGAGGCGAGGCTCCGGATCATCGAGATGGAGGGCGCCATGCCAGCCGACGACATCCAGGTCAAGCGGATCCCGGCCGTCCGCGTCGCGGAACTCACCGCGACCGCGGCCAGCCTGGAGCCTGCATCCATCACTCCGGTCATCCAGCCGTTGTATCAGGAGCTGGGCAGCCGGCTCGGCCGGGCCGGGCTGGCCCCCGCCGGCCCGGCGATCGCTTATTACGAGGACGCCCCGGACGGCGAAGGGGTGCTCATACACGCCACCCTGCCGGTCAACGCCGACCCCGGCAGCGGCCACGGCTTCGAGATCACCGACCTGCCCGAGATCAGCCAGGCGGCCACGATCGTGCACCGCGGGTCCATGGACAACGTCATGGCCACCATCCAGACCCTGGCCCGGTGGATAGACAGCAACGACTGCCGCTCCACCGGATACCCACGGGAGCTGTACCTCGAATGCCCCGACGACCAGGACAAGTGGGTCACCGAACTGCAAGAGCCGATCACCTCCGGGCCATGATGGCGGTATGGAAGTCCAGGGGTTTACCGACGCGCGCTTCGGTCCGGTGCGCGACCGCTTCGCCGATATTGTCGGCGCGCAGCCGGGCACCGGCGCCGCCTTCGCGGCCTGGTCCGACGGCCGGCGGGTCGTTGATCTGTGGGGCGGTTACGCCGATCAGGGACGGCGCCGTCTGTGGGATGCCCGCAGCCTGGTCCAGCCCTATTCGGTCAGCAAGCCGTTCGCGGCGGTGTGCGCCCTTCGCCTCGTCGAGGCCGGGCGGCTCGAGCTGGATGCGCCCGTGCAGCGGTACTGGCCCGAGTTCCGCGCTCCGGCCACGGTGCGTCATGTGCTGTCGCATCAGGCCGGCGTCGTGCTGCTGGACCGGCCGGCGCCCACCGAGGCCTTCTACGACTGGAACCGCATGTGCGCGCTGCTGGCGGCGCAGGAGCCGTCCTTCGAGCCGGGCACCGCGCACGGGGAATCGCCGCTGTTCTACGGGCACCTGGTCGGCGAGCTGGTGCGCCGGGTAGAGGGGCGCAGCGTGGGGCAATTCCTGCGCGACGAGGTCTGCGGGCCGTCCGGGCTGGATTTCGCCTTCGGGCTGAGCTCATCGCAGCAAGCTCGCACGGCTGACCTCACTGGCCTCGACGACACCTTCCGGGCGGCCAGCGCGTCCGGGCGCCCGCCGCTGTACCAGCTGGCGATGGGCAACCCGCCTGGCGCGCTCGACAGCGCTGTCGTCAACGGCGCCGCCTGGCGCGCGGCGGAGATTCCCGCCGTCAACGGCCACGGAACAGCCAGGGCAGTAGCGGACTTCTACCATGCCCTGTCGGCGGGCCGCCTGCTGAGCCAGGGGATGCTTGCTGAGGCGATCACCCCGCAGTGCGCCGGCCCGGACCGGGTGTTCGGGGGCGACAGCTCCTGGGGGCTTGGCTTCGGGATCGAAGACGACGGCTACGGGATGGGCGGCCTGGGCGGGAACTACGGCGGGATGTGCACGGCCGGCGGCTACGCGATCGGCTTCGTGACGGGCAGCGTCGGGAGCTTTGACCGGCTGGACGCGCTGGAGAGCACGTTGCGGCACTGCCTTGGCCTGGCGGCCCGCCCGGCGGATACCGACCCCGCCCCTTCCGCGCAGCTGACGTAAGGTGCCGCGTACCCGGGACCACCTTCATCAACGCCTGTCATAGCGCAGCCCCCTTAGGAGCACCAACATGCTGCCGAGCATCGACTACGCGGTCCCCGGGCCGCTGACCACGCTGGCCGCCGTCGCCCCGGTCGCCTTGGATGGGGTCGGCACCGACCCGGCGGAGATCTGCCGCCCAGTCGCCGCCCTGGTCATCCAGCCGGAGGACGCGCAGGCTCTAGGCCTGGCTGCCGAGAGGTTCGCGACCAGCCAGGTCCGCCCGGCGGGTGAGCTGGTCCGGCACCTCCTGGCGCTGGACCCGGCACCAGTGACCGTTCCCAGGGCCCCGGATCGACGGATCGTGGGCACGTGCAGGCATTTCGCGGTGCTCAGCTGCGCGCTGCTGCGGCACCGCGGTATCGCCTCGCGGGTGCGCTGCGGGTTCGCCACCTACTTCCAGCCCGGCCAGGGGCTGGATCACTGGATCACCGAGTACCGGGACCACGACGAGGGGCGATGGGTGCGGATCGACTCCGAGGTGCTCGGCTCAACCCTGGTGCCATGCCCGGCGGACCTGCGGCCGGGTGAGTTCCTGACCGGTGGCGAGGCATGGACCGGATTTCGCCGGGGCGAGATCGACGACTCCCGGTTCGGGGTCTACGGAACGCAGAACTGGGGAGCCGCCGAGATCCGCGGGAACGCGGTCAAGGACCTGGCCGCCCTGAACAAGGTCGAGACCCTGCCATGGGATGAGTGGGGCCGAATGACCGAGGCGTATGAGGGCAGGACCGGGCCGGACTACGACGAGCTGCTCGACACCCTGGCCGCCGCCTGCCACGCGGACGACCCCACGACCCTGGCGTCGCTCTACCAGCGCGACGAACTGCGGGTACCCGCGGATCTGATCGGCTGACCAGTCCCGCCCGAGTGCCCTCCCGCCGCCCGCAGCGCGCAGCGTGCTCTGAAGGGGCGAGATGGAGCGGGACCGATCCGTTTCGCCTGAAGCGATCTGCCGGTGGCCGGGGCGCCATAATGACCTCGTGCCGCCACTCGTCCAGCCTGCCGTTGCGCCCGGCAGCCTCGCGCGATTGCCTCAGCCGGTCCTGAAACTAGACGGCTTCGTCCTGCGCCCCTGGCGGGCGTCGGACGCGCCCGCGGTCGCGGCGGCATACTGCGAGCCCAGCATCCAGCAGTGGCACGCTCGGTCGATGACCGAGGATGAGGCCCGGCTCTGGATCGGCTCATGGCCGGGCCGGTGGGAGCAGGAGAGCGGCGGCGGCTGGGCGATGGCGAGCGCATCCGGGCTGCTCGGCCAGGTCAGCCTGCGCCGGCTGAGCCTGGCGGACGGCCTCGGCGAGGTGTCCTACTGGGTGGTGCCCGCGGCGCGGGGCCAGCGCGTGGCGACGCGGGCGCTGGGCGCGCTGAGCGCATGGGTCTTCGGCCAGCTCGGACTGCACCGAGTTGAGCTCGCCCATTCCACGATGAACCCGGCTTCCTGCCGGGTCGCGCAGAACGCTGGCTACCGGCTGGAGGGAACCAAGCGGCGCGAGGCACTGCACGCCGACGGCTGGCACGACATGCACCTGCACGCCCGCCTGATCGACGACCCGGATCGATGACCGGCGGATCGACGGCTAGAGCCCTGGTTTATGCGAAGTGGTAGAGCTGGCCGAGAGGTACCTGGTCGGCCGGCGCCACGTGGATGGCGATGCCGTCGACCCGGACGGGGGTGCCGTCTACTGGTACCTGCACGCGGGGAATCGAGGTGTTGTGCGGCAGGTCGGCGCGGCGGACGGCCCGCGCGCCGCGCACTGGCACCAGGCGGCGGCCGGGGAATCTGGCCGGCAAGCCGCTGTCCAGGGCGCGCGCGGCGGTGAAGACCACCCCGAGGCGGGCCGGGGCGTCCCCCATCCCGCCGAAATAGGACCGGTACCGGCGGGGCTGGCCGAGCCGGGTGGAGCCCGCGCCGTCTCCGCTGACGCCCCAGGCGACGAACCCCGATTTCACCACCAGCTCGGGCTTGGCGCCGAAGCAGGCCGGATGCCAGAGCACGATGTCGGCCAGCTTGCCCGGCTCCAGCGAGCCAACGTGATCAGCCAGCCCGTGGGTCAGCGCGGGATTGATCGTCAGCTTGGCCAGATACCGCAGGACGCGGTCGTTGTCGTGGCCGGCGCCGGTGCGGATGCCGGGGTCACGGCCGGTACCGGCCAGGCGGCGGCTGGCGAGCTGCCAGGTGCGGCGCACGAGCTCGCCGATCCGGCCCATGCCCATGGAGTCCGAGTTGATGATGGGGATCGCCCCGAGGTCGTGCAGGTAGTTCTCGGCCTCGATCGTCGCCTGGCGGACACGGCTGCGGGTGACCGCCAGGTCGGAGGGCACGGCCGGGCTCTGGCGGTGCACGGTCATGGCCATCGGGATGAGCTCGCTGAGCGTATTGCTGGCGAAGGGAATGGTGGGCGTGGTCGACGAGCCGATGATCTGCGGCTCGCTGACAAATTCCAGCAGCCGGGGATGGCCTCCCCCGCTCCCCTCGATGTGGTAGGCGTGCACGGTCCGGGTGCCGATGGCGGCCAGCGTGTCCGCCAGCATGCCCGCCTCGTTGAGGGTGTCGGTATGGAGCGCCACGGGAACGTCGGCTTCCTGCGCGACGGACAGGCACGTGTCGATGATCGCGGGATACGCGCCGAAGTCCTCATGCACCTTGAACCCGGCCGCCCCGCTCTCGACCGCGCGCTCCAGCAGCGCCGGATGACTCGCGCTGCCGCGGGCGAGAAAGCCGATATTGAGCGGTACATCCCGCCAGGCGCTCATCATGATGTCGAAATTGCGCTCCGGGTTGACGCCGACATCCCATACCCCGCCCAGGCCCATCCCGATCAGCGTGGTGATACCGGCCGAGAGCGCAACGTCCAGCAGCGCCGGCGACGACAAGTGGACGTGCGAGTCGATCGTGCCCGGGGTCGCGATCAGGCCCTCGCCGGGGATCAGGGCCGTATGGGAATCGACGACCAGGTCTACGTTGTCGACGACGTCAGGATTGCCGGCCCGGCCCACGCCGACGATGCGCCCGTCGCAAATCCCGATGTTGGCCTTGAGCACGCCCAGGACGGGGTCGATGACGACGACGTTGCTGATGAGCAGGTCAAGGCGGCTGCCCGGGGCGGGCCTGCTGGTAGCCAGCATCCCGTCGCGCATGGTCTTGCCGCAGCCGCCGAGGATCTCGTCTCCGTAGGAGGTGTCGTCGCTCCCGATCTCCACCTCAAGGCCGGTATCGGCCAGCCGCACCCGGTCTCCGGTGGTCGGGCCGTAGCGGTCCGCGTACTCGCGGCGTCCCAGCTCAGCCACGACGGTGCCCGTCGCCGGCGGTTCCCTGGACGAGGCCGCGGAACCCGTAGGCCACTGCCTGACCGGCCAGCGCGACCAGGCGGACCCGGCGGCGCTGGCCGGGATCCCAGCTCACCGCGGTGCCGGCCGCGATATCCAGCCGCATGCCGAGTGCCGCCGGGCGATCGAAGACCAGCGCCGGGTTGCATTCGAAGAAATGATAATGAGAGGAGACGAAGACCGTCTCTTCGCCGGCGTTGGCGACGTCCAGCTCGACGGTCACGCGGCCCGCGTTCACGGTGAGGGTGCCGTCTGGCGTGCGAACGGCACCAGGCGCGTCCGCGGCCGCCTGCGGCGAAGGCGCGCCGATGGGGTCGTCGATCGTGACGAGCGCGGTTCCGCTCGGGAACAGGGCGTCGATCTCGAGATGCCGGACAATCTCGCGTACGCCCGCCATCACGTCGTCAGGCCCCAGCACCGACTGAGCGTGCTCGATCACTTCCGCCAGGCTCGCCCCGTCCCAGGCGCACTCCAGTGCCTCGTCGGAGATGATGGCGATCGCCTCGGGGACGTTCAGCCTGCGCCCGCGCGCCTGGCGGCGCCTGGCCAGCTCGGCGGCAGTGAAAATGGTGAGCCGTTCCTGCTCTTTAGGTGTCAGGTGCATGCGTTAACCCCTCTTCGCGAGCGGCCACGGGATAGGAGGGCTAACTCGCAGGTCACAGCATTGCATAGCGCGTTCGGCGGAACGCGATACGCAGCGGGGCTCCGGTCCGCCGAGATCGGTCCGCCGGGCTGCTGGTGCGGGAGACTTCAGGTATGGCCCGCTAGCCGACGACCTTCCCCTGCCCTCATCTGCCGCCGATCGAGCGGCGTGCTGGGGTGTGGCGGCATCCGGACAGGCTCATGCGGTGACGTGCCGGTACATCCATCTGTGCCATGGCCGGCTGTTGGCCTGGTGGCCGTTGCGCGCCATAGCGGCCAGCATCGGCGTGTTCTCGACATCGACGTCGGAGAGCATGCCCGTCCAGCCCCGTGCGCGGGCGGCACGGTTCGCGAGCCGCAGCAGCTGATCGATGTAGCCATGACCGCGATGGCCGCCCACAACCCCGATGTGCACGATGGTGCCCGTGTCCGGGCCGAACGCGCAGACGGCAACGTAGCCGGCCGCCTCGCCGGCGGCGTTCTCGATGACCAGCCAGCTGTCTTCCTCCCCCGGCCGGGCCGCGTCGCCCATCAGCGCGGCAGCCCAGGCGCCGCCCCCCATCGACCCGATCGCGTCCGCGTCGACCCGGTCGAGCGTCCCGGCCGTGCACGCCGCGATGACCCCGGCGAACCGCTCGCGGCCGACCTCGGCCAAAGTCCGCGCGGTGACGCCCTGCGGTGCCGGCAGATCCTGCCCGCCATCAGCCCACCAGAAGCCTTCCTTCTCCTGCCACAGCGTGAACCCGCACGACTCGAACAGCGCGAGCCGGTCATCCAGCCAGTCATCGACCTCGGCGTTAGCGGTCAGGTGCAGCTCGGTACCCGGCCCGGCCGCGGCCACGGCCGCGCCGATGACGGCACGCGCCGCCTCGGCCTGGCCCTGCGCCCACCGGACGTTGATGAGCCGCCCGGTCTCATCGCCCAGACGCGACCCCGCCAGCAGCTCACCGCTGGCCAGTTCCCGGCCGGCCGCCTCAACCGCGAAGCCGACCGCACCGTTCACCGGCGAAGGGCCGCCAGCCCCGGAGCGCCTGATGACCGTAAACACAGCCTCACCCTACGGCGCGAAAAAGTTCAGGCCAGCACACAGCGCCGTGACCCTGACCGCCAGGTAATCGCAGCCCGGCCAGCGCGGTCACCACCTCCGGCCACTCACCCGCACCGGGCAGCCCCGAGCGCCGGAGCCGCCAATGTCGCTTCTGCCGCAGGTCGAGTCGTCCTCAGGCGGCCCGGTGGCCGTGGCTTTTGAAGACCTGGATCGTGTGCCAGTTGACGTAGAGGACGTCGACGGACGGCTGGCCTGGCCGGACGTTCAGTAGCGGCTGGCCGGCGAGGGCGTCGATGGCCCGGCCTGCCTGGCTGGTCGCGACATAGAGCGGAGATACGGTCATCCGCAGGTCCGGGCTGAGGCCGAGGACGCCGCAGTCGAAGAGCGCGTGGTGCAGTGAGCACAACGCGATCGCGTTCGCGAGGTCGTCTGGGCCGTCCTGGCTGTGCCAGCGCACGTGCGCACCTTCGATGGCAACGGGATTGCGGCCGAGCCTGCCGTCGAATCCGCACATCGCGCACCGGTAAGCGTAGGCGCGCAGAACCTGCTCGGCGAAGCCCGGCGCGCGTGGCCGACGCACCGCCGCCCGCGAGATCTGAGGTACCTCGAGAATGGGAAGATCAAGATTGACTGCTGCGCAAATCATCTCGCTAAGCATCGGCGTGAAGTGCTGGTCCAAGAGCAGCCGCGCGGCTGCGGCCAGGGTCGTGCTGCCAGCAAGAAGAGCGGTGACTTCGGGCCGGAGCTGGCCAACGGCGCCATGATCAAGCAGCCATCGCGTTCTTTCGGGCGCATCTGGGCCAATGTCATCGCCATTGCGATCGCGAAGCTCCCATAGTTCACGCTCAAGGTGCACGAAGGGCATGGCTGCTCGCTGGCGCTCCAGCGCCGGGCTTCTGACCGGCGGCCCGAAGTCGTTGATGAGCTGGCTCACCGGATCCACAGCCTCGGCATAAGGCGCCCGTGCCGAACCGGTGGCCGCGAACCTGGCGAACAGCCACAACAACAGCAGAGGCTTATGCGGCGCCCGCTGCCCGCCAATCTGCGCTCTTCGCAGCCCGGACAGCCGCTCCATCAACTCACTCGGCGTCACTGAACGCTCCGTAAACGGCCCGCTGGCTAGTCTCGCCACGCAGCGCAAGGGATCCGGATGTCCACATGACGCCATTCTCCGGCACGCGAGACGCCGGACAGACAGACTCACGCGGTCACCTCGTCGGCCGCGACCACATCCGCTCATGTCGCCTGGCGTGCGGGTTCGGGTTAATCGGCGTGCAGGGCGCGGGGGATCTGGCGCTATCGTCAGGTGGCTGCCGGTGCCATGGCGAGAAGGGTTTCCTGTACTACGTCGATGTGGGAGCTGGGCTCCAGAAGCGAGCTGAGGCCAGCGGTGAAGTCTGCCTGGTCCTGTTGGCTGTAGCTGAGGAACGTGGCCCGAGTGCGCTCGACGTCCGTGACTGCCTGCACGGGCAGCCGCAGGGCCCTGGTGTGAAGCAGCTCGGCCGTCTCACCGAACAAGCTGGTTTCCCGCAGCGCTGCGACCCAGGTCGGCTGGCCGGCTGTCCTCACGATCCGGCGGCTGTATCTCATCCATAGCTCCCGCAGCTGCGTCCGGAGCGGTTCGGGATAGCGCTCTTCGGTGGTTATCAGCGCCAGCCAGCCACCGGGCCGCAGCAGCCGCGCGGCCTTGGCCAAGCCGATGCCGGGATCGACCCAGTGGAAGGCCGTGGCCGACACGATGAGATCGAGATGCCCGCTGTCCGCGAAGTCCTCAAACGAGCACACCCGGAACCGGGCCATCGGGTCCGCCACGTTGCACCGGGCCACCTGGATCATCGCCGCGCCGATATCGATCGCGGTCAGGCGCAGCGCCCGGCCGGCCAGTTCCCGGGTGAGCTGACCCGTACCACAGCCGATCTCGAGCACATCGGCACCCGGGCCGACCCCGGAACCCGCGCAAACGGCATCAACGATCTCGGCGGGATAGCCCTGGCGGCTGGCGTCATACCGCCCGGCGATGCCGTCGAAAAGACACCGCAGCTGCTCCCGCCGCCTGCGCTGCTCTTCAGTTTCGGCCACCACGACCACAGTCTCCCCGGAACCCACCCGCCGGGCCAGCCGATGCCAGCTCGGATCGCCACGGCCCCGGCGCCATCCTCGTGCCGCTCTGGGCGCCGGCGTGAGTTTCCGGTACGGGCCTTTAGGCTGGGCTGGTGGGGCGACGCAGCGCTGAGGGTGTCCTGATCACGGGGGTGTACGGGTCGGGCAAGAGCACGGTCGCTGCGGAGCTGGCCTGGCTGCTGGAGCGGCAGGGCGAGCCGTTCGCGCTGCTGGACCTGGACTACCTGTCGTGGGCCGGCACCGGCGGCGGCCGCCGGGAGGAATTCGGGCTGATGCTGCAGAACCTGGCCGCGGTGGTGGCGAACTTCCGGCGGGCCGGGATCAGGCTGTTCGTGCTGGCCTATTTCGTCCGCGATGCCCGCGAGGTACGGCAGGTGCGGGAGACGCTGGGGATGCCGCTGAAAGTCGCGCGCCTGGCCGTCCCGCTGGCGGATATCGAACGGCGCCTGGCCAGCGATGTCACCAGCGGCCGCCACGACGACCTGCAGGAGGCGGCGGCCTCGATCGCGGCCTCGCAGGGCGCTGGCCTGGAAGATGTGCTCATCGACAATGACCGCCCCATCCGGATCGTCACACGGGAACTGATGACGTTCCTCGGATGGCTCTAGACCGCCGGCCCGCACTCCTGGACATCCGGTCATGCATGATATGCGGGCGATCTTCATGAGGATCCTGGCCGGCTGTCAGGCCTGTTCTTGTGGAGACAGAGGCCGGGACGGCTCGCTCGCATCAGCGGCGGGTTACTATAACGAGTATGCTAATGGTTATGATGAGCGTCTGGAGTAACCGGTGAGCGTCCGGCATGCCCTGCTGGCGCT
This sequence comes from uncultured Actinomycetota bacterium, assembly GCA_963805705.1. Taxonomy (GTDB): domain Bacteria; phylum Actinomycetota; class Actinomycetes; order Streptosporangiales; family Streptosporangiaceae; genus CAWDVH01. The sequence goes on along the minus strand of CAWDVH010000001.1, from coordinate 2,801,686 downwards.
GCTGAGCGAGGGGCCGAAACACGGTCTGCGGCTGCAGCAGGAGTTTGAGGAACGAACCGGCGAGGTGTGGCCGCTGAACGTGGGGCAGGTGTACATCACCTTGCAGCGCCTCGAGCGCGACGGGCTGGTGGAGTCCGGCGACGAGCGACGGGCGGGGCCGCAGAAAAGGTTTGTGATCACCCCGGCCGGGAGTGCCGAGCTGGACGGCTGGCTTCGCACTCCCGCCGGCGACGTCCCTCCGCCGCGGGACGAGCTTGTCATCAAGGTGCTGGTCAGCCTGCGGGTGCCGGGGGCTGATGTGCACGAGATCGTGCAGGCCCATCGGCGGCACATGATCGAGCTGATGCAGCGGTACTCACACCTGAAGATGGAGGCCGCAGAGGACGATATCGGGCTGGCGCTCGTCGCTGACGCCGAGTTGTTCCGGCTGGACGGGATTGTCCGCTGGCTAGATGCGGCCGACACCCGGCTGAGACTGCATCCGCCGCCCGGTCCGGCCAGCCTGCCTGCGGTGGGTGTCGAGGGTGCAGTGGCCGTGCGAACGGGCGGAGCGGGGGCACTGCGATGACGACGATGCTGGAGTTGCGCGAGGTGTCGAAGGTCTACGACGCCGGAGCTTCGCAGGTGCATGCGCTGCGGCAGGTTAGCCTGTCGGTCAGCGGTGGTGAGCTGGTGGCGGTGATGGGGCCCAGCGGCTCCGGCAAGAGCACGCTGCTGACCATCGCGGGCAGTCTGGAGGAGCCTACCGGCGGCCAGGTGCTGGTGGCCGGGATCGACCTGTCGGGTGCCTCAGATAACGACCAGGCGAAGCTGCGCCGCCGCCTGATCGGTTATGTCTTCCAGGACTTCAACCTGCTCGCCGGGCTGACCGCGGTGGAGAACGTGACGCTGCCGCTGGAACTGGACGGCGTCGGGATGAGGGCCGCGCTCCCGGCGGGAATGAGGGCCCTGGAAGAGCTGGGTGTTGCTGACCGGGCTGACCGGTTTCCCGATGAGCTGTCCGGCGGGGAGCGGCAGCGCGTGGCGATTGCGCGCGCCGTGGTGGGTGACCGTCAGGTCCTGCTCGCCGACGAGCCGACTGGCGCCCTGGACTCGGTGAATGGCGAGGCTGTCATGCGGCTTCTGCTGGCCGCCTGCCGGCGCGGGGCGGCCGGGGTAGTCGTGACTCATGACGCGCAGTTCGCGTCGTGCGCCGACCGGGTCCTGTTCCTGCGAGACGGGCGCCTCATCGACCAGACCCGGACGGCGCCGGGCCCCGAATCGCTGCTCACACCCGGCCCGCAGCGATGAACGCGACGTTGCGTGACCGGCCGGTCCAGTCCGGCCGGGCGGTCCTGTCCGGCCGGGCGGGCGGCGGCGTCCCGGCCCGGCGGGCCGTGGCCCGCTGGGCGTGGCGGCTGTTCCGCCGCGAGTGGCGGCAGCAGATCCTGGTCCTCGCGCTGCTGATCCTCACGGTCGCGGCGGCTGCCTTCAGCGTGTCCGCTGCCTACAACGTGGCGTCCCGGCCCGGACCGCAGTTCGGCTCCGCCAACCACCTGCTGCAGTTCGACGGTTCCAACCCGAAGGTCCTGGCGACAGACATCGCGGCCGCCAGGAAGGCGTTCGGGACCATTCAGGTGATCGGCCGCTGGTTCGTGCCGATTCCTGGCTCAGCCCAGACGGTCGAGTTCCGGGCAGAAGATCCGCATGGACCCTTCAGCGGCCCGATGATCGCCCTGACCCAGGGCCGCTACCCCGCAGGCGCCGGGCAAGCCGCCGTCACCGGCCAGATAGCCCAGACTCTCCAGCTGCGTATCGGCTCCCCCGTGTCCCTCGGCGGCCATCACCAGACGGTGACCGGCATCGTCGAGAATCCCAGCGACCTGAGTGACCAGTTCGTCCTCGTCGCGCCCTCGGGCGCGGGCCCGCCACAGTCGGTGACGGTGCTGCTGAACGCCAGCCCCGCCAGTTTCAGCAGCTTCCTCGCCGGTTTCGGCGGCCCGCTGGTATGGCAGGCGCAGGGCGCCAGCACCCAGGGAGCAGTCGCCGGCGGCGTGCTCGGTGCTGTCACGGTCCTGCTGCTGCTGATCTCCCTGGTAGCAGCCGCAGGCTTCGCCGTTATCGCCGCGCGCCGCCAGCGCCAGCTCGGCATGCTCGCCGCGATCGGGGCGACGCGCAAGCAGCTTCGGATGGTCATGGTTGCCGGCGGAGCCGTCGTGGGCGTCATCGCCGCCGTGGCCGGGACCGTCGTCGGGCTGGCGGCGTGGATTGTGGCCGCGAGGGGCCTGGAGGCGTTCGCCGGGCACCGGATCGACCGGCTCGCTATCCCGTGGGACCTGATCGCGCTGGGCATGTTGCTCGCCGTCGTGACGGCGACTGCCGCAGCATGGTGGCCAGCGCGGGCCGCCGCCCGGCTACCGGTCATGCTCGCCCTGTCAGCCCGGCCGCCGCGGCCCAGGCCCGCGCATCGCCCGGCCATGCTCGCCGCCCTGATGATCGTGGCCGGCGTGGGCTGCCTGGGTCTGGCCGACCAGACCCGCCCTCCGCTGATCATCGCCGGCGCGCTGGCGATCACCCTGGGGATCCTGCTCATCAGCCCGCTGGCCATCCGGGCACTCGCCGCGCTGGGCGGTCGCGCGCCGGTCGCGGTGCGGCTGGCGCTGCGAGACCTGGGCCGGCAACAGGCCCGGACCGGGGCGGCCCTGGCCGCGATCAGCCTCGCCCTCGGGATCAGCGCGGCGATCATCATCAGCTCGGCCGCCGACAAGACCGCCGCCGATGCGGGCAACCTGCCGGCCACCCAGATCCTGGTCTGGATCGGCCCGGCAGAGGGCGGAGATGGCCCGGATGGCCCGGTCGTCCCGGCCAGGACGCCCGCCCAGCTGAGCGTCCTGGCCGCAGCCGTGCACCAGATCGCCGCGCCACTGCATCACCCCGAAGCAATCGCCCTCGACATGCCCGTCAACCCCGCCGACAAGCCGCAGGCCGGCGGCCAGGGCAGCCCGGCCGGACGGCCGGTAGCCAGCCTGGGCGCACCGCAGAACCCGGCCGCTGCCGGGCGAGGAGGGTCCTACAGCACGATCCCCCTGTATGTCGCCACCCCGGCCGTGCTCCGCTACCTCGGGGTCAGCTCCGCCACGATCGCCCCATCCACCGACTTCCTCACCGCCCAGGCGGGGCAGCTCGTGGTCACCACACCCTCCACCTTCGCGACCATCACCCGCGTGCAGCGGATCCGGGCCCCGTCCTACTCATCCCAGCCAACCTCGCTCATGACCCCAGGCGGCCTGCACCGGCGAGGCTGGACACAGATGCAGTCGGGCTGGCTCGTCCAGTCCGGCGAGCCCTTCACCGCCGCGCAGCTCGCCGCAGCACGGGACGTGGCCGCGAAATCGGGCCTGATCATCGAGGCCAGGAACAGCCAGGCCTCACTCGCCACGATCAGCGCCGCAGCGACGGCCGCCGGGGCACTGCTCGCCCTTGGCGTCCTCGCCATGACCGTCGCGCTGATCCGCGCCGAGGCCGCCGGCGACCTGCGCACCCTCACCGCCGCCGGAGCGACCCGCAGGACCCGGCGCACGCTCACCGCCACCACGGCCGGGGGGCTCGCCCTTCTCGGCGCGCTGCTCGGATCCGCCGGTGCCTACCTGGCGCTGGTCGCCGGACACCTCAGCGACCCCGGCGCCCTGAGCCGGGTGCCACTGGTGTACCTCGCCATCACAGTTGTCGGCGTTCCCGTCGCCGCCGCCCTCACCGGCTGGATCCTGGCCGGGCGCAAGCCACCATCAATCGCCCGCCGGGTGCTTGAGTGACATCAGCGTCCTGAACCAGCGATCACAGACCGCCGCCAGCCCCGGCCCGGGTCAGCATCCGGATGGCCTGGCTGGTGCGTGCCGTGCTCGCTTCGCGGGCCGGCCCGGATGACTGTCGCGCTAGGTGGCTGGCAATCTCGCGATTTCGGTGACTACCCAGCCTCGGTGAGCGAACATCCACTGGTCGGCGCGGGCGAAGGTGATTTCGTGGCGCTCATCGCTGACCGAGGTGTCCGCCTGGGGGTTGCGGTTAAATCGCCAGCGTTCTTGCCAGGAGTGCACGGTGTCGTCGCCGGCCAGCACCTGGCCGGTACGGTCATCGAGGTCTTTCTCGGCGGCGGAGATCGAGAAGCGCACGTCGATCTGCTCCTGGCCGCCGGCGACCTGCGCTCCAGCTATGACCGCGTCATCGACCGTCAGGAACGGCAGCAGATGGTGCCGATGGGAGGCGACGTCGCCCGAGACCGCGTCCTGCAGTTCGCGCTGCATCTGCGGGCTGAGCAGCTCAGCTGACTCTGGCGGGTTCTGCTGCCTTCTCGCCTCGCGAACCTTGTAGAAGGTCTCGCGGGCGATAGCGCGGAAGGCCTCATCGTCGAACTCGGGGTCAACCTGCTTTACCGCGCTCGTGTCGACGCCCGGCAATTCTGCCGGGGTGCGTTCGCTGAGCGCGGCTGCCATGCCATCGACCTCCTGCTGGCCGAGGTCGATGAGCTCCTCCTGGTCCGTGGCCATCTGGCGGAAGTGGAACAGGCGTTCCTCAGCACGTTTAATCGGCTCAGGGAACCGGTCAGCCTGCAGATGACCGGCAGAGCGATCAGCCGTAGATTCTGGCGGATCGGGCTTCTCTGCTGGCCCGAATCCGCCGGGACGGTTAGCCATGAATCGTCCTCGCCCTTCCGCGCGGTAAGAGTGCTCCGCGGCAGTCTAGCCCGCAGCACCGCAACCAGGGCCAAAGGCGAAGAACCGCGCCCGCCGCTGAATCTCCGCCCCGCCGGGGGCCAGCACAGCGCGTACTCGGTTGGCCGAACGGCTGGCTGTCGCGCTCCCCGGATTCACTCTCCGTAACAGTGCTGGGCCGGGCTGGGGCCTAGCACCGGGCAGATTCTCACGAGCGCGCCATGGTCACGAGGCGGCCGCCGCGGATGTGATGGGATGGGACGTGATCAACGGGAGATCGGGAGCGACTGTGGCTCAGGCTGAGACGTCAGTGAACTCGGCCGCGGACGCCATCACCGCGGCCGCCGTGGCGGCGGTCGAGGACCGGATCCGGCCGTACGTGCGCTGCACGCCGGTGATCACCATCGACCGGGCCGATTTCGGGCTGCCGCCCGGGCCGCTGACCCTCAAGCTGGAGCAGCTGCAGCACTCCGGATCGTTCAAGGCCCGTGGTGCCTTCGCCAATCTGAGGCTGCGCGACGTCCCGGCCGCCGGGGTAGTCGCCGCCTCGGGCGGCAATCATGGCGCCGCGGTGGCGTATGCGGCCGGGGTACTCGGAGTGCCTGCGCGGATCTTCGTGCCGACGGTCTCCTCGCCGGCGAAGGTCAGCCGGATCCGCTCGTACGGCGCGGACCTGGTCGTCGAGGGCGACACCTATTCCGACGCGCTGGCTATCAGCCAGCAGTGGGCCGCCTCGTCCGGCGCGATGCCCGTACATGCCTACGACCAGGCCGAGACCGTGCTCGGCGCCGGGACGCTAGGGCTGGAACTGCGGCGCCAGGCCGGCGACGTCACTACCGTGCTGGCCGCCGTCGGCGGTGGCGGGCTGCTGTCCGGGATCGCTGCCGCATGCGCCGGGCCGGTGCGGGTGGTCGGCGTGGAGCCCGAGGGCGCGCCGACCATGACCCAGGCGCTGCGGGCCGGGCGGCCCGTCGATGCTGTCACCGGGAGCGTGGCGGTGGACTCGCTGGCACCGCGGCAAGTCGGCGAGCTGACCTTCGCTATCGTCTCGCGTCATGCGCATTCCGTCGTTCTGGTCAGCGACGAGGCGATCGGCCAGGCGCAGCTAGCGCTGTGGGACAAGCTCAGGGTGGTCGGCGAGCCCGGCGGGTGCGCGGCGCTGGGCGCGCTGCTATCCGGCCGGTACCAGCCCGAGCCCGGCGAGAGTGTCGCCGTGGTGATCAGCGGCGCGAACACCAGCGCGGTGAGCTTCACTCAGTAGGACCGCCCGCCTGCCATCCCCGGTGCGCCCGTACCCGGGTCCAGGCGGCATCATGCTGCGCAGCAAGCGGGCCGCGAAGGGGACCGCTTGCTGCGCGACCGTCAGCGGCGGCGGGAAACGCGCCGTGCGGTACGTCGTCCCGTTCGCCGGGCTACTCTGCGTCCTCCGAACATCTCAAGCCTCCGATCCTCGTGCGTGCCTGCGACTACGGCGTGCTAGCGGCGCCTGAACTTCCGTCGCATGCAGTTCCCTGGCTTCCTCAGCTGAGAATATCCCGATCTCCGCCCGGTCGAGCAGACTCACCCACCGCGGGTGATCCCACGCCGGCCTGATGGGCGGCACAGTTCAAGGCACGGCATCCCCAGCAGATGCGTGGAAGCGGACTGCCCATCGCGGATGATCACAATGGCGCGGGCAAGATCGACGGAGGAGACACTCATGTCGGGAACGTTCTGGGCCTTCACCCTGGGCATCATCTACCTCGTCCTGATATTCACGGTTGCACTGATGACCTTCAGGAAGGGGCACTGGATCCTCGGCATTATCGGCTTCTTCTTCCCGATCCTGTGGCTGATCGGCGCCGTACTCCCGAGCAGGCGCCCGTCGTACGGACGATAAGCGCAGCACCGGGCCGGCCGGGTGGCACCGGGCCGGGCCAGTAGGGCCCCGAGGCTGTCCCCGCCGGCCCGGCAGGCCGATGATAGGCAGATGGCTACACGATCGCTGCGCCGCACCATCCCCGGCCCGAGCGGCCCGGCCGTCGCGGCTGTCATCGCGTCGCTCGCGCGCAACCCGCTGGACGGCTACGTCCGGCTGGCCGCCAGATACGGGGACACGCTGCAGGTCCCGTATTCACCGGGGCGCAGCTTCTTCCTCCTGAGCCGGCCGGAGCATGCCGAGCACGTGCTCGCCGCTCACCAGGACAACTACGTCAAGGCGTTCACCTACCGGCCGCTGCGCGCGCTCATCGGCAACGGGCTGCTGACCAGCGAGGGCGAGGACTGGCGGCGGCACCGGCGGCTGATCCAGCCGGTCTTCACCCGGCAGCAGGTCACCGCGGCCGGACCGCAGATGGCCGCGGCGACGCAGCGCATGCTGAGCCGGTGGGATTCCCTCAGTGCGGGCGCGGTGGTTGATGTCAGCGCCGAGATGGGCACGCTGGCGCTCGACATCGTGGGCCAGGTGCTCTTCGGCGCCGACCTCATGGGCGAGGCCGTTCAGATGAGAAGGGCGATGGCCGTGGGCCAGCGGGCGGCCACGCTGGCCACGTTCGTCCCGGTCCAGTGGGGACCCGCCTCCACTCGCATGCTCAAGGGAGCCACGCGCCGCATCAGCCGCACGGAGGGCGTCGACGGGCCCGTGAACCGGATCATCGCGGCCCGCCGCGCCGCGCTCGCCCGGCAGGCCCGGCTGGAGGCGACGGCAGCAGACGGCCCTGGTGATCCCCGCGACCTGCTCGACGTGCTGATCGCTGGCCGGGGGAAGGACGGCTTGCCGCTGACCGATACCGAGATCGGCGACGAGGTGGGCACGTTCATGCTGGCCGGCCACGAGACCACGGCCAACACGCTCTCCTGGTCGCTGGCGCTGCTGTCGGCCTACCCGGCGGCCAGGGACCGGCTGGAGGAGGAGCTGGACTGCGCGGACGCCGGAGATCCGCAGGCCTGGGACATGACCAGGCTGCCGTGGACCCGTGCCGTGGTGGCCGAGGCCCTGCGGCTTTATCCGCCGGCCTGGACGGTCGAGCGGGACGCCGTCGCCGACGACGATGTGGCGGGTGTGCGCGTGCCGGCCGGCAGCCTGGTCGCCATCCCGCCGTACCTGGTGCACAGGCACCCGGAGTCCTGGCCGGATCCGGCCGGGTTCGATCCCCGCAGGTTCCTGCCGGACGGCCACGGGGGGCCGGCCGGGCTTTCCCGGCATCGCTATGCCTACATCCCGTTCGGCGGGGGCAGGCGGGCGTGCATAGGCTCATCGTTCGCTGAGTTCGAGACGGTCCTGGTACTCGCGGCCATCGCCCGCAGGTACCGGCTCGAGCTGCCAGCGGCGGGGCTTCCGGTACCCAGGGCCAGCATCACCCTGCGTCCCGGCCGCCGGCTGCCGATGCGGCTGCTGCGCCGCCCGGCGTAGCAGCCCGGCGTAGCAGCCCGCCGTAGCCGCCCGGCGTAGCAGCCCGCCCTGGCCGTGCTGAGGGCCGCCGGCCGCTACTGCGCTGAGGTCATAACGGCTCGGCGGGTGATCCGCCGCCAGAGGGCCCGCTGGGCCGGCAGCCCCACGATGGCCACGGCGGCCAGGACCGTCACGTTGAGAAGGAGCTGGAAGGTGGAGCCCTTGGCCTCGCTATAGCTGCCGAAGGCCAGGGACACGCCGATGTCCGATGCCGCCGGGATGGTCGTGACGGAGATGAACACGCCGATCAAGGTGCCGGACCGGGCCTCGGTGAGCGACACGACGCCGACTACGCCGGCCAGTGCCGCGACGATGAACGAGAACCAGTTGGGGTTATTGATCAGGTCGGATACCGGCCGGATCCCCAGGGCATAGAGCCTGGGCTCGAGTCCGGCGCCGCGAATCACCAGTCCCAGCAGCAGGGCGGCCGCCACGGCGAGACTGAACCCGGCCACCAGCGCGGCCACGGATCGCCGGGCCAGGGCGGAGTCGCGGCGGTTCACGCCGAAGGCCAGGCCCATGATGGCGGCGTATTCCGGCCCGACCACCATCGCGCCGACGATCAGGATCTGGGAGTTGGTGAGAATCCCGACGGCCCCGATCAGCCCGGCGATGACCAGCAGCGCGTACCAGCTGGGCGGGAAGGCGGCTTCCTGAGTGACCCTCGCCTCGACCTCCGTCCAGACCGGCGTGAACTGCTGGAAGCGCCCCCGGCGGGCCGTGACCCGGTCGGCCAGCGCGGAGATGGAGGTATCGACGTTCTCCAGCACGATCGAGCCCCGCTGGTCCAGCCCAAGGTCACGCAGCTGGGCGATCACCTCGTTGGCCGCCCCGTGCAGCACATCGAACTGCACCGCATCCCCGTCCGGGTTGCGGACCGTCCCCGGCAGCACCGTCAGGTTCATCACCGCGGGCTCGGTGCCCAGCACGCGCACCAGGGCAGCGGTGACATCAGGCGGGCTCACCACGCGCAGATGGATCACCCGACAATTATGACTGACCGAAGATAAGGGGCAAGATCACCAATGCCCGGCGTGCCTGCGCGGAGGATCGTACTGCGGCGTCCGGTACGCGACGGGGGGCCGGGAACAACCCGGGGGCGTCCGCAGCTGACACCATAGACCGACTATGACTCTTACTGACCAGCTGCCCTACATCGCCGATCCCGACTCGCTCTTCGACGCCTTCGAGGCCTGGGCGGCGGAGCGCGGGTTTGTGCTGTACGGGCACCAGGAAGAGGCGCTGATCGAGATCGTGTCGGGCGCCAACGTGATCCTGAGCACCCCGACCGGATCCGGCAAGAGCCTGGTGGCGGCCGGCGCGCACTTCGCGGCGCTGGCCCGCGGTGAGCGCACCTTCTACACGGCGCCGATCAAGGCGCTGGTGTCGGAGAAGTTCTTCGCGCTGTGCGAGATGTTCGGCGCGGACAGCGTCGGCATGATGACCGGCGACGCGAGCGTCAACGCCGGTGCGCCGGTCATCTGCTGCACCGCGGAGATCCTGGCCAATATCGCGCTGCGCGACGGGGCGGCGGCGGATGTCGGCCAGGTGGTCATGGACGAGTTCCACTTCTACGCCGACCCGGACCGCGGCTGGGCCTGGCAGGTGCCGCTGATCGAGCTGCCGAAGGCGCAGTTCGTGCTGATGTCGGCGACACTCGGCGACGTCAGCCGGTTCCAGCGGGACCTGACCCGGCGGACCGGCCGGGCGACCGCGGTCGTGCACTCGGCCGAGCGCCCGGTCCCGCTGCTGTTCTCCTTCGTCATCACGCCGCTGCACGAGACCCTGGAGGAGCTGCTGGCCACCCGGCAGGCTCCCATCTACGTCGTGCATTTCACCCAGGCGGCCGCGGTGGAGCAGGCCCAGGCGCTGATGAGCATCAACGTCTGCACGCGCGCGGAGAAGGACGCCATCGCCGAGCTGATCGGCGGCTTCCGGTTCACCGCCGGGTTCGGCAAGACCCTGTCCCGGCTGGTCCGCCACGGCATCGGCGTCCATCACGCCGGGATGCTGCCCAGGTACCGGCGGCTGGTGGAGACCCTGGCCCAGGCGGGCCTGCTGAAGGTTATCTGCGGCACTGACACCCTCGGCGTCGGCATCAACGTCCCGATCCGGACCGTGCTGTTCACCGCACTGTCCAAGTACGACGGGACCAGAACGCGCCTGCTGCAGGCCCGCGAGTTCCATCAGATAGCCGGCCGTGCGGGCCGGGCCGGCGACGACACCATGGGCGCGGTGGTCGTGCAGGCCCCCGAGCATGTGGTCGAGAACGAAAAGGCCCTGGCCAAGGCAGGCGATGATCCGAAGAAGCGGCGCAAGGTAGTGCGCAGGAAGCCGCCCGAGGGATTTGTCTCCTGGGGCAAGCCCACGTTCGAGCGGCTGGTCGCCTCCGAGCCCGAGCCGCTGCGGTCGAGCTTCGCGGTCAGCCACGCCATGCTGCTGGGGGTGGTCAGCCGGCCGGGCGACGCGTTTGCCTCGATGCGGCATCTGCTGACCGACAATGACGAGGATCCGGTCGCCCAGCGGCGCCACATCCGGCATGCCTTCGCCGTCTACCGCGCGCTGGTCGCCGGCGACGTCGTCGAGCGGCTGGCCGAGCCCGACGAGCAGGGACGGCGCTGGCGGCTGACCGTCGACCTGCAGTCCGACTTCGCCCTCAATCAGCCGCTGTCGCCGCTCGCGCTGGCCGCCATCGAGCTGCTGGACCGGGAGTCCCCGCTCTACCCGCTGGATGTCCTCTCGGTGATCGAGGCCACCCTCGACGACCCGCGGCAGGTCCTGTCGGCGCAGCTATTCAAGGCCCGCGGCGAGGCCGTCGCGCAGATGAAGGCCGACGGCGTCGAGTACGAGGAGCGGATGAACCTGCTGGACTCGGTCACCTACCCCCGGCCCCAGCAGGACCTGCTCGAAGCCGCCTACAACATGTACCGCAAGGGGCACCCCTGGGTGGCGGACTATCACCTGTCGCCCAAGTCGGTCGCACGGGACATGTTCGAGCGGGCGATGACCTTCGTCGAGTACGTCGGCTTCTACGGGCTGTCACGCTCGGAGGGGCTGGTCCTTCGGTACCTGGCCGACGCGTACAAGGCCCTGCGCCAGACCGTGCCCGAGGAGGCACGGACCGAGGACCTGGCCGACCTGATCGAGTGGCTGGGGGAGCTTGTCCGGCAGGTCGACTCCAGCCTGATCGATGAGTGGGAGCGGATGCGCAACCCGGCGGCCGAGCCGGCCGCGCCGCTGGACGACCGGCCGCCGGCGGTGACCGGCAACGTGCGGGCGTTCCGCGTGCTGGTGCGCAACGCGCTGTTCCGCCGGGTCGAGCTCGCGGCGCTGCGCCGCTGGGACGACCTGGGCGAGCTGGACGCCGGGGACGGCTGGGATGCCGACGCCTGGGCCGACGCGCTCGAGCCGTACTTCGACGAGCATGACGAGATCGGCACCGGTGCCGATGCCCGCGGCCCCGCCCTGCTGATCATCGACCAGCAGCCCGGTCACTGGACGGTGCGCCAGATCCTCGATGACCCGGCCGGCGATCACGACTGGGGCATCAGCGCGCACATCGACCTGGCCGCCTCGGACGAGGCGGGCGAGGCGGCCGTGCGGGTGACCGATGTCGGCCAGCTGTAGGAACCGAGCGCGGTTAAGAGCAGGCTGAGCGCGCCCAGGTAACCGGCCAGCATGGCCTCGGCGACCTGGCCCACGGCCCCGTCCGGCGGCAGGAACCGGGGATGGTGCAGGCTGATCGAGTCATCGGTGCCGACGAAGATCATCAGTATCGGAGCGCTCTGCGCGTAGAAGGCAAAATCGTCGGCCCCGCACGAGCGGAACGAGGTGTCTATCTCGAAGCCGGCCTCGCGCAGCCACGGCCAGGTTCCGGCCGTCAGCGCCTCATCGTTGACCAGCGCGGGCTCGCCCTCCTCGAAGCTCACCGTGGCGTGACAGCCATGAGCCTGGCTGGTGTGCTCGGCGATCTGGCGCAGCGCCGTGCGCAGGGCCGGCCGGTCGGCGGCCTCCAGCGCGCGCAGCGTGCCGAGGGCACGGGCCGTCGCGGGGATGACGTTCGGCGCCTGCCCGGCTTGGAGGACCCCCACGGTGACGACGGCCGCGTGGGTCGGGTCGGTGCGGCGGCTGATGATCTGCTGCAGCGCCAGCACGATCTGACTGAGCACGGGCACCGGATCGAGTGTCATGTGGGGGTAGCCCGCGTGCCCGCCGAGGCCTTCGACGACTATCTCGAATTCGTCGGCTGAGGCGTTCACGGCCCCGGCAGGCGCCCCGGCGGTCCCTGGCGCCAGCTGATGCTGCAGGTGCACGCCGATAATCGCGCGGGCCCGCTGCGCGGCGAACGCATCGGCCGCGGCGATGTCCCGCGCGCCAGAGGGCGGTCCTTCCTCGCGCGGCTGGAGCACGGCCAGCAGCGCGGCGGGCAGCTCGACGCGCCGGGCGGCCCGGCCCAGCGCGACGAGAGCGGCCAGGTGCACGTCGTGGCCGCAGGCGTGCATCGCCCCCGTCCGGCTGGCCCAGGGCGCGGCCGTCTGCTCGGCGATCGGCAGGGCGTCGAGCTCCGCCCGGATCGCGATGCAGGGGCCGGCCGCCGGGCCGATGCGCACGAGCCGGCCGGTTCCGGCGACGGCGGGCGCGTCCGGGACCCCGAGCGCGGCCGCGACGGCCGCTGCCGTGCGGCCCTCTGACCCGGAGAGCTCGGGATGGGCGTGCAGCTCGTGCCGGAGCTCGATCGCATCCGGCAGCTCACGGGCCAGCGCGCCGCGCAGGGCCGCCCGCAGGCTCGTGCGCTCGGGCGCCGCCAGGACCGCGCGAGCTACCGCTGGCCGGCCCTGGCCCTGGCCCTGGCCGCCGGCCGCCGGCTGGTCCCGGCCCTGGCTGTCGGCGGCCGGCTGGCTGGTACGGCTCACGCCGGGCGCAGGCGGTAGACGCGGCGGGCGTTGCCTGCCCCGATCATGGCCGCTACCCGGCTGGCGTCGGCACCGCTCCAGGCGCCGTCGGCCACGAAGGCGCCGATGACGCGGGCGAGGTCGCGGCGGAAGCCGAGGGCACCCAGATAGTGCAGCTCGGGCAGCCCGAAGGCATCGGAGGAGTAGAGCATCTTGTGGAAGGGCGTCAGCTCCAGGGCCTCGGCCAGCACCGCCGCCGACCGGGCGCCGACGTGGTTGAGTATGGCCCCCAGATCCATGTAGACGTGCGGAAAGACATTCGCCAGGTAGGCCGCCTGCCGGTGATGGGGGTAACAGTGCAGCAGCATGACCGGCGTGCCGCTGTCCTGCGTGGCGAGCAGGAAGTCGTGCAGCAGCGAGGGGTCCGACCGGTGCAGCCGCACGTCGGTATCGCCGAAGCCGACGTGGAACTGGACGGGCAGGCCGCTGTCGATTCCCGTCCAGATCAGGTGCCGGAGCAGGACCGGGTCGTCCAGGCGCGCGGCCGGGCCGGACTCGATGGCCTTGAGCCAGCGGCCCGCGGCGGCCCGGACGTCGGCGGCCTCGGGCCGGGACGGGTCGAAATCAAAGCCATAACGGTAGGCCACGATCGACTTGAGCCCCACGGCGTCCGCCGTCGCCGCGGCCAGCGCCGTGGCGAACAGATCGGCAAAGCGGGCCGCCTGCGGGCCGGAACTGGCCACCTGCTCGGCCACCGCCTCGAGCCGGACGATCTCGTGCACGGGCGCGCCGCTGGCCTCGGCGATCTGCGCGAGGTCCTGGATGCGGTCGCTCTGGTAGCCGGTGTCGACCAGCCACGCTTCCACCCCGGCGGCCCGCAGCATCCGCTGGTTCACCTCGGCCGGCCCGAGCTCGCGGCGGCGCCGCACGTACTGCCCGGCCGGTACTGACGGCTCCAGGTCGAGCAGCGGCGCGCACCAGCGCCGCACGCCGAAGCCCAGCTGGCTGTCGAACATCGACGTGCCGGCCGGCGCCGGGGCGGTGCCCTCCGACAGCAGCGCGGCCACCCCGGCCTCGTCCAGCGCCTCGGTGACCGCGCCGTGAACGTGGTGGTCAATCAGCGCCAGTGGCGCGACTTCAGTCGTCACGAGCCCTCCAGCCAGCCGCGGGTACCAGCGCGTGGACCATCCACCGCGCTGCCGTACAGAGCGTCGTAGCGCGCCATCCGCGCTCTGGGTGCCGCGCCGAGCCGGTCGGTGAGCGCGGCGATGACGGCCTCGGCCAGCGCGACGGCCGGCGTGAGCGCGTCGAACGGGGACGGCGACTGCACGCTGGAGGTCAAGATGACGTCCGCGTGGGCCGACAGCGGCGACAGGTACGGGTCGGTGAACGCGATCACCGTCGCCCCCTGCTCCTTGGCCGTCACCGCCAGGCGGACCGTGTCCCGCTGGTAGCGGCGGTAGTCGAAGGCGACCAGGACGTCGCGGCGGCCCATATCCAGCACGCAGGTCGCCCGGTCAGCTCCGGCCGCCGGGACCAGGTGCACGCGGGGGCGCAGGATGCGCAGGTGCGCGGCGAGGTACTCGGCGAGCATCGAGCTGAACCGGCCGCCGATCAGCGTCACGCTGCGCCGGGGCTCGGCCAGCAGCGCGATCGCGGTGTCGAACTCGGCCGGGGGAAGCGTGCCGAGGCTCGAGCTGATCCCGGCGCAGAGCAGGCGCTCGGCCCGGCGCAGCGTCTCGGCGCTGGTCCCCCCGGACCGCTCGGCGTGCATCTCCAGCGGCGAGGACAGCCGGGCGGAGACCTCAGCCTTGAGTGACTGCTGGAACTGCGCATAGTTGTCGAACGCGAGCTTGGCGACCAGCCGGACGACCGTCGGCGGGCTCACCCCGGCCGCCGCCGCGAGCCTGGCGACCGGCTCCAGCCCGGCCATCGGGTAGCCGGCCATCAGCGCGCGGGCCACCTTGCGCTCGGCCGGGGTGAGCCCGGCGCGCCGCTGCCGCAGCCGCTCGGCGACGCTCGCCTCCGCCCCGGCCTGGCCCATCACCAGCGCCAGCGAGTCCGGGCTGCTACCTCGTCCGGGGATACGTCGGCAAAGAGCTCGGCTTCGCCGCGGCGGACCGCCAGGAACGCCTCGAACAGGGCCGGCCCCATCGCCTCGCGCAGGACCACGCTGCGCTCGAAATGGTCGGCCGCCTCCGTCAGCGTCTGCGGCAGCCTGGCCACCCCGCGGGCGGCCAGCTTCTCGGCCGGCCAGCCGACGGGATCGCCGTTGACCTCGGCCGGGAGCGTCGCGCCCGCGTCCAGCCCGGCCAGCCCGGCGGCGATCAGCGTGCCGACCAGGAGGTAGGGATTAGCGGCTGAGTCGACGAACTTGACCTCCGCGTTGGCGCGGCGGCCCTGCTCGCCGTCCGAGCCGGTCACCAGGCGCAGGGCCGCCTCCCTGTTCTCCCAGCCCCAGCAGTGGTAGGCACCGGCCCAGTGCGAGGGGACGAGCCGCAGGTAGCTGGCGACGCTGGGGGCGCCGATCGCCGCGAGCGCGGGAAAAGCGTCAAAGATCCCGCCCAGGAACGCCTCGCCGTCGCCCGTGAGGCCGTGCCGTCCGTCGCCGCCCGCGAACAGGTTCTGATCCTGGCGCCACAGGCTGAGGTGCACGTGCCCGCCGTTGCCGACCGCCCCGGCGACGACCGACGGGGCGAAGGACGCCTGGAAGCCGAACCGGGCCGAGACGGCCCGGATGGTCTGGCGGACCAGCACGCTGATGTCCGCCGCCGCGACCGGCGCGGCCGCGGACACCGAGACCTCCAGCTGGCCGGCCGCGTACTCGGGGTGATACTGCTCGACGACGACTCCCTCGCGCTCGAGCGCGCCGGTCACCTCGCGGGCGTAGTCGGACAGCTCGATCACGCGCGTCATGCCGTAGGCCGGGCCCGAGCAGGCGGGCACGAAGCTCCCGTCGTCATCGTCGGTGCCGAGTGCCCACTCGACCTCGAAGCTCATCCGCAGGACCAGGCCGCGCTGCTGCGCCTCGCGCACCATCCGGCGGGCGAACGAGCGCTGGCAGCCGGCGTAGGTCCTGCCCTCCTGGGTGTACCGGTCGACCGGTGCGAAGGCCCAGCCCGGCTGCGCATCGAGCGCGATGAGGCGATCGAGGTCGGGGACGAGGCGCAGGTCGCCGTCCGGGCCCCCGATGTACCGGCTGGAGGTGATGTCATCGTTGACGAGGAAGACGTCGAAGACCGGTGACATGCCGACGCCCCAGCCGGCCGCGTGCTCCAGCCGGCCGATCGGGACCGTCTTGGCCCTGGCGATGCCGGCGTTGTCGACCCAGCACAGCGCGACCATCGTGACGCCGTCGGCTCGCAGCTGCTCGGCGTGCGCCCTGGCCCGCTCGGCCCGCTCGGCCCGCTGATAAGCATCGAGGACGACCGGCCCGCTGGCCGCCGGCCCGCTGGCCGCCGTGGCCTCAGTCTCGGTGAACGCGGCGCCGGCATCGGCTGTTGCCTCGGACATGAGGCGTCGCCTCCTCGTTTCGCGTGATGCTGTTGTTGCGCGATGGGTCCGCTGCGCCTGTCGGAAACGTTACAGCCGTGGTATGTAGGCGTCAATCAGTAACAGATACGACGGTCAGCCCGCGGCGCTGCCCGCGGCGCGCACATCGAGCTGGTCAAGCAGGGTCAGGGTGGCACTGGTCACGGCCTCGACCGCCCGGTCGAAGGCCTCGGCGTTATGCCGGGCCGGCTGGCGGAATCCGCTGACCTTCCTGACGTACTGGAGCGCGGCGGCCCGCACGTCCTGCTCGGTCACGTTCTCGGCGTAGGGCTCGCGCAAGGTCTTGATGCTTCGGCACATAACGCCGAAGGTACGCCACCTGGCCGGGGCGGGCCATGATCGGGCGGTTATCGTGGGCCGATTCTGGCGGCCGGCCCGGCATTATCAGTCACGTTGCTGGTCAGCCGGGACGATCTGCACCCCGAGCGGCGTGAGGGAGACCGGGATGATCTTGAAGTTGGCCAGCCCGAGTGGTATGCCGATCACGGTCAGGCACAGCAGTACGCCGGTGACCAGGTGACCCAGCGCTAGCCACCACCCGAACAGCACGATCCAGATGACGTTGCCCACGATTGACCCGACACCGGCCGAGTCGCGCGGCACGATGGTCCGGCCGAAGGGCCACAGCACGTAACTGGCGATGCGCCAGGAGGCGATGCCGAACGGGATCGTGATGATCAGGACGAAGCAGACCAGGCCGACCGCCGCCCAGGCGATCGCCATCCAGAAACCGCACAGCACGAGCCAGATCACGTTGAGAATGAGCCTGATCATGTCATCGCTCCTCAGTCCAGGCCGAGCAGCCCTTCCAGGCCGACAGTGAGACCGGGCGGCAGGGAGGCCAGGCCGCGCACGGCGGCCAGCACTCCGGGCATAAACGAGGAGCGGTCCAGCGAGTCGTGCCGCAGGGTCAGGATCTCGCCGTGGCCGCCGAGAAGCACCTCCTGGTGCGCGACCAGGCCCGCCAGCCGGACCGAGTGCACGTGCACGCCGCCGTCCAGCACCGCCCCGCGCGCGCCGTCCGCCGCCGAGACCGTGGCGTCCGGCGGCGGTCCCAGGCCGGCGCCCGCCCGCGCCGCGCCGATCAGCGCGGCGGTCCGCGCCGCGGTCCCGGACGGGGCGTCGGCCTTCGCCGCGTGATGCAGCTCGATGATCTCCGCCGACTCGAAGAACCGCGCCGCCTGCTCGGCGAAGCGCATCATCAGCACGGCGCCCACGGAGAAGTTGGGGACGACCAGCATCCGGGTCCCGGCGGCCCGGCCCAGCCAGTCCCGTGCCACCGCCAGCCGCATGTCATCGAACCCGGACGTCCCGACGATCACGTCCAGTCCCTGCGACAGGCACCAGCGGACGTTGTCCATGACGACGCCGGGGTGGGTGAAGTCCACCGCCAGGTCGCAGCCGGACAGCGCGGTCAGCCGATCCCCGGCATCCACGGCGGCCGTCAGCTCCAGGTCGTCCGCCGACTCGACCGTGCGGCAGACCTCGGTACCCATCCGCCCTTTGGCGCCGAGCACTCCGATCTTGATCATCACGCCCCATCCCAGCGCTTCAGTGCGCGCAGTCCGGCGGGTCAGTCCAGCGCGGCGGCGAAGGAGCCCGCGTCGTCAAACGGGCCGACGACGGCCAGCACCTTCGGCTGGGCGAGGATAGCGGCGGCCACCTCGCGCACCTGCTCGTGGGTCACCGCCTCGATCGAGGCGAGGATCTCGTCCACCGGCTCCAGCCGGGGATAGACAAGCTCGGCCTTGCCGAGCCTGCTCATCCGGGACGAGGGATCCTCCAGGCCAAGGACGATGGACCCGCGCAGCTGGCCCTGGCCGCGCTCCATCTCCTCATCGGTCAGCCCGTCGGCGATGACCTTGGCGATCTCCTCCTGGCAGATCGCGAGCACCTCATCGGCCTTGGCCGGCAGGCAGCCCGCATAGATGCCCCAGATCCCGGTATCGGCATGCTGCCCGCTGAAGCTGTAGACCGAATACGCCAGGCCGCGCTTCTCCCGCACCTCCTGGAAAAGCCGCGAGGACATCCCGCCGCCGAGCGCGGCGTTCAGCACCCCGAGCGCGAACCGGCGATCATCGGTCCGCGCCAGTCCCGGGCAGCCGAGCACCAGGTTGGCCTGCTCGATGGGCCGCGAGACGAGCTTCACGCCCGTGCCCCAGCCCCAGTCCTCGCCGCCGCGCAGGGCGGCCCCGGCCAGGCGCGGCGCGATGGGCGCCGCCGCGCCCGTGAGAGCCGGGCCGAACGCCTGGCGGGTGAGCTCGACGACCTCATCGTGCTCCAGGCTGCCCGCGGCCGCCACCACCAGGTTGCCCGGGGTGTACCTGGCCGCGTAGTGCTCGGCGATCCGGGCGCGGGTGATCCCGTTGATCGAGTCGACGCTGCCGAGGATGGGACGGCCGAGCGGGGTGTCACCGAAAAGCTGCCCGGCGAATGCCTCATGCACGGTGTCCGATGGGTCATCGTCGTTCATGGCGATCTCCTCGAGGATGACGCCGCGCTCGGCGTCCACGTCCCTCGGCTCGATCAGCGAGCTATTCACCATGTCCGACAGCACGTCGATCGCCAGCGGCATGTCGGCGTCCAGCACCCGCGCGTAATAGCAGGTGTACTCCTTAGCCGTGAACGCGTTCAGCTCGCCGCCCACCGCGTCCATCGCCGCCGAGATGTCCAGCGCCGTCCGGCGGGTCGTGCCCTTGAACAGCAGGTGCTCCAGGTAATGCGTCGCGCCGGCGTGGTCGAGATCCTCGTCCCGCGAGCCGACGCCCGCCCAGATGCCGAAGGCGACCGACCTGACCGCGGGCAGCGATTCGGTGATGACCCGCAGGCCGCCGGGAAGGACGGTGCGGGTGACGGTGGACTCGCCGTCCGCCACCCGCTCCCTGCCTGTCGTCATGAGTTGCCGGATCCGGATCCGGATCCGCGGGTGCGCTGCCGGCTGCGGTGCCGGTCCCCGCCGCCGCGGCCGGAGTCGCCGCCGCGATCGCCGCGGTCACCGGAGCGGTGATCGTCGTGACCGCCCAGGTCCTCGCCCGCGGCCTCGCGCTCCACGACCTCGACCGGGATCAGCGAGAGCTTGCCCCGGTCGTCTACCTCGCGGATCTCGACCTGGATCTTGTCGCCGACCTTGATCACGTCGTCGACGTTCTCGATCCGCACGCCGCCGTGCAGCTTGCGGATCTGGGTGATGTGCAGCAGGCCGTCCTTGCCGGGCAGCAGCGAGATGAACGCGCCGAAGGCGGTGGTCTTGACCACCGTGCCCAGGAAGCGCTCTCCCACCTCGGGGATGTGCGGGTTGGCAATCGCGTTGATCGCCGACCTGGCCGCCTCGGCCGAGACACCGTCGGTGGCGCCGATGTAGATGGTGCCGTCGTCCTCGATCGTGATCTCGGCGCCCGTGTCATCCTGGATCGCGTTGATCATCTTGCCCTTCGGCCCGATGACCTCGCCGATCTTGTCGACCGGGACCCTGACCGTGATGATCCGCGGCGCGAACTCGCTCATCTCGCCCGGGCCGTCGATGGCCTCGCGCATGACGTCCAGGATGGCCAGCCGCGCGCCGCGGGCCTGCTTGAGCGCCGCGCCGAGCACGGCGGCGGGGATGCCGTCCAGCTTGGTGTCCAGCTGCAGCGCGGTGATGACGTCCTTGGTGCCGGCGACCTTGAAGTCCATGTCGCCGAAGGCGTCCTCGGCGCCGAGGATGTCGGTCAGCGTGACGTACTGGCCGCCTTCGTAGATCAGGCCCATCGCGATGCCCGCCACCATGTCCTTCAGCGGCACCCCGGCATCCAGCAGCGACATCGAGGACGCGCAGACCGACCCCATCGAGGTGGAGCCGTTCGACCCGATGGCCTCGGAGACCTGCCGGATCGCGTAAGGGAACTCCTCGCGGGTGGGCAGCACGGGGACCAGGGCGCGCTCGGCCAGCGCGCCGTGCCCGATCTCGCGCCGCTTCGGCGAGCCGACCCGGCCGGTCTCGCCGGTGGAGTACGGCGGCATGTTGTAGTTGTGCATGTAGCGCTTGGTGCGCTCCGGGTTGAGCGTGTCGATCATCTGCTCCATCCGGAGCATGTTCAGCGTGGTGACGCCGAGAATCTGCGTCTCGCCCCGCTCGAACAGGGCCGAGCCGTGGACCCGCGGCAGCACGTGGGCCTCGGCCGACAGCTGCCGGATGTCGGCGAGCCCCCGTCCGTCGATGCGCAGGCCATCGCGGATGACCCGCTCCCTGACCAGCTTCTTGGTCAGTGACCGGAACGCGGCGCTGATCTCCTTGTCCCGGCCCTCGAACTTGCTGCCGAGCTGCTCCTTGGCCAGGGCCTTGATCCGGTCGGTCTCGGTGTCCCTGTCCTGCTTGCCGGCGATCGTGAGGGCCTTGGCCAGGTCAGCGGAGACCTCCGCGGCGACGGCGTCGAAGACGTCCTGCTGGTAATCGACGAAGATCGGGTAGTCCCGCGTCTCCTTGCCCGCGTGCGCCGCGATCTGCAGCTGGGCCTCGCACAGCGCCTTGATGAACGGCTTGGCCGCGTCCAGGCCCTCGGCTACCGTCTCCTCGGTCGGCCGGACCGCGCCGCTGGAGGTGTCGGCGATCAGCGCCAGCGTGCGCGGCGTTGACTCGGCCTCGACCATCATGATCGCCACGTCGCCGTCGTCGAGCACGCGGCCGGCCACGACCATGTCGAACGTGGCGTCCGCGAGCTGCGGATGGGTCGGGAACGCGACCCACTGGCCCTGGATCAGGGCGACGCGCACGCCGCCGATCGGGCCGGAGAACGGCAGGCCGGCCAGCTGGGTCGACAGCGAGGCCGCGTTAATGGCGATGACGTCGTAGAGATGCTCGGGATGCAGCGCCATGATCGTCTCGACGATCTGGATCTCGTTGCGCAGCCCGGTGGTGAACGACGGGCGCATCGGCCGGTCGATCAGGCGGCAGGTCAGGATCGCGTCCTCGGACGGGCGCCCTTCCCGGCGGAAGAACGAGCCGGGAATCCGGCCCGCCGCGTACATGCGCTCCTCGACGTCCACCGTGAGCGGGAAGAAGTCGAGATTCTCCTTGGGCTGCTTAGACGCCGTGGTCGCGGACAGCACCATCGTCTCGTCGTCAAGGAACACGACGGCCGAGCCCGCGGCCAGGCGCGCGAGCCTGCCGGTCTCGAATCGGATCTTATGGACACCAAATGGGCCGTTGTCAATGACGACTTCGGCGGTATACGCACCCTCCACGGGTGAGACCTCCTTGATTGAGGTCCCGCGTCTGCCCGCCGCCAGTGGAGCGCCGCTAGCTATCTGATGAACCGGCCATGCGGCCGGGCTAGCTGCCGACCGGTCTTCGATCGAAGCCCTCGGCCCAGGTGCGCGGCGCAGCTGCGCTGGCGTCTCCCCTGACCCGAGAACCACTACCGAGGACCGGCCCTTAGGCGCACTGTGCGCTCCGGGCCGGGGGCCGCGGGACGTCGTTCGTTTCGTGGTGTATTCAGTTGTGGGCCGCCCGGCGTCAGGCCGGCGGCCAGCCGCGCGCGGGCGCGGCTGCTCGCTCCTAACCTACCTGCGCAGACCGAGCTTCTCGATGAGGGCACGGTAGCGGGTGATGTCCTCACGGGACAGGTACTGCAGCAGGCGCCTGCGGCGGCCGACGAGCAGCAGCAGCCCGTGGCGGCTGTGGTGATCGTGCTTGTGCACCTTGAGGTGCTCAGTCAGGTCAGTGATGCGCCGTGTCAGCAGCGCGACCTGGACTTCCGGCGAGCCGGTGTCACCCTCACTGGTCGCGTGCCCGGCGATTATCTCTTTCTTCACCGTGGTCTCAAGCGGCACGTTGATTCCTCTTCATGTAGGTCTGGTCATCGGATACCCCGGAGGATCGCGTGAGACCTGCCGGGGCAGGAGAGCTCCGCGCGTGAGCCTCGGGCTTCTCCTTGCTGGCCAGCCGCATGAGGGCGCAGCCGACCGGGCCAGATACTCCGGCCGGTCTCCACAGTATCACCGCCAGGCTGCGTAACGGATATCGTCCGGCGGACTGGCCGCGGTCCTGGCTACCCGACGATCGAGCGGGCCGCGTCGACGTCCAGGCGCATCTGGTCGACCAGCTCGCCTGCCGAGCCGAATCTGACCATCCCGCGCAGCCTGGCCGCGAAGTCCACCGCGACCTGCGCGTCGTACAGCTCCAGGTCGTCCCGGTCCAGGGCGTAGGCCTCCACGCTGCGGGTCAGGCCGCCGAACGTCGGATTGGTGCCGACCGAGATCGCGGCCGGCCAGCGCGCGACCTGCGCGCACGCCTCATCGAGCCGGGCCAGCCAGCCCGCGTAGATCCCGTCGGCGGGGATCGAGGTGTGCGGCGGCGATTCCACGTTGGCGGTCGGGAAGCCCAGCGCCCGGCCGCGCTGCTGGCCGCGCACCACCACGCCCTCGACCCGGTGCGGCCGGCCAAGGTACCGCGCGGCGCCCGCCACGTCCCCGGCGGCGAGCAGTTCCCTGATCCTCGACGAGGAGATGGTGATGCCGTCCTGCGCCAGCAGCGGCACGCCCTCCGCGGTGAACTCGTACTTATCGCCGAGCTCGCCGAGCAGGGCTACGTCTCCGGCGGCCCGGTGGCCGAACCGGAAATCCTCGCCGACGACGACGGCGGCGGCGTGCAGCCGTTCCACCAGCACGGCCCGGACGAACTCATCGGGCCCCAGCTGGGAGAAGTCACGGGTGAACGGCAGCACGCAGACCGCGTCGACGCCCAGCCCGGCCAGCAGCTGCGCACGGCACCGGACATTGCCGAGGAACGGCGGGTGCGAGCCCGGCCTGACCACCTCATCCGGGTGCGGGTCGAACGTGACCACGACGACCGGCAGGCGCAGCTGCGCCCCGATCTCGGCGGCGCGCGCCACGATCCGCTGATGGCCGCGGTGCACGCCGTCGAAGACGCCGATAGTGACAACTGAGGAGCCCCAGTCGTCCGGGACCTCGTCCAGGCCCTGCCAGCGGTGCACCTGCTCTTTCCTCTCCGCCGGTGAATGCGGCATCCCAAGCCTGCCATGCGGCCAGGGCAGCCGGCGGCTTCGCCCTGCCGCAGGCACCGCCGGCCAGGAAGCGAACCGGTCAGGAAACGAGCGCTCAGGGAACGAATACGGCCAGCGAGCGGGCCTGCCCGTCCCGCTCGGTGAGCAGCGCGATCAGCGTGCCATCGGGGCCGAAGGCGGCCACCGGCTCCCCCGGCGGGGCGCCCGCCGCGGGCAGTACGGCGCCGTGGGCGAGCATGCTGGCCTCCCGCGCGGACAGATCCCGGCGCGGGAACGCCGCCGCGGCCGCCTCGGCCAGGCCGATGATCTCCAGCGAGCCCGCGAGCTCATCGAGCGTCGCGGCGTCCTCGATCCGGTACGGGCCCACCCGGGTGCGGCGCAATGCCGTCAGGTGGCCGCCGACCTCCAGGGCCGCGCCCAGATCGCGGGCGATCGCCCGGATGTAGGTACCGCTGGAGCAGGTCACCTCGACGTCCACGTCCAGCAGGTCGGCCAGCGGGCGGATGGCCAGGATCGTCAGCGCGCTGACCGTCACGGTCCTGGCGGCCAGCCGGGGAGCCGCGCCCTCGCGGGTCAGCTTGTAGGCCCGCTGGCCGCCCACCTTGATCGCGCTGATCCCCGGCGGGACCTGCTGGATCTCGCCGGTCAGCCGCCGGGCCGCGGCGGCGATGGCCGCGGCGCCGACTCCCCCGGCCGCGGTGACGGCCACGATCTGGCCATCGGCGTCGTCGGTGTCGGTCGCCTGGCCGAGCCGGATAGTGGCGGCGTACTCCTTCTGGGTCAGCGCCAGGTGACCGAGCAGCCGGGTCGCCTTCTCCACGCCGATGACCAGGACTCCGGTCGCCATCGGGTCCAGCGTCCCGGCGTGCCCGACTTTGCGGGTGCCGGCCAGGCGCCGGATCCGCGCCACGACGTCATGCGAGGTCAGGCCGGACGGCTTGTCGACGATCACCAGGCCGCTGCGGGCCGTCACCGGCCGCCCGCCATCGGCTCGGCGAGCTGCTCGCGCAGGGCCGCCAGCACCTGCTGCGCGGTGCCGCGGGCCGTGAACCCGGCCGCCCGCGGGTGCCCGCCGCCGCCCAGCGCGACGCACGCGCGGCCCACGTCCACCTTCCCCTTGGACCTGGCCGATACCTGCCACTGCCCGTCGTCGGACTCCTTGAGTACCACCGCGACGTCCGCCTCATCGGCCCGGCGCACCACGTCGATCACCGACTCGGCCGCCTCCAGCGACAGGCCGCCTGCGGCCCGGTCGGCCCTGGTCACGGTCGTCCACACCAGGCCGTGCCCGCAGCCCCCGCCGGGCTCCAGCACGGCCCGCCCGAGCGCTGCCGACAGCAGGCCCAGAGCGCTAAACGGCGCGCGGTCCCATAGCTCGTGCGCCACCGCTCCCGGCTCGATGCCGGTCGCCAGCAGTCGCGCGGCCAGCTCATGTACCCCCGGCGATGTCGTCGGGTACTTGAACGAGCCCGTGTCGGAGACCAGGCCCGCGTACAGGCCGAGGGCCATGTCCCTGGAGACCGGCACGCCCAGCCTGCCGATGAGCTCATGCGCCAGCACGGCCGTGGCGGCGGCGCCCGGATCGACAATCCCGATGGTGCCGAAGCCGGTATTGGAAGCGTGATGATCCAGCACGATCAGCTCGCCGGCGGCCGAGGCGCTGGGCTGGAGCAAGCCCAGCCGGTCAGCGCTGGCCGCGTCGAAGGTCACCATGACCTGCGGACGGGCCGGATAGGCGTCCGGCGGGCTGAGCAGGTCCGCGCCCGGCAGGAAACGCAGGATCGCCGGGACCTCGAACGGCAGGTCCCCGAAGGACGCGATGACCCGCGGGCCCGACGGGCCGCCGCGCGAGTGCAGCGCGTGCGCGACCGCGAGCATCGATCCGAGCGCGTCCGCGTCCGGCCGGATATGGCAGGCCAGGCAGATCTCCCCGGCCGAGTCCAGCGCCTTGAGCGCCCGCGTCCAGTCGGCCTCGAGGTCGGGTCCGGGCGCAGCGGTCACGCCCGCGAGTATCCCGCGCCGCGCTGTCGGCCGGCGGGAGTTTCGCCGATATCAGGCAATCCGGCCGGCTCCGCCTGCCGCATCCAGGTCCAGATCATCGCCGCTGTCCCCGGCCAGGTCATCATAGATATCGTCGTCATCGTCCTCGTCGTCGCCGGGCTCGGCGGCGACCTTGTAGGGGTCGGGGTCACCGGCCGGCTCAGCACCCGCACGAGCGGCCGCCACGGCCGCGTCGGCCTCGCGGGCCCGCGCCACCAGGTCCTCGATGTTCCTGGCGTTGTCCGGCACGCTGTCGAGCTGGAAGGCGATCGACGGGGTGTGCTTCAGGCCGGTCTGCCGTCCGACCTCAGAGCGGATCAGGCCGGTCGCGCTGGACAGCGCGGCCGCCGTCGCCGCATGCTCGTCCGCGGACCCGTAGACCGTGTAGAACACCGTCGCCTCGCGCAGGTCACCGGTGACCCTGGCCTCGGTCACGGTCACGAAGCCGAGCCGCGGGTCCTTGATCCGTTGCTCCAGCATTTCCGCGACGATCTGGGCGATCCGCTCACCGAGCTTGCGTGCCCTGACTGGGGCCATCCTGGCTCACTCCCCCTCGTCGTTGAACAGCCGCTGCCGGGCGGACAGCAGCTCGATTTCCGGAAGCGCCGCGAAATAACGCTCGCACGCCTCCAGTACCTCGACGGCATGCGCGGCCGTGGACGACACGAGGGCCACGCCGATCTCCGTCCGTCGATGCAGGTCCTGGTGTCCGGTCTCGGCCACGGAAGCCGCGGGGAACCTGCGGTGCACCTCGGCGATGAGGGGCCTGACCGCGGAGCGCTTCTGCTTCAGCGACCGCACATCGCCGAGCAGCAGGTCCAGGGTCAGGGCCCCCACGTACACTGCCTGCCTCCCGCATCCAGCTGGGCCTCAGGCTCCCGGCGCCGCCACGGCGGCGCCGGGCTCCCGGATCAGGCCCTGGGCTTCTCCCGCAACTCGTAGGTCTCGATAACGTCGCCGACCTTGATGTCGCCGTAGCCGACGCCGATACCGCACTCGAAGCCCTCGCGCACCTCGGTCGCGTCGTCCTTGAACCTGCGCAGGGAGTCGACGGTGAGGCTGTCGGAGACCACGACCCCGTCCCGGACCAGGCGGGCCTTGCTGTTGCGGGTGATCGTGCCGGAGCGGACGATGCAGCCTGCCACGTTGCCGATCCTCGGCACCCGGAAGACTTCCCTGATCTCTGCCGTGCCGAGCTGCACTTCCTCGAAGATGGGCTTGAGCATGCCCTTGAGCGCGGCCTCGACCTCCTCGATCGCCTGGTAGATGACCGAGTAGTAGCGGATGTCCACGCCCTCGCGCTGGGCCAGCTCGCCGGCCCGCCCGGCGGGCCGGACGTTGAAGCCGATGATCACGGCTTCCGAGGCGATGGCCAGGTTGACGTCGTCCTGGGTGATCGCGCCGACGCCGCGGCCGATGACCCGCAGGACCACTTCCTCGCCCACATCGAGCTGCAGCAGGGCGTCTTCCAGCGCTTCCACCGAGCCGGACACGTCGCCCTTGATGATGAGCAGCAGCTCTTCCCGCTCACCCGACTTCAGCGCCGACTCCAGGTCCTCCAGCGTGACCCGCGGGCGCCGCTGGGCGAACATCGCACTGCGCTCCCTGGCCTCGCGCCGCTCGGCGATCTGCCTGGCCACCCGGTCGTCATCGACCACCAGGAAGCTGTCGCCGGCGCCAGGCACGGCGGTCAGGCCGAGCACCTGGACCGGCCGGGACGGCGGGGCTTCCTTCACCTGATCGCCGTTCTCGTCGAGCATGGCCCGGACCCGGCCGAACGCCTCGCCGCAGACGATCGAGTCGCCCACCTGGAGCGTCCCGCGCTGCACGAGCACGGTCGCGACCGGCCCCCGGCCCTTGTCCAGATGGGCCTCGATCGCCACGCCCTGGGCCTGCTGAGTGGGGTTGGCGCGCAGGTCGAGCTCGGCATCGGCGGTCAGCACGACCGCCTCGAGCAGCTCCTCTATGCCGGTGCCCTGCCGGGCTGACACGTTGACGAACAGTGACTGGCCGCCGAATTCCTCGGCGACCAGCCCGTACTCGGTGAGCTGAGCGCGGACTCGCTGCGGATCAGCGCCTTCCTTGTCCACCTTGTTGACGGCTACGACGATCGGGACCCCGGCCGCCTGGGCATGGTTCAGCGCCTCAGTGGTCTGCGGCTTCACGCCGTCGTCAGCCGCCACGACCAGGATCACCAGGTCGGTGGTCTCGGCGCCGCGGGCGCGCATGGCGGTGAACGCCTCGTGGCCCGGCGTGTCGATGAAGGTGATCTTGCGCTCCTGGCCGTCCACCACGGTGTCGACCTGGTAGGCGCCAATGTGCTGGGTGATGCCGCCGGCCTCGTGCGCGACCAGGTTCGTGTGCCGGATCGCGTCGAGCAGCTTGGTCTTGCCGTGGTCGACATGGCCCATCACGGTCACCACCGGCGGCCTGGCCACCAGGTCGGCGTCCTCGCCCTCGTCCTCGCCGAACTCGATGTCGAATGTCTCCAGCAGCTCCCGGTCCTCCTCCTCGGGAGAGACCACCTGGACGGAGTAGCTCAGCTCGGCACCGAGCAGCTGCAGCGTCTCGTCGTTCACCGACTGGGTCGCCGTCACCATCTCGCCCAGGTGGAAGAGCACCTGAACCAGGGCGGCCGGGTTCACGCCGATCTTGTCAGCGAAGTCGCTCAGCGACGCGCCGCGCGACAGCCTGATGACCTGGCCATTGCCGCGCGGGATCTGCACGCCGCCGATCGACGGCGCCTGCATGTTGTCGAATTCCTGACGCCGCTGCTTCTTGGACTTCCGGCCGCGCGACGGGCGTCCGCCGGGCCGCCCGAAGGCGCCCTGGGTGCCGCTGCGGCCGCGGCCGCCGCCACCGGGGCGCGCCGGCCCGATGCCGGGCCGCTGACCGCCCGCGCCCGCGCCCCGCGGGCCTGCGCCACCTGCGCCGGCGCCGCCGGGGCCGCCGCGGCCGCCAGGCCGCGTGCCGACACCGGAACCACCACCGGGACCGCCGGGACCGCGGCTGCCCAGGCCACCGCCAGGTCCGCCGCGGCCACCGGGACCGCCGGGACCGCCCGGACCGCCGGGACCGCGGCCCACGGGCCGGGGCGGCATGCTGCTCGGGCTAGGCCGGGGACCGCCAGGGCGCGGCCCGTCACCGGGTCCGCCAGTTCCTGGCCGGCCGGGTACGCGCGGGCCGGCGGGCCGCGGCCCGCCGGGCGCGCCAGCCGGAGCGGGAGCGCCTGGCCTGCTCGCGGTGCCGGGCTGGCCCGGCGCCGGCCCGGCCAGGCTGGCCGGGCCCGCGGCGGGCGGCTGGCCAGGCCGCGAGGCGGCGGCACCGCGTGGTGCCGATCCCATCCCGGTCGGGGTCGAGCTGAACGGGTTGTTGCCCGGCCGCGGTCCTGGCCTCGGCCCGGCCTGCCTCGGGGCGCCCGTGCCCGCCGCGCCGGGGCGCGGGGCGCCGGCCGCGGTACCCGGCCGCGAGTCAGGTCCGGCGGAGACGGGCGGGGAGCTAGGCGGAGTCTGGGGGACGGCATCCGGGTGCGGATGCGGGAACGGCGCCTGCGGTACCGCGGGGGTGACCCGCTCACCCGCGCCGTCCGGTCGCGACCCGGCGCCAGGGGAGGGCACCTCGCCGACAGGGCTGGCCGGGACGCCCGCGGCCGGCCCTGGCGGGCTGTCCGCCTGTGGCTGCACGCCGGGGAGGTCCTGCGGGCCGTCGGCCGCTGGCGCGGCCGGAACCGCGGGCGCGGACGGGGCGCGGCCGTTGGCCGCGTGCTTGCTCTGGTCGGGCGCGCCCGCCTGCGGCTCAGCCGACGACGCAGCCCGGCCGGCCTGTGCCTTGGCCTGCTGGCCCGCGAATGCCTCTTTGAGCCTGCGGACAACCGGCGCCTCGATCGTCGAGGACGCCGAGCGAACGAACTCGCCCATTTCCTGAAGCTTGGCCATAACGGCCTTGCTCTCTACGCCGAACTCCTTAGCGAGTTCGTATACCCGGACCTTCGCCACTGCGCTCCCTCTACTCGGCCCGGATACCCGGACCAGTCAGCCGGTCCGGGGCAGCGCGTGCTCCGTCCGGCGTCAGCTTCTGCTGTTCATCGCCACATGCTCATCGGGCGCTCATTGCAATCTCAGCCTGCTCTCTGTGGCACGTACTGCGGTGCATGCCCTGACCTTGCAGTCATCCTGACCTGCAGCTGTCCTGCCGTTCAGTTGTCATCCGACCGCCTTATCCTGGCAGCTCACTGCCCGGATACGACTTCGCGAGATACTCAGCGAGCCTGTCATACCCCAGCGGGCCCGGCAGGCGCAGCGCCCGCGGGACCGCCCGGCGGCGCTGGGCTCGCTGCCAGCATCCCTGGCTGGGATGCAGGTACGCACCCCGGCCAGGCATTCGCGCGGGAGGGTCGGCGACGATCTCGTCCCCGACGGCCACCAGGCGAAGCAAGTCGGACTTGGCCGCGCGGACTCCGCATCCCACGCACGTCCGGATCACTGATCCGGGCCGCACAAGACTCGCAGACCGACCGGCCACTGGCGTCTAGCTTACAGTGCCGGCGCGTCGGCGGCACCGGGCATCGTCCCCGCCCCGTCGGCGCCGTCCCCGGCGGCACCGGCCGCGGTCGCGGCGGGTGCCACTCCCGGCCCGTCAGCCACCCGGCCTGCGGCCCCGCCCCCGGTCGCGGCGGGCACCGCCCCCGGCCCGTCGGTCACCCGGCCGGCGGCTGGCCGCCTGCGCCCGTCCTGGCCGCCGCGAGGCGCGGCGGAGGCCATCGGCGCGGCATCGCCAGGGCTGTCCGGCCGGATGTCGATGCGCCAGCCCGTCAGGCGGGCGGCCAGCCGGGCGTTCTGCCCCTCCTTGCCGATCGCCAGCGAGTACTGGTAGTCAGGCACGATCACCTGAGCGGCCCTGGCCTGCGCGTCTACCACGATGACGCGGGAAACCCTGGCCGGGGACAGCGCGTGCGCGACGAACTCGGCCGGGTCGGGTGAGTAGTCAACGATGTCGATCTTCTCGCCGTGCAGCTCGGTCATGACGTTGCGGACCCGGCTGCCCATCGGCCCGATGCAGGCACCCTTGGCGTTCACGCCGCTTTGATGCGAGATCACCGCGATCTTGCTGCGGTGCCCGGCCTCGCGCGCGATGGCGGCGATCTCGACGGCTCCCGAGGCGATCTCGGGTACCTCGAGCGCGAACAGCTTCCGCACCAGGTTGGGATGGGTGCGCGACAGCGTGACGGACGGCCCCCGGTACCCCTTTCGGACATGCAGGACATAGCACCGAAGCCGCTCGCCGTGCACATACCGCTCGCCAGGTACCTGCTCGGTCGGCGGCAGGATCGCCTCGATCTTGCCCAGGTCGACCAGGACGGCGCGGGGATCCCGGCCCTGCTGGATCACTCCGGCGACGATGTCGCCTTCGCGGCCCGCGTACTCGCCGAAGGTGAGCTCGTCTTCGGCATCCCGCAGCCGCTGCAGGATGACCTGACGGGCGGTGGTGGCCGCGATCCGCCCGAAGCCATCGGGCGTGTCGTCGTATTCCCTGATCACTTCCCCGTCCGCGCCGGTCTCCGCCGCCCAGACGGTCACATGGCCGCTGCCCTTGTTCACCTCGACCCGCGCCGAGGCCGCTACCCCGTCGCTGCGGTGATAGGCGACCAGCAGCGCGTCCTCGATGGCCTTGATGGCCAGGTCCATCGAGATATCCTTCTCGGCTTCCAGGCTGCGCAGGACGCTCAGGTCAATATCCATCGGGCTCCTCCTCATCCGAACCCTCGTCCGCGCCTTCGCCTGTCTGCTCGTCCGGGACCGCGTCTTTGCGGGCAAACTCGATCTGTATCCGGCCGGGACCCAGGGCGCCATAGCCGAACTCACGGCTCTGGCCTTCGATGTCGATCCGCACCCCGTGCTCATCCGCGCTGACGATCCTGCCCTCGATGGCCGGCGGGAGGGAGGAGGTATCCGTTTTGGATGGGGTCGTTGATGTGAGCGGGGCGGTCACCAGGCGGCCAACGGCGCGGCGCCAGTGCCGCGGCTCGGTGAGCGGCCGGTCCACGCCCGGCGAGGAGACCTCCAGGGTGTAGGGCGCCTCGCCCATCGCCGCCGTATCGTCGAGCCGCGCCGACAGCTCGCGGCTGACCAGGGCAATGTCATCCAGGCTGACCCCGCCGTCGGAATCCACCACGACGCGCAGCAGCCGGCGCTGGCCGGCCGAGGTGATCCGGACACTCTCCAGGTCCATGCCCATCGTGGCCACAGCCGGCTCGAGCAGGCCGGCCAGCCGCTCGGCGTCCGCAGCCCCCGGGCTCGTGCCGCGGGTGCCCGCCGGCACCAGCCGTGGCGCATTGTGACGGGAGCTACCGTTCATCACGACCTCCTCGTCTGCCCTGTGCTGTTGTCCGGCCTTCGGCCTAGCCTAGCCGGGCCGGCGGGCACAGGCTGTGACCCGGCGCGTCTCGGCCTGCGTCAGCGCTGCTGCCGGGCCCGTGGCATCCTGGAACATCCCGCGCGCGAGACCGGCCGCGCGCACGTGCTGGAGGCTTAGTGGCGGCAGAGATAACGCGGCGAGCGGTGCTCGCGGCGGCTGCGGCGCTGCCGCTGCTGGTTACTGGCTGCAAGGGAGTCGCTGCGTTTGACGCCCTCCCGAAGCCGCCGCCTGATGTCGTCCTGCTCCGCGCGGCGATCTCGGCCGAGCAGCAGATGATCGCGCGGTACGAGGCCGGGATCCGCATGCTGCGCGGGGGCGGCGCGGATCTGGCTTCCGTGCTCTCTCCCCTGCTCGCCGAGCACCGCGAGCACCTGGCGCAGCTGCGCGCGCGCCTGATTGTCCCGGCCGGCAGCGCGGCCAGCGCCGTGCGGGCCCGCGGGCCCGCACGGCCGCCGCTGCCCGCGGCGCCTGACCAGGCCATCGCGTACCTGCAGGTCGCGGAGCAGCAGGCCTCGACACGGCTGCTGCAGGGCGTACTGGCCGCGCCTGCGTCGCTGGCGGAACTGCTGGCCAGCATCGCGGCGTCCGAGGCCACGCACGTACCTGTTCTCAGGTCCGCCAGGAGGGCCGGATGACCAGGTCCGCGTCCTCGGCGTCCGGCACGTCAGGCGGGGACGGGCGGGCGGGCGGCGACGGGGCGGTCGGCGCCCTGCAGGCGGTGCTGGCCGCAGAGGAGGCGGCCAGCTACGGCTACGGCGTGGTGGGCGCGCACCTGACCGGCAGCAAGCGGGCCGCGGCCGCCGACGACTGGGTCGCGCACCAGCGGGCCAGGGACAAGCTCGAGGAGATGCTGACCGCGCGAGGGGCCACCCCGCAGCCCGCCGCGGTTGCCTACGGCCTGCCGATAGCGGTGCGCACCGGGAGCGAGGCCGTGTCCCTCGCGGTCATCCTGGAGGATCGGGTCACCGCTGCGTACCTCAGGCTGGTCGTGCTCGGGGATACCGCGCTGAGGGAACTCGGGGCGCAGCGGATGCAGGCGTCTGCGCTGCGGGCCGCCAGATGGCGCGGCAGCACCGTGGCGTTCCCCGGGCTGCCGGCGAGCGCGCTCGCCGGCGCGAGGCGGCACGGGACATCTCGCGGGCCCTGAGGCCTAGCCTCGCGCGGCGAGCACACGCTCGATCAGGACCGCAGCGCCTTCCAGGTCCGCCTCGGACCCGATTCGCTCGGCCCACGACCACCAGAACCACCAGTCACCATCCTGGGAGCGCCCGAGGTACACGTCCTCGGCCAGCGCTGACGCCGCCGGGTTCACCACGTGCAGGCTCGGAACGCGCCCTGGCGGCGTCACCAGCCGGGCCTGCAGCCCGTGCTGAGCCAGCACCTCGGCGAGTCCTTCGAGCATGTCCAGGTGGGCGTGCCAGCTCTGGGCAGACCCTGGGGACTGCTGGGCTTCCATGGTCATCTGGTCACCTTAGGTAGCTGATATACAGCATAAAGTAATAACAGGTCTAAGAATGCGCGTGCGTCATCCCAGATGCAACGGGCACGGGGGAATGGGCCAGCGCTGGTCGGGTTGTTACGCGGCCGCCACGGCCGCGACTACGTGACCGGAACACTAGACGCCACGTCGCCGGACAGCCAAACTAGACGGTCACATCAGCGCAGTGGCTCGGGGAGCGGGTCGGCGTGGATCACGGTGAGCCGGGAGACCGCGCGCGTCAGCGCGACGTAGAGGCGGTGCAGGCCGCGGGATTCGGCGGCGGCAATGCGGGCGGGCTCGAACACGATGACCTGGTCGAACTCCAGGCCCTTGGCCAGGCTGACCGGGACCACCAAGAGCAGCTCGCCGTCGCTCTGGTCACCACCGTGGCTCCCGTCCTGGCCGTTACTTTCGCCGGTGCCGCCGCCGCTTTCGCCGGTGCCGTCGAGCACGCCGTTGCCGTCGAGCACGCGGTGCCGCAGGCCCGCCTGGCTGAGGGTGACTGACAGCGCGGTGACCTGGTCGTCCGCGGCGATCACCGCGGCGGAGCCGGGCCGGGCCAGCGCGTCCGAGCATGCTGCCGTCAGCGCGCCCGCCAGGGAGGCCGCGCTGGTCGCAGTGATCACGAGCGACTCGGCATCCTGCCGCACCGACCGCGCTGGGGCGAGTCCGGGAGCGATCTGATCGAGTAGCCGGCTGGCGAAGTCGAGGATCTGCCGGGGCACCCGGTAGCCGGTGTCGAGCACCCGCAGGTCGGCCTCCTGCTTGCCCAGATGGCGGAGCAGCTGCGGCCAGCTGCTCGTGGCCGACGGCGTGGTTCCCTGGGCGATATCGCCGAGCACCGTGGCCGAGCCGGTGGCGCATCTGCGGCCGATGGCGCGGCACTCCATCGGCGAAAGGTCCTGCGCCTCATCCACCACGACATGCGCCAGGCTCGGGGTCCTCTCGATAAGATCACGCGCTTCGTCCACGAGCACGGCGTCAGCCGGGGACCAGCGCGCCGATCCGGGACCGCGCGGCGGGCTGGTCCAGGAGATCGCCGCCTGCTCGTCCGGACTGAGCAGGCCGACGGCCGAGTCAGCCAGCAGGGCCGGGTCAGACAGCAGCCGGAACACCAGGCGGACCGGGTCTGCCTTCGGCCAGATCGCGTCGACCGCCGCCCGCACCTGCCTGGTCCGGCGTACCGCCTGATGCGTCCGGTCATCGCAGCTCTCCCCGGCCGCCTCCATCTGAGTCAGGATGACGTGCGCGATGCGGTGGGACAGCATCTCCCGGCCCGCGCCGTGGCGCACGCCGCGCTCACGCAGCTCATCGACTAGCTCGGCCAGCTCATGGGCGGGCACGCGCCAGCGCCTGGTGCCGCGCGGGACCATGATCGCCTCGGTCGGCTCGGCCACCTGATCCCACAGGGCAGCGCGGAGCACATAGGCCATCCGGGCCTCGCCCTTGATCTTCGCCACCTGCTCGGAGTCCGAGCCGCGGACCTGGATCGTCGCCAGCAGATCGGCTACCGACAGCTGCGTCACGTTCAGCTCGCCCAGGGCTGGCAGCACATTGCGGATGTAAGAGAGAAAAGCCCGGTTCGGCCCGACCACGAGCACGCCGCCACGGCCCATCCGTTCCTTGTACGCGTACAGCAGGTAGGCCACCCGGTGCAGCCCGACAGCGGTCTTGCCCGTGCCAGGGGCACCCTGGACGCACACCGTCTGATCCGCATCCGCGCGGACGATGTCGTCCTGATCCGGCTGGATTGTCGCCACGATGTCGCGCATCGGGCCCGAGCGCGGCCGCTCGATCTCCTCGATCAGGATCCTGCTGGTAGGCGTGGCCGGCCCGGCCGCCGCCAGAGACGGGCCAGGCCGGGCGGTCCCCGGCTGGCCGGGGATGCCTGAGCGGGCGGGCGGGCGGAATTCCTCATCCTCGTAGGCCGTGAGCTCTCCCCCGGAGAACCCGAACCTTCTGCGGTGCGCCAGCCCCATCGGCTCAGCCGCGCTGGCCCGGTAGAACGGCCTGGATACCGGCGCCCGCCAGTCGATCACCACCGGGCTGCCGTCCCGGTCATGCACGTGCCGCCTGCCGACATGAAATTGCTCACCGGCAAAGGCCGCGGTGTCACCAGGATCCGGACTGCCGGTACCGGCCGCCGGGCCGGATCCGGTCGCCGGGCCTGATCCGGTCGCCGGGCCTGATCCGGTGGGCCCGCCGTCCTGGCTCGTCGCGGCGGAGTTGTCGGCGTAGTCGAGCCTTCCGAAGAAGAGCGGGGTGTCAGGCAGGTCATGCAGCGCCTCCGCCCGGCGGTACAGATCGGCCTTCAGGTATTCCTCGGAGACCGGATCACCGCCGAGGGCGCGCAGCGAGAGCACGTCCTCGCGCATGAGCCGCAGATATTCGCGGGACCTGCGCAGGTGAGCTCGTTCTTCGGCGAGGATGGGATCGGTGCCAGCTGGATCAGTTTCTGCGTCAGACGCCGGGCTGCCATTCCGTGCCCCGCGGATAGCGGGGCTGGCCGAGGCCATGACTCATCTCCTCAGGAGCGTCGGAGGGTTGGCACAAGGGCATAAAAGCTTAGCAACGAGATCCGGCATGGTCATCTCAATTTCCGGGCGCCGGTCGCCGCGTACGGTTCGGTCAGGAGGTCCTGGCGTGAGTCCTGACATCCATGGCCATTGCGATCCTCGGTTCGACAGGGTCCGCAGGACGTTCGCGGCACTTTTCGAGCAGGGCGAGGAAGTGGGCGCCGCAGTCAGCGTCTACCTGGGCGATGACCTGGTGGCCGACCTGTGGGCCGGCGATGCCGACCGGCGTGGCGGCCGTCCCTGGGAGCGGGACACGCCATGTCTCACGTTCTCCTGCGCCAAGGCGGTCACTGCCGTGTGCGCGCTGCGGCTCTGCTCCGAGGCATCGGCGGACCCTGACGGCCTGGTCAGCGTGTGGTGGCCCGAGTTCGCCGTCGCGGGCAAGGAGCGCACGACGACCGCGCACCTGCTCAGCCATCAGGCGGGCCTGCCCGCGTTCGATACCCCGGTCACCGTGGCCGAGTCGGCAGATCCGGCGGCGCTGGCCGCCAGGCTCGCCGCTCAGTCGCCGCAGTGGCAGCCCGGCACGGCCCACGGTTACCACGCGCTGACATTCGGCTGGCTGGTCGGAGAGCTCGTCCGGCGGCTTTCCGGCCGGACGGTCGGCCAGTACCTGGCCGAGTACATGGCCGGGCCGCACGGCCTGGACCTGTGGCTGGGCGGGCCGGATGAGGTGATCGCCAGGACGGCCAGGATGAGCCGCGGTGGTCGGCGCGCGGCCGAAGCACCAGCACCAGCACCAGCACCAGCACCGGCACCGGCACCAGGCACCGGCGGGCATGCCACCGGGCACCGCGGCGAGGCCCGGTGACTGGCTGGCCTCGGGAGCAGGCAGTCCCCTGCCCGACCTGACGGCCAGGGCGTTCTCCAATCCCGATCCGACTTCTGTCCCCGGCGGCAGTAACAGTCCGGAGGTACTCAGGGCGGGCTGGCCCGCCAGCGGGCTGATGGCGACCGCGGGCGGGCTGGCCGGCTTCTACCGTGACCTGCTCGCGGGGCGCCTCCTGGATCGAGCGGTGCTGCGCAGCGCGCTCGTGTCGCGCGCGACCGGGCCGGACAGGATTCTCGGTATCAGCAGTTCCTTCGGGCTCGGGTTCATGCGTCCGTCCGAGACGTTCTGGGTTCCCCCCGCCGGCCGCGAGAGCGCGTTCGGGCATACCGGGCTGAGCGGCGCTGTCGGTCTCGGCGACCCATCGCGCGGCCTGGCCATCGGGTACGTGACCAACCGGATGGGGGCTGAGCTCTCGGCGGCACGCGGCGCGCGCCTGATCAGCGCCGCCTACCTGTCGACGGGCTAAGCCCGGCCAGCCGGCACCCTGGCCAGCAGGCACCCAGGCCAGCAGGCACCGCGGCGGTCACCAGGACCAGTAGAAGCCCACCACCGTCTTCTCGATGAATCTCAGATAGCGGTGGACCGAATTCTGGCTGTCCAGCGAGACTTCCTCCTGCTCAATGATCTCGCCCTCCACGCCGTCCCAGCTGGCCCACCACACGGCCGCGGGCAGCCTGTCCGGGTGAAACTCGACTCGCATGTCGAAGTTCTCCATCCGGCTCATGACGGCCCGGCGGAATTCACGCTCCTGAGGGTCGAGCCGATCTCCTGGATAGCGGTAGGTAGTCCAGTACTCCAGGGTGCTCGTCTCGCCGCCGGCCAGGACACTGGCCAGCAAGATGTCGGTCGCGAACACGTCTTCCCTGATCTCATACGGGTAGCCGGAGATGCCCTTGCAGCCCTGCCCTACGTCCAGGGTCAGCGAATTTGTGTCATACAGAAACGGGATCCGGTCCAGGTTCTCCGCGACGGCCTCGATGACCTGGAGCGTCCGGGCCCGCGCCAGCCGGCCATCAGATCCCACGTGCACATGGTCGTGCAGGGACAGGGTCTGGTGGCGGCGCGGGCCCAGGGCTGCCCGCACCTCCTGCTCGGCGGCGTTTCCCATCGCGCGCGGGCCGGACAGCACGCTGATCAGGCCCGAGCCCTCCCAGAGCCGCCAGAGCCGGTCAGCCTCGTGATCTGAGAGACCGAACGCGTCGATGAACAGCGAGAGTGCCGAGCGGCTGAGCAGGCGGCCCGACAGCGCGCGGGACACCGTGTCCTTGAGCTGATGCGGATGCACGTCCGCGTCCTGCGGCCCGCGCGGATGGCTCCACAGGTAGCGCGCGATCACCTCGCAGGCGGCCAGCTGGTTGATCTCGCCGGACCTGGCCCGCACTACATGCTGTTCCCAGAGACGCCGGTATGCGCCTGGCCTCAGCAGTAACTCCCGCAGGTAGCTGGCGGCGGCCCGGCGGCCCGGTGCTGGCCCGGTGTCAGTCACGTACAACCTTTCGCGCGAATCTAGTGCGACACGTAACGGCTACCTTACGTCGGCCTTACGTCGGCCGCCGCCGCGCGCGGCAGGGCCAGCGCCCCGCTAGAACAGGATCGACGTGAGAATCCCCGCCTGGGTGAAGCCGACCTTGCGGTAGGCGGCGCGGGCCGGGGCGTTGAAGTCATTGACGTAGAGGCTGACGACCGGCGCCACCGAGCGGCGCGCCTGCGCGACCACGGCGGCCATGCCGTGCACGGCGTGCCCGCGCCCGCGCAGTTCAGGCGGCACCCATACGCCCTGGACCTGGCAGGCCAGCGGAGTCACCGCGCCGATCTCTGCCTTGAAGATCACCCGTCCCTGCTCGATCCTGGCGAACGAGCGGCCCGCCCGGACAAGCTCGGCCACCCGGGCCCGGTACGATGCCCCGCCATCTGGCCCGACCGGTGAGACCCCGACCTCCTCGGTGAACATCGCGATGGAGGCGGGCAGCAGGATATCGATCTGATCAGGGCGGACTATGTGCACGAGCGGGTCGGGCTCCGCGAGCGGATCGCCGGAGATCGCCAGCAGCGGCTGAGTGGCCCGGATCTCGCGAGGGCGGCCCCAGTACGGCGCGAGCAGGTCCCATAGTTCCCTGACCACGGGGGCTGGCCCGACGATCGATGAGCAGCGGCGGCCCTGCATCCGGGCGCGCTCAGCGAAGGCGGCGACGGCGCCGGGCCCGGCACTGACCGGTACCAGGTTGGCACCCGAGTAGCACAGGGACGTCAGCCGCCCGGCCTCGATGTAGCCCCACACCTGGGCGCCGAGCCTGCCCGGATCCAGCCCGGCCGTGCGCACCCGCGAGCTGACGAAGACATTGGTCACCGCATCGCGGTCGCAGATGGCCAGGACCTGGTCACGATCGCGATCATCAAGCAGGCGCAGCGACGAAGTCCGCCACGCTTTGGTGCGCAGCATTTGTTCAGCGTAACGGCTTGCGCGGCACTATGCCGATGCGCGGTGGCCGGGAGATGAGCGGCCGGTCCCGGCGCCAGCAGCCGGGCCGGGAGCCAGGACGCGAACGCCTGCGCCCGCGGGTCAGTCCTACGGGGCTGGAGCGGGCAGCGCCGGGCAGATGGCGTTGACCGCGCCGGGCTTGTCCGGCAGCGCGCCGCTGGCCAGGTAGCGGTTCAGGTAGCCGTCCACGCACGTGTTGGGCGGGCTGGCCAGCGACTGCCCGTGATTGCCGCCGCCGACGACCACGACCATCCGGGCGCTGGGCAGCAGCTTGTGCGCGACCTGGGCGCCCGCGTACGGGGTCGCCGCGTCCAGCGTGCCCTGGATCATCAGGATGCCGGGGAGCCCGGCGCCGTTGATCCGCGGCGGCCGGGCCGGGCCCCGCACCGGCCAGAACGCGCAGGCCGCGTTGAACCAGGCGTTGGGCCATGCCTCGAAGGGGGCGGTGGCGTAGACCTTCCTGGTGTCGGAGTCCCACTTGGCCCAGCTCCGCGGCCAGGCCACATCGGCGCACTCCACGGCGTTGTAGACCGCGAACTCGTTCTCGCTCTGCGTGCCTTCCTGGTGGTACTGGGCGAGCAGCTGGCGGCCCGATCCCGAGTGCAGGTACGACGACAGCGCGGACGCCAGGCCGGGCCAGTACGCGTTCGCGTAGCCGCCGGTCACGAAGGTGTCGTCGAACTCGTCCGGGCCGACCACCGGGCCCGATGACCCGCTCAGCGGGCGGGCCGCCAGCTCGGCGCGCGCCTTGTACCAGGCGCTGCTCACCTGCGCGGCGGTCGCGCCGAGGCCGAACACGCGGTCGTACTTGGCCGCCCAGGTGAAGAATGCCTCCATCCGGCCCTGGAAGGCGTAATCCTGGTCGATGTTGTCCGCGTACCAGGCGCCCTGCGGGTTGACCGTGCTGTCCAGGACCATCCGGCGGACGCGGCTGGGGAACAGGGTCGCATAGACCTGGCCGAGGTAGGTGCCGTAGGAGTATGCGAAATAGTTGATCTTCTGCTGGCCCAGGGCGATCCGGATCGAGTCCATGTCCCTGGCGATGTTGTCGGTCGTCATGTAGGGCAGCAGCCAGCCGAATTTCTTCTCGCAGTCGGCGGCGTAGCCTTTCGCGCGGCCGACCAGCACCTGCTCGGCGGCCTTGGTGGCCGGGAGGTAGTTAGGCCGCGCGCCGGCGAAGAACGAGGTATCGCAGTGCAGGGCCGGGACCGAGGCCCCCACCCCGCGCGTGTCGAAGCCGACGATGGTGTAGTCCGCCGCGACCGCGGGATCCAGGCCGCTGGCCACGAATGCGGCGAGGCTGCGGCCAGACCCCCCTGGCCCGCCGGGATTGACGAGCAGAACGCCCTGCTGCTGGTCAGCCGGGGCCGTCGCCGGCACCTCGGAGAGGGCCAGGGTGATCTTCCGGCCGCCGGGGTTGCGGTAGTTGAGCGGGACCTGCAGGCTGGCGCACTGCAGTCCCTGGCCCACGTCGGGGCACGGCTGCCAGCTCAGCGTGGATGGCGCCGGAGCCGATCTGCCGGAGGCCGCGGGTGACCCGGCGGGCGATGAGCCGGGCGACGACGAGCCGGGTGAAACGGGCGTGCTGCCCGTGCAGCCGGCGACCGCGATGGCCAGGACGGCCAGGACGGCGGGCAGCGCTTTTCTCATGGAGACATCCTGCCCGGTGCGTCGCAGTGGCCTGGCCCGGCGGTCAGTCCGCCACGGGCTCAATGGTGGCGGCCAGCTTCATGGCCTCCTCGATCAGGGTCTCCACGATCTTCGACTCGGGGACCGTCTTGACCACCTCGCCCCGGACGAAAATCTGGCCCTTGCCGTTGCCTGACGCCACGCCCAGGTCGGCCTCGCGCGCCTCGCCAGGGCCGTTGACGACGCATCCCATCACGGCTACGCGCAACGGGACATCCAGGCCGTCCAGCGCCGCGGTGACCTCGTCGGCGAGCTTGTAGACATCCACCTGCGCTCGCCCGCAGGACGGGCA
This sequence comes from uncultured Actinomycetota bacterium, assembly GCA_963805705.1. Lineage (GTDB taxonomy): Bacteria > Actinomycetota > Actinomycetes > Streptosporangiales > Streptosporangiaceae > CAWDVH01. Next base: position 2,760,321 of record CAWDVH010000001.1, on the reverse strand, counting down.
GGAGACAATCTCCAGGCCCCGGTCGCGCAGGCCGAGCGATTCCAGGATCGCGATGCCGACCTTGACTTCCTCGACCGGCGGGGCCGAGAGCGATACCCGGATGGTGTCACCGATCCCCTCCGCCAGCAGCGCGCCGAAGGCGACCGCCGACTTGACGGTTCCCTGGAAGGTGGGGCCCGCCTCGGTCACCCCGAGGTGCAGCGGGTAGTCACACTGGCGGGCCAGCTGGCGGTAGGCGTTGATCATCACCACGGGGTCGTGATGCTTGACCGAGATCTTGATGTCGGTAAAGCCGTGCTCCTCGAACAGCGAGCACTCCCACAGCGCGGATTCCACCAGCGCCTCCGGCGTGGCCTTGCCGTACTTGGCCAGCAGCCGCTTGTCCAGCGAGCCCGCGTTGACGCCGATCCTGATCGGCACTCCGGCCGCCGAGGCGGCCTTGGCGATCTCGCCGATCTTGTCGTCGAATGCCTTGATATTGCCGGGGTTCACCCGGACCGCCGCGCAGCCCGCGTCAATCGCCGCGAACACGTACCTCGGCTGGAAATGGATGTCCGCGATCACCGGGAGCTGGGACTTGCGCGCGATCTGCGCGAGCGCGTCCGCGTCGTCCTGCGAAGGCACCGCGACCCGCACGATCTCGCAGCCGGCCGCGGTGAGCTCGGCGATCTGCTGCAGGGTCGCGTCCACGTTGGAGGTCAGCGTGGTGGTCATCGACTGGACGGAGACGGGGGCGCCGCCGCCGACCGGCACGGCGTGCTTGCCCGTGCCCACCATGACCTGGCGGGACTGGCGGCGCGGCGCGAGCGGCTCACGGGGCATTTCGGGCAGGCCAAGATCAACTGTCATAGCAGGGCAACCTTACTGGATCAGGTGAACCGGATTAAAGATGTCCGCCGCGATCAGGATGAGGCCGAGCCCGACCAGCAGCGCGAACACGCCCACGCTGACCGGTATCAGCCGCTGGATGTCGACCAGGCCAGGGTCGGGCCGGCCGCGAAGCCGGGCCAGCCACGCCCTGACCCGCTCGAACAGGACGATGGCCAGGTGCCCGCCATCCAGGGGCAGCAGCGGCAGCAGGTTGAAGATGCCGACGAAAATGTTGAGCGAGATGATGATCAGCAGCAGCGTCGAGACCGTGAACTGCCACCCGCCGCCCGCCGCGACCGCCTGGCCGGCGATGTCGGCGGCGCCGACGACGCTGCTCACGCCGCCGGCGGGTGTCTTGGCCCGGTCCTTGGCGAACAGGTCGGGCAGCGCGGCGGGCAGCTTGGCCAGGGCGGAGCCGGAGCCGGCCACGACCTGGCCGAACGCCGAGCCCGCGTAGGCCACCGCGCTGAGCGGGCCGATCCGCTGGAAGATCTTGTCGTCGACGCCGAGGTACGACCCGTGCCGCCCCGGCACGCTGGCCGGCGTGACCGGCAAGGTCAGCTGCCGGCCTCCTCGCTGGACGACCACCGGCATGCTCTGGCCGGCCGCTGGGTCCGGATGACGTCGCCGACCTGGAGCCAGCTGTGCACGGGCGTCCCGGCAATCGAGATGATCTTGTCACCGGCCCGGATCCCGGCGAGCCGGGCCGGCGAGGTCGTGCTACTGCCCGCGCAGGGATTGGCTTTATCCAGCGCCTGCAGGTTGACGGGAACGCACTGGGTGATGGCGCCGATCGTGGTCGTGTTCTGGATCCCGATCCCGATGGCCAGGCCGACCAGCAGCACGAACGCCAGCGCGAAGTGCATGAACGAGCCCGCGGCCAGGACGATCGCGCGCTGCCAGCCTGGCTGCCTGCGAAACGAGCGAGGCTCGTCGGCGGGGTCCACCTCCTCCAGCGAGGTCATCCCGACGATCTTCACGAACCCGCCGAGCGGAAGCGCCTTGACCCCGTACTCGGTCTCGCCTCGCATCCGCGACCAGACGGTCTGCCCGAAGCCCACGAAGAACTGCGTCACCTTCATGTGGAACTTCTTGGCGGTCACGAAGTGACCCGCCTCGTGCAGCATGATCGAGATCAGCAGCGCGAGCACGAAGATGACAACGCCGAGGCCGAAACGCATCCGGCACGATCTCCCTTCCCGCGCGCCTGGCACGCGGCCCTGGCGGTCTTTAGCTGGCCTGCCTGCCCGTCAGCTGACGGGCCCGGTCCCTGGCCCAGCTATCGGCGGCCAGCACGTCGTCCAGTTCCGTCACGCTACGGCCGGAACCGGCATGCTCAGAGACTACCTGGGCCACCGTATCGACGATCCCCGCGAAGGCGATGCGGCCCGCCAGGAAAGCCGCGACGCATTCCTCATTCGCGGCGTTGTAGACGGCGGGGGCACCGCCGCCGGCCGCCCCGGCCTCACGGGCCAGCGCCACCGCGGGGAACGCCTCCTCATCCAGCGGCTCAAAGGTCCAGGCCTGCGGCCTGGACCAGTCGACGGGGCTCGCCGCGCCCGCGACCCGCTCGGGCCACCCCAGGGCCAGCGCGATGGGTATCCGCATGTCGGGCGGGCTGGCCTGCGCGATGGTCGAGCCGTCCGTGAACTCGACCATCGAGTGCACGACCGACTGAGGGTGCACCACCACCTCGATCCGGTCGAACCCGATCCCGAAGAGCAGATGAGCCTCGATCAGCTCCAGGCCCTTATTCACGAGCGTCGCGCAGTTCACGGTGATGACCGGGCCCATGTTCCAGGTGGGGTGGGCGAGGGCCTGCTGCGGGGTCACGTGCGTCAGCTCAGCGCGCGTGCGGTGCAGGAAAGGACCGCCGCTGGCGGTCAGCACCAGCTGGCGCACCTCGTCGGCCCGCCCGCCGCGCAGGCACTGCGCGATCGCGGAATGCTCCGAGTCGACCGGCACGATCTGGCCCGGCGCCGCCCGGTCCGCCACCAGCGGGCCGCCCATGATGAGCGACTCCTTGTTGGCCAGCGCGAGCACCCGGCCCGCATCCAGGGCGGCGACGGTGGCGGCGAGCCCGCGGGCGCCGGTCACCGCATTCAGCACGATGTCGCAGGGCCACGCGGCCACCTCGGCCACCGCGTCCGGCCCGGCCAGGATCTTCGGCAGCCGGCGCGCGCGCCGGTCCGGCCCGCCCGCCGCGGTCCCGGCGCCCGCCGGACCCGGCGCCGCGGAACTCCCCTGGCCCGCGCGCAGCGCTTGCTCAAGCTCGCTGACGGCGGCCTCGCTGGCCACCGCCACGACCTCGGCACCGAACTCGAGCGCCTGGCTGGCCAGCAGCGACGGGTTGCCGCCGCCCGCCGCCAGGCCCGCCACCCGGAACCGGCCGGGGTTGCGGCGGATGATGTCGGCGGCCTGCGTGCCGACCGAGCCGGTCGAGCCGAGCAGGACAATGTCGCGTTCACGGCCGAGTTGCGCAGCATCCATGCCCGCCATTGTCCACCGCGCGCGGCGGCCGGCCGCCAGCCGGCTGTCCACCGCACGTCGGCGGCCGCCAGCCGCCCGCCGCAGTCCCGCACCGGTGGGCGGCCCCGTCCGCCTGCTCGCGTAGCGTGAGACCGTGATCCGCTATCACTGCCCCGTCCGGGCGGGTACGCCATGACCGCCGCCCCGCTCGCATCGGCGCCGCAGCGCAGCGGCTGGCGCGGCCTGCCCGCGGCTCAGCAGCCGCCGTGGCCCGACCGGGCCGCCCTGGCGGCCGTCACCGGCGAGCTGGCCATGCTGCCGCCGCTGGTCATCGCCTCCGAATGCGATCTGCTGACCGAGCGGCTGGCGGCGGTGACACGGGGCGAGGCGTTCGTGCTGCAGGGCGGCGACTGCGCGGAGACATTCGCCGGGGCCACCGCCGACGCGGTCCGCGCCAAGCTGCAGACGCTGCTGCAGATGGCGGTCGTGCTCACCTACGGGGCGAGCATCCCCGTCGTCAAGATCGGCCGGATGGCGGGCCAGTTCGCCAAGCCGCGGTCCCAGCCCGCCGAGCGGCGGGACGGCATCGAACTGCCCGCCTACCGCGGTGATGCCGTTAACGGGTTCGACTTCACCCCCGAGGCCAGGACGCTGGACCCCGGCCGGCTGCTGCAGGCCTATCACTGCTCAGCCGTCACGCTGAACCTGTGCCGTGCGTTCACCACGGGCGGCTACGCGGACCTGCATCAGGTGCATGCCTGGAACCAGGACTTCGTCATCCAGAGCCCGTCCGGCCAGCGGTACGAGCGGCTGGCCCACGAGATTGACATGGCGCTGGCCTTCATGCGGGCCTGCGGGACTGATCCGGACGAGCTGCGCTCGGTCGAGTTTTTTTCCAGCCATGAGGCGCTGCTGCTGGACTATGAGCACGCGCTGACCAGGACCGACTCCCGCACTGGCCTGCCCTACGACACCTCGGCGCACTTCCTGTGGATCGGCGAGCGGACCCGCGCGCTGCCGGGGGCGCATGTCGAGTTCGCCAGCGGGATCCGCAACCCGATCGGCGTGAAGGTGGGCCCGGACGCGACGCCCGCCGGCCTGCTGGCGCTGATCCGCAAGCTCAGCCCCGACGGCCAGCCCGGCCGGCTCACCCTGATCACGCGGCTGGGCACCAGAGCGGTGCGGGACCTGCTCCCGCCGCTGATCCGCGCCGTCAGCGCTGAGGGCATCCCGGTCGCGTGGGTATGCGACCCGATGCACGGGAACACCTTCGAGGCGCCGAGCGGCCACAAGACCCGCCGGTTCAGCGACGTGCTCGACGAGGTGCAGGGCTTCTTCGAGGTGCATCGCAGCCTCGGGACCCATCCCGGCGGCATCCACATCGAGTTCACCGGAGACAACGTGACCGAGTGCGTCGGCGGCAGTCACGAGATCGTCACCGGCGACCTGCACCGGCGTTATGAGACCGCGTGCGACCCGCGACTCAACCGGAGCCAGTCGCTGGACCTGGCCTTCATGGTCGCTGAGAGCTACCGGGTTCCGCGATCATGAGACTGGGTTATGAGACCGGGCTGGCCTGAGACTCCCAGTCGGGCCGCAGCGGCATTCCGGACGAGCCGCCGGGTCCGAGCTTGACGCCCAGGATCTGGTGCAGCTGGATCTGGTTGCGCTCGAAGCCGAGCCTCGACCCGGCCATGTAGAGCCGCCATACCCGCGCAGTGCCCTCGCCCACCTCGGCCACGGCCTCTTCCCAGTGCTCGTCCAGGTTCGCGCACCAGCCGGCCAGGGTCCTGGCGTAGTGCTCGCGCAGGTTCTCCTCGTGCCGGACCTCGAACCCCGCGTCGTTCATGAGCGACATCAGGTAGCCGGGACCCTCCAGCTCGCCATCGGGGAAGACGTACCGGTAGATGAACCCGTCCGTTACCCTGGCGGGCCCCTGGTTGTCCGGGCGGGTGATGCAGTGATTGAGCAGCCGGCCCTGCGGCCGCAGCTTGCCGTAGAGGAAGGCGAAGTAGCCCGGCAGCTGTGCCTTGCCGATGTGCTCGGTCAGCCCGATGGAGCTGACCGCGTCGAAGCCGGTCTCGGTCACGTCCCGGTAGTCCAGATGGCGGACCTCGGCCAGGTCGCCGACCCCTGCCTCCTTGATGGCCTGCTGCGCCCAGGCCGCCTGTTCCTGCGACAGGGTCACGCCCAGCGCCTTGACGCCGTGCTCGCGGGCCGCGTGGATCACCATTCCGCCCCAGCCGCAGCCGACGTCGAGCAGCCGCATCCCCGGCTGCAGCGCCAGCTTGCGGGCGACCAGGCCGAATTTGTTGGCCTGCGCTTCCTCCAGGGTGGCCGTCGCGGTCGGGTAGCAGGCGCAGGTGTAGGCCATCGATGGTCCGAGCACCCACTCGTAGAACGTGTTGGACACGTCATAGTGATGCGAGATGGCGCTGGCGTCGCGGACCTTCGAGTGCCGCCGGCCAGACAGCCAGCGGCGGTTCACGCGCACCTCCTGCGGCGGCGGCGGTACTCGCGGGAGCAGGACCCGCGGGCCGCCCAGCTCACGGAGCAGCCGAAGCCGCTCGGCGAAGTCCAGGTCTATCCGCTGGGCGCTGGCCATCCGGGCCAGCGCGGCGTACATGTCGCCCTCCACGTCGAGATGACCGGACACATAGGCACGGGCCAGCCCGAGCCCGCCGGGCGCCTGGGCCAGGTAGGAGACGGCCGTCGGCGACTTGACCGTGATCCGGACCGGGGAGCTCTCGGCCCCCGCCTTGCTTCCGTCGTAGGCCCGGAACTCCACCGGGGCGTCCGGCCCCGCCACCCTCTGGAACACGTCCGCCAGCGCCATAGCCGTCCTCCTGTTCGTCACTTCCTGCGAACGCACTTGTCGTACAGCCCGGCAAGGCGGTCGTCAGCGTCATAATCACGCTTTAGCGCCGAGTATTCCGGCCCGTTATAGCGTGACCAGAACTCATTTTCGGAGTAAAACGACGTGGAGTACAGACCCTTGTGCCCGCCGAGGTCACTCACTTTGTCCTCGATGCGCCGGTTGTAGTACCCGTCGGCCTCGCCGGACGGCAGCGGTACTGTGCCCCAGAACCCGAAGTTCACGTAGACCTCGCCGGAAGTCATCGGGTACAGGGGCCAGGTCCGGGCGCCGCGCAGCCGCAGCGGGCACATCCATACCGGGCTCATGCCGACCTGGGCGGCGAAGAAGTCAAGGAACTCCGCGCCGCGGCTGACCGGAATCTCGACGTCCTGGATGACATCCTCGTTCGCGGGGGCGCCGCGGCGCGCGTTCATCGCGCTGCTCAGGCCGTGCCGGCGGTCGAAGGCGACCAGCCTGCGGTACACATCGGAGCGGCGGTACCGGCGCGGCCAGGCCGCCCGGATCAGCGGGCGCTGGACGCCGAAGGGCCGCGAGCACCAGAACCAGTCGGTGTCCCACCGCCACAGGTAATCGCAGATGGTCAGGAAGTCCTCCCGCGGCCCGCGGATCGACTGGTAGTAGATCCGCCCGCGGGTGTAGTCGCTGCGCCACGGCGCGACGTCGCTGAACGCACCGACGGTCAGGTACAGCTCATCAAGCCCGAACGCCGTGCCGTCCACGAAGTCGGCCTGGTGGCCCTGGTAGCTGCCGTCACGGGCGATCTGGGCGACCGCCTCCATGCAGTCCTGCGGGCGGCCGAACCTGAAGTGCCGCAGGTGCACGTACGGCGCGACCGGCTCCAGCTCGATGGTGAGGGAGAGGGCGTAGCCCAGCGTCCCGTAGGAATTGGGGAAGCCGCGGTAGAGCGCGTCGTGCTCCCCGCCGCTGGCCGCGGTCACGACCCGGCCGTCGCCGGTGAGGATCTCCATCTCGATCACCGACTCGTGCGGCATGCCGCTGCGCAGCGAGGTCGACTCGATGCCCAGGCCGGAGACCGCGCCGCCGAGGGTGATCGTCTTCAGCTGCGGCACGACCAGCGGCATGAGGCCGTGCCGCAGGGTCGCATCGGCCAGGTCCTCATACGTCGTCATCCCGCCGACGATGGCGGTGCGCGACCGCGGATTGACCTGCAGGACGTGACCGAACGCGGAGACGTCCAGGCCGGGGGCGGCCGCGGCGTCCCGGAACCGGAACAGGTTCGAGGTGCGCTTGGCCAGCCGGATCGGCTGGCCGGCCGGGATCGCCGCGTAGGCGCGCCGCAGCTCGGCGACCGCGGCCTCATGGGCGGGCAGTGCGGGACGGCTCACGGCCTCGGAATCGGTGACTTCGGTCACACAGCCCTCCTGAACTGGCAGCGGGATCTTCCCGCACGGACAATGCCCCTGAGGAGGACACCATGAAGGTCTACCCCGAACTAGACGACCGGCTCCGGAAGTTTATCGTCAGCCAGCCGATGTTCTTCGTGGCCACGGCGCCGTGCCTGGACGCATCCGGCCAGGGCGGCCATGTCAACGTCTCGCCCAAGGGCTACCGCGACACCTTCGCGATACTCGATTCGCTGACGGTCGCCTACCTCGACCTGACCGGCAGCGGTGCCGAGACGATCGCGCATCTGCGGCAGAACGGCCGGATCACGATCATGTTCTGCTCGTTCACGAGCGAGACCAAGATCCTGCGCATCTACGGCACCGGGCGGGTGGTGCTGCCCGGCGACGGTGACTGGCCGCGGCTCGCCGGGCACTTCCCTGGCGCCGGCGGGACGGGAACCGGCCGCGGCAACCAGCGGGCGATCATCGTGGTCACGGCCGACCGGATCTCCGACTCGTGCGGCTACGCCGTGCCGGTGATGGAGCTGATCGAGGAACGCGACGTGCTGACCCGCTGGTCGGAGCGCCGGTCCGCCGAGCAGCTCACCGCCTACCGGGCGGAGCACAACTCGGCCAGCATCGACGGCCTGCCGGCCCTGGGCTGATCTTCGGCGGCTCGCGCGGGGGCAGATACCGGCAGTTCCCTGGTCGTAACGGAACGCCTGCTGACCCAGCGTGGCCGGGGGACCACCTAAAATCTGGCTCATGCGAATCGCGCTGATCAACTCCGGGATCGGGCTGCTGGCCGCCGCCGCGGAACTGCACCGCCTTCGCCCGGACGCTGACCTCGTGCTCGCCATGGACCCGGACGGGATGCCCTGGGGGCCTCGCACGCCGCAGGACATCGCGCAGCGGTCACTGGCCTGTGCCCGTGCGACGGCGCAGTACCGGCCCGACGTCATGGTCATGGCCTGCAATACCGGATCCGTGCACGCCATCGAGCCGCTGCGCGCTGAGTTCGAGCCGGACATCCCGGTGGTCGGGACCGTGCCGGCCATCAAGCCGGCCGCCGCCGCCGCCGACTCGGTCGCCATCTGGGCGACCGTCGCCACCACCGACAGCGCCTACCAGCGCGGGCTCATCGCCGACTTCGCCGCCGGGGCGCACGTCACCGCCGTCGCCTGCCCCGGCCTGGCGGACGCGATCGACGGCGGCGATGAGGAAGGCATGGATGCCGCCATCGCCAGTGCCGCGTCCCGCACCCCGGCCGACTGCGGTGCGGTCGTGCTGGGCTGCACGGAGTATGAGCTCGCCGCGGACCGGATCGGATCGGCGATGCCGGCGGCCACCCTGTTCAGCTCGGCCGCCGCCGTCGCCGCTCAGGCCCTGCGGCGCGCCCTGGCCCGCGGCAGAGCTGACGCGCCGACGGGGGAAGCGGTCCCCGGCACGATCCGGGTCCTGCTCAGCGGCCGCCTGGCCGGGCTCCCGCCCGCGGCGCTGCACTATCCCGAAGGCCGCCTGCTGGCGCACCTGCCCTCCGCCCTCGACTCCCCGGCCCTCGACTCCCCCGCCTTCTACTCCCCGGCCCTCAGCTCCTGCGTCATACCGCGCTGAACGACCAGGTGATCGCCGGACGGCCGGCCTGCTGGATCGTCACGCGATAGCTGCCCGGCCGCAGCGGGTGCAGCGGGATCAGCACGACGGCATGGTCGGCGGCCAGGATCTTGGCTCCCGCGGGTCCGTAGACCGGATCGGTGCTCTGGTAACTGAGCTCGTCGACCAGGCAGATCGTGCCCCTGGCGGTGGACTCGGTGCCGCCCGCAGACCGCCTCAGGGTCGCGGTCAGCTGTTTTCCCGGCGACGCGGGCAGGAGCGCGATGAGCGGCAGCCCGTGCTGGTGCTGGCCGGACCAGTTGCAGGTCTGCAGGGGACTGGGCCTCTCGGAGCCGCTATAGGTGAGCAGGCTCGTGGTGATGCCAGGGCCGGGAAACAGGATGGGCCCAGGATCGGGCGCGGCCACGATCAGCCCGCTAATGACGTCCAGGCCCGCGTCACCGGTCCCGGACCTGGACGCGAAGGCGACCTGGCGCAAGGCCGGGCGGAGCATCCCGATCGCGTGGAATGGCGAGCTCAGCCAGCCGGTGACGAACTTCATGCGGGTGAAGCCGACCGCGCCCTTGAACAGGTCAGATGCCCCCGCCTCCGCGGCCCCGAGCCTGGTGTAGTAGGGGCTGCGGGGATTCTCCGTGTGCTGGCTGGCGTACGGGCCGGTCATGTCGGTGGCAGGCGTCCTGGCCATGTAGCGCAGGTGATCCTTGATGCCGGTGACCCAGGCGGCCTGCGTGGTAACGGCGGCCAGGCCGGCGGCTTGCCGGTACCTGTTGATCTCCCGGAGCCACGCGGGCGCGTTCACGGCCGCCGCCGGTGCCACGGCCTGGGCCTGGGTCACGGCGCGGGCCTGGGTCACGGCGCGGGTCTGGGTCGCGGCGCGGGTCTGGGTCGCGGCGCGGGTCTGGGTCACCGCCTGGGCTCGTGCCATGGCATGGACCTGGGCCACGGCCGGGGACGGAGCCTTGGCCAGGGCGTCGGGCTGGGCCGGCCGCAGCGGCGTCGCGGCGGCCGGATCTCCCGCGGCGACGCCAGGGGCGAGGACGGCAGCAATCAGCGCGGCTCCCGCGCAGGCGCGGCCCAGCAACCGGCAGGCCGATGCGGTGCGAGGCGCCCAAGACATCCGATAACGCTAGCGGTCCGCCTATCCGCGCGAGGGCGTTGCGCTATTGCGCGCCGAACTGTCTGCCGACGCGCTATTCGCTGGCCGGCGCTCCGCGCCGCTCGGTGGCCGCATAGCTGGCCGCGACCTCCTCGGGCGTCATCGGCAGGCGCGCCGCGGATGGCGGCAGCCCGGCCTGAATCGCGTCGCTCAGCAGCAGCGCCATCGAGTACTCAGGGTCAGCGTCCAGCGCCCGGTCGATGGCGACGCCCGCCAGGGCGCCGTCTCCCAGCTGCCAGGCCGTGAACGCCAGCAGGGCCGCCGGAGCCGGCACGTACATGGCGGGCGCGTGGCGGACGATATCGGTCCAGAGCCGCCGGTGCGCGTCCCGGAACTCCGGATCCATCCGGGCCCAGGCGTCATCTCGCACGCGCAAGTCGGCGAGCGATACCGCGAGCCAGGCGATCTGGTCGTGATCGGTCATCTCGCCGCCGCCACGGTAGAGGCTGATGGCGCTCTTGACCGCCCGGCGCCCGGCGTCGGTCACCAGCCGCAGCACGTCGCCGCCATCGGGCAGCGCCATCGCCTCCTGCATGAGCCCCTCAGCCCGCCGCAGCGCGCGACCGGTGGCCTTGCTCATCGACGCGACCGCACCGGCCAGCGGCGCGACGGTGCGGGCCAGCGACGCCCGGTCCGGGTGCACGGTCAGGCCGGCGTCGCTCAGCGCGACCGCGGCCGGGTGCCCGGCCACCTCAAAGGGCACTCCCTCGGCCGGGCAGCAGGCGGGCTCGCTGCACAGGTAGGACCAGTAGCGGGCGTCCTCGACGCGCAGCAGGTCATGGATCGCGATACCCGCGGTGCGCAGGCCGAGGCGAAGCAGGTCGATGATCGGCGTGACCAGCGAGCCGGGACCGTAGCCGATGACGATGGCCGTGGTGATGTGCTGACGATCGAGTACTTCGGACACGTGGGCACTGATATCGGCCGACAGCGACGGATCCGCCGGGTCCGGCAGGTCATAGCGGAAGGCGAGCTGGACCTGATCGCGCGGGCCGCCGATGCCGAGCACGACCAGGCTGCTGCTCGGGTGGAAGCCGAGCAGGTGCGGCACGACAGCCAGGACCCCGTCCGGAGAGCCGATCTTTACCCGTCGGCGCTGGCCCGTCGTTCCCGGATGCTCCCGGCCGGCCGCTGGGTGTCGTGGATTCTGCGCGCAGGTCCGCGGGGGCAGGTCACCCGCGTGGTGGTTTTCTGTCATGCCACCACGCTCGACGGCTGGCACGGCCGAATCGCGTGAATTTATTTCAATCCTGTGGACAACGGGGCGCATCCACAGCTGGACAATCACAGTTGACAAAAGCAGCAATTGTCACAAGGCGATGCCGAGCAGCGCGTCCGCTGTCAGAGGGCGATGCCGAGCAGCGCGTCCGATCCGAGCAGCGCGTCCGCCGCGCGCGGACCAGCTCGCCGGAGCCGTCCGCATGCCCGGCTTCGGTCACGGCGGCCGCCCAGGCATCCACCACGGCCAGAGCGCCGGGCGCGTCGAGATCATCGGCGAGCCGTTCGCGCATGGCCGTGAGCACCGCCTCGCCAGGCGGCCCCGCCTCGCCGCCGGGCGCGGGCTCGCCGCCCGGCGCGGGCCCGTTTCCGAGCGCCACGGCCGCCCGCCAGCGGGCCAGCCGCTCCTGCGCCGCCGCCAGGACCGGCCCTGTCCAGTCCCAGTCATGGCGGTAGTGGTGCGCCATGATCGCGAGCCTGATCGCCATCGGGTCGGTGCCGGCCGACAGCAGCTGCGACACGAACACCAGGTTGCCCCGCGACTTGGACATCTTCTCCCCGGCCAGCCGCACCATCCCGGCGTGCGCGTACCGGCGGGCGAACACCGGCGTGCCGTCCTCGGCCAGCGCCACCCGCGCATGCGAGGCGCTCATCTCATGGTGCGGGAAGATAAGGTCGGTCCCGCCCGCCTGGACGTCGAACGCATGGCCCAGGTACCGGGTCGCGATGGCCGAGCATTCGACGTGCCAGCCTGGCCTGCCCCGGCCGAACTGGGACTCCCAGGCCGGCTCGCCCGGCCGCGCGGCCAGCCAGACCATCGGATCCAGCGGGTCCTTCTTCCCCGGCCGGCCTGGATCACCGCCGCGCTCGCCCGACAGGGCGGCCATCGTCACCGGATCGAGCCCGGATACCGCGCCGAACCCGGGATCGGCCGCGCGCGAGAAGTAGATGTCACCGTCCAGGTCATACAGCGCCCCGTGCTCGGCCAGCACCTGGTTGAAGTGCTCGATGGTCGGCAGCGCCTCGACCGCCCCGACGAAGCGGGCCGGCGGCAGTACCCGCAGCGCCTCCATGTCGGACCGGTACAGGGCGATCTCGCGGTCGGCCAGCGCGCGCCAGTCCTCCCCGGTGGCGGCCGCGCGATCGAGCAGAGGGTCGTCCACGTCGGTGACGTTCTGCACGTACCTGACCTCATGGCCCGCGTCCCGCCACGCGCGCACCAGCAGATCCCAGGCCACGAACGTCGCGGCATGACCAATGTGCGTCGCGTCGTAGGGCGTGATCCCGCAGGCGTACAGGGTGGCGATAGGCCCGCGGGCGGCCGGGGCGAGCGCGCCGCTGGCCGTGTCCCAGATCATCGTCTCCGGCGCCCGGCCGGGCAGGCCGGGAACGGGAACCTCGCGCCAGGAGTCCATGTTCGTCAGGTTATCCCCGCGACGCGAGGTTTCACGCGGGCCTAGCCTGCTCGAACGCATACGCCAGGGCGATCAGCCTCGGCTCGCTCCAGGCCGCCCCCATGAAGGAAATCCCGACCGGAAGACCACTGACCAGACCGGCCATAACGGATATCGCCGGGTATCCCGACGCCGCACACGGACTCGACGTCCCGAAGACCGGGTGATCGCCCAGCACGTGATCAGTCAGCCAGGCCGGGCTGCCCGTCAGGGCGATCACCGCATCCAGCCGGTGCTCGGCCAGTGCCGTGTCCAGGGCCGTGCGGGCCAGCCGCTGCGCCTCGCCGCGTGCGGCGAGGTACTCCGGGTTGGCCAGGCCGCCGTTTGTGGCCGCTGCCTGCTCGAACAACTCCTGGCCGAAGTAGGGCAGCACGCGGCTGGCGTTTCGGGTGTTGAAATCGATCAGCTCGGCCAGAGTCGCCGGGTGGTCGCCGCCCAGCGCGCCGAGGTAGGCATTGAGGTCGTGCTTGAACTCATGCAGCAGGGCGGCGAACTCCGGCTCATGGATCTTCTCGGCGTCGGCCAGGGGGACCGGGTCGATGATCTCGGCGCCCTGAGCGCGCAGCCGGGCGACCGCGGCCTCGAGCACCGCGGCGGTCCCGATCCCGGCCTGTCGCGACCCATCCCGCCAGATGCCCAGGCGAGCCCCGGCCAGCGCGCCGGCGTCGAGGAAGGCCGTGTAGTCCCCGGCGTGCTCGCCCGCCTGCGCGGTGGCCGGATCCGCGGGATCCGGGCCGGCCATCGCGCCCAGCAGCGCGGCGGCATCGGCCACGCAGCTGGCCATGGGCCCGGCGGTGTCCTGGGCCGCGGATACCGGCACGATCCCGCTCCGGCTGACCAGGCCCAGGGTCGGCTTGATGCCCACCACGCCGCAGACGTTCGACGGGGACACGATCGACCCGTCAGTCTCGGTGCCGACCGCGACCGGGGCCAGGCGCGCCGCGACCGCGACCGCCGATCCCGAGCTGGATCCTGACGGGTTGCGGCCGGTGCCGTGCGGGTTGGCGGCCTGGCCGCCGAGCGAGCTCCAGCCGCTGCTGGAGCTCGTGGAGCGGAAGTTCGCCCACTCCGACAGGTTGGCCTTGCCGATGATCACCGCGCCCGCCTCGCGCAGCCTGGTGACCAGGAACGCATCGTCGGTCGCGGCCCCGAGCAGCGCCGGGGAGCCCGCGGTGGCGGGCAGCGGATGCGCCGCGATGTTGTCCTTGATCAGCACCGGAATGCCCTCGAGCGGCCCGCGCGCCTGGCCGCCGGCCCTGGCGGTGTCGCTGGCGCGTGCCTGCGCGTCGGCGTCCGGGCTGAGCGCGATGACCGCGTGCAGATCCGGGTTGAGCCGCTCGATCCGGGCCAGGTAGAACGTGGTCAGATCAGCCGAGGTCAGCGATCCGGCGGACAGTGCCCGCTGGAGCTTGGCCACCGAGGCGCCGCGCGCGTCGATGCCCGAACCGCCGATCTGCTCATCCAGAGATTCAGATACCGACATGATCGAACAATACGGGAGCCTGAGCATCCGGCTCTAGACTGCCGCGGGTGACCATGAGCATCGGCAGCCTCTCGGCAGTGCCCGCACTGGACCGCCCGGACCTTCTGGCTCCGGCCGTCGCCGCCGCCCTCGCGGAGCTGGGCGGCAAGCTCCCGGCCGACGACGTGGGCGTAGCCGAGATCGATCCGGGGCTCGCGGATACCGCCGCGTTCTGCGAGCGCTACGACGTCGCTCCCGGCCAGTCCGCCAACTGCGTGGTCGTGACGGGGCGCCGTGACGGTCAGGCCCGTTTCGCCGCGTGTGTCGTGCTGGCGACGACCAGGGCCGATGTCAACGGCGTGGTGCGGCGGCTGCTGGATGTGCGCAAGGCGTCGTTCGCGCCGGTCGAGACCGCGGTCGCCGAGACCGGGATGGAGTACGGCGGCATCACCCCGGTCGGGCTGCCGGCCGGCTGGCCGGTGTACGTCGATGCGGCGGTCGCCGCCACGGCGCTGGTGGTCGTCGGCAGCGGCGTCCGGCGATCCAAGCTGATCCTGCCGGGGGCGGCACTCGGGAACCTGCCGGACGCGGCGATCATCGACGGCCTCGGCCGCCCGTCGTCCTGACCGGCCAGTACTACGCATCGTGACGCGCCGGCTCGCGCGCCGGCGGCGGAGCGCCCCGACCCGGCTGGCCCTTCAGCCACCCGTAGTTCAGCCCGCCGCCAGCCCCGCGCCTGCCGGGTGGCCGGCTGCGGCGAGGTGAGCTGGCATTATCGTGCCCATGACCGTCGTGAAGATCAACGCGATTACAGTTCCGGCCGACAGCGGGGATGAACTTGCCCGGCGGTTCGCCGCCCGCGCGGGCGCGGTCGACAACCAGGACGGCTTCGAGGGGTTCGAGCTGCTCAAGCCGGCCGACGAGCGCACCACCTGGCTGGTGGTGACTCGGTGGCGGGACCAGGCGTCCTTTGAGGCGTGGCTGCACTCGCCGGCGTTCGGGCACGGGCACCGCTCCGCGAGCGAGCGCAGTGGCGGCGAGGCGCCGGGCCCGGTCGGCGTGAGCAGCGAGCTGTGGTCCTACGAGATCGCCGGCGGCTCGGCGAGGTAAGTCCGCGCGAGCCGAACGTCCGCCTGGACACAGTCCGCGCGAGTCGAGCCACACCGGTGCGAGATCCCGGCAGAATGCTGTGATGGCTTCGTACTCGGTAAACCAGGACGCCGTAGAGCGAGCACAGCGGCTCATCGACGCCCGGCAGTACGTGCTCGACAGTGACTGGGGCGACGTCCAGCCCCGGGCCAGCGACGAGAACGCCTTCCTGGAATCGCACACGTGGGAGGAATACGCCGCCTGGCATCTCGGGCTCACCGACGGCGCCGGCGACCACACGAAGGCCAGGTACGCGTTCGTCTACGGAGACTTCCGCCGGGTCCATCGCATGGGCCTGATCGCGTGTCAGTACCGGGCTGCGGAGTGGCGGCACAAGGAAGTCGAGCTCGCCGCCCACGAGCTCCTGCAGCGCCTCGACGGCATGCAGGCCTGAGACCAGCCCGCCCCGGTCAGGCGGTGCGGCTCGGTCAGCAGGCTGGCCAGGCTGGTCGGTCCGCCCCGGGGACGGCCAGGACGTTGCGCACGTCCATCAGGTGGTGGTGGCCTTCGTGCACGGTGTGCCGGCCGAGCCACGCGAGGTCGTGCTCGGCGGGGGCGGGCCAGTTGTAGACCAGCGGGCGGTTCCAGGCGGCCTGGTCCAGCCCGTCGAATACGGTGGCGCACAACTCGGCGGCCATCGTCAGCTGGCCCAGTACGGCCCCGATCGGCTGCGCGCCGTACCGGCACAGCGCGACCCGCTCGTCGCGGTGCATCCGGGCGAAGCTGGGCCGGTGCTCCACCTGCGCGAGCACGGCACGGTCGCGCTGGACCAGGAGCACGTCCCGCACGTGGCAGGCGTACTCAAGCGCGGACCAGACCGCCGGCGCGGGCCGCCGCGCGGCGGCCGCCGGGCCGACGCCGGCCAGCACCTGCTGAAAACCCGGCCCCAACGACCGCAGCAGGCCAGCGATCGCTGCCAGCTCCACCCGGTCGCCGCGCAGGCCGCACTCCAGGCATCGCACGGATCGACGGTAGACCCGCAGATCCCCGGTTGTCGCGGCCGCAGTCCCGTTACGGGAGCCAGGACACCTTGCCGTGCAGGGCGGCGTAGCCGACGAACGTGACGGCGTCGATGAGCGTGTGGGCAATGATCATGGGCATGACCCGGCCCCACCGGCGGTACAGGATCCCGAAGATCACGCCCATGGCCGCGTTGCCGAGGAACGCGCCGAAGCCCTGGTACAGGTGGTAAGAGCCGCGCAGCACGGCACTGAAGATGATGGCCTTCCACGGTGTCCAGCCCAGCTGGTCGAGCCTGCGCAGCAGGTAGCCGATGACCAGGATCTCCTCGAGGATGCCGTCATGCGCGGCACTGAGGATCAGCACCGGGATGCGCCACCAGACGGCCGGCAGGCTCTCGGGCACCACGTTCAGGCTGATGCCCAGGTGGAAGGCGGTCAGGTAGAGGGCCAGGCCGGTCCCGCCGATCACGGCCGCCAGCAGCGCGCCCCACAGGGTGTCACTGACCGGCTGGGTGGCGTCCAGGCCGATGGCCGATGGCGGCTCCCCCGATCTGGCCATGAGATAGAGCACCAGGACCACCGGAGCGAGCGCCTCGGCGATGCCGGCCAGCTGGAGCGCCAGGTCCAGCCAGTGGTTGGCCGCCCGCGAGCCGATGAGCAGTGCCTGCTGGCTGCCCAGGGACTGCGGCGCGAGCAGCGATCCGATCAGGTCCAGCAGCGCGTTCAGGCCGCTGGCACCCAGGGAGACGGCAAAAACAGCGAAGATCTCCCAGCGGAGCAGCCGCGCGGGGGGCAGGTGCAGGCTAGTGTCCTCCACAAGTGCCACCTGAGGACTCTAACCGGCTCCTTGGCCAGGCGGCGCCACCGGTCGCCACCAGGTGGCGCCACCGGTCGCCGGTCGGGCGGCGGCCGCGTTTCGGTGTCGGCGGCGGTGTCCGTTGCGGTGTCGCCTGCGGTCACTCTGGGCAGCCGGCAGGAGTTTTCGGGTAACCTTTCAGACTGGCCGCTCTCGAGCCGCACCATCGGTTTGGCCGTAACGGTGGGCGGATATGGGATGATCTGCGCGGGCGCAAGTGACCAGGGCGGGCAGGGATGAGTCGATGAACGCAGCAGGCCACGGCCGGCGTGGCCAGCCGGGTTCCGGTCCTGCCGGGACCCTGCAAACCGAGGGCACCCCCGGTCCCGCTGCGCCTGCGCCGGCCTCGGGGCGGACGGACCCGGACACCCGGGCGGACGAGCGCCGGCCAGACACTGACCAGCGGGGCCTGCGGGCCCTGACGGCCCGCCCCGCGGTGCGCCACCTCGCCCTGCTCGCCATCTACGTGGTCGCCGGGGTGGCGGTGACCTGGCCGAGGGCACCCTATCTGCTGATCGGCAGGCTCCCCGCCTCCAGTGATGTCTCGAGCTATGTATGGGACCTGTGGTGGGTCGCCCGGCAGGTGACGCACCTGGGCAATCCGTGGTTTACCGGCTATATGGCGGCCCCCGCGGGCATCCAGCTGGGCTTCGACACGACCATGCCGCTGGCCGGGCTGCTGATGACGCCGGTCACCCTGCTCTTCGGCCCCTCGGCCGCCTTCAGCGTGCTGACCATCGTCGCGCCCGGCCTGCTGTGCTACGTGATGTACCGGGCCGGCCGGCTGTGGCTCGCTCAGGCCGGGGCGATCGCGGCCGGCGCGTTCTTCGGCCTGGCCTCCATGCTGCTCTGGCAGAACTGGTACCACCTCAATATCGCCATCGGCACTCTCTTCCTGCCGATGACCCTGGAGGCGGCAATCCGGCTGCGGCGGACCCCCGGCAAGCGCCAGGGCATCATCCTGGGCGTGGTCCTGGGCGCGTCGGTCCTGGTCAATCAGGAGTCCGCGGTCCTGGCCGTCATCCTGGCCGTCCTCATCCTCGCGCCGTGGCTGATCGGGCGCCTGGTCAGGGACCGCGCCGCCCTGCGAGCTGCGATCATCCCGCTGGCCCTGGGCGCTGTCGTGGCCCTCGTGGTGGCAGCGCCGCAGCTCATCGCCATGGGCCAGCAGGTCAGGGCGGGTGGCGCGACCGCCGGCCCGGCGGCGACCGGGGCCGCCTTGCTGACGAAGACCTACGGGATGTACGGGGCCGGCCTGTCGTCCCTGTTCAGCCCGTCGCCGCGGCTGGCCAGCTACGGGCTGAGCGGCCTGACGTCGGCCTACCACTACCAGGCGCCCGCCGAGGGGCTGCCGACGTTCGGGCTGGTGCTCGGCCTGCTGGCGCTGCTGGGCCTGGCTGTCGGCTGGCGCCGGCAGAATGCCTGGTGGTTCGCCCTGATGTGGCTGGGGGGCGCCGCACTCGCGCTCGGGACCGCGATACTGGTCGGGCGCCCGGTCATCGGAAGGTACGGCGTGAGCTGCCTCGCCCCGGCCTGCCACCAGTACGTCCCCCTGGCGTCCACCTGGAACGGCGTGCGGGTGTCACAGCTGCTGCCCTACACCTGGCTGGTCCGGATTCCCGGCCTCTCGGCCCTGCGCGAGGCCGACCGGCTGGCCTTGATCGGGCTGGTCGGCGCGGCGCTGCTGGCGGGCATCGCAGTGGACTGGATCAGCCGCCGGGCCCGGCCGCTGCTCATCGTGGTGCTCGCGCTGGCCGCGCTGGAGGCGGGCTGGTCGGGAAGCCCTGGCCCTGGCACCATGGCGACCACCCTGCCCGCCCTGGACCGCGCGATCGCCGCTGACCATTCGGGCTCGACCGTCCTGGACGTGCCCTATGGCCTGCGCGGCGGCATCCCGCTCTACGGATCCCGGATAGCGACTCCCGCGCTGCTCATCGCGACCGCCGATGGCCATCCGCGCGCCGTCTCCTACACCTCCTGGGTGCCCGCGCCGACCATCGCGGCCGTCAGCAAGGTGCCGTTCTTCCAGCGGCTGCAGGCGGCCGAGCACGGGCATCACAGCACGACCGCGCAGCGCATCGCGGCCCAGCGCAGCCTGCGCGGCCTGCACATCGGGTGGGTGCTGGTATGGCTGCATATCTGGAAGACGCGCCATCCCGAATCCCGGTATCACAACGTCGAGGCGTACCTGGAGCACACCGGCTTCCGCTTCGCCTACCAGGCGGACGGCGTCATGGTGTTCCGGCCCGCGCCGAAGTAACCGCGGGTCGCCGGGGCAGGCCACTACGCAGGCCGGCGGCCGCCATCGGGCACCCGCGCGATGGCCACTACGGACTGGCCGAAAGGCGGCCGGATGACGCGCTCGATACTGCGGACGACCGGCACCACCACCCGGTCGTAGAACAGCATCGTCTTGCCCTTGGACGGGGCCTTCCCCAGCAGGCTGGTAAAGACGTAATAGCAGATCAGGCCGAGGGAATTAGCGTAGCGAACCGACACGGGCTCCAATCCTGATGCCACCAGCGCCGCTCGCATCGTCCGTTTCGTATAGCGCCGGACATGGCCGGTCGCGATGTCCACCCGGCTCATCGCGAACGGGAACGCGGGGCAGACCAGGATGATGTGGCCGCCGGGCCGGACCAGAGCGCCCATGCTGCGCAGCGCCCCCACGTGGTCGTCGATGTGCTCAAGCACGTTGTAGGACATCAGGCACGAATGATCGGCCCGCTCGGACGAGGGCAGGCTGAGCTGGCGCACGACGACGTTCGGATAGGCGGCCATCGACGTGCGCAGCCCGGCGAACAGGGCGGGATCCGCTTCGGTGGCGGTATACCTCTGGACCTCCGGGATCCACTCCAGCGCATAATCACCGAGCCCGGTGCCAATCTCGATCGGGTCCGCGCCGAGGTAGGGGCGGGCGAACTTCGCGAACCACCTCCTGTGGTTCTGGCACTCCGCGAGGGCAACCAGCACCTCGTGCTGGACCTGCCGGTCACCACGGAGCTCTTCCGCCTCCGGCACGGGGACATCCACGGACCGGGCTTCCTGCGCCGGGACATTCACAGAACGGACTGCGTCCACAAGCCAACCTCTCGCGGGTGAAGAGCTGCTCAGTCGGGCACGAACTCCAGGCGCCGGAGCATACCGGGGAAGCGGGGCGCCCCGTATCGGTCGGGCTAGTTGTCCCATGATCAATTGGGCAAAATCGCTACTACATTCCAATTCAGCGTGCTGTGGCTTCAACGTAGCCTGGTGCGGCCGCCGTGTCCGACCCCGGAGATCTTATCGGCCGCGCCGGGCTGCCGCTCGTGCTGCCGCCAATCACGCCGGCCGAATCAGGCTGAGTCCTGTGCCAGCAGATAGCAGGCAATGGCGGCCGCCGACGCGACGTTGAGCGAGTCCACTCCCCCGCGCATCGGTATCCGCACCCGCGCGTCGGCCGCCTCCAGCCAGCGGGCCGAGAGGCCATCGCCCTCGGTCCCCAGCAGCAGGGCGAGCCGGCCGCCGGCCGGAATGTCCCCGATCGGCAGCGCGTCAGCCGCCGGGGTGAGCGCCAGCAGGCGGAATCCGGCCGCCCGCACCTCGCCCAGGCCGCCCCGCCAGTCTTCCATCCGGGCATAGGGAATCGCGAACACCGCGCCCACCGACACCTTTACCGAACGCCGGTAAAGCGGATCGGCGCAGCGGGGGGCCAGGACGGCCGCGTCGAATCCGAGCCCGGCCGCACACCGGAAGATCGCGCCGACATTCTCGTGATTCACGATGTCCTCAAGGATCACGGCCCGGCGGGCGCCGTTCAGGACCTCGGCGAGCGGGGGCAGCGGGCGCCGCTCCATCGACGCCAGCGCGCCTCGATGGACCCGGTACCCGGTGAGGCTCTCGGCGACCTGCGGCGCCACCACGTACACGGGCGCCGGGCAGGAGTGCGCCAGGTCGCCGAGCGCGGCCAGTCGCTGCGGGGTGACCAGCAGCGAGCGCAGCCGATAACCGGCCCCGATCGCGGACCTGATCACCTTCTCGCCCTCGGCCACGAAGAGCCCGTGTACCGACTCCAGGCTCCGGCGCAGGTGCACATCGGTCAGGCCGACGTAGTCGGCCAGGCGCGCGTCACGCGCATCCGCAACGGCAACCAGGCTGGCCATGGACCCCATTCTGGCCGGCCAGGGCGGAATGCACGCAGTGCGCATTTGCACGTTCCCCGGCAAAAGCGGGTAAGTAGTTCTATCTGGCACTGACCGTTCGTTATAGTCGTTTATGAGTCTGCGAGCCTGCACCCCGCACCCCGCACCCCGCACTGCGTGCTGCGCACCGCCACCTCGCCCTTGAGAGGACGCAGTGACTTCACCACGCGCGAGGAGAAGATCCTCGGGCCGGCGCGGCCCGCCGCGCCGCCTCAGTACGAGAGTGCTGGTCACGGTGGCCGGCGTCATCGCGGTCACGCTCCTGGTCACGCTCACGGCACAGGCGCTGGTGTCCCGCGCCACGTGCGACAACCACCCCGTGGTGCTCAACGTGGCAGTAACCGGCGACATCGCCCCGGCCGTCGGGCAAGTCGCGCAGCTGTTCAACCGCCAGCACCGCAAGGTGGGCGGTACCTGCGCGTATGTCCAGGTCAGCGAGGGCCAGTCCGCTACCGTGGCCGCCCAGATCGACGGCCAGAGCCCGAACTCCGGGCTGCCCGCGGTGGACGCCTGGATTCCCGACTCCAGCTTGTGGATCGATACGGCGCGCAAATTCCCGCTCGGCGCCCGCGCGGTCCAGCCGACCGGGGTCGACGTGGCACGCTCGCCGCTGGTGCTCGCGATGCCCGGATCGGTGGCCGCCCGTATGCCGGAATTCGGGAGCACGGTCGGCTGGAACTTCCTGCTGCCGGCCTCCGCCGGCGGCCCCCCGGCGGCACTGCACCTGCAGGTAGACCTGCCTGATCCCACCCAGAGCGCGTCCGGGCTGGCCACCCTCGTCGAGATGAGCAGGCTGCTGGGCGGGGGCACGGCAGCACGGACTGACTTCACCAATTTCGTCCTGAGTGCCAACGCCACTACGGGGTTCGATGACCCGATATCGCTGGCTTCATTCGTCAGCCTCGCCTCCCCGCCCTACAGCCTGCACCCGGTGACGGTGACCTCCGAGCAGGCGGTGATCCAGTATGACCAGGCGAACCCCGGTCACCCGCTCGCGGCGCGGTACCCGTCCGGGCCGAGCCGGCTGCTCGGCAGCCCCGAGCTCGACTACCCGTATGTCCTGACCACCTCTGATCCGCTGAAGCAGCAAGCCGCCAGGCAGTTCGAGCAGGCGCTGCAGACCCGCTACGCCTCCTCGGTGGTCCGCTTCGACGGCTTCCGGTCCGGCAGCGGACCCGATGGCGGGGCCGCTGACGGGTCCCCCGCCACGTTCGGCCTGAGCACTCAGCACCTTGATCTGGCGACGCCGGCCGCGGCCAGCGAGGCCCAGAGCACCCTGGGGATCTGGAACAACCTCGGACTGAGCCTGAGGGACCTCGTGCTGGCCGATATCTCGTCGGCGATGGCCCAGTCGGACGGCACCGGCCAGACCTTCATGCAGGAAGGCACGCAGGTCTCCCGCGTTGGCCTCGCGCTGTTCCCCGACAGCACCCAGATGGGCCTGTGGGAGTTCTCGAGCCACCTGGCCGGCAGCAGGCCCTACAAGCAGATCGTGCCGATCGGCCCGCTGACCGCTGAGCTCGGCCTGATCAGCCGCCGGCAGGAGCTGGAGCAGGTCGACAAGACGATCGTGCCCGACGGGGGCAGCGCGGTCGCGCTGAATGACAGCATCCTGGCCGCGTATAAGTCGATGACGGCGAGCTTCAACCCGAAGTACGCCAACGCGATCATCGTCCTGACCGCCGGCGTGGACAACGCGCCCGGGGGCCTGCCCCTGCCCGCGCTGCTCCGCACGCTGCGCACGCTCTATAACCCGTCACGGCGGATCGAGATCATCTCCATCGTGTTCGGCCAGGCCGGCAGCTTCTCGGCCATGCGGCGGATCTCCGACGTGACCCACGGCGCTGTGTACCGGGTCACCAATCCGGCGCAGGTTGGCCAGGCCTTCCTCAACGCAGTCGCGCGCCGGACGTGCAACCCGAGCTGCGCAGCCCCGTAACTACCGGTAACTATACGTAGCCGGGGCATCCCGGCCGCTGATCGACGCGAAGCAGCTGAAGGCAAACTGCGCACTAACTGCGCATCACCAGCATTAAATCCGGCGCAACGGAGGATCCTCGCCAATTCATGTGAACCTCCTGCGTCGATTGTGCGTCATCACTATTGAGGCCCGGCGAGAGCGGGGCGCCGGGCCTCACCTACTTTCGGGCGGGCCGTTCCGGGCAGCGAACCGGGACGGCGCCGGGTCAGCCGCCCCCGAACGGATCCGCGTCCAGCATCCTGTGCGCCCGCTCGATGAGCACGGGCACGGCGGGCCCCTCCATCTCGAATCCCTCGCCCACGGTCTTGTGCTGCAGGAACCTCGCGTGGATTCCCTCCAGCACGACCGCCAGCTTGAAGCACCCGAACGCCATGTAGTAGCCGATACCCGAGATGTCCCGGCCGGTCAGCTCCGCGTATCTCGCGGCCACCTCGGCCCGGCTGAGGAATCCCGGCGTCGAGGTCACCCCCGCGCCCACGTTGTTCTCCAGCCAGTCTTCCTCGCCCGGGTCGGACCAGTACATGAGGGTGAGGCCGAGATCGGCCAGCGGATCGCCGAGCGTGGACATCTCCCAGTCGACCACGGCAGCGATCGCCGGCTCCTGTCCGAGGGTGACCAGCATGTTGTCCAGCCGGAAATCGCCGTGCACCAAAGTCCCCTCGGCCGATTCCGGCAGCCCGGCCGTCAGCCGGTCCACCAGGGCGTCGTAGCCGGGCATCGGCCTGGTCACCGACAGCTCCCACTGGCGCTGCCACCGGGCCAGCTGGCGCGCGAGGTAGCCGTCCGGGCGCCCGAACCCGGCCAGGCCGACAGCATCGGTATCCAGCCCGTGGATGGCCGCGAGCATCGCGGTCAGCTGCTGCGACAGCCGGCGGGCCTGGCCGGGATCGAGCTGCTCGCCGTCCTGGCGGCTGCGCAGCACCAGGCCCGGCACGTACTCCATCAGGTAGAACGGGGCGCCGATGATATCGGGGTCCGGGCAGAAGGCCACCGGGGCCGGCACCGGGATGCCGGTGCCGGCCAGGGCCGTCAGCACCCGGTACTCCCTGGCCATATCGTGCGCGGTCGGCAGGACATGGCCGAGCGGGGGGCGCCGCAGCACCAGGGGTGACTGGCTGAGCTCCAGGCGGTAGGTCAGGTTCGACCGGCCGCCGGTCAGCAGCTCGGCGGAGCGCAGCTCGCCGGCCTGTGCCGGCCGGTGGCTGCTGATCCACGCGGCCAGGCGGCCCGGATCCTCGATCCCCGGCACCTTCCCGATCTGCCGGGCGATGGGAACGCCCTGCTCACTGATGTCATCGGTCACTACGCACCTCGCCTGGCTGATGTCCCTCGCGCCCCGCCGCATGCTCCGGGCTCGTCCCCAATGATCGCGTGCGGCCTCCCCTGCGCACAGACGGACCGGACTAACAGAGGGCTGGACTGTCTGGCGGCCCGACTGGAGAGAAGGGCCCGGGTCAGGTGACCGTCCCCGCGCCGGGAGCCTGGAGGGCGGCCAGGAGCTCTCTGAGCACGTCGCACGCTTGGCTCACCTGACTCAGCGACGCGCCGCCGTAGCCGAGCACCAGGCCGTCCCTGGCGGCCCGGCCGGCAAAGTAGCGCTGCAGCGTCAGCACGGCCACGCCCTGATCGAGCGCGGCGGCGGCCACCTGGTCGGCCGTGCCCGCGGGCAGCTCAAGGACCACATGCAGCCCGGCGGTGTCGCCGAGCAGCCGGGCCGGTCCCGGCGCGGCGCCCAGGGCCGCCACGATCACCTCGCGGCGGCGGCTGTACTCGCGGCGCATCCGCCGGACATGGCGCCCGAGGTCCCCGCGGCTGAGCAGGGCCAGGAAGGCATGCTGCGCTGCCTCGCCGGTACGCTCGCCCAGCCCGGTACTCACCGCCGCGAGCTCGGCCACCAGGTCAGGGCGGGCGACGAGCCAGCCCACCCCGAGGGCGGGAGTGAGCGTCTTGGTGGTCGTCCCCAGATGCACCACGACGCCTGGATCCAGGCCGAACAAGGCAGGCAGCGGCGCCACGTCGTAGCGAAACTCGCTGTCATAGTCATCCTCGACGACCAGCGCGCCCGTCGCCCGCGCCCAGGCGATGAGCGCCTGCCGCCGCGGCACGGGGAGCCTGCCGCCCAGCGGGTACTGGTGCGCGGGCGTGACGTACACCAGGCGCACGTCACCGGGAAGGTCGCTGACCACCAGGCCGTGCTCATCCGCCCGGCAGGGCACGACCTGGGCCCCGTGCGCGGCGAAGATCGCTCGGGCGACCGGGTACCCGGGGTCTTCCATCGCCACCCGGTCGCCGGGGCGCAGCCGGGCGGCCGCGAGCAGCCGCAGGCTGCCGGCCACGCCGCGCGTCACCAGGATCTGATCGCGGGTGCAGCGCATGGCCCGGCTTAGCCGCAGGTGCGTCACCAGCGCGGCCCGCAGCTCGGCCAGGCCCTGCGGCTCGGGGCTGGCCGACGGCGGCATGGCCCCGGCGTGCCGCCAGGCCCGGCGCCAGGCGGCACCATCGATCCCGCTGGCCCAGGGGATGCCGGGCCGCATCTCGATCGGCTCCCGGCCGGGCGCAGGCCAGGCCGCCGCGGCCGGCGCCACCGCGGCCGGCGCCACCGCCGCTCCGGGTGCCAAGGCCGCCTGGCCCGGCGCTCCCGCGGCCACGTAGGTGCCCGAACCGTACCGGCCGTCCAGCCAGCCTTCCGCGTAGAGCTGCGCGTACGCACCGGTCACCACCGTCCGGCTGACCCCGAGCGACGCGGCCAGGGCCCGGCTGGACGCGAGCCGCTCGCCGGCGGCCAGCCGGCCGTCCCCCACCGCCTGCCGCAGCTGCGCGGCGATCTGGGACGCGAGCGCGACGGGACTGCCGCGCTCGACGATCACCGGAAGCTCCACCTGAGCCCGAGCCCGCGGCCGAGCCCGGCCCTGAGCAGAAGTGGTCATCTCAGATCCTCGGTAAGTGGCTATTTTATCCAGTCCACTTTTACCTTAGCCTGGGATGACCCCGATCAGCAGGCGGCAGGAGACCATGACCAGCACCGCGCCCCTTTCCAGTACCGAGCGCACCACCATCCACCGGCTCGCCGAACGCGGCCGGGCCGACCGCCGGGACCTGTACGCCGTCCTGGACGCGGGCCTGGTCTGCCATGTCGGCGTGATCACCGGCGGCGTGCCCGTCGTGCTGCCCACTGGCTACGGCCGCATCGGCGACACCCTGTACCTGCACGGCTCGTCGGGCAACCGTGCCCTGCTGGCCGCCGACGGCCAGGAGATCTGCGTCACGGTCACCCACCTTGATGGCCTGGTGTGCGCCCGTGCGGTGTTCCATCATTCGATGAACTACCGCAGTGCGGTAGCTTTCGGCACCGCACGGCTGGTCACCGAGGATTCAGAACGGCTCGCTGCCCTCCATGCCGTCACCGAGCAGCTCGCCCCCGGCAGGTGGGACCATACCCGGCTTCCCACCCGCAAGGAACTCGCCGCCACCGCCGTACTCGCGCTGCCGCTGCACGAGGCCTCGGTGAAGGTCAGGACCGGCCCGCCCAAGGATGACCCGGAGGACTACGACAGCGATCGGTGGGCGGGCGTGCTGCCCGTCTCGCTGATCTTCGGTGCGGCGGAGCCCGATCCGGGCCTGCGTCCGGGCGTGGATACCCCCGCGCATATCACGGCCATGGCCGGGCGAGCACGCGGCGCCGGGCAATTGGGATAGGCCGTGTTACGCGATGTCACCCCGGCTGGCCTAGGCTGGAGGGATGGCTGACCGGCTCGTCTGGATCGATTGCGAGATGACCGGGCTCGATCTTGCCCGTGACGCGCTCGTGGAGATCGCGTGCGTTGTTACTGACAGTGAGCTCGTGATCGTGGACGACGGTATCGACCTGGTGATCAAGCCGCCGGCTGAAGCCCTCGACACGATGCCCGAGGTGGTCCGCGAGATGCACACCGCCTCGGGCCTGCTCGCCGAGCTGCCATCCGGGATCACCCTGGCCGAGGCGCAGGAGCAGGTGCTCGCGTACGTGCGCAAGCATGTGCCGGATTCGCGGAAGGTGCCGCTGTGCGGTAACTCGATCGGCACCGACCGGTCGTTCATCGCCAGGGACATGCCCGAGCTTGACGAGTTCCTGCACTACCGGATGGTGGACGTGTCCAGCATCAAGGAGCTCGCCAGGCGCTGGTACCCGCGGGCGTACTTCGCCAGCCCGGAAAAGCACGGCGGCCATCGTGCGCTGGCCGATATCAGGGAAAGCATCAACGAGCTGCGGTATTACCGGGAGGCCGTGTTCGTGCCGCCGCCGGGGCCGGACACCGTAACGGCACGGGAGATAGCCGCCCGGCACGGCGGTCAGGTTGTCGATGCCGACTCGGCCGGGGGCGTACGGCAACCCAGTTCCGCGGAATGAGCGGGTCCCGGTATGCTGCGTGAAGCCGAGCGGCGGGTCAGCGCGCGGCCATGGTGGGTGTAGCTCAGTTGGTTAGAGCGCCAGGTTGTGGTCCTGGATGTCGTGGGTTCGAATCCCATCACTCACCCCAGACGAAACAGCAGGTCAGAAGCCCCGGTCAGCTCTGGTGACCGGGGCTTCTGTCCTGCGGATGTCCGATTCTGGAAGCCGGATGGGAGCCGACCACGTCTGATTTTGGGGGCGGATAGAGCGCGTCTGTCCTTTATTCCATCGATCAATCGTCATGTGATCTTGCGCCGTCCTGGTGATGGTCGATCGGCAGCTCCTCTTCGCCGAGTGCCTCTTCTTCATGGCTGTTGAGGACGGCGGGCTGGAAGGGCTGCTGGGCGATCTGGGTGGGTACGAAGGCGGAGAGGATGACGACGGTCACCAGTTCGGTGTACTGGGCCTGGCTGATCAGGTGGTGGGTGAGGCCGAACAGCGCTGCGATCGAGCCGAAGGTGAGCCCGCTAGCCATGAGCAGAGTGGTGCAAGTGCGCTCGCGTCGCGGCAGCTTGAACGCGGTGGCCACGGGCCATACGCCGATCAGCTTGGCGGTCAGCTTGACGAGCAGCAAGACGGCGATCACCCCCGCGCCGGAGACCAGGGCCGGGGCGAAGATGAGCGTGCCTGCTCGCAGGAAGAAGAATGGGGTCAGCAAGGCGAAGGCGATGGAGCGCAGCCGGTTCGACGTGGTACTTAGCGCGACGCCACCGATTTCAGCCGTGTGCAGATGCCAGCCAAGGCCGTGCAGACGGCAGCTATCTTCGCGCACGCGCTCACAGTTTCGGGGTTGTCAGTTCCGTGGGCGGTTCTTCATGTTCCTGGCACGGCCGCGTTGCTTGGCTTGAGAGCGAACAGTTATCCGCTGTCAACCGAGATGGAGGGACTATGTCCACTCAGACCAGGCCGAGCATCGTGTTCTGTCACGGGATCTGGGCCGATGGGTCGTGCTGGAACAAGCTGACCGGGCCGCTGCAGGCCGAGGGATACGAAGTGATCGCCGCACAGTACGGCCTCGACACCAACGAGGCCGACGTTGCCGCGACGCGGGCAACCCTGGGGCGGGTCCACAGCCCGGCCATCCTGGTCGGCCACTCCTACGGCGGCGCCGTCATCACCGCCGCGGGCATCGATGACCGCGTAGCCGGAATGGTGTATATCGCCGCCCTGGGCCCCGACGAGACCGAGACCTCCCAGAGCGAGCAGGAGAAGTTCCCCACCACGCCGCTCTTCGGCCAGATCGAGGTCGCCGACGGGCGGATCTGGATGCTCCCCTCCGGCGCCGCCTCCTTCTGCGGAGACCTGCCCGAGGACGAGCAGAAGATCGTCTGGGCCACCGCCTACCCCCCGGCCGTCGACCTGTTCAGCCGCAACGCTCAGGGCGTCGGGTGGAGGACGAAGCCGAGCTGGTACATCGTCGCCAACAACGACAAAGCCGTCCATCCCGACCTGGAGCGGGCCGCCGCCAAACGCATGGGCGCCACCACCTACGACATCGACAGCAGCCACGTCCCCATGCTCTCCCACCCCGACTACGTCCTCGACGTCATCCGCACCGCCGCAGCAGGCGTCTGAGCCCGCGCTCTTTCTGAGCCCCTGCTCCCGGCCGGGCGAGCAGGGGCTCAGAAACAGCGAACTCGCAGAGCACGGCGTGCAGCCGGCAGGCCACCTGTTGCATGCCCGGCCCAAGTCACGGTGACGCTTGGACCACACCTTCAGGACCGCTGCGTGGTCATCAGCGGTCACCTCCCGCCGGGCAGCGCAGCGCTGCGATCGCGCCCGACCGGGCGTCGTTCGGGTCATTCTTGCTCGTCGCCTCGGCTGACCCGATGATCAATCGGGCTCCCCGGCCTGCTGATTGTCCGACTCTGGGAGCAGGCTGGGAGCCGATCTTGTTGCCTCCGCCGTGAACCAGGTCGGATGGTGCACCGCGTCCAACTCGGCGGACACGGCCATGGCTTCGGCCGCGCCGATCCGCTGCATGATCGCCAGCGCCTGCCGCAGCCTGTCCTCAGCCTCGCCCGCGCCGACGGCCCGGGCGCACCGGCCCAGGCCAGCCAGAGCGTGCGCCTGCTCCAGCGCGATGCCGATCCGGCAGGCCAGATCCAGGGCCTGCTGGTGGCGTGAGCAGGCCCGGCCGAGGTCACCGCGGATCCTGCTCAGCGTCCCGGACTCGTTGAGAGCCGTGACTTCAGCGTCCGGGTTGCCGATCTCGCGGGAGATGTCCAGCGCCTCCTGCAGGTCCCGGGCCGCGCCCGGATAGTCGCCGGTCACCCGCCGCACCGTTCCGAGGCGGGTGAGCGCCTCGGCCAGGAGCGGCCGGTCGCCCACGCCTCGGAAGATGCCCACCGCCTCCTGCAGGTCCCGGGCCGCCCCTGGGAAATCGCCGGTGAGCCGGCGCACGACACCGAGGTAGTTGAGGGCGCTGGCCCGTATGACCCGTTCGCCGCGCTCGCTGCAGATTTCCGCTACCTCCTGCAGGTCCCGGGCCGCGCCCGGATAGTCCCCGGCCAGCCGCCGCGCCTCCCCGAGGTGAATAAGGGCGTTGAACTGCCCGCGCGGGTGGCTGAGCTCCCGGGAGATCCCCAGCGCCTCCTGCAGGTCCTGGGCCGCGCCCGGATAGTCCCCGGTCCGCCGCCGCACGACTCCGAGCCAGGTAAGGGCGTTGACCTGGCCGAGCCGGTCGCCGAGGTCCCGGCAGATGCCCAGCGCCTCCTGCAGGTCCCTGGCCGCGCCCGGATAGTCTCCGGTCAGCCGCCGCGCCTCCCCCAGCCAGATAAGGACGCCGGCCTGGCCGGGCCGGTCGCCGAGGTCCCGGCAGATGCCCAGCGCCTCCTGCAGGTCCCTGGCCGCGCCCGAAGTCTCCCCGGTCGACAGTCGCATGATCCCGAGGTTGTTGAGGGCGTAGGCCTGGCCGGGCCGGTCGCCGAGCTCCCGGCAGATGCTCAGTGCCTCCTGCAGGTCCCTGGCCGCGCCGGGATGGTCGTCGGCCATCCGCCGCGTGTTCCCGAGGCTGGTGAGGACGCCGGCCTGGCCGGGCCGGTCGCCGAGCTCCCGGCAGATGCCCAGCGCCTCCTGCAGGTCCCTCGCCGCGCCGGGATAGTCCCCGGCCAGTTGCCGCGCGTCCCCCAGGTTGCTGAGGGCGACGGCCTCGCCGGGCGGGTCGCCGAGCTGCCCGGCGGCCCGCACGGCGGTGGCGTGGCGGGTGATGGCCTGGTCCCAGGGGCCGTCGTATTGCAGCAGGCCCGCCAGGCCCGCGGTCAGCGCGATGACCCGGGCGTGCTGCCCGGCCGCGGTGGCCTGGTCCAGGCAAGCCAGCAGGCTGGCCCGCTCGGCCCGGGCCCACGCCAGGGCTTGCTCCCGGCTGGCCAGGACCGGGACGTTGGCCGGCGCGGCGCCGGCCGCCGGGGCGGGGCCGCCACGGGCATGGCGAGCCAGCAGATCCTGAGCGTGGGCGGCGCGGCGCTGGTAGTAGTCCAGCAGCCGTCCGGTGACCTCCTCCCGGTCATCGCCAGGGTCAAGGCGGCGGGCTAGCGCGCGGGCGTGCTCGCGGATCAGGTCGTGCATCCGGTACCGGCCCTGCGCCGGCTCGGTCAGCAGGTACTGCTCATAAAGCGCCTCTAGCCCGCGGCGGGCGTCGGCCAGGCTGGTGCCATCGAGAGCGGCGGCGGCGTAGTGGTCGATGTCGGGGCCGGGGTGCAGCGCGAGCCGGCGAAACAGCCGCTGCTGTTCGGGCGTGAGGTCGCCATAGGACAGGTCGAACGCCGCGGCGACTGACAGGTTCTCGGTAACCAGCAGCTCCAGCCGGTCCACGGCGGCGGCCAGATCGGCGGCCCGCCCGGCCACGGTCCACGCCGGATGGTGGTACAGCTGCCGGGCCACCATCCCGATCGCCAGCGGCAGGTACCCGCACAGCCGGGTGATCGCCCCGACCTGGGGGTCGGCCGAGCTGAGCCCGGACCGGACAGCCAGTCGGACCAGCAGCCCGGCCGCCTCATCAGGCGGGAGGGCGTCCAGGCTGATCGTCGTGGCCTCCTCAAGCGCGGTCAGCCGCCGACGGCTGGTGACCAGCACCAGACTGCCGCCGGCGCCGGGCAGCAGCGGCCGGAGCTGCTCGCTGCTCGCCGCGTCATCCAGCACCAGCAGCAGCTGCCGTCCGGCCACCCGGTCGCGCCACAGCCCGGCTCGCGCCTCCAGATCGGCCGGGACCTGGCCCGCCGGAACCCCGACGGTCAGCAGCAGGCTGGCCAGCGCATCGGCCGGGCCCACCGGCTCGCGCCCCGGGGTGTGGCCGTGCAACGGCAGGAAGATCTGCCCGCCAGGGAACCGGCCGGCCAGCGCATGCGCGGCATGCACGGCGAACGCGGTCTTGCCGACGCCGGCCATCCCGCCGATTGCGTGGATGCTCACCACGCCGCCCGCGGCCGCCAGCGCGTCCGCCATCAGCGCCAGTTCGTGCAGCCGCCCGGTGAACGAGGCGATGTCGCGGGGCAGCGTCCTGGTCGCCGCCACCCCCCTGGCGCCGGCTCGGCCAGGTCTCCCACGTCCCCGCGCGGCCGCCTCGAACTCGATGCGGGCCCAGCCATCGAGACCGAGCGCATCGGCGAGCAGCCGCGCCGTGTCCTTGTGCGGCGTGGTGACCAGGCCCCGCTCCAGGTCGCTGACCGTCCGCGGACTCACCGCGGCCGCCTCGGCCAGCTCCTCCTGCGTCAGCCCTGCCCCGTTGCGCAACCTCCGCAGCACGCCGCCGAACCCAGCCGGCGGCTCAGCCACGGCCTCCCCCTTTGCCCGGGACAGCGCAGTCGAGGCTAACAATACGCGGCTGCCCGGGCCGCCTGCGGCCAGCAACCAGCCGGACGCGGGTCAAGGCCGACCCGGCGCAGCCAGACGCGCCGGACCGGACCCAGGGCCCTGCCGTCAGCAGCTGTCTCCCGCCGCGCTCACAGTTTTCGGGTGGTCAGTTCCGTGAGAGCTCCCTCATGTTCATGACGCGGTCGCGCCGCTTGGCTGGGAGCACGAACGGTAATCCATTGTCAGGTCCGAGGAAGGGAGGGGCCATGTCCCCGCAGGTCAAGCCGAGCATCGTGTTCTGTCACGGGATCTGGGCCCATGGCTCGTGCTTCAGCAAGGTGATCCCGCCGCTGCAAGCAGAGGGATATGAGGTGATGGCCTCGTAGTACAGCCTGCACAACGCTCACGGCGTCGCGTGGCGGACCAAGCCGAGCTGGTGCATCGTGGCCAACAACGACCAGACCGTCCACCCGGACCTGGAGCGGGACTCGGCCAAGCGGATGGGCGCCACCACCTACGACATCGACAGCAGCCACGTCCCCATGCTGTCCCACCCCGACTTCGTCCTCGACGTCATCCGCGTTGCCGCGGCAGGAATCTGAGCCAGCGCCGCTTTCTGGGCCAGCTCACAGGAGGAACCAGTGACATCCGAGCAGGTGCGCGACATACCCGTGCGCCGCCATGTGCTGACCAGCGAACGGCCGTTCCCGGCTGTCCTGGACGGCATCTACGACGGCATCAGCCAGCCCGACATCGGGGTTCTGTTCGCCAGGCTGGCGGCTAGTACCTCCTACGAGGAGTTCAGCGCGCTGGTCGGGCAGGCGCAGGGCAGCGCTGGCCTGATGCGGTTCCTCCACCTCGACGACGACCGCGTCCTGGCCCTCGACCCGCAGGCGGATCAGGCCGGGCGGCGCCTGGTCCGCCTGATCGTCGGCAACCCAGTCACCATGGGACAGATGACCCGCCACCTGGCCGACGCGGGCTCCTACGCGCCGGTCACCATCCTGATCCAGGAACTGGCCGACGGCGGCACCCGGGTGGCCTACGACACTGTCACCAGCACGATCGAGCTCTACGAGAATGCCGCCGCCTCCGAGGTCGCCCGGCGGCTGGACACCGAAGTCCTCAGTCTCCTGCGCCACGCGACCGGCATACCGGCAACCGCCCAGGGCGGTCCCGGAGCACGTCTTAGCGCAGCGGCAGACAGCCCTTAACGCTAACCCTCAGAGCCAACGACCACGAGCAGATCGTGCCTGCCGGTGGCAGCGCGGTCGTGTTCTTGCACGGCCACCAGCTTGAGCAACCTGGCCCAGGTGGTCATCGCCGAGGCAGTCGGCACCTTCGTGCTGGTCCTGGCCATCACCAGCACCGTCGTCGCGGCGGCCTGGTCGGCAGTACGCCGATCTCGACGGGCGAACTGGCTCCAGCCCACCCCAGCCGCCTCTTGACTTTGCCTCATAAAGTTCCGGGCCCGGACCCTTGACTTTATGCTATAAAGCGGAGTCTACTTTATGGCATAGAGCTGATCGAGGGAGGCACCATGAACCACGCATCTGACCCCACGGCCGCCGGCAACGGCGGCACCCTCGGCCCCCAGCAGGCCGCTGCCCTGCTGGACCAGGCCACCCAGCGGGCCCGCCGCAAGTTCCAGCCCTCGCCGCCGTGGCTGCTGGTCACCAGGGCGGTCATGGTCCTGGCCGCCCTCGGCGCGATCTGGCTCTCGGTCCGCGGACAGCACCCCTACCGGGGCCCCACCGGCGCCGACATCCCCATCCTGATTGCGTTCATTGTCGTCAACTTCATTGCGACGGTCGCTGTCCGCAGGCACGCGACCGCCGGGGTCAGCGGCCGATCCCGGTTTAGTCAGGGCGAGATCGCCGTGCTGGTGCTGGCCTTTGCCGCCGCGATCGTGGCCCTAGTAGGGCTGGGCGCCGCCGGGGCGGACTTCGCCACGTACCCGACCTCGGTCCTGGTCATCCCCGGCCTGGCCTGGACGGTCCTCATGGCGGTACGGGCCAACTGGCGCGGGCTCGCTACCGGCGTCGCGATCATCGTCATCGGCATCGTGGGCGCGTTCGCCGGACCGGCCGGGGCGTGGGCGGTCGCGGCCGTGGGCCTGTGTGTCATGCTCCTGGGCAGCGCCGCCGTCGTCGCCTGGCAGCAGCGCGCATGAACGACGACGGACTTGACCCGCTGATCCACGTCCCCACCCGGCTGAAAATCGTCGCGACGCTCGCGGCACTGCCCGACGGCGACACGCTGTCCTTCACCCGGCTGCAGGACATGATCGGGCTGACACCCGGCAACCTGATCATCCACCTGCGCAGGCTCGAAGAAGCCGACTACATCAGCAGCGAGAAGACCAGGAACGGGACCGTGTCCATCACCACGGTCGCTCTCACCGGCCAGGGCCGCCAGGCACTCGGCACCTACACCCAGGCGCTGCGCGACCTGCTCGGTGGCCTGTAAACGGAGCTATGCGGTGACGCGGTCTGCGCCGACGAGATGCACCGACAGGAACTGTCCGGCTCTGTCCAGCGCAGCGGCCGCTTCGTCGAGGATCGGGGAAAAGGTTTGGAAGACGTGCGGCACCCCGGGGGTGATGTCGAGCGTGACCTCGACGTCGGCGGTGGCGGCCTGTCGCGCGAGGCGGACGGCGTCGTCCAGGAGAACCTCGTGAGTTCCGGCCTGGATGATCAGGGGCGGAAGGCCGGACAGGTCGGCGAATATGGGGCTGATGAGGCCGATAGCGGCGTCTTGTCCCGACGTATAGTCGGTGACTCGGGACTGGAGAGCTTCGAAGCTCATCAGCACGTCGACTTCGCGCTTGGTTTCCATGGTCGTCCCGGCCAGGGTGAGGTCGGCATACGGCGACATGACGAAGGCTGCGGCTGGCATGGGCAGCCCGTGATCTCGGGCGTTGACCAGGGTGGCGATGGCGAGCCCGCCGCCAGCGGACTCTCCCGCGAAGGCGATGTCCGAAGGGGCAGTCCCGTTATGCAGGAGGGCTTCGTAGGCGGCCAGGGCGTCGTCGACTGCCGCCGGATACGGATGCTCGGGGGCGAGCCGGTAGTCGACGGAGATGGCCCTGGCGCGCGCCCGCCGGCCGACCTGCGAGGCCAGGCCAGCGGCTTGGAAGGCGTCCCCCAGCACGTATACGCCGCCGTGGAAGTAAAGAACAACGTGTCGTGATTCGATTCCGTCGATCGTGATCTCGGCAGTTGGGACGCCGCCCAGCGCGGCCGCGGTCACGGTCACGTCGGGGGGCAGCGGCTGCGCCGATATCAGCTCTCGGAGCTGTCGCCGTTGCTCATTGATATCGATGTCGACGGGAAAGGCTGACTGTCGCAGGATTGCTTCGAGGTTCTCTCGCTGCTCGGTGCTCACGGAGGATCTCCCTTGGGTTGGTGGGGCGGCGCTCCAGGCTCGCTCACCCATGTCAATCCGCTACCGAAATCTCCCGCCGGGAGGCGGGCCCCTACCAGGCTGGCCGCCAGGCAGGTGAGGAGGCGTCACCGGATCACGGTGATTCGGGCGACCGGACCACCGCGCAGCCGACTCCGCAGACAGCCGTGAATGTGCTGGGCCTGGCGGGGGGCTGCGGTATGAGGGTCCTGCGCTCGGGCGGCTGATCATCGGAGCGCCCAGACTGGTCGGGGCGCTCCATCAGGAACTGCGGGATCATGCCAGACGGGCGGGGCCTGCCTTGGCTTGCGTAGCTGGCGCCTCGTCATGTGCCTGGGAGGGCGTGTCCTGCTGATGCAGCGGCCCGGGCCGGAGCAGGATGCCGCCGACGACAGCGCCGACGGCGAAGATGCCGGCGATCCACCAGAACGCGGTGTCGTAGCCGTGCGCCAGCGCCAGCCCGGTCAAGGCTCGGTGGCCGATGAGCCGGGCCGCGGCGAGATGGACGGTGAGGTAGGAGGCGACAGCGCTGGCGAAGATGGTGTTCAGCAGCGAGGTGCCAACCGAGCCGCCGAGCATCTGGCCGACGGTGACGGTCGCGGAAGCGACTCCCGCGTCTTGGGGGGCCACGCCGAAGGTGCCGGTATTGATCGCCGGCGCGATTATCATGCCCACGCCGACTCCGGCCAGGATGAGCGGGCCGAGCACGCCCGCAGCATAACCCGTCTGTGAGCCGAGCTGGGCCAGCCAGGCCGTCCCGCCCGAGGCGGACAGCATCCCGAACGCGACCAGCGGCTTGGGGCCGAATCTGGGCATGAGCGTGATCGTGGACAGATTGGCCGCGACAATAAGGCCGGCGCTCATCGGCAGGAACGCGACGCCGGTGATGAGCGGCGAGTAGCCCAGCGTCTGCTGCAGGTAGTAGGTCAGGAACAAGAAGATCCCGAACAGCCCGGCCGTGCCGATGAGCATCGACAGATAGGCGCCGCCCCGGTTGCGGTCGAGCACCACGCGCGGTGGCAGCAGCGGGTGGGCGGCCCGGCCCTGCCAGGCCGCGAAAACCACGAGCAGCACGACGCCGGCGGCCAGGAACCCCCCGGTGGACGGCGCGTGCCAGCTGTGCGTGGCCGCGTTGGAGAAGCCGTAGACCAGGCAGAACACCCCGCTGGAGACCAGCAGCACGCCCGGGATATCGAGCCTGGGCTTCACCGGGGAAGGCTGCCGCTTCAGCAACAGCGCCCCGCCGGTGAACGCCACCGTGGCGAAGATCAGATTCACATACAGCGTCCACCGCCAGGACAGGTACTCGGTCAGCGCGCCGCCGAGCAGCAGGCCCACCGCGCCGCCGGCCCGGCGATCGCCCCGTAGACGGCGAACGCCTTGCCACGGTCCTTTTGCTCGGTGAACGTGGTGGTCAGCAGCGACAGCGCCGAGGGGACCAGCAGCGCCGCGAACGCGCCCTGGCAGGCCCGCGCGGTGATCAGCATGGCGAAGTTGACCGAGGCGCCGCCGATGGCCGACACGCCGGCGAACCCGGCCAGGCCGATCAGGAACGTGACCTTACGCCCCAGCAGGTCGGCCAGCCGGCCGCCGAGCAGCAGCAGGCTGCCGAACGCCAGGGTGTAGGCGGTGACCACCCACTGCCGGTCCGCGGTGGTGAAACCCAGCGCGCGCTGTGCGGATGGCAGCGCGATGTTCATCACCGTGAGGTCCAGGACCACCATCAGCTGCGCCAGGCCGATCACGCCCAGGATCAGCCAGCGCCGCCGGCCCAGGCCGCCGCTAACGGAGGTGGCATCAGACATGGGGAGTGTCATGAGAGCGGCACCTTCTCGTAGCTGGGAACTGGTGCGGCCGAAGCTAGCGCTCATCATGGTGAGCCGCTGTCACCTGGTTCCGGTGATTTACGCTGGGGCTCGAGCTGGCGTACCTCCCTGGCCAGGTCACTGGTTCACATCCAGTCACCAGGGCACCACCGGCCACACGACCCCGGTCGGTTAGCTACGCCCGCAAGGGGTATTCATGCGGCTGGACAACGGCACGCTGAATTCACCGCTCACATGCCAAAGAAACGCCTCCCGCCTGACGCATTCCCAGGCGCGGACTGCCCGGCGTGACGTGCCGGAACTAGCCAGAAGGAGAGCAACATGACCGCGGATCAGGATCCGTATTCAGCTGAGTATCCGGTTCACTTCGCCGTCGAGTACCCGGACAGGCCGCTTAACCGGCTGACCTCATTCTTCCGTATCTTCGTGATCATCCCGATCGCGATCGTGCTCGGCACCATTTCCGGCGGAACCTGGCAGTCGGCGGGAAGCCACCCCACCATGACCCACGGAGCCGTGGCCGCGGGAGGGCTGCTGTTCCTCGGCCCACTCCTGATGATCTTGTTCAGGCAGAAGTATCCCCGGTGGTGGTTCGACTGGAATCTCGAGCTGCAGCGATTCGGCAACCGGGTCGGAACCTACCTGGCCCTGATGAATGACCGCTACCCGTCCACTGACGACCACCAGTGGGTCGAGCTGAACTACGCCTACCCGGACGCAGCCGCCGATCTCAACCGATGGCTGCCGCTGGTCAAATGGCTGCTGGCCATCCCGCACTACATCGTGCTGTTCTTCCTGGACATCGCGGTGTTCTTCGTAGTGATCGTGACCTGGTTCGCCATCTTGTTCACCGGCCGCTACCCGCGCGGCATATTCAGCTTCATCGAAGGCGTTTTCCGCTGGCACAACCGCGTCGTAGCCTACGCGTTCACCCTAGTCACCGATCGGTACCCGCCCTTCAGCCTGGCACCCTGACCCAGCCAGGCGCGGTCAGACGGACAGCACCGCAGCGACAGCACCGCGGCGCCGGAGCGGCGGAGCGGCCTGGCGCCTAGAGTGGGCCGATGGACGCCGCGCAACGCCAGCTCAGTGACCAGATCGATGACGCGACGCAGCGCCTGCTCGGCGCGGCGCGCGTCATCGCCGAGCCGGACCTGCGGGCGCCGTCGCTGCTGCCCGGCTGGACGCGGGCGCATGTCCTCGCGCACCTGGCCCGCAACGCTGACGCGATGCGCAACCTGCTGGTCGGGGCACGATCCGGGCAGGACCGCGCCGCCTATGCCAGCGGAGCGGCACGGGAAGCCGACATCGAGAAGGGCGCCCGCCGGACGGCGAAGGACCTCCTGGCCGACCTGGCCGACTCGGCGATAGCCTTGCGCACCGTCACCCGGCAGCTGCCCGATGATGCCTGGCGGTTCCCAGTGCGGATCCTGGACTCGGCGCGGTTCCCGGCCGCCCAGCTGCTGACCCGGCGGCTGACCGAGGTCGAGCTCCATCATGGCGATCTCGGCACCGGATACGGCCCGGATGACTGGCCAGCCGCATTCGCCACGATGGAACTCGCCGAGCCGATGCGGTCGCTGCGCCAGGACCGGCTCCAGCGCGCACGGCAGGCCTGACCGGTCAGACGGTGACGGCTTCCTTCGGGTCGGGGCCGTACTTGTTGGCCCCGGAGTCCCCTGCGGTGCAGTAGAAGACCAGGAGCACGATCCAGCCGACCAGGGGAATGAGCCCGATCAGAAGCCACCAGCCGGTCCGGCCGGTATCGTGCAGCCGGCGGACCCCGACAGCCAGGCTCGGCAGGAGAATGGCGAGCTCGTAAAGGTAGGAGATGACGTAAAACACTCCGGCAATCCGGCCGAGGATTCCCAGTACGACCCCGATGATGAAGTTGACCAGGACGAACATCCAGAATTCCTGCCGTCGCGCTCGGCCGGAGAAGCCCACATAGTTCTTCAGGACAGCCAGATACCAGTTCATTTAGTCCCCTTTAAGGATCCCCTGCTGCCTGGCTGGCGCCGGACAGCCCAGAGTGGTCGCTAGATGGTAGAGGTTTGTGATATCAGACGTCAATGTATGATATTCCGCCCACCGTCGGCTCCCGAACGCCTATCGGCCCAGATGTGCCCCAGGGCACGCCGGTACCAGCCGTGGGTACCCGGCCAGACAAGACCTTCAATCAGCCCGGGCCCCTGATGGGTTGCACCTTATATCGGCCAGGCATGCCCCTACTGCTCGTCAGCCGGATCGTGACCAATCCGGATCGTGACCAATCCGGATCGTGACTGACCCGGATCGTGACCAGCCGGGCGCGGCTACTGATCAGCGGTGAAGGATGCGCTGGTCGAGCCAGTCGAAGATGCGCTCGCCGCCGCGCGGGGCCGGGTCAGGAGGACGCGACGGCCCCGGCCTGGGCGCTCATGATCTCCTGCCACGCCACGGTCAGGCGCTCCAGGCCCGGAACGGGCGGATGGGCCAGCATCGCGTAGAGCGGTTCCTGGATTATATCGCCGGGCTTATGCTGCACGGCGGCCACGCGTAGCTCGGCTTCCGCCTGGTCCGCGTCGCCCAGGATGAGCCACGCTAGCGCTCGCAGCTCACCACGCCGGAAGGCCGGCCATTCGAGCCCGTCCTCGCGCAGCGCCGCCTGGCACAGCTGCGCCGCCTCGGCCCGGTCTGTCCCGCGAATCAGGACAGCGAGCAGGACCCTGGCCTCCAGGGCGCTGGCGTCCTTGAGCCGGATGGCCGCCCGCAGATCGACGGCAGCTTTCGACGACCGTCCCATGAACATCAGCACCTCACCCCGGTTGCCGCGCGCTGCGACGTCGTCCGGGTCGAGGCGCAAGGCCGTATGGTAGGCCGCCAGCGCCTCTTTGCGCCGGCCCAGCCGGCCCAGCGCCACACCGCGGTTGCCATGGCAGGCGGCATTGTCAGGGTCGAGGCGCACGGCCCGGTCGTAGGCCGCCAGCGCCTCCTCGTGCCGCCCCAGCTGGCCCAGCACAAAGGCCCGGTTGCCGTGGCTGACCGCGTCGTCAGGGGCCAGGCGCACCGCCTGGTCGTAGGCCGCCAGGGCCTCTTGCGGCCGGCCGAGCCGTTCCAGTATCACGCCATGGTTGCCATGGCCGCCGGCGTGGTCAGGGTCGAGGCGCACGACCCGGTCATAGGCGGCCAGCGCCTCCTCGTCGCGGCCTAGCCGGGCCAGCATGACACCTCGCTCATAGTGGCTGGCGGCGTAGTCAGGGTCGAGGCGCACCGCCTGGTCGTAGGCGGCCAGCGCCTCCGCATCGCGGCCCAGGCGCCCCAGCACGAAGGCCCGGTTGCCGTGGCTGGCGGCGTCGTCGGGGACCAGGCGCACGGCTTCGTCGTAGGCGGCCAGCGCCTCCGCGTCGCGGCCCAGCCGGCCCAGCGCGAAGCCCCGCTCAAAATGACTCGCCGCCACCTGCGGATCCAGCTCCACCGCCCGGTCATACGCCGCCAGCGCCTCCGCATCCCGGCCCAGCCGGCCCAGGACGAGACCCCGCTCAAAATGACTCGCCGCCACCGCCGGATCCAGCTCCACCGCCCGGTCATACGCCGCCAATGCCTCCGTACCGCGGCCCAGCCGGCCCAGCGCGAAGCCCCGCTCAAAATGACTCGCCGCCACCTGCGGATCCAGCTCCACCGCCCGGTCATACGCCGCCAGCGCCTCCGCATCCCGGCCCAGCCGGCCCAGGACGAGACCCCGCTCAAAATGACTCGCCGCCACCTGCGGATCCAGCTCCACCGCCCGGTCATACGCCGCCAGCGCCTCCGCATCCCGGCCTACCCGGCCCAGGACGAGACCCCGCTCAAAATGACTCGCCGCATGCTCAGGGTCGAGGCGCACCGCCTGGTCGTAAGCGGCCAGCGCCTCGTCGTCCCGGCCCAGCCGGCTCAGCGCGAAGCCTCGCTCAAAATGACTCGCCGCGACCTGCGGATCCAGCTCCACCGCCCGGTCATACGCCGCCAGCGCCTCCGCATCCCGGCCCAGCCGGCCCAGGACGAGACCCCGCTCAAAATGACTCGCCGCCACCGCCGGATCCAGCTCCACCGCCCGGTCATACGCCGCCAGCGCCTCCGCATCCCGGCCCAGCCGGCCCAGGACAAGACCCCGGTTAAAATGAGTGGCGGCATAGTACGGATCAAGCTTTATCGCCTGACCGTAGGCGGCCAGCGCCTCCGGAAAATGCTCCAGATATCGCTGGCTGTCGCCGGCGATACGCCAGGAATGTGCCCGCGCCGGATCGCGGCGGGTCGCAAGCTCCGCCGCTTGTAGTCCAGCCGTCAAAGTCTCCGGAGAATCGGACAGGCTTTGAGCGATTTCCTGCGCGCACGCGGCGACTATGCGGGAAATCGTGCCGGGATCACCATTGTCCCTGGCCAGGCCGGGCGTCAATGCGGGTCAACAGGGCCAGGCGTGCTGTCGTATCACGGCCGAAGCTCCCTGGGTACCGCGCTTCCATGATGCTGAGCAGGACGGGCCCCGTGACATCGGGGGCCAGTACCGGATCTGCGTAGGAGAGACCGCGCCGCAGCAATTCAATCGCCGCCTGAGGCCGGCTCACGCCCATGAATGCCTCGCCAGCGTGCTCGGCATTAGCGGAGAATGCCCGGTCCGGGAATGCTGATGCGGGGGCCAGCACACGAAGCTCCGCGACCAGCCGGAATTCTGGCGGGGACGCCGGAGAGAAGTGCTCGGCGATGGTGAGCAGCTGGCGCCCGAAGGCGGGCCGCAGCAGCAGGGCAGCGGGCAGCAGATGCGCCAGGAGCCCGAGGCCCTCCTGGTTGTCCAGCCACAATGTGTGCCATAGCAGCGCACCCGCTGCTGAGCACCAGGTGTCGCTGTCCAGCTGCGCCTCCACCGTCGCCGCGCTGAGCCCGGCCAGGCGCTCGCGCAGGACCTGCTGCGCGCGCTCGTTCGCCGCCCGTACCCGTACCCGCTGGTCGGGGTTGAGCATGAAGAGCCGGATGGCGTCGCGTACGACCTGATGGAGCAGCGGCTCGCCCCCGAGCACTAGGTCGTGACGCTCGATGAGCCGGCTCTTGGTGGCTGCCACCTCTTGCGGATCCACCTGCCAGAGAGCGCCGAGAAGCTCCGGGTCGTCAGCTATGCTCTCGCGCAGCGCCAGACCGAATATCAGGTCCAGATCAGGGTCCCGGCTGGTCCCCTCGTCGGCGACGTGGGTCAGATAGCGCAGGGCGAGCCCGCTGGCCACCCTGGACAGGTCTGGCCCCGCCGTTTCCTCAGGCGCCTGCGTCCACGCAGCTACCTGGCGCAGCGCCTGCGGTGACGGCATTCCCCGCTGCAGCAGATTCACCGCGAGCTTGACGGCCAGCGGGATTCCCAGAGTCAGCCTGGTCACCGCCGCGGCTGTCACCCCCGCCGGCCGGACGGCGCCGAGCCGCGACCGCAAGTACTCATCGACATCACCGGTGGTGAGCCGGCTCGGGGAAATCAAGCGCAGCCGCGCGGAGCGCAGCTGGCGCAGATACACATCGGAGACAGAGCCGGCCGGTGCCAGCTGATCCGAGTCGAGGCGCATGCCGACCAGCCACACGACCCGGCGGCCGGAACCTCTGATCACGTCAAAGAGCGGAACGAGGCCATCGCCGAGCACCTCGGCCGCATCCATGCTGAGCACCAGGGGCAGGGCGCTGCGGCTGAGGTCCCGCAAGCCATCGGCGAAACTGCGGGCGAGGACGTCTGGCGGGCTGATCACAGCCTCCGCCTGCGCCGGCGATGCCGTCGCTGACACGGCGCTCGCCGCCATCGCGGGCAGGGCTGAGCCGGGAGGCGCCGCGGCCTGGCGGCGATACTCACGGAAGGCTCGGTCGGCGCAATGACGTGCCTCGTTATTGTCGGCGATCGCCTCGGTCAGTGCCGTATAGATCATGTCCAGCGCATGTGATAGCGGGGAGCCAGACGACGGGTATTCGCGCGAGTTCCGGAACCGCTCGGCCTCCCAGTTGATGGCAGCGACCAGGAACCTGCCGCTGAGCGCGTGATCGCTTTCCGGCTGTTCGCTT
Organism: uncultured Actinomycetota bacterium; assembly: GCA_963805705.1. Taxonomy (GTDB): domain Bacteria; phylum Actinomycetota; class Actinomycetes; order Streptosporangiales; family Streptosporangiaceae; genus CAWDVH01. The sequence continues at coordinate 2,716,229 of CAWDVH010000001.1, read as the reverse complement.
AGCATTCGCCGGTACTGCTCTAGCAGCGTCGTTTTGCCGATTCCCGCAGGGCCATGGACGAGCACGAGATATCCCTGGTCCGGCCCCTCATCATCAGTAAGGACATGCTGGAGCAGGCTGGCCAGGCGATCCTTCTCATCCTCGCGTGCGAGAAGCGGCTCGTGACCGTCGAGCCCTGACTTCACCCGTGCACCCCCTGGGCTACAGCGCGCCTGGCCACTGACACGCCAGCTCTTTGACGATCGGCGCACCCGTTAGATATCACAGCAGATCCCCGCCGGGCACCCGGGTCGCCAACTTCATGACATAACCCGATGGTTCGATATAGGAACGTTACTCCAGTGACGACCGGGATTGCTGAGGCTATGCGGGATCGCCAGATGGGGTAGAAGGCGCGGTTCCGGGCGCGCAGGCGGCCGGCTGCGGGACTGACCGGAAAGCACGCCGGACAGGCCGGAGCCAGCACATCGGCCCCGGCCTGCTCCCGCCCCGGCCTGCCCAGCCCGGCGTGGTCCTGAGGTCAGGAAGACGGCACAGCCGACAGGCCGGCCTGCGCTACTTCCATGTCCTGGCTGTAGTGGCCGCCGCTGACGCCGATCCCGCCGACCACCGCATCCCCGATCTTGATGGGGTAACCGCCGCCGAATACGACCAGCCGGTCAATGCCGGGGGCCGCGCCCATGGCCAGGGGCGGGTCGTCCTTGACGAAGTCGTGCCACGCGTCGGTGGCCAGGCCGAAGCCAGCCGCCGTGTAGGCCTTGTCCTGGGCTATCTGGACCGAGAGCAGGGCCGCGCCGTCCATGCGGCTGAACGCCTTCAGCACCCCGCTGTCGTCCACGACGGCGATCACGAAAGGGTGGCCCATCTGGCCCGCCTGTGCCTCCGCCGCCTCGATCATGGCCCTGGCCAGCTCGGTGCTCACGCTCGGCCGATCAAACGTCGCTGCCATCCGTACCCTCCTAACCTCTGCCCTGCCGACTTCGCTCCGGCGCGGAGCCGGTCAGGGCGACCTGCGTCCCGGCGCGGGCTCGGTCACGGCGTACCGCTGCTCGGCCTCGCGCACTTCGGGCAGCCCGATGAAGTCCACGAACTCGCCGAACGCGGGCAGCTCCGGCAGCATCGCGGCCGGCGTTCCCGCGTCGGCGATCTCCTGCAGTATCCGGCGCATCGCGGCCGTCGCCGCCAGCAGCGTGCTGATGGGGAAGATGACGATCCGGTAACCCAGTTCCCTCAGGCGGTCAAGGCTGATCGGCGGGGTCTTGCCCCCCTCGGCCCAGTTGAAGAGCAAGGGCACGTCAGGAAACGCCCGCGCGGCTTCCTGCGCCTCCTGCGCGGTCACGACGGCCTCGATGAACAGCACGTCGGCGCCTGCCTGGCGGTACATCCGCCCGCGCTCGATCGCTCGCTCCAGGCCCTCTACGGCCCGCGCGTCGGTCCGGGCGATGATCACGAACTCGGGCCGGGCGCGAGCCTCGACCGCGGCACGGATCTTCGCCACCATCTCCGGCGCCGGGATGACCAGCTTGCCGTCCATGTGCCCGCATTTCTTCGGGGCCACCTGGTCCTCGATGTGGATCCCGGCGACTCCGGCCGCCTCGTAGGCGCTGACCGTGCGGATCACGTTCAGGGGATTGCCGTAGCCGGTGTCAGCGTCAGCGATCACCGGAATGTCCACGCAGGCGGCGATCCGCGCGGCGTTGTCGGCCATCTCGGTCATCGTCAGCAGGCCCACGTCCGGCCGCCCGATCAGCGCGGCCGAGGTCCCGAACCCGGTCATGTACACCGCCGGGAAACCGGCCTCCTCGACCAGCCGGGCGGCCAGCGGATCGAAAGCGCCGGGAGCGACGATGGTCTCGCCGGAGTCCAGCAGCTGCCGTAGCCGGGCCGCCCCGCCCTGGCGCCGGGTCAGGCGGGCCGTCATCGCAGCTTCACGGCCCGGCACCCGGCACGGGCCAGTGCAGTCGTCGCGCCCATCGCGCCCCCTCCTGGCCTGGTTCGCGAATGCCACAGTAGTACCGCACGGGCTGATGCCGCCGGCTCAGCCAAGGATGAGAGCCGCCTGCCCGATCAGCTGGGCGATCAGGGCGGCCGTGGGCAGCCGCGTGAGCGTATCCGACACCTCGGCCGCCGCATACTGCCGGTGCTCCGGGGCGGTAGCCGGATCCAGCGCCACGCCGGCCTGGGCCTGCAGGAAATTCAGCCGGCAGGCGATGTGCATGCCGAACGACCGCTCATCAGGGAGCCGGCCCTGCCCCCCGGCCGCTCGGTAGGCATCAAGAGTGCGCTCGACGGCGCCGCTATCGGCCTGGCCATCGCGGACATGCCACTCAGCCAGGAGCCGGGCGAGCTCACGGCCGGGGACGGCCGGCCCGGCATCGTCCCAGTCGAGCAGCACCAGCTCACCGGAGGCGTCGATGAGGACGTTGCCGGGGTGCAAGTCCCGATGGCAGGTGATCAGCTGGTCGTCGGCGGGCGGGGTCACCAGAGCGGCAAGCTCGCGCAGCAGGCCGGTGCGCTGGGACAGGGCCGGGGCCCACTGCGCGCCACGTGCCATCCCGGCACCGGCGAGCAGGCTCCAGGTCGCCGGGCCGGGAGTCGTCTCAAACCAGGGGTCGGCCGGGCCCTGCGGCGGCACGGCGCACGCATGCATCCGGCCCAGCAGGTCTCCGATCTGAGCGGCAACACCGGGGTCGGTCAGGTCGACGGACTCACCGTCAATCCACTGGTACAGCCGCAGCCAGCCGCCGCCGGCCTGCTCGGGCAGCCGGGCGAGGAACCGCCCGCTGCGGTCGGGCAGGCTGATCGGCAGCCTGATGCCAGCGGCGGCCACGTGCGCCGCGAACGCCACTTCCCGGCGAATGGACTCCTCGTCCGCGTTCCGGAACAGCTCCTTGACCGCAAAGCTCTCCGCGCCCAGACCCAGGCGCCAGATCCGGCCCACCGCGCCACGGGACACCGGGGTGATCGAAGCGCGCCGATCTGCCGTCAGCCCGAAGACAGCACAGAGGTGCTCGATGGTCGTGAAGTCATCTCTGATCACCAGCCGAGGCAACCAGTAGCAGGCGATCGCGGCAACCCGATATCTCCCGCTGCCGCGGTACGTTCGGATCGTGGCGGCATTACCGGTCGTGGCGGCGTTCCGCGCGGAGGCGGAGCGCCTGTCCCCAGATGGTCTCGGCCGGCAGAGCAGCGGGCGAGCTTCTCCTCGCCGAGGCCGGATTGGATTCCTACATGCCTGACCTGACCGGGGACACCCCGGAGCTGACCGGGGACACCCCGGACATGACCGGGGACACGCCGGACCTGACCGGGGACACGCCGGACCTGACCGGGCTGCTCGCGGGATGGCGCAACGACCTGGCGGCCTGGGCGATCCCCGTCCACATCACCGAGGCAGTGACCGAGTCCCCGTGGGTGCTGCCGCGCCAGGTGTTCGCCCGCCGGGCCGACCGGCTGAGCGCCGCGCCGTCCGGGCCGTCTTATCAGCGAGCCTGGTCGGCGCTCGATCCGTCCGGCAGCGTCCTGGACGTCGGCTCGGGCGCGGGGGCCGCCTGCCTGCCGCTGCTCCCCAGGGCGAGCTCGCTGACGGCGGTAGACACCGATGCCGGGATGCTGGGGCTGCTCGCGCAGCGGGCCGCCGCGGCCGGCGTGGACGCGCGCGCAGTGCGCGGGAGCTGGCCGGGGGCAGCGGCGCAGGCGGGTCCGGCCGACGTCGTGACCTGCCACCACGTGACCTACAACGTCGCCGATATCGCGCCGTTCGTGCGAGCCCTGACCGGCGCCGCGCGGCGCACCGTGGTCGTGGAGATGACCGCGCAGCATCCGCTGGTTGCCCTCAATGCGCTGTGGCTGCGGTTCCACGGACTGCGCCGGCCGCAGTCCCCCACCGCGGCGGATCTGCTCGAGATCCTGGCCGCTATGGGCGTGGCGCCTGGCCATCAGCGGTGGCGCCGTCCGGGCGGCCAGGACTACGCCAGCTTCGAGGAACTCGCCGATGTCACGAGGCGCCGGCTGATGCCTGCCGCCCGGGCGCGGGGCCGAAGTGGCCAGCGCCCTCGTCGAGGCGGGTGTCGACCCTGAGCACCCGATGGACCTGGCCTCCGCCGGGCGCGAGGTAGTCACCATCTGGTGGGACGGCACCGCCAGCGGTAACGCCGGGTAGCCGCCGGCGCCGCGATATCTCCAGATCTCTGGGTATTGATCGCGCGTAGCGACCGATTTGGCCGCCCAGGGCGTCTACATGTAGAGACGATAGAGACATGGACCGTGGCGGTGAGGCGCAGCATGAGCGAGTGGCCAGATGACTGGTTCCGGGGTGGCGCGGGCGCGGGCGGGTCAGCGGCGGGTCCGGGACCGGCGGATCCGGCAGTTCGCGTGCCGGGCGACCGCAACTCGCCGGGCAGCGCCAGCCGGGGAGCAGGCAGCCAGAGAGCTGGCAGCCAGGCGAGACCAGGCGCCTGGCCGGCCCAGCCGCCGGTCCACGGCGCTCCCGGTAACCGCGCCGCTCCCGCAGGCGGCGCCGCTCCCGGCAGCGGGGCCAGACCCGGCGGCAGCCGGCGCAGCGCGACGGGATTGCCCGGCCCGCCTGGCCGCCCCGGCACGGGCGGCGGCCGGGGCTGGCGGCGGCCGCGCAGGATCATCGCGGTGCTGGCCGTTCTGCTATCTCTTGTGCTGGTCCTGGTCGTCGGGATGTACTTCTTCCTCGACTCGAAGCTCGACCACAAGAACGTGCTGGTCAACTACGCCGGCCTGCTGGCCGTATCCGCCGGGCAGAACTGGCTGATCGCCGGGTCAGATAGCCGCCAGGGCCTGAGCGCCAAGGAGGAGGACCAGCTGGCCACCGGGCACGACATCGGCGGCCGGCGCTCCGACTCGATCCTGCTCTTGCACATCCCGTCGAACGGCGGGAAGCCGCTGCTGATCAGCCTGCCCCGCGACTCCTACGTCCCGATTCCCGGCTATGGCATGAACAAGATCAACGCCGCGTACGCGCTCGGCGGTCCCCGGCTGCTGGCCAAGACCGTGCAGAACGTCACCGGCCTGCGGATCAACCACTACATGGGCATCGGCTTCGGCGGCTTCGTCAGCGTCGTCAACGCCATCGGCGGCGTGCGCTTGTGCATCAAGCATCACCTGGTGGACCCGGCGGCGGGGCTCAACCTCAAGAAGGGCTGCCAGACGCTCGACGGCGCGCAGGCGCTCGGCTACGTGCGGACCCGGCATCTGTACGCCGATCAGGACCTGCAGCGGGTCCAGGACCAGCGGGTGTTCCTGAAGGCGCTGCTGACCAAGATGACCAGCCCCGGCGTCCTGCTCAACCCCTTCGCCGCCATCCCGGCCGGCATCGGGGCCGCCGACACGCTCACCGTGGACAAGGGCACGAGTCTCTACCAGCTGATCCAGGTGGCGTTCGCCCTGCGGCACCCCGAGACCACCACCGTCCCGATCTCCGACTCGAACTTCGCGACGCAGAACGCCGGGGACGCGGTGCTCTGGAACCACACCGAAGCGCTGGAACTGTTCAACGCGCTCAAGAACGACCAGCCCGTGCCCGCTAGCCTGCTGACCGGCTCGCACCAGTCAGCCGGCTGAGGGAACCTGCCCCCGCTGGCTGCCGCCTGGCCTGGCCGGCGCTTCCGTCCGGGAAGCATGCGCCATGAGCACAGTCGTTCGTAAAGTGAATATTACGCTCCGGTCATCACCCGATCATGATTCAATGCCATGCGTAATGCTTCAGTTTCGCTGGTCACAGCAGCCGGAGGTGTCATGAGGACCGGCAGCATCCCCGGGGTCACGCATCCGTCAGGCCTCTCCTCGCGAGAGGCGCAGATTATGGAGCTGATCGCGGCGGGGAACTCCAACGGGCAGATCGCCGCGCATCTCGTGCTGGCCGAGAAGACCGTCAAGAACCACGTGAACCGGATCTATTCCAAGCTGGGGGCCGACTCACGGTCAGACGCGATCTCGCGCTGGGAGCCCTCCTCTCACGTGAAGTCCGGCGGCCTGCCTGGCTGACCTGCGACGGGGCGGACGCAGCCGCCAACGGGCATTTGCTGCGGTATCACGGAGGACAGCCTCAGGATGTCTTCAGGTAACACTCAGGCACAGACCTGAGACTATGGTGCATGAGCATGCAGCCGAGCAATGGGCACCGGCAGCCGGACGCCCGGCTGCTGGTTGTCGAAGACGAGCCGAATATCCTTGAGCTCCTGGCCGCGAGCCTGCGCTACGCCGGCTTCGAGGTGGTGACCGCAGCCGCGGGCAGCGAGGCGGTCCAGGCCGCGCAGCGGCACCGGCCCGACCTGATCGTCCTGGACGTGATGCTGCCGGACATGGACGGCTTCGATGTCATCAGGCGCCTTCGCGGCGGCGGCACCCGGATCCCGGTCGTCTTCCTGACCGCGCGGGACTCCACCGAGGACAAGATTCGCGGCCTGACCCTCGGCGGCGACGACTACGTCACCAAGCCGTTCAGCTTGGAGGAGGTCATCGCCCGGATCCGAGCGGTGCTGCGGCGGACTCGCGGTGACGGGAGCGAGCCGTCGCCGCGGCTGAAGTTCGCCGACCTGGAACTGGACGAGGACAGCCACGAGGTGTGGCGGGCCGGCCAGCAGATCCAGCTCTCGCCGACGGAGTTCAAGCTGCTCAGGTACTTCATGGGCAATGCCAACCGGGTGCTGTCCAAGATGCAGATCCTCGATCACGTCTGGGACTACGACTTCCGCGGTGACACCGGGATCGTCGAGTCTTACGTGTCGGTTCTGCGGCGCAAGGTTGATACCACCGAGCCGCACTTGCTGCATACGCTGCGCGGGGTCGGCTACGTCCTGCGGCTCCCGGCGTCCTAAGGTTCATGAAGCTCTATGTCCCTTTCGGCTAGTTCCGGCGGGGTCTGGCGGTCGGCCAGGCGGCTTCCCGGCCGGACCCCGCTCCGGGTCAAGCTGATCTCCGCTGTCCTCGCACTGGTAGCGCTCGCGCTGGCCGTAATCAGCCTGGTCGGCGTCGCCGTGCTCCGGACCTACCTATTCGATCAGGCCAATGACCAGCTACAGAGCCTTGGCCAGCAGGCCACCACTCTCGTGCAGCACTACATCTTCACCCAAAACCAGAACACCAGCAGCCAGCTCTCCCTGACCTGGACGCCGTTTGGCGTCCGCCCGGAGCAGGTGGTGCAGCCCGTTCAGGGGTTCGGGGGGGATGCCAGCACGCTGCCCGGCCCGAAACTGCCGTCTTCCCCTGGCTGGATAGCGGCGCACGCAGGGAAGCCGGTTGTTGTAGGGGCCCAGTCGGGCGGCAGGAAATGGCTGGTGGAGGTCTATCCGGACCAGTCATTCACCTTCCCCGACGGCAGCTCGGTGTCAGGGACTCTGGTCCTGGGAACGGATGTCACGACCGCCTACATGACGATCGGGAAGCTCACGAGCATCGACCTGATCGTGAGCCTCATCGCCCTTACCGGCCTCGCGGTCGTGGGCGTCGCCCTGGTGCGGGCCAGCCTGCGGCCGCTGACGGAGATCGAGGCGACGGCACAGGACATCGCTGCCGGGGACCTGAGCCGGCGGGTTCCTGAGCGCGATCCCCGAACCGAGATCGGCAGGCTCGGCAGATCCCTGAACGCGATGCTCGCCCAGATCGAGACGGCGTTCCGGGCCCGGGCTGACTCGGAGTCCGCCGCGCGCAAGTCGGAGGAGCGGATGCGGCAGTTCGTCGCGGACGCCAGCCACGAGCTGCGCACGCCGCTCACGGCGATCCGCGGGTTCGCCGAGTACTACCGGCAGCGCGGCGGCATCGACCTGACGCCGCGCGGCCTGCCGCCGAGCGGCCGGACACCGGACGGGCCGCCGGCAGTTGGCCAGGGCTCCCTTCCGCCGGCCGACCTGGACCGGATCATGCGGCGGGTTGAGCAGGAATCAGCTCGGATGGGCGTCCTGGTGGAGGACATGCTGCTGCTGGCCCGGCTGGACCAGCAGCGGCCGCTGGAGCATCGGCCCATTGACCTGCTGACCCTCGCGGCTGACGCCGTTCATGACGCGCGCGTCGTCGCGCCGGAGCGCAGCATCAACCTGACGGTGGGCTCCGGTACCGCGCTGCTCGTGCTGGGCGACGAGGTGCGCCTGCGCCAGGTGATCGGCAACCTGATGAGCAACGCGCTGGTGCATACTCCCGACGGGACGCCGATTGACGTGCGGATCCGGTCAGGCAGCTTCGACGAGGGCCCGAGCCTTCGAGCCGACGCGATCGCGCCCGGCATGCAGCCGCCGGCCTCGGACCTGCCGGCGGCAGGGCCGCTCGCCGCTGTCCTGGAGGTGGCCGATCGCGGACCGGGACTGACCCCGGCGCAGGCAGAACGGGCCTTCGAGCGGTTCTACCGCGCCGACCAGGCCAGGACATCAGGCGGGACCGGCCTCGGCCTGGCCATCGTGGCGGCGCTGGTGACGGCGCACGGCGGCCGGGTTTGGGTAGAGTCCCCGCCCGGCGGCGGCGCCATCTTCCGCATCGCGCTCCCGCTGGCCCCCGAGGCTCTCGGCACCGATACCGATACCGATACCGATCATGAGCAGCACGAGCACGAGCTGGCCGGGGACGAGCTGGCGGGCGACGAGCTGGCCGGCGACGAGCTGGCCGGCAGCGAGCATCAGGAGCCCGGGATCCGGGACTCCCACCCCAAGAGCCCGCCGGGGGCGTCGATGATGGGCGCAGGGTAGCCGCGCCGGCGCCCGCACGAGCGGCGCCCTGGGCCGGCCGGCGCCGGTATGTGCCCGTTTTGCCGGAATACCGGTGCCCGTCATCGAGCCGGAGCCCATCCATTCCATGATCCCGAAGAATCCTGGTGGTCAGGGCCTCCAACATCCTTCAGGATCAAGAAATTTGGCCACCGGGCAGAGCGTCAGCCGGACAGCGCTGCCCTGGCCGCGGTCAGCACCGGTTCCCGGTAGGCCGCGCCGAACAGGCACGCGTGTACCAGCAGCGGGTGCAGCTGATGCAGCGGGACGCGCTCCGGCCAGCCCGCTGCCAGCGGCGCCGCCTCCTGATAGACGGCGAGGATCCGGTCCAGGTACGGCGCCCCGAACAGGGCCAGCATGGCCAGGTCGGTTTCCCGGTGACCGCCGTGGGCGGCCGGGTCGACCAGAACGCCGCGGCCGCCGGACCACAGCACGTTCCCTGACCAGCAGTCGCCGTGTATCCGGCTGGGCGGCTCGGCGGGCCCGGCCAGCGCGGCGGCCCGATCGGCGACGGCCTCGACGAGAGTGACATCCGCGGCGGACAGCGTGCCCGCGTCCCTGGCGCGGCGCGCGTACGGCAGCAGCCGCCGGCTGGCGTACCACTGCGGCCACGAGCCAGCCGGCGTGTTGTCCAGGGGCAGCCCCGCGATGACCCCCGGCCACGGCGCGCCGAAGGTGGCGGACCCGGCCGCATGCAGCCCGGCCAGCTCCCGGCCGAGATTCTCCGCGCTGCGCCGGTCGGCTCGCTCCTGCGGCACCCAGGCGATGGCCAGTGCGCGGTCGTCCCAGCCCAGGAGCTCGGGAACCGGGACCGCGCCCGCCTCGGCGAGCCAGCGCAGCCCGCTCGCCTCCGCCGCGAACCCCGCGCCGCGGGTAGCGGATCCCGCGGATCCGGCGGGCGCCGCCGGGGCGGCCGGCGCGGCCAGGTCCGAGTCACCGGCGAAGCCGTCGGCCGCCACCTTCGCGAAGATGATCCGGCCATCGGCGAGCGCGACGCGATAGTGGCTCACGCCGTGCTGGCCGCCGATGCGGGCCAGCTCCCGGACTCCCGAGCCCAGGAGCCCGCCGAGATGACGGGCGAGACGGCCAGCCAGGCCGGAATCGGAGCCGGCACCGGAGCCGGGATCGGGACGCATCTGGCCTGGCTAGTCCCGGCTGGCCAGCAGGTCCGCCAGCTGGCTGGCCAGTCCCCCGGCCGCGGCCTGCACGAGCTCGAAGACCTGCGCGAAAGCCTGGTCGCCGCCCTCGTAAGGATCGGGAACCTCCGCCTCCCCGGCCGCCATGGGATCGAACGAGCGGAACAGCCGGATCCGGTCGTCGGCCAGCCGCGCATCGGCGGCCATCCGCCGCAAGGTCCGCAGGTTGCTCCCGTCCATCGCCACCAGCAGGTCATAGCCATCGAGCCAGGACCGGTCGATCTGCCGGGCACGGTGGGCGGATCCGTCGTAGCCACGGCGGGTCAGCTCCGCCCGCGCCCGGCGGTCCATCGGCCTGCCCACGTGCCAGTCCCCCGTGCCCGCGCTGTCCACCTCGACCTTCCCGGCCAGGCCGGCGCGGGCCAGCTGCTCGCGTACCACGACCTCCGCCATCGGCGACCGGCAGATATTTCCCAGGCAGACCAGGCAAACCCGGTACATTCCGAGCGGATGGCGCGGTGCCGGTACCGGCACCAGGGCGCGACTGTCAGCGGGCATCTCATAAGGATGCCCGACCAGGCCGGTGCGGGCGCACCTCGCGGCGCAAGCAGCGGGCTGATCATGGACTCGCCAGGCCGGGGCCTGCCACGATGGACCGCATGGACCCGTCGCAGGAGTACCGGAAGCTGTCCTTGTGGCACGACACCGTGCCGGGCAGCCTCGTCCCCGGCGCGCCGCTGCGGACGGACACCGACGCCGACGTGGCGATCGTCGGCGCGGGATTCACCGGCCTGTGGACGGCCTACTACCTGTCCAGGGCGGACCCGGCGCTGCGGATCGTCGTCTGCGAGCGCGAGATCGCCGGCTTCGGCGCCTCGGGGCGCAACGGCGGCTGGTGCTCAGCGCTCTTCCCCGCCTCGCTCGGCAAGCTGGAGCGACTGGCGGGCCGGGACGCCGCGATCGGCATGTACCGGGCCATGCAGGAGACTGTGGACGAGGTCGGCCAGGTGACCGCCGATGAGGGCATCGACTGCCACTGGGCCAAGGGCGGCACCATTGAGCTGGCCCGGTCACCGGCGCAGCTGGAGCGGGCCAGGGCGGACGTCGACCAGGCCAGGGCGTTCGGGTTCGGCGAGGATGACCTGCGCCTGCTGACGGCTCCCGCGGCCCGCGAGATCGCCTCCGCCACCGATGTGCTGGGCGGCACCTATACCCCGCACTGCGCCGCGATCCACCCGGCCCGGCTGGCCCGCGGCCTGGCCGACGTGGTGCGGCGCCGCGGGGTCCGCGTCTTCGAGCGCACGGATGTCCTTCAGATCCATCCCGGGCAACTGGTCACGGCGGGCGGGACGGTCACGGCGCGCTACGTGATCCGGGCGACCGAGGGCTACACCGCGCGGCTGCCCGGGCTGCGCCGGGCGGTGGCTCCCGTCTACTCGCTGGTGATCGCGACCGCGCCGCTGCCCGATGCGGCCTGGGAGCAGATCGGCCTGACCGCCCGGCCGACGTTCGGCGATCTTCGTCACCTGATCATCTACGGGCAGCGGACCGCCGACGGGCGCCTGGTCTTCGGCGGCCGCGGCGCTCCCTACCATCTCGGATCGGCTGTCCGGCCGTCGTTCGACCGCGTTCCGGCCGTGTTCGCGGCGCTGCGTCGGACCCTGACTGATCTGTTCCCGCTGCTCGGCGACGTCCCGGTCACGCACGCCTGGGGCGGCCCGATCGGCGTCCCGCGGGACTGGTGCGCATCCGCCGGCCTGGATCGCTCCACCGGGATCGGCTGGGCAGGCGGCTATGTCGGTGACGGGGTGGCGACCACGAATCTGGCTGGCCGGACGCTGGCCGACCTCGTGACCGGCCACGACTCCGCGATCACCCGCCTGCCCTGGGTCGGCCACCGCTCGCCGGACTGGGAGGCCGAGCCGCTGCGGTGGCTGGGCGTGAACGCGGGCATGCAGGTCATGAGCTGGGCGGATAAGCGGGAAAGAAAGACAGGCCAGCCCTCGCGCGCAGCGGGCTTCATGGGCCGGTTCCTGGGCGACTGATCTCGGGCCCTGGTTCGGTGGTTATGCCTGCGTCGCGCCGTGGTTCTGCCTGCGTCGCTCAGCCGTTCCGGCCCGCGTCCTGGCACCGCCCGAATTCGCACGGCCCGTGCGGATGCTGCTACGATCGGGCCGTCTCACGCGCCGCTAGCTCAATTGGCAGAGCAGCGGACTCTTAATCCGCGGGTTCGGGGTTCAAGTCCCTGGCGGCGCACCCGGAACCTCCCAGGCCAGGCCGAGTCCGGCCGTCCACATCAGATACTGCTGACCGCCCTGAGCAGCAACGCGAGCAGCAACTGGCCATCATTTCGCGACTGGACGCCCCGAGAACTCGCCCGAATGCTCAACGTCCACCCCCGCCATCTCGCAACGGGCTGCGCGAATGGTCCCTGCCCGGCTTCGCCTATGAGGAAGACGGGAGATGTACAGGCGACACAGGCGTCCGAAGCTAGCGGTACCGTACGGCCAGTGACCAACGACCATCAAGGAGGCCTGGAGGTCGCGTGCGTATCAGCCTTGGCGATGTGTCCCTGTGGTTCGATGTCTCCGGCCCGTCAGTCATCCCGCAGGGGGACACGACGGTGGAGCGCCCGGTCCTGGTGGCCGTCCACGGCGGCCCCGGCCTGGACCACATGACGGTGAAGTCCGCGCTGGAGCCGCTGGCCGCCGATTTCCAGGTCCTGTACTTCGACCTGCGCGGCCACGGCCGCAGCGACCGCAGCAGCGCCGAGTCCTGGAACATGCGGACCTGGGCCGATGACCTGCGGCGGCTGTGCGACGCGCTCGGGCTGCGCAAGCCGGTCATCCTCGGCAGCAGCTTCGGCGGGGACGTCGTGCTCACCTACGCGGCGCTGTTCCCCGATCATCCTGGCGGCGTCATCCTGGCCAACACGACTGGTGGCCACTGGGACGACCCGCGACTCGTCGATGCGTTCGGCCGCGTCGGCGGCCCCGAGGCGGCCGCCATCATCGAGCGCATCCGGACATACCGCCGGGACGGTTACGCCGCGGACGCCGAGGATCTCCAGGCTGAGTTCACCCGCGTCTGCTACCCGCTTTACAGCGCCACGCCGGGCTGGGCCGAGGAGTCCCGCCGGTTCCTGGCCCGGATGATCAGGAACCCGGACGTCGCCGCGCACTACGACAGCCACGAGGTCTCAAGCTTCGATCCCTGGAGCCTGCTCGGCGCCGTCCGGTGCCCCGTCCTGGTCCTCGCCGGCGAGGACGACCCGGTCTGCCCGCTGCCCGTGGTCGAGGAACTAGCCAGCCAGCTGCCGGCCGACACCACCCGCCTCGTGCGACTTCCCGGGGCGCGTCACACCATCTTCCTCGACCGCCCGGACCTCGCCTTCCCCGCCGTCAAGACCTTTGTCGCCCAGATCGGGGAAAGCCACCCCGCCAGCTGAGCCGCGACCTGCGGCTCGGGCCGATGGTTACGCCACTGGCCCGGCGGCGCCCGTGGGTGGTTGCGCGGCAGGCAGCTCCACGACGGTCGGCGCCCTCACGTGACGAAAGCGGCTGGATTCCGGAAGTTTTCCGCTCGGGAGGTATGCAGATCGGCGGATGGCAGAGTTAAAGGGTTGTGAGCAACCAGGAGACGGAGTTCGCAGACTTCTTCCAGGCCGGCTGGGAGCCCTGCCTGCGGGCGGTAGTAGCGGTCGTCGGCCGCCCGCAGCTGGCCGAGGACCAGGTGGCGGAGGCGTTCGCTAGAGCCTGGGTGTCGTGGCGGAAGGTCAGCCGCCATCCAGCTCCGCGGGCGTGGGTGGTGCGTACCGCGCTGAACACCGGGGCCTCGTGGTGGCGGCGGCGCCGCCGCGAACTGCCCCTGGCTGACCACGACATGACGGCTCCCGGCGACCTTGACAGTGGCCTCGATGCCACCTTGCTCACGGCGATATGGCGCCTGCCGCCCCGGCAGCGTGAGGTGATCGCGCTGCGAATCTTCCTTGATCTCGACACGGCCACCATCGCCAGGCAGCTGGGGATCGAGGCTGGAACGGTCCGGGTGCATTTGTCCCGTGGCGTAACGGCGCTGCGCCACGAGCTCGCCCCCACCAAGAGCCTGGAGGCCGAACAATGAATGTCCACGATGAAATGAGCGACAGCGAGGTGCTCCGCGCCGCGTCCGACTCCCTATCCGCAATACCCATGCCCAGCCCCCCGGATGTGGAGGCGATCATGGCCAGAGGCCGGGCGCGCCGGGCGCGCCGGCGCTCCGCAGTCGCGGGCCTGTCGGTGGCGGGCGCTGCCGCTGGTACCGCGCTGGTCCTGGGCCTGACCGGTGTGCTCGGCCCGGCCCGGACGCCCGGCACGATCCGGACCGCCTCATTCACCCTGGTCAGCAACTCCAACGGCACGGCCACGCTGACCATCAACCCGAAGGAGCTGCTCGACCCCGCGGCCCTGCAGAGCGACCTGGCGCAATACGGCATCCCGGCGAAGGTCACCTCCGGCAGCTTCTGCTCCTCCGATCCCCACCCGGCCGGCTTGTCGCAGGTCGTGTCGTTCCATCCGGCGGGGCCGGGTACCTCGTCGCCGCGATCGGGTGTGCAGCCCACGATCACGATCGACCCGTCGGCCATGCCAGCGGGCGCCGAGCTCAGCGTCGGCTACTTCCAGCTCAGCTCGGGCCAGTACGCAGGCCAGCAGGAGGCCGAGGTCGTGCTCATCGACACCAGCTCCTACACCTGCACCAGCACCCCGCCTGACCTCAGCGGCTCACCCGACGGCTACGGCCCATCTGACAGCTTCGGGCTGCTGTACGGCGGCCGCGGCTAAGGTTCCGGGGTGACCTGCACCGGCGCGGTGGTGCCGCCGCGGATCAGGCCGTCGAGCGACTGCAGCTCGAACTTGTAGGTCGTGCCGTTGGCCAGGCCGCGGACGGTCCATGACGTTCCCGGCACCGGGTCGGGCACCATCGTGAACGTGGTATCGCCGCTGGTGATGTCTTTTTCGTAGACGTAGTATCCAGTCGCGCTGGCCGCCGCCGTCCACGACAGGGTGGCCCGGCCGTTCCCTGCGGTCACGGCCAGGGCAGCCGGAGCCGCGGGCACCGGCCCGGTCGGCCGCACCGTGACCGTGCTGGAGAAGGCGTGGCAGTTCGCGCCCTTGCAGGCCTGCAGCCTGAACTGGTACGTCGACCCGTTAACGAGGTCGCCAGCCGTCCACGGGTCCTTGCGGGCGGGCAGCGGGAGCGGCAGGGCCGTGAAGGCCGGGTCTCCGGCGGTCACGTCCTTCATGCCGACGAGATAGCCGGTCGCGCCGGGCGTG
The DNA here is from genome assembly GCA_963805705.1 of uncultured Actinomycetota bacterium. Taxonomy (GTDB): domain Bacteria; phylum Actinomycetota; class Actinomycetes; order Streptosporangiales; family Streptosporangiaceae; genus CAWDVH01. Next base: position 2,701,058 of record CAWDVH010000001.1, on the reverse strand, counting down.
AGCGTCCACGACAGCCTGGCCTGCCCGTTCCCGGCGGTAGCCGTTAGCCCGGGTGCGACGATCGGCCCGACCGGGACCGTGGGCAGCGGGGTCGGGTAGGGCGAGCCGAGGCCGAAGTGCGAGGCCAGCGCGTTGGCGAAGCCGGCGGCGATCTTGATCTCGCCCTTGGCGTTGGGATGACTGCCGTCCCACAGGTCGGTGGACAGGTCAATCCCTGATGTGTCATCGGCGACGACAACGGGCGAGGCATGGCTGGACAGCTGCCGGGCGGTCGCGGGCAGGCCGGCGTTGTACTGGGCGATCTGGGCGGTCAGGGCGGCGGGCTCGCGTTCCCTGCGCAGCAGGCGGCCGATGACGATCCTGATATGGGGGTTGGCTTCCCTCGCCTGAGCGATGAACGTCTTCAGGTTGGCCTCGGCCCCCGCGAGACTGGTGATGCCGTATCCCAGATCGTCGACCCCGATCAGGACCAGCAGGTAGGCGGGGTGGTAAACGGATACGCGGTGGCGGATCGTGGTCGCCGCGGTGACCAGCGACTGGCCCCACGTCGCGTCACTGGCGGTCTCGAAGCGAGGGTCGGCGTAGCTGCAGGCATCTCGTACGCCCTTGACGTTGTTGTACAGCTCGGTATAGGGGCCGACCATCTGCGGGTGCAGGCCGTCGGAGACCAGGTGCTCGTACAGCCAGAACCGCCACGTGTAATCTCCGCTGCTGCCCTGTGACAGCGAGTCGCCGACCACCATGATCTTCGGCGATCCGCCGGACGGCTGGCCGGGAACCCGCGGGCACTGCCCGGACCGTGCCGGGCGCGGCTGCGAGGCAACATTCAGCGACCCGGAGGCCGGCTGGTGGCCTGCTGCCGTGGCCGGGGCGTGCTGACCGTGACCGGCCGGGGCAGTGGCCGCGGCGGGCCGCGGCGAGCCCCCGGCGGCTAAGCCGCATCCGGCCGTAAGCGATGCGCACACCGTGCATAGGGCCGCGGTGAGCAGCGCCCGGCGAAGCCGGGGTCGCCGCGCACGAACGAGGTCTCGCGGCGGAACGGCACCCAGATCCATCTCTGCCTCCGCATGCCCTGGCGCCCGGTGCAGCCCACGACGGGCTGCAGCGAGCATAACCGGAAATGGCCGAGTGCAGAGCGGGGCGGAAGGTGATCCCACCAGCCATGCGGCGAGCAACCTTCTGACCTGCAGGTTCGTTCCTCCTGGCCGACCCAGGCATGCGATCATCAGCTCATGTCCTCACGACGCTCGGAGTGGGTGGTCGCGGGCAGCCTGGCCGCATGGGCGGCAGCTCGGGTAACGGGCGCCGATCGCCTGAGGCTGGCGGAAGCAGCAGCGGCGCCGGCGCTCTCGTTCACCCCGCAGGCCGCCGCCGGGGCGTGGCTGGCCGCGCTGCTGCTGCGCGGCCGGGGCGCCCGCGTCACGGCCGCGATGGCCGGGGCGGCCCTGACCGCCGTGGTCGCCCCGCGCGCGGTGCCGCGCCGCCAGCCGCCCGCCGGCGGGCTCGCGCTGCGCATCCTCACCGCCAACCTGCTGGCCGGGCGGGCCGCGGGAGCAGAGGTCGTCGAACTGGTGCGCAGGACGGGCGCCGACGTGCTGCTGGCTCAGGAACTGACCGAGGATGCGGTCACCCGGCTCAAGCGGGCCGGGCTGGGCGACGTGCTGCCGAACGAGATAACCGACGTCAGGGGGAACAGCGCCCGTGGCAGCGGCATCTATGCCCGCTATCCGCTGAGCGCGGGCCCGGTCATGGCCCCGGCCACCGTCGCCCAGCCGACCGCCCGGCTTGAGCTTCCCTCAGGTCAGTCCGCCCACCTGGTCTGCGTCCACCTCCGCCCGCCCTCACCGCCCTGGTCCCGGCATGCGGCCGGCTGGCGCCGGGAGATGGCCTGGCTGCCCCCGCCTGGCGCGCAGGTGACGATCCTGGCCGGGGACTTCAACGGCACTGTCGATCACGTGCAGTTCCGCCTGCTGCTGCGGCTCGGCTACCTGGACGCGGCCGGCCAGGCTGGCCGCGGGCTCGTCCCGACCTGGGGCCCGGAGCCTCGCGGCCGACCTGCCCTGCTGTCGATCGACCACGTCCTGGTCGATCCGCGATGTGGCGTGCGCGGCGTTTCGGTCCACAAGCTGCCGGGCAGCGACCATCGCGCTGTCTGCGCGGAACTCCGCCTGCCCGGCTGAGCGTGCCGTCATGACCCCCCCTTAGGGGTCATGACGGGAGAGGTGCCCTCGCCTTACGCTTACCTCGTAAGCGAGGTCGAGGGCGGGTATCTCCTGTAGCCCCATCGCCGGGAGGGGGGGTCCGCGGCTCAGGGGTGAGGGGGGAGATGCCCGTCCTCGACGGCTCGATAGTACAGCTCCAGCTTAGTCGGTGCCGCGCGGCCAGCGCGGGCGTATTTCTCCCGGACCCGGCCTACATACTGCTTGGCCGTATCCTCCTTGATCCCCATCTTGCGGGCCACCGACTTCATCGGCATGCCGGTCGCGTAGAGCTGCAGCGCGCGCATCTCCTGCGGGCTGAGGCCGGGCCGGTCGGGTGCGTCATCGGTGGCGAAGATGTAGGCCAGGCGGGGCGAGATCCAGTCCTGGCCCGCGGCGACGGCCTGAATGGCCGCCCGTACCTGCGCGGTCTCCTCGTTCTTCAGGACGTAACCGAGAGCCCCGGCCCGCATCGCGGCCCGGACCGAGACCGGCTTGTCGGAAGCGGCCAGGACCAGGACCGCCGGGCCCGCGGCGCGGATGGCGGTGACGTTGTGCTCGACGCTCGTCCCGTCGCCGAGCTCGACATCCAGCAGAACGACGTGCGCACGGCAGCCCGGCCCGGCGAGCAGCGCGTCGACGGTCGCGGCCGTCCCGACCACCCTGATGCCGGTCTCAGCGGCCATGACCCAGCCGGAGAAGCCATCCAGGACGATGGGATGGTCATCCACGGCTGCGACGTCGATGACATCAGCCAGGCCGGCGTCATCGGCTGCGCCACCGGTCATGCGGGCACCGCATTCCTCCACCGGACCTCCAGGCATCCCGAGCCGCTGTCATCGACCTCTACCGCGGACCGCCAGCGGGCCGTGGCGGGCACCGCCAGCCTCAGTTCCGCCACGTCCGGAGCAGCTCGCAGCAGCCGGTCGAATGTCACGTACAGCTCCACGTCGTCACCGGACGCCAGAACGGTCAGCATCACCGGGTGCGGCGGCAGGGCGCTCATGACGCCGTCGACCGCCGCCAGGGTCGCGCCCGCCACCTCCGGCGGGGGGCACCCTGGATCGCCGACGACCTGAACCTCTACCGGCAGACCGCGTGCCCTGGCCGCGCGGAGCGCGGGCTCCAGCTCAGCCAGTATTCCGTCCGCGGTACGCGGCCCGTCGGCCAGCGCCCGCCGCAGTGTCGCCGCGAGCCGCGCGCATCGGGCCCGTACCCGCTCGTCGGCGGGATCCAGGGTGCCGTCGGCGATGCCCCGCAGCAGCGGGAGCGCGTCGGCTTCCAGCAGGGCGAGCCGCCCGCGCCGGTCCTGCTGGACCGCGGCGGTCGCCGCGCGCTCCGCCGCTGACCGGCTCGCCAGCACCGAGCGGCGAGCGAAAATCCTGACCTGGGCGTGGAAGGTCAGCTGCAGGGCGGCGAACACGGCCAGGATCACCGTCAGCGTGTAGACGGTCACAGCGAGCCGGGCCAGGCCCAGCGGAGTCACCCCCAGCAGCCGGATGGCGAAGACGGCATGGGCGGTGAATATGAGCAGCGCCCCGGTCACCCATACCCGGGCCGGGCGGCTCACGGCGACCAGCATGAGCAACCAGGCCGTTCCGAACACCGACCAGTCCACGGTCCCGGTCGCGCCCTGAGCGCGGTCCCAGCCCACCAGGGCCACCGCGGTCATGGCGACCGCGATGGCGACGGCCGACTGCGCTGTGGTGAGGCCGCGGGGGCGCGCCCGCGGCATCAGCCAGGCCGCCGCGGCGACCAGCCCGAGCCACACCGCCAGCGGCACGGCCGGGTGGCGGTAGCCGGGCAGGTCAATCAGCACCTGGAGGAGCAGGGCCAACTGCCAGACCCAGGCCACCGTGCCGATCGTCCGCGGCAGCTCGGACCTGGACAGGTCCCCTGCCACCGGGCGGCGCGCCACCGCCGGGGGGTCCAGCGCGCCGGGGCGGCCGTCCTCGGCGGCGGGATGCCCGGGCGGCGCCGGCGCGGGCCAGTGCATGCTCACGACCGTGCCCTGGCCTGGCGCCGACCGGATGGACGCCCGGCCGCCCGAGTCGGCCAGGCGCTCGACGACGGACCGCCGCAGGCCCAGCCGGGCCGGATCGACGTGCGCGGGGTCGAATCCGGCACCGGCGTCCCGCACCGTCACCCGGACCCCGCCCGGCTCCGTGGCCTGAGCGCCGGGCGCGACCACGACGATCTTGACCCACGCCTCGGTGGTTCCGGCATGGCTGATCACGTTGGCCAGCGCCTCGCGTACCGCGTGGGCCAGCGCCGCCACGACCGGCAGCGGGACCGCCGGCCGATCCGCATCCGTCGCCGGGGTGCCGCCCGTCACCTCCAGGTGGACCTTCAGGCCGCGGGCGCGCATCTCGCTGGCGACGGCCTCGATGCCGGCCAGCAGCCGGCTGTGGCCCGGGGCCCCGTTCACCAGGCCCCCGTTCACCTGGCCGCCGCTCACCCGGCCCCCGTTCACCTGGCCGCCGCTCACCTGGCCGGAATCGCCGAGCACGCACTCCATCAGCGTGATGTCGTGCCGGCACCGGCCCGCCACCAGCTCGCCAGAGCCGGCCCGAGACAGGGCGGTCAGCGTGTTGAGCACTGTGTCGTGCAGCAGGCGCTCATGCTCGCGACGCTCGACGTTCCTGGTCAGGACGACGTACTGGGCCCGAGCATCCTGATCCGCGCGGTCCAGGGCTGCGTCGGCCCGGCTAGCCCGGCGGTAGAGGAGCCGGCGGCCGGACCAGTTCGCGGCGGCGACGGCCAGCAGCAGGGCCGCTGATGCGGCCGGGGAGTTGTGCGCGGAGGCCGGCGTGGATGTTGCCACCGAGCCTTCCCAGTAGGCGGCGGCCGAGGCCAGGGCCAGCGGCGCCGACAGCACCGTGGGCGCGAACCAGGTGGGGATGAAAAGCTGGCCCGCCATCGCGATGTACAGCCAGTTGGCCGCGTCGCCGCGCATGGCAGGCGGCACGCACAGCATGGCGCCGACCGCGAAGACCACGTGCACGACTGAGTCGAGGCCGGCGACCTGCCACACGGGCCAGCGGCGGCGCAGGTAGATCACGGCCGCGGTCGCCCACAGCAGCGCTAAGCCAGGCCCGGCGAGCCGCCGCGGATCGGCCGCGTAGAAGCTGTGCCAGATAATGACCTGCACGGCGATATAAGCGATTGCGATGCAGCGAACGGTGCAGGCGATGCGGGCGGCCACCGACCTGAGGGTCGTCATCGCGGGCCCGGCTGGTGTACTGCCGGAGTTGACGGCAGCCCACGGTCGCGTCAGGTACCCGGACGGCAGCATGGCCCGATGATAGGACCTAAACGGCTTGCCCCGGTCCGCACTCTTGACCCAGCGCTGCGGCGTGGTCGGCTGAGCTTGGCGTGCGTATCCTCACCCGTCACGCTGGCACCGCATTCCACCATCGCACCTCCAGGCACCCCGCGCCGGTGTCGTCGTCGACGTCGACGACAGCATGCCAGCGCGCCGTCGCCGGAACCGTCCGCCATAGCTCGGCCACGTCCGGAGTCGCCCGCGGCGGCCGGTCGAACGTCACGTACAGCTCCACGTCGTCACCGGACGCAAGAACGGTGAGCGTCACCGGATGCGGCGGCAGCGCCCGCATGACGCCGTCCACCGCCGCCAGGGTCGCGCCTGCCACCTCCCGCATCAGGCCGCCGGGATCGCCGACCACCTGGACCTCGACCGGCAGACCGCGCGCCTTCGCCGCGTTCAGCGCGGGCTCGAGTTCGGTCAGCACGCCGCCCGGATTCCCTGGCCGGTCGACCAGGGCGCCGCGCAGCGTCGCCGCGTGCCGTGCGCAGTGGTCACGGACCTCGCGGTCGGCGGGGTCCAGCGTCTGGTCGGCGATGCTCCGCAGCAGCGGCAGGGCCTCCGCTTCCAGCAGGGCGAGCCGCCTGCGCCGGTCTTCGCGGATCGCGGCCGCCACGGCCCGCCGCGCCGCTGACCGGCTGGCCAGTACCGCACTGCGCGCGGCGGCCCGGGCATGAGCGCGCAAGGTCGGCCGCAGGGCAGCGACTACCACCAGGAGCACCACCAGCGTGTAGGCGGTGGCCGCCAGGCGCGCCAGGCCCAGCGAGGTCACGCCCAGGTCGCGGATGAAAAAGACCGTGTGCGCGGCGAAGACCAGCAGTGCTCCGCAAATCCACTCCCAGGCCGGACGGCTCAGCGCGATGAGGGCCAGCAGCCAGCAGGTGGCGGTGACCGACCAGTCCACTGTCCCGGTGCCGTGCATGCGGCGGTCCCAGCCGACCAGCGCGACCGCGGCGACCGCCACCGCAATCGCGACGGCGACCCGGGATCCGGACAGGCCGGCCCCGCGGACCCTGGTGGCCATCCATCCGGTGGCGGCGAGCAGCCCTAGCCACACCGCGAGCGGCACGGCCGGCTGACGGTAGTCATGCAGGTAGATCAGCACCTGGATGAGCAGGGTGAGCTGCCAGACCAGCGCCACTAGGCCCAGCGTTCGCGGCAGCTCCGATTCGGCCACGTCCCCGGCCAGCCGATCGCTGGCCAGCCGATCACCGGCCATCGCGGCCGGGCCGGCCGGATCCGGGCGGGCGGCCGCGGTGCCCGGATAGCTGCGCGCTGGCGCGCTCCAGCCGAGGCTGACGACGGTGCCGTCACCGGGCGCCGATTCCACCGACGCCTGCCCGCCCAGGTCGGCGATGCGCTCGATGATGGATCGCTTCAGGCCCAGCCGGGAAGAATCGACGTCGGCCGGATCGAACCCGGCCCCGGCATCTCGCACGATCACCCCGAGGCGGCCCGGCTCGGCAGGCTCCGCGCCCGGCGCCGTCAGCGTGACGTCGACCCATGCCTCACCCGTCCCGGCATGGCTGGCCACGTTGGCCAGCGCCTCGCGCACGGCATGCCCGACCGCGATGGCGACAGGCACCGGCACCGCGGGGCCGCCCGCCGCGCCCGCCGCTGGCGGCTCGGCCCGGACGTGCACGTCCAGGCCGCGGGCGCGCATCTCGGCGGCGACCGCCTCGATGCCGGCGAGCAGGCCGCCGTAAGGGCCCCAGGCCATCTCGGCGGGCTCACGGGGGTCACTGAGCGCGAATTCCATCAGCCGGACGTCGTGCCGGCACCGGCCCACCACCTCACCCCGATCGCCCCGGCCCGCATGGGTGAGCGCGGTGAGCGTATTGAGCACCGTGTCGTGCAGCAGCCGCTCATGCTCGCGGCGCTCGGTGTTCCTCGCCAGCAGGACATACTGCTCGCGGGACTCGGTGTCGGCTCGGGCCAAGGCGGCGTCCGCCCGCGCCGACCGGCGGCGGAGCACCAGGTAGCCGTACCAGACCACGGCGGCTATCGCCAGCAGCAGGACGCCGGCCGCGACCGGGGAGTTGTTCCCGGCGGCGGCCGTCATGGCCAGGACCGAGCCCGCCCAGTAGGCCGTCGCCGACGCGAGGGCCAGCGGCGCGAGCAGCGCGGCCGGGGCGAACCAGGCCGGGACGACCAGCTGGCCCGCCATCACGATGTACAGCCAGTTGGCGGTGTCGCCGCGCATGCCGGGCGGCACGCACCACATGGCGCCGAGCGCCAGCATCACCTGGACCCCCGTGTCGAGGCCGGCCAGCGGCCACGTCGGCCAGCGGCGCAGCAGGTACGCCACGATCGCGGCCGCCCAGGCCACCGCTGCGGCCGGCCCGGCCAGGCGCCACGGATCGGCCGCGTAGAACGAGTGCCAGATGATCACCTGCACGACGACGTACGCGACGCCGATGCAGCGGATGACCGAAGCGGTCCGCACGGCGGTCGAGCGCAGGCTGCTCATCGCCGGGCCGGCCGGCGCGCCGCCGGCGGCCACGGCGGCCCCGCGTCGCGACAGGTGACCGGGCGGCGACATGGCCCTGATAGTAGGACCTATCCGTCAGGCGGCAGGCGCGAACCTCAGCACCTCAGCGGGCAGCACCGGGAATCCGGCCGGGCGGCGGCGCGGCCGAGCGGAGCTCGACGCAGCATTCGCCGGGGCGTGGGTCAAGGACGGCTTCCACCGCGGGGGCGCCGAGACCGGTGAGCAGGCCCGCGAGAAACGCGTGGTTCATGCCGCACACGAGCTCCGGGGCCCGGGCGGCCAGCGGGTGGAAGGGGCAGTTGCGCAGCCGCACGCAGGTCGGCGTCGGCCGGGCCGGCTCGAAGCCGTAGCGTTCCAGGATCCCGGCGGCCAGGGTCAGCGCGCGCTCGGCACCGAGCCGCCCTGGCCGGGCATTTTCACGCTCGCTGGCGCCGACCTGGACGCCGCGGTCGCGCGCGGCCCGCATCGCGGCATCGTGCGCACTCTCGGCCTGGCCTTCGGTGAGCACCGCGTCCAGCAGGATCCCGGCCAGGATGTCGTGCTGGCGCTGCGGGATGCTGATCCGGATGTCAGTGCCGGATGGCTCGTACACCTTGGGGGTGCGCCCGGCCTTGCGGATGCCGCCGGCCGCCTGGTAGCGGGCGCGCAGCACGCCAGCGTCGACGAGCTTGTCCAGGTGAAACGCCGCCAGCTTGCGGGAGATCCCGACCGACGCCGCGGCCTCGTCCCTGGTCACCGGCCGCCGCGCGCCCCTGATGAAGCCGTACATCCCCCGCCGCAGCTCATCCTCAAGCGCCGCGACAGCCCTGATCGCCGGCGCGGTCGGCCCGGGCCCGGCCGCCTGGCCGGCAGCGTTCAGGTCTGTCGTCATCCAAACACGATAACGCCTGCATGCGTATCCGCAATCCTCCTGATGCTCGAGTTTCCCAATTTAGCTTGACAATCCGAAAAATAAGACCAAGATTCGTTAGTGAAATACTCAGCGGATGCGGAGGCCTGTCATGACCGATGAGCTGCATCAGGCCAAGCAGCCTGTGAGCGCAGCGCTGGCCGGGCCGTACGGGCACCCGTTCCATCCCCTCCTGGTGACCGTGCCGATCGGCGCATGGGTCGCCAGCCTCGTGTTCGATATCGCCTCGCACCTGGTCGCTCACCCCGCGTTCCTGGCCCAGGGCTCAGTCTGGCTCATCGCGACCGGCGTGATCGGCGCCCTGGCCGCGGCCGCGACCGGCTTCCTCGACCTGCTGGCGATCCCGGCCGACACCGCGGCGGCCCGTACCGGGCTGGTGCACATGAGCCTCAACCTGCTGATCACCGCGGCCTACGCCGGCAACTTCCTCTGGCGGCATGCGAGCTACGGCCGGCCGGGCAGCGTGGCCACCGGGCCCCTGGTGCTGTCGGCGGTCAGCCTGGCCACGCTGGCCGTATCGGGCTACCTGGGCGGCAAGCTGGCCTTCCGCTATGGCGTGCGCGTGGCCGGAGAGGCCACGCAGGCCGAGGGTTTCCGGCCCGCAGTTCTTCCCGCGGCATGGCCAGGAGACTGATCAGCGTTATCGATCCCCACCGGACATCCCCGCACTACCCAAGAGGACACCACGATGCTCTCTCATTCTGCCGCCGCCCTGCGGGTCATCCAAGAACCCGGCAACAGCGTCGATCTCGATGCCGCCGAGCGGGCCGCCGCCGACTTCCTCCAGGCCCTCGGGATCCCGCTGGACTCCGAGAGCCTGCAGGGTACGCCGGGCCGGATGGCCCGCGCCTACGCCGAGCTGTTCACCCCGGCCCCGTTCAATCTCACGACCTTCCCCAACGACGAGGGCTACGACGAGCTGGTGCTGGCGCGCTCCATTCCGGTGCGGTCGGTGTGCGAGCACCACCTGCTGCCCTTCATGGGCATCGCCCATGTCGGCTATCTGCCCGGCGACCGCATCCTCGGGCTGTCCAAGCTGGCCAGGATCGTCGAGCATTTCGCCCGCCGCCCCCAGGTGCAGGAGCGGCTGACCAAGCAGATCGCCGACCTGCTGTGCGAGCGGCTGCACCCCAAGGGCGTCGGCGTGGTCATCGAGGCCGAGCACACCTGCATGACCTTGCGCGGCGTCCAGGCGGCCGGCTCCAGCACCGTGACCTCGACGCTGCTGGGCACGCTGCGCTCTGACGCCCGGTCCCGGCAGGAGTTCTTCGCCCTCACGGGAGTCAGCCAGCAGTAGCTCAGCCAGCAGCAGGCGCAGTGCCAGCGTGGTCCTCACGATCGCTGACGCCAGCACCACGCTGAGCGGCCCGCGTTGCTCGCGGCTTGCTGTCCGCCCCGGCGGGTAACATGAGCTAAGAAGGCATTCTTTTCTGCCCGGCGCAGTTACGATCCGATCGCAGCACCCGGCAGCAGCCGCCCAGGACCCCGGCGGCACATCACCAGTCCGTCACGATGTGCCTCCCCCAGGAGTTCTCCGGTGCCATCCTTCGAAGCAGCAACGGCCGTACCCCCCCACGCCCAGCCGACCCCCGTCTCGCCCGCGCCGCGGCGCGGCAGCGAGTACGCGGAGCTCTCCCGGCAGATCAAGGAGGCCGGCCTGCTGGAGCGGCGCCCCGGGTACTACACCTGGAAGATCGCCGTCACCTTCGGGCTGCTGGCGGCCGGATGGACCGCTTTCGCCGTGCTGGGCAACTCCTGGTGGCAGCTGCTGGTGGCCGCGTTCCTGGCCGTGGTCTTCACTCAGATCGGGTTCCTCGGCCATGACGCCGGCCACCGGCAGGTCTTCGGCACCCGGCGGGCCAACTACGTCGCCGGCGTTCTGCTCGGAAACCTCAGCATCGGGCTCAGCTACGGCTGGTGGGTCGACAAGCACAACCGGCATCACGCGCACCCCAACACCGAGGACTCCGATCCCGACATCGCGACCGGCGCGCTGGCCTTCACCCCCGCGCAGGCCCGCGCCAGCCGGGGCCTGGCCCGGCTGGCATTTCGCTATCAGGCCTACCTGTTCTTCCCCCTGCTGCTGCTGGAGGGGGCTCACCTGCACATCGCGAGCGTCCGGGCCCTGACCAGCCGGGCCGACCGCCGGTTCTGGGAGTGGGCACTGATCACCGTGCACGCCGCGGCCTACCTCACCGCGGTCTTCCTGGTGCTCTCACCGCTGCTGGCGGTGGTGTTCATCATCGTGCAGCAGAGCCTGTTCGGCCTGTACCTGGGCTGTTCCTTCGCACCCAATCACAAGGGCATGAAGATCCTGGACGCCGACGACCAGAGCGATTTCCTGCGCCGCCAGGTCCTTACCTCGCGCAACGTGCGAGGCGGCTGGCTGACCGACTTCGCCTTCGGCGGCCTGAATTACCAGATCGAGCACCACCTGTTCCCCTCCATGCCCCGGCCCAATCTGAGCCGCTCGCAGGCCATGATCGAGGCGTTCTGCCAGCAGCGGGGCGTGCCGTACTGCCAGAGCAGCGTGGCGGGCTCTTACGCTCAGGCGCTGCGGCATCTCAATGCCGTGGGCAGGCTGGCTCCCCTGGCCGCGACGGCCTCCCCGGGCGCCTAGGCCGGGCCAGGAGTGCCTTCCGGGGCGATCTGGCGGCAGGCGCACTCCGGCCGCCGCGAGGGCAGCCCTCCGCAAACGCGCAGCGAGCGCGGTGCAGCTCACACGTGAGCCGCACCGCGCTCGCTGGCTGGCCGCCTGAGTGGCGGCAATCCTGCTGCCCGGCCGGGTCGGCTAGAGCGGGCGGACCTGCTCGGCCTGCGGGCCCTTCGGGCCGGCGCTGGCGGTGAACTCGACCCGCTGGTTCTCATTCAGGCTGCGGAAACCGTCAGTCTGGATGGCGGAGTGGTGAACGAAGACGTCGGCGGTGCCGTCGTCCGGGGCAATGAAGCCGTAACCCTTGTCGGCGTTAAACCACTTCACGATGCCTTGAGCCATGTGCTACTCCTGCTGAGACGATCCTCGGGACCCACGGACGCGGGTCCCGGGCTGCTGCGACCGCCTGCCTTTCGGAGGCTGGGCTCGACATATCCACGACGCCCGCTTGTCAAAATTTCGCAGGCGCTGTTACACGTGCAAGAACTTCGACTACAACCATGGACCATTTAACACCATCACGCGCGCTCATGCGCCCGGAGACCGCTTGCGGGGAGCGTAACGCGCCTGGATGCCATTGAGCAGGATGTCCAGGCCATGCTCGAGCTCGGCGGCCCCGTCGTAGGACGCCAGGGCCGAGGCGAGGCTGCGCAACCGGGGAAATTCCCTGGCCGGCAGCCGGTAGAGGCCCAGCCGGAGCAGGTCGTCAGTTTCCTCCGGATCATGGACTAGCTCCTGCGTTTCGTTAAGGACGTGGCCGTAGAGAAAACCGAACAGAGCCCGGTAAGTGCTCAGCGCGTCGTCCGGGGTGAACCCGGCGCGGATCAGTAGCTCCAGGACGCCTTCCAGCGGCCGCAGGGTGCCCAGCGGCCGCAGGCCGAGCGGCGTCGCGAGCGGCCTGGTGACCAGCAGCGGCACCACGTTGGGGTGGGCCAGGGCCAGCTCGCGGAAACGGCGGGCAATGGCCCGGAGCTGAGCCTGCCATGGCGCGCCGGTCGGCTCGACCATCAGCTGCCGCAGGACCAGCTCGGTCATCCCGTCCAGGAGCGCGGCCTTGTTGGCCGCGTGCCGGTAGGGCACCATCGGGTCCCGCTGCAGCACCTGCGCGAGCCGCCGCATCGACAGGGCGCCGATACCTTCCTGATCGACAATCCCCAGTGCCGCGCTCAGCACGTCTTCCCTGGTGAGCGGGCGGATCCGGATCCTGGTCGGCGGCTCCTGGCCGTCGGCCGCCGGCCGCTCCTGGCCGTCGGCGGCTGGCCGCGCCTGCCGGGATGCGGCGGGTCTGCCAGCAGCGCGGCCGGTGGTACGCATCGGGCTGGGTTCCTCCCCCGAGTCGGTGCACACCGCGGCCGGGCCAAGAGTACGGCAGGCGATGATCTACAGCGGATTCTATCCGAGTAACCGTAGGCATACGTGGTTGGCATACACTGTAGACAGGTCTTTCATGAAGACGTGGCAGTCATGCGGGCGCCGTGGAGCGCCAGCCATCTGCGGGCGCCATCGGCAGGCCCGCGGAGGTCGGCGCCACGCGCCGGGATAGGACGGCCGGTATGTTCGGCTTCAAGGTCATCAGCCAGTTCGAGCAGGGCATCGTCTTCCGCTGGGGCCGGGCCCTGCCTAACCTGCGCCAGCCGGGGCTGACCTGGGTCAACCCCTTCACTGACCGGCTTCGCAAGGTCAACATGCAGATCATCGTCGCCGCCATTCCCGCCCAGCAGGCGATCACCCGCGACAACGTCACGCTCCAGGTCGACGCCGTCGTCTACTACCGGGTCATCGACCCGCGCAAGGCGATCATCAACGTGCAGAACTACGCCTTCGCCGTCTCGCAGGTCGCCCAGACCTCACTGCGGTCTGTCATCGGCAACAGCGACATGGATCACCTGCTGTCCGAGCGCGACCGGATCAACGCCCATCTCAAGGACGTCATCGACGCGCCGACCGAGGAGCCATGGGGCATCCGGGTGGAGCGGGTCGAGATCAAGGACGTCTCACTGCCCGAGTCGATGAAGCGCTCGATGTCGCGGCAGGCAGAGGCCGAGCGCGAGCGCCGAGCCCGGATCATCTCGGCCGACGGGGAGTACCAGGCGTCAAAGAAGCTCGCTCAGGCCGCCTCGGTCATGTCCGCCGACCCGGCCGCCCTGCAGCTGCGGCTGCTGCAGACCGTCGTCGAGGTCGCCGCGGAGAAGAACAGCACGCTGGTCATGCCGTTCCCGGTGGAGCTACTGCGCTTCTTCGACCGCGCCGCGCCGGCCGCCGCCAGGGCCCGGCCGATGCCGGCCGAGGACACGCCGAGCCCGCCACCCGCGCCCGCCCGCGCGACCATCCCGGCTGTGCTGTCCGGTACCCCGGCGCCCGGTACCCCGGCGCTCAACGGTGCACCGGCCGTGAAACCCGCGGCTTCTGCTGCAGCAGCCCCCGAGGCGGCACCCGCGAAAATTCCGGCGCCAGCAGCGCCGGCACCAAAGATGCCAGCCGCCAACTGACGCATACCGAGTCAAGAGGATGATCTCCGCAATGCGCAGTCCCGGCGGATTCCGCCAGCCGGACGGGACGCTGTGAATCCGGCCTCCGACGGTTCCGCCGAAGGCTGGGATTAGCTGCTTCTGATCATCGAATACGTGTTCCAATTACGCGATGAACGAGGTTGCCCGGCCGCAGTGGTGGCGCTACCCGGTCCAGTGCCCGGCCGGTCATGCCTGGGGACCAGGGCGCGTGATCGTCGGGTGGATGCCGTGCGACTGCCCAGGCGCGCTCAAGCATCCCGGCCAGGGCCACCAGTGGGTGCGGTGCGGCACCAGGGGCTGCACCGCTATCTGGTACCAGCCGCGGCACGGCTGGTAAGGAACCGCACCCGCCTGCCAGACTACCGATCATGCAGACGCTGGTAGCCGATCATCCGCTCGTCGCGCACAAGCTCACGGCCCTGCGCGACGTCCGCACAGATACCCCGACATTCCGCCGCCTCACCGACGAGCTGGTGACGCTGCTGGCCTACGAGGCGACCCGCGATATCCGGGTCGAGCCGGTTTCCGTGAACACCCCGATCGGCCCGGCCGCGGGAGTCAAGCTGGCCCGGCCGGTCCCGCTCATGGTGCCCGTGCTCCGGGCCGGCATCGGGATGCTCGACGGGATGGCGCGGCTGCTGCCCAGGGCCGATGTCGGCTTCGTCGGGCTGGCCCGCGACGAGCAGACGCTGGTCGCCTCGACTTATGCCGCCCGCCTGCCTGCCGACCTCACCGGCCGCGAGGCATTCGTGCTCGATCCCATGCTGGCCACCGGCGGCACGCTCGAGACCGTCATCCGCATGCTCATCGAGCGCGGAGCAGCGGCCATCACCGCCATCTGCCTGCTGGCCGCGCCGGAGGGGCTGGCCCGGCTGAACCATGCGTTCCCTGATGATCTCGCGGTGCCGGTGCGGGTCGTGACCGCCGCCCTGGACGAGGCGCTGAACGACCGCGGCTACATCGTGCCCGGCCTGGGCGACGCCGGGGACCGCCTGTTCGGCGACATCTGACTGACGACGGCGAAATCCAGCGCCAGCTCGCCTCGTCAGAGGCAACAGCCACGATCCCCGTGACTATCATCAGCGGGGCCAGCGATGCAGCTGGCTCAGGAGAGGACCGAGCATGCGG
This sequence comes from uncultured Actinomycetota bacterium, assembly GCA_963805705.1. Taxonomy (GTDB): domain Bacteria; phylum Actinomycetota; class Actinomycetes; order Streptosporangiales; family Streptosporangiaceae; genus CAWDVH01. Next base: position 2,685,843 of record CAWDVH010000001.1, on the reverse strand, counting down.
AGATTCAGCAGCCTCGATGAGTTCGTCGCGGCCAAGGGAGAGCACCTGGGCTACAGCGACTGGCATGAGGTGACCCAGGAGCAGGTCGACAAGTTCGCCGACGCGACCGGGGACCACCAGTGGATCCACGTCGACGCAGAACGGGCCGCGCAGGGGCCGTTCGGCGGCACGATTGCCCACGGCTACCTCACGCTCGCCCTGCTCCCCGTCCTGGTGTCGGAGATCTTCCGCATTGACGGCCTGACGATGGGCGTCAACTACGGGCTGGACAAGGTCCGCTTCCCCAGCCCCGTCCGCACCGGCTCGCGCATCCGCGCCGGGGCGACGCTCAGCGAGATCAGGGATTCCCACCTCGGCAAGCTCTGCTCCGCCCGCGTGCTCGTCGAGGTCGACGGGCAGGAACGCGCGGCCTGCGTGGCCGACACGCTCTCGCTCTACGTCCCGTAGCCAGGCGCCCTGGCGCCCGATCCTGCTCGCCTAGGTTCCGGGACCCAGCTCCGGGACATAGGGAATCAGCCCGCTGTCGAACGCGATCTGCTGCAGGTCGAGCGGCAGGCTCCGGGCGTCGACGAGATGCCCGTTGACCTCGATCATCCAGACCATCGCGTTCTGTGCCACCACATCGGCCCGCTGGAACTCCGGCGAGAAGTAGTTGATCTCGAGCAGGTCGCGGATCTGCTTCGCCTTGCTGCTCATCGTGGTCCTGGGCACGCCGAGCACCGCACTGAGCTCGTCGGCGGTCGCGAACGGCCCGTCCGTCGCCTCTTCGGTGAGGAAGTTCGCCTGGCCCATGGCGTAGATCACCCCGGCCGCCCAGGTGACACGCGGGCCGCCAGTGAGCGGCGAGGGACGCTTGCGGGCCAGCTTGGCCACCGCCCGGCGCGAAAGGTCGGCATACTCCTCATCCAGCATCGCCGCGCTCACCGCGTCGGTGATCTGGATGATTTCTTCCGCCACCGGCTGGAGTGCCCTGGGAATCTTCAGCTCGTCCAGTTTCACCATGCATAGTCTGGCAGAAACCGCCGTCGTCCGTCACGCAACACGCCTCATCCGTCGCCGTCAGCCACCACGACGGGTCCCGGCCGGCATTGCTCACGTCTGCCCGATCAGCGCACCAGGCCTAGATGCCGACGGGGTGCCAGACCGTCTTGGTCTCCAGGAACGCCAGCATCCGGCCCGTGCCGGGCGGCGCGGCCCAGTCATCATCAGCGGCGAACACCCGCTTGACGTTGTCAGCGGCCCGCCGCTCAAGCTCCGCCCGGCCCGAGCGCTCCACGCCGGTCAGGTCGATCGCGTTGACATCCATGTGCGCGGCCAGCACCGGCGCCAGCTCCGCGGTCCGGCCGGTCAGCACGTTCACCACCCCGGCCGGCACGTCCGACGTGGCCAGCACCTCGGTCAGGGTGATCGCGGGCAGCGGGGCGGCCTCGCTGGCCACCACGACCGCCGCGTTCCCCGTCGCGATCACCGGCGCGAGCACGCTGACCAGCCCGAGCAGGCTGGACTGCGCCGGGGCGACGATCGCGACGACGCCGGTTGGCTCGGGCACGCTGAAGTTGAAGTACGGCCCGGCTACCGGGTTCGCCGCCCCCGCCACCTGGGCCACCTTGTCCGGCCAGCCCGCGTACCAGACCCACCGGTCGATCGCGGCTGCCACCGAGCGCTCCGCCTCCAGGGCAGAAACCCCTTCACTATTAACGATCTCTGCCGCGAACTGCGCCGCCCGGCCCTCCAGCAGCTCCGCGACCCGGTACAGGACCTGCCCCCGGTTATACGCCGTCGCGCCCGACCACTTGCCGAACGCCGCCCTGGCCGCCGTCACCGCGTCCCTCGCGTCCTTGCGCGAGGCGAGCGCGGCGTGCGCCAGCAGTGCCCCCTCCGGCCCGGTGACCGGGTAGGACCGGCCGGACTCCGACCGCGGGAACGCCCCGCCGATAAACAGCTTGTAGGTCTTGCGGACCCCGAGCCGCCCCGCGGCCGGCCCTGGCCCCGCGGCGCGGGCCGCCGTGCTCTTGGCGGCCGGCTTCTTCGCCCCCGGCTTGGCCACCTTGCTCTTAGCTGCTGTGCCCTTAGCTACCGTGCCCTTGGCCACCGTCTCCCTGGCCGCCTGCTGGCCGGGCGCACGCCTGGTCCCGCCGCGCCCGGCACCGCCGCGCTCAGGCATCGAGGTAGGCGCCCAGCCCGTGCCGGCCGCCCTCCCGCCCGAAACCGGACTCGCCATAGCCGCCAAACGGGCTCGCCGGGTCGAACTTGTTATAGGTGTTGGCCCAGACCACGCCGGCCCGCAATTGCTGCGCCATCCAGAGAATCCGGCTGCCCTTGTCGGTCCAGACCCCGGCGGACAGCCCGTAGGGCGTGTTGTTCGCCTTCATGACAGCCTCCTGCGGGGTGCGGAACGTCAGCACGGACAGCACCGGGCCGAAGATCTCCTCGGCCGCGATCCGGTGGGACTGGCTGACCCCCGTGAAGACCGTCGGCGCGAACCAGAAGCCGCGGGCCGGTAGCTCGCAGGGCGGCGACCAGCGCTGCGCGCCCTCCGCCTCCCCGGCCGCCGACAGCTCACGGATCTTGTCCAGCTGCTGGCGCGAGTTGATGGCGCCGATGTCAGTATTCTTGTCCAGCGGGTCGCCCAGCCGCAGCGAGCCGAGCCTGGCCTTGAGCCGCCCGATCACGGCGTCGGCCACCGATTCCTGGACCAGCAGCCGCGACCCGGCGCAGCAGACATGGCCCTGGTTGAAGAAGATGCCGTTGACAATCCCCTCGACCGCCTGGTCGATGGGAGCGTCATCGAACACGATATTGGCCGCCTTGCCGCCCAGCTCCAGGGTCAGCTTCTTGCCCGTGCCGGCCACGGCACGGGCGATTTCCTTGCCCACCTCGGTGGAGCCGGTGAACGCCACCTTGTCCACGCCGGGGTGCGCAACCAGGGCCGCGCCGGTCTCCCCCGCCCCGGTCAGCACGTTCACCACGCCGGGCGGCAGCTCCGCCTGCTGGCACACCTGCGCGAGCAGCAGCGCCGTCAGCGGCGTGGTCTCGGCCGGCTTCAGCACGCAGGTGTTGCCCGCGGCGAGCGCCGGGGCCAGCTTCCACGCGGCCATGAGCAGGGGAAAGTTCCACGGGATGACCTGTCCGGCGACTCCCAGCGCGCGCGGCGCCCGGCCGAGGCCCGCGTGCTCAAGCTTGTCCGCCCAGCCGGCGTAGTAGAAGAAATGCGCGGCCGCCAGGGGGATGTCAACGTCCCGCGACTCCTTGATCGGCTTGCCGTTGTCCAGGCTCTCCAGGACGGCGAACTCGCGGGCGCGCTCCTGCAGGATCCGCGCGATCCGGTAGAGGTACTTGGCGCGCTCCGCGCCCGGCATCGGGGCCCAGACCCGCTCGTAGGCGCGGCGGGCAGCGGCGACGGCCCGGTCCACATCGGCGGTTCCCGCCGATGCCACCTGGCTGAGGATCTCCTCCGTCGCGGGATTGACGGTGGCCAGCAGCCGGCCGTCTGCGGCCGGGCCGAACTCCCCGGCCACGAACAGTCCGTACTGCGGGGCGATAGTGACGATCTCCCGTGACTCCGGCGCCGGCGCATACTCCCACGCCGCCCCGGAGTGCACCGTCACCTCGCCCGCCACTGTCCCACTCTCCCACGCCCCGCCGTTAGGCTGCGGACATGGGGTGCCCGCGGTGCTGACCGGCGTACCAGCGCAGGTGCTCGAGCGGCTGGGCCTGCGACCGGGCCGGGTCGTCGCGCTCAGGGACATTCCCGGCCAGAACGGGAGCTGGCTCGTGACGATGCCTGGCGGGCAGTGCCTGGTGCTGCGGCGCTATCACGCCAGGGCCACTGCGCAGGACCTGTCCTATGAGCACTCGGTCCTTGGCTATCTGGCCAAGGCCGGATGGGTTGTCCCGGAACCGGTGGGTGACCTGGTGCAGCACGAGGGACGGTGGTACTGCCCGACCCGGTACGTGCCGGGCGAGGCGATCAGCCAGGAGACCCCCGGCCAGCGGCGTCAGCGCGGCCGCGATCTGGCCCGGCTGGACAGTGCGCTGCGCGGCCTCGGCGAGCGCATCGGGCAGCGTCCTGGCTGGCGTGCCCAGCACGCCGACGTCACCGTGCACACCGGCATCGACTGGGATGCGTGCGTGCACGGGCTCATGCAGGTCAGCCCGCGGCTCGGCTCATGGGCGCGGGCGGCCGCCGCGCAGGTGCGAGACGCGCTCACCGCGCTCGGGGCCAGCGAGCTGCCCCTCACGGTGGTGCACGGGGACTTCGCCGAGTGGAACGTGCACTACGAGCGCGGCCAGCTGGCCGGGGTCATCGACTTCGGGCTCACGCACCTGGACTCGCGGCCCTACGAGCTGGCCATCGCGCGGACCTACCGGTCACCCGAGACCATTGATGCCTACCGCGGCGAGCTCGCCCGTGACGGCTGGCCGCTCAGCGAGCTGGAGGAGGCCGCCATCGGGCCCGTCTACCGCGCCTTCCGCGTGGACATGACGGCCTGGCAGCTGGAGGACGGCCGCCGGGGCGGCCGCTACGACCTGGCGATGATCGAGCGGCAGCTGTCCAGGACCGGGACCGCGCCGCCCTGACGCGGGGACACTGGCTGGCCCCGGGGCGTCAGCAGCCGAGGGCCTCGGCGAGATCGACGAGCCCGCCGGGGTCGAGCAGGCCGTCCAGCGCGGGAGCGTCCTGCGCGGGCGCCCCCGGACCCCACTCCAGCGGCCGGCGGATGAAGACTGGCCGCAGGCCCTGGGCAGCGGCGGCGCGCAGGTCCGCCGGGTGGGCGGCGACCATCGCGGCCTCCTCAGGCCGGCAGTCAAGCAGGTGCAGCGCCGCGGCGTACACCTTGGCGTCGGGCTTGTAGCCGCCGGCGAGCTGCGCGGACAGGATCGCATCGACGCGCAGGTCAGCGAACTTGAGCAGGTCGATCAGCAGCGCGATATGGCCGTTCGACAGGGTGGCGGTGACGTATTTGCGGCGCAGGCGTTCGAGTCCTTCGCGGCTGTCGGGCCAGGGCCGCAGCTGCCGCCAGCCGCGGACCAGCGTTTCCTGGCCGGCGGCTGACAGCCGGACGTCGTGGCGGGCGAGCACGTCGGTGAGAGTCTCGCGCTGGAGCGAGTCAAGGTCACGCCAGGTGGCGCCGTCGCGGATCTGATCCATCGCCGGCTGATACGCGCGGCGCCAGTCGTCGACGATGGCCGCCCAGTCGGCCGGCCCGGCGAGTGCTTGCGCGATGCCGATCAGGCTGGATCGCCAGTCGACGAGTGTCCCGAAGACGTCGAACAGCAGGACGCGGGGCGGCTTCACGCCGTCAGTATGTCAACGCCGGCCGGCTGCGGGGGCGGGCGGCCGACGGCCCGGTGGCGATCCGGTGCCCCGCCAGGTTGAGCATCTGGAGGTCACCAGCTAGCGTGCGGGGATGCCCAAGAGCTGGCCAGCGATCTCCTACGAGCAGTGGCGCGAGACCTGCGACACGCTGCACGCCCATACCCAGGTGCTGGGCAAGCTGGCCGCCCGGCTGGCCCCGGCCGAGCCGCAGCTGCAGCACACGGCGCTGCGCCTGACCGCGCGGGGGTGGGAGACCGCCCCGCTGCCAGCGCCCGACGGCTCGGGGGCCCTGGTCGTGGTGCTCGACCTGCGCACGCACGAGGCGGTTGTCGAGCACAGCGACGGCCGGGTGGAACGGGTCGCGCTTACTCCTGACCGGCCCGTCGCCCAGGTGACCCGCGCGGTGCTGGCGGCGGTGCGCGCCCTCGGCGGCGACGTGCGGATCGATCCGGCCCCGCAGGAGGTGACGTGGACCGTGCCGCTGGACGAGGACTACGAGCACGCGCGCTATGACCAGGGCCAGGTGGCAGACTATTTCGCCGCGGCGACCCAGGCCGCCGCGGTCCTGGCCGCGCTCCGGGCGCCGTATCGCGGGCGGGCGACGCCGGTCAACGCGTGGTGGGGTTCCTTCGATCTGGCGGTGAGCCTGTTTTCCGGGCGGCCAGCGGATCCGCCCTCCGCTGACTTCATCATGCGCAACGCGATGGACGCGCAGGAGGTCGCCATCGGCTGGTGGCCGGGGGATGCACGCCACCAGCGCGCGGCGTTCTACGCGTACGCGCATCCGGCACCGGACGGGTACGAGCAGGCTGTCCTGGAGCCGCCCGGTGCACACTGGGACGCCGCACTCGGCGAGTACATCCTCGAATGGGAGGATGTCCGCGGATTCGCCGATCCGCATGCCGCGGCACTGGAGTTCACCCGCTCGGCGTTCCGCCATGCGTGCGCGGTGTGCGCGTGGGATCCGGCGCTGGCCGCCAGCGCCGACGGGACACCGCCGCCGGTGGCCTGAGATACCCGTCATGCGGCCCGGCCTGCTGATCACTGCGGCAGATACCGCCTGCCCGTCGGCTGACCCGGCGAGCGGCCAGGGATGAATGTCCGACCCTGGGTATAGGTTGCCGGTCATGGACTGGAAGATTGAGCTCGTGGCGATACCGGTGACCGATGTCGACCGCGCCAAGGCGTTTTACGTAGACCAGGTCGGGTTCAACGCTGACCACGATTACCAGGTCAGCGACGTACTGCGGTTCGTGCAGCTCACCCCGCCCGGATCGGCATGCTCCATCGTGATGGGGACGGGGATCACCCAGATGCCGCCGGGTTCGCAGCTGGGCGTGCAGATCGTCGTGGCGGATGTCGAAACCGCCCGGCGGGATCTGATCGCGAACGGCGTGCAGGCCAGCGACGTCGATGTGCAGCCGTGGGGGTCGTTCGTCACTTTCAGCGACCCGGACGGCAACACGTGGTCGCTGCAGCAACTGCCGCCGCGATCGTAGCCCCGCGATAACGGTCCCGGCTAGCCGCCGCGCGGCAGGAGCGCGCCGTGCACCAGGCGCGGCAGGACGTGCCGCGCGAACAGGTCGCCCTCGGCGGCGTGCGGGTAGCCGGAGAGTATGAAGGCTTCTATTCCGAGGTCGGCGTAGCCGCGCAGCTTGGCCAGTACCTGATCCGGGTCGCCGACGATGGCCGCGCCCGCGCCCGAGCGGGCGCGGCCGATGCCGGTCCACAGGCCAGGCTCGGCGAATCCGTCCTCGTCGGCCAGGTCGCGCAGCTCGGCCTGCCGGATCTGCCCGGTCGATGCGGGGTGCAGCGACTGGCCGGCGATGCGCCTGCCGGTCTCGGGATCCAGCCGCGAGACCAGGCGCCGCGCCGCGGCTCGCGCCTCCTGCTCGGTGGCCCGCACGATCACGTGCACGCGGTAGCCGAACCTCAGCTCGCGGTCGTAGCGGGCGGCGCGGGCCCGCATGTCGCCGATGACCGCCTCGACTCCCGGCATCGTGTCCGGCCACATCAGGTACACATCCGCAGCACGGGCGGCGACGTCCCTGGCGGCGTCCGACAGGCCGCCGAAGTAGAACGGCGGGCAGCCGCCCCTGGCCGGGCGCACCCGCGGCGGGTCGAGCGTCACGCTGATGAACTCGCCGCGGACGTCGACCGGCCTGCCGTCCAGCAGGTCGCGCAGCACCCGCATGTACTCCAGGGTGCGCCGGTACCGGGGCGCCGACTCCAGCTGCTGGCCGGGCAGGTCGGAGGAGATGATGTTGATCGTTAGCCTGCCGCCGAGCATCTGGTCGATGGTCGCGAGCTGGCGCGCCAGCTGCGGCGGCCACATCTCGCCGATGCGCACCGCCACCAGCAGCTGCATCCGCCGCAGCAACGGGGCGATGCCCGCCGCGAAGGCTACCGAGTCGATGCCGAGGGCGTAGTTCGAGGGCAGCAGGAGGTTGTCATAGCCGGCTTCCTCGGCCCCGAGCGCGATCCCCCGGCAGTGCTCCCAGCTGGACAGCAGCGCAGCGTCCGGCACGCCGAGGAACTCATAATCCTCATCGCACAGCGGGCCGAACCAGGACACCTCACAGCCCATGATTACCTGCCTCTCCCAGCTGCCACTCAGGCATCAGCATCGTCGTCGAGCCCGTCCCGCTCGGCCCACTCCAGCAGGGTGGTCAGCGAGTAGGCGGCATCGTCAATGCCCTGGTGCAGGTCACCCAGCCTGGCGAAACGACCGGGCACGGTGGCGATGGTGCACTGACGCGGCTCGACGTCGTCGATTTCGTCCCAGGCGATCGGGGTGGACACGGTGGCTTCCGGCACGCCGCGCACCGAGTAGGCGCTGGCGATCGTGTGATCGCGGGCGTTCTGGTTGTAGTCGACGAACAGCTTGGCCGGGTCGCGGTCCTTACGCCACCAGGTGGTCGTCACGTCGTCCGGAGCGCGGCGCTCGACCTCGCGGGCGAAGGCGTACGCGGCCCGCCGGACCTCGGCGAAGCCCCACCGAGGCTCGATCCGGACGTAGATGTGCAGCCCGTTGCCACCGGAGGTCTTCGGCCACCCGGTGATGCCGAGCTCGCCGAGTATCTCGCGCGCGATCCGGGCGACCCGGCGCACCACGGCGAACCCGCAGCGGGGCATGGGGTCTAGGTCGATGCGCCACTCGTCCGGCCGCTCGGTGTCGGCCCGCCGCGAGTTCCACGGATGGAACTCCACGGTGGACATCTGGACGGCCCACACGACGCTGCCCAGTTCGGTCACGCACAGCTCGTCGGCGTGGCGGCCGTAGCGCGGGAAGTCCACCCGTACCGTCTCCAGCCACGCGGGCGCGCCGTGCGGGATCCGCTTCTGGTGCACCTTCTCGCCGGCGACGCCGGATGGGAAGCGGTGCAGCATGCAGGGCCGCTCGCGCAGCGCGCGCACGATGCCGTCACCGACCGACATGTAGTAGCGGGCCAGGTCGAGCTTGGTCTCGCCGCGGGCCGGGAAGTACACCCGGTCCGGATTGGAGATGCGCACCGTCCGGTTCCCGACCTCGAGCTCCACTGCTTCTGCGGCCATACGGAGAAACTAACCTGCCGACCGCGCAGGCCGCCGCCTCGGCCCGTGCGGCGGCGGATGAGGGTGTCCTATGCAACGATCCGCTGGTGGAGATGACACTGCGGTTTGAGATCTTCCCGTCCGACCTTGATGCCGCCGTTGACTTCTACGTGCGGGTGCTCCGTTTCAGCGTGACCAAGGATCAGCGCGATGAGCCGATGCCGTATGTATCGATGACCAGGGGCCAGGTGCAGGTGGGGGCGGCCTGGCGCGCGGTCCCCGGCGCCCGCGCGGCGCGGCGGCCGCCCGCGGGCGTGGAACTGGTCCTGGAGGTGGACGACGTCGCCGCTGAGCGCGACCGGGTGGCGGCGGCCGGGTGGCCGCTCGAAGAGGACCTGCAGGCTCGCCCCTGGGGGCTGACGGACTTCCGGATTCTTGATCCCGCCGGGTATTACCTCCGGATTACCGGCCGAGCCGGGTAACGAACGGCGGCGGGGCGGGGCCGCCGGGCTGGCTCGCCTGCTGCCCGCGCCGCCGGGCTACCGGCCGACGTCCTGCCCGCGCAGCCGGGCCACGCACTCCGCGCTTCCGCAGGTCCGGCCCGAGCCCAGGCGCGGCCGGCCGCACCGGCAGGCGGGCAGCAGGCGAGCCAGCCAGGCGGCCAGCGCCAGCAGCTCGATGGAGCCGCCGTGGCCAGGAACGGACACGACAGGCCGGATCCGGCCGCCGGGCATGGCCAGCCACTCCCGCGGCCTTTCGGCCGAGCCGGCCGGCGTGGAGCTCATTACCCAATCTTCCCCCGCTCGGGACCTCGCACGCCCCCGGTGCGCTTGACGATAATTGCCTCGTGGAGCAGGACAGAGCGGCTATTGCGGCAAATCTCGCCGGCTTCAGGCGCATCGGGGCGTCCGGGACAGACCTGACGGCTGCGTCCGTCGCGGTTTGCGTTGTACTGCAGCAAGATGCGCCCGCGCTGCTCATTACCAGAAGGGCGCCCAGCCTGCGGGCCCACGCCGGCCAGTGGGCACTGCCGGGAGGACGCCGCGACGCGGGCGAGTCGGCCGGGGACGCAGCCCGCCGGGAACTGCTCGAGGAGACCGGCGTGCAGGTCGGGGCGGACGACGTCCTGGGCGTACTCGATGACTACGTCACCCGGTCTGGTTACCTGATGACACCCGTGGTGGTCTGGGGCGGCCCCGTCAGTCCCGCCATGCGGGGACCGGCATCCGAGGTCGCCCAGATACACGTGATCCCGCTGGCCGACTTTGACGTCGCGCCCAGGCTGCTGCGCATCCCTGAGTCTGCGGCGCCGGTCATTCAGCTGCCGCTCCTGGGCCGGTACCTGCACGCGCCGACAGCGGCGATCGTCTATCAGTTCTGCCAGGTGGCCCTGCACGGCCGCACGGTCCGGGTGTCGCACTTCGAGCAGCCGGTCTTCGCCTGGAAATAGCCGCGCCACCCGGCCGGGCAACTCGGGCCGTGCTGCGGCGAGGACCAGCCCTCAGTCGACGGTGAAGTAGTCAGGCCCGGCGTAGCGGCCGGTGAGCTGCTTGCTGCGCTGCATGAGCAGGTCGTTAAGGAGGCTGGACGCGCCGATGCGGAACAGCTGCGGGGTGAGCCAGAGCGGCCCGGCGGTCTCCCGCACGAGCACGAGATAGCGGATCGCGTCCTTGGCCGTGCGCACGCCGCCCGCGACCTTGACCCCGACCCGGCGCCCGGCCGCCTGCTCGTAGTCGCGCACGGCGGACAGCATGACCAGGGTCACCGGCGGCGTCGCCGCGGGCGTGACCTTGCCGGTGGAGGTCTTGATGAAATCTGCGCCCGCCAGCATGGCCAGCCAGGAGGCGCGCACGACATTGTCGAGCGTGGCCAGCTCACCGGTCTCCAGGATCACTTTCAGGTGCACGGTCCCGCAGGCCTCGCGGACGGCTCGTATCTCCTCATAGACCTGGCCGTAGCGTCCGGCCAGGAACGCCCCCCGGTCGATGACCATGTCGACCTCGTCGGCGCCCCTGGCGATCGCGTCCCTGACGTCGGCGAGCTTGACCGCGAGCGACGCGCGGCCGGAGGGGAACGCCGTGGCGACCGAAGCCACCGCGACGGAACTGCCGGCCAGCGCGGCCCTGGCCACCCCGGCCAGGTCCGGGTAGACGCAGACCGCCGCGACCGGCGGGACCGCCGGATCGGCCGGATCGGGGCGCAGCGCCTTGGCGCACAGCCCGCGGATCTTGCCCGGCGTGTCCGCGCCCTCGAGCGTGGTGAGGTCGACCATCCGGATGGCCATGTCCAGGGCCTGCATCTTGGCGTCGCGCTTGATCGACCTGGTCGCCAGGCCGGCCGCCCGCGACTGCGCCCCGACCTGGTCGACGCCCGGCAGCCCGTGCAGCACCTGGCGCAGCGCGGCATCCGAGGTAGCGACATCGTCCAGCCACGGCCGGCTCGCGGCCGGCTGCGCCATCGACTCGATCCCCACGCTGCCGACGTTATCCCGGGCCTACGGCACGGCCGGGCGGCGCACCATGGCGAAGCCTGGCTTGATCACCTTGTTGATGATCTCCAGCCGCTCGTCGAACGGCGCGAACGCGCTCTTCATCGCGTTGATCGTCAGCCATTCGATGTCGGCCCAGCCATACCCGAACGCCTCGCTCAGCGCCCGGAACTCCGAGGACAGGGTCACACCGCTCATCAGCCGGTTGTCGGTGTTGACCGTCACCCGGAACGACAGCCTCCGCAGCAGCCCGATCGGATGGGTGCTGATCGAGGCCGCGGCGCCGGTCTGGACGTTGGAGGTCGGGCACATCTCCAGCGGGATCCGGCGGTCCCGCACGTAGCCGGCCAGCCTGCCCATCGCCGCGGTGCCGTCCGGCCCGACCCGGATGTCGTCGATGATCCGCACCCCGTGGCCCAGCCGCTCGGCGCCGCACCACTGCAGGGCCTCCCAGATAGAGGGCAGCCCGAACCCCTCGCCCGCGTGGATCGTGATGTGGAAGTTCTCCCGCGCCACGTACTGGAACGCGTCGAGGTGCCGGCTCGGCGGGCTGCCTGCCTCGGCGCCGGCGATATCGAACCCGACAACGCCGGCGTCCCGGTGGCGAACGGCGAGCTCGGCGATCTCCAGCGAGCGGGCGGCGGTCCGCATGGCCGTGAGCAGGGCATAGACGGTGATGCCGCGACCGGCGCTACCGCGCCGGAAACCCTCGAGCACGGCCTCGACGACCTGATCCAGGCTCAGGCCCCTGGTGACATGCAGCTCGGGAGCGAACCTGACTTCCGCGTAGGTGACCCCGTCGGCCGCCAGGTCCTCGGCGCATTCGGCGGCCACCCGGATCAGGGCGTCCCTGGTCTGCATGACCCCGACCGTGTGCTGGAACGCCTCCAGGTACAGCTCGAGGTTGCCCCGCTGCGCGACACCGGCCAGCCAGCGGGCCAGCTCGCCGACATCGGTCGACGGCAGCCCCCCGTAGCCGGTCTCGCGGGCGAGCTCGACGATGGTCGCCGGGCGCAGCCCGCCGTCGAGATGATCGTGGAGCAGCACCTTGGGCACGGCGCGGATCTCGTCCAGGGTCGGCAGCACGCTACTCATTGTCACAAACCTATCCGCTCGAGCACCTGCGGGCCGACCGCCGAAACGCTGTCGTCTATGCCGATCGCATCCGCCAGCGCCTCGCGGGCCCGCGCGAATCTGGACTCGTCATCAGCGCGCAGCTCCAGCAGGGCCTGCCCGCGCTCCACCCGCTCCCCCGGCTTGGCCCGGCAGATGATCCCCGCGGCCGCGCTGACCGGGTCTTCCTTGCGGGCCCGGCCGGCACCGAGCCGCCAGGCGGCCACGCCGACCCCGCGCGCGTCGAGCCGGCGCAGCCAGCCCGACGCGGGCGCCGTCACCACCTCGGTGTGCGCGGCACGGGGCAGCTCGGCATCCGGGTCACCGCCCTGCGCCGCGATCATGACCCGGTAGCGCTCCAGCGCCCGGCCCTCGCGCAGCGCCGCGGTCGCGGCGGCCAGCGCCGTGGCCCGGCCGGAATACAGGCCCGCCAGCTGGAGCATCTCGGCGGCCAGCGCCAGCGTCACCTCGACCAGGTCGGCCGGCCCGTCGCCGCGCAGGGTCGCGACCGACTCCTGCACCTCGACCGCGTTGCCGACCGCCCGGCCCAGCGGGGCGTCCATGCGGGTGAGCAGGGCGGTCGTGCGCACCCCGTGCTCGGCACCGAGCGTCACCATGGTCTGCGCCAGCTGCCGCGCCTGTCCGGCGTCGCGCATGAACGCGCCGCTGCCCACCTTCACGTCCAGGACGAGCGCCGCCGTCCCCTCGGCGATCTTCTTGGACATGATCGAGCTGGCGATCAGCGGAATCGACTCGACGGTGCCGGTGACATCGCGCAGCGCGTACATCCGGCGGTCGGCCGGAGCCAGGCCGGGACCGGCCGCGCAGATCACGCAGCCCGCCTGGGTCAGCACCGCGATCATCTGCTCCACCGACAGCTCGGCCCGCCAGCCGGGAATGGATTCCAGCTTGTCCAGGGTGCCCCCGGTATGGCCGAGGCCGCGGCCGGACAGCTGCGGGACCGCGGCACCGCAGCTGGCCACCAGGGGAGCGAGGATCAGCGACACCTTGTCACCGACGCCGCCGGTGGAGTGCTTGTCCACCGTGGGGGCTCCCACCGCGCCGAGCTCCAGCCGATCCCCCGAGCTGACCATCGCCGCGGTCCAGGTCTGCAGCTCAGCGGGGCCCAGGCCGCGGAAGTAGATGGCCATCAGCAGCGCCGACATCTGCTCCTCGGCCACCTCACCGGAGCAGTACGAGCTGATCAGCCAGCGGATCTGCGCCCCGGTCAGCTCCCCGCCGTCCCGCTTGGCGCGGATCAGCTCGACGGCGTCAGGCATCGGGATTGCGCCGCTGGGCCAGGTCGGTACCGGTGAACGCGAACGGCAGCAGGCTGCCGAGCTCGCGCGGGCCCGCCTCGGAGTCCAGGAGCAGCTTCGGGCCGCCCGCCTCAAGCAGCAGCTGACGGCAGCGCCCGCACGGGACCAGCGGCGCGCCGTCGGCGGCCACGACGCTGACCCCGACCAGCCGTCCGGCGCCCGCCGCGTGCAGCGCTGATACCAGGCCGCATTCGGCACACAGGGTCAGGCCGAAGGACGCGTTCTCCACATTGCAGCCGGTCACTATCGTGCCGTCGGCCGCCTGGCCCGCGGCTCCCACCTGCAGCCGCGAATACGGTGCGTAAGCGTTACCCGCGGCGGCCACGGCGGCGGTGCGCAGTGCGGGCCAGTCGATCACCATTGCGGCCTCCGGGAGCGAAGTGAGCCGTTCCAGCGCGGTCCAGGACCGGTGACTGTAGCAGCCAGAGATCCCTGGCATTCCCTGAAGATCCTCCTGCGATCCGGCGACGATCTACGATTCTAACGGTCTCGATTCGGCAACAGCCCTGCCAGGAGTGCGGTTTACCGCTTCCCGGACATGCGGCCTCGGGGCTAGCCTTCGGGCATCCCAGGGGGGACTCTTGCCCGCCCCTTGCCCCAGCCGGAGGGGATGAGCGATCAGGCCGGCGGTCCTTACCGGGCGGTTTCGGCCGCCCCCTTCCAAAGGAGGTAACCGTGAGAGGGACATTGAGGACCGTCGCGGCCCTGAGCGCGGTGGCCCTGCTGGCCGCCTGCGGTTCCAGCACCACCGCGAGCGCGCCGTCCGCCAAGCCGTCCGCCTCGGCCAGCGGCGGGGGGGCCGGCGCCTCGACCACCAGCAAGTTCAAGGCCTGCATGGTCACCGACACCGGCGGCATTGATGACCGCTCCTTCAACGCCTCGTCGTGGCAGGGCGTCCAGCAGGCGGTGGCGACTGATCCCAGCAAGATCAGCGGCACGTACCTGCAGTCATCGTCCGGCAGCGACTACACCCCGAACATCAACACGTTCATCGCCGACAAGTGCGGCATCATCGTGACGGTCGGCTTCCTGATGGGCGACAACACTCAGACCGCGGCCAAGGCCAACCCGAGCCAGAAGTTCGCGATCGTGGACTTCAACTACACGCCCCCGCTCAGCAACGTCGACGCGCTGGTGTTCAACACCGTGCAGGACGGCTTCCTCGGCGGCTACCTCGCGGCCGGCATGAGCAAGACCGGCAAGGTGGCCACGTTCGGCGGCCAGAAGCTGCCCACGGTCACGATCTACATGGACGGGTACTACGACGGCGTCCAGTACTACAACAGCCAGCACCACACGCACGTGACGGTGCTCGGCTGGAACGAGAAGACCCAGAACGGGCTGTTCACCAACAGCTTCACCAACCAGACGGCCGGCCAGACCGACACCCAGACCCTCATCAGCGAGGGCGCGGACATCATCTTCCCGGTGGCGGGCAACGTCGGGCTCGGCGCGGCCAAGGCCGTGCAGAACGCCGATGCCTCGGCCGGCAGCAACAAGGTGAACATGCTGTGGGTAGACACCGACGGCTGCATCAAAGCCCCGCAGTACTGCAAGTACTTCATCTCCAGCGTGAATAAGGGCATCCAGGCGTCAGTGAAGGCCGCCATCCTGTCCGCGGTCAACGGCACCTTCAAGGGCGGCAACTACACCGGCACCCTGGCCAACAACGGCGTGGGGCTCGCCCCGTACCACGACTTCAGCAGCAAGGTGCCCGCCCAGCTGCAGTCCGAGCTCGCGCAGATCAAGACCCAGATCGAGAACGGCACGATCAAGCCGGCGACCAAGAGCCCGGTTTAGGCCGGCACGCTCCCCGGCCCGGGCGGCGTCGGCGCCGCCTGGGTCGCTGGCCGATGCCATCAGGAGGGAGGCGCCGGTGAAACTCGAGCTGCGGGGCATAACCAAGCGGTACGGCGCCCTCGTGGCCAACGACGCCATCGACCTGACCGTCGAGCCCGGCCAGATCCACGGCCTGCTCGGCGAGAACGGCGCGGGCAAGACCACGCTGATGAACGTCCTGTACGGGCTGGTCCAGCCCGATGAGGGCCGCATCCTGGTCGACGGCCAGGAAGCCGTGCTGCGCTCGCCGAAGGACGCCATCAAGGCCGGCATCGGCATGGTGCACCAGCACTTCATGCTGGTGCCGGTCTTCACCGTGGCGGAGAACGTCACGCTCGGCGTGGAGCGCACCCGCTGGCTCGGCCTGCTGGACCGGCGCGGGATGCGCCGCGAGGTCCGGGAACTCTCCGAGCGCTACAGCCTGCAGGTCGACCCCGACGCCTACGTCGAGGACATCCCGGTCGGCGCGCAGCAGCGGGTGGAGATCATCAAGGCGCTGCTGCGCGAGGCGAGCGTTCTCATCCTGGATGAGCCGACCGCCGTGCTCACGCCCGGCGAGACCGAGGACCTCTTCCGGATCATGCGCGAGCTGAAGGACGGCGGCCGGTCGATCGTCTTCATCTCGCACAAGCTGAAGGAGGTCCAGGCCATCGCCGACACCATCACCGTGCTGCGGCGAGGCCGGGTCATCGGCCAGCGTCCTCCCACCGCGAGCGACGGGGAGCTAGCCTCGCTGATGGTCGGCAGGAAAGTCGACCTGAAGGTCACCAAGACCGCGGCCTCCTACGGCGACGTCGTGCTGGACGTGAGCGGCCTGACCGTCACCGGCGAGCAGGGGGCGGTCGCGGTGGACGATGTCACCTTCCAGGTCCGGGCCGGGGAGATTCTCGGGGTCGCCGGCGTGCAGGGCAACGGGCAGACCGAGCTGTGTGAGGCGCTCATGGGCCTGCGGCCCGTGACCGCCGGATCCGTGCGGCTGGCCGGCGCCGACGTCACCGGCGATACGGCGCGGCAGCGGATCCGGGCCGGCATCGGCTACATCCCCGAGGACCGGCAGGAAGACGGGCTGGTGGCCAGCTTCTCGGTCGCCGACAATCTCATCCTGGACGTCTTTGACCGGCCGCCGTACGCCAGGGGCATCGCGCTGGACCTGCCCGCCATCCGGGAGGCCGCCGGGCACCGGGTCGAGCAGTTCGATGTCCGCACGACGTCGATCGATACGCCGACGGGCACGCTGTCCGGCGGCAACCAGCAGAAAGTCATCCTGGCCAGGGAGATCGGCCGTGACCTGAAGCTGCTGGTCGCCAGCCAGCCCACCCGCGGCCTGGACGTGGGATCGATTGAGTTCGTCCATCGTCGTCTCGTCGAGCAGCGCGACGAGGGCGTGGCCGTGATCATCATCTCGGCCGAGCTCGACGAGATCTACGCGCTGGCCGACCGGATCGCCGTCATGTACGAAGGCAAGATCACCGGATTCCGGCCGCCGACGGTGCCCGTGGCCGAGCTCGGCCTGCTCATGACCGGCGTGTCAGATGAGGCGAGCGCCCGCGGGACCGGTGAGACAGGCGAGACAGGTCAGGCCGGCGGGACCGACGGGGCGGGCAGGACTGGCAGGACTGGTCAGGACGGCAGGACTGTCGGGCGGCCGGGACGGGCGGGACGGGCGACGGGGCGCCGGTCAGTGACCCGCGGCCGGGACCGGGCGCCGAGCCGGCCGGCGCCGCCGGAGGCGACCCGGCATGAGTGATCAGCCGCCGCCCGCGCCGCCCGCCGCGCCGCCGCCGCCCCCCGCCGCGGCCGAGCAGAGCCCGCCCGGCCAGGGCCTGCCGCCGCTCAGCAAGATGATCATCGACGCGATACTCGAGGGCAACTCGGTCACCGTCACCACCCTGGCCATCGCCACCGCCATCGTGATCGGCGGGCTGCTGATTGCCTTCACCGACCCGGTCGTGCTGAACGCGTGGAGCCACCTGTTCTCCGCTCCGGGGAACGCGATCGCCCAGGCCTGGGACACCGCGGCCGGCGCCTACCTGGCCATGTTCGAGGGCGCGATCCTCAACCCGCATTCGGTCGCGACGATCTTCCACCAGAAGTCCATCAGCATCGCCTTCCACGACGGCGCGATCAGCGATGTGTTCAACCCGCTGTCGGAGACCGCGGTCAACGCCACGCCGCTGATCCTCACCGGGCTCTCGGTGGCCATCGCCTTCCGGGCCGGCCTGTTCAACATCGGGGCCACCGGCCAGTTCATCGGCGGCGCGCTGCTGGCCACCTGGCTCGGATTCGCCGTCAGCCTGCCCCCGGTCGTGCACGTGGTGGTGTGCGTGCTCGGCGCGTTCATCGGCGGGGCGCTCACCGGCTGGGTCGTGGGCCTGCTCAAGGCCAAGACGGGGGCGCACGAGGTCATCGTGACGATCATGCTCAACTACGTGATGCAGTTCTTCCTGGCCTGGATCCTGGGCACCAGCGCGATGCAGCGGCCCGGCCGGACGGACCTGATCAGCCCGCTCATCGCCAGCGACGCCCACCTGCCGCTCATCGGGGGCTCCCACCTGCGGATCAACGCGTCCTTCCTGCTCGCGCTGGCCTGCGCCGTCGGCGTGTGGTGGCTGCTGAACCGCAGCACGCTCGGATTTGAGTTCCGCAGCGTCGGGGCCAACCCCAGCGCGGCCCGCAGCGCGGGAATGAGCGTCGGCCGGACCTGGATACTGGTCATGTTCATCGCCGGCGGCCTGGCTGGCCTGGCCGCGTCCTCCGTCGTCCAGGGCACGGACTTCACCCTGACCTTCCAGAGCTACGGCACGTTCGGCATCGACGCCATCACGGTGGCGCTGCTCGGCCGGGCCCGGCCGCTGGGCGTCGTGCTCGCCGCGCTGCTGTTCGGCGCCCTGCACGCAGGCGGGATCCAGATGCAGGCCGCCACCTCCACCCCGCTGACGATCGTCACGGTGATCCAGTCGCTCGTGGTGCTGCTGGTCGCCGCGCCGCCGCTGATCCGGGTGATATACCGGCTGCGCGAGGCCAGGGCGGCCGGAGCGGGCCAGTCGCTGTCCAAGGGGTGGAACGGATGACCATCATGGGTGTCCCCGTCCCGGTGCGCGTCCGCGCTCCCGCGGCCACCTCACGGACCCGGCGGGTCATCGCCCCGGTGACATTCATCGTGCTCGGCCTGGTCAGCATCCTGGGCTTCGGGATGTCCGCCAAGCACGGCGACGCCTCCTTCGCGTTCTCGCAGGAGTTCGCCAAGGTGACGGTGCCCAACCTTGACCTGCCCGCCGCCACGACCTGCTACGTGCTCGGCGCGATCTCCATCGCCCTGGGGATCTGCCGGGCGGTGTTCCGGTTCGGCGCCGTGGCCAGGCGCGTCAGCATCGGCGTGGTCCTGTTCTGCTTCGTGATCTCCCTCCTGTGCTGGGCCGACGTCGGCCAGCCGATTCCCTTTCCCGTCGTCAACCTGCTGCAGGGCACCCTGGCCGCCTCGATCCCGCTGATCCTCGGGGCCCTGGCTGGCTGCATGTGCGAGCGGTCCGGCGTGATCAACATCGCGATCGAGGGCCAGCTGCTGTTCGGCGCGTTCGCCGCCGCGGTCGTGGCCAGCTTCTTCGGCATCCTGTGGCTCGGCCTGATCGCAGGATCACTGGCCGGCGGGCTGCTCGGCGCGCTGCTGGCGGTGTTCGCGATCCGCTACCTGGTCGATCAGATCATCCTCGGGGTCGTGCTCAACGTCTTCGCGTCCGGGCTGACCGGATTCCTCTATGACCGCGCCCTCGTCCCCTACCAGAACTCGCTGAACTCCCCGGCCACTTACCTGCCGGTCAAGATCCCGCTGCTCGGCGACATCCCGATCATCGGGCCGGTCTTCTTCGACTCGACGATCTTCCTCTACATCACCTACGTCATGCTCGTCCTGGTCCAGGTCGGCCTGTTCAGCACCAGGTGGGGACTGCGGGTGCGGGCCGTCGGGGAGCACCCGACGGCCGCCGACACCGTCGGCATCCGGGTGCTGGCCACCCGGTACCGCAATGTCATACTCGGCGGGATGATCGCCGGCATCGGGGGTGCCTACCTGACCATCGGGTCGGCCGGCAACTTCACCCCGGACATGTCGTCCGGCATGGGCTACATCGCCCTGGCCGCGATGATCTTCGGCCGCTGGACGCCGCTCGGGTCGCTGGGCGCCGCGCTGCTGTTCGGCTTCACCCTTGAGCTGCAGAGCATCCTGGCCACCATCAATGTCCCGATTCCGTCGAACATCCTGGCCATGGCCCCGTACCTCGCGACGATCGTGGCCGTGGCCGGCCTGGTCGGCAAGGTCAGGGCGCCCAAGGCCGACGGGCAGCCCTACGTGAAGGCGTGATCATGAGACTCGGGCCGTGCTGCGGCGGGAAACCATGACGGGCGACCCCTACGCGGCCGCGGCGGCGAGCGCGGCCGCGCTGGCCGCGCTCACCGGCCAGCCGGCCCACGACGCGGCCGTGGTACTCGGCTCGGGCTGGGCGCCTGCCGCCGACGCGCTGGGCGAGCCGGGCGCGGTGATCCCGCTGGCCGACCTGGGCGGCTTCCCGCCCGCGACCGTCGCCGGGCATGCGGCTCTGGTCCGCTCCGTGCGCGTCGGGCCGCTGCGCGTGCTGGTCTTCCTCGGCCGCACCCACCTGTATGAGGGCCACCCGGTGGCCACGGTGGTGCACGGCGTACGGACCGCCGTCGCCGCGGGCTGCCGGGTGATCGTGCTCACCAACGCCTCCGGCGGGATCAATCCCGGCTACCAGAGCGGGCAGAGCGTGCTGATCAGTGATCACCTCAACCTGACCGGCTGCTCCCCGCTGGCCGGCGACCCGCCCCCGCCGGGCTATGGCTCGCGGTTCACCGACCTGTCCGACCTCTACTCCGCGCGGCTGCGGGCCGTCGCCCGCGCCGCCGATCCCGGCCTGGCGCAGGGGGTGTACGCCGCCCTGCCCGGCCCGCACTATGAGACCCCGGCCGAGATCCGCATGCTCGCCGCGGCCGGCGCCGACATGGTGGGCATGTCCACCGCGCTGGAGGCGATCGCGGCGCGTCATCTGGGCGCCGAGGTGCTGGGCATCTCGCTGGTCACCAACGCCGCCGCCGGGCTCTCCGGCTCCGGGCTCGATCACGGCGAGGTCATCGCCGCCGGGCAAAGGTCAGCGGGACGAGTCGGAGCGCTGCTGGCCAGCATCCTGCCGCAGGTCGGCTGACCTGCGGCGACTCTGTGACTACTACGCAACGGCCGGGGCAGCAGCGGCCGGGGCAGCAGCGCCCTCGCGCGGGCGGGCCGCGCCATCCGCCACAATGAAGCCATGCCTGACGACGGGAATGACGACTCCACTAGCGTGCCGGGTGATACGAGCCTGGCCCTGAACGCGGACCTGCGCGGGCGGGTCACCGCGTGGCTCGCCGACGATCCCGACGAGCGGGACCGCGCCGAACTGCAGGCCCTGCTGGACGACGCCAGCCCGCAGGCGGAGGCTGACCTGAGCGGCCGGTTCGGCGCGCGGCTGGAGTTCGGCACCGCCGGGCTGCGCGGCGCCGTCGGCGCCGGGCCCGGCCGGATGAACCGGGCCGTGGTCCGCGGTACGACCGCCGCGCTGGCCGGCTGGCTGCTGGCCCGCGACGGCCGCGCCGGGACCGGGGTCGTCATCGGCTGCGACGCCCGGCACCGCTCGGATGAGTTCGCCGACGAGGCGGCCAGGGTGCTGGCCGGGGCCGGGATCCAGGTCCACCTGCTGCCCCGCCAGCAGCCGACGCCGCTGCTCGCATTCGCCGTGCGGCACCTGCGCGCGGCGGCCGGCATCATGATCACCGCCAGCCACAATCCGCCCGCCGACAACGGCTACAAGCTCTACCTCGGCGACGGCGCGCAGATCGTCCCCCCGGCCGACCTGGAGATCGAGGCGGCGACCGGCGCCCTGGGCCCGCTGTCGCAGATCCCGGTCGCCGCGGCGGACAGCCCCCTGATCGCCCGGCACGGCGACGAGGTGGCGCAGGCCTATCTCAACGCGATCTGCGCGGTGTCTCCGGCCCCCGGCGGGGCCGCGTGGCTGCGTTTTGTCTACACCCCGCTGCACGGGGTGGCCGCGGGACTGGCGCTGCGCGCGTTCGAGCAGGCCGGCTTCCCGGCGCCTGACGTCGTCGCCGCCCAGGAGGCGCCCGACCCTGACTTCCCGACCGTGGCCTTCCCCAACCCGGAGGAGCCGGGCGCCCTTGACCTGGCCGTGGCCCAGGCCCGCCGCTCCGGCGCGGACCTGGTCATCGCCAATGACCCCGACGGCGACCGGCTGGCCGTCGCCGTGCCCGACCCGGACGCGCCGGGCGGCTGGCGCACGCTCACCGGCGACCAGGTCGGCGCGCTGCTCGGTGCTCACCTGCTGGAGCGGACGTCCGGTGCGCCCGACGCCGGTCAGCCGGCTGGTCGCCGCCACGATCGTTTCGTCCACGCTGCTGTCGCGCATCGCGGCTGCGGCCGGCGTGCAGTACGCCGAGACGCTGACCGGATTCAAGTGGATTGTCCGGGCGGGCGAGCTGCGGACTGGCAGCCGTTTCGTATTCGGTTATGAGGAAGCGCTCGGATATGCCGTCGGCACCACGGTGCGGGACAAGGACGGCATCGGGGCCGCCCTGGCGCTGCTCGGCCTCGCCGCCCGCGCCCGGTCCGGCGGTGACTCGCTGCTGGACGCCTACGACGCGCTGGAGACCGCGCACGGCGTGCACATGACCGCGCAGCTCACGGTCATGACCGAGGCCCCGGTGGACGTGATGGCGCGGTTGCGGGCGGCCTCGCCGGGCGAGCTCGCCGGGCATCCGGTCAGCTCCGTCACCGACCTGACCGGCGGCACCAGGGAGCTGCCGTCGGCCGATGTGCTCAGCTACCGGCTGCCGCGCGCCCGGGTGGTGATCAGGCCCAGCGGCACTGAGCCCAAGATCAAGGCGTACCTGGAAGTGGTGGAGCCGGTGAGCGGGGGCCGGCGCAATGAGGCCCGTCGCACCGCCCGCGCCCGGATCGAGCCGCTGCGCGAGGCCGTGCAGCAACTGCTGGACAGCTGATGCGCCGGCGGCGGCGCGGTCGCCAGGCGGGCTCTGGCATGGCAAGCTCACAGGCATGACCAGCACGCATCTCACCGATGTAACCAGCACGCATGATGACACGGCCTGCGAGGTCGCGCACGGCACGGCGCCGGCGCTGGCCATGGCCGGCCAGAAGGTCCTGGTGGCCGTTTTCGCCACGCCCGTCGCCGAGTTCCTGCTCCGCTACGGCAGCGACGCCGGCTACCGGCCGGTGCTCGTGGAGCCGGACCCCGAGCGCGGGGCGGCGGCCCGGCGGTCGGGCGCGGGAGCGAGCGACGCGGAAGTAGCGGCCGCAGTCGCCGACTTCGGTGCCGCCGCCGACGTCGTCGTCACCGATCACCACCGGCCGGAGCTGGGGGTCATGCTGCGCGACGCGCTGGCCAGCCCGGCGCGCTGGGTCGGGATCATGGGCAATCCCCGGCACGAGGGGCCGCACATCGCGGCCCTGACCGAGCTCGGGGTCCCGGCCGACGAGATCGGCCGGGTGCATCGCCCCATCGGCATCAATATCGGCTCACGGACTCCGGCCGAGATCGCGATCGCGACCCTGGCCGGCCTGATCGCTGACCGCAACGGCAAGCCCGGCGGCTTCACCTTCTAGCCGCCCCTTCCAGCCGCTCCGTGAGGGGGACGAAATGACGGCTCAGCCGGCCGGGTACTCGGGCACGCCGCTGCCGCGCAAGCTCGGCATCGGGGAGGACGACGAGCTGGCGCTGATCGGCGCGCCGGAAGGATTCGATGATCTGCTCGGCGAGCTGCCGGGAGTGTCGGTGCATACCGACCTGGCCGACGACGCCAGGTTCGACGTGATCGTCACATTCGTGACCTGGCGCGCCGAGCTGGAATCGGAGCTGGACCGGCTCCGATCCCGGATGGCGCCCGCCTGCGGCCTGTGGGTGGCCTGGCCGAAACGGGCATCGAAAGTACCCACCGACCTGTCCGACCAGGTGGTCCGCGACATCGCCCTGCCCACCGGCCTGGTCGACAACAAGGTCTGCGCCATCGACGAAATCTGGTCGGCGCTGCGCCTGGTTATCCGCCGCGAGCACCGGGAGCGGAGCTAGGACCGCCGGGGTCAGTCGAGCAGGCGCTCGCCGTTGAAGATGCCGAGTTCCTCGCGGTACAGCTCCAGGCCGACGCCATTCGGGTCGCGGAAGTACATGCTGTCCTCCACGCCCCTATCCGGGCCGAGGTAGTCCACCCCGGCCTGGTCCAGCTTCTTCTTCGCCGCCTCGAACTGCTCAGCGGAAATCGAGATCGCCAGGTGCTGCACCGCGCCGATCGTCTCGCTGAACGCCGGATGGTCATGACCGGGGAAGTCGAAGAAGCCGAGCAGGTTGTGATTCCCGATGTCGAAGAAGAAATGGTTGGAGCCCGCGTAGTCACGGTTCTCCACCAGTTCCACCAGCGGGAAGCCGAGGAAATCCTGGTAGAAGCGGATGGTCTCCTCGGTGTCCCGGCAGATCAGGGCGAGGTGATGCACTCCCTGGACCGTGCTGGGCGCCCGGTCGGCGGCGGGTCGCAGATAGCGCTGGCGCAGTTCCTCCCGGCGCGCCCGGATCTGCTCGAGTTCCTTGCCCTCTGGCTGTGGCATGACCGTCTCCCTGGATCTGTCGTCGTCGCCCGTCGTCCGCGATTGCTGCCAGGCTAGCTGCCGCTGATGCGCTGCACAGCCTGGTCCTGGCTCAGGCTGCGGCGGCGCCGGGCCCAGCCGCGCAGGCCGCGACCCAGGCTGGCGAGATCTGCGGGCGGCACGGCGACGACCGGACAGCGGGCATGGGCCAGGCAGTAGCGGCTCACCCGGCAGCCCCGCAGCCGCCTGAACGTCCCCCGGCGCCCGGCGCCGAGGACCAGCACGTCGCCTTCCTGGCTGGCCACCTCGACCAGCACGGCGCCGGCGTTGCCGCGCAGAGCCTGGGCCTCGAATCTCAGCTCGTCGGAAATGCTGCCCAGCGCCATCTCCAGGGCAAGCCAGAGGCGCTCCCAGGCGGCCTCCCGCCAGAGGGACCGCACGTACAGATTCGGATGGCTCCGGTCGGCATATTCGCCACCCGGCGGCATCCACGCGAGAACGGGGATCAGCGTCGCATCATGGGTCCGGGCCAGGTCGGCCGCATACCGCACGGCCTGCAGACTGCCCGGTGACCCGCTCACGCCTGCGACAACCCGACGTACGCCGGCCACAGCAGGACTCCTTCCGGCAACGATAACTGCTCCTCAGTAAACTCCTTTGCCCGGCCCTTCGCACACCCCCTGTGCCTCCCGCGTTCCACGGGCCGGTCCTGCCCGCGTTCCCCGGGCCCGTGCTGCCCCGTTCCCTGGGCCCGTGCGGCCCGGCCCGAGCACCATCCGGCCGGCCGATCCGGGGCATAAATTGACAGTGACTACCAAAATCTTGTAACCTTCATTTCGAAGAAACTTGCTAAAGGTGGTGACTATCATGACTAGCACGGAGACTCGCCGGTGGTGGGTGCTGGGCGCCCTGGCCGTCAGCGTCCTGGTCGTCGGGCTGGACCTGTTCGTGCTGAACCTGGCCCTGCCCACCATGTCCGCTGACCTGCACGCCTCATCCAGTGACCTGCAATGGTTCGTGGACGCCTACAGCCTGGTGCTGGCCGCAGCACTGCTGCCAGCAGGCATGCTGGGTGATCGCTATGGCCGCAAGCGCCTGCTGATCTGCGGCCTGGCGCTGTTCGGCGTGGCCTCGCTGGCCTGCGCCTACTCGACCTCGGCCGGCGAGCTGATCGCCGCCCGCGCTGTGCTCGGGCTGGCCGCGGCGATCATCACGCCGCTGTCCCTCGCGGTTATCCCGGTCCTGTTCACCGCCGCGGAACGGCCGAAGGCGATCGCGCTGGTCGGCGGCGCGACCTTCATCGGCTTCCCGATCGGGCCGATACTGGGTGGCTGGCTGCTGGACCACTTCTGGTGGGGCTCGGTGTTCCTGATCAATGTCCCGGTGGTGGTGATCGCGCTGGTCGCCGTGACCATGCTGATGCCGGAGTCGCGCAGCGAGCGCCGTCCCCGTATTGACGTGATCGGCGTGCTGATCTCCAGCGTCGGCCTGACCGCGCTGACCTTCGGCCTGATCAAGGTGGGGCAGGCCGGATGGTCCGACCCGACTGCCATCACCGCGATGGCCGCGGGCGTCGTGGCCCTCGCCGCATTCGCGGCCTGGGAGCGCCGCATCGCCCGGCGCCCGGCTGGTCAGCCGCTGGTCGATATCACGCTCTTCCGCTCCGCGAGCTTCACCTGGGGCACCCTGCTGTCGACCATGGTGTCCTTCGCCCTGTTCGGGATCATCTTCGTGATGCCGCAGTACTTCCTGGACGTCCGCGGGCTCAACTCGCTCGATGCCGGGGAACGGCTGCTGCCGCTGATCGGCGGCCTGGCCGTGGGGCTCATCGTCGGGCAGCGCCTGCAGACCCCCCGGAAGCCGGCCGCCCGCGACGGGGCGCTCGGCGCCCCGCTGGTCAACGCCAAGGTCCTGGTCACGGCCGGCTTCGGGATCATGGCGGCCGCGCTGGCCGTTGGCGCGGGCACCAGCGTGAGCAGCGGCACCAGCTTCGCGGCCTTCTGGTTCGCGGTGACCGGCCTCGGCCTGGGATTCGCGATGCCAACGGCGCTGAACGCAGCCCTGGGCGCGCTGTCGCCCGAGCGCAGCGGCTCCGGGTCGGCGCTGATGACCGCGATGCGGCAAGTGGGCGGCACGATGGGGGTGGCCGTGCTCGGCACCGTGCTCGCCTCCGTCTACCGCAGCCAGCTGCATCTGGCCGGCCTGTCGGCCGCTGCGGCGGCGGCGGTTCATAGCGGCGTGGCCGGCGGCATCGCCGTGGCACGGGCGGCGGGATCCGCCCCGCTGCTGGAGACGGTGCGGACGGCCTACGTGCACGGCATGGACGTGATGCTGTGGGTCTGCGCCGGTGTCGCCCTCGCCGCGGCCTTGCTGGCGCTCGCCTTCCTGCCGCGCTCGGCACAGGCCCCGGCCGATGCGGTACCAGCCGGCCCGGCTCCGGCCGGTCCGGACCCGGCCGATGCGGAGATAGCCGGCACCGCGAGGGCGCAGTGGCCAGCATGAGCGAGGCGCCCGCGGCGCAGCGGCCCGCCGGGCTCCGAGAGCGGAAGAAGGCCAGGACGCGCGCCGCCATCAGGGAGCACGCGCTCCGGCTGTTCCGCGAGCAGGGCTACGCATCGACCACGGTGGAGCAGATCGCCGACGCCGCGGAGATCTCGCCGAGTACCTTCTTCCGCTACTACCCCACCAAGGAAGACGTGGTGCTCCAGGATGACTTCGACCTCCTGGCGCTCGAGGCCTTCGAGGCGCAGCCAGCGGGCCTGAGCCCGATCGCCGCGTTCCGTGCCGCCACCGCGGCGGCGTTCGGCGCGCTGACTCCCGGCGAGCTCGCGCAGTTTCGCGAAACCGCGGAGCTGACCATGTCGGTTCCCGAGATCCGGGCACGGGCCATGGATGAGTTCGCCCGCACGATCGAGATCATGGCCGCCGCGGTGGCCAGGCGGGTCGGCCGCGAGCCATCGGACTTCGCGGTCCGCAACCTGGCCGGCGCGATGATCGGCGTGATCATGTCCGCGACCATGCCCTGGGCCGGCATCACGGGCGAAGACCTGCTCGTGCAGATCGACGCGGCCCTGGCTCACCTGGAGGCTGGCCTGCCGCTATAGCCCGGCGGCGAGGCCAGATGCGCGCCCTGCCCCACCGCGTAGGCCTCGCGGATCCAGCCGGCGAACTCCTCATCGAGCTGCGCCAGGCTGGTGATCCGTACCTGGTGCACGAAGAGCCGCCTGGTGTACGGCGCAGCGCTGATGAAACGCCGATCCTCGATCACGCGCTGCAGGTCCAGGTACCCGGCCAGGCCGCGCGACGTCGGCCGGGCGCCTGCGAACCCGCGCCGCGCACCCTTGAACGTGATGCTCGTCTTAGATACCGCGTAGGTGAACGGCCCGCACGCTGCCACCAGGGCAACGAACCGATGGTAGAGCTCGACCGAGCCCGCGGGCTGGCCGCGCAGGTGATCCGCCACCGACCAGGCATCCGGGCCGGGCTCGGAGCCGGCCTTCGCGCCCGCAACTGCTGAACCGCCGTTGGCCGCCATGAGCCCGACACTAGCTTCAGCGTCTGACGGAGCTACTCCTGGGCCGGAGCTCGAGCGTCTGACGGCGAGCCGGAGCACCGGGCCCCTGGGGCTGGGTCCCTGGGCTGCTCTCTGCGCCGGGAATGTTGCACATTCAAACACCGTTGGCCCGGACACAGACGAGCCCGGACACAGACGAGCCCGAGCCTGCCGAGGCGGGCAGGTAGCCGTAGCAGGATCGCGACGACATCCGCAGGAGGATCAGGCCATGCCAGCCGTTACCGTCGAGAACACTCTGCTGCTCCCGAGGATCGAGGAGCCCGATGCGACGGTCACGCAGGATCGCCCGGTCCTCGCGGTAACCACCGCGCCATCAGCGTACGAGGGCGAGGGATTCCCGGTCCGCCGTGCGTTCGCCGGCATCGACCTACGGCAGCTTGACCCGTTCATTCACATGGACCAGATGGGCGAGGTCGAGTACGCGCCGGGTGAGCCGAAGGGCACCTCCTGGCATCCGCACCGCGGATTCGAGACCGTGACCTACATGATCGACGGCACGTTCCGGCACCACGACTCCAATGGCGGCGGCGGCCTGATCACCAACGGCGACACCCAGTGGATGACCGCGGGTGGCGGCATCCTGCATATCGAGGAGCCGCCCGAGGAGATGGTCCTGTCGGGCGGGCTGTTCCACGGCTTCCAGCTCTGGGTGAACCTGCCGGCCAGGATGAAGATGACCGCCCCGCGTTACCAGGACATCAGGGCCGGCCAGGTGGCCCTGCTCAGCTCGCCCGACGGCGGCGCGCTGGTCCGCGTGATCGCTGGCGAGGTGGCCGGCCACAGCGGTCCCGGCGTGACGCACACGCCGATCACGCTGCTGCACGCGACGCTCGAGCCAGGAGCCGAGCTGCGGCTGCCCTGGCGCCCCGACTTCAATGCGCTTGGCTATGTACTCGCGGGCGCTGGCACCGCCGGTCCGGCCCAGCGGCCGGTCCGGGCCGGGCAGATGGCGGTCTTCGGCCCCGGCGATGTGATCACCTTCGGCGCGAGCCCGCGAGCACAGGGACCCAGCGAGGGACTCGACGTGCTCGTCCTCGGCGGCCAGCCGATCAGGGAACCCGTCGCGACCTACGGCCCGTTCGTGATGAACACCAGAGACGAGCTGGTCAAGGCCTTCGAGGACTACCAGGCGGGCCGGCTCGGCACGATCCCCGCGCAGCGGCACGTAATCCCCGCGGAGCCGCGCCCCGGTCACGACGTCCTGTAGGGCCTCAGGCGCGGCGGCCCGGAGGATGAGGCAGGCGCAGCGGCTCGATGCAAATTCTCGTGCACGGTGATGTCGTGGGCAACGTTCAGCAGTTTCCGCTGTCACCCGTCGACTGGAGTCCAGATGAGCGAGCATTCCCCGATCAAGCCGACGGTCGTGGTCGTCGGCGGCGGCTACGCCGGCATCAACGTGGCCAAGGCCCTCGACGAGGCGGCCGATGTCGTGCTCGTGGAGCCCAGAGACACGTTCGTGCACAACGTCGCGGCCCTGCGGGCCCTGGTGGATCCCTCCTGGCTCCCGCGGATCTACCTGTCCTACGACGGGCTGCTCGAGCACGGCCGGGTCGTCCGCGAGCGCGCGGCGAAGGTACACGCCGGCCAGGTCGAGCTCGCCTCCGGCGAGGAGATCCGGGCCGACTACATCGTGCTGGCGACCGGATCCGAGTACCCGTTCCCGGCCAAGAGCGACGTTGACAGCGCGGTCGCCGCCCACGACAAGGTCCGTGCGGCACATTCGGCGCTCGCCGTGGCCGAGCGCGTGCTGCTGGTCGGCGCCGGCCCGGTCGGGATCGAGCTGGCCGGCGAGATCAAGGCCGTATGGCCGGGCAAGCACGTGACGCTCCTGGATATGGCTGACGACGTTCTCGGCGCGCGGTTCAGGCCGGATCTGAAGACCGAGCTGCGCCGGCAGCTCAGCGACATGGGGGTCGAGCTAAGGCTCGGCAGCCCGCTGCGGGAGGACCCGCCGACCGTTCCCGGCGAGCTGCGGGCCTTCACCGTCGTCACTGAATCGGGAGCCGAGGTCAGCGCCGACATCTGGTTCCGCTGCCATGGCGTCAGCCCGGTCAGCGACTACCTCGCCGGTGATCTGGCCGACGCCCGCCGGGCAGACGGCTTCATCGAGGTGACGCCGTACCTGCAGGTGTCGGGCCAGGACCGGGTATTCGCCCTCGGCGACGTCAGCGCGGCCGACCACAAGATGGCGGGCATCGCCGCACGGCAGGCCCAGGTGGTAGCCGGCAACATCAGCGCGCTGATCGCGGGGGAGGCTGACCTCACCCCGTATGAGCCGTCGGCGCCGGTCATCATCGTGCCGGTCGGGCCGGCCGGCGGCTCGGGTCAGCTGCCCGGCAGCGACGATCTCGCCACGGGCGAGATGGTCGCCCAGATCAAGGGCCGCGACATGCTGATCGGCCGCTACGCGGAGCTGCTCGGGGTCACCACCCCGGCCGGCCAGGAAGGCGGGACCGGCCGATGACCGACTCCGCGGTCCTGGACGACAAGCTCCTGCGCCTGGTGACCGGAACGCGGAACGGCGTGCTCGCAGGGACCTGAGCCTGGCTAGGTCATGGCCTCGGCAGAATCTCGGCCGGAGGGCGCGCGGCGCTGGCCCAGGAGGACGGCCGGCTCAGCCTGCGAGGCGGCGGAGCGCGCCGCGGACGACCTCGGGGTCGGTGGTCGTCCAGAACGGCGGCAGCGACGCCCGCAGGAAGCTGCCGTACCGCGCCGTCACCAGGCGCGGGTCAAGGATCGCGACGACTCCCCGGTCGCTCATCGTGCGCAGCAGCCGCCCGGTTCCCTGGGCCAGCAGCAGGGCCGCCTGGGCGGCCGCCACGGTCATGAACCCGTTGCCCCCGCGTGCCGCCACGGCTCGCTGGCGGGCCGAGGCCAGCGGGTCATCGGGGCGCGGGAACGGGATCCGGTCGATCACCACCAGCTGAAGGGACCGGCCCGGCACGTCGACTCCCTGCCACAGCGACAGGGTGCCGAACAGGCAGCTGGTCTCGTCCGCGGCGAACTGGCTCACCAGCTGCCCGGTCGAGTCGTCCCCCTGGCACAGCAGCTGCTGGCCGATGCGCCCGCTCAGCTCGTCCGCCGCCTGCCGCGCGGCCCGCATCGAGGAGAACAGGCCGAGCGTACGGCCGCCGGCGGCCGTGATCAGCTCGCACAGCTCATCCAGGTAGGGCTGCTGCAGCCCGTCGCGGCCCGGCGGCGGCAGATGCCGCGCGACATACAGGATGCCGCTGCGGGGATGGTCGAACGGGGAGCCGACATCGATCCCGGTCCACTCCATCGAGTGCGGCTCAGCGGTAGTGCCCGAGCCAGCCGCAGTGCCGGTGTCAGAGCCAGCCGCAGCCGCAGTGCCAGAGCCAGCGGCAGCGGCAGCGGCAGCGGGCGGCCCGGCCAGCGGCAGGCCCCACTGGCGGGCCAGCGGGTCGAACGAGCCGCCGAGCGCCAGCGTCGCCGAGGTCAGCGTCACCGTCCGCTGGCTGAACAGGCGCGCGGCCAGCAGGCTGCCGACCTGCAGCGGCGCCACCCGCAGCGTGGGCGGCCTGGATGACTCCTCGGTCACCGGCCGGTCCATCCACACCACGTCGGAGCGGGCGGCGATGTCCGCGCCGAACGCGCCGAGGATCCGGTCGGCCGCGCTGCTCAGCTCGTCTAGCGCGGCGAGGGCGGACCGGCGCGCCGCTAGCCGTTCTGGCTCGTCTTCGGTGTTTTTCGCGCTGGTGCGTAGGTCAGCGGCGCAGCGGGCCGCGGCGTCGCGGGCGGCTGCGACCGACGCGGCCAGTGGCTCGGGCAGTGTGTCGATGCGCCCGGCCGGGACCTCGGCCAGGACCCGCGCGGCGGCCTCGCCCGCCTCCCTGAGCCTGGCAATCTCCGTCTCGGAGATCATGCGTCCGCAGCGGCGCGCGGCGGCCTCGGCGGCGGCCGCGGACAGCTCGGCGGAAGCGACCGACGTCACCCGGTCGACCAGGTCATGCGCCTCGTCGATGATCACCACGTCGTGCTCAGGCAGGACATCGAAGTCCTCGAGCGCGTCGATGGCCAGCAGCGCGTGATTGGTCACGACGACGTCCGCGTGGCCGGCCTCCTCGCGCGCCCGCTCGGCGAAGCACCGGGTCCCGAACGGGCAGCGCTGCGCCCCGATGCACTCCCGCGCGGTCACCGCGACCTGGCGCCAGGCCTGCTCGGGCACGCCCGGCACGAGCTCGTCCCGATCACCGGTGCCGGTCGTCTCCGCCCACTCGTGCAGCCGCTGCACCTGGCGGCCGGTGGCCGAGACCGAGCGGGGATCGAAGAGCGTCTCCTCGGGGTCCTCCGGCGCGCCGCCCCGCAGGCGCTGCAGGCACAGGTAGTTGCGGCGGCCCTTGAGGATCGCGAAGACCGGCGCACGGCCGAGCTCGGGCTCCAGGGCCGCAGCCAGCCGCGGCAGGTCGCGGTCGATGAGCTGGCGCTGCAGTGCGATGGTGGCGGTGGAGACCACGACCGTGGCGTTCTGCGTGATGGCGTGGCGCACCGCGGGGACGAGGTAGGCCAGGGACTTGCCGGTCCCCGTCCCGGCCTGAACGGCCAGATGCTCGCCAGTCTCGATCGCCCGCTGAACGGCCTCGGTCATCGTGACCTGCCCTGGCCGCTCCGCGCCGCCAATGCTGGCCACCGCCGAGGCGAGCAGGACACGGACTTCGGCGAGCTCTGGGACATTACCGGGGGCCACGCAGCAAGACGCTATCGCGCCGGGCGCCGCCGGCCAGCATCCACTGGCCGGCGGTAGTCAGCGCTTCGGGCTCGACTGGGCGCTGGCCGTGCTGTGCAGCCTGTGGTGGCGGGCCCGCTCGCGCTTGCAGCCTGGGCACCACTGGTGCGACGCCTTGGCGGCCCGGCACGCCGTGGCGTACGCGCACAGGTACTTGCGTTCATGGTGAGTGACGCACTCGGCGACGAACTGCAGCAGGACGCCGTCAGGGTCGCGGGACGGGACGGGCGCGCCGGCCGGCGCGTCCGGCGCCGCCAGGTCCAGCACGAGGACCCGGCTGCCGATGTCCTTGCGCAGATGTTCCCTGGCCACGTAGGTGCGCTGGGCCGGCGGCTCGGCTCCCAGCGGGCCGGCCGTGTCGCTGGCGCCGGCCTGAGCCGAGCTGGCCTGAGCCGCGCTGGCCTGAGCCGGGACGGCCTGAGCCGGCGCCGAGCCGATCCCGGATCTGGCGGTGGCCCGGCGCGCCCGGCCACCGACCGGGCCGACCGGCTTGGCCGGGCCCTGCGCGACGACCCGGCGCGCATCGCCGCGATTCTGGCTTTTGGCGGTGGTCTTCCTGGCTGGACTGTATCCGCTCATCAGGCGCACACCCCTTCGCCGCCCCTGACCCGTGGCTAGTACCTTCCCTGCCCGCGGGCCCGGACACCTGCCGGACGGCGGCGGGCGGGCGGATTCAGCCCTCCGAGGTCAGCTGGTCACATCGGCGGTAGTGATCCGAGCCCAGGCCAGCGCCCCGAAAATAATGACATATACGCCAAACGACAACAGTCCGTGCAGCACGTCCGGCCACGCGACCGGCGCCCGCAGCAATCCATCGAACGACAGCCACCAGTGCGTCGGCAGATAAGGATGGATCACGGCGAACTGCGGAACGCTGTCGGCCACCTCACTGCCGACCGCGATGACCAGCAGGGTCGCGATGGCCGCGATGGCGTGCTCGGTCAGCGTCGAGATCGCCAGGCCGATCGCCGCCAGCGCCGCCATCGCCGCGGCGACATACAGGGTCACCAGCAGCAGCCGCAGCAGGCCCGCGGCCAGCGAGATGGTCGTTCCCGAGAGCAGCGTCACCGGCCCGACTCCGAAGAGCAGCGCCCCCGCCGCCAGGGCCACGCCCGCGACCAGCAGGCAGGCGCAGGCGCAGAACACGACCAGGGCCACGTACTTGATGCCGAGCAGCCTGGTCCGGCCGGCCGGGACGGTCAGCAGGTAGCGCAGCGTGCCGTGCCCGGCCTCGCCCGCGATGCTGTCGCCGGCCACCACCGCGACGGCCAGCGGCAGCACCAGGGTGAGCATGACGACCAGGGCCAGGAAAGCGAGGAAGACGCCATTGCCGGCGACCTGGTCGAGGAACGGGGGGCCCTGGCCGTCGCCGCCCCCGGCAGGCGCCGCCAGCCACAGCGCGAAGCCGATCAGCGCCGGGATGACGGCCAGCACCGCGAGCAGGGCAATGTTGCGCCACCGAAGGAAAGTGAGGCCAAGCTCGGATCGCAGCAGCCGCAGCCAGGCCCGGAGGGGCGCCGGGCGCCACGGCGCGGCGGCCGTCCTAGCCGTTGACATCGAAGCCCTCGCCGGTGAGCTCGACGAACAGGTCCTCCAGGCTGGGCCGCGGCGTCTCCAGCCCGGCGACCGGGACCCCCGCGTGCACGAGCTGCGCGCAGATCACCTCGGGCGCCTGGCCGTCCAGGCGGGCGCTTACCTGCTGCCCGGCGGGCTGGATATCCTCGAGCCCGAGCCCGGCCAGTACCCGGGACGCCAGCGCGGGCTCGGCCGTTCGGACCAGGATCCGGGTGACGCCGCCGCCGCGCAGCTCCTCCAGGGTGCCCTGGAAGACCAGGGCTCCGGTCCGCATCACGCCGACGTGCGAGCAGATCTGCTCCACCTCGGCGAGCAGGTGCGAGGAGACGAACACCGTGATGCCGTCGGCGGCGATCTGGCGGATCAGGCCGCGCACCTCCCTGGTGCCCTGCGGGTCCAGGCCGTTGGTCGGCTCGTCCAGGATCATCAGCTCGCGGGGCCGCAGCAGTCCGGCGGCGATCGCCAGCCGCTGCTTCATGCCGAGCGAGTAGGCACGGTAGTGCTTGCTGGCCCCAGGGGGCAGGCCGACCCGTTCCATCGCCTGGCCGATCCTGGCCGCGGCCGTCCGCGGGTCGGCGGTACGGTCCGCGGCGTCGCACCTGGCCAGGTTGGCCCGGCCGGACAGGAAGGAGTAGAAGGCCGGGCCCTCGACCAGCGATCCGACTCTGGGCAGGACGGTATTCAGCCCGGCCGGCATGGTCTCGCCGAGCAGCTGGTGGCTCCCGCTGGTCGGCTGCACCAGGCCGAGCAGCATCCGGATCGTGGTGGTCTTGCCTGATCCGTTCGGGCCCAGGAAGCCGTAGACGCAGCCGCGCGGGACAGCCAGGCCGATGCTGTCGACAGCCACCTGCCCGCTGCGGAACCGCTTGGTCAGCCCGCTGGTGGCGATGGCCAGCGGGCGGCTGGCACCGATCGCCGGCTCGCTGGTGCCGGCCGGCCCGCGCGCGGGAGCCGCCAGAGCGGCGCGGCCGAAGCTGATCTCGTCTCTGCGGGCGGAAGGCGGCTGGGCCGGACTCACTTGACCTTCGCCGCGTCGGCGTACAGAACCGATGGGGTCACCGCGCCGATCAGCACATGGCCGTTGCTCAGGAAGAGAGCCGACAGCAGGCTGGTCCGCAGCAGCCGGCCGCTCCCCCATGAGCCGTGCACCGGCGCGGCCACACGCAGCAGGGCGCGCAGGACCGCGACGCCCGGCCCGGGTCCGGCCGGGCCGGCACTGGTCTGCGTCGAGGTAACGGAGCCCGGCGACCCGGCGTTGGCCGAGCCGCTCGGCAGCGCGGCCAGCGAGGAACCTGGCTGCTGAGCCGGCAGCACGAGCACCGAGAGCCAGCCCGTGCCGATCACCATCGGGGCCATCGGGAAGGCGGGGCGCCTGACGCCAGGGTGGGCAGCGGAGCGCAGCGCCTGCTCCGCCCCGGCGGCGGCGGGGGGTGCGGGCAGGAAGCTGATGCCGGCCTTGGGCTGGTTCCGCAGCGCGGGCCGGTTGTCGGAACTGTCCCCGGTCTGCGGGCTGCCCGGCAGGAACCGGGCTCGGGCGGGACCGGGAGCCCGGAAGCTGCGCACCCGGGCGCCGGGCGGCGGCGTGAACGTGAAGTTCGACGCGGCGGGCCGGGCGAACGACAGGCTGGTGAACCCCACCTGGTATGCCGGGCTGGCCGCGCCGCGGGCGAAGACCTGAAGCCGCAGGGGCAGGTAGCCGTGCGCGTCGAGCGCGATCCGGATCTGGCCGATCAGCGAGCGGCTGTCCTTCGGCGCGATCGCCAGCTGGTAGGCGGCCTGGCCCGCGACCATGACGCTGCGCTGCACGCTCACGGTGGTGGTCGGCCCGACCGCGGCCAGCACCTGCCGGGCCGCCTGCTGCGGAGTCAGCGGGACCCGGAAGCGGGGACTCGCCGCGCCAGGGCCCGCCGGGCCATGGCCTGAGCCGGCCGGGCCGCCAGATCCGGGCGGCCCGCCAGGGCCGGTGAAGCGGCCAGGGCCGGCCGGGCGGGCGGGCAGCACGATACGGGTGGCCGTCTGCGTGCCGCTGTCCCAGAGCCAGACCTGCCGCCCGTCTCGCCGCAGGTCGGTCTCCCCCAGCGCCACCGGAACCGCGATCCGGACGTGCTCAGGCCCCGCGTACCAGACCCTGAACGTGTGAGTGCCAGCCAGCAGGGAGTAACCAGGCGGCCCGGTGCCGGTGTCCGGGAGCTGCGGCAGCCCCAGGGAGGCGGACTCGACGATCACGCCGCTGAGCGAGGCCGGCGGTGCCGTGACCTCGGCGATGCCCGCGAGCAACTGGGCCGCGCTGCGCGCGGGCAGAGCGGGAGCAGCCGCGGCGCCAGCGATCATGGAACCGGCGATGACCATCCCGACCACGGCCACCGTCCCGGCCGGAATCGCCCATCTCCCCCAGCGGGGGAACCTGCGCGACCGGTTCATCACGCCACCTCCGACTGCCCGCCGAACTCTCAGCCGGCATGCTCCTCAGCATACGACCGGCTGGCCGGCGCACGACCGGCCGCAGGCCGCGCCTGACCGCGGGCCGCGCCCGGCCTCGCCGGGAAGCGGGCCGCGCCGGGCGCTTGGGTCACCGGCGGGAGGGAGACCAGAGATCGTGGCGGGCCGCGACCGGGTCGCCCGCCCACTCGCGCATCGCATGCAGGTTGTCGCGCGCCGGGTGGCGGGCCGCGGCCGGGCCGTCGGCGAACCCGCGCAGGAGATTGCGGGTAACCCGCCGGGTAAAGGCAGCGCAGCGCCGGTCGATGCCGTAGCGGAAGTAGCCGCCGAAAGACGGCACCCAGCGATTCGTTCCCGCATTGAATACACCGGCCCCGCCCGCGTGCGTGTAGTAGGCGGAATCGCCGTAACTGCGCACGCCGCGGCAGGTCAGCGGCGAATGCGACAGGACCTCGATCGGCCGCTGGACCGGCGAGCCCGGGTTCACGCGGTCGTACTCGACTCCGACCAGCCCAGGAAACCGCGTGCCCGCGCGCACCCCGGTTCCCTGGAAGAGCCAGGCGTCCGGGCTGGCCACGACGTAGGCGGCGCTCGTCGGATTGGATTCATACAGGGTGCCGGTGAGCGACGATTCCGGGTCAGGATGGGGCGGCTCCCGGAAGTCGTTGGTCACCAGCGCGTTATCCCGGCCGTACATCGGATCGCGCCGGTAGCTGGTCTTGTAGCAGATGATGAGGCGGTCAGGGCCCAGCTTCGTCGGGGCCAGCCGGGTCCGCCGGAACATGGCGTTGGCCCCGAGGAACGCGATGTTGACCCCCGCGTCCCTGGCCGTGGTGACGTGCGCGCGCTCGGCCGGCGTCCAGTACTCATCGTGGCCGAGCGAGATCAGCGCGCTGGCCCCGTCCAGCAGGCGGTCGTCGCGGGCGATGTCCTGGCTGGTCTCGTAGCCGAGCGGCATGCCTATGCGCTCGGCGAGCTCGATCACCTTGCGCTCGTAGATCAGGAAGAGATACGCGCCTTCCTGGTCGTACGGCCGGTCCAGGCTGACCGCCAGCGAGCGGTTGTCGTAGTCGCCCGTCCCGCCGGGGCCGTTGTACAGGTCATATCCGCCCCAGGTGTTGTAGGCCTGCCAGGTGGACACGGAGTTCTTGATCACGACCTTCCCCGCCGTGCTCGGCGACCGCACGGTGAGCGGCACGAAGCGCTGCGCGCCCGAGTCCGCGTCCAGCCGGAGCAGGTAGCAGCCTTCCGGCCAGGCATCGGTCGCAATGGCCAGCGACGGCTCCCAGGTGGTGACGATCGTGTTGGTCGCCGCTAGCCTGGCTGGCCCCCGCTGCCGGTGTCCCCGCACCGGGCCCGACTCCCACACCCGGCGGGCCAGGTCGCCGCGGTACCATCCCATCCGGAACGCGATGACCCGGAACGCTGACGACGTCGTCGATACATGCAGCGTGACCGGCTCGCCCGCCAGCACAGACGCCTGCCCCGCGTAGCCCATGATGGCGTCCGGGGCGCCCCGGTGCGTGATATCCCAGTGCGGGTCGCCGGGCAGCGAGTTCTCGGCGGCCGGGCGGCGGCGCGCTGGGGCCGGCGCGGTCGCGTGCGCGGGACCGGGCGGGCCTGGCCCGTTCGAGCAGGCGGCGACGGCGCCCGGTAGCGCGGCGGCCGCGGCGGCGCGGCCCAGGAACCCTCGCCTGGTGTATACGGGGCGATCGCTCACCAGGCCATCATGAACCCGCGGCGTGACCGGCGGCACATCAGGAGGACCGGCGCTGCGCCAGGAGGACCGGCGCTGCGGTTACCAGCGTCCCCAGGGCAGCAGCGCCGTCACGGCAACGGCCGCGAACAGCAGGGTGAGATAGGCGATCGACAAGTGAAAGAGCCGCATGGGCGCGGCCGAGCCGCCCGCGGTGACGCGGGTCCGCAGCCGGTGCGCCCCGACCAGGAACCACCCGCCGAGACCTGCGGCGCAGCATCCGTAGAGCCAGCCCGCGTACGGGACCAGGGCCAGGGTGGCGGCCACCATCGCGTAGGAGTAGATGAGGATCTTGCGCACGACTGTCGACGCTGATGCGACCACGGGCAGCATCGGCACGTTCGCGGCCGCGTAATCATCCTTGAACTTCATCGCCAATGCCCAGAAGTGCGGCGGCGTCCAGCAGAAGATGACGGCGAACAGGACCACCGCGGGCCAGGCGACGCTGCCGGTGACGGCCGCCCAGCCGACCAGCACGGGGAAGCAGCCGGCCGCTCCGCCGATGACGATGTTGGAGGCCGTCCGGCGCTTGAGGCCGAGCGTGTAGACGAAGACGTAGAACAGGATCGCCGCGTCCGCCAGCCCCGCCGCCAGCCAGTTGGCCAGCAAGCCGAGCAGCAGCGTGGCCGCCGCGCCGAGCACGATCCCGAAGATGAGGGCCTCGCCCGGCTTCACGGCCGCTTTCGTCGTGCCCCTGGCCACGAGCGGGCGGCGGGAGGTGCGCCGCATCAGGGCATCGATGTCCCTGTCGATGTAGCAGTTCAGGGTGTTGGCGCTGCCTGCCGCCAGCGCGCCGCCGAGCAGCGTGACCGCGATCAGGCCGGCCGGGGCAGCCCGCGCCGGGCCAGCAGCATCGTGGGGACGGTCGTGACCAGCAGCAGCTCGATAATCCGCGGCTTGGTCAGCAAGAAGAGCGACGTGGCCACCAGGCGGATGGAGCGCCGTCCATCCGCCGGGAGCCGCGCAGGCCCGGCCCCGTGCCCGGCGCCGTGCCCGGGCAGCGCGCTCGTCACCTGTGTCACTCGCTGGCCTCCGTGCCATCTGCCGATGATGTCCCGGCCGGGCTGGCCGTCACCATCTGGACTACTGCCCCGTCCAGATACGCTACCGGCGTCGGCATTGGCGGCCCGAGCCGGCCCTGCGGGCTCGGCGCGCGACTCCGGCCGGCGCCCGGCCGGCCCTCGCCCGGTGCCCGGCAGGTCCGGGCCGCCCCGCCGGAGGCGGCCAGTACCCGGCCAGGCGATACTGGCCATCGGCACCAACCGGGAGAGACGATGACCGGCCAGGAAGGACAGGCCCCGCCGCTGACGGCGCGGCACGGCTGGAGCGCCAGGCTGCGCGGGCTCAGCCCGACGGCCAAGATCATCTATGCGGTGGCCGCGCTCGTGCTGGCCTTTATCGCGGTGGTGTCGCTGACCGGCAGCGGGACGCCGGCCACGCGGCCGACACCGCCGCGGGCCGCGAACTTCACCCTGCGAGAGCTCGGCCATCCGGGTCAGCAGGTCTCCCTGGCCGCTTACGCCGGCCGGCCGGTCATCATCAACTTCTTCGCCTCCTGGTGCGCCCCCTGCAAGCGGGAGACGCCGCTGATCGCGCGGTTCTACCATGCTCGCCAGGGACGGGTCCTGGTCGTCGGGATCGACGCCAACGACCAGGTTGCTCCGGCCCTGCGGTTCCTGAGAGCCGCCGGCGTGCGGTATCCGGTCGGGATGGACCCGTTTCCCGCCCCCGCCACGACCTCCTACGGCGTGCAGGCGCTGCCGCAGACTTTCTTCCTCAATGCGCGGCATCGCATCGTCCGGCGGATATTCGGCCCGGTCACGGCGCGGAAACTCGGTGCCGGAGTCGCGCTGATGGACCGCGGCTAGCCTCAGCGGCCGATCGTCTGCAGGGCGCGGGCGAATCCTTGCTCCCAGTCCTGGAGCGTCCTGGTCGGCCCGGCAGGCGCCGGCTTGATCCGGTCCAGCGTCGCGAGCGCGCATCGCACCACGTGAGCGGGCCCTGGCGAGGTCACCCAGGCATTCCCCAGCTCCAGCTCATGCTGGAGGTTGTCACGGCCGTGGCCCTGGACCACGTCGAGCAGCAGCAGCGGCCGCCCGATGGTCCGCGCCTCGGTGCACGTATCACCGGAGCTCGTGATCACCAGGTCGGCCGCGGCCATGAGCTCGGGGATGCGGTCGGTGAAGCCGAAGGCGCGCACCCGCGGCTGGCCCTCGGCGACGGCACGGATCTTGCGCTCGAGCCGGGCATTGCGGCCGGCGACGGCCAGCACATGCACCCCGGCGCTGCCCAGCGCCTGCGCCGCGGCGGCGACCGGGCCCAGCCCCCACGCCCCCGACATCAGCAGCACGCACCGCTCCTGCACCGGCACGCCGACGCTCGCCCGCGCCGCTGACTGGTCCGGCGGCCGGTAGAAATCAGCCCGCACCGCGCCGGGGATGACCATGACATGCGCATCCGGCTGGAATCTCAGCACCGCCGGCTCCGCCGCGGCGGAGGTGACCAGGTAGAGGTCAACGTTCTGGTGCACCCACAGCCGGTGCGGCGACACGTCGGAGCAGAAGGCGACGTGGCTCATCGACGGGTAGCGGTCAGCCAGCTGGCTGACCGCGGACACGCCCGTCGCGAACACCGAGATGACCAGGTCAGCGGGCTCCCGATCGAGATTGTCGCGCAGCCGGGGCACCAGCTGCCGGCGTGCGGCCGCGTC
Organism: uncultured Actinomycetota bacterium; assembly: GCA_963805705.1. Classification (GTDB taxonomy): domain Bacteria; phylum Actinomycetota; class Actinomycetes; order Streptosporangiales; family Streptosporangiaceae; genus CAWDVH01. Next base: position 2,644,776 of record CAWDVH010000001.1, on the reverse strand, counting down.
GGCGACCAGCGCGAGCCGGCTGCCGGTCCGCAGGCCGGCGAAGTGAAAGGCGTCATACATACCTGGCACCGCGAGCATCGTGCGAAACACGGCCTCGCCCGCCGATCCGCCGCCCCGGCCGAGCAGCCGCATCGCGTCCAGGGTCCGCGTCGACCAGCCAGCGGCCTTCAGCGATGCCTCGCAGGCCGCGGCCAGCGCGTCGTGACCCATGCCGAGCGAGCCGGACAGCAGCACCGCCGTGCGGGCCCGTCCGCTCATCGAGGGGCCGTGCCTTCGCTGAGCCAGCTCAGGTACCTGCGGACGCCCTCCGCGAACGGCGTGCGCGGCGACCACCCGAGCAACTGGGTGGCCAGGGCGTTGGAGATGCGCTGGCCCTGATAGTCCGACGCGCGGGCCTGCACATGCTCGATCGGCACCTGCCGGACCAGGCGGCAGACCGTATCGGCGATCTCGCGCACCGACACCGGGGTGCCGCCCTCCAGCGCCAGCGTCTGGCCCGCCGCTACGGGTGACAGGGCCCGCACGTGAGCATCGGCCAGGTCCTCGACGTAAACGTAGTTGCGCTGCTGGTCGCCGGTGCCGGCGATAGTGATCGGCCGTCCGTCCATGGCCGCCCGGACGAACCGCGCGACGACCAGGGCGTCACGCATCCGCGGCCCGTAGGGGATGCCGTACCGCAAGATCGTGAACTGAAGGTCGTACATCTCCCGGTAGCTGTGCACGAGCAGCTCGGCCGCCAGCTTGGTAGAGACATACACGTGCCCGGCCTTGCGCAGGTCGACCGGGGCGTCCTCCGTCCGCTCGCCCGGCCCGACCGTGGCCCCGTAGACCCATACCGAACTGGCGAACACCACCCGCTCCACCTCGCTGCGCCGCGCCGCCTCCAGCGTCCGCGCCGTGCCCTCGACGTTGAGCCGCACCGCGCGCACCGGATCCGCGGCGACCTCATTGACGTCGGCGGCCCCGGCCAGGTGAAACACCGCCTGCCGGCCGGCGAAGGCGTCGACGAGCGCGTCGGAGTCCAGGACGTCCGCGCTGCGGTATTCGGCGCCGGGATTGCGCCACTGAGCACCGACATCAACCACGAGCACCTCATGGCCCGCCGCCAGCAGGTGGTCCACCACATGCGACCCGATGAAGCCGCCGCCCCCCGTCACTGCTACGCGCATTCGTGCTCTCCTTATCCCGGCTTATCCCCGCTTATCCTGGCATTCCTGGCCACGGTGATGATCGCGGCCCATCAGACTCCGGCCCAGGCGCCGTAGACCGCTGTCACGGCCGTGAGCACCTGGTCAATCTCGTCGTCCTGCATGTCCGAGTGCACCGGCAGGCAAACGTGCCTGGCGCACATCTGCTCGGCCACCGGCAGGCTCGCCCCGGCGAACTCGGCCAGCACGGGCTGGCGGTGCAAGGGCAGGTCATAGACCTCACCGGCCAGGCGAACGTCATACGTTTCCGCCAGCTCCTGCTTGAACCGGCCGCGATCGGCGCCCGGCGGCAGCAGCGCGATGTACTTGTAGAAGTTCCCGCGGCAGCCGTCGGGCTCGCCGAGTGCCGACAGGCCGTCCAGGCCGTCCAGCGCATCGTCATACCGGGCCGCGACCTCGCGGCGCCGCTCGATGAAAGAGGTCATCCTGCGCAGATGGACGAGCCCGGTGACCGCGTTCTGCTCGCTCATCCGCCATGCGTAGCCATGCCGCACATGATGGTTGGCGCCAAAGGAGCCCTTGCCCTGATCGCGGTAGATCCGCGCCTCCGCCGCCAGCTCGTCCGACGCGGTCAGGATCATCCCGCCCTCGCCGGAGGTCACCACCTTGGTCGGGTAAAACGAGAACGCCGCGGCCGTCCCGAAAGACCCGGCGAACCTGCCGTCATAGGTGGACCCGTGGGCGTGCGCCGCGTCCTCGACCAGGACGACCCCGCGGTCCTCGCAGAGCGCCCTGATCTCATCGACGTGCGGCGTGATCAGCCCGCCGATGTGCACGAGCACCACCGCGGCCGTGGCCGGGGTCAGCGCGGCCGCCAGGGTGGCCGGGCTCAGCGCGAAGGTGTCCGCGTCGATGTCCGCGAAAACCGGCCGGCCGCCTGCGGCCAGCGCCGCCGCGGCCGTGGCGTAAAAGGTGTTCGCGGGGATGACCACGTCCTGGCCCGTGATCCCGACGGCCCGCAGCGCGATCTCGAGTGCCGCGGTGCCGCTAGCGGCCGCGACCGCGTGCGGCACGTCCTGCGCGGCGGCCTGCGCAGGTGCGTGGGCGGCGGCGAACGCCGCCTCGAACTGCCGCGTGTACGGGCCAAGGGTGAGCATTCCGGTGCTCAGCATGTCGGAGACCGCCGCGGCGATCTCCTCCCGGTCCAGGGCCGGAAAGACGATCCGTGCTGCTTGCACTCCCATACCGAGTACCCCCACGCATCGGGCCGATATCCTGACGTTGATCCTGCGGTGGCCGGCCTCCAGCCCGAGTGGACTGGCCGTGATCACGCAGTGGCAGGGACCCGCCCGCGGGCCATCCTGGTCATGACATGATCCCGGGAATGGCCGGGCGCGTCTCATCTTCCCGTACCCACCGAACCGGAAGCACGCGACCTGGCGTTACCGAGCTAAACCAGGTGATGATCGGCAATGGCGGAATCTGTTACAAACGACACTAACAGGCGTGAGTCTCCCCGAGCATCGGCCATCCGGTGGACGCTGCTGGCCGCTGGCGGCCTGGCCGTAGCGCAGGCCTCCCCCGGCGTAGCCGCGCTGGGTCCCGTCCGCCGGGCTCTGTTCCCCCGCCTGTCCGGGAGCGGCTCGGCCAACCACATCGCGCTCACCTTCGATGACGGGCCGGACCCCGCCTCAACGCCGCGATTCCTGGACGTGCTCGCCGCCCGGCAGGTGCATGCCACATTCTTCCTGCTCGGCTCGATGGTGGCGCGAGCGCCCTGGCTGGCGGCCGAAATCGCCGCCGCGGGTCATGAGACGGGCGTGCATGGCTGGGACCACCGCTACCTCCCGCTGCGCAGCCCGCGGGCCACCCGCGATGACCTGCGGCGGGCCGCGGGCATCATCGCGGACGCCACCGGGACGGCCCCCACCCTGTTCCGGCCGCCGTACGGCGTGCTGAGCACCAGCGCGCTGCTGACCGCGCGTGAGCTAGGCCTCACGCCGCTGCTGTGGGGCAGCTGGGGCAGGGAGTGGGCACCTGGCGCGACACCGGAATCCGTCTACGCCACCCTGGCCAGGAACCTGGCGGGCGGGGTGACCGTGCTGCTGCACGACTCCGACTGCACCTCTCCGGCCGGCTCCTGGCAGGCGGGACTCGGCGCGCTGTCGATGCTCATCGACGAGTGCGACCGGCGGGGCCTGCGCGTCGGCCCGGCCGCCGAGCACGGCATCACCGCGCCGGTGCCCGCTGAACCCGCTGCCCGCTGACCCCGGTGGCCGCCGAACCCGGTGCCCGCCGAACCTCAGGCGCCGAGCGTGATCAGGACCTGTGACGCCGTGTGCCGCCGACCGATCCGGCCAGCCCGGTCAGCCCGTAGGCCGCCGCGCCATGCCACAGGGCCGTGAACCCGCCGCCGATCAGCCCGCTACTGCCCAGAACCACCGCGAGAACGAAGACGACGATCGCGCACGCGGCGCCCGGCAGCACGGCAAACCGCCACGGATTGCGGCGGGCCCAGGTCATCGCGCGGCCGCCCCCCCGGCGCGCCAGCGCACCGCCCCCGGCCACCGCGAAGAAAGCCAGCGTGCCCAGCGACAGGGAGCTGCTGACGGCGAGGTGCCAGAACATGAGGTGCAAGATCAGGTCGCCGCCGGCGACAACCGCGCCCGCTGCGGCGGCGGTACCCCATGGGGCGTCCGACAGCACGGATCCGGAGACCGCGAGCTCATCCCGGCGGGTAAGGCCGGGTGCATCGTTTCGGCTTGGTGCTGGCATCGTCACTCCCAGGGTTGAGGGGCCAACAGATTCAAGATATATCGCTTCTTGCATTTCCGCCAAGGCGACGGGCGAGCGACGGTCACGGACCGGGATGTGAGTTGGGTCACACAAGAGGATCCGCAGAGGGCATTCAGCTAACCCCCAGGCCGCTGATGCTTACTGGGAGACGCCGGGACTCACGCGGCCGCCGTGCCTGGCGGCCGTGCGCGGGAATTGGCCGTGCGCGGGAATTGGCAGAAGGAAAGTACGCTTGCTCCGGGCAGAGGTGATGTAGATGCAGGAAGAGCAGGGCGGCAGCGAGAACCAGCAGCCCGAGTACGTGGGCAGCTGGCCGGCGCCCGCCGACGAGGGCGCCGGGCCCGCGCAGCAGCCGGCACCGGGCGACGCCGCACCTGGCGACCTGGCACCGGGCGACGCGGCACGGGGAGATATCCCTGCCTCCGCGCCCGGTAACGTCGAGCCTGGCCAGCCCGGCGACACCACGCAGCCGGGCGACACCACGCAGCCGGGCGAGATCACGCAGCCGGGCGGAAGCACGCAGCCGGGCGGATTCGCGGCCCCTGGAGCCTACGGCGGGTACGCGCAGCCAGGCGGCTACGGCCAGCCCGGCGGGTACGGCCAGCCCGGCGGCTACGGCCAGCCCGGCGGCTACGGCCAGCCCGGTGCCTACGGCCAGGGCGGATACCCGCAGCCGGGCGCCCAGGGCGGCGGGTACGGCCAGGGCGCATACCCCCAGCAGGATGCTCAGGACGCATACGGCCAGCAGGGCGCGTACGGCCAGCAGGCGCCCTACGGCCAGCAGGCGCCCTACGGCCAGCCTGGTCCCGGCGGCTATGGCCAGCCAGCGGGTTACGGGTATCCCGGTTCCTACGGCTACGGCCCGGCTGGCGGACCCGGCCAGGCCGGGGGGTTCGGGCCGCCGCCCGGCGGCTACGGGCCGCCCGCGGACTACATCCAGCAGGGCAGCCAGGGGCCCCGGCGCAGGCGAGCCAAGGGCCTCATCACGTACGTAGTTGTCGCGGCCCTGGCGGCCGGGCTCGGGGCGGGAAGCGTCTTCCTGGCCAGCAACAACAGCAACTCGTCCTCGTCGGCATCGAGCGGGCCCGTTCAGGGCAATGGCGGGGGTTTCGGTCCCGGCAGCGGGTTCGGCTCCGGCTCGGGCAACAACTCTGGCTCGGGCAACAACGCCGGGGTGAGCAGCGCCACGCAGCAGGCCGTGGTCAATGCCGTCGCACCGGGACTGGTCGACATCACCAGCAATCTCGGCTTCGAGGGCGGGACGGCCGCGGCGACCGGCATGGTCATCAGCTCGTCGGGCCTGGTCCTGACCAATAACCACGTGATCAGCGGCACTACCGGGCTGACCGCCACGCTGGTGTCGTCGAACCAGCACTTCAGCGCGAAATTCCTCGGCTACGACAAGACCGACGACGTGGCAGTCCTGCAGCTGCAGAACGCGTCCGGGCTCAAGGTCGTGCCGCTCGGGAACTCATCAAACGTCAAGCTCGGCGACCCCGTCATCGCGCTCGGCAATGCCGAGGGCGGCGGAGGTGCGCCCTCGGTCGTCGGCTCCATCACCGGCCTGAACCGGACGATCACCGCAAGCGATGATGGCAGCGCAACCAGCGAGACCTTGCACGGGATGCTGCAGACCGATGCCGCGATCGTGCAGGGTGACTCCGGCGGCTCGCTGGCCAGCACCTCGGGCAAGGTAATCGGCATGGACACGGCCGCCTCCACCGGGAGTTTCGGCAGTGGCACCGGCCAGCAGGACGTCGGTTTCGCCATCCCGATCAACAAGGCCCTGGCCATCGCCCATCAGATCATTTCCGGGAAGCCGAGCTCGACGGTGCAGATCGGCTCGACCGGATTCATCGGAGTGCTGGTCCCTGGCGGCAAGGCGAGCCAGAGCACCAACCCGAAGACTCAGCTTCAGCTGCAGAAGCAGCTGGCCGGGAACCCGGCCGCCAGCCCGGCCGCACCCGGATGCATCAACAACGACGAGAACGCGGGCATCCCGGCCACCGTCGCTCCGGTCAGCTCAGGGGCGCTCGTCCTCGGCGAGCTGTGCGGCACTCCCGCCGCGGCCGCGGGCCTCAGCGCAGGAGATGTCATCATCGCGGTCAACGGGAGGACCGTGACGTCACCCAGCGGACTGACCAGCGTCATGCAGAGCTTCCGGCCTGGCACATCGGTCCCGATGACCTGGGTGGATACCGCAGGCAAGAAGCACATGCAGGGCGTGGTCCTGGCTACCGCCCCGCCGACGTAACCCACCGAGGGAGCTGCCGGGACACTCAGCGCTGGGGCGGCGCCGGGCCGGCGCTCAGCCCGACAGCCAGCCGCGCATTGCGTCCTCGCACGCACCGATGGCGGCCAGCTCCACGTGCTCGTCCTTGGTGTGCGCGAACTGCGGGTCACCCGGCCCGTAGTTGACCGCCGGTATCCCGAGCGCGTCGAACCTCGCGACATCCGTCCAGCCCAGCTTGGCCCGCGGCTCACCGCCCATCGCGGCGACGAAGGAGGCGACAGCCGGATTCCCCATGCCTGGCCTGGCCCCGCCCGCCACATCAGTGATCGCGACCTCCCAGCCGCTGAACACCTCCCGCACGTGCGCGGCGGCCTGATCAGCCGAGCGATCAGGGGCGAACCGGAAGTTAACCGTGACCACGCACTCATCGGGGACGACATTCCCGGCCACGCCGCCGCTGATCCCGACCGCGTTGAGCCCCTCGTGGTACCTGAGGCCATCGACCTGCGGCTGCCGCGGCGCATAGCCGCTGAGAACACCGAGGATTCCGCCCGCCTCGTGGATGGCGTTGCGGCCCATCCAGGAACGGGCGCTGTGCGCGCGCTTCCCGCGAGCCCGGATCTCAGCTCGCAGCGTGCCCTGGCAGCCGCCCTCGACCACGCCGCCGGTGGGCTCCATCAGCACCGCGAAATCAGCCGCCAGCAGCTCGGGATGCTGCCGGCTCAGCCGCAGCAGCCCGTTGCGCTCCGCCTCGACTTCCTCGCAGTCGTAAAAGACGTAGGTCACGTCCGCGGCCGGCTCGGCGAGCTGCGCGGCCAGGCGCAGCTGGACAGCCACCCCCGACTTCATGTCAGTGGTACCGCAGCCGTACAGCAGGCCGTTCTCGGCCCTGGAGGGAAGGTTGGCCGCGACGGGAACAGTGTCGATATGCCCGGCCAGCACCACGCGCCGGGCCCGTCCGAGCTCGGTCCTGGCCACGATGACGTTGCCATCCCGGTACACGGTCAGGTGCGCCAGCGGCTCGATTGCCCCTGCTATCGCGTCGGCGAGCGGCTTCTCGGTGCCGCTGACCGACTCGATGTCGACCAGCCGCGCCGTCAGCTCCGCCGCATCGAAGGAAAGATCCAGGTGCACGGCGGCAGCCTACCGGCGCGGCATGAAATAACTAACGGTAAGGACCAGCACTACGAAACGGGGAGCGCCGTGTTCCATGTCGACTCTGAAGTCGGCCGCCTGCGGCAGGTCATCCTGCATCGCCCGGACCTGGAGCTGAAGCGGCTTACCCCGGACAACGCCGCTGACCTGCTTTTCGACGACATGCTCTGGGTCGCCGAGGCGCAGGCGGAGCATGACGCGTTCGCCAGTGCGCTGCGCCAGCGGGGGGTGCAGGTGCATTACTACGCCACCCTGCTGACCGAGACGCTGAGGGTCGGCGCGGCCAGGACGTACGTCCTGGAGCGGGTCTTCGACGCGCGGCTGCACGGCCCGCTCGCCGCGGACTCACTGCGCGCCGCCGTGGAAGGACTCGATGCCGAGAGCCTGGCGCAGCTCCTGGTCGGGGGGCTCACCAAGCGCGAGATCCTGGAACTGGCCCCCGAGCCCAGGAGCATCGCGTTTCACTCCCTGGACCTGGACGACTTCATCCTGGCGCCGCTCCCGAACGTGCTCTACCAGCGGGACAACTCCTGCTGGATCTACGGCGGCGTGTCCGTTAACGCGATGCGCAGGCGGGCCCGCAGGCCGGAGACGATCCTGGGGGAGGCGCTGTACCGGTGGCATCCGATGTTCGCGTCAGGCGGGTTCGAGGTGTGGCTGCACGGCGCCGACAGTGCCCCGGCCACGATCGAGGGCGGCGACGTCCTGGTGATCGGCAACGGCGCTGTCCTGGTCGGGATGAGCGAGCGGACCCAGCCGCAGGCCGTCGAGATGCTCGCGTACGCGCTGTTCTCGGCCGGTGCGGCCCGGTGCCTAGTGGCGATCGACATGCCCAAGGCACGCGAGTTCATGCACCTGGACACCGTCCTGACGATGGCCGACTACGGGGTGTTTGTTAAGTACGCGGGGATGGGCATGCTGCCCTCCTACACGATCGAGCCCGGCAGCGGCCCGCGGGAGCTGAAGGTCACCGATCACCCGCCGCCGGACATGCACGTGGCCATCGCGGCCGCGCTCGACCAGCGCAGCATCACCGTGCTGACCGCGACGCAGGACGTGCATTCGGCCCAGCGGGAGCAATGGGACGACGGCTGCAACGTCCTGGCCATCGAGCCGGGCCTGGTCCTGGCCTACGAGCGCAACGTGACCACGAACACCTATCTGCGCGAGCACGGCATCGAGGTCATCACGATCCGCGGCAGCGAGCTCGGCCGCGGTCGCGGCGGCCCCCGCTGCATGACCTGCCCCATCGAGCGCGACGCCTGAACCAGTCGTCGGCGACGCCACCCCTGACGACTCCGCTCCGACCCGCTGTCGCTGCCGTGGATCGCCGCTGACCTCGGCCCCCGATCCTGAGCTCAGCGCGTCGCTGCGCCGGTGTTACTCAGCGGCAGCAATTCCGGCCGCTTGGGCTCCCGGCCATCACCAGAGGAGATTCCGCGCAGGCGCCTGCTCGCCCAGGGCACAGCGTGATCCGATACCCACCGCGCGTCCACCTGGCGGGCCGCAAGCCATCCCGCCGACCGGCCGAGCCGGGTACCCGGAACCGGGGGCGGCGGCAGCGGCTCCCGCCAGTCCTGCCGGACCGGGACGCCCATGACCTCGCAGGCCCGCAACGCCACCCGGCGGTGGCCGTCGGACGTCATGTGCAGGCGGTCCTGGCTCCATTCCCGCGCGTCGGTCAGCACTCTCATCGACCACAAGTCGACCAGGTGGCAGTCGCGGCGGACGGCGATCGCGCGCAGGTGCATGTTGAAGATCGCCGCCTTGCGGCGGATCAGCCGAAGGACCGGGAACGTGCGCGTATCGAACCCAGTGAACAGCAGCACCTGGCCGCCGGCCTCGCGCAGATCAGCCACGACGCGGTCAAATGCCTGCGCGAGTTCGTCCGGGCTGACCCTCGGCCTGAGCAGGTCGTTGCCGCCCGCAGCCAGGCTGATCAGGTCCGGCTGCATGGCGATCGCCAGCGGTACCTGCTCGCGGGCGATCTCCCCCAGGACCTTGCCCCGTACCGCCAGGTTCGCATAGCGCAGGCCGGGGCTGACCTCGTCGAGCCGCTGCGCGAACCGGTCGGCCCAGCCGGCCAGGCCGCCGCCATCGGGCCGCTGATCATCCAGGCCCTCGGTGAAGCTGTCCCCGAGCGCCACGAAAGAGCCGATCCCTGGTGCCCCGTCGCGTGCCTCCATGCTGGTCATCTTGCCAGGCAGTCCTATGCACCGCGCAGAGCCGTCCGCCCGCAGGACACGATCCGGCCGCGCTGGGAGCGGATGTACCGCCACCTGTCGCCGGGCCGACGTACGCGGCTCAACGCGGGAGTGCCCCCTTCCTGATGGCCGGCCGACGGGCACACTGGTGGCCATGACCGCTCCCCCGAGCTACCGCGAGCCACCCATCCCCGCGTTCCTGTTCGACCTCGACGGCACGCTCATCGACAGCGTGTACCAGCACGTCATCGCCTGGCGGGCCGCGCTGTCCCGGCTCGATATCGACCTGTCCGTGTGGCGGATCCACCGCCGGATCGGCATGAGCGGCGGCCTGTTCGTTTCCGCCCTGCTGCGGGAGACCGGCCGGACGCTGTCGGATGCGGACATCGCCCTGCTGCAGCAGGCGCACGGCCAGGAGTACCTGGCCCAGGCCGACACCGTCCGGCCGCTGCCGGGGGCCGTGGAGCTGCTCACGGCGCTCACCGGGCGCGGGATCAGGTGGGCCATCGCGACCAGCGGGTACCGCGTCACCGCGGGCCATGCGCTGGGCCTGCTGGACCTGCCCGAGGACACCCCGATGATCACCAGGGACATGGTCCGCCACGCCAAGCCGGACCCGGACCTGTTCCTGGCCGCGGCGGCCCTGCTGGAGGTGCACCCGCGCGACGCCATGGTGGTGGGGGACAGCGTCTGGGATCTGCTCGCCGCCCGGCGGGCCGGCTCGCTCGGCATCGGCCTGATGTCGGGCGGATACGGTCGCGAGGAACTGGAGCGGGCCGGTGCCTATCGCGTGTACACCGACCCGGCGGAAATGCTGGCCAGAGCCGACGAGCTCGGGGTGCGCGACCTGGCCGGCTGACGGCGAGATCGGGGGCCCGCGACCTGGCCGGATCACGGCGCGCATGGGTTCTGTTAGGGATCGGCGCGGGCGCGCATGGGTCGCGCATGGACGCGATCTTTCGCCCGATTCCGGGAGTTCACTGACGTCGTAAGGCATGCGACGCCTAGGAGGGCTCCGTGTTGGACGTGATCTACATCGGCCTGACGATCCTCGTGTTCGCCGCGCTCTTCCTCCTCGTGAAGGGGGTTGAGCGCTTTGAGCGCTGAGAACCTGATCGGCCTGATCTTCGGCATCCTGCTGACCATCTACCTATTCGTGGCCCTTGTGCTGCCTGAGAGGTTCTGATGAGTACCGCACTCGCAGGCTGGCTGCAGCTCGGCTTGCTCATCGTCGCCCTGGCCGTGTGCTACGTGCCGCTGGGCAACTACATGGCCCGCATCTTCACCACCGACCAGCACTGGCGGGTGGAGCGCGGCGTCTACAAGATCATCGGAGTTGACTCATCGGCCGACCAGAAGTGGTCCTCCTACCTGCGCAGCATGCTGGCGTTCTCTCTGGTCAGCGTGCTGTTCCTGTACGGCCTGGAGCGGCTGCAGCACTACCTCCTGCTGTCGCTGGGCATGGCCAACGTGCCGCCCGCCCTGGCCTGGAACACCGCCGCCTCCTTCGTCACCAACACGAACTGGCAGAACTACTCGGGCGAGTCCACGATGGGCTACCTGGTCCAGATGGGCGGCCTGGCGGTGCAGAATTTTCTGTCCGCCGCGGTCGGCCTGGTGATCGCGATCGCCCTGATCCGGGGCTTCATCCGGTCCAGGACCGACAAGCTCGGGAACTTCTGGGTGGACGTCACCAGGGCCATCACCCGGCTGCTGCTGCCGCTGGCCCTCCTGGGCGCGATCATCCTGGCGGCCTCCGGCGTGATCGACAACTTCTCCGCCGCCCACACGGTGACCACCCTGTCCGGCGCGCACCAGAGCATCGTCGGCGGCCCGGTCGCGTCCCAGGAAGTCATCAAGGACATGGGCAACAACGGCGGCGGCTTCTTCAACGCCAACTCCGCGCATCCATTCGAGAACCCGAACCCGCTCACGAACTGGTTCGAGATCTTCCTGCTGCTGCTCATCCCGTTCGCCCTGCCGCGGACGTTCGGGAAGATGGTCAAGGACAACCGGCAGGGCTACGCGCTGCTGGCCGTCATGGTGATCATCTGGCTGGCTGCGGTCATTGGGATCAGCTTCTTCGAGGCGCAGGGCGCCGGGATGGCCCCCCAGCTGGCGCACGGGGCGATGGAAGGCAAGAACGTCGCGTTCGGCACGCCGGGATCGTCGCTGTTCGCCGCCTCGACCACAGTCACCTCCACGGGCGCAGTGAACTCGTTCCACGACTCGTTCACGCCGTTCGGCGGCGGGATCGCGCTGTTCGACATCGCGCTCGGGGAGATCGCCCCCGGCGGCATCGGCGCCGGAATGTACGGGCTGCTGGTGCTGGCCATCGTCACCGTCTTCGTCGGCGGCCTGATGGTCGGGCGCACGCCCGAGTACCTCGGCAAGAAGATCCGGCCGACCGAGATGAAATACGCGTCGCTGTACTTCCTGACCTTGCCCGTGCTGATCCTGACCGCGGCCGGATTGTCGATCGGGCTGAAGACACCGCAGGCGTCGATACTCAACCCCGGCCCGCATGGCCTGACGGAGATCATGTACGCGTTCACCTCGATGGCCAACAACAACGGCTCGGCGTTCGCGGGCCTGACGACCAACACCGACTGGTACAACACGGTGGGCGGGGTCGTGATGCTGCTCGGCCGGTTCGCGCCGGAGATTTTCGCGCTCGGCCTGGCCGGGTCACTGGCCAGACAGCAACCCGTGCCGGCCAGCGCCGGCACGGTCCAGACGCACAAGCCCCTGTTCGTCGGGATGCTCGTCGGCGTCATCCTCGTCCTCGTCGGCCTGACCTACTTCCCCGCGCTGGCTCTGGGCCCATTCGCAGAAGGGCTGCACTGAGATGTCTGTGACTACGACACCCGAGGCACCCGCGGGCAGCGGCCGCGCTCGCCCTGATGAGCAGCGCAAGGTCGGCGGCGGCCTGCTCGAACCCCGGATGCTGCTGAGATCCACTCCGGATGCCTTCAAGAAGCTGGACCCGCGGGTCCAGATCAGGAACCCGGTCATGTTCGTCGTCGAGATCGGCGCGGCCCTGACTACCTACACGGCCATCACCAACTCGTCGGTCTTCAACTGGACGATCGTGGTCACGCTGTGGCTGACCGTGGTCTTCGCCAACCTGGCCGAGGCCGTGGCCGAGGGCCGCGGCAAGGCGCAGGCCGAGACCTTGCGCCGGACCAAGCGGGAGACCGTGGCGCGACGGCTGGTCGGCTGGCAGCCGGGACAGGCGGAGACCCGCGAGGAGGCGGTACCCGGCACCCAGCTCACGCTCGGCGACCATGTCGTGGTCGAGGCCGGCGAGATCATCCCCGGCGACGGCGACGTCGTGGAGGGCGTGGCCTCGGTGGACGAGTCGGCGATCACCGGCGAGTCCGCTCCGGTCATCCGCGAATCCGGTGGTGACCGGTCCGCGGTCACTGGCGGCACCAGGGTGCTGTCGGACCGGATCGTGGTGCAGATCACGTCCAAGCCGGGCGAGACGTTCATCGACCGGATGATTGCCCTGGTCGAGGGGGCCCAGCGGCAGAAGACGCCGAACGAGATCGCACTGAACATCCTGCTCGCGTCGCTGACCATCATCTTCATGCTGGCGGTCATCACCCTGCAGCCGATGGCGTTCTACTCCAGCGCGCCGCAGACCCTGGTCGTGCTGGTCGCGCTGCTGGTCGCGCTCATTCCCACCACGATCGGCGCGCTGCTGTCCGCGATCGGCATCGCCGGCATGGACCGGCTGGTGCAGCGAAACGTGCTGGCCATGTCCGGGCGCGCCGTCGAGGCCGCCGGGGACGTGAACACCCTGCTGCTGGACAAGACCGGCACGATCACCATCGGCAACCGGCAGGCGACCGAGTTCCTGCCCGTGGATGGCGTTTCCGCGGCCGAGCTGGCGGATGCCGCTCAGCTGTCCAGCATGGCCGACTACACCCCCGAGGGGCGCTCCATCGTGGTCCTGGCCAAGGATCAGTACGGCCTGCGGGAACGGGGGGAAGGCGAGCTGCAGGGCGCCGAGTTCGTGGAATTCACCGCGCAGACCCGGATGAGCGGCATCGACCTGGCCGGCGGGCGGCAGGTGCGCAAGGGGGCATCGGCCTCGGTCCGGCAGTGGATCCGCGACAACGGCGGCACGCCGCCGGCTGCGCTCGGGCAGATGGTGGACAGCATTTCCGGCGTCGGCGGGACCCCGCTGGTCGTGGCCGAGAAGACCGACGGCACGGCCAGGGCGCTGGGCGTGATCTACCTCAAGGACATCGTCAAGGAGGGCATCGCCGAGCGGTTCGCCGAGATGCGCAAGATGGGCATCCGGACCGTCATGATCACCGGTGACAACCCGCTGACCGCCAAGGCCATCGCGGATGAGTCCGGCGTGGACGACTTCCTGGCCGAAGCGACGCCGGAAGACAAGATGGCGCTCATCAAGAAGGAGCAGGAGGGCGGCAAGCTGGTCGCGATGACGGGGGACGGCACTAATGACGCGCCCGCGCTCGCCCAGGCTGACGTCGGGGTGGCCATGAACACCGGGACCTCGGCCGCCAAGGAGGCCGGGAACATGGTGGACCTGGACTCCAACCCGACCAAGCTCATCGAGATCGTGGAGATCGGCAAGCAGCTGCTCATCACCCGCGGCGCGCTGACCACGTTCTCCATCACCAACGACGTGGCCAAGTACTTCGCCATCATCCCGGCCATGTTCGAGGGCGTGATCCCCGGCCTGGCCCGGCTCAACATCCTGCACCTGCACAGCCCGGAATCGGCGATCGCCTCGGCGATCATCTTCAACGCGCTGATCATTATCGCGCTGATCCCGCTGGCGCTGCGCGGCGTGCGCTACCGGCCGGCCTTCGGCTTCGTCGATGCTGCGCCGGAACCTGCTGATCTACGGCATCGGCGGGCTGATCATCCCGTTCGTCGGGATCTGGGCCATCGACCTCATCATCCAGTACATTCCAGGATTCGGCGGTTGATCAGATATGAATCGTCTCCCCAGCACCGTCCGGCAGCTCCTCGCTGCCCTGCGCGGCCTGCTGTTGTTCACCGTGATCTGCGGGATCATCTACCCGGTGGTCGTGTTCGGCATCGCCCAGGGCGCCTTCCACCACCAGGCCAATGGCTCGCTGGTCAGCTTCCACGGCCGGGTGGTCGGATCCAGCCTGCTCTGCCAGGAATTCGTGAATGCCAAGGGCAGCCCGCTGCCGCAGTACTTCCAGCCCCGGCCGTCGGCGGCGACGAGCGGTGCGACGAACGACTACGGCTGCGATCCCGGCTTCTCCGCCGCATCCAACCTGGGCCCGAGCAACCCGAAGCTGGTGCAGGAGATCAAGCAGCGGCAGCAGCAGATCGCGGCATCCGACCATGTGAAGGTCTCCGCCATCCCGCCGGATGCGGTCACTGCGTCGGCGTCCGGGCTTGACCCTTATATCTCTCCGCAGAACGCGTCCATCCAGCTGAACCGGGTGGCGGCGGCCAGGGGCGTCAGCCCGGCAGCGGTCGAGGCGCTAGTCAAGGAGAACACGCACGGCCGCAGCATCGGCTTCCTCGGGGAGCCCAGGGTCAACGTGCTCAACCTGAATATCGCGCTCGACGAGAAGTACCCGGTCTCGTCCTGACGCGGGGAGACGGGCCGATGACACAGCCGCGCGGGCGGACAGCCGGTCCGCCCGCGCGTCCCGCCCCGGCGCGAGGCGCGCGGATCCTGATCGTGGAGGATGAGCCCGCGCTGCTGCGGGCGCTGCGGATCAACCTGCGCGCCCGCGGTTACGACGTGATCATCACGTCAGCTGGCCGCGACGCACTGGCCGAGGCAACGCGGCGGCCCCCGGACGCGATCCTGCTGGATCTCGGACTGCCCGACGTCGACGGCACCGAGGTCATCCGCGAGCTGCGCGGCTGGTCCGCGGTTCCGGTCATCGTGCTGTCCGGGCGGACCGGCTCCGGCGACCGGATCGGCGCACTGGACGCAGGCGCCGACGACTACGTCACCAAGCCCTTCGACATGGAGGAGCTTGTGGCCCGGCTGCGGGCGGTGCTGCGCCGTGATGATCGCCGGCTGGCGGGAGCCCGGCTCAGAATCGGGCGCAGCGAGATCGACCTGATCGCCAGGACAGCAGTCAGGTACACCGCGGATGGCACGGCCAGCACGGCCGCTCGCATGCCTGCTGACCCGCCGCCCGCCGGGGCACAGGCAGTTCACCTGACCCGCACTGAGTGGCGGCTGCTGGAGATCCTGCTGAACTCCCCCGGTCAGCTGATCAGCTCCGATCGGCTGCTGACCGAGGTGTGGGGACCAGGCTACGAGCACAGCACTCACTACCTGCGATTTCACATGGCCGGGCTGCGCCGCAAGCTGGAGGACGATCCGCCGCGCCCGCGCCACCTGCTCACCGAGCCGGGGATGGGCTACCGGTACCAGCCATGAGCCGTCCGGCAGACTGGCAGATGCGCAGCGCACCGACCGGGGAAAGGCTATGAGCCAGACGGACTATCCGGGTCAGCAGGCCCCCGCGGGCCACGGTCAGCTGAGGATCTACCTCGGCTCGGCCGCGGGGGTCGGCAAGACCTTTGCCATGCTCGGCGAGGGCCACCGGCGGCAGGAGCGCGGTGCCGATGTGGTCGTCGCCTTCGTCGAGACCCATGGCAGGCAGCAGACCGCCGACCTGCTGCGCGGGCTGGAGGTCATCCCCCGCGCCCGGACCGGCTACCGCGGCACGTTCTTCGAGGAGATGGACCTCGACGCGGTACTGGCCCGCCACCCGGAGATCGCGCTCGTCGACGAGCTGGCCCACACCAACGTGCCGGGCTCGCGCAACGCCAAGCGCTGGCAGGATGTCGAGGAGTTGCTCGAGGCCGGCATCGACGTCATCTCGACGGTGAACATCCAGCATCTGGAGTCCCTGAACGACGTCGTCGAGAAGATCACCGGGGTCCCGCAGCGCGAGACCGTGCCCGACGCGGTCGTCCGCGCCGCCGATCAGGTCGAGCTGGTGGACATGACCCCGGAGGCGCTGCGCCGCCGGATGGCGCACGGCAACATCTACCCGGCCGAGAAGATCGACGCGGCGCTGACCCACTATTTCCGGTCCGGGAATCTGGCGGCGCTGCGCGAGCTCGCGCTGCTATGGCTGGCGGACAAGGTCGACGAGGGCCTGCAGCGGTACCGCGCGGCCCACGGCATCCACGGGACGTGGGAGGCCAGAGAGCGTGTTGTCGTCGCCCTGACCGGCGGCCCCGAGGGGGACACGCTGATCAGGCGCGCGGCCAGGATCGCCGCCCGCTCGTCCGGCGGCGACCTGCTGGCCCTGCACGTGACCTCCTCCGATGGCCTGACCGGCGCCGACCCGGCCGCTCTGGCCGCCCAGCGCCGCCTGGCCGAGTCGCTGGGCGGTACCTATCACCAGGTCGTCGGCGACGACGTGCACGAGGCGCTGCTGACCTTCGCCAGGGCCGAGAACGCTACCCAGCTCGTGCTGGGCGCGAGCCGGCGCACCTGGCTATCGTCCCTGCTGACCGGACCCGGCGTCAGCGTGCGGACGATCCGCGACTCCGGTGACATCGACGTGCACATCGTGACCCACGCGCAGATGGGGCGCGGGCGCGGCCTGCCGCGGGTGCGCGGGGGGCTCCCGCTGCGGCGCAGGCTCCTCGGCTACGCCCTGGCGGTCCTGCTCGCGCCGCTGGTCACCTTGTTCCTGGCCAGCCTGCGCAGCGAGCTCAACCTGACCACCGACGTCCTGGCCTTCCTGCTCGCGGTGATCGCGGTCGCGCTGGTCGGCGGCTTCGTGCCCGCCGTGCTCGAAGCCATCCTCGGGTCGCTGCTGCTCAACTTCTACTTCACCCCCCCGATTCACAAATTCACTATCTCCGAGACCAACAACGCCCTGGCGCTCGGGGTTTTCGTCACGGTCGGGCTGGTGGTCAGCTCGGTCGTGGACGGGGCGGCGCGGCGCACCAAGCAGGCCGCCCGCGCCAGCGCGGAATCGGAACTGCTGGTCACCACGGCGGGCAGCGTGCTGCGCGGCCAGCGGTCGCTGGCGGCGGTGCTGGACCGGGTCAGGGAGGCATTCGGGATGGACTCAGTCACCCTGCTGGAGCGCGGGCCCGGCCGGGCCGACGCCTCCCGCGGGCCCGCGGGAGGCTGGGCGCCCGTGGCGACCTCCGGGGAGCACCCCGTCACGCGGCCTGAGGACGCGGACGTCGAGGTACCGGTGACCGACAGCCTGCACCTCGCCCTGCGCGGGCGGGCGCTCCCGGCCGCCGACCGCCGGCTCCTGGGCGCGTTCGCGGCCTACGCAGTCGCCGCGCTGGAACAGCAGCGGCTGGCCGCGGAAGCCAAGGCGGCCCGGCCGATCGCGGAAGCCGACCGGATGCGGACCGCCCTGCTCGCCGCCGTCAGCCACGACCTGCGGTCGCCGCTCGCCTCGGCGAAGGCGGCGGTGACCAGCCTGCGCTCGCCAGACATCCAGTGGACCACTGACGACCGTGACGAGCTGCTCGCCACCGCCGACGAGTCGCTCGACAAGCTGGCCCATCTCGTCGACAACCTGCTCGACATGAGCAGGCTGCAGGCCGGCGCGATGTCGCTGTTCCCCCGGCCGGCCGATCTTGAGGAGATTGTCTCCCGTTCCCTCGACGACCTCGGGCCCGCGAGCCGTACCGTCATCGTCGACATACCGGATGATCTGCCTGAGGTGGAGGTTGACCCGGCCATACTGGAACGGGTGATCGCCAACCTCACCGCCAACGCGCTGCGCTACTCGCCCGCGCAGGCGCCGCCGCTGCTGACCGCCAGTGCCCTGGGCGGCCGCGTCGAGCTGCGCGTCGTCGATCGCGGGCCCGGCATCCCCGCGACGGACCGGGACCGGATGTTTGTCCCGTTTCAGCGGCTTGGTGATACCGACAACTCCACCGGAGTGGGCCTCGGGCTCGCGCTGTCCCGTGGCCTGACCGAGGCGATGGGCGGCACCCTGGAGGCGGAGGACACCCCCGGCGGCGGCCTGACCATGGCGCTGTCGCTACCGGCGGTGTCTCGTCCGCCTCACGCCGCACTCGGCGAGCCCGCCGCGCACGATGCCACCCCCGGCGAGCCAGTCGCGGACGATGCCGCCCCCGGCGAGCCGGCCGCTTGGGGTGCCGTTCCCGGTGAGCCTGCCGCCGAGCGGCCAGAGCCGCACGCCGCCGGGCCCGCAGATCTTCCGCCCGCTGCGGTGTTACCAGAGCCTCGTGACGGGTGAGCGTGGCACGGTGAGCAGATGACTCGCATCCTGGTCGTCGACGACGAGCCGCAGATCCTGCGCGCCCTGCGGATCAACCTGCGGGTCCGCCAGTACGAGGTGCACACGGCGGGCACCGGCGCGCAGGCTCTGGAGGAGGCGGCCCGCCATCCTCCTGATCTGGTCATCCTGGATCTAGGGCTGCCGGACCTGGACGGCGTCGAGGTGATCGCGGGCCTGCGCGGCTGGACCGACGCGCCGATCATCGTGCTGTCCGGGCGGGTGGACAGCACCGACAAGGTAGAAGCCCTCGACGCGGGCGCCGACGATTACGTCACCAAGCCCTTCGGGATGGAAGAACTCCTGGCCAGGATGCGCGCGGTCACGCGCCGCGCCGCTGGCGACGGCGGGGAGCCGCAGGTCCGTCTCGGCGACCTCATCGTTGACCTGGCCGCCAAGCGGGTGACCACCGAGCCGTCCGCGTCCGCGGACGGCGAGGCCAGCACCGCGGCCGACATCCGGCTCACGCCGACCGAGTGGCATCTGCTCGAGGTGCTGCTGCGCCATCCCGGCAAGCTGCTCAGCCAGCGGCAGCTGCTGACCGAGGTCTGGGGGCCCGGCTACGCCGACGCGGCCGGCAATCTGCGGCTGTACATGGCGCAACTGCGCCGCAAGCTGGAGCCGGACCCCGCCCGGCCGCGCTGGCTGCTGACCGAGCCAGGCATGGGCTACCGATTCCAGCCCGACCCGGCGACCGTCGGCGACTGAGGCGACGGGGGTCTGCAGGCCGCCAATCTGGCTCCTGCTCTAGGGCCACCACCCTCGTACATCCCAAATCGCCCAGACGCCCTCGCGTCCACCGGCGCCATGCGCCGGGGCAGCGTGGTCATGGCCGCCAGGTGCCGATGAGCTTGTCTATCGCCGCGTCTACGCGCGGATCTGCCTGCTGCCGGGAGGAGTCCTCGTCGTACCAGGCGACGATCTCTCGTGCGCCCTGCTCGAACGGGATCCTCGCCCGGTAGCCCGGCACGACGGCGCGCAGTTTGGAGTTGTCGAACACCATCGAGTGCGCCTTGTCGCCCAGCAGGCTGGCTCCCCAGTCGGGGTCGGCCGCCGCGATCGCGTCCGAGGGAACATGGACGATGTCGGCGGTGACTCCGGCCGCGCGGGCCAGGGTCCCGGCGATCTGATTCCAGGTGAGCACGTCGTCGGAGGTGATGTGGAAGGCTTCACCAATCGTGCGCTGATGGCCGAGCAGGGGCACGAAGCCGCGGGCGAAGTCCAGGTGATGGGTCAGCGTCCACAGGGAAGTGCCGTCGCCGTGAACCACGATCGGCATGGCCCGGCGCATCCGGCCCAGGACCGTCCAGCCGCCCTCGAACGGCACGAGCGTCCTGTCGTAGGTGTGAGAGGGCCGCACGATCGTGACCGGGAACCCCTCGCTGCGGTAGGCGGCCATCAGGACGTCCTCGCAGGCGATCTTGTCACGGGAATAGGCCCAGAACGGATTGCGCAGCGGCGTGGATTCCAGGACCGGAAGCCGGGCCGGCGGCGTCTGGTAGGCCGAGGCTGAGCTGATGAACACATACTGCCCGGCGCGGCCGCGGAAGAGCTCCATGTCGGCGCGCACGTGCTCAGGGGTGAAGGCAACCCAGTCGACCACGGCGTCGAATTCATGATCGCCCACAGCCTGCCGGACGGAGGCCGGGTCGCGGGCATCACCGCGCAGCAGCGTGACGCCCGCAGGCAGCGGCCGGCGCTCACTGCGGCCGCGGTTGAGTACGAACAGCTCGATACCCCGCTCGACGGCCAGCCAGGAGCACGCCGAGCTGATGACACCGCTGCCACCGATGAAGAGGACTCTGAGACCGCTCATCGCCCCACACTAAATCCTGCCACCTCGCCGACATCAGCGGCACGCGGCGCGCGTACCGTACTGCTGGCAGCTGGGCCGACGCTGAGGTGGGCAAGCTGCTCACGATGGGCATCCAGGACCTCACCGCGCATCACGTACAGGGAGATGTACTGCTTCTGGCTGGCCCAGGCGATCTCGGTGATCCCGTTACGGCTGTAGGCGGGCATGCCGTAGCGCATGGACTCCTCAAAGCCGGTCAGCAGCGCGCGGCACGCGTCCCGCAACTCGCTCAGCACCGCGCGCCGCCCCGCAGGCACCGTGGCCAGATAGCCATCCACGTCCCGCGCATCGCTACGCACGATCACATGCTATGACCGTTCGTGCCCGCCGGGACGGCCAGCCAGGCACTTCGCCTGCTGGAAGACCTGGCCCGCCGTCACCGGCCCTCGCGTACCGGGCCAGCGGGGACCGAGTGATGCCGCCCCGCCTGGCCATTACATCGGGACGGCCTCGTAGACCTCGACGGTCCCGCCGCCGGCGAGTACCGGGCAGCCCTTCGCCTTGGCCGCCGCATCACTCAGCGAGTCGGCCGAAATGATCGAGTAACCGCCCGCACCGGAGCCGCCGCCGTCGGCGACACCACCCGAGCTCACCGTCGCGGAATGACCGAACGGATTCCCCGCGTCGGCTATCGAGCCTCCGAGCTCGGCGAACCATGCCCCCCAGGCCTGCATCGCCTGCTCCTGCGCTTCTGGCGTCTCCGCCATCTGACCGCCGGTGTAGATGTATACGAACTTCGCCATCGAATCCTCCGCGCGCCTGGCCGGCCGACGTCCGCGGCCGGGAAAATGGACCTGACATAGAGTCCGACGGACGGGATGGCCGCAGATCGACAGATCTGCCCGCTGATCCCGAACTTCATCCCGATGAGGATCTCAGCGGGTTACCAGGCAGAACGGGTGGCCTGCGGGATCACGGTAAACGCGCCACCGAACCGCCTGCCCGCCGGGACCAGGCCGGGGCGAGGCATGCTCGCCGGCGAAGGTCCCGCCCGAGGCCAGGACCCGCTCGTGAGCAGCGATGAGATCGCCGACCAGGACGTCGAAATGCACTAGCGGGGCCGATCCGGCCGCGGTCGCGGCCCCGGCGCTGGTGCCCTGGAACGAAAGCCGCTGGCCATGCGGGGGCGGCTCCAGGGTGATCCAGCCCGAATACCACTCGACCGGCGTCCCGCCGAGCAGGCCGGCCCAGAAGCCAGCCAGCCCCCGAGGGTCCGGGCTGTCCAGCACGATCTCGCGTATCCAGCCGATCACGTCATGGTCTTCGCTGCCCACCCGTCCATGATGACCGGCTCACGGCGGCAGGTGATCGTTTATCGGTATGCTGGGCGCGGTGCCGGGATGAGGTGGCCAGCGATGTCGCCGGGACCTGGCCGGGGAAGGCTGCGGTGGCCGACGTCAGGGATGCTGAGGTCACGATTGTCGGTGGCGGGGCCATCGGATGTGCCGTGGCCTATGTCCTGGCCGGGGCCGGCGACCGCGACGTTCAGGTCGTGGAGCAGGGCGAGCTCGCGGGCGCGACCTCGGGGCAGGCCGCCGGACTGGTCGGGCAGGTCCGGGCCACCAAAGAGCGCTGCATGCTGGCGATGGCCTCTGTTGCCGCTTACGCCCGGATCGAGCAGGAGACGGGCTACACGGCCGACTGGCGCCAGACAGGAAGCGTGCGCATAGCGACAACCGCGCCGCGCGCCGACGAGTTCCGGGCGCTGGCCGTGGTCGCGCGGTCCGCCGGGCTCGAGGTTGAGTTCCTCACCGCCGCCCGGCTCGCCGGGCTGTACCCGATGCTGGACACCGCCGGCGTCACGGCGGCGCTGTGGTGCCCCACCGATGGCTACCTCCAGCCCAACAGCCTGGTCACCGCGTACGCTCGCGCCGCGCGTGACCGGGGCGTCACCTTTGCGACGCACACCACCGTCACCGGGCTGCGCATCACCGGCGGCGCGGTCAGGGGCGTGCGCACCGACCAGCGCGCCGTCGCTACCGACCTGGTGATTAACGCGGCCGGGCCGTGGGCCGGCGCGGTGGCCTCGCTGGCCGGCCAGCAGCTCCCGATCGTGCCGGTGCGTCACGAATACTTCGTCACCAGGCCGGTGGCGGGCTGGCACCGTGATGTGCCGGTTATCCGCGTCCCTGACCTGCGCCTGTACGCCCGGGCCGAAGGACAGGGAATCCTCTGCGGGGGGTGGGAACCGGACGGGCTGAGCCTCGACCCGGCGGCGGTGACCATCGGGCAGGTCCTGGCCGTACCGCCCGACTGGGATGTCCTGGCCGGATTCGCACGCGACTTCGCCGCCTTCGCGCCCGCGGTCACCGAAGCCGGGGTCCGCACGGTCTTCCGCGGATTCCCGGCGTTCTCGCCCGACGGCCGCTTCATCGTCGGGCCGGTGCCCGGCGTGCGCGGCCTGGTGATGGCCGCGGCCTGCAATGCGCATGGCGTCTCCGGCTCAGCCGGCCTCGCCGGGCACGTGCTGGAGAGCCTCCAGCCCGACCCATCCCCCTACGTCAGGTCCCTCAGCCCCGCGCGGTTCTATCCGCGTACGTGGGACTGGGAATCTGCCCGCGCTCACGCCCAGGGGGTCTACCAGGATTACTACAGCCTGTCATCGCAGCCCTGAGGCGTTGATCTGCCGGCCCGGTCGCGAGACGCTGGCACTCAGGTCCGCCGGGCTCACCGAGGAGGGGCAATGGCCCAGGTAACGTCCGTCACGGCCGATGACTCGGGCACCGGGAAGGCTGCGGAGGCCCCGGAGGTCAGCGTCGGCACCGACGCCGCCTATGCCCCGGCCGGATCTGCCCCGGCCGGATCTGCCCCGGCCCGGCCCAGGCCGCTGCGCAATATCTCGGAGATGCGGCATTTCTTCCGGACCAACGACACCCCCATCTACTTCGTCGGCGCAACGCCCTTCAACCTGCTCGGCCTCGACCGGTGGATCAGGAACTTCAGCTACATCACCTATTACGACGGCTGGGACGGCGCGCACCCGCGCGTGTTCACCCCGCGCAGCAAGCCCTACATCGAGTTCGGCAGCGGCGAGGAGATCAACAACTGGCTGCTGGAAAACGCCGAGGTGCGGGCCTTCATCGACCGGCGCAGGGCGGGCGGCGTGCGGCCGAAGGTCGCGATGGTGTTCTTTGACGAGGTGACCGAGCGAATCTGCGAGGAACTCGGCTACGACCTCCTCCTTCCGTCGGCCGAGCTGCGCAAGCACCTGGATTCCAAGCTCGTGACCACCAGGCTGGGCAACGAGGTCGGCGTGGCGAGCGTCCCGAACGTCCTGACGTCCGTGCGCGACTGGCCGGAACTGGAGCAAGCGGCCGATCGCGCCGGGCTCGGGTCGGACCTGGTCGTCCAGACCCCGTACGGAGACTCCGGCAAGACCACGTTCTTCATCTCCTCCGAGGCCGACTGGCGGCGGCACCGCGCGGATATCTCGGGCCAGGACATCAAGGTCATGAAGCGGATCAACAACCGCCCGGTGGCGGTAGAGGCCGTTCTCACCCGCCGCGGCACGGTGGTCGGCCCGTTCATGTCGGAACTGACCGGGCATGCGCGGCTCACTCCCTACCGCGGGGGCTGGTGCGGCAACGAGATGTACCCCGAGGTGATCACCGGCGCGCTGCGGGCGAAGGCCGTGGCGATGATCCGGCGGCTCGGTGACCGGCTGGGCGCCGAGGGCTACCGCGGGTTCTTCGAGGTTGACGTCCTGGTCGATACCGATGCCGACGAGGTGTACCTGGGCGAGCTGAACCCCCGCATCAGCGGCGCATCGGCCATCACCAACGTCACGGCCGGCGCCTACGCGGACATGCCGCTGTTCGCCTTCCACCTGCTCGAGTTCATGGATGTTGACTTCGACTTTGACGTCGACGAGATCAACGACCGGTGGGAGGAGCTCGCCGCGGCCGATGTGTGGAGCCAGATGATCATCAAGGAAACCAGCCCGGCCGTCGAGCACCTCGAAACCGCGGCGCCCACCGGGCAGTACTCGCTCGACGGTGACGGCGCGCTGGTCTTCCGCCGGGCGGCGCTGGACTGGCATCAGCTGCAGAACGAGTCCGAGGCCTTCTTCCTGCGCATCAGCGGAGCAGGTGACTACCGCTGGAAGGGTGCTGACCTCGGTGTCCTGGTGACCAAGGGGCGGCTGCAGATGCAGTCAGCCAGGGCGGGCGGCGCGCTGACGATCCGCGCCCGGCATTTCATCGATGCCATCAGGGACCGGTACTCCGGCGTCCCGCTTGTCCCGCCCGCCGGGGTGCCCCGGCCAACCGGCGGCAAGTCGCTCTAGCCGCCGGCCAGCCTCAACGGTGCCGGCCGGGTCCGCGGCCGGCGGGCTCCGCGGCCGATAGACTCCGTGGGAATTGCCCGGCTCCGCGGGGCAGACGGCCACAGCGGGATCTAGGGAGACGCGCAGTGATCGGCGAGAACGCCAGCCGTCCCGCCAGTGGCGTCACGCTGGACAACTGGCAGACCGCGCCGCAGCTCTCGTGGTCGTTTCAGCACATCGAGGATCTGTTCCCCACGGCCGTGATCGCGCGCGGTGATGGGCCGGTGCAGCCGCTGGCTGCCGGGCTGTCACCCATCGCTGACATCCCGGTGCTCCTGTATGACGGCACCCGCCCGAGCACGGGCGCGGTCATGAGTGCCACGCACACCGATGGCTGGATGGTCGTGCACCGCGGCGTCGTGCTGGCCGAGGAATACCTGCTCGGCATGGCGCCCGACACCCGGCACCTGCTG
Organism: uncultured Actinomycetota bacterium; assembly: GCA_963805705.1. Lineage (GTDB taxonomy): Bacteria > Actinomycetota > Actinomycetes > Streptosporangiales > Streptosporangiaceae > CAWDVH01. Next base: position 2,619,376 of record CAWDVH010000001.1, on the reverse strand, counting down.
ATGTCGGTCAGCAAATCCCTGGTCAGCATGGTGGTCGGCGCGCTCGCGGCTGATGGCACTCTCGAGCTGGAGCGGCCCGTGTCGGCCTACGTGCCCGAGCTCGGCCAGTCCGGCTACGCCGGCGCGCGCATCCGGCACCTGCTGGACATGCGCTCAGGTATCGCGTTCTCGGAGGACTACCTCGACCCCGCCGCCGAGGTCCGGCTGCTGGACCAGGCGATCGGCTGGGCGCCGCGCCGCGATCCGGACGTGCCGGGTACCATGTACGACTTCCTGCTGACCCTGCGCAAGAAGGGACCGCACGGCGGCCCGTTCGAGTACCGCAGCTGCGAGAGCGATGTGCTCGGCTGGGTCTGCGAGGCAGCAGCCGGGATCCGGATGCCGGAGCTCATGTCCAGCCTGCTGTGGAGCCGCCTGGGGACCGAGCGTGACGCGAACATCGCCGTCGACGCCGTCGGCACGGGGATGTTCGACGGCGGGATCTCCGCCGTGCTACGCGACCTGGCCCGCTTCGGGGCGATGGTCCTCGCCGACGGGACATCCCTGACTGGCCAGCAGGTGGTCCCGGCCGCGTGGATCCAGGACACCGTCGCCGGCGGCCCTGACTCGCGGGCCGCCTTCGCGGCCGGCCCGGCGGACAACGGCATGCCCGGCGGCATGTACCGCAATCAGTTCTGGATCCCGTACCCGGACCGGGACATCCTGCTGTGCCTGGGCATTCACGGTCAGATGATCTACATCAACCGGCCGGCTCAGCTGGTAGCCGTGAAGCTATCCAGCTGGCCGCTGCCGCAGGACGCCTGGAAGTTCTTCGCGACGCTCCGCGCGTTCGATGCCATCGCGGCCTGGGCGGGCTAGCCAGCTGGCGGACAGGCGCTAGCCGCGGCGTTAAGCCTGGGGCAAGGCGGTCAGCAGGACGTGTGAGGGGTGCCGGGAATCGTAATAGATTTCGAAACGGCATGGCCGAGCGCTGGTCGCCGTGCCGAACGGCTCGCCGGTACCGTAATTGCGGACGAAGCGCGGGAACGCGCCGCCGCTGACCTGCACGCGGATCCGGTGCCCGGCCTGTACCCGGTAGGCCGTCGGATAGAGCTCCACGTCCACCGCCAGGACCCCGTCGCCGCCGACCTGGACGTCGCCGGCGGGTACCGTCTGCGGGCCGAGCCGCCGGATGCCGTCCACGACGTTGCGGGAGACGCCCTTGGCGTCGACGTCGCAGACCCGGACGAACAGGTCGGCATGCTCTCGGCTCGTGCGCACGAAGATGCGGGCCCCGACCGGACCGACCAGGTCCAGGTCGGCAGGCAGGGGCTCGGTGGTGTAGGTCAGGACGTCGGGCCGGGCCTCGATGCCGGCGTTATCGACCTGCTTGCCGGGCGGCTGCAGGAGTGGTCCGCCCGCCGACGGCGTCGGGTCCGCCGGGTCGTAGGTGAACGTGTCGGGCGCGGCATCAACGGGCTCGGCCTCGGGCCCCAGGGCTCCCGAGGCACGCAGGTAATAGGCCGTGCCCGCGGCGGACGGCGGGGGCCACTGCGGCAGGTCGAGCCAGGTGCCGGCCACCTGGAGGAATACCCGCACGGGCGCGCCCGGCGGGGGCGGGCCGCCGGCGAGATGGTGCTCCAGCCAGGCGATGTCCTGCTGAAGCATGCTCTTGATCTCGCCGGGCTCAGCGTGCAGCCAGGGCCCCACGGTCAGCCGGGCCGTCACGCCGGCCGCCCGGATCGCCGCATAGTCGCGCAGCTGCCCCGGCAGGAACAGGTCCCACCAGCCGGTCACCATGCTGACCGGCGGAAGCCGGGTCAGGTCGGCGCCGTCATGGTCGGCGCCCGCCCAGAACGGGTCGGACGGGCCGGCGTGCTCGGCGAAGTCCCGCCAGAAGGCGACCGGGGCGCCCGCGACATCCACGTCGGCGGCCTGCAGCGGGACCTTCCGCAGGGCTTTTCTCGTCCTGGCCAGCTGGCGCGGGTTCGGGAGGACATTGAGCACGGAGGCCCGTTCCTGCCTGCCGATTTGCGCGGTCCAGTTCAGCGCGTTCCCCAGGCCCGGCGCGCCATGCTCGTAGAAGGCGGTGGTGATCTTCGCCGCGGTGATGTTGAGCGACACCGACCGCAGCGGCGGATCGGCATACGGCGCGACGGCCCACTGCGTGTGGCCCAGATAGCTGCCGCCGGTCATCGACACCTGGCCGTCGCACCAGCTCTGGTCGCGCAGCCACGCCACCGTGGCCAGGCCGTCCTCCCGTTCAGTGGTGAACGGACGGAACTGACCGCCCGAGCCGAATGTCCCGCGAGTGCTCTGGATGAATACCTGGAATCCCCGGCGCGCCATCGGCAGCGCGAACAAGATCGCGGCCAGGCCGGCCCGGCCGTACGGCGAGCGGACGAGCACCACCGGAAGCGGCCGGTCGTGCCCGGCGGGCCGGTAATGATCGCCGAGCAGGACCACGCCGTCGGGCATCGGGACCGCGACATCGAGCCGGGCCACGTAGGGCACCGCCGGGGGCAGGCCGGTCGCCCGGTCGACCACCCGGCCGGCGATACGAGACAGCGGATTCATCAGCGCGCCTCCACGATTCCGATCACGACTTCCTGGTCCGGACAGGCTATCCATCGGCCTGCGCCAGGAGACCGGCCGATCACAGATCACCCGACAGCGACGCGACCGCCTCCGGACGCGATCAGTGCCGGGCATTACGGGACATATTGTTCCTTGACAATGCCTGGCCGCGGGTTCAAAGTGTGATCTTGAAAGGGCCTGCTGATGGCGGGCCCGGCCACCGTTCCAGTCAGCCAAGGGGGCACCATGGAACTGGCAGCAGATTTCTCTTTCCAGCCACTGCCGGCACTCGACAGCCCGGTTCAGTTTCCGTTCCCGGACGTAGCGAACCCGCTGGGGCCGCTGGCCGGGCTGGCCGGGAAATGGAGCGGCCGGGGCTTCAACGTCATCTGGCGGCCCAACCACACGCCCGCCGGGCAGGACCGCTTCCTCGAGCTCAACGTGACCAGCGAGCAGCTTGAGTTCGACACCATCAGCGGGCCGATACCGAACCGCGGGCTGCTGCAGCCCGACATCAACATGTTCGGCCTGACCTACCTGCAGCAGATCTCAGACGCGAACCTGAACGCGGGACTGCACATCGAGCCGGGCCTGTGGGTGGCGGTCCCGGCGACCAGCGACCCCAAAGAGGCCCCGACCGTGGCCCGCCTGGCGTCGATCCCGCACGGCACGACGATCGTGGCCCAGGGCACCACCACCACGACGGCCGCGGCGCCGGCTATCCCGGACGTCAGCATCAGGCCATTCACGATCGGCAACCCGAGCGCGAGAATCAGCTTCCCTGAGCAGACCCTGACCACGGCCAGCCATTTCCGGACCTCCGGGGCCGGACTGACCGGCATCACCCAGGCCATGGTCAACAATCCCAACAGCGTGCTGCACTCGGCGCTGGCCGGTCAGCATATCCACTCGACGACCGCGCTGCACGTGTCCACCAGCGACGCCCCCGTTCCCGGCGGCGGAACCGCGAATACGGCCTTTCTCAAAGGCGCCGCCCACGGCTCGAACGCGGTGGCCGCCCGCGTCAGCGCCACGTTCTGGCTGGAGACGATGCAGGGCGAGACCAGTCCCACCCAGCTGCAGTACACGCAGCTCGTGCGGCTGAACTTCAACGGCCTGACCTGGCCTCATGTGACGGTCGCGACGCTGCACAAGGTGGCCGCCCCCGCCACCTGACGCCCGCGACCACGCGCAGCCCGTGGACGTGTATCAGATCGCCTTCCTCGCTCTCTGATCTGGTGACAAGGAAGGACGGCCTGGATGCCCAGCGTCCAGGGGAATGGAGAAGCCATGGCTGCGAACAAGTTCGTGCTCAACCACCGCGAGGTCGAGGTCGAGTACACCATCGGCATCACCCCGGGAATCCCGGCGCTCGTCTACAGTGACGGCAGCTCGGTCCAGAAAAGCTTCACGGAATCCGAGATCACGACGGATGAGACGGGACTCGGGACCCTCGTCTCCGTTCCGTTGCAGGAATCAGTCGACACCGGCGGCGAGAGACTCGGATTCTTCCTGCCGCAGCTGGATGTCCCGGAAGGGGAATCCGAGGAATTCCATACCGCGGGCGTCTACGAAAAGTTCGGCGGCCCTGACTCATTCCCGCAGCGCCAGCCGTCGTGGAAGGTCATCGAGCTGCACGGCACGGCGCAGAGCGTGATCGTGCCCCTGTAGGCCACCGGATCAGCTCCTCGTCAGGCAGCTTTTAGCCAGGGGCGCGGCGGGAGCAAGGTCCTAGCGGCCGGGCTTCTGCCCGGACTCGGGCTGGGCGGGCAACGGCTCGGAGACGGTCGCCAGCCGGAATCGCAGCCTGCAGATGACCACGTTGACGGTGTCCTTCTGGATCGCCCGGTCGAGCACGAACCCGCGCTGGTTGTGCAGGACGCGCAACCAGGGCCGGTTCGGCTGCACCTCAGGGATCAAGACCACGAGACGGTGGTAACGGTCCTGTTCCTCAACCTCGCGCAGGTACTTCACGAGCGGCGGGGCCAGGGCCCGGTGCCGGGTGTGCAGCGTGAGCAGCGGCACGTCCGGGTGCCACTCATCCCACTGATCCCGGAAATGCACATCGGCCTGCTCCTCGTCGGCATCGGCGTAGCACACGGTCACCGCGATGACCTCATCGCCAAGCGACAGTGCCGCCGAGATCGCCTCCACGGTCAGCCGGGACATGCTGCCGACGGGGACCACGACCAGGGAACTGCGCCGCTGCGGCGGCGGCTGCTTGCGGCCCAGCTGGAGCTGGACACCGACCCGAGCGTAATCGGCGTATACCCGGCGGAACATCAGGACCAGGAGCGGCACCACCACCACGACCAGCCAGGCACCCTCGGTGAACTTGCTGACCAGCTCGATGACCAGCACCACCGCGGTGAATACCGTGCCAACGCCGTTGATCGTGGCCCGACGGCGCCAGCCCGGCCCGTGCTGGGCGTGCCAGTGCCGTACCATGCCCGCCTGGGACAGCGTGAACCCGACGAACACCCCGATGGCGAAGAGCGGGATGAGGGCCTGCGTGTCGCCCTTCGAGACGACGAGCAGCACGGCCGCGACCACCGCCAGCACCGTCACGCCGTACCTGTGCACCTGCCGGTCGGCTCGCAGCGAGAACAGGTGCGGCAGGAAATTATCCCGCGCCAGCAGCGAGGCCAGCACCGGCAGGCCGCCGAACGAGGTATTGGCGGCCAGCGCGAGCAGCACCGTGGTGAGCAGCTGGATGGCGTAGAACACGAAACCGTGGCCGAGCGATGCCGCCGTCAGCTGCGCGAGGACGGTCTCGCCGGGCACGGGGCCGACCTCGAACTTGCGGATCAGGATGGCCAGCCCGATCAGCATCGCGCCGAGCAGGATGCCGAGCCACATCTCGGTGTGCTGCGCCCGGCGGTACCGGGGCTTGCGGAACGACGGAACGGCGTTGGCGATCGCCTCGACGCCGGTCAGCGCCGAGCAGCCGGAGGCGAAGGCGCGCAGCAGCAGCAGGATGCCGATCATCTGGGCCGTCTGCGGCAGGTCGTGCACGACCGGGACGACCGGCTGGGACCGCACCAGGCCGCCGACAATCACGGCGGCGATCGCGACGATGAAGGCGACCGTGGGGCCGATGAACAGGCGGGCCGACTCGGCGACCCCCCAGAGGTTGGCCCCGGTGATCAGCGCGAGCACGAGCAGGCAGATCCAGGTCCGGTCCGGGAAAAGGGCCGGGTAGGCGGAGGTGAGCGCCTCTACCCCGGCGGAGACGCCCACGGCCGCGTTCAGGATGTAGTCGACGATCAGGGAGGCCGCGGCGATCAGGCTGGGCGTGGTGCCCAGGTGCTTGGCCGCCACCGCGTAGGCTCCCCCGCCGCCGGGGAAGGCCTCGATGACCTGCCGGTAGGAGATCACCAAGACGGCCAGCAGCAGCACGATGGCGCCGGTCACCGGCAGCGTGTAGGCCAGACCCGCGGTCCCGGCCGCGGCCAGCACCAGCACGATGGCCTCGGGGCCGTACGCCACCGAGGACAGGGCATCAAGGGAGAGCGCGGCCAGGCCCTCAAGCGCGGTCAGCCGATGGCGCTCTTCATCCGGGGCCGCAGGCACGACTGTTTATACCAGCACATGCTGGCCAGGAATGAGGCCGCCCCGCGACGGCGCGAAACGCTAGAGGCTCAGGACCAGCACGGCGATGATGATGAGGACCGCGGCGACGCCCACCACGATGGCGGCCAGGCGCGCGACATTGCGGCGGGGCGCGCGCATGGTCCACGGCGCATCGTCGTCGTCCGCGAACGCCCGGAACTCGGCCGTGCTCGCGGAAATATCAGGGCTGGCGCGGAATTCGCCGGTAGTGATGGGCACGCCCGCTCCGGCTGAAGGGTCGACCTCACGCTCGGACATGGGCATGACTGTAGCGGATCAGGCCGCAAGACATGGCCGGTCAGCTGAGATCCGGCTGAAAGCCCGCAGACGATGGGTCAGGGGGCACCAGGTCGGGCCGGCTGACCAGCCGGGACAGGACAATCACGCTGCGAGTACGCACCACGAACGGCTCAGCGCCGATCCGCTCGACCACCTGCTCGAAGTGCCGGACGTCGGCCGCGATGATGTGCAGCAGCGCATCAGCCTCGCCCGTTATCGTGCAGGCGCCCGTGACCTCCGGGCACTTGCTGACCGCGGCGGCGATGTCGGCAGGCGAGGTCCGGCCGCGGCAGAACAGCTCGACGTAGGCCTCCGTGGTCCAGCCGAGCGCCGCCGGATCGACCCGCGCCGAGAACCCGGTAATGGCGCCGGTGGCGCGCAGGCGGTCGACGCGCCGCTTGACCGCCGGGGCAGACAGCCCCACCTGCGCTCCGACCTGCGCGTAGGTCGCCCGGGCGTCGTCAACAAGCGCGGTGACGATCCGCTTGTCCAGCTCGTCAATAGCCATCGCCGTACCCCTCAGCTCTTGCCATCCCGCGCACCGCCTGGTCGCATGCGATGACGGCGTGGGAAGAGTACGCGATGCGCGGATTCCCCGGCGCCCCCGCCCGCCGAGCCGCGGAACGCTACTGCGCGGGAAGTACTTCGCTCCGAGTAGGAGCCGGGCCAGGTGCCTTCCGCCGTACGACGCCGCGACGGCGCGTGATCGCGAGCATGGATGACGTCAAGACACCCAGGCTCGCAGGAGATGAGAACCGTGTCCCACCCCACGCCCCTCGGCGCCAACGAGCGCAAGGTTCTGCCGGGCGGACGCGCGGGGCGGCCCGGCGAGAGCGCCGGGCTCCTCGGCGGGCTCGGGCGCGCCTGCTACCGGCACCGCTGGCTGACCATCGGCGCCTGGCTGGCCGGGGTGGCCTTCCTGATCTTCGCGTGGACCGCCTACGGCGCGGGTGCCGATGACAGCCTCGGCGGCAGCGATCCCGGCCAGGCGCTGCTGAGCGCGCACTTCCCGCGGCAGTCCGGCGACGCGCTCACCCTGGCCATCCGCTCCGCCGGCCCGGTCCGCTCGCCCGCCGTCCGGCAGCGGGTCACCGCGGCGCTGGTCCCGCTCGCGACCGCGGCCGGGGTCAGCTCGGTGACCAGTCCCTACTCCTCGCGCGGGCAGATATCGCGGGACGGGCACATCGCGTTCGCGACGGTGCAGTTCGCCGTGCCGACGGCCGGTATCTCCAACCGCGAGGCCCTGGCGCTGATGGCCGACGCCAGGGCGGCATCCGGCCACGGCCTCACGCTCAGCCTGGGCGGCGACGTCGTGGACCTGGCCGAGACGCCGTACGGCGGCCCGACCGAGGGCATCGGGGTGGGCGCCGCGGCCCTGGTGCTGCTGATCGCGTTCGGCTCGGTGCTGGCCATGGGCCTGCCGGTGGTCACCGCGCTGTTCGGCATCGCCTCGGGGCTATCGCTGATCGCGCTGCTGGGCCACGTGTTCCCCGCGCCGTCGTTTTCCCCGATCATCGCCTCCCTGATTGGCCTCGGAGTCGGAGTCGACTACGCGCTGTTCATGGTGACCAGGTTCCGCGAGGCCCTGCGGGGTGAGCCGGACGGCCAGGGGCCGGCCCGGCCGACACGCGCGGCGCAGGCCCCGCGCCAGGCCATCGTCACCACCATGCGCACGGCGGGCCGGTCGGTGCTCACCGCGGGGACGACGGTGGCGATCGGAATGCTCGGCCTGCTCGTCCTGCGCCAGCCGCTGCTGAACGGCGTCGCCGTCGCGGCCGCCGTGACCGTCGCGATGACCGTGCTGGCCTCGCTGACCCTGCTGCCGGCCTTGCTCGGCTGCACCGGGACCCGCCTGGCCCGGCCGTCCCGGCTGCACCTGGCGCGGCAGTCCCGGATGCGGGGGCGGGACGGGCGCGCGTCAGGCCGTTCGGCCAGGGTTCCGGCCGCGCAGCGGTGGGCCGGTGTCGTGCAGCGCCGGCCGGTGCTGGCCGCGGCGCTGTCCGCCGGCGCGATCCTGGCCCTGGCGGCGCCGGCCCTGGGCATGCAGCTGAGCATGCCGGATGAGTCGGCGCAGGCGCGGGGCACGATGGGGTATGCGAGCTACGCCACGATGGCGCGCGGATTCGGCCCCGGGTTCGATGCTCCGCTGATCATCGCCGCCGCCCGGCCGCGGGACGGGGCGAGCACCGCGGCCCTGGCGGCGGCCGTGCGCGCCACCCCCGGCGTGGTGAGCGTGACCCGGGCCGTGGTGAGCCGGGACGGGCAGGCGGCGCTGATGATCGCTTATCCGGCCACGGGCGAGCAGGACCCGGCCACGAACGCGCTGGTGGACCGGCTGACGGACCGCGTGCTGCCGCGGGCCACCGCGGGAACCGGCATCCGCGCCTACCTGACCGGGCCGAACGCGGGCAACGTGGCGTTCACCCGCGCCATCAGCTCGCGGCTGCCCTGGCTGGTCGCCGTGGTGGTCCTGATATCGACGCTGCTGCTGCTGGTGGTGTTCCGCTCGGTGGTCGTCGCGGTCAAGGCGGCGGTCATGAACCTGCTGTCGATCTGCGCGGCTTACGGCGTGCTGGTGCTGGTCAGCCAGCACGGCTGGGGCCGGCAGCTGTTCGGGTTCCCCGAGGCCATGCCGGTCACGACCTGGGTGCCGGTGTTCCTGTTCGTGATCCTGTTCGGCCTGTCGATGGACTACGAGGTGTTCCTGATCTCGCGGATCCGCGAGGCCTACGACGCCACCGGGGACAACGCCGCCTCGGTCGCGAGCGGGCTGGCCAGCACCGCGCGGGTTATCTCGGCCGCCGCGGCGATCATGGTGGTGGTGTTCCTGTCCGTCGTGCTCGGCGCCAACGCATCGGTCAAGCAGGTCGGCCTGGGCCTGGCGGTCGCGGTGCTGATCGACGCGACCCTGGTCCGGCTGGTGCTCGTGCCCGCCGTGATGCAGCTGCTCGGCCGGGCGAACTGGTGGCTGCCGCGACCGCTGGCCCGCATCCTGCCCGGCGGGCCTGGCGAGCTGGTGGCGGCCGCTCGTGGTGGAGCGGCAGCGCCGGACGCTACGCTCGACCTTCGGAGGTCGACTCATGGCGCGACTTGGCGGAATGTACGGACCAGACGCCACCTTTCTCGGCGTGCCCAGGGCTGATCTGGCCGACCCCGCCTCCTGGGCGGGAACGGACATCATGATCATCGGTGCGCCGTTCGACGGGGGGACGTCGCACCGGCCGGGGGCCAGATTCGGCCCGCAGGCGATCCGCTTCACCGACTACCTGCCGCATGACGGATCCCGGCCGCACCTGGCCCTGCGCGTCGACCCGCTGGCCGAGCTGCGGGTGGCGGACGCCGGCGATGTGGAGATGCCGTCCGGCGACACCGAGCTGTCGCTGCGGCGGCTCGAGGAGGCCGTGCACCGGGCCTGTCACGGCGGCGCGATCCCGGTGATCCTCGGCGGCGACCACACCATCGCGCTACCCGATGCCACCGGCGTGGCCCGCCACGTCGGCTGGGGCCGGCTCTCGATGGTCCATTTTGACGCGCACGCCGACACCGGCGATTCCCAGTTCGGATCGCTGCACGGGCACGGCACGCCGATGCGCCGGCTGATCGAGTCGGGCGCGGTCCGCGGTGACCGGTTCCTGCAGATCGGGCTGCGCGGCTACTGGCCCGAGCCCGAGACGCTGGACTGGATGGCCGGGCAGCGGATGCGCAGCTACGAGATGACCGAGGTGGTGGCCAGGGGCCTGGACGAGTGCCTGACCGAGTCGTTCGGCATCGCGACCGACGAGTGCGACGGGGTCTTCCTGTCGGTGGATGTCGACGTGGTCGATCCGGGCATGGCGCCCGGCACCGGTACGCCCGAGCCCGGCGGGCTGACCAGCCGCCAGCTGCTCGACGCGGTCCGGCGGATCGCGATGGAGCTGCCGGTGGCGGGGATCGACGTGGTGGAGGTCGCGCCGCCGTATGACCACGCGGAGATCACCGCGTACCTGGCCAACCGGGTGGTGCTGGAGGCGCTGTCCGGGATTGCCTGGCGCCGCAAGCGGGACGCGCAGGCGGCGGGCGAGTCCGGGACCGGGCGGCGGCGGCCGGAGGTGCGGCGGCCGGAGGCGCCGCTGCTGGAGGGCCGGGAGCCAGCCGGCAGCTGATGGTCGGCCGACCTCGCTGGCGTGACCGGATGCGAAATGGGGCCACCGAGGCGGACACGGCATGGCCGATGCCCTCGGCTGGCGGGGCGCCGCCAGCCGAGGGACGCGCTTGGCCGAGCTCGGCCATGCCCCTCAGATGGCCGAGCCTCGGCGTGCGTATTCGGCCCCTGGAGGTGTCCGGATTGGTCCTCAGCATTTTTTTCGCGGCGGCAGCGTCCAGATGGCGGGACGGCGCTCGCCTCCGCCCCCGCGGGGGTCAGTGACCGACAGCCACGACTAGCGACGTTCATGCAGCTCAGAAGGGGGGCGGCGCTGGACGTCAAGGCAATACCGTCCAGGTCAATAGGTCCGGCCTATTTCTCCGGGCCGATTTATAGTTGTTTTCATGCTGGACGTGACCAGGCTGCGCGTGCTCGTCGCGGTGGCCAGGCACGGCTCGATCACCGGGGCGGCGCGAGCCCTCAACTACGCCCAGCCGTCGATCAGCCATCACATCGCCCGGCTGGAGGCCGAGACCGGCGCCCGGCTGCTGCAGCGGGCCGGCCGCGGCGTAGAGCTCACGGACGCGGGCCGGCTGCTGGCCGAGCGGGCCGCTGAGATCATCGGCCGGCTCGACGCCGCGGAGGCTGAGCTGGCGGCGCACGTCGGCGGCCGCGAGGGCCGGGTACGGCTCGCGGCCTTCCCGTCCGCGCTCGCCGCGATCGTGCCAGCCGCCGCGGCCCGGCTCGACGCCGAGTGCCCGGACCTGGACCTCATGCTGACCGGGGCGGAGCCGCCGGAGGCGCTGCGGATGCTGCGCGCCGGCGATGTCGACGTCGCGCTGGTCTTCCGGCACTACCAGCAGGACGCCGACCCCGGCCCGCCGGGCGCCGCCGACCAGGGCACTCGCGGGCGGCTGCTGCTCGACGAGCCGGTCTTTCTGCTGACCGCAGCGCAGGGACCGGCCGGTGGTCCGGATCTGACCGCCTACGCGGATTGCCGCTGGATCGCCGGATGCGAAACCTGCCGCGGTTCCCTGCTGCGCCAGTGCGCCGCCGCCGGGTTCACCCCGAAGATCACGTTCACCACCGACGACTACGCCGCGGTCCAGGCCCTGGTGGCGGCCGGCCTCGCCGTCGCCATGCTGCCCGGCCTGGCCCTGCGCGCCGCGCGCCATCCCGGCATCCGCGCCACCGTGCTGCCGGGGGCCGGCCGGAAGGTCTTCGCGGTGACCTACGGCGATCCGCCCGACCCGCCGGCCAGCGTGCGCCTGATCGACATCCTCGCTCAGGCGGCCAGGACCGATGGACCGTCGCCCGGCTAGATGACCCGGGCTAGATGGCCCGGCTAGATGGCGCTGCTCTGGCCGGCCCAGTACGGGTCGCGCAGCTGCCGCTTGAGCAGCTTGCCGTTCGGGTCGCGGGGCAGCTCGGCGGAGAACTCGATGCTCTTCGGCCACTTCAGCCGGGCCAGCTTCCCGTCCAGCGAGGCCAGGATCTCGGCGGCCAGCTCGTCGGAGGGCGGCACGCCGTCGGCGGGCTGTACCACCGCCTTGACCTGCTCGCCCCAGTCCTCGTCCGGGATGCCGAAGACGGCCACGTCAGCGACCTTGGGATGCATGATGATCTCGGCCTCGATCTCGGCCGGGTAGACATTCGTCCCGCCCGAGATGATCATGTCGGACTTCCGGTCGCACAGGAACAGGTAGCCGCCGTCATCGAAATAGCCGATGTCGCCGACGGTGAAGAACCCGCGCAGCCGGTTGGCCTCGGTCTTGTCCGGATCGTCCTTGTACTCGAAGTCGCTCATGCCCATCTTCATGTACACCGTGCCGGGCGTGCCGGGCGGGCAGAGGGCGCCCGCATCGTCAGCGACGATCACCTCGCTGATCGGCCATGCGGTTCCCACCGTCCCCGGCCGGGCGATCCAGTCCTGCGGGGTGGCCAGCGTCCCGCCGCCCTCGGTGGCCGCGTAGTACTCATAAACGCACGGGCCCCACCAGTCGAGCATCGCCTGCTTGATCCCGATCGGGCACGGCGCGGCCGCGTGGATCAGCCACTGCATCGAGGTCAGGTCGTAGCGGGCGCGGGTCTCCTCCGGCAGCGAGAGCATCCGCTTGAACTGCGTCGGCACCATGTGCGAGTTGGTCACCTGGTACCGCTCGACCAGGGCCAGCGCCCGCTCGGCGTCCCAGGTGTCCATGTAGACCAGCGTGTGCCCCATATGCAGGGCACCGCCGCCGAAGACGGTGACCGCGGTGTGATAGTTCGGCGAGGTGACCAGGTGCACGTTGGGCGCCCCCGCCGTGATGCCGAACAACTGCAGCAGCAGCGACGCGAGCTCGACCGCCACGTCAGGGTCCAGGTCCGACAGCGGGCGGCGCACTCCCTTCGGCCTGCCGGTCGTGCCCGAGGTGTAATGCATGGTGGTACCGGCAGTCCGGTCGGCCGGCAGGCTGACCGGCTGCCCGTCGCGCAGCGCCTCAACCGAGGTGAAGCCCGGTACCTGGCCATAGCTGAATCGTGCCCCCGGCGGCAGGTGCGCCAGGTCAGCGGCGGCCGTGGCGACGGCCGCGAAGCGCTCATGCACGAACAACGCCTTGGCCTCGCAGTCCCGGACGATATACGCCATCTCCGGGGCGGTGAAGTGCCAGTTGATCGGCGTCAGATACCAGCCCGCCTGGAGCGCGGCCAGGTACAGCTCCAGCGGCGGCACGCCGTTGGGCAGTACGGCGGCAATCCCGTCTCCCGGCCGCAGCCCGCGGGCCCGCAGCCCGTGGGTGATCTGATTCACCCGGCCGAGCAGGTCACCTGCGGTGTGCTCCGTTCCATCCGCCTCGATCGCGGCGATCCACTCCGGGCTCTCCTGCGCACAGCGCCAGAACCCTATAGCCACCGCGGACCTCCCTGTTCTACCCGGCGCGCCACCGCGCCCGCTCAAGACAGAAGTAGAGCATGTCCCCGTTTGGCCAGACAAGATCCTGACAAGATCCTGAAAAATCTCGGCATGGACTGACCCCCGGGAATCCCCCGGGGGTCAGCCAGCGCCTGCCGAGAAACTGTTCAGACAGTGGAGGTTTCCGGCTCCTCGTGCGCGTAACTCAGTTCCTCATCATCATGCCTATTGACGAGCATCACGATCCCGACGACGATCAGGATGATTCCGAGCACCAGCTCGACGATCGGCCCGACATCCTGTACCAGCAGGATCTTCGCATGCGCGGAATTATTGATGCTGACCAGATCCGCGACGGATGCAGGCGTCGAGGTTAGCGTGCCCTGAAGAAGCACTAGCCGCGTGGCCCCGGTGCTGTCCCTGAGGGTTACGTTCTGGTTCTCGGTAACGCTCAGCGGGGCGCCGGTTACCGGGTCGACCAGGAAGGTATTGGTCTCCGTCAGGAACTCGGGCAGGGTTACCGGCGCCGGGCCGGTGGCACCGACTAGCGCACCAGGCAGCGACTCGGTGCCAAACTGCTGATTGGATACGTGCTCGACGAACCGGTAGACCTTGATGCCATCGACCGTCGTGGTCCCCTCATAGGCGAACGGCTCAGGCCGAAGCAGAGTGGTATCAAATACCTGATACGTCTTCTGCTGCGTGTTGAACGGCCAGACGTAGGCCTGCCCGCCCAGGTGAAGGTTCGTGTTGTTGTTGACATGGGCCCCGCAGCAGTTGATGACCACGCCGGTGCGGCGGTCAAAGCCCAGGCGCTGGTTGGTGTACGAGACCGCCAGGTTGTTGCTGACGTCCTGCAGGGCGGTGAACTCCTGCCACACCGCAGTGGACGATGACCCCGCGGCCACGTCGCCGTCGGTCGTGCTGGTGGACTGCAGAGTCACGCCGCCCAGGGTCGTGAGGTTCTTCGGGCTGAAATAGGTCATGTTGGAACCCGAAAGAGTGGCCACCTGGTACACATTCAGCGGGAACTTGATGACCTGGTTAGGAAGATAAAACCGCTGCAACAGCGCAAGCGCGAGCAGGAATGCCCCCAGACCGGTCAGGGTCAGCCCGACGACACGGCGCATCGTTCCCTCCAGGGATAGTTCACCAGGACATGGCGTTAGTTACTTTCCTACAATTTCGGGACATTGTACCGGGTACCGCATCGGACGTCATCCGCGATTTGGACACGTAACGATAACGGGAACTTCGCGACCCTCCCGGCAGGAAGGCCGACCTGATTCTCGCGCTGAGGAAACCGGCTGAACAGTACCATTCACCGCAATTCTCCGGACACGCCTGAATGCCCGGCACTCCGGGTCGCGCGGAGCATGCCGCACTAACCGGGGTGCCGTGCCAGGTGTCCATGTCCGCCGGGCCAGAATCAGGGAGTGCCGTAGTTGTAGGGCTGCTGGTTCGTCGGCGGCGCCGGGGATGTCAGTACTGAGCTTGCCGTGAACGCAGCCCCGACCGCGAGCACTATCCCCACCACGATCGAAGCCAAGATCAGCGTGATACCGGACACAATCATCCTCCTCGACCCCGCCTGGGCGGGAGACACAAGTCAGCAACGCCAGCAGCAAGCGTGCCACAAAGACTAGGATGCGGCCGACCAAAAGGCAATATGTATGCGCAATAGGATCATTCCGCTGGGGGTACCCGGAGAATCCGCAGCTCACGGCCGCTGTCCGGCCCTGCCGGGCCGCGGGGGCGGCCCGGTAACGGCCTTCCGGTGTCAGCCCCGCTGCGCTGCCGGTGCCGGGAGCCGGAAAACGATCAAATCCCGGCTGGCCAGGACCAGGCGGGCCCCCGGCAGCCGCGCCCGTGCCGCCAGGCCCGGCCCCGGCGTGTGCAGCAGCGGGCCCGCGTCAATGACCACGTAACGGACACCCGCGCCGCGCAGCGGGCCCGTCAGCGCGCCAGGTGCCCTGACGATTCGGTTCAGGCGGTTCGACGCCGCGCTTTCCGGCGCCAGTGTCAGGCGGCCGACTTGCAACTCGTCATTGGAGATGACCTCGCGGCGCAGGAACCGCGACCACGGATCATAGACCGCTTCCCGTCCATTCCAGGGATAGCGGCGGTAAGCGGCCCACGGCAGCAGCACCACCGTTCCGCCGCCGCGATCACCATCGATGATCCGCCGGGCCGCGAGCCAGTCCGCCGGGTAGTTCACCGCCCTCAGCCGCCCCGCCGATCCCCACGCCAGGCCGGGCAGCAGCAGGACCGGCGCGAGCACCGCCATGACCCCGAGCGCAGCGACGGCCCGGCGGGCGGGCGCGCGGGCCGCGGGCGCAGCGGGCCTGTCGGCGGGCGCTGGGGCAGCTGGTACAGCGGGCGCGCGGGCCGGGGCAGCAGGCACAGCGGGCGCGCGGGCGGCACGGTCGCCGCGCATGAGCCACGCGACGGCGGCACCGAGCCCGACCGCCTCGGCCAGCGCGAGCGGCGCCAGGTACTCCTGGCCGTCGCGCAGGACGGCGAAGCCGGGCCAGGCCCCGACGAGCCAGCTCAGTGCCGCGCGGCCCGGCGCGCTCACGCCGATCGCCGCGATCGCCAGGCCCGCCGCGGCGGCGACACCGAGGCCGGGGCATATCCGTTTCGGCCGGGCGATCAGCGCATAGCCGCCGAGCGCCACCAGCACGACCAGCAGCCAGACCGCCGAAGAGGGGCCGCCGTATCCGCGCGGTACCGTCTGCGCATTCCAGATCCCCGACAGCATGAGCAGGCTGCCCACCCGCCCGAACGGGGTGTCCGGGCGGGTCGCGAACGCCTGCGCCCCGCGGGGGTCGGTATGTACCGGCACGAGCAGCGCCGGAATCAGCCACGGGAGGCTCAGGAGGGCCAGGGCCAGCAGCGCCGTGGCCAGACGGCGGATGCGCCCGGTGGCCGGGGCGCCGGCCGGCCCGCCGAACCAGGCGGCCGGCACCGCGGCCAGCGCCGAGATCCCCATCGCGCCGAATCCGCCGATCGCGGCGGGCAGCAGGGCACCGCACAGGCGCGCCAGCGAGATCCGGCCCTGGCCGGTGCACAGCGACCTGACCACCCAGGGCAGGCCCGCGTAGCCGAGCAGCAGCGCCCACTGGCCGATCAGCAGCCGCTCAGCGACGAACGGATTCCAGGCGTAGCAGACACCGGCGGCCAGCGCGGCCAGCGGCGGCGGCTGATCGCCACGGGCCCGGGTCCAGCCTCGGGTGAGCAGGGCCGCCGCGCCTGAGCAGGCCAGCACGAAGATCAGAATCAAGATTATTTTCTGAACAAGATCTGCCGGAACCGCCAGTGACAAGAACGCGACAACCGCGTCACTGGGAACCGCCCGCGGCGGCCCCCCGGTCAGCCCGAGCAGCGCGACGGAGATCGGCGGCCCCGGCACGAACACCATGTCGTAAGTCAGCAGGTACCCGGGGGCGAGCCCCGGCCCGAGCGCGAGCAGGCCGAGCCCGAGGCCCGCCAGGGCGGGCCAGGCCCGGCGGTCCCGCCACAGCTGCCAGCGCCGCCCGCCCGCCGGCCGGGACGGACGGGACGGCAGACTCGGCTGACCGGCACCCTCGCGGGGGGCCGCGGTGTCAGCCAGCCGGGGCGGGGTCATCTCCTGCGCGCGTGCACCAGCAGGATAGACGCCGCCGATGGCCAGGAGCAGAAGGCCCGGTCGAGCGGCCGCAGCGGCCTGGGCACGTCGTGATAGCACGCCCCGGTCACCCGGATGTCGGTGAAGCCGCAGGCGGCCAGCAGCCCCACCAGCGCGCGGCGCGTGAACAGGTGCAGGTGCCCCGCCACCACACTGCCCGGCCGGCCGTACACGCCGCGCAGGCTGACCTCGGAGAACAGCGGCTGCACTCCGAGAGCGACGAGGCCGCGGTTATACCAGGCGGCCAGATTCGGCGTGGACAGCAGCAGAGAGCCGCCCGGCTTGAGCACCCGGTGCACTTCCTCCAGTGCGGAGTCAGTGTCGATGAGATGCTCGATCAGCTCGCTCATGATCACGACATCCGCGGTCTGCGGAGCTAGCGGGAGACCCGGCGGATCGACGCCGCCCCGTACCAGGGTAAGGCCCAGCCGCTGAGCGTGCCGGAGCGAGCCGGCCGACCAGTCCAGGCCGACGATGTGATGCCCCGGATTGCGCTGCGCCGCCAGGCTCGTGGCCGCGCCGTCGCCGCAGCCCACGTCCACGACCACGGCCGGCCCGCCACGGCCGGAACCTGAGCTCCGCAGCACCCCGGCCAGCAGTTCCGCCATCCGCCGCGCGCGGTCCGGGCCGGAACTCGCCGGGACCTGCGGGTTCTCGTAGAAGTCGTTCAGCGAATGGCCGGGCGCGCGGTCCGGCGCGGACAGGGTCACGAGCGCCGCCCGGCGTAGTCCCCGGCCCTGGCGATGGCCTCGTCGGCGACCTCGGCGAATCCCTCGACCGCCGCCGACCAGTGCAGCCGCAGGGCCCGCTCGCGCGCCGCGCGGCCCAGAGCCTCGCGCCTGCGGTGATCCAGCGCGAGCGAGGCCCACGCCGATGCGAACTGGCCCTCGTTCCTGACCAGCAGGCCGGTCTGCCCGTCCACCACCGAGTCGCGCAGCCCTGGCACATCGAACCCGATGGCCGGCGTGCCGCGGATCGCGGCCTCGGCGATGACGATCCCCCAGCCCTCGATCATGGCCGGATGCAGCAGCATCCAGGCCGAGCACAGCAGCCGGTGCTTCTCCTCATCCGAGACCCGGCCGGTGATGACGACGTCGGGGCCCGCCAGGGCCTGAAGGCGGGCTCGCTCGGGGCCGTCACCCGCGATCACCAGCTGGCCGCCGACCACCAGCCGCACTCGCTCCCACAGCCGCAGCAGCAGGTCAAGCCGCTTGTAGTCGGACAGCCGGCCGAGCGCGAGGAACATGGGCTGGGGGGAACGCGTCGTCATCGGGTCCGGCGGGACCACGCCGTTGCAGATCTGGCGGATCCGGTCCGGGCTGACCCCGATCTCCTGCAGCGCCTGCGCCGTGGAGTCCGACACGGTCAGGAACAGGTTCTTGCGGTGCGCCCAGGGCATCAGGACGCTCTCGGTGAACCGGCCCACGGTGGACAGCGGCGGCGGCATCCGCAGCCGCCACAAATCGGAGTGCACGTGATTGACCAGGCAGAGCAAGGGGCGCCTGCTCCACAACGGCGAGAAGAAGGGCAGCCCGTTGCAGACCTCGACCACCAGGTCACAATCGCGCAACTGGCGCTGGTAGGCCACTGGCGCCCGGAGGAACTGGGTGTACGCCCCGCCGTTTCTGATCACCTGGTACGAGCGCTCGGCGGTCGGCCCGCCGCACAGGAGGGTCACCCGGTCGCCGCGCGCGACCATTCCGTCGGCCAGCCGGTCGACGAGCACCTCAGAGCCGCCCGCCTTGGGATTGGCCAGATCGCGCCAGGCCACGAACAGGACGTGGCGCCCGCCGCGCGTCGTGACCGGGGCCGGGACCGCGACCGGAGCCGGGGCCGCGACCGGAGCCGCGACCGGGGCCGGGGCCGGGGCCGCGACCGGGACCGGGGCGGGGGCCGGGGCAACCGCCGCGGCCTGCGGATCGGTCGTCGTGTGCGCCGAGGAGAAAAGCGACTCTTGACTCACGCCAGCACGCTCCACATCTGCCTACGACCGGGGATCAGTTCCATCTATACTGGCTAGTAATGTTTACCGGACATTGGAGCATTATTCTGGTAATTTCGCCAAGTCGTCAATCGCTAGCCCGAAGTTCCTGATGGCAGTTCCTGACTAGTCCGGAAGCCTGTAGTCCCGAGGACGCCCATGAGCCTGGTGCCACCGCTCAACCACCGTCGCGATGAGCGAGAAGGCCCCCGAGTGGTCCCGGCCGAGCCGTCAGCCGGCCGCCAGGGGCGGCGAAGACGCGGGCTGGGCAGGTCCGTCAGCCTCTTCCGGCTGTTCCTGCGGGAGCAGAGCGATCCGGAGCTGTTTTACCGAAGCGTGGCGGAAGACGCGGTCCGCCAGGTAGCTGATTACTGTGACATAAGGGGACGCACCGTGGCCGATGTCGGCGGCGGGGCCGGGGAGTTCACCGCGGCGTTCCGGGCCAGCGGGGCCGACTGCTTCCTCTTCGAGCCCGATCCAGCCGAGCTGCACGGCCGCGGTGACTCCGCCCCGGCGGGCGCGGTGATCGCGGACGGCTACTGGCTTCCCGTCGGCGACGGCGGCGTGGATGTCTGCTTCTCCTCCAACGTCCTGGAGCACGTGAGCGACCCCGTCGGCCTGATCGAGGAGATGATCAGGGTGACCAGGCCCGGCGGGCTCATCTACCTGTCGTTCACGAACTGGTACTCCCCGTGGGGCGGCCATGAGATGTCGCCGTGGCACTACTTCGGCGCCGGCTACGCGGAGCGCCGCTATGCCCGGCGGCATCAGCGCCAGCCGAAGCACCACCTGGGCACCAACCTGTACGCTCTGCATATCGGGCCTACGCTGCGGCTTATGCGGTCGCGTGGCGACGTCGAGGTCGTCGACGCGCTGCCGCGCTATTACCCGCGGTGGTGCCGTGGCCTGCTGCGGATCCCCGGTCTCCGCGAAGTCGTCACGTGGAACCTGCTGCTGATCCTGCGAAGGAAGGCATGACCGTACGGACACCCTCCGCACCGCCTCGGCAAGCCCCGGATGTTTCGCGGCATGGCGATGACGACGGGTCGCCCGCGGCTACCGGAATCGGCCGCGACGCGGCGACGCCGAGCAGCCGGTCACCGTCCGTCCGCTGGCTGCTGCTGGTCTGGCTCATTGCCCTGATAGTCTTCGCCGCCACCAACCCGGGCCGGATGATCTTCGACACCAAGCTCGGGGTCGATATCAACGCAGCCGGATTCTACGCTCGGCTGTGGCCGCTGTGGAACCCGCTGGAATGGTTCGGGACCCTCCAGGACCAGTACATCGGCTATGCGATCCCGATGGCGCCGTTCTTCCTGGCCGGCCAGCTGGCCCACCTGCCCATCTGGATCATCGAGCGGCTGTGGCTCTCCGTACTGGTGGCCGCCGGCTTCTGGGGAATGGTCCGGCTGGCCACGGCGCTGCGGATGGGCTCGAACGCCTCCCGGCTGCTGGCCGGCGCCGTCTTCGTGCTATGGCCGACGTTCACCATCGTCATCGGCTCGACCTCGGCGGCTGCCGTGCCCGGCCTGCTCGCGCCGTGGGCCGTGCTCCCCCTGGTGTCGGCGTCGCGAGGCAGCTCACCGGTGATCGCGGCGGCCCGCTCCGGGGTGGCCGTCCTGCTGATGGGCGGCGTCAACGCGGTATCCACCCTGACCGCGCTGGCGCTGCCGGCGCTGTTCATCCTGACCAACAGCCGGGGCCGCCGCCGCGTCTCGCTCGTCCTCTGGTGGTCCGCCGCCGTCTTGATGGCGACCGCCTGGTGGCTGATCCCGCTGCTCCTGTACGCCCGGTACTCCTTCAACTTCCTGCCCTACGTCGAGCAGGCCGCCACGACCACCAAGACGATGTCGGCCGCCGCGTTCCTGCGCGGCTCAGGTAACTGGACCGCGTACTTCGACCTCGGTACTCCATGGCTGTCCGCAGGCTGGGCGATAGTCACCTGGCCGGCCGCGGTACTGGCCTCCGCGGCGGCGGCCGCGGCCGGGCTCTTCGGCCTGGCCCGCCGGGACATGCCGCAGCGGCGCTGGCTGTGCCTGACGGTCGGCCTGGCCGCCCTGATCGCGCTGGCCGGGTACCCGGGATCGCTCGGCGGCCCGCTGCACTCCACCGTCGACCAGCTGTTCAACGGCGCGCTCTCTCCGTTCCGCAACGTCTACAAGCTAGAGCCCGCGGTCGCGGTGGCCCTGGCGCTGGGATTCGCGCACACGATCGCCCGCTCTCATGACCTGATCATCAGCCTGGCCCGGCGTTCCGCGCGGATGGTCGTGGGTGCCGTGACCGCGATCGCCGTCACGGCGATCCTCGCCGGGCTCGCGCTGCCGCAGCTGACCGGCCAGATCCTGCAGCCGGGGGCTTTCCCGCAGGTCCCCCGTTACTGGTACCAGGCCGCTGGCTTTCTCGCCGCCCGGTCCGCGCATCAGAACGCGCTGGTCGTCCCCGCGGCATCCCACGGGCAGTATCTGTGGGGTAACCCGATCGACGACCCGCTCGAGCCGCTTGCGCGCTCCCCCTGGGCCGCGCGCGGCCTGGTGCCCTACGGCGGCGCCGGATCCCAGATCGTCCTGACCACCGCGGAGAACGCGATCGAGTCCGGCCAGCAGGTCCCTGGCCTGCCCGCATTCCTGCAGCGCGGCGGGATCCGCTATGTCGTCGTCCGCAACGACCTCAGCCCTAAGATGCTCGGCTATATATCGCCGCAGATAGTCCACGCCACGCTGCTGGCTTCAGGGTTCCGCCGCGTCGCGTCGTTCGGCCCGCCCATTACCGGCCACCAGACCAATCCGGGGGCGCCTGCTCAGGTCCAGGCCTACCTGCCCAGCTATCCGGCGGTCGAGATATTCCAGGCGGCGAGCGCCAGAGCGCGGCCGTCGAGCCCGGTCGCCGCGCTACCGGTCAGCCAGACCGCCCTGGTCAGCGGCGGCCCGGACTCGCTGCTGCAGCTGTCGGCCCAGGGAATGCCCGCCGGCCAGCCCGCCGTCATCGGCGGCGACCCGCTCGCCGCGCGCCCGGCGCAGTGGGCCGTGACCGACGGCCAGCGCCGCAGCGACAACGCATTCGGGCTGACCAGCTCCAACCTGTCGTATACCTATACGGCGGGCGAGGACAACCCGGTCGATGACGCGCTCGGCGGGGGCGGCCAGCCGCCGCGGCAGATCCTGTCCGTGCCGGCTTCCGGCCATCAGACGGTGGCCGTGCTGTCCGGCGCCGCGGACGTCACTGCCTCGTCGTATGGCTCCTGGCTCACTCAGCAGCCGCAGTACGACCCGGCCAACGCCTTCGACGGCAATCCCGCCACGGCGTGGACCGAAGGGAGCGCGGCCACTCCGGTCGGCCAGTGGATCCAGATCACCTTCGATCACCCGGTGAACCTGCCCGCCAGCATCGGCGTGCAGCTGCTCATCGGCGGCACAGGCCGGTCGGTGGCCAACCAGCTGCAGGTCAGCACCGCGGCCGGGAAGGTCACGACCACGGTGCTGCCGCAGGACTCCACGCAGCGGATCGGCGCGCCGTCCGGGCCCACAAAATGGCTGCGGATCACCATCGCCAGCGCCAGCGGCGTGATCGCGGGCAATCTCGGCGCGGGGATCAGGGAGGTGCAGATCCCCGGGGTCCACGTCAACCGCTACCTGAAGCCCGCGCAGGAGACGGGGGGGCAAGGGGCGCCAGCCGTCGTGTACTCCTTCGACCAGGATCAGGAGGGCGCGGTCATCGGACAGGCGGGATCGGTGGCCGGGCCGCCGCTGGCCCGGATCTTCACCACGTCCGGGCAGCAGAAGCTCACGATGACCGCCACGGCGCTGGTCCGGCCCGGCCCGGCGCTCGGGACCCTGCTGAGCCGGGTCGCGCCCGCCGGAAATTCCACGCTCCAGGTCACGGCCAGCTCGACGTGGGACTCGCTGCCGGAATTCGGCCCCGCCAACTTGTTCACCGGCAGCAAGACACCGTGGATCGCGGCCACTTCGGATCCGGTGATCCACCTGAGCTGGCGCGGCCACCGGCGCATCACCAGGATGTTCGTGGAGCCGGCCTTCGGGTTCTCCGCGGCCCCCGCGACCGTGGAGATCACGAGCCCCGGCGGCGGCCGGCTGGCCTCCATCGGCATCGGCGGCCTCGTCCGGGTGTCGCCGCCGCTGACCACCAGCCAGATGAATATCAGCTTCCCCGCTATCTCGGTCAATCCCGCGGTCAAGTCCCGCCAGCAGCCCGCGCACGCTCTGATCGGGCTGTCCGAGCTCTCCATCCCGGCCCTGGACGACCTGCCGCTCGCCGCCCCGATTCCGACCGCCCCGTTCCGCCTGGCCTGCGGCCGGGGACCGGCGGTCACGGTCGACGGGCAGCACTATAAGACGGCGGTCAGCGGGAACCTGGGCGAGCTGACCCAGCTTCGCCAGGTCAAGGTGCGGCTCTGCACTCACGGCGGCGCGCTGAATCTGCGCCCCGGCCAGCATCGGCTGCTGGCCACCGACACCCCCCTGCTCACCGTCGAGGGCCTCAGCCTGCGCGGCGGCACCAGCGCCGCGCCGGTCAGCTCGACCGCTACGGCGGGCAGCACGGGGACGGCGGCCACGACGACCACAGCTGGCACAGCGGGCACAGCGGGCACGGCGGGTGCCCCGCCACGTACGGTCGCTCTGCTCAGGTGGCAGCCCGACAACCGCGCAGTGCGCATCGGGCCGGGCGCTGCTTCTTACCTCGAGATACACGAGAACGTCAATCCCGGCTGGGTGGCCACCCTGGGCGGGCGGCGGCTGCGGGCGGCCCAGCTCGACGGCTGGCAGCAAGGTTTCGTGGTGCCCGCCGGGGCCGGCGGGACAATCACGCTGACCTTCGCCCCGGCGGGCCTCTATCACGGCGGCCTCGCCCTGTCCGCGCTCGCCATTATCGTGCTGCTGCTGGTAGCCGTGCTCGGCAGCAGGCTGATCCCGGCCCGGTTCCGCCGGCGCACGCTGGCCACCGCGGGCGCGCCGGTGGTGGCGACCGGACCGGCAGGCGCCTCGCTCCCGGCGGGCGGCTCGCTCCCGGCGGGCGGCTCATTCCCGGCGGGCGGCTCATTCCCGGCGGGCGGCTCATTCCCGGCGGGCGGCTCATTCCCGGCGGGCGGCTCATTCCCGGCGGGCGGCTCATTCCTGTTCAGCCGGGCCACCAGGAACTGGCTTGGCCTCCTGGCTCTCACGGCCCTGATCTTCGTCATCGGCGGCCCGATCGCCATAGCGGTGCCGGTCCTGGCCGTCGTCGCCATCCGGTGGCCGCGATGGCCGCCCGCGATCAGCGCCGCCTCGATGGTGGTGGCGGGCATCGCCGTAGCCTCGGCGGCCGAGCCGACCGCCATCGGCACGGGTGCCTTCGGCCCGCTCGCCCAGACGTGCGCGCTCATCGCGCTCGCCGCCGCGTTCGTCCCGGTGCTCAGCCGGCCACTGCTCAGGGAGACGGCCGGGCCACGACTGCGGCCGCAGACGCAGCCCGCACCGGCGGACGACAGCGATCAGGACTGGCGGCCCGTGCCCTTCGGCGTGGCCGACGAGCTCAGCTGCTACTACGACACGCCGGCCGAGCCGAACAACGTGCACATCGAGGTGCGGACGGCCGGGCGGCTGCATGAGGGCGCGCTCCGCGAGGCGGTCCTGGCCGCGCTCGCCGAGCACCCGCGGGCACGGGCCCGGCTGGCATCGGAAAGCAGATGGCGGCTGCGATCGGCCTGGGAGCACCCGCGGGAGCTGGACGTGGATCCGGTCCGCTGCACGTTCTGGGCCGACGAGAGGGAGCTGACCCGCGAGCGGGAACTGTTCCTGGCGGAATCTCCGGCCCTGGAGACCTCCCCGCCCGTGCGCGTCCTGCTCGCCGTCGGGCCCAGCGAGGATTGCGTGATCCTCCAGGCTCACCATGCGGCCCTCGACGGAATCTCCTGCCTCGATCTCCTGCGGTCGATCTCGGCCCACTACTGGAACCTGCCGGGTGTCCACCAGCAGCCGGAACCGGGACGAGCGCGCGCGGCCGGCCAGACCGGCCCGAAGGCGGCCGGGTCACGGCCCGGCCCGCGGCGGCCCAGCGCGGCCGGGCACCGGTCCCTGCTGCCCGCGCCTGCTACCCGGATCGCCGCCCAGCACACCACCGGGACGAGCGATGATGCTGCCATCCTGAACAGCGCCGTCCTCTACGGCGCCCGCCCGAACGGGACCAGCCCGAACGGGACCAGCCCGAACGGGGCCAGCCCGAACGGGGCCAGCCCGAACGGGACCCGCCCGAGCCGGTCAGGCTACGGCGTGGAAATGATGAGCTGCCCGGACGTGCCTGCCGCGGCCTGGTCAGGGACGGGACCGCGCCCCACCGTCAACGACCTGCTCATCACCGCCCTGATCGTGACCATCGGCCGGTGGAACGTCGCGCGCATGCGGCCGTCGGACCACATCCGGATCACTGTTCCGATCAACGCCCGCACGGCCGGCCAGGAAGCGGCGACCGGCAACCTGTCCAGGCTCAGTGCCGTGACGGCCCGATTGCCGGACACCAGATCCGACGTGACCGGCCTGCTGGCCGATGTGACGAGCCAAACCCTGGAGGCTAAGGGCACCGCCGGACCGCAGGTCAGTTTCCCCAGCCGGGTGCTGGCCGCGGCCTGGTGCCCGGCGGTGGTCAGGCGTCAGCTCCTGCGGGCGGCGCTGCGGCTGCTGGGCCCGCGGATCTGCGACACCTCACTGCTGACCAACCTGGGCAGCGTGGCCGACCCGCCCCGCTTCGGGCTGGGCGCCCCGACCAGCATGTGGTTCTCGACCTCGGCGCACATGCCGCGCGGGCTCTCGGTCGGCGCCATCACGGTCGGCGGGCGCCTGCATCTGTGCTTCAGGTACCGGCGCGCGCTGTTCGACGACGTGGCCGCGGCCCAGTTCGCGGAGGCCTACGCGACTGCGCTTACGGACCTCACCAGCCCGGTGAAGGACGGGCAGGCCCGGTGAACACCACCGGCTCAGGCCAGGAGAAGAACGGCAACCGCTCAGGTCAGGAGAAGGAGAGAGTCATAGTGCTGGAAGGCGCCCTGCTGCGTATTCTCGCCTGTCCCATCGACAAGCTAGCCCTGCTGTATTTCGCTGACGAGGAGCTGCTGTATAACCCCCGGCTCCGGCGGGTCTACCAGATCGAGAACGGCATTCCGATCCTGCTGGCGCAGCAGGCCGATCCCGTGGCCGACGAGGAGCACGCGCGGCTCATGAAGCGCGCGCAGAGCGGCGAGGCAGTACACACGCTGGCCTGACCAGGCTGGCCTGACCACGCTCGCCTGACCACGGTGACACGGTCAGCCGGATACCGGGAGAGCAGGGATCGCCGCTCCTGAATTCGACGGGAACACCAGCCCGGCCATCGCGCTGCCGACGCAGACCTGCTCTTTTCCGGGTCCGAGTCGGGGCCTGGATCCGAGTCCGGGTCCGGAGATGACGACCGTGTTCGAGCTGCCATGGACGGGAACGTAGGTGCTGTTCAGGCCGCGGGCGAGAGTGACCGGCTGGGACTGGCCGCCGAAGGTCACGGTCGCCGCCCCCGCTGATGAGGCGAGGTAGTCGATGCGCACGGTCTGAGCGTTTGTGACCTTGAAATTCAGTGGCATCGTGACGGTCTGGCCGCGGGACGGCCAGCAGCTGCCCGCCGGAATCGCGGGACTCATGGCCCCGTACCAGATCACCGGGCGGAGCCTGCCGTCGGTGCCGAACGCCAGCAGCGAGTTGATGGTCCCCTGTGGCTTCCTGGTCCAGCGCACCCGGTGCTGGCCGAGAGCCATGTCGCCGACCACCTTCGAGGCGTAGCCGTACCGGCCGAAGAGCGCCGCGGTCAGCAGGGTCGGGGGCACGGGGAAGTCAACGAT
Organism: uncultured Actinomycetota bacterium; assembly: GCA_963805705.1. GTDB lineage: Bacteria > Actinomycetota > Actinomycetes > Streptosporangiales > Streptosporangiaceae > CAWDVH01. The sequence goes on along the minus strand of CAWDVH010000001.1, from coordinate 2,592,410 downwards.
CACGGTCCCGGCCGGCGCCTGTTTCAGCGCCGCCCTGGCATTGGCGATAAAGGACCGGGCCGGGACGCTGGTGGTGACCGACTGGTAGGCCTGCACCGATAGGAGCGAGCCCAGAACGAAGGCCCCGAGCACGGCGGCCGTGACCGCCGTGGCTAGCTGGCTGGCCTGTGCCGAGGCCGGCTCGCCTCGCCGTCGCAGTTCGGGCCGGCCGACGACGGGCAGGAAGGCCAGGCCCACGCAGATAGCCAGGACCGGTGCCGCGTCGGCCACGTAACGGGTGTCCAGTCCGACGATCGCCCCGAAGACGCGGGTACGGCCCAGGAGGACGGGAAGCATGTCCGCGAGCACCAGCCAGCCCGCGAGGATGGCCCAGGCCCGCCAGGCATGCCTGCGGATCACGATGCTCGCCGTCACCACACCGGCCGCCGCTATCCAGCTCAGCCAGTCCAGGCTCAGCGGCGGCGCCGCGTACGCGTAACTCCCGATCGAGGACCAGTGCCACGGGCCGCCCAGGGCACCGGGCAGGAACGCGTATCTCATCAGGTCGGAGACGAACGCGAGAGCGCCACGGTAGGCACCCGGAGAGCCCGGCTGCGAGCGGGAGGTGTGCAGGACGGCGACGAACAGCGCCACGTACGCCGCCATCACGACCGCATACAGCGTCCAGCCCGGCCAGTACCTGACCAGGCAGCTGCGCGCCGCCGACAGCCAGCGGCCATCCACCAGGAACGCGGAGGTGACCGCGAACAGCAGCAGCGGCAGGGCCACGGACTTCTCGAAGAAGAGCATGCCGACGACCGTCCAGGCAACGGCAGCCACGGCGTACCTGAAGCGGCCGGTGCGGACATAGCGCACGTGCGTGGCCAGGGCCATGAAGATCGCCAGCTGGAGCGGCAGTGACTCGGTCGCGGCCACCCACCAGCCCAGGTCCGCCAGCGTCAAGGGCGTGAGCAGGTAGATGATCAGCGGTACCAGAATGACGGGGCGGTCGCCGAAGAGCATCTTCAGCAGCCAGAGCGCCGCCAGGCCGGCGCTGGCCAGGATGACCAGCGTGACGACGGAGGCCAGCCGCCAGTCGTACAGCGCGACCCGCGCCAGCACCCACGAGATCGCGTTGAGACCGGGCGTCAGATGCCCGCCCTCCACCTGGGTCAGGAACCTCCAGGTGAAGCCGTTGTCGAGCGCTCGGTTCAGGTACTGGTAATCGTCCTGCCAGAAGAAGAAGCGGCCGAGAAAGTAGGCCTTCCATGCGACCTGCGCCGCGATTAAGGCAATGCCGACCAGCACGACGCGGCGGCGCCTGGCCCACCGCGCGAGCGGCTGCCAGTCGAGGCCCGCGCCATGGCTGTCGCGCGGCTCCGCCGGGCCGGTGGCGGGCTCGCCCGTGGCGGGCTGGTCAGTCGTTGCAGCGGTGATCCCGTACGGCCCCTCATCTCCGTCGGCTCGACTCACCCTGGGTAGCTTAGCCCCTTCTGGGGGGATAACGGCGGCCGGGACCCCTTGGACCGGAGCCGTGACGATCAGAGGATCCGGCCGCGGATCTTCAGGATTCGCCCGCGGAAAACTCCGCGGAAAGCTCCGCGGCCAGCACCGCGCCCAGCTCCCAGCACGCCTCCAGGGCATCGCGGTCCGGCGCCCCGGTGACGCACACGGGCGGCCGGGCGCGCCGCCACCGCAGACCGTCGGCGATAGCCTCCACGGCCCGCACGGCGCCCGCGGTGTCGTTATTGCCGTGCACGTAGAGGGCGTACGGCCGCCGCTGGGTGGCTTCCAGGCACGGGTAGAAGATGCCGTCGAAGAAATGCTTGAGCGCGCCGGACATGTAGCCGATATTGGCCGGAGTGCCCAGCAGGTAGCCGTCCGCGCCGAGCACGTCGGCGGCGCCCGCGGTCAGCGCCGGCCGGATAATCACCTCGACGCCCGGCACCTCGTCGGTCCGCGCCCCGCTGACCGCGGCGTCGAACATCTCCGCCATCGCAGGCGACGGCGTGTGGTGCACCACCAGCAGCGTCGGCATCAGTCCGCCAGCAACTGGGCTGCGTTGTCGTAGAGGATCGCCCGCTGCTCCTCGGCGGTGAATCCCAGCGCGGCCACCGCCTCGATCGCCTGGCCGGGATCCTCAACGGGGTAATCGCTGCCGAACAGCACCCGGTCGACTCCCATCTTGCGCAGCACCCAGGTGAACTGCTCAGCGAACGGGCCGTTGGCCAGCAGGCTGGCCGTCGCCGAGATATCGACCCACACTTTTCTTGGCCACCACTCGTAGCGGGCCAGGATCTCGTACATCAGCAGCTTCGGGAAATCCGTGCCATGCGCATGCGCCAGGATGAGGCGCGTCTCGGGCGCATCCAGCGCGAGCTGGACGAACTTGCCGGTCTGCGCGATGTCGGTCGGCGACGCGGCGTCGAACAGCACCGTGAGACCGAGGTCTCCGGCCGTGCGCACCAGGCTCGCCACCTCGGGCGCGGCCACGTCGAATTCCTGGGTGAAGGGATGCAGCTTCAGCCACCGCGCGCCGGCGGCCACGACCCGCTCCAGTTCCCGGCCCGCCTCGTCCCCGTCGGCTGGGTGCACGGAGCAGACCGGGAAGAAGAACCCGCCGTGCTCGCCGGCCAGAGCCAGGACGGCATCGTTCAGCACTCTGGTCAGCTCCAGGTTGCCGCGTGGCGCCATGACGAGTGCCGCCGCCCGCTCGATGCCAAGGCCTTCGACGCGGGCCAGATACGCCTCGGCCGAGTGATCGCCCGGCAGAAGCTGCTGACTTCCGTGCACCAGCGGATGGGTGTGGCTGTCAATGATCGGTCCGGCCATCACATAAGTCTGCCAGCCGGGGGCCGCCACCCCAGAATCCCCAGACGTACCTAATCCGGCCCTCGTGACCGGCCGGGGGCCCAGTCGAACCCCAGTGCCCCGGCGGCAAAACGCATGCTGACCTCGAACGCTCCGGCCGCGTCCACCACCGGATCCTTGAGCGCGATCTGAATAGCGAGCCCGTTGAGCAGCGAGGACAGCAGGACGGCGAAGTCCGCGGCGTTCACGTCGCGGAACTCGCCCGACGCCTGGCCGTCCCGCACGAGCGAGCCGATCGTGTCCCGCCAGCGCTCGTCGGCCCGCTGCCGGACGCTGGCCACCTCGGCGTTCCTGGCCGCCTGGGCCCAGAAGTCGAGCCAGACCGGCCAGGAACTGTGCTGCTCCGGGTCTTCCTCGGGGAGGCAGATCATCGCCACGACCGCCTCAAGCCGCGCCGCGTCGGTCGGCAGCGAGGCCAGCCGCTGCTGGGCGGCGGAATACCAGCTTTCCTCGGAGAACCTGATCGCCTCAGTAAGCAGCCGGTCCTTGGTCTTGAAGTAGTAAATGACCAGTGCCGGACTGATGCCGGAGCGCTCCGCGACATCGGCGATCCTGGCGTCCGGATACCCCCGCTCCGAGATGACCTCGAGGGCAGCCCGCAGCATCTGCTGTTTGCGCAGGTCGGCAGCACCGGGGGCTTCTGCAGGGGCACCGCCCGTATCCGTCATTGCGACATTCCTCTCGGCCACTCGTCACCTCGCTCGCAGGTTGCCTGGCTGATTACTCGCCCCACCCGCACTGCGGACTCATGGCAGCCTCCAATGGAGGGCCGTCGCACGGCCGCACGTCACACACCCCGATCGTGATGAGCGGAGGCCGACAGCCTAATTACCGCCGCGAACCTGGTCGCTCCGGCGCCAAGACTATCGCCCGAAGGCGGCATTGCGGGCGGAGCAGACGGCATCAGTGGCCAATAGCCGATTTAGCCGGCCGGAGGATGAAAGAATCAGCGCGCGACGTGCAGTTTACGCACCGTTTACGCACCGTTTTTGCGCCTTGCTCCAGGGCCAGGGGCGCCGGATGCGGGCCGTACGAGCTTCGCCGGATGTGTGGCGTATGGGCCTGGTATAGTCCATTTGCTGAGTCGGCGCAGCTAGGACCGCCGGGCGACCAGGCCGGCAAGGAGCTCCCGGATGAAGCCACGGACTCGCAAAGTTGACCTGATCCTGGCCATCTTCGGCCTTCTCGCCAGCTTCGCTGTCACGTTCGGCGTGCTGACTGCCCTGCGCAGTCCCTCCCGGGCCACGACGCCGGAGCTGCCCAGCGGGACGATCGCCATCGGCACCCAGCGGGGCACGGGCCACGAGCCATCGCCGGCGGCCCTCGACGGGCAGTGGCTCGCCTACTCCGACAGCTCCACCTGCGCCGACTGGGCGGGCGGCGATGGCGTATCGGCGGTCCGGCTGAGTTCGTCGCAGGTCGCCTGGTTCTTCTCCGATACCTACCTGGGCCCGGCGGGATCTACGATCGGCTTCTCCGAGGCCAGCGCGTTGCTGCATAACTCGGTCGTCATGCAGACCACGACCGGCGGCCGCGAGCGGTTCGTGACGATCACCGGCGGCCATGCCTGCGCGGCGGCGGGCGGGCCAGGGGAGGCGGTGCCGGTCATCGGCTCCTCGACCATCACGTCCGGGCGCCCTGAGAAGTACTGGGACGCCGACGGGATCAGGGTCGGCGGGACCGTGGTGAAGTTCTACAACAGGTACCTGCCGAGTTCGATCCCGTTCGTTCCCACCGGGACAGCGATCGCCCGGTTTCCCGTCAGCAAACTCAGCGCCGCCGGACACGGGCCGCTGTACGGAGCCGTGGTGCGGCCACGGCGCACGAACCTGCCGACCTATACTCCGCCGAGCGGCGGAACTCCGATTATCTGGGGATCGGCTCTGCTCAAGGCCGGGGGCACGACCTATATATACGGCTGGCAGAGTCCTCATCCGACCGGCGGCACCAGCCAGTTGTACCTGGCCAGGGTGAGCTCCGCCCACCTGGCCGATTTCGCCGCATGGCAGTTCTACGACGCCGGGCAATGGGCTGACAGCCAGGACGGCTCCACCCCCATTGAGTCAGTCGGCCAAGGTCTCGGCCAGGATCTGAGCGTCCCGTCGGGCTTCAGCGTCGAGCCAATAGCCGGGCGGTACTGGCTGATCAAGAGCGCCGGGGCAGGAGATCCCGACATCGACGCCTATCCCGCGCCCGAGCCGTGGGGCCCCTTCGACACCGCCAGCGGCATCCAGCTCTACCGGGCTCCCGGTATCGGGCTCAACCCGGCCAACGACTACCGGATCATGTACGAGGCGCGCGTCGAGCCTGCCTTCTCCACCAGAACGACGCTGGTGATCAGCTACAACGTCAATTCGGAGGCCGTCACCGCGGGGTGCGTTCCGATGGCGGGCTACACCAACACCATGACCCAGCCGCGATTCATAGCCGTGCCCAAGAGCGCCTTCACCACGCTCGTGCGCCCGATCCAGGATCTGGTGCGGGCCGGTCCCGCGGGCTATCCGCAGATCACCCAGCGGCATCCCGCAGACTGGTATAACAGCTGGTCCTACGCTAGCGGCTGCCCGCCGGTGCCCGCCGTTTCCGGCGTCAAGGCGCAGCCGCGCGACGGAGGCTCGGTCCGGCTGACGTGGCCGAGCGCGGGACTCGGCCTGCGGTACCGCGTCCTGGTCAGCAGCAGCGCGTCCGGGGGATTTGCCCTCGCCCGCATCGTCCACTCGCCAGGGGTCACGCTCACCGGCCTCACCCGTGGTGCGACCGACCAATTCGAGGTCGTGCCGGCCAACCTGAAGCGCCAGCGAGGACCGGGCCAGATTATTACCGCCCGCGTTCCCTGACGAGACGCACCAGGGCCATCAACGCCCCGGCCATCGCCAGGGGACCGTCCCCCGGACCATCACGCCAGGACCATCACGCCAGGGCGGCCTCGATCGCCGCGACGAGCTCCGCGTCCTGCGGCTCGGTGCGGGGGCGGAACCGCCCGAGGATCGCCCCGTCCGGGCCGACCAGGAACTTCTCGAAGTTCCACTGGATGTCGCCGGCCGCGCCAGTCGCGTCGGGCACCGCGGTCAGCTCGGTGTAAATAGGGTGCCGGCCAGGTCCGTTGACCTCGATCTTCTCGAACATCGGAAAGGTCACCCCGTAGCTGAGCGAGCAGAACTCCGCGATCTGCTCGGCCGTGCCCGGCTCCTGGCCGCCGAACTGGTTGCAGGGAAACCCGACGACCGAGAACCCGCGGTCGCTGAAGCGCTCGTGCAGCCGTTCCAGCCCCTCGTACTGCGGCGTCAGGCCGCACTTGGAGGCGACATTGACCACGAGCAGCGTCTTGGCGGGCAGGTCGCCAAGCGACCCTGGCTGGCCGGACAGGGTGTTCACCGGGATGTCTTGCACGGTCACGTGACTGATTCCTTCGCTGTCGGGAAAGCGCGTATCGATGCGGCAGCATCAACAGCCCCAGCGGGCTGTATCTTCCGCATCGGGGTTGGCTACGTAGCGGAGGCGGCACGGGAGAGGCAGACCGGTCAGGAGATCGCGGCCTTCACCAGCTCGGCCACCTTCGTCTCCACCGCAGGGCTCCACCCTTGGAGCGCGTACGACACCGGCCACATATCGCCGTCGTCAAGGTTCCCCGCGTCCTGGAAGCCCAGGGTCGAGTACCGGTACTTGAACTTGCCTGCGTTCTGGAAGAAGACGACCACCTTGCCGTCCGCGTTCGCGTAGGCGGGCATCCCGTACCAGGTCTTCGGCGACAGCTCGGGGGCGGCCGCGGTCACCGTCACATGCACGCGCTCGGCGAGCGCACGGTCCTCCGGCGCCATCGCCGCGATGCTGTCGAGGACCGCCTGCAGGCCGTCGGCCTTCTTGGCGCCCTTCTTGCCCTCGGCGCGCAGCTCGGCGGCGCGCTCCTTCATCGCGGCACGCTCCTCGGCGCTGAAGCTATCGGACCCGGCCTGGGCATTCTTCGTGGGCATTCTCGGGCTTCCTTTCCTGACGCTCAGGGGCACGGCGCCACGCCGGCCTTCCCTCGGAAGGCTAGGCCCGGCCAGACCGTGGCGCTTCTTGATTCCTGATCGGATCGGGGCTCAGCCGAGGCGCTCGGGCAGTGCTGTCCTTCGTCCCGATTCCCGCGAGCCGATGGCAACGGCTGAGGCCGGCGTGAACGCCCGCAGGCGCTTACACCGGCCTCAGCCGTTCGCAGTGGAGGTGGCGGGAATTGAACCCGCGTCCTTCAGTACATCACCAGGGCTTCTCCGGGCGCAGCCTGCGCTAGCTTTTCTCAGCCCCGGCGTTCATGCAGGCGAGTCGCCGACGGGCTCAGCCGCTGTTGGTTGTCCCGCCTAGTCCCGCGGCCGGGCTAGACGGTGGATCCCCCTTGCTGATGCCAGACACCGGGCCGGAGGCATTCCCGGGCTGACAACCCCTAGCTAGCGGTCAAGCCGCGAGCGCGAGGTGAGTGCGCTTTGAGTTGGCACTTAACATGTGCGGCCACAGGATTTACGAGGTCATAACCGCAACCCTCGGCCCGCTTCCCCTGGATCAACTACCAAAGTCGAAACCAGTCACCCCCTCTTCAGTTATGTCACGTACTCTACCCGATCGGCATCTGGCCGACCAACCACGCGAAGCTGCCGGCCGCGCCCTGCAGGCCATGTTCCGGTCAGGAACCGGACTGCAGGCCCAGGGCGAACTGGCCCGCCACCGGTGCCGCCGACACGCTGGGCGATGTGCCTACCACCAGCACGGCGAAGGCCACATCCCCCCGGAAGCCAACGAACCAGCTTGACTGCAGGCCGTCAGGGCCCGTCCTCAGCGGAACGCTGCCCACCTGCCCGTAGACGCCTGTTCCGGCCACGTCAGCGGGATGCCCGGCGCCCGTTCGCACGGCGTCACGCATGAGGCCGCGCAGCTGGGAAAGAACCCCATTGCGAAACGGCACTCGCGGCGACGGCCCCGGATCCGTAGTGCGGGCGATGAGCGACGGCGGGTGCCAGGACCCCGACTGGACGGCTCCGGCCGCCAGTGCCATGTCCAGCGGGCTGACCAGGACGCCTCCCGTGCCGATGAACTCCGCGGCCAGCTGAGCCTGGTCGGACGGCGACCGCACCGTTCCCGAGAAAGACGGCAACGGCAGCTGCCAGGGGGCGCCGATGCCGAACCGCGAGGCCGCGGCGGTGAGCTGCGCGGCGCTGAGATTCAGCGCGGCCCCGGTAAACGCGGTCCCGCAGGCATGGGCGAAGTCCGTGCTGAACAGCGCCTGGCCCAGGTCCGGCTCGGCCGGCTCATTCGAGAAGACCTCGCCGCCCACCAGGTTGGTGGGGGTGCAGGGCGTAGGCGCGCTGGCCCTGAATCCGGTCGCCAGCAGCGCCGCGGTGGACAGGATCGTGAAGGCCTGCGCCGGGCGGTAACGGCCCGACAGCGGGCTGACCGCCGGAATGCCGCGCACCGTGTGCTGCGCGACCGCGAGGATCTGGCCGGTGCCGCCCCGGACGGCGACGATCGCCGCGGACTGCGGCAGCGAGCTCAGCGCGCTGTCCGCGGCGCGCTGCGTCGCCGAGTCGATAGTGGTCTGGACGGCGGTGCCGCCATGACCTGGCCACTGTTTCAGTACGGCCGCCGGGTGGCCGGCCGCGTTCTGCACCACGATCTTCGTGGTGGGCGTCCCGGCCAGGGTGTGCTGGAACGCCTGCTGGAGCCCGGACAGGCCCACGGTGGTGCCCGGCCGGTACGGCACGCCCGTGGTGCGCAGCACCTCGGCCGTTTCGGTGCCGACCGAACCGGAGATGGCCGGCGCGATGCTGTCGAACAGCCGGGTCCGTGTCTGCCGGACTCTCAGGCCGGGGATACGCCGCAGCTTGCGGCTGAGCCGGCGATAGGCAGCCGGCCGAAGATGCACGAGCGTCAGGAAACTCGCCGACGGCGCCGCGTTGATCTGGGCGAGTATCTGGCCGGCCGCCAGCCCGGTCAGTCCGGCCAGGGCATCGGCCGTCGCGGTGGGGTCGCGCAGGGCGCCGGGCCGCACCCCCGCCGCATAGGCGGGTGAGGGCTGCGCGAGCGGCAGGCCGGCGGCGTCGAGCAACTGCGAACGCTGCGGCATGGTAGTCAGGACGGCCAGGCGCTGCCCGGCGTGCAGCCCGGGGACGATGACCGCGGGACTCCAGACGACCTTCCAGCCCGCGCCAGTCCTGCGCAGCGTGAAGCGGCCCCGGTAGTCCCACGGCAGGCCGCCCCGGCCGAGGTCGACCGAGGCGTTGAAGGTGGCGGTGGCCGTGCTGGCATGCTGGCTGATGGTGGCCATGCCGAGTCCGAGGTCGGCGGCGCCCAGCTGCTGGTAGGCGCCGGCGAGCTCGCCGGCCACGAGCTTCGGATTGCCGGTCGTCAGCGCGGCCGCCGCCCGGTACTGCCCGTTCTCCCAGGCCAGCAGGAACGCCTGCACCGTCGGCTCGGGCGGCGGCTGGGGCGAGGCCCAGCCCAGCACCAGGCTGGCGCAGAGCACCACGGCCACGCCGATGGCCAGGATGGCCCGTGGCTTGCTGAGCCGGGAGCGGATACGGCTCAGCGCCGGGTGGGCGCCCGCCCGCCGGGCCCACTGCCCGGCGCCCGTGCGGCGGCCCCCGTCCTCTCCGGCCGGGCGGGCCTGGGCTCCGGCCACCGGCGCCCCCGGCGGGCGGTGCCCCGGATCCTGGGCGCCGGCCAGCGGGGGGCCCATGTCCTCGAGCCCGGCCAGGGGGGGACCCATGTCCTCGAGCCCGGCCAGCGGAGGTCCCGGATCCCGGATCCCGGCCACCCAGGCGCCCGGAGCGGGGGACTCCGGCCTGGCGATCCCCCGGTCGTCCTGGGTTCCTGAGTGCTGCGTTCCTGAGTGCTGCGTTCCTGAGTCCTGGGTGGCCGGATCCTGCGTTGTGGCCGGATCCTGCGTTCCGGCCACCCAGATATCCGGGCCGGGCGGGGGCGGCCGGTAGATTCCGGGATCGCCGACGCCCGTGGCCCCGGTCCCCCTCGGCGGCGGCCCAGAGCGCGGAGCGCGATGGCTGGCGGCGTGCGCGCCGCTGCTACGCGTGCGGGCCATAAACCGCCACTGTCCTACCTCCGGCGCCGCAGAGCACGGTCTACCTCTCTGGCGGCGTCCTTCTCCGCGAGGTCATGGCGCTTGTCGTAAGTCCGCTTGCCGCGGGCTAGCGCGAGTTCCACCTTGACCTTCCCGTCCTTGAAATACAACGACAGCGGGATGAGCGTCAAGCCACGTTCCGCGGTCGTGCTGGCCAGCCGGTCGATCTCCTTGCGGTGTAGTAGTAGCTTACGTATCCGGCGCGGCTCGTGGTTGGTCCACGTCCCCTGCGTGTACTCGGGAATGTGCACGCCATGCAGCCAGACCTCGCTATCAGAGATCTGGCCGAAGCCATCGGCGAGGGAGGCCCGACCGGCCCGCAGGGACTTCACCTCCGTGCCCGTGAGGACCAGCCCGGCCTCCAGCACATCCTCGATGTGATAGTCGTACCGGGCACGCCGGTTCCTGGCAATGATCTTCTTGCCCTGTTCTGCTGCCACTTTCCGTCAGGCCCGGACGTCACACGCGCAGGTAGCGCCTGAGCGTGAGGAACGACGTGGTGCCGCACAGCAGCACGCCGATGATCATGGCCAGAATGATCACCTCGACCAGGTCGGCAGTGGTCAGCGTTACGTTGAACGGGAAGTACTGCTGCAGGCCGTCCAGCCACAGCGATTTGACGACGATCAGCAGGCCGCTGGCCACCAGCCAGCCGAAGACACCCGCGATCATGCCCTCGACGAGGAACGGAAGCTGCACGTAGAAGTTCGACGCGCCGACCAGGCGCATGATGCTGGTCTCCCGCCGCCGGTTGAACGCGGACAGCCGGATGGTGTTGGCGACCAGCAGGATGGCCGCGATGATCAGGATGATCGCGATGATCACCACCGCGTTACGCGCGCCGTCGACCAGCTTGTAGAACTTATCGAGGATCGCGGAGTCGGCCACGATCGTGTCCACCCCCGGCATGCCGTCGACCGTCGCCGCGACCGTGCTCTCGTCGGCCTGGGTGTTCTTGAGCTTCAGCTCGAACGAGTCGGGGATGGCGCCCGCTGGCGTGTTCTTCGCCAGCGAGGGGTCCTCGGACTGGAACTGCCGCAGGGCCGTGGCCTGCGAGACGTAGACAACGCTCTTCACCTGCGGCATGGCCGCCAGCGTCTGCCGGATCTCGGCCTTCTGGGCGGGCTTGGCCGGGCCGTTCCTGACGCACTGGGCGCTCGACGGCACGCTGGTGCACAGGTAGACAGACAGCTGGAACCGGCCCTGGAGGTAGCTCCTTGAGTTATCCACCTGCTTGACGAACAGCATGCCGGTGCCGAGCAGGGACAGGCTGATGGCGACCACCACGACCAGGGCGATCGTCATGGTCAGATTTCGCCGCAGGCCGATCCATACCTCATGGAATACGAACTGTGCACGCATGTCGCTGATCCCTCGGTAGTCCTGGTCAGGCCGGAATCTCCAGTCAGGCCGGTCAGTAGGCCTGGCCGTAGACCCCGCGCGACTGGTCGCGCACCACCTTGCCGAACTCAAGCTCGATGACGCGCTTGCGCATGGAGTCCACGATCGCCGCATCGTGCGTGGCCATGACGACCGTGGTGCCCGTCCGGTTGATCCGGTCGAGGACCTTCATGATGCCGATGGATGTCGCCGGGTCGATGTTCCCGGTCGGCTCGTCGGCCAGCAGGATCATCGGCCGGTTCACGAACGCCCGTGCCATCGCCACCCGCTGCTGCTCGCCGCCGGACAGCTCATCGGGCATCCGGTCGCGCTTGCCCTCGAGGCCGACGAGGTCGATCACCTCGGGGACGACCTTCCTGATGAAGCGCCGCGGCTTGCCGATCACCTCCAGCGCGAAGGCGATGTTCTGGTACACGTTCTTGTTCGGCAGCAGCCGGAAATCCTGGAAGACGCAGCCGATCCTGCGGCGCAAATGCGGCACCTTCCAGTTGGTCAGCCGGGCCAGATCCTTGCCCGCGACGTGGATCCGGCCGTCGGTCGGGCGCTCCTCCTTGAGCACCAGCCGCAGAAACGTGGACTTGCCCGACCCTGACGGCCCGACCAGGAACACGAACTCGCCCTTCTCGACGTCTATGTCGACGTTCTCCAGGGCGGGACGGCCCTGGTTCGGGTACGCCTTGGTGACATTCTCGAAGTGGATCACTGGCCTATCACACGCTCTCGACGAGATGCGGACTGCCTGCTGGGACGACAATCACGTCCCAGTTTGGCCAGGGGCCAGTCTAGGGGGGAAACTGGCTTGGAACGTCCAACATCGTCGAAGTGACCGGGTAACCGCCGGCCTCGGAGGGACCCAGACATGAGCTGCGAGCACCTGATCTGCGCCCAGTGCGCTGGGCCGGTGGCGGAAGGCCGGTGCCCGACCTGCCGCGCGGCCCGAGCGCATATTCACCACTCCGGACCGGCCTTCACCCTGCCGCTCCTGCTGGCGGCGCTGCTGACGATTGCACTGCTGACGCTGGCCGTACAGCACCTGGCGCACTGAGCACCCGGGCACACTGAGCACCCGGGCACACCGAGCACCCCGGCACACCGAGCACCCGGGCAGACGGGCCGTCACAGCCCCTGGGTCCGTAGCCAGCGGATCTCGGCCTCGATGAACCCGTCGATCTCGCCATCGAGCACGGCGGCGGTGTTCCCGGTTTCATAACCGGTCCGCACGTCCTTGATGTTCTGGTACGGATGCAGGACGTAGTTGCGGATCTGGGTCCCCCAGCTGCGCTTGGACTCCCCGCGCAGCTCGGTCAGCTTGGCTGTCTGCTCGTCCCGCTTGCGCTCCAGCAGCTTGGCCTGCAGCACGGCCATGGCGCTGGCCCGGTTCTGGATCTGGCTGCGCTCATTCTGGCAGGAGACCACGATCCCGGTCGGCAGGTGCGTTATCCGCACGGCCGAGTCGGTCGTGTTGACGCCCTGGCCGCCAGGGCCGCTGGACCGGTAGACGTCGATCCTCAGATCGTCCTCGGGAACCTCGATATGGTCGGCCTGCTGGACAACGGGAATGACGTCGACGCCCGCGAACGAGGTCTGCCTGCGGCCCTGGTTGTCGTACTTGGAGATGCGCACCATCCGGTGCGTGCCGTGCTCGCCGCGCAGCGTGCCGTAGGCGTACGGCGCATTGACCGAGAAGGTGGTCGACTTGATCCCGGCTTCCTCCGCATACGAGGTGTCATAGATCTCGGTCGGGTATCCGTGCCGCTCGGCCCAGCGCAGGTAGATACGCCGCAGTCCCTCCGCCCAGTCCGCCGCGTCGGCGCCGCCGGCCTGCGCGGTGATGGAGATCAGCGCCTCGCGGGAGTCGTACTCGCCCGACAGCAGGGTCCTGATCTCCAGCAGGTCCATCTCCTTGCGGATGCCGGCCAGGTTCTGCAGCGCCTCCTCGCGGGTGGGCTCGTCGTTCTCGCTCTCGGCGAGCTCGAACCCCGCCCTGGCGTCTCCCAGGCGGCTGTGCAGGCCGGCCAGCCGGGACAGCTCGCCGTCGAGATAGGACAGGCGCCTGGTGACCACCTGCGCCTGCTCCGGGTCCTGCCATAGCGTCGGATCCGCCGACCGCTCACGCAGGATATCGGCTTCCTTCCTGATCGAATCAGGGTCCAGGACAGCCTCAATGCTGGCGAGCTTCGACGAGAGTGCCGAGAGCTCGCTCGCACTGTCGATTGCCATGCCGAGAGCCTACGCGAGATCAACTACCCACCAGCATCTGATGCCCTAAACCCCAGCTCAGGTGGGTAGCGTGCTGGTGGCCACCAGAGTTCGGACAGCACGCACCGCGACCGACAGAGTCGCTACGGTGAACGCGTCGCTCTCCCAGATTTCGCTCAGGGTCTGGCCCGCCCTTCGCACCGCGGACTCGTTGCGCTGAACCCAGGCCGCGAGCCGCTCCTCCGGGCTGCCGGGGCCCGTCACGGTCAGCACGTCCCTGGCCAGCTGCGCGTGCGCGGTGTACAGGTCATCGCGCAGCGCGCCGCGGGCCATCGTGTTCCACCGGTCATCCCTGGGCAGGGCGGTGATCCGGTCGCGCAGCCGCGTGATCTGCAGCCGCTCGGCCAGGTCGAAGTACACCTCGGCCGTCTGCTCGACCGACCGGCCGGTACCGCGGGCGATGTCCACGACGTCGAAGGCCGAGTAGGCCGGCACCATCGCCGCGATCCGGTCGGCCAGGTCTTCCGGCACGCCGCGTTCGGCGAAGAAGTCACGATGCTCCTCGAACCCGGCCAGGTCCCGCCCGGTGAGGAGCTTGGGCAGGCCTGCCCCGACCGTGAGCACCCCGGCGGCGAAGAAGTCGATCGTCTGCCGGATATCGAACGGCGGGCGGCGGAAATGCAGCAGCCACCGGGCCGCCCGCTCGGTGAGCTTGCGGCCCTCCAGCGACGCCAGGATCTGGGTGGAGGTATCGACCTTGCCGTCCAGTGCCTCCAGCCCTGTCCAGAGCCCGGTCATGTCGAAGACCTCGCGGGCGACCAGCCAGGCCGCGGCGATGTCCGGCACCGACGCACCGGTCTCCTCGTTCAGCCGGAACGCAAAGGTGATCCCTGACCTGTCCACCATGTCGTTGACCACCGCCGTGGTGATGATCTCCCGGTGCAGCCGGTGGGTCCCCATCCGGCCCGAGTAGCGCTCCCGCAGCGGCGCGGGGAAATAGCCGGTCAGCACGTCCCGCAGGTAGGGGTCGTCGGGCAGCCCGGAGGCCAGCACCTCCTGCGCCGCGCCGATCTTGGTGTGGGCCAGCAGGACGGAGAACTCGGGCAGCGTCAGCCCGGTTCCCGCCGACCGGCGCTCGGCGAGCTCCTTGTCGCCGGGCAGCACCTCGAGCCGGCGCCGGAGCCTGCGATCCCGCTCGAGCTTGCGGATATACCTGGCGTGCACGTGCATCATCTGGGGCGCCTGCGCACGGGCCGCGGCGAGCGTCCGGTTCTGCTGGTAGTTGTGCTCCAGCACCAGCTCGCCGACCTCGTCGGTCATCTGGTGCAGGAGCGTATTGCGGTCCGCCGGCCGCAGCTCGCCGTCCCTGACCACCCCGTCCAGCAGGATCTTGATATTGACCTCGTGGTCGGAGGTGTCGACACCGGCCGAGTTGTCGATGAAATCGGTATTGACCAGGCCGCCGGCCAGCGAGTACTCGATCCTGGCCTCCTGGGTCACGCCGAGGTTCCCGCCCTCGCCGATGACCTTGGCCCGGACCTGTGATGCGTCTATCCGGACCGCGTCGTTGGACCTGTCCCCCGCGTCCGCGTTCGTCTGCGTGGTCGCCTTGATGTAGGTGCCGATGCCGCCGTTCCAGAGCAGGTCGACCGGGGCGGCGAGCACCGCGGAAATCAGCTGGTCAGGCGGCAGCGCGGTGACGCCGTCGGCCAGGCCGAGGGCGGCGCGGGCCTGCTCGGTGACCGGAATCGACTTGACCGAGCGCTCCCATACCCCGCCGCCCGGCGAGATGAGCGAGCGATCGTAGTCCGCCCAGGAGGAAGCGGGCCGGCCGAAGAGCCGCTGGCGCTCGGCGAAGCTCACCGCCGGGTCGGGATCGGGGTCGATGAACACGTGCCGGTGGTCAAAGGCGCCCACCAGGGCGATGTGAGCGGACAGCAGCATCCCGTTGCCGAACACGTCGCCCGACATGTCGCCCACCCCGACGACGGTGAAGCCGTCGGAGTCCACGTCGATGCCCAGGGTCTGGAAGTGGAACCTGACCGACTCCCAGGCGCCGCGGGCGGTGATGCCCATCTTCTTGTGGTCGTAGCCCTCCGAGCCGCCGGAGGCAAAGGCGTCACCGAGCCAGAATCCGTGCCGGGCGGCGATCTCGTTAGCGGTATCGGAGAAGGTCGCCGTGCCCTTGTCCGCGGCCACGACCAGGTAGGGATCGTCGCCATCGTGGCGCACTACCCCGGCCGGCGGCACGACCTGGCCGCTGGCCAGGTTATCGGTCACGTCCAGCATGGCGCTGATGAACATCCGGTAGCAGGCCAGCACCTCGCCCTGGTAGGCCTCGCGGTCGCCGGGGTCGGGCAGCTGCTTGCAGACGAAGCCGCCCTTGGCGCCCGAGGGGACGATGACCGAGTTCTTGACCTCCTGGGCCTTGGCCAGTCCGAGGATCTCGGTACGGAAGTCCTCCCGCCGGTCCGACCAGCGCAGGCCGCCCCTGGCCACGTCGGCGAACCGCAGATGCACCCCCTCGAACCTGGGCGAGTACACGAACAGCTCGAACTTGGGCCGCGGCGCGGGCAGGTCGGGAACCTGCGCCGCGTCGAGCTTGACGACGAGGTAGGGCGTCCGCGGCCCGTCGGCCGGTGCGGGCTGCTCAAGCACGGGCTGCTCAAGCACGGGCTGCTCAAGCACGGGCTGCTCAAGCGCGGGCGGCTCGAATGCGGGCGGCTCGAATGCGGGCGGCTGGAAGTAGTTGGTCCGCAGCGTGGCCCCGATCAGGCCCCAGTACGCGCGCAGGATCCGGTCCTGGTCCAGGCTGACCACGTCGTCGAGCTCGCCCCTGATCTCCTCGGCGATGCCCTCGCTGCGCTCGCTCCCCCCGGCCTGCCGGGCCGGGTCGAACCTGGACTCGAACAGCCGGACCAGCAGCCTGGTCAGGGTGACGTTGGAGCGCAGCACGCGCTCGATGTAGTCCTGGCTGAAGGTGCTGCCGACCTGGCGCAGGTACTTGGCGTACGCCCGCAGCACCACCACCTGACGCCAGCTCAGGTGCGCCTCGAGGACCAGCGCGTTGAAGCCGTCATCCTCGATCTCGCCGCGCCACAGCGCGCCGAGCGCGCCCTCCAGCTGATCGGCGACCGACTCGATCGAGTCCGCGGCGGCCCCGCCCGCCGCCGGCGCGCTGTCGCCGCCCCCGGCCCGCCGCAAGCCGAAGTCATAGATCCAGAACGGCTCGGCCCCGGCGAACTCGTACGGGTGCTCATCGACGACCTCCACCCCCATGTGCTGCAGGCGGGGCAGGACGTCGGTCAGCGTGATCCGGGTACCGGTCCGGTAGATGGTCAGCCGCCAGACGCGAGGCTGGGGACCGGCGTCGGCCGGCGCGCCCTCGACCGGCACTCCGCCGACGTATCCCTCGGACTCCCAGAGCTCGAAGGCGATGTTGTCGCCGGACTCGCGCAGCTTGAGGATCCGGCTCAGATCATCCACCGCGGCCGAGGCGGGCACATCGGCCTTGTAGGTCTCCGGGATCTCCTCGCCGCACAGCGCGAGCAGCGCGCGGGCGCCCTCCTCGCCGAGGATGCGGTCGGCCTCGGCGGCCAGGTCCTCGTCCCACGAGCGGACGGCCGTGGCGATCTGGAGCTCCAGCGTGGCGGCATCCACGTCGGGCAGCTGACGGCCGCGCTGCGCCCTGATCACGATGTGCAGCCTGGCCACCGGCGACTCGCCGACCATGGCGCTGTAGTCGACCTGCGCGCCGTTCAGGGCGGCGCGCAGGATTTCCTGAGCGCGCAGCCTGACCTTGGTCGTGTACTTGTCCCTGGGCAGGTACACCAGGCAGGACATGAACCGCCCGTAGATGTCCTTGCGCAGGAACAGCCGCGTCTGCCGGCGCTCGCGCAGCCGCAGCACGCCGGCCGCGACGTCCACCAGGTCGGCCACCGAGGTCTGGAACAGCTCCTCGCGCGGGTAGTCCTCGAGGAACTCGACCAGAGCCTGGCCATCGTGGCTGTCGGCGGCCAGGCCGGAGGCGTCCAGCACCTCGGTCAGCTTGCACCGCAGCACCGGGATCCGGGTGATGCTCTCGGAGAACGCCGCGTGGGTGTACAGGCCGAGGAACCGGTACTCGCCCGTCACCTCACCGTCGTCGCCGAACCGCTTGAGCGCCACGTAGTCGAGATAGCTCGCCCGGTGCACGGTCGAGCGCGAGTTGGCCTTGGTCTGGATCAGGCGCTGCGGGTCACGGGCCCTGGCCCGCACCTCGGGCGGCAGGGCGGCGAACGAGCTCGACGCGCTCTTGTCGTGCCGCAGCAGCCCAAGCCCGGTGCCGGGCACCCGGCGCAGGGCCATCCCGTCCGGCCCGTCTTCGAGGTCATATTCGCGGTAGCCGAGGAACGTGAAATGCCCATCGGCCAGCCAGCGCATCAGCGCCTCGATCTCCGCCGGGGACTCGGCCAGCGACGATGACCCGCCGTCAGGGGCAGAGAGAACAGCAGCAGAGCCCGCCTGGGCCAGGCTGTCGGCGCGCCGGATCGCCATGGCCCGCATCCGGGAGTAGTCCTCCACCGCCACCCGCACGTCACCGAGCACGCGCTGCAGATCAGCCGCGAGGCTCTGCGCCCGGCCGCCGCCCAGCCGGGCTATCTCGACGTGCGTCCATGACTCGGCGATCTCATCGTGGGTCCCCCGCGTCCCGTCGACCGGGCCGAGCACCTCGCGCAGTGACCCGGCGAGGTCCCGGCGTACGCGCAGCTGCGGGTGCACCACGACAAATGCTCCCAGGCCGTGCCTGGACAGCTCCATCGTGATCGAGTCCACCAGGAACGGCATGTCGTCGGTGACCAGCTCGATCACGTCCCTGGCCGGACTGAACGCCGCCTGATCACCGGGCCGGACCCTGACCAGCGCCGTGCCCTGCGGCCGCCGCGCGGCGAACTCGGCCTGCTGCGCCGCCACCGCGGCGACCCGCGGCGCGCCCGCGGCGATCACGTCCTCGGCCGCGACATGGCGGTAGTAAGCCCGCAGGTAGCCGTGTACATCGCCGACGCCCGTGCCGGCGCCCACCGCATCGGCCGCCTGCTCTAGCAGGGCGTGCTTGGCGTCGTCCGCGCTCTCCGACATCGATCCCACTCCTTTGTGTCTCGATCCGGTTCCCATTACAGCCAGTCCCGCAGCTCCCACAGCAGCGGGTAGTAACGCAACGACAGCCGCCCGCGCAGGTACGGCGCGCCCGTCGAGCCGCCCGTGCCGGACTTGGTGCCGATCTGCCGCTCGACCATCTGCACGTGCCGGGCCCGCCACAGGGCGGACAGCTCATCGTGGGTCAGCAGATCCTCCGCGAGCTGCCATTCCTCGTCGTGACCGGCGCGATCTGAGGCCACGGACACGAGCGCGGCCAGAATCTGCTCATCGTCCTGCACGGGCAGGCCACGACGGCGCAGCAGGCCGAGATACGCATCCCACAGCGACGGCTCGGACAGACGCCGGCGAAGACGTCCCCGTTCTGCGTCGGTCAGGGAGCGGAACCTGGCGACGAAGCTTTCGTCCTTGGCGCCGGACAGGAACTCAAGCTCGCGGAACTGAACGGACTGAAAGCCGCTCGCCGGAGCGAGGGCGGCCCGAAATTCCAGGAAGTCCTGCGGTGTCATCGTCTCCAGCACATCGATCTGGCTGATCAGGAGGCGCTCGATGACGTGCGCTCGCCGCAGCAGCTGCCTGGCCCGCCACAGCTGCAGGCCGGCCATCGCGTCGCGGGCGGCGCCGAGCTCGTGCAGCAGCTGCTTGAACCAGAGCTCGTAGGCCTGATGCACGGTGATGAACAGCAGCTCGTCGTGGGCCGGGGGGTCCACCTGGGGCACTTGCTGGGCCAGCAGCTGCGGCAGGTGCAGGTAACTGCCGTAGGTCAGCAGGCCGCCCTCCTCGCCGAAGCTGCGGCCCGTTCCGGTCACGGCCCCGGTCATCCAGGCGCGCCGGGGGCGAAGAAGGCCAGCACTTCGGGGTTGGCCAGGGCATCGGGATCGGCCGCCTGCTCGACCGGCGTGCCCAGCAGAATCTTGCGCACCGGGACCTCGAGCTTCTTGCCCGACAGCGTCCGCGGGATCCCCGGCACCTGATGGATCTCATCGGGCACGTGCCTGGGTGACAGCTCGGCGCGCAGCGCGGCGCGGATCGCCCCGGTCAGGTCGTCATCGAGCTGGCTGCCGGGCGCGAGCACGACGTAGAGGATCAGCCGCCCGTCGGCCCCGATCGTTCCGGTGTCGACCACCAGGCTGTCGGCGATCTGCGGCAGCCGCTCCACCACCCGGTAGAACTCGCTGGTGCCCATGCGCACGCCGCCCCGGTTCAGCGTGGCGTCGGAGCGGCCGTAGATGACGCATCCGCCGCCGGGCAGCATCATGATCCAGTCGCCGTGCCGCCACACGCCGGGATAGTCGGCGAAGTAGCTCGCGCGGTACCGCTCGCCGTCTGGATCGCCCCAGAAGCCGACCGGCATCGAGGGCATCGGCGCGGTGATAACCAGCTCGCCGACCTGCCCGGTCACCGGCGCGCCGCTGGCGTCGAAGGCCTCGACCTTCGCGCCCAGGCACGGGCCGGCGATCACGCCCGTGCGGACCGGCAGCAGGGGGTTCTGCCCGACGAAGCCCGTGCACAGATCGGTACCGCCGGAGAACGAGCCCAGCACGAAGTCCTCGCTGCGCGATCCGATCGCCACGCTGTCATAGACCCAGCGGAAGCCTTCCGGCGGCAGCGGCGACCCCGTCGAGCCGAGGCCGCGCAAGGCGTGCAGGTCCAGCTCAGCGCCCGGCCGCAGCCCTTCCTTCCCGCAGGTCAGCAGGTACGGCGCGCCGGTACCCGCGTAGCTGACCGCCGTATCGGCGACCAGCCGCCACAGCGTGTCGGTCGCCGGGTAGACGGCACTGCCGTCGTACAGCACGATGGTCGATCCGAGCAGCAGCCCGCCCACCAGGTAGTTCCACATCATCCAGCCGGTGGTGGTGTACCAGAAGAAAACGTCGTCGCGCCCGAGGTCCTGGTGGAAGCTCAGCGACTTGAGGTGCTCAAGGACGATGCCCCCGTGGCCGTGCACGATCGGCTTAGGCAGGCCGGTGGTACCGGAGGAATACACCACCCACAGCGGATGGCCAAACGGGACATCCGCGAACTCCGTCTCCCCCTCCGCCGGCCGCCCTGGCCGCTCGGCCGCCGGGAGCGCGTCCCAGTCGAGCACGCGCACCGGCAGGCTGCGCTGCTCGCCTGCCGGGGCGTCCACGTAGTCGACCATGATCAGGGCAGTCAGGCCAGGCAGTGCCGCGCCGATGAGCGCCACCTCGTGCTGCCGGTCGAACGTCTTGCCGCCGTAGACGTAGCCATTGACCGCGATCAGGACCTTCGGTGAGATCTGGGCGAACCGGTCGATGACGCTCGGCGCGCCGAAGTCCGGCGAGCATGAGGTCCAGATGGCGCCGAGGCTGGCGGTGGCGAGCATGGCGACCACCGCCTGGGGGGCGTTCGGCAGGTAGGCGGCGACCCGGTCACCGGCCACGACGCCGAGCGCGCTCAGCGCCGCGCGGACCCTGGCGACCTCATGATCGAGCTCGGCGTAGCTGAGAGTCCCGTTCCAGCCCGCCTCGGACCGGTAGATCACGGCTGTCCGGTCCGGATCTGACCGGGCAGAGCGCAGTGCGTTGCGCGCGTAATTCAGCGTGGCGGCGGGGAACCAGCTGACGTCCGGCATCGGCCCCCCGGTCAGGAACGGGCCGTCCCCGCGCTCGCCGAGTACCTCGAAGTACTCCCATACCGATGCCCAGAACTGGCCGGGATCGGCCACCGACCATCGCCACACCTCGTCGTAGCTGCCCAGGCTGACGCCGAATCTGTCGCCGAGCCAGCGGGCATAGCTGGTGATCTTGGCCTTCTCGATCGCATCAGGTCCCGGCCGCCAAAGCGGTACGCCGTAGTCACGCCCCGCCGGTGAGCCGGCCGGGCCGGCCGGGGAACCGGCCGGGCCGACGGGGGAACCGGCCGGGCCGCTGGGCCGGCGGGTGGGTCGGACGGGGCCGGGGCGGAGCTGATGCCGTCGTCGGTGGGCATAGCAATCAGCATGGGGGGTGCGATCCATCGTCGCAACGCGCGGGCCGCCGCCTGAGCGCGCGGCCCGCCACCTTAGCGCGCGGTGACCGAGGTGGTGAGCGTCTCGATCGCGGTGACGATCGCGGCGGTATCGGACAGATCGCTGACCACGACGTCCGCGCCCGCCTCGCGCAGGTCGCCTTCGGTCGAGCGTCCGCTGGCCACCGCGATGCACCGCGCACCGCCCATCCTGGCTGCCTCGGCATCCCGGTGCGAGTCGGCGATATAGACAGTCGCGTCCTCGCCGAACTCGGTGCCGTACTTTTCGCCCGCCCGTCCGCGAGATCGCAGCAGCAGCGCGCCCATCGGATAGATCTCCGACCCGTAGCCGCCGATGTCGAGATCGAAGAACTGTTCCAGGTCGAACGCCCGCAGCTTCTGCGCGGCGTTCGGCCTGATCGTGCCGGTGAGGACCGACTGGACGACGCCGGGCAGGCGGGCCGACGCGGCGACTGCCTCACGTGCTCCGCTCAGCAGCCGCCCTTGCTGGGGCAGCAGATCGCGCCGGGAGGCAAAGGCCCTCGCGAGCGCCGCGATATAGCGAGCCAGCAGCTCCTGATCGCCGGCCACGGCCGGGCCGGATGCCACCTCGTTCAGGGCGAGGGCCTCAAAGAATATTTCCGAATCGGTCCGGCCCGCCATCTGCGGCAGTGCCACCAGCCGCCGTCCGGTCACCTGGCCGAACGCATCCGCGTAGGCGCTACGGGAGACTCTGGCCACGTCCAGCAGGGTGAGGTCGATGTTCCACAGAACCAGGCGGTGAATGGGAAGCCTCCGGTAACAGCCCGAGCCGGGGAGACTCGCGGACATCCCCCCGAGCGTACCGCCGTCGTCGGGAGCAATCGCCCGGCTACCACGGAACTTGTTCACCGAGTGACTATAGGGACAGATAGGGACCGCAGCCAGGGCCGGCCGGTCGGCCCGCCCGGCGGGCCGGTCAGCAGGTCGGCCCGGCGGGCCGGTGCGGCAGGTCGGCCCGGCGGACCGGTGCGGCAGGTCGGTCCGGCGGGCCGGTGCGGGGCTCACCGAGTCGCGCTGAGGGCGGGGTGCGCCGTGGCCGGACCGGATAAGCTTTCGGACTTTCCCTTATTGCTCGGCAGTCGGTAAAGGGCGGGTAAACGAATGACGAACGATACCCAGAGCAGCCAGGTCCCGTCATCGCCGGGGCCTGTGTCGCAGTCGTCTTCGCGGCACTGGCTCGCCGTCGTCCTGGGCCGGGAGGTGGTCGCTCCCGCAGCCGTCGATCGGGGCGCGCCCGGCCCGGCTGACCAGCCACTGCCGGCCAGTGACCAGCCACTGCCGGCCAGGGATCAGCCACTGCCGGTGAAGGTCCGGCTGTTTTCGCTGAGTTTCCTGATGCTGTTCGTCGAGCTCGCGCTGATCCGCTGGACTGGGGCGAACGTCGTCTACCTGTCCTACTTCTCCAACTTCGTGCTGCTCGGGAGCTTCCTGGGCATCGGCCTTGGGTTCCTGCGCGCCAGGTCCCGGATAAACCTGTTTCCCTGGTCATCAGTGGCCCTGGCGCTACTCGTCCTGTTCGTGCTGGTCTTCCCGGTTGAGGTGAACCGGGCGGGCAATCAGCTGCTGTTCTTCACCTCCACGCTGAAGACGACCGGCCTGCCCACCTGGGTGACCCTGCCCGCCATCTTCCTGGCCGTGGCCGCCGTGATGATGATGATCGGCCAGGGCGTCGCGCGGAGCTTCGTCAAGTTCCGGGCGCTGGACGCCTACCGGCTGGACATCCTCGGGAGCCTCGCGGGGATCGCCGTGTTCTCCCTGCTGTCCTTCCTCAACGCCAAGCCGCTGGCCTGGGGATTGATCGTGGCGCTGGTCCTGCTGCTGCTGCACGGCAGGCGGATCGGCGTCGTCCAGGTCGTGGCCCTGCTGGGCCTGGTCGGCATGCTCGGAGCGGAAACCCTGGGCTCGACCGATCTGTGGTCGCCCTATTACCGCATCTCGGTCGCCAAGCACGGCGCCAACTACCTCGTGGACGCCAACGGGATACCGCACCAGATCATCCAGCCGCAGCAGAACCGCTCGCCGTTCTACTTTCTTCCTTACCAGCAGGCGGTAGCCAACCCGCTGACCAACGTTCTGGTCATCGGCGCCGGGACGGGCAATGACGTGGCGACCGCGCTGGCGGAGGGGGCCAAGCACGTCGACGCCGTGGAAATCGATCCGGTGATCCATCAGCTCGGGGTGAAACTCAATCCGAGTCACCCGTACCAGAACCGGCGCGTGACGGTCTACATCAACGATGGCCGGACCTTCCTGGAGCAGACCAGGACGAAGTACAACATGATCCTTTTCGCCCTGCCCGATTCGCTGACCCTGGTGGCCGGCCAGTCCTCGCTGCGGCTGGAAAGCTACCTGTTCACGCTGCAGGCCATGCAGGCGGCCAAGGCCGACCTCGCCCCCCGCGGGGTCTTCGCCATGTACAACTACTACCGGACGACCTGGCTCAAGGACCGCCTGGCCGGCACTCTGGCGGTGACGTACGGGCACGCGCCGTGCGCGAGCACCGCACAGGGCACCCTGTCGATGCTCACCGTCAGTGCCAACCCGGCCGCCGTGCACTGCCGTCAGGTCTGGCCGCGGCCTGCCTCGGTGGTGCCGCCCGCCACTGACGATCACCCGTTCGTGTACCTGGACGGCGACGCGATCCCCAGCTACTACCTGCTGACCCTGGGCATGATCCTGCTGGTCTCGATCGTGTCGGTGCGCGTCGTCGGCGGCCCGCTGCGCCGCATGAGCGGCTATGTGGATCTCTTCTTCATGGGCGTGGCGTTCCTGCTGCTGGAGACCAGGAGCATCGTGCAATTCGCCCTGCTGTTCGGAACCACCTGGTTCGTGAACGCGCTGGTGTTCGCGGGTGTCCTGGTGGCCGTGCTCGTCGGCGTGGAGATCTCGCGTCATGTCACGGTCCGGCGGCCAGTCCCGCTCTATATCGCCCTGCTGGCCGCGCTGGCCATCGCGTGGTCCGTCCCCACCGACGCGCTGCTATCACTAGCGGCTATTCCGCGCTTCGTGCTGGCGGTCCTGCTTTCCTTCACCCCGATCCTGCTGGCCAATATCATCTTCGCGCAGCGGTTCCGTGATACCGGAGATTCCACCGCGGCGTTCGGGGCCAACCTGCTCGGGGCCATGGTTGGCGGACTGCTGGAATACACCTCTCTTATCTTCGGTTACCGGTGGCTGCTCGTTATGGTCGCTATTTTGTATTGCCTGGCCTTCATCACTAACCGGATGCAGCAGCAGCCCGGCGCCGTTACCCCATATGCGGATAGCGGTAATCGACTGGCGGGACGAACAGCTCCTTAATCGTCCGCGCGTTCACCCAGCGGATCAGGTTGAAGATCGATCCTGCCTTGTCGTTGGTGCCACTCGCCCTGGCGCCGCCGAACGGCTGCTGGCCGACAATCGCGCCCGTGGGCTTGTCGTTGATGTAGAAGTTGCCGGCTGAGAACCGCAGCGCGTGGGTCGCGGCCGCGATCGCCGCCCGATCCTGGGCGATGATCGATCCGGTCAGCGCGTACGGCGCGATGTCGGCGGCCTGGGCGAGGATGGCGTCGTAGTCCGCGTCTTCGAACACGTGCAGGCCGAGGATCGGGCCGAAGTACTCGGTGGTGAACACCTCATCGGTCGGATCGGAGCACTCCAGCACCGTCGGCTGCACGAAGTATCCGACCTCGGCATCGGTCTGGCCGCCCGCCAGGACGCGGACGGACGGACGGGTACGCGCCCGCGCCAGCGCGTCGGCGTGGGTGGCCAGCGCCTTATCGTCGATGACCGCACCCATGAACAGGGACAAGTCGGCCCCGACATCGCCCATCGTCAGGGACTGCACCGTCGCGATGAACTCATCGGCCATCCGGTCCCATACGCTGCGGGCGACATAGGCCCGCGACGCCGCCGAGCACTTCTGGCCCTGATACTCGAATGCGCCCCTGATCAGCGCCGTGGTCAGGACGCCGGGGTCGGCGGACGGGTGCGCGATGACGAAATCCTTGCCGCCGGTCTCGCCGACCAGCCGCGGGTAGCCGCGGTAGCCGGTGATGTTCTGCCCGACGGTGCGCCACAGGTGCTGGAACGTGCCGGTCGAGCCGGTGAAGTGGATGCCGGCCAGGTCAGGGTGCGGCAGGGCTACCCGGCTGACGCTCTGGCCGCTGCCGGTCACCATGTTGATCACCCCGGGGGGCAGCCCGGCGGCTTCGAGCAGCCGCATGATGTAGTGCGCGGACAGCTGCTGGGTGTGCGATGGCTTCCACACCACCACATTCCCCAGCAGTGCCGGAGCTGTCGGCAGGTTGCCGGCGATCGACGTGAAATTGAACGGCGTGATGGCCAGGACGAAGCCCTCCAGCGGGCGGTACTCCAGCCGGTTCCACGCGCCAGGCCCGGAGCCCGGCTGCTCGGCGAGCAGTCTCCTGGCGTAGTGCACGTTGTACCGCCAGAAGTCGATCAGCTCGGCGGCGGCGTCGATTTCGGCCTGATACACCGACTTGGACTGGCCGAGCATCGTCGCCGCGTTGATCGTCGCCCGCCACGGCCCCGCGAGCAGATCGGCGGCCTTGAGGAAGACCGCGGCGCGGTCATCGAACGACAGGTCCCGCCAGAGCGGCGCGGCGCCCCTGGCGGCCTCGATCGCAGCCGCCACGTCATCGTCGGTGGCGTTGCGCAGGACGCCCAGCACGTGCCGGTAGTTGTGCGGCTGGACAATCTCGACCTGGTCGCCGCCGCCCATCCGCTGCTGCCCGGCAACGGTCATGGTGAGCTCGGCCCGCTGCGCGGCCAGATCCTTGAGCCTGCCCTCGAGCACACCGCGCTCCTGGCTCCCCGGCGCGTATGCCTTGATCGGTTCGTTTACTGGTATAGGAACGTTGGTAATGGCATCCATCGCGGATCGCTCCCTGCATAGCCCGACATCGACGGCGGCAGGATCATCGTCGCACGAATGCCGGGAACTGCCTCAGTCAGCCACCGGCAGCCCGATGGGCGACAACTCGGCTGGGCCGAGGCGGCTGATCTGGCCGGTCGTGATCTGGCGGTCGTGATCTGGCCGGTCGTGACGTGGCCGGTCGTGACCTAGTCAGATCGTGATTCGTGCTGGCCTACCGGTCAGGGCAGGCCGATCACGTGCGGCAGTTCCTGTGCGG
The DNA here is from genome assembly GCA_963805705.1 of uncultured Actinomycetota bacterium. Lineage (GTDB taxonomy): Bacteria > Actinomycetota > Actinomycetes > Streptosporangiales > Streptosporangiaceae > CAWDVH01. Next base: position 2,565,572 of record CAWDVH010000001.1, on the reverse strand, counting down.
CGTACCACAGGAGTTCATGTCCTTCGGCGCAGTCCACGGTGAATTGCGCGTCGTCATCGCCGCTGTCAGCCGCGGTCAGCGCCGCCACCGCGGCGCTGACGTCGACGGCCGCCATCGGGTCGTCGATGTGACCAGACACGATGTCGCTCAGTGCCACGGGAGGCTTGATCTCGACCCGCGCGGGCTCATCGAAGCCAGCGATAGCAACGACCTGCTCATCAGGCAGTTCAGCGGCCAGCACCACCCGCCGCCGAGGGGCATCGGGATCAGCCTGCAACGTGCGCAGCGAGGATCGAGCCGCCTGAGTCATCGCGACGTACTCGAGTTCTTCCATGTCGCCGCTGGCGTACCACTCGCGCAATGCGGGCGTGACGGCATAGCCAAGGACCGGGGGCGGGCTGATCTGGGCAGCCTGAAGCATTCCGGTCAGTGCCGGAATCGTGCTGGGCAAGTAGACGCGCATGAGCTCTCCGCATGAGCTCTCCGCAACCAGGAGAGGATGATCACGAGTGTGACAGCCTCAGCGCCTCGCGGCTGGTAAAACGCGCTTGCCCGCTGCTCAGATCTCCTCCGAAACCGCCGGGGTCTCCTCCGAAACCGCCCGGGTCTGCCCCAGAGCCGTCCGGGTCTGCTCCAGAGCCGTCCGGGTCTGCCCCAGAGTCGTCCGGGATCGGGCGAGCGCCTCGATCACCGCCGCCACCGCGACGTCGAGAGGGACGTGCTCCCAGACCCGGACCACCTCCCAGCCGGCTGCCGACAGCGCGGCATCGGCAGCTCGATCGCGCTCTACATTGCGGCGAAGCTTGGGATCCCAGTACCAGGTATTGGCGGCGGGTTTGGTGCCGTGCTCGGGACACGCGTGCCAGAAACAGCCGTCCACGAACACCGCCACCTTACGGGCGGTGAAGGCGATGTCCGGCCGCACCCTCTTACCCTGAGCCAGGTCTAGCCGGTAGTCCTTGCGGTACCGGTAGCCCTTCCTGTGCAGAGCGCGGCGCAGCGCCATCTCGGGCTTGGTGTCGGTGCGCCGGTTAGCGCGCATGTTCGCCGAGCGGCCTTCGCTGGAGGACACGGGATAATCAGCCACGGCGTCCAAGGCTAGGACAGGCCAAGCCCGCACGTTACGACAAGGGCACGCCGAGCAGTTCGGACAGCCGCTCCACCGTCGGCCCGAACTCGCGATGGTGCACGCCGATCAGGCCGACGGCCTGCGCGGCCAGCACATTGGCCTCGATATCGTCGATGAACACGCACTCCGCGGGCTCCAGCTCAAGAAGCTCAGCCGCGAGCCTGAAGATTCGTTCTTCGGGCTTGCGCATGCCCACCTCAGCGGAGATCACAACCACGTCGAACAACTCTGGGAAGAGCTGCCGCGGGTAGTCGTCACTGCCCCATGAGTTGGACAGCAGCGCCGTGCGCAGCCCGGCACGCCGAAGCGAGCGCATCAGGTCGTGCATGGCCGAGTCGTGCACCGCGGCGGCGAACATCCGGGCCAGCAGCCGGTCGGCCGCCACCGGCCGCCCGTCTACCCCGACCAGCCGTTCTGCCAGCAGCCGCTCGAACTCCTCGTTCGGGAACTCCCCGCGTTCCAGCAGATGGATCGGGCTGTCATCGCCGCCCGGGTCGTACGCCTGCGCGATCCACGGGCGCATCACCGCCAGGTAGCTCTCCCGGTCGATCTGCTCCGCCTCAATCCACGCGTTTACGGTATGGGTGATGGGGCTGGTCATGACGCCGCCCCAGTCTGTGATCACGCCTCGTAGCCGGGGACCTGCCTCCGGCTCGGATTTGGGCTCAGCCTCCGGCTCCGGCCCGGGCCTGGTGGATCCGGTCGGTGCTGATCCGGTCGGTGCTGATCCGGTCGGTGCTGATCCGGTCGGTGCTGATCCGGTCGGTGCTGATCCGGTCGGTGCTGATCCGCCGTGTTCCGTCACGCCCACGATCGTAGGTGACCCCGAATCTCGGGCGTTACCCCTCCCGGCGACGACGGGTCAGATCCGTTTCGAAACTACATCCGGAATTGTCAGAGGCGCTCGATAACATAGGCGAAAGACCCGAACTCACCAGCACGCTGACGGAGGAAATGTGCCCGTTCCGCCCGCAGTGCCCGGACCCGCTGACGATTCTCCGCTCTGGGAGGATCCGCTCTGGGAGGATCCGCTCTGGGAGGACTCGTCCCAGGAGGACCAGTCATGGGAGATGGCCGGGGCGGCCCGAGTCCCAGAGGTACTGGCGGCGGGGTTCTGGGACCGCGCCGAGCCGTACGGGACTGGATTCGCATCCGGGGGCCCGCTGGATCAGCTGACCCCAGGACCGGTCCTGGCTGGCTTTACGGCGCAAGCGTGGACCGACGGCCTGGGACAGCTGTCCGACGATGAGCTGATCGGGATCCTGCGCGCGGCCCGGCGGATGTGTTCCTGGCAGGCGGCGCTGGAACTGGAGACCGTAGCCGAGCTGGATGCCCGTCGTATGACTCAGGCCGCCAGAGCTCAGGCCACCGGGGTTCAGGCCACCGGGGTTCAGGCCACCAGAGCTTCAGACCCGCGTGCGAGCACGCATACCGCCGAAGAGCTGGCCGCGGCGCTGATCCTGACCGGGCGGTCCGCCGACGCACTCCTGGATCTGGCCGCCGGCTTAGCCCGGCTCGCCGACGTCCGGGCTGCCCTCGCCGAAGGGACAATCGACCGCGCCCGAGCCGTCGTGTTCGCGCATGAGCTGGTCGCCGTTGACGACGAGCACGCCGCCGCGATCGAGGCGGCCATCCTGCCACGGGCCGGCGAGATGACTACCGGTCAGCTCCAGGCCGCGCTGCGCCGGGCCGTGCTCGCCATCGACCCGGCCGCGGCGATCAGACGGCGGGAGCGGGCGGAGAAGGACGCCAGGGTAGAAGCATGGCAGGAGACCTCAGGCACGAGTGCCCTGTCCGGGCGGGACCTGCCGCCCGCCGAGGTTATCGCGGCTGACAAGCGCCTTGATGCGCTGGCCCGCTGGCTGACGGACCATGGTGTCGAGGGCAGTCACGACCAGCTGCGCGCGCTGTCCTATACCGCTCTCCTGCTCGGCCGCTCGGTCGACACCCTGCTTCCCCAACGGCCAGGACAGGGTCCGGCCGACCCAGGCGGCCCGGCCGCCGGCGGCATTAGCAGCGGCGGCGGCGGCGGCAGCAGCAGCAGCAGCAGGGGCGCCAGCGGGAGCGCAGGCGTGGGCGCAGCCGGCCACGGCAACTCAGCCGCCCCACAGTGGCCGGCGGCCGACTCGGCGTGGCCACCCGGACTGGCCGGCTGGGTGAATCTGACCATGCCGCTCGCCAGTTATCTCGGCGAATCTTCGGCCAGCCCCGGCGAGGTCACCGGGCTTGGCCCGCTGGATGCGGCTGCCTGCCGCGATCTGGCCGCTGCCATTGCCGCCACACCCGGTTCCCGCTGGTGCATGACGCTGACCGACCGTGATGGGCGTGCCGTCGCCCACGGCTGCGCCCGTTCCGGGCCGGGTCCGCCCGGCAGCGATCCTGGGCCATGGCTGGCGAGGCTCAAGCTGTCCGCGCTGGCGGCGGGGACCTGCGCCCATCCGCGCGAGTCCAGTGGCTACCGGCCATCGCCGAAGCTCCGGCACTTGATCAAGGTCCGGCAGCGGACCTGCTCATTCCCCGGCTGCCGCTGCCGGGCGGCCCGCTGCGACGACGATCACACCCTTCCTTTCGATCAGGGAGGACGAACATGCGAGTGCAATCTGTCACCTTTGTGTCGCCGCCATCACCGGGCCAAGCAGGCTCCCGGCTGGCATCTCGAGCAGCCACAGCCGGGCATCCTGGTCTGGACACTGCCGCATGGTCGGCGATATACGACGATCCCGGGCGCGTACCCCGCGTGATCCCCGATCTCGACCTGGCAGAATCCACTCATGCAGCGAATAGCCGTGGTGACTGGCGCAAGCAGCGGTATCGGGGCCGCCACAGCGGTCAAGCTGGCCGAGGCTGGCTACCACGTGGTCCTGGCCGCCAGACGAGTCGACCGCATTGAGGCACTGGCCGCGAAGATCCAGGGCAATGGCGGCCACGCGGAGGCGCGTCAGCTCGACGTGACCGACCGCCCAGCCGTCGTTGCGCTGGCCGAATCGCTGCCGAGCTGTGATGTCCTGGTCAGCAACGCGGGAGGCGCCGTGGGCGCGGATCCGATCGCTGATGCCTCGGCTGCTGACTGGCGGGCCATGTACGAGGTCAACGTGCTTGGCACGCTGAACGTGATCCAGGCGCTGCTGCCGAAGCTCATTGACAGCGGTGACGGCACCGTGGTGGTTATGTCTTCCACGGCGGGTTTTGTCGCCTATGAGGGCGGCGGCGGCTATGTCGCCGCGAAGCATGGCGCACACGCAATCGCCGCCACCCTGCGCCTTGAGCTCTCTGGCCAGCCGGTCCGGGTGATCGAGATCGCGCCTGGCATGGTCAGGACCGACGAGTTCGCGCTCAACCGCTACGACGGCGACGCGGACAAGGCCGCAGCGGTCTACGCCGGGGTCGCCCATCCGCTGACCGCCGAGGACATTGCCGACGCGGTCACCTGGGCGGTGACCAGGCCGGCGCACTTCAACGTGGACCTGATGGTGCTCAGGCCCCGCGCTCAGGCTGCTCAGCACAAGGTGTACAGAGAGCTTTAACCGGTCCCTAGCTCCGGGCGGCGGACGGCACGAGAACTGGCCAGGTGATCTTGGTGAGATCCGTGACGATCTGGTCGGCGTGACCGAGCTGCGACGGCGGGTGCGTGCTCGTTACCGCCACGCAGTACAGGCCAGCCGCCTTCGCCGCCGCTATCCCCGCGGGCGCGTCCTCGAAAACCACGCCGAGCGGCGCGGCCACGCCCAGCTCGAGGCGGGCTCGCCGGTATCCCTGCGGATCCGGTTTGCCAGTGGTCACATCGTCGGCGGTCACGATGACGGCGAACAGATCCAGCAGCCCCAGGTGCTCCAGCCGGGGCACGACGTAGCGGCGCGTGCCGGAAGTGACCAGCCCGAGCGGATCACCGCGCCGGTGAATCTCACCCAGCAGCTCGGCGGCACCGGGAAACAGGGCTGCGGGCGGCGGTCCCGCCGCGCGGTATCTCGCGCCGACCTCGGCCGCGAGCTCGCCAGGATCCTGGCCGGGAAACAAGTACGCAAGCTCAGCGAAGACCTCCGGCCCCCGGCGGCCGATAAACCGCCGCAGCAGCGCGTCATCGTGCGGAACGCGGTAGCCATCGAACACCTGGCGCAAGGCGGCCTGCGCGCCCGGCTCGGTGTCGACGATTGTGCCATCCATGTCGAAGATGGCAGCATGCGCGGGAACCTGGTTCACCGATCGACCGCCCCTGGCCGCGCCGCGCCAGCCGTCACCCGCTGCCCGCCGATCCAGGCGGCCTTCGCCCTCAGGTCATCACCCAGCCAGGTCAGGTCAGCCATCGCACCGGGGGCAATCCGGCCAAGATCTGGCCTGCCGACCACGTCCGCCGGAATACGGCTCGCCGCCGCTACCGCGTCCGGCAGGGCAATCCCCGCCGCCACCATGTTGGCCACGCCGACGTCCATTCGCAGCGCGGAGCCCGCCAGGGTGCCGTTCGCGCGAGCCGGCGGGAGGCCGTCGCCGGGCGGCAGCTCAACGGGCTCGCCGCCGAGCAGGTAACTCCCCGGCGGCATTCCCGCGCATGCCGCTGCGTCGGTCACTATGGCGATCCGGCCGGGTGCGGCGGCGAACGCGATCGCGCACGCCTGTGCGCTGACATGCCGCAGGTCCGCGATCAGCCCACTGGTCAGCCGCGCGTCGGTCAGGGCCTGGCCGACCACGCCGGGATCGCGATGATGCAGCGGCCGCTGGGCGTTGAACAGGTGCGTCACCATGGTCGCGCCCGCGCTTGCCGCCGCCGCGACCTGCTGCGCCGTCGCGTCGCTATGACCCACGCTGACCAGCACCCCCGCCTGCGTGAAGTACTCGATGGCGGCCAGCGCACCGTCGCGTTCGGGCGCGAGGGTGATCAGCCGCAGCAATCCGGGGCCAGCTTCGATCAGGTCCCGCACCGCGCCAGGTGACGGCGGGATGATCCACGCCTGGTTGTGCGCTCCGCGACGTTCGGGGGAGATAAACGGCCCCTCCACGTGCACGCCGAGCACTCGTGCGCCGCCGTCCGGCAACTGGGCCACGATCGTCGCGGCGGCTCCCAGAGCCGCGGTGAGCTCGCTGAGCGGGGCCGTGAGGAACGTGGGCAGGAAGGCCGTCGTCCCGGCCTCGGGCAGGCGGCGCGTCACCGTGGCCCAGCCGGCCGGTCCAGCAGTCATCATTTCCGCACCGAAGTAGCCGTTGACCTGCAAGTCCACGAAGCCCGGCACCAGCACGCCGTCGCTGAGCGCCACGTCGCCAGCGTGGCCGGTGCCAGCGTGATCACTGGCAGCGTGATCACTGCCAGCGTGATCACTGCCGCGTGATCACTATCAGCGAAGCGGGGAGCGCGGCCTTCGCCCAGCTCGGTCACCAGGCCGTCGCTGATCACGACGTAGCCGGGCGCGAGGATCTGCGGGTGGCCGACAGCCGGGATGACGCGCGGCGCCGAGATCAGCATGGGCTGACCTGCGGCCGGTCAACCATGCGCGGCAGGCGCGGCGCCGGTCGTGGTGCCAGCCGCAGCGGTGCTGCTGGTGCTGGTGCTGATGCTGCCGGTGGCTGTGGTGCTGATGGCAGTCGTGGCAGCCGTGGCAGCCGTGGTGGCCAGCAGCTCGCGGATCTCCCTGGCCACCAGGTCCGGCCGTTCCATCATCGCGACATGCCCTATGCGCGACAGCACCACGACTTTCGCGTTCCGGAACTGCCGCGCCGCCTTCCCGGCCATCGCGGGATTGACCAGGCGATCGTGGCTGCCGTGGATGATCAGGGTGGGAGCGGTGACCCTGGCGGCATCGCGCCACAGCGATCCGGGCCCGCGCCGCAGGTACTCCGCCACCAGGCTGCGCGCGGAACCGAGCAGGACCTCGTTGGCGTAACCGAGCTCGTCACGCCGCGAAAGCTCCGCCGTCTCCGCGGTGCGGCGCAGCTCGTGCATCAGGCCCGGGTCCTGGTAGACATCCTTGATCGTTCTTGAGCTCCGGTCTTCGGCCGGCAGCTGCTGAACCCGGTTCATCACCCACGGGCCGACGCCGGGCACGGCCAGGACCGCCACTCGCATCGGGAGAAGGCGCGGCCGCAGGTCCGGCAGTGCCGGGGAGATCAGCGTGAGCGTCCGCACCAGATCAGGCCGGCGGCCAGCCACCCGGGTGCAGATCGCACCGCCCAGCGAGTTGCCGACCAGATGTACGGGCCAGCGTCCGCGTTTGTCGATCAGCGCGATGACCGCCGCCGCCTGCGCGGTGACGGAGTAGTCCCGGTCGGCGGGAACAGGCGAGAGCCCGAATCCCGGCAGATCAAGTGCCTCGCAGGCCAGGACGGCCCCAGCTGAGTCGCTGGCGGGCGGCTGCCGCAGCAGATCCATCAGGTCGGTCCAGTTCTGCGATGATCCGCCAAGCCCGTGGACGAACACGGCGGATTGCGCGTCCGCTGCCGCGGGGGCGGTACGCACGAAGACCTCGCCGGTGCCGAGCCCGACGAGCTGACCCGGCCAGGCCGGAATCGGATCGATCATGACGCGATATCCGGCTGGCCTGTCGATGCATAGAGCTGCGCTGAGATCAGAACCTGGCCGAAGGAGATAACGTCCTTCCGCATGCTGTGCATGACTTCTTCCTACCCCGCCAGATCGGGTACTGATACAAGCAGTGTTGTCCGGATCACCGGTTCGGCACTAGGTTCGACGACCCGACCAGCTAAGGAGGCGGCAGGTGAGCGACAGGAACCTTGAAGAGCCGGTAGCTGACTCGCTCGAGCAGCATCAGGAGGTTATCCCGGGGCCCGATGAGGCGCGCGAGCTCGACCTCGACGAGTCTGCCCTCAGCGAGTCTGGCCGCAGCGAGTCGGCCAGCAGCCAGGTTCCCGGCGTTCCGCTGGAGGCAGATGAGGCCGACGTGGCCGAGCAGGCCCGTGGCCTCGACCTCCCGGAGGACGACTACCGCTGAGGACGACGACCGCTGAGACAGCCAGCTTCGCGCCCGTGCGCCAGCTTGCCTCGCGCCCCGCGATTCCGCTGATTCAGGTCAGGCCCCTTACCCGCTGTCACATCGGCAGGCGTGCTGACCGGTCGTAGGATGACTGAGAGGGCGCACATTCACCGCAGGGCCACACGTTCGGAGACTTGTCTTGACCGCATCGCCGCAGACCAGGCCGGTCAGCACGCGGATGCCGAGATCTGCCAGACGCAGGCAGCTCCTCGGAGCCGCGCAGGAAGTCTTCGTCGCGCAGGGGTACCACGCCGCCGCCATGGACGACATCGCCGACCGGGCCGGGGTCAGCAAGCCCGTGCTCTACCAGCATTTCCCCGGCAAGCTCGAGCTGTACCTGGCGCTGCTGGACGAGAGCGTGGATGAGCTCGGCGGGATCGTGCGGGACGCGCTCGCCTCGACGACCGACAACAGGCAGCGGGTACCCGCCACGTTCAAGGCGTTCTTTGATTTCGTCGGTACCAGCGGTGAGGCATTCCGGCTGGTTTTCGAGTCTGACCTGAGCAATGAGCCCGCGGTCCGGCAGCGGCTGGACCGAAGCATGCGCGAGTGCGCGGACATGGTAAGCCAGTTCATCCGGGAGGACGCCGGGCTCGGTGACGACGAGGCCGCGCTACTGGGCATGGCCCTGGTCGGGATGGCCCAGGTCAGCTCGAGGTACTGGCTAAGCTCCGATCGCGCGATCCCCAAGGACGCCGCTGAGCAGCTGATCGCCAGGCTCGCCTGGCGTGGTATCAGCGGATGGCCCCTGACCGGCTGATCGTGGTTTCGCTCGCGGCGTAGCCCGCATGCTCCCAGTTCGCATCCGGCGGCCAGGTGAGCGGTTAGCCTCGGCTGGGCGAGAGGAGAGCCGTGGAAGTCAAGATCGGAATTCAGTCCGTGCCCCGTGAGCTCGAGATGGAGACCAGTTCATCTTTCGAAGAGATCGAGCGCGCTCTGAAAGCAGCTGTAGCCGATGACGGCGTCTTCGTCCTGACGGACGAAAAAGGCGGCAAGGTCCTGGTGCTGGCCGACAAGATCGCCTACGTCGAGATAGGTGGCGCGGAGCCCCGCCGGATCGGGTTCGGCAGCAGCTGACTGCGGTGCGCTTCGGCAGCAGCTGATTCCGGCGACCTTCGGCAGCAGCTGACTCCGGCGACCTCCGGCAGCAGCTGACAGCGGCGACCTTCGGCAGCAGCTGACTCAGGTGAGCATGGACGCTAGTTGGCCAGGCCCAGGTTCGCCATACGCCGCTCGTGCGAATCGGTGAGCCGGGCGAACATCCGGCCGACCTCGCCGAGCTGGGCCGGAGTTCCGCCCGCCAGCAGGCGGGCGAGTGGCTCTGCGTCGGCAGCTACCCGCTGAGCCTGGCCAAGCGCCTCGCCCACCAGGCGCCGCGCCCAGAGCGCGAGGCGGCCTGCGACCGAAGGATCAGCGTCGATCGCCTCGCGTACCCGCGTGGTAGCAAACTCCGCGTGCCCGGTGTCTGCGAGCACCGCCAGCACCAGCGATCGAGTCGCAGGGTCCAGCAGATCGGCGACCATCCGGTAGAAATCGGCGGCTATCCCGTCCCCCACGTATGCCTTGACGAGGCCCTCCAGCCAGTCGGACGGGGCGGTTCTGGCATGGAAAGCGTCGACCGCGGCCACGAATGGCTGCATGGCCGCCGCCGGATCGGCGTGCATCCCCTCGATGTGGCTGCGCAGCAGCTGGAAGTGACCGAACTGGGCAACGGCCATCTCGGCCAGCGCTGCCTTGTCCACCAGCTCGGTGGCCAGAGCTGCGTCGTCGCCGAGCCGGAAGAAGGCCACGAGGGAGGCGTAGGCCAGCAGGCCAAGCAGGTCGAGTACGCCATCCGGAGCAGCCGCCGACGGGCCGGCCGGGGCGGGCACAGAGGCGGCGGCCGGGACGGGCGCGGACGGGGCGGCCGGGACGGGCGCGGACGGGGCGGCCGGGGCAGGCGCGGACGGGGCGGCCGGGGCAGGCGCGGACAGGGCGGCCGGGTCCGGCGATGGCTGGTCCAGGATTGCCTCGTCCGGCGCAGAAGCTTGCTCGGTCACAAGCGCAGCGTAACAACCCGCCCGTGGCGCGCCTGCGTGCCTGGCCAGCGTGAGTTGCTAGACTGTTCCTGAATCTGTGTTAGGAATGTGACACCCCCTGACCGTGTTACATGGAATGCAAGACGCGATAATTGCCGATGGGTTCCCTGGTACGCACAAGCACCGGGACGCTCGCGAGCGTCGCGTCACCCTCTTCTTCGCGAGAGCACGGCGAGCGTCGTGCCGCGACGGCGCAATCCGTCCCGCCGGAGGAGCTAAGAGCTAGTCCGCGTTCAGACGCAGGGCGCAATAGCGCCTGGCCGATCGCGGGCACCGATGGAGGCGGAAGCCCTGACAACACATACGTGGCCCGTGCAAGACGAGCCGGAGGTTGAAGGACCGGAGGACGTCGATCCGGAGGCCGCAGGGCCGGAAGCCGCACAGCTTCCGGCGAGTGAGAAAACGTTTCGTGACTTCGGGATTGACGAGCCCATCTGCGCGGCTCTTGAGGCCGAAGGGATTACCACCGCCTTTCCGATCCAGGCCCTCACGCTGCCGATCGCGCTCGACGGTCATGACCTCATCGGCCAGGCCAGGACCGGAACGGGCAAGACACTGGCGTTCGGCGTCCCGATCCTGCAACACCTGAACGACATACCGGGTGCCAAGGTGGCCGCCGCCCCGCGTGCCCTCATCGTGGTCCCGACCAGGGAACTGGCCATGCAGGTCGCCGATGACCTGCGGATCGCGGGCTCTCGGATGGGCGCCAAGGTGGTCACGCTCTATGGCGGTCGCGCCTACGAGCCGCAGATTGAGGCACTCGCCACTGTCGACATCGTCGTGGGCACCCCCGGCCGGCTGCTCGACCTGTCCCGCCAGGGTCACCTGGACCTATCGCGGGTCCGCGCGCTCGTACTCGACGAGGCCGACAAGATGCTCGATCTCGGGTTCCTGCCCGACGTGGAGAAGATCCTGCGGCTCACGCCGCAGCAGCGGCAGACCATGCTGTTCTCCGCCACGATGCCCGGAGAAGTTGTCACGCTCGCGCGGCGTCATCTGAGTCGCCCGGTCCATATCCGGGCCGAGCAGCACGACGAGCCCGCGCACGTACCCAGCACTGAGCAGCATGTATTCCGCGCCCATCAGATGGACAAGATCGAGGTGCTCGCCCGGGTGCTGCAGGCCGAGGGGCGCGGCCTGACCATCGTGTTCTGCCGGACGAGACGGGCCTGCGATCAGGTGGCAACGGCGCTGACCACGCGTGGCTTCGCCGCCGCGCCGGTCCACGGCGACCTTGGCCAGAGCCAGCGTGAGCGGGCCATGCGGGCGTTCAGGAGCGGGAAGGTCGATGTGCTGGTCGCTACCGACGTCGCGGCCCGCGGGCTCGACGTCGACGACGTCACCCACGTCGTGAACCACGAATGCCCGGAGGACGAGAAGGCATACCTGCACCGCATCGGCCGGACCGGCCGGGCCGGCAAGACCGGCGTGGCGGTGACCTTCGTGGACTGGCACGACATTCAGCGCTGGAAGCTCATCAACGACACGCTGAAGCTTGGCCTGCCGGAGCCGCTCGAGACGTACTCGACCTCCGATCACCTGTACAGCGCCCTCGGCATACCGCAGGGCGCCACGGGAACGCTGCCCCGCGCGATGCGCGAGCGGGTTGGCCTGGAGGCCGAGGACCTGGAAGACATCGGCGAAACAGGCCGCACTCGCTCGCAGGCCGGAACGGGCCTGCGGGACCGCGGCGCGAAGGCCGGGGACCGCGGATCGCGGCATCGCACCGGCCAGGGCGACGGCACCGGACGCGACGGCACCGGACGCGACGGCAGTGGACGCGACGGCGCCGGACGCGAGGCTGGCCAGCGCGGTCAGCGAGTGCGTCACCGGACCAGGGCGGGGGCCCCGGCGAGCGCCCGTGGCCAGGATCAGCAGGATGGTCCCGGCCAGCCGGCCGCGGGCGGCGGATCCGCAGACAGCCGGAACAAGAACAGCCGGAACAAGACCGGGGGCGCAGATAGCGCGAGCGCGGCAGATGAAGCCGCACCACGCATCAAGCGCCGCCGTCGCGCACCGCGCGGTCGCGCCCGCGAGTTGCGCGACAGTGCCCGCGCCGCCGGACAGGCGACGACTGCGGTCAGCGAAGACGGATAATCTGCGAAGAACGGATGATCTGCAAAGACGGACAGGGGAGCTTCCAGCTAGACCCGGGTCTTAGGCTGGCTTTGCGGTATTCGGGCGAAAAAGGGCTTTATCTAACTCGGTAGGCTGCCACCCCGTGAGCACCCCCAGATCCCTCGAGCGGCCAGATCGAGTTCGTCATGGCCGCATTCAGACCGCGCGCGGCAGTTTCGCTGCGCTGGAGGCCACTCCAGCCCGAGGCGTGTGCGAGCGTCAGCCCGCACTACTGCTGCCCGGTTACACCGGCAGCAAGGAAGACTTCCTGCCCGTCCTGCCGCCGCTCGCTGCCGCCGGACGCAGGGTGATCGCCATCGACATGCGCGGCCAGTACGAGAGCGAGGGCGGGGCCGACCGCAGGATCTACTCCCCCGATGAGCTGGCCGCCGATGTCGCCGCCGTCACCCGCCAGATCACCGAGGATGACGCCGGGGTGCACCTGCTCGGCCACTCGCTGGGCGGCCTGGTCGCGCGGCAGGCGATGCTGGCCAGGACGGCACGGATTCTCTCGCTGACCCTGCTCGGGTCGGGTCCGTCGAGCATTGGCGGCCAGAGGGCAGCAATATTGCGCCAGATACTGGCCGAGCTTGACCCGCAGGGCGAGGCCGGCGGTGATGACGTGGGCGAACTGAGCGAGAAGATCCGGCAGCTGTGGGACGATCACCTCGGGCCGCAGGCCAAGGCCGACGGCACCCCGGCCCACATCATCACGTTCCTGCGCGAGCGCACTCTGCGCAACAGCCCGGTGGGGCTCATCATGATGGGCCGCTATCTTCTCGGCTGCCCTGACCGGACCAGGGAGCTAGCCCATCTGGGCGCCCAGATCCTGGTGATTTACGGGGAAAACGACGATGCCTGGCTGCCAGCCATCCAGGACCGGATGGCCAGGCGGCTGAATGCCCAGCGCGTCTGCATTCCCGGCGCGGCGCATTCTCCGGCCGTAGAGGCTCCGGAGACGACGGCCAGCACGCTGACCACGTTCTGGAACGCGGCGGAGCGGCGCGAGCGACGACGGCCCGCCCCGACGGCGGGTGGTCATTCCCGCGGGGCGGATCACTCCCGCGGGGCGGATCACTCCCGCGGGGCGGATCACTCCAGCGGGGCACTCCCGGCGGCGGAAAGTCCGACGTGACCGTCTTTGGCGTCGGCGGTGGACGCGAGCCCGTCCCAGGGACGCCGCGGCACCGCGGCCGAGTCGCCCTCCGGGCAGTGAGCCCGGAAGTCGCACCAGCCGCACCATGAGCCGGGACGCGGCGGGAAGACCTCGTCGACACTCCCGTCACCCATCCCGTCCCGGAACCGCTCATCCGCCGCAGCGCACTCCGCGGCGATATCCTCGGCCCGGCGCAGCTGCCTGAGCAGCGACTCTGGCGTATGCTCCCACGCCAGCACGCGCCCGGTCGGCAGGTGATGCAGCTCCACCCGCCGGCACGGCCGCCGCATGACCCGCTCGGCGGCCAGCGCGTAGAGCGCGAGCGGCAGCGAGGCGCGCGCGTCATCGACGGTCAGCAGGTGCCTGCCGGTCTTGTAGTCCACGACCACAAGCTCACCGAGCTCAGGACGGTCATCTAGCCGGTCGATCCGGCCCGAGAACGCAATCAGGTCCGTCTTGGTGGCCACCGTGCGCTCCACGCCCAGCGGTTCGCGGCCCGGATCAAGGCCGGTCACATAGGCCTCGACCATGGTCCTGGCCCGGCGCCGGTGCAGCGTCGACTGGGCATCGTCGGCGTACCCATCGGTGAGCCAGCCGCGGTCCAGCAGCGCACCGGCGGACGCGACACTGCGCTCCCGAAGCGGCAGCCGCCACCATCCGGCCAGGGCGTTGTGGATGCTGGCGCCGAGGCTGTTGTGGGCCCACGGCGGGCCCTTGGATGGCGGCGGCCGGTCCAGGTAGGTCATCCGGTACCGGCGCGGGCAGTCCAGCCAGGTGCTCAGCCGAGTGGGCGTGCACGAGTACAGCCGTCGCGGCATGCCGTCAAAACCGAGCTGCTCCACGTGACCATCCTGGCCGCCGGAAAACCCGAGCGCAAAGCCAAACCGAAGACCCACAGCGGATGGGACCCGCAGGCGTGGACGAGGGGAGGGAAGAGCTGCCGTTTGCGGCTACTCCGCCTCGTTGGCGGCAAATCCCGCGGGACCGGCCGATACCCACGAGTCAAAGCGCTTCTCGGCGGCGGCCACGGTGAATTCCTCGCCGTGCCCGGGCAGCACCCTGGTGTTCCCCGGCAGGGTCAGCACGTGGGCGCCGATCGAGCTCAGCTGCCTGGAGAAGTCGGGGAACCCGTCGTCCCTGGCCACCGGTCCGCTGGCGGTCAGGACGTCGCCGGTGAACACGACGCCCAGGCCCTCGCAGTAGAGGCAGACCGAGCCCGGACTGTGGCCGGGAGCATGGATGACCTCAAGGGCGACGTCGGCCACCTCGAAGACACCGCCATCTTCCATCTTGATGTCGGGCTCTTCGCCCGGATGCACCTCGCGCCAGAACACCCGGTCCTCGGGATGCGCCGCCACTGGCGCCTCATCTCGCTCGGCCACGGCGAACGCAGACTTCGCGTGGCTGACATGGCCATGCGTGCAGATGACGGCGATGACCTCGCGCTCCCCCACCTTGGCCAGCACCTCGGCGGCATCGCCGCCCGGATCGATCACGATGACCTCTTCGTCATCGCCGATAATCCAGGTGTTGGCGCGACCGGCCACCTGATCTATCCGCGCTTCCATGCGGACCTGCCTTTCAGCCTTAGTGGGTGAGTAGTTCCACCCCGATGTCATGCCGGATCCGCAGAATGACGCCGGAGAACCGCATGGCCAGCCAGAGCACCGTGACCACTGCGACAATAGCGATTCCGAAGGCTACCGCGTCGCCAGCGGAATTGGCCCGCTGCACGAACAGCAGGGTGGCCACGGTCGCGCCCGGCCAGCAGCGGCGTGAACTTCAGGTTGAAGACGGTCAGGGTGCGGTCCACGGCGCGGCGCCGGAGGCCTGGGCCAGCAGTCGCTGGTACTGATCATCAGCTATCGTCTCGCAGCCGATCCGGTAGCCGGTCAGGCTGCCGTGATCGTCACTACCGCCCGAGGCGACGAGACCGAGGGTGGCGGCCAGAGCGGTGAGATGCTCCCGTTTCGAATGGTCTTGGTCGGGGTGCCGGATCTCAATCCCGGTCAGGCCAGCGGCAGCGAAACCGGCGATCACCTCGTCGGGGATCATCCAGCCGCGGATCGAGCCGAGGGGGTGAGCGAGCACGCTCACCCCGCCGGCCGCGCGGATGAGCGTGATCGCCTGGACCGGATCGAGGGCATACCTGCTCACATGGGCCCGGCCGCCCTGGCCGATCCACTCCGGGCCGAACGCATCCTGCGGGTCGGTGATCACCCCGGCCGCGACCATCGCGCGGGCAATGTGCGGCCTGCCGACCACGCCTCCGCCGGCGATCGCGGCGACCTGCTCCCAGGTGACGCCAGCGCCGAGCTCGGCCAGCCGCCGCACGATCGCGCGGGCCCGGTCGTCGCGGCTCTGCCTGATCGCCTGGCACTGCGCGGCCAGTTCCTGATGGCTGGGGTCAAACAGGTAGGCGAGCATGTGCACGCTGTGGCCCTCAAGGCGGCAGGACAGCTCCATCCCCGGCAGCAGGGTCAGCCCGGACGGCAGCGCGGCGCGGGCCCGCGCATGCCCGGCGACGGTGTCGTGATCGGTCAGCGCGATCACGTCGAGGCCGGCGGCCTGAGCCGCTCTCATCACCTCGGCGGGGGTACAGGTGCCGTCAGAAGCGGTGCTGTGGCTATGCAGGTCGGCGCGCACCCTGGCGACATTAGCCGGGAAGCCGCGGCGAGCGCGCACCGAACGGCAGGTCCAGATCCTGGCCCGGATCGCGCGCGCGTCCGAGGACGCGGTCCGGTGTGGTCCGCGTACCGTCCGCGCGCGATACTGGCCAGATGACGGGGCGGCGAATCCCGTGCGTGGGCGCCGTGATCAGGGATGCGGCAGGCCGGCTGCTGCTGGTCAGGCGGCGCAATGAGCCCGGCGCCGGGCTGTGGTCGCTGCCGGGCGGCCGGATCGAGCCGGGCGAGACCGACGAGCAGGCCCTGGTGCGGGAGATCCTCGAGGAAACCAGCCTGTCGGTGACCGTCGGCCGGCTGCTCGGCGCGGTGGAGCGGCCGGGCCTGGACGGAGCGGTGATCGACATCAGGGACTATGCGGCGTTCGTGACCGGAGGAGGCCTGGCGGCCGGGGACGATGCCGCGGATGCGCGCTGGGTGACGCTGCGGGAACTGGCCCGCATGGACCTGGCCGGCTGCCTAACCGACGGCCTGGTCGCCGCGCTGACCTCGTGGGACGCCCTGGCCTGAAGGGGCGGCGGGGGGCTGGAAGGCCTGCGTCCTGGCCAGGCCGGCGGCGCGGCCACGGGCCGCGGCGACCAGGGCCAGCTTGCGGGAGGCCTCGTCGATCATCTCATCACCGAGCATGGCAGCCCCGCGCTGCTCGACCGTCGTGTAATGCTCGTATGCCTCCAGGATCAGCTCAGCGCGGTCATATTCCTCCTGGTCCGGCGAGAACGCCTCGTTCACGGGGCCGATCTGCCCCGGATGCAGGACCCACTTGCCGTCGAACCCCAGGGCCGCGACGCTGACGGCCGCGCGGCGCAGGCCGGCCGTGTCGCCGATCGCGGTGTACGGCCCGTCGATGGCCTGCAGCCCGTGCGCCCTGGCCGCGACCAGCATCCGCATCTGCGGGTAGTGGAACGCATCACCGCCGGCGTACCCGGCCGGCTGGGCGCCGATCTGCAGTGACCGCATGCCGACACTGGCCATGAAATCGGCCGGGCCGAAGACCAGCGCCTCCAGGCGCGGGGACGCCGCCGCGATCGCGTCTACCGCGGCGAGCCCGGCGGCATCCTCGATCTGGGCCTCGATGCCGACCTGCCCGGCCGGATAGCCCATCGCCTGCTCGATCTGGCCCAGGAGCAGGTCGAGCCAGCTGACCTGGGCTACCTCGCGGACCTTGGGCAGCACGATCACGTCCAGGTGACGGCCAGCCTGCTCCACGACATCGATCACGTCCCGGTAGGCCCAGGGCGTGGTGACGCCGTTGATCCGGACCGCCCTGACCCGGCCGCCCCAGTCGCCCATGCGCAGGGCGGTGATCACGTTCACCCGCGCGTCCGGCTTGGCCGCCGGGGCGACCGCATCCTCCAGATCGAGGAATACCTCGTCCGCGGGCAGGCCCTGGGCCTTCTCCAGGAATCTCGGGCTGCTGCCGGGCACGGCCAGGCAGGAGCGCCGGGAACGATAAGCACGCGCCACACCGCGGAGGCTACCAAGCGATGGGCGGCGCCCGGCCGGGGCGGTAATTATTGCGACCAGCTTGCAACAGCAAGCTACGATCAGTGTCGGCCAGGGACGGCGGAAGGCGGCTATGGGCACCGGCGGCGGGGCGAGCGCGACCCGGGTCTCCAGCGCGCGCTTCCGCTGGTACGTCGGGGCGCAGTCGGTGTCCATGGCCGGGACGACCATGGGCTTCGCCGCGCTCTACTGGCTCACGATCCATCTGGCCGATGGCCACGCCGCCGTGCTGTCCACGCTGGTCGCCGCGCAGTTCCTGCCGATACTGCTCTTCAGCCGCCGGGCGGGGACGATTGTCGCCCGGCACCGGCCCGTGCGGATCCTCACCGCTACCCAGTCCGCGCTGGCGGCCGGGGGCCTGGCCATCGGGATTCCGCTGCTCGCCGGCTGGATGACCATCTGGTACCTGTGCGCGATTTCCTTCGCCCTGGGCTGCGTCATCGCCGTCGACGTCCCGGCCCGGCAGATGTTCATGCTCGATCTCGTCGGGAAGCGCGAGTTGCGCCGCGGATCCTCGCTGTACGCCACGATCACCGGCCTGGCGAAGATCCTGGGACCGGCGGTGGCCGGGATCATCATCGCGGTCAGCGGCGAGGCGCTGGTGTTCATCGCCGATGCCGGCTCGTACCTGCCGCTGATCGTGCTGCTGGTGCGCCTGCGCGGCCAGGTCGGCCATGCGGCGGATCAGGCCAGCGGCAGTAGCGTCTCGCCGCGCCGCCTGCGCTGGGTGCTCGATCTGCCGCGGGGCATCCAGGTCGCCGCCGGGATGGCCCTGCTGATCGGCGGCTTCGGCTATCAGTTCGAAGTCACCAATCCGCTGATGGCGACGAAGGTCTTTCATCTCGGTGCCGTCGGCTTCGGCCTCATGGGCACCTTCATGGCGGTGGGCGGGATTGCCGGGAGCTACTACTCATCGCGCCGCGCCGATCCCGGCCGCTCCGAGTTCCTGGTCTGGGCCGCCGTGTTCGGCGGGGCCGAGATGCTGGCCGCCGTCATGCCGGCGGTGTGGGCGTACGACGTCCTCATGATCGCGCTCGGGGCCGCCACCGCGCTGTTCGCGACCAGCGCGACCGTGTACGTACAGCAGACGGCGCCGCAGGCCCAGCGCGGCCACGCCCTGAGCGCCTACAACGCCGGCTTCATGGGGTTCGTGCCCGCCGGGGCCTTCGCCGTGGCCGGGATTGCCGCGGTGGCCGGGACCCGCTGGGCGCTGCTCGGGCCGGGCCTGGCCGTGGTGATCTGCGCGGCGGCCGCGCTCGCCGCCGGGGCGCGCGTCCTTACCAGCCGCTCTTGCGCGCCCGTGCCTCATACAGCAGCACCGATGCCGACACCGCTACGTTCAGCGAGTCCGCCGAGCCGAGCATCGGGATCCCGATCCGGCTAAAGCCGGCGCCGTACCAGGGCCGGGAGATGCCGTACCGCTCGCTGCCGACCACCAGGGCCGTGCGGCCCGAGTAGTCGCAGCCGCGGTAGTTGCCGCTGTCATCGGTATCGGCCAGGTACACGGTGAAGCCGCGGTCGGCCAGCCAGCTGATTGCGTCCGCCACCTGCTCGAACTCCAGCGTCGGGACCTTGATGCTGGTCCCCTGGCTGCTGCGCAGCACCTTGGGGTGGGTCAGCCTGGTCCGGCGGTTGGTCAGCACGAGGCAGTCTGCCGCGCAGGCGTCCAGGGTGCGGATCAGCGTGCCGAGGTTGCCAGGGATCTCCACCCCGTCGATCACCAGGACCAGCGCGTCAGGACCGAGCGGGATCGTGTCCGGGTCCCAGTCGGGCAGCCGGGCGATCGAGAGCAGGCCGTCCGGGTGCGGGCGCTCGGCCAGGCGCTCCAGCGTCTTCGCCGAGATCTGGTAGGCCCGCCGGGCCCGGCCGGCCAGTTCCTCGCTGCGCTTGGCCGCCTCATCGGAATACGCGGCCTCCGGGCACCACAGGAAGGTGTCCACGGTCACGCCGGCCTGCAGCACGATGTTGTTCTCGAACAGGCCTTCCGCGACGAAGGTGCGCCGGGGAATCCCCGTGCGGTTGTTCTGAATGTCCCTGACCAGCTCAGCCGCCGGGTGCCGGAGGCCGATCTGCTGCAGTTGCTCCATGCACAGCCGTTCGTGTCGCGGCACCGGCCCAGGCCGCCCGCAGCCCGCGCGTTGCGGGCGAAATGATCCTACGCCGGGAGTAACGGCCACCGGGCGTTCGACGACCGGAGCGGCGGTTCGTAGCATGGGGACCATGCCCTCCCCGTCCGCGGTAACATCGCCGCCCACGATCGACCAGGTGACCCAGGCACTGTCTGGTGTCAACGATCCCGAGATCCACCGCCCGATCACCGAGCTCGGCATGGTCAAGAACGTCGAGGTGGCGGCCGACGGCACCGTGCGGGTAGACGTCTGGCTGACCGTGGCCGGATGCCCGATGCGCGACACCATCACCCGTGAGGTGACGGCGGCCGTCAGCCAGCTGGCCGGCGTGTCACGGGTCCGCGTCGAGCTGGACGTGATGAGCGAGGAGCAGCGCCGTGCCCTGCAGGGCACGCTGCGCGGCGGCAAGGCCGAGCGCGAGATACCGTTCGCCAGCCCGTCCTCGCTGACCAAGGTGTACGCGGTGGCCAGCGGGAAGGGCGGCGTCGGCAAGTCGTCGGTGACGGTCAACCTCGCGGTGGCGCTCGCCGCCGCCGGGCAGAAGGTCGGCCTGCTCGACGCCGACATCTACGGTCACTCAGTGCCGCGCATGCTGGGGATCACCAGCCGTCCCACCCAGGTCGAGCAGATGATCATGCCGCCGTCCGCCCACGGCGTGAAGGCGATATCCAGCGGCATGCTCAAGAAAGGCAACGAGCCGCTGCCGCTGCGGGGCCCCATCTTGCACCGGCTGCTGCAGCAGTTCCTGGCTGACGTCTTCTGGGGCGACCTGGATGTGCTGCTGATGGACCTGCCGCCAGGCACCGGCGATATCGCGATCTCCGCGGCTCACCTGGTGCCCGGCTCGGAGCTGATCGTGGTCACCACCCCGCAGCTCGCGTCGTCCGAGGTGGCCGAGCGGGCGGGCTCGCTGGCCGCGCAGCTGCACCAGCGCGTTGTCGGGGTCATCGAGAACATGTCCTATCTGCCGTGCCCGCACTGCAACGAGCGGGTGGAGGTCTTCGGCAGCGGCGGCGGGCAGGCGGTGGCCGAGGCTCTCACCCGCGTCGTGGGCGCCAGGGTGCCGGTGCTCGGCGAGGTGCCGATAGACATGCGGCTACGCGAGGCCGGTGACAGCGGCACGCCCCTGGTGCTGGCCGATCCCTCGTCGCCAGCGGCCAGGGAGCTGGCGAAGATCGCCCAGGGCCTGGCCAGCAGATCACGCAGCCTGGCCGGGCGCCCGCTCGGGCTGACGCCCGCCTGATGCCTCAGGTGGCCTCGACATCGTAGGGCGGGCTCTCGTCTGGCGCTAGCAGCATGGATTGCGGCGCGGCCAGCAGCTGGGCGTTTATATCGTCACCGTCACCGTCACCGTTGCCGTTGCCGTTGCCGTTGAGGTCGCCATCTACGTCATCCCAGAGGTGCTTGCGCACGAAATTTCGCGGATTCAGGTCGTTGACATCGAAGTCGCGGAACTCAGGTCCCAGGCCATCTTGCAGGTCGGCCTTGGCGGACTCGGCCAGCCGACGCAGGTCGCGCAGCGCCCGCCCGGCCTGCGAGGCTATCTTCGGCAGCTGGTCGGGGCCGAAGATGACCAGCGCGAGCACGCCGAGGACCAGGATCTTCAGGACCGAGAGATCGAACACGAGGCGCGCTCCAGCATCCGTCACGTACGCAGCGGCGAGGTCCGCTCACTCCAGGGTAGCCGCCGAAACGCCCGCGGGTGACTGCGCCCGCCAGGCCCGCCCCTGACCGACCCTGACCGGCGGCCCGGCCGGACCGGCGCGGGCCGCGGTCAGGAGATGGCCGAGCCGAGAGTCAGTACGACCATTCGCGTCTTCTTGCCCCTGATGTACGTCACTGATACGCGCGTGCCGGGCTGCCGGGACCGGATCGCGTCCAGCAGCGCGTCAGGACTGCCGACCGGCTGGCCGCCGAAGCTGGTGATCACATCGCCCGGCCGCAGGCCGCCCTGGCCGCCGGGCCGCCGGGTGTGATCGTCGGCGCGTTGCGAGCGCCCGGTCGCAGGATCTGCGCTCCCGTTCCGCGGTAGTCCACGTTGATCAGCGCGCCGATGACGGCATGAGCAGCATGGCCGGTCCGGATGAGCTCGCTCGCCACGAACCTGACCTGGTTGATCGGGATCGCGAAGCCCAGGCCGATGCTGCCGCCCTGGGTGCCCGTCAGCGGATCTGAGCCGAGCGTGTCAATGGCGGCGTCGACGCCGATGACCTGCCCCTGGCCGTTGACCAGCGGGCCGCCCGAGTTGCCGGGGTTGATCGGCGCGTCGGTCTGAATCGCGTCGTAGAACACCTCCGGGTCCTTTCCCTGGCCGGCCCCTGGCTGCACGGGCCGGTCGAGAGCACTGACGATGCCACTGGTCACCGTCCCGGCCAGGCCAAGCGGAGAGCCGATCGCGATGACTGGGTCCCCGACATCCACGCTGTCGGAGTTGCCGAGCGTCAGCGCCGGAAGGCCGGCGCTGGCCGCCGGCTTGATCACCGCGACGTCCGAGAAGGGATCCCGGCCGATGAGCCTGGCGCTCACCTGCATGCCCCCGTTGAAGACCACCTGCAGCGACGAGCGGCTCACCTGGCCGTCCAGCGTCACTACATGGTTGTCGGTCACGATATAGCCGCCGCGGATGATGAATCCGGAGCCGGTTCCCTCGCCGCCGTTGACCTTGACCATGACCACGCCCGGCAGGACCCGCGCCACCACCCCGGCGACCGATGCTGGCGGCCGGTCGTTCAGCGCCGGTGCCACCGTGCCCAGGCTGAAGCCGGGCTGCGGCCCGCCGCCGGACGCCCTGGACACGATGAATCCGCCCGCCAGCCCGCCGACCAGCGCGGCCGTCAGCGCGGTGGCAACTATGACGGCAACGAGCCGCCGGCCTCCCAGTCGGCCTCTCGGAGGGCCGCCCGGTGGCTCGCCGGATCCGGGCGTCCCGTGCGCTGCCGGCTCCGGTGACTGCCCTGACCCCGTCACTAGGTCAGCTGGATAGGCGGGCGGGCCGGGGGGGCTGGCCGGCGGGCTGGCGGCGACTGGCCCGGCGGGCTGGCGGGGTCAGCAGACGGGCCGGCGCGCCCGGCGAGCGGGTCGGCGGGCGCGTCGGAGGTGCTCCACTGTCCGGGCTCTTCGGAAATCGCCGCCTCCACGAGAGGGCCGCGATGCACGATAGCGGCCGCCGCTGCCTGGATTCATGCCCCGGGCGGGCGCGAGTAGGCCTGCTCAGCCGAACGGGTTAGCCCATGAACCGAGCCGCTTGAAGCCGCGTCCCATCCGTTTCCAGAATCCGACCTGGCCGTCGTGCGGCAGGGCCGCCACGATCTGGCTGACCGTGGCCTGGGGAGCATCGGCGATCATGGTGTAGACGAAGCCGCCTGCCGACCAGGCCAGGCATCGCTCATCCGGATCAGTGGAGAAGACGGTCTTCCCCTCGACCGCGATACGCTCCCAGCCGGGCATCGCCCGCGGCAGCTGCCCCCGCTGCAGGAACAGCGAGACTACCGAGAGACCGTCGGAGTAGGACAGGTCAACGACCTTTCCGGACTGGGTCGATGTCTGGCTCGCCGCGAAGAGCGTCAGCTGGCCCGACACGCTGGCCGGCAGCAGCCAGCCTTGCGCCCGCAGCGCCGCGAGCCCGGCCGAGTCAAGCTGCCCGGTCCAGGGGCGGGCACCCGCGGCGGGCATCCCGCTGCCGCTGGCGGTCCCCAGGTCAAGATCGATGAACGCGTCTTCGCTGATCATGCGGGCGCGGGAATCGAAGATCTCGCGGCGCAGCGGCAGCTTTGTCGCGGTATCAAGCCAGAACCGCGCGGCCACGCTCCCATCCGGGCGCCACAGCTCCACCACCTGGGCGGGCCGGTTATCCGCCGATCCGGGTCCGACGTAGACGATCTGGTAGTTGACCTGCATCAGCGTCACCAGACGGCTCGACATGGCCAGGATCCCGGCCTGATCCTGCCCCTGGGCATCCCTGGACTGCTGGACCGCGGCCGGCAGCGCCGCGGTATCAGATGCCTGGGCCACGGTCCCGCTGCCCGGGCGGTGCCAGACCTGCACGACCGAGGCGCTCGCCCCGCCGCGTCCCCACCACGCCACCAGCTGGACACCGCTGTAGGCGACGGCTCCGCTCGCGGCCGCGGCCTCCCCCATGAGCTGCAGGCCGGCCCGCGCGCGGGCCGGATCGGGCGCAGCCACCGGCCGGCCGGGCCGCAGGCTGTGACCGGCCCGGCGGGCCGCGGCCGAGCCGGCCCGCCGGGTCAGGACCGAGGGGCCCGATGAGTCGGTGAGGGTCAGGACGACGGCGCACGATCCCAGCAGGCCGAGCACGACGGCCACGCTGGCGATGCGCCAGGGAGAAGCGAGCGGGGAACTCACGGCGCGTGCGGCGTGGCGCTCGTGCCGATAGGCGTGCTGGAGCCGGACAAGGTGGCCGCCGGCATGACGCCGCTGTCGATGGCGTGCTGCATCTGGAACATGTAGACCGCGGGCATGATCTTCGGTGCCGGTGCCTGCTGCGGGCCGCCGGCCATGAACGCGGCTGCGGCGAGCCCGGCGACCAGCACCCCGAGGGAACCGGCCGCGAACTGCCAGCCTGGCCGCACCTCATAGCCACCCCGGCCGGGCCCCTGGGCCGCCAGCGCCATGCCCGGCCAGGACGTCCACGGACCAGGGCCGTGGGGCCACGGTGAAGAGTCGTGCGGCTGCGCCAGCCTCATCAGGCGGCCGGTCAGCGTGGAGTCGGCCGCGGTCTCGCCGAGGGCGTTCATCCGGCGCTTCAGCATCCGGAGCGCGCTGGCCTCGCCCCGGCACGACTCGCACCTGGCCAGGTGCACCAGGACGCGATCGCGCTCGGCCCCGTCAAGCTCGCCGTCGATCAGGGCGGACAGGCGCTGCCCCAGGTGGCTCATGGCTGGCCTCCCTGCGGCACCGGGCCCAGCCTGGTCACCGGCGCGTCCGGTCCGCGGCGCGCGAGCGGGACGGCCGGCACGGCGGGATGACGCGGGCGGCGGTGCTCCAGCGCCGCCCGCAACTGCGCCCGACCGCGGTGAATCCGGCTGCGGACGGTGCCCAGCTTGATCCCGAGCGTGGCGGCGATCTCCTCATAGGACAGGCCCTCGATATCACACAAGATGACCGCCGCCCGGTACTCGGGCGCAAGGGCCTTCAGCGCAGCCTGAATGTCGCCGTCCAGGTGCCGGTCATCGAAGGCCTGCGCCGGCGTGGGCTCGCTGCCGCCCAGCCGGGATTCAGTCTCATCACCGAGTCCCTCAAACCGGATGCGCTGCCGCCGGCGAGCCATGTCGAGGAAGAGATTGGTGGTAATCCGGTGCAGCCAGCCCTCGAAGGTTCCCGGCGTATAGCTGGACAGCGACCGGAAAACGCGGACGAAGACCTCCTGCGTGAGATCCTCGGCGTCGTAGGTATTGCCGGTCAGCCGGTAGGCCAGCCGGTAGACCCGGGCTGAGTGGTCCCTGACCACGTCCTCCCAGCTCGGCGGCGTCCAGTCAGCGACTGCAGCCTCGACCGGCCCGGCCTGGTCCACCACGCGTCCCCTCTCATCGGCTCTTGCAGCCTTCAACACCGGCATCGCGCTTACGCTTCCTCAGGCTCTGGTGGACCAGCTCAGCACTTCTGGCTGACGCGCCCTCGCCGCTGCGCCCTCGCGGCCGCGGGCGGCGCCGGCGCGCAGTCCGGTCCCTGTCACCTCAACGACCGGGCCAGCCGGGCTGGTTCCCAGGTCCGGCTGGTTCCCACATGATCGCGGCTAACGCTAGGCTGCCGCCCTGGAGGATGTTCATGGCCACCGGGGAGGCAGCCATCGCGAGCGCAGAGGGCACGGGCGCCTACATTGACGAGTTCGTGCCCGAGGATGAGTCCCTGGCGGCGGCCCGCCGTAACGCCTATGAGGTGGGCGGGGCGGTCCCGGTCACTCCGGTGACCGGCGCTACGCTGCGTTTCCTCGCCGCGGCCATCAGCGCCAAGTCGGTGGTCGAGATCGGCACGGGCTGCGGGACCTCTGGCCTCTGGCTGCTGCGAGGCATGCGCACAGGAGCGGTCCTGACCAGCGTCGATGTTGAGCCAGAGCATCAGCGGCTGGCGCGGGTGGCATTCGTCGACGCGGGATTCGGCTCCGGCCGCTACCGGCTGATCAGCGGGCGGGCGCTCGAAGTGCTGCCCCGCCTGGCCGACGGTGCCTACGACCTGGTGTTCTGCGACGCCGACCGGCAGGAGTATCCCGAGTACCTGGCTGCGGCACTCCGGCTGCTGCGGCCCGGCGGAATCATGGCCTTCGACGGCGCGCTAATGGCCGACCCCGTGCTCGCCGACCCGGTACCCGCCGATTCCGCGCTCCCCGATCCAGAGGCGGCCGCCATCAGCGAGGTGCGCGAGCAGGTACGCGTGGACGAGCGACTGGTGCCGCTGCTGCTGCCGATCGGGGATGGCCTGCTCGCGGCCGTCAAGCGCGCCGGGTAACCGGCCGCACGCCGCGCTCAGCCTGGTTCAGCCCAGTCCTGGTTCAGCCCCAGTCCCGGCTCAGTTCAGTCCTGACTCAGTTCAGTCCTGACTCAGTTCAGTCCTGACTCAGTTCAGTCCTGACTCAGTTCAGTCCTGACTCAGCCAGCGCAGGAGCAGCCGGGTGCCGAAGCCGGTGGCGCCCTTCGCGAGTTCCCCGTCGTCGGCTGTCGCCCGCCCCGCTCCCGCGATATCCAGGTGGGCCCAGGCGCGCTCGCCGGCGAACTCGCGCAGGAAGAGGGCCGCGAAGATCGAGCCCGCCTGGCCACCCTGGCGGGAGACCTGGGACAGGTCAGCGACCGGCGATTCGAGCGTTTCCAGGTACTGCCGGGCGAGCGGCATCCGCCACAGCCGGTCGCCGCTGGCATCCCCGGCGGCCAGCAGGGACTGCGCCAGCGCGTCGCTGGTGGAGTAGAGCGCCGCGTGCGAGCTCCCGAGCGCGGTACGCGCGGCGCCGGTCAGGGTGGCGATGTCCACCACCTGGTCGGGCGCCAGCACGGCGTCGGCGTAGGCGAGTGCGTCGGCCAGCACGAGCCGTCCCTCCGCGTCGGTATTGAGTACCTCGACCGTGCGGCCGCCGAACTGGGTGATCACGTCTCCCGGCCGGTAGGCCGAGCCTGATGGCATGTTCTCGGCCGCCGGTATCAGGCCGGTGACCCGTTGGCGGACGTTCATGCGTGAGAGCGCGGACATGACGGCGATCACCGCCGCACCGCCGGCCATGTCCGTCTTCATGAACCGCATAGCGTCGTTGGGCTTGAGTGACAGGCCGCCGCTGTCGAAGGTAATGCCCTTGCCCGCCAGCACCACGTGCGAGTCAGCATCGGCCGGGGCATAGCTGAGCTCGATCAGGACGGGCGGCCGCGCCGAGCCGGAACCCACGGCCACGATTCCGCCGAACCCGCCGGCGGACAGCTCAGCGCCCGTCCAGACGCGTGCGCCGATACCGTGCTCACGGGTCGCGCTGACGGCCTGGTCGGCCAGCCATTGCGGGGTCTTGCCGGCCGATGGCGCATTGGCCAGGTCGCGGGCCAGCGCCACCGCATCGGCGATGACCTGCGCGCGGCGCAGCGCATCTGACCGGTCCCGCGGCCCGGCCACCAGCAGCCGGACCTGGGCTCCGGCAGCGACCGGATCCCCTGTGCCCGACTTCAGAGTGCCCGACGGCAGAGTGCCCGACGGCAGAGTGCCCGACTTCAGGGAGAACGTATAGGACCCGAGCAGGATCCCCTCGGTGAAGGCCTGCACCTGCTCGTCACCCTGGTCGGCGACCACGGTGGCCGCCGTGACCTTGGCCGCGGTGCCCGCCGTCTGGCCGCCGCAGATCCGGCGGCCCAGCTCGGCTCCCGCCCGCCGCAGCGAGCGCGCCGACCGGTCCCCGACGCCCAGGAACATCACCCGGACCGCCGCCGAGCCGACCCTGGCCACGGTCTGCGCCACCTCGCCGGGCTGGCCGGTCTGCTGATAGGCAGCGATGACCTCGGCGGCGCCGACCGGCAGAGCCGCGTCCAGGCTCGCGTCGGCCGCCGGCCGGCCGTCAGCTTCGACCGCGACCGCGACCAGGCCGACGGGCTCGCCTGCGCCGCCCGCCGCCGCGCTGAAGTAGTCACCGCCCGGACGCGGCCCGGCGCCAGGCAGCAGGGTGACGTGGCTGGCGATGGGCAAGGATCAGCCGACTGCGGACTTCAGTGCTTCGCCGAGGGCGGTCGCTTCGTCCGGAGTTAGCTCAACTACCAGCCGCCCACCGCCCTCAAGCGGGACGCGCATTACGATGCCGCGACCCTCCTTGGTGACCTCCAGCGGACCGTCTCCTGTCCGCGGCTTCATCGCCGCCATCCTGCATCCCCTTCCCTGCTTCGGGGGCCGCACGTGACCTCGCTGAGATCTACGGCACCGGTGCACCGGTGCCTGAAGGGACCGGCCAGCCACAACCATCTCGATCTGTACCTCTATTATCCAGAGTTCGGCCGCCTGATGGTAATGATCAGTGTTCCAGCGTGGTTCCGGCAGGCGCCAGGCGAGGCGTGGATACGTGGACGCAAGATCGGCACTCTTCGACCTGTATGGCGATCACCTGCCTTCTCGCGGCGCCAGCGCCCCCGTGGCGGCCCTGGTCCGGATGCTCGCCCCGCTGGGCATTACGGCCCCCGCGGTCCGCACGGCGGTCTCCCGGATGGCCAGGCAGGGCTGGCTGGCCCCGGTGCGGCTGCCCGGCGGAGCCGGCTACGAGCTGACACCGCGGGCGGTCCGCCGCCTGGACGAGGCGGCGATGCGGGTCTACCGGCACGGCAGGCCGGACTGGGATGGCCGCTGGCATGTCGTGGTGGCCGAGCGGGTCCGCGACCGCGCCCGCCGGGAGCGCTTGCGGGCAGCGCTCGCTTACCTGGGCTATGCGCCCATCGACGAGACCACCTGGATCAGCCCGCGCCCGTCGGTGGAGCTTGAGGCGCTGCTCGAGGCCGAGCGCGTCAGGGCCGAGCGATTTGCCGCTAGCTACGATGGCGACCCTCGCGGGCTGGCCGCCAGGGCGTGGGATCTGGACGGCCTCGCGCATGCTTACCAGCGATGGATGGCGGCGGCCGCGGAGCTGGTTGCCCCGGTGGGCCCCGGCACGCCGGATGAGGTCGTGTTCGCTGCTCGCAGCATGCTCGTGCATGAATGGCGGAAGTTTCTCTTCAGGGATCCGGCCCTCCCGGCTGAGCTGCTGCCGGCCCGCTGGCCGGGCGCCGCCGCCGCTGAGCTGTTTGACGCCGAATCGGCGCGGCTCTTGCCTGCCGCATCCCGCTTCGTGGACTGTTGTCTGCAAGCAGGCGGCGCGAGCCGCCCGCCCCGACGCAAAGGAGACACCAGTGACTGACAGCGTGCTCTGTGACCTCGATGCCGCGGTAGCTACCATCACGCTGAACCGCCCGGCCGCCAGAAATGCCCTCACCGCCGAAACGAAAATCGGCCTGCTGGACGCCCTGCGCGACTGCGGGTCTGACGCCGGGGTGCGTGCCGTGATCCTCACCGGGGCCGGGCAGGCATTCTGCGCCGGCCAGGATCTGCGCGAGCACGCCGATTTGCTGGACGCGGGATCCGGGCCGATCGATACGGTACGACGGCACTACAACCCGATCATCATGGCGATCACTGGCATGCCCAAGCCAGTCATCGCGGCCCTGCCGGGCGTGGCCGCCGGGGCCGGGGCCTCGCTGGCCTTGGCCTGCGACTTCCGTATCGCCGCCCGGCGGGCCAGCCTGCTGATGGCGTTCGCGCGGGTCGGGCTCGGCGCGGATTCGGGCGCGTCCTGGACCCTGCCGCACCTGGTGGGGACGGCCAGGGCGGCCGAGCTGCTGATGCTGGCCGAGCCGGTACCGGCGGACCGCGCGCTGAGCCTGGGCCTGCTGACCGCGGTCGTGGACGACGAGGAGCTTTCCGGCGCGGCGCGCGAGCTGGCCGCCCGGCTCGCGGCGGGACCCACCGCCGCCTATGCCGCGATCAAGGAGAGCCTGTTCTTCGCGGCCACGCACGGGCTGAGCGAGTCGCTGGAGAAGGAGGCAGAGCTGCAGTCGGGACTCGGGCAGACCGAGGATCACCAGCGCGCCACCCGTGCGTTCCTGCGCAAGGAACAGCCGACCTTCCAGGGGCGGTGACCGGGCCGACGGCTAGGCGCGGCGCGGTGACCGGCCGATGGCTAAGCGGCCCGGAGCGGAGCTGGCGGTGACCAGCTCCTCATGGGCACACACGATCTGCTCGGTCACGTCGACCACATCCGCCAGCTGCTGGCGGGTGTAGGTGCCATCGGGACGCCGCCAGGACGCAATACTGCCGTAGCGCCACACCGTCAGGTGGCGGCTGATGGACAGGACCGCCATGCCGCCGCCGGGCTCATCGTTGCGGACGAGGTTAGTGCCGAGCCCCCGCTCGGCCATCATCGCCACCAGCTCGTTCTCCGCCTGACACCAGGGGACCTGGGGGCGGTTGCGGGCCTGGGCACTTGAGGGAGGCACGCGAAGCGCAAACCAGACGGCCTTGCCCGGCACCTTCCAGTTGCCTAGCCGGCACCTGGTGAGGTGGTGCCCCCATTGCCCCGCCGAGAGCCCGGCGACCACCTGCAGGCCACGCCCGCTGACCGCCTGGGGCGCGGCCTTCTCGGTGCCAGTGCTCGGGGTCGGCTCGCCGCCCGCATTCCAGCCGGGCTCGGAGTCAAAGATCTTGCAGACCAGCTCACACCGGGCGCCCCAGCCGCGCAGGTACAGCCAGATCTCCGGGATGCCGCTCACCGGCCGCCGGCTGTTGCCGCTGAACTCGACATTTCCCTGCGCGTTCAGCGTGTTGGCGGCCAGCTCGCTGGCCATGGTGATCCCGTCATGGATCAGGTCGCCGGGCAGGTCCATCCCGGCGACCGCCTCGCGGAAGAACTTCCTGGCCGCGCTCGCGCAGGTGCGATCCAGCGGAAGCGGCCGCGCGAAGCAGCCGCCCGCCTGCACGGAGGCTTCGGTTAGGCTGGCGGGCGGAGCGGGCATGGTGGCCAGTGCCTCGGCCAGCGGCGCCGCCATGAAGCCTCCATCCGCTGCAGAGTTCCCGAGAACAGAATGCCCGAGCATGCCGCCACGGTCCGGCCCGTTATCGGCGGGCGACGCTAGCATGTTCAGCCGCCTTCCCGACTCTGACATCTGTGAAACACAGATTATGAGTCGTGTGCACCCGATTGCAATGGCATCCGCAGAAAAAGTCCGAACGAATGAGTGCCGGTCGACCACGGACGATGAGCCGGGCCGGACGTGAGGAAATACGCATAACAGGCACCTTGCCGCGCGGGCGACGCGGATCCGGCGCGCGCAGGCCGAGGCCGCACGCGCATGCAGAGCACCCCCGGCGGGCAGCCGGGGGGCTCTGCACTGAGCGGCCCGCGGTCAGCGGCAGCCGCCCGGCCGCAGATCGTAGCGGCCGGCCTTGGCGTCGGCCAGGAAGGCGGCGAACGCCGCACGGCCGACGACATGCGCGCCGCCCTCCGGGCGCTTGCTGTCCCTGACGGCGATCACCTCGCCAAGGTTGGCGGCCACTTCCACACATCCGCCGTTGCTCTGGCTGCCGCTGGCCTTGCGCCAGGCGGCCTGGGTCAGATCAGTCATTGCTCACTCCAGTTGCTCGGAAAGCTGCCTAAGGTAGGTGGCGGTCTCAGCGGGCTCAAGCGCCGCGTCGACCGCACGATCGAAAGCCGCAATGTACGTGGTTACCTCTTCCGCGCTGATCACCTCCTGGATGGCGTAGTCGGTCTCGGTGTAGACGAGGCTGGGCTCGCCGTCCGGGAGATCGAAGATGTTGAGCGGCGAGAACATGCCCTGCGGCGGCCCGTCGGCGAAGCGCTGCAGATGCAGCCGCACTCCCGGCCGGGCACCGACCTCGACCAGGTGGGCGGCCTGGTCGCGCCGGTCGGCCCGCGTCCCCCACCGGTACATGAGTGACGCCTCAGTGATCACCGCGATCAGCTCGCTCGGGGGCTCGTTCCGGCTGAGTATCTCCTGCCGCCGCAGCCTGGCCTCCAGCGCCCGCCGCCGCCAGGCGGGCGGCCTCGGGTCGCTGCGGATGACCGCCTCGGTGTAATCCGTGGTCTGCAGCAGCCCGGGCAGGACCAGCGGCATGAAGACCCGGATCCGCTGGGCATCGTTCTCGAAGCCGGGAAACTCGTTCTCGAAGATGTCCGTGTAGTCCCGCCACCAGCACCGGGTCCTGGCCCGGAGGGCCAGCTCCTCCAGGTCCGCCCGCTCGGCGTCACTGACCCCGTAAATCCGCAGCAGGTCCCTGATGTCGCTCATCTCGGGACGTTTCCACTGATTGGCTTCAAAGCGCCCGACCTTGCCGCGACCCCAGTTCAGCATGTCGCAGACGTGGTTGGCCGTGTAGTGGGCATCCCGTCTCAGCTCGGTAAGGCGCCGGGACAGCCGGGCTTTGGCGACGGTGGCACCGTACCCGTCATCGCTCATCCGCGTTCGCCTCCTTGACAAGTCACTGTTTCCAGCATAACGCCTCTTAAGTTGTGAATCACAAATATGGATCTAATTGTTACCCATGAGACTAGGGGAGGTCACCGGAGCGGTAATACCGCTTCCCGAGCCGTCCCCCGGCGGCCCGGTGGGCCGGGCCGCCGGGCGGCTGGCTCAGTGGTCTGAGGGCTGCTGGTCGCTGGAAGCGTCATCGAATTCACCCTCGCGGGCACCCTCGAGGAAGCACTCCCATTCGTGCTGGTCGTAGACCAGAACCCGGCCCGCCGGGTCTCCGGCGACTCGCATCAGCACCCACTGCGCGGCGCCGGCGGCAGCCCCGGCGACGAACGCGATCTCAATGGCGCCGTCCCCCTCACCGGACCGCCGCCATGGCTGCGCGTCGACGTCCAGGCCGAGGCTCTCGACGGTGGGCTTCACGGCCGTCGGGCGACCGCGCAGAAGAACGCGCGCGATCCGTCGCTGTCGGCCAGTTCCGGATCCTCGGCACCCCAGGAGCCGACATTGATGACGCATGCCTCGGCACCGGGGTAGGGCGGCACGATCTGCAGGCCGTCGAAGAACCGCTGGACCTCCGCTTTCGAGCGCGGGTAGGCCGCGGCCGTGGCACGGGAGTAGACCTCCCGGCCCGCGCGCACTACCTGCGGCGGAATGTCGTCGTAGGTGATATGCGACAGCGCCAGGTAGCTGCCCGGTGCCATCGCGGCCATATAGCGCGCCGCCAGGCCCCACGGATCGGAGCCGTCCGCCACGAACTGCAGGACGGCCGTCATCAGCACGCCGGTCGGCTGGCCGGAATCGATCAGCTCACGCAGCCCCTGGTCGCCCAGCACGCTGTCGGGATCACGCAGGTCGGCGGTCACGACCGTTGTCGTGTGATCGCCGGTGAGCAGGGCCTGGCCGTACGCGGCCACGATCGGGTCGTTATCCACGTAAACCACATGAATGCCCGCGGCGACCTTCTGTACCGCCTCATGGGTGTTGTTCTGCGTGGGCAGCCCGGACCCCAGGTCAATGAACTGGCGGATGCCCCGCTGCGCCATCCAGACCGCCGCGCGCCCGTGGAACCCGCGGTTCGCCCAGGCCGCGTCCTCAAGCTCGGGCATCTGCGCCCTGAAGGCCTCGGTCGCATCCCGGTCGGCCTGGAAGTTGTGGGTGCCGCCCAGCATGTAGTCGTACATGCGCGCCGGACTCGGCGTCGTGGGGTCGACGCCGGGCGGTGCCTCGCTGTCCTCCATCGCCTCGCCTTCCTTAGCGCTTAGCCGCACTGGCCCTCAGCTCCACTGGCCCAGCTTCACTGGCCCTCAGCCGTACACGGGATCAGTTACGGACGCCTGGCCACTGCGCAGTAGAGCGCACGGGAGCCGTCGCTGTCGGCCAGTTCCGGATCCTCGGCGCCCCAGGAGCCGATAGAGATCAGGGACGCCTCGGCGCCCTGGTCGGCCTGGAAGTTGTGAGTACCGCCCAGCATGTAGTCGTACATGCGCGCGGGGCTGGGCGTGGCGGGGTCCACGCCAGGGGGAACCTGATCTACGTCACCCATCTCCCTCACCCTTATGCCCGGTATACCCGATTTATCCGGCTTCCTCCACGGCCACGCCCCGCGGCGGCCCGCCTCACGGTCGCCGGGCTACCCCGCTGTAGCTCCACCGTGAACCGTCACTGTCGGCGAGCTCGGGATCCTCGCACCCCCACAGGCCCACGTAGACGACGTCGGGATCAGCGCCCGCGTAGGGCGCGACCAGTTCCAGCCCGTCGAAGAACCGTGCCACCTGGGTCTTCGTGCGCATGAAGAAGGCGTTCGAGTAGACCGAGGAGGCTGACTGCACCGCCATCGGCGGCATGTTGTCAGCGGTGGCGTGCGACAGCGCCAGGTAGCTCCCCGGGGCCAGCTCGCCTACGTAGCGAGCCACCAGGCCCCATGGGTCGAGGTCATCGGCCACGAAGTGCAGCACCGCGGTCATGATCAGGCCGACCGGCTCGCTGAAATCGATCAGCTCGCGCAGGACGGGATCGGCGAGCACCGCATCGGGATCACGCAGGTCAGCTGTGATCATCTTCGCGCCGCCGTCGCCGGCCAGCAGCGCGTCGGCGTGCGCGGCCACCATCGGATCGATGTCCACGTAGGCGACCCGCGCGTCGTCGATCACCTGCCGCACCACCTCGTGCGTGTTGCCGACCGTCGGCAGGCCGGCGCCGAGATCGATGAACTGCCGGATGCCGCGCTCCGCGATCCATCTGGCCGATCGCTGATGGAACCCCCGGTTGGCCCACGCGATGTCCTGCAGCTCGGACCCGGACAGGAGCGCCTCGCCGAGCGCGTCGCGGTCGGCCTGGAAGTTGTTCGTGCCACCCAGCATGTAGTCGTAGATTCGCGCAGAACTCGGCGTCTTAGGGTCCACGCCGGGCGGGGCCAGTTCAGCCTCCTCGGCCATCTTGCTCTCCTCTGAGCTGCGTGTTTCAGTATGAGCGGCTTGCTTATAGTTCGGCAGGCATGGCGTAGATCCGGATAGGTAACGCACATTACCTTGATCTTCGTGACCGGTCGAAGCGATGGCCAGAATGGCCAGCTCCTAGCCGGGGACGGCCCGCGCCGGAACGTGCGGGACAGGCCGGAAGGGGCGGGAAATCGCGGCCAGCTCGGGTCAGCCGGCCCATGCCCCCCGGCGGAAGCAGCCAGCAAGATGGTCGTCGACCACGCCGCAGGCCTGCAGCATGGCATAGGCGGTGACCGGCCCGGTGAACACGAAGCCGGCGCGCTTCAGCTCCTTGGCCAGCGCCTTGGACTCCGGTGTCCACGATGGCACGTCGCCCGGCACCACTGGTGGCGCGTCCTGGACGACGGCGTGCTGCCAGACCAGCGCAGCGAGCCCCGCGGGCAGCTCAAGCGCCGCGCGGGCGTTGCGGATCGCGGCCTCGATCTTGGCGCGGTTGCGCACGATGCCGGGATCGGCGAGCAATCGCGCCACGTCATCAGGCCCGAATCCCGCGACGATCTCGATGTCGAAGCCGCGGAAGGCCGCGCGGAAATTCTCCCGCTTGCGCAAGATCGTCAGCCAGGACAGCCCCGCCTGGAACGCCTCCAGGCAGAGCCGCTCGAACATTCCCGCGTCATCCCGGACGGGGCGGCCCCATTCTTCGTCGTGGTAGGCAAGGTTATCCGCGCTGCCCAGAGCCCAGGGGCAGCGCAGGCGCCCATCGGGCCCGGCCGCCGCACCAGCCAGCTCGCCGCTCACCCGGCATCTCCGGCGGTGCCCGGATCCGCGCCCGGCTGATCGTCAGGCTCGGGTGGCCGGGTGCTTGCTCCCGGCACCGCCCGGCCGGGCGGTCCCGCGGCGGGCCCTGGCGGCGGCCAGGCCGACCAGGTGTGCGGGGGCGGTCCCGGCGGCCGGGCCGGGCCGCGCCGAAGCACCGGCGGCCGCTGGCCGGGCGGGGAGCGGCGGCCGGGAACGGACGGAGGATCCTGCGGGGGCGGCGCTCCCAGCTCCCCGAGTTGCATCCGCAGCGTGGCGATCTCGACGTCCCGCTCGGTGATCGTCCGGGCGATCGTGCTGAGCACATCGTCAGTGACCTGCCGGTTGTAGCCGAATAGCGCCGATGGCGGCCGGACCAGGACGACGTCAGCGGCGGTGACGATCTGCGCATCAAACGGGGAGACGTCAGCGGGAAACCTCGCCAGCTCTCCGCCGCGCCCCATGGCCACGATGATGACTCCACCCAGGATCACGGCGGCGGCGATGAGCAGCGCTATGGGCACATGACGAATCGTGTCATGCTCGTGCCCATGTTGCCGCCCCCGCCCGGCCACCGGAGGCCAGCCTGGACAGTACGGCCAGCCCGGACAGCCCTGATGGCCGTGGTGGCCAGTCTCGCCGAGGCGGCGGCCGCGGCCGATGGCGGCGCCGACCTCGTTGATCTCGGGGGGATGGACGGCGGGGAGACTGGGAGCGGGGAGACTGGCGGCGGGGACACGGGCGGCGGGGACACGGGCGGCGGGGACACGGGCGGCGGGGACACGGTGCTGGAGGGCATCGCGGAGTTCCGCGCCCGCCATCCTGGTGTGCTGGTCTGCGGGACCGGCCCGGCGGCCGACCTGGTGCGTCAGCCGGGCGTGGCCATGGCGACGGGGGCGCTGCTGATCTGCGGTGATCCTGGCAGCGCTCGCGCCAGCGGCCTGCCGACTGCCCAGGTCATCGTCGAGGTGCTGCCAGGCGGGGTGAAAGAAGCGGTGGAGGCAGGCTGGACCGTGCTGGTCGACGCCGACCGGGCGGCCGCACTAGCCGCCGGCGACGAGGCGGCTGAGCTGGCCGGGATCGTCGCGATCGCCGCGATCAGCGGCTGGCTCGGCGCGCACGCCGTGCGGACGCGCCACCCCCAGCCGGTCCGGCGCGCGCTGGACATGACCGCTTCCATCCTGGGCACCCGCCCGCCCGCCAGGACCGTCCGCGGCCTCGCCTGAGCCGGCCGCTCCTTCGTCCCGGATGGCTTCGTGGCTGGGTCAGGCGTCGAGGCCGTGGTCACGCAGTATGTCGTTGAGGGCCAGCTTGTCGTGCTGGCTGCCCTCGGGCAGGCGCTTGAGCACGAGCATGCACGGCATGCCGAACTCGCCGCCGGGGAACATGCGGGTGCGGGTGCCGCTCACGCAGACCGACCAGGCGGGCGCTTCGCCGGGGGGAAGCTCCTGGCCGGTCTCGACATCGATCACGTGGGTGGTCGCGGTCAGGTTCGTGCCCGAGCCGAGCTTGGCGCCCTCGCGGACCCTGGCCCCCCCGACCACCATGCACCGGGAGCCGATGAAGGCATCGTCCTCGATGACCACGGGGACCGCGTTCGGCGGCTCGAGCACACCGCCGATCCCCACTCCCCCCGACAGGTGCACGTTCTTGCCGATCTGGGCGCAGGATCCGACCGTGGCCCACGTATCTACCATCGTGCCCGAGTCCACGTAAGCGCCGATGTTGACAAACGAGGGCATCAGCACCGCGCCCGGAGCGACGTAAGCGCCCCAGCGGACGATCGCGCCCGCCACCGTGCGCACCCCGTCAAGGTGGCTGGTGAGGGGGACCCGGTCGTGATAGCGGAAGTCGCCGACCTGTGAGCGGACCATCGGCAGGACCCGGAAGGCGAGCAGGATCGCGCGCTTGGCGCGCTCGTCCACGACTACCGCGTCGGTGGCCGGGTCGATCCCGGCAACACGCGCCTGACCTGCGTCTATACGGTCCACTGCGTCGACAATCAGGGTGCGGGCGGCCGTGTCGTCCGGGGTCAGGCCGGCTCGCCGTTCCCACAGTTCGTCGATCTGGGCCGGCAGTACGACGGGAGGGTCGACTGCGGGGGGGACGGCCGGGACGGCCCCCTGGGCCGAGGCCGCCGCGCGGCCGGGGCGGCGGCCGCCGCCGGGGCGGCACCGGGCTGGGACGGGTTCATGGAGAGCGAGCCTAGCGGCCTGCGGCAGCAGGTAGCTTCTGACGTGTGCCAACCTCCCGCCGCAAGCACACCGCGCGCGCGGCAGCCGCCGTGGCCGTCGTGCTCACGGTGACGCTGGTTGTGCTGGCGACGGTGCGGCATGTGGCGCCCACGCTGCTGACCGGCAGTGGCTGCACGGCGGAAGGCAACGGACAGGCCATCCCGCTGGCCCCGGGCCAGGCCGGAATCGCCTCGACCATCGCGGGGGTCGCCCGGCGGGATGCGATGCCCCGGCACGCGGTGACTATCGCCTACGCGGCCGCCTTGCAGGAATCCAAGCTGGAGAACCTCCACTACGGCGACCGGGATTCGGTCGGGATCTTCCAGCAGCGGCCCTCGGAGGGCTGGGGGCCTACCCGGCAGCTGGAGGATCCCGTCTACGCGACGACGAAGTTCTTCGCCGCCCTGACCCTGGTGCCCCGGTACCTGCATATACCTGTCTACCGGGCCGCGCAGGACGTGCAGCACAGCGCCGACGGCGCCGCCTACAGCCAGTACCAGCAGCTAGCCGCTGTCCTGTCCAGGGCCTTCACCGGGAGTGCCCCGCGCGCGGTCTGGTGCTGGTACGGCAATGAGCCCGCCCGGCCGGTCAGGCTGACCGCGGCCGCCGCGGCACTGGCCAAGGCGTTCGGCCCGCTCGCGACGCACCGCGCCGGGGATCCGGTCCTCGCCGTGCACGTGACGAGCACCAGGGCCGGCTGGGCGGTGGCGGCCTGGATGGTGTCGCACGCCAGTGCGTACGGGATCGGCCAAGTCCGCTACCAGGGCTATCAGTGGACCGCGGCCGGAGGGAACAAGGGCTGGATCCGCGAGCGGGCCCGCGGCCGGGCCCCGGCACCGCCGGGCAGCGTCATACTCGGCTGATAGCGTGCAATCCCGCAGGTTCGGCTGCCCCCCGCTATGAGCCTGCCGGTGAACGCGAGATAGGCCTGATCCGCGATACTTAAGCCGGTGCCGCACGCAGGCGCGCTTCGGCGCACGGAAGAGGAGTTCCGACGTGACATACATCATCGCGCAGCCTTGCGTCGATGTGCTCGACCGGGCATGCATAGAGGAGTGCCCCGTCGACTGCATCTACGAGGGCGAGCGCATGCTCTATATCCACCCGGACGAGTGCGTGGACTGCGGCGCTTGCGAGCCAGTCTGCCCGGTCGAGGCGATCTTCTACGAGGATGACGTCCCTGACCAGTGGAAGGACTACTACAAGGCTAATGTCGAGTTCTTCGAGGACCTCGGCTCGCCGGGCGGTGCCTCCAAGACCGGCAAGATCAGCAAGGACCACGCCATCGTGGCCGCCCTCCCGCCGCAGGCAGCGGAGCACTGACCGGGCCGCCGGGACCCGGGAGCGGGCCAGCCGGGCGCAGGCCGACGCTGGCGGCGCGCCTGCCCCGGTTTCCCTGGGACGCGCTCGGGACCGCCAGGGCGCAGGCACAGTCTCATCCTGGCGGCATCGTGGACCTGTCCGTCGGAACCCCGGTCGATTCCGTGCCCCGCCTGGTGCGGGACGCGCTCGCCGCGGCGGCCGACGCTCCGGGCTACCCCGCGACCAGCGGGACGGCCGCGCTGCGCGAGGCGGCGGCCGGGTGGCTGGCTCGCCCGGCACGGCGTCACGGTGGCACCAGACGCCGTGCTGCCGGTGATCGGCACCAAGGAGCTGATCTCCTCGCTGCCGACGGTGCTCGGCTGCGGGCCCGGTGACCTGGTAATACATCCGGCCCTTGCCTACCCGACCTACGACGTCGGCGCGCGCCTGGCCGGCGCCAGGGCCATGGCGACCGACTCGCTGGTGTCGCTCGGCCCTGAGCCGGTCGCGCTGGCCTGGATCAATTCGCCCTCCAACCCGACCGGGCAGGTACTGCCCGCCGAGCATCTGGCCAAGGTCGTGCACTGGGCCCGCGAGCGCGGCACGGTGCTGGCCTCCGACGAGTGCTACATCGAGCTTGGCTTCGAGACCCGGCCCGTCTCCGTCCTGCACCCGCAGGTGTGCGACGGCTCGCACGAGGGCCTGCTCGCGGTGCACTCGCTGTCCAAGCGGTCCAACCTGGCTGGCTACCGCGCGGGCCTGGTGGCCGGTGACCCTGAGCTCATTGCCGCGCTGCTAGAGATCCGCAAGCACGCCGGGATGATGATGCCCGCCCCCGTGCAGGCGGCGATGACCGCTGCCCTGCGCGACGACAGTCACGCCGACCGGCAGCAGGCCAGGTACGCCGGGCGGCGGGCCGTGCTGCGGCCCGCCCTGGAGGCCGCGGGCTGGGTGATCGAGCATTCGGCCGCGGGGCTGTACCTGTGGGCGTCACATCCGCGGCGGGACGGCTGGGAGTCCGTCCGGGTGCTCGCGCAGGCCGGCATCCTGGTCGCGCCGGGCGAATTCTACGGACCGGCCGGGGTGGGCCACATTCGCGTGGCGCTGACCGCGACCGACGAGCGGATCAGCGCCGCCGCGCAACGGCTCGCGGCGCTGGCCTGACCCGGCCGTCCCCGGTAACCCGGTGCAGCGCCGCCCCGGTAGCGCGGTCAGGCGTCCGCTGCCTCCGCGGCCCGGACCGCGTGCCGGAGCACCAGCCCTCCGATGATCTCGAAGATACCCATGAGGATGAACCAGATGCCGAGCAGGACCGCGAGCACGGTGAGCGAGGAAGCGGGGGTGACGGCGACCACGACTCCCGCGATGAGGCTCACCACGCCGAACGTGATCCACCAGGCCCGTCCCTCGCGGCCGCGCTCGGATACTCCCTCGATCAGCAACGCCAGCCCCTGAACGATCCAGGTAATGCCGATGACCAGGCCGATGATCGCCCTGGTGAGGTGCAGATGGCGGATCAGCACGACGCCGATCACGATGAACAGCAGGCCGGCGATGCCGAGCCAGATCCGGTTCGCCTCATGCGGGTCAAGCACCCGCACCAGGTGGAAGATCCCCGAGAGGATCATGAGGATCCCGAGCAGGACCGCGATCACGTTCAGTGAGCCCGTGGGATGGAAGGACACGATCACCCCGAGGATCAGGGTCAGCGCGCCCAGGATGAGCGTCGCCTGCCAGGTCGCCGCCAGCACTGCGGGCGCTGACGGCGGGGGCTGAGCCGACGGCATGGAAGGTGACGGCGGGGGGGAATATTCGCCAGATACCATCTGCGCTCCTGTGTGGTCTCCGTGCAGCCAGAACGGTGCAGCCAGAACGGTGCAGCCAGAACCGTCCAGTTACAACCGTGCAGCCAGAACCATACAGCCAGTACCGGCCGTTCTTACCGATACTCGATGGAATGTCAGCGGGCGTCCTCACCCGGGGCGGATGACCGGGCCAGGAACCGCAGTCGCGCGGCTCGCGCGTCCCAGGCATAAACGACGGCGGTGCCGGCGATGAAGTCCTGCAGCGCACGATGCTCGCGCTGCACGAGGATGCCAACGAACCCCAGTCCGAATAGGAGGAAGCTGAGCGGGAAGACAAGCGCGCGTACCACTCCGCGCCACGGGTCGAGGGTCTGGCCATCAGCGCGGACAACGCGGATGCCGAGCACCGCCATGCCGAAAGTCTTGCCATTCGCCGCCCATGAGTACCCAAAGTAAAAGAACTGCCAGGCGGCGAAAATAACCGCGATAATGATATTGCTCCGGCTCAGGACGACCGGGTTGTGGCTCACGAGGTTTATCACGTAGGAGACCGCGGCCAGCCCGAGGCCAAACAGGGCGGAGCTGACAGCGATGTCGATGGCGTACGCCGACAGCCGTGACACCGATCCGCTGTAGCGGCCCTGCGAGCTGATCCAGTCGGCCGGCTGCTCTGGGGCGCTCATGACTGGGCCTCGGCCTCTGACTGGGCATCGGCCTCTGACTGTGCATCTGACTGGGCCTCGGCCTCGGCCAGGGCCGGGGGCATCAGAGCCGGCGGCGCCAGCGGGCGGGGGCGGTTGCGCCGGATCAGGCGCCACACCCACCGGTCGATGAACTGGTCGAGCCCGACCGCCTGGCTGCGCACCGCATCCAGCGCCTCGGTCGTTATCCCGCCTGACGACTTGGCCAGGATGGCGCCCACGTCCGTCTGGGCGACCAGCGCCTCCACGTCGACTCGCCCGACCAGATCGTTCACGTCGATGCGATCGAGCAGGGCGCTCACATCCAGGTTCTTCAGGATCTCGTTCACATCCAGGTGCTTCAGGACCTCGTTGATGTCGATGCGCTCGACGACGCTGTCGATGTCCACCCGCTCCACCACCGCGGAGACATCTACTTTTTTCAGGATTTCATCAACGTCGATCTGGTCGAGCACCGCGTTCAGGTCAACGCGCTGCAGAAGCGCGTTGATGTCCAGCGCGCCGACGACCAGATCGATCGCGCGCTCCGCAACCCGCTGGGCCAGTGGCTCGAGCGGGTCGGTCATTCGCTTCCCTACTGACCGCAGCCGGTCGCGCTGGTCCACGGTCCAAGTATGGCGTATCTCAGGATCCGGGAATCATCCCGCGGGGGTGATGCCGGACCCAGGGCCGGTACGGCGGCCATGGACGACTCCGGGCGGACCGGTCCGGGGCGTGCTGCGGGCGTGGATGCACCCTCCAGCTGCCGTTCAGTATCACCCGCTAGGGGTGATGCTGAACGGCTGGTGGTCGAGGTAGAAACGACCCATGGCCCGGTCGAGCTACGCGCGTGACGCGGCCGCGGCCGGCCACACCGTGATCAAGCCGCTCCCGCCGCGCTCGCGTCATCCTCTTCGGATGAGCCAGAACATGAGTTGCGCCCGGGCCCACTGGCCGGGTGGCGACCTACCACCGGTGGCGCAGGAGCCGCCGCGAGGACAATATGACCAGGCCACAGCGGGTAGACGCCGCGCATCATCCGACCTCTTCGCCGACCGGTGTTAGATTGGCGGACCGGGGAATTAAGGCGATCAGCGGCGCATCCCCGCCGCAGGGTGATCACGTGCCGTCGGGGCGGGTGGATGGCGAGCTGTCCACTGCGAGCATGTCTGGAGGGATACCGGTGTCCGCGGAGCCGCAGCAGATGGCGCAGCCAGAGCCGCTGCCGCTTCTTCCCCCGCTGCCGCCCGGGCACGTAGCGCGGCCGCGGCTGGTCGCGGCGCTGGAGGCAGGTGCCCGGCACTCGCCCCTGACGCTGATCGCGGCCGGCCCGGGGACAGGCAAGACCGTGCTGCTCGCCGACTGGGTCCGCGGCCGCCAATCCGCCACCGCGTGGCTGGCGCTCACCCGTCGTGACAACGATCCCCGCCGCTTCTGGCGGCAATTCCTGGCGGCGATACGCGCGACAGACTGCGTGGACGAGGACCTGCCGACGATACCGCCCGATGATGACGCCACGGAGATCCTGGACGAGCTGTTCATGCTGGTGCCGGAGTCCGCGGCCCCGCTCGTGGTCGTACTCGATGACGCTCACGTCCTGACCCGGCCGGAGATCCTGGACGGCCTGGACAACATCGTGCGGGCCTGGCCGCCGCGGCTGCGGCTGGTGCTCGCGGCGCGCAGTGACCCGCTGCTGCCGCTGCACCGTTACCGGCTGGCCGGGCAGATGAGCGAGTTGCGCGCGCAAGACCTGGCGATGGACCGGCAGGAGGCAGCTCAGCTGCTCGCCGCGCACGGCGTAGTCCTGCCGGACCGCGAGTTCGATGTGCTGGCGCGCCGCACCGAAGGGTGGATTGCCGGTATCCGCCTGTCGGGGCTTCGCATGGAAGGCACCGAGCGGCCCGCGGACTTCGTCACGGAACTGGCCCTGGACCGGGGCAGCATCGGCGAGTACCTGATGGAGGAGGTGCTGGAGCGTCAGCCGGCCGCGGTGCGCCGGCTGCTGGTCGAGACGAGCTTCCTGGGTGAGGTGTCTGGCCCGCTGGCTGATGCGATCACCGGCATGGAGGGCTGCGCGGACATGCTCCGTGAGCTCGCCCGCTGCAATTCGTTCGTGACGCCGCTCGATGCCCTGCAGACGCGGTTCCGGTACCACCAGCTGCTCGCCGAGGTCGTGCGCTGGCTGCTGCCGCGCCAGTCTCCCTGGCCGGTGTCGGTCTTGTTCGGGCGGGCGTCGGCCTGGTTCGAGGAGCAGGGCGATCTGCAGAACGCCCTGCACTGGGCGGCGCAGGCCCAGGACGAGCCGCGGGTCGCGTCGCTGCTCGTGCACGGAGGCCTGGCCCAGGCGTTCCTGCACCGGCAGGACCTGTTCGTGGCCGGCCTGAGTGATCTGCAGATGCGGGTGCCCGCTGGCGCGGAGCCGGCGCAGGCCGCGTTGATCAGGACCGCCCGCTACGCCATCGCGGCGATCACCGCCGACGGCCGGTCGGCCGCAGCTGAGCTTGAGCGCGCCGCGGCCCGCCGCGCCAACTGGGCTATTTCCGATCCGGCCCTGCTGGCCGCCCTCGACCTGGCCGACCTGATCCTGGCCCAGAAGGCTTGCGCCGCGCCGGCCGTCGAGGCGGCCGCCCAGCGCGTGCTCGCGGCCGACGCCCCTGGCGGCCACGGTGGCTTCGTGCCCGGCCTGCGCGCGCTGGTGCTGATGACCCAGGCCAGCGCCCAGTTCTGGGACGGCCGCCACGACAACATCGAAACGATCCTGACCGATGCGCTGGAGCACGCCGAACGTGACGCCATGCCATCACTGCAGGCCGAGATCCTGGGCATGATCGCGCTGGTCAACAGCCGCAGGTCGCGGTTCAGGCGCGCGCAGGAAGCGGCCCGGCAGGCCCGCGAGCTGATCAGGCGATCCGGCCCGGCCACCGCTGAGTCGACCCTGGACGTCGCGGCGGCCATGGACGCCTTCGCCAAGGCCGACTTCACGGCCATGGCGCGGGACGTGCGGCGCGCGCTGGCGCATGCCGCGATAGACGCCGACCCGGCCGCTGTGGCCGCCGTCTCGTTCACCCAGGCCCTGCTCCTGTTCAGCTGCGGGC
Organism: uncultured Actinomycetota bacterium; assembly: GCA_963805705.1. Classification (GTDB taxonomy): domain Bacteria; phylum Actinomycetota; class Actinomycetes; order Streptosporangiales; family Streptosporangiaceae; genus CAWDVH01. The sequence continues at coordinate 2,520,961 of CAWDVH010000001.1, read as the reverse complement.
AGCACACCCAGGCCAGGGGAATCCTGCTGACGGCGCCCGCGCTCAGCGGCCCGATGCCGGCGATGCTGACGGCGCACAAGGACATGCTGCTGGCGGACATCGAGACGGCTCTCGGCCGCCCGCATGCCGCGCTGCGGCTGTTGCAGGGCTACCTTGGCACCGTCTTCGCGGTGCCCACGGCGGTCCCCAGCGCTCGCGCGTATCTCGCGCTGGGTGACCTGCGTGGTGCTCAGGACTGCGTGCGCAAGGTGCTCGCCGGCGGCAGTCCTCAGGTCGGGCGGTTCCAGGTGGTCGAGATGGTGCTCTGCGACGCGCAGATCGCCGAGCGGGAGGGTGACCAGGGCCGGGCGCTGGAAACGCTGGTCCGCGCCATGGAGATCGCCGACAGTGACATCGTGCTGCCGTTCGTGCGGGTCAGCGATGTGTTCGCCGCGCTGCTCGCCCGCCACCCCGCGGTGGCGGCGCAATGGCCGTCGGCGATGCCGGCGGCGCTGGCCGAGCTGCTGGCGGCCAGCGCGCCGGGCCTGGTTACCGTGCTGCCGGAGCCGCTGACCGAACGTGAGCGGACGGTCTTGCGGTTCCTGGCCACCAGCATGTCCACCGCCGAGATCGCCAGCCAGCTGTGCCTGTCCGTCAACACGGTCAAGACGCACCTGGCCGGGACCTACCGCAAGCTCGCGGCGCGCAACCGCCGGGAAGCCGTACGGCGCGCCCGGCAGCTCGAGCTGCTCTGACGCTGGCGGCTCCTCATCCCCGGCGAGTGATGACAACGGCGCCGCCAGGAGGCAGCTTGGCGATTGCGTTCCAATGCCACAGCCGAAAGACCCGCTCTTGTCACCACGCTATGAGATCCGCATCGTCGCCGGGCAGCTGGACAGGGTCGCCGCGGCCGCCTTGGCGGGCCTGGACGTCGTCTCCGACGGCACTCTGACCGTCGTCACCGGCGAATTCGATCAGGCCGCGCTGCACGGTTTGCTCGAGCGAATCCGCTCCCTTGACCTGGAGCTGTTCGATGTCCGCCGGGCTCGCGGTTTCTCCGCAGGCTAAGGCACCGCAGGCCGGGCCCCGCGCCTGACCAGCAAGCTGGAAGCCAGTCTCACCGTATGCGGATGATCCGCGCCGGGCCGCGACCGGCGATGGTTAAGGCAACCGTCAAATGCTCGTGAGAGGGGAGGGCTGATGGCTCGATACTCTTACGAGATCAGGGTGACCGGTTTGCTGGGACCGGCCGCCCGCGAGGCGTTCGCGGGCGTGACGATCGACGTCGAACCCGCCGCGACCGTGCTGTCCGGCGAGTGGGATCAGGGAGACCTGCACGCATTGCTGGACCGGCTGCGCGCGCTGGGCCTGGAGCTGATCGACGTCAAGCAGGCGCCTGGCCCCCCGCCGGCCTGACCCGCCAGCATTCCTCAGATCCCCTGGTGACCTCGATCAGCTGCAGGCCGAGATTCTGAATGCGGTGCAGAGCGCCATGCAGCGCGGCCTGGTCAAGGTCGCCGACCAGAGCGGTATCCCGGCCGGCCGGCTCGATCTTGAAATCCTCGAAGGCATACCGGGCAGCGTTGCCGAGCGCGCCGGAAACCATGAGCCGATAGCGGTACTCGACCACTCCATCTCCCATCGACGCCCGCCTGCTCGGGAACTATCGGGCGGGCGCACACGATCTGCGTCTCGAACGAAACCTCCGGGGGCAGCTGCCCGGTATTCCCCGGCCAAACCATCGCCGGGCGGCCCGGCTCATAGGCTAGACGCATGTTCCGGCTCTATGACACGCGCACCAGGAAGGCTGAGCAGATCGAGGCCGCCCGGCGCGGCGAGCTGCGCGTCTATACCTGCGGCCCGACCGTCTACCGGTATGCCCACGTCGGCAACCTGCGGTCCTACCTGCTCGCCGACCTGATCAGGCGGACGGCTCAGCGGCACCGGCTGACTGTCATCAGCTGCCGGAACATCACCGACGTCGGCCATCTCGCCGACGACAGCGAGATCGATCCGCAGGGCGAGGACAAGGTGCTCGCGCAGGCGCGCGCCGAGGGAAAGACCGCGCTGGAGCTAGCCCGGCACTACGAGGACGCGTTCCGCGCCGACTGCGCCGCCCTGAATATCCACCCCCCCGACTACTCCCCGCGGGCGTCCGAGTCGATTCCGCTGATGATCGACCTGATCGCCGCGCTGATCGAGACCGGGCACGCATATTCCGTCCCGGACGGCTCGGTGTTCTTCGGCGCCCGGTCGTTCCCCGGCTACGGCGAGATCTCCGGCAACCGGCTCAGCGACCTGCGGCCCGGGCACAGGTCCGGTGGCGTGGTGGACGCCCAGAAGCGGTTCCACGCCGACTGGGCGCTGTGGAAAGGCACGGCGGCGGGCGGGGAGCTGACCTGGCCGGCCCCGTGGGGCACCGGGTTCCCCGGCTGGCATACCGAGTGCTCGGCGATGTCCCTGCACGTGCTGGGCGACGTCATCGATATTCATACCGGGGGCATCGACCTGCGCTTCCCGCACCACGAGGACGAGCGGGCCCAGTCCGACTCGGTCACCGGGCACGAGGTGGTCAGGCACTGGGTGCATGGCGAGCACCTGCTGTTCGAGGGACGCAAGATGGCCAAGTCCACGGGCAACGTCGTGCTGCTCGCCGACGTGGCCCAGCGCGGGCTCGATCCGCTGGCCGTGCGGCTGGCGCTGCTCGAGCACCGGTACCGGCAGCAGATGAACCTGACCTGGGACACCCTGGCCGCCGCCGACCGCACCCTGCGCCGGTGGCGGGAGCGGGTCGCGCAGTGGGCCAACTCGCCGAGCAAGCCGATGTGCGCCCAGTACTCGGCCAGCATTACCGGCGCCTTCGACGACGACCTGGACACCCCGGCGGCCCTGCGGGCGCTGCGCGAGCTGGAGCAGGACGGCGAGATCCCGCCGGGATCCAAGTTCGAGACGTTCGCGGCCGCTGACGCCCTGGTCGGCCTCGACCTGGCCCGCGACGTCGGCCGGCCGCGCCCGCGCCGGTGCTGCCCGGCGGGGCGCGGGACATGCTGGCGCAGCGCGCGGCGGCCCGCGAGCGCCAGGACTGGGCGGCCGCCGACCGGCTCCGCGACGCGCTGGGTCAGCTGGGCGTGACGGTCACCGATACCGGCCGCGGCCAGACGTGGGAGGTCCGGACCGCCTGACTATCGCGATGACGCAACTTTCCGCTCATCGACGCCCGTACTGCGCAACAGATCTTCGCGCATGCGCATGAAGGCGAGGGCTCATTGCGCCTCACGGCTCTTACGCTGGAATCTCAGCGATCATCGCCACGAGGGGAGCCGCATGACGCTAAGTGCTAGCCAGACCCCCCGCCAATCGTCGCATCCGCGGACCTACCTGATGTGCCCGCCGGAGTTTTTCACGGTGCAGTACGCCATCAACCCGTGGATGCACCCGGACGAGCCGGTCGATGCCGCCCGCGCGATGCGCCAGTGGCAGCAGCTGCGCGCCGCCTACACCGGGCTCGGCCACACGGTGCGCATCATCGACCCCGAGCCCGGCCTGCCCGACATGGTCTTCGCCGCGAACGGCGCCACGGTGATCGGCGGCACCGTGCTCGGGGCCCGCTTCCGGTACCGGCAGCGGGCCGCCGAAAGCGCGGCCTACCTCAACTGGTTCAGGCGAAACGGCTACCGTCCGATCATCGAGCCGCGCACCGTCAATGAGGGCGAGGGCGACGTCGTCTTCGCCAGCGGATGTGTGATAGCGGGCCACGGATTCCGCAGCGATCCGGCCGCCGGGGCCCAGGTCGAGGAGGTCTTCGGGCTGCCGGTGATCAGCGTGAGGCTGATCGACCCGCGTTTTTATCACCTCGATACCGCGTTGTGCGTCCTAGACGCTGACACCGCCGCCTATTACCCCGCGGCCTTCGATGACGCGGGCCGGGCCGCGCTGGCCTCGCATTTCGCCGAGCTCATCGAGGCCAAGGACGAGGACGCCGAGGTCCTCGGGCTGAACGCGATCAGCGATGGCCGCAACGTCGTGCTGCCGGCGCAGGCACGGGGGCTGGCCGCCCAGATAGCCGCGGCCGGCTTCGAGCCCGTGCCGGTAGATCTGTCCGAGTTCCTCAAAGCCGGGGGCGGCCCCAAGTGCTGCACCCTCGAGCTGCGATAGGCGGGAGGAAGCCATGTCCGACACCGCAGAGCACCTGCGCGCGCAGGCCGAGGCGCACGGCGCGCACAACTATCACCCGCTGCCGGTCATGATCGCGGAGGCCGAGGGCGCCTGGGTGACCGACGTGGACGGCCGGCGGTACCTGGACCTGCTGGCCGCCTACTCGGCGATCAACTTCGGGCACCGCCACCCGCGCCTGGTCGCGGCCGCTCAGCGGCAGCTGGAACGGGTGACGCTCGTCAGCCGCGCTTTCGAGCATGACCAGTTCGGCCCGTTTTGCGCGGAACTTTCGGCGCTGGCCGGAATGGACATGGTGCTGCCGATGAACACCGGGGCCGAAGCGGTGGAGACGGCCATCAAGACCGCTCGCAAGTGGGGCTACGAGGTCAAGGGAGTGCCCGCCGACGAGGCGGTCATCGTGGTCTTCGACGGCAACTTCCACGGGCGCACGACCACGATCATCAGCTTCTCGACCGATCCGGACGCCCGTGACTCCTACGGCCCGTATACCCCCGGCTTCCGGATCGTGGCGTACGGGGACCTGGGCGCGCTGGCCGCGGCGATGGATGACCGGGTGGTCGCCGTCCTGATCGAGCCGATCCAGGGCGAGGCCGGCGTGCTCGTGCCGCCGCCCGGGTACCTGGCCGGGGTGCGCGAGATCTGCACCGCGAACGGCGCGCTGATGATCGCCGATGAGATCCAGTCCGGGCTCGGCCGGACCGGAACCACGTTCGCGTGCGAATACGACGACGTCGTGCCGGACGCCTACCTGCTGGGCAAGGCGCTCGGCGGCGGCATCGTCCCGGTGTCGGCGGTGGTGTCCTCCAGCGAGGTGCTCGGCGTGTTCAAGCCGGGCCAGCATGGCTCCACGTTCGGCGGCAACCCGCTGGCGTGCGCCGTCGCGCGCGAGGTGATCGCGATGCTGTCCACCGGGGAGTTCCAGGAGCGGTCGGCCAAGCTGGGCGCGCACATGCACGACCGGCTGCTGGCGCTGCCCGCCAGCGCCGTGCGCGAGGTCCGCGGCCGGGGACTGTGGGCGGGCGTCGACCTGGTCTCGATGTCCGGGCGGGAGGCCTGCGAGCGGCTGGCCGAGCGCGGCGTGCTGGCCAAGGACACCCACGGCGCCACGATCAGGCTCGCGCCGCCGCTGATGATCACCGACGAGGATCTCGACTGGGCGCTGGACCGCGTGGAGGAGGTCGTCCGCTGAACTGACGGGGCCCGGCCGGGCGGTCAGGCGAAGGTCACGATCATCTCGGCGATGCGGCCGTCGGCCAGGGCGAGCCGCATCGTGCCGGCGGCGCCGTCGCGCCGCCAGGCGAACGGGATCACCAGCGTGCCGTCCTCGTCGCCGGGCGGCCCGGTAATGTCGATCTGGTCGTCGGGCGGCTGCTGGGCGTAGGCCGCCGTATAGGCCGGCCGGCCGGCGAACTCCAGCCGTCCGACTGACGGCACGTTGTCGAACCTGACCACCGCGTCATCGTGGAAGCCGGTCAGGAAGTCGCTGAAATCCCCGGTTTCCACCGCGTCGTTGAACGCCGCGACGTGCCGGTCGGCCAGCTCGGCAGCATCGCTCACGAATGCCACCCTAACGACACGGGCCGGCGGGGGCGGGGCCCGGCTCGGGTGGCATGGCTGGCGGGCCGGCAAGCTAAATGTCTCATGTGTGCTTTGCCTGACCTTTACCGGCGTTCGAGCAGAACTATGCTTTGCCGGGGGCCACTCTGGGTAACGTGACGCTAAGTGCTGCCCTGGACCCTGGCGGTGCGAAGAAGCTCGCCCAGGGGCCAAGTGAGCGGGTCAGGCATGCACCTCGTCAGGTCCGGGATCCCGCCGGAACGTCCGGCGGCTACCGCACCATCCTCCGAGCCCCGGCATGCCCGCAGTCCACAGCCAGGTACGGACACCCCGCCGGTCCGGCCCGCCGGGAAGCCTGGCCACGGCGCAGCAGCGAGCCTGCGGCGCCGGCCCGTCCGGATCGTGAACGACCAGGCGGAAGGCGGCTACACCGACCTGTTCGAGGTCATCTGCCCGGACTGCGGCGACGACCCCGGCCTGGATTACTCGGAGGTCGCAACCCGGCTTCAGTGGCTTCGCTGGCCGCGCCCGCTGGAGGCAGGCCTGGCCGTGTATGTGGAACACATCGGGCTGATCCCCTGACGGATCACGCCAGGGATGCGCGCGCCTGGCGCCGGGGCAGCGCGCGGCCCCTGGCTCGCCTGGCGCCGGCCTGATTGGCTGGCCGGCCGATATCGTTCGGCATATGAGCGTATTGGCCAGTGCACTCGACATCCGCGGCGCGCAGTACGCGTCGCGGCGCGCGGCGATGCTGGCCCGGCTGGCCGAGCTGGACGCCGAGCACGCCCAGGCGCTGGCCGGCGGGGGGCCGAAGTACACCGAGCGGCACCGGCAGCGGGGCAAGCTGACAGCGCGGGAGCGGATCGAGCTGCTGGTGGATCCCGATTCGCCGTTTCTGGAGCTGTCGCCGCTGGCGGGCTGGGGCACGGGCTTCCCCGTCGGGGGCAGCGTCATCACCGGCATCGGCCTGGTCAGCGGCGCCGAGTGCGTGCTGATCGCGAGCGATCCGACGGTCCGCGGCGGCTCCACCAACCCGTGGACGCTGCGCAAGTCCCTGCGGGCGGCGCAGATCGCCCTGGCCAACCGGCTCCCGCTGATCAACCTGGTCGAGTCGGGCGGCGCCGACCTGCCCACCCAGAAGGAGATCTTCATCCCCGGCGGCCAGATCTTCCGCGACCTGACCCGGATGTCCGCGGCGGGGATCCCCACGATCGCCCTGGTCTTCGGCAGCTCCACGGCCGGGGGCGCCTACCTGCCGGGGATGAGCGACTACGTGGTGATGGTGGAGGGCCGGGCCAAGGTATTCCTCGGCGGGCCGCCGCTAGTGAAGATGGCCACCGGCGAGCAGTCCGATGACGAGTCGCTCGGCGGCGCCCGGATGCACGCGCGAACCTCCGGGCTAGCGGACTATCTCGCCGCGGACGAACTCGACGCGCTGCGGATCGGGCGCGCGATCGTGGCCCGGCTGAACTGGCACAAGCTCGGCCGCGGGCAGGCCCGGCAGGCCGCCGGGCCGCGCCTGGACGGCGAGGAACTGCTCGGGATCGTGCCGCAGGACCTGAAGGTCCCGTTCGACCCGCGCGAGGTCATCGGCCGGATCGCCGACGAGTCGGACTTCGACGAGTTCAAGCCGCTGTACGGGGGCAGCCTGGTGACGGGCTGGGCCACGCTGCACGGCTATCCGGTCGGCGTCCTGGCCAATGCCAGGGGCGTGCTCTTCAGCGAGGAGGCGCAGAAGGCGGCCCAGTTCATCCAGCTGGCCAACTCCAGCGGCACGCCGCTGCTGTTCCTGCAGAACACCACCGGCTACATGGTCGGCAGCAGCTACGAGCAGGCCGGGATCATCAAGCACGGCGCCCTGATGATCAACGCGGTATCCAACAGCCGCGTGCCGCACCTGACCGTGGTCATGGGCGCCTCCTACGGCGCGGGCAACTACGGCATGTGCGGGCGCGCCTATGACCCCCGGTTCCTGTTCAGCTGGCCGAGTGCCAAGTCGGCGGTGATGGGGCCCGCGCAGCTCGCCGGGGTGCTGTCGATCGTCAGCCGCCAGGCGGCCGCGGCCCGCGGCGAGCCGTACGACGAGGCAGCGGATACCGCCATGCGAGCGGCCGTGGAAGAGCAGATCGAGGCCGAATCACAGGCGTTCTTCCTGTCCGGCCGGATCTACGACGACGGCGTGATCGACCCGCGGGACACCCGCACGGTGCTCGGACTGTGCCTGTCGGCCATCGACAGCGCCCCGGCCGGCTGGGCGCTGGCCGGCGACGCCCAGTCGGCCGGGATACAGTCCGCCCAGATAGCACCGCCCGGAGCCGCCCGCTTCGGCGTCTTCCGGGTGTAGGGGGCATGGCATTGATCAGCAGGCTGCTCGTCGCCAACCGGGGCGAGATCGCCCGCCGGGTCTTCCGTACCTGCCGGCAGGCCGGGATCGGTACCGTCGCGGTGTTCTCCGATGCCGACCGCGGTGCCGCCCACGTGGCCGAGGCTGACCTCGCGGTTGCGCTGCCCGGCACGAGCCCGGCGCAGACCTACCTCAACGGCGCCGCGATCGTGGCCGCCGCCCTCGCCGCGGGCGCCGACGCGATCCACCCCGGCTACGGCTTCCTGTCCGAGGACGCTGGCTTCGCCCGCGCGGTCTGCTCCGCCGGCCTGACCTGGGTCGGGCCGCCGCCCGAGGCCATCGAGGCGATGAGCTCAAAGATCATTTCGAAAAAACTGGCCGAGGGCGCAGGCATCCCGGTCCTGCCCGAGCTCGATCCCCGCGCGCTGACCGAGTTCCCCGTCCTGGTCAAGGCATCGGCGGGCGGCGGCGGGCGGGGCATGCGCGTCGTCCGCGACGCCGGGGAGCTGCCGGCCGCCCTGGCGGCGGCGAGCCGGGAGGCAGAGGCGGCCTTCGGCGACGGCACGGTGTTCTGCGAGCCGCTGCTGACCGGCGCCCGCCACATCGAGGTCCAGGTCCTGGCCGACTCCCGCGGCGGCGTGCAGGCGCTGACCGAGCGGGACTGCTCGCTGCAGCGCCGCTACCAGAAGGTGATCGAGGAGACCCCCTCCCCCGCGGTCAGCCAGGAGCTGCGCGAGCAGCTGCGGGCCGCGGCCGAGGCGATCACCCGTACCGTGACCTACCTGGGCGCCGGGACCGCGGAGTTCCTGGTCGCCGCAGACGGGCAATTCTTCTTCCTGGAGTTCAACACCAGGCTGCAGGTCGAGCACCCGGTCACCGAGTGCGTTCATGACATTGACCTGGTCGCGCTGCAGCTCGACATCGCCTGCGGCGGGGCCCTGCCGCAGCTGCCCCCGGCCACCGGGCATGCGATCGAGGCCCGGCTGTACGCGGAGGATCCGGCCGACGGCTACCGCCCGGCCAGCGGCACGGTCCACGCCCTGCGGATCGGCGATGTGGACGCGCGGTTCGCCGTGCCCGGCGGGCGCCTGTCGCCGGGCCTGCGGCTCGACTCGGGCGTCGAGGCCGGGAGCGTGATCAGTCCCTACTACGACGCGATGCTGGCCAAGGTGATCGCCTGGGCGCCCAGCCGGGACGCCGCCGCCCGCAGGCTGGCCACGGCGCTGGCCCAGGCCAGGATCCATGGCCCCGCGACCAACCGGGACCTGCTGGTCAGCTTGCTGCGTGACCCGCGCTTCCTGGCCGGCCAGGCCGACACCTCACTCCTGGACGGCTATGACCTGACTGGCCTCGCGCCTGGCCAGCAGGCCGGCCTGTCGGCGCTGGCGGCGGCGCTGGCGCAGGCCGCCGCGAACCGCGCGGCCGCCCGGACGGGCAGCGCCGCGCTGGGCGGCTGGCGCAACGTCGTCTCCCAGCCCCAGCGCACGTCCTACGACGGCCCCCGCGGCCGGATCGACGTCGCCTATCAGTGGACGCGCGCCGGGATCGAGGTCGCGGAGGTGCCGGACAGCACAGCGGCACCGGACAGCACAGTCGCGCCGGACAGCACAGCGGCACCGGACAGCACAGTGGCACCGGACAGCACAGTGGTCGTGGCGTTCGCGCCAGAGCAGGTCACCCTGGAGGTCGCGGGCGTGCGGTACCGGTTCGACGTGGCCCGCGCGGCGGGCGAGGTATGGGTCGACTCGGCGTTCGGCATGGTCGCGCTGACGCCGGTCCCGCGCCTGCCGGCGCCCGTCGCGGTGCGAGAGCCAGGCTCGCTGATCGCGCCGATGCCGGGCAGCGTGGTCAGGCTCGAGGCAGCACGAGGCGACGCCGTCACCGCCGGCCAGCCGGTCCTGGTGCTCGAGGCGATGAAGATGGAGCACCTGATCGTCGCGCCGGGGGCCGGGATGCTCGCCGAGCTCCGCGTTTCTCCTGGTGATCAGGTAGCCGCCGGTGACGTGCTGGCGGTTGTCGCCGCGAGCCAGGAAGGGCAGGAAGCATGAACGAGGTGATCCGCAGCGCGACCGCGGACGGGGTCGCGACCGTCACGCTGGATTCCCCGGCCAACCGCAATGCCCTGTCCAGTGCCCTGCTGGCGCAGCTGCACGCGGCGCTGGCCGCCGCGCTCGCCGACGATGCCGTGCGGGTCATCGTGCTGACCGGCGCCGGGCCCGCGTTCTGCGCGGGGGCGGACCTGAAGGAGGCACGGGACCGGCCCGCGGCGGCGCCGTCGCTGTTCCCGCGGGTGGTCGAGCTCATCTGGGAAAGCTCCAAGCCGGTTATCTGCCGGGTGAACGGCAGCGCCAGGGCGGGCGGCATCGGCCTGGTCGCCGCCTGCGACATTGCCATCGCCGCGTTCCCGGCGACCTTTGCCTTCACCGAGGTGCGCATCGGGGCGGCGCCGGCCATCATCGCCGTCCCTTGCCTGCGCCGGATGCCGTCGCGGGCGGCGGCTGAGTACCTCCTGACCGGGGAGACCTTCAGCGCCGGGCGCGCGCAGGAGATCGGGCTGCTGACCCGCGCCGTCCCCGAGGCCGAGCTCGACGCGCAGACCAGCCGGTACGCGGGGATGCTGCTGCGCGGGGCACCGGGCGCACTGGCCGCCACCAAGAGCATCCTGCGCGTCGTCCCGGCTCTGTCGCTGGCCGACGGGCTGGACAGCATGGCGGAGCTGTCGGCCGGCCGGTTCGCTTCCGCGGAGGCCGCCGAGGGGATGGCGGCCTTCGCGGACAAGCGCGAGCCGAGCTGGGTCCCGCGCGGCGAGGGCACGATATGAGCGACGAGCCGGTGCTGCGGATCGCCAACTGCAGCGGCTTTTATGGCGACCGGCTGTCCGCGGCGCGAGAAATGGTCGAGGGCGGCCCGATCGACGTCCTTACCGGCGACTGGCTGGCCGAGCTCACCATGCTGCTGCTGGCCAAGAGCCGGGACCGGGGCGGGCCGGGGTACGCGCGGACCTTCCTGCGCCAGCTGGAGCAGGTCCTGGCCAGCTGCCTGGAGCGCGGAATCAAGATCGTGTCGAATGCGGGCGGGCTGGACCCGGCCGGGTGCGCGGCCGCAGTTCGCGAGCTGGCCGACCGGGCCGGGCTGCGACCGGTGATCGCCCACGTCGAGGGAGACGACATTCTCGGCCGGCTGGGCGAGCTGGCCGGCGCGGGGCATGACCTGGCCAATACCGATACCGGAGAGCGGCTCGCCGACGCCCGCGTCGTGCCCGTGACCGCCAACGCCTATCTCGGCGGCCAGCCCATCGCCGAGGCGCTGCACCTGGGCGCCGACGTTGTCATCACCGGGCGGGTGACCGACGCCGCCCTGGTGGTAGGCCCGGGAATCTGGCGCTTCGGCTGGACGGGTGACGACCTGGACGCGCTGGCCGGAGCGGTCGCCGCCGGGCACATCATCGAGTGCGGCTGCCAGGCGACCGGCGGCAACTACGCGTTCTTCGGGGAAGTGCCTGATCTGGCCCAGGCCGGATTCCCGCTCGCCGAGCTGGCCGCCGACGGGTCCTGCGTGATCACCAAGCACCCTGGTACCGGCGGCCTGGTCTCCGTCGGAACGGTGACCGCGCAGCTGCTGTACGAGATCGGCGCCCCGCGTTACCTCAATCCCGACGTCACCGCGCGATTTGACACGATCGCCCTGGAGCAGCAGGGGCCGGACCGGGTCCTGGTCACCGGCACTCGCGGGGAGCCGCCGCCCGCTGACCTGAAGGTCTCGATGAATTACGCCGGCGGCTACCGCAACACGATGATCCTGGTCCTGGAGGGCCTGGATGTGGCGGCCAAGGCCGAGCTGGCGCAGCGCGCGATCTGGGCCCGGATTCCCGGCGGGCGGGAGGCGTTCGAGAGCGTCTCGGTCGATCTGGACGGCTCGGACCCCGCGCTGCTGCGAATCACCGTGATGGATCCCGATCGCGGCCGCACCGGGCGGGCGTTCTCCGCCGCGGTGATCGAGACGGCGCTGGCCAGTTATCCGGGCCTGTACTCGCTCACCCCGCCGGGGGACGCCTCGTCCTACGGCGTCTTCTGGCCGGCGGCCGTTCCCGCCTCGCTGATCGAGTCCCGCGTGTTCCTGGACGGAGCGCAGGCCTGGTCAGGGGCGCCGCGGGCCGAGCCGTCACCTATCCGGCTGTTGTTCGCCGGGCCGCCGTCCGCCGGGCCGCCGAGCGCGGGGCCGACGGGCGCAGAGCCGGCCGTCGCAGAGCCGACGGGTGGCGGGCGCACGGTGCGGGTACCGCTGGGTACTGTCGCGGGCGCCCGGTCGGGCGACAAGGGCGGCAACGCGAACGTCGGGGTGTGGGTCCGCAGCCCGGCGGCGTTCGCGTGGCTCGACGGCTACCTCACCGCGCAGCGGCTCGCCGAGCTGGTCCCGTCGGCCGCGGGCCTGCGGATCGACCGGTACCGGCTGCCCAATCTGCTGTCGCTCAACTTCGTGGTCACCGGGCTGCTCGGCCGCGGGGTGGCGGCCAGCGCCCGGCTGGACGCGCAGGCCAAGTCGCTCGGCGAGCAGGTCCGGGCCGCGCTGGCCGACATCCCCGAGTACGTGCTCTCGGACCGCGACCACGGAGCGGCCCTGGGGGATTGATTCCAGCCGCCGCCTTTATCCGGTGAGGCGGCGGTAGCGGCCGCTACTCGGCGAGGTGGCGGTACCGGCCCGCTACTCGGCGAGGCGGCGGTACCGGCCGCCGTGGTAGATCAGCGGGCCGGCGCTGTCGCCGGAGTCGCTGACGCCGAGGACCTCGCCGACCACGATGCTGTGGTCGCCGCCGTCGTGCACGGCAGTCGTCCGGCATTCCATCGCGGCGAGCGCGGCATCCAGGATCGGAGCGCCGGTCAGCGGGCCGGGATGATGCGGGGTCAGGTCGAGCTGGCCTTCGAGGGGGCGTCCCCTGGTGGCCAGCCACTGGGCCGTCTTCTCGGAGTCCTCACCGAGCACGGACACCGACCAGATACCGGCCGTGAGCACCGCATCATGAAATCGCGCGATCTTCTCGGCGCAGAACAAGACGAGGACCGGCTCCAGCGAGACAGAGGTAAACGCGCTCACGGTCATCGCGTGCCCGTTGCCGTCCAGGCTGGTAGCGACCACGACGATACCCGTCGGGAACCGGCCCGCGGCCCGCCGGAAGGCGCTGGTATCCACCGGTGTCACCGGTCAGTCTTCCGCCTTGCCAGCCCGGCCCGGCGCGCTGGCCCAGACCGGGACCACCGGGCAAAAGCAGCTACGGCGCCCGCGGCCGCGCTCGCCGAGCCGCCGAAGAGAAACCACATGCCCGCGGTGGTGTTGGTGATCACAACACTTCCTCCCTGGGTGCTCTTCGCCAGCACGAACACGGCCAAAAACCAGCCCAACACGGGCATAAGCCCGCCGGACGGGTTGCGCATTCCCGACGCGCCCAGCAGGGAGGTGACGAGAATCAGCCCGTCAAATACGAGCGCGGCCAGCGGGACCGGCCCGGACGCATAGTGGAAGGAGCCGACGACGCCTTGCAGGGCGCCCAGCAGGAACAGCATGAGGTAGGCGCCGCCCGTGACCAGGCGGCCGTCCCCGGCCAGGAATCCGCCGCGGCCAGCTCGGGCCGGCGGGGCGAACTGGTCTTGGTGCTGTCCTGGCGCGCTGTTCACGAGGTGAAGGCTAGCCAATCGCAGCAAAGAGATCGGTCTCCCAGCCGTGCGGCCCGGATCCGGTCCCGCGCGGACCCGCCAGCAGCGTGTAGTACTCCACGCCGAAAGCGCGCTGGCCCACGTTGTTGGACAGGGCGAAGAACGGGCTGTCCACGGCAATCTGGGAGGCATGGGCGCGCATGGCGGCGATCTTCGCCTCCAGGTACGCGCCCGCGTCGATCTGCGTGGTCACCTCCTCGTCGGGAACCCCGAACGGGAGGTCGTCGACGGAATCGACCTGGCTGAAACCGGTTCCGCCGCCGCCATCCCCGCCGCCATCCCCGTCGCCGCCCCCATCCCCGTCGCCGCCGCTGCCATCTCCGCCGGATTCGGCGGCCCGCATCAGCTTGATGCTCTCGGCCAGGACCGACTTCGGCACCGTAGTGGCGTAGAACTTGCTGACCAGCCCGTCTGCGAGCCCGAAGGCCCGCCAGGCCACCCGGTGGGCCTGGATGTGATCGGGATGGCCGTAGAAGCCGTTCGCGTCATAGCTGACCATGACCTGCGGCCGGACCTCGCGGATCACGTTCAGCAGCAGGTCCGCCGCCTCGGCCACGTCGGCCTGCCAGAAACTGCCGTCCCAGTCGTTGGTGGGCAGGCCCATCATCCCCGAGTCCCGCCACCGGCCGGGTCCGCCGAGGAACCGGTGATCGGTCACGCCCAGCGCCTGGCAGGCCGCGTCCAGCTCGCCGATCCGGTACTGCCCGAGGCCGCCATCGGCATCCCAGGCCAGGTGGGCCAGCTCGGGCGGGATGACCTCGCCGAGCTCCCCCAGGGTGCAGGTGACCAGGGTGACCCCCGCTCCGCTCGCGGCATACTTCGCCATCGTCGCGCCGGTGCCGATCGACTCGTCATCGGGATGGGCGTGGACGAGCAGGAGCCTGTTGCCATCCGGAGTGGTCATAGCCGCGAGCCTAGTCATCGGTCCAGCTCGCGAGCTGGCAGGATCAGCAGATATGACGGACACCTTCCCGCGGCAGCAGGCCCGGACCCAGGGCTTCACCCTCGGAGTACCCCGCTCCTTCCAGGTCTCGCCCGACGGCGGCACGGTGGCCTTCCTGCGTTCGCAGGACGGCACTGACCCGGTCACCTGCCTGTGGGCGCTGGATGTCGCCGCGGGTGCGGAACGGCTGATCGCCGACCCGGCGCGGATCGACGCCGGCGGCACGGTGGATCCGGCGGAGAAGGCGCGGCGAGAGCGCTCCAGGGAGCGCGCATCGGGCATCGTCGGGTTCGCCGCCGACGGCGAGTTCCGGATCGCCGCGTTCGGCCTGGCGGGCAAGGTGTACGTGGCCGGCCTGCAGGCCGGCGGCGGGGTTCGCGAGCTCGCCACGCTCACCCCGGCCGCCGACCCGCGGCCCGACCCCTCGGGCACGCTCGTCGCGTACGTCTGCGCCGGCGCCCTGCGGGTGGTGGACATCAGCTCGGGCGAGGATCACGCCGTGGCGGAGCCTGAAGCGGGCGACGACAGGTCGTTCGGCCTGGCCGAATTCGTGGCCGCCGAGGAGATGAGCCGCATGCGCGGCTACTGGTGGGCACCAGACGGGAAATCCCTGCTGGTCGCGTGCGTCGATGACGAGCCGGTGCAGCGCTGGTACATCGCCGATCCGTCGAACCCGGAGCAGCCCGCCACCGAGGTCCGCTACCCCGCCGCGGGCACGCCCAACGCGGAGGTGAGCCTGTTCCTGGCCGGCCTGGACGGGACGCCGACGCAGGTTGAGTGGGATCAGGTGGCGTTCCCTTACCTGGTCACGGTGTGCTGGGAGGGGTCCGGCGCTGGCCCGCAGGGGTCCGGCACCGGTCCGGAACAGTCCGGCGCGGGCCGGGAAGAGCTCGCGGCAGCGGCGCCGCTGATCGTGGTGCAGAGCCGGGACCAGCGCGAGATGCGCATGCTCGCGGTGGACACCCAGACCGGCGGCACCACCGTTGTCCGGGCCGACACCAGCCGGTTCTGGCTGGAGATCATCCCCGGGGTGCCGGCCAGGACCGCCGCCGGGAAGATCGTGTGGACGGTGGACGACGGCGGCACCCGGCGGCTGCTGGTCGCTACCGCCGCCGACCTGGCGGCGGGGACGGCCGAGCCGGTAACCCCGGAGGGGCTGCAGGTCAGGGAGATCACGGGCGTTGACGGGGACACCGTGCTGTTCACCGCCTCCGACGGTGAGCCCACCGAGATCGGGCTGTGGGCCCACGGCCCCGATGGCCTGGCCGCCGTCGCCGGCCGCGGGCCGCGGGTGCAGTCCGGCCGGCGGGCGGGCGGCACGACCGTGTCGGCGAGCCGGTCGCTGGACTCCGACGGGCTCGCCGTCCGGGTCCTGCGCGAGGGGGCCGAGGTCGCCCGGATCGCCTCGCACGCGCAGCGGCCGCTGCTGCCGGTCCCGGCGCCGGACTTCTTCTCGGCCGGCCAGCACGAGATCCGCACCGTCCTGCTGCTGCCGTCCTGGCACGAACCGGGATCGGCCGCCCTGCCCGTCTTGATGGACCCGTACGGCGGGCCGCACGCGCAGATGGTGCTGGCCAGCCGCTCGGCGTTTCTCACCTCGCAGTGGTTCGCCGAGCAGGGGTTCGCGGTCGTGGTCGCCGACGGGCGCGGCACTCCCGGCCGCGGGCCTGACTGGGAGCACACCGTCGCCGGCGACCTGTCGGGGCCGCCGCTGGCGGATCAGGTGACCGCGCTGCAGGCCGCCGCGGCCCGCTGCGGCGACCTGGACCTGAGCAAGGTGGCCATCAGGGGCTGGTCGTTCGGCGGGTACCTGTCGGCGCTGGCGGTACTGCGCCGGCCGGATGTGTTCCACGCAGCCGTCGCCGGGGCGCCGGTCACGGACATGCGCCTGTACGACACCCATTACAGCGAGCGCTATCTCGGGCATCCCGGCGAGGATCCGGAGCCTTATGACCGGGGCTCCCTGCTCATCGACGCGCACCGGCTGAGCCGCCCGCTGCTCATCATCCACGGCCTGGCCGACGATAACGTCGTCGTCGCCCACTCGCTGCGCCTGTCCTCGGCGCTGCTGGCCGCCGGCAAGCCGCACTCGGTCCTGCCGCTGTCGGGGGTTACGCACATGGCCGCGCAGGAGGAGGTGGCCGAGAACCTGCTGCTGCTGCAGGTCGACTTCCTGCGCCGGGCGCTGGGCATGGCGCCGCGTGCCAGCTGACGGCCGCGGGCCAGCTGGCGGGAGGCGGGCACGAGCGGCCGATCTCGGCGTCGCGGTTGGCCAGCTGCCGGCTGGCCGGCACAACGCGATCACTGACGTGCCCGGCGTCCTGGTCGGGCACACCACGATCGTGGCGGGCAGCGACATCCGGACCGGCGTGACCGCGATCGTCCCTGAGCGGCTCCGGGGCCCGCAGACGCATCCGGCCGGGATCTTCGTCGGTAACGGCTTCGGGAAGATGGTCGGAGTCACGCAGGTCAGCGAGCTTGGCGTGATCGAGACCCCGATCGTGCTCACCGCTACGCTCGCCACGTTCCTGGCGGCGGACGCGCTGCTCACCTACATGCACGCCCTGCCGGGAAACGAGGAGCTGGGCACGGTCAATCCCGTCGTGGCCGAGACCAATGACGGATTCCTGTCGGACATGTGGCGGCGCCCGGTGACGCAGGAGCATGTGCTCGCTGCCCTGCGCGGCGCGACGGCAGGCCCGGTCGCCGAAGGCGCGGTCGGCGCGGGCACGGGGACGGCCGCGCTCGGATACAAGGCGGGCATCGGCACCGCCTCACGGATAGCGCAGTGCGGCGACCGGAACGTCATTCTCGGCGCCCTGACGCAGGCGAACTTTGGCGGCACCCTGACCGTACGCGGAGTGCCGGTACCGGCCCGTGCGGTCCTGGCTGCGGCCGGGCTGGGCGTTCCTGATCAGGAAGCAGCTGACCTGCATGGGGGTGACCAGCAGGAAACTGACCAGGGAGCCGGGCCGCGGGGGAATTCGTGCGTCATCGTTCTGGCCACGGACGCTCCGCTCGATGCGCGGCAACTGACCCGGATCGCCCGGCGCGCGATCTTCAGCATGGCCAGGACCGGCTCTGCGTTCGAAGGCTCCAGCGGGGACTACGCGCTCGCCTTCTCGGTCGCTAGGCACGACGGCACCCAGGGCCGTCCGCTGCCAGACGCCGACCTGGACCCGCTCTTCGTGGCCGCGATGGACAGCACCGAGGAAGCCATCCTGAACTCGCTGTTCATGGCGGAGACGACGACCGGGTTCCGGCAGCGCGTCCGGTACGCCGTGCCACTGCGAGCCGTGCCATCTGGCCGCTAACTGTATCCGGCGAACCGCGCTAAAGAGCTGCGCTAAAGAGTTGCACTAAGGGGCTGCACTAAAGGGCAGCGTTTCTGATTTCCCGCAATAGCCATAGGCAGATCTACTCGGCGAAGTTACGGTTTCTGCCATCCGGGGGGAACGACTCACACGGGAGAATCCATGTTTCGGAAGCGGTTTACCCTGCCTTTCTCGGTCCTCGCCGCCGGCACGCTGGCGGCGTCCCTCGGCGCCGCATCGGCCCCCGCCAGCGCCCGGACGGCCGTCTCGGCCGGTACTACGGCGTCCATCGCGGCATCAGCCATCCGGCCTGGCCACTGGACGCGGGTCACCACCCCGTGGGTCGACGCGCTCGACCCGGAGATCGGGCTGGTGCGCGGCAGTGACGGCGTCCTGCATGTCCTGTGGCAGAAGGGGACGGCGCCATCTCGCATCATGGATACCCCGATCCGTGCCAGCGGCACCGTCGGCTCGGCGGTGACGGTGGCGTCCGGCATCCAGCTGGCGCAGGACCCGGACGGCACGGCCACGCCCTCTGGTCTCGATGCCTTCTTCTACGGCCTGATCTCGGGCCGGGCCGAAGGCACCTACGAGGCCACGCGGCCGCGCTCGGGCGGCTCCTGGAAGCTCTCCCCCGCGGTTGTCACTCCGCCCGTCGGGGTCGCCGAAGGCGCGGCCCAGGCCGCGGCCACCGGCCCCGATGGCACGCCCTGGCTGGCCACGGGCGGCGGTGTGCTGCTGGTGGACCATGTCGGGCACCCCGAGGTACTGGTCGGGCCGGGAAGCAAGTGCTGCCTCGATGAGGCCGGGATTGGCGTGAACGGCAAGACGGGGCAGGCATGGGCGACGTACATGTCGCTCATCTCCGGCAGCCAGGGCATCTTCGCCCGGCCGCTGACGGCCGCCGGAACGCGCCGGCCCCGCCCGGCTCCTGCCCGGATCGCGTCACCGCGGCCTGGTCTTCCCGATCGAACAGCGCGTCGCTACCACCTCGCGCGGCCGCGGGCGGTCCGGTGTCTACGTGCTGTACGGCAGCGGCTATCCGGACTTCCGCGCGCTGAAGCTGATCAAGCTGGGCTCCGCGACGGCACGCACGATGGCCACCTTCAGCGCCAGCGGCCCGAGCGTGGCCGGATCGGCGATCACCGCCGACACGAGCGGGCGCCTGTGGGTGGCCTGGTTCGACGGCGACGGCTCCCGCCCGGCCCTGTTCGTCCGCCGCTCGAACCAGGCAGCCACGAAGTTCGGGGCCGTCCGGCGGGTGCCCCTGCTAGCCGGCACGACCAGGCTGGTGCGGGTGTACATCAGCGCGTCGGCGGGACGGCTCGACGTGGTCGCGCTGACCAGCCGGCACCACAACGACGACCAGGCCGCCTACCTGGCCACGGAGGTTCTCCCGCCGCGATGACCGGCGACTGGACGGCGGGGCGGGGACTTCAGCGGCGAAGTGTAGTGAGAGTCACACTCCGGCTGGCCCGCCCCGCGGCCCTGAGGTGGTATTCAGTGGAATAGGGTTCTGACCGCAACGTGAGCACGCGTCGGCGTTAGCACACGGAGCGACCCCAGTCAGTTCCAGGGCGGAGACGTCGAAGATGACGCAGGCAACAGAGGCGCCGGCCAAGACACGGGCGCAGATCTCGGCAAAGACGCTGCGCACCGATCCCTGGTGGCGGGCACCGGCTCTCACCGCGGTGCTGCTGACCATCTGGGTCACGTACGCGACCGTGCACGTCTTTCTTGGCCGGTGGTACTGGGTGCCGCGATACCACTACCTGACGCCGTTCTACTCGCCGTGCGTCAGCGGCGAGTGCGCCCCCGGGTCGAGCAGCCTGGGCCAGTGGTTCGGCAACGTGCCGCCGATCATTCCCTACGCCGTGGTGTCACTGCCGTTCGTGCTCGGCTTCCGGCTCACCTGCTACTACTACCGCAGGGCCTACTACCGGGCCTTCTGGCGCGCGCCGGCCGCTTGCGCGGTGCGCGAGCCGCACGCCAGCTATTCGGGCGAGACCCGGTTCCCGCTGATCATGCAGAACCTGCACCGCTTCTTCTTCTACCTGGTGATCCTGGTCTCGCTGCTGAATACCTATGACGTGATTCAGGCCTTCCGCGGCCCGAACGGCAGTTTCGGGTTCGGTATCGGCACCCTGATCTTGCTCGTCAACGTGGTGCTGCTGTGGGCGTACACGCTGTCCTGCCATTCCTGCCGGCATATCACCGGGGGCCGGCTCAAGCATTTCTCCAAGCACCCGGTCCGGTACTGGATATGGACCCAGGTTTCCAAGCTCAACACGCGGCACATGCAGCTCGCGTGGACCACGCTGGGCACGCTGATGCTGGCCGATCTCTACGTCCTGCTCCTGGCCAGCGGGGCGATCAGCGACTTCAGGTTCTTCAACTAGGCAGGCAGAAACTAGGCAGGCACAGGCATGACTGACATCGAGCGGCTCGGATACGACGTCGTGGTGGTCGGTGCGGGCGGCTCCGGGCTGCGGGCGGCGATCGAGGCGCGGCAGGCCGGGAAGAAGACCGCGGTCATCTCCAAGTCCCTGTTCGGCAAGGCGCACACCGTCATGGCCGAGGGCGGCTGCGCCGCCGCCATGGGCAACGCGAACCCCCGCGACAACTGGCAGGTCCACTTCCGCGACACGATGCGCGGCGGCAAGTTCCTCAACAACTGGCGGATGGCCGAGCTGCACGCCAAGGAGGCTCCCGACCGGGTCTGGGAGCTGGAGGCGTGGGGGGCATTGTTCGACCGCACCCCGGACGGGAAGATCAGCCAGCGCAACTTCGGCGGCCATGAGTACCCGCGGCTGGCGCACGTGGGTGACCGGACCGGGCTGGAGATGATCCGCACCCTGCAGCAGAAGGTGGTGGCCCTGCAGCAGGAGGACGCGGTCGAGCACGGCGATCCGGAGGCCATGATCAAGGTCTTCGCCGAGACCACCGTCACGCGGCTGGTCAAGGACGGAGAGCGGATCGCCGGCGCGTTCGCCTACATCAGGGAGAACGGGAAGTTCGTCCTGTTCGAGGCGCCCACGGTGATCCTGGCCACCGGCGGCATCGGCAAGACCTTCGCGGTCAGCTCCAACTCCTGGGAGTACACCGGGGACGGCCACGCGCTGGCGCTGCTGGCCGGCGCCAAACTGCTGAACATGGAGTTCGTCCAGTTCCACCCGACGCACATGGTCTGGCCGCTGTCGGTGCGCGGCCTGCTGGTCACCGAGTCGGTGCGCGGCGACGGCGGGGTGCTGCGCAATTCCGAGGGCAAGCGGTTCATGTTCGGGTACGTGCCGGATGTGTTCCGGGCCCAGTACGCGGACACCGAGGAAGAGGCCGACCGCTGGTACACCGACCCGGACCACAACCGGCGGCCGCCCGAGCTGCTGCCCCGTGACGAGGTGGCCCGCGCGAACAACGCCGAGGTCAAGGCGGGTCGTGGCTCGCCGCACGGCGGCGTGTTCCTGGACATCGCGTCCCGGCGCCCGGCCGAGGAGATCCTGCGCCGCCTGCCGTCCATGTACCACCAGTTCAAGGAGCTGGCCGACGTGGACATCACCAAGGAGCCGATGGAGGTCGGCCCGGCCCAGCACTACGTGATGGGCGGGGTGGAGGTCGATCCGGACACGGCGGCCTCCAGCGTGCCGGGCCTGTTCGCGGCGGGCGAGGTGTCGGGCGGCATGCACGGGTCGAACCGGCTGGGCGGCAACTCGCTGTCCGACCTGCTGGTCTTCGGCCGCCGGGCCGGGATGGGCGCGGTGCAGTACCTGGACTCCCTGGACGCGGACGGCTCGCGGCCGGCCGCCACCGACGCCGCGCTCGCGGCGGCCGAGGCCGAGGCGATCGCGCCGCTGGAGCGGGCCGGCGGCGAGAACCCGTACACGGTGCACGCGGAGGTCCAGCAGACCATGAGCGACCTGGTGGGCATCATCAGGCGCGAGGACGAGATCAAGACGGCGATCGCGGAGCTGGAGAAGCTGCGCGAGCGGGCCGTCAAGGTCAGCGCTGAGGGCGGCGCGGCCTACAACCCTGGCTGGCACCTGGCCCTGGACCTGCGCAACATCATGCTGATCGCCGACTGCGTGGCGCAGGCCGCGCTGGAGCGCCAGGAGAGCCGCGGCGGGCACACCCGCGACGACTTCCCCGGCATGTCGCCGGAATGGCGCAAGGTCAACCTGATCTGCACGCTGGACGGCGACCGGGTGTCGCTCACGCAGCAGCCGATGGCCCCGATGCGCCCTGACCTGCTCGCCCTGTTTGAACGGGACGAGCTGAAGAAGTACATGACTGAATCCGAACTGCCCGCCGCGCCGGAGGAGACAAGCTGATGGGCGAGAAGGTAACGCTCAAGATCTGGCGAGGGGACGGCGGGCGGGGCGAGCTGACCGACTACCAGGTCGAGGCCAACGAGGGCGAGGTCGTCCTGGACATCCTGCACCGGCTGCAGGCGACCCAGGCCGGTGACCTGGCCGTGCGCTGGAACTGCAAGGCGGGCAAGTGCGGCTCCTGCTCGATGGAGATCAACGGGCGGCCGCGGCTGGCCTGCATGACCCGGATGTCGACCTTCGAGCCGGGCGAGCCGATCACGCTCACCCCGCTGCGGACCTTCCCGGTGATCAGGGACCTGGTCACCGATGTCTCATTCAACTACGCCAAGGCGCGCGAGATCCCGTCGTTCACCCCGGACCCCTCGGTCAAGCTCGGCGAGTTCCGGATGCAGCAGGTGGACGTGAACCGGTCACAGGAATTCCGCAAGTGCATTGAGTGCTTCCTGTGCCAGGACACCTGCCACGTGATCCGTGATCATCCCGAGAACGAGCGCGAGTTCGCCGGCCCCCGCTTCCTGATGCGGGTCGCCGAGCTGGAGATGCACCCCGCCGACACCGCCGACCGGCGCAACATCGCCCAGGACGACTTCGGCCTCGGTTACTGCAACATCACCAAGTGCTGCACCGAGGTCTGCCCCGAGAACATCAAGATCACCGACAATGCGCTGATCCCGATGAAGGAGCGCGTGGCCGGCCGCAAGTACGACCCGCTGGTCTGGCTGGGCAGCAAGATCTCCCGCCGGGGCCACGCCGACACCCCGGCGGTCCCCGGCCCGAGCAACAGCTAGAAACCCCACGGGCCAAACGGCCTGCCCCCCGCTCCCTCCCGCCCCGCCCGCGGGCCGGGGCCCGGTGCCGGGCCCCGGCCGTCCGTGCCGTGCGCATGGGCGCCAGCTGACGGGAGTAAGCACCTGCTAGCCGTTCAGCGTGAATAATCTCTTTGTTACGGGCGGGGATTCTGCCTGCGGAGCGAAAGGCTGGCATGTCGCATCTGACCTACCTGGAGGCCGCGGTCGTCGGCCTGCTCCAGGGCGTGACCGAGCTTTTCCCCGTTTCCAGCCTTGGTCACAGCGTGCTGATCCCGGCGATCGTGGGGGGCAGCTGGGCCAGTGACCTCAATGTCGCCGCGCCGAAGTCCCCGTACCTGGCCTTCATCGTCGGGCTGCACGTCGCGACGGCCATCGGGATCATGGTCTATTTCTGGCGGGACTGGATCCGGATCATCAAGGGCTTCTTCAGCTCGATCCGGCACTGGCAGATCGAGACCACCGACCAGAAGCTGGCCTGGATGATCATCCTGGCCACCATCCCGGTCGGCCTGGTGGGCCTGGTGTTCGACCACGAGTTCCGCGTCCTGTTCGGCAAGCCGGTCCGGGCCGCGATCTTCCTGGTCATCAACGGCCTGATCCTGTACGCCGGGGAGAGGTTCAGGACCAGGGCCTCACGGCAGGCGGACGCGCAGGTCCTGCGGGAGCGTGAGCTGGCGCAGGGCGGCGTCACGCGCAGTTCCGCGCTGCACGCCTCCGGGCACCGGGCAGTCCGGCAGCAGGAGATCGCCGAGGCGGTGCAGTCCGATGAGCGGCTGACCGCCATCGGCTACCTGCAGGCCATCGTCATCGGATCCGCGCAGGTCCTCGCGCTGCTGGCGGGAATCAGCCGGGACGGGGTCACGATCGTCGCCGGGATGTTCCGCGGCCTGTCCCGCGAGGAGGCGGCCAGATTCGCGTTCCTGCTGGCCACTCCGGTGATCCTGGCCGCCGGCGTGCTGAAGGCGCCTGACCTGACCGGCCCGCTGGGCGACGGGATCCACGGGCAGATCCTGGTCGGCAGCATCCTGGCCGGTATCGGGGCGTACGTGTCGGTGCGGTTCCTCGTCCGCTACTTCCAGACCCGCACGCTCACCCCGTTCGCGATCTACTGCGTCGTCGTCGGGCTGGGCGGCATCGTCTACCTGCAGCTGAAGTAGACCGGAGCGAATGGTGAAGGCGGTCCGTTTCAGCCAGTTCGGGGGCCCGGAGGTCCTCGAGATCGTGGATCTCCCTGATCCGCATCCGGGTCCCGGCCAGGTCCGGATTGCGGTGCGCGCGGCCGGCGTCAACCCGAGCGACTGGAAGAAGCGCAAGGGCCTGATGGACAGGGAGCTCCCGCAGACTATGGGCTACGAGGCGGCGGGGGTCGTCGATGAGCTCGGCGAGGGCGTTGCGGACGTGGCGGCCGGCGATCGGGTGTTCGGCTTCTGCGCCGGGGGGGCGGCCCAGGCCGAGCTGGCGGTGCTGTCCGACTATGCGCCGATCCCGCCGTCGCTTGACTTCCCCGGCGCGGCCGCGCTGCCGGCCGCCATCGAGACGGCCACGCGCGCGCTCGGCCAGCTCGGCGCCGGGAGCGGCAGCACGCTGCTCATCAACGGCGCCTCCGGCAGTGTCGGCAGCGCCGCGGTTCAGCTCGCCGCGGCGCGCGGCGCGCGCGTGATCGGCACCGCCAGTCCGGCCAGCCACGCCTACCTTCGCTCGCTGGGGGCCGAGCCTGTCGCCTACGGCGAGGGCCTCGTCGGGCGGGTTCGCGCGCTCGCGCCTGACGGCGTCGACGCCGCGCTTGACGTCGCCGGGAGCGGCGTCCTGCCCGAGCTCATCGAGCTGGCGGGGGGCCCCGGGCACGTCGTGACGATCGCCGACTTCGGTGGCGCGCAGGAGCACGGGGTGAGGTTCAGCAGCGGGGACGCTGGCCGCGCGGTCCATGCGCTCGCCGAGATCGGCGAGCTGATCGAGTCCGGGCGCTTCTCGCTCCCGGTCGGGCAGACCTTCCCGCTCGCCGACATCGCGGCGGCGCACCGCGCCAGCGAAGACGGTCACGTGCGCGGGAAGCTCGTGCTGGTGGTCGGCTCTCCGTGAGGGAGGCGTCGCTGTCGGGCCGGGGGGTCGCCGGTGCGGCTGGGGTCGGCCAGCGCCTTGAACACCCCGGCGGCAGGCCCCGACGAGTCGTGTCCGCGGCTACCATCCGGGTAGGACCATAGGCAAACGGCGGCGTGGCCCGACCGGGCAGGCGCGGCGCGGCCGGGAAAGAAGGCTGGCGTGTTCGAGGCGGCCAACATCCGGGAGTGGCGTGGCCACGATGTGGTGGACGCCGAGGGTCACAAGATCGGCGACCTGGAGGCGGTCTACGTTGACACCGGCACCGACCTGCCGTCGTTCGCCACGGTCAGGGTCGGATTGCCGACGCGGCACCGGCTGGTGTTCGTGCCCCTGGACCGGGCGACTGTCGGTCCGGGGTATCTCAAGATCTTCTACGACAAGAAGCAGGTGAAAGACGCCCCGTCGATCGACACCGACGGCGAGCTGCCGGCCGCCGACGAGGAGGCGATCTTCAAGCACTACGGCATGGCCTACGAGCCGGGCGCCGGCGGTGAGCGGCGGCTGGCCCGCCGCTGAGCGGCGCGATTACCTCAGCAGGACCGGGTGGGGATGACATGGCCATCCGCCCGGTCACCCAGGGCCGGGCGGCGGATTCAGCAGTACGACGCACCGTAGTAGCCTGAGCCTGTGTCAGCGGGCCAGGAGCGGGCGGAGGAGCAGGACCGGGCGCACGAGCGGGCCGGGCGGCGGGCGCGGCGCAGCGCGAGAGCGATCGCCATCGCCGCGGGCGGCCTGGTCGTGCTCGCGGCGGCCCTCGTGGCCGTGATCATCACCGTTTCCGGTACCCGGCTGGTCTCACCGCGGGCTGACCGCGTGCGGGACAGCCAGGCGGCCCGCAACCCCGAGGTGGACCCCGGCAGCCGCCTGCCTGGCTCGGCCGCGCCTGGTTTCACGCTGGCCGATCAGTTCGGCCACCGGGTCTCGCTGCGCCAGTTCCGCGGAAAGGCGGTGGTCATCGCGTTCGTGGACGCGCGGTGCACGACGGTGTGCCCGCTGACCACCGTGAGCCTGACCGAGGCGGTGAGCATGCTCGGGCCGGGCGCCGGCCGGCACGTTCAGCTGCTGGGCATTGACGCTAACCCGGACGCCACGCGGGTGGCGGATGTGCGGGCGTATTCGGCGGCGCATCAGATGATGCGCTCGTGGGACTTCCTGACCGGCAGTCGCCGCCAGCTGGCCGCGGTGTGGCGCGCCTACCACGTGTACGTGGCCGCGTCGCACGGGAACATCGACCATGAGCCGGCCGTCTACCTGGTGGACCCCCGCGGCCGGGAGCGCGTTCTTTACCTGACCCAGATGGCCTATGCGAGCGTGGCCCAGCAGGCCCAGCTGATCGCGGGCGGATTGTCGCGGCTGCTGCCCGGCCATCCCGCTCCGCGTGACGTGGTGCCGATGACCCTGGCCAGGGGCATCGGGCCCGGCGTGACGGCGAGCCTGCCGGTGATCGGCGGGGACCGCCGCGCCGGTCACGTCACCGTGGGCCGCGGGCACCCGCACGTGGTGGTGTTCCTCGCGAGCTGGGTCAGCGAGGTCTCTGACGTTCCAGCGGAACTGCGCGTGCTCGCGCGCTACCAGCGAGAAGCCGTGCGCCGCGGCTGGCCGTCCGTGGTGGCGGTCGATGAGAGCCAGACCGAGGCCGGCCCCGCCGGGCTGTCCCGGCTGCTCACCCGCGCCGGGGGCGCGCAGCTCGGCTACCCCGTCGTCGCCGATGCCAGCGGCCGTCTCGCCGACGGGTACGGAGTGCAGGACCTGCCCTGGATCGAGGTCACCGCACCGGACGGGCGCATCCGCTACCAGCATGACGGCTGGCTTACTGCCGCCGCACTGGCCAGGGCCGCCACCGCTACGGCCGCCGCGGCCCATGGCTGACGATCGCAAACGACCCGGCCGCAGAGGAGACAGCCCGCTATGACTGGCGCTGACGAAGCACGCATCCCTCCTGATCGCAACGAACTCACCGTGCCGGGCCGCAGGGTCGTGGTCTACTGCCTGGCCATCCTGAGCGCGGCGGCCGCGGTAATTCATTTCGCGGTGGCCGGGGAGCATTTTCAGGAGTACTGGGTCTTCGGCGTCTTCATGCTGGTGGTCGCCTGGCTGCAGTTGCTGTGGGCCATCGCGGCCATCGTCAGGCCCGCCCGCCTGCTGCTGTGGAGCGGGGTGGTACTCAACGCCGGGGTGGTGGCGGTGTATATCGTCACCCGGACGGCCGGGGATGTCATCGGCCCGACGCCGCATGAGGTGGAGCCGTTCGGGTTCGGGGACGGGCTGTGCACGGTGCTGGAGGCGGTCGTGGTCGCCGGGTGCGCCGCTCTGCTGGTCGCCAGGACCGATTCCCTGGTCAGCCGGCAGCGCCTGGTCCTGGCTTCGGCGGCCACCGGCACGGTGACCGCGATCCTGCTGAGCGTGGCCCTGGTGGCGGGCGGGCCGGAGATGGTGATGAGCGCCAGCGCCGCGCCGGCGGCGGCCGCGCCCGCCATGCACATGCCCGGAGCGCCCGGAGCGCCCGGAGCGCAGGCCTCGCCGGTCAGGCTCGCCACCCTCTCGCCGGCCGGGGCCATCACCATGCCCGATACGAGCATGCAGATGGCTGCGGGGATGAAGATGGCGAGCTCCGTGCCCTGCGTCGCCCCGCCCACGGCCAGCCAGCAGAAGGCTGCGGTCAGCCTGGTGAACGCCAGCTGGCGGGGCGCGGCCAGGTACCAGAGCCTGGCCGCGGCCAAGGCCGCCGGCTACCGGCCGATAACGCGCGTGGGCGCCCCGGTGGTGCACTACGTGAACGTGCCTTACTACCGGGATATCCTGCTGGGCGGACCGGTCCTCAATACCGCGCAGCCGCAGTCCCTGGTGTACGCCAATACGCCCAGGGGAGCAGTGCTGGTGGCGGCGATGTACATCACCTCACCCGGCGGAGCCACTCCCCAGCCGGGCGGCTGCCTCACCCAGTGGCACGTTCACACCAACCTCTGCCTGAGCCGGGGGCTGGGCGTGGTCGGTGCGATCGGACCGGCTCGCCCAGCCTGCCCGGCCGGATCAAGGAACCGGGTGACGCCGCCGATGATGCATGTCTGGTTCGTGCCCATCCCCGGCGGCCCGACCGCGATCGACGCCCCCAATCCGCAGGTGGTGCGTGCGGCCGAGCAGGTGACCGCGCCCGCCAACGGGACCGCCTGACGCGGGCTGTGCTTCGAAAGCCGGGCTGCTCCGGCCCTGGCCGTGGCCGCGGCCACGGCCCGGCCGGGGCGTCCGGGGCCGGAGCCCGCTGGAGGGCCACGGCGACAAAGAACGGCCAGCAGGTCTGGATCCCTGAAGTCAGCCGCTCAGCCAGGCCTAGGAGGCTGCCGCCCTGGGTTTCGATAACCAGCCAGCCCAGCAGGGCAGCGAAGAGGGCAGTTACGACGGCGGCGCCGCGGACGCTCAGGATCAGCGGCCGCGATGCTCCGCGCCGGGCGGTGAACGCGGGCCATATCGTGATCGTGATCGCGCCCATCACCGTCCAGGCCAGGTGCCGCATCGTCGAGCCGCCAGCGGGCTCGGGCGACGCGGCGATGCCGATGCCGGCCAGGCCGGCGACAGCCAGCAGGATCCGGGCCGATGCCCGGAGGCCGGCGAGCCCCGCGGCCGCCAGCAGATCACAGACGCCGACCAGCAGCAGGGCGCCGGTCATGATCCAGCGGTCGGTCCCGGCATAGCCGGAGAGCACGCTGACGGTCTGCCTGACCGGGCTGTACGAGGCCGGCTGGACCATGCCCGCGGCCAGCCAGCCGACGATCAGGAGCGCCGGCGACAGGCCGGCGCAGGCGATCGCCCAGCCGGGAACCGCCCGGCTCGAGCGCACCGGCCACGCCGCGGAGCCCGCCAGCCTGCGCGCCCGCCGCCAGGCGCCCGCCACCACTGGAGACCCGGCCAGCCTGCCCGGCTGGCCCGTCCTCGCCGTCATCAGCCTGATCCCGAACGCAAGAGCGCTGTGATCACCTCACAACCGGGCACCTCAGGGCAGAAAGCACCGGCTGCGCGGCACGCGCGCAACTGGTACCCGCTCGGCCTAGTCCGCGGCTCCATGTCTTCCACCCCTCCTCAGCTAATTTACTTGTAGCAAACAAAGTAGTTCTTGATCAGGGAAGCTGTCCATAACGGCCGGGGTTATGACCGCGACCCCGCCGCGGTGGCGGTGCCGACCGAGGTCTCGGTGCTGGCCGTGCTCGGCCCGGCTGGCGCAGAGCCCCCGCCGGTCCACCTGCTCCACAGCACCCGGCAGCCGCGGCACAAGAGCATGGCCAGGACCAGCAGCACTCCGGCCACGATCCCGTCGGCCCAGAAGTGATTGGCCGTCACGACCACCACCAGGGTGGTCGCCGCCGGATAGGCCAGGGCCAGCCAGCGCCACCGGTTACGGGACACCAGGACCACGGTGATGCCGATCAGCAGGGCCCACGCGACGTGGACGGACGGCATCGCGGAGAGCTCATCGGGATTGAAGCCGCCGACCGACCCGTACACCGACTGCCCGTAGCGGATCCCCGTGTCGACCATGCCGTCCAGCGGCAGCATGCGCGGCGGCGCGACCGGGATCAGCTGGACCAGCAGGCAGGCCGCGGTCAGCACCGCCACCGTGCTGCGTACCTCCGGATACTTGTCGCGATGCCGCAGGAACAGCCACACCAGCAGCGCGATGAGCACTATGAAGTGCAGGCTGGCGTAGTACAGGTTGAAGGCCTGCACGATCAGCGGGTGGGGCAGGAACAGCCGTTGCACCGCCGCCTCGTTCGGCAGGTGCGCGACCCGCTCGGCGTGCCAGATCCACCGCGCCCGCGCGAGCGCTCCGCCTTGCACCCTCTGCGCATGGCTGCCCGCGAACTGCCACAGCGCAAACAGCCCCAGGACGATCCCGGCCTCCTGCGCGATCGCGACCGTTTCCGCCAGCCCGCGGCGCCGTGACGTGCCGCTTAGCCTGGACACTGCCGCCACGCCCAGCAGGCACGCCGAGCTGACCGCAGCCGCCTGCCATGACAACTCGATCTTCAGCACGTGCCGCTCCCGCCTCAGAGCTTCTTAGATTACAGATCAAGATGCGTGCCGGGGCCAGCCAGTCGCCAGGCGGCCGCGGCCAGGACGGCCAGCAGGCAGGCCACGGTCACGCCGAGCAGCCGCCCGCTGCGCATTCCGGCGCCGATGCCGACACTGTGCGCCAGCGCAGCGGGCCAGCACGCATAGGCCAGCCAGTGCACCGCGCGCCAGGACCGGCGGCCCAGATGACGCCGCAGGAGGCTGGTCACGATGAGGGCGGCCAGCAGGTCCGTGGCGACCGCGCCGAGGCTCAGCCAGGCCCGGGGCCCGGCGGCGGCGGACGGGACGATCACGGCGGCCAGGCTGATGCTGGAAAACGGGACGGCGACCGCGGTGAGAATATGCACGGCCAGGAATACGGCCGCCAGCAGCGACAGCCACCGGTGCAGGCTCAGCCCCGCGTACCTGGTCAGCCCCGGCAGCCGTCCGTGCCGGTTCACCATGATGCCGAGAAGGACCACCGCCGTGAGCAGCACCATACTGATCACGCCAGTGGCCGCACTCGCCGTGCCCGTACTTGGCATTATGGCTCCGCATCAGCGGGATTGCCCGCGAGCTTAGCCTCTCCCGGAAGGAGTCCTGATGAGTCCGGCTCTGCAGTTCGATGAGGCCACTTCCCGCCGGGTCGAAGCGACCTACACCACGTCCGACCTCGTCGAGCAGCGCCGGATCATTCTCGCCACGCTCGATCTGAGGCCCGGTGACGACGTGCTCGACATCGGATCGGGGCCGGGTTTTCTGGCCTGCGAGATGAGCGACGTGGTCGCACCGGGCGGGTCGGTCACCGGCATCGACCCGAGCCCGAGCATGCTGTCCATCGCTCGCGCCCGGTCACGCCGCTCTGATGCGGCCCCGGTCACGTTCGGGCCCGGCGAGGCGACCGCAGTGCCCTGCGCTGACAGCTCGTTCGACGCCGTTACCTCGACCCAGGTGTACGAGTACGTCCATGACGTGCCCGCGGCGCTGGCCGAGGCCCGGCGGGTCTTGCGCCCTGGTGGCAGGCTGCTCGTCCTCGACACTGACTGGGACTCGATCGTCTGGCGCTCCAGCGACGATGACCGGATGCGCCGCGTGCTCGGCGCCTGGGACCAGCACCTGGCCGATCCGCATCTGCCCAGGCGGCTCACCGGGCTGCTGGCGGACGCCGGATTCTCGGTGACCCGCCGCTGCGCAATCCCGCTGCTCAACACCGGCTATGACCCCGGCACCTTCAGCGCCGGGCTGATCAGCCTCGTCGCCGCTTTCGTACCCGGACGGGCCGGCGTGACCGCTGATGACGCGACATCCTGGGCCGACGACCTGGCCGGGCTGGGCCCGGCCTACTTCTTCAGTCTCAATCGCTACCTGTTCCTCGCGGCCAGGAACTAGGCCTGGCCATGGCCAGGAGCGGCCCGGTAGTGCTGAGTCACGCGCCGGCGCGGGAGCGCCGGGCTCGGGTCCGGCCGCGCTCCTTGGCATCGAGCACGGTCTTGCGCAGCCGGACGGTGGCCTGCGTCACCTCGGCGCACTCGTCGTCGCCGCAGAACTCCAGGGCCTGCTCGAGACTCAGCATCCGGGGCGGGATCAGCCGCTCGAGTTCCTCGCCCGATGACTGGCGGACGTTCGTGAGCTTGCGCTCCTTGGCGATGTTGACGTCCATGTCGTCGGAGCGGGAGTTCTCGCCGACGATCATCCCCTCGTAGACCTCGGTCCCCGGCTCGATGAACAGCGAGCCGCGCTCCTGCAGCGCGAACATCGCATACGGCGTCGCCGTGCCGGACCGGTCGGCGACCAGCGAGCCCGTCGGCCGCATCCGCAGCGGGCCCGCCCACGGCTCGTATCCCTCGAAGACGTGATGGGCGATGCCGGTCCCCCTGGTATCGGTGAGGAACTGGGTGCGGAAGCCGATCAGGCCGCGGGAGGGCACGGTGAAGTCCAGCCGGACCCAGCCGGTCCCGTGGTTCGTCATGTTCTCCATCCGGCCCTTGCGCACCGCCAGCAGCGAGCTGACCGCGCCGAGGTACTCCTCGGGAACGTCCACGGTGAGGCGTTCCACCGGCTCGTGCAGCTTGCCGTCCACCTCGCGGGTGACCGCCGTTGGCCGGCCGACGGTCAGCTCGTAGCCCTCCCGCCGCATCGTCTCCACCAGCACCGCCAGCGCGAGCTCGCCGCGGCCCTGGACTTCCCAGGTGTCCGGGCGCTCGGTGGGCAGCACCAGCAGCGAGACATTGCCGACGAGCTCGCGGTCCAGCCGGTCCCGCACCATCCGCGAGGTGACCCTCGAGCCCTTCTCCCGGCCGACCAGCGGCGAGGTGTTGACCCCGATGGTCATCGAGATGGCCGGCTCGTCGACGGTGATCAGCGGCAGGGGCTGCGGATCGTCCGGATCGGCCAGCGTCTCGCCGATCATGATCTGGCTGATCCCGGCGACGGCGATGATGTCCCCGGCCGCGGCCGAGGCGGCCGGGACGCGGTCCAGGGCCTCGGTCCGGAACAGCTCCGTGATCTTCACCCGCTCGATCGAGCCGTCCCGGCGGCACCAGGCCACCTGCTGGCCCTTGAAGATCTCCCCGCTGAACACCCGGCACAGCGCGATCCGGCCCAGGTAGGACGAGGCATCGAGGTTGGTGACATGCGCCCGCAGGGGCGCGCGAGGGTCAAAGGACGGCGCGGGGACGGTCGCGCGGAGCGTGGCGAACAGCGGCTCCAGGTCGTCGGAGTCGGGCATCGAGCCATCCGCCGGGCGGGTCAGTGACGCCCGCCCCGCGCGGGCGGACGCGTACACGATCGGGAACTCGATCTGCTCCTCGGTCGCGTCCAGGTCCAGGAACAGCTCGTAGCACGCGTCCACGACCTCGGCGATCCGGGCGTCCGGCCGGTCCACCTTGTTGATCACGAGGATCACCGGCAGGTTGGCCTCAAGCGTCTTGCGGAGCACGAATCTGGTCTGCGGCAGCGGACCCTCGCTGGCGTCCACGAGCAGCAGGACGCCATCGACCATGGACAGACCGCGCTCCACCTCGCCGCCGAAATCCGCGTGGCCGGGCGTGTCCACGATGTTGATGGTCAGCCCGCCGTGCTGGACGGCGGTGTTCTTGGCCAGGATCGTGATGCCCTTTTCCCGCTCCAGATCGCCGGAGTCCATCACCCGCTCGGTGACCTGCGAGCCCGCGCGGAACGCTCCCGACTGCCACAGCATCGCGTCGACCAGGGTCGTCTTGCCGTGGTCGACGTGCGCGACGATGGCGACGTTGCGCAGATCATCACGGGTCGCGAGCTGGGCGGTGAGGGCAGGCATGCGGGAAGGCTCCGGATAGCTAAGGGGGGCGCCATAACGACGGCGCATCTTCCAGTTTATTCGCCTGTGCCATTGCGCCGTCCAGGCAGGGCCGCCGCTGGCCCGCCTAAGGCCATCGGGCCGGCCAGAGATAAGGCATACGCCCGATGCGGCGGGGGGTGCCTTACGGCGAGCCTGAGGTCATGCCGGGCGACATCCGTGGCCCGGGATCTCGTGGAGGTAGTAGCAATGCACCCGTACCTGGTATCGCTTCTCGCTGCTGACCATGTCAGCGACCTGCGGGCGCAGGCCGCCGCCGACCGGCGCGCCCGCGGGGCACGCCGCAGCCGGCGGGGCACCAGCTCGCCCGGCCGGCCGCCGTCGGCCGGGCGCCCGGCGCCCTGCAGCGACATGACCATCAAGGCCGCATGAGCCGCAGGCCCGGCGCGCCATCCGGAGTCGCTGCCAGTATGGCCAGCGCAGTCGGATAATCTGGAATATACGTTCGACAGGACATATGCTGGGGTGATGGCAGCCTATCTCCCGCCTGGCTGGCCGGCGGGGGTGCACCCGCCGGGCAGCGAGCGGTTCGAGCAGACGGCGGTGGCGTGGCTGCTGGATATCGTCCCGCCCGACTACCGGCTGCATGGCGTGCTGGTCCGCCATCCGGTGGCCCTCGTGACGCTGGCCAGGCATCACATCTCGGCCTGCGTCGAGGGGGCGCGCCAGGGATACCGCACCGCCCGCGCCGAGCTCGGCGGCGATCTGCCGCCGGGCGGCGTCGAGGCGGTGCTCGCGGTCTACCGCAGCGAGGGCCTGCGGCTGGCCCAGACCGCACGCTCCGTGGAGCTCGTCGGGCGCGCCCTGCGCGGCGAGGTTTTCGTGCCGCAGCTAGCCGGACCGCAGGACGGACGCCGCCATGTCACGGGCGGGCCGCCGGACGTCGTCCCGCGCCAGCCCTGAGCCGGCGGCCGCCGCAGCACCGCAGGTGTCCAGGGCCGCCGCGGCCCGGCGGGCCAGGCCCTCGGCGAGCTCGCGCCGGCCAAGTGCCTCAGTCCGCCCGGATCGCCGGGCGCGACCAGCCCTGGCCGGGCACGTACTCCCGCACGATCCGGGCGGGAACTCCGGCCACGACGCACAGATCAGGGACCTTCCCGCGCACCACCGAGCCGGCGGCCACGACCACATTCCGGCCGATGACCGATCCGGGCAGGACGACGGCGCCGGTGCCCAGCCAGGTCCCGGCGCCGATGGACACCGGCGCGTTCACCGGCCACTGCCGTCCGACCGGCGCCTCAGTATCCTCATAGCTGTGATTCTGGTCGGTAATGTAGACATAGGGCCCGGTGAAGACATCATCCCCGATCAGGATCGAGTGGTGGGCGACTATGTGGCTGCCGCGCCCGATCACGCAGCGGTCCCCCACCCGCATCACCGGATCCGGCCCCAGATCATGGCCAGGCATCATCCCCGCCGATAGCGTGACCTGCGCCGAGATGATGGTCTGGTCACCGATATGAATCCAGCTTTCGCCGAACACCGCCCCGGTCGGGAAGGCCATCAGCGACCGCGGGCCGAATGAGGCGAACCGGCGGCCGGCGGCTGACTCGGCGGTAATCGTCCCGGCCCGCTGGACGGCGCGCCAGGCGGCGTGGATCAGGTCAGCGGCGGCCGCCCGCCGCCACCTGCCTAGCGTGCGCTTCCATGACATGGCGACACGGTACCGGGCCGCCGCCGGCCGGGGCAGTGCCTGCCCGGTGCGGCCGGGCAGCTAGCCGGACAGCGGGCGGGGGGCGACCTGGCTTCCGGCCGCGAGCTGTCCGCAGGCTCCGTCGATCTGCGTCCCGCGCGTATCACGGACAGTGACGGGAATTCCCCGCGCGGCGAGCCGGCCGGTGAATTCACGGGCCACCTGCGGATCCGACGCGGTCCACTTCGAGCCGGGGGTGGGATTGAGCGGGATGAGGTTCACGTGCGCCAGGTGACCGGAGAGCAGGTCGGCCAGGGCCTCGGCGCGCCAGGCCTGGTCGTTGATGTCACGGATCATGGCGTACTCAATGGAGACCCGGCGCCCGGTAGCGGCCGCGTACTGCCACGCCGCGTCGAGCACCTGGGCTACCTTCCAGCGCCGGTTCACCGGCACCAGCTCGTCGCGCAGCTCGTCATCCGGCGCGTGCAGCGATACCGCGAGCCGCACCGACAGCTTCTCGTCGGCCAGCCTGGCGATCGCCGGGACCAGGCCGACCGTGGAGACCGTCACGGCCCGCTGCGATATGCCCAGCCCATCGGGAACCGGGTCCGTGATGCGGCGCACCGCGGCCAGCACGCTCGCGTAGTTCGCCAGCGGCTCGCCCATGCCCATGAACACGACGTTGGAGACCCGGCCGGGGCCGCCCGGCACCTCGCCGCTGGCCAGGGCCCTGGCCCCGGAGACGACCTGAGCCACGATCTCGGCGGCCGACAGGTTACGGGTCAGGCCGGCCTGGCCGGTCGCGCAGAACGGGCAGGCCATGCCGCAGCCCGCCTGTGATGAGACGCACATGGTCACGCGGCCCGGATAGCGCATCAGCACGGACTCGACGTAAGCGCCGTCGAAGCCGCGCCACAGCGTCTTGCGGGTCATGCCCTGGTCGCAGGTCAGCTCGCGCTCGGCGGTCAGCAGCCGGGGCAGGAGCGCATCGGCCAGGCCGCCGCGCACGTGCGCGGGCAGGTCCGTCATCTGGCCGGGATCATCGGTCAGTCGCGCGAAGTAGTGCCGCGAGAGCTGGTCGGCGCGAAATTCGCGGTGCCCGAGCTCACGGGCGGCCGCGCGGCGGTCCGCGGGACTGAGGTCCGCGAGGTGCCGGGGCGGCCGGGAGCGGCCGGCCCGGCCGGCGGGGCTGGCCGTGATCTCCAGCGGCACGGCAGATCCTGCGGTCGCCACCTGTGCTCCTTTTCCGTGCCTGGTGGTGCTTTTTCCTGGCCTGGCGGCCACCTGAGTTCCGACACCGGGGGACAAGCCGTTGCAAACCTCTAACGAAATCCGCACATGACCGGTCTGACCTGCGATAAGTCAGTAGATTTCGGAACTATGCCGACACTGCGCAGAGGAGCTAGCCCGTCCAGGATAACCGCCGAACCCGGGCGGCCGAGAATCCTGCTGGAGAGCGAGAGCCCCTACGCCAGCAGGCGCGTGGTCGTCGAGAGTGACGGATCCACGACGGCCGCGTACATGCACGACTCCACCACGGCCATCGCGGCCACCTGGATCGCCAACCACCAGCAGGCCCCGGCGACCACCGACCTGGCCCGGCTCGGCTCCGGGCGGGCGCCGGAGATGCCCGCGGAGCACACCAGGCATCCGCACGGACGGCCGGAGCCGGAGCCCGGATCGCTGCGGGCCCTGTGGCTCGAGGAGGGCGACGGCGTCGCGATCCTCGAGAACGACGAGCTCCTGGCCGTGATCCCCGGCTGGTCCGACATGTCCAGGGGCATGCCAGGGTACAGCCGGGACGTGATCGGGCAGACTCCGTTTGGCTGGTCACTCGACGACGCGATGGAGGGTCTCGGTCCCCGGGTGGAGGCAGCGGAGAGATTCTGGCGATGGCGCGCAGACCAGGGCGGATGGGCGGCGTTCCGGCAGGCGGCCCTCGGCCATCTGCTCAGCAGGCTCGGGCCAGGCGCGAGGTACTGGGATGTCGGCGGCGGCCAGCAGCCGGCGGTGGGCGTGTCCGAGCGCCCGCCGACCGCCCACCGCCCCTACACGGTCCTGTCCACCGTGGGAATGTGCTGCCAGCGGATGCCGGCCATCGAGCAGGCCGGGGAAGAAGCGGGGAGCAGGGCCAGGGTCGAGCTCGCGATCGCGACCACCATGCCGAGCACTGAGGCGGCCCGCATCTTCCTGTGGCTCGCCCAGTATCCGTGGCGCGAGGTGACCTGGTTCTCCGCCGGCCGCACCATCCCCTGGTACCACGAGCCCGCGACCTTCCCGCTGGGGCGAGGCAACGAGGCGGTGCTGCTCCTGGAGGAGCCCGGCGCGCTGATCGGCCCCGAGGTCCCCGACCTGTCCGGCTTCGCGTTCAGCGGTGAGGCCGCCCGGTGGCTCTGGGTTGTCCCGGTCACCGAGCGGGAGCGGCTGCTCGCCGCCGACCGGGGGGCGGTCAGCCTCATCAACCAGCTGGCCGCGCAGCGTCGCAGCTGGGTGGTGGGCTAGCGGTCGCGGGCTAGCGGTCGCAGGCGGGCCGTCGCGGGCTAGCGGTCGCGGGCGGGCCGTCGCGGACGAGCAGCCGGGGATGCTCAGCTCACCCCTGGTGCCCGTTCGGAATGAAGATTGCCAGCAGCAGCCAGACGACCGGGGCCATCACCAGGAGCGAGTCGAGCCGCTCCAGGATCCCGCCGTGTCCGGGCAGCACCGAGCCCATGTCCTTGAGCCGGAGATCCCGCTTGATCATCGACTCGACCAGATCGCCGAGGGTCGCGGCGCCGACCGCGGCCGCACCCAGGACCAGGCCCTGCCAGAGGCGCCCGTGCAGCAGCCACGGCAGCAGGATCGCGCCGCCCGCCAGGCAGGCCACGATCGACCCGCCGAGTCCCTCCCAGGTCTTCTTCGGGCTGATGGCCGGCGCCATCGGATGCCGCCCGATGAGGATTCCGGCGAAGTAGCCGCCCGCGTCGCTGCACACGGTGAGGATGAGGAACACCAGCACCCGCCGGTCGCCATCGGGGCGGGCCAGCATGAGCGAGACGAAGACGGCCATCAGCGGCAGGTACGCCAGGGTGAACACGCTGGCCGTGACGTCCCGCAGGTAGCCCGAGGGGCCGGCGGGCAGCCGCCAGGCCAGCAGCAGCACGACGGTCCCGGCCGTGGCGGCCAGCGTGGCCTGCTCCCCGCGCCAGTAGGCCAGCACGAACATCGCGGCGCCGCCGGCGGCGATCGGGGCCAGGGACAGGCGGATGTCGCGGGTGCCCACCGCCCGGCTGAGCTCCAGCAGGGCCACGAGGACCAGCACTCCCACGTACAGCAGGAACGTGGCCTTCACCGTGAGCAGGGTGAGCAGGGCCAGGCCGCCCAGCACGAGGCCCACCCCGATCGCGACGGGAAGGTTGCGGCCCGTCCTGATCGGCGTGCGCTCGCTCACGATCGGCTCGTGCTCGCTCACGCGGCCCGCCCTCCCCCGCGCCGGATGCCAGGATCGCCGCGGCTATACCTCGAGGAGCTCAGCTTCCTTGTGCTTGAGCAGCTCATCTACCTGCGCCACGTAGCTGTGGGTGAGATCGTCGAGCTCGCGCTCGGCCCGGTGGCCGTCGTCCTCGCCGGCCTCGCCGGCCTTGACCAGCTTGTCGATCGAGTCCTTGGCGTGCCGGCGGATGTTGCGGATGGACACCTTGCTGTCCTCGGCCTTGTGCCGGGCGACCTTGATGAATTCCCGCCGCCGTTCCTCGGAGAGCTCAGGGAAGATGACCCTGATGATCGAGCCGTCGTTCGTCGGGTTCACGCCGAGATCGCTGCTCCTGATCGCCTTCTCGATCGCGGCCAGCGACGACTTGTCGAACGGCTGGACGATCACCATCCGCGGCTCGGGCATGTGAAAGGAGGCCAGCTGGTTGACCGGGGTCTGCGTTCCGTAGTACTCGGCCGTGATCTTGTTGAACATCGAGGGATGCGCCCGGCCGGTGCGGATGCCGCCGAACTCCTCCTTGGCGACCACGACCGCCTTCTCCATCTTCTCCTCGGCCTCGAGGAGAGTGTCGTCAATCACTGCGGCTCCTATCTGTGGCCATCAGCGCCCGAACCGGCCCACCAACGTGCCGATCCTCTCACCGCGGACCGCGCGCAGCACGTTGCCCGCCCTCATCAGGTCAAATACAACGATCGGCAGGTCGTTGTCCATGCACAGGCTCACCGCCGTCGCGTCCATGAATCTGAGCTCGCGGCGCAGCACCTCGCCGTAGTCCAGCCGGTGGAAGCGGACGGCATCGGGCATCTGGTGCGGGTCGGCGTCATAGACGCCATCCACCTTCGTGCCCTTGAGCACCGCCTCGGCGCCGATCTCCAGGGCCCGCTGGGCGGCACAGGTGTCGGTGGAGAAGAACGGCGCGCCCAGCCCGGCGCCGAAGATCACCACCCGGCCCTTCTCGAGATGGCGGATGGCCCGGCGCGGTATGTAGGGCTCCGCCACCTGCCCCATGGTGATCGCGGTCTGCACCCGCGTTTCCACCCCGAGCTTCTCCAGCACGTCCTGCAGCGCCAGGCAGTTGATGACCGTGCCGAGCATGCCCATGTAATCGGCGCGCGCCCGGTCGATGCCCCGCTCGGACAAGGCGGCGCCGCGGAACATGTTCCCGCCGCCGACCACGGCCGCGACCTGGATGCCTTCCCGTACCGCGGCCGTGATCTCCCGCGCGATGTGCATCACCACATCCGGCGAGATGCCGAGCGGCTCGCCGCCGGCGAATGCCTCGCCGGACAGCTTCAGCACCACCCGGCTCCAGCTGGGGTGAACCTCCCCGGCCACGGCAGCGCCGCCGCGGGCCTCGGCGCCCCAGTCGCTCACAGCGACGCCGCTGCCTGGCGAGCCGCCGTCCCGCACTGGACGCATCCTCGCCGCACCGGGCCTGCCGGGCGTGATCTCAACCGGCCTGGCCGATCTGGAACCGGGCGAACGCGCGGACGGTCGCGCCGCGCTCGGCGAGCAGCTGCTTGACCGTCTTCTTCTGGACCCGGACGGACTCCTGCTCGGTCAGCACGACATCCTTGAAGAACGCGTTCAGGCGGCCCTCTACGATCTTCGGTATCGCCTGCTCCGGCTTGCCCTCGTCGCGGGTCAGCTGCTCGGCGATCCTGCGCTCGTTCGCCACCAGGTCCTCGGGCACCTCGTCGCGGGTGACATACTGCGGCCGCATGGCCGCGACCTGATGCGCGAGGTCCATCGCGATCTCGGCGCCCGGCTCGTCGACCTGGACCAGCACGCCGAGCGTCGGCGGCAGGCCAGGATCAGACTTGTGCAGGTAGCTCGTTATGTAGCCGCCCTCGAACCGGGCGAACCGGCCGACATCCAGCTTCTCCTTGAGCGCGGCGCCGGCTTCCTCGATCAGCTCCTGGGCGTTCTGCCCTGGCCGGACCTCAAGCCCGAGCACGGCGAGCCGGTCCCCGGCCCCGGCGGCCAGGGCGGCCGTGGCGATGTCGGCTGCTACCTGCTGGAACAGGTCAGTCTTGGCCACGAAGTCGGTCTCGCAGTTGAGCTCCAGCAGCACGCCGGCGCTGGTGCCCTCCAGCTGGGCGGTGATCAGGCCGTTAGCGGCCGTCCGCTTGGCCCGCTTGTTGACATCCTTGGCGCCCTTGATCCGGAGGGCCTCCACCGCGGCCTCGTAGTCGCCGCCCGCATCCACCAGGGCGTTCTTGCAGTCCAGCATGCCCGCGCCGGTCTGCTCGCGAAGCCGCTTCACGTCAGCGGCACTGTAGTTCGCCATGTCCTCATCTCTCGCTATCTCGTCAGGGTGCGGCGGCCAGCCCTTCCTGCCGCGTGGCCGGCCGCGGGTAGATCATGCCGTCGGCGCCGGCGCATCCCCGGCCTGCGCGCTGTCCGCCGGGGTCTCCTGCGCGGGG
This sequence comes from uncultured Actinomycetota bacterium, assembly GCA_963805705.1. Classification (GTDB taxonomy): domain Bacteria; phylum Actinomycetota; class Actinomycetes; order Streptosporangiales; family Streptosporangiaceae; genus CAWDVH01. The sequence goes on along the minus strand of CAWDVH010000001.1, from coordinate 2,479,801 downwards.
GTCTCCTGCGCGGGGGCCTCCGGGGCCGGGGCCTCGGACGGGGGTGCCTGCGCCGCAGCGTCCGCGGCCGGTGCCTGCGGTGCGGCCTGCGGCGGGGCGGGGATCTCCTGCGCGGTGGTGGCGGCCGCCGCCGGAGCGGGGGCGGCTGGTGCCTCCTGCGCGGGAGCGGGTGCCGGGGCAGCGGCGGGTGCCGGAGTGGCGGCCGGTGCCGGAGTGGCGGCCGGTGCCGGGGTAGCGGCCGGTGCCGGGGTAGCGGCCGGTGCCGGGGTAGCGGCCGGTGCCGGGGTAGCGGCCGGTGCCGGGGTAGCGGCCGCGGCCGGGGCCGTGGTGGCCGGCCCGGTGCCGTTGGGTGCGATCCCGTTCGGTGCGGTGCCGTTGGCTGCGGTGCCGTTGGCCGCAGCGGCCTCATCGCCGCCATCGGCGGCCCTGCCCTCAAGCAGCGCCCGCTCCCACTCCGCCAGCGGCTCGGTGGCACCGAGCACACCGTCCGCGCCCGGCACGGACGGCTTCTCCTCGCCCGCGGCGGCTCCCGCCCTGGCGATCAGGCCGTCGGCCACCGCGTCGGCAATGACCCTGGTCAGCAGCGCGACGCTGCGGATCGCGTCGTCGTTGCCGGGGATCGGGTAGGTCACCTCGTCCGGGTCGCAGTTAGTGTCCAGGATCGCGATCACCGGGATACCGAGCTTGCGAGCCTCGCTGACGGCGATGTGCTCCTTCTTGGTGTCGACCACCCAGAGCGCGCTGGGCACGCGGGCCATGTCCCTGATGCCGCCGAGCGAGCGCTCAAGCTTGTCCCGCTCGCGCCGAAGGTGCAGGAGCTCCTTCTTGGTCAGGGCCGAGCCGCTGACGTCCTCGAAGTCGATTTCCTCGAGCTCCTTGAGACGCTGGAGCCGCTTGTAGACCGTCGTGAAGTTGGTCAGCATCCCGCCGAGCCAGCGCTGGTTGACGAATGGCATGCCCACCCGGCGGGCCTGCTCGGCAATCGCCTCCTGGGCCTGCTTCTTGGTGCCGACGTACAGCACCGAGCCGCCGTGCGCGACCGTCTCCCTGATGAACTCATACGCGCGGTCGATGAAGTCCAGCGACTGCTGAAGGTCAATGATGTAGATGCCGTTGCGCTCGGTGAAGATGAAGCGCTTCATCTTCGGGTTCCAGCGCCGGGTCTGGTGCCCGAAGTGGACGCCGCTCTCAAGCAGCTGCCTCATGGTGACAACCGGGGCCATGCCGGTGTCCCCTTCCTGTCGTGCGCCTGGCCCGGGAGCGCAGGCGCGGTCGGTTACTTCCTGGCGCCCGTACGCGCTCGCCGCGGGATGCCATCCCGCGGACCGGTGAGCGGCGTTCCGCCGGGAGCCTGAGCTGGCATCCCGTGCGGCGGCTAGCGGACGCGCGAATTCGGCCGCCGGAGCCCGTGCCAACGCGAGCGCGGGGTATGACGGCCGTTGGCGTAGTCTACATCCCCTGGCGGGCCTGGCGCTGCCGCCACCACGGCCAGCGTGGAGGCCCGGCTCGCGCGGGCCGCGCCTCAAGCCCTCGGATGTGCCTGCCGGTAGGCCGAGACCAGGCGCTCGACTGATACGTGGGTGTAGATCTGGGTCGTCGCCAGCGACGCGTGGCCGAGGATCTCCTGCACGCTGCGCAGGTCCGCGCCGCCTTCGAGCAGGTGGGTGGCCGCGGTGTGCCGCAGGCCGTGCGGGCTGGTGTCGGGTACCGATCCGGCGGCCGCGATCCGGGCATGGACAACGCGCCGGGCGATCCGGGGATCTATCCGGCCGCCCCGCGCGCCCACGAACAGCGCGCGCCCGCTCCGGTCGCGGGCCAGCACCGGGCGCCCCTGCTGACACCACCGCTGCACGGCGCGGACGGCGGGGATCCCGACCGGCACCACGCGCTCCTTGCGGCCCTTGCCGAGAACGCGTGCCGTCCGGCGCTCGCCGTCGATGTCGCCGGTGTCGAGCCCGCAGAGCTCGCTCACCCGGATGCCCGAGGCGTAGAGCAATTCCATGATCGCCGAATCACGCAGGGCCATGGCCTCGCCCTGCGCACTGTCCGGGGCGGGAAAGACCTCCGCCGCCAGCACGGCCCGCATCTGCTCGGCGGCCAGGACCTGCGGCAGCGGACGGCCCGCCTTGGGCGTGCCGAGCAGGGGTCCGGGATCACTGGCCAGCCAGCCGCGGGAGTGCGCGAACGCGGTCAGGGCCCGTGCCGCCGCCGCCCGCCGGGCGATCGTGGCCCGGGCCTGCCCGGCGGCGTGCTGGGTGGCCAGCCAGGACCTGACAACGGCGATGTCCAGCTCCGCCAGCTCACCGAGGCCGCACCGGCTGGCATGCTCCAGCAGGGACCTGGCGTCGCCGGCATAGGCGCGCACCGTGTGCGCGGACAGGCCGCGCTCCGCCGCGAGGTGGCGCTCGAATCCGGCCAGCTGCAGGCCCAGCCGCTCGGGGAGCGGCTCGGCGCCCCGGCCGGCCTGCGGCGAGCCAGCGCGTACGTCCATTCCCCCAGTGTCCGCCCGCCAGCCCGCGCACGGACGCAGGCCGGCCCGTGTCGCCGCGGCCAGGCGAGAAAGATGCTAGGCCGGGCCCTGCGGGGCCGGGTCCGGTGCCTCACTGAGGCGGCCGCGGCGGCGCTGGCCGGCTGGCGCGCCAGCCATGATCGCACCTCTCGACGTAACCCGCGGCGGCGAGCAGGCCGAGGCACCGCAGCGCCGTATCCAGGTCGACGCCCGCCACTGTGGCGATCGTCGCCGGGCCGCGCCCGGCACGCCGCGGCACGGCCTCCAGGACGGCCGTGGTCACCGGGTCCAGGCTGTCTCGCGGTACGGCGGGGCCGATGCGCGGCGGATGGGCCCCTTCGCCGACCGGTGAGATGTGCTCGATGACGTCGCGCGCGCCGGTGACCAGGACCGCCCCCCATTCCCTGATGAGCTCGTGGCAGCCCGCCGACTGCTCGGAGGTCACCGGCCCCGGCACGGCCATCAGCGGCCGGCAGAGCTCGCGCGCATGCCGCGCCGTGCTCAGCGCCCCGCTGCGCAGGGCGGCCTCCACGACGACCGTGCCGCGGCTCAGGGCGGCGATCAGCCGGTTGCGGACCAGGAAGCCCGGCCTGGTCGGCGCCCGGTCAGGCGGGCACTCGCTGAGCACTACCCCCTGGGCCGCGATGGCGGCGAACAGCTCATGGTGCCCTTTGGGGTAGGCGTAGGCCAGGCCGCTGGCCAGCACCGCGATGGTGAGCCCCTCGGCGGACAGCGCGCCCTGGTGGGCACGGGCGTCAATGCCGTAAGCGCCGCCCGATATGACGGTGAGGCCCCGCTCGGCGAGCGCGGCCGCCATCTCCGTGCCGACATGCGACCCGTAGGCGGTCGCGGCCCTGGCGCCGACCACCGATGCCGAACGCAGGCACGCGTAGCGCAGGTCGGCGTTTCCGCGCAGCCACAGCACCACGGGCCGGGCGTCGCCGAGATCGTCGAGCTGGGTCGGCCACTCTGGCTCGCCCGGGCATACCAGCCGCATCCCGGCGCGATCCCAGGCGGCCAGCCTCGCCGGCGTCGGGATCTGGCTAAGGCGCGCGCGCCATCGCTCGAACGCGCGGCCGATGCCGGGCACAGCGCGGCTTCCCGCGGGCAGCACGGCCTGCGGATCGCCGCCGGAGGAGACCGCGGAGACGATCTCGGCCGGGCCGCAGCGGTGCAGCAGCGCGCCGAGGGCCGGGTCGGCGGGCTCGGCCAGGAAGCTGAGCGCGGCCCTGGCCAGCCGTTCCTGCCCGGATACGGTGCTCACTGCCCGGCCCCCGGCCGTTCCCGGTCACCTCGCGGATGATCCGTCCGGCCGGCGATCTTGCCTGTGCGAGACAACCTCACCACCTCCGGTTCCCCAGGGTGCCCCGGCCGGCGGCCGGCCCGCTGGCCGCCGGCCACCGCTGTGGAACGCCCGGCCGGAGCCGCGCCGGCTGTGGACACAGCCGCCGGATTGTCGGTCCGGAGTGCTTTAATAGCCAGTCTCGTCTGCATGGGGTACTCTTTCCCAAGTACCCTATCCGGAGGTAAGCAAATGCCCGCCAGGAACCGCGCGAACCCGCTGGCGCTGGCCGTGCTCGTCTGCCTCGCCGAGCAGCCCAGGCACCCCTACGAGGTGGCTACGACGCTGCGGCAGCGGCAGAAGCACGAGAGCGTCCGGCTCAATTACGGCTCGCTCTACGGCGTGGTGGAGTCGCTGGAACGGCGCGGCCTGATCGCGGCGCAGGAGACGGTCCGATCGGGCCGGCTGCCCGAGCGGACCGTGTACGGCCTGACGGACGCCGGGCGGATCGAGACGCACGACTGGCTCACCGATCTCATCTCCACGCCGGTCCGGGACTATCCCGCCTTCCAGGCGGCGCTGTCGTTCCTGCCCGCCCTGCCGCCCGATGACGTGCTGGCGCTCCTGCGCGAGCGCGCCCAGCACCTGGAGTCCGACCTGGCCCAGGCCGCGGCGACCAGGGAACTGGTCCAGAAACAGCGGCTGCCGCGCCTGTTCTGGGTCGAGGCCGAGTTCGGGGGGGTGCTCCGCGAGGCCGAGCTCGGCTACGTGCGGGCGCTGATCAGGGATATCGAGTCCGGCGCGCTGGACGGCACGGCGTGGTGGCGCGAGATGCACGCCCGCGCCAACGACGAGCCGGCCAAGCCGCCGCCGCTGGCTGACCCCGGACCGTCCGATGAGAGGACCCCGTGAGACCCGTGGACGACAACATCATCACCACCAGAGAGCTGCGCAAGAGCTTCCGGGCCAAGGGGGGAGCGGTGGAGGCCGTGCGCGGTGTGAGCATCGACGTCGCCAGGGGCGAGGTGTTCGGCTTCCTCGGCCCGAACGGCGCCGGCAAGACCACCACCTTGCGGATGCTGACGACGCTGCTGCCGATCGACGCGGGCACCGCGACCGTGGCGGGCTTCGACGTCGCCCGCCAGCCGAAGCAGGTCCGGAGCCGGATCGGCTACGTGAGCCAGCTCGGCGGCGCCGACGAGCTGGCCACCGGCCGGGAGAACCTGCTTTTGCAGGGGCGGCTATACGGGGCCAGGGCGGCCCAGGTCCGGCCGCGCGCGGATGCCCTCGCCGAGCTGCTCGGCCTCGCCGAGTTCGCCGACCGCCGGGTCAGCACCTACTCGGGCGGCCAGCGGCGGCGGCTCGACATCGCGCTCGGCATCGTGCACGAGCCCGCGGTGCTGTTCCTCGACGAGCCGACGACCGGGCTTGACCCGCAGAGCCGGGCCAACCTGTGGGACCACATCCGCGCCCTGCGGGATGGCGGCACCACCGTGTTCCTCACCACTCACTACCTCGAAGAGGCCGACGTCCTCTGCGACCGGCTGATGATCATGGACCATGGCCAGATCGTGGCCGAGGGGACCCCGCGGGCCCTCAAGCAGCAGATCACCGGCGACGCCATCCTGATCAGCCTGAGGCAAGATGAGCACGGCGCCGAGCGGGCCGGGACCGTGCTCAGGACCGAGCCGTACGTGCGGGAGCTGGCGGCAGAAGACGGCCAGGTCCGCCTGTACGTCGACGACGGCGGCACCGCGCTGCCGCGCCTCATCCGGCTACTCGACCAGTCAGGCATCGGGGTCCGGTCCATCTCCATGTCGGAGCCGACGCTCGACGATGTCTTCCTGCGCGAGACCGGCCGCTCGCTGCGCGACGGCGGCGCGGATACCGGCAGCACGGATAACGGCAGCCCCGGTGACAACAGCGCGGGTGACGACAGCGCGGCTGACGACACTGCCGACCACGGTGTGATCAGGTCCGGCCAGAAGGAGATGACCAGATGAAGACCGCAAGGGATATCGGGCTGCTCTTCCAGCGGTACATCACCCAGCTGCTGCGCAACCCGGTCTGGCTGATCGTGGGATTCTCGACTCCCATCCTGTACCTGGCGCTGTTCACGCCGCTGCTGAAGAACCTGGCCGTGGCGGGCGGCCTGCCCGGCGGGAACGTGCTCGATCTCTTCCTGCCGGGGATCCTGTCGCTGCTGGCCTTCGCCAGCGGGATGGGGCCGGGCTTCAATACGATCTTCGAGCTGAAGGCGGGCGTCATCGAGCGCTTCCGGGTCACCCCGGCCAGCCGGTTCGCGATCCTGACGGGCCCGATCCTGGCGACCATGGTGATGATGTTCGTGTTCGACGCGGTGGTGGTCGCGGTCGGTGCCGGATTCGGGTTCTCGGTGCACTGGCCCGGCCTGGCGGTCCTGGCCGTGCTGCTCGGGCTGCTCATGATCATCATGGCGGCGTTCTCGATCGCCACCGCGCTGACCACCAAGGAGATCAGCGGCTTCGCCGCGATCGTCAACGGCATCAACCTGCCGGTGCTGCTGCTGGCCGGGGTCCTGCTCCCCATCTCCCTCGGGCCGACGTGGATGCGCGTCCTGGCGCACTTCAACCCGCTGTACTACCTCGTCCAGGCATCCCGCGTGCTCGCGGCCGGGACGATGACCGGCCCGGCGGTCTGGCAGGCCTTCGCGATACTCGTCCCCCTGTGCGCGCTGGTACTCACCTGGGCCACCGGCGTCTTCCGCAAGGCGGTCTCGTGATCATGCGCAGCAGCCCGCTGAGCAGCGGAGCGGCGCCAGCTCGGCGGGGCGGCCGCAGGCCGCGTCAGGGGTCGCGGGTGGCCGCGACCTGCGGGCGAGCGGGCGGGCGGCCGATCAGCTCGATCAGCCCGAGCACCACCAGCAGCACCACGGCGATCACGATGACGACGACGGCGGTCGGCTGACCCCAGAACACGAAGAGCAGCACGGCGAGCACCACGGCTGAAATGCGCAGCGCGGTCCGGTGCGCATACGTCCACTCCCCGGCGGGCCCGGTGCTCACGCCCGCGTCCTCGCCGGTGCGCCGGACCTTGGCCAGTCCTGACGCGAAGGCCCGGCGGGTCCGGACCGCCGTCACCGACGGCCCGGTCAAGAACGCGGCCGCGGCAACCACCAGGCCCAGGACCAGGAGCGTGCGCAGCCCCTCCCTGATGAACCGGACGAACGTGTCGAACATGACGGCGGCGGCATCGCTGGGCAGCACGCTGCTGGGCACGCTGTTCAGGTAAATGCCGCGGAAGACCAGCAGGCCCGCGCCCAGCACCAGCATTGACGCGGCGAAGCCGAGACCCGCTCCGATCAGCGCTCGCCGGGAGCGACGCGCGAGCCATACCCCCAGGCCGATCAGGAGCAGCGACAATACGGGCAGGACGATCTTCAGGTCGTTGATCAGCCGGTAGGCGCCCTGCGCCTGGGCCAGGTCCTTGGACGAGAACAGCGCCAGCGTCGGGTGGATCGGGGGGAGGCTGTTGACCAGCGTGAACCCGCGCGCGCTCAGGTCCTGCTTGACGATAGTGATGAACGGGGCGAGGTCGATGGTGACCTGCCCATGGCTGACGCTGACCGCGCCGCCCTGCCCGGACAGGACCTTCACCAGGGTCTGATGGCCCACGGTGTTGACCCGGACCCAGGCATTGGCGAACCGCGGGCCGGTCACGATCTTGTTTACCCTGGCGCGGATGAACCCGTCGACCCCGCTGGCGATGGACGGCCCGAGCGACTTGAGCAGCGCGCCGGCCCGCGTCAGGCCCTGGCCCGACAGCGCGGCGGCGGCCTGGTCAGTGCGGGCAGCCACGTTGATATGACTGGTGATCGCCGTCGTGACCTTGGCGGTCAGGGCCGTCTGGATGGCCGGATCATGGATCAGCGGCTCGATGTTGGCTATGTAGCGGCTGGTGTCAGAGACCTGGTTGGCACTCCAGACGGCCAGTACCGACACCGGGGCGAGCACGCAGCCCGCCACGATGAGAATGACTGCCACCGGGGCCCGCCACCGGCCGCGCCGCCGGCGGACCGGGCCAGCGGGCGCCCCGGGCCTCTGGTCCTGGCCGTCCACGGCCTGTCTTGTGCCTCCGGCTGCTGGCCCCGGCTCGCTGCCGGCGTCGGCGTCGGGGTCGGTGTCGGACATATGCCACCCCCGTGCTGGCCTCACGGCCGCAGCCGCTGGCCGCCGTGTCGTGACCTGACGTGCGTTGACCCTGTCATGCCGCATCAGGAGCGCGCGTCACCCGGCACAGGTGAATCACAGCCCGCGGGGCAGGCGAGCCCGCAGCTGGCGGGCGGACTTGATACCTGGGCGGCACTCATGGCCTGACTCCCAGCCACAGGCCCAGCGCATAGCTGATCTCGGCCGCGCCCGGCCGCGGAACACCGCCCAGGTCGGCCAGTGTCCACGACAGGCGGATGACCCGGTCAGCGCCGCGGGCGCTGATCTCGCCGAGGTCCATGGCGCGCTCGAGCGGCGCCAGCGCGCCAGCGGCCGGGGGATAACTGCGGCGCAGCTCGCTGCCAGGGATCTCGGCGTTGAGCCGCCACGGCGTCTCGGCGAGCCGGGCGGCGGATCGCTCGCGGGCTGCCGCGACGCGCGACGCCACCACTGAGCTCGGCTCGGTGAAGTGCCGGTCGCTGAGCAGCTCAGCGCGCCCCACCGGCAGGAACTCGACCTTCACGTCCACCCGGTCCAGCAGCGGTCCCGACAGCCGGGCCAGGTACCTGCGGCGGGTCATCGGCGTGCAGATGCAGGCTGACCTGGCGGTCGCCGGCCGGGCGCACGGGCACGGATTCGCCGCCAGGACGAGGGTGAACCGGGCCGGAAAGCGAGCCGTCAGGCCGGACCGCGCGACGGTCACCTCGCCCGATTCCAGGGGCTGGCGGAGCGCATCCAGCACGTCCCTGGAGAACTCGGGTGCCTCGTCGAGGAACAGGCATCCGTGGTGCGCGAGGGATGCCGCGCCCGGCCGGATGGTTCCGCTGCCGCCGCCTACGATCGCCGCCTTGGTGGCAGTGTGATGCGGAGCGCAGAAAGGCGGGTCGGTGACCAGCGGCCGGCCAGCCGACAGGGTCCCGGCGACGGAGTGAATCGCGCTTACCTCCAGTGCGGCGGCGGGCGCGAGGCGGGGCAGCACGGTGGGCAGGCGCTCAGCGAGCATGGTCTTGCCCACTCCGGGCGGTCCCAGCAGGAGCAGGTGGTGACCTCCGGCGGCGCAGATCTCGGCGGCCCGCCTGGCGGTCGGCTGGCCGACGACATCGGCCATGTCCTTGCCGTGAGAGTCCGCCGGACCCGGACCGGATCCTGGCCAGCCCGCGGCAGGCAGGCGGCCGTCGCCTGCCTCGATAACCGCCACGCTGGCGGCGCCCCGAGGCGGCCGCTGGCCGCGCAGCCATGCGAGCAGGGCGGTCAGGCTGGGCGCGGAGATGACGCGCATGAGCGGGACCAGCGCCGCCTCCGCCGCGTTCTCCGCCGGAACCGCCACCGTGCCGAAGCCGGCTGCCGCGGCTGCCGCGACCGCCGGCAGCACGCCGGGAACGGGACGCACCCTGCCATCGAGCCCAAGCTCGCCCAGGAGCACCAGGCCCGTCAGCCTGTGCGCCGGCACGGCGCCCGCGGCGCTCAGTATCGCCACCGCGATGCCGACGTCGAATCCGCTGCCGCGCTTGGGCAGGCTCGCCGGCGAGAGGCCGACCGTGATCCTGCGGTGCGGCCACCCCTCGCCGCTGTTGACAATGGCCGAGCGGATCCGGTCCCGCGCCTCGCGCAGCGCCGTATCCGGCAGGCCCACCAGGAGCAGGGCGACGAGCCCGTTCTCGATGTCGGCCTCGATCTCGACCGGATGGCCCTGCACCCCGACCAGCGCCATGGCGTGAGCGCGGGCCAGCGTCATCTAGCCCACCCCGCGGACATGCTCAAGGCTGAATTCGCCCGAGGCGCTCTTGAGCACGCCGACGACGTCGACGCGAACCTCGTCGAAGAGCAGCCCGTGCGCGACCACCCAGCGAACCGCCAGCCGCCGCAGCCGGTTGCGCTTCTGCCTGGTGATCGCCTCCAGCGGGGTCCCGTAGCGGGTGCCCGACCGGGTCTTCACCTCGCAGACCACCAGGACCCGGCGATCGGCGGCCACGATGTCTATCTCGCCTTCGGCGCACCGCCAGTTCCGGTCGAGTATCCGCAGACCGGCCCGCTGCAGATACTCCGCCGCCAGCTGCTCTCCCTGCCTGCCCAGGACATCCTTGGGATTCAACCTCACCACCTCCGGTATTGACGATGGCGAAGATGGGCAGCCAGCCGCGGGCGGCATGGTGGCGCTGTGGAGCACGCGCCAGGGAAGGCCCTGACTGTGGACAAGAACGCCGGAATGTCGGCACGGCGTGTTTCAATCCTGGGCCAGGCTGGCGATGCTGGCTAGCGAGGCAGGCTGCGCTACTTCTCTTCCGGCACCTGCAGATCGCTCTTGGCGAGTTCCTCGACGTTGACGTCCTTGAACGTAACCACTCTGACGTTCTTGACGAAACGAGCTGGCCTGTACATGTCCCAGACCCAGGCATCTTGCATGATGACCTCGAAAAACACCTCGCCGTTGTCAGTGGTGCGCACGTTGAGCTCGACCTGATTGGTGAGGTAGAACCTGCGCTCGGTCTCGACGACATGGCTGAAGAGCCCGACGACATCGCGGTACTCGCGGTAGAGCTGGAGCTCCATCTCGGTCTCGTACTTCTCGAGATCCTCCGCGCTCACATTCATCCCCTCCGATCAGGCGCCACGCCTTGTCTCCGCGAAACCTGCCGTCGCCAGCCGTGCGCGGTCCCCGATGACGTCCACCATAGGACTATCCGGGACCGTCTCCGGCCAGCTCCCTTCGCCGCCCTGAGTTACCCCGGTCACGTTGGCGAAGGAGCGCCGGTGCTCCGGGCAGGGGCCATGGTCAGCCAGGGCTCTCATATGGCTGGGGGTGGAATAGCCCTTGTGCCGGGCGAAGCCGTACCGGGGGTAAGTCACGTGCATGTCCCTCATGATGCGGTCCCTGGTCACCTTGGCCACGACGGACGCCGCGGCCACGCAGGCGGCCACCTGATCGCCTTTCCACATCGCGAGGGCGGGCACGGCCAGCCCCCGCACGGGAAACCCGTCGGTGATCACGTAGGCCGGCCGGCTGGCCAGGCCGGCCAGGGCCCGCCGCATTCCGGTCACATTGCACACATGCAGGCCGAGCCGGTCAATCTCGTCGGCCGGGATGATCACGACGTGCCAGGCCAGGGCAGCGTCGATGATCTGCTGATACGCCGTCTCCCTGGCCTGCGCCGAGAGTGCTTTGGAGTCGGCTAGCACCGTGATCCCCGACATCCTCCGCTGGTCAAGGGCCACGGCGGCCACCACCAGCGGGCCGGCGCAGGCCCCGCGGCCCGCCTCGTCAATCCCGGCTACCGGCGAGAGCCCCGCGCGGGCCAGGACGCGCTCATATCCAGTCAGCCCGCAGTCGCGCCTGGGCGTGAAGCCGGGGTGCCGCCGGCCTGATGCCTGCATACTGTCACCGGTGCCTTGCGCGTCGCCGACGGCCGGGCCGCAGGCGGTGCCTGCGCCGCAGCCAGGTGACCGGGACCGCCCCGGCCAAGCCCGCCGCCAGCGGCAGGTACGGCGGCGACGGAGCCACCGGCACCCCCGCCGCGGAGACCGCCGGGCCCGCCGAGCGGCCCGGAACCGCCGCCCCGGCACCGGCCGCCGCAGCGTGGCTCACGCCCGGCCGCATGAACGTCGACGGAATCGGCAGCACCCGGAACCGGCCGGGCGGCCACACAATCAGGAACGCCCGCCCGATCACCATGTTCTCCGGGATCGTCCCGCCACCAGGATCCTGGCGGTGCAGCCGGGAGTCATCCGAGACGAACCGGTTGTCGCCCATCACCCACAGCCGCCCCGGCGGCACGATCATGCGGAAGGAAATCTGCGAGGGCTGAGCCCCTGGGTAGAGGTAGGACTTCTCGTGCAGCGCCACCCCGTTCACCGTCACCAGGCCGGCCGGCGTACAGCACGCCACCGTGTCACCAGGCACCCCGATCACCCGCTTGATGTAATCAGTCTGCCCCGGCACCGTCCCGAACAGCCCCGAGATCGAATGCAGCAACGGCCGCAGCGTCACGTCATACAGCCGCACCACCGGATCCGAGCTCGCCCGCGCCGGCACCGGCACCGGATCCCACGACCCGGCCCCGTCAAACACCACCACATCGCCCGGCTCGATCTTGCGGAAGTGATAGACCAGCTTGTTCACCAGGACCTTGTCGCCGATCTTCAGCGTGTTCTCCATCGACGACGACGGAATGAAAAACGCCTGCACCACAAACGTCTTGATCACCAGCGCGATCACCAGCGCCACCACCACCAGCACCGGCAGCTCACGCCAGAACGACCGCCGCTTCTCCCCCGCCCCGCCATCCGCCCCGTCATCCGCCCCGCCCGCGGCACCCGCATCCCCGGCCACCGCCCCCGCACCAGCCGGATCACCCGCACCACCCACCGGATCACCCGAGCCAGACAGATCCTGCGCCACAGCGTCGCTGCCCTGGCCGGAAGCGCGGGCCGCGGGCGGCGGGCCGGTCAGCGCCGTTGCGCCGGCGCCAGGACCGCCTGGCGGCCCGGCCGCGCCGTCGGCCGGACTGGCAGCACCGTCTGACGCATTGCCCACATTGCCCACATGGCCGGCGCTGCCGGGCGGGCCGCCGGCCTCGCTGGGGGCACGATCACGCATGCCCTGGTCATCGCTCATCATCGGGATCGAGCCTAGCGCGGCCGCAGCCCGAATCGGCGGCAGCACCTTGTGAGCTGGGCAAGCCCCGGTGATACCAGGCCCCAGCAGGCTCGCTAGTGCGATACGTCAACGTCCGCCTTCGTTCCTGGCCGGTTCTGAGCGGGCCGGCGGCCGGGCCGCAGGCGGTGCCTGCGCCGCAGCCAGGTGACCGGGACCGCCCCGGCCAAGCCCGCCGCCAGCGGCAGGTACGGCGGCGACGGAGCTACCGGCACCCCCGCCGCGGAGACCGCCTGGCCCGCCGAGACCGCCGAGACCGCAGGAACCGCCACCCCGGCCGACGGCACCGACCCGGCCCGGGCCGCTGTCCGGGCACCGGCCGCCGCAGCCTGGCTCACGCCCGGCCGCATGAACGTCGACGGAATCGGCAGCACCCGGAACCGGCCGGGCGGCCACACAATCAGGAACGCCCGCCCGATCACCATGTTCTCCGGGATCGTCCCGCCACCAGGATCCCCGCGGCGCAGCCGCGAGTCATCCGACACGCCCCGGTGATCGCCCATCACCCACAGCCGCCCCGGCGGCACGGTCATGCGGAAGTGCGCGGGATATCCCTGCGGCACGCCGCCGGGAGCGTTGCCTGGGTAGAGGTAGGACTTCTCGTGCAGCGCCACCCCGTTCACCGTCACCAGGCCGGCCGGCGTACAGCACGCCACCGTGTCACCAGGCACCCCGATCACCCGCTTGATGTAATCAGTCTGCCCCGGCACCGTCCCGAACAGCCCCGAGATCGAATGCAGCAACGGCCGCAGCGTCACGTCATACAGCCGCACCACCGGATCCGAGCTCGCCCGCGCCGGCACCGGCACCGGATCCCACGACCCCGCCCCGTCAAACACCACCACATCGCCCGGCTCGATCTTGCGGAAGTGATAGACCAGCTTGTTCACCAGGACCTTGTCGCCGATCTTCAGCGTGTTCTCCATCGACGACGACGGAATGAAAAACGCCTGCACCACAAACGTCTTGATCACCAGCGCGATCACCAGCGCCACCACCACCAGCACCGGCAGCTCACGCCAGAACGACCGCCGCTTCTCCCCCGCCCCGCCATCCGCCCCGTCATCCGCCCCGCCCGCGGCACCCGCATCCCCGGCCACCGCCCCCGCACCAGCCGGATCACCCGCACCACCCACCGGATCACCCGAGCCAGACAGATCCTGCGCCACGGTGCCCCTCTCGGTCACGGCACGATCGCGCATCTGCCGGTCATCACTCGTCATCGGGATGAAGCCTGGCGCAAGCCGCCGAGGGCGGTCACGCCATCAGGCCGCCGCGCTCGCGGGCCGCCCCGAGCCCAGGACCAGGCCCGTGCACGTCCTGGCCGGCCGGGCACGGCAGCGATACGGATTCCGCTAGCGGGCTGACAAGTCCCGGCGTTCCCTGATCCTGGCTGCCTTGCCGCGAAGCGAGCGAAGGTAGTACAGCTTGGCCCGGCGCACACGGCCCCGCGTCACGACCTCGATCTTGTCGATCGCGGGCGTGTGCACGGGAAAGGTCCGCTCGACACCTACGCCGTAACTGATCTTGCGCACAGTAAAGGTCTCACGCGCCCCGCCGCCCTGACGGCGGATGACTATGCCCTGAAAGAGCTGGATCCTGGAGCGTGCGCCCTCCACGACCCGGACGTGCACTTTCAGGGTGTCACCCGGCCGGAAGGCCGGGATGTCGGATCGGATCTGTGCCTGTTCCAGCTCGGCAATCGCGGTGTGCATCGCTGCGGTTCCTCAATGGTCATCACGCGCACGCCTGCGAACGCGTTAAGTGGTCTGTTCTGGCCGGAGCCATGCTCTGGCCGCGCCCCGGCGGAGTCATCCTGCGGCGGGGCGGCTTTCAGTGTGCCACATCTTCGCCGCCAAGCGGAAAACCGGCCTCAGACAGCACCCGCCGATCGCGGGCATCCAGCCCGGTGGCCTGCTGGCCGGCCGAGGCGCCTGCGGCCTGCGCAGCCTCCGCCGGACCGGCGTTTGCGGTCGAAGCGGCCTCCGCCGGACCGGCGTTTGCGGTCGAAGCGGCCTCCGCCGGACCAGCGTTTGCGGTCGAAGCGGCCTCCGCCGGGCGCGCAGCCTGCGCCGCCCCGGCTGGCCCTGGGCCCGGTCGCGAGACCAGCCGGGCCACCAGGTCGGGACGATTCTGGGCGGTCCTGCGCAGGGCACCGTCACGGCGCCATCTGGCGATGGCCGCGTGATCCCCCGACAGCAGGACGGCAGGGACCTCGCGGTCGCGCCAGACTCTCGGGCGCGTGTATGCCGGGCCCTCGACGAGACCGGCCATCGGCCCTGACCCCGCGCCGAACGAGTCGTCGGGCGCGGACTCCGCGTTGCCGATGACACCCGGCAGCAGCCTGCAGATCGCCTCGGTCATCACCAGCACGGCGGGTTCCCCGCCGGCCAGCACGTAGTCGCCGATGCTCACCTCCTCGACGGCCATCCTCGAGCGCGCGTCCTCGACGACGCGCGCGTCGATGCCCTCATACCGGCCGCAGGCGAATATCAGGTGCGGCTCGGCGGCGTACCGCGCCGCCATGGCCTGCGTGAACGGGATCCCCGCCGGAGTCGGCACGATCAGGAGTGCCGCAGGCCTGCCCCTGGTCACCTCGTCCAGCGCCGCGCCCCACGGCTCCGGCTTCATCACCATTCCCGGACCGCCGCCGAAGGGCGCGTCGTCCACCGCATGATGCACGTCGTGGGTCCACTCCCGCAGGTCGTGGACCCCGAACACGATGTCGCCGCGCTGCGCGGCCTTGCCGATGAGCGAGACCCCGAGCGGGCCGAAATACTCGGGAAAGATCGTGATGATATCGATGCGCAGGGCGGCACCTTCTCCTAACTCGCGGCACCCGGGTCGATGAGGCCGGCGGGCGGGTCGATGACCAGGCGCCCGGCGGCGACGTCGACCTCCGGCACCAGGGCCGCCACGAAGGGAACGAGGATCTCCGCGCCGGACCGCTCGCTGCGGCCCTCGATGACCAGGAGATCCTGGCCATGGTGCAGCACGTCACGCACCACGCCCACCTGGTCCCCGGCCGTGGTCAGCACGTCCAGCCCGATGAGCTCGTGGTCGCGGAACTCCTCCGGATCCTGCGAGGCGGGCAGCTCAGCCGAATCCACCACCAGCAGGATGCCGCGCAGGCTCTCGGCGCCCGGCCGGTCCTGGTACCCCTCGAACCTGATGAGCAGCCGGCCCGAGTGCCACCGGGCGGAGGAGACCGTGAGCGGGCCGGCCGCCGCGGGCTCCGTCACCAGGACGGAGCCCGCCGCGAATCTCTGCTCAGGGTCGTCGGTCCGTACCTCGACGGTGACGTCCCCGCGAAGCCCGTGCGGCCTGCCCACGCGGCCAACGACCAGTTGCATGCCCTGCTAGCGGATCTCGTCGGAGTCCAGCAGGTCAACCCGGACGTAGGAGTCGCCCGCCAGTGAGCCGATGACTGTCCTGAGTGCCTTGGCGGTCCGGCCGCCCCGGCCGATGACCTTCCCCAGGTCCTCGGGATGCACGCGCACCTCGAGAACCCGGCCCCGGCGCAGCCCGCGACTACCGACCTGGACATCATCCGGGTACTCGACGATGCCCTTGACCAGGTGCTCCAGGGCCTCTTCGAGCACGTCAGCCTCCGCTGGACGCCGCCGCGGCGGCGTCAGCAGGCGCATCCTCCGCTACGGAAGCCTCGGGCGCGGTCTCAGCAGGCACGGTCTCCGCAGGTGCGGTCTCAGCGGGTGCGGCCTCAGCGGGCGCGGTCTCAGCAGCAACGGCTGCCTTCGGCTCGGCTGCCGCCGGGGCGTCGGCGTCCTTCGGTGCCTTGTCCGCGGGCTTGGCCGGCTTGTCGGAGGTCTTCGCCTCGTTTGCGGCTGCCGCGGCCTTCGCCGGGCTGGCGGGCTTGGCCGCCGGGCTTTCCTTGGCCGCAGGCTTGGCCGCAGCAGCGTCGCCCGACTTGGCATCCGCAGGCTTGGCCTTGCCCCCAGCAGCGTCGCCCGACTTGGCGTCCGCTGCCTTGGCATCCGCCGGCTTGGCCTTACCCGCAGCAGCGTCGCCCGACTTGGCGTCCGCTGCCTTGGCGTCCGCCGACTTGGCATCCGCCGGCTTGGCCTTACCCGCAGCAGCGTCGCCCGACTTGGCATCCGCCGACTTGGCATCCGCCGGCTTGGCCTTGCCCCCAGCAGCGTCGCCCGACTTGGCGTCCGCTGCCTTGGCGTCGCCCGACTTGGCGTCCGCAGTCTTGGCGTCGGCAGTCTTGGCGTCGGCGGACTTGGCCCTGGCCTTCCCCTTCGGCGCTGACGTAACGTCGCCCAGCGACTCCTTGGCCGCGGCCGCGAAAATTTCCTTCCTGTCCTCCTTCGGAGCCGCCATCCGCAGCGTCCCCTCGGCTCCTGGCAGGCCCTTGAACTTCTGCCAGTCGCCGGTGATCTCCAGGATCTTGCGGACCGGGTCGGTCGGCTGCGCGCCGACGGACAGCCAGTGCTGTGCCCGCTCCGAGTTGACCTCAATGAACGAGGGCTCGGCCTTCGGGTGGTATTTGCCGATCTCCTCGATCGCGCGGCCATCCCGCTTGGTGCGGGCGTCGGCGACGACAATCCGGTAGTACGGCGCGCGGATCTTGCCCAGGCGCTTCAGCTTGATCTTGACAGCCACGGGTGTGGTCTTCTCCCAGCAGATTCGGTGTTGAGCAACGCGCGTACCGGGTGGGGACCGGCCGGTGCTGCCCAGATGGGTGCGGCTTCCGCGAGTTCGAGAGGGGCTCGCGAAGCCGATGGTAGTAGACGTCGTAACAGGTACGACGTCAAGGCGTGAGGTCACAGTCTGCCAGACGCTGCCGGTCTGAGCGTAATCAGCGGCCCGCGGCGCCATCAGGACGTGGCCGGGAGCAGCAGTTATGACCGCCCATTACACCAGGCCCGTCCACCATTCCTCGCCGAAATAGCGGCGCGGAACGGGGGGGTCCTCGGGGACGCCGAGGCCGTGCCGGTGCAGGAATCCGGAGAACCAGCCGGGATCGTCGAGAATCTGGCCGTAGATCCAGGCATAGTGCTTCTGCTGGCTCAGCTCACCGGCCGCGGCGGAGCGCCCGAGCAGCTCGCTCAGGCTCTGGTACTCCAGCGCGCAGACCGTCATGTGCAGCCAGGTGGACTCGGCGTCGTGGCCGCCAGCCGGGGGCGGCGGCGGATCCGGCCAGCGTGCTCTGGCCTCGGTCGTCGCGTTGTCGATGCCGGGGCCCTCGGTCCAGTGCAGCTGCTCGTGCAGGAAGGTGGTCAGGGCGGTGGCCGGGCGGCGCAGCAGCAGGGCGGGGCTGATCGTCAGCGGGTGGCTGAAGCCGCCGCGGATCTGCTCGTCGACCCTGGCCAGGTCCGTGAACATCCAGCGCCGCAGATCATGCTGGGCCAGGACGCCGCGCAGCGCAGCCGCGCCGGCCAGCTCGCTGTCCGTGCCGTGCACCGTCCGGACGTCCACGCCGGCCGCCGGAATTTCCGGGGCGGGCGGGTCCTGGCCGCCGGGCCCCTGGGCCAGGACAGCCGGCGGGTCACCGGACGGCCAGGCCGTCACGCAGGTCCGGCACCGGGGAACGTGCGGCAGGTAGCCGGCCTCCCACCGCTGCTCGATGGGGGCCAGCCGCTCGGCGGACAGGCCGCACAGTGCTGGCCGGTCCGGGGCCTGCCGGTCCGGGGCCAGCCGATCCGGGGCCAGCCCGTCCGGGGCCTGCCGGTCCGGGGCCAGGGCGTGCAGCACGACCCGGCCGGTGACCAGCTCCCACTCGCGGCCCTGGAACTGCTCGGTCGTCGTCCGCAGGTCGACGACCTCCTCGGCGCAGGACGGCGGCTCGCGCACCGCCCTAGCGGCCCTTTCCGCCCTGGCGGCCGCGGCGGCTCGGCTGCGGCCCGCGCAGGCCGGGCGGCAGGTTCGGCTTGGGGGTCGAGAAGCCGGGACCGCGGCCGGGGGGCAGCTTGAAGGCACCGTCAGCCCAGCCCTCGGGCAGCCCGGCGCCCCCGAAGCCGCCGGGGGCCGCGGCGGTGCTGCCGTCCGCCGCGCCCTGGCCGAGGCCGGCCGGAAGGACAGCGGGCCCGCCCGGCTGGCCGGCCCGGCCGCCGGCGTTCGCGGGACGGCCGGCGTTCGCGGGGCGGCCGCCGCCCTTGCCCTTCTTCTTGCCCTTCCCCTTCGCCTTCTGGCCGCCGCGCCGCATGCCCGGCATGCCCATGCCGCCCATCATCTGGCGCATCATCTTCTGGCCCTCGAGGAACCTGACGATGAGGTTGTTGACTTCCCCGACGGTGACGCCGGATCCGGCGGCGACACGGGCGCGCCTCGAGCCGTTAATAATCTTGGGGTTTCTGCGCTCCTCGACAGTCATCGAGCTGACGATCGCCGCCGCCCGGTCCAGGTCCTTGTCGCTGACCTGGCTGAGCATCTCGCGGTTCTGCGCGGCTCCCGGCAGCATCCCGAGCAGGTTGCCGATCGGCCCGAGCTTGCGGACCATGGCCAGCTGCTCGACGAAGTCCTCCAGCGTGAAGGCGTCCCCGGAGGCCAGCTTGTCGGCCATGGTGGCGGCCTGATCGGCATCGAAGGTCCGCTCCGCCTGCTCGATCAGCGTCAGGATGTCGCCGAGGTCGAGGATCCGCGAGGCCATCCGGTCGGGGTGGAACAGGTCAAAGTCCTCGAGCTTCTCGCCGGAGGACGCGAACATCACCGGCTTGCCGGTGAGCTGGGCAATGGACAGCGCCGCCCCGCCGCGCGCGTCACCGTCGAGCTTGGTCAGCACGACTCCGTCGTAACCGACGCCGTCGAGGAACGCCTGGGCGGTCTGCACCGCGTCCTGGCCGATCATGGCGTCGACCACGAACAGGATCTCGTCGGGGTCGACCGCGTCCCGGATGGCGGCCGCCTGCTGCATCATCTCCTCGTCGATGCCGAGGCGCCCGGCGGTGTCCACGATGACGACGTTCTGCAGCCGGCGGCGGGCCTCATCGAGCGACTGGCGCGCTACCTCGACCGGATCGCCGACGCCATTGCCCGGATAGGGCGCGAAGACCGGCACCCCGATCTGCTCGCCCAGCACCTGGAGCTGCTGGACCGCATTGGGCCGCTGCAGGTCAGCAGCCACCAGCATCGGGGTATTGCCCTGGCCGCGCAGCCACAGCGCCAGCTTCGCCGCGAGCGTCGTCTTACCCGAGCCCTGCAGGCCGGCCAGCATGATGACCGTCGGCGCCACCTTGGCAAAACGCAGCCGCCGCGCCTCGCCGCCGAGGATCTCGATGAGCTCCTCATTGACGATCTTGATGACCTGCTGCGCCGGGTTCAGCGCCTCGGAGACCTCGGCGCCGCCCGCCCGTTCCCTGACCCTGGCGATGAACTGCCTGACCACGGGCAGCGCGACGTCCGCCTCGAGCAGCGCGATCCGGATCTCGCGGCAGGTCGCGTCGATGTCGGCGGGCGACAGGCGCCCCTTCCCGCGCAGCGAGGAGAAGACCTGGGTGAGCCGATCGGAGAGAGTCTCGAACACGTGTCGCCGCCGTCCTCGCGCATGGGCCTGTCAGTGCTCTAGCTAGATTAGCCGCCGGGGCGGCGGGATCTAGCCGCCGAGGATGGCGTCGACGAACGCCTCGGGCTCGAACGGCGCCAGGTCGTCGGGGCCCTCCCCGAGCCCGACCAGCTTCACCGGAACGCCGAGCTCGCGCTGCACGGCGACCACGATCCCGCCCTTGGCCGTCCCGTCCAGCTTGGTCAGGACGATCCCCGTGACGTCGACTGCCTCGCCGAAGACACGGGCCTGCCGCAAGCCGTTCTGGCCGGTGGTGGCGTCGAGCACCAGGAGCACCTCGTCCACCGATGCCTGCTTGGAGATTACCCTCTTGATCTTGCCAAGCTCGTCCATCAGGCCGGCCTTGGTGTGCAGGCGCCCCGCGGTGTCCACGATCACGGTGTCCACGCCGCGCTTGAGCCCCTCGCTGACCGCGTCGAAGGCCACGCTGGCCGGGTCGGCGCCGTCCTTATCGGCGCGGACGACGGTGGCCCCGACGCGCTCGCCCCACGTCTGCAGCTGGTCGGCGGCGGCCGCGCGGAAGGTGTCGGCGGCGCCGAGCAGCACCGTCTGCCCGTCCCCGATCAGCGCCCGCGCGAGCTTGCCGCACGCGGTGGTCTTGCCGGTCCCGTTGACGCCGACCATCAGGACCACGGCCAGCTGGCCGCCGTGCGGCCTGGTGCGCAGGGACCGGTCCATGTCCGGGCCGATCTGGTCGATCAGGTCGGCCCGCAGCAGCGCCCGCAGCTCGGCCACGTCGCGGGTCCCGCCCACCTTGACCTCGGTGCGCAGCTGCTCCACGAGCTGGCGGGCCGGGCCGACGCCCATGTCCGCCGTGATCAGGGTGTCCTCGATCTCCTCCCAGGTCTGCTCGTCCAGCCGCCCGGAGGACAGCAGGCTGAGCAGGGCCGACCCGAGCGCCGACTGCGACCTGGCCAGCCGGCCGCGCAGCCGGACCATGCGCCCGGCCGACGGCGGCGGCTTCTCGGCCGGGACCGCCGGGGGGGCCGCCGGCGCGGTGTCGGCCGGCGTGACGGCCGCGCCCGGCTCGGCGGCAGGCGGCGCTTCCTGGGTGCTGGCGGGCCGGGCGGCGCCGGGCGGGGGCGGCTGGACGGGCGGGGGCGGTGGCCGGCGGCGGGAGCGCAGGCGCGGCGAGAGGAGGGCCGCGCCGCCGACCCCGAGCACGACGACTATGGCGATGATGATCAGCACATGTTCCATGACGGCCCCAGTCTGGCAGACGCCGGTCACCGCCCGCGCCCGCGCCGACTACGGCCAGGCCGCAGCCGGGAGCGGGCCAGGGGGCGGCCGGGAGGCGGGGCCGGGACGCGGGGCCGGGAGGCCGGGGCCGGGTCAGGGAGCGGCCGCCTGGCTCAGGCGCTCTCGCGCTCCCGCAGCCGCTGGCTGACCACCGCGGAGACGCCGTCCCCGCGCATGCTGATCCCGTACAGCGCGTCCGCGACCTCCATCGTCCGCTTCTGGTGCGTGACGATGATCAGCTGGGAGTTCTCCCTCAGCTCCTCGAAGACCCCCAGCAGCCGCTGCAGGTTAGCGTCGTCGAGCGCCGCCTCGACCTCATCCAGCACGTAGAACGGCGAGGGGCGTGCCTTGAAGATCGCGATCAGGAAGGCGATCGCGGTGAGCGCCCGCTCGCCGCCGGACAGCAGCGAGAGCCGCTTGACCTTCTTGCCGGGCGGCCTGGCCTCGAAGTCGATGCCGGTCGCGAGCATGTCATCGGGCTCGGTCAGCACCAGGGCACCCTCGCCGCCGGGGAAGAGCAGGGCGAAAATCCGCTCGAACTCCCGCGCGGTGTCCTCGTAGGCGGCCGCGAAGACCTGCTGGACCCGGTCATCGACTTCCTTGATCACGGTCAGCAGGTCGCGGCGCGTCTTCTTGAGATCTTCCAGCTGCGTGACCAGGAAGGCGTGCCGTTCCTCCAGCGCCGCGAACTCCTCCAGCGCCAGCGGGTTGACCTTGCCGAGCTGATCCAGGAGCCGCTGCGCCGCCTGCGCGCGCCGCTCCTGCTCGGCCCGGTCGTAGGCCGACGCGAGCTGGTCCTCCTGCGCCGGGGGCACGGGCACGTCGGGCCCGTACTCGGCGACCAGCACATCGGCGTCGGCAGCGAACTCCTCGGCGGCGCGCACCGCGATCTGCTCCAGCCGCATCCGTCGGCCGGCCCTGGCGATCTCCGTGCCGTGGGCGCTGTCGACCACCTGGTCCAGCTGGCCGGACAGCTCGCGGATCCTGGCCCTGATCGCCTTCAGCTCGCCATCACGCCCCCGGCTGGCCAGCTCGGCGGCCTGGCGCTCGGCATCGGCCACGCCGGCCGAGCGCTCGATCCTGGCCAGCGCGATCCCGGCTCCCTGGGCGACCGCGTAGGCCACCGCCGCCTCGGCCGCGCGGCGCCTGCTGCGCGCCTGCGCGCGCTGCCTGGCCTGGCGCTCGGCGACCGCGGCGGCCGCCAGCGTGTCAGCGCGGCCGGTGATCGCCCGCAGCCGCTCCTCCACCGTCCTGACCTCAAGGCGGGCTTCCATCTCCGCGTGCCGGGCGGCTGAGGCGCTCGCGGCGAGCGCCTCCTTGCCGGCCTCCGTCACCGGCTGGGCCTGAGCCGGGCCGGCCGGGGCGGGACCGGCCGTCGCGGGACCGGCCGTCGCGGGACCGGCGGCGGGCGGATCAGTCGCGAGATCAGCAGCGGCGGCGGACTCCAGGGCCGCCAGCCGGCCCTGCAGCTCGGCGAGCTGGGCCAGGTCCTGGCGGCGGGAGTGCTCGGCCGCCTCGATGGCCACCGCCAGCCGCCCGGCCTCGTCCTGCGCGGCGCGGGCGGCGCCCGCCAGCGCGCCCAGCCGTCCCGAGGTCTGGGCCACGGCGGCGTCGGCTTCCTGGACGGCCGACTGCGACTGCGCCTGCGCCTGCCGGGCCTGCTCTTCCGCCGCGACGGCCGCGGCGAGGTCCTGCTCGGCCCGCTGGCACCGGCCGTCCGCCTCGGCCAGCTGCCTGGCGGCCTCGTGGGCGGCCGCCTGGAGCCCGAGCACGCTCTGCGCGCCGGCCTGCCCGGCCCGCGCCCAGTGCGCCCCGATCAGGTCACCGTCACGGGTGACCACCAGGCGCGCAGGATCGGTGCGGACCAGATCAAGGCCGGTCCGCAGGTCCGCGACGACCAGGACCCCGGCCAGCAGGCGCTCGACGGCACCGGCCAGCTCACCGGGTGCCTTGACCAGATCAATAGCCCGCAGAACGGCCGGCGGCGTCCCGGTCCCGGCATCCATCCCGGTGTCGTCACGCTGGGCCGCCCGGTCGCCGGCGGCGGGCTCGCCGCCCGCGATGACCAGCTCGGCCCGGCCGGTGCCCTCGCGCCGCAGCGCCTCCAGGATGCTGACGGCGGCATCGAGGCCCGATACCGCGACCGCTCCCGACGTGGCGCCGAGGGCCGCCGCGATCGCGTCGGCCGCCCCGTCCTCGACCGTCAGCAGCGCCGCCAGCGGGCCCAGGATGCCGGGGAACGCCGCCCGGTTCTCCAGCAGGACGCCGGAGGCATCGGCCCCGCGCCTGACCGCCTCGGTCAGTGCCTCGGTACGCGCTCGCAGGGCAGCGCGCTGGTCGCTGGCCTGATGCTCGGCGGACCGCAGCTGCCGCACCCGCGGCGTGAGCGCCGCCAGGGCGGCACCCGCCTGGTCGCAGGCGGCCGCGAGATCGGCCCGGCCCTCGCCGCGGCCGGACACCAGCTGCTGCAGCTCCGCGTGGTCACGCTGGGCCTGCTCGGCCCGGGCGCGGGCCTGGGTGAGTGCCGCGGCCAGGCGTCCGGCCTCTTCCTGCGCCGCCGCCGACCTGCTCTGGGCGCCCTGGACATGACTGCGCAGCCGGGCCAGCTGCTCGGCCCGCTGGGCCGCGGCCCTGGCCCCGGCGGCGAGCTTGCGCTCGGTCTCCGCCAGCGCCGTCTCGGCACTCGTCCGCCGGGCCACGGCCCCGGTCAGCTGCTCGCGCGCGTCTTCCAGCCGCTCGCCGAGAGCCGCCTCCTGCTCGCGCAGGCCGGCGGCCTCGTGGTCGAGCTCGTCGGGATCGCGGCCCGGCCGCTGCGGCTCCGGCGGGGCGGCCAGGTGCCGGTACCGCTCCTGAGCCAGGCCGACCGTGCCGCGCAGCCGCTCGGACAGCCCGCCGAGCGCGAAGTAGGTCTCCTGCGCAGCCGCCAGGCGCGGCGCATGCTGCTGCTCGGCACCCTCCAGCTCGGACTCCAGGAGACGGGACCTGGCCAGGGCGGCGTCCAGCTCGGCTCGCCGGGCGGCCGCGGCGGCCTCGTCGGTCTCGTCGCGCTGCAGCTCCCCGGCCAGCGTGACATAGTCGTCGGCCAGCAGCCGGAGCCGGGCATCGCGCAGGTCGGCCTGGATCACCGCTGCCTTGCGCGCGATCTGCGCCTGCCTGCCCAGCGGCTTGAGCCGGCGGCCGAGCTCGGCGGTGAGGTCGACCAGCCTGGTCAGGTTGGCCTGCATCGCGTCGAGCTTGCGCAGCGCCTTTTCCTTGCGCTTGCGGTGCTTGAGAACCCCCGCGGCCTCCTCGATCAGCGCGCGGCGGGCCTCGGGTCCCGAGTTCAGCACCTCATCGAGCTGGCCCTGCCCCACGATGACGTGCATCTCGCGGCCGAGGCCGGTGTCGGAGAGCAGCTCCTGCACGTCCAGCAGCCGGCAGTGGTCGCCGTTAATGGCGTACTCGCTCTGCCCGGACCGGAAGAGCAGCCGGCTGATGGTGACTTCGGCATAGTCGATCGGCAGGGCACCGTCGCTGTTATCGATCGTCAGCGTCACCTCGGCCCGGCCCAGCGCGGGGCGCCCGGCGGTGCCGGCGAAGACGACATCGTCCATCTTGCCGCCCCGCATCGACTTGACGCCCTGCTCGCCCATCACCCAGGTGAACGCGTCGACGACGTTGGACTTGCCGGACCCATTGGGGCCGACGACGCAGGTGATTCCCGGCTCGAACCGCATCGAGGTAGCCGAGGCGAACGACTTGAACCCACGCAGCGTGAGGGTCTTCAGGTACACCCGCCGACCCTCCTCCCCCCGCACCCCGGTCGTTTCGAACCCTATCGCGCGCTACCGTCAGCCCAGGAGATTCCGGGATTCGGGCGCGGGAAGGCTAGGCAGATCTGCAATGGCTGGTACGGATGCGTGAATTCTCCCGCCGGACCGTGATCACGGCGTCGGCCACGGCTGCGGCGGCCGCCGCAGCCGTGGCCGCGGGCGCATACGGGCTGGTGGAGGCGGGAGCCCTGCCGGGAAAGTACCGGCTGGCCAGCGCTTTGGGCGAGTGCGGCTCCGCGCCGCCGCCACCGCCGGGCCTGGCGCCTGGCCGGCTGGAAGCGACGTTCCGGTCCGCCTACCGGCACCGCATGGTGCGGACGGTGACGCTCGTCCCGGCCGGCCTGGCCAGCGCGCGCGGCCTGGGCGTGGTGGTAGCGCTGCACGAGCTGGGCGGCGACGCCAGGACCGAGGCCGACCGTATCGCGGCGGGCATGGCCACGGCGCGGGTCAGCAGGTTTGCCGTCATCACCGTCGACGGCGGGAGCACGTACTGGCACCGGCGGGCGGACGGCGACGACCCGCTGGGAATGATCATTTACGAGGTGCTGCCGCATGCGGCGGCGCGCGGCCTGCGGACCGGGCATATCGGGATCGTCGGCAACTCGATGGGCGGCTACGGGGCGCTGCTGCTCGCCGAGCGCCTCGGCGCGCCGGGTGCCGCAGCCGTGGCGGCCGCGTCGCCCGCGATCTTCTCGTCGTATGCCGACGCCCGCGCGGCCGACCGCCGTGCTTTCGACAGCCAGGGCGATTTCGCGCGCAACAGCGTCTTCGCCGGCCTCGGTGCGCTCCGCCGGGTCCCGGCGCGGGTCGACTGCGGCAGCGATGACCCGTTCGCGGCGATAACAGCGCAGTTCCGCTCGCGGCTGGAGCAGCTGACCGGGCACCCGGCGCCGGGCGGAATCGAGCCCGGCTGCCATGACAGCGCATTCTGGGCGCGGGGCCTGCCTGCCGAGCTTCAGTTCCTTGGCCGGCATCTCGCCTGAGGTGCCGGGCGACGCGAATACGGGTGGCGAACAAGGAGGGACGCCCGGTGAGGGGAGCCCTTCGTCTCGTCGCCGTCAGCCAGCGCTCGTCAGGCGAGTGCGGGCTCGCGGACCGGGATCAGCATGTCGTGCCCGACTTCAGCAGTGAGCACGTCGTTGACCTCCTGCAGCCGAGTGAGCTCAGCTTCCAGGTCATGAACGCGCTGCTGCAGCCGACGCATCTCAGACACCATGCGAGGATCCGGCCCACCGACGTGGCCGAATAGAGCCTTTGCCATTTCTTAAGGTCCTCCACAATGAGTGACCAGGGTGGGCGCGCACGCCAAACGCGCGAAAACGCGCGTACTGCGCGCAGGTGATACTCCATGGTCCCACCGCCAGGGGTATCCGGTCAAGTTGAGCGATCATGCAGGTCACGGCCCTATCGCTCCACGAAGCCGGCCAGGCCGCCGCGGGCCCGATCCCATCGCTGCGTCACCCTGGCGACCCGGCCCGGCGTGCCCGGCCCTTCCAGAGCGGCCAGCAGTTCGCGACAGCTATCCTCGCTGCCTTCCGCGATGACCTTCACGCGGCCGTCCTCGAGATTTTCTGCCACGCCGACCAGCCCGAGCTCCAGTGCCCGGCAGCGGACCCACCAGCGGAAGCCGACGCCATGGACCTGGCCCGCCACCCATGCGGTGAGGCGGACCCCGGGACCGGTCCCCGCGGGATCACCCGCTACGGACCGGCCTGACCCGACATCGTCACTCATGCCGGCCCCTCCCGACCGCCTACTCATCCAGGTGCGCGTCACCAGCGTCCCTGCCGCGGCCGCGGCTGACAGGCCGGGCAGCTGAACGCCGACCGGTTCATGAACGCCTCGCGGCGGACTGGTGATCCGCAGCGGCGGCACGGCTGACCTGCGCGCCCGTACACGGCGAGCGATCGGTCAAAGTATCCGCTCTGCCCGTTCACGTTGACGTACAGACTGTCAAATGACGTACCACCAGCATCGAGCGCCTCAGTAAACACCTTCCGAACTGCCGTGATCAAGCCTTCGACCTCGCTGCGCCGCAATCGGTCCGCGGCGCGGGCCCAGTGCAGCGGCACCCGCCACAGCGCCTCGTCGGCGTAGATGTTGCCGACTCCGCTGACCAGCGACTGATCGAGCAGGGCCCGCTTGATCCCGGTGCGACGCGAGCGGAGCCGCTCGGTCAGGGCCGCCAGGTCGAATCCGGGCTCCAGCGGGTCGGGGGCGATGTGCGCGATGGCCGCGGGCAGCACCGCCCCGCCGGGCGCGAAGGAGAGATGCCCGAACGTCCGCTGGTCAGTGAAGCGCAGGTCAGGGCCGCCATCGCGAAAGGTGAACCGAGCCCGCACATGCGGCGAGACCGGGCGGTCAGGATCGCCGATCAGCAGCTGGCCGCTCATCCCGAGGTGAGCCAGCAGCGCGTCCTCGCCGACCGGCAGCCACAGGTACTTCCCCCGCCGCCGGGCGCCGTCGATGCGGCGCCCGGTCATCGCGGCCGCGAAGTCATCGGCCCCGGCGGCATGCCGCCGCACGGCGCGCGGGTGCAGCAGCTGGACCGACTCGACCACCCGTCCGGGCAGGTGCCGCTGCAGGCCGCGCCGGACGGTCTCTACCTCAGGCAGCTCTGGCACCAGCTAGCCCCGGTGCGGCCGGCCGTTGCCCTCGTTAGCCTGGGGCGCGGGCGGGCCGGAACCTCCGGCCGAGACGGCCAGCGCGTCGCTGATCGACGTCCACGCGGCCTCGGCGGCTTGCTGCTCGGCTTCCTTCTTGGAGTGGCCCTCACCCTCCCCGTAGGGACGCCCGCCGATCCGGACCGAGGCACGGAAGGACTTCTGGTGGTCAGGGCCGCTCTCCTCCACGTGGTACTCGGGCACGCCGAGGGCCCCGGCCGCGGTGAGCTCCTGCAGGGATGTCTTCCAGTCCAGGCCGGCCCCGAGCCGGGCCGAGCGGGCGATCACCGGATCGAAGAGCCGGTGCACCAGGTCATCAGCTTCCTTCAGGCCGCGGTCCAGGTAGACGGCCCCGATCACGGCCTCCAGGGTGTCGGCCAGGATCGATGACTTGTCCCGGCCGCCGGTCCCCTCCTCGCCCTTGCCGAGCCGGACATAGCTGCCGAGCAGCAGGCCCCGTGCGACGCCCGCCAGCGCGCGCATGTTGACGACGGCGGCGCGCAGCTTCGCGAGCTGCCCCTCCGGCAGGTCGGGATACTCGCGGAAGAGCGTGTCAGTGACGATCAGGCCCAGGACCGAATCGCCGAGGAACTCCAGCCGCTCGTTGGTCGGCAGGCCGCCGTTCTCGTAGGCGAAGGACCGGTGCACAAGCGCGCGCTCCAGCAGGTCGCCGCCGAGCGGCACCTGCAGGGCTCGCAGCAGGTCGGCCGTATCGGCATCCGGCGCCTGGCCGTCGCCTGACGTCTCACTCACAGTCTGGTCCCTCTCACAGCGCCCGGCACTGGGCGGGTCAGGACGGGGTAATGACCTGGCGCCGGTTGTAGGTGCCGCAGGTCGGGCACGCCGTGTGCGGCAGCTTGGGGTCACGGCACTGCGGGCAGGTCACGAGCTGGGGCGCCGTGGCCTTCCACTGCGACCGGCGTGACCGGGTGTTGCTGCGCGACATTCTGCGCTTGGGTACCGCCACGTCAGAGCTCCTTCGCTCGTCCCGGAACGGGCGTGCCGTCCGGTGCTGCTTCCGGTACGGGCGTCCCGTCCGGTCCTGATGTTTCCTGCTGCGGGTCCGTGGCCGCCCCCGCGGCATCGAAGTCCTTCAGCACTTCCCACACTCCGCCCGTCTCGGCGTGGCCGTGGTCAGGCCCCGCCTCCGCGAGCCGTACTCCGCACTCCGAGCAGAGCCCCGCGCAGTCGTCCCCGCACAGGGGCGAGAGCGGCAGCTCCAGCACCAGCGCGTCCCGCAGCGCGGGCTCGAGGTCGAGCAGGTCCCCCGCCAGCAGGTAACCGTCCTGCTCCCCGTAATCGTCTTGCTCCCCGCCGGCCGCCTCATACGCATACAGCTCCTGGAACCGGACCTGCATCGCCGAGGTGAACGGGTCCAGGCACCGCGCGCACTCCCCGGCCAGCGGTGCGGTTACGGTCGCCGTGACCAGCACGCCCTCGGTAACTCCCTCCAGCTGGACGGCCAGCTCAAGGTCGCCGCCTTCGGGAATGCGCACCAGGCCCGCGCCCAGCTCGGCCGGAGCCGGGGCCGTGCGCGTCTCGCTGCGCGCCGATCCGGGGCCGAGGGTCCGGGTGTCGAAGACCAGCGGTCCGCGTGGATCTAGTCGCTTCAGGTGTTTTGATCTTGCTTGTGGCATGGCAGGCAATGTGGTCAGCGGGGTGTCCAGCGGCTTAGCTTACCGGCCGTCCTGCGGGAACCCCAACTTCGGCGTTTCCTGGCCTGCCCGCGGGCGGGTCAGGAACCGTGCACCCTGTCCGCCAGCCGCTCCAGCACCGGTTCCGGTACCAGGCCCGCGACGTCGCCGCCGTGCCGGGCGAAGTCCTTGACCAGGCTGGAGGACAGGAACGCATAGAGCGGGTTTGTGGTCATGAAGAGGGTCTCGACGCCGGCCTGGTTGTAATTCATCTGCGCCATCTGCATCTCGTAGTCGAAGTCACTGACCGCGCGCAGGCCCTTCACGATCGCCGACGCGTCATTGGCCTTGCAGAAGTCAACGATCAGGCCGTCAAACCGCGCGACCCGGACGTTGTCGTGCTCCTTGGTGACCTCGCGCAGCATGTCGACCCGCTCATCCACGCTGAACGTGGCGCTCTTGGACGGATTGGGGAGCACCGCGACGATGACCTCGCCGTAGAGCCTCGCGGCACGGCCGATGATGTCGAGGTGCCCGTTGGTGACCGGATCGAACGAGCCAGGGCAGACCACACGTCTCACGCGGACTCACTCTCCTGTCGGTGACGGCGCGGCAGGCTCCGCGCCCGCGGCGCGACCGTACCAGAGCGTGGCCTCGCCGTACCTGCGGGACCGGTCAGGGGCATATCCGCGCGGCCAGGGCGGCGGCCCGGCCCTGGTCGCGCGCTCGACGGTGACCAGCGCGGCGGGCGCCAGCCAGCGCTGCTCAAGCAGGACGGCCAGCATGCGCTCCAGCTCATCCTCCGCCAGGGCGTACGGGGGGTCGGCGAAGACGAAGTCCCTAGCCGGGCGATCGCCGCGACCGCGGGCCAGGGCGCGGTCCACCCGGTCGGCGAGCACCCGCGCGCCGGGCAGCGCCAGGGCCGCGATGTTGGCGCGGATCACTTGCGCGGCCCGCGCGTCCGCCTCGACCAGCAGCACGTCAGCGGCACCGCGCGACAGCGCCTCCAGTCCCACCGCGCCCGAGCCCGCGTACAGGTCAAGGACCGCGGCCCCGGCCAGCGTGCCGCGGATGGACGTCGCGGTGGCGAACAGGCCCTCGCGGGCGCGGTCGCTGGTGGGACGGGTGCCCCGCCCGGCCGGGACGGCCAGCCTGCGGCCGCCGGCGGTCCCCGCGATGATGCGCGTCATCTGCCTCAGGCTTTCTCGAGGAACTCCGCCCGCTCCTGGTCCAGCAGCGCGCGGATCTGCGCGGCCAGCGCGGGCTGGCCCGCCAGCGCGGGGTCGGCCTCGACCAGGGCCGCGGCTTCCGCCCGCGCGCTGCCGATCAGGTCCTCATCCTGGAGCAGGGTCAGCAGCTTCAGGCTCGACTTGCGCCCGGCCTGCGCGGCGCCCAGGACATCACCCTCCCGGCGCTGCTCCAGGTCCAGCCGGGACAGCGTGAACCCGTCCAGGGTCGCCGCCACCGCGTCCAGACGCTCCCGTGCCGGGCCGTCCTCGGGCACCTCGGTGACCAGCAGGCACAGTCCCTCGTGACGGCCGCGCCCGACCCGGCCGCGCAGCTGATGGAGCTGGGAGACGCCGAACCGCTCCGCGTCCATGATCACCATGGCGGTCGCGTTCGGCACGTCCACGCCCACCTCCACGACGGTGGTGGTGACCAGGACGTCGACCGTGCCCGCCGCGAAGGACAGCATGACCTTGTCCTTCTCGTCGGCGGGCAGCCTGCCGTGCAGGACGGCCAGGCGGAGCCCGGCCAGCGGGCCCGCCGCCAGCTCGGCGGCCAGGTCGATGACCGCCAGCGGCGGCCGCCGCTGCTCCTCGTCGTCGTCCGGTCCGGCGGCGCCGTCGTCGGCTCCCGGCGGCGAGTCAGCCCCGGCCGGACCGTCGCCGCCGATCCGCGGGCAGACGATGTACGTCTGGCGGCCGCGGGCGGCTTCCTCCCTGACCCGCTCCCAGGCGCGGTCAAGGTACCTGGGCTTGTCCGCCACCGGCACGACGTGGGTGGCGATGGGCGAGCGTCCCGCCGGGAGCTCGGTCAGCGTGCTGACCTCCAGGTCGCCGAAGACCGTCATCGCCACCGTGCGCGGGATCGGCGTGGCCGTCATGACCAGCACGTGCGGCCGGCCGTCACCGGCCTTCTCGCGCAGCGCGTCGCGCTGCTCCACGCCGAACCTGTGCTGCTCGTCGATCACCACCAGGCCGAGGTCGGCGAACTGGACCCGGTCCTCCAGCAGCGCGTGCGTGCCGATCACGATCCCGGCGCTCCCGCAGGCCGCCTCCAGCAGGTGCGCCCGCCGCGCCGCGGCGCCCTGGGAGCCGGTCAGCAGCGCGACCCTGGTGGCATGCTCGGCCCCGCCCAGCTGCCCGGCCTGTGACAGCGGGCCGAGCAGCGCCGTGATCGAGCGGTAGTGCTGCTGGGCCAGCACCTCGGTGGGGGCCAGCAGGGCGGCCTGCCCCGCCGCGTCGACTACCTGCAGCATGGCCCGGACCGCGATCACGGTCTTGCCCGAGCCGACCTCGCCCTGCAGCAGCCGGTGCATCGGGTGATCGACGGCGAGCTCGTCGGCGATGGTCGCGCCGGCCAGCTGCTGGCCGACGGTGAGCTCGAACGGCAGCGCGGCGTCGAATTCCGCCAGCAGGCCGCCGTCGACGGCCGGCCTGGGCGTCGCGCTGTAGGCGGTCGCGGCCAGCCGCCGCTGCGCGAGCACCACCTGAAGCGTGAAGGCCTCGTCCCACTTCAGCCGCAGTCTCGCCCGGCTGACGTCCCGGTAGTCGACCGGCCGGTGGATCCCGCGCAGCGCATCGGCATAGCCGCACAATCCGTGCCGGTCGCGGACGCCGGCCGGCAGCGGGTCGCCCGTCACGTCGAGGGTGTCCAGCACGATCCGCACCGAGTCGGCGATCTGCCAGGAGGTGATCTGGGCGCCGGCCGGGTACACCGGGATCAGCTCGGCCGCGTACTCGGCCGCCCGCACGCTGCCATCGCCGGTGCCCAGCAGCTCATACTCGGGATGAGCGAGCTGGCGCTTGCCCTGGAATGTGGACACCTGGCCGGAGAACAGGCCGCGCAGGCCCGGCTTGAGCACCTTCTCCCGCCAGTCCTGCCGGCCCCGGCCGAAGAAGGTGAGGGCCAGCCGCCCGTGCCCGTCGGTGACGGTCGCCTCCAGGATGGTGCCGGGCCGGTTGCGCATCCTGCGGACCGTCACCGCGGCGATCTCGGCCTGGACGGTGACGTGCTCCCCGTCCCGTAGCGACGCCAGCTCGGTCAGCTCACCGCGCTTGTCATACCGGCGCGGATAGTGGCGCAGCAGGTCACCCACCGTCCGCAGCTCAAGCGCGCCGGCCAGCCGCTTGGCTGCCTTGTCGCCGATCACCAGGCGCAGCGGGTCTTCCAGCACTGCCATGTCGGGTTACTCCGCTCCGATCAGGAGGAATGCATCGGCCGGGCCGCCGTCGTAGCAGTCGATCTGCGGCACCGGGTCTGTCGCGTGCAGGTGCGCGGCCACCAGGCGGCCCAGGTCAGCGTCGGCGGCCGGGCCCGCGACCAGGGTCACCAGCTCAGCGCCGTCGGCCAGCAGCAGGTCAGCCACCGCGATCGCCACCTCACGCTGACTCACTCCCCGCACCGCCACATCCTGCGCGAGGAGTCCGACAATCGGCCCGTCGCCCCCGGCCGCGTCGCCCCCGGCCGCCGCGCCGGCCCGGTCGTCCTGCGCCGGGCGGACGCTCGCGTATCTCATGGCCGCCGCCGCGGCGCCCATCGCGGCGGCGTCGTCGCGGAAATCGCGGTCCGGGTCATGGACCGCGACGGCCGCCAGGGCCTGCACGGGCGAGCGGACGCTGATGACCGACACCTCGATCCCTTCTGCCCTGAGCCGGGCGGCCGCCATGCGGGCCGCAGCTGCCGCCTGACTGCCGTTTGGCACGATAACGGCCTGTTCCCCAGCCTGCCGGAAAGCAGCGCTCAGCGCGGCCGGGCTCGGCGGGTAGCCGCCCCGGTGCGGGACCACGAGCGCCCCGGCCCCGTGCAGCAGCGCTTCCAGCCCTGGCCCGTCGGCGATGGCCACGACCCGGTGGCCGCGGGCGGGCCGGCTCGCGCCGAGGTAGGTGACGGTGATCCGGTGCGGCGCCCCGGCCCGCAGTCCCGCCTCGATGGCCGCCCCCGCGTCGGCGACGTGAACGTGCACATGCCACTGATCCTCGCCGCCCACGATGACCAGGGAGTCGCCCAGCGCGTCCAGCCGCTCCCGCAGCAGGCCGACCTGCTGCTCGGGCGCCGCCAGCAGGTAGGTCACCTCGTAGCCGTAGGAGCCTGGCCGGTGGTCGCCGTGGCCAGGAGCCAGGGCCGCCCGCGGTGACGGCGCCGGTACCTGGTACGCCGGGGGCGCAGCGCCGGTCACGGCCGCGCTCAGGGCGTCGAGCAGCACGCACAGCCCGGCCGCTCCCGCATCGACGACACCGCTGGCGGCCAGCACATCGAGCTGCTGCTGCGTCCGGGCCAGGGCCTGCCGCGCACCCGTCGCGGCGGCGGCCACCACCTCCGCCAGGCTGCTCCCAGCCCGGCTGCGGGCGGCCGCGCGCGCCGCGGCGTCGGCCACCGTCAGGACCGTCCCCTCGGCCGGCCGGCTCACCGCGGCCCTGGCCAGCGCGGCCGCGTGCCCGAACGCGCGCGCGATCACCGGGCCGTCACAGGGCGAGGCGGACGCGCAGATGTCACTGAGCCCGCGCAGCAGCTGGCTGACGATGATTCCCGAATTGCCGCAGGCGCCCAGCATCGCGCCCTGGGTCGCGGCGCGCCAGACCTCGGCCGGGCCGGCCTGCGCGGGCACGGCCTCCACCGCGGTGGCCGCGGACAGCAGCGTGAGGTGCAGGTTGGTGCCCGTATCGGAATCCGGCACGGGGAAGACGTTCAGCGCATCAATGGCGGATCTGGTCTGGGCGAGCGCGTCCGCGGCCAGGCGGATCCAGCGCCTGACGACCTCCCCGTCCATGCCCAGCTGCGCCGCCATACCGGCAGGGT
The DNA here is from genome assembly GCA_963805705.1 of uncultured Actinomycetota bacterium. GTDB lineage: Bacteria > Actinomycetota > Actinomycetes > Streptosporangiales > Streptosporangiaceae > CAWDVH01. The sequence goes on along the minus strand of CAWDVH010000001.1, from coordinate 2,445,277 downwards.
AGTCGGCGTGCCCGCGGCCCGGCTCGCGTGAACGCCCGCCGGTCGGCTATCCTTCGACGACCGTTCCGGACGAGTGCCGGGACGATGACCTATCTGGCTATCACCCAAATGGAGCGATCCCGTGGCTTCCGTCTGCGACGTCTGCGGCAAGAGGCCGGGCTTCGGCAACAACGTGTCCTTCTCGCACCGCCGCACCCCGCGCCGCTGGAACCCCAACATTCAGCGTGTGCGCGCCAAGGTGGGCAAGACGCCCACGCGGCTGAACGTGTGCACGTCCTGCATCAAGGCAGGAAAGGTCACCCGCTGACCGGCTGGCGTATCCGCCAGGCGTGATCCACCGGCCCGATCCCCGCACCAAGCGGGAATCCGCCGCTGATCGCGCCGGTCACGTAGTCCTTGGCCGATTCCACGGCCCCGGGTACGTCCGCGCCCAGGGCCAGGAATGACGCGATGGCCGAGGCCAGCGTGCATCCTGTCCCGTGGGTGTGACGGCTGGGTATCCGCTGGCCGGGGAACCGGATGGCGCGCTGCCCGTCGAACAGCAGGTCCACCGGATTTCCCGGCAGGTGGCCGCCCTTGACCAGGACCCAGCCAGGGCCGAGCGCGCTGATGGCCCGCGCCGCGGCCAGCATGGCCGCCTCGTCGGTGATGGTCATGCCGGTGAGCAGCTCGGCCTCCAGCAGGTTCGGCGTCACCACCGTGGCCAGCGGCAGCAGCCGCTCCCTGACAGCCTCCAGCGTGCCCGCCGACAGCAGGCTGTCCCCGTGCTTCGACACCGCGACCGGATCCACCACCACGGGCGCGGGCGTGTCCGCGAGCACGCCCGCGACGGTCTCGACGATCGGCGCCGAGGCCAGCATCCCGGTCTTGACCGCGTGCACGGCGATATCGCCGAGCACCGAGTCAAGCTGAGCCTGCACGGCGCTGACCGGCAGCTCCCAGTACCCCTGCACGCCCAGTGAGTTCTGCGCGGTCACCGCGCAGACCACGCTCATCCCGTGTACCCCGAGCGCGAGCATGGTCTTCAGGTCCGCCTGGATCCCCGCCCCGCCCGCCGAGTCGGAACCAGCGACGGCCAGCACGCACGGCGGGGTCGGCATCATGGTGCCAGCCTAGGTCAGCTGAATGCGCAGTGCTTCCCGTCGAAGATGCAGCCGGTCGGGGATCGCGGTGTCCCGGTCGCGACGATCACGATCTTGGCCATTCCCGCTCCCGCCCGGTCCAGCGGGCCGGACTGGCCGCCGGATCCGCTCTGCCCGCCGGATCCGCTCTGCCCGCCGGACCCGTCCTGGCCGCCGGATCCGTCCTGCCCGCCGGACCCGCTCTGCCCGCCGGACCCGCCCTGCCCGCCGGATCCGCCCTGGCCGCCGCCCGTGCCGCCCGGCACGCCGCCGGTCGCGCCGCTATCGCCGGTAGCCACGCCGCCATCGCCGGTGGCGGACGGCTGCCACTGGCCGCCCAGGACGCTGCTGATGCGGGTGCCCGGAATCGTGAACCCCAGGCTCCAGTGCCCGAGATCCTTCTGGCTCTGCACGGTGATGATCCCGAGGAAGCCGCCATTCTCGTGCCTGACCACCACGAAATGCAGGGTGATGGCCGGCCGCGCGGACGGTGCGTGCGGCGAAGGCGGCGAGGCCGGGACGGGCGTCGGCCGGGCGCTGGCCGGGGGGGCCGCCGCGATGTCCGGTGCGCTGCTCGGCGTCAGCTTGACTCCCGGCTTCGCGGTGGCCAGCGAGCCAGGCGACCGGCCCGGCGTGCAGCCCACGTTCTGGCACAGGACGCCAGGCTTGACGGGACCGTAGCTCAGCACGGCGTGCCTGGGGGCCTCCAGCGCCACTGTCGCGGCGATGAGAATGCCGGCGCTCGCCGCGAACCAGGGCGTCACCAGGAGGCCGCGCATGCGCCGCCGGCGCGCGGGCCGGGCCGGCCGGGCGGGCCGGGCCGGACGAGCGGGCCCGGGCGCCTCGGTGATTTCGCCGGCCGGCTGGGCGGGAACCTCGACGGTGTCCTCGTCAAACGATGCATCGCCAGCAGGAACGCCGCGACCGGGCCGATCTTCCCGGCGCTGCGTCCTGCGCTTCGGCACGGACCCTTGGCGATGTCGCGGCATCAGAAGTTATATATCAAGCAACGACCTCGCCGGCTAGTCACAGAAAACATCTCATTAGCTACCTGTAGTAACGAAATCTATATGCGAAAATGATCCCATCCACCCAGATCATCTCGGATGTTGCCGTCTACGTACACCCCGCCGCCCGGCCGGACAGTGCCGATGACGGGCCAGTTGGCCGGCAATCGTGTGCCGGCGGGGAACGTGGCCGCCAGGGCGTGGTCCTCGCCGCCCGACAGCACCCAGCTCAGCCAGTCAGGCCCGCCGAGCACCTCCGCCGCGGCCCGCAGGGCATCGTCAGGCACGGCGGAGCTGGCGGTCAGCCTGGGGATCTCCAGGTCGATCCGCACGCCGCTGGCGTCGGCTACATGGCGCAGATCCTGGACGAGCCCGTCGCTGATGTCGATCATCGACGTGGCGCCGAGCAGCGCCGCCTGCGGTCCCGCCGCATAGGGCGGCCGTGGCCGCCGGTGAGCAGCCACCAGGGCGGCCAGCTCCGGCTGGCCGGCGAGCAGATCCGGCTGGCCGGCAGGCAGAGCCGCCGCCAGGCCTGCCGAAAGGAGCGCGAGTCCGGCACCGGAACGGCCGAGGACCCCCGCCACGGCCAGCTCATCGCCAGGCCGGGCGCCGCGTCGTGTCACCGGCTCCCGGCCGGACAGGTCCCCCAGCGCCGTGACACCCAGCATGATCACGTCAGCTCGGGTCACGTCACCGCCGGCCACCGATGCGCCCGCCCGCCCGCACTCGGCCGCCAGGCCGCGAGCCAGGTCCCTGGCCCATCCGACGTCGAGATCACCCGGCACCGCCAGTCCCACCAGCAGCGCCGTCGCGGAAGCTCCCATGGCGGCCACGTCAGCCAGGTTCTGGGCCGCCGCCTTGCCGCCGATGTCGAACGCGCTCGACCAGTCGCGGCGGAAATGCCGGCCCTCGACCAGCAGATCGGTGGTCGCGACCACGCGCGCATCCGGGGCCCTGATCACCGCCGCGTCATCGCCGATGCCGATAATCTGCTGCTCGCCGACGGGCAGCAGGGCCCGCATCGCCGCTATCAGAGCGAATTCACCTATGTCCGCGACGGTAATGACAGCCCCGCCCTTCGGAATTGCTGCCCGCTATGGCAAGCTCTCGATGGCAGCCGAATGCTGCCATGGTTATCCCCAGCATGCTGCGTGGCTCCTAAGGTAGCGTGGCCCCTTCACAGTGCGGCCGGGAGGACGACATGGTCCAGGCATATATTCTCGTCCAGACTGAGGTAGGGAAGGCGGCCGATGTTGCCGTCAGCATCGGGAAGATCCACGGCGTTACCCAGGCCGACGACGTCACCGGGCCCTATGACGTAATCGTCCGGGCCGAGGCCGAGAATGTCGATGACCTCGGCAAGCTCGTGGTGGCGCAGATCCAGGCGGTATCCGGTATTACCAGGACCCTGACCTGCCCCATCGTTCACATATAACGCACCGCCGGGCCGCTGGCGAGGCCGCCGGGCGCTCACCAGGCGGCCAGGGCGGCTGACCAGCCACCGGGCCAGCCGGGCTAGCTGCCGAGGACCTCGGAGAGGGCCGCCGAAAGAGCGGCCGAGCGCGGCCCGAGGCCGATGCCGGCCGCGAGCCGCAGGTCCGCCGGAGTGTCCACGTCCTGCCGGAGCCCGGAAAGGCCGGGAAATTCGAGCTCGACGGCCCCGCCCGCCAGGTGATTCTCGCGTGACCCCGGACCGAAGCGCGGGCCGAACGCGGTTCCCGGCCCCGCCGTGTACATAGTGGTTCCCCGGCCGTCGGCGTCAGGCACGAATGCCTGCGGCAGCGCGGCGGCCGCCGCCAGCGCCAGGGCCAGGTCCGCGGGCCGCAGCGCGGGCAGGTCAGCCGCCAGGCCCGCGCGGCCCCGGCCCGGCCAGTGGCTGTCGGCGTACGCGGCTCCGAAGACCAGCGCGGCATTCAGCCCGCCGGCTGGCTCATCAGGGATAACGACGGCGCCGAGACCGCCCAGGTCGGCTCCGGCCACCTGGTCGTCGGTCACCACGATGACGGTTCCCACCTGCGGGCACGCGACCGCCGCCGCGACGGTGTCGGCCGCCATGGCCAGCGCCAGCTCAGCCCGCTGCGCTCCGGCCAGGCCGGCCGTGCCGGCCACGCCGGCGAGCCGGGACTTGGCCCGGGCAAGTACCTTGACGGGAATCACCAGGGACCAGGTGAGCTCGGGGTCAGGCGGCATGCATCTGATCCTGCCTCGACATGGCGCCGCGTGAGGCACAACACTGATCACATGACGAGCGGGAGACTGCGCAGATGAGCAAGCGGGCCGACGGCAGCTACTCGAATGCCTGGCGAAACGTCTCGAAGATCATTCTTCGGCCGCTGATCCCCGCGCTGATGAAGCTTGACCGGCACGGCCAGGAGAATTTCCCGGCCGAAGGGGGCATGATCCTGGCCGCCAATCACCTGTCCTATGCCGACGTTCTCGCGCTGTCCCTGTTCAGCGACGGGGCGGGCCGCTACCCGGTGTTCCTGGCCAAGGCATCCCTGTTCAAGATCAAGGTCCTCGGGCCGATCATCGTCAAGCTCGGCCAGCTGCCGGTCTACCGGGGGCAGGCGGACGCCGCGCTCGTGCTCAGGGACGCCGAGCAGGGCGTCAGGGACGGCGCCTGCCTCATCTTCTACCCGGAGGCGACCGTCACCCGTGATCCTGACCTGTGGCCGATGGTGGCCAAGACCGGCGTGGCCAGGCTCGCGCTGGCCACCGGCGCCCCGGTGATCCCGGTCGCGCACTGGGGAGCGCAGCAGGTCCTGCCCTACGGCAGCTTCCGGCCCCGGGTGCTGCCGCGCAGGAAAGTGCAGGTGCTCGCGGGACCGCCGGTGGACCTGTCCGCCTTCGAGGGCCAGCCACTGACCCCGCAGGTCCTGCGCGAGGCCACCGACAAGGTCATGGCCGATGTCACTGCCCTGCTCGGGAAGCTGCGCGGCGAGGTCCCGCCGGCCAGGCCGTACCATCCGGCTGTCGCCCGCCGGAAGCTGCGGGAGGAGCTGCGCGCATTGTCAGAAAACAGCGGCGAAACGGGCCCGTCCGCGGACTCCGGTACCCCAGGAGTCACGCCGTCGTGAGGGCCGCCGTCATGGGCGCCGGATCATGGGGCACGACCTTCGCGCAGGTGCTCTGCGACGCCGGCACCCCCGCGGTCCTGTGGTGCCGCAGGCCGCAGGTGGCGGAGGCGATCAACGCGTCCCACCAGAACCCGGACTACCTGGCCGGCCTCACCCTGCACCAGGCCCTGCGGGCGACCGCGGATCCCGCCGAGGCGCTGGCCGGTGCGGACGTCGTGGTGCTCGCCGTCCCGGCCCAGACGCTGCGGCTGAACCTGGCCGCCTGGGCTCCCCTGCTGCCGCCAGGGGCCCTGCTCGTCAGCCTGATGAAGGGCATCGAGCTGGGCACCTGCTGCCGGATGAGCGAGGTGATCGGCCAGGCGGCGGGGACGGCGGCCGAGGCGATCGCCGTCATCGCGGGGCCCAACCTGGCCCGCGAGATCGCCCAGCGCCAGTACAGCGCCACCGTGGTGGCCTGCACCGACGAGCAGGCGGCGCAGCGGCTGCAGCAGGCCTGCCACACGAGTTATTTCCGGCCCTACACCAACCCGGACGTGACCGGGTGCGAGCTGGGCGGCGCGGTCAAGAACGTGATCGCCATCGCCGTCGGGATCGCCGTCGGGATGGGCCTGGGTGACAACACCAAGGCCATGCTGATCACCCGCGGCCTGGCCGAGATCGCGCGCCTGGGCGCGGCCCTGGGCGCCAGCCAGTACACGTTCGCCGGGCTGGCCGGGATGGGCGACCTGGTCGCCACCTGCAGCTCGCCGCTGTCGCGCAACCGGACCTTCGGCGAGAAGCTGGGCCGCGGCATGGCCCTGGCCGATGTCCTGGCCAGCACCACGCAGATCGCCGAGGGGGTCAAGTCGTCACGGTCCGTGCTTGAGCTGGCCGCCAAGCATGACGTGGAGATGCCGATCACCGAGGTCGTCGAGGCCGTCGTGCACGACAGCCTCGAGGTGGGCGAGGCAGCGGGGCTGCTCGCCAGCCGTTCGGCCAAGCCAGAACGCTATGGCCTCTGAAACTCACCACGATCATGGGTCCCAGACGAACGGGAGGAATCGTGAGCGAGCGCAAGATCAGGGTCGCGGTCGTCTTCGGCGGCCGGGGCCCCGAGCACGCGGTGTCCTGCATGGGGGGCGGCAACATGCTCGCTTCGATCGACCGGGATGCCTACGAGGTCATCCCGATCGGCATCACCCGCGAGGGCAACTGGGTTCAGGTCGCCGATGAGCCGGGCCGGCTCGCCATCACCGGCGGCGAGCTGCCCTCCGTCGAGTCGGTCGCCGAGCCCGGCTCCCCGGTGGTGCCCTGGGCCCAGCAGGGCACCGTCGTGGCCAGCGCGCCCGGCCAGATCCCGCCGCTGCTAGGCGAGGTAGACGTGGTGCTGCCGGTCCTGCATGGCCCGTTCGGCGAGGACGGCACCATCCAGGGCCTGCTGGAGATGGCCGGGGTGCCCTACGTCGGTGCCGGGGTCCTGGCCAGCGCGGTCAGCATGGACAAGGAGTACATGAAGATCATCTTTGAGGCGCGCGGGCTGCCGGTCGGGCCGCACGTGGTGGTCCAGGAGCGGGACTGGGAGCCAGACCCCCGCGGCGACGCGCCGGTCTCTGCCCAGGGGGAGTCCGCCGCCGCGGATTCCCCCGAGCGCAAGCGGGTGCTCGATGAGATCGCCGAGCTGGGCTGGCCGCTGTTCGTCAAGCCCGCGCGGGGCGGATCGAGCATCGGCACGTCCAAGGCGCGGGATACGGCGGAGCTGGAAGAGGCGATCCGCCTCGCCCGCCAGTACGACCCGAAGGTGATCGTGGAAGCCGCCGTCGAGGGCCGGGAGATTGAGGTCTCGGTGCTGGAGGGCCTGCACGGCAGCCCGCCGGACACCAGCCTGCCCGGCCAGCTGCTCATCGAAGGCGGCGAGGAATTCTGGGACTTCGAGGCCAAGTACCTGGACCAGGCCAGCGGGATGGCGATCCCGGCGCCGATCCCCGCCGCCCATCAGGCGGAGATCCGCAGGCTGGCCGCCGCCGCCTTCACCGCGGTGTCCTGCGAGGGACTGGCGCGGGTGGACTTCTTCTACACGCCGGACGGCCAGATCCTGATCAACGAGATCAACACGATCCCCGGCCTGTCCCCGGCGTCCTACTTCCAGAAGATGTGGGAAGTGAGCGGGCTTCCGTTCCCCCAGCTCATCGACCGCCTGCTGAAGACCGCGCTGAGCAAGCACCGCGGCCTGCGCTAACTCCGCCGCTCGCCGGGCTCGGGCGGACGGCGCTGGTTCTCCGCTCCGGCCGTGCCGGGTACGTTGGCACTGTGGCTGACCGGCGCGGCGTCGACATCATCAGCAACGGCCGTGACCCGGATCGCCGCGCGCCAGCGGCCTCGCGATGGCTTATTGGCGTGGTCGTACTAGCGCTCATCGGCGGCGTGGCGATCTACATGATCCTGGGTGGTTCCGGCCGGCCCGCGCATCGCAAGGCCCAGCGCTCCCTGCTGACCGTGACCGTGGCCCCGCCCGTCATGCTGCGCGGAATTCCCCTGCGACCCGGCGCCGCCCCCGCCGGCCTGCTGTTCCTCGGCGGCAACAGCCTGCGGACCCTGCAGGTCAGGCAAAGAGCACCGGCGCGGCCGGCCAGGACGCTACCGGAAGCGGCGCCCGGCGACCCGCTCGGCCCGGCTCCCGTGGTGCGTCAGATCATCTCCGTGGCCGGCGGCGTGATCGTGGTCCTGGCCGGCAACGGCCCGGCCTGCCTCCCGGATATCGGGAACGTGCTGTTCATCCCGGCCGGCGCAGCGGGCGCCGGTACCGCGCGCGTCATCGCCAGGGCGAACTACGTGGCCCTCGCGCCCAACCGCCGCGACGTCTGGGTCGAGCAGGCCGGGGCGCCCTGGGGCAACGGGCCCGCCGCCAGCCCGGCCTGGCTGGTCGACGAGGCTGGCCACCGCCGGTCTGCGGTCGCCCACCTGCGCGGCCAGGTACTGCAAGCGGCCACGATCCGCGGCCTGCTCGTTCAGGGTCCCTACGACCAGGTAAAGCTCGTCAACCCGGTCAGCGGCGCGGCCGTGCCTACCGGCATCCCGGCCAGCGTGGTCATCGCGGGTGCCGACGCGAGCCACGTGGCCTGGCAGGCCGTGTCCTGCATGATCGGCTGCGTGCTGCACGTCACCAGCCTGCGGGACGGGACCGATACGAAGATTGCCCTGCCGCTCGGGACCGCACTCGATCAGCAAGACACATCCGCCTTCGATCCGGCCGGCCAGCGCTTTGCCCTGCCGCTGGATGCCATCGGCGACCACGCGCTGCCCGTAGGCACCTACGTCTACGTCGCGGACCTCAGCGACCGTACGGTGACCAGGGCTCCCGGCGGGCCGATCCCCCTGGCCACGCTGCCCGCCGTGCCAGGGGCGATCCCGTCGGGCAACACGGACGTCGTGTCCGTGCACTGGACGCCGGCTGGCTCGGGCCTGTGGATCGTGGCTACCGACGGGCTTTTCTTCCAGGCGGCCTACTGGACCGGCACCGGACCGCTCCGCGCGCTCCCGTCCCAGCCCGGCCTGGCCTACAAGTTCGACATTCCGGGCCCCGCCGCCCCTGGCTAAGGCCGGACCGTTAAGGCAGGGCCGCCCGCCGCATCACGTCTCCGGTGAGCGACCTCACTCGGCCCGGAGGGCCGGTCCGGCGCGCAGCCGCGTGGCGTGCCGCTGCGGCCAGGCGGCCAGCAGGTTCGCGGTGAGCAAGGTAACGGGGCCGATGAGCAGCAGCGCCCACAGAGCCAGTGGCGGGTGATACGCCAGCGGCGTGAAGCCGGTGACCGCCCGCCATAGGATGCGGCCGAGTGCGAGTCCGAGCGGCACCCCGAGCAGCAGCCCGATCCCGGCGAGCACGCTCGCCTGGGTGGCGATGACCATTCGCGTCTGCCGCCTGGTCATGCCGAGGGCCCGCAGGATCGCCAGTTCGTGACGCCGGCGGTTCACGGCGGTAAACAGGGCATGCCCGACCGCGCCGATGGCGAGCAAGGCCAGGAAGGCGCTCAGCGCCAGCGGCAGCAGTTCCAGGTCCCTGATCTCCTGGACTTCAGGCATCTCAGGCAGGGGGGTAAAGGCGATGGCCCGGCCGCCCTTGATGGCGGCGGCGGCCGCGTTCAGCCTGCGGGCGACGGCCGGCACGTTCGCGCCGGGCCGCAGGGCGACGGTGGCGACGTGGAACTTGAAGGGGTAGCGCGAGCCCGCAAATACCCGGTCGTATCCGGCGGAGGTGAGCCATGCTCCGTCGGCGTAGCCGTTGTGCGGCCCGGCGGGGACAAAGCCGATGCCTGTCACCCTCACGGCCCGTGGGGCGCCGCCGCCGGTGAGCCGGATCGTGGAGCCGGTCACGGCGTGCAGCTGGCGGGCGGTGGTCGGGGCCAGCGCTATCTCGTCTCGGGTGGCGGGCAAGCGCCCTTCAGTGAGAACGATGAACGGCCGCTTGCCGCCTACCGGCTCATAGGTGTAGCTCTCGATGGAGACCTGGCCGGCTTGCGCCCCCCCGATGCGCGCGTCGTCGACGCCGATCACGTCCCGGTCCGCGGCGGCGGCGCGCAGTACCTGACGGGCTGGCCCGAGGTCCTGCCCGTTGAGACCGAGGAAGGTGGCCAGCTGCCACGTCTGGCCGAAGCGGGCCGGATGGGCGGCGGCATCGGAGACTCCGGCGGCGAAGGTGCAGGCGGCGATCACGCCCAGGACACCCGCGACGGCGCCCGCCAGGGCCGGCCGGACCGGCACGGCGAACCGGCCTCGGCCGGGCTCAAGGGCAAATCGGGCGCCTATCACTACTGGTGCGGCCAGGCCCGCTCGCGATGCGGCCGCCGCGACGGCGGACTTCCGCCCGCCTGGCTGCCGCCGGCTCGCGGTGAGCGCGACGGCTGCTGCGGACGCGGCACCAGCCAGCACCAGCAGCGGGGCGATGACCCAGCCAGGGCCCAGCACGAGCCAGTCCACGCCGAGGCCAGGGTGCGGCTCCACGGATGCTGCCGCGCCGATCGGCATCCACCGCGAGGCCACGACCGCCACGGCGACGCCGGCCGTCGTCCCCGCGACCGCAGCCAGGAAAGGCGCCGCCGCGGCTGACGCGACGGCCTGCCGCCGCGTCATGCCCACCGCCTGCAGGACCTGCAAATCCGCGACGCTGGCGGACGTGTAACGCGCCACGGACTGGCCGATCAGGACAATCGCGGCCAGCAGCGCCGCCAGGGCAAAGGCCAGCAGGCTCGCGGCCTCGTATTCGGTGATCCGGCGGATCGGGTCGCCGAAGAAAGAGAAGTTGTCCCACACATCGATGTCGGACCGCCCGGTGAGGCGGGCCAGGTCGGCGCGGAACGCGGGCAGAGCGGCGGCTCCGGCCTTGAGCCGCACTAGCGCGTTGACGTAGGCCTGGCCATTCGTGCCCATGATGTCGGCGCGGTAATGGGCAAACAGGGCCGGCGAGGCGAGCACGCCTCCGGCTTGAGCCGGGCCATCCGTGGTGACCGACCCCCAGAGCGAGCGGATCACTCCGACGATGCGAACCGCGACCTTCGGTCCCCGTGGTGGTCCGCCTGACCCGTCGTATCCCGCGTTGACCTGCTTCGGGCTGGCCAGGAGCAGGGTGAGCGTGCCGCCGACGCCCTGGCCGGAGGCCGACTCGAACTTCGGGGTGACCAGGACTTCGTCGAGGCGGCCGGGGTGAAATAGCCGTCCCTGCAGCACCACCGGCCGTTCGATGGTCCGGGTGAGCTCATCATCGGCCTGCAGGCCGGCACTGGCGCCCGGGGCACCCTGGACCACGAATCCGAAGTTGGGCGGGAACGTGCCCAGCGCGCTGACCTCGGGCAATGCGCGGACCTTGGCCCAGTCGAAGTCAGGCTGGTTCGGCAGCACGGTGGCGGTCGCGGGCAGCGTCCGGGCCCACAGCCGGTCAAACGCGGTCTGGCCTCGCCGCGCTCCCGCGGCCGCCGCGAGGACCGTCCCGGTGGCCAGGGCGACCAGCAGCGCCAGGACTAGGAGGGAACGCCAGCGCCGGCGCAGGTCAATGCGCAGCCAGGTCAGGGTAATCCGCATCCCCTCACCCCCAGCCTGCCCATTGCTGACACCACCACGCTGCCCGCATCACGGTGGTCGCGTCATGCCTGCTGGCACGGGACCTGCAGCCCGTGCCAGCACGGATCCGGCCGGCGGGCCGCCGGCCTATGCTTCGAAGATGGGATGGCAGCGTCCGATCGCGCTGACCGTCGCGGGCGTGACAGCGGCGGTGCTCCTGGGCGCCGCCACGCTCACCGGATTCTCGCCGACACCTGGCCACGTGGGGCTGCTGGTGTCGGCTCTGGTGCTGGCCGCGACACCCGTCCTCGCGGGCCTGCTGGTCGTCCGCGCGGGCCAGGGCGGGGCGCTGGGGCCCCTGCTGACCGTGCCCGGGCTGGTCGCGGCTCTGGCGGTCACCGGCCAGCTGGCCCAGAGCGCTGATTCCAGCCACCCGTGGGGCGCGGCGTACGTGACGGCCGCAAGTCAGGGCGCGTGGGTGCTGATCTACGTGGCGGTCGCCGTGCTGGTGCTGTTCTTTCCCGATGGCCGGCTGGGCGGGCGCGGTGACCGTGGCCTGCTGGCCGCGATCTTGGCCGTCGCGGCGGTGTTCATGGCGGTGGCGGCCACCGCGCCCGGACCGTTCATGCCGCCGGACCAGTCTTCGCCGCATGTGTTCGGCACGATGCCCGCTGTGCTCGCGAACGTGCTGACGGCGATCTGCCTGCCCGCTCTGGTGGCCACGCTGGTCCTGCTGGTCGTCCGGCTCGTCCGCCGCTTCCGGGCGGCGGATGCGCGCCGGCGCCGGCAGTTCAAGTGGCTGGCGCTGGCCGCCGCGATACTGCCGGCCACGCTGCTGGCGTCCTGGCTGAGCTACGCGGTCGTCGGCCAGGCCGATGTCGTCCTGGCCGTCGGCTTCGCCGCGATGTACCTCGCGGTACCGGTCGTGATCGCGCTCGCGGTGCTGCGCCCCGACCTGTTCGACGTGGACCGGGTGCTCGCCTCGGCGGCGGCGCACGCCGCGCTGACCACGGTGCTGCTGCTGGTGTTCACGATCGTCAACCTGACCGTCGGCCTGGTCGCCGCGCGGGCATCACCGGTGGCGGCCGTGACGGCGACCGCGCTGTGCGCCATCCTGCTGTTCCCGCTGAGGGCCCGGCTGCAGAGCGGGGTCGACCGCTGGCTGTACCCGGCGCGCAAGGCCGCCTTCGTCGCTATCGACCGCCTGCATGACGACACGGTCGCCGGGCGAGCCCGAGCCGAGCAGCTTCAGGCCGTCCTGCAGGACGCGCTGCACGACCCGCAACTGCACGTGGCGTACCTGGTCCCGGCCACCGCGGAGATGGTCGACGCCGACGGCATTCCCCTGGACGATGACCACGTCGCGACGATGACCCCGGTCCAGCTCGGGGCCGATCAGATCGGTGCGCTGCGAGCGGGCCAGCGCACCTCACCAGAGCTGCTGCGAGATATCGCGGCTCACGCCGCACCACTCGTCGAGGTGGTCAGGCTGCGGGTCGAACTGCGCAGCGCCCTCCGCCAGATCGAGGCCAGCCGGGCCCGGCTGCTGCGCGTTGGCTACGAGGAACGAGTCCGCCTCGAACGAGATCTGCATGACGGCGCGCAACAGCGGCTGGTGTCGCTCGGCATCGCGCTGCGGCTGGCCCAGCGCCGCCTCCCGCGCGGTGACGCCGATATGTCCGGCGTCCTGGATGAAGCGGTCGCCGAGCTCGGCACCGCCCTCGGGGAACTACGCCACATTGCGCACGGCATCAGGCCTGCTTGCCTGGACGACGGCCTGGGTCCGGCCCTGGCCGGCCTGGTCAGGTCGGCCCCGATCCCGGTCAGCGTGCACGTGCGAGCCGCCGGCCTCGACGAGAACGTAGAGATCACCGCCTACTACGTCGCCGCCGAGGCCATCACCAACGCGATCAAGCACGCACGGGCCCGCCACATCGAGCTGGAGGTCGACGCGGGCGAGAGCAGCCTGTGCGTGCGCGTTACCGACGACGGCGCCGGGGGCGCGCTGCCGCGCGACGGTTCAGGACTGTCCGGTCTGGCCGACCGGGTCGGCGCGTACGGCGGAACTCTGGCGATCAGCAGCCCCCGTGGCGGCGGGACCACCATTGAGGCAATCCTGCCGTGCGCATCGTCCTAGGAGAAGATTCCGCGCTGTTTCGTGAGGCGCTGGCCAGCCTGCTGGCGGACGCCGGACATGACATCGTCGCCAAAGCACCTGATGCCCCGACTCTCGTCAACGCCGTCGACGCCCACCAGCCTGATCTGGCCATCGTCGACATCCGGATGCCGCCCGACCGGACCGACGACGGCGCCCGGGCGGCGCGCGCCCTGCGCCAGCGCCACCCGCAGCTGGGGATCTTGCTGCTTTCGCAGCACATCGAGGTCCAGCATTCAGTGGAACTGGTCAGCACCGGCGGGTTCGGATACCTGCTCAAGGACCGAGTTTTCGACGTCGAGGACTTTCTCGACGCTCTGCGCCGCGTCGCCGCGGGCGGCTCGGCTCTCGACCCCGAAGTCGTGGCACGCCTGCTGGGCCCCCACCCGGCCAGCCGGGCGCTGCAGTCCCTGACGTCCAGGGAGCATGACGTGCTCGCGCTGATGGCCGAGGGACGCACCAACATCGGTATCGCCCGCCGGCTATGGCTCACCGAGCGAACCGTCGAGACCCACATTAAGAACATCCTCGCCAAACTCGGGCTCATTTCCACCGACGAGAACCATCGCCGGGTACTGGCCGTTCTGGCGTTCCTGAATGGGGCCGAGTAACCGTCGTCTGGATGGTGTCGAGCACTGCGTTCCCCGAGCGGGATAAGGAATTCAGGTCCCGCCGCCATCGGCTCGGCCGAGTTCCTCCAGGAATTTCTGCAGGCGTCTCTCGCCGTGCGCCGTATCCGCACCGGGGGCCTTCATGGCATCGCAAATGGCCGTGAGCCGGCGCTGCAGCCGGGCCCGCTGATCGACGGCCAGCTCACGGGCGGCGAGGCTGCGGCGGGCGGCGAGCAGCCGGTCGGCCAGCTGCCGGTCAGCCGACGCCTGGTCCGCCGACGACTCGTCAGGCAACATGGGCCACCTGCCGTCTGGCGGATTCCCGATGAATGCCCGTAGCGGAAATGACCTGACCTGGGCCGGCCTTGACGCAGCGCGGCGGCATTGCGCGGCAGGTGTGCGTTATGAAGGAATCCACTGTCGCTTCTTCCGCTACCGGGCTGCGCGGCCTGAGGCCGGACAGGGCGCGGCGGGCGCCGCTCGAGTCGACAGTAATCCCGGGTGCAGGCGGCCTGCGCCCGGGCCAGCGACGGGAGGGCGAAGCCTAAGCGCAGGGAGGCGCCGGTAAGCTCTCATCCTGAGACTGGGACGCTGCGGTCACTGGCTCGGCGGGGTCGCACGTCAATGAAAGGTCAGGTCCGAGTGAGGTCGCGTCCATGAAGATCGCCGTCGTCAAGGAGTCCGCGCCCGGTGAACGGCGGGTCGCTCTCGTTCCCGAGGCTGTCACCAAGCTGCGTGCCGCCGGCCTGGAGATCCTGGTGGAGTCCGGCGCGGGCGATGGTGCCTGGCTCGCCGATGACGCATACACCGAGGCGGGCGCGAGTGTCGTCTCCCGGGCGGAGGCCCTGCGGGCCGCCGATGCCGTCCTGATGGTCGGCAGGCCCGATGAGCAGGCAATCTCCGGGCTGCGTCCCGGGCAGGCGATCTTCGCGATGCTGGCGCCGCTGGCTGATCCGGCCCTGGCGGCCCGGCTGGCCGAGGCGGGCGTCACCGCGATCAGCCTGGACCTGATCCCGCGCACCCTGCCGAGGGCCCAGCCGATGGATGCCCTGAGTTCGCAGGCGAACATCGCGGGGTACAAGGCGGTGCTGGTGGGGGCAACTGCGTTTGGCCGGTTCTTTCCGTTGCTGATCACGGCAGCCGGCACGGCCCGGCCCGCCAGGGTGCTGATCCTTGGCGCGGGTGTCGCGGGCCTGCAGGCGATCGGCACCGCGCGGCGGCTCGGCGCCCTGGTCACCGCCTACGACGTGCGGCCCGAGACCAGGGCCGAGGTTGAGTCCCTGGGCGCGACGTTCCTTGAGCTGACGGCCGTCGGGCCGGCCTCCGGATCCGGCGGGTATGCCCGCGCGCTGACCGATGCCGAGCGCGATGCGCAGCAGGAGGAGCTGGCCGACCATATCTCCCGGCAGGACGTGGTGATCACGACGGCCCAGGTGCCAGGGCGGCGCCCCCCGCTGCTGGTCACCGCCGAGGCGCTGAAGTCGATGACCGCGGGATCGGTCGTGGTCGACATGGGCGCGAGCGCGCTCGGCGGCAACGTGGAGGGCTCCGCGCCCGGCGAGACGCTGGTCACCGAGAACGGGATCACGCTGATCGGAGCCGGCCGCCTGCCGTCCACCATGCCGGCCGCGGCATCGGCCATGTACGCGCGCAATGTCAGCGCGCTGCTGCTCTACATGGTGAAAGACGGCTCGCTGGCCATCGATCTCACCGACGACCTGCAGGCGGGCGTGGTCGTCACCCATGACAGCCAGGTGGTTCATCCCGCCCTGGCCGATTCCGCTGGAGGTACCGCTAGTGCCGACGGGTCTTCTCACTGACCTGATCATCTTCGTGCTCAGCCTCTGGGTGGGCTTCGAGGTCATCAGCAAGGTCCCGGCCACGCTGCATACGCCGCTGATGTCGGCGGCCAACTCGATCCATGGCATCGTGCTGGCCGGCGCCATGCTGATCGCGGTCACGGCTAACAACACGGTCGGCTACATCCTGGCTTTCGTGGCTGCGGCCTTCGCCGCGATGAACGTGGTCGGCGGATATGTGGTCACCGGGCGGATGCTCAAGATGTTCCGGCGCCGGCCAGTCCCGCCGCCGGCCGAGCCGGCCGCAGGCGCCGGAAACGGGGCCGCTTCCGGCGGGGGGACGGCGTGAGCACCTTCTCGACGGTCATCCAGCTGATCTATCTAGCCGCGGCATCGTGCTTCGTGCTGGGGCTGCACCTGATGAACAACCCGGCCACCGCGCGCCGCGGCAATCAGGTGTCCACAGCGGGCATGATCGCCGCCATTGCCGCCACCCTGGCCCTGATCATTCATTCCGGGACCATCAGCGTTACCGGCTGGATCGTGATGGCGGCCGGGACGCTGGTCGGCAGCGCGGCCGGGCTGTACTCGGCGCGCACCGTGCAGATGACGGCGATGCCACAGCTGGTCAGCGTGTTCAACGCGGTCGGCGGTGGCGCGGCGGCGCTGGTGGGAATCCACGACTACATGACGCTGGCTAACACCGGCCACGGCGTCGCGGTCTCGATCACCGTTCCGACCGTGCTCGACGTGATCATCGGGGCGGTGACGTTCTCCGGATCGATCATCGCGGCAGGCAAGCTGCAGGGCGTGATCACCTCGGCGCCGGTCACTTTCCCCGGCGCGCGCATCATCAACGTGCTCCTGGCCGTGATCGCACTCGGGGCCAGCGGCTACCTGATCGGGAACCCGAGCCTGATTGGGCTTGGGGTGGTGATTATCGCTGCGCTGGCGTTCGGGGTGTCGATGGTCATGCCCATCGGCGGCGCCGACATGCCCGTGGTCATCTCGCTGCTGAACGCGTTCACCGGCACGGCGGTGGCCATGGCCGGATTCGTCATCGGCAACACGGCGCTGATCATCGCCGGCGCGCTGGTCGGCGCGTCCGGCGCGATCCTGACCAAGCTGATGGCCGATGCCATGAACCGGTCCATTCCGAACATCATCGTGGGCGGCTTCGGCACCGGGGACGCGGCGGTGGCCGCCCTGACCGGCGCCGGGGGCAGCGTGCAGGCGATCGCCGCCGACGACGCGGCCATCCAGCTCGCCTACGCCTCGAAGGTGATCATCGTGCCGGGCTACGGCCTGGCCGCCGCCCAGGCCCAGCATGAGGTAGCCGCGCTCGCTGACCTGCTGGAATCGCGCGGCGTGGACGTCAGCTACGCGATCCATCCGGTGGCCGGCCGGATGCCAGGGCACATGAATGTCCTGCTGGCCGAGGCCAACGTGCCGTATCCGCTGCTCAAGGAGATGGACGAGATCAACCCTGAGTTCGCCCGGACCGACGTGGCCCTGGTGATCGGGGCCAACGACGTCACCAACCCGGCCGCCCGCCGCCCGGGCACCGCGATCTCCGGAATGCCGATCCTTGATGTGGATCAGGCCAAGAGCATCATCGTGATCAAGAGGTCGATGGGCCATGGTTATGCGGGGATCGACAATGAGCTGTATGCCAACCCCAAGACCAGCATGTACTTCGCGGACGCCAAGAAGGCCCTGGCTGGCCTGACCGGAGCGGTCAAGACGCTCGTCGGCTGATGAGCTGATGGGTGATGGGCTGATGGGCCTTGCCGCCGCGGATGCCGACCTCCTACCATGACGCGGAGCCTGCGACCCGAGGAGCGTGCCGTGCGCACCGACCGGCCCGACCTGCCGGACGCCGATGGCGGCTTAGCCGACCATTCGCCGGACCCGGTCGACCCGCAGCGCGAGCCCGGATAATCCGAGGCCAGGTTCGACCGAGGACATGCGAGACCGGCTGAAGGACTTGCCGGACGGTCACCCTTCATCCCCGTACAACGACGACGGCTCCCCCAAGCCCCCAGTGCTCCGGCTGAAGGACCTTGACATCCCGGAGCACGGAAGAGGACAGCCATCAATCTACCGATCGCCCCCGCCACTTACCGACGCGGAACACGCCGAGCACGTCCATGAGATTCAGGGAGCGCCTTGAGCAAAGCGCGTGCTGACGGCCTCGCCACCAATCAGCAGCACACGATCGATCCAGACAGAAGAACAGTGGAACCAGGATCGCGATCGCGTCCATGGCTCGATTAGTCGAATGATCTGTACGACCAGGCTCGGCCGACGTGCCCAACGAGCGCCAGGCGATCATCGCCGGCGGTCTGGCTGGCGCGGGCAAGTCTACGATCTTGGAGCAGTATGCCGGTATCGACCGGTCGCAGTACCTGACCATCAACCCCGACGAGATCAAAGAGGAGATGGCCAGCCGAGGCATGGTCCCGCAGGTAGAGGGCTTTCACCGATGGAGGCCTCCGATCTGGTGCATGAGGAGTCCTCGCATGATCGCCAAGCAACTAGCCCTCCGCGCGCAGGCGACGGGAAGAACCTTATCTGGGACATCACCATGTCGTCGCAAGCCTCAACAGAGCAACGGATCGACGACCTGCGCTCGTCGGGCTATACCCGCATCGAGGGCATCTTCGTCGATATCCCAGTGGAGACCAGCGTCGCTCGGGCCGACGCCAGGCATCGCGAGGGCCACGACGATTATCGTCGCCGGCGATGGCCTGGGCGGCAGGTTCGTTCCGGCGGAAGTTAATCAAGCGACAGGCTGATCCGGAATGGGGCAGCGTGAACAGAAGAACTTCGAGGCGGTCAAGCACAAATTCGACAGATGGTCGATTGTACGACAACTCGATAGACGGCGGCGTCCCAGTTCTCACGGATACCCTCCAGCACGAGGAGAAGCCTCATGACCAACGAGGTCACTGACCTTATCGCAACCTTTCGGGAAGGCTCGATGAGCTTGGAGGACGTCGCACCGAGATTCCGCGAGCGCTCCTGGCCACGCCGACAGAACTCCGCTCCTGCGAGTTATCTGGAAATGGCAGCTGCCGCTCAGCAGGATCCTGAGCCATACGTACCAGGATCCTTCGACGATGTGACGGCTGCGTACCATCGGGCGAGACTGTCCGACGCTGAGTACCGAGGTGCTTGCTCAGGCGATGGCCGAATCAAAGCGTGCGGAAGACCAGCGCACACAAGCGATGAGCTGATCTGGCATGATCACAGGTCAAGAGGACCCAGCACCCAACTTTTTCACGCTCTGCGTTGATCGGCTGTCAGCCAGGCAATTCGCCTAGATGCCGCTGGTCGGCCAGCCATTGGTCGCTGTTCTAGTACCTGTGAGCACCACAGTCCAACCGACCTGCTTTGGCGACTCGCTAGCTGTCCTTGCGGTCGCTCTGGCAGGCTACGAACGTGCCCGGCCGTGGACCGAGTAGACCATACCCTCTGATGCCCGTAGCCGCCGCGACGTGACTTGGCACCGTCGTGCGGTGCTAGACCCGTCTCCTGCAAGAGCTGGTGCTCGGACGGAATGGATATCTCGGCTGATCTGACCTCGCAATAATGCGCCCCTTCATGCAGCTCCATCGGCGGATCCGACTCAGGCACGTCCGGCCTGAACATGATACGAGGCTAGTTGACCTGCGCATGCTTCATAGCTGAAGTTGACTCCACTTGTGTATACATCGTGTAGTACTCGGCTGTCTGGGCAGGACTGTCGGTCCCAGGAAGCTTCCCGACGGGAAGCACCGAGCAGTCGGTCCCGTGAGAGGCGATATGACAGAGAACCAGACGGCTCCGATACGGCAAGATCCGCGCATCAAGCTCAGCCAGTTAAGGCAGGACCATCCGGAGTATGAGATCCAGCTCAGGGCTACGGAGATGTGGGAGGCGGTCAGTCATCCGGCGCCGGGCCAGACCGTGGTGCACTGCGCGGGCAGCCTCGACGAGCTGCGAGCCAAGCTCGAAGGTGATGCGCCGTGAGCGATCCGGCGCTGTTCAGTCTGCGCGCCTACCGGCCGGGTGACTACTACATCATGGCCAGCGAGGGCTCGGGAGCAGCAAGCGCCGACGCGTGCAATTCGATGGAGCGTCCGGTACGCATCGACCAGCCACAGATGCCGGACGCCGAAAACGGCTTAACCGATCCGAAGCCAAGCTCGAATGATCTGCAACTAGGTTCGCCGCGCGACATGCGCAGCCGACTGCGGGACTTACCGCACGGCCATCCCTCATCCCCGTACAACGAGGACGGCTCTCGCAGGCCGCCCGTCCTGCGGCTGCGAGACGTTGACCTGCCCGAAGTGGAAGAGGACCGGCGGCGGGTGGGTTCATGAAGCAGCTCGCGGGCCGTGGCCATAGGCGCAGTCCTCATCTATCGTCGGTTTCTGTCATCTCGGCACGCCGACCGAGGACCGGGGAGGAACGAGTTGCGGTGAGCACAGTCGATGCGGAGCTTGAGGTAGGCGAGCGGGCCGTTTTGAATGCGGGGCTTGAACTGAGCGGGTCGCGGGACGCACGGGTGGGCGATATGACCGTGCGCCGGCTCCTGCCGCTGCGGCTGCGGCGCAGCGTCGGCGCGTGGTGCTTCGCCGATCATTACGGGCCGATGTCGGTCGACGGGGTGGCCGGGATGCAGGTGCCGCCGCATCCGCATATCGGGCTGCAGACCGTGACGTGGCTGGTCGCCGGCAACGTGCTGCACCGCGACAGCCTGGGCAGCGAGCAGATGATCAGGCCCGGCCAGCTGAACCTGATGACGGCGGGCCGCGGGATCGCGCACTCCGAGGAATCGCCGGCCGAGCATGACCCGCAGCTGCACGGAGTCCAGCTCTGGGTGGCGCTGCCGGAGGCGGCCCGGCTGGCCGATCCGGCCTTCGAGCATCACGGCGACCTGCCCGCGACGGGGATCGACGGCTTCGAGATCACCGTGTTCCTCGGGTCCCTGGGCGACGCGCAGTCTCCGGCGCGGGTCTTCTCCGAGATCGTCGGCGCGCAGATCATGGCGGGGCGGGACGCCCGCGGCAGGATCCCGCTCGCGCCGGCCCATGAGCACGTGATCTTCGTGACTAGCGGGTCCGCTGAGGTAGAGGGGACCACGGTGCGCCCCGGAAACCTGCTGTACCTGAGCCAGGGCCGGGAGCAGGTCGCGGTGGCGGCGGCGGGCGGCAGCAGGCTGTTCCTGCTGGGCGGGGTGCCGCTGGGCGAGCCGTTGCTGATGTGGTGGAACTTTGTCGCGCGGACGCCGGAGGAGATCACGGCGGCGGTCGCCGACTGGCGGGAAGGACGGTTTGGCAGCGTGGGCGGGTACGACGGTGATCCGCTGGCCGCGCCCCCGCTGGACGCCATCCGGCTGCGCGCTCGCCGGTAGCCGCCGACGGCACGCTGCGCCTGGGCTGTGCGGCTGGGGCTGTGCGCGGGGCTGGCCGTCGGCCGTCCGGCTGAGTAGGAGTACTCAGCGGACCTGAGTACTTCGGACCGGGCGCGTCTGTGGCGGCGCAGCCATGCTCGGGACATGGAGCCTGGTGCGCTTTCCGAGTACCCGCGGGCATAGCGTCACTGTCATGGCCGAGCAGATGTGGCGGGTCGTCGCGGTGTTCCGCATCGTGACCCTCATCTACGCCGGGACGCTCATCATCCTCAACCACGATCACTACGCCCATCCGGCGGCCGGCCTCGTGGTGCTGGTGATCATGATCGTGTGGACGGCCGTGACCGTAGCGGCCTATGCGCGCCCCGCGGGCCGCACTCGGTGGATGATCAGCGCCGACGTCGCCGTCGCGGCCGCGGTGATTCTCAGCACCCGGTGGATCGAGACGGGGGCCCGGATCAGCGCGGGCGTGCCTACTTTGCCGACGAGCTGGGCGGCCGCGCCGGTCCTGGCCTGCGCGGTGGCCGGCGGCCCGTGGGCGGGGCTGGCCGGCGCGGCGGTCATGTCAGTGGCCCTGTTCGCCGAGCACCCGGCCCTGCCGCAGAGCACGTTCAGCGGCATCGTCCTGCTGCTGATCGCCGGCGGCGTCGGCGGTTACGTCATGCGCCTCGGGCTGCGAGCGGAGGCGGACGTAGACCGGGTCGCGCGGCGGGAGGCCGCCATCGCAGAACGGGAGCGGATCGCCCGTGGCATCCACGACTCGGTCCTGCAGGTGCTGGCTCTGGTCAGCAGCCGGGGCCGGGCACTCGGCGGCGAGGCCGCTGAGCTGGGCGCCCTGGCGGCCGAGCAGGAAAGCGCCCTGCGGACGCTGGTATCCCGCAGCGCCGCCGATGACGACCCCGGCCAGGGACTGCTCGATGTCCGCGCGCTGATCGAGCCGTTCACCAGCGCGCAGATCTCCGTTTCCTGCCCGGCCACAGCGGTGCTGCTGACCAAGACCGCCGCTCAGGCGGTGGCGGCCGCGACCAGTGAGGCGCTCGACAATGTCCGCCTGCACGCCAGCCCCGGCGCCAGGGCGTGGGTGCTGGTCGAGGACGAGGGCCCGGCGGTGATCGTGAGCATCCGCGACGACGGCCCTGGCTTCGCGCCCGGCCGGCTGGCCGAGGCGGCCAGGAGCGGGCGGCTGGGAGTCTCGCAGTCGATCATCGGGCGGATGCGTGAAGCAGGCGGGTCGGCCAGCCTGACGTCGTCGCCGGGGAACGGGACGGAGGTGGAGCTGCGTGTCACCAGGGACTGAACCGCGGGAGACTGGGCCATCCGGGACGGACGCGTCGGAGACTGGCCCGCCGCAGACTGGCCCGCCGGGAACTGGCCCGCCGCAGACTGGCCCGCCGGGAACCGGCGCCCCGGGGACGGACGCGCCGGTGCGGATACTCGTCGTCGACGATCATCCGATCTGGCGCCAGAGTGTCGCCAGGGACCTGGCGGAAGCCGGCTGCGCGGTGGTCGGCACCGCGGGCGACGGCGCGCAGGCGCTGCGGGTGGCGAAGGCGACGCGCCCGGACGTGGTACTGCTGGATCTGCATCTGCCCGACATGTCGGGCGCGGAGGTCACCAGGCAGCTGCTCGGGACCGATCCGCCGGCCCGGGTTCTCGTGCTGTCCGCCAGCGGCGAGCGCCAGGACGTACTGGACGCGATGACTGCCGGAGCGACGGGCTACCTGGTCAAGTCCGCCCAGTTCAGCGAGCTGATCGCCGCGGTGCGGTCAGCCGCGGCGGGTCAGGCGGTGTTCACCCCCGGGCTGGCCGGCCTGGTCCTCGGGGAGTTCCGCCGGCTCGCCGCCGACCGCGCCTCCAGCGGCGCCGCTGACGTCGTCTCCGGCCGCGCCGCCGGCGCTGGCCCGCGCCCGCCCGCGGTCCCGGCCCTGACCGACCGGGAGACCCAGATCCTGCGGCTGGTGGCCAAGGGGCTGACCTATCCGCAGATCGCGGCCATGCTCGTGCTCTCGACCCGCACGGTCCAGAATCACGTGCAGAACACGCTGGTCAAGCTGCAACTGCACAACAAGGCACAGCTCGTGCGGTACGCGATGGAGCGCGGCATCGAGTAG
This sequence comes from uncultured Actinomycetota bacterium, assembly GCA_963805705.1. GTDB lineage: Bacteria > Actinomycetota > Actinomycetes > Streptosporangiales > Streptosporangiaceae > CAWDVH01. The sequence goes on along the minus strand of CAWDVH010000001.1, from coordinate 2,421,968 downwards.
GCGGTGCCGCAGCCCAGCCGTCGGCCGGACCGGTGACGGCCGCAGCCGGCCTCGGTGCCGCCGACGGCCGGACCCGCGCGTGTGAATCCGGTATTGGGGGGTACACAAGCCGGGCGGAACGATATAGCTATTAATAGAATAGCTATAGTAGACTTTACCTCCGCGGATCCCTCGCACCCAACTCCAGCACCTGTCCCCCCGCTCCAGCACCTGCACTGAGGAGAGACGGTGGCCCTGCCGGAATTCTTCGTGGCCGGCGCGCCGAAGGCGGGCACTACCGCCTTGCACGCGGCGCTCGCCCGGCATCCCTCGCTGTACATGTCGCCGGTCAAGGAGCCCAAGTTCTTCCTGACTGACGGGCCGCCGCCTAGCCGGGGCGGTCCAGGTGACGTGCAGACCTACCGTGAGCACGTATGGCGGCGGGAGGACTACGAGGCACTCTTCACGGCCGCGCCGGACGGTGCCCTGCGCGGCGAGTCGACCCCGTTTTACCTGTACAACCGGGACGCGCACCGCCGGATCCGGGAGCTGATCCCCGACGCCAGGCTGATCGTGGTGCTGCGTGACCCGGTGGAGCGGGCGCACTCGAACTGGACCCACCTGTGGTCGGCCGGGCTGGATCCGGTCGGTGACGTGGTCCTGGCCTGCGCGCAGGAGGAGCGCCGGATCGCCGCGGGCTGGGCGGACTTCTGGCACTACACCGCGCTCGGCCGCTACGGCGAGCAGCTGGAGCACCTGTACGAGGTCTTTCCCGCCGAGCAGGTCTTCGTCTTCCGCTACCGCGCCCTGGTGGACAAGCCGGCCCAGACGCTCGACCGGATCTGCGCGTTCCTTGACGTGCCGCAAGGTCTGGTCACGGAGGTTCCCAGGGAGAACGTGACTGCCCACCCAGCCGAAACGCTCCGCCACCGGGCACTGTCGCGCGTCCTGCGGATCAGCGCCGCGGCGAGTGCCCATCTGCCCGGCATGGGCGCGATGACCGGTTCGCTGGAGCGGATGGTGCAGCGGGACAGCCCGCCCCGGCAGCCGCTGACCTGGGAGCAGCGGCGGGCGCTGATCCCGGCGTTCGAGCCCGACATCCGGCTGCTGGAGCGCCTGACCGGCGAGGACTTCAGCGACTGGCTGGCGCCGCGCGGCGACTCCGGCGGCCTGGTCGGAGCCCGGCCGGCCGGGCAGCGCCAGGCGCGCAACGGCCAGCCCCGCGCCTTCTAGGGTCCGCCCGGCTCGTGTCCGCCCGGCTAGCGTCCGGCCGGCTCGTGTCCGGCTGGCTAGCGTCCGGCCGCGCGTCCGGCTGGCTAGCGTCCGGCCGGGCCGGCTGGCGAGCGTCCGGCCCAGTCCGGCCGGGCAGGCGCGGGGCTCGATCAGCGCAGGCGCAGGACGTTGCCGGTGATCAGGGCGGCCGCGTCGCTGGCCAGGAACGCGATGATCTCGGCGACCTCGGCGGGCGCGGCGACGTGCACCAGGGTCGCGCTGTCAGTGACCGCCTGGGCTACCTCGTCGGTCACCCAGCCGGTGTCGGTGACGGGCGGCTCGACGGCGTTGGCGGTCACCCCGGACGGGGCGAGTTCCATGGCCGCCGAGAGCGTGTAGGCAACCAGGGCCGCCTTCGCCGCTCCGTAGGAGACCTCCTCGGGAAAGCCCATCCCGTCGCCGGAGGTGAGCGAGATGATCCGCCCCCAGGTACCGCCCCGGTCGGCATGGCGCCGGGCGAACTCCGCGATCAGCAGGGCCGTGGCCCGCGCGTCGACGGCGAACTGCCGGTCGATGGTCTCGGCCGTCACCGGCTGCAGTGACCGGCCGAGCCTGTCCACTGCGACGGCCTTGAACGTGTCGGCCAGCCACCCTGACGCGTTGTTCACGAGGATGTCGACTGCGCCCAGTTCGCGTTCTGCGGTATCAAACAGCATGGGCGCCGCAGCGGCGTCGGCGAGGTCGGCCTCGACCGCCAGGACGGTGCCGCCGGACGCCCGGACCTGATCAGTGAGCGCGGCGGCGTCACCCGCGCGGTTGCGGCGGTAGAGGTCGGGGATGCCGGGATCCGGGGGCGCCTCCATCCGCAGGTAGCTGGCGAGCACGGCGGTGCCGCGGGCGGCGAGCGCGGCGGCGGCGGCCGCGCCGATGCCGTGATTGGCCCCGGTGACGATGGCGACGTGCGCGGGCTTGGCCACGGCCAACGACTATAGGCGCTTTCTCGGCACCGCCGGGGCCAGGCAGCAGGGATCATCCGGCCGGGCCAGCGCCCAGCGGCCGCCCTCGATGAAGGCGACCGGGTCATCGCGGTCAGCGCGCGCGGGCACGACACGGGCCGAGATGAACTCGCCCTTGCACGGAACGGGCAGGCCCAGGTCCGCGGCCACCAGCGGGTCGCTGTCCTGGTGTCCCAGCACGAGAATGCCCTCCGGCCGCAGCTGGGTCCGGGCACCGCCGTTCCCGCGGGCGCGCTTCATGAAATCATCCTGCTGCGCGACGGTGGCCAGCTCGGCCCGCCGGATGATCCGGCGCTGCACCGAGCGGAACAGCTCGTTGGTCCGCGCCTGGCCGTGCAGCGGGCCGCGGGCGGCCGTGGCGCTGAAGATGCGGCGCCGGACGCCCGGATCCAGATGGGCGAGGAGATTCTCGGGCAGGCGCCCGTGCGCGGGCCAGAGCGGGCGGACGTGGCGGCGGCTGGCCGCGGACAGCTGGCGCTTGGCGTCACGATTGGGCGTCCCGCGCAGGTAGGACTCCCGGACGCGGAGCAATCCAGCGGTCCACGAGCTCTCCTGGTCACTGGCCGTGATGACCAGGCACAGGTGATCGATGGCCTCGGGCGGCAGCTCCCAGCCGCCGTAGGACATCGAGTACTTGCAGTCGACCTCGATGCCCGCGATCCGGTAGTCGGTGACATCACCGTCATCGAAGCCGAACTGCCGGTGCAGGTTGATCTCGACCAGGGTGCCCATGTGCGTCTTCTCGGTCTTGCGCAGCTGGTCGTACTCGAAGCGGCCGGAATGCTGGCCGTCATACAGCTGATCGAGGGTGTCGCGCAGCACCCGCGCGACCGTGTCCCCGGTCGGATCGAGCCGGCTGAGCTCCGCCTGTACCGCGTCCAGCTCGGGGTCGGCGCCCGGCGGCGGTCCGTGCTCAGCGTCGGCTAGGTCCGGGAACATCGTCAGCTGATGCAGGGACTGCACCGGGGCCCCTCAGACGGCGCGCAGCAGGCGCTCGGCGGAGGCCGCGCCGGTGCCGTCCAGCCCGGCGGCCTCGATCGCGCAGCGGATGCTGGCGCCGACCGCCAGCGCGACGGGCGGCGGGAACGCATTGCCGATCTGGCGGTATCCGGACGTCTTGCGTCCCGAGAATCGCCAGTCCGGCGGGAAGCCCTGGATGGCGGCGGCCATCGGCAGCGTCAGCCTCGGAATGTGCCCGGCCGGGTCGCTGGCCCGTGGCGGCGCGTCGGCCAGGCCCTTGCCGTCGACGTTCAGCTTGAGCCAGCCCTCGCGGGCCCGGGTGGGGCCAAGATCAGGACCGCCGTGCTTGCGGGAGCCGCCGACCAGGGTCGGGCCGATGCCGTTGGCCTGGCTGGCCCACGCATCGGCGCCCGGCCAGCCGTCGGCCGCCATCAGAGCGTGCAGAGTCTGCCCGACGGTCGGCGGCGTCCTGACCGGGCACGGCCATTCGAAACGGTCGTAGGCGGACGTCTTCATGGCCACCAGGATGAAGCGGGGGCGCAGCTGCGGCACGCCGAACTCGCTGGCGTTGAGCACCTGCCAGTCGGCCTGGTAGCCAAGCTCCTGAAGGCGGCGCAGCACCTGCTCGCGGTAGTGCGCGAAGCGGGCGGTCGACAGGCCGCGGACGTTCTCGAGCATGACGGCAGTGGGCTCGCACTCCTCGACCAGGCGCAGGGCCTGCGGGAACAGGTCGCGGTCGTCGTCAGCGCCGAGCTGCTTGCCCGCGATCGAGAACGGCGGGCACGGCACCCCGCCGGCGAAGAGGTCGACGCCACGGTAATCGGCGCCCTTGAAGTGATGAACGTCCTGCTCGATGACGGTCCAGTGCGGCCGATTGAGCCGGAGGGTGGCACAGGCGTCCGGGTCGATCTCGACGGCCGCGGCGTGCGCGAACCCCGCCTGCTCCAGGCCGAGAGACTGACCGCCTGCCCCCGCGCAGATCTCCAGGCAGGTCAGCTCAGGCACATGAACCCCCATCGCCGCCAGGCTCGGATGCGGGCCCGCGGTATCGCCGTGATGTTGCCTCGGTGTCGCCTCGTGTCGCCTCGGTGTCGCCAGGGCGCGGATCCGGGCGCGCCCTCACGGTCCTGCACTCTATCGATCCTGGCGGCCCGCTGCCATCAGGTCATCGCACAAGCGTTCGACGTGTCGCGGCCGGCGCCGGGCGTGCTCTTACTGGTCTGGCGGGTGCGGACGATCGCCACGCCCGGTGGCTGGCCCGCTAACTTCATCCACATCGCCGACCGCTAGCAAGCGTCCGCGTCAACGGGGGCTTCTTTCAGCCAATGCGACTGAAAGAAGCCCCCGTAAACGGGCCCGGCCGAGAGCCGAGAGCCGGCGGACCGGGGCATCAGGTGTCGAGCAGCTCGAAGGCGGGGGCATCAGGTGTCGAGCAGCTCGACGGCGCCGAATTCCCAGAACGCGCGCAGCGCGGCCAGCTTGCCTGCCCCGTCGGTGCGGTAGGTGTAGACGCCCCGGACGACGGCGGTGTGCGTGCCGCCGGCCAGGGTGGTGCGGATCACGCCCACGGTCGCGACCTCGTCGCCGCACAGGTACGAATGCTCGATCTCGAACGTGATCCGCTCGCTCGGGGCGATCACGGCGTCATAGAAGGCGGCGATGGCCTCCCGGCCCCGGTGCCCCGTCCCGCCGGGGTCGAGCGGCGAAGGGCCGATGGGGTCCTGAACGACGGCATCGGGGGCGAACAGGTCCAGCCAGCCGTCCCGGTCCTTGGCCTGGACCGCCGCCTGGGACCGTCGGGCCAGTTCCCGCGCGGTCGGGTACCCGCCCGGCGCGCCGCCGCCGGCCACCGGCTCACCGTCGGCGCCGCCCGCAGCCACCGGCTCACCGTCGGCTGCGGCCACCGGCTCACCGCGGGCGCTCGCGGCGGTCACCGGCTCACCGCGGCGATGACCGTGTCGGCGTACCGGCGCAGGCTGCTGATCTTGTCGGCCAGTGGCTCGAGGTCGGGGCCGACCTCATACGGCCAGCGGAAGCCGACGATCACGTCGGTCACCCCCTGCTCCTCCAGCCGCTGCACGCCCGCCGCGCTGAAGGCGTCCATGGAGATCACGTGCACCTCGAACGGGCGGTCAGCCGTGCCCTCGTGCCGGCGGAACTCGCCGAGCCGGGCGAGCAGGCCGGGCAGGTGGCCGGGATCTCCCCCGCCGTGCAGCCAGCCGTCCCCGAGCCGGGCCGCACGGCGCAGGGCGCCGTCGGAATGGCCGCCGATCAGGATCGGGACGGGCTCGCTCGGCACCGGGGCCATCTTGACCGGCGGCAGGTCGAAGAGGTCACCGTGATAGGAAAAGTAGCCTCCGGCGGCCAGCCCGCGGATGACGGCGATCTGCTCGTCCATCCGCCGCCCGCGATGCTCGAAGGGCACGCCGAGCAGGTCGTAGTCCTCGCGCCACGGGCTGCTCCCGACCCCGAGGACGAGCCGGTTGCCGGTCAGGACGGCCGTCGAGGTCGCCTGCTTGGCCACCAGCACCGGGCTGCGCACCGGCAGCTTCAGCACGAAGGTGACGAATCGCAGGCGCTCGGTGACGGCACCCAGGGCGCCGATGAGCGAGAACGGCTCGAGAAAGGGCTTGTCCTCGAGGAACTCGCGACTGCCGTCCGGACTGAACGGGTACCGGCTGCCGGACTCCTCCGGATAGCAGATGCTGTCCGGCACGACCATGGAGTCGTACCCGGCTTCCTCGGCGGCACGAGCCAGGGGGGCGTAGAACGACGGGTCGGTCATCGACTCGGCGTAGGAGAATCGCACGGGAAAAGTAGAACAGGTTCTTGCTGAATGTCAATCGGCTGAGGAAGCTGGTCGCATGGACCTTGTCGCGCTCGAAGAGATCCGCCGGGTGAAGTACCGCTACCTGCGCTGCGTCGATCTGAAGCGGTGGGAGGACCTGGCGGACGTCTTCACGCCGGACGCCACCGCGGACTACGGCACGCCCGCGACCGGCCAGCAGCTGAGCTTCCGCGGCCGGGACGAGATCCTGGCCTTCCTGCGCGACAAGCTCGGGCCGGACATCATCACCGTGCACTCCGCCGGCCAGCCGGAGATCGACGTCGACGGCGGCACGGCCACGGGCACCTGGCGGTTCGAGGACACCGTGATCGCCACGGAGCACCGCGTCGTGATCACGGGCTCGGCGTTCTACGAGGACCGTTACGCACGCGGCCAGGACGGCCGCTGGCGGATCGCGCACACCGGCTACGTGCGCACCTACGAGGCGATGATGTCGCTGGATGACCTGCCGAGCTTCCGGCTCACGGCCAATCGCTGGGCCGCGCCGCCGCAGGAGGCCGCTGCGCCCGGTTCTGAGCCGGACCGGGCGGCGGCCCGTCATTGACGTATTTCTAGAACTGGTTCTACTCTGATCCGAGTCGATGGCCCGAGTCGATCTGCCGAGGGGTTGCCGGTGCTCACCCAGCCGTTCGCGGACGCGGTGATCGAGGCGGAGAAAATCATTGCCGGCGCGCCCCACATCCGGACCGAGCAGGACCTTATCGAGGGGTACGACTACCTGGCGGGGAACATCCGGGCGTCCCTGCAGCTGGCGTGGGCCTATCAGCGGGACTTCCCGTACTTCGTCCAGTCGACCGGCCCGTACACGAAGATGGGGCTGGACAACCCGGACACCCTGTACTTCCACTCCTACCTGCGCGATGACGCGGAGTACGTGGTCACCGGCCGGCGCGGCACGACCGCCGACCTGAGCTTTCAGGTACTCAGCGGTGACTATTCGCCGGTCGAGGTGCCCGACAGCCTCACCGCCTTCGATGACCGGGCGATCGAGATTGGCGCGGACGGGTCGTTCGAGCTGAGGTTCGGCCCGCCCGCCGGCGGCCGGACGCCGCGCAACTACTTCACGCTCGGTCCCGGATCGGCGATGCTGCTGGTGCGCGAGGTCTACAGCGACTGGGCCACCGAGCGGCGCGGCACCATCAGCATTCACCGCGCCGACCGGGCCGGCTGCGCGCCGCCCGCGCCGGACGCGGACACGATGGAGCGGCGCTACGGCGTGGCCGGCAAGATCCTGCTGTCCCGCCTCCGGACGTTCCTGGCCTTCCCGCAGTGGTTCTACCTGAAGCTGCCGGTCAACACGATGACGCCGCCGCGCCCGACGCCCGGCGGCCTGGCCACGCAGTTCTCCTCGGCCGGGCACTACGAGCTGCGCGACGACCAGGCCATGATCGTGACCGTGCCCGCGGCCGACCGGGCCACCGCGCCGTACCAGGGAATTCAGCTCGGCAGCATGTGGTACATCTCGCTGGACTACATCAGTCACCAGACCAGCCTGACCGCCGAGCAGGCGCGGATCGACCCGGACGGCATGATGCGCGTGGTGATCAGCGAGCGCGACCCTGGCCTGGCCAACTGGCTGGAGTGCACCGGGCACCAGCGCGGCTACGTGCAGATCCGCTGGCAGCGGCTGTCGCGTGATCTTGGGCCCGGTGACGGGCCGCGGGTCGAGGTGGTGCCCGTCGCCAGCCTGGAGCGGGCGCTGCCGTACTGCGAGCGGGCGCGGCTGGCGCCGGGCCAGTACGCCGAGCGGATCGCCGCCCGGCAGGCCGCCGTCGCCGCCAGGATGCTGGGCTGATGACGCTGCTGCGCGACACCGTGGTCGTCGTCTCCGGCGTCGGCCCTGGTCTCGGCCGCTCCATCGCGCTGCGCAGCGCGCTGGCCGGCGCGGATGTGGTGCTGGCCGCGCGCACCGCGTCCCGGCTGGACGAGGTGGCCAAGGAGGTCACCGCGCTGCGGCGCCGCGCCCTGGTCGTGCCGACCGATATCACCGACCCGCAGGCGGCGCAGCGCCTGACGCAGGAGGCCCTGGCCGCTTTCGGCCGGGTCGACACGCTGGTCAACAACGCGTTCGCGATACCGCCGCTGACGGGCCTGGCCGAGGTGAGCCTGGACGCCATCTCGGCCGCATTCGACACCAACGTCATCGCCGCGCTGCGGCTGACCCGGCTGCTGGCCCCGGCCCTCGCCGCCAGCGGGGGATCGGTCGTGATGATCAACTCAGCGGTGCTGCGGCACTCGCGGCTCACCTTCGGCGGGTACAAGATGGCCAAGGCGGCCCTGCTCGCCCTCGCGCAGAGCCTGGCCACCGAGCTCGGCCCGCAGGGAATCCGGGTCAACTCGGTGGCGCCTGGCTACATCTGGGCCGACTCGCTGAAGTGGTACTTCGGCTACCTCGCCGGCCAGCGCGGGGTGGATCCGCAGCAGATCTACGCCGAGGCCGCGGCGACGACCGACCTGGGCAGGCTGCCGGAACCCGACGAGATCGCCGACGCGGTCGTCTTCCTGGCCTCGCCGATGGCCCGCGCCATCACCGGCCAGTGCCTGGACGTCAACAGCGGCGAGTACCACCACTGAGCAGCGGCGATCCGATGAGCAGCGGGCAGGCGGGCAGCGGGCAGGCGGGCGGCGAGCGGGACAGCGTCGGCACGGTGGCGGACCTGCACGAGTCGGCCACCCGGATCACGGGGCTGGCCGATTTCGGTGCTGATGACTACCGCGACGGCCTGGCCGTGCTGCTGGAGTCCTATGCCGCCGAGGCCGGCCTGACCCCGCTGGGCCGCAAGCTGAAGCGGGTCTTCCTGCGCGGCGCGCTGGCGGCCAGGCTGTTCAGCGAGGCCGCCTGGCAGGCCCACCCGCAGTACGCGGCGGTCGGCATCAAGCGGCCGATCTTCGTGACCGGCCTGCCCAGGACCGGCACGACGGCGCTGCACCGGCTGCTCACCGCCGACCCGGCGCATCAGGGCCTGCAGATGTGGCTGACCGAGGCACCGCAGCCCCGGCCGCCCCGGCACACCTGGGCCGGCGACCCGGTTTTCCGGCACATTCAGGCGAGCTACGCCCGGCATCACATCGAGCACCCCGAGTTCATGGGCGTGCACTACATCGCGGCCGACCAGGTCGAAGAGTGCTGGCAGCTGCTGCGGCAGTCGATGCGGTCCATCTCCTATGAATGCCTGGCGCACGTGCCGGCCTACTCCCGCTGGCTGCGCGGTCAGGACTGGACCCCCGCCTACCGCCGGCACCGGCGCAACCTGCAGCTGATCGGGCTGCCCGACCGCGACCAGCGCTGGGTGCTCAAGAACCCCAGCCACCTGTTCGCGCTGGACGCGCTGCTGGAGGTCTACCCGGACGCGCTGGTGATCCAGACCCACCGCGCCCCCCGGACCGCGATCGCGTCGGTGTGCAGCCTCGCCGCGCAGGCGTCCGCCGGATGGTCGACGACCTTCCGCGGCGAGGTGATCGGAGCAGACCAGCTGGAGTTGTGGGCCCGCGGCCTGGAGCGCTTCACCGCCATCCGGGCCACGCGCGACCCGGCGCAGTTCTGCGACGTCGACTACGACGAGTTTGTCGCCGACCCCATGGGCACCGTCGAATCGGTGTACGCCCGCTTCGGGCTGGAGCTCACCGGCGCCGCCGCGGACGCGATGCGGGACCTGCACGCCCGCAGCGCCGCGGGCCATGCCGCCGGCGCGCACCGGTACGCCCTGGCCGATTTCGGGCTCACCGGGCCGCAGGTCGACGAGCGCTTCGCCGGGTACATGACCGGCCGCCCCGCCCGTACATGATCGACTGGCTCGCGGGGACGCGCAGCGGCTAGCCTGCGCAGGACGATATCGACCAGGCTGGCGAGGACGCGGCAGCTGGCGAGGACGCGGCAGGCTGGCCAGAACGGACCAGGCTGGCCAGAACGGACCAGGACCGGAGGATCGGCATGGACCTCGCGCTCACCGAGGATCAGAGAAGCTTCAAGGCGCTGGCCCGCGAGTTCCTGGACAAGGAGGTCGTACCGCACCGTGCCGCGTGGGACCGGGCCGAGTCCGTCGACATCGCGATCATGCCGAGGCTGGGCGAGATCGGCTTCTTCGGCCTGACGATCCCGGAAGAATACGGCGGCCTGGGCGGCGACTACATCACCTACTGCATCGGCATGGAGGAACTCGGCCGCGCCGACTCCTCGGTCCGTGGCATCGTCTCGGTCTCCAACGGGCTCGTCGGCAAGGCCATCCTCGCCCACGGCACGGAGGAGCAGAAGCAGGAATGGCTGCCGCGGATCGCGGCCGGGCAGGCCCTGGGCTGCTTCGGGCTGACCGAGCCCGGCAACGGGTCCGACCCGGCCAGCCTGGAGACAAGGGCCGTCCTGGACGGCGACGACTATGTCATCTCCGGACAGAAGATCTTTATCACGAACGGCACGTGGGCGGACGTGTGCCTCCTGTTCGCCCGGACCGGCGGACCGGGCCCGAAGGGCGTTTCGGCGTTTCTGGTGCCGACCGGCACCGCCGGGTTCGAGCGCCGCGAGATCAAGGGCAAGCTCGGCCTGCGGGGCCAGGCCACCAGCGAGATCTTCCTCACCGACGTCCGGGTCCCGGCGTCAGCGCGCCTCGGCGGCGAGGGCGAGGGTTTCCGGGTCGCCATGCAGTCCCTGGACAAGGGCCGGGTGTCGGTGGGAGCGGGCTGCGTCGGCATCATCCAGGGCTGCCTGGAGGCGGCCGTCCAGTACGCCGGGGAGCGCCAGCAGTTCGGCCGCCCGATCGCCTCCTTCCAGCTGATCCAGGACATGATCGCCGACATCTCGGTCGACGCCGACGCCGCCCGGCTCCTGGTCTGGCGGGCAGCGGACCTCATCGAGCGCGGCGAGAAGTTCGGCGTCGAGGCGTCGAAAGCCAAGTACTTCGCCAGCGAGGCCGCCGTGCGCGCCGCTAACTCGGCCATCCAGGTCTTCGGCGGCTACGGGTACATCGATGAGTACCCCGTTCAGAAGTACATGCGCGACGCCCGCGTCATGACGCTGTACGAGGGCACCAGCCAGATCCAGAAACTGCTCATCGGCCGGGCGGAGACCGGCATCAGCGCGTTCGTCTAGCAGGCCGGCGGGGACAGCGCCTTTGCTGGCCGGATCCGGGTCACAGGTCGGGCAGCCCGAGATCGAGGCTGGGCCGGTCGATGCCGCCGTCCACCTCGAGAATCTTACCGGTGATGTAGCCGGAGGCCGGTGCGGCCAGGAAGAGGACGGCGGCCGCGACATCCTCCGGATCGCCGATCCGGCCCAGCGGGGTCGCCTGCTCGACCTGGCCGCGCAGGGATTCGTCGCTGACCACGATGTCGAGCGCCGAGGTGGCCACCACTCCGACGGCGATCGCGTTGACCCGGATCCGGGGAGTGAGGTCGGCGGCGGCCAGCCGGGTGTAGTGGGTCAGGGCCGCCTTGGCGGTGCCGTAGGCCAGGTAGCCGCGGCCCGCGGTCCGGCCGAGAACCGAGGAGATGTTGATCACGGCACCCGCGTCGTGCGGCTCGCCGGCCGCGGCGGTGGCGAGCAGATGCGGGACCGCCGCCTGGGTCAGGCGGTGAGTGACCTCGACGTTGAAGTGGAACGCGTCGGCCAGGTGCCGGGGCCTGGTGTCCAGGAACGGCCGCGGCATCGCGCCGCCGACGTTGTTGACGACGATGTCCAGGCGGCCGAACGCCTCGACGGCGGCGGCGGCCAGGGCCGCCGCGGCATCGAGGTCGCTGAGGTCGGCGGGCACGGCCACGGCCCGGCGGCCGGCCGCCTCGACCTGCTGCGCGACCTGCTCCAGCTGACCGGCGGTCCGCGCCGAGATCACGACATCCGCTCCGGCCTGGGCCAGGGCGATGGCCGCGGCCGCGCCGATTCCCCGGCCCGCGCCGGTCACCACGGCCACCCGGTCAGTAACGCGGAAACGATCGAGGATCATGGGGCCCCTGCCTCTGCCGGATGGTTGAGGGATCAGCTTACGAACTGGCCGGCGGCGGCCGCTCCCCGCGTCCGCACCGGCGGCCGGGCGCTCCCGAGGCACGGCCGGCGGGCGGGCGCTCCCGAGGCCGGGCGGCAGGCGCCGGGCCGCCGCCCGGCTTGACATGTGACTTAATGGTCACCTATCGTCGGCGTTGCCGGGCAGGCAGCGCGACCCCGCGGGCACAGGCCCAGCGAACAGGAGAATGAGATGCCGGATACGGAAATCACGTCTCGTATCACCCAGGTGCACACGGTGGGCGTCCCCGTCCGCGACCAGGGCCGGGCCCTCGAGTTCTACGTCGGCAAGCTCGGCTTCATCAAGCGCCTGGACGTCCCCTACGGCGACGGCCGGCGCTGGATCGAGGTGGCGCCGCCGGAGTCGGTCACCACGATCGCGCTCGTTCCCGCGCGGGAGGGCATCCCGGCCGGGGTCGAGACCGGCATCCGTTTCAGCACGGCGGACGCGGAAGCTGACCATGCGGACCTGCTGGCCCGCGGGGTCGACACCGGCGAGCTGCTGCGCTGGCCGGGCGTGCCGCCCATGTTCGCCTTCCGCGACCAGGACGGCAACGGCATGGAGATCGTCCAGCAAGCATGAGCGCGACGGCCGCCGCTGAGCCGAAAGGATTCCGGGATGTCCGAGGAGAGCATGGTTGTGCTGGTGCAGGGCGCGCTGTCCGCGCGCGGGATCACCGACGAGGTACTCGCCGCCGGCCAGTTCTACCCGCGTGGCCACACCGGCGGCATGTTCGCCGGCGGCCTGGCGGGCAGCGAAGCCGGAGGCCTGCTGGGTGACGCCGGGGAGATCCTGGGCGCCGAGGCGGGCACTCTGGCGGGAGCACACGCCGCGGACGCCCGCTCCGGGCTCCCGGCCAGGATGCTCGTCGCAGTCTCCGCCACGACCATCTACGGCTTCGACGCCCCCAGCCGGCACGACCAGCCGACGGCGCTGGTCTTTCGCCTCCCGCGGGCGGGCATCACCGTCAGCGTTCACCAGAGAGTGAACGTACGCGTGCTGGAACTGATCGATAGCGCCGGTACCGCACGCATCGAGCTCGAGGGCAGCCGGGTGCCGCTGACGCACTCCAGGGACGTGATCGACGAACTGCGCGGCTGAGGCCGGCCTCCTGCGGCTGAGGCCGCCTCCGCTAGCTGGCGGCGCGCTGGTCGGCGGCCTTGAGCAGCAGATCCAGCTCGTCGACCAGGTATCCGGCGAGAGCCTCGAGGTCAGGGATCAGCTCGCGGCAGGCCACCAGGCCGAAGTGCAGCTGGCCCAGGTAACCCACCAGGGTGATGTTCAGCCCCTGGCCATCGGTGATCACCGATACCGGGTAGTGGGCCAGCAGCTTCGCCCCGCACAGATAGACCGGCACATTCGGGCCGGGAACGTTGGAGACGCAGATATTGAACGGCGGCAGCCGGTGCAGCAGGCCGGTGGCGAACACGACGCGCGCGGCCCGCGCGGTCAGCGCGGGCAAAGCGAAGTCGCTGATCTGATCGACCAGGCCCTGCGGGATCGCCGCCTGCTGGGCCTTGGCCAGCGTGGTCGCGGCGTGCACGATCTCCAGCCGCCGGTGCGGCTCGGCGACATTAGTGGGCAGCGTGGCCAGCATGGCCGACACCTTGTTACCGAGCGTGCCCTTGCTGGCCGGGTCACGCACCGACACCGGGATCATCGCGATCAGCGGCACGTCCGGCAGAGCGTCGTGATCGGTGAGCCAGCGCCGCAGGGCGCCCGCGCACATTGCCATCACTACGTCGTTGACCGAGACCCCGAAGGCGCTCTTCACGGTCTTGACCCGGCCGAGGTCCACGCTGCGGAAGGCGAGCCTGCGGTGCGGCGTGATCGGCTTGTTGAACGGCGTCGCCGGGGCGCGCCCCGGCATCGTGGCGATAATCTCGCCGTCGCCGCGGTTGAGCCCCAGCATGCCGCCGACGAAAGTGCTCAGCGCCGGGGCCAGGGTCGGCAGCACCCGGATCAGCTCATTGGTCACCTGCACCGTCTGCACCGGCCGCCAGGCCAGCCGGGCCGCCGCCAGCGCGGCCAGCATGGCCAGGTTCGGCGGCGGCGCCGGGCTGAACGGCTCGCTGGCCGGAAGGTCCCGCCCGTCCGGCGTGAGATCGAGAAGCACGGTGAGCAGCTCGGCGCCGGACGCCCCGTCAATCGCGGAATGATGAATTTTCGTGTAGACCGCGACCCGCCGCCGGGCCAGCCCGGTGATCAGGTAGATCTCCCACAGCGGCCGGGTCCGGTCGAGCGGGCGGGCGTGGAGCCGGGCGACCTGATCGGTCAGCTGAGCGTCCGATCCGGGGCGCGGCAGCGCGATCTCGCGGATGTGGTACTCAACGTCGAAGTCCGCGTCATCGACCCAGTAGGGCTGATCCAGGCCAAGCGGCGCGTTCAGGAGCTTGCGCCGCAGCACCGGCACTAGCGCCAGGCGCTCCCCCAGGACCTCGGTCAGCCGGGCCAGGGTCACCGGCCGGGGTGCCCCGCTGGGATCCAGGATGCACACCCCGCCGACGTGACCGGTGGTAGTGGCCGTCTCAAGAGCGAGGAAGGAAGCGTCCAGTCCGGTCAGCTGCTGCATTTCGGGTTGCTCCTTACCGTGCGGGTAGTCATCGGCGGGCGGGGTAGAGCGGGCGCAGCAGCGGCGGCGGGCGGAACGGGCTGCGGCGGCCGGCGGGGGCGGCCAGCCGGTCGGCGATCAGCCACAGTGTCGCCGGGTCGGCGCCGAACCCGAGATGGCCGCAGCGGACCTCGACATTCTCGTGCAGCGCCGTTTCCGGCTCGATGCAGGCCGACCAGGACACGATGCCGTCCCGGCGGGAGTACACGGCCGTCGAGGGGACGTCAATGGGCCGGGCGACCTGCTCGCGCGTGGGCAGCCGCCCGCTGGCCGCATGCAGGTTACTGCGACGCTGGTAGGCGCCGGCGGCCCGGCTCGGCCGGGATTCGGTGAGCGCGAACGGGCTCCCCAGGGTGATCACCTGCCGGATGCGCGCCGGGTGCTGGCGGGCCATTTCCCTGGCGTAGATCCCGCCCAGGCTCCAACCCACCACCGACACGGGCCGGCCCGTGCGCTCAGCGAAATCCGCCAGTATCCGCGACAGGCCGTCCAGCACCGCATTGGTCGGGCCAAGATTGCGCCCCAGGTCCCAGCCGTGCACGTCATAGCCCAGCCAGCGCACGAACCGCCGCATCAGCGCCGTGCTCAGGTCCGAGGCCAGCAGCCCCGGCAGGACCAGCACGCCATGGCCGTCGCCACGCGGGGCGGCCGCCAGCCATGGCCAAGCCAGGGGAAGAATCGCCAGGTCAGCTAGTCCGCGGACCGGCTCGGTGAGGTACAGCCCGGCGGACGGTCGCGATGCCGCGGCCGCGGCATCGCCGCCGCTGGCTGCCGTTTCCCTGCGAAACCGCACTGACTGCTCCCGCACATCGTCGCCACGCGCTCGGCCCGGTAGTGATACGTCTTTACCGTGGACATTACCCAGCTGATCCTTGACGACCATCACGAGCAGCGCAGGCTCTTCGCGATCCTGGAGCAGCTCAGCCGGGCCGACACCACGGCTCTGAGCGCGGTGTGGGCCCGGCTGTCAGCCTTCCTTGAGCTGCACGCCGAGGCCGAGGAGGAGATCTTCTACCCGGCGCTGCTGCGAGCGGGAACCGACAGCGCGGAGGAAGAAACGCTCGACGCGATCCACGATCACAACGACATCCGGGACACGATCGCCGCGGTCGCGGGCCACGAGGTCGGCAGCAGCGGATGGCAGGCCGCGGTCGCCGCGGTGAATCTGGCCAATAGTGACCACATGGCGGAGGAAGAACGCGAGGGCCTCACCGACTTCCGCCGTCGCGCCGGGCTCCAGCTGCGTCACGACCTGGCCGTTAAGTTCGCCGCCTTCGAGGCGCGGAACTTCGCGGGCGTCCCCGCGGTCGACAAGGACCCGGCCACCTACGTGCGGGAGGCAGAGCAGATGATCGAGCACCGGGGCAGTCTGGCTGGACCAGATGGATCGCTGGGCATCGGCAGTCTTAGAGGACCCTGACTCAGGCTGCCCGGTCAGGACAGCAGACGGGCTCAGTCCTGGGGCCCGATATCGCCGGTCGGGCTCAGGTGGACCGAGTGCTGAAACCACAGCACAGGGCCCCTGATCAGGCCAAAGTAGTTGCCAGGCGGGCCAGGTAGGCCAGTCGAGATCCGCTTCCTGTCCAGGACAGATGCCGCGCCGTACAGGTAGGACATCGCGGTGGCAACGAGGATGCCGCTGGCAGCCAGCCGACCGGTGTCCCTTCATGACGGTGTCGGCGGCGGGCAGCCGTCGGCTGCCATCTGGCTTGTGATCGCGGCCATCTCTTCCTGCAGGGTGCTCGATCCGGGTGCCGTTCCGCTGCCTCCCTGCCTGGCCCAGTTGAGCTGCAGCTGAGTGAACTCCGTTTCCAGCGACCGCCACTGGCTTTCCAGCGCCTGACATTGCGCTGCGGACGTCTCAACGAGAAGCGGCCGAGGGGCCTGGCCGCGCTGCAGCGCGGTACCGGAATCTGCGATGTAGAAGTCCAGGTTCTGCGGGCTTGAACCGCCAGTCGCCGGCGCGGTCAGGCTGACGGAGACCTGGGCGAAGCCGCCGCGTTCCAGCGAGGACGGCAGCGGCGAGGTGGCCGTGCCCCAGATCTTGCCGCCCGAGCCGTCATCGGCGCCGACGACATAAGCCGGGGTCCACGATGTGGTGCCGACGTTGGTGACAGTAACCGTGATGCTGAACTGAGAGCCCGGATCAACCCGAGTGGGCTGAGTCCACTGGAACCAGCTTGCGCCGACCGGCGACGGGGGGGCCGGCTCGCCTCTGCCCGCCTGAAGCACCTGCAGCCCTTGGCTCTGAACGCTGGTATCCCACAGGACCTGCGCGTGGCTGACCGGATTCACGTGGTGCAGCGCCGCCCAGGGCAGCCTCGCCGACTCCGCAGCGACCAGGATGTCGCCGGTACCCGGCAGGATCTCGGCTATTCCGCTGAGGACTCCAAGATCGCCGGCGAAGTCCCGGACCGGCAGGCCAGCATCCCAGGTCACCCAGTCGAAGGACACCTGCCATCCGGATCCGTTCCAGGTCAGCAGGGGCCATGCGCTGCCGGGGGTGAACTCCCACAGGTGGCATCGGTTGACCGTGGGGTTGGTGCCGCCGAAAGTGTGCAGCGCGAAGGGGGGGTCCTTGACATAGCTAGTCTCCGCACTGGCCAGGCCCTCCAGGAAGGTGTTGTTGTCGCCCGTCTGCATGTCAGCCATGTCCGGGGTGCCCACCTGGCCATCGATCAACTGGAGCAGCGGATCGTCCAGCCACCCGATGCCGAAGACGGCAGACAGCCCCTGGAGGATCTCCACGCTCGCGTGCAGATCCTCGGCAATGTTCGCGAGGTTGCTGCCCTGATTCGGCGCGGCCAGCTGGACTACCGTCCCCATCTGCCCCGGTATCTGGTCCAGGCCCTGGTTCGCCATCCAGGCGCGCAGCAGCAGTCCGCCCCGGCTGTGGGTGACAAACGAGATACGCCGACCAGGGAAGGTTTTCTGGACATTCTGTACAATGAACTCAAGCTGCCGCACCGGATCGGAGGCCTGCCTGTTAACCGGGGCGGCCAGGCTGCCTGTCGGGTCGACCTGGGCGTAGTTGAGCGTGAGGTAGCCCTGACTGATCAGGAACGGCTGCCATCCATCAGGTACAGGGCTCAGCGGAGCGTCGCCGTTGAAGCCCCAGAATCCGACGTTGGGGTAGCTGTGGAAGCCACGGTCCATGGTTCCGACGATTGGTGCAGTGATGTCCAGGGCAAAGCCAGGCGATGTCGCCGGATCGCTCATGTCGTAAATGCCGCCGCGCGTCCCGTGCAGCAGGATGACCACGGGAATGTCGGGGTTCGGCACTTCCTCGGCGCCGAGCACGTACACAGTGGGTTGCACCTGTCCGGTGCTGTCGGTCCAGCCGACGAAAGCGGCTACCTGGACCGGGCTGGGAGCAGTCATGTCGCCCGCCTCCGCTCAGGTAACCGGATGCGGCCGGGCACCCACCTGGTAGGTCATCGCCGTCGACGACGGCGAGCCGGCCGTGATGACCGTGACGACCTGGTGGACCAGAGTCGGGTCGTTCGGCGAGCTGCCGTCGTCCACGATCGCGGTGACCTTGCCGTTCACGATCTGCAAGTACTTGGCGATCTGCAGCGACTGGCCGGCCGGAGGCTTGACGCCGGCCAGGGCGGCAGTGACGACCGCGGGCAGGCCTGCCAGCACCGCGGACGTGGGCTGCTGGACGGTCACGCCGCTCAGTTTGGCCGAGGCTGCGTTCGCCAGGGCGATCAGGTTAGTCCGCGCCTGGGCGGTGTAGTCAGGCATTTCGGGAGCGGGAATGGTCATCGGCTGAACTCCTACCTCGTCCGCCCTCACCCCTGCAGGGCGCGTGCTGACAATTCAGCAGGATTCGTATAGAGAGCGCACCAGGGATTAGCCCTAGTTGCGTAAACTAGGGTCGACAGCCGTACCGCATCCCAGCACATGCCCGCGGAATGCAGTCGTGGGTCAGGACGGCCCGACGGCCAGTGTGGCGGCTATCTCGGCTCGGGAGTCGAGACTGAGCCTGGTGAGTATCTGATGGACGTGGAACTCGACTGTCTTGACGCTGATATAGAGGTCCATAGCGATGTCTCGGTTGGACTTTCCGCTGGCCACGGCCCTGGCCACGGTTAGCTGGCGGGGAGTCAGCGGCAGCGGGGACGCCAGGGGCCGCGCGTGCGTGTCGTGGCCGAGCTCGGTGTCGCAGCGGTCACGGAAGGGCCGTGCGCCGAGACTGGCGAACAGGGATCGCGCCGCGCTGAGTTCCCGGTCGGCCGACCTGCGCTGGCCGGAATGGCGGAGGAACCGGCCGTATTCCAGCCGCGTCTGGGCCTCCTCGTAGGGGATGGCCAGCCCGCATATCCTCTCGACGCTGGCGGCAAGTGCCGCACGCGCGGCGTCGGGCCGCTGCCGGACGGCTTCCAGGTAACCGCGAGCCCGTCCCGCTGCGGCCATCGCGGACCGGCGGCCCCGCGCCTGGGCGAATTCCTCGAACGGGCGCAGCGCGCGGTCGGCCTCGTCCGCCCGGCCCAGCCGGGCCAGTGCGTGCGCGTAGGCGGGCCAGAACATCAGCCGGGTGGGTTCTAGTCCGGCCAGCCAGGCCCAGATCGCCGAGGGCACCCACCACGGCGATGATTGCGTTCGGGTCGTCGCTGGCGACGGCGATCGCCGTCGTCGCGTTGGCCAGCTCCAGCGAGCCGGCTCCCGGACCTCCTGTCAGACCCGCGGCAGCGGCCTCGAGGTGATCTGCCGCGCACCGCCACTGGCCGCGTCCGGCCGCGACGTAGACTGCCATGAGGTGCGCGCGGGCGCGCAGCCAGCCCTGGTCGAGATCCTCGATTAGTACCACCAGGCGCTCTCCCTCAGCGGCCGCCTGATCCCACGCGCCGACGCGGTAATTGACCGCTACCCGCAGCAGCTCGGCTTCCAGCTGGTGCTCCATGGGCAGCCCGGAATACCCGGCGCCCGCGGCGTCTAGCTGGGCGCGAGCGCCGTCGAGGTCGTCGCCGTGGAGCAGCGCCGCCGCCAGGCTGACCCGGATCATCGTTCCGGCCGGCCCCTGGTCACCGCGCGACAGCTCAGCCTGGAGCAAGACCTGAGCTCGGTCCGTCTGCCCGGCCGAGACCAGGCAGCCGGCGTGGACAGCGCAAGCGCAGCCGCGGGTGAACCTCGTCACCGCGGTATCGGCAGCTCGCCGTGCCCAGGCAGCGGCGTCGTCGATGCGATGCTGGCCCAGCAGCATCAACGCCAGCTGGCAGGCCGCAACGGCCGCGCCTTCCCGCCCCCTGGTCACCGCTTCCGGCGGCTGGGCCGCCAGCGTGACCCACGCGTTGTCGATC
This sequence comes from uncultured Actinomycetota bacterium, assembly GCA_963805705.1. Classification (GTDB taxonomy): domain Bacteria; phylum Actinomycetota; class Actinomycetes; order Streptosporangiales; family Streptosporangiaceae; genus CAWDVH01. The sequence continues at coordinate 2,402,049 of CAWDVH010000001.1, read as the reverse complement.
CAGTCCTCGGCCGGGCGGTAGTCCCCGGCGAGCATCGCCAGCCGCCCGAGTACCAGGCTGCGCGACGCGGACGGCGGCAGTGCCGTGACCTCACTGGCATAGGTACGGGCCCTGGCCGCATCGCCGAGGTCAATCAGCATCCCGACTGCGGTCAGCAGACGCGCGTCACGCTCAGGTCCGCGGTCGTCGACCTGCACGGAGGTCAGCAGGTGCTCGACCGCCTCTGGCCGCCGGCCGGCGGCCAGCTCCGCGAGCGCCCGGGCCTCCAGGTCCGCGGCAAGTCCGGGGTCGGGGCCGCTGCAGCCGGCCACCCGGTGCGCGAGCGCGGCTGAGCCGGTCGTCAGCCCGGCCGCCGCGCGGTGCAACTGAGCACGACGGCTCACGCCGATATCGCGGTAGACGGCCGCGCGGATCAGAGAGCGCGGAAACACGCAGCGGCGCTCATCGGCGGCACCTGGCTTGAGCAGCCGCTGCTGGACCGCTTCCTGCAAGGCCGGCAGCGGATCAGCAAGACCAGCCAGCGCAGCGGCGTCGGCGAGCCTGGTATCGGCGCCCAGGACCGCCGTCGCTACAACCAGGCGCTCGGTCTCGGGCGCACAGCCGGCCAGCCGCGACAGCACTAGTGTCTCCAGGGACCGCGGGGCAGGCACGACGGACCCAGGAGTTCGCAGCACGGCAGCGGGCAAGTCGTGCAGCAGTTCCCTGACATGCAAAGGGATGCCATCGGTATGGTCCCGCAGCCGCTCGGCAGCACGGTGCGGCAGGGAGCCGGCACCGACGAGCTCGGCAAGTTCGGCCACGGCCCTCGCGTCCAGGGCAGCGAGGTCGAGCCGGGTTCCCCGGTCGTCCACCGCTCTCACCAGCCCAGGGGGAAGCCGGTGAAGGTCCTCCGGGCGAGTGACGACGATGCACAGGCAGGGGTCGTCATGCATCCGGCGGACCGCGAAGCTCAGCGCTCGAAGGGAGAGCTCATCACCCCACTGCGCATCGTCGATGATCACGACGACCAGCTCCGAAGCGAGTATCGCCCTGAACGCGCTGAGCAGCGCCGATCCAGCCGATAACGGGTCAGCGGCGCCTGTCTCCAGCAGCTCCAGCAGGGTCTTGGCCTCGGGGACGGCGGCGCCCCTGGCCAGCTGGTCCAGCAGGCCGCCGGACAGGGAGGTCTCATCGGGATCCCCGGAGGCCGATACGGCCCGTGCCTGCCACGACGACAGGCAGCGCCGGATGAGGGCTGTCTTCCCCATACCCGCCGCCCCCGCGACAAGCAGGAGCTGGCCCTGGCCAGAGCCCGTGCGCTCGAAAAGCCGGTTCAGCACCGCCAGCTCCCCGGCCCGGCCCACAAATGGCTCTTCCACCGGCTGCTCCCCTTCGGTGGCGTACGCACCAGTCTGCCGACGTGAAGAGGGCACGTCGGCCCACCCAGGACGGGTAATAACTGCTGATCCGGGGCACCCTGCGTTCGGCGCACCCTAGCCCGCCGGGCTAGGGGCGATTACCGGCGCGGGTCCGGCCGACCGGCCGGCACACTGCTGAGGTAATGACCTGATCCTGGGAAGTCAATGACTGCAATCGTAATCCACCTGGGGCGCGGCCCCGAAGGCCAGCCTGTCGGCCACCTGCGCGCCGGATCCGGACCGACCGTGCCGTTCACCGGATGGCTGGACCTGATCCGCGTTCTGGAGGACGAGCTGCGCACGGCCGACGGTACGGCGGATGCGGGTGCCTCCGATGATCACCCTAGTCCTGGGGACTAGGGGTCCACCCTGGTGCGCGGACGGCGGAGCACTCCCCACTCTGAGAGCGGCCCGTCTGCGCGGGCCCGCGCCCCAAAGCCGTCCGGGAGTCCTCGGGAGCGGGAAACAGTGTAGCGCCACGCCGGCGGGCTAGCACTGAGGCCGGATGCCGCAGGGCATCTCGATGAGCGGAGGAACCACCCATGCAACCCAAGCTAAGGACCAAGGCGGCGCTGGCCGGCATCTCGATCGCGGCAGCCGCCGCCGTGGCGCTGCCCACCACGATCGCCAGCGCCTCGTCCGCCTCGCTGGCCGGACGCGCTGCCGCACACAAGGCGCCGCTGCCCAGGATCACGATCACGATGAACGGCAAGAAGATCGCCGTCAGCGGCGCGCTGCAATCTGGCGGCGTGCAGATCGTCTCCAAGGTCAGCCACGAGCCGCAGGGAAATCCGGTCCTGGTGCACCTCGACCCCGGCGTCACCGTGGCCCGGTTCCTCGCGGCACTGCCGAAGATCGCCAACGACCAGAACAACGTCGACGGCATCGGCTCGATCGTCTTCTCGCCCCAGGCCAACAGGGGCACCAGCTCGGCGCAGGCCCACCTGGCCGCCGGGCAGTACGTCGCCCTCGACGTGGCATCCAACGGGCAGCCTCCGCTCACGACATTCGTGATCACCAAAGCCGCCCACCCCGCCGCGCTGCCCCGGCCCCAGGCCACCATCGCCTCGATCGAGTTCGGCTTCCGCGGCCCCGGCCGGCTGCACGACGGCGAGCTGGTCCGCTTCGCCAACCACGGGTTCCTCACGCACATGATCGTCGCAGCCCGGGGCCGCAACGCCGCTGGCGCGCGCCAGATCGCCCGGCTGCTGCGGGCGGGCAAGGACGGCAAGGCGCAGCGCCTGGCCACCGGGTTCTTCGCCTTCGACAACGTTCTGTCCCACGGCGCTTTCCAGCAGCTGGTCATCCATAACCGGCCCGGCTTCTGGGTGCTGGCCTGCTTCATGGACACCCAGGACCACCGCGAGCACACCACGCTCGGCATGGTCCGCGTTATCCGCATCGTGAGGTAACCAGACACCTATGGCCAGCGCCAGGTCGGCCGCCCGCAGCCGGGGCCGGCCGACCTGGTCCGGTTGCCGGGTGAAGCTAGCACCCCGCCGAACCGGGTGGGAGCGCCCTGGGCCGCGGACGGCCCCTGGCCAAGACTGAGCTGGTATCCGGCACGCAGGGAGATGGCCATGACCAGCCCATCGAGAACGGTGATAGCCCGGCCAGGACAGGGGCGGCGGATCCCGGTCGCGTCACCGGGCCGCATCCGCGGCCTGGCGGCGTGGTCCGCGGACCGGACGTCTACGGGCGCCAGGCGCTGGCTGCAGATCGGCCTCGGGCTGCTGTGGCTGCTCGACGCCGCCTTGCAGTTCCAGCCTTACATGTTCAGCCAGGCGTTTGCCACCAAGATCCTTTATGCCTCGGCCGCGGGCAGCCCCGGCGCCGTGGCCGGCCCGGTCAGGATCGCGAGCCAGCTGATACTGCACCACGTGGCGGCCTGGAACGCCGCGTTCGCCGCCATCCAGCTCGCCTTGGCGGCGGGCCTGCTGTGGCGGCCGACGGTCAAGGCCGCCCTGGCCGGCACCGTCTGCTGGTCCCTGGCCGTCTGGTGGCTGGGCGAGAGCCTCGGCGGGATCCTGACCGGTACGGCCAGTCCGATCAGCGGTGCCCCCGGCGCGGTCATCCTGTACGCCCTGCTGGCCCTGCTGGCCTGGCCCGCCCGCACCGGCGACGGCCAGCACGCCACGGTGGCCGACGGCAGCCTGCTCGGCGGCCGCTGGTCACGGATGCTGTGGCTGGTCCTGTGGGGCAGCTGCGCCTACCTGATCCTGCAGGCTCCGAACCGGGCGCCGGGCGCCCTGAGCGCCAGCTTCGAGGGCCTGACCGCCGGGGAGCCGCACTGGGTGGCGGCGGCGGATCAGGCCGCCGCCGCCGCGGCCGGGCATGCGGGCCCGCTCATCCCGGTGGTGCTCGCCGCCGCGTTCGCGGTGATCGGCGTCGCGATCTTCCTTCCCGCCGCAGCCCGGCCGGCCCTGGTGCTGAGCGTCATCCTGGCCCTGGCCATCTGGGTCATCGGCGAGAACTTCGGAGGGATCCTGACCGGCCAGGCCACCGACCCCAATACCGGCCCGCTGCTCGTCCTGGTGGCCTTCGCCTTCTGGCCGCTGAGCATCTCCCGGCGAGATGACGGCTCAGACGCGGCATAGCTGCAACCTGACTGCAAGGCTGACGGGTCACGATGGCCATGGATTCCACCCGCCAGGAGGCGACTATGGCTAGCACAGCAGTGATCGAGAAGTTCCTGCACGCGATCGAGAACGCGGCGATTCCCGCCTGCGATGTGTGGAGCGCCGACGCCACGCTCGACGCCACGGTGCCCAACTGGCGGCTGCATGCCGCCGGCCCCGACGCGATCCGGGCCGAGTACGCTCGCTGGTTCGCCGACCCTGGCCATTTCGATGAACTGCGGCGCTGTCCGGCCGAAGGCGGGGCCAGCGAAGTGGTCGAGTACACCCTCAGCTGGCTCGAGAACGACGTGCCGCACGCAGCGCACCACATGCACCTGCTGACGGTGCGCGATGAGAAGATCGTTGCCGATACAGTCTTCTGCGGCGGCCGCTGGTCAGCCGCGCTGCTGGCCGAGATGGAGGCCGCTGATGGGTGAGTCGCAGCCCGGCGGGGTGGCGCAGAGGTACCACGACGTGGCTGAGCTGCTCGCCGGGGCGACTGAGCGGTCACCGGTGGCCGAGGCGCCGGGTAAGTCAGGGGCCACGCTGGAGCGGGTGGTGATCGGCGGGCAGCGCTACATGCTCAAGCACCTCGATCTGGCCGAGGACTGGACCATGCGCGCTTCCGGCTGCCTGCGGGGCGCGCCGCTCGTGCTGTGGGAGCGGGGGATCCTCGCGCGCCTGCCGGATTGCTTCAACCAGCCGATCGTGGGGGCCGCCAGGGAAGACCGGCCAGGCCCGGGCCCGGCGGGAGGCTGTGCGCTGCTGATGCGCGACGTGACCCCCTGGCTCGTGCCGGTCACCGACGCGCCGATTGCGCTCGGGCAGCATGTGCGCTTCCTCCAGCACATGGCCGCTCTGCACGCCTCGTTCTGGGACTGCGGCAGTGAGTTCGATGTCGTCCCGGCCATGCATCGCTACCTGGAGCTGTCGCCCTGGACGGCGCAGGCGGAGGCCGCCATGGGCTCCGCGCACCTGGTACCGCAGCTGGTGGGTAAGGGCTGGCCGCTGCTGGCCGAGGTGGCGCCGGCGGTCGCAGCCGTAGTGACCCCGCTGGCGCACGACCCCGGCCCGCTGGTCGAGGCCATGGCCAGCACGCCGCACACCTTCGTGCACAGCAACTGGAAACTCGACAATCTCGGCACCGACGACGCCGGGCGGACGGTCATACTCGACTGGGAACAGCCGGGGATCGGCCCGGCGATCAGCGACCTGGCCTGGTACCTCGCGATCAACTGCCGCCGTCTTCCGCAGTCCAAGGAGACCTCGATCGGGGTGTACCGCAGCGCGCTGGAGGCATGCGGCATCGATACTGAGCCCTGGTGGGAACGGCAGCTGGCGCTGTCCCTGCTGGGCGCCATGGTCCAGTTCGGGTGGGAGAAGGCGCTCGGCGGCTACGACGAGGAACTCAGATGGTGGGAGAGCAGAGCGGTAGCCGCGGCGGCGCTGCTCCGCTGAACGCGGATATGCGGGCGGCCTACGAGGCGGCGGCGGCCGGCTGGGCGGGCGGTCCTGAGCTGGTCTACGCGCTGCTGGCCCGGACCCTGGTCGCGTCCGCCGCAGTCCCGCTGGCCGGCCGCCGGGTGCTGGACCTCGGCGCGGGTACCGGCGCGGCGGGCATGGCCGCGCACGCCGCCGGGGCACGCCGGGTGGTGGCCGTGGACCTGGCCGCTGGCATGCTGCGTCGCTGCCCCGCGCCGCTGTATCCGCTGGCCGCCGACGCGGCGGCGCTGCCCTTCCCGGAGGCCAGCTTCGACCTGGTCGTGGCCGCGTTCTGCCTCGGCCACCTGGGCAGTATCGCCGCTGGCCTCGGCGAGGCCAGGCGAGTCGGCCTGGCCATCGCGGCCAGCGCGTTCTTGCCGGGCTGGACGCACCCGGCCAAGGCGGCCGTGGATGACGTCCTTCGCCGGTTCGGCTACCGGCATCCGGCGTGGTACGCCGCATTCAAGAGCGAGACCGAGCCGCGGGCGGCCGATCCCGCCCGGCTCGCCGAGCATGCCGCGGCGGCCGGCTTCCGGCAGGTGCGGGTCCGCACGGTGACCGTGCCGACCGGGCTGTCCACCCCGGCGCAGCTGGCCTCGTGGCGGCTGGGCATGGCCAGTACCGCGGCGTTCGTCGGTTCCCTGGACGCGCCGCGCAGAGCCGCTGTCACGCGCGCGGCGCAGCGCGCGGTCGCCGGCGCCGGGCCCTTGGTGGTCCCGATGGTGGTACTGACCGGCAGCTGAGGGTCCGGGCTCAGCCGACGGCCGCGCCCCAGGCGCGCAGGCGCTGCTGCGCTGCCGATCGCAGGCCGTCAGCATGACTTCCGGCCTGGCCAGCCAACCGCCCGGCCCGCTCCGCGGCCCGGTCCAGCCAGGTGGCGCTGGCGAAATCAGCGGCCACGTCGCCGGTCCACCACCACGCCTCGATGGCCACCGAGCCGTCGAGCAGATCCAGGTCCGCGGACACGGCACCGAGGTCCACGGGCCGGCCGAGCGCCCGGCTCGCCCGGTGCCGCAGCAGGCGGGCGACGCTGACATAACGCGGCACGCCGAGCGCGGTCGCACGTGACTCCAGTTCGCGTGCGTCCGCCAGCGCCTTCCCGGCCTCGCCTCGGGCGAGGGCCAGGCGCCCGCTGATCAGCAGGTGCTTAAGCTCCAGCCGCCATCCGAAAACCAGGTCGCCCTGCAGCAGGGCCAGGGCCTCGGCCAGCCGCGACTGCGCCCCGTCGGCGTCCCCGGCGTCCAGGCACTGCTCCGCGAGGTCTTCTAGCGCGGCGATGGTGACCTCCGCGGTCCCCTGGCGCCGTGCTACCTCCAGCGCCTCACAGTGATGATCATGCGCTTGCGCTCCGGCACCCAGGTTGCGCAGCACCCAGCCGGCGAAGTTCACCGCGCGGCCCGCGAACCGCGGCACCTGGCGGCGCTCCACCTCGGCGGTGTAGCGGGCGAGCGCGTCCAGGGCGAGCGCCGGGTACCCGGCCAGCGCGTAGGCATGCCCGGTGAACAGGAGCGCGTGCAAGGTGGCCGCCGTCTGCTCGACCCCGACCTGGCCGCGGGCCGCCGGCCGCAAGAGCGAGAGTGCCTCTCCCGTCCTGCTCTGATGGGCCCTGAGCACCCCGAGCCACGCGGCCGCGGTCACCCGGTCCGGGCCCTCAGCGAGCGAGAATGCCTCGCTCAGCAGCAGCTCCGCCGAAGACAGGTCGCCAGCAGCGTGGCGCGTGCGGCCGCCTGCGGTCAGGCACCGGGCCCGAGTCGCCGCGTCGGCCGCGGCCAGCGCACCGTCGTCGGCAAACTGGGCGGCCTGCGTGAAGCGCCGGCCGAAATAGGAGGCCCACGCGCCCGCCTCCAGGGCCGCCGGGCAGGCTTCCGCGGCGAGCTCGGCGTCCAGCAGCGCCTCGCGATAGCGCCCGCGGCGAGTACGGACCCTGGCCCGCGCCAGCCATCCCTCGGCATCGGGATGCAGCCGCAGGGCATCGTCCAGCAGCGCCTCGGCGGCGGCGTGGTCGAAGCGCTCGGCGGCCCGTGCCGCCGCGTCGCGCAGGGAGCGAGCGGCCAGCATGAGGTCACCGCCCAGGCGGGCATGGTGGGCGACCAGCACCGGGTCGGCGGCCGGGCGCCGGGCCAGTATGCGGCCCGCCTGCCGGTGCAGCAAGGCCGCCCGGCCCGCTGTCGCGCTCGCGGCCAGCGCGTCCCTGACCAGCTCATGCCGGAACCTGAACGTCCCGTCCTCCTCAGCCAGGAACTGCTGGGCGGCAGCCAGCTCCGCATCATCGAGCAGTTCGACCACCGGACGGCCGAGCACGGCCGCGAGCAAGTCAACATCCAGCTCCTGGCCGATCACGGCCGCGGTGCGCAGCATGGCCCCGGCCGCCCCCAGCTCGTCGCACCGCGCGGACACCGACTCGACCAGCGACGCGGGCAGCTCGGTGCCCGCCGCCTGCTGCGCCAGCTCAGTGAGGAACAGCGGGTGCCCTTTCGAGCGCGCGTACAGCTCATCGATGCGGACCGGTCCCACCAGCGCGGCGGCCGCCGCGCGGCCGAGCACATCCAGGTGAATGAACGCGGTGGCCGGCAGCGGCGCCGCCTGCGCCGGCCGGACGGCCGCCACCATGGCTAGCGCCAGTTCCTCGCGCCGCGCGAAGCGCATCCAGTCCGGCAGGGTCGGGCCGGCCAGGTGCGCGTCATCGATCACCACGACCAGCGGTCCCCGGTCGCTGAGACGGCCCAGCACCCGGACCAGGGCGGCATACAGCACCGCCGGGCCGAGCGCGCCGTCGGCCAGCACCGCCAGCGGCCGCGGATCGGGCGCCGGCCCGAGCAGCGGCCCGAGTATCGTCGCATCGGTGCCCAGGAGACCGGCGGTCGCCTCGGGACCAAGGCGCCGCAGCAGCGTCGTCAGCGCGCTGAGCAGCGCATCAAGCGGCAGCGCCCGGTCAAGCGGCCCGCACGATGCCATCAGCACCGTGTCCCCGGCGGCGGTGCGCCGGGCGGCCCAGGCGCGCAGCAGGGCGGTCTTCCCGATCCCCGCCTCCCCGTCGATGACGACCACCTCGGCCGAGCCTGCACAGGCCCGGCGGGCGACCTCATCGAGGTAGGCCAGCTCGTCGTCCCGGCCGACCAGGACGATCGGGCCGGAGACAGGAAGCGGCGGGGGCGGGGCCAGCTCGCCCCGCAAGATCGCGGTATGGAGCGCGGCGGTCTCCGGTGAGGGATCGGTTCCCAGCTCGTCGGCGAGGCGCTCGGCGGCGCTGGCGTAGGCCGCCAGTGCCGCCCCCACCCGGCCGCCCATGACGTAGGCGCGCAGCAGCACGCGCAGAACCGCCTCCTCATACGGATCGCGTTCCAGCGCCGCCATCGCGGCGTCCGCGGCCGTCACCCAGTCGCCGGCTTCCAGCAGCGCCGTGGCCGCCACCCGGCGGGCCCGGCTGATCAGGTGCTCCAGGTCAGCACGCCTGCGCTGGCCCCAGTCGCCAGGTACCGGTACCGGCCCGGTACCGCGAACCAGCGATAGCGCGACCCGTGCGGCGGCCGCCGCGCCCACCAGGTTGCCCGCGCCGCGCCGCCGTTCCGCCTCGTCGGTGAGCACCGCCAGCTCGGTCGCGTCGAGCCAGTCACAGTGCAGCAGGTAACCGCTGTCCCTGTGCAGGATCCGGTCGCGGCCCAGCACCGAGCGCAGCCGGCTCATCAGGACGGCCAGCTGATCATGGGGCCGGGCGGGCGGCAGGCCGGCCCACAGAGCGTCGATAAGCACATCCGGCGAAACGGCCTGCCCCTCCGCCAGGGCCAGCAAGTGCAGCGCCAGCCGCGCCTTCCGGCTGCCGAGCGCCTGCGGGTCGACCCCGTCCACGGCGAAATCGCTGAGCACCCGCACGGCCAGCGACTTCATAGGGGTATCAAACTCCGCCGCCGGGCGGCCCGCCAGATCACCCGCTGCAATGTCCCTGCAAACGCCGTCGGTCACGCTCGGCAGGAGGGCTCTCAGACAGAGCCCTGGCGAAACCCGGACGACCCGGCAGAGGAGACGGCCATGACCGGAAAATCAGAGCAGAAAAGCCTGGATACCCCCGACGAGATTCGCAGTTTCGAGCGCGGCACGCTGGACCTCGTCAGCATCGGCGGCGGCGAGATCGGCCGGCTGACCCTGCAGCCCGGATGGCGCTGGTCTGACCACGTCAAGCCACTCGCGGGCACGGATCTGTGCGAGGCCCCGCATTTCCAGTATCACGTGCAGGGAACGCTGCACATCATGATGGCTGACGGCACCGAGTTCGATGCCGGCCCCGGCGACGTCACCGCGCTGCCCCAGGGCCACGATGCCTGGGTCGTAGGCGACGAGCCGGTGATCATCGTGGACTGGTACGGGGCCAGCAACTACGCCCGCGCCGGACAGGGCCCCGGCTAGCCCATTACCACCCGCCCATGACCGCGCAGCGGTCCACCCGGGCGGCTGGTGCGCAGGTTTGAAGCGTTTGCTGATCGGCAAGGACGTGAAGCGACGGGGGTCTTCAGCCTGGCCGGATCGATGACCGTGTACACATGTTTCCTGGTGGCCGACGCGATCCGTTGCACCATCCGAGCCTTCGAGGGGGGCCATGACAGCCAGCAGCGCTACCGGAGGCCGATCGAGGAACCTGATCCTGGCTGCGATGATCTTCGCCGTCGCGATGACCTTCATCGACCAGACCATCGTATCCATCGCCGCGCCGCAGATACAGCGGGAACTCGGCCTGACCAGCACTGGCGTGCAGTGGGCGATCAACGCCTACCTGCTGTCGCTGGCCTCGCTGTTCGCCTTCGGCGGCCGGCTGGCCGACACGGTCGGCCACCGGAAGATGGTGACGCTCGGCGTGGTGGTGTTCGCGGGCGCATCGGCGATGTGCGGGCTCACCCCCAAGGGGAGCCTGGCCGAAGCATGGATCGTGACCTTCCGGGTCGTTCAGGGGGCCGGCGGGGCGATCATGTTCCCGGCGGCACTGGCCATCGTGGTGCAGACCTTCGCCCTCCGTGAACGAGGGAAAGCCCTGGCCCTCTTCTTCGGCATCGCCGGCGGCCTCACCGCGATCGGCCCGATCCTCGGCGGCTTTCTCACCGAGTGGACCTGGCGGGCCATCTTCTGGGTCAACATTCCCGTGGCCATCGTGGCGCTGGCGCTGATCGCGATCTCCAAGCCGGTCACGGCCCACCAGCCAGCTCGCATGGACTACCGGGGCCTGGCCCTGATCGTGCCCGGCGTGGCCCTGAGCGTATTCGGATTCCAGCAGTCATCCATCTGGGGCTGGCGAAATCCCGCCACCTGGGCGTGCATTGTCGTGGGCCTGGCGCTCCTGGTCGTGTTCTACTTTGTCGAGGCCCGTACCGCCTCGCCGCTCATCCAGGTGAGTATCTTCCGCATCCGGGCGTTCCGGGTCGAGAACATCGTGCTCGGCGTGGCCATGCTGGTGTTCGTCCCGGTGTTCTTCTTTTCCAGCGAGTACGCCCAGATCGCGCTGGGCAAGACAGCCTCGCAGGCCGGAGTCTTCCTCCTGTACTTCTTTATCGGCTTCGTCGTCGCCGCGCAGATCGGCGGCCGGATGCTGGACCGCAGCGGCGCCAAGCGCCCGGTCACACTCGGATGCGCGCTGGCCGCCGTGGGGTTCTGGCTGTGGGCCGGGAAGGTCACCGAGCTCAGCCTCAGCTCCCAGATGTGGTACATCATCATCGCCGGGGCCGGCATGGGATTCATGCTCGGCCCGGCCAGCACCGACGCCGTCAACCGGGCCACCCGGCTCTCCTACGGCGAGGCCACGGGCATCACCCAGACGGTCAGGAATTACACCGCCAGCCTGGGGTTCGCGATCCTCGGCACCATCCTGGTCACGCAGACGCGGGCCCGGCTGACCACTTCGCTGATCTCCCGCGGGGTGCCCAGCGGGCGGGCGGGCGCCGAGGCGTCGGGCATCTCCCAGTCCCGCGGCGGCGGCGGCAGCATCGCCTCGATTCCCCAGTTCGTCCGGCTGGACTTCGCCTACGCCACGCAGACCGTGCTGTACGTCATGGCCGGGATCATGGCCGTGGCGGCGATCGTGGCCCTGGTCGGCCTGCGGGCCGGGCGGCAGGAGGAACCCGCCACCGGGACAGCTCCAGCAGACACCGCGACAGCCTCCGCGCCAGAGCAGCGCCTCACCTGATGCGGCAGTGCGCGATGCACCGCGATCCTGGCGGTGTCCAGCTCAGATGAGAGCCCAGGCCGTGGCCACGCACACGCTCACCTTTCTCTTCACGGACATCGAGGGTTCCACGGTGCTGCTCCAGCACCTGGGGGACGCCTACGCGGAGGTCCTGGCCGATCACCACCGGCTCGTCCGGGCCGGCCTGGCCGCGCACGGCGGCCGGGAGAGGGACACCCAGGGCGACGCGTTCTTCGCGGTGTTCTCGTCGCCGAGCGCGTGCGTGGCCGCAGTGATCGAGATGCAGCGGGCGTTCATCTCGCACTCCTGGCCGCCCGGCGAGAGCGTCCGGGTCCGCATGGGCGTTCACTCGGGCGAGGTCTCGGAAACGGCCGTCGGCCTGGTCGGTCTCGAGGTCCACCGCGCGGCGCGTATCGCGGCCGTCGCCCACGGGGGCCAGGTCGTGCTCTCGTCCGCTACGGCCGCCCTCGTCCGCGATTCGATGCCGGCGGACGCCTCTCTGCGGGACCTCGGCTTCCACCGGCTGAAGGATCTCGGCCGGCCCGAGCAGATCTTCCAGCTTGAGGCGGCCGGGCTTCCGGCGGCCTTCCCGCCACTTCGGTCGCTCGACAACCCGAAGCTGCTGAACAACCTCCCGGCCCAGGTGTCGAGTTTCATCGGCCGCGACGCCGAACTGGCCGAGGTCCGCGCGCTGATCGCCACCGCTCGCCTGGTCACGCTCACCGGTCCGGGCGGCGCGGGCAAGACCCGCCTCGGGCTTCAGGCCGCGGCCGGCCTGCTGGATGGCTCCGGCGACGGAGTGTGGTTCGCGGATCTCGCCCCGCTGCCGGATGCGGACCTCGTGGCGGTCACCGTGGCCAGCGTGCTCGGGATCCTCCAGGAGCCCGGTCGCCCGCTCATCGACACGCTCGTCGAGGCTATCGGCCGGCGGAGCCTGCTCGTGCTGCTGGATAACTGCGAGCACGTGATTGACGCGTGCGCCAAGCTCGCGGACGCGCTCCTGCGCCATTGCCCGCGCGTCGCGCTGCTCGCGACGAGCCGTGAGCCGCTCGGCATCGATGGCGAGCGCATATACCGGGTCCCCTCCCTCGACACGCCCGCGGACGAGGATGACGCGGACGCGGTCCGCAGCACGGAGGCGGTGCGGCTCTTCGCTGACCGCGCCGCACAGCACGGGGTGCCCATCGCCGGGGACGAGCGGACGGTCTCGGTTGTCGGCCGCATCTGCCGGCGGCTCGACGGCATTCCCCTGGCCCTTGAGCTGGGCGCCGCCTGCCTGCGAGTCATGTCGGTGACCGAGCTGGATGCCCGGCTCGACCAGCGGTTCTCCATCCTGACCGGCGGCTCGCGCGCGGCCCTGCCGCGCCAGCAGACGCTGCTGGACATGGTCGACTGGTCATGGGATCTGCTCAACGTCGCCGAGCGCCATGCGCTGGCCCGTCTTTCGGTGTTCGCCGGGGGGTTCGACCTGGCCGCCGCCGAGGCGGTCATCGCGGGCCAGGACGTGCTCCTGGACGAGGTCGTCGGGCACCTCGGAGCGCTGGTCGACAAGAACCTCGTGCAATTCACCGGCCCGGGCGCCGGGCCCGGCCGCTACCGGCTACTGGAGACAGTCCGGCAGTACGCGGCCCGCCAGCTCGAAGGGCAGCAGCCCGCATCGGCGAACGACGCCAGGTGGGCCCATTTCCGCCATTACCTGGCTCTGGCGCAGACGGCGGTTCCGCAGCTCGTGGCGCATGATCAAGCCGGCTGGCTGGACCGTCTCGATCTGGAGCTGGACAATCTGCGGGCCGCGATCGCCTTCAGCCTGCAGCAGGCGGACCCGGCGCCTGGCATCCAGCTGGCCGCCGCCTTGCGCATGTTCTGGAAGGCCCGCGGGCACGCCACCGAAGGAGTCGAGGCCCTCCGGTCGCTCCTCGATGTGCCGGCGGCCCGCGGGGCGACACTGCTGCGGGCCAGGGCCCTGGCCACCGCGGCTTACCTGCTGGAGCAGGCGGGCGGCTACGGGATCGCCGAGAAATACTGCGATGAGGCACTGGCCATTGCCCGCCCCGCCGGGGATGAGTACCTGGTCGCGGACCTGCTGTACGTGCGGGCCTTCGTCCTGCTGCGCCAGGGGCAGCAGGACAGCGTGCTGCCGCTGATCGAGTCGGGCCTGGGGCTGGCGCGCCGGCTCGACGAGCCGCATCTCATGGCCCGGCTGCTCGCGGTCCGGTCGTTCGCCGTGGACGTCGGGGGCGATCATGTGGGCGCGAGGCGCGATGCGGCCGAGGCCTTGCTGCTCTACCGCCAGGTTGGTGACCAGCGCGAGGTGGGGACGATGGTGGGCAACATCGGCTACGCCGAGCTGTCGATGGGCGACCTGGATACCGCGCGCGGCCACCTGCTCGAGTCGCTCGACATCGCCCGGGCGCTGAACGACCGCTATGGCGTGGTCTACGAGACTTTCAACCTGGGTCTGGCCGAGTACCTCAGCGGCTCGCCGGGTGCCGCCGAGGGCCTCTTCGCCGAATCGCTCGACCTGGCCAGGCGCGCGCAGCTGAAGGCGAGCATCGCTTACGCGCTGATCGGCCTGGCCATGGCCGGCAGCGGCCGGGCCGAGAGGAGCCGGACCGAGATAACCCAGGCCGAGATAACCCAGGCCGAGATAACCCAGGCCGAGATAACCCAGGCCGAGACAACCCAGGCCGAGACAACCCAGGCCGAGATGGGCCGGGCCGAGATGGGCCGGGCCGCGCGGCTCCACGGCGCGGGACAGGAGGTCCTGGCCGCCCTGGGCGAGACCGTCGAGCCCCTGGAAGGCGGCTTGCGCGATCGCGATTGCCGGCGCCTCCGCTCGGCGATGGGCGCCGGGGCCTTCGACGCCGAGTATGCCGCCGGGCGGGCACTGACGTCCGAGGAGATCCTGGTGCTGGCCCTCGGCCAGCGGCCCTGACCGGGCCGCGGGTCACCCCTAGCCCCGCTGGACCGTGACCTGGCGGCCGGGGACCGCGATCTCGCCGGGCGGCACGGTCTCGCTCACCCGAGGGTGAACGGGTCGCGGGTCCCGCCGGTGAGCTCCACCCAGATGGCCTTGACCTGGGTGTACTCATGGACCGCGTCGATGCCGTTCTCGCGCCCGAGCCCGGACAGGCCGAAGCCGCCGAACGGGACGTCGGGGCCGACGACCCGGTAGGCGTTGATCCACACGGTGCCGGCCCGCAGGGCGTGCGCCACGCGGTGGCCGCGGTGGATGTCCTTGGTCCAGACGGCCCCGGCCAGTCCGTAACGGCTGTCGTTGGCCAGGCGGAGCGCCTCTTCCTCGGTGTCGAACGGGATGACCGACAGCACCGGGCCGAAAACCTCCTCGCAGGCCACGGTCATGGCCGGGCGGACGTTGGTGAGCACGGTCGGCTGGACGAAGTAGCCACCGAGACGCTCCTCGGCATGGCCGCCGGCCGCCACGGTTGCCCCCTCGCTCACGGCGGAGTCCAGGAAGGAGAGGACCTTGCGGTACTGGGGCTCGGTGGCGACCGGGCCCATCTCGGTGTCGCCCGCGCGCGGGTCCCCGAGGCGGATTCCCTGCGCGCGGCTGACGATCCTGGCCACGAGCTCGTCGTGCACGCCGCGGCTGACCAGCAGCCGGGATCCGGCCATGCAGGTCTGGCCGGTGGCGGCGAAGACACCGGCCAGGATCCCGTTGCAGGCGGCATCAAGGTCGGCGTCGTCGAAGACCAGATGGGCGGACTTGCCGCCCAGCTCAAGCAGGACGCCGGTGATGTTGCCCGCCGCCGCCCTGGCCACCTCGGCGCCCACGCGGGTCGAGCCCGTGAAAGCGACCTTGTCGACGTCCGGGTGCGCGGCGAGGGCCTGGCCTACGGCCGGCCCGAAGCCGGTCACGACATTGAACACTCCCGGCGGGAAGCCGGCTTCCTCGACCAGGGCAGCCAGCTCGACCGCGGACGCGGGAGAGTAGTCGCTGGGCTTGGCCACCACCGTGCAGCCCGCGGCCAGCGCGGGCGCGAGCTTCCAGGTCAGCAGCAGCAGCGGTGAGTTCCAGGGCACGATCGCGGCCACGACGCCGGCTCGTGGCGGGTGTAGACGAGGAAGTTCGGCTTGTCGGCGGGAATGGTCGAGCCCTGCAGCTTGTCAGCGAGCCCGGCGAAGTAGTAGAACCACTCGGGGATGCTCGCCAGCTGCCCACGCATCTCGCGCAGCAGCTTGCCGGTGTCGCGCGTCTCGATGCCAGCCAGCTGGTCGGCGTCCCTGGCGATGAGGCCGGCCAGCCTGCGCAGCAGCCGGGCCCGGCCGAACCCGGTGAGCTGGCCCCACGGCCCGGTCAGCGCCCGCCTGGCCGCTGCCACCGCCAGGTCGACGTCGGCTGCGTCACCGTCCGCCGCGCTGGCCCAGGTGGCACCCAGGAACGGGTCGGTGGTGTCGTACCTGCGCCCCGAGGCGGCCTCGACCTGCTGGCCGTCGATGACGAGCGGATAACGGGGCAGCGGCGCGGCGGCGGCCGCAGGCGGCGAGGTCATGACGGTCCTTTCAGCGGCGTGCCCTGGCTCAGCTCGAGCTCGGCCAGGATGGCGGCGGTGTGCTGGCCGAGGGCCGGGATGGCGCCCATGGCGGCCTCGCGGCCGGGCACGGTGACGGGAGGCAGCAGCGCGCGCACCGGGCCGGCCGGGGAGTCGACCTCGCGCCACCGGTCCCGCGCCTCGAGCTGGGGGTGGCCGGCGAACTCCGCGGGCGTGCGCAGCCGGGCACTGGCGATCCCGGCCTCGTCCAGCAGCGCGGCGAGCTGACCGGCCGGCACGGACTCCAGCGCGGCCTCGATAATCGCCGTCAGCTCGCTGTCGTGGGCGACGCGATCGGGGTTGGTGCGAAACCGGCGGTCGCTGATCAGGTCGGGCCGGTGCAGGACCTGCTCGCACAGCACGGCCCACTCGCGGTCGTTCTGCAGGCCGATGAACATCTGGCTGCCGTCGGAGCAGGCGTACGGGCCGTACGGGGCGATGGAGGCGTGCCGGGCGCCGGTCCGGCGCGCAGGCTGGCCGCCGTAGACGCTGTAGTAGAACGGCTGGCTCATCCACTCGCCGAGGGCTTCCAGCATGGATACGTCGAAACTGGTGCCCTGCCCCGTCCGCTCCCGCTCGTACAGGGCGGTCAGCACGCCGCTGTAGGCGTACATCCCGGCGGCGATATCGGCGACGGAGATGCCGGCCTTCGCCGGGCTGTCGGGGGTACCGGTGACCGACAGCAGGCCGGCTTCGCACTGAACCAGCAGGTCGTAGGCCTTCTTGTGCTGGTAAGGGCCGTCGGGGCCGTAGCCGGAGATCGAGCAGGTGATCAGGCGGGGGTATCGCTCGCGCAGCTGCTGCGCGCCGCAGCCCAGCCGCTCGGCCGCTCCCGGCGCCAGATTCTGCACGAACACATCCGCGCGGCCGGCCAGAGCCTGCAGGACGGCCTGGCCGTACCCGCTCTTGACATCGAGCTCGATGCTTTCCTTGCCGCGGTTCAGCCAGACGAAGTAGCTGGCCTGGCCGTGGACGGTGCGGTCGTAGCCACGGGCGAAGTCGCCGCCGCCCGGCCGCTCGACCTTGATCACCCGTGCGCCGAGATCGGCGAGCTGGCGGGTGGCGAACGGGGCCGCCACCGCCTGCTCCAGCGCGACGACCGTGATGCCGTCCAGCGGGGCAGGCGTCACGGCACGACCGAGTGCGCGACCGCGCGCTCGACCTCAGTCAGCTCATCCATGCCTCTCCTCGGCGCGCGGAGTCAGTCGGCCGCTGCTGCCGGTCACGGGCAGAATCGCCGCAGCGTGTCGGCGGCGTTCTCCCACGTCCACAGCGCGGGGTCGGTGTCCAGCCCGCGGACGCAGTCGGCGAGCTTGGCGTCCAGCTGGCCGGCCGATGGCGGCCGGGCCGGGGATCCGGGCGGGAATCGCTGGGTGACCCGCAGGACTTCGCCGCTGGCGGTGTGAATCTCCGCCTCGAGCTCGCCGTCCAGCAGCCAGGTGCCCCCCGGATCGAGCTTGATCTCGACCAGGCCGGCCAGCCGCCGCGCGGCGTCCCGGCGCACGGCCGCGTCCGTGAAGCTGCTGAAGCCCGGGTAGCCGTCCAGCAGCGCGGCGGCGGCCGCATACTCCAGGCTGAACTTGCCCTGCAGGCCGGTCTCCGGCTGGTGATGGATCAGCGGTGCCACTGCTGCCTCCGGCGTCCGCAGCATGATCCGGCGAACGTCGGCGGGAGCCAGGCCCGGCCCGGCCAGCCCGGCCAGTGCGCTGATCGGCCGCTGCAGCGCATAGCAGCACGGGTAGATCTTGACCGCCAGCCCGCCGGGGACCGCCGGGCCGCGCAGGTCCACCGCGGCCGCATCGCCCCCCGTCAGCCCCAGCCACATGTCGAGGGCAGACGGATCGGCGCGCGCTCCGGCCGCCGCCAGCGTCGCGGCGCGGATCCCGGCCTCGACGGCGAAGCCGACCTGAAGCGACTTGGCGTCCGTGCCGAAGGCGCGCTGGACCCCGCCGGCGCCCGGAATGGCCAGCGCGATGGCCGTGGCAATCTGATCGGCGGGCAGCCCCAGCGCCACCGCCGCGCCGGCGGCGCTGGCCGGTGCCCCGGCCGTGCAGGTGGCGTGCCAGCCCGCTGAGTAATGCGGCCAGCCCAGGGCCGTACCGAGCCGCGCCATCACCCCGGCGGCCGCGAGATAGGCCCGAGCCCCGCCGCCCGTGGCCAGCGATGTGGGGACGCAGATCGCGCTGACGTGCGCCGTGGACGGCATGTGCAGGTCGTCGAAGTCCAGGACGTGCCCGGCCACGGCCCAGCGGAGGCCATCAGGAAAGCCCGCGGTCAGCTGCGTCACCCGGTGATCGCGGGCGGCGAGCGTGACGGCCACGGTGTCCGCCAGCGATCGCTGCGCCAGCGCGAGATCCTCGGCGGCCGGCTGCAGGTCGTGGGCCCACCGGGCCAGGGCCATCGCGATGGAGGTCACCAGGCTCCCCTCCCGGGCCGGCGTGACGCCGATGATCGCGCGTCCCCCGCGCTCGCCTGCCTGTCGTGGCCGACTGAGCGGAATCTATGTACGGCCATTTAGCTCCCGGCCTCTGGATGAGTCAAGCCGCCCAGGCGTGCCCGGTGGCCCGGCTGGCTGTCGTTACAGGTGCTGCAGCGCTTCTGCGGCATCGCTCTGGATGCCCCCGTAACCGTGAGCCAGTGCGATGGCGTGCGCCCGCGAGAAAAGCGGGCGTGCCCGGTCAGCATCGCCCGCTGAGTTGCGCTCGGCGAGCATCCTCCCCCACCAGAGGTCGGTCTGGGCGGCAAAGCAGCTGGTGCCGAAGCGCTCGCAGAAATCGGCGGACTGGGCAAAATATGCGTCGGCCTCGCCGTAGCGGCCGAGTACCGCGCAGAGCCCGCCCAGGTACAGGCTGACCGGACCCTCGCTCGCGACGTCAATGTAGGGAAAGTGATCTGCCCAGGGCGCCAGACGATCGAAGAGGGGTCCGGCGTACGCCGGGTCCCGGCAGGCAATAGCTACCTCGGCCCAGCCGACCATCCCGATAAGCCACAGGAAGTCAAGCGGAAGGTGGAAGCCAGACCTGGCAAATTCGTCGAGCAGAGACCGTGCTTCGTCCACCCGTTTTCCTTGCACGTAAGCTCTGGCTAGATTCCCGCGAAGAGATGGGATACCAGGATTCTCGCTCACGGTTTGAGCAATGAGCGAGGCGATGTCGCCGAGGGTCCCGCGACGCGCCGATATTCCGAGTACTTGCGCCTTGAAATAAACATCGACGTCAGGCTCGTCAATACTTGTGCCAATGTTGAACGCGTTATCTATGAGCAGCTCAGCTCGCTCGAGGTCGCCGACGGCGAGTGCGCTTGCTGCCAATTCGCAATTCACGATCCAATTCAGGCTCGGCTGGTTGATCTGGGCAGCCATCGACTGGACGCGCTCGAGGCAATGGTTCATCTCATCGATATCACCAGTGCTGGCGACAATTGACGCGCGCCAGCCCAGCGCCCAGAGCAGCTGGACCGGGTCACCAAGCCGCTCAGCCCGGGCCAGCGCGTCGGCCGTTTGAGTCAGCGATTGTTCCAGTTGTGACGGCACGCGGAGCGGAAGGTAAATGAGGTTGAGGACCCGGACAATGACCGCATCATGGCCGGAAGATTCTGCGATCGCCAGAGCCTCCTCGGCAAGAGCGATCCGGCGATCGAGCGGACTTGAGTAGGTGAGATCCTGACACAGTATGGCCAGCACTAGGGCCCGATCAGGGTGATCCATCGGCAGACGCGCGAGCGCCGTCTCCAGTATCTCGATGTTGTCTGGGTTGACCGTGCCGAAGGTGCTGAAGAATCCACGGTCGCTGGCCAGAACCGCGCCGACGAGACGGCCTGTATCCCCTTGCTCGGCGGCCCGGCGGGCTGCGCTCAGGAGCGTTCCCCGGTAGGCGGGATCGCCCGTCTGGCGCTGGGCGGTCCCCAGCCCGACGGTCAGGTCGAGGGACAGGATCGGGTCTGGATCGTGGGCCTGGCCACAGAGCGCAAGAGCCTGGGCGTAGTAGCGCAGCGCATCGTGCGGGGCGAGAGCGGCGAGCGCGGCATCGGCCGCCTCCCGCGAGTAGCGGATGGCCTTAGCGAGCACGCTCGGTTCCGTGGCGTTGGACCAGTGCCGGGCTAGCTCCCCGACGCGCGCACCGGGGTGATCGCCGCACAGCACTTCGAGGGCTTCGGCTACCCGCCGGTGCGCACGGGCCCGGCGGGTCGGGCCCAGGTCTTCGTAGAGAGTGTGCTGGATGAGGGCGTGGGCGAAACTGTAGCGCCCGGCGACGCCGGGCAGCTCGCGCACTAGCGTCACCGCCGCCGCCGCGTCGAGCACATCGAGAAGCTCATCTTCCGACGTCTGAGTGGCACGGGCCAGCAGGTCGAGATCGAAGTCGCGGCCGATGACCGAGGCCACTGACAGCACGCGCTCGGCGTCCTGGCCCAGCCGCCCGACTCGCGCGCCTATCACCACGCGCACGCTGTCGGGCAGCGCCATCTGCTCCGGCGAGTCATCTGCCGTCCACCGGCCCGTCGCATCCTGGTAGATAACCCCGGTTTCCGACAGGTGACGCAGCACCTCGGTCACGAAGAACGGGTTGCCGTCGGTCTCCCTGTGGACCGCGTGGGCGAGGCCGACCCCGGCGTCATCGAGGGTGTGTCCGGCCGTGGCCTCCAGCAACGCCACGACGCCCGTATCATCGAGCCCCGCTAGCTCAATGCGGGAAACCCGGCTCTGCCGGTGCAAGGCAGCCAGGGTGTCGGTGAGCGGGTGAGAGCTTGACAACTCGCCATCGCGATAGGTCCCGAGGATGAGCACCCGGACGGCCTGCTCGGCCGCCGCCAGGTGGCGAAGCAGCAGCAGGCTCCCCTTGTCGGCCCACTGGAGGTCGTCGAGCACCAGGACGACGGGCTGAGAGTGCGACAGCGTGGCCAGCACACCGACCACGGCGGCGAACAGGAGGTAGCGTTCTGTGTCAGCGTCAGTGGCCTTCGACGGCGCCAGCCCCGGAATCCGGCTGGCCAGCGCGGGAACCAGCCGGGCCAGTTCGGCGGCATGCTGGCCCACCTGGCCGAGCTGCTCCTCGTCAGCGTGCGCGACGAAGTGGGCGAGCGCTTCGGCGAAGAGCTGATAGGGCGTGGCGAGGTCCTCTTCGCAGTGCCCGAACAGCACGTAGGCCCCGGTGTCGAATGCGGCCTGGGCCGCCTCGGCCACCAGCGTGGTCTTGCCCAGGCCGGCCTCACCCGAGACGAGCAGCGTCTCGCGGCCTTCACCGTCAGCGACGCGTTTGAGGGCGTGCGCGATCGTCGAGATCTCGGCTTCGCGGCCCACGACGCCGGCCGGCGGCCGTACGCCCAGGCGATTCGGCAACGGCACGCTGGCGGCGGCCCGGTCAGGGGACTGGCGGCGCATCTCGAGGGTTTCAGCTTCGAGTACCGGGAGCGGCGCATCGACCAGGCCCGGCGCGCGGAGCTGGAAGATATCCTCCTCGCGCGCCAGGCCCTTCAGGGCATGCCGGCCCGCGGGGCACAGTTCCGCGCCGGCTGGCAGCCGGTCCATCGCGAGCTGGGCGGTGGTCTGTGAGAGGAGCACCTCGCATCCGCGGGCCAGAGCGCGGATCCGGGCGGTCCTGCTCACGGACGCGCCGAAATAGTCGCCGCCGCGGACTTCGGCCTCGCCGGTGTGCAGGCCCGCGCGCACCCTGAGCTCTATGCCGTCGGGCCATGGCTCCGCTCGGAGCGCATGCTGCACCGCGAGCGCGGCGCCGACCGCATCGGTCGCACGAGAGAAAACCGACAGCGTGCTGTCGCCCTCACCCTGAGAGCGGGGCTGACGGCCGCCGTGCGCGTCGATGCAGTCCGCCACGATCTCGTGATGCCGGGCGATCACCGAGGCCATGACCAGCGGATGCGCCTCCCACAGGTCAGTGGAACGCTCGATGTCAGTGAGCAGGAACGTCACGGCGCCGGCGGGCAGGTCAGCGGAACGCCAGGCCCGCAGGCGCTCCACGATGGCGCCCGCCGAGCCAGGGCGGCGCGCAGCGTCCTGGTCCAGTGCCCGGCGGAGTATCCGGCTCAGGTGCTTGGCCGCATCCGGATCGACGCACTCCCACATCGGGGCATCTGACGAGGCGTCCCTGGCCGTGCCGGGCCGGGAGCCGGTGAGCAACTGCACGGCCGTCGCGCCGAATCCGGCAATGTCACCGGCCGAGTCGCCGGCCGCCCCGGCACCGGAAGCGGTGCCCCCGAACATCAGCACCACGGCGTCCTGCGCTGTGACCAGGACGTGCTCGGGCCGCACGTCACCGTGCACGATCGGCGGCCGCTGGCGATGGAGATGATCCACCGCCGCCGCGAGCTGCTCCAGGTATCCGAGCACCGCCGAGACCGGCAGGCCAGGCACGCCTCGTGCGGCCAGCACCCCGGCCAGAGTCTGCCCTTCCGCCCGGTCCATGACGACCACGTACCGATCGCCCGCGAAGAACGCGTCCCTGACGGTCGAGACGTTCAGATGCGGAGGCAGCGACATCAGCGCACGGGTCTGCGCCACCAGCTCGTCGCGGCGCGCGCCAGGTACCGCGGTCCGCACCAGCAGGGCTACCGGACGCGCGTGAAAGGAGTCGATCGCGTCGATGAGCTCGCCGTCCGGCGTTTCGACGGAACCGACCGGCACGTACCGCTCGCCGAAGATATTCATGCGCTAACGGGAGTGTACGAAAAACCCGGTGAGCGGGAACCGGGAACTGGCCCCGACGGTCGCAGGACGGCCGGCCCGGCCGGCCTCGGGCCGGGCTCAGCTGGCCCCGGTCGCTGTTCATCGCCGGGTGATGAGCGGCTCGATGAACGGGCTGATCACTGCGGCCACGGCTGCGGGGTCCTGCAGGTGCAGCCCGTGCGATACGCCGGGAATGATGACTGTCTCCACGCCCTGGCGTAGCTCTCGTGCCTGCTGCGCCTCGCGGGCCGACAGCAGGCCTCCGGCGGCGGGATCGGCGCGGACCAGGAGCACCGGGGCGGTGAATCTGGACAGCAGGCTGACATCGAGCGAGCGGTGAGTGCTGGCAAACCGGGCCAGGACCACCTCATCAAGAAATGCCGGATCATGGGTCGCCAGGCAGGCGCCGAGTTCGGCGAAGTAGGGATGCCCGGGCCCGAAGACCTCGCGGGCCGGCCGCATGGCACCCGAGCCGTCCATCGCGGGCACGGTCATGTCCTCCAGGGCCGCCGAGATGTCCTCGGCGCTGCGCCGCGAGGCGGCCAGGGCGCGCCAGGTCGCCGCTACCTCGTGGCTGGCCGCGGTGGCCTGCCGCAGCGAGCCGAGCGACAGCGGGGTATCCCCGATGATGACCGCCCTGGCCAGATCCGGCCGTCCGGCCGCCAGGACGAGCGCGACCTGCCCGCCGAATGAGTGGCCGTAGATGACCGCGGGCTCGCCGCTGAAGACCGAATCGCACAGCGACGCCACATCGTCGGCGAAATCCTCGAGCTGGTAATGCCCGGGAGTGTGCGAGCTTTCCCCGTGACCCCGAAGGTCCGGGGTCACGACGTCGCACGCCTCCGGCAGCAGCGGGAGCAGTGCTTCGCCATGCTGACGGCGGCCAGAGCCGCCATGAAGCACCACTACCGGCGTGTCCCCCCGGCGCCGCTGGTAGGCGAGCCGGACACCATCGCGGTCATGAAAAATGGTCACAGGCCCCCGTTCGGCACGCCACCGCAGATAACAGAACGCGCGCATGCTATCTTACCCGAAAGTGACTTTCACTGAATGAAAGCACGGGCCGCGAGGAGGCTGGGTGGTGCGGACCTTTCCGCGGGGCTTCCGCTGGGGAGTCGCCACCTCCGGTCATCAGACCGAGGGCGGCAACGCCGGGAGCGACACGTGGTTCCTCGAACACGTGCGGCCGACGGTCTTCCGGGTGACGTCGGGGAAGGCATGCAACGGCTACGAGCTGTGGCGGGAGGACATCGACCTCGTGGCCGGGCTCGGCCTGGACACCTACCGGTTCTCCGTCGAGTGGGCGAGGGTCGAGCCGGCCGAGGGGCGGTTCTCGGCGGCGGCTCTCGCGCATTACCGCGCGATCGTCGACTACTGCCTCGCCGTGCGGATCGCTCCGGTAGTAACATTCAGCCACTTCACCTCGCCGCACTGGTTCGCGCTGCGCGGCGGATGGCTCGACCCCCAGGCACCGGCGGTGTTCGCCCGCTACTGCGACCTCGTCACCGAGCACCTGGGCGACGGCATCGCGTTCGCCGTGACCCTGAACGAGCCGAACCTCGCGCGGCTCCTGCCGTGGCTGGGCATTCCCGGCGCCGTGCGCGAGCTTGAGCGGGCGACGCTGCTCGCCGCGAGCCAGCAGGCCGGCGTGCCTCGCTACCGGGTCGCCAACGTCATGCTCCCTGAGGAGATGGGCGCCATGGCCGACGGCATGACCGCTGGTCACCGGGCGGCTAAGGCGGCCATCAAGGCCCGGCGTCCCGAGTTGCCGGTCGGGCTCAGCATCGCGATCGTCGACGACCAGGTAGTGGGTGACGACGCGTCAGTCCGGGACCGCAAGCGCGCCGAGGTGTACGGCCGGTGGCTGGCGCTGGCGCGCGACGACGACTTCGTCGGCGTCCAGAACTACGAGTGGGCCCGGTACGACGCCGGCGGCCCGGTGCGCCCGGCGCCGGGGGCGGCGCTGAACCAGATGGGATCGGACATCTACCCGCCGTCGCTCGCAGGAGCGGTCCGCTACGCGCACGAGGCGGCCGGCGTCCCCGTGTTCGTGACCGAGCACGGGCTAGCGCATCACGATGACGCCTACCGGGCGGCGTTTCTCGAGCCGGCGCTCGAGGGACTGCTCGATGCCATCGAGGACGGCGTGCCAGTGGTCGGCTACCTGCACTGGACGCTGATGGACAACTTCGAGTGGATCTTCGGCTACGACGTCCGGTACGGGCTGCATGAGGTCGACCGGGAGACGTTCGCCCGCAGGCCCAAGCCGAGCGCGGCCATCTACGGCGCGATGGCCCGCGCCAATGCCGTCGGCGGCCCCGCCATCATCGGCGCGCCGCCACCCAGCGGAACGTGTTCTCCAGGGTGACGGCGCTGGTCTGCGGGTCCTGGAACGGGGCCAGGGCGGCCTGCAGGACGTCGCGGACCGCATGCTCGCCTGCCGCCTGGCTGGCTCGGGCGCCCCCCGCGGAGGACAGCAGGCCGCCGATGGCGTCGTCCATCGAGACGTAGCGCCAGCAGCACGCGACCTCGCCGTTGTCCACCACGCGCAGGCCAGCATCCGCCAGAGCGGCCTCCAGGTGGCCCGGCACCGAGAGGGCGTACGGGGCGTGGTCGTCCGCCTGCCCGGGCGGGATGAGCGCGCTCATGGCCTCGTGCGCGACGGTGCCGTCCGAGCGCTCGGGCGCCGCGAACAGGCTGGCGACCACGCGCCCGCCCTGGACAGCGACGCGGGCCGCTTCGCGCAGCGCCCGCCGCGGGTCGCCGGCGAACTGGAACGCGTTGACGCCCGTCACGGCGTCGAACGCGGCGTCGCCGAACGGCAGGGACTCCATGTCTCCTTCGCGCAGGTCGGCGCCAGGGAGCCGGTCACGGGCCAGGCCGAGCAGGCCAGGGCTGATGTCCAGGCCGCTGACCGTCGCGCCGCGCTGGGCGGCCAGGACGAGCGTGAGCCCGGAGCCGCAGCCCACGTCGAGCACGCGGGTGCCCTGGCCAACGCCTGCGGCGTCGAGCACGGCCTCGAACAGCGGGCGGTTGTGCGCCTCGGCCAGGTCCGCCCAGGCGGGCGGGTCGGTACCCCACAGGCGGCGCTGGACCTCGGCGGCGGCGCTGACGGCCAGCCGGCCGGCGGCTGGCCTGGCCGCTCTCTGGCCGGTGGGCCCTGGTGCCCCCGCGGTCACGTCACTGGCCCTCGCCGGCGCGCAGGGTGACCAGGCGGTCATGCAGGCCGGCGATCACCTCGTTGTCCTGGTGCAGCTCGATCGGGTGCGGGAACAGCGGCCCGCCGTCGTGCCAGGCCACCGAGACCGGCCCGGACCGGGCCGTGTTGATCAGCCGGCACCCCCGCCGCGCCAGCCGCGCGCTCTCCTGCGCCACGTCGGGCACCACCCACGAGACGTGGCTGACCGCCCCCGCGGCCACGCCGTACGCGGCCGCCAGGCGGTCATCGATCGCATGGACCTGGCCCAGTTCCACCACGACCGGCCCCCACGCGGCGAAGGCGGCTGAGTGGTCGAACACCACGTCGCCGTACCGCTGTCCGCCGACGGTCAGCACGAACGAGTCGAACGGCACGTGCTCGATCACCTGGAACGGGCCCACGCCGAGCTCCCGGTCCCACCGCGCCAGCGCGGAGTCCAGGTCGTCGACCCAGTAACCGACGTGGTGCAGCCCCGGCATCACCGGCCCGGCGCCGGCCGCCCGGCGGCCGGGCCGCGGTCCGCGAGCGCCCCGCCGCCGAACTGCCGGTCGTGGTCCATGGTCATGCGCATGAACGGGTACACGTAGTCGCGCATCTCCTGCTCGTAGGTCCCGATCGCCGCGACGATGGCGCCCGCACCGCGGGCGCCCTTACCGCAGGCAGCGGACAGCTGGTCCAGCAGGTGCGCGGCGTCCCGCAGCGCGAGGTTCGCGCCCAGGCCGAGCGTGGGGAGCATGGCGTGGGCGGCGTCGCCGACGAGCGTCACCCGCGAGGGCTCCCACGGCGGCGCCGGCTCGAGGTACCCGAAGGGGATCACGAAGATCGAGTCCAGGTCGACGCCCGCGACCAGGGCTCGCGCCGCGGGGTGCCAGCCCTCGATCGCATCCAGCATCGCGGCACGGAGCATGGCCGGCGTGCCGGCCGTCCACTGCGCCGCGGCCGGGATCACCGTCCCTGGCGCGACGCTGCAGCTGACCATGGCGTAGTCGGCGACCGGCTCGAGCGTCACGTCCGGGGCGATCGCGGCGGCCGCGTCCTCCGGCCGCTGCCGGGGCCGGTAGACCGCGGTCAGCAGCCGCGAGCCCGTGCGGTCGGCGGCGATGATCACGCCCTCGAACAGCTGCGGTGGCAGCTGCCCGGCCAGCTCGGGGGTCAGGGGCGTGCGGCCGTAGACGCCGAGCCCGCGGACGCCGGTGTCGATCACCGTCGTGCCGGGCAGCCGCTGCCCGCGGACCGCCGAGCGGATGCCATCGGCGCCGACCAGGACGTCGCCCTGAGCCGTCGTGCCGTCGGCGAGCGTCACCGACACCCCAGATGGCGTCTCGGCGTACCCGACGACCGCGTGGCCGGCCCGCAGCGAGCTGCCCAGCCTGGCCCGCAGGATCGAGCGCAGCGTCCGGCGGTGGACACCGGTGTGCGGACGTTCGCCCTCGTTGGGCGGGCCCAGGTGCGGCTGCGAGCTCAACTCGTTGAGCTGATCGTCAAGGACGATCGACTCCCGCCGGTCGTACGTCCGGCGCGAGGTCTGCGCGTACAGCTCGAACAGGTCGGCTGGCAGGCAGCGCTCCAGCGCCTGGCCGCCGTCGGCGTTCATGTGCAGGTAGTACCCGATCTTGCGACTGTCGTCGGCGTCGCGCTCGAAGACCTCGCAGGTGTGCCCGTCCTTGATCAGCCCCTGGGCCAGGGCCAGGCCGCCGAGGCCGCCGCCGGCGATGAGGACGTGCAGTGGTTCGGTGGTCGTCACGAGGTGCTCCCTCTCATGTCACGAAGTACTGCCGGATCTCGCCGACGCCGTCGACGCGGCTGACCAGGGTCTCGCCGGGCTGGAGGTACCGCGGTGGCTGCCTGCGGTGGCCCACGCCGGCCGGCGTCCCGGTGAAGACGAGGTCACCGGGCAGGAGCGGGCACACCGCCGACAAGCGGGCCACCAGGTCATCGACCGGGAAGATCATCTCGCTGGTCCGCCCCTGCTGCACCGGCTCGCCGTCCAGCCAGGACGCGAACCCGATGTCGTCCCGGTCCGGCAGCTCGTCCGGCGTGACGGCCACCGGGCCGATCGGGCCGAAGCCGGGAAACGACTTGCCCAGCGAGAACTGGGCGGGCGTCCCGGCCAGCTGCAGCACCCGCTCGGACAGGTCCTGGCCGCAGGTGATCCCGGCGACGGCATCCCACGCCTGCGCCCGCTGGAGGCGGTAACCGCCGCGCCCGATCACCGCGACGACCTCAACCTCCCAGTCGACCTTGCCCCCAGGGAGCCGCACGGTGGCGACCGGCCCCGTCACGCAGGTGGGGAACTTCGTGAACACCAGGGGCGTCTCGGGCGGCACGAAGCCGGCCTCGGCGGCATGCGGGCGGTAGTTGAGCGCGACGGCAAAGACCTGGCGCGGGCCGGGCACGGGCGGGCCGAGGCGGCTCTCCTCCAGTACGCTGGCCGCCCCCCAGTCGGCCGAGGCCGCGAACGCGCGGACGTCGTCCCATCGGCCGAGCGCCGCGAGCGGCTCCCACGGCAGGTCGCCGCCGGCGGCCGCGTGCACGTCGAGAACGCGCCCGTCGGCCAGGAGCACAAAGCGCCCGTCCAGCGTCCCGAATCTCATCGCATCGACCCTGGTCAGCCCGTCGAGGAGTAGAGGTCGGTCGAGTACGGCGGGGTGTTGTGGGCGGCGCTCCAGGGCACGACGTGGTTGCGGAGCACGCCGACGCCCTCGATCTCGGCCTCGATGTTGTCACCGGGCTGCAGGTAGAACTCGAACGGGTTGGGCTGTACCGCCGCCACGCCGGAGATCGTCCCGGTGGTGACAATGTCCCCGGCCGAGTAGCCCTGCGCCGAGTGGTACGCGACGAGGTGGGGGATCGAGATGAGCATCTGGCTGGTGTTGCCGCGCTGGCGGACCTGGCCGTTGACCCGCAGCTCCATGGCCAGTGCCTGGGCGTCCGGCACTTCGTCCTTGGTGACAATCCAGGGGCCGATCGGGCAGAAGGTGTCGATCGACTTGGAGAAGGAGAACACGCCGGACTCCATCTCCCGGCGCTGGATATCGCGGGCCGTGATGTCGTTAAAGACCATGTATCCGGCGACGTAGTCCTCGGCCTCCTGCGGCCCGAAGAACTTGCCGCTGCGGCCGATGATGATCGCGAGCTCCAGCTCGTAGTCAAGCTCCTTCGTCAGCCCCTCGGGATACACGATGGCGTCGTCCGGGCCGATGATCGCGTCCACGTTCTGGAAGAAGACGATCCCCTTGTGCACCGGATGCGACCAGTCGACCGCCTGCAGCTCCTCGTGGTGGTCGGCGAAGTTGCCGGCGGTGTGGAAGAACTTCTTCGGCACGATCGGCGCCCGCAGCCGGGTGCCGGCCAGCGGGAGGCGCTCCCCCGTCTCGCCGACCTGCCCGCCCCGCTCGAACCACTCGCGCGTCGAGGCACAGTCGAGCTCGACGACAACCTCATCCTCCAGGCGGCCTACCCGACCGGCGTCGAAGGTCACCAGTTTCATGCCATGACTCGCTCTCATTGTACGAAAGTGACTTTCACATATCATTGGGCGCCGGGCGGGCACGTGTCAAGAGGGCCAGGCCGGGCCGTTCACGAGGGCCAGGCCGTGCCGTCTGGTGCCGGGACGCGGAACACGCGGAGCTGGAGCGCGAGCGTCGAGTAGTAGCCGACCAGGGTGAGCAGCTCGAATAGCCCCGCCGGGCCAACCTGCTCGACCGCCTCGCGGTACTCGGCATCGTCGAGGTCGGCCCGCACCGCGAGCGCGAGGACCGTGCGCGCGACCACCGCCTCGCGTCCGGCCAGCGCGCCGTGGCGGCCGTCACGCACGGCGGCCAGCTCGGCGTCGCCCAGCCCGGCCGAGCGGGCGATCGCCTCGTGGGCGTACCACTCGAAGCCTGACCGCCAGTGGGCGGCCACGACGAGGATCGCGATCTCGCGGCACCGGTCATCGAGCCTGGTGTCGTAGCGCACGGAGGAGCCGAGCGCCTCCAAGGCCGACCCCAGCTGCGGCTGGAGCAGGAAGGCGTTGAACGGGCCTTCGAGGCATCCTTCCTCGTCGGCCAGGCGGAACAGCTGCGGGCCCTGAGCGCGGCGCCCCCCGGCAATCGCGTCGTAGAGCGAGCGCTGCTCGTCATCGAGCGACGACGGGTCGAGCTTCGGGATGCGCGCGCCCGACGTCATCGCGCGCGGATGCTGGTGTCCGGCAGTAGCGCGGAGATCTGCGCGCAGGTCGCCAGCACGGCGGGCTTGAGCTCGCGGATGATCCGCTGCGTGGACCAGTCCTGGGCCTGGACGGCCAGGTTGACGCCCGCGACTACGCGGCCATCCGGCCCGGTGATCGGGGCGGCGACCGACCGGAGCCCGTAGGCCAGTTCCTCGTCCTGCATCGCCCAGCCCTGGTCGCGTATCGTGCGGAGCTCCTCGCGCAGCTCGGCGAGCGAGATTTTCGCGTTGGGCCCGTGGTTGGGCGAGAACGAGGCGTCCGTGACGGCCGCCTCGAGCTCGGCCTCGCCGAGATGGGCGAGCAGCAGCTTGCCGATCGACGTGTGCACGGCGGGCAACGTGGAGCCCACCTGGATGTTCGCGGTCACCAGATCGGAGTTGCGCAGGCGGACGAGGTAGAGCACGCGGTCGCCGCTGAGCACGGCCAGGTTCACCGTCTCCCCCGTGCGCTGGCCAAGCTCCTGGAGCTTCGGCGTCGCGATGCCGACGAGGTCGAGGCTGCGCAGCGCGGCCGTGCCGAGCGTCAGCGTGCGCACGCCCGGCCGGTAGTCGCCGTTGGGCAGGTGGTCGAGGTAGCCCTCTGACATCAATGTCATCACGACCCGGTAGACGGTCGGCATCGGCAGGCCAGCGGCGGTGGCGAGGTCGCTCACCCGCCAGGACGGACGCTGCTCATCGAACAGCGACAGGATGCGCAGCCCCTTGGCGAGAGCCTCCACGCGGTACCCAGGGCGGTCCGGTGCTGACGTCTCCGCGGCGGCCCTGGCGGGCCGGAGCGTCGTGGATGAGGAGCTGGCGGTGCGGCGGGGCATGGATTGCCTTCCTCCTTGGTGACGGGAACCGCCATCAGCCTACGGTGGCATCGAGCGGGGTCCCTGGACAGCCGTCCAGCGGGTGGGCTACGGTATTTGGAAAGCGACTTTCATAGTACGAGAACTTTGACGCGAAGGGTAGGCCCATGCAGGACTGGCTCACGCTCGGCCAGCGGCCGACCCTGGTCTTCGGCGCCGGCGGCCTCGGCGGAGCCGGCGCGCTCAGCCTGGCCGCCCAGGGCGCCCGTGTCGCCCTCGTCGACGTGAGCGAGGAGAATCTGGACTCGGTCGTGCGAGCCGCGAAGGAGGCCGGGCACGAGGTCAAGGCGCTGGTCGCCGACGTGCGGACGGCGGAGGCCTGCCGCGCGGCCGTCAGCGAGGCCGTCGAGCTGGTGGGAACGCCGCAGGTCTTCCTGCACGCTGTCGGCCGCAACATCCGCAAGCTGGTCCTCGACCTGGAGGACGCCGACTGGCAGGAGACCCTCAGCCTGAACCTGTCTTCGGCCTACTGGCTCGGCCAGGCCGTCGGGCGGCTGATGGTCGAGCAGCGGTACGGCCGCATGGTCTTCGTGTCGTCGGTTTCCGGGCTGCTCGCCCACCCGGCTCACGGGCCGTACGCGGCCACCAAGGGCGGGATGAACCAGATGCTCCGGGTGATGGCGCGCGAGTGGGCCCAGTACGGCGTCACGGTCAATGCCGTCGCGCCCGGTTACATCGAGACCGACCTGACCAAGGCCTACCTGGACAAGGACGACAACCGGGAAAGCCTGGAATCGCTGGTCCCGGCGGAGCGGCTCGGCCGCCCCGAGGAGGTGGCCGATGCGATCTCGTTCCTCGCCTCCGACCGCGCCCGCTTCATCACCGGTCAGGTGCTGTACGTCGACGGCGGTCGCGTCCTCGTCTGACGCTCGCGCCCGGCGGCCCGTTTCCGTATCCGACGATCCGTTCTGGAAGGGACATCCCGTGCCTCTCGCCCCTGTTCCCGTACCGCGCCGCTTCGAGGGCCGGTCGGTTGTCGTCACCGGCGCCGGCACCGGCTTCGGCGCCGAGATCGCGGTACGCGCCGCCCAGGAGGGTGCCCGCGCCGTCGCCGTTCACTACCGCAGCTCCGTGGAAGGGGCCAAGCGGACGGCCGACCGGGTCGCCGCGGCGGGCAGCGCTCCCGTGCTGCTCCAGGCCGACATCGTCGACCGGGCTCAGATCAGGGCGATGGCCGACGCCGCCTTTGAACGGCTGGGCGGCGTCGACGTCCTGGTCAACAACGTCGGCGACGTGGCCCGCGAGCAGATGTCGTGGCGTGACATCACCGAGGAGTCGATCGACCACATTCTGGCCGTCGACGTCAAGGGCACGCTGCTGTGCGTCCACGAGTTCGGCACGCGGATGCTGGACCAGGGTCACGGCAGCATCGTGAACATCGGCTCGACCGTCATCGTCCGCGGCAGCGCGAGAGCGCCGCAGTACGCCGCGGCGAAGTACGCGATCCTGGGCCTGACCAAGTCGTACGCGCACGCGTTCGCGCCCACGGTGCGGGTCAACGTCTTCGCGCCCGGCTTCATCGAGACCGAGGCCACCCTCGGACGCCAGGACTGGCAGTCCGGCCGGGGAGACCAGCTGCGATCGCTCACGCCGATGGGGCGGATCCCGGGGCCCGCCGAGGTCGCGGGCACGGCCCTGTTCCTCGCGACCGACGATGCCTCGCACATGACCGGCGGGTACATGGTCGCGGACGGCGGCTACAACATGGTCGGAGCTTGAGCACGCCCGGGCCGCACCCGCGAGATCTCGGCCTGGCCGAGGCTCGCGCGCTCGTGCAGCGCGCCGTCGACAAGGCCGAGCAGCTCAGCCTGCGCGGGGCGATCGCCGTGGTCGGGGCGACGGGGACGCTGCTCACGGCGTCACGCATGGACGCCGGGGGCCCGGGCGGGATGGCGCGGGCCCGGTCCAAGGCCTGGATCTCAGCGACGCAGCAGATCCCCAGCTCCGAGCACCTGCACCGGATGACGACGATCGCCCCGCCGGTCGCCGCCGGCTTCGTCCAGGCGTCCCCCGAGGCACTGTTCCCCGGCGCGGGCGGGATGCCGGTCAGCGTCGACGGCGTGGTCGTCGCCGGCATCGCGGCCTCGGGCGCGACGGTGAGCCCGTTCTTCCCGGCCGACGTCGACCCGCGCGCGGTGAGCGCGGACGGCCAGGCGGCCAACCCCGAGGACCTGCTGATCGCCTACGCCCTCGGCGTCCCGTACGCCGGACAGCACGGGGACGACCGCAAGCGCTGGGAACAGCGCTTCGGCGACCTGGTCGTCGACCCGGCCGAGAGCCTCGGCATGGCCCCGGCGCCCCTGGCCACCCGCCAGGCCCAGCTCGAATGGGCGAAGGCGCTCTGCGACGCCGCCATGGCCGCGGCGTCGCGCCGCGGTGCCGCCGTGGCGGTCGCCGTGGTCGACAGCGGCGGTGACCCGATCCAGCAGGACCTGATGGACGGCGGCCCGGCCGGCGCGGTGGCCATGGCGCAGGCGGTGGCGGGCGCCGCGGCGCTGTTCGACAGCCGGCAGCGGTGACCTCGGCGCCCGATTCGGCCCGGCCGCTGCGGTCGCGGCGCTGGTGGTGCCGCCGGTGCTAGGTGTGCCTGGCGGCCTGCCGATCCGCGATGCCGGGCGCGTGGTCGCCGGCCTGGGCGTCGGCGGCGGCGATCCGGCCGTCTGCGAGGACATCGCCCGAACCGCCCTGGCCACGTCATGACCGACGATGACGCCGGTCAGGTCCGCATCGCGGTCATCGGCTGCGGCGCGATCGGGAGCCTGTACGCCGCGCACCTGGCGCGCGTTCCCGGCGTCGAGGTCTGGGCCGTGGATCCCTGGGCCGAGCACGTCGACGCGATGGAGTCGCGGGGACTGCGGGTCACCGGACTCGGCGACTTCGTCGCCAGGGTCCACGCGCGGACCGAGCGGCGGTGACCTGCCCTCGTGCGACTTCGGCCTCGTCGCCACCAAGTCGCTCCAGACCCGTGCGGCTGTCGAGGGCGCACGCGCGGCGCTGGCGGACGCCGCCGTGGTCAGCGTGCAGAACGGGCTCGGAAACGAGGAGGTCATCGCCGAGCTCGTGCCGCGCGTCATCCGCGGGAGCATCATCACGGCCGGCGCGATCGCGGAGGCCGGCGTGGTGCGCTACGACGCGCCGGGGGACTCATGGTTCGGGCCGTTCGAGCCCCGGCCGGCGCCGATGGACGAGGTCACGCAGCTGGCCCGGCTGCTCACCAGGGGCGGGCTGGTCACCCACGCGTTGCCGGACGCGAGGGGCCCGCAGTGGGCGAAGGTCATCTTCAACGCCGCGACGAGCCCGCTCGCCGCGCTGACCGGGCTCCCGATGGGCCGCGTCGGCACCGACGCCGGGCTTCGCCGGCAGGTTGACGCTCTGGTCGCGGAGGCGGTAGCGGTCTGCGAGCGGACCGGGATCGCAGTGACGAGCTCGCCGCTGGAGGCCGTGGAGGAGGCCATTGCGCAGGCGTACGACCACAAGCCGAGCATGCTGCAGGACGTCATCGCGCGCCGGGCCACCGAGATCGACGTCCTCAACGGCGGCGTATCCGCGCAGGGGCGGCGGGTCGGGGTGCCCACGCCGCTGCACGACTGCATGGTGGCCCTGGTCAAGGGCCTCGAGCGGTCCTGGTCGGCCTAGCCGGGAAGGACGCGGCTGATCCCCTGCGCGTGTCGCCCGATTCGTGACCTGGCAGGTGTAGACAACCGCACCCATATCCCGTAATCTATCCGAAATGAAAGCAACTTTCACGATGTGAGAGTTGGGGGTGGCACGGGTGAGCGCCGCGGAGGGAGAGCCATGAGCGCACCGACCACGCGACGGCCGCTGCTCGACGTCGCCGGCCTGCGCGTCACCTACGGCGGGGTCGTGGCCGTCTCCGACGTCGACCTGCAGATCGCTGAGGGCACGATCTACGGGCTGATCGGCCCCAACGGCGCCGGCAAGACCTCGATGGTCGACGCCCTGACCGGATACACCAGGCCCGCCGCCGGGCGGGTCGTGTTCGACGGCCGCGACATCAGCAGCCTGCGCCCCTACCGGCGAGCGCGCCTCGGCCTGGCCCGGACGTTCCAGTCGGTGGAGCTATTCGACGACCTCACCGTCGACGAGAACCTGCTCGTGGCCAGCGAGCACGTGACCGTCGCCTCCGCGCTGAGGGACCTCTTCCTCCCGCACCGCCCGCCGGACCGCGCCGGCGTCGACTGGGCCGTCTCGGTGTGCGGCCTGGAGGATGTCGTGGACCGCTACCCGTCCGAGCTTCCGCTCGGTAAGCGCAAGCTGGTGGGCATCGGCCGGGCACTCGCCCGCCAGCCCCGGCTGGTCCTGCTCGACGAGCCCGCGGCCGGGCTCGACACCGACGAGAGCCTCGAGCTGGGACGCCAGCTGCAGGCCCTGCCGGAAGAGCACGGCGTGACGGTCTTCCTCATCGACCATGACATGGGCCTGGTCCTCAGCGTGTGCCAGCACGTGATGGTCCTCGACTTCGGACGGCAGATCGCAGCGGGGACCCCGGCGCAGATCCGCGATGACCCGCGCGTGATCGAGGCCTACCTAGGAGGACACCATGCGGGCACCGACCACTAGCGCGAGCACGTCCGGCCATGCCCTCGTGGTCACGGACCTGTTCGCCGGCTACCGGGGGGTCCCGGTCGTCCGCGACCTCACCCTGGAGGTCCGCCCTGGTGAGGTCGTGGCCCTGCTCGGCCCGAACGGGGCCGGGAAGACCACGACCCTGGAGACCATCGCCGGTCTGAATCGCCCGATCTCGGGCACGGTCGAGCTGTCCGGCGAGAAGGTCGGCGGCACTCCGGCTCACGTCCTGGCCCGCCGGGGTCTCGCGCTCGTGCCCGAGGGCCGCGCCCTGTTCCCCGGGCTTACCGTCCGCGAGCACCTGCGGCTGGCCGGCGGGCAGCGCGGCAGCCACGAGGAGGAGCTGCTGGAGATGCTCCCCGAGCTGCGTAAGTGCCTGAGACGCAAGGCCGGCCTGCTGTCCGGCGGTGAGCAGCAGATGCTGGCCGTGGGCCGGGCGCTCGTGACCAGGCCGCGGCTGCTGCTCGTCGACGAGATGAGCCTCGGGCTGGCTCCGGTGATCGTCGAGCGCCTGATCCCGATCCTGCGCCGGGCGGCCGACGAGCTGGGCGCCAGCGTGCTGTTCGTCGAGCAGCACGTCGCGCTGGCGCTGGAGATCTCCGACCGGGCCTACGTCCTGGCCCATGGCCGGATCAGGCTCAAGGGCACCGCCGCTGAACTCCGCGAGCGGCGTGACCTGCTCGCCGCCAGTTACCTCGGGGAGACGGCCGCCTGACGAAACCGCCTCCTGCCCGCTTTGACCGACAGATACAACTATCAGGAAAGAAGCACCGATGAAACGACCCAGATGGCTCAGCGTGGCAGTACTCGCCCTCCTCGGGCTGATCGCGGCGGGTTGCAGCTCGGGCAGCTCGGGCAGCTCGGGCAGCTCGGGCAGCTCGGCGCGGCCGGGTCGGCCAGCCCGACGGCCGCGGCCGGCAGTTCGGTGTTCGGCACCCCCAAGAAGGCGACCGGCACCCCGTACGCCTTCGGGATGATCAACGACGAGACCGGCGCGGTCACCTTCCCTGAGGCGCGCCAGGGAGCGATCGCCGCCGTCAACTACGTCAACAACTACCTCGGCGGCATCAACGGGCATCCGATCGTGATCGACAGCTGCACCGGCGACGGGACGCCGGCCACCGCAGCCACCTGTGCCAACCAGCTGGTGGCCAAGCACCCGATCGCGATCCTCGGCGCGGCCGATGTCGGCGCGCCCGCCTCGATCCCGATCTACCAGCACGCCAACCTGGCCTACCTGGGCGGCATCCCGTTCACCCCGGTCCCCCAGACCGCTCCGAACTCGATCCAGTTCTGGTCGGTCAGCACCGGCGACAACCTGGCGGCCGCCGTGTACGCGGGCAAGACGCTCGGCGTCAAGAGCGTCGCGATCATGTACTTCAGCAACCCCCAGGGCGCGTCGCTCCTGCCCCAGATCACGCCGGTCTTCAAGGCCGCCGGGGTGACGACGGTCAAGGCCATCCCCCTGTCGCCGACGACGCCGGACCCGAGCCCGCAGGCGGCGCTGATCGAGAGCAGCGGCGCCCAGCTCGCCTACATTGACGTCCCGAACGGCTGCGGCAACGTGCTGAAGGCGCTGAAGACCGTCGGCTACACCGGCAAGCTGATAGGCATCGACCCGTGTGGCGCGCCGCCCGTGATCCAGGCCGCCGCCGGCGGAGCCAACGGCATGTACATCGCCTCGCCGTTCGTGCTCCAGAGCGGGCCCAGCCCGCAGGCGCAGCTGTTCACGGCGGCGATGAAGAAGTGGGCCGCGCCCGGCACGCTGATCGACTCGATCTCCACGGCCGGCTTCGCCAGCGTCATGAACGTCCAGCAGGTGCTGAGCAAGATCAGCGGCACGCCGACTACGCAGGCCATCCTGGCCGCGTTCAAGTCGGGCACCCACCCGAACTTCCTGTCGCACTCCTATACGTGCAATGGGCAGGCGCTGAAGGGCGCCCCCGCGATCTGCAATGACTACTACCTCATCAACCAGATCCAGAACGGGGAGATCACCCAGCCGCATCCCAACCTCTGGGTGACCTCGAAGGGCTACTTCCAGGGCATCAGCGGCTGATGATCGCGATCGGGTCCGCCCGCCCGGGGACGGGCGGACCCGATCTCCGGCGCCGGGCCGCGTATACCCACGAAACACGAACGAGATGCCATGTCCAGCTACAGCCTCTTCCTGATCCTCGGCCTCGGCTCCGGCGCCACCTACGCCATCCTCGGCCAGGGACTCGTCCTCAAGTACCGCAGCGCTGGCGTGGTCGACTTCGCGCACGGCGCGGTGGCGATGTTCATCGCCTACGTCTTCATCAACCTGCGCAGCTTCGGGCAGCTCGAGCTGCCCGTCATCCTGATCCCGCACCAGATCTCGCTGAACGGCGGGGCCGGGATCAACACCGGGCTCGCGATCGTCATCTCGCTGGTGTACGCGGCGATCCTCGGGCTCGTGCTGTACGTCCTGGTCTACCGGCCGCTGCGGGGCACTTCGCCGCTCACCCGCGTCTGCGCGTCGGTCGGCGTCATGCTCGCCCTGGAGGCGATCGCGGTCCTCAACTACAGCACCGAGGCCGTCGCCACCAACCCGATCTTCCCCAGTGCCGCGCTGTCGATCTCCCACGTCACGTTCCCTGAGGACCGTCTGTTCTTCGCCGGCGTGGTCGTCGTCATCTCGGCCGCGCTCGCGCTGACCTACCGTTTCTCCCGGTTCGGCCTGGCCACCAGGGCCGGCGCTGAGAACGACCGGGGAGCCGCGCTGACCGGCATCTCCGCCAACCGCGTCGCGGGCCAGAACTGGGTGATCGCCACGGTCCTGGCGGGCGCGGCCGGCATCCTGATCGTCCCGGTCGCCAACCTC
Organism: uncultured Actinomycetota bacterium; assembly: GCA_963805705.1. GTDB lineage: Bacteria > Actinomycetota > Actinomycetes > Streptosporangiales > Streptosporangiaceae > CAWDVH01. The sequence goes on along the minus strand of CAWDVH010000001.1, from coordinate 2,363,460 downwards.
GATCCGACCTCCTACACCCTGTTCATCGTGCCCGCGCTGGCCGCCGCGCTGGTTGGCCGGTTCGAGTCGTTCTGGATCACCGCGCTGGCCGGCCTGCTGATCGGCTGCGCCCAGTCCGAGGTCGAGAAGCTCCTCACCGTCTGGACCTGGCTGCCCCAGCAGGGCCTGCCGGACGCGCTCCCGTTCCTCGTCATCATCACGGTGATGGCCTTTCGCTCGCGCGCCGTGCTGGCCCGCGGCGGGGACACGACCGAGCGCAACCCGTCGGTCGGCCGCCCGCACGCGCCGTTGCGCACGGCGGCCATCTGCTTCGTGGCTGGCCTGGTCCTGCTGCTGGTACTCAACAGCGTCCTGCGCTTCGCGTTCATATCATCGCTGACCGTCACGTGCATCGCCCTGTCGGTCGTCGTGCTGACCGGTTACGTCGGCCAGGTGTCGCTCGCCCAGATGTCGCTGGCCGGAATTGGCGGCTTCATGCTCGGGCACATCTCCAGCGGATGGGGCATCGGCTTCCCGTTCTCGCTGATCCTGGCCGGCCTGTGCGCGGTGCCCGTCGGACTGATCATCGGCCTGCCGGCGCTGCGGCTGCGCGGCGTGAACCTGGCCGTGGTGACACTCGGGTTCGCCGCGGCGATGGACGCCGTCATCTTCACCAGCCAGGCCTTCGCCGGCGGCACCGAAGGCCTGGCCATCCCGGCACCGCATCTGGCCGGGCTGAACCTGGCGATCAGCCAGGGCAAGTCCTATCCCCGCGTGATCTTCGGCGTGCTCGTGCTGGTCGTCGTGATCCTGCTCGGGCTGCTCGTCGCCCGGCTCAGGCTGGGGCCCGCCGGACGCATGCTCCTGGCCATCCGCTCCAACGAGCGCGCCGCCGGCTCGGTCGGGATCAACGTCGCCCAGGGGAAGCTGATGGCGTTCGCGCTCGCCGCGTTCATCGCCGGCATCGGCGGCGCCCTGACCGGCTATATGCAGGGCGAGCTGACGCCCGGCAGCTTCGCGGCGTTCGCGTCGATCAGCCTGCTGGCGATCGTGTTCGTCGCCGGGGTCGGGCGCATCGCCGGAGCGGCCGTCGCGGGCATCATGTTCTCCGCCGCGGGGCTGTTCGTGACGTTCCTCGACATCCACCTCAGCATCGGCAAGTACCAGGCGATCGTGGCCGGCATCGCGCTGGTGCTGACCGCCGTCCAGAACCCGGACGGCCTGACCAGCACCGCGACCGGCAAGGGCCCGGCGGTGGCGCTGGCCAGGCTCCGGGACCGCGCCGTCGGGCAGTATCACAGCCGGCTGGCCGGTCACGCCGGGAGCCGGGCGGCGCCGGCTGGCACGGGCGGCGACCGGCCCAGCGTCGAGGGCGACGAGCGCGACATCCACCACCCGGTTGTCTGAGACTCCCCGCCCCGGCCGCACCGGCGCCGGGCCCGCCAGGGTCTGGGCCGTGGTCGTCGGCGGGGACGCCCTGGGGCGCGGGCACGAGCCTGCCCTGTGCTGGTGGCTGCCGGAAGGGTCGTCGGCGCAGCATGCCTACCGCGTGCGCACCGACGATGGCTTCGAGACCGGCCGGGTGGACAGCCGGGCCCAGTCATACGTCGCCGTGCCGGTCTTCGACCGCTCCAGGCGCTCGGCCCAGGCGCAGGTGAAGGTGTGGACTGACCGGGGCGAAAGCGCATGGAGCGAGCCGGTCGGGCTGGAGGCCGGCCTGCTCGGCGAGCGGGACTGGTCGGCCCGGTGGATCGGCGTCCAGGAGAGCCAGCGGCCAGAGAAAGGGTTGCGGCCTGCGTACTGGCTCAGGACGACCATCGATGTCCCCCCGCTCGATGTTCCCGCGCTCGGCCAGGCCCGGCTGTACGTCACCGCCCTCGGCCTGTACGAGGCGTTCCTGGACGGGCAGCGGGTCGGCGATGTCGAACTCGCACCCGGCTACACCCAGTACCGCGCGCGCGTCCAGTACCAGGCGTACGACGTCACGTCACTCCTGCGGCCGGGTCGCCACGTGCTCGCCGTCCTGCTGGCCGACGGCTGGTACCGCGGCCAGGTCGGGCTGCCGCGGGCGGCGGCCCAGTTCGGCAGCGACGTGGCGCTGCGCGCCCAGCTCGAGGTGCGGACCGAGGTGCAGACCGGCGCGCGGACCGAGGTGCGGACCGAGGTGCGGACCGAGCCGGGCTGGCAGGTCGTGGCGGCCAGCGACCCGAGCTGGCGCGCGGCGCCTTCCCACATCACCGCGGCCGATCTCATCGGCGGCCAGCGAGAGGACCGCCGGCTGGCCGATCCGGCCGTGCACGACGTGACGTTCGACGACCGGTCATGGAGTCCCGCCGTCGCCCGGCACGCCGACGTCGCCGTCGTCCGGCCGGTCGCGCCGCCGGTCCGGCGGGTCCAGCAGATCCAGCCGGTCGCCGTGCGGCCGGTGCGCGACGGTAAAGCTTTCGTCGTGGACTTCGGGCAGAACTTCAACGGGTGGGTGCGGCTGGCGCGCGCCGGGCCCGCCGGCAGCAGGCTGACGCTCTCGCACGGCGAGTGGCTCGACCGCGACGGGGACCTGACGACGGCGCACCTCGACGTCGACCTGCCGATCATCCCGGAGCCGCTGCCGCTGGGCCAGGTCGACGAGATCGTGTCCGGCGGCGACGGCGACGTGTTCGAGCCGCGGTTCACTACGCACGGCTTCCGGTACGTCCGCGTCGAGGGCCACCAGGGGCCGCTGAGGGCGGACGACCTCACCGGGATCGTGGTGCACTCAGACCTGCGCAGGCTCGGCTGGTTCACCTGCAGCAACGACCGTGTCAGCCGGCTCCACGAGGCGGTGGTGTGGTCCCTGCGCTCGAACATGTGCGATATTCCGACTGACTGCCCGCAACGTGAGCGCGCGGGCTGGACGGGAGACTGGCAGGTCTTCGCGCCGACTGCCGCGTACCTGTACGACGTCCTGGCCTTCACGCGCAAGTGGCTGGCCGACGTGTCGCTCGACCAGCGCGCCGACGGGTGCGTTCCGAATATGTCCCCCTGCCCGCCCGCCGAGGGCTTCGACGGACCGCTCGGGGGGCTCAACGGCTCCGCCGGGTGGGGCGACGTGGTCGTGTCCGCCCCCTTCGACCTCTACGAGGCGTACGGGGACACCTCGCTGCTGCGCGAGATGTGGGGCTGCATGACCGCCTGGGTCCGGTTCGCGGCGTCCGCCGCCGCCAGCGGCCGGCATCCCGCGCGAGCCGCGGCGCGGCCGAGCCCGGCCCCGCACGAGCGGTACCTGTGGGACACCGGCTTCCACTGGGGCGAGTGGATGGAGCCAGGGGAGGTCATCGCCGACTTCCCCGCGTTCGTGCAGGCCGACAAGTCCGAAACGGCGACGGCCTACCTGTATCGCTCGGCCGCGACGATGGTGGCGATCGCGGACGTACTCGGGCTGCCCGAGGCCCGGTGGCGCCGGTACCACGTCGTCGCGGAGGGCGCGCTCGACGCCTGGCGGCGGGAGTTCGTCCGGCCCGACGGAACGCTGGCCGTGCAGACCCAGGCGTCGCACGTACGGGCGCTGGCGTTCGGGCTGGTGCCCGAGGAGCTGCAGCCGGCTGTCGCCGAGCGCCTGGTCGAGCTGATCGGCCTGGCGGGAGGTCACCTCGCGACCGGCTTCCTGTCGACGGCCCACCTGCTGCCCGTGCTCGCCGACAGCGGGCATCTCGGCACGGCGTATGAGCTCCTGCTCCAGGACACGTCTCCGTCCTGGCTCTCGATGATGAACCGGGGCGCGACGACGCTGTGGGAAGAGTGGGACGGCGTCGACGAGCACGGCGCGCCGCACGGGTCCCTCAACCACTACAGCAAGGGCGCGGTGGCCGCCTTCCTGCACCGCTACGTCGCGGGGCTGCGGCCCACCGCGCCCGGATACCGCACCTTCGAGGTACGCCCGCGGCCGGGCGGCGGCATCACCTCCGCCATGACGCGCCACATCAGCCCGTACGGGCCGATCGAGGTGGCCTGGCGCCTGCGCGGGAGATCGGCGGAGCTGGACGTGCTCGTGCCGGCGGGAACCACGGCGACCGTGGTCCTGCCGGGCGAGGAGCCACGCGACGTGCGACCCGGCCGGCACCACTGGACCGGGGCCGCGCCGGCGGGCTGACCGGTGGCTGATGGGCCGACCGGTAACGAAGAGGAGGGGGCGGGCGAGGCACGCTGCGGCCGCACGGTCCGGTCGTACGCCTGCCACGCCCGGGCGCGCTCCTCTATCTGGGCGCCCACCTCGCGGTGGCGCTCGGCGGTCTCCTGGATCTCGGCGGCGTGAGCCCGCTTCTCCTCCATGGAGATAACAGAGGCCGACAGGTCCGTCCAGGTCACCTCCAGGTCCGGCCCGAGCCGGCCGCGCGCGCCGCACGTCGCGCACTCAATGTCCGCGCCGTGCAGGACGACCACGTCGAGATGGCACATCGGGCACAGCCCCGGCGGCCCCAGATAGCGCGCCTCGTCGAAGGCCGCCCCGAGCTGGCTGGCGACATTGCGTCCGAGCAGAGCTGCCCGGTCGATCGCGCCGGTGTCCAGGACAACTGAGCGCGGCGTGCCGGCCCCTCGAACTGCACCTGGTCGACGACGGCGATATGCATCGAGAACGTCGTCGTGTGCATCATCGGAAGCGCCAGCGTCTTCCACTGCGACGTCAGCGAGCCGCCCACCGCGAGGAAGCCGGCCACCCGTGGCTTCAGCACCCGCTCATCGACGCGGAACGGGACGGACGGCTCCCGCCCTTCCCTCCGCAGCGCCAGCAGCCCGTCGATGATGGCGGCGTCGGCGTTCGGCCCGAGCAGCCGGTCGCCGAGCAGCTTGAGCCGGGCGGCCACCGTCCTGGTGATGATCGGGGTGCTCACGACCAGCCCGTCGCACTCGACCAGCCGCTCCCACAGCCACCACGCGTCGTCCGGCTCGGCGTCTTCCGCCGCGCCGGACGGCAGGCGGAGCTCGTTGAGCCGGACGAGCTCGACATCGGCGCCCTCGCCCTCCGCCGCCCTCAGCGCCGCCTTGAGCAGGATTTCCGCACTGCCGTGGGGCTGACCGCAGCCGAGCCCGAGCACCCGGTCCCCCGTGCCGCTCGCCGACATCCGTCCGCCCCTCTCTCGCCGGGTCCCTTGTGAGACATATTCTCACTGTGAGATAGTAACTTCCATAGAATGAAGAAAGTTAGATGCGAACTCACGTGGATCGGAGGCGCTGCGCGTGGGTCGGCTGGACGGCAAGCGGGCGCTTATCTCCGGCACCGGCGGCGGGATCGGGCGAGCGGCGGCATTGCTCTGCGCACGGGAAGGCGCCCACGTCGTCGGCTGCGACCTGCACGCAGAGACCTCCGACCAGACCGTCGAGCTGGTGCGCGCGAGCGGCGGGCGGATGGACGCGGTGGCGCCGGTCGACCTGGCGTCGGAGGAAGGCGCCCGGCGGTGGGTCGATACCGCCGCTGCCCTCGCCGGCGGCCTGGACATCCTCGTCAACAACGCGTCGGCGATCCGGTTCGGCCCCATCGACCGGCTCTCCTTCGCCGACTGGTCGTTCACGATCCGCAACGAGCTGGACATCGTCTTCCTCGTCACGCGCGCCGCCTGGCCGTATCTCATCGCTGGCGGAGGCGGATCGATCGTCAACGTCGCGTCCATCTCGGCCTCGCGCGGTGCGTTCTTCATGCCGCAGAACGCGCACGGTGCCGCCAAGGGCGGCGTCCTCGCGCTGACCTACCAGCTGGTCGTCGAGGGCGGCCCGCACGGCATCCGCGTCAACGCCGTCAGCCCCGCGATGACGCAGACACCGCACACGACACCGCTGCTCCAAGACCCCGAGGGACCCGCCGCGAGCATCGCCGCGCGCTCGCCGCTGGGCCGGTGGGGGCAGCCGGAGGATGTCGCTCACGCGATCCTCTTCCTGTGCTCGGACGAGTCGTCCCACGTGAGCGGCGCGAACATTCCCGTCGACGGTGGCGCGGCGGCGGTGGGATGACCACGCCGCGCCGCAGGCTGGCCGGCCGCCTGCTCCTGCGCGGCGACCCCGGGTACGAGCAAGCCCGCGTCAGCGGCATCTTCAACGCGCGCCGCCCGGACCGGCTCCCCGCCGGGGTGCTGCTCGCGCAGGACGACGACGACGTGATCGAGGGCGTCAGGCTGGCCGCCGAGCGCGGGTGGACGGTCACCGTGCGCTCCGGCGGGCACTCGTGGGCGGCGTGGAGCCTGCGCGACGATGCCCTGCTGGTCGACCTGGGCGGCCTGCGCGACATCACGTATGAGCCGGCGACCGGGATCGTTTCCGTGCGGCCGGCGGTCAAGGGCGGCCTTGAGCTCGCGCCGTTCCTCGCCGACCGGGGCCGGGCGTTCCCCGCTGGCCACTGCGCATCGGTCGGCCTCGGCGGCTACCTGCTGCAGGGCGGACAGGGCTGGAACGGGCGGGCGCGCGGATGGGCATGCGAGAGCGTGGTCGGGCTCGACGTCGTGACGGCCGATGGCCGGCTCGTTCACGCGGACGCCACCGAGAACCCCGACCTGCTGTGGGCGGCGCGCGGCGCCGGCCCTGGCTTCCCGGGGATCGTCACGCGGTTCCAGCTGCAGACCTACGAGGCACCGCGCGTGATGTGGCACGACACCTGGACGTTCCGCCTCGACGACACGGTGGAGCTGCTCGCCTGGCTGCACGGCGTCCTGCCCGGGCTCGACCGGCGCGTCGAGCCCGTTGTCGCGGCCACCCGCCTGCCCGACGTGCCGTTGCACGCCGGCGCGTCCCGGCCGGGCGGGACGGTCCTGCTCCTGCACACGACGGTGATGGCCGACGCCGACGCCGACGCGCTCGCTCTGCTCGCACCGCTCCAGCACGGCCCCCTGCTCGGCCGTGAGCTCGGGCACGTCCGGGACCGGACCAGCGTGCTCGAGGAGAACCTGGCCCAGACGGCGCAGAACCCCGAGGGCTACCGGTACGCCGTCGACTGCACCTGGAGCGACGCGCCGGCCCGCGTCCTGGCCCCGCTGCTGCTCGCACTGTGGAGCGAGCTGGACACCGAGCACTCGTTCTCCATCTGGTACGGGTGGGCGCCGCGCCGCGACGCGCGCGACATGGCGTTCTCGGTGGAGGCGGACGTGTACGTCGCGACGTACGCGATCTACACCGACCCGGCGGACGACGCACGGTACCTCGACTGGGTCCACGGCCGGACGGCCGCGCTGGCCGCTCACGGCACCGGCGCCTACCTCGGCGACACCGACTTCACCCGCCGGCAGGACCGGTTCCTGTCGGACGACGCGTACCGCCGCCTCGGCGAGATCCGCTCGGAGCGCGACCCGGCCGGCCGCTTCGCGTCCTACCTGACGTCTGACCCGGCGGGGCTGAACGTCCATGGCTGACCGGGCCGCCATCGGCGCCCGGCTCGACCACGTCGGGCTGGCGGTCGCCGACCTCCAGGCGGCCGTCTCGTGGTTCTGCGACGTGTTCGACCTGGTGCCCGAGCTCACGCTCCGGGTCGACGCGATCAGCCTGAGCATCGAGATGCTCATCCACCCGGCCTACGGATACCGGCTCGAGCTACTGCACCGGCCCGGTTCGGCGGCGGGCCGCAAGCCGGGCACGCCCGGACAGGCCGCGCTGCGCGAGGGGTACGGGCACGTGGCGTTCGACGTGGCCGACCTCGATGCCGCGTACCACCGTGCCGTGGCCCGCGGGGCGCGGCCGGTCGTGCCGCCGGGCCCGTCGCCGGAACCCGGGGTGCGGATGGCGTTCGTCGCCGATCCGGAGGGCAACCTCGTCGAGCTCCTGCACCGGCCGGCGGCGACCCCGGCTCAGTAGTGCCGGTAACCCCGCCGGGCTCAGCGCCGAAGTAGATGTATCAGGCGGCTGACCGCTCCGCACTGGCGCGCGCTATGTCATCCGCTCGATCGGGTATCTCCATACCGCCTTGAGGAGAGTGCAATGCCCGACGTTTCCGATCCCAGGGGTATCTCCCCGACCGCCGACCCGCGCCTGCCTCCCACCGCGGGGCTGGACGGACTGAAGTACCGAACCGTAGCCGAGGCTGCGCTGGAGCCCGAGTCACCCGCGGCACACCGGGTCGGGTGGGGTTTCATCTCGCTGTACGCGCTGGCGTACATGAGCACCTCCCTGCTGTTCATCGCGCCCTTGCTGGTCACCCTGGCGCTGAAGGTCAACTCGCTCGTCGGGATCGAACGGGCCCCGGACAGTCTGGCGCTGGTCGCCGGGATCGGCGCCCTGGTGGCGATGGTCGGCAATCCGTTCTTCGGCAAGATGAGTGACCGCACCGCGTCGCAGCTGGGCATGCGGCGGCCATGGATGGTCATCGGCCTGGCGGGTGGCTCCCTGGGCATCCTCATTGTCGCGCTGGCGCCGAGCATCCCGGTCGTCCTCGCCGGATGGTGTACCGCCCAGCTGTTCTTCAATGCGCTGCTCGCGGCCATGGTGGCGGTGCTGCCGGATCAGGTCCCGTCCGTTCAACGTGGCCTGATCTCTGGTGTCCTGGGTGTCTGCCTGCCCGTCGCGTCGGTGTGCGGCACGTTCCTGGTCAAGCTGTTCACCGGCAACCTGCTCGCCATGTTCTTGGCCCCGTGCGCAATCGGCGGGTTTTTCATCCTCCTTTTCGCGGTGAGCCTGAAAGATCGCCAGCTTGCGAAGGGGGAGAAGCCCGCCTGGTCGCTGCGGGAATTCGCTAGCACGTTTTACGTCAATCCGCGGAAGAACACCGACTTCGCCTGGGCCTTCGCCAGCCGCTTCATGTTCGTAACGGCCTATGCGTTCCTGGTCACCTACCAGGCCTACTACCTGGTGCAGAAGATCGGCAGCGCCGTGTCCGATGTGCCGCAGCAGATATTTCTGGGCACACTCGTCCAGTCTGGCGTCGTCGTCGCCGCTTCCCTCATCGGCGGGAAGGTCTCTGACCGGACGGGGCGGCGGAAAATCTTCGTCCTCACCGCGTCGGCCGTCTACGGCCTGGCGTTGTTCGTGATCGCCATCGCCAGCAACTTCAATGGTTTCCTGGTCGGCATGGCCATCAGCGGACTCGGCTTCGGCGTATACGTAGCTGTCGACCTCGCGCTGGTGGTGGACGTGCTGCCCGACAAGCGCAGTGTCGCCAAGGACCTCGGTGTGTTCAATATCGCCGGTGCTCTTCCGTTTTCGATCGCGCCGGCCATCGCGCCGGTTGTCCTGGTGATCGGCGGCGGCAGCTACGGCGTGCTCTATGCCGTCGCTGGAGTCTGCGCCATCATCGGAGCCGTCGCCGTCCTGCCCGTGCGGCGGGTCCGATGAGCACTCAGGGCCGCCGGCATGCGGCAGCACGGCCGGGCCCTGGAGGGCCCGGCCGTGTGGTCTGCATGCCGAGGATCAGACAGCGACGTCCTGGTAGGCGGGCGGCGTGCTGGCCGTGGCCATTCCGGCTGTGATCGGGGAGGGCCTGAAGCCCTTGACGACCAGCCAGACGCCCAGCGAGAACTCCCAGGCAGCCACCGGGAGGGTGCCGATCGCCGCGAGCACGGTGATGGGCTGGTCGATGCGGAACATGGCGGCGATGACAGAGGCGATGAGTATCGGGGCTCCGATGAGGCCCATGACGGGAATGATGCGGGGCACGAGCCGGGACTTGTACATCAAGGAGCCCAGCAGCAGTGCGTTGATGGCCGGCATGAGGGTCTGCCCGAACAGGAACGTCCAGTTGTAGGTCGCGACGTGCGACGCGCCGGTGGTGATGAGTGCTGCATGTGCTCCGGCCGCCCCGCTGAGGTCCTGTCGCAAGGTCACCACCGAAAGGAGGCTGAGGACACCGGTGAAGATCATGCCGCCTTCCAGGACACGAGCGGCGACAAAGCCCAGCGCGACGCCTTCGTTCTGCCGCTTGACCACCGGGTACAGCGTGACCGCGGTGCCGACGCCGGCGAGGGCGACGATCACCTCGAGCAAGCAGCCCAGCAGCACGCCGTGGGTGCTGCCGGAACCGAGGATGAAGTCCCGATGGTTCTTCACGGGGCCGTAGATGGCGAGTGTGGGGATCGAGATGAAGGTAATCAGGTAGAAGATGCCCGCGACGAGCGCGGTCTTCCGCAGTGAGGTCATCGGGATTCCTTTCGAGGCTTTCGGTGCCGGGGCTTGGGCGGTGATCGTCATGGCCGGTCTCCTTTTCGTGATTGCTGAGTTATCGGGTCTCGGTGGCGGGCGCCCGGGGATGGCCGGGTTCGACCTGGGTGACCGAGATCAGGGGCAGGCCCAGGTCGCGTGTTTTCTGGAGCAAGCCATGCAGCGCGGCCTGGTCGGCTACCGGGCCGTGGATGATGGTGGTGCCGTCGCTGCCGTGGGTGAGGGTCAGCCCGTCGAACCACGCGGACCACCTGGTGTCGAGGTGCCCCTGGAGGCGGATCTCGTACCGTCCAGGGACCTGGTGGTGGCCGGTCGATATCTCGCTCATGGTGATCCTTTGCTGTTGCTGGCCTGGATGGTTTCCGCGGCGTCTGCGAACGTTTCCTTGTCCTGATCGGAAGCTACGAGCGGATGTGGTGAGCAGGCATCACCACATGTGGTGATTGACGTGGTGATTCAGGCGACGGGCCGCCCGCGCCGGGTCTCCGGCGCCCCGCTCACGACGGTGGGGACATCCGGCTCATCGCCGGGCCGGGCCACGCCGTCGGGGGTGACCGGCGGACGCCTTGCGCCTGGACTCCGTGCAGGACGGGTCAGCGCTGGCGGCTGCGGGCTCGCGACAACAGGTCGAGTTCCGCGGCCCGGCGGACCGCGGACCGGCGGCTGGTCACCGCGAGCTTGGCGTAGATGCTCTTGGTGTGAGTCCGCATGGTGTTCAGGGACACCATCAGCTCGCGGGCGATGGCCGGGCCGTCCAGCTCGGTTCCGAGCAGCCGCAGCACGTCGAGCTCGCGTTCGCTCAGTGGGTCGATCAAGGCCTGTTGGACAGGGGCGTCGTGGCCGGTCTCGCTCATGGCGGCCAGGAGCCGGCGGACATAGGTCCGGGCCGTCCCCTGTTTCGCGGCCGCTCTCAGCAGGGAGGCCATCGGCGGGCCTTCATCGGCGAAGACTCGGACGTAGCCCTCCGGCTCGGCCAGCATGACCGCCGGTTCCAGGGCGGCCAGCGCAGCCGGGACGTCGCCGAGTGCCTGGTGCGCGAGCGCCTGCAGTACCAGGATCTCGATGACGCGTCCCGTCCTCCCGCCCTCTTCCGCCGCCCGCCGGAGGCGCTCCAGGAGCCGGGTCGCCTCGTGGACGGAGCGCTCTGCGCGCTCGCCCTGGTATCGCGCCAAGAGCATCCTGGCCAGCGTGATGTGCTCGAACTCGCGCAGGTAACTGAGGTCATCATCAACGGACAGGCCCTGCTCGCGCGTCCAGCCGAGCGCTTCACCGAGCCTCCCCTGCGCGATCCACACTCTGGCCTTCACCGCCGGGACCGGCCGCACGTTGGGGAAGAAGTCGCTCACATACAGGCGCTGCGCCTCGTTGAGCAGATCGAGTGCGCCGGCCAGATTTCCTTCCGCCTGACGTATCCGAGCCATCGCGACCCGCCAGCGATACCGGTTCTGCGGCAACCCGTTGTGCTCGCCCAGCTCTTGGCTCCTCAGCAGGTGCCGCGTCGCGGCATGCAGGTCGTCGCGCTCGCGGTGCAGCTCGCTCAGCCCTACGTGAATGTCGGCCGTTCCCCGCAGAACCGGTCCGCCTTGCTCAGGGACAGGCTGCAATGCGTGCTCGTAGGTGCGCATCGCCTCGCCGAGACGACCTTGCGTGATCCGGATGTCGGCCAGCGCGATCGAGCAGCCCAGGATGTCAGCGAAGAACCCGGCCCGCCGCAGTCCGGCCACGCACTCGGAATAGGCCCGGTGCCCGGCTTCCAGGTCCCCGCTCCCCCAGGACGCGAGCCCCAGCAGTCCCGATGCCGAGGCACGGCAGAGGTGGTCATCCTCCTCCGCAAGATCGAGCGCCCGCCGGGCGTACCGGACAGTGCCGGGTGCGTCTCCCCTGGCCAGGGCCTGTCCGGCGCGGTACGTCTCGATCATCCCGGGGAGACGGCGGTATTCCTCCTCGTCGACGACGATCATCTCGGCCGGCCGGGCTGGTGGTCCCTCATGGGGAGCTGTTGCCGCGATCAGCCACCGCTCGGCGTCCCGCAGCCGGCGCTCAACCCCCTCGAACTCGCCGCCAGTCAGCAATGCCCCGGCAAAGCTGACGCTGAGCACCGGCCTGGCCTGGATCACTTCGTCGGGGAGCGCCTCGAGCCAGCCACGCACCGTGGCCTCCTGCCTGGTCCTGCGCATGACCGGGATGGCCAGCTCGACCAGGTCCGCCGCCCGGCCGAAATCTTCGGCGGCCAGCGCGTGGCTGATGGCCGCGGACGGCTCGCCGTTCTGCTCGTACCACACGCTCGCCCGCCGGTGCAGGTCCGGCTCCTGGCCGGGCTGCTCGTCGAGCAGGCGCGCCTGCAGCACGTCAGCAAACAGATGGTGATAGCGATACCACTGGCGGCGGTCGTCGAGCGGAACCAGGAACAGGTTTCCTCGGTCCAGCGCCTCCAGCATGGCCTTGCCACCCCCCTGCCCGGTGACGGCATCGCACAGCGGACCGCTCAGCCGGCCGAGGATCGAGGTCCGCAGCAGGAAAGTCTGGACGCGATCGGGCTGACGCTGCAGCACCTCCTCGACCAGGTAGTCGACGACGTAGCGATCATCTCCCGCGAAGCCGGCGATGAAGCCGCCGATGTCGTCTCGCCCCTGCATCGAGAGCGCCGCCAGCTGAAGCGCGGCGATCCAGCCCTCGGTGCGGCCCTCCAGCGCGGCCACATCCCTCGCCGTCAGCTCAAGGCCCATCATCTCGTTGAAGTACGCCGCCGCCTCATCAGGGGTGAAGCGCAGCTCGGCCGCGCGGATCTCGACCAGCTCGCCGCGCGCGCGCAACCGGGCCAGCGGCAACGCGGGATCAGCGCGGCCGGCGATCACCACGTGCAGCCGCGCAGGCAGATGATCGAGCAGGAACGCCATCCCCTCCTGCACATCGCGCGCGTCGATGACGTGGTAGTCGTCGAGCACCAGCACGATATCGGCCGCGATGGCGCCCAGATCGTTGAGCAGAACGGTCAGCACCGTTTCGATCGGCGGTGGCTGGGTGGCCTGCAGGAGGGCCAGCGCACTCTCGCCTACCCCGGATGCCACCGTCTGCAGCGCGGCGATCACGTAGGTCCAGAAGGATGCGGGATCGCTGTCGCCCCGATCGAGCGAGAGCCACGCGGCCAGCCGCCGATCGGCCGGCGCGGCCGGTCCTGTCGCCAGCCACTCGGTGAGCAGCGTCGTCTTGCCGAAGCCAGCGGGGGCGGAGACGAGCATCAACTTCGACGCGGCCCCGCGGTCCAGCCGCTCGCTCAGCCGCAGACGCGGCACCAGACCACGCCGCGACCTCGGGACATAGAACTTCGTCTCGAGCAGGGCGGCAGGCACCACGAGGCTGCTCATGACTCGCCCGGCCGCCCGGACCGGTAGAGCGAGAGAATCAGGAGCTCCCACAGGCGCTCGCGGAGCGGGTGGTCCCGGCACAGCGCCAGCAAAGCCAGCAGGGCGCGCTGCCTGACGCCGCGTACCGCGAGCGCCACGCCCCCGTCCGCCGCTTCGAGCTCGCCGAAAAGCCGCACCTCCACAGACCCACCGTACGGCCATTTCCCCCGCCAGTGCCCGAGCAGGTTGACGGCAGCCCCGGCCAGGCCAGCTCAGCGCCCCGCCGCTGCCCGGCCAGGCCGACTGGCTCGGAGCCTGCCCAGCTGAAGCACAGGAGCAGGACTCCGTCCGGCGTTTGGTCGCGGTCGGGCCACGACTTCGGCTTCACGAGTCGATCTGCGGCCCGACGGCATGCTCGCCCTGCGCTCGGCTGCCTCTAAGGCACGATCATGAGAGGTACTGGCGAGTGGCGGGCCAGGCTGATCGCGGCCGAACCGACCACGCGGTGGGTGGCGTGGGACGAACTGCCGACCAGGATGGCCACGGTTTCGCCCGGGTGCGCGTCGCCGATGGCCCTGGCCGCCGCGATCAGCTCATCGGCGATGATGCCCTGACGCCGCTCGAACTCCCACGCTGCCCCGCTGGCGCGCAGCTGCCCGGCGGCCAGGGCGCGAAGCTCCTGCTCGACCTCGTCGAAGGTTTCTTCCATCTCGCCGATCGCGCCGGCCGACAGCATGGCGAGACTGGACAGGTGCGCCACGTACACGACCTCGATGCGGCCAGTCCGGCCCTGCAGCAGGCGGACCGCGGCGTCAAGCGCCCGGTCGGCGGGGGGAGAGCCGTCATACCCGACCACGAGGTGCACGAACTCGGTGGGCGGCGGGGCAGTGGTCATGGCGGTAAAGGCTAGTCTTCGTGACATTTCGTGGTCTCACCGGGTCACAGGCGGATTAAGCGCCGCCCGGAGAGACCAGCGCCCAGATCAGCCGGATCTGGGGTGTCCAGAACTGACGGCCGCCAGCCGAGAAAATGTGCTCAGCACTCCTTATCGTCGGGGCCGAAGGTGCCCTCGTCGCAGGGTCGGTCGATCTGCGTGGCGAGGAGCGATTGCAGCTTGTTGGCGAGCCATCCCTGAATCGCTCCGTTGAGGGTCATCTTGGTCATCGCAGAGACCTCGATGGTGACCACCGGATGGTCCGGGTCGTCGCTGTGTATGACCAGGTGACGGGTGCACGCCGAACCGCCGGTCGCGGTGTACTGCAGCACGAGGTCGAGCGATGCGCCGGGGTGCAACGTGGCGGGGAAGGGGTTGCGGACGAGCTTGAGCGTGTCGCAGCCGGGACAGCGGCAGCCCTCGAAACCGACCTTCGTGATGTGCAGATCGCAATCGCCGACGTTGCTGAACGTCAGCCGTTGCTGCACCCGCGTGCCGAAGATCACCTCGCCGAAGCAGGCGGAGCCAGTGACGGCGAGTATGCCGTGCGGAGCGTGGCCGGAGACCGCGACCGTGTGCGGCGACGCCGGATCGTTCGAGACGATCGTGATCGTGGCGCTCTTCGCTCCGATGGTGGTGGGCTGGAAGCGGATCGGCAGCTCGACGGCTGAGCCACAGCACAGCTCGATCGGGAATGCGGACACCGAAGGGACGAGGAACTCGGGCGAGTCGCTCGTGATCGACGTGATCTCGAGCCCGCAGGCGCTGCTATTCTCGACGGTGAGTTCGATGTCGGCGAAGTCACCGACACACACGTGACCGGCGTCCCCGGAGTCGGGCACCACGGTGACCAGCCGCGGCGGTGGACACACCGCGCTCACGTGCACGGTCGCCGGGCTGTTCGGATCGTCCGAGTCGATCTCAATCGTGGCCGCGTCGGGCCCGAACGCGGCGGGCGTGAAGCGGATCGGCAGCTCGGACGTGTCGCCAGGGCCGATGGTCATCGGCAGCGCAGTGATGGAGGCCACCTCGAACGTGGCACGGCTGGAGACGATCGACGTCACCGTCAGCGGGCACGTGCCGGAGTTGGTGAGCATGATCTCGCTGTCGAGATGCTCGCCTAGACAGGCGCTGCCGAGCTGCCCTCCGGCCGGAGTCGATACGTCGAGCGCCGGGGCGCCGGCGGTCGCGGACGCGGTGACATCGACGAACGGGGCGTTCGGGTCGTTGCTGGCGATGCGGATAACGGCCTGTTCGCTGATGTCCGGCTGAGTCGGCCGGTAGGTGAGGGTGAATACAAGGTCTTCACCCCGCTCGATCACGATCGGCGTTGATGGCTGATTCTCGACCGCGAAGCTGGACGAGCCGATCAGGACCGCGATGCTGTCGACGCGCAACGGCGCGGTGCCGACGTTGAAGATCTCGATGGTCTTGTGGGCTCCGGCCGGGCACACCGTCCCGAACTCTAGCTCGTCCTGCAATGTGAGGGTGATCGTCGGCCAGTCCGGGTGGGCGAACTGGAACACTCCGCGGCCATAGGTGGCGGCGCGCAGCACCTTCGGGTGCGCGGATCCGCTGATCGCCAGGTCCGTCACTGGAACTCGGGGCAGGTGGATGTCGTCGACGACCATCCACGACCGGCCGTCGTTCACCGATCGGAGGACGCCGAGATCGCAGCCAACGTAGATAGTCGTCGGCAGCTCGGATCCGTCGAGCGCCAGGGCCCCGAAGGGGACGTCCAGCGTGGTAAGCACGTCGTCGACGGTCGCCGCCGGTGAGATGTCGGTCCATTCGGCCGCCCCGAGCGTGGTGCGGAACACGTGGCCGCCCGCGCCGCCACCGGCGTAGCCGCCGAGCACGGCGTACAAGCGCGTCGGGTCGTTGGGGTCGAACTCGATGCGCGTCACGCTGCGGCTCGGCAGGTGGCGCGTGATGTCGGTGAACGACACGCCGGTTGTGGCCAGGGCGTTCTGCGAGACGAACACCTTCGAACCAGCGGTGACGGCGACGTAATTGCCGTTACTCGGAGCGACCGCGACCACTCCAGGGGAGCCGGGCGACGCGATCTTCTTCCAGCTGGAGGTGGCGTTCCGTGACTGCCAGAGGTTTGTCTTCCCGGTGATGTAGACGACGCCGGTGTTCGACGGGTCGACCGCGAACGAGTTGAGGTAATCGCCGGCGGCGTCCCCGCCGGTCCACGGCATGGCGACCCCGCTCCAGTTCTGGCCGTCGTTGGTCGAGATGAAGACGCCGCCGTTTGTCGCAGCGTAGGCGCGGTCGTTGGTGCCGATGTCGTAGACGACATCCCAGCCGTCGCCACCTCCGGTGTTCTGCCATGCGCCCGCGCCGACACCTCGGACGATGCCGTTGTCCTGCAGGGTGCCCATCATGGAACTCGACGCTGCGTCGGGCTTTCCGTCGACGTTGTAGAACAATGTGGTCTGGACGCCGCCACCGTTAAGCGATGTCCAGGTCTGACCGCGGTCCGTGGATTTCATGCAGCCGCCGTCGGTGCCGCACATCACCACCGGCGGATGGCCTGGAGCGCCAGGGGCGAATGCCCAGGCATGGCTGTCGGAGTGCAGTCCCAAGATGCCTGTGAACAACACGCCGGAGTTGCTCGAGATACCTTGGTCGCGGGTGCCGACGTAGATCACGTCGTTCTTGCCGTCGCCCGGAGACGACGGGTCGACCGCGATGGCCAGCGCGTAGCCCTGGTACGTGACGACCGGGAGGTTTGACGCCGTTTGTTGCGTCCACGTCGCACCCGCATCGATGCTGACGAAGAATCCGATCGGGTCGGGTCCCCCACCCCCGGCGCAGCAGTAGAGCACCTGGATGCCGTTCGCCGCCGGCGGTGAGGTCGGAGGTGCGAGGCTGGCGACGACCTTCTGGGCACCCGGCACGCTCAAGACGGACGCCCAGTTCGCGCCGCCGTCGGTCGATTTGAAGACGCCGCTTCCGTTCACGCCGGCGTACAGGATGCGCGCGTTGGCCGGACTGGTGGTATCGAGGTCGAGGCTGTCGACCCGGGCCGAGAGGCCGGCCCCGAGCGTCCAGGTGAGGCCCCAGTCGGTGGACACGTGGACACCGTCGTCCGCCGCGACGTAAATGGTGTTGCTGTCGGCGGGCTCGACGATCACCTGGGTGATCGACACGCTGGCGAAGTTCGTGGCGTTGCCGGTGTTCCCCGCGGGGAAACCCGAGCCGAGCAGAACCCAGCTCGCCCCGCCGTCGAGCGAGCGGTACAGCCCGCGGCGAACGATCGTGTCGACGAACGGGACGTTGAACGACCGCTGGAACACGTGGTCGCTGATCCCGACATAGACGACGTCCAGATCGTTCGGGTCGAGCGCGATGCCACCGGCCTCGCCCACGCCGCGGCCATCCTGGTGATCGAACAGCGAACGCCAGCTGGCGCCGCCGTCGATCGTCTTCCAGACGCCGCCGCTGTTGGTACCCCGGTATACGATGCGGGGGTTCGCGGGATGCACGACGATGCAGGTGACCGTGCCGTTGTCCTCCCGGCCACCTGCCTCGATCGGGCTCGGCCCCACCGGCCGCCAGACAGTTCCCGCGACGCTCATCGCGTCTCGCCTCCGGGGTCGGAGGTCGGCCGGTTCGGTCGGGTCAGGGGCGCGCCCCTGACGACGGCTCCCGGTAGCCGCTGCCATACGTCGATGGCCCGGTCGAGAATGTCCGGAGTCGCCTCGGCGCCTCCACCGAAGTGGGCTGCGACGAAGGCTGCGTGCGCTCCGACCGCCTCCTCGGGGTGTTCGCTTCGCCCGTCGCGGTAGCCGTCCTTAGGCTGGTCAGCCGCCTTGCCGCTGCGTTTCGAGGGTGGGCGGCGCTTGCGAGGCGGTTTGCCCTGATTCTCAGTCATGATGGGTCACCTCGCTGAGCCGCGCGCTCTTCCATTCGACACCTGCCCGCCAGATTGCACCTGAGACGTACTTACCCTACGCCAATATCGTCCGGCAAAATCTACCTATTCGCCGTTGCAGCCACCACTCGCCAATGGCGGCGTGCCATAAATCCCATAACGACAGCGACTGCTAGCAGCCCTGCAATAATAAGCCATTCAAACGTTCCATTATGATGATCTGGATCCCAGCCCGTCAGTGCCTCGATCCAATCGTGCCAGAAGATAGTAATAACGCCGAGGATGCCCGCACACAGAGCTATTACGCTCTCCAGGCGAACGTGCGCCTTTGTCAGTTTCAAATGTAACACTCCCTCCCAGATTTCACTACGTTTTGGTGATCCCCCCAGATTTCTATTGCGACGTTACACAGGGTATTCCTGGTCGAGGCAATGCCGGGTGACGCAAGGTTTAACCTATCGGTCTTGGCCTGCCGTCGATGATTCCCCTGGATGCGGTTGTGGCCCTTCGGCGTTCTAAGCTTGAAAGCCATCAAGGTCTTCTACTGTCGTCTAACCATGAGTAACCGCCCTGGTCAAGGGCTGATATGGAAGAGTAACCTGAGGGTAAGGTCATGTAAGGGACTCCCGGCCCGATCTCGCGGACGAGCGAACATCTGCGCTAGTCGAACTCGCTCGGCAGAGACGGGTCGCGGTGGTGGGCCAGTGCCCGCTCGAGCTGGCGGTGATTGACGCGGCCGAGGGACAGCGGCGGTAGCGCCTGGACGTCGAACCAGCCGACGTCAAGCGTCTCCAGGGCCGCTGGCGGCTGCACGGTTCCCTCGCGGCGGCAGAGGAAGAACAGCTTGTAGACGTGGACCGGCAGGGGCGGCGGATTGTCCTGGAGCTCGCGGTCCCAGCAGGCGATCAGCTTCACCGCTGAGCTGTGATACCCGGTTTCCTCGAGAATCTCCCTGGTAACCGCCCCCGAGGGCGAGTCGCCGGGATCGGCCCAGCCACCCGGCAGCGACCACCGGCCGTCGGTCCTCTCGCGCATCAGCAGCACGCGTTCCTGGACGTCGAAGATCACGCCGCGCACGTCGATCTTCGGCGTGGCATAGCCGGAATCACGGCCGAGCTCGGCAGCAAGCTCGTCAGCCCCCCGGCCGCTGAGCACCGAGAGCAGCTCGGCCGCTAGCCGGCCCGCTAGCTGATACCGGTCCAGGTCGTAGTCGTCAGCGGCGTACGTCAGCCCGTCCTGCGCCAGGGCAGCAAGCCTGATCCCGATCCGGCGTACTGCGTCCGCGGCTGTCTTTTCCACCCGGGCATTATCGCGCCCGCCCGCATCGCGGCAACGGCAGCCGTGCTGGCCATCATCGCCGGCAGGCCAGTGCTGCCGGACGTCAGCGCCAGAATTCGGTGAGCTGCCCGGCCAGGGCTCGGCCTTGGTCGTAACCGCCTCGCGCGGCCTGCAGACGCGTCGACGGATCCAACGCATTGACGTCGAATACGTCGCCGGAGCCGCGATCCGGGAAAACAGTCTCGACTCTGCTGCCATCTGCGCGCAGTTCGTCGACCTGAGTTGCGAGATTCATGCCCCAGTCCAGCGGCATCCGTGATCTGCCGCCGAATGGTGACAGCACCAGCACCCGCCCGTATCCGGCGGCCAGGTCGGCGTTCTCGCTGCGTCGGTAACCGCCGTTGATGTATCGGTTGTCGCCGATGCGGTAGGGAGGGAAGGGGCCGAAGCCACTGGTGGTGCTGGCGGCAACGGCGTCTACCAGGTCGATTCCGCTGTGGCGGTCGAACACTACCGGTTCACCGGTATGGGCATCGACAGCCGTGATAAGCACCGGCCGTTGCGGCCAGCGGTGGCTGAGCAGCCGAGCGGCCACGGTAGCGCGCCACTGCGTCTGCGCAGAGCTGTCCGACGCCGCATCCATCTCGAGCGCCGCCGCACCCATTCTGCGGCGCATGTCGGCCGCATCCTCAGCGGCATCGATGATTCCGTTCGACCACTCCATGTAGTTCGCCCCCGACCAGTTCGGAGCACGCCCACGGTTCGATCCGACCGCGCCAGTCCGTGATTGAGGCACCTCGGCGAGGATGGCGGCAAACAGTTCGGCCGGCCGGGTCTCGCTGGTGATCTGGGCCGCGACCGTCGATCCTGCCGAAGTCCCGATGATCAGGTCGGCCTCGGTTGCATCGACCCCGGCATTGGACAGGCCGGCGATGAGGCCGATCTCCCACGCATTGCCTGCCGCTCCGGCACCTGCGAGGACCAAGGCTCGCTTGTCTGAGGCGCCCGCGGGTCTTATGGCGTCAACCTGCTGGCTGGACCTCGGCCAGTTGCCGTGCCCTGGCGTTCCCTCCACGGCGATGCCATCGGAAGTCGTCGTCGAGCTGATATACGGACTCGAAGAAGGTGTTGTGTTCATGGGAGCCGCCTTTCGCGGATGCCTGACGGGCGCTCCCAGTTGCGACTACCTCAGTCGCGCGATCATGCCTTGCGGGGGAGCACCCATTACAGATACTGCGTTCATGGGGTCTCACCTCCTGCCGATGGATCACGACCGCCTCGACGTTAACACGCCGGCGACGCGTTGTGCAGCCGGCATCAAGCCGGCTGCCGTGTCGCTGTCGAGCCCGCGGCTGACCGCTACACCTCATCTGTGATGGCCGGATGTGGTGTGACTGCGCAACCCGCCGCGTCCGATCCGCGGCGATGGCGGCGCGACCCGCACCCTGTTCGCCAATTCCGGCAGATATTCGCTCCCACGCCTGCCGCGCCTAACCGCTCCGGGCTAATGCGCCGCCGGCATGTGCCAGCACAGGGCAGTGAAGCGAAGGCGAACGGCGGATGGCGAGGGCTGCATCAGATCTTGATGACCCGGATACCGGGCATGGCGTCGTAGTCGGAATCTTGCGTTACGACCGGAACGCCGTGCACGATCGCGGTGGCCGCGATCCAGCTATCGTTCACCGGCGCCCTTCGCCCCGCCGCCCGGAGCCGGGACACCAGCAAGGCCCAGGCCTCAGACACAGCCTCATCCACGGTGAGCGCCTCGAACCGCTGCGCGAGCTGATACGCCGACAGTCTCCGGGAAGCAGCCTCCGGATCCCTGGCCTGCAGCACGCCGAGCCGCAACTCCCCGAGCGTTACTGCCGAAACACCCCACTCATACCCGGCGAACCGGCCGGCGTCGAAACGCGCTGCCTCAAGGCCGACGAAAACGGAGGTGTCGGCCAGTGCTCGCTGGGCTGTCACCACGGCAGATCGTCCGTCGTGTCGGTCAGGGTCGCCCGCAGCTCCTCGGCCAGGCCGGTCGTGTCCGGTCCCAGGCGTACAAGCTCATGGCCGATCTCGGCTGCGGGCAGCCACTGCCTCCGCCGCGACAGCGGGATGATCTTCGCCACCGGGCGATTGTCCCGCAGGATCTCGATCTCCTCCCCCGCCTCAACGCGCCTCAGCACCTCCGCCGTGTGATTACGGAGATCACGTGCCGGGATGGAGGTCATGCTACGAGCGTAGTAGAATAGCTACACTCGTAGCAAACTCAGACGGATACCGGCGAGGGGGTCGCCAAACGTATTTTGCCGATGTGGGGCGGACGAACCGGAACCGCGACGCGGTAGCCATCACCCCGTCGCCACTCAAGCCGGCCGGGACACGAGCGCATAGCCACGAGTTCCACGCACGGCCGTCCGGTCGGCGGGCCCGGCGGGTACGGCGGGTCCGGCCGCCCTGGCGGCCAACGCGTGGCGGTGGCAGGGCCGGGAGGCCGTCGTTACCGAAGGCTACGTCCGCGGTCAGGTGCACGCGTCCTACCTGCACACGCACTGGAACGGCCTGCCCGGCGCGGCCGCTCGCATCACCGCCGCCGTCCGCGAGTACCGGCAGGCACAAGGTCCCGGCCCGGGCTGACCGGCACTTTGGTGCCCGGTGCCCGCCGGAAGATTCCACCGGGCATGTCCACCTTTGGGTGACGTCTGAGCCTGGCTGGCTCCCTAGCGTGCGAAGGAAGCGAACGCACGCTCACCGGGAGGAAGGAATGGCCGCTATCCGGCCCGACCAGGCCAAGACCGACACCATCATCGGCGCACCCGAGCCGCCCGAGACATATCGGAGGAGTACAAAATGATCCTGTTCCTGCTGCTGCGTCGTCTCAGCCCGCAAACCCGGATCGTCGCCGGGTCAGTGATCACGGCCGCCGGGCTCGTGCTGGTCGCCGTTGCCGCCGCCGTGGCGGCCGGCCTGATTATCCACGGAGCGGCGCTGACCGTGATCGGCGCCGTGATGTGGATAAGCGGCCTGGTCAGCAAGCGGCGCGCCCAGCCGGCCAGCGAGGGGCCGGCGAGCGCCCAGCCGGCCAGCGACATGAGCGCTGCGGGTCACGGCAATGACCGCTGACAATCACGCCACGTGCCAGCCGTGCCCGACAGGAGCGGGCACGGCTGGCACGATGGCCGGCATGGCGAGAGGGGTGACCCGATGAGCCAGCCCGTGATCCTGAGACGGGCCCGCGCGATCCCGCTGGGGTTCTACCGGTCCCTGGTGCTGGTGGGGCTCACCGTGATGCCAGTCGCCGTCGCCGCGGCCGTCGGGTTCGGCGGCTCGCTGTTCACGCTGGGCTGGTTCGCGCCGTTGACCTCGCCCCTGATCGTCAAGGTGCTGGCCACGGTGGGAGAGCTAGCGGTCGCGGGCATATGGGTGGCCGTGGCCAGCTGGTTCATGCTGCTGCTGACCAGCCGGCCGCTCAGCAAGGCAGCGCGCCGGTGCGCGCGGCGCTGGCTGGCGCTGCCGATCGAGGTTAGCTATCGCCCCGCGCCGACGATCATCCGCATGGCCACCGGCTACTGGTGGAACGGCTATGAGTACGAGAAGTCCGAGCGGGAAGCGCGACGCCGGGGCCGGATACTCTCCCGCGCCAAGGATCCGCAGCTGCGCCGGGACGCGATCTGGTTTCTCGTCGCCGCCGTGACCGTCGTGCCGGTTGCCGCCCTGCCGTGGCTTGGCCTGGCCGGAGGGATGTACCTGGCGGTGACGCCGGGGGCGCTGGGATACGGGATCGGTGTGCTCGTCGCCAGCCTGGTCATCGCGCCGTTCGCCTGGCGGATCCTCGGGCCGGTAGCGAGCCGGTTCCTCGGCCCGCCGCCACAAGCGCGGCTTGACAAGCGTGCCGGGGAACTGGAGTCGATCCGGGCCGACCTGACCCATACCCAGGCCGCCGAGCTGGAACGCATCGAGCGGGGCCTGCACGACGGAGCGCAGGCCCGGCTGGTCGCGCTCGGCATGTCGATGGGGGCCGCCGAACAGCTCGTCGACACTGACCCGGAGGCGGCCAAGGCCATCCTGGCCGAGGCCCGCGCCTCGTCGGTGGCCGCGCTCACCGAACTGCGGTCGCTGGTCCGCGGCATCAATCCGCCGGTGCTATCCGAGCGCGGCGCGGTCGACGCGGTCCGGGGTGCTGGCGCTCGACGCTCCCATGGAGGTCACCGTACGCAGCACCGTAACGTCCCGGCCGAAACGACCAGTGGAGTCGGCGGTCTATTTCGCCGTCGCTAAGCTGCTGGCGAACGTGGCCAAGCACGCCCGCGCGACCGAGGTGACGGTCGAGCTCGGCTACGTACGCGGATGCTGACCGCGACCGTCACCGACGACGGCCGCGGCGGTGATTGCTGCTCGCTGACCGGCCCCGGGCGGCGCCTGCTGCGGCGGTTTCTGCGTCATCTGAGTCTCCTTTCCGTTCAGGACGTGCAGGTGGCGCTCCTGATGTCTGTGCCGGGGTGCGGACCTCAGGACGGGCTCGCCTTCCCGGCATCGTCTGGATCCAGCCGGCGCACCGAGATCAGGCACATCCCCAGGTCGCGTACCTTGATCAGCACTCCGTGCAGCGCAGGCTGATCGGGCAGCGGCCCGCAGATGACCGTCTGGCTGCCCTCGCTGGTGACCTGGAGGCCCTCGAACCAGGCCGTCCAGTGCTGGTCGAGGACTCCCTGGACGCGGATCTCGTAGCGTGCAGGCGCTTGCGAGCCGGTCACGCCCGGCCCCTGCTCGTGGCGCGGGCGGCGCCGATGGTGAACTGGCCGGGATTGACAGCAGCCATGTGTTCCGTCCTGTGGTGTGGGTCTGTGACCTGCACGCTACGAACGCACGGCGGGGCGGGCGTCACCCGAAAGTGGCCATGGAGGGGGAATCTTCCGTGACGGCTTCAGGCACGGAAGTGCCGTCCTGCGCCTGCGTATCTCCAGGGCGGTTACACCCCGCGGGATGCCGGGGAAGGGCAGGCATGGCCGGTGGCCGCTAGACGTGGTTGCTGGGCAAGTTATTGGGGGTGCCACGGTGCGGCGGCCAGCCGGTTAGGACGATGGGTCCTTCCAGCGGAGGCACGGAGGATCGCCGGAGGCGGTGAACGTGCAGGTTAACGGTGGCTGAGCCGTCCTCGGCGGCACCTTCGGAGGTGACATCCGAGCGGTACATGCTGCTGACCACCAAGCTGCATATGCCCAGGTCACGGATGGGCGGCAATTTTGATGTCGTTATACGATATATGTTGGTGATGACGACGGGTCTTTCCAGCGGCGTGGAGGATCACTGGAAGCGGTGAGCGTACAGGTCGACGGTGACTGAGCGGCCCGCGGTGGCCGCATCGGAGGCTGCCGTGCCCGAGCGGGATGTCCTGCTCGCCACCAAGCTGCACGTGCCCGGCCTGCGGCCGGGTCTCGTGCCCCGGCCACGGCTGGCGGACCGACTCGACGAGGGACTACGACGGGGAGTGGTGCTGGTCTGCGCCCCGGCCGGATACGGCAAGACAATCCTGCTGGCTGAATGGGTCCGGCGCGCCCAGTGGCCGGTGGCCTGGTTGTCGCTGGATGGTGGCGATAACGATCCGGTGCGGTTCTGGCGTCACACGGTGGCCGCGCTGGACCGGGCGGTCCCAGGGATCGGCGAGCGGGTAGGCCCGCTGCTTGGCCCGCCGGCGCCCCCTCATTCGAGCCGCTGGTCACCGCGCTGGTCAACGAACTGGCTGCCGAGCCCAGCGGGGACGAGGTTCTGCTGATTCTCGACGACTACCATGTGATCGGCGCGCAGGCGTTGCACGAGTCGCTGGGGTTCTTGCTGGAACACCGGCCGCCGGGGCTGCATCTGGTGCTGGCCAGCCGGGCCGACCCGCCGCTGGCGCTGCCCCGATTGCGGGCCGACGGGCAGCTGGCTGAGCTGCGTGCCGCTGAGTTGCGGTTCACCGTGGACGAGGCGGCGGCGCTGCTGCGGCAGGGGGCGGCCGTGGTGCTGCCCGATGCGGAAGTAGCGGCGCTGACGGCGCGCACTGAGGGGTGGCCGGCCGGGCTGCAACTGGCCGCGTTGTCGCTGTGCCAGCAGCCCGACGCCGCAGGGTTCGTGGCGGCGTTCACCGGCAGCCATCGTCATGTGCTTGATTACCTGGCTGAGGAAGTGCTCGAGCGCCAGAGCGAGCAGGTGCGTGCTTTTCTGCTGGCGACGTCCGTGCTGGAACGGCTGAGCGGCGGGCTTTGTGATGCGGTCACCGGCCGCCCCGGCAGCCAGGGGCTGCTGGAGCAGGTGGAGCGGGCCGGGTTGTTCGTGGTGCCGTTGGATGAGGTGCGCGGCTGGTGGCGTTATCACCACCTGTTCGCCGACCTGCTGCGCGCTCGGCTACAGCAAGAACAGCCCGGCCGGGCGGCGCAGCTGCACCATAATGCGGCTACCTGGTGTGAGGAGCATGGGCTGACTGATGACGCCATCGGGCACGCGGTCGCCGCCGGCGAGATGCTCTGGGCGGCCCGGCTCATCGAGCAGCACTTCGACGTAGTCTTTAACTTCCGCGGCGAGGCGGCGACCATACGCCGGTGGCTGTCCGTCCTCCCCGCTGATGTGATCAAGTCCCGCCCCCGGCTGCTGCTGGCGCAGGCCCTCATGGCCGCTACCAGCGGCCACATCGAGCTCGTGGAACCGTTCCTGGACGCGGTTGAGTGCACGCCTCCCGACTGGGCCGATGAGCCATTCGAGCCAGCCGGCGGTGCGGCGGCCAGCCACCTGATCAACGTCCCGGCCCTGACCACGCTGCACCGCGGCGCCCTGGCCCAGCTCAATGGTGACGCCGAGGCCACGGCCGCCTTTGCCACGCAGATGCTGGCCGAGATCAAGCCCGGAGAATGGATGCTGAGCGCCACCGCGCACGGATTCCTGGCCGTGGCCGAATGGCTGCGTGGCCGGCTTACGGAGGCCGAACGCGGCTTCGCGTCCAGCGTTACCGGGTGGCGCGAGACCGGCCAGTTCACGCTGATCGCGTGGGGCTGCTACGAACTAGTGCTGATCCAGCGCGCCCAGGGCCGTCTGGACGCGGCCGTCCTGACCTGTCAGCAGGCCCTGGACAGCCTGGTCACGTCCGGTCGGCCACGGCCAGCCGCTGGACCTAGCTATGTGGGCCTGGCCGAGATCGCCTACCAGCGGGACGAACTCGACTTCGCGCTGCGGCACGCGACCGAGGGCATCGCGCTGTGCCGCCAGTTCGTCTACACCCCGCCGCTGGCGAACGGCCTGGCTACGCTGGCGATGATCCGGCAAGCCACGGGCGATTCGGCCGGGGCGCTGGAGGCGATCACCGAGGCCGGACAGGCCTCATCAGGGCCGGCCGGCTTGCTCAATCCGGTCCCGGCGCAGCGGGCGCGGCTGCTGCTGGCCCAGGGCGACCTGCCTGGCGCGACCCGTTTCGCCCAGGACAACGGCCTCGGCCCGGACGACGAGCCAGATTACGCTCGCGAATCCGGCTACCTGGTCCTGGCCAGGATCCTGCTCGCGCAGGACCGGCCCGGCCAGGCGCTCGCGCTGCTGGATCGGCTGCACGGCGCCGCCGCCGCGCAGGACCGATGCGACGGCCTCATCGAGGCGGGTGCGCTGCTGGCGCTGGCGCTGGCGGCTACCGGCGATGAAGCAGGCGCGGTAGCGGCCCTTGGCGAGGCGCTCATGCTCGCCTGCCCGCAAGGCTATGTGCGGGTCTTCGCCGACGAGGGCCCGCCGATGGCCGCGCTAGTCGGTCGGCTGATCGCGGCCCAGCGGGCCGGGCAAGCCGCCGCCGGGGTCCCGCTCGGCTGCCTGGCCCGGCTCCAGCGCGCGTTTAATCCAGAGCACACCCGGCCGGATCCAGGGCAAGGCACCGCAGCGGTGCGGGGCATCGTTGACCCGCTGACTGCCCGCGAGCTGGAGGTGCTGGGCATGCTGGCCACAGGCCGGTCGAACCAGGCCATCGCCAGCGACCTGGTAGTTACTGTCGACACCGTCAAAAAGCACGTCAGCCACGTGCTGGACAAGCTCGGCGCGGCCAACCGCACCGAGGCGGTCGCCCGGGCCAGGGAACTAGAGCTGATCCATTGACCGCAGCCAGATACAGGCAGGTTCCTCGTTCCTCCGGAACGGGTCTGCTACGCCTCGTCGGCACCTTCGTGCTGCAGCCTTACGCCGAGGATTCCACCCGCTAAGTCCACTTTCGAGTGACGTCCGCCGCGGCATCGCCTCATAACGTCGGGGTGTCCGGCTACCCGAGAAGGAGCACACGATGCAGATCTTCGTCGTGAGGGCTGAAGGTGCTGTCGGCGCCCGGCTCGCTACGCAGTTCATCGATCACGGTCATCAGGTGATCGGAACCCATCGGTCGCCCGGGAACGCCGGGCGGGTACGGGGGCTCAATGCCGGGCCGGCCGCGCTTGGCCAGCCGGCGTGCGTGCGGCCCCGCATTGCGGGGGGTTCCTGATGCCGATCGGGTATTTGTGGACGGTCGCGGTCGTGTCCTGGGGCGTGGCGTGCGCGCTCACCCGGTGGCCCAGGCTCGGCTCCTTCGCCGCCCTCCCCGCGCTGGTGGTCAGCGAACTGCCGTTCATCGTGGGGTATTTTCTGATCGCCTCGACCGTGCTCGCGCTCGCCGACGGCGACCTCGGCTCCCCGGCCGGTGCCGCCGCCGCCGTTGTCGCGCTGCTCGCCCTGACCGGCCTGGTGGTCATCGTGCGGCGCGCGCTGCGCGCGAACGCGGCGTTGCACAACGCCGGTAGGCCGAGGCGGCCATGGGGCCGCATCCTGCGCGCCCCGTTCTTCCCGGGCCGGCTCGACGTGGTCCGGGTGCGCGGCCTGGCCTACGGCGACGGGCCGGACCGCAGGCTGGATGTGTATCACCGCCGCGACCGGCCGGCCGGCGCTCCGGTCCTGCTGCACTTCCATGGCGGCGGCTTCTATTCCGGCAACAAGGCCCGCGAAGCGCGGCCGCTGATCCGGCATCTGACCAGCCGCCGCGGTTTTGTCTGCGTGAGCGCGGACTACCGGCTGCAGCCGCACGTGACACTCGCCGACCAGGTAGCCGACGTGCGCGACGCGATCGCCTGGGTACGGGCCCATGCCGCGGAGTTCGGCGGCGAACCCGGCACGCTGTTCCTGGCCGGCAGCTCGGCCGGGGCGAACCTGGCCATCCGGGCGATGTGCGACGGCGAGACCGGCATCGCGGGCCTGATCTGCCGCTACGGCTACTACGGCGGCCTCGCGCCGCGCGGTGACCTGCCGCCCATGCTTATCGTGCACGGCGAGAAAGACCTGATATCAGCGGCCGACGTGCGGGCTTTCGCGGAGCGGGTACGCGCGGTATCGGGCCGTCCGGTCAGCTACGCCGAGCTGCCCGGTGCGCACCACGACTTCGACCTGTACGAGTCCATCCGGGCCGCCGCAGTCAGCCACGCAGTGGAGCAGTTCACCGCGAGGTTCAGCGCTCTCCCCGACGCAAATCATCCGGACCGGCAGCCCCCCCAACACTCATGACCGCTAAGGAGGCAGCCATGTCCAGCGCCACGAGCCGCTTCGGCATCGAAGCCCGCAAACCGGCAGAACACGGAGGTTCCCATGTCCCCATCAGCATCAGCAGCCGACCGGGCACCCGGGCAGTCCCGGGCGCCGCGCACGAATGTACTGATTTCCGGCGCGGGGCCGGCCGGCCTGACGCTCGCGTACTGGCTGTCCAGGCACGGCTTCTGCCCGACCGTGGTCGAACGGGCACCCGCACCGCGCGACGGGGGCCAGGCGGTCGACATCCGCGGCGCGGCGATCGACGTCGCGAGGCGAGCGGGGATCCTGGGCGCACTGCAGCAGGCGCGCACGCGCACGCGCGGGATGACGTACGTCAGCGCCACCGGAAAGCATCTGGCCAGCACGAACGCGGCCTTCGGCGTCGTCGACGCCGCCGACGTGGAGATCGTGCGCGGCGACCTGGTCGCCGTCTTGCATGAAGCCGCCCGCAGCGGCACCGAGTACATCTTCGGCGATTCGGTCACCGGGATGACCGAGGTGCCCGGAGCCGTCGAGGTCACCTTCGAGCGAGCCGAACCGCGCACGTTCGATCTCGTGATCGGCGCCGACGGGCTGCACTCCACGCTGCGAGCGCTCGCTTTCGGGCCGGAACCGTCCTTCGTCCGGCACCTGGGCATGTACCTGTCGGTCTTCACTGTCCGCAACGACATGCGACTCGATCACTGGCAGCTGATTCACGTCGCCCCCGGCAGGTCGGTAACGGTCACCAGCGCCAGGGACAACACCGAGGCCAGGGCCATCTTCTTCTTCGCCTCCCCGCCCCTCGATTACGACCACCGCGACACCGGCCAGCAGCAGAAACTGCTCGAAGCCGCGTTCGCCGGGCAGGGCTGGGAGATCCCGCGGCTGCTCGCGGCCATGCGCGACGCCTCCGACTTCTACTTCGATTCCGTCAGCCAGATCCGCATGGACAACTGGTCCGCTGACCGGGTGACACTAGTCGGCGACGCCGGCTACTGCCCTTCGCCACTGTCGGGCCAGGGCACCAGCCTCGCGCTGGTCGGGGCCTATGTGCTGGCCAGCGCACTGCAGGCCGCCGGCGGCGACCACAGCGCCGCGTTCACCGCCTACCAGCGCCGGATGCAGGACTTCGTGGCTCGTAACCAGCAGATCGCGATCGGGAACACCAAGCGGTTCATCCCGCAGACCCGCCGGCAGATCTGGCTGCAGAACCAGGCCCTCAGAACACTGCCCTACCTCCCCGGCAAGAAGCTCATCCTCGACCAGGCCACCAAGGGCGTCCGGGAAGCAGCCAACGCCATCACGCTGGAAGAGAGCCCTGGTTGATCAGCGGGCTGGTCAGGGGATCAGGTTCAGCTCACGCGCCCGGGCGACGGCCTCGGAGCGGTTGGCCGCGCCGAGCTTGCCCAGCACGTGGCCGACGTGCTTCTTGACGGTGTCCAGGGTGACCACGAGCTCGCGGGCGATGGCCTGATTCGAGCTGCCTGCGGCCAGCAATCGCAGTACCTCCAGCTCGCGGCTGGTCAGCGGCTCGACCAGGCGCGGCACCGCTGCGGTGCCTCCCCCCTGTGGGGTGCCAGAAGTCTGCCTGACCTGTGAGCTGCAGCGATGAGCCAAGGCCCGGCGTGCGGCATGATGATCAGCCGTGTCTATCCGTCTGCAGTATCTGATCTTCATCCGGCTGTGTAGCTGGCTGGTCCTGCTCGGCCGCTCGACGACGTCCAAGAACGCAGAACTGCTGGTGCTACGGCATGAGGTCGCCGTACTGCGCCGCGCCAATCCGCGTCCCCGGCTGGACTGGGCCGACCGCGCGATCCTCGCCGCGTTGATCCGGGTCCTGCCCAGATTGCTGCGGGCGCACCGGCTCGTCACCCCTGGCACCGTTCTTCGCTGGCACCGCCGCCTGGTCAGCCGGAAGTGGACCTATCCGCAACGGATGGGCCGGCCGCCCGTCAGCGCCGAGATCACCGCGCTGGTCGAGCGGCTGGCCACCGAGAATCACGGCTGGGGCTACAAAAGGATCCAGGGTGAACTGCTAAAGCTCGGTCACCGGGTCGGCGCGTCCACGATCCGGCGGATCCTCAAGGGCCTCAAGATCCTTCCAGCGCCGACGCGGAATACAGATACGAGCTGGCGTCGGTTCCTGCGCTCGCAAGCCACGACGATGCTGGCCGTCGACTTCTTCCACGTGGATTGCGCGGTGACGCTCCAGCGCCTGTACTGCTTCTTCGTCATAGAGGCCGGCAGCCGCTACGTCCATATCCTGGGGATCACTGCCAGCCCGGACGGGCCGTGGACCACGCAGCAGATCCGGAATCTCCTGATGGACCTGGGTGATCGTGCAGCGGGCTTCCGGTTCCTGGGCCGCGACCGGGCCGGCCAGTTCACCGAATCGTTCGACGCGGTCCTGGCCGGTGCTGGCCTCGAAGCCGTGAAGATCCCTCCCCGGAGCCCTCGCGCAAATGCCTATGCGGAACGGTTCGTGCTCACAGCCCGGACCGAGGTGACCGACCGGATGCTGATCTTCGGCGAACGGCACCTGCGGCTTATCCTGGCCGAGTACGAGACCCACTACAACGGCCGACGTCCCCATCGCAGCCGCAAGTCCAACCGCCCCGGCCCGATCACCCCGTCGCCGACCTGGCCCAGGAGCGAATCAAACACAGACCTGTCCTTGGCGGCCTCATCCACGAATACGAGCGGGCGGCGTAGAAGGCCAGCTCAGGGCCAGTGGCCGAATTCTGGAACCCCACAGGCCGTTGTCACCGTCCGCAAGGCAATTAAGGGGACTGTCCCCGCAACGGTGTTTCCGGCCCGATCACGCCGGGCTTGATGGCCTGGCGGGAGAGGTGCCGTGATGACCGCGACACTGGATGATGTGACTGCGAAGAAGAAGACGGAGCCGACTGCGGAGCAGCGGGCGGCTGAGGAGCTGGTGCGCCGGGCCCGGGAGCAGGGCCTGTCGCTGACCGGGCCGGACGGGCTGCTGAAGCAGCTGACCAGGACGGTGCTGGAGACGGCGCTGAACGAGGAGATCACTGAGCACCTGGGCCATGAGAAACACGGCCCGGCCGGCGGTGAGTCAGGCAACGTCCGCAACGGCACCAGGGCCAAGACGGTGCTGACTGAGGCCACCGGCCAGGTGCAGATCGACGTGCCGCGGGACCGGGCGGGGACGTTCGAGCCGCAGATCGTGAAGAAACGCCAGCGGCGGCTGACGGGCGTGGATGAGATCGTGCTGTCGCTGTATGCCAAGGGCCTGACAACCGGTGAGATCTCGGCGCACTTCAGCGAGATCTACGGGGCCTCTGTCTCCAGGGAGACGATCTCAAGGATCACCGACAAGGAGATCGAGGAGATGCAGGCCTGGCAGAGCCGGCCCCTCGACGGCGTCTACGCGGCGATCTTCATCGACGCGATCATCGTGAAGGTCCGGGACGGGCAGGTCGCCAACCGGCCTGTCTACGCCGCGATCGGGGTCACCCTGGAGGGGGAGAAAGACATCCTCGGGCTGTGGGCCGGCACTGGCGGGGAGGGCGCGAAGTTCTGGATGAGCGTGCTCACTGACATCCGCAACCGCGGCGTGAAGGACGTGTTCTTCCTGGTCTGCGACGGGCTGAAAGGCCTGCCCGAGGTCGTGGCGAACGTGTGGCCGCTGGCCACGGTCCAGACCTGCATCATCCACCTGATCCGCAACACGTTCCGGCTGGCGTCCAAGCGGGACTGGGACGCGCTCAAACGCGACGTCAGGCCCATCTACACCGCGGTGAACGCCGCCGCGGCCCGGGCCGCGCTCGATGAGCTGGCCGGCAAGTGGGCACCCGGTACGGGGCGATCATCCGGCTGTGGGAGAACGCCTGGAGCGAGTTCATCCCGTTCCTCGACTACGACGTCGAGATCAGGCGGGTGATCTGCTCCACCAACGCGACCGAGTCCCTCAACGCCCGCTACCGCCGCGCGGTCCGGGCCAGAGGCCACTTCCCGACCGAGCAGGCGGCGCTAAAGTGCCTCTACCTGGTCACCCGGTCCCTCGACCCCACCGGCACCGGCCGCACCAGGTGGGCCGTGCGCTGGAAGCCGGCGCTGAACGCTTTCGCCATCACCTTCGGCGACCGGTTCCCGGCCGCCGAGACCTACTAACCCAACCGCCGGAAACACCGTTAGCGAGATAGACCCCAATTAAGGTCCTGGTCGACGAGGGGCTGCTCGTGACGCAGCCGCGCCGCGGAACGTACGTTGCAGGCAAGACGCCTGCTGGCTAATGCAATGCGCGTTACGCCGCATTGTGTGACAGAACGCGACCGGGCGAGCGTGACGCAGGCACGCCGGATCCGCCTAGCTGGCACAAGGGTTCCTGCCACCCAGCGGGTTTGACCGTGGCGCGCAGATCTGAGCGATCGACGCGTTCCCCACCCACGTAGTTGGCAGGCTTACCGACGCTCGTACATGCCGAATAGCGGGCGTTGCCTGCGCGCACGCCTATGCGGGCGAATGCATATTTTCCCGTGGTATTGAGATCTGCGATCGGCTCCGCGAACAGTATGCGCCACGGGTGCTTGGCACCTCGATGACGACAGTTGCCGACTCTGCGCTGCCTGTCAGTCGCTGGTGCGGATTCGCTGGCGATGCCGAATGGCGAGTTCTGGGCTTCCCGGACTCGAGACGCGATCATCGAGTATCGCCACACCTTCAAGATCGCGACTCATCGAAGTTAGGTAACTGTGTCTTGACTGTCTCTTGAATAAAGCTTGATGATTCGGTTACCAAGGAGGGCGCTGCAGGTGGCCTCCTTGATAACTGCCGACCGCCCTGGTCGGCCTACTCCAGTTGAAAGGATCATGGGCGTGGATCCAGCAGTCCTCGCAGCATTGATCGCTGCCGGGGTCGCGGTCGTGGCTGCTCTGGTCAGCGCATACCTCACCATCTGGGGGGCTCTACGGCAGCACGCAGTCGACCTCGTGGTCGCTGCGCTCTCGCACATGGGCGGGGGGACACAAGAGCGAAGCGCGGGAGTGGCTGCGCTTATGGCCCTGAGAGGACCAATAGATCGGAGGCCCAGAAGGATTGATCGCGGCGGCTGGGCTATATACGGCCCAGCCGTCGGTCAGCAGCTTTACAGGCAGCTAATATATGTCCTGAATCATGGTAAAGGGAAGGATAAAGCCCATGAAATTGAGAATATAGTTGCGATGATCGACTGGTTGCTCTATGACAAGGTTCGCCTGGGTTTCACTGATCGTGGGCAGATGCACCGCCTCGCAGTTTCAATAAGAGCCTATAAGGGAGACAAAGAGGCGCCTGCACGTGAGCTTCAGGAGACATCCGCCGATCAGCTACTGAGCCGCGTGAATGATTGGTTGCGAGACCTTGGCGATTAGCCCGTCTGGATTTGTAGAAAATCCGCGCGAGGCCGGGGCCAGTGTAGCGTGGTGATACGGTCGAACGGCGTCGTGCTCTTCAGTCACGCGGCCTTGGCCAGCTCATCGTGGGGCCGAGCGACGTTCTTAGCCCTCGAATAGCCGACGCGCAAGCGTTGAGAAGCGGTCCTCGGGACTCAGATCATCCTGTGTCGATCAGAGATGGCGGCCTCGCACCTCCGTGGCCGCCCCGAACGGCGGGTGCGTGGTTGGAGGTTAGTGGCCCACCAGGTCAGCCTGGTCTGTATGTTTATGCATGCCTGTCGGCCACGACAGCGTGCGGATCTGCCGCATATGGCGCGTCAGGTCAGCCAAGATGTAGCCGCCTGCGAACGTGGTGCTAGATCGACAAGCACCTCGGCCCACAGCCGACTGTGACTTCCAGCAGATCACTCACGCTGGGCCGATCCGAGGTCAGCCTCGGGTCACGTCGATCGGCTGCATCACGCTGAGTAATCAAGAAGGTCAGGGAGAACGCTCGTCGAGCCGCTGTTCTGTATTCTCGCGTGGTCGCTATGTACCGACACTGGTTGCGGCCAGATCAGGTGTTCCGTCGCCACTTGAAAATCCCGGAACGGCTGTTTGCTATCGTGGCGTCTTGCCGAATACGCGCAAAAGTCTTCGCTGGCGAGGCAGCCAGCGCAGATCAGGGCAATTGGCTTAGCGTTCTTGAGAACCGCCAGGTATCTAGGAGCGGCAATGGCGGAGGACGAGATATGCAGCCCTCAAGATCAGTTGTCTTCTGCCTGCTGATCGACAGGTTCGGCTGTTATTGGGTCTTGGCATGGTCGGCGTTGGCAGCAGGATCCCCGATGTGGCCGCCGACCTGGCAGGCGGCACGGGCCGTGGCCCGTGTCGCCACATTTCCGAGCGTTTCGTGGCTGACCGGTCCCGGATTGGACATGAACCTGGCGGGGGTGGAGGGTGCTTGAGTGTGGGTGCTGGCTGTTTGTTCGGCGGTGATGTGGTGATGTCTCGGATGGCTGGGG
Source organism: uncultured Actinomycetota bacterium (assembly GCA_963805705.1). Lineage (GTDB taxonomy): Bacteria > Actinomycetota > Actinomycetes > Streptosporangiales > Streptosporangiaceae > CAWDVH01. The sequence continues at coordinate 2,328,010 of CAWDVH010000001.1, read as the reverse complement.
TTTCTTCTGTGTCAGGGTGTCGGAATGGCTACACTATGTGAGTTCACGCGCTGGTCTGGAGGGGGACGTGGTGGCTGGCCGGGTGGTTGCGATGCGGGTGGGTGGCACGGATCTACTGGTTGAGACGGTTCAGGTGGCTGGTTCTGAGCCGACCTCGGCGAGGCTGGACCGGGCGCAGGAAGCGGTGACCGATGCGTTTGACCGTGCCCGGTACGCGATCGTGGCGGTCGCGGAGTCCGCGGTCAGCACTATTGGCGAGCTGAGTCAGCGTGCCGTGCGCCCGGATGAGATGGAAGTCACGTTCGGGCTGAAGTTCTCGGCGCAGGGTAACGTGATCGTGGCGGGCGCGGCGGGCGAGGCTACCCTTGAGGTGACGTTGACCTACCGGCCGGATCGGGGCGGGGGGAGCGACGGTGGAGATTGACGAGCGGGTCGAAGCGTTTTTAGGGCGGGTCCTCGACATCGGCAGCCCGGCCGGCACGTGCTTTCAGGTGGCCCCTGGCGTGCTGGTGACCGCCTGGCATGTGGTGGATGCGCTTGGCGCAGGTGACATAGGCGCCACAGTGACTGTTGATCCGCTCCAGCGTGGCCCAGCCCGGCAGGCGCAGGTAGAGCGGGTAGATCCCCTGCATGATCTGGCGGTGCTGATCACCACCGACCCGCTGGCAGGGTGCGTCACAGGGCTGACTGCGAGCGATGAGGTCGGCAATGCCACCGGTGTCGTGATCACTGGTGTGGCCGATGTGGATGATCCGGGGCATTCCTACCGGCACCTGGACGCTGGCGGGCGCTGGGCGGGGGGTACGACCCGCGATGATCAGATCGCGCTGGGGCGGGTGGTCGCCAGTGATGTGATGCGGGGGATGAGCGGTGCTCCGGTGCTGGCCGGGGAGCTGGTGGCCGGGGTGGTTTCGGCTCGTTATAACAGCTCGGACGGGTGGGGGCGGGACTCGGTGTGGGTGGCGCGCACGGAGGATCTCCTGCCGCTGCTGGCCGGGCTTGGGGATGTCCGGATGTCGCGGCGGGGCTGGGCGGGCGCGGCGGAGCTGGTCTTGTCGGTGACTGACACGACGGTGCGGCTGCATGGTAGCGGGCGTGAGGTCAGTGAGCCGCATGGCGGGGTGTCGCGCGCGCTGGCTGATGCGATGCGGGGTCTGCGGGCGGGGCGGGCGGGGCTGACCGGCCAGCGCGGCCAGGATCCCGCCGGTGCGCCGACGTCGGCGCTGCTGGCTAGTCCGGCAGCGGTCGGCCGGCTGCTGGCGGAATCGTTCCTGCCGGATGGTGTCGCGGCCGCGCTGGGTGAGGTAATCGCTGATGCGCAGGCGCGCTGGGCGCCGGTCCGGCTGGGCCTGGAGATACACGGGTCCGCGGCGGGGCTGCGGTTGCAGGCGCTGCCCTGGGAGGCGCTGGCACTGCCGGGAACGCACACTCCGCTGGCGCTGCATCCTCTGCTTGTCGTGTACCGTCGCCAGCAGGCTCCGAGCAGGGTGCTGCCTGTATCCCTGCCTGGGCCGCTGCGGATCGTGATCGCTATCTCCGCGCCGCTGAGTGGCGGCGGGGGGGTCCTGGATTATGAGCGGGAACTGCGCAACGTGCTGGCTGCGGTGCGCGCGGCCCGGCAGGGCCAGGCGCGGGTGCGGATCGTGCATTTCGCCACGACCAGCGAGATCCGCGCCGCGCTGGACGCCGAGCCGGCCCACGTGCTGCACCTGTCCGGGCACGGCCGGCCTGGGGCGATCGAGCTGGAAGACGACGACGGGAACGCCCGGGTCCTGGACGCGGAGCGGTTCGTCGCCGAGGCGATCCCCCCTGGGCGGATGCCGCCGGTCATCGCCCTGTCGGCATGCCACACCGATGCCGTTACCGCAGCGGGTGACCAGTCGTTTGCCGCGGCGCTGATCGGCCTGGGCGCCGCTGCGGTCATCGGCACCGAGACCGCGGTCACCGACGTCTACGCCACCCGGGTGTTCACCCGGATCTACGGGATGCTCGCCGACACGGAGGAACCCGAGGTCATTTCCGCGGTGGCGCAGGCCAGGCGCACCGTCCAGCAGCAGCTGTCCGACTCCGACGACCACCGCGAGCAGCAGCTCGCCCAGCTGGGCGAATGGGCGGTGGTGACCGTGCTGGCCGCGGCCGCATCGATAACCGTGATCGACCCGTCAGCCGCCGAACCTTCCAGTGGGCCGCGGCGGGCGCTGGCTGGCCCGCGGGTGCCGGCCGGGCTGCTGGCCCGCGATGTCGGCGAGTTCGTCGGCCGCCGACGGGCCCAGCGCCGGTGGCCCGCCGAGCTGCTCGGCCCCGGCGGGACCGGTCTGGTGCTGTATGGCATCGGCGGGGTCGGTAAGACCACGCTGGCCGCCGAGCTGGTCCGCCGCGTCGGCGACCGCGAGCCCGGCCGGCTGGCCGTGATCGGGTCCAGCGGGCTGGCCGGCGGCAAGGTATCGGTCGACAATGTGCTCACCGCGCTGGCTGACGCGCTGCGACGGCATTCGCGCGGCGCCCGCCCGAACCTGGAGCGAGCTGCTGACCTGGCGGAACGCGCTGATGTGGACTGGCAGCGGCGCCTGGCTGCGCTCAGCGAGGACGTGCTGGAGACCCTGCCGGTGCTGCTGGTGCTCGACAACTTCGAAGACAACCTTACCCCCGGAAGCCAGCCCGGCCGGGCTGGCTGGCGGACCGTCGCTGACCAGGACCTGGCCGCGCTGCTCGCCGTGCTGGCCACCCGGCCCGGCCAGTGCCGGCTGCTGATCACCAGCCGCTACCCGTTCGTCCTGCCCGGCCAGGCCGAGCGGGTGCTGTCCTTCCAGCCCATTGGCCCGTTGTCGTCGGCCGAGACCATGAAGCTGGCCTGGGCGCTGCCCGCGCTCGACAAGCTCACCGAGACCGAGCTCGACCGGGTCTGGCAGATGGTAGGCGGACACCCGCGCTGCCTGGAATACCTCGACGCGCTGCTATCGGGCGGGCGCGGCAGCTACCCCGACGTCACCACCCGGCTGGCCGCCAACCTGGCGAGCCGACTCGACCTGACCGACCTCGACACGTGGTTCGCCGAGCACGCCACCCTGGACACCGCGCTCGCCGAGACCCTCACCCTGGCTGCCGACGAAGTCTTGCTCGATCAGCTTCTGGCCAGCCTGGACACTGTGCCCGGCGCCGAAGACCTGCTGCTCGGCCTGTCGGTCTACCGCACACCGGCCGACCAGCCGGCACTGCTCTTCCAGGCCGGCATCCAGGACCCCGCTGCGGCGACCCAGCCGGACTATGCCGCCGCCAACGAGCAGATCATGGCCATCCTGACAGCCGCGAGAATAGACACCGGCCGGTCCGTCGACCCGGACCAGCTGCCAGTCAGCGTTCAGCAGCAACTCGCCCCGCATATGGCTGAGCTCAACAGCCTGCCGGGTCCGCCGCTGCGAGCACCGGACAATCTGCGCCGCCTGGTGGACGCCTGCACCTCCTGCAGCCTGCTGGCCGTGGACTCCAGCCAGCAGTCGACCGAGCTGTTCGTGCACCGCTGGACCGCCAGCGAGCTGCACCGGCGCTGGGCCCGCACCGGCCATGGCGACCAGATCACCGCCGCGCACCTGCGCGCCGCGGCGTACTGGCAATGGCGGGTCCAGGTCTGGCCGCAGAACCCCTCAAGCGATCTCGATGACCTGATCGAAGCCCGCCATCATCTGTTCGCCGCAGGCCAGAGCAGCCCGGCCGACCAGATCACCCAGGCGATATGCCTCAGGCTGCACGCCTGGGGTGCCTGGGACCGAGAAGATGCCCTCATCCGTAACACCCTCGCCCAGCTGCCAGCCGATCCCGCCGGGCGCTCCAAGTGGATCATGCAGCTCGCGGAGATCGCCGCGGGCCGAGGCCGGATCTCCGAGGCCGTCCGGCTGTACCAGCAGGCCGTGGCCATCGACGAGCATCTGGCCCAGGTCGACCCCGCCAACACCGAATTCCAGCGCAACCTGTCGGTCTCCTACGACAAGCTCGCGAACCTGGCCCGCGCTGCCGGGGACACCCCCGAGGCCGCCCGGCTGTACCAGCAGGCTCTGGCCATCGACGAGCATCTGGCCCAGGTCGACCCCGCCAACACCGAATTCCAGCGCAACCTGTCGGTCTCCTACGACAAGCTCGCGAACCTGGCCCGCGACGCCGGGGACACCCCCGAGGCCGCCCGGCTGTACCAGCAGTCCCTGGCCACCCGCGAGCATCTGGCCCAGGTCGACCCCGCCAACACCGAATTCCAGCGCAACCTGTCGGTCTCCTATAACAAGCTCGCGGACCTGGCCCGCGACGCCGGGGACACCCCCGAGGCCAAACGGCTGTACCAGCAGTCCCTGGCCACCCGCGAGCATCTGGCCCAGCTCGACCCCGCCAACACCAGCTTCCAGCGCGACCTGTCGGTCTCCTACGACCGGCTCGCGGACCTGGCCCGCGACGCCGGGGACACCCCCGAGGCCGCCCGGCTGTACCAGCAGTCCCTGGCCACCCGCGAGCATCTGGCCCAGCTCGACCCCGCCAACACCGAATTCCAGCGCGACCTGTCGATCTCCTACGACCGGCTCGCGGACCTGGCCCGCGACGCCGGGGACACCCCCGAGGCCAAACGGCTGTACCAGCAGTCCCTGGCCATCGGCGAGCATCTGGCCCAGGTCGACCCCGCCAACACCAGCTTCCAGCGCGACCTGTCGGTCTCCTACGACCGGCTCGCGGACCTGGCCCGCGACGCCGGGGACACCCCCGAGGCCGCCCGGCTGTACCAGCAGTCCCTGGCCATCGACGAGCATCTGGCCCAGGTCGACCCCGCCAACACCGAATTCCAGCGCAACCTGTCGGTCTCCTATAACAAGTTCGCGGACCTGGCCCGCGACGCCGGGGACACCGCCGAGGCCGCCCGGCTGTACCAGCAGGCCCTGGCCATCGACGAGCGGCTGGCCCAGCTCGACCCCGCCAACACCGGCTTTCAGCGCAACCTGTCGGTCTCCTACGACCGGCTCGCGGACCTGGCCCGCGACGCCGGGGACACCGCCGAGGCCAAACGGCTGTACCAGCAGGCCCTGGCCATCGACGAGCGGCTGGCCCAGCTCGACCCCGCCAACACCGGCTTCCAGCGTTACCTGTCGGTCTCCTATAACAAGCTCGCGGACCTGGCCCGCAACGCCGGGGACACCGCCGAGGCCAAACGGCTGTACCAGCAGGCCCTGGCCACCCGCGAGCGGCTGGCCCAGCTCGACCCCGCCAACACCGGCTTCCAGCGCGACCTGTCGATCTCCTACGACCGGCTCGCTAAGCTGGCTGCTGCAACGCGGTCCGGAGACCGCAGCTTTGATTTACCAGCAAGCTCTTGATTTCTGTGAGCGTCTCAATGGAGCTGACCATCCCCTTACCTAGACCATCCGCAACAAAGCTGAAGAAGCTGGCGAGAACGAGAGTGACTGATCCTTGGCACCTCTCTAGGTCATGGGACGGAATCCCATAGGATGGCTATCCTGACTTCACGCCAAGCCAGGCGTCCTCCGCATGGACATGGCGGCTGTGAAGTCTTCGGCCGAGGCGGAACTACTGTGGCCAATCTCTCTCTGCCGAATACGTGTCCAAACTTCCACTGTCCGCAGCGTTAGCGCAGGTCAAGTACGTTTACTGATGGGTCTTGAAAAACGCTAGGGCTATAACTGGAAGATCTGAGCACATGCGCTGTCGCAGTCACTCTGCCTGATGAGCAAATACTCGGCAATCCGTCGCCGCGCGAGCGCTTACGCTCACCCTTCGTTGTGGACAGTCGGCGGCGCGAGGTCACTGTCCGGATGGCCGCCTGTAGTTGCCGAAGTCCACGGATGTGACCGCTCAGCCCCGGCGGGCGGGCAACATGATCGCCTTACACTGTTCTGGCGCCCGGGTTTCGCCCTTCGGGCTGGCGGATGCTGCGAGTTTCAGGCGCGGTCCCTGCGGCGGGACGGACGCAGATGACCTTGCCGTCCCAGGACGAGCTGTACCGGCCTGTCGACGATGGCCACGTCGATCCAGCCCCGGGCCCGCCGTCGGCCTGCCGAGTTGACGACGCCCGCGCCGAGACCCACGGCCCGCTGCACACCGGGCAGAGGCCCGCACCGAACCGGGACCCGCAGCGGACATACAGGACTGGCCATCTGCGTGCGCCAGGGCATACGTCGCGCAGGCCAGCCTGACACCCGCCATTCCAACAACCCGTGCGGCCGAGAAGGCGACCATGACCATGTTCACGCCGACCTTCGCGCCGTCTCCGACAGCGTGCCGATGACCCCCATCTTGTGCCGCCTGGCGCCGCCAGATGACGGCAGAACCCACGGACAAACGACGGACAAACGATCAAGGACCCGACCGCCGAGACTGGCGATCAGGCCCTTGAGCTGCTACTTCTTCAGTAGCCCCGACGGGATTTGAACCCGCGCTACCGCCTTGAGAGGGCGGCGTCCTAGGCCACTAGACGACGGGGCCGCATGCCGTGCCGGTCGCCGGGGCGACCGCAGATCTTCCGTACTGCCCAGCCCTTTGACCGCAGCGGGACCGGGTACCAGGATCAGCCAGGACACCAGGATCCGGACGCAACCATGCACCAGAATCCGCAACCCCAGCCGGGGACCAAGGTTAGCGCACCTCCCGGAGTCCGCCAAACCCGCTGGAGGCGCCGCGGCAGGCGACCACCGCATAGATGGACGACCCGGCTGCACATGACTTTGGACGAGCAGGCTGCACACCAGGTAGCCGAGCGGACTGCACATGAGGTGGACGAGCCGCCCACGCATAAACCGAGGCGCGCATGCATAAAGCGCCGTTTTCGCGGTACCTGGGTCACATGCTGGAATTCATAGTGGTTCTCGTGATCGTAGGCCTGGTCGTAGGCCTCATTGCCCGGCTGCTTGTGCCAGGTCGCGACAACATCGGGATCCTGGGCACCATCCTGCTGGGCATCGTGGGTTCATTCGTTGGCTACATCCTCCAGCGACTGGTGGAAGGACACAAAGTGTCCTTCACCCACTTCCACACCTCCGGGTTCATCGGCTCGATCATCGGCGCCATCGTGGTGCTGCTGATCCTGAGGGTCAGCGGCATGGAGCGCGGCCACTCCCGCCGCCGCAGCCGAGTCTGACCGGGAGGCTCCCTGCTCTATGACTTCCCCATTTCTCCTACTACATGATCAGCGCGGATGCCTCACCGGCATCCGCGCTGATCATGTATGTCGCTGGGGTACCAGGACTCGAACCTAGACTAACTGGGCCAGAACCAGTCGGGCTGCCAATTACCCCATACCCCATGGGACGGGCCAGCAGTGGCCGGGCCGCGCCAGAGCAGTGTAGCCGAGCCGGGCCGCCCCGGCCAAAGGGGATCCCGCCCAGGCGACGGGGCCGGGCGGCGCCACCCACAACAGGCCGGCAACGGCACTCACGACCGGGCCGGCAACGGTACCCACAGCGGGGCGGGCCACGAGGCGGCCACGCTCAGCCAGCGGCCACCGCCAGCGCACCGGCCAGCCGCGTGAGGGTGCGCTCACGCCCGAGCAGCTCGATCGACTCAAACAGCGGCGGCGATATCCGCCGTCCCGTGACCGCCACTCGCACCGGGCCGAACGCAGGTCGCGGCTTCAGTCCCAGCCCATCGATCAGCGCCGTCCGCAGCGACTCCTCGATGGCCCCGGCGGCCCACGATCCGGGACCGCCCGCCAGCGCCGATAGCGCCGCCGCCGCCGCCGTCAGCACCGGCTCCGCGGCGGCGGTCACGACCCGCGCGGCGTCCTCGGCGTCGACCGCGAAGTCCTCCTCCGCCACCAGCAGGAAACCGAGCATGGCCGGCGCCTCGGTCAGCTTGGCGATCCGTTCCTGGATGAGCGGCGCGGCCGCCGTGACGACGGATACCTCCCCCGCGTCCGGCGGATCACCGACCAGAGCGGCCGACTGCAGGAATGGCATGATGCGCGAGACGAAATCGGCCGGATCCAGCGCCCTGATCTTGTCGCCATTGATCGCCTCGAGCTTGCGCACGTCGAATTGCGCGGCGTTGGAGTTAACCTTGGCCAGGTCGAACTCGGCGGCCATCTCGGCCAGCGTGAACGATTCCCGGTTCTCCCCCGGCGACCAGCCGAGCAGGGCCAGGTAATTGCAGAGCGCCTCCGGCAGGAAGCCCTCGCTGCGGTACCAGTTAGCCGACACGACGCCATTTCGCTTCGACAGCCGCTGCCCGTCTTTCCCCAGCACGTACGGCAGGTGCGCGAACACCGGGAACTCGCTCTCCGGCACGCCCATCGCCCGGTATACCGCGAGCTGCCGCGGCGTGGATGACAGCAGGTCCTCGCCGCGCACTACGTGCGTGATCTTCATGAGCACGTCGTCGACCGCCACGGCCAGGGTGTAGAGCGGGCTGCCGTCGGCCCTGGCCAGCACGAAATCGGGCACGAACTGGTGGTCAAAGGTGACCTCGCCCCTGACCAGGTCGGTGAACGTGGTCGAGCCGTCGGGCATCCGCAGCCGGACCACCGGCGCCCGGCCCTCCGCCTGGTAAGCCTCCACCTGCTCGGGCGACAGCTCACGGCAATGCCCGTCGTAGCCGCTCGGACCGCCGGCCGTCGCGCGCGGCGGCCCGCCGCTCCGCCAGTTCCTCGGGGCTGCAATAGCAGTAGTACGCGTGCCCGGAGGCGAGGAACTTGGCGACCCAGTCCGCGTAGATCTCCCGCCGCTCGCTCTGCCGGTACGGGCCGTACTCGCCGCCGGCCTGCGGCCCCTCGTCCCAGTCCAGGCTGAGCCAGCGCAGCGTGTCCAGGGCGGAGGCAATGTACTCCGGCGTCACCCTGGCCTGATCGGTGTCCTCGATCCGCAGCACGAAGACCCCGCCGGTGTGGCGGGCGAAGGCCCAGTCATACAGCGCGGTCCTGATGTTGCCCACGTGCAGATCCCCGCTCGGGGACGGCGCGAAGCGCACCCGGACGGGCAGCGGCTCAGTCATGGTTGACCACCCGGTTACTCAGCGTTCCGATGCCCTCGATGGTTACTGACACTTCATCGCCTTCCTGCAGCGCGCCGACCCCGGCGGGCGTCCCGGTGAGCAGCACGTCGCCGGGCAGCAGCGTCATGACCGCGCTGACGTAGCTGACCAGGGCGGTGACGTCATGCAGGAGCAGCGAGGTCCGCGAGTTCTGCCGGATCTGGCCGTTGACCTGCGTGGTCAGCTCCAGGTCAGCGGGATCGATCTCGGTCTCGATCCAGGGCCCGAGCGGGCAGAACGTGTCGAAGCCCTTGGCCCGCGCCCACTGACCGTCCCTGGCCTGCAGGTCACGCGCGGTCACGTCATTGGCGCAGGTGTAGCCGAAGATCACCTCGGGCACCCGGTCCGGCGGCACGTCCCGGCAGAGCCTGCCGATCACCACGGCCAGCTCGCCCTCGAAATCGGTCCGCTCGGACAGCTGCACCGGGCGGACGATCGGGTCGCCGGGCCCGGCCACCGACGTGGACGGCTTGAGGAAGATCACCGGCTCGGCCGGCGGCTCGCCGCCCATCTCGCGCGCATGGTCGGCATAGTTCTTCCCGATCGCGACCACCTTGCTCGGCAGCACCGGCGCGAGCAGCCGCACATCGGCCAGCGGAAAGCGCGCGCCACTGAACCGGATGCTGTCTTCACCTATCCCAAACGGGTGGCCCGTGAGCTCGCCAACGACAAGGTCATCGGCCCCCGTGCCAGCCGTGACGCCATTGGGCTGGGCGCTGCCCACCACGCCATAGCCGACCTCGCCGGCCACGGCAAACCTCGCAATGCGCACGCTGTGCTCCAACTCCGCAATTAGGCCCGGGCCGGCCCGGGCACCCGACAGCCGTCCGGCCGTCGCGCTAGAGCCTAGTTGAGGTGCCGCCCGGCGAGCAGGTCATGAGCGCGCAGCGCGAACCACCACTCGGCCAGGTGCTCGGTCCTGGCCAGCCCGCGACCGGTGAGCTGCTCGATCTTCCTGATCCGGTAGCCGAGCGTCTGCTTGTGGATGTGCAGCTCGGCGGAGGCCAGCAGCCACGACCGGTCGTGCTCAAGCACCATGCGCAGGGTGTTCACATAGTCGGTGCCATGCTCGGCATCCGCCCTGATCAGGGGGCCGAGGATGCGCGAGACCAGCGCCCTGGCCTCGATCGGGCTCCTGGGCAGCAGCAGGGCCGTCTGATCGCCGTACCGGACCAGCGGCCGTTTCTCCGCCTCGGCGGCGCCCAGCGCCCACCGGGCTTCCTGAACCGCGTCCGGCAGGCGCCCGGCCACGGCGATGCGGTCGCTGATCCCTACCGTCCGGGCCGGATCGGGTGGCTCGGGAAGCAGGTGCGCCTCGGCTGCCCCCTCCGGCAGCGCGATATAGAGCAGGCGATCGCGGCGCAGCAGCAGATGCGGGACGCGCGAGCGGTCGAGCCTGCGATGCAGATCAGCGCCGCTGCCGCCGGACAGGCCAGCGCCACTACCGCCGGACAGGCCAGCGCCACCACCGCCGGACACGTCAGCGCCATTGCCGCTGGACATATCAGCGCCGTTGCCGCCGGGCAGGCCAGCACGGGCGGCGGGACCGGCCCTGGTGACAGCCAGCACGCTCACGGCCAGGTCCAGCCCGAGATCGGCGATCTGCGGCTGCGCCACCCGCTCGTCCATCCGGCGGTCCATCAGCCCCGCGAGCAGGTCGGCTCCGAGCCTGCGCTGCCGCTCCTGCGCGGCGACCAGCTGGGCGAGCTCAAGAGCGCCCCCGGTCGCGATGTGGTGCAGCAGGACCAGGCTGGGGAGCTGGGTGCCGATGGGCTCGGCGACCAGGACCGTGGGCTGGTCACCAGGCACCGCCACCGCGACGGCGCCAGCGTGACCGGGGGCCGCTCCGGCCCGGCTCAGCCGTAGCACGCCAGGGATGGTGTTGCCGTGCGCGGCGTAGCTGGCGATCAGCGCGGCGGCAAACGACGTGCACTCCCCGTCGCCGAAGACCGACCGGCCCGTCTCCGGGTCGACCAGGTACAGCCGGACATCCAGTTCCTGGCCCAGCTTCCTGAACATCTCCGGTCCCGGCCGCCCGGCGAGCACGGACGTGCGCAGCAGCTCATAGAGCCGCGCTACGCGCCCCAGCTGGCGGGACTCCTCCCGGTCGTTCGCATCGGCCACGGCCCGCACGACCGCCGTGAACGGCATGCTGTAAGGCACGGCCACCAGCGGCAGCCGGAGCTCGTCGGCACGCCGGGCCACCTCGCTGGCCAGCGGCGGCCCGGACATGCCCAGCCCGATGCCGAGCCCGCTGGCCCCGGTCTCGGCCAGCCGCTCGATGAAGGCGACCTGGGCGGACTCATCGGAGCTCAGGCCGGTGCCGTTGGTCAGCAGCAGCTCACCGGAGCCGAGCCATTCCCAGGGATCGGGCAGGTCAGAGGTATGTACCCAGCTGATCTCGCGATCGAGTCCGCCCGCGCCGGCGGTCAGGGTCATCCGTAGATGCGGCAGCTGCAGCAGCTCGCCGACCGTAATCGCCATCTCTGCGCCCTTCGTGAGCTGCGGTTCCATGATCTCGAAGGATGTTGGTGGCCCTGACCACCCGAATCCTTCGTGATCAAGAAATGCGGGGGGCCAGCGGGGGCTGGCCGGGTGAAGGGCTGGCCCAGTGGCGGTCGGCGGGTGGCGGGGACGCGGGGTGGGGGACGCGGGTTGGCGGGGACGCGGGGTGGGGGGACGCGGAGTGGGGGACGCGGGTTGGCGGGGACGCGGGGTGGGGGACGCGAAGCGGGAGGCGGGGCGGGTACCCCTTCATACCGCAGTATGAGCAGCGGGGGGAAGATTTGCGTCCGGGTCGGATGGCTGGGCTCCTAGATGATCTCTAATCTGGGATGGGCTGCCCGGCCTGGAGCAGCTGATGACTGCGAGGAAAGCCGGGAGCCATGTCGCACGACACGAGCGTCTACGAGGGCGTCATGCCCACCCGAGAGGGCGAGTTGTCCCTCGAGATGCACGGGATGGCCCCCATCCCCCTGGAGAACAGGTACGGCGGCCTGCACCGCATCTTCACCGTCTGGTTCACGCCCAACCTCGTGCCCGCGGCTTTCTTCATCGGGGTTATCGGATTGAATCTCGGCTTCATGCTGGGGTTCGTGGCCATCTTGCTGGGCACGGTCATCGGCGCCCTGCTGGTCTCGATTCTCTGCACCTGGGGGCCGCGAACCGGCGTGGGCCAGCTGCCACTGGCCCGGCTGCAGTTCGGCCGGACCGTGGTGGTCCCTGGCCTGCTCATGTGGTTCTCGACGATCGCGTGGGACGCCATCAACGCCATCTTCGGCGCGGAGGCCATCCACCTGCTGCTGCACATTCCCTTCTGGGCCGGCCTGCTGGTGGTCCTGGCCATGCAGGGCGTGCTCGGCTTCTTCGGCTACGAGGTCATGCAGACCTTCGAGCAATGGGGATCGATCGTCCTCGGGCTGATGTTCGTGGCGATCACGGTGAAAATCGTCCAGATCGGCGACTTCCACTCGGTCGCCACGGTCCACGGCGGCGTCAAGACCGGCGCCTTCATCCTGATGGCGGCCATCGCCGCCAGCTTCGTCGTGTCGTGGGGCGCATATGCGTCCGAATACAGCCGGTACATGAAGCCGGACACTTCCCGCGCCGGGATCTTCTGGCTGACGCTGGCCGGCACCGTGCTGTCCTCGGTCTGGATTGAGACCCTCGGCCTGGCGGCGGCGGGCGTGGCCACTGACGACACATCGGCGGGCATCCGGCACCTGCTCGGCAGCGGCCTGCTGGGCGGCCTGGCCCTGGTGGCGATCTGGATCGGCACGGTAGCGGTCAATGCGATGAACGACTACTCCGGGTCGCTGGCGCTGCAGGCAGCGGGATTCCGGGTGCGGCGTCCGGTCGTGGCGGTGGTCGTCACGGTGCTCGCGTTCTTCCTGACGCTGTGGCTCGATACCGGGAACCTGGCGGCCAAGTTCGAGAACGTCCTGCTGTTCATCACCTACTGGGTCCCGCCGTTCGCGGCGGTCCAGATGGTGGACTGGTGGCGCAAGCGCGGCGTGATGAACGTGCAGGATGTCGTCGGCTCGCCGCTCAAGCCCGGCTGGGACGCGCTGGTCTCGCTGGTCGTGGGCTTCGGGGCGGCGATCCCGTTCATGGATACGTCGCTGTATGTCGGCTGGGTCTCGGCGCACTGGCTGCAGGGCGGCGACATCGCGTTCCTGGTCGGTTTCGTGGTGGCCCTGGTTGTCTACGCGGGGATTCGCCGGCTGGAGACAGGAACGCTGCGCGGCGCGGTCCCGGCGGTCACCTCGGCCCCCGCCTCCGGCTAGCCACTGCCGATACCGGCGGCCAGGCACCGGCGAGGCCAGGCACCGGCGGCACCGGCAGCGGCCCGGCACCGGCGGGGCACCGACACCGGCGGCGAGGCAGAATAGGCGGCCGGGGATGTGATCCTGAGGGGAGGCCGCCGTGATCGACCTGGTGATCCGCGGAGTCCGGCTCGTGACCGAGCCCGACGGCGCGCTGCGTGACCTGCATGTGGATCAGGGCCGTTTCGTGGCGATCGTCCCGGCGCAGGATCAGGCCGGGCAGGACCAGGCCGGGCAGGACCAGGCCGGGCAGGACCAGGCGGCGGTAGCGCGGACGGTCATTGATGCTCGCGGCGCGCTCGCCTCGCCTCCCTACGTGGAGCCGCACGTGCACCTGGACGCCGTGCTGACCGCCGGCGAGCCCCGGTGGAACGCCAGCGGCACGCTGTGGGAGGGGATTGCCTGCTGGGCCGAGCGCAAGGCGATGCTCAGCCGGGACGACGTGGTGAGCCGGGCCGAGGAAGTACTCAGGTGGCAGGTCGCGAACGGCGTCTTGCATGTCCGCAGCCACGTGGACGTGACCGATCCGCAACTGGTGGCGCTGCGCGCGCTAGCCGAGGTCAGGGACCGGGCGGCGGCCGTGGTAAATCTGCAGCTGGTCGCTTTCCCGCAGGAGGGAATCTGCTCGTTCCCCGGCGGGGAACGGCTGCTCGAGGAGGCGGCCGTCAGCGGGGCCGACGTGATCGGCGCTATCCCGCATTTCGAGGACACCAGGGAAGACGGGGTCGCCTCGCTGGAGATAGCCGTCGATGTCGCGATCCGGCATGGGCTCGGCGTCGATGCGCACTGTGACGAGATCGACGACGAGCAATCCCGTTTCGTAGAGGTGCTCAGCACGCTGGCCCTGCGGCGCGGGCTCCGGGAGAAAGTCACCGCCAGCCACACCACCGCGATGGGCTCCTACAACGCGGCGTACAGCCGCAAGCTGGAGCGGATCCTGTCCAGGTCCGGCATCAACCTGGTCAGCAACCCGCTGGTCAACCTGCATCTGCAGGGCCGCTTCGACGACTATCCCAAGCGGCGCGGGCTGACCAGGGTCAAGGAGATGCTCGACGCCGGGGTGAACGTGGCCTTCGGCCACGACGACATCATGGATCCCTGGTATCCGCTCGGGACGGGGAATCCGGCCCAGGTCGCGTTCGTGGGGGCGCATGCGGCGCAGCTCACCTCGCCGGCCGAGATCACCGAGTGCTTCCGGATGGTGACCGACCGGGCCGCCGCCGTTCTGGGCCTGGGCGAGCGGTACGGGATCGCCGCCGGCCGCCCGGCCAGCCTGATGCTCCTGCCCGCCCTGAATGCCTTCGACGTGGTGCGGCGGCAGGTCCGCCCCTCGCACGTCATCGCGCACGGGCAGGTCGTCGCCACCACCGCGCCGTCGGTGACCACCCTGAGCTGGCCCGGCCAGCCGGCCGGGCAGGTCGACTTCATCCGGTCCAGGGATACGGCCGGGGCCACCTGGCGAGCCGGCCGCTAGCGAGTCCGCGGCTCTCATACCCCGGTATGAACGCCGGCCCGAGGTTTGCGTCCGAGTCGGATGGCTCGCCGTCGCGCGGGTCCCTATTGTTCAGGCCAACGACCAGCGCTGGAGCCGCCGATGACACGCGCCGAGCCGCTGCGCAGCGGCACCGTCGCCCCAGCGCCGATCGCATGGCCGGGGGCGGTCACCGCGGCGGCCTGCCTGACGTTCGACATGGACGCCGAGGCGGCCGTGCTCACCGCGGACATCTCCTCGATCAGCCGGATGACCCCGATGAGCCACCAGTCGTACGGCCCGCTGGTGGGAGTGCCCCGGATCCTCGCCCTGCTGGAGCGGCACGACCTCAAGGCCACCTTCTTCGTCCCCGGCTACTCGGCGCAGCGCTATCCGGACGTGGTCCGCGCGATCGCCGAGGCCGGGCACGAGATCGCGCATCACAGCTACTTCCACGAGAACACCGTCGGCATGAGCGAGGCTACCGAGGCGGCCATGCTCGACCTCGGCCTCAAGGCGCTGCGCGACGTCGCCGGCGTGCGTCCGGACGGGTACCGCGCCCCCATGTGGGAGATGAACTACCACACCCCCAGGCTGCTGGCGCAGCGCGGCTTCAGCTACGACTCCAGCCTGATGGACTCCGACTATCCCTACGTCCTGGCTGTCGATGAGGCCCCCGGCCAGGCGCCCGCGCCGGGGCCAGGCACGGGCCCGGCCACCCTGGTCGAGGTGCCGGTCTCCTGGGGCCTGGACGACTGGGAGCAGTACGCGTTCCTGCCCGACCTGATCGGCTCGGGAGTCATCGAGAGCCCGGCCAAGGCGCTGGAGATGTGGACTCTGGAGCTGACGGCGATGCACCGGCTGGGGGCCGCATTCGTGCTGTGCTGCCACCCGTTCCTGTCCGGGCGGCCGTCCCGCGCCGAGGCGCTGGAGCAGCTGATCGAGCGGATGAAGTCGCTTCCCGGCTTGTGGATCACCACGGTCGGCGAGGTGGCCAGGCACACCGCCTCGCTGGGCCTGACCGCGCGCAGCTGCCCGCAGCCCATCGTTCCTGAGGATGCCTACTGGGTCGCCCGTCCCCCCTGAGTGACCTGACCGACCGCTCCGTGCCCATCGCCCCGTCCCCACTGCCCTGACCCCACTGCCCTGTCCCACCGCGGAGAAGAGGATCTCATGTCCGAGACGGCCAGCACCGGCCTTCCCGAGCCGGCGATCAGCGACCTGGGCGCCAGGCCCGTCAGGGACTTCACCCTTCGCTCGGCGTTCGCGCTCGCGTTCTCCGATGTCTCGCCGATCGTGGGCATCTACTCGGTCCTGGCCATCAGCCTGATCGCCGCGGGGCCCGCGTTCTTCTGGGCCTTCCCGATCGTGCTCATCGGGCAGCTGCTGGTCACCGGGGTGTTCGGGGAGCTGGTCTCCAAATGGCCATTCCAGGGCAGCGTGTACGCCTGGTCCCGTGAGCTGATCGGGCCGCGGTACGGGTGGTTCACCGGCTGGGCCTACATGTGGGGCCTCACGCTGGCGCTGTCGGCCTTGTCGCTGGCCGCCGCGCAGTTCCTGCTCGGCGCGTTCGGCGTCAACGCGCCCAGCTACGGCGTCACCGTGCTGACCGGGCTGGGCGTGCTGGCCTTCGGCTCGGCCGCCAACATGATCGGCCGCCAGCTGCTCAGGACGCTGCTCTACATCAGCATGACCTGCGAGCTGATCGCGTCGCTGGGCATCGGCACGGCGCTGCTGTTCTTCCACCGGACCAATCCGTTCTCGGTGCTGTTCAGTTCCGCCGGAACCGGTCACGGCACGCACTGGCTGTTCAGCTCCTTCTTCGGCGTGGTGGCCTTCGTCGGATTCTCGTTCCTCGGATTCGAGTCGGCGGGCTCCATCGCCGAGGAGGTCAGGGAGTCCAGGCGGGTCCTGCCCAAGGCCATCACGCTGTCGCTGCTGGTGGCCGGGATCCTGGTCATGTACGCCAGCCTGGGCATCGTCCTGTCGGTGCCCGACATCGGCGCGGTGATCTCCGGCCAGGACGCGAACCCCATCGCCACGACCCTGGAGACCCGGCTGGGCTCGGCCACGGGGAAGGTCCTGCTGATCATGCTGACGGTCGGCTTCGCGGCCAGCCTGATCGGCGTGCAGGCCGCGGTCACCCGGGCCATCTGGGCCAGCGCGCGGGACAAGGTGCTGCCCGGAGCCCGGCTGCTCGGCAGGCTGTCCGGCCGCGAGCACCTGCCCCGCTACGCCATCGGCCTGACCGCGATCATCGCCGGCTCGCTGCTGTTCATCAGCACGTCCAAGATTTACGCCCTGCTGCTGTCGTTCGCCAACGCCGGCTTCTACATCTCCTACGCCCTGCCGATCCTCGGGGCGGTCTACCTGCGGCGGCGCGGCGCGTGGACGCCGGGCGAGTTCTCCCTGGGCATCTGGAGCAACCCGGTCACCTACATCGCCGCCGTATGGATCACGCTGGAGACGATCAATATCGCGTGGCCGAGGCCGATCTACGGCGTCTGGTACCTGAACTGGGGCCTGCTCATCATGACCGGCATCCTCGGCGTGCTCGGGATCGTGGTCTCGGCCCGGATCTTCCGGCCTGGCGGCCCGGGGAATCCGGGCCCGGCCGCCGCGAGGCTCGGTCCCCTGGCCGCCGGCGAGCCAGGCGCATGAGCGAGGCGCCGGCGGCGGTCATCACCGGCGCGGCGAGCGGGATCGGCGCGGCGTGCGCGGCCCGGCTGCGCGGCCAGGGCTGGCGCACGGCCGGGATCGACCTGCATGAGTCCGATACCGACCTGCCCGCGACCGTGGACGTGACCGACCGGGCGGGCGTCGCCGCGGCCGTCGACGCGGCGGCGCAGCGGTTCGGCCGCCTCGACCTGGCCGTGAGCGCGGCCGGGTACTACGAGGAAGGCATCGACGTCGCCGAGATCACCCGCGAGCAGTGGGACCGGATGCTCGCGGTGATCCTCGGCGGCACGGTTCACACCTGCGCGGCCGTGCTGCCGCACATGCTGGCCCGCGACCAGGGCGTGATCGTGGCGATCTCCTCCGAGCTGGCGCTGGCCGGCAGCGCCACCGACCTGCACTACGTGGCGGCCAAGGGCGCGGTCCTCGGCTTCATCAAGTCGCTGGCGATGGAGGTGGCGCAGACCGGCATCCGGGTGAACGCGGTCGCGCCCGGCCCGACCGACACCCCGCTGCTGGCGCAGGACTCCCTGTGGCGCCAGCCGCAGTACCTGGCCACGCTGCCGCTCGGCCGGCTGGTCACGCCCGCGGAGATCGCCGACGCGGTGCTTTACCTGGCCGTCGAGGGCTCCATGTACTGCGGCGAAGTGCTCTCGCCCAACGCAGGGGCGGTGATCTGAGATGCCGCGGCAATCTCACCAGGGCCACGGCAACGGCGGCGTGGCCCTGGTGACCGGCGCCGCGCGCGGCCTCGGCCACGCGACTGCCCTGCGGCTCGCCGCCGACGGCTACACGGTCGCCGTCAACGACATCGCCGACGACGGGCGGCTGTCCGACCTTGCGAAACGGATCGGCGGCATGGCGGTCCCGGCTGACATATCCGACCCGGCGGCCGCCGCGGAGATGATCGGCGCGATCGGCGGCCGTGCAGGCCCGGTGCAGGTCCTGGTGGCCAACGCCGCGGCGATGGCCATGAGCCCGTTCCTGGCGGCTGACCCTGGCCTGTGGTGGCGGCAGATCGACGTCAACCTGTCCGGGCACTTCCGGCTCATCCAGGCGGTCATCGGCCCGATGCGCGCGGCCCGCTACGGCCGCATCGTCATCATCGCCTCGGGCTGGGGGGTGATCGGCCACCCCAACGCGACCGCCTACGCGGCGTCCAAGGCCGGCCTGATCGCCCTGACCAAGGGCCTGGCCAGGGAACTCGGCCCTCAGGGCATTCTCACTAACGCGATCGCCCCGGCCTACATCGACACCGACCAGCTGCAGGTCGACGCCGACGACCTCGGCATCTCCCTCGATGAGATGCGCCAGCAGTACCGGGCCCAGATCCCGGTCCGGCAGCTGGCCAGCCCGCAGGACATCGCGGGCGCCGTCGCCTTCCTGGCCGGGCCGGCGTCCAGTGCCGTGATCGGGCAGATCCTGCAGCCGAGCGGCGGCGTGACCCGAACCCGGGCCTGACCTGACCTGACCTGACCTGACCCCGACCCGACGCACCTGACCGCACGCGAACCGCACACACGGGAGATGCCATGCCGAAGCAGACGCACGAGCCCGTCGGACCGGTCGACGGGAGGCTGGTGCCCAGGTACGCAGGGGCCGGCTCGTTCGCGCGGCTGCCGGAGATCGACCGGGTCCCCGACTACGACGTGGCCATCCTCGGGGTGCCCTTCGACAACGGCGTGTCCTACCGGCCGGGCGCGAGATTCGGCCCGATGGCCGTCCGGCAGGCGTCCCGGCACCTGCGGCCCGGGCATCACGTCGAGCTGGGCTCCACTCCGTTCAGCGAGATCCAGGTGGTCGACGCCGGGGACGTGGCCGTCACCCCGTTCTCGATCGACTCGGCGATGGAGCAGATCAGCGGGCATGCGGGCGACCTGATCCACGGCGGGCGCACGGTCATCGCGATCGGCGGCGATCACACGGTCGCGCTGCCGATGCTCCGGTCGGTGGTCCGCGAGCACGGCCAGGTCGCCCTGATCCACTTCGATGCCCACCTGGATACCTGGGATACCTACTTCAGTGCCCCGATCACTCACGGGACGATCTTCCGCCGGGCCTTCGAGGAGAACCTGCTGGTCGAGGACCACTCGGTGCACGTCGGCATCCGCGGCCCCATCTACGGCCAGGCCGACCTGACTGACGACCAGGGCTTCGGCTTCAGGACCATCCGGGCCAGCGACATCGATACCCTCGGCGTCGGCGGGGCGATCGACGCGATCGTGGAGCGCGTCGGGGACCTGCCGGTCTACCTGTCGGTCGACATCGACGTCCTTGACCCCTCGTTCGCGCCGGGCACCGGGACACCCGAGGCGGGCGGCCTCAGCAGCCGGGAGCTCCTGCGCGTGCTGCGCGGCCTGACCAGCATCAACCTCATCGGCGCCGATCTGGTCGAGGTGGCGCCCCCCTACGACCATGCGGAGATCACGTCCATCGCCGCCGCGACGGTGATCTTCGACATGATCACGCTGCTGAGCCTGCGGTCATGACGGCTCATCCGGCGCTGACCCGGCGCGGCGAGGGCGTCACCGCGGACGGCGAGTTCTGGATGCCGACCAGGGTGCTCTTCGGCCGCGGCATCGCCGGCCAGGCCGGGGTGCAGGCGGCCCGCTTCGGCGCGCCGAAAGTGATGGTGGTCACCGATCCCGGCGTCGCGGCCGCGGGGCTCCTGGCGCCGGTCATCGATCGCCTGACCGGCGCCGGCCTGGAGGTCCTGGACTTCCGGCAGGTCGAGCCGAATCCCCGCGACACCGACTGCCTGGCCGGCGCGCAGCTCGCCCGCGGCGCCGGAGTCGGGGCCTTCGTCGCCGTGGGCGGCGGATCAGCGATCGACTCGGCCAAGTGCATCTCGCTGCTCCTGGCCAACGGCGGCCACCCGCGCGACTGGGAGGACTTCGGGGCCCTGCGCGCTGACCCGCTCCCGGTCCTGGCGATCCCGACGACGGCCGGGACCGGCAGCGAGGTGAGCCCGTCGGCGGTGATCACCGACACGGCCCGCAAGAAGAAGATGAACCTGTTCGACCTGCGCAACTGCCCGCGCGTCGCGCTGGTCGACCCGGATCTCACCGCGACCTGCCCGCCGTCGCTGACGGCCGCCGCCGGCCTGGACGCGCTGTCCCATGCCATCGATGCCCTGCACGGCCGGCTGGCCACGCCTGCCTCGGACGCACTGGCGCTGGAAGGCGCGCGCCTGGTGGCGCAGTACATCCGGCGAGCGTTCGCGCAGCCCGGCGACGTCGAGGCCCGGTGCGGCATGGCCCAGGGCAGCCTCGCCGCGGGACTGGCGGTCGGCCTCACCGACGTCGCCGGAGCACACTGCCTGGCCGAGGCCATCGGCGGCCAGTACGGCCATCCGCATGGCTACTGCTGCGCCCGCAGCCTGCCGCCGATCATGGAGTACAACCTGCCGGCCAGCTCGGAGAAGTACGCCCGGCTGGCGGCGGCCTTCGGCATCGAGAGGGGACCGCTGGGCACGGCGGAGATGGCCCGCCTGGCCATCGGATTCGTCCGGCAGCTCAACCGCGATCTCGATGTCCCGCCCCTGCACCGGCTGATCCGCGCGCAGGACCTGCAGCTGCTCGGCGAGAAGGCAGCGCAGAACACCAGCACCCCGTCCAATCCCCGTGCCGCCGACGCGGCGGCCTTCACCGCCATGTTCAGCCGCGAGCTGGACCTGGCGGCCGGGCTCGCGGGCCAGTGAGGAGCCGCCCTCCGGCGGCGGGGCCGGCTGCGGCCGAGCCCGCGGGACGGGCTGCGGGGACTGCTACTGCCAGTAGCCCTCGACCTCGGGCACCGGGCGGGATGCGGCCTGAGTGGGGTCCTCGCCGAACTCGCGCCGGGCGCGGCGCTGGCGCAGCAGGTCCCAGCACTGGTCAAGCTCCTCCTCGGCGGTTCGCAGCTGCGCGTGCTCCTCGTCGCTGGACAGCTCGCCCGCGGCAAGTCTGGTGCGAAGGTCGTGCTCGGTCTTGATCAGCTCATCGATGTGGCCGAGGATCTGCTTGTCGTCCATATCACTAACCGTAGGGGGCCAGCCGGATCCGCGCTCGCGCGGCCCTGGCCGTGGCGGCCCGCTCCGGCTGCGGCCATCGCCGCGGCCGCCTGCGACCTGACCAGGCAAGGTGGAAGAGATGCGCCAGTCCAGGTACGACGTAGTGATCGTCGGCGGCGGCCACAATGGCCTCGTCGCCGCGGCCTACCTGGCCGGATCCGGGCGCTCGGTGCTCATCTGCGAGCGGCTCGACCAGGTCGGCGGGGTCGCTATCTCCGCGCGCGCGTTCCCCGGCGTCGACGCCCGGCTGTCGCGCTACTCCTACCTGGTGAGCCTGCTGCCGCGCAGCATCGTGACCGACCTTGGCCTGCGCATCGAGCTACGGCGCCGCCAGATCGCGTCCTACACCCCGGTCGGCACCTCGGGCCTGCTGGTCGATGGCGCCAGCGCAGCGCGGACAGCGGCCTCGTTTCGCAGCCTGACCGGCGGCGAAGCCGACTGGAAAGCCTGGCAGCGCCTGTACGCCGCGACCGGTGCACTGGCCACCAGGATGTTCCCGACCATGACCGAGCCGCTGCGCTCCCGCGCGCAGATGCGGGCGCTGGTCGCCGACGACGCGAGCTGGGAGGCGCTGATCGAGAGCCCGCTGGCCGGGATGCTCGAGCGGGACTTCGCCGACGACACCGTCCGCGGCGTGGTGCTCACCGACGCGCTGATCGGCACCTTCACCAGGGCGGCCGACCCCAGCCTGCTGCAGAACCGCTGCTTCCTGTATCACGTGATCGGCAACGGGACCGGCGCGTGGGACGTGCCGGTGGGCGGGATGGGCGCGGTCAGCGACGCATTGCGGCACGCCGCGCTGGCCGCGGGCGCGCAGATCCGGACCGGCGCCGAGGTGACCGGCATCGACCCGGCCGGCGAGGTACAGGTGCGCGACGGCGACGGCGAGTACTCGGTGGGCGCCGGGCACATCCTGGCCAACGTGGCGCCGGTGATCCTGGCCCGCCTGCTCGGGGAGGGCCAGGCGCCGCCGGAGGGAGCGCAGCTGCCGGAGGGGGCGCAGCTCAAGGTCAACCTGGTGCTGTCCCGGCTGCCCAGGCTGCGCGATGGCGCCGCCGACCCGCGCGAGGCGTTCGCGGGGACCTTTCATGTGCACGAGGGATACGCGACGCTCGAGGAGTCCTACCGGCAGGCCGCGGCCGGCCAGATCCCGGCGGCGGCCCCGTGCGAGGCGTACTGCCACTCGCTGACCGACAGCTCGATCCTCGGTGCCGAGCTCGCTGCCTCCGGGGCCCAGACCCTGACCGTGTTCGGGCTGCACATGCCCGCGCGGCTGTTCCGGGACGACCCTTCGGGCGCCCGCGAGGCCGCGCTGCGGGCGACCTTGCGGGCGATCAACTCCGTGCTGGCTGAGCCGATCGAGGACTGCCTGCTGTCCGACGCCGACGGCAGGCCGTGCCTGGAGGTCAAGTCCCCCGTCGACCTGGAGGCCGAGGCCGGGCTGCCCGGCGGCCATATCTTCCACGGCGACCTGGCCTGGCCGTTCGCTGAGGACCCGGCCGACGTCGGCCGGTGGGGCGTGGAGACCCCGCATGAGCGGGTCCTGGTCTGCGGGGCGGGTGCCCGCCGCGGCGGCGGGGTCAGCGGCATCGGCGGCCACAACGCCGCCATGTCGATCCTGCGCCCCCGCTCCTGACGCCGACGTGCCGCCTGGTGGCCTATGCCTGGTGGCCTGTGCCTGGTCTCTGGCCTGCTACCTCGGAGCCCGCAGTGCCCGGCGCGGCCTGACCTCGCCCGCCCCGGCCGCGATGCAGAGCGCCAGGATCACGGGCACCCCCAGGGCGACCGAGAGCCCGGCCACCGAGGCGAGGCCCCCGATGAGGACGGGGCCGCCCAGCATGCCGACATAGCCCAGGCCCGCCACCCGCGCGATCCCGACGGCCGGGTGGGCGGGATCGGCATTGCCCGCGGCCGACAGCAGCTGCGGGAACGTGCACGACAGGCCCGTGCCGAACAGCGCGAAGCCCACGAGGGCACCCACCGGGTCGCCGCTGATCAGCGCCACGGCCAGGCCGCCCGCGGCCAGCAGGCCGCAGCCGCGGACCAGCGCGACGGGCCCGAACCTCAGCGCCAGCCGGTCGCCGGTCAGCCTGCCGACTGCCATCATGACCGAGAAGGCGGCGTAACCCAGGGCCGCGAATGCCGCCGACGTGCCCACGCTGTCGTGCAGGTAGACAGCGCTCCAGCCATCGGCTGACCCCTCGCTGAGCAGGGAGCACAGGGCCAGCAGGCCGAGTATCAGCACCGGCACCGACCAGCGAGGCCGGCCCGTGCCGACGGGCTCGGGGCCAGCGGCGGGGACGGGCCTGGCCGCCTGCTCCTGCTTCCGGATCGACTGCTCCCCCAGCAGCCGCGGCCCGGCCAGGAGCGTGACCGCGGCCAGCGGCACCCCGGCGGCCAGGAAGTTGACCGCGGGACTCACCCCGGCCCACGCGAACAGGCCGCCGAACAGTGATCCCGCCAGGCCGCCGAAGCTGTAACAGGCATGGAACGAGGTCATCAGCGGGCGCCCGTACCCGCGCTCGACGTGCACGGCCTGGGCGTTCATCGCCACGTCCAGCATCCCGCCGGCCAGGCCGAACGCGAACAGGCCCGCCATCAGTGCCGCCATGCTCGGAGCGAGACCGAGTGAGATCGGCAGCAGCGCGACGCAGAATCCGGCGGTCACGACCGGCCGCCGGCTCCCGATCCGGTCGACGATCCGGCCGGCGAGCAGGACGACGAGGACCAGGCCAGCGGGCGCGGCCAGCAGCGCGAGTCCCAGCGTGCCGTCGGACAGGTGCAGGTGCTGCTTGACGGCCGGGATCCTGGCCAGCCAGACGCCGTTGGCCGTGCCGAGCACGGCAAAGAACGCCACCACCGCCGCCCGCGCGCGTCGCAGCTGGCCAGTCTCTGCGCTAGCGGCCCGACCTGCGCTGGCCGGGCCGGGGGCGCGGCCGCTGGTGACGTCGGGGACGTCCCCGGCACTCCAGGACTCAATGCACCGGACAATACAAGGTGCTGGGCGATGGTCAAGGCCGGCCAGAGCCGGATTCAGGGCCGCCGGGCCGGCGCTCCGGTACGGTCAGGATCGGAAAGGATCACAGCTTGACATCCGCCTACACCACGCTCACGCACCTGGAGTGCTCCAGGTGCGCCAGCCGCCACGACGCCAGCATCCTTCAGGGGACCTGCTCCTGCGGAGCTCCGCTGCTGGCCCGCTACGACCTGGAGCGGGCGGGCTCCCTGGTCACCCCGCAGCAGATCGCCGGCCTGCCGCCCACGCTATGGCGCTACCACGAACTGCTGCCGGTGACCTCGGCCGGGAACGTCGTGAGCCTGGGTGAGGGCATGACCCCGCTGCTCGGGATGGGGCGCCTGGGCCAGGAACTCGGCGTACCCGCGCTGCTGATGAAGGATGAGAGCCCGCTGCCGACGGCGACCTTCAAGGCCCGCGGGGCGGCTGTCGGCGTCTCGCGCGCGGCTGAGCTGGGCGCAGCCTCGGTGGCCATGCCGACCAACGGGAACGCCGGTGCCGCGTGGGCCGCGTTCGCGGCCCACGCGGGGCTGCCCTGCCTGATCGCCATGCCCGTGGACGCGCCGGAGATCACCAGGGCCGAGTGCGCAGCGGCAGGTGCCGAGATCTACCTGGTGGACGGCCTGATCTCCGACGCCGGCGCCCTGATCGCCGCGGCCGCGCGGGAGCGCTCCGGCTGCCAGGACACCTCTACCCTCAAGGAGCCTTACCGGCTGGAGGGCAAGAAGACGATCGGGCTGGAGATCGCGGAGCAGCTTGGCTGGCGAGTCCCTGACGTGATCCTCTGCCCGGTCGGCGGCGGCGTGGGCCTGATCGGTATTTACAAGGCCCTGCAGGAACTGCGGCAGCTGGGCTGGATCGGCCCGGACATGCCCCGGCTGGTCGCCGTGCAGGCGGCGGGCTGCGCGCCCGTGGTGCGGGCATTCGAGCAGCAGGCCGCCGAGACCCAGGCGTGGCCCGACGCCAGGACGCAGGCATTCGGCCTCACCGTCCCCGCTCCCCTCGGCGGTTTCCTGGTCCTGGAGGCGGTTCGCGCCACCGGGGGCACGGCGATCGCGGTGACCGACGCGCAGTTGCTCGCCGGACTGCGCCAGGCCGCCAGGGCCGAGGGCACCTGGGTCTGCCCGGAGACCGGCGCGTGCATCGCCGCGGTCGGGCAGCTGCGGGCGGCGGGCTGGCTGGCCGAGAGCGACGAGGTCGTGGTGCTGAATACCGGCGCCGGGCTGAAGTACCCGCAGACGGTACCCGCGGACCCGGCGCTGATCGGCATCGGCGGCCGGATCCCGGACGCGCCCTGAGCACCGGGCAGGTGCGGTCCGCGGCCTTAGACGACCTTGTACATCCAGCCGTGCGGATCCGGGAGGCGCCCGAACTGGATGCCGAGCAAGTGCTCGCGCAGCCGCTTCGTCACCGGCCCGGCCGCGCCGTCGCCGACGGTCCAGCGGGCGGCTGGTCCCTTGACAACGCCCACGGGAGTCACCACCGCCGCGGTCCCGCAGGCGAACACCTCGGTGATGTCGCCAGACTCGCATCCCTCGCGCCACTGCCCGACGGAGATCTGGCCCTCGGACGCCGGGATGCCGAGATCGGGGCCGAGGGTCAGGATGGTGTCCCTGGTGACGCCCGGCAGCAGCGTGCCGGTCAGCGCGGGGGTCATGATCCTCGCGTCGTCTCCGGAGCCGAACACGAAGAAGAGGTTCATCCCGCCCAGTTCCTCGACCCAGCGATGCTCAGCCGCATCCAGCCAGACGACCTGGTCACAGCCGTTCTCGATCGCCTCCTGCTGCCCGGCGAACCCGGCCGCGTAGTTGCCGCCGGTCTTGGCCGCCCCGGTGCCGCCGGCGGCGGCCCTGGTGAAGTTGCCGGCCAGCCAGACCGACACCGGCCTGACCCGGTCCTCGCCGAAGTAGGCGCCGACCGGCGAGGCGAAGACGGTGAACAGGTAGGACGGCGAGGGGCGGCTCACGCCGAGCCCCGGATGCGTCGCGATCATGAACGGCCGCAGGTAGAGGCTGTGCTCCCTGGCGGTCGGCACCCAGTCCTGGTCTTGTGTCACCAGTAGCTCGATCGCGCGGATGAATGCCTGCTCCGGCAGCTGCGGCATGGCCATCCGGACCGCCGAGGTGTTGAACCGCGCCGCGTTACTGCCTGGCCGGAACGCCGCGATCTGGCCGCTGGCCTGCCGGTAGGCCTTCAGCCCCTCGAAGATCTCCTGCCCGTAGTGGAAGACCTGGGTGGCCGGCTCGAGCGCGATCGGGCCGTAGGGCTGGAGCTGGCCATCGTGCCAGCCGAGGTCGGTGTCCCAGCGGATGGTGACCATGTGGTCGGTAAAGACCCGGCCGAATCCCGGCGCCGCCATCAGGCGGCTGCGTTCGGCCGCCGGAACTGGCCTGCCGGCGGGCCGCAGTGCGAAGCTGATATCGGGGGCAGAGCGAGCGATCATCGCGGATCCTTCCCTGCGGCGGGCATGGCGCCGTTGCCAGGCTCGCTGCGGGCACGGCCTGATCCGCGCGCCGCCCTACCATTTTGCCGACTCCCGTCGGCTGAATGGACCAGCCGGCCAGGGAATCTCGCTGCGGCCGGCGTCAGCCCGCCGCGCGCTCGGCGATGTCGTCGCCGATCTCCCTGGTGGAGCGCGCGGCCCACGCACCCTGACGCTCCAGCAGATCCTCGGCCACCGCCTGCTCGATTCGCGACGCCTCCGGCGCCAGGCCGAGGTGCTCACAGAGCATCGCGGCCGACAGGATGGCGGCGGTCGGGTCCGCCTTCTGCTTGCCGGCGATGTCCGGCGCGCTGCCGTGCACGGGCTCAAACAGGCTCGGCGCGATGCGCTCAGGATTGATGCTCGCGCTGGCCGCCAGGCCGAGGCCGCCGGCCACCGCCGCGCCGAGTGCCGTCAGGATGTCGCCGAACAGGTTGTCCGTGAGGATCACGTCGAACCGCTCGGGCTGCGTGACGAAGTACGTTGACGCCGCGTCCATGTGACAGTAGTCGGCGGTAACCTCGCCGAATTCCGCCGCGTGCTCGTCGAGAGTCCGCCGCCACAGATCCCCGGCGTAGGCGAGCACGTTGGTCTTGTGGACCAGCGTCAGCTTCTTGCGCGGGCGCTCGGCCGCGCGCTGCAGCGCGTACCTGGTCACGCGGCTGACCCCGAAGGCCGTGTTAATGCTCTCCTGCGTGGCTACCTCTCCCGGCGTGCCCTTGCGCAGGATGCCGCCGGCGTCGGTGTACGGGCCCTCGGTCCCCTCCCGCACCACCAGCATGTCCACGGACTCCGAGCGCAGCCCGGACAGCGGCGAGGCTACGCCGGGATACAGGCGCACGGGCCGCAGATTCACGTACTGGTCCAGCTCGAACCGCAGCCGGAGCACCAGCCCCCGCTCGAGCAGGCCGCTCGGAACGGCAGGGTCGCCCACCGCGCCCAGCAGGATCGCGTCGTGCCCGGCGATCTCACCGAGCACCGAGTCGGGCAGGATCTCGCCGGTCCGCAGCCAGCGCTGCGAGCCGAGATCATAGCCGGAGGCCTCGATCGTGACGCCGGCCGTCGCTGCCCGCAGGACCTTGATGGCCTCTGCGACCACCTCGGGGCCGATGCCGTCACCGCCGATTACCGCGAGCCGAACCGTGCGTGCCGCCATGGGCGTACCTTACTGGTCGATTCCTGGCTCGGGCCAAGGTCCGCGCCGTCCGGCGCCCCTGGCTCAGCTGTCGGTGAGATCCACGACCCTGGCCACGACGCCCCCGACTGCCCCGACTGCCCCGGTGATCTCATCGATCGCGGCGAGCGGCACGGCCGTATCCACCGTCAGGACGCTCAGTGCGTGGCCGCCCCTGGAATCCCGGCAGACCTGCATCCCGGCGATGTTGATCTCATGATCGCCGAGAATCCTGCCGACGATGCCGACCACGCCAGGCCGGTCCGCGTAGCTGAGGAAGATCATGTGCTCCGACGGGGCGATCTCCGTATCGAAGCCGTTGACCTCGACCAGCTTCTCGACCTGCCGCAATGCAGTCAGCGTGCCGCTGACCGAGACGCCGGTGCCGTCGGGCATTATCCCGCGCAGGGTGATCACGTTGCGCCAGGCCACGCTGCCCGGCTCGGTGACGAGGTTGATCTCCACCCCGCGCTCCTTGGCCACCAGCGGCGCGTTCACGTAGGTAACGGCATCCTCGATCACGTCGCAGAACAGGCCCTTCGTCGCGGCCAGCTGGAGCACGCTGACATCCAGCGCCGCGATGTCGCCGCGCACCTGGATGTCGATCCTGGCCGCGATACCGCCGGCCAGGGCCGTGAAGATCCGGCCCAGCTTCTCAGCCAGCGGCAGGAAGGTCCTGATCGGCTCGGCCACCGCCCCGCCGCGGACATTGACCGCGTCCGGCACGAACTCCCCAGCCAGCGCCAGCATGACCGACCTGGCCACCTGCGTGCCCGCCTTCTCCTGTGCCTCGTGCGTGCTCGCCCCCAGGTGCGGGGTGCAGACCACGTTGTCGAGCTGGAATAGCGGGCTGTCCGTGCAGGGCTCGGTCGAGTAGACGTCCAGGCCGGCGCCCGCGACCGTGCCGTCCCGCAGCGCGCGGCCGAGGGCCTGCTCGTCGACAATGCCGCCGCGCGCGGCGTTGACGATCCGCACGCCGCGCTTGACCTTCCCCAGTTCCGTGTCCCCGATGAGCCCGAGCGTCTCGGCGTTCTTCGGCAGGTGCACGCTGATGAAGTCGGACTCGGTCAGCAGCTCGTTCAGGCTGACCAGCCGGACGCCGAGCTCCGGCCCCCGTGCCGCCGCCACGTACGGATCATGGGCGATCACCGTCATGTCGAACGCCGCGAGCCGCTGCGCTACCAGTACCCCGATCTTGCCCAGCCCGAGGATGCCCGCCACCTTGCCCTGGAGCTCGACTCCGGTAAAGGCAGACCGCTTCCACTGGCCGCTCTTGAGCGAGGCCACGGCCGCAGGGACGTTGCGCGCGGTGGCCAGCAGCAGGGCGACGGCCTGCTCGGCGGCGCTGACGATGTTGGAGGTGGGCGCGTTCACCACCATGACGCCGGCCTTGGTGGCGGCCTCGACGTCCACGTTGTCCAGGCCGATGCCCGCCCTGGCGACCACGCGCAGCTTCGGCGCGTGCGCGAGCGCCTCAGCGTCCATCTTGGTCGCACTGCGGACGATCACGGCGTCGACATCGGCGAGCGCCGGCAGCAGCTGGCTGCGGTCGGCGCCGTCCGCATAGCGGACTTCCAGGCCAGACTCGAGCTGGGCGATCCCGGCCGGCGAGAGTTCCTCGGCGACAAGGACGATCGGTACGGGCAAGGGGGCCTCCGGCCGCTGATCGGGTACGGACAGTCTAACGAAGCTTGTGAATGGGTTCACAAGCTTCGGCGGTGCGCGGGAGCCGGGTGCGCGGCCGCACTGGTCAGCCCCGGCCCGGGCCCGGCAGGCCGGGCCCGGCTAGCTGGCGGGCGCCGGCGCGGGCGCGGGCGCGGGCGGCGCGGGGATCTGCACGGCGGCCAGGCCAGGGTCAGCGGGGGGCTCAATCCCGGCCAGCGCCTCGATCGCGCGGGCGGTCATCGGCCTGCCGACCAGGTATCCCTGCCCGAGACGGCAGCCCATGGCCCGCAGCAGCTCGGCCTGCTCAGGACGCTCGATCCCCTCCGCGACGACCTCAATGCCCAGGTCGCGCCCGACCCGGACGATCGCGTCCGTCAGCATGGCCATCGTGGCGTCGGTCCCCAGCCCGGCCACGAAGGACGGGTCGATCTTGATGATGTCCACCGGGAGCCGGCGAAGGTAGGCCAGCGATGCATATCCCGTGCCGAAGTCGTCAATGGCCAGCCGGACGCCCCAGCGACGCAGCCCGGCCAGACTGGCCGCCATCGGTTCCGCGCCCTCGATCAGGACCCGCTCGGTGACCTCGAGAGTGAGCACCCCCGGCGGCAGCCCGTTGTCCTGCACCGCAGCCAGCACGGACTCGGTGAACCGCGACGCGCTGACCTGCCGCAGGGAGAAGTTGACCGACAGCTCAACGTCCCAGCCCGACACCCGCCAGGCGGCTACCTGACGGCATGCCTCGCGCAGCACCCAGTCACCGAGCGGCACGATCAGCCCGGAATCCTCGGCCACGCCCACGAATTCATCCGGCGGGACCTGGACCGCGTCAGTGCCGCGCGACCAGCGGACGAGCGCCTCGACCGCCGTTATCCGCGAGGTGGCGAGCTCCACGATCGGCTGGTATTCGATCCCGAGCTGCCCGGTGGCAATCGCCTGGCGCAGGTCGGTCGCCATCTCGAGCCTGCGCACCACATCGGTGTGCATGTCCGAGGCGAAGACCTCGACCCGGCCGCCGCCTGATTCCTTGGCGCGGGACATGGCCACGTCTGCATTTCGCAGCAGATGCTCCGGCCGGTCCCCGTCGGCGAGGGCCACGCCGATGCTGGCCGTCACGGATATGTCCCGGCCCGCGACCTGGAATGGCTCGGCGGCAATGCTGCCGGCCAGCTTTTCCGCGATGTCGACGATTTCCTGGTCGCTGGCGGCGCTTTCGATCAGCACGGCGAACTCGTCACCGCCCCATCTGGCCGCGGTGTCCTGCGGCGGCACCACGGCACGCAGGCGGCGCGCGGCCTGCGCCAGCAGGAGATCACCCGCGCCGTGCCCGACCGAGTCGTTCACGCCGGTGAAGCCGTCCAGGTCAAGGAAGATCGCCCCGGCTTCGACAGCGGGCTGGCCAGGAGCCCGCGGTGCCCGTGCGAGCAGGTTCTTCGCGCGTTCTTCAAGATAGGCGCGGTTGGGCAGCCCGGTGAGCCCGTCGTGAAACGTCAGGTGGGTGACCTGCCTGCGCAGCGCGACCTGGTCGCTCACGTCCCGCGCGGTCACCAGCAGCCGGTCGGCCGCGCCGGCCTCGCGGTGCCGCGAGATGGTCGACTCGACGTGCCGCCAGGTGCCGTCAGCGGACCGGATCCGGCAGGCGAACCGGCCCGCCTGCCGCCGGGTGCCGCGAGCGGCCGCGAGCGCGACGCGCGTTCCGGGCGACCTGTCCTCGGGATGCACGAGGACCGACAGGGCCGTGCCCTCCAGCTGCTCCGGCGAGTACCCGTACTCGGCGACGCTAGGGCTCGCGTACCTGATGGTCCCGTCAAGGTCGCACATCAGGACGGCGTCGCTGGTCAGATCGGCAAGATCGCGGAACTGGCGGCCGGACTGCTCGGAGATCACGGACACGGTGACGGCGCGCCGAAGCAGCCCGGCGAGCCGGATGACCAGCGCCAGCACGACGGCGGCCCCGGTGAACAAGAGCACCGGGCCGGTGGCCGGGCCGCCCGGCTGCCGCCCAGCCGATCGTCACCAGCGCAGCGACGCCGGCCACGCCCACCGCGATGACGGTGGCCACCCCGGGCGCGGGCTGGGCGGCCCGCCCGGGCCGAGGACGAGGGTAGGTGCCCTGACCTGGCGGCGCCGGCGCGATCCATACCGCCGCTCCCAGCAGGCACAGCCCGGCCAGCCAGGCCACCTGCGGCCACGCTCCCACCGCCGTCCCGCTGATCCGGGCGCCGACCGCCAGCGCGTCGCCCGCGGCCACGGCGAGCAGCGCCAGGCCCGGCCCCAGGCCGCGCCGGCCCGCCCGCACCGCGAAGGCCAGGAGCACGCCGAGCGCGAGCAGGTCCGCCAGCGGCCGGATCAAGTTGAGCGTGAACGCCCCGGCACCCACGCCGGCCTTGGCGTACTCGGCCTCGAACAGGGTCAGCCAGCCGATGGCGAACAGCGCGGACACCAGCAGCAAGCAGTCCGCCAGCCGCGCTACGGCGCCGCGCGTCAGCACAGTGCGGGCCGGCGTCCCTGGTGCCTGCGCGCCGGGTGCCGGCCGGCCGCTGCCCGGCTCCGGTGCGGGCGGGGTCATCGCGGCCACGGCGATCACCAGGGCCGGCAGCGCCAGGAGGGCCAGCAGGTCCGCAAGCGTCAGCGGGAAGGTGGTACCGGTCAGCGGGCCGCCGAAAGCCGTCGGGCCGATGAAGGCGGCTCCCCACAGAACGGCCACCGCCGCCAGCACTCTGTAGGCACGCTTAACGGATGGCTCGTGGCGGCTCGCGCCACGCCATAGCAAGACCGCCGCACTGGCGGCAGCCAGAGCCTCGGCCGTCGTCCCTACCTGCATGGCCACGCTCATGGCACGCCACCGGACGCATCCGCGCGCACCAAGCCTCCCTTTCGCTGCGCCATAGCCGACAGCGAGCCTGGCTGACCTGTTAGGCCCGCCGGGCTCTCGCCCTGCACCGTGACTGCGGCTCTTCGTTGAGCCCTGGCGGTTCACGCCCGCTAGGACGCATATCCAAAGCCGCCGGATGTCGCTCAGTACGCCGGCGCACTGGGCGCGGTCTCGCATTGAGCGATCTGGTCTTACTCTACGTGCCCGAGGTCACGCTTCGATTGAGGAAACGTCACCAACGGGTAGGCGACCAGGTACCGAGGCCGGCGGCGAAGAGTTCGCCTGCGTGGGCGGACCGCGCGCAGGCCGCTAGGCTAGCGTTGGCTCAGAGCACGCGGCCGCACGGCGCCGGCGCATGCCCGGCGCTTGCTCCTCCTCTCGTAGTAACGGCCGCAGGAAGGGCGGATCGGTGTCGGCTGGCCAGGGCGCGGGAAATGGCTCGCGCCGGGATGATCCGCTGCCCTTTAACACCGGGGTCGCGCAGATTGCGCGGGTGTATGACTACGGGCTGGGCGGCAAGGACAATTTCGCCGCCGACCGGGCGGCCGGTGATCAGGTCCTGGCCGCCTACCCGGACATCGTTACCGCGATCCGGGCCAACCGGGCGTTCCTGGGGCGGGCGGTGCGGTACCTGGCCGCGGAGGCCGGGATCCGCCAGTTCCTGGATATCGGCGTGGGCATGCCCGCCGCGAACAACACCCACGAGGTCGCCCAGTCGGTGGCGCCGCAGTCCCGGATCGTCTACGTGGACAACAACCCGGTAGTGCTGGCCCATGCTCGTGCCCTGCTGGTCAGCGATCCGGCGGGCGCGGTGGCCTACCTTGACGCCGACGTGCGCGACACCGGCCAGGTGGTAGCCGGCGCGGCCGGGACGCTGGACTTCAGCCAGCCGGTCGCCCTGGTGCTGACCGGCGTGCTGCCGCACTTCACCGACGACGATGCGTACCGCATCGTGGCTGCGCTGCGGGATGCCGTGCCGCCGGGCAGCTACCTGGCGATCTCCCATCTGCCCAGCGACGTCGCCGCGCAGGAGATGGCCAAGATGGTCGAGATCCTGGACCGGCTGACCGAGGAGAAAGGCACGCTGCGCGACCGGGCCGGGGTGGCCAGGTTCTTCGAGGGCATGGAAATGGTCGAGCCCGGCCTGGTGCTGGCGCAGCAATGGCGGCCCGATATCCGGGCCAGGACAGCCCGCCCGTCCCCCCTGTGGTGCGCTGTCGCCCGCAAGCCGCAGGCGCTGGCGCCCTGACGGGCGGTCCCGTGGCTGGGCCGTTATGATGGGGAACATCCCGCTTCTGTAAGCAGGCGGCCCGATTTCGGCGACATGCGGCGCGATCGGCACAGGAAGGGCAGACCGGTGTCAGCAGGCCATGACTTAGGGAATGACGCGCCCCGGGATGGCCCGCCGCCGTTCAATGCCGGGGTGGCGCACATTGCGCGGGTGTATGACTACGGGCTGGGCGGCAAGGACAATTTCGCCGCCGACCGGGCGGCCGGTGACCTGGTTCAGGCCGCCTACCCGGACATCATCGCCGGGGTGCGGGCCAACCGGGCGTTCCTGGGCCGGGCGGTGCGGTACCTGGCCGCGGAGGCCGGGATCCGCCAGTTCCTCGATATCGGCATGGGCATGCCCGCCGCGAACAACACCCACGAGGTCGCCCAGTCGGTAGCTCCGCAGGCCCGGATCGTGTACGTGGATTACGATCCGGTGGTGCTGGCTCATGCCCGTGCGCTGATGATCAGCGCTCCCGCCGGCGTGGTCGCCTACCTTGATGCCGACCTGCGCGACACGGGCCGGGTCGTGGCCGGCGCGGCCGGGACACTGGACTTCAGCCTGCCGGTCGCCGTGGTGCTGACCGGCGTACTGGAGAACTTCACCGACGACGAGGCCTACCCCATCGTGGCCACGCTGATGGACGCCGTGCCGCCGGGCAGCTACCTGGCGATCTCCCATACGCCCAGCGACGTCGACGCCGAGGCGATGGCCAGGATGGTCGAGATCCTCGACCGGCTGACGGGAGAGGAAGGCACGCTGCGCGACCGGGCCGGGGTGGCCCGGTTCTTCGAGGGCATGGAACTGGTCGATCCGGGCCTGGTGCTCGCGCGCCGGTGGCGACCCGATGCCAGCACCGAGACCACCGGCCCGGCCGGGCCCTGGTGCGCCGTCGCGCGCAAGCCGTAGCCGCTGGCACCTGGCGAGTCGCGCTCAGTAGGCGCCAGTGATCACGTTGGCCAGCGGCTTTCCGTCGAGGAAGCGCTCGGCCTGCTCCCGGACAAACCGGATGGCTCCCAGCACCGAGGCCGGGGTGGAGCCCGCTACATGGGGGGTGATGAATACGTTCGGCATGGCCCACAGGGGGTGCTCGGACCCGAGCGGCTCGGGGTCGGTCACATCGAGGGCCGCGCCGAGCCGGCCGGTACTCAGCTCGGCACACAGGTCGTCGGTGACGGCCAGGGACCCACGCGCCGCGTTGACCAGCAGCGCCCCGTCCCTCATCCGGGCCAGGAACGCCGCATCGGCCATGCCGACGGTCTCCCTGGTCACCGGCGCGAGCAGGACGACCACATCGGCCGCCGGCAGCAGCGCGGGCAGGTCCGCGACCGGGCTCACCCCGTCACGGGCGGCCCTGGCGACCCGGACTACCTCGACCTCGAAGCCGCTCAGCCTGCGCTCGACCGCCGCGCCGATCGAGCCGTAACCGACGATCAGCACCGTCTGGCCGGCCAGGCAGCCGGTCGGCCGGTAGCTCCAGCGGCGCGCGGCCTGCTCGGCCGCGAAGTAGGGGAACTGCCGCACGCAGGCCAGGATGGCGGCGACCACCCACTCGGCCGTGCCCGCGTCGTGCACGCCGCGGGCGTTGCACAGCACGGCGCCCGCGGGAATGCTCGGCAGCAGCGCGTCGATCCCGGCGGTCATCGTCTGCACGACCTTCAGCCTGGCCATCTGCGACATGGCGGCGATCGCGGCCTGGCCAGGTACCGGGAACGGCGGAACGTAGAACTCCACCTCCCCGGCGCTGGCCGGCAGGCTGACGGCGTCGGGATTGACCACCTCGGTGAGCACGCCAGGCAATCCGGCTAGCGCGTCGGCTACCTCCTGCGTCGGTACCCATATCCGCACACCCCAGACGGTACCGTCAGGGCGGCGCGATCCGGTGGCCAGTCCCCCGCTCCAGCCGCGGAAACAGCGGCCGCGGCCCGGGCAGCCGCCCGGCTGAGTCAGCACAGGCGGCCGCTATCCTTTCGGCCAGGCCGGGCACGAACGGCTCCAGCTGGGCGGCCAGCACGCGGCAGGCGCCGATGAGTGCCTCCAGGACGGCGTCCAGCCGCTGCCCGGCGCTGGCGTCCCCGGCCCGCTCGGCCCTGGCCAGGTGCCAGGGC
Source organism: uncultured Actinomycetota bacterium (assembly GCA_963805705.1). GTDB lineage: Bacteria > Actinomycetota > Actinomycetes > Streptosporangiales > Streptosporangiaceae > CAWDVH01. The sequence continues at coordinate 2,291,888 of CAWDVH010000001.1, read as the reverse complement.
TCCGCGCGCTCCACGTAGCGGTTGGCCGCCTCGACGATGTCCCAGACCGCCGCGGTCGCCGCACGGAAGTCGAAGGCAGCCAGCGCCGCGCCGACGGCCGCCGGGGCTCGCTGGCAGGCGACGGCCAGCGGTCCCGCGCCTGCCTCGTCCCGCGCGCCGCCGGATGCCCGCGGCACCGTGCCGTCCCGGTAGCGATGCACGAGGGATACCACCCGGCTGATGAGATTGCCCAGATCGTTGGCGAGGTCCGCATTGGCCCGGCCGACCAGCCGGTCCGCCGTGAAATCGGCGTCACCCACGCGGGGAACCTCCCGCAGCAGCCACCACCGCACGGCATCGGTGCCGAACCGCCCGGCCAGCTCCGCCGGATCCGCCCGGTCGCCCGGCGGGGCCGACTTGCTGATCTTGCGTCCGTTGATCGTGAGATAGTCGTGCACCAGGATCTCGGTGGGCAGCGGCTCGCCGGCCGACAGCAGGATCGCCGGCCAGTAGACGGCGTGGAATCTCAGCACGCCCTTGCCCGCCAGGTGGATCCGCCGGTCCGCCCCGGCCCACCAGCGCTGGTAATCCGCAGCGCCGTCGCCGTAGCCCAGTGCGGTGATGTAGTTCCCGAGCGCATCCCACCAGACGTAGATCACCTGACCGGGATCGCCAGGAACGCCGATGCCCCAGCCGTGCGCCCGCGCCGTCGACCGGGACGCGCTGAAATCATCGAGCCCCCCGGCGATGAAGCCGAGTACCTCGTTGCGCCGCGCCGCCGGCTCGATCCTGCAGCCTGCCCGAGCTGATCAGCTCGTGCAGCTGGCCCGCGTAGCGGGACAGCCGGAAGAACCAGTTCTCCTCGGCGACGTCCTGCGGCTGCGTGCCGTGCTCGGGGCACCGGCCGCCGGGCAGCTCGGCGGCCTTGTAGAACTGCTCGCAGCCGACGCAGTAGCGGCCCTCGTAGTGCTTGCGGTAGAGGTCACCGCTGGCCGCGCAGGCGCGCCAGAGCCGTTCAACTCCGGGCTGATGACGGGGATCGCTGCTGGTCCTGATGAAGTCATCGAACGACAGCGCCAGCGGCCCGCGCAGCTCGGCGAAGGCCGACGCGTTGCGCTCGACGATCTCGGGGGTGCTGATGCCCTCGGCCTGCGCGGCGAGCACGTTCTTGAGGGAGTTGTCGTCGGTGCCGGTCTGGAAGCGAACCTGATCGCCGGCCAGGCGACGATGCCGGGCCAGCACGTCGGCCTGGACCAGCTCAAGCGCATGCCCGAGATGCGGTCGGCCGTTGACGTAGGGGATCGTGGTGCTGATATAGGTGCGCGCTGCGCTCATCGCAGCCTCCTTGGGCGAGTAAGGGGGCTCCGACCAGCGCAAATGAATCGAGGCCCCGTGGGGCCTCATGCAGAATCCTGACCGCGTGAAGTAACCCCGGCTAGCGGGGCATCATCGCCTGGCTCAGGATAGATCTCACGGCAGTCTATTTTAGCACGCTCAGGGGGCGGTCAGCCGCTCCAGGATGAGCTCGCGGGCCCGCGTCGCGTCCGCCTGGCCTCTGGTCGCCTTCATGACCGCGCCGAGGAGCGCGCCGGCGGCCGCTGTCTTGCCCTGGCGGATTTTCGCGGCGATGTCAGGATGGGCGGCGATGGCATCATCGACGGCCGCGGCGAGCGCGCCGTCGTCGCTGACCACGGCCAGGCCGCGGCCGGTCACGATCTCATCCGGCGTGCCCTCCCCGGCCAGGACACCGTCAATGACCTGCCGGGCCAGCTTGTCGTTGAGCGCTCCGGACGCCACCAGCTCGGCCACGCGAGCTACCTGTGCGGGCGTCACGCCGAGGTCGGCCAGCTCGGTACCGGACTCGTTGGCCCGCCTGGACAGCTCGCCGAGCCACCATTTGCGCGCCTGCTCGGGCGCGGCGCCAGCGGCGATCGTCTGATCCACCAGATCGAGGGCGCCGGCATTGCGCAGCGCGGTCATGTCCGCCTCCGACAGCCCCCACTCCGCCTGCAGCCGGGCCCGGCGGGCCGAGGGAAGCTCGGGCAGTCCCGCGCGCAGTTCCTCGACCCACTCCGCCGAGGGCGCGATCGGCACCAGGTCAGGCTCAGGGAAATACCGGTAGTCCTGTGCCTCTTCCTTGCTGCGGCCCGCGGTGGTCGAGCCGGTGTCCTCGTGGAAATGCCGAGTCTCCTGCACGATCCGGCCGCCCGCGTCGAGCACGGCCGCCTGCCGCTCGATCTCGGAGGAGACCGCGCGCTCCACCGAGCGCAGCGAGTTGACGTTCTTGGTCTCGGTCCGGGTTCCCCAGGCTCCCGATCCGGCGGGCGCCAGCGAGGTGTTGACGTCGCAGCGCAGTGAGCCCTCTTCCATCCGGACGTCGGACACTCCCAGCGCCCGGAGCACCTCCCGCAGCTCGGTGACGTAGGCGCGGGCGACCGCCGGGGCGAGCGCGCCCGTCCCCTCGATTGGCTTGGTGACCACCTCCACCAGCGGTATCCCGGCGCGGTTGTAGTCCACCAGTGAGTAGTCCGCGCCGTGAATCCGGCCGGTCGCGCCGCCCACATGCAGCGACTTGCCGGTGTCCTCCTCCAGGTGGACGCGCTCGATCTCGACCCGGAACAGCTGGCCGCCGAGCATTACGTCCAGCCAGCCGTCGGTGCACAGCGGCTCGTCGTACTGCGATATCTGGTAGTCCTTGGGCATGTCCGGATAGAAGTAGTTCTTCCTGGCAAACCGGCACCACGACGCGATCGAGCAGTTCAGGGCCAGGCCGATCCTGATGGTGTACTCGATCGCGGTCTGGTTGGCGACGGGCAGGGAGCCGGGCAGGCCGAGGCAGACCGGGCAGACGGCCGAGTTCGGCTCCGCGCCGAAGGTCGTCGGGGAGCCGCAGAACATCTTGGTCGTCGTGCCCAGCTCGACGTGCGTCTCCAGGCCGATCAGCGGCTCATACCGGGACAGGGCCTCCTCGAGGGAAACCAGCGTCGTCGCCTCGCTCATCGCCCGGCTCCCTGGCCCGCCGCACGGTCACCGTGGACCGCCGTACCGTCACCGTGGACCCACGCACCGTCGCCCGCACCCGCTGAACCCTCGCCCCGGCCTGCCGCGACGCCGTCGAGTCCGCGGGCCTGCGCGAGCAGGGGGTGTCCCCAGCGCTGCTCGAGCGCGGCTTCCACCGCCGCCCCGACCCGGTACAGGCGGTCATCGGCCAGCACGGGCGCCATGATCTGCAGTCCGACCGGCAGCCCGTCCTCGGGCGCGAGCCCGCACGGCACGGAGATGGCGGCATTGCCGGCCAGGTCCGACGGGATCGTGCAGAGGTCGGCGAGGTACATCGACATCGGGTCGTCGGCCCGCTCGCCGATCGGGAATGCCGTGGTCGGGGTGGACGGCGAGATCAGCACGTCGACCTGCTCGAAGGCCGCGTCGAAGTCACGGCAGATCAGCGTCCTGACCTGCTGGGCCTTGCCGTAATAGGCGTCGTAGTAGCCGCTGGACAGCGCGTAGGTGCCGAGCATGATCCGGCGCTTGACCTCCGCGCCGAAGCCGGCCGCCCTGGTCAGGGACATGACTTCCTCCGCGCTCCTGGTGCCGTCATCGCCCACGCGAAGCCCGTAGCGCATGCCGTCGAACCGGGCCAGGTTGGACGAGCACTCGCTGGGCGCGATCAGGTAGTAGGCGGGCAGCGCGTAGCCGAAGTGGGGGCAGGACACCTCGGTGATCTTGGCGCCCAGTGATTCCAGCAGCTCGACCGCCTCGGCGAAGCGGGCCAGTACCCCGGCCTGATACCCGTCGCCGCCGAGCTCAGTCACCACGCCGATCCTCAGTCCGGCCACGTCCGCCTGCCGCGCGGCGGCCACGACCGGGGGCACCGGCGCGTCGAGTGAGGTGGAGTCGCACGGGTCATGCCCGGACATGACCTCGTGCAGCAAGGCCGCGTCCAGCACGGTTCTGGCCAGCGGGCCCGGCGTGTCCAGCGAGGACGCGAACGCGACAACCCCGTAGCGGGACGAGCCGCCGTACGTCGGCTTCACCCCGACGATGCCGCAGACGGCGGCGGGCTGGCGGATGGAGCCGCCCGTGTCGGTCCCGATCCCCAGCGGGGCCTCGAACGCGGTGACCGCGGCAGCGGAGCCGCCGGACGAGCCGCCCGGCACCCGGCTCAGGTCCCATGGGTTGTGCGAGGGCCCGAAGGCCGAGTTCTCGGTCGATGACCCCATCGCGAACTCGTCCATGTTGGCCTTGCCGAGAATGACCACGCCGGCCTGCCGCAGGCGCCCGGTGATGGTCGCGTCATAGGGCGGCCGCCAGCCGTCCAGGATCCGCGACCCGCAGGTGGTGGGCATGTCGCGGGTAGTAAACACGTCCTTCAGCGCGAGCGGCACCCCGGCCAGCGGGCCGAGCGGATCCCCCGCCGCCCGCCGGTCGTCTACGGCGCGGGCCGCGCTGAGCGCCGCCTCCGTGGCCACATGCAGGAACGCGCGCACCTGGCCGTCCACGGCCTCGATCCGGTCCAGGTGGGCACGGGTCACCTCGACCGCCGATACCTGCCCGCCCGCGATCGCCGCGGCGGTACCGGCCGCCGTCATCGCCGTCAGCTCGCTGCTCATCGTCAGTCCTCCGCCAGGATCCGCGGGACCCGAAATCGCCCCTGCTCGGCCGCTGGTGCCTGATCGAGCGCGGCGGCGGCGCCGAGCGGGGGGACCACCGTGTCGGCTCGGTACACGTTGACCAGGTCGGCCGCGTGCGAGGTCGGCGGGATTCCCTCCGCCGCGACCTCCTGGACTCGCGCCACGGCGCTGATGATCTCCTCGAGCTGGGCGGCGTAGCGATCAAGTTCCGCGTCCGTCAGGGCCAGCCGGGACAGCAGCGCCAGGTGGGCAACCTCGTCTCGCGTGATGGGCATGGAGGTAATCCTAGAGGCCGCCAGGACCGCGGGCCGACCGCATTATCCGCGGTACGGCCCGCGGCGGGTGCTCAGGACGTGCGGCCGGCTAACGGCGAAGGCTCAGGACGCGCAGCCCGCCGGCGGCGTGGCCGGAGCGCCCGCAGTGGCACCGGGCTGGGAGCCGGCGCCCTGGCTGGCCGGGATGCCCTGGCCAGCCGGGCAGCCCCTGGCCAGCCGGCAGCCCCTGGCCAGGCGGCAGTCCCTGGCCAGGCGGCAGTCCCTGGCTAGCTGGCAGCCCCTGGCCAGCCGGCAGCTCCTGGCCGGCCGGGAGCCGGGCGGCACCGTGCCCCGCGGGAAACCGCGGCAGGCGGGGCGTCTGAGCCCCGTGCTCAGCGAGCCAGGCGGTCGCCGACGCCGCGTTGAGCGGCTTGCTGAAGTACCAGCCCTGGCCGGCGACGCAGCCCATGACCCGCAGGGCGTTGGCCACATCGGCTGACTCGACGCCCTCGGCTACCGAGCGGATGCCCAGCGCCCGGACGAGATCCACGATGGACTTGACGATCACCTCGTCGTCGACGGAGTCAAGGAGCCGCCCGACGAAGGACGAGTCGATCTTCACCTCGCTGACCGGCAGGCGCTTGAGCCGCGCCAGCGAAGAGTAGCCGGTGCCGAAGTCATCAAGGCTCAGGCCGACCCCGAGCTGGGACAGCGACTCCGCGGTCGTTACCGCGTGGACAGGCTCGGTGGCCAGGACCCGCTCATTGATCTCCAGGAGCAGCGCGTCGGCGGGCAGGCGGTGGCGCTGCAGGCCGCGGTCGATCGTCTCGGCGAGACCGGCGTCGAGCAGGTCGCGCGCGGACACGTTCAGCGATACCTGAACGGGCATGCCGTCCTGCCACCACAGCGAGGCCTGCGCCAGGGCCATCTCCACGACCTGGAAGGTCAGGTCGCGCATCAGGTAGGACTGCTCCACCAGCGGGATGAACTCATCCGGCGTCATCAGGCCGCGCACCGGGTGCTGCCAGCGGACCAGAGCCTCCATCCCGGCCGTCTGGCGGTCCCGCAGCAGGATCTTGGGCTGGAAGTGCAGCACCAGCTCTCCCCGGTCCAGGCCCCGGCGCAGGTCGTCGAGCAGGGCCAGGCGGGCAGGCGAGTTGCGGTCGGAATCGGCCACGTAGCGCTCCACCCCGCTGCGGCGCTCCTTGGCCAGGTACATCGCGACGTCCGCGTGCTGCATCAGCACCTCAAACCCGCTCGCGTCGTCGGGATAGAGCGCGATCCCGACGCTGGCCTCGATGTCGAACGACATGCCCTCCAGCCGGATCGGCTCGGCGAGCGCGGCGCGCAGCCGCACGGCGACCTCGCGGGCCGCGGTGGCCTCCCGGACCGACGGCAGCAGGACGGCGAACTCGTCTCCCCCCATCCTGGCCACGAGATCGCCCGGCCGGACGCTGTGCGTCAGCCGGTGGGCCACGATCCGCAGCAGCCGGTCACCGACGGGGTGGCCGAGGGTGTCGTTGACCTCCTTGAAGCGGTCCAGGTCCAGCAGCAGGAACCCGGCCCTGGCGCCCGTGCTGGCGGCCTGCGCCAGGGCCTCGCCGGTGCGCCTGATCAGCAGCTTGCGGTTGCACAGCCCGGTCAGCTCGTCATGGTGGGCCTGGTGCTCGCGCTGGGCTGACATCGCGGCGTTGATGTAGATGGCGGCCAGGGGGAATGCGAAGAGCAGAACGAGCAGCGCGGAGTCGGCCGCCATCACCACCACCACGAGCGGCGCGCTGGCCAGCAGCACCAGGTTGACGAGTGCCTGGTAGGTCAGGTTGGCCCGCAGCGTCTTGATCACCGGGGCGCGCGAGTGCAGCGCGATGGCCACGCCGACCAGCAGGAAGTTCACGACGAAGTAGGCGGCCGCCGCGGCCAGCACCGCCAGCAGCAGCATGTGCCGGCCCGAGGGCATCCACTGGCCCGGTGACGGGGTGACCCCGGTGAGCCAGAGCGCGAGCCCGGCGGCCCCGATGCTGAGCGCTACCTGGGCCGCGTTGAATGCCGTCCGGTGCGCGGCCTTGCGCTGCGCGGCCCCGGCCGCGAGGGTCGTCACCGCCCGGAGCAGGACGGCCACGGGGAAGCCCCAGTACAGCAGCGCGGCGAAACTGAACGTGAGCGAGGCGAGCGGCGACTCGGGGCCCGACCGCCCCGGGATCACGATCGGCCAGATCTCCCCGATCACCACCATCAGCGCGATCAGCCAGAACAGCGGCTGGGCGTACAGGGGACGACTGGAGGCGGCCGCCACGTGGTGCACCTGCGTCAGCGCCAGGGCGAGCACCAGCGCGCCGCCGACGGTCACCGCTGTGATGTGGATCCATAGCGGAGAGCCGACGCGCGGGCCGATGTCCCTGGTGTCGTTCGGGTCCTTCATAGGCGTCCTCACGCGGGGGGCAACCGATTGCAGGGCCGGATCCTCTGGTGCTCCTCCGAGAAGCCTACGGCCGAAAACGTACTTCCCGAAGCCAATTGCATACTATCCGTTACAAGCTGCCAGCCAGTAGCCGTTCAGTTACAAGCAATCCTCCGTCTCAGGCCAGCCCCCCGGCCCGCCGTGGCCGCCCCGCCGGGGCGGCCATCCTCAGGTACTACCTTCTTCTGCGGAAGCGCCGGCCGCGGCCGGCCCCTCTGAGAGCAGCACGTCCAGGCCTGACTCGTCCAGTACCGGCACGCCGAGCGCCACCGCTTTGTCCGACTTCGATCCTGGATTTTCTCCTGCCACCAGAAAACCGGTCTTCTTCGACACCGACCCCGAGACCTTGCCGCCGAGGGCACGGACGGCCTCCGCCGCCTCGTCCCTGGAACGGCCGGCCAGGGTGCCGGTAATCACGACGGTAACCCCGGCCAGCGGGCCGGCCGCCGCAGCGGCGCGCTCCCGGTCGGCCAGCACTCCGCCGGTGAAACCTTCCTGCGCCAGATGTACCCCAGCATCGCGCCATTTCTCCACGATCGCCATATGCCAGTCCACGGCGAACCAGTCCCGCACCGACGCCGCGATCGTCGGGCCCACGTCATCGACGGCCACCAGCAGGTCGGCGGGAGCCGCCGCGATCGCGTCCACGGACCCGAACGCGGCGGCGAGCGCCCTGGCCGCAGTGGGGCCGACATGCCGGATCGACAGCGCGACCAGGATCCGCCACAGGGGCCGGTGCCGCGCTTCCTCCAGGTTGGCCAGCAGCTTGCCGGCGTTGGCGGTGAGGGTCCCCTGCTTATTGAGGAAGAACGGGCTGGACGCCAGCTGGTCCTGCGTCAGCGAGAAGATATCGCCCTCGTCGCGCACCAGGCGCACGCCGGGGCCGGACGGCACCCCTGTACCGCCGGCGCCTTCCGTGCGGTCGGCTGCCTCCGTACCGCCGGCTGCCTCCGCGCCGTCCTCGCCGACGTCACCGCCGAGCAGCGCCACGACGGCCTCGTACCCGAGCACCTCGATGTCCAGGGCGCCCCGCCCGGCCAGGTGAAACAGCCGCTCCCGCAGCTGGGCCGGGCAGGAGCGGGCATTCGGGCAGCGCCAGTCCACGCCGCCCTCCTCGCGCGCCAGCGCCGTGCCGCAGGCCGGGCAGGCGGACGGGAACTCGAACGCGCGCTCTGTCCCGGCGCGCAGGTCAGCGACCGGCCCGACCACCTCGGGAATCACGTCGCCCGCCTTGCGCAGGACCACCATGTCGCCGATCAGCACGCCCTTGCGCGCCAGCTCATCGGCGTTGTGCAGCGTCGCCCTGTCCACCGTCGAGCCGCTGACCTTGACCGGCTCCATCACCGCGAACGGCGTCACGCGCCCGGTCCGGCCGACATTGACGCGGATGTCGAGCAGCCGGGTGGTGACCTCCTCGGGCGGGTACTTATAGGCAATCGCCCACCGCGGCGCCCGGCTGGTCGAGCCGAGCGCGCGCTGCACGCTCAGCTGATCGAGCTTGACCACGACGCCGTCGATCTCATACGGCGGGTCGTGCCGGTGCTCGGCGTAGTGGGTGATGTACTCCCGCACTTCGTCGAGGCCGCCCACCACCCGGTACAGCTGGCTGACCGGCAGCCCCCACTCAGCCAGCCGCTGGTACCAGCCCGACTGGGTATCCGGGGCCTCGGAGCCGACCGCGGCGGCCGCGCCCGCGTCGTCGGGCGCGGGCATGCCCGCCTGGCCGGAGGCACCGGGCACGAACAGCCCGTGCACGATCATGCTGAGCGCCCTGGTCGCGGTCACGCGCGGGTCCTTCTGCCGCAGCGACCCGGCGGCGGAGTTACGCGGGTTGGCGAACGGCGCGCGCCCGGCGTCCTCCAGCCGCTCGTTCAGCTCGTGGAACGCGGTCACCGGCAGGAATACCTCGCCCCGGACCTCAAGCTCATCCGGCCAGCCCGCGCCGGCCAGCCGGGCCGGGACCGACGCGATCGTGCGCACGTTGGGCGTCACATCCTCGCCCGTCTGGCCATCCCCCCTGGTCGCCGCGCGGACCAGCGAGCCATTCCGGTAGAGCAGCGCGACCGCCAGGCCGTCGATCTTGAGCTCGCACAGGTAGGAGCCGAGTGTCTCCAGCGGGGCGGCCGCGCCGAGCCGCTGCGCCCGCGCCGCCCAGGAGTCCAGTTCCTCCCTGGAGAACGCGTTGTCCAGGCTGAGCAGCCGCTGCAGGTGCTCGACGGGGGTGAAGTCGGTGGAGATGCCGCCGACTTTCTGCGTGGGCGAGTCGGGTGTCCGCAGCTCGGGATACTGCTCCTCCAGGCCGCGCAGCTCGCGCATCAGCCCGTCATACTCGGCGTCCGAGATCACCGGCGAGTCGAGCACGTGATAACGGTGATTGTGCTCGGTGATCTCGCTGGCCAGCTGAGCGTGCCGCTGGCGCGCCTCGGGGCTGGCCGCAGCGACGACCGGATCGGTCACCGGACACCCTCCTCAATCAGCTCCGGCACCAGGCCGGCCGCCTCCCGGCAGTGCGCCAGGGCCGCGCGGGCGCCCGCCGGCGACGCGCCCGCCAGGCCGCAGGCCGGGGTGATCACCACCTGCCCGGCGAACCAGGCGGGCGGGATTCCCATCCGGTGCCAGAGCGCGAGCGCCGCGGACGCGGTCTGGCGCGGCGTGACCGGGCCGCCGGACGAGTCCCGTTTCGGCTGGACGGTGGCCGGCCGGGCGCCGAGCAGGATTCCCATCCCCGCCTCGACCGCCTCCGCGAGGCCGTCCTCCCCCGCGCGGTCCAGCAGGCTCGCATCGAGCCCGACCGCCCCCGCACCGCACGCTGCGATAATTCCGAACGGGATATCCGGCGCGCAGCAGTGCACGATCGCGAATGCCGTCGTGGCGCGCAGCACGCGGCGCAGGCCGTCGCTGGCCACGGCGGAGTCAACGGCCGGCACCCGGTTCAGGCCGCTCGCCGTGGGAACCGCGCCCGCCACCACGGCCGGCAGCGCGGGCTCGTCCAGCTGCAGCAGCACCGTCGCGCCCGGCACCCGCCCGCGGACCTGCGCCACGTGGGCCGCCGCCCCCTCGGCCAGCGATGCGGTCAGGTCAGCCAGCGCGCCAGGGTCAGCGAGAGCGGGATTGACGCTGCGGCTCAGCTCGAGCGTGGCGGCCAGCGTCCAGGGGCCGCACAGCTGGATCTTGATCACTCCGGTGTAGCCGTCGGCGGCCTCCTGCAGCGCATCCAGATCCTGCGCCATCAGGCCGGCGGCGCGGCGCTGGTCCCGGCTCGGCCTGGTGGTGAGCTTCCAGCCGCGGGGGGAAGTCTCCACCGGCAGGTCGAGCAGCAGCGCGGCGGTGCGGCCGGTCAGGTCGGCGCCGGGGCCGCGGTCGGGCAGCTCCGGCAGGTGCGGCAGGTCGGGCAGCTCGCCGAGAATAACGGCGATCGCCTCGGCCGGGTCGGTACCCGGCATCGAGCCGACCCCGGTGGCGCTCGCGGTGGGCCACGGGAATACCCGGTCGACTGCGGTGTCCGGCACGATCTCGAGCTTAGTGGTGCACGAGCTGAACTTATTGCTGCACCGGCTGCGCGCCGGGCAGCGGCTTGTGCTTGACCTCGATGCCGCCCATCAGGGCGAGGCCGACAACGACGATCTTCGGGGCCCCCGGCCTGACTGGTGTCGTACCGGGCTCATCCACCCCGCCCATGATCCCGATCGCGTGCACCCGAACGTCGGCTCCCGCGGGCACCACGATCGTGATCCCGCCCATCAGGGCCAGAGCGCGTATCGTCACCTGGCCCTCGGCGAAGTGCGCCTCGCGAAGATCGATTTCGCCGCCGCCCATGAGCGCGAGCGCGGTGAAGTCGCGCGGAGCGACCCAGTGGCCCCTGCGGCGGAAGCCGCCCATGATGGCCAAGCCGAAGCGCGACGTCGGCGTGCCGCCCGTGCGGTCCTGCGCGGCGGGAACGATCCGGGCGGCCTGGTCATGATGCGGCAGGTCGCGGGTCACGGGCTCCAGCTGGGCGAAGGTCCTGGCCGCGTAAGCCTGGCCGAGGCGCTCGTCGAGCTCGTCGGGGGTCAGCCTGCCCTCGCCGGCCGCCTGGCGCAGCACCTCCGCGACCCGGTCCCGGTCGGAATCGGCCGCGCGCAGCGTGCTCGGGTCATCCGGCGAGCCGGCCTGATCAGGAAGATCCGCCATGCTCGACAGCTTAAATGGCACCGGCCCGATCGTGCACGAGGCGAGCGCGCAGGGCCGGCGCCGGTTGCCGTGATCAGCGCCGGATAGCTCCGGATGACCTTCCGCACCCCTCCTGCGCCTGGGCAGCCGCCCGTCATCCTGCCCGCTCCGCTGGACACCCTGGTCGCCGAGATCCCGGCTGCCATCCTGGCCAAGACACTCGGCATCCACGTCCAGGCCGCCATCCAGTGGCAGAAGATCTCCGCCGGGGACTGGGCCGCCCACGCCGCGGACGTCAGCCGCCGCCCAGGGCACACCCACGGCCCCACCGGCCAGGCCTGATCAAGCTCCTCGCGCCTCAGCAGCGCGTGAAGGCGGATCCCGTCACCCGCCAGGGCGCCGGCGCTCCTTCCTGCCGGTCGATGACGCACAGCGCATGGCCGATCCAGGCCCCAGCTCACGCAACTGGCCAGCGGAGATCGCGATCTTGGCTTCGTTCGCGAGATTGGGCGCCAGATGTTCGCGACTTTCGGCGCCACGTTGCTGTCACCGCATGCCGAGATGTTCGTGAGACCGGCACTACTGGTGGATCTTGACCGCCAGTGGTGCCGGCGGTAGCTCCAGAGCCCGTTCACCCTCCGTGCAAATGATCATGAAGCGACCCGGGTGCGGGGTGCGCGGATCTGCCGATGAGGCCGTGCTCAGTCATGGTCAGGCCCGGTGCTCGGCAAGGACCCTGCTGAACATCGCAAGGTAGCTGTCATGAGCCAAGGACAAATCTCCGAGTGCGTCTTCCGTGAACCACGCGATGGCATCGTGTTCGTCTGGCGCAACGTTGACCGGAGACCCCGTCCACGCTTCGATCAGCCAGACTTGCATGTCGAACGTGTCGGCATGAACTTCTTGCACAGGCGGACCCAACGGCGCCGCGATGTCGATGCCCAATTCCTCTCGGAGCTCTCGAGCAAGTGCCAAGCCAGGAAGTTCCCCGGGCTCCACGTGGCCACCGGGCAGATCCCAGACGTCGGAATACCAACGGCGCTGGGGAGATCGGTGACAAAGCAGTACTCGGTTGCCGTCCCGCAGCAACGCCGTGACGATGCGAGCCTTGGGAGAGTCTTCCGCGGAGATCGACATAGGCGCATTCTGCCGCTCCCCGTGAGCCGACAATTGTGCCGTGCCGAACGGCGGCCGACATACTGATCTGCCGCAGACAAAGCGCGCCCCACCTCCGACACCCGTCATCGTGTGTGAGCGGTGCGCTGGCCGACTCGGGCGTAGCGAGTCCAATCGGGGTGGCGCCCAAGCTCGCGAACATCGAGATCGGTGAGATTTCGCTGGTGCCGAAACTCAGCGACATCTGGTGCCGGAACGCACGACCAAAGCCACGATCTGCCCGGCCGAGGTCACCACGTCCTCGATGACCAGGACCCGGCGCCCCTGGACCTCGCCCTCGGACAGCCTTCTCGTGCCGTAAGTCTTGGCCGCCTTCCGCACGAACGCGCACGGCAGGCCGGCCCGCTGCCCGAGCGCGGTGACCGCCCATCTCCAGGGCCCGCCAGCACCTCGGTCCCTTCAGGAATCAGCGACACCATCGCACCGGCAAGCTCGCCCAGCAAACCAGGATCGGCTGATTATGCCGATCGTGACGGCCCTGGCCCACCCGTGACCAGGGCCGTCACGGCATCGTCGGCATAACCGGCGGATCGGCATAACCGCGCTGGATGCGACCACGGTGGCCGCGCAGCGCGGCCGGACCCAGACCTCGCGCCTGTTCGAGGAGGCAGGCCTAAGCGCGGCTAACGACGGGTGAACGTGACGTGGGTGACGCCGCTCGGGGAGCTCACCGACTCGATGGCGAAGCGCTCCTCCAGGCCCTCCAGGCCGTCCCAGAGGGACTCGCCGCGGCCGAGGAGGATCGGCACGAGCGCGATGTGCATGTGGTCGATCAGGCCGGCGGCGAGGAACTGGCGCACAGTGGCCGGGCCGCCGCCGATGCGGACGTCGAGGCCACCCGCGGCCTCCTTGGCCGCCGCAAGCGCCTGCGCCGGGCTGGCGTCGATGAAGTGGAAGGTGGTGCCGCCCTTCATCTCGATCGAGGGCCTGACGTGATGGGTGAGCACGAAGACGGGGGTATGGAACGGCGGCTCCTCGCCCCACCAGCCCTCCCATTCCGCGTCACTCCACGGTCCGCGCTGCGGGCCGAACTTGTTGCGTCCCATGATCTCCGCGCCGATGCCCGGCCCCCAGTTGCTCGCGAAGGCGTCGTCGATGCCGGTGCTCCCGCCTTGCTGGCCCTGCATGACGTGAAATGAACGGGTGTCCATGAACCATGGCATCAGCCGGTGGCCGCCATGCCCGAAGGGTGCCTCCAGGCTCTGGTCTGCACCGGTGCTGAAGCCATCGAGCGAGACGGAAAAGTTGTGAACACGAACAAGTGACATGACGGGTAGACCTCCGGTCGGAGCTGAGTTCATCGGTGCTCATGGTGTGGTCGTAGCCAGGATCGCTTTCTCGACGCGTGAGCACCTTTGACACCTGAGCACCTGCGAACGGCTGGCCGCCTGGCCTAAGCGACGCATGATACGTCCCGATCGTCCGATTCGCGCGGGCCGGCAGCAGGCATTCGGACAGTTCTGATTTCTGACTGTGCCATTAGAGGGCACGGCCCAGGGGCACCGCTGGCGGTCCAGGTGGCTGGCCGGTGGCACCTGCTGCACAACCTGGACGGCGCCGCGGAGCGGGCTGTTGCCCGCCACCGGCCCTGCCTGCAGGAAGAACCGCTCAGCCTCAGCCGGCGCCTTCCCAGCTGGCACTGGAAGGGCTGCGCGCAGCGCGTACCCGGGATCGGCACACCGAGATTCACGCCGCGATCGACCGCGGGCTGACTGTCACCGAGATCATCGACGGACATGCCACCACGTAACCCTCGTGACCCAGCAATCCGCCCAAGGCACTGGACCAAGACCGCCACCTTCACCCTGGCATATGACCCAGAACCGTCCCCATCACGGGGTGTCGCTGGAGTACTAGCGTGACGCCAATATCCGATTTACAGCGGAGACTCTCGCAACACAGTCCCCGCGAGGCGGCCGGTACCGGCGATCGTGGCCGAGCCGAGGACGGCGTCGCCGTCGTAGAGGACCGCGGCCTGGCCCTTGGCGATGCCACGGGCGGGCTGACGCAGTCTGATACGGAGGGTGTCGCCGTCCAGCCAGGCCGTCGCCGGGTACGGCTCGCCGTGCGCGCGCAGCTGCACCAGGCAGTCGACCGGAGCGGACGGCGGCGCGCAGCCGGTCCAGACCGGGCGGGTTGCCTCGATGTCGAGCACGTCGAGGGCCTGCGCCGGGCCGATGGTCACCGTTCGCGAGGCCGGCTCGATGTCCAGCACGTAGCGCGGCTGGCCGTCGGGTGCCGGGGTGCCGATGCGCAGCCCCTTGCGCTGGCCGACCGTGAACCCGTGCGTGCCGTCATGGCCGCCGACGACCTGCCCGGACTGATCGACAATGCGCCCCGGCGCGACGCCCAGGCGGCCGTGAAGGAACTTCCTGGTGTCCCCGTCGGCGATGAAGCACACGTCGTGGCTGTCCGGCTTGTCGGCCACGGCCAGGCCGCGCTCGGCCGCCTCCTTACGGACCTGGTCCTTGGTGCTGTCGCCGAGCGGGAACATCGCCCGCGCGAGCTGCGCGCTGGTCAGCACGGCCAGCACGTACGACTGGTCCTTGGCCTGGTCCACGCTGCGGCGCAGTCGCGTGTCGCCGGCCTTCGGCTGAGCGCCCCCCAACTGGTCAGCCACGGGCGGGGCATCCACGGGCGGGGCGGAAGGCGGGGGCTCCAGGCGGGCGTGGTGGCCAGTGCAGACCGCATCGAAGCCGAGCGCTACCGCGCGGTCGAGCACCGCGGCGAACTTGATCTTCTCGTTGCAGCGCAGGCAGGGATTGGGCGTGTTGCCGCGCGCGTACTCGGCCACGAAGTCCTGCACCACGTCCCGGTCGAACTGCCCGGCCATGTCCCACACGTAGAACGGGATGCCGATCACGTCCGCGGCCCGGCGGGCGTCCCGCGCGTCTTCGAGCGTGCAGCAGCCGCGGGCGCCGGTCCGGTACGAGCTCGGGTTCGACGACAGGGCCAGGTGGACCCCGGTCACGTCATGGCCGGCCTGCACGGCCCTGGCCGCGGCCACCGCGGAGTCGACGCCGCCGGACATCGCGGCCAGCACGCGCAAAGTAGTCATCGCCCGTCAAGCCTATGCGGATCGGCCACCGCGAGCGGCGCGGCGGGCGCGCTCGACTCGGTCACCGGAAACGGGGCGGCGGCCGCGCTCGACTCGGTCACCGGGAACGGGCGCGGCGGGCGCGCTCGACGACCTCGCCGATCACCGCGCCGAGCGCGTCGACATCCGCCTGGGAGCTGGAACTGCCGAGCGAGAACCGCAGGGACCCGCGCGCCCTGGCCTCATCGGCGCCCATGGCCAGCAGGACATGGCTCGGCTGCGCCACTCCGGCCGTGCACGCCGACCCGGTCGAGCAGGCGATTCCCTTGGCGTCCAGCAGCATCAGCAGCGCGTCGCCCTCGCAGCCGGGGAAGGAGAAGTGAGCGTTGCCGGGCAGCCGGCCGGGACCGGGCGGCGTCCCGTTCAGCACCGCGTCCGGGATCGCGGTGAGCACCTGCGCGATGAGGTCATCCCGCAGGGCGGCCAGCCGCTTGGCCTCATCACCACGGCGCATGGTGGCCAGCTGCACGGCGACGGCGAACGCCCGGATCGCCGGGGCGTCGAGCGTGCCCGAGCGCACGTCCCGCTCCTGCCCGCCGCCATGCAGCACGGGCACCAGGTCGGCCTTCCTGGCCAGCAGCAGCGCGCCGACCCCCACGGGACCGCCGATCTTGTGCGCCGTGATCGTCAGCGCGGTGGCGCCGGTCACCGCCAGGCCGACCGGCAGCTGGCCGGCGGCCTGGACGGCGTCGCTGTGGAACGGGATCTGATGCTCGCGCGCGATCTCGGCGAGCTCGGCGATCGGCTGCACCGTCCCGACCTCGTTGTTGGCCCACATAACGCTGATCAGCGCGACGCTGTCCGGGTCGGCCTCGATGACGTCGCACAGGACGGCCGGGCTCAGCAGCCCGGTCTCGTCCACCGGCAGCCCGCAGGCGTCGGCTCCCTCATGGTCAGCCAGCCACCGCACGCAGTCCAGGACGGCATGATGCTCGATGACGGTCGCGAGCACTCGCCGGCGCCGGTCATCGGCGGCCCGCCGCGCCCAGTACAGGCCCTTGATGGCGAGATTGTCCGCCTCGGTGCCGCCGCTGGTGAAGACCACCTCGCTGGGCCGGGCTCCGTAGGCCTCGGCGATCTGCTCGCGTGACTCCTCCACGATCCGGCGCGCCCGGCGCCCGGCATTGTGCAGGGAAGACGGATTGCCGACCTGGGCGAGTTCCTCAGTCATCGCGGCCAGCGCCTCGGGCAGCATCGGCGTGGTCGCCGCATGATCGAGGTACACCGGTGAGCCCGGATCCGGCCGGAGCTCCGGTCCAGGCTGCGGACGGCCGTCAGCGCGCTCGATAGTCCCCATGATGGCCTCAGCCTAGCCGGGAGCGGGCCACGCGGCCGCCTGCCAAACGGCTTGTCAGGACTGGGCGCGCTTGCTGATCTCCTCGGTCAGCTGGGGAACGACCTTGAACAGGTCCCCGACGACGCCGAAGTCGGCCAGCTCGAAGATCGGCGCCTCCGGGTCCTTGTTCACCACCATGATCGTCTTCGAGGTCTGCATGCCGGCCCGGTGCTGGATCGCGCCCGAGATGCCGATCGCCACGTACAGCTGCGGCGAGACCGTCTTGCCCGTCTGCCCGACCTGGAACTGCTGCGGGTACCAGCCGGCGTCGACCACGGCCCGTGACGCGCCGACCGCCCCGCCGAGCAAGTCGGCGAGTTCCTCGATCAGGGCCATGTTCTCGGTATTGCCGACGCCGCGGCCGCCGGAGACCACGACGGAAGCCTCGGTGAGCTCGGGCCGGTCGCCGCGTTCCTCGACGACCCGCTCGGTGATGCGCGCGCTCTTGGCGGCGTCACTGATCTGGATGCTCACCGGCTCGATCTCGGCGGCGGCCGGGGCGGCCTCCGCGGTGATCGCATTCGGCCGGACCGCGATGATGGGCGTGCCCGAGCGAACCTTCGACTGGACGACGATCGCGCCGCCGAAGATCGACTGCTCGGCGACCAGTCCCTCGCCGATGTCGATCGCGTCGGTGAGCAGTCCGGAGGATATCTTGACCGCCAGCCGGGCCGCGACCTCCCTGGCCTCGGCCGTGCCGGCGACCAGGACAGCGCCCGGCGACTTGTCCGCCACCAGGGAGGCGAGCAGCTCGGCCTTGGGCGCGGCCACGTAGTCGTCGAACTCCTCGCCGGCCGCGACGTAGACCTTCGCCGCGCCGAACTCGGCCAGCCGCTCCCGGCCTTCCTCGGCGCCCGGCCCGGTCCAGACCGCCGCAGGCTCGCCGAACTTGCGCGCCAGGGTCAGCAGCTCGAAGCTGACCTTCTTGACGTCGGCGCCGGTGTGCTCGACGAGTACCAGGATCTCAGCCATGTGCTGCAGTCCTTCCGATGGAGCCGTCAGTTCGGGTGCTGGTCAGATGAACTTCTGCGCCGCGAGGTAGTCGGCGGCCTGGATGCCGCCCTCGCCGTCATCGGTCACGATCGTGCCCGCCTGCCGGGCCGGGCGGCTGGCGAAGCTCACTACCTCGGTGGCGCTGGCGGCCAGGCCCATCTGGTCAGGCTCGATCCCGGCGTCGGCGAGGCTCATCGTCTCGACCGGCTTCTTCTTCGCCGCCATGATGCCCTTGAAGGACGGGTAGCGCGGCTCGTTGGTCTTCTCCACCACGCTGAGGATCGCGGGCAGGGTGGCCTCGACCTTGTCGTAGCCGTAGTCCTCCCGGCGGTTAATCCGGATCGTGGAGCCATCGATCTCCACCTTGCTGGCCAGGGACATCTGCGGCACGCCGAGCCGCTCGGCCAGCATCGCGGCCAGCACGCCCATCCGGGCGTCGGTGGACTCGGAGCCGAGGATCACCAGGTCAAAGCCGATCCGGCTCAGGACCTGGGCGATCGCCGCGGAGGTCTGCAGCACGTCGGATCCGGCCAGGCCGTCGTCGACCAGGTGCACGGCCTTGTCCGCGCCCATCGACAGCGCCTTGCGAATGGACTCGGTGGCCCGCTGCGGGCCCATCGACAAGATGGTCACCTCGCCCCCGTGCGCCTCGGCCTGGCGCAGCCCCTCCTCGATCGCGTACTCATCAAGCTCGTTGATGAAGACATCGGACGAATCACGGTCAAGGGTCGAGTCAGCGGCCCTGAGCGTGCGTTCCGACCCGGTATCGGGAACCTGCTTCACGCAGACGACGATATTCATGACCGGCGGCCGACCTCTCTCTGCACAGCTGCGGACCCGACACTGATTGCGCGTCGCCGGGCACTGGACGCCGGCGGCGCAGGTAAAGCCTGCCAAACGGCACCCGCCGCGCAAACCCCCGGGGGGGTACCCGGCTCAGCACCCCGCACACATGTTACTGGTTAGTAGCCGCGGGGTGGCCGTCTAGGGCCCTACTTCGCCGCCCAGCCGGGCGGCCCGGAGCTCGGCCGCCGCCACGACGTTGGCCAGCAGCATGGCCCTGGTCATCGGGCCGACCCCGCCGGGCATCGGCGCCAGATGACCGGCCACCTCGGCCACCGCGGGGTCGACGTCACCGAGCAGGCCGGCCTCCGTGCGGGTGATGCCCACGTCCAGCACGGCCGCACCGGGCCTGATCATGTCCGCGGTCAGCAGGCCTGGGCGCCCGGCGGCAACGACCACGATGTCTGCGTTCCTGGTGTGTCTTGAGAGGTCTTTGGTGCCGGTGTGGCAGAGGGTCACCGTAGCGTTCTCGCTGCGGCGGGTCAGCAGCAGGCCGAGCGAGCGGCCGACGGTGATCCCGCGGCCGATCACGGTGACCTCGGCGCCGGCGATGGGCACATCGAAGCGGCGCAGCAGCTCGACGATCCCGTGCGGCGTGCACGGCAGCGGGGCCGGCTCGCCCAGGACGAGATTCCCGAGGTTGACCGGGTGCAGGCCGTCCGCGTCCTTGGCCGGGTCCATGAGGGCCAGGACGGGGCGCGGGTCGAGTCCGTCCGGCAGCGGGAGCTGCACGATGTAGGCGGTGCACGCCGGGTCAGCGTTCAGCTCGGCGACGACGTCCTGCACCTGCTGCTGGGTCGCGTCCGCGGGCAGGTCACGGCGGATCGACAGGATGCCGACCTGGGCGCAGTCACGGTGCTTGGCGTTCACGTAGATCCGGCTGCCGGGGTCGTCGCCGACTAGGACCGTGCCCAGCCCCGGCGTGACACCGCGGCCGGCCAGGCTGGCCACCCGGCGGGTGAGGTCAGCGCGTATCGCGGCGGCCGCGGCCTTGCCGTCGAGGATGATCGCAGTCATAGCGGTCCCATCTTGCCCGACGCTCGTCAGTGGTAGAAGTGCCGGACCCCGGTGAGATACAGCGTGATCCCGGCGGCCTGCGCGGCGTCGATCACCTCCTGGTCACGGATGGAGCCGCCGGGCTCGGCCACCGCGCGCACGCCCGCCCGCGCCAGCACCTGCAGCCCGTCGGCGAACGGGAAGTAGGCATCGCTGGCCGCGGCGGACCCGGCCGCCCGGTCACCGGCCCGCTGCACCGCCAGAGCGGCGGAGTCCACCCGGTTGACCTGGCCCATGCCGATGCCGACCGTGGCCTGCCCGGACGCCAGCAGGATCGCGTTCGACTTGACGGCCCGGCAGGCCCGCCAGGCGAACGCCAGATCGCGCAGGAGGTCCGTGCCCGCCGGCTGGCCTGCCGCCAGCCGCCAGTTCTGCGGCGCATCGCCCGGCTCGGTGATGCGGTCAGCGGACTGCAGCAGCATCCCGCCGCTCACGGGCCGCCACTCGGTGGCCGGGCCGGCCTGCGGGGGCGGGCAGCGCAGCAGCCGCCGGTTCTTGTTCCTGGTCAGGATGTCGAGGGCCGCGGGATCGAAGTCAGGGGCGATCACGACCTCGGTGAAAATCTCGGCGATCTGCTCGGCCAGGGCCACCGTGACCACGCCGTTGGCCGCGATGACGCCGCCGTACGCCGACACCGGGTCGCACGCGTGCGCCTTGCGGTGGGCATCGGCCAGGTCGGCGCCGACGGCCAGGCCGCACGGGTTGGAGTGCTTCATGATGGCCACGCAGGGCTCGGCGAAATCGAAGGCCGCGCGCCGGGCCGCGTCGGCGTCGACGTAGTTGTTGTAGGACATGGCCTTGCCGTGCAGCTGCTCGGCGCCGGCCACCCCGGTAGCCGCAGGAGCCGCGGTGGCCGCGCCGCTGACGTACAGGGCCGCGCGCTGATGCGGATTCTCGCCGTAGCGGAGTACCTCGCGGCGGCTCCAGAGCGCCCCGGTCACGTCCGGCCAGCCGGTATCGCGGGCGGTCTCGTCCGGCGCGTACGCGGCGGCAAACCAGGACGCGACCGCGCTGTCGTAGGCCGCGGTGTGCGCGAAGGCCAGGGCCGCGAGCCTGCGGCGGTGCTCCAGCGAGAAGCCGCCGCTGGCGACGGCCGCCTCCACGTCGCCGTACATCGACGGGCTGCTGATGACCGCCACGCGGGCGTGATTCTTCGCGGCGGCCCGCACCATGGCCGGGCCGCCGATGTCGATCTGCTCGACGCACTCCTGCGGCGCCGCCCCGCTGGTCACCGTCTGCTCGAACGGGTACAGGTTGGACACGAGCAGCTCGAAGGGCGCGATCTGCAGCTCCTCAAGCTGCGCCCGGTGCGCCTGCTGGCCGAGGTCGGCGAGCAGGCCGGCGTGCACCCCCGGGTGCAATGTCTTGACCCGGCCGTCCAGGCACTCGGGGAATCCGGTGACTTGCTCGACGCCGGTCACCGGGATCCCGGCCGCGCGGATGACCTCAGCCGTGCTGCCGGTGGAGACGATCTCGATCCCCGCCGCATGCAGCGCGCGGGCCAGGCCCTCCAGTCCGGTCTTGTCGTAGACGCTGACCAGTGCTCGCCTGATAGCTATCTTGCTCAAGGCCCGATCCTCACTTTCCGGTCCTGGACGGACCACCCCTCGCGGACCATCCGCCCCACGGTATGCACCAGCAGCGAGCGCTCGGCGACCTTGACCCGCTCATGCAGCGAGGCCTCATCGTCGTCGTCGCGGACCGCCACCGCGGCCTGGGCGATGACCGGGCCGGTGTCGGTCCCGGCGTCCACCATGAAGACGGTGCAGCCGGTGACCTTGACGCCGTACTCCAGTGCCTCCCGTATCCCGTGCATGCCGGGGAAGGACGGCAGCAAGGCGGGGTGGGTATTGATCAGGCGCCCGGCGAAGGAGGCCAGGAAATCGGCGCCGAGCAGCTTCATGAATCCGGCCGCGATCACCAGATCGGGCTCCCACCGCGCGCACGCGGCGGTGATGGCGCGGTCCCAGTCCTCGCGGCGCGGGTAGTCCCTGACCCGGCAGGTGAAGACCGGGATGCGGGCCGCCCGCGCGCGCTCAAGCCCGGCGATGCCGTCACGGTCGGCGCCGACCGCCGCCACCGTGGCCCCGAACGAGCTGTCGGCGCACGCGTCGAGGAGCGCCTGCAGGTTCGTTCCTGCCCCCGATACCAGCACGACCAGGCGACTTGGCACACGTCATTGTCCCGCATTCTGATCGCCGCCGGTCGCCGGAGCGGGCGGCGGTCAGCGGTAGGTGCCGGGGGACACGACGCCGGCGTAGTGGAGGAAGTGGGCGCGGGTGTAGCTGCGGTTGCCGGTGATACTGGTGTCCGGGGTGGGCCCGAGGGCCAGGTCGGTGCCGAGGAAGGGCCGGAAGCCAGGGCTGGCGCTGAGGTAGCTGGCCGGGTCGGCGCGCAGCAGGCCGATGAGGGTCTCGGTCACGATCCGGCCCCCGACCGGGCCGAGGTTGACCCCGTCGGCGGCGGCCTTGGCCTCGGCCAGGATGTAGTACCACAGCGGCGTGCTGGCCGCGAACGGCCGGTAGACGTCGCCGATGTCGCCGAGGTCCGCGGGGGCCAGCGGGCTCGCGCCCATCGCCCGCGCCACCGCCTGGCCGGACGGCAGGCCCCAGGTGAGCTGGCGCAGCAGGTTGCGCTGGGGCAGCACGGTGGGCGAGGTCTGCGTGTGCGGGGCGATGGCCGGCAGCGGCAGGGTGAACATGACCGAGGAGATCGTCGTGTCGATCTTCTTGTTGTTCTTCACCTGCCCGTCTCCGAGGTCGAAGAAGGTCTGCCAGCCGACGTAGCGGCGGGCGGCGGGGAAGCCGCCGAGCAGGTCGTCGCGGTCATAGCTGACCGGCGCGCTGAAATCAGGCTCGGTGGCGTCGAAGACCAGGCCGAAGAACGGGTCGGCGGCCGGGTTGGCGCTGTCCCCGGTACCGCTGGTGAAGTTGGCGCGGTAGGACGGGCGGACCATGGAATGGCCGAACCGGTAGGCGGCGGCGCCGAACTCGATCGGCATGAACGCATCGCCGCGGGGCGGCCGGTAGAACCGGTTTCCGCTGGCGAGCACGGAGTCGACCACGGCCTGGCCGGCGATCTGCGGGAGATGCTCGTTGACCAGCAGCCACTGGTAGTGCCACTGGGTGATCTGGCGGGCGATCAGGAATGTGGCGTAGCGATTGGAGAGGTCTGCGTGCCGGGCGGCGGGGAAGGCACGCAGGCTGAAGTCCGGCAGGTCGTCGATCACCCGGTTGTAGAACAGGATGTGGCCGCAGTGCAGCCCGGCGACCATCACGTTCTCGTCATTGCGCGGGTCACCGAGCAGCGCGGTGTAGGTGCCGTCCCCGTTCGGCACCCGCGGCACGTCCTCGTGCACCCCGCCGGTACCGATCTTCAGCTTGGGGCCGACGGACCCGTCCTGGTTGGGCACGTACAGGTCCGGGCGCAGGGCCGGGCCGCCGCCGAACACCGAGTCCAGGTCGAGTGCGGGGGTGCGGGTGTTCGGCGAGACCAGCGGGTTCTGCGGGACGCCGAGCGATGAGGTCTGGTCGAAGGTGATGTCATGGTCGGTGAACTGGCCGACAAACGTCGATCCAGCGGTCATCGTCGGGTTGTCCGGGTTGGTCCCGTAGGGGCTGGCCGCGGTGGGGTTGCCGTTTACCGTCGGATCGACGATCAGGTTCTTCGGGCCGGCCGCCAGGTCGTCGCCCGCGTCCATGATGCCGCCGGGGGCGCCGACCTCCAGCAGGGCCGCCCGCACTGCGTCGGTCGCCTCGGCGAAGGGCCGCAGCGACGGGAAGATCCGCCCGAACAGGCGGCTATCAGCCGGCGCGCCAGGATGCGCCAGCCCGGGCCCGTCTGCGACGCCCGCCCCGGCGGTGGCCGCCGAGGCGCCGGGAATGCCCCCGACCACGCCGATCGCCAGCCCGGCACCGGCTGCTCCCGCCCCGGTCAGCAACCGCCGCCGGGAGACACCGTCCTGCTTCTTGCCGGTCGCCATGTCCCTCTCCTGCCTGATCCCGGCCGCCCCGCTGGCTAGGCTCATCGGTGTACTAGAGGCGATGCCGCCGCCACGGATACGTTGCGCTGCGCCGGAATTTGGCGCGTCGCCGGGCGGCGGCGCCTCGATCGCGAGAATGAGTCATCGCGACCGTACGGCGGCCCGCCGGCGCCGGGCATCGGGAGCGATTCCCCATATTGGGGCGAGGGGGTCCCCAGGTTTACGCGGTAACCCGGCGGCGTCCGGGCGTGTGTGCGGCTTCGAGACCGGTTTCGCTAGTGCGGGGCGGGCGTGGCCTCACGGCCCAGCAGGGCGAGGTAGGCGGCCGCCTCGTCGGCGGTACAGGCCAGGTCAGTTTCGTCGATCTCGGCGAAGTCATTGGTGAGGCGCGGGCTGTCCAGCCCGATCATGGGCGGGCGCCCGGACAGGACCAGGCGCAGGGCAGGCGGGCAATAGCGGGCCAGTACCCGCAGGCCCCGGCGCACAGCGTCGTGGCTCGCCACCGTCTGCACGTCATCGAGCACCAGCACCACGGGCTCGGTGAACAGCTTGGCCGCCTGGGCCAGGCGCAAGGGGAAGACGTCCGTGGAGACGTCCGCCAGCGATTCCAGGGCCTCGGCGGGCACGGCCCGCGTTCGGGCCAGCCCGCAGCAGACATAAGCCCAGAGCCAGGGATGGTCTTCGGCCTCCAGCGTCAGCCAGACGACCCGCCGGGTGGCCATGCTGGCGGCGGCCCAGGACGCGCACGCGACCGTCTTCCCGGCGCCCGCGGGCCCGTGGACCAGGGTGACGGGCCGGCGGGTGGCCTGGTCGAGGCGGTCAGTCAGCCGGCGCCTGGGAAGGACAGGAAAGCTGAACTGCGGGATCCGGAGCTTATCTTCCAATGGTCGCGGCCGCCGCAACTCGGGGGTGCTCCCCTGGGCTGCGATTGGGCTCGTCATCGGCTCTCCGTGTCAGTCATCCCGCTCATTGTGCCAGGATGCGAATTTGCGCCCTGAAGAGCATCATCCTGCCAGGGTGAGAAGCGCGACGATAGGGCGGGTACCGGGCCTTGAGGTCACTGCTGTCGACACCGTCAGTCATTGCGCGGGCGGTGTGACCACCCGCACTTCGATCAGCTCAAGGCCGAGGGCACTGATGCGCTGCAATAGCCCCTGGAGACCGCCCTGATCCAGCTGCCCGGCCCGGAGCGTCGTGGTGCCGGGGCCCACGCGGACTTCGCAGTCGTCGAACTCCGCACGCAGCACGGTGCCGGCCTGGCCAACGAAAGTGATGTCGAATGTTCGTGATTGCACGAGTTGCGCCTCGCAGCCTCTCCCATTCACGCGCGTGCTTCGAGCATGCCTGACGGCTCGGCATCCGACATCACCCTCCGGGGGGTGACCAGAGAAATCGGCGCGGCCAAGTATCGCGGATCATCCCGGGCCGTGGGGGATACTTCCGGAAGGCATTGACGCCCTTACTGGGCACGGGGGGACGACCATGAACGAACAGGCCTACCAGGAACTGTCGCAGGTGAAGCGGCGGCGGCTGATCATCCGGGCCGTGCTGCGCGGCCTGCTCAGCACGACTGTCCTGGTCGTTCTCTACTACCAGCTGCCGCTGGACCGGCCGTGGGACGCCGACACCGCCGTGCGCGTGCTGGTCGGCCTGCTGGTCTTCGTGGGCGTGGCGGCCTGGCAGGTAAAGACCATTACCGGCTCCCGCTACCCGGCCGTGCGAGCGGTAGAGGTGCTGGGCCTGACCCTTCCGCTCTACCTGCTGGTATTCGCCTCGACCTACTTCGTGATGGAACGAGTATCCGCGGCCAGCTTCACTCAGCCGCTGACCCGCACGGATGCGCTGTACTTCAGCGTGACCGTCTTTTCCACCGTCGGATTCGGGGACATCGCCCCCAAGTCCGAGGCGGCCAGGGTCGTCCTCATCGTCCAGATGCTCGGCGACCTGGCCATTCTGGGAGCCGGCGTCCGGATACTGCTGGGGGCTGTGCACCGCGGCCAGCAACGACAATCGGATCCGGGCGACGACTCCGGCCCGGCCGTCCGATGAGGAGCCGCCGCCGACCGCGACTGCCGGCCACCGTACAGCCAGAAGCGGCGCAGCCCGCCCCGGTGCAGCCGGGAGCGGCCCAGCCGGGAGCGGAGCAGCCCGCCACGGTGCAGCCGAGAGCGGTGCAGCCGACCACGGTGCAGCCGGCCACGGGCGCCGCGCGGGGTGAACACTGGTGGCCGGTAGGACTGGCGATCCTGGCCGCCGCCGGCCTGCACGTAGCGCTGCCCGCCCGGTACCGGGTGCACCCCACCTGGGTGGTCCCGGTCGTGCTGGTGGTGCTGCTGGCCGTACTGATCATCGGGGATCCTGGCCGCATCGACCGGCAGAGGACCTGGCTGCGGATCGTCACCGGCATCGTCATCGCCTTTATCTCGGTGGCGAACCTGACCGCCGCCGCCCGGCTGATCGCCGACATCCTCACGAACAACAAGATCTTCGCGACCAACGCCAACGGGCTGCTGGCGACCGGCGGGGTGATCTGGGCCACGAACGTGATCGCGTTCGGGCTGTGGTACTGGGATCTCGACCGGGGTGGTGCCGCCGCCCGGGCGCATCACCCCCAGCCGGACCCGGCGTTCGTCTTCCCGGAGATGCTGCACACCGATTACGTGCCGGCCACCTGGGTGCCCCGGTTCGCCGACTACCTGACGCTGGCCTTCTGGACCGCCACCGCCTTCAGCCCCACCGACATCTCCGCGATCAGGCCGTGGGCCAAGCTGCTTATGATCACCGAAGCGTCCGCGTCGATCGGCCTGGGCACGCTGGTGATCGCCCGTGCTATTAACATTCTGTAGCAGGCCGATCCGCGCAATCACCCCGCGAGGGGGATGCCGGTGGCTGGCATTCGGTGCAGTGTCGCGTGATATGGGGTGGAAACAGCGATGGCCGGTGGCGGCAATGCCCGCCATGAGGCGCCGCTGCGGCCCGGACGGGAGTGGTCATGACGGCAACAACTGATGGTGCGGCAGGCAGAAAGCCTGGTACGCGGGCGCGGGCAGCCAGCGGGCAGGCGGCTAGCGGGCAGGCCGCCGACGGGCAGGCACCGGCACCGGCCGCCAGCGGGCGAGCAGCCAGCGGGCGAGCACCGGCACGGGCCGCCAGCAGGCGGGCACCGGCGCGAGCCGCCAGCGGGCGAGCAGCCGGTACGCGGGCGCCCCGGGCGGCCAGCGGGCAGGCAGCGGCCGGCCCGGCGCCCGGCGCGGACCGCGCCGGTGCCGGCGGAGCATCTGAGCCGCGCGGACCGGGTGGCGCGGGGAAAGGACGCTCGCACGAAGGCCGCGCTGGAATCGCACAGCGAGTTCGTGCCAGCTCAGGGGCGGGATCCGGTCGGGCTGCTGCTGGGCCAGGGCGAGACGCGGGTGCCGGAACTGGTGCCGATCCGGCACGGGCGGATGCTGGTATCCGCGTTCACGTTCTACCGGGGGGCCGCGCTGCCGATGGCGGCGGATCTGGCCAATACGCCCACATCCGGGCTGCGGGTGCAGCTGTGCGGTGACGCGCACCTGTCCAATTTCGGGGCGTTCGCCTCGCCGGAGCGGCGCCTGGTCTTCGACGTCAACGACTTCGATGAGACGCTGCCGGGCCCGTTCGAGTGGGATGTCAAGCGGCTGGCCGCGAGCTTCGCGGTGGCCGGGCGCGACAGCGGGTTCCCGGCCAAGGCCCGCCGCAAGATCACCCTGGCGGCAGCCGAGGGCTACCGCACGGCGATGCGCGAGTTCGCCGGGCAGCCGTTCCTGGACGTCTGGTACGCGCACCTGGACATCCAGGAGGCCTTCGGGACGTTCCGGTCCCAGCTCAAGGCGAAAAGGTTCAAGGAAACCGAGGCGGCGCTGGCCAAGGCGCACACCCGCGATAGCACGCAGGCGCTGGGCAAGCTCACTACGGTGGTGGACGGGCGGCCGCGGATCATCAGTGACCCCCCGGCGATCGTCCCGGTGGAAGAGGTTTTCGCCGACGTGCAGGCCGACGCGATCTACGAGCAGCTCCGCACCGTGCTGGGCAAGTACCGGCGCACCCTGCAGTCGGACCGCCGGCACCTGCTGGAGGAGTTCATGCTGGTCCAGGTGGCCCGCAAGGTGGTGGGGGTGGGCAGCGTCGGGACCCGCGCGTGGGTGGTGCTGATGGACGGCGGGGGCGGCAACGAGCCGCTGTTCCTGCAGGCCAAGGAAGCCCAGCCGTCGGTCCTGGCCGACTACTGCGGGCGCAGCAAGTACGCCAACGAGGGTGAGCGCGTCGTCGCCGGGCAGCACCTGATGCAGGCCCAGAGCGACATCTTCCTGGGCTGGACCCGCGTTACCGGCGTAGACGGGATAGATCGTGATTTCTACGTGCGTCAGCTGCGGGACTGGAAGTTCTCCCTGCCGATCGAGCAGATGCTCCCGACGGGCATGACGATCTACGCCCAGCTGTGCGGGTGGACGCTGGCCAGGGCGCACGCCCGCTCCGGTGACCGCATCGCCCTGGCTGCCTACCTCGGCCGCTCCGACAAGTTCGACCGGGCTATTGCCGACTTCGCCGAGACCTACGCCGACCAGAACGAAGCCGACTACACCGCGCTCCAGGCGGCCGTGAAGGACGGCCGGGCCCAGGCCACGACCGGGATCTAAGCCGGGCCGGGCAGCGGCTCACATGACACTGAGCAAGCGAGAGATGGGCGGCGATCAGCTGCCGAGCTGGCGTGACACGCCCGCGAAGCAGTCGATCACGGAGTTTGTCGCGGCGGTGACCGATCGCGGGTCGGCCGATTTCGTCGCGGAGCCCGACCGGGTCGCGGTGTTCGACAACGACGGCACGCTGTGGACCGAGCAGCCCGTCTACGCTCAGCTGATGTTCGCGCTGGATCGGGCCGCCGAGCTGGGCCATCCCACCACCATGCAGGAGCTGCACGCCGGCGGGATGGCCGCCCTGACCGAGCTGCTGACGCTCACCCACGCGGATATCACCACCGCTGAGTTCGACGCCGTGTGCCGTAGCTGGCTGGCGGCCGCCCGGCACCCGCGGTTCGGGCGGCCCTACCCGCAGCTGGTGTACCAGCCGATGCTGGAATTGCTGGGGCTGCTCGACCGCAGCGGCTTCTCCTGCTGGATCTTCTCCGGCGGCGGCACCGACTTCATGCGCACGTGGACCTCTGATGTGTACAGCCTGCCGCCGCACCGGGTCATCGGCAGCGTCGGGGCCACCGAATTCCGCCTCGGCGCGACCGGGCCCGAACTGGTCAAGAGCGCCACCATTCAGGTCATCGACGACGGGCCGCAGAAGCCGAGCTCCATCCACCGCCATATCGGGCAGCGCCCGATCCTGGCCGGCGGGAACACCGACGGGGACCTGGCCATGCTCCAGTGGACCGCCGCCAGCCCGCACCGGACCCTGCAGCTCGTCGTCCACCACACCGACGCCGATCGCGAGTACGCCTACGACCGGGACCCGATCCTGGGCAGCGGCACCGACCAGATCCTTGCCGCCGCCGCTGAGCACAAGTGGACGGTGATCGACATGGCCGCGGACTGGTCCGCCGTCCACCACCCGGCTCCCTAGCGCCACCGCGGCCCACGGCGGCAAGACCGCCGTCATCCCTGGCCGTCGGCGTAGGCTGAACGGGGAAGCGAGGAACATGAAGATCAACCGCAACGCGGTCGTAGCCGTGATCGGGCTGGCGGCCGTAGCGCGCCTGCCGCTGGATAAGGGCGCCCAGCGGACCGCGCTCGGGCTCGCGATTGGGCTGGCCGCAGTGGCCAGCCTGGCGCGGGAAAACCAGGCCGCCTCGCTCGCGCGCCTGGCCGCCTGGGACCAGCGGCGCCACGCGGCCTGATCAGGTCACTCCGCCTGATCAAGCCGCTCGGCCTGACCTACTCTCGCGCCAGCATGGCCTGGGCCTCACGCTCCAGGTCAACATAGGGATCGCCGCTGACGTCGACCGCGACCCGCTTGATCGTTCCGCCGGTGAACTCATGAGGATGCTCGCCCGGGTAGTCGCCCGTCACCGGCTCACCACTGTCGCGGCCGATGCACAGGCCCTCGCCCGCCAGGCTGAACATGCCGGGCTGGGTCTTGATCCGGCCGCTGCCGACCTCATGGTCCCCGTGATACAGGGTCACGATCCCGGTGGCCACGCCCGGCGGGTCCTCGCCGTCCTTGACGAACGAGACCGCCAGCAGCAGATTCTCGCCCGTGGGCAGGTCCTCGGTCCCGTCGATCTTCTGCTCGATCAGCCCGACGACGTTGTTGACGTAATGCAGCCGGTTGTCCCTGACGTACAGGGCGTGCCCGCCGAACCGCGAGCCGTGAGCGAACAGCACTCCCTGCGCACCGGCGGCCGGGATATCCACCTGCGCCCCGATCGTGAACGAGCGGTTGCGGACGTTCACGGCCTGCGCCTCGGGTACCTCCGCGGTATGGGGGAAGTAAATGTACCGGTCACGGGGCGCCGATAGCTGCGGCCGCGGCGTGATGATGATCTCCAGCGCGGACCGGTCGTCGAGCGGGAACGCCTGATTGGCGCCGGCCTCGGCGTACCACAGGCTGACCAGCTCGCGGAGCTTGCCCGGCTGCTCGGCGGCCAGGTCATGCAGCTCGGAGCGGTCGGTATCGGTGTGATAGAGCTCCCATGCGTCGTCGCCGAAGTTGCTCCAGCCGCTGAGCGTGGGATGGGTGGTGACAGCCTTCCAGCCGTCATGCCAGATGCCGCGCGAGCCCAGCATCGAGTAGAACTGCGTCTTGCGGGCCGACGGGGCGGACGGGTCGCTGATGCTGTAGCGCATGCTCACGCCGTCGAAGCGGCTCTGCACGTGGCCCTTGATCGTGGCCGGGGACTCGACGCCGAGCGTGTCCAGGATCGTCGGCACGATGTCGATCGCGTGGTGGTACTGGTGCCGCAGCTCGCCGTGGCCGGCCGCATCATTGCTGCCGCCATCGCCGTTGGCCGCGGCCGAGGGCCAGGAGATGATGCACGGGTCGGCGGTGCCGCCGTTGAACTCATACCGCTTCCACATCTTGAACGGCGTGTTGAACGCCATCGCCCAGCCATTCGGGTAGTGGTTGTAGGTCTTGGTGCCGCCGAGCTCGTCGATCATCTCCAGGTTCGACTTCATGTCGTCGGGGATGCCGTTGGCGAACTTCATCTCGTTGACCGACCCGTCGGGGCCGCCCTCACCGCTGGCGCCGTTGTCCGACACCACCACCACGAGCGTGTTCTCCCGCTGCCCGGTCTCCTCCAGGTAGTCGAGCAGCCGCCCGATGTGATGGTCGGCGTGGGCCAGGAAGCCGGCGTAGACCTCGGCCATCCGGGCGAACAGCCGCTTCTCATCGGCGTGCAGCGAGTCCCACGGCTTGGTGAAGTCCAGCGGCGGGAACGGCTGGCCCTTCGGCCCCTTCCTGGTCTCGGGCGTGCCGATCGGGTTGACCGCCGGCAGCTCGGTGTCCGCAGGCACGATCCCCATCTGCTTCTGCCGGGCCAGGGTCTGCTCGCGCAGCGCCTCGTACCCCATATCGAACTGGCCCGCGAACTTGTCGCTCCACTCCTGGGCGACGTGATGGGGCGCGTGGGCGGCGCCGGGCGCGTAGTACAGGAAAAACGGCTTGTCCGGCGCGAGCACCTTCGCGTCCTTGATGAACTCCAGCGCCTTGTCGGTGAGGTCCTCGGTGAGGTGGTAGCCGTCCTGCGGCGACTTGGGCTGGTCCACCGGGTGATTGTCGTAGACCAGGTCGGGATACCACTGGTTAGTCTCCGCCCCGAGGAACCCGTACCAGCGCTCGAACCCGCGGCCCGACGGCCAGTTGCGCCGGGTCGAGGCCACGTTCATCTCGATCGTCGGGCACAGGTGCCACTTGCCCACCATGTAGGTGTTCCAGCCCAGCTCGCCGAGGATCTCCGGCAGCATGCCGTTTTCCGGCGGGATCGTCCCGCTCGCGTTCGGGAACCCGACCGCCGCCTCGGTGATGCAGGCCATCGAGTTGCGCGTATGGTTACGCCCCGTCAGCAGGCAGGAGCGGGTCGGCGAGCACAGCGCCGTCGTATGCCATTGCGTATAGCGGATCCCGTCCGCCGAGATGCGGTCAATATTCGGCGTCGCAATCGGGCCGCCATAACACGACATGGCCGAGAATCCCACGTCATCGAGCACGATATACACCACGTTCGGCGCGCCCTCGGGCGCTTTTGGCGGCTCGAACGGCGTCCAGTCAGGGACCGAGTCACGGATATCGACGTTGATCACACCACGGAATTCGCCCGACGCCATCTCAGATCTCCTCTGCCGTTTCGTCATGTGAAGCTTCCCCAGGCCCAGAGCCCGCGGATCACCCGGCCGGGATGACCGCGGCGCGGTGCGCCGCAGTCACCGTCCGGCGGCGGGCGTCGCCGGGTCAGCGGCTGGTCATACCGGCAGGTCGCCGCCTTCGGCCGCCGCGGTCTCCGCCTTCACCGGCATTCCCCGGACCAGGATGATGATCACCACGGCGATAGCGGCGCCGATCAGATCGCCGAACACGTATACCCACCAGCCCGTGAAGTTGGCCCCTACGATGTCCGGCCCGAGCGTGCGGGCCGGGTTCATCGAGGAGCCGCTGATGGGGCTGGCGAACAGGCCGAGCAGCGCCACCGTCGAACCGACCGCGATGGCGGCGTTGTGGCCGATGCTCCGGCTTCCCGTGGCCGTATTCAAGATCACGCTGACCAGGATCGCCGTCAGGACGATCTCCATTACGAACGCCCGCCAGTCGCCGCCGGGCTTGTCAATCGGGTAGTTCCCGCCCGCGCTGACATTGCCGAAGACGAACTGCAGGAACAGCGCGGCGACGATCGCGCCGGCGAACTGGGCCACCCAGTACGGCAGCACCCAGCGCCGCGGGAACACCCGGCGGGCGGTGAACGCGAAGGTCACCGCGGGATTGATGTGCAGACCCGACAGCGGGCCCCACGCATAGATCAGGGCCATCACCAGCGCTCCCGGCGCGATCACGGCCGCCGCCCTGGTGATCGGGCCGCCCCCGGCGAAGTCATTGATCACGCCGGATCCGGCGGCCACGGTCACCAGCATGAAGGTGCCGAGGAACTCGATGATCAGCCTGACCCGCAGCGGCCGCTCCCTGAGCTGGTCCTCCTCGAACCGCATGAGGTAACGGCCCCCCACCGCGGCGGCGTGCTGCGCCTCCTCCTGATTTCCTACCGTGTCGGTCATGCTCACTCCTGGCGGTCAGGCGATGTGATCGCTGTCGGGTACTGGCTGAACTTCGGGTGCTGGGTTGAACTCTCGGGTGGTGGCTGCGCCGCAGCCACTGGGCTAGGTCACCAGCCGGACCAGGCCGGAGTCGGCCTTCAGCACGAGCACGTCGAGCAGGCCGATCGACAGGCTCACGGCTAGGCCGCCCAGCAGGAAGCACAGGAACATCAGGCGCGGCCGCACGTTCTCCATCAGGAGCAGGTCAAGCGCGAACAGCTTCGGGTTCAAGGCCGCGAGGACCGCCAGCCCGATGAAGGCCGCGTTCACCGGCGCCGCGCTGGCATCGACGCCTGACCCGATGAACCATTTTCGTCACCGACCATGCGGTCCCCCTTATGAGCGGAGTCTGCACCGGGCGCGGGACGTCGGACATCCTCTTTTAGGGGTGATTCGCAGTCAGGGTCCGGGCGTGGCGCTGGGTGGCCGGTACATGACGCGGACCGGCCTCTTCCAGGGGCGCCAGCCGCGTCAGCTTGGCGTGTGATCGCGCTGCTGCCTAGAATTACGAAACGTAACTGACCCGAAGGGGCCTGCGCGTTGGCGGGGGCGGGAATGCAGGGGACGTCGTGGCTGAGCGCACGACACGGGACAAGGCCGGGCCGGGCGTACGGTTCGCCCGGATGAAGTTCCGCCCGACGACGCTGCCGACGACGCTGGTGGCCCGGTCGGCGCTGCACGGGCGGCTGACGGCAGGCGCGGGGCAGCGCCTGACGGTGGTCGTGGGGTCGGCCGGCGCGGGCAAGAGCGTGCTGTTGTCGAGCTGGGCGGCGACCCGCGAGTCGGAAGTGACGTCGTGGCTGTCGTGTGATGAGGCCGACGCCGATCCGGTCCGTTTCTGGTCGGGTTTCATTGAGGCGCCGCGGGCGGTCGCGCCGGGTTTCGGCGCCGATGCGGCCGAGCTGCTGGCCATGGACGGCGCGATGTCCGCCGACGTGACCGCGTCGATCGCCAACGACGCGGCGCGGCTGCCGGCCGGGTCGGCGATCGTGGTGGACGACTTCCACGCGGCGGCGCCCGCGGCCGGGCGGAACATGACGGACCTGGTGGAGCGCTGGCCGGCCGCTACCGCGCAGCTGGTGCTGGCGGGCCGGGCCGACCCGCCGCTGCGGCTGCACCGGCTGCGGCTGTCGGGGGAGCTGTGCGAGCTGCGCGACCGTGACCTGTACCTGTCGCTGACCGAGAGCAGTGCGCTGCTGGCCAACTTCGGGGTGCAGGTGGGCGCCGGTGAGCTCGCGCTGCTGCATCAGCGCAGCGAAGGCTGGGCCGCGGCGCTGCAGATGGCCGCCCTCACGCTGCGCGGCGCTAGCGACCCGATCCGGGTGGCGCGCGCGCTGGATGTCCGCAGCCACGCGATCGCCGAGTACTTCATCGGCGAGGTCCTGGAGCAGCAGCCGCCCGAGCTGGCGCGCTTCATGCTGGATACCTGTGTCCTGGACGAGCTGACCGCGCCGGCCTGCGCGGCGGTCAGCGGCCGGACGGACGCGGCCGCGCTGCTGCGCGGCATGGAGGTGGCCAACCTGTTCGTCGTGGCGCTCGATGACGATCGGGCGAGTTACCGCTACCACCATCTGGTGCGCCGGGTGCTGCAGGCCGAGCTGCACGCCACCGATCCGGTCCGGGAGCTGGAGCTGCAGGTCAGGGCGGCCGAGTGGCTGGAGTCGGCCGGGGATACGCGGCGCGCCACCCGCCATTTCCTGGCCGCGCGGCAGGTCGACCGGGCCCTGGCCCTGCTGCAGGACCGGGTCATGACCGACTTCCTGCACGACCCGGCGGTACCGGCCACACTGGATCTCAGCATGGTCGACCCTTCGGCGCTGACCGCCGTGCCCGGCCGGCTGCTGGCCATCGCCGCCGACCTGCTGATCTGGGGGAACCGGGCCCGGGCCGGGGAGTACCTGGACCTGATCGAGCGCACCCAGCCGGCCATCCCGCCGGACTCGCAGCTGGCATCCAGGATCGCGGCGCTGCGATCGGGGCTCTGCGCGCAGAACGGCGAGGCGGGCGCGACGGTGCGTTACGGCCTGGCCGCACGGGGCATCGAGGAGCGGACGCTGCTGGCCGATGAGTGGGATGCCGCTTTGCCGGCCGTCCTGCTGCGGGCCTACACCTGGCTGGAAGACTACGCGGCGGTCGACCGCGAGGTGGCCGCCGTACAGGCGATGCCAGCGGCCACCGAACCGGTCAGGCTGGTGCTGGCGCGGGGGGTCCAGGCGCTCGCGTGGTTCGAGGCCGGCCGCCTCGCCGAGGCCGCGCAGGCGGCCACCGACGCGGCGGCCGACGCGCGGCGGCTGGGGTTCGAGCAGCATCCCTTCGCGGTGGATTACCTGCGCGCGCTGGCCGGCGCCGCGCTGGAGCGGCGTGACCTCGACACGGCCGAGCAGCTCACCGAGCGCGTGCTGTCGATATCCGAGGGTTTCCGGCCGCCGTTCGAGTTCCTCGCGCTGCTGGACCGGGCCCAGATCTGGGCCGCCCGCGGGCAGATCCGCGACGCGCTGGCCAGCGTCGAGGCGGCGCGCCTGGTCCTGGCCGGAACCAGCTCCGAGCTCCTGGCCCGCGCCGATGAGCTCGAAGCGCTGCTGCGCCTGTCGCTCGGCGACCTGCGCTCGCCGGCTGCCCTGGCGGCCGGGCTGCCCGCCGTCCGGCGCGGCCTGCTGCTGGCCAGGGTCGCGCTCGCCGCCAAGGAGCCCCACGCGGCCCAGCAGCACCTGGACGCCCTGCCGCCGGGGGATCTGACGCCGCGCGCCGCGCTAGTCGGCCAGATCCTCCTGGCCGCCATCGCGATCGAGCGCGGCGACCAGGGCGCCGCCGCCAGCCTGGTGGGCGGCGTACTGGAAGCCGCCCGCCGCGGCGGGTTCCTCAGCACGGTGGTCACGACCGCCCCCCAGGTCACGGCCTACCTGGTCGAGCACTCGGCGCAAGTGCAGCCCGATCCCTTCCTGGAACGGCTCATCGCCGCGGCCCTGCAGGTGCGCGCCACCCAGCCGGACGCCTCGCAGTCGCATGGCCAGCCCGCGGTGCCGCTGACCGCGGCCGAGCTGCGGGTCCTGAAGCTGCTGCCCACCACCACCTACGTGCAGATGGCCGCCACCCTCTACATCTCCCGAAACACGGTCAAATCGCACCTGCGGTCGATCTACCAGAAACTGGGAGCATCCTCGCGCTCGGAGGCAATTGAGCGCGCCGTGGATCTGCGCCTGCTCTGAGACCGTCCTGACCGGCGGCCGGAGGTGATGAAATAGGGGCGGGCTCCCGCCCCGTCCAGCGCGATGATCAGGAGAGGAACGGCCCTGTCCGCCGACCACAGACCACAGTCTCCGCCGAGCTTCCCCGAGCCGGGTGAGCAGCCGGCGGGCAGGCTGCCTGGGCTGCCTCCGCTGAGCTTCCCCGAGCCGGCCGCCGGCCAGGGCCCGGCGCCGGCGCCGGGCGGATACTCACAGCCGCCGCCAGACGGCCTGCCGCAACCGCCGCCGCCAGCACAACCGCAGCAGCCAGCGCAGCCGCCGCAGCCAGCGCAGCCGCCGCGGGAGCCGTGGCTGTCCGAGCGGCCGCCAGGAGTACCGCCCGGCCGGCCAGGACCGCCCCGGCCGAGGCGTCCGCCGGAGCGAGAGGTACGACAGCGCGCACTCGCCTCGATGATCTTCGGAATGCTGAGCCTGCTCGCCCTGTTCGGGATCGGGCAGAACCTCCATCGCGGCATCTACCTGGTGATCTTCACGGTGGTCATCGGTCCCGCCGCCTGCTGGCTGGCGCTCAGCGCGATGCGCCGGGCCCGTCGCGATGACACCTGGCGCCCGCGCGGTGCCATCGCCGGCCTGATCTTCGGACTGCTCGGCACCGTGTTCGGGATC
This sequence comes from uncultured Actinomycetota bacterium, assembly GCA_963805705.1. Taxonomy (GTDB): domain Bacteria; phylum Actinomycetota; class Actinomycetes; order Streptosporangiales; family Streptosporangiaceae; genus CAWDVH01. The sequence continues at coordinate 2,254,817 of CAWDVH010000001.1, read as the reverse complement.
GCGCTGCTGGCCCTGTTCACGCTGGCCGCCCGGCAGGTCTCCGACTACTCCAGCTGCCTGGACCGGGCCCAGACGCCGTCGGCGCAGCAAGCATGCAATATCCAGTTCGAGCGATCGCTCGAATCCGGGCTCGGGCCGGCCGGGGCCGGCTGAGCAAGCACCATCACGGGAGCGCGGACGGCCCGGGGGGCGCCGCCGCCGGGCCGCCAGCGTCCTGCTCGGCGGCCCACGGATCGAGGTAGATGACGTGCCCGCCGTCGTCGCTCGCGCCGCTTCGGCCGGGGCCACGGGGGCCGGGCGCGCTACCCCCCGCCCGGCCGGCCCGGAACCGCAGCCAGTTGGCGACGCCCGCGGTCACGGCGGCGGCCACGCCGACCTCCAGGGCGGCTACCACGCCGACCTGCCAGGGCGACGGTCCGACCGCGGCCAGGCGCCCGTTGCCCAGCGACCCGCCCGCGAACACCGCCAGCCCCCCGAGCACGCCGCCGGCCAGCGCACCGCACGCGAAGCCCCACATCGGCGCGGCCTCGAGAACGGGGGTCGGCGCGGCCCTGGCCAGCAGCAGGCCGCCGAAACATCCGGCCAGGTAGGGCAGGGCCAGCATCGCCGCCGACAGCAGCGCGGGCGCCCCGCTATGCAGGCCCTGGGGCATGGAGGCGAGCATCGGGAACGCCGGGAGCGCTCCGAGCGCCGAGCCGGTCGGCGCCACCACCGTGCCGGTGCCGAAGGCAAACCCGGGGCCGAGCATGAAGGAAATCGCCCAGACGATCGCGTTCGGCACATAGGCCAGCTGGGCGAGCAGCAGCAGGACCGCCCCGACCGCGCCGGGGGCCAGCACGGTATCCACCGACCGGAACTCGCCCAGATGGGTGCCCAGCGACGCCCCGGCCAGTGCCGCGCCCGCGCAGGCCAGCACGGCCAGCGCGCCGGCCGTGCCGATGATGACCGAGCGCAGCCTGGCGGGCAGCAGGCCGCCCAGCTGCGTCCACGGGGCCAGGGCGCGCGCTCCGCCGAGACCGCCCGCGGTCAGCGCGAGCAGGAAGGATGCGATCACCGCCTGCGGCACCGACGGCTCGGCCAGCACCGACCTGCTGACCAGGGCCAGCGCGCCCGCCACCAGAGCATACGGCGCGGCCAGCGCCAGCGCCGCGTAGCCGACATGCCGCAGCCTGGCCACCCCGCCCGTGCGGACCACCCACCGGCCCGCCCGCCACAGCAGCGCGCCGGGCAGCAGGACCAGGCCCAGCGGCAGCAGGCCGATCCGGCCGGCCCCGTGCAGCGTGAAGCCGACATGGTGACCGATCAGCCACAGCCCCGCCGCGACCCGCAGGACGCCGGTGAGGCCGGTGAGGCCGAGCCCGGCATGCGGCGCGGCGATCCAGCCCGCCAGCACCAGGAGGGTCAGGATGACCATCCCGACCCCGGCCGCCGCGCAGGCCGCGATGGCCCCGGTGACGATGAGCGGGCGGGCCGGACCGGACGGCACCCCGCCCGCGCCGCCGCCTGCCGCGCCGGCCGGGCGGGCGCCCAGGGCAGAACTAGTCACAAGACTCAAGCCTGGCCACTGGGGGGCCCGTCCGCGGTTAGGCGCGCCGGACAGTTCCCGCCCAACCAGCGGCAGATCCGGCGGTCAGCCGGCCGCCTGCATCAGGTCGCGGACCAGGCCAGCGGTCTCGCTGGGCGTCCTGCCCACCTTGACCCCGACCTTCTCCAGCGCCTCCTTCTTGGCCTGCGCCGTGCCGGCCGAGCCCGAGATGATCGCGCCCGCATGCCCCATCGTCTTGCCCTCGGGGGCGGTGAAGCCCGCCACGTAGGCGACCACCGGCTTGGACACGCTGCGCTCGATGAACGCGGCGGCCCGCTCCTCCGCGTCACCGCCGATCTCGCCGATCATCACGATCGCGTCGGTCTCCGGGTCGTCGGCGAAGGCACGCAGGCAGTCGATGTGCGTCGTGCCGATGATCGGGTCGCCGCCGATCCCCACCGCAGTGGAAAATCCGATGTCCCGCAGCTCGTACATCATCTGGTAGGTCAGCGTGCCCGACTTGGACACCAGGCCGATCCGGCCCTCGGTGGTGATGTCAGCCGGGATGATCCCGGCATTGGACTTGCCGGGCGAGGCGATGCCAGGGCAGTTCGGCCCCACGATGCGGGTGCGCTCGCCGTTCGCGCGCGCATACGCCCAGAAGGCCGCCGTGTCATGCACGGGAATGCCCTCGGTGATCACGATGACGAGCGGCATGCCCGCGTCGATGGCCTCGATCACCGCGCCCTTGGCGCCGGGCGGCGGGACGAAGACGACGGAGACGTCCGCTCCCGTCGCGGACATGGCGTCCGCCACCGTGCCGAACACAGGTACCTGCGTGCCGCCGAGATCGATGGCCTGCCCCGCCTTGCGCGGGTTGGTTCCGCCGACCACGTTGGTGCCGGCCGCGATCATCCGCGCCCCGTGCTTGCGGCCCTCCGAGCCGGTGATGCCCTGCACGATGACCCGGCTCGCCCCGGTCAGGAAGATAGCCATCTCATGCTCCTGTCGCGGCCGCGGCGGCCAGCTCGGCGGCGCGCCGCGCCGCGTCATCCATGGTCGCAACCTGCTCGACCACCGCGATGCCCGCCTCGTCAAGGATGCGACGGCCCTCCGCCGCGTTGTTGCCGTCCAGGCGCACCACGATCGGGTGGCGCACCGGCGCGCCGTCGGCGGCCAGGATGCCGATCGCCGCCACGATTCCGTTGGCCACCTCGTCGCACGAGGTGATCCCGCCGAAGACGTTGACCAGCACGCTGCGGACGGACGGATCGGACAGGACGATTTCCAGGCCGTTGGCCATGACCTCCGCGGAGGCGCCGCCGCCGATGTCGAGGAAGTTCGCCGGCCGCACCCCGCCGAACGCCTCGCCCGCATAGGCGACGACGTCCAGGGTGGACATGACCAGGCCCGCGCCGTTGCCGATGATGCCGACCTCGCCGTCGAGCTTGACGTAGTTAAGGTGCTTGGCCTTGGCCCGCGCCTCCAGCGGGTCCGCCGCGCTCGGGTCGGCGAAGCGGGCGAAGTCCTGCCGGAAGGACGCGTTGTCGTCCAGGGTGACCTTGGCGTCCAGCGCGACCACCCGGCCGTCGCCGGTCAGCACCAGCGGGTTGACCTCGACCAGCGTGGCGTCCTCGTCGACGAACACCGCCCACAGGTGCTCCGCGAGCGCGGCCGCTCCGGCCTGCGCCTGCGGCGGGAGGCCGCCGGCGGCCACGATCTCGGCGGCCTTGGCGGCGTCCACCCCGGTCAGCGGATCCACCGTGATCCTGGCCAGCGCCTCGGGACTGGTCCGGGCGACTTCCTCGATCTCGACGCCGCCCTCCACCGAGCACATGGACAGGAAGGTCCGCTCCGCCCGGTCGAGCAGGAACGACAGGTAGTACTCCTGCGCGATGTCGGTGTCCGCGGCCACCAGCACCGAGTGCACGATGTGGCCCTTGATGTCCATGCCGAGGATCTGCCGCGCCTTGGCCTCGGTCTCGTCCGGCCCGGTCGCCAGCTTGACGCCGCCGGCCTTGCCGCGCCCGCCGGTCTTTACCTGCGCCTTGATCACCACGGCCGGTTTCCCGGCGGCGGCGAAATCGGCCGCGATCGCGCGGGCCTCCTGCGGGGTATGGGCCACCTTGCCGTCCGGAATCGGAACGTCATAGTCGGCGAAGAGCTCCTTCGCCTGATACTCGAACAGGTCCACTCGGGTCCGTCCTATACATCCGCTATGTTCGCCAGTACGGCGCGAGCCTCGGTGCTTCGCGCTGCGCAGGCAGCCTATTGCGAGCCCGGCCGCCAGGCCCAACTGGGTCACGGGGCGGCCGCTAGCCGACGGTTTCCTCGCTGCCGACTTCCGCGTCCTCGCTGCCCAGTTCCTCGCTGCCCAGCTCCGCGCGCACCCAGTCCACGATCTCGTGGGTGGACGCACCGGGGGTGAAGATCCTCGCCACGCCCATCTGCTCCAGCTCGGCGATGTCGGCGTCGGGAATGATCCCGCCGCCGAACACCGTGATGTCGGCGGCGTCCTGCTCCTTGAGCAGCTCAAGGACGCGCCCGAACTGGGTCATGTGCGCGCCGGACAGCACCGACAGCCCGATGGCGTCAGCGTCTTCCTGCAGCGCCGCGGCCACGATCTGCTCCGGCGTCTGGTGCAGGCCGGTGTAGATGACCTCGACCCCGGCATCGCGCAGCGCCCTGGCGACCACCTTGGCGCCGCGATCATGACCGTCCAGGCCGGGCTTGGCGATGACCACCCGGATGCTGCTCATGACCTGCCTCTCATGACCTGCCGCCCGAACCCGCGCGCCCGCAGGAACTCCTGAGCGCGCCTAGTTCGCAGCGTAGCCTGGTCCCGGCCAGGATGGCTGGATGGATATTCATGTCCCGGTCACGGGCGGCTGGATCTGGGCTCAGGACACCGGCGGGCGGGGAGTTCCCGTCGTCCTGGCCAACTCCGACTGGTGCGACTGCACGAGCTGGGACCGGACGATCGGCCGGCTCACCGGCTCACCCCGTGTCATCCGATACGACAATCGCGGCTACGGCCGGTCGCCGGCACCCGTTGCCTCGTTCACCCAGGCCGGCGATCTGGCGGCCGTGCTTGACTACCTGGAGGTCGGGCGGGCCGTCCTCGCCGGGCATAGCGGCGGCGGCGGAACGGCCATCGGCCTGGCGCTGGCCCGGCCCGAGCAGGTCGGCGCGCTGATCCTCGCTGCCCCCGGCGTCCAGGACTATCCATGGCCGCACGACGATCCCTACCTGGCGGAGTTCGGCCGGCTGCAGGCCGCCGGGGACCGGGCGGGCCTGGTGGCGCTCGGGCTGGCGACCTGGGCCCGCACGCCGGTCCCGGACCGGGCGGGCCCGGATCCGGCCGCGCAAGCCCAGGTGCGCAGCGCGGTCGCGGCGTTCTTCCGGCAGGGCGGCTACCTGGCGGACGACCCGCCCGCCTGGCCGCGGCTGGCCGAGATCAGCGTCCCGGCGGCGCTGGCGATCGGCGAGCTGGAGTACCCGATGGTCAGGGACTGCGGCACCGCCATCGCCGATCGCATCCCTACCTGCCGCACGATCCTCGCGCCAGGCGCCGATCACCTGCTTCCGCTGTCGGCTCCTGCCCTGCTCGCGGGGCTGATCGACGCGGCTAGAGCTTCTCTATCGGGGCATAACGCAGCACCAGGTGCTTGATCCCGTAGTCCCCGCCAAAGTCGATCTTGGCTTCCGGGTCGTCGCCCCGGCCCTCGACCGACAGGACCCGGCCGAGCCCGTAGGAGTCGTGGTTGACCCGGTCACCGGGCGCCAGGGAGGGCACCGGCCGGTTCCCCAGCGCCTGCACCCCTGGCCGGCGGGACAGCCGCTCGGAGGCCGGCGGGGTGGCCGCGGCCTCGTCCCGGCGCCAGTCGATCAGCTCCGCGGGCACCTCGGACAGGAACCTGGACTGCTTGTGATAGGCCGGGCGCCCCCACCATGCCCTGGCGATCGCCCTGGTCAGGTACAGCCGCTCCCGCGCCCTGGTGATCCCGACATAGGCCAGCCGGCGCTCTTCCTCCAGCTCCTTGTCGTCCCCGATGGACCGCTCGTGCGGGAAGACATTCTCCTCCAGGCCGGTGAGGAAGACCACGGGGAACTCCAGCCCCTTGGCGGTGTGCAGGGTCATCAGCGTGACCAGGCCGCCGTGATCGGGGCCCTCGGGAATCTGATCGGCGTCGGCGACCAGGGATACCTGCTCGAGGAAGTCAGCCAGCGTCCCGTCCGGGCGCTGCGAGTCGAACTCCCTGGCCACCGAGACCAGCTCGGTGAGGTTCTCGATCCGGCTCGCGTCCTGCAGGTCGCTGGAGGCCTCCAGCTCGGCGACGTACCCGGTCTGGTCCAGCACCGCCTCGACCAGGTCACCGACCGGGCTGCCCGCCGCCGCGGCCGCCCGCACGCCGCCGATCAGGTTGTTGAAGGCCTCGATCGAGCGCGCCGAGCGCGCCGCCAGGCCCGGCACGTCCTGCGGCCGGGCCAGCGCTTCCGCGAAGCTGATCTTGTCCCGGTTAGCCAGCGCCGCCACGTACTCCTCGGCCCGCTCGCCGATCCCCCGCTTGGGCACGTTGAGTATCCGCCGCAGCGACACCTCATCACCGGGATTGGCGACCAGCCGCAGGTAGCCGAGCAGGTCACGGACCTCGCGCCGCTCGTAGAACCGGATGCCGCCGACCACCTTGTACGGCATCCCGGCCCGGATGAAGACTTCCTCGAAGACACGGGACTGCGCGTTGGTGCGGTAGAACACCGCCACCTGGCCGGGGGTGGCCAGGCCCTCGTCGGCGAGCCGGTCCACTTCCTCGGCGACGAAGGCCGCCTCGTCATGCTCGCTATCGGCCACGTACCCGATGATCGGCGGCCCGGCCCCGGCGTCCGACCACAGGTGCTTGGGCATCCGGCCGGTGTTGCGGGCGACGACGGCGTTCGCCGCGGCCAGGATATTCTGCGTCGAGCGGTAATTCTGCTCGAGCAGGATGACACGGGCGCCGGGAAAATCGCGCTCGAACTCCTCGATGTTCCTGATCGTCGCGCCGCGGAAGGCGTAGATGGACTGGTCGGCGTCACCGACGACGACCAGCTCCGCCGGGGCGCCGGGCAGCTCGGCGCCGGGCACCTGCCCGGCCAGCTCCCTGACCAGCATGTACTGCGCGTGGTTGGTGTCCTGGTATTCATCCACCAGGACATGCCGGAACCGGCTGCGGTACTCGCCGGCGACCTCGGGGAAGGCCTGCAGCAGGTTGACCGTGACCATGATCAGGTCATCGAAGTCCATGGCGCCCGCGGCCACGAGCCGGCGCTGGTACTCCCCGTACGCCTCGGCCAGCGCCTTCTGGCGGTAACCGCTGGCCCTGGCGGCCATCGTCTCGTAGTCGATGAGCTCGTTCTTGAGGTTGGAGACCTGGGTGATCATCGCCTTCGGCGGGAAGTACTTGGCGTCCAGCTCCAGCTCCCGGCAGACCAGCGCCATCAGCCGCTGCGAGTCCGCCTGGTCGTAGATGGAGAACGAGGACGGGTAGCCGAACCTGCGGGCCTCCCGGCGCAGGATCCGCACGCACGCGGAGTGGAACGTCATCAGCCACATCGAGCGGGCCCGCGCGCCGGTCAGCTCGGCGGCGCGGCTGGCCATCTCGCCCGCCGCCTTGTTGGTGAAGGTGATGGCCAGGATCTGGCTCGGGTGCACGCCGCGCTCGGCCAGCAGGTAGGCGATCCGGTACGTCAGCACGCGCGTCTTGCCCGAGCCGGCTCCCGCGACGATGAGCAGCGGGCTGCCCTCGTGCGTCACAGCGGCCCGCTGCTGCGGATTCAGCCCGTCCAGGAGGGAGTCAACGGCCATCGCGGTCATTTGCCCCAGCGTAGGCGCTGGCACCGACGCTGGGGCATCTAACGGGCGCTCCGGCGTTACTCGTCCGGCACGAGGGTCGGCGTGCCCCTGGTCAGGGTCTCCTTGCGGAAGAAAGCCGGAGCCGTGATCCGCATGTAGATGAAGGCGGCCACCCCGGCCAGCGCGGCCAGCAGGGCGATCACGAAGGCACCGCCGACCTGCCACTGCAGGCCCGGTATGGTCAGCGTGGTGAAGCTGTACTCGGTCTTGACGTCATAGTCCTGCCACAGGCTGAAGCCGCCGGCGCTCCACATGATCAGCCAGCCCAGCCCCGGCAGGATGCCTCGCATCCACAGGTTGCGGGCACTGCTGGTCAGCGTGGCCTTGTAGTACCAGACGCATTCCAGAGCGGTCAGCCCGTAGTAGAAGGCGATGTAGAGCCCGATCGCCGTCACCGCGTCGGCGATCACGTTACCGCCCGACAGGTAGTTCATCGGCACGTACAGGGCGATCGATACCGCGCCCATCACGATGGTGGAGACGGTCGGCGTCCGGTTCTTCGGGTGAATCTTGGCGAACGCGTCCGGCAGCGCCTTGTAGGCGGCCATCGACAGGGTGGTCCGTGCGGTCGGCAGGATCGTCGTCTGGGTGGAGGCAGCGGCCGAGCTGAGCACCATCAGGATCAGCAGGCGGGACAGGAACGTGCCCAGGGCCCCCCCGCCGAAGATCGCCGTGCCCAGGATGGAGAGCACGTCACCGAGGTTGCTCGGGTTGCCCAGGCCGATGCCCTTGATGCCGATGCCGGCGAACGCCAGCACCGAGGTGATCACCAGCGCGTAGGTGACGAGCAGCAGCACGGTGGAGATGATCGCCGCCTGGCCCGGCGTCTTGGTCGGGTTGGCGGTCTCCTCGTTGATCGAGACTGCGGTGTCCCAGCCCCAGTAAATGAAGAGCATGAGGACCATCGCGGCGATGAACGCCGAGAACGGCACGCCGACCGGGCTGAACCAGCTCCAGTGCACGTGGACCGACAAGGGCGAGCCGTTTCCGGTGTAGACCTTGATCAGCGCGACCACCGACAGGAGGGCCAGCATGGCCAGCTCGATGGCCAGCAGGAACTTCTGCAGCAGCGCGGACAGCTCGATGCCCCGGTAGCAGATCCACGTCATCAGGATGATCCACACGATCCCGACCAGCAGCACCCACGGGCTGGTCGGATCCTGGCCGATGCCCTTGGCCCCGAACAGCAGGAACACGTACTGGCCGGCTACCTGCGCCAGGCTGGCCATGACCAGGATGTCCGCGGCGACGATGCCCCAGCCGCCCGCCCAGCCGGTCTTCGGGCCGAAGGCGCGGGTGCCCCAGGTAAAGGTGGTCCCGCAGTCAGGGTCCGCCTTGTTCATCTCGCTGTAGCCGATGGAGGTCAGGAAGATCGGGACGAAGGCGAGCAGCGCGGCCGCGGGGGCATGGAAGCCCACGATGACCACCACGGCACCGAGGGTGGCCGCCAGGCTGTACGCCGGAGCCGTCGAGGCGACTCCCATCACGATGCTCGAGACCAGCCCGAGGGCGCCCGCCTTGAGCCCCTTGTCCTTGTACTCCTCCGTCGGTTGCAGCTGTGGCGCCGTGGTAGCCATATTCCGCCTCACCCCTACTGGGCTTTAGTACCCAAGTGCAACGGTTCTAGCATGCACCACCCCCTACCTGCAACGATTTCCGTTGTAACAGCTAGATATCGCAACTGGTCCCGTGTCTGAACCGCCCGTCAGGTCTAAGATCAGCAACATGCGCATCCTTCTGGTCGGAGCCGGCGGAGTCGGCACGGCCTTCGCCCGGATCGCTGCCCGGCGCCCGTTCGCCGAGCTGATCATCGCCGACTACGACCTGGGGCGGGCGGAGCGGGCCGCGGCGGCCAGGGATACCTTCCGCGCCGTTCAGCTGGACGCGCGGGACGAGCGGGCCACGGCCGCCTTGCTGGCCGAGCACTCCTGCGATGTGCTGATGAACGCCACCGACCCCAGGTTCGTGATGCCGCTCTACCGCGCGGCCCTGCGGGCCGGCACTCATTACCTGGATATGGCCATGTCGCTGTCGCAGCCGCACCCGGATGCGCCCTACAGCCAGACCGGCGTCAAGCTCGGCGACGAGCAATTCGCGATGGCCGGGCAGTGGGAGGAGCGCGGGAAGCTGGCGCTGGTCGGCATGGGGGTCGAGCCGGGCCTGTCGGACATCTTCGCCCGGCACGCGGCCGACACGCTGTTCAGCGAGATCGACGAGCTCGGCGTGCGCGACGGCTCCAGCCTTCTGGTGGCCGGCTACGACTTCGCCCCTACCTTCTCCATCTGGACCACGATCGAGGAGTGCCTCAACCCGCCGGTGGTGTGGGAGACGGGGCGCGGCTGGTTCACCACGGCGCCGTTCAGCGAGCCGGAGGTCTTCGACTTCCCGGCCGGGATCGGCCCGGTGGAGTGCGTGAACGTGGAGCACGAGGAAGTGATCCTGATGCCCCGCTGGGTGCAGGCCAGGCGGGTCACCTTCAAGTACGGCCTCGGTACCGAGTTCATCAGCATGCTGCAGACCCTGCACAAGCTCGGGCTGGACTCGACCACGCCGGTGTGGGCCGACGGCGTCAGCGTGTCACCGCGCGACGTGGTCGCCGCCTGCCTGCCGGATCCCGCCACGCTCGGCGACCGGATGAGCGGCCTGACCTGCGCGGGCACCTGGGTCAGGGGCACCGGCACGGACGGCGCTCCGCGCGAGGTCTACCTGTACCAGGTGGTAGACAATGCCTGGTCGATGGCCGAGTACGGATCCCAGGCCGTGGTCTGGCAGACCGCGGTCCACCCGGTGGTCGCGCTCGAGCTGATCGACTCCGGGGCCTGGTCGGGCATCGGCGTGCTCGGACCCGAGGCGCTGCCCGCTGCGCCCTTCCTCGACCTGCTCACCGACTACGGCTCCCCGTGGGCGTGCGAGGAACGCACGCTCGCGGGCCGGTAGCCATGCCCGGTACCCGGACTCTCGGCACAGTGCCGAAATCACGATAATTACGAAACGGAGGTCTCGTGGTGGATGAGCTGCGTAACTACATCGGCGGGCAGTGGACGGACACTGCCTTCGACCAGCGCGCCGAGCTGATCAACCCGAGCACCGGCGAGGTTTTCGCCACGGCGCCGATTTCCCGCGATGCCGAGGTGGACGCGGCTTTCGCCTCAGCCGCCGACGCGTTCGACGGCTGGCGGGATGCGACGCCCGGTGAGCGCAGCCTCGCGCTGCTGCGGATCGCCGATGCAATCGAGGCTCACGCCGACGAGCTCGTCGCCGCCGAGTCGCAGAACACCGGCAAGCCGATCGCGCTGACGCTGTCCGAGGAAATCCCGCCGATGGCGGACCAGATCCGGTTCTTCGCCGGCGCTGCCCGGATGCTGGAGGGCCGCTCGGCCGGCGAGTACATGTCCGGGTTCACCTCGTTCATCCGGCGCGAGCCCGTCGGCGTCTGCGCCGCGGTGACTCCGTGGAACTACCCGATGATGATGGCTACCTGGAAATGGGCGCCGGCCATCGCCGCGGGCAACACGATGGTGCTCAAGCCGTCGGACACCACGCCGGCCAGCACGCTGCTGATGGCCGAGATCCTGGGCGAGTTCCTGCCCCCCGGCGTGTTCAACGTGATCTGCGGCGACCGGGATACCGGCCGCGCGCTGGTGTCCCACCCGGTGCCCCAGATGGTCTCCATCACCGGCAGCGTCCGGGCGGGCAAGGAGGTGGCCACCGCCGCCGCGGCCGGCCTCAAGCGGGTCCACCTCGAGCTGGGCGGCAAGGCCCCGGTCATCGTGTTCGACGACGCCGACCCGGCGAAGGCGGCGGAGGCGATCGCGATCGCCGGCTACTTCAACGCCGGGCAGGACTGCACGGCCGCCACCCGGGTGCTCGCCGGGCCCGGCGTGCATGACTCGTTCGTGGAGGCGCTGGTCGAGCAGGCGAAGGGACAGACGGTCGGCGGGCCCGATAACCTCGACGCCGACTTCGGCCCGCTCAACAACGCCGCCCAGCTGGAGCGGGTGTCCGGGTTCGTCCAGCGCCTCCCTGACCACGCGCGGGTGCTGGCCGGCGGCGGCCGACCGGCGATCGAGGCTACTTCTTCGAGGCCAGCGTGGTGGACGGCCTGCGGCAGGACGACGAGATCGTGCAGGGCGAGGTGTTCGGGCCGGTTATCACGGTGCAGCGGTTCAGCGACGAGGACGAGGCCCTGACGTGGGCCAACGGCACCGAATACGGGCTCGCCTCGTCGGTCTGGACGGCCGATCACGGCCGGGCCATGCGGATGTCCAGGCGGCTGGACTTCGGCTGCGTCTGGATCAACACCCATATCCCGCTGGTCGCCGAGATGCCGCACGGCGGGTTCAAGAGCTCCGGCTACGGCAAGGACCTGTCGATGTACGGGTTCGAGGACTACACCCGGGTCAAGCACGTGATGTCGTCCCTGGACTGAGCGTCCAGGACCCGCCTTTCCCCGGCCGGCTGCCCCGCGCTAGCTCAGAACGGGTAAGCCGGGAGGTCGCCGCGGATGGTGACCCACTGGGTCTCGGTGAATGCCTCCAGGTTGGCGGCCGGGCCGCCGAGCCGGCCGCCGTTACCCGACGCGCCGACCCCGCCGAACGGGATTGTCGCCTCGTCGTTGACCGTCTGGTCGTTGATGTGGACCAGGCCGGACGGGATCCGCTCGGCGATCTCGAGGCCCTTGTACACGTCCCTGGTGAGAATGCCCAGGGACAGGCCGTACTCGGTGCCTGAGGCCAGCTCGACGGCCTCGTCGATCGAGTCGAAGGGCACGACGGGCGCGACCGGGCCGAAGATCTCCTCGGCGTAGGCGGGAGCGTCGGTCGGCACCTCGGCCAGCACGGTCGGGCGGTAGAAGAGCCCCTCGTAGGTGCCGCCGGCCAGCAGCACCGCGCCCGCGTCGACGCTGGCGGTCACGATCCGGTGCACGTTGTCGCGCTGCCGCTCGTCGATCAGCGGGCCGAGGGCCACCTGCTCCTTGTAGGGGTCACCGACGGGCAGGTGGTCGGCGCGGGCCGCGAGCGCGGCGGCGTAGTCCTTGGCAATCGAGCTGTGCACCAGGTGACGGCTGGCCGACATGCAGATCTGACCCTGATGGATGAAGGAGCCGAAGGCGCCCACGGAGGTGGCGCGGTCGACGTCAACATCCGACAGCACGATCAGCGCCGAGTTGCCGCCCAGCTCGAGGTGGACCCGCTTGAGATGATCGGCGGCCAGCCGGGCGACGGCCCGGCCCGCCTTCGTCGAGCCGGTGAAGGCGATCACCCGGATGTCGGGGTCGGTGACCACGGCCTCGCCGGTCTCCGCGCCGCCCGGCATGACATGCAGGAGGCCGTCCGGCAGGCCGGCGGCGGCGAAGATCTCCGCTAGCAGCGCGCCGCCGCTGACCGAGGTACGAGGATCGGGCTTGAGCACGACCGCGTTCCCGAGCGCCAGCGCGGGTGCCACCGACCGGATGGACAGGATCGTCGGGACGTTGAAGGGCGCGATGACACCGACCACCCCGGCGGGCACGCGGCGGGCCAGGCTGAGCCTGGGCTGCGGAGTGCGCAGCAGCTCGCCATAGGGCATGGAAGCCAGCGCCGCCGCCTCGTAGCACTCGTCGGCGGAGACATGCACCTGGAGATCACCCATCGGCCCGATGGCGCCGCTCTCCCTGGACAGCCACATCTTGATCTCGTCGGCGTGCTCATTCCACAGATCACCGGCCCGCCGCAGTACCGCCGCCCGCTCCCCGTACGGAGCCGCGGCCCAGGCACGCTGCGCCTGACGGGCGCGCTGCGCGGCCTTCCGCACATCCGTAGCGGTCGCACGACCAATGCGGCCGATCTCCTCGCCGGTGGCGGGCTCGGTCACCGGGTACTCGCCCCCGGATCCCGTCATCCAGCCGTCTGAGTAGATCTTGCCGTGCCATGCACCAGAATCCAGGAGTCCCATATGCCGCATCCTCGCTTTTCTCGGCCAGCCCGGCGGGCTGCTGAACGCCGGGCCATAGTGCGTACGGTGGTCCGCATCGCGGCGGCGTCATGCAGATCATTGCCGCTGCAGGCGGGGGGCTGTCAACCAGTAACATCGGCAGGGTGCTTGACGACACTGAGATCAGCCGCATCCTGACCATCACCGCCCACCCCGACGACGTGGACTTCGGTTCCGCCGGCACCATCGCCCGCTGGACCGAGGCAGGCATCGAGGTGACCTACTGCGTGGTCACCGACGGCGATGCGGGCGGGAGCGACCCGTCCATCTCCCGCCCCGACATGGCGATACTGCGGCGCGCCGAGCAGACGGCGGCCGCCAAGCAGGTCGGCGTGGACGACGTCCGGTTCCTCGGCTACCCCGATGGCCGGGTCGAGGCCAGTATCGGGCTGCGCAAGGACCTGGCCAGGATGATCAGGCAGGTCCGGCCCGACCGGGTGCTCTGCCCGTCCCCCGAGCGCAATTACGCGCGGGCCGGCGCCAGCCATCCCGATCACCGTGCCGTGGGCTCCGCCGCGCTCGATGCGGTCTACCCGGATGCGCGCAACCCGTTCGCGTTTCCCGAGCTCCTCGCCGATGAGGGACTTGATGCCTGGACTGCGCGGGAAGTCTGGATTGCCGGCAGCCCGGCGCCCAACCACTACGTGGACGTCACGCAGACATTCCCCCGCAAGGTCGCGGCGCTGCGCGCCCATGCCAGCCAGGTGGGCGACCGGGAGGGCCTGGAGGATTTCCTGCGCGGCTGGCTGGCTCGTGCCGCCGCCCAGGGCGGCCTGCCCGAAGGGCACCTCGCCGAGGCATTCCAGGTCCTCGACACCGGGTGAGTGACGCGGGCGAACCGCGCTGGCCCGGCCCGGCTGACGACGCCGGCCGTCGCGCAGATGCCAGCGGGGGACACCGGCCGTTTTCCCTGTCTTCACCTACTCTGGCGGTGCGCTCGAAATGGCCTGCTCACCGAGACTAAGATCGGCCTAGCCACCGGGCCACCAGGGCGGCGCCGCCGACTACCTGCGGCACTCGCCTGGTACTGAGCGCCGGGGCACAGGTAACGGCGGCAGGAGTCTGAGAGATGGAACTGGAACACGCGTTCACCGTCCCCGTCCCGCGGGACCGAGCGTGGGACGTGCTGCTGGACGTGGAGCGGGTCGCGCCCTGCATGCCGGGCGCCTCTCTCGACTCCGTGGACGGCGACGCGATCAGCGGCCGGATCAAGGTCAAGGTCGGCCCGATCTCGATGACCTACGCGGGTACCGCGCGCATCACCGAGCGAGACGCCGACGCCGGAGTGGTGACGCTGGAGGCCTCAGGCAAGGAGACCCGCGGCTCGGGCACGGCCTCGGCCTCGGTGCGCTCGGTCCTGGAAGACCAGGGCGAGCAGACCCGCGTGACCGTGCACACGAATCTGAACGTGACGGGCAAGCCGGCCCAGTTCGGCCGGGGCGTCATGTCCGAGGTCAGCGGCAAGCTGATCGGCATCTTCGCTGACAACCTGGCCGCGATGCTCAGCGCGGCGCCCGCCCCCGAGTCAGCGCCCGCCCCCGAGTCAGCGGCCGGCTCCCCGGTCTCCGGCTCATCGACGGCAGCGCCGGCCGGGGATCGGGACGCCGCTGCGGCCGGCGTTTCGCCGGCGGCCTCGGCTGACGGCCCCGACAGCGGCCTGAGCCTGCCGATCGAGGAGTTGCACCTGCCGATCCGGTCCTACAACAGCCTGCGGCGCGACGGCGTGCATACCGTGGGCGACCTGGTCGCCCGCACTCCGCAAGACCTGCTGGCGATCGAGAACATCGGCCCGGCATCGGTCGAGGAGATCCGCCAGAAGCTCGCCGGGCGCGGACTGTCGCTGAGCGATTCGGCGGCCGGTGCCGGCGGCGTGCAGCCGGCCGGCGGTGCCGCCACGGTGACTGCCGCCCCGGCCCCAGTACCCTCCGCCGCAGTACCTTCTGCCGCGGCGTCCCCGGCCGCGACGGCTCCCGCCGCGACGGCTCCCGCCACCAGCGCCTCGCGCCCCGTATCGGACCTGCCGCCGTCCTGGCAGCCGGATAACGACGCCATCAACCTGATCGACGTGGCCGGCGTGCCGGTTCTCAAGCGGGCGATCCCGGTCCTCGGTGCCGTCGTGGTGATCGTCCTGGTCGCGCTCGGCATCCGGCGCCGACGCCAGCGCCAGCGCAGCTAGCCTCGGCGAGCGCCGGATCAGCCGCGACCCCTACGCGCGGCGTTCCTTGATCACGAAGGATGCTGGCGGCCCTGACCACCAGGATCCTCCGGGATCATGGAACGGGGGCGGCTTCAGGCGGGCTGGCTAGAGTTGAGGGGTGGTGTCCTTCCGGCCAGAACGCTCTTACGCCGCGCAACTCGACGCGGCGGACTCGCTGGCCGGCTTTCGCGACCGTTTTGCCTGGGACGACGAGTCGCTGATCTACCTGGACGGAAACTCGCTCGGGCCGCTGCCGATCGCGACGCAGGCCCGCATCGCCCAGGTAGTCCGCCAGGAGTGGGGCGCGGGCCTGGTCCGGTCCTGGGCGCAGTGGATCGAGCTGCCGGTCCAGGCGGGCGACGCGGTGGGCGACTACCTGGTCGGCGCCGCGCCAGGGCAGGTGGCGGTGTGCGACTCGACCACGATCAACTTGTACAAACTAGCCTGGGCCGCCCTGGACGCCAGGGACGGCAGGAACGTCATCGTGACCGATGATGACAATTTCCCGACCGACCGGTACGTGCTGCAGGGCATCGCGGCGCAGCGCGGCTGCGAGCTGCGCATGATCCACACCGATATCGACGAGGGCGTCAGCGCGGACGCGCTGCGGGCCGCCGTTGATTCCCGTACCGCGCTGGTCAGCCTCTCGCACGTGGCCTACCGCAGCGGCGCGCTCGCCGACATGGCGGGGCTTACCGAGATCGCGCACCGGGCGGGAGCGCTCGTGCTATGGGATCTGTGCCACTCGGCCGGCGCCGTTCCGGTCGAGCTGGACGCCGCCGGTGCCGATCTGGCCATCGGCTGCACCTACAAGTACGTCAACGCGGGTCCCGGCGCGCCCGCGTTCCTGTACGTGCGCAGCGGCCTGCAGGAGGAGCTGCGGCAGCCGGTCTGGGGCTGGTTCGGGCAGCACGAGCAGTTCGCCATGGGCGCCGATTACGACCCGGCGCCGGGGATCGGGAAGTTCCTGACCGGTACGCCCCAGATCATCGGGACGGCCGCCGTCCAGGAGGGCGCCAGGCTCCTCGGCGAGGCCGGGATGCGGCCCCTGCGCGCCAAGGGCGTGGCCCTGACCAGTTATCTCATCCGGCTTGCCGATGAATGGCTCGTGCCGCTCGGCTTCACGCTGGCCTCACCGCGGGACGACGCGCGGCGCGGCGCGCACGTCACCCTCCGGCACCCGGACGCCTGGCGGATCAGCCAGGCCCTGATCCAGGCGTCGGTAATCGGGGACTACCGGACACCCGAGCGGCTCAGGCTCGGCCCGGCACCGATCACGACCCGCTTCACCGACGTCTGGGACGCACTCGACCGGCTCCGCCAGATCACGCGGAGCAGGTCCTACGCGCACCTGGATGCCGGCCCGAGCCGGGTGACGTGAGCCATCCGGCCGGGCTCTGGCCGGCTAGTGATCTTGTATCAGCAAGACGATGACCAGGATGACGGCGGCCACGACGGCCAGGCCCATGATCACGACTCCGGCGCGGGTCAGGGACGCGAGCGGCAGCCGGGCCGCGAGCGAGCTGCGCTGACCCTGGCGCTCCTGCTGCGGTTTAGCCGGCTCGTGCGACGGCGGGAAGCCGCCTGGAGGCTCAGGAGCCCGAATCGGCTCGGGAAAATACCCTGGCATGTCCGGGTCGCTCATTGAGCCGCCCTCCACTGGCTGCGACCTGATGATGTCCATCATCCCACCACGGCACGGCCGCCCCGGCCGGCGGTCACTCCCACTCGATGGTGGCGGGCGGCTTGCTGGTCACGTCGAGGACGACGCGGTTGACCTCGGGCACCTCGTTGGTGATCCGGGTGGAGATCGTGGCCAGGACCTCGTCGGGCAGCCGGGCCCAGTCCGCGGTCATCGCGTCCTCGCTGGTCACCGGGCGCAGGACGATGGGGTAGCCGTAGCTGCGGCCATCGCCCTGGACGCCGACCGAGCGCACGTCGGCGAGCAGCACGACCGGGCACTGCCAGACCTGGCGGTCCAGGCCGGCCCTAGACAGCTCCTCGCGGGCGATGGCGTCGGCGTCGGCGACGATGCGCAGCCGGTCGGGCGTCACCTCACCGACGATCCGGATGGCGAGGCCAGGTCCGGGAAAGGGCTGGCGCCAGACAATCTCCGGCGGCAGCCCGAGCTCGAGTCCGACCTGGCGCACCTCGTCCTTGAAGAGGGCCCGCAGCGGCTCCACCAGCTCGAATTCCATGTCGTCGGGCAGGCCGCCCACGTTGTGGTGGGACTTGATGTTGGCCGTTCCCGTTCCGCCGCCGGACTCCACCACGTCCGGGTACAGAGTCCCCTGGACCAGGAAGCGCACCGGGCCGCCCTGACGGCCCGCTCCGGCGGTCACCGTCAGGGCCGCCTGCTCGAAGGTCCGGATGAACTCGCGGCCGATGATCTTGCGTTTCTGCTCTGGATCGGAAATTCCGGCCAGCGCCGAGACGAAGTGCGCCTGCGCGTCGACCACCATCAGGTCGACCCCGGTCGCGGCGACGAAGTCCTTCTCGACCTGCCCGGCCTCGCCCTTGCGCAGCAGGCCGTGATCCACGAACACGCACTTCAGCCGGGACCCGATGGCGCGCTGGACCAGGGCGGCGGCGACCACTGAGTCCACGCCGCCGGACAGGCCGCAGATCGCGCGGCCGCCGCCGACCTGGGCGCGGATCCGCTCGGTCTGCTCGTCGATCACGCTGCGCATGGTCCAGGTCGGCTGGGCGCCGGCCGCCGCCAGGAACCGGCGCAGTATCTCCATCCCGTGCTGGGTATGCAGGACCTCCGGGTGGAACTGGACGCCGTACAGGCCCCTGGCGGGGTCCTCGGCCGCGGCCACCGGGGTGCCGGGGGTCCGGCCGGTGACGGCGAAGCCGGGCGGGGCGATCGCGCAGGTATCCCCGTGTGACATCCACACCTGCTGGCGGGCGGGCAGGCCGCGCAGCAGGACGCCGTCAGCGGCGGTGACCTCCAGCGAGGCAGCGCCGTACTCGCCGCCGCCGGTGCGCTCGACGACGCCGCCCAGGCCGGCCACCATCAGCTGGAAGCCGTAGCAGATCCCGAGCACAGGCACGCCGGCCTGCAGGAGGCCGGCCGGTACGGGCGGCGCTCCCGGCGCGTACACCGAGGCCGGCCCGCCCGACAGGATGATCGCCCGCGGGCGGGCGGCGAGCATCTGGGCCACCGGCATCGTGCTCGGGACGATCTCGGAGTAGACCTGGCATTCGCGGACGCGGCGGGCGATCAGCTGCGCGTACTGCGCCCCGAAGTCCACCACCAGCACGGTGCCGGAGCCGGCAGCGTCGCCGGAGCCGACGGGGTGGCCGGAGCCGACCGGGTGGCCGGGGTCGCCAGTTGGGTGCACTGCGCCGCCTTCCGAGGATTGATACCGCCGCGCGGCCGCGGTCCCGCCCGGCGCTGGAGCCGCCGCTGGCCTCGCGCGGCAGCGGTCACCACGGCAGCAGGCCGCCCAGTCTAGTGCGGCGCCGCGCCCGGTTCCTGCCGCGCCGCGGCGGGCGGCGGGGCCGCGGCGGGCGCTGCTGCGGCCCCTGGTGCTCCGGCGGGCGCCGGGGCGGCCGCCACCTGGCCCACCCGCACCCTGGCGATGCGCCGCCCGTCCATCTGCGTCACGGTGAGCTTGCGCCCGCCAATCTCCGCGGACTCCCCGTCGCCGGGAAGGTGACCGAGCGCGGCCAGCAGGAACCCGGCCACCGTCTCGTACGGCCCCTCGGGCAGCTCCATTCCGGTCTGGTCGGCGAAGTCGTCCAGGTTCAGCAGGCCGTCGACCTCAAGCTCGCCGCCGTGCAGCTGACGGGGCTGCGGCTCATCGATGTCGTACTCGTCCTGAATATCGCCGATCAGCTCCTCGACGAGGTCCTCCAGCGTGACGATGCCCGCCGTGCCGCCGTACTCATCCATCACGATCGCCAGGTGCGACCGGTCCTTGCGCATCTCCGACAGGGCGGAGAGCACCGTCTTGGTCATCGGCAGCAGCTTCACCGGCCGGTAGACGTCGGCGACCTTGCGTACTGCCTCGCCGGATCCCGACCCGGACCCGGACCCGAGCAGGTCGCGCACGTGCACGAAGCCGATGACGTCGTCGTAGGAGTCCTGGTAGACGGGGAAACGCGAGTGCGGCGCGCCGGCGGCGATCGCGGCGGCGTCGGTCAGCGGCATCGCGGCGGGCAGGAACTCGACCTCGGTCCTGGGCACGAGAACCTCGCGGATCTGGCGCTTGCCCGCGTCGAATACCTCCTGCACGATGTGCCGCTCGTCGGCGCTGAGGGCCTGGTGCCCGGCCAGCAGATCACGCAGCTCCTCGTCGGTCATCACGCCCCGGCCCGCCGCCGGATCGCCGCCGAGCAGGCGCACCACCAGGTTCGTCGACTTCGAGATCAGCCAGACCAGGGGCCGCGCCAGCGTCGCGAGGCGGTCCAGCACCGGTGCTGCCGCCAGGGATACCCGCTCGGCCCGCTGCAGCGCGATCCGCTTAGGCGCGAGCTCGCCGAAGACCAGCGTGAAGAACGAGATGGCCAGGGTCACGCCCGCCACCGACACCACGGAGGAGACGCCCGGGGACAGGTGCCCGTCCAGCACCGTCCTCAGGTCGCTGGCCAGGGTGGCAGCGCCCAGGGCACCCGACAGCAGGGTCGCGAGGGTCACGCCGATCTGCACCGCGGACAGGAACCGGTTGGGGTCCTGGGCGAGCCTGGCGGCCCGCTGGCCGCGCTTGCCGCGGTTGGCCAGCGCTCGTACCTGGCCCTCGCGCAGCGAGACCAGGGCCATCTCGGCGGCCGCGAAAAAGCCGCCGACAAGAACTATGACCAGGACGATGAGAATGTCCAGGACGACGCTATTCACGTCCGGATCCTGACCTCGGCAGTCGGCCCCCGGCGCGACGGCTCCCTTTCGTGACGCCATCGGCCGCGGCAGGCACCGCGCGTCCGCGCGGTGTCCGCACAGTCTAAGCAGTCCGGCCGCGGCAGGCGAGCCCGGCGCGGCCGGCGCGGCGAGGCTGCGCGTGCGATGCTGGGACAGATGCTGGGGTCAGATGCTGGGGACGCAGGAGATGCGCTCGGGACTACAGCGAGGATGGAGAATGCACATGGTGGCTGGGGTACATGACGATGCCGTCGCGATCTCCGGCGAGATCGCGGAACTGCGCCACGCGATCCACCGCGACCCGGAGATCGGGCTGGACCTGCCCCGGACTCAGGCCAAGGTGCTCGCGGCGCTGGACGGGCTGCCGCTGGAGATCACCGCGGGCCGGTCACTCAGCTCGGTGACCGCCGTGCTGCGCGGCGGCCGGCCGGGCCGGACGGTGCTACTGCGCGGCGACATGGACGCCCTGCCGGTGACCGAGCGCACCGGCGTCCCCTACGCCTCGCAGGTCGACGGGGTCATGCACGCCTGCGGGCATGACCTGCACACCGCCATGCTGGCGGGAGCCGCACGGCTGCTGTCCGCCCGCCAGGCCGAGCTGCCCGGCAACGTGATCTTCATGTTCCAGCCCGGCGAGGAGGGCTTCGGCGGGGCCAGGCAGATGATCTCCGAGGGCGTGCTCGACGCCACCGGGGAGCGCCCGGTGGCCGCGTTCGCGCTGCACGTTGCCTCCTCTGAGCTGCCGCTGGGGATCGCCGCCAGCAGGCCGGGCACCATGATGGCCGCCTCCGACACGCTGGACGTCACCGTGCACGGCCGGGGCGGCCATGCCTCGCAGCCCCATGGCGCGGCCGACCCGATCCCGGCCGCCTGCGAGATCGTGACCGCCCTGCAGACGATGGTCACCCGGCGGTTCGACGTGTTCGACCCGGTCGTGATCACCGTCGGCAGCTTCCACGCGGGCACCGCGGACAATGTGATTCCCGATGACGCCAGGTTCCTGGCCACGGTGCGGTCGTTCTCGCCGGCGGCGCGCGCCTCAGTCAAGGACCGGACCGTCCGCCTGGCCCGTGATATCGCTTCCGCGCACGGGCTCACGGCGACCGCCGAGTACATCGACGGGTATCCGGTGACGGTCAACGACGGGACCGAGCTGGCGTTTGCCGAGCAGACGATCACCGAACTGCTCGGCAGCCCGTGTTTCATGGCCGCCCCCGACCCGCTGACCGGCTCGGAGGACTTCTCCTACGTGCTGGAGCAGATCCCCGGTGCCTTCATCATGTTCGGGGCCTGCACGCCGGGCGCGGATCCGGCGACGGCGCCGTTCAACCATTCCGCGGAGGCGGTGTTCGACGACGGGGCGCTCGCCGACGGCACCGCGCTCTATGCCGAGCTCGCGCTGCGCAGGCTGGCCGCGGGCTGACCGCGGCCGCGCCGCCGCCCGGCCGGGTACTGGCCGGCCGGGAGGCGGCGCTGCGCGGCCGCCATGGCGCCGAGACGGAAAAGCCGGGCGCCCGTCACCCTTACAGGCTCGCGACGTCGGCCTGCTTGGCCCGGACGGCCTCCGCCGCCGCCTTGAGATCCGCCAGCTCCGCCGGGGTCAGGTCCCGCTCTACGATCTTCCTGATCCCTGTCGAGCCGACTTCAGCCTCGACGCCCAGGTAGACGCCGGAGATGCCGTACTGGCCATCCACCCACGCGCAGACGGGCAGGACCGAGCCGGAGTCCTCCGCCACCGCCCGCGCCATCCTGGCCGCGGCCGCGGACGGCGCGTAGTAGGCGGACCCGGTCTTGAGCAGGCCGACGATCTCGGCGCCGCCGTTCCTGGTCCGCTCGACCAGCGCGTCGATGTCGGCGGCCGGCAGCAGGTCGGCCAGCGGCCGGCCGTCGACCGAGCAGGCGGAGGGAACGGGCACCATCGTGTCCCCGTGCGAGCCCAGCGTGAGGGTCCGGACCGACGAGACGGGGACGCCCAGGCGCTCGGCGGTGAAATAGCTGAATCTCGCCGTGTCGAGCATGCCGGCCTGGCCCATGACCCGGTGCGCGGGGAAGCCGGAGGCCTTGGCGGCCAGCGCGGTCATCTCGTCCAGCGGGTTGGAGACCACGATCAGTACCGTCTCGGGCGCGTGCTTGACCACCTGCTCGGTCACGCTCCGGACGATCTTCGCGTTGACCCCGATCAGGTCCATCCGGCTCATGCCCGGCTTGCGCGGCAGGCCGGCGGTGATGACCACGATGTCCGAGCCGGCGATCGCCTCGTACCCCTCGCCCGCCGGGCCGGTCGTCTGCCCGGTGACGGTGGTCTCGAAGCCCTCGACGGGCCGCGACTGGTTCATGTCGAGTGCGAGTCCCTCGGGCTTGCCCTCGACGATGTCGGTCAGCACCACCTCGTCGAAGATGTCGTACTCGGCGAGCCGCTGCGCGGTGGTCGAGCCGTAGAACCCGGCCCCGACGACGGTTACCTTGCCTGTGCGGGCCATTTTTCCGTGCTCTCCTCTGCTCTGTGCGTCGTGCCCTGTGCGTCCTGCCCGTGCGTCCTGCTCTGGGCATCTGCCCTGGGCGTCCCGCCTGGCGCGCCTGCCGCGTCAGGATCCGGTCATCGCGGCGCGCAGATTGTCCTCCAGCGCCCCGAGAAACTCCTCCGTGGTCAGGTACGGCGCCTGGCTGCTGATCAGCAGGGCCAGGTCCTTGGTCATCTTGCCGCTGAGCACGGTCTCGATGCACACCCGCTCCAGCGTCGCGGCGAAGTCGGTGACCTCGGGAGTGCCGTCCAGCTTGCCGCGGTGGGCCAGGCCCCTGGTCCAGGCGAAGATGGAGGCGATCGGGTTCGTGGACGTCGGCTTGCCCTGCTGGTGCTGCCGGTAATGCCTGGTCACTGTCCCGTGCGCCGCCTCGGCTTCGACGCAGGTGCCGTCGGGCGTCATGAGCACGCTGGTCATCAGGCCGAGCGAGCCGTATCCCTGGGCCACGATGTCGGACTCGACATCACCGTCGTAGTTCTTGCACGCCCAGACGATCCCGCCGTCACCCTTGATCACCTGGGCGACCATGTCGTCGATCAGCCGATGCTGGTAGGTGATCCCGGCGGCCTCGAACTCGGCCTTGAACTCGGCCTCGAAGACCTCGGCGAAGATGTCCTTGAACCGTCCGTCGTAGGCCTTCAGGATCGTGTTCTTGGTGGACAGGTACAGCGGGTAGCCGCGATCCAGCGCATAACGCATGGTGGCGCGGGCGAAATCGCCGATCGACTCATCGAAGTTGTACATTCCCATCGCCACGCCGCCGCCCTCGAACCGCGCGACCTCCCGCTCGATCGGTTCGCCCATCCCCTCATCGGGCCGGAACGTGATCGTCACCGAGCCGGGGCCGGGGACCACGAAGTCGGTGGCGCGGTACTGATCACCGTGCGCATGCCGGCCGATGATGATCGGCTTGGTCCAGCCGGGAACGAAGCGCGGGATGCTGGACACCACGATCGGCTCGCGGAACACCACCCCGCCGAGGATGTTGCGGATTGTGCCGTTCGGCGAGCGCCACATCTGCTTCAGCCCGAACTCGGCCACGCGATCTTCGTCCGGCGTTATCGTGGCGCACTTGACGCCTACGCCGTACTGCTTGATGGCATTCGCGGCATCGACCGTGATCTGGTCATCGGTCGCGTCTCGGTTCTGGATCGACAGGTCGTAGTACTTCAGATCGATATCCAGGTAGGGCAGGATCAGCTGGTCCCTGATGAACTGCCAGATAATCCGGGTCATTTCGTCGCCGTCGAGTTCGGCGACAGGATTCACCACCTTGATCTTGGACATGCTCGTACTTTCCCTCCATCACGCCTGCGCCATTGCTGGCGGATCTCATCTGGGCACGGGGCTGCCCAGCGTCATGCCGGGGCCGGCCAGCCTGGCCGTGAGCCGGACCAGCCATCCCCCGGCTCAAGCCGGGGGCGGAAAGACCAGCCCCGCAACCAGCAGGCTCAACCCCAAGGCGGCGAATGCCGCCACGTCCACCAGCCGCCGCCTCGACCCGAGCAAGCCCGCCCGGCGCTCCGGCAGCAATAGCCTGGCCACGGCCGCGACGAGCAGCACGCCTGCCAGCTCCAACGTACCGCTCCGCACCGCCTGCTGGCCCTGCCGCATGGACAGCAGGCTGAGCCCGGCCCCGCAGAGCACGATCAGGTACGGCAGCTGGTGCAGCCGCGGGCGGGCCGCCGGCCGGGAGTCAGCCGTACGGGCGGCGGGCGCATGGGTAGCGGGCGTACGGGAGTCAGCCGTACGGGGTCAGCCGTACGGGGGTCAGCCGTACGGGAATCAGCCGTACGGGAGTCAGCCGTACGGGAATCAGCCGTACGGGAGTCAGCCGTACGGGAATCAGCCGTACGGGAGTCGGGCGGGCGGGAGTCGGGCGCCGCGGCGCGGGTGGCGGGCGCCGCGGCGCGGGGCTCGCCGCGGCCGCGCCTTCGGCGGCGGCCGGCCGGTGCGCTCGCGGCATGCTTCACCGCGCCGCCAGCAGTACCCAGGTGAGGTCGCTCTCGCCGATGTACTCGCTGTCCGGCCTGATCAGCCTGTTGTCGGCATGCTGCTCGATGATGTGCGCGGTCCACCCTGCCATCCGGCTGACCGAGAACACCGGCGTGAACAGCTCCGTGGGAATGCCCAGGTAGTGGTACACGGTGGCCGCGTAGAAGTCCACGTTCGGGTAGAGGCCCTTCTCCGCGAACACCACCTCCTCCATCCGGCGTGACATCCGGTAGTAGGTGTCGTCCCCGGACGCGGCGCTGAGCTCCTGCGACATCCGCCGCAGATGCGTCGCGCGCGGGTCCTCTGTCTTGTACACCCGGTGCCCGAAGCCCATGACCTTCTCGCCCTGGCGCAGGCGCTCGGTCAGCTGCGTGCTCACGGCCTGCTCCGGGTCGCCGTCGGCGCTGTTCCTGATCGCCTCTAGTCCGCGCATGACCTGCTCGTTGGCTCCGCCGTGCAGCGGCCCCTTGAGCGTGCCGAGCGCCGCTACCACCGCCGAGTGCATGTCCGACAGAGTGGCTGCGCAGACCCTGGCCGCGAACGTGGACGCGTTCATGGTGTGATCGGCGTGCAGCACCAGGCAGGTGTCGAAGATCTCCGCCTCGCGCTCCGACGGGCGGCGGCCGGAGATCTGGAGCAGGAAGTTGGCGGCCAGCCCGAGGCCGGGATCGGGCTCGCTGCCCTGGCTGCCCCGGCGCACGGCTGCGTAGGCGGCCACCAGGACCGGCTGCTGGGCGGTGAGCCTGGCCGCCTTGCGGAGGTTCGGCAGCGGGTCGTTGGAGTCAGAGTCCGGGTCGTCGGCGCTGGCCAGCGAGACCAGGGTGCGCAGTGCCTCCATCGGGCCCTGGCTGCGCGCTACCTCGGGCAGGCAGGTGGTGACCAGCTTGCCGGTGGCACGGCCGGACGTCATCTCGTCCAGGTAGCTGTCCAGCTCGGCCCTGGTCGGCGGCGATCCCCGCTGCAGCAGGTAAGCGATCTCCTCGAATGTCGCGGCCCCGGCCAGCTGGTTGATGTCGAAGCCGCGGTAAGACAAGCGGCCGGCCTGGCCGTCAATATCACTCAGGGCGGTGGACGCGGCAACAACATCGGCCAGTCCCCTGGACGACTTTTCGGCCATCTGCATTCCTCCCGGACGGTTCGTTCGGCAGTGTACTTTGCGTCCCTGCGCGTCAGCAGTCCTGGCCGCCCGAAGGTTCATGCCCGCCGGGCGCGGAATCGTCTGTGCGGCCGGCCGTGCCGCCGTAAACATGGCGGTAAACAGGGTAGGAAGTCCGGTTCAAGGGGTAGCTGGACAGTGAGACATCGGTAGCTCCTCCGACAGGCGGGAGAAACGTCCATGGACGGTCCCTACATCCGGATCGAGGACAGCGGCGGCGTCATACCGCTGAGCCGGGATGTGACGACCGTCGGGCGCGGCAGCGGCGTCGACGTGCGCCTGGATGATCCGAGCGTGTCCGCGCTGCATGCGGAGATCATCCGCCGCGGGCAGTATGCCTACGTCGCCGATCTCGGATTATCGCGCAACGGCACCAGGGTCAACGGGCGCCTGGTCGCCCGGCGGGTCCTGCAGGACGGGGATGTGCTGACGTTCGGCACGGCACGCTGCCGGGTCGGCGGGATCGCGGCCGAGGATGTCCCCGCCGAGGTCGAGCTGAGCAGATCGGCGGCCCCCGAGCTCACCCGCCGCGAGCTGGACGTGGTGACCGCGCTGTGCCGGCCCGCGCTGTCGGACGAGGCGTTCGTGGCCCCGGGCACCGCGCGTGAGATAGCGGTCGACCTGGTCGTGACCGAGGCTGCGGTCAAGCAGCATCTGCTCCGCCTCTACCAGAAGTTCCGGATCCCCGAGGGCGCGAACCGCCGGGTCAGGCTGGCCAACGAGGTCGTGGCGCTCGGCCTGGTCAGGCCCTTGCCCCCGACCGAGCGCCCCGCGGCACGGGCGGCTGACCGGCCCGTTGACCGGCCTCCCGAACGGCCCGCGGAGAACGCCGCCGACCGGCCCGCCGGGCGCAGGCCGGACCAGCCCGCCGAGCCGGCCGCGGAGCCACCAGGCGAATGCGCGGGCGAGCCTCTCGCCGTCTCGCCGGCCGAGAATGCCCTCGGGGTCAGAAGCCGAAGCGCCCTGTCAGCCTGACCACGCTCAGCCGGATGTCGGTCAGCACGTTGTGCCACCCTGGCTGGCCCGCGAGCTGCGTGCCCAGGTGGGTCATCGGCCAGTAGATCGGCGGCTGCGAGACGGCCAGCGCGATCGCGGCGACGGCGAGGGCGACGATGCCGACGGCGGCCAGGACCTGCAGGGCCGAGGCACGGGGCGGGCGCAGCAGCTGGCTCAGCGGCTTGCGGCAGCTGCCGGATCCCGGCCCGATCCCGTAGAAGGCGACCAGCGCCCCGGCCCCCCACGCGAACGCCCGCGGCAGCGGGGGACCCGGCTCGGCAACGATGGTGATCACCGCGGCCAGCCCGGCGGCCAGCATCGCCAGCGGCGCGAGCAGCAGGAAGCGGATCACCGAACCGCACAGGGCCACCGGGAAGAATGTCGCGGCGACCGCGAGGTCACCCGTCCGGCGGCCCGGCCGGGCCTGCCGCCTGGCCAGGCGCCCGGCCGTGACGCCGCCGGCCCGCAGGGCGATCAGCGCGGCCAGCGCGGCCGCCGTTCCGGCCAGGGGAAACACGACGCTGACGGCAATGGCCGTCGCCATGATCGCCACGACCAGCGGGCTCCAGGCCGATCGCGGCGGACCCGGCGCGGGACGCGGCGCCGGCCCGGCGGCCCGTCCGGCGGCCGGGGACGGCGAACCCGGCCAGCTCCCCGCGGGCGGCGGCCCGTAGCTGACCGGGGGAAGCAGGTCACGGAAGTCGCCGTTGGCCCCGGCCGCGGCGAACGAGTGCGTCCCGTTGCGCGGCGCCACGCCCGCGGCCGGGGCGGCCGGGGGCAGGCCGGGCGGCACCGCCGGGGGCAACCGGTCCGCCCTGGTCCCCGGCGGCCCGGCCAGGGCACCGGGAGCGACGGCGATCACGGCCCCGGCCGCGGCGGCAGCGCCCGGCACCAGGGCGGCCGGATCCAGCGTCGCGGCCCACTGGGTCAGCTCAGCGGCGGCGGGCCGGCGGGCCGGATCCCTGGCCAGCGCGCGGGCCACCATCGGCAGCAGCGGCGGCGGAACACCGCCAAGATCAGGCTGCCCGTGCACGATCCGGTAGAAGATCGTCTCGAAGGTGCCCGTCCCGAACGGCGGCCGGCCGGTCGCGGCGAAGGCCACGGTGGCGGCCCAGGAGTGCACATCAGAGGCCGGGCCGCTCGCCTTGCCCTCGATGACCTCGGGCGCCAGGTAACCAGGGGTGCCCATGAACATGCCCGTCATCGTGATCCTGGTCGTCTCCGGCAGCAGCGCGATCCCGAAGTCGATCACCACCGGCTCGCCGTCCATCAGCATCACGTTGCCCGGCTTCAGGTCGCGGTGCACGACACCGGCGGCATGCACCGCGGTCAGGGCCGCCGCGAGCCCGCGGGCGAGCCGGCCCAGGTCGGCGCCGGCCAGCGGGCCGCCCTGGCCGATCACGTCCTCCAGGGTGCGGCCCGGCACGTACCTGGTCACGATGTACGGCGGGTCGCTGGACACGTCCGCGTCAATGACCTCGGCGACAAACGGGCTGCTCACCCGGCCCATCGTCTCGACTTCACGGGCCAGCCGGCGCCGGGCCGTCGCATCCGCGGCCAGCCCCGGCCTGATGGCCTTGACCGCCACCATGCGCTCGCCAGGATCACGGGCCAGGTAGACAATGCCCATCCCGCCCTCGCCAAGCCGCTCCAGCAGGCGATAGGGCCCGAGCCTGTCCGGCGTCCGGTCCTGCACAGTCATGAACTCCTACCCTACGGATACCCGGCGGCCGGCGGACCGCGGACAAGGCCGGAAGGCAGCCCGTACGCCCGCTGCACCGGCAGGCACCCGGCTGCCCGGCCCAGCTGCCCGGCCTAGCTGTCCGCCACGAGCCTGCGCAGCGCCTGGGCGGCATCGGCATTCTGCTCCGCGTGCGCCATCAGCGCCCTGGCCAGCTCAGCCGCCCACTGGCCGACGGCGACCGGCTGGCGGGACAGCACGACACCGCGCACCTCCCGGCAGACCTCGGCCACCGGCGCGCCGCGCTGGACGCCGAGGGTCATCACCCGCTCCCCCAGCCGGACCGTGACCTTGGTGACCGTGCCAGGCCGGCCGTGCATCCGGTCGGACATCGTCCGGTCACGGTCGACCGTGACGCAGCCGGCGGGAAGTGAGTCCCCCAGCGACTGGGTCAGGACCCTGGCGTAGATGGCGGCGTCGGCACTGTCGGCGCGCAGCGCCGCCGTGACCATGTCGAGTGAGGGGCCATCCGCGGCCGGCACGGGCAGGCTGTCCGCGGCCGGCACGGGCAGGCTGTCGTCAGCCGGGGAGGGGCTGTCGCCCGATTCGGTCATATCCCCGCCATCCTGATCCTGAAGATTGTGGCTGCTGTCGGTGCACCTGCTCGCCGGTCACCGCCCGGCAAACGTGGCCTTCCCCGGTCCATTCTCGACGAAGCTCCGCATTCCTGTCCGCTGGTCCTCCGTGGCGAACAGCCCGGCGAAGTTCAGCCGCTCGATCTCCAGGCCGGTATCGAGATCCGTCTCCAGGCCCTCGTCTATGGCCTGCTTGGCGGCGCGCAGCGCGATCGCCGGGCCGCCCGCGTAACGGGCCACCAGCGCCAGCGCGGCCTGGTATACCTCCGCGTCGGGCACGACCTGGTCGACGAGCCCGATGGCGAGAGCCTCGGCCGCGCCGACGAAGCGCCCCGTGAACACGATGTCCTTGGCCCTGGCCGGCCCGACCAGCCGCGGCAGGCGCTGGGTTCCGCCCGCGCCGGGGATAATGCCCAGCAGGATCTCGGGCTGGCCCAGCCGGGCGCCGTGGCCGGCGACCCGGAAATCCGCGCAGAGCGCCAGCTCGAGCCCGCCGCCGAGGGCATAGCCGGTGATCGCCGCCACCACCGGCTTGGGTATCTTCGCCACCGCGGTAAAGGAGTCCTGCAGCCGCCGGGTGTCCGCCGCCATCTGGCTATAGCTGGCTTCCGCCATCTCCTTGATGTCGGCACCCGCCGCGAAGACCTTCTCGCCGCCGTAGATGACGGCCGCCCGGATGGCCGGGTCGTCGCTCACCTGCGCGGCCGCCGCGGCGATCTCCTGCTGAACCTGGGCATTCAGCGCATTCATCGGCGGCCGCTCCAGCCGGATCGTCGCCACGGCCTGATCAATCTCTACCCGTACGAACTCGCCCACGCGGTTCCTCCCTGCCGAGCCACGATCCTATCCGGGGTGGCGGCTAACGCGGCAGCGCAGGAACCGCGGCGCGGGTCGGCTGCGCGAAGGGCCGTGACTTCGCGCGAAGTCAAACTCATATCCTTTCTGACGCATTTTCCGTGGCAGATAGCCCTTCTGCGATCAGAATAAACCAGCTTCCGCTGGACAGCGGTGCGAAGTTCATGCGAAGGTATGGTCCATGCCGAACCGACCCGAGCCGCCCCCGTGGGGCGCCCTGATCACCGACGCCATGCGGCGGGCCCAGCTGTCGGCACGCGAAGCCGCCCGCCGGGCTGGCATCAGCGAGGGCCGGTGGCGCCAGATCACCGGCGGCTATCAGGTGGTCAGCGCAGGTGTGTACGCACCGGTCCGCGGTCCCGCGGCCACGCTAGCCCGGATGGCGGCCGTCGTCGGCGTGACGGCGGCCCAGCTGAAGCAGGCCGGCCGGGCCGATGCGGCCAAGGAGCTGACTGCAGCCCCAGCGGGGGCGGCTGCAGGCAGCGAGGTTCTCCAGCGCATCCGCGATATGGGCCAGGATGAGGCCCGTGAGCTGCTCGCGGCCATCGCCGTCCAGCTGGGCATCAAGCTGCCCGACGGACGCGCCGCGGATGCCGCGGATGACGAGCGCCGCTTTGGGACGTGAGCCGTGGCCAGCGATTCCGGCCAGGCCGCCGACCTGGAGCGCGTCCGTCAGCTGGCCAGGGACCTGGCCGACAGCGATCCAGGACCGGCCGGCGAGCTAGCCTGCGCGCTGGCCGATGCCGTGGTCGCTGTCGGCCGCCGCGTGGATGAACTCTGGCAGCTCATCACGGCGGTGGTCGAGACCGCCGGGCTGAGCGTGCCCGAGGGCAGCGGCCCCCCGGCCGAATTCGTCCGGGCCCTGACCGCCGCTCGCGCCTCCGGCGGGCAGGGTGTGCGGCTCACTATCGGCGGCCGGGAATGGGTGGCGGCGGTCAGCCAGGATCAGCCGCCCGATGATCCGGCCCGGGCCTGGACGGCCCTGAAGCGGCTGACCGAAGCCCCGGGCGATCAGCCCGGCAGCTAGCCGGCGGGCTGGGCCGACAGCTAGCCAGCGGGCTCGGAGCCGCCCTGCCAGCCATTCAGGAATCCGCGAACCTCGCTCTCGCTGTAACGGCGGTGACCGCCGGGAGTGCGGATCGACGACAGCTTGCCGCCTCGTGCCCAGCGGGTGACGGTCTTGGGGTCGACTCGGAGCATCGCGGCAACCTCGGCCGGGGTCAGGAGCCGATTCTCCGGCTTGATCTGAGTTCTCACGCACAAGTCCTCTCGTAATCGGGGCCGTCATCCGATAACAGAAAGTGACGATACCTTGCCGTTACTCACCGGCAGTGCTCTATCACAGGATGTCATGTCCCTTTCAGTTTTGCAGGCGTTCTGGCTGGCACGGGCAGAAATTCCGGTACCAGCGCAGGACGCCCATGCATCGGGGACGCGAGAATCAGGCCGGCGGTTTACTGGCGGCTCGTGAGATCTCAGCCACGCTGCGTCGCGCTAATTTCGCACAGCGCGTGACCAGGAAGGTCAGCGCAAATCCCCGCTGACCATTCCGCCGGGGGTCACGGGCATCGTGACCAGGCCCATTTCCGCGGGCCCGGCCAGCATCGGATGCCGCGGCAGCACCCGGACGGTATAGCCGAATGGCCCCGGCCGGCCGAGCTCCGCCTCGCCGCAGTAACGCGCCACCGTATCGCTGCCCGGCTGGCCCTCCAGCATCAGCGCGGCACTGATCGGATCGATGATCTCGTCCTGGTCCCCGGCGGTGCCGTACACCACCTCCACCGTCACGTCATCGGGGGACAGCTCCCCGAGCGCCACGCTCGCCCGGACCGTGAGCGTCGCGCCGGGGCTCTGCTCGCCGTCGTCTGCCTCGACATGATCGATCCGTACCGCGGGCCAGGCCTTGATGACCCGCTGCTTCCACGCGGCCAGATCGCGAGCCCCGGTGTACTGCCCCGCCGGAGCGCCGTCCGCCAGCGCGCGGGAGGCGCGGGCGGCGGGCAGGTAAAGATCGGTCACGTACTGCCGCACCATCCGGGTGGCCTGGGCCCTGGGTCCCAGCGTCCGCAGCGTGTCGGCCACCATTTCCAGCCAGCGGCGCGGGAAGCCATCCGACCCGGTGTCGTAGAACAACGGCGCTACCGACTGGCCCAGCAGGTCATACAGGGCGCTGGCCTCCAGCTCATCGCGGCGCAGCGGATCACTCACCCCGTCGGCCGACGGGATCGCCCAGCCGTTGGCCCCGTCATACCACTCATCCCACCAGCCATCCAGCACCGACAGGTTCAGCCCGCCGTTCAGCGCCGCCTTCATGCCGGAGGTGCCGCAGGCCTCAAGCGGGCGCAGCGGATTGTTCAGCCATACGTCGCAGCCCTGGACCAGCGCCCGGCCGAGCGCCATGTCGTAGTCGGGCAGGAAGACGATCCGGTGCCGCACCCGCGGATCATCGGCGAACCGCACCATCTGCTGGATCAGCAGCTTGCCGCCGTCGTCGGCCGGATGAGCCTTCCCGGCGATCACGATCTGCACCGGGCGCTCGGGGTCCAGCAGCAGCGCGGTCAGCCGGGCCGGGTCGTGCATCATCAGCGTCAGGCGCTTGTAGGACGGGACCCGGCGCGCGAAGCCGATCGTGAGCACGTCCTCGTCGAGGACGTTGTCAATCCAGAAGAGCTCCGCCGCGGAGGCGCCGCGCTGCCGCCAGGAGGCCCGCAGCCGGCGACGGGCCTGCTCCACCAGCCGGCCGCGCAGCAGCGAGCGGATCTCCCAGATCCTCGCCGGGTCCGCCCCGGCGCTGGCCCAGGAGTACCCGTCGTCGGCGGCGGCCGCATCCGTGCTGGCCGCGTGGCCGGCCTGGGCCAGGCTCAGGATCTCCGGCGCGACCCAGCTGGACGCGTGCACGCCGTTGGTCACCGACCCGATCGGCACCTCCGCGGTATCGAAGCCCGGCCACAGGCCGGTGAACATCTGCCTGCTCACCTCGCCGTGCAGCCGGCTCACGCCGTTGACCCGCTGGGCCAGCCGCATGCCCATGACCGCCATGTTGAACACCGCGGGGTCACCGCCGGGAAAGGTCTCCGCCCCCAGGGCCAGCACCCGGTCGCTGGGCAGGCCAGGGTCCGCGGTCTCATCGCCGCACTGGCGCTCCATCAGTTCCCGGCTGAACCGGTCAATGCCCGCCGGCACCGGGGTGTGCGTGGTGAAGACCGTGCCGGCCCGGCACATCTCGATGGCGGCGTCGAAGCTGAGGCCCCGCTCGACGTACTCGCGGATGCGCTCGAGGCCAAGGAATCCGGCGTGGCCCTCGTTGGTATGGAAAACCTCGGGCTCGGGATGGGAGGTGATCGCGCAGAACGCCCGGACCGCCCGGACGCCGCCGATGCCCAGCAGCAGCTCCTGGCGGAGCCGGTGATCGCTCCCGCCGCCGTAGAGCCGGTCGGTGACCTCGCGCAGCGCGGGCTCGTTCTCCTCGACGTAGGAGTCCAGCAGCAGCAGCGGGATCCGGCCGACGCGCGCGATCCAGATCTGGGCGGCCAGGGCCGCGCCGCCCGCGAGCCCGACCGTGACCCGGACCGGCGAGCCCTGGTCATCACGCAGCAGCGCCAGCGGCAGGCCGTTGGGGTCGCTGGCCGGGTACCGCTCCGCCTGCCAGCCCTCGGCGGACAGGGACTGGGTGAAGTAGCCATGCCGGTAGAGCAGGCCGACGCCGATCAGCGGCACGCCAAGATCGCTGGCTGCCTTCAGGTGATCCCCGGCCAGGATGCCGAGGCCACCGGAATACTGCGGCAGCGCCGCGGTGATTCCGTACTCGGGCGAGAAGTAGGCGATGCCCGCGGGCGGGGCGTCCAGCTCGCCGGCCGCCTGGTACCAGTGCGGGCCAGCCAGGTAGTCGCGCAGGTCATCGGCCATGTTGCTGAGGCGCCGCAGGAACCTGCGGTCAGCCGCCAGGCTCGCGAGCCGCTCCTGCGGGACCTGCGCCAGCAGGGTGGCGGGATCCTGCTCGGCCCGCTCCCACCCCTCCGGGTCGATCGCCGCGAACAGCTCAAGCGTCTCGGTATGCCACGACCAGCGCAGATTAAGCATCAGGCCGCGCAGCGGCGCGAGCGGCTCGGGCAGGACCGGATGGACCGTAAACCGGCGGATAGCTCTCACGGAGAGCGACCCTAATGCGTGTTTCGAGTAGACGGTAATCCCGACCTGCCCGGCGCCGCGCGGATCCCGAGGGAGAACGCGCCTTCTCGGCGGATACCGCCAGACTGTCCGCGAAGCTGGCGGCCGGCGACTGTTGGCCGCCCGCCTGCGTGGGCCAGGGCGCGGCTGGGTAGCTTGCAGGAGTGATCGGGCGGATTCCCATACGGAACGTGCAGCCGGTGGTGGACTGCGGGCGGCATCCAGCCAGGGCAGTGCCGGGCGAGATATTTGAGGTCAGTGCCACGGTTTTCCGTGAAGGGCACGAGATGCTCGGCACGGGCGTGGTGCTGCGCGATCCTGGCGGGCGCCGCCAGCCGCTGACCGCCATGCGGGAACTGGCACCGGGAACTGACCGCTACGGGGCGCAGGTCGCCGCGACCAGCGAGGGCCGGTGGCATTTCCAGGTCGAGGCGTGGGGCGATCCCGTCGCGCACTGGCAGCACGACGCCGGCATCAAGGTGCCCATCGGCCAGGACGCGGAGCTGATGCTCACCGAGGGCGCGGTGCTGTTCGAGCGCGCGGCCGCCCAGATCCGCACGGCCCGCGGCGCGGCGGCCGATCAGGTGCTGCAGGCCAAGGCGGCGCGCGCGGAGCTGGAGGAGCTGGCCGCCCGGCTGCGCGATGAGCAGATCCCGCCGCTGGAGCGACTGGCGGCAGCCGGGACCCCGGCGGTCGCGGCCGTCCTGGCCGCCTTCCCGCTGCGGGACCTTCTCACCCGCTCGGGATACTTCCCGCTGGTCGTAGACCGGCAGCGAGCGCTCTACAGCTCGTGGTATGAGTTCTTCCCGCGCTCGGAGGGCGCGCGCGACGACCCGGCGGCCGAGGGCAGGCTGCAGTCGGGAACGCTGCGGACCGCGGCCGGCGGCTGGACGCCATCGCCGGGATGGGTTTCGACGTCGTCTACCTGCCGCCCGTCCATCCGATCGGCAGCACGGCGCGCAAGGGCCGGGGCAACACGCTGAACGCGGGCCCCGGCGACCCTGGCTCCCCGTGGGCCATCGGATCGGCGGCCGGCGGCCACGACGCGATCCATCCCGATCTCGGCACGCTGGCTGACTTCGATGCCTTTGTCAGCCGGGCCCGCCAGCTCGGCATGGAAGTCGCGATGGACTTCGCGCTGCAGGCCTCGCCGGATCACCCGTGGGTGCGCGAGCACCCCGAGTGGTTCACCACCCGCGGCGACGGCACGATCGCCTACGCGGAGAACCCGCCGAAGAAGTACCAGGACATCTTCCCGCTCAACTTCGACAATGACCCCGAGGGGATCTACGCGGCGGCGCTGCGGCTCGTGCGGCACTGGATGGACCGCGGCATCAGGATCTTCCGGGTCGACAACCCGCACACCAAGCCGCTGCGGTTCTGGGAGCGCCTGCTCGCGGAAGTGGCGCGCACCGACCCCGACGTGCTGTTCCTGGCGGAGGCCTTCACCAGGCCCGCCATGATGCA
Source organism: uncultured Actinomycetota bacterium (assembly GCA_963805705.1). Taxonomy (GTDB): domain Bacteria; phylum Actinomycetota; class Actinomycetes; order Streptosporangiales; family Streptosporangiaceae; genus CAWDVH01. The sequence goes on along the minus strand of CAWDVH010000001.1, from coordinate 2,218,891 downwards.
CGCCCTGGCGGCGATCGGATTCCACCAGTCCTACACGTACTTCACCTGGCGCAACAGCGCTGAGGAGATCACCGACTACCTGCGGGAGCTGTCTGGTCCCGCCGCCGCTTATATGCGGCCGAACTTCTTCGTCAATACCCCCGACATCCTGGGCGGGTACCTGCAGCACGCCGGTCCTGCGGCGTTCCGGGTCCGCGCCGTGCTCGCGGCGATGCTCTCCCCGTCCTGGGGGGTCTACTCGGGCTTCGAGCTCGGCGAGAATACGCCCGCAGCGCCGGGCAGCGAGGAGTACATGGACTCAGAGAAGTACCAGTACCGGCCGCGCGACTGGGACGAGGCGCAGCGCTCAGGCCGCACCCTGGCGCCCTTTCTCGCGCAGCTCAACGCGATCAGGAGGGCGCACCCCGCGCTGCACCAGCTCCGCAACCTTCGTTTCCACTATCCGGACCGGCCCGAAATACTGTGCTTTTCCAAGCGCGTCGGCGCGCCCGAGCCGGGCGCCGGGGCGAACGACACGGTGCTTGTCGTGGTGAATCTTGACCCGCACCAGGCGCGTGAGGCTACAGTCTGGCTCGACGGTCCCGCGCTGGGTATCAATGCCGGCGCGGGATTCGACGTTACTGACGAGCTTTCCGGCCAGTCCTTCCGGCTGGGTCAGGCCAACTACGTCCGGCTCGACCCGTGGACAGGCCCCGCGCACATCTTTACGGTCACGAGTTAGCAGGCACGTCAGATATACGTAACAGGCACGCTAGGCAGATCTGGCCGATCTGGCCGCAGGACGGATACCCGCAGGGGGGAACGCAGTGGTGATGGATCCTCAGCCAGCGCAGCACGGCCAGCCCGAGCGGCCGCTAGCGGAATTCCAGCGCGGCCAGCCGCCGCCGCTGCCGCCGCAGCCGCCGCCGGAATTCCATGGGCGCCCGCCGGTTCCCAGGGAGCCGGTGCCTGACTCCTTCTCCTTCGACACCCCCCGTGATCCGCAGTGGTACAAGCACGCGGTCTTCTACGAGGTCCTGATCCGCGGCTTCCACGACTCAAACGGCGACGGCACGGGCGACATCCGCGGCCTGACCTCCAGGCTGGATTACCTGCAATGGCTCGGGATCGACTGCATCTGGCTGCTGCCCATCTACGCCTCGCCGCTGCGCGATGGCGGATATGACATCGCTGACTTCACGGCGATATTGCCGGATTTCGGCACCATCGGCGATTTCGTGGAGCTCGTCGAGGCCGCGCACGAGCGCGGCATGCGGGTCATCGCCGATCTGGTCATGAATCACACCAGCGACGCGCATCCGTGGTTCCAGGCCTCGCGGGCGGAACCGGACGGCCCGTTCGGGGATTTCTACGTCTGGTCGGACACCGACGACCGGTATAGCGAGGCCCGCGTCATCTTCGTGGATACCGAGCAGTCCAACTGGACCTTCGATCAGGTCCGCGGCCAGTACTACTGGCACCGGTTCTTCTCCCACCAGCCGGATCTCAACTACGAGAACCCGCAGGTCCAGGATGCGATGATCGAGGTGCTGCGGTTCTGGCTCGATCTGGGCATCGACGGCTTCCGGCTGGATGCGGTGCCGTACCTGTACGAGCGGGAGGGCACCGGCTGCGAGAACCTCAAGGAGACGCACGAGTACCTCAAGCGCGTCCGGACGGAGGTAGACCGCCTGTACCCGGACCGGGTGCTGCTCGCCGAGGCGAACCAGTGGCCGGCCGACGTGGTCGAGTACTTCGGCGACCCCGAGGGGGGCGGCGACGAGTGCCATATGGCGTTCCACTTCCCGCTGATGCCGCGCATCTTCATGGCCGTGCGCCGCGAGCAGCGGTATCCCATCTCGGAGATCCTGGCCCAGACACCGGAGATCCCTTCCGGCTGCCAGTGGGGCATCTTCCTGCGTAACCACGATGAGCTGACGCTGGAGATGGTCACTGACGACGAGCGTGACTACATGTACGCCGAATACGCCAGGGACCCGCGGATGAAGGCCAACATCGGCATCCGCCGCAGGCTCGCGCCGCTGCTGGAGAATGACCGCAACCAGCTGCAGCTGTTCACCGCGCTGCTGCTCTCGCTGCCCGGCTCGCCGGTCCTGTATTACGGTGACGAGATCGGCATGGGCGACAACATCTGGCTCGGCGACCGCGACGGCGTGCGCACGCCCATGCAGTGGACCCCCGACCGGAACGCGGGCTTCTCCGGCTGTGACCCGGCCCGCCTCTACCTGCCCCTGATCATGGACCCGATCTACGGGTACCAGGCGATCAACGTGGAGGCGCAGCAGAAGAACACCGGGTCCCTGCTGCACTGGACCAGGCGCATGATCGAGATCAGGAAGCGGCACCCCGTCTTCGGGCTCGGCCGCTGCGAGGAGCTGAACTCGTCCAACCCCAGCGTTCTGGCATTCATGCGGGAGAACCGCGAGCCGGACCCGCGATCGGGCGGGACCGACAGGATCCTGTGCGTGAACAACCTGTCCAGGTTCCCGCAGCCCGTCGAGCTGGACCTGAGCAGATTCGAGGGATCCACGCCCGTGGAGTGCATGGGCGGTGTCACCTTCCCGCCGATCGGCGAGCTCAGCTACCTGCTGACCCTGCCTGGTCATGGCTTCTACTGGTTCGTGGTGCAGCCGCCCGCCCCGCGCGGGTAGATCGGTATATATCTCGCCGGAAATACCCGGCCGCCGTTTTAGCGAGCCCGCGGCCGGGCAGATCACTCCCGTTTAGCAGGCTCACGACCGGGCAGCTCACATTGTCGGCTTCCTGGCCGACTGGCCACCTGAGCACCCGTACCACCGGCCGCGTCCCGCATCTGACCTGCTGCTGACTGACCTGATGCACGACGTGCGGGTGCACGGCAGGGCGCCAGGAGGTCATCGAGTGACGGAGTAGATCTGGTGTCATGACATTTGCGGACTCGCTGGCCCGCTGGCTGCCGACCCAGCGGTGGTACTCGGGCCAGAACGCGCCGGTCGGTGATCTGGCGATCACTTCGGACGTCACGCTGACGGCCGGTGATCCCGAGTTCCGGCACCTGATCATCACGGTGTCGAACAGCGGCCCGATCGCCCGGTATCAGGTCCTCGCCGGATTCCGCTCGCGGCTGCCGGTCTCGCTGAGCCATGCCGTCATCGGGCCCGCGGGCGGGATGACCGCCTATGACGCCCTGCACGATCCCGCTCTCACCAGCATCCTGCTGGGCAACATCGCCAGCCAGCGCTCCGCCGGCCCGCTGCGGTTCATCAGGGAACCGGGCGCGCCGATCGACAACTGGGCCGATAGCCGCGTGCTGGCCGCCGAGCAGAGCAACACCAGCCTCGTCTTCGGCGAGGCCGCGATCCTGAAGGTGCTGCGCAGGCCGTTCCCCGGCGAGAACCCCGATCTGGAGGTGGCCGGAGCGCTCGCGCGGCTCGGCTCGACCAGGGTGGCCGCCCCGCTCGGCTGGATCGAGACGCGCCTGGACGGCGAGCCGACCTTGCTCGGTGTCCTGTCCAGGTACCTGCCCGGCGCGAGCGACGGCTGGTCGCTGGCCGTGAGCGGCCTGCGGAGCCTGTATGCCGAGCTGTCCGCCGAGCGCCCCAGCGACGCCGGGGACTACCTGGCCGCCTGGAAGGGACGCGCACCGGAGCAGGACCCCGGCGGCCGGTCCGGCGGCGTGCTGAACGGCGCCCAGGCCAGCGTCACGACCGCCGCGCACGCCGACATCATGAGCGGCCGGCCAGCCGGCGGCGCGAGCGGCCCGCCCGGCGGCGCGCCCGGCGGGGCCAGCGGCACCGGCGCCCCCGGCGCCATGAACGGCCACGCCAGCGCGCTGGGCCCGCGCGCGGAGACTGACCCGCATTTCACCGGCGAGGCGTACCTGCTCGGCCAGGCCACGGCCGAGATGCACGCGGATCTGGCCGCTGCCTTCGGCACCGGCGAGCTCGCGCCCCGCGCCCTGGCCCAGCTCGCCGATAACATGATCCGCAAGCTGGCGGAAGCCCTCGACGAGGTTCCCGAGCTCGGCAGGCATGCGGCCAAGCTCCGGGCGGCCTTCGGCGCGCTAGGCGAGATCACCAGCCCGGTCACCATTCAGCGAGTGCACGGCGACTTTCATCTCGGCCAGGTCATTGCGACCCAGGCCGGATGGGTGGCGCTAGATTTCGAGGGCGAGCCCGCGATCCCGCTCGCGCAGCGCCGGGCCCGGTATCCCGCTCTGAAGGACGTGGCTGGAATGCTCCGATCGTTCGACTACGCCGCGCGGCATCCGCTGCTCGGCAACCCGGATACCCAGCGCCTGCGGGCGGCTGCTGAAATATGGGTGGAGCGCTGCCAGACGGCGTTCTGCGCGGGGTACGCCCGGGCCGGCGGGACAGACCCGGCGGCCAGCGCAGCGCTGCTGCGGGCGCTGATGCTGGAGAAAGCGGTCTACGAAGTGGTCTATGAGTCCCGGCAGCGGCCCGCCTGGCTATCCATCCCGCTCGACTCGATCGCGGCAGCGTGACGATGGGAACACCGAGCGGCCCTGGCGATCCCGCCGCCACGGACGGCCCCGCCACCACGGACGGCCCCATCACCACGGACGGCCCGGTCACCACGGACGGGCCGGTCACCACGGACGGGCCGGTCAGCACGGACGGCCCGGTCAGCACGGCCGATCCCGTCAGCCACGATGAGATCGACCGGATTGTCGCGGGCGCGCATCACGACCCGCACTCGGTCCTCGGCGCGCACCCCGGTCCCGGCGGCGTGATCATCCGCGCGCTGCGGCCGCTGGCCACCTCGGTGACCGCCGTGCTCCCCGACGGCCGCCGGTTCCCGCTGGAGCATGTGCACGGGGGCGTCTTCACCGCGACGCTCCCGGTCAGCGAGATACCTGACTACCGGCTCGCGGTGGCCTACCAGCATGGCGTCGAGCTGGTGAGCGACGACCCGTACCGGCATCTGCCCAGCCTGGGCGACCTTGACCTGCACCTGATCGGCGAGGGCAGGCACGAGGCGCTGTGGGAGGTCCTCGGCGCGCACGTGCACCAGAAGGACGGCGGCACCTCCTTCGCCGTCTGGGCACCGAGTGCGCGGGGCGTCCGTGCCATCGGCGACTTCAACGGCTGGGACGGGACCGCGCACCCGATGCGCTCGCTGGGCTCCTCCGGCGTCTGGGAGCTTTTCGTGCCCGACGTGGGCGCGGGAACCCGGTACAAGTACGACATCTGCGGGGCAGACGGCCAATGGCACCGCAAGGCCGACCCGATGGCCGCGCGCGCCGAGGAGCCGCCCGCCACGGCCTCGGTCGTCTTCGATTCCGGCTACGAGTGGAACGACCACGACTGGCTCGACGAGCGGGCGAAGCGGGACCCGCTGCGCGAGCCGATGAGCGTGTACGAGGTCCACATCGGCTCCTGGCGGCCCGGGCTTTCGTATGTCGAGCTCGCGAGCCAGCTCGTTTCGTATGTGAGTGAGATGGGCTTCACGCACGTGGAGTTCATGCCGGTCGCTGAGCACCCGTACGGCGGATCCTGGGGCTACCAGGTGACGTCGTATTACGCCCCGACGGCGCGCTTTGGCACGCCCGACGATTTCCGCTACCTGGTGGACCGGCTGCATCAGGCCGGCATCGGCGTCCTGATCGACTGGGTGCCCGCTCACTTCCCCAGGGATACCTGGGCCCTGGCGCGCTTCGACGGCACGGCGCTGTACGAGAACGCGGACCCGCAGCGCGGCGAGCACCCGGACTGGGGCACGCTCATCTTCGACTACGGACGGCCGGAGGTACGCAACTTCCTGGTCGCCAACGCGCTGTTCTGGCTGGAGGAGTACCACATCGACGGGCTGCGGGTGGATGCCGTCGCCTCGATGCTGTACCTGGACTACTCGCGCAAGGCCGGCGAATGGTCGCCCAACGCGCTCGGCGGCCGGGAGAACCTGGACGCCGTCTCCTTCCTGCAGCAGGTCAACGCGACCTGCTACCAGCGGGTTCCCGGCATCATGATGATCGCCGAGGAGTCCACCGCGTGGCCGGGAGTGACCAGGCCGGTACACCTGGGCGGGCTGGGATTCGCGCTCAAGTGGAACCTGGGCTGGATGCACGACACCCTGAATTACCTCAGCTATGACCCGGTGTACCGCAGCTATCACCACAACGAGCTGACCTTCTCGATGATCTACGCCTACAGCGAGAACTACGTCCTGCCGCTCTCGCACGACGAGGTCGTGCACGGCAAGGGGTCCCTGCTGGGCAAGATGGCCGGCGACCCGTGGCGCAAGTTCGCCGGGCTGCGGGCGCTGTTCGCCTACATGTGGGCGCACCCTGGCAAGCAGCTGCTGTTCATGGGATCGGAGCTCGGGCAGGCCGCCGAGTGGTCCGAGCAGGCCGGGATGGACTGGGCCGCCGCTGACGATGAGTCGCATGCGGGGATCCGGCGCCTGGTCGGCGACCTGAACGCGGCCTACCGCGCTGCCCCCGCGCTATGGACGCAGGACTTCACGCCGGAGGGCTTCGGCTGGATCGATGCGAACGACAGCTCCGGCAACGTCCTGTCGTTCCTGCGATTCGCGGATTCCGGTGCCATGATCGCCTGCGTGGCGAACTTCTCGGGCGAGCCGCATAACCGCTACCGGGTCGGGCTGCCGGCCGCTGGCCGCTGGCTTGAGGTGATCAACACCGATGCCGAGATCTACGGTGGCAGCGGCGTCGGCAACCTCGGGGCCGTCGAGGCCGTCGCCGAGCCGTGGCACGGCCTGGCCGCCTCCGCGGTGGTCAGGGTTCCCCCGCTCGGCGTGCTGTGGCTGACGCCGGAAAAGGCTCCCGAGCCGCCCCCCGAGGCCGCTGCGGAGCAGACCGCGCAGAAGGCACCCGAGCAGGCCGCCAAGCCCGCACCAGCGCAGCCCGCCAAGCCCGCCTGAGCTGGTTTTCGGGGCGGCCGGCCGGGGCCGGGGTCAGGTGACCGGGATGATCCTGGCCTCGGTCAGCTGACCGTCCTCGATGACCAGGACCCCGAGGGTGCCGCGGGGCTGGCGGCGCCGGTCGGTGGGCGAGCCGGGGTTGAAGATCCGCAGGCCATCGCCCGACTGGTCGAGCGGGATGTGCGAGTGCCCGAACACGACCAGGGCGGCATCGGGGAACTGGCGGCGCAGGCGCGCGATCCGCCCGGTCGCCTGGCCGCTGTCGTGCACCACCGCCACCGGCAGTCCATCGAGATCGAGCTCCAGGCTGGCCGGAGCGCCCCAGGCGGCTACGTCCGGCCCGTCGTTGTTGCCGAGCACGGCGCAGACCGGCGCGTAGCCGGCCAGCTCATCGAGGACCGACGCCGTGCAGACGTCGCCCGCGTGCAAGATGAGGTCGGCCTGCCGCAGCTGCTCGGCGACCAGCGGCGGGCAGGACCGCCATCGTCTGGGCGCGTGGGTATCGGCCAGCGCTATCACCCGCATCCCGTCATCCTCTCCCGCGGCCGGCCAGGCCGGGTGCCGACTCGCGACCGGAGTCGCAGCCGGATGTCCGGCTGAGCTACCGTCCGAGTGGAGAGCCCGACGAGCACAGGCAGGGGAACCATCATGGACGAGGAGCTTCGCGCGCAGGAACCCGAGCATGAGCCGGTCCCGCTTGATGCGGCCGAGAAGGTGACCAGCGTGGCGGCCGCCGCCGTGACCAGCGGCCGGATGCCGGCCATCTACCTCGGTCATGGCGCCCCGCCGCTGGTCGATGACCCGCTCTGGGTAATCCAGCTCGAAGCCTGGGCCCAGGCGATGCCGAGGCCGCGCGCCGTTCTGATGGTATCGGCGCACTGGGAATCCGCCCCGCTGACGATCGGGGCCACCGCCGACGCCGCACCGCTGATCTATGATTTCGGCGGCTTCCCCGAGCGCTTCTACCGGGCGCGGTACCCGTCGCCGGGCGCGCCCGAGCTGGCCGAGCAGGTCCGCCAGCTGCTGGCGGGCGTCGAGGCCACCGTCGACCGGCCGGACCGAGGCCTGGATCACGGCGCCTACGTGCCCCTGACCGTGATGTATCCGGAGGCGGACGTCCCGGTCCTGCAGATCTCCATGCCCACCCTGGACCCGGCGCGGCTGCTGCGCGTCGGCGCGGCGCTGCGGCCGCTGCGCGACGAGGGCGTGCTGATCGCCGGCAGCGGCTTCCTGACGCACGGGCTGCCGTTCCTGCGGGACTTCCGCTTTGACGCGCCGCCGCCCGGCTGGTCCACCGAGTTTGATCACTGGGCGGGCGAGGCGCTGGACGCCGACGACATCGACGCGCTCGCCAATTTCCGCAGCGCGCCGGGCGCGCGGTACGCCCATCCCAGCACCGAGCATTTCGCGCCGCTGTTCGTCACGCTCGGCGCCGCCGATGGCCAGGCACCGCCGGCCACCACGATCACCGGCTACTGGCTCGGGCTCGCGAAGCGGTCCATCCAGGTGGCGTGAGGCGCCGCTCAAGGCAGATGCCCCCGTGCGCCGCGGCGGAGGCGGTACACGGGGGCATCTCCGCCTGCCCAGCGGGGGGAGGGGCTGAGCCGGCAGGCTTTACCGGCCGGAGCCGTCGTCCCCGTGGTCGTGATCGTGGCCATCCCGGTCGCCACGGTCATGATCGTGACGGTCGCCGCGGCCATCATCGTGCCGGTCGCCGCGCTCTTCGCGAGCGCCGTCGTGGTCACGGGCGTCGCGACCGTGGTCGTCGGTGACCTGACGGCTCATGCTGGCGACCACGCTGGCCACCGAGCTGGGCCCGGCCGGGGTGGCGAGGACAGCGTCGTCATGCCCGCCGCCGCCACCGTGGCGGCGCAGAATGGTCACCTTACCGGTCCGCTTGCTGACGTCGACCACGACCCGGCCATGGGGGGTGGCCAGCTGTACCTTCCATACCGGATGGTCGTGCAGGTCGTCGGACTGCACCTCGATCACCCGGCTGTGCGGCACCGCGGCCCTGGCCAGATGCCGCGCCTGCGCCCTGGTGATGTGCTTGTTCACTGACGTCATCGTCGCGGCTGACCCGGCGGCCTGCAGGCCGCCGGTCGTCGCCGATGCCACGCCTGCCGACATGGTCGCGATGATGGCCGCCGTGCCTGCTCCGATGCCAATCTTCAGCGTCCTTCGCATTACTGCACTCCTTCGTGGATGGCGATGTCTGCTGAGCATCGCCCCCGCCGCGATAGCGCAGCGCTGCGCGGATGTTAACGGCCGACTAAGATCCGCGCCGGTGCTGTGATGGGCCGTGCTGCGACGAGCCGTGCTGTGATGGGCCGTGCTGCGACGAGCCGTGCTGCGACGGCGAGCCGTCCTGCGGCGGGCCCAGCTCCACCACGACCTGGCCGCCGGAGGCGCTGTTGCCGACGGTCAGCGATCCGCCTGACGCCTCGGCCGTCTGCCGGGCAATATCCAGGCCCAGCCCGGTCGAGCCGCCGCTGCTGGCGCCTCGCCGGACCGGGTCGCCTCCGCCGAAGCCGGGACCGGTGTCCGTCACGGTCACGAAACCGCCGCCGCCGGGGCGGGCCCGCAGCCGCACGGCGAAACCGGTGCCCTCCGGCGTGTGCGCGAACACGTTGCCGAGCAGGGCATCGAGGCCCGCGGCCAGGTCCGGGCCGGCCACGCCGACCAGTACCGGTGCCTGGCCCAGCTCGACGGTCATGGCCCGTCCCTGATCGTCGGCGAGTACCGACCAGAACGCGGTCCGCTCGGCGATCACCTGCGCCGCATCGCAGCTGCCCGGCCCGCCGCTGCGCCTGCGCGCGTCCTCGATCAGCGACGTCACGGCGCTCTCCAGGGCCTGGACCTGCGTCTCGATCCGGCGGTCCGGATCGGCCGATTCCGGCACCGCCTCGGCCTCGAGCCGCAGCGCGGTCAGCGGAGTCCGCAGCCGGTGCGACAAATCGGCGATGGACTCGCGCTCCTGCCAGATCAGGTCCCTGATCCGGCCGGCCAGATAGTTCAGGCTCACCGCTACCTCGCGCACTTCCGGCGGACCGGCCGGGCTGGCGCGCGCCTCGAGGTCACCGCCCGCGAGCCGGCGGGAGACTTGCGCGAGCTCGCCGATGGGCCGGGTCACCGTGCCGACCAGCTGATCCGCGATCGCCACGCCCAGCCCGAGCAGGATCACGCCGAGCACGGCCAGGATGATCCACGCCCTGGTCACGCCCCGGCCTAGCTCGGCATTGCTGACGAAGGTCCGGATGACCGAGGTACCGCCGGACTGGACGCGCACGGCGACGAGGATCTCCCGGCCGCCAGGATCGGCGACACTGATGCTCCGCCCGCGCTGCGACAGCTGTACGGCCGGGGTACGGCGCGCATGAACCCCGACGGTCGAGCCGTCAGGGAAGAACACGGTGACCGGGCGCCCCGCCGTCGCGATCAGCCCTGGCACCGACGACTGCGGGGCGGTCGCCACCAGCGCGCTGAGCGACCGGACCGCGACTGTGGCGTCCGCGACGGCGCGGTCGGCGACAATAACGCGGATCAGGAGAGCCAGCGGGACCACGAAGGCCAGCAGGACAAGGGCCATGGTGGCGGACACCAGGAGGGCAAGCCGCCGCCTCATCAGCTGAGTTCCGGTGCCGCGGGCGCGGCCAGGCGCACCCCGACCCGGCGCACGGTATGCAGGTAGCGGGGCTCTTGCGCGGTCTCGCCGAGCTTGCGGCGCAGCCACGACAGGTGCACGTCAATGCTCTTGTCGGCGCCGCCGTAGGGCTGCTGCCAGACCTCGACCAGCAGCTCCTGCTTGGTCACCACGGCACCGGCTCGCTCCGCGAGGTAGTGCAGCAGGTCAAACTCCCGAGGCGTCAGGTCGAGGGCCTCGTCATCGAGAAATGCCTGCCGGGCGCGGCGGTCCAGCCGCAGTCCGCCGACCTCGATGACGACATCCTGGTCTGGCTCGGCGGCCCGGCGCAGCACCGCCCGGATCCTGGCATCGAGCTGCGCGCCGCCGAACGGCTTCACCACATAATCGTCGGCGCCTGCGTCGAGCGAATGGACGATGTCCGCCTCAGCGCTGCGCGCGGTGGCCACGATGATCGGTACGCTGCTGACCGCCCTGATCATCCGCAGCACCTCACGGCCATCCAGATCGGGCAGGCCGAGGTCCAGGATGACGACGTCTGGGTGCTCGGAGACCGCCAGCTGCAGGCCGCTCATCGCCGTGTGCGCTGCTGCCACCGCGTAACCCTTATCGGACAGGGCCCGCATGACCGCCGTGCGGATCGTGGGATCGTCCTCGACAATGAGCACCTTGGGCATATCCGAACGTTATCCGAGGAGGGCCACGACGGGCCGTTTGCGTAAGTACCGTAGGGGAGCCTTAGGGGAGCGTTAACCCGAGCGGGGCCGCCGATGAGGCACAGTGGAGGGATGCGCAAGCACGTCGCGGCGGTGACCGCCATCTGGCTGGCCGGCGCGGTGGTCGCCGCCAGCGGCGTGACCGCCGCGCTGAGCTTCCTCGGCACGGGCCTCTTCGGCGCCGCTGGACGGCCGATGACCGAGGCGAATGTGCAGCAGGACCTTGCGCAGCTGGGCCCCGCCGCGACGCGGTCCAGCCAGCCGGGCTCCGCCGCGGCCAGCCCGCGTCCGCGCCACGCCCCGTCACCGGCGGCCGGGCCGACCGCGGCCGCGCCGCAAGCGTTCGCCACTACCGGCGGTACCGTTTTCGCATCCTGTTTGTCCGGTATGGCCAAGATAACCTGGTTCGCGGCGCAGGGCTACGAGACCGAAGGTTCCCAGGGCCCGGCGACCTCGACGTGGGTGACCTTTAGGTCCGGCCAGACTGGCCAGCGCGTCACCGTGACGTGTTCCGGCGGCCATCCGCACTTCACCAGCGTGGCCGACGATAGCGGGGTCGTCGGCACCGGTGGCGATGATGGTGGCGGCGGACATGGCGGTGGCGGCGGCCATGGCGGAGGAGGAGGCGGCGGAGGCGGCGGGCATGACGGCTAAGCGGGGCCTCAGCTCGTTCTCTCCCTGCCTCCTCCTCCCCACCCACCACGGGCCCGTCCATCACGGGCCCGTCCACCACGGGCCCGTCCACCACGGGCCCGTCCACCACGGGCCCGTCCACCACGGCTGACCGGGCAGCCGGCTGTCCCCAGCACCGCGGCATTCCCGGTCAGAGCTGACGCAGCAGCCAGCCCGGACCGGTCACCGCCGCCCCCGCGGCCAGGCAGCGCTCGCGCAGTTCCCGGTCCGCGGTCACCACGAGGCGGCGCCCGGCGGTCTGGGCCGCCAGCTCGGCGATGGTGTCATCGCCGAGGCCGGGAGCTGACACGAGCCGGATGTAGCCATCGGCCGCGGCGCCGTAGCCGGGGGCGGCACCGGGATCAGCGCCAGGGCCATCTTGAGCCGCACGGCGAGCCGCTCCCTCCAGGACCAGCACGTACTGCGGAAACCAGCGCTCGAGGGCTGGCGCATGCAGCGAGTCCGGCAACTCGGCCAGCCCCCGTCCGGCGAGTACCGCCAGTTCAGCGGCGAGGCGGGCGGCCGCGCTTGCCCGGTCCCGCCACCAGCCGTCCGGTCTCGACCCCATCACGTTCGCCACGTCAACGATGATCGTCAACGGCTGAAGCGCCGTCCGCAGTACCGGCCATTGCCCGGCGAACCCTGGATGCAGGGCGAGCCGGTCGACATCGGCCGCGGCGATCCATCCGACCTCGCTGGTCTCCGAGCTTGCCGAGCGCACCTCGAACGGCTCGGGCGCGGCGCCGATCACGGTCTGGTAAGACCAGCCTCCGTGATCGTCGCGCAGGATGCCGTGGAGGCGGACGGCGTCCGGCGGGATGTCACATTCCTCGGCTGCCTCGCGCAGCGCCGCGGCCACGGCGGTCTCATGGCTGTCCCGCGCGCCGCCGGGCGGCCCCCACGTGCCGCCGTGGTTTCCCCACCAGTTCCTGCGCTGCAGCAAGACGAGCTCCCGCCCCGCCTCGTCCGGGGCGCACGCCAGCAGTCCCGCGGCGCCGAACCGTCCCCAGTGCCGGTGGCCCAGCCGGCACCGGGTCCACCCGTTTCCGTCGCCGTTGACCATTGCCGCGACGATAGCCGATAGCTCCGGCGAGCCAGGATAGGGTGCGCATGTGAATGATCACCCGTCGCTGGCCCAGGAGTTCCTGAGCGCCATCCGCGCTGACGTCGACCCCAGTCAGCGGTCAGCCTTGCTCAGCTGGCTGGCGTTCACGAGCACGTTCGCGGCGACGCGCGGCATCACTTACAGCATCCGCGCGGGCCGCGGGCCGTTCCGCAACCTCAGCGCGGGCGGCGAGCACCTGCACCACTACATGTGGGGAATCGGCCTGCTCGCTGGCGTCGGCGCGGTCGCCGTCCGGGGCGAGGAGCGTCACCGCAGGCATCCCGCCGTGTCGCTCAGCTACGGCAGCGGGCTGGCGCTGATCGTTGACGAGTTCGCCTTGCTGCTCGACCTCAAAGACGTCTACTGGACCCGGCAGGGCCGGATCTCGGTCGACCTTGGCGTCGGCGGCATCGCGCTGGCCGGCTCCTATTTCGCCGCCTTGCCGGTGCTGCGCGCCGTACGTGACCGGCGACGCGGCCGGACCGCTACTGCGGTGGCTGACGCGGCTGATCACGGCGGCCCGCAGGTCAGCGCCGCGTCATCCTGACGGGGTATCCCACCGGACGTGCAGCGTCGGCGGCTTGCGAAACACCAGGCCGCGCGCCGAGGCAGCCGGGGGCGAGCCGGGCCGCGCCGGGTCAAGCCGCAGGCCGGGCAGGCGGGTCAGCAGCGCGCGGATCGCCGCCTGCGCCTCCAGCCGGGCCAGCTGGGCGCCAGGGCAGAAATGCGGGCCGCGGGCGAACGCCAGGCCCAGCCGGGCATTGTCCCGGCGCACGTCGAACCGGTCGGGATCATCGAAGAACGCGGGATCGCGGTTCGCGCCCGTCAGCGAGACCGTGACCAGATCGCCCTGGCGGATGTCCGCGTCCCCGATCCGGACGCTGGCCGTGCAGTAGCGGTCGACGACCGCGGCCGCGGGCTCCAGCCGCAGTGACTCCTCGATCGCGTTCGGGATCAGGGCGTCATCGGCGAGCACGAGGCGGAGCTGGTCGGGATGACCCAGCAGATGCAGGATCGCGTTGGTGATCATCCCCTCGGTCGTCTCGATACCGCCGAACATCATCACCGCGGCATTCGACACGACCTCGCTGGCGGTCAGGCCGCCCTCGGCCGCCGCGGCGGCGAGCAGACTGGAACTGCCCGGACGGCCGATGGCGGCCTCGAGGCGGGCCCTGAGCAAGCTGAACGCCGCGCTGCCCGCGACGGCCAGGCCGCCCCCGCCCCGGCCCGCGACCGCCGCGCCGTCCCCGGCCGCCGCGGCCGGGCCTGCCGCGCCGCCCGGATCGGCGGCCAGGGCCGACACCGCGGCGACTATGGCGTCGTACCACGACAGCACGACCGCCGGCTCGGTGTCGTCCAGGCCGAGCACCTCGGCGACGACGGCCACGGCGAGCGGCCCGGCCAGGCTGCGGCGCAGCTCGGCGCTTCCGGCGGGCCGCAGGTCGGTCACCAGGCGCACGGCCGCTGCCTCGACGAACGCCTCCAGCCGGGAGCGCACCGCCGTCACCCGGAACGCCTGGGCGAACGGGTCCCGGTGCCGCCCGTGCTCGGGACCGTCCAGCGAGAGCATGCTCGGCCCGACGACACGGGCGGTCGAGAAGCGCGGATCGTCAACGGTGAACGTCTCGCTGTCGCTCAGGACGTGCAGTGCGAGATCGCGCCGTGTCACCAGCCAGCCCCCGAGCGCGGGCAGCCACGACACTGGCTCGCGCTCACGAAGCCGCCGCAGGAGCAGGTGCGGATCACCGTCCAGGTCCGCGATCGTCACCGCCGCGCCCAACGGGAACTGGACGTTTCCGTGGTCCGCTCCGTTGTCCGCGGCGGCCGCCGGGATCTGCGGCGAACCGGGCGCGGCGCCGCTGCGACCTTGACTCCTGACCACAGTACGGACCTTACGGGGGAACGAGCCGTAGGCTGGCCGCATGGCAGATTCGATACTTCAGAACCGGATCTCCGGGATCGGCCAGCGGTGGACCGCCCCGCTCATCCTGGAGCTTGACCTGACCGACGGGATCACCGAGAGCAGGCCGGCCGACCCGGTCTCGGCCGTCCTGGGCCGCCGCCGGGCGGCGCTCAGCGACGTCCTGGACGGCTTGCGCCGGGCGGCCGGCGACGACCGGGTCAGGGCGCTGGTCGCCAAGGTCGGCGGGCGGCCGATCGGGCTGGCCCAGGTCCAGGAACTGCGGCGGGCGATTGAGGTCTTCCGCGAGGCCGGCAAGCTGACGGTGGCGTGGGCGGAGTCGTTCGGCGAGTTCTCGGCGGGCAACGTGCCGTACTACCTGGCCACCGCGTTCGACACCATCTACCTGCAGCCCTCAGGCGACCTCGGGCTCACCGGGATCGCCGTCGAGCGGATATTCCTGCGCGACGCGCTGGACCGGCTTGGCGTGGACTTCCAGGTCGGCAAGCGGCACGAGTACAAGAGCGCGGCCGAGCAGGTGACCGAGCGCGGCTTCTCCCCGGCCGCCCGGCACGCCACCGAGCGACTCACCGCGTCGATTACCGAGCAGATCGTCGAGGCGATCGCGCAGCGCCGGAGAATCGCTGCCGACGAGGCCAGGGCGCTGGTGGACCGCGGGCCGTTCCTCGCCGGCCAGGCACTGGAAGCCGGCCTGGTGGATGCGCTCGGCTACCGCGACGAGGTGTACCAGATCGTCCGCAAGCACGCGGGCCCGGACGCGCTGGTGCATCCGCTCGGGCGCTACCAGCGCTCGCGCGCGCTGGCGGAGCGGGCCCGCAAGCTGCCGTCTCCGCGAGAGCAGGAGGTCGCGCTGATCTACGCGACCGGGCCGATCCGGCGCGGCCGCAGCGGCCGCGGGCTGCTGTCCGGCGGCTCGATGGGCTCTGACACCATCGCGGCGGCGATCCGGGCGGCGGTCGCCGACGATCACATTCGCGCCATCGTGCTGCGCGTCGACAGCCCGGGCGGGTCCTACGTCGCCTCCGATACGATCTGGCGCGAGGTCGTGCGGGCCAGGGCGGCAGGCAAGCCGCTGGTGGCGTCCATGGGAGACGTGGCGGCGTCCGGCGGCTACTACATATCGATGGCGGCCGACGCGATCGTCGCGCAGCCGGGCACGGTGACTGGCTCGATCGGCGTGCTGTCCGGCAAGCCGGTGCTCGGCCAGGCCCTGGGCAAGGCCGGGGTGACGACCGACTCGGTGACCCAGGGCGAGCATGCCGCCATGTTCGGCACCACGCACCCGTACAGCGAGGATGAATGGGCGCTGGTGAATAACTGGCTCGATCACATCTACGCCGACTTCACCGGGAAGGTGGCGGAAGGACGCCGCCTGTCGCCGGAGCGGGTGCACGAACTGGCCAGGGGCCGGGTATGGACCGGGGCCGACGCGCTCGAGCGCGGGCTGGTGGATGAGCTCGGCGGCCTGGAGAAGGCCTGCGACATAGCCCGCCGCCGGGCCGGCTTGCCCGCCGCCGCCCCGCTGCGGGTCTATCCGAGGACCCGGCCGCTGGACCGGCTCCGCCCGGCCGGGTCCGCCGACGGGCGCACCGCCGCCCTGTCCGGGGTGCTCGCCGAAAGCTGGGGTCCGGCCTGGCGCCTGGCGGCCCGCACCGGCTTGCCGTCCTACGGTCCGCTGATGTTGCCGGGCAGCTGGACATTCGAGTGACGAAACGGCCCGCAGACAGCACCTCGGCTGCACCCTTCGCCGATGCGCTCGGGGCCTTCGCCACGGGCGTCACGCTGGTCACCGTGGCCGACGGGCGGGACGACATCGGCACGACGGTCAGCGCGTTCTGCCCGGTGTCGGTGGATCCGCCGATGGTCCTGGTCTCGCTGATCGCCAGTTCATATCCGGCTGAGGTCCTCGGCCGGGCGCAACTGTTCGCGGTGACCCTGCTCGCGGCCGGCCAGCGGGTCCTGGCCGGACGGTTCGCGGTGGCCGGGCGGCCGGGGGCCCGGCTGCTTCTCGACGGGGTGCCGCACCATCGCGGCGGGGCATCCGGCGCCCTGATCGCCGACGGCGGGCTGGCCGCCCTGGAGTGCGAGGCCAGCCAGCGGATAACCGTCGGAGATCATCTGCTGGTCATCGCCAGGGTGCTGGGCCTGCCCTACGTGGCCGAGGCCGGTGACCCGCTGATCCGCTACCGCGGCCGCTATCCCGGCCTGGACACCGTCCCCGCCCGCCGTCCCGCCTGACCCGCTGGCGGCCCCGCCGTCCCCGCCTGACCGCTATCAGCATGCGACTGCGCGCCAGCCGACGCAGATAACGTCGGCTGGCGCGCAGCTGTCAGAGTTAATCCTGTCCCTTGCCCTGCCATTGCGCGAAGGTAAGGACTCCGCTCTGGTCGGAGTACATATACTCCCACGGCCCAGTGTAGGTATTGTCCGAGAACTGGTTGTTCCGGGATGCCGTGATCGCACTTGTGATAACGGACCCCTTGTACGGTGACCAGCTCGGGTCCGTGCCGTACTGGCTGAAGATGGCGTTCTCCCCGCAGGAGTTAGCCGCGGCCTGGCAGCCGCGGACCGCCGAGTCGTCCATGTTGAACGTGTTATGTGACACCAGGACATTCTGGGTCTTCCACCGGCATAGATCGTAATAATCGGGCGTCTTCGAGGAAGCGGATCCCTGCAGGTTCGCCGCGTCACAGGTCTTGATATTGGCTACTGAAGGATCTACCAGCGTGCAGACGCCAGTGGAACTGTTATCCGGCGACCCGCAGAACCTGTCCGCGGACTCCCACAGCACCACACCCGACCAGTTATTCGTGAATACGTTACCCGACACGGAAAGCGTCGTGATGCCCGCTGAGTTAGGCACCCGGCTGTCCCCGCCGGACTCCGATAGGTAGATCGCCCCGGTCGGGAACCCGCCGTTCGACGCCCCGTCCTTCGCGTTTCCGATAAACGTATTGTTCTCGATCAGGGCATTGTAGCTGATCTCGTAGATAATTCCCGAGTCATAATTGTCGGCGAAGTAGTTGCCATCGAAGGTGAACCCGTCATTGTTCGTGTCCGCCCAGAAGCCTACGTTGTAATTATCGTGCACGTAATTATCATCCACGGTGGCATTCTGCACCTGCCAGAACTTGCCGCCACCCGAGCAGCCGCACCCGTTGCCCTCGCCCGCGCCCGCGCAGTCCGACGGCGCCGCCCCTGACACCGGATCAGGCGACACGCCCTCGAAGTTGCACGTGTCGTTGAAACTGATCTCGTCATCACTCAGCGTGAGGTTCTGCGGTCCCTGAGTGAGGTTGCTCGCCGAGCTGCTGTCTGGCGACACGTACGCGTTAAACCCGTACTGCCCGTTCCTGGTGAGGCAGTCAAAGGTGACCTTGTTGTCACTCCCGACCATCATCCCCGCGCCCGGGGCATTTCCCTGAATCGTGTCATGCGACACTACCCAGCCCTGGGCCGAGTCATGATTCACCGCGCCCTCGCTCCCTGGCGGGGTGAAATTCTCGATCGTCAGGTACTCGATAGTGACTCCGGTCGCCGTGCCGTCAAAAGCCGAGTCATTGCGGCCCTGACCGGAAATGATGGCGCCGGGAGCGCCGATGAACGTGTCTCCCTGAGCAGGATCGAACTGGTCAAACTCGCCGGTCCCCAGCGTATGCGTTCCCGGCGCGAACCAGTAGGTCGTGTTGGGGCTCACGTTATTCGCGTACGAAGAATCGTCACCAGCCGGAATCGTGACCGCGCCAGCCGGAGGTGACGAAGGACCAGCCAGCAGTGCTGAATTCGCGCAGACCGTCACGA
The DNA here is from genome assembly GCA_963805705.1 of uncultured Actinomycetota bacterium. Lineage (GTDB taxonomy): Bacteria > Actinomycetota > Actinomycetes > Streptosporangiales > Streptosporangiaceae > CAWDVH01. The sequence goes on along the minus strand of CAWDVH010000001.1, from coordinate 2,200,151 downwards.
CCGGTGAGGACGGAGCCGAACCCGGCGGGGCCGCTGGGGGCGCCGGTGGGGCGACCGGCGACGGCGAAGGAGTCGGCGTCGCCGTGCTCGTCGGCACCGGAGTCGGCGTCGGGCTTGGCGGCGGCGTCGGCTTTGGCTGCAGACAGCCACGCCAATGGCAGTGGTGACGTATGTGCGACGTATGTGCGACGTTTACGGCCTGCGAGGCCGTCCCGAACAGTCCGCCCGGAATTGTCACCATCGCTCCGGCAGCTACCGACAGTATCCCTACTGGTATCAGGAGCAGCAGCGGCCGCCGACGGATCGATCTGTGCCGCCCTGCTCGCATATTAAGTCGTGTCACAGCTAGGTAACGTATAGCTAACGAAGCACGGTGTCTCGGGATTCCTGAAATTTGCCTGGGGTCAGAGTCGATCTACGACGCTGTGGGCCTATGCCCGCCTCACGGGCCCGTATCACGGTCCTGTAACACGGGCCTGCGACGCGCTGAGGCCGGCGGCGAGCTGCCCGGCTTGCCAGACGGCGGCGGTCAGCGGGACGCCGGGCCGGTAGGCGAGGTAGGCGTGGGACGGCGCATCGAGCATCACCAGGTCGGCGCGCGCGCCGATGCCCAGATGGCCGATGTCGGTTCTGCGCAGCGCCCTGGCGCCGCCCGCGGTAGCCGCCCAGAGCGCTTCCTGGGTGGTCAGGTGCATCTCCCTGACGGCCAGGGCCATGCAGAACGCCATGCTTGAGGTGAAGCAGGAGCCAGGGTTGCAGTCGGTCGCAATCGCGACTGCCGCGCCGGCGTCCAGCAGGCGGCGGCCATCCGGGTAAGGCTGCCGGGTGGAGAACTCCACGCCGGGCAGCAGGGTCGCGACCGTCGAGGAGGCGGCGAGCGCATCCACGTCGGCGTCAGTCAGGAACGTGCAGTGATCCGCCGAGGCGGCGCCCGCGGCCACGGCCAGCTGGACGCCAGGGCCTGGGCCGAGCTGGTTGGCGTGCACCCTGGCCTGCAGGCCCGCCGCCTGGCCGGCGGCGAGCACGGCCGAGGCCTCGTCCGCCCCGAAGGCGCCTTGCTCGCAGAAAACGTCGACCCACCGGGCGTGCGGGGCGCAGGCCGCGAGCATCGGGCCGCAGACCAGGTCCACGTAGCCGCCCGCGTCGCCCTCGAACTCCGGCGGCACCACATGCGCGCCGAGGTAGGTGACCTCCGGCGTGACCTCGGCGGCCAGCGCCACGCTGCGAGCCTCGTCGGCGACCGTCAGGCCGTATCCCGACTTGCACTCGAAAGTCGTGATGCCCTGGCCGAGCATCTCCCCCGCCAGCCGGCGCAGGTTACCGCGGAGCTGCTCGTCGGTGGCGCTCCTGGTCGCGGTCACGGTAGAGCGGATGCCGCCAGCCTGGTAGGGCAGCCCGGCCATCCGGGCCGCGAATTCCTGGCCGCGCTCGCCGGCGAAGACCAGGTGCGCATGCGAGTCGACGAATCCCGGCAGCACGGCGCGGCCGGCCGCGTCCACGAGCTCATCAGCCGCCGGCGCCCGTGCTGCGGGGCCGGTCCAGGCCACCACGCCGGCGTCCAGCACGATCGCGGCGTCGGCGAGCGCGCGGTAGCGGCCGGGACCGGCCGACGCTGATCCGGGCGCGGAGCCCGGCGGCATGCCTGCGATGACTGCCGCCGGCGGCCCAGTGCCGGGCGTGGCCCGGCCATCATCGGCGTTAGTGACGAGCTCGCCGATGTTGGTAATCAGAACGCTCACGGCTGCCTCACGTGCGCATACTGCCACACTCGTCGCCAGCGAAAGCAGATGCGCCCCCGCGGCAGGCAGCGCACAATTGCGGGTCATGGATCCGGTTGCCGATGCCCGCGATCTCGTCACGGAGCGGTTCCCGGACGCGCAGGCGGCGTTCCTGGGCGGCGGTGTGCTCTCATCCCGGCGGACGAGCACCTCGGACCTCGACATCGTCGTGGTGCGGTCAGGCCCGTCCGCTCCCTACCGAGAGTCGCTGCGCTGGCGCGGCTGGCCGGTGGAGCTTTTCGTGCACGACGAGCAGACGATCGTCTCCTGGTTCGCCAGAGACGCTGCGAAACGGCGCCCCACGCTGGCCCGGATGTGTGCCGAGGGAGCCATACTGCGTGCGGGCGGCCGGGCCGACTGGGTGCGGGAGCAGGCACTGGTGGTGCTCGCCGCAGGGCCGCCACCGCTGGATCAGGCCGACCTGAACTACCGCAGATACAGCCTGTCCGACCTTCTCGATGACCTGGCGGGCAGCGCTGATCCGGGCGAGACCATGGTCATCGGCTGGAACGTCCTGACGGACACAGCCGAGCTGGCGCTGCTGCTGGCGGGCCGGTGGCTCGGCGGCGGCAAGTGGCTGCTGCGGGAGCTGCGCGCCCTCGACGCGAGTCTCGCTGACGCCTTGCTGGCGGCCAGGGAGGATCCAGCCGCGCTGGCCCGGCTCGCCGGTGATGTCCTGGCTCAGGCCGGCGGGCGGCTATGGGAGGGCTACCGGGCCGCAGGCGAGCCGATCCGCGCCGAATAGGCCTGGATCCAGGGAGAACGCCGCAGTTGTCGGGAATTCATGCACTCCGGCGGAGTGTGCCCCGCGTCTTCATCATGCGAGTGCGAGCAGCAGGAGCACCCCGCCTGGCCATCGCGGGTCCGCGATGAGCGCGCCGGGTGCCGGCCTGAACGAGCACGTCGGCGGGTCAGTGCGCAGGCGGGCGGAACTAGGCTCGGGCTTGCAGGTTGCGCAATCACGGGAGTCGGCATAAGGACGGGGACACGACGGACGGAGACACGACCGGCCGGGACACGACCGATCGGGACGGGACGGACCGGGACACGACCAGCCGGGACACGACCAGCCGGGACACGACCGATCAATCGCAGATGGGTGCCCGCGATCAGCCGGGTCCGGGCAGGTGGCGGCGGATGAGCCGCGGCCGCCGGTGGGCGTTCGGGTCCGCGATCGCGGTCACGGTCCTGGCGGTCCTGGTCGGCCTGACCGGATACGCGGTCTATGCCCACCTGAACGGGAACCTGCGCGTGGTCAACTCGTTCGGCGGCCTGCGCCATCGGCCGCCGCCATCCGCTCCTGGCGTGCTGAACATCCTGGTCCTGGGCTCGCAGACCCGTGACGGTCAGGGCCCTGGCTTCGGCTTCGATCCGGGCACCAACCTGTCGGACAACCTGCTTCTCGTCCATCTGGACGCGACGCGCACGCACGCGACCATCGTGTCCATTCCGAGAGACACGCTGGTCTACGAGCCGGCCTGCCGGTCACGGGTCGGCAAGTACACCGTGCCCGCCATACCGGACGCGATGATCGACGGTGCGATGAATCAGGGCGGCCCGTCCTGCGCGGTGGCCACCGTCGAGCGCCTGACGCAGATCCGGGTGGATCACTTCGTCGAGTTCGACTTCAACTCCTTCCGCGCCATGGTGGACACCGTCGGCGGGGTCGAGGTCTGCGTACCGCGCGGCGGATACTACGACCCGTGGAGCCGGCTGCGGATAGCCGGCGGCCAGCACCTCGTTACGGGAAACCAGGCGCTCGCGTTCGTCCGCACCCGGCACGGCGTCGGCGATGGCGGCGACCTCGGCCGGATCGAGCTGCAGCAGGAATTCATCTCCTCGCTGGTCCAGAAGATGGACAGCGAGGGCACATTGGCTAACCCGGCCAAGGTGCTGGACATCGCCGACACCGCGACCAAGGCGCTCACCGTGGATCCCGGCCTGGGATCGATCCGCAAGCTGCTCGGCCTGGCCGGGACCCTGCGCCATCTGCACACCAGCAACGTGACGTTCATCACCATGCCCACCATCCAGGATCCGGCCGACCTCAACCGGCTGCTGCCGCAGGAGCCACAGGATGACGTCCTCTGGCAGATGCTGCGGAGCGGCCAGCTGTGGAACGGCCAGCTGGCCCAGACGCCGCCCAGCCAGGTTCAGCTGACCGTGCTCAACGCCGCCGGCGTCCCTGGACTGGCCAGGCAGACCGCCCGGAGGCTGCGGAAGCTCGGGTTCGACGTCGTACACGCCCACGACGCGCCCTTCGCCAGTTCCACGACCGTGACCTACCAGAGCCCGGCCGAGGCGGAGAGCGCCTACGCGCTGATGGCCGCGCTGAAGCAGGCGCCGGTGACACAGGACAGTGCCGCACAGGACAGTGCCGCCGGGAACAGCGCCGCCGGGAACACCGCGGCCGGGAGCACCGCGGCCGGGAACACCGCCGCCGGGGACAGCGCCGCCGGGAACACCGCGCCCGGAGCCAGCACCGCCGGAGACACTGCCGCTGACGCGGTCACGCTGACGCTCGGGCCGGACTTCGCCGGAGTGCGGGCGCCCGCCCGCCCGCGTCACAGCAAGATCGCCAGGGCTCAGCCGCCCGGCACGCAGCCGTTGAGTCCTGCGCCCGCCATCAGCCCCAGCGGGCAGCCGGCTGTCCAGGCGCGTAGCGCGGCGGCGAATATCTGCTCCGGCATGCCCGCCGCCAACCCGGACGTGGGCACCCCGCCGTGAGACCCTGACCGGCCGGGCCGGGCCGCCCCGGCCGTCTCAGCTTGAGGGCAGTACGGCGCGGATGGCGGCGGACAGGGCCGCCGGGACGTTATCGAGGAGCAGGTGCTGGCCGTCCCGGACGACATCGCGGCCGCCCACCACCACATGGCGGACATCGGCGGCGGTCGCCGCGAAGATGACCGACTCCAGCACGGTGGCCCGCGCGGTGCCGGCCAGCCGCAGGGTGTCCAGCGGGACGGTGACCAGGTCGGCCAGGGCCCCGGGCACGATCTCCCCCGCGTCCGGCCAGCCGAGGCTGGCGTGCCCGTCGACAGTCACGGCCCTGGCCAGCGCGTCGGCGGTGAAGTGCCCGCGCCGCTGGGTGGCCAGGCGCTCGCCGAGCTCGACCCGCCTGGCCTCCTCGAGCAGGTCGATCACCGCCTGGCTGTCGCTGCCGACCGTCAGCGGGCAGCCCGCCGAGGCCAATTCGGCCGCCGGGCCGATCCCGTCGGCCAGATCGGCTTCGGTGGTCGGGCACAGGCAGGCGAACGTGCTGGTCCCGCCGAGCAGGTCGATGTCACGGTTGACCAGGTGAGTGGCGTGCACGACGGTCGAGCGCGGGCCGAGGGCATCGGCGTCGTAGAGCACCTCAGCCGGGGTACGGCGGTATGCGGCCAGGCAGGCCTCGTTCTCCGCGACCTGCTCCGACAGGTGCGCATGCAGCGGCGCGCCGTATCGCTTGGCCCAGGCGATGACCGGGTGCATCTGATCAGAGGGCACCGCGCGCACGGAGTGGATCGCCGCCCCGGCCCTGGCCAGCGGCCCGAGCATCCCGTGCTCGTCGGCGCCCAGTGCCTCCGCCCGCATCGCCCAGGCATCGCCGTCGCCGTCGCCGAACCGGCACTGCGGGCCGGCCAGGGGCTGCGGCGCGCCATCGGGGCCCATCCCGCCGGCCAGGTAGCAGGTGTCCAGCAGGGTGATCCGCAGTCCGGCCTGCCCGGCCGCGCTGATCAGCGCCCTGCTCATCTCGTTCGGGTCCGCGTAGGGGACGCCCTGCGGGCCGTGATGCAGGTAGTGGAACTCGCCGACGCAGGTGACGCCGGCCAGGGCCATCTCGGCGTAGACGGCCCTGGCCAGATCCAGGTAACTGTCCGGGTCGAGGGCCAGTGCCACCTGGTACATCCGCTCCCGCCAGGTCCAGAACGTCCCCTGGCCGGCCTGCGTGATACCGCGCAGCGCGCGGTGGAACGCGTGCGAGTGAGCGTTCGCCAGGCCGGGCAGCGTCAGGCCGCGCAGCCTGGTCACGGCGGCCGGCAGGTCACCGGCGCTCACCCCGGACGTCACGGCGGCGAACCGGTCTCCGGCCGCCTCGATCAGCACGTCGGCGCGCACGCCGAGGCCGGGCAGCCAGGCCAGCTCCGCGTGCCAGGCACGCACCGGGGAGGCGGCGGGCCCGGCGCCGCGGGACGGGGAGGGCGCGGGCGGTACGGGACGGGCGGGCGGCCGGGGCGGCATCAGTGGCCGGCCAGTTCCTGCAGCACCGTGGCGAGCGCGGCCGCGCCCCGCTCGCAGTCGGCCATGTCGGCGTGCTCGGCGGGCGAGTGGGACACCCCGGCCCGGTTGCGCACGAAAAGCATGGCCGTGGGGATCCTGGCGGCCAGCACGCCCGCGTCGTGACCGGCGCCCGTCGCCAGGACCGGCGCGATGATCCCGCTGCGGGCCAGGGCGCCGGCCACCCGCTCGCGCAGGCCCTGGTCGAATCGCACAATGGGCGTGAATGACTCCCGGCGCATTGTCAGTTGCACTCCGTGCTCGGTCGCCGCGTCCCTCGCGTCAGTCTCGATCTGGCCGACCATGCGGTCAAGGGCGGCCTCGTCCGGGGCCCGCGCATCCAGCCAGGCGCGCACGGCCGAGCTGATGCCATTGGCGCCGCCGGGCTCGGCGCGGACCTTCCCGAACGTGGCCAGCGCGCCGTGGCCGGCGGCCGCGCGCCGCGCCGCGAGCACCGCCGCCGCGTACGGCAGCATCGGGTCGCGGCGGTCTTCGATCCGGGTGGTGCCCGCGTGGTCGGCACGGCCGGTGAAATCCAGGCGCCAGCGGCCGTGCGGCCAGATGCCCTCGCCGATCCCCACCGCCGCGCCGAGACCGTCCAGCGCGCTGCCCTGCTCGATGTGCAGCTCGACGAACGCCGCGATACCGCCGAGCAGCTCCTCGTCCTGGCCGATGACCGCGGGGTCAAGGCCGGCCGCCGTCATCGCATCGGCCAGGCGCACGCCGCCGCCGTCGGTCAGCTCCCGCGCGGCCCGCGGCTCCAGCGCGCCGGTCAGCAGCCGGCTGCCGAGGCAGGCCACGCCGAACCGTGCGCCCTCCTCCTCGCAGAACGCGGCCACCGCGACCGGGCGGGCCGGGACGAAGTCACGGCGGCGCAGCTCATCGATCGCGGCAAAGCCGGAGACGACGCCGAGCGGCCCGTCAAAGGCGCCCCCGTCCGGCACGGAGTCCAGGTGGCTGCCGGTGACGATCGCGCCCGGCCGGCGAGTGCCGGGGACGGGGGCCGGGCTGTCCCACCAGGCCCACAGGTTGCCGTTGGCGTCACAGTGGGGACGGAGTTCGCGTTTCGCCGCGGTTTTCATGAACCAGTCGCGGCAGGCCGAGTCCGCTTCGGTGAAGGAGTAGCGCCGGTACCCGCCGGAAGGCTCGTGCCGGCCGACCGGGAGCAGCGAGTCCCACAGCCGGGCGAGGCTCATGGCCGGCCGGGCTCGCGCATCGGAAGCCGGACGCCGCGCTCGGCGGCGACGTCCTCGGCGCGCTCGTAGCCGGCGTCGGCGTGCCGGATCACGCCCATGCCGGGGTCGTTGGTCAGCACCCGCTCCAGCTTCTGGCCGGCCAGCGCGGTCCCGTCGGCGACGCAGACCTGGCCGGCGTGGATCGACCGGCCGATGCCGACCCCGCCGCCGTGGTGGATGCTCACCCAGGATGCCCCGGACGCGGTATTGACCAGGGCGTTCAGCAGCGGCCAGTCGGCGATCGCATCCGAGCCGTCGGCCATCGCCTCGGTCTCCCGGTAGGGCGAGGCGACCGAGCCGGCGTCCAGATGATCACGGCCGATGACGATCGGCGCGCTGACCTCGCCGCGCTGCACCAGCTCGTTGAAGCGCAGCCCGGCCAGGTGCCGCTCGCCGTAGCCGAGCCAGCAGATCCGGGCGGGCAGGCCCTGGAAGTGCACTTTCTCGCGGGCCATCCGGATCCACCTGGCCAGCGGCTCGTTGGCGGGGAACAGGTCGAGTATCGCCTCGTCGGTGGCGGCGATGTCCGCCGGATCGCCGGACAGGGCCGCCCACCGGAACGGGCCCCGGCCCTCGCAGAACAGCGGCCGGATGTAGGCGGGCACGAAGCCGGGGAAGTCGAACGCCCGCTCGTAGCCGGCCAGCTCGGCCTCGCCCCGGATCGAGTTGCCGTAGTCGAAGACCTCCGCCCCGGCGTCCTGGAATCCGACCATGGCCGCCACGTGCCTGGCCATCGACACACGTGCGCGCTGGGTGAAGCCCGCCGGGTCCTCGGCCCGCAGCGCGGCCATGTCCTCGAAGGCCACGCCGACCGGCAGGTAGCTCAGCGGGTCATGAGCCGAGGTCTGGTCGGTGACGATATTGACCGGCGCGTTCATCGCCAGCAGCGCCGGGACGACCTCCGCGGCGTTGCCGAGCAGCCCGATCGACAGCGGCTGCGAGGCGGCGGCCGCCGCCGACGCCTGCCGGACCGCGTCATCGATATCGTCGGCGGCCACATCCAGGTAGCCGTGCTCGATCCGCCGGCTGATCCGGGACGGGTCGCAGTCCACGCAGATCGCCACGCCGCCGTTCATCGTCACCGCGAGGGGCTGGGCGCCGCCCATCCCGCCCAGGCCCGCGGTCAGCGTGATCGTCCCGGCCAGGGAGCCGCCGAATCGCTTCGTCGCGATCGCCGCGAACGTCTCGTAGGTGCCCTGCAGGATCCCCTGGGTGCCGATGTAGATCCACGATCCCGCGGTCATCTGGCCGAACATGGTCAGCCCCAGGGCCTCGAGCCGCCGGAACTCCTCCCAGGTGGCCCACTGGGGCACCAGGTTGGAGTTGGCGATGAGCACCCGGGGCGCCCACTCGTGGGTGCGGAAGATGCCGACCGGCTTACCGGACTGCACGAGCAGCGTCTCGTCGGCTTCCAGATCCCGCAGCGACCGGACGATGCCGTCGAAGGCGTCCCAGCTGCGGGCCGCGCGGCCCGAGCCGCCGTAGACGATGAGCTGATCCGGATGCTCGGCCACCTCCGGATCGAGATTGTTCATCAGCATCCGCATGGCCGCCTCCTGCGGCCAGCCCTTGCAGCTCAGCTCCGTTCCGCGCGGGGCTCGGACTGGCCGCGGGCCAGCGGGCGCTGCACCGGGGGTATGCACGGCTGTCATCACCGCTCCTTGTCCGGTTGTCCGGATACTCGGGTGTCACATGATCGTCACCGGTTCATCATCCCCCGGCGGGGTAACAAGCTGGCGCCGGCGGCCCGAATCGGCCGGCCTTAGATGGCGCGAAGAAGAATGAGCTGATAAGAAAAGGTGACTAGCGTTGACCGGCATAGCGATTAGGCTGCCAGAACCTGATCTTTTCGACCGGCTCAGTCGGCTGCTGCCAGGGGGTCCTGGGTGACGACATACCTGCTGCGGCGCCTGGGGCTCGCGCTGGTCACCTTGTGGGTACTCAGCGTAATTATCTTCTTCGCGGGCCAGGTCCTGCCGGGCGATCCCGGCCGGGCGATCCTCGGCAACCTCGCCTCGCCCAGCGCCGTGGCCGCGCTTGATCACCAGCTCGGCGTCGACAAGCCCCTGATCGCGCAGTACGTGACCTGGATCACCGGGCTGCTGCACGGGAACCTGGGCGAGTCCTACCAGTACCGCAGCCCGGTTGAGCCGCTGCTGGCCACAGCCCTGGTGAACTCGGCGAAGCTCGCGGCGCTGGCCCTGATCGTGATCATTCCGCTGGGCATCATCGGCGGGGTGGTCGCCGCCCTCAACGTGGGACGGCCGGTGGACCGGCTCATCTCGCTGACCGGGCTGACCGCCGCGACCGTCCCCGAGTTCGTGTCCGGCATCGTGGTCATCATTATCTTCGGCGTCGAGCTGAAGCTCCTGCCGGTCACCGCGTCGGCGGGCGCGGGCGCCTCATTCCCCACCCAGCTGCGCTACCTGATACTCCCCGCGATCCCGCTTATCTTCGTCCTGTTCGGGTACATCGCGCGGATGGCGCGGGCGGGCACCATCGAGGCGCTCGACTCGGACTACGCGCGGACCGCGACCCTGAAGGGCCTGGGCCAGGGAGCCCTGATCCGGCGGCACATCCTGCGGAACTCGCTGCTCCCCACGATCACCGTCATCGCCACCCAGACCGGCTACCTGATCGGGGGGCTGGTCATCGTGGAGACCCTGTTCAACTATCAGGGCATCGGGAGGCTGATCTTCAGTGCTGCCAACGCCAAGGACTTCCCGATGCTGGAGGCGGGCGTACTCGTCATCGGGGCCGTCTACATGGTGGCGACCCTGATCGCCGACCTGCTCACGACCTGGCTCAATCCCCGGCTGCGGACGGGGGTGTCCACGTGACCGATATCGTCGCCTCCGGGCCGGTGATCGTGAGCACCAGCGCGACCCGGACCGAGCTGACCACCTGGCGGCTGCTGCTGCGGCGGCCGACGTTCCTGATCGGCGGCTCCATCCTGCTGTTCTGGGTCGTCTGCGCCATCTTCGGCACCGCGATCGCCCCGCACAATCCGCTGGCCCAGCAGCTGCTGGCCACGAACATGCCGCCGTCGGCCGCGCACTGGTTCGGCACCGATCAGCTCGGCCGCGACGTGCTGTCGCGCGTGATCGTCGGCGCGCGGACCATCCTGATCATCGCCCCGCTGGCCACCGTGCTCGGTACCGTGCTCGGCACGGCGCTCGGCCTGGCCATGGGCTACCTCGGCGGCGTCCTGGACATCGTGGTCAGCCGGATCGTGGAGGCCGTGCTCGCGGTGCCGGCGGTCGTTATCATCTTCCTGTTCATCGTCGCGCTCGGGACCTCCACGGTGACGCTGATCCTCGTCATCGGGTTCATCTTCACTCCGCTGATCGCCCGCACGGTCCGGTCCGCGGTCATGGTCGAGAGCCAGCTCGACTACCTGCCATCGGCCCGGCTGCTCGGCGAGGGGGCAGGCCGCGTGATGTTCGTCGAGATCCTCCCGAATGTCGTCCCGACCATCCTGGTCGAGTTCACGGTCCGGCTGGGGTACGCGATCTTCACGGTGGCCACGCTGGCCTTCCTCGGCTTCGGCGTCAACGTGTCCACGCCCAACTGGGGCTCGGACATCAACAGCAGCTACGGCCTGCTGGGGGCCGGCTACTGGTGGGAAACGCTCTTCGCGGCCCTGGCCATCGCCTCGCTGGTGATCGGCATCAACCTGGTGGCCGACTCGATCGAGAACGTGGTGGCGGGATGACCGCCACGGCGGCGCAGAGCGCGCCCGATCTCCCGGCCCGGCCGGGGCTGGCCCTCAGCGTCGAGCACATGGACGTCAGCTATACGGTGCGGGGCCGCGACCGGCGGGCGCTGCGGGACGTGTCCTTCCAGATCGACCGGCACGAGTCCTACGGGCTGGTCGGGGAGTCAGGCTCCGGCAAATCGACGGTCGCGCTCGCGCTGACCAGGTACCTGCCGCGCAATGGCCGGGTGAGCGCGGGCTCGATCAGCATCAACGGGCAGGACCCGCTGGCCATGGGCGAGACGGCGCTGCGCGGCCTGAGAGCCCGTACGGTGTCGATGGTCTACCAGGAGCCCACCAAGGCGCTGAACCCGGGGATCCGCGTCGGCCGTCAGGTCGCCGAGGTCTACGGGATCGCCGGCCTGGGCGCCGCCGAGGCGCACGAACGCGCCGAGGCGATGCTCCGCAAGGTCCAGATCTCCGATCCGGGCCGGGTCATGGAGCGGTACCCGCACCAGCTATCGGGCGGCATGGCGCAGCGGGTGGTCATCGCCATGGCGATCGCGGCCGAGCCCTCGCTGCTCATCCTCGACGAGCCGACGACCGCGCTGGACGCGACCGTCGAGGCCGAGGTGCTCGACCTGGTGGCCGCGCTGCGCGAGGAAATCGACACCTCGGTGCTGTTCATCAGCCACAACCTGGCCGTCATCGCGAAGATGTGCGACCGGGTGGGGGTGCTGTACGCCGGGGAGCTGATCGAGGAGGGCCCGGCGCGCCAGGTGTTCGAGGAACCGCGGCACCCGTACACCGTGGGCCTGCTGCGCTGCATACCGCGGCAGGGCCAGCGCAAGGACCACGGCCGGCTCGATACGATCCCTGGCTTCCTGCCGCCGCCCGGTCACAGCCTGACCGGCTGCATCTTCGCGCCGCGCTGCTCGATCGCCGAAGACCAGTGCCACGAGGCGGCGCCGCCTTCCTTCACCACCGGCCCGGACCGCAGCTCCCGCTGCTATCTGCATGAGCAGGCCCCCGAGCTGCCCAGGAACACTCCCGTCGACCTGCAGCTGAGCTCGCCCGATGCTGTGGCCAGCGACCCGGTCGTCAGCGTGCGGGGCCTGTCGAAGACCTTCACCTCGCGCGGCGAGGCGGTCAAGGCGCTGGTCGGGGTGGACCTGGCGCTGGAGCGCGGGGAGACACTCGGGCTGGTGGGCGAGTCGGGCAGCGGCAAGACCACGCTCGCGCGGGTGCTGCTCGGGCTCATCGCGCCCGACGCCGGCACGACCGTCCAGCTCGATGAGCAGGAGCTGGGGCCGCAGATCCGGCAGCGCAGCCGGGAGCAGCTCAAGGCGCTGCAGATCGTCTTCCAGAATCCGGACTCGGCCCTGAACCGCCGGCACACCGTGCGGCGGCTGATCAGCCGGCCGCTGCACAAGCTGGCCCGGCTGTCCGGCAGCGCGCTCACCGAGCGGCTGGAGGACCTGGTGCGGTCGGTCCGGATGGAGGACCGCCATCTGAGCCTGCGCCCGCGCCAGCTGTCCGGCGGCCTGAAGCAGCGGGTCGCCATCGCCCGCGCGTTCGGCGGCGGCCCGCGCGTCGTCGTCTGCGACGAGCCCACCTCCGCGCTCGATGTGTCGGTCCAGGCGGCGATCCTCAACCTCCTGGCCGACCTGCAGGCCAAGGAGCAGGTGACCTACCTGTTCATCTCGCACGACCTGGGCCTGGTGCGGTACCTGTCCGACCGGATCGCGGTGCTCTACCTCGGCCGGCTGATGGAGGTCGGCCCCGCCGAGCGCGTCTTCAGCGGCCCGCACCACCCCTACACCGAGGCGCTGCTGTCCGCCGTGCCGAGTCTCGACGGCCAGCGCCAGGAGCGGATCAGGCTGTCCGGCGAGATCCCGTCGGCCGCGGACCCGCCGAGCGGCTGCGTCTTCCACACCCGCTGCCCCCGGCGCCTGCCGACCGGCATCTGCGAGACCACCGAGCCGCCGCTCGCCGAGGTCGAGCCCGGCCATCTGATGAGCTGTCATATCCCTATCGATCAGCTAACAAATCTGCAAGGCAGCGGAAAGGCACCGTGACAATGGGGCATCCTGCACTTAGGTTTGCCTACCACTGCGGGCCGGGCATTGCCTGGAGTCCGATTGAACTTTCGAGGAGAATCCCGTGAACGCACGGCATGACCGGCTTGACCAGATTCGCGCAGGCCAGACAGAAGTCGGCAACCACGTCATTGATGAGTTCGTCGCCGGCCGGCTCGGCCGCCGGGACTTCCTGCGCCGGGGCGCCCTCGTCGGCCTCTCGGCTCCGATACTCGGCGGCGTGCTCGCCGCCTGCGGCTCGTCCAGCCCTTCCGCGTCGCCGAGCACCGGGACCACGGCCGGCAAGTCAGGCGCGACCATCAAGTGCGGGATTATCACCCCCGCCGCGGCGATCAACCCGCTGACCATCGCTGACCAGGGCGGCCTGGACATGCTGGGGCAGACTGGGGAGTACCTGTGCTTCTCCAACCAGCACCTGACCCTGGAGCCCCGGCTGGCCACGAGCTGGTCCTCCAACACCACCGCCGACGTCTGGACGTTCAAGATCCGCCAGGGCGTCAAGTTCCACAACGGAGCCGCGCTGACCGCCGATGACGTGGTCTATACCATGAAGCTCCAGAGCAACCCCAAGAGCGCGTCGAACGCGCTGTCGGCGCTGGGCGGGGTACTGACCCCCGACGGGGTCGAGAAGGTCGACGACTTCACCGTCGCCTTCCACCTCGAGGCCCCGAACGGGAACTTCCCTTACCTGGTCTCGTCCGACGCCTACAACCTGATCATCCTGCCGAACAATTTCGACCCGGCCAAGTGGGAGAGCACGTTCATCGGCACCGGCCCCTTCACGCTCAAGAGCTACACGGCCAAGGTCGGCGCGTCATTCACCCGCAACGAGAATTACTGGGGCCCCAAGGCCAAGCCCGCCGCCACCGAGTTCACGTTCTACGACACCCAGACTCCCCTGATCCTCGCGCTGACCGGCGGGACGATCGACGTGGTCGGGCAGTTCTCCGTCACCGGCGGCGAGCAGCTCCTAGCCGCGGGCGCCCCGTACAACATCATCAAGCTCAAGTCGTCCGCGCACCGCGAGCTGTCCATGCGCAACGACCAGGCCCCCTTCACCGACGCGCGGGTGCGCCAGGCCATCGCCCTGACCCTGGACCGCCCGGCCATCGTCCAGGCGCTGTTCAAGGGCTTCGCGGATATCGGCAACGACAGCCCGTTCGCCCCGGTCTATCCCTCAACCAACACCAGCATCGCGCAGCGCGCCAAGAACATCGCCAAGGCCAAGTCGCTGCTGTCCGCGGCCGGCCACCCGAACGGCTTCTCGACCTCGCTGATCGGCAACAACACGCTGGAGATCCCGGACTACGCCCAGATCGTGGCGGAGTCGGCCAAGGCCATCGGCGTCAACATCGGCGTGAAGGTGGAGGCCTCGGGGGTCTATTACGGCAAGGCCACCTTCGGGAACTCCGACTGGCTGGACGCCACGATGAGCCTGGTCGACTACGGGCACCGCAGCGTGCCGAACGTGTTCCTGACCGCCCCGCTGCAGACGATCAGCGCCAGCAAGGGCACCGGCAGCTGGAACGCCGCGCACTTCAACAACGCCCAGTATGACAAGCTCTCGCAGCAGTTCATCGCGACCGTCGACCTGGCCAGCCAGAAGACGATCGCCGGGCAGATCGAAACCCTGCTGCTCCAGGAGACGCCGATCATCTTCGGCTACTTCTACAACTACCTGACCGCCTCGGCGAAGAACGTGACCGGCGCCTACCCGACGGCTATCGGCCATATCTTCCTCTACGACACGGTCAAGGCCTGACCCGTACCGGCCTGGTGGCAGGCCAGGGGCCGTGACCTCGCCGGCGGACGGCGCTGGCCTGTGGATCCGGTTCGTGTCCGGGCCCGACATTGACCGGCTGGGCCTGACCAGCGCGCAGATCGTCGGTGCGGTCGAGGACGCGGTGCGCGCGCACGGCCAGGGCCGGGCGATCGTCGAGCCACGGGTGCACCTGACCCCGGACAACGGCGGCGCCGGGCATTTCAACGTCCTGCGCGGGCACCTGCCCGCGCAGGACGGCCGCCGGACCGGCGGAGGCGAAGGCAGCGGAGGAGACGGCAGCGGAGGAGACGGCGGAGGCACTAGCGGAATCAAGGTCGTCGGCGATTTCGTGGCTAACTACGCCCTCGGCCTGCCCAGCGAGCTCGGCCTGCTGACGCTCTACGACCCGGGCACCGGGATCCCGCTGTCGATCATGGATGCGACCATGATCACGGCATGCCGGACCGGGGCCATGACCGCGGTGGGCGCCAGGTACCTGGCGCGGCCCGACTCCCGCGTGCTCGGTCACGTCGGCGCCCGCGGCACGGCACGGTGGAACGTGACGCTGCTGGACGAGATGTTCGACCTGGACGAGATCCGCGTGACCAGCCGGCGGCCCGAGTCGCGGGAGGCGTTCGCGCGGGAGCTCGCGCAGCTCACCGACACCCCGGTCCGCGTGACCGCCACGTCGCAGGAGGCATTCGACGGCGCCGACATCCTCGTCGAGGCATCCCGGCTGACGCGGCCCGAGCCGCTGCTGCGCACCAGCGTGGTCGGGCCGGGGGCATTCGTGGTTCCCTACGGCACGATCAGCGCCGTCGAGCCTGATCTGCTGGAGGTGATGGACAAGGTCGTCGTCGATGACTGGCGGGAGGCACAGTCCGGGCGCTTCGGCGCGCTGCGCCCGCACGTCGACAGCGGGCGGCTGAGCGCGCAGTCCCTGCACGCCGAGCTCGGGCAGATCGTCACGGGCCAGCGGCCGGGCCGGCAGGGAGCCGACGAGAGGATCCTGCTGTGGCACCGGGGCCTGGCCATCCTGGACATCGCCGTGGGGCGGCTGATCCTGCAGCGGGCCCAGGAGGCAGACATCGGCACGATGCTGCGGTACCGCTAGCGATGCCGGCCCTGACGCTGACCGCGGCAGCTGACCTCGACCCCGCGGCAATCCTGGCGATCAGCTCCGGCCAGAGCGTCGCGATCGCGCCGCGGTTGCGGCAGCTCGTGCAGCGGCAGTGCGACCAGGCCCGCGAGCTGCTGCGCCAGGACATCCCGGTGTACGGCGTGAACACCGGGATGGGAGCGCTGTCCGGCGTGCGGCTCACCGAAGCCGAGCAGCTGTCCCACCAGCGCAACCTGATGCTCGCGCGGGCCAGCGGCGGGCCGCCGTGGCTGCCGCAGGCCGATGCGCGCGCGGTCATCGCGGTCCGGCTGCGCACGTTCCTGTCGGGGGACGCGGGTGTCTCCGGCGAGCTCTGCCAGCGGCTGGCCGACTTCCTGAACGCGGGCATCGTCCCGGCCGTGCCGCGCACCGGCGCGGGCAGCGCCGGCGAGATCATGCCGCTGGCGCATGCCTTCGGGCCGCTCACCGGGATCGGGCAGGTACTCGCGGACCGTGAGACCGGGACCGCAGCCGGGACCGGAACCGGGACCGCGGGTGAAACCGGGACCGCCGCCCAGAGCGGGGGCGAGACCGTGGCCGCGGGCGAGGCGCTGGCGCGGTGCGGGCTGAGCGAGTTCCCGTTGGGGCCGAAGGAGGGGATCGCGCTGCTGGCCGGCATTCCCGGCGCGACCGCGCTGGCCATCCGCCGGGGCCGCGAGGCCGCCGCCGTGGCCGCGGCGATGGAGCAGGCCGCCGCGCTGTCGATCGTCGCGGCCCGCGCATCCCGCGATCCTTATGCCGCGCCGTGCGGGCGCGCGGACGACATCCTCGCGGGCGTGCTCGGGCGGCTCCGGGCGGCCGTCGGCGACCACCCGGCCCCGAGGGCCCTGCAGGCGCCCGTGTCGTTCCGGGTCGCCGGCCAGGTCCTCACGCAGGTGCTGCGGGCCGCCGACGGCCTGGCGGCGGCGGCCGAGCGCGCCCTGGCCGGCGTCACCGACTCACCGGCGTTCCTGGACGGCCGCTTCATCGGCACGGCCGGTTTCCACGGAATCGACCTCGCGGCCCACCTGGATCAGCTCACCGCGGCCCTGGCCCACGCCGCCGAGGTCTCGGCGGCCCGCATCCACCGGCTGCTCGACCCCCGGGTGACCGGGCTGCCCGCGCAGCTGGCCGCCCGGCCGGGCCCCGACGCCGGGATGGTCACCGTCCACAAGCGGGCGGCCGGGGAGGTCCACGCACTGCGGCGGCTGGCCGCGGCGACCCCGGTCGGCCTGATCGAGACCTCCGGGGGGCAGGAGGACGTGCAGTCGTTCGCCTGGGAAGCGGCGCAGACCCTGCGCGACGCGCTGCGTCATGCGCGGGTCGTCACGGCCTGCGAGCTGCTGACCGCCTACCAGGCCGCGGTGCTGTCTGAGCTGCCCTGGCCGGCCGGATGCCAGGGCGTGCTGGAGCGGCTGGCCGAGGTTATCGGCCCGGGCGGCGCGGCCGGCCAAGGCGGCCAGGGCAGACAGGGCAGCCCGGGCGGCGCGGACCGGTCAGCCGGCCGGGACCGGCCGTTCGGCGAGGACATCGAGCGCCTGCTGGCCGGGCCGCTGACCGGGCCGCTGATCGGCAGCTGACCAGATGCTGGCCAGGCCGCTGGTCGTATGATGGTTTCTTCCCCTTGGAGGTCGTGTGTCGCTCGCCACCATCACCCCGGACGGAGCAGGCGCGCACAAGCGCGATCAGGCCAGCTCGGGACTGAAACCGGGCTGGGGCGTCAGCCCCGAGCGCCAGCAGGCGATCGTCGACACGCTGCAGGGCCTCGTGCAGCACACCGGGCGCCTGTCGGCGGCCCAGCTGCGGGCCGTGACGATGCAGCTCGCCGCCCGCCCCGAGCTGTGGGCCGACCTGGTCGTGCACGACCCCGACGTCCGCTGGTACCTGCCGCTGCACAGGTCGAACGCCTGTGACGTCTGGCTGCTGGCCTGGGAGCGCGGCCAGGACACCGACTGGCACGACCACGGCGGGTCATCAGGCTCGTTCGCCGTCGCCGAGGGCAGCCTGGTCGAGCAGTACCGGGTCCCGAGCGGCCGCCGCCTCGGCCACCGGCGCCTGAGCGCGGGCCAGGCGGTGGCGTTCGGCCCCGGGCACGTGCATGACGTGGCCCACGGCGGCGAGGGCTCGTCCACCAGCATCCACGCGTACTCCCCGCCGCTGGTCGCGATGACCTACTACACCGCGGCCGACTACGGCCTGGTCGCCAGGGAAACGGTGGCGATCGACGGCCCCGAGGGAGCGCGCGGGCGCGGCGGGGCGGACACGGCGCTGGCGGACGCCACGGCCTCGGCGGCCGAGCTCACCTCCGACGATCTGCCGGCCGGCGCGCCCGGCATCGACGAGCTGCTGGCCGAGGCCCGCAGCGGCCTGCGGCGGCTGCGGCCCGAGGCGGCCCTGGCCGGCCTGACCGACGGCGCCGCGCTCGTCGACATCCGGCCGCTGGAGCAGCGGATCGTCGAGGGCGAGATCCCCGGTGCGATCATCATCGGCCGCAACGTGCTGGAGTGGCGCCTCGACCCGGCCAGCGAGGCCCGGATTCCGGCGCTGGCCCGCGCCGACGCGCGCATCATCGTGATGTGCTCAGAGGGCTATGCCTCCACGCTGGCCGCGGCGAGCCTGCGCCGGATCGGGCTGGCCGAGGCAACCGACCTCGACGGCGGCTTCCAGGCGTGGAAGACCGCTGGCCTGCCGACGCGTCCCGCCCAGTCGCTCGGCTGAGCACCCGCCCGGCTGAGCCGCCCCGCACGCCAGCGGCACCCGGCCGGCGGGCGGCGGCGATAATGGGGCGATGACCGCTGACAGCGAGGCGCACGACGACCACCAGCATCGGGATGTGTCCGGCGGCTGGCTGCGCCCGGCGGTATTCGGCGCGATGGACGGGCTGGTCACCAACGTGTCCCTGATCGCCGGGGTCGGCGGCGGCGGCGCGGCGCCGCACACCCTGGTGCTGACCGGCCTGGCCGGGCTCGCGGCCGGGGCCTTCTCGATGGCCACCGGCGAATACGTCTCGGTGTCCTCGCAGAACGAGCTGGTTGCGGCGGAAGTCAACAAGGAGCGGTTCGAGCTGGCGGCCCATCCCGACGCCGAGCGCCTGGAGCTCGCCGCCGTCTTCCGCCGCAGCGGGGTGGATGCCGACCTGGCCGACCAGGTCGCGCGGCAGGTCTCGGCGCACCCCGAGCAGGCCCTGCGGGTCCACGTCCGCGAGGAACTCGGGGTGGACCACGACGATCTGCCCTCCCCGGTGACCGCGGCGGCCGCGTCGCTGGTCACGTTCGCCTTCGGGGCGCTGATCCCGCTGCTGCCCTACCTGCTCGGATTCTCCTCGCTGGCCGCCGCCCTCATCCTCGCCGCGGTGGCCGCCTTCATCGGCGGCGGGCTGGTCGCGCGGATCACCGACCGGCCGTTCCTGCGCGGCGCGCTGCGCCAGCTGGTGCTCGGCGGTGCCGCCGCGGGCCTCACCTACGGGATCGGCAGCCTGGTCGGCGCGGTCGCCGCACCGCACTGACCCGGCCCCGCCGTCCGGTCACGGATCGGAGCCAAACGAGTCGTCCGCGTACCCGCCGGAGGACAGCAGCTTCAGATCGGCCTCGACCATCATCGCGATGAGCTCATCGAAGCCGGTCTTCGGCTCCCAGCCGAGCTCGTCCCTGGCCCGTGACGGGTCCGCGCAGAGCTGGTCCACCTCGGCCGGCCGGATGAACGCCGCGTCCGTCACCACGTGGTCCCGCCAGTCCAGCCCGGCGGCCTTGAACGCCCCCTCCAGCAGGTCCTCCACCGAATGGATGACGCCGGTGCCCACGACGAAGTCGGCAGGCTCGTCGCGCTCGAGCATCAGCTGCATCGCGCGCACGTAGTCGCCGGCGAATCCCCAGTCACGCCGCGCGGACAGATTCCCGAGCCGCAGCTGCCGCTCGTAGCCCAGCTTGATCTTGGCGACGCCCAGGGAGACCTTGCGGGTCACGAACTCCGCGCCGCGCCGCGGCGACTCGTGGTTGAACAAGATCCCCGACACCGCGAACATGCCGTAGGACTCACGGTAATTCTGGGTCAGGAAATGGCCGTAGGCCTTCGCCACGCCATAGGGACTGCGGGGATGGAACGGGGTCCGCTCGGTCTGCGGTGACTCCCGCACCATGCCGAACATCTCCGACGACGAGGCCTGGTAAAACCGGATCTGCCCGCGCGCCGGGCTCCTGGACGAGCTGATCCCGCTGCAGACCCTGATCGCCTCCAGCACCCGCAGTACCCCGAGCCCGGTGACCTCCCCGGTCAGCTCGGCCTGCGACCAGGACATCGGCACGTAGGAGATCGCCGCGAGGTTGTAGACCTCATCCGGCTGCACCCGCTCGACCGCCGAGATGAGGCTGCCCTGATCGAGCAGGTCGCCGCGGACCAGCCGGACGTCCCCGAGCAGCTCGCGCAGCTGGCGGACGCGCGGATTCGCCTGGCCCCTGATCAGCCCCCAGACCTCATATCCCAGGGATACCAGGTGCTCGGCGAGATAGGACCCGTCCTGCCCGGTGATCCCGGTAATCAGCGCTCGTCGAGTCAGCGGTGCCTCCGCTCATCCGGGCCCGCCGCACCGCGGCAGACCCATCGGCCTCCGTCGCGGCAGCATACCGACACCGGCGTCCGCGGGGCACATCCGCATCCGGCGGCTGGGGCTCCATGGAAGGCAACGTACTGCCTGGTAATGTTCCCTGCCTAGGGGGTCACGCAGGCGTGCTTCCGGCAGTATTCGGGCAGCCAGCGGCAGACGAGGAGGCGCGTACCTGCGTGAGTACCGTACATGCGCGGGGGCCGGTCCCTGGACCTCCCGCCGCTGACCGCGCGCTGCGCGTCGCGCTGCTGTCCTACCGGAGCAAGCCGCACTGCGGCGGCCAGGGCATCTACCTGCGCCACCTGTCCCGTGAGCTCGCGGCCCTCGGCCACCACGTCGAGGTGTTCTCCGGCCAGCCCTACCCCGATCTTGAGCCGGGCCCGCTGCTGCGCGCGCTGCCGAGCCTGGACCTGTACCGCGACGACGACCCGTTCCGCACGCCGCGGCCGGGCGAGTTCCGGGACTGGATCGACGCGCTCGAGGTGGGCGCCATGTGGACCGGGGCCTTCCCCGAGCCGCTGACCTTCAGCCTCCGCGCGCTGCGGGCCATGCGAGGGCGCCGCGATGACTTCGACGTCGTGCACGACAACCAGGTCCTGGCCTACGGAATGCTCGGCATCGCCCGCCTGGGCCTGCCGCTGGTCACCAGCATCCACCACCCGATCAGCGTGGACCGGCGGATCGAGATCGCGGCGGCCAAGGGCCTGTCGGCCCTGGCCAAGCGCCGCTGGTACTCGTTCGTGCGGATGCAGGGCCGGGTCGCCCGTCGCGTCGGGCCCATCCTGACCGGGTCCGGGTCGTCCCGCGATGACATCTGCCGCGATTTCCGGGTCGCGCCGCGCAACGTGCACGTGATACCGCTCGGCGTCGACACCCGGCTGTTCCACCCCCGGCCGGCACCACGCGTGCCCGGCCGGATCGTGGCCGTCGCCAGCGCGGACTCACCGCTGAAAGGCATCTCGACCTTGCTGCGGGCGTTCGCCAAGCTCGTTACGGAACGGGACGTGGTGCTCACTCTGGTCAGCAAGCCGGCGCCGGGCGGCCCGACCGAGCAGCTGGTGGGCGAGCTCGCCCTCGGCGGGAAGGTGCAGTTCGTCAACGGGATCAGCGATACCGCGCTGGCCGAGCTGGTCGCGAGCGCCGAGATCGCGGTGGTGCCCTCGCTGTATGAGGGCTTCTCGCTGCCCGCGGTCGAGCACATGGCCTCGGGGACCCCGCTGGTGGCCAGCCGCACCGGCGCCCTGCCCGAGGTGACCGGCGATGCCGCCCTGCTGATCACGCCGGGCGACTCCGAGGAGCTGTCCGCCGCGCTGCGCATGCTGCATGATTCGCAGCGCGAGCGCGAGCGGCTCTCGGCCGCCGCCCTGGCGCGGGTGCAGGAGCGGTTCGCCTGGCCCGCCGTGGCCCGCGCGACCGTCGCCGAGTACGTGCGCGCGCTGCCGCGCCCGCCAGGTACTCCCCCGCCGCCCGGCGACGAAGGAGAGCCCAGTGCTGACGGTTAACTTCGCCAGGTTCGGTATCTCGCCCGGTGACCGGGTGCTCGATCTTGGCTGCGGGGCGGGGCGGCACGCGTTCGAGGCGCTGCGCCGCGGCGCGCACGTGGTCGCCCTGGACACCGACGCCGCGGAGCTGGGCCAGGTGTCCGCGATGTTCGCGGCGATGCGCGAGGCAGGCGAGGTTCCCGACGCCGCGTCCGGCGCCGTGGTAACCGGCGACGCGACGGCGATGCCGTTTGGCGACGGCTCGTTCGACCGGGTGATAGCAGCCGAAGTGCTGGAGCACATCCCGGCCGACCAGGCGGCCATGAACGAGATCGCCAGGGTACTGCGGCCGGGCGGGGTGGCGGCGGTGACCGTTCCGGCCTGGCTGCCCGAGCGGATCTGCTGGCGGCTGTCCGATGACTACCACAACGTGCCCGGCGGTCACGTGCGGATCTTCACCCGCCGCGAGCTGGAGGTCAAGCTGGCCCGCTCCGGCCTGACCGTGGGCGGTCACCACCATGCGCACGCGCTGCACTCGCCGTACTGGTGGCTCAAATGCGCAGTCGGCGTGCACGACGATGGTCACCCCTGGGCGAGCGCCTATCACCGCATGCTGGTATGGGACATCATGCGGGCGCCGGCCATCACCCGCCTGGCCGACCAGGCGCTGAATCCCCTGATCGGCAAGAGCGTGATCGTTTATGCCGCGAAGCCGGCGGAAGCGGGCTACGGACCGCAGGCGGATGCCGGCCGGACGGCGGTCAGCTCGGCAGGCAGCACGCCGGGCGGCGCAGCAGGCAGCACGACGGACGGCTCCGCAGGCAGCCCAGCGGACGGCGCCCGGACGGCTGGGGTGCACGCGGTTGCGTGAGCGCCTGGCCTCAGAACACGTGGCACGGGGAGGGCCGGCCAGGCGGGGACCGGACGCGGGGCCGGCGCCGTCCGCGTCGCTGCCCGAGGTCGCCGGGATCCTGACCGCCGACCAGATCCTGGCTACCGGCCGGAGCATCGCGGCGGTGCAGCAGCGCGATGGCGCGATCGGCTGGCCCGACGGCCACGTCGATGCCTGGAATCACGTCGAGTGCGTGATGGCACTGAGCGTATGCGGCCTGCATGCGGCCGCACGGCGCGGCTACGAGTGGCTGTGCGCTGCGCAGCGCGCCGACGGCTCCTGGCCGAAGCGGTGGGCGGACGGGTCGGTCACCGACGACTCGGCCGAGAGCAATCACGCCGCCTATCCGGCCGTCGGGGTCTGGCAGGAGGTGCAGATAAGCCACGATGCGGCGTTCGCCGCCCGGATGTGGCCCGTCGTGCGCGCCGGCATAGAGTTCGCGCTCGCCCTGCAGGTCCCCCGCGGCGAGATCATCTGGCGGCGCGGGGCGGACGGGGCGCCCGGCGGCTATGCGCTGCTGACCGGCTGCTCGAGCATGTACCAGAGCCTGCGCTGCGCCACCGCGCTGGCGGACTACGTCGGCGAGCCGCAGCCCGACTGGGAGCTCGCCGCCGGCCAGCTCGCGCACGTGGTGGCCTGTCACCCGGAGGCCTTCGCCGACAAGAGCAGGTTCTCGATGGACTGGTACTACCCGGTCCTGGGCGGCCCGGTGCGCGGCAGCGCGGCGCAGCGGCGCCTGGCGGACGGCTGGGACACGTTCGTCGTGCCGGAGCTCGGCGTCCGCTGTGTCAGCGACCAGCCCTGGGTCACCGGCGCGGAGACATGCGAGCTGGCCATGGCGCTGGACGCCATCGGGGACCGGCCGCGGGCCCTGGAGCAATTCGGGCAGATGCAGCATCTTCGTGACCCTGGCGGCGCCTACTGGACCGGCTGGCAGTTCGTCAATCAGGCCCACTTCCCCCGCGAGCAGAGCAGCTGGACATCGGCGGCGGTCGTCCTGGCCGCCGATGTGCTGTCGGATGCCACCAGCGGCTCGGGCATCTTCCGTGATTCCTCGGCCGGCGGCGCGGTCACGATGCCGGCCGATGGCGCGGCGTGCGGCTGCGAGCCGCCGGCCGGATCAGCCGATGCCCGTTCAGCCGATGCCGGGCCCGGTCCGCTCCAGCACCCGTAGCGATCCCTCGACCCGCACCTGCGTGAACGCGCCGGACTTCAGCGCCCGCAGGTAGATCCGGTACGGCGCCTGGCCGCCATCGGCCGGATCCGGGAAGACGTCGTGAATCGCCAGCGCCCCGCCGGAGGCGACCCATGGCGCCCAGCCCTCGTAGTCGGCTACGGCCGCGGCGTCGGTGTGGCCGCCGTCGATGAACAGCATGCCGAGCGGGGTCCGCCACAGCCGGGCGACGCTGGCCGACCGGCCGACGATCGCGATGACGTGCTCCTCAAGCCCCGATGCGGCCAGTGTCGACCGGAAATGCGGCAGGGTATCGAGCCTCCCGGTCACCGGGTCGACCAGCTCCGCATCGTGGTACTCCCAGCCCGGCTGATTCTCCTCCGAGCCGCGATGATGATCGACGGTCAGCACCACCTGCCCCGCCGCTCTGGCCGCCGCCGCCAGGTAGATCGTGGACTTTCCGCAGTAGGTCCCGATCTCCGCGATCGGGCCGGCCGCCGCGTACGCCGCGGCCGTGTCGTACAGGGCCAGGCCCTCGACGGGCGGCATGAACCCCCGCGCCGACTCGGCCGCGGCCGCCAGGGCAGCGGGCAACCCATTGGACATGCTGGTCTGCCTCCCTGCGCGCTCCCTGCGCGCTCGGTTGCCTGACGAACACTAGCGGGTGACAGGGCCGCATGAGAGCAGCCCGATGCGCCCCGCTAAATTCAGGTATGCGCACCGCTAAATTCAGCTAGTGGAGGAGGCGGCCACCATGAGGGTGGAAGTTGACCGCGACGCCTGCGAGGCCAACGCGGTGTGCGCGGGGCTGGTCCCCGAGGTATTTTCCGTCGATGACGACGACCGCCTGCACATCCTGGTCGCCTCGGTGCCTGATGGCCTGGCCGATGCTGTCCGCCACGCGGTCAGGTCCTGCCCGAAGGCAGCACTGCGGGTAGCAGAGTAACTTCGAAGAGCGTCATGAGAGCAGGGAGAAACCAAAGGTGCGAGCCGCCGTCCTGACCGCCACCGGCCCCGAGGCCGGCGTGGACCTCCGCGACGATGTGACGTGCGTCGATCCCGGTCCTGGCGAGGTGAAAGTCCGGCTCCGGGCCACCGGCGTCTGCCACTCCGACCTGTCGGTGCTGACGGGCGTCATCGGGTCCGGGCTGCCCGCGGTCCTCGGGCACGAGGGGGCCGGCGAGGTCATCGAGGTCGGCTCGCAGGTGACGGCGGTGCAGCCAGGGCAGCATGCGGTGATCTCGTGGACGCCGGCCTGCGGCGACTGCTCGGAGTGCCGCCGCGGGCTGCCGTTTCTCTGCCTGACGTACTTGATCCAGGCAGCTACCACGCCGCGGTTCCGGCTCGGCGACGGGACCCCGGCGTTCGGGATGGCGGGCTGCGGCACCTGGGCCGAGGAAATGGTGGTGCCGTGGCAGGCAGTGATCCCGGTGGCCGATGACGTGCCGTTTGAGTACGCCGCGCTGCTGGGCTGCGGCATCCCGACCGGCGTCGGCGCGGTGGTCAACACGGCCAAGGTGGTGCCCGGCTCATCGGTGGCCATCGTCGGCTGCGGTGGCGTGGGCCTGGCCGCCATCCAGGGCGCGCAGATCGCCGGAGCCGCCGTCATCCTCGCCGTCGACCCGCTGGAGAGCAAGCACGCCAAGGCCCTGGAACTGGGCGCCACGCATGTGGCCACGCCGGAGGACGCCGACCAGGCCAGGAAGGAGCTGACCGGCGGAAAGGGCTTCGACTACGCCTTCGAGGTGGTCGGCCGGTCGGCCACCATCCGCAGCGCCTGGCGGCTGGCCAGGCGCGGCGGCGACGTCATCATCGTGGGCGCGGGCGACCGGTCCGACAGCGTTCCGTTCAGCGCGTTCGAGCTGCTCTTCGAGGGCAAGAACCTGCTGAGCTCGCTGTATGGCGGCTGTGACCTGCGTCGCGACGTGGACAGGTTCGTCGGCCTGTGGCGGGCCGGCCGGCTGGACATCGAGGGCCTGATCAGCCGGCGGATCAGGTTCGAGGAGCTGAACGACGCGGTGACCGCGCTCCGGCAGGGCACGGTCGTGCGCCAGGTCGTGACCTTCGACTGATCGTGGCCACCGGAGCTACCGGCCCCCTGGCGGCAGCGGGAGCTAGCTGAAGACGCCCGCGGCGATGGCCACGCCCACCGAGATGAGGATCGCGCCCCCGATCTGCTCGCCCCGGGGACCGGCCCGCCGGCCGATCCTCGCGCCAAGCTCCAGGCCCGCCAGGGTCATGACCACGCTAACCGCGCCGAATATGGCGGCTCCGGTGAGGAGGCTGACCTGGTAGGCCCCGAGCGCGAACCCGACGACCAGGTTGTCCAGGCTCAGGGCGAACGCGCTGAGCAGCAAGCGCGCCGGGCGATCGCTGGTCACCGGCCGCGCCTCGCCGGCGGCGCCGCCCCCGCGCAGGGACGTGATGAGGCCGTAGGCGCCGACCGCGATCAGCAGGGCGGCGCTGATCCAGCGGGCCGTCCGGCCCAGATCGCCTTCCAGGCGCTGGCCGATGAGCAGGCCCACGACCGGCATGCCCGCCTCGAACAGGCCGAAGACCAGGCCGACGCGCAGCCGCACGCGCCCGTCGACCCCCCCGATGCCGATGCCGATGGAAGCGGCGAAGTTCGACAGCCCGACGGAGGCTGCGACCAGCACGAGCGCGATCATGTCGTCACGTTAGCTGGCCCCGCATCCGGGCGGTCCCTGAGCGCCGTCAGGGGGCGGAGCTAGTTGATGTGGTACTGATCGGGGATACTGCCCACCTCGTGGGCGAGCCGGACGCGGTCGGCCCGGTAGATATAGCGCGTCAGCCTGATCGGCCGCTGCTTGCTGTACGCCGTCCGGTTGACCACGATCACGGGCGTTCCGGTCAGCAGGCGGAAGAAATCGGTCTCCCTGGCGTACGGCATCCGCGCGCCGATCTCGTCGGTGAAGCCGACCTGCGGGTGCCCGAGCTCGCTGAGCAGCTTGATGCTGCCCTGCTCGATGGTGCCCGCCTGCTCCAGCGCCGTTCCCCTGGCCAGCTCCATCGGGAAGTACGAGAAGACGAGCAGCCAGGGCACGTCGCCGATGAACCGCTCGGATCGCCGGATGACCACCTGATCCCCCTGGCGGATCTGCAGCCTCTCGGCGACGCTCGCGGACGCCTGCGCGGTCTCCACCACGAGGCTGGCGGTCTCGGCCTCCTCGGCCGCCGCGCCGATCACCGGCAGCGCCGCCGAGATGTACTG
The DNA here is from genome assembly GCA_963805705.1 of uncultured Actinomycetota bacterium. GTDB lineage: Bacteria > Actinomycetota > Actinomycetes > Streptosporangiales > Streptosporangiaceae > CAWDVH01. Next base: position 2,172,806 of record CAWDVH010000001.1, on the reverse strand, counting down.
ATCGCTGGGCGGCATCGTGATCCTGGAGAGCAGCGCAGTGAATGGCTGGGCGGGCTCGACCACGAAGGTCCCCAGCCCCTGCCTGGTCACGACCAGGCCCTGATTGGTCAGCAGGGCAATCGCCAGCCGCACGGTATTGCGTGACGCCTCGTACTGCCGGACCAGATCGGGCTCACTGGGCAGGCGCTCGCCCGGTCCCAGCGCGCCGCTCCAGATCTGGTCGCGCAGGCGATCGGCGATCTGCTGATATTTCGCGTGAGCCATGTGAGACCCGGCCTCTCCCGAAGAGATACACACGATTCTCACCATCTGGATAGGCGGAATCTACCCGAAACTGTGGTTGCCTAAAACAGTCTGCTCATTGGTATGAGTCTAATCAGCAGCAACATCAGAGTGATCCTAGCGGGACCAGCGTGGCCCGCACGGGATCAGGCCGGGGTTCGGGACCCGAATCGCCGGCCGCAGCGTCGCCGGGAGGTGGCAGTGATGAACGGCCTTCTCATCCTCATCGCGATCGTGGTGGTGGGCGTCCCGTTCACCGCCGTGGCCCTGGTCAGCATCGCCGTCTTCCGTGAGCAGTCGAGGCACAGCCTGATCGGCCGGGCGCCAGGCCCGATCGAGCGGACCGCCCGCCGGATGCTCGCCTTTCACTCGGAATGCCGCAGCGAGCCGACCTCGCAGGCAGATGCCCGGCGCGGGCCAGGGGTCGCCGATACCGGCGCCCTGTTCCCCGCCGGAGCCTGCTTCCCCGCCGCCGCCCACTTCCCCGCCGCCGCGCTGCTCCCGGCCGACGCGCTGCTCGCGGACAAGCCCGCTTAGCCGCGGTCAGCTCAGGGGCGCTGATGCCCCGGCGTTGCTTTACGCTGCGATCATGAGAGTCGCACTCGGCCAGCTTCCGGTTAGCTCCGACCCCGCGGTCAACCTGGGCCGCGTTCGCGAGGCGCTGACCGGCGCGGCGCGGCGCGGCGCTGACCTGGCCGTGTTCCCTGAGGGGATGCAGGCCAGGTTCTCGACCGACCTCCGGGCGGCGGCGGAGCCGGTGGACGGGCCGTTCTGCACAGGCCTTTCGGAGGCCGCGCGGGCCAGCGGAGTCGCCGTGGTGGCGGGAGTCTTCGAGCCGGCGCCCGACGGACGGGTCTACAACACCGCGGTCGCCTTTGACGCTGAGGGACGCCTCGCCGCCGCCTACCGGAAGATCCACCTGTTCGACGCGCTCGGCAACCGTGAGTCGGAGCTGGTCGCGCCGGGCGCCGAGCCGGTGCTGGCCGAGCTGGCCGGGCTGCGGGTCGGCTTCCTGACGTGCTACGACGTCAGGTTCCCCGAGCTGGCCCGCACGCTGGCCGTCCGCGGGGCCGACCTGATCGTGATCCCGGCCGCCTGGGCCGCCGGGCTGTTCAAGGAGGAACACTGGGTCACCCTGGTGCGGGCCCGCGCCATCGAGAACACGGTGTGGGTGGCGGCGGCCGGCCAGGTGCCTGACCCGGCCGAGCCCGCCACCAGGGCGGCCACCGGCATCGGCCGCAGCATGGTCGTCGACCCGATGGGCACGGTGCGGCTGGACCTCGGATCCAGGGCCGGCCTCGGCACGTCAGACATCGACTCCGAGCTGACCAAGCAGGTCAGGACGGATCTGCCGAGCCTGAAGCACCGGCGGGACGACGTATTCGGCACGTTCGGCGAGGCCTCCGCGGATGACTGGCGGACCGCCGGCGGCCGCCTAGCGGGCGGCTAGCTCGCGCCGGGCGGACGCATCCTCGGCGGCCCGGCGCAGGCCACGCAGCTCCTCGTCCGTCGCCCGGTCCAGGAACCTGCGCAGCGTCACCAGGCGATCCCCGCCGGAGCGCAGCACCTCGGTCATCAGCCGGGCATCATGCTCCGCCCTGGCCTCGGCACCGGGATTCATGCGCCGCGGCTTCATGCGCTGCGGCTTCATGCGCCGCGGCTTCATGCGCTGCGGTCGGCGGACAGCCTGCGGTGGCGGCGCACCACCCAGGCGATGACCGCAGCCAGGACCACAACCGCCAGGGCGATAGCGAGCCCGGTGCCGACCCGGCGCTCCACGACCGCGTAGGCAGACCCGGCGAGATATCCGAGCAGGCAGTACCCAACGCCCCAGACAATCCCGCCGACGACGTTGTAGATGAGGAAGGTCCGGTAGGACATCTTCGACGCTCCGGCGGCGGCGGGCATCAGCGCGCGGACGACGGCCACGAACCGCCCGGCCATGACCGCGGTGCCGCCCCGGTCGCGCAGCGTGGCGGTGGCCCGGTCCACGCCGCCGGGAATGCGGCGCAGCAGGCGGGAGGCAAAGAGCCGGTCGCCCGTGCGCCTGCCGATCTCATATCCCACCAGCGGGCCGGTGATCGCCGCGACGACCACCACGGCCAGCAGCAGCGCGAGCGACACGTGATGGCGGCTGGCCAGGACGCCGCCGAGCACCACGGCGGTCTCCCCCGGCAGCACGAACCCGAGGAAGATCGCTGTCTCGCCGAAGACCAGGGCGGCGATCAGGCCGTACGCGACCCAGCCGGACAGGTTGGTCAGCCCGCTGATCAGAGAACTCAACCGCTGCCCCTTCCGTAGCCTGTCCGTTAGCCTGCCCGTGGCCCGACCGTAGCCTGACCGTGGCCTGACCGTGGCCTGACCGTGGCCTGCCCGTAGCCTGACCGTGGCCTGCCCGTAGCCTGTCCGCGACCGGCCGATCTGCGGCCGCCCGCGGTGCTTCGACCCGCGAGCCGTGCCGTAGCTGCCCCTCAGGAGGGGCCGGCCGTGATCTAGTAGGACATCATGCCCAACCCCGCTCAGGAAGGGGGCGCCCCGCGTCCGCCATGTCTCAGCGAGCCTCCACAGTCCCGACCACAGGCGGCTTCGCCCGCCCCTTGGGCGCGTTCACCGGCCGGATTACCAGCGACGGATCCAGCGGATTCGCGGCCGAGCCGGCCCGCTACCAGCTCTACGCCTGCCTGGCCTGTCCCTGGTCGCAGCGGGCCCTGATCGTGCGCAGGCTGCTCGGCCTGGAGCATGTCATCGGGGTGACCCTCACCGACCCGATCGCCGACGAGCGCGGGTGGCGGTTCCCCGACAGCAGCGGCGGCCGTGATCCGGTGACCGGCGCGCGATTCCTCTCGGAGCTCTACCTGGCCACCGATCCCGGCTACACGGGACGGTGCACCGTCCCGTGCCTGTGGGATACCAGGACCCGGCGGATCGTCACCAACGACTTCCCCCAGATTACGATCATGTTCGAGACCGAGTTCGGTGCCTATCACCGGCCCGGCGCGCCCGATCTCTACCCGGCGGCCGCGCGCCGGGAGATCGACGCCATCGCGGCCCTGATCTATCCCACGGTCAACAACGGCGTCTACCGGGCGGGCCTGGCGAGGACGCAGGCCGCCTACGAGGAGGCGTTCGACGACCTGTTCGCCACGCTCGACGCGCTCGAGGAGCGGCTGGCCCGCCGAAGGTTCCTGCTGGGCGGACAGCTGTGCGAGGCCGATGTCCGGCTCTACCCGACGCTGGCGAGATTCGACGCGGTCTACTACGTCCACTTCAAGTGCAACCTGCACCGGCTGGTCGACTACCCGCATCTGTGGGCCTACGCGCGCGACCTGTTCCAGCATCCCGGATTCGGCGACACGACAGACTTTGATCAGATTAAGCGGCATTATTACCAGACGCAGGACTGGATCAATCCGTCCCGGATCGTGCCCAAGGGGCCCTATGTGAGCTGGCTGGCACCGCACGGCAGGGATCGGCTGGCCGGATAGCGGCCAGGTCCGCAGCCCGGCGGCGCCGCGCCGAAAGGCCCGCGCTGGCGGGTAGCCTTGATGCGCAAGTCAACGATAGACAACCAGGTCCGGAAGAGGCGATGTCCGCCGTGTCTCCTGAGTCTCCGCGGGCGTCCGCGGATCTCGCGGTGCAAGCAGACGACCGTTCCACCGCGCCCGCCGCGGCGGACGCCAGCACTCCGACCCCCAAGTTCGGGCCGAGCACCAACTTCGGCCCGAACGAATGGCTAGTGGATGAGCTCTATCAGCGTTACCAGGAGGACCCGGGCTCGGTCGACCGGGCCTGGTGGAACTTCTTCGCCGACTACACGCCAGCGCCGGCGTCGTCAGCGGCGGCCAGGACCTCAGCGCCATCGGGACCGGGCGGGCGGCCTGGCCCGGCGGGCGGCGCGGGAGGGTCTGGCGCGGGAGGGTCGGTCGCTGCGGGATCCAGCACGGCGGGATCCGGCACGGCGGGATCGTCATCCGGCGCGGCCCAGGCCCCGGCGGCGCCCGCCGCGGCAGCGCAGGCCCCGGCCGCGAAGGCCGCGAAGGCCGCGACGACCGCCGCGGCACCGGGGACCGTGGCCACGGGGCGCCCGGCGTCGTCCCGTACGACCGGGCCGACGCCGCCCGCCGCTGCCGCGCACGAGGCGCCGGCCGACACCGTCGAGGTCCGGATGCGTGGCGCGGCCGCCCGCACCGCGGCCAACATGGCCGCCAGCCTCGCCGTGCCGACCGCGACCAGCGTCCGCTCCGTACCGGCCAAGCTGCTGGTCGACAACCGGATAGTGATCAACAATCACCTGGCCCGCGGGCGCGGCGGCAAGGTGTCCTTCACGCACCTCATCGGCTTCGCCATAGTCAGGGCCCTGGCCGTCGCGCCGGAGCTGAATGATTATTTCGCCGAGGTAGACGGCAAGCCCGTGCTGGTGCGGCCCGAGCACGTGAATCTCGGCCTGGCGATCGACGTGCGCAAGGACGACGGATCACGCCAGCTGCTCGTGCCGAGCATCAAGGGCGCGCAGGAGATGGACTTCCGCCAGTTCTGGATGGCCTACGAGGACGTGGTGCGCAAGGCGCGCACCGGCAAGCTCACCGTCGAGGACTTCGCCGGCACCACGATCAGCCTCACCAACCCGGGCACGATCGGCACCGAGCACTCCGTGCCCCGGCTGCTGCCCGGCCAGGGATGCATCGTCGGCGTGGGCGCGATGGAGTACCCGGCCGCCTACCAGGGCGCGTCCGCCGACACCATCGCCAGGCTGGCGATCAGCAAGACGGTCACCATCACCTCGACCTACGACCACCGGATCATCCAGGGCGCGCAGTCCGGTGACTTCCTGCGGATCATCCACTCGCTGCTGCTGGGCGAGGACCGCTTCTACGACGATGTCTTCCAGTCGCTGCGGATTCCCTATGAGCCGGTCCGCTGGGTGCAGGACATCCCCGCTGGTCATGAAGATGACATATCGAAGGCGGCGCGCGTCCATGAGCTTATCCACGCCTACCGGGTCCGGGGTCATCTCATGGCCGACACCGACCCGCTGGAGTACAAGCAGCGCAAGCATCCCGACCTGGACATCAACCAGCACGGCCTGACGCTCTGGGATCTGGAGCGGGAGTTCGCCACCGGCGGGTTCGGCGGCAAGCCGCGGATGCAGCTGCGGGAGATACTCGGCGTGCTGCGGGACTCGTACTGCCGCACGGTCGGCGTCGAGTACATGCACATGCAGGAGCCGGAGGAGCGGGCCTGGCTGCAGGCGCGCGTCGAGCGGCCGCACGGCCGGGCTGATCACGACGAGCAGATCCGCATCCTGTCCAGGCTGAACGTCGCCGAGGCATTCGAGATGTTCCTGCAGACGAAGTTCGTCGGCCAGCGCAGATTCTCCCTGGAGGGCGCCGAGTCGCTGATCCCGCTGCTGGACGCCGTCCTGACCGAGGCCGCCCGGCACCAGCTGGACGAGGCCGTCATCGGGATGGCCCACCGGGGCCGGCTCAACGTCCTCGCCAACATCGTGGGCAAGTCCTACGCGCAGATCTTCCAGGAGTTCGAGGGCAACCTGGATCCGTCCACCACGCACGGATCCGGCGACGTGAAGTATCACCTGGGCGCGGAGGGCAGCTACACGCTCGGCGGCGGACCGGGGATCCGGACCTCGCTGGTGGCCAACCCCAGCCACCTCGAGGCGGTGGACCCGGTGCTGGAGGGCGTGGTCAGGGCCAAGCAGGACATCATCGACATGGGCGAGCCCGGCTTCACCGTGCTGCCTGTCCTGATCCACGGTGACGCGGCCTTCGCGGGCCAGGGCGTGGTGGCCGAGACGCTCGAGCTATCGCAGCTGCGCGGCTACCGGACCGGCGGCACGGTGCACATCGTGGTCAACAACCAGGTCGGGTTCACCACCGCGCCTGACTCTTCCCGGTCAAGCGTGTACAGCACCGACGTGGCCAGGACGATCCAGGCGCCGATCTTCCACGTCAACGGGGATGACCCGGAGGCCGTCGCGCGGATCGGCAGGCTCGCCTTCGCCTACCGGCAGGAGTTCAGGAAAGACGTCGTCATCGACATGGTCTGCTACCGCAGGCGCGGCCACAACGAGGCGGACAACCCCTCGTTCACCCAGCCGCACATGTACGACCTGATCGACAAGAAGCGGTCGACGCGGAAGATCTACACCGAGTCGCTGATCGGGCGCGGCGATATCACTATGGCCGAGGCGGAGCAGGCACTGCGCGACTACCAGCAGGAACTGGAGCGCGCCTTCACCGAGACCCGCGATGCCGCCGGGCGCCCCGCCGAGGCCGGCGCGGTGGTCAGGCCCCCCGCCGGGACGGAGCAGCCGGCCCGCCGCGAGACGGTGCCCACGGCGATCACGCAGGAAGTCGTCAAGCAGATCATCGACACGCAGCTGAACCTGCCCACCGATTTCACCGTGCACCCGAGGCTGCAGCCGCAACTGCAGCGCCGCGCGGTGATGGTCGAGCAGGATGAGATCGACTGGGCCACCGGCGAGCTGCTGGCCTTCGGGTCCGTGCTCATCGACGGGCACACGGTCCGGCTCGTCGGCCAGGACACGCGCCGGGGCACGTTCGGCCAGCGGCACGCGGTGCTGGTCGACCGGCACACCGGCCGGGAGCACACGCCGCTGCGGGCCTTCAACACGGCGAAGACCAGGTTCCACGCCTATGACTCCCTGCTGTCGGAGTTCGCGGCGGTGGGCTTCGAGTACGGCTATTCGGTGGCCAGGCCCGATGCGCTGGTCTGCTGGGAAGCCCAGTTCGGCGATTTCGCCAACGGGGCGCAGACGATCACGGACGAGTTCATCAGCTCGGGCGAGCAGAAGTGGGGCCAGCGCTCGGGCGTCGTGCTGCTGCTGCCGCACGGGTACGAGGGCCAGGGTCCCGACCACTCGTCCGCCCGGCCCGAGCGCTTCCTGTCGCTGTGCGCGCAGGACAACATGACGGTCGCGATGCCCAGCACGCCGGCCAGCTATTTCCACCTGCTGCGCTGGCAGGCCCTGTCCGAGCGGGTCAAGCCGCTCATCGTCTTCACGCCCAAGTCGATGCTGCGGCTGAAGGCCGCCGCCTCGGCGGTGGCGGATTTCACCAGCGGGACGTTCCGCCCCGTGATCAGTGATCCGGCGGAGATCGACCATGCCGCGGTGCGCCGGGTCCTGCTCTGCTCCGGCAAGATCTACTACGACCTGGCCGAACGGCGGCGGTCCCTGGGTCTTGACCAGATCGCGATCGTGCGGGTCGAGCGGCTCTACCCGCTGCCCGAGCAGGAGATCTCGGCCGAGCTGGCGCGCTACCCCCGCGCCGACCAGATCGTCTGGGCGCAGGAGGAGCCGGCGAACATGGGCGCCTGGCCCTACATGGCCCTGCAGCTGCGCGGCGTCATCGACCGGGAGGTCGGCCTGGTCTCGCTCCCGGCCAGCTCGGCGCCCGCCGGAGGCTCGGCTAAGACGCACGCGATCGAGCATGCCCAGCTGATCGAGGACGCACTGCGCCAGGACGGCTAGCGATGTACTTCACCGATCGCGGCCTGGAGGAGCTCGCTGACCGGCGCGGGACTGACGAGGTCACCCTGGGCTGGCTCGCCGAGAGGCTACGCGAGTTCATCGACCTTCATCCGGACTCGGCCGCGCCGGTCGACCGTCTGGCCAGCTGGCTGGCGCGCCTGGACGACGACGAGTAGGCCGGCGAGCAGCCGCGCCCCGTGCTGAGGCGCCCGTGCTGAGGCGCCCGTGCTGAGGCGCCCGTGCTGGGGCCGCCCGCGCAGTACCTCGGGAGCCGGCTGTCGGCGGCATCGCCCTCAGGCGGAGGCCGTGATCACGATGGATCTTGATTTTCCCTAGACACGATATATCGTATGTGTGACAGCCGTTTGGCGTAGCTGGCCCGAGCTGAGCCCGCGGCCTTCCCGCAGGGACGTCCTGGCCGCCGAAGGAGAGGGTGGTACCGGTGAGCCCGGTTTTCCGGCACGGCAGGCTGAGGCTGTACCTGCTCAAGCTGCTTGATGAGGCACCCCGGCACGGCTACGAGGTGATCCGGCTACTGCAAGATCGCTTCCTTGGGGTGTATGCCCCCTCGCCCGGCACGATCTACCCGCGGCTCGCCAGGCTCGAGGAGGAGGGCCTGGTCACGCACGACGAGGTGGCCGGCAAGAAGGTGTACCGCATCACCGAGAAGGGCCGCGAGGAGATCCGGGGCCGGTTCGACGATCTGGCCGAGCTCGAGGAGGAACTCGCCGAGTCCGTGCGCGACATCGCCCGCGAGGTCACCGAGGATGTCCGCGAGACCGTGCGCAACCTGCGGGAAGAGCTGACCTGGGTCGCGAGGGATGTCCGCCGGGACGGCCGCGCCGCCGATCGCGCGCAGGCCAGGACGGCCGGAGCACCGGCCGGCGCCGACACCGCCAGCCCGGCCGGGCCTGACGGCCAGGAGGCGGCCGCGCAGGCACACGGCGCAGCGCCGCGCGGGCCGGACGAGCCAGCACGCGACGAGGCAGCGTGGGGCCAGGCAGCACGGGACGAGCCAGCACGCGACGAGCCAGCGGGAGGCCAGCCAGCGGGAGGCCAGCGCAGCGCGAGGCCAGCCAGCGCGAGGCCAGGCAGCGCGAGGCCAGGCGCCGCAGGACGAGGCAGCGCAGGACGAGGCAGCGCAGGGCCAGGCAGCACGGGACGAGGCAGCACGGGACGAGGCAGCGCAGGACGAGGCCGACGATAGCGGCCGGCGCGCCCAGGACGAGGCCAGGCGGGTGCGCGAGGAGGCCCGTCGTGCGCGTGAGGACATGCGTGATCGATTCCGTGCCCAGCGCGGCGGGGGGCGCCGCGAATGGGCCGACTGGGCGGGCTGGCAGGGCTGGCCGGGCTGGGCCGGCTGGCATGAGCGGCCCGAAGGCCCCGACGACCCCGACGGGCCCGACGGCGGCCGATGGTCACGCTCGCGGCGGCAGCCGGGGCGGGCCCGGCGGGCCCCGCGACACCGGCTTCTTCCGTGACCTGGAGCGGATGGCCATCGATTTCGCCAGGGAGCTTCGCTTCGCCGCAGGACATGCCGAGCACCTCGGCGAGAACGGCCTCGGCGATCTATGGGGCATCCTGGAGGACGCCCTCACGAGGATCAGGGATGAGGTCTTCGGCGGCATGCCGGGCCGGCCAGACGACGAGAGCGGCGAAGCCGGCGAGCGGGCCGGGCCGACTGGCCGGGCCGGCGACCGCCCCCGGTGACGCCGCGCCGCCTACAGCGTGAAGACGACCTTCCCGAAGATCTCACCGGCGATCAGCGCGGCGAAGCCGTCTCGCGCCTGCTCCAGCGGCAGCACGCGGTCGATGAGCGGCCGGACTCCGGTCTGCTCGCAGAAGCGCAGCAGGCGCCCGAGCTGATCCCGGCTGCCCATCGTCGATCCGATCACGGACAGCTGAAGGAAGAAGACACGGGCCAGATCGGCGGGCGGAGCGGGGCCGCTGGTCGCGCCCGAGACGACGATGGTGCCGCCGGGCCGCAGCGCGCGCAGCGAGTGGGCCCAGGTGGCCTCGCCGACGGTCTCCATCACCGCGTCCACCCGCTCCGGCAGCCGGGCGCCGGCGGCGAATGCCTGGTCCGCGCCCAGCTCGAGCGCGCGTTCCCGCTTCTCCTCGCTGCGGCTGGTCGCCCAGATCCGGTAGCCGGCGGCCCGGCCGAGCAGGATCAGGGCCGTCGCGACGCCGCCGCCCGCCCCCTGGACGAGAATCGTGGCGCCCGGCTCAAGCGCCGCCTTGCCGAACAGCATCCGGTAGGCCGACAGATAGGCGGTCGGCAGGCATGCGGCCTGCTCGAACGACAGCGCCGCCGGCTTGGCCAGCAGGTTGCGCCGCGGTACGCAGACACGCTCGGCGAAGGTCCCGTCGTATCGCTCCGACAGCAGCGACCTGGACGGGTCCAGGGTCTCGTCAGAGCCGCCCGCGACGGGGTCGCCGATGACCGCGTGGACCACGACCTCCCGGCCGTCCTCGTCCAGGCCGGCGGCGTCGCAGCCGAGCACCATGGGCAGGCGGTCCGCGGAAATCCCCACGCCGCGCAGCGTCCACACGTCGTGATGGTTGAGTGAAACGGCCTTGACCGTGACCGTCGTCCAGCCCGCTTCGGGCGATGGCTCAGGGCGCTCGCCCAGCTCAAGGCCGGCTAGCGGGTCCTCGGCGTCGATGCGCGCGGCGGTGACGGCAAACATGGACTCTGACCCTAGCGCCTCGCCGTCTCCGGGCATCAGGCAGGAGGCACCGCAAAGCCGCCGGCCGGAACCGGGAATGGCCGCGCCGGAAGACAATACGGTCCGTAGCGGCGTGTGCCATACTCGGTGCGGGAAGCGGCTATCAACATCTACCGCAGGTAAGGACCGGAGTGGATCTCACGTCCTATGCCGAGCTAGCGGTGCGTCTCGTCAACACGGCCACTCGTGCGGACGATGAGCCCGACTCGCTGGGCACCCCAGAGGCGTTCCGCCTTTTCGTAGCGGATCGCCCATTTCTGGCTGGGCACGTCACGCGCCATGATCTCGACATCATCCGGCTGCTTCGCACTGAGTTCGGCAGTATCTTCTCGGCGGCCGCGCGCGGCGCGGACGCCGCCGTGGTCGAGCGCCTGAACGCGCTGCTTATCCAGTACCCGGTTCATCCGGTGATCGTCCGCCACGACGCCACCTGCTGGCATGTGCACCTCAGCGAGACGGGCTCGGTGGCCGACCGGTACGCGGCGGGCGCGGTCAGCGGCCTGGCGATACTCGCGCCCCAGATCGGAATCAGCCGGCTCGGCGTGTGCGCGATCGCCTCCTGCCCTGGCGTGTTCATCGATGCGAGCCCCAATCGCTCCCGGCGATACTGTTCCGAGCGCTGCGCGGCCCGGACCAATGTGACGGCCATCCGGGCGAAGGAACGGACGGGGAAGGCCAGCCCGGCCGCCACTGCCGCCAGCTGAAATGTCAGGCTCCCTCCGGAGATCATCCGGACTAAAGCGGCGCGCTGATGCCGCGCTTGTGACAAAGAGACGGCCAGGGAATCTGTTTAGCCGTCACGCTTTGACCTGCGCCGACATAGCGCGGGACACGCCGCCGACTTAGCACCGGACACGTGATGGACTTCTCCGCCACATGGCCGGTTAGCGACCTGCGTTACCGAAATGATGCCGCGCGGCTTCTTCTCATGTCCCGCGTTGATCATTACCATGAGGCCTACTCACGGGCGTATGGCCCGCGTATGCGGAGCCGAAAGGTTCGATCATGGCTGCTGATCGTGGGGAGCACCGGGTGATGAGCCGATACGGATCACTCGTTGCTGCTCCCGGCGTCCGTCGCCAACCCGGCGGGCCCGGCAATCGCCGGAAGCGCATCGTTTCCTGTTCTGCGCAGTTCCTTAACAGGCCTCGGTCCGCGAAGTTCTTGCTGACTTTGTCGGCTCACCTAATCGGGAGGAAGTCATGGCTACGACTACCCCTGGCGTAGCGCCAACCGGGGAGAATCAACTACGCCGAGCGGTGGGGCTGCGCGGGCTCACCCTGATCTCGCTGGGCTCCATCATCGGGTCGGGCTGGCTCCTCGGAGCCCTCACCGCCGCCAAGGTGGCGGGCGGGGCGTCGATCATCTCGTGGCTCCTCGGCGGTGTCGTCATCGCGCTCCTCGCGCTGGTCCACGCCGAACTCGGCTCTACCTACCCGGTGTCGGGCGGCACGGCCAGGTTCCCGTTCATGGCCTTTGGCGCGCTCGGCGGATTCACCGGCGGCTGGATGGCCTGGATCCAGGCCGTGACGATCGCGCCGATCGAGGTCGAGGCGACGCTCGGCTACCTCAACGCGCACTTCACGAGCTGGGACCTGGTCAACGACAACGGCACCCTCGATGCCAAGGGCATCGGGATCGGCGTCGTGTTCATGCTGGTGTTCGCGGTGATCAATACGATGGGCGTGCGCTGGCTGGCCGAGACCAACAGCGTCGCCACGATCTGGAAGCTGCTCATCCCGACCATCACGATCATCGCGCTGCTGGTCACGGTGTTCCACGCCAGCAACTTCACCGCGGGCGGCGGGTTTGCCCCGTACGGATTCCACGGCATCTTCGCCGCGCTCCCGCTCGGCGTGGTGTTCGCGCTCGAAGGATTCGAGCAGGCCATCCAGGTGGGCGGTGAGGCCGAGAACCCGCAGCGGAACATCCCCCGCGCGGTGATCATCTCCATGCTCATCGGAGTGGGCATCTACCTGCTGCTCGAGGTGGCGTTCGTCGGCGCGATCAATCCGGCTAACCTCACGCACGGATGGGCGGACCCGATCAAGGGAGTGTCGGCCTACGGTCCGTACGCCACGCTGGCCACGCAGGCCGGCCTGGGCTGGCTGTCCACGCTGCTGATCATCGACGCGGTGGTGTCACCGGCCGGCACCGGGCTGGTCTACATCGGGACATCCTCCCGGCTGTCGTACGGCCTCGGCCGTAACGGCTACTTCCCCAAGATCATCAGCCGCGTCAGCGGCCGGGGCGTCCCGTTCGTCTCCATCTGCATCGCGTTCGTGGTCGGGCTGCTCACCTTCCTGCCCTTCCCGAGCTGGGCTGGCCTGGTCGGGCTGGTCACCTCGGCCACGGTCATCATGTACGCGATGGCGCCGCTATCGCTGGCCGGGCTGCGCAAGCAGGACCCCGACCGTCCCCGCGCCTACCGGCTGCCCGCCGCGGGAGTGCTCTGCCCGCTCGCGTTCATCTGCGCGGACTTCATCGTGTACTTCTCCGGGTTCAGCACGCTGGTCTGGCTCTACGTCCTCATCGCCCTCGGGTTCATTCTCTTCGGCATCTACCAGGCCACCCTCCCGGTGGAGCGCCGCACGATCATCGACTGGAGAGCGTCGTACTGGATCCTGCCCTGGCTGGCCGGTCTCCTGATCGTCTCGTGGCAGGGGCGGTATGACGGTACGACGGTGTTCGGCCTCAACCTCATCGCTACCGAGCGGCTGCCGAACTGGATCGACCTGCTTGTCCTGGCCGCGTTCAGCCTGGCGATCTACTACTGGGCCGTGTACAGCACCATGTCGCACGCCAAGGTGCAGGAGGCGGTGGCCGAGGTAGAGCTGGAGGCGCAGTCGTCGGAGGAGCTGGCGGTGGCCGGGCTGACCTGACACACGCTTCGGGGCGGGCCGGACTTGATATGTCCGGCCCGCCCCGAGCATTTCCCGCGCTGTCCGACTAATTTCCCGCGCTGTCCGGCCAGCGGGCGGGCAGCCATATCGCGCCGGCTGCCCGTCCGCCTTTTTCAGTCCCGGTCGCGAACGACCGTGACCGGGCAATGGGCCTGGTGCACGCAGTGCCAGGAGACCGAGCCGAGCAGCATTCCGCGGAACGCGCCCAGACCGCTCGAGCCGAGGACCAGCAGGCTCGCTCCGCGACTTAGCTCGACCATCTTCTCCGCCGGGTTCCCCGGGGCCAGGGTGCGCTCGACATCGAGGTCATCCATGGGCGGAGCGGACGCGACCGCCTGCTCCAGTACGCCGCTTGCTTCCTTCTCCACCTGCGGGTAATACTCGTGCGCGGTCGTGCCGAGATACGAGACCAGAGCGGGGAACACGTAGACGATTTGCAGCCCGTGCCCGCGAAGCCGCGCCTCGTCGATCGCCCACGACAGCGCGGTGGCCGCCTGCGGTGATCCATCGATACCGACGACGACCCGTCCTTGACCGGAATTCGTGCTCATGAAACTCACTCTCCCCCGGCATCCGCCGGATTGATCAGTTCATACGAGCATCCATATCACACAGCGTTCGCGAAAACCGGACGTCTGGGTGCTGGCGTGCCTGCCGATCTCAGCCGTTCCGGGGAACGCCGCGCAATGGCCAGTAGCGAAAGAGCACCGCGCCCTCGATGAAGGCCGGCGGCACGGGCCCGAAGCTGCGGCTGTCCACTGCGCCGGCCCCCGGATTGTCAGATTCCAGCCACCACCCGTCCCGCTCGCGCCGGGCCGCCCGCTTGACGAGCAGGAATCCCGGTCGCTGCGGATGCTGAGCAATGACTATCTGACCGGGCCGGATCCGGGATGGCCGGCCAGGGCGGACCGAGCGGCGGGCCAGGAGCCAGTCACCGGGCAGCAATGCGGGCTCCATCGACCGCTCCGCCACGGCCACGCGCCAGATCGGCCAGCGCACGCATCCCCCCTTAATGAGATCAAGTGAACACGGTACTGTCGGAATTCACTGTCCATGTTCGGCATGAGAGAAGGAGATCCATGAGGCTGCCCGCACGCTTCCTCGCGCCCAAGGTCACCGTCTACGCTCACTGCGATCTGCCCTGCGGCGTCTATGACCCCGCGCAGGCCAGGATCGAGGCCGAGTCCGTCAAGGCGATCTGCGAGAAATACCAGGCGAACGAAGACCCCGCGTTCCGCACCCGGGCGATCCAGATCAAGGAGGAGCGGTCCGACCTCGTCAAGCACCACCTGTGGGTGCTGTGGACCGACTACTTCAAGCCGCCGCACTTCGAGAAGTACCCGCAGCTGAACGAGCTCTTCAACGAGGCGACCAAGCTGGCCGGGGCGGCCGGGACCAAGGGCAGCACGGATGTGGCCAAGGCTGACCAGCTGCTGGGGAAGATCGACGACATCGGGAAGATCTTCTGGGAGACCAAGCAGGGCTAGCGAGCGCGACACCCAGATCTGGCTCCGGCGAGCAGATCTGGCCTGGTAGGAGAGCCGCGCGGGGTCTCATCCCGCGCGGCTCTGCCGTCCCTGGCGGCACGGGAGCCGCGCGGCGCGTCAGCGCAACGGCGTGCTCACGGTAGGTTGCAAGCAGGGAGCCGGCGCCTGCCCGAGTGCGGGATCGATGTCCGGCCGTTGTTGGAGGCAGACGTGACCGATGAGACCACCGCTTCGGCAACCAGGTCAGCGCAGGACGCCGATCATGCCGGAAGCCGCGCGAGCGGTGCAGGCGTCGCGGCGGCCGCTGTGACCCCGGTCGCAGAGCGGCCTGCCCCCCGCTCTGAGCCGCAAGACCAGGTCACCGTCAGCATGCCGGCCGAGGGTGCCTACCTGTCGGTGCTGCGCACCGCCACGGCCGGCCTGGCGGCCCGGCTGGACTTCACCCTGGACGTGATCGAGGATCTGCGCATCGCGGTGGACGAGGCCTGCGCGATGCTGCTGGCCCAGGCGATACCCGGCAGCAGCCTGGAGTGCAGTTTCGCGCTCGGCCGCGAGATGATGACCATCTCGGTGTCGGTGCCCTGCCTGGCGCCCCGGGCTCCGGCCAGTGACACCTTCGCGTGGACAGTGCTCTCCGCACTCGCGGGGAACGTCGAGGCCCAGGTGGGGCCCGGCGACCGGCTGACGATCGTCATGCGCAAGAGTCGTGACATATCGGGGTCGGTGTGACGGGGGAAGCTGAGGTCGCCTTGACCGAGGATTTCGAGACGATGGCGGCTCGTCCGGCCGCTGAGATGGCGGCCGATGACGAGAGTGGCCGCCCGCCGGCGACCGTGCTCGACTTCCGGGATGCCGCCGAGGTCGAGCCAGCGAACCTGCGCGCCGGGCAGGCCAGCGACACGACCGCCGGGCCGCCCGCCGCGGGACCGGCCCGGGTCCAGCATGCCGGGCGAGAGCGGGGGCATGCCAGGGATCTCTTCGAGCGGCTGTCCGAGCTCCCTGACGGCGATGACGAGCGGCTGCGCATCCGCGGAGAGCTGGTCGAGCTCCATCTTCCGCTGGTCGAGTACCTGGCCCGCAGATTCCGCAACCGGGGCGAGTGGCTCGATGACCTGACTCAGGTGGCGACGATCGGCCTGATCAAGTCCATCGACCGGTTCGACCTCGGCCGCGGCGTGGAGTTCTCCACTTATGCGACGCCGACCATCGTCGGCGAGATCAAGCGTCACTTCAGGGACAAGGGCTGGGCGGTCCGCGTGCCGCGGCGCCTGCAGGAGCTGAAGCTGGCCCTGACCAAGGCCATCGGAGACCTGGCCCAGCGGCTCGGGCGCGCCCCGACGGTCGCCGAGCTCGCCGCGCACCTGCAGATGACCGAGGAGGAAGTGCTCGAGGGACTGGAGTCCGCGAACGCCTACTCGACGGTTTCGCTCGACGCGCCGGACTCATGCGACGAGGACGCGCCCGCCGTCGCCGAGTCGCTCGGGATGGTTGACGAGGCGCTGGAGGGCGTCGAGTACCGGGAGTCACTGAAGCCGCTCCTTGAGCGGCTGCCGCCCAGGGAGAAGCGGATCCTGCTGCTGCGGTTCTTCGGCAACATGACCCAGTCTCAGATTGCGACGGAGCTGGGCATCTCGCAGATGCACGTGTCGCGGCTGCTGGCCCGCACGCTGGCCCAGCTGCGCGACGGCCTGACGACCGACGACTAGCTGGTCATGACTTGCCGGCCCGGCCGCCGCCGGGCCCGGCGGCGGGCGGCGCGGGCCGCCCCGCGGTCAGGGCGCGCGTGCTCGCCGGGGCCAGCAGGGCGACGAATCCGGCCGCGGCCAGCAGCAGCGCCGGGATTCCCCAGATATACCGCTGCCCCTGCACGAGGTAGATGCCCACGATGCCGGTGAACAGCTGAGTCAGCAGCGCGGGCGTCCGGCTCCAGCGGCGCGACCTGGCCAGTCCGGCGGCCACGAACCCGAGCATCACCACCGCCGCGAGGCCGATGATGGTCAGCGCGATGCCACTGGCGGCCTGGTAGGACCGGCCGTGGCCGGCATCGATTGCCGCGAGCACCGTCGCGACCAGCACCCCGGCTGTCTCCGCGGCCTGTACGACGGCAGCGCCGAGTACCGTCGGGGGACGCGGCGAAGATACCGCGCGGCCCGCATCGCTAGCCTGAGCGCGTGCGCGCGCTCCTGATCGTGAACCCACATGCCACCTCCACGACCCAGCTACGCCGGGACGTCATCGTGCGTGCCCTGACATCCGCCGTCGAGCTTGAGGTCGTGGAGACACGCTACCGGGGCCACGCCACCCAGCTGGCCGGTACCGCCCGGCCCGGCGGCTACGGGCTGGTGCTGACGCTCGGCGGTGACGGCACGGTCAATGAGGCGGTCAACGGAATCGTCGGCGCGGGTACGCGAGACGGCGTCGCCCGGCCAGCCGCCAGCCTGCCTGCTCTGGCCGCGCTGCCCGGCGGCAACGCCAACGTATTCACCCGTTCCCTGGGCCTGCCCGAGGATCCGGTGGATGCCGCCGGGAAGATCCTGCAGGCCATCACGGACGGCCGCGAGCGCTGTATCGGGCTCGGGCTGGCCGACCGCCGTTACTTCACCTTCAACGCCGGTCTCGGCCTGGACGCCGAGGTGGTACGGGCGGTCGAGGGCCGGCGCGCGCACGGGCGGGCCGTCACGCCCGCTCTCTACCTGAGAATGGCCCTGCGCCAGTACTACCGGCTCACTGACCGGCGGCATCCGGCGCTCCTGCTGGAGCTAGACGGCCGGCCCCCGGCCGGCCCGCTGTTCATGGGCATCGTCTCGAATACGGCGCCGTGGACCTACCTGGGTAAGCGCGCGGTATACACCAATCCGCAGGCCGGCTTCGATTCGGGGCTGGATGTCTTTGCCCTGCGCAGCATGCACACCCTGGGAACATTCCTGACGCTGCGCCAGATGCTGTCCGGAACGGGCAAGCAGCCGCGCGGGAGCAGTATCCTGGCGCTCCATGATGAGCCTGAGCTGACCCTGAGGTCGGACCGGCCGGTTGCCTTCCAGGTCGACGGCGAGTACGTCGGCGAGCGAGAGAGCGTGCACTTCCGCTCGATCCCGCGCGCCTTGCGGATTATTGCATAAAAGCTATTTAATCGGAATAAATTTCATATAAAGGTCATTAGGGCCCTCACGGCCACGGCTGATCTTATCCGGTACTCGTCACCGCACCGCACCCGCCCCCTGTTCTCCAGGCTCGCAAATGTGATCCATCTGACATCGAAATCCGTCCGAACCTTTGCCAAACCCTCTTGCGGTTGATCGCTGACCTTGAGAGGGTTGTAACGCTCCAAAAGACAGGCGCAGCAGCTAAGCGCCGCAGCCTGGGCGGGTCGTGTCCCCACCGACATGGCGCCCCTGGTAGCCAGGACGGGACGCAAGTTCCGTGACGTGACGATACCCTCCGCTCGGGAACTGGGAACAGGCCCCGACATACGACATAGCTCGTGAAATCATTCACAAGCGCAACTGAGCCGCCTGGCCCTGGCGACGGGACCGTAGCACTCAAAGAGGAGTGGACCTCATGGACTGGCGTCACTACGCCGCCTGTCGTGACGAAGACCCGGAGCTATTCTTCCCGATCGGGAATACCGGTCCCGCTCTGCTCCAGATCGACGAAGCCAAGCAGGTATGCCAGCGCTGCCCGGTAATGGAACCGTGCCTGCAGTGGGCGCTTGAGAGCGGGCAGGACGCCGGTGTCTGGGGCGGGCTGAGCGAGGACGAGCGCCGGGCGCTCAAGCGGCGCGCGACCAGGGTCAGGGCCCGCGCGAGCGCCTGACTCCCGGCCCCGCAGGACAGCGGTGCGCACGGCACGGCAGCTCAGACGGCACGGCAGCTCATGCGGGCGCGGCAGCTCATGCGGGCGCGGCGAGCGGCAGGTCGACCAGGACCCTGGTGCCGCCGTCCGTCCGGGGAGTGATTTCCAGGTGGCCGCCGAGCTCGCCGACCACCAGCGTCCGAACGATCTGCAGGCCGAGGCTGGTTGCCGAGTCGAGGTTGAAGCCGTCCGGCAGCCCTACCCCGTTGTCGGTAACTGTCACTGTGAGCTGCTGCGGGCGCCTGCGCGCCGTCACCTCGAGAGTTCCGCCCAGCGGCCCGCTGGACGGCCTGGTCAGCCCGTGCTGCAGGGCGTTCTGCAAAAGCTCGGTCAGCACCAGGGCCAGCGGCGTCGCGACCGACGCGGGCAGCATGCCGAACTCGCCCAGCAGCGTGGGCGTGACTCGCGCCTCGGGCGCCGAGACCTCCCCGGCCATCATCGCGACCCGGCCCGCGATGTCGTCGAAGTCCACGTTCTCCTCCGGCGCATGGGACAGCGTCTCGTGCACGATCGCGATCGACCCCACCCTGCGGACGGCCTCCTCGAGCGCGGCACGGGCCTCCGGCGCCTGCAGCCGCCGGGCCTGCAGGCGCAGCAGCGCGGCGACCGTCTGCAGGTTGTTCTTGACCCGGTGATGGATCTCCCTGATGGTCGCGTCCTTGGTAATCAGCTCGCGCTCCCGGTGCCGTAGCTCGGACACGTCCCTGAGCAGGATCAGCGCGCCCGCCCTGGCCCCCCCCACGACCAGCGGGATCGTCCGAAGCTGAACCACCGAGCCGTTGGCCTCTACCTCGGTTTCCATGTGCGCCCGCCCGCTGGCCGTCAGCATCAGCGAGTCATCACGCGGTTCTCCGCTCGCGCACAGCCGCGCCGTCAGCGGGCCGAGCTCCTTGCCCACGAGGTCCGCGGTCAGGCCGAGCCGGCGGTAGGCCGACAGCGCGTTCGGGCTGGCGTAGGTGACCTTCCCGGCCCGGCCGAGCCGCAGCAGCCCGTCTCCGACGCGGGGCGACCTGACCAGCGCGGGCTCCTCGCCGGGGGCCGGGAACATCCCGGCCGCGATCATCTGGGCCAGGTCGTCCGCCGCTCGCAGGTAGGCCAGGTCCAGCCGGCTGGGCGTCCGGGCCGCGCTGAGGTTGGTCGACCGCTCGATCACCGCGATGACCTTCTCGTTGTGCGTGACCGGGATGCTCTCGTGCCGGACCGGGACCCCGCTGGTCCATTCCGGGTCACCCTCACGGCAGATCCTGCCCTCGCGCATGGCCACCTCGAGGAACGGCCGCTTCCCCACCGACCTGAGCGAGCCGACAATGTCGTCAGGAAAGGCCGTCGGCGCGGTGGTCGGGCGCATCTGAGCCAGCGCGAGCCAGCCGTCCCGCTCCGGCCTCGGCGCCCAGAGCAGCAGGTCGGCGAAGGAGAGATCAGCCAGCAGCTGCCAGTCGGAGACGAGCGCATGCAGCCAGTCGATGTCCGGCGCGGCCATCTGTGCCCGGCGGGCGAGATCATTCAGGGTGGGCACTGAGTCATCATCGCATCTGCGGGCATCGGCAGGCCGGCCGAGCGGCCGCGCAGCACCGCCGCTGGCGGGGCTACCTGCTGGTAACGTCGCCCGCATGGGCAAGGACGAGCAGCCAGCCGGTCAGGTACCGCCGGCGACCACCGGCCCGGCGACACCGGCCGCGCAGGCGCCAGGGCACGGCGGCATGCACGCGGTGGCCGCCGCGCGGCAGCACGGCGTGCAGACGATGTTCACCCTGTCCGGTGGCCACGTCTTCCCCCTCTATGACGGAGCGGTCAAGGCGGATCCGCCCATGCGGATCCTTGACGTGCGGCATGAGCAGACGGCTGTCTTCGCGGCGGAGGCAACTGCCCGCCTGAGCCGCTCGCCGGGCCTGGCCGTGCTCACGGCGGGCCCCGGCGTGACCAACGGGATCAGCGCGATCACGACAGCGCACTTTAACGGCTCGCCGGTGGTAATTCTCGGCGGCCGGGCCCCTGATTACCGGTGGGGCTCGGGCAGCCTCCAGGAGTTTGATCACCCGGCGCTGCTCGGGCCGGTCACCAAGCGGGCCTGGACCGAGCACGAGACCGCCGGGGTCGGCCAGGCGGTGAGCGATGCCTTCCGGCTCGCCGCGGCGCGGCACCGCGGCCCGGTGTTCCTGGACATCAGCCTCGAAGCGCTGTTCGGCACCAGCGAGCCGGCGCCCGCCGCCCTGGCCGCGGCCGGGATGCCCGCCGGTGCCGGCGCCAGCGCCGGTGCTGCGTCCGGCCGTCCGAACGGCGCGGCCGACGGCCACGGGACCGGCGCCCCCGAGCCGGGCGCGATCGCCGAGATCGCGGCGCTGCTGGCACGGGCGAGCCGGCCGGTGCTCGTCCTTGGCTCGGACGTGTGGCTAGACGGCGCTGAGGTGGCTGCTCGCGGCGCGGCAGAGGAGCTGCGGCTCCCGGTGATCGCCAACGGCCAGGGACGCGGGATCCTGCCGGCCGGCCACGACCTGCTGGTCACCAGGGCCAGGGCGGCAGCATTCAGCGAGGCGGACCTGGTCATCGTCGTCGGCACCCCGCTGGACTTCCGGCTCGGCTACGGGGAGTTCGGCGGCCAGAACGGCGCGCCGCGCGCCGCAGTAGTGCATGTCGCCGACGCGCCCGGCCAGATCGCGACGCACTGCGAGCTGGCCGCCAGCGCCTCAGGTGACCTCACTGCGTTCTTCACCGGCCTGGCCGACGCCGTGGCGGGCGCGGCGGGCGCGGCCCGCCCGTGGGCGGCGTCCTGGCTGCCCCGGCTCCAGGAGGCAAGCCGGATCGCCATGGCGGCCGATAGCGCGCTGCTGTCCAGCGCCGCCGAGCCGATCCATCCGATGCGGGTCTACGGCGAGCTGGCCGCTCTGCTCGACCGCGATGCGGTGGTCATCGGCGATGGCGGCGACTTCGTCAGCTACGCGGGCAAGTACGTCGAGCCGCGGCGGCCGGGCGGATGGCTGGACCCCGGTCCGTACGGGTGCCTGGGGACCGGCCTCGGCTACGCCATCGCCGCCCGGATCGCCCGCCCGTCCGCGCAGGTGGTGCTGCTGCTCGGTGATGGTGCCGCCGGGTTCTCGCTGATGGACGCCGACACGCTGGTCCGGCACAAGCTGCCGGTGGTCATGATCTGCGGCAATAACGGCATCTGGGGGCTCGAGAAGTACCCGATGCAGGCGCTGTACGGCTACGACGTCGCGGCCGAGCTGCAGCCGGGGTGCCGGTACGACGAGGTGGTCACCGCGCTGGGCGGGGCCGGGGAGCTCGTCACGGCCCCCGGCGATATCGGCCCCGCGCTGCGCCGCGCCCTCGCCTCCGGCGTCCCCTACCTGGTCAACGTCATCACCGACCCGAAGATCGCCTACCCGCGCTCCACCACCGGCGTCTGAGCCGCTACCCCGGTGCCGGTCAGGCGGGCGGGTCAGGCCGGGGAGGGCGGGCTGGTCAGGCGGGCGAGGAACCGCTCGCGATTGAGTACCACGCGCTCCACGGTTCCCGCGCCGATCACCTCGCCATCACCATCAGCCCCATCCTCATCATCATCATCACCACCACCACCGCCGCCGTAGCCGCCACCACCGTCACCACCGCCAGCGTCAGCACCGCCACCAGCCCCGCCGCCAGCGCCGTCACCCGCACCGCTCGCGGCTGCGGGAACGGTGCCGCGGGCGATGAACATGAACACCAGCCGCGGCCCGTCGACCTGGGTCAGCTCCGCCTCCACCCACAGCTCCGCGCCCAGCGGACTGGGCCTTCGGTGCTCGAGCCGCGCCGCGGTCCCCACCGAGGTCTGCCCGGCGCCCAGGTGCGGCGCCACCGCGGCGACGGCCGCGGCCTCGGCGAGCGCGAGCAGCCGCGGCGTGGCGAGAACCGGCACATCGCCGCTGCCCATCGAGGCGGCCGTATCAGCCTGGCTCACCACGGCCCGCACGGTCGCCCTGAGCCCGGCCGCCAGCCCGCTGGCCTGCCCGCCGGTCATTCGATGACCGCGATCAGGTCACCTTCCTGGATCACGTCGCCCTCGGCCACGGCCAGCCTGGTGAGCGTGCCCGATCCCTCGGCCAGCACCGGGATCTCCATCTTCATCGACTCAAGGATGATCAGCGTGTCACCGTCGGCCACCCCGTCCCCCTCGGATGCCACGACCTTCCACACGTTCGCGACCATCTCGGCGCGGATCTCGGTCACATCCACCTCCACGGATCCTGTGCCCGGCGATCACTGCCAGGTCTGGGTCACCATCATTGTCCGCCTCCGCATCAGGGACGCAGCCGGGCGACCACTGAGGTGTCGTAAGCACCGCTGGCGAACTCACTGCTGTCCAGCAGCTCCGCGTGGAACGGCAGGTTGGTCTTCGGCCCCGCGATCCGGAACGACGCCACGGCCTCCCGCGCGCGCTCCAGCGCCTGAGCCCGGCTGGCCCCGTGCACGCACAGCTTGGCCAGCAGCGGGTCGTAGAACGGGGTCACCGTGTTGCCGACCGCGTAGCCTGCGTCCACCCGGACTCCTGGCCCTGACGGCTCCTCCCACTGCGTGATCACGCCGGGGCTGGGCAGGAACCGCCGGGGGTCCTCCGCATAGACCCGCAATTCGAGTGCATGACCTTCATTCGAAACGGCTAGCGGATCGAAACTCACCGTCGCGCCGTCCGCGATGCGGAACTGCTGCTCGACCAGATCGATTCCGGTGACAAGCTCGGTTACCGGATGCTCGACCTGGAGCCTGGTGTTCATCTCCAGGAAGACGAAGTCCTGAGCCTCGGTGTCCACCAGGCACTCGACCGTGCCCGCGCCCCGGTAACCGACCGCCTGCCCGGCTCTGACCGCCGCAGCCAGCATCCGGGCCCGTAGCGCGGGCGTCAGGCCGGGCGACGGGGTCTCCTCGGCGATCTTCTGGTGACGCCGCTGGACGGAGCAGTCCCGCTCGCCCAGGGCGATGACCCGGCCGTCGGCCAGCCCGAGGATCTGCACCTCGACATGCCGGGCGCGGGTGATGCAGCGCTCCAGCAGGATCGCGGCGTTGCCGAAAAACCGCTCGGCCCGCGTGCGCGCGGTCTCAAAGCCGGCCCGCAGCTGGTCTGCATTGGCGGCCGCGCTCATCCCGATGCCGCCGCCGCCGGCCGCCGCCTTGATCATGACCGGGTAACCGATCCGGGCGGCCTGCACGACAGCCGCGGCCACATCGGCCACGGGCTCCCGGCTGCCCTCGGCAACGGGCACCCCGGCCTGCTCCATCAGGTTCCTGGCGTTGATCTTGTCGCCCATCTGCTCGATCGCGGCAGGCGGCGGCCCGACCCAGGTCAGACCCGCATCGATGACTCTGGCCGCGAACGGCGCGCTCTCGGCGAGGAAGCCGTAGCCGGGATGGATCGCGGCCGCCCCCGTCTGCCGGGCCGCGCGGATGATGGCGTCGGCGTCCAGGTAACTGCTGGCCGGCGGCGGCGGCCCGAGCAGCACGGCCGCATCGGCCTCGGCGACAAAAGGAAGATCGGCGTCAGCCTCGGAGTAGACGGCGATCGCGCGGATACCCAGCCGCCGGGCTGTCCTGATCACCCGCCGCGCGATCTCACCCCGGTTGGCGACGAGGACCGATTCGAGCACGCCCGGCAGCCTACAGGCGCCAGCCGCACAACGGCGCCCCGGTTATTCGGGGACGGTCTCGCTGATCTCCAGCTCGGCCCTGACCGCCTGGATCCGGATCAGCACCTTGGTGCGCAGCTCGGTGGGCACCGCTTCATGCCCGCAGTGCTTATGGACCAGCCGCTTGACCGCCTCTTCGAGGCCGTACTCGCGCAGGCAAGGACCGCACTCATCGAGATGCTCGCGGATCTGGGCGCATCCCGCGTCCTCGATCTCGCCGTCCAGGTAGGAGTAGACGCGCGCGAGTACTTCGCTGCACGGCACCTCATGCGGCTTCCCGCAACTCATTTCGCGTCCTTCCCCGGCGCATCGAGCGACGATGACGCCTCGGCGGGGGCGGCAGACGCCGTCCTGACCAGGCCCTCGTCGGCCGCGTAGTCCTGGAGCAGCTCGCGGAGCTGACGGCGCCCGCGGTGCAGTCGCGACATCACGGTCCCGATCGGGGTACCCATGATCTCGGCGATCTCCTTGTAGGCGAAGCCCTCGACGTCGGCCAGGTAGACAGCTATCCGGAACTCCTCGGGGAGCTCCTGCAGCGCTTCCTTGATGTCGGAATCGGGCAGCCGCTCCAGCGCCTCTGCCTCCGCGGACTTCAGCCCCGAGGAAGTGTGCGACGCGGACCTGGCCAGCTGCCAGTCCTCGACCTCCTCGGTGCCCGACCGCTGGGGCTCACGCTGCCGCTTGCGGTAGGTATTGATGAACGTGTTAGTCAGGATGCGGAACAGCCACGCCTTGAGATTGGTGCCGACCTGGAACTGGTGGAAGGATGCATACGCTTTGGCGAAGGTCTCCTGCACCAGGTCTTCGGCATCGGCAGGATTGCGGGTCATCCGCATCCCGGCCGCGTACAACTGATCCAGGTACGGCAGGACATCGTGCTCAAAGCGCTCACTGCGCTGCTCGAGTGTCTCAGGTACCGGACCCACCCCCTCCGTGATCACAGGCTCAAGCCGACCAGACCGCCGGCCTCCTCGGCCGGAGGATACATGGCCGGGGGGCAGGAGGTCGCGAGTGACCACCGCGAGAGCATCGTCGCGCGATCGGCAGCTGGCAAGGGGCACGGCTCGTCAAACACGCCCTGCCGCAGCTTCATTCCGCAGCATGACGGATGCGGCGCGGCGATCTGGGGCACACCGGCCCTCAGTATCGGCGCCGGTCGCGCTTGGACTGGCAGGCCACGCACCGGGCCGCTTCCGGCTTGGCTTCCAGCCGTCCCTCGGGTACCCCGCCGCCGCAGTCCGCGCAGGTCCCGTAGGTACCGAGCTCGATGCGGTGCAGGGCATCGAGCACCTGGCCGCGCTGCAGCCTGGCGACGGCCAGGACCGCCGCGGTCCGCTCGGTCTCGGAGAGGTTGGCCCCGGCGTCCGCCGGATCCTGCGGGTACTCCGCCGATCCTGGATCCTGCTGCTGCTCTCCGTTGAGCACCGTTATCGACCGGTCGAGCTCGGCGCGAATCTCTTCCAGGCGCGTGCGCGCAGTCGTGGTATTCAACCGCTCTCCACCTCCTATCCCCATAGGGCCCGGCAGCCGATCTGGTCCTGACTGCCCGGCCGGTCCAGCTCGCTCAGAACAGCGTGTCGGGTCCGCTGCCGGAGACTCCTGCGGAAGTACCGCCGCGCCTGCGGGCGCCGCCTGCGGGCGCCCCTAACGGCGTCGCGGAACCGGAACGGAGCCCCTCATCGGCCAGCCCGAGCCCGGCCAGCTGCGTCTCGCTCAGCTCGATCGGCTCCACCAGCTCAGGGCCGTTGTTGCGGACCGAGTTGACGGTCAGCGAGACCGGGTACGAGATCAGGCCGCCGGTTACCGCGGGGGCGAGCAGGCCGCGCAGGTCGTCGACATCGCTGTGGCCGGGATCGAGCCAGTCGTCCCAGCTGCCGGGATCGATCACCATCGGCATCCGGTCGTGGATCCGGCCCAGGTCATCCGGCGCGGTGGTCGTGATGATCGTCGCCGTCCACAGCCATGCGTCCGGGTCTCCGTCGGGATGCCGCCGGTCCCGCCAGAGCTCGTACAGGCCGGCGAAAGCCAGCGGACCGCCGTCGCCGCGGCTGATGTAGAACGGCTGCTTGGCCGGCTTGGCCTGCCCCGGCTTGGCCTGACCTGGCGCGGCCCGGCCCGGCTTGGCCCTGCCTGACGCGGCCCGGCCGGGGCCGTCGGCGAGGGTGGGCTGGCCAGGACCGTCCGCGGGCTTGAGCCACTCGTAGTACCCGTCGGCGGGCAGCAGGCACCTGCGGCGCGCGAAGGCGCGCTTGAAGGACGGCTTCTCGCTGATCGTCTCGGACCGCGCGTTGATCAGGCGGCTGCCGATCGATATGTCCTTGGCCCACGACGGCACCAGGCCCCAGCGGACGACCCGCAACTCGCGCACCGCGTCCTGCTGATCCGGCCCCGCCGGCTGGCCCGGCGCCGCCGGCTGGCCCTGTCCCGCCTCATCCTGCGGCCGGGGACGGCGGCTGAGCACGGCGTACACCGGCTTGGTCGGAGCGACGTTGTAGTCCGGCTCTAGCTCCTCGATGACGCGATCACGCTGCACACTGAACTCCTCAAGGAGCTCAATGCGCTTGCGCGCGGACGCGTACCGACCACACATGTCCTCACCTTGGCAGCACTCGGAGGCAGGGGGAACGGACAGATTGTGGGCAGTTCATAGCCAGGATCCGGGTGGGCCAAACCTCCGGGCCGGATCTGCGCCGTCCGGGCTACCCCGCGGGCGAGCGGGGAGCCAGTACGCTCGGAGCATGGATGGCGTCCGGGAATCAGCGGCCGCGCCCGGGCCGGACTGGCCGGCCCCCGCCGCGGCCGGTCCCGTGCGCGCCCGCCTGGCCGTGCCGGGGTCAAAGTCCATGACCAACCGGGCCCTGGTGCTGGCGGCACTCGCGGACGGCCCGGCCCGCATCACCGGCCCCCTGCGGGCCAGGGACACGATGCTGATGGCCGGGGCGCTGCGCCATCTCGGCGCGGTGATCGAGGACGAGCCAGGGCCGCACGCGACCGGGCAGGCGGCCCCGGCCTGGCGGGTGCGGCCAGGACAGCCGGGCGGCACCGCCCGGGTAGACGTGGGAAACGCCGGAACCGTTATCCGTTTCGTGCCTCCGGTAGCCGCTCTGACCAGCGCGAATGTCGAGTTTGGCGGAGATGAAAGGGCATCGAGGCGGCCGGTCGGGCCGCTCCTGGCCGCGCTGCGCGAACTCGGCGCGACGATCGACGACGGCGGCCGGGGGGCGATCCCCTTCAGGGTGCGCGGCCGCGGCACGGTCCGCGGCGGCACGGCCACGCTGGACGCCTCCGGCTCCTCCCAGCTCGTTTCCGGCCTGCTGCTCGCCGCGCCGCGCTACGACAAGGGCGCCGAGATCAGGCATGCGGGACCGCCCGTGCCCTCGGCCCCGCATATCGCGATGACCATCCAGATGCTGCGCGATGCGGGCGCCGACGTGGAGGCTGGGAGCAGGCTGCGGGGCGGGAGTGACCAGGACCGATCCGTTTCGGATATATGGCGAGTACACCCTGGTGCCCTGTCCCCGGGGACGATCTTCGTCGAGCCCGACCTGTCCAATGCCGTGCCGTTCCTGGCCGCTGCCCTGGTGACCGGCGGCAGCGTGACGATCGCCGGCTGGCCGGCGCGGAGCCTGCAGCCGGCGGCACTGGTCCTCGACCTGCTGACCCGGATGGGCGGAACCTGCTCGGTAACGGAGACGGGCCTGCGGGTCACGGGCTCGGGCCAGGTCCGGGGCGTCACCGCCGACCTGCACGAGGTCGGCGAGCTGACGCCGGTGCTGGCCGCGCTGGCCGCGGTCGCGGACTCGCCGTCGGTATTCACCGGGATCGGCCACCTGCGCACGCACGAGAGCGACCGGCTGGCCGCGCTGGCGGGCGAGATCGGCGGCCTGGGCGGTGATGTCATCGAGCACGGCGACGGGCTGGAGATCCGGCCCCGGCCGCTGCGCGGTGACGGCGCTGCCTTCGCCAGCCACGATGACCACCGGCTGGTGATGGCGGCAGCCGTACTCGGCCTGGTGGTTCCTGGCCTGCGGGTGGCCGATGCCGCGACCGTCGGCAAGACTTTTCCCGGCTTCCTCGAGCTATGGGCGCAGATGCTGGAGCAGTCGACCCTGAGCCGGCAGGTCGGCCATGCGGGCATGGACGAGGATGATGTCCGGGTCCGGCCGGGCAAGGGCTCGCGGCCCCGTACCCGCCGCAGGCCCGCGCACGAGGATGCGATCGAGGGCTTCGTGATCGCCGTCGACCGGGGCCGGTACCACTGCGTGATCTCCGAGCGGCCCGGCGGGGCCAGGGCGGGCACCGGCGGCCGGGACGTGACCGCGATGCGGGCCCGCGAGCTCGGCCGCAAGAGCGTGGCCGTCGGGGACATCGTGAGCCTGGCCGGGGATGTCTCCGGAGCACCGGGCACGCTGGCCCGGATCGTCCGGATCTCGCCGCGCACCTCGGTGCTGCGCCGTTCCGCCGACGACGACGATCCAGTCGAGCGGGTCATCGTCGCCAACGCCGAGCAGCTGGTGATCGTCACCGCGCTGGCCGACCCGCCGCCGCGGCCGCGGCTGATCGACCGCTTCCTGGTCGCCGCCTATGACGCCGGGCTGGATCCGCTCCTCTGCCTGACCAAGGCCGACCTAGGCAGCCCGGACGACCTCCTGGCGGCCTACGAGCCGCTCGGCACCCCGTACGTGGTCACCAGCCAGCCGCTGAGCGATGCGGCGCTCGACGAGGTGCGCGTCCGCCTGGCCAACCGGGTCAGCGTGCTCGTCGGGCACTCGGGCGTCGGGAAGTCGACTCTGGTCAACGCCCTGATCCCGGATGCGGGCCGGGCCGTGGGGACGGTCAGCGCGGTCACCGGGCGCGGGCGGCACACCTCGTCGTCGGCTGTGGCCCTGCGGCTGCCGGGCGGCGGCTGGATCATCGACACGCCGGGGCTGCGCAGCTTCGGGCTCGGGCATATCGCGCCGCAGCGCGTTGTGGCCGCATTTCCTGATCTGGCCGAGGCGGCCCAGGCGTGCCCGCCGAACTGCAGTCACCTCGGGGACGAGTGCGGGCTTGACGCCTGGGTGGCCGAGCACGGCGGGGGCCCGCTGGCCGCCCGGCTGGACTCGCTGCGCCGCCTGCTGCGCAGCCGCGAGGGCGGCGACCCCGAGTAACTGCAGGGGTGGGCCGAGCCCGCTCACCAGGCGTAGGCCTCCGGGGCGGCGCCGCCGGGCCCGGGGAAGATCTCGTCCAGGGCGGCCAGCGACGTCTCGTCCAGGGTGACCTTCAGCGCGCGCAGCGATCCCTCCAGCTGCCCGACGGTCCGCGGCCCGACGATCGGCGCGGTGACAGCCGCCTGATGCAGCAGCCAGGCCAGGCCCACGTCCGCCGGATCCTCTCCGAGCTGCCCGCAGAACGTCTCGTAGGCCTCGATCTGCGCCCGGATGGCCGGCACTCCCAGGGCCTCCGCCGCCCGGCCGCCGCCGCTGCGCCCGCCCTCCTCCTTGCGCAGGATCCCGCCTAGCAGGCCGCCGTGCAGCGGGCTCCAGGGCAGCACGCCCAGCCCGTAGCCCAGGCAGGCGGGCAGCACCTCAAGCTCGACCGTCCGGGCGGCCAGGTTGTACAGCGACTGCTCGCTGACCAGCCCCAGCATCCCGCGGTCGCGGGCGGCTTCCTGCGCCTGGGCGATGTGCCAGCCGGCGAAGTTCGACGATCCGGCGTAGATGATCTTTCCCTGGGAGCGCAGTACCTGCATGGCCTCCCAGATCTCCGCCCACGGGGTAGCCCGGTCCACGTGGTGCATCTGATAGAGGTCGATGTGGTCGGTGCCTCAGCCGGCGTAGCGATGCGTCGCACGCGCGGCGGATGTTCACCGCGGACAGGAACCGGTCATTGGGCCACTCCCCCTTGCCGCCGTAGAGCTTGGTGGCCAGGACGATCTGGTCCCGTCGCCCGCGGCCGGCCGCCGAGCCAGTTCCCGATGATCTGCTCGGTCACGCCTTCGGCGCGCGGCCGGCCGTAGGTGTTCGCGCTGTCGAAGAAGTTGATCCCGTGCTCCAGCGCGCTGTCCATGATCTGATGCGAGACGCCGGCGTCCGTGCTGGCGCCGAAATTCATCGTCCCGAGGCAGAGCCTGCTGACCGACACGCCGCTGCGGCCCAGGTGGGTGTAGTCCATGGCCAAACCGTAAGGGACCGCGCCGTCGCGGCGCGCGCCAGGCGCCCGATCGGCCTCATCGGCCGGCCGCCTGGCGTGGCCAGGACGACGCGGTTAGCGGTACCGTGTCGCGCCATGGCCGGCTATGACGACGACCTGCGGTTCGCCCACGTCCTCGCGGACGCGGCGGACGACATCACCATGCGCCGGTTCCGGGCCCAGGACCTGCGGGTGGAGTCCAAGCCCGACCTGACCCCGGTGACCGATGCCGACCTGGCCACCGAGGAATCGCTGCGCCATGTGCTGAGCCGGGCCAGGCCCCGCGACGCGATGCTGGGCGAGGAGTTCGGCCGTAGCGGCGTCGGCCAGCGGTGCTGGGTGATCGACCCGATAGACGGAACCAAGAACTTCGTCCGCGGCGTGCCGGTCTGGGCAACGCTGATCGGCCTGATGGCCGAGGGCGAGGTGACCGTCGGCGTCGTCTCCGCGCCCCGCCCTGAGCCGCCGCTGGTGGGCGGGACGGGATGGCGGCGCATGGACCGGACGCAGCCTGACCAAGGCCAGCGCCTGCCACGTGTCGGCCGTGTCCAGCCTGTCGGATGCGTCAGCGTCCTACTCCGGCCTGTCCAGCTGGGACCGCGAAGGGCGGCTGGAGGAGTTCCTGCGCCTGACCCGGTCCGTCTGGCGGACGCGCGCCTACGGGGATTTCTGGTCGCACGTCCTGGTCGCTGAGGGCGCCGTGGACATTTCCGCCGAAGTCGACGTCTCGCTCTGGGACCTGGCCGCGCTGCAGATCATCGTGGAGGAGGCGGGCGGCGTCTTCACCGACCTGTCCGGGAAGGCCGCGCCGGACGGGGGCAGCGCGGTCTGCACCAACGGGCTGCTGCACGACGAGGTGCTGGAGTTGCTGGCGCAGCCGGGCGACTGAACCCGAGTCGGCGCCGGATCACAACCCGGGGCAGGCCAGAGCCTTGCCGTCGCGCGTGCAATCGCGGATGCTGGAATGCACGGTAATCACATGTTCACAAGCTTGGCGTTTCCTCGCCGCGAGGACCCGGAGGTAGAGATCAGGCATGGACGTACGAGACGGGATGACCAAGGTCGTACTGAGCGTCGGCCCCGCGCATACGCTGCGCGAGGCAGCACGGCTGATGTCCGCTCAGCGCGTGGGCGCGGCAGTGGTAACAGACCCTGAGCATTCCGGGATCGGGATCCTGACCGAGCGCGACATCCTCGACTCGGTCGGGGCCGGGCAGGACCCTGACACCGAGCTGGTCTCCGACCACCGGACCGCCGACGTGGTGTTCGCCGCGCCCGGCTGGTCGCTGGAGCAGGCCGCGTCGGCGATGGCGGCCGGCGGCTTCCGGCATCTCGTGGTGGTAGCCGATGGCGAGGTCGCCGGGCTGCTGTCGATGCGCGACATCGTGCGCTGCTGGTCCGGCCCGGCGGCCGCGGCGGGCACCGCCACCACGGAGGGCGCGCGGGCGACCGCACCGGCCTGACATAGTGGGGCGGCATGCGGCTAGCCGGCGCGGTCGCGCTCGTCACCGGAGGATCATCGGGCATCGGCGCGGCGACGGCGCGCGCCCTGGCCGCAGCCGGGGCACGCCCCCTGATCGCCGGGCGTGATCCCGGACGCCTGCGGGCCGTGGCGCGGGAAACCGGCGGCATCGCCCTGCTGGCCGATCTGGCTGACCCGCAGGGGCCGGACCGCCTGGCCGCGGCGGCCCTGGATGCGGCCGGTCACGTCGACCTGCTCGTCAGCAACGCCGGCGTCGGCTGGGCCGGGCCGATCGAGGACCTGCCGGCCGCGAAGGCCGCGGAGCTGATCACCGTGAACCTGACCGCGCCGATCCAGCTGACCAGGCTGCTCGTGCCGGGCATGATCAAGCGCGGGTCCGGCCGGATCGTCTTCGTCTCCTCCATCGCCGGCACGACGGGCGTGCGCGGCGAGGCCGCCTACTCGGCGGCCAAGGGCGGCCTCGGCTTCTTCGCCGAGAGCCTGGCCTACGAGCTCGACGGCCGGGGCGTCGGCGTCTCGCTGGTGGTTCCCGGCGTCGTGGACACCCCGTTCTTCGAGCAGCGCGGGCGGCCGTACGACCGGAAAAGGCCAGCCCCGATTCCTTCCGAACGGGCGGCCCGCGCGATCATCGACGCCGCCGAGCGGGATCGCGCCGTGGTGTTCGTGCCCCGGTGGATGCGCTTCCCCGCATGGCTGCACGGTGCCGCGCCGGGTCCGTTTCGCATGCTGGCGAGCCGATTCGGCTAGGGCCGGGCGGGCCGGTACCACGACTTATCGTTACCTATCTGTCTCCTCAGCCCATTGGCCAATCTGGCACGAAGCCTCTAGCGTGCTGTCTAGTCCCAGCCCAGCGACGTGCTGTCTCAGACTGAGCCCAGCGACTTGCGCCACCGTCTTGCCGCCGGTACGCCCGCCCCGTCCGGTGATACGGATGATGACGCCTGCCCGGGTTCCGGACCGAGAGCATCTGCAAGGAGGATCTACTAGTGAAGCCCTTTGAGTGGGCCAGACAGCGCCGCACGGGCGCGGTCCTGGCCGTCGGCACAGCCGGCTCCCTGCTGTTCTTCATGGCCGCCGTGCCCGCCAGCGGTGCCACGCACCAGCCGAGCGCGAAGGTCGCCGTGCCGCAGGGCATCGGCGCCGCGGCACTGAAGAATGCCGGCGTCTTCACCCCTGGCAACACCCCCGAGACCGTGGCCTTCATCCTGAAGGCCCGCAACCGAGGCATACTCGAGGCTCGGGTCGAGGGCGGGATGCGCGGCGGCTTCCTGTCGGTCCGCCGTTTCGCCCGGAACTTCGGCCAGACGCGGGTCAACATCGTCGCGCTGGAGAGGTACCTGGCCAGGTTCGGGATCGCGACGAGCGCTTATGCCGATCGCCTGGACGTGACCGCGACCGGCACCGCCGACCAGTTCAACAAGGCGCTGTCCGTCACGCAGCACCAGTTCACCGTTCCCGCGGTCCCGGCCAGGAACGGCCAGCTGCGCCGGCCGGCCATGAAGATCCACGGAACGACCCAGTCGCCGCTGCTGCCCCGCCGCCTGGCCCGGTTCGTGCTGTCGATCCTCGGCCTGACCAACTACCCGACCGCCGCCAGCAACCTGGTGCGCAGGCCGGCGCTGGCTAAGGGCGTCAAGCCGAGCGTGGTGCAGACCGGTGCCCTGACGCCTGAGGACTTCGCGAAGCAGTACAAGCTCACCCCATTGCAGAAGGTGGCCAAGGGTAAGGGCGTGACCATCGGCATCGTCACACTGGCCAGCCTCAACCCATCAGACCCTGAGTTCTTCTGGAGCAACGTCCTGGGCATCAAGACCAAGGCCAACCGGATCACCCTGGACGACGTTGACGGCGGATCCGGGCCGGTCAGCCTGGAGGCGGGCTCGGACGAGACCACCCTGGACGTGGAGCAGTCCGGCGCTCTCGCCCCCCGGTCGAATATCGTCGTCTATCAAGCCCCGAATACCGACTTTGGCTTCGTGGACGGCTTCTACACCGCAGCTAGCCAGAACATCGCCGACACGGTCTCGGCCAGCTGGGGCAGCTCGGAGACCGTGATCCAGGCCGAAGTCGCCAGCGGGCTGGAGTCGCCGGCCTACGCGGACAGCTTCGATAACGCTTACCTCGAATTCGCGGCGCAGGGGCAGAGCGCCTTTCTCTCATCGGGCGACTTCGGTGCCTACACGGCCTTCGAGGATCTCGGGACGACCAACCTGTCGGCCGCGAACCCGGACAGCAGCCCGTGGATCACCTCGGCGGGCGGCACCACGCTGCCCGGCACCATCCCGCTGACCGCAACCGACACGGCGACCATCGCTGCCCAGCGGACCTGGGGCTGGGACTGGCTGTGGCCGCACTTCGCGGACTTCACCGACCCGACCACGGGGCAGCCGTTTACCTCTGAGGCCGCCTTCGCGTTCGCGAACCCGCTCGGCGGCGGCGGCGGGTTCAGCGTGTTCGAGCGGACGCCCGGGTACCAGCAGGGCGTGCCGAGCGCACATCGGTTCAGCGCGACCGAGTACCTGACCCCAACCGACAACATGCTGGTCGCCCCGGGCATCACGTTGCCGACGGCGTGGATCTTCAATCCCGCCCCGACGGTCATCACCGGCCGCGGCACCGGCCGGGCCACCCCGGACGTATCGGCCAACGCCGATCCGTTTACCGGCTATTTGCTCTACGACTCGCAGTTCCCGTCACAAGGGCTGCCCGCCCTCCTGCCCGGCAACGGCGGAACCAGCTTCGTGGCTCCGCAGCTGAACGGCTCGACAGCGGTCATTGACTCGCTGCTCGGCCACCGGGTCGGATTCTGGAACACGTCCATCTACAAGTCCGCTCTGCGGCACAACACCCCGTTCACCCCGCTGGACACGACCAGCAACGGTAACGACAACCTGTTCTACACCGGCACGGCAGGCCACGTCTTCAACGTGGGCTCCGGTCTCGGCACCCCGAACCTGACCAAGCTGGCTCGCACCTTCGCGCGCTAGACGCTCAGATCGGGCCGTACCAGGCGTAAGCCTGTGAGAGGTCCCGCGCTACTCCGCCCGGAGAGCGCGGGACCTCCCGCATGTGCGGGACATGGTAAGAAGTCCGTCATGGCCGAAGATCAGCAGACCGGGACCGCCGCCGCCGTGAGCGGCCGGGCCTGGCTGGCCAGGATGCCGGGCCAGGTCGCCGCGCAGCGGGACCTGCTGCGGTATCTGGTCGACGCCGCCGAGGCGGAGCCCGCCTTCCGCTGGGTGGAGCTCGGCGGCTCGCTGGCGCGTGACGCCGGCGACGAGCTGTCCGACATCGACGCGGGCCTCGGTATTGCCGATTCCGACTGGCCAGCGGCGGTGGCCCTGGCCGAGCAGGCGATTACACAGGCCGGGCCGATCACCGATTCCTTCCGCCAGCCGTTCCCGGGAAAGGACGGCGCCTCCGGATGGCACCTGTTCACCCTCTATGAGAGCGGCCTGCAGCTAAGCCTGGTCGTCCTGCCGGCGTCCTGGCGGCCCGGGCTCCCGCCGCTGTCGGTGGCCCTCTACGACGCCGACGGCCAGCTGGCCCGCCCGTGGACGCCCGACACCGCGCAGGCCAGCCCCGACAGCGCCAGGGAGTGGGCCTGCCTGGGCTGGCTGGCGCTCGGCGATCTGGCCAAGTACCTGGACCGGGGCTCGGCCTGGGAAGCCCGCGCGCGGCTGGAGGAAGCCCGCGGCGAGATCTGGAAGCTCTGGGCGGTGGCCATTTCCGCCACCTACCCCGCCTTCGGCCTGACCTCGGTGCTGGACACCCGCGGCTTCACGGTGCCGGACGGCATCGACGCGACGACCGCCGGCCTGGAGCCGGCCGCGCTCCTGGACGCGGCGCTGGCGGTGGCGAGCCTGCTGGATCAGGTCACCGGCCAGGCCCAGCGGTCCCTGCCGTTCGATGCCCCGGCCGGCCTGCAGGCCTGGGCCCGTGCGCGGCTGGCCAGCGTCCGGCGAGCCTGAGGCCCGGCGGACGCCGGACCGCGTCCGGGCGAGCCTGACGTCCCGGCGGACCGGAGCGGCCAGGCCGGCATCGGGAGCCAGGTGAGGCCGGACGCGGGCCAGTATGCTGGCCCGGTGCTGTTTGAGCAGCGCCTGCGCGAGGGCATCCATGAGGACCGCATTGTCCTGGCCTTCCGGCGCTGGCGCCGCAGCCAGGTCGTGGCCGGCCACCGCTACCGGACCGGCCTGGACCTGATCGAGGTCTCAGCCGTCGACGTCATCGCCCCGGCCGGCATTGACACGGCTCAGGCCCGTGAGGCTGGCTACGCCACCGCCGGTGAGGTGCTGGCCGATCTGCGCGGCCCGGAGAACCTGCCGTTGTACCGCATCCGGATCCGGCGACTCGACGAGCCCGACCCGAGGCACACCCTGGCGTCGGCCGCGTCGCTGACGCAGGACGAGATGGCGGCCGTCACCGCGCGGCTGGCGCGGATGGACCGGTCGAGCGCGCACGGGCCGTGGACGGCTGACGTCCTCGCCCTGATCCGGGACCAGCCGGCCACGGCAGCGGCGCTGCTGGCCACATCGATAGGCTGGGAACGGCCGGATCTCAAGCGCCGGGTGCGGCGCCTGAAGGACCTTGGCCTCACGATCAGCCTTGACGTGGGGTACAAGCTATCGCCCCGCGGCGAGGCCTACACTCGTGGCGGGGCCAGCCCTGACCATAGAATGGACTGACTGACCGGTCGATGGCGCAAGCCGGGTCCTCAATGTTGGCGAAGCATGGAGGAGATACAGGCGTGAGCGCGATCATTGATGAGATCTACCGGACCAGGGTCGTTCGCGATGCGACAGGTAATGAGTACCGGCTCTCCTCGGAAGTCGATTCCGCTGAAGGCGAGTACCTGCACCACCTGATCTCATCTGACAGCTCGATCACGAAGACACTTGAGGTGGGATGTGCGTTTGGCCTCTCATCGCTGCACATATGCGAGGCACTGCGGGATAGGCCCAGAGCATCACATACCATCATTGACCCGAAGCAGATGGATGTGTGGCATGGCGTGGGAGTCGCTCACCTCGAACGAGCAGGAATTGACTTCTTTGATCTTATAACCGAGCCTTCGGAGCTTGCTCTGCCGAACTTGCTTCGCCGCCAGCCAGGAAGCTTTGACTTCGCCTTCATCGACGGCTGGCACACTTTCGATCAGACCATGCTGGACATCTTCTATGCGAATCGGCTCGTGCGCGTGGGCGGATACATCGTCATCGACGACTGCAACTGGGCGGGAGTCTCGGCGGCAGTGTCGTACTACATGAACTACCCGGCATTCGAGTGGCTGAGAAAGCCTGCTCTGGGCACGCGGACCTGGCGACCGCGCCTGGCCAGAGCAGGGCGGGCAGCGCTTCCTCCCGGCGCGGCGCGCATGATCCTTCCCGTGAGCGTTTATGACCGCGTCTACCGGCGAATGTGCTACCCGTCGATGGTCGCCATCAAGAAGGTGGCCGAGGACACTCGCGGCTGGGCGTGGTTCAAGGGCTTCTGATGACGGAGCCGTGCCCCTGCTCGCGCGGTCGCGAGTGGGGCCAACGTAGTGCGTACCCGCACGGGCACGAGCCAGCACGGAAGGCCGGGGGCTGACGCTGCACTTGAGGCTAGGCTCGTGCCCGTGGCAACGATCGTGGCGTTTCATGCTCATCCGGACGATGAGGTGCTGCTGACCGGGGGGACGATCGCCTGGCTCGCGGCCGAGGGTCATCGGGTGATCATCGTCGTGGCCTGCGACGAGATGTGGCCCAGCCCGGACCGGAGCCATGGCCGGCGGCTGGGTGAGCTACGGGCGAGCGCTGCTGTCCTCGGCGCGGACCAGGTCGTGCACCTGGGCTACGCCGACAGCGGGCACGGACCGGTCCTTTTCGATGACCCGCCAGGGGCCACCCGGTTCGCGCGAGCAGATACGGGGGAGGCGGCGGGACGGCTCGCCGGCCTGCTGACTGACGAGCACGCCGACCTGCTGCTGAGCTACGACCCGCAGGGCGGCTACGGGCATCGCGACCATGTCCGGGTGCACCAGGTCGGCGCGCGGGC
This sequence comes from uncultured Actinomycetota bacterium, assembly GCA_963805705.1. Classification (GTDB taxonomy): domain Bacteria; phylum Actinomycetota; class Actinomycetes; order Streptosporangiales; family Streptosporangiaceae; genus CAWDVH01. The sequence goes on along the minus strand of CAWDVH010000001.1, from coordinate 2,134,696 downwards.
GGCCCAGCTCGCCGGAGTGCGAGTCGTGGAGGCGACGGTGCCACGCGAGCTAGTGGCCCGGTTCGCCCGCTTGCTGCTGCTGCTTCGCCTGGTGACTCGCCATCGTCTCGGTGAGATGCGCGGGTACGGCATGCCGCGGTCGGTGATCACGCACCGGGTCGACGTGCGCCGCTATGCGGCGCAGAAGCGAGCGGCGCTGGCGGCGCACCAGACGCCGGTGTCGGGCCGGGGCAGAGTGGCCAGGCTGTTCCGTGCCCTGATCAGATCCCCCTTGCCGATCTTCCGGATCGCCTGCGGGACGGAATGGTTCGCCGAACCCGGCGGACGGACGGGCGAACTCATCGCCTGCGCCCAGAAGACCAGGGCATGACCGGACCGGATGAGCGCGCACTTCAGCCTGGAGCGACGACCTGGCGGGCGAGCGCGATGAGGTCCGGGATGGCCGGGTGGCTCGCGGGCTGCCGCCACGCGAGGTAGACGGTGACGTCAGGGACGCCGGTCAGCGGGAGATAGGTCACGGCGGGGTGGGGATGGCTGCTGGCGGTCGCGGTGGTGGTGACTCCCACGGCCCGGCCCGCGGCGATGACGGCCAGCCAGTCGTCGGTGTTGGCGACCGTGACCGTAGCGACGGGCCCGGTCCCTGGCCACAGGCCCGGTGTCGTCGTGCCCGAGACGGTGTTCAACGCGACCGGCTGGCCGGCCAGATCGGCCAGCGCGAGGCTCGGCCGCCCGGCCAGAGGCGAGTCGGCGGGCACAGCCGCTACCCGCGTTTCGGTCATCAGTTGCTCGGTGACAACGCCGGGGATGCTGACGCGCTCTCGCAGGATGGCGATGTCGACCCGGCCCCGGGCGAGCCCGGCGGTGCGACCGTCAATGCGCAGCAGCTCCAGCGGAATCTTCGGATGAGCCTGCTGCCAGCACCGCAGCAGCGTCGTCGTGTAGTCGCCTAGCCCCGACCAGGCGTGCCCGATCCGAAGTGGCCATGCCCCCGCGCTGGCGGGCTCGAGAGCGTCGTCGACAGCCGCCAGGGCCGCGGCGGCTTTTGCGAGGAATACCCGTCCTGCTTCGGTCAGCTCCAGGTGGTGCGTGGAGCGGTCGACCAGGCGCATGCCGAGGTGATCTTCAAGCTGACGCAGCGTGCGTGACAGGGCGGGCTGGGTCAGATGCAACCGCGCCGCGGCGCGCGTGAGATTGCCCTCGTCGGCGATCGCCACGAAACAGCGCAGATGACGCAGCTCGACGGTCATGCCCGGCAAGCATAACCGCAGCCGATCCGGCATTTCACGGAGCCAGCCGTCCGCTCTAGCGTCAAAGACATGACCGGCATCCTGATCCCCGTTCGCGCTCCCGCGGCTCCCGCTCCCGCGGCTCCCGCCGCTCCCGCTCCCGCCGCCCCTGTTTTCGCGGCCCCGGCACCAGCCGCCGACGCCCCTGGCCGTACCCAGATCGGCGCGGCGGGACTCGTGCTCAGCGGCGCGCTGTCGGTGCAGTTCGGGGCCGCAGTCGCCGCACTGCTTATCCCCCGCGCCGGGGTGACCGGCGTGCTGACCCTACGCCTGGTGATAGCCGCCATGGCCCTGCTGGCGGGGTGCCGCCCTCGGTTTCGCGGCTACAGCCGCGCCGACTGGTTGCTGATGGCCGGCTTCGGGGCCGTACTGGCCAGCATGAACATGCTGTTCTACGCGGCCATCGAGCGCCTCCCGCTGGGGCTGGCGGTGACCCTGGAGGTCCTCGGCCCGCTCGTCTTGTCGGTGCTCGCTGCCCGGCGGGCGGCGAGCTGGCTGTGGGCTCTCCTGGCGCTGGCCGGCGTACTCCTCCTCGGCCGCGGTAACCTCGACCGCCTCGACGCGGCCGGAGTCTGCTGCGCGCTGGGCGCCGGGACAATGTGGGCCGCCTACATCCTGCTCAACGCCCGCACCGGCCGTCGTTTCCGCCGGGCCGACGGGCTGGCGCTGGCCATGGCCGTCGCCGCGCTGCTGACCCTGCCGCTGGGTGTCGCCAGTGCCGGGACTGCCCTGCTCAAGCCGGTCACCGTAGGCCTCGCCGCGGCCGTCGCCCTCTTGTCGTCCGTGACGCCCTACACGCTCGAACTCCTCGCCTTGCGCCGGATGCCGACTGCCACCTTCGCCGTACTGACGAGCCTCGGCCCGGCTATCGCCGCGGTCGCGGGCTACCTGGTCCTGCGCCAGGCCCTGACCGTCATCGAAGGGCTGGCCATCACGCTGGTCGTCACGGCCAGCATCGGTGCCGTCCGCACGGCGTCGCGCCACCGGCCGCGAACCGGACCCAGGTAAGACGATGGCCGTGATCGGCGATGTCAAGCCCGCCCCTGGCGAGGAAGGGACACGGCAAAGTCATGAATTGAGGCTTTGACCTGCGGTGTCATAGCTGCGGATGATGCGTCCGGCGTGTCCTGGGACCGGGCTGGGCGCGGGCCGGCGGACGGCTGGTGATCGCGGTTGACGGCCAGGCCGTCCGCGGCGCGAAAGACAGGGACGGGAAGGCCCCGCACCTGGTCGCGGCCCTGGCGCACGGCACCGGTGCGTTCCTCGGGCTCTCCCGCTGGTTTTCTCAGCCTTGCCCGGCTGCGCGTCAGATGAAAAACACGCAACTGTGCGGCTGTCTGGGGAGGCGGCCCCGGCCGCACCGGGCGGCCGGCCTGCGCGGTGAGAAGCCCGCTCAGGGCGCCTGCCGCGCCGAAGACCAGGACGCCCGGCTCAGCCGCGGTCGTGGAGGGTCACCTGGTAGCCGTCGGGGTCCGCGAACGTGAAAGTGCGGCCGAACGGCCCGTCGGCGGGCGCTGAGACGATCGTCGTGCCGGCGGCGGCGAGGGCGTCGTGGATGTCCTGCGCGTCGGGGGCGTGCAGCCACAGCGCCATCCCCTGGCCCGGCTGCGTGATCGCGTCCAGGTCGGTGCCCGCGACGACGTCGCGGACGGCGAACGCGATCGGCTTGGTGCCGAACACGACGGCGTGCGGCGGTCCTGCGTCGGAGCGCTTCAGCCCCAGGTACTGCTCGTAGAAAGCGGCGGAACGCTCTAGGTCGCGCACCTGCAGCGAAATGAAGTCGGGTCCGGTGACGGCCACGATCCCTGCCTCCTCATTAGGATGTCAGTCTTCTGACATACTGCAATGTATGTCAGACTACTGACATGAGTCAAGGCGAGCCCGGAATCGAGCTGGACACATCGCTGGGGTACATGCTGAAGGCGGCCGCGAGCGTCCTGCACTCCGCCCTGGAAGCCGTGCTGAGGCCGCTGGGCATGACGATCACCCACTACGCCTGCCTGGAGCTGCTCGCCCAGCGACCGGGCCTGTCGAACTCCGAGCTTGCCCGCGGCGCCTTCGTCACCCGGCAGTCGATGAACGTGCTCCTGCAGGCCCTCGAACGCCAGGGACTCGTCGTCCGCCCGGCACAGGCACCCGTAGGCAGGGCCCTGCCGACCGAGCTGACCGCCCGCGGGCGCCGCCAGCTCAAGATGGCCAGCGCCGCGGTTCGCCGCGTCGAGCAAGACATGCTGGCCAATCTGGATGCCAGCGAACAAGATCAGATGCGGCGCCTGCTCACCACGTGCATCGCCGCACTGACCGAACCGCCCGCACCGGCGACGTAACTGCTCCGGAATTTACGACTATGCCGTGTCCCTGCCTGGCGAGGAGGGAAGATGGCCGGCAAGTTCGTGCTGAGCCGGTGAAGAAGAACGCTCCCGACGCAGAGGTAGACGACCAGACTGGCGAGTAGACGCGATAGACCGCCTCTCGGTGCCCCGCTTTCCCGCAGCGGGCACCGGGCCGGGGCGCGGTGCCCTGCGTAGTGAACATGCGAAGCGCGGATCTCTTCCTGTAGGTTAATCTGTAGGTTTAATGCTCGTAGTGCTGCTCCAGACCCAGGTAGCGGGGACAGCCACGCGACTAGGCCGGGGAGGAATGTCGAGTGAGCGTTCCAGACACGGGCACCACAGCAGGCATTCGGCCGCCTGAGGCCTTGAATGCAGTTCCCCCAGCGCGCGGCCAGCAAGACATTCGTGATCCCTGGCTGCGCATTGATGACCAAGATGCCAAGATGCCGCCGCTTCTGGGCCAGCCTGGTCACGGCGCCACGGCAAGCCTTCGGCGCCAGCCGGCCCGCATCGTGAACGGCCGGATAGAAGCCGGCCATGACGACGCGTTCGAGCTCATCTGCCCCAGCTGCGGCGATCATCCCTACCTGGACTACTCGGAAATACCGCCCCGGCTTCAGCGGCTTCGCGGACCGTATACGATGCACACCGGTCTGGCCGCGTATGTGGAACACCTCGGAAAAGCAACCTGACCAGGTAGTCGCACGTCGATCGGCTGTTGCTAAATCTTCACCGCCTTTTGCCTGCCTGTTCATTTGCTATTGCCTGATTCGCATGCTTTGAGGGCCCACCGGCGCCTGGTCAGGGCAGCGGAATGTCCTGAGCTTCGGCCTGACCGTTCCCGGCCAGCTGGCCGGGGTCTATCCTCGTGCTCAGGTGAGCCGGGAAGCCTGGCCGGCGCGATGCTGGCACTGTCAATTCCGGCCACCAGGAGCGCGCGATGACCCGTTACTTGTCCAGGGACCGCATCGCGATCGTATGACCGGTTCACGATCCGCAGCTCAGCGGATGTCACGACCGCCGTCCTGCTCCTGCTCGTCGGCCTGGCCGTATCGCAGCTGGCGGCCCGCGCCCGGCGCCTGCAGGTTATTGCGATCACGGACGCCGGTTATCTCGCGCAGATTCACGACACCGCTTCGCTCACCCAGTCCGCCAGGTCTCCTGATGCGGTTGTCGATCGCGTTAAGGAGCAGCTCATCGGCCTGCTGGACCTGGAGGGATCCCGCTTCGAGTACGGTTCTCTGCTCGGCCACCCGCCGCGCCTGGAACCAGACGGCACTGTGATCGCCGGTCACAGCCGCTGGGATGTTGAGCAGTCGGGCCTTCCGGTGGAGGAGATCGAGCTGCGCACCTTCAGCAACGGTCAGTACTTCGGCTGGTTCATGCTGAAGGCCAAGCCGGGCTCGAAGCCCTCGCTGCAGGCCCGCCTGGTCGCCGTTACGCTGGCCGATCAGGCCGGACGGGCGTTCAGATCCGGTGAGGCGCGCTGACGGCCGAGCCTCCGGCGCAAGAACGGGTATTTTGCGCCTTCGTGCTGCGGCAGGCCCGCGCAGCCTGACCGGGCCAGCTGAATTCGTCAGGCTAGGGTGTGACCCGGATGATGTCATCGCCCATGGCCGCGGCGGTGTTCGTGGCGGCCGTCGCGCTCAGCCTCGGCGCCAGCGCAGTGCTCGTCGTGCGGCTGGAACGGCTTGGTACGCGGTTTGGCCTGTCAGAAGCACTCCTGGGCCTGGCCGCGGCGTTGGCCGCGGACACGCCGGAGATCACCTCGGCCGTGACCGCGCTCGCGCACGGGCAGCATGATGTCGGCACCGGCGTGATCCTCGGGTCGAACGTGTTCAACCTGGCCGCGCTGATCGGGCTGGGTTCCGTCGTGGCCGGGGGCATCAGCCTGCACCGCCGGGTGGTCATCTTCGAGGGCACGGTGGCCCTGTGGATGGCAGCTCTCAGCATCGCCGCCGTGACCGGCCTGATCTCGCCGACGGTCGCCCTCGCCCTCGCGCTCGCCGTGCTGGCGCCCTATGTGTACGTGTCGGCTGTCCATCCGTCCGGCCGCTCAACTCTTCCGCTCCCGCCGAGCCTGCGATCCTGGCTCGCTGGGGCCGTCTCCGAGGAAGAGCAGGAACTGGCCGAGACGATCCATCACGAAAGAGGCGGCCGACGGGACGCTGTCATTGCGGCTCTTGCCCTGGCCGTCGTCCTGGCGGCCAGCGTGGCCATGGAACGCATCGCCTCGACGCTCGGCGCCCGCTTCGCTGTGCCGGGCGTGATCACCGGCGCCATCGTGCTGGCCGCGGTAACCAGCCTGCCCAATGCCGTGGCCGCCGTTTTCCTCGCCCGCCGCGGACGGGGCGCAGCGACGCTGAGCGAGGCCCTCAACAGCAACAGCCTCAACGTGCTCGCCGGACTGCTCATCCCCGCCGCCATCATCGGCAGCTCCAGCCTGGGCGGCGGCCTGCCGATTGCGATCTGGTACGGCGTCCTCACCGCGGCCACCCTGAGCCTGGCCCTAGCGGGCCGGGGGGTCAACCGCCGCAGCGGCGCTCTGATCATCGCCGCCTACCTCGTCTTCGCGGTAACCGTGATAGCCAACGCCACATGAACCGGCGCCAGCTCCCGCGGTCGCCGCGCAGCTGCCGCCAGAGGTGCTGAAAGGACCCGACTTCGCCCTGATCACGCTGGCCTGCCCGGCCCGGCGGCTCCACGGGCGGGCGTTCCCCGCCTATTTCGGCCAGCGGTATCTGGAAGAACTCCGGCGCCTCCTCAGCCACGGCGGCAGGCAGCGCTGGCGCAACGGCGTGCGCCGCAGCGACTACATCGGATCGTGGATATTCTCCGAGCCCCCGCCGGCGCGAACCCCCGAGTACATGGAGGGACATCTCGACCAGCTGTGCTGGGATCCGGTCATCCTGGCCCCGGACACCGAACCCACACCGCCGCCCACCCACCGGCACTCCGGATGGTGGCAGGACCCGCGGACCGACGAGATCGGCTCCTACCTCACCGGGCTGCTGGAAAGCCCGGCCAGTGAGAATCGGCGGCCGGAGGAGCCATGATCAGAACCGGGCCAGGGCCTCGCGCAGCGGGTCCAGGCCCATGGCGCCCAGGCTGAGCGCCTTGGTGTGGAAGTCCTTGAGGCGGAAGGCACCTCCGGCCCGGTCCTTGGCCTCGTCCCTGGCCTGCAGCCAGATCCGCTCGCCCAGCTTGTAGGACGGAACCTGCCCGGGCCAGCCGAGGTAGCGGTGCAACTCGAAGCGCAGGCGCTTTTCGTCCCAGCTGGAGTGGGCCCGCAGGAACTCCCAGGCGATCTTGGCGTTCCAGCGCTCGCCCTCCCGCCAGCTGGTGCCCGCGGGGATCTCCAGCTCCAGGTGCACCCCGATGTCCAGGGCCACGTTGGCGGCGGACATCATCTGCAGGTCGAGCATCCCGAGATACGCCCCCGGGTCGCCGTCTAGGTACCCGAGCTCGCCCATGAGCCGCTCGGCGTAGGTCGCCCAGCCCTCGCCGTAGCCCGAGACCCAGGACATCAGCCGCTGCCAGCGATTCAGGTTCTCCTGCTCGGTCAGGGACTGCGAGATCTGCAGGTGGTGACCGGGAACGCCCTCGTGGTAGACGGTCGTGACCTCCTTCCAGGTGGAGAAGGTGTCAATACCTGACGGCACCGACCACCACATCCGCCCAGGCCGGGACCAGTCCTCCGAAGGTGCGGTGTAGTAGATCCCTCCGTCGTTGACAGGGGCGATCATGGCCTCGATCCGGCGCGCGGGCCCCGGGATGTCGAAGTGCTTGCCGTTCAGCTCCGAGATGGTGTGCTCGGCCAGCTCCTGCATCCAGGCACGGAAGTTCTCCCGCCCTTCGATGCGCCGGGCCGGGTCGCCGTCCAGGATCGCCGCTGCCTCCTCCCGAGTGGCTCCAGGCCGGATGAGGTTGCTGACCCGTGCCTGCTCGGCGCGCAGCCGGGCGATCTCCTCCCAGCTCCAGGCGTAGGCCTCGTGCAGATCGACGGCGGCGCCGAGGAAGTACCGCGAAGCCCGGGCGTAGACCTCAGGCCCGCAGGCGTCCTTCTCCCTGGCCAGCGGCAGCAGCTCGCGGCTGAGGAAGGCGCCAAGCTCGGCCGTGGCGGCCGTCGCCGCGCGGGCGGCCGCGTCCAGCTCCCCGCGCAGCGAGTCCGGAACCCCGGTGAGCTGCTCCACCAGGCCGGAATAGAAGGAGTCCTGTGGATTGGACCAGTTGGCGCACTGCTTGGCGACCTCCTCGACCTGCAGCCGGGCCGGGGGACGGCCGTTTCGGGCCGCATCGAGCAGGGTCCGCGAGAACTGGCGATAGGCCTCCGGGACCGCGGCCATGCGCCTGGCGATGTTGGCGGCGCCTTCCTCGCCCTCGGTGGGCATCAGGTCGAAGATCTCGCGCACATACTGCACCCAGCTATCAATCACGTTGAGCTCGCTGGTGGTATCCCCGGCGTCGTAGCGCTCGACGGCCACGGCCAGCCGCTCCTGCATCGCGGCCCGCGCGACCTGCTCGCGCAGCCCGGGGGTCTCAGCCGTCTCAAGGGCCGCGAGGGTCGAGCGATCCAGCTCGGCCCGTTCGGCGAACCCGTCCGCACTGAGATCCGCCAGCTCGTGGTCGTGCCCCGCGATCCCGGCGTAGGTGGCGTAGAACGGGTCCAGAGCGGCCACCCGCTCCACATACTCCTCGGCAATGTTGTCGATCGAAGGCATAGCCGGAGACTCTAGCCTCGCTAATTCACGCGTCGCTACCTGGTTTATTCTGATTCGCCGCACATTCGGCCCAGCCCGATTCGAGCCTCGGCTGCTGCGGTCAGTTGATATCGAACTCGTTGCCTTCCGGGTCCTTCATCCCGACCGCGTAGTGGTCCAGCCCTTCCTCGGACAATGGGCCAGTGATGGCGGCGCCCAGGCCGGCCAGCCGGCTGGCCTCCGCGTCGACTCGCTTCCTGCGCGCCTCGATCGGGTCCGTCCGCTCGCCACTGGCGTGGATGTCGAGGTGCAGCCGGTTCTTGACCGCCTTGGCATCTGGGACGACATGAAACCAGATGCTCGGCCCGTGGCCCTCCGGGTCGCTGATCCTGTCCGCCCCGTCGGCCAGCTCCTCCTCGGGCACCCCCAGCTCGCGGTAGAAGTCGTTCCAGGTAGCGAATCCAGCCGGGGCCGGCGCGAGCTCATAGCTCAGCGCGGCGGCCCAGAACCGAGCCAGCCGGTCCGCGTCGGCACAGTCGATGACCAACTGAAAGCGGACAGGCATCGTTTCCTCCCCAGGGCCGCTCGGGTAGCTGCCGACATCCTGCCAGATGCTGCGCGGCACGGCGCGATTGTGCTCCTCGCCCCCGTGCGGGACCGTGAGTCAGCGTTGGACGCCCGCCTCAGAGGCGCCTGCCAGCTGCGTCAAGACGCTCAATCCAGGCTGCCGCCCTGGTGGTTCCGGCTGGGATATCTGACAGGCTCAAAAGACCTTGCACCATCACGGCAGGAAGTACCTCGGCCAGGCCGTCGATCCGGCCATAGGCAGCGATCACCTCGTCCCACCGGATGGGATCCACCGACGACACCAGCATCCAGGCCAGATCGCAGGCACCCGGCCCCGCTGACACGTCCTCCCAGTCCAGCAGCGCAATCTCTCCGTCCGGGCCAGTGCGCATGTTCAGCATGGACGCGTCCCCGTGCGCCAGGGTCGTGGCCCCGGCCCGGCTGGCCGCCTGTTCGGCATCAGTGACCTGGCCGACCAGGCGTGCACCGCAGACCCGAACCAGCGGGGTCAGATCTCCGCGCGCTGCCAGCTGCGGCCAGGTCCGGCCGAACAGCTTCTCGACCAGATCGGCGGCGGCCCCCTCAGCCCGAAGCCAGGGCCAGCGTCGCTGCGCCCGGCCTTCCCACCGCCGGTGCAGGCCCGATAGCAGCCGGGCCGCCGCCGCGGGATCTGCACCCGGCCGCCATCGCGATAGATCCTCCAGCACCAGCAGCGTGCCCTCGTCCGTCTCCTCGGCCCGGTAGCAGGCTGGCACCCGAACGCCAGCTACCGGCGCGATCTCCTGATAGAACCGAAGCTCGCAGCGGAACATGTCCAGCACATCGGGAATCGAGCCGGGCTCCGGCCACCTCCGCCGTTTCACGTAGCCGTGCACCGCCTCAGGTTATCGGCGAGCCAGAGCCAAACGTCTAACAAGCATTTTGCGGAACGGGTAACAGGAATCAATCCCGCACGGTCAGCTACATCTTTGTCCGCCTGACTCCGCAAGACCGCACGGGCCATGACTCCGGACTGCCGTCGTCGCTGGGCTATGAGCAGTCAGAAAACAACCCGCTGACCTAGAACGCGGTGAAGACCATTTACACCACGCGCCGGGACGCAACCGGCGCTTGCTGCCGCTGTCCTTGCTGGCCTCGTATCCTGCTAACCGTGCCCGTCGCCTTCCCGGACCCGCCGCTAGCTGCTGCGGGCCTTGTCCTTCGCCGCCCGGACGCCGATGACGTTCCCTGGATCACCGCGGCGTGCAGCGAACGCGAGCTGAGCCGGTATATCCCTGGGATTCCTTATCCCTACTCGCGGTCGGATGCTCGTGCCTTCATCGAGCACGCCGGCCAGGGCTGGGCTGGGGGAACCGGCGCCGCCTTCGTGATCGCGGATGCAGCTACCGGCGATGGCTGGGGAACGATCGGCCTTCATTTCTCCCCCGGCGACGCGGAGCTGGCCGATGTCGGCTACTGGCTGCGCCGTGCGGTGCGCGGGCAGGGCGCGGCAACGACTGCGGTACGGCTGGTCTCGCGCTGGGCCTTCGCGGAGCTGGGCATCAGGCGGCTGAACCTGATGACAGCACCGGAGAATGCGGCCTCCCAGCGCGTCGCCGAACGCGTGGGGTTCACCCGCGAGGGCCTACTGCGGGCCTGGTCGCCGACCTCTGCTGGCCGGCGGGACAGCGTGATGTACTCCCTGCTGCCAGACGACCCGCTCGGGCTGGTCTAGGTGATCTTCACTTTCATGATCTTCGCCATACCGGAAATGCTTTCGCGGCGGCAACTGGGGCCACGCTCCGGGAGCTGATGGACCGAATGGGGCACTCGACTACACGTGCCGCTCTGGTCTACCTGCATGGCAGTGATGAGCGACAGCAGGCCATCGCAGCCGCGCTCAGCAAGCTTGCTGTAGAGGAGCTAAGGCGATCACGCAACCCGGCAAGCGGCAGGGCTCGTTCGAGCCGATCGGGCCCGCAACGGGCACGGAACCGGCCGACTGCTTCATGAAGATCACTCGCCAGGACGGCAGCGTGCTGACTGAGCTGGGGGTTTCATCTGAGTTGATCTGGCGCCCCGAGCAGGACTCGAACCTGCGGCCTACTGCTTAGGAGGCAGTCGCTCTATCCGCTGAGCTATCGGGGCCGGCGTGGTCGGACTAAGCAGGCCGGACCAAGCGTAACCGGTAATGGCCGCAGGCATGGCCGTCAGCGACTGGCGAGGCCCTCGAGCATCCGATCACCTCGTCCGGCAGCAGGCCCGCCGTGATCGAGCCGGGGGTGTTGCGCGAGCAATCCCCAGGCCCAGGCGTGGCCCGTAGGGTGGGATCATCCAGTCCGGAGCACGGTAAGGAGCAGCGCGGTGCAGGTCCAGGACGTCATGACTCAGGCCACCGTCACTGAGTCCCGCGAGGACAGCCTCCGCGCCGCGGCCGAGCTCATGTGGCGGCAGCAGACAGGGTCACTGCTCATCATCGAGGACGGCCGCCTCGCCGGAATCCTCACCGAGCGAGATGTGCTGCGCGCCATCGCTCTCGGCACAGATCCCGACCGGAGCTCGGTCGATGATGTCATGACCGCCGAGGTCTTCACGGTGACTCCAGGCATGCAGCTCCAGGAGGCGGCCAGACAGATGGCGGCCCGGTGGATCAGGCACCTGCCGGTCGTCGAGAATGACCGGCTGCTCGGGGTCGTGAGCATGCGCGACGTCACCGGCGTCTTCGCGGCGCTCGCGCCCGGCAACGTCGATGTCGAGCACGAGTTTGACCAGCTCGTGCGGGAACGGCGCCTAGCCCGCATCGAGCAGGGCGACCTCGATTAGCGGGGGCGATTGTCAGCTCATGCGACTGAAAATCGCCCCGCTAACGAGAAGCAAGCGGGCTTGGGCTGGCTAGGACGAGTCAGGGACCAGACCGGCCTGGGCCAGCGGCTTCGGCAGGCGGGCGCCCCAGGGGCAGGCGGGCTCCCCGGGGGCAGGCGGGCGGGTCAGGGGAGCTGGAGGGGGAGGTCCAGGCCGTCGAGGGCGCGGGGGCACGGGCAGTCGCGATCCGCTGGCAGGGCCTCGATGAGTTGCATGAGCAGCTCCCGCAGTCGCGCGACATTCTCGGAGAACACGCGGAACACCTCGGCGTGCGTGACTCCGTCGCCCTCTTCGACTCCCGCATCGGTGTCGGTGACCAGCGCGATCGGCGTGTAGCAGAGCGCCAGCTCGCGGGCCAGCGCCGCTTCGGGGAGGCCGGTCATGCCGATCAGGGTCCAGCCCTGGGCCGCATACCAGCGAGATTCCGCCCTGGTCGAGAACCGCGGGCCGTCGATCACCACGAGCGTCCCCGAGCCGGCCGGGACCCAGCCCGCAGCGCGCGCGGCCTGGATGGCGCGCTCGCGGCCGACCGGGCAGTACGGGTCGGCGAACTGGATGTGGACGGCGGCGCCCTCGTCGTAGAACGTCTGGGCCCGGCCCCTGGTCCGGTCCACCACCTGATCGGGGATCACCAGCGTGCCCGGCCCGTAAGACGGGGTCAGCGAGCCCACCGCGCTCGGCGCGAGCACCTGCCGGACGCCGATCGAGCGGAGCGCCCACAGGTTCGCCCGGTACGGGATGCGGTGCGGGGGGTAGCGATGGTCGCGTCCGTGGCGGGGCACGAAGGCCACCTTGCGCCCGGCCACCTCGCCGATGACCAGCGGATCACTCGGCAGGCCGAACGGCGTCTCGACGGTTATCTCGTCGGCCGAGTCGAGGAACTCATACAGCCCCGAACCGCCGATGACGCCGACGCTGGCCAGTTCGGCCACGGCCGGTCAGGCGACCTTCGAGCCCGACGAAGAGGAAGACGACGAGGAAGAGCGGTCGGACGAGGACCGGCCGGAGTCCGAGGAGGACGAGCCCGGCCCCGAGGAACCGGAGGACCCCGACGAGCCCGACCCCGACGACCCAGAGCCCGACCCGGACTTGGAGGAACTCGACGACGAATTGCCGTCGGCCGCCTGGCCCGACTTCTTGTCGCCGTTCGACGAGCCCGAGTCCGAGCCGGAGCCCGCCTCAGAGCCGCCCGAATCCGACTTTCCGTTCGACGCCGATGAGCCGTTCTCGGCGCCGCTGGGCGTCTTGGCCTTGATGTCCGGCCCGCTTCGGCTGTCCGTGCGGTAGAACCCGGACCCCTTGAAGACGATTCCGACCGGCGAGAAGACCTTGCGGAGCCTTCCGCCGCAGGTCGCGCACACGGTGAGCGACTCGTCGCTGAACTTCTGCACGACCTCGAGCCGATCTCCGCAATCGGTGCAGGCGTACTGATACGTCGGCACGGTTCCTCCTCTGCGACCCTGTGCGGCGCGGGCCGCCGTCGCTGGCACCCGCCGCGCTGCGACGTTAGCACTCGCCGCAGTCAACTGCTAAATGGTAGCAACGGTAAGGGCAGCCTGATGATTCCTCGCCCCGGTTGGGCTACGGCCCGCACCACCTGGTCGTGGTGCCCCGCAGGGACTTCATCGAGCAGCTCGCCGTCATAGAGCAGCGCGACGGTGGAGACGGGCCGCCCGACACGGGCCAGGGCCCGGTCGTAAGATCCGCCGCCGCGGCCCAGCCGGTGTCCCCGGCGATCGGCCGCCAGCGCCGGAACGATCACCAGGTCAGCACTGGTGATGGCGGTCACCCCGCGCGGCGGCTCGGTCGGCTCGAGCAGCCCGTGGCGGCCAGGCGCCAGTGAGTCAGGCCCTTCGTAGGAGGCCCAGTCCAGGTCGTTGTCCGGCCGGAGCACCGGGAGCAGGACGTAGGTGCCCCGCTTCCACAGCGCGAAAACCAGCCCGCGGGTGTCCGGCTCGGTGCCGACCGACAGATAGGCCGCGACCGTGCCGGCCATCTGCGCCTCCGGCAGGCCCAGCAGCGCATCCCGGAGCAGGCGGCCGGAAGCGGCCCGTTCGGGGGCGGGCCGCCGCGACCTGGCGGCGGTCAGGCGCCGCCGCAGGGCCGCCTTCCTGGACCGGAGCCGCTGACCGGCTCCCTGGTCATCGCCCTGGTCATCGCCCTGGTCCTGGCCCAGGTCAGCGACCGGGTCAGCACTCGCTTCACCGTCGATGCCGTGCAAAGCACCCCCAACTGAGCGGCTAAGGTTCTCAGCATGGCTGACTCATCAGCGGACACCAAAGCGGCCACCCAGGCGAACGCCCCGACGGACGCCCCGGCGGCCGTCACCAAGGCGGTCGTGCCCGCGGCGGGCCTGGGGACCAGATTCCTGCCCGCGACGAAAGCAATCCCCAAGGAGATGCTGCCCGTCATCGACACGCCGACCATCCAGTATGTGGTCGAGGAAGCGGTCGCCGCCGGGCTGACCGACGTGCTGATGGTCACCCGCCGGGGCAAGAGCTCCATCGCGGACCACTTCGGCCACAATCACGAGCTGGAGGAGGTCCTGGAGGCCAAGGGCGACCAGGCCGGGCTGGACCTGGTGCGTGCCTCCGGCGATCTGGCCGCGATGCACTACGTGCGCCAGAGCAAGGCCCTCGGACTCGGGCACGCCGTGCTGTGCGCGGCCAAGCACGTCGGGGACGAGCCGTTCGCCGTGCTCCTCGGCGATGACTTCATTGACCGCCGCGACGAGCTGCTGCGGCGCATGATCGAGGTCAGGCACCGCTACGGCGGGAGCATCTTGGCGCTGATGGAGGTCGAGCCCGAGCAGGTATCGTCCTACGGCTGCGCGGCGATCAAGCCGACCGACGAGGAAGACATCGTCGCGGTGACGGACCTGATCGAGAAGCCGGACGTGGGCGAGGCGCCGTCCAACTGGATCGTCATCGGGCGCTACGTCTGCGATCCGTCCATCTTCGGCGTGCTGCGCGAGACCCGTCCCGGCCGGGGCGGCGAGATCCAGCTCACCGACGCGCTGCGGACGCTGGCCCGGACGGACCGGGGGCCCGGTGCCGACGGCGGCGGGGTGCACGGCGTGCTGTTCCGCGGCCGCCGCTATGACACCGGCAACAAGCTCGACTATCTTCGCACCATGATCCAGTTTGCCTGTGACCGACAGGACATTGCGCCGGACTTCGTGCCCTGGCTGCGGAGTTACCTCGACCACCTGCGATGACCATCCCCGATCAGGCTGGGCCTGGCCGCGATGGAGTCCATCGACAGCTATCTCGCCGAGGCCCTTTCGGTGATCAGGCCGCTGGCTCCCAGCACCCTGGCCCTGGCCGAGGCCTACGGCGCCGTCCTAGCCGAAAACGTCACCGCGGACTCGCCGCTGCCCTCCTTCGACAGTTCCGCGATGGACGGGTACGCCGTCCGGGCCGGTGACATTGCCGGGGCAGCGCCGGGGACTCCGGTCCAGCTGCCGGTCAGCGGCGAAGTCGCGGCCGGCGACACCGGCCAGCACAAGCTCGCCGCCGGGACCAGTATCCGGATCATGACCGGCGCGCAGATTCCCGCGGGCGCCGATGCCGTCGTGCCGGTGGAGTGGACCGACGGCGGGATCGATCAGGTCACGATCAGCCGCGCGGCCTCCCCCGGCGACTCGCTGCGCCGCAGCGGCGACGACGCCCGCCAGGGGGACCTGCTGCTGCCGGCGGGCACGCGGCTGGGACCGCCGCAGCTCGGCATCCTCGCCGCGGCCGGCCGGGCCCGCGTGCTGGCCAGGCCCCGCCCGCGGGTCACCGTGATCTCGACCGGCAACGAGCTGGCCGAGCCCGGCGAGCCGCTGATCCCCGGCCGGATCTGGGAATCCAACAGCTTCATGCTGGCCGCGGCCGCGCGGCAGGCGGGCTGCGTGGCGCGCCGCCGCCCGATCGTCCCCGACCGCCAGGACGCGGTCCTCGCCGCCATCGAGGATGAGCTGCCCCGCGCCGATCTCCTGGTCACCAGCGGCGGGGTGAGCATGGGCGGCGAGCATGACATCGTCAAGGCCACCTTGCGCAAGCTCGGGACGGTTACCTTCCGCAAGGTCGCCATGCAGCCGGGAATGCCCCAGGGATTCGGCCTGGTCGGGCCAGCGGCCACACCGATCTTCACCCTGCCAGGGAACCCGGTCAGCGCCTACGTGTCGTTTCGCCTGTTTGTGGTTCCTGCTGTCCAGGCCCTTCAAGACCTTTACCCGAAACGGCCTGCGTCCGCCCGTGCCGTCCTCACCGCCGATGTGCGCTCGCCGCGGGACAAGAGATCCTTCCTGCGGGGCGTTCTGGACCCGGAGACGTCGCAGGTCACCCCGGTGACCGGCCAGGCCTCCCATCAGCTGGCCTCGCTGGCGCGGGCTAACGCGCTGATCGTGGTGCCCGAGCAGGTGACCGCGCTGGCTCAGGGCGACGCCGTCGAGGTGCTGGAGCTGCCCTGGTGACCGGGCCGGACGAGGGCGGCCTGACCCATCTGGACAGCGCGGGGCAGGCCCGGATGGTGGACGTGTCGGGCAAGGACGTGACGGCCCGCGCGGCCCGCGCCTCCGGCCGGGTGCTGCTCTCCCCCGCCGCCGTGGCGGCGCTGCGGGAGGGCACGGTGCCCAAGGGCGACGCGCTGGCCGTGGCGCGGATCGCCGGGATCCAGGGCGCCAAGCGGACCCCGGACCTGGTGCCGCTGTGCCACCCGATCGGGCTGCACTCGGTCACCGTCGACGCGGACGTGCAGGATGACGGCGTCCTGATCACCGTCACCGCGCGCACCGCCGACCGGACCGGGGTCGAGATGGAGGCGCTGACCGCGGTCGCCGTCGCGGCGCTCGCCCTGATCGACATGATCAAGGCGGTCGACCCGGCCGCGGTGATCACCGATATCCGGGTCGAGGAGAAGACCGGCGGCAAGACCGGCACCTGGCGCCGGTCATGATCCGGGCACTGGCCATCACAGCCTCCAACCGCGCGGCCGCCGGCGTCTACGCCGACAAGTCGGGACCGGTGCTGGCTGACCTGCTGCGCCAGGCCGGCTGCGAGGTCAGCGGCCCACTGGTGGTTCCGGACGGGGAGCCGGTCGAGGCGGCCCTGCGGGATGCGGTGGCGGCCGGCTATGACGTCGTGGTCACTACCGGGGGAACCGGGCTGACGCCGGGCGACCAGACCCCGGAGATGACCAGGCGCGTGATCGACAGGGAGGTGCCCGGTGTCGCGGAGGCGATCCGTTCTGCGGGGGCGATGGCCGGGGTCCCCGCCGCGATCCTGTCGCGCGGGCTGGCCGGGCTGGCCGGGACGACTCTCATCGTGAACCTGCCGGGGTCGACCGGAGGCGTCAGGGACGGGATGACGGTGCTGGCCACGGTCCTGCGGCACGCCGTTGACCAGGCTCGCGGCGGCGATCATCCCCGGCCGGGATCGGCCTAGCTCCGGCTTCGCCCGCGATTGGATGCCGATTCGCCGCCCGGCTGATTGGCGCTCGGGTCTGGTATCAGGCAATGATGGTTTCGTGGGAAGTATGCGCGGCTGGCCGGTGACCCTCACCGAGCCGACTCTCCTTGACGCGCCAGTCAGCCTCCGGCCGGTCCAGGCCAAGGACGCGACCGCCTGGCGCGAAACCAGGGTGCGCAATGCCACCTGGCTGCGGCCCTGGGAGCCGACCAATCCGGAGACGCCGCTGTACCGCTCCAGCCTGGGCCCGTATGTGGCCATGGCCCGCACGATGCGCAGGGAAGCCAGGCAGGGACTGACGATTCCCTGGGTGGTGACCTATGACGGGCGGTTCGCCGGTCAGCTGACCGTCGGCAATATCGTCTGGGGATCAGCCAGGACGGCCCAGGTGGGCTACTGGATTGACGAGGCTTGCGCCGGCCGGGGCGTGATTCCCACGACGCTGGCGATGGCGATGGACCACTGTTTTTCCGTAGTCGGGCTGCACCGCGTCGAGGCCACTATCCGGCCGGAGAATCACGCCAGCCGCCGGGTAGTGGAGAAACTCGGCTTTCGCGAAGAGGGCCTGCGCCGCCGGAGCCTGCATATCGACGGCGCATGGCGGGATCACCTGTGTTATGCGATGACGGCCGAAGACGCCCAGGCCGGGATCCTGGCCCGCTGGCGCAGTGCCGTAGCGGCCCGATCGCGGTCCGTTTAGCCACGCATTTCACCTCCGTGCCGCACGATCTTGCGACACACCGGGCCGAATGCTCGTCAACGTGGACTGTGAGCCTTACCGTGCGTGACGTGGCCACGTCCGTTGCAGCATCCCGCCCGGAGGCAGGAATTACGCCTGCGTGGCCATGGCGCACGTCCGGGGCAACCCCTTGAGCAGCGCAATTCTCTATCTCGCCATCGTAGTTATCTGGGCCTGCATTCTCGTGCCTCGCTGGGTGCGCAGGACGCACCTGGTCGGGCGGGAATCCCCGAAACCCGCTGATCTCGATGAGGATCTCACCCCCGAGGTGCCCGGTTCCGGGATTGACGCGGCCGCAGCCGTGATCTCCGACACCCTGGCCGAGGTTCCGCGGCGGATGGCCACCAGTTTCCTGCGGTCGTTGCGCGAGTCATCCGAGAACTCGCCAGGACCGACGGACCCGGCGGGATCGGTGACCTACCAGTCGGTGACCTACCAGTCGGCGGCCTACCAGTCGGTGGCTTATCGGTCGGCGGCAGAAGGCGGCCAGCCGCCCGTTCCCGTGTGGCCGCAGATCGGCCGCGGGCGGATCCTGCAGGCCCGCCGGCGGATGATGACCACGCTCGTGGCGCTGGCGATCGCCGCCGTCGCCTGTGCCGCGTCCGGGCTCACCTCGGCGTGGGTCTGCCTGCCGCCCGCGGGCATGCTGGGGCTGTACGTGCTCCTGCTGCGCGAGGCCGCCCGCTGCGACGCCGAGAGCGCCCACCGGCACCTGGAGGCCAGCCGGGCCCGTGCCGTGCAGCAGCGGGCTCACCAGGCGTGGGAGGCGGCCGGTGAGGCTGAGCCGACCGCCCAGATCATCGACATCTCCCGCCGGGCTCGGGGATCAGCTGTACGACCAGTACGCCGACGCCACGGTGCGCGCGGTCGGCGACTGAGCCCCGCCGGTCGCCGTCGCGGAACGGGCGCGGATCACGATCCGCGGAGCGGTGGGCGTTACCGTCGCGGAGCGGCGACGTCGGCCGGGCGCCTCGGCGCGGAGCAAGAACTGCCTGGGTTTGCTACGCTGGCTGCCGGTCTTGGGGCTGTGGCGCAGTCCGGTAGCGCACCTCGTTCGCATCGAGGGGGTCAGGGGTTCAAATCCCCTCAGCTCCACCCAGTCTTGGCTGCTCAAGGGCATGATCGTCATCCTGGGCGACACGCAGCGCCACCGGTATGTCCGATTCTGGGAGCCGGATGCCCGATTCTGGGAGCGAAGCGCGACTCCAGGCCACGCACCGGGACGTCGGTGCATGCCTGATGTCATCCCGTCGCGCCGACCGGCCAGTGTCCGGGGCTGAGGCCTTCCTTGACCCATCGCCGTTGATTCATCCTGCCGGCCTGGTTGGCCGTGCAGGTGATTCATCGGATCCAGCAGGGCGTCTCGCGAAGCGAGCCGCCGGGACGGCCGACCCCAACCAGCCTGGCACCCCGCGCATGTAACCGCTGTTCTGCACGGCATGGCAATGCCGGAGTTGAAGGCATGGGACGAGAGCGCTCGGTCGTCCACGAAGTAGTACTTGGTAGTACCATGACTCTCATGGAGTCCGTGACGGTAAGCGAGCTGAACCGGCAGACCGCCAAAGTACTGGAACGCGTCAAGTCCGGGGAGTCGGTCGAGATCAGCGAGTACGGGCGGCCCGTTGCCCGCATCACGCCGGCCGCCCCCACGACGGGGGTTCCGCTGCTGGACCGCCTGATTGCGCAGGGCCGGGCTGTCCCGGCATCCAACCCCGGCCCGATCCCGCCTACTCCGCCACGCGACGAGACGGATGAGAACGTGTCCCTCAGCGCAACTCTGACGCAGATGCGCGACGACGAGCGGTACTGATGATCTACCTGGACACCTCGGCCGCGCTCAAGCTCGTCGTGGCCGAGCCAGAGACCGCGCGCCTGGAACTGTGGATGGCGGAGCGCGCAGGAATTCCGCGCGTATCGTCGCGACTGCTCCGAATCGAGATGTGGCGAGCCGTGACCCGCAATGCGCCGCACCGGATCAGTCGCGCCAATGCGGTCCTTTCCGCGATCGCATTGCTGAGCATGGACGATGTCGCCCCGGCGGCTGAGGTTATCGGGGACAAGATGCTGCGCAGCCTCGACGCCATCCACCTTGCGACCGCTCACGAGATACGAACCGATCTGAGCGCCTTCGTCTGCTACGACAAGAGACTGCAAGACTCAGCGCACGCCCTCGGACTGCCCGTCGAAGCCCCCGCCTGACGCAGTGCGCGCGCAGGCCTGACTGTGTGCTGGTGCTTGTCATTGTGGTCAGGCCTCCGGGATCTCGCGGCCGAAGCCTTCCAGGGTGATGGCGTCCGGCTCGGGACCGCCGCGCTTGCCAGTATCTAGCCCATCTATGGCGGCGACCTCGTCCGCGGTGAGCTCGAAGTCGAACACGTCGAAGTTCTCCGCGATGCGGCGGGGCTTGGTTGACTTCGGGATGACCGAGCGTCCCTCTTGCAGGTGCCAGCGCAGCATGACCTGGGCGGGACTCTGGGAGTGGGACTCGGCGATCTCGACGATGGCCGGGTCTTCCAGGGTGCTGGTGTGCTCGCCCTCGCGGTAGAAGGTGATGCCGCCGATCGGTGACCAGGCCTGGGTCACGATGCCGTGCTCGGCGTTGAACGCCTGCACCTCCGGCTGCTGGAAGTAGGGATGCAGCTCAATCTGGTTGACGGCGGGGACGACCTCGGCCTTGTCCAGCAGGTTCGTGAGGTGCGCGACCATGAAGTTGCTGATGCCGATGGCGCGAACCTTGCCGTCCTTGAGCAATGTCTCCAGCGCCCGGTAAGCCGCGAGCGTCTTGCCGAAGTCGGACGGCAGCGCCTGATGCAGGATCAGTAGGTCGATCTGGTCGACGCCCAGCTTGCCGGCGCTCTTGTCGAAGCCGTGCAGTGTCTCGTCATATCCGTAGTCGCTGATCCAGATCTTGGTCTCCAGGAAGACCGCCGCACGGCCGCCCTTCGACGCGCGTACCGCTTCGCCGACCTCGCGCTCGTTGCCGTAGGCGGCGGCCGTGTCAATATGGTGGTAGCCGGTGTCGAGTGCGGCCGTGACCGCGCTGCGCGTCTCGTCCGGCGGTGTCTGAAAGACACCGAGACCGATCGATGGCATCCCGACGCCGTTGTTCAGGGCGATGACTGGTACTTCGCGTGTCATGGTGATAATCCTCCGGATACGTGCCGCGGGTCACGGTGAGCCAGCACCTAGTGTGGTCTCGCTTACCCGCCTCGACGGCGTCAATCAGAACTGGTCTGCCGCCGGCGGGCCTGCGGCGTCAGTTCGGCCGTTCCGTAGCTGTTGTCGTCCGGGTTCAGCGTGAAGCCTGGTGCCACGAGCTCGTCGATGCGATCGAGGAGCTCGGTGTCCAGCGTGACTTGCACCGACGCAAGCTGCGACTCGAGTTGTTCCATGGTCCGCGGGCCGATGATCGCCGAGGTGACGCCCGGGTGGTTGATCGCCCAGGCCAGTGCGAGTTCGATCATCGTAATTCCCGACTTCTCGGCAAGCTGCGCAAGCTCTTCGACGACGTCCAGTTTGCGCTGGTTCGCCGGGGTGCTCATGTCGAACCGGGCACCTGGGCGCGCGGCCGACGTGGGCGTGCCGGGGGCACCCTTGCGCCACCGGCCGGTCAGCCAGCCACCGGAAAGCGGGCTGTAGACGAGGGCTCCCATGCCGTGACGCTGAACCGTCGGGAGCACGTCTGCCTCGATACCGCGGACGAGGATCGAGTATGGGGGCTGTTCGGTGACGAACCGGGCCAGGTTCCGCTCGCGGGAGACCCATTGCGCCTCGACGATCTGGCTGGCCGAGTACGAGGACGATCCGATGTAGCGGACCTTCCCGTGGCGCACCAGATCGGTCAGCGCGCTTAGGGTCTCCTCGACATCCGTCGTCGCGCTCGGACGATGCACCTGATACAGGTCGATGTAATCCGTCTTCAGGCGCCGCAGCGAATTCTCGACCTCCTGCATGATCCACTTCCGGGAACCGCCACCATGATTTGGCCGGTCGTCCATCGGCATGAAGAACTTCGTCGCCAGCACGACATCATCGCGGCGCCGCTGCAGGGCCTCGCCAGTGATCTCCTCCGACACGCCGCCGGAATACACGTCAGCGGTGTCAACGAAGTTGATCCCGGCATCGAGTGCGCGGTGAATGACGCGGACCGCGTCAGCGCGATCGTCGTTGCCCCAGGGCCCGAACATCATCGTGCCCAGGCACAACGGGCTCACCGATACCCCGGTGCGGCCCAGCGGTCGGTATTCCATGTCGTGCTCCTCGTTGTTCATGTTCAGCTGCCGGTGATGTCGTTGAGTGCGGCGAGGCCGTTGAGGGTGCGGGGATAGCCGATGAAGGGCACGAGCACGGTCAGCACGGCGAGCAGCCTCGCGCGGGTGTTGCCAACCCGCAGGTTCGCGTTGACGTGCCCGCGCACCTGAGCGTCGGCGCCCCCCAGGGCGACAAGCATCGAGAACGTGAGCAGCTCGCGCACCTCCAGGTCGATGCCGCCGCGCCCGACGGTGTCGCCGAAGCAGTTAGCGGCCAGGTAGCGCTGGAAGTGCACCTCATCCGCCGGGGTGCCCGTGAGGCGAGCGGCCACCGCGCCGTCGCCGACAATGCGACCCTGCACCGCCTTGCCGTGCTCCAGTCGCGTCGCCGGCGTGGACGCCGCCTGCCCGGGCAGAGGCAGCTCGACCCCTGCCTCGGTGAGGACGTCATTGACCGCGTGCAGGTAGTCGAACGCGCGAGCCATGCCGACGTAGGCGACGGACTGGTAGACGATCTCCTTCAGCTCGACCGGGCTGACCCCGCCGCTGGCCACCGCTGCGGCGCCCACGACGCGGAACTCTGCGAGGCCGCCGACGGCCAGGATCGCGGCCAGCTGCACCATGAGCCGGATGTGCAGGTCGAGCGTCCCGTCCAATCGCGCGGCGTCGGCGGGCGCCTCGTCGAAGGCGAAGTTGCCGAAGTACTCGATCAGCTCGGGGTCGGACTGCGCCAGAGCGGAGACCCGGTCACCGAACAGCTGGCCGTGATTGCTCTTCGCGGCAGCGCTGATCGCCATCGACTACACCCCCGCCGCGTGGTGCGCGGCCAGGTACTGCTCGTCGGTGACCGGCTCGAGCCAGGTCGTAGTGTCCCTGTCGCCGGAGGCGTCGAGGATCGCGTAATGGCACATCATGTTCTCGGCGGTGCCGCCGTGGAAATGCTCCTCGCCCGCCGCAGTCCACACGCTCTTTCCCGCGCGCAGCACGACAGTCTTCCCGTCGCGGGTGCCGACCAGCCCGATGCCGTCAGTGCACACCAGCAGCTGCCCGTTGACGTGGCTGTGCCAGTTAGTGCGCGCGCCAGGAGTGAACCGGACCAGACCGCAGGTGAGCTGCGAGATCCCGTCGCCGCCGAACACCGGGTTCATCCACACGTCGCCGGTGAAGTTCGACGACGGGGTCTTCACCGTGGCGGTGCTGGGGCTCTTATACATGTCGTGTCCTTCTCATCGTTGAGGTAATCAAGAGTGAACGGTGCTGTCCCGGTGGCATGCTCGCGAGAACCAGTTAACGCGCGTGCTCGCGCCCGTGGGAGGGCCTGCTCTTCCAGGTAACGGCGGTACCTCCCTGCCTCCAGCGACTTCACCTACCGTGGAGTCATGGACAACCGAGCACAGGTCCGCGAGTTCCTCGCCTCCCGGCGGGCACGGATCACCCCCGATCAGGCCGGCCTGCCCGCCTACGGCGGCAACCGCCGGGTCAAGGGCCTGCGCCGGGAAGAGGTCGCGCTACTCGCAGGGGTCAGCATCGACTACTACATCCGGATGGAGCGCGGCGACCTCGCGGGCGCCTCCGAGGCGGTCCTCGACGGAGTTGCGAACGCACTGCAACTCGACGAGGCCGAGCGCGAGCACTTGCGGGCACTAGCCCGCTCCGCCCGCCCAACCGCGACGCGCCGCGCCCGACCCAGCCCAGCCACGGTTCGCCCAGTCATCCAGCAGGTTCTCGACGCGATCACCGAAGCGCCAGCCTGGATCCGCAACGCCCGGCACGACATCCTCGCCATGAACCCTCTCGCCCGCGCGCTCTACTCACCGGTCCTGGACTCCGCAGCCGCCGGGGCGACAGCCAAACGCGCCGCCAACACCACCAGGTTCATCTACCTCGACCCGGCCGCCCGAGAATTCTTCATCGACTACGACCGCATGGCCACCGACGCCGCCGCCATGCTCCGACTCGAAGCAGGACGCAACCCTCACGACAAAGCCCTCATCACCCTCGTCGGCGAACTCTCCACCCAGAGCGAGCTATTCCGCCAGCACTGGGCCTCGCACAACGTCAAATTCCACCGCAGCGGCCGCAAACGACTCCGCCATCCCGCCGTCGGCGAGCTCGACCTCAACTTCGAGGCTATGGAACTCCCCTCCGAGCCTGGGTTGCGCCTCAACCTCTACACTGCCGACCCTGATACCCCTGCGGCCGACGGACTCAAACTACTTGCCAGCTGGGCCGCCACCCACGCCGCCGGCAACGTCGGCACGCGTGACGCTCACGACGTCCGCTGATCAACCAGTGACCCAGCCCAACCTGCTTTTCGACGCGTTCGACAACGCCACGGCTGCAGTCAGGCGAGCCCCTCACCGGCAACGGCAACTCCGTCAATGCGGATCCGATCACCAGGGGACTGTCCAGTTAACGGTGTAACCCGGTTTGGTGGGTTACTTGCGGCCGGCGGTGAGCCGGCCGTTGAAGGTGATGTCGAAGGCGTTGAGGGCGGCTTTCCAGCGGTTGGACCATCGTTTGCGGCCGCGGCCGGTGGGGTCGAGGCTGACCACGGTCAGGTAGAGGTGCTTGAGGGCGGCCTGCTCGGTGGGGAAGTGCCCGCGGGCCTTGACCGACCGGCGGAACCGGGCATTCAGCGACTCGATGGCATTGGTGGTGCAGATGATCGTGCGGATCTCGCGGTCGAACCCCAGGAACGGGACGAACTCGGCCCAGGCGCTCTCCCACAGCCGGATGATCGCCGGGTACTGCTTCTCCCAGGTCCCGGCGAACCGCGCGAACGCGTCCAGCGCCGCCACCTCCGACACGGCGGTATAGACCGGCCGGAGGTCTTTGGCGATCGCGGCCCAGTCCCGCTTAGAGGCATAAGCAAAGCTGTTGCGCAGCAGGTGCACGATGCAGGTCTGGGTGACCGCCCGGGGCCAGACATGCCCGATCGCCTCGGGCAGGCCCTTGAGCCCGTCGCAGACGACCATGAGGACATCGGCGGTGCCGCGGTTCTTGATCTCGGTCAGGACCCGCAGCCAGTACCTGGCGCCTTCGCCGTCGCCGTGGTCCCCGGCCCACAGCCCCAGCACATCCCGCTCCCCGTCCGCGCTGACGGCCAGGGCGACGTAGATGGGCCGGTTCGCGACGTTCCCGTCCCTGATCTTGACGTTAATGACATCGATGAACAGCACCGCGTATACCGGGTCCAGGGGCCGGGACTGCCAGTCCGCCAGGCTGTCCAGCACCCGGTCAGTGATCTTGGAGATGGTCTCCCGCGACACCTCGGCGCCATAAATCTCCGCCAGGTGCGCCTGCACCTCACCGGTGGTCAGGCCCTTGGCGACCAGGGAGATCACCATGTCATCGACCCCGGCCAGCCGCCGCTGCCGCTTGGCCACCACCCGCGGCTCAAACGAGGCGTCCCGGTCCCGGGGCACCTCCAGCTGCACCGGGCCGACGTCAGTGATCACCGTCTTGGACCGCCTGCCGTTCCGGGAGTTCCCCCCATCCCGGCCCGCCGGGTCATGGGCCGGATAGCCGAGATGGTCGTCCATCTCGCCCTCCAGGGCGCCTTCCAGCACGACCTTCGTCAGCCGGCCCAGCAGCCCGCCCGGCCCCGTCAGGGACAGATCCCCCGACCGGGCCCGCGCCCCCAGCTGCCGGACCATCTCCTCATCATCAGCTGTCACATTCACCCGGCCATCATCACCCGCCGCCTCCGCGGCGGCTGCTGCCGGCTCTGCTGTCGTCGTCACAGTGCTACCTCCTTCAGACGGGCCCATCTGCCCGCCCTGTCACAGGAGTTACACCGTTCTTCTTACAGTCCCATCACCAGTGATGAGGGAGCCATCCTCATGGCCGACAGCAGACCGATTCTCGATATGGGGTCGGCTGTCCGGCACTCAGGATGCCGAACGATCCCGGGCGTGCTCCATTCGCGGGCCGCAGCGACGGAAGGAGGCTGTCCGATTCTGGGAGCGAAATGGGAGCGGCATGACGCCGTCAGGCGCGGGCAGGCGGAGCCACCATGCCTGGCCTGACGTCTCTGACGTGCGGGTACGTGGCAGGACAGTGGCTTTGCGGGATGATGCACTCGGTTCGCATCGAGGGGGTCAGGGGTTCAAATCCCCTCAGCTCCACCCAGTTTTAGCTGCTCAACGGCAGGATCATCATCCTGGGCGACACACAGCCCGCCGATATGCCCGACTCTGGGAGCCGGATGTCCGATTCTGGGAGCGAAGCGCGGCTCCAGCCCGCGCACCCGGACGTCGATGCATGCCTGGTAATTCGTTGCTCAGCCCGGCCGTGCTGATGCTTCCAAGTCAGCCCGTCGCGCCGGCGGCCAATGCCCGGGGCTGAGGCCTTCCCTGCCCCATCGCCGCTGACTCATCCTGCTGGCCTGGCTGGCCCTGGAAGTGATGCACCGGGTCCGGCAGGGAGTCTCGCGAAGCGAGCCGCCGGCGCGGCCGACCCGACCCGCCACGCTGAGATCGGCCGGCAAGACCGCGGATCACGCGGCGCCGGACCTGCAGCCCGCCGACGCGGTCAGGGGGCCCCGCCGAGCCGGCCACCGGCATCGGGCGATGCCCCGCGCCGCAACAGAGCCATAACAGGATGTCCCGCCGCACCAGCCTGGCACCCCGCACATGTAACCGCCGATCGGCGCGGCTAATGGTGTGCGGTGGAGCCGTCTCTCGTGCACACAGAACTGGCAGATCGGGCGCTGCGCGCAGCCAGCCGCCATCGCGCTCATGCCGAATTGAGGACGTTGCGCTGGTACATGCTTATGCGCAGGTCAGCATGTCCATTCGCTGTCGGCAATCCCGCCGGGAAACCTAGCCAAGCGCTTGACCGAATGCTGACACGGCCAAATCGATGACTATGAGCGGCTGAGAGCCGGAGCGCTGAGGGCTGCGCGCAGATAGTCGTGATCTGGGCGCTGCTGCACCGGCACGCGCGCCGACAGCGTGCGGGTCAGGGAGTCCAGCAGGCGGTGGTCGGCCGCGAAGTAGGCTGCGCCGAGCCTGACCCGCTGGCACGGGATGAGTTCGAGGGCGGTGGCGGTGGGCGACCAGGGCTCGATGTCCAGCCGCATGCGCACCAGCGGCCGCAGCGGCCCGCGGGCCAGGCGGACGTCGATCCGGCAGGTACCGAAGTGGTGATCGCGCTCGATCGGCCCCCGCAGCACGCTGTGGCCGAGGCGCAGTTCGCCGTAGTGTCCGCTGCACTGCCAGCTCTCGAGGGCGGCCATGCAGGCGTCGAACGGGATGGCCGCGATCCGCCGGAACGACAGCAAGTCCGCCAGTTGCCCGGTCATGGTGCGCCTCCCCTTGCGGTTCCCGGTCCTCGGAAATGACCGGCTACTGTCAGCGTCCATGGCGGTGAGGCAGCCGTCAGTCACGTGGCTGACTGATCCGCTGTCAGCTTGCTGACACCTGGTTACCCGCACCGGGACGGCCGCCGGCAGCGGGCAGCCGGCCAGGACCGAGCGCGAGTCGACGTCGGGTCGCCGTCAACGAGGCCGGTGCATGGCCAGGACAGCGGTCCGTTCCGCACGGCGAAGCAAGCCTGGGCCGACGGGGCTACGCGGTGTTACGCTCGGCTCCATCCCGGTCAAGCGGGTGCCGGAGGCGGGCGTCACCAATCCGGTGTTCGTCACGTGCTCGCCTCGTGGCTTGGGTCTGGGCGAGGGGGCCTGGCGATGGGGCTGCCGCAGGGGACGGTGACGTTCCTGTTTACTGACCTGGAGGGGTCGACGCGCCGGTGGGAGGCGCACCCGCAGGAGATGCGGGACGCGCTGGCGCGGCATGACGCGATCGTGCGGGGGGCGGTCGAGTCGCAGGGCGGGGTGGTGTTCTCCACGATGGGCGACGGGATGGCGGCGGTGTTCGCCTCGGCCCGTGAGGCGGTTCGCGCGGTGCTGGCGGCGCAGGCGGGGCTGGCCGCCGAGGACTGGGGGGAGGTGACCGGGCCGCTGGCTGCCCGGATGGGCCTGCTTACCGATGAGGGGGTGCTGGGCGGTGAGCATTACCTGAACCAGCCGCTGAATCGCTGCGCCCGGCTGATGGCGGCCGGGCACGGCGGGCAGGCGCTGGTCTCGGGGGCGACCGAGCTGCTGGTGCGTGATGACCTGCCGGACGGGTGCGGGCTGGTGGACCTGGGGGAGCATCGGTTGCGGGATCTGGCTCGGCCGGTGCAGATCTTTCAGCTGACCGGCCCCGGCCTTCGCGGCGAGTTCCCGCCGCTGCGCACGCTGGAGGCGTTCGCCGGGAACCTGCCGGTCCAGCTCAGCTCGTTCGTCGGCCGGGCGGACGAGCTGGCCGAGCTGGCCACAGCGATGCAGCGGTCACCGCTGGTGACAGTGGTCGGGGTCGGCGGGGTCGGCAAGACGCGGCTGGCGCTGCAGGCTGCGGCTGAGCAGCTGCCGTCCTTCCGCGATGGCGCGTGGCTGTGCGAGCTGCACGCGGCCGAGGACGGGGAGACGATGGCGCAGGCCGTCCTGGCCGCCCTGCGTGTGCGCCCCCGGCCCGGCATCTCCACGGCCAGCAGCATCGTGGAGTTCTTGCGGACCAAGAACGCGCTGCTGCTGGTGGTCGACAACTGCGAGCACCTGCTGAGCGCGGCGGCAGCCCTCGTAGCGGACATCTTGCGCAGCTGCCGGGGGGTGCGCATCCTGGCCACCAGCCAGCAGGCGCTGGGCGTGGGCGGTGAGCAGGTCTTCGGGTTGCGGCGGCTGTCGCTGCCGCCGCCGTCGGCGAGCATGGCGGCCGCCGGTGCCAGCGATGCGATGTCCTTGTTCGTCCAGCGGGCCGCCGCCGCGCGCAGCGACTTTTCCCTGAGCTCTTCTAACGTCGCTGCTGTCGGGGAGATCTGCCGGCGCCTGGACGGGATCCCGCTGGCCATCGAGCTGGCCGCCGCGAGGGTGGCGGCGCTGCGCCCGGCCGAGATCGCCGGGCTGCTCGACGAGCGGTTCCGACTGCTGACCCGCGGGCGGGCCGATGCCGCGGGCCGCCAGCAGACTCTGAAGGCCACGATCGAGTGGTCTTACGCGTTGCTCGGTGAGGCGGAGCGGCAGGTCTTCGACTGCCTGGGTGTATTCTCCGGAAACTTCGACGCCGCCGCGGCCGTCGCCGTGTCCGGCGCAGGCGGCCTGCAGCGGTGGGACATCCTCGATAGCCTGACGGCCCTGGTCGGCAAGTCTATGGTCTCCGAGGAGGAGGCGCCGGACCAGACCAGCCGCTACCGCCTGCTGGAGACGATGCGGGCCTACGCGCGGCAGCAACTGGCGGCTAGCGGCGAGCAAGACCGGCTGCAGCGCCGGCACGCCGAGCATTACGCGGCGTTCGCCGAACGGGCCGGGCCCGAACTGCTCGGCCCCGCGCAACTGGAGTGGCAGCACCGTATCCGGGCCGAGCTCGACAATCTGCAGGCCGCCGTCACGTGGGCTATGAACAGCGGCGACCAGGCGCGCCAGCTCGCCTTCGGGATCGTAGCCGCCCTGGCAAACTTCGCCATCTCAGGACCCAGCACCGTCGGCGTCTGGGCCGAAGCCGGCGTCGCTCAGATCGGCACGTGCCTGCCCGAGATCCGCGTGACGGTCCTGGCCGCAGCGGGATGGAGCGCGTTCTTCGCCGGCGACCTTCCGCTGGCGCGACGGCGGGCCGAGGACGCCCTGCGAGAACCGGTATCCAGCGATCCGAGCAGTCTTGGGATGCCGCGATGTCTGCTGTCCCGGATCTACTCGTATACCGGGCAGCCAGATCGCGGGGTCAGCATCGCCCGGGAAGGCCTTCGAGAGGCCGCGGAACGGGGCAATGAGGTCCTTGTCGGGTATTTCCATGCCATGGAAGCGATGGCCTGGACGGGCGCCGGAGACTACGCGGCGGCGCGGCGGCCCGCCATGGAGGCGGTCGAGGTAGCCCGAAGGGTCCAGAACCCGGCGCTGTCGGCGACGGCCTTCTACGCGGCCGCGACCGCTATCTGGCTCGGCGAACCACAGGCCGCGCTGACGCTCATCGAGGACAGTCTTGTCCTGACCCGCGCCGGAGCCTTCGACAGCATCATCGGCTTTTCCCTGTCGCTGGCTGGCGCCATCCGGGCCCGGAACGACGATCTGCCCGGAGCGCTGGCCGTGCTGCGTGAAGCGACGGTGCAGCAGCACGGCGACGGTAACCGGCTGGGGCTCGGCATGACGCTCGAGCGTGCCGCCGCGGTGCTGGCCCAGCTCGGCGAAGCCGAGCCAGCTGCGGCCCTGGCCGGAGCTGTCTCGGCGCATTTCCCGCTCTCGGTGGCCGCCACCTACCACTACGAGCGGCTCGAGATCGACGAAGCCCTGGTCCCCGCCCGCCGCGCGCTCGGCGAGGCCGCCTACAGCACTGCGCTCGGGCGAGGCGCCGCGATGGACGACCATGAGGTCGCCGATTACGCCCTGGGCGAGTTCGGGCGGCTCGCCGCCCTGATCGGGGACCCCGTCGCGCCGGCACCGGAATAGCCGCCAGGCATGCCGCGGCTGAGCGGCAGGGAATGACCGTGTTACCGGGCAAGACGACGCTTAGCAGGAAAGCTGGCGCGGGCAGGTACCAAGATCATTCCAGCATAGTCCGCAGCTGGCAACCACCCAGCCGCTGGGCATGCGCCCGGATGTTGCCCTGGTAGCGGCTAATGTCGGCGGCCAGCACCGGCACCGTATTGCTCCTCACGCCGCCAGCATTGCCACGCCCACGCGATCGCCTGGCGGAGCTGAGACCCCAGAACCCCCAGAACTGCCCGATCTGGACTTCTTGCCAGCCAGAATCTAAGCCAATGACGGTGCGCCAGATAACGGCGGCCACGCGCGCGCAAAGCCACGGTTTGGCCGCGCATCCGATGATCAAGGTTCTACCGTCCGTACGGTCGAGCGAGGTCTGAATATTTATGCGCGATCGCTGGCGCAGTGACCGTCCGGATCTGCCGCGATGATGTACGTCGAGACTGGTGAGCGCCGACAGGTGTAGGCGAGGATCAAGATGGCTAGTGTCAGGCGCACCGCCGCGACGCCCGCGGTAGCGACGCACCCGCGCTTGCGAAGCCTGAAGCCGATCGCAGAGAGTAACCAACTTGCTGGTGATAGCCGCGCACGGAGCCGCCGTTAGGTACGGCGGGATGCAGGACCCGTGCGACTGGCTGCGGGTGTCCATAAGGATCGTTCTGCTGCAAGCACTACTTAACGAGGGTGTGGGTGGTGGCGCCACTGTCCGCTGCCGACCTCGCGGCATGCCGCTCTCTGCCAGGGCGCACGGAGGCGCGCCGCTGTAGCGGCGACGCTGTTCATGCATGATGAGCATGCTACGAGGAGGCGGGTCCGCGCCGTCGAATCTTGTCGTGTATCCATCGCATCCGATCCGCGTTTCGTGTGTCAGAAAGGAGGCTCATGGCAACCGAAAGCGACCATCCGCTTCCCGCGACGGACTTTCGGCGGGATCGTTTGATGCTCAGCCCGTCTGTGTTCTTCTGGGCAGACGGCGAGCCAGAGGACTGGCCACCGCACACTGACGTGATCGACCGTGAGTCGTGGAATCACATCATGGGCCTGGCCACCCATGTCGCGTTGGAGTCGTCGGGCTACGCGGGCTCGGTCATTACACGTCTCAACCAGCTCAACCACGACTGGACCTTTTCATGGCCAGATCCTGGAACCGCGCCGTTCATGGACTATCCGGCACTCATTGCTGGCGAGGAGTTCGACGCACTCGTGTTCAACGCCCTGCACGGGTATTACCGGCAGGCGATCGGCTGCCTTCGTGTCTCGCTAGAGACACTCACGATGGCTGCGGCATTCGCCGTCACCGACGACGTCGAGTCGTTCGGGGCATGGCAGACGGGCAGCTTGGAAGCCAAGTTCGGCCGCGCTCGGGTCCTGCTGCGCGACAGTGCAGAAGGTGGCCGAGTAGACACTGCCGCGAGCCCGGCGTCAGTGTTCGGCGACGCAGACGATTCCTGGCTCAACACTCGCTACAAGCGCCTGTGCGACTATGCGCATAGTAGAGCCGGGCATGACAACGGCGGCTTCTGGGAGAGCAATGGTCCTCTATTCGTGCCGCGCGCCCTGGCCACAGTCGAGCGGGAGTTCCGCGAAACGCTCGCGCTCTGTTACCTGCTGGAGCGGCTCGGCTGGCCCGGCTACGCACCCGGCCAGGGTCAGCCCGCGCTGCTTAACGGACCGCAGGAAGGCTGGTTCCAGTACAACGCCCTCCTCCGGACCTGGCTGCTGCTGTAGTTTCTCGGTCGTGGCCGGAGAGTAACGAAACGCCCCGACATGCCTCCATGCAAGGTACACAGTGCGGAACGACCTTGCCGAATGGCGGGGTTGTGATCGCTATTTGGCTACCTACCGTCGCCAGTCAATTAAGTTGGCACGCACGTAGAACCGCCGTTCTGCTCTCCAACCGGGACGTGATGACATGGCTCGCGCGGCATCCAGAGCCGGACATTCGGCGCGGCGGGTTCATTTGGACGGGGTATCACAATCGCCCACTACCTGCCGACTAGGGGACGTCCCATAGTCGCGCGTACAGATCCGGCCGCCGGTCGGTGAACAGGTCGTTCAGCTCACTGATCCGCTTGTCCTGGGCCAGCCGGAAGTCGACCGTGGCGGTCAGCACGGCAGACCGGTCCTCGCACACCGGCCCGGCGGCGGGATAGCCTCCACGCCGCACGATGACTGAGCCGCCGAGCCAGTCCACGCCGCGCTCGGTTCGGCATCGGTCCGCGACCGCGATGAACACGCCGTTGGACGAGGCTGCCGCCTGCGCCGAGACCACCTCACCAGATCGCTCACCAGGCGGCGCGGGCGAACCTGAAGCCGTCCAGTTCACCGGGACCGCGATGAGGTCAGCGCCGCTCAGCGCGGCAAGCCGCACCCATTCCGGGAACTCCAGGTCGTAGCAGATCATGAGCCCGACATTGCCGAACGGCAACTCCACCACCGGCGGCGCACTATCTCCGGGCGTGAAGATCTTCTTCTCGGCGTCCCACAGGTGCGCTTTGCGGTACACCGCCCTCGTGCCAGATGCGTCCACGATCGCCGCGCTGTTGTACAGCTTCCCGTCCGGCCCCAGCTCGCAGAACCCGCCGGCGATGGTCAGGTCGTGCCTGGCGGCCAGCGACCGCCACTCGCGCAACGTCACGCCAGATGCCGCCGGCGACGCGAGTGACAGCGCCTCGCCGGCGTCCGAGAATACGTATCCCGAGTCCGACAGCTCTGGCAGCACTACGAGCCGCGCACCCGCGAGCGCCGCCTCCGCGACCGCCGCCCTCGCGGCCGCCCGGTTAGCGTCTAGTTCCCCCACGGTGAGCGCGAGCTGTGCGACCGCGACAACAGTTCCACTCTCCGCCATGCCGACATAATCTCTCACACCGGATCCCGCCTGGCACGCCATTATCATGACGCCCAGGCTGCACCGTGCCCAGGGCCGCACGCGGAAACCGTCTTCCAGGCCGTCACCGGGCCGCCCATGGCCGGGTCAGTTATTGCAGCCGGTGTGGGCGGTACCGGTGGCAGGACATGCCCGAGCACGCACGCCACCGGCTGAACGATCTGGCATCTACGCCTCGGGCCATACACCGCAGATGCCGCGGCGGCCGCCGGTTCAGGGCGCATGTCATAGCCGCCTTATCGTCCGGCGATGACCAGCGTGAGGCCGTTCTGCCCTTGCACGCCGTACCGAACTGGCAGATATGCGCGTGGGCGAGGTTACGGCCGCGCCCAGTTCCGAGCCACAGCAGCCGCAGTCCGTGGCGCCGCGCTTTCGGGATCACGCCGAGCAGGATCGCGAGCAGTGCCCGATCCGCCCAGTTAAGTTTCGGGCGGCACGGCTGCTGCCGCTGAAGCAGAGCGAGCTGGTGGCGCAAGATCAAGATCTCCGTGATCCGCCACGCCTCTCACGCCGTGATAGCCGCAGCCATGCCACGACCCGCGTGATCAAGAGGAAGACGAACCGCAGGCACATGACCGGTGATCATCACGGTCAAACGGCCGGGATGGCAACTTTGCTGGCCAGAGCCCTGGACGGGCTTCTCGGCACGCACAGGTACAGTCAGCTGGGCTGGTACGGCAGCCCGATCGCGACGCCGGACCTTGGTGCGCTGGCCGCGGGCGGGCTGCTGTATACCGACATGCACATGACGAGCGAGCCCGATGTTGGTCAGTGACCGTAACCGTGTCCGTGGCAGCTGGCTCATGGCTGCGTCTCGGGTCCGGGTTCGTCGAGGGCCTGGGTGGCCTGGGTGAGGGTGTAAGCGATGGCCTGGTCCCAGTCCATGTCCGCGCCGCGGGCGCGGAGCTCCCGGGTGCGCTCATCGCCCAGGGCTGCGGATGCGGCCGAGCTGATCGACTGGGCAAGCCTTGCCGTCGTAGCCACGTGGGCGTCGGCGGCGCCTTGGATGACCGCGGCAGCAGCCGGCCGGGCGTCGGCGAGCGCGCCCGCGATCAGGTGCAGGATGCTGCCCACCCGGCGGCGGTCACCGTCTCGCTGCAGGGCGCGGATGGCGCGGCGGCCAAGCTCGAGCACGGCGGTCCGGTCGCCGACCTGCAACGCGATTCCGGTCTCCCTGACGAGGTCGAGGGAGTTTTGGTAGCCGAGTGCCGTGCTGAGCTCGCGGCTTTCGCGCAGGTAGGCGCGGGCCTGGCCGGGGTCGGCCTCGGCGACCGTCGTGGCCACGGCGAGCAGGCTGGTCGCGATGAGGGCCGGGGCTCCGGCCTGGCGGGCCAGCGCGAGTGCCTGGCTGGCCAGCGGGACCGCTGCGGGCGCGTCACCGGCGAGCCGGTGATCGATCGCGGCGATGGTGAGCTCGACGGAGGCGTCGGCGAGGTCGCCCCCGGCTCGGGCGATGCCGGCGGCTTGCTCGGCGAGGCGGGCGGCGTCGCTGAACGCGCCGGTAGCTGACGCGATGTTCGACCGGGTGGCGCAGACGGTCACCGCGACCCGCCAGTCCGGGGTGCCCCGGCTTGCGCTGGCCCCGGCGGCCTGGCGGCAGAGCTCCTCGGCGCCGGTCACGTCCGCGCGATTCGAGGCGAACATGGCGCTGACGGCGAGGGCGAGCGGGTAGCCGGGGTGCTCCGTGGCGCCGGGCAGCTCGAGTGCCGCGTTGCCGGGGAGCAGCAACGGGTAGCTCGTCCAGATCTCGCAGGGCGCGAAGCCGGCCAGGATCGAGAACGCGGTGTCGACGTCGCCGGTGCCGGTCACCCACGACCACGCGGCGAGCAGGTTGTCCCCCTCGGCGCCGAGCCGCACGGCCCAGAACGCGCCGTCCCCAGGGTCGCGGCCATGGTCGCGGACCTGACGGAGGAAGTCCGCGTAGTAGCCGGCGTGGCGGGCCCGCCACCGTTGGGTCTCGCCGACCCCATCGAGGCGTTCCTCGCCGTACTGACGGATCGTCTGCAGCAGCCGGTAGCGGGTCTGGAGCCCGTTTTGCTCGGCCACCACCAGCGACTGCGCCACCAGGCTGGCCAGCAGCCCGAACACCGCGCCCGGATCGATGCGGCCCCCGCCGCAGACCGCCTCGGCGGCCTCCAGGGTGCAGCCGCCGGCGAACACCGTCAGCCGACCCAGCAGAGCCTGTTCGGCCCCGGTGAGCAGGTCGAAGGACCAGTCGATCGCGGCACGCAGCGTCTGGTGTCGTTCCACCGCGCCGCGCCGGCCGCCGGCCAGCACCGCGAACCGCCGGTCCAGCCGCCGGGCCAGCTCGGCCGGGGTCATCGCCGGCACCCGCGCCGCGGCCAGCTCGATCGCCAGCGCTATCCCGTCCAGCCGCCGGGACACCGCGGCGACCGCCGCCGCATTCTCCGCGGTCACCGCGAAGCCGGGCTTGACCGCGGCCGCGCGGTCGGTGAACAGCCGCACCGCCTCGGCGTCGATGATCGAGTCCATGTCGGCGCCGGCACCGGGCAGCACCAGCGGCGGGACCGGAACCAGCCGCTCCCCGTCGATCCCCAAGCCCTCCCGGCTGGTCGTCAGGATCACCAGCCGCCCGCACGACCGCTGCAGCACCCCGGCCAGCGCCGCCGCTCCGGCCAGCAGATGTTCACAGTTATCGAGCAGCAGCAGCAGCTCTTTGTTGCGCAAGAACTCCACCAGCGCCTCGCGGGTGGTCTGCCCGGCCGGGGCACTCACCGAGTGAGCCTGACCCGCTTTGACGGACATCCACCATCAGGGGTTCGCCCCCGGAAGGATGTCCGGTCATGGAGAGCATGGGGAAGAAGCCCCGGCGCCGCCGTTCGTTTACCCCGGAGTTCAAGGCCGAGATCGTTGAGCTATGCCAGCAGGGCGACCGGTCGGTGGGTCAGGTCGCGAAGGATTTCGACCTGACCGAGACCGCGGTGCGGGAATGGGTGAAGCAGGACCAGCGTGACGCCGGGACCCGCCAGGACGGCGGGCTGACGAGCACCGGGAAGCAGGAGCTGGCGCAGTTGCGGCGGGAGAACCGCAGGCTGCGGGAGGATGTGGAGATCCTGAAGCGTGCCACGGCTTTCTTCGCGGGCGAGACCCGGTGAGCGTGTACCCGTTCATCGAGGCGGAGAAAGCCGGCAGCCGCAACGTCAAGCGGGCGTGCGAGCTGCTGAAGGTCTCCCGTGCCGCCTTTTACCAGCACCTGTCCGGGCCGTCGGCACGCGAGCAGCAGGACGCCGGCCTGACCGCGGAGATCCGGGCTGTCCATGCCGGGTCGAGGGGCCGTTATGGTGCTCCGCGGGTGCATGCGCAGCTGGCCCGCCGCGGCCACCATCACGGCCGCAAGCGGGTCGCCCGGCTGATGCGCCAGGCCAGCCTGCGCGGCCGGGCTGCCAGGCGGTGGAAGAGGACCACGATCGCTGACCCGGCGGCTGCCGCGCGGGCCGACAAGATCCGCCGCGACTTCACCGCCGACGCCGCCCGGGTGAACTCTCGCTGGTGCGGCGACATCACCTACATCTCCACGTGGGAGGGGTGGCTGTACCTGGCCACCGTCATCGACATCGCCTCGCGCCGCGTCGTCGGCTACGCGATGGCCGATCACCTGCGCACCGAGCTGGTCGCTGATGCGCTGGCCAACGCGGTCGCCGCTCGCGACCCCCAGCCGGGAGTGATCTTTCATAGCGACAGGGGCTGCCAGGGCGGATTCAGCCGGTCGTCGCAACACCTTGAGCTGGAGGTGTTGCGGTATGGGTGCTGGGAAGTGTCAGCAGGCGATTCGGGCGATGCGCGGCCAGATGTCGTCGCCGGGCCGGCCGTCAGCCGGGCAGCGCATGGACCGGGTGCGGTTCTGGGAGGCGATCGCTCGCGGTGTTTCGAGCGAGGACGCGGCGGCTGTTGCCGGCGTGTCGCAGGCTGTCGGCTCGCGATGGTTTCGTCAGGCTGGCGGGATGCCGCCGATCACGCTGGCCCCGCTGTCCGGGCGGTACCTGTCGTTCGCTGAGCGCGAGGAGATCGCGATCTTGCGCGCGCAGCAGCTGGGGGTACGCGCGATCGCTCGCCGCCTGGACCGCTCGGCGTCGACGATCTCGCGCGAGCTGCGCCGCAATGCCTCGACCCGCAGTCACTCGGTGGCCTACCGGGCGGCGACTGCGCAGTGGCATGCCGAGCGGCGCGCCAGCCGGCCCAAGGAGGCCAAGCTCGCCGCGAACCAGGTACTGCGTGAGTACGTGCAGGATCGTCTGGCCGGTGCCATTGCCAGGCCGGACGGCGAGCCTGTGCCCGGCCCTGACGTCCGCTGGATCGGGCGCCGGCACGGGCGTCGCGCTGACCGGCGGTGGGCCAGGTCGTGGAGTCCGGAGCAGATCGCGAACCGGCTTCGGATCGACTTCCCCGATGATGAGACCATGCGGGTCTCGCACGAGGCGATCTACCAGGCGCTGTATGTCCAGGGCCGGGGGGCGCTGCGGCGCGAGCTGACGGCTTGCCTGCGCACCGGGCGGGCGCTGCGCGTCCCCCGCGCCCGCACGCGGGGCCGGGGCAAGAAGTTCGTCAGCCCCGAGGTCATGATCAGCGAGCGGCCGGCCGAGGCGGCAGACCGGGCCGTGCCGGGGCACTGGGAAGGCGATCTCATCGTGGGCTTGAACAGCTCGGCGATCGGCACTCTGGTGGAGCGGACGACCAGGTTCACCCTGCTGTTGCACCTGCCTCCGATGGACGGCCACGGCACTACCCCCAGGGCCAAGAACGGCCCCGCGCTGGCCGGGCATGGCGCCGAAGCGGTCCGCGACGCGATCGCCGCGACGATCACCACGCTGCCCGGGCAGCTGCGCCGGTCGCTGACCTGGGACCAGGGTGCCGAGATGGCCCAGCACGCTCAGCTGCGCATCGACACCGGCCTGGCGATCTACTTCGCCGACCCGCACAGCCCCTGGCAGCGCGGCACGAACGAGAACACTGTGAGTGTGTGAGGTGCCTGGTCTGGTCTGACCGGGCAGGCTGGTGACGGCGGTGAGAGGCGACCCTCGAGAATACTGGCCGCCTGCGGGCGTGCCTTTCGTTGGACCTGTCCCTTGATCTGCCGGCACCAGCCTGGCTCACTCGTCCTTGGCCTGATCAGGAGCTTGTCCGCCCTGCTGGGCGTGACCCTTCACAGTGCTGCCACGAGGAGTGACTGCCGTTCAGGCCAGGCACCGACGCTTGTCCCCGATGAAAGGGCCGTGACCATGCTGGCTGAGGACTACGACTACGTCATTGGTGAACCGCTCCGGTGAGTCCGGAGGCTCCGCTTCTTGAGGAGAAGATGGAGTCATGGGACGTCGATCGAGTAACTATCCGCCGGAGCTGCGGGAGCGGGCGGTCCGGATGGTCGCCGAGGTGCGGCCGGATTATCCGTCGGACTGGCCGGCGATCGTGGCGGTAGCCGCCAAGCTCGGCATCGGCACGGCGGAGACGCTGCGCAAGTGGGTCCGCCAGGCCGAGGTGAACGCGGGGCAGCGGCCGGGGGTGACCAGCGAGGAGTCCGCGGAGATCCGGCGGCTGAAACGGGAGAACGCTGAGCTGCGCCGGGCGAATGAGATCCTGAAGGCGGCCTCGGTTTTCTTTGCTGCGGAGCTCGACCGCCCGCAGCGGTCCTCGTGAGATTCATCCGCGAGCACAAGCACAGGTTCGGGGTCGAGCCGATCTGCCGCGTGCTGTCAGAGCATGGCTGGCCGATCGCCCCGTCAACCTATTACGACGCCGTCCGCCGGGCGCCGTCCGCCCGGGCGCGCCGCGATGCGCTGCTCAAGACGGCGATCGGCCGGGTGCATAAGGACAACTACGGCGTCTACGGAGCCCGGAAAGTCTGGCTGGTGCTGAACCGCGAGGGCACGCAAGTGGCCCGGTGCACAGTCGCGCGGCTGATGCGCGAGCTGGGCCTGCGCGGTGTCCGCCGCGGCAAGCGGGTGCGCACCACCGTGCCGGATCCCGCTGCGGCCCGGCCCGGCGACCTGGTCCGCCGTCAGTTCAGCCCGGCCGCCCGGACCGGCTCTGGGTGGCCGATTACACCTACGTGCCGACCTGGGCCGGGATGGTCTATGTCGCGTTCGTCATCGACGCGTACTCGCGGCGGATCCTGGGCTGGCGCGCTGCCACCACGATGAAGACCGTCCTGGTCCTGGACGCGCTGGAGCAGGCCCTGTGGACCCGCCGCCGCGACGGGCGCGGGGACCTGGCCGGGCTGATCCATCACACGGATGCGGGCTCGCAATACACCTCGGTTGCGTTCACCGAGCGGCTCGCCGCCGCAGGCGTCAGTCCCTCGGTCGGGACCGTCGGCGACGCCTACGACAATGCCCTGGCCGAATCGGTGATCGGCTTGTTCAAGACCGAGCTGATCAAGCCCCAAGGGCCCTGGCACACCGCCGAGCAGGTCGAGATCGCCACCCTCGAGTACGTCGACTGGTTCAACCACCGCCGACTCTACGAAGCTTGCGGAGACATCCCCCCAGCCGAACTCGAGACCGCCTACTACAGTCAGAACACCGCCCTCGCCGAGGCCGGCCAGACAGCAAACTAAGTCTCCGGACTCACCGGCGCGATTCACTCTCGACGAGTACCTACAATTGGCTTGTCAAGGCACCGGTGTTGCGACGACCCCTTGAACGTGGGCAGTACACCTCGGCCGCGTTCGCCGCCCTCGCAGCAGACTGCCAGATCGAGCTATCGCACGGCCGCACCGGCCAGTGCTGGGACAACGCCCTGGCCGAGAGCTTCTTCGGCTCGATCAAAGGCGAGCTGATCGACCTGCAGGCCTGGCCCACCATGGCCGGAGCCCGCCGCGCCGTCACCGAGTACATCGGCTGGTACAACGGCACCAGACTGCACAGCAGCCTCGGCTACCAGACACCCGCCGAGTTCGAAGCTAGCCACCGCAACGAGATCAAGAACGTAGCCTGACCAAGTCATCAACCCTGTCCGTCAAAGCGGGCAACCTCACAGAGCGCGGTGAGACCTGAGCGCTGGAGCCATCGGTCGATGGCGTCGGATTGTTGGGCTGCCCTATGGCCGCACAGTGCCTCACAGAGACTCCGGAATCAGGCGGCTCGGCCTGGTGCAGTGGCGCCGCGCGTCTCGCCGCAGGATCGGCCAGTGCCTGGAAGGGGTAAATTCGGAGGAGATGCATCGACCGTCCCGGCTGGGACGGTCGAGAGGAGGCGCCCGCCGATGCGTTGGCTCAAGGTACTCGCGATCGCCGTCGCTGTCGTGATCGTCTTCTTCGTGATCTCCGCGCTGACGCACATTCTGTACCTGATTGGCGTCGGCCTGCTGATCGCCGCCGCGCTCTTCGCCGCGTTCAAGGGATGGGAGCAGTACAAGCTCGCCCGCGAGCGCCACGAGGAGCGCCGTCAGCAGCGCCTGCAGCAGCGTGAGGAGCGCCGCGCCCGTCCTTCCATCGAGGCGTCCCGGCAGCAGCCCACCGGGCTCCCGCCCGCCGCTACCTTCCCCGGCTTCGACGTGGATGAGGAGCTGGCCCGCCTCAAGCGCGAGCTGCCTGGCTCATAGCAGTACGGCGCCGCGATCGCATCCCCGCCACCTGGACTCCAGCAGATCGCTAACATTGGACCGGTCCGAGGTCGGCCTCGGGATACGTCGATCTACAGCGTGCTGAGTGACGAAGAACGTTCGCCGGGCCGCCGATCGGCATGCTGACCAGAGCATGACAGTGCCGTTCAGGATGCGCCAGATCTGCAATTATGCATCGGTCATCGAATGCTGAACCTGCCGACCGCAACAGCGCAGCTCCACCCAGTTTTGGCTGCTCAAGGGCATGATCATCATCCTGGACGACACACAGCTGGCCTGGCTGGCCCTGGAGGTGATGCACCGGGTCCGGCAGGGAGTCTCGCGAAGCGAGCCGCCAGCGCGGCCGACCCCACCCGCCACGCTGAGATCGGCCGGCAAGACCGCCGATCACGCGGCGCCGGACCTGCAGCCCGCCGACGCGGTCACGGCCCTCGAGCGTCCAGTGGCATCAGGCCGCTGCCCCGCGCCGCAACAGAGCCATAACAGGATGTCCCGCCGCACCAGCCTGGCACCCCGCGCATGTAACCGCCGTTCTGGGTGGACATCGTCTCGAGGACGATCAAGACACTGGCCGCCCAGATCTGCTGATTCTGCGTGTCCGTCAACCGGTATCTGAAGGGAAGCCCGCTTCAGCTGTGTCCTCAGCGTAGGGGGACATGCCTTCGTGTCGTCCGTCTTTCCGGCGCTAGGTCGTGGCATGGGATGGCAGATGGTGCACGTAGCAGATGCCGCACATACAAGATCGGATGGGCACCGAGACGCGCAATGCCGCATGTTATGCTCCGACATCGCGCGATCGGGGGGTCGGCCAGTGGGGGACGGCGAGCCAGAGGTCATGAGGCGGGGGAAGCCTGCCCCGGACGCGGCGTCCGGCGCCAGCCAGGCCGCCCCTGGCGGCCGTCCGCCCCAGATGAGCCCGGCCGGGACGGCCCGGCGGCCGGACTGGGTGCCGTGGCTGATAGCCCTGGCCGCGTTCGCGGCCTACAGCGTGATCTCGATTTCCTACTATGTGCGGCTCTATCCGGGCTCATCGGACCTGGCCATCTTCACTGAGTACGTCAAGCAGTACGCCCACCTGCGCGCGCCGGTCGTAGATGTCAAGAGCCCCGGATTCAACCTGCTCGGCGACCACTTCCACCCGATCGTGGCGCTGATCGCCCCGTTCTTCCGGATCGCCCCGACCCCGGTCACGCTGCTCCTGGCCCAGGCCCTGCTCGTAGCGGTCTCCGTGATCCCGGTCAGCCGCGCCGCCACCGCCAAGCTGGGCACCACCGCGGGCCGGATCATCGCCGTGGCGTACGGGTTCTCCTGGGGCCTTCAGTGGATGATCGACTTCGACTTCCACGAACTCGCCTTCGCCGTGCCCCTGCTGGCCTGCTCGCTGTCCGCCCTGGTACGCGGCAGGACCCGGGCAGCCACGGCCTGGGCGCTTCCACTGGTTTTCGTCAAGGAGGACCAGGGCTTCACCGTGGCGGCCATCGGCGTGGTCATCCTGATCAATGCCTGGCGGGCCCGCGCCAGGGCAGCCAGGGGAAACGTCGCCGGGGACAGCACTCCCAGCGGGCCGGGGAATACCCGGGCGGCCAGGGCCGGGCTCTTCCTCGTGCTGTGGGGCATCGCCTGGTCCGCCGTCTCGATCGAAGTGATCATCCCGTTCTTCAACCCGGACCACCAGTACAACTACTGGCGCGAAGGCGGCGTGCTCGGCGGCGGCGGCAACTCCGTCACGGCACTGCTGACCCAGCTCGCCCACTCCTACCCGCAGAAGCTCGGAACCCTGGCGCTGGTCCTGCTGCCGGTTGCGTTCCTCGCGCTGCGCTCTCCGCTGGTCCTGGTGGCCGTGCCCAGTATCGTCCTGCGCTTCCTCAACACCGACAGCAGCTACTGGGGCCTTTATTACCACTACAACGCGCCGCTGATGCCCATTGTCTTTATCGCCGCGATCGATGCGCTGTCCCGGATCCAGGAGGCTCCCGGGACCGCCGGGCAACCGCAGCGGAGCCTGGCCGCGGCGACCGTGCGGTACAGCCCGGCGCTCATGCTGGCTATCGCGGCCGGGCTGGCTTTCTGGGCTCCGCTCAAACACCTGTGGCAACCGCAGACATACACGATCAGCCAGCACGTCCGCGCCGAGGACGCAGCCATGGCCAAGGTACCCGACGGGGCCACGGTTGAGGCGACCCAAACCATGCTGGCGCCCCTCGCCGCCAGGGCCGACACGTTCTGGACCGGCAATCCCGCCGGCCCCGCCACCCAGTACATCGTGTTCGACAACGCCAGGAGCATCTATAACCCGAAGCCGGGGAACGTGCAGCGGTGGGTCGACCACCGCCACCGCGGCGTCAGATACCGGAAGATCTACTCCGAGGATGACGTCTACGTGTTCCGCCGCTCGTAGCGCTGCGCGCGGGGCGAACCGGCTGCGACCACAGAACGCCGAGCTGCGGCCGGCCAATGATCCTTAAGGCCGTTTCTGCTTTATCGCGACCCGGGCCAATGGAGACTGGCGAGCCATTCAGGTGGCATACGGCCGCTGCTCGAGAGGCAGATCCCTGCGGGGAGCATTCAGCTACTTCACGACGTGGCCTCCCGGCAGACGATGCACATAACCGGATGATCTGAACGCTTCCGCTAGAGCAGGCCAGACCAGACCTTGCCGCACAGAGTCGGCGTTCGGCGCGGGCCGCCATCGGAGCGGCTGGGCGATCCGATCACCAGTGATGAGGGCGCAATCCTGGTGGCCGACAGCAGACCGATTCTTGACAGGGGTCGGCTGTCCGGCACTCGGGATGCCGGACGGTCCCGGTCGTGCTCCATTCGCGGACCGCAGCGACGGAAGGAGGCTGCCCGATTCTGGGAGCATGTAGTTTATCTTTTCTAATACTGACTTCCATCGTTCACATCTGGTGTCTCTTAGTACTTAGGAGACTCCTGTGAACGAGCTATAGCTTAACAAGAATGCCTCGCTGCAGCTGGCTATCTCCGCCACGTCCGCGTGCTCATTGTGAACGTTGCTCTGACCTGCCTTTATTACAGGATTTAAGAAATGGGAGCGGCAGGACGCCGTCAGGCGCGGGCAGGCGGGGCCACCATGCCTGGCCCGATGTCTCTGAACTGCGGGTACGTGGCAGGACAGGGGCTTTGCCGGGTGGTGCGCTCGGTTCGCATCGAGGGGGTC
The DNA here is from genome assembly GCA_963805705.1 of uncultured Actinomycetota bacterium. GTDB lineage: Bacteria > Actinomycetota > Actinomycetes > Streptosporangiales > Streptosporangiaceae > CAWDVH01. The sequence goes on along the minus strand of CAWDVH010000001.1, from coordinate 2,090,366 downwards.
AGGGGTTCAAATCCCCTCGGCTCCACCCAGTTTGACCAGCTCAGCGGCTCGGGGTTCGCTAGCCGCTCTGGCCTCACTCCCCCAGTGTCCGATTCTGGGAGCACGCTGGGAGCCGATCTTTCTCTAAAACTGACGGACATCGTTGACATCTGGGGTCTCTGAGCACTAAGGAGACTCCTGTGAACGAGCGAGAGCTGAACAAGAACGCCGCGCGGCGGCTGGCGATCATCCGCCACGCCCGCGAGGTCACCGGGAACGTGGCCCTGACCTGCCGGTACTACGGGATCAGCCGGCAGGTCTTCTACGTCTGGTACCGGCGGTATGAGACCGGGGATGGCTGGGCTTCAGTGTCGCAGGCGCAGCATTTTCGAGGTCACCGGTCCACTAGGGGCGGCCTGGCGCCAGAAAGGCGACAGTTATCTGAAGCGCCGATGTGTCCGATCGGACAAAAGGCTCGGCGGAAGGGCAAAGGACCAGGAACACTAAAGGTGCTGTCGACCAGATGCGGGAAAGGTATCGACGAGGCCCATGCAGATCGACGACATCAGCCCGACCGCCACCAACTTCGTCTCCCCTCACGGAGCTGGCCAATGCCCTTCGGGCCGTGGGCTCTGTGTCGCGATTTCCGGCATGAGAGCCTACGTCGGGGGAGCTTCTGGGGTATGGCGTTCCGACGATGGCGGAGCGTCGTGGTGGCATCCAGAGTGGCGTCCGGCCAGCATCGGAGGGCCGACGACGCCTGGCGCCCTGCTGCCCGCCAACGTCTTCGACATCGCCATCGACCCCCGCAATCCCGATGTCGTCTTCGCAGCCGCCAACCTCGACGCCAGATCACAACCCAATGACGGCGTCTACCGCTCGGTCGACGGCGCCGTCACCTGGACCAAGGTCCATCAGTTCTTCCCGCGGGGAAGCACTTCCCCGATCGGTTTCGTCGGCTCGCTGTGCCTGGCCCCTGGCAACCCGAACCTCCTCTTCGCGGCCGGCCAGTACTCGATCGGTCGGAGCGCCGACGGCGGATCCACCTGGACCGACGTCACCCTGCCCGGCTCGTCGGTGTGGGTGGCGAATGTCGTCGCCGGGCCGGCGACGCAGTCTGGCCAGCGGGTGTACGCGTGCGGCAACGGGTTCTGGTACTCGACCGACGGTGGGCAAACATGGAAGGTCGATTCCGGAGGTCCCGCTCCGGGAGCTGTAGCCATCGCGGGCGGGGCCAGTTCCCGGAGCCTGGCCATACACCCGTCCGACGATCGAACGGTGTTCGTGATGGATGCAAACTTCGGGTTCCACCGGGGTGTGTTCCCCGATCCGACCGGTCCCGGGGTCTGGACCGTGTTGCCCTCGCCCACGGACGCAGGAAACGGAGATTCGGGCTGCTCGTTCGTGGTGCCGGTGGTCATCCAAGGTACTCCGTGGCTCTACGTGTCCAGCCGCCGCACCGTCCAGTCCTGCCCGACCGAGGTCACCACGGCCAGTCAATTCACCAGGGTCGACGACAACCAGCACGTCGACCCGCACGCCATCGCGTTCAGCTCTGGCTTCGTCCCGAACGAAACAGGCACAGGTCATGCCATCCTCGTCAACGACGGAGGGGCCCACCTGAGTACCGACGGCCTGCGGTCCTGGGCCCAGGGCGAAAACCTCAACACCTTGAACGCGGCGAACGTAGCCCTGAACTCTGTTCCCGGTTCACCCATGAGCCTTACCTTCGGGGGCGGGGACAATGCCGGATTCTCCTCCTATGACGACGGAGCGACCTGGTCGTCACAGGAGTACTTCCAAGGCGACAACGACTGCTCGTTCGCCGACCCGTTCCAGCCGACCCGGATGGTTGTCTTCGCCCCTCGTGACGACTTCACAGTCAGTGACGGCACCCTGGTGCCTGGCGAACTCAATGTGTACGTCAGCCCGAATTCCAACCCGCCGAACACGACCTTGGGTACGTCGCAGGTTCACAGGATTCTGGGCCCGACCAATCCCGCGGCGGAAGCCGCCGGCAAGAGGAGCTGGAACGTAGAGTCGAGCTACGCCGAGGTGGGGTACCGGCCGCTGGTGCACACCCTACACGGGGAGACCCCCCGTCCCGACGGAGACTTCGTGACCATCCGCTGGACAGGCCTCCGCGAGCAGAGCCAGGCCTTCCTGATGCGAACGACGGCCATGACCGCTCTGACCACCTCCGACGTGTGGAACTCGACCGCCCCGGCCGAAGGTCCAGGGGTGCTCGTGTTCCAGGTCGGTCCCCCTTTGCCCGACGAGGCGATCGGTGTCGTTCAGGCGTCGGGCGGCCATGACAGACCAACGTTCTATGTAGGGAACACCAACCACTTCGCCGGCTCAGGCCTCCCGGGCGGCGGGTCGCTGTGGCGTCTAACCCCGGGATCGACCTCGTGGCGGCAGATCGTCCCTGCCCCGGCTCCGGGGCCCCAAGTCGCCAATCGCTTCTTCGTCGACCCCTACCGACCGAACTCGCTGTACGTGCTGGCCGACGACTCGGTCTACTACTCGGCCGACGGCGGCTCCTCCTGGGCCGCTGACGCTGGACTGGACACGGTGATCACCGAAGAAGGTGCCTTCGCTCGGACCAACCTGCTGTTCAGCGCGGCGCAACCGCCGGTCGGGTTCGACAGCGTCCTGCGGGACGTCCAGTTCGACCCGATTGATCCTGACTACCGAGTTGCGGTCGGAGCCGCTGGCGTGTTCTTGACTCAGGACGGCCGGTCGTGGTCCCCTCTGCTGCGTTCGTCGGCCATGGCGCTGCAACCGACGAGCATGATCTACGACCCGGTCGGATGCGTTCGTTCCCTCTACATCGGCACGGCCAACCGAGGGATTATCCGCCTACGCCCTCTGCCCCCTGACTGGGATTTTCCCAACGGCAGCCTGCAGGAAGCAACCGGGCTGATCACCATGCTCCGGGTTCACGACCAGGGAACGGGGTTCGGGCCTCCCTACGACTTCATGGACGTGGAGGTCGTGATCACGCTGGACAGCGAACCGGGAAAGGCGTTCGGGCTGGAGCTCAGAAAGAATCCGAACGGGCCTGCCGCGTCGGGGATGCTCGACCTGCTGCGCAACTGCTTCAGCCGTCAGCGGCCGGTGACCCTCGACTTCGTTCGCGCCGGATGTCGATCCGGGACCATCGTCAGAGTCTTCGAACCCTAGAACTGAAAGGTATCGCCATGCCCCTGCTGGAAACGAGTGGAACCCTCAGCCTCCTGCGGGTCCACGACCTCGGAACGGGGTACGGACCACCCACCGACCAGATCGACGTCGAGGTGGTGATCCAGTTCCAGGGCCAGCCCACCAACGCCTACGGCTTCCAGCTCCGAAACGACGATGAGTTCCCCGCTCGCCGCGGCATGCTCGACCTCTTGCGCGACGCTTTCAACAACGGCCACAGAGTCACCATCGACTACAACGTCGACCAGGGCAAGCACAACGGAACGATCATCCGGACCTGGCTCACCCACCCCGCACCGGTCACCAGACCGGTAGCGACAGAGACCCTCCACGCGACCGAGGCAGCGAAGTGAGTTCTGCCGGGCTGCAAGGGTTGCTGTTCCAAGGCCGAAGCAGCGGCGGGAGCCCTGTTCGGGCTGCTCGGCGTGGTGACGATCTTCTGGCGCTACTGGATCGAAGCCATCTTCGGCTGGGACCCTCCGCCACGCTGAGATCGGCCGGCAAGACCGCGGATCACGCGGCGCCGGACCTGCAGCCCGCCGACGCGGTCAGGGGCCCCGCCGCGGCCACCGGCATCAGGTGATGCCCGGCGCCGCAACAGAGCCATAACAGGATGTCCCGCCGCACCAGCCTGGCACCGCGCGCATGTAACCGCCGATCGGCGCTCATCCTCTGGCCTTCATGATGCGCTCGCGGAGTGTTCGAGATCGGAGATTATGGGCGGGTGCTGCGCTACGTACTGTTGCGCGACGCCCTTCGGAACCTCAGTCTTGAGCCCTCGGCAGGATTTCATGCGGTGAATCATCTGGGCCTCACGGGATCGGATCCGCTGCAAGGATGACGGCCGTGCGCCACTACGAGGCGAGTATGTACGACAGCAACCGCTGGGACGGCTTCGAGCTTCGCCCCGGCGACATCATCATCAGCACCCCGCCAAAGTGCGGGACGACGTGGACGCAGATGATCTGCGCCCTGCTCATACTGCAGGAACCGGAGCTCCCGCTCCCGCTGGACACGCTCTCGCCGTGGATCGACATGGTGACTCGCGCCCGCACAGACGTGTTCGCGGACCTGGAAGCCCAGACGCACCGCCGGTTCATCAAGACCCACACGCCGCTCGACGGGATACCCAACGATCCGATGGTCACCTACATCTGCGTCGGGCGGGACCCGCGCGACGTGGGGCTGTCGATGGACCACCATATCGGCAACACCGACATCGGCGCGTTCATCAGCCAACGCGAACGGGCGGCCGCGATCGACGGTATCGAGCTCGGACCATTGCGGCCACCGCGGCCGCGCCCCGAGGGCGAGCGGGACCGCTTCTGGCAGTGGGTCGACGACGAGACGCCGTCGACGCAGGTCGGGTCGTCGCTGCGGCGCACTGTAGAGCACCTCCAGACGTTCCGGGACGCCGCCGACGATCTCGACGTCGTGTATTTGCACTACGACGACCTAAAGGCCGACCTGGAGGGGCAGATGCGGCAGATGGCCGCGCGCCTCGGCATCGACGTCGACGAGCACCGATGGCCCCGCCTGGTCCAGGCGGCGACGTTCGAGTCGATGCGCAGCAAGGCCGACACGACCGTCCCCGGCGGCGGTCCGGAGCACTGGATCGATCCCCTCGCGTTCTTCAGCCGCGGCACGAGCGGCCAGTGGCGCGACCTCCTCGACGACGCCGACCTCGCCCGGTACACCGCGCGCGTGCGGGCGCTCGCGTCCGACAACCTCGTCGAGTGGGTGCATCGCGAGCCGATCGACTGAGATCCCCGTCCGGCGGTATACCCGCACTACCCAAAACCTGATCGTCAGCGCCGACCGCCGCCCATAACTGCCGATCCGCGCTCGGGACCAACATCAGGGGGTCTGCGCCTCAACCGACGCCGGATTCGGCGATCCGCGCGGCGCTGGTCTAGGAGCTGAATCATATTTTGTAACTAGCGCTGGTCAACGTCATCGCGCAAGTATCCGCCGATATGGCAGAAATCGAGCCCAAGCAGCGACTGTGTATACCCGCTCCGATAAAGGTTGTTCTGTGCGTGCCCACTGACCTAGACCCTTACTCATACCGTCCTCGGGTTGACCCAGGACGCCTCCTCTATGCCCGGGGCATCCATGGTCACAAGCTTGGACCGGTGCGGCGCCGCTGGGCCGATAAGTACGCGCGGCGTGAGTCTGCCCGGGCGTCGATGCGATCGGGGAGGCTGTCTCCGGGATCGAGATCGTTGCAGGGCTGACGATCATCGCCACTGGCCCCTATTCGGCCGCAAGGCTTGAGCGACAGTGCGCTAAGGCTCCTGCGCGCGGTGTAGCGGCGTCGCCGAGGCAACAGGTTCGCCGGTGACCTCCCATTGCGCCAGCGGGCGGCCGTCGATGCGCCACTGGTGCTGGCCGTCCGGGATCTTGGGCCAGCCCTGAGGGGAGTCTTCCCACGGCTCCTGGCGCCCGAACACGGTGCGGTCCAGCAGGCCGTAGGACCAGAAGCCCGCCTCGTTGCCGCGGTCGGTGGTCCAGTAGGTCTCGTAGACGCGGTCGTCATCGTCGCGCACGTAGCAGCCGAGCCAGCCGAAGTCCCGGCCGGCCAGCAGCCCAGCGCCCGCCTCGCGCGCCGAGTACCACGGTGCGGTGTAGCCCATGAAGTCCGCGTACGGCCGGCTCTCCTCATAGCTGCCCTCACACAGGTACGCCAGCGTCACGTCGCGCGCGTGCAGGTGCGCCAGCGGAGCCTGCACCTGGGACGCGAAGTAGGTGCATCCGATGCACTGCCCTTCCCACGGTTGGCCGTCGTGCCACATGTGGAAGTAGGCGGCGAGCATCCGGCGCCCGTCGAAAACGTCCAGGAACAGAACCTCGCCCTTCGCGCCGACCACGGTGACGGACGCGGGAATCTCGATCATCGGCAGCCGGCGGCGCTCGGCGGCGATCGCGTCGCCCTCGCGGGTGTGCGCCTTCTCCCTGGCTAGCAGTCTGGCGCGGGCGGCCTGGTACTCGTCGCGGCTGGTCACAGGTGGCAGTGCGGAGACTGCCAGCGGTTCGGTGGGCAGGTGGCGCACGATCTCTCCTTGTCTCGACCGTGCCCGGCACGGTACTGGCTTCCCCTCACGCCCAGCGCCTGGACCAGGCTCCACGAACCTAGACCGAGCGCGGAACGCGAACTCATCGGCGGGGCCGGATCCCAGTGATCCCGGACGCCAGATCTGGCCGATCCGGCATCTCGGCCGTAACGATGCAGCCAGCAGCCACACGCACCAGATCGGCGCTCCGGATGCATGGGTCAGGCCCCGGTTTCACGCTACGTGATCGGTATAAATCCACTAGGGCAGGGCAGATCGGATCAGCCAGGACCACCTGGTCCGCCCTCAGCGGCAGGTCCAGGTCAGGCAGATGCTCACCGCGGAAGTAGGGAAACCTGCAGCACGGTCACACCACCACGCTAAACAACCACCAGCGACGGCGCACACGGCAACCGGTAGCCAACCCAGTTACGCAATGTCACCGGCCTCTCATGGACAACCAGCGCGCACGGCCGCCGATCTGGACGAGTCGTGGCTTCCTATGGCTGGCCAGTCGAAGAGCGCAGATGGAGTCGCTCTGCGCGTTAACCTCGCTTGACCGCCGCTGTATTGCGCAGCGGGCCAGGACCACGGTTGGCCTGGGTCGGCCCGCGGGCTGCGATGACCCGGCCGGGCTTCGGCGGCGCTGATCACGACCGCCGGCGGGCTGTGTGGCGGTGTGGCGCCAGCTACCAGATGCGGACCCGGTCCGCGGGCTCGAGCCACAAGTCGTCGGTGGCGGCGACATCAAATGCGGCGTAGAACTCGTCGAGGTTCCGCACGATCTGGTTGCAACGGAACTCGTTAGGGGAATGCTCGTTGATGGCGAGCAGCCGGATGACTTCCTCGTCCCGGATCTTCTGCTGCCAGGCACGAGCCCACGACATAAAGAAGCGCTGGGCGCCGGTCAGACCGTCGATTACCGGTGCCTCTTCGTCGTGCAACGACACCAGATAGGCCTTCCATGCGATGCCGAGGCCGCCGAGGTCGCCGATGTTCTCCCCGATTGTGAGCGCTCCGTTCACATGCTGGTCAGGGGTCTGCCTGGGCGCCAGGGCGTCGTACTGCTCGATCAGCGACCGGGTCCGGGCTTCGAACGCGTGCCGGTCCGCTGCGCTCCACCAGTCGGTGAGCCTGCCGTCACCGTCGTACTTGGAACCCTGGTCGTCAAAGCCATGGCCGATCTCATGACCGATGACTGCGCCGATCGCTCCGTAGTTGGCCGCGTCGTCGCGGCCCGGATCGAAGAACGGATCCTGCAAGATCCCCGCGGGGAACACGATCTCGTTCAGGCCGGGGCTGTTGTAGGCGTCGACGGTCTGCGGGGTCATCCACCATTCGTCGCGGTCAATCGGCTTGCCGATCTTGTCCAGCTGGCGGTCGAACTCGAAAGCATGAGCGGCCCGTACGTTGGCCATCAGATCCGCTGGGTCGATCTGCAGGCTGGAGTAGTCCCGCCATCTGACCGGGTAGCCGATCTTCGGCATGAACTTCCCGAGCTTGTCCAGGGCCCGGTGCCGGGTGTCTGGCCCCATCCATTCGAGCTCCAAGATGCTCTGGCGGTAGGCCTCGACAAGGTTCGCCACCAGGACATCCATCCGCTCCCTGGCCCCGGGGGGAAAGTGCCGGGCGACGTAGGCTCGCCCGACGGCTTCCCCCATCGCGCCCTCGACCAGCGCGACACCCCGCTTCCAGCGCTCACGCAGCTGGGGTGTGCCGGTCAGGGTGCGGCCGTAAAAATCGAAATCCTCCTTCACGAACGCCTCGGACAGGTACCCGGCGGCGCTGTGGATCACCTGCCAGCACAGCCAGTCCCGCCACGCCGGGACGTGCTCGTCGGTGAGCAGCAAGGCCAGCCCCGTGCTGAAGCTCGGCTGGCGGAGCACAATCTCGTCGAAGGCGCCGGCGGCCGGGTCCAGGGCCGCCAGCCACCCGCGCAGGTCCGGCCCGGCAGACAAGGCGTCGGTCCAGGTGAGCAGGTTGTAGGTCTTCTCCTCATCGCGGCTTGCCACGTTGTCCCAGTGGTGCCCAGCCACCGCCGTCTCCAGCGCCAACACCCGGCTGGCTGCCCGGTCAGCGCCCGGCAGCCCGGCCAGCTCGAACATCCGCTGCACATGACCGGCGAACGCGTCGCGGACGCCAGCGAACCGCTCTTCGCGGTAGTAGCTCTCCTCCGGCAGCGAGATCGCACCCTGCTCGAAGAACACAACGTAACGCTGCGGGTTGCCAGGGTCGGGCTCGACAAAGAGCCGGTACAGACCCCGCACTCCCCGTCGCTCCAGCCGTCCGAGTGTCGCCAGCAGCTCCGGAACTGAGCTGACGGCTCGTGCCGCCGCGAGCGCCTCGCTGATGGGCTGCGAGCCGAGCTGTTCTGCTCGGTCCCCGTCCATGAAACTGGCATACAGGTCGCCGAACTTCCGCTCCTCAGTGCCTGCTGGTGCCGACGCGGCCTGTTCGACGATTTCGCGTATCGCTTTCTCAGCCTCTTCGGCCAGAATCTGGAACGTGCCGTAACGGGCCCGGTCGGCGGGGATCTCGGTCCGCGCGAGCCACCGGCCGTTGACGTGCCGGAACAGGTCGTCTTGCGGGCGGATACCGGGATCGAGCTCGTCGACGGGGATACCGGATGGGAGCGTCATGCGCTCTAGCGTAGGACCCGCGGCGGCCAGGCCGCCGAGCCAAATAGGTCCCGCCTCCCGCTTTCGATGCGCATACGAAATGTTCTGGGTTCAGCGACCCATCATCCTTCAGGAGCCGGGAGAAGCGCCGATTCGGCGCAGGCCGCCATCGGAGCGGCTGGGCCTGGCCCGACGTCTCTGACCTGCGGGTACGTGGCAGGACGGGGGCTTTGCCGGGTGGTGCGCTCGGTTCGCATCGAGGGGGTCAGGGGTTCAAATCCCCTCAGCTCCGCCCAGGTCAGCGGCTGATTCCAATCAAGGAATTGGCCGTTTTGATCTTCGTGCAGCACGAAGGTGCAGCAGTCGTCAGATATCAAGCTTGCCGTGTACCGGGTGATGCTTGACGGCTCTGTGCTAGCTGACGCTTGACTAGATCCCTAGAGACGATGCTCGCCGAGACACGGTGTGTGCTCATATCAGATCTGAGGGCGCTTGGGCAGCTGATGAGTCGCCAAGACGGGCCGTCGCCTGGCAGGACTGCCAGGCGACGGCTGTTGAGCGTTATTACCGCTGACGTGACTGGAGTCTTAGTGTTCGTCAAGCCGTATGCCAGGGGTTGTGAACCGCCCGCTAGACCTTCCGGCGCAGTGTCCAGCCTGAGTCTTCGCCCAGCAGCTCGGCGACTAGCTCAGGCCGGTCCACCGGCACCGCACCTCAACAACTCGCCCCCGCCGGGCATCGCGGCTCGCTTTCCCAGCCTGCTGGCGGGTGATACTCCGCCGCTCGGCCAGGAGGTCTAGCAGGTCGTCCAGCCTCACAGCCTCCAGTGTGCTGCAGGAGAACCTCGGGACGGACAAAGGAAACGCGCTCAGGGCTCCCCGGCTCGGTGCCTTACGGCTTGGTCGCGGCCATCACCCGCCGCTTGGCGGTTAGTGCCGCTGGTCGCATAGCTCAGCCCACCGGGTGCCAGTGGTAGCGGCCGGACTCCAGCACACACACGATGGTTTTGCCGTCACCGGCCACGCCGGTCTGACCCGCGTCGGCGGTCGGGCAGTACTCGCCCGGCTCATAGCAGTGCCCGCTGGGAGTGAGCGGGTGGCACCCGGCCGCCGGGGCGGCCGAGGACGGAGGCGGGGGTGGTGGCGCGGCCGAGGACAGCGCGACGTCGAACTGGGTGATGACGCCGTGAGTGACCCAATATGTGCCCTGGTAGGTGCGGATTGACCCGTCCGTTTGCCGGGCCGCAAGGCGAGCCGTCACCACGTTCCCGGTTACCGACAGGATGGAGACCTTGTCGTGCGCAGTGCCCTGGAACCCGGCGGCAAACGCGGAGTAGCTGGAACCGGTGAACCGGCCGCCAAGGTGCCAGGCGCGGGCGTAGCTGTGGTTATTGATGGCTCTGTAATAGGCGCGCACGGTGGCCGCTGGCCCAAGGTGGGTGCTAGCCGCCGGGGCCGCAGTGGTGGGCAGTGGCCCTGCGGCACTGCTAGCGGGCTGGGCGGCGCTGGAGCTGCTGCGAGCCTGCGCGGCCGGGTGGCCGGGAGCGCTAGTGCACCCGGCGGCCAGCGCGGTGGCTAGCGCGGCGGCCGGGAGCACGACCACGGACACACGGACCAGATGCCTCATCGTCCCCCTCAGTAAGTCCGGGACTCACTTTCACTGTCCCCCCGTCTCTCCCAAGCCGCCAGATGTGAGTTCGTCGAGGGCTCTGCATTCCTCCGTTGGCACGTACGGGATAATAAAGGAGGGCGACCGAGCCTTCACTCGGGGCGGGCAGATCCACCCAGCCGAGGCATAGGTCAGTCAAGCACGCTCCGCACGAAGTTCGCACGGCCCGCTGTCCCGTGTCCAAGTCCCTCGTTGCTTGCCGGAAGCCCTTGGCGCTAGCACGCTGCCCGAAGTAGGGAGCGCAGGCGGAGTCGTCCTCATGGTCTGAACGGCCCCGGACTCCGATTGCCACTTCAAGTTCAAGGTCTCCATGATCAAGTTCGTCCAGTGTCGGCTCTACCGGCCCCGTCCGCCGAGTCAGGCCTACAGCCAACAGTGATACAGTGGGAGAGTAAGAAAATCTGATTTTGTGGAGTGCGCTATGGGCATGCCCGCGGCCAAGATGGAACCGGAGCCTCGTCTGCGGACCAGGGCGAAGGTCCGGCCCAAGGCGCAGCTCACCCTGCCCGAGGAGATCCGCCAGGCCCTTCATATCGGTGAAGGCGACGAGGTGGAATTCGCTGTGCACGCCGACGGCACAGTCACGATCCGCGGTTACGTGTCCATCCCCACCGATCAGGCATGGTTCTTCACGCCTGACTGGCTGGCCGGCGAGCGGGAAGCCGACGAGGAAATCGCGGCCGGACGCGGCACGGTCCACGAGTCCGCTGAGGACATGTTCGCTCACCTCGATTCGCTCGGCTCAGCGGATGAGTGATGCCGACCTTCGAAACGCTCCCCCGGTTCGAGCGCGACTGGAAGCACCTCACCGCACAGCAGCAGACGACCTTCCGCAAGGTCATCACTGATGCGTTCGTGCCGGATCTGGCCTCGCCTGACCGCCCATTCCGACCCGGGCTGCGCGTCAAGGGCGTGACCGCCCACCCCGGCGTGTTCGAGATGACCTGGGACAACGACGGCCGCGCGACATTCAGCTACGGCGAAGAGCGCATCTCCGGCCAGGCCCATGTCATCTGGCGGCGGGTCGGCACCCACGCGATCTTTACCCCACCGCCCGGCCCATAGCCTCGGCCATGCGGTGCCGTGCCCAGCGGAAGAAGAAACGCACGGGCAGCACCCGCCTGGGCAAGGGCCGCTGGCGGCCACCGGACCTGGTCAGGCGCGACTTCCCCGCCGCGCAGATTCCTGGAGTTCTGCCGGTACCTGCGCTCCCTAGCCGCCCGCCACCCGCATCGCGATCATCTGCGACAACTTCTCACCCCACCTGACCACCCGCAAAGACAAGCGTGTCGGCCAGTGGGCGGCGGCGAGCAACGTCGAACTCGCCTATACCCCGACGAATTCCTCGTGGTTAACCGCATAGAAGCCCAGTTCACGGCCCTGCGATACTTCGCGCTGGATGGAACCGACCACGCCACCCGCGAACAGCAGGGCAGCATGATCCGCCGGTACATCATCTGGCGCAACAACCATGCCTACGACGAGCGGCTCCGCCGGATCGTCGACCGGGCAACGTTGCCTGATGCGGCACTAGGTTGGGGTAATGGCCGAGACGGATGTGATCCGCACGCCTGACCAGCGGTTGCGGGTCTTTGTGAGTTCTACGCTGCAGGAACTGGCCGCTGAGCGCCAGGCAGTGCGGGACGCGGTGACCCGTCTGCGGCTGGTGCCGGTGATGTTCGAGCTGGGCGCCCGGCCGCATCCGCCGCGGCAGGTATACCGCTCCTACCTGGCGCAGAGCCAGGTGTTCGTGGGCGTGTACTGGCAGAGCTACGGCTGGGTCGCGTCGGGGGAGCAGGTATCCGGGCTGGAGGATGAGTACCTGCTGGCGGCGGGGCTGCCCAGGCTGATCTATGTGAAGTCGCCGGCGGCGGAGCGTGAGTCGCGGCTGGCGGAGATGCTGACCCGGATCAGGGATTCCGGTGACGTGTCCTATCAGCACTTCTCTGCTGTCGCCGAGCTGCAGCGCCTGGTCGAGAACGACCTAGCCGTGCTGCTGAGCGAGCGGTTCGAGAGGGCGCCGGCGCGGGACGGCGCCGCGGACGGGGCGTCGCTGGCCGGGGCGGTGCCGGTGCCGGCGACGCCGCTTGTGGGCCGCGACGATGACGTTGCGGCGGTGGACGACCTGGTGCGTGCCGAGGGCGTGCGCCTGGTGACCCTCACCGGGCCGGGCGGGGTCGGGAAGAGCAGGCTCGCGGCGGAGGTCGCGCAGCGGGTGGGTGCGGGCTTTGAGGACGGGGTGCGGTTCGTTGCGCTCGGCTCGGTCCAGGCGGCCGGGCTGGTAACGGCGGCGATCGCCGCCGCGCTGGGGCTGAGCACCTCGGGCGGCGCGCTGATCACCGACCTGAAGTCGTACCTGCGCGCCCGGCGGCTGGTGCTGGTGCTGGACAACTTCGAGCAGGTGATGGGGGCGGCTCCGCTGGTGGCTGAGCTGCTGGGCGCCGCTCCGGGCGTGGTGGCGCTGGTGACCAGCCGGACGGTGTTGCGGCTCAGCGGTGAGCACGAGTTCCCGGTGCCGCCGCTCCCGGTGCCGCCGATCGGGGCCGGGGGGGATGCCGCAGAGGTGCAGCGAAGCGCCTCGGTGCGCCTGTTCGTGCAGCGGGCGCAAGCCGCGTCCGCGGGTTTCGAGCTGACCAGCGGGAACGCCGGGGCGGTCGCTGAGATCTGCCGGCGGCTAGACGGCCTGCCACTGGCCATCGAGCTGGCCGCGGCCAGGGTCCGGCTGCTGCCACCGCAGGCCCTGCTGGCCCGGCTTGACGACAGGATGGGGCTGCTGACGGGCGGAGCGCGCGACCTCCCCGAGCGGCAGCGGACACTGCGAAGCACACTGGACTGGAGCTTCGATCTGCTGTCTGGCGGCGAGCAGGCGATGTTCGCCGGCCTAGGGGTGTTTGCCGGAACCTTCGACCTGCTCGCCGCAGAGGCCGTCGGCGCCGCCGGGCCGGCGGACCCGGGCCGGGCCGGGCACGTCATGGACACGCTGGGCTCGCTGGTGGACAGCAGCCTGGTGCAGCCGCAGACCCGCGACGGCGAGCCGCGCTTCGGACTGCTGGAGACCATCCGGGAGTACGCACTGGAGCGCCTGCGCGGCGGCGCTGACTGGCGGGAGGCGCACGACCGGCACGCGGCCTACTTCCGGGCGCTCGCCGAGCCGACTCCAGCCGAGCTGCAAGGTCCCGGACAGCTGGCGTGGCTGGACCGGCTCGAGACCGAGCACGGCAACCTCGGCGCCGCGATGTCCTGGCTGGCGGAACAGGACCAGATCGAGCCGGCGATACAGCTGTCCTGGGCGACATGGAGGTTCTGGTGGCTGCGCGGCCACTCCGCGGAACTCGCCTCCTACGTGGACGTCCTGGCCAAGAGCGAACACCTGCCGCCGCAGCAGCGTGCCCTGGCCCTGAGCGGCACCGGCTTCGGCCTCTTCGCGTCCGGGGACCAGGCCACAGCGCAGCCGCTCCTGGAGCAGAGCCTGCCGCTGTACCGCCAGGCCGGGGACATGCTGGGCGCAGCCACGACGGCAGCCATGCTGGGTCACCTCCTGGCCTTGCAGCACCAGGACGCGCGGGCCAGCGAGCTGCTCGAACAGACGCTCGCCCCGCTGCAGGAGGCCGGCAACGACCGGCTCGCCGGACCCGTGCGTCTGCAGTACCTGATGGACGTGGCGCTCGTGTGCAATTTCCTCGGCCAGATCCGGCTCAGCCAGGCAGATCACGACCGTGCCGCGCAGCTGTTCACCGAGGCCCTGAATGCGGCCCGCAGCGCACAAGACCGGTTCACCATCCTCGTCTCGCTCTACGACCTGGCGCTCAGCAGCCAGGCACAGGGCGATCTGACCGGCGCGGCGGAATGCCTGCAGGAAGGGGTGTCGCAGTCAGCCGAGGCCAGGGACGAACCAAGCGTCGCTTACTACCTCGAGGCGCTCGCCGCGGTCGCCATCCGGCAGGACAACCCCGAGCGCGCCGTGCATCTGCTCGCCGCCGCTGCCGCGCTCCTGCAAGCCAAGGGCAGCGGCTGGCTGCACGCGCTCGTGCCCCGCGCCGCCCACGACGATGGTCTCCTGGCCGCGCTTCGCTCCCGCATGGGAGATGCGGCATTCGAGCAGGCCTGGACACGGGGACAGTCCCTGGGAGGCAGCCGCGCCGTTGAGTACGCGCTAGCTGAAGCATCACCCGAACCCACCCGCCCAGCTGGCACAGATGCCGTTACCTAGCCTGGTTGTGCACAAACGCAGAATCGGCCTTTCTCACCTCAGTACAGCAACGCTGCCCCCTAGCGCTTCGCCACGATCCGGCCCGGGCCGGGCCGTGATGCAGTTGCGCTGAGCCCGGGGTCCCGCCCTACGCTGCTAGGTGCATGCCATGAGCGGGGCCGAGACCAGAGCGCCACTTGAGGAGTCTGCCGTGTCGAGTATGGACCGAACGCTGGCCGCGATCGGTGGCCAGCGTCATGGGCAGCGGTCATGACCAGCGCGGCCGGGCGGCCGGCCATGACGGGGTCGCTGCGCAGGGTGCTGGTGCCGCTGGCTCTGGCTCAGTTCATCTGCAGTTTCGCGGGCTCGAACATGAACGTCATGATCAATGACATCAAAACCGACCTGCACACCACGGTCCAGGGTGTGCAAGTGTGCATCACCTTGTTCTTGCTGGTGATGGCCGCGCTGATGATTCCGTGTGGCAAGCTGACCGACCGCTGGGGCCGCAAGCGGTGCTTCATGATGGGGCTGGTGATCTATGGGATCGGCGCCCTGCTCAGCGCGGTCTCGCCCGGGCTCGGCGTGCTGATCTTGGGCAACTCGTTCTTCGAGGGAGTCGGTACCGCGCTGCTGATCCCGCCGGTCTACATCCTCACGACTATCCTGTTCCGCGATATGAAGTCCCGGGCGTGGGCGTTCGGGGTGATCAGTGGCATGGGCGGAATCGGCGCCGCCGCCGGGCCGCTGATCGGAGGTGCGATCACCACCGCGATCACCTGGCGGGCCGCGTTCATCTTCCAAGCCCTCATCATCGTGATCATCGTGCTGCTCGCCCGCGGCATCACCGATCCGCTGCCCGCCGATCCCACCCGCCCCTTCGACATCGTCGGGGCGGTCCTGTCCGCCGTGGGCCTGATCGTCCTGGTCGGCGGGATAATGGCAGCCGACAGCAATCTGGTGCTGATGGCGGTGCTAGTCGTTGTGGGGGCACTCATCCTGGCCGGGTTCTTCGCCTGGATCCGCAGCCGCGAGCACGCCGGGAAGGAAGCCCTGCTGTCGACCGGCCTGTTCCGCAACCGCACCTCGAACCTGGCCATGGTCACTCAGAACGTGCAGTGGGCGGTTCTCCTGGGCACGGCGTTTGTCGTGTCCGCCTACCTCCAGGTAGTGCGGCACTACAACGCCGTCCAGACCGGCGTGATCTTCACCGCCGCCACGGTCGGCATCTTGCTGTCCTCGCTGGCCGCTGGCCGCCTGGCCAAACGGTTCCAGCAGCGATCGCTCATCCTGGCCGGTTTTGTGACCACCATCGCCGGGATCATCGTGCTGCTGGTCATGGTGAAGGGCCACCCCAGCGCCTGGTACTTCGCCCCTGGGCTGTTCCTCATAGGCGTAGGCGTAGGCGTCATGCTCACGCCCTCGGTCAACGTCGTGCAATCCGCCTTCCCGGAAAACCTCCAAGGGGAAATCTCCGGGCTATCGCGCAGCGTCTCCAACCTCGGGTCCTCGCTCGGCACCGCGATCGCGGGCACCATCCTGGTCGCCGGTCTCGCCGACCCCAAACGGTCCTACGCGATCGCCATGATCGTCCTGGCGTTCATCGGCCTGATCGGCCTCGGCGCCACCATCTTGCTCCCGGCCGCCGAACCCTCACAAGAAACAGGTGCCCTGAGTCCGCAGCCCGAGATCGCCTAGCCCGGCTGAGCCCACACCCGTACAGCACGCAAGTGCAGCTACGCCCCCCGACTACGAACGGCTTCGTCAGCCTGCCTCCGACCCGAGGAACCCGGCACACCCGGGCGACCGCCGACCAGGTAGCCCGTCTGGTTGTCGGATGATTATGGAAAAGCGGGGTCTATACGGCCAGACGGTTTGCTTGAGAGTCCGTGAATCGAGCCGTACGATGAGCTTGCGGAAAATATGTTCACGGCAAAGGAGCGCTCTTGGTGACCGAGATTCTCACGAAGCCGATACCGGCTCCGAATGTATGGAGAGGCGACGAGCTGGAAGACGCCGATCGCTGGATTATCCATTTTACCGAGGAAGATTTTACCGATTTCGAGCGAGCTCTCGCGCATGCTTCCAAGAAGCAGTTCAATGACGTCACCGAGATCCGGGCGCAGGACTTTCCGCTTCCTCATTTCCAGGAGCAGATCGATGACATCGTGGACCGGCTGGAGCACGGACTAGGGCTCGTTCTCCTGCGCGGACTGCCCATCTATGACAGGTTCAGCGAGGAGGAAGCCACTGCCATCTACTGGGGCATGGGACGGCACATGGGAGATCTTGTGCCGCAGAATCGCAAGGGCGACCTCGTGGGCCACATACGCGATCTCGGCAGGCGCGGTCCTTACGAGCGGGCGTACGCGACCAACGAGGATCTCGGATTCCACACTGACTCCACCGACTTCGTGGGCCTGATGTGCCTGCGCCCCGCTCTGTACGGCGGGGAGAGTTTCGTGGCCAGTTCCGCGCTCCTCTATAACTTCGTCATCGACGAGCACCCCGAGTACCTGCCCATCCTCACCAAGAACTTCCCGACTGACTGGAGGAGCGAGGAGCCGCCGGGATCGCCCGGATGGTATCTGGAGCCGCTCTACAGTTATTTCGGCGGAGCGCTTTCGGCGACCGTCAGGACCGGCCGGGCAATGTCGGCTATGCGCTTTCCCGAGGTGCCCAGGCTGTCGGCGGACGAGGTCTCCTGCTTCATGTATTTCGACTCACTGCCCAAGAGGCCGGGAGTCGCACTCGGCATGACGTTGCAGACCGGCGACATCCAGTTCCTTAACAACTTCGTGACGGTGCATACTCGCACGGCATTCGTCGATGACGCCGAGGACCCGGCACGTAAACGGCACCTCCTGCGACTGTGGATCAGCTGCCAGGAAACCGGCCGGCCGCTCTGCCCTGAGTACGCCGTCTGGCGGAGCGGATATCCGACCGTGTCACTGTGAAGCAGTCCAGGGGACGATGCTGTCGGCCTGCTCCAGCAGCATTGTCATCTCGTACGCGACCAGGTCGAGGTCGGCTGCGGCGCTGGTGAACACGGCGAAGCTCGAGCCCTCATTGATCGCCATGATCACGAGGGTGCCCCGTTCCATGGCGACCAGGCCCTGGGTGACGGCACCCCCGTCCATTATCCGGCCTGCGCCACGGGCCAGGCCGATGAAGCTGGAGGTGGTCGCGGAGATCATCTCCAGCTGATCGGGCGGTATCCGCTCGGACACGGCCAGCGGGACGCCGTCTGAGGACACCACGAGAGCGTGCAGCACCTCGGGAAAGCGCTCGGTAAAGCTGATGAGGAGCTGGTCAAGGCCCTGCGGATGAGGGACCGGATCCACATGCTCCGCCTCAGCCGTCCTGGGCCGACTGATCGGCGTCGCGGTCCTTCCCGGCCACCGCCCTGGCCCGGCGGGAGCCTCGCTGGAAGCCGGCCAGCCGGTCTAGTGCGATCCGCGCCGATTCAGCCGCCGTGGCCTGCCGGGCCTCTCGGTCGGCCGCAGCGCCGGGGACCGGGCTGCCCTGCGGAATCCGCTGCGGCAGCCCTGCGGAGGTCAGGCCACCAATGGCCGGGATGCCACCCGGCGCCGCGGCACGCCGGTCGTCGGCGACGGAGGCCCAGGTGGCCGAAGCCGTGGCCGGCTCCCCGGCTCGCGTCGGCCGGTCGGCGTGCGACGCGCCGGGCCGGAGCCGGTCCTGCTCGCGGGTACGGGAAGAATAATCTGCTTCGACGGATTCGAAAATGGGTAGCGCACCACCCGGCTCCGTACCGGCTGGCTCCGGCACGGCCACGCCGAAGGCGGCAGCTTGGCTCGTGGCTGGCAACGGCGCGCTCAGCAGCACCGGGACGGCATCGGGCGCGGCGGACTCCGGCCCGGCAGCGGACTCCGGCCCGGCAGCGGACTCCGGCCCGGCAGCGGACTCCGGCCTGGCGGCGAACCGGGGAGCCGGGCGCCGCGGATCCGCAGCCGCAGCTTCGGGGCCGGCTCGCCCGCCGACCCCGGCTCTGAGGGCTTCGCCAGTTTGTCCCGGCCAGCCACCGCGCCTGGCGTCTTGCGAGATCAGCGTGGCGGGAAGGTGCACCCTGGCGGTGGTACCGCCGTTCGGCGGCAGTTCCAGCGTCACTTTGATGCCGTGCCGTGCCGCCAGGTGCGCGACCGCGAACAGGCCCATGTGCCGGGTGACCCCCGCGTCCGCGAGGGGCGGATGGGTCAGCTGCCGGTTGAGCTGCCTCAGCTGACCCTCGGGAATGCCCCTTCCTTCGTCGACGACGCTGATCAGCAAGCCGCCGCGCACGGTGTGCCCGCACACGATTACCTGGGTGGTCGCGGGCGAATGCGTGGCCGCGTTCTCCAGCAGCTCGGCGAGCATATGCACGGTGTCGGCTGCAGCGCTCTCGCTGACCGAGACACCCTGCTGGACGTCGAGGTGGATCCGGTCATACTGCTCGATCTCGGACACAGCGGCCCGGAGCAGGTCCACCAGGGCGACCGGCTCGGTCCAGAGGCGGGGTGTCTCGTGGCCCGCGAGCACGAGCGCGCTGTCTGAGCTGCGTCGCATCCGGGTAGCCAGATGATCCATCTGGAACAGGCTGGCCAGCCGTTCCGGGTCATCCTCACGGAGTTCCAGGCTGTCAATCAGCCCCAGCATCCGTTCCAGCAGGGAATGGCTGCGCCGGAAGAAACCAGCGAAGATAGCGCTGACGCTACCGCGCAGCTGGGCCTCTTCTCCGGCCAGCCGCACCGCTTCCCGGTGCACCTGATCGAACGCGCGGGCGACGTGTCCGATCTCGTCGGTGGACACCACGTCGATCGGCGTCACCGGGAGAGGGTGCCCGGAGTCCCCGGCCACGCCCAGCGCGCGGACCTCGGCCGGCAGGCGTACCTCGGCGACATCCAGGGCGGCTGCTTCAAGCCGTCGCAGCGGGCGCACTATGGACCGGGCCAGGATCAGGGTGGCCAGCATGGCCAGGGCTATGACGGCCAGTGCCACGCCCCCGGTGATTATCGCGGACCGCTTCGCGCTCCGCTGCAGGGCCTGGGCGTAGGCCGTAATCCAGGAAGCCAGCTGCCGCTCGGCATGGCGCATCCAGCCGACCGTGGAGGACATCCCGGCCTGCCACTGCTGGCGGGCATCGAGGGACAGCCCGCCGTCGCCAGCCGCCGTCGCGCGCTGCTCCACCGCCTGGGCCTGCCCGGCCAGCGGGCCGGCCAGCGTTCGGGTGAGGGCCCAGCTCTCCTCCGAGGTCGCCGAGCTGCGGAACGACACGAGGTCACTGGCCTGCTGCGCCTGGGCGGTGGTCAGCGCGGTGAGCGCGCCGGGCTCGAAGTGACCCTCGGCGAGCGCCGTACCGAGGATGGCCTGCTGCTCCGAGGCTTGATCCTTCATCCTGGAGAGCGAGCTGAGCGCGCGCACGCTGGTGATAAGCGCCGTATTGCCGCTCAGGTCGGCGATGCCGTCGTTGACGGGCAACAGGCCAGCTGTGGCCGCGGAATATCCGTTGATCACGGCCTGAGCGGACGCCTGGCTCTGCGCCGCGTGCCTGCGCAAGCCGGGCAGTTCAGCGATGCTGGCCAGGACAGCGGTCGCGCTGGCCCGCGTCTGGGCCGGGTATTCGCGGCCCAGACCGACAACCAGCCGGCGCGACGCGGCCGCCCAGCCGTCGGTGATCGCATACTGCCGCCGCAGGCCCACGAGGCCTGCGGCCGGGCGACCGTCGGCGATGAACGCGGCCGTGTCGGCCCGCTCATCCTCCATCGCCTGCATTAAGCCGGTGACCTGCTGGCCGAGCATTGCGAGTCGGCTGACCTGGCCGTATGCCGCAGCGCTGCGCGTCGCGTCAGTGATCTTCAGCCCGGTGAGCGCCAGGCCAAGCACCGCCGGAATGGCCACCAAGACGATCAGGCGCCAGGCCACCCGCCAGTTCCGCGGGGCCAGCGCCGAGCCCGCGCCTCGCTGGGCTGGCCAAGCGCCGGGCGGGGCGGGGCGGGCAGAACTGGACTGACTCATTGCGTCCTCGCCGGTCTCGGAAACTGTCTTCGAGGCAACGGGCAACTCTCTCTCCAGGCCTGTTCCTCCTAAAGACGATACCTCCAGGTGTGCCTGCACAGTTACCGTCCGCTAGGCGTCCGCCCGCTAGGCGTCCGCCAGCAGCCGTCAGCCAGCGCTCAGCGGCAGCCGTCAGCCAGCGCCATCAGCCAGCGGCCTGGCTGTCGGCCGCCCGTCGTGAGGAGATGAGGGACGCGAATACAACAGTAGAGCTGAGGTAATGGCCAGTGGTGTAGTCGAAAGTGCCGCCGCACGTTACCAGGTGCAGAGCCGCATAGCTGGTCGCGCCGTAAACGGCTCTTGCCGGGAAACGGGATTTAAGGTATTGGCGTACCCCGGTGACACGGAAAATAGCGGTGATCCCGTCGGCCAGCGTCACATCGATCCTGTCACCCGGGTGGAGGGCTCCCAGGCGGAAGAAGACAGCCGGCCCGTGGTAGCCGTCGAGGTGACCTTCGATGACCGACGCCCCGATCTGGCCGGGCGCCGCCGAGTACTTGAACCATGCGGCCTCACTGGGCGAGCTGTACAGCGACGGGACCCGGATCGTGCCGTCGGAGTTGACTCCCAGGTGCAGCAGTTTGGAGTCCACGCCAATGGCCGGGATGTCGACGGACACCGGCAGTGAGCGCCGTAGCGATGGACCTTGGGCAGCTGGCCCGGTAGCACCCGCTGCCGCCAGGACGGGCTGAGGCGCGTGCTGCTGGACAGCGACCACGACGCCGACCGCGGCGACCCCGCCCACGATGAGAAGGATGCCGGCCACCCCCGCGACGCGCGCGCGAAAGCTTCCTGCCGTCCTGGCCTGGGGGACGTACCGGCCCTGCGGCCAGCACATGACTACGCGGCACCCGGCTATACGCCGCCACTCCACATCCCCCAATGCTGTCCTTCTCTCCGTCTTCCCCAGGGTGCTTTAATCGCGTAGCCTAATATTCCAATGATGAACAGGACATTTCATATCTGCGCCGTCTATGGCTTTACTTTCATGGCCGTCGGCGCTGCAGGGCATCTGCCTTCGGCTGGGCGCGGGCAGTGACCAGCCGGCCACGATTCCTCTTCCGATGCCGGGAACCGGGAAAACAGCCCGGCGCCTGCCGGACGTATAAGGAGGTCCCGTAACGATGCGCACAACCATCATGGGGACGGGTCTCAGCTCGAGATTGACCGCCGTCTGCTGCGCTGCCTTGGCCATACTCGCTTCCGCATCAGTCTCAGCCTGCTCGGGGTCCTCGCCTTCGCCGACGCCAACTCCATTCTCACCCGCAGTAACCGGCTCGGCAACACCCGCTAGCGGCTCGGCTAGTGCCACGTCGAGCGCGAGCCCCTCGGCCGCGGCGGCGACGGCGCCGACTCCGACTCCGTCGCCATCGCCGAGCCATTCGGCCAGCCCGTTCCCTGCGGCCGCGCCGGCCACTGGCGGCGGCGGCACGGCCGGATTCCAGGACACCGTGCCCTTGAGCCTCGGCGGAGTGGCGATCCTGGTCGGCGTCGGGAGCCTGGCCTACCGCAGAAGGGTCATCAAGAACCGCTGACCCTCAGACCCCGGGCCCGCCGGCCACCGTCGCCCACGCCGGCCGCTGGCCCGGCCGGTCAGTTCAGTCAGGGCCGGAGGTCATTTGCGGCCCGGCCCGAGCCGTCCATGTAGAACGGCGTCGAGGCCGGGGTGCCCGGCACAATGAAGAGCATGGACCGACGCGAGCCGGAGGGCGCGGCTGACTCCGGGATGCCGGAGATGGCCGGATTGCCGGTGCGGCGCGCGGGCCGGGTCGTCGTGCTCGACCCTGGTGGCCGTGTCCTGCTGCTGCGATACGACGACGATCCTCCGGACGGACGCCACTGGACCACTCCCGGCGGGGGCCTGAACCCGGGCGAGTCCTATGCGGATGCGGCGAGCCGCGAGCTCACCGAGGAGACCGGCTGGGCCGATGTTGTCCTGCTGGGCGAGATCCACCGGCACGTCCGGACGCTGGAGCATGGTGGCCGGATGCTCCGCCAGCACGAGCGCCTGTTCCTGGCGCGGACGGAGCCGGCCTGCCGTGAGCTGGGAGACGTCGCTGCGATGCACGCTAGTGATGGCATAGCCGCATGGCGATGGTGGACGCTGGCCGAGCTGGACACCACGGCAGAGGTTGTCTGGCCCGCCGGGCTTGCCGGGCTGATCCGCGCCCAAGCCGCGAACTGATCCGACGCCTCCCTCGAGGCGAAACCGCCGCCGGGGGCCGGGATCCGCCCCGTCCAGACCGCAACTCGCCGCCAGAGCCGCAACTCAGTGTTGAGGGCCCCAAGGTGCTGTTGTTACCGCCGCGGGAGCTATCGCGGCGCGTCCAGTCCGAGCCGGCGCCGCTCGATGATCAGGCAGCGGTCCTCGACGTAGAGCAAGCCGGCGTCCTGCGCGATCGCGCGTGCTTCCGGCGAGGCGATGCCCAGCTGCAGCCACAGCGCAGCGGCACCGGCGGCAACGGCCTGGCGCGCGATGTCGGGAGTCGCCTGCGCAGGCCGGAAGACGTCGACCAGGCCCACTTGCTCCGGAATGTCGGCGAGGGTGCGGTAGACGCGCTCGCCCAGGATCTCGTCAGCGTGCGGATTGACCGGGATGATGCGCCAGCCGTGCTGCTGCATGTGCGCGGGCACGGAATGGGCCGCCTTCGACGGCACGCCGCTGGCGCCGACCACGGTAATGGTGTCGTAGGTGGTGAGGATCCGCTCGACGATGGCATCGGTATCGACCATCAGCCCACAGTAATGTCAGCCGACGAGCCAGTCGGCGGCGGCACAGTGCGGGAGGTACGCTCCCAGAATGACGGCCAGGACCACATCGACGACCACGATCGCGATGCCGCGGAAGGCCGTCATGAGCGTGATCGCTGATTTCGCGGCGTATCCCGACTGGGCTGGCGTGCATTCGGCCGAGGTGCTCGACCAGTCCGATGGAGACGGCCGGGCCCGCACGGTGCGGTTCGAGCTGGATGCCGGGATCGTCAAGGACCGCTTCGTGCTCGCGTACGCATGGGATGGCGACGAGCAGGTGCGCTGGGAGCTGGCCGAGGCGGGCTCGGTGATCTCCGCGATGTCGGGCGCTTACACCCTGGCCGACCGGGGCGAGGGTACCGAGGTGACCTTCGAGCTGGCGGTCGGGGTCCGGATCCCGATGGTCGGGATGCTCAGGCGGCAGGTCGAGAAGATGATCATCCACACCGCCCTCAAGGAACTCAAGTCGCGCGTCGAGGCGGCCGGGGGGACCGGCCAGCCAGTTATCCGCCGCTAGCAGCACCGGCGGCAGCGGGGAGGGGCCGGCATGCCCGACTACTTCGACCTCGGCAGCTACGCGCGGCCGGTGCTGACCTCGTCGGCGGAGGCCCGGACGTGGTTCACCCGCGGGCTGGTGTGGGCGTATGCGTTCAACCACGAGGAGGCCGCGCGGTGTTTCGAGCGCGCGACCGGGCACGACGCCGAGTGCGCGCTGGCGTACTGGGGACTGGCCTACGTGCTGGGCCCGAACTACAACAAGTCCTGGGCGGACTTCGATCCGGCCGACCTGGAGAAGTCAGTTTCGCGCGCGTTCGCCGCGGTATCGCAGGCGCTCAGGCTCGCGCCGGGGGCGCTGCCGGTCGAGCGCGCGCTCATCCGGGCGCTGGCCTGCAGGTATCCCTCCGCTGAGCCGGACGGCGACTGCTCGGCCTGGAGCATGTCTTACGCCGACGCCATGCGCGGGGTCTACCAGGCATATCCCGGCGACCCGGACGTGGCGGCGCTGTTCGCGGACGCGCTGATGAATCTCACGCCGTGGGCGCTGTGGGACCAGGCGACGGGGCAGCAGGCCCGCGGAGCCCAGGCGGCCGAGGCCAGGGACGTGCTGGAGCGGGCCATGGCCGGCCCGAGCGGGCGCCAGCACCCGGGCGTCCTGCACTTCTACGTCCACCTGATGGAGATGTCGGCCGAGCCCGAGGTCGCACTGCCCGCCGGCGATCTGCTGCGCGAGCTGGTGCCGGACGCGGGTCACCTGGTGCACATGCCGACGCATCTCGACGTGCTGTGCGGTGACTACCCGCAGGTGGTGAGCTCCAACGCCCGGGCGATCGTCGCCGACGAGAAGTTCCGCGCCAGGGCCGGCGAAATGAACTTCTACACCCTGTACCGGGTGCACAACTACCATTTCAAGATCTACGGCGCGATGTTCCTCGGCCAGGCGCAGACCGCGCTGGAGACCGCTGATCAGCTCACCGCGGCCATCCCCGAAGATCTGCTGCGGGCACAGAGCCCGCCGATGGCCGACTGGCTTGAGGCGTTCGCGCCGATGCGGCTGCACGTGCTGATCCGATTCGGCCGCTGGGCGGACATCCTGGCCACCCCGCTGCCCGGCGCCCCGCAGCTGTACTGCTTCACCATCGCCATAACGCACTACGCCAGGGGCGTCGCCTATGCGGCTACCGGAAACTTGACTCACGCCGAAACGAGCCGGCGGGAGTTCCTGCACGCCATCGAGCGGGTACCGGCCTCGCGCATGCTGTTCAACAACACCTGCGCGGACATCCTGCACATAGCAGCGGCGATGCTCGACGGCGAGATCGAGTACCGCAGGCAGAACTACGATGCGGCATTCACCCACCTGCGCCGCGCCATCGAACTCGACGATGGCCTGCCCTACGACGAGCCGTGGGGGTGGATGCAGCCGACCCGGCATGCCTACGGCGCGCTCCTGCTGGAACAGGGCCGGGTCGAGGAAGCCGCGACCGTCTACCGGGCCGACCTCGGCCTCGATGACACCCTGGCCAGGGCGCGCCAGCATCCCGGCAACATCTGGAGCCTGCACGGCTACCACGAGTGCCTGAGCCGGCTCGGCCAGCACCAGCAGGCCGGCATCATCGGGCAGCAGCTGAAAATCGCCGCGGCGCGCGCGGACGTGCCGATTACCTCATCCTGCTACTGCCGCCAGGGTCCAGGGCCCTGACGACAGCGCTCCGATGGAGCCGACGCACTGACGCATGCCCCCGGGACCGTGCGGAAGTGGCACCATACTGGGGAGGCGGATGACATTTCAGGCGAGGGACGGTTCCATGCGGTTGCGGGCGGGCATAGCGGTCGACCTCGGCACGGTCAACACGCTCGTCTGTGTCGCCGGTCGCGGGCTGGTCATCGACGAGCCCTCCGCCATCGCCATCGACCGGACTACCGGCAAGGTGACCGCCGTGGGCCGGGACGCAGATGCCCTGGCCGGGAAGGAACCTCAGGACACCGAGGTGATCCATCCCCTGCGGGACGGGGTCATCGCCGACCTGGACGCGACGATCGCCATGCTGCAGGCCTTCCTGCACCGGGCTGGCCTGCACGGCGGCCTGCTGCGGGCGTCGGCTGTGGTCTGCGTGCCGTGCGGCGCGACCTGGGTGGAACGGCGATCCCTGGCGGCCGCGGTCGAGGCATTGCGGCCACGCTGCGCCGTGCGGCTCGTTGACGAGCCGGTCGCCGCCGCCGCCGGAGCAGGCTTCGATCTCGCGGCCGGGTCCGGCGCCTTCATCGTGGACATCGGGGGCGGGACCACCGAAGCCGCCGTGCTGGCCGGCGGTCACGTGGCGCGGGCACGGTCGTTGCGCATCGGCGGCAATGCCATGGACGAGGCGATCGTGCAGGCCGTCAAGGCTGAATTCGGCTTGCTCCTGGGCCGCAACGCCGCCCGGAGCCTGAAGATGGCGCTGGGACTCGCCGTGGGCATGACCGGATGGGAAGAGGAGGAGGCGGTCGGCGTCGACGCCGTGCGCCGGACGCCCCGCATAGAGCGCGTGCCGGGGCGGCTGGTCGCCGCCGCGCTTGAGCGCCCCGCCGCGGCGATCGTCGACTCGGTGCAGGAGATGCTGTCAGATATCCCGCCGGGTCTCGCGGAAGACGTGGTACGGGGAAAGATCCGCCTGGCCGGCGGCGGGGCCCTGCTGCCCGGCCTGGCCAGCCGGATCGAGATGGCGACCAGCATCCCGACCGTCGTCGTGGACGACCCGCTGCGGTGTGTCGTGCGAGGCGCAGCCGAGATCCTCCAGCACAGCGACTGGCCCGCAGACACCCAGGCGGTCTGAGCGAGCCCGGGAGTTGACGTGCGCGGCGAGGGCCGGCGGTCCGGCCGGACCGCCGGCCCTGGCCGGTGAGGATCGGGACTGAAGATCGGGATGCCCGTCCCCTTGGTCGTTGTGCTGATGCCGGGATCCTTGGCGCTGCGTTCCTGGCCTTGATGCGCAGTTCACGGGGGTTGATCGGCGGCCTCGCCGAGCTTGTCCGCGTCGGTACGCTTCATTTTTGTGAGCCGGAATCTCCCGTCGAAGCCCAGCCGCCCGCCGCCCGCGGATACTCAGCGAGCAGACCGCACGAAACGTCAGGGCAAGCCATCCGACCTGGTCGTGATCCTGCCGGTCAGGGACTGGACCTGCGCCGAGTGCGGCTCTGAAGGCGGCGATTTCCTCATCATGGACGACGCGGGCCCGCTGTGCCTGACCTGCGCCGACCTGGGCCACCTCATCTTCATCCCGGCCGGTGACGCCGCGCTGACCCGCCGCGCCCGGCAGGCCAGCAGCCTGTCGGCTGTGGTCGTGCGCTGGAGCCGGAGCCGCAGGCGGTACGAGCGGCAGGGCGTCCTCGCCGAGGAAGCAGCGCTCCAGCACGCAGAGGAGCAGTGCCTAGCCGACGAGGAAGCCCGGATGCGCCGCCGGGAACGGGACAGGCAGCGGCGGGCCGGCGAAGACGTGAAGTTCCGGGCCCGCATGGCGGCGAGATAACGCGGCTGTTCCCCGGCTGCCCTGGCCCGCGAGCAGCCTCGATCGCGGAGCACGCCGGCCTGCGGGGCAGTGGACGGGTCGGCCGGTCCGCCGCCGGCCGCGCGCTGGAGGAGGACGCGATCATCCTCGCCGTCATCGCCTCAGTGCGCCACGAGAACACCGACTACGACTCCCTGCTCATGTCCGGCGTCCCCCGTGACATCGCCAGGGACCGGGTACGGACCGCCATCGACGGCGTCCTCGCCACCTGGGCCAGGTAAAACCCGGCGGGGCTGCGCTGGCTGGCTCATCAAGAGCCGGCGGTCGTGCCGAGCGCCGCCGTGATCTGCTGGATAGCGTCGGCCTCGGGGGGGCTCACGCTCTGCCCACCCTCCCGGTGCGCGGCCGCGACCTTGCCGGCGAGGGTAAGGACGAAGCGCCGGTAGCCATCGAGCTCCTCGGCCGTGGCCTTGCCCTCCAGCAGCGCCACCGCGTCGCGCAGATGCTGCAGCCCGTGGTCCCTGACCTCGTCGGCCGAGTGGTACCTCGTGTGGTCTATCTCGGGCTTGGTCGTCACGATCTCGTCGAGGAGCTCGCTCTCGCCGTGCTCGGCCCGCGCTTCGACGTACGCCTTCGACATCGCGATCGACTCGCGGATCATCCCCCCGCGGGCTGCCGAGACCACGATCATGCCGGCACTCGGCGGGCCCTCGAGCACCACATTCCATTCCTCGGGGGAAAATGCGGCCTTCGTCGTCATTCCACGCTCCTCTTCATACGGTGGGGGGATACTCGCCCCACCCCAGCGAGCACGCCATGAGCTCCAGTGTGACAGCTCGACGTGCTCGGGGTTGAGCCTGGCCACGCGGCCTTGGCGGTCGCGCGGCTCGGCTACCTTTCCCCGGCGCTGGCCTCGTCCTGGCTGCTGGCCAGGATCTGAGCGAGGGACTCGCGCGCGTCGGCCAGAATCTTGCGGGCCTGCGCCTGCTGGGCATCGGTGCCCGCCCCGCCCACCTGGAAGGCGGCCATCGCCAGCTGGCCCGCTAGCGTGCGCAGCTCGATCCCTGCGCCGCGCTGGGCGCGGGGGCCGCGCATCCTCGGGCCGCCTGCCCGCGGCGCCGGGCCGCGGAAGCCGGGCGGGCCGGCGGGTAGCCGGCCGGGGAATTCGCCGCGGGCATAGCCGCGGCGGCGGCCGGCGTCGCGCGGACGGCGGCCTTCGTCCGGTCCGGCCTGCCGGTCTTCGTGGCCGGGACGCTGGCAGCCGGGCGTTTCTGCATCGTGGCGGTCGTGCCGCCGGTGTTCATGGGTTCGCATAACAAGTTCTCCTGACCTGTCATCTCCGGGCTCCGGCCCGGGCTGTCCCCGGACCATCGTAGAGTTCTCGGATATGTCAAAGATATATCGTTAACATTCTTTTGGCAACCCCCTAGGCTGGCGGGATGGAAGAGCCGCGCGGGGATCGCCGGAGCGGCTAGCCCGATGAGCAGAGAGGTGAGTTCCCGGATGAAGCCAGTACTCAGTGGCACCGTCGCGCTCGTGACCGGGGCTTCGAGCGGTATCGGGGCGGCCGCGGCGACCGCGCTGGCGGCCAGGGGCGCGGCCGTGGCGCTGGCCGCGCGGCGCCGGGACCGGCTGGACACGCTGGCCGCCGGTATCCGCGAGCAGGGCGGGACCGCGCTGGTGCTGGAGACCGACGTCACCGACGAGCAGCAGGCGACCGATGCGATTGAGCGCACGGTCGCCGAGCTGGGCCGCCTGGACACTCTCATCAACAACGCCGGCGTGATGCTGCTCGGCCCGGCGGTCGGCGCGCCCCTGTCGGAGTGGCAGCGGATGGTCGATCTCAACGTGCTCGGCCTGCTCTACTGCGCACACGCGGCGCTGCCCCACCTGCTGCGCGGTGCCCAGGACAGCCCGCGCCAGGTCGCCGACATGGTGAACATCAGCTCAGTGGCCGGGCGGGCGGCCCGCAACGGCAGCGGCGTCTACAACCTCACCAAGCACGGCGTCGGCGCGTTCAGCGAGTCCCTGCGCCAGGAAGTGGCCAAGCGCTACGTGCGCGTCTCGCTGGTCGAGCCGGGCGCCACCGCGACGGAGCTGGCCGGCCACAACCGGCCCGAGATACTCGACCGCCTGCGGGGCCAGTTCGGGCAGCGGATGGAAGCGGAGGACATCGCCGACGCGATCACCTACATCGTTACCCGGCCGCGGCACGTCGCGGTCAATGAGATCTTGATCCGTCCCACCGAGCAGGAACGGTAACCCCGGCGCGGGATATGGACGATCTGCTGTCTGCGATGGAGCGGAACCTGGCCGAGCACGCCTGCCATCTGCACCGGGAGACGCCGGGGATGAGCGTCGGGCGGAGCGGTGACCTCATGGTGGCCGACAGCGGTCTCGATGACGACACCTTCAACATCGTCGCCGGTGCCCGGTTCACGCCGGACACGGCCACGTCCCGGATCCAGGAGACGGCCAGGGAACTGGCCGCCACTGGCCGGCGCTTTTCCTGGAAGGTGGGGCCGGCCTCGGCGCCGGGAGACCTGGCCGCCCGGCTGGCCCGAGCGGGCCTGCCGGCCTGCGAGCAGGAAAACGCGATGTGGGCCCGGCTGGCCGACGTGCCCGGGCCGCTGGCGGTGGCCGGGCTGGACATCCGTCCCGTCACCACCGCCGGGCAGCTCGCTGACTACGCCGCCGTGCTGGCCGCGGACTGGAACCCGCCTGCGATGACCGTCCCCCGTTACTTCGCCCAGACGGCCGCCCCGGCCCTGGCCCGCAGCTGCCCGGCCCGCTACCTGGTCGGCTACCACGAAGGCCAGCCGGTCTGCACCGCCGAGATGTTCGGTCACGCCGGCGTGGCGGGCATCTACAACGTCTGCACCCTGGCCGCCTACCGCCGGCGCGGCTACGGCACCGCCATCACCCTGGCCGCACTGCGCGCCGCGGACCAGCACGGACACGCCACCGCGGTCCTGCAGGCGTCCGCGATGGGCGAGCCGGTCTACCAGCGCCTCGGCTTCGGTATCTGCGGCCACTTCACCGAGCACCCGATCCCCGCCTGAGGCCGCCGGTGGCTGCCAGATCTCATCAGGACCGGCCGCGCCAGAATGAGAAGCCTGCACCAGCAACGCCTGTACGCTGGTGATTCGCCATCAGGAGCCAGGCGTACGACATCGGGAACAACTCATACGTTCCACCGTCAGCCAGGAGGCCGCAGTGCCTGAGTTTCCGCCGATCGCCCATGTCGCTGTGACCGTGACTGATCTCGATCGAAGCACTCGCTGGTACAGCGAACTGCTGGGCGCCAAGCCCGTTCTCGACGAGGACGAGCCGACCGGGGGCTTTCACCACACCGTGTTCGCGCTCGATGGAGGACAGCTGTTCGGCCTGCACACGCACCCACGGGCCGCAGGGGACAGATTCGACGAGCACCGCACCGGCCTGGATCATGTTGCCTTCGCCTGCCGTGACCGCGGTGAGCTGCAGGCACGGGCGGCCCGCCTGGACGAGCTGGGCATCGCGCACGGCGGAATCGTGGACGCTCATTACGGCTCTGGTGTCTCCTTCCGCGATCCAGACGGAATTGCGCTCGAGTTCTTCGCGCCGCCGGCCTGATCCCCCGGGCCTGAGCCGATGCCGCTACCCCGGACTCTGGCCCGGTGGAACAAGGTCGGCCTGAACCGGGTGACCAGGCGCGTTGCCCCCTGGATGCCGGGCTTCGGCGTTGTGGCCCACGCTGGCCGTCGTTCGGGTCGTCGCTACCAGACGCCGGTCAACGTGTTCCCGGCTCCGGACGGCTATCTTCTGGCCCTGACCTATGGCCCGGACAGTGACTGGGTCAAGAACGTCCTGGCCGCGGGCGGTTGCGAGCTGGTGACCAGAGGGCGGACCGTCCGCCTGGTCTCGCCACGACTGGTTCACGACGAGAACCGGCGCGGCATTCGTCCGGCCGAGCGGCAAGTGCTCCGGCTGATCGGCGTGGCCGACTTCTTGTCGCTCAAAATCGCACCTGCCGCTGGCGCGGACTCCGCGGGAACGGCGTAGGGCGGCGCTTCGCCTCAGCGGGTGGCGAGGGTGTAGTGGACGTCGAGGCGGCCGGCGGCGCGGTTCGCGGTGATAGCCACGCTGTCCCCGGCCAGCAGCGCATGGTCGTCGACGACAGGGAGGTCGGCCGTGGTGAAGCTGACCTGGTGACTGAGCAAGGCCGGGCTGGCCTCGGGCCGGTCGAGGTCATGAGCGTCGCGGGCGCTCAGGGCCGCGGGGGTGATGGTCTCGCTGGTCCGGCCGATCGCGCGGCCATGCTCGGCCAGGACGGTATACAGCCCCCGGCGGCAGAGGTCGGCGGGATCCAGGGCCGCGGCCAGCTGCGCCGGGAGATAGGACGTCTGGACGATGACCGGCCGGCCGTCGGCCAGCCGCAGGCGGCGCAGCCGCAGGACCTGGCCGGCCGCGCCGAGGCGGGCGCCGACGTCGTCCGGCGCCGCGACGGTGTCCGCGGCGAGCAGCCGGGTGGTGATCTGCGCGCCCTGGGCGGCGAGGTCGGCGGCGAAGCTGCGCAGGTGACCGAGGCCGTAGGCGTACCGGGAGGCCACGTAGGTGCCGCTGCCGTGGCGGGTATCGATGAGCCCGTCGTCGGCGAGCAGCTGGAGTGCCTGCCGCAGGGTCATGATGCTGACGCTGAACTCGCCGGCCAGCTCGCGCTGGGAGGGCAGCGGACGGCAGGCGGGCCATCGGCCGCTGATGATCCGGTCCCGCAGGGCACCGTGGATGCGCAGGTACTTGGGCTGCCGGTCGTCAGCCGGCCGCCTGGCCGTGCTCACGGGCGGGCCTGGTCGAGCGCGGTGCGCAGGGCGGCCACGTCGCGGCCGATGCAGGCGCTGCTGGCGCCATCCAGTACGCGGCGCATCAGCGCGGAGGCGACGATGACGCCGTCGGCGTGCCGGGCCGCGGCCGCGGCCCGGCCGGGGGTGTCGATGCCGAAGCCGATCAGCACGGGCCGGGGGCTGTGGCAGCGGGCGCGGGCGGCGACCGCCCAGCGGGCCGGGTCGGCGCTCTCGCGCGGGTTTCCTGTGGTGGCCATGACGCTCATGACATACAGGAAACCGCGCGTGCGCCCGGCGATGGCCTTCATCTGCTCCTGCCCGGTGGCGGGGGCGACCATCAGGGTGGCGTCCAGGCCGGCCTGTCCGGCCGCCGCGAGGTAGTCGTCGGCCTCGACGGCGGGCAGGTCAGGGATGATCACCCCGCTGAGCCCCGCGTCCGCGAGCTGGCGGCAGAACGCGGGCAGGCCGCGGGAGCAGGCGTGATGAGCGTAGGTCATCGCGATGAGCGGGACGGTGCCGGCGGCAGCGGCGCTGAGCTGGCCGAGGATGCCGGCCGTGCTCGCGCCGCGGCTGATGGCGGCGGCCGAGGCCTGCTGGATGGTGCGGCCGTCCAGCATGGGATCGGAGAACGGCAGGCCGATCTCGACCGCGTCGGCGCCGGCCTCGATCATGGCGGCCAGCAGGTCCGTCCAGTCCTCGCGGATACCGCCGGTGACGTAGGTGACGAGGCTGGGCCGGCCGGCGGCGCGGGCCTGGCGCAGTGCGGTCTCAACGGCGGCCACGGACGAGCTCCTTCAGGCAGGCAGCGTCCTTGTCGCCGCGGCCGGACATGGTGATCAGCACCGTCGCGCCGCCGGCCACGTCTCCGGCGTGCGCGGCGCGGTGCACCCAGGCCAGGGCGTGAGCTGACTCGAGCGCGGGCAGGATGCCCTCGGTCCTGGCGCACAACTCGGCCGCGGCCACGGCCTCCTCGTCGGTCGCGGTGTGGTACTCGGCGCGCCCGGACTCGGCCAGGCAGGCATGCTCGGGGCCGACGCCGGGGTAGTCGAGCCCGGCGGAAACGGAGCGCGCCTCGGCGATCTGGCCGTCCTCGTCCTGCAGGAAGGACGACAGGGAGCCGTGCAGCACGCCGGGGCGGCCGTCCGTCACCGCCGCCCCGCCCGCGGCCTCGACGCCGACCAGCCGGGCCGGGGTGGCCACGAAGCCGGCGAATGTCCCGGCCGCATTCGACCCGCCGCCCACGCACGCGACGACGACGTCTGGCCCGCCCCCCGAGAGCAGTTCCGCGCACTGGGCGCGCGCCTCGTCCCCGATGACCCGCTGGAGCTCCCGCACCAGCCAGGGGTACGGGTGCGGGCCCAGCACCGATCCGATGCAGTAGTGCGTGGTGTCCACCGCGGTGACCCAGTGCCGCAGCGCCTCGCTGGTCGCGTCCTTGAGCGTGCGCGCCCCCGAGGTGACGGGTACCACGGCCGCCCCGAGCAGCTCCATCCGGAACACGTTGAGTTCCTGCCGTGCGATGTCCTTGGCCCCCATGTACACCGTGCAGCCCAGGCCCAGGTGCGCGGCTACCGTCGCCGTGGCGACCCCGTGCTGGCCCGCGCCCGTCTCGGCGACCAGCGCGGTCTTGCCGATCCGCTGGGCCAGCAGCCCCTGGCCCAGTGCATTGTTGATCTTGTGGCTGCCGGTGTGGGCGAGATCCTCGCGCTTGAGCAGCACCCGCACGCCCAGCGCCTCGGACAGGCGGGTCGCCTCGGTGACCGGGGTCGGCCGGCCAGCGTAGGAGCGCAGCAAGCCGTCCAGCCTGGCCCGGAAGCCCGTGTCGGCCCAGGCCGCCCGGAAAGCCGCCTCGAGCTGCTCGCACGCCGGCACCAGCGCCTCAGGAACGAAACGCCCGCCGAATGACCCGAACCGGCCGCGTGGCCCCGGATCGCCCATCGCCCACGGCCGGCTCGTCACCGCGGCGTCCGGTGCGCTGGCGGGCGCGACATCCGGTACCGCGGCGACTGCGGCGTGCTGCAGTCGTCCGACCATCACATGCCCTCTCTCCTCTAGAGTTCTAGAAGACTAGCACGTGATATCTCGCTGTCGCAGTCCCCGCCCGCTGTCCCCGCCGGGAGGCAGGGACGGGAGCTGTCAGGCGGCCTGCTCGGCCTGCAGCTGCCGGACCATCTCGAGCGCGTCGCTGACGTGCTGGCCGATGCCGGTCATGGAGCTGAAGACGTGCCGGACCGTGCCCTGGCGGTCGATCACGTACGTGACCCGGCCGGGCAGCACGCCGAGCACGGCCGGTACCCCGTATCGTTTACGGACCTGGCCGCCCTGGTCGCTGAGCAGCGTGAACGGCAGCTGGTGCTGGCCCGCGAAGGCGGCGTGCCGGTCCACTGAGTCGGAGCTGACTCCGATCACCTCGGCGCCCGCCTCGGCGAAGACCTCGTGGCTGTCGCGGAAGGCGCACGCCTCGGCGGTGCAGCCACGGGTGTTGTCCCTGGGATAGAAGTACAGGACGACCACCCGCTCGCCGAGCCGGTCCTGCAGCCGGACGGGTTCACCGGACTGCGCCGGGAGGGTGAAGTCAGGGGCTTTGTCGCCGACCTGAATGCCGTGTGCCATGTGCTGCCTGCTTCGCTGTGTTCCGCCGGGAACCGGGGCCCGTTCCGTAAAGCGTAGCCAGCCTTCCGCCTCATGCGGCGTGCGCACCAGCCGCCGAGCAGTCTGGACGACCGGGCGCCAGGTCTGGACGACTCCTGAGATCCTCGGTGGTGTTAGCACGACTACCTGCTGGCGGCTGGCTGCCTTGTCGATATGACCCGGTGCGCAAGACTGCACAGGGGAGGTTGTCGTGCGGGCTGTCGTCATGGTGTTCCGTGGCTGCTTCCGGCAGTACTGGAAGTCGTGGCTGGCTCTGAGCGTGCTCGTGGCCGTGGCGGGCGGGTTCGTCATGACCGCGGCGGCGGCCGGGCGCCGGACGGCGGCCGCCTTCCCTGAGTTCGCGGCCCGGCATGGTTACGACGTCATCGTGTACAGCGGGCAACCACTGCCGCAGCTGACCCGGCTGCGTCATGCCACATCGGTGACGCCGGTGCTCGTGCCCATCAGCGGCGCGCTGCACTGCCCGTCCTGCCGCCAGCCAATCGATGCAGACAACTTCCTGATCAACGAAGTGCCGCCGCGGCAGCTGCCGCGGATGGTGACGCTCCTGTCCGGGCGCATGCCCGGCCAGTCGGATCCCAGCGAGGTGCTGGCGTCCTTCAGCCTCGCCCAGGACAACGGCGTGCACATCGGCTCGGTGATCCGGGCGCAGCTGGCCAGCCCGGCGCAGCTGAGGGGGGGCCCGGCGGATCCGTCGCCGGTCCTGCATCCGGCGCTGCGGGTGGTGGGCATCGTCGCCGCTGAGAGTGAGTTCCCGTCCGGAGGCAGCCTGCATTACGACCTCTACGCCACGACAGCGTTCGCCGCCGCGGTGAATCACCGCGCGGCGCTGCTGTCGACCTACTATGTGCGGTTCGCGCACGGGGCTGCCGACCTGGCCGGGGCTGATAGCCGGTTCCGCTCGCTGAGCGTGTACGGCACTTACGACCTGGATGCTGCTGCCGGCGCGGTGGAGGGCTCGATCCGGCCGCAGGTCATCGGCTGGTATGTGCTGGCTGGCCTGGCCGCGCTGGCGGCGCTGGCGGTCATCGGGCAGGCAATCGCCCGGCAGGCCGTCATGGAGCGGGCCGATCATCCTGCCCTGTCGGCGCTTGGCGTGCGGCCCCGCCAATTCGTGCTGGTCGCCTTGATGCGCGCGCTGCTGATCGGCGCGGCGGGTGCCGTCGGGGCCGTGCTGGTGACGGTGCTGGTGTCCCCGCTGACGCCCGTGGGCGAGGCCCGAACCGCCGTTCCCTCACCGGGCACGTTGTCCTTCGATCCCGTTGTCCTCCCGTTCGGCGCGCTGGCCGTGCTGGCGACTGTGGCCGCGGTGTCGGCCTGGCCCGCGGTGCGCCACGCCCGGTTGCTGCGGACCCGCCCGCGACGGCGGGCGGCGCCGGTCGCAATCGCGGCGGGCCGGGCCGCGGCCCTGGCCGGCCTGCCGTCCACCGCCCTGATCGGGATCCGCCATGCGCTTGAGCGTGACCGGGGCGGGCAGCCCGTGGGAGCGGCGCTGCTGGGCACGGTCATGGCGGTTGCCGCGCTGTGCGCGACGGCCGTCTTCGGTGGCAGCCTGATGCACCTCATTTCCTCACCTGCGCTGTACGGCGCGCCGTTCCAGGCCTACTTCGCCAGCAACGGAGAGCCCGGATCCCAGGCGGTGGTGACCGGCCCGCTGCTGGACAGCCTGCGAAGGGACCGTGCGATCGGGCAGATAACCCTGGGCGCCTTCGTTGAGGTCAACGTCAACGGCAGTCACGTCCGCACCGTGGCGATGACCCCGCTCCGCGGCCCTGCCCTGCTGTCGGCCGTGGACGGCCGCCTGCCCCGCGGTGCCCGGGACATCATGCTCGGCGTGGCCACCATGCGCGCCGCGGGTGCCCGGCTGGGAGGCACCGTCCGGGTCAGGGTCTCCGACCCGGCGGGGGCGGCGCACGAGGCCAGATTCCGCGTAATCGGCCGGGCGTCCCTGAATGCCGGCACCGGCGGGCTGGGCAACGGAGCCGTGATGACCACGAGCGCTTTCATCGGCGCGCAGTGCCCGGCGGGACGTGGCCAGTCCGCGTGCCAACGCGCAGTAAGGCACGGCATGGCCACTGTGGTGCTGGTCCGAGCCGCTCCGGGCCCCGCCGGCCACGCGGCGCTGGCCCGGCACATCCGCCAGTACCGCAGCCTCACGTACCGGCCGGCCAAGCCGACCGTGCTGGTCAACTTCGGTGAATCGGTGAACTTCCCGCTGCTGTTCGGGGTAGCTCTGTCGCTGTTCGGCGCCGCGACGATGGTGCACCTGCTGCTGGTCAGCGTGGCCAGGCGGCGCAGGGAGATCGGGCTGCTGAAGTCGCTCGGGTTCGTCCGCCGTCAGGTCGCCGTGGCGGTCTGCTGGCAGGCCACGACCGTGGGGCTGGTCGGGATCGCCGCTGGCGCGCCGATCGGCATCGCGGCCGGAAAGGTACTGTGGCGAATGTTCGCCACGAACTTCGGCGTGGTGCCGGTGCCAGTGGTCCAGCCGCTACTGCTGGCGGCGCTGCTGGCCGGGGTGCTCGCCGCCGCCAATGTGCTCGCAGCAGTCCCCGCGCTGCTGGCCGCGCGATCACATCCGGGCCAGCTGCTGCGGGCCGAGTGAGCAATCTCGCTCCTTACAGGCGCCGTTCGCGTCAGCGAGCCGATGGTGTTCATAGCGGCGAGCTCGGCCCGGCCCTGGCGTGCGTCGCCAGGCTCTGATGATCTGGGGCTTCGGCCCGCCGGGGACCTGGCTGTATCGTCCTGGCTGGGGGTGGGACGGTGACCCGGATCGGCGTCAAAGACGAACTGCTGGATGCTCAGACGTTGCGGACGGCTGGCTCGGCGCCGTACGGCGGCGCGGATATCGGGGAGTGCCTGGCGGCGGCCGCGCAGGTCCGGGGCACGGATCTGACCAGCTGGCATGACGCGTGGGCATCGACTGCGGCCAGGGTGCTGGCCCTGGCCGAGGGCGAGCTGGCCGCGGGGCGGGCGGAGAGCGCGCGGCTGGCGTTCTGGCGGTCCTCAAGTTATTACCGGACAGCCGGGGTGATGCTGATGGGCGCCCCGCCGGATCCGCGGCTGGTGGAGAGCATCGCGGCGCAGGCGGAGGCGTTCCGCCGCGGCGCGGCTCTGCTGACGATCCCGCCGGAGATAGTCCGGATCCCGTACGAGGGCACGACGCTGCCGGGTTATTTCTTCCGCGCTGGCGAGGGGCCGCGGGCGACGGTGATTCTGACCGGGGGCTATGACGGGACGGCTGAGGAGCTGTATTTCTTCAACGGCGCGGCGGCGCTGGCTCGCGGCTACCACGTGCTGGCGTTCGACGGGCCGGGCCAGGGGGCGGCCCTGCTGCAGCAGGGCCTTGTCCTGCGGCCGGACTGGGAGAGCGTCGTGACCCCCGTCCTCGACTGGCTGCTGGGCCGCCCCGGCGTGGACCCGGCCAGGATCGCCCTGATCGGCCTGAGCCTCGGCGGCTACCTCGCCCCGCGGGCCGCCAGTGCCGAGCACCGGCTCGCGGCCTGCATCGCCGACTGCGGATCCTTTGACCTGTTTAGCTCCGCGCTGGAGCGGATCCCCGGGCCGCTGGCCGCGGGGCTGGCCGAAGGGCGGAGCGCGCGCGGCGCGGTGCTGGAGCGGATTCTCGCGGGCCTGGAGCGCAAGCCCACCGCCGGATGGGCGCTGCGGCGGGGCCAGCTGGTGCACGGCGCCGCGGACCCGGTCCAGTACCTCCTGGCCCTGCGCGACTACACGCTGAAGGACCGGGCCGGCGACATCACCTGCCCGGTGTTCGTGTGCAACGCCGAAGGCGACGACATCAGCGCGTCCGCTCCGCTCCTGGCCAGGGCACTGACCGGCGAGAAGGAACTCGTCACGTTCACCGCGGCCGAAGGAGCGGGCGACCACTGCGAAGCAGGCGCGCGCACCCTTTACCACGCACGATCCTTCGGCTGGCTCGACCGCATCCTCCACCCAGGCTAACGACGCCGCCCCTGGCGTCGCTCCGGTAGCTGAGCTGACCGGCAGCGAAGCCCTCGTTACCCAGATCTGGGAGATCGGCCGGCCGATACGCGCTGGTAGATTGAGATGCGGAAGGCCGCAGTGGCCGACGGAGCGGGGGTGCCAGGCATGGACGGGACGTTGAGCGCCGGGGATCTGGAATTGCTCCGCAAGGACTTTTCCGCTAGCCCGGCTTACCGGCTGGCGCAGAACGCGGTGACGCGGGTCGCCGTCGACGACGTGGCCATCAGCCGGGAGGTCATCAACAGCACTGATCACTCGCTGTCGACCCTCCTGGACGACTGGAAGGTCACCAATCAGGAGCGCAGCGGCCGGTGCTGGCTCTTCGCCGGGCTCAATCTGCTGCGCGTCGGCGCGATGAAGAAGATGGGGCTCAAGAACTTCGAGTTCTCGCAGAACTACGTCATGTTCTGGGACAAGATCGAGCGGGCCAATTACTTCCTCGAAGCCATCATCGAGACAGCCGGCCGTGATCTTGACGACCGGACGGTCGCCTTTCTGCTGGATTCGGTAGCCGACGACGGCGGCCAGTGGAACATGTTCGTGGCCATCGTCAGCAAGCACGGCCTGGTGCCCAAGGCCGTGATGCCCGAGACTCACAGCTCCGCCAGCACGGGCCGGATGAACTCGGTGCTGCGCAGCCTCCTGCGTCAGGGAGCAAAGTCGGTCCGCGAGGCATCGGCCCGGAGCCTCGACGCGGCGCGAGCCGAGAAGGCAGAGGTCCTGCGGGTCATCTACCGGGTGCTGTGCATCCACCTCGGGACCCCGCCGGACCGCTTCGACTGGCAGTGGAGCGATAAGGACCGGGAGTTTCACCGGGACGGGGTGCTCACCCCGCAGGAGTTCGCGGCGAAGTATGCGGCGCTGCCCATCAGCGACTACGTGTGCCTGGTCCACGACCCGCGCCCCTCGAGCCCGGCCGGGAAGACCTTCACGGTCGAGTATCTCGGCAATGTGCTCGGCGCTCCGCCGGTCACCTACCTCAACGTCGATATGCGGGTGATCAAGGACATCGCCTCGCGGACCCTGCAGGCGGGCGAGCCGGTGTGGTTTGGCTGTGACGTCGGCAAGATGATGAGCAACGACTACGCCGTGTGGGACGCCGGCCTGTATGACCTGTCGTCGGTCTACGACACGGCCTTCACCCTCGGCAAGGCCGACCGCCTGCGCTACGGCGAGACCCAGATGACCCACGCCATGCTCTTCACCGGGGTAGACGTCCTGGACGGCGTCACCCGCAGGTGGCGGGTGGAGAACAGCTGGGGCGCGGACAAGGGCAAGGACGGCTTCTACACCATGAACGACTCGTGGTTCGACGAGTACGTCTTCGAGATCGCGGCCCGGCGCGACGCGCTCCCCGAGAAGCTGCGGCAGGCGCTCGGCGCCGAGCCCATCGTGCTGCCGGCCTGGGATCCGATGGGCGCACTGGCCCGAGGCGGGAATCGATGAGCGCAGCGGTTACCCCGCCGGCGCCGCTGGCCGAGACGGCCGACCATGCGGCTAACCACGCCATGCGGTGGTGGATCCTGGGCGTGCTGGGCGTCGCCCAGCTGATGGTCATCCTGGACAACACCGTCGTCAACATCGCGCTGCCGACGGCCCAGCACGCGCTCGGCTTCTCCAACGCCGACCGCCAGTGGGTCGTGACCGCCTACTCGCTCGCCTTCGGCAGCCTTCTCCTGCTCGGGGGCCGGATCGGTGACATCTTCGGGCGTAAGCGGACGCTGGTCATCGGGCTGGCCGGGTTCGCCGGCGCCTCGGCCGTCGGCGGGGCCTCGGTCAACTTCGCGATGCTGGTCACCGCCCGGACCGTGCAGGGTGCCTTCGGCGCGCTGCTGGCCCCGTCGGTCCTCGCCCTGCTGACCACCACCTTCACCAATCCCCGTGAGCGGGGCAAGGCGTTCGGCATTTACGGCGGTATCGCCGGAGCCGGCGGGGCGCTGGGGCTCCTGCTGGGCGGGATCCTCACCTCCTACGCGTCCTGGCGCTGGACTCTCTACATCAACCTGGTTTTTGCCGCGATTGCCACGACCGGCGCCGTGCTGTGGCTGAAGAACGACAAGGCCGCCGACCGTGATCCGCTGGACATTCCCGGCCTGCTCCTGGTCACCAGCGGCCTGTTCTGCCTGGTCTACGGCTTCTCGCACGCCGAGACCACCGCCTGGGGCAACCCCTTCACCATCGGTTTCCTGATCGTCGGGGCGATCCTGCTGGCTAGCTTCGCCTGGCTCGAGTTCCGGGTGTCGCACCCGCTGCTGCCGCCCAGGGTGGTCAGGAACCGGACCAGGGGCGGCTCAATCCTGGCCATGCTGTTCGCCAGCATGGGGCTCTTCGGGGTCTTCCTGTTCCTCACCTACTACATGCAGGAGACGCTCGGGTTCAGCCCGGTCAGAACCGGCCTCGCCTTCCTGCCCATGATCGCCGCGCTCGCGGCGATGGCGCAGGTATCCAACCGGGTGCTCCTGCCCAGGCTCGGGCCAAAGATAATCGTGCCGATCGGGCTGCTCGTCAACGCCACTGCGCTGTACTTCCTGCATCTGGTCGGGCTCCACACCTCGTACGTGAGCCACGTGCTGCCCTATCTCCTGCTGCTGGGCCTCGGGTTCGGCCTGAGCCTGGCCCCCTCGTTCAGCACCGGCACCCTGGGCCTGCGGCCCGCCGATGCCGGGGTGGGGTCGGCCACCCTCAACACCTCCCAGCAGGTCGGCGGCTCGATCGGCACGGCCCTGCTCAACACGCTGGCCGCCGGCGCCGCCACCGCATATCTGGTGGGCCGGGCGATAACGCCGGCCAACCTGCAGGCCGCCGCCCTGCACAGCTACACCACGGCGTTCGTGTGCTCGTCACTGATCTTCGTCGTGGCGGCGGTCGTCGCCGCACTGGTGCTCCCCAAGGGCAACATGCAGGCCCTGTCGGGGACGGCGACGGCCAGCACCAAGACGGAACCGGGCGCGGAGTCAGTCCAGACGGCTGCGGTGCGCCCATGATCTCAGTGACGGGCTGGGTGCCCGCCGCGCTGGGGGTCGAGGACCCGCCGCACTGAGATCATGGGCGCGCGCCGCTTCTAGCCGACGGTCCCGCTCACGTTCACGACATTGAACGTCCCGCCGAACGCGGAGATGCCAGCCCCGCTGGTCCCGCTGTCCAGGCCCTTAGAGAAGAAGTACAGCGGATGCCCGTTGTACGTGACCTGGAACGTGCCGTCGGGGCGGGCAATCGATCCCAGCAGCGAGGCGCTCGCGCTGCCGGTCGCCGCCGGCGGGGTCGAGGTGAGCACCGGCGGCCAGATGATCGCGCACATGCCCGTGCACTGGCTGGCCGTCGCGCTGTCGGCGCTGAAGGCATACAGCGTCGCCGTCGCGTGGGTGAACCCGGCGGTGATGGACAGGACCGTCCCGCTGGGCGTGGACTCAGATCCGACCGTCGTGGTGCCCGGGTTCGGGGTGCCCTGGGGCAGCACGGTGTACCAGACGCCGAAGGCGGCGGCGTCGATCAGGTACTGGCCGTTGGTGAGCCCGGCGGCCGCCCCGGCACCGAGATCGAACGCGAAGAAGTAGACCGGGTGCCCGCGGAAAGTAACCTGGAGGGTCCCGTCCGGGCGGCGCAGCGTCCCGATGCGGCCCCGGCTGACCCCCGTACCGGCCAGCGCGCGCCTGCTGGTCAGCAGCGGCGGCCACACCGCGGCGCACGGACCGGTGCAGGTCGTCATGTTGCGAGCGTCGGCGCTCAGCGTGTACACGGTCCGCACGCCGGATGCGGTGGGCGAGGCCAGCACGATGCCGTTCGGTGACACCTCAGTCTGCACGGTCGGGACGCCCACGGCCGGGCGCCCGGACGGCGCGTCAAGGTACCAGGTGCCGTCGAACGCGGCGATGTCCTGGCCGTTCATCTGGCCTGCGGCCGTGTCGAGGATGAACCTGTAGAGCGGCTTGCCGAAGTAGGTGACCTGCTTGACGCCGTTGCGGGTGACGGTGCCCAGACCCCGGCGATGCACGCCCTTCCTGGCGACCAGCCTGCCCGTCGCGAGCAGCGGCGGCCAGGCGGTGGTGCAGGGCGTGCCGTCGGGCGCCTGGTTCAGCGCGGTGCAGGCCAGCTGAGGGGTGCCGGTCGGCGAGAACGGGAAGCCGTCACCGGAAAACGTATAGAGGGACATGCCCGACCCGGTGACCAGGACCCGGCCGAACTTGCTGGGAGCCGTGGTCACGACCACCCGTCCGGCCGCCGGCTGCCCGGCGTGACTGGCCATGGTGGCCGGCCTGGCGCTGTGCGCCGGCGCGGCGACCGCAGCGGAGGAGACAGCTGCGACCGCGAACGGCACGGCGAGAAACGCGACCGCCGTCGTGATTAGTCTTCGTCGTGTGCGCATGATGTTCCTTGTCCTGGCCCCAGGCGAGCGCGCGGGCGGCGCCGCTTGGGGCAGCGCAGGCCGGCGCTAGCGGGCAGACCGCCCGCAGTCCTCACATTATGGGCTAAACAATGGCGATCACGCGGGCATCATCAGACATATTTCCTGCCAGATACCGGCCTGTTTACCTTTCAGGCATAGGCCCTTCGCATACATGCCATGATCATTTCCCTGGCCAAAGAAAGATCGTTAATGTCACACCTGCTGGTAATGAAGGAAAGCCGGCCTGATTTCAGGCGCTGGCGGCACTCACACCGGGAAGATCCTCGAAACGGGCCTTCGCGTCGACGGCGAGGAGGATGCGATCACTGCGCAGTGCGTGCGCGGCGATGATCAGGTCATGCGCGGCGCGCGGCGCTCCCGTCCGGCGGGCGTTCGCGATCAGCCGGGCGGGGCAGGCAGGCCGGGCAGCGGCGCGCTATTCCTGCGCGGGCACGACGCCCCGCTGCCTGGCCAGCCCGGCCAGGTCATAGCGGTCGACGTCCTCAGGGTCGGCCAGGCTGATCGTCCGCAGTCCCTGCCCG
The DNA here is from genome assembly GCA_963805705.1 of uncultured Actinomycetota bacterium. GTDB lineage: Bacteria > Actinomycetota > Actinomycetes > Streptosporangiales > Streptosporangiaceae > CAWDVH01. The sequence goes on along the minus strand of CAWDVH010000001.1, from coordinate 2,046,464 downwards.
GTGAGCCGCTCGTTGATCTCGTCGAAATGCTCGCCGACGAGCTGCTTCTCCGCGTCGGTGATCCGGCCCCGATGGGGCTGCCCGGCGTGCTCCAGGCTGGCGTAGTCGACGCGGTCAGCGCGGTCCGGGCTGGCCGTAGCCTCCACCTCCGCGCCAGGCCCCCGCCGTGGCTCCGGTGGCCGCTCTGGCCGTCCGGGCCGTCCTGGCCGGCTTGGAGCTGCGCCGGGCTGGGCGGGCACTGACGAGCAGCTCGCTCACCGGCTGGTCGGTGGCCAGCGCGTCGAAGGAGTCCCCGTCCATGACGACCCGGTGCGGCTCGTCCTCGCCGGGCAGGTACAGGTCCACCACGGCCACCCGCAGGGCGGCCTTCTCGATGGCCAGGGCCTCGTCGGTGAGGACCTCGATCTCCACCGGGCTGTCGCCGAGTTCGGGATGCTCGTGGATCACGATGCGCGCCAGGGCGTCGTCCCTGCTGATGATCTCGCCGCTGAGGTCGCTGAACCTGACCGTCTTCTGACCCACTTGAATTGCCTCCCTGTACGCCGCCGCTCCTCGTCGAACACCTAGACTAGCCTCGCACCATAGGAGTCGTACTGTCAAAAACTATGTTCGAACGCTACGTCGCCGTCTCGAAGAACCGGCGCGGGACGTCGACCAGCATCGTGTCGATCTGCTCCTGCGTCACGCCGCGGTCACGGACGTAGGGCAGCACGTCCTGGCCGATGTGCAGGTAGTTCCATTGCGGCATGAAGGGCAGTACCGCCGGGTCGATCCAGTCGAGGTAGCAGGACGCGTCCTGGGACAGCACCATGCGGCCGGCGTAGCCGCGACGGCACATTTCGACGAGCGTGTCCGCCCTGGCCTCGAACGTCGTGGCCACGTTGATGCCGAATCGGTCCATGCCGAGAACAAAGCCGGCGTCGGCCAGCTCGGCGAGGTGGTCGCAGTCGGTCGTGTCGCCGCTATGGCCGAGCACGACGCGGCGGGGGTCCACGCCTTCGGAGTCGCACAGCACCCGCTTGACCTCCAGCCCCGTGCGGGACCCTGGATGGGTGTGCACGGTGACCGGCGCGCCGGTCCGCTGATGAGCCTGCCCGACGGCGCGCATGACCCGCTCCACGCCCTCGGTCATGCCCGCGCTCTCGATGGCGCACTTCAGCATCCCGGCCTGGACGCCGGTGCCCGCGATGCCCTCGGTGATGTCCTTGACGAACATGTCGACCATCGGATCGGGCACTTCCGTGCCGACCGCCTGATTGAGCGCGGGGCCGCGGTGCTGGAAGAAGAACGGGATGGCGTCGTAGGTGTAGATGCCCGTCGCGACGATGATGTTGAGCTCGGGCAGCTGCCCGGCGATGTGCTGAATCCGCGGGATGTAGCGGCCGAGCCCGACCACGGTGGGATCGACGATCGTCCGGATTCCCTGCGCGGCGAGGGCGCGCAGCTTGCTGACCGCGTCGGCGACGCGCGCTTCCTCGCTGCCCCATTCCTCGGGGTAATTCTGCTGGACGTCGGCGGTCAGGGTGAAGATGTGCTCGTGCATGTACGTCGGTCCCAGCTCGGCGGTATCGACGGGACCGGCGGCGGTCGGCACTTGGCTCATGTTGCTTCCTCTGCGTGGCGCACGACGACGTGGTGCATGACGACGTGGTGCATGACTACGTGGTGATATCCGGGTAGGGCAGCGTGAGGTGGGCCAGCTGGGCGGCGTAGTCGAGCTGCATCGCCAGCGGCTCGGCGTGGTCCCGCTCGAACATGGCGATCCACAGGGTGAGGGTCAGGAACGGGTGGGCACCCAGCTGGAAGAGGGCGACGTGGTCATGGGCGCACAGGGCCGCGCGCTCATCGTCGGTGAAGGCCAGCCAGGTGGACGCCTCCCCCGGTATGCAGCTGAGCAGCAGGTTGGCCCGTTCTGCCTCCCACCACGTGACCGTGCCGGCCGGATCGGCGCGGTACCGCTCGACCAGGCCGGGGTCACGGTCAATGGTGAAGAGGAACTTGTTCACCAGGTACTTGCTCATGCGCCGACTCCGTCCGGGTACCAGGTGAAGTAGGCCTCCATCGTGTGGAACAGGTCGAGATTATCGGCGTAGTCGGCTCGTGCGCAGCCCGCAATCCCCATCATCAGCATGAAGTCCATGAAGCCGTGCGTGGCATTGCCGGGCGCGTGCAGGCTGTCCAGGGTGACACTGGCCAGGCAGTCGTCGATGTCGCCGCTGGCGATCCATTCGATGGCCCTGGCGTCGAACTCCGGGTCCGGCCCGTGCGGGCCGAACTGGCGGGGCCCGCCCAGTTCGAGAGACAGGTGGCCGGTGCCGATCACGGCGACGCGAAGGTCACTGGGCCAGGCGTCGATCAGCTCCCTGATGGCCTGCCCGAGCCGGACGAAACGCTCCGGGCGGGGCAGCGGGGGCGCGAAAATGTTGGTGTATATAGGGACAATCGGCAGGTCGTTCTGCGGCCGGACGGTGAAAATCGGGCACGTGATGGAGTGGTCGACGCGCAGCTCGTTGGAGAAGGCCAGGTCGAAGCCCTTGTCGATGCCGCCGCGCAGGAGGTAGGCCGAGAGCTCCTCGTGGCCCGTGAGCAGGAGCCGCGGCAGCCCGAACTCGCGCTCCTCGTTGTAGTAGTTCGCGTCGTAGAACGGCGCCTTGCCGACCAGGAACTGCGGCATGTTGTCCAGCCACAGCTGATGGAAATGATCCGAGCCGATCATCACCAGGACGTCCGGCCTGGCCGCCGTCAGCGTCTGGCGGTAGGCCGCGACCTTCCGCACCCACTCCGCGGCGAACGGCGGGGCCTGATCGGGCGGCAGCTGGCTGGTCTTGTAGTAGAAGGGGTGGTGCGTGGTCGCCAAGATCGCGGCGAGTCTTGCCATGATGCTGTGTCCCTCCGTATCGTGACGGCTCCGGCGTCGGCCAAGGTTGCCCGAACGGAGTTACCTGATGACAGCAGATCCCATGCCCGCAGCTGAGCTGACCCCCGGCCGGCCTTTCGTCTTCCGTAACGCCACCGTGCTGACCATGGACGATAGCCATACCATTTTGCGCGACGGCGACGTCCTGGTCATCGGCGAGCGCATCGCTGAGGTGGGGACCGGCCTGCAGGCACCGCCGGACGCGGCCGAGATCGACGCGTCCGGCGGCATCCTGATGCCGGGGATGATCGACACCCACCGGCATATGTGGCAGACCGCGATGCGCGGCTACGGCGCCGACTGGACACTGACCCAGTATTTCGTCTGGTATTACCTGCAGTGGGGCAAGTCGTTCCGGCCGCAGGACGTCTACGCGGGCAATCTGCTGTCGGCGATCGAGGCGCTCGACGCCGGGGTGACCACCACCGTGGACTGGTCGCACGGCCTGCAGAGCACCGATCACGCCGATGCCGCCGTCGACGCCCTGGAGGAGGTACCGGGGCGGTTCATCCTGGCCTACGGCAACATCCAGCAGGGCCCGTGGGAGTGGTCGGCCACGCCGGAATTCAGGGACTTCGTCACGCGGCGCATCCACGGGCGCGGCGACATGCTCGGATTCCAGCTGGCCTTTGATGTCACCGGTGATCCCGCGTTTCCCGAGCGGGCCGCATTCGAGGTGGCCAGGGAGCTGGGCGTGCCGGTGACCACCCATGCCGGCGTCTGGGGCGCGACCAACGACGATGGCATCAGGCTCATGCACGAGAACGGGTTCATGACGCCGGACACGATCTACGTCCACGCGGCGACCCTGAATCCCGATTCGTACAACCGGATCGCCGCGACCGGCGGGTCGGTATCGGTTTCCACCGAGAGCGAGCAGAGCGCCGGCCAGGGATACCCGCCGACCTGGAAGCTCAGGGAGCACGGCATCGGCGTGTCCCTGTCCATGGATACCAGCGTGTGGTGGAGCGGCGACCTGTTCTCGGCCATGCGGTCGACCCTCGGCGCCGACCGCTCCCGCGAGCACCTGGAGGCGCATGGCCGTCAGGACACCGTGACCAACAGCCGCCTGCGGGCCGAGCACGTCGTCGACTGGGCGACCCGCGGCGGGGCCAGGGCGCTCGGCCTGGACTCGGTCACCGGGAGCCTGGAGACGGGAAAGAAAGCCGACATCGTGCTGATCAAGAACGACGCGTCGCCGGTGATGTTCCCGCTGCTCCATCCCTACGGTCATGTGGCCTTCCAGGCCCAGCGCGGCGATGTCCACACCGTCGTGGTCAACGGCCGGGTGGTGAAGTACGCCCACCAGCTGACCGGCGCCGGCACCGATCTGGCCAAGGCCAGGGACGTCATCGGGCAGACCGTCGAGCACCTGATGGGAGAACTCGGACCCGAAACCTGGGCGCAGGGCATGCATCCCGAGATCCCGGAGACGCAGGTGCAGGACAACCCCTACACCTACACGAGCTGGGACGCCGGCTCGGCCCAGTGGAAGAAATGACCGCGGCAGGAATGACGGTAGCGTGCGCATCGCGACCTGGAACGTGAACTCGGTCCTGGCCCGGCTGCCCCGGCTGGTGGAGTGGCTGGAGCAGGCCGCTCCGGACGTGGCCTGCCTGCAGGAGACGAAGGTCGGCGCCGACGCGTTCCCGGTCGATGCCGTCGCGCCGCTCGGCTACGCCGTGGCCCAGCACGGCGAGGGGCGCTGGAACGGGGTGGCCGTGCTGTCCAGGATCGGCCTGGACGATGTCGTCCGCGGGCTGCCGCAGGACCCCGGCTTCCCCGGCCCGCAGACGCCGGAGGCCCGCACTCTGGCCGCCACCTGCGGGCCGGTGCGGGTGCGGTCGGTGTACGTGCCCAACGGGCGCACCCCCGATGACCCGCATTACGCCTACAAGCTGCGCTGGCTGGCCGCGCTGCGGGCCGCGGTGGCCGCCGATGCGGCCGGGGACCGGCCGTTCGCGATCATGGGAGACTTCAACGTCGCCCCGACCGACGCGGACGTGTGGGACCCGGCCGCGTTCGCCGGCTCCACACACGTCACCCCGGCCGAGCGCGCGGCCCTGGCCGGCCTGCGCGAGACCGGCCTGCGTGACGTGGTCCCCCGCATCGCCAAGGGCCCGCATCCGTACACGTACTGGGATTACCGGGCCGGGTCGTTTCACAAGGGCATGGGCATGCGGATCGACCTGGTCTACGCCAATGCCGCCCTGGCCGGCTCGGTGTCGGACGCCTGGGTCGACCGGGAGGCCCGCAAGGGCAAGGGCCCGAGCGACCACGCGCCGGTGATCGTCGACATCGACGCGCAGTGAATCCGTTTTGAGCCAGCTTTACAGGTTTTATCATGATCACTAGCCTGGGTGAGCATGACAGCTGTCACCGTCAGCAACGCCACCCGCGGCGACATCGGCGCGCTCGTGGAGTCCGTGGCCGGGCTCTTCCGCGAGGATGCCGGCCAGCACGATCCCCTGATGAACGTCGACTGGCCGGCCCGCGAGGGCGCCGCGTACTATTCCGGCCTGATGACCGACGGGACCTGCCTGCTCGCGCTGGCCCGCGACGGCGATCGCGTCATCGGGCACCTGGTCGGCAAGCTGAGCGGGCCCAGCTCGATCCGGGCCGGGAACGTGGCCGTGCTGGAGAGCTTGCGGGTCGACCCTGACTCCCGCCGGGCCGGCGTCGGCAGCCTGCTCGTCCGGCACTTCTTCACCTGGGCCCGCGACTGCGGCGCGCAGCGGGCCAGCGTCACCGCCTACGCCGCCAACGACCGGGCGCTGAGCTTCTACGCACGGCATGGCTTCCTGGCTCAGAGCATCACCTCGCAAGCCCAGATCAGGGGCTGACCGGGGCCTGCGCGCGCAGCTTGGCCGTGAACGCCGCGGTCGTGCTGTAGACCGGGAGCAGGCCCGCCCGCGCTGCCTCGTCCAGCGAGGGGGCGGCGGCATCCTTTCCGGACAAGATGGGCGGCACGTCCGGCGGCCAGGCGATGCCGATCGCCGGGTCGAGCGGGTGCACGCCGTGCTCGATGCCGGGCGCGTACGGGGTTGAGCAGAGGTACATCACCGTGGCCGTGGGACTCAGCGCCGTGAAGGCATGCCCCAGACCCTCGGAGAGGAAGACCCCGCGCCGCGTCTCGTCGTCGAGCTGCACCGCCTCCCAGCGTGCGTACGTGGGAGATCCGACCCGGAGGTCCACGACGACATCAACGATCGCGCCGCTGGCACACACCACATACTTGGCCTGGCCGGGGGGGACTTCAGTGAAATGTATTCCGCGGATCACTCCGCGCCGGGATACCGAGCAGTTGGCCTGGGCTAGCTCAAGGCGATAGCCGAGCTCATGGAAAAACTCGTCTCCCCGGAACCACTCGTGAAAGTCACCGCGATTGTCGGCGTAGATGCGCGGCCGGAAGGTCCAGGCACCTTCGATCCCCATCGGGTCCACCTGCGGCTCCTGTCGACGATTTGCTGATCTTGCACCCCGGTACTCACAGCCCAGGCTCCATGCCCCTTCCGCAGCCTAGGGGCTCCCGCGCCGCGATGTCGTTGGCAACGCAGGGACGGGTTCGCGCGTCTTGTATTGGGGCCTGGCAATCGACGTCAAGCGAAGTGCCAGGTCAGGACGAGATGCGCTCGATGATCGAGAGGGAACGTAATGGGGGGAAAACGCCATGAAGGCGCTGCGGCACGGTGCGGCCAGGCTCGGCCTGCGCACCGCGGCGTCATGGCGGCTGACCGGGACTGGACGACGACGATACCGGACAAGGATCCGGGCCCCCTGGACGTCGCGCGACTCGTGCAGCGCGCGGCCGAGGGGGATGCGTGGGCGTGGGATCGCCTGGTCAAGCAGTACGCCAGGCTCATCTGGGCGATGACCCGCGACTTCAAGCTGGTAGAAAGTGACGCCGCCGATGTCGCCCAGGCCACGTGGCTGCGTCTGATCGAGCACATCGATCGCCTGGAGCAGCCGGCCCGCGTGGGTTCATGGCTGGCGGCCACCGCGCGGCACGAGTGCCTGCGCAGCATGGCGGCCCGCAAGAGGCTCGTGCTAGTTCCTGACGACGTGGCCTTCGACGATGGCGTCGCGCACGAGCCGGAGCTCGACGCACGTCTCCTCGCCGAGGAACGCGCTCAGGTCGTTCGCGAGGCCATGTCCCGCCTCCCCCGGCCATGGCAGCAGATGCTGGACCTGCTCATGGCCGATCCGCCCGCCTCCTACGCCGAGATATCCGATGTGCTCGGGCTTCCGGTCGGCAGTATCGGCCCCACCCGCGGGCGATGCCTGGCGAGGCTACGTGTGCTGCTGCAAGCGTCCTGAGGCATCAATCGTGTCGGCGTCCACCCAGCTGCCGCCGGCGGCTTCAACTTCGGGAAAAGCCGCCCGGACCTCGGTCAGCAGATCCGCAAGGAACAGCAGCACGGCGGCCGGCTGGTCTGCGGCCAGCTGCGCCGGGCTGACTACGGGGATGTCTGTCCCTGGCATCCGCAGGCCCTGTTTTCCCGGCGAGGCGTCTACCACTGCGGGCAAGAGAGCGCGATCCACCCCCGCTCGGCGCAAGAGGGCAACCGTGCGCGACGCCGCACCGTACCCGAGAACGCTGTTCCCCGCCGACCGCTGCACGACGAGCCAATCGTAGAGCGCCTGGGCGCGGATCTCCGCGCTGCGCTGGAGACCGCCGATCGCAACCGGGTCAAGGGCGCCGACCCTGGCATCCTCGGCGAGAAGCCGCTGCACCGAGCCGTCCGGCCCGGCGCCCCCGTCGGAGTCACGGCCGGCCGCCAGCAGTACCGTGCCGCCGTAGAGATCAAAATGCCATGCTCGGCGCGGGCTGAAGCCGTGCGCGGCCAGCATGGAGCCCAGGGCAGTTGTGGAGTAGTAGGCGTAGTGGCCGTGCCGGAGCGCGTTCCACTGCCCGCTGCGGATTATCGTGTCCAGCGAGTGGTACTGCAGGAGCAGCACGCCGCCCGCGGCCAGGCGAGCCGTCCGCTCCGCGAGCGCCGCAGCCTGGTCCGCGGAGTGCATCAGGCCGAAGCAGTCGAGGACCACATCGGCCGGCTCGCCGTCGGGCACCGGGGTGAGCCCGCGACGCGCCAGCAGCCCCAGCCAGGAACCGCCATGCGGGCTGCCATATTCGGCGACCCGGCCTCCGGCCGGCAGCAGCCCCGACGCGGCGACCCGTTCCACGGCGTCGGCCGCCTGAGCTACGAGCGCGGCCGGCTCGGCGCCCCTGGGCTCCTCCGGCACCGTGGGGTCGGCCAGCAGCTGGGCCAGACCGCATGACGAGCACAGCCACATCTGCAGCGGGTACACCGGATCGGGGCCGGGATCAGCGGCCTGCGGAAAATAGTCACACGGTGGCTGCTCACCCAGGTCGAGCACGAGATGCCCGGCCCTCCCGCGGCATGCCCGGCAGCAAGGCTCGCCCATTCACGCACTCCTCTCGGCTGAACGCTCTCAAAGCGGCAGCCGGGCGGTCCCGTGCACCCCCGCCGCTCACGCCAGGAGATAAGGCTAGTCGGCTACTGCGCTGTGTCGCGGGTGTTCAGGAACATCATTACCCATCTCGGAGCCAGCCATCCATATCTCCCGGCGATCGATGTTAAGATATTTGCTGATCCATGTAGCAGTTTGAGGGGGGTTATGTCGTCCAGTGTGTGCCGCCTCTGCGGCGCGAATCTTACGCATACGTTTGTTGACCTGGGGATGTCTCCGCTATGTGAGAGCTACGTCCCGGCTGAGCAGCTCGATGAGGCAGAGGTCTTCTACCCGCTAAACGTGCGCCTGTGCGGTACTTGCCTGCTTGTGCAGCTTCCCGCTTATGTGTCCGGTGAGCACATCTTCTCGGACTACGCGTACTTCTCGTCATATTCCGACTCTTGGGTGGCACACGCGAAGCGGTACGCCCAGGCGATGATCAGCCGGCTTGACCTGACACCCGGCAGCCTGGTGACGGAGGTAGCAAGCAACGACGGCTATCTTCTGCAGCACTTCCTGGCCGAGGGAATCCCGGTGCTCGGCGTGGAACCGGCGGCGAACGTGGCCGAGGTGGCCCGCTCCCGCGGCATCCGCACGGAGGTCGAGTTCCTGGCGCCCGAGACCGGCCGCGAGATCGCCCAGCGACACGGGCGGGCCGACCTGGTCGCCGCGAACAACGTCTTCGCTCACGTTCCTGACATCAGGGGATTTGCCGCGGGCCTCCGTGCGCTGGTCAAGGACACGGGCCTGGTGACGCTGGAGTTCCCGCATCTCCTGCGCCTGATCGAGCGGCGCCAGTACGACACGATCTATCACGAGCATTTCTCGTATCTTTCCCTGCTGACTGCCTCCCGTGCGCTGGGCACGGCCGGGCTGAGCGTGGTTGACGTCGACGAGATTGAGACGCATGGCGGCTCACTGCGCGTCTACGCCCGGCCGCAGGAAAGCGCCGGCGAGCCGACCACGCGGGTAAAGGCGGTACTCGGCGAGGAGGAGTCCGCCGGCCTGCACACTGTGGCCGGCCATGAGGGCTTCGCCGGCGAGGTACTCCGGATTAAGAGCGATCTGCTGGAATTCCTGCTCACCGCGGCTAAGGAAGGCCGGTCGGTCGCCGGATACGGCGCCCCTGGAAAGGGAAACACGCTCCTCAACCACTGCGGCATCCGGTCGGATCTTCTCTCCTATACCGTTGACCGGAGCCCGGTGAAGCAGGGAAAGTTCCTGCCGGGCACCCATATCCCGATCCATGCGCCTGAGCGCATTGCCGAAACCAAGCCTGATTACATTCTCATCCTGCCATGGAACCTGAAGGATGAGATCAGTCAGCAGCTCGACTATGTGCGGTCGTGGGGCGGCCGCCTGGTCGTCCCGATCCCCGCGCTTGAGATCATCTGAATGGTGTGTGAATCATGAAGGTCGTACTGTTCTGCGGTGGCCTCGGGATGCGGATGCGCGATGGCGTCACCAGCGGCCCCAAGCCGATGGCAATGGTCGGCGAGCGTCCGCTGCTCTGGCACGTTATGCGCTACTACGCCCATTTCGGGCACACCGATTTCGTGCTCTGCCTTGGTTACGGCGCGTCGGCGGTAAAGGACTTCTTCCTGAACTACGACGAGACCAGGTCTAACGACTTCGTCCTGGAGAATGGCGCCCGCGAGGTGAAGCTGTTCAGCACGGACATCTCTAACTGGCGAGTCACCCTCGTCGACACGGGCCTGAACTCCCCGATCGGCGAACGGCTGCGCCGGGTCCGCCGCTTCGTCGAGGACGAGCCGATGTTCATGGCTAACTATGCGGATGTCCTCACGAATGCGCCGCTACCTGACATGATCGAGCGGTTTGAGGCCAGCAGCGCCGTGGCTGCCCTGCTGGCAGTGCCGCCTCAGTCGTCGCATCACGTCGTAGATATCGGCGATGACGGGCTGATCACCCAGGTAACCCCCATGCGCTACCTGCGGCAGTGGGAGAACGGCGGCTACTTCCTGCTCCGGCCGGAGATATTCGATCACCTCCACGAGGGCGAAGATCTCGTCGAGGACGCGCTCGTGCGGCTGGTCCCGCAGCACCGCGTCCTCGCGTACCCGTACAAAGGATATTGGTCACCCGCCGATACGGTGAAGGAGCGCTTGCAGCTGGAGGAGCTGTATCACCAGGGGAACTGCCCCTGGATGGTCTGGGACCCTGAGCGGTCGGGCGTGACGGCGCCGACCAGCGGGGCCTTGCTTGAGTCCGACGGCAGGAGAAGCTCCTCGCCGGTACCTACCTCGCCAGCCCGGTGATCCGCACATGCTGCCCCTGCACCTGAAGGCGCCCTCGGGCGGACCGCTGTCCGTGCTCGTGATCGGTGCCCACCCCGACGACATCGAGATCGGCGCGGGCGGGACACTCCTCAGCCTGGCTGACAGCCAGCCGGGGCTGGCGGCTCGCTACCTGGTGCTGACGGGAACTGCCGAGCGGAAGCTGGAGGCACGCAACGCGGCCAGCGCGTTTCTTCCCGGAGCGAACCTCACCATCGAACTATGCGACTTGCCAGAAGGCCGGCTCCCCGCGGTCTGGGGTCAGGTGAAGGAGACCCTCGAGCAAACAGCGCGGCTCTGCTCACCCGATATCATCATCGCGCCGTCGCGCGACGACGCACATCAGGACCACCGGACTATCGGCGAGATCGTGCCCACCGTCTTTCGCGACCGGCTCTACCTGGCGTACGAGATACCGAAATGGGACGGCGATCTCGGCCGCCCGTCGATGTATTTCCCGTTGTCGGCCGACACGGCGCGTCGAAAGGTCGAGCTACTGCACAAGAGCTTCCCGTCCCAGCGGGGCCGGGACTGGTGGGATGACGAGGTCTTCCTCGGAATGGCCCGCCTGCGTGGCATGGAGTGCCGGGCGCCCTATGCCGAGGCGTTTAGCTGCACGAAATCCGTGATTACCGCAGCAGGCCTTGCATTCGATGGGGGCATCTGAGTATTACATCAGTTAGGGTCCACCCTGGTTCAGGGTACTGCCCGCATCCTGATGGAACGGGCTTCCCTGCCACATTGCCCAGCTCACCTCATTGCCTTGCTCGTGCGCCATGAACCGCCACGGGCCGTTGTATGTATTCGACGCGAAATGGTTATCCTGGTCGAACGTAATATGGTTCTCGACCATGGTCCCTTTATAGGGACTCCATGAGGGAAAGCTGCCGAATTCCGAGAACAGCCCCTGGAATCCGCAGCCACGCCTCACAGTACAGGAAGTACCGACTTCTGCAGGGCTGAAGTCAAACACATTGTGATCTACCGAAACATTCTGTGTCTTCCACCGGCAGTCACTGTTGTATGGCTGGCGCGCGATGTCAGCCCTGTTACAGGAGTGCACCGTAATCAGCGACCTGTCGACCAGGGTGCAGTCTCCGGTACTCGTGTTGGCCGGCGAATTGCAAAACCTGTTCGAGTTCTCCCAGAGTATTACGCCGCCCCAGTTATTAATAAACGTATTACCCGTGATCGACAAGACACGGTCGTATTTTCCGCCCACCCGGCGGTCTGATCCCGACTCTGACAGGTAGATCGCACCCGTCGGGAATCCCGGATTCACCGGGCCGACCCCGAGTCCGTTTCGGACGAAAAAATTGTCCTTAATCAGGGCGTTGTAGCTGATCTCGTAGATCAGTGCAGAGTTATAGTTGTTCTCGAAGTAATTACCCTCGATGACAAAGGTCCGGTTATTCGTGTCCGCCCACAACCCGACGCTATGGTTGCCGTGGATCCAGTTATCCTTGATGACGGCACCCTTGACATCCCAGAATTTCCCGCCACCAGTGCAGCCACATCCGGAAATGTGTTTCTCCCAGTTGTAGGTATCATTACCGGCGATCTCATTATGGTCAATGACCAGGTTTGACGGCCCGGATGTCGAGTAGGCGTTGAATCCGTACTGCTGATTGTTCTTCAGGCAGTCATACGAGAGAGTATTATCACTGCCGAGCATGGTACCTGCGCCGGCGTTGTCTATTAGCGACGTATGGTCAATCGTCCACCCGGTCGCCGAGTCGTGGTTAGCCACGCCCTCGTTCTCGTTGCCGCCGTGCGTGCCGAAGTTCCGTATTGTAAGATAGCTGATCGTAACGTCAGAGGCGTCTCCGCCAAATGCATAGAAGTTCTCATGCTGCCCGTCGAGCACCGCGCCAGGCGCACCGATGTACTTCGATCCGGAGCCCGGAACAATCTGCGAAAATTCCCCCCCTCCCAGTGTGTGAGTGCCCGGCGCAAACCAGTACGTGGCCTGGGTACGGCCAAAATCGACATCGGCGTCGTCGCCGGCCGGAACGGTAACCGCTCCGGAGGGAGCCGATGATGGCCCGTTGCCAAGGATCGCCGCATTGCCGCATACCCTCGTGCGCGTCACAGCGGAACCCCCAGCACCAGGACCCGCAAAGGAGGAGTGCTGCGGTGCGGGCGAGCTTTCTACCGGAGACGACAGCCAGCTAGGGCCTGGCGAAGCCGATAACTGCCGCAACGAGACAGAGCACCAGCGCCCCAACGATGGCCAGGAGGCGCCCTCGAACGGGACCGATGTGGAACCCTGACCATCGCGCCGCCCGGCTCTTGCTGGGGCTCCGCCGGGCAGGCCGTCTCATGGGGCTCCGCCGCGCACCACGGTGTGCATGCCTGCTCATGAAAGCCCAGCCGGCATGCCGAAGAGCCCGTTCCGCACAGGCGCGAATGACAGGAACCGGAAACTAGCCATTGTTCTCGTCAGTTGGAATCCCCTGAACTTCCGCATATGTCATGATATATGCTACTTGCCGCAACGAAGGCCCGCAAACTGCAGTGCCTGCGTTGTCAGAAGGCAGGGTACGCGATCGCATATCGGTAGATCTCTATCAGGCGCTCCAGGCTGTTCTCCGGATCGAACCGCTGTTCATAGGTCTTCCGGGCCTGCTCGCCGTAAGTCTCGTATCGCTCTGGGTGAGCCTCGGCGTCGGCCACGGCGAGCCCCAGCGCCGCGGGGTCGCCGGGCCGGAACAGCACGCCGTCTACTCCAGGGGTGATGAGCTCGACAAACGAGCCGTGCTCAGTCGCGATGGGCGGGACGCCAACCGCCATGGCCTCGACGACCACGAGGCCAAACGTCTCCTCCCACGCAGACGGCAGGATCACCGCGCGCGACCTGGACATCAGCTCGGCGCACCGGGCGCTGTCGAGCTGCCCGACCATGTCAACGGAAGGCCGGGTCGACGCCCAGGCGGCCACCTCGGATCCGAGGGGTCCGGCGCCGGCTATGACCAGCCGCAGCCCCGAGTCACCTGACTTGCCGCGGTAGCAGTCCCAGCCGGCCATCAGCAGGCGCAGGCCCTTGGCCTCGTCCAGCCGGCCGGCGTAGACCATGATCGGCTCCCGCGCTACCTGTTTCACGCTCCGGCGCGGAATGAGATTGTGCCGGACGAAGACCCGGTCCGGGGCGAGGCCGAGTCCCCCGAGCAGGTCGCGCTGCGAAGCTGAGATGAACACGTAGGCCGACACCAGCGACTTCCACGCCTGCCGGTGCATGCTGGCGGACAGGGCCACGGGCGCGGTGGCCGCACGTGATCCGCGGTAGCAGCCGTGCAGGACCGCTCGGACGGGAAGGCCGTCAGCACAATCGTGGCAGACCGCGCCGTCACGGAAAAAATCACCGCTGGCGCACGCGAGCTTGTAATTGTGAATAGTGGCCACGACCGGAACCGCCGCGTCGCGGCATGCGTAAAGGACGGCCGGACTGAGCAGCGGAAACGTATTGTGCACGTGCACAATGTCGGGGCGGTGTCCGCGCAGCGCCGCAGTAAGGTCACGGTGGGCCTCGCGGTTCCAGACGACCCTGGCTGGCAGCAGCGCTTTTCTCGCTGCCGACCACTGCTCGATCTCGTCGCTGTTCCGTTCGAACCGCACAACCTCGTGTCCGAGTGCTGCGAGCGCCTCGCTTTCCTGGTCGACGACCCGGTTCTCTCCGCTGGGGGCAGCCGAGCGGTACCGGTTGTGGACCAGCATAATTCTCATACTGGTGCCCTCGGCGCTGATCTGGCCGCCGCCCTGGCCGCTACGGCCGGCACGAGCAGCGAGGCCGCCAGGGTGACCTCGAGAAGGTACGGCGAGGCATCGCTGAACCCGGTTTCCGTGAAGGATGCCACCAGGCAGTACGTGATGAGGAACAGGGCCAGGGCACGCTGCACGCCGCGTATCTGGAAGTATGCGGTCACAAACAGGAATATCAGTATCGCCGCCATAATAGCGATCCCGAGGAGCCCCTGATCCAGGTAGGAGGCGAGCCAGGCGCTGTCAATGGGCAGGCCTCTGAACGATTTGTTCGACAGGCCGAAGCCGAAGAACACCTCGAACTTGTTACGCGGAAGGTTGACAACGGCAGTCCAGACATTAGTCCGGCCAGTGAGGTCGGTCAGCTGCTGAGTGTCCTCTCCGCGCGCCAGCCAGGTCGTTACCACGCCGGACAGAGTAATCGCCCCGATCGATACCACTACGGCAGCGACCGCGAACCACTTGCGAACCCTGGCCTTGGCCGCGAACAGGCTCAGGCCGGCGACGAGGATGGCCGCCGTCATGGCGATCAGGGCGGTCCTGGTGTGGGTCAGGAGCAGGATGGCCACGGCGATCGCCACGACGAGCAGGGTCACTCGCCCGCTCACTCGGCCGCCGAACCACAGTACGACCACCAGCCCGGTCGTCACTGCCGCGTAGTGCGCGACCTGCGGAGGAGGGATGGCCCATAGTGCGCCGGCCAGCCTGCCGCCGCTGAGGGCGTTCCCTGGAGCCAGCAGAAGGCCGAGCAGCACGGTGCAGAGCACCGTGGACGTCGCAGCCAGATGGCAGCGGACGAGCAGCAGGTCGCGCCGCCCCCACCATGGCGAAAGCAGCCAGAGCGTGACCACGAATGCGGCCAGCCGACTGGCCCGGAACGCGGCGCCGAAGACGAACTCAGCACCCAGGCTGGTCACGAACGCCTCTATGACCAGCAGGCTCACCAGGCAGAGGAACACATTCGGGCGCACTCTCATCCGGCGGTTGACCGATAGTGCCATCAGCAGCGCCGCCGGCAGGGCCCCCTGGGTGATGATCTTGCCGACTATGGACGGGATCGGCACGACCAGGCCCAGCCCGCTCCACGTCTTCGGGTAATAAGTCAGGACGTTGAGGACCAGCAGGCCCCACGCGAGGCCAACCCTGCGCCGCACCCAGCGCTCGCGCACCTCCGCAGGCTCCACCCACGGCGTGCCGCGGTGGACGGGGCGGAAGACTGCGACATCCGAGCTCATCAGCCTATGACTCCCAGATCCGGGCGGGCCGGCGGCGGCGGATCCGTGGGATACACCAAGCCAAGGCTCTCGTCGGTTTTGTCGGCTCCGACGAGCACGGCGGAGGCCGGGGGCATCCCGGCCAGCCGTATCATCTCCCCGACCGCCTGGATTCTGGTGGCGGACGACCGCCCGGCGGTGACCATGACGACGGCATCGGTGGCCCAGCTCGGCAGGTGATCCGCGCCGAGCGCAGGATCCAGGGCCACCAGGGTCAGCAGAAGATCCGCTGACCCGTAGGCAGAAGCCAGCGCCTCATCAGCCGGCGAAGCCCCGGCCGGCCGCGGCGCCGCCGGCGACAAGGAACGGCGCACCGGCCCGGCCGGCACGATGTCCTCCGGCTCGGGGATCGCCACGACCAGGCGCGCGTCATGCACCACCGCCACCCGGAATCCGGGTTTCCTGCTCCCCAGCAGGCGGCCAGCGGGAGCGCCGCGGCACAGGTCCGCCACCACGACCTTCTTGCCCTCCTTCGCGCACGACACCGCCAGCGACACCAGAGCCAGCGCCGCCACCCGCGCGTTGTCCACCGCAACAACAGCCAGCGCCGCAGCACCCGGCGAACCCGGCGAGCCGTCCGGCACAGCACCACGCAGATGCGCCACGATCCGCTGAGCCCCCCGCCGCCGGGCCGGCGCCAGCCCCCGCCCGCCCGGCCGCCAGCGGCTCACGTGCACGCTGCCCACGCTCAGCGTGACCGGCACACCCAGCGCCTGCGCCACATCCTCCCGCCGCCGCAGCCGGTCAGAAACCAGCGCCTGGACGATGACAATGCCCAGACCCAGCGCCAGCCCCGCCACCAGCCCTCCCACGGGCTTGATCGCGACCTGCTTCAGATGCGAGTGCGGAACCAGCGCGGCAGCATCCAGCACCCCGCTGCCATCAATCACCGTCGCGTTACCCACCTGCGCGTTCACCAGGTAGTCCCTGGTGGCGTTTTCCAACTCCAGCCTCGTGGCCTTAGCCTGGGCCAGCTGGATCTTCAGGCGGGCGAGCTCGGCGGGGAGCGCGGGGGGAACCCGCGCTGACGCCTGGCCGAGCTGCGCGGTAGCTGTGGTGACTTGCTCTTTGGCCTGGGTGATCTCGCGGTTGAGCGAGGCGAGCACGCCCTGCTCCACGGCCCGGAGCTGGCTGGCCCGGAATTGCAGGAACGCCGCAGCCACGACCCTGGCCCGGCGGACCGCCTGACTGCCCGACGGCGCGCTGACCGTGATCAGCAGCACCCGGTCAGTGACGGTCGCGACCGTATACGACTTCAGGAAGGCATCCGTGCTTTCCGGCAAGCCCAGCGCGCGCACGGCGCGCCCGGCTACGGCACGGCTCTGCGCCATGGCCGTATCGGTCTGTACTGCGTCGAGCGGGTTGTCGCCGGCCTGGGTCGTCAGCAGGACCGACGTAGAGGCATGGTAGGCGCCAGGCAGCGCCAGATTCATGGCCAGGCCCAGCAGCAGCCCCACTATCGCGGTGGTACACCAGAGCCACGCACGGCGCCGCACGGCCGCCCGGATGAACGGCATGCCGGGCAGGCCCGTGGCTAGCCCGGCGGCGAATTCCAGGGTCGGGGGTTCCTGCCCGGCCGCCAGGTCATCGTCGGCCCAATCCCGGTCGGGCGTGTTGTCACTGGGTACGGTCACCGGCTGGTCTCCGTCGTCGAGCCGGGCGCACGCCCCGGCGGTCTGCGCCGCACCCGCTGCGGAAGGCGCCCGGTCGTCTGGTCGGCCGGATCCGGGTCCGCCACGATAAGCCCGGCAATATCACGGCCATCATCAGCAGCACTGACCGCGACCAGGGCCAGCTGCTCGGCCGTCACCGCGCCAGCCGAGACCCCCAGCACCGTCACCTCCGCACGCGCCGTATCCGCCACCCGCGGAGCCCGCCCATCCACCACCGCCACCACCACCGTCAGCGCCGCCGCGGACCGCCGGTCCGCATCCCCGGCCCCCCCCGCCACCACCCGCAGATGCCCCGAACGCCCCCGCGGCACCTCCGCCGTCACCGCGCACGCCGCCCGCAGCATAGCCGTCCGCGGCGAGGCATCACCCTGCTCAGGACCGATCACCAGCGCCGTGGCAATCCCCAGCGAAGCAGCGAACACCGCCAGCTGCGGGCCCAGCGCCAGAGCACCCGGATCCGAGGAAAAAGACAGCACCGCCAGCGACACGCCCCCCGCCCCCGGATCCGTCAGCCCCAGATCATGCAGCGCCTTGCGCAGGCTCCAGGCGTAGACCGCCTCCGGCTCATAACTTTCCAGCAGCCGCGCCCAGCCCGCCGCATCCGACGGATGCCCCGCAGGAACCGACGCCAGCACCGGAACCCCGATCGCATCCGCTATCTGATCACGCTCCCGCAGCCTCCGGTCCCCGCGGCTGACCGCCAGCGCCACAACCACCCCCACCAGCCCCCCCAGCACCGCACCAGCCAGCCCCGCCACCAGCAGCCGCACCACCAGCGGCGTCCCCGTCGCCGGCGAGGCAGGCTCCAGCACCCGCGCGTCCAGCCTGGAGTTTCGAATATAGCTGCTGGCCACAGCGTTCGCGATATCCTCAGCCTGCGCTGCGGTCTTGCCCAGGGCGCTAATGGTCAGGACGCTGGGAGTCAGGCTGCTGACCTTGACCTGGCGCCGGAGGGCCGGGAGCGACACAGCCAGGCCAGCGCGCCGCCGCGCGCCCGCCAGCACCGGATCGCTGCCCGCGACCAGCACCTGGGTCCCCACGTCGGGTGCCGGGGCCGCGGTCGGCAGCTCAACGACCGCCATGCTGGTCAGCATCGACGGTCGCAGGGCAATGAACGCGCAGCCCGCGATCAGTCCCAGTCCCGCAGCCAGGGCGACGATCGCCCAGCGCTGCCGCACGGTCTGAAAGAACCCTCTCAGGTCTAGCGACTGCTGGCTCATCGCGCCTGGCATTCGAGCCAGACGCGGCGGTCGAAGGGTACCGGGAGGTTCTGGACGATGATGAGGATGCGGGTCACCAGCTGAGTCCTTCGTAGCCGGGCAGGGCCTCGGCGGCGGCGCCCAGCCGGCCGGTGAGGTCAAGGATGCGGGGCGGGGGGGCGGCGTGCAGGGCGGCCAGGGTGGGGGGGTCGGCGGAGGTGATGATGGCGATCCCGGCGCCGCGCAGGGCATCAGCGGGATCAGCGGCCAGGAGTTTCTGCAGGTGCGGGAGCTTGGCCTGGACGTGCCGGAGGTTAGCGCCGATGAGACGGGCCGGGTGGACGACGGGGTCGTAGATGCGCAGGTCGAAGCCTTTGCCGAGGAGCCGCTCGGCGAGCTCGACGCTGGGGCTCTCGCGCAGGTCGTCGGTATCGGCCTTGAAGCTCAGCCCGAGCAGGGCGACGGTACGGGCGTCGCTGGCCACCACCCGGTTGACGACCTCGCTGATCACCAGCTCGTTGGTGGCCAGGGTCCCCGCCAGCAGGGGCAGGTCAGCGCCGCTGACCCGGGCCAGGTGCAGCAGCGACCGCAGGTCCTTGGGCAGGCACGACCCGCCGAACGCGAACCCGGGCCGCAGGTAGGCCGGGGAGATATTGAGGACCTGGTCCTCGCAGAACAAGGACATGACCTCACGGGAGTCCACGCCCAGCAGCCGGTAGAGCCGGGAGACCTCGTTAGCGAACGACACCTTGGTGGCATGGAAGGCGTTGCAGGTGTACTTCAGCGCCTCCGCCACCCGCGTGCCCACCACCCGCGGACGCTGCCCCAGGAACCCGAACAAGCGGGTCACCGCATCGGCCACAGCCGGGTCAGCCGTGCCCACCACCAGGAACGGCGCAGCGTGGAAATCAGCGATCCCCGAGCCCTCCCGCAGGAACTCCGGGCACATCGCCGCGCCGGCGCTGGCCCCCGTCCCGGCCAGCCCCCGCTCGATCGCGGGAATGACCACGTCCTCGACCGTCCCCGGCGGGACCGTAGAGCGGATCACCACCGCATGCCGCCCGCCCCCCGGCGCCGCCGCGGCCAGCGCCGCGGCAATATCATCCACCGCACGGCGCAGATACGACAGGTCCGTGCCCCCCCGCGCATCCGACGGGGTCCCCACGCACACCAGCGACACCTCAGCCCCGCCCACCGCCTCCGCGCACGACGTCGTCGCATGCAGGCTCCCGCCCGCCACACCCCGCGCCACCAGCACATCCAGCCCCGGCTCGGCTACCGGGCTGCGCCCCGCACAGATCTCCCCCACCTTCGCCGCATCAACATCAGCCCCCCACACCTCATGACCGCCAGCAGCCAGGCACGCCGCCGTCACCGTACCCACATACCCCAGGCCCACAACCGCGACCCTCATCGCCCCACCTCACCTGAATTTCGCTGGCCCCCGGGTTTCACTGCACGGCTCGCTCGCGTTCACTGCATGGCTCGCTCGCGGGGGAGTGTGCATATATAGGAGCAGCGAGCGGGTGACCGTGATACGACAAACGTATTCTAAGGCCAGGATTCCGGCAGCCGTTGCCTCATGTTCTGCGTATAGCGACAGGGTGACCGCAAGACGTCACCAACCGGCGCGGCCTGGCGATCTGATGCGCAAGAGATCCTTCTCAGATGTATCAGGGCGGGGGGCTGGCGGGTCCTGTGAGTGGCGGCCGGCTGGCTCGCCGCGGTGAGCTGTGGCGAGAAGCCTGGAGGGGCTGGCGATGAGGGTTCTGGTAGCGGGCGACCGCGGCTATATCGGGGCCGTGCTGGTCCCGTTCCTGCGCGCGGCCGGGCATCACGTCGACGGGCTGGACCTGGGCCTGTATGAGGGATGTGACCTGGGCCCGGCGCCGGCCGGGCCGGCCGTGCCCCGCGATATCCGCGACGTGCGGCCCGGTGATGTGGCCGGCTACGACGCGGTGATCTGCCTGGCGGCGCTGTCCAACGACCCGCTGGGCCACCTCAACGCGGCCGCGACCTACTCGGTCAACCTGGACGGGACACTGCAGCTGGCCCGCGCCGCCCGGCAGGCCGGCGCCGAGCGGTTCCTGTTCGCGTCCTCGTGCAGCCTGTACGGCGCGGCCGGGTCGGCCGGGGTGGCCGAGGACGCCGAGCTGTTCCCCGTCACGCCCTACGGCGAGACCAAGGCCGCCGCCGAGCGGGACCTGTCCCGGCTGGCCGGCGACTCCTTCAGCCCGGTCTACCTGCGCAACGCCACCGCCTACGGCGCCTCCCCCCGGCTGCGCCTGGACATCGTGGTCAACAACCTGACCGCCGTCGCGATGACCACCGGGCAGGTACGCCTCGAATCCGACGGGACGCCCTGGCGGCCGCTGGTCCACATCGAGGACATCAGCCGCGCGTTCCTCGCCGCTCTCCAGGCCCCCCGCGAGCTCATCCACGACCAGGCCTTCAACGTCGGCCGCTCCCTGGACAACGTCCAGGTCCGCGACATCGCCGAGATGGTCCGCGACAAAGTACCCGGCTCCCGGCTGTCCATCGCCGACGACGCCGGCCCCGACCTGCGCAACTACCGCGTCGACTTCTCCAAGCTCACCCAGACATTCCCCGGCCTGGACCTGGCCTGGGACCTCGCCGCCGGAGTAGACGAGCTCACCCGCGCCTACACCACCCACCACCTCACCTACGACGACTTCCTGTCCTCCCGCTACGTCCGGCTCCGCCGCATCCAGGAACTCCAGGCCTCCGGCCACATCGACACCATGCTCCGCCGCACCCCCGCCCCCCACCACCCCGCCCCCGCCACCGCCACCGCCACACAGCAAGCCCGCCCATGACCAGAGTCGCCCTCGCGGCGTGACGCGAAGGCGGCCACATACGTGCGCGCGGGCTGCGGCCTGGTGAAGGTGAAGGGCATGAATTGCCCTGGGCCACGCCGACGGCCACCTGCCGGGCGCAGAAGGGATGCCTTGTGATCGTCCGCCCCGTCCCCCGCATCGCCGGTGCGCTGTTGTTCGAGCCGACCCCGCACGTGGACGAGCGCGGCTTCTTCTGCCGCACCTTCGACGTAGAAGTAATGCGCGCGGCCGGAATCGACCCGGACGCATTTGCTCAGGACAGCATCTCCCGCTCGGAGCAGGGCGTGGTGCGAGGTCTGCACGTGCGACGCGGCGACGGAGAGGCCAAGCTTGTGCGTTGCTCGTACGGCGCGGTTTTCGATGTCATCGTCGACCTGCGGGCCGCGTCCCCGACGTACCGCAACTGGGAGAGTTTCGAGCTGCGCGGCGACGAGCAAGTCTCGCTCTACGTGCCCGCCGGCTGCGCGCATGGGTTTCAGGCTCTCACCGGGCCTGCGGACGTGTCCTATCGCATCGACCGCGCTCACGACCCCGCTGAGGATGTATCGATTGCATTCGATGATCCCGAGCTAGCCGTCCCGTGGCCGCTTCCGGTCGCGGCCATGTCGCGGCGGGATCGGCTCGCTCAGCCCCTCGCGTCGGTGGCGAGATTGCTGGTATAGATGCCCATTTTCGCCGTGAGTACGGCACCGGATGCGCGGCACCGCCTGATGTGCGCATTCCGCCATGATGGACTCCTGTTTCCCTTGACTTCACGTCATCGGCGTCCATGCGGGCTAATAGACTCGTTGATCTGTGACCTAGGGCTCGGCCGACCACCCTGTCGACGCGGATGCCGGGCGGGCGCGAGTCGCGGGAGCCTACCTGCGCGGACGGGTGCCTGCGCCAGGGGGGACCTGCGCGGTGGTTCACCGTTGCGATCCGAGGGTGGACAGATCGCCCGTGTGGCGACGGAGGCAGCGCTCCCGAACCTCCCCGGTATGGCGACGACGTGAAATTTAGGGGATGAGGACATGAACGCGATACCCAGGCTGAGCATCGGGCTTCCGGTCTACAACGGCGAGAACTATCTCGCTGAGTCGCTCGCCGCCCTGCTTGGCCAGAGCTACGAGGATTTCGAGCTGATCATCTCGGATAACGCCTCGACCGACGGCACCGGCGATATCTGCCGTCGCTACGAGCAGCAGGACACCCGGATCCGCTATGTCCGCCAGCCGCGCAACATTGGCTGCGCTCCGAACCACAACTTCGTCGTCGAGCAAGCCAGGGGCGAGCTGTTCAAGTGGGCATCCAACGACGACCTTTATGCCCGTGACCTGCTCAGGTCCTGCGTCGCCGCGCTCGATGAGAACCCGCATGTCGTGCTGGCCCACTCCCGGACCGCAGTGATCGACAGCACGGGCACGGTTACCGAGGCGCCCGAGTACCCGCTGACCACGGCCTCCTTGCGCGCGCCTGAACGCTTTCGGAGCACGCTGTTCGGCAACGGAGGCGACGACATCTACGGCGTCATCCGGGCCGATGTCCTGCGCAGGACAGCACTGCTCGATAGCTATCACCACGCGGACAGGACCATCGTCACCGAGATCGCCTTGCACGGGCCGTTCTATCAGGTCCCGGACTGGCTGTACTTCCGGCGTGATCACCCCGAGCAGGCGGAGCGGGCCTACCCGTCTATGCGTGCCCGGTGCGCGAACCTGGATCCCCGCCGGGCAGACCGGCTGCGGCACCCGGGTGCTCGCCTGTACGCCGAATACATCTGGGGGTACATAACCGCGATCCGGAACGCGCCGCTGTCGGCCGCGGACCGGCGAGAGTGCCACCGCTACCTGCTCCAGTGGATGGCCAGCCGGGCCCGGCCGGGGCGTAGCCAGCAAGCCAGCGAGCCGAACCCCGCCGCTCTGCCTGTCATCTCACCGGCCTCCGCAGCTCGGTCGGTCATCTCCGTCGATGCCATCGTGGCCGGGCGGGAGAGGAGCCCTTCTTGACCATGCGCGGGTTCGCCGGCAGGCGCAAGCGATCCCCCGCCGCCCCCCGCGTCGGCCTGTTCGGGCTTCTCGGCTCGGGCAATATCGGGAACGACGGCATGCTGGAATCCATGCTCAGCTACCTCCGGGCTGATCATCCGGACGCCATCCTGGACTTCATGTGCGCCGGGCCGGAAACGGTCAGGGCCCGATATGGCGCCGAGGCTATCCGCATGCTCTGGGACCAGAAATATGAGCAGCAGGAATCTGGCGTGACGGGGATGGTGCTCAAGGCAATGGGGAAGGTCATCGACCCGTTCCGGATCGCGTCCTGGGTCCGCCGACATGACCTGGTGATTGTGCCCGGAGCGGGGGTCCTTGAGGCAACTCTCCCTATACGAGCGTCCGGGATTCCGTACGCGATGTTCTTGCTCTGCGCATTCGGGAGACTCTTCGGAACGAAGGTTGCGCTGGTCAGCGTGGGGGCGAATAGCCCCAACCAGCGGCTCACGCGATGGCTGTTCAGCTCGGCCGCACGACTCGCCTTCTACCGGTCCTACCGCGACGTTCTGTCGCGGGACGCCATGCGGCACAGCGGTCTCGACACTACGCGCGATCAGGTCTATCCCGATCTCGCGTTCGCCCTTCCGGTCCCTCCTGGCCATCCCGATGCCCCCCGGACGGTCGGCCTTGGCGTGATGGCCTACTACGGCAACAACGACGACCGCCGGCATGCGGACGAGATCCACGCCTCGTACGTCGAGAAGATGAAGCGCTTCGCCCGGTGGCTGGTCGACAGCGGGCACAGGATCCGGCTGTTCGCGGGTGACACCAGGGCCGACCACAATATCGTGCAGGAAATCCTGGCCGACCTGCGGGCGCACCGACCCGATCTAGAGGCAGCATGGATCGCCGCGGAGCCAGTCTCCTCCCTGGCCGAGCTGATGCGGGAGATGACGCTCGTGGACACGGTGGTCGCCATCCGGTACCACAACGTACTGTGCGCGCTTAAGCTCTCGAAACCCACTGTATCGATCAGCTACGCCGGAAAGCACGACGTCATGATGGCGGATATGGGGCTATCCGATTTCTGCCACTCCGCCCGCTCGCTGGACGTAGACCGATTGATCGAGCAGTTCACGGAACTGGAGAGCCGTTCAGCCCAGCTGAAGCAAGTGATGATGAATCGTAACGTAGCGATAACAAAAAGCAGTGACGAGCAGTTCAGGCTGTTGTCAGCCGTTCTCTTTCCAGCGGGCGAGCCAGTAGCTGCTGCAGCGCGGCCTGAGCTCGTTCACGAGGTTCCTGAGCTCGTTCACGAGGATCCTGAGCTCGTTCACGAGGTTCCTGAGCTCGTTCACGAGGATAATGTCACTTAGGGTGAGTCCGTCCGAGCCCGGCGACCGATGACCAGCAAGACTGCCGCATCCGGGCTCGTCAGACTATGACTCCCAGATCCGGGCGGGCCGGCGGCGGATCCGCAGGATGCACCGGATCGAGGCTCTCCTGCACCAAGCCGACGCTCTCGTCGGTTTTGTCGGCTCCGACGAGCACGGCGGAGGCCGGGGGCATCCCGGCCAGCCGTATCATCTCCCCGACCGCCTGGATTCTGGTGGCGGACGACCGCCCGGCGGTGACCATGACGACGGCATCGGTGGCCCAGCTCGGCAGGTGATCCGCGCCGAGCGCAGGATCCAGGGCCACCAGGGTCAGCAGAAGATCCGCTGACCCGTAGGCAGAAGCCAGCGCCTCATCAGCCGGCGAAGCCCCGGCCGGCCGCGGCGCCGCCGGCGACAAGGAACGGCGCACCGGCCCGGCCGGCACGATGTCCTCCGGCTCGGGGATCGCCACGACCAGGCGCGCGTCATGCACCACCGCCACCCGGAATCCGGGTTTCCTGCTCCCCAGCAGGCGGCCAGCGGGAGCGCCGCGGCACAGGTCCGCCACCACGACCTTCTTGCCCTCCTTCGCGCACGACACCGCCAGCGACACCAGAGCCAGCGCCGCCACCCGCGCGTTGTCCACCGCAACAACAGCCAGCGCCGCAGCACCCGGCGAACCCGGCGAGCCGTCCGGCACAGCACCACGCAGATGCGCCACGATCCGCTGAGCCCCCCGCCGCCGGGCCGGCGCCAGCCCCCGCCCGCCCGGCCGCCAGCGGCTCACGTGCACGCTGCCCACGCTCAGCGTGACCGGCACACCCAGCGCCTGCGCCACATCCTCCCGCCGCCGCAGCCGGTCAGAAACCAGCGCCTGGACGATGACAATGCCCAGACCCAGCGCCAGCCCCGCCACCAGCCCCGCCACGGCGTTAATCGCGACCAGCTTCAGATGCGAGCGCGGAACCAGCGCCGCCGCATCCAGCACTCCGCTGCCATCAATCACCGTCGCGGTGTTCACCGGAGATTGCTGCTGAGCCTCGTTCAGTGCCGCCAGCGTGTTCTGGGCCTTCCTCAGCTTGTCCCGCAGGCCGGCGAGCTCGGCCCGCGACGCGGGAGGAACCCGTGCTGACGCCTGGCCGAGCTGCGCGGTAGCTGACGTGACATGCTGCTTGGCCTGGGCGAGCTGCCGGTCGACCGAGGCGAGCACGTTCTGCTGCGCGGCCCGCACCTGCCTGGCCCGGAACTGCAGGAACGCCGCCGCCACGACCCTGGCCCGGCGGACCGCCTGACTGCCCGACGGCGCGCTGACCGTGATCAGCAGCACCCGGTCAGTGACGGTCGCGACCGTATACGACTTCAGGAAGGCATCCGTGCTTTCCGGCAAGCCCAGCGCGCGCACGGCGCGCCCGCCCACCGCACGGCTCTGCGCCAGGGCCATATCGGTCAGGATCGCCTCGGCGGGATCCTCACCGATCTGGTGCGTGAGCAGGACCGACGTGGAGGCATGGTAGGCAGGAGACAGCGCCGGGTCCAGGCCCAGGCCCAGCAACACCCCTACTATGGCGGTCGTACACCACAGCCAGGCACCGCGCCGCAGGGCCGCCCGGATGAACGGCAGGTCAGGCAGGCTCGCCGCCCACCCGCGGTCGCGCGTGTTGTCAGTGGGTACGGTCACCGGCTGGTCTCCGTCGTCGAGCCGGGCGCACGCCCCGGCGGTCTGCGCCGCACCCGCTGCGGAAGGCGCCCGGTCGTCTGGTCGGCCGGATCCGGGTCCGCCACGATAAGCCCGGCAATATCACGGCCATCATCAGCAGCACTGACCGCGACCAGGGCCAGCTGCTCGGCCGTCACCGCGCCAGCCGAGACCCCCAGCACCGTCACCTCCGCACGCGCCGTATCCGCCACCCGCGGAGCCCGCCCATCCACCACCGCCACCACCACCGTCAGCGCCGCCGCGGACCGCCGGTCCGCATCCCCGGCCCCCCCCGCCACCACCCGCAGATGCCCCGAACGCCCCCGCGGCACCTCCGCCGTCACCGCGCACGCCGCCCGCAGCATAGCCGTCCGCGGCGAGGCATCACCCTGCTCAGGACCGATCACCAGCGC
Source organism: uncultured Actinomycetota bacterium (assembly GCA_963805705.1). GTDB lineage: Bacteria > Actinomycetota > Actinomycetes > Streptosporangiales > Streptosporangiaceae > CAWDVH01. Next base: position 2,019,557 of record CAWDVH010000001.1, on the reverse strand, counting down.
CGTGGCAATCCCCAGCGAAGCAGCGAACACCGCCAGCTGCGGGCCCAGCGCCAGAGCACCCGGATCCGAGGAAAAAGACAGCACCGCCAGCGACACGCCCCCCGCCCCCGGATCCGTCAGCCCCAGATCATCCAGTGCCTTGCGCAGCTTCCAGGCGTAGACCGCCTCCGGCTCATAACTTTCCAGCAGCCGCGCCCAGCCCGCCGCATCCGACGGATGCCCCGCAGGAACCGACGCCAGCACCGGAACCCCGATCGCATCCGCTATCTGATCACGCTCCCGCAGCCTCCGGTCCCCGCGGCTGACCGCCAGCGCCACAACCACCCCCACCAGCCCCCCCAGCACCGCACCAGCCAGCCCCGCCACCAGCAGCCGCACCACCAGCGGCGTCCCCGTCGCCGGTGTCGCGGGATCCAGCACCCGCGCGTGTACCACCACCACCGCGCTACCCGGGGAGGTGAGATAAGCGATGTAGCTACTGGCCACAGCGTTCGCGATATCCTCAGCCTGCGCTGCGGTCTGGCCCAGGGTGTTGATCGCCAGCACGTTGGAGGTCAGGCTCTTGACCTGGACCTGGTGCCGCAGCGTGGTCAGCGGCACACCCAGGCGAGCGCTCTGCAGCGCGCCCGCCAGCACCGGATCGCTGCCCGCGACCACCACCTGGGTCGCGATGTCGCGAGTGTTGGGGGGCAGCACGACGACCGCCCTGCTCGCCAGCAGCGGCGGGTGCAGCGCAGAGAACACGGCGCCCGCCAGGACGCCTAGCGCGATGGCGATGCCCAGGATGGCACTATGCCGCCGCACGATCCGCGCCGACCTTCTCAGGCTCAGCGCCTGCTGGCTCATCCGGCCTCCGCTTGAATCCTCGGTATCTCTGGCACCAGGGCATCGCCGCCTGGCCATGTTTCGGCTGATCGCTCATCGGCCGGCGTCATCGCCTGGCCAACGTCCACGAACTCCAGCCGCGTGCTGAAGGCAGCGTCCGGGGCTGAGCGCCCGCGTCCGACCAGCGTGCCCGCGGGAACTCGTCGTCCCAGGCCACGGGAGTACCAGCCCAGGATAGGGTCCGTCTCACCCCGGTGCAGGCTCCACCGCAGCCCGGTCGGCAGCTCCAGCCGCGCCGTTGCGGGTGTGACGGCGCCCGGCCAGCTCAGCACGGCGCAGGACCCGTCGAGTTCCGCCTCGACATCGGGGCCCAGATGAAAGGAAAGGCGGACATCGTGCGGGCCGCCGTCGATCTGGTCGACGATATCGACACTGCGCGACGTCCGGTCCAGCCGAACCGAGCGACGATGCTGCGCCGGCGGGTCGAGTGACAGGTAGCCGTCGTGTTCTGCGGTCCACTCGGCGACCTCGCCGGCGTCCAGGACGTCGATCTCCCGGCCGTTCGCATGACGCAGCCAGAGGAACGGGCCGCCCTCGCTGGACTGGCTCCGGCCGTCGAGCTCCACGGTATTGTGGGCGATCGTCGAGCGAAAATAGGAACGCCAGGCGGGCTCGCCGTGGTAGCAGTAGGTGCCAGGATCAGCGAGAATATCCACGCCACCGTAGCGGACCTCCACGGAGAGAGCATCGGCGTGAGCATGCGCGGCGATGCTGAGAAATCCGTGCGGTCCCCCGTCACAGCGGCACCAGATCTCCGGGGCTGGCCCTCCGGTGGTGCGCAGCACGGTCACCCCGGCGTCAGCGAAGCGCGACGGCCGCTGCGCGGGCCGGCCCGCGATGGCGGGCGTCGTGCTGGTCAGGGCACCGATGATCGAGCTTCCCGCGTCAGCCACCGTGCGTGGCCACCAGTCGAGACGGCCGAAGAGCACCTCCCCGAGCGCCAGCAGCGATGGCCAGCGGTTGGGCACGGGAGCGTCGAGCAGCAGCGCGAGGCCCTCGTCGCCGTCCCCCTGCCGGGGCGGCCGCAGCCGTTCGTCGAGAAGGGCCGCGGTGCTGTCGACCATCGCCCCCAGGCGCTGCCACGCAGCGTCGCTCAACGGGTAGCCGCTGGCCCGCGCCTCAACCGCAGCGAGAATCCCGAGCTCAGCGACAAAGCACTGATAGTCAGAGGCCAGCTCGCGGCCGATGCCCGAAGGGAAGGTATTGCGGACCAGCTCGCGCTCCAGCAGGCGCGCGGACTTCCCCCGCCAGCGCTGGCTCTGCGGGAACCACGGGAAGGCGCAGCTGGCCACGAGCTGCCCGGCCGCTTCGGCGATGACGTGGTTGTTGGCCGAGGAGCCACGGCTCGTGAAGGCGGCTAGGTACTGCTGGTGCCAGTAAATCTGCTGTACCGCGAGTTCGTCACGCTCGAAGAGGTCGGCGACGCCAGGCCAGTCGTCCAGCAGGCGCCGGATCCAGACCAGGCTGATCAGGCGGATGCCGATCTCTATGCCGCTCGTCCAGTGCACGCCGGTCAGGAAGGGATTCTCCCGCCACCAGGAGCGCAGCTGGTCGGCCACGCGGCACGCGTATGGCTCATCGTGGGTCAGGAACCATGCGGTGGCCAGCAGGGTCAGGTGCTGCAGCCGGGAGATTTCCCAGACCTGCTTGACGTTGCCGGTCTGCTCCTCAGAGCGGTGGTTGATCCGGAAGGCATAGCGATCTGCGGCGGCGTGACGGCCGGTCACGGGATCGTAGAACCAGTCGGGCTGCACCATGTCGGTCCTGGCGACGCCCAGCACTTCCCATTCCCCGCGCATGAGCCGGTCCGCAGCCTCCAGGACTGACGCCCTAGCCGCCGCGGGCACGCCCTGCGCGGTATCCGGCGGCAGGACGACGGCCAGCCGGCGCCCGCCCGCCGGGGGCGGCACAGCCGCCCTGGATGTCACGGCAATCTGCTCGCGGGTCACTTGCCGACGTGACCAGGCAGTACGAATTGCCTGGTCACGGGCCCGCCATGCCACCTCAGCAGGCGACATCCGGGCGACCCTGAGTGCATACCAGCCGAGCCCTGATGTGCCGGTGCTGCTCACACCTGCTCCAGGCGACCGCTCGACAAGCTCTCACCTACCGCGATGGTCGCCCGGGTGGTCGCCGCCAGGGAGTCGAGCGAGATAGGCATCTGCGCGCCGCTCCGGCAAGCCTCGACAAAGTGCTCCAGCTCGAGCCGCTGGCCCTTGTCCTGCGCGCCGCGCGACCGCGTGCTGCTGTGCCGGCGTCCGATCCAGACGGCAGCCTTCTGGAAGTTATCGAGCCGCGCGCTTCGGCCGCCGCCCGCCGCATCGAGCGTTTCCTTGGGATAACGGGTGTTGCCGGTCGTGACGTAGGTGATGGTGCCGCTGGATCCGTTCTGGAACCGCACGGTGGCCTGCAGGTCACCGGCCTCCGGGCCGGGAGCAGCGTAGACCGCCTCCGGATGACTGCCCGCCCACCAGCTGAGCGTGTCGATGAAATGGCCGCCTTCGCCGGTGAACCGCGACCCCTCAAGCTCCTGGTTGCTGTACCAGCTGTCGGCTTCCAGCTTCCCGGCGTTGACCAGGTAGCGGGTCACCGAGGCGAGATTCGGCGGACCGAACCGCGTCCGCATTTCCGTCAGCAGCGGCGCGAAGCGCCGGTTGAACCCCACCATCAGCCGGTCGTTGCCGGTACTCGCCACGACATCCATGATCCGCGCGAGCTCGTCGCGGGTCAGGGCCAGCGGCTTCTCGACGAAGACCGCCTTCCCCGTCTCCAGGGCACGGCAGACCAGGTCGGCGTGCGTGTGATGCCGCGTCACGATGAAGATCGCGCCCAGCGACTTGTCCTCGAGCACCGCGTCCGCGGTGGTCGAGGCGGTGGTGAAGCCGAACTTCCGCTGCGCGTTGACCGCCGACAGCGACCGGGTGGTCGCGACGTGGGCCAGCTGGACTGTCTTGAGCCGGGCCAGGTGCGGCAGCAGCATGGATGTCGCGTAGTTGCCCGCGCCGATGAAGCCGACCGCCAGCTGCTCCTGGCCGGTGCCGCGGGCCGCGGAAGGGCGCTGGGCGGACACCAGCTGGCTCGCCGCGCGCGGCTGGCTGTCCGCCGGGCGCGCGGGGTACTCCAGCAGGACCCCGACGGCGGCCAGCGCGCCGGATGCGATGTCGTCGTAGACGGCAGTCGCGTTCTCCATCGGGAAGACGCCCGAGACGAGCGACTCGACCTCGATCTCCTTGCGCCCGATGAGATCGAGGAAGCACTCAATGTTGCGCCGCTCGGTCCAGCGCACATAACCCGCCGGGTAGTCGATGCCCTCAAGCTCGTAGTGGTCGTCATACCGGCCCGGCCCGTAGGACCTGGAGAACCGGACGTCGAGTTCCTTGTCGTAGTAGGCGTTCCACGGCAGGTCCAGCCGGGTCTTGCCGATGTCGACAACGCGGGCACGGTCCCTGGCCAGCTTCGCGGCCGCCTCGACCGGCCCGTTGGAAGACCCGCCCGCGGCGAGCAGCACATGATCGGCCCCGCGCCCGCCGGAGATCTCGGCGAGGGCCAGCTGGGCAGCGGCCATGCCCTCATCGGTGGGCGCGGCGCAGAGCACCGCGCCGGCCTTCTCGGCCAGCCGGCAGCGGTCTTCGAGCACGTCAAGCCCGATGACCTTCACCCCGGAGGCGACCAGGAGGCGGACCACCAGCTGGCCGACCAGACCCAGGCCGATAACGCAGGCGGTGTCGCCCAGCTGGACCTCGGAGCGCCGTACGCCGTGCATGGCGATCGCTCCGACGGTCGCGAAGGAGGCGTGCTCGGGCGAAACGCCCCGCGGGACGGCGACGCACATGTTGGTGGGCACCCAGTTGTACTCGGCGTGCAGGGCATACTCATTGCCGGCCGCCGCGACCAGCTCTCCGACGTGGAACTCCTCGGCGCCCCGCCCGACCTCGACCACCACCCCGCAGAGCGAGTAGCCAAGCGGCGTATAGGAGTCAAGCCGGTTCATGACCTTCTTGTAGGTGGTGACCGCTCCCTGCTGCGCCACCGAGTCGAGGACCTTGCGCACCTGGTCCGGCCGCGCCCGCGCCTTGCCTGCCATCGACAGCTTGGCCTCGGTCAGCTTCATCATTTCGGTGCCAGTGGAGATGAGCGAGAAGAGTGACTGCACGAGGACGCCGCCGGGACGGCACACCGGCGCCGGCACATCGAGGACGCTGAGCTCCCCGGACTTGTAGTTCTGCGCTATCTGCTTCATCGAGTCCTCTGGTCGGCTTTGTGGTTGGCATGTGCGGCAGGCGTCCTCGTCATGCCGACACGCCCTTGGACTGGGCGTTGCGATACCACAGCTCCAGCGACAGCAGCTGCCATATCTGCTTGGATCGGTCCTCGCGGCCGGCCTGGTCGTCGGCGATGAGGCGCGCCAGCGCATCCCGGCGGATCATCCCCGACTGCACGAGCTCGCCTCCGACGAGCACGTCCCGGATGACCTCGTGCAGGTCACCGCGCACCCACGCGCGAAGGGGGGCGCTGAAGGATGCCTTGGGCCGGTGCACGATCTCGTGTGGCAGCCAGCTTTCGGCGGCCCGCTTGAGCGCCACCTTGGCCTGGCGCCCGTGGATCTTCGCGCTGCCCTCGATCGAGAACGCGGCCTGCGCCACGATGGGATCTACGAAGGGGACGCGTACCTCGACGGAAGCCGCCATGCTGGCCCGGTCGGTATAGGCGAGGTTGAGCCCGGGCAGGAACATGCGCGAGTCAGCCAGGCACATCCGGTTGACCTCGTCGTCCAGCGAGTTGTCGTTGTAGATCTCGCTGTGCTCCCCGATGACCTGGTCGACATAGCCACCCAGGTCCGGGCTGACGAGGGCGGCCAGCTCCGCCGGGTCGTACAGCGTGTAGCTGCGGCGGAACCGCGGCTCCTCCGGCAGCTCGGCGAAGGTCAGGAAGCGCTTCGCCCAGCGCGGGTAGCGCAGACCGCGGCCCCGCACGCTGACCGGGAGCCGGTCGACGGTGGCTCGCGCGGACGCGCGGGCAAAGCCCGGCAGCTGGCTGTACCGGCTGGCCATCAGGCAGGCGAGGTGCTTGCGGTAGCCGCCGAATAGCTCGTCGGCGCCCATGCCGGAGAGGATCACCTTGATGCCGCGCTCGCGCGCCGCTTCGCACATGAGCAGGGTGTTGATCGCGGCCGGATCGCCGATCGGCTCATCGAGCACGTCGACCATGCGGGGCAGGAGGTCCACGATGTTGGGCGAGATCTCGATCTCGTGCAGGTCGATGCCGAAGCGCGCCGCGACCTTCCGCGCGTACACGGCGTCGTCGGGCATGGCCTCCAGCCGCTGGTCCTCAGGACGGAAGGTGATCGTATAGGCGTCAATTCCGGGTTCAGCCTGGTGAGCCAGGACGGTGATGATGCTTGAGTCCAGGCCGCCGGACAGGAAGCTGGACACCGGCACGTCGGATACCAGATGCGCGGTGACTGACTCCTCGATCACCGGGCCGAGGTCGACCGGCGGGCCGGCCGCCGCCTCCGCCGCGACATCGGCCAGGCGCCAGTAGTGCTGCAGGGAGCAACGGCCGTCCGGGCGGAAGCGTGCCCACGATCCGCCGGGAAGCTTCTGCACGCCGTCGATGGCGCATCGCTGCTCGGGCAGCCAGTAGTAGAGCATCGAGGCCACCAGAGCGCCCGGCTCGATCCGCAGCTCGGAGCCGGCCGCGGCCACCAGCGCCTTGAGCTCGGAGGCGAAGACGACCCCCTCGCCCCGGCGCAGGTAGTACAGCGGCTTGATGCCGAGCGGGTCACGCGCCAGGATGAGCTCGCCGGTGCGCTCGTCGACCAGCGCGAACGCGAACATGCCACGGAACCGGCGCAGGGCATCAGATCCCCAGTGCCGCCAGGCCTCCAGCACGACCTCGGTGTCAGATTCGGTGTCGAAGCGAACGCCGCGGGCGATCAGCTCCGCGCGCAGCGCCTTGTAGTTGTACAGCTCGCCGTTATAGACGAGCGTCAGGCCCTGCTTGGACAGCGGCTGGTCAGCCGCGGCGCTGAGGTCAATGATCGAAAGCCGCCGGAAGCCAAGCTGCACCGTCACGCGGTCGTCTTCGTGACTCCAGGTCCCGGCCGAGTCCGGCCCGCGATGCGCGATCCGGTCACTCATGATGTCAACCAGCTTGTGGCCGTCAGCCTGCTGGTAGCACCCCGCGATCCCGCACATATCAGCTCCCGGCTCGGTCGAGGGTCGTGCTATCGCCGGTCAGGTCCCGGTAGACGTCGAGATAGGCGCGCTGCTGGAAACTCCACGCCAGCTCCTGCTCAACGCGGACCCGCCCCCGCTTCCCCAGCGCCGTGCGCTTGGGCTCGTCGTCCATGAGCTCCACGAGAGCCGCGGCATAGTCGTGCACGTCGTTGGGCTTGACGTAGACGCCGGCCTCGGCCACCGAGACACGCGTCTCATGCAGGTCGAAGGCCAGCACGGGAAGCTCGAACGCCATGTACTCCATCGACTTATTCATCGTGGACAGGTCGTTGAGCGGATTCTTGGGGTCGGGCGACAGGCCGACATCGGCGGTCGACATGATGCGCGTGACCAGCTCATCGGGTGCCCGTCCGGTGAACTCCACGTGGCCGGCCAGGCCCAGTTCGTCACGCAATGCCACCAGGTCGTCGAAGCAGTCGCCCGAGCCGATCAGGGTGAAGGCGATGTCCTCGCGGTGAAGCTGATGAACCACGATGTCAGCGGCGCGCAGGACGATATCGACGCCGTCCTGCGGTCCCATGACGCCGATGTACGCGGCCAGGTACCGGCGCCCCCGGCGCAGCTCAGCGTAGGCAGGCCCGCGCTGCAGCCGCTGCGGGTCCGGGCCAGTGCGGACGACGGTGACGTCGGAGGGCGACTTGCCGCTCCGCCGCACGGCAATATCCCGGTAGGAATCGTTAGTGGAGATGACGTGGTCGGCAGCGCGGTGTGTCCTGCGCTCCAGCGCCCGCAGCCCCTTGTAGGGCAGCTTCGAGCCCTCAGGGAACCGGGACTGGTACAGCTCAGGGCACAGGTCGTGATGGTCAAACACGAACCGGGTGCGGTCGACGGCGCGCAAGGCCATGGCGATCGGCCAGAAGATGTCTGGCGGGTTGCAGGCCTGGAGCACGTCGAACCGGCCCGATCGCCGCGCCTTGAGCGTCACCCAGGCGGTGGCGAGGAACGAGTACACGTATTCGGTGATGAAGCCGACCTTGCTGCCGCCGGGAGCGTAAGGCCGGTACTTGTGCAGCTCCACCGTGTCAACGACGTCGTACGCCGGGTCACCGTCGCCCTTGGGGCACACGACGGTAACCCGGTAGCCCGCCGAGACGAGCGCCTGGCATTCGAGCCAGACGCGGCGGTCGAAGGGTACCGGGAGGTTCTGGACGATGATGAGGATGCGGGTCACCAGCTGAGTCCTTCGTAGCCGGGCAGGGCCTCGGCGGCGGCGCCCAGCCGGCCGGTGAGGTCAAGGATGCGGGGCGGGGGGGCGGCGTGCAGGGCGGCCAGGGTGGGGGGGTCGGCGGAGGTGATGATGGCGATCCCGGCGCCGCGCAGGGCATCAGCGGGATCAGCGGCCAGGAGTTTCTGCAGGTGCGGGAGCTTGGCCTGGACGTGCCGGAGGTTAGCGCCGATGAGACGGGCCGGGTGGACGACGGGGTCGTAGATGCGCAGGTCGAAGCCTTTGCCGAGGAGCCGCTCGGCGAGCTCGACGCTGGGGCTCTCGCGCAGGTCGTCGGTATCGGCCTTGAAGCTCAGCCCGAGCAGGGCGACGGTACGGGCGTCGCTGGCCACCACCCGGTTGACGACCTCGCTGATCACCAGCTCGTTGGTGGCCAGGGTCCCCGCCAGCAGGGGCAGGTCAGCGCCGCTGACCCGGGCCAGGTGCAGCAGCGACCGCAGGTCCTTGGGCAGGCACGACCCGCCGAACGCGAACCCGGGCCGCAGGTAGGCCGGGGAGATATTGAGGACCTGGTCCTCGCAGAACAAGGACATGACCTCACGGGAGTCCACGCCCAGCAGCCGGTAGAGCCGGGAGACCTCGTTAGCGAACGACACCTTGGTGGCATGGAAGGCGTTGCAGGTGTACTTCAGCGCCTCCGCCACCCGCGTGCCCACCACCCGCGGACGCTGCCCCAGGAACCCGAACAAGCGGGTCACCGCATCGGCCACAGCCGGGTCAGCCGTGCCCACCACCAGGAACGGCGCAGCGTGGAAATCAGCGATCCCCGAGCCCTCCCGCAGGAACTCCGGGCACATCGCCGCGCCGGCGCTGGCCCCCGTCCCGGCCAGCCCCCGCTCGATCGCGGGAATGACCACGTCCTCGACCGTCCCCGGCGGGACCGTAGAGCGGATCACCACCGCATGCCGCCCGCCCCCCGGCGCCGCCGCGGCCAGCGCCGCGGCAATATCATCCACCGCACGGCGCAGATACGACAGGTCCGTGCCCCCCCGCGCATCCGACGGGGTCCCCACGCACACCAGCGACACCTCAGCCCCGCCCACCGCCTCCGCGCACGACGTCGTCGCATGCAGGCTCCCGCCCGCCACACCCCGCGCCACCAGCACATCCAGCCCCGGCTCGGCTACCGGGCTGCGCCCCGCACAGATCTCCCCCACCTTCGCCGCATCAACATCAGCCCCCCACACCTCATGACCGCCAGCAGCCAGGCACGCCGCCGTCACCGTACCCACATACCCCAGGCCCACAACCGCGACCCTCATCGCCCCACCTCACCTGAATTTCGCTGCCCGGCCCGCCCGCGAAGGCTTATTTCGGACATATGTCGGTCCGTCAGCCTCGTGCGCATATAGGAGCAGCGAGGGGGTGGCCGTGATACGACAAACGTATTCTAAGACAGGAATCTCGGCAGGTTTTGCCGCATGCTCGGCAGCTATTGCCGCATGTTCGGCATGTAGTGACGGATGAGCTGCGGAGCGTCACCGATTTAGCTTAGCTATCCTGGGTACAGGGACAGACGGTCTCGAATGTATCAGGGCGGGGGGCTGGCGGGTCCTGTGAGTGGCGGCCGGCTGGCTCGCCGCGGTGAGCTGTGGCGAGAAGCCTGGAGGGGCTGGCGATGAGGGTTCTGGTAGCGGGCGACCGCGGCTATATCGGGGCCGTGCTGGTCCCGTTCCTGCGCGCGGCCGGGCATCACGTCGACGGGCTGGACCTGGGCCTGTATGAGGGATGTGACCTGGGCCCGGCGCCGGCCGGGCCGGCCGTGCCCCGCGATATCCGCGACGTGCGGCCCGGTGATGTGGCCGGCTACGACGCGGTGATCTGCCTGGCGGCGCTGTCCAACGACCCGCTGGGCCACCTCAACGCGGCCGCGACCTACTCGGTCAACCTGGACGGGACACTGCAGCTGGCCCGCGCCGCCCGGCAGGCCGGCGCCGAGCGGTTCCTGTTCGCGTCCTCGTGCAGCCTGTACGGCGCGGCCGGGTCGGCCGGGGTGGCCGAGGACGCCGAGCTGTTCCCCGTCACGCCCTACGGCGAGACCAAGGCCGCCGCCGAGCGGGACCTGTCCCGGCTGGCCGGCGACTCCTTCAGCCCGGTCTACCTGCGCAACGCCACCGCCTACGGCGCCTCCCCCCGGCTGCGCCTGGACATCGTGGTCAACAACCTGACCGCCGTCGCGATGACCACCGGGCAGGTACGCCTCGAATCCGACGGGACGCCCTGGCGGCCGCTGGTCCACATCGAGGACATCAGCCGCGCGTTCCTCGCCGCTCTCCAGGCCCCCCGCGAGCTCATCCACGACCAGGCCTTCAACGTCGGCCGCTCCCTGGACAACGTCCAGGTCCGCGACATCGCCGAGATGGTCCGCGACAAAGTACCCGGCTCCCGGCTGTCCATCGCCGACGACGCCGGCCCCGACCTGCGCAACTACCGCGTCGACTTCTCCAAGCTCACCCAGACATTCCCCGGCCTGGACCTGGCCTGGGACCTCGCCGCCGGAGTAGACGAGCTCACCCGCGCCTACACCACCCACCACCTCACCTACGACGACTTCCTGTCCTCCCGCTACGTCCGGCTCCGCCGCATCCAGGAACTCCAGGCCTCCGGCCACATCGACACCATGCTCCGCCGCACCCCCGCCCCCCACCACCCCGCCCCCGCCCCCGCCACCGCCACCGCCACCGCCACACAGCAAGCCCGCCCATGACTTCCGCTCCACTGCCCCAGCCGCTCCGCCGGATATGGCGTGCTTAACCTCAGCCACCCCGAAGGCGATGAGCAGCAGGCCAGGCTGGATGAGCAGCAGGCCAGGCGGCTGGCCCGCAGAACGCCATCAGCGGAGCCCCCTGGACTCCGCTCTCGCAACCAGTCAGGTGAGGCCGGCCGCCGTCGCCGGATCGGCTGGACGGAGCGGCGCCCGGCCCCTGGCATCTCCGCGGGACCGCGCAAGGCAGTCGCGCCCGACAGCGATCGCAACGTGGCGCGATACCCTCCAGCCGCTCCGGTGCATATGCCGGGTGGTGCGGAGGGCCGCGGCGGAGCGGTAAAGCTCATGCGGGCCAGGGCCGGTGCGCTGTGGGCCAAGTCACGCCGCATTGTCCATCGTCTGGGCTGGGGTGTCGCGGACCAGGCGATGTCCAGCCTGACCAACTTCGCCGTGACTATCTTCCTGGCTCGCTCGCTGCTGCCCGCGCAGTTCGGTGCCTTCAGCCTCGCCTACGTGACCTACTCGTTCGTGCTCAACGCCTCACGCGGCCTGGCCACCGATCCGCTGCTGGTGAGGTTCAGCAACGCGGACCTCCCGGCCTGGCGGCGCGCGGTCGCGAACTGCACCGGGACTGCCCTGGGCGTGGGCCTGGTGTCAGGGGCCTGCGTGCTGGGGGTGGCCGCGCTGCTCGGCGGCACGGCCAGGAGCGCCTTCCTGGCGCTCGGGCTGAGCTTGCCGGCCCTCATGCTGCAGGACAGCTGGCGATACTCGTTCTTCGCGATCGGGCGTGGCAGCCAGGCCTTCCTCAACGACCTGATCTGGGCGTCGGCCCTGGTTCCCGGCCTGCTGATCGTGCGGTTCACCGGCCACCAGACCGTGTTCTGGTTCGTCCTCGTGTGGGGCGCGTCGGCGGCCGTCGCGGCCGCCGTGGGGCCACTGCAGGCGCGGGTCATCCCCCGGCTGCTGGCTGCGCTGGAGTGGGTGTCGCGGCATCGTGACCTCTCGCTTCGCTACCTCGCGGAGAACACCTCCATCAGCGGCGCCGGCCAGCTGCGCACCTACGCTCTGGGCATCATCGCGGGCCTGGCCGCCGTCGGCTACCTGCAGGCGGCCAGTACGATGCTGGGCCCGTTCCTGGTCATCTTCATGGGGATATCCCTGGTCACCGTGCCCGAGGCGGCCAGGGTCCTGCGTAAATCGCCACAGCACCTGCGGCTGTTCTGCGTGCTGGTCGGCGCCGGGCTCGCTGCCGTGTGCCTCGTGTGGGGCCTGGCGCTCATGGTGCTGCTGCCGAGAGGGCTGGGCAACGACACGCTAGGCCCCATCTGGCGGCCGGCCTACAAGCTCATACTGCCGCTCACGCTATCCCTCATGGGGGCGTGCGTCACCGCTGGCGCGACCGCGGGGCTGCACGCCCTGGGGGCATCACCGCGGAGCCTGCGCGCGCAGATTTACTCCGCGTCCCTCTACCTCGGCTGTGGTATCGGCGGGGCGCTGATCGCGGGGCTCCTCGGCGCCGTCTACGGTGCCATCCTGGCGACCTGGGCCGGCGCACTGCTGTGGTGGTGGCAACTGCGCGGGGCGATGCGGGAGTCCGAGCACGTACCTACGCGTGAGCAGGCTGATACCGCCGCCTCACGGCATCGCTCGACGATCCGGCCAGGGCCCCGCCGGAAGTTCCTCCGGCACCGCCGGGACACGGAGCCCGCTGAGCCATTTCGGCCCGGCGATAATGAGGACGCATGGAACAGGGTCCTGCGTCAGGCCAGTAATCGCTGGCCGTGACCTGTCCGGCTGGATCCGCGCCCGGCTAGCCTGCGCCGCCGAGCGTGGCCGGGGCGCCAAACGGCCTGAGCACCTCGGGCACCGTCACCGTGCCGCCCTCGTCCTGGAAGTTCTCCATGACCGACAGGAGCGCACGGGCGGTCGCGCCGGTCCCGTTGAGCGTGTGCGCGAACTCCAGCCTGCCGTCCCGGCGGAACCGGATGTTCAGCCGCCGCGCCTGGTAGTCGGTGGTGTTCGAGCAGGAGGTGATCTCCCGGTAGCGCTGCTGGGTCGGGAACCAGGCCTCGATGTCGTACTTCTTCGCGGCGGGCGCGCCCAGGTCGCCGACGGGGATGTTCATCACCCGGTACGGCACGCCGAGTTCCTGGGCGATCTCCTCCTCCTGCGCCAGCAGCTGCTCGTGGATGTCCTGCGACTGCTCGGGCAGGCAGTAGACGTACATCTCGACCTTGTCGAACTGATGCACGCGGAACATGCCCTTGGTGTCCTTGCCGGCCGCACCCGCCTCCCGCCGGAAGTTGGTCGTGAACGCCGCGTACCTGGCCGGCAGGTCCGTCTCATCGAGCCGCTCGTCGGCGTGGATACCGGCCAGGGCCACCTCGGAGGTGCCCGTCAGGTACAGGTCGTCCTTCTCCAGCCGGTACAGGTTGGACTCCTCGGTCGGCAGGAAGCCGGTCCCGTACATGGCCTGCTCGCCGACCAGGATCGGGGGCAGCACCGGCAGGAAGCCCTGGCCGGCCAGCTTGTCGATGACATACCGGTACAGCGCCATCTCGGCCAGCGCGACATCGCCGATCCGGTAGGCGAACCTGGATCCGGATAGCCGCGCTCCCCTGGCCATGTCGATCCAGCCGCGAGGCGAGCCGAGGTCGACCGAATCTCGCGGCTCGAAGCTGAAGACCGGCGGCTCGCCCCAGGTCCTGACCAGCTGCGCGTCTTCCTCGTCCATGCCGTCGGCCGCGCTCGGATCGGGCAGGTTAGGTATCCGGGCGAGCAGCTCGTCACGCTGGCGCGCCGCGTAGGCCTGCTCCGCCTCGGCCGCGGCCAGCTCCTCTTTCAGCTGCCGTAGCTCGGCGATCTCCGCCGGGCCCGGCGGCTTGCCCTTGGACGACCTTTTCTGCGCCGCGCGCAGGCTCTCCGCCCGCTCGGTGTGCTCCCGCCAGCTGCTGTCGGCCGTGAGCAGCGCGTCGAAGTCGGCGGCGGCGCCCCGCCGGGCCAGTGCCGCCCGATAGCGGTCGGGTTCCTGCCGTGCAGCCTTGAGGTCAATCACGTGCGCGAGTCTAGTGCGGCAGCCGGACTGGGGCAGCGGGGGTTATCCGGCGTCCCGAGCTCAGGGCCGGCCGGGACCGCCCCGGCCTGCGGTACCTCGGCCTGTGCCCGGCGCTGCCCTGGCCGCGTCGCCAGCACCGAGCCGCCGAGGATCAGCACGAAGGATCCGAGCATCACCGGGGTCAGCCGCTCGCCGAGCACCGTGATCCCGAGCGCCACGGCCACCGCGGGGTTGACGTAAGTGATCACGCTGGCGCGGGCCGGGCCGACCTCGGCGATCAGGGCGAAGAAGATCAGGAACGCCACGGCGGTGCACAGGACGGCCAAAGTGACGATCGCGGCCAGCACCTGGCCGGACGGCAGCGCATCGGGCCATCTCAGGGCGGCCAGCGGAGCATAGACGACGGCCGCGAACGCCAGGCATACGGCCGTCATGCCGATCGGCGGGACATCGCTGAGCTGCCGGCTGGCGATCAGCGGGCCGATCGCGTAGCACAGGGCGACAATCAGCACTTCGCCGACCGACCGGGCATCACCGCCGGTGGCACTGCCCACCGCCAGCAGCGCCACCCCGGCCAGCCCCGCCAGCAGCCCGGCCCACCGGACGGCAGTCAGCCGGTCAGCGCCGCCGGTGAGCCGGGCGAGCACCGCCACGATGATCGGCACTGACGCGATCAGCAGGCCGCTCAGGGAGCTGGTCAGCCTGAGCTCGGCATCGGACAGCAGCAGCCACGGGGTGATGATCTCCACCACCGCGAACAGGGCCAGCCAGTACCAGTACGGCCGCAGGACGGCGAGCTGCCGCCTGCGCAGCGCAATCGGGAGCAGCAGCGCGGCGCCGATCGACACCCGGCACAGCACGAGCACGGGCACGGGCACGCCGCCCACCGCGACCTTGATCAGCAGGTAGGGAATTCCCCAGATCACGCTCATCGCCGCGAACATCAACCAGCCCCGCCGGCTCACCGTTGCGCCCTCCGCTCCCTGTGTCCCTCGCGCCCAGTATCGCCGGGCCCGGCCCCCCGGTCTTGAACGCTCTTGCCCGCCCGTCCGCTTCCCGCGGGGCCGGCGGCGCACCGGCGGCGGCCGCACGGGCGGAGACAGGACGGGCGGGGACAGCACCACCAGCCAGAACTCCCGGCTACCCTCGCAAGAACCCACCGAATTACGAAACGGCTGGCGGGAGGAACTGTGCGGCCAACAGCGCTGGTCGGCGAGTCAGCCGATCGCGTCGCCGCGCAGGCCGCTCCCGGCGGCGGCCTGGGTACCGGCTGGGCGGTGCTGGCGGCACTGGCCGGAGGCCTGTCGCTGGCCGCGGCTTTCCCGCCGGTCGGGGCGTGGCCGCTGGCCGTGGCCGGACCGGCGCTGCTCACGGTGGCTCTGTGGCGGCGCAGTGCCCGCGCCTCGTTCCTGGTCGGGCTGGTGTTCGGCGCGGCGTTCTTCTTCCCGCTGCTCGCCTGGCTGGTCAACCTGGCCTGGTACGTCTGGACGGCCCTGGCCGTCACCGAGACCGTGCTGTTCGCGGTCCTCGTGCTCGGGCAGCGGCTGCTGCTACGGCTGCGGGCGTGGCCGGTCGCCGTCGCCGGCTGGTGGGTCGCCGCCGAGGCGGTGCGAGATCGCGGGCCATGGGGCGGATTCCCCTGGGGGCGGCTGGCCATGAGCCAGGCCGGCGCGCCCACCGCCCGCTGGGTGGCGGTCGGCGGCCCGCCCCTGCTGACGTTCCTGCTGGCCCTGGCCGGCGCCTGCCTGGCCTGGCTGCTCCTGGCCCCGCCCGCGGCCCGGCGCCGGGGGGTGATTCCCGCCCTCGCCTTCGCGGCCGCGGCCGGCATTGCCCTGGCGGGCAGCCTGCTGCCCGTGGACGGCCAGGCTGCAGGCACGCCGACCGCGATCGTGGCGGCCGTGCAGGGGAATGTCCCGCGCTCAAGGAACCTGCCGGGCCTGCTGCGGGCCACGACCGTGACCAGCAACCACGCAGCGGCGACCGAGCAGCTCGCCGCGCAGGTGAGCCACGGCCGGCGCCCCGCGCCCGACGTGGTGATCTGGCCGGAGAACTCGACAGACATCGATCCCGGCGAGTCCCCGCCGACCTACCTGGCCATCGAGTCCGCCGTCGATGCCATCAACCGGCCAGTGCTCGTCGGCGCCGTGCTCGACCATCCGGTGCGCAACTCAGGCCAGCTCTGGCTGCCGGGCCGCGGCCCGGTCCGGACGTACATCAAGCGCCAGCTCGTGCCGTTCGGCGAGGTCATACCGTTTCGCGGGGTGCTGTCGAAGTTCATCTCGCTGATCAAGCTGCAGCCGCGCGACTTCACTCCCGGTCACCGGGCCGTGGTGTTCCGGCTCTCCAAGATCAGGCTCGGCGATGTCATCTGCTACGAGGTCGGCTTCGACAACCTGGTCTCCTCCGAGGTGAGGGCGGGCGCCAACCTGCTGACCGTGCAGACCAACGACGCGGACTTCGAGCTGGACGGCCAGACCGGCGAGACCCTGCAGCAGCTCGACATGGCCCGGATCCGCGCCATCGAATATGACCGGGCGGTGGCCGTCGCCTCCACGACCGGGGTGAGCGCGATCATCGCGCCGGACGGCACCCTGATCGCCCGCAGCCCGACCTGGCGGCGGGCCGTGCTGGAGGCGCGGGTCCCGCTGCGCACGGAGGTCACGCTGGCCGCCCGGGCAGGCGCCTGGCCTGAAGGCCTGATCACCCTGGCCGTGCTGGCCGCCCTGGGCTGGGCCCTGGCCGACGCGCTGCGCGCCCGCCGCCGCACCCTCGCGGCAGGTCCGCCCGCCGACCTATCGCACTAGCGCCGCGGCGAAAGCCGCTGGCGGGTCGCGTCCGTCGCACGCGTTCAAAAGAATGTCAGCACCGGCTGCCACGATGAGACGGTGAGCGCGGCCTGACAAGGAGATCAAGCATGACCGAGAGCACCAGCACCAGCCCGGCACTGCAGACGGCGCTGGCCTACTACCATGCGTGGACCAGCCACGACTTCGACCAGGCCATGACCTACATCGCTGACAATATCCTCTGCCTGGCACCGGCGGGGCGGCTGGAAGGAGCCGGGGCCTTCCGCAGCTTCATGGGGCCGTTCGCGCAGATCCTCACCAGCTCGAAGCTGATCGCCGCCTTCGGCGACGACGAGAAGGCCGTGGTCATATACGACACCGACACCGTCCCCGTCAAGGACGCTCCCGGCGCGGAGTGCGTCACCGTGAGGGACGGCAAGATCACTAACATGCGGATCATCTTCGACCGCCTGCCCTTCGATGAGGCGCGCAAGGCCGCCGGGACTCCGTGATCCCCCAGCCGGCCGCTGGCCCGTGACCCCGTCCTTTCCGGTGCAGATCCTCAGGATCCGCAGTCCGGAAGGCTGGAGGCGGACGGTGCTGGAGTTGCCCGGCGGACGCCCAGACCCAGACCAACGCGCACCGTGGGGCGCCGCGGATCCGCACGGGACGCACAATAGGAGGGTGGCGATCTGGCGCGCTTTCGCTCATCCCGTGAGATACGCCGTCCTGCTGTCGGGCGCGCTGCCCGTGCTGGCCTTTCCCGCCCCGAACCTGGAATTTGTGGCCTGGTTCGGGCTGGTCCCCGGCCTGCTGCTGATGCGCGCGTCGCCGAGCGCGCGGGAGGCGGCGGTGCGCGGGTGCTGGTTCGGCGCGGGGTACCTGCTCGCCGCTCTGTACTGGCTGATCCCGAACCTCGGCCCCGGCCTGCTCCTGGTGGCGATCGTGCTTGGCCTGCTGTGGAGCGGTGTCGGCGCGGCCACCTGGGGCCTGCTGCGCTCGCCGGTCACCGCCCGCCGGGCGCTCGCCGCGCTGGCGGTGATCCCCAGCTGCTGGCTGGTGAGCGAGTGGATCCGGTCCTGGCAGGGCATCGGCGGCCCGTGGGCGGTATTCGGCGCGAGCCAGTGGCAGCATCCCGTGGTTCTCGCGCTGGCGGCCGTCGGCGGCGTCTGGCTGGTCAGCTTCGCGCTGGTGGCGGCCAACACCGGCATCCTGATCGCGGTGGTGGCGGCCAGGCCAGCGGTCCGGCTGCTCGGGGCGGCCGCCGCGGCGATCGCCATCGCGGCCGGGCCGGCCGCCTTCGCCCTGACCGCCGCGGCCCCGACGACCCGGCAGGTGACGATCGCCCTGGTCCAGCCGGGCCCCGGGTACGGCCCGGCGGCGCGGGTCCGGGCCAACGAGCGGCTGACAGCCGGTCCTGGCCGCCACGCGGACCTGGTCGTCTGGGGCGAGAGCAGCGTCGGGTACGACCTGAGCAGGAATACCGCCCTGCTGAGATCGATCCAGCGGCTGTCGGCGTCGGTCGGCGCGCAGCTGCTGGTCAGCCAGGACGCGGTCAGCCCGGCCGGCGCCAAGTCCAAGGTCGCCGTCCTGATCGGCGGCCATGGCGTCGAGGGGACGTACGTCAAGACCCGGCTGGTGCCCTTCGGCGAGTACATACCGTTCCGCCAGCAGCTCGGCTGGCTG
The DNA here is from genome assembly GCA_963805705.1 of uncultured Actinomycetota bacterium. GTDB lineage: Bacteria > Actinomycetota > Actinomycetes > Streptosporangiales > Streptosporangiaceae > CAWDVH01. The sequence continues at coordinate 2,000,974 of CAWDVH010000001.1, read as the reverse complement.
ACGAAGATCAGCAAGGCCGCATCGCAGAACATGGTCCCTGGCGCCGGCGCCCGCCCGCTGCACGCGACGCTGCGGGGCGGCCGCCCGCTGTCGATCGGCACGCTGATCTGCTTCGAGTCCGCGTTCCCCGACATGTCCCGCGCCGATGCCGATCGCGGCGCCCAGGTGATCATCTACCAGACGTCGGATTCCACCTTCCAGGCCAGCTGGGCTCTGGCCCAGCACGCATCGCTCGACGCGCTTCGCGCCGCCGAGACCGGGCGGCCGGCCGTGCAGGCGGCGCTCACCGGCGACTCGGCGGCGTTCGACGCCCGCGGCCGGCTCCTGGGCTGGTTCGGCTCGACGGACCGCGGTGTCCTGACCGTGCGGCTCGACCTCCCCCCGGCATCGGCCCGGACCCCGTTTGACCGGCTCGGGGACTACGTGCCGTGGACCGCCACCGGGATCGTGGTCCTGGCCGCCGCCATGACCCTGCTGCGCCGCCGCCGGGCCGCGGCGGTTCGTCCGGATCGCCACACCGACGTAGGCTGGCAGAGCTTGGCCGGGACTGGCGGCCCTGCCCCCGTTTCGGGTAATTCGCTGGAGGCAAACCGGCCGGAGTCCTGAGCCGCGGTGGTACCAGCCGCATCAGCCCCGCGACAGCCCGCAGTGACAGCCAGATGAGCAACGGGAGGACAGCTTGAGCGGCACCAGCACCGCCCGCCGGCCGCGCCGATGGTGGCCGGCCGTCGTGATCTGCGCGGCGGCGGGACTGCTCAGCACCGCCTGCGCGGGCAGCGCGAGCACGGCCGCCGGCGGCTCGGGCAGCGCTTCCGGCAGCGCCAGCCCCTCGGCGAGCGCGACGGCCGCCGGAGCTCAGCTCACCATCACGCCCGCTAACGGGAGCCGGGATGCCCGCCCCGATCAGGGCGTCTCGGTGACCGCCGCCCGCGGCAAGATCACCAGCGTGACGGTCACGCCGGCCGGCGACCCGGCCAGCGGGCCGGCTAGCGCGGTCAGCGGCACGCTCGACCCGGCCGGCGCCTCCTGGCACAGCACGTGGGCCCTGTCGGTATCGCAGCGCTACACGGTCACGGCCCAGGCGGTGACCCCGTCCGGCCAGCACGTCACCCAGACCAGCTCGTTCCGCACCCTGACGCCGACCCGCACATTCCAGACCATGATCTTCGAGGGCCTCGGCAAGACCTACGGCGTCGGCATGCCGATCATGCTGACCTTCAGTGAGCCGGTCGTCGACAAGCAGGCGGTCGAGCGGTCCCTGGAGCTGCAGACCTCCAAGCCGGTCGTCGGCGCCTGGTACTGGGACGGCAGCCAGACGCTGGACTTCCGGCCGCGCGGCTACTGGCCGGCGAACACCAGGGTGAGCTTCACCGGGCACCTGGATGGCGTGCAGGCGGCTCCTGGCCTGTACGGCGCGCACACCCTCACCCAGTCGTTCAACATCGGCGCCTCGACGATCGTGGTGGCGAGTACCGCCACGCACTTCATGCGCGTCTACCGGAACGGCAAGCTGTTCAGCCGCTGGCCGATCAGCACGGGCAAGCCGGGCGACAACACGCCGAACGGAACGTACCTGACCATCGAGAAGGGTAATCCGGTGCTGATGAAGGGGCCCGGCTACAAGCTGGAGGTGCCCTGGTCCGTCCGGTTCACCTGGAGCGGCGATTACCTGCACGACGCGTTCTGGTCGGTGGGCCAGCAGGGCTTCACCAACGTCAGCCACGGCTGCGTGAACATGCCTCCGGCCGATGCCAAGATCTACTACAAGATGGCGATTCCGGGGGATCCGGTCACGGTGACCGGGAGCCCGCGGGCCGGAGTATGGGACAACGGCTGGACCGAGTGGTTCCTGCCCTGGAGCAAGTACGTCAAGGGCAGCGCGCTGCATGAGGCGGTGGAGGCGGGCCCGGCCGGCAGCTCGTTCGTCAGCCCGGCGACGCTGGCGGCCACGACGCCGACCTCGCCGCTGCACGCTCCCCGGCAGGACAACTGGGCCGCATCGTAAGGACTCCTGGTTACCGGGCGACGAGCCGGTCCGCGGCATCGACCACATCGGCCGCTATCGCCTTTCAGCCCGTTCGTCGCCTGCCCGCCAGCGGCAACCGCCTTCGGGGCCGACGTCGCCACGTTGAGCCGGCCGGGCTGGCCGGAGCTGAGTTCCAAGGCGGGCCAGAGCAGGGCCGCGGGGACGATAACGTACTTCGACATGGAGAGCTTTCTGGTGCACGCGGGCTACGGCGCGCTGATCTTGTTCGGGTTCATCGAGGCGTGCTGCATCCCGATCTCCTCGGAGATCACCTTCCTGTTCGCGGGCGTGCTCGCCTACCAGGGTCACTTCAACCTGGCCCTGGTGATCATCATTGGATCGCTGGCCGAGCTGGCCGGCTCCTATCTGTCCTACGGCGTGGGCCGGCTGGGCGGCCAGGCGGTCGAGCGGATCGGCAAGTACGTGCTCGTCACCCACTCAGATATCGACCGGGCCGAGCGCTTCTTCACCGGCCGCGGGGTATGGGCGGTGGCCGTCGGCCGGGCGCTGCCGATCATCCGGGCGTTCACCTCGATCGTCGCGGGCATGATCGAGGTGCCGCCGTTGCAGTTCGGCCTGCTCAGCCTGGTGGGCACCGTCGTCTGGGTGGTGGCGTTCTCGCTGACGGGGTACGCGCTGGGCAGCACCTGGACCAGGGTCGCGCATGCCTTCTCGATCGGCAGCTACGCCATCGGGGCGCTGATCATCCTGGCCATCCTCGCCGTGATCGCCCATCGCCTGCACTCGGTCCGCAAGGAGGCCGCCGCGACCCGCAGCGGCTCAGGCCGCCACGCCGCCTGAGCCGCTCGCAGGCGGGCGGGATTCCGTGCCGCTGCTGCCTCTGTCCGGGCGGGCCCGCCCGGACAGGGCCTGCCCGGACGGGCGGCCTTAGTCCGTCAGAGCCTGGTAGACAAGCTGGCGCAGCTGCGAGCGAATCGGGTAGGAGCTAGAGGGCAGCAGCTGGGTGAAGAACGAGACCGTCAGCCCCTCAGCCGGATCCACGAAGAACGCGGTGCTCGCGGCACCGCCCCACGAGTACTCGCCCGCCGAGGTCAGCGTCTTGCCCGCCGCCGGGTCGAGGACCACGGCGAAGCCCAGCCCGAAGCCCATCCCGCGGAACGGCGCCTCGGCGAACAGGGGACGGCCGAACGTCTCCAGGTCGGCCCCGCCCGGCAGCTGATTACGGGTCATGTAGGCGACGGTGCGCGGCCCGAGCAGCCGGGTGCCTTCCAGTTCCCCCGCCGGGCTGCCTGGCCGGCTCAGGAGCATCTGGGTGAACCGGTCATAGTCGGCGGCGGTGGAAATCAGGCCGCCTCCCCCGCTGAGAAAGGCCGGCCTGGTGCGGGAGACCTTCCCCATCGAGTCGAGCCTGGCGGCCTGCCCGCCCTGACCCCTGGTGTACAAGGCGGCCAGCCGCCCGCGGTCCGGCTCGCCGACGCCGAAGCCGGTCTCGGTCATGCCGAGCGGGCCGAACAGCCGCCGGCCAGGAACTCATCGAAGCCCTGGCCCGAGGCCACCTCGATCACGCGGCCGAGGACGTCCGTCGACACCGAGTAGTTCCACTCGGCGCCCGGCTGGAAGAGCAGCGGCATGCTCGCCCAGGCGTCGCAGGAGGCGGCCAGGTCCATGCCGTCCGGGTGGCCCCACTCGAAACCGGCCGCCCGGTAGCGCGCGTCCACCGGATGCGAGCGGTGGAAGCCGTAGGTGAGGCCGGATGTGTGGGTCAGCAGGTGCCAGATCCGCATGGGCTCGGTGGCCGGGACGGTGGTCATCTTGATGTCCGACCCGCCGGTGAAGACACGGACGTCAGCGAACGACGGGATGTAGGCGCTGACCGGGTCGTTCAGCTCGAACGCGCCCTCCTCGTACAGGATCATCGCGGCGACTGAGGTAATCGGCTTGCTCATCGAGTAGATGCGCCACAGCGTGTCGGTCTCGACCGGGAGCCCGGCCTCCATATCGCGTGCGCCGCAGGTCGACACGTGCGCCAGGTGCCCGTTCCGGCTGACGGTCAGCAGCCAGCCGGGCAGCTTCCCGGTGTCCACGTACCGCGTGAAATGCCGGTCGATACGCTCGAGCCGTTCCGGGTCGAGCCCGACCTCAGCCGGCTCTACCTCAGCCTTCAGCTCGCTCATTCGCTCCGCCTTTCCCTGGCCGCCGTCTTTCCCTGGCCGCCCTCCGGCGGCGCCTGGTCCGATCCTCTAGTTTCCCCGACATCCGGTCTAGTGCGAAAGGGCCTGGCTCGCGCCCCGTCCCGCGCGCCAGCCGCCGCTCACTGCGGAGGGCCTGATTTCCGCCACGCCTCGTACATCAGGATCCCGGCGGCCACGGCGAGGTTGAGCGACTCCGCGGTGCCCACCATGGGAATGCGCACCTGCAGGTCGCCCCGCGCCAGGACGCTGGCCGGCAGGCCCGTTCCCTCACTGCCGAGCAGGATGGCCAGCGGAGCCGCCAGCTCGGTGTCCCAGAACGTGCCCGTCGCGGCCGCCGAGGCCGCCGCGACCGTGATGCCGTGCCCGGCGGCCCAGGCGAAGAACTCCGGCGCTGCCGGTACATGGGCGACCGGAACGCTGAACAGCGCGCCCATCGAGGCCTTGACGGCCGCCGGGTCGAACGGGTCGGTCGTCTGGCCGATCAGCACGACGCCCGCCGCGCCCGCGGCATCAGCGGTGCGGATGATCGTCCCGAGGTTGCCGGGGTTACCGACCTCATGCAGCGCGACGAACCGCGCGGAGGGCGGGACCGGCAGGCCGTCCAGCACGGCCATGCGGGCGCGGACGATGGCGGCGAGCCCGGACGGCCCGTCCCGGTCGGCGAGCCTGCCGAACAGCGCGCCGCTGACGCGGACGACGCGGATGCCCCGGTCCTCCTGCTGCGCCACCATCGCCGCCGTGGCCGGCAGGCTGAGCAGCTCAGGCGCGACGACGAGTACCTCGATGTCAGCCCCGGCCTCCACCGCCTGCCAGACGGGCTGGACTCCCTGCACCACGAACGCGCCCTCGCGGCGGCGGTGCTTGCGCTCCGACAGCAGGCGCATGCGCTTGATCAGCGGATTCGCGGCACTGCTGATTACCTCGGCCATCGCGCTGAGAGCATACTGCCGTCCGCTGCCCGTTCCCCGGCCACATGCCGGGAGCGGTTCATTTCATGCCCGGGATGTCGTACCACCGGCACGGGCTTGAGCTGGTCACCGGGAATCTCTGCATCCTGGCCGGCCTGGCGCTGCTCGTGCTGACGATGGCGCTCGCCGCGGCTCGGCCAGCCGGGTCAGGTGCGGTAGTCGGCGGGCACGGCGAAGGCCGCTAGCGCGGCGCCGTCGGGGCCCAGGCCGGACCAGTCGCCGGTGAACGTCAAAACGGCGATCGCCGCGGTGGGGAACTTCAGCCCGACGCGCTCCAGAGCGCCGGCGTCGCCTTCATCGGCCGCGGCCAGCAGCAAGGTCAGCTCCCCCATGGCCGGCTCGTGCCCCACGACCAGCAGGGTGCCCACCTCGGACGGGGTCTGCCTGACGAGCTCCAGGAGCCCATCGGCGCTGGCCCCGTACGCCTGCGGCTCGAACCGGACCGGCGGGGATGCGCCCAGCTCAGCCGCGGCCAGGCGCCAGGTCTCGCGGGTGCGCAGCGCCGTTGAGCAGGCCACCAGGTCGGGCCCGTAGCCCGCCTGGCGCAGCCAGCGCCCGGCACCGGGCGCATCACGCTGCCCGCGCTTGGCCAGCGGCCGGTCATGATCAGCCACGTCCGGCCAGGCGGACTTGGCGTGCCGCAGCAGCACCAGCCGCCTCGTGGGATTCTGCGTCATGAAGACAGGGTGCCAGAGTCGCCCGCTCCCTGGTCCGGATCAGCGGCCGCCGTCGAGTACCGCGGCAATGCCGAGGCCGCTCCGCGGATATGCGCGCCGGCCGGCTGGCTGGAATCCGTGCTGGCTCGAATCCGTACTGGTACGGATGTAGCGGCTCACGAGTGTTCCTACCGTGAATATCACCAGGCCGGCTGACGAGAGCAGGCGCGGACCGGCACAGGACAGGAACTCAGCGGAAAGGGGCAAACAAGATGCCACTGATCAATGTGAAGGTGATCGAGGGGGTTTTCTCCAACTCGCAGCGCCGCGAGATCGTGCAGAAACTCACCGAAACGATGGTGTCGATCGAGGGCGAGAACATGCGCGGGGTGACCTGGTGCGTGCTGGAAGAGGTCCACAGCGGCGACTGGGCGATCGGCGGAAACCCGCTGACCACCCAGGACGTGCAGGCCCTGGCCGCCGGGGCCGGCGCTGAGGCCGCCGCCGCGGTCGCCTGAGCCCGGCGACCGGGAGCCGGGCGGCCGCGAGCCCTGACCAGGGGCTCGCGGCCGCCGCCGGCGGCTTCGGCCGGGTTAGACTGGCCGGGTGGGTCCGGCCACCAGATACGCGCGCAGCGGGCCGGTGCACCTCGCTCATCAGGTTCTGGGCTCGGGGCCGCCGGACCTGGTGCTGGTGCCGGGGTTCGTGTCGCATGTCGAGGCGGCCTGGGACTGGCCGTATCTGGCCCGGTTCCTGCACCGGCTAGCGTCTTTCAGCCGGCTGATCTTGTTCGACAAACGCGGCACCGGGCTCTCGGACCCGATGAAACGCCCGCCCACCCTGGCTGAGCGAGTCGACGACATCCGGGCGGTGATGGACGCGGTTGGCGTCGAGCAGGCGCACCTGCTCGGAGTGTCCGAGGGCGGCGCGCTGAGTATCGCGTTCGCCGCCCAGCACCCCCACCGGGTCGAGTCATTGATTCTCTACGGGTCGTACCCGCGCAAGGTCGCGACCGCCGACTACCCGTGGGGTGTGTCGCCTGAGACAGTCGCCCAGTTCATCGAGCGCTTCGATGAGGCGTGGGCCAGCGGGGCATGGTGGGACATCGTCAACCCGGACCTGCCCCCCGACCCCGATACCCAGCGCTGGTGGGCACGCTACCTACGCGTGGGAGCGAGCCCGGGCATGGCCCGAGACCTGATGCTGATGAACGCGCAGCTTGACGTTCGGAACCTGCTGCCCGATATCCGCTCCCCGACACTGGTGCTGCACCGCGGCGATGACCGCTGGGTCGAGGTCGGCAACGGCCGCTACCTCGCGGACCACATCGCCGGCGCGAAGTTCGTCGAGCTGCCCGGCGCTGACCACCGCCCGTGGGTCGAAGACGCCGACGCCGTGCTCGATCAGGTGCAGGCCGCCGTCCGCGGCACCCTCAGCCGCCCCCGCCACGCCAGCTCCTCGCTCGGGGTGCATGCCCTCAGCCAGCGCGAGCACGAGATCGTCCGGCTCGCTGTCGCTGGCCAGTCAACGCCGGACATCGCCCGGAAGCTGTTCCTCAGCGAACGCACCATCGAAACGCACCTGCGCAACGCTTACACGAAGCTCGACGTCAGCTCCAAGCTCGAGCTCACCCGGCGAGCAGCCCAGCTCGGCATCTAACCGCGCGGCGGCGCTGGCCGGCGCTAGGCCGCCACGAGGGCGGCGATGATGTCGCGGATCTCGATCGGCTCCAGGGTGCTGGTCGCGTCGCCGACGGCCAGCTCGACCCGCTGGACGGCGGGATCCGGTGTCGTCATCGCCTGCTGCCAGGTCCAGATGCCCTGGTCGGCGGCCAGGCGGCGGGCGGCGGTCACGAAGCCTTCCTGGGTCGTGCTCAGCAGCAGGTGCATCATCGGTACCTGCGGCGGGTCGGGGACCACCCGCACGCCGGGAACGCCGGCGAGCACGGCGGCGATGGCACGGGCGTGGTTCAGGTAGCCCGGCATGAGCGGCAGCCGCCGGGTCAGGCAGGTCAGCGCGGACGCGGCGCTCGGCCACAAGCCGAACAGCGTGCCGCCCATCCGGTGCCGCCACTCCCGCACCTCGTCGATGACATCCTGCGGCCCGGCCACGCAGCAGCCGGGCAGCGCGCCGATGCCCTTGTAGAAAGAGACATACACGGTGTCGAAGAGCGCCGCGATCGCCGCGGGCGGCTGGCCGTACCCCGCCGCCGACTCCCACAGCCTGGCCCCGTCCAGGTGGACGGCCGCGCCGGTGCCGCGAGCCCAGGCGGCCTGCGCGGACAGGTCGTCGAGCGAGGGCTGCTGGCCGCCGAGATCACGCTGCGGTAGCTCGATGAGCAGGGCCGCGACCCGTTCTGCGATGACCACCAGATCAGCCAGGGACAGGAGCCGGCCGGGGTCACCGGCGGGCCGGCCGGTCAGGTCATGCAGCCGCCGGTAGGCCTGCCCCTCGTGCTGCTCAAGGTGGCACATGGGATGGAAGACGATCGTGCGCCGCTGCCGCCGGTCGGCGTGCACCCGGAGCACCGCCTGCTGGGCCATCGTCCCGCTCGGCAGGAAGACCGCCGCCGGCTTGCCGAGCACCCTGGCCATCTCGGCCTCCAGCTCGGCGACGACGCCGCCGTCACCGTAGCGGTCGACGGCGGTGCCATCCGGGATCGTGGCCAGCAGGGCAGCGGGCGTCACCGGCCCGTGGCCGTGCAGGAAGCGGGTGCACTGGTCCCGCAGGGCGGTGACAGCGGCCGCGTCGTCGTCGCCGGGCATGATGGGCCTGCCTACCTGTCGCTCTCCGGGACGTAATGGCGGCTCTGGTCGGCCGGGTCAGTCCAGACCCGCATGACCACCTGCGTGGTCGGGTCGCGGAAGCGCTCGGCGGTCGGGACCCAGCCAGGACCCGGCTTGGCCGCCTGCGCGTGCCCCCGCCGCCGGGGGCGCCGGCCGGGTCCGGGGCCGCCGGGGACGACCGACGGCAGATCCATAACGGCACGGGCGGCCTCGTCGGCGAACTGCGCCGCCAGCACGATGCCGACCCGGCGGCTGAGCTCGTCGTCGTCCAGCCGCCCGTGCGCGTAGTGCTCGCGCAGCAGTCCGATCAGGTGCTCGCGGTCGGCGTCGCCGACCGCCGATCGCGGGCTGCCCTCCGGGCTCGCGGGCACGGCTAGCCGGCTGGCCGGGCGACGACGGCGGTGCCGTAGGCCACGATCTCCGTAAGCTGCTGGCCCATCTCCGAGGAGTCGAAGCGCATCGCGACGACAGCGTTACCGCCCAGCAGCCGGGCGTTGTCGATCATCCTGTCGACAGCGTGCCGACGGCTGTCCTCCAGCAATGCCGTGTACTGGGTCACTTCGCCCTGCCGCAGCGCCTTAAAGCCGGCGCCCACTGACTTGGCGAATCCCATACTGCGGACGACCAGCCCGAACGCGACACCGAGGTCCCGCTCGACGGTCATGCCCGTCAGCTCGAGCGCAGTGGTTACCGGGAACACGCCCGGAGCAGCTTCAGTCATACCAGCCATCGTACGGACTGCCCTGGCCCGGCCAGAGAGGATCGCGGCGGTAACGCGCTCGAAAGTAATCCCGGCTCGGGCGCCGGCTGACAGCACGGCATCGGCGCCCGGCGCGTCGTAGAGGGCGAAGCAGATTTCGTCGGCGGGCACGTGAATAGCCAGTACGAACCCGGTACTGCCGGCTCCTCCGGCGATGTCCGGTGCCGCCCGCGAAGTCACCGCCGACGACGTCAGAACCGTGGGCGAAGTCAGAACCGTGGGCGAAGTCAGAACCGTGGGCGAAGTCAGAACCGTGGGCGAAGTCAGCGCCGCCGCGTGCGCGCGGCGAGCCAGGTCGGCCAGAGCAGCCTCGCTGCCTGGGAAGTAGAACTCAGCCAGGTAGATCACACCAGCCACGCTAGGATCCGGCGCGGCATCGCGTAAACGCGGACATCCACAGACTCTGGCCGCAGGCCAGCCAGGCCAGCGACCCGGTCAGGTCCGGCTGGCCAGTCAGGATGGCCAGTCAGGCTGGCCAGTCAGGCGCCGCCGGTCAGGTCCCGCCGGTCAGGCGCGGCCGCGCAGATGGCCGGCCAGCTGGGTCCGGGTGCGGACGCCGAGCTTCGCATAAACCTTCGTCAGGGTGGACTCGATGGCCCGCACGGACAGGAAGAGCTCGGCGGCGGCCTGCTTGTTGGTCAGGCCCTGCGCTACCAGCTCGGCGACGCGGAGCTCGGCCACGGTGAGCTCACCGGAGGCCGGTGCCCGGCCGCTGACTCTGGCCAGCTCGGCGCGGGCCCGCTGCGCCCACAGCGCGGCCCCGATGTCCTCGAAGATCCCGGCCGCCTCGGCCAGGCTCTGCCGGGCGGCTCCCCGCTGCTTGAGCCGGCGCCGGACCGCGCCGAGCATCAGCAGGGTCCGGCCGCGCTCCAGCGGCTGCGGATCGGACTGATCGTGCCGCCGCAGCGCCTCGGCCAGCTCGGCCACCGCGGCATCGAGGTCACCGCGCGCCGCGGCCAGCGCACCGCGGGAGCGGGCGTGGCTGGCCGCCGTGACCGGCTCGTGGATGCCCGCCCGCATCTCATCGAGCAGCGCGCGCGCCTGGTCAAGCTCGCCGACCGCGATCAGCGCCTCGGCCGTGTCCGGCAGCACGTGCTGACTGTTCGGCCGGCGGCCGACCCATGCCAGTCTGGCCGTCAGCGGAAGCAGCCGGTCAGCGGCCGCGGCGTAGTCGCCGCACGCCAGGTCTATCGCCCCGAGCAGGGCCTCGTTGCTGAAGAGGTACACCCGGTCACCGGCGCTAGCGGACAGCTCAAGTCCGCGGCGCGCGCAGGCGCGGGCGTCGTCGGGCCGTCCCTGCTGCAGGGCCGCCAGGCCGCAGGCGTAGCTGAGCGCGCTGGTCAGCTGGCCCATATCCAGCTGCTCGGCGATCTGGAGGCCAGCGGCCGCCAGCTCGGCGGCGTGATCAAGCTCGCCGCGCCGGCCAGCCAGGACCGACAGCCGCTGCAGCACGTCGGCCTGCCAGTACTCGACGCCGTTGGCCTCAGCCCTGGCCAGCGCCCGGCGCAGCGCGGTTTCCGCCTCCGCCAGTCGGCCGACGCAGATCAGGTACAGGCCCGCGACCTGGCTGGGCGGCGTCCGCAGGGAGGTCGACCCGATCCGCTCCTCCAGCTCCAGCGCGCGGTGCAGCTGGCGCTCATCGGCCCGGATGCCGCACATCCAGTCGAAGAAGAACGCCTGGGCCAGCAGCGACGCCAGCAGCGCCGGGTCACCGGATCGCTCGGCGTCCGCCAGCGCCAGGTGCGCGTGCGCTCTGGCGTCGTCGAGATGCCCGCGGATGGCCAGCACGTCGGTGAGGTAGAAGTGCAGCTCTGCGGTCCGGGCGACGTCATCGCCCGCGCCCGCGAGCGCCTGCTCGAGCAGGCGCGACGTCGCCTCGAAGTCGTCCTCCCGGTTCCACCCGAGCAGTCCCAGCGCCCAGGCCCGGTCCGGGCCCGGCGGCATCACGGCGACCAGGTCCTCGAGCATCGTGATGGACGCCTGGCTTTCCCCGCCGGTGGCCAGCTGCTGCGCCGCGGCCAGGGTACGGCGGTGGGCGTCGTCCTGGCGGTCCTCCGGAGTCAGCGAGGCGGCCAGCTCGAACAGCTCGGCCGCCGTGGCCGGCGCCCCCCTCGCGGCGGCCTGCCGGGCGGCCTCGTCCAGCTCGGCCGCGGCCGGCTCGGATGCCCCCGCGGCGGCCAGCGCGCGGTGCCAGGCGCGCTCCTCGGGCCGCCGGGCGCTCCGGGCCGCCAGGGCATGCAGCTGCCGGCGGCGGGTCGGCGGGATGCCTCCCATGACCGCCGACGACAGCAGCGGATGCGAGAACCGCAGCCGGCCAGGCGTCGGAGGTCAGGACACCAGCCATCACGGCATCGTCCAGGTCAGCGCCTGCTATCCCCGCCTCAAGATAGCGGCTGACCGGAGCTCCGGGCATGACGGCGACCAGTTGCAGCGCGGCCGAGGCGGCCGGCGGCAGCTCGCGCAGCCGCTCGCCGACCAGGCCGCTGAGCGTGTCCGGTACCGGCAGCGCGCCGCTGCCGACGCGGACGACGCCGCGGCGGGCCAGGGCCCGGCCGATCTCCAGCGCGATGAACGGGTTGCCGCCGCAGTCATCATGGATCCGCCGGAGCACCTGGTGCGAGAACGAGCTTCCGAGCCGGGTCCGCAGCAGCCGGTGCAGCGCGCCGAGGCTGAGGCCGCCCACGGGCAGTTCCTCGGCGCTGAGCCGGGCCCGGCCAAGCTCCAGCGGCAGCTCGGCGCCCGGCCCGGCGACCCGGTGCGAGCACAGCAGGCCGATGGGCTCGCGGTCCAGCCGGCGAAAGGCGAAGCTGACTGCCGCCTCGGTCGGCAGGTCCAGCCACTGCACGTCGTCAATACAGACCAGCACAGGCGCGAAACGGGCCATGGCCAGCAATGCGGCCCGGAAAGCCGCTGCGATCGCGTGCGGATCCGGATCCGGGGTCCCCGGCGGCGGATCCTGGACCAGCAGCGCAATCTCCAGGGCGTTGCGCTGCGGCGCGGGCACCGCGTCCAGGATCGCCTCCAGGTCAGATCCCAGCAGGTCGGCCAGGCCGGCGAAGGCCAGGCGCACGTCGCTCTGCGAGGGCAGCGTCTGCACCACCGCATACCCGAGATCGGCGGCCCGGCTGGCCGCCACGCGCAGCAGGGTAGTCTTCCCGGCCCCGGCCGGGCCGGCGACAACCAGCGCGCGGGCGGCTGACGGCAGGGCAGCCAGGAACTCCTCGAGCCTCCTGAGCTCGGCGTCCCGGCCGAATACTGCCTCCGACATACCCGGATCTTAGGTTCCCCATGAACTCCCGGTCTCCTTCGCCTGGCGCAGCGCCGCCCCAATGTCTGTGGATTTCCGCGTTCACCGCGCGGTACCGCCCGTCCTAGCGTCACTGCTGCGAGCCCGCGTCAGGAGCTCAGGCACCCGCCTCAGGAAGGCAGCCCTCAGAAAGGCAGACAGCAATGCGCAAGACCATCGCCGCCCTCATCGGCGCCGCCGCCACCGTCACGATGATCACCGGAGCCGGGGTCGCATCGGCCGCCGCCGGCCACCCGGCCAGCATCCGCCACGCCGTCACCGGGACTGAGCACTTCCAGCTCATGTCCACATCCGCGACCTCCACCAAGTCCAGCATCATCGCGCTCGGAAGCGTGATCACCGCCGGCGGCGTCGACCACGGGGGCAACAAGGTCGACAGGGTGGTCTTCCCCGGCGGAACGTTCCAGATCAGGCATTCAGCCGGTCATGGCCCGCAGCATTTCAACCCCAGGACGTGCCTGGCCGTGATTACGCAGCGCGGCACGTACAAGCTGGCGCACGGCACCGGCAAGTACAAGGGAATCAGCGGCCATGGCCGGTACCTGGTGCAGATCCGGTTCGTCGCCGCCCGTAACTCGAAGGGCAACTGCTCCCAGAACAAGGCACCCCGCGCGTTCCAGCAGATCATCACCGCCCATGGCCCGCTATCCCTGCCCTAACCGTCCTTGCTGATGGCTGGCCCGCTGGGACGGGCCAGCCATCAGCGCGTCAGCAGGCAGTCGCTCCCGCCGGGGCGGCGCGCGTCAGTATGACTTCGGCAGGCCCAGGGAGTTCTGCGCCACGAAGTTGAGCACCATCTCCCGGCTGACCGGCGCGATCCGGCTGACGCGCGAGGTGGCCAGCAGCGCGGCCAGGCCGAATTCGGCGGTCAGCCCGCTGCCGCCGAGGGTCTGCACCGCCTGGTCGACCGCGTGCACGCTGGCCTCGGCGGCCGCGTACTTGGCCATATTCGCCGCCTCGCCCGCGCCCTTGTCGTCGCCCGCGTCGTACAGGGTCGCCGCCTTCTGCATCATCAGCGCGGCGAGCTCGATCTCGATCTTGACCTGGGCCAGCGGATGCGCGATGCCCTGGTGCGCGCCGATCGGCTGATCCCACACCGTCCGCTCGCCCGCGTAGGAGACCGCCCGGCCCAGCGCGTACCTGGCCGTGCCGACTGACATCGCGGCGCCCATGATCCGCTCCGGGTTGAGCCCGGCGAACAGCTGGGCCAGGGCCGCGTCCTGCGCCCCGATCAGCGCCTCGGCGGGCAGCCGCACGTCGTCCAGGAAGAGCAGGTGCTGGCGATCGGGGCTGACGAGCTCCATCTCGATCGGCTGGTAGCTGAAGCCCGGCGTGGTGGTCGGCACGGCGAACAGGGCCGGCTTCAGCCGGCCGGTGCGGGTGTCCTGCGTGCGGCCCACGATCAGCACGGCGTCGGCCTCATCGACCCCGGAGATGTAGATCTTCCGGCCCGACAGCACCCACTCGTCGCCATCGCGCCGGGCGACGGTGGTCAGCCGGTGCGAGTTCGAGCCGGCGTCCGGCTCGGTGATGCCGAAGGCCATGATCTTCGAGCCGCTGGCCAGGCTCGGCAGCCAGTCCTGCTTCTGCTCCTCGGTGCCGTACCGGGCGATGATCGTGCCGCAGATGGCCGGGGACACCACCATCATCAGCAGCCCGCAGCCCGCCGCGGCGAGCTCTTCCAGCACCAGCGACAGCTCGTACATGCCGGCTCCGCCGCCGCCGTAGCGCTCCGGCAGGTTCACGCCCAGGAAGCCGAGCTTGCCCGCCTCCTGCCACAGCTGCGTCATCCGGCCGCCGCTGCGGGCCCGCTCGAGGTAGTACCGGTAGCCGTACCCCTTCGCGAGGTCGGCGACCGCCGCGCGCAGCGCGCGCTGCTCGTCGCTCTCGATGAAGCCCATGAGCCCTCCCGCTGCGTAGTGGCACCTTGAGTATCCGCCCCCGGCCGATCCCCGGCCAGGCATCGCCGGTGCCGGGGGGCCGCGGAGGCCGCGCCGCGGGGTGCTCGCCGCAAAATCGTCATCTAAGGTTGACAAAATAAGGATCGTCAACCTATGTTGACTTCATGAGCGAAGGAGTCCGGCTGGCCGATGCCGCCAGCGGCAGCGATCCGGCCGAGGGGCTGCGAGCCGCGCGCGCCCTGCGCGAGCTCGCCGAGCGGCTGGAGGCATTGCAGGTAGATAACGCGCGGGCCCACGGCTGGTCCTGGCAGGAGATCTCGCTCTTCCTGGGAGTCAGCAAGCAGGCCGTGCACAAGAAGCACTCGGCCGGCGTACGGGCGGTTGAGGAGACATCATGTTCGAGAGGTTCCATCAGGACGCGCGGCGCGCCGTGGTGCTGGCCCGGCAGGAGGCAATACGCGCCGGGGACGATCACATCGGGTGCGAGCACCTGCTGCTGGGCGTGCTCGGCGAGCCAGGCGCCGCCGCCGACGCGCTGGCGGCGGCCGGCCTGGACATCGCCGGCCTGCGGGCGGTCCTGCCCCGCGGCACGGCCCGTGCCGACCCGCTGGACGCCGAGGCCCTGGCCTCCCTGGGCATCGACCTCGACGCCGTCCGGCGCGCCACGGACGCGGCGTTCGGCCGCGGAGCGCTGGACCGGGCGAGCGCCCCGCGCCGGGACCGGCTCCGGCTCACTGGCGGCCTCCCCATGACGGCCAACGCCAAGAAAGCAGTGGAGCTCGCCCTGCGCGCCGCAGTCGGCATGCGCCATCGCCACATCTGCGCTGGCCACCTGCTGATCGGGATCCTGAACCAGCCCGGCAACTCGGCCGTGGCTGCGCTGCGGGCAGCGGGCATCGATCCGGCCAGGCTGCGCGCTGAGGTGATCCGCGAGATGAACGCGGCGGCCTGATCCAGCGGAACTCGCACAGGTCGCCGCGGCGGCCAGAGGCGAAATCTGTCACGCTAGGGCCCGTGGACCCTGACGCCGCGGAACCCGTCAGCGCCATCCCCGATCCGGCCCTGGTCGTGCTGATCGGGCCGTCCGGCTCGGGCAAGTCCACCTGGGCGGCACGGTACCGCGCCGCCGAGGTGGTTTCCGCTGACCAGCTGCGCGGCATGGTCGGCAGCGGGGAGCGCGATCTGGATGCCTCCGCCGAGGCGTTCTCGCTGCTCGACCAGATAGTCGTGGCTCGCACCCGCCGCGGCCTGACCACCGTGGTGGATACGCTCGGCCTTGATCCGGACCGCAGGCGCGGCTACCTGGCGCTCGCGCGCCAGGCCGCTCTGCCGGCCGTCGCGGTACCGTTCGACACCGATCCTGCGGTCTGCAGGCAGCGCAACCGGGCCCGCGGCCGGCCAGTCCCCGCGGCTGTCCTCGATGCCCAGCTGCGCCGGATGTCAGCCGCCGCCACTCAGATCGCCAGTGAGGGCTGGGATGTCATCGCGGCACCGGCGGCCGCCCGCATCGAGCCCGCGCATACGCCGGGGACCGGCCGGGCCCGCACCGACCAGCGCCAGCGCCCGGCCGCGATGGCCTTCGTGCTGCAGATCTCCAGGTTCCCGTGGGGTGACGATCCCGCGGGCTGGCTGAAGGCGGTCGCGCTGACCGCCGCCGATGCGGGGTTCGCCGGGATCGCGCTGATGGACCACCTGATCCAGATCCCCCAGGTCGGCCGCGCGTGGGAGCCCATTCCCGAGCCATGGGTGACGCTCGGCATGCTGGCCGGCCTGGACACCCGGCTGCGGCTGGGCACCCTGGTGACGCCGGTCACCCTACGCGCGCCCGGAGTGCTGGCCAAGACCGCGGCCACCCTCGACGCGCTCACGGGCGGACGGGCGTTCTGCGGCGTCGGCGCCGGCTGGTGGGCCCGCGAGCACGAAGGCTTCGGGCTGCCCTTCCCGCCCGCTGGCCGACGGCTCGACATGCTGGAGATGACCATCGAGACGCTGCGGGCCCTGTGGCAGCCGGGCACCAGGGAGCATCACGGCGAGCGGGTATCGCTGCCGGAAACCACCTGCTACCCGCGCCCGGCGGTGCCGATACCGATCATCGTGGGGGGCGCAGGCGAGAAGCGAACCCTGCAGATCGCCGCCCGGCTCGGGGACGGCTGCAATCTGCCCGCTGATCTTCCCGCCCTCGACAGCAAGCTGGCCGTCCTGCGCTCGCATTGCGATGAGGCCGGACGGGATCCGGCTGAGGTGCTGGTCACCGTGCTCGACATCCCGGTGCTCGGCCGGGATCGCGAGCATGTGGCGGACCTTGTCGAGCGGCTGCGCGGCCGGACGAGTGCCGCTGTCTTCGCCCGCACTCACCATGCCGGTACGGCCGCCGACCACATCGGCCGTTACCGCCAGCTGGCCGAGCGTGGTGTGAGTACGGTCTTCGTGTCGCTGCCCGACCTGGCCGGACCGGACGACGTGCTGCGGCTAGCCCCGGTCATCAGCGCGTTCGCCTGACCCTGGCCAGGCCGTGATCGCACATGACCAGGCGGCCGCCTCAGCCCTCCAGGCCGTCCGGGCTAGCGGGGACGTCGATGGCGTGCTCCCGCAGCACGGCGAGCGGCACCACCTCCAGGGACCGCTCATGGGTGGAGGCCAGCACCACGAATGCGGCAGCGCCATCATGGTGCGCCCGCATCCAGTTGATCGCGGTCACGCACCAGCGATCCCCGGGCACCAGGCCGGGAAACTGGTACCTGGGCATCGGGGTGCTCAGGTCGTTGCCGATGCGCCGCTGGTGGTCGAGGAACTCCGATGTCACCACCGCGCAGATCGTGTGGCTGCCCCGGTCCTCGGGCCCGGTGCTGCAGCATCCATCCCGGTAGAAGCCGGTGACCGGGTCGGTGCCACACGGCTCCAGCTCGCCACCCAGCACATTGCGATCGCCCATGCCAGCAGTATCGCCCACGGGCGCGCCCGGGCGCCGGCGACGCGTCAGGACACGATGTCCTTGGCCCGGAACCGGCGGAAGGCGAGCGCGAACAGGACAATCGCGTAAGCCACCGAGACCGATGCTCCCTCGATCATGTCGGTCCAGGTGATCTGCGGCTGCAGCACGTCGAGCCAGGCGAACTGCCAGTGACTGGGCAGGATCTGCCGCCAGGCGCCGAGGGCCGTCACCTGATCCAGGATGTCACTGATGATCATGATGCCGACGGCGCCGCCGACCGCGCCGAGGGGAGAGTCGGTCGAGACCGACAGACAGAAGGCGATCCCCGCCACCACCAGCTCGGTGATGAGGATGTACGCCAGGACGATGGCCAGCCGGCCGAGAGCTGGCCCGGCGGCCAGCTCCACCCCGGAACCGGGCAGCCGCAGCGGGTGCCAGCCGAACGCCACCGTGCCGGCGACCAGGCCCATGGCGGGCAGGCAGGCGACCGCGACGCCTGAGTAGGCGAGCGCGACGACCAGCTTCTGCCGCAGCAGCCGGGACCGCGGCACGGGCGCGGCCAGCAGGTACCGCAGCGATGACCAGCTGGCCTCGGTGGCCACGGTATCCCCGCAGAACAGCGCCACGGCGACGACCATGAGAAAGCCGGCCGAGACAAAGAAGATGAACGCGGTGAAATTGAGGCCACCCTGGGTCGCGGCGGCGACCAGGCCCGGCGCCCCGTTGCCGGCCGAGGCCGGGCCGCTGACCTCGAACGCCCCGACCAGGATCCACGGCAGGGCGAGCACGATGGCCAACGCCACCAGCGTCCGCCGCCGCCGCCACTGACGGATCGCCTCGACGGCCAGGGGCAGGGTGCGGCGCGGGCTGTAGCCGGGTGCGCTGGCCGGGATCGGCGGCGCGGACGAGGCGGCCGATGGCGGGGACGTGGGCAGCGGGGACGACGGCGGCGGGGACGGGGCACTCATCGCGCGCCCTCCGATCCGGCCGGCTCCAGGCTCGCGTCCGCCGCGCGGCCCGGCCGCGGCTGCGCGATCAGCGACAGGAAGGCATCTTCCAGGCGGCGGTTGGCCGCCATCCGGTCAACCGGTATCCCGGCTCCGACCAGCGCCGCCACGATGGCCGAGGCGGCCACGCCGCCGGGATGCACGAGGACACCGTCCGGATGCAGCTCGGCGCGCTCGATCCCGGCCAGGCCGCGGAGCACCTCAACGGCCTGGCCGGCCTGCGGGGTACCCACGACCAGCGCCGCCCCGTCACCGGTGATCTCGCTCACTGGCCCGGCGGCCAGACGCCGGCCCAGGTGCATGACGACCACGTGCGTGCAGGTCTGCTCCACCTCGCCGAGCATGTGGCTGGAGAGCACGACCGTCCGGCCCGCGGCGGCGTACCTGACCAGCACGTCGCGCATTTCCCTGATCTGCGGCGGATCGAGGCCGTTCAGCGGCTCGTCGAGAACGAGCAGGTCAGGCAGGCCGAGCATGGCCTGAGCGATCGCGAGCCGCTGCCGCATGCCGTGTGAATAGGTGCGCACCGGGCGGTCGATCGCGCTGCCCAGGCTCGCGATGACCAGCACGTCACTCAGGTGAGAGCCGGAAAGCTCGCGGCCGCTGGCCCGCCAGTACAGCTCCAGGTTCGCCCGGCCGGACAGATGCGGCAGGAACCCGGGCCCTTCCACGAACGCACCCAGCCGCGACAGGGCCGGAGCGCCCGGATGAACCCGGCGCCCGAAGATCGTTATGGTGCCCGCTTCCGGGTGAATCAGGCCCATCAGCATGCGCAGGGTGGTGGTCTTGCCCGCGCCATTGGGCCCCAGCAGGCCCAGGATGTGGCCGCGCTCGACGCGCAGTGAAAGGTCGTCCACGGCGAGCTGGCCGGTGCGGTAGCTCTTGGTCAGCCCGCGGATGTCCAGCGGGATCTCGGCGAGCTCGGGCCTCAGGTCGTCCCGGACCCGCCGCCGTCGGCCGGCCAGCAGCAGGATCAGCGCTACCAGCAGGGCGGCCACGGGTGCCGCCCAGGTCCACCAGGGCGGCCCGCCGTCCGGCACGGTGAGGGCGGGATCGGATGGCACGGACAGCCCGGCGCTGGCCAGTGCCACCTGATCGGTCGCCGGCGCGGGGGAGGTCGCGTAGGCGAAGTCGGTCGTGGTGAGCACCAGCTCGAGCCGGTGGCCGCCGGCGAACTGGTAGTCCATGGCGGGCAGCTGGACCGCGACGGTCTGCCAGGACAGTGCCCGGCTGGCCGGCCGGGATGCGACCCGCACGGGCGCGGCCAGCTGGTAGGGCAGCGTGGCGGTACCGGCCCGGTCAATGTCGTAGACCTTGGCGAACAGGGTCACCTGCGCGGTGCCGCGGACCCGGATGCGCACCGTGGGAGCCCCGGTGACCTGCAGCGGATCGAGTAGCGGCGCCGAGACGAAGGCCGCGCTCTGGCCGGGCATGTCCACGGCCAGCCCGCTTCCGGCCGGGCCGATCGAGCCCAGGCCGGGGAAGACGGAGATCAAGGCCGGCGCCCCGCCGGCCGGGTTCACGACCGTCTGGGCCGGGCCGGCCAGGCGCACCTGGGTCTGCCGAGTCCCGCGCAGGCCCGGGTAGCTCGGGGCGGTGGCGATCCCGAGCACCTGCTGATCGCTGGCGGGGTCGAAGCCGAGGTTACGGGTGACCGCGAACGCGGGCTGGCCTGAGCCGCGGCCGGGCGGCAGGTGCGGCGGCTTCAGCCAGCGGTCGAACCACTGCCCGGTCAGCTCGTTGATCCGGGCGGTCTCCTGATTACCGCCGTCGTGACCGCCGGCGAACCACACCATGTCAGCGGGCGCGCCGTTTCGCCGGATCGCCTCGTAATTCGCGTTGGCCTGATCGAGTCCGAACAGCGAGTCGTTCTGGCCCTGAATTATCAGTGCCGGGACGTCGATCCGGCTGGCCACGCTGGCCGGACTGGACCGCAGCAGCAGCGCGATGGCCTGCGGCGTGGGCCGTCCCAGGGCCGCGATCTGCTGGTAGATCGCGCAGACCTGCGGCAGGAAGCGGCCGCACTCGGCGGCTCGCGCCGCGGCGGCGGCAGCCTGAGCCTGCGCGGACTGGTTTCCGGCCGCCCCCTGGCCGCCGCCCGCCGCAGCCGCCGCAGCCGCAGCCGCCGCAGCCGCAGCCGCAGCCGCGCGAGCCTGGGCCGCCGCGGCGGCCGCCGCCGCCGAGCCGGCCGAGCCAGCCGCCCCGAAGCCGGCCGATCCCTGCGTGAACAGCAGGCCGGCCCACTGCCTCTTGAAGACCCCGTCCTGCGGGCCGGTCCCGGCGGCATTCGGGAACAGCGCCGTCGCCAGGTTGTTCCAGGTGATCTGCGGGACGATGGCGTCGATCCGGTGGTCGTAGGCGGCGGCCAGCAGCGCGATCGCGCCGCCGTAGGACGCGCCCGCGATACCGACCCGCGGGTCGCCGGGATGATCGAGCAGGACCCGCGGCTGGCGGGCGAGCCAGGTCACGAGCTGCTCGACGTCCTTCACCTCGTAGTCGGGCGAGTCCAGCGCGATCTGCCCGGTGGAGGCGCCGAAGCCGCGGGCGGACCAGGTGAGCACGGCGAATCCGTCGCGCGCCAGCTCCAGGGCCTGCGGGCGGACCGCGTTCTTGGTCTCGCCGAATCCGTGGGCCAGCAGGATGGCGGGAACCCGCCCGCCGCCCTCCGGCGTGAAGAAGGTGGCGTCCAGCACCACGTGCTGGTTGTCCCGCGGCCCGTCGACCACCGGGATCCGCACGACCCTGGCGGTGACCGGCGCCGCCCGGCCGGATGCTGACACCAGGGCCACCACGGCCGCGATCACCAGGACTGCGGCCACGGCCAGCGCGGCCACGGCACGTCCCCGGCGGCGCAGATGCATAAGTGGACCGTAGCAATGGCCGCGAACTGGTCACGCCGGTCCGGTCGCGGCGGCGAGGGCGGGGGCCGGTTAAGGGCGGTCACCGGTCCGACCTCAGCTACGGCAGGTCACGGGCGGACCTCGGGTACCGGGCGCCCTCCCTCGAGGTAGACGGTGGCCGTGGCACCGCGGGTGGCCTTAACTCGTCGCCGGATGGGCCCCCTGAGCAGCTTCAGCGCGGCGGGCAGCGGAGCCAGCTGGTGCGCCGAGATCTCCTCAGGCTGCAGCACCACCTCATCGAGGACGGCATCGTCGAAGGCGCCGCAGTCGAACAGGAAGCGCAGGCCGCCGACACTGCCCGGCTTCCGGGGCCGGTGGAAGTCCACGCAGGCCAGCCGGGCGGTGCGCAGCTGCAGGCCGCACTCCTCGCGAACCTCACGCTGGCACGCCTGCCACGGCGTCTCGTCATCGGGCTCCATCACGCCGCCGGGGATGGTCCACCCCGATTTGTAGGTCGGCTTCAGGATCAGCAGCCGCCCGGCGCGGTCGAAGATAAGCGCGCCCGCAGAAGCCGGGATAGCCGGCACGACCTCTGGAGTCTCGTCCGCCAGCCGATCACCATTGTCGCTCACGGCACTCACCTTATGGGCAGTGCTCGACCCTTAGGGGCGGTGCTCGGCCTGACTGCGCGACGAGAGCCGCCGCCGCTCGGGCCGTCCGGTACCTGGCTCGGCGAGGACCTGGTCGCCGTCTCTGGTGATTCAGCGCGGGCGGAACGTGACGGTGACCGGCCCGGCGGCCAGGGGGTCGTCCTGCGGCCGGGTCAGGTCCCGGTCGAATACCCGGCTGACCGAGTTGCCGGCCAGGTCCTCCAGGACCGGGTCGACGACGAGCTGATGAGGCCCGGGCACCCATGCCTGCCGCGGCGTCAGCCGCCAGGATCGCTCTTGCGGGCCCACCTGCGGGGTCCCGTCGACTGGCCGGCCGTCGGGACCGGCCACCTGGAGGCAGCGGGCGAGCAGGCCGTGGTCGAGGGGCCGCCCGAACCTGACCTCCAGCGGCTCACCGGTGCGGGCCGGCGGGACGATCAGGGCCCAGCTGCCGGGCTCGACGCGGCGACGCTCCTGGCCGCCGACCTGATAGCGCCGCTGCGCCCCGGCGTGCAGCGGGATCCCCCTGGCATCGGGAAACCCGCCGCCGACCACCAGCCGGAACGACGTACCGGGCCGCAGCGGATAGCCGGCCTGGCGGTGCCCGGCCAGGCCCCGCTTGATGCGGCCGGGGTCCAGCAGGATCGTGAGGCGGCGGCGCTCGCCGTCCCACAGCTCGTGCTCGGTCGGCAGCAGGGCCCCGCGCAGCTCAGCCGCGGCATCGTCGACCAGCGTGACGTGGCGGGCGGCATAGCCCTCGCTCATCGGCGCCGAGAACCAGAGGTAGAGCCGCAGCAGGTTGAGCGGCACCTCGGCCGCCGTCGGGCGGATGCGCAGGACCCTGGTCGTGGCCGGAAGGCCAGGCCGCGGCCGGACCAGGTCCGCCGCGGCGGCGCCCGCGACGGCGATGGTGTAGGTCGTGCCATCGACGAACGCGAAGCGCGGCACGAAGCAAAGGTCGCCGCCATCGCGGATCAGCCGCCCCGCCATCGGCGGGAGCTGGCCGTCGGCTCGGTCGGCTCCGTCCGTACGGGGACGCACCTGCACGCGGGCGCCGGAAGTCAGGCCTGCGAGCCGGATGCAGTCCGCGCCGCCGCAGCGCGACCACGACACGCTGGTCACGGCGGCCGGGCCGCTCGGTGCGCGCTCGATGACGCGGCCGGCTACAAGGAGGCGGTCTTCAGCGACCGCAGGTGCTGGCGGCCGCCGTCGCCGGCCTGGAGGGCCAGGACGTGCCCGGCGCCCAGGTTGGCCAGGCGCGTGATGCCCCCCAGGTCCTTGGTTTCCCTGGGCACCCCCACCGGCTCCCTGGGCTCGGTCAGCGGTACCTGGCCGTCAATGTCGCGGCAGGCGATCTTCACCAGGCCGTGGGAGCTGTTGGCCACCAGCAGGTGCTCCTCGCCGTCCTGGGCAAACGACACCATGTCGAGCGGCTGATTCATGGCGCCCAGCTCGGCGACCGTGCGGCCCACGGCCTTGGCCCCTGGGATCAGGTCGGCCAGCGGGAAATGCACGACCGGAGTACAGGTGTAGCTGGCCAGTATGCTCCGGCCGCCGTCGTAGGGCACGAACGCGCGGATCGGCGCCGCCGTCTCCCACTTGCCGTGCGAGACGTGAAAGATCTCGAGGTTGCTGTCGGTGACCTCGTCGCTGAACGGGAACGGGATCCGCCGCAGCTTCGACGAGAACTCCTCGTTGGACAGGCCGGCGATGAGCAGGATCCCGTCCACGTAGGCCATGTCAGTGACCGTCGAGGTCCGGATCGGCTGGCGCAGGATGCGGATCGTCCGCTCGCCGATCTGGAGCTCCTCCCCCTCCGCGCCCTGAGGGAGCGTGATGTCGAGCCGCTCGTCGTCGGTCGCGGGGGCATCATCGATCGCCACCTCGGCGACGGGCACGTCGTCGAGCGGGACATCGGTGATCGAGCCGTCGAGGCGGTCGATCCGCACGAGCACCGCCTGGCCGGCGTCGCCGTGACCGCGCTGGACCGACAGGTACACGTTGTGCGATACCGGGTGGACCGCCATGTCCCTGATAGTGACGTCGCCAGCCTGGCAGCCGAGGAACGAGCCGACGCGCACGTCGACGTTCTCCAGGTCGAACGGCTCTGACCCGGCCTCAGGGCCAGGGTCGGCGACGTCGACGGCGAATACCTTCGCCGCGATGTTGTCCGCCAGGAAGAGGATCCCGTCCGGCCCGAACGTGATCGGGCCGGCCGACCGGACGTCCGCTGCGCCCGCCCGCAAACCATACTCACTCATCGCGACCTCCTCGTTTCCCGGCGGGCTCGTTTCCCGCAGGCTCCTGACCGGCGGACTCCTGACCGGCGGACTCCTGACCCGGCGGACTCCTGACCGGCAGAACCGGTGCTAGACACGATGGTATGACGAGCGGATGACACCTCCAGATCCGGCCGGGCGGGCGTCCATTAGATTGCTGCCCATGGCTAACCCGCGCGACGTCGTGACCGCTGAGCGGGTGATCCCGGCCCCGGCCGCGGCGATCTTCGACGTGCTCGCCGACCCCGCGCGGCACCCCGAGATCGACGGTTCCGGCTCGGTCAGGCGGGCCAGGCCCGGCTCCGCGGCCCGGCTCGCCAAGGGCGCGACCTTCGGCATGGACATGCAGCGGGGCATGCGCTACGGGATGGTCAGCACCGTCACCGAGTTCGACGAGGGGAAACGGATCGCGTGGTCCCCCAAGCCGGCTAACGGGCGGGGAGCCCGGCTGGTGGGCCGCATCTGGCGTTACGAGCTCGAGCCCGTTGATGGCGGCACGCGCGTGCGGGAAACGTGGGACATCTCGCATGAGGCTCTCCGCTTCGTCCTGCGCTACGTGGCCGCCTCGCGGACCCGGCAGGATATGGCCAAGTCGCTTGAGCGGCTGGAGGGCCTGGTCACCAGCCAGTCCTGACGTCCGCCGCCGCGGACGGCGGCTAGGTTGTCCTGATGGCAACGTTCATCACCAGGCTGCCGCATTCCGGCACCGGCGTCCGGCTCGCGGTGAAGGATCTCATCGACATCAGCGGGGTCCCGACCACCGCGGGCTGCCGGGCGGTAGCGGAGACGGCAGGGCCGGCGGAGCGTGATGCGGCCTGCATGGCCGGCGCACGGTCCGCCGGGGCGGCCATCGTCGGCAAGGTCAACCTCTACGAGCTGGCCTTCGGCGCGTCGGGTGTCAACGAATGGTTCGGCACCCCGGTCAACCCGCTGGATCCGGCCCTGGTCCCCGGCGGATCATCGAGCGGATCCGCGGTCGCCGTCGCGGATGGCGATGCGGACATCGCCTACGGCTCCGACACCGGCGGCTCGATCCGGATACCGGCCGCGTTCTGCGGGATCACCGGGCTGAAGACCACCCATGGCCGCATCTCGCTGACCGGGGTGTGGCCGCTGGCCCCGAGCCTCGACACGGTCGGCCCGATGGCGCGCGACGTGGCCGGGGTGGCGGCCGGGATGACCCTGCTGGAGCCGGGCTTCGTGATCGATGCGGGACCCGCCCGCCGGGTAGGACGGCTCCGGCCCGCCGGGATCGCTGCCGATCCGCGCATCGACCAGGCCGTGGACGCCGCCCTGGCCCGCAGCGGGCTGGAAGTGCCCGAGATCGACCTGGCGGGCTGGCTCGACGCGTGGCACGCCAGCGAGCCGATCATCGGCACGGAGGCCGCCCAGTCCGACCGCCGCCTGCTCGCCCAGCCGGAAGCCCGGGCCAGGCTGTCGGCGTCCGTGCTGGCCCGGCTCGAAGAAGGCGCCGCGATCACGGCCGGGCAGCTGCGCCAGGCCCGTGCCTTCCGGACGAGCTGGCGTGCCGCCGTCACCAGCGCGTTCGGCGAGTCGGACCTGCTGGTCCTGCCGACCGTCCCGTTCTTCCCGCCGCCGCTGGCCGAGGCGGTCGGCCCCCGCTACACCGCATACACGATGCCGGTCAACATGACCGGCTTCCCGGCCCTCGCTCTGCCCGTGCCGAGCCCGCACCGGCTGCCGGCCAGCCTGCAGCTCATCGGGCCGCCGGGCAGCGAGGCGCTGCTGCTGGCCACCGGCGCCATGATCGAAGCGGCCGCCGGTCCCTGGTAAAGCGGTGATCCACGCCCCGCCCGTGCCTACTGTGCTCGCAGCAGCCCGGCGGCCTGGGTGCGGGCGGCGATGCGGCCAGGGACGGCCGCGGCGATGTTGGCCAGCACGAGCGCGCCGAGCGCGATGAGGGCCACCGGCAGGATCGGCACGGTGGGCTCGGGAACGGCGTAAATCGCGTGGGCGAACAAGACCCACAGCCGGCGGCCGAGCACGACCCCGACCGGGATGCCGACCGCGATCCCGATGACGGCGGCGACTGAGGCCTGCCAGGCCACGGCGCCGGCGAGCTGTCCCTGGGTGAAGCCGAGCGTCTTCAGCAAGGCGAGGTCACGTCGGCGGCGCCGCACTGATGCCGCCAGGGTGAGGGCGAGAGCGGCCAGCGCACCGGCGGCCAGCCCGGCGGCGAGGATGACCGGGGTGGCGCCCATGGTGCGGTAGTTCACGATCTCCGCCGGCCGCTGGACGCCCAGGACCGCTACGGTGCTGCCCTCGCCGACGTGGTTAGGTACGGCCGCGAACGCCCGGTTGGCGGTGCTGGCTATCCGCTGCATGTCGGCCAGGCCCGCCGTGCGGCTGACCCCGCTGCGCAGACGCACGAAGACCAGGTTGGGGCCGTTAAGCGTGGGGTCCGGGCTGAGCTGGGCTTTCTGGTAGGCGGCGGGCTCGATGCTGGTCGAGACCAGTGCTCCGATGCCCATGGACGGGTGGTCGGCGAAGATGCCGCTGGAGCCGACCGCGGGCATCGTGGCCGTTCCCGCGATGACCAGGCGGGTCGGCGGGATGTAGAAGGGAGCGTCTCGCCGCTGCCCGAAACTGAGCACGACGGTGTCGCCGATGTGCTTGTGCAGCTGCGCGAGCGTGGCCGCGCCGAGAACGATCTGGTTCTTCTGCAGGACGGCGTGACCGGCCAGGATCGGCGGGGTCAGCGCGGCGTGGGTGTCCCCGTACAAGACGGGGACAGCCTGCCGGTCGATTTCGGCGTCGTTATGGTCGGCTCCGGTCCATGCGGCGACGTCATGGTCGCGGGCCAGGAGCGCGAGCGCCTGCGGGGGCGTGTTGTTGGTGGCGTTGAGCACGTAGGTCCAGTTCCACCCGTAGAGCGCGGGCCGCGAGATGAGCGTTTGCAGGCTGCCGCCGAAGGTCAGCGCGGCCACCACCATGGCCACGGCCAGGACGGCTCCCAGCAGCGCCGATCGCACCGGCACCCCGGTCCGGCCGCCACCCGGCTCCAGCGCGAAACGCACCCCCACGACGCCCGGTGACGGCAGTCCCATCGCGGCGAGAACCCGCGCGACCTTCGAGGTGCGGTCCGGGGCCAGCCGGGATCTGCTGGCGACACGGTGCGGCGCCTCCCGGTAGGCCAGGGCCACCGCCGTCGAGCCGATTGCGCCGATCAGCACCACCAGCCCGATGCCGAGGACCGGCCAGTCAGCGGCCAGCCCGGGCGACGGGTAGACCGGGCGGACCGGGCCGAGGGGCGACAGCGGCGAGAGCGCCACGGCCACGGCGACCGCGAGCAGCGACCCGAGCACTACGGCGCACAGGACGCCGAAGAGTCCGTCCGCGGCGATGACCGCCGGATCGGCGCCGATGGCGCGCAGGACGGTCAGGTCCTGGCTGGTGGCGCGCAGCTGGCGGGATACGATCTGGCCGGCGATGAGCACAGCGGCCAGGGCGGCGATGAGCCCGAACGCGCCGAGGGCGGTCGCTACCGGCCGGACGACCCGGTCGACCTCGGCCTCGACGGGTGCGGTGGTGTGAAAGTCGTACTGGGTATCTGGCGGCAGCAGCCGGGTGAGTTCGCGTTCCACCCGGGCGACGCTGCGGCGGCCGTGGTCAAGCTGGAGCCCGTAGTAGGTGACGCCCGCGCCGCCGCGTCCGGAGTCGGCGATCAGCTCGCGGGTCAAGGCGGGGGTGAAAAGCACGAGTCCGGGGAACCGGTCGACCTGGTCCTGGACGATCTCGCTGTTGAGCGCGACCAGCCCGACCAGCGTGGCCTCGATGCGGCGGTGCGGCTGCACGCTCGGCGTGCCCAGGCCGGGCAGGGCGGTCTGCTGGTTGGTGAAAAATCCGTAGGGAATGGTGTCGCCGACATGCAGCCCGAAAACGCGGGCCGCCTCCACGCTCATCACGATCTCGTCGGGCCGGCGGGGGTCAGCCATCCGGCCCTGGATGACCGCCGCGCGGTCCTGGCTGAAGTACAGGCCGTCCACGCTGGCGGCCGAGTAGACCTGGGCGAGGTGGGCAATGAGGGGGACCCCGTCCGGGCGCAGCGGAGCGGCGTTAACGGCGATCCAGGACGCAACGTGCCGCACCCCGGGCAGCTGGGTGATCTGCTTGGTCAAGGCGGCTGAATAGCTCTGGTCGGCGAAATTGCCGGTCGCGGCGGGAAAGGTCGGCACGCTCAGGTCCGAGGGATTGGTGCTGGCCAGGAACACCGAGAAGGAGGACTGCGTGCGCCGGGCGGCGGCGATCGAGCCCATGGCCAGCCCGCCGACCAGCCCGATCAGCAGGACCAGGGACAGGTAGCCGGCCCAGCGACGGGTGAACGTGGCACGGGAGCGGTACCAGGCGACCCGCAGGACAGGCCTGGTCACCGACGCGTCCCTGGTCAATCGCTGCTCCACGTTCTTCTCGTCTCCCGACGTAGCAGTCTGGCTGGCCCCACGCCAGGATCGTCCGCCGGCCGGCCACGGGCAAGGTGGCCAGCCCGCTGCGGCGGCCTGGTGCTAGCACCACCTAGAGGTCGGCCTGCGCGTACAGCACCCCTTCATTCCAGTCCGGCGTCGCCGCCACCAGCTCGCCTGCCGGGCTGAAGACATAGCCGCCGCCGGGAAAGTCCTC
This sequence comes from uncultured Actinomycetota bacterium, assembly GCA_963805705.1. Lineage (GTDB taxonomy): Bacteria > Actinomycetota > Actinomycetes > Streptosporangiales > Streptosporangiaceae > CAWDVH01. Next base: position 1,972,071 of record CAWDVH010000001.1, on the reverse strand, counting down.
ATCTACTGTGCGGCCGGCCTGCGTCGCCACGGCCACGCAGATATTACGCGCGCCGGCGAACTTACTCAGATTCCGCTGGCACTCGCCACGCCACCAGTCATAACCTGACTGCCAGTCGCGTGTCTCCTGCGGGCCATAAAGGCCGGGCGCCGCGGCTACCAGCACCAGCCGGGCGCCGAGCCCGGCGTAGGTGGCGAATAGCTCACCGTGGCCCACGTCGGCGCAGATGGCCACCGCGAACGGAATATCCTGATGCCGGAAAATTGGTGTCGCGACGCCGGGCGCGAAGGATTCCAGTTCGTCGTCCGCGACGTTTATCTTGCGGTAGCAGCCCTGCAGCTCACCATCGGAGGCGACGAGCTGAGTGATGAACGGCTTGCCGTCCTGGTTGCTTTCGACGATACCGGCCAGGGCCGTGAGCTGGGTGTCCTTCGTCATGGCGCAGAACCGGCGCACCGCGTCGCTGCGCAGCGTCAGCACGGCCTCGGGGCTGCGCGCCGGGCTGATGTAGCCGGTAATGCTCATTTCCGGAAAGCAGATGATGTCCACCCGCTCAGCAACGGCCTGCTGAATGCACCGCGCCGTCTCCGTAAGATTCCGCGTGATATGCCCTTTCGGGCAGTGCATTTGCGCAACAGCGAGCTTCAGCGCAGACATAGGCCGATATTATGCGGCGAGTACGGTACCAGCGGTAATCCGGGCCCATCCCCGCTCAGTCGGATACATCCCCCACGGCCGCTCCCTGGTAATCGACCGCTAGCGGCAGGACCCGCCAGCCCGGCCCCGCGCCGCGGGCCACTGACGCCACGACGGCCGGCGCCGGATGCAGCCCGGTCACGGTCAGGGCCAGAACGGAAGGGCCCGCGCCCGACACCACCGCGGGAACTCCCGCGGCCCGCAACTGCGCGATCAGGCGGGCCGTCTGCGGCATCGCGGCCGCGCGGTACTGCTGATGCAGGAAGTCCTGGGTCCCGTCCATCAGCAACTCCTGGTCACCGGTCAGGGCCGCGATCAGCAGCGCGGCCCGGGCTGAGTTCGCGGCGGCGTCCGCGTGCGGCACGGCGGGCGGCAGCACCTGCCGGGCGGCCGCCGTGGCCAGCGGCTCGGCCGGGACGCAGAGCACCGGCGCGAGACCGGCCCGCGGCGAGAGCCGGGCGAACCGCACGCCCGTCGCCGACTGCCACGCGATGGTGAGCCCTCCGGCCAGGCACGCGGCCACGTTGTCCGGATGTCCCTCCAGCTCGGCGGCCATGCGCAGCACTGCCTCATCGGGCAGGCTGGCCGTCCCGGCCGCGGCGGCCAGGGCCCGTGCGGCCAGCAGGCCGGCCGCGATCGCGCCCGCCGACGAGCCGAGCCCGTACCCCTGCGGGATCGCGTTGCGGCAGCGGAGGCCGATCCCCGGCGGCTGCTCACCCAGCACCGCGAAGTAGGCCCGCATGGCGCGGATGACCAGATGATCCTCCCCCGCGCCCGCGGCGTCCTGCCCCATGCCCGACACCTCGATGGTCACGCCGGCCGAGCCAGGACGGGCGGGGCCGCAGTGGCCAGGCACGGCAGGCAGGATCCGTGCCTCCACCACGTCGTGCAAGGTCAGCGCCAGGCCCAGGGCGTCAAAGCCGGGGCCCAGGTTGGCACTGGTCGCCGGGACGCGCACGGTGACCGGCTCAGTCAGCCAGCTCACGCCAGTCCCAGCGCGGCCGCGGCCGCGGCGCCGTCGACCGGGATGGTGACCGGCCTGGGCGCGGCCGACACCGCCCAGTCCGGGTCCTTCAGGCCGTTCCCGGTGATCGTGCAGGCCACCACGGAGCCGGCCGGAATCTGGCCGTTCTCGCGCGCCTGCAGCAGGCCGGCCACCGATGCGGCCGAGGCCAGCTCGCCGAATACGGCCTCCTTGCGGGCCAGCAGCCGGTAGGCACTGAGGATCTGCCGGTCGGTCACCGAGTCGATCAGGCCGGCGGACTCATCCCGCGCCGCCTCGGCCAGCTGCCACGACGCCGGGTGGCCGATCCGGATGGCGGTGGCGATCGTCGTGGGTGCCGGGATCGGCCTGCCCTTCACGATCGGCGCCGCGCCACTGGCCTGGAAGCCGAGCATCCTGGGAGCGTGAGTGGCCCGGCCGGCCGTTTCGTATTCGGTGTAGCCCTTCCAGTACGCCGAGATGTTCCCGGCGTTGCCGACCGGCAGGCAGTGCACGTCGGGCGCGTCGCCGAGCGCGTCGACAATCTCATACGCCGCGGTCTTCTGGCCGGCCAGCCGGTCGGGGTTGACCGAGTTGACCAGGGCCACCGGGTAATCGACAGCCAGCTTGCGGACCAGCTCCAGGCAGTCGTCGAAGTTCCCGTCCACCTGGAGCAGCTGCGCGCCGTGGACCAGGGCCTGGGCCAGCTTGCCGAGCGCGATGTTCCCGCGCGGGACCAGAACGGCGCAGGTCAGCCCGGCCCGCGCAGCGTATGCGGCGGCGCTCGCGCTGGTGTTGCCGGTGGAGGCGCAGATCACGGCGGTCGCGCCGCGGGCGGCCGCCATGGTCACGGCCACCGTCATGCCGCGGTCCTTGAACGACCCGGTCGGGTTCATGCCCTCGACCTTGAGGTAGACCTCGCAGCCGGTCATCGCCGACAGCACCGGCGCGGGCAGCAGCGGCGTGCCGCCCTCGCCGAGGGTCACCACGGGCGTGCCGTCGGCGACCGGCAGGCGGTCCCGGTACTCGGTGATGATCCCCCGCCACCGGCCGCCGGCCGACCGCGGGATGCCGGGCGCCGCGACGGGGCTCACTCGGCCTCCTCGCCCTCGACGCGCAGCACGCTGTCGACGGCGCGCACCGCCTCCATGGCGTGCAGGTCGGCCACGGTGGCGGCGAGCGCGGCCTCGCGGGCAGTATGCGTGACGATGATGAGGTTGGCGTCCTCGCCCCGGCCCTCCTGCCGCACCGCCTTGATCGACACGCCGTGCCGGGCGAAGACGTCCGCGACGGGAGCGAGCACGCCAGGGCGGTCAGCCACGTCCAGAGCCACGTAGTAGCAGGTCAGCGCGTCTCCCATCGGAACGACGGGCAGCTCGGCGTAGGTCGACTCGTCGGGGCCGCGGATCCCGGCGAGCTGATTGCGGGCCACGGCGACAATGTCCCCGAGGACGGCACTGGCCGTCGGCTGGCCGCCCGCGCCGGAGCCGTAGAACATCAGCCGGCCGGCCGACTCCGCCTCGACGAACACCGCGTTGTAGGCCCCGCGCACCGCGGCGAGCGGATGCACTCGCGGGATCATGGCCGGGTGCACGCGCGCGGAGATCCCGCCGTTGCAGCGCTCGCAGATGGCCAGCAGCTTGACCACGCAGCCGAGGGCCCTGGCGCTGGCGATGTCGGCCGCCGTCACCTCGCGGATTCCCTGCCGGTGCACGTCCGCCGCGGTGACCTGCGTGTGGAAGGCCAGGCTGGCCAGGATCGCCGCCTTGGCCGCCGCGTCGTAGCCATCGACGTCAGCGGTCGGATCCGCTTCCGCGTAACCGAGCGCCTGGGCCTCGGCGAGGGCTTCGGCGAAGCCCGCCCCGGAAGTATCCATCCGGTCGAGCACGTAGTTCGTGGTCCCGTTGACGATGCCGAGCACACGGCGCACCGTGTCGCCGGCCAGCGACTCGCGCAGGGCCCGCAGCAGGGGGATCGCGCCGGCCACCGAGGCCTCGTAGTAGAGGTCGGCGTCATGCTCGCGGGCGGCCTGATGCAGCGCGGAGCTGTCGGTGGCCAGCAGGGCCTTATTCGCGGTCACGACCGACTTGCCCGATTCCAGCGCCGCCAGCAGCAGCGAGCGGGCGGGCTCGATGCCGCCGATCAGCTCGACCACGATATCCACGTCGGCGCGGGTGGCCAGCCCCATGGCATCGGTCGTGAGCAGCGAGCGGTCGACCCGCACGGAGCGGTCCAGGGCGGGGTGCCGGACGGCGATGCCCGCGACCTCCAGCGAGCCGCCGGCCCTGGCCGTCAGGTCGCCTGACTGCTCGACCAGGAGCCGGCAGACCTCCGAGCCCACCGATCCGCAGCCGAGCAGCGCCACCTTCAGCGGTGCCGCCTTCACCGGTGCCACCCGCAGCGACGCGACCTTCAGCGACGCGCCATCTGTGTTCCTCAGCACGGCAGGCCCGCTCCCCTCGCCAGATGCTCGCCGACAGTCCGGCCCCCGGGCGAGAACTTCGCGGCCAGGCAGCTCCAAGTCGTCATCCAGCTTAGCGAGGTCCAGCGGCGTAACTCAGTGACCTGGCTCGGCGGCCCGGGCGGGGCGGCGGATCCGGGCGGCGAAGAGGTCGCGGATGCTGACCACGCCGCACAGCACCCGGCCGTCCATCACCGGCAGGTGGCGGAAGCCGTTCAGCAGCATGATCTGAGCTGCCTCTTCGGGCGACGCGTCCGGGCTCGCGGACTGCGGGTCCGCAGACATCCAGGCCGAGACCAGCGAGCCGGTAAGATCCTCGCCCGATGCGGCCGCGCGGACCACATCCCGCTCCGTGAGGATGCCAGCCAGGAACGTCCCCTGCATGACGATGACCGATCCGATTCTGGCCCGGACCATGCCCGCCGCCGCCTCTGCCACCGTGGTCTCCGGGCGGACGGTCACCACGTCGGCATTCATCAGGTCCCTGAGTTTCGCCATGGCCTGCTCCGCTTCGCCGGCGGCTGTCAGCCGCTCCCCCCGACCTCGTGGATTTCCGGGTCGTCGTACGGGGCGGACGGGCCGGCCATCTCCTCCGACAGCATCCGCCACATCGACCCGGCCCATGCGGACAGGCCAGGCCACTTCTTCCAGAACAGCTGGAGCGTCGTCGCGTCGAACTGCGCATGCGCCTGCTCCGGGGTGAGGCTGCCCGCGAGCTCCTCAAGTTCATGCACTGCGTCGAGGAACCGGCTGCCGAAATCGTCCATCTGATCACCTCCCCGCGAGTCTAGGCCGCAATCGCGCTCGAGCGAAGGTGCTGCGACCGGCCACATCGGGGCCACCGGCGGCGCACCGCCGGACTCAGCAGGCCGGTCAGCCGTTCAGGTACCGGCCGAAGAAGGTGAAGATCTTTTCCCAGCCGTCCATCGTCGCCTCGGGCCGGTACATCGGGGCGAAATAGTAGAAGAAGCCGTGGCTGGCACCGTCATACCGGTGGAACTCATAGGTCTTGCCCAGCCGTTTCAGCTCCGCCTCGTGCACGTCCACCTGCTCGGGGCTCGGATGCTGGTCGTCGTTGCCGAACAGCCCCAGCAGCGGCGCGGCCAGGTCGGCCGTGTAGTCGATCGGCGCGACCGGGCGGGCATCGGAGAGCTGATCGGGCGTCATGACCACGCCCCCTCCCCACAGATCAGCCACCGCGCCGAAGCCCGCCAGGCGGGAGGCGGCCAGCAGCGCGTGACGGCCGCCTGAGCACGTGCCGATGATGCCGGCCCGGCCGGTACTGGTGGGCAGCGCCTGCAGCCAGCTGAGCGCGGCTGCGCAGTCGGCCACCACGCTGTCGTCGCGCACGCCGCCCTCGGCGCGGACCTTGGCCGCGATGTCGTCGGGAGTGCCGTGGCCGAAGCGGCAGTACAGGTCCGGGCAGATCACGGTGTACCCGTGCCGCGCGAGCCGGTCACAGAACTCCCGGTAGAACTCGTCCCAGCCGGGCATGTGATGCACCGCGACCACCCCGGGCGTCGGCTGGTCGCCGGTCGGCCGGGCGACGTAGGCGTGAATCTCGTCCCCGCCGCCGCCGGGAAAGGTGATCACCTCCGTCGTGATCCCGTCGGGAGCATCGGTGCTGAACTGATTCCACATGGCTTCCCCTTTACGCGGTGTCCGGCAGCGGTCTAACCGTAGCCAAGCACCGCCGCGACGATCCATGGGCCCCGCCGCCATGCGGCAGGCCGGCCGCGATGGCCATCGCCGGCGCCGGCGATCGCCCCCGCGGCCCCCCCGCTGGGCGTCCGCTGACCGCGAACGAGGGGCCCGGAACAAACTGGGCCGCCCTCGGATTGAAGTAACTGTAATTAAGTAAGTGAACAAGGGATGTGACAGCAGATGACCGAAACGCTCTCTCTGCCGGTGCTGCCGCTGGACGACACTGTGGTGCTCCCCACCATGGTGGTGCCGGTGGACATGTCGGATGCGGAGATTCGTGCGGCGATCGAGGCCGCCCGGCAGTCGGCGTCCGGCCCCGAGGGGGCCGATGCCGCGGCGCGGGTACTGCTCGTGCCCAGGCTGGACGGCAAGTACTCCGCCGTCGGCACGCTCGGGATCATCGAGCAGGTCGGACGGCTGCCGAGCGGCGAGCCGGCCGCGGTGGTCCGCGGCCAGTCGAGGGTCCGCATCGGCACCGGCACGATCGGGCCGGGAGCGGCGCTGTGGGTCGAGGCGACCGTCCAGGAGGAGCCGCCGGCCGGCCCGCACGCCACGGAGCTGGCGCGCGAGTACCGGGGCCTGGCGGGAGCGATCCTGCAAAAGCGCGGTGCCTGGCAGGTGGTGGACGCACTTCAGCGCATAACGGATCCGTCCGCGCTGGCCGACAGCGCAGGCTACGCGTCGTACCTGTCACTCGAGCAGCGCAAGGAGCTGCTGGAGACCATCGACCCGGAGCAGCGGCTCGAGCGCGTGATCGCATGGGCCCGCGACCAGCTGGCCGAGCTGGATGTGACCGAGACCATTCATAACGACGTCCGCGAGGGCATGGAGCGCCAGCAGCGCGAGTTCCTGCTGCGCCAGCAGCTCAGCGCCATCCGCAAGGAGCTGGCCGAGCTCGACGGCAAGCCAGCCTCCGAGGAGGACGACTACCGGGCCCGGATCGAGGCCGCTGACCTGCCGGAGAAGGTGGCCGAGGCGGCCCTGAAGGAGGCGGCCAAGCTGGAGCGCGGGTCGGACGCCTCGCCGGAGGCCGGGTGGATCAGGACCTGGCTGGACACGGTGCTTGAGGTGCCGTGGAACACCCGGACGGACGACGCCTACGACATCGGCGGCGCGCGCGCCATCCTGGATGCCGACCACGCCGGGCTCGACGACGTCAAGGACCGGATCATCGAGTACCTCGCGGTGCGCAAGCGGCGTGAGGACAAGGGACTGACGCTCGTCGGCGGCCGTCGCAGCGGCGCCGTGCTGGCCCTGACCGGGCCGCCCGGCGTGGGCAAGACCTCGCTCGGCGAGTCGGTGGCGCGCGCCATGGGCCGCAAGTTCGCCAGGGTTGCCCTCGGCGGCGTCCGGGACGAGGCCGAGATCCGCGGCCACCGGCGGACCTACGTCGGCGCGCTGCCGGGCCGGATCGTGCGGGCCATCCGCGAGTCGGGCTCGATGAACCCGGTGATCCTGCTGGACGAGGTGGACAAGCTCGGCACCGACTACCGGGGCGACCCGACGGCCGCCCTGCTCGAGGTGCTCGACCCCGCGCAGAACCACACCTTCCGCGATCACTACCTTGAGGTCGAGCTGGACCTGTCGGACGTGCTGTTCATCGCCACGGCCAACGTGCCCGAGGCGATACCCGACCCGCTGCTCGACCGGATGGAGCTGATCGGCCTCGACGGCTACACCGAGGACGAGAAGGTCACGATCGCCCGTGATCACCTGCTCCCGCGGCAGCTGGACCGGGCCGGGCTGGACGCCGCGGACGTCAGCCTCGGCGATGATGCCCTGCGGCGGCTGGCGTCGGAGTACACCCGCGAGGCCGGGGTGCGCTCGCTGGAGCGGAGCATCTCCCGCGTCCTGCGGAAGATCGCCGCGCAGCTGGCGTCGGGCCAGGCTGAGCTGCCGGTGACCGTCGGGCCCGCGGACCTGGACGGCTACCTGGGGCACCCGAGGCACCTGCCCGAGTCTGGCGAGCGCACCGCCGTTCCCGGCGTGGCGACAGGCCTGGCGGTGACCGGGGCCGGCGGGGACGTGCTATTCATCGAGGCGTCACTGGCTGACCCGGAGACCGGCGCGACCGGCGTCACCCTCACCGGGCAGCTGGGCGACGTGATGAAGGAGTCGGCCCAGATCGCGCTGTCCTACCTGCGCTCGCACGGCGCCGAGCTCGAGCTGCCGGTCGGCGACCTGAAGGACCGCGGCGTGCACGTGCACGTTCCGGCCGGCGCGGTGCCGAAGGACGGCCCGAGCGCCGGAGTCACCATGACGACCGCGCTGGCCTCGCTGCTGTCTGGCCGGCTGGTCCGCTCGGACGTGGCGATGACCGGCGAGGTCTCGCTGACCGGCCGCGTGCTGCCGATCGGCGGGGTGAAGCAGAAGCTGCTCGCCGCGCACCGGGCCGGCATCACGACGGTGCTGATCCCGCAGCGCAACGAGCCGGATCTGGAGGACGTGCCGGACAAGGTGCGCGCGGCCCTGACCATTCATCCGGTCAGTGACGTGCGCGAGGCCCTGGAACTGGCCCTGGAGCCTGGACCCGCCATGCAGCGCGTGACATCGCCGTCGGCGCTCGCGGCCTGAGTCAGGCGGCGCCCTGGTCAGGCGGTCCCTGGTCAGGCGGTCCCTGAGGTAAACAGCCGGCCGGGCACTCTTCGGAGTGCCCGGCCGGCACCATCATGGCCGCCTTGGCGGCGGCCGATCTGACGGCTCGGGCCCGCCGATGGCCGACGGCACGTACTCCACTAGCACCGGGAGATGGTCCGAGGCGCGTCGGGCCAGCTCGGTGTCCTGCACATGGTGGGCGCGCAGCGCGCCGAGCACCGGCTCGGTCACGCGGATGCCGTCGATGCGGCGCCAGATGCCGTGCGCGCCGTAGGAGTCGGTCGGATGATGGCCGACGGTCGGCTGCCACGGCGCGCGTAGCACCGCCGCCGCATCGTGGAGGCCGCCGGACCACAGCACATCCCCCGGCCGCCGGTCCGCCCAGTGCCGGCGCCGCCCGCCGCCGCCATAGTCCCAGTCGCACTGGTAGAGCAGGGCGCCGAACCACTCCACGCCGGCGTAAGGGTCGCGCGGCTCATAGAGCACCCAGTCGCCGGACGCCTCGTCGCGGATCCGGTCGGCGCACTCGGTATTCCAGTCCGCGCCCACGAGCGTGGGCAGCCAGGGCGCTCCGGTCAGCGCCGCAACGAGCCGTTCGTTCTGATCAGCGCGCAGCCGCCTGCCGAACGGCGTGGCGTGATGCGCGGCATGGCGAACCCGCTGGCCCCCGGTGTCCAGCGTCACGCAGGCCAGCGAATGCCAGAAGTCGCCCCGCCCGTAGCTGCGCAGCGATCCGGGAACCGCCTCGATGCCGTCGCGCCACATCAGCCCGGCGTGGAAGCCATGCGGGCCCATGGCCAGCGCAACGCGGCCGCCGCGGCCGGCCCCTCGCCGCTGCGGGCACCGCCCCCGGCGCTGCTGGCACCCCCCTGGGCGCGGCCCGTACCGTCACCGGCGCTGCTGGCGCTGCCCAGGGCGTCAGGCACCCGGCAGCTCAGGCCTACGTCGTCGGCCAGCTGGCCGAGCCGGGCCCTGGCCGACTCCGCATCCGGAGCCCGGATTTCCTGAACGGCCAGGACATCTGCGTCCAGTGCGCGGATTGTCTCGACCACCAGCCGGTAGTGCTCCCGTCCTGCCGACGAGTCGTCCTCGAACAGGTTCAGCAGGTTGTAGGTGCCGAACAGCACCGAGGCCGGCGACGTCCGCTCCGGGCCCATCCTCACTCCTCCGCGTCCTGCTCCGGTGGCGCGGTCTGGGTCAGTCGCTGCCCAGCACTTGCAGGATCACGACCCGGCGCGTGTGCGCCGCCGCGTCCAGGACCGCCGCGAGCTCGTCGTCGCGCAGTTCCTCGGCATCCTGCACCCGGACGACCAGCGGCTCGCCCGCGGCCGGAGCCTGCCTGATCACCTGCTCGACCTGCTCAGCATCGCGCAGGGCCTCCGGTGAGAGCACGGACAGGACTACCTCGCCGCCAGCCGGCGGCAGGATCCTGCCGCCGGCGTCAGCGGGCAGATGCTCCAGCACGACCCGGCCGCTGGCCAGACTCAGCGGCGGGTCGTCGCGGAAGTATCGGTCTAGCGCGCCGTCGCGCGGCAGCTGGATGATGAGCTCAACATCGTCGGCCATCGCTGGAGCATAGCCGGGCCGGGCAGACGCCGCTGGCGGCGGCCATCCCCACCAGCCCGGCCCGCCAGCACCTGGCCCATACCTGGCCGGCGCTGGCCGGCGGCCGCTACTGACCGGGCATCGCGGCGTGGCAGGCCGGGCAGGTGGTTGGCGGGTCTTCGTCCGCCATGGAGCCGCAGTGCGGGCAGACCCGCCGTAGCCAGCAGGCCGGGTCGCCGGGTCGCTCCTGCGCGTCGCTCGTCACCGCTGCGTCCTGACGCAGCCTCTCGGCCAGGACCGCGGCCTGGCTGCGCCCGATGTCCCTGGACGCGGTCAGCAGGGTGAGCGGTCCGGACCGGGAGAGCTGCCGGAGATGCTCCAGCGCCGCTGACCGTTCCGGCTCTAGCAGCTCGTCGCCATAGCGACGCTGGAATTCGGCGAATTTCTCCGGCTCGTGGCCATACCACCGGCGCAGGCCGTCAGAAGGCGCCACGTCCCTGAGCCACTCGTCGAGGTGCGCGGCAGCCTTGGACAGACCGCGCGGCCACAGCCTGTCGACCAGGACACGCCTGCCGTCAGCGGCCGAGGGCTCCTCATACGCCCGTCTCAGCCGCACGTCCGGAGCCCCGGCCATCGCGGGTCTCATGACTTGCGTCCCATCACGTAAGGATGGGCCGGATGACCGATGAGCTCAAGTGCCCCGGCTGCCGCGCGGGCCAGGGACGTGCCCCCCAGCGGGCAATTCAGGCCAGTTCGGTGCGCAGCTCGTGGGCGCCGTCGGGGCGGGTCAGCTCGTAGTAGAGGCGATAGCGGCCGTCGGCCTGCGGCAGGACATCCAGATAGCGCAGGCCGCCGCCGCGGTACGGCGAACGCGATACCGGCGCGGAGTCCAGCGGCGTCAGCGCGGTCGGCTCGGTGCCGATGGCGACGCCGGTGCGCTCCTCATAGTTCTCCGCGGCGCTCGCGCGACCGTCGTAGCAGGCCACGATCATCCCGGCCGCGTACCGCACCGTGCTGACCCTGGTCCCCCGTGCGTCCCACTGGCCCGGCCGGCCGGCTAGCGCCGTGCCCTGCCAGGCCCACTCCAGGCCGTCGGCGCTGGTCGCGTAGTCGGTCACCATCTGGTCGGCCTCGTCCGGATCTTCCAGCGGATGACAGGAGGCCCACAGGTGCCACATTCCGTCCCGATGCAGGATCACCGGGTCCTTGACGCCGGTCTTCGCGTCGCCCGGCAGCACGACCTGGCGTGTCCGGGCGCTGAAGTCGCCAGGATGATCAGCCTCCATCACCTCGACCCGCCAGTGCTTGGTGCCATAGGTAGCGCAGCTCAGGTACAGCCGCCAGGTGCCCTGCGGAGTCAGCACCAGAGCCGGGCGCTCGAGAGACTCGGTGTCCATCTCTTGCTTGCCGATGACCAGCAGCGTCTCGAACCGCACCCCATCGCAGGAACGGGCCACCGCCACGGCATAGCCGCGGCCCTGGCCGACCGGCTGCCGCAGCCGGTAGGCGAGGTAGGTCTCGTCGCCGCACTGCACCGCGCTAGGCGCCCCGGCCCAGTATCCGGGCTCCGCGACCGGAGGGGCCACCACGACCACCGAACGATCCACCCGCGGCAACGGCAGCTTGACGGGCGAGCCCGTTTTACCTGTAAGCACATCGGAATAATAGACAGCATCCGGTGGCGCACCAACTGAGGTCACGTCCGCCCCGGATATCGCATGCGCATCTACCTCGGCACGCGCATCTGGCATCGCATGCGCATCTGGCTCGGCACGCGCATCTGGCTCCGCATCCCCGCCGGGCGGCACGCTCACCGCAGGCGCCCGGACTCGTCTCGCACCCACAGGCCGACCAGCCCGCGCAGATGGGCGATGAACCGCTCTCGCTCGTGCTCGGGATAGGTGGACGTCACGGTGTCCACGAGCAGCCGGTCGAAGTCGGGACCGCTGGTCCAGTCGAGTACCAGCTGGTCAAAGTCCTGCAGTCGAGCATCGCAGAAGTCCCGGTAGGCGTCGACGTCGAAGTACGAGTCGGCCAGGCGACGGTATTCCCCGAGCTTCTGCCCGTAGTCGAGATCGTCACGATCGCTGATGTCGAAGTAGGACCGCGTGTCCAGGTCCAGGCCCGGATGGCGTCCGGTGACCAGGCAGAAAACCGTCCATTTCACCAGGGCCCGCATGGCCCAGGGGAAGTAGTAATGCAGTGAGGTGATCGCCACGTCGGGGCACGCGTTGGCGTAGTCGATCGGGTATACCTCCCCGTCCTTGACCAGCACCTCGCAGGAATTGAACTCCCACCGGAAGAACGCGTTGATGAGCCGCGAGATCGTGACGACCTCGGTCCCGGTCGCGGGCTGGAGGAACTCGTGCTCGACGCGGTACCGCTCGTGCATCGGCTTGCCGGGGTCGAAGCTCATCACCATGGTCTCGGCGCCGATGGACAGCGCCCTGGCGAAGACGTCGTATCCCTCCACGGACGCCTGCAGGTGCATGAGCATCCCGCCTGACTCGTCGTAGGCACGATGCAGCTCATCGGCGTTCCTGACCCGTGAGACCCCGCGCCAGCCGCCCCCGTCGTAGGGCTTCATGTACAGCGGATAGCCGACCTGCTCGGCGATGGCGTCGAGGTCGAACTGCGCGTTGTAACGCTGCGCGGTGTAGGCGTACTTATCGTGATCGAGCGGGTTCTTGTAGGGCACGAGCACCGTCTCCGGCACCTTCAGGCCGAGGCGGATCATGGCGCAGTAGGCCGCGTGCTTCTCCATCGCCTGGAAGGTGAACGGCGAGTTGAGCAGGTAGACATCGTCCATCATCGCGACCTTCTTGAGCCACTCGCGCGGGTGGTAGTACCAGTACGCGAGCCGGTCGATGACAAGGTCGGTGCGCGGCCTGGCCCGCAGCGAGAACGGCTCGATAGTGAGCCGCTCGGTCGCGAACGTGTGCTTGCCGCCGGACCCGTCGATCACCGGTCCCAGGCCGGCCAGCAGGAATTCGAAGGCGCCCGGCCAGTCGTCCTCGGTACCGAGCAGCAGCCCCACCAGATGTCGGACTTCATCGTCCACAGCGTGCGTCTCCCCGTCTCCGCGGCGTGCAGGGCAGTTTCATCGGACGTTATTGCCGCAGGCGAGCAGTGTCGAGGGCTACGCCCGGATCCGGCGCGTCGCGGGGCCGTCCGGGCCGACCAGGGATACGAGGTCGTCGACCTTTCCGTACTCGCCAGACGGCTGCTGCTGCCCGAGCCATCGGCGGCCGTCGAAGACGCGGCCGAGCTGACGCTGGGCGCCGACCTGCTGCTGGTGGCCAGCCCGACCTTCAAGGGCACGTACACCGGGCTGCTGAAGGTCTTCCTGGACCGGCTGCCCTACCGGGGGCTGGAGGGAACCATCGCGCTGCCGCTGCTGGTGATGAACTCTCCTGCGCATGCGCTGGCGGTGGAGGTCCATCTCCGGCCGCTGCTGGTAGAGCTCGGCGCCACCGTGCCCACGCCTGGCCTGGCCGTGCTCGAGTCCGATCTCGGCGGGCTGGACGGCGTCCTGCGGCCATGGGCACGCCGGGTGGCTGGCGTGCTCGGGCCGACGCCGGCGCCTGCGCAGGTCGCGCGGATGCCGGCCGTTTTCGCCGGATAGCGGAGCAAGATCGTGCCAGGATGATGCGGTGCAGAGCTTCCGAGTTCACGCCCGCGCCCGCAGATCCGCGGTCATCGCGCCGCTGGCCATCGTCCTCGCCCTCGGTGCCGCCGCATGTGCGGCGCCGGGCCGTACCGTGGCATACACCAGGTCCGCGGCGCCCGCCAGCACGACCGTGCCGGGCGCTGCTGGCTGCCCGATGTTCCCGGCCGATAACGTCTGGAACACCGACATCTCCCGGCTGCCCGTCAGCTCCCGCAGTGCCGCCTGGATGAAGAGCATGGATTCAGCCACCACCTTCCTGCACCCGGACTTCGGCCCTAACCAGGGCGGCTACCCGTATGGCATCCCGTTCAACGTCGTCACGAACATCCATCCCACCGTCAAGATCAGGTTCACGTACGCGAGCCAGAGCAATAAGGGGCCGTATCCGTTCGGCTCCAGCACGCGGATTGAGGGCGGCAAGAAGGCCGGCGGGGACCGGCACGCCATCATGGTGAATCAGGACACCTGCCGGCTGTACGAACTCTGGGACGCTCGCTATTCGGCCAGGCCGACGGCGGGCTCAGGGGCGATCTGGAACCTGAGATCGAACGCGCTGCGCCCGAAGGGATGGACCTCGGCCGACGCTGCCGGGCTGCCGATCCTGCCGGGCCTGCTGAACTACGGCCAGGTGCGGGCGGCCGTGCGGAACGGCACGGCGATCACCCATGCCATCCGCTTCACCGTCCAGGACACCCGGTCGGCGTTCATCTGGCCCGCCCGGCACGCCGCGAGCTCGAATCCCGACCAGAACCTCCCGCCGATGGGCGCCCGGTTCCGGCTGAAGGCGAGCTTCAGCGTGGCCGGCTTCTGCAGCAGCGCGAAGACGCCCTACTGCCGGGACGCCAAGGTCGTGCTGACCGAGATGAAGCACTACGGCCTGATCGTCGCCGACAACGGCAGCAACTGGTACTTCCAGGGCAGCGCCTTCCCGCAGTGGCCGGGCCACCTGGTCTCGCTGCTCAAGCGCATCCCGGCCAGGGACTTCCAGGCCGTGAACGAGTCGTGCCTGATGGTGAGCCGCAACTCGGGCCAGGCGACGGCCAAGCCGGGCTGCCCGATCGGCTGAGGGGCCATCGCGTGAGCGTGGTGCTCGTCACCGGCGGCACCGGCACGCTGGGCAGCAAGCTCGTGCCGATCCTGGCCGCGCGTGGCCACCAGGTCAGGGTCCTGTCCAGGCGGCCGGGCGCCGGTACCCACATCGGTGACCTCGCTACGGGCAGCGGGCTCGCGCGGGCCACGGACGGCGCGGAACTCATCGTCCACGCCGCCTCGGATCCCCGGCTCGGCCGCTCTGATCGGGAGCAGACTCGCCGGCTGCTGGCGGCCGCCGCCGGATGCCGGCACCTGCTGTACATCTCGATCGTCGGGGTGGACGCGATCGGCATCGGCCCCTACCGGAGCAAGCTCGCCTGCGAGGAGCAGGTCGGCGCGAGCGCCGTGCCGTCGACCACCCTGCGGACAACGCAGTTCCACGAGCTGATCGCGTCGGTCCTGCGGGCCGTCGGGCACTCGCCCGTCGCCGTCCTGCCGCTCCGGCTGCCGTTCCAGAGCGTGGCAGCAGCTGAGGTGGCGGCCCGGATAGCCGATCTGGTGGAAGGAAAGCCGATCGGCCGGGCGCCCGATTTCGGCGGCCCGCAGGTGCTGACCATGCGAGAGATGGCGCACGTGTGGCGTGAGCGCTACCCGCGGCCGCGAGTGCTGGGTAGCGTGCGGCTGCCGGGCCGGGTCTACCGGGCGTTTGCCGCGGGGGCACACACGAGCCCGCAGCACGCTGACGGCCGCCAGACGTGGGCCGAGTTCGTTCGAGCCGCCCCCGCGCGCTAGCTCACCAGCCCAGCTCGCGCAGCCGGTCGTCACCGATGCCGAAATGATGGCCGACCTCGTGCACGACGGTCCGGCGCACCTGCTCGACGACCTCCGCCTCGGTACGGCATATCGCGCAGATCGCCAGGCGGTAGATGGTGATCCGGTCGGGCAGCACCCCGGCGTAGTGCGTGGTGCGGCTGGTCAGCGGGACTCCCTGGTAGAGACCGAGCAGGCCGGGCGGGCCGGCACCGTGCTCGACGGTGACCGCCACGTTGCGCATCAGCTGGCCGAGTTCGGCCGGCAGCCCGTCCAGCGCGGTGACCACCATTTCCTCGAAACGCTCCTGCCCCACCTCGATCACCACCCCATTGTCACTGCCGGCGTCCGCGGCGAGTCAGCCGCATACGCTGACCTGACCGGCCAGAGAAGGCCGGCCAGAGAAGGAGGGACGCCGTGACTGCCCGCCACCGCCCGCCGCGGGGCCCGCTGCATCACCGGGGCTGGGTGCTGGCGATGATCGCTGGCAGCCTGCTGACGGCGGCCTGCGGCAGCAGCAGCCCGGCCCGGCCGCACGTGACGGCCGCCCGGCCGGCCCGCTCCCAGCAGGCGGCCACCCCCGCAGCTCCCGCCCGCCCGCCAGCTTCCGCTAGCCCGCCAGTTCCCGCTAGCCCGCCAGTTCCCGCTAGCCCGCCAGTTCCCGCTAGCACTGCGAAGCCGCTGCGGGGCAAGGTCGTCGGCATCGACCCAGGGCACAACGGCGGCAACTTCAGTCATCCGGGCTCTATCAACCGGCTGGTCTGGAATGGCCGGGAAGAGGAGAGCTGCGACACCACGGGCACGGAAACCGACGGCGGCTACACCGAGGCGCGATTCAACTTCCGGGTCGCGGTCTTCCTGCGCGCCGACCTGCGCCGTGACGGCGCGCACGTGGTGATGACGCGCAAGAGCAATGCCGGCGTCGGGCCATGCGTGAACCGCCGCTCCAAGATCATCAACAACGGCCACGCGGATGTGGCGGTCGACATTCACGCGGACGGCGGCCCGGCATCGGGACGCGGCTTCGCCATCCTCCAGCCCGTCGCCGACGGCCCGAACGACAAGGTGATCAGGTCATCGGTCAGATTCGGCCGCGATCTCCGCTCGGCCTTCCTGGCAGGAACGCCGATGCCGGTCAGCACCTATGACGGGGTTAATGGCCGCACGTTCCGCGACGACCTCGCGGGGCTGAACCTGACCCGCGTGCCCAAGGTGCTCATCGAGTGCGGCAACATGCGCAACGCCACCGACGCCCGGCTACTGACATCCCCCCGCTTCCAGCGGCGAGCGGCCAGAGCGATCGCGGCGGCGATCACCAGATTCCTGCGCCGGCGCTAGCCCCGATCGGCTCGTCCTTACCTGCGCCCGGCGCGGCCCGGTCACCGCGGCGTGATCGTCTGCACCAGTGCAGGTTTGAGAACGGCACCTCCAGGTACACACAGGCCATGGCCGCCTGAGCCGCCGGCCCGGACGCTGCCTGAAAGGGGTGACAGATGAGACCCGCTACCTGCCTGGCCGTCGTGGCTGTCGGCGCGATCTTCACCTTCGCCGTCAGGGCCCACCCCAGCGGCCTGAACCTCCAGGTCGCAGGCCTGGTGCTCATCGTGGTCGGCGTGGCGGGATTCCTTCTGCCCGGCCGCGGGTCCGACTGGCTGCGGCGCCGCATCGTGGTCCGCCGGGGCCCCCGCGGCCAGGTCGTCGAGCATGTTGCCGACGAGACGCACTATCCCTCGTACGTCATGCTCAACCCAGAAGCCCTCCACAGCGTGCAGCCGGAAGGGCCGCCGGACGATGAGTCGGTCGAGGAAGGCCCGCCGTTCATCATGAATCTGCCCTCGGACGACGTGTCGGCTGACCCGTCCGCCGACACGGAGGTCGTGGAGGAGTACCGCGAGGAGTAACGCCTGGTACTGCGCCAAGCTGTCCTCACTCAGGGAGACAGCCGACCTGCCCGACCAGCTCACTGGCATGTCCGGCCGCAACTGACGGCCCCGTGCGATGGCCGGCGCGCACGGCCGGAATAAGCATCTGCAGCTATCGGCAAAAGCATGTGTGAAGAACCCGGGATTGGGCAGTTGAGGCTCGCCGCACTAAGGCTGGATCGCGGCATTCTCATAACATTCACCGAAAGGGGCATGACCTTGCTCGCCATTATTGCCGCCATCTTGTTCGCGATCGCATTCGTCATCGTCGCGGCATCTATCAGCGTCACCGCCGCGATATTCACGCCGACGGCCCTGCTGCTGGCCGGGCTCGCGCTGCTCGCCCTGCACATGGCCGGGATAGGCCCGGCCGGACGCTGGCGTCGCTGATGCGCACGCGCTGGCTGCGATCCTGGCTCCCCCACGTCACCGGGAGCACTCACGGTGCACCGCAGAACGGTGCACCGTCGGCCGGCCTTCCGCTACCGCCGGATCGCAGCCAGCGCAGCGTGAACGGGACGCCCGCGTCCTCGGCCGCCGCCGCCCCATCACGCCAGGGTCCGGCCAATGATCAGGCCGGGGACCGGATGGACCAGGCCGGGGACCGGATGGACCAGGCCGACGACCGGATGGACCAGGCCGACGACCGGGTCGAGCAGGCCGCCGAGCAGATGGAGGAAGCCGAGGACCGGATGCGGGAGGCGGTCGATGCGGCCGCCGCGATGGCCGAGGAGACGGGGGGCCTGGGAAGTCCCGGCCGCCCGGTGAACAGGCGCTCGCCGTTCTTCATTGGCATGTCGGCGGCGGCCGGCGTCGCGGTCACCTACGCCCTGGTGGAGCTGACGATACGGGCGCGGTCGGTGCTGATCCTGATCGGCCTCGCGCTGTTCATTGCGGCGGGCCTGGACCCGGCCGTCAACTGGCTGACCCGCCACCGCCTGCCGCGGGGGGTCGCGGTCTTTGCCATCCTGCTCGCCGCGGCCGCCGTTATCGCCGCGTTCGTCGCCGCGGCGATCCCGCCGATGACGACCCAGGGCACCGCGCTCAGCCACCAGCTTCCGCACTACCTGCAGACCCTGCAGGATCACAACTCGCAGCTCGGGCGGCTGAACGCGCGTTTCGGCATCCAGCAGCGCCTGACCCACCTGATCTCCACCAAGGGCAGCACGCTCATCGGCGGCGTGCTGGGAGCCGGCGAGCTGGTGCTCAGCGCGGCCACGTCCCTGCTCATAGTGGTGATCCTGACGGTCTACTTCCTGATCGGCCTGCCGCGCATCAAGCTGTTCGCGTACCGCCTGGCGCCGCAGTCGCGCCGCGCTCGGGTGATCCTGATCGGCGACGAGATCTTCACCAAGGTCGGCGGCTACGTGCTGGGCGATTTCCTGACCTCCGTGGTCGCGGGCCTCGGCACCTACATCTGGCTCCTCGTCTTCGGCGTGCCCTACCCCCTCCTGCTGGCCCTGCTCGTCGCCCTGCTGGACCTGATCCCCGTGATCGGCTCGACCATCGGCGGAGCCATCGTCACCCTGGTCGCGCTGACCGTGTCCCTCCCGGTCGGGATCGCCACCCTGGGCTTCTACTTCGCGTACCGGATGCTGGAGGACTACCTGCTCGTGCCCCGGATCATGGGCCGGACCGTCCAGGTGCCCGCTGTGGTCTCCGTCGTGGCGGTGCTGGTCGGCGGCGCGCTGATGGGCATCATCGGCGCGCTGGTGGCGATTCCCGCGGCGGCCGCCTTGCGCCTGCTGCTGCACGAGGTGACCTTCCGCCGGCTGGACTCCAGCTGAAGAGACGGCCTGGCGGCAGGCCCGCCGTCAGCGCTGGGCGTGCTGCGCCGTGCGCGCGGCGGAACAGCCGCTGGCCCAGGAGGCCAACTGAGCAGACGTCCGGGTCAGGCGGGCCGGGCAGCCGCGCGTGCTGCCCGTCATCAGGCTCAGGAACAGCACGGCGGCGACGGCGGCCAGCGCCACCGGGATCACGATGGCCCGCAGCCAGGCCGCTGAGTGCCCTGACCGCCGCCGTCGCGGCGGCTCTGGCCGGCCACGCCGTCCGCGCCGCCCCGCTGGCCGGCCGGGAGGCATCTCCTCGGCCCTGGGCATAGGCTCCTGCCTGGTCAGCCGGGTGAAGATCGAGAACAGCGAGGCCAGGCGCGGGTCACGTTCCTGCAGGCTTACCGCCATCCCGTCGAGGATTCGCTGCTGACGGGCGGGCAGGGTCATCACGGCCTCCGATTTTCCTCGTCCCTTAGCCGGTCACGCGAGCGACGTGCGGGCCGCCCTGGCTGTGGCTCACTAGCTCAGCCACGTGGCCACTGACCGGGTACTACCCGGCTGACATGGCTAAAACGAGACGCGCCAGATTTTCGGGAATCCGGGCCGGCCGCGGGGTGGCTGCCCGGCCGCGGCCGCCCGCGCGGCAGCCGCCCGGACGGCGGCGGGTCACGCCCGCCGGGCGGCCGCGGCCGGGACCGGGCTTAGGCAGCGGCGTCGTGCTCCTGCAGGTCGAGCAGGCGCTGGCGCAGGAAGTCCAGGGACCGGGTGAGCAGCCGGGACACGTGCATCTGGGAGATGCCAAGCTTCTGGCCGATCTCGGCCTGGGTCAGGTCACCGTAGAAGCGAAGCAGCAGGATCTGCTGCTCCCGCTCGGGCAGTTCCTGCCAGTGCGTGGCGACCGCCTGCATGTCGAGCGTGTGCTCCATGCCGGGGTCGTCCTCGCCCAGGACGTCAGCCAGCATGGCGGCGTCCGGCCGGTCAGCCAGGGGCGCGTCCAGCGAGCACGGCCGGAAGACCAGGTCCGCCATGCGTGCCTCGCGCAGGTCGCCGTCGCTGATCCCGAGGTGGCCGGCCAGCTCGGCCTCGGCCGGCGCATGACCGAGCTGGTTAGTCAGCTCATTGGTCGCATCGCGGACCTCCAGGACTCGTTCCTGGACTGACCGCGTCACGTGCACCTGCCAGCGCTTGTCGCGGAAGTGCCGCTTGATCTCCCCGATGATGCAGGGCTGAGCGTAGGCGGCCAGGCTGCCGCCGAGGTCAGGATCGAAATTGTTGATCGCCTTCAGCAGGCCGACGTACCCGACCTGCATCATGTCCTCGGCGGGCTCGGGGCTGCGCTTGTAGCGCTGCACGCAGGACCGCACCAGGTTGCGGTGCCGGCTCACGAGCAGCTCGCATGCAGCAGCGCGCCGCTCGCTCGCGCGCGGCGCGGACTTAATGATGCGCAGCAGGTCACAGTCGTCATACTCAGCCAGGTCCCTGAGCGTGGCGCCCGCTGGGGCGAGCGCTGACAGGTGAGCGGCATTCCGGGCTGACGCTTTCCCCATGGCAAGTGTTTCCATGAGGAAACAGTCTCACCTTGCGGCCGCCGGCGCAAGCCCCAATTTCCGGCGGTCCAGCCGGGCCCGGCTCCTCGCCCGGCTAGCCGGACCCGGCGGCGAGCTCGGTCAGGCCGCGCGCCAGCGCTTCGCGGCCAGCCGGGCTCATCGCCTGGAGCAGATCACCCAGCACGGCGCGGCGCTGCCGCCGGACCCATTCGGCGAGCCTGCGGCCGGACTCGGTGGGAAGCACGACAACCTCGCGGCGGCTGGCGGCGGCCCGGTCGCGAGTCAGCAGGTCAGCGGCCTGCATTCGATCACAAAGCCGACTCGTCGCTGATGCGGAGGCACCCAGCGCCCTGGCCAGCCGGTTGAGGTTGAGGCCGCCCGCGCGTTCCACGATGAGCAGGGCGCGCAGCTGAGCCGGCGGGACTGTGGAGCTGAGTTCCTCCACTGCCCTCTCGCTGGCCTCCAGCAGGGCGGTCAGCCCCGTCTCCGCGGAGCTGACGTCCCACTGGCCGTCGCCAGACTGGCCGTCACCAGAAGGCAGTCCTGCGTCAAGTCCCATCAGCTCTTACTCTCCACACCATGTCGCTCTCTGCCAGATTCCCGGAACTACCCGTAGCCGGTTACTCCCCGCAGATCCTCGGTACTCCCCGCAGCCCGCCGCTTTATGCATACCCGGACGGCCCGTTACCAGGCGCAGGGACATAACCACCGGTCTTTGCCCGAGACTGAGAATTGCGCCACGTCTGCGTCATGATGCCCACCTTGCCGCGTGGTACCGTGACGTAGCTTATAGCGAGAAGAGCGACAGCCTTCTGATCCATCTAGCATGTTCCCCCCGGCTCCGCTCGGGTATCGTACGTTCACCCGGTCGTTGAGGCGCTCCAAAAGGGGGTGAATCATCCGCGATGGCGAATGATCACGCCGTCTTCGACGACGGGGTGCTGCGGATCACCTGCCCCGATAATCCGCATGTGCTGGCCCTGGCCGGCGAGATCGACGAGTCCAACTACCAGGGCCTGGTGGACGTGCTGGCCCAGATCGCCGATGAGCCCGGCGACCTCCACTTCGACCTGGCCGGCGTGGACTACTGCGACCTGGCCGGGCTGCGGGCGATCGTCCGCCTGACGGGGTCAGGAAGCGGCGCCCCCGGCGATCATTCCCGGCGCGTCGTCCTGCACGCGGTTCCGCCACAGCTGAAGACCGTGCTGAGCATCCTCGGCTGGGACTCCGCCGTGGGCCTGGCCACGGCGGACCCGCCGCTGGCTAGCGCCCTGGCGCCGCGATCCGGCGGCCGGCCCGAGGGCCGCCCGCCCGGAGCCGGGGCCGGTGAACCTGGCGGCCCGGCAGCCCGGCTGTCAGCCCGCCGTCAGGTAGCCCTGGCCGCCCGCCGTCAGGCAGCCGCGCGGCGAGGCAGCGGTGCCGTCGGATGGCCGCGCTGAGCGGGAACCTTGAGCACCAGGACGACGGTGTCGTCGCTGATGGCCGCGCCGCTGAAGACATGAACGGCGCGCTGGATAGCCTCGGCGATCCCCGTCGCGGACTCATCGCCCAGTCTCGCGATGACGTCACTGAGCCGGTCGTCGCCGAACAGATCGCGGTCGGTGCGGCTTCGGGCTTCGGTGACGCCGTCGGTGAACAGGATCATGCTGTCCCCGGCGCGCAGCAGGCCGCGTGAATCATGCAATTCGGGCTCGGGCAGGAGCCCGAGCAGGGTTCCCGGCTGCCCGAACGGCTGCACCCGCCCGTCCGCGCGGTGCACTAGCGCCAGCGGGTGGCCCGCCGAGCTGATCCGTACCGACGCCCCCGCGAGCGTCGGCCGTACCGTGGCATAGATCGCGGTCAGGAAGCGCGGGTCATCGGTGAGCCAGTCGAGCAGCGCCCGGTTCAGGGCGGCCAGGATCCGGCTCGGCCGGGTCTCCCGGTGCGCCTCGGCCCGCAGGGTGTAGCGGGCCAGCGCCGTGCTCTTGGCGGCCGCGACTCCCTTGCCGCACACGTCCCCGACGGCCAGCCCCCAGCTTCCCTGCACCGAGGGGAAGACGTCGTAGAAGTCCCCGAGAACCTCGGCCCCGGTTCCCCCGGCCGCGTAACGAGCCGCGACCTGCAAGCCAGGAATCTTCGGCAGCCGCGGCGGCAGCAGGCTCTCCTGCAGCGTCCTGGCCAGCAGCTCGGCCTCGGCACCGCGCTCCAGTGCGATCCGCAGCGCGACTTCCCCCGAGGCGACCAGGGCCAGGGCCCGCAAGACCTCGATGTCGCCCGCGCTCCACTGGCGCGGCCGGTAGTCGGCCACCCAGAGCGCGCCCGCCACCCGGCCGTCCGGGTCATGCACCGGGAATCCGGCCCACGCGAGCACGCTGCCCGGCTCGACGGGGCTGATTGCGCTCATCCGCGGATCCAGCCGGGCGTCGCTGATGATCAGCTCGTCCGCCGAGTCGATCACCTTCCGGCCCAGTGACCGCTCGACCGGGCTCCGCAGGCCGCCGACGTCCCCGCCAGCGGGGGCGCTCCGGCCGCCGGCCGGGCGCTGCTCGGTGATGCTGACCGACGCCAGCGGGGTCCTCAGGATCATCGCCGCCAGCCGCGCCACCCGGTCGAAGGGCTCATCGCCGCGGTCACCCGCGGGCACGGGCGACGACCCGGTGCGGAGGGCGGCCGGGACGGGATTCGAGGCGCCGCCGAGAACCTGCATTCCCCACCGCTCTCCGTCCGAGTGGTAACATAGTGTACCTGCATGGGGACGAAGCGTGGTCTAGGCCTCCGCACTCGACGGGCCCAGCAGCTGCGCGAAGTCGGTGACCCCGGCCGCGCTCCCGGCGACCTCGCGGGCCACCTCGGACAGCAGCCGGTTGCGGGAGCGGGCCGCTGACCGCAGCACGCCGAACGCGTCGTCGGTGCTCATCTGCAGCCGCTCGGCCAGCACGCCCTTGGCCTGCTCGATGATGATCCGGCTGGTCAGTGCGGCCTGCAGCTGCGCGGAGGCCACCTCGCCATGCCGGATCGTGCGCTGCTGCAGGATGCCGATCGTGGCCGCGTCGGCTAGCGCCTGCGCCAGCCGCAGCTGCTCACTGCCGAGCCCGCCGGGTGCGGCGTGGAACAGGTTGAGCGAGCCGACCACCTGGTCGCGCAGCCGCAGCGGCAGCGCGTTCGCCGAGCCGAACCCGGCGGCGGTCGCCTGCGGCGCGAACCGGGGCCACCGGGCGCGCGCCCCCTCCAGGTCCACGTTGACCACCGCGGTTCTCAGCCGGTAGCAGTCACGGCACGGCCCCTCGTCGTTCTGTGCCTCGAAGAGCTCCAGGAGCCGGGCCCGCTCGTCGGATGCCGCCACGGTCACCAGCGAGCCGCTCTGGTCCGCCAGGACCAGGCCAGCCGCGGCGACATCGAGCAGTTCGACGCAGCGTGCGGCCACCAGCTGAAGGAAGTCGATGACATCGAAATCGGCGACCAGGGTGTCCGCCAGCTCCACGAAGGTCTCTGCGAGACGCTGTTCCCGATCAATCGCCGCCATTTGCCCATCTGCCTCTCAGCCATTGGTGAAGGCGTCCCCCGCTGCCCTCGCGCGCGGACGACCGCGGCTGCACCCCGGGGCCTGCGGCCTTCACTGCCATCATCCTCTGATCTGCGCCGCCGCGCACGACATGACCTGCGCTGTGACCAGGCTATGGTGAGCAGAGCGGGCTAACCGCCGCCAGCGGCCGCAGCACGCCTCCGTGCGGCGGGCCATGGCGGCGGGAGCAGCGCAGAAAGGCCGGCCCCGGATGGGCGAGGAGACGCAGGCCAGCAAGAAGATCAGCGTATTCCTGCTGGACGACCACGAGATTGTCCGGATGGGCGTTCGCGAGCTGCTGGAGGCCCAGAGCGACATCATGGTGGTCGGCGAGGCCGGGACGGCCGCCTCAGCCCTGGCCCGCATCCCCGCGCTCCGGCCGGACGTGGCCATCCTGGATGTGCGACTGCCGGACGGGGACGGCGTGACCGTCTGCCGGCAGATTCGCTCGGCGATGCCGGGCGTGGCCTGCCTGATGCTCACCTCGTACGCCGATGACCAGGCCCTGATCGACGCGATCCTGGCCGGCGCGGCCGGGTACGTGCTCAAGGAAATCCGCGGCACCGACCTGGTCGGCGCGGTGCGCACGGTCGCCTCCGGCCAGTCGATGCTGGACCCGGCCGCCGCCGCCACGCTGATGGCCCGGCTGCGCGACGAGGCGACGCGATCCGACCCGCTCGCCGGGCTGACCGGCCAGGAACGCAAGATCCTGGAGCTGATCGGCGAGGGGCTGACCAACCGGCAGATCGGCGAGCGGATGTTCCTGGCCGAGAAGACCGTCAAGAACTACGTTTCCGGGCTGTTCGCGAAGCTGGGCATGGAACGCCGCGCGCAGGCCGCCGCCTATGCCGCCAGGGCCTTCGATGAGCCAGATCATGCGAAACGCACCCCGCCACCCGGCTGACGTCCGCCGCGTTATCCCGGTGGGGGGCCGGTCTCGGGCAGCGGCACCCGCCAGCACAGCTCGGTCCCGCGGTCCTCGGCCGGCCCGACCTGCAGGGTCCCGCCGAGTTGCTCGGCGCGCTCGGCGAGATTGCGGAGCCCGCCGCGGTGCGCGGTGCCGGCGGGGCCGGGCCGGGCCCCGATGCCGGATCCGTCGTCACGGACCCGCAGGACCAGGTCGGTGCCGGTGTCGACGGTCACGTCGACCCGGCTCGCGCCCGCGTGCCGGGCCGCGTTCGACAGCGCCTCGCGCAGCGCGTGCAGCATCTGCTCGCCTATCTCCGGCGGCACCGTGTCGTCCAGCTTGCCGCCCAGCCGCAGCGAGGGCACGAGGCCGAGCGGCCCGGTCATCTCCTCCGCGACGCCCAGGATCTGGCTGCGCAGTCCGGGACGGCTCTCGGCCTGGTGCGCGTGCAGGGCGAAGATCGCCGACCGGATATCCTTGATCGTCTCGTCGAGCGCGTCAACCGCGCGGCTGACCCGCTGCTGCGCCTGCGGCTGGTCCATCAGCGGCATCGCGCCCTGCAGCGACATGCCCGTCGCATAAAGCCGCTGGATGACCAGGTCGTGCAGGTCACGGGCGATCCGGTCGCGGTCATCGAACACAGCCAGGCGCTCGGCGTGACGGCGATGCTCGGCCAGCTCCAGCACGATCGCCGCCTGGCCGGCGAACGCGGCGACGAGCTCCACCGCCGATGACGCCAGCGGCGTGCCGCCGCGGCGCCGGCCGACGGTCAGCACCCCGCGCACGTTGCCTGCCGCGCCGAGCGGCATCACCACCGCGGGGCCAAGCGGCATGTGCTCGCGGGCTGTCTGCGCGACCCGCTCGTCGCTGGCGAAGTCCGCCACCACCACCGCCTCCCCGGTGGCCAGCACCTGCCCGGACACCGATTCCCCGGCCGGGAGCACGATGCCCAGCGCGCGGGCGGCGCCCTCGCCCGCGGCGTGCTCGACCACCAGCTGCCTCGGCCCGGTCGTGGGCAGCGCGAGTACCACCAGGTCAGCGCCTGACAGCTCCAGGGCCTGGCGGGTCAGCAGCTCGAGCACGTCGTCGAGCGCGGCTCCGGACAGCAGCCGGCGGGTGATCTCGGCGCCCGCGGCCAGCCAGCGCTGCTGCCTGCGGGCCTCCTCGTACAGCCGGGAGTTCTCGATCGCCACCCCGGCCGCGGTGGCCAGGGCCAGCAGGAGCTCCTCATCCTCCTCGTCGAACGCGGCGCCTTCCCGTTTCTCGGTCAGGTACAGGTTGCCGTAGACCTCATCGCGGACCCGTACCGGCACGCCCAGCAGGGACCGCATCGGCGGATGCCCATCAGGGAAGCCGACCGACCGCGGGTCGTCCGACATGTCGGCCAGCCGCACCGGCTGCGCTTCGGTGATCAGCGCCCCGAGCAGGCCGAGGCCCTCCGGCCAGTGATGGATCCTGGCGATCTGCGCCTCGTCCAGACCGACCGGGACGAACCGGGCCAGCCCGCCGTCCTCCCCGGCCACCGCCAGCGCTCCGTAACGGGCGTCCACCAGGGCGACGGCAGCCTCGACGATCCGCCTCAGCACGCCATCCAGCTCGATGTTGCTGCCGATCGCGACGACCGCTTCCAGCAGGGCGTTCGCCCGGTCCCTGGTGGCCAGTACCTCCTGCAGCCGTTCTTGCAGCTCGGCGAGCAGCTCATCGAGCCGCAGGTGCGGCGGTACGGCGCGCTGCGATACCGGGCGCTGCGCGACCGGGCGCTGCGATGGCTCCACTGGCAGCTCCTGCCGGTCGCTCCGCGATGCCGTCGCAGTAACCATAGCCCGGCCGCCCTCAGCCGACGACGGAACTCCTGGCCGGTGGTGACGCAGATTCCGCCGGAAGTCCGGCCCGGGCCGGGCCAGAGGTCCTGGCGCTGGTCCCGACGACTAAGGACATTCGGCCCTGCCTCCGTGGCCCCGCCGCGGGAGACGCTATGAGCAGCCAGGACAGGCAGTGCCAACTGCACATGCGTGGCCGGCACCTATATAAGGAGACACCGAAGATGCGCAGAAGGACCTTTGACGCGCTCACCACGGCCATCGGGCTCGGCCTGGCCGTCGTGCTGCTGATCGCCTGCGGGCTGCTGGCCTGGGGTAGCTCGTTCGTGAATAACGAGGTACACAGTCAGCTCGCCGCACAGAAGATCTTCTTCCCGCCCAAGGGCAGCCCGGCGCTGGCCGACCCGCAGATCAAGCCGTTCCTGACCCCGTACGCCGGGCAGCAGCTGCTCAACGGGCAGCAGGCGCAGGTGTGGGCCGACCACTTCATCGCCGTGCACCTGCAGAAGATCGGCGGCGGCAAGACCTACGCCCAGCTCTCGGCCGCCTCACTGGCCCAGCCCAAGAACGTGGCCCTGGCCGGCCAGGTGCAGACCGTATTCCGCGGCGAGACCCTGCGCGGGCTGCTGCTGAACGCCTACGCGTTCTGGAAGATAGGCCAGCTCATGCTGATCGGCGCGATCGTCGCCGGCGCCGCAGCGGTGGTCATGCTGATCTTGTCAGGCCTGGGGTTCGCCCACCTGCGCCGGGTCTCCCCCGAGGCTGAGATCTTCCCCAAGACGGCTGGCCGTACCACGACCCCCGTCCCCGGAACTCCCGCCCGCAATGGCGTCGCTCCGGACAACACCCCCGAAGTCGTCGGCTCCGGAGCCCCTGTCTCCTAGGCTCTCGTCTCCGCAGTTCTAGCACCCAGATGCCCCTCGCCGTCGTCATGGCGAGGGGCATCTGGGCGTACGCGGCAGGGACCAATGGCCGCCCATAGGGGACCTAGTGCTCTGAACAGGCGGCCGGGCCGGAACCAGACTCAATCCAGTGCGGCAGCAGGCAGCACGCGCGAGAAACACCGTGCTCGGGCGCTGTGCTCGAGCACAGCGCCCGAGCACGACGCGAGAACACAGCCCCGGCCGCACGGACTGTGGCCGACTGGAGAGGACCCCGCGAATGACTGTCGAAGATGCCGGGCGGCAGCGCGACCGGGACGGCTGGGGCCAGGCCGACAGCGCGGCGCTGGAGCGCCTGTCCCGCGAGGAATGCCTCGATCTGCTGGCCTCCCTGCCGATCGGCCGGCTCATCTATACCCGCCGGGCCCTGCCTGCGGTCCAGCCCGTGAACTTCGCCCTCAGCGAGGGCGAGATCGTCATCTGCGCCAGCGCAGGCGGGAAGATCGCCGCGGCGGCGCGCGGGGACGTAGTGGCCTTCGAGGCGGACGCCCTGGACACCTCGAGCAGGTCCGGCTGGAGCGTGACGGTCATCGGGCGGTCCCGCCAGGCCAGCGACCCGGCGGAAATCAGCCGCCTGCGCAGGCTGCCGCTGGTCTCCTGGGCGCCGGGCGCAGCGGATCACTTCATCTGCATAGGCCTGGAGATCGTGAACGGCCGCAGATTCCGCCCGTCGGACAGCGGGCCGGGAGGATCACCATGAGCAGCCAGGCCGCTGGCGCCTACGCACTGCTGGCCGACGGCGTGACGGTGCAGATCCGGCCCGCTGAGCCAGGCGATCTGGACGCCGTGCGGCAGATGCACGAGGCGATGTCGCCGGAGAACAGCTACCTGCGTTTCTTCAGCCTGAGCAAGGTGGCCGGCGGACGAGAGGCACGCCGGGTATGCCGGCCGCCGGCCGCTGACCACCTGACGTTGCTGGCCTGGCTGGGCGGAGAGCTCGTGGGCGTGGCCAGCTACGAGTGCACCGGCCGCCCCGAGTCGGCGGAGATCGCGTTCGCGGTCGCCGACCACGTCCACGGCCGGGGAGTGGCGATGCTGCTGCTCGAGCACCTGGTCTCGGCCGCCCGCGGCCGCGGCGTGCGGGCCTTCACCGCCGAGACCCTCGCGGAGAACTTCGCCATGCTCAGGGTGTTCGCCGACACCGGGCTGCACCCCCGGCGCCGGCTGGCCGATGGCGTGACCGAGCTGACCTTCGACCTGCCCGGCGGTGACGCCGATCCCGGCTGGGACCGGTACCTGGACGCGGTGTCCGTCCGGGAGAGCCACGCCGACGTGCAGAGCCTGCGGCACCTGCTGGCCGCCGAATCGGTCGCGGTCGTAGGCGCGAGCCGCCGGCCAGGCTCCGTCGGCCAGTCGATCTTGCACAACATCATCACCGGCGGCTATCAGGGCCGCCTGTACGCGGTGAACCCGCACGCCGTCCAGGTGGATGGCATCACGTGCCTGCCCTCGGTGGCCGAGCTGCCCGAGCCGGTGGACCTGGCGGTCGTGGCGGTGCCGGCCGCCGCGGTGACCGGCGTCGCGCAAGAGTGCGGCCGCCGCGGGGTGCGGGCCCTGGTAGTCATCACCTCCGGTCTTAGTGCCGCGGCGGGAGCCGCGCTGCTAGCGGCCTGCCGTCAGCACGGCATGCGGCTGGTGGGGCCGAACTGCTTCGGCGTAGCCGTCCCGGCCATCCGCCTGGACGCGACGTTCGGCGCCCGTCACCCGGCGCCAGGGCGGGCCGGCCTGGCCGTCCAGTCCGGCGGGATCGGAGTGGCCCTGCTCGGGCACCTGTCCCGCCTGGGCATCGGCGTCTCCTCCTTCGCCTCGCTCGGCGACAAGTACGACGTGTCCGGCAACGACCTGCTGACGTGGTGGGATCAGGACCCCGGCACCGAGCTGGCCGTGCTGTACCTGGAGTCGTTCGGCAACCCGCGCAAGTTCGCCCGCACCGCGCGCCGCGCCAGCGCCGAGATGCCGGTACTCACCGTGCACGCGGGACGCTCGCCGGCCGGCCAGCGCGCCGCCGCCTCGCACACGGCCGCGGCGGCCACCACGCTGGTGACCCGCGAGGCGCTGTTCGCCCAGGCTGGCATCATCGCCACCCGTGACATCGGCGAGCTGCTGGAGTCCGCGGCCCTGCTGGCCAGCCAGCCGGTGCCCGCGGGCGGCCGGATCGCCGTGGTGTCCAACGCGGGCGGCGCCGGGGTCCTGGCCGCCGACGCGTGCGCCGACGCCGGCCTGCGCGTCGCCACGCTGGGTCCCGCCACCCAGCGCGAGCTGAGCCGGATCCTGCCGCGCGGCGCCGTGGTCGCCGGCCCGGTGGACACCACCGCCGCCGTCACGGCCGACGCGTTCCGCCAGTGCCTGGAGCAGGTGGCGGCCGACGAGGCAGTAGACGCGGTGCTCGCACTCACCGTGCCCACCGCCATCGCCGACCTGGTGCCCGCGGCCGCCGCCGCCGACGCCGGCAAGCCCCTGGTCCTGACCGTGCTCGACCAGTCCGACGCCATCCGGCTGCTGCCCCGCACCCCCGGCGGCCCGCTCCGCGTGCCCGCCTTTGCCTACCCCGCGAGCGCGGCCCGTGCCCTGGCCCATGCCGTGCAGTACGGAGCATGGCGGGCTCGCGCGCCCGGTCACGTGCCCGAGTTCGGCGGCCTGCGGCCCGATGTCGCGCGCGCCCTGATCCGGGCCTTCCTGGCCGGTGCCCCGGAAGGCGGCTGGCTGCCA
The DNA here is from genome assembly GCA_963805705.1 of uncultured Actinomycetota bacterium. Lineage (GTDB taxonomy): Bacteria > Actinomycetota > Actinomycetes > Streptosporangiales > Streptosporangiaceae > CAWDVH01. Next base: position 1,941,417 of record CAWDVH010000001.1, on the reverse strand, counting down.
CCGGCCGGGGTGGCCGAGCTGCTGGCCTGCTACGGGGTATCGCTGGTGCCTGCCCGGCCGGCGGCCGGGCCGGCGGATGCGGTGCGCGTCGCCGCTGAGCTAGGCGGCGAGGTCGTGCTCAAGGCCGACGTACGCGGCCTGGTGCACAAGAGCGACGCCGGCGCCGTCCAGCTCGGCCTGCGCGGCGAGGACGACGTCCGCCGCGCCTTCTCCGCATTCGCGCGGGCATTCGGCAACCGGCTCCGCGGGGTCCTGGTCCAGCCGCAGGTTCAGGGCGGTACCGAGGTGATCATCGGGGTGGTCCAGGAGCCGGTGTTCGGCCCGCTGACGGTCTTCGGCCTCGGCGGGGTGGCCACCGACGTACTCGATGACCACGCCGCCCGGCTCACCCCGCTGACCGACGTCGACGCCGGCGAGCTGATCCGGTCGGTCCGCGCCGCGCCGCTCCTGCTCGGCCATCGCGGCCGCCCGGCCGCTGACCTGCCCGCGCTGACCGACATGCTGCTGCGCATCTCCCGGCTGGCCGACGACCTCCCCGAAGTCGCCGAGCTCGACCTCAACCCGGTCATCGCCCGCCCCGACGGCGTCTTCGCCGTCGATGCCCGAGTCCGCCTCACCGCCGCCGCCGCGTCCGACCCGTACCTCCGCCAGCTGCGCTGAGCAACGGCCCAGTCCGCCGTCACTAGCCGGCCGGGCCAGTCCGCAGACACCCCCGGCCGGGCCAGTCCGCCGTCATCCCCCGGCCGGGCTAGTCAGCAGGCACCGCTTCCCCCGCGGCCGGTCAGGCCTTCTGCGGCGGGATGCCGCCGGGGGCGGCGGATAGCCGGGTCCAGGTGGTGGCGATCCAGCTCTGGTAGGTGTCCAGGTCCCAGCCCTGGACGCGGGTGATGAGCAGGTAAGTTTCCGCGGCGGCCAGGAGGCTGGTGGTGTCTATCAGCCAGTCCAGGTCGATGGCCGCATCGAGCAGCCCATCCTCGGCCATGGCCGTCCAGAAGACCGCGTGGACATGCCGGGTCTGCTCGCGGCCTTGCTGCCAGAACCCGGCGATGAGGGGCTCCACGGCGGCGGCCTGCTGGGCCACCGCGAACAGGGCCCCGGTGCGCTGCATGATCTGGCGGCCGCCTGCCGCTTGGGCCGCGATCCGCTCAGCGGCGGTGGGGGCAGTCAGGGCGGTCTGCATCGGGTCGCGGCCAAGCACGTCGACGGGCTCGGTGTCGCCGACGATGGCCACATCGACCACCCGCTTGAACAGCGCGGCCTTGGTGCCGAAGCGCACGTAGACAGTGCGGGCGCCGACCTGGGCGCGCCTGGCGATGGCCTCCAGCGTCGTCGCGGGGTAGCCATCGGCCAGGAACAGCTCAGTCGCGCCGGCGAGGATGCGCTGCTCGGTGTGCGCGACCTGCGCCTGTCGCAGCGGGGGCAGCGCGCCGGCCGGGTTGACATCGCTCTTCATAAGATGCAGTGTAACTGCATTAACTGCACTTGCTCTGCATTGGAGAGGCCGTGAGCGAACTGGACGCACCCGCCCTGGCCGGGGTCCACCACCTGAAGCTGCCGGTCACCGACCTGGCCAGGTCGCTGCAGTGGTACCGCAGCCGCCTCGGCTACCGGGTACAGATCGAGTTCGTCGAGGCGGGCAGGCTGACGGGCTACTCGATGGCTCATCCCAACGGCGGCCCGCCGCTTGGCCTGCGGCTCGATCCCGATCGCGCCAGGGCGGCCGCGGGCTTCGACTACTTCAGCATCGGCGTGCCCGACAAGGCAGCGATCGACGACCTCGCCGCCCGGCTGACAGCGCTGGGCGACGCGCACGCGGGCGTGCACTGGGCCAGCATCGGCTGGATCCTGCCCTCGCTGCACGACCCCGATGGCCACGAGGTGCGCTTCTACACCATCCAGCACCACACCGACCTTGACCCGCAGGCGGTCACCACCATCACCGACCCGCGAGAGTCCGCCGGACGCCGCGAGCGCGCGCACCTGGCCGCCAGCACAACGGACTCGACGGACTCCACGGCGCCTGCCGTGGTGAGCACATACTGACGGCATGCCCGTGACCCTGCACCACATCGTCGTTGACGCTCACGATCTGCCGCGACTAGCCCGGTTCTGGGCGCAGGCGCTGCACTGGAGGATCCTGGCTGAGCGCGAGCGCGAGATCGTCATCGGGACCGGCGAGAACGCGCCGACCGGGATCTGCTTCATGCCGGTGACCGACGTCAAGACGGTCAAGAACCGAGTTCACCTCGACCTCACCACCAGCGCTGATGACCGAGACCAGGAGATCGAGCGCCTGCTTGCGCTCGGCGCGCGCCGGGTCAACGTGGGGCAGAGCGGGGCTGAGTCGTGGACGGTCCTCGCCGACCCCGAGGGAAACGAATTCTGCGTGATACGCCCGAAGAAAACGCTGATCAGCTAGCCACTCCCGGTTACCTGATCGCCGAGCGCATCTCCACCGAGCCTGGCGCCCGGCATGCGCCTGCCGAGCCAGCCGCGAGCAGGCCCGCCGACGCGGCACATCATGAGCGTTGAGGTCCCGGGCAGCGGGCAGCACATCTGGTTAGAGCTCTGACCCGCGGGTAGAGGGCGAGTCCAGCCGCTGGCAAGGGGGGCACAGCATGGCAGATAGCAGCTTCAGCAGCCGGGCCGGCGTCATCGCCGGTGCGTCCGGTACATGACGGGCCCGGAGGCACCGGCCAGCGAACCGGAGGCACTGGCCAGCAGACCGGCCGCACTGGCTGGCGAAGAGGATCCGGGCTGCCTGCCCGCGTGGCGGCGCACGGCCAGGGACTTTTGCGCGGCTGTCAAATCGGGGCGGCTGGATCTTCCCGCGCCGGGAGGCGGGCGGACCAGGCAGCGCTGGGCGGCCCTCGCTGAGCTGGCCGGGGAGGACCTCTCGCTGGCCAGGCTGGGCGAGGGCCACGCCGACGCGGTCGCGATCCTGGCCGAGCTGGGCGGCCAGGGACCGCCGGCCGGCAGCCGGTGGGGGGTGTGGGCGGCGCAGCCGCCCGGGCCCGGCCTGGACGCCAAGCGGGCCGACGACGGCTGGCGCCTGCGCGGCACCAAGCAGTACTGCTCGGGGGCGCGAACGTGCACGCACGCCCTGGTCACAGCCGCCGCCGCCGACGGGGTCCGACTGTTTGCCGTCACCGCCGGGTCCTGGACCCCGTGGCCAGGGACCTGGCCGGCGACCGGCATGGCGGGTAGCGACACCCTGGATATCCGCTTCGATGATGTCGCCGCGGAACCGGTCGGCCCGGCCGGCGGGTATACAGCCCGGCCGGGTTTCGCCCACGGCGGTGCCGGAGTGGCAGCATGCTGGTACGGCGGAGCGCGGGCGGTCGGCGGCACGCTGCTGGCCAGCGCGCACGAGCGCGATCTGGGCCCGCATGCCCTGGCTCACCTGGGCGCTGTGGATATCGCGCTGCGGATCGCACGGTCGGCTCTGGACCAGGCGGCTGACGAGATTGACGCCGACCCGGCCGATCGCGGGAACGGTGGGCGCGCTCGCGCCTTGCGGGTCCGCGCGCTGGCCGAGGCGAGCGCCAGCGAGGTCCTGAGCCGGGTCGGCCGGGCCCTGGGCGCCGGGCCGCTGGGTCACGACGAGGCCCATTCCCGCCGGGTCGCCGACCTGACTGTCTACCTGCGCCAGCATCACGCCGAGCGCAGCCTGGCCGAACTGGGCGCGCTCGTCGCCGAGCAGGGAACCGCATGGTGACGGCGGTCGGGGCGAATCCGATCGACGCTCCCGGCACGGGCGAGGCCGCCTGGGGGGCGTGGCCTGAGCTCGGACGGCTGCCTGTCGCCGACATGACGGGCTGGCGCAGCGTGCTCGTCCTCGCCGCCCATCCTGACGATGAGGTACTCGGAGTCGGCGGCATCATGTCGGTGCTGGCCGCCGCGGGCGCCCGGATCCGGCTGATCGCCGTCACCGACGGCGAGGCGTCCCACCGTGGCCTGGCCGACCCGGCCGCGCTGGCGCAGCGGCGGGTCGCCGAGACGGCCGCCGCGCTGCGGCTGCTGGGAGCGCAGGAGGCGCAGGTGGTCAGGCTGCGCCTGCCCGACGCGGGCCTGGCCGTGCGCGAGGACGAGATCACTACCGTCCTGCGAGAACTCGGCACCGGGTTTGATGCCTGCCTCGCCCCCTGGGAGAAGGACCTCCACGCCGATCATGAGACCGTCGGCCGGGCCGCCCGCCGCGCCTGCGGGCCGGTGCTCTTCTACCCGATCTGGACCTGGCACTGGGCCTGGCCCGGTGACCCGCGAGTGCCCTGGCCGCGCGCGCTGCGCGTCCCGCTTTCACCGGGCACGATGGCCCGCAAGCGCGCGGCAATTGACTGCTTTGCCAGCCAGCTGGAGGCCAGGCCGCCAGGCCGCGGCCCGGTGCTGCCGGCCGCTACCGTCGCGCATTTCACCCGTGCCGACGAGGTGCTCTTCCGATGAGGCACGCATGACCCTGGGCCCCGGCTATTTCGATGCCGTGTACGCATCGGCGCCCGACCCGTGGGGTTTCGCGACCCGCTGGTATGAGACACGCAAGTACGCGATCAGCCTGGCGCTGCTTCCCGACCCGCACTATTACGACGCCTTCGAGCCGGGCTGCTCGATCGGGATACTCACTGAGCTGCTCGCCCCCCGCTGTGACCGGCTGCTGGCCTGCGATGCTGCCGGGGAAGCCGTGCGTTCCGCGGCTAGCCGCACCGAAGGCCTGCGTAACGTCCAGGTACAGCGCAGGGTGATCCCGCAGGACTGGCCGGCCGGCGGCTTCGACCTGATCGTCTTCTCCGAGCTGCTGTACTACTTCGGCGCCGATGACCTGGGCCAAGTGCTGGACCTCGCCGTGGGCGCCTTGCGGCCGGGCGGGAGCCTGCTGGCCGTGCACTGGCGGCACCCGGTCGCCGACTACCCTCGCAGCGGCGATAACGTGCATCAGGCTCTGCGCCGCCGGCCGGGGCTCGCCCGGCTGGTCGATCACCAGGAGCCCGACTTCCTGGCCGAGGTCTACATCCGCGCAGACGGTAAGCCCGTGTCCGTGGCCCAGGCCACAGGCCTGACATGAGCACGGACGCAGGCCCGGGCGTGAGCACGGCCGGTGGCCTGGCGTGAGCACGGGCACGGGCGTGATCAAGGCCGTCGGCGTGGTGATACCCGCGCACAATGAGGAGGGCATGCTGCCGTCCTGCCTGGCGGCCGTCCGCGCGGCCGCCGGGATGCTCGCCGCGATACCCGTTTATGTGGTGGTGGCGGCGGATGCCTGCGCGGACAGTACCGTCCAGCTGGCCCGCGAGGGCGGCGCCCTGGTGGTGCAGATCAGCGCCCGCAGCGTCGGGGCGGCCAGGGACGCGGGCATGCGCACGGTCCTGAGAGCGACCCGGCATCTCGATCCGGCGACGGTATGGCTGGCTACGACCGACGCCGATACGCTCGTGCCGCCCGGCTGGCTCGCCCGGCAGGTCCGGCATGCCGATCAGGGCTGGGACGCCGTCGTCGGCACCGTGACGGTCACCGACTGGACCGGGCACCCGCCTGAGGTGCCGCCTCGCTACCAGGAACGCTACGGCCGCGACCAGGGAACCCATCCGCACGTGCACGGCGCCAACCTCGGCTTCACGGCCCTGGCCTACCTTCGGGCGGGCGGCTTTGAGTCACGGCGCACTGCGGAGGATCGCGCGCTGGTCAGTGCGCTCGACGCCGCGGGCTGCCGGATCCTGCGCACCAGGCAGGTGAACGTGGTGACCTCCGCCCGCCGGCACGCCCGTGCCCCGGATGGCTTCAGCCAGCTGCTGGCCGCCCTGGCCGCAGGTGAATAAGCGCGCAGGCCAGGGCATAGGGCGCCGCATCCCGCGATGAGGACGCCGGGCCCGGGGAAGCTCAGGCCAGCAGGCTTCGGGCGCCCTGGGCGATCCGGGCACCAGGGTGAAAGGACGGGACAATGGCAGTCTCAGCATTCCGCGACTTCCCGCTGGCCGACCGGGACCGTGAGTGGGACGGCGCCGCCGCGGAAAAGCGCGTGCGCAAGTGGGCCAGTGCGCAGGAACACCCAAACGCGAAATACCGTGACGCGCATGTGTGGTACGACGCCGAGAATAAAGACAACTTCACGGCGTACAAATTGCTCATTGCCGATGTCGTAGATGGCCGGCTCGCCGCCGTCCCGCGAGGCATCATGGCCGCGGGAAATGTCCCTGCAGGGGGCGCGGGGCGGAGTGGACATCCCGCACGGTGACATCGACCGGGTGAAGAGTCACCTGGCCAAGTACTATGAGAAAATGAGTGAAACCGCGCCCTGGGACCGTGGCTGAATCGCGTCACCCAGTATTCACGCCCTCTTCGGCGCGGGACATGCAGGCGACGCGAGGAGGCCACGATGACCGCGGATGTCACCGGCCAGGGCACGTTCCGCGGCGCGAACCCGGAAACGGTAACCCCGCGCGCGATCTCCGCCTCGACGCCGACCAGATGCCAGGCCCGCACCCGGCTCTACCGCAACGGGGTCCTGGAACTCGAGGGCTTCCCGGTCAGTAACATTAGTGACCATCTCCTGGAGGATTCCTCCGTCATCTGGCTGGATCTGCGTGACCCCGACCGCGAGGATCTCGCGGTCCTGAGCGATGAATTCGGCCTGCACCCGGTGGCCGTGGAAGACGCGGTGCAGGACCACGAGCGGCCGAAGCTCGACCGCTACAAGAGCCATCTGTTCCTGGCCGCCTATGCGGTCCATCTGGATACTGACACCGGCGAGCTGTTCACCAGCGAGATGGCCGCCTTCATCACCAAGCAGGCTCTGATCACCATCCGGAAAGACGACGGGCTGGATATCGGCGGCGTGGTCGGTTACTGGGATGCCAGCCCGGATCTCGCCAAATACGGCGTGGGCTACCTGGTGCACGGGCTGATTGACAACATCGTGGACGGCCACTTCGCCGCCGTGCAGACCCTCGACGACACCATCGAGGCGCTCGAGGACCGGCTGTTCTCGGATCTGCCGCAGGACCGCGAGGTGCAGCGGCGCAGCTTCGAGCTGCGCAAGAGCCTGGTCCTGCTGCGCCGTGTGGTCCTGCCCATGCGGGAGGTCGTCAACGCACTGATGCGGCGCGATCTGGGAATTGTGGATGAGGCCCTCCAGCCGTACTACCAGGACGTATACGACCACGTGCTGCGGGCCACCGAGTGGACCGAGAGCCTGCGTGACCTAGTGGCGACGATCCTGGAGACAAACCTGACCATCCAGGGCAACCGCATGAACGTCATCACCAAGAAGGTCACCAGCTGGGCAGCGATCATCGCCGTGCCGACCTTCGTGACCGGCTTCTACGGCATGAACGTGCCCTACCCCGGCTACGAGCAAAAGTGGGGCGTGCTGGCCGCGATCGCCGTCATGATCGTCATCGCCAGCGTGCTGTACGTCATCTTCAAGCGCAAGGACTGGCTGTAGCCCTCCTCTTCCTCGGGCCCCGGATGGGCGCGCCCTTCCCGGCCGGGCGCGCCCCTGCACCATCACGCAGCGGCCGAGAAGAAACGGCCGATGTCAGAGCCGGGGTACCAGGGGCGCAAGCTACCTCCGCAGGGCCAGGATGATCAGCACGATGATGATGATGAGAACTATGGTTCCGATGCCGATGAACATGGAGCTTCCTTTCTCGTTGCCCGCCTCACGGGAGGCGAGCCTGGGTGGCCCGGTGTGCGGGCCCACCACCGACTGCCCGTCATCGGCGAGCGCAAACCAGCCGTCCCCCGGCCGTATGACCCGCGGCCAGGTCAGCCGGGTAGGCGGCGCCCGGCCGGGTATGTGACCAGGATGGCGACGCAGCGACGCACTCCCGCGGCGGAGCCTGCTCGCGGCGATGGCCCCGCGCTCGCGGCCTACCGGGCCAAACGCGATCCGGCCCGGACTCCCGAGCCAATGGGGACGGAGCGTCCTGGCCAGCCAGAGCGCTCCGCCCGGCCGGGGTTCGTCGTCCAGGAGCATCACGCGCGGGCGCTGCACTGGGATTTCCGGCTTGAGCACGACGGCGTCCTGGTCTCGTGGGCCCTGCCGAAGGGCATCCCGCAGGACCCGGCGGCAAATCATCTCGCCGTCCGCACCGAGGACCATCCGCTGGAGTACGCGAGCTTCCACGGCGACATCCCGAAGGGCGAGTACGGCGGCGGCCGGGTGAGCATCTGGGATCACGGCGAATACGAGCTGGAGAAGTGGACAGACACCGAAGTGATGGTCGTGCTGCACGGCTCGAAAGCGCGGGGCCGCTACGTCCTGTTCCCGACCCGCGGGAAGAACTGGATGATCCACCGCATGGATCCCGCCCCGGCGGGCTTCCAGCCGCTTCCTGACCGGATCCGGCCGATGCTCGCGGTGCCGGGGTCACTGCCGGCGAGCGACGACGGCTGGGCCTATGAGGTCAAGTGGGATGGCATCCGGGCGATCACCTACGTCGATGGCGGCCGCGTCCGCGCCCTCACCCGGAACGACAAGGACGTCACCGTGGCATTTCCCGAGCTGCGCGCGGCCGGCGAGCTGCTCGGGGCGCGGCCGGCCGTGCTGGACGGCGAGCTGGTCGCGCTCGGGCCCGGCGGCCGGCCGGACTTCGGCCGCCTGCTGCAGCGCATGCACCTGTCGGACAGCGCCGAGATCAGCAGGCGGGCCCGCCAGATCCCCGTCAGCTACGTCGTCTTCGACGTGCTGCACCTCGACGGGCACTCGCTGCTTGACCTGCCCTACGACGAGCGCCGCCGGCACTTGGAGTCGCTCGGCCTGTCCGGCGAGTCGCTGGCGACGGGCGACTCGCTGCACGGCGTGTCCGGCGCGGATGTGCTGGCCGCCGCGCGCGACAGCGGCCTGGAAGGCCTCATCGCCAAGCGGCGCGATGCCCCCTATCGCCCCGGCCGGCGCAGCACGCAGTGGCTGAAGGTGAAGATCTTCAAGACCCAGGAAGTGGTGATCGGCGGCTGGACCGAGGGCAACGGGGAGCGAGCCGGCAGCCTCGGCGCGCTGCTCATGGGCATACCGGAGGCCGGCCAGCTGCGCTATGTCGGCAAGGTCGGCACCGGCTTCGGGGCGCGGGCGCGGCGCGATCTGCTGGCCAGCCTGGCGCCGCTGGCCGCCAGGACCAGCCCGTTCTCGGCCCCGCTCAGCGCCGCCGAGACGGCCCTGGCCCATTTCGTGCGGCCGGTCATGGTCGGCGAGGTCCGGTACGGCGAATCGACGGCGGACGGCCACCTGCGCCATCCCTCCTGGCGCGGCCTGCGGCCGGACAAGGACCCGGCGGAGGTGGTCCGTGAGCCCTGAGCGCATCGAGACGGACGTGGACGGCCGGCACCTCACGCTGTCCAACCTCGACAAGGTCCTCTACCCGGGCATTGGCTTCACCAAGGGAGCGCTGCTGGACTACTACGCCCGGATCGCCCCGGTGATGCTGCCGCACCTGCGGGACCGCCCGGTCACCTTCCGCCGCTTTCCCGACGGCGTCAGCGGCAAGTCCTTCGTCGAGAAGCACGTGCCCTCGCACGCCCCGGCCTGGGTGCAGACCATCAAGGTCCCCTCGGCCGGATCGGGGCGGGGACGCGGCGCCAGAGACGGCGAGGTCGAGTACGCGGTCGTGAATGACCGGCCGGCCCTGATCTGGGCGGCGAACCTGGCGGCGATCGAGTTCCACGTGCCGCTGTGGCACGCCGGCCGCGGGCGTCCCCGGCCGGGCCGGCCTGACCACCTGGTCTTCGACCTCGATCCCGGCCCCGGTACCTCGATTGTGGAGTGCTGCCGCATCGCGTCCTGGATCGCCGGCCGGGTACCGGACACCGGGGGCGAGCCGCTGGCGAAGACCAGCGGCTCGAAGGGCATGCAGCTCTACGTCCGGCTTCCCGCCCGCACGGAATGGGACACCGCCCGGCAGCGCGCACTCGACCTGGCCCACGCGGTCGAGCAGGACCACCCCGAGCTGGTAGTGACGAACATGAAGAAGGAACTGCGCCGGGGCCGGGTGCTCATCGACTGGAGCCAGAATCACCAGGCGAAGACGACGGTCGCCGTCTACTCGCTGCGCGGCGGTCCCGAGCCGTATGTGTCCGCCCCGGTCACCTGGGATGAGGTCAGGGACTGCGAGGCATGCGGTGACCCGGCCCGGCTGCGATTCTCGCCGGGCGAGGTTCTCGATCGCGTCGAGCGGGCCGGGGACCTCTTCGCGTCCCTGGCGTAGCGACCTCGGCGCGGTCGGCCGGGGGACGGCCGGCCAGCACGAGCGGCCCCGCGCGGGCTCAGGAGACCTTCTTGCCGCGCCGCGCCGGCGTCCCGGCGGCGGCGATCGCCTCCAGGAGCTGAGGCTTAGTCATCTTCGAGCGTCCCTGGACATCCAACTCCGCGGCGCGGGCCAGCAGGTCGGCCTTGCTCATCGCCGCGAGGTCCGGCTGGCGGTCAGGATCGGCTTGCTGTCCCCGCCCGGCCTTCGCCGGCCGCTCGGCCTGGCTGTCAGCGGCCGGGGGCGGCCGGGACGGCGAGGTGCGGGTAACCGAGGCCTCCAGCGCCGCCATCAGGTCGATGACGTTGGATTTCGGGCGCTCCTCCTCGAAGACGACGGAATGCCCCTCGCGCTTGCTCTCGATGAGCTCCTCGACCCGCCCCCGGTAGGTGTTGTGATAGTCCTCGGGTGACCACTCGACCGTCAGCGACTCGACCAGCCGCTTGGCCACCTCCAGCTCACGACCCTCGAAGCTGACGTCCGTCGGCAGGGTCTCCAGCTCCTCGCTCGGAGTGCGGATCTCGTCAGCGAAGTACATCGTCTCGAGGATCAGGACGTCCTCGCCGGGACGGACCGCGACCAGATGCTCCTTGTCCCGCAGGATGAGGGTGGCGATGCCGACCTTGCCGGTCTCGCGCATCGCCTGGCGGAGCAGTGCATAGGCGCGATCCGCCCCCTTCCCCCTCGGCGCGAGGTAATAAGTCGAGCGGAAAAATATGGGGTCAATGCGATCGAGATCGACGAAATCGCTGATCTCGATGGTCTCCGACCGGCCGGGGGCGACTTCCTTCAGCTCCTCGCGGGTCACGATGACATACTCGCCGTCGCCGGTGTCAAACCCGTTCACGATCTGGGAATTGTCGACTTCCTCGCCGCTGGCCTCGTCGACTTTCTTGTAGCGGATCCGGTTGGACGTGCCCTTGTGCAGCTGGTTGAAGTGGATGGTCTGGTCAGCCGTGGCCGTGTAGAGGCCAACCGGAACGCTGACCAGCCCGAAGCTCAGGAACCCCGACCACATAGAACGTGCCATGCTCGTCTCCCGACATCCGAACGTCACGGCCGATCTTGATTCTAAGCTGTTACCTCAGATCGCGCGCATCCTGTTGTTTCGGGCCGCGTGCTCGACCTCGGCCAGTCCCAGCGCCTCCAGGACCGGCGGGACATAGTTACCGAACCGGCCGCGCAGTCCCTTCTTCAGGCCGTACCAGCCGCCTACCGGGTTGGCCGGCGAGCGGCCCCAGGCCTCGACGGTGCCGTCCTGCGCCTGCTTCTGCTCGTCCGCGTTGCCCAGCGGCATCCAGTCACCGTGCTCCTTCAGCATCGCGTACAGATCTTCGACGCAGCGCAGCTGGTAGCGCAGCTGGGTGGTGCCGACCTGGACGACAAGCGCCGGCGGATCGGACTGCTCGTCGCGCCAGGCGTCAAACTCGGACTTGCCGGGCGGCGTGGTCAGGATCCACGGATCGGCGGAAGTCCCTGATCCCTCGACAGCTGCGGTCATCGTGCTGCTCCCCTCGCTTGACCTGGTGAGATTGGTTTGTCTCCCACCGCCTTGACCCTGGCGAGTATGACACCTCATACCTGACATCTTTTGTCGTGATTCTCGATTATCCTTAACCGCGTGCGTGCCAGCCGGCTGGTCAGGATGCTGGGCTTGCTGCAGCTCAGGGGCAGGATGACCGCCGCCGAGCTGGCCGCCGAGCTGGAGGTATCGCAGCGCACCATCCTGCGCGACATCGAGGCCCTCAGCACCGCGAGCGTCCCGGTCTACGCCGTCCGGGGGTGCCAGGGCGGGTTCGAGCTGCTCGACGGATTCAGCAGTGACCTGCCCGTCCCCGGCACTGGCCGCGGGAGCGACCGCGTGCCGCTACCAGGCCCCCCTCGGCGGGCGCGGATCCGCCTGTCGCCGCGCGGCCGCCGTCTCGCCGTGCTGCTCGGCCAGCCCGCCGGCGTCCGGATCCGCAGGAACGCCCCGCCCGTCCGGGGACGCGAGGACTGGGCCGAGGCCTCGGTGCGGATCGAGTCGGTCGACTCAGCGGTGCTCGAGATGCTCGCCCTCGGTGCCGAGGTTGAGGTCTTGCACCCGCCTGAGCTGCGCGAGCAGGTCGGCATCGTGGCCAGGAAACTCGCGGACCTGCACGCTGATGACCCCATCCGCCCCCCGGTCGCCTTCGAGTGGACAGGGCGGTATAAATAGCGTGTGCCTAGCCCTGATGACCAGCCGCAATACCAGGATGACCCGGCCGTGACCGACGAGGCGGGTCCCGGCTTCGACACGAGCGTTGCGCACCCGGCGCGGGTCTACGACTACTGGCTGGGCGGCACGGACAACTACCCCGCCGACCGGGAAGCCGCCGAGCGGGTCCTGGCCGTCACGCCGGGCCTGCGCTTCCGGGTCCGGGCCAACCGAGCCTTCCTGGCGCGATCCGTGCGCTACCTGGCGGGCGAGGCGGGCATCCGGCAGTTCCTCGACATCGGCACCGGCATCCCCAGCGCGAACAACACCCACGAGGTCGCCCAGGCGGTCGCCCCCGACGCCCGGATCGTCTATGTGGACAACGACCCGATTGTGCTCGCGCACGCCCGTGCCCTGCTGACCAGCACCGAGCAGGGCGCTACCGCCTACGTTGCGGCCGACCTGCGCGATACGCAGGCGGTTCTCGACGCCGCCGCGGGCACGCTGGACTTCAGCCAGCCGGTGGCGCTCATGCTGCTGGGGATCCTGCACCTGATCCAGGACTCCGAGGATCCCTACGCCATCGTGAGCCCGGCTGCTCGACGCCGTGCCCTCGATGAGCTACCTGGCGATCTCGCACCCGGCCATCGACATCAGTGCTCATCAGGGGGAAGCTCAGCGGCGGTACAACGAGCGCGTGTCCACCCCGCAGACGCTGCGGACCCACGGGGAGGTCTGCCGGTTCTTCGACGGCCTGAGCCTGGTGCCGCCCGGGGTCGTCTACGTGCACACCTGGCGGCCTGACATCGGCGACGAGATTCCCGACGGCATTACCTCGGCCTACGGCGGCGTCGGCCGCAAGCCCTAGCGGACGCCGGGAGCCACTCAGGGATGCGGGCACCGGCCGGAGAAACTCCGGCCGGGCCCCCATGCTGCCCGCTCCCTGGCTCAGGACGGGGTGTTGTAGCCGTCGTAAGGAACGCCCAGGTAAGGGAACCTCTTCAGCGACCCGTTGGTGACGCTGGCGGGCGTCAGGCCCTGAGTGACCTCGGCGACCGCGGGGTCGACGACGTACTTGGGATCGACCAGCGGGAACGCCGCGCCGGCGACGGCCTGCAGTTCGATGGTGACCACGTCGTCGGACACCCGGCGGCCGTTGGGGAAGCCGGCCGGGTCGCCGCCGAGGAGCCCGAGAAGGCTGAAGCTCTTCGAGCTGACCGGGGTGGGCTTGATCGAGGTGTTGAGCCGGAGCATGTCCGCCTGCACCGGTCCGGTGAAGTTGCTGAATCCCTTGATCAGGCCGGGCGGGATGCCGGTGGTCAGGATCGCCTCCAGGTCGGCGCGGGCGGTCCCGGCCTTGTCCAGCGCGGCGAGGTTGGGGAACACGCCCGGGTACAGGACGGGCAGCAGCCCGGCCAGCTCGGGGTGCGCGACGAACTTCTCGAACTGCTTGTCATGCACCGGCTTCTGCCGGTTCCAGTAGTCCTTCCTGGCGATCGGGATAATGACCTCGTTGATCAGGGGATTACCCAGCCGGGACACCTGGCTGAACGGGCCGCTGTGGACCTTCTTGCCCTCGTTCTCGAAGTCCAGCACCCGCGCGCGCTGACGGCTCGCGGTGGTCCACACGCCGATGGTCGGGCGCCCCCTCCTGGTCAGCTCGGAGATGGGCACCTGCAGCGCGATGGAGTGCACGTTGAACTTGTTGAAGCCGTTCACGCCGGGCGCGCTCGTGAGGCCCTCTGCCTTGGCGAAGACATTGAACTGCTGCAGCGGGCGCAGGTTGCCCAGGTCGAAGATCGAGCCCGCGTCGACATAGAACTCATCGGCGCGCTGGCCCGCGAACACCTTGCGCCGGCCCGGCAGCGAGTGAACCGCGTGCCGGCCGAGCTTGGCCTCATAGTCAGGCGTAGACAGCACCCCGACGTTGCAGGGCGGGCAGGCCAGATCCCGGCCCAGCACGCGCCGGCAGGCGTGGTCGACCCTGGTCACCGTGTAGAACTGCTTGGCGTTCCAGTTCGGCGAGTTCAGCGAGCCGATCGGGCCGGTGTTGTACAGGAAGCTGGTCGGCGTGGTCAGCCTGGTCTCGAACCGGAACTCATAGGTGATGTTGGACCGGCTGTGGCCCTCGTTGTCGATGTGGATCTCGTACAGCACGTCGTCGCCGAACTCGAAGAAGTTCGGCCCCCCGGCGGGAAGCTGCAGCGGGATGTAGTTGGCGATCATGGTGACCGTGTCCGGCTTATCCGGACTGACGAATGCGTACAGGTCGGTACTATCGGCGACCGGGTCCTTGGAAATCTCCGGTGCCTCGCGGTGCGAAGACATCAATTGCCTCTCAGGATTGGACCGAAAACGGCAGGGCGATCTTGGGCGGTCACCGGCTGGCGCGGGCCAGGCGAGCGGCCAGATCCGGGTCGCGCAGCCGGACCTGGCTGGTGCCGCGGAAAATGTCAATCTCGCCGGATGAGGTATCGCGCACGTGCACGATGATCGGCTCGCCGGTGTCGGCCGCCGGCGCCTCGGGCGCGGGGGCCTTGGCCATCGCGCGGGCCGCGGGCCGAGCCGCGGCCAGGGCCGGCCCGGCCGTGCTGGCCAGGGCGGTGGCCGCGAGTCCCGCTACGCCGACGCCCGCGGCGCCGCGCAGGACCGAGCGCCGGGACAGGCTCTGCTGCGTCTGGCGATCATCAGCAAGATGGCCCGCGGTCGAGCCCGTGTCATCTAGACCAGGCATGAGATTCCTTTCCGGGGACGTGGCACGATGCCGGTCGCCCCTGCTGCGAGCACGCGGGACGGACTGCCCCGCAGTACTGGACTGCTGGATTCGCGCATTTGACTGGGATTTCCCTCCACGGCCGTACTTCGACTCGGCTGATCGCGCGGATGGGTACACGGCTCACCGAAATCAAATCGTTACCAATGACCCGGCGTGTCCGGCCGGACCCGCGGCGGCATCCCGGCGACGCCATGGCGGTGCGGCCGCCGTGGCCGCCGCTGATAGCCTTTCGCCCCTGTGAGCACCCCCGCGACTGCGACCGATGATGACGAGAGCCGGCCCGACGACCCCGTTTCGCGTGGTGTGCTTTTGCCGTTGCGAAGCTGGCAGCAGGAGGCGTACCAGGAGTATTTCCGCCTGCCGCGACGCGACTTCCTCCTGGTCGCGACGCCGGGAGCAGGCAAGACGGCGTACGCGCTGACCGTCGCGGCGCAGTTGCTGGCCCGCCGCGAGATCGCCGCGATCACCGTGGTCACGCCCACCGAGCACCTCAAGCACCAGTGGTCGCAGGCGGCGCGGGGCCACGGGATCGCGCTGGACCCGGCCTACCGTAATGCGCAGGGACGCGCGTCGGCGGACTACACCGGGGTGGCGGTGACCTACGCCCAGGTGGCCGCCCACCCGGCGCTGCACCGGCAGCGCACGCTCAGCCGGCGCACGCTGGTGATCTTCGATGAGATCCATCACGCGGGCGACGCGCTGTCCTGGGGCGAGGCCATCAGGGAGGCCTTCGAGCCGGCCCAGCGCAGGCTGGGGCTGACCGGGACCCCGTTCCGCAGCGACGCCAATCCGATCCCGTTCGTGACCTACATCGAGGACAGCGACGGGAGCCTGCGCAGCTCCTGCGACTACGTCTACGGATACGGCCCGGCGCTCGACGACGGCGTGGTCCGGCCAGTGATCTTCCTGGCCTATTCCGGCGAGATGCGGTGGCGGACCAGGGCCGGGGACGAGGTCGCCGGCACCCTGGGCGCCCCGATGATCGCCGAGCAGCTCGCCCAGGCCTGGCGGACCGCGCTGAACCCGGACGGCGAGTGGGTGACGCGGGTGCTCGAGACCGCGGACCGGCGGCTGACCGAGGTGCGCAGGAGCATGCCGGACGCGGGCGGCATGGTGATCGCCACCGATCACGCGGACGCGCGCGCCTACGCGGCGCTGCTGCGCCGGATAACCGGGACCCGGCCGGTGGTCGTGCTCTCCGATGACCCCTCGGCCAGCCGGAAGATCGCCGCGTTCGCGGCGTCCGGCGACCGGTGGCTGGTCGCGGTCCGGATGGTCTCCGAGGGGGTGGACATCCCGCGGCTGGCCGTGGGCGTGTACGCGACGAGCGTCGGCACCGCCCTGTTCTTCGCGCAGGCGGTCGGCCGGTTCGTGCGGGCCAGGCGGCGCGGCGAGACGGCCTCGGTGTTCCTGCCGTCCATCCCTGCCCTGCTCGGTTATGCCGCGGAGCTAGAGGCCGAGCGGGACCACGTCCTGCATCGCCGGGGTGAGAACGCCGATGAGCAGGAGTTCGCCGAGGCGCAGCGGCAGCGCACTACCGCCGAAGAGCTAGGCGAGGCGCCGTTCCTGGCGCTGCAGGCGTCGGCGCAGTTCGACCGGGTGCTGTACGACGGGGGCGAGTTCGGCGCGTCGGCGGAAGAGGAGGACTTCCTGGGCCTGCCGGGGCTGCTGGACCCCGAGCAGGTCACGCTGCTGCTGCGCAAGCGCCAGGCCGACCAGCTCAGGAAGGGTGCCCGGCCGCGCGAGCAGGGCCGCGGCGCGGTCTCCCCTGGTCAGGCCGCGGGTGCGCGGGGCCGGCCGGTGCCCGCGCGGGGCGGGTCGGTCCCGGCGCGGGGCGGGTCGGTCCCGGCGCGGGGCGGGTCGGTCCCGGCGCGGGGCGGGTCAGCTGCTGGCGGCGCGCCGGCCGCGGCCCCGGCGGCGCGGGAGGTGCTGGCCGGCTTGCGCAAGGAGCTGAACGGGCTCGTCGCGGCCTGGCATCACCGGACCGGCCAGCCGCACGGGACGATCCACGCGGACCTGCGCCGCGCCTGCGGGGGGCCGTCGCTGCCGGAGGCCACCGGGGAGCAGATCCGGGCTCGCATCGAGATGCTCCGCCGCTGGGCGTCCTCCGGCCGCTGATCCCGCGCAACCCCCGGAGTGAGGACCGCCCCGGAGTCTGCGGGGGCGAATTTCCGTCAATGCGACTGAAATTCGCCCCCGCAGAATTTGGCGAGACCAGTCACGCCCCTCGCCTCAACTGGTCATCCCTTGACGCATCGGAAAGTGTTTGAACGGTATCTCCTCGTAGTTAAGCCGCCCACGGCCGGTCCCCGCGGGCCGAGCTGTCCCGATTCGTAGACCAGGCTGGCCTGATCCGCCAGACTGTCGCCATGGAGGGGACATGACCGTGGGAATCCGCGCCGCCATGCGGTCGGATGTCGGCCTGCACCGCGACGGGAACGAGGACGCGGCGTATGCCGGTTCCCGCTTGCTCGCGGTCGCCGACGGAGTCGGCGGGAACGCCGGCGGGGAGCGCGCCAGCGCGGCCGTCATCGACGCGCTGAAGGCACTCGATACTGACGTCGCGGTGCCCGACCTGGCCAGCGCGCTGGGAGAGGCCGTCCAGCAGGCTAATGCCACGCTGCGTGACCTGGTCGAAGCCGAGCCCGCCCTGCGGGGCATGGGCACGACGCTGACGGCGATGCTCTGGTCAGGATCGCAGCTCGCCCTGGTCCAGGTCGGCGACTCGCGGGCCTACCTGCTGCGCGGCGGCGAGCTCTTCCAGATCACCCACGACCAGACCGTGGTCCAGGCGCTGATCGACGACGGGCGGATCACTCCCGAGCAGGGCATGAACCACCCGCAGCGATCACTGATCCTGCAGGCCCTGGACGGCGGGCCGGTGACTCCTGACCTGCAGCTACGGGAAGCTCAGATCGGCGACCGTTACCTCTTGTGCTCCGACGGCCTGTCCGCCGTCGTGCGCGCCGAGGCCATCCATCAGGTCCTGAGCTCGGTTTCCGATAACGAGCAGGCGGCCGTCCAGCTCATCGCCCTGGCCAACGAGGGCGGCGGGCCGGACAACATCACCTGCGTGGTGGCTGATGTCGTCGAGCTGCCCGACCCCGCGGTCGTCAGCTAACCCCGGATCAGCCCCCGGCGCGCTGATGATCGCCCGCGCCACGCCTGGCCGCCAGGCCACGACGACCACCATGATCAGCGACAGCAGCGCGGCCGTTCCCGCGATGGTCCAGCCCACGCCGATCGTGTCGATCAGCGGTCCCTGGACGAGCGCGCCGACCGGATAGGCGACCCCGAGAGCCACCAGGAAGAAACTGAGTACCCGGCCCCGGTAGGCGCTCGGCGCCCGGAGCTGGACGACAGTCGAGAGCCCGGACAGCACGCCGATGTACACCAGCCCCACGAAGAACAGCGTCGCCGCGCCCCACCAGGGTGACTGCGCGGTGCTGTAGGCGATCAGCGTCGCCGGAAGCAGGATCAGGCTCCAGGCGAGCACCCGGCCGCGTCCCAGCCGGATGGCCAGCGGCGCGAGGGCGAGCGCGCCCGCCACCGCGCCGAGGCCCTGGGCGGTGGTGAGCAGCGCGGTCGTCTGCGCGACAGCCCGGGCGCCGCCGTGCGTCAGGTGGTGCGCCATCACCGGCACCAGGGCAATGAACGGCGAGGCCAGGAAGGCCACCACGGCGATCGTGGCGATGGCCGCCCGGCACGAAGGCTCGCGCCGCGCCGCGCCGAAGCCCGACCGCAGCGAGGCGAGCAGGCCGCCGTGACTGCCGCCAGGGGGCGCGAGGCGGACGAACGCCAGCGCGACCACGACGGCCAGGAACGACGCCGCGTTCGCCACGAACGCCGCCGGGTACCCGAACGCGGCCACGGTGGCCCCGGCCAGCGCGGGTCCCACGATGCGGCCCAGGTTGAACTGGGCCGAATTCAGCGAGATGGCGGCCAGGAACTCCCGCGGCGGCACCAGGTCGGGCAGGATCGCCTGCTGGAACGGCCCGATCAGCGCGGACGCCGATCCCTGTACCGTGACGAGCCCGACCAGTGCGGCCGGGTTGGTGTCACCCGCCGCCACGAGCACGGCGAGCAGGACGGCGGTGGCCGTGGCCGCGAGGTTCCCGAGGATGAGCACGGGCCGGCGGGGCAGCCGATCGGCCAGGGCACCGCCAATGGGCGACAAGATACCGATGGGCAGAAACGCTCCGGCGGCCACCAGTGCCGCCCAGGTCGCTTTCCCCGTCTGGGAGATGACCAGGGCGCCGACCGCGACGGTCTGCATCCAGGAGCCGACGTAGGAGACCAGGCCCGCGCCCCACAGCAGCGCGAAACCGCGGTGCCGGAGCGGCTGCAGGGAGGCCAGGCCGCGCGGGCCAGTCTCTGCGTCCGGGCCGGTCTCGCCGTCCGGACCGTGCTCTGCGTCCGGGCCGGGTTTCCCCTCCGGGCCCGGCTTCCCCTCCGGGCCGCGTTTCTCGTCCGGCTCATGCTCCCCGGTCGGAGCCGGCGCGCTCACGTAGGCGTGGTGTCGCGGCGGGCCCGGGCTCGCCGCTTGCCCTCGTGCATCGCCTGCACCCTGGCGATCGGAATCGCCCGGCCTTCCTCGATCAGGCCGGCGCTCAGCGGCTGCGGCGCCGGCATCAGGTCGGCCCACGGATCCCCGTCGGCGATCAGCCGCGCGGCCGTGCGCACGGTGAAATCGGCGGGCGCGACGTGATCAATCTCATCCCAGGCCACCGGGAACGACACCGGCGTGCCCGGCCGGATCCGCGGGCTGTACGCCGCCACCACGGTCGCCCCGCCCGCCCTGGTCGAGTCCAGGAAGACCTTGCCTTCGCGATCTTCCTTGATGTAAGCCGTGGTGGCCAGCACCGGGTCCAGCAGTTCGGCCCGCGCGGCCAGTGCCCTGGTCGCCGCGGCCACATCCTCGCTGGTGACCTGCGCCTGCATCGGCACGAACACGTGCACGCCCTTGGCCCCGCTGGTCTTGACCGCGCCCGCCATACCCGCGTCCGCCAGCGCCCGGCGGACCAGGTGGGCGGCGCGCACGGCCAGGCCGAAGGCGTCCGGCGACGGCGGGTCGATGTCCATGATGAGATAGTCGGGGTGATCCCGCCGATCGATGCGGGCCAGCGTCGGGTGGTACTCCACGGCGCGCTGGTTGGCGAACCACAGCAGCGTCCGGCGGTCGTTGCACAGCGCGTACGACACCTCGCGCCGGGACGCCTCCGCCCATACCGGCACCGTCCGCACCCAGTCCGGGGTGTACTTCGGGACGTTCTTCTGCATGAACGGCGCCTGGCCGCGCAGTACCCGGATCACCGACAGCGGCCGGTCCCGCAGCCCCGGGATGATCCGGTCCCGCACGGCGTCCAGGTAGTCCACCAGATCACGCTTGACCGCCTCCGCCCCGTCGAACAGCGGCTGGTCAAGGTTGGTCAGCGACACCCCGTCCCGTACCTCAGCACTGCCCATCCGGCCACCCTCCCACCGATCCCGGTCAGACGCGACAGCGTCACAGCCGTCTCGTGCAGCCGGCTGGATAGCCCGGAGCCCGGCTCTACTTCCGCACCGGTGCTCATAGATGCGTCCGTGATATGGTTTTAAGGTTCATTATTAGAGTGCGCTAATGTTATTTAATGCCGAGCGACCGGAGCAGTTTATTGCTGATGAGACTCCGTGACTAGGCTGGTAATCAAGCTTGGATCGAGTTCCATCGCGAGCGGTGACGGACTCGCCCTGGACGTTATTGCCGGCCTGGTTAATCAGATCGCGACCGTCCAGCGAGATGGCCACGAGGTGCTCCTCGTCACCTCCGGCGCCGCACGACTTGGCCGGCGGCTGCTCGCCTTTGAAGGGCCGACCGCGGGGGCAGCGCCGGCCCTTCGATCGCTGGTGGAGTCGGTTAAGTCCGCGATGGAAGACGCCGTCGAATACGACCAGCTGGCCGGCGCGCTGAAAACCACGCTCGAACGCTACGACGGTTCCGATTCCCTGCCGCGGGCCGTCGGAATGGCGCTTCCGGCATCGATCGGCCAGCCCGCGCTCATGGCGCTTTACCGGCAGCTGGCCGCCGCGGTCGGCGTTGAGGTGGGCCAGGTCCTGGTGTCCAGGAGTGACCTGGACTCAGCCCGGGCGATGAGTGATCTGGGCCACCTCCTCAAGACGGCCGTCGGCCGCGGCCTGCTGCCCATTATCAATGGCAACGACACAACCGACCCGATGTCCGCCCTTGACAATGATCAGATAGCGGTCACGGTTGCCGTCGCGGCGCAGGCATCTCGATTGCTCTTCCTGACCGATGTCAGGGCCGCTTATCGCGACTCATCCTTTCAGGACCGCATTGCGAGGCTGACTCCCGATGAGGCCAGGTCCGTGCGGGTTTCCGCCATCGGCGCAGGCCGGGGCGGCATGGGCTCCAAGCTGAGCGCCGCCGCCCGTGCGGCCAGCTGCGGCATCGAATGCGTCATCGGCTCGGCTCGCGAGCCGGACGTCGTGGCCAGGAGCATCAATCCGCGAGCCCGGATGGGGACGGTCGTGCGCGCGACCGCGACGACGCTTGAGCCGTCTCAGCGATGGATCGGCGGCATGGCCTATTCCGCGGGCTCGATCTGCGTCAACCGGGATGCCGAGGTCAGCCTGCGCACGGGCAGCACGCTCTTCCTGTCGGGCGTCAAGCGCGTAGACGGCGAGTTCGAGCCGGGCGCGGTGGTCGAGATCGTGGATGTCCGGCATCCAGAACGGGTGATCGGCCGTGGTGCAGTGGCCCTGCCCGCCCGGATTCTCCGGCTCTTGCGAGCCCTGTCACCCCGCGAGGTATCCAGCGCCATATCGATCCTCTTCCGGCTTCGGCATTCCCTGACGGCGAATGCGGCCGGTCCCAGGGGGCGTATCGTGATCGAGCCCAAGCTCGTGGACCCGGACCGCTTTGCGGACTGCCGCGAGCTGGTCAGGAGTAACTCTAAGGCCGCCCGTCAGGCCCTGGCCCAGCTGTCGGAGTGCTCGCCGGACGCAATCACCGAGCTGACCGATGCGCTGATGCACGCGCAGCCGCAATTGTGCGCCGCGGTCCTGCTGGACGGGGGCTTCCGGTCGGGCCAGATCCCGACCGAGCCTGCGGCACGGCGGGCGTCACGCAATATTCACGCGGTTCACCGGGACTCGCTGGTCGTCTATTCCGACGCCTAGCCGGCCGCGGCGGCCTTCGGCAGGACGACATACTGCCGCAGGTAAAGGTCCCGGAAGGTGACCGGGCCGCGCGGGCCGGGCACCGAATCAATGTTGATCCCGGTCTCGGGTACCGACAGCAGCTTGAATCCGTCGAGCAGCCGGGGGGTGGAGTTCCAGAACGCGCCAGTCCCTGCGTAGGCCCGCAGGAACCGGCGGGCCGCGCCGGCGTCCGCCGCGACCACCGAGGCGGCCAGGCCGGAGGTCTCCCGGTTAGCGATCTGCGCGGCGGCGACGGCATCAGCGGCCCGGGCGATCGTGATCGTCGCCTCGTGGCCGATGTCCAGGGCCCACTCGTGGCCCAGCGCACGATCATGGGGGGGCAGGGACATCGCCACGCCCAGCCGCTCGGTGACCTCGGCTATGCGCGGCAGCGTGGCATCCCAGATCGTGTCCTGCACCAGGAGCAGATTGAGCCGGTTGCAGACGCCCAGCCGGTCCAGGCTGGTCTCGATCAGGTGAGCGGCGAGGGCCTGATCCGCGGACTCATCGATGTAGATCACGGCCCCGCCGTCCGCGTGAGCGAGCGTCCGGACGCCGTGCAGCGCGCCCTCATGGGCCAGCGCCCTGGTCGTCTCCCCGCTGCCGCGCAGGATGACGAGCGGGAGCAGCCGGGGGTGGCGGACCAGCGCGTAGGCGGCGGAGCGGCCGGGAACGCGGATGAGCTGGATCGTGTCCGGGCTGAGGCCGGCGTCCCGCAGCGCCGGGCCCACCACCTCGTCGAGCAGGACGGCCGCTGACCCCAGAGCGCTGGAGCCCGTGCGCAGGACACCGGCATTGCGTGACTTGATCAGCTGCGACGCGACATCCAGGACCACGCCCGGCCGGGCCTCGAAATTCGCCCCGATCACGCCGACCGGCTTGCGCCACTCCTGGAGTTCCAGCTCTCCCGGCAGGTCGCGGACGTACCGCGATGCGGGCTCCGGCGGCACCCGGGCAAAAGCGAGCAGCTGACCGGCCATGGCGCGCACGCGCTCGTGATCGAGCAGCAGCCGGTCGACGAAGGCCGCCGGCAGGCCATCAGCTCGCGCTGCGCGTACGTCCTGCTCGTTGGCGGCGACCACCTCGGCCGCGCACTTGTCCAGCCGGGCGGCCATGGCCCGCAGCGTGGCATCCAGGGTTTCAGCGGACGCGTTGCGCAGCTCCTGGGCGCCGGCCTGCGCGGCCTGCGCGGCGGCCTCCACGGCCGCCATCGCCTCAAATTCATCCTGGGGTTGCATCTGATCGCCGCTATCCTGGCCGCGCTCGGTGACGGACGGTTGCCTCACTGGAGATGATAGCCAGCCGGCGCCCTGAGCCGGGATGGGTGCATCATGGGCCGATGCCACTGTTCTCCTTTGAAGGCCGCAAGCCGGTAGTCAGCCCGAAGGCATGGATCGCGCCCACCGCGACCCTCGTTGGGGACGTGCAGGTCGAGGCGGAGGCCTCCGTCTGGTACGGGGCCGTGCTGCGGGGCGACTTCGGGACGATTATCGTGCGGCAGGGCGCCAACGTGCAGGATGGCTCGGTCCTGCACGGCGGTCCCGATCCCGTCACCGAGATCGGCGAGGGCGCGACCATCGGCCACCTGTGCGTGGTCCACAGCGCGTTCATCGCGACGGAGGCACTCGTCGGCAACGGCGCCACGGTGCTCGACGGGGCGATCATCGGCCGCCGCGCCCTGGTCGCGGCCGGCTGCACCGTGCCGCCGGGGATGACCATCCCCGATGGCATGCTGGCCGTCGGGGTCCCCGCCAAGATCGTCGGTGAGGTCACCGGGCGGGCCAAGGAGTGGGTGGATTCCAATCCGGAGATCTATCGTGAGCTAGCCCGGCGGCACGCCGCGGGGGCTCGTCGCGTCCCGGTTCGCCGCAAGAAGTAGGCGCCCCGGCGGCCGGCGGCTGGCCACCATGGCGGCCAGGGCCGCCGCCAGGGCAGCGGTGAGCATGGCGGCCCGGGCGCCTGCCGCGCTTATCGTTTCGCCGGTATGGGGTGCTGCCTCAGCCACGGCGGGCAGCAGCGCCGCGCCGATGGCGGCGCCCACCTGGCGGCTGGTGTTGACGACCCCGCCCACCAGGCCCTGATCGTGATCCGCGATACCGCGGGTGGCGGTGACCATGGTGCCGAACGCGGTTCCGGCGGTACCGAAGCCCACGAGCGTCACCGCGGCCAGCGCCGGGCCGTAGCCGCCGCCGGCCGGCAGCCGGGTGAGAATGAGGAAGCCGGTCGTGACCACGGTGGTGGTCAGGATCAGGACCCGGCGGACGCCGAGCCGGCGCGCCGCAGCGGCGCCGGATGCTCCCGCGGTGAAGCCGGCGATGCCCTGCGGTGCGATGACCAGGCCGGTCACCAGCGGCGAGTCATGCAGGACCTGCTGAAGGTAGAGCGACAGGACGATCAGCTCGCCCGCGTTCCACAGGCCCAGCAGCACGTTGATGCTGCCCGCCTTGCGCAGGTCCGGCAGGCGGAACACCTCGGCCGGGATCAGCGGGTCCGGATGGTGCCGCTCGACGACCGCGAACGCCGCTCCGGCCGCGGCCGACAGGGCCAGCGCGCCCAGCACGGCCGCGGAAGCCCAGCCCAGCACGTCCCCCTGGGAAACGGCGAACACCAGCGCGGCCACCGTGGTGGTGATGAGCAGCGCACCGCCGAGGTCCAGCTTGCGCTGGTCGCGGGGCGGCTCGCCGGGCGACGGTACCGCGAGCACCCGCGGGGCGAGTAGCCGCGGCGCGAGCAGCACCGCCAGCAGGCCGGCCGGCACGTTGACCAGGAACACCGCGCGCCAGCTGGTGAACTCGACGAGTATCCCGCCCAGGACCTGGCCCGCCACGAAGCCGATCGATGAGGTCGCGCCGTACAGGCCCAGCGCCCTGGTCCGCTGCGGCCCGCCGGGAAAGCCCGTGGTGATCAGCGAGAGCGCCGCGGGGGCGACCAGCGCCGCGCCGGTGCCCTGCACGACGCGAGCGGCGACCAGCAGCACCGGATCATGCGCCAGGCCCCCGGCCAGCGAGGCGGCGGAAAAGACCAGCAGCCCGGCCATGAACATCCGCCGCCGGCCGAACAGGTCCGCGGCGCGCCCGCCCAGGATCAGCAGGCCGCCGAAGGCGATCGCGTAGCCGGTCACGATCCACTGCACCGAGGAGGCCGGGAAGCGCAGCTCCCGCTGAATGGACGCCAGGGCCACGTTCACGATGCTGAAGTCGAGCACGACCATGAACTGCGCGGACAGGATGAGAGCGAGCGCGCGTCTCCTGAGCGTCGCTTCGGCTGCCCGCGTCACCTGCTCGGCAGCGCGATCCGCTCCGCATCGGTCATGGCCTCAACAGTAGGACACGCAGCCGTTAGTGTTCTGGCCTGCCGCCCGCTCTCGCTGCTGGACCTCGGCTGCGGCGTGGGCCGCTGGCCCCGACTCTTAGCAACCTAGCGCGCACCCGTCTGGCCTTTTCATGAGCGCGAGGGCGGCCGGTGATAATGGGCGGCATGGGAACTTCAGCAGACGCCGATGACCTGCCGACCGGGCGCGGTCCCCACGCCGTACCTGCCTGAGCCGACCGGTCCGTACCCGGCCGGCACCGCTTCTGCGTGGCTGACCGACACCTCCCGTCCCGATCCGTGGGCCTCGGGGGTAAACGCACGGGAACTGATGGTTTCCCTGTGGTATCCGGCGGTACCGTCGGACGGGCGGCGAGCCCGGTACATGACGCCAGCGGAGTCCGAGCTCCAACTCACCAGCAGGGGGATCACCGGCATCCCGCAGGACACGCTGAGCACGGTTGAGACCAACGCGGTCAGCGACGCCAGGCCGGCCGGGCGTCAGCGCAGCCTCCCCCTCGTCGTGCTCTCGCCCGGCTTCACTAACTCCCGCAGCACGCTCACCGCCCTAGCCGAGGACCTAGCCAGCCACGGCTACGTGGTGGCCGGGATTGACCATACGTACGAGAGTCACGCCACCGCCTTTCCCGACGGGCGGGTCACCACCTGCCTCGCCCGTGAGGCACCCCGGCGGGACAGGAAGGAGGAGGTAGCGGCAGGCCGGGCCGCGGATGTCTGCTTCGTGCTCGACGAGCTGACCAGTGCGCACGCGGCCTGGCCGGGCGCCGGGCTGATCGACCCGTCCCGGATGGCGATGGCCGGCCACTCCGCCGGCGGCGCCGCCGCCATCGCCGCCATGCTGGCCGACTCGCGCATCCGCGCGGGCATCGACATGGACGGCTCCACTGCCGCCCCGATCCCGGACAAGGGCCTGGCCCGGCCATTTCTGTTCCTGGGCAAGCAATCCAGCTACACCCAGGGAAGCGGAGGCGCCGTGATCACCTGGGAGCGGGACTGGGAACTTCTGACCGGCTGGAAGCGGTGGCTCGTGGTGGCCGGCGCGGTGCACGCCTCCTTCACCGACCTGGCGCTGCTGGCCGATCAGACCGGCATCGACACAGGCGCCGGCCTGTCCGGAGCCCGGTCCCTGGACATCACCCGCGCCTACGTCCGAGCCTTCTTCGACCAGCACCTGCGCGGCAGGCCGCAAGCCCTGCTGGACCAGCCGTCACCACGCTACCCCGAGGTCACGTTCTGCACCCCGTAAGTCAGGAGGGCCGGGGGGCGCCCGGGTCCGCCGTCCAGCCGGAACCGTCGTAAGCCTGTTATTGTTCTGCGACTACCGGTGGCAAGTGGTTCGGTAAGGGGCCCCATGGGGGACGGGTGAGGCCATGAGACTGCCGCACCCGCAGATCGCAGACCCAGGGCTGTCCGCGCTGAAGAGCGCGGCGCGGGCCGCGATCGTCATGCCGGCGGTCTTCGCGGTGGCGTTCGAGGTGATCCAGCAGCCGCAGGCCGCCACCTTTGCCGCACTCGGATCATTCGCGATGCTGGTGCTGGTCGACTTCAGCGGCCCGCCGAGGAGCCGCTTTGCCGCCTATCTGAGCCTGGCCATCACCGGGGCGGCGCTCGTGGTGATCGGGACATTGTGCTCGCGCAATGCCTGGCTGGCCGCCGCGGCCATGGCGGTGGTCGGCTTCGCGATCCTGTTCTCCGGGGTGATCAACGGCTATTTCGCCGCCGGCGGCGCGGCGGCGATACTCTCCTTTGTCCTGGCCGTCTCGATCCCGGCGCCGCTGTCCGCCCTCCCGTGGCGGCTGGCCGGCTGGGGCCTGGCCGCAGTCGCGGGGATCTGCGCCGTCATGCTGATATGGCCGCCGCGGCGAACCGGGACGCTGCGCGATGACGCGGCCCGGGTCTGCCTCCTCCTCGCTGACCTGACCGATTCCGTCTTCGCCGGGAACCAGGAGGCCATCGGCGCCCGCGTTGCCGTCGCACGGGAGGCCGTCGGCGCCCTCCGCAAGAGGCTCCAGGGCGTGCCGCACCGGCCGACCGGGCCGACCGGGCCGGCGGCCGCGCTCGCCGGGCTCATCGACGAGCTCGGCTGGCTTCTGGTCTCACTGGAGCACGTGACTGCTTCGCCTCAGGGTGTGCTGTGTCATCAGGAAAACGGCGAGGCGCTGGCCGCCGCCGCCGAGGTCCTGCGCGCCTGCGGGCAGCGGCTGGCCGGGCACGATGAGCGACTCGACACTGGCCGGCTGGAGCGGGCACAGAGCGCCGTGGCGCGCGCGCTCGCCCAGCAGATCTCGCAGCTGCCCTCAGCCGTGATGGGTGATCAGGCGCTTGAGACGCTACTGAGGCGCTCGTTCCGGACCCGGGCGATCTGTATCTCCACCCGGCAGGTCGCCGCCTACGTGCTCGCCGCCAGTAACGGCACCGGCCCCGAGCCGGCCAGCGGCGGGGCGCAGCGCCTGGCCCCGCTGCCCGGCGCGCTGCTGGCCGTGCGGCAGTTCGCCGCCGAGCATGCCAGCGTGCGGTCGGTGTGGTTCCGCAACAGCGTCCGCGGCGCGGCCGGGCTGGCCGTCGCGGTGTTCATCGCGCAGCGCTCCGGCCTCCAGCATTCCTTCTGGGTCGTCCTCGGCACGCTGTCGGTCTTGCGCTCCAACGCGCTCGGCACCGGCCGGTCCGTCGTGAGCGCGCTCGCCGGGACTGCCGTCGGGATCATCGTCGGTGCGGCGATCGTCCTGGCCCTGGGCGCCAATGACCCCGTGCTATGGGCGGTCCTCCCGGTGGCCGTGCTGGTCGCCGCCTACACCCCGCGGGTCATCTCGTTCGCGGCCGGCCAGGCCGGGTTCACCGTGGTCCTCGTGGTGCTCTTCAACATCATTCAGCCCGTGGGCTGGAAGGTCGGACTGGTCCGGATCGAGGACGTGATAATCGGCTTTGCCGTGAGCCTGGGAGTCGGGCTGGTGTTCTGGCCGCGCGGCGCGACGACCGTGCTGCGAGAGAACATGGCCACCGCCTACTCACGCGGCGCGGACTACGTCGCGGTCACCGCGCGGCTGCTCACGAGCGACGATGATCCCGGCGATCCGGGCCAGGCCGAGCAGGCCGCCGCGGCCGCCGTTCACCAGCTCGATGACTCGTTCCGCCAGTACCTGGCCGAGCGGTCAGCCAAACGAGATGATCCCGAGAGCGCGGCCCGGCTGGTCGCGGGCGCGGCCAGAGTCGTGCGCGCCGGCCGGTCGATGGCGGCGCTCAACGCGATCATGGCCGGAAACGGGCGCGGCCCGAGCCTGGCGGGATACCGGGAGAGCCTGGACGGACAGGTCCAGTCGGTGCGCTCCTGGTACGTCACGCTCGGCGACTCTATCGTTCATGCCACCTCGATCCCTTCGCCGCAGTCACCTGATCCGGAGAGCCGCAATCGACTGCTGGAGTGCATGCGGGACTCCATCGTCAGCGGCGAGACGGCGGCGCTGCACGGCGCGCTTCTGGCGCTGTGGGCCAGCCAGCACCTGGAAATGCTGCGGGAACTGGAAGTGCATCTCAGCGAGCAGGCCGCCGCGGCGTCGTTCCTGCCCAGCGGATGAGCACGCCGCGGGCGGCCCGGCCGGCACGGGCTGGCGCTGAGTGCGGCGGCGTCGGTACGATCTTCCTGTCGGACGCTGGTTCCCGGACCGCTGCCCTCATGGGCCGCAGACGGCAGCAGCGGGCCTGGTGAGCAGGTAGGGGGTTGGATGACCGAGCTCATCGCCGAGACTCATCACACCGACACGCGCCAGAAGGCGCTGCGCATCAACCTCGATCCGCGCTGGTACGGCACCGTCGCCGAGATCGGGGCCGGCCAGGAGGTCGTGCGCTGGTTCTTCCGGGTCGGCGGCGCGGCCGGCACCGTCGCCAAATCGATCTCCGCTTACGACATGGCGGTCAGCGACGCCGTCTACGGCAAGGCCGACAGGTATGTCTCCGCCATCCGGCTGCAGGGCATGCTCGACAAGGAATTCCAGCTCAACGTCGACCGGCTCGGCGATGAACGCGGTGATGAGACCTCGTTCTTCGCGTTCGCCGACACCGTCGTGGCGCGCAGCTTCCGGGGCAGCAACGAGTGCCACGGGTGGATGGGCGTCAAATTCCAGGCTCATGCGCACGACGAGCCGAGCCAGATCGTGATGCACGTGCGGATGCTCGACATCGAGGCCTCGCTGCAGCAGGAGGCGCTCGGGATCGTCGGGGTGAACCTGATGCACGGAGCGTTCTTCGAGCACCATCAGCCGGACCGGCTGATCGAGAGTCTTCTCGACCGCCTGACCACCGGCCGCATCGAGATCGACATGATCCAGTTCCGCGGGATCGAGTTCCGCGGCGTGGACAACAGGCTGATGGCGCTGAAGCTCGTCCAGCTCGGACTGAGCGGCGTGGCGATGTTCGGCCCTGACCGGGAGGTCCTGCAGCCGAGCGAGGTGCTGCGGAAGAAGGCGATCCTGGTGGAGCGGGGCAGCTTCCGTCCGCCGACGCACGTGAACCTCGACATGCTCGAGACGGCGAGGGCGAAATTCGAGGCCGACCCCGCGGTGGCCGGCAAGCCGATACTGACGCTCACCGAGATCACGATGCGCAATCTGCTCGCCGGGGGAGCTGCCGACGTGGACCGGCGCGACTTCCTGGCCCGCGCGGAGCTGCTCGCGGCATGCGGCATGACGGTACTGATCAGCGACTACTTCGACTATTACCGCCTGGCCGCCTACCTCGGCGAGCGGACCAGCGAGCGGATCGGCATCGTGATGGGGGTGCCGAGCCTGATCGACCTGTTCAACGAGAAGAACCACGCGCAGCTGCCCGGCGGGATTCTGGAAAGCTTCGGGCGGCTGTTCAAGAACGACCTGAAGCTCTATGTCTATCCCCTGCAGCCCGCACCGGAGGACGGGCTCATCACCGTGGACGACATCAGCGTCGGGCCCGAGCTGCAGCCGCTCTACGACTACCTCGCCGGACGGGGCAGCTTCGTCCACCTCGACAACTACCGGCCTGAGTTCCTGCCGATCTTCAGCCGCGACGTGCTGCGCCGGATAGCCGCGAACGACGACAGCTGGGAAAGCATGGTGCCCGCTGATGTCGCCGAGCTGATCAAGCGCCGCGCGTTCTTCGGCTACGTCAAGCAGCCCAGAGACTGACGTACCCCGGCCGCGGCTGGCTGCAGGTGTGATCGGGCACGGGACGGGCAGTAGCGATCATGAGTGCAATTGCGCGATAGTGCGGCGGCAATGAGAATCCGGCGGCACCGAAAGCGGCAACGAAAAGAGGACACGTGGCGATCGCGACCGTCAACCCCGCCACCGGGGAGACGCTGAAGACCTATGACGAGCTCACCGACGAGGAGGTCGAGCGGTGCCTGGCGGCCGCGGCGAAGGCGCACGCCAGCTACCGGCTCACTGACTTCGGCACGCGAGCGGGCTGGATGCGCCGGGCCGCCGACATCCTGGACGAGGAGATCGACCAGATCGCGGCGATGATGACCACGGAGATGGGCAAGACGCTGGCCGCGGCGCGGCAGGAGGTGGCCAAGTGCGCAACCGCCTGCCGCTTCTACGCCGACCGGGCGGCCGGTTTCCTGGCCGACGAGCCTGCTGACGCGGGCGCGGTCGGCGCCGAGCAGGCCTACGTGGTGTATCAGTCACTCGGGCCAGTGCTGGCCATCATGCCGTGGAACTTCCCGCTCTGGCAGGCCATGCGCTTCGCCGCTCCGGCCCTGATGGCCGGCAACGTGGGCCTGCTCAAGCACGCCTCGAACGTGCCGCAGACGGCCCTGTTCATGCAGGAGCTGTTCGCCAGGGCCGGTTTCCCCGCGGGGACGTTCCAGACCCTCCTGGTCAGCTCCGGGCGGATTGAGGCCATCTTGCGTGACGACCGGGTGGTGGCAGCCACGCTGACCGGATCAGGGCCCGCCGGGCAATCGGTCGCGGCCATCGCGGGCAGTGAGATCAAGAAGGTCGTACTCGAACTCGGCGGCAGTGACCCGTTTATCGTCATGCCCTCGGCTGACCTGGCGGCCGCGGCCAAGGTGGCGGCGGTGGCGCGTACCCTCAACAACGGCCAGTCGTGTATCGCGGCCAAGCGCTTCATCGTGCACGCCTCGGCCGGCGATGACTTCGAGCGCCTCTTCGTCGAGCAGATGTCGGCCATGACCGTCGGGGATCCCATGCTCGGGACCACCAACGTGGGCCCGCTGGCCTCGCAGCAGCAGCGCAGGGATGTCGAGGAGCTCGTGGGCGACGCGGTGGATAAGGGCGCACGGGTGCTATGCGGCGGCACGGCGCCCGATGGCCCCGGCTGGTAC
Source organism: uncultured Actinomycetota bacterium (assembly GCA_963805705.1). GTDB lineage: Bacteria > Actinomycetota > Actinomycetes > Streptosporangiales > Streptosporangiaceae > CAWDVH01. The sequence continues at coordinate 1,909,387 of CAWDVH010000001.1, read as the reverse complement.
TACCCGCCGACCGTGCTGGCCGGCATCACCCCCGAGATGAGGGTGCACACCGAGGAGGTCTTCGGGCCGGTGGCGACCCTCTACCGGGTGGCGGACATCGACGAGGCGATAGAGCTGGCCAACGGCACCGAGTTCGGGCTCGGCGCCAACGCCTGGACCAGCGATGAGCAGGAGAAGGCCCGGTTCGTCCGGGACCTCGTCGCCGGAATGGTGTTCATCAACGGCAACGTCACCTCCTACCCGCAGCTGCCTTTCGGCGGCGTCAAGACCTCCGGTTACGGCCGGGAGCTGGCGGCCCACGGCATACGCGAGTTCTGCAACATCAAGTCCGTATGGGTCGGCAGTAACACCCGCTGATCCGCCGCTGCTGGTGGCCGCGGCCCGGGATGAGGGCGGGCGTCCGTGATGACCTGCGCGGCTACGTGCTGGAGCACTTCGCCGACCTGGGCGGTCCTGGTGGTGTTCAGGCCAGGGTGAAGCGGGCCGCCCTGGCCCACTGCCCTCCAGCGGATTGCTCAGTCATCAAGGTGACCGCGGCCGCACATGCCTCGATAGGCAGGTGCGGCTGGACCGATTTCTCGGCGGCACGCATCTCCTTCACCGGATGTCCGTTGCCAACGGTCAGGTGCGGGATGACAACATCATGCTGCCCTCCGAACGGAGGAAACGCCGGAAACGCTTCGTAGACACGCTGGGTCAGGGCCTGGAAGGGTGCAGGATCCCGCGGGGCAAGCCACAGCACCTCATCGCCGAACCAGTTGGTGCGAGCCAGCTCAAAGCGGAACCGGCGGACGGCGGCGAACAGGCGCTCCAGGTCACCGAGCACGGGCGGACCGATCGCCTCCGGCGGCATGAACGGGAACAGCACCGTGACGTGAGCCGGGACGCCGAGCGGCGCACTGGCATCAAGACGTTCCCGGTGCCGGGCCACGGCCGGTTCGGCCTCGGGAACCTCGACGAGCAAAACGCTGTGGGAACCGGGACTTGCCACGGGGCAGGACGTTAACATCTCCCCGGCCAGGGAAGCCATCTGGTTCCTCAGGGCCGCACGTTTCGAACCGGCAGCGGTCCCGAGCCGTGCATGCGTCGAGGGAGTGGTCCATGACGCAGCACGATGACCGTGACATCATCCGGCCGGGCAGGCTACTGGGTCGGCGAGCCTTCTCGGCCGGCGCCGTCGTTCTCGCGGCCGCCGGTGCCGTCGGCTTACTGGCCGCCTGCGGGTCGTCCGGCACTGCCGCCGCCGGCGCGAGCTGCGCGACGGTCCACGTGATCGCCGCCCGTGCCTCCACCGAGCCTGCGGGCGAGGGGGTCATCAGCAGCCTGGCGGCCCTGATCACGGGCGATGTCAAGGCCACGGTCAGCCAGCAGGCCGTGGTCTACCCCGCGACGCTGACCAACTACGCCAGCAGCGTCGCCCGCGGTGACAGCGCGATAAAGTCCGAGCTGGCGGCCGACACGGCGAAGTGCCCGGAGCAGAAGTTCGTCCTGGTCGGCTATTCCCAGGGCGCGCAGGTCGTCGGCGACGCGCTCGGTGGCGGGGGCGGCGGCAACCTCGGCACCCCGGCGACCAGGGGCGTCAGCCCCGCGATCGCCGCGAAGATCCTCGCCGTCATCCAGATGGGTGATCCGCGGCGCAGCGCGGGCTTCTCGTTCGACGTCGGAACCGACCCGGGCGCAACCGGGCTGTTCCCGCGTCCGCCGAGTGAGTCGCTGGCCCCGTTTGCGTCGAGGATCCAGTCGTACTGCGACACCGGAGACCCGTTCTGCGCCAGCGGCGATAACCTCGCCGCGCACCTGGACTACACGCAGAAATACAACGCGGCCGCCAGCCGGTTCGTGACCGCGAAGCTGACTGCGGCCGGGATCCGCTGACCCGGCCCTCAGCCGGTGGCCCGTGGCCGCTCAGCGGGTAAGGGCACTGTCGGCCGCCCCGGCGTAGAGCTCGGCGGCCCGCCAGCAGTACCAGGCCACGACGGAGCGGTACGGCCGGTACGGGTCGCCCAGCGGGTCGAGCTCTTTAGCCGTCGGCGTCGGGATCCCCCACGCCAGGCCGAATCCCTTCCTGACCCCGAGATCGCCGGTCGGCCAGACGTCCAGGCGCCGCAGCTGGAACATGAGGAACATCTCCGCGGTCCACTTCCCGATCCCCCGGACCGTCGAGAGCCTGGCCACCACCTCGGCATCGCCCTGCGTCCTGAGCACGGCCGGGTCCAGGATGACCGTGCCGTCCAGGACCTTGGTCGCCAGATCCCGCAGCGACGCTGCCTTGTTGGCCGACAGCCCGACAGAACGGAGCGTTTCGGCGGGCAGGGACAGCAGCTGCTCGGCGGTGATCTCGCCGCCGAGCGCGGCCACCAGGCGCCCGTGGATGGCGGTGGCCGCGGCGCCCGCCAGCTGCTGGTAGACAACCGAGCGGACCAGGGCCCCAAACGGAGACTCCGCCGACGGCTGTACCCGCGCCGGGCCGGCCAGGGCGACCAGCCGGCGCAGGACGGGATCGCGCTCGGCCAAGATGGCGGCGGCAGCCGGGTAGCTGCGGGCCGGGCGGGCGGACGTCGGCCGGGCGGGCATGGGCCCAGTCTGTCACTGTGGCGTCAGCCAGTGCGTGACGGTCACCGGGTCGCCAGGGCCAGGATCCACGCCAGGCCGCCGAGCCGCGGGCATGCCTGGCCTCAGGTTGTCTTGATCAGGCCGCCGTCGATCACGTAGTTGACGCCCGTAACGTTGGCGGTCCGGTCCGAGGCGAGCATCGTGATGAGGGTAGCAACCTCCTCCGGCGTGGTGAACCGGCCGGTAGCGAAGCCGCCGATCCCGGCGATGATCGTCTTGCGGGCGGTCTCGGCGTCCACGCCGGTGGCCAGGGCGACGGTCGCGGCCACGCCGTGCTCGCCCAGCCACAGGTCGGTCGAGACCGGGCCCGGCGAGACGGCGTTGACGCGGATCCCGCGCGGGCCGAATTCCTGGGACAGGGTCTTGGTGAGGTTGACCAGCGCGGCCTTGGCGGCACCGTAGTCGATGGTGGCCGCGTCGGGCTGGAAGAAGGCGTTCACGGATGCGACGTTGACGATCGCCCCGGTGCCTTTCTCCACCATCGCGGCCAGGGCGGCGCGGCTGGCCCGCAGCGCGATGAAGAAGTTCATCTGCATCGCCCAGGCGAAATCCTCGTCGCTGGTGCCGAAGAATCCTTCCTGCCGCATGCGGACGGCACCGACGTTGTTGACCAGCACGTCGATCTGGCCGTGGTCATCGAGCGCGCGCCGGATCAGCTGCGCCGGGCCGTCCGCAGCGGTCAGGTCGACCGCCACGGGAGTGACGCCCGCCAGGCCGTCGAGGGTCTGCGTGGTCCGCGAGCCGGCCACGACATGCGCGCCCTCGTCGGCCAGGGCCCTGGTGACAGCCATCCCGATGCCCTTGCCTGCTCCGGTGACGACCGCGACTTTGCCGGCCAGGTTAAGGTCCATGCGTGCTTTCTCCAGTGCTCACGGGACATGACCCTCTTCGGAGGCGGCGGCCAGCAGTTAGCTCACGGAGGTTGCCTGGGGCGTGGTGAAGCGCTGCACGAACGCGAGCGCGATGTCGGCGACGTCACGCCAGCCGCTGTCGATGGTCAGCGCATGCCCCCGGCCGGGGATCTCGGTGATCTCGGTCGCGTTCTTGTTGCCTTGCTGGTGCTTATAGGAGGCATGGGTGATCGCCCACGGGACAGTGTGATCCTTCTCGCCGGAGATCAGCAGCAGCGGGCCCCGGTCCGGGTTGCCGGTATCGACCTTCGCCTCGGTCCACGGGTTGAGGTTGGCGGCCGCGGCCTGGAAGAGCGGCAGGCCCGCCGCGGGTACCGCGAAGCTCTCATACAGCTGCTTCGCCTCGTCCTCGCTGACGGCGTTGGCGAACGCGTAGCGGAACTGGTCATAGGTCAGCGGTACCGCGCGGTGCCGGTTGGCCGGATTGCTCAGCGCCGGCGATGCCGACCGCAGCGCCGAGATCGGCAGGGGCAGGACGCCCCGGAACGGCGCCGGGTCGATCGCCACCGACACGGCCGACAGGCCGCGCCCCGCGAGGATCTGGGTCAGCAGGCCGCCGAAGGAATGCCCGATGGTGACTGGCGGGCGGGCCAGGGAGCCGGCGATCGCGGCGAAGTGGTCGGCGACCTGGCCGATTGACTTGCCCGCGAATACCTCGGGATGCTCGCTGGCTTGCGCGACGGTCTCGGGGTCGTCGGGCCATCCGGGTATCACCGCCACGTAGCCGGCGGTCTCGAAGAGCTCAGCCCAGCGGTCCCAGCTGCTGGGCAGCAGCCACAGGCCGTGGACGAACATGACCGGGGCGAGCCCGGAGGCATTGGCGCGCTCTACCTGCCCGGCTTCGTGCTCGGTGATAGCCGCCATGGCGGCGGGCTTATCGGTGGACATGAGGGCCTCTCCTCGGCAGGGATGCGGGACGCCGTCCGGTGCCTGGCCGGCTGGCGAGCTCGGCCAGGCCCCGGACGGCTGATGATCAGGTAGTGGCGCGGATAGCCTTGAGGATAACCCTGGTCACGACACCCGGGTTGGAGATCATGGACAGATGCGGGGCGTGCACCCTGGTGATGCGGGCATGCGCGCGCCTGGCCATGAACAGCTGCACCGCCGGCAGGATGACGCGGTCAGCCGTGCCGACCACCGCCCAGGACGGAATCGTCTTCCAGGCCGGGACGCCCGACTTCTGGGTCAGCGCGATCGTCGAGAGCGGACTCTGGGTCGCCGCGAGCACCCCGGCCTCGCGCCGCGGCAGGCCGTTGGCGAAGCAGCCGGGGAACACGCTGTGCTTGACGTAAGCATCGACGACGCCCGCCGGGGCACCCGGGATCGGCGCGAAATTGAACACCGTGGTGGGGTCCGCGGGTGCAACACAGGACCCGGGCTTGGCCGAGACAAGCTGTCCGATGGTCTCGCCCCGGGCGGGCAAGAAGGCATCCACGTAGACCAGGGCCTTGACCTGCTTGTCACCGGTCGCGGCGTTGGTGATGACCGCTCCGCCGTAGGAGTGCCCGACCAGGATGATCGGGCCGGTGATGGTGTGCAGGAAGTTGGCCAGGTAGGCGGGGTCGAAGGCCAGGCCCATCAGCGGGTTGGGCGGCGCGTCGACGGTGTAGCCGTCTCGCTGCAGCCGCCGGATCACGCCATTCCAGCTGGCGGCATTGGCCCACGCGCCGTGCTCCAGCACGATCGTCGGCTTAGGCCCGGCGGGATGGGAGGCCGGCCCGGAGGAGCTGGCCGTGGCGGCGACGGTGCTCAGCAGGACCAGTCCGGCCGATAGGCCGGCGATTACCCCGGTCAGCGCGCCCCGGCGGCCAGTCAACGGAATATGCTTCACGAGAATCTCCAAATGTCGCATGCTTTGCGGTAGGACCGGATGTCACGGACGCGGGAATTGCGTGAATGCAGGGTCGGCGAATGGCCGGTGAATTCCCCGGGAACTCTCGCTGAATAAAGGCTGCAAAAAAGAGCCGGCTGGTGACGGGAATCGCGAATGCTAACTCTTGGTACTTGCCCGGTCACCCCCAGGATTCACGCATAAACCCGCCTGGGTCCAGGGCAGCATCAGCAATTCCTTCATCACCATCGCACCGAAATGCGGGGATAGCAAGCGACCAGGATCTGGCCGTCCGGGTCCGCGGGACGCTCAGTGCTCGTGCGCAGCGGCGTACTGCTCCAGCACGTCGGCCCGGATCCGGCCGCGCTCGGCAACCTGAATGCCCTGTTTCTCGGCCCAGGCGCGCACGGCCGTCCGGTCTACCGACAATGAGCCGCGAGAACGCCGTGCCCCTGAAGCACCAGCCGGGCGCCGCCGGCCGGAGGCGACATGGGCAGCGTCGATGAAGGGCTTCAGCGAGGTCAGGAAGGCGACGTGGTTCTTCTCGGCCAGGTCGATCTCGAACTGCTGGCCCTGGTAGGCAAACGTCACCGTCTGAGCACCGGATGAGCCGTCGATGTCGTCAGTGATTTCTACAGTCACGGTCTTGGCCATGTGCGCAATAGTCCAGGTTCTCTAGCGATACGGGGTAGTCAGGCGTACTGCCGTCGGAGCCCGGGTTCACGATCCGGGAGGAGCCTCCGTGGAGAGCCACCTTAGCCAGGAAGATCAGGCTTCGCCAGACGTGCTGCGGTCATGATCGGCCGGCCGCCGCCGCCCGCCGCGCCGAAGTCCGGTCCAGGGATGCGCCGGCGCGCCACTCAAAGTCCTGGGAGCCAAGGGCCGTCTGGAGATCAAGAGTCGCCTGGGGGCCAAGTGACGGTAGTCCCGTATCGGCATTAGACTTGGACAATTAGTTCTCTTGGGCTGTTCGTGTCCATGAAGGTGGGGGTGGGCGGAATGACCGTATCCCAGAGGCCGTCGCTGACGTCGACTGCGCGGCCGGCGCGGCGCCCGGCCTGACCGCGTCCGACGACCACGGCTTCTCGATCGACAAGGCCGAGGTCATCTACCGGGGCGTGTGCCCCGGCTGTTCCGCCGCCCGCAGCACCTGAGCACCGCGATCGGCCTAGCCCGGAAGGATTCCCATGACTGAGAACCATGATCCAGTAGTCATCGAAGGCGCCACTGCGGAGAGCGGGGGATGCCCGGTCGCGCCCGCCGGCCTCACGCACCCCACCATGGGCGACGCCAACCGTGACTGGTGGCCGAGCAAGCTCAACCTGAAGATCCTGGCCAAGAACCCCGCCGTGGCCAACCCCCTCGGGGAGGAATTCCGCTACGCCCAGGCATTCCGGACGCTCGACCTCGCGGCCGTGAAGCAGGACATCGCCGCGATGCTGACCACCTCGCAGGACTGGTGGCCGGCCGACTTCGGCCACTACGGCCCGCTGATGATCCGGATGGCGTGGCACAGCGCGGGCACTTACCGGATCAGTGACGGCCGCGGCGGCGCGGGGGCCGGCCAGCAGCGCTTCGCGCCGCTCAACAGCTGGCCGGACAACGTCAGCCTCGACAAGGCCCGCCGGCTGCTGTGGCCGGTCAAGAAGAAGTACGGCCAGAAGATCTCGTGGGCCGACCTCATCGTTCTCACCGGCAACGTCGCCCTGGAGTCGATGGGGTTTGAGACCTTCGGCTTTGCCGGCGGCCGCGAGGACGTCTGGGAGCCGGACGAGGACGTCTACTGGGGGCCAGAGACCACCTGGCTCGATGACGAGCGCTACACCGGCGACCGGGAGCTCGATGAGCCCCTCGGCGCGGTCCAGATGGGCCTCATCTACGTCAATCCGCAGGGCCCGAACGGCAACCCCGACCCGCTCGCCGCGGCGCGCGACATCCGCGAGACGTTCCGCCGGATGGCGATGAACGACGAGGAGACGGTGGCCCTGATCGCGGGCGGCCACACCTTCGGCAAGACCCACGGTGCGGGCCCGGAGGAGAACGTCGGCCCCGACCCCGAGGCGGCCCCCCTCGAGCAGCAGGGCCTGGGCTGGAAGAGCACCTACGGCACCGGCAAGGGCGGCGACGCGATCACCAGCGGTCTTGAGGTTACGTGGACTCCTACCCCGGTGACGTGGGACAACAGCTTCCTCGAGACCCTGTACGGCTACGAGTGGGAGCTGGCCCGCAGCCCCGCGGGCGCGCACCAGTGGCAGCCGAAGGGCGGCGCCGGGGCGGGTACCGTCCCCGACGCTCACGACCCGTCCAAGCGCCACGTCCCGACGATGCTGACGACCGACCTCTCGCTCCGCGCGGATCCGGTCTACGAGCAGATCTCCCGGCGCTTCCTCGAGGACCCCGGCCAGCTGGCGGACGCCTTCGCCCGGGCCTGGTTCAAGCTGACCCACCGTGACATGGGCCCGGTCACGCGCTACCTCGGCCCGGAGGTCCCGGCCGAGGTGCTGCTGTGGCAGGACCCCATCCCCGCGGTGTCGCACGAGCTCATCGACGCTGCGGACATCGACTCCCTCAAGGGCCAGATCCTCGCCTCGGGCCTGCCGGTGCCCCAGCTGGTGTCCGCCGCGTGGGCAGCGGCCTCGTCGTTCCGCGGCAGCGACAAGCGCGGCGGCGCCAACGGTGCGCGCCTGCGCCTTGAGCCGCAGAGCGGGTGGGAGGTCAACGACCCCGACCAGCTGGCGCCGGTGCTGGGTACCCTGGCGGGCATCCAGGAGGCCTTCAACGCGGCCCGGGCCGACGGCAAGCAGGTCTCGCTGGCCGACCTGATCGTGCTCGCTGGCGGTGCGGCCGTCGAGCAGGCCGCCAGGAACGCCGGCTTCGACGTAACGGTCCCCTTCACGCCGGGCCGCGCCGACGCGTCGCAGGAGCAAACCGACATCGAGTCGTTCACCGCGCTCGAGCCGGCCGCCGACGGGTTCCGCAGCTACCTCGGGAAGGGCAGCCGGCTGCCGGCTGAGTACCTGCTGATTGACCGGGCGAACCTGCTGACCCTGAGCGCCCCCGAGATGACGGTCCTGGTCGGAGGCCTGCGCGTCCTGGGCGCGAACTATCAGCAGTCGCCGCTGGGCGTCTTCACCACGACCCCGGGCTCTTTGACTAACGACTTCTTCGTCAACCTGCTGGACATGGGCACGACGTGGAGCGCGGCGTCCGGCGACGCCACTACGTTCGAGGGCCGCGACGCCGCCACGGGCGAGCTCAGGTGGACCGGCAGCCGGGCCGACCTCGTCTTCGGGTCGAACTCCGAGCTGCGCGCGCTCGCGGAGGTCTACGCGAGCGATGACGGACGCGGGAAATTCGTGACCGACTTCGTCGCGGCGTGGGACAAGGTGATGAACCTCGACCGGTTCGACCTCGCCTGATCATGACGCCCGGCGGCCGGGCGCGGGGTCGGGCGGGCGGGGACTGGATTAAAATGGCTCATCATGACGGCGTCGGAGCGAACGCGCCCGCGCCGTCGCCGGTGGCGCCGCATCGTCCTGCTGATCTTCGTGGTGGCACTGGTAGCGGTGCCGACCTCCGTCGGCCCGCCGAGCCGGCCGGCCACGCTGGCTCCCGTTCCGGTCCAGTCCGGTTTCGAGCGCTCGGGTAACGCCAGCATCGCCCGCGACTGCGGCTACAGCGCGGCCCTGCCGGCCAGCCCCGGCCACAGCCTGTGGCTGTTTTGCGACACCGCGGTCTACGCTCGCGCTCCGGGCGCGGGGGGCCACGTCACCTGGGCGCTGCGGCAGTTCATCACGGGCTCAACCGCCGCGGCCGGCCTGACCGTGGCGGGCCAGGGCCCGGCCGGACGCAGGCCCGGCCAGCTCAGCGAGGTGCGCACGCCAGGAACGGCAGTCGCCGCGTCCCCTGATGCCGCCCCCGCGCCGTTCCTGCCGGCACCCGCGGGACTGGTCACGGCGACGGGCCAGCCGTGCGGCTCCGGGGGCGCCAGCAGCAGCTACGCCGCCTCGTGGATCAGCGGCGTCACCCGCGTGCCGTCCACCCCCGACCTGCTCATCGCGTTCAACAACTACTGCGTGCTGGGCGCCGCCGGGGGCTTCCTGCCCGAGGGCTTCGGCCTGGTCGAGTACGACCCGGCCACCGGCACGCTGAGCAACAACGTCACGGTGTTCTCCGGCGCCGGCCTGGTCACCGCCCCCGCCGCGAAGCTGCTCGGCTCGCCGGTCTTCTCCGGTCCCTACCTGTACTTGTTCGGGCCCACGTGCACGGCCCTGGCGACCGGCAAATGCGCCACCGGGACGTTGTTCGAGGCGCGGGTGCCCGCCAGCGCGCTGTCCTGGACCGATCCGCTGAGCTACCAGTGGCGCAGCCCCGGCCCGTCCGGCTCGTGGACGCCGGATCCCACCGCGGCCACCTCGATCATCCCCGGTGCGGCACCGTCCGCGGTCAGCGTGGCCGCCTTCCCTTCGGCCGGGCGCCATTTCGTCCTGGTCGAGCAGACCGATATCACGGGCGCCTTCACCGTTTTCGGGGCGCCGGCCCCCGATGGCACCTGGAAGCGGATCAGGTCGGGGCGGGTCGCGTGCCGGGCCGGCACCGGCTTCGCGAACTTCTGCCGCGCGATCATCGGGCAGCCAGGGCTCAGTACGCCGGCCCAGCTGGTCCTGTCATACTTCGATCCGGCGCAGGGCCCGCACGGCCATGTCATGGTGGCGGGGTTCCGCTGGTAGACCGCCCACTCGATCCGGAGGTGCGCCTTGGCTGACCCGCGATCTGAACCCGTCCCGGCGGCCGGAGGACAGCCGCCGCCGCCGTGGCCCCGCGAGGGCGACCTCGGCGCGCTGGATGCCATCGCCGACAGCTACCAGCTCGGCGGCGGCCAGCCGGGGCTGGTGTACGGGATCCTGGCCGGGGGATCCCTGCTGCGCGTACGCGGACTGGGCGAGCAGTGGCTCGGCGGCCCGGTGCCGGAGGCCAGCACGGTCTTCCGGATCGCCTCGATGACCAAGAGCTTCACGGCGGCCGCGGTGCTGGCCCTGCGAGACGATGGCGCGCTCGCGCTCGACGATCCGGCGCAGGATTACGTCCCCGAGCTGGCCGGCCTGCGCCCGGCCACGGCCGACTCACCGCGCATTTCCATCCGGAACCTGCTGACCATGACCGCTGGCTTCCCGACCGATGACCCGTGGGGTGACCGGCAGCAGGGACTGCCGGCCGGGGAGTTCTCGCAGTTCCTGGCGGCCGGCGTGCGCTTCGCCTGGGCGCCGGGCACCCGCTTTGAGTACGCCAATCTCGGTTACGCGCTCCTCGGGAAAATCGTGGCCGCGGCGTCGGGCACCGGCTATGAGCAGTTCGTGCGGGCCCGGCTGCTCGACCCGCTCGGGATGAGCAGCACCGGGTTCGACGCCGCCGAGTTCGACGGGGCACGACTCGCCCGCGGCTACCGGCACGGCAGCGCCGGCTGGGAAGAGCTCGCCCCTGAACCCTCCGGCGCGTTCGCCCCGATGGGCGGGATATACAGCACCGTCAGTGATCTCGCCCGCTGGGCGAGCGGCTTGGCGGCCGCGTTCCCGCCCGGGCACGAGGACGAACACCGAACGCATCCGCTCGGCCGCGCGACCCGGCGAGAGATGCAGTTGCCGCAGGTCGCGCTGCCGCCGCTGGCGCCGTCCCTGCCTGCTGGCCCCGGCCCCGGCAGTTACGGTTTCGGCCTGTTCGTCGAGGAGGACGCCGAGCATGGCCGGATCGTCCAGCACAGCGGCGGCTATCCGGGCTTCGGCAGCCACATGCGCTGGCACCTGGCCAGCGGGATGGGGGTGATCGTGCTGGCCAACGGCACGTATGCGCCCGCACATCCGCTCGGCGCCAAGCTGCTGCAAGCCCTGCTGAGCCATCAGCCCGGCCCGTCCGGCCCGGCGGCCGCGCCGGCGGTCGGCGGCCCCGTTCCCGCCGCTGGCGGCCCGTGGCCGGAGACGCTCAGCGCCCAGCGGGAGGTGATGGGGCTGCTGCGGTCCTGGGACGACGCGGTGGCGGCCCGCTTGTTCACGCCCAACGTGGCGCAGGACGAGCCGTACGCCGAGCGCCAGAGCAAGGCCGAGCAGATCCGGCAGCGCATCGGGGATTTCCGGGCGGACACCGAGCGGCCTGCCGAGTTCGACTCGCCCGCGCACTGCCGGTGGTGGCTGCGCGGCGAGCGCGGCGTGGTCCAGGCTCAGATCCGGCTCACCCCGCACTGGCGCCCCCTCGTTCAGTCGCTCACCCTGGCGGTGCCGCCGGCTCCCGATTCGGCTCTCAGCCAGCTCCTGGACGGGCTCGTGTCGCTGCTGAACGAGGGAGCCAGCCAGTGGCCCTCGTCCCTGCCGGTGTCGCCGGCCCTGGACACCGGCCTGCTGCTGCGCCAGCTCCGGGTGGCCGCGGGCTGGGCCGGGCCCTGCCGTCCTGGCGCCTTCTCCAGCGGGAACGGCGAGACCTCGGCCACCGTGGAGCTGCACGGCGAGACGGCCCGGCTCATCCTGAGCATCGGCGCCGATCCGCTGCAGCATCTCCTGCAGCAGGCCGAGATCACGCTCGCGACCTGAGCCTTCCGGCGTGGTCCAGATGATCGTGGCTGCCGTCGGCAATCCCAGGGCCGGGGCCACCATGATCGCGTGCAGCGGCGAGCTGCGCGATCTCGATCTGCTGGTGGGTGGCCAGGGTGAGGGTCACCGCGGCGGCACTGGAGACCAAGGTGAGGGTCAGGGCGACGGCCACGGCCCAGGGCTGAAGGCGGGGGGGCCGGTCGACCAGGGCCCGCACGCGGGCCCGGACGTCCGTCTCGGCGATGGCGAGCGCCACGCCGCGGCTGGGCTCGGGCCGGGAAGCTCCCAGGCTGGCGCGGGCCAGCGCCCGCGCGACCGCACCGCGATCGCCGACCTCCCGCGCCGCGACCTGGTCGGCCCACAGCTCGACCGCGAGACGCACGTTCCTGGCCAGCGGCCGCAAGAGCGGGTTGGCCGCGGCGGCGAGCTGGGCGAGCAGAAGGTAGCAGGCGTGATGGTGCCGCAGGTGAGCAGCCTCGTGAGCGAGCAGCGCCCGGCGCTCGTCAGGGCGCAGCAGGGCGAGCATGCCCGTCGAGACGACGATCACGCCGGATCCGCCGGGCACGGTGTAGGCGGTGGGGCGCTCGTCGCGGACGATCACGAGCTGGTCGTGGCGGCCGGCCCGGCGGCAGGCCCGGCTGGCGCACGCCAGCTCGCGCGCGGCACGGGCCAGGGATACGCACGCCGCGGCCAGCAGCCCCGCGGCGGCGGCGGCAGCCAGCACGCCCCAGCCGGCCGGCAGCTGGCCCCAGGGCCGCCAGGTGCGGCCGGACCAGCCGCCCACGGCGGCGATGAAGGGCTGGCGGGCCAGTGCGCTGAACGCGGCCAGGCAGAGCACGATGCCGGTCGCCACCGAGGTGGCCAGCGCCAGCAGGGTGAGCAGCGATGCGGCTACGCGGGGAGACAGGCGCCGGGACAGGCCGCCGCTGGTCAGGGCAACCAGGACGCTGGCCGCGAGCGGGATCAGGCCGAGCAGCATCATGGCGGGTCCGCATCGGGCCGGGCATGGTCGGCGAGCAGGCCGCTGAGCAGCTCCTCATCCGCAGGGCTGAGATCGGCGATGAAGCGCGCCAGCACGACCGTCCGGTCGTTTCCGGCCTCGAGCAGCTTGAGCATGCGATGGGCCGTCATCGATGCCTGTGCGTCGTCCGGGCCGCCCTGCAGAGCGTAGGCGTACCCGCGGCCGGCCGCCTGCCGGGAGACCGCGCCCTTGGCGTGCAGCCGGCCCAGCGTGGTCATGACGGTCGTGTAGGCCAGCGGACCGCCCAGCTCGGCCCGGACCTCCGCCGGGGAAAGGGGCCGCCCGGCCGCCGCCAGGCAGGCCAGGACCTCTCGCTCCAGCGCACCGCGCGGCCGTCCCCTGGCCTCGGCTGGCACGATTTCCCCCTTAACTACTACTGCCTTTATAGTACGACGAATCTTGTAGCATATCTTCTCATGCCCGGCGAAGGCGTATCGGGCGACTGCCGCACGCCAGCGCGATCCGCGGTTAATCTCATGATCGGCACGGATATCCAGCCCAGGGCGGTGCATGATGCGGGAATGGCTTGAGCAGCAAGAGCGCAGGCGCCTTTCCCGGCGCTCCGCGGCCAGGGAGCCAGGGCCACGGCCGAGGCCGACGCTGCCGGCGGCCACTGACCTGCTGCCGCAGATCAGGCACATCGTGGTCCTGATGATGGAAAATCACTCCTACGACAACTACCTGGGCATGCTGCAGGGGCGGGGCGAGGGGTACGCACTAGGCCCGGACGGCGAGCCTGAGATATCGAATCTGGGAGCTGGCGGGGAGCCGGTCCGCCCCTATCACCTGACCTCGACCGTCCAGCGGCCGATGGTGCCGTCGCAGAGCTGGCATGCGAGCCACCTGCAGTGGGGCGACGGGAAATGCGACGGGTTCGTGACCAGCACCCAGATGGTGCTCTCCCAGGCCGGCGCGGCCGGTGCCGGTACCGGCACCGGTGCCGCCGCTGATGCCGCCGCCGTCGGGATGGGCTACTGGACGGAGGCCGACCTGCCGTTCTATTACGGGCTGGCCAGGACCTTCCCGCTGGCTGATCACTGGTTTAGCTCCTGCCTGGGCCCCACGTTTCCCAACCGCCGCTTCCTCATCGCCGGAACAGCGCACGGCCTCATCGACGACTCGCCTTATGACCTGCTCGACTACCCGCCTAACGGGACCATCTTCGACACGCTGACCAGGCACGGGATCTCCTGGGCTAACTACCATCCGGGGACCGCCGGCCAGTCCAGGCTGAGGCACTATGCCCGGCACAAGCGCAAGATGGGACGTCGGCGCCTGATGTCCGCCGGGCGGCCGGTGCGGGCCGTGACCCAGGGGGTTCAGAAGGACCTGCAGTTCACCGCGGACGTCTTCCCCATCGGGACCGGCCGGTACATGCGGCATATCCGCAGCACCGAGGAGTTCTTCGCCGATGCCGACCACGGCACGCTGCCCGCGTTCAGCATCGTGGACCCCGACTTCGACACGTACTCCGAGGAAAACCCGCAGGACATCCGCAAGGGCGAGAGCTTCGCCGCCGAGGTCATCAACCGGGTCATGCGCGGTCAGGGGTGGCCAGGGACCCTGCTGATCTGGCTCTACGACGAGCACGGCGGCTACCATGACCACGTCGGCCCGCCGGCCGCGGTGCCGCCCGATGACGTCGAGGGACGCAGCCTGGTCGGGAGCCAGACCCGGCTCCAGTCGTTCCTGCAGCCGCTGCTTCCCGCTCTGGTGCAGAGCAAGGAGGAGCTGACCCAGGGCCCGCACCACTACGACCAGTACGGGTTCCGGGTCCCCGCGGTGATCGTGTCCCCGTACGCGCGCCCTGACTACGTCTGCAGCGAGGTATTCGACCACACTTCCGTGCTCAAGCTCGTCGAGCAGAAATGGAACCTGCCTCCGCTCACCGAGCGCGACGCCGCGGCCCGCTCGCCCCTGGCCGCGCTGGACCTTGACGGGACCCCCGCCTTCCTCGACCCTCCCTCGCTGCCCGAGCCCAGCCTGAGATGGGGCCACTGGGAACAGTGATCCATCGAGCGCGGCGGCGCGGGGCAGTCCCGCGCCGCCGCGATGACGACCGCGCGGCCCGCGCTCAGGCGGACCGGGCCAGCCGGTGCGCGCGCCGGATGACCTGCTGACAGCCAAGGATCTGCGGAGCGACGCCGCGGACCCGCGCGTCCTGGAATGCGGCGGCTTCCAGTTCTCCCTTGATCCTCAGGGCCAGCCGGTCCCTGGCGACATCCAGATTCCTGAGTTCGTGATCGACGTGCAGGTAGGTCGCGTCGCCAGGGCTGCTGCTCTCGATCGCCTTGGTCGCGGCGATCAGCGTGTCCGTGCCGAGCTGGCCCACGCTGGAGTTGAGCTGCTTGTAGCACTCGCCCAGCCTGGTCACGCCCGGAGCGCGAAGCGCGGAGTTCCGGTGGCCGAGGATCTGGGTGATGACCCGGCCATCATGCTCGTAGTCGTCCCGCAGGCCGGTCAGGTACATGACGGTCGGGCGGATGTCGGTCTCGTCGGTCCAGGGTCCGGTGGTGTTCTCATCCGGGACCGTGATCTGGCCGCTGTCCGGGCCCGCTGAGCTGGGGCCCGCGCTGGGCGGCGAGCCGTCGAGCCCCAGATGACGGACGCCAGGGCCGACCAGGCCGATGTAGTTAGTGTCGATCTCGGCGGCGTAGTCGCCGTGATCCCAGGCGAAGCCCGTATTCTGCTGCACGCACGAGCCAGTGCAGGTCGCGCTGCCCGAGGTGAGGAAGTAGTCAGGCCGGGCGAACATCGCGAGCGTGGGCGTCCGGGCCGGGTCGGCATTCACCATGTGCACGATGGCCTCCGCGGCCGGGTCAGCCAGGTAGTTGGCGATCGGCTGGGTCGTGCCCGTGTACGGGTTCGCGGCGGTGAGCCCGGCCACGTCGCGCTCCAGGGTCCGGACCTGCGGAGCGTCGGGACCCGGCTGCCCGGTGACGTAGAACTCCGGCGCGGTGTCATCTTCGAGGCTGAACGGGGTCGTGTCGTGCTTCTGGGTGGCCAGCAGGCCGGTGATGTTGCCGTCGAGTTCGCCGAAGGATCCGGCCGGATAAGTACAGGGGACGTCAGGAGTCACCGTGGTACCGCTGACCGTGGCACCGTCGCAGTTGGCCGGGGTGGGCTGGATGGCCCGGCCCACGTTCGCGCCCGCCTCGTGGTCGCCCTCGTCGGAGCTGAGCACGAAGAGCGTGTTAGCGGGCGTGATCCCGTCGGCGGCCAGGCGCCGGAAGAATGTCGCGAACGCCGTGTTGTAATACTGGGCCTGCGCAACGTAACAGGCACTCCCGCTGCCGAGCGCGGCCGGGGCCTTCGCGCACGCCGACAGGCCGGGGATGTCCTCGTTCCCGTGGATGTCGGAGAGGTAGCCGTTGACGACGGGCACGCCGCTCTCCAGCATGTCCGCCATGTAAGCGAGGGTCTGCGAGGCGTTGATCTCGCCAAAGCCGGGGAACCCTGGATGCGCGGTCAGGAACGCCCCGTCGAGTTCGTTACCGTTCTCGTCCACCAGGTTTCCGGCCGCGTTGGTGACCGGGAACCCGTGATGGGTCAGGCCGGGCGTGCCGGCTCCGAGCTGCGGCGCGACGTACCGGTGGCCGAACAGCGCCTGGAACCCCGCATAGCCGCCGGGCTCGTCGGGCAGCACGTCGGGCACGGCACTGGCGGTGGCAGTAGCCTGGCCGAACTTCACGGCCTTGGCGCTCGCGCAGATCGCGCTGCCCCGGCCGCAGTGCACGCCGATGCCGACGTAGTCGGCCGTCTCGGCGTCCTTGAAGGAGTCGGGATCGGCCGCCAGCTGCTGGGCCTCTGGCGAGTTCGCGCCGAACACCTTGGGGATATCCACCGTAGTGTTCTCGAGTTCCTGGTTCGCCGTGGCGACCTCGCCGACGTCACAGCCGGCCCTGGTGAACGGGACCCACGGGGCCGGGGTGACCGTGTCGGGAACGGGGGCGGCTGAGGTGGTAGCCGGCGGCGTCGGAGCGTAGACCATCGACGGGTTCGTGTCATGGCCAGGGTTCGGATGCGCGGCGGTATCGAAGATCGGGTCGGTCCAGTACGCGAAGGAGGCCGCCGGGTCCGTCGTGCCGTCGGTGTTATAGCTCTGGTAGTCGTTGCTGACCGGCATGCCCTGCCGGTCGCCGTACAGACCGGTCGCGGTCGTCAGCAGGTCATCGCCGGTGTGCGCGATCAGCGGCGTGTGATCGTTGGACAGGAACGTGCCGTTATCCTCGAAGAAGTTCAGCAGGCTGGGCATCATCTGCAGATCGGACGGGACATTGGGGTTGTCCCGGAAGAAGTGCACGTTGTCGAAGCCCAGCTGGACGACGTGCTTGATGCCATGTGCGAGATGGCAGCTGCTCGCGGGCGCCTGAGGTCGGCCAGCGGCCGACCCGGTGGCCAAGGCCACTCCCGGCGCGGCCCCGCCGACTAGGCCCAGGGCGCTGATCAGGGTCACGGCACTCGCAATGACGGTGCCGGTACTGGTCCACCTTCGCTGCCGGAAGCGCTGACCCTTCTCGGGCATCTGATCTCCTTCATAGCCGCTGGTCCGGTCGGTGCCGGACATTCCAGTCGCTGACGCTAGAGGAACAGAGCAAACTCGAAGCGACCGGTAAGTAACCGCGGAGCCAATCCTCAGGCCGCTTTCCCACCGGAAGCCTGTACTCATAGAACCAGCCAGGCCAGCGAATCGGAAGGGTCAGCGGGCGGCCGCGCGCGGCCTTGACGGCGGTGCCGCCCGGCTGCAGGCTCGCACCGTGGACGAGCGCGTAACGGTGGTCGGCGCGGGGCCCGCGGGACTGGCGGCGGCCTGGGCGATACGCCGTGCCGGCCTAGATCCGCTGGTCGTCGAGCAGGCCGACACGGTGGCCGCGGCATGGCGAGCGCGGCACGATCATCTTCAGCTGAACACGCACCGGATGTTCTCGCATCAGCCCGGCGTACGCATCCCCCGCCGGTACGGGCCGTTCCCCGCCCGCGACGACTACGTCACCTACCTGCAGGAGTACGCGACCGGCATGCGCATCCGGCTCGGCACGGCCGTGCGCCGCATCGACCGGGCCGATTCGGGGTGGGAGCTTGACCTGGGCGGCGCGAGCATCACCGTCGCGCACGTGGTGGTCGCCACCGGGCCAGATGCTCAGCCGGTCATGCCCAGCTGGCCCGGGTCAGCCGAATTTCCCGGCACGCTCGTCCATGCCGGGAAATTCCGGAATATCGCCGATGTAGCGGGCCGCGACGTGCTCGTGGTGGGCCCTGGTAACTCTGGCGTCGACCTGATGAATCACCTGGCCGGCAGCGATGCGGCGATGCTGTGGCTGTCGGCGCGCTCGGGCATGAACATCACGCCGCTGCGGTACGGCGGCATCCCGATGCACCCGGTCAGCCTCGCCACCCGGTACCTGCCATTGCGCATCCAGGACGCCAACCTGCGCGCGCTGCAGCGGATCGCCTTCGGGGACCTGAGCCGACGTGGCTACCCTCGCTCCGAGCTTGGCGCCTTCAGCCGGCAATCGGCGCAGGGCGTCACTGTCGCCGTCGACAACGGCTTCGTCCGCGCGATGAAGGCCGGCCGGATCATCATGAAGCCCGGAATTGAACGGCTCGACGGTCCCGATGTCTGCTTCACCGACGGCACTAGCTGCGCGCCTGACATCGTGATCTGCGCTACCGGCTACGGCCCGGGGCTCGAGCCGCTGGTCGGCCATCTGGTCACCCTGGACGGCCGTGGCATGCCGCCGTTCACCGGCACGTCAGCATCGCCACGTCATCCCGGTCTCTGGTTCTTCGGCCTGGACCGCAGCATCTACGGCAACATGCATATCCGCCGGCGCCAGGCACGGCAACTGGCCCGGATCATCGCCCGGTTATCCGCCGCAGCAGGCGAGCGCCCAGGTCATGGCCATCACCTTTCCGCGCCGGGACGGCGCCGCTTCAGGTACCAGCGCACGACCTCGACGCTGCCCGTCACGGCGAAGGCGATCCCGAGCGCGAGCACGAGCCCCTTCCAGGCCGCGCCCTCGAACGCCTTCCCGCCGAAATACCCGAGCAGCGACGCGTAGCAGGCCCACAGGAGCGCCGCGATGGCGTCGAACACGGCAAAGCGCGGCCACGGATAGAGCGATGCCCCCGCGCTGAGCGTGACGGCGGTCCGCCCGCCAGGGATGAAACGGGCAATGATGATCAGCTCGCCTCCGCGCTCGGCGAGCTGGCGCTCGGCCCAGGCGACGGTCTTGCGGCCCTTGTCGCCGCGGAAGAAGCGCTCTTTCGCCCGGGTGCCGTAGCGGCGGCCGACCAGGTACGCGGCGTTGTCGCCGAGAAACGCGCCGCAGGCAGCGGCGATGATGATCAGCGGCAGGCTGAGGCCGCCGCTTCCGGCGGCGACCACGCCTGCGGTGATGACCGAGACCTCGCTCGGCACCACCGGCACGAGCGCGTCGAGCGCGGCGAACAGGAAGATGATGACGTAGGCCCACGCCGACGCATCGGAGACGAGCTGCGTGAACTGATCGAACACAGCCAGACCATACGCGCAACTTCCGGCCAGGACCGCAGGCCGCACTGTTACCGGCCGGTGCACTCACGTAGGTTTGGCTTTCATGGCGACCGCGAAACGTCCCCGCAAGCCCAGCCCCGATCCGGGTCCGACCATCTTCGTTCTCTTCGGCGCGACCGGGGACCTGGCCAAGCGCCTGGTGCTGCCGGCGTTCTACCGGCTCGCCCTTGAGGGCCTGCTGCCCAGGCAGTGGCGGCTGGTGGGCAACGGCCGCGGCGATGTCGCGCACGAGGACTTCCGCGGCCACGTTCACAGCGTGCTCACCGAGTTCGGCCCGAAGCCGGAGCAGGCCGCCTGGGAAGCATTCGCCCGGCGCGTGTTCTTCGCCGGCGGCGGCTTCAGCACCGACACCCCCGGCAGCCTGCTGGACGTGCTGGCCAAGGCGCGCGCCGCCATGGGCGGCGACCCGCAGCTAGTCCATTACCTCGCGGTTCCCCCGGTCGCCTTCACCGAGCTGACGAAGTCTCTCGGCCAGCACGGGCTGGCCAAGGGCTCTCGCGTCGTCTACGAGAAGCCGTTCGGCACCTCACAGGAGGCCTTCCGGGCCCTCGACCGGGTCGTCCACTCGGTGCTTGACGAGCAGCAGGTCTACCGGATCGACCATTTCCTTGGCAAGGAGGCGACGCAGGACCTGCACCTGCTGCGCTTCGCCAACGGGCTGTTCTCCGCGATGTGGAGCCGCGATTACATCGAGTCGGTACAGATCGATGTCCCCGAGAAGCTCGGCATCACCGACCGGTCGGTGTTCTACGACGCCACCGGCGCGGTGCTGGACATGCTCGTCACGCACCTGTTCCAGGTGGCCGCCGAGGTCGCTATGGAGCCGCCCGCCAGCCTCGGCGCCTTCGACCTGCAGGCCGCCCGCGAAAAAGTGATCAAGCGCTTCCGGCTGCTCGACCCGGCCGAGGTGGTGCTGGGCCAGTTCGCCGGCTACCGCGATGTGCCCGGCGTAGCGGCCAGGTCCAGCCGGGACACGTTCGTCGCGGCGCGCCTGTGGATCGACAACGCCCGCTGGCGCGGCGTGCCGTTCTACCTGCGCACGGGCAAGCGGCTGGCCGCCACGGAGCAGCGAGTCAGCCTGATCCTGCGCGAGCCGGCCGGACCGTTCGCCGGGCAGCTGCCGCGCGATGCGAACGTGCTGTCCTTCTCGCTGGCGGGCAGCGGCGAAATCGACCTGTCGCTGGTGGCCAAGAAGCCCGGCCCCGCGCTGGACCTCGACATCGCGCACTCATCGATCCCGTTGTCCGGCCTGGCCGGCGCCGATCCCCTGCCGCCTTACGTCCGGCTAATCCACGACACGCTCATCGGCGACCGGTCGCTGTTCACCCGCCCGGACGGGCTGGCCGCGGTGTGGAAGGTGGCCGAGCCGCTGCTGTCGACCCCGCCCCGGGTCGCTTCCTACGCGCCCGGATCGTGGGGGCCGGCCAGTGCGCGCAAGCTCATCGAGCCCGGTCGCTGGCTGCTGGGCCAGTAGCGTAGGATCCGGGCGCATGAGCATCGACAAGCCTGAAGTCGACTTCGCCGGTGGCGAGCCGCCGGCCGACCTGGAGATCACCGACATCTGGGAAGGCGACGGGGCGGTAGCGAAGCCCGGCGACACGGTGGAGGTGCATTACGTCGGGGTCGCGTTCTCCACCGGAGAAGAGTTCGACGCCAGCTGGAACCGGGGCGCTCCGCTCCAGTTCCAGCTCGGTGCCGGGCGGGTCATCGCCGGCTGGGACCAGGGAGTTCAGGGGATGAAGGTCGGGGGCCGCCGCCAGCTGGTCATCCCGCCGGGCCTGGCCTACGGGGACCGGGGCGCCGGCCACGCGATCGCGCCGGGGGAAACCCTGATCTTCGTGTGCGACCTGGTCTCGGCCTGACGGGCGCTTAGCCGAGGGCGGCCGCCACGATCGCCTGTGCCTCTTCCTGGATCGCGGCCAGGCCGGCCGGGCCGCGGAAGGACTCGGCGTAGAGCTTGTAGACGTCCTCGGTGCCGGACGGGCGGGCCGCGAACCAGCCGGACTCGCTGACTACCTTCAGCCCGCCAATCGGGGCGCCGTTGCCGGGGGCCGTGGTCAGCTTCGCGGTGATCTTCTCGCCCGCCAGCTGGCTGGCCGTGACCTGCTCAGGTGAGAGCCTGGCCAGCGCCGCCTTCTGCTCCCGGCTGGCCGCGGTGTCGACGCGGGCGTAGGCGGGTGCTCCGTACCGGGCGGTGAGGTCGGCGTACAGCTGCGATGGCGAGCGCCCGGTCACGGCCGTGATCTCCGAGGCGGCCAGGGCGAGGATGATCCCGTCCTTGTCGGTCGTCCATATCGCGCCGTCGCGCTGCAGGAACGAGGCTCCGGCGCTCTCCTCGCCGCCGAAGCCGACCGATCCGTCCAGCAGGCCGGGCACGAACCACTTGAACCCGACCGGTACCTCGAGCAGCCGGCGGCCCAGGCCCTCGGCGACCCGGTCGATCATCGACGAGCTGACCAGGGTCTTGCCCACCGCGGCCGACGCTGGCCAGCCGTCGCGGCGCCGGTACAGGTAGTCGATGGCGACGGCGAGGTAATGGTTGGGGTTCAGCAGGCCCCCGTCGGGCGTCACGATGCCGTGCCGGTCGGCGTCGGTATCGTTCCCGGTCGCGATCGTGAACTCCTGCTGACGGGCGATCAGGCTGGCCATAGCGGACGGCGACGAGCAGTCCATGCGGATCTTGCCGTCCCAGTCCAGGGTCATGAACCGGAACGTGGCGTCCACTTCCGGATTGACGACGGTGAGGTCCAGCCCGTAACGCTCGCCGATCTCTCCCCAGTAGCCGACACTCGCTCCGCCCAGCGGATCGGCGCCGATGCGCACCCCGGCGGCCCTGATCGCGGCGAGGTCGACGACCTGCCCGAGGGCCGAGACGTAGGCGTCGAGGAAATCGAAGCGCCCGGTGGTGTCCGCCGTGATCGCGCGCGCGAAGGGGATCCGGCGCACGCCCGCCAGCCCGTCCGCCAGCAGGGCGTTGGCCCGGTCCTGGATCTGCCGGGTGATGTCCGTGCCCGCCGGGCCGCCATCGGGCGGGTTGTACTTAAAGCCGCCGTCCGGGGGCGGGTTATGCGAGGGGGTGACCACGATCCCGTCAGCGCGGGCCCTGGGCCCGGATGCGTTATGCACCAGGATCGCCCTCGACACCGCTGGAGTCGGCGTATACCCGCCGCGGGCGTCGAGCAGCACCCGCACGCCGTTACCGGCCAGCACCTCCAGCGCGCTGACCTGAGCCGGCTCGGAAAGCGCATGCGTGTCAACGCCGAGGTACAGCGGCCCGTCGATGCCCGCGCCGGTCCGGTACTCGCAGATGGCCTGGGTCGCGGCCACGATGTGATCCTCATTGAACGTCGCCGTCAGCGCCGACCCGCGGTGACCGGAAGTGCCGAACGACACCCGCTGGGCGGCCTCACCAGGATCAGGATGCAGCGTGTAGTAGGCGGTTACCAGCTTCGCGATGTCCACCAGATCCTGAGCGGCAGCGGGCTGCCCGGCACGCGGACTAGTCATGTCATCATCCTGGCACGAACACCGTGCGCCGGTTCCGCATGTCACCCTGGAGTGGATCGTCCGCATCGACACCACCCTCGGAGCACGCATGACCGTTACCGACGGCCCCGCCCGGCCTGACGGTACCGCCATCGACAAGGCGGCCCTGCGCCGCAAGTACCGGCAGGAGCGCGATAAGCGGATCCGCCCCGACGGCAATGACCAGTACCTGCGGCTCACGGGCAAGCTCGCGCACTACCTCGACGATCCCTACGTCCCCAGAACCGCGCGCGAGCCGAAGACCGACCACGTGACGGTCGCGTTCATCGGCGGCGGCTTCGCCGGCCTGGTCACTGGCGCCCGGCTCAAGGAGGCCGGCGTCAGCGACGTCCGCATCATCGAGAAGGGCGGCGGCTTCGGCGGTACCTGGTACTGGAACCGCTACCCGGGCGCGCAGTGCGACACGGCGTCGTTCGTGTACATGCCGCTCCTGGAAGAGACCGGCCACATGCCGACGGAAAAGTACGCGCACGGACCCGAGATCCTCGGGCATTGCCATCGCATCGGGCTGCATTTCGGCCTGTACGACAACGCGCTTTTCCATACCGAGGTCAAGGACCTCGAATGGGACCAGGCGCGATCGCGCTGGATCGTCCGCACGAACCGGGGTGACAGCTTCACCGCCCAGTTCGTCGCCATGGGAACCGGTCCGCTGCACGTGCCGAAGCTTCCCGGAATTCACGGGATCCAGTCGTTTCAGGGACACTCATTCCATACGAGCCGGTGGGATTACGGCTACACCGGCGGCGATCCCGCGGGTGCGCCGATGGACAGGCTCGCCGGCCAGCGGGTCGCCGTCATCGGAACCGGGGCGACGGCCGTGCAGTGCGTGCCCCACCTGGCCAGGGCGTGCCAGGAGCTGCTGGTATTCCAGCGCACGCCATCGTCGGTGGACGTTCGCGGCAATCAGCCCACCGATCCTGAGTGGTTCGCCCGAGTCGCGACGCCGGGCTGGCAGCAGCACTGGCTGGAGAACTTCGCGGCCAACCAGGCCCGCGGCATGGCCGAAGAAGACCTGGTCATGGACGGCTGGACCGACATCGCCCGGCGGGTGCGCGCCAGGGTCATGGCGCTGCCGCCAGGGGACCTCACCCCAGCGAACATAATGGCCGCCTTCGAGGACTGCGACTTCGAGAAAATGGAGGAGATCCGCGCGCGCGTCGACGCCATCGTCGAGAATCCGCAGACCGCTCAGCAGCTGAAGGCCTGGTACCGCCAGCTGTGCAAGCGCCCTTGCTTCCACGACGAATACCTGCAGGCCTACAACACCCCCGGCACGCACCTGGTCGATACCGACGGCCAGGGCGTGGAGCGGATCACCGAGAAAGGTGTCATCGCCGCGGGCAGGCAGTACGAGGTCGACTGCATTATCTATGCCTCCGGCTTCGAGGTCGGCACCGAGTACACACGCCGCTCCGGCTACGACATGACCGGTCGCGACGGCGTCAAGCTCTCCGCGTACTGGGCCGAGGGCATGCGTACCCTGCACGGCATCCACGTGCATGGCTTTCCGAACGCCTTCATCGTGCAGCCAACCCAGGGCGGGAACCTCATCTCTAATGTCCCGCATAACCTCACCGAGGCGGCCACGTCGATCGCCGTGACCATCAAGCACGCCCTCGCCCATGGATTCGGCGAGATCGAGGTCACCAGGAAGGCGCAGGACGCATGGATCGAGCTCCTGCTATCCGGCCCGGGAATGATGCTGGGCTCGCCGGACTGCACGCCGGGCTACTACAACAATGAGGGCCACCCGCCCGAGCCGCGGTCCCGGCTCAACGTCGGCTATCCGCAGGGTGCGATGGCCTACTTCAAGTACCTAGGCCAATGGCGTTCATCAGGCACGTTCGAGGGCCTCGAGTTCCGCTGAGAGGCACGTAACCTCGACGATTCTGGCGCTAGGCGAGACAAGCAGCGGGTGCGTGCCATACGGTCCAAGTGCACGCGCGCGGACGAATGGACATTTGCCTGCAGGAGCGGCCGGCAGTCAAGCTCAACGGGGGATTGCATGCCAAGCTCAGGGATTATTGACCTGGCCATAGGACTGGCCTTTGTCTTCGGCGTGACGGCCGCTCTTAGCTCCGTGGTCACCGAGCTGATCGCGCGCTTCCTCGGGCTACGCGGGGCGTACCTGCTACG
Organism: uncultured Actinomycetota bacterium; assembly: GCA_963805705.1. Taxonomy (GTDB): domain Bacteria; phylum Actinomycetota; class Actinomycetes; order Streptosporangiales; family Streptosporangiaceae; genus CAWDVH01. The sequence goes on along the minus strand of CAWDVH010000001.1, from coordinate 1,884,192 downwards.
CGGCCTGCGCGAGCTCCTCGACGGCGAGGGGACGGGCCTGGACCTGGGGCAGGCGCAGCAGAATTACGCTGACATGAAGGCCCTGACGCGCGGCGATGCGCCCGCCGGCGGCGCGGGCCACGCGGCCGCTCCAGCCGTGCCATCGGCCACGAACGCGCTGCTCGGCGGCCCGATCCTGCGCAGCCAGGGGATGACCGGCCAGATCTCCGGCCGGACGCTCACGCTGACGCCACCGGCGCAGGCGGGCCACCCGGCGAAGCTGGCGGCCAGTGCGGGCGGGCACCTGTGGCGCCAGTGCCGGAGCCTGCCCTCCTATATCCCGGCGAGGTCGTTCGCCGAGGCGGTCGTCGACCTGGTAGTGCCCACGGCCGCAGGGCAGACGAGCATGAGCACCATCATGCAGTCCGTGAACGCACTGCCGGACGGCTCGATGTCGACGCTCAAATCATCGCTGCAGGCCCTGGCCAAGAGCGCCGACGATGACATCAGCGTATTCCGCAGCTCAGTCGAGCACTGGTACGACGATCACATGGACCGCGTATCCGGCTGGTACAAGCGGTACGTTGCCAAGATCACGCTGGTGGTCGGGGCGATCCTCGTGCTGCTGCTCAATATCAACGCGCTCACCATCGCGCGCACCCTTTACACCGACAGCACCGTCAACACGGCCGTGAGCGCGGTCGCGGCGAAAAGCACGTCCTGTCCCCCGAGCCAGGACCGGCAAGCGTGCCTGGCCAGTCTCCAGGATCAGCTATCCGCCGCCGCCCAGGCCGGCTTGCCGGTCGGATGGGGAACCGTCCGCGACTGCGTCCCGGCCGGGACGTCGTGCAACTGGCTCGATCAGCGAGGAATCTTCAGCCGCCACGGCGGTTCGCCCGGCCAGGCCGCGCTCGTCCTCATCGGCTTCCTGATCACGATCGTGGCCCTCGTCCCCGGCGCCCGCTTCTGGTTCGGCCTCCTGAGCAAGCTGGGCAGCATGAGCACTGCGGGCCCGAAGCCCGCCAGCTAGCCGCCCTGCTACTTGCGATCGCGGCGCAGCTGCTCGATGATGTCGCCCGGGCTGTCCGCCGCGACCCTGATCATCGCCCGCATGGCGTCGGCCAGGGCGATGCGCGGCACGTCGAGCTCGATCGCGGCGGTATCCGTCCACCGGGTGAGCTGCCGGTAGAGCTCCGGGCTCAGGTCCAGGGTGATCCTGATCGGCTTGGACCGGATCGCGGTCCGGCCGGCCGGGGACGCGTCGGGCTCGGTGCGCCTCGCGGCGGCGGCCGCCATCTGCGCCTTTCGCCGCTCCTGCTCGGTGGTCACGACCGCACCGTACCGAGGGAAACGGGCCGCTCGATGAGGTCCCTGGCCACGCGGCGCCACACGTCCCGGCCCACGGCAGGAATCGGCATGCCGAAGCTCTGCGCGTAGACCTCCAGCCTCGGCACCGCTGTCCGCAGCACGCCGTAGCCGAGATCCTCGAGCGCCGCCCTGGCGTTGGCTGTGGAGTTCGCACGGGCGATGCAGCGGTTCAGCAGCACGGCCGAGCGGCCGGGCCGGTCCCGGAGCTCCTCGACCTCGGTGATCTCGTCTCGCACGGGCGTGGTGCGGTTGATCTCAATGGGACTCGGCGCGCACGGGATCAGGATCTCGTCGACGTACCGCATCGCCGACCGGGCAATGCCCTCGTGGTCCTCGAGCTGGGGGGCGTCGATGATCACCACGTCATCCGCGCTGGCGATCTCGGGTACCCGGCGGTGCAGGCTGCGGGACGGCAGGGCCACGATCCGGAACGGGAACGCCGTCTGCGGCAGCCTCGGGTACATGGCCGCGAGGTCTGACCACTCCAGCGCGCTCCCGGAAGGGTCCGCGTCCACCAGGAGCACGGTGTTGCCCGCCTCGGCGAAAACGTGGGCTAGCCAGACCGCCGATGTGGTCTTGCCCGTACCGGGCTTGAGGTTGACCAGGGCAACACTAAGAGCCGTCATTAACGCAGTATGGCAATGTCAGCGGGGTGACGGTAAGAGGTCACCGGCCGGCAGTGCATCTCAGGCACGCAGTATTGCAGTATCTACGGTATTACGGCAGCATCTTTGGGCCTGGTTACCCGCGAGTTGCGGACTGCTGCGCGAGTCACCCCGGCCGGCCAGGACCGCTGCGGGCATGGGCATCGAGAATGTGCGCGACGGCCTCGGTCACCTGCTGGGCGAACCCGATGTTCAGCCATTCGTCGGGGACGTGCATGTTCGAGTCCGCCCCGAGGGCGCCGGTAATAAGGAACTGCGCCCGCGGGTACAGCCGGCCGAGCAGCTCCATGAACGGCACCGAGCCGCCGATGCCGATGCTGCGGTGCGGCGTGCCGAACACGCGGTCGCTGACCTGCGTCAGCGCCGCGTCGAGCCACGGCGCCACCGCGGGCGCGTTCCAGCCGTTCTCCGCGGTCAGATCGCTGAGCTCGACCTGCGCGCCGTAGGGCACGTCGGTGGTGAGGATCTTCTCCAGCGCGGCCAGGGCGGTCTTCGCGTCGGCCATCGGCGGGATGCGGAAGCTGAGGGTCAGCGCCGTCCAGGCCCGCAGCACGTTCCCGGCCATCGCCGGTTCCGGGAGCCCGGCGGCGCCGATCACCGACAGTGTCGGCCGCCAGGTATTGCCGAGGATGAGCTCGGCATCGTCGTCGGTGACGGCCCGCATTCCCCTGGCCAGCGGATACCGCCGCCGCGGCGCTCCGGGATCGGCCGCGGCGGCCTCGTGCGCCTCGGCGCGGCGTTCGGCGGGGATCGGCACGGTCATCTCACCAAGCTTGATCTCGCCGGTCGCGGAGTCCTCAACCCGGTCGAGCAGGGCGCGCATGATCCGGAACGAGCTCGGGACGATGCCGCTGGCCAGGCCGGAGTGCTGAGCCGATTCCAGGACGCGCACCGTGACCGTGGCTTGCACTACTCCGCGCAGGCTGCTGGTCAGCCACAGCCGTTCGTAGTCGCCGCCCCCGGCATCCAGGCACACCACGAAGGTCACGTCGCCCAGCCGGTCACCCAGGTGCTCCATGTACGCGGGCAGGTCCGGGCTGCCTGACTCCTCACCCGTCTCCAGCAGCAGTACCGCCCGTGCGTGGGCACCGCCGGCCGCGCGCACGGCCTCCAGCGCGGTTGTCGCCGCGTAGCCCGCGTAGCCGTCGTCGACCGCGCCGCGCCCGTACAGCCTGCCGTCGCGGAACACGGCCTGCCACGGGCCGAGTCCCTCCGACCAGCCGCCGACCGGCGGCTGCTTGTCGAGGTGCCCGTACAGGATGACGGTGCCCTGGGCCGCCGTCCCCGGCGTCGCGGGCACGTCGACCAGCAGCAGCGGGGGACGGCCCGGCAGCTGGACGACATCGAGCGTTGCCCCCGGCAGGTTACGCGTCGCGATCCAGTCACGGACATGGTCAACGGCGGCCCGCAGCTGGCCGTTCGCCTCCCACGAAGCGTCGAAAGCCGGTGACAGGGCGGGGATTTCCACCAGTTCCGCCAGGCTCGGCAGCACCTGGTCAGTCCAGCCGCTGACGACTACCTCATGTGCTTTGCTGTGATCCATACCGGGATCCTGCCAGACCGGCTGCCCCGCCCGCGGCGCCGGCGGTAGTCCCGTCAGGGAAGGCGAGTCGCTGGTGATCGTCCTACCGGGTACGCCAGCGAAGCCGAAGATCCCTGAAGCGGACTATCCTCGGCCGCCTCACGCGCCCCTGCAGGGCAGCCGGCTGACACGAGCCAGTCATCCACCACGTGCCTGAGCCCGCAATTCCCCGCGGGTCACTCGCGGAAGGGAGCCCTACCCTGATGGACGAGCTCATGCCAGGAAACATGCTCACTCCGCCCCGTTTACCGGGGGCCTGCGAAACTCGCGGCCTCGTTGGGAAAGTATCCCGCCGTCCCGGCGGAGTCAACCGGCCGGGAGCGTCCGGCGCAGGCCGTCGCGGCCTGCCGTGGTTGTGCCGCTGAAGCCCTGGCCGGCGCGCTGCGCCCAGTGCGCATCGGTGATCGCGTCTGGGTCAGCCGGCAGGTAATGAGTGAGGACGAGCTCGCGGACCCCGGCGCGCTCGGCGACGCCCCCGACCTGGCTGACGTCGGTGTGCAGCGCGGCCATCCGGTCGAGGGCGGCGCCGGCGAAGCCGTGGCGCTGGAGGTAGCCGAGGTCGGCGACCTGGTGGACGAGGATGTCGGCCTCGCGGGCCAGGGCGATCAGGTCATCGTTCACGGTCGTGTCGCCGGAGAACGCCACCGAGCCGTCCGGGGTGTCGAACCGGTAGGCCAGGGCCGGGACCGCCCGGCCGTGCGTCACCGCGACGGCGGTCACCCGGACGGCTCCGTCGTCGAAAACCACGACCGGAACCCTGGGGCGGCCCGGCGCGGCGGCCGGGACGCGGATGTCGATTCCGCGCACGAGCGCGCCCGCGTCCGGCATACGGGCGTCCAGCGGCATGACGTTCAGGTGGTAGGCATAACTGGCCAGGATGCTGTCGACCAGGTCCGCCGTGCCGGGGCCGGCCGTTCCGGGTGGATCGTCGTCTGACGATGGAAGGTGGCATCCCCGGCGGGCAGCGTTTCGGGTCGCGACGGCCCGTAGACCCGGATCGGCGCGAGCGGGCCGCCCTCGCCCGTACGGCCGCCCCACGGATACAGCAGCAGGCCGGCCAGATCACCGGTGTGGTCGGCGTGCAGGTGGGTGAGGAACACCGCTTCCAGACGCGGGAAGTCAAGTCCCGCGTTGGCGAAGGCGGACGGCGACCCGCGGCCGCAGTCGATGACGAAGATCCGGTCCCCGACGATGAGCGCTGAGCAGATCCCGCCGCGGCCGGCCACGGGCATAGGCGCGCCCGCCGTTCCCAGCAGGACCAGCTCGGTGGTCATGCCCGCCTCTCCTGCTGGAGCCGCCGGTGGCCGGCCTGCCAGTCCTCCTGGGCGCCGGCCGGGCCGGGCTCCCCCCGAAGCTGCGTAGCTGCGGGCGCTCGCGCAGGCTGCGCTTGAGCTCGGCGAAGCCAGGGAAGCTGGCCAGGCCCAGCACGTTGTCCCACAGCGGGACGGCCTGCTCCTCAGTGGGCAGGCGGCTGATCACGGGCCCGAAGAACGCCACGCCGGCCGGGGGCTGGAACTGGATGATCGGCGTCCCGACATCCTGGCCGGTCAGCGCGAGGGCCTCGTCCGACTCGCGCCGCAGCCCGGCATCGAGGGAGGTGTCTTCGAGCGCGCCGGCCAGGCCAGCCGGCAGCCCGGCCTGCGACAGGACCGGCTCGAGGAAGGCCAGGGTGCCGCGATGCCCGGCATCGGCCTGCTCGGAGTCGGGCGCGGTGTCGAAAATCCGGGCGCCGAGAGCCGCCTGCAGCCGCCCGACCGCATCGCGGCCGTATTCGGCCCTCGTCCGGGCGGCGACGCGCAGCAGCTTGAGCCCGGCGGTGTGACCGGCCTCGTACCCGGGCGGGAAATGACTGTCGTAGTCCACGGCCGCGTTGATCAGCCGCAGCGAGATGAACCGCCAGTCCACGGTGTAGCCGCGCTGGGCCTGCACGATCCGCACCCATTTGCTGGTCAGCCACGCGAACGGGCACACCGGATCGAAGTAGAAGTGGATATCCGCATCGCTCATGTACCGATTCTCCCTCAGGCTGTGGGCTCTGGCTCCGGCCGTCACGCCGCCGGGATATTCAGGAGCCGGCAGGCATTGCCGCCCAGGATGAGATCCTCGCCTGCGCCCAGGCCCAGGGCGCGGACCTGGCCGACCGGATCCTGCGTGCCCATGTCGAACGGCCGGTCTGACCCGAGCAGCACGTGATCAGCGCCCGCATAGGCGACGAGATCGGCCAGCATCGCCTGGTCGTGGGTCAGGGAGTCGAAGTAGAACCGGCGCAGCGAGTCATCGGGCCCGGCCGCCGATCGTGCCCTGGCTTCCTCGCGGGCGAAGTGCGCCTGGCGCAGCCGGCCGCGGACGGCGAGCAGGGCACCGCCGCCATGGGCCAGCAGGATGCGCAGCCGCTGGTAGCGCTCCAGCACCCCGGCCGCGACGAGATGCGCAGCGGTGATCGCGGTTTCGAGCGGGTTGCCGACCGAGTTCCACAGGTAATAGTCATCGAGGGCAGGCAGCCCGAGGCCGCGCGTGGTCGGGTGGACGAAGACCAGGGCCCCGGTCGCCTCCGCCACCTCCCAGAACGGCAGAAACCGGTCATCGCCCAGGCATGCGCCCCGGATGCTGGCCGGGATCTGCGTCCCGCACATGCCGGGCAGCCGCATGAGCTCCTCAAGCTCGCGGGCCGCGGCCGCGGCGTCCTGCAGCGGCACAGCACCCAGGGCACTGACCCGGCCGCGGGACGTGGCGCGCGAGAGCGCCTCGTTCTGCACGCGGCAGACGCCGAGCGCCTCGTCCAGCCCGGCGTCCACCGGGATGAGCATGATCCAGGGCGACAGGAGCAGGTGGCCGACTCCGGCCGCGGCGGCCTGGCCGAGCATCACATCGATGTCGGTGAACTCACCGGTCACCGAGCTCAGGGACTGGCCGCGAAACTCCACCACGGGCCGCCCGCCGGCCCGCCGGACAACCGGGCGCCAGCTGGCCGGAACCGCGGCGGTCATCATCTCGGGAACCACGACATGGCAGTGGGTGTCGACGATCACGCGGGGCCGCCGATCAGGTGGGTGTCGGCTTCACGGTGCCGCCCAGGTAGAGCGCGCCGATCTCCGGATGCTCCAGCACCTCACGGCCGGTGCCCGAGAGCCGCACCCGGCCGTTCTCCAGGACGACGCCGTGGGTGGACAGCCGCAGGCCGGCGCGCGCGTTCTGCTCGACCAGCAGGATGGTCTTGCCGCTGGCGTGCAGCAGGCGGATCGCGTCGAACACTGACTTGAGCACCTTGGGGGACAGGCCCATGGACGGCTCGTCCAGGATGATCAGGGCCGGATCGAGCATCAGGCCGCGGGCGATCTCCACCAGGCGCTGCTGCCCGCCGGACAGGCTGCCGGCCTTCTTCCCGGCCCACTGTCCGACCTCGGGGAACATCTCCTCGACCTGCGCGCGGCGGCGGGCCAGGACCCCCCGGCCCGCCAGGGTGTAGCCGCCGAGGTCGATGTTCTCCCTGACCGTCATCTCGCGGAACAGGCTGTGATTCTGCGGGATGTGGGCCAGGCCCAGGCGCAGGATCTGGCGCGGGCTCTGGCCGGCGATCTGCTCACCGCGCAGCGTGACCCGGCCGCGCCGGGGGCGCAGCAGCCCGCTGATGCTCGCGAGCAAGGTGGACTTCCCCGCCCCGTTCGGCCCGACCAGGCACGTGATCCCGCCCTCGGCCACGCTGAACGACACCTCGTGCAGCACGTCACCGCCGCCGTACCCGGCCACCAGGTCCTCGACGACCAGCACCGGGTCACTCGCCGGGGACATCGGCATCCTCTTCCGCAGCTCCGAGATAGGCATCCAGCACCCTCGGGTCATCGCGGATGATCCGCGGCGGCCCGGCGGCGACCACCGTGCCGTAGTCAAGGACGGTGACGGTGTCACAGAGCCCCATCACGAAGTCCATGTTGTGCTCCACGATGAGGAAGGTCGTGCCGCCGGAGTTCAGCTCGCGTATGCGCGCCGCGATGTCGTTGATCAGCGAGGGATTGACCCCGCCGGCCGGCTCGTCGAGCAGCACGACGGCGGGATCGGCGACCAGCACGTAGGCCAGTTCGAGGAGCTTGCGCTGCCCGTAGGACAGGGTGTCGGCCAGCGCCGCCGCGTGGCCGGCGATGCCGGTGAACTCCAGCAGCTCCATCGCCCGGCCGCGATCGGCGGCACCGCCCGCCCGCGCGAGCGGATTGCGGAGCCGGCGGTGGCCGGAGTGCTGGGCGGCCACGAGCATGTTCTCCATCACGGTGAGCCGGGGGAAGATCCGGGTCAGCTGGAAGGTCCGGCCGATGCCCAGGCTGAACACCCGCTGCGGCGTCGCGTTGGTGATGCTCACCGGCCCCGCGTAGATCTCGCCCGAGTCGATCCGCTCGTATCCGGTGATGACGTTGAACAGCGTCGTCTTGCCGGAGCCGTTCGGCCCGATCAGGCCGGCAATGGTACCTTCCTCCACCTCGAGGGTGCAGTCGCTGAGCGCCTGCACGCCGCCGAACGCCTTGCCCACCCGCTCGGCCCGCAGCAGCGCGGTCATGGCGGGCCGTCCGGCCCGGCGGACGGCCCGCGGCCCGCTCTGCCGCCCGCTGCGTGGCTGACCCCGGCGGCGGTCACGGCGGCCGCCGACGGCGAAGGGGCCAGCCCCGGCACCGGGGACAGCGCGGATCCCCCTGGTCGCCTGGCCCGCCACGACGTGATCTTCTCGCCGGCGGTGGGTATCACGCCTCGCGGCAGCAGCAGGATCACCAGCAGGAACAGGGCCCCGAGCAGGATCTCGCTGAGGTAGTTGTTGGTGATCTGCACGGTGAGGTACTGCTGCGCTGACTCAATGACCAGCGCGCCGAGCACCGGGCCGGCGACCGTGCCCAGACCGCCGAAGAAGGCCATCAGGGCCACCGAGAGGTCGAACAGCGGGTCGAAGGCGAACTGAGGAAGAGCCTCGCCGATGAAGTAAAACCAGAGTCCCCCGACCAGCCCGGTGACGAACGCCGAGATCACGAACGCGGCCAGCTTCACCCGCATGGCCCGGACGCCGAGTCCCCTGGCCCGGTCCTCATCGTCGCGGATGGCCCGCAGCTGCAGGCCGAACCGGGATCCGCGCAGCATCCAGGAGAGCGCGACCGTGGCCGCCGCGATGGCCAGCGCCAGATAGTAGAACGGGTTGTTGTAGGTCTGCGCCTGCCAGTTCAGCACGGGCGCGATGATCCCCGACGATCCGCCGGTGAAGGAGAAGTTGAAGGCCATCAGCTGGAAGATGAAGAAGAACGCGATCGTGACCACGACGAATGTGTGCCGCCGCACTCTCAAAGCCACCAGGCCAAACGGAACGGCGATCGCGGCTGCCACCACGGCGGCCAGCGGCAGCAGCGCGAATACGGCGTCCCCGGTCAGGTGCCAGTCCCTGGCCAGGATCGCGACGGTATAGGCGCCGCTGCCGAAGAAGACCGCCTGCCCGAGCGAGATGTAGCCCGAGTACCCGGAGAACAGGTTCCACGCCGAGGCGGCCGAGACGAAGATGAGCGCGTCGACCCCGATGGTGGTCACCAGCGCGTTGGTGAAGACCAGCGGGAAGACGGCCAGCACGGCCAGGGCGATGACGGCCGTGCCCGCCTGCCAGGCGCCCTTCGAGGTCACCCGGGCTGCCTTCATGGGGCTGCCTTCATGGGGCTGCCGTCATTGGGCCCTCGCCAGCGGCCGGCCGAACAGCCCGGCCGGGCGGAACGTGAGCACGAGCACGAGCGCCACGTAGAAGACGACTATGGCCCAGTTCGGCGACCAGATGTCCACCACCGATTCCAGCGTGATCATGAACACCGCGGCGGCGAGCGCGCCGCCGATGCTGCCGAGGCCGCCCAGGATGATGATGGCCAGCAGCCGCGAGATCAGGTCGTAGCCGCTGTTGGGGTTGAACCCGCCGCTCGTCGCGCCGTACACCATGCCGCCCACCGCGGTCACCCCGACACCGACTCCGAATGTCAGTGCCGCCACCCGGTTCACGTCGATCCCGACCAGGACAGCCGCGGTCTGATCCTGCATGGTGGCGCGCACGCTGCGGCCGAACCGGGTCCGGTACAGCATCAGGTAGAGCGCCACCACCAGGGCGACGGCCAGGGCAAATCCGTAGATGTAGATGTAGGACACGTAGAAGCCGAAGATCCGGATGCTGGAGGTGACATACGAGGCGGTCAGCGAGACGGAGTTCGGCCCGAAGATCCGGTACAGGACCCCCTCGGCGATGATGGCCACCGCGTAGCAGGCCAGCAGCGACATCGAAGTCCGCTCCCGGCCGCGCAGCGGCCGGATGAAGAACCAGTAGATGGCGACGCCGATGACGAACATCGCCGGGACGGTCACGAGCAGGCCGAGGAACAGGTTGACGTGCAGGTGCACGGAGAGCACGTAGCTGAGGTAGGCGCCGGTGACGACCAGGATGCCCTGGGCGATGTTGATGATGTCGAGCACGCCGAAGATCAGCGTCAGCCCGACGGCCATCAGCGCGTAGACGCCGCCGCCCAGTATCCCGTCGACAATAGCCTGGTAGACCTGTCGCCCCATGTCAGCTCCGTGCCCTCCGGCACCGCATCCGAATCAGCCGCCCCAGTGGGGCTTGGGATAGATGATCTTGACTGAGCCGGCCGCGCCCAGGGGCAGGACCTGGACGAACTTGCCGTCCTGCCACTGGAAGATGAACGCGGTGGCGACCAGGTTCTCGCCCAGGGCGTTGAACCGGACCGGGCCCTGCACGCTGGTCAGCGTCACGCCGCTGTGCAGGTAGGCGGTGATCTTGGCGTTGTCGGTGCTCTTGACGTGCGTGACGGCCTGGTCCATCACCTCGCCCACCGAGTACGCCTCGGCCACGTCCGCGTTGATATCGGAGGCGGTCCCGCCGTACTGATCGATGTACGCCTTCACCATCGCCTGGCTCAGCGGATTGGGCGACCCGCCGTACCACGCGTTCGGCACCATGATCCCGGTCGCGTTCGCCGTCCCGACCGCGCTGGTGAACGCCTGGCCCTGATCCGGGCCCGCCGCCGCGATGAAGATCTTCGGGTTGTAATGCTGCTGCTCGAACGCGCTGACGAACGCCTTGACCGTCGGCACGTCCGTCGACCCGAGCACCACCATCTGCGCGCCGCTGGACGCCACATCATCGGCCGGCGCCTGATAGTCGGCAACCTCCTCGGGGAAGATGTGGCTGTACACCGTCTTGACCCCCGCCGCCTGCAGCGTGGCCTGGGTCCTTTGCACCTGCGGGGTGGCGAACGGGTCGTTGGCCATCGGGTACGCCCCGGTCGCCGGCCGCTGGCTGGCCGGCAGCGACTTGACCCACGCGCTGAACGGGTCCAGCTCGTTAGCCACCGGCAGGCTCACGTCAAAGACGTTGGACAGCTTCTGCGCGAACACGATCGGCGCGCCGCCCGCGCCCTCCACGAACGCGAACCCGTACCGGTGCGCCGTCGCTGAGGCCGGCGCGGTCAGCAGCGACGAAAACGGCCCGAACGTCAGATCCACATGATCGACCGTGATCAGCTTCTGGTAATTGGTCACCACCTGCGTCGGCGAGCTGTTGTCATTGAGGACATCCAGCTTCACCTTCCGCCCCAGCAGCCCCCCGGCGGCATTGACCTGGCTGGCCCACAGGTCATACCCCCGCTGGAACGCCTGACCATCCGCGCTGAAGTCACCCGTCAGCGACAACGACGCCCCGATCACGATGGGCGAGGAGTTCTTGGTCGTACTGCCACTGCTACTGCTGCTACCGCCGCCGCTGCTGCTGCTGCAGCCGGCCAGCAGAGCGGCCGTCACGGCGGCCGTTGCGCCAATAGACAAGAACCGGGCGCGATTATCTCTCATCCCCGGTCCTCCTTCCGATTGATCAATGAGCGGGCCCGAGCCCGTCGGATATGTCGGCGTCTTCGCTGATGAGCTGCAGGCCAGCCGACTGTGCCTGCATACGGATGAGGGCCGCGAAGTCCTCCTCGCCTGATCCGTGGCCGACCAGGCTCTGCACGAGCTGATGGACCAGGGAGGCGACGGGCATCGGGACCTCGTGCTCTCGCGCGGCGGCCAGCCCGAGGTCGAAGTCCTTGCGCAGCAAGGTGGTGGTGAAGGTGGCATGGAAGTCGAGATTGACGAGGGCGGGAGTCTTGTACCTGGTGAACATCGAGCCCATGACGCTATCGTTCAGGCAGGCCAGGAGCGCCTGCCGGCTGACCCCGCTCTTCTCCGCCAGGATGGTTACCTCAGCCAGTGACTGGATGACAACACCAAGCAGCAGATTGTGACAGAGCTTGACGGTCCTGGCCAGCTCGCCCTCGCCCACGTACGTAGCGCCGCTGCCGAGCAGGTCCAGATACTGCCGCGCCGCGTCGAAGGCCGCGCGCGGGCCCGACACCGCCAGGGTCAGCCGGCCCGCGTGGGCGACACGGGGATTACCCATGACCGGCGCGGCCAGGAGCGTGCTCCCGCTGTCCGCGAGCCGCTGGCGGACATGCTGTGACGCCTCCGCCGAAATCGTGGAGCAGTCCACCACGATCGACGGCACCGAGATGCCGGACATCAGCCCGGACGGGCCGAGCAGCGCGCTGATCAGGTCCTCGGAGGTTCCCACCGTGACAAAGACGATGTCCCTGGTGCCCAGTTCCGCGGCCGACCCGACGACCTTCGCGCCGTCTGCGGCCAGCGGAGCGGCCTTGGCGGCCGTGCGGTTGTAGACCGCCACGTCGCAGCCCGCACTGAGCAACCGGCGGACAAGCTCAGAGCCCATCCGGCCGGTTCCGAGCCAGCCGAGTCGGCGCTCGCTGTCCTGATCGGTCATCTCATCACCTCAGGTCATCCTGGCCGCGGATCAGTCAGCCCGGGTGAGCCGCCTGCTGGTGAGTATTCGCCGCAGAGCGCGAAATCGCCTCGGAGGCAGGCCGGCCGACGGCCACAATCGTGTGCAGTCCGAGACTGGCTTGTCCGCCAATCCGTGTCAACGGCTGCGAGTAGCTCTGTTGCCGGAAAGTTACTCGCGCCGGTCAATGCCGGGAGGGGACCGGGACATACGCGGCATATCCGGAGCCAGGCCGTCACCCGGCCTGCTCCGGGACCCCGGCCGCGAGCATTTACTCCGGCTGCAATCGCGTGCAAGACTACGGGGATGCCAGACCGGCGCGTGACCGCCGCCATTGACCACTGGGCCGCCCGCTTCATCGCCAACGGCGTAGATCCCGGTGACTTCACCCGTGTCACCGCGTCGATCAAGGCCTGGGACGACTGGTGCGCCGCGTGGTGCGCCGCCGCGGCCGAGCATGAAGACCTCGGCCGCACGGCCCTGGCCAGCGGGCGGGCCCGGTCGGGCGGTGCCCACCTGGCCCAGGCGTCCGCTTACTACCACTTCGCCAAGTTCATGTTCGTGCAGGACCTGGCTCAGATGCGGACGGCGCACCAGGCTGCGGTCGGGTGCCTGACCGACGCGCTGCCGTACCTCGATCCGCCGGGCGAGCGGGTGAGCGTCCCGTTTGATGGCGCTGAGCTGCCCGCGATACTGCGGCGTCCCGCCGGGCCCGGACCGCATCCGCTGGTCATCCTGATCGCCGGCCTGGATTCGGCCAAGGAGGAGTTCCGCGCCACCGAGGAGCTTTTCCTGCAGCGGGGCCTGGCTACCTTCTCCGTCGACGGCCCCGGGCAGGGCGAGGCCGAGTATGACCTCGCGATCCGGCCGGACTGGGAGATCCCCGGCGCCGCGATCATCGACGCAGCCGCCGCCCGGCCCGGCATCGACCCGGACCGGATCGGCCTGTGGGGCGTCAGCCTCGGCGGCTACTACGCTCCGAGACTGGCCAGCGGTGACCAGCGGGTGCGGGCCTGCATCGCGCTGTGCGGGCCGTTCAGCTGGGGCGAGAGCTGGTATGAGCTGCCTGAACTCAGCCGCGAGGCGTTCTGCGTCCGGTCCAAGTCGGCCACCGAGAGACAGGCACGCCTGCTCGCGGACGAGCTGACCATGGCCGGCCGGGCCGGCCTGCTGACCGCACCGCTGCTCGTCGTGGCGGGCCGCAAGGACCGGATCATCCCCTGGCAGCAGGCCCAGCGGCTGGTGCAGGAAGCGGGCGGCCCGGCCGAGTTGCTGCTGCTCGAGAACGGCAACCACGGCTGCGCCAACCTGACCTACCGGCACCGGCCCTACAGCGCCGACTGGATGGCCCGCCAGCTCAGCTCAGTCGCCGGGGGCGACCCGCGCGGTTGAGCCGCGCACGACGAGCTCCGGCGCCAGGTACAGGATCTTTACCGGGCCGCCGTGCTCCGCGATCCGCTCGAGCAGCAGGTGGGCTGCTTCCGTGCCGACCTGGTAGTGCGGGAAGCGGATGGTGGTCAGCGGCGGCCGCAGCCGGTCGATGAACGGCATGTCATTGAAGCCGACGACCGAGATGTCCTCGGGACAGCTCAGCCCGGTCTCGTCGAGCGCGGCGTAGATGCCGACCGCGAGCATGTCGTTCCCGGCCGCGATCGCGGTGCACTGGCCCGGCGTCGCGAGCAGCGTACGGCTGCACCGCAGCCCTTCCTCGACCGAGAACGCGGTGGCGAACACCATCAGTTCCGGGTCTACCGGCAGCCCGCTGGCCGCCATCGCGGTGACGAAACCCCGGTAGCGATTGAGTCCGGTGGACAGGTCCTGCGGACCGGCGATGTGCGCGATGCGACGGTGACCGAGCGCGGCCAGGTGCGCGACGGCCATCCGGATGCCGCTCTCGTTGTCGACCGAGACCGAGGAGAAGCGCTGGTCCTGCGCTATCCGGTTCATCAGGACAACCGGAAGGTCGGCCCTGGCCGCCTCGGCCAGCAGCGAGCTGCGCAGGCGGGCGGTGGCGAGCACGAAGCCGTCGACGTGACGGGCCCGCATCTGCTCGAACACAAGCCGCTCGCGCTGGTCATCGGAGTCGGTATTGCCGATCAGGGCCACGTAGCCGACCTCGGCGAGGCGGTCCTCGAGGCCGCGCACGATCGGCGGGAACAGCGGGTTGTTCAGATCGGGGATCAGCACCCCGATCGTATGGGAGCGCCGGGAGCGAAGGCTCCGTGCCACCGGGTTGGGCCGGTAGTCCAGGGCCTTCGCCGCGTCGCGCACCCGCCGGGCCGTATCCTCGCTGACCAGGAGCGATGTCTCGGGACTGAGCGCGCGGGAGGCGGTAGCCGGATGCACGCCGGCCCGCGCGGCCACGTCCTTCAGCGTCACCGGCCGCTCAGCCATCGTCAGTCACACGCCCCGCTCCGCGCCTCGAGGGCACCGCATGATCATGCGGACTCGCCCGCATGCTACCGGCTCGCGGGCCCAGGGCGCCGGGTCCAGCGGCGCCGGTCACCGGCCCTGGCGGTCACGAGGCGGCCAGTGATGAGCGGACGGTATCGACGATGCGGGCGACGGAGGGCAGGACATGATCCTCCAGCGCGTCGGCCGCCGGCAGCGGGATGTGCGGGGTGGTGATCCGCATGGTGGGCCCGCGCAGCGCGCTGAAGCACTCCTCGGTGACGATCGAGACGATCTCCGCTCCCCACCCGCACAGCCGGGGATTCTCCTCCACGGTGAACAGCCGGCCGGTGCGGCCGACCTCCGCCAGGATCGTCCGGGTGTCCAGCGGAACCAGGCTGCGCAGGTCCACGACGGTGCAGCTGATGCCGTGCCGGTCAGCCAGCTGAGCCGCGGCCGCGGCGGCGCGGGGAACCATCGCCGCCAGGGCGACGATGGTCGCGTCGCTGCCCTGGCGCAGCACCGTGGCTGCCCCCAGCGGCTCGATGATCTCGCCGTCGCCCACCTCCTGCTTGGTCGCGTACAGCGACTTGTGCTCGAAGAACAGCACCGGATCGGGATCGCGCACCGCGGCGGCCAGCAGCCCGATGACATCGCGCGGGCTGGACGGCGCTACCACCTTGAGGCCGGGAACGGCCATGGCCCAGTTCTCCACCGACTGCGAATGCTGTGCCCCGAACCTGACTCCCGCCCCGTTGGCGCAGCGGATGACCAGCGGAAACGACAGCTGACCGTCCGACATGTACCGGCTCTTGGCGATCTCGTTGGCGACCAGGTCCCAGCAGACGGCGAAGAAGTCGCTGAACATGATCTCCGCGATCGGGCGCAGGCCGGTCATCGCGGCCCCCATCGCCGCGCCGAGGATGGCCTGCTCGCTGATCGGGGTGTCCCTGACCCGGCGCGGCCCGAACTCCTCGAGCAGTCCGACGGTGGTCTTGAACACCCCCCCGGCCGCGGCGACGTCCTCGCCCAGGAACACCACGGCGGGGTCCCTGCGCATCTCCTGGGCGATGCCCCTGGCCACCGCGGCGCGATAGGTGATCGTCGTCATGGGGTGCCTCCCGGCTGGATGACCGCTGACCGGACGACTTCAGTTGCGCCAGGCATGTCCGCCATCACTCCAGACATTGGTGACCGCGAGCTCCAGGCGGGGCTCGGGACCGGCCTTCGCCTCTTCGGTAGCCAGGTCGACGGCCTGAGCGGCCCGCTGGTCGATGGCGTCGAGGACGGCATCGGCCACGCCGCGGCCGTTGAGCGTTTTTCTGTAGGCCGGGATGGGATCTCGTTCCATCCACTCGCGCACCTCCTCCGCGGGCCGGTATTTTCCAGGATCGGCACGCGAGTGGCCGCCGTGCCGGTAGGTGAGCGCCTCGATCAGAGCGGGGCCGCCGCCCGCGCGGGCCCTGGCGATGGCGGCGCCCGCCGCGTGGTACACCGCCTCGACGTCATTGCCGTCCACCACCACGGGCGCCAGGCCGTAGGAGGCCGCGCGGTCGGCGGCCGGCCGCTTGACCGCGGTGACCGTCTCGATCGCCGTGTACTCCATGTACTGGTTGTTCTCGCAGAAGAACACCACGGGCAGCGCCCAGATGGCAGCGAGATTGAGCGCCTCGTGGAACGCGCCGATGTTGGTCGCGCCATCGCCGAAGAAGCAGACGGTCACCTGGCCCGTGCCGCGGTACTGAGCCGACCACGCGGCGCCGTTGGCGATAACCAGCTGCGCCCCGATGATCGCGTAGGAGCCGAGCACGCCCCTGGCGGCATCCAGCAGGTGCATGGAGCCGCCCTTGCCGTGCATCAGGCCGTTCTCCCGGCCCAGCAGCTCAGCCATCACCGGGGTCATCGGGGTTCCCCTGGCCAGCACGTGCGCATGCCCCCGGTAGGTGACGAACATGTAGTCGTCGTCGTTCATCGCCGTGGCCACGCCGGCCGCGATGGCCTCCTGCCCGGTGCCCAGGTGCGTCGTCCCCTTGACCAGGTTCTGCATAAACAGGTCGTAGGCGCGTTTCTCGAACTTCCGGATCTCGGTCATCTTCCGGTACAGCTCAAGCGCGGTTGGCTCGTCCATGATGGCTGGCACCTCAGTAGGGGTTGGTGACGAAGAGTTCCTCGGAGGGGAACCTGGTGATGATCTCCACGCCGTCGGCGGTGACCACCACCTCTTCCTCGAGGCGGGCGGCCGAGATCCCGTCCGCGGCCGGGCAGTAGGTCTCCAGCGCGAACACCATGCCCTGCTGGATCTCGACCGGGGCATCCAGCGAGGTCAGCCGGCTGATGATCGGCCGCTCGTGCAGGGCCAGGCCCAGCCCGTGCCCGAACTGCAGTCCGAACGCGGTCTTCTCATCCGCCAGCCCGATGTCGCCGGCCGTCGGCCAGAGGCGGGCCACCTGGTCGGTGGACACCCCCGGCCGGATCAGCGCCAGCGCCGCCTCCATCCAGTCCCTGGCCCGTCGGTAGGCATCCCGCTGCACCTGACTGGACCGGCCGACGCTGAACGTCCGGTAATAACAGGTCCGGTACCCGTTAAACGAATGCATGATGTCGAAGAATGCCTGCTCCCCCGGCCTGATCATCCGGTCGGAGAAATTATGCGGATGCGGGTTGCACCGCTCGCCGGAGACCGCGTTGATCGACTCCACGTCGTCGGAGCCCATCTCGTACAGCCTCTTGCTGGCCAGCGCCACGATCTCGTTCTCCCTGATACCCGGTTTCAGCACGTCGGTGATGTCCTGGTACACCCCGTCGACCATGGCCGCCGCCGTGGACAGCAGCGTGACCTCATCACGGGATTTCAGCTGCCGCGCATCCAGCATCACCTGCTGCCCGTCCCGCACGTCCACGCCCTGGCGCTGCAGCTCGAACAGCACCGGCAGCTCGGTGAAGTCGACCCCGACCGGTTCCCCGGCCACGCCAGCGTCCGCGAGGCGCCCGGCGATCTCCTCGACGCAGCGCCGCACCAGGTCGGCATCCGGCGGCGCGGCGCCGCGCATGGTGCTGTAGGAGGCCATGCAGTTCTCGGGCTTGAGCCACGGGCAGTACAGCCGGTGATGCACCGCCGCCGACCCGAAGTCCCAGAGGAATAGTTCGCCCGTGCGGGTGTAGACCGCGTACCGGCACAGCTTGTCGCGGGTCCACTCCCCGATGGCCACCCCGGTCAGGTAGCGGATGTTGTTGTTGTCGAAGACCAGCAGGGCCCCCAGGCCGGAGGCCTCAAGAGCCTCCCTGGCCCGGCCCAGCCGGTACGCGCGGAGGCGGGCGAAATCCACCCGCTCCTCGAAATCGACGCCCATCCGGCCGGGCGCCGGAGCGACGGCAAGAGCGGGAGTGGCCACGTGGCCTCCTAGGGTGGCGGCGGGCAGCCGCGGGCCAGGTCACCCGGAGGCAGCTCACGCCGCGTGTACAGTCTGATTCAACGCCTATGTACAGTGTGGCTGTCAAGAGCTGAGCCGGCTGGGGTGGCAGCGCAGTCAGCGGAAGGTGGTTCACGGGCTATGCCGGACCGGCGGCGAACCTGAGATGCCCGACGCCTGGCATCCGGGCACCGAGCTCGGGCCGCGGCTGCGCCGGGTCCGCGAGGAGCGCGGGCTCTCGGCCCGCGAGCTGGCGCGGCGGGTCAGCTGCTCGGCCAGCCTGATCTCGCAGATCGAGCGCGGGCTGTCGGCGCCTTCCGTGGGCATGCTCTACGCGCTCGCCACTGAGCTGCGGACATCCATCGACTTCCTCTTCGGCGTGCCGCCGGGGAGCGTGCCGGGCGCCGTCGGCCCGGCCGCAGCCGGAGAGTCGGCCAGCCACCGCCAGGGGGCGGAGCAGACTGGTCATGGCGTCGTGCAGCGGGCCGTATCCAGGCAGGCCATCGACCTGGCCAGCGGCGTCCGCTGGGAACGGCTGACGCCCAGGGCCGACGACCGGGTCGACTTCCTCGAGGTCGTCTACCAGCCGGGCGGCCACTCGACCGACGCCAGGCGCCCGCTGCGTCATGACGGCTACGAATACGGCCTGGTCACGAGCGGCAGGCTGCAGGCGAACGTGGGATTCGAGAGTTATGACCTCGGCCCGGGGGACTCGATCGCCTTCGACTCATCCACCCCGCATGAGTACTGGAATACCTCAGCCGGCGAAGTCCGCGCCGTGTGGGTGGTCGTGCACGCCGAGCCGGGCCGCGCCTGAGCGCGATTTCGCGCGAGGGTCACGCGAGGGTCACTGGGCCTGCGTGTTACGCGTAACATGGGGAGATGACTGATACCCGGAAGTGCGAGCAGTGCGGCGCCTTGTTCGCGCCGCGCCGCGAGCATGCCCGGTTCTGTTCGGCTCGCTGCCGGGTCGCATGGAACCGCGAGAATGCCTCAGACCGGTCGGCCGGGGTGAGCGCGCTCGACTGGTCTATTGCCGCGATGCGCGAGGCGACAGGCCGCCTGGGCCGGGCCGGGGCAGGGGACCGGGCGCGTGCGTTTGCGCTGGTCAGCGAGGCAGTCTGGTGGACAACCATCGTTGATGGCACGCTAGTGCGCTATCACCCGGCGGCCTACGACGGCGTCCTGGCGGCCCAGGCTCCCGCCGAACGCCAGCTGACCGAGGGAACCATGGCCGGGCTGCGCTTCGTGCGCAACCAGGCGGCCAGCGACGTCGATTACGCTGACTTCATCCAGCCGGGGCCGGCGCATCCCGGTTCTGGCGATAGCCGCGTCACGGCCTGGACGTGGATGCCGGTGCCCGAGCCGGAGCTGGTATCGCTCCCGCTGCGCGGGCAGGCGTGGGAGATGACGCGGTACCGGGCGTACCGTGGCCAGCTAGCGGGCCACACCATCGGGGAGATCTTCGGGCGGTCCGCGGCGTTCCTGCGGCTGGCCGCCGTGAGCGCGAACGCGACCTCGGTCCCGGACGTCCGCACGCACGCCGCGCGCTGACGCGAGCCAGTCAGGCGGGCGGCCGCGCCGTGGGGCGGGTGCCTGGCCGTCTCTTGACGGTCATCAGGTGCTGTGCCAACGTGGGCAGCGGCCTGCGATCTTGGTGAGCTGGCGCTTCGCTGGCGAACAGGGGTCGGCCGCGCCGCTAATGCAGCTCTCTGAGCAGGAGGCCCGATGATGACCAGACCGGCTTTCCGTAAGCGCCTGTACGCGCTGGCCGCGGTGGCGGCCATGGCGGCCGGTGCCGTCGGCCTGGTCGGCAGCGGGGTGGCCAGCGGCCGCAGCGGTCCTCCCGCGCCGCGCAGCGACCGCGATATCCCCAACCTCGGCCTGGTGGCACTGCGCATCCAGGCGTACTACGGCGACCCGGCCGGGACCGGTGTCGCCTCACCGCAGTCGAACTACGCCCGGCAGACCGACGGCATCACCGCCCGGACGCGGCGTTACCTGCGGGCCCGGCTCAGCCATCCAGGGCACGGCGGCAAGCCGGCCCTGGTCCTGGACATCGACGACACGAGCCTGCTGACCTACGGCTACGAGGTTTCCCAGAGCTTCGGCTTCACGGTCGCCTCCGACGACGCCTACCTGGCCTCCCACACGCTGCCGGCGGTCTTCGGCATGCCTGCCCTGGCGGACTGGGCCGCCAGCCACGGGATCACGGTGTTCTGGATCACCGGCCGGCCCGACAGCCAGCGGGCCCTCACGCGCAAGAACCTGGCCGCGTGGTACGCGCCCCCGGCCAACAAAGCGCACCTGTTCCTGCGGCCGAGCAGCCCGCCTGCGTACCTGACGTGCGGGACGAGCTGTACCACCATCCAGTACAAGTCCCTGACCCGTGAGCACATCACCGGGGAGGGCTTCGACATCCTCGCCAACATGGGCGACCAGTTCAGCGACCTGAAAGGCGGCTTCGCCGACCGCGCGGTCAAGATGCCCAACCCGATGTACTTCATCCCCTAGCCGCATTCCCGAGCCGCGGCCGCCCGGCCGGAAGCTGCCCGCGCCCGCGCGGGCGGGCTTCGGCGTGCGCCGGCGTGGCCGGCGTGCATCGGCGTGGCCGGGCCGAGGTGAGAGCCAGCTGACCCGGCCCGCCTGCTGTTCACTTTCTGTTCATTTGCAAGTCGGCAGAAAGTCGTCTGAGCGATGTAATTTCGCTACCCAGACGCCGAAATTATGATCGCGCTGCGATAGGCCCCTGTCGCTGGCGGTTGCGGGCTGAGCGGCTGCGCGAGACGGGGAGGAACGCCGGTGGCTGATACCCGGTCTGGAGACTTGATCGCCGAGCTGGACGAGGCCCCGATGAGCAGGTTTCACCTGCGCGCGGCGCTGGTATCGGGGATGGGCTTCTTCACCGACGCGTACGACCTGTTCGTCATCGGGATCGCCTCGACGCTCATCACGCAGTCGTGGCATCTGAGTTCGGGCCGGCTGGCCCTGCTGAACTCGACGATGCTGGGCGCCGCGTTCATCGGCGCGTTCGTGTTCGGGAGGGTGGCCGATCTCGTCGGCCGCAAGCACGTCTACTGGCTGGTAGCGGCGATCATGGTGGTAGCCGCGCTCGGTTCCGCGCTGGCGCCCTCGTTCTGGGTACTGATCGCCTTCCGCTTCCTGCTGGGCCTGGGCGTCGGGGGCGACTATCCGGTCAGTGCCGTCCTGATGACCGAGTACGCCAACGCCAAGGACCGGGGCCGGATGGTTGGCCTGGTCTTCTCGACCCAGGCGCTGGGCCTCATCATCGGGCCGCTGATCGCACTCAGCCTGCTCGGGGCCGGCGCCTCCTCCGAGGTGGCCTGGCGGGTGCTGCTCGGCCTCGGCGCGGTCCCGGCGGCTGCCGTTGTCTACCTGCGGCGGCGGATGCCTGAGTCCCCGCGTTACCTGGCTCAGGTGCAAGGGCGCGCCGACGCGGCGGCCAGCCAGATGTCGCAGTTCACCGCGGGCACGGTGCAAGGCGGCGCATCGACGGCCGTCGCGCAGCACCAGATGGGGCTGCGGGCGTTCCTGACCAACCGCAAGTACCTGATCATGCTGGCCGGAACGGCTGGCTGCTGGTTCCTGCTCGACTACGCCTACTACGGCAACACCATCTCCACCCCGCAGATCATCGGGCTGATCTCCCCGCATTCCACGACGATGACGAAGATCGCCATCCAGCTGGCCATCTTCGTCGTGGCGGCAGTTCCCGGCTACGCCCTCGCGATCGCCCGCATGGACCGGATCGGGCACCGGCGGCTGCAGCTCATGGGCTTTGCGGTGATGGGGCTGTGCTTCGCCGTTATCGCGCTGGTGCCCGGTATGACGACCGCCGTGCTGCCGTTCATGCTGGCCTACGGGATCAGCTACTTCTTCACCGAGTTCGGGCCGAACATGACCACGTTCGTGATGCCGGCCGAGCTGTACCCGGTGGCGATGCGAGCCACCGGCCACGGCATCTCGGCCGGGATCGGCAAGCTCGGGGCGTTCATCGGAGTCTTCCTCTTCCCTGTCCTGCAGACATCCCTGGGCCTGCGCCGCACGCTGCTGCTGACCGCGGGAGTCGCCGTGCTCGGGGCACTGCTCACGCTCGTTCTCCCCGAGCCCTCGGGACGTACCCTCGACGACATCACCGGTGCCGATGACGTCGTTGCCGCGGCCGAGCGGGTGCTGGCCAAGACTCAACCCGGCGTCGCCATCCCGGAAACCTGACGTAGGCGCGCTACCTGAACGGCGGAAGGCCCGCGGGGCGGCCCGTACCCGATCACCGTCACGGGCAGGACTCCCGGCGGGGGTGGCTGCGAGCGGAACTGGCGATGCGCGGGCTGCTGCCGTGCGCCGGCCTGGAGTAGCGGCCGAGGTCACCGGGTGTCGTGCTCTTCGGGCCAGCCGCGGGCGGCGAGATAGCCAGCCACGGGCCGGTCGGCCTCGTCGTAATAGCCTTCGTAATAGGCGCCTATGCGCTCGCCGGCGGTACTCGGGCCGGCGGCTGCCTCGGGCTCTTCCGCCTGCGCGCTCAGAGTGCCTGACTCAAGATCCGGGTCAGCTGCCCCGCTGACCTGTGACTCCGGGGCTTGGTCCGGGCCCTGTTCCGGGGCCCGTGACTCCGGGACCTGTGACTCCGGGGCCTGTGACTCCGGGACACGTGACTCCGGGGCCTGTTCCGGGACGGCCGGCATATCTGGGCCGAGATCTCGCTCCCTGGTGTCACGACTGAAACCGGGCACGCAGGCTACGTCGCGCGCGGACGTCCCCTCCTCAGCCAGCTCTGCGACAGGCCCGCGCCTCTGCTCATCGAGCGCACGGGCCTGATCGCGGCGACGGCGCCGGACCATCACCATGACGGCGACAGCCACCACGATCACCGCAGCGCACGTCGCGAAATCGATCAGGAGTACCTCACCCATGGTCAGCCCTCCGCGCAGGCGGTCATACTTCAGCCCATACCCCCGCCGGCCACGTCGGCACCGCCGGGCGCGATCACAGCCCAGCGAGTTGCCCCACGACCTCGATCAGGCCCGCGAGAAGACCGCAGCCCGGCCGGCCTGCGAGCGCACTAGCCAGGATCGATGATGGGGCGTGGCGGGGACCGGCGATGAAGACGTGGCCGCGCCAGACCTGCCGGACGGAAACTCGGGCCTCAGTGTGCCATCTGGATAGAGTCGGGCGGTGCCCGAATTGCAGCGCCTGCGAGCCGACCATGCCCCGGCGGTCCTGGCCTTCGAGCTGGCGAACCGCGCCTACTTCGCTGCCTCGATCTCCGACCGCGGCGATGAGTTCTTCGGCCAGTTCCCCGAGCGGCACAGCGCGCTGCTGGCTGAGCAAGAGGCTGGCACCTGCGCCTTCTACGTGCTCGTCGATGATGACGGCTCGGTCCTGGGCCGGTTCAACCTGTACGACTTCGAGGACGGCACGGCCAACCTCGGCTACCGGGTCGCGCAGCAGGCCGCGGGCCGCGGCGTAGCGACCAGGTCGGTCCGGGAGCTGGCCCGGATCGCGGCGGCCCGGCACGGGCTGCGCACACTGCGGGCGGCCACCTCCCACGACAACGCCGCGTCCCAGAAGGTGCTGGCCAAGGCCGGGTTCGTCCCGGCCGGCCCAGCCGGCCCGGCTGACCTCGGCGGTAAGTCAGGCACCTGGTATGAGCGCACCCTGGCCGCCGGCTGACCCCGGTCAGCCGATGCTTCGCCTGCGGTCGGGCGCAATGCCATAGCCAAGATCCGCAACGCCCAGCTGATGTGCGCGCGAGCCTGATAAAAGTCAGCGGTCGCCGAGGCCCGGCACCCGGAACTGCTGCATCAGCGACTCCAGCAGGAACCACTCGTTTAGCAAGCAGGCCTAACCGCTGACAGCCATCAGTCGATGCGCATGATGCTCTTGTTCGGACGCTTTGCCCCACGGCCCGGCCGCATAGCTGCTAGCGTAGCTCGGGCAGTTGCACCTGACCTGATATACGGTCGTGATCCGCTGGATCATCCGACGCTGAGAGGGACAGAGTAATGCGCCCATTCTTCAAGCCGCTACGTGGATGGCTGGCCATGCCAGTCGTTGTAGCGCTTGCCGGCCTGGAGTTGGTTGCTTTCGCAGCCGTTCCTAGTGCAGCAAATGCGGCCGTTCCTTCGAACCCAGCCTGGAAATCGTCGGCTGCATTTGGGGCGTGGCATAACGGCGGGTTCATCGTTTACAACAACGAGTGGAATACCGCCGAGGCCGGCCCGCAGACCATCTGGGCGAATTCGTACCAGAACTGGGGCGTCTCATCCAAGCAGGCCAATACCACCAGCGTAAAGACATATCCGAGTGTCCAGAAGAATTACAGCAACACACCCTATACCTCTCTCGCCTGGCTCAGGAGCACGTTCACGGAGTCAATGCCTTCCGCACCTAACCTCGACGCTGAGGCGGCATATGACGTCTGGCTGAACAACTACAATATCGAGGTAATGATCTGGGTTGACAATCACAGGCAGGCCCCTGCGGGTAGCCTCGTCGCCAAGGTCAAGATCTACGGGCAGACATTCGCGGTCTGGCAGAGCGGGCGCGACATGTACAGCTTCGTGCTCTCTGGTAAGCGGGAGACCTCGGGCAAGGTCCATATCCTGAGCGCCCTTCGGTGGCTGGTGCACCACGGTTATCTGAGCCGGTCCGTCACAATGACGCAGGTTGACTTCGGCTGGGAGATTGCCTCCTCCACTAACCTGAGCGGAAGTCCCATGGACTTCACCATGACGCGCTATTCGCTGTCCAGGGGCTTGAAGGGCTAGTTGCCGGGCCAACCGGAACTATGCGGGGTGCTGTTCGCGCACCTGACGCTTTATGCGGGCCAGCATCGCCGCCATGCCGCGCAGGCGCAGCGGGCTCACCAGGTCCTGCAGCCCGAGCTGGCTGGAGAACTCGCCTGGCGTCTGCAGGATCTCATCCGCGCTCAGCCCATCGAGCGCGGCGTAGAGAATACCCGCGAAGCCGCGGGTGGTCGGCGCCTCCTGCGGCGCGTCGAAGAAGAGGTGAACGGTACCGTCGTCATCCACCTCGACCGCCAGGAAGAGCGGCGACTGGCACTCCGGCACCGGCTCGAGCAGGTCGCGATGCTCGGCGTACCTGGCCGCCAGGGGAGGCAGGTCCCGCGAGAACTCCAGCAGCAGCTGCAGCCGGTCCTTGTCCGGGACGGCGCCAAAGTCCTCGGCGATCTCCTGCAAGCGGGGATTGAGCGTCCCGGCGGTCACGGATTCTCACCTCGGGTGATGGGAGCCCGGACAGTGTTTCCCCACTCGGTCCACGACCCGTCGTAGTTGCGCACGTGCGGAAAGCCCAGCAGGTAGTGCAGCACGAACCAGGTGTGACTAGACCGCTCTCCTATCCGGCAGTAGACCACGACATCGTCCTCCGGGCGCAGTCCCATCTCGTCCTGATAGATCGCCTCGATCTCCTCGCGGGTGCGGAAAGTGGCGTCGGCGGCGGCGGCGCGTGACCAGGGGACATTCTTGGCGCCGGGGATGTGGCCGCCGCGGAGGGAACCTTCCTGCGGGTAGTCGGGCATATGCAGCAGCTCGCCGGTGTATTCACCGGGCGAGCGCACGTCGATCATGGGCTGGCCGAGGTGGGCCATGACCTGGTCCCTGAAGGCCCGGATCTTCGTGTCGTCGCGTTCGATCACCGGGTAGTCGGCGCGGGGCCGCTGCGGGGCCTCGGTGCTGAGCGGCCTGTCCTCGGCGATCCACTTTGTCCGGCCGCCGTCGAGCAGGCGCACGTCCGGGTGGCCGAACAGCGTGCATACCCACAACGCATACGCCGCCCACCAGTTATTGCGGTCTCCGTAGAGGACCAGCGTGGCCTCGCGCGTGATGCCCTTCTGCGACATCAGCCGCGCGAAGCCCGCGCCGTCGACGTAGTCGCGGGTAACAGGGTCGTTGAGCTCGGTGTGCCAGTCGAGCTTCACCGCGCCGGGGATGTGACCGGTCTCGTACAGCAGCACGTCCTCGTCGGACTCGGCCACGACCAGGCCGGGGTCCTCCAGATGCGCGGCCACCCACTCGGTCGTGACGAGGATCTCCGGGCGGGCGTAGTCCCGGAACTTCGGCGCGGAGTCATACGGCAGCGCCATGGTCACCCTCACCTCCGCTCGCTACCTGCCTGTATACGGTTACACACGGCGCTGCGGGATGCCAGTCAGGGGACGACGTCCGGGATAATGTGCTGGCTGCTCTTGGGCGGCCGGACGTAGTCGTTCGACATGGGCGGCCGCGGCCCGAGCTGCTCGGCGGGCGGGGTGAGATCCTCATAGGGGAACTGGCTGAGCAGGTGATGCAGGACGTTCAGCCGGGCCCGCTTCTTGACCTCCGCCTCGACCACCCACCAGGGAGCCTCGGGGATGTCAGTCGCGGCGAACATGGCGTCCTTGGCCTTGGAGTAGTCCTCCCATCGCTCCCGGGACTCAAGATCCATCGGGCTGAGCTTCCACCGCTTGGTGGGGTCGGCGAGCCGATTAGCGAACCGGCGCTCCTGCTCGGTGTCGCTGACCGAGAACCAGTACTTGATGATCGTGATACCGGAGCGGATCAGGATCCGCTCGAACTCCGGCGCGGTTCGCAGGAAATCCTGGTACTCCTCCTCAGTGCAGAAGCCCATCACATGCTCCACGCCTGCGCGGTTGTACCAGCTGCGATCGAACAGGACGATCTCGCCGGCCGCGGGCAGGTGGGCGACATAGCGCTGGAAATGCCACTGGGTCTTCTCCCGCTCTGTCGGCGTCCCCAGCGCCACGACCCGGGCGAACCGGGGGTTCAGGCTCTCGGTGATGCGCTGGATCGCCCCGCCCTTGCCCGCTGCATCGCGGCCCTCGAACAGCAGCACCACCTTGAGCTTGTTCGCCCGCACCCACTGCTGCAGCTTGACCATCTCGACCTCGAGCCGGGCCAGCTCCTTGTCGTACACCTTGGCCGGGACTTTCGCCGTGGCCGTGGGTTCGTCCTCACCGGAGCTGGCTCCTGGTGTCTTATCCGGCTTGCTGACCACGTTCTCTCCTTAGCTCGCGGTCCAGCCAGGTGATCACGCAGACCGCTATAGCCCGGGATCCAGGCTGGCTGAACCGGTCGGGATGGCCGAGGGGGTTGCGTTCGGCGCGGGGCTGGCAGTCGGGCTCGGACTCACAGTCGGGCTCGGGCTGACGGGAGGGCTCGGGCTGACGGTTGGGCTGGGGCTAGTCGGGCTCGGGCTAGTCGGGCTCGGGCACACGGTCGGGCTCAGGATGCCGGGAGGGCTCGGGCTGACGGCCGGGCTCGGGCTGACGGCCGGGCTCGGGCTGACGGCCGGGCTGGGGCACACGGTCGGGCTCGGGCTGACGGCCGGGCTCGGGCTGACCGTCAGGCTCGGGCTGACGGCCGGGCTCGGACTGGCCACGGGGCTGGGCCGAGCCGACGGGGGAGCCGATGCCGGTGGCCCGTGACTCGGCTGGCCGGGCGCGGTACCGACCATGCCCGCTCCAGGGCCGCTCGCCCCGGCCGGGGACGTGCCGCCCGCAGTCCCGCCACGCTCCAGAGACCGGATGAGCGCGGCCGTACGCGAAATCGTCTGCTGCGGCAGCGGGGTCAGCGCAAGAGCGCCCGCCGCCACGGCAACGACGGCAATGGCCAGCAGAGCGGCCGGGCGCAGCCGGGGCCGGCCCAGCCCGTGTGGCGGCCAGGGCCGCGTCGTACGGAAACGCTCACGAACCCCTCCGGGCACTATCGTCAGCCACGCCAGGGCGGACCGCAGACTGTCCAGCGCGCGCATGCCCATCCGGGAATACCCGGCGATCATCCAGGCCACGGGCGTCAGAAATGGCGAGGTCAGCCGGGCGCGGATCCGGTTCAGGCCATCTT
Organism: uncultured Actinomycetota bacterium; assembly: GCA_963805705.1. Lineage (GTDB taxonomy): Bacteria > Actinomycetota > Actinomycetes > Streptosporangiales > Streptosporangiaceae > CAWDVH01. The sequence continues at coordinate 1,856,071 of CAWDVH010000001.1, read as the reverse complement.
CGGCAGGCTCTACCGAGTCCGCGGCCGCGTGCAGCGCGCGGCGCAGGATCTCCTCATAATCACGATCGGTGGGCAGGGTCATACTCTACGCTCCCGCAGGGCGCGCAGCGCGGGCCTGGCCTGGCCGGCCCGGCCGGGGACCGCGTCCCGGCTGATCTCCATCGCCGCACCCCCCGCCAATCCATCCACGCCCGCTCGCTGACGATCACTTGCCCCCTCGGCCCTCCTGACAAACTGCCCTCCAGGGGACGCCGCCCAGCCCCGGCGCCCGCGCGGCGATCAGCCCGGCTGACCAGTAACCCCGCATGCTGTTCACAGTGAGGCCAGGCCGGGTAAGTGTCCAGCCCGTTTCGGCCCTCTGCCCCTCCCTTCCTGCCGTTTCCCGCCACAGGAGTTGACGCGGCGGCGACTGCTTGTCACAGTCAGGCGACGCGGACGTGGCCGCGGTAGTGAGGGGACGGACATGACAGCGGAAAGCCTGGCGGCGGCCTACGCGCCGTTTACTGCCTCGCTGCTGGCCGGCGGCTTCGACCCGCCGGCCGGGGGCGAATGGAGCGCTGAGCTTGTGGCCGCTCACATTGTCCGTAATAACGACCTCATCGCCGAGGCCGCCGAGAAGGTTGCTTCCGGGGCGGATGTCGCCTATGACAACGCGAGCAGTGTCGACGAGATCGAGCTTGCTCGCCTCGCCGAAGGCGCAGGCGGCCTGACCGGGCTCGCTGGCGAGGTCGAGCGCTCAGCCGCCCGGCTGGAGCGCGCGGGCCAGGCCCTCGGGGAAATGGCCGCCACGCCGGTCCACGTCATCATCCGGGACGGAGGCGAGGTCGTGCGGGACGGCCCTGTCCCGATCGGCACCTTCATCAACGGCAACGCCAGCTTCCACCTCGACGCGCACCACGCGCAGCTCAGGGCGCTCGGGCCGGCCTGGGACCTCGCCCCGCCGCAGGAATTCGACTCCTACCAGCTGGTTCTTCTCATCAGGGCGCAGGGCGCCGCCGAGCTGGACGAGGCGGCGCAGGAGGCATTGCAGCGCCAGCATCTCGGCCATTTCGCCAAGATGCGCGCGGCTGGGTACCTGTCGGCGGCCGGCCCGGTCAGCGGCGACGACAGCACGGCCGGGATCTGCATCTACCACGCCGGCACCCCGCTGAGAGCACGCACGCTAGCCGAGGATGACCCCGCCGTCCGGGCCGGGCGCTTCGAGGTCCGCGTCCTGAGCTGGCACACCGCCAAGGGCGCTCTCGGGCGGTAAGCCGCGCGCATCTGGCCGGCCTGCGCGCCGGCTCAGGCGGCAGCGAGCCGGAAGGACGAGCCGCTGCTGCCCGCGACCCACGCATCGGGCATGGCCGCCGCCAGGGCATGCTGGGCGCGCCAGCCAGTGCAGTGCCCGGGCACCACGAGAGCGGGAGCCATCCGGGTGAGCGCGCCGACGGTGGGATCGATGATGGGCTCGAACGCGGGGCCGCCGAGGTGCAGGCCGCCGACCAGGGCGTGCAGGGCCGGCACGCCGGTGAGCCGTTGTGCGTGCCGCACGATGTTGACCGCGCCGGCGTGCCCGCAGCCGGTCAGCACGACCAGGCCGCGTCCCCGTACGTGCGCGATGAGGGCCTGGTCGTCGATGACCAGGGGGTCGTGCTGCCAGGCCGAGCCGGTCCACTCCTGGTGGGCGGCGGGCATGCCGCGCTCGAATTCGGTGGTCCGGTCGACCTCGCCGGTGATCAGGACGCAGCCGCCGGCCAGCAGCGCGGGCTCCCGCCGCTCGATCACCGCCAGGCCCTCGGCTTCCAGCGCCCGCTTGCTCAGGGTGGGCAGCTCCTCGGGCTCGCGGCCGGGCACCGCCTGGCGCCGGCGAGTCCAGATCTTCGGGTGGACCACCATCGGCAGCGACCGGGTTCCCTGCCGTCCGGCCAGCCCGGCCAGGCCGCCGGCGTGGTCGAAGTGGCCGTGGCTGAGGATCACCGCCTGGATCTGGGACAGGTCCACGCCGAGCCGCCCGGCGTTGGTGACCATCGCGTCCGGGGACAGGCCGGTATCGAACAGCAGCGTGGTCGTGGTGGTGCCGCGGCGCACGCTGACCAGCGCGGAGAACCCGTGCTCGGCCATCAGCCCGACCCTCGTCGACCCGGTCTCGAACTGCGGGGCCTGCGCCAGTCCGGCGCTGAACGGCGCCCTGGTGGTGCGTTCGTCGCTCGTGAGCAGGGCGTCGTACACGTTGTCGACCAGAGTCGTGATCACGATCTCGTCGACCGGCTCCAGCGCGACCGGATCGACCGCCGCTCCGGTGGCGGGGCGCGGGGCGGCCATGGCGGCCTGTCGCGGATCTGCCGGCGAGTCGCACATCAGGAGCGCTCTGGCGTCGGCCTCGGCGGGGTGCTCACGCAGACGTCTCCTCTCAGGTCGCATTCCCAGCCTAATGAACAGGCGGTCCGGCCAGCGCAGAAGAGGGCGAAGCGGTATAACGATGGCTACAGGCGGACGTCTCGCCGAGCCGTCCGACAGAGCGCCACGCGTGCGGTGGCTGGGGGAACCATGGCCGACGCGAGAAACAGCGTGACTGCGCGGGGCAGGCGCATGATCGCGCCGGCATCGACGCGCCTGCTGCACGCCGCTCGTCCCCGCCGCGCGGACAGGAGCGGCGTGGATGAGCCCGGCCGGTGGCGGGCCCGGCCCCTGATCTGGGCCCTGACTGTCTTCACCATCCTCGCGGCGCTCGTCTTCCTGCTGTGGCTGGCCTGGTCCCTGTACGTGCTGGTCCACGGGGAGCCGTCGGCTTTCCGGTTCGACCCCGACCGCAGATGCGCGCAGCTCGGCTTCTCCTGCGGAGCTCTCTCCAATTTTGCGACGTCGGGCCTGCTGCTCGCGATCGCGTCGGCCTTCGTGCTGTGGCGGCTCTATACATTGCTGCGGCGCTACCAGGCCAGGGCGCGAAGCGGATCCCGCGAGCTCGTGCCGACGGCCGGAGCCATCCTTGACCAGGTCGTGGGCCGCGACGAGCTGTGCAAGGTGCTGATGGTCGACCTGCACGATCCCCGGATGCGTCCGCACGTCATCGTCGGTGGCGTGGGCACGGGAAAGACCGCGGTGCTGGTCAGGCTCACGGAGTTCCTGGCCGAGAAGGGCGCGGTCCCGGTGCCGATCCGGCTCCGCGACGCCGGGAGCGAGCTGGACTTCGAGAATCTGGCCAGGGACCGCTTCCTGAATGAGGTAAATCAGCACCTGCTCTCCTCGACTGAGGGCGAGACCATCTGGCGGCGGCTGCGCAAGGACGGAAAGATCGTGGTGCTGGCCGACGGCCTGGAGGAGGCCCTCGTCGGAAGCAGCGCGGAGCTGGAACGGGACAACATCATCCGCGCCGCGATCCGCAAAGCGCATCAGCAGCAGCTGCCGCTGGTCATCGCCTCGCGCCCGCATGATCCCCTCCGGGCCACGGAGGCGGCGATCCTCGTTCTGGAGCCGCTGAGCTACGAGGCGGCGCTGGCCTACATCGGAAGCGACGGGACGCGCGAGAACGATCGCAGGCTGGCCTGGATCGTGGAAACCGCCGACGTGGTGGAGGCGCCTTTGTACCTGCAGATCACCCGTGAGCTGCACGTCAAGGGCCTGCTAGAGCCGTCGTCGGCAGGCCAGCATGGCGTGGTTGACACTCGTGGCGCCGACCGTTCCACACTGCGGCTGGGACTGCTGCAGACATGGGAAAGGGCGCTCATACGCGGTCACCTCTACGAAGAAGTTCCGCTGAACCGAGCCGAACGGCACGCGGCGGTCGAGCACATGTCGGCGCTCGCCTGCGTCGGGCTCAGGCACGACCGGCTGGACGTCGAGTTCGATGACCCCATCGGTGACAAGATCTCCGCAGAAGTGCAGCGCAGACTCGTGCAGATCGACGAGCAGGCGGGGCGGCCAACCGGAGTCGGGACCGTGGACGTACGGCTGGCGGCGGCCTGGGCCGCCCAGCTGGAGCTGGTCGAGCTGCGCGGGAACAGCGTGCGGTTCCCGCACAGCCTTATGCAGGCCTATCTCGGCTCGCGGCTGCTGGACGCCGCCTTGCAAGATCCTGGCTACAGCCAGGAGGCCCTGCGGCACCCGCGGCCGGGACGGGAGTTCCTCATCGCGCTTGTCCTGCACTCCCGGGCCGGGCGGAGCAGCGTCGCGCAGCCGGAAGGCCGCCGCCAGGCCCGCACCGGCCGGCGGCTGCCCCGCCGGGAAGGCTCGCCCAGCATTCAGAACGACTCCGCCGGGCTCGGGCTGCTGCCACAGGCCGCCGCCGTACGCGATGACAACAAGGTCCTGGACATGTACGCGGCCGCCCTGGAGATCGATTGCGTTGCGGCCGAGCCTGCGCACACCGCCATCGCCGAGCAGATCACCCAGCAGTGGCCCAAGATCCACGCACACGATCCGAGGACCCTCGAAGAAGGCAAGCTCAGCCTGGTGCGCCGCTTCGGCGAGGCAGCGCGGACGATCGATTCCCGGCGGCACGAAGACGGCTCCTCCGCCGTGCCGGCCTATGAACAGCTCTACGCGATTGGCTGCCGCGAGCGGTCCTATCCGATCCAGCTCGCGACGGCACAGGAGATCGGATCGGGAGGCCACGCTGCCTACGAGGCCCTGCGGCATGTCCTCACCGCACCGTGCCAGACGTGCGAGGGCGAGCGGCCCGGCGGCCCGGCGAACAAGATCGACAGCCATCCTTTCGGTCCGTCGGGCGACAACGACAGCTGGCGGGCATGGATCATGAGCGCCTGGCTGGCACCAATGCTGGCCGGCTCGGCCGACGCGGCAGCGGACGGGCACGCGCAGCAGATTCTCGAGGGGCAGGCGCGGGCCGACCTCGCCCAGTGGCTGCGGCACATCGGGCACGACGCGCGACGGCCCGGAGAAGAAGACCTGCCTATCTCACTGGAGATCGCGCTCGCCCAGGGGTTCAAGTACGCCGCCAACCGCCGGTCCCCGCACGCCGATGACGGCCGGGAAGTGCGCATGTACCTGGCGGAGCAGGCTCTGGAGATGCTCAAAGGCACCCGTTACTGGTTCTCCCAGCTGACCCTCATCCAGGCGCTGTGCCTGCTGAACATGTCCGATGGCCCGAAACACCCCGGCGACAAGCACGGCGCCAAGCCGGAAGCGATCGTCCAGCACTGGCTGGATGTCGCCGGCCGCGAACGGGCGGACCGCGATGAGCGGGCTGGCGCGCCCGCCGGGCCGCACCCATTCGTCCGCGAGGCGTCAGAACTCGCCGTCCTGGCCCTGAAGACCGGACGCCCTCAGCGGTACTGCTGGATCGACGAGAGCGGTGTCGTCGCTCAGGTGGGCTCCCGGAATACGGGCATCCAGACCCAGCAGCGCAATCGCCAGCTGTGGATCCCGCCGTCCGCCGGGTGGACTGCGCTTAACGGACGTGCCCAGCGGCTGGTCGCCGACGTTCTCCTGCTGCTGAACCTGGCCGAGCGGGGCGACCAGCCCCGCGACCGTGAGCGGCGCCTCAAGCGCGCCAACCGGTCCGACCTGCCGCCGTGCATCACGCGCTCACGGGCGTCGCTGAACCCGGGGCGCACCGTCGGTACGGCTACCTCCTCGGCACCGGGAACGACCTGCGTGGACGGCTGCGGGTTCGAGCTGTGCCCGTATCCGCCTAAGGGCGTGCAGCCGAGAGTGGAGATGACCGAGGCGTTCTGCCGCCGGCAACAGACCCTTCTGACCAGGCGTTCCCCCGGCCGCCGCAAGGCTCCCTGGCAGAAGATGGCACCAGCGCAGCTCACCGCGTTCTGGGCCGAGATGGCCGATCGCGCCCGTGGCCCGCGTCCCCGGGCCGCGGCGAACGATCGGAGCCCCGGCCGGTAGCAGCTACGGGCCGATGTCGCCGGGAGCACGCTGCACCGGACCGGGCGCCCGGGTGACCAGTCGTATTCCCGAATCAGGCGGGGCCGGCAGCGCGGCGGTGATCACCCCCGAGTATCCCGCGTAGCCACTGGTGACGGTCGCGACCAGCGCGGCCGGCGCCCAGCCCTCGGGAGGCTCGGGACCTTCCGGCCACACCGCTCCGACCCGGACGACTCCATCCCCGCCGGGAATGACCTCGGCCAGGGTGAGGGGCACCTGCTGCCCAAACAGATCGGGGTAGCTGAGCACCACCGCGATGCTGAGCGTCGTTCCCTCGCCCATAGCCACGCTGCCCTCATCGTCTATTACGACGAGAACGACATCGAAGAGCCCGGGCGGCTGGTAAACGAATGCGCCGGAGATGCTGATCGTCATCGGGTCTCCTTACGCCCGGATGCGGCTCAGTAAGCGCGGCCGAAGAGCACGCGCTTGCCGTATGCTGACCGGCCGTTGCATCGCACGCACGTTCCAGCCTCGACTGTGCCATCAAGGGGAACGCACCGGGGTGTGGCGCCTGTCTCGGCTTTGATCTCGTCCTCGCACGCTGGCTCGCCGCAATGGAAAGCCTGCGCCCAGCCAGTCGCCACTGCGCGCTGGAAAGCAGGCCAGTCATTAACCACGACGGTGTTCGAGTCACGAAAGGCAGTCGCCCGCTCAAGCAGGAAACTCTGGTAATCGGCGAGCATGGTGGAGAGCGTCGACGATGCGCCGGTGAGCTGGATCGTCCTCTTACCTTCGCTGCCGAGGCGCTGGGCAATAACTGCTGTCCCTGCGTCCAGGTCGCGTGGTCCAAGCTCAAGACGCAATGGCGCGCCACGTAGTTCCCAGTCGTTGAACTTGAATCCCGGCGACAGCTGTACTCGGTCATCCACATGAGAGCGAATGCCCGCCCGCTTAAGCTCAGCCGCCAGAAGCTGCGCGGCGGCAAGCACGGGATTGAGCTGTTCACCTCGACCGATCGGCACGATAACTACTTGATACGGGGCGAGCATCGGGGGCAGAACGAGACCCTGATCGTCACCGTGCGCCATGATGACTGCGCCAATCATCCGAGTCGACATTCCCCAGGATGTCGTGTGGCATAGCTCAAGATGGCCTGAGTCACTGGTGTACTGGATGCCGAACGCCTTGGCGAAATTTGTCGCCATGTAATGAGAGGTTCCTGCCTGAAGCGCTTTGCCGTCGCGCATCATCGCCTCTATGGTAAATGTCCGCGCCGCTCCGGCGAAACGCTCACCAGGCGTCTTCTCACCGCGGATAATAGGCAGGGCGGCGACATCGCGAGCCACTTCGGCGTAAAAGCCGAGGGCCAGCATGGTCTCCTCTAGCGCGTCGGCCTCGTTTGCGTGCGCCGTGTGGCCTTCCTGCCAGAGGAACTCGGTTGTTCTCAGGAACATCCGGGGCCGCAGCTCCCAGCGGACGACGTTTGACCACTGGTTCAGAAGCAGGGGCAGGTCACGATAAGAGGAGATCCACTTGGCCATCATCTCGCCGACGATGGTCTCGGAGGTGGGCCGGATGACAAGAGGCTCATCCAGCTCCTTCCCTCCGGCGTGCGTGACTACCGCCAGCTCCGGAGCAAAGCCATCGACATGCTCAGCTTCGCGCTGGAGATAGGACTCAGGGATCAGCAGCGGGAAGTAGGCATTGTCGTGACCGGTGTCCTTAATTCTCCGGTCCAGCTCGGACTGCAGCAGCTCCCAGAGGCGGTATCCGTACGGCCGGATAACCATCGTGCCCTTGACCGGTCCCCGGTCGACGAGCTGAGCCTTCGCGACCACCTCGTTGTACCAGGCGGAAAAGTCCTCGCCCTGAGGCGTCACCCCGTGTTCATCACCGCGTGCCATGCGCAGAGAATACCGGGACCCGCGCGATCGTGCCTGGTGATATAGCCGCGGCTGACCTTTGTGCCAGACTCGCGATGGCGGGGAGCCAGCCCGGCCGAGGAGCCGGCGGCGTTTCCCATTCCGGCGGCATCCCCCTCATCGGCCCGCGGGGCTGGCCAGGCCGAGCCGGGCCGCCTGCATGGCCGCCGCGTTCCGGTCCGGCACGCCCAGCTTGGCCAGCACGGCCGAGACATGATGATCGACGGTTTTGGCCGAGATGAACAGCTGCCTGGCGATCTCGATGTTGGTGTGGCCATCCACGATCAGGTCCAGCACCTCATGCTCGCGCCGGGTCAGGCCGAGCGGGTGCTCCCGCGTCGCGTTCCTGGGGCCGGCCGGGATGGACCGGATCCCGAGCGAGCGCATCCTCTTGCGGGCTACCCGGACGGTGGCGGCCGCCCCCAGGCCGGCCAGGATACTCAGAGCCTCGCGCAGCGCGTCCTCGTCCGCGCTGCCCAGCAGGGCCAGCGCCGCCTCGTACGGGCAGCCCAGGTCCTGCCAGAGGCGGGCCGCGCCGCTTCCGTCGTCGTCGAGCTCATGCTGGTAGGGCGCGGCGAGCTCACCGCGCTGGCTGCGGGACGAGCCGGTGCGGCGCAGCCAGACCGCTATGGCGCCACGATCCCAGCTGTCGCTGCCGCCGGACACGTCGTCGGCCAGCTCGGCCTCGCGGGCCGCCTCCTCCGGCCTGGCCTCCAGCCAGTACGCCTCGGCGCGGGCGAGCCGGGCTGGCACGATGAGCTGCGGCTCCCCGGTCCCGTCGGCGTAGCTCATGGCCTGATCGAGATGGTCCCAGATACCCGGCTCGCCGCGCCGGGCCCGGATCGTGCCGATCAGCCTGAGCGGGACGAGGCGGTTGAGCGGAGAGGGGTTGCGGCGGCTGAGCAGCTGCCGGCTGAGCGCCACCGAGTCAGCCCAGCGCCCGGTCCGCTCCAGGACGACGATCCGATCGCTGCGCAGGCATCTCGCATAGGTAGCGATGTCATGTTCGTCGCAGTAGGCCACGCCCGCAGCGAAGTGCCGCTCGGCTTCGGCGAATTGCCGGCGATCCCCATAGGTACTGCAAATATTGGTGAAAGCCCGGCCTGCCTGCTCCGGCAGCCGCGCGGACAGCGCGATATCCAGCGCCTGCTCCAGCTGGGTGATCCACTCCTGGCCCAGGCTGGCCCTCGCGCAGCCATCGGTATTGAGCGCGCTGCTGAGCACCTCCGCGTCGCCCAGCGAACCGGCGATGTGCTGGGCCCGCGCCGCGAGGCCGATGGCCGCCGCGCTCTCCCCGTCCACCATCCGCTGGCTGGCCAGATTCGCGTACGCCCTGGCTAGTTCGATGCTAGGGCCGAGCGGTTCGAGCGTGGCCACCGACGCTTCGGCCAGCGCCACGGCGTCGGCACCGCGGCACAGGCTGCCCATGGCGCGGGCCAGATGGCGCATCATGTCGCCCTCGCGCAGCCGGTCGCCGGCGACCTGCCACAGCGCGAGCGCCCGCTCACCTGCATCCGCGGCATCCTGCCAGCGATCCAGCGGCGCCAGCTCACGGGCCAGCCCGTCATACAGTCCGGCGGCCATCGCGGGATCCGACCCGTCGGCGAACCGGAGCGCCCGCTCGAACTGCGCGGCCGCCTCGCGGTGCGACCCCAGCCCGACCGCCCGCTGCGCGGCGGCGGCGGCATGACGCAGTACCGCAGGTCCGTCCCCCGCCCCCTCGGCGTGGAAGGCCAGCTGGGCGTCGTCGTCGCAGCCGAGGACGCGGAGGGCATCAAGGATCCTGGCGTGGATCTGGCCGCGGCGGTGGGCGGGGACGGACTCCTGGACGGCCAGCCGGACGATCTCGTGCCGGAACTTCAGCGCCACCCCGTCCGCGGTGAGCAGCCCGGCGGCCAGCAGGTCATCGACGGCTGACGGCAGGCAGTGGGTGACCTGCTCCAGCAGCCGCAGCTCGATGCGGGCACCGATCAGCGCCGCGTCGTCCAGCACCTCGCGGGTGCTGCTGCCCAGCCGGGCTACCCTGGCCAGCACGGCGTCCCTGGCCGACGGGGGGACCTCACCCATCCCGGACTGCAGCACTTCGGTCACGTAGAACGGGTTCCCGCCGGTCAGCCCGTACAGCGCGGCCGGATCGGGCCCATGATCACCGGCCAGTACCCGGACGCCGTCCGCCGACAGCGGCGCCAGGCCGATCCGGCGGACCGACCGATGGGTAGCCAGGTCGCCAAGAGCGAGGCGGAGCGGATCGCCCGCGCTCAGCCCGTCATCCCGGTAGGTGACGATGAGCAGGACCGTCGCGTCCCGGATGCGCCGGCTGAGAAAGCGCAGCAGGTCGATGGTGGCCTCGTCGGCCCAGTGGATGTCCTCCACGACCAGCACGTGCAGATCGCCCGGCTCACTGATCTGGCGGAGCAGGGCCCCGAACAGTTCCTCGCGCGCGGCGCCCGCCCGGCACAGCTCCAGCAGCTCGCCGCCCAGCTGGGCGGCAATATCAAACAGCGGCCCCAGCGGCCGCGGAGTGAACAGCCCGTCACAAGCCCCCCAGTACCAGCCGGTCTCGGCCAGGTCCCGCTGGAGCTGCTCGACCAGCGCTGACTTGCCCACGCCAGCCTCGCCGGCGATGAGCACAAACCGGCCCTGGGCTTTCCTGGCCTCCTCCGCGTAGCTGACCAGCGCGGCCAGCTGCGCATCCCGCTCCAGCAGCATCTCTTCAGTGTCCACGGCCCTGGCCTGCAGCGCCACCAGGCCGGATACCCATAAAGGGGATCGGCGGAAAACTGGGGAACGCGGCCGCGAAATCTAGGGAGCCGCCGACGATCCCGCGAGTACGGTCGCGGCCAGGCCGTCTGTGAGACGGTTGAACCGCTAACCTTCTGATCCGCAGGAGCGGGCAAGTGGCCAGTGAACGCATGAGAGCAGTCATCCACGACAAGTACGGGTCGGCGGACGTATTGCGACTCGAGGAAGTCCAGCGGCCTGTACCCAAGGACGACGAAGTACTGGTCAAGATCCACGCCACGACGGTTAACCGGACAGATACCGCATTGCGCGCGGGCGAGCCGTTTGCCTCCCGGTTCATCACCGGTCTCCGCCGGCCGAAGAGGAAGATTCTCGGCACCGAGCTGGCCGGCGAGGTTGAAGCAGTCGGCCCGGCCGTCACCGAGTTCGAGGTCGGGGATCAGGTCTTCGGCGTCAACCCGTGGAAGTTCGGGACACATGCGGAGTTCGTCTGCATGCGGGAGGGTGCCCCGCTGGCGCCCAAGCCGGCCGGCGCGACCTTCGAGGAGGCCGCGGCGGTCTGCGACGGGGCGATCCTGGCCCTGGGGTGCCTGCGGCCGGCAGATCCGCGGACGGGGAAGACGATCCTCGTCTTCGGCGCCTCGGGATCCATCGGCACGGCAGCGGTCCAGCTGGCCAGGTACTTCGATGCTGACGTCACGGCGGTGTGCAACACCAAGAACGTCGAGATCGTGAGATCTCTCGGAGCCGACAAGGTCATCGACTATACGCGGGAAGACTTCACCAGGAACGGCCAGACTTACGACGTCATCTTCGACGCAGTTGGCAAGCACTCGTTCCGGCGGTGCCAAGGCTCACTCAACCGCGGCGGGTTCTACCTGGCCACCGACCTTTGGCAGAACCTGGTACTGGCGGCGTGGACCTCGCGGATCGGAGACAAGAGGGTGGTGTTCCCGATACCGCCTCGATACACGAAGAAGGACGTCCTCTTCCTCAAGCAGCTCATGGAGGCGGGGAAATACCGGGCGGTCATCGACCGGTGCTACCCGCTGGAGCAAGTGGCCGACGCGTCGAGGTACGTCGAGACGGAGCAGAAGATGGGGAACGTCGTCTTGACCGTCAGCTGAGACCGCCCCCTGGTCCAGGCGATGCCACACCTGGCTCACCACCGGGACACCCCCCGCCCCCGCTCACCGAAGACTGGCTCCGTCAGCTCGACAGCTGAATTCGACCACTGGCTTCGACCTGAGCTTCGGTAGGGTGTGGCTAGCATCCCTGGCCACGGGGGGAAGCACTCTTGCCGACTGCTGACAGCAGATGGTGCATTGTGTACATGAGGTCCGTGGATGCCGTCGCCGTTTCAGCCGTCCGATGCGCTGAGTCCTGCGTTAACGGTGCCTGGCGGCCAGCGCGTGAGCGTCCGTGATGCCGGCCGTCTGGCTGACTTTCCGGACTGACCTGCGGTCCAGGTGGCTGGCGTGGGCCGGGATTGGCGCGCTGATCGGGCTGCTCGGCGGGCTGGTGCTCGCAGCGGCGGCGGGGGCCCGCCGCACCGAGGCGGCTTACCCGCAACTGGTGGCGGCGTCGAATCAGGCTGACACAGTGATCTTCGACTCTCAGCCCAACCCGCAGGTACCGCCGATCAGCAGCAGGCGGGTGGAATCGCTCCCACAGGTCGCCGAAGCCGGGCATCTTCGCGCTTTCGAGACCAGGGAATCGGTTAACCCCTTCGGCAGCCCGGCCGGTAACGCCTACATGGCGACGTCCGGAGTCAGCCGCGCGCACGTGGTAGCCGGACGCACCTTCCGCGCCAACCAGCAGAGGGAGGTGATGATCGACTACACCCTCGCGAATCAGGACCACCTGCGGCCAGGAAGCCGCCTCACGCTGCACTTCTTGCGGCCGAAACGGGGGGCGCCGTGGCTGGCCGACTACACGGCCCGGCCGGCGGCCATGTCTTTCGCGGTTGTCGGCATCGTGGCCACGCCGGGACAGTTCCCGCCGCAGGACGGGGATTACTTCTCCGGCCCCGGCGTGTACCTGACCCCTGCCTTCGTCAACGCTCACCGGCATGATCTCGCCTCCTACGACGCCAGCGTCATCCGGCTGAAACCGGGCAGCGCCGACGCCTTCACTGCCGCCGTGGCCAGGCTGTCTAACGGACTGCCGGCGAATGCAGGCGCCCCAGCCGCCCAGGACAGGCAGGTGCAGTACGGCTTTCACCTGCAGGCGGTGGCCATGTGGCTGCTTGCCGCGCTGCTCGGCATCGTCGCCGTGCTCGTCCTGGCCCAGCTGCTCATCCAGCGGCTGACGGCCGACAGCCGCAGGTGGCGGTCGCGGTGGGCGCTGGGCATGACCCGCGGCCAGCTGATCTGCTCCGGAGTGCTGCAGGCGACCTTTATCGGCACGTGCGCCGGGCTGACGGCTGCTATCACCGCGATCGCGCTCTCTCCGCTGGCGCCCATCGGCGCCGCCGCCGAAGCCGAGCTGCATCCCGGCGTCGCCGTTGACTTCCCCGTGGTCATCGGCGGAGCGTTCGCACTGGTCGTACTGGCCGCGCTGGTCTCGGTATGGCCGCTACGGCGGCTGGCCTCGCTGGCCACGGCCGGCCTCAGCGTGCCGTCACAGAAACGCCCCGGCGGCCTGGGCTCACGGGCCGGCCTGCAGGCCGGCCGGTCGGGCCTGCCGTCCGCCGCCGTCCTGGGGGTGCGGTTCGCGCTGGATCCCGGCCAGGGCCGCGGCGACGTTCCCGGCAGGTCGACCATCGCGGGCGCTGTCCTGGGCATTACGGCCATCGTCGGAGCGCTGACTTTCGGCGCGAGCCTCACGCACCTGACCAGCACCCCGCGGCTGTACGGGGTGAGCTGGGACGCCGAGATCCTGAACGGCAACGGGCCCGCCGCGGTGCGGGCCGCGATCCCGGTTCTCCGCCGTTCCCCCCAGGTCGAGGGGCAGGCGTGGCTTATTCAGGGAGTAAGTCTGACCGTCGGCCGGGCAGCGACCGAGGCGCAGGTGATCGAGCCCATCGCAGGCTCCCTGGCGCCCAGCATCGCGGCCGGCCGAGCACCAGAGAGCGGCGGCGAGATTGCCCTCGGCGCGGCAACCATGCGCGTCCTGCATACCCATGTCGGCGGATACGTCCGCGCGGGCAGCGGTTTTCGTGCCTCGGCACCTCAGTTCAGGATGCGCGTAGTGGGCAGTGCCGTGCTCTCCCCTGGCCCGATCGTGGGCCACCTGGGCGATGGCGCGATACTCACCAAGGCCGGGCTGGACCACATCCGTCTCGTGCTACCGGCGCCGCCCTACGAAATCGCGGTCCGGTTCCGGCCAGGGATCGACACGGCCGCCGCGACGATGGCGCTGCGCCGGCAGCTCAGCCGCGCCGGCGGCCAGTTCTTTGTCGGATCCTCGCAACCGCCTACCGACCTCATTGACTTCGGCCAGGTCGCTTACCTGCCATTCGCGCTCGGGGCGATCCTGGCCACGCTCGCCCTGCTGCTGGTCTCCTACCTGCTGGTCTCCACGGTGCGGCGCCGCCGGCGGGAACTGGCGATCGTCAAGACGCTGGGGTTCGTCCGCTCGCAAGTACGCCAGACCGTGGCGTGGCAGGCCAGCACACTGCTCATCCTCGCCATGGCGGCCGGGATCCCGCTCGGGATCGCCGCGGGCCGCTGGTCCTGGGATCTGCTGGCCCGCCAGCAGGGCGTCGTTCCCGAGCCGGTCACCCCCGCCGCGATCCTGCTGGTAATCCCGGCCATGCTCATCCTGGGCAACCTTATTTCCCTGGCCCCCGCCATAGCCGCGGCCCGCACCCGGCCCAGCGTCGTGCTGCGATCGGAGTGATCCGGCGGTTCGCCAAACCCCTGGATCGAGACGCCACCTGGTCTGAGTAAAGACTGCAGGCTGAAGGGCTGCTCCTCCATTCCTGCACCGACCTATCTGAGTTCGGAGGCAGGAACTCGAGTGCCATCGGGCTGCTGTGGCTGGTGTGGTCTACTCGTCGGCAAGGACAGCCGCTGCGATCCTGCGGACGCGTTCGGGATCGGCGATCGCGTCGATCTCGACGATCTTTCCCTCGACGATGGTGAAGCCGATGACGGTGACTTGCTGCCTCCCGGCAGCGGCGAGCACTCCGGCTGTCCCGTTCACCAGCGCGGGCCTGAGGCGGACTACCGGGCGTGCGAGGACGGCCTGGAGTCCGCTGAGTGCCTGCTTGGCTACGGCCTCGCGACCATTGAGCACCATAGAGGCTGCGGGCCGTCTCGCGCCGGCGTCGATCCGCAGCACGACGTTGGGATCGAGCAGCGCAACCAGGGCGTCGAAATCACCACCGCGCGCCGCCGAGAGGAAGGCGTTGACCACGTCTCGTTGACGAGTTGGGTCGGGATCCGGCGCCGGTACATCAGCACCCTTCACGCGGCGCCGAGCCCTGCTGGCGAGTTGCCTGGCCGCCGCGGGCGATCGACCAACCATGGGGGCTATTTCCTCGAACGGCAAGTCGAACATGTCATGAAGCACGAACGCCAGCCGCTCGGCCGGGGCCAGGGTGTCGAGCACGACGAGGAGGGCTAGACCCACCGAATCGGCCAGCAGCGCCTCTTCGTCTGGTTGCGGGGCACCGACCAGGCTGATGACCGGGTCAGGCAGGTGCACCCCGTAGGTCTGCTCATGTCGAACGTTGCGAGAACGCAACGTGTTGAGGCACACGCGGGCAACGATCGTGGTCAGCCACCCGCCGAGATTCTCGACCCCGCCCGGCCCTGATCGGCTCAGCCGCAGCCAGGCGTCCTGAACCGCATCGTCGGCCTCAGTGAGGGAGCCCAGCATCCGGTAGGCCACCGCCTTCAAGTGGGCCCGGTGTTCCTCGAATCGGTCGGCTAGCCACTCGTTCTCGTCCATCGGTCACATCCGTCCGTGGCCAAGTGTCATAGAGGTGACCCGCACAGCGCGGTCGATGTGACAAAGACATGCGGAGGAACCCGTGGCATCACCCATGCTGGTGACCGGCGGAACAGGCACCCTGGGCCGGCTCCTGGTCCCGCTACTGCGCGACGCCGGGCACGAGGTGCGAGTTCTCAGCCGGCACGCCCATGAGGCTACGGCCGGCATCGAGTTCGTGACCGGTGACCTGGCCAGGGACCAGGGAATCGACGCCGCGGTGAAGGGGACCGAGATCATCGTGCACTGCGGCGGCAGCGCCAAGGGCGACCAGGACAAGACGCGGAACCTGGTTCGGGCCGCATCGCAGTCGGGGGCATCGCATCTGGTGTACATCTCAGTCGTGGGCGCCGACCGGATCCCGGTCGTCAGCGGGGTCGACCGCGCCATGTTCGGATACTTCGGGGCCAAGCTCGCCGCCGAGCACGTCGTGGCCAACTCCGGCCTGCCCTGGACCACGCTGCGCGCCACCCAGTTCCACGACGCGTTCCTGATCATGGGCCAACAGCTGGCCAAGATGCCGTTCGTTCCCGTCTTGGCCGGGGTCCGCTTCCAGCCGATCGACGCCGGCGAGGTCGCGGCCCGGCTGGTCGAACTCGCGCTGGGCAACCCGGTGGGCCTGGTGCCCGAAATGGGCGGACCCCGCGTCTACCCGATGGCCGACCTGCTCCGCGGATACCTCAAGGCCCGCGGCAAGCACCGCCCGATCATGCCGATGCGGCTCCCCGGCCAAGCCGCCCGCGCGGTCAGAGCCGGCGCGAACCTGGCCCCGGACCGGGCCGTGGGCCGCGTCACCTGGGAGGACTTCCTGGCCGAGCGGGTGGGCTCGGCGGTCATCTCCAATCCGAACAAGCGAGTACACCCCGTGGAACCATTCGTACGACTGGGCGCAGGCCCGCCGCCGATGACCTGTTTGCACAGCGCACGCGGCGCAGACTCTCTGTGAGCATGCCCGCTCCCCCGGTGACGAGGCCGGTGACGGGACATCAACGTCCGCCCGCCGTCGGCGCCGTCGGGCAGGTACGCCAGCGGGTGGCATGCCGCTGGCCGCTCCTGGCGCCCGTCGTGTGGGCGAGCGCGCCTGGCTGCCTATGCCGGACATGAGTCAGGGACGCCAAAAGTGCCCCTGAGCTGGTACTCTGCCGGTGGCGGGGCAAGGCGAGCTTGGCGGCTCTCACGGCGGACGCGCGGAGATACGGTCACGGGGGGGCAGTGTTTCAGGCAACTAACCACGTCCAGGGCAGCTCGATATCGGCGGCAGCTCAGATCGGGCGCGGCCTGTCGCGATCCGCACCACGCGGCGATCGCGGTTAGCGGCGACGTGCACGCCGGGAACAGGGCAACGGCAAGGTCATCGCCGAACTTGACAGCTATCCGTCGGCCCTGAATGAGCAGTCGCGCCGCGGATTGCGCCGCTCGGCGCAATCCGCCCCGCTCATCGGCCGCGAGGCTGAGCTGGCCACGGTCCTGCGGCTGGTCGCCGACCCGTCCGTCCGGCTGGTGAGCATCGTCGGGCGCGGCGGGGTGGGAAGACGCGGCTGGCGCTGGAGGTGGCATGGACTCTCGACGCCGGCCAGCCGGGGTCGGTGGCCGTGGTCTCGCTCCGTCGGTACCCGCTCCGCAGCTCGTGGCCGCCGAGATCGCCGACCAGCTTCAGATCACCATCCCGCCTGGCCGGTCAGCCGTCGACGCGATCGCCCGGCGGCTTCAGGGCGCTCCTCCTACGGCACTAGTGCTCGACAACTTCGAGCACCTGCTCGCTGGCGCCGGCGTGCTCACCGACTTGCTGGACGCGTGCGACCAGTTGCAGCTGATCGTGACGAGCCAGGCGCCGCTCCGGCTCCGGCCCGAGCGGGTTGTGCCGCTGTCGCCCCTGCCGATTCCCGCCGAGGGCATCGCAGATCTACGCGAGGTTGCGGCCCAGCCTGCCGTGGCGCTCTACTGCGATCGCGCCCAAGCGGCCAGCGACCAGTTCTGCCTCGAGCCTGCGAACGCAGCGGCAGTGGTCTCGCTGTGCCGCGAACTGGAGGGACTGCCACTCGCGATCGAGCTTGCCGCGGCCCGCGCCGCCAGCCTGCCGGCCGCGGAGATCCTGGCCCGCCTCCCTCGGGCGACGCCTAGACGTGCTTCGAGCATCAAAACCTGACTCCCCGGCGCGACATCACGACATCAGAGCCGCGATTGACTGGACGTACAGGTTGCTGCCTGCCACCGGGCGGGATCTGCTTCAGCGGCTCTCCGTAACCGGGGCGGCCTTCGAGATCGAGGACGCAGAGGCCCTCGCCGCGACCGAGCCAGCCGACGTTCTCGACGCGCTGTCCTCGCTAGTTGACGTGCACCTGCTCACGTCAGTATCCGCCGATAGTTACACACGTTTCGAGCTGCCGCCTTCGGTCCGTGACTTCGCCAGTGAGCAACTGCAGGCTTCAGGAGACCTTGCTGCGGTCGAGGACCGGTGGCTCATCTGGCTGGCCGCGCGCGCCCGCGCCGCGGGCTCGGGCCTGACCGATCCTGAGCCGGACGAGTGGTGGTCCTGGCTCGAAGGCGCACATGACTGCCTGCGCATCGCGCTTCAGGCATGCCTGGACGCGGAGCGCGCAGCGGACGCTCTTGACCTGCTGACCGGGCTGGCACCGTTCTGGAACGCCCGCGCATCGCACGCTGCCCACAGCGCGCTGCTGGACCAGGCAATCGGGCTGGCGCAAGCTCAGGACATCAGGTCAGGCCAGCTGGCCGAGGCGCTGCTCTGGTCGGGTTTGATGGGACTGCGCGTCCTGCTCCCGGATCGCAAGGCGGAGTACATCGAGCGGCTCACCCGGGGCGAGGAACTGGCGCGATCCGCTCGGCGACTCACGGGTGATCCTGCATGCCCTGCATTGCAGGATCTCTGGTCATCGCCATAACCCGTGAGTTCAAGCGGGCGGCGCAAGACCTTGACGAAGGCTTCGCACTCGCACGGCGCTGGGCGCCCCGGGCTGGATCACGCGGTTCGAACTGCACGCAGCAAGGTTCGCGTATGCAGCCGGCGACGAAGAGCAAGCTTTCCAGCTGAGCCTTTCGGCCCTGGCCACCGCCAAACGCGGCGGCGACACGCGGGCCATCCTCGATGCCGCCGTACTGCTCCAGCTCTGGATTCCCGAGTCTGCGGCGGCGAGCGCTGCGCTGCCGCCGCAGCCGAACTCATAGCCATGGCCGGCGCGATTCGCCAGAACGGGATCCAGTCGGTGCTCTTGCCCAGCTTCGCCCTTCAAGCGCTGGCAGCTGGTGACAGTGCCGCGGCGGCGGACTGGTGCGCTCAGGGCCTTGAGCTCTCAGGAGGCGATCCTTCCTCCATTCCGGCGGGCTACTCGCTGCTTGCCGCAGCGCAGATCGCGGCACATGCGGGCGACCTCGAGCTGGCCGCGAGCATCCACGGTCGGCTGCGTGCGGCCCAGGAACAGCTCTACGCCGCCCTGGACCAGGGACATATCTCAGCGTACGAGACCGCGATCGAGCGGGTCCGGGCAGAGCTCGGGATGGACGCATTCGATGCCGCCGCGGCCACCGGAGCCGGGCTCGACTGGGTATCCGCCATCACGAAGGTCAAAGGCTACATGCACCAAGTGGCGGTACGTCAGGGTTCGCAGCCACCGCAAGCTGCGGTAACTCCCATCCCGCCACCAGCCCAGCCGCTCACCCGCCAGGCAACTCGACGTCGTCGGGCTCCTCTCTGGCGGCTTCACCAACAAAGAGATCGCGCGGCGCCTCGGCATGACCCCCAAGACTGTCATGCACCACACCGTCGCGATCTACCAGCGGCTCGGCGTCCGGGGCCGCAGCGAGGCCGTGGCCTGGGCCATCCGGGCCGACGTGGCGCCTGAGACATCGTGATCCCTGGCGCTCGCTCGCCGCGATGGAGTCATTCACGTTCCCTCGCGCGGTGGTGCCTGTGCGGAGTTGAAGCCCGGGCCATTGTTCGCGAACGAGGCTGAACCGGCGGTCGGCTCGTGCTCTGAAGCCAGGGCCGGCGCAGAGCTGAACCCTCCGCCGACCCTGGCACTCACGGGCGAGCTTGACTAGAAGATCGCGGCCGCGGGCCCCGCCCCGCCGCTAGGGGCCGCGACCGGGAAGCTGCCACCGGGTCCGCCCGCGCCACCAGCGCCGACGGCAATCAGGGACGCGCCATCCTCGGATGCAGTTGACCCGCCACCGCGGAAGATTCCGATGCTCGGGCCGCCGGTACCGCCGCTCCCCGGGCCGCCCGCGCCGCCATTGGCACCGAAGCCCCCGTCTCCACCTTGGCCGCCAACATCGTTTCCGCCGAAGCCGCCCGGCCCGCCTCCCCCGCCGGAACCGCCCGCCCCGCCGTTTCCGCCGAAGCCGCCCGGCCCGCCGTTTCCCACCTGGATGGTCGTGGCGACGAGACTGACGCTCGAGTCCCAGAGGTAGATACCGAACGCGCCGCCGCCTGCGCCGCCGCCTCCGCCAGCAAGGCCAGCCGCACCGCCCGCACCGCCGCCTCCTCCGCCGCCGCCAGTACCGAGCGTGTTGAGGCAGAAGCGTTGTCGCAGCCAACGCCGCCGCCTCCGCCGCCGCCTCCGCCTGCGCTCCCGCTCTCGCCGCTGCCGCCCGCCATTGCCGGGGAGACCTGCCCACGTCAAACTAGCCAAGCCCGGACTGAAGGGGTTTGCCGGGCCAGGCTCACCAGCCGCGGCAAGGCCGCCGCTGCTGCCACCGCTGGCGCCGCTCGTATGCGCCGAGCCCCAGAAGCTCGCGGAACCACCGGCCCGCCTGAGCCTCCGCTCCGGCCGGCTCCGGGATTACCGGTACCGCCGGTGGCGCCGCACTTACCCGCCAAATTGAGCGCCGCCCGCGCCGCCTACCCCGCCAGTGGTCACACCTGCTGGACCTGAGCCACCTGCACCACCCGGAGCCGAGACGCTGGTCTGACTGACAGCCAGATCCCGAAATACCAGGCTGTCCGTTTTGCCCGCTAGGACCGGCAGGTCCGTTCGTGCCAGCTGCACCCGGTGCGGCATTCGGTGTGTCGATGGTGACGTCTGCGAAGGCAACGGACGAGCCGTTGATAGCGCGCAACCCGTATACGCTCGCACCGGCTGCTGCCGGGGCGGCCGGGGCGAGGGTCACGTCGTTGATCGAGACACCGGTGACACCGTCAGCCAGAGCCGCTTGCGGCGACCCGATGATCGTTGTCGGCTGCGGTGACGTCTGGGTCCATCCGCTTTCGCTGTATCCGCCGTTGATGGTGACGTTGCTTATCAGCGAGATTCCTGAGCCCTCGTTGTAGCTACCGCCTCCCACGTCGATGACCGGGTTGGTGAACGCACCAGCCAGTGTGAGCGCGGCTCCAATCGTCTGCAACGGCGCCATCTGAGTGCCCGCGTTGCTGTCGGAGCCATCGGTCGCCACATAGATGATGGGCTGCGTGACGGTGATGGATTCGGCCTGCGTGACCGTGGCCGGAGGGTTCTCTGAGTCGGTCACCGAGACGGTGAAAGAGGAAGTGCCGTCCGCAGACGCCTGACCAGTGATCTCGCCGTCGGGCTGCAGAGTCAGCCCTGGTGGCAGCGATCCAGCGGTGATCGCATAGCTGTATGGACCGAGCCCGCCAGCGGGCTGCAGCGATGTGTCATACGGCTGGCTGAGACTAGCCCCTGGCAAGTTGCCAGGCACCACCATGGGAGTGACCACGTACAGCGACACGTTCTCCGTTGCCGATACGCCCGGAACCTCGGCGTCGGTGACCTGCACAGTGAAGCTCTCCAGGCCGGTCGCGGTCGTGGTGCCCGATATCACGCCCGTGGCCTTGCTAGTTTCAGCCCGGCAGGAAGGGACCCCGAGCTCAGCGACCACTGGTACGGGTTGATGCCGCCCGCCGCGCCGAGCTTCACCGAGTACGGCACGCCGCTAGCAGCTGTCGGCAATGTGCTGCCGGTGCTCACGACAAGTCCCGCCACGCCTACCGTGATGGATTCGGAGGCGCTAGCAGATTGGGCCGTAGCCTCAGAGTCAGTTACTTCTGCGGTGAAGGTGAAGTTACCGCCGGCTGTAGGCGTACCTGAGATCACCCCCGTTGCCGCGTGCAGCTTGAGCCCGGCAGGCAGCGATCCCACCGGGATCGACCAGCTGTAGGGAGCGACACCACCCGTGGCCGCCAGGGTCGCCGAATACGCAACGCCCGCTGTCGCGGCCGGCAGCGCCACGGTCGTCACCGTGAGCGGATTCACTATCACCGTGATGGACTCGAGTGCGGTGGCTCGAGGCAGGCGAACTCTCCGAGTCAGTCACCTCGGCGATGAAGTCGGACGGTGCCCGCGGGACCTAGCGGGCTTGCCGGTGATCTGACCGGTCGAGGCGTGCAGCACCAGCCCTGCTGGCAGCGATGTCCCGCCCGCGAGCGACCAGGAGTAGGGCTTAACGCCGCCGGTAGCATCGAGCTTGGCCACATAGGCCGAGCCAGCGGTAGCCGTCAGAGGCGACGTCGTGGTCACCAGCAAGGGCGCTGGCGTACTGGCCAGCGCAGGCGTAGCCGACGCGCTCGCGGCCAGCAATGAGCCGCCCGCCAGAGCGATCGCGGCCACGTGAAGCGGAGGCGGCCAGGCCGGCCCAGATGCGCGCGGGCCGCGAGATGTGCCGCGGGCCAGTGCGTGCCCGTGCTTTCGAATCATGGCATTCCCGAACACAATGTGCTCCCGTTCCCCTAGGTCCCGGACCGCATTGTCCAAGTCGGCGGGCGCCCGCACATCAGGCATTTGCCCGGGGTGCTCCACGGCTGGCCAGGCGGGCCGCCGCCCAGATCGCCGGCCTGTGCCGATCTGCTGGGTTGGCTGGGATGGCGCTGGCCTGGCTGGTGGCCGGGATGGGCGGTGGGATGGGCCCGGCGGTGGGTAGTGCAACCGTTTGGCCGCAGATGGTTGTCTTTAGGGGCAAGGGGGGAGGTGGCCGGGGGTGGATCGCAGGGCGGAGGCCGAGTTCGGCGAGTTCATGCACAGCCGGTGGCTGCAGCTGCTTCGCCTGGGGTTCGTGCTGACCGGTGATCGGGGGCTGGCTGAGGACCTGGCGCAGACGGCGCTGGCCCGGGCGTACGCCTGCTGGCCGCGGATCCGCCGGGCGGGGAACCCGGATGCCTACGTGCGGCGGGTGATGGTGAATGCCAACCATAGCCGGTTCCGCAAGCGCCGGGTGGCCGAGCAGCTGACCGCTGCCGTGCCCGAGCCGGCCCTGGCGGATGCGGCCGGCGGCTGTGATGACCGGGTCACGCTGATGGCCGCGCTGATGAGCCTGCCGCTGGGGCAGCGGTCGGTGGTGGTGCTGCGGTTCTGGCTGGATATGACCGAGACCCAGGTGGCTGAGCTGCTGGGTTGCTCGGTGGGCAATGTCAAGAGCCAGGCCGCCCGGGCGCTGGCCAGGCTGCGGGCCAGCTCGGCGCTGGATGAGGAGGTCAGTCGTGAGCACCTGTGACGAGCAGGACCTGGGCCTGCGGGTCGGCCGGGCGCTGGCCGCCGTCGCCTGTGGGCCGGTGCCGACGGCCGCGATCGTGGCCCGGGGGCGCCGGCGCCGCCGCGCGGCCCGTGCCGGTGCGGTGGCGGTAGTGGCTGCCTTGGCGGTGGCCATCCCTGGCCTGCTGTATGCGGCGGTGCGCGGTGGCCCGCCAGGGCCGCCGGCCCGGCAGCTGACGATCAGCCACCTGGGCCCGGCCGCCCGGGGCGACGTCGCCGGGTCCGGGACACTCGATGGCAGGTCCTGGACGGTGCGGCTGGCCGGGGGGCCGGACCCGGTGGCCGCCACGGCGGGCTGGCCGGCCACCGGCCATCTGGGGACCCGGCCGGGCGGCTCAGATCCCGTCACCTGGCACGTGTCCGGGTCCGGCGCCCGGCGGCTGCTGGCCGGGCCGGTCAGCCCGGCCGTGGCGTACCTGACCATGCGGCTGGCCGGCGGGACCACCTACCGGCTCTGGCCGGTGGCCTGGCACGGGCACCGCTACGTCGCCCTGGTGGTGCCCTGGAACCTGCCCGTAGCCCGGTTCACCGCCTACTCACCGCACGGTGAGCTGGCCTACGCGATCCCGTTCCCCCGCCTCAGCGGCTTCCCCCTGGTGGTCTCCTGGCTGCGCCCCGGCGCGCCGGTCCCCCCGGTATCCTCCGCCACCGTCGCCTCCGGCCACAACCTCCGCCTTAACAACGCCCACTGGTCGGTACAGGTGCAGGTCGGGCCCTGGGGAACCTGCCTGCTGGACGACGTCGGCTACCTCGGCACCTGGTGCCGCCCCACCGTCTCCTACCCGCCCAGCGCGATCACCCTGGTCATGTCCGGCCCGACGGTGACCGAGGCGGCCGGGATCACCGGCCCGGCCATCGCCTACATCCAGCTGCGGCTGCGCAATGGCAAAACCACCCGGCTGCACGTGCTGCACATCGGCGGCCAGGGCTTCTACGCACTGTCGGTCCTGACCGACCCGGTAGCCACCTGGACCGCCTACGCGACGACCGGGCACCCGGTAGCCAGCGGCACCGGCACACCTGGATAACCCCACCGGCCCGGCCGACATGACATCGGCGGCCATGACTTGGCACCACGACTTGGCACCACGACTAGGAGTACCGGAGCGACGCCGTCTGGCTGGAGTCATCACCGGTTCGGCTCGGCCGAAAGCCATCCTGGGTAGCGCTTCCGCACGCGCGACATCCGGTATTGCCGTCCACTACGTGGCGGGCACCGCGCGGGAATCCGCCCTGGTCAGAAGCGGCCGTGCTCCTCGAAGAACTTTGTGAGTTCGTAGAGGTGCCCGAAGCTGAAGTTCGGCCCGGGATCGGAGCGGTCGTGGAATCCGGCCATGTTCGACACATTCTCATGTGAGGTGTGGCCACGGCGCTGGACGCGGACGAACCCGTCGCCGGGCAGCAGGATCGCCCGACGCGGCGGGATGCCGAACCGCTTCCAGACCCAATGTGCGCACCAGGCGGCCGCGCGCATCTGCTTCTCGGTGAACTCCTCGTCCACCGTCAGGTGCATGTGCTCGACTCCGCAGGCCAGGGAGTTCGCACCCCGCTGCCCAAAGCACAGGTCGTTGAAGTTGGTGAAGCGGGCTACATTTCCTTCCTTGTCCGTCGACGCCTGGATGGCGAGCCCCTTGCCGCGCAGGATGTCACCCAGCTTCTCGAAGTCGGCGGTTCCCGGCATTCGGGCGACGACGGGGATGTGGTGAACCATGATCAGCGGATCGATCTTTCCTCCGCTCGGGGGGCAAAGACCGGTTCTGCGGAAGTCGAAAACCTTGCCCCCCATTCCGGGCACGCTGCGTACGCTCCTCGGTGTCGTCATCCCATCAGCTCCCCATCGGCTTCGTGCACGTCGTGTTTCTCCATCTCCGGGTCGAACTCAACGTCGAAGACCTCCTCATCGGGATCGAGGGCCTCGTCGCGTTCCGGGTCTTCGTCGAGTCCGTGATCCTCGTTCAGGCTGACGTCCGGCTCATCGCGATCCACCACGTCATCACCCCCTGTTCCTAATCATGGCGACCTCTCGGATCGGTTGGCAGCAGCGGAAGTTACCGAAGGAACGCACGGCACACAGCTGCCGAAGCCATGCCATTGATATCCCCTGAGGGCTTTAGCCCCCTGCCTCCGAGTACGGCAACTCGCGCGTGTGCAAGCGCGATGCAGACTGTGTGCAGATGATGTGAAGGTCTTGCTCCAGTCCGGCACGATCGGCTCTGCTTGGTTTCGCTGCAGGTCAGGGCGGCTAGGGCGTTATCAGCCGGACTCCGCGGCGCGGCGCTACCGCACGCGCAGGGAATCTGGGAACCTCATCGGGTCGGTATCCCGGCTCAACCAAAAGGCGCATCGAGTCGGACGGCTCGACGCCAAGCTCTTCCCGCAGTAATTGCATGCATCGCTGGAATTGGCGATAAGCCTCAGATCTGTTGCCTTCAGCCAGGTGAATCTTGATGAGGGTACGATGGGCGCTCTCCCGCAACGGTTCCAGCCGAATCGCCGCCAGTGCGGCCTGGACAGCATCTGCGTGACGGCCGGATTTGCTCAGGACCCGAGCGAGGCTCTCCAGGGTGTGCAGCCGGATCTGGCGCAGTTCTTCCCGTTCGTCTTGCAGCCAGTCGTCATACCAGTCAGGCAATAGATCCCCGACCAGGCTGGCCAGAACCATCGAGTTAACGTCAACGGCCTGGGACCGGACCTCCGCTTCGTTGAGCCTGCTCGCGAACGCGACCAGGTTGCGTACGTCTACCTTGATGTCGGCATCGAGTCTCAGGAAGGTCTGGGTGGCGGCGATCACATGGCCGGCGGACTGGTTGACACGCCACAGCATGGTGCGCAGGTCGGCGAGTGAGCGTTCTGCCCGGTAGTCCGGCCAGAGGGTTCCGGCCACGTGCTGACGCCCGACCGGACGATCCTTGAGGGCGAGCAGCGCGATCAGGCGCTGGCCGCCCGGGGCAATCGCCAGTTCCTGGCTGCCCCGCCAGAGCGCGAAGTTCCCGATCAGCGTGAGACGCAGCGGCGTACTCGGAGTCATGTCCCCCCCTGACCAGCCAAGCCGGGTGTTACGGTGTCCCGCCTCCTGGGCCTTCCCAGTCGTAACGATGTCCGCGGCCGGCCGTCCCGCCCTGATCCAGCCGACCTTCAAGAGAAAGTCTTCTCTAGGTCAAGGGCAAG
Source organism: uncultured Actinomycetota bacterium (assembly GCA_963805705.1). Taxonomy (GTDB): domain Bacteria; phylum Actinomycetota; class Actinomycetes; order Streptosporangiales; family Streptosporangiaceae; genus CAWDVH01. The sequence goes on along the minus strand of CAWDVH010000001.1, from coordinate 1,829,979 downwards.
TCAAGCCGCTACTGTGGGCGAGTTTCACCAATCTGCGTCACCGTGCCGTCACCGTCTCCGCTGTTGCCCTGTGCCTGCAACGCTTCCAGCCAGATGCGAACGGCTCGGCAGGCTTCATCGACCGATGCGGTCACGACCATCGAACGTTCACCAGGGCCGGGGCCAATCTCGACGACACGGGCTCTGAGGTGAGGCCTGGTCCCGGGTTCGAGCCAGGCCCGGAGCACCAGCGACCTGATATCCCCGTCCCATGAAGTCTCCTGCGTTAGTCCACCTACCGCCACTCGGTCCTCATCTCTCGATCAGTCCGTGCTCAGCGTCGCGGCCGAGGCCGCCGCCAGCGTGTTGCCGTACGAGTCCTGCTGCGAGTCACCGTCCGCCAAAGGCATGCTGCCGTCGATCGTGAGCAGTCGTGAGCCGGGGGCGAGCGTGACCTTCGAGGTACCGGCGACGGCCGACGTGCCGTTCGTGCCGCTGAACGTGAAGGTGCACTCCGCCTGCACGATCACCTTCTTGCCGTCGCTCGCCGCCAGGGGGGCGGTCGTGGCGGTGACGGCGCCCGCCGTCCACGTGCCGCTGCTCGCCCCGGTGTAGGGCAGCGTCCCGGCCGTGGCGGTCACATCGCCCTCGCGGGCAACGGTTTTCGCGGCCATGCTCAGTGGTGCGCCGCGATCGCGCCGACGATCCGGCTGCGGGCGATGGCATCGCGCAGCGCGTCGTTGCTGACGCTGACCCCGGTCCCGGAGAGCGCCTGGCTGAGATTGCTAGTGGAGAGCTTGGCCAGGCCGCCGACCGTGGTGTCGACGCCCGCCGCGGTCAGCGCGCCGACAATGCCGGGATTGAGTCCGACCACCTCGGCCGACGCCGTCCCGAGGCTGGCCGCCGGGCCGGCGAGCGCGCTGCTATCGCTGACCACCTGGCCGAGCACGGCGTCCGCCGTCGCCTGCGGAAGCTGCGCGACGAGCTGCTGGGTCAGCATCGACACCGTCCCGGCATCGCCGCTCAGCGGCTGGTCCGCGGGCAGCGCGGCCAGCACCGAGGCGGCGGTGACGCCGGAGGGCAGGATTGCGCCGCCGACCGCCGAGCGCAGGTCCGCCACGGTGGCCCCGGGCCGGTCCACGACCTCCTTGATGGACGGGGAGGCGACGAGATCGTCGAGCCCGGAGACGATGTCCACCACGTCCTGCGGCCGAGCGTGCGCCGGGTCGAAGATCACTCCTGGGCTGAGCAATCCTGACGGCAGGGTCTCGGTCTGGCCGAGGGTCGACCCAGCGAACTCGATCAGCTGGAACGAGTCTCCGGTCTGGGTGATGTACGCGCTCTTGTCGCCGAGCTTCACCGTGCCCAGCACGCCCAGGTTGCCGAGGCCGCTCGGCGAGCGTGGCCCGGTCGGGGCGGAGGTCTGGCTGCCGATCTGGGTACGCAGGTCGTACAGGTCGTCCTGCAGCGCGGTGATCTTGCTCTCCAGCTCGTGAACGACGCCGAACAGGTCGGCGCGCAATTCCCTGACGCCGCCGGCCAGGGTGAGGAACTGGGCCCGGATCGCGTCGAACTCGTTCTCGATGGCGTGGAACCGGGCGTTGAAGCCAAGCTCCTCCGGGGTGGACGAGGCCTGCACCCGGTCCTCGCCGTCCACCCAGTCGGTGTGGGTGAACTGGCGCGTATAGGTGATGTCCGCCGAAGGGTCCTCGGGCTCGACGTCGGTGGCGAAGTCGAAGGGCGCTGGCCTGCTGTTGCCGGTGGCGCCGACGATCCACCAGCCCAGGATCTCACCGATCCGCTGCTCGGGCAGGCCAGACGCCTTCAGGGTGCCCGCCACCATCTGGGTGGAGACACCGTTAACGAGGATGTCCTTCTCGACGAACGAGATCGGCTCTGGCATGGCGGGTCTCCTGACTCGGCGGCGGAACGATGGGCTGTCGGGGCGATGTGTCAGCCGGACGGGGGCGAGTACCGCTCGGGTCCCACGGGCCGTCGTCGGCGGTACCGGGTGTAGCCGCGCGATACCGCGCCGGACAGGAACTGCGGCGGACCGCCGTCCGGTGACACGTGGTTGCGTCGGATGTCGAAGGTGTTGATCTCGATCCCGAGCGGGCACAGCTCCTCGAGCAGGTTCATCAGGTACGCGTACTGATTGAGGTCCAGGACGGTGCTGTCCGGGAGCTCGACCCGGACCTCGTACGGGTCGGCCAAGCCGCGCCGCATGTAGGCCACGCACACCACCAGCGCGATACCGGGCCGGGTCGCGACGAGGTCGGCCTGGCCGCCGATCCCGCGGCGCACGGCCAGCGGCGCCGGGGTCCAGCGGCTGGGTCGGCGCAGTCGCGGGCCGCCGAGCCGGAACGACCAGTCGTCGTCCTGGCTGAGGTCGTCCAGCAGTTCGAGAAGACTGCTGCCGGGGGACGGCGGCGGAAACGGCGCGACGTACCAGCGGTACATCGCCGGCGCCGGTTCGCCAGGCCCGCTGGAGCCGCCGGGCAGGAGCGATACCGAGGCGAGCAGCAGCGCGCTGCTGCCGTCGGGATGCGGCAGCACCCGGACGGACTGGAACCCGGCCGCGCTCAGCGCCGCCACGTCGGCGACGAGGGCGTCCCGGCCGGCGACCGCCGCCGGGTCGTCCGCCGCCAGCCCGGCGCCGCCCGGCGCGACCACGACGCCCAGCAGCAGGTCGGCGTCGTAGGCCTCGCGCACCCGGGCGGCGAAATCGCTCGCTGTCGCGGGCATCAGGCCGTCGGCGACCAGCGGCTGCAGGGCCGCCGGGACGGCGGGCGCGGCGCTGGCGATCGACGCCAGCAGGACGTCCAGGGCGGCCGGATCCAAGGCGGCAGGCGCCGCAGCAGCCCCGCCACCCGCGCCCCCGCCTGCTGCGGCGAGCCCAGGAGCGGCGCGGGCCCATGCCTCGTCGACCAGCACGTTGCGGCCGGTGCCGAGACCGCGCATCCGGGCGACATACTTGGCCGTCGCGCCGACGTCCAGGCGGCCCGGCCCCTCGATCACCAGGCCCTGGCTGGGCAGCGTCGTCAGATAGAGCGAGCCGTCGTCCAGCGGGCTCGCGTCCAAGCCGGCGGCCGTGAACAGCCACCGGGCGAACGGGTCGTCGGACCGGTCGCGCACGACCGCACCGAGTACCGCGCCGACCACCTCGGGAGCGGCGCCCGCCAGCCCCGGTCCGCCGTCCGCGGCGGCGGCCTGCTGGGCGGCGCGAGCCGCGGTCACGGCGGCGTCCACCCGGGGAGCCGCCAGCGGCGACACCGTGACACCCAGGCCCAGGTCCAGCCGCTCGTCGACGTCCCTGGTCATTGCGGAGAGCAGCGTCATCGAACCCGAACCGGTGAGCGCCTGCAGGATGAGCACGGCGCGGGCCAGCGATGTCGCCGTGGGCATGCTCAGATACCGGCGCTCGGTGATCGGCTGGGCCCGATCAAGATTGTCAATCAACACTTTCCGGACGCCGGTCAGCCGCTCTCGGGTGGCGTCAGGCAGCCGGGCCGAGGGCAGCGTCTGGAGGTCCAGCAGCAGGTCCCCGCTGGCCAGCTCGAGGAAGCGCTGGCGCCACGGTCCGGGACCGGGCGCCGCCGGAGCCGGGCCCACCTCGACCATCCGGACGGAGACGGCCAGCTGATCGTCCTGCTCGACGATGCGGAACCGGGAGCCGATGCCGACCGTGGCCGGCAGCCCCGTGTTCGGCCCACCGCCGGCCGAGCCGTCGGGAACTCCGTTCAGGGCCAGCTCGAACCCGGCCGGCGTCGGCAGCCGCCACAAGGTGAAGACGAGCAGCCGGCTCCGGTAGGCGTCGTCGTCCTCACCGGCCATCCGCGGGACGCCGTGGTCCGTGCCGATCGCGTCCAGGGCACCCGACCGGGCGAGCGAGACGTGCCGGGACGCCGAGACCTCCCGCGCCGCCGCGGCTATCCGCTGCTTCTCCGCGGTCAGCAGGTGCAGCATCCGGGCGAGATGGCCCTCCACGACAACCGCCTCGACCAGGTCCGCCGCATCCGCTGCGGCCAGCTCCGGCCCGGTGGCCGCGGACGACGCCGTCCCGGGGTCGTGGGCCTGCGCGCCGTCCACGGTCCGGACGGTCACGGCCAGCCGGACCGGCCCGCTGCCATCCTGGCCGGGCGGCAGCTGGGGAGTGAACAGCGGGAGCAGCGAGCCTGCGGCCGACCACGCGGTGAAGACCACCGCCCGCTGGGCACCGCCGCCGTCCGGGGTGCAGTTGACGACGACCGCCCGGCGGGCGAGCGGCTGCTTCAGCCGGGCCAGCACCGTGGGTGCCCGCAGAGCCCGGACGGTGTCCACGACGCCGTTCACCAGCGGTAGCACTTCCGTGCCCGCGGCGGCCGCGAACGGCGGGGTCAGCAGGTCTAGCGCCGCCTGCAGACCGGTCGCCTCGACCGGCCGGTTCTCCACCCGCCGCATGTCAGGTCACCACCATGTCGGCTGGGTCCGTGACCAGCACGGGAATCTCCGCCGGCCCGATCACGACGTCCTCGCCCAGACCAAGTGCCTGGATGTCATAGGCCTGCGCGCCGCCCAGCACGTCCTCGGTCAGCCGCGGCGGATACCGCAGCAGCTGCAGCTCGCGGGCATCCGTCACGCCCGGCTCGTTCATCACCGCCCACATCACCTCGCTGTAGCGGACCGGCTCGCCGATGCGGAGCCGGCCGACGTAGCGGCGGACGCGATCGGCGATCCGCCCGACGAGGTCGGCCGCCGCCGTCGGCGAGGACGCGGTGACCGGCAGCCCGTCCACGCTCAGCCGCACCCGGACGCCGACGCCCACCTCCATGGCCTGCTCGATCGACGGCGCGATGCCGATCGGGCGGACCGTGTCAACCGCCTGCCGGACCGTGTCGGCGAGCTGGCCAGGGCCGTCCCAGACCGCACCATCCTCCGCGGCCACCAGGATGGTCACGAAGTACGGGTTGCCGAGGCTGCGCTGCTGGCTGAAGAGCCGCTCCGCAAAGGAGAAGTTGCCGTAGATCGACTGGTTCACGTCCAGCCCGCCGTAGAGGTCCTTGACCACGACCTGGCGGACGCCCGGCACCAGGGAGACGGCGACCCGCATGGCGTCCGGCGTCCAGAGGTTGCGCGGGTAGGCCAGCAGCAGGTCGCGGTACGCCTCGTCCGCCCAGGTCGAGCTCCCGCCGGTGAGCGGAGCCGCGTGGGTGATGGTGAGCGTGCCCACGGCCACCAGTCCGGCCGCGACCGACATCCGGGGGTCAGCGGGGTCGAAGCCGTCGATCAGGCCCGGGGTGCCCCCGGAGACCTGCGCGGCTGGGTCCAGGTCGCCGCCCGGCCCGGGGTCGAACGCGGTCACCGCTGCAGTGGCGGTCGTCGTGGTCGCATCGAGGCGGACGGCGTCGGCGAGGAACACCGACGTCCCGCCGCGCGAGCGCAGCCGCCCGCCACGGGGCAGCATCAGCCCGGCGGTGCCGGCCGGCAGGGCGCCCGTCAGCGTGAGCGTGACCGACCCGGTGGCCCGGTGGAACGGCCGCGGCAGGCCCAGCTCGGCGCCCAGCCGGGATAGCGCCTCACCCCGGGCGGTCGAGGCCGACGAGTCGTCGAAGGCCAGCCCGAGGTGGGTCCACATCCGCGAGTCCTCGACGCTGACCAGTTCCAGCAGCGTCCGCAACGTGCTGCCCGACGTCAGGTCGACGTCCGTACCGAAGAGCGCCCGGGCGAGCGCGATCTTCTCGTTCACCAGGCGTGCCACCGGCTTCGGCACGAAACCTGCCGCCGTCACGCCGTAGTCGAGGCCGCTCGCGGTGCTGAGCGCGAGAGCGTCGAGGTCGGGCGCGGGTGTGGTGTCGCTCATCCCTGGTCCACCTGTCCGAGAGTCATGGGCACATCGACGCCGAGCACGGTCCGCACGGTCGCCCGGATGACCTGCCGGCGCTCGCCATCCAGCGGATCGAGGACGACGTCGACCACGTCCGCCACCCTGGCGTCGGCGAGCAGGGTCCGGATGACCGCCACCCGCAGCAGCTGGTCGCGCAGCTGCGGGCCGAGGGCCAGGGACAGCACCCGCAGGCCGTCGAAACCGAAGCCGGTGTCGAACTGGTCGCTGCCCAGCGGCGTGAGCACCGCGACGGCGAGGTCCTGGGCCAGGTTGTCGGCGCCCTCGACCATCGCCGGGCCGGTCCCGGACCAGGCCAGGTCCAGCGCCGGCTCGCCGCCCTCGACCAGCCTCAGCGCCAGGCCCCGGCCGAGGACGGCGCGGTCCCTGGTCGGGTCGGTGGCGGCGGTCGCGCCGGGGTCGACGCTCACGTCGACCTCTTTTCGATCTCGACGCCGTCGGACACCGACATCACTACCTTCTGCCCGCTGAACCGGATCTCCTTGTCGGTGGAGATCGAGACGTTGCCGTGAGTGTCAATCGAGATCGAGGCGTTGCCGCCGGCGCTGCGGATCGTCAGGGTGCCGGGTGCGGCGTCATCGGGCCGGCCGCCGACCGTCGGCATGAGGCTCTGCCCGACAGTGATCTCGAAGCCCTTGACGTTGATCACCCGGCCGCCGTCCGCGTTGATCAGGTCACTGGCGACGGGCCCGGAGGGTGCCGGGGTCACGTTCTTGCCCGAGTCGGCGGGCGAGACCTGCGTGGGCAGCGTCAGCCACCAGTCGCCCAGCTGGCTGACCGGCTCGGTGTCCTCCGGCCAGACGCACCCCGCGACCACCGCGTTGCGCTGGTCACCGGCGTGATTCAGCTGCACGACGCGAGTGCCGGGGTAGTGCGGGATGACGAGGCCGGTGCCGCCGAACGCGAACGGCGTGAGGTACGGCTTATCCACCAGGTGGGTACGCGGGGAGTCGAGCTCGCCCCGGACGACGAGGTTGGGCGGGGGCGCCTCGGCCAGGCCGCTATCCAGGCCGAGCCGCTGCGCCGGGGCTACGCCCGGGGTCTCCGCCTCGATCACCGACTGGCCGGTCACGATGCCTACGTCGATCGGCCGCCGGGCCTGGCCCACGGCCCCGATCCGGGCATCGATGCTCTCCGCGACCCGGTTCGCCTCGTGCGCCGGGCCCGGTTGCCTCGGCCCGCCGTCCACGCCCTCGACCCGCAGCGTAGTACTGAAACCCGTTGTCCGGCCGAGGACGTGGCTGACCGAGAGCACCCGGAAGTCTCGCGGCGAGATGGTGGCGGCACCGGTCAGCAGGCCGACGACGGGTGCGGCCAGCGCACCGAGGGCACCGAGGGCACCGAGCACGGCCGCCGCGCCGCCGGGCGGCGACTTGGTCACGGTCTTCGGCAGGCCGATCTCGGCGATGTCGCCGACCTTGATATCGGGCCGGCCGAGCAGCGACACGTCCCAGGCGTCGGCGGTGGAGGTCGCGAACGGGTCGCTCTTAGCCGGGTCGTCGTGCTCGTAGGGAGCCGGAGTGGCATCGACCAGGCCGCCCGACGCGTCCAGGCGGTGTCGCGAGCCGCCGGTCACTGACGTTGTCCACGCACCGACGTGCACGGTGCCGTCGCGCAGCAGCAGCGGGACCCGGCCGCCGGGTGCCTCGGGGAACGCGACCCTGGCCAGGGCCTGCAGAGCGTCCGCCACCCGGTCCGTCGGGCGCGGGTCGACGACACCCTCCAGCTTCCGGTCGTCACCCTCGACGGCGACCGGGACCGGCGGGGTGAGCCGCCCGCACAGCGCGGTGATGAGGGCGCCGGCGGTGGTTGGCGGCGGCAGGGTCGCGTCGCCCAGCTGGGCCGTCTGCAGACGGGACCAGACCGCATCGATACCGCTGAACCTGGTGCGGTAGCGGACGTCGCCCGCGGTCCGCTCGAGCGCGGTGATCCTTCCGGTCAGGACGGTCGGCAGCGCGGACGTCTTCGAGCCGCCGAGCCCGGCCGCGGCCAGCAGGTTGGCCCCGGCCGCGAGGAACGATCCCGGGGTGTCCCGCCAGCCCAGCGCGACGGTGACGATCGAGCAGTTGCGGCTGAGGATCGCGTCGACGTCCGCCTGGCGCATGCCGTCCACGGTGACCGTGAACGTGGGCGAACTCCAGGTGCTCTCGAATCCGACCTGGACGTCGGCGTCGTAGCCGGAGCGGTCCACGGTCACCACGGGGTCGGCCATCGCCGCGGCCGGGGTGTCGGGCCGGAACTCCAGCCGCCAGCCGGCGTCGAAGCCGACCTTAGACGAGGTGGGCATACGGGTCCTCCTCGTCCGCCGCTGGTGTTCCGCCCGGCGTGGCTTCGGTGCCGGCCGGAGCCGACGCCGCCCCTGAGGTCAGGGTTCGCCAGCCGAGCACGACCTTCGTCCCGGTCGGGCCGGCCCCGATGAGACTGCCTGCGGTCACCGTGATCTCGTCGATCCACAGGTGGCCGCGGAGCCGGCCGCCGTCCAGCACCGTGAGCGCCCGGCCGGGCAGCGCGGGCAGTGCCGCCACCACCCGTCGTCCGGACACCACCAGGACGACGACCCGCACCTGCTCGGCCGACAGCGTCGTCCCTGGCGAGGCGGTCAGTGCGGCCAGGGCAGTGGACGCGGCGGTCGTCCGGACGTCGCCCGAAGCGGCGCGCCCCGGCCCGGAGCGGACGTCGAGCTGGTCGGCCGACGTGCTCACCGTGAGGTCCGGCGGAGCGCTGAGGACGGCGGCCAGATCCGGTGCGACCGCGACCAGGACCAGGCGCAGGTCGCCGTCCGGCGCAGGCAGTACGGCACCCTGCGGCAGGCCGCCGTCCGGGTTGAGCGGCACGGGGAGCCACCCGGCGGGCAGCGTCATGTCAGGAACTCCGTGACCGAGAGCGCGGCCGTGGCACCGAGGTCCACGAGGGCGTCGAGCGGGCCGGGCTGGGGGACGTGCCGCATGGTCAGGCTGACCTCGATGCAGTCGATCCGCTGGGCCGCCGCTGTGAACGACAGCTCCGTGACCTGCATGTTCGTACGAGTGACGAGGGTGCTGACCAGGGTCACCCCGGCGAGCTTCCCGCCCGTCCAGGCGCCCAGCGAGCCGCCGCTGCGGCTGGCGGCCGCGACCAGTTCCAGGTCCTTCTTCCAGAGCAGCCGCTGCGGCCCGACCAGCAGGGCACTCAGCGAGACGGTGTCGGTCGAGGCGCTCGTCGCGACCCGGAACGCGGAGGCCCCGACCGGCGGCATCGAGTAGGACTCGCTCAGCGACATCCGGCTGACGGCGAAAAGCGGCACGGCGAGCGGGAGGTCGATCAGCACCGCCGACGGCAGGTGCTGGAACTCCTCGACGAACGAGCGGTCGCTCATCGCGCACCCGCCAGCGGGACGGCTGGGTCCCAGACGCCGTCGAGGCTGCCGTGGTGCGTAGCGGACCAGCTGCCGTCGGGATGCACGGTGATGTCGAACACGATGGGTGGCCGGCCCCGCCGGGGCACCTCGTAGTGCACCGAGTCCAGGACGTCGACGATCTCCGTCGTCCCGTCCCGCAGCGGCACGGCCAGCCGCCGTCCCCTGGCCCTGGCCGTCAGCGGGATTTCCGCCCCGGCGCCGTACGCCCGGCGGAGGATGTCCTCGAAGCCCTTGTTCTGCACCAGCTGGTTGATCCCTTCGGGCGCGAGCATGATGCCCTCGATCAGCTCGCCGCCGAACCCCGCCCCGATCAGGTGGGCGCGTTGCCAGCCCTCGACCCAGCGGGCCAGGCGGGCGGCCAGCCCGGGCGGCACCGTCTTCAGGCCCCGGATCTGCGACGGCGTGAGCAGGACGCGCTCCAGCCGGTCGCGGACCATCGGTTCGCGCAGGTTGCCCTCGGCCAGCGCGTCCAGGTCGCTGAAGTGCAGCTCGGTGAACAGGTCCGCGCGTGGCGCGTCGACCAGGGCGGGGTTCGCCGCCAGCTTGGCCCGCACCGCGTCGGCCTTGGCGGCGACCTCGGCCGAGGCTCCGGTGCGGGGCGGCGCGCCGGGGGGCAGCTTCCGTCCGGGCAGGACGTCGCCGGTGACGACGGCCTCGAAGTCGCCGGACGCCTGGCGCAGCATCTCGCTGGCGGCCGCGTACTCGCGCTGCAGCCGGTCGGCGGCCGCGGCGGCCGCGGCGGCGTCGGCACCGGGGTTCCTCCGGTAAGCGTCGATCGCGTCCTCAAGCCGGCCCATCGCCGCCACGAGCCGGGGTTCAGCCGCGTTCGGCACCGCGTAGGCGATCCCGCGCTCCGGCAGCGTGTGCCCGGACCGCCACGACTCCAGCACCGCCTCGGACAGCCCGCGGACGTCGCCGCCCCGGCCCAGCGCCCGGTTCAGGGCACCGATCGGGGCCGGCCCGGGCGCGGCACCCGGACCGCGAAGCGCGTCCTCGACGGCAAGGCCGAGTTCCTCGTCGTGCGCGGCGATCCGGCCCTTCACGGCGTCCTCGAATGTCATCAGGTCGTCCGCGGCCCGCGCGATCGCCCGCAGGTCGGACGTGCGCAGCGCACGGTCTCGCAGCCGGGCCGCCGTGGCACCCGCCCGCCGCGTCGCCTCGACGTCCGACAGCACCCGTCCCATCGCGTTGTTCAGCGATTTCAGAGCTGCTTCCGTGCGCTGTTCGTGGGCCCGCACGATACTCAGCAGCACGGTCTCGGTGATCTCCTCGATGGTCCGCCCCCCGGTCCGGTCCCGGTAGAGGATCGCCAGGGCCTTCTGCAGCCGCCCCAGCTCCGGCGCCTGCTCGCGGGCGAACTGCCGGAGACCGGGCCGGAGCGCTTCGATGTCGATCGTCATGGTGTCCCTCCGGGACCGGCGAGCGGGCCGAGGGCGTCGTCCACTTCGGCCAAGGTGCCGTGCTCCTGGGCCTGCTTACGGATCCACGGCGCCAGGACCGGCATGACGACGTGCGGCAGGACCTCGTTCATCACGGCCACGACGGTCGCCTCGGCGACCGCCTGGGCCACGGCACGTTTGAGAACCTCCTCGGTCAGGCCCCGGAGCACCCCTTCGCGTATCTCCTGCGCGGCCAGCCGGAAAGCCGTTCTCACACCGGCCTTCTCCGCCACCAGGAGAGTGTCGCGAGCCGCCGTGGTGAGGGCGTGCGCGGCCTTGCCCACGGCGAACGCGTCGAATACGGCGAACGCGACCGAGACGGCGGCCATCATCTGGGCGAGCTGCACGTCCTGCCAGTGCTCAAACAGCTCGGGGTCCTCCAGAGCGGTGTACAGGTCAGTCTGCCGCCGCGCGTCGAGGACGTCGTGGACGGCGAACGCGATGCTCGCGACGGCCGTGATCGCCCCGGCGGCGACCGCCCCGAGCGGTGCACAGAGCAGGCTGAGCACGATGATCCCGAACGACGAGGCGATCGCGATCAGCTCGTCCTTGTCGGCCTTGTGGTCGATCGCCTGGTTGACGCCCGCGGTGTACGAGTAGTCGCCGGCCACTTCGGACACCAGCAGGTCGTCGGCCAGCTGGTGGATGCCCTGCAGGGTGTAGCGCAGTCCTCGCCAGTCGCGTCCGCCCTCACGCTTGACGTACTGCGACGCCTCGAGCGCGAAGTAGGCCCCGTCGTCGATGTCGGAAGACTTGCGGGTCATCTTCTCGTTGGCGGCCTGCATCTCCTTCAGGAGGTCGCGCAGGTAGCTCACCAGGAACCCGCGATCCTGCTCGCGACCGAAGACGATCCGCTGCAGGTCCGGCACCTGGTAGAAGATCGGGTCGCTCATGTTCAGCAGACGACGGCGCTGGTTGATCGTCTCCCGCAGCTCGTCCGCTGTCCAGGCCCTGCCCTCGTGGACGGCGACCCGCTCGCCACCGCGCCGCTCGATCCGGTCGCCGCCCACGATGGCCAGCACGCGCTGCGGCGTTGAGTCGATCGGCGCCGGCAGGTAGGTCACGTCACCCTCGCCGGCGGAGATCACCTCCTGCATGGACAGGATCTCCCGCACCGTGCCCTCGGACATGTAGACGTCCTTGGCGTGACTGATCGCGTTCAGCAGCACAGTCGGCCACAGCACGACGTCCCCGAGGATCTCCAGCTTCGTGCCGATGTCCTCGACCAGGGCGTCGAAGTTCTTCTGCTCCTGCCGCGCGGTGATGCCCGTGTACGAGCTGCGCAGCTGCTGAAGCATGATCGCCCGGCACGTCTCGGCGAACACCGTCTCGTAGCCGAGCCGCAGGGCCGCGTCGAAGTCGCCGATGAAGCGGATCACCCAGCCCGCGGCATCGGCATCGGCACCGGCGAAGGGCGACACCAGCCGGCTGTTGCCAGGGGCCATGTAGGTCGCGACGACATCTGCGGCGAAGTTGCCCACCTCGCGGGCGATCCCGGCGAGCCTTTGCAGCCAGATCAGCTCTGGGGTTGGAGTGGGCTTGACGTGCACGAAGCCGTTGTTGCCGGTGCCGTCCGGGTGCACCGTGACATCGGTCGTGGTCGCCGAGGTGATGTTCGCCCACGCCACGCCCCGGGCCCGGCCGGCGATCGCCGCCGCGCAGTGCAGGGCGAACGTGCCGGCGTAGGCGCATTCGTCGATCGACAAGACCGCCGCCAGGGAACGGATCCGGCCCGAGAGGTTGCCGGCGTCGTTCAGCGCCGAGACCTGCGGTTCGACCAGGTAGGGTGCGCAGACCATCGTGACCGGCGGCGCGAACGGGTCGCCGGGCAGAGCGGCCTGGGTGCCGGCGGGCGAGCGCGGTGGTTCCCGGACGGGGAGCGCCGACGGCTCGTCGTCCGGCGGCGGTGGCGGGTCGAGTTCGGAGTCGTCCGGCTTCCCCGTCTCGCCGTCCAGGGCGGTGTACCCGGGAAAGGCGGCTCCCGGCGCGGCCCGCCCGCGCTCGATCTCCTGCCTGGCAAAGACGATGGGGATCTCCACGCCACCCATGGCGTAGGTGCCCTCGGGATTTCCCGACGTCGGCAACGAGTACGTCGCACCTCCCGGGCCGCCATCGTAGAGGATGGCGTTGAAAGTAAAGCTCTGCACGCCCCGGCCTTGGTCCTGGACGCTCTCTGTGTCGAGGACCATGCGATAGCTGTAATGGCCCGGCAGGGGGTTGCCATCCGGGCCGATTCTGTCCACTCGGGTGAGGAACAGGTAGCGCAGGAACGCGCCGCTCGTCGTCCGGATGAAGCCGTGGTAGCCAGGGAGTTCGCGGTCGAAAGCCGGACGGCCCCGCCGGTAGAGGTGCCAGCGCCAGGCGAGATTCACCGCCTCCTCCACGGTCAGTGCCACCTTGGGGCCGGGCACCGACGGCATGTGCCGGCCGGACCGGCTCGGGCCGTCCGCGTCACGCACCGGGACCTCGATCGTCTCGCCGTCGAAGAAGGGGACGACGTAGGTCGTGCCGTTCGCCCGGTGCCGGACGCGGGCCGGGTCGAAGGGCTCCCCGGCGGGTCCGGTCACGCGGGTCCGCCCCGGCCGCCGCGGGCCGGACCGGAAGCCGGCCCGTGCGGCGCCCTCGCGCGCACCGTTCGCCGCGGCTTCCAGGAGCGACTCCGGGACGTCAGGACCGGCTCCGGACGGGCGGACGTCCACGCGCACCGAGGTCACGTCGTCCAGCCGCACCCCCAGGGCGGAGAGCGGGAACCGGGTGCAGGCGGCCGCCACCGCCTCGGTCACGGCGGCCCGGACATCGCCGTTCGGCAGGTCGCCCGCGGCGTCCGGGCTGACCCGCACCGTGACCGGAACGCGCAACCGGGGCGAAGGCGGCGCGATGCCGTCGAACCGGGTCTCGTCCTGTATCGTCATCGTCCGGCTCAGCCGATCGCGCGGGCGGCGAACGCCTCGCGCAGTTGCCGAAGGGCCCGTTGCGCCGCCGCCTCGGTGATCTCCTCGACACTCGGCCCGATCTCCACGGTCACGGGGATCTCCAGCACGAGGCCCTCCGACGTCGCGGCCAGCCCGGACCCGACCACCGCGTGGCTGTCGCCGTCCGGCACGACCGTCTCGCCCCGTCGCACCAGCGCGATCCCGGTTCGGTCGACCCGGCCGCCCACGGGATCGGCCGCGGCATCGTCGCGCGCGAGCGCGTCCGGGTCGACGCGCCCCCAGCTCCCGGCGTCCATCTGCCCGTCCCTCAGGCCGTGAACGTCGGTCGCGAGATGCTGTCGTTGTTGATGCCCGCATGCCGGCTGATCCCGGAGAACGTGGCCACCGGCGCACCGCTGACCGTCGCGTTCGACGGACTCGCCGAGGTGATCAGGCACTTGGTCAGGACGATGTTGGTGAAGTCCCACTCGTCCGTACTGCCGGCCTGCTTGTAGAGGCCGATCGTGAACTCTGTGCCCTGCAGGGCGAGCTGGGTCAGGGCGGCCGCGGCACCGCCGATCGCCTTGACCGACAGGGAGAACGTGAAGCTGTCCGGGTTGGCGATCCAGCCGATGTGCGTTGCCTCGATCGAGTGCACCACCTCGGTGTTGAGCGAGAACGTGGGGGAGAACGAGTCGATCGGGGTCAGTGGGTGTGCCGTATCGCCGTTGACGACGACCGCCAGCCGGGAGTTGGTCCATGTGGGCATAGGAGCTGCCTTTCGCCAGTAGTCTTCAGCCGGATGTGGTCAGGCGGGTGCTGGTCAGGCGGTGAGTGCGACGCGGACGTCGAGGAAATGCACGACGCCGGAGAGGGTCACGGTCAGCAGCACCTCGACGGCCCGGCTCAGGCGGCTGTTCGTCAGGGTCGCCGCCGCGCCGGGGGAGCGATTGGCCTCCTCCGTCTCGAGGATCGGGAGCACCGGGATGTCCACCGCGTAGCCGTCGATCACCCGGGCGGACAGCAGCGGCTCGAGGATGGAGTCGAACTTGGTCCGCAGCCCCTCCATTCCGAGCCGGTCGATCCGGACGTTGCCGATGGCACCGATCAGGCCTGCCTTCAGCCGGAACTCGAGGTCGTCGAGCAATCGGACGACGTCCACGTACAGCCGGGAGGGATCGGCCGGGTTGTAGCTGCGGCCCGAGCCGAGGAAGAGCCCCTCGCCGGTGATGTACTCCGGGTCGAGCAGCGGCAGCATCGCGACCTCGGCGAGCTGGGCCACCTCCGTGCCGGTGAACTGGCGCGGCAGCGGGATCGACAGGCCGTTGACCTGCTTCAGCAGCACGCTGACCTGCGGTTCGTAGCCGGCGATCGTGGCCATGACGGCGGCCGCGACGTCCGAGACGGGCGCGCCGCCGGTGGTGGCCACCCGCGCTGCGGTCAGGATCATCCTGCCGTCCCCGTTCTTCAGCCCGGCGTAGGCGGCGTCGGCGGCCTGGGCGAGCGTCTGACCCGCAGGGACGGCGAGGTCGGGGTCGACCATCGCGACGCCGATCCGTTTCGAGCCGGCCTCGCTAGCGTCCTCGATGTGGGTCTTCAGCAGGGCGAGCGTGGCCGGGTCGGTGACGCGGGCCAGGCACACGAACTGCACCGGCGCCGTCGCCACCGAGGCCAGCGCATCACCCCATTCCGGGGCGCCGGCGGCGTCATCCGTGGCCACCGCGTAGACCCTGGACGCGCCTGGCCGCTGCTGCAGGATCTCGCGGACCGAGTGGTACAGCGCACCGGCCTGCGCGCCGTCGCCGAGGATCGCTCCCGTGCCGGGATCGGTGTTGGCGAACAACCGGCGAGCCTCGGCCTCGCTGCCGATCATGGCCGGGGTGTTCGGGGTCGCCGTGCCGAAGCCGCCGGTCGACCCGACTACCGCGACGTTGCCGAAGGCACGCGTCGCGGCGGGCTGGAGGCCGCTGGTGTCGATCGTGACCCGAATGTAGGGATACTCGGCGGTCGGGACGCTCATGGTTCTCCTTCGGGCGGGTCGTTAGATCGCGACCGGGACGATTCCAGTGCTGCGCAGTCGGGAAGTGAGTTCGGTCAACCGCCCGGCCTGGCGCTCGGCGTCGGTGACCGGGTCCTGCCCCGCGGCGAATGGCAGGTCGGAGTCGTCGAGCGCGGAGACCGGAAACAGCAGGAGCGCGGGCCGGCTCTCGCGTACCGTCGCGCCGGCCGGCGGGACCGGTGGGTCGGCCAGCACATCCATCGCCGTTCGGGCGGTCGCGATCTTGGTCACCGCGTCCAGCAGTCCTGAGGCCAGGTCCTCCACCGCCTGGACGAGAACCGTCAGCCGGTAGGTCGCTTCGATTTCCGGCCCCGTCGCGTCGCTGACCAGCGTGAGGACCAGCCGGCTCGCATCGTGGGAGGGCTCGAACGCGGCGCGCAGGCCGGCCAGGTCGGTCAGGCCACGACGGTGCAGCACCTCGGCGACGGCGTCCCGGGGCGTCGTCGTCAGGTGGCCCGCGATCGCGTCGACGGCAGCGTCGAAGTCGGCCGCAGCGTCTACCTGCGACGGCAGCGCGACCAGCTGCTCGGCTTCGACCGAGACGACGTCCGTGCGAACGCCGCGGGTGGCGGCCGTGACAGCGACGTCGAGGACGGCATGGACGGCGGGAGCCGGGACGGGCTGCCAGGTACCCAGGAGTTGCCATTCCTGCGTTCCGCCCACGATGCGCGCGGTGACGGCGAGCGGGAGGTCAGGCGCGAGCACGGGAGTCAGGGAGATTGTCCGGGCCGACACGGCGCTCACGTCACCAACGGCCAGGTTGTCGAATACGTAGGCGGCGTCCAGCAACGACCTCCCGACAGCGGTCGGCAGCAGGGCCGTGAGCTCGTCGTCGTCCACCAGCCGCAGCAGCATGCGGTCTGCGAAGTTCACTCTGGCCACCGTCCGCAACAACGACCGCACCTGATGAAGCCCGATCGAGCCGACATGCACGGGAGAGTAGACAATCGAGCGTCACCGCTGCGTTACCACTGCGTCACCGGCGACACGAGCTCGTGCCCGGCAGGTTCAGTGGCTCTTCACAATCGAGGGTGTGGTCCCCGTCGAGGTGCTCGGCGCGTCGGTGACCGGATAGGGGTCGAGGTCTCCCGAGGATGAAGGCTCCGCGGTTCAGGTGGTTTCGAGCTGCACGAGACAGAACGGGTGTCCGGCCGGGTCGGCGTAGACCCGGTAGGTTTCGTCCTCGAGCACGACATGTTCCCCGAGCGGGACCGCGCCCAGGGCGCGCACCCGCTGATCGGCGATCTCGAGGTCGTCGACCCGCACATCCAGGTGAAGCTGCTGCGGTGGCTCCTGGTCCGGCCAGCCGGGCGGGCGGTAATCGGCGATCTGCTGGAACACCAGGCGTCGCCGGCCGTCGGAGGCGTCCGCGATATCGACCCAGCCGGCGTTCTCCTGCACCCGCTCCCAGCCGAGGACGGCCGTCCAGAACCGGGCGGAGATGCCGGCGTCCGGGCAGTCCACGACGATGTTCATCAGCTGGCCGACAGGGGTGTCCACGCCGGGGAATGTAGCAGGTCTCCGGCTGGTTCGAGGGTTTCCAGGGCCGTTACCGGGCCTTTCACAATCGAGTGTGGTCCCCGTCGAGGTGCTCGGCGCGTCGGTGACCGGATAGGGGTCGAGGTCTCCAGGGGATGCAGGCTCCTGCACGCTCATCTGGAAGACCTCGACATGCCCCGAGCTACCGTCGCGGCGAGCCCCGCTGCTGGGAGCCGGCTCAGTCCCTGGAAACGCCCGGCCGCCTTACTACGTCTTTGACCGCCTGGCTATGATCCAGAAACCGAGCGCCGGAAGTATCTGCGCATCGATCAGCGCGTGTTCGGCCGCTTCCAGGTCATGCCGCCCGAGCATTCGCGCCAGATAGGGTCTGCGGATCTCAAGAACCGGCTCGAAATGAGCGTAGAGCGCCTCCTTGATCGCGGCGCCTGCGTGCAGTTCGCGGTGTTCACGCCGCCAGCCAACTACGGAATTGTCTGCGGCGGACTGATCGTATTTTGCGAGCCAGGCGGCGGCCCGGTCATCGTAAGCATCCCAGGAGAATTCGTACATGAAGAACGACCCACGCGGGCGCAGATGGTTGGCGAGCGCTGGGACCGCATTCTCAAGCTCGGCATGATGCAGCGACATGACAGCGGTAACGGCGTCGAACTGACCAAGCTGTTGCGCGTGCTCGACGCGCTGCTGGACCAGACGGGGGTGAGGAGGTGCGGCGGGATCCACGCCGAACGCGTCGAAGCCGAGCTCGTCCAGGCGGTCAACAAGTCCGCCGTCACCACATCCGACATCGAGGATGCGCGAGTCCGCAGGGATCGCTGCCCCGAGGACTGCGTCGAAGTCCTTCCACCACCGTGAATCGGCCATACGACCAGAACGTACCAATCTGCCGCCAGCGAATGCGGGTGCCAGTCTCCGGGCGGACCCGGCTGCCCGCAGCTGTCAGCAGTCGAACACCGACCAGCAGATCTCGTTTCGCAACCGCTGATCCTCCAGGACGAGCTCGCGAATCGCATCCGGGAGCTGTTCGCGCTGCCAACGGCACTCGATCCAGCCGACGCTCTCACCCTCGCCTCCGGGGGCCGCCGCACGCGCGGCCCTGATCGCATAGGCCGCAGCGCCGAGCTCGTGCGCGGCGACATGCGCCACCACCGCCGCCTGGCCGGCCGCGTATGCGGCGTGCCGAGCGGCTCCGCTCAGCACTCTGGCCGCAGCCATGGCATGGCCACCCGCCGCGCGGGACTGAGACATCCTGATCTCGCCTCGCGCCCAGGCCCGAATCTGCTCGATCGCCAGACGGGGCCGCGGGTCCGAAGGCTGCACCGACTCGAAGAGGTGCAGAACGTGCTTTGCGCACGCAGCCGCCCACACAGCCAGGAGCCGGTGGTCGGCGTCGGTGAGCGTCCCCCCGCGGCGGATGGTGATGAAGCGGGGGTCGCGGTCCTTGGGCAGGATCACGGTTCCACCGTTCCTGAGTGCACCCTGGTCAACTTAGTCAAGGGCCAGGTTAGTCGTGCCAGCCGGCGCGATGCGCCCCGACAATCGTGCGCCTGCTCCAGCACTACATCACTCGCGAGCTATGCCTTCATGCCTGGCTCAGCGCGCCCTCGATGCACAGGCAGAACGGGTGGCCGGCCGGGTCGGCGTAGACACGGAAGTGATCACCGGGCTGGACGCCGAACTTCGTCGCACCAGCCGCCAGCACCCGGGCTTCGGCCGCGTCCGCGTCGTCGACGAGGAAGTCCAGGTGCATCTGCATGGACGAAGACGGGTCGGGCCAGGACGGCGGCTGGTAGCCGGGTGCGGTCTGGAAGTCAATATCTCCGCCCGGGCACTTGGCCGTCGCCCAGTCCTCGTCGGTAGAAGTGACCGTGCCGCCGGTGATGTCCGCGTAGAACGCGGCCAGCTGCCTGGCGTCCGGGCATTCGAGCGCGACCGAGCCGAGCTTGATCGAATCAGACATGCACGCCAGTATCCCGGCCGCCTCTGACAGTCACCGGCACAGGCCTCCCCGCCGTCGCCGCAGGGTGTCAGTCGCCGCTTCAGGTCACAGAAGTTAGGTATAGGTGAACGTGTAATCGTTCGGGGTTACAGTACAATTACCGGAAGTCACGATACCCGTAACCGTTATCGTGTACGTACCCGTGTTACTGAATACGTGACCAGCGGTGTACCGTATTCCCGTAGGGTTACCGGCCATGGTGACGGATTGCACTACCGACCCGTCCCCCCAGTTGATCTCTACAACAATCGTGCATCCCGGGCTGTATGTACTGTCATACGGGCCGCCATCTGAATCAATGACAACGCCGGGGTTTGAGCTAGTACATCTCTCGTTCCGATCCGAAAACACGCACTTAGTGACAAATACCGGTGATACGTTAGAACTTGTCGGCGCGGCGGAGCTGGAAACAACCGGCGCCTCCGTCGACGGCGATGACGAGGAAACTGTCGCGCTTGTTCCGTGAATGCTTATGAACGCGCCTACCGCGGCAGCTATAACTGCAAAAAATCCTCCGACGATCGCCACCAATATAGTATGATCCCTTTTTTCCCTCTGCGACCTAGTCGTGGCCACCACCTCCCGCTGCCGCCTCAGCGTCCCATGTCATGGTATATCGCTCTCTATACCATGCATAGGTGGGTTTAGGTGCGCCGACCACGCAGACGGCTCGATCACCTGGGCCGGATTCCTCGCGAGCGAGAAGCGACCAGCGAGCACTACACCCGCTGTTCGTCGCCCTCGGCGCCGGCAACGACACCAGCCCCGTCCAGACCACCATCGACGGCTACGCTATGGGCCTGGCCAAGCGGTCCTTCCAGATCGCGTGAGGGAGACCATGAACGCCATGACCGCCGCGACGAGCACCAACGGTACGAGCGGAGCAGCAATGCTGTGGGCGGCCAGACCGGACATCAGCGTCACCCCGACGATCGACCACCTTCACCGGTTGGCGCAGATCGGCGCGAAGTACACGCTCGACCAGACCTATGAGCCGAACTGGGGAAACATCGTCCTGGACGTCACCGGTCGCGGCTTCGCGACACCGACCGTCCGCCGCGGTGACGTCATCTTCCGGGTCGACTACGACCTGCTCGACGATCAGGTCACCATCGCTGCCAACACCGGTCGGATCGGCCTGCCTCTGCAGGTGGGCTCCGTCGCCACCTTCTACGCCGACTTCGTGGCCGCGGCCGCCACGCTTGGCATACCGGCCCCGGGCAGCACGATCGAACCCGAGATCCCCGGCGCCCCACGAGCCGACGTCGACGATGAGGAACGGCCGTACGAGCCGGCCGTCGTCTCCTGGGTCGCCACGGCCTACGCCAGCGCAGCGGACGCCCTGATCAGCTGGCAGGCCCCCTACCGCGGACACCGACCACGGGTGGGGATCATGTGGGGCGGCTTCGACCTGTCCGCCACCCGCTACAACGGGCAGCCCATCACTCCGTCAGACCAAGATCCAATGTTCCTGCGCAACGGCATGACCGAGCAGGTCGCCGCGGTTGGCTTCGTCCTCGGAGACGACACCTCACCCGCCAACTTCTACGCCTACGTCTCACCCTCGCCAGCAGGCTTCTCCGACGCCGACCTCGTCGTGCCGGGCGCCCACTACGACGCGACGGCCGGACTCGCGAACCTCCCCTGGGACGCAGCCCGGGCCATGCCCGACCCGACCGGAGCTGTCGTCGCGTTCGGGGACGCCGTCTACCGGGCCGCGGTGGAGCTCGGCGGCTGGGACTCAGACCTCGTCCTCGAACGACGCGACGGCTGGTTCGCCGGCCAGCACCCGATGTACGTCAGCATCGACAGTGCCGGGTGACGCTACAGCGGATGAGGCACTAGCCGCCGTCCGCTTACGGGCCATATAGTCCGGAAAATGCCCATCCCGCCACACGTTGCCGAACTCCGTTCCCACATAGGCCACGCCTTGCTGTGGCTCGCCACAGCAAGGACGGTCACCGTGGACTACCACGGCCGCGTCATCCTGGGCCGCTACCCCAGCAGTGATACCTGGACCATTCCCGGCGGCGTGATTGACCCCGGCGAGCACCCAGCCGATGCAGCGGTCCGCGAGTGCTACGAAGAGACCGGCATCATCGCCATGCCCGAGGCACTTACCTCAGTGACAGTCTCCGGGCTGGTCACCCACGACAGCGGCGACCTTACCCGGCACCTCGACATCACCTTCCGATGCCGGGCCGCCGGCGGCGAGGCTCGGCCCGCAGACGGCGAATTCCAGGACGTGCGCTGGCACCACACGGCCGCGCTGCCCGCGCTGCCCGCCTACGAGCTAGGCATACTGACCCAGGCGGTCAACGGCGACGGCCAGCCCGCCTTCACCTTCTCCGGCATAACCCAGGCGCTCGCAAACTCACAGTACTAACTGAGATGGCGACAAGTTAGCGCTCGTTGACCAGCAAGCGAATACGGCCGCGACGGGATCCGACTGGCCTCAGTACGCTGAAGTCCTGACGACAACATCGACCTAGGCGTGTAAAGGATCAACTCAGGCCGATCCGCCCCGTCAAGGCTCAAGTGGAGCTAGGCACGAAAGGGCTGCCTGATGTGATCCGCCAACAGATCCGCGACATATGTCCGCCAGCTGATATGTGACAGGTCTAGAAGACCTGCCGATCACATGACGGGCGGCAACGCACTGGATCTGCGTGCGGGCACTTCGGCTGGAGTGCAGCGCATGCCCAGGAGAGCCTTCCGGCTAATCCATGGTGCGCAGCGACCAACGGCGGTCCGAGGGCTTCAGACTGCGTGTCAGCGCTCAACGCTATGCATGCGGGAAGCGGTGCACCTCCTGCGGCCAGCCGACCGCGACCGCGATCCTGCCAGCCCAATACCGTGCCTCAGCGTCGCCGGGGACATCGATGACCGTGAAACCGCCGAGGTGCTCCTTGGTCTCGACGTACGGCCCGTCGGTGAAGAGGGGCGTGCCGCTGCTCGGGTCGACGCTGCACACGGCGGTCGACGCGTCCAGACCGCCGTCGCTGAAGACGAAGACACCGGCGTCCGTCATCTCCTCGATCAAGGCCCTGCCGGACGCGCCCCTCTCCCGCAGCTCCTCCAGCGTGAGGTCGGGCACCCACTCGTCATTGAAGGCGATCAGGTACAGCGCCATCACAAGCTCCTCTGCTCACCGGCAGCCCAGACGACTGCCACTCACCTTCTCCACGAACGCACTCGAGTCGATCCGACACCCCGGCCAAGACTTCTTCCATGCCTTCCGCATCGCAGCCGGATCCTCGAAGCGACCAGACCAGACGACGCCGCCACCACCACGAGTAGGCCGGGCGGTCTCGATGACTGAGCCAGCGGCGATCTTGGGCACGTATTGGGCACACACACCCGCATACGCCCACCCCTGGCCGCACATAACCGCGCCGGGCAAGATTGACCCCTGACCGCATACGCTCAGGCCAGGGGCTGTTTGCTCTGGTGGTGGCAGGTGTTGGGTTCGAACCAACGTAGGCTTAGCCGACGGTTTTACAGAGGACACCCGCGCCATCTCTGATAGAGGCCGCGACCAGCCCGAACGTCCATTCCCGAGCAGCAACGCGAACATTCAACCGCTCCTCAGCCACGAATATCCGCTGGCTGCCGGTAACTGCCGGATACAGCCGGAGCCGCGCCTTGGTCCGGCTGCATCCAGGCCCGTCAGCCGTCTTGCCCGCGAGTTCGATCAAGCCCTTCTCCACCTCAGCGCTCACGTGGAGCGCACCACTGGCATCCTGCTCGCATCGCGCCAGCAAGCCTCAGACGGCAAGCTGTCTTGCTTGGCGTGACGCCGAGCAGGTCGCTGATCATGCCGGGGGCAGTTTTGGGAGTTCGGCGGCGTGTCCGGGACAACGGGTCCGCCGATCTGGCGGGCTCCGCCAGGCGTCCTCGCTCCCGGGCCGCCCGGCCCATTTAGCCAGGCAAGCCGAGACTCGAGCCTGGCTGGGCAGGGTTGTCCCGGACGGCCCTGGAGATCGCGCGGGCGACGGCGATCACGGCCGGAGTGAGAGCAGCGGGCTCGACCTGGTCTGCCCGCGTGACGACCGACAGCGCCGCCACTGGCGCGCGGTGCTGATCCAGGATAGGGGCGGCGACGGAGGTCATAGGCTCGGGGCGCGGCCTGGAAACGATCGCCACGCCATCATGGCGGACGGCATCGAGCGCGGCGCGCAGTTCGCGTCCGGAAATCCTGGTGTTCTCCGGCTGCAGCGTCAGGTCGCTGCGCAGCACCTCGTCCTGCACCGTCGCGGGCGCGTGCGCGAGCAGCGCCAGGCCAACGCCGGTGGAGTGCAGCGGCAGCCGGCCGCCGACCCGGTACATGACCCGGCCAGCATCGCGGGCGGACAGCCGCTCGATGAGCACCGCCTCGTGGCCGTCCCGCACGGCCAGCAGCACGTGCTGGCGGGTCGCGTGATGCAGATCTTCCATGTAGGGCAGCGCGGTCGTCCGCAGTCCGTGCCCGCGCGGCGCGAGCGACGCGATCTCCAGCAGCCTTAGGCCGACCACGTAGTCGCCGTTCACCGCGCGCTCGAGCGCGCCCCACTCGACCAGTTTGCGAGCCAGGCGCAGCGCGGTTGGCTTCGGCAGGCCGGCCCGGCCGCTCAACGCGGCGAGCGACAGCGACCGGTGCGCCGGCCCGAACGCGGTCATCATCTTGAACGCCCGGTCCAGCACCGGCTCGCCATGTGCGGGCCGCCGTCCGCGCGACAGATGCTCGTCATCCATGCGCGGCCTCCCTTCGTTCCACTCAATGAAATCACCGATGCACACCGGGGCTGGCCTGACAGACCATGCATCCCATGAGTGTCCCGGCCAGCACCGCCGTCCTGGTCGCTGGCGGCGGCCCGGCGGGCTTGGCGGCCGCGGCCGAGCTGAGCGTGCATGGCATCGAGTGCCTCGTCGTCGAGCCTCGGCCCCAGGTGTCGCATCGCCGGCCGAGGGCCAAGACCACCAGCATCCGGACGATGGAGCACCTACGCCGGTGGCGCGTCGCCCGGCAGCTCCGGGCCGCGGCGCCGCTCAAGGTCGCCTGGTCGCAACGGGTCACCTTCTGCGAGTCACTGTCCGGCCGCCGGATCACCGATTTCGACAACGCCTTCGGTCTCACCACCCGCCGGGACAGCCGGTTTGCCGAGCCAGGCCAGCAAGTGCCGCAGCCCGTCGTCGAAGAGGTCCTGCGCCAGCACCTCACCACCCGCCCCCAAGTGGACCTGCGGCTCGGACACGCCGTGACCGCGCTGGCGCAGGACGAGGACGGCGTCAGCGTCACCATCCGCGCCGAGGATGGCAGCGCGTATCAGGTACGGGCTCGCTACGTCCTTGGCTGCGATGGCGCGGGCGGCGTTGTCCGGGATCAGATCGGCGCGCGGTATGTGGGCCGGTCCGATCCGCGGCCGAATTTCAATGTGGTCTTCCGCGCGCCGTCGCTGGACACCGGGCTCGGGCCCGCCGTCAGTACTGGGTGGTCGGCGCCGCGACGGCCGGCCTGATCGGCAGGCTGGACCTGGGCGGGACCTGGTGGGCGATCATGCCCGGCATCGAGGCCTGCTACGGCGCCGCGCACGCGTCCGAGCTGATTACCGGCCTGATCGGGGCACCGGCCGAACACGAGGTGCTGGCGTCGGATCCGTGGATTGCCCGGATGCTGATCGCGGACACATTCGCCGACCGGCGCGTGTTCCTGGTCGGGGAGAGCGCCCACGTAAACCCGCCGTGGGGCGGCCACGGGTTCAATACCTGCGTCGGCGACGCGGTCAACATCGGCTGGAAGATCGCCGCCGTCGAGCACGGCTGGGCGCCGCCTGAGCTGCTGGCCAGCTACGAGCCCGAGCGCCGCAGCGTGGTCGAGCAGACCGTGTCGAGCGCGGAGACCAACATGCGCAGCCTGGCCGGAGACCTGCCCGCGGACGAGGCCGCCATCCAGCGGGCGAAGCGGGCCGAATTTCACAGCCTGGGCCTGGTCCTCGGCTACTCCTACGCAGGCTCGCCGGTCGTCCAGCCGTCCGGGTGCCCGGACCGGCCGCAGGACGTGTCGAGCTTCATCCCGGCCGCCGAGCCGGGCGCGCGCCTGCCGCACGCCTGGCTGCAGGACGGCTCGTCCCTGTTCGACCACCTCGGCACAGGCTTCACGCTGGTCGGCCCGGTGCGTGACCGCAAAGCGCAGACCGCCGCCATGGCCGAGCGCGCGGGCCAGCGCGGCATCCCGCTGGTGCTCTGCGAGCCGCCGCCCGATTACCCGTGGCGCGCGGAGTTCCTGCTGGTCCGCCCGGACCAGCACATCGCGTGGCGGGGCGCCGATCCAGCCAGCATCGACATGGACGTGGTGACCGGCGGCTGCACCAGCCCCGGTCCGCGCACGCCAGCACAACTGACCAGGGATAACCCGCAGGATATTTCATAACGGGAACGAGGAGGCGCCGTGGCCAGCCAGGAGCAGTCAGTGCCAGGGCTGCCAGGAAACGGGAAGATCGCCCTGACCAATGTCAGGGTGTTCGACGGCCGTCAGCTGGTCCCAGGCAGCACCACCGTCATCTCCGGCGGCCGGATCGGGACCGACCCAGCCGGGGCGCAGATCGTGGACGGCGCCGGCGGCGTGCTGCTGCCCGGGCTGATCGACGCTCATGTGCACCTGGATGGCCCGGACAGGCTCGCCAGGCTCGCCAGTTATGGCGTGACCACGGCGCTGGACATGGCGTCGGTACCGCACGACACCGATGCGCTGCGCGCGGTGGCCGGGCAGACCGATATCCGCAGTGCCGGGATCCCGGCGATCGCGCCCGGCAGCCTGCACGCCAGCATTCCGGGCATCGGCCAGCTGGGACTGATATCCGGCCCCGACCAGGCGAGAAAATTCGTGGATGACCGGATCGCCGAGGGGTCAGATTACGTCAAGATCGTGATAGGCAGCCCCTTTGCCGACCACGACCAGGCCACAGTCGACGCGCTCGTCGCGGCAGCGCACGAGCAGGGAAAGCTTGTCGTGGCGCACGCCTCGTCCACCGCAGCGGTGCAGAAGGCGCAGCGCGCGGGAGCCGACATCCTGACCCACGCGCCCCTCGACCAGACGCTGGAAGAAGCCGCCGCGGCGGAGGCGGCCGCCGCCGGCCGGGTCGTCGTGCCGACGCTCACCATGATGGAGGGCATCATGCAGCAGCTGGCCCCGCCGGGCGCCGACTACGCGAACGCCCGGGCGAGCGTGGCTGTGCTCTACCAGGCAGGCGTGCCTATTCTGGCGGGTACCGATGCTAATGAATCGTCCGGCACTCCGGCCCGGATTCCGCATGGTGAGAGCCTGCACCACGAGCTGGAACTCCTGGTCGATGCCGGGCTGAGCACCCTGGACGCGCTGCTGGCAGCCACCGCAATGCCCGCCAGGTATTTCGGGCTCACCGACCGCGGCGAAATCGAGCCAGGGAAGCGTGCCGACCTGCTGCTCGTCGACGGTGACCCGCTGGCTGACATCGGGGCGACCCGCTCAATCCGCCGCATCTGGTGCGGTGGCATCGAGTACACGCCCGCAGACACCAGGAACTAGGAATTCATGCATCGCCACCACGAAGTTCCTCCCGCATCACCGGACCGTACGGCGACATCGCGCTGCCGCCAGGCGCCACACCGATGGGGAGGCCGAGCTGTGGTCGTGACCGGCACGACTGCGATGCGCCGCGTTCGCGACCGCATAGGGAGGTAAGGCATGAGCCTGCACGGGTTGCTATCGGTCACGATCGGCGTGCCGAACGTGGCTGAGACGGCGGCGTACTACACCGACTTCGGGCTCGCGCCCGACGAGGAGAACTGGTTCAGCACCAGGGATGCTGGCCGGCAGCTGCACATCGAGTACGCGCCCACTCGGCGGCTGCTGGAGCTGCGGGTCGCGGCCGACGACGCCGACGACCTGGCGCGCGCCGCGGCCAGCCTGGCCCGGCTTGGCGTGCCCGCGCATCAGGACCGGGCTGGGCTGGAGATGGCGGAGCCGGTCACCGGCATGCGCGTGCGGCTGGAAGTGGCGCCCCGGCTGAAGCAGGACCCGGTGCCGGCCAGCATCTACAACGGGCCTGGCCGGCTTGAGCGGCAGGGCCGCCGCGCGCCGGGATTCACCAGGCGGGACCGGGTGCGGCCGCGCAAGCTCGGTCACGCCGTGCTCGGCAGCACCGACTACGAGACCACCACGTCGTTCTTCACCGATGGGCTCGGCTTCAAGGTCAGCGATAAGATCCACGGCGCCGGCGCGTTCATGCGCTGCTCGACCGACCACCACAACGTGCTCGTCCTGGCTGCGCCGGTGAGCTTCCTGCACCACACCTCCTGGCAGGTCGACGACATCGACGACGTCGGCCGCGGCGCGTTCGCGATGCTCGAGGGCAACCCGGAGCGGCACGTCTGGGGGCTCGGACGGCACTACGCGGGATCTAACTTCTTCTGGTACCTCAAGGATCCGGCCGGGAACTTCAGCGAGTACTACTCCGATATGGACTGCATCATCGACGACCAGCTCTGGACGCCGGAAGACCTCGAGGGAGCACGCGGCCTGTTCGCCTGGGGCCCGCCACCGCCACCATCGTTCCTGCACCCGGAGGACCTGGCCGACATGATGACCGGTGCGCACACCCCGCGCTGACGCCGTGGGCGCTAACAGTTCCTATGGCCGCAGACACCCTGCTCGATCGGATCACAGGCCGGGTTGCGGCCCCGTGCGCGGGCGCTGACAGCAACTGCCGCCAGAGGCAAATCCTCTGCCGACGAAACGGAGACGGGAATGACCACAGCAACGAAAGCGATCGAGTTCACCCACGTCGTTGAGAAGCCGGGAGCGGCGCACGGGATGTCGATCACAGGTAAGAGGCGCCTGGCTGAGGAAGCGCCGGTCACGCAGGACGTTCCTTTGATCATTGCGATACATGGCGGAACGTATACATCAGACTATTTCGATATACCTGGTTATTCCCTGCTCGACCGTGCAGCGGGGCTGGGCATTCCGATCGTCGCAATTGACCGTCCCGGCTACCGGGGCAGCACTCCTGTCGATGGATCGGACTCCATCATCCTGAGTAACGCGGACGTGCTTGACCAGGTGATCGCGGAGCTGTGGGAGGCCTGGGGCCAGGGCACATCGGGAGTATTCCTCATCGGCCACTCCATCGGCGGAGCCGTGGTGACGGCCATCGCGGCGAATCATCCCTCGTGGCCCCTGCTCGGGATCGCCGTCTCGGGCTGCTTGCTGGAAGTCCCGGCCGAGGCACGCGACGGCTTCAACGCGTTGCCCGACATCCTCATGATCGACCTGCCAACGCCGATGAAGGACAGCGTCATGTTCGGGCCGGAATGGACTTACGAAGCATCGATGCCGGCGGCGAGTTACCCGTCCAACTCACAGATACCGCGCGCCGAGCTCATCGACATTAACAACGGCTGGATCGACCGGGTGCGGTCGGTCGCAGCTCAGGTGATCGTGCCGGTCCAGAGCCGTCAGGGGCAGTTCGACGCGCTGTGGATAACGGATGCGCAGCAGGTGAGCGATTTCGGCGGCGCCTTCAGCTCCGCACCACGCGTAGACGCGCGGCTAGTCGCGGGCGCGGGTCACTGCATCGATTTCCACCGGGCCGCTGGGGGCTTCCAGCTTGGCCAGCTGGGATTCGCGCTCGAATGCTGCATTCAGGAGCGGCCGTCGTGAATGCCGCGACGGCAATCACGAATGTCCGGGTATTTGACGGGGAGCGGCCGGGCGAACTGACCACCGTCATGATCGACGATGGCGTGATCTTGGCCACCAGGCCGACGGCGGGAATAGCGGCAGGCGAGCGCGGGGGCGCAGCGCATCATTTTGCGAGGCGGCAGGCACGCCGGTCCGGGCACCGTCCTGTCCACCGATCCGCTGGACAGTCGGCTGGCGCTGACGACCTGGCCACGGGAAACTCAGCTGGAGGACAGGAGGGGGCACCATGACGGCGACTTTCAGCAGCGACGGCTGCCCGGTTGACGACGCATTCGACCCGCTGTCCCCGGACCACCTGGCGGATCCGTATGCGGTCCTGGCGGCGCTGCCCGCCGGGGGTGCGCCGGTTTTCTATGCGCCGTCGATCGGCTACTACGTGGTGACCCGGTACGCCGACGTGGAGCAGGTTTTCCGCGATCCGCAGACGTACTCGGCCGCGGTGGCGCAGGCGCCACTGGTGCCGCTGATCCCGCAGGCGCAGGAGATCCTGCTGGCCGGCGGTCACCGGCCGCAGCCCACGATGGTCAGCCTCGATGAACCTGAGCACGCCCGGCTGCGCAAGCCGACGGCGCGTGCGTTCAGCGCCCGGCGGATCAATGCCATGATCCCGGCGATCACCGCCGCCGCGGCGCGCCTGCTGGATGCCGTCGCCGGCGAGCCGGAATTCGATCTCGTGGCCGCCCTGGCGTTTCCGCTTCCGGCCCATGTCGTGTTCTCGCTCATGGGTGTGCCAGAACGCGACTACGCCCAGCTCAAGCAGTGGTGCGGGTACCGGGCCGCGCTGTGCTGGGGACGTCCCTCCCCCGAGGACCAGCTCGAGCTCGCCAGCTGCATCGCCGCTTATCGCTCATACCTGGGGGACCTGGTCGACGCGAAGGTCCCGGCCCGCGGGGATGACCTGACCAGTGACCTGCTTGCTATCCACGACGAGGACCCGGAGCGGCTTACCCGGGCCGACGTCTCCTCCATCTTGTACTCGCTATCGTTCGCTGGCCACGAGACCACCACCGGGCTGATAGGCAATGCCGTCCGCCGCCTGCTCGAAGACCCCGCGCGCTGGGCCACGGTGGCGGGGCAGCCAGTCATGATCGCGGCTGCGGTAGAGGAGACACTGCGCTACGACACGCCGGTGCCCGTCTGGCGGCGAGTCACCACGCGGCCCGCCGGGCTCGGCGGTATCGAGCTCCCCGATCAGGCGCGGCTGTTCCTCTGGCTAGGCGCCACCGGCCGCGACCCCTCGGTATTCGCCGAACCGGAACGGTTCGACCTGCGCCGCGCGAACGCTGACCAGCACCTGGCCTTCGGCAAGGGCCTGCACTACTGCCTGGGCGCCAACCTCGGAAAGCTCGAGGCCCGGCTGGCCGTCGAGGAACTCGCCCGCCGCTTCCCCCGGCTGCAACTCAGCCCGGGCCAGCAGTTCACCTTCCACCCCAACATCTCCTTCCGCGGACCGCAGGAAATGCGGGTCCGCACCGGATAGGGCCCGCTCGGGCGAAGAGCATGCCATGGTCGTTAGACAGTCACTGCCTTCCGGCAGATCGGGAAGCAGCAAGACCGCCCTGACCAACGTCAGGGTCTTTGACGGCCGCGAGCTTCGGGCACCCGGCACGGTCGTCATCGACGGCGGGCTGATCGGCACCGACGCCGGCCGTCGCGCGTGGCCAGTTGAGCGCCGCGATGTCAGACGGCTGGAACGACCGCTTTGTCCAGAATCGCAGCGCCTGTGGATGCGTCGAAGAAGTGCAGTGCGCCCTCGTCGATCGCGACCTCGATCGTGTCGCCCTCGCGGATCTGCGTCTGCGGGCCGAAGCGGCCGACGAGCGTCGCCCGCTCCGCGACTCGAGCTGCTCGATCGACGCGATCGTCTCCGACGTCCTCGGCCAGCTCGCGGACCTCATCGGTGACCGCTGCGCGGGCCGCGACCGAGAAGTGCATCAGCACCTCCGGGCCGAGAGCCTCGCGCAGCTCAGCCTGACCGCGCAGCCTGGGTTGGCGGTCATCGCCGATCAGCGCCGCGTCGTTGAGTCCCTCGGGACGGATGCCGAGCACGATCGTGCGGCCCTCGTATGCCCGGAGCGCCGGATGCGCGGCGAGCGTCTGCTCGCTCAGACCGATGCTCATCTCGCCCGCGACGACCCTCGTCGAGCCACTTCGCGCGCGACCGTGGCCTCGAGCATGTTCATCGCCGGGCTGCCGATGAAACCGCCGACGAACATGTTCTGCGGCCGCTGGTACAGCTCCTCGGGCGGCGCGACCTGCTGCAGTATCCCCTTGCGCATGACCGCCACCCGGTCGCCCATCGTCATCGCCTCGACCTGGTCGTGGGTGACGTAGATGGTCGTGACGCCGAGGTCGCTCTGGAGCTTCTTGATGTCGGCGCGCATCTGCACGCGGAGCTTCGCGTCCAGATTGGACAGCGGCTCGTCCATCAGGAACGCCCGCGGCTGGCGGATGATCGCGCGGCCCATCGCGACGCGCTGGCGCTGGCCGCCCGACAGCGCCCGCGGCTTGCGCTTCAAGTACGGCTCGAGATCGAGCATCCGCGCCGTCTCCAGCACCCGCCGGCGGATCTCGGCCTTGGGAACCCTCTTGATCTTCAACGCGAACCCGATGTTGTCGGACACGGACAGGTGCGGATACAGCGCGTAGCTCTGGAACACCATGGCGATGTCACGGCTCTTCGGCGACAGCGTGTTGACGACCCGCTCGCCGATGCGGATGGTCCCTTCGGTGATCTCCTCGAGCCCGCCGACCATCCGCAGCGCCGTCGTCTTGCCGCAACCCGAAGGCCCCACGAGCACCATGAACTCGCCGTCGGCGATCTCGAGGTCCAGTCCGTCAACCGCCCGCGTGCCGTCGCCGTAGACCTTCGAGACGCCTTCGAACACCACCTCAGCCATGTTTCACTCCTTCACCGCTCCGCTGACCAGACCTCGCACGAGAGCGCGCTGTGAGAAGAGGAAGACGATCGCCACGGGCACGACCGCGAGCACGGTCGCGAGCGCCAGCTCCGGCCGGAAGATGTTCACCTGCTGACCGCCACCGCCCGACCGCCGGGTTGAACGATGGCGTCGACGACAGCAGATCCGAGAGACCGACCTGGATCGGGTACTGCGACGAGTCCGCGAGGACGGCGTAGGGCAGGAAGAAGTTGTTCCAGTCCGCGACGAAGCTGAAGAAGAAGACCAGCGCGATCACGGGCTTCGCCAGCGGCAGCGCGATGTGGCGGAACGTCTGCCACTCGCTGCAGCCGTCGACGCGCGCCGCGTCGAGCAGGTCGGGTGGGATCGCCGTCGCGTAGTAGATGTAGGCGAGATACACGCCGAACGGGAAGAACGAGAACGGCAGGATCACCGAGAGCACGCTCCCGATCAGGTGCAGCGCGTTCAGCTCGAGGAAGATCGGCAGCACGAGCGCGGCGGCCGGCATGATCATCACGACGAGCGTCAGCATCAGCACCAGCCTCCGGCCGGGAAAGGTGCCAAGCGCGAGCCCGTAGCCGGCCGGGATCGCCGTCACCAGCACGATCGCCGTCGCGCTGAACGCGTACAGCAGCGAGTTGCCGATCCAGGTGCGGAAGATGTGGTTGCTGAAGGCGTCGAGGTGCTGCCAGGCCAGTGCGACCTGGTGGAAGCTGCCGAACGAGAGCGGGCTGCTCGTGACGAGCGCGGCGTCGGTCTTCGTCGGGGCGAGGATCAGCCAGAGGATCGGCACCACGAAGAAGACGGCGAACACCAGCGAGGATCACGAGCCGAACGCCGAGCTGAGCGCCGCGAACCGCATCAGTCCTCCGTCCTGAACAGTCCGGTGCGGGTGACGATCAGCACCGCGGCGAGCAGCCCGATCGCGAGCAGGTCGACGGAGATGGCGGCGGCGCCGTTGAAATCCCCATACCGGAAGGCCAGCTGGTAGGCGAGCTGGTTCGATGACCACGTGTCGGGAACGAGGCCGAGGCTCGCCTGTTGCACGAGCTGCGGCTCGACGAAGAGCTGCGTGCCGGTCGCGAACGAGAGGATCACCATGTAGGCGATCCACTTGCGGATCAGCGGCAGCTTCAGCCGCAGCGCGATCGTGAACGGGCCGGCGCCGTCGATGCGCGCGGCCTCCTCGAGATCGTGCGGGATCGTGTTCAGCGCGCCGTACATGACGACGATCCAGCCGCCGGCGCCGGTCCAGAACGCGATCATCGCGAAGATGAACGGCAGGTTCCCGGGCGCGATCGACTGGACGAACAGCTGCGCCCCGAACACGTGCTGCAGCAGGAACGCGCCGGGGCTGACGTCCGGATCGAGCATGAAGAGCCAGACGAGGACCGACGCCGCGCCGGCCAGCGCGCCCGGCATGTAGAAGAGGAAGCGGAAGGTCGACGAGACCCGGTTCGCGCGGCCGTGCAGCAGGAGCGCCAGCCCGACGACGAACATCACGAGCGCCACGAGCCAGACGCCCGTGTAGACGAGGACGTGCTCGAACGCGGGCACGAAGCGGAAGTCGTCGAACGTCCGCACGAAGTTGTGGAAGCCGGCCCAGCCGCCGTTGACGTTCGTGAACGCGAGGTCGAGCGCGTAGATCATCGGCGCGATGCCGAACAGCGATCAGGAACGGCAGGTACGGCAGGACGAACGGCAAGCCCCGCGCCTAGAGCAGCGCGAAGCGGAGGCCACGCTTTCGCGTGGCCTCCGCGACCGCCGGGGTCAGAGCTGCGACGTCACGTCGTCAGTTTGACGACCTGTACCCGGCCGCCTGAGCCGCCTGCGCGAGGGCGTTGCCGAACGGCCGGCAGCAGCGAGCTCAGCGACTTCCTGGCGATCAGCCCCGTGACGACCGTGTTGGACCAGACGGGCTGGTCCGGATAGGTGACGAGGTTCCACCCCTTCCAGATCTAGCCGGCGGCCGCCTTGAGCGCCGGCGTCGGATCGGCGGCGAAGTAGGGGTTCGTGGCCAGGCTCGCCAGCCAGGTCTTGGCGAGCGGCGGGTAGGCCGGGTAACCGGGCCTCGAGTCCGGGCTGGTGGGGGCGGATTGAAGACCGTCGTGGCCCACTTGACGAAGTCCGCAGCGGCCGCCGAGGTTCTGCGGAGTGCCTCGAGATGATCCAGGGCCGCCACCGACCTGGCCGGTCGTGACCGGCGTCTCGCTCCCCCACGGCAGCGGCGTCGCTGCCGTCATCTCCCCGGCCGGGAGCTGCAGCGTCGCTACGAAGACGGCGAGCGCGTACCAGCTCGGCCCCGGCATCATCAGGATCTTGTCGTTCGCTCCGCCGTACTTCTTGGCGAAGTCGGCGCGTGAATACGCTCAGCGGCGGCACCGTCCCGTTCTTGATCAGCGGGTCGAGCAGCCTGGCCATCTCGGTGCAGTGCACATCCGCGGAGTTGATCAGGAGCTGTCCGCTCCCTGCACCTGCTGGAGCGGGCACTGGTTGGCCCAGAGGTAGATCCAGTGGCCGAACGACTCCCCGCTGGTCCCGATGATGTAGCCGGGATGCTGCGTCGCGACCTTCTGGCCGATCGCCGCCCACTGCTGCCACGTCGTCGGGACCGTGTAGCCGAACTGGTTCATCAGCTTCGTGTTGACCCAGAGCACGTCCTGGGCGAGGTTGTCCTGGACGCAGACCGCGTGCCGTTGATCGTGCACTGGGCGGTCGACGGCTGCGGGCCACTGGCTGAGCATGCTCGCCGGGATGAGGCCCTTGACCGGTTCCGGCGAAGTCGAACGGCGCCTGCGCCATCCAGATCGGGTCGTTGACCTGCTCGCTGAAGATCACATCCGGCCAGCCGCTGCCGGTCCGGTTCCACAGCTGGATCTTCGCCTGCAACGTCGTCGCGCCGTTGGCATCGCCGTCGAACGTGACGATGTGCACGTTCACGTTCGGATGCGCCTCGGCGTACGCCTGCGCCACCGGCAGGCGGACCGCAGTCAACCCAGACGGTAGAGTCGAACGCCGACCGCCCGGGGTGCGCTGCGTCGATGGAGTGCTGCTGCTGCTACTGCAGGCCGCGGCGACGGCGATCCGCGGCCAGAGCCAGCGATGTGAGCAGCGTCCGCCTCAGCCGCGCACGCAAGGGCCGCAGCGATGTGCGGACTCTCCGAAAACTCTCATGCTTCTCTCCTCCGTGTTACAGGATGGCCGCCGACTTGCGCAGCATCGATGACCAGGTGACTGAGCTCCGGCGGGTAGTCGGGCCCGGCGGGCAGGCCCATCCCGATGCCGTCAGGGGCGTGGACCAGTCCGCACGCGTCGACCACGGCCTCGCGGGTGACCTCGGTCGACGTCACCAGCGACTCGTAGTACGTCGTGTTGGGAATGGCCATGCAGAGGTGCTGCGAGTAGTTGCCCATCCCGTGCACCTCGGCTCGCAGCCGGAAGGCGTCGGCGAGGTGGGCGATCCGCATGGCGCCGGTGATCCCCCCGCGCAGCTCGGCGCTCGTGCGCACGAACGACGCGGCTCCGCTGACGATGAAATCCGCGGTGTTCAGGTGGACGCCGTCGGAGGTCTCCGCGACGCACAGCGGCACCCGCACGCGCTCGCTCAGCCACTTGTAGGCCGTGACGCTGAACTCCCGGATCGGCTCCTCGTACCAGAGATAGCCGGCATCGGCGAGCGCGTCGCCGAGATACACCGCGTCAGGCGAGGTCGAAACCGGCCGACCCGTCATACATCAGCGGAACGTCGGGCCCGACGTGCTCGCGCACGGCCAGGCATAGCCGCGCGTCGGCGCGCGCATCACCCCAGGCGTGCAGCTTGATCGCGGGGTAGCCAAGCTCGAGGCACTGCGTGATCACATCGAGGTACTCCTCGACCGTCGCGAACGTCACCGTCGAGCGCGTACGCCGGGATCGACGCGGCGAAAGCCGCCCAGGAGCTGCCAGGTCGGCTGGTTCGCGACGCGGCCAGCCAGGTCCCACAGCGCGGTGTCGACGAGGCCGAGGATGTACAGCGGGAGCTCCTCGGTACGGTCCATCTCCCAGAGGCGGTGCCACAGCCACTCCCGCTGCAGCGGGTCCGCCCCGACCAGCTCGTCGCGCAGGACACGCGTTCGACGATGTCCTGAAGGATCTCTGCCCGCTCCGCGTCGGGGAGCGAGCGCGACGCCTTCCGCGCCCGAGTCGGTGCCGATCCGCAGCACTGCGCCCTCACCGTCCGGCGGTGCGCCCCGCAGCCCTTGCCGCCAGGCGAACGGAGGCTGTACGCCCGCGATCGGGACGGAGTAGGCTCTCGAGGTGCGTGATCCGCATTGCGGCCCAAGTAATACATCATACGTCAGTCGTATGTCAACTTAGTCAGACGTATGCAGTTCTGTTATGCTCGCTCGATCGTGAGCGACTCCTCCCGCCGACGGCCGGCAGCCCCTGCCCGCCGACGGACCACGCGTGGCCCGTCGATGTCGCTCGCCGGCCGGCCGGCGCGGCTGAGCGTCGTTGTGGTCACGTTCTCGTCGACGAGATCGTCTCTGGCCGCTATCCGTCCGGGAGCCTGCTTCCACCCGAGCCTGTGCTCGTGCCAGTCATTCGATGTCAGCCGCTCCGTTGTGCGAGAAGCCCTCAAGGCGATCGAAGAGAAGGGCCTCGCGCGCGCCCGGCAGGGCCATGGGACGACGATCACCCCGCCTGACGAATGGAATCTGCTCGACCCGGTCGTGCTCGAGGCGACGATCCGTGCTCGATGGCACGATGCGAGATCCTCGATGAACTCGTGGATGTTCGGGTCGCGCTCGAGTTCGGACATGGCCAGGACAGCCGAGCAATTCGATGAGCGACTCCGACCTGGCTGAGCTCAGCGCGCTCTTGAGCGAGTTGCGGGCATCCAGTCGCAAGATCCGCCCGGCTACCAGGAAACGGACACCCGGTACCACGACTTCATCATGCGCTGTTCCGGGAACCGGCTCGGCCGGTCGATCATCCGCGCGATCCACCCGCACGCCCGCGCGAGCAGCCGGTACAACCCGGCGCCGGACGAAGAAGACATCCGGCGGGCACATCGCGGCCACGTCGCGATCTACGAGCAACTGCTCGGCACGACGCGGACGGTGCCGCCGCCGCGATGCAAGAGCACATCAGGGGCACGTGGACGCTTCGCAAGCTCAAGCGGCCTAGCGCGACCGACGGCAATGACTCAGCTGCTCTGACGCCCATCTGCACTTCTGGGATCCCACGCGCGCGGCACCATGACTGGCTCGCCGCGCATCCGTCGCTGCGGCGGCGCTTCGGGCCTGAGGATCTCGACGCTGGTGCGCCATGAGCTGGTCGGCGCGGTGTTCGTGCAGGCTGACTGCCGTGACGACGAGGCGCTCGACGAGGTCCGCTGGGTCGCAGACATGGCCCGGGATCACTCGCTCGATCCGCGGCATCGTCGCGTATGCGCCGCTGCACCGGGGCCGCGCGGCTGAGCCGGGCCTGGCGGCGGTCGCCGCCGAACCTCTGGTCGTTGGCGTGCGGTGGCTGCTGCAGGGCCGCCCGCGCGAGGAGATCACCGGCAAGCGCTGATCGGCGGAGTCTGCGGCTGCTGGCCGAATGGGGTCTGACGTTCGACCTGTGTGCCACGCATGATCAGCTGACCGCGGTCGCGTCGCTCGTTCGAGGCATGCCCGCAGACCTCCTTCGTGCTCGATCACCTGGGCAAACCGCCGGTGGCAAGCGGCCAGCTCGACCCCTGGCGCGGCGATCTCGCGAGGATCGCCTCGTTCCCGAATGTCGCCTGCAAGCTGTCCGGGCTGGCGACCGAGGCGGCCCCCGGATGGGCCGCCGCCGACGTGCGCCCCTACCTCGAGCACGCGCTTGAGGTGTTCGGCCCGGAGCGGTGCATGATCGCCAGCGACTGGCCGGTTGTGACCCTCGCGGCAACGGCCGGGCAGTGGTTTGACGTCGTGCTCGACGTCATCGGGCAGCTGCCCGCGCAGACAACGGGCCGCGGTGCTGAGCGGCACCGCGATGGCGACGTACGGCCTGCGGGCCCGCCTTCCACACCACGGAGCACCGATGCTGGCAGCGCTGTACGTCGGTAACGAGACGTTCCGTCTCGAGCGAGCGCCAGCCGCAGCCGCCCGGGCCGGGCGAGGTGCGGCTCGAGGTCGCCTACGTGGGCATCTGCGGCACCGACCTGCACATCAAGCACGGCGCGATGGACGGGCGCGTCGACATCCCCGCCGTGATCGGCCACGAGATGTCCGGCACCGTCGCCGCGGTCGGGGAGGGCGTCAGCCGGCTGGTCGCCCGGCGACCGCGTGACGGTGATGCCGCTCGACTGGTGCGGTCGCTGCCCCGCGTGCGCTCGCCGGGCACCAGCACGTCTGCCAGAACCTCGTCTTCGTCGGGATCGACTCGGCCGGCGCGATGCAGCAGTCCTGGACGGTGCCCGAGCGCCTGCTGGTTCGCCTGCCGCCGGGCTCGGGCTCGAGCCGCCGCGCTCGCCGAGCCGCTGGCGGTCGCGGTGCATGACGTCCGGCGCGGCGGCGGTGGCGCCCGGCGAGCGGGTGCTGGTGGTCGGCGGCGGCCCGATCGGCCTGCTGATCGCGTGCGTGGCGGCCGCGGCGGGCGCGAGGTCGTCGTCTCCGAGCCGAACCGCTACCGGCGTTCGGTGGCGCACGCGGCTCGGGCTTGCGGACCGATCGACCCGGCGCACCGGTGACATCGCGTCGACGCTCGACCCCTGGACCGGCGGCGCCGGCGCCGATGTCGCCTTCGAGGTATCCGGCAGCGCCGCCGGGCTCGAGAGCGGCGACGCACGCGCTGCGCGTGCGCGGCCGGCTGGTCGTGGTCGCGATCCACACCAGCCGGTTCCGGTCGACCTGTTCCGCGTGTTCTGGCGCGAGCTCGAGCTGATCGGCGCCCGGGTCTACGAGCGGCGCGACTTCGAGCGGGCGGTGGAGCTGCTGGCCGATGGCGCGATCCCGGCAGCCGAGCTGATCTCCGCGGTCGAGCCGCTCGAACGGACGCCCGAGGCCTTCGAGGCGCTCGAGTCCGGCGCCGACGTGATGAAGGTGCTGATCGACTGCCGGGCGAGCCAGTGACGCGGCCGCCGACGGGCGAGCAGGCCGTCACGTTCTCCCTCGACGGCCGCCTGGCCGTCGTCACCGGTGCCCGCCGCGGCATCGGCCTGGCGATCGCGGAGGCGCTCGCCTGGCGCCGGGGCTGACGTCATCGGGGTCAGCGCTTCGCTCGAGCCGGACGGCGGCGAGGCTCGTCGCCGCGTCGAGGCCGCCGGGCGACGGTTCTGGGCGATGCCCGCCGATCTCGGCGACCGGGACGCGGTGCGCGGGCTCTCGGGCGCCTCGACGAGCTCGATCGTCCCGTCGACATCCTCGTCAACAACGCCGGCACGATCCACCGGGCGCCGGCGGCGGAGCATCGACCTCGAGCCTGGGACGACGTGCTCGAGGTCAACCTCACCGCGCCGTTCGTCCTCGCCCAGGCGATCGGCGCCGGAATGGCCGCGCGCGGCGAGCGGGAAGATCATCTTCACCGCGTCGCTGCTGAGCTTCCAGGGCGGGATCAACGTCGTCGGCTACACCGCCGCCAAGCATGCGATCGCCGGCCTGACCAAGGCCCTCGCGAACGAGTGGGCGCACGCCGGCGTCAATGTCAACGCGATCGCGCCCGGCTACATCGCGACCGACAACACCCGGCCGCTGCGGGACGATCCCGACCGCGCCCGCGCGATCCTCGACCGCATACCGGCCGGCCGCTGGGGACGGCCGGAGGACATCGCCGGCGCGGCCGTGTTCCTCGCCTCGCGGCCTCCGACTACGTCAACGGCACGGTCCTGCCGTCGATGGCGGATGGCTGGGCCGATGAGCGCGCTCGACCTGATCGCGCGCGTACGGCGTCGTGCCCGTCGTCGTGATCGACGACTGCGGAGCGGCGCCGGCGCTCGGCGACGCCCTGATCGCGCGGCGGGCTGCCGGTCGCGGAGGTCACGTTCCGTACCGCGCCGGCGGTCCGGGCGCTCGAGCTGCTCGCCGCGACCCGCGGCTCACCGTCGGCGCCGGCACCGTC
Organism: uncultured Actinomycetota bacterium; assembly: GCA_963805705.1. Taxonomy (GTDB): domain Bacteria; phylum Actinomycetota; class Actinomycetes; order Streptosporangiales; family Streptosporangiaceae; genus CAWDVH01. The sequence goes on along the minus strand of CAWDVH010000001.1, from coordinate 1,790,107 downwards.
GCTCGACCCCGGCCGACGTCGACCGCGCCGTCGGTGCGGGCGCGCAGTTCATCGTCTCCCCCGGGTTCGACGCCGAGGTCGTGCGGCGCTGCCGCGAGCTCGGCGTTGCACGGTGATCCCGGGCGTCGCCACCGCCGTCGGAGGTGATGGCCGCGCTGCGGGAGGGGCTCGACACGGTCAAGCTGTTCCCAGCCGCAGCCGCTCGGCGGGATGCGGTGGCTGAACGCGCTCGCGGCTCCGTTCCCCGGTCTGCGGTTCGTCCCGACCGGCGGCATCGGGCCTGCCGAGCTGGCGGACTACGCGCGGCATCCCGCGGTGCCCGCCGTCGGGGGCAGCTGGATCGCGCCGCGGACGCTGCTGCGCGCGGGCGACTTCGACGAGATCACCCGCCTCGCCGCCGAGGCCGTGGCGATCGTCGCGGCGGCCCGTCAGACCGAAGGAGCGCCGGCGTGAGCGTCAGCTTCCGGCCCGCCTCCGACGTGCGCGCTACGACCTGGTGTCGCTCGGCGAGGTGATGCTCCGGCTCGACCCCGGCGACGGGCGCGTCCGCACCGCCCGCCAGTTCCGGGTCTGGGAGGGCGGCGGCGAGTACAACGTCGCCCGCGGCCTGCGCCGCTGCTTCGGCCTGCGCACCGCGATCGTCACCGCGCTGTGCGACAACGACGTGGGACGCCTGATCGAGGACCTGATGCTCGCAAGGCGGCGTCGACCTCAGCTTCGTGCGCTGGGTGCCGTTCGACGGGGTCGGCCGCCGGGCGCGCAACGGGCTGAACTTCACCGAGCGCGGCTTCGGCGTGCGCGGCGCGGTCGGCGTCTCCGACCGCGGCCACAGCGCGGCCAGCATGCTCGCGCCCGGAGACGTCGACTGGGAGCAGCTGTTCGGCCGCCTCGGAGTGCGGTGCCTGCACACCGGAGGGATCTTCGCGGCGCTGTCGCCGACCACCGCTGCGCTGGCCGAGGAGGCGATGCGCGGCCGCCCGCGCCCACGGCACGATCGTCTCCTACGACCTGAACTACCGGCCGAGCCTGTGGCAGGCAGCGGGTGGACAGGCCGCCGCGCAGGAGGTCAACCGGCGGCTGGCGCCGCTGGTCGACGTCATGCTCGGCAACGAGGAGGACTTCACCGCCTGCCTCGGATTCGAGGTGCCGGGGACCGGACCCGACCTCGGCGAACTCGAGGCCGCGAGCTTCCGCACGATGATCGCGGAGGTCGACCGCTCACTATCCCGACGCTCTCCGTCGTCGCCACCACCCTGCGCACGGTGCGCAGCGCGACGGTCAACGACTGGGGCGCCGTCGCGTGGTCGGCCGCGACCGGATTCGCCGAGGCGACGCCCAGGCGCTCGCTGGAGATCCTCGACCGGGTCGGCGGCGGCGACAGCTTCGCATCCGGGCTGCTCTACGGACTGCTCGAGCTAGGCGACCTGCACGGCAGCGGTCGAGTACGGCGCCGCACACGGCGCGCTGGCGATGACCACGCCCGGCGACACCTCCACAGCGACACTTGACGAGGTCCGCAGGCTGGTGCACCGGCCAAGCGCACGGATAATGCGGTGATGCCCGGGCTGACCAAGCTCTCGCTCGGATGTGCGCAGCTGGGAAACTTGTACCGCGCGATCCCGGACGAGCAGGCCCGCGCGACCGTCGACGCCGCATGGAGCGCCGGCATTCGCTCCTTCGACACCGCACCCCACTACGGACTTGGGCTCTCCGAGCGACGTCTCGGCGAGGCGCTGGCCGAGCGCCCGCGCGACGAGTACGTCCTGTCGACGAAGGTTGGGCGCCTGCTCAAGCCGCTGCCCGAGCCGCACTACAGCGACGGCGACGGCTTCGACGTCCCCGCCACGCACCGGCGCGTGTGGGACTTCAGCCGCGACGGCGTCCTGCGATCGCTCGAGGAGAGTCTCGGGCGGCTGAAGCTTGACCGGGTGGACATCGTCTACCTCCACGATCCCGACGATCACTATCGCGACGTGCTCGGCCACGCATATCCCGCGCTTGAAGAACTCCGCAGCCAGGGCGTGGTCTCGGCGATCGGCGCCGGCATGAACCAGACGGCCATGCTGACCGATTTCGCGCGGAACACCGACATGGACCTGCTGATGCTTGCTGGCCGGTACACCCTGCTCGAGCAGTCGGCGCTCGATGGGCTCTTGCCACTGTGCCAGCAGCGCGGCATCGGAGTCATCGCGGCGGCCATCTTCAACAGCGGACTGCTTGCCCGCCGCATACCCGCCCGCGACGCCAGGTACAACTACGCCGACGTACCGCCAAAGCTCGTACAGCGTGCCGTGCGGATCGCCGACATCTGCGAACAGCACGCCAGCTCGCTGCCCGCCGCGGCTCTGGCGTTCCCGCTAGGCCATCCCGCCGTTGTAAGCATCTGCGCCGGCGCACATTCACCCGAGCAGGTCGAGCGCAACGCCGCGCTGCTCCAGGCTCACCCACCCTCAGGGCTGTGGACTCAGCTGAAGGCCGAGGGCTTGCTGCGGTCGGACGCGCCTGTGCCTGGTGCCGCCCCGCGGGGCGGTTTAGTCTCTCAAGGACTTCCAGCGTGAATGCGCGGATGTCACGACCTGGCATGACGCGCGCGTAGACGGGCGCTGCTGTCCTCACCTATCTGATGGGCAGCTATCCACAGCAGCTCGGCCGCCAGGTCTGGCAGGTCATCGGTGCCGCGCAGCAGCACTTGGGCGACGCGTCCATCTCCGCGCAGGTGCGGCGCGATGGCGGCCATGGCGGTGCGCCTGGCCTCGGGCGGGATGGTCATGCGTTCACTATGCCCGGCCACTTTGCGCGAGCCCGGCAAGGGCTGGCAGGCACCGTCCTAGCGATCTTGGTCGCTAGCGGCGGTCGGCTGGCGGCGCGACGAACCATCCATGGCCGGGCACCGAGCGCACCAGTCCCTAGACCACCGAGCACCATCCCTGCCCACACTTCATCTAGCTGCACGGGGGAAGGACGTGGCAGAGTCGGGACTGCCCTGGCTTCAGTTGACTCGAGGGCTGGGTGGTTCAGGCTGCTTGTGCAGCCGTGTTGATTGTCTCGTATTCGATGGGCGTGAGGCGGCCGAGTCGCCGTTGCCGGCGTCGGCGGTGGTAGGTCCGCTCGATCCAGGTGATGATGGCCAGCCGGAGCTGCTCGCGGGTTGACCAGCGCTGGCGGTCCAGGACGTTCTTCTGCAGCAGCGCGAAAAACGATTCCATCACGGCGCTGTCACCGCACGCCCCGATCCGACCCATGGAGCCGGCCAGGCCGTGGTCCTGCAGTGTGCGGACGAACGCGGCGGACCGGAACTGGGCGGATTCAAGGGGTCGTCGCAACATTTCGATCTGGAGGTGTGCGTGGGACGGCCAAGAGGGTGGGCAGCTGCTGCGACGGGACGGGCGCCGATGCGGTCGCCGGGCAGGCCGCCGGTTGCGCGGCGGCCGCGGCGTAGGCGAAGACATCGGCCAGGGTATGCAGCCGCAGGCCTGGGTCGCCGGGCACCGCGAAGCCGCGCGCTGCCAGCAGCGGCCGGATCTCATGCACGGCGCGCGTGACCGTCCAGCGGTCCACGCCGTAAAAACAGCGCCACCGCAGCGTGCGGGAGCTGGAACCGCAAGATGACCAGGGTGACGATGAGCCGGTCAGTGAACACCAGATCGTGCCCTGGCCCCGCGCCCGCGGCCCGCTTCCGGCCGCGGCCACGGCGATCACGCAGCCGGGACTCGTGCGCAGCCTGCCACGGCCCGGACAGCTCGATGATCAGCTTCCCCAGCCGGCGACGCGAGATACCCGTGCAGATACGATGCGACAAGGTCGCGCGGGCCCATGTTGACGACACATCTTCATGATCTTGCGCGGCCGTCTGTCATCCTGGGACCGACACGCCAAGATCATCTCGTTACGACAGGCGTCCCGCTATCGCGCATCATGCCGTTACTCCTGCTGACCGGTAACGCTCCCCGCGTCGGCTCGGCCTGGACCGATTCAGGAACCAGCCACGACGAGCGGCACCTCAAGCACCGGGCCAGGAAGGCCACCCGTCCCGTGCCGATCCCGCCCGAGCTGGTCCAGCTGATCCGCTCGCACCGCGACCGGTTCGGCATCGCCGCCGACGGACGCCTGTTCCGCGGCTCGCGAGGAGCCATGCTGAGCGAGAGCACCTACGGCCGGATCTGGCAGAAAGCCCGCCACAAGGCGCTCACCAGCGCACAAGCCCGCTCGCCCCTGGCGGCGCGACCGTACGACCTGCAGCACAGCGGCGTCACCCTCCAGCTCAACGCGGGCGTCCCCGCCCCCGAGATCGCCCGGCGAGCCGGGCACGGCGTGGCTGTCCTCCTGCGCGTCTACGCCGGATGCCTCGATGGGCACGACCAGCTCTGGAACACCCGGATCGACGACGCCCTGCGCGATGCCGAAACCTCGTAACGCCGTTTCGCCGTGGTTACGCCAGCAGCCGTGAACCACCGGGAATCCCCGGCAGCGACCGGGCCCCCGCAAGATCAGCCCCTGACCGCATACGCTCAGGCCAGGGGCTGTTTGCTCTGGTGGTGGCAGGTGTTGGGTTCGAACCAACGTAGGCTTAGCCGACGGTTTTACAGACCGCTCCCTTTGGCCGCTCGGGCAACCTGCCGTGCGCCGACCCGCAGGACGGCACAGTGAAGGATAGCGGAAATAGCGCCCTCGGTCAGCACGCGCCGGCCCGCGACCCGGCGCCGTCACGCCCCCGGCTCCGACACGATCCCGACCGCAGTGCCCGGCAAGGGTGCCGACGACGCTCCGGACGTCTAACCTAGGACCCGTGGCATCGGAATCCTCATTTGACATCGTCTCGAAGATCAACCGTCAGGAAGTCGACAACGCGCTGAACCAGGCCTCCAGGGAGATCGGCACCCGGTTCGATTTCCGCGGCGTCGGCGCGTCTATCGCCTGGTCAGGTGATCAGGCCGTGGAGATTAAGGCCAACAGCGAGGAGCGCGCTAACGCGATCCTGGATGTGTTCAGGGACAAGCTGGTCAAGCGCTCAGTGTCGCTCAAGGTCCTGGACCCCGGTGAGCCCAAGCTCTCGGGCAAGGAGTTCCGCCTCGCGGTTCCGCTGAAGGAGGGCATCTCGCAGGATGACTCGAGGAAGATCTCGAAGATCATCCGAGATGAGGGCCCGAAGGGCATCCGCGCTCAGGTGCAGGGCGATGAGCTGCGCGTCTCAGCGAAGAAGAAGGACGACCTGCAGCAGGTCATCAGCCTCCTGAAGGGCAAGGAATTCGACCTAGCGCTCCAGTTCGTCAACTACCGCTGAAACACGCCTACTCCAGGCCCCTGGCCAGCATCTTTACCTGGCATCACGTCGGCTAGGGCACACACAGGGCACATTGCCGTGCACTGAATCCACTATCACCCGTGCCTGATCGTCAGTGTCCGGCCACTCGCCCGCGTATGTGTTAAGCATGATCATCGGCGTGGAGTGGCCGAGAGCGAGTAATGATCTCCGTCATCCCCGGCGACACGCTGATCCTGCAGTACATCCATTTCGACCTAAGCCCCCGACTCGCTGCATGATCAGGCAGCCCTTTCTGTCCTCCGTCGGGTGATGCGCGGCACTCGCTCGCCGGGTGATCCGCGACAGTCCAACCGGGGATCACGGCATAGAGCATGCGTTTCGTCCGGCAGGCTCGTCGCATGCGGTTGGACCGGCTGCGATGCGGAAGGCTTGGAAGAAGTCTTGGCCGGGGTGTCGGATCGACTCGAGTGCGTTCGTGGAGAAGGTGAGTGGCAGTCGTCTGGGCTGCCGGTGAGCAGAGGAGCTTGTGATGGCGCTGTACCTGATCGCCTTCAACGACGAGTGGGTGCCCGACCTCACGCTGGAGGAGCTGCGGGAGAGGGGCGCGTCCGGCAGGGCCTTGATCGAGGAGATGACGGACGCCGGTGTCTTCGTCTTCAGCGACGGCGGTCTGGACGCGTCGACCGCCGTGTGCAGCGTCGACCCGAGCAGCGGCACGCCCCTCTTCACCGACGGGCCGTACGTCGAGACCAAGGAGCACCTCGGCGGTTTCACGGTCATCGATGTCCCCGGCGACGCTGAGGCACGGTATTGGGCTGGCAGGATCGCAGTCGCGGTCGGCTGGCCGCAGGAGGTGCACCGCTTCTCGCATGCATAGCGTTGCAGGCAGCCCTTTCGTGCCTAGGTCCAGCTGATAGCTGACGGGGCCCGGTTTGGCTTCAGGTGATGGTGGACGGTTTCTGGGGTCGGGGTCCTGTTCTGGGCTGTGGGCTGTGGCTGTGGTCTGGGGTGTGGTGGTCAGTCCGGCCAGGAGGCCGTCATGACTCGCCGGTGAGTGGTGCAGGCAGGTCAGCAGCGGGATGTGCTGGGCGGTGATCGGTATCTTGGTGGTGTAGATGATCGCGGTCCGCTGGCCGGGGTGGCCGGGGCGGGGCTGGTTTGGCTGGCCGATCCGGATGACCAGGGGGCTGGCCTGGCATTTGCGCATGGCGGCGATGGCTGCCTGCTGTGAGGTGCCGTGCCGGAAGACGACCTGCAGCTGGAAGGGCGGTCCGCACTGGCCGGCGCATGACTGTGTGCTGCAGCCGGATGCGGTGAGCAGGACCGGGGCGAGCGTGACCGCGGCCGCGGCAGCGGTGAGCATGCGTGCGGGCCGGCTCATCGAGTCTCCTTCCGGTATGCACCTGGTACTTGTCTTTCCCGCGTGGCCCCCGGGTGACTCTTGGCCAGGAGCCTGGTTCCCGGACTGGTGCCCGTCAGCGCCGGGGCCCGCGGCCGGGGTCGGCGTGGAGTGCCCGCAGCGCGCCAGCGCGAGGACGAGCGATGTTGACGCGGTGAAGGCCCGGCGGAGCCTGTGCGGTCCGGGAAGCGCAGTCAAAACGATCTCGTAATGAACTGGTCGGCCAGAACGTGCCGTGCCACAGCCGTCCGCTAGTGGCGCATACTGGCGGTTGCTCACGCGCAGCTCGACTGGCCGCTGACCTGGGACTAGCCAGGTCGTTGCACATCGCGAGACGTTCTCCTAATCAGCCGGTCACTTGCGCCAGCCTGCGCCTGCCGCCCCGGCCGTTCAGGACACGGAGTAGATACCGGTGGTGCCCGTCACCTGCCATTGCGCATCGGCCTCGTCCACGATGAAGGTGCAGCTCGTCCTGCCGAGGTTCCCGGAGTAAGACCGTGCCCCGATTCTCACGGGGCGGCCGGCGGGCGGTACCGGCGCGAGCGTGATGAGAACACCGTGATCCCGGACCCGGCTGTCTGGCTGGATCACCGACTGAGGGTCGTCGACGAAACGCACCTCCGTGTGGGCGGCCAGTGCCTCGCCTATCTGGTGCTGAACCTCGATGGGGATGGGGCTGGTCACCACGTTACTCACCGCGACCGGCCCGGCGGAAGAGCGCGCCGTGGCGTCGATGTAGGTCACCGGCGGCCACGGATCGAAGTTGGCGTAGCCGCCAGCGATCAGCGCAGAGATAACCGCCACGTAGATGCTTGCCGAGCGGTCGGGGGCGCCTTTCGCGCGTCGTTCCATGAGACAAGGCTACGGATCTGCCCGCGCGGAAACCAGCTCAGCCAGAGTCTGGCCGGACTCCTGGCCCCGGTGGGGCACATCCAGGGCACATGACACCGGACACCACGTGAAGCGATGAGAACTGACGAGAGGCAAGAACCCAGGTCACAGCGAGTCTTGGAGCCAAACAGCAGCTACAGATGACCAGCGGATGCAGTTCGTCAACTACCGCTGACAAGCTTCCTCCACGACCGCTGAGCCGCGCCGCGCGCCGCGCCCCTGCGCGGCCCGGCCGCCAGGCCGGCGTGAACCCCCCGCTCTCCCGGCGCGTCATATAACAGAGAGCACGCGATCAGGTGCAGATCTGTCATAGAATCATGATATGGCTGCCGCCCGGCCGCGTGATCTGACCAACCTGGTGGGTCATGAATACGTCGCAGCAGCTCAGAGGTCTTGTGTCCGACATCCGGCACACCGCCGCAGGTAGAATGCAGGCACTTTCAATCGCAGCGCCCCGACTGCCCGGGCGGCGCCCAAGATGCACGCCGTCACCGCGTCAGCCCGCCCGGCCTCGGCGCCTGGAGGAGGTCCTCCCACTGTGACCAAACAGGTCCAGCAGCTCACTCGTGTCATTATCAGGTTCGCGGGTGACTCAGGCGACGGCATGCAGTTGGCCGGCGACCGGTTCACCCAGGAAACTGCTACCTTCGGCAACGATCTGTCTACGTTGCCCAACTTCCCGGCCGAGATCCGCGCCCCCGCCGGGACCCTGCCGGGGGTGTCGAGCTTCCAGCTCCATTTTGCGGATCACGACATTCTCACGCCCGGCGATGCCCCGGACGTGCTGGTCGCGATGAACCCCGCGGCCCTGCGGGCCAATATCGACGACCTGCCGCGCGGCGCGGACATCATCGCGAACACCGACGAGTTCACCAAGCGCAACCTGGCCAAGGTCGGCTACGCCGCCAGCCCGCTGGAAGACGGCTCGCTGTCGGCCTATCAGCTGCACGCGATCGGGATCACCTCGATAACGGTCAAGGCCCTCGAAGGCTTCGACATCAGCCGGAAGGACGCCGAGCGGGCCAAGAACATGTTCGCCCTCGGACTGCTCTCCTGGCTGTATAACCGGCCGACCGAGGGCACGATGAAGTTCCTCAACTCCAAGTTCGCGGCCAAGCCCGACATCATGGACGCGAATGTCGCGGCCTTCCAGGCCGGGTGGAACTACGGCGAGACCACCGAGGACTTCTCCGTTCAGTACGAGATCAAGCCAGCCGACCTGCAGCCCGGCAAGTACCGCAACATCACCGGCAACAGCGCGCTGTCCTACGGGCTGGTCGCGGCCTCCAGGCGCTCTGGCCTGCCGCTGTTCCTGGGCTCGTACCCGATCACTCCGGCCTCGGACATCCTGCATGAGCTGTCCAAGCTCAAGCGGTTCGGCGTCCGCACGTTCCAGGCGGAGGACGAGATCAGCGGCGTCGGCGCGGCCCTGGGCGCGTCCTTCGGCGGCAGTCTCGGCGTGACCACCACCTCGGGCCCCGGCATGTGCCTGAAGGCCGAGACGATCGGGCTGGCGGCCTCGGTCGAGCTGCCGCTGATCATCTGCGACATCCAGCGGGCCGGCCCGTCGACCGGCATGCCCACCAAGACCGAGCAGGCCGACCTGCTGATGGCGCTCTTCGGCCGGAACGGCGAGTCGCCGGTGGCCATCCTCGCCCCCGCCACCCCGGCGGACTGCTTCGACACGGCGATCGAGGCCGTGCGGATCGCGGTCAAGTACCGCACGCCGGTGATCATCCTGTCCGACGGATATCTGGCCAACGGCTCGGAGCCCTGGCGGATACCCAGCGTGGACAGCCTGGCCAAGCTCCGGGATGAGTTCAAGTTCGCCATTCGAAACGAAAATCCCGGCGACGATGCCGTTCCCGATTTCCTGCCGTTCCAGCGGGATCCGCAGACCCTCGCCCGGCCGTGGGCGGTGCCCGGCACGCCCGGTCTTGAGCACCGGATTGGCGGCATCGAGAAGGCCGACGGCGCCGGGACCATCTCCTACGACCCGGACAACCACGACAAGATGGTCAGGCTGCGGCAGGCCAAGATCGACGGGATCGCCGCCGACATCCCGCCGCTTGAGGTGGACGACCCCGACGGCGACGCGCGGGTCCTGGTCCTCGGCTGGGGCTCGACCTACGGCTCGATCGGGGCGGCGGCCCGGCGTGTCCGGCTCGCGGGCGGCTCGGTCGCCCAGGCGCACCTGCGGCACCTGTGCCCCTTCCCGGCCAACCTCGGCGAGGTGCTGCTCGCCTACGACAAGGTCCTCGTGCCCGAGATCAACCTCGGCCAGCTCGCCCTGCTGCTGCGCGGCCGGTACCTGGTCGACGTGATCTCCTACAATCGCGTCCGCGGGCTTCCGTTCCGCGCGGCCGAACTTGCTGGTGTCATCCAGGATGTGATCGCAAATGTCTGACCACGCGAACGACGGCGCGGAAAGCCCCCACGGCCCGAAACGGCCCGTGTCGCTGACCCTGGTCCCGAAGGCCGACGCGAAGCTGTCCACCAGGGATTTCAAATCCGACCAGGAAGTGCGCTGGTGCCCCGGCTGCGGTGACTACGCGATCCTGGCCGCGTTCCAGGCGTTCCTGCCGGAACTGGAGATCCCCAGGGAGAACCTGGTGATGATCTCCGGCATCGGCTGCTCGTCACGGCTGCCCTACTACGTGAACAGCTACGGGATGCATTCCATCCACGGCCGGGCTCCGGCGATCGCGACCGGCCTGGCGGCTTCGCGCCCCGACCTGTCCGTGTGGGTGATCACCGGGGATGGCGACGCGCTGTCCATCGGCGGTAATCACCTGATCCACGCCCTGCGCCGCAACGTCAACATCAAGATCCTGCTGTTCAACAACCGGATCTACGGGCTGACCAAGGGCCAGTACTCCCCGACCTCGGAGCAGGGGAAGGTCACCAAGTCCACCCCGTTCGGCTCCCTGGATACCCCGTTCAACCCGGTATCCCTGGCCCTGGGCGCCGAGGCCAGCTTCGTGGCCAGGACGATCGACTCCGACCGCAAGCACCTCACCGGGATCCTGCGCGCAGCGGCCGATCACCGCGGTACCGCGTTCGTGGAGATTTACCAGAACTGCCCGATCTACAACGATGACGCGTTCGAGGCCGTGACGGCGCCAGGGTCCAGGGATGAGCACCTGATCCGGCTGGAGCACGGCGAGCCCGTGCGCTTCGGTGCCGACGGCCACCTCGGCCTGCGGTTCGGCCAGTACGGCTCGCTGGAGGCGGTCGACGCGGCCGACACCGATCCCGCGTCATTGCTGACCCATGATGCGCACGCGGCCGACCCTTCGTATGCATTCGCCCTGTCCCGGCTGGATAGCTCGGACTTCGCGCACGCCCCGATCGGCATCTTCCGCCAGGCGCCCAGGCCCAGCTATGACGACCTGATGTCCGCCCAGATCGAGGGGGCCCGCCAGAGCCAGGGCGACGGCGACCTGGCCACCCTGCTGGCCGGCGCCGACACCTGGCAGGTCGGCTAGCCTTCGTCGCCCCGCTTCGTCCCGTCGCCGGAGGCCCGGATGAGCGTCCGAATCGAGCGAGACGGCCCGGTCACGACCGTCATCCTGGATCGCCGGGAGCGCCGTAACGCGGTCGACGGGCCGACGGCGGCTGCGCTCGCCGAGGCGTTCGGCGACTTTGATCGCGACCCGGACGCCAGCGCCGCCGTGCTGTACGGCGCGGGCGGGACCTTCTGCGCGGGCGCCGATCTCAAGGCGATGGGCAGCCGGGACAGCAACCGGACTGATCCGGACGGGAATGGCCCGATGGGCCCGACCAGGATGCGGCTGTCCAAGCCGGTCATCGCGGCGATCGCCGGTCACGCGGTGGCGGGCGGCCTGGAGCTGGCCTTGTGGTGCGACCTGCGGGTCGCGGAGGAGGACGCCGTCCTGGGCGTGTTCTGCCGCCGGTGGGGTGTCCCGCTGATCGACGGCGGCACGGTCCGCCTGCCGCAGATCGTCGGGGCCGGCCGGGCGCTGGACATGATCCTGACCGGCCGGGCCGTGCCCGCCGCGGAAGCGCATCAGATGGGCCTGGTCAGCCGCCTGGTTCCGCACGGCGGCGCGCGTGCCGCGGCGGAGCAGCTGGCCCATGACCTGGCCGGCCTGCCGCAAGCCTGCCTGCGCAGCGACCGGCTATCGGTGCTGGAGGGCCTGTCGCTTCCCCACGACGATGCGATGGCCGCCGAGTTCCGGCTCGGCATGACCAGCCTCGCCGATCCCGCCGTGATCGCTGGCCTGACGCGCTTTCGCGGCGGCGCTGGCCGCGGCGGCGCCCCGGCCTGACCGCGGCGGCGCCTGAATCGACTGCCGCTGACAACCTGATGCTGGCCACGGCCGTCTCATAGATGTCTGTAGTGACTGGCGTGCGTGCTATGGGGGAACGATGGGCAGCAGGCACGCGCACATCCGGCAGGCAGCCCTCATCCTCGGACTCGCGATGGCCCTGTTCGCGGCGACCGCCACGGGCCGCCTGACTGAGACCGCGCACGCCGGGCCAGCTCGCGCGCAGCCGGCCGTGACCGACGGGCCGGCGGCCATCTGCGTCTCGGCTACGCGCAAGCACCGCGCGCTCGCGTCCCGGATGTCCCGCGGCATCGCCGCGGCGCTGGAAACGCGAGTCTCCGTCGTCGGCCTGGCGGCGGCGGACTCCCGGACCGGAATCACCTGCCAGCTGCACGCGGGATGGCATTTCCACTCGGCCAGCATCGTCAAGGTGATCATCCTCGGCGCCCTGCTGCGCGAGCTGGAAACCGAGCACCGCGACCTCACGGCCAAGCAGGCCGCCCGCACCAAGGCGATGATCACCAAGTCGAGCAACTCGGCCGCGACCAGCCTCTGGGATGAGGTCGGCAGGCGGGATCTCCAGCGCTTCCTGGACCTGGCCAAGATGACGCACACCACGCTGGGACGGGATGGCTTCTGGGGCCTGACGCTGGTCACCGCGGCCGACGAGCTGGTCCTGCTGAAGCTGCTGAAAAGCAAGAACTCCGTGCTGGACAAGCCATCGCGGGCCTACGCGCTCACGCTGATGGCCCACGTCATTCCGGCGCAGCGCTGGGGAGTGCCCGCCGGCGCGCCGGCCGCCGTGACCGTGCACGTCAAGAACGGCTGGCTGCCCGATACGGTGCGCTGGGTGATCAACAGCATCGGCGTCTTCACCAGCCATGACCGTAACTACCGGATCGCCATCCTGACCAGGGACAATCGGACCATGGCCTACGGCGTCGACACGATCCAGGCCGCCGCGGAAGTGATCAACCGCGATCTCAACCCGGGGGTCACGTCCGTCATCGCGCCGTCCGCGCCCTTCCCGTCGTGGGGCACGCCCGACGAGCAGATCCCGGCCGCGGCTCGGTGAGCCCCGGGTCCAGGCCCGACGACGCTCGCGCCGCCTTCCCCGACTGGCGCTTTGCGCCGAACATCGGCGGCCATCCCGACATCTACGAGATCGAGAACCGCGGTCTCGATCCGGACGGCCATGTGCTCGCGGCGATGCGCCGCCTGGCGCCCTGGGCCGACCGTACTCTGATTGACCTGGGTTGCGGGACCGGTTTCTGGCTGCCGGGGTACGCCAGGGAGGCCAGCGCGGTCATCGGCGTCGAGCCGGATCCGGCGCTGCGCGAGCAGGCCGCCGGGCGGATCCGCGGACTGGCCGGCGTGCAAGTGATGCCGGGCTCAGCCGAGCACCTGCCTCTGGCGAACGACTCCGCAGACGTTGTCCACGCCCGGTTCGCCTATTTCCTCGCGCCCGGCGCCGATGCCGGCCTCACCGAGGTGCTGCGGGTCTTGCGGTCAGGGGGCAGCCTCGTGGTCGTCGACAACGATCACCACTGGGGCCAGTTCGCTGATCTCCTCGCGGCCGCCTCGTCGGCGCCCCCGGCGAGTACCTCCCGCGCCATCGATGACTGGTGGCGGGAGCGGGGCGCCACCCGCCATGCGGTCCGCTCCGAATGGCGCTTCGACACCAGGGCCGATCTGGAGGCGGTGCTGCGGATCGAGTTTCCTGAGCCGGTCACTGACGCCTGGCTGGCCAGGAATCCCGCGGCCACCGGCCTCAGCTACGGCTACGTCCTCTTCCACGTGGTCGCCTGACCGCAGGTGACCTTGGTGACGGTCAGCGCCTCGACCTCCGACCGGCTCGCCCGCGTGATCTCGTGCTTAACGGACCCTCCGGGTCTAGCTGGCGAGCTGGAAGTGCCAGAAAATCAGCGACGAGGGCGTCGCACCCGCTGAGAGCCCAACCCGGCGCATCCAGTCCTTTTCTTGATCGCGAAGGATCCTGGTGGCCAGGGCCTCCACGATCCTTCGCGATCAAGAAAAAGGCGGGGCAACTGCGTGGAGGCGACCTTCACCACCGGGCAGCTTCGTCGCATACTTGATCGATATCCGGAAGAAGGCTCGATCTAGTTGACCCGCTGCCCATCAAGGGTCAGCTTTTGATGTCGCTGCTGGAAACCGGTTGTCCCACCGTCACCGGTACCTGATCGGCCGAAGAAGAAGGCAGGTGCCTGGCCGAAGGAGGCTGGAAAGTCCGAGACATATAGGTACTCAACGAGAGCGTTGCATCCAGCTCGGGCGGCGAGATCACTGATCTGCGACGACGAGGCATTGTGCGGCAGGCCCAGTACTACGAGACGGGCGCTCTCCAGACCCAGCCCGACGAGTTCTTCTACATTGACAGCGAGATCCTCGAGCATGAATGGCCGGGTCAGATCGTATCGATAGGTGCCTCGCCACGGCGGATCGAGATGAACGATCGAGAACCTCCGGTCGGTGCCGGCGGCGGAAGCCAGCGCCGCGGGCCCATCGGCCAAGCGGTATTCGACGACTCTGGCCAAACCGGCCAGCTCGATGTTGCTCACCGCGATGTCGACCGTCGTGCGATCGTTGTCGATCGCTTGGACGCGGCAGCCAGCTTTCGCGTAGGAGTACGCCATCTGACCAATGCCCGCGAAAATGTCGAGCACGCTCTCGTCTTCTTCTGCACGGTCACTGTCAGCACGCGATAGGAGCTCAAGGGCGGTGCGGGCGATCTCCTCGGCGCAGGCGTGCGGAGTCGTCTCCCGTAGCGCCCGTTGCGTCATGAGGTACCCCGACAGAAGCGCCTCGTTGATCGGCAAGCCGAAGAGATAGCGCAGGTAACCGGGAGAGCCAAACTTTGACCCCATGGCGTGGCAGTAGGCGAGAACCGCGTCTGCGTGGTCGCCCGACAGGATGACGTCCCGGCCGGCGGCATCCGGGATCGGGCCGAACGGCAGCATGAGATCCTGTCGCACGTCGTCGGGAAGCGGCGGCCCGGTCATGGCAACGCCGGCGCTTGGCCAGAATCGCGCTGTCGTCGACCCACGACAGAAGCGTACTGCGGACCTAATTCACATCGAGGAGGTCCGGGCCCGACTGGCTAGTCCTGCGATGACTCAGATGTTTAGCTTGTGGGCGGTAATGACCAGGCGAAGCTGGGCCTCGTCGGCGACGTGGTCGCGAAGGGGTACCGATGCGGCGATGAAGCCGTCGGGGCGGATGAGGTATAGACGATCGGGTCTCAGGCGGCCCCTGGGGTCTGCGCGGAAGGCGTGTGGGCCTTCGATCCAGGCGGGCCAGGCGGGCCGGGTGATCTCTCCGGCACCGTAGGTGTGCATCTGCCACGTCATTGACCTGAGTGGCTCGTGGTTGCCGTCGGCGGGCGGCAGTCTCAGGCCGACCGCGGGATCGTTTGCCCACTCCGGCACCGGTGCTTTGGCGTCCAGGTAGCGGTAGCGGATGCGGTACTGGCCGAGGTAGCCGCCAAACCGGGCGCCGAGCCGTGAGCGCGCGATGCGCGGCAAGACCGACGCCCCCAGGCCGCTGCCGCGATTTCGGAGCAACGAGGCGGCAAAGCTACGGCGGCCGATGATCCCGAATGCGCGATCGGTGACCTTGACGAGCCGCTCCGCGACAGGACGGCGCTCGCGTTCATAACGGTCGAGTGAGCCTGTGTCGAGCCGGCCTTGCGCGACGTCAGCGAGCAGCAGGGCCAGATTGTGGGCATCTTGCAGGCCAGTGTTCATTCCCTGGCCCCCGACTGGCGAGTGCACATGCCCGGCATCACCGGCGAGGAAGACCGATCCGACCCGGAATCGCGAGGCCACGCGATGGTGGACGCGGTAGGTGGAGAACCAGTCGACCTGTCCGAACGTCATGCCCAGGTCGTCGCGAGCGGATCTGAGAGCTTCGTCCTGGGTGACGGAGTCCTGCCGGGCTAGGGCTATCAGCCGTGCGTGCCCGCCGGGGCCGAGCGGGAACGCCAGGGCGAACGTCGATGCGCCGAATCTCGCTGCCACCGCGCTGTCGGGCAAGCCGCTCGCATCGTGAATGTCGGCGACCCAGAACGTTGCGTCATCGGTGACCCCATCGAAGCGGACGTCGAGATCGCGGCGCACCGTTGAGCTGGCCCCGTCGGCGCCGATACACCAGCGGGACCGCACCCGGACCAGGCCGTCCGCACCTTCCAGCAGCGCCACGACACGACCGTCCGGTTCGGCCGTTTTATCGATGAGATCGATGAGACGGTGACCCCACAGGACGTCGCCTCCGCGTGCTGTCAGCGCTTCATACAGAAGCTGCTCGTTACGGCTCTGCTCGAAGATCTTGACGCCGGGAAAGCGAGTTGCGCCCTGCTGGAGCTGCTCAATATTGATCCCGTCGGAGCTCCCGGTCGGGCCGATCTGGAACCGGACGGCGCTATTAGCCCCCGCCAGGACCTGGTCGGCGAGTCCCAGCTGGTCATAGATTTCCATCGTGCGGGCCTGGACAGCCAGGGCCCGTGACTCCCGGGTCGGGCCAGGCTTTGCGATCCACCACCACCGCCGGCAGGCCACGGCTGGCACAGACAACCCCAGCCATCAGTCCCGTCGGGCCAGCGCCGACAACGAGCACATCAGTCTCGATAGTCGGCAAGTCGTCGAGATGGACCCCGGCCGCGGTCATGTCAGCAACCACCTTGTGTGTCGTGACGGCCGTTCATCGACGGCGGATACCAACCGCCACCATCCACGCCAGCTCTACGATGAGCGCCGCGAACACAGCGCCTGCGGCAACCCAACGTAGCGCTGCCCCCTCGTGAGTGCCTGGTGGGGGTGCAACGGCGGAACTCAAGCCAAAAAGCAGAGCTAGCACTCCGCAGTTATACATGCGCCGTGACCATGCTGCCCATCTCATCCATCGCCCGAACGCTGTACGCTGCTCGCACCTTAGCCTCTCCGCGGTATCCGACGCGTCGGGCCGCCTTCCTTCATTACCTGCAGATTCTGGCTCGACTGCTACCAGCAGAGCTCGAAGTAGACAGACCTGCCTTCCCCGTCCCCGCTATGCCCCCACCTGTCGGCCACGAGATCAACGAGACCGAGACCGCGTCCTTCCTCGGCAAGATCATCATGCGGGCGGGCGACCGGCACTCGGCGCGAGCCCGCATCGCGGACCTCTATACGAACCGAGGACGCGTGCCGGCCAACGGCGACATCGAAGGTTCCGCCGTCACCAGATGCCGTGTGCATAACCGCGTTGGCAGACAACTCCGAGGCGAGCAGGACGGCCTCGTCTAAGACGGGCACCGGACCGAGCGCCAGCCGGACGAACTCGCGGACGCAGGCAACCTGATCGTGGCTGCCGCGAAAGGCTCGTCTGACCGTAACCGCGTAACCACTCGGTAGCGGCGATTCGTCTCGGTCGGCGGTAGCACCGCCTGACGCGAGCATCGCGAAGGCCGCGGGTTGGCGGTCATAAGTCATCGGGCCTGCCCTCGGCCACCGCCAGCTGGCGCTAGGCGCGTGCAGCACATGATCCGTCTGTCCCTCCGCCGCCTGCCCTAATGAGTTCACTTCGGCAAGTGTAGAGCAGATCAGAACAGAGCAGATAAGAAATACCACCTAGTCATATCTGCTCTTAGATGATCTAGCTTGATCTTGTGACCGTAGACCACGGGGCACCGGAGCCTGCCTACCAGCAGCTATCCGCCATCCTCCGGACGAGGATCGCCCAGGGCGAATGGCGGAGCGGCCCCGTGCCGTCCGTGAAGCAGCTCCAGCAGGAGTACGGCATCGGCCGCGACACCGTACTGCGCGCCATCGACATCCTGCGCGTAGAGGGCCTCGTCTTCACCGTGCCCAGGCGCGGCACCTACGTCAGCCCAGACGCCAGGTAGCGGGCCGCAGGGGCGCGATCACGCGACCATGAGACCCGCCACAAGAACGAGCTACCAAGCGAGAGCCGCCCGGCTAGACCGGCTAGATCAGTCGTCCGCCTCGATCAGGCCGGCCGGGCCGCTCGCCTTGACGACCCCGATCGGGCAGGACACGCCGGTGCTGTGATCAGGGCAGTAGCCACCGGGGACCTTGTACAGGTACTGCTGGTGGTAGTCCTCGGCGAAGTAGAACTCCGACGCCGGGGCGATGTCCGTGGTGATCTCCCCGAAGCCGGCCTCGCTCAGCCGCTTCTGGTAGGCCGCGAGCGACTCCTCCGCCTCGGCCTGCTGCTGCGGGGTGGTGTAGAAGACCGCTGACCGGTACTGGGTGCCCCGGTCGTTACCCTGGCGCATGCCCTGGGTGGGGTTGTGTGCCTCCCAGAAGGTCCGGAGCAGCTGCGAGTAGCTGATCTTGGCCGGGTCGAAGACCACCCGCACCGACTCGGCGTGGCCGGTCCGGCCGCTGCAGACCTCCTCGTAGGTCGGGTTCGGCGTGTACCCGCCCTCGTAGCCCACGGCGGTCGTGATCACGCCGGGTGTCTGCCAGAACATCCGCTCAGCGCCCCAGAAGCACCCCAGCGCGAACTCGGCGACCTGCGAGCCCTCCGGGTATGGGGGGCGAAGCGGGGTGTGCAGCACCGCGTGCTGCGCGGGCACAGGCATCTGCTCGGACCTTCCGCGCAGCGCATCGTCCGCTGTGATCATCTGGGTCTTGCGGGAACCGAACACGGCCGCCTCCTCAGGAACTGCCCGCTATCGCCGGGCACTGCCAGGCGCGCTGGTGGCGCGCCCGCGCGTGTGCGCTTTCCGCCGCCGGGCCAGGACACCGGTTCTCAGGCCGGATGCGCACACTGAAGGGAACAACAGCAGGCCGGTCCGATATTTCCTGCTCAGGCACCTGACCCGCGCCGCCACGGGACCCCCAGCCCCAGGCCGGGCCGGCGGTGGCCATCAGCCGGCCAGAGCCAGTAACCGGTCGGGAACAGCCGGATCTCGAGCCGGTCCGAGATGATTCCCCACAGCCCGCGCGGGGCCCAGATGGCGACCCCCATGGCGACCAGCCCGAGGATGATGAAGTACCAGGTGCCGTCCTGGGAGAGGGTCTGCTGCAGGACGAAGAACACGATCGTGCCGAGGATCGGGCCCTCGATCGTGCCGATCCCCCCGATGATCGTCACGAAGATCATCTTGGCCGACCACTGCACGCTGAAGGCCGCCGTCGGCTGGACGAACGGCTGGCTCAGGATGAGCACCGCGCCGGCCGCGCCGCACCCGGCCCCGGCCACCATGAAAACCAGCCGCTGGGTACGGGAGACCTTGCCGCCGATGCTGCGCGCCCCGGTCTCGTCGTCCCGCAGCGCGGTGAGGACCAGCCCGGTGCGGCTGCGCAGCAGGAAGTACACCACGCCCAGCGTGATCACCGTGACTCCCAGCGCAATCCAGTAAATGTAGGCCCCCAGCAGCGTCTGGCTGACGTCGGGGAACCCGCCCAGCAGCGTCCCGGTCCCCCCGCCCAGCGACGGATACCGGATGATGATCAGCTCGCATACCGACGCGATGACCCAGGTGGTGATGGCGAAATAGCCGGTGCGCAGGCGCGAGACCAGCCACCAGATGGGCAGCGCGATGACCCCGCAGGCGAGCACGGCGACCGGGAGGCCCTCAAACGGGCTGAGCCCGTGCTGGACGGCGATGAGCACGAAATAGGAGCCGAGGCCGATGAACGCCTGCTGGCCGACGGAGACCAGCCCGGCGTAGCCGGCCAGCAGATTCCACATGCTGGCCATCGTGACCACGGCGAAGAACTGGACCAGCAGGCTCGTGGTGCCTGAGTACACCAGGTAGGGCAGGTAGCCGAGGATGACAACGGCCACCACCAGGACGACTCCCGGCCAGAGAGCTGACCGCCGCGACCGGGTGACCCGGACTGCGGTCGGGGGCGCGGTGCCCCCGGCAGGGGGAGCGTGCTGCCCGATGGCGCTCATGCGGTCCTCCGCCAGCTGGTGATCCCCTGCGGTATGAGCACCAGCATGAGGAGGAAGAATAGCTGCCCCGCCAGGACCTGGTCGGAGGCGTTGACCTGGGCGCCGATCTGCTGTGCCACCCCGAGCAGGATCCCGCCGACCAGCGTGCCCCACAGCGACCCCAGGCCGCCGATGACGACGGCCTCGAAGGCGAACAGCAGCAGCTGGTCGGTGCCGATGGTCGGGTCGAACTGGGAGTACATGCCGTACGCCAGCCCGGCGAAGGCCACCGTCGCGAACGCGATGGCCGCCGCGATGCCGAAGATGTGCCGGTAGTCGGCCCCGGCCAGCTGCGCCGCCTCGCGGTCATCGGCGACGGCCCTGATCAGCCTGCCGTGCTTGGACGAGGACAGGAAATACTGCAGCCCGAGCAGGACGGCCACGGCGATGACCAGGATGGACAGGTCCAGGTAGGCGATCCTGATCTGCGAGCCGATGCTGAAGGAATCGGATATCAGGGAGCCGATGGGCAGCGATCGGCTGTTGGCGGACAGGAACTGCTGCAGGCCGTTCTCGATCACTACCGACAGCCCGAAGGTCACCAGCAGCGTGGTGAGCACGCTGCGGTTCAGGGCCGACTGGATCAGGGTCCGCTGGATGACGTAGCCAAGTCCGGCGAAGATCGGCACCACGAGCAGGAAGGACCAGACGGTGGGCAGGTGGGTGATCCCGATCACGCCGATGGCCACGTAGGCGGCGACCACCGCCAGGTCACCGTGCGCGAGGTTGATGACCTTCATGACGCCGAACATCAGCGACAGCCCGCAGGCGAACAGCGCGTACAGTCCCCCGACCAGCACCCCCTGAAGGATCGCGTCGACCCAGCTCATGCGCGTGCTCCCGCAGGTCCTGGCGCCCCGTCGGCGCCTGCCGCCAGGCCGAAGTAGGCGGCCTCGATGCGCTCGGCGCTCAGGTCGCCGGGCGTCCCTTCCAGGGTGGTCCGCCCCTCGAGCAGGCAGTGGATGCGGGTCGCGACGCGCAGTACCTGGCTGACGTCCTGCTCCACCAGCAAGATGGTGACGCCGGAGGCGAGCAGCTCGGGGAGCAGGCTGTAGATCCGGCGCACCACGACGGGCGCCAGGCCCAGTGAGGCCTCGTCCAGCAGCAGCACCCGGGGGTTGGCCACCAGCGCCCGCCCGATCGCGACCGCCTGCTGCTCGCCGCCGGATAGCTGCGACGCGCTCTGCGTCCGGCGTTCGCGCATCCAGCCGAACAGCTCGTAGATGCGGCTGATGTTCCACGGCCCCTGCCGCGCGTAGGCGCCGCCGACCAGCAGGTTCTCCTCCAGGGTCAGCGAGGGGAAGAGGCGCCGGCCTTCCGGGACCATGACGATCCCGGCCGCCACCCGGCGCTCGGGCCGCACCCTGGTCACGTCCGCGCCATCGAGCAGGACCGATCCGCTGGTGGGCGGGTCGAGGCCGGCGATCGCGCGCAGCAGCGTCGACTTGCCGGCGCCGTTCGCCCCGATCATCGCGTACACCTCGCCCTCGGCCACCCGCAGGCTCACCTCATGCAGGGCCTGCAGCTGACCGTGGTGCACGGTAAGGTCACGCACTTCCAGGAGCGGCCGGCCAGCGTCGCTCATGGTGCCTCCCGCCCCGTTCCGCCGCCGCCCGGCCCCTGGTGCCCGCCGTCAGCGCCTGGGCCCCCGCCGTGACCGGCGCCCGGACCCGCGCCGGCCAGCGAGGTCGTGACCTCGGTGCCGAGGAAGACCTCGCGGACCGCCGGGTCGGCCAGCACGGCGGCGGGGGTGCCGTCGCTCACGAAGGTCCCGCCCGCCAGGCACAGCAGCCGCTCGACCGCGGCCGTGAGCGCGCGCACGACATGCTCGATCCAGATGATCGCGATTCCCTCGCCCCGGATCGAGCGGACAATCCCGACGAGCTCCTCGACCTCGGGGTCGGTCAGGCCGCCCGCGACCTCGTCCAGGAGCAGCAGCCGCGGCGCCGAGGCGAGCGCGCGGGCCAGCTCGAGGCGCTTGCGCTGCAGCAGCCCGAGGCGCTCGGCCGGGTTGTTGGCCTCACGGGCCAGGCCGGTGCGCTCCAGCACGGCCGAGGCGGCCGCGTAGCTTGCCCCCCGGCGCAGGCCCGCGCCCTGCTGGGCGGAGACCAGCACGTTCTCGAAGACCGTCATCGCCCCGAAGGGCCTGGGCACCTGGTAGGTCCGCCCGATGCCGAGCCGGCACCGGGACGCGGTGTCGAGCCGCGTCACCTCGGCGCCATCCAGCCGGATCACGCCCGACTCGGGGGCGAGGTCACCGGCGATCAGGCCGAACAGGCTGGTCTTGCCCGCGCCGTTCGGGCCGACGATCCCGACGATGTCCCCCGGTCCGATGCGCAGTGACAGCTGGTCCGCGACGACGACCCGGCCGAAGCTCTTGGTAACTCCGTCAAGCTCCAGCAGGGCCGCCCCCGCGGCATCAGGCATTCGTTGGCTCGAGATCCGCCCCGATCTTCACGCTCGGGTTCAGCGTGTTGTCGACGACCTTCATCTCAAACGGGTACTTGCCGGTCGAGGCCTTCCACTGGGCGCCGACGGGCGGGATGATCCCGACCCCCGGCGCCGGGCCGGCGGCGAAGTTGATCGCGCCGCACATGCCGGTGTAGTCGACGCTGTGCAGCGACATGGCCAGCTCGGCCTTGTCGTGCGGGTCGCTGACCTCGCCGAGGGCCGCGTAGGCGACCTCGAACAGCGAGTACGTCGAGCCGATCGACTGCACCCACTGCTTGCCCGTCGATGCCTCGTACCCCGCGGCCAGCGCGGCGGCCGACACCCGGTCGAGCGAGGAGGTGTACGGCATGTACGGCCCCCACCATGAGTCGGTGGCCACGTTGTTGACCAGCGGCCCGAGGGCGACCGTGTCCGCAGGGAACAGCAGCACCTTGGCCACGGTAGCGAGCTTGGGCTTGAAGCCCTGCTGGGAGGCCTGCTTCCAGAAGGTGTTGAAGTCCGGCGGCAGCGGGCAGTTGCTGTAGACCTCGCAGCCCCTGGCCTTGAAATCCGCGATCATCGTGGTGAAGTCGGTGATGCCGTCGGTATAGGCCCCGCCGTCGACCGGCGTATAGCCCGATTGCTTGATCAGCGGTATGAATCCCCCGCGGAAGGCATTCCCGTCGGCATCGTTCGGGTACTGGCAGGCCACGACCTTATTGGTCGGGATGCGGTTCCACATCGGCGCGAAACAGCCCTGGAATTCCTTCAGCCCGAAGAAGAACATGGACGCGAACTTGAAGTCCGTCGTCGGCTTCTCCGGATTGCCGCCGAGGGCCGCGTACCAGGATTCCCACGGGACCACCGTGGACAGGCACGGCGTGCCCAGCTTCTCGCACGCCGTCGCCACCGGGTTGGTCGTCTCCGGCGTCGAGGTCGTGAGGATCATGTCCACGTGGTTCTGCTGGATCAGCTGCTCGGCCACCTGCCCGGCCCTGGTGGGGCTCGACTGGCTGTCCTGGGTGACGATGTTGATTTTGTACGTCTTCTTGCCGATCTTGATCCCGTTCTTGAACGACTGGGTTCGCTTGATCTGGTTGAGCACGTACTCGTCACCGGAGGCGAAGCCGGCCAGCTGGCCAGTGAGCGGCGTGATGAATCCGATAGTGATGGTCCCGGTGCTGGACGCCGTGCCGGTGCCCTTGAGCCCGGAACCGCAGGCGCTGAGGAATCCGCCGGCGCCAACCGCCAGCGCTCCCGCGCCGGCGCCCTTGAGCAAAGAACGCCGCGCGATCGGCTGATCGGGCAGCATCCTGTTGTCTGATTCCTGACGGTCCATTCCGTCTCCTTCGAAACTTAGCGCCCGCGAGCCGCCGGCCGCTCCGTCAGGCCCGCAGCTTTGCTTCGTGGCCGACTTTCTCGGGCGGCACCGCCGGATGTTCGCTCAGCGTACGACTATACGCAATGTAGAACTTAACCACGCTGTCTGAGCGACTGTCAACAGCCCCCGCCAGACCTCGGGCGGGGGGTAAAAGACCGGCATTTCGCGAAACGGCTCGTCCCGGCCGGCCCCGGTCCGCCGGGCCGGTGTCAGCCGGGCGGCGGGCCCGGCCCCAGCCGCGGCACGGCGGCCTGCTGGGCCGGCTGGGCCTGCAGGTCTGTCTCGATCTGGCGAGCCGTCTGGAGCAGCGCGGGCAGGATCTCGGCGCGCAGGACGGCCATGCTGACCCGGCTCGCGTGCGCGGAAACGTTGATCGCGGCGGTCCCGACATCGGCCGCGCCGCGGATCGGGGCGGCGACGGCGCGCAGGCCCTCCTCAAGCTCCTGGTCGACGATCGCGTATCCCTGCCGCGCGACATCGCCCAGGATCACCCGGAGCCGGGCGGGATCGGTCACGGTCCGGCGGGTGAGCGGCTCGAAGGTGACCTCGCTGAGGTAGCGGTCGAGCTCCTCCTCGCTGGCCGCCGCGAGCAGCACCCGGCCCATGGACGTGGCGTAGGCGGGAAACCGCGTGCCGACCGAGATGGCCACGGTCATGATCCGCTTGGTCGGCACCCGCACGACGTAGACGATGTGATCGCCGTCCAGCACGGAGATGGAGGACGACTCGTGCAGCCGCGCGACGAGCTCCTCCACGTGCGGCGCGGCCACCTCGGGCAGGGCCAGCCCGGACAGGTAGGCGTAGCCGAGCTCAAGCACCCGCGGTCGCAGCGAGAACTTCCTGCCGTCGCTGCGCACGTAGCCGAGCTTGACCAGGGTCAGCAGGAACCGGCGCGCCGCGGCGCGGGTCAGCCCCGTGGCCTGCGCTACCTCGCTCAGGCTCAGCCGCTCCCGTTCGGGGCCGAACGCGCGGATCACGGCCAGCCCGCGGTCCAGGGACTGCACGAAGTCGGTGTTCCTGGTGACCAGGCGGCCAGGGGCGGCCAGCTCGCCCGTGACCGGTTCCGGCGATTCGTTCGCCATGCGCCCAGAGGTTCTCATTGATCAGCATGCTAGCGCGCCGTGCCGCGCCGTGCCCTGGCCTGAGCCGGGCCGCGACCGCCCGGGCCGGCGCCTAGCCCGTGCGCTCGGTGACGAACTCGCACAGCGCCTCGAAGGCCGCCCGGGCCGGAACGTCGGGCAGGGCGAGTATCTCGTCCCTGGCCGCGTCGGACCAGTGCCGCAGGTCGGCCCGCGCCATCTGCATCGCCGGGTGCGCGCGCAGCAGGGCCAGCGCCTCGGCGTGCAGCGCGGGATCGGTCAGGTCACTGCTGCTCAGCAGCTCCACCAGCCGGGCGTCGCCAGGACCGGCCGAGCGCAGCGCGTGCAGCACGGGCATGGTCCGGACTCCTTCCCGCAGGTCGGTCCCCGGCGTCTTGCCCGACTGCGCGGACTCGCTGGCCACATCGAGGATGTCGTCGGAAAGCTGGAACGCCACGCCCCATGCCTCGCACGCCCGGCTGATACTGGCCGCTACGCCCTCCGGCGCCCCGGAGAACATCGCGCCGAACTGCCCGGCCGTGGCCAGCAGCGCGGCCGTCTTCTCGGTCAGCACGCCCAGATAGTGGCGCAGCGGGTCCTCGCCCGGGCGCGGTCCCACGGTCTCGGCGATCTGGCCGTTCACCAGGCGCCCGAATGTCTGCGCCTGGATCCTGATCGCGTCCTCGCCCAGGCCGGCCAGGATCTGGGACGCGCGCGCGAACAGGTAGTCCCCGGTCAGGATGGCGACCGTGTTGTCCCAGCGGGCGTGGGCGCTCGGCACGCCCCGCCGGACCTGCGCCTCGTCCATCACGTCATCGTGGTAGAGCGTCGCCACGTGGGTGAGCTCGATCGCGACGGCGGCCGACACGATCCGCTCGTCTTTGGGGTTGCCGAACTGGGCGGCCAGCAGGACCAGCATGGCGCGCAGCCGCTTGCCGCCGGCATTGATCAGGTACGCCGACGTGTCGGCGAGCAGCTCGTGCTGCGCCTGCGCGGCCTCCCGCAGGCCGTCCTCTACTAGCGCCAGGCCGTCAACGACATCTGCTGCCAGCGCGGCGTCTGACAGTTCCACGGGCACTTCGGTGATCAATCATGCTCCCTTATCGCTCAGCTGGCCCTGGCTGCTGACCTGCGGCCAGCACGGTGCGGGCCAGTCCACCCCCAAGATATGCGCGCGGGGGCGGTTATCCGAGGGCATGCCCGCTGCGCGGCGGCCGGACACCAGGGGCCCCCGCGAAATTCGGCCGTGCCGGTCAGCGGACGAAGAGCTGGGTCGCGGCATGATTGGCCAGGCTGAGCAGGGGCTGCGGCACGATGCCGAGCACGAGCGTCACCGCCGCGCCGATCGCGACGGCCAGGCCGGTGAAGACACTGGGCCTGACCACCGCCGGCCCGTCGACGGCGGGGTCGCTGAAGAACATCAGCACGATCACGCGGACGTAGGGGAAGGCCAGGATCGCGCTGCTGATTACTCCGACGACGACCAGGGGCAGCGCCCCGCCGCCGATCGCCGCCGCGAAGACGGCGAACTTGCCGGTGAAGCCGCTGGTCAGCGGGATGCCGGCGAAGGCGATCAGGAAGAAGGCGAAGACCCCGGCCAGCAGGGGCGAGCGCCTGCCGAGCCCGGCCCACCGGGACAGGTGCGCGGCCTCGCCGGTGTGATCGCGGACCAGGGTGACCACGGCGAACGCCCCGATCACCGCGAAGCCGTAGGCGGCGAGGTAGAACAGGCTGCTGGACAGGCCGGCCACGTCGGCCGCGACCACGCCGGTGAGCACGTACCCGGCCTGGGCGATGGAGGAGTAGGCGAGCAGCCGCTTCACGTCGGTCTGGGTGATCGCGACGATGGATCCCACCAGCATGGTCAGGATGGCGATCCCGGCCATGACGGGCCGCCAGTCCCAGGTCAGCTGGCCGAAGGCGACGTAGAAGACCCGCAGCAGGGCGCCGAACGCGGAGACCAGCGTGCACGAGGCCATCAGCGCGGTGACCGGCGTGGGCGCGCCCTGGTAGACGTCCGGCTTCCAGCTGTGGAACGGCACCGCGCCGATCTTGAAGAGCAGGCCGAGGCCGAGCAGGGCGATCCCGGCGAACAGCAGCGTGCCGCCGCTGGTATCGGCCGAGGCCGCCGCGGCGATGGCCGACAGCCGCACCGAGCCGGAAAAGCCGTACAGCATGGCCACGCCGAACAGGAAGAACGCCGAGGAGAACGCGCCGAGCAGGAAGTACTTCACGGCCGCTTCCTGCGACAGCAGCCGGCGGCGCCTGGCCAGCCCGCAGAGCAGGTAGAGCGGCAGCGACAGCACTTCCAGCGCGATGAACATGGTGAGCAGGTCGTTCGACGCCGGGAACAGCAGCATGCCGCCGATGGCGAAGAGCGTCAGCGGGTAGACCTCGGTGTGGCTGATGCCCGCGAGCAGCCCCTCGCGCTCCTGCTCGCTGCCCGGTATCGCGGCGGCCTGCGCCGCGAACGCGCTGACCTCGTGCGAGGACTCGGCGATCAGCAGCACGCTGATGAACGCCAGGACCAGGATCGTGCCCCAGATGAAGAGGGTGGGCCCGTCCACCCCGATCGCCCCGACGGCCCCGATCCGGCCCGGGCTGCCGTTCGCGAACAGCGACCCGCTCGCCGCCACCACGATGACCAGGACGAACGCCCCGGCGAGGCTGCCGAGCGTCAGCGTGATGTGCAGGACGCGGCGCAGGTGCCGGGGCGCGAAGGCCTCGATCAGGACCCCGGCTATCGCGGCCCCGAAGACCAGGAGCAGGGGCGAGAGCCGGCCGTACTCGATGTGCGGCGCGCTGATCGTCGGCGCGAGCGCGGCGAGGGACGCGGTCACGGGGAGCTCCTTTGGGCAGCGGTAGCCGGATCCGGCGGGACCGGGTCGGTGGAATGCGCCTGCACCAGCGTCTGGTGTACCGCCGGGTTGATCACGTCCAGCACCGGCTTGGGGTAGACGCCCATCGCGATGATGAGCACGATCAGCGGGCCGATCGCCCACAGCTCGCGGGCCCGCAGGTCCGGCATGGCCTTGACCTCTTCCTGCACCGGCCCGGTCATCGTGCGCTGGTACATCCACAGGATGTAGATCGCGGCCAGGATGATGCCGACCGTGGCCAGCACGGCGGGCACCTCATACCGGGTGAAGGTGCCGACCAGCACCAGGAACTCGCTGACGAAGGTGGACAGGCCGGGCAGCGCCAGGCCCGCGAGGCCGGCGATGAGGAACAGCCCGGCCAGCACGGGCGCGACCTTCTGCACCCCGCCGTAGTCGGCGATCATCTGGGAGCGCCGCCGCGCGATCATGAATCCGGCGAGGAGGAAGAGCGCGCCGGTGGCGAAGCCGTGATTGACCATGTACAGGGTCGCGCCCGCCTGGCCCTCGCTGGTCAGCGCGAAGATGCCCAGCGTGATCAGGCCCATGTGCGAGACCGATGAGTAGGCGATCAGCCGTTTCAGGTCAGCCTGGCCGATGGCCACGACCGCCCCGTACAGGACCCCCACGACGGCCAGCGCGATGATCAGGGGGGTGAAGTAGTGCGCGGCCGCCGGGAACAGCTCCACGCAGTAGCGGATCATGCCGAAGGTACCGACCTTGTCGAGCACCCCGACGAGCAGGACCGCGGCGCCGGGCTGCGCGGCCGTCGCCGCGTCCGGCAGCCAGGTGTGAAAGGGCCACAGCGGTGCCTTGATCGCGAACGCGATGAAGAAGCCGGCGAACAGCCATTTCTGCACGAGCGGGCTGAACGTGACGTGGCTGAGCTGGCTGAACAGGAACGTGCCCGGCTGGCCGCCCCTGGCCGAGTAGAAGTAGAGC
Source organism: uncultured Actinomycetota bacterium (assembly GCA_963805705.1). Classification (GTDB taxonomy): domain Bacteria; phylum Actinomycetota; class Actinomycetes; order Streptosporangiales; family Streptosporangiaceae; genus CAWDVH01. Next base: position 1,761,595 of record CAWDVH010000001.1, on the reverse strand, counting down.
GCGATGACCGCCACCAGCATGAGCAGCCCGCCGAGCAGGCTGTACAGCAGGAACTTCACGGCCGCGTACTGGCGCTGGCCGACGCCGTAGCTCCCGATCATGAAGTACATCGGGATGAGCATGGCCTCGAAGAAGACGTAGAACAGGAAGACGTCGGTGGCCGCGAAGACCCCGATCATCATGGTCTCCAGCACCAGCATCAGCGTGAAGTAGGTCTTCACGCTGCGCCGCGGCGGCGGCTCGCCGGCCGGGCTGGCCCCGCCCTCGGCGTCGTGCCAGGACGCGAGGATGACGACCGGCATCAAGATCACGGACATCACGATCAGGACCAGCGCGATGCCGTCCACCCCGACCGCGTAATGCACCCCGAACTGCGGGATCCACTGAACGGTCTGGGTGAACTGGAAGCGGGGACCGCCCGGCTTGAAGCGCAGCGCCATGACGATGGTCACGGCCAGGGTGGCGAGCGTGAAGCCCAACGCGATGACCTTGACGAGCCGGTCACGGGCGCGCTGGTCGGCCGCGCCGCCCGGCGCCGAGCGGCCCGGCGTCACCGCGATCACCAGCGCGCCGGCCAGCGGGATCGCCCCCACCACGGTCAACCAGGGAAAAGTGCTCATAGGATCCGCAGCCTCATCAGCTCTATAGCCGACCAAGGAGCAGCGCGCCGAGGAGGAGCACCGCCCCTACGAACATGGACAGGGCATACGAGCGGACGAAGCCCGTCTGCAGCCTGCGCAACCGCCCCGAGGTCCCGCCCATGGTGGCGGCCAGGGTATTGACCAGGCCGTCCACGCCGCGGTTATCGAAGTACACCGAGAGCCGGGTCAGCCACTGGCCAGGCCGCATCAGGACCGACTCGTTGATCGCATCACCGTACAGGTCCTTGCGGGCGGCCACCGTGACCAGGTTCCCGGCCGGCGCCACCACCGGTATCTCCCGCCGCCCGTACATGGCCCAGGCGATCAGCACCCCGGCTACGACCAGCACGAGCGCGGCCGTGCCCTCCTTGGTGAACCACCCGTGCACGGCCGGCGGCGAGCCGGTTACCGGCTCGAGGAAGGCCCCCAGCCGGTCGTTCAGGATCAGGAACGCCCCGGCGCCGATCGAGCCGACGGCGAGCAGGATCATCGGCACGGTCATGATCGGCGGGGCCTCGTGCGGGTGCGCCTTGTCGTCCCAGCGGCGCTCGCCGAGGAAGGTCATGAGCACGACCCTGGTCATGTAGAAGGCGGTGATCGCGGCACCGAGCACGGCGGCGGTGCCGAGAATCGCCCCCGAGGTGCCGCCCTTGCCGAACGCCGCCTCGATGATCCCGTCCTTGGTGAAGAAGCCCGAGAACGGCGGGATCCCGATGATGGCCAGATAGCCGAACCCGAAGGTGACGAAGGTGATCGGCAGGATCCGGCCGAGGCCGCCGAAGCGGCGCATGTCGACCTCGTCGTTCATCTCGTGCTTGACCGAGCCCGCGCCGAGGAACAGCCCGGCCTTGAAGAAGCCGTGCGCCAGCAGCTGCGCGATCGCGAAGACGTACCCGGCGGGCCCGAGCCCGGCGGCCAGCATCATGTAGCCGATCTGGCTCATGGTGGATCCCGCGAGCGCCTTCTTGATGTCGTCCTTGGCGCAGCCGATGATCGCCCCGAAGAGCAGGGTCGCCGCGCCGACGATGGTGACGGCGAGCCGCGCGTTCGAGGACAGGTCGAAGATCGGGGCGGACCGGACGATCAGGTAGATCCCGGCGGTGACCATCGTGGCCGCGTGGATCAGCGCCGAGACCGGCGTCGGGCCCTCCATCGCGTCCAGCAGCCAGGACTGCAGCGGCAGCTGGGCCGACTTGCCGCAGGCCCCGAGCAGCAGCAGCAGCCCGAGGGCGGTCAGCACGCCCGGGCTGGCCGAGCCCGCGGCGTGGAACACCGGGCCGAAGTTCAGCGAGCCGAAGGTGGCGAACATCAGCATGATGGCCAGCGAGAGGCCCGCGTCACCCACCCGGTTGGCGATGAACGCCTTCTTGGCCGCGGTGGCGGCCGCCGGCTTGTACTGCCAGAACCCGATCAGCAGGTAGGAGGCCAGGCCCACGCCCTCCCAGCCCGCGTACAGGCCGAGGTAGTTGTCGGCCAGCACGAGCAGCAGCATCGCGGCCAGGAAGAGGTTCATGTACCCGAAGAACCGCCGCCGGCCCGGGTCGTCGGCCATGTAGCCGACGGCGAAGATGTGGATCAGGGAGCCGACGCCGGTGATGAGCAGCACGAAGCAGATGGACAGCGGGTCGAGCTGCAGGCCGATGCTGACCAGGAAGTGCGGGGGGACCGGGATCCAGGAGAAGAGGGTGAGGTCCCGGCTGCGCTCCGCCGCCGGGTAGCCGAGCATGGCCACGAAGGCCAGCACGCTGTAGCAGAATGCCGCGACCGGCATGGCCACGCCGACCAGGTGCCCCCACGAGTCGGTGCGCCGGCCGCCGAGCAGCAGGATCACCGCGCCGGCCAGCGGGAGCGCCAGCAGCAGCCAGGCGGCCTGCTGGACGCCGGCGACGGGCAGGCTGGTCATGATGGCTGGCGACGACGCCAGCGCGCCCGCAAGAGAGCCTGTCACTGGCTACCCCTCTAGTACTTCAGCAGGTTGGCGTCGTCCACCGACGCCGACCTGCGGGTACGGAAGATCGCGGTCAGGATGGCCAGGCCGACAACCACCTCAGCCGCGGCCACCACCATCACGAAGAAGGCGATGACCTGGCCGTCGAGGGCGCCGTGCAGCCGGGCGAACGCCACGAAGGCGAGGTTGACCGCGTTCAGCATGAGCTCGACGCACATGAAGACGACGATCGCGTTCCTGCGGACCAGAACGCCGACGCCGCCGATCACGAAGAGGATCACCGACAGCGCCACGTAGTGCGCCGGGCTTATCACGGTGCCTCCTTCGTCCCGGCCGGGCCGCCGTGCTCGGCGGCGCTCAGCTCCTCGGCGACCAGGATCTCGGCCCTGGCCGCGGGCGTCGCGCCCTCGGTCGCGGTCAGCTGGGCGACGACCTCGCTGACCGACTGGCGGGACACCGACCCGTCGGGCAGCAGCGCGGGCATGTCCACCGCGTTGTGCCGGGCGTAGGTACCGGGGCCCGGCAGCGGCGCGGGCCGGCCGCTGGCCACCCGCTGGCGGGACAGGATCCGCTGCGTCGGCTTGGGCGTGGTCCGCTCGGTGTGCGCGAGCACCATCGCGCCGAGCGCGGCGGTGATCAGCAGCGCGCTGGTGACCTCGAACGGGAAGACGTACCTGGTGAAGATGAGCGTCGCCAGGCCGGTGACGTTCGATGGCCCGTCCGCCAGCGGGGCCTTCGCAGACGGGCCGATGGCCGCGTGCCCGACGATGAGGCTCAGCAGCACGAGCAGGCCGATTCCGGCCAGCCCGGCGGCCAGGCGCTGGCCCTTGATCGTCTCGACGAGCGAGTCCGCCGAGGTGATCCCGACGATCATCACCACGAACAGGAACAGCATCAGCACCGCGCCGGTGTACACGATCACCTGGACAAAGGCCAGGAACGGCGCGCCGAGCATGGCATAGAAGACCGCGAGCGACAGCATCACCACGGCCAGCAGCACCGCGCAGTGCACGGCGCGCCTGGCCAGCACCATGCCGAGGGCAGCGGCCACCGAGATGACGGCCAGCGTCCAGAAACTGACAATGCGGGTAGTGTCAGCGGCGCTCGCGGCCAGCACGACAGTATGGTTCACCGCACCGCCCCGTCCTCGCCCGTCCCGTGCTCGCCACTAGCGTGCTCGCCGGTCCCTGGCGCGTTGTCCGCCGTGCTGGCCGGTGGCCGGGCAGCGTCACCCAGCCGGTAGTAGTCCCCTTCGGTGAGGCCGAGCAGCATCGGATGCGGCGGGGCCTCCATGCCCGGCTGCAGCGGCGCGACCAGCTGCTCCTTGGTCCAGATCAGGCTCTCCCGGTTGTCATCGGCGAGCTCGTAGTCGTTGGTCATGGTCAGCGCCCTGGTCGGGCAGGCCTCGACGCACAGGCCGCACAGGATGCAGCGCAGGTAGTTGATCTGGTAGACGGCGCCGTACCGCTCGCCGGGGGAATACCGCTCTTCCTCGGTGTTGTCCCCGCCCTCCACGTAGATGGCGTCGGCCGGGCAGGCCCACGCGCACAGCTCGCAGCCGATGCACTTCTCCAGGCCATCGGGCCAGCGGTTCAGCTGATGCCGGCCGTGGAACCGGGGAGCGGTGGGCTCCTTGTCCTCGGGATACTGCACGGTGTCGACCTTCTTGAACATCTGCCGGAAGGTGACACCGAACCCCTTGATCGGGTTCAGGAAGTCAGGCACCGGTGACCTCCTTGATGGTGCTGTCGGCCTGGATGACGCCGGCGCCCTCCGGGCCGTCGCCCGCACTCACGCCGATGCCGTGGTAATGCGGCAGGTCCATGGGCGGGACCGGGAACGCGCCGGGCTGCCGGTCCTGCTCGGCCTCGGCCTCCGCCTGCTGCGCCGCCGCGCGCTCGCGCGCCGCCGCCTTCATCTCCGCGCTCCACCACAGCAGGATCAGCACGACCACGATCGCCCCGGCGACCAGGTAGACCGCGGTGCCGCCGCCCAGACGGCGGTACACCCGCGCGGTCGCCACGATCAGCGTCCAGGCCAGCGCGCCGGGAATGAGGATCTTCCAGCCGAATGCCATCAGCTGGTCGTAGCGGATCCTGGGCAGCGAGCCGCGCAGCCAGATGAAGAAGAAGATCAGCAGCACGATCTTGGCGAACCACCACAGCAGCGGCCACCAGCCGGTGTTGGCGTCCGGCCAGATGGTGATCGGCCAGGGCGCCCGCCAGCCGCCCAGGAACAGCGTGGTGGCCAGCGCCGACACCGTGATCATGTTGATGTACTCGGCCAGGTAGAACAGCGCGAACTTGAGCGAGGAGTACTCGGTGTGGAAGCCGCCGACCAGCTCGCCCTCGCCCTCGGGCAGGTCGAACGGCAGCCGGTTGGTCTCGCCCACCATCGTGATCAGGTAGATGACGAACGAGGGCAGCAGCAGCACCGCGAACCAGGACGGATAGTGCAGCGTGACGCCGCCCAGGTGGAACGCCGCGCCGTTCGCCTGGGCGTTGACGATCGCGGTGGTCGACAGCGACCCGGCGTACAGGAACACCGGGACGAACGAGATGCCCATCGCGATCTCGTAGCTGATCACCTGGGCCGATGACCGCAGGCCGCCGAGCAGCGAGTACGGCGAGTTAGACGACCAGCCGGCCAGTACGATCCCGTAGACGCCCAGTGAGCTCATCGAGAGCACGAGCAGGACGGCCACGGACAGGTCGGTCAGCTGCAGCGGGGTGCGGTGGTGGAAAATCGAGACCACCGGGCCGAACGGGATGATCGCGAAGCTGATGAACGCGGGGATCGTCGCGATGGCCGGCGCGATGACAAACAGGACCTTGTCCACGCCGCGCGGGATGATGTCCTCCTTGAGCGGCAGCTTGATGCCGTCCAGCAGGGATTGCAGCAGGCCGAACTTCCCCGCCCGGTTGGGGCCGGGGCGCTGCTGCATCCGCCCGATCACGCGGCGTTCCGCCCAGATCGTGATCAGCGTCGTGAGCATCAGGAACACGAAGATGGCCACGACCTTGAGCAGGACCAGCCACCAGGGAGTATGGCTGAAGCTGGCCAGGGTCGGCTCGTCAGGGCCGACCGCCAGCAGCTGCGGCGCGGCCGCCAGGCCAGTCATCGCGCGCTCCTCACCGTGACGAGGCTGCCGTGGCCCGCGCCCAGCTCGAGCCGGACCGCGCAGCCCGCGGAATTCAGCCGGCAGCCAGATCACCCGGTCGGGCAGGTCGGCGATCTCCACCGGGACCGTGACGGCCCCTCGCTCGGTACCCACGGTCACCTGGCCGCCTTCGGCGGTTCCGGCCTCGGCCGCGGTCGCCGCGGACATTTTCGCGACCGCGGTGCGGGCCGTGCCGGCCAGATTCGGCTCGCCGTCCTGCATGCGGCCGACGTCCAGGAGATTATGCCAGGTGGCGAGCAGCGCCTGGCCCGGGCCCGGGTGCGACATGCCGAGATGGCCGACCACCGCGGCCGGCCCTGGCGGCGGACGCCGGCCGGCGCTCTCGCGGCCGTCGCCGGCCGCCGGGGCGCTGGCGCCCGAGGCCGGCCCGGCCAGCGCGGCCAGCTCGGCGCGTACCGCCACGCCGTCGGGCAGCCCGAGGTGCACGTCCATCGCGTCGGCCAGCGCGGCCAGCACCTGCAGGTCCGACCGCACGGCCGGGACGGCGAGCGCCGGGCCGAACGAGCCCGGCCGGCCCTCCCAGTTCACGAAGGTGCCCGCCTTCTCCGCGACGGCCGCCACGGGCAGTACCACGTCCGCGCGGTCGGTGACCGCACTGACGCGCAGTTCCAGGCTGACCACGAAGCCCGCGGCCTCCAGCGCCGCCAGCGCGGCCGCCGGATCGGGCAGGTCGGCCGGATCGACGCCGGCGATGACCAGGGCATCGATCTCGCCCGCGGTGGCCGCGGCCAGGATCTGCCCGGTGTCACGGCCCGGCTCGGCCGGCAGCGAGCCGGCCCCCCAGACCCGGGCCACATCAGCCCGTGCCGCCGGGTCGGCGACGCGGCGGCCGGACGGCAGCAGGGCCGGCAGCGCGCCGGCCTCGATCGCGCCGAGCTCCCCGGCCCGCCGGGGAATCCAGGCGAGCCGGGCTCCGGTCTCCTGCGCCAGGCGGACGGCCGCGGGCAGCGCTCCGGGGACCTCGGCCAGGCGCTCGCCGGCCAGGATGACGGCGCCGGGCTGGCGCAGCGCGTCGGCCGCCGCGCTGCCCGCCTCGTCCAGGCCCGTGCCGGTGATCAGGCTCGACAGCACGTCGGCCTCCGATCCCGGCACGGCGCTGAGCAGGACTCCGGACATCCGGCCCAGGCCGGGGCTGGCCAGCGCGGCGATCGAGTAGACGGTCAGCGCGGCGTGCCGGACGGCCTTGCGCAGCCGCAGGAAGACGATGGGCGACTCGTCCTCCGGCTCGAACCCGGCCAGCAGCACGGCGGGGGCCCGCTCCAGGCTGGCGTAGCTGACCGCGACGGGCTGGCCGGCCACGCTGTCGGCCAGGAACTGCGCCTCCTCCGCCGAGTGCGGGCGGGCTCGCATGTCAATGTCGTTGCTCGCCAGGGCGACCCTGGCGAACTTCGAGTAGGCGTAGGAGTCCTCCAGGGTCAGCCGGCCACCGGTCAGCACGCCGGCCCGGCCGCGGGCCGCGAGCAGGCCGGCCGCCGCGGCGCTGATGGCCTCCGGCCAGGAGGCCGGCGCGAGCATCCCGCTGTCGTCCCTGACCAGCGGCGTGACCAGCCGGTCCGGCTGGGTGGCGTAGGTAAACGCCCACCGGCCCTTGTCGCAGTTCCATTCCTCGTTGACCTGCGGGTCATTGCCGGCCAGGCGCCTGGTCACCGCGCCGCGGCGGTGATCGGTCCGCTGCCGGCAGCCGGCCGCGCAGTGCTCGCAGACGCTGGGCGTCGAGACCAGGTCGAAGGGCCTGGCCCGGAACCGGTAGGAGGCGCCGGTCAGCGCGCCGACCGGGCAGATCTGCACGGTGTTGCCGGAAAAGTAGGAGTTGAAGGGCACTCCGTCGGCGGTCCCGACCTGCTCCTGCGGACCGCGCTCGAGCAGCTCGATCAGCGGGTCGCCGGCGACCTGGTCGGCGAACCTGGTGCAGCGGGCGCACTGGACGCAGCGCTCCCGGTCCAGCAGCACCTGGGCCGACAGCGCGATGGGCTTGGCGAAGGTCCGCTTGGTGCCGGTAAACCGGGTCTCGCCCTCGCCGGTCGACATGGCCTGATTCTGCAGCGGGCACTCGCCGCCCTTGTCGCACATCGGGCAGTCCAGCGGATGGTTGATGAGCAGCATCTCCATCACGCCCCGCTGCGCCTTCTCGGCGACGCCGGAGGTGAGCTGGGTATGCACCACCATGCCGTCGGTGCAGGTGGTCGTGCACGAGGCGGGCGGCTTGGGCTGGCCCTCGATGTGCACCAGGCACTGCCGGCAGGCGCCGATGGGCTCCAGCAGGGGATGATCGCAGAACCGGGGGATCTGGATGCCGAGCTGCTCGGCGGCGCGGATCACCAGCGTCCCCTTCGGAACGCTGATCTCGAAGCCGTCGATGGTGACCTTCACCCCGTCGGCGGGCCGGGCGAGCCCGGCGGAGGCGTTCTCATTGGCCTGCACGGTCATCGGCTCATCGACCTTCCGGCGGAGCGAACAGGGTGGCGGCGGCCGGGTCGAACGGGCAGCCCCCCCGCTTCTGATGCTCGATGTACTCGTCCCTGAAGAGCCTGATCGACGACATGACCGGCATGCCGGCCGCATCACCCAGCGCGCAGAACGAGCGGCCGACGAGGTTATCGCAGATGTCCAGGAGCTTGTCCAGGTCCGCTTCGCTGCCCTCGCCGCGCTCCAGCTGGTCGAGCACCTGCACCATCCAGTAGGTGCCCTCACGGCAGGGCGTGCACTTTCCGCAGGACTCGTGCTCGTAGAACTCCGTCCAGCGCAGCACCACGCGCACGACGCAGGTGGTCTCGTCGAAGATCTGCAGCGACCGCGTCCCGAGCAGCGACCCGGCCGCCGCCACCGACTCGTAGTCAAGCGGGACGTCGAGCTGCTCGCCGGTGAACAGCGGCGTGGATGACCCGCCTGGCGTCCAGAACTTCAGCTCATGCCCGGCCCGGATGCCGCCGCCCAGCTCCAGCAGCTCGCGCAGGGTCGTGCCGAGCGGCGCCTCGTACTGGCCCGGAGTCGTCACGTGACCGGACAGCGAGAAGATCCCGAAGCCCTTGGACTTCTCCGTCCCGAACGCGGCGAAGTCGCTGGCGCCGTTATTGATGATGTACGGGATGCTGGCGATCGACTCGACGTTGTTGACCACCGTCGGGCACGCGTACAGGCCCGCGATCGCGGGGAACGGCGGCTTGAGCCGGGGCTGGCCGCGGAACCCCTCCAGCGAGTCCAGCAGCGCGGTCTCCTCGCCGCAGATGTACGCGCCCGCGCCGGCGTGCACCACGATGTCGAGATCGAATCCCGAGCCGAGGATGTCCCGGCCGAGAAAGCCCTCGGCGTACGCCTCGGCGACCGCATGATGCAGCCGCCTGATCACGTGCAGCACCTCGCCGCGGACGTAGATGAACGCGATCTCGGCCCTGATCGCGTAGCAGGCGATGATGATTCCCTCGATCAGCGCCTGCGGGTTGGCCAGCATGGTCGGGACGTCCTTGCAGGCGCCTGGCTCGGACTCGTCCGCGTTCAGCACCAGGTAGTGCGGCTTGCCATCACCCTGCGGGATGAAACCCCACTTCAGCCCGGTGGGAAAGCCCGCGCCGCCGCGGCCGCGCAGCCCGGAGTCCTTGGTCATCTTGATGAGCTCGTCCGGGTTCATGGCCAGGGCCTTGGGCAGTGCCTGGTACCCGCCGCCGCGCCGGTAGGCGTCGATGGTGAACGAATCCGGCTCGTCCCACCGGGCGGTCAGCTCGGGCGTGAGCACTGAGGTCACGGCTGGCCTCCCTCGGCGGATCCGGTATGCGCGGGCGGTGTGCGGGCGGCGGCCGGCGCAGCTCCCTCGGCGGAGAAGGAGTCGTCGGACGGCGGCGGCTCCCAGCCGTGCTCCCTGGCGATCCGCAGGCCGGCCAGGGTCGCGCGGCCGGCGGTATGGCCGCCGGTCGCCTGATCGTCGGGGAAGCCGGCCAGGATGCTGGCCGCCTCCCGCCAGGTGCACAGCCGGGGCGCGCCGCGGGTCGGGGCCACCTCAGCGCCGGAGCGCAGGCCGTCCACGAGCTCGCGCGCGGACTGCGGCGTCATGTTGTCGAAGAACTCCCAGTTGACCATCATCACCGGCGCGTAGTCGCAGGCGGCATTGCACTCCAGGTGCTCAAGGGTGATCTTGCCGTCGGGCGTCGTCTCGTCATTGCCGACGCCCAGATGGCCCTGCAGGTCGGCGAAGATGGCGTCGCCGCCCATCACGGCGCACAACGCGTTCGTGCATACCCCGACGTGATAGTCCCCGACGGGCCGCCGCTTGTACATCGTGTAGAACGAGACCACCGCGGTGACCTCGGCCTCGCTCAGCGAGAGCTGCTCGGCGCAGTACGCGATCCCGTCGCCGGACACGTAGCCCTCCTGCGCCTGCACCAGGTGCAGCAGCGGCAGCAGCGCCGAGCGCGACCGCGGGTAGCGGCCGATGATCTGAGCGGCCAGCGGATCCAGCCGGGCGCGGGCCTCCTCGCTCAGGGCCATTACCTGTCCACCCCTCCTAGCACCGGATCGATGCTGGCCACCGCCGCGATCACGTCGGCGACCATCCCGCCCTCGGCCATCGCCGACAGCGACTGCAGGTTGGTGAACGAGGGATCGCGGAAATGCACCCGGTACGGCCGGGTGCCGCCGTCACTGACCGCGTGGCAGCCTAGCTCGCCGCGCGGGGACTCCACCGCCGCGTATACCTGTCCGGCCGGCACCCGGAAACCCTCGGTCACCAGCTTGAAGTGATGGATGAGCGCCTCCATCGACTGGCCCATGATGTGCTTGATGTGGTCGGGCGAGTTGCCCAGGCCGTCCGGCCCGAGCGCCAGCTGCGCGGGCCAGCCGATCTTAGCGTTCCTGATCATGACAGGATCGTCGGCCGGCCTGCGGCCGGCCAGGCGCTCCACGCACTGCCCGATGATCCGCAGGGACTGGTCCATCTCATCCATCCGGACGAGATACCGCCCGAACGCGTCACAGGTCTGCCGCACCGGCACGTCGAACTCGTAGGTCTCATACCCGCAGTAAGGCTGGCTCTTGCGCAGGTCCCACGGCAGCCCGGTGGCGCGCAGCATCGGCCCCGTGACGCCGAGGGACATGCACCCGGTCAGGTCCAGGTAGGCGATGTCCTTGGTCCTGGCCAGGTAGGCCGGGCTGGCGTCGAGCAGCGCGCGGATCTCGCCGAGCAGCCCTGGCATCACGCCCAGGAACTCGCCGAGCCGCTCCAGCGCCCCGGACGGCAGGTCCTGGGAGACCCCGCCGGGCCTGATGTAGGCGTGGTTCATCCGCAGGCCGGTGATCAGCTCGAACAGGTCGAGTACCTTCTCGCGCTCGCGCATGCCGTACAGGAAGACCGTCGTCGCGCCCAGCTCCAGGCCGAACGTGCCGATGGCGGTCAGGTGCGAGGCGATCCGGTTGAGCTCCATCATCATGACCCGGATGATGGAGGCCCGCTCGGGGATGGCCGCCTCGATCCCGAGCATCCGCTCCACCGCCAGGCAGTAGGCGGCCTCGTTGAACAGCGGCGCGAGGTAGTCCATCCGGGTGCAGAAGGTGACGCCCTGGGTCCAGCTCCTGAACTCCATGTTCTTCTCGATGCCGGTATGCAGGTAGCCGACCACCGGGCGCAGCTCGGTCACCGTCTCGCCGTCCAGCGTCAGGATCAGCCGGAGCACCCCGTGCGTGGAGGGATGCTGCGGGCCCATGTTGACGATCAGGCGCTCAGCGCCGGAGCGGTCACCGATGTCGTCGGCCGCGGCGACGACCTCGTCCCAGTCCTGGCCGCTGACCGAGTAGACCCGGCCTTCCTCGGCGGTATCGGCCGGGCCGGCGCCGGGGCCCCCGGCCTGGGAATCTGAGTGGGTGGTCATTCGTATGACCTCCGCTCGTCGGGCGGCGGGATCGTCGCGCCGCGGTACTCGACCGGGATGCCGCCGAGCGGGTAGTCCTTCCGCTGCGGGTGGCCCTTCCAGTCATCCGGCATCTCGATCCTGGTCAGCGCCGGGTGGCCGTCGAAGATGATCCCGAAGAAATCCCAGGTCTCCCGCTCGTGCCAGTCGCAGGTCGGGTAGACGTCCACCATCGTCGGGATGTGCGGGTCGGCGTCGGGCGCCGACACCTCAAGCCGCAGCCGGCGGTTGTGGGTGAGCGAGAGCAGATGGTAGACGGCATGCAGTTCGCGGCCCGTATCGTCCAGGTAGTGCACCCCGGACACGCCCGTGCACAGCTCGAAGGCCAGGGCCGGGTCATCCCGCAGCCGCCCGGCCACGGCCGGCAGGTGCTCACGGCGGACGTGAAACGTGAGATCGCCATACTGCGCCACGACCCGCTCGACCGCGTCGCCGAAGCTCAGGCCGGACTGCTCCAGCGAGCTGCCGAGCGCGTCGGCGACGTCGTCGAAATAGGACCCGTAGGGTTGCGGGCTGGACAGCGGCTCCGGCCGCCTGACCTGCAGGCCGCCATAGCCCGAGGTGTCGGGCGTTCCGTGGACGCCGAACATGCCGGTCCTGGTCACGGGCTCGGCCAGCCGCTCCCGGCCCGCCACCTCGGCCGGGTCGGCCGGCGGCGTCTGGTCGGGCGGGGCCTCCCCGCTCACCTGGCCTATGCTGACCCGCTCCGGCGGCGGCGCGCCGCCCGGCGCCGGGGTCTCCCCGGTCACTGGTGCACCCCCGGCTCCGGGACATCCTGCGGGCCGCTCGCCGTCGCGGGATGCGCGTGCTCGCCGGGAACCGGGCCGGACAGGCCCGGCAGCAGCGGCAGCCGGCGCAGCCTGGCCCGCTCCAGCTCCTCGACCTGGCGCTCGCGGTTCACGCCGAGCTTCATGTTCTGGATCTTGTCGTGCAGCTTGAGTATCGAGTCGAGCAGCATCTCGGGCCGGGGCGGGCAGCCCGGCAGGTAAATGTCCACCGGGACGATGTGATCGACCCCCTGGACGATCGCGTAGTTGTTGAACATGCCTCCGCTGGAGGCGCAGACCCCCATGGAGATCACCCACTTGGGCTCCGCCATCTGGTCGTAGATCTGCCGGAGCACCGGTGCCATCTTCTGGCTCACCCGGCCGGCCACGATCATCAGGTCAGCCTGCCGCGGCGTATTCGAGGCCCGTTCCATGCCGAACCTGGCCAGGTCGTGCCGCGGGCCGCCCGTGGCCATCAGCTCGATGGCGCAGCACGCCAGGCCGAAGGTGGCAGGCCAGACCGAGCTCTTGCGGGCATACCCGGCCAGCTTCTCGACGCTGGTCAGCAGGAATCCGCTCGGGAGCTTCTCTTCCAGACCCATGGGCTAGTCCCATTCCAGACCGCCGCGCCGCCAGACATAGGCGTACGCGACAAGGACGGTGGCGATGAACGTGACCATCTCGACCAGCCCGAAGGCCCCGAGCCGGTCGAAGGCGACCGCCCACGGGTACAGGAAGATGATCTCGATGTCGAAGACGATGAAGAGCATCGCCGTGAGGTAGTACTTCACCGGGAACCGGATGCCGCTGGGCTGGTGCGTCGGCTCGATCCCGCACTCGTAGGCCTCCAGCTTGGCGCGGTTCCACCGCTTGGGACCGGCCACCGAGCCCATGACCAGCGAGAAGATGGCGAAGAGCGCAGCCAGCCCAGCCAGCACCGCGATGGGCGCATAGTGACTCATCGGCGCATTCCCCTCCTTTTGTCTGGCGGTTGTGCCTGGCGGCCAGGCACCTGCCTGACCGTCGGGCCGTCCTGCCCGGCCGCGCCACCCGTCGTGGCTAAGCCGCCGGCGTCATCTTAGACACTGCATTGACCAGCCGGTCGACCGCGTCGCCGCCGCGGGTCTCGGTCAGGTTCCCGAGCAGCTTCATGGTGAAGCGCATCACGGCGGGGCGCTTGACCCCGTGCCTGGTCGCGAACTGCATGAACGAGGGCTTGCCGATCAGCTGCACGAAGGTGCGGCCCAGGGTGTAATAGCCGCCGTAGGCGTCCTTCAGTGCCCTCGGATAGGTCTGCAGGACGTTCTCGGCCTCGGCGCGCGTCGGCCGGGCCAGCGCCTGGGTGACCACCCTGGCCGCGATCTCGCCTGACTCCAGGGCGTAGGCGATGCCCTCACCGTTGAACGGGTTGACCATGCCGCCCGCGTCTCCGGCCAGCAGCAGGCCCCTGGTGTAATGCGGAGTGCGGTTGAACCCCATGGGCAGCGCCGCGCCGCGCACCGGCTGGGTGCGGTTCTCCTCGGTGAATCCCCACTCGTCCGGCATCGCCGCCAGCCAGCGGCGCAGCAGGTCCCGGTAGTCGATGTTCTGGAACGCGGTCGAGGTGTTCAGCAGCCCGAGCCCGACATTGCTCGTCCCGTCGCCCATCCCGAAGATCCAGCCGTAACCGGGCAGCAGCTGGTTGCCGTCCCACAGGTCCAGCCACGCCTCCAGGTAGTCATCGGCGTGACGAGGGCTGGTGTAGTAGGTCCTGACCGCGACGCCGAGCGGCCGGTCGTCCCGCTTGCGCAGGCCCATGGAAACCGACAGCCGCGAGGAGTTGCCGTCGGCCGCGATGACCAGACGGGCGCGGAAGAGCCGTTCTGCCTGGTCTGCGGAGCCGGCGGCGCGCGAGGCCCGCCCGGCCCCTTCCGCCGCACCGCTGACCGCCTGCCGCGCCGTGACCCCGACGATGGCGCCGGTGCGGTCATCGAGCAGCGGGCCGGTGACGTTGACGCCCTCCAGCAGCCGCGCCCCGGCCTTCTGCGCGTGGCGGGCCAGGGTCTCGTCGAAGTCGAGCCTGGTGCGGACCATGCCGTAGCCGGGGTAGCTGGACAGCTCAGGCCAGGGCAGCTCGATCCGGCCGCCGCCGCCGATGATGCGCAGGCCCTTATTCCGCAGCCAGCCGTCACTTTCGGCCGTGGGCACGCCCATCGCGGTGAGCGCCTTCACCGCGCGGGGGGTCAGCCCGTCACCGCAGACCTTCTCGCGCGGAAACTGGGTTTTCTCCAGCATCAGCACGTCAAGGCCCGCGGCGGCCAGATAGTAGGCCACCGACGAGCCGGCCGGGCCTGCGCCTACGACAATGACGTCGGCCGACTCCGAGGCGAGATCCTGGGGTTCTGCGGGGGGGTTCTGCTCGGTCACGAGCCTGTCCTGACTTGTCTTGTGAACCGCTTCACAAGTGCTTTTTCTGCAGTCTAGACCGTCGCGCGAGCCTGCTCGGTGCCACCCTCCTCGGCAGGCCGGGAGCCCGCGTCAGGCCCGGGCCAGGTGCAGGGCGACGACGCCGAGGCTCAGGTTCCGCCAGCGGACCGCCTGCCAGCCGGCGGCGGAGATCCGCCGCGCGAGCTCCCGCTGGCCGGGCCAGTCGCTGATCGACTCGGCCAGGTATCCGTAGGCTTCGGAATTTCCCGACAGCCGTCGCGCCACCAGCGGCAGCGCGGTCGCCAGGTACCGCTGGTAGAGCCCGTCCGCCGCCGAGACGGGCAGATGGCTGAACTCGCAGACCACCAGAGCGCCGCCCGGCCTGGTGACCCGGAGCATCTCGGCCAGCGCGGCGTCGGGGTCGGCCACGTTACGCAGGCCGAAGGAGATGGTGACCGCGTCAAAGAACCCGTCGCCAAACGGCAGGGCGAGCGCGTCTCCCGCCACGAAACGAACTCCGGCCGCGGGCTTGCGCGCCCCGACCCTGAGCATTCCCAGCGAGAAGTCGCACGCGACGCAGCGGGCCCCGGCCGCGGTGAAGCTACGTGACGAGGTCCCCGTGCCGGCCGCCAGGTCCAGCACGACGTCGCCGGGCCCCGCGCTGACCGCCCTGGCCACCGACCTGCGCCAGAGCCGGTCCTGGCCCAGCGAGAGCATGTCGTTGAGCAGGTCATAGCGCTCAGCGACCTTGTCGAACATCGCCGAGACGTCACCAGGCTTCTTGTCCAGCTGCGCGCGGGTCATGCCCTCAGCGTGGCATACCGGCCCGCCGCCGCGCACGGCCCGCCACCGCGCACGGCCCCCCGCCGGGCCCGGCGCCTCAGAGCAGCTCGGGGCGGCGCCACTCCTCGCCGAGCACGTGCTCGGCGAGGAAGGCGAAGACGGTCTCGTACCAGACGCGGGCGTCGCCCGGCTTGAGGATCCAGTGGTTCTCATCGGGGAAGTAGAGGAACTTCGCGCTCTTGGACCGGCCGGTCAGGTCCCAGTACAGCCGGAGCGCCTCGCCGATCGGCACCCGGTAGTCCTTGTCCCCGTGAATGATCAGCATCGGGGTGACAATGTTCTCCACGTACAGGTGCGGGGAGTTGTCCCGGTAGCGATCCGGGTGAGCGGCCGGGTCCCCGAACTCCCGGCGCCAGAACGGCGGGCCATCGGTGGTGCCGAACATCTGGTCCAGTGCCCACAGCCCCGCGTGGCTGACGATGGCCGAGAACCGGTCGGTGTGCCCGGCCATCCAGTTCGCCATGTAGCCGCCGAAAGAGCCGCCCATCATCGCGGTCCGGCCGGCATCAATGTCCGGCCGCGCCTGCGCCGCGTCGGTGATCGCCATGATGTCAGTGAACGGCTTGTCGCCCCAGATCCCGTAGCCGCGGACGATGAAATCGTGGCCGTAGCCGGTGGACAGGGCCGGGTCGGGCAGCAGCACTGCGTAGCCCCGCGCCGCCATCAGCCACGGGTTCCACCGCCAGGACCAGGAATTCCAGCTCGCCACGGGGCCGCCGTGCACCCACAGCAGCAGCGGAGCGGGCGCCGTCGCGCTGGCGCCCTCCGGCAGCACGAGCCAGGCCCGGATCGTGACCCCGTCGGCGGTGGTGGCCTCGACCTCCTCCAGGTGCCCGGGCAGGTCAAGGGCCGGGCCGGGGCTGGCCAGGCGGACCGGCCCGCGGCCGGGCGCCTGCAGGTCGATCCTGACCGGCGTCGGCGGCTCGTCCACCGCCGCGCGCAGCGCGTACAGGCTCCGCCCGTCCGGAGCCGGGCAGAGGCTGCCGTAGGCGCCGTTATCCGTGGTGATCCTGGTGATCTTGCCGCTCTCCAGGTCGGCCGCGAAGACCGGGCACCGGCCGTGATCGTCGGCGGTGAAGTACAGCGAGCGGGAGTCGGGCGCCCAGGCGACGTCCACCGGACTCCGGTCGAGCCCGGCGAGCAGGTCGCGAGGGGCGGCGGCGCTCCCGTCCAGCGGAGCCAGGATCAGGGTGACCTCGCCCGGCCGCTCGTAGCTGTCGTGCCCGGACTGAACGCAGGCCACCAGCGCGCCGTCCGGTGAGACGTGCGGATCCGCGAAGTCGAGACCGGGGGCGGCCAGGAGAGTCCTGCGCTTTCCCGTCGCCACCTCGATCACGGCGACTTCCGAGCGGTACTCGGACGCGCCCTCCAGGACCTGCCAGCCGGTGACGGCCAGCGATCCGTCGGAGGTGAGCTCGAACGACTGCTCGTCCAGCGACCGGCCGGGATCGGGAGTCAGGTCACGCAGCTCGCCCGGCTTGCCGCCGGCGGCCTGGCCGGCGTCACCGGCGCTGGCGGCCGCACCGGCGCTGGCGGGCTGGCCGGCGGCAGCGGGCTGGTCAGCGCTGGCGGGCTCAGCAGACTCGGCGGCGTCGGGGGCCCACCCGGCCAGCAGATGCGGGGCATCCGGGCCCAGGTCGTGGTCCCAGTACCGGACGATGCCCGCCTCGTGCAGGATCGCGCTGACGCCAGCATCCTTGCGGGCAGCGCGGCGCTTGGCGTCCTGCTCGGCGGCCGCAGCGCCGGGGAACATGGCGGTGGCCAGCAGGAACGCCCCGGTCTCCCGCGCGGCGGCGACCGCGGCGACGCCGCCGGGCGGGGCGGCGATCCGGCGTGCGTCGCCGCCGGCCGCGGGCAGCAGCCACAGGGCCGGCTCATCGCCGCCCGCCTCACCGTCGGGCTGGCCATTCTGCTGGCCGGCCGGCGGTCCTGGCCGCTTGGAGACGAACAGGACGGCGCCATCGGGCAGGAACTGAGGGCTTGACTCGCCCTCGGCCGAGCGGGTCAGCCGGACCGGCGCCGCCTGCTCGGTGTCGATGCGCCAGATGCTGCCGGAATAGCTCTTGCCGTCTGGGTTCAGTGTCTGGACCGCCGCCGCCAGCCAGCTACCGTCCGGGGCCAGCCGCAGCGCGTTCACCCGAGGTATCGCCACATAGTCCCCGAGCTCGCGGAACCTCGTCATTGAGACCCTCCCTCATGATCGCACGTGGATCGGACAATACCCCGCGCTCCTGGCCGCCGGCTGAGGCAGCCGGCGGAGGCAGCCGGCGGAGGCAGCCGGCGGAGGCAGCCGGCGGAGGCAGCCGGCTGAGCGCGCCCGGCGAGCGGGGCGGGCGTCACGCCAGAGCGGAGGCGCCGGCTCCCGCGTGCTGCCGGATCGCCATCAGGACCCGCTGGTGCTCAGGGCTCAGCTCGCCGGTGAACGGCGTGCTGAGCTGGGCGGCGCGGATCAGGGTCTCGCGCGGGACGGTCCCCAGGGTGGCGTCCAGCAGGGCCCAGGACAGCGCGTCAAGCGACGCGCGCAGGGGCCCGGGCTCCGTGGTCGCTCCACAGATCTCCTCCAGCCCGAGCAGCAGCTCATCGAGCTCAGGAAGGTGGGCAGGCGCCACGCCGAACGCATCGGCACTCTGCCGCGCTGACCGCTGCGCACCGACCGCCTCGAATGCACTCATCAGCGGGCTCACGTCGCCTGCGGTCCTGGGATCGTACAGGCCGGGGAATGGCCTGCTCTCGTAGCCGGGATCATGGCCGCTGAAGTAGATCGGCGCGTCGGAACCGGTCCGCGCGAGCATCCCGAGGGCCAGATCGAGCAGGCTCACCGGCCAGCCCAGGTCGGTGAGGGCATAGACCTGCATGAGGCCGAGGCGGGCACCGAGCCCGGCACACAGCAGCAGCTGAGCCGAGTCGAGCGCGGACTGGGCGTAGAACATGATGTCGGCGCCGTGCAGCCGAAGGACACCGCCCCGGCTCCAGTTCAGCAGCCTGGAGTGCAGGATCGAGTTGTCGACCACATGGGTGAACCGCGCCGCGGAATAGCGGGCCCGGCCGTGACCGGCCGCACTGGCCACGATCCACTCGGCGGCCCGCTTGGTGGCGGTGTACACATCGCGTGAGTACGGCCGCAGGGCCTTTCCCGTCGATGCGCATACCACCTGCCGTACGCCGACCTGGCTGGCCGCCGAGACCACGTTGCGGGTGCCCAGCACATTGGTGGTCACGGTGCGGTGCACCTCATGCTCGGCCAGGCCGGGATCACGCTGAGCCGCCAGGTGAAACACCACATCCGGCCTGATCTCGTCGAACACGGCCGCCAGCCCGCACCGGTCCCTGACGTCGGCCTCGGCGTACTCGGCCCCGCCGACGCGCGGCCACGCGGTCGTGCGGCCCCGGCTGAGGCTGACCAGGCGCCGCGGGCCGCAGCGGGCGATCTGGGCCATCAGCGTCGATCCGATGCACCCGGTTCCCCCGGTCACCAGCACCGTCGCCGAGCCGAGCCAGGCGTCGGCTTCGGGCCGGGGGATGGCGATGCTGCGCCGCGCGATGGCCAGGTACCTCGCGTACTCCGCGGGCGAGTCTGGCCTGGCGGCGATGAGCGCCCTGGTCAGGTCGCGCAGCTCGGCCAGCTCGGCATCATCGAGACTCGGCCGGCCGCTGGCACGGCCGCGCGCATCATCGAGATGATCTCCGCTGCGGTCGGCACCGATGACCTCCCATCGCTTCTGCCCTGGTCGCGCGGCTGGCTGCTGGACGCCGCTGGCATTTGTGGTATTAAAGGCCGACGACAGGCGCAGACCGCAGAGTTTGCCAGACATTTGCGGTGCACGCGGACCCGGCTGGTAAGTACCAGGGCGTCACTGGTGACGTATCTGGCCTGAGTCTGCGCGATCTGTGAGCAGGGCAGGTCAATACGCTAGTTTTGCCTACGTTATTGCTGCCGTCACCCTACGATCTGTAGGGTCCTGACCGGTACATGGCCCGTCCTGCCGTTACGTGGCCGTTAGACCGGGAACGTGGGCGTGACCTTGGCCGACTTCTGGACGGAGAAGAGAGTCGACGATGGCTGCTGTCGTCAAGGGCGGGCAAGGACGCCCGCCGGCTTCGGTGCCCAAGCACCGCAAGAGCAGCCATTCGCACAATCCGTCACCACCGGACGCCGCAGTACCGTCCTCACGGGAGACCCCAGCCCAGTCACCAGCGATCGTGCCCCAGGCTCGGGATCTCCCGGTCCGGGAGCTGGTTCCCCAGATCCGTGCCTCGCCGGAGACGGTGCCCGATCCCCTGCTCCCGGTCCCGCCGGCCGACAGCGAGAAGTACTCCTACGTCAGGCGGTTCGCGTGGGTACTGACCATCTGCTCGGTGGTGAGCTTCCCGTCGCTGGTGTACAGCCAGGTGGAGATGGTCAGGCGTTATGAATGGTTCTGGATTTATGTCCCGTTCATGCTCCTAGGCATCGCAATCTTCATCATTCCGCTGTTCACGGACGGGCTGAGCCGTGGCTTCGACCTCGCTGAGCACCGGCGGCTGGCCGACAGCTGGAAGCCGAGCTGGTATCCGTCGGTCGATATATTCCTACCGGTCTGCGGCGAGCCCCTTGAGGTGCTGCGCAACACCTGGAAGCACGTCACCGCGCTGAGCGAGACCTACCGGGGGACGGTCTTCGTCTACGTGCTCGATGACTCTGCCAGTCCCGAGATAAAGAAGATGGCGTGCGATCTCGGCTTCTCGTACGTCATCCGCCCCGAGCGCGGCTGGCTCAAGAAATCCGGTAACCTTCTGTACGGCTACCGGATATCAGAAGCCGAGTTCATCCTGCTGCTGGACGCCGACTTCGCCCCGCGCAAGGACCTCCTCGACGAGACGATCCCGTACATGGAGGAATTCCCGGAAATCGGCATCGTGCAGACCCCGCAGTTCTTCCGTGTATCCGATCAGCAAACGTGGGTCGAGCGCGGCGCCGGCGCGGTCCAAGAGCTGTTCTACCGGTCGATACAGATGGCCAGGGCGAAGAAAGGCGGAGCGACCTGCGTCGGGAGCTGCGCCGTCTACCGGAGAGCCGCACTGGACGACAACCGTGGCATGTCGCTGAGCGAGCACTCCGAAGACCTGCGCACCGGATTCGACCTGCACCGGCTGGGCTGGCGACTGCACTATCTGCCGATTGCGCTATCCACCGGGAATTGCCCCGACAATGTCCTCGCCTTTCTCAACCAGCAGTACCGCTGGTGCTCAGGCACGATAGGCTTGATGGTTGACAAAATATTCTGGCACACGAAAATGTCGCTGTACACGCGGATGTGCTACATTTCCGGGTTCGTGTACTATTTGTACACGGCCGCGTTCGTTTTCGTCGTCCCGGCTCTATCAATCTGCATTCTCCTCTTCGTGCCCAATGTGCTGGTACTGAAGAATATAATATTCATCGCCCCGATTCTTTTCTATGCGGGAGTCGTATATCCGATGTGGCACCATTCCCCTTACCGCCTGGAGGCATGGTCAGTCAAGGTAATCTCTGGCTGGGCACACGTCTTCACCATCTGGGACGTGGCACGCGGCACGCGACTTGGCTGGCAGCCGTCGGGCTCCGGTGCCGCGAAGCAGGACGGCGCGCGGCGCTTCTGGATCGGCGTTATCGGCTGGAGCGGCGTAACCGCGGTGGTGTGGGCGGGCCTGGGCTTCTGGCGGCTGATGACGATGAATCCCTACAACATATTCCTGATCTTCATACTGGGCGTTTTCCAGGTCGTAGTCGTCAGTCGTGTTCTCATCCAGCCGAGAGCCGGCGCTGCGACGTGATGGGACGCCGGGCCATCGCTGTCCTCGCCGGGGCCGCGCTAGTGGCGGTACTGGCAGGCTGTGGGGCATCTACCTTCGGCGGATCCGGCAGCTCCGGCCGGCCGGGCGCAGCGGGGGCTGCCGCGGCCGGCACGGCCAGCCCGCCTGCCGACCTGGCGTACAACATCTCGATCCTGCTCGCTCCCGCGTCGGGCAAGTTCCTGGGGGTCGAGGCCAATGGCGCGCCCGACTCGCTCGCTCCGGTCAGGTCCTTCGCCGCGAGCATCGGCCGGAAGCCCAACCTGATCGGCCAGTACATCGCGTGGAACACCTCATTCGATGCGCATGCCGCGGCCAGGGCCTGGTCGTACGGTGCCCTCTACTACATGGCGTGGGAGCCGTACGGCACCACTGCCGCGGCGATCGCCGACGGCCGCAGTGATGCCTACATCACGCAATTCGCCAGGGCAGTGCGCGCGCTCAACGTGCCCATCGCGCTGAGCTTCGGTCATGAGATGAACGGCAACTGGTACCCGTGGGCCTCCAACCAGACCAGCGCCGCCGATTTTGTAGCCGCCTGGCGGCACATCCACAACCTGTTCATCGCGGCGGGCGCCACCAACGTGATCTGGGTCTGGAATCCCAACGTCATCTCTGCGCTGCCCCAGGTCCAGCTCCAGCCCTACTATCCCGGCGACGCGTACGTCGACTGGGTCGGCATCACCGGCTATTTCGCCGCAACCGGAGCGGATAGCTTCACCGGCCTCTACAAGGCCACCATGTCCGAGATCAGGCACTTCACCGCAAAGCCCTTCATCATTGCCGAGACGGCCGTCGAGACCGGTCCAGCCGACACTGCCGCTCTAGGCAGCCTGATCAGATCGGTCGCACGCCGCTCCAATGTGCTCGGTTTCGTCTGGTTCGACTACGACAAGGCCGGCGTGGACTGGCGGGTCGAATCACGGCCCATCATGCAGGCGGCCATCTCCAAGGACATCGCGCGGCTCAGGCTCATGAACCCGAAGTAACATGAGCGGACACCCAGGGCGCTCAGCGCCGCCTGGCCGGTCCGGTCCATCCCGGCGACCCGGCGGGTACCAGCCGCCGCGGTCACCGCAAGGGCCGCAGTGGCGGCCGCCGTCACCGCCAGGACCCGGCCTCGGCACTGACGCCGACTCGGCGGCCGATGCGGACGCGGGCCGCTCGGCTGTCCCTCCCGTCCCACCGAAGGCCACGTCAGAGACCAGGCCCAGGTACATGCCCTGGCCTGCGTTCAGGGGGAGGACCGAGCCCAGCCCCCCGCCTCAGCTCAGAGCCGCACCTCAGCCCAAAGCCGCACCTCAGCCCAAAGCCGCACCTCAGCCCAAAGCCCGACCTGACACTAAGATCAGGCCCGATCCGAGAGTCAGGCCGGGATTCAGGCCTCCCCAGGGCCCCAGAACCACGCCCACGGACACGCCCAGGCTGGACCGGGTCAATGGCCTGACCCCTCCTGCGGAGAAGGACTGGCCAGCCACCCTCCAGATGCCCAAGGTGCTGCTGGACGAACCTGACAGCGGCAAGCCCGCCAAGGCCGCCAGGCCATCCCGGCCGGGCCGCCGAAGGACCTGGCTGAGCCGCGCCGTCCTGCTCGCCATCCTGTGCGCGCAGGCCGTCCTGTCGCTGCACATGCACAACACAGCGTTCGAAGACGAGGCGCTTTACCTCTACGCCGGGCACATGGAGCTCAATCACTGGCTGCACGGTGCCGCGCTCCAGGGCAGTTACTCGGCCTACTTCTCGGGTGCTCCGGTCCTGTATCCCGTACTGGGCGCGGCCGTCGCCGGGATCGGCGGACTGGCGGCGGCCAGAGCCGTCAGCCTGGTCGCGATGCTGACGGCCACCGCGCTGCTGTACTCGCTCACCCGCCAGCTCTTCAACGAGCGGGTCGGCCTGTGCGCGGCCACTCTGTTCTCGTTTACCGAGGCGACGATATTCCTGGGCAACCTGGCCACCTACGACGCATCTGCACTGTGCCTGCTCGCGCTCGCGTCCTGGATAGTCGTGCGCACGGCTTCTTCCCGATGGCCGATCTACCTGCTCGCCGCGCCGATCGCCGGGCTCGCGGTGGCCACCAAGTACGCCGCGCTGCTGTTCGTTCCGACCATCGCCGTGCTCGCCGGCCTGGCCGCGGCACCGCAGTTCGGCCGACGGGCGCTGATCCGTCCTGCCGCGCTCATGGTCGCCGTGGCCGGCCTGCTCGCCGCCGCGCTGCGCCTGGCGGGCCCTAGCTACCTTCGCGCCCTCCAGGGCACCACAACCGCCAGGGCTCACGGCACCACGCCGGTTATGACGCTGCTGCGGGACAGCCTGCTGTGGGGCGGCCTGCCGTTCCTGCTCGCGGTGGCCGGAACGGCTGCCTACGCGTGGCGAGCCACAACCGAGCCGGGCGAGCGCATCGCCCCCGCCGGTGGCAGGCTCAGGCGCACCATGCTGGGCGTGGTACTGACCGGTACCGCGCTGCTCGCTCCCGCTTACCAGATTCACCTGCACACGGACGTCTCGTTTCAAAAGCACATCGGGTTCGGGCTGTTCTTCGCCGCCCCGATGGCCGGTCTCGGTCTCGCGCGGCTGGTCGGCGATCATTTCCGCCGCGCCCAGGTCGGCATCGTGGTGTGGGGGGTGTCACTCACGCTAGGCATGGTGCAGGCTGTCACGCTCTTCGACGGCTGGCCTAACTCCCATGTGCTTGTCCAGGCACTGGCGCTCAATCTGAAGCCCGGAGCACACTACCTAGTCGAAGTCGACGAAGTTCCCATCTACTACCTGCTGGGAAATCGCGCCGCGCAGCCTGATCAGTTCACCTCGACGTACAACATCACTTATGTCGGCGCACACGGCCAGACCCTCACCGGCACCGCCGGCTTCCTAGCCGCCCTCCGGGCCGGCTACTTCCGCGTGATTGCCTACGACGACACGGTCACGGCACCGCTGGACCGGAGGCTCGCGAGCGCGCTGGAATCGGATCCCTCCTACCGGCTCGCGGCCGCCATTCCCCAGTCGGATTCCTTCGGCCGTACGACCTACTTCGTATGGGTCAAACAGCCCACGGCCAGATCCCGGGAAACCGAACGAGCAATCCGACGGCATCGCCATCACCGCTGAATCGGGGGGCTGGCCGTCACGTCGGCCACCTTCGCGGCCAACGGCAGCCACGACCTGCCCGCGTCGCTACCGGGCGTCGGTGATCATGGCGGCGCCGACGGTCGCGCTGGTCGCCTCGTCGATCAGGATCAGGCCGCCGGTCATCCGGTTGCGAGCGTACGGATCGCAGAACAGCGGCTGCGTCAGCCGCAGCGTGACCCGGCCGATCTCGTTCAGGCCCAGCTCACTGGCCGTCTCGTCCCGGTGCAGGGTATTGACGTCGAGCCGGTACTGCAGATCGCGGACGATGGTCTTGACCGTCCGTGTCGTGTGCTTGACCAGCAGGCGGCCCTGCGCAGCCAGCACCCTGGCGTCCGTCATCCAGCACACCATCGCCTCGACGTCCTGGGTGCACTGCGGCTGATTGTGCGGGCGGCAGAACATGTCGCCTCTGGAGACATCCAGATCGTCCTCGAGCAGCAGCGTGACCGACATCGGCGGGAACGCCTCGGGCACCGGCCCGGCCGCGGTGTCGATGCGCCGGATCGTGGTGGTCAGGCCGGACGGCAGGTGCATCACCTCGTCGCCCGGCTTGAGCACCCCGCCGGCCACCTGGCCCGCGTACCCGCGATAGTCGTGCAAGTCCGGGTCAGTGGCCTGATGCGGCCGGATGACGTACTGCACAGGGAACCTGACGTCGATCAGGTTCCGGTCCGAGGCGATGTGCACGTGCTCCAGATGATGCAGCAGTGACGGGCCCTCATACCACGGCATGTTCGCCGAGCGCTGGACCACATTGTCACCGTGCAGCGCTGAGATCGGGATGAACGTGAGGTCGCCGATTTCCAGTTTCGTCGCGAATGCAGTGAATTCTTCCATGATCTGGGTGAAGACAGCCTGGTCATAGCCGACGAGGTCCATCTTGTTCACCGCGAGGACCAGGTGCGGAACCCGCAGCAGGGTGGCGAGGAATGCGTGTCGCCTGCTCTGCTCGGTCAGCCCGTTGCGGGCGTCCACCAGGACGATCGCGAGGTCGGCGGTGGAGGCGCCGGTGACCATGTTCCGGGTGTACTGGATGTGCCCGGGGGTGTCGGCGATGATGAATTTGCGCCGGGGCGTGGCGAAGTAACGGTAGGCCACGTCGATGGTGATTCCCTGCTCCCGCTCGGCGCGCAGGCCGTCGGTCAGCAAGGCGAGGTTCGTGCCTTCCTCGCCGCGCTCGCGGCTGGTCCGCTCCACCGCGGCGAGCTGGTCCTCGAAGATCGCCTTAGAGTCGAACAGCAGCCGGCCGATGAGCGTGCTCTTGCCGTCGTCCACCGAGCCAGCCGTCGCCAGCCGCAGGATATCCATGTACCTGTCCCTCTCCGTCACCTCGTGCGTCCGCCCGATATGCGCCGGCGCCGTGATCAGAAGTAGCCTTCCCGCTTCCTGTCCTCCATCGCGGCCTCGCTGGCCCGGTCGTCCGCACGGGTCTGGCCGCGCTCGGTGATCCGCGTAGCCGCGATCTCGGTGATGACATCGGCGATGGTGACCGCGGTCGACTCGACGGCCCCGGTGCAGGTCATGTCCCCGACCGTGCGGTACCGGACGCTCGCCTCGAAGACGGGCTCGTCCTGCGCCGGGGCCAGGAACGGGTTGTCGGCCAGCAGGATCCCGTCCCGCTCGAAGACCGCCCGCCGGTGCGAGTAGTAGATGGAGGGAATCTCCAGCTTCTCCCGCTCGATGTAATGCCACACATCGAGCTCGGTCCAGTTCGACAGCGGGAACACCCGGATCTGCTCTCCCCTGCGTATCCGGGTGTTATAGATATTCCACAACTCGGGCCGCTGGTTCTTCGGGTCCCACTGGCCGAACTCGTCCCGGATGGAGAAAACCCGCTCCTTGGCCCGCGCCTTCTCCTCGTCACGGCGGCCGCCGCCGAACACGGCGTCGAAGCGATGCTCGGAGATGGCGTCCAGGAGCGTCGTGGTCTGCAGCTTGTTACGGCTCGCCCAGCGGCCGGTCTCCTCGGCCACCTTTCCCGCGTCGATCGTCTCCTGCACCGAAGCGATGATCAGCCTGATGCCGAGGTCGGCGACCCGGCGATCCCGGTAGGCCAGGACCTCGGGGAAGTTGTGCCCGGTATCCACGTGCATGACCGGAAACGGGACTCGCGCTGGCCAGAACGCCCGCTCGGCCAGGGCGAGCATGACGATCGAGTCCTTGCCGCCCGAAAACAGCAGCACAGGGCGCTCGAACTCGGCCGCGACCTCACGCATGATGTGGATCGACTCGGCTTGCAGGACGTCGAGCTGCGAGAGCTGGTAATCGGAGCGCGGAACTGCCATCGGATACTCCGGGTGATCAGGCTTGGGCGGGCCGGGGCGGTCGGGTGGGCGGACCGGATCACTCCTGGCGATGCTGCACGGAGCTGATCGCACCGAGCAGCATGCCGGCGAGCGCGGCCTGGCAGATCAGGATATCCGGCATCCAGGGGTGAGCCTGGTTGTACGACAACTGCGCGCCGTCGATTCTGGAGGCGTGCAGGCCGGCGGCCGTCGCGACAGCGACCGGAGCCGCCGAGTCCCACTCGTACTGGCCGCCGCTGTGCACGTACGCGTCAGCCTCCCCGCAGATCACCGCCGCCGCCTTGGCGCCGGCCGAGCCGAGCGGCAGCAGCTGCGCGCCGATGACTTCAGCGAGCCGCTGGACGAACTCGGGCGGCCTGCTGCGGCTCACGACCACGCGCAGCTGACCGTCCCCGGACGGCACGGGCGGCGGGACCGCGGTGGCCGTGCTCAGCACTTTCCCCTGGGCGGGCAGGGCCACGGCGCCCGCGGTCAGCGTGCCCTGCTCCCAGAGCGCGACATGAACCGCCCAGTCACTGCGGCCGGGCTCGCCGAATTCCCTGGTCCCGTCGAGCGGATCGACGATCCAGACCCTGGCCGATGACAGCCGGACGGGGTCGTCCCGGCCTTCCTCGGAGAGCACCGCGTCACCAGGGCGCAGCCGGGCCAGCTCAGCGGCCAGGAACTCGTGGGACTGGCGGTCCCCGTCGCGGCGCAGCGTGTCCGCATCGCCGCCGCGCTCCCGCAGGGTCAGCAGCCGCCGGCCTGCCTCGGTCGCGAGATCACCGGCCAGGCGGTCGTCGGCAGAAATGATCGCAGCTCCATCTATAGCGTTAGCCTCGCCATAGCAGGCTAGTACGCTCCGGAGCCGCCGGTGACCGCAGAGCCGGTCTTCCACAGGATCTGCAGGTCGAGAACGAACGACCAGTTCTCTACGTAGCGCAGATCCAGCCGGACCGATTCGTCCCAGGACAGGTCCGACCGGCCATTAACCTGCCACAGGCCGGTAAGCCCTGGCTTGACCACCAGCCTGCGGCGTACGTGGTCACCGTACAGGGCAGCTTCCTCGGGCAGCGCGGGGCGGGGCCCGACCAGTGACATGTCCCCGCGCAGCACGTTGATCAGCTGCGGCAGCTCGTCAATGGAGTACCGGCGCAGCCAGCCCCCTACGGCGGTGATCCGCGGGTCATTGCGGATCTTGAACAGCACCCCGTTCTCCTCGCTATGCCCGGTGAGCTGCGCCTTGCGCTTCTCGGCGTCGAGCACCATCGTGCGGAACTTCAATACGGTGAACTGCCGGCCGTCCCGGCCTACCCTGGTCTGCCGGAACAGCGCGGGGCCGCCGTCGCCCTTCCTGATGAGCAGCACCACCATCAGGAACAGCGGCGCGGTCAGCAGCAGCGCGACGGAGGCGAATGCCTTGTCAAAGCCCGACTTGATGACCCGGCGGGCGCCCGTGAACTCCGGGTGGTCCATGTGCAGCAGCGGCAGCCCGGCCACCGGCCTGATCGTGGTGCGCGGCCCGGCGACGTCCAGCAGGGCGGGCGCGACGCACAGGTCAGTGCCCGTCTTCTCCAGCTCCCAGGCCAGCTCGCGCAGCCGGACCCCGCTCATCTCCGGGCAGGCCAGCACGGCCACCATGTCGGCGTCGAATCTGCGGACCACGTCGGCCACGTTGCCCAGGCCGCCGATCGCCGGGATCCCGCCAATTTCGGCCATGTCCTCGGGACCCGCGATGCACGCGGCCACCACGGCCAGCCCGTGATGGTTCTCCCGCAGGAGCATCGTGGCGAGTTCCTCCACGATGGCCGAGTGGCCGACCACGACGACCCGGCGCATGCAGCTGCCGAGCTTGCGGAGCTTGTGCAGGCGCTTGCGCAGCATGACCCTGGCCATCAGGTCAAACAGCGTGACGCACGGCAGCGCTATGACCACGTAACCGCGGGCCAGGTCGGACTTGGTGGCGTAAGAGAGAATCGCGACGGCCGCGGTCAGCGTCACGCCCGCGTTGAGCACCCGGCGGAACTCGTCGGACCCCACGCCGATGAAGCGCGAGTCGTATCCGCCGGCCAGCGCTACGGTGGCCACCCACAGCAACGGCAAGATAAGGCTGAGGGAGAGATAGGCACCGCTGATGTGGCCGGGATAGGCGGATCGCAGCTGGAACGCAAGCAGCCCCGCAGCCAGCGCGCAGATGGAGTCCGCCATGAATGCCTGACGCAAGTAGCTGCTCGTCCACGAAGCGGAGCTCTGGGCGGCAAGCCGCGCCACTACCCTGTCCATCCGCCTCGGAGCAGCGACAGCTGACTGACCGGCCACGCGTGTACCGTCCCTTCCCTCACCGCGACGCCACGGTCAACGTCGACCGCGCCCCTTGCGTCCGCCGGGGCTTTCCCCCCCTCGGCGTACAGAGACAAGACGCCTAACTAAAAGGGGTGGTTGACATCAATTGCTGAGGTTGGCACCAACTGCTCGCGAGAACCGGTATGCTACGCCCGGCCGTTGCTCATTATCCCAGGTCACAGGCTTGCGGCCGCGAGAAATACCCCGCAGAAACTCATATTTTTTCCCGCGAGGAATCCGGATGAAACTCATTCTGGGCCGCGGCCAGGCCGCCGGACAGCAGTGACTCGACAGCATCCGCGGACCGGCTGAGCACCTCGGGCAGCGCCCGCCGCTCCGCCGCGGCGAAATCATGCAGCACGAAGTCGGCCGCGTCCATCCGGCCGGGAGGCCTGCCGATTCCTACCCGCACCCGGTAGTAGTCCCGCGTTCCGAGGGCGGCAGTTACCGACCGCAGGCCGTTATGCCCGTTGTCCCCGCCGCCCTGCTTGAGCCGCACCGTCCCGAACTCCAGATCCAGCTCATCGTGCACGACCACGATCTGCTCGGCCGGGATCTTGTAGAAGTTGCGCAGGGCCGCGACCGGACCGCCGGAGAGGTTCATGAACGACCGTGGCTTGCCCAGCGTGACCGGCACCCCGCCGAGCCGGCCGACGGCGACGTCAGCGCGCGACCTGTCCCGCTTGAACCGCGCCCCGATCCGCTCGGCCAGCAGGTCAGCGACCATGAATCCGGCGTTGTGCCGGTTACCGGCATACTCAGGGCCGGGATTGCCGAGCCCGGCGATCAGCCAGCGCTCGTCGGCCATGCGATCATCACCTCGGTCCAGGCCCGCCGCCCTCATCCGGGCCCGGTATCGCCGATCAGCGAACCCGGATGAGGGCGGGAAGATCTCTGAGCTGCCGGGCCAGGCCGGCTACTCGGCTGCGTCCGGGGACTCTCCGGCCGGCGGCGGCGGGACGGGCTCGCCCTCCTCCACGGTCTCCGGCTCAGCCTCCGGCAGGCCAAGGTCGGCCTCCATCTGCTCGGCCGTCGGCGCGGCGATGACGTGCAGCACGAGCATATCAGGCTCGACCGCGAGGGTCGAGCCCTCGGGCAGAATGAGGTCGCCCGCATGCACGGCGTCGCCGACCTGCATGCCCTCGATGCTGACCTCGATGCCCGTCGGGATGTGGGTGGCCTCGGCCTCCACCGAGATCTGGACCTGCTGCTGGTCCAGCATCCCGTCGGGGGCAAGCTCGCCGGTGATGGTCACCGGGATGTCAACGGTCACCTTCTCGCCCAGCCGGACCAGGATCAGGTCGACGTGCTCGACGGAGCCCCTGATGGCGTCCCGCTGCACCGCCTTGGGCAGCGCCAGCTCGCTGCCGCCCGGCAGCCCGTCCAGCCGGATCAGCACGTTGGCCGTCCGCAGGGCCAGCAGTACATCGTGGCCGGGCAGGCTGACGTGCCGCGGCTCGGTTCCGTGGCCGTAGAGAACGGCGGGAACCCGGCCCGCGCGGCGCTCGCGGCGGGCGGGGCCCTTACCGAACTCGCTGCGCGGCTCAGCGGCGATATGTACCTCGGGCACGGTGGCGCTCCTCATGCGACAGGGGTGGTTCTGGTCATGGGGACATGCCGGAACCGGCAGGGAAATTCTCGTGAAGTCTAGCCGACCCGCGCAGTTCCCCGCCCGGGCGTCAGCTCTGGCCGTCGAACAGGCTGGTCACCGAGCCGTCGCTGAACACCTCGTTGATCGCCCGTGCGATCAGCGGCGCGATCGACAGCACGGTGAGCTTATCGAATCGCTTCTCGGCGGAAATCGGCAGCGTATTGGTGACGATGACCTCGCTGACCCTGGAGTTCTTCAGCAGGTCCACCGCCGGACCCGACAGGACGCCGTGCGTGGCCGTGACGATCACCGAGGCGGCGCCCTCGTCGAAGAGGGTCTCGGCCGCGTTCACGATCGTCGAACCGGTGTCGATCATGTCGTCGACGATGATGCAGGTCCGGCCCGCTACCTGGCCCACCACCTCCAGGATCTTCACCCGGTTGGCGACATCCGGATCACGGCGCTTGTGGATGATCGCCAGCGGGCAGCCGAGCCGGTCGGTCCACCGCTCGCAGACCCGGACCCGGCCGGCGTCCGGCGCGACCACGGTGACGCTGGACAGGTCCAGCCGTTCCTCCAGGTAGGAGGCCAGGATCGGGAGCGCGAAAAGATGATCGACGGGGCCGTCGAAGAAGCCCTGGATCTGAGCCGTATGCAGATCCACCGCCATCAGCCGGTCCGCGCCCGCGGTCAGGAACAGATCAGCCATCAGCCGGGCCGAGATCGGCTCCCGGCCACGGCTCTTCTTGTCCTGCCGCGCATAGCCGAAGAACGGGGCGACCACGGTGATCCGCTTCGCCGACGCGCGCTTGAGCGCGTCCACCATGATCAGGTGCTCCATGATCCACTGATTGATCGGCGCGGTGTGGCTCTGCAAGACGAACGCGTCACAGCCGCGTACCGACTCCAGGAAGCGGACGAAGATCTCGCCGTTGGCGAAGTCATAGAGCTTGGCCGGGACGGGCTCGACGCCCAGGCAGCCGGCGATCTCGCTGCCGAGCTCGGGAAAGGAACGGCCGGAGAAGAGCATCAGCTTCTTCTCGTTCTTCTCGCCCTTCAGCGTGATGCCGGTCACTGGCCCTGCGCTCCGTCGATAGTGGTGCCCGGCGTCAGGTGCGCGAACGGCCCGACGACGGCGCCCGCGCCGACGACCGCCGACTCGCACACTGACTGGATCACCGTGGCGCCCGCCCCTACGGTGGTGTCCCGCAGCAGGCTGCCAGGCCCGACCCGGGCTCCGGCCGCGATCGCCGTGCCGCCCTCCAGCTGGGTGCCCGGCCCGATCTGGGCCCCGGATTCGAGAGTCACGCCGACGTCGATCCAGGTGGTGGCGGGATCGACGAATGTCACCCCCGCTCCCATCCAGGAGCTGAGCAGCCGCTCGTTCAGGACCCGCCGCGCCCAGGCCAGCTGGGCCTGATCGTTCACCCCGAGAACCTCATCAAAATCCTGGCACCAAACGGTCCCCACCGGGTAGCCGTCGGCCAGGACGACCGAGGCAACATCGGTGAGATACTCCTCGCCCTTGGCGTTGTCCGTCGGAAGGCGCTTCACCGCATCGGCCAGACGGTCACCGTCGAAGGCGTACATGCCCGAGTTGATCTCGTCGATCAGCCGCTGCTCAGGGCTGGCGTCGGCCTCCTCGACGATCCGGGTGAACGCGCCGGACTCATCGCGAACGATCCGCCCGTAACCGGTCGGGTCGGGTGCCCGCGCGGTCAGCGCGGTAACCACGTCGCCCGAGGTGGCGTGCGTCCCGACGAGCTCCCTGAGCGTCGTCCCGCGCAGCAGGGGGGTGTCGGCGTAAGTGACCACCACCGTGCCGTGGATCAGGCCGACCGACTCGATCACCGTGCGGACCGCGTGGCCGGTGCCGCCGCGCCGTCCCTGCACGACAATCGCCGCGTCGGGAGCATGCTCCGCCACATGGACAGCGACCAGGCCGCGGCGGCGGCCGACGACCACTATCAGCTGCTCGGGTCGCAGCTCACGGGCCGCCGCGATGACGTGGTCCAGCATGGCGCGGCCGCACACCTGGTGCAGCACCTTGGGGGTGCGGGTCTTCATCCGCGTGCCCTCGCCCGCCGCGAGGATGATGACAGCAGCCGGACCGCTCTCGCTCACTCGGCTTGGCTCCTTGGTATCGCTGCAGGTCATGGCCGGGGCGTCGTACCAGCGGTTCACCCACCCGACTCCTGAAGGATACCGCCCGGCCGCTCCTGCGGGTCCGGGACGGGTTCATCCGCTGGAGTCAGCCAGGCCGCCGAACAGGCACCTGGCCCGGCGATGCACCGGTTTGCGCCCGTTTCCTGAGTGTGCCATTCGCGAGGGGCCTAGATGGGGCAGATTCGCAGCATTGATCCGGCCGGCTTATTTTGTCAGCACCTCGTCATAGTGTTCGAATATGAGTCAAGATGCGGGCCAGGGTGCAGGCTCGGGTGCAGGTCAGAATGCAGGTCAGGGTGCGGGTCGAAGGACGGTTCACCCGCAGTTACGCGAGCAGGCCATCGCGCTGCGCCGCGCGGGCAGATCCCGCCGCGAGATCAGGGAAATCCTGGCTATCACCAGCAATGAGACGCTGAACGAGGCCCTCAGGGGCGAGCCGCCGCAGCCCTGGACCTGGCGCCCCAACGCCAAGGACGACCTGCGGGTCAGGGGCCAGGACCTGCGGGTCAGGGCCAGGACCTGCGCGAGCAGGGCCTGGCCTATCAGCAAATCGTTGCCGAGCTCGGCGTCTCCAAGAGCACGGTGTCGGCGTGGGTGTCAGACATGCCGCGTCCGGCGCGGCTCAGCTACGAGGAATGCCGCCAGAGATCCGCCGACGGTGTCCGCCGGTACTGGGCCGCGGAGCGCCCGCTGCGCGAGGCCGGGCGGGAAGCAGCTTGCGCTGCCGCGGCCGCGCAGATCGGCGAACTGAGCGATCGCGAGATCCTCATCGCCGGCGCCATCGCCTACTGGTGCGAAGGTGCCAAGAACA
Source organism: uncultured Actinomycetota bacterium (assembly GCA_963805705.1). GTDB lineage: Bacteria > Actinomycetota > Actinomycetes > Streptosporangiales > Streptosporangiaceae > CAWDVH01. The sequence continues at coordinate 1,727,782 of CAWDVH010000001.1, read as the reverse complement.
AGCCGCACCGCCGCGAAGATCGTGTCGTCTTCGTCAACAGCGACCCAGGGCTGATCGGGTTCTTCCTGCGCTTCCTGGAGGTCGCGGGGATCAGGCGGGACGAGCTGATCATGCGGGTGCATATACACGAGAGCGCGGACGTGGCGGCGGCCCAGCGCTTCTGGCTGGACTTCACCGGGGCTGACCCCGCTCAGTTCCGGCGGCCGACGCTCAAGCGCCACAACCCCACGACGGTACGGAAGAACACTGGCGAGGGCTATCACGGCTGCCTGCGCATTGAAGTGCGGCGCAGTACCGGTCTGTACCGGCAGATCGAAGGCTGGGCTTCCGCTGCCATGGCGGCCGGGAGATCCGGATCGGAATCGGCATCACCCTCACCTCGCGAGGGAGGATCTCACGACCCGGCGCCCAGCTAAGCCGGGAACCCGCCCGGCTAAGTCGTGGAACCTCCGGGCCCACTCGGTATCGTGGAGGCACTAGCCAACAACAGGTGCGAAAAGTCACAACTGTCCGGCGTAGGGTAATTGGCAGCCCACTAGGCCTTGGACCTAGTTTGTCCTGGTTCGAGTCCAGGCGCCGGAACCATAAGGAATGTCTGGTTCTAATCCTGGCCATTCCTGGCCTGGCCGCCACCGCGGTCTTCAGTTCGCCCGTGCGTCAACACCGCCGCGCCGCCGGTGTGAGCTTCGTTACAAATTCGTGAAATATTTGCCTGACGCTTGCGTAACCTACGGTACCGTAAGCTACGGTTACGTAAGCGTACATGCATCGGCCCCTGCCCACGGTATATGCGGAAGCGCTCATCCATCTGAAGCACGGCAACGGCCAAGCGAGGATCCCATGACCACGACCGCCGATACGACGAGGGCGCCCGGTACCGCGACCGCGCCGCCGGATTCCGTCCCGGCGAGAGGCCGCCCAGACGTCGAGCCCGAGCGCAGCAGCACCTTCGAGCGCGTCCTGGTGGCCGTGTTCGTCGCCGTCCCGCTGCTGGCGCTCATCGCCGCGATACCGCTGGCCTGGGGATGGGGCCTGGGCTGGCACGACGTGGTGATCGCGATCGCCTTCTACCTGATCTCCGGGCTCGGCGTCAGCATGGGCCTGCACCGCTACTTCACCCACGGGTCGTTCAAGGCAGTCCGGGGTTTCAAGATCGCACTGGCGGTGGCCGGATCTCTCGCCATCGAGGGCCCGGTGATCACCTGGGTCGCCGATCACCGCAGGCACCACAAGTACAGCGACAAGGAAGGCGACCCGCACTCGCCGTGGCGCTTCGGGAACGACTGGAAGGCGCTGGCCAAGGGCCTCGTCTTCGCCCACATCGGCTGGATGTTCGAGGGTGACGTCACCTCGAAGGAGAAGTTCTGTCCCGACTGGCTCGCCGATGAGGACGTCTCGAGGATCTCGAAGTGGTTCCCGTTGATGGTCACCGTCTCCCTGCTCGCACCGGCCCTCATCGGCGGCCTGTGGTCGATGTCATGGCAGGGCGCGGTCACCGCGTTCTTCTGGGCGAGCCTGGTCAGGATCGCCTTCCTGCATCACATCACCTGGTCGATCAACTCGATCTGCCACACCTTCGGCAAGGAAGAGTTCGAGGTGCGGGACAAGTCGAGGAACGTCTCCTGGCTGGCGATCCTGTCCTTCGGCGAGTCCTGGCACAACCTGCACCACTCTGACCCCACCTGCGCACGTCACGGCGTGCTGAAGGGCCAGATCGACATCGCGGCCCGTACCATCTGGCTGGCCGAGAAGGCCGGCTGGGTCTACGACGTCCGCTGGCCGGATGAGGCCCGGCTGACCGGCAAGCAGACGGGCAGCGACAGGAAGCTGGGCTCCATGACCAAGCGCGCCACGGCCGAGGCGATTCGCTGAGTGACCGGCTGCTCGACATGATGGGGAAGTGACAAGTCAAGCCTCCGGTTCGAGCCGCAAGAGGATGACGGGTAAAGAACGCCGCGAGCAACTGCTCGACATCGGCCGCCGCCTGTTCGCCGAGCGCGGCCTGGACGGCACCTCGATCGAGGAGATCGCCGCCCAGGCCGGCGTCTCCAAGCCCGTCGTCTACGAGCACTTCGGCGGCAAGGAAGGCCTGTACGCGGTCGTGGTGGACCGGGAGGTGGAGCGCTTCCTCACCATGGCCACCGGGCTGCTCGAGGGTGACGACACCAGGGAGAAGTTCGAGGTCGCCGCCGTCTCGCTGCTGCGGTACATCGAGGACAACGCTGACGGCTTCCGCATCCTGGTGCGCGATTCGCCGCCCGGCTCGGGATCCGGGACGTTCAGCAGCCTGATCGGCGACATCGCCAGCCAGGTCGAGTACATCCTCGGTGATGTACTCAAGCAACGGGGCTACGACCCGAAGCACGCCCCGATGTACGCCCAGATGCTGGTCGGGATGGTCGCCTTCACCGGCCAGTGGTGGCTGGACGCGCGCAAGCCGAAGCTGGAGGAGATGGCGGCGCACCTGGTGAACCTGGCCTGGAACGGCCTGTCCCAGCTCGATCCCAAGCCCCGGATCTCGCCCGGCGCGATCAAGCGGCTCCGCGAGGGTTCCTGACCCATCGGCGGTGCGGCCGGGCCGATGCGCGCTGGGCGACAGCTAGCTGCGCTGTGCGACGACGAAGACCCGCCGGAAGGGCAGGATCGTGCCATACGGCGCCGCCGGATAGGCCTGGCGCATCCGGGCGCCGTAGTCGGCGAGGAACTGCGCCGCCTGGTCCGGCGCGAGCACCGCGAGCACGGGCCGAAGGCCCGATCCCTGGTACCAGTCGAGCACCGGATCGGGGCCCTGGAGCACATGCAGGTAGGTCGTCTCCCACGCATCGACGGCACAGCCGACCCTGGCCAGCAGGTCCGCGTACTCCGCGGGATCTGAGGCCTGCCGGTTCAGCGATACGCCCGCCAGCAGCGGCCGCCACCGATCGGATTCGGCCATCTCGCGCAGTACCACGTGGCCTGGCTGGTCGAAATTGCCAGGGAGCTGGAAGGCGAGCCAGCCACCGTCGGACAGCTGGCCGGCCCAGCGGGTCAGCAGCCGCAGGTGATCGGGAACCCACTGGAGCACGGCGTTGGAGGTGATCACGTCGACTGGCCGTTCCGGCTCCCAGTCTCGGATGTCAGCCAGCGCGAAGCTGAGCCGCCCCGCCGCCGGCCGCTGGCGGGCCGACTCGATCATCTCGGCTGAGCTGTCGATCCCGCGGACGTCCGCATCCGGCCACCGGTCCGCCAGCGCGGCGGTCAGCCGGCCGGGCCCGCAGCCGAGGTCGACGACCAGGCCCGGATCCTGCGCGCGAACCCGCCCGAGCAGGTCAAAGAACGGGCGTGAACGCTCATCGGCGAAATGCAGGTACTGACCGGGATCCCACACGGCTGCCTCCTGGTTCCAACGTATATCTTGATGTCGAGATACGGCCACTCTAGGTCTACTGGCGCGAACTCTCGATGTCAAGAGATATGCTGTGGATCATGACAAACCCCGGCCGGCCCGTTCGCGATGAGGTGGATGACCTCGTCGCCGCCTGGCATGCCGAGCGGCCCGACCTGGACGTTGAGCCGCTTCAGGTGCTGAGCCGGATATCACGCCTGTCCAGGCACCTGGACCGGGCCCGCAGAGCGGCATTTGCGGCGCACGGGCTTCAGGCCTGGGAGTTCGACGTGCTGTCCGCCCTGCGCAGGCAGGGGGCGCCGTATCAGCTCAGCCCCGGCGCGCTGCTGCACGCCACGCTCGTGACCTCCGGCACGATGACCAACCGGGTGGACCGGCTGGCCACGGCGGGCCTGGTCAGCAGGCATCCCGACCCGCAGGACAAGCGCGGCGTCCTGGTGACGCTGACCGAGGACGGCCGGGCGGCCGTCGACGCCGCGCTGGCCGATCTGCTGCGCAACGAGCGCAAGCTGCTGACGGCCCTGGGCGAACCGCAGCGACACGAGCTGGCCGCCCTGCTGCGGATCCTGCTCGCGCCCTACGACGCCCGCAACAACGCCGATCCCCCTCGCCCCTGACCGCTACTCGGAGAGTTCCTCGGCGAGGGTGAGCCAGCGCTCCTCCAGGCTGGCCTTCTCCTCGTGCAGCGCGCGCAGCTGCCCGCCGAGCTCGATCAGGGCGCCATAGTCGGTCGCGCTCTGGGCCAGTTCCTCGTTGAGCCTGGTCTCCTGGTCAGCCAGCTTCCCGAGCTGGCGCTCGAGCCGGGCGAGCTCCTTCTGGCCGGCTCGCTGCCGGGCGGCCGACGACGCGGGCGGCACGGATGCGCCCGGCCCGGCCGTGCGGGCGGCGCGCTCACGATCGCGCAGCTCCAGGTACTGGTCCACGCCGCCGGGCAGATAAGCCAGCTGGCCGCCGATCAGCGCGAGCACGTGATCGGTCACCCGCTCCAGGAAGTACCTGTCGTGGCTGACCACGACGACCGAGCCCGGCCAGCCGTCGAGCATGTCCTCAAGCTCGTTCAGGGTCTCGATGTCGAGGTCATTGGTCGGCTCGTCCAGCAGCAGCACATTCGGCTCGGCCATCAGCAGCATCAGCAGCTGCAGCCGTCGGCGCTCGCCGCCGGACAGATCCCCGACCAGCGTCCACTGCCGGTCCCCGCGCAGGCCGAGGCGCTCGAGCAGCTGGCTGGCTGACATATCGCGCTGGCCGATCTGCACTGAACCGCGTACCTGCTCGGCCGCCTCCAGGGCCCGCAGCCCCGGATCGACCGGCGTCGGCTCCTGGGTGAGATAGCCGAGCCGCACAGTCTTGCCCCGCACGACCGCGCCGCTGGCCACCAGCCCGCCGTCCGTCGGCTGGCGACCGCGGGCCGACGGGGCGCCGCCGGGCGGCCGGGCGCCATCAGCCGGCCGCTCGCCGCCGGGCGAGGGCACCGGCAGGGTCCCGGCGAGCAGGCGCAGCAGGGTCGTCTTGCCGCTGCCGTTCACGCCCACGACGCCGGCCCGCTCGCCGGGGCCGAGCTGCCAGGTGACGTCGTCCAGCAGCGTCCGCCCGGCGGCCGTCACCGTGACGTCGGTCAGCTCTATCACGGTCTTGCCGAGCCGGGCGGTCGCCAGCCTGGCCAGCTCCACGCCATCGCGGGGAGACGGCTCGTCGGCGATCAGCGCGGTGGCCGCCTCGATCCGGAACTTCGGCTTGCTCGTCCTGGCCGGCGGCCCGCGCCGCAGCCAGGCCAGCTCCTTGCGCAGCAGGCTGCGCCGGGTCTGATCCTCGGCTTCCGCGATCCGGGCCCGCTCGGCCCTGGCCAGCACGTAAGCCGAGTAGCCGCCTTCGTAGGAGTGCACCCTGCCGTCGGCTACCTCCCAGGTCCGCTGGCTGACCGTGTCGAGGAACCACCGGTCGTGGGTCACGACCACGTACGCGTTGCCGTACTCCAGCAGGTAGCCGGCCAGCCAGCGGATCGCCTCGATGTCCAGGTGGTTGGTGGGCTCATCGAGCAGCAGGAGGTCGTGGGTCCCGCGCAGCAGGGCGGCCAGCGCGGTGCGGCGGCGCTCGCCGCCGGAGAGCCGTTCTGCCTCTGCGGTGAGATCTATGCCGGATAGCAGCGCCGCGATCACGGCGCGGCTGCGGGCCTGCGCCGCCCATGCATGCTCGGGCAGCGAGCCGAACACGATATCCCTGACCCGCCCGGTCAGGATCTCGTCCTGCGGGAGATAGCCGACGCGCGTGCCGCTGGCCCGGGTGGCGCGGCCGGAGTCCAGGTCAGCGGAGCCGGCCAGGGCCGCCAGCAGGGTGGTCTTACCGGCCCCGTTGCGCCCCACGACCCCGATCCGGTCGCCGTCCTCGACCCCGAGTGACACCCGGTCCAGCAGGGCCCGCGGGCCGTAGGCCTTACTGGCGGCCTCCAGGTTGACCAGGTTCATCCGCGGTCCATGGCCGGGTGGATGGCCGCGCCGGGAACCGGCCCGGTGACCCGCACGACCCGGCGGCAGACCCCGGCCCCGGTCAGCGAGACCGCCAGGTCCCTGGCCTGGCTGGCCCCGGCGGCCAGGAAGGCGCAGGTCGGGCCCGAGCCGGACACGATTCCGCCCAGGGCTCCGTGCTCCCGCCCGGCCGCGAGCGCCCGGCGCAACTCAGGCAGCAGCGAAACGGCCGCCGGCTGCAGGTCATTGGCCAGCAGCGGACCTACGACCGCGGGATCGCCAGAGCGCAGCGCGGCCATCAGTGCGGTGTCCAGCTGCGGCCGCGGCGCCTCGCGCGGGGTGCCATCGGCGGCGGCGCGGGCGGAACGGAGCCGGTCGCAGGCCGCGTATACCTCGGGCGTGGCCAGCCCGGCCGCGGCGAACGCCAGCACCCAGTGGTAGGTCCCGGCCACGAGCGCGGCGGTGAGTCGCTCGCCCCGGCCCTGCCCGACCGCGGTCCCGCCGACGAGCGCGAACGGCACATCGCTGCCCAGCTCGGCCGCGACGTCACAGAGCTGCTGCTGGCTGAAGCCGGTGCGCCAGAGCTCGTTACAGCCCACCAGGGCGGCGGCCGCGTCCGCACTGCCGCCGGCGAGCCCGGCAGCTATCGGGATGCGCTTGATGATCTCGATCTGCACGGCGGCGGGACCGTGCCGCCGCCGGTTGGTGGCCCTGGCCAGCGCGCTCGCGGCCCTGGCCGCCAGATTGGTGTTCCCCCTGGGCACCGAGTCGGCGTTCTCACCGGTCACCAGCACGCTGGTGCGGCTGGCCGGCCGGACGGTGACCTCATCGAAGAGTGACACCGCGTGAAAGACCGTCACCAGATCGTGGTACCCGTCGTCGCGAGGCGGCCCGACGGCGAGCTGGAGGTTCACCTTGGCGGGCACTCGGACAGTTACGGCCGCCTGGGCTGGAGTGATCACGGGGCTCACGATCTGAAGATCGTACGCCGCCTGGCGGGCTCCCCGCGCCGCCCGACCCCGTGGTGCTCACCGCGACCGGCCCGGCCAGGCCCGATACGCCGTTAACGGCCTGGCCCCGAGCGAGGGGCGGCGGCCTGGGCAATCCGGATGAAATCTGAGACGGCCAGCGCCTCGCCTCTCAGCGCCGGGTCGACGCCGGCCGCCCGGAGGATCTGCTCGGCCCGCACCGCCGAGCCTGCCCAGGGCGTCAGTGCCGCCCTGAGCGTCTTGCGCCGCTGCGCGAAGGCCGCGTCCACGACGGCGAAGACATCGTCGCGGCGGGCGCCGGCGAGCGGGTCGTGCCGGGTGAAGGCCACCAGCCCGGAATCCACCCTCGGCACCGGCCAGAACACGCTGCGCGGTACGGATCCGGCCCGCCGCGCGCGCCCGTACCAGGCCAGCTTGACCGACGGCACGCCGTACGTCCGGCTGCCCGGCGGCGCGGTCATCCGGTCGGCGACCTCGGCCTGGACCATGACCAGCCCGCGGCGCAGCGAGGGAACCGTGGCCAGCAGGTGCAGCACGACCGGAACCGCCACGTTGTAGGGCAGGTTCGCCACCAGGACCGTCGGCGGCTCGCCGGGCAGTGACGTCACCCTGGCGGCGTCCGCGGTCATCACCTCAAGCCGGCTAGCCAGGCCGGGCGCGCGCGCCGCGACCGTACGCGGCAGCTCGGCGGCCAGGACCGGGTCCAGCTCGACCGCCAGTACCCGGCGGGCCGCCGCGAGCAGCGGCAGGGTCAGCGAGCCCAGGCCGGGGCCGACCTCAAGGACGACGTCGGACGGATCCAGGGCGGCCAGCGCCGTGATGCGGTTGACGGTCCCGGCGTCGATGACGAAGTTCTGGCCCAGCCGCTTGGACGGCCGGATCCCCAGCCGCTCGGCGAGCTGCCTGATCTCGCTGGGCCCGAGCCGCCGCGGACCGCGCGCAGCCGCGTCCCGGCTGGCCTCCGGCAGATCCATACCGGCAACCTAGCGGCCAGCGCACGCCGCGGCGGCGCGGCGGCGCGGCGATCAAAGCTTTCCATTACGGACCGCCTGGATGGTTGGTACCGTTTAGTCATGGTCTGGGAGAACCGTGACGCTGACCCGCTGCGGCCTGGCCGGGCCGTTCCGCAGGAGCCTGGTCCGGTCGTTCCGCAGGAGCCTGGCCGTCTCCTGCCTGAGATAGTTTTCGCGCCCGCGCATCCAGTACGCCGAGGCGGCCGTACCGAGGTGGAGTTCGAGGTACGTGAGCTGGCCAACGGCACCCGCGCGCTGCCGGTCTTCACGACTACCCGGCAGCTGATAGCGGCGCTGGGCCCCGAGCAGCCGTGGGCGGCGCTGCCGCTCAGCAATGCCCGCGCGCTGATGAGCGCCGCCGGGGTGGACCAGGTGGTGCTTGACCCGGCCGCGCAGAGCGATGCGTGGCGCTGGCAGCACGAAGACCTCGAGGCGCTGGAAAGGTGGCTGGGATGAGCGGGTGGCTGGGGAGCGGGTGGCTGGGATGAGCAGCGGATTCCAGGTCGTTATCGCGGACCTGCAGCAGGCGTCGGCGACCTTCCGCGCGGAGTCGCAGACGTTCGCGGCGATCATGCCGATGAGCTGCCCGGCTCTGCCTGACGGCGGTGACGGGGCGTTCGACCAGAGCCTCAGCTCCCTGATGCAGGCGCTGGACCTGCTGCACTTGCAGATCGCCGGGTCGATCGACAATCACGCCAGGAAGCTGCAGGCGGCGCACGACAACTACCAGCACACCGAGGAAAGCCTCACCCAGCTGTGCGGCCAGATCATGGACCCCAGCAAGATCAACTGAAGGAGCGCCGGTGGGAACAGGGGCCACATCCCCGGCCAGCCTGCCGCCGTTCGCCCATGACTGGGTCGGCGGCGACATCCACGGCCTGTCGGCATTGTCCGGCACGCTCTACCGGTACGTGCCGGAAATCGGCGACGTCGTGACCGCGCTGGATAAGAAGGTCAGCCAGATCGCGGGCGATGCCGGCTGGCAGGGCTCGGCCGCCTCGGCATTCACCAGGAACTGGGAACAGGACGCGGCCGGCGCCAACGCGCTCGGCGTCGTGATCAACTCGGCCGGCGGCATCGTCGACCAGCTCGCGCTCGACCTGGCCAAGATCGAGAACGCGCTCGAGGAAGCCGCCGCCCTAGCCGCCGCGAACGAGGTCCCGGTCGGCAGCGACGGCCAGCCGCCGCAGGCGTGCTTCACCAACGCGACGCAGAACGACTGGGCGCAGGGCTACCAGTCGTTCTGGCAGCAGTGCATGCAGACCGCGCAGAGGGCCAGGGTGCAGGCCGCCGGGGCGCTTCAGGCGCTGTATGCCCAGATCGCTCCCCCGGCTCCCGGTGAGCACGGTGTCACGCTGGCCGATGCCACCACCATTTCCGACTACCTGCGCGGCTTCTGGGCCCTGCCGACGGTTTACCGGAAATACGTCGAGGACAAGGTCAGCGACCTGACGACAGAAGCCAAGGAGGCCAAGACCGCGTATATCGCCGCCCGTGAGGCGGCCCGCGACGCGCAAGGCCGGTTCGGGAATATCCCGCAGGACGTCAAGGCGAAGCTAGCCGAGGCCAATGATCAGCTCGCATCGGCCGGGGACGATGTCACGGCGGCCGCTGCGCACGAAAACGCGGTGACCAAGGTGCTCGACACGCGCCTGTCTGACCTGCCTGGTCTGAGCAGCACCGCGGCCGGCCTTGACGATGCGGACTTCTTCAGCAAGATGACGAAGTTCGGGCTCGACTTCCCGGTGATCGACGTGGCGGCGGCGGGTATCGGTACCGTCCTGGCCGCCCAGGACGACGTCTCCAAGGGCATCCCCTGGTACGAGGCGTACCCGGGCGAGGCGGCCGCCAATGTCGGCGGCATCGCCCTCGGCGCGCTGGCGGGCACGGCGGTGGCCGGGGCAGTCGGCGGCCTCGCCATCGCGGGCGCGCCGGTCCTCGGCGTCGTGACCGGAGTTGCCGCCGGCGGGATCGTCGCCATCGGCGTCGCCGACTTCGGCCACAATCTCATCGTGGAGAACTGGGGCGGTGACATCCACCAGCACGGCGTGGTCCTCGGCGTCGCCGACGGCATCGGGGACAGCGCGGAGCACACCGGCCAGGATATGTGGGGCATGGCCAAGGACGTCGGTCATACGGCCGCCAGCGTGTGGCATGGCGTCACCTCCCTGTTCTGATGGCGCGATGATGGCCATACGGCGATGACGGCGGCCGGTCCGGCGGGAGGGATGACACATGGGGCTCTTCGACCACGGCGGCAGGCGGCTGGCCGTCGGGCCGACGCTGCTGCTGGCCGCCGACCCGGGCGAGCAGCAGCTGCTGGAGACGGCCCGCCGGTATGACCCGGCCGTGCGCAAGTGGCGGGACAGGCTCGTGTTCACCAACGGCGTCCTGCTGCACGGGCCGATCACGATCGCGCCGGGCACCGCGGCCAGGGCCGGGCTGCCCGAGGGCATGACCACGGGCTTCTACGCGGGCTCGGCGGTCGAGAGCCACCGCGAGCGGCGCAGCGACGAGGCCAAGGAGCTTGACGGCGCCCGGCTGGTCCGCGGCCTGGCCGTGCGCCTCGGCGGGACGACCCATCCGGGAGTGCCGCATCCCGAGCTGGCCCTGCTCGTGTCCGTGTACGCCGAGCGCGACGTGCCGGTCCAGCAGGTCATCAGCGTGCTGGAGCCGTACAGCGGGAAACTCGCCGTCGAGCATCACAAGAGCGGCAACTACGCCCTGAGTGGCGACGACATCTACTTCTACACCTCTTACTGGCCGCCCCGGGTGTTCGGCGCCACGGACGAGCCGCCCGCGCTGGGCGAGCTGGGCCGCCAGAAGCTGCATCACTGGGACCTGCACACCGGGACCAGGGCGGCCGGCGCGCACCCCGACCTGCGCCTGAAGGTCGGCGAGGCGGCACTCGCGCTGGCCGGCCAGGCAGGCGGGGTCGCGATCGACATGTTCGGCTTCCGGCTCACCGCGCCCGGCGACCTGCTCGGCCATTAACTCAGGTCCCAGCACCAGCACCCCAGCGCCGGTGCCGCTAGCCGGCTGCCGCTAGGCGTCCCACGGCCCGAAGACGCGCTCGCCGGTCACGGCGATGGCGGCGCACAGCTCCTCCGGCGGCATCTGCTTGACCGCCGCGACCGCCCGCAGCGTGTGCGCCACCTGCGCCGGGGCGTTCTGCCTGCCGCGGTTCGGCACGGGAGTGAGAAACGGCGCGTCGGTCTCCACCAGGATCAGCTCGGCCGGGGCCACCGCGGCGGCTTCCCGCAGCGGCCCGGCGCTGGCGAACGTCACCGTGCCGGCGAAGCTCATCACGTAGCCCGCCTCGGCGCACCGCCTGGCCATCGCCGCGTCGCCGGAGAAGCAGTGGAAGATGACGTGCTCGGGCGGCCCCGCCTGCGCCAGGATCCGCAGCACGTCCTCGTGCGCGTCCCGGTCGTGGATCATCAGCGCCTTCCCGGCCTGCTTGGCGATCTCGATGTGCGCGCGGAACCATTCCTGCTGGATGCCGGCAGGCGCGCTGTCGCGGTAGTAGTCGAGTCCGGTCTCGCCGACCGCCCGCACCGCGGGCAGCGCCGCCAGCGCGCTGATCTCGCTCAGGACCTTGTCTCGATCAGCGGCCGGGCCTGCCGCCCGCGCGGTCTCATTCGGGTGGATGGCCACCGCCGCGAAGACATCGCGGTGCCGCTCGGCGGTATCGGCCGCCCAGCGCGAGGACGGCAGGTCGCAGCCGACCGTGACGACCCTGGTGATCCCGGCCTGGCGGGCCTGCGCCAGCACTTCCGGCACCGGCCGCTCGATCATGTCCAGGTGGCAGTGGGCGTCAAACGCCGGGGCGGGCAGCGGCGCCGGGGCCGGGGCGGGCGGGCGGTCAGCACTCACCGCGACTCCAGCCGGGCCAGCTCCTCATCGGCCAGCGCCGGGTCGAGCTTGGCGAACAGCGGCGTCGGTGGCGCCAGCGGCGTCCCGGTCCTGATCGGTGCCGACTCCCACCGGGCCGCGCACTCGTAGTCGCCGGTGATGACCGGGTAGGACGGGCCGCCGTCCTCATCCACCTCGGCGATCCTCGGCATCCCCGACCAGCTGCCCTGGCCGCCCAGCAGCTCGAAGACTTTCTGCGACGAGCTGGGCAGGAACGGGGTCAGCAGCGTCTTCCCGTCATCGACCAGCTGGAGCGCCACGTGGCAGATCGCCCGCATCCGTTCCGGGTCGGACTCCCGCAGCTTCCACGGCGCCTGATCGGAGAGGTACTTATTGGCCTCAGCCAGGGTCCGCATCGTCTCGGTGATGGCCGCCTTGAACCGCGACCGCGACAGAGCCTCACCCACCACCGCAAACGAATCGGCGGAGCGCCTGAGTATGTCCAGGTCCGCATCGGTCTGCTGGCCGGCCTCCGGGATCGTCCCTATGTTGCGGGCCACGAACGACACGCTGCGGTTCACCAGGTTGCCCCAGTTGGCCAGCAGCTCATCGTTATTGCGCCGGATGAACTCGCTCCAGGTGAAGTCCGTGTCCTGGTTTTCGGGACCGGCCACGGCCACGTAGTACCGCAGCGCGTCCACGTCATAGCGCTCGAGGAAGTCGCGCACGTAGATGACCACGGCCCGCGAGGAGGAGAACTTGCGGCCCTCCATCGTGAGGTACTCGCTGGAGACCACCTCGGTGGGCAGATTCAGGGCGCCCAGCGACCCCGGTCTCCCGTCCCTGCTGCCCTGGCCGCTGTAGCCGAGCAGCATGGCGGGCCAGATCTCGGAGTGGAAGACGATGTTGTCCTTGCCCATGAAGTAGTAGGACTGCGCGTCCGGCGACTGCCACCAGGCGCGCCAGGCGTCCGGGTCACCGGAGCGGCGCGCCCACTCGATCGAGGCGGACAGGTAGCCGATGACCGCGTCGAACCACACGTAGATCCGCTTGTCCGTCCGGTCCCGCCAGCCGTCCAGCGGGATCGGGACGCCCCAGTCCAGGTCACGGGTGATGGCCCGCGGCTGCAGATCGCCGAGCAGGTTCAGCGAGAACTTCAGGACGTTCGGCCGCCACTGGCCGCTCTTGCTCTGCAGCCAGGTCCCGAGCACGTCGGCGAAGGCGGGCAGGTCGAGGAAGAAGTGCTCGGTCTCCACGAAGACCGGCGTCTCGCCGTTGATCTTCGAGCGCGGGTTGATCAGGTCGGCGGGGTCGAGCTGATTGCCGCAGTTGTCGCACTGATCCCCGCGCGCCCCGTCGTACCCGCAGATCGGGCAGGTGCCCTCGACGTAGCGGTCGGGCAGCGTCCGCCCGGTCGACGGCGAGATCGCGCCCATCGCGGTGCGGGCGAAGATGTAGCCGTTGTCGTAGAGCCCCTTGAAGATCTCCTGGGTCACCGCGTAGTGATTGCGGGTGGTCGTCCGGGTGAACAGGTCGTAGGACATGTCCAGGCTGGTCAGGTCTTCGGCGATGATCCGGTTGTACCGGTCGGCGAGCTGCTTGGCGGTCACGCCCTCGGCGTCCGCCTGCACCTGGATCGGGGTGCCGTGCTCGTCGGTGCCGCTGACCATCAGTACCTGGTGGCCGGCCATCCGCTGATACCGGCTGAACATGTCGCAGGGCAGCGCGAACCCGGACACGTGCCCGATGTGACGAGGGCCATTGGCGTAGGGCCAGGCGGGTGCGGCGAGGATGTGACGGCTAGGCTGCGGCATTGCCTCAGCCTAGAGCGTCACGCGCCCTCGCTTGCACGACCGCGTCGTAGACCTCGCGCTTGCGCAGGCCGTACTGCCTGGCGACGGCGGCGATCGCCTCCTTGCGCGCGATCCCGGCTTCCTCGCGCTCGGCGACGTAGGCCGCCGCCTGCGCCGCCGAGGCCAGCTCGCGAGGGGCCGGCGCGCCCTCGACCACCAGGGTGACCTCGCCGAGTACCCCGCTGCGCGCCCACGCGGCCAGCTCGCCCAGCGTGCCGCGCCTGACCTCCTCATGGGTCTTGGTCAGCTCCCGGCAGACGGCGGCGCGACGGCCTTCGCCCAGCGCCGCGGCCAGGGCGCCGAGGGTGACGGCGAGCCTGCGCGGCGACTCGAAGAAGATCAGCGTCCTGGGCTCGCCCGCCAGCTCGGCGAACCTGCGGGCGCGCTCGCCTGGGCGCCGCGGCGGGAACCCCTCAAAGCAGAAGCGGTCGCTCGGCAGGCCGGAGACGGCGAGCGCCGCGGTGACGGCCGAGGGCCCTGGCAGCACCGTGACCCGGATGCCCGCGGCCGCCGCCGCGGCCACCAGGCGATAGCCAGGATCACTGATGCCTGGCATCCCCGCATCGGTCACCAGCAGCACGTCAGTGCCGTCGCGCAGCCGCGCCAGCAGCGCCGGCGCGCGCCGCTGCTCGACATTCTCGTAATACGAGACCACCGTCGCCGACAGGGTGATGCCCAGCGCGGCCGCGAGCCTGCGGACCCGGCGGGTGTCCTCGGCCGCGATGATCGGCGCCTCGCTGAGCGCCTGGGCCAGGCGGGGTGAGGCATCGGCCGGCCGGCCGATCGGAACCGCGGCCAGCGTCAGGGTCGCCCCGGCGCCGGACGGTACCTCGACCGGCGCGTCAGCCGCTGCGCCAGCCCCTGCGTCGTCTTCTGCGATTGGTTCCATTCCGGGGCCCACGCTAATGCCACCGGCCCTTACGATGGCACGTGATGAGGGCACACGACTACGCGCCGCCGGCCGAACCGGCAGGCCCGGCCGGGGCGCAGGCCGCGGCGGCGGCGCAGATCCGCAGCCGGCTGGTGCCGCCGATCCCGGGCCGCGCGGCGTGGGGCTGGGCCGGGCCGCTCCTGGTCAGCCTGTTCGGTGCCTTCCTGCGCTTCAACCGGCTCAGCGTCCCGCATGCCGTGGTCTTCGACGAGACGTACTACGTCGGCGATGCCTACGGGATCCTGCGCCACGGCGTCGAGATTAACCACGTCAAGAACGCGAACGCCGTGCTGGCCCACGGCGGCACGCGCATCCTGGCCTCGGGCGGCGAGTACGTGGCCCACCCGCCGCTGGGCAAGGTACTGATCGCCGTCGGCGAATGGCTGTTCGGCCTGACGCCCTTCGGCTGGCGGTTCGCCGTCGCGGTGATCGGCTCGGTATCGATCCTGATGCTGGCCAGGATCACCCGGCGGATGACCCGCTCCACCCTGCTCGGCTGCATCGCTGGCCTGCTGCTGGCCCTGGACGGGCTCGAGCTCGTGCTGAGCCGGACGGCCATCCTGGACATCTTCGTCATGTTCTGGGCCCTGGCCGCGTTCGGCCTGCTGGTGCTCGACCGGGATCGCAGCCGAGCGCGCCTGGCGGCCGCCGCGGCCGCCCGCCCGGGCAGTGACGGCGGCCCGAAGCTCGGGATCCGCTGGCTGCGGGTGCTGGCCGGGGTCTGCCTGGGATTCGCGACCGCGTCCAAGTGGAATGGCGTCTGGTTCATCCCCGCCTTCGCCGGGCTGGCGATCGCGTGGGACCTCGGCGCCCGCCGGGCCGCGGGGTTCAGCAACCGCCTGTACGGCGTGCTCAGGAGCGACGTCAAGTGGCTGCCGATCTCCTTCGGGGTGGTGCCCTTGGCCGCCTACGTCGTGTCCTGGAGCGGCTGGCTGGCCACCAAGCAGGGCTACGACAGGAACTGGGCGGCGCTGCACGGCAATCACGTGCCCATCTGGTCGGCCCTGGATTCGCTGTACCAGTACAACAAGGCGCTGCTGCAGTTCGGCCTGGGCCTGACCACCACCCAGACCTACAAGTCGCAGCCATGGACCTGGCTCGTCATGAGCAGGCCGGTGGCCATGTACTACGAGGCGCCGGCTAATACCTGCGGCGCGAAGGCCTGCTCGCAGGAGGTACTCGCGATCGGCACCCCGCTGATCTGGTGGGCGTCCATCCCGGCGCTGATCTTCTGCCTGGCGTGGTGGCTCACCCGCAAGGACTGGCGGGCCGGGGCGGTACTGCTCGGCGTCGGGGCCGGCTGGCTGCCCTGGTTCTGGTTCGCCTGGCACGATCACCGGACGATGTTCGACTTCTACGCGGTCGCGTTCGAGCCGTATCTGCTGATGGCCATCACCCTGTGCCTCGGCCTGATCATCGGGCCGGCCAGGGCGGCACCCGGCCGCCGTGCGATGGGCGCGGTGGCGACCGGCGCCTACCTGCTCGCCGTGCTGACGAACTTCGCCTACCTGTACCCGGCCCTGGCCGCGCAGTCCATCCCCTACGCCTCCTGGTTCTCCCGGATGTGGTTCCGCAGCTGGATCTGATGACGCCGGTGCGCTCAGATGTTTGATGGCCGAAATTAAGCGCACACTCAGGACAGCGGGCCAGAATTTCGAATTGTAACCGCAATGTTGCGCAGATCACACGTCCAGACGGGCCGCTGCCGCGTCTATATGGTAGAGACAACGAGGAGCGGAGCGACGATGAGCCCGACGGACATGCCCGACCGCGAGGCGCGGTTCGAGCAGGACGTGGTGCCTTACCTGGGCCAGCTCTACCCAGCCGCGCTCCGGATGACCAGGAATGCCAGCGACGCCGAGGATCTGGTGCAGGAGACCTTCGCCAAGGCATACGCCGCCTTCCACCAGTTTCGGCCAGGCACTAATCTGCGCGCCTGGCTGCACAGAATCCTGGCCAACACCTTCATTAACACCTACCGCAAGAAGCGCCGGGAGCCCGTTCAGGCGCTCGGCGGCGATTTCCAGGATGACTGGCGGGTCAGTACCGATCCGCTGTCCCCGCCAGCCAGGTCAGCGGAGGCAGAGGCACTGGAGCGGCTGGCCGGCTCCGACATCCTGGGCGCGCTGCGCGATCTGCCGGAGGAGTTCCGGATGGCGGTCTACCTGGCCGACATCGAGGGCTACCCGTACAAGGAGATCGCGGAGATCATGGGCACGCCGATCGGCACCGTGATGTCGCGGCTGCACCGGGGGCGCAGCAAGCTCCGCGAGAAGCTGGCCGCCTATGCGCCCAAGCGCAGCCTGCCGCTCATGTCTGGCTGACGGTATACAGGCGGAGCACGACCGACATCACGTGCCACTGCTGGACCAGGCGCATGTGACTGACCTGCCCCTCCTCCTGGGCGGCCAGCCCGTCTGAGCTCAGCGGAGTCAGGCTGTTGCGCCAGTTCACGGTCCAGATCCTGCGGACACCCGACAGGCGGTGAGCCAGCACGGATCCGGGCACCTCCACCCCCAGCAGGGTTCCCGAGCGGGCCGGGGACTGCCCGAGGGCTATGTCGCGCAGCCGCCGGAAGGGCGCCGGGTAGGCCATCCCGACGACCCGCGTGGTCTGGGGCAGGTAAAAGACCGCGTCGCCCGGCCGCTCGTGCGCGGCGACGATCGCCGTGACCGTGCGCAGGTCGTCTGTCCGGTGACTGGTGATCCTGATTCCTAGCTGGGGCCCGATCAGAGATACCGCGAGCACGGTCGCCAGTACCGCCGATGGCAGCACCGCGAGCACCCGGGAACGCTGGCCGAAGGACCTGCCGCTGGCCAGGGCGGTGATCCGGGCGAGGCCGGCCGCGACCAGCAGGGACAGCGCCGGGAAGCAGTAGAGCACGTATCTCTCGGTATAGACCGGATGCAGCTCCGACACGGCCAGCAGCAGCACCGGCGGCAGTACCAGCCACGGGAGCGCCACTACCGGCAGCGTGAGGGTGCCGGGGCGGGAGCGACGACTGGCCGCGGCGCCGCAGACGGCCAGCACCGCTACCAGGGGGATCAGCGGCCCGGCGCCGGCCAGGTCCCGCACCAGGCCGATCACGGTCGCCCGGTCCGGGGCCCGGATCCAGTCGAGCGTGCCGGCCTGCCGGTAGCCCAGGTAGAGCACCGGAGCGAGCAGCACGACCGCGGCGGCCACCGCCCCGAGCCACTGCGCCAGCGGCCGCCCCAGCCGTCCGGCGCCTGGCGCCCTGGCGCCCGGCAGGCTGGCCCTCGCCTGGTCAGTGGCCGGCTGGCCGCCCGCCTGCGCCTCCACGGCCGCTGGCGCCCTGGTGCGGGCGAAGACCAGGCTGACTCCGTGCGCGACCACCAGCAGCAGGGCGAACAGGTCGAGGGTCACCGCGAGCACGATCGCCGCGGTGTAGAGGGCCCACCAGCTCCAGCGATACTCGGCCGCGCCACGGACCAGCGCATACGTCGCCGTCAGGCCCAGCAGGCTGACCAGGCCGTAGGGCCGCGCATCCTCCGAGTAATACGTCGTCAGCGGCACGGCCGCCAGCAGCAGCCCGGCCCCGATGCCGGTCACCGAGGGTGCCGGGAGCCCCGAGGCCCGCGCCAGGCGCTGGCCCAGGACGGCCGTGGCCGCCGCCGCGAGGCACATGGCCAGCAGCGACGGCAGCCGCAGCACGACGGCAGACGTGCCGAAGGCGCCGATAACAAAATGCATGAGCAGGTAGTACAGGCCGTGCACGGCATCCTGATGCCAGGTCAGCGCGAGGATCTGGCCGACGGACCGCTGCGAGGAGTTGATCGTGTAGCCCTCATCCCGCCACAATGACGGCCCGCCGAGCTTGTATCCGCCGATCACTAGCTCCGCCAGAGCCGGGATGACGCCCACGAGCCAGGGCGGGATCCGGTCCGGCCGGCCCCTGGCGGGCGAGTCGCCGGCCGCGCGCGGCCCGGCATCCCTGGCGATCTGACGATCCTGGTCCTGGGTCACAGGCGGCCGCTCCCGAAAATCCGGTCACAGGCGCGCGCGCCGGCCTTTCCGTCGTCCAGCGAGCAGAATTTCGCGGTGAAGGCCTCGTACTGCGCCTGGTGGCCGGCGGCCACCGCGTCCATGTCCTTGATCGCCGCTACGACCTCGTCCGATGTGGCCAGGAGCGGGCCGGGGGCCTCCGCCTCGAAGTCGAAATAGAAGCCCCGCAGGTTGTCGCGGTACTGCTCCAGGTCGTAGGTAAAGAACAGGATCGGCCGCCCGGTGGGGGCGAAGTCAAACATCACCGATGAGTAGTCCGTGATCAGGGCATCACTGACCAGGAACAGCTCGGAGATGTCCGGGTAGGCGGTCACGTTGATCGCGAACCCCGGCCGCGCGCCCGCCGGGACGTCGTCCGCCATGTGATGATGCCCCCGGACCAGGATCACGTAGTCGTCGCCGAGTTCCTGCCAGGCCCGCTCGAGGTCGAGCCGGAAGTCGAAGCGGTACCGGCCCGATGCGTAGTACTGGTTGTCCCGCCAGGTCGGCGCGTACAGCACGACGCGCTTGCCGTCGGGCAGGCCGAGGCGCCGCCGGACCTGCGCGGCGATGCGGTCCGCGCCGCCGCTGCGCAGCACGTCGTTGCGCGGGTACCCCGACTCGTAGATCTCGCCGTCGAACCTGAACGCGCGGCGCATGATCGGCGTGCTGAACGGATTGGGCGACAGGAGCAGGTCCCACTGCGCGACGTCGTGAGCCAGCTGGTCGAAGTAACCGGTACCGCTGATGAACTGGGGCTGCTCGATGTCGAAGCCGATGCGCTTGAGCGGAGTCCCGTGCCAGGTCTGCACGTAGACCTGGCCCTCCCGTTTGTGGTAATTCGCCTGCATGTCATCGTTGGCGATCACGTAGCGGGAGCGGCCCAGTGCCTCGAAGTAGTCCTCGGTGCCGGTCAGTACGGTGCGCGCTCCCTCGGGAGCGGGTACCGACCAGTCCCACACGGCCCAGACGTGCTCGCGGTCATCGCCGCGGCGGCGCAGCTCGTCGGCTATCGCACGGGGGTTGTCCCCGCACTGCTTGCCCTTCCAGCTCATGAAGAAGACCGAGTCCCGCAGCGGGAGCTTCTGCTGGAGCGGGTAGTAGACGCCGCGCAGCATGCGCCGCTGGACGCGGCCATGCTCGGTCAGCTTCAGCGCGGGCCCGGCGATCAGGAGCGGCGCGTCGTATCCGGCCGTGGTGAACCGGTAGGTCTTCTGCCCGAAGGTGACCTTCTCATCGGATACCTGAGCGAGCTGCGCGTGGTCATATCCGGGAACCACCAGCGGCGCCCCGGCTTCGCCCGCCCGGCGCACCAGGATGTCCCAGTTGCCATCGCGCAGCGGGTAGCGCTGGCCGAAGGCCGGCATGCCGGTGACGTCGATGGTCATCGTGAAGTGGTCGCCGTCGCGCGCGAGCGCGACCACATGCTGATCGGTGGATGCCCGCCGGCGCAGCACAGCCTCGTAGGTGCCGGCCGCCCGAGCCGGGTAGGTGCCCTCCAGCGTCAGCCGCCCGTCCTGGCTCCACGCGTGCTGCTCGATCACCGGCCGCAGGCTCCGCCGGAGCAGGACGACGTTGCCGTACCTGGTGCGCTCGACCGCGACCTCCTGCAGGCCGACCGGAGACCTGAACTCCGCCAGGCCGGCCGGGAACGCGACCCTGATCCGGTCCCGGCCCTTGAGCTTGACGTGCAGGTCCCATTCGACGCCCGCGCCGTCGGCTCCGGCCTCGCCGCCGCCCGACACCGCGGCCAGCGCCCCGAACGGGATCTCCCCGCGCAGCCGCACGGTGCCGGCCGCGCCCGCCGCGTCCTGGGCGGTGGTCGCGAACGCCTGCGTGGCCGCGCCCTTGGGCCAGGCCAGGATCAGCTCGGCGTCGCGGATATCCGCGCCGGGCAGGTCCACGTCCACGTCGATCAGGAACTTTCCGCCGGATTCCTCGCATCCGTGCAGGATCGCGGGGGTTCCCACCACCCCGACGTGCAGCTGGCGCCCGACCCACCGGGCGCCGAACCTGATCCCCGGGGCCACCTGCATGAACTCGGGCCGCTCGGCCGGGCCCCGCGTCGGCGTATGCAGCCGGGCTAGCCGCCACACGCCGTGACCCCTGACCAGGATCATGCAGTCCCAGTCGCCGGTCAGCCAGTGCCGCCCGATCCGGAACCACCGGGAGCTGATCTCGCACTCAAAGCCAGCCCAGTCGTAGGAGTACCTGTCCTGAAGTGACCAGGCGGTGGCGTCCAGATGCCGGAAGGAGCGGGCGGGCACCACGATCGGCGGCCTCAGCCGGCTCCCCACCGGGCGCAGTATGACGATCTTGGAGGTGTTCCGCCGCTTGATGATGTCGATGGACGGCACGAACGCCGCTCCGGTGATGACCAGCCGGTTCTTCCGCCAGCTCAGCGCGTCGACCCGGACGAACGGATCGAGCTCCCGCCAGTGCGGCCGGTAGATCCTGGCGGGTATCTTCTGCGCGCGGTCCTCGCGGAACGGCAGGTCCGCGCGGAGCCTGCCGAGTCTCCGCACCACGGGCAGGGTCTTGTTCGGCTGGCTGGCCTGCCAGGTGTTGAACTCGACCAGCTCAGCTACGCGGTGCTTGGCGACCAGGTAGTAGGCCAGCTTGTGCGTGGCGGGCAGGGTGGCCAGGACCCGCCGGTCAACCTGGCTGAGGTACTTGCCGCCCAGCTCGACGAACTCGGCCCGGTAGTCCGCGGTGGTCCTGGACAGGTCGCAGACATACAGCCACAGGTCGTTGATCAGCGCCTTGCGCTGATGCTGCCGCAGCAGCTTCGGCGTCCCCCGCTCGCGCAGGAAGGAGTCGATGGCCAGCAGCGCGGTGATCCGGTCCCTGACGTTGGTGATGTCCGTGCGCGACTGGGTGATGGACAGGGCGCCCGTGCCGCGCTCGCGCCAGTAGTAGATCGGGTCGGGGATGACGTCGACCGCCTTGGCCAGCACGTGCGCCCTGGTCATGATCTGGAGGTCCTCCCAGATCATGCCCTCCGGATTGGTCAGGTGGTTCGCATCCCAGAACGACCGGCGGAACAGCTTGTTCCACACCGAGACGTCGTAGAACAGGGACGGTGTCTTGCTGATGTGGGTGCCGATCCGCCTGCCCTTGAGCGCGCGGGCGTGCAGGGCCGACGGCGTGACGCCGGCCGGGCCGATCCGCTCCACCTGGCCGGAGACGAAGTCAGACCCGGAGGCCTGCAGCGTGTGCAGCATGATCTCGTAGGCGTGACTCGGCAGCATGTCGTCGGCGTCCACGAAGGCGAGGAACTCGCCCCGCGCCCTCTCCACGCCCTGGTTGCGGGCGTATCCGGGCGCAGTGCCGTGGTGGGGCACCTGCACCAGCGTGAACCGCGGGTCAGCGGCGGCCTGCTTCGCGGCGATGGCCACGCTGCCGTCGGTCGAGCCATAGTCGACCATGATGACCTCGAGGTCGGTGAACGACTGGGCCGCGATGGACCGCAGGCAGTCATCGAGGAGATCCTCGAGGTTGTAGAACGGCACGACCACGCTGATCCGCGGAACTGTCATCTCGTCTCCCTCTTACCCTGCGCCTGCCCTGCGCCAGCGGCGATCGCGCTGGCGCCGGACCGCGCCGGACCGCCGCCGGGTAATCCTAGGAGATCAGGCACAGTGCGGCTCGGCCTTACTCTCCCCGCCAGGCAGGAGGCCGCTTCTCGGCAAACGCGATCGCGCCCTCCATGGCGTCGGCCGAGGAAAACACGGGGCTGATGATCTCGCCCTGCCGGGCGAACGCCTCGCCGTTCTCCCAGTCAGACGACTCCACGATGACCCGCTTGGTCGCCGCCAGCGCGAGCGGAGCACCCAGCGCGACCCGCGCGGCCAGGTCCCTCGCGGCTGCCAGTGCCTGGCCTGCCGGGACCAGCCTACTGACCAGGCCGGCCTGATGCAGCCGCTCCGCCGGGAAGTGCTCGCCGGTCAGGGCGACCTCCATGGCCAGGTGATAGGGAATGCGCCGGGGCAGCCTGAGCAGGCCGCCGGCCCCGGCGACCAGCCCGCGCCGAACCTCCGGCAGGCCGAACTTCGCGTCCTGGCTCGCGACGATCAGGTCGCACGCCAGGGCCAGCTCGAAGCCGCCAGCCAGCGCGTATCCCTCGACCGCGGCGATGACCGGCTTGACCGGCGGCCGCTCGGCGATCCCGCCGAAACCACGGCCGGGCGCCGTCGGGGCGTCTCCGGCCAGGAAGCCCTTCAGGTCCATTCCCGCGCAGAACGACCCGCCCGCCCCGGTCAGCACCAGCACCCGGACGTCGGCGGAGGCGTCGAACTCCTCGACCGCGGCCGCGATGCCGCGGGCCACCGCGCCGTTCACGGCGTTTCGCGCCTGCGGGCGGTTAATCGTGATGACGGCGATGCCGTCGTCGACCTCGGCGAGTACCTCGTCTGACATCAGCCCTGTCCGCCCATCATCTGCCGCGCGGCCTGCCGCCGCGGCAGGCCCTCCGACCGGAAATCTACGTGACTGCTACTTCGGCTGGAACCTGATGCCGCCGTCGAAGCGCACGACCTCTGCGTTCATGTAATCGTTCTCGATCAGCGCCTTGACCAGATGGGCGAACTCGGCCGCGGTGCCCAGCCGCTTCGGGAACACCACCGGAGCGGCCAGCCTCGCCTTGAATTCCTCGCTGGCCGGACCCTCACCGTAGATCGGCGTGTCGATGATGCCGGGGCAGATGGTATTCACGCGCACGCCGATGGCCGCGAGGTCACGCGCGGCCGGGACGGTCATGCCGATGATCCCGCCCTTGGACGCCGAGTAGGCGACCTGGCCCGTCTGGCCCTCGATGCCGGCGACCGACGAGGTGTTGATGATCACGCCGCGCAGGCCGTCGGCGTCGGCGGCCTCAGTCTTGGCTATCGCGGCGGCGGCGATGCGCATGAGGTTGAAGGTGCCGATCAGGTTTATGTCAATGACTCGCCGGTAGGCGGCCAGGTCATGCGGTGACCCGTCGCGGCCTACCGTGCGGGCGGCCCAGCCGATGCCCGCGCAGTTCACCGCGACCCGCAGCGGCGCGCCGATCGACGCGGCCACCGCCACGGCCGCCTGCACGGACTGCTCGTCGGACACATCGGTCCTGGCGAACACGCCGCCGGTCGCATCAGCGACCGCCTTGCCGTGCTCTTCGTTGAGGTCAGCGACCACTACCCGGCAGCCCGCCGCGGCCAGCGCCCGGACGGTTGCCTCGCCCAGGCCGCTCGCGCCGCCGGAGACAATCGCGGAGGTTCCGTTCAGTTCCATGGCCGGAGCATACTGGGCGCGGTCCGCGGCGGCCCGAATCGGGTTCGGCTGAGTCCGGGCGGGCCCCCCGCCCGCCTAGGGTTCTGCGGTGGCGGGGTGGACAGCGGCGCGGGTGATGGTCCGCGCGGTCCTGACCAGGCTCGCGATCGCCTCCTCCGGCGAGAGCCGGCACAGGTCAGTGAGGGAGAACAGCGCATCGGCGCTGACCACGGCCGCGAGATCCGCCTTGAGTTCGGCGAGCCGGCCGGCCGGCGGACCGCCGATCGCGCCGGTGACCGGGTCGAGGGCCTCGTCGATGAGACCGAACCGGAAACCGGGACGGGCGGCGGCCTGGTCCGGACGGGTGACGGTCGCCGCGATCACGGACCGCACCGATCCCTGGTAGGCGAGCACGTGGCGGAGCAGAAATTCGCAAGCGAACCCGATTCGCTCCACCGGGTCCCTGGATTCCGCGACCGGTGCGAGCGCGGCGGCGGGGCTGGGCCACATCCCGGCGAGAGCTTCCTTGACCAGCGACACCAGATCCGGGAAGTGGCGGTACGCGGTGGCCTCAGAGACCAGCGCCGCCCGCGCTACCTCGGGCATCGTCACCGCGCGGCCAGACCGGATCAGCTCGCGGCACGCGTCGATGATCGCCCGGCGGGTGCGGATCTTCTGATTGTCCCGTCCGGCGCCCGTGCGGGCCGGGCGTGCCAGTGTCGTCACGTCACTCACCTCCCATACTGAGTTTAGTCAACTCTCGTCATGCGAGCGAACTTGCGCGAGATTCGGGGTGAACTGTAGGTTCGAGATGAGAGTTCACTCTCACCGAAAGGAGAGCCGGGATGAGCGAGGTGTCAGTGGTCGGGCCGGACGGCGGCGAAACCATCCAGCTCGGGCCGACCCGGATGCGGATCCTGGAAGACGGCACCGCCACCGGGCATCGTCTCGGAATGGGGGAGATCACCCTCGCCCCGCACACCGAGGGACCCCCGCAACACCGGCACGCCCGACATGACGAAGGCTTCTACGTCGTGACCGGGAAGGCGCAATTCACCGTCGGTGAAACCGTCTATGACGCGCCCGCCGGGACTCTGGTGATGATCCCGCCCGGTGCGCCGCACACCTTCTCCAACCCGACCGACCAGGCCACCGTCCTGCTCAACACGTTCACCCCGGACCTGTACGTGCAGTACTTCCGCGACCTGCGCGACATGATCGCCGGCGGCCAGCCACTCACCCCGGCCGCCACGATCGAGGCGATGCGCCTGTACGCCACCGAACCCGCCAGCGACTTCGCCTGACCCCCCCGCCCCCCCGCCCCGTCGGCGTCCGCGACACGGGCGCCGCAATCATCGCCGGTCAAAAGGAGAACCCACATGTCCACCGCTACCCGCGCCGTGGCCACCGCTGGAATCGGCCCGGTCGAGGTGACTATCGACGACTACGGGACCGGGCCGCCGTTCCTGCTGCTCCACGGCGGGGCGGGCCCGCAATCGGTGACCGGGTTCGCCGAGCGGTTCGCCGCCGCCCACGACGTGCACGTGCTGGCCCCGACCCACCCAGGCTTCGGCGGCACCCCGCGCCCTGGCACCCTGGCGACTATTCCGGGCCTCGCCGCGCTGTACGGCGCGCTGCTCGACCAGCTCGGCCTGACCGATGTCACCGTCATCGGCAACTCCGTCGGCGGCTGGATCACCGCCGAGCTCGCGCTGCTCGCCTCACCACGGGTCAGCGGAATCGTCCTGATCGACGCCGTCGGTATCGACGTGCCCGGCCACCCTGTCGCGGACTTCTTCTCCCTGACCATGGACCAGGTCTTCGCCCTCAGCTTCCACAACCCCGAGCCGTTCCGCTTCGACCCCGCGAGTCTGCCTCCGGCGGCCCAGGCGCTCGCCGCCGGGAACCGGGCCGCCCTGGCCGCCTACGCCGGCGCCTCGATGAGCGACCCCGCCCTCGCCCCCCGCCTGGCGACGCTGGCGATCCCCGCCCTCGTCCTGTGGGGCGAGGACGACGGGATCGTGGACACCGGCTACGGACGCGCCTACGCCGCCGCCATCCCCGACGCCCAATTCCGGCTGCTGCCCGCCACCGGCCACTCACCCCAGCTGGAAACGCCCGGCCAGGTCGACCAGGCGATCTGGGACAGCATCCCGGATCCCCGCCGCTAAGAGGACCCTCGCCGCTAAGAGGATCCCGCCGCTAAGAGGGCATCTGCTCCCGCCGCCGGGCGGGAACATTAGCTCGGCGACGGGACATCGCCGCCCTGCCGCCCTGCTCGCCGCCCGGCTTTGTCAGTGCCGCGGCCTAGCATTGTGACCAGGAAGCAGACAAACCGCGGGAGGGCAGCGTGACGAAGTACCGCGGCAACCCCTGGGCGATCTTGCTGGTTCTCTCGCTCGGGTTCTTCATGACCCTGCTGGACCTGACGATCGTCAACATCGCGATCCCCAACATGCTCACCAGGCTGAACGCGTCGCTCGACGACATCCTGTGGGTGATCAACGCTTACGCGCTCGTCCTGGCCGTGCTGCTCATCACCGCCGGGCGGCTGGGCGACCTGTTCGGTCAGCGCGCGATATTCATTGCCGGGATCGTCGTGTTCACCATCGCCTCTGGCGCATGCGGTCTCTCGCTCAACGCGGGGTGGCTCATCGGCTTCCGTGCCGTCCAGGGCGTCGGCGCCGCCCTGCTGATACCGCAGACGCTCGCGTTGCTGACCAGGGTCTTCCCGGCCGAGCGGCGGGGCGCTGCGTTCGGCATCTGGGGCGCGGTCGCCGGCGTCGCCACGATTGCCGGGCCCACGCTCGGCGGGCTGCTGGTCACCGCATTTGACTGGCGCGCCATCTTCTTCATCAACCTGCCGATCGGCGTTATCGTCCTGGTGCTGAGCTTCCTGCTGATCCCGGACCTGAGAACCGACCGCGAGCATCGGCTCGACGTCTCCGGCGTCGTGCTGGCCACCGCGGCGCTGCTGGCGATCTGCTACGGGCTGGTCGAGGGGCAGCGCTACAGCTGGGGAAAGATCACCTCGTTCATCTCGATCCCGCTGGTGCTGGGTGTCGGAGTCGTGCTGCTCGCGGTTTTCCTCCTGATCCAGGCCCTGCAGCAGCATCGGGAGCCGCTCGTGCCGTTCTCGCTGTTCCGCGACAGGAACTTCTCCGTGATGAACTTCGTGGGCTGCACGGTCTCCATCGGCATGCTCGGCATCTTCCTGCCGTTCACCATCTACCTGCAGGAAGTACTCGGATTCACCGCGCTGAAGGCGGGCCTGACCATGGCGCCGGCTTCGCTCATCTCCATGTTCGTGGCCCCCGTGGCCGGTCGGATGTCCGACCGCATCGGCGGCAAGTACATCCTGATCAGCGGCCTGACGTTGTTTGCCATCGGGATGGGCTGGATCGCTGCCATCGCGCAGCCGGACTCGGCCTGGTTTGACTTCCTGGCCCCGCAGGTCGCGGCGGGCATCGGCATCGGCTGTACCTTCGCCCCGATGACGACCGTGGCGATGCGCAACGTTGCGCCGATGATGGCGGGCGCGGCATCAGGGGTGTTCAACACCACCCGCCAGGTCGGGACCGTGATCGGCACCGCCGGGGTGGGCGCGCTGCTGCAGAACAGGCTCATCTCGGGATTCACCAGCCAGGCGGCGCAACGCACGGCCGGCCTGCCCCCGCCCGCGCGGGCGAAGATCATCACAGAGTTCCAGCAGGCGGCCAGGAGCGGCCTCGAAGTAGGCTCCGGGCGAAGCCTGAGCGGCCTGGGCGGCCAGATCTTCACCCATGGCTTCGTCGAGGCCATGCGCCCGACCATGGCCGTGCCGATCCTGGTCGTGCTGGCCGGCGCGGTCAGCTGCCTGGCGATCAAGCAGCGCGACCGCTCCCCGGAGCCGGCCGCGCCGGCCGGGATCGCGCCGGCCAGCACGTCCGCCGCGAGCTGACCTCAGGTCACCGCGAGCATCTCCCTGGCCCACAGAGCGGGATGCTCCTGCGGCTCGGGCTCGAAGGGGAACCTGGAGGCAAACGCGGGCCGCAGGTCGGACAGCCAGATCGCGCTCGGGTCGAAACGCGCGAAGAATGGCCGGCCGACCAGGTCCGGGTTGCGCGCCTGGATCATGTGCAGGGCGAACACCTTCTGGCCGGCTACCTCCACGATCCCGTCGACGCACACCTTTCCCGGAGTAGCCGACATGGACGGGCCGCGTACCGTGCGGCTCAGGCCGGAGACGCTCCGGTAGGCGTCACGGAATATCTCATAACCCCTGGCCAGCGGCACGGCGAAGTAGCCCTGGGGGCCGGTATCACGCTCGACGAACATGTAGTAGGGCACCATGCCCATGCGTGTCTGGCGACGCCACATCTCGGCCCAGGTCAGGGAATCATCGTTGATCGACCTGATCAGCGGCGCCTGGGTCCTGATCACGGCGCCCGCAGCCCGGATCCGGCGGACTGCCTCCCCGGCCAGGCCCGGCTCGAGCTCGCGCGGGTGGGAGAAGTGGGCCATCAGCGCCAGGGTCTTGCCCGCGGCGGCCACCTCCTCGAACAGCCGCAGCGTGTCATCGGCATCCGGATCGCTGACAAAGCGCTGCGGCCAGTAGGCAAGCGACTTAGTGCCGATCCTGATCGACTCGATATGGCCCAGCCGTTCATCCAGCAGCGGCTCGATGTAACGGCGCAGGACCGTGGCTCCCATGATCATCGGGTCGCCGCCGGTGAGCAGCACGCTGGTCACCTCGGGATGCGCCCGCAGGTAGGCGGTGATCTTGCTTATATCATCCGTCGCCATCTTCAGATCCGGCTCATCGACGAACTGCGCCC
Source organism: uncultured Actinomycetota bacterium (assembly GCA_963805705.1). Lineage (GTDB taxonomy): Bacteria > Actinomycetota > Actinomycetes > Streptosporangiales > Streptosporangiaceae > CAWDVH01. The sequence continues at coordinate 1,699,228 of CAWDVH010000001.1, read as the reverse complement.
AGCGGAAGCAGTAGGTGCAGTACGCATGGCAGGTCTGTCCCTGCTTGGGGAACACGAGCACGGTCTCGGGGTACTTGTGCTGGACACCCGGCAGGGGCTCGTCGGCGATCGCGGGGATATTAAGCTCCAGCTGCTCCGCCGGATGCGGGTTCAGCCGCATGCGCACCGCGTGCGCGGCCGCGCGGACCTCGCCTTCCGGCGCGCCGGCGGCGAGCAGGTCCGCGATGGCCCGTACGTCCGCCTCGGGAAGCATGTCGGCCTGCGGGAAGACGAGGCGGTAGATCGGGTCAGCGGGGGCAGCGTCCCAGTCGATGAGCCGCTCGACCACGTACTCGTTGACCCGGAACGGCAGAACCGTGGCGACGGCCTGGACGGCCAGTCGCTCCGCCGCGCCCAGGCCAGCCCGCTCGGCCAGCCGGTCCAGGTGCTTGGCCGTGTATGCGCGGAACCGGCGCCCCGCGGCCGGGACCGCGAGCATTTCCTGCTGGACTCCCGTCATGCCGCTCCCTTCAGTCGGTCGCCGCAACCGCGCCATCGCCGTGCGTGCGAGTCCTGCGAACCCGGTGCGAATCCTGTGAATTAGGTGGCAGAGTGCGCCCGCCTGGACCGGTTAAACCCTGAGACGCCGCGGCGCCGCTTTGCGTCGCATCTCAGGCCATGAAAATGAGATCACAATTGAAATACGCTGAAGAAGAACTCCGGGTTATCTGCGGCCAGCCCGCCGGGTACCTGCGCTCCAGGCCGGCCCCAGCATCGATGGGCCCCCGCGCGGGCTGAACGGCTTATCCTGCCCTAACGCTGCCCTCCGCGCACGCCACCAGCCGTGATCTGCGGATATCGGCAGGCCACAGGCCCACTCCATCGCGCCGGGCCGCGGGAGCGCGCGCCGGCGGCAGGCGGCAGGTCCGCCAGTGAGAAGCTTGGCCGCATGCGGGAGCCCGCGCGTACTGGCGAGATGCTGCGCGGCGGCGCGGCGGCGAGCGCGGACGCCAGCGAGCAGGCGCAAAGTGGCGAGCAGGCGCGCGCTGGCGAGCCGGCGCATACCGGTGAGCGAGGGGGCGCTGGCGAGCAGGCGCGCGCTGGCGAGCCGGCGCATACCGGTGAGCGAGGGGGCGCTGGCGAGCCGGCGCACACCAGTCAGCCAGGGCGCACTGGCGAGCCGGCCCAGGGCGACGGGCCGCCGCCCGCCGGGCAGCACGCCCGAGGCGGCCAGCCGCCCCTGATCGCGGTGGACGCGATGGGGGGTGACCACGCGCCGGAGGAGATCGTGGCCGGTGCCGTGGCCGCGCTGCGGGACCGGGACGTGCACGTCATGCTGACCGGCCGGCCAGGGCAGCTGCGGCCGCTGCTGGCCAGGCACGACGCGCTGGCCGACATCCGGATCGTCGCGGCCGAGGATTCGCTGGCCATGGATGAGGGCGCACTGGCCAGCTGGCGCCGGCCGCGGTCGAGCATCGCGATCGCCTGCCAGCTCGTCCGGCGCGGCCAGGCGGCCGCGGTGGTGTCGGCGGGAACCACCGGCGGCATCGTCGCGACGGCCCGGCTCCGGCTGCGCCCGCTGCCCGGCGTGATCCGGCCGGCGCTGGCGGTGGTCCTTCCCACCCGGCCAGGGCCCACGATCCTGATCGACGCTGGCGCTATCGCCGACCCCAAGCCGGAGATGCTGGTGCAGTTTGCCCAGCTGGGCGTCGCGTACGCGCAGGCTGCCTTCGGCATCGCCGAGCCGCGGGTTGGCCTGCTGACGATCGGCACGGAGCCCGGCAAGGGCAACAAGCTGGCCCGGCGGGCGCACGAGCTGCTCGATGCCGATCCCCCGCATGGCGGCCTGCCGATCAGCTTCACGGGAAACATCGAGGGCGGCGATCTGCTGGCCGCGAAGGTGGACGTGATCGTGACGGATGGCTTCACCGGCAATGTGGCGCTGAAGACGCTAGAGGGAGCCGCCGAGTTCGCCGCCCGGCAGTTCCGGCAGGCGCTGGGAAGTACCAGGACAGCCCGCATCGGGGCGCTCCTGCAGCGGCGCGGCTTGCGCGAGCTCAGCGAGCGCCTGGACGCCGAGACCTACGGCGGTGCGGCGCTGCTCGGCCTGGAGGGCACCGTCGTCATCGCGCACGGAGCGGTCACCGCCAGGGGCACCGCCGCCGCCTGCGCCCTGGCCGCGGACCTGGCCGGCGGCCAGATAGCAGACAAGATCAGGGAACGCCTCGGCCCGCAGCGGGGCGGCCACTTCCTGCGCCGGCCCTGAGTTGCGCCGGGCGCCCCGGCCGGGCGCCCGGCGGGGCGGTAACGGCGCGCCCCGGCCTGTCGGCGGCCGATAAGCTGAGGAGATGACAGATCCGGAGGTCGTTCTCGGGCGGCTGGTGCAAGCAGCACTGGCGGCCGAGTTCGGCGCTGACTACGCCGGCGCCGATCCGGTCATCCGGCCGTCCCAGTTCGCCGACTTTCAGGCCAACGTGGCACTATCCCTCGCCCGGCGCCTGGGCCTGCCGCCGCGCGAGGTAGCGGCACAGCTCGCCCGGCACCTCGCCGGTACCGACGTGTGCGCTCTGGCCGAGGTCAGTGGACCCGGCTTCATCAACCTCACGCTGCGCGACGAATGGATCGCCGGTCAGGCGTCCGGCCAGCTGGCGGATCCGCGCCTCGGCGTCGAGGTCGCTACGACCCCGCAGCGGGTCGTCGTGGACTACTCGGCGCCGAATGTCGCCAAAGAGATGCATGTCGGCCACCTGCGCACCACCATTGTCGGCGATGCGATCGTGCGCGTACTCGAGTATCTCGGCCACGAGGTCATCAGGGCGAACCACATCGGCGACTGGGGCACGAACTTCGGGATGCTCCTTGAGCATCTGCTGGATGTGGGCGAGGTCGCCGCCCAGCAGCAGCTCGCGGCCGGCGAGATCAATGCCTTCTACCAGGCGGCCAAGGTCAAGTTCGACGGGAGCCAGGACTTCGCCGAGCGGTCGCGCCGCCGGGTCGTTGCGCTGCAGGCCGGGGATCCCGAGACGCTGCGGCTGTGGGGGCTCCTGGTCGACGACTCCAAGCAGTACTACAACGCCGTCTACGCCCGCCTGGGCGTCACGCTGACTGACGATGACCTCGCGCCGGAGAGCTTCTACAACCCGATGCTCGCCGATGTGTGCGAGGAGCTGCAGCGCATCGGCGTGGCGGTCATCAGCGATGGGGCGCTCTGCGCGTTCCCGCCCGGCTTTACCGGCCGGGACGGCGGCCCGCTGCCCCTGATCCTGCGCAAGAGTGATGGGGGCTACGGCTACGGCACCACGGATATGGCCGCGATCCGCTACCGGATCCGCGACCTGCACGTCGACCGGATCATCTATGTCGTCGGCTCAGAGCAGGCCCTGCACCTGTCGATGGTGCTCGCGGTAGCGCGGCAGGCCGGCTGGCTGACCGACGCGGTGCGGGCCGACCACGTGCCCATCGGCATGGTGACCGGCGCCGACGGAAAGAGATTCCGCAGCAGGTCAGGCGCGTCAGTCAAGCTGAGCGACCTCATTGACGAGGCAGTCGAGCGCGCAGAGAAGGTGATCGCCGATCGCTACAGCGACCCCGGCCAGCGCCGCCAGATCGCCAATGCCGTCGGCATCGGGGCGCTGAAGTACGGCGACCTGTCGGTCGCCCGTGACTCCGGCTACGCGCTCGACCTCGATCGCATTCTCGCGCTGACCGGGAACACCGGCCCCTACCTGCAGTACGCCACGGCGCGGATCCGCTCGATCTTCGAGAAAGCGGGGCTCAGCCCAGCCGATGCGAGCGAGCCCATCCGGCTCACTAACGACGTGGAGCGGGCTCTCGCCCTGCAGCTCCTCGGGCTCGGCGCGGCGATCGAGGCAGTGGCCGCCGACGCGGAGCCGCACAAGCTCGCGGCGTTCCTGTTTGAGACGGCGAGCGCTTTCACGACCTTCTATGAGGAGTGCCCCGTACTGAAGGCAGCCGACGATTCCATCCGCGGCAGCAGGCTCGCGCTGTCCGCGCTGACACTGCGCGTGCTCATGACCGGGCTGGGCCTGCTCGGCATCCCGGTCCCCGAGCGGATGTAGTCCCCCGAGCGGATGGCCACGGTGGCATGGCGGTCGTCTACCGGGCGCACGACGTCCAGCTGGTAATCGCTAGTTTGCGGCATTTTGCCGGGAGTTCCCAGCTGGTTCCCGGGATCTGCTGGCTGACATCCCGGGCCGGTGACCCATGCTCAACGCATGGACAACATGTACCCGCCGCCGGGCGGCGACTCGCGCGAATGGCCCACTCAGCAGTTTGAACCCCTGGCCGGTCAGCACGGCCACCCGGAGCCCGGCAACCCGCAGTGGCCAGGCGGCGGCGCGGGCGGCGGGCCGAGCGGTGCGGGCGGCGGCCCGGGCGGCCCGGATGGCGGCTCAGACGGCCCGGACGGCGGCTCCGACGGCTCAGACGGCACGGACGGCGGCCAGCGCAGCCGGCGCCTGCGCCGGGGCGTCGCGATCGGTGCCGCGGCCGTGCTGTTGTGCGGCGGCGCCGCGGCGGGAGCCGCGCTGGCGGGCTCCGGCGCCCCGGCCGCGGCCGGCCCGACCGGGCCGGCCGGGCCGGCCGCGGTACTGAACACGATGCTCAGCTCAGCCTCATCCCCGGCGGCCTTCGGGGCCGCCGCCCCGGCCGGCCCGCAGGCCATGGCCGGGCGCTGCCAGAAGGCGGCGGCGCGCCGGCGCGCCGCGGGCGTAGCGGGCACAGCCGGCACAGCGGGCACAAGGCAGGCGGGACGGGCGGTCAGGAGGGCCTGTGGCAGGCGGCTGCGGCGAGTGCGCGTCCTGGCCGGGATTCACGGGCAGTTCACCTTCGAGACCAAGACCGGCCCGCGCACCCTCGCGTTCGAGCGCGGCGTGGTCGAGTCAGTGTCGTCGGGGGCGATCTCGGTCCGCGCCCAGGACGGAATTACCTGGACCTGGGACCTGGTCAATGACACGGTGGTTCGCGATAACGGCCAGCAGGCGGCCAGGAGCGCGCTGTCGGACGGCCAGCACGTATTCGTGGGCGGCCCGGTGACCAGCGGAGCCAACGATGCCCGCCTGATCGTGATCCGCGCCGCCAGCAGCGCCCAGGGCGCTTCGTGATCAGGCCGCCGCGGGCGGCCTGATCGGCACCGGCCCGGTCCGGCCGCGCGGGTAGCCTCGTCAGCCTCCGGCCGGGCCGCCCGACCGCCGAAATCCGTGGCTACCCGGTGCGCGAGAATGAGCCCGATACGAAATGACAGAAAGTGACCGCATCCCTCAGGTGCTCGTCGTGGACGACGAGCCGAACATCCGTGAGCTTCTCCAGGTAGCGCTGAAGTTTCACGGCTGCTCGGTCCTCACCGCCGCCAACGGCAAGGACGCACTGCGCCAGGCCGAGTCGGGCCAGCCCGACCTGATCGTGCTGGACGTGATGCTGCCGGACATGGACGGCTTCGAGGTCTGCCGCAGGCTCCGGGCCGCGGGCAATGAGGTGCCGGTGATCTTCCTGACCGCCAGGGATACGTCTTCCGATACCGTCACTGGCCTGGCGATCGGCGGCGACGACTATGTCACCAAGCCTTTCTCGGTGGAGGCCCTGGTCGCGAGGGTCCGCGCGGTGCTGCGGCGGGCGTCCAGGGCACCCCGTGAGGGGCAGGCCGACAGCGACGCGGGCCTGCTGAACGCGGGCGACGTGGAACTCGATGAAGGGCGCTGGACAGTCCGCCGCGCAGGCATCCTGATCGAGCTCTCGCCGACCGAGTTCCGGCTGCTGGCCTACCTCATGCGCCACCAGGGGCGAGTCCTGACCCGCGCGCAACTGCTGGAGAACGTGTGGGGCTGGGATTACTCGGGTGAGTCCCAGATCGTGGAGACCTATGTCAGTTACCTGCGGCGCAAGCTGGACCCGCTGGGTCCGCCCATGATCCATACCCAGCGAGGGGTCGGCTACAGCCTCAGGCCCTCAGAGCGGGGGCAGGCCGGACCGCCGCTATGAGCAGGCCGCGCCGGCTATCGCTGCGCACGCGCATGCTGGTCCTGATGATCAGCGTCGTGTCAGCATTCCTGCTCGTCATGGGCACAGTCAGTACGGTGTTCATCGGCGGGCACCTGGCCGCGCTCTTCACCCAGAATCTCCAGACCGCGGCCACCGACGGCCCGGGGGTCCTGGCCGCCGCGCCGCGAGACTACGCCGCCGTGCAGGTCACCGTCATCGACCGCCCGCGGTCCATCCGGCGGCTGACCGTCCAGGCGGTGGAGCCGCTGACCAGCAAGGCCAATACCACTCAGGAGCTCGTCGCGGCGGTCAGGAAGATGACCGCGGACAGGACGCTGGCGGTCTACCTGCTGGACCGCAAGGCCTTCGACGTCCCGGGGACGGGCCACGGACCTAGGCTCCGCGGCGCCTCGGCCCGGCACGGGCCGGGGGTGTACTTCATCGTCGCGCAGCCGGTCAGCGTCCTGATCAGCCAGATACGAGGGTTCATCCTGGCCGAGCTGGTCACCGGCGTAGCCCTGATCGCCCTGCTCGCCATCGGCGGTGAGTGGCTCATCGGTGCCGGGCTGGATCCGCTGGACAAGATGGCCGTCACGGCCAACGAGATCACCGCCCGCGGCGACCTGACCGCGCGGATGCCCGACGCGGGTGACGGTACCGAGGTGGGCCGGCTCGGATCGGCGATCAACACCATGCTCGACCGGATCCAGCAGGCCTTCGGCGCGCGCCAGCGCTCGGAGGAACGGGTCCGCGAGTTCGCCGCCGACGCCTCGCATGAGCTGCGGACCCCGCTCACCACGATTCGCGGGTACGCGGAACTGTACCGGCAGGGCGCGCTCGGCCCCGACCAGCTGCCGAGTGCGATGCGCAGGATCGAGCAGGAGGCCCAGCGGATGAGCACCCTCGTCGCCGAGCTGCTCGAGCTGGCCAGGCTGGACCGCACCTCCTCGCTGGACCTCACCGAGAGCGACCTGGCCGGCGTGGTACGTGACGCTGTCGCCGATGCCGTCGCGGTGGAGCCGGACCGGCCGGTGCGGGCCGAGGCCCCGCCGCGCCTGGTCGCCCTGGTGGATGAGCGCCGGATCCGTCAGGTGCTGGCCAACCTGCTCAGCAACGTCCGTGCGCACACGCCGGTGCGGACCCCGGTAGCGGTGCGGCTCGGGGAGGTAACCGGGGGGGTTCTCCTCGAGGTGGCCGATGCCGGGCCCGGCATGTCCGGCGAAGACGCCGCACGCGCTTTCGACCGGTTCCACCGGGCGTCCGAGCAGGCCGACGCAGACGCGAGTGATAGCGACTCAGGCGCCGGCGCGGCCGCACGGCCACCCCGGCGGGGGCAGCGGTCGGGGCGGGGGCAGCGGTCTCGGGCTGTCGATTGTCCAGGCCATCGCGGCCGCGCACGGCGGGCAGGCGACGCTCGAGTCCTGGCCCGGCCGCGGCACCAGGGTCCGGATCTGGCTGCCGTCGCGCACCGCAACCTGATCCACGACGCCCGATCTCACCCGCGCCAGCAGCTGAATCCATGATCCCGAAGGATGCTGGAGGCCCTGGCCACCAGGATCATTCGTGATCAGGGAACGCCAGGCCGCGGACGCGAACGCCGGGCCGGCGGGGCAGACACCGGGCGGGCGGCGGCTAACCTCCCGGTTGCGGAGTCCTGTGCCCCCGGCGCGTCGCCGAAGCCGGGACCGGCCACATCCGCGTCGCGGGACGGGTCGGGCAGGTGCTCGAACAGGTAGTAGATCGCCAGCAGGCCGTAGATGGCCAGCGCCGCCACCGCGGAGACAAAGGCGGCGACCAGGGTGGCCACGACGTAACCGCCCAGCCCCGCGGTGAATCTCAGGGTTGAGGCGCGCGGCGTCCTGATCCGCCGGGTCGCGCCGAGGATGTCCTGGTGGGAGGACAGGTAGAGCCACGTGAGCGCGTAGCCAACCGAGATCGCGACCATGACCAGTCCGTAGGCGACCGTCGCCGCCTTGCTCCCCGCGGCCGCGGCCGCGGCATCGGCGTGCCCGGCGGCGGCCGACATCGCCTTCAGCTGCTCGGCGACCAGGGCGGTCGGGAACGGGATCGCCACGACCCCCATCAGCAGGATCAGGTTGAGGACCAGCACTACCCGGTTGACCCTGCTGATCTGGGCGAACATCGTGTGGTGGTTCATCCACATGATGCCGATCGTGAGGAAGCTGACGACGTAGGCGAAGTAGCTGGGCCAGGCGCTCAGCAGCACGTGATACGGCTGCGAGCCCAGCCCGTGGCTGCCGATCTCCAGCAGGTTGAAGACCAGCACCGTGATCGCCACCGCGAAGACGCCGTCGCTGAAGGCCTCAGCTCGCCTGCTGTCCATGTGGCTCCGGCGGCGGGTCAGGACTCGGGGCCGGCCGGGGTCAGCTGCGGCGCGTCCCGGCCACCGCCAGCAGGGGCCGGCGGGCCCGGCGGCGGCTGCACCGAGCGAATCAGCAGCTGCGCCACGTCCACCACCTCAAGCGACTCCTTGGCCTCGCCGGAGCCCTTCTTGGCGCTGACCGCGTCACCCAGCATGACCAGGCAGTAGGGGCACCCGGTGGAGATCGTGTCCGGATTCGTGCCGAGCGCCTCGTCGATCCGCTCGGTGTTGATCCGCTTGCCGATCCGCTCCTCCATCCACATCCTGGCCCCGCCCGCCCCGCAGCAGAACCCGCGCTCCTTGCACCTGTGCATCTCCTGCGACTGGATCCCCGGCACCTGCTCCATGATCTCCCGCGGCGCGGTGAACACCCGGTTGTGCCGGCCGAGGAAGCACGGGTCGTGGTAGGTGATCTTCTCCTCGATCGGGGTTACCGGGGTGAGCTTGCCGTCGGCCAGCAGCTGGGCGAGCAGCTGGGTGTGGTGGATGACCTCGTAGTTCCCGCCGAGCTGCGGGTACTCCTTGGCCAGCGTGTTGAAGCAGTGCGGGCAGCTCGCGACGATCTTGCGGGCCCCCGCCTCGTTCAGGGTCTCGACGTTCTGCTGGGCCAGCATCGAGAACACGAACTCGTTGCCCATCCGCCGGGCCGGGTCCCCGCTGCAGGTCTCGGCCGGGCCGAGCACCGCGAACGAGACCCCCGCGGTGTGCAGCAGCTGCGCGACCGCCCTGGTGGTCTTGCGGGCCCGGTCCTCCAGCGCGCCCGCGCAGCCGACCCAGAACAGGTACTCCACGTCAGCGGCGATCGGGCCGTCCACCACGGGGACCTCGAAGTCGAGGCCCTCGGTCCACTCCAGCCGCCTGGCGGCGCCCATGCCCCAGGGATCACCCTTGTTCTCAAGGTTCCTCAGCATCGAGCCCGCCTCGGCGGGGAACGCGGACTCGATCAGCACCTGATGCCGGCGCATGCCGGAGATGTGGTCGATGTGCTCGATGTCGACCGGGCATTCCTCGACACATGCCCCGCAGTTGGTGCAGGACCAGAGCACGTCGGGGTCGATCACGCCGCTGGACGCGGAGTCGCCGACCAGGGGCCGTTCTGCTTCCTGCTTGACGGACTCCGGCAGCTGATCCCGTGCCTCATCTGATCCGGCCAGCAGGTACGGCGCCTTGGCGAATGCGTGGTCGCGCAGATCCAGGATGAGCATCTTGGGGGACAGCGGCTTGCCGGTCGCCCAGGCCGGGCACTGCGACTGGCATCGGCCGCACTCGGTGCAGGTGGCCAGGTCGAGCAGGCCCTTCCAGCTGAGGTCCTCGACCTTGCCGATGCCGAATATGTCGGTGTCCGGGTCGGCCTCCTCGAAATCGAGCACCTTGCCGCCCGAGCGCATCGGCTGCAGGGCCCCCAGGCCATTGGGCCGACGGGAGAACAGCACGTTCAGCGGCGCGATGAAGATGTGCAGGTGCTTGGAGTAGGTGACGAAGACCAGGAAGCCAAGAATCACCGCGAGCTGGGCCAGGACCCCGGCGGTCTCCAGCGCCTGATTGGCGGACAGGCCCAGCGGGGCCAGCCAGTGGCCGACGATCTGCGAGGCGAACGCGCCCTGCGCGTAAGGGAAGTCACCGGTGTTTATCTGCGCGCCGCGGTACAGCAGCAAGGTCGCGATGACCAGGAAAATCCCGAGCAGAACGAGCCACGCGGCGCCGGTATGCGATCCGGAGAAGCGGGACTTGCGGCCCTCGCGCTTGGGGTTGTTGCGCAGCCGGATCACCGCGAAGATCGAGATTCCGACGAGGACCGCGACCGCGAAAAGGTCCTCGATGAAGCCGATCACGGCCCAGTGGCCGATGACCGGGATCGCGAAGTCCTTGCTGAACAGGTCGCCGTAGGCCTCGATGATCGTGAGGATCAGGATGGTGAAGCCCCAGAACGTCAGGAAGTGGGCGATTCCCGGCACGGACCACTTCAGCAGCTTGCGCTGGCCGAATACCTCAACAGCCTGGGTTTCCGCGCCCCGGCCAGGATGCTCCCTCAGCGCCTTGATCCGCTCGGGCGCCGGCTGGCCGCTCATGGCGAGCCGGAAGAGCCACCACAGCCGGCGTCCGGCGATCGCGAACGCGACGGCGGTTAGCGCAAGTCCGATGACTATGCGCAGGGTCATAGGGACCTCCCGGTGCGGGTACGGGACGTGGGGCGCCTGCGGGGGGGCACCTGGAGACAGAGTACGCCGACGCGCATGATCACAATATTCCCGACGCCCCGATTTCGGCAGGTTTGACACGCCGTATCCGGCCCCCCTGGGGGGTACTCGCCTGCGCGCTCGCCGCGGGCGCGCCCCGGCGTGCCGGGCCGGCGTTAACGAGCCGGGCCCTGGCCGGGAACGGCGGACCGGCGGAAGACATAGACGCCGTCATTGACGTAAATCTGCTGGTAGGCGGTGTTGTGATTCAGGCTCTCGACGAAGTTGAGGAGATGACGCGGCGGCGGCTGCCAGTCGGTGCTCGCGGTGTCGAACACGATAAACCGGGTGGCGGGATTGCCGTGGTTGCCGAGCCAGAAGGTATCGGTCCTGGCCCCCAGCGGCGCGAGCAGGTCGAGGTCGGTCTCCACCGTCGCGCCGTCCGGCACCCGGGCCATCGCGGCGCGGGCCGCCCGCACGTGCTGGTCGATGCTGTAGGTCTGGGAGTTCCACAGCGTGCTCAGCGGGAAGCGCAGGGCCAGCGTCACGCAGATCGCCAGCATGACGGCGGCTCCGTGCAGATCTACGGCCGCGGCCACCGGGCCCGGCTCCCGCGTGGCCCGCGCGGCGCGGATCCTGGCCATCGCGTCGATGGCGGCGATGAAGACGATCGGCATCAGGGTCGCGTTGTAATGCCAGAACGTGCCCCAGTAGGAGCTGTTGGTCGAGAGGAAGCGCAGCAGGAGGCTCGGGACGGCGGCCAGCACGATGGGCGAGCGCACGGCAATGAAGGCCGTGGGAAGCAAGATCAGCGCCAGCGTCGACACCTTCGTGGGGTACGCGGCCGTCAGCTGACCGAGCAGGGGGGCCACGGTGAAGTGACCGCCGGCCGGGGTCAGCGCGCCGCCGTCCAGCCAGTACGGGTACACATGGGCCCGGTTGAAGTGCGGGATGATCACGTCAATGGCCAGGACTGACCAGACAATGCCCCAGGCGGCGAGGAACAGCCCGGCGACCGGCCGCCGGTAGGCGAGCGCGATGATGATCCCGATGGCCGCGAGCGTGAAGCCCTGATCCTCCTTCACCAGGACCAGCGGCAGCGCCCACAGCACCGCACTGCGAATCCGGCCCCGGACCAGGGCGGACAGCGAGCATGCCAGCAGCGGCACGGCAAAGGCGATCTCGTGGAAGTCAAAGTTGACCATCTGCTGCAGGCCCCACGAGAACCCGTACGCGGCGCCGATCGCCCGGCCGGCGCCGGTCCCCAGCCGGTCCGCGGCCGCCCGGCTGACCGGGATCACCGATACCGCGGCCAGCAGGGCCTGCACGACGAGCAGCGTGACCGGGGTGGGGAAGAGCCGGAAGAACGGCGCGATCAACGCCACGATCGGGTGGAAGTGATCACCCAGCAGGTTGACCCCGGCGCCCCTGATATCGACGATCGGCGCCCGCAGGTGCGCGTACTGCTTGACGTACTGGGTGAAGATGCCCAGATCCCACGAGGTCGGCTCGAGGCGCAGGTACCGGAAGACCGATATCGGCAGGTAGGCAGCGAATACCGCCAGGGCGATCAGCCACGGCACCCAGTCGGCCCGGCCGGAGCCGACCGCATCGGGCGACCCCGCGCCGGCCTCGCGCGGCAGACGCCATCGGCTGGCCCCGCGGGCCGTCTCGGCACCGGCAGGTGCTAGCTGTCCATCCTGCGGCATCCCACGGATCCTACGAGTCCCGTCTTAGCTGATCATGCGCCGCTGATCATGCGCCGCTGATCACCGCGCCAGCCAACACCAGGTAGGTGTCACTGACACCGTACCCGGATCGGGGAAGATGCTGGTCCGGGACCGCAGACTGGCTCAGCCGCAGACCGGTCAGGCACCGCGCGGCGGCGCGGCCGGCCGGCGGTAGTCCGGCGGTAGTGCTGCCGGGCTGTACTGTCATCAGGACTGGCCACTGTCATCAGGACTGGCCCGGCCGGTCCCGGTCACCCGATCGGCTCGGCGGCTGCCGGTCACGGATCTCGCTCAGCGAGTACCGGACAGTGGCATCATCACCTAGGTTGGGCAGAGTACAGTCCACTAACTTGAGTCGAACTGACTCAAGTCTGTTGACATGAGGGCGCAGAGGTGGCAAACTTGCGTCATAAGGACTCAACCTTCGGCATCCACGATCACACGCAAGGACTAACTCATGGCACGTGCGGTAGGCATTGACCTAGGGACGACCAACTCCGTTGTCGCCGTTCTCGAAGGCGGCGAGCCCGCCGTTATCGCGAACGCAGAAGGCTCCCGGACGACCCCGTCCGTGGTGGCCTTCGCGAAGAACGGGGAAGTGCTCGTCGGCGAGGTCGCCAAGCGGCAGGCAGTCACGAACGTCGACCGGACGATCCGGTCGGTGAAGCGGCAGATGGGCACCGACTGGTCGGTTGGCATCGACGGGAAGAAGTTCTCGGCCCAGCAGATCAGCGCGTTCATCCTGCAGAAGCTGAAGAGGGACGCGGAGTCGTACCTCGGCGAGACGATCACCGATGCGGTGATCACCGTCCCGGCATACTTCAACGACGCGCAGCGCCAGGCCACCAAGGAGGCCGGCCAGATCGCGGGACTGAATGTCCTGCGGATCATCAATGAGCCCACCTCCGCCGCGCTCGCTTACCACCTGGACAAGGACAGCGAGGCCACGATCCTGGTCTTCGACCTGGGCGGCGGCACCTTCGACGTCTCGTTGCTCGAGGTGGGCGAGGGCGTGGTCGAGGTCAAGGCCACCAGTGGCGACAACCACCTCGGCGGTGACGACTGGGATCAGCGCATCGTGGACTGGCTGGTCAAGGACTTCAAGAACAGCTACGGCACCGACCTGTCGAAGGACAAGATGGCGCTGCAGCGGCTGCGGGAGACCGCGGAGAAGGCCAAGATCGAGCTGTCCGGATCAGCCGAGTCGCAGATCAACCTGCCCTACATCACCCATTCTGAGCAGGGCCCGCTGCACCTGGACACCAAGCTGACCAGGGCCGAGTTCCAGAAGATGACCTCTGACCTGCTGGATCGCTGCAAGTCGCCGTTCCAGCAGGTGATCAAGGACGCCGGGGTGAAGCTGAGCGACATTCACCACGTGGTGCTCGTCGGCGGCTCTACCCGGATGCCCGCGGTGGTCGACCTGGTCAAGGAGCTGACCGGCGGCAAGGACCCGAACAAGGGCGTCAACCCCGATGAGGTCGTGGCCGTCGGCGCCTGCCTGCAGGCCGGCGTGCTCAAGGGCGAGGTCAAGGATGTCCTGCTGCTGGACGTCACCCCGCTCTCGCTCGGCATCGAGACCAAGGGCGGCATCTTCACCAAGCTCATCGAGCGCAACACCACGATCCCGACCAAGCGCTCAGAGATCTTCACCACGGCCGACGACAATCAGCCGTCCGTGCAGATCCAGGTCTTCCAGGGCGAGCGCGAGATCGCCGCGTACAACAAGAAGCTCGGCATGTTCGAGCTCGCGGGCCTGGCGCCTGCGCCGCGCGGCATCCCGCAGGTCGAGGTCACCTTCGACATCGACGCCAACGGCATCGTCAACGTTTCCGCCAAGGATCTCGGCACTGGCAAGCAGCAGTCCGTCACCATCTCGGGCGGCTCGGCGCTGAGCAAGGACGACATCCAGCGGATGATGTCGGACGCAGAGAAGTACGCCGAGGAGGACCGGCAGCGCCGCGAGGAGGCCGAGGTCCGCAACCGCGCCGAGACCCTCGCCTACACCACGGACAAGTTCCTGTCGGAGAACGCGGACAAGGTCCCTGACGACATCAAGTCCGAGGTGGAGTCCTCGATCGCCGAGCTGAAGAAGACGCTCGAGGGCACCGACACCGAGGCGATCCGGGTGGCCAGCGAAGCCGCTGCCCAGGTCAGCCAGAAGATGGGCACGGCGATCTACGCGCAGTCACAGCAGGCCGCCCAGGCCGATGAGGCTGCGAGCCAGGCGGATGCCTCCCATGAGGATCAGGACGATGACGTCGTGGAGGCGGAGATCGTCGAGGACGACAAGCCAGGTGACCAAGAAGGTGGCGCCGCCTGATGAAGTCTCCTGATGAGGACAACCAGGGTCCGGTCATTCGTGACCGCAGGCGCATCGACCCGGTGACCGGGCAGGTCCGGGACACCGGCCAGGCGCCTCCCGCCCAGCGCGGAGCGGGCCAGTCCAGGCCGGGCAGGCACGCAGGGTCGAGGCCTGGCGCCCCTGGCGCCGCCGCGGCCGGGGGAAACCCCGGTGCCAGGCCGGGGGGCGCCCGTCCGGGTCCCCCGGCGGGCCCGGGCTCCGGATCCGGGGCCGGCGCCGCGGCTGCCCCGGCCGCGCCGGGGCAGCCCGCCGAGGCCACCGCGGATAGCCCGGCTGACCGACCCGGTAACAGCGGGCCCGGTAACAGCGGGCCGGGGGCAGCGGCCGAGGTCTCGGCCCGGCTGGCCGAGCGCACCGCGGATCTGCAGCGGGTTCAGGCGGAGTACGCGAACTACCGCAAGAGGGTCGAGCGCGACCGGATGGCGGTCAGGGAGCAGGCGCTTTCCAGCGTGCTCATCGGGCTGCTGCCGGTACTGGACGACATCGGCCGGGCCAGGGAGCACGGCGAGCTCACGGGCGGGTTCAAGTCCGTCGCCGAGTCGCTGGAGGCGGTCGCGGTCAAGCTCGGCCTGACGGCGTACGGGGAGGACGGCGAGCCTTTCGACCCGAACCTGCACGAGGCCCTGATGCACTCTTACTCGATCGATGTGAGCGAGCCCACCTGCGTTCGCATCCTGCAGCCTGGCTACAAGGTCGGCGACCGGATCCTGCGCCCCGCCAGGGTGGCCGTCGCCGAGCCCGGCGACTCCGCCGACGAAACCGACCCCAGCTATTCCGGGCGTCCGGCGGCCAGGGCGGGCGACGATTCGCCCGGGCCGGCCGACGCTGACCGGCCGGGCGACCATGCGCCAACCGGCGCGGACTAAACCCCGGCGAGGAGAGGCCAGTTGAGCACGAAGGACTTCCTCGAGAAGGACTACTACAAGGTCCTCGGTGTCTCCAAGGGAGCGCCCGCGGACGAGATCAAGAAGTCGTATCGCAAGCTCGCCCGCAAGTATCACCCGGACGCGAATAAGGGTGATGCCGCGTCCGAGGAGCGCTTCAAGGAGATATCCGAGGCCTATAACGTCCTGTCTGACGAGAAGCGGCGCAAGGAGTATGACGATGCCCGCTCTCTGTTCGGCAGCGGCGGAGTCCGCATGCCGGGCTCCGGCGGCGGCGCCGGCGGGTACGGATTCGATCTCGGCGACCTGTTCGGTGCCGGCAGCGGCGGTTCCGGCGGGCGCCTCGGCGACCTGCTCGGCGGCGTGTTCGGCAGCGGCGGCCGCACGACGCAGCAGCAGACCAGGCCGAGGCGCGGCGCAGACGTGGAGACCGAGACCTCGCTGGCCTTCAGCGACGCGATCGATGGCGTGACCGTGTCCGTGCGCCTGGCTAACGAGGGAGCGTGCAAGGCGTGCGCGGGCACGGGGGCGAAGTCAGGCACCGTCCCGAGGGTGTGCCCGTCCTGCGAGGGCACCGGCCAGGAGAGCCGGAATCTGGGCAGCTTCGCCTTCTCGGATCCCTGCAAGGAATGCCGCGGCCGGGGCCTCATCGTCGATGATCCGTGCCCGGAGTGCGCGGGCAGCGGCCGGGCCATGAGCACCCGCACCATCCAGGCGCGCATCCCCGCCGGTGTCGGGGACGGCCAGCGGATCAAGCTCAAGGGCAAGGGCGCGCCCGGCGAGCGCGGCGGACCGGCAGGCGACCTGTACGTGCGGGTGCACGTCTCGCCGCATCCGGTGTTCGGCAGATCCGGTCACAACCTGACTCTTACGGTGCCCGTCACCTTCCCCGAGGCGACGCTCGGCGCGGAGATCAAGGTGCCGTCCCATCGCGGGATGCCGGTGAGCCTGCGCATCCCGGCGGGCACCCCGAACGGCCGGACCTTCAGGGTCCGGGGCAAGGGCGTCCGCCGGCCGGACTCGACGTACGGCGATCTGCTGGTCACGGTCAACGTGCAGGTGCCCCAGAAGGTAAACCGCCAGGCACGGGACGCCCTGGAGACGTTCCGCGAGGCGACGGCGGGGCCGGACCCGAGGGACGAGCTGCTGCGCAAGGCCAGGGAAGGATGAGGCGTTCCGGTGCGGGGCGATGACATGACCAGCCAGTTCGGGCTATCGGACGATTCTCCCGTGTACGTGATCTCCGTGGCCGCCCAGCTGTCTGGCCTGCACCCGCAGACGCTGCGCGCCTACGACCGGCTGGGCCTGGTATCACCCGGCCGGACCCCCGGCCGGGGGCGCCGGTACTCACTGCGTGACGTCCTCATCCTGCGTGAGGTACAGCGCCTGTCCCAGGAAGAGGGCGTCAACCTGCAGGGGATCAAGCGGATCCTCGAGCTGGAGAGCCAGGAGCAGCGCAACCGCGCCCTGCTCGCCGAGCTGCACGCCGAGATCAGCCAGCTCAGGGCAGAGCTGGAATCGACCCGTGCCGTCGCGGCCAGGCTCGCCGGCCTGCTCAGGAACCGCAGCGGCCGCGGTGCCCTGGTGCCGATCCATGGCTCGGGAGCGGCTGCGGCCGACATGACAGGCAGCACAGCGAACACCGGGCTCACCGCTAACGCGGGGCTCGCAGTACGACAGAGGGCGGACGAGGAGTAGAAGGTGGACGACAAGCTAACCCGGATGAGCCAGGAAGCCATCTCGGGTGCCATCAAGCGCGCGGCTTCGGCGGGCAATCCGAGCGTAGACGGGCTGCA
The DNA here is from genome assembly GCA_963805705.1 of uncultured Actinomycetota bacterium. GTDB lineage: Bacteria > Actinomycetota > Actinomycetes > Streptosporangiales > Streptosporangiaceae > CAWDVH01. The sequence continues at coordinate 1,681,917 of CAWDVH010000001.1, read as the reverse complement.
TCTGCTGGCGGCCCTGATCGAGCAGGACGGCGGGACGGCATCCCCCCTGCTCCGGGCGGTCGGCGCCGATCCCGGCACCCTGCTGAAGAGCGTCGATGAGCTCCTGGCCAGGCTCCCCCGTGCGGCCGGGGCAACGGTGGGCGCTCCCGAGACCTCGCGGGTGCTTCTCGCGGCCCTGGCCACAGCCGCCAAGCGGGCCAAGGAGATGTCCGACGAGTACGTCTCCACCGAGCATCTCCTGGTGGGCCTGGCGGCCGACGGCGGCCAGGCCGCGCGGGTGCTGCGAGAGGCCGGCGCCGGGCCGGACCGGCTGCTCGATGCCTTCCAGCAGGTCCGCGGCCACGCCAGGGTCACGTCCCCGGATCCCGAGAGCACGTACCAGGCGCTGGAGAAGTACGGGATCGACCTGACCCGCAGCGCCCGTGAGGGGCAGCTCGACCCGGTCATCGGCCGCGACGCCGAGATCCGCAGGGTGATTCAGGTCCTCTCACGGCGCACCAAGAACAACCCGGTCCTGATCGGCGAGCCGGGCGTCGGCAAGACCGCTGTGGTCGAGGGCCTGGCCCAGCGGATAGTCGCCGGGGACGTGCCGGAGTCACTGCGCGGCAAGCGAGTGGTGGCTCTGGATCTCGGCGCGATGGTGGCCGGGGCCAAGTACCGCGGCGAGTTCGAGGAGCGCCTGAAGGCGGTGCTGAGCGAGATCAAGCAGAGCGACGGCCAGGTCATCACGTTCATCGACGAGCTGCACACCGTCGTGGGCGCGGGCGCGGCCGAGGGCGCCATGGATGCGGGCAACATGCTCAAGCCGATGCTGGCCAGGGGCGAGCTCCGGATGGTCGGCGCCACCACGCTGGATGAGTTCCGCCAGCGGATTGAGAAGGACGCCGCGCTGGAGCGCAGATTCCAGCAGGTCCTCGTCGGAGAGCCGTCGGTCGAGGACACCATCGCCATCTTGCGCGGGCTCAAGGGCCGGTATGAGGCGCACCATCAGGTGCAGATCTCAGACGCGGCGCTGGTCGCCGCGGCCGCGCTCTCCGACCGTTACATCACGGCGCGGTTCCTGCCGGACAAGGCGATCGACCTGATCGACGAGGCCGCGTCCCGGCTGCGGATGGAGATCGACTCGCGGCCGGTCGAGATTGACGAGCTGCAGCGGTCTGTTGACCGGATGAAGATGGAAGAGCTCGCGCTGGACAAGGAGGCGGACCCGGGCAGCCGGGAGCGGCTTGAGCGGCTCCGCGCGGACCTGGCTGACCGCCAGGAGCAGCTGACGGCGCTCGTCGCGCGCTGGGAGCGCGAGAAGGCCGGCCTCAACAAGGTCGGCGAGCTGAAGAAGCAGCTGGACGACCTGAAGGGCCAGGCGGAGCGAGCTCAGCGGGACGCTGACTTCGGGACCGCATCGCGGCTGATGTACGGCGAGATACCCACGCTGGAGCTCGAGCTGGCGGCCGCGGCGGACGCGGCGGCTAATGACGTGCCAGGGCGGGACGGCCCCGGCACCGGCCAGGATGACCGGCCGATGGTCAAGGAGGAAGTCGGCCCGGATGACGTGGCCGACGTCGTGTCGGCCTGGACGGGCATTCCGGCCGGGAGGCTGCTGGAAGGCGAGACGGGCAAGCTGCTGCGGATGGAGTCCGAGCTTGGCCGGCGGCTGATCGGGCAGCACCGCGCCGTTCAGGCGGTGTCGGATGCCGTCCGCAGGTCACGGGCCGGTATTGCCGATCCCGACCGGCCTTCTGGCTCCTTCCTGTTCCTGGGCCCTACCGGCGTGGGCAAGACCGAGCTCGCCAAGGCGCTCGCCGACTTCCTGTTCGACGACGAGCGCGCGATGATCCGCATCGACATGAGCGAGTACTCCGAGCGGCACTCGGTGGCCCGGCTGGTGGGCGCACCGCCCGGCTACGTCGGATACGAGGAGGGCGGGCAGCTCACTGAGGCCGTCCGCCGGCGGCCGTACTGCGTCATCCTGCTCGATGAGGTGGAGAAGGCGCATCAGGAGGTTTTCGACATCCTGCTGCAGGTCCTGGACGACGGGCGGCTCACCGACGGGCAGGGGCGGACGGTTGATTTCCGCAACATCATCCTGATCCTGACCTCCAATCTCGGCTCCCAGTACATCGCGGATACCGCACTGGACGCGGCCGCGACGCGGGACGCGGTCATGGCCGTGGTGCGGGCTACGTTCAAGCCGGAGTTCCTCAACCGGCTCGACGACGTGATCCTCTTCGACGCCCTGACCACCGAGGAGCTCACCAGCATCGTCGACCTGCAGGTGGCCAGGCTGGCCCGGCGGATAGCGGACCGCAGGCTGGCGCTGGAGGTCACCCCGGCGGCCAAGGAGTGGCTGGCGGTGACCGGGTTCGATCCGGTCTACGGCGCGAGGCCGCTGCGCCGGCTGATCCAGTCGGCTATCGGCGATCAGCTGGCCCGCGGGCTGCTGTCCGGTGAGATCAGCCAGGGCGACGGCGTGCTGGTTGACGTCGATGAGACAGCGGACAAGCTGACGGTCCGCGCCGTCCGGCCCGCGGCCCGATGACCGGAGCGGGAGCGGGCTTAGCCATCCCTGGCCCCCGCTGGGCCCGGCCGGCGCTGGCCCGGCGGAGAGACCAGGCTAGGCGTCGCCGAGCAGCTGGTCGTAGCTGTCCTCAGGGAGCCCCAGGTCGTAGCGGATCCGGTACCTGAGCCTCAGCAGGAGCAGCAGCTCGGCTTCGTCGTCGGGCTGCTCTCCCGGCGGCGACTGCACCCGGCCGGCCGGCGATTCCGGCTGGCCGTCGCCACTGCCGCCGGGCGGCGTGGCACTAGCATCGGCCCGGCCGCGCAGGCACAGCTCGACTCCGGCGGTCGCCCAGTCCAGCGCCTCCCGCAGATCAGCGCGGTCGACGAGCAGCTCAGCGATCAGGTCGCACACCCGCGGGTCGTTTCGCCCTTCGGATTTCAGCTTGCCGATGAGATCGTAAGCCTCGGAGTTCCGGCCCAGCTGGAAGAGCGCCCTCGCCAGCGGCACCCTCGGATCGACAAAGGCCGGCCCGCCATCAGCCATGGCCATCCGGAAGCCGTTGGCCGCCGCATCCGGGTCGTCGGCGAGCAGCCACTGCTCGCCCGCACGCAAGAACGCCTCGGCCCGCGGCATCGAGTCAGTCTGCGTGCCCGTCACCGCGAGCGTGCTCATCCGCTGCGCCGCCGCCTGATGATTGCCGCTGGCGGCTGCATCGAATTCGATCGCGTCGAATTCCTCCCGGCTCAGCGCTCCCACGTTAGGTACGGTACCCAGTGAGCGCCAGTATTCACCGGCCAACGGCTGCGCAGTAATGGCTTCGTGACCCTTATCTCCGGGAGCGCTCCAGCGCATCCCAGAAGCCCCGCCGCAGGGCGTGCCTGACCTCATCGTGCAGCAGCGAGTCGATGGGCAGCGCCGAGCCCTGCAGCAGCCGGGCCTCAAGGTCCGAGGGCATGCGGGGCTTGCGGGCCAGGACCGCCTCCAGCCAGAGGGCGGGCGCATCGCGCGCCACTGCCTCGCCGAACCCGAAGCCCTCCACGTGGGCGGCCTGGACCGCGTCGGTCAGCGTGACGCTAACGGGCGGCGGCGGCGCCGAATGCCCGGCCGCCGGCTGCGGTCCGCTGTAGGGGCCAGGCGCAGGCGGATGGAATGAGGGGCCCGGCGGGGCGGCCGCGCTGTGCTGCCCGGGCGGCGCGGCGTGGAATTGCGGCCGGTGTCCCTGATCCGAGGAGCCGAAGGCGCCGGCCGGACCTGGCGGGTACTGCTGGGGACCGGGACCCGCGGCGGGCGGCCGGGGCGGCGGTCCGGCCGGCCGGATGCCCTCGCTGGCCGCCTGACCGTTCTGCTGGGGGGCATTCTGAGGAAGCCCGCTGTGCGGCAGCCCGGTATGCGGCAGGCCGTTCTGGGGCAGGCCGTTCTGCGGTTGGCTGGTCGGGGGCTGGCCGCCCTGAGACGGCCCGTTGCGCGGCAGGCCGTTCTGGGGCAGCGCGTTCTGGGGCAGCGCATTCTGGGGCAGGCCATTCTGGGGCAGTGCGTTCTGGGGGAGGCCGCTGTGCGGGAGCCCGGTCTGGGGGAGCCCGGCCGCCGGTGGTGAGCCCTGGGCCATCCCGTTCTGGGCCATCCCGTTCTGCGGGAGCCCGGCCGGCGGTGGCCCGCCGTGCGGCATGCCGTTCTGGGGAGGGCCGCTCTGGGACTGCGGCGGCACCGCACCGCGCGACTGCTCAGGCAGCGGGTAGGGCTGCTGGTCGTTCGCCCTGGGCAGTTCCCCGACCCGGGCCTGGGCCGCGCCGGAGACCTGGTCTCTCGGCCCGGCTGATCCGGCCGATCCGCTCAGCACGGCCGGTCCTGCTGGTGCGGCCGGCCCGGCCCGCCCTGGCCCGTCCTGGCTATTCCTCGCCGCTTCCTGGCCCGGCGAACCGCCGGGACGAGCAGCGTCAGAGCCGCCCGGCAGCGCGCCCTGACCAGGCAGCGTGCTCGCCCTAGCATGCGCTGCTGAGCCGGCCGCTCCGGCCTGCTGGCCAGAACGCTCATACCCCCCCGCCAGGGGAGCGGCGTATATCGCGGACGGAGCGGAGAGCGCGACGGCGGGAACCCCCCGGATAGCCGAGGCGCCGCCGGCTGGCTATGCCCCCCGGCCGTCTGGCTCTGGCCCACGGGGAGATTCACGCTCCCGTAGCTGCTGGCGTACTGGCCGTGACGCTGAGCGGGCTCCGCGGCGCTGATCAGCTCGACGAACGGCCGGAGCTGGGCCTCGGATATCTCGATCACGTCGTCACACTCCTGGCGGAGCGGGCGGGAGATAGTCCAGTTGCCGTCAACGGCAATGTGGATGAGGACGACCCGGATTCCGAGGTCCTGCACCTCGGCTACGACGGGAGCGAGGTCCTCCTCCGCACTGAGGATGACCGCATCCTGGACCGCGCCGTTCCTGGCTAGCGTGGTGAGGTCACGATGGATCTCGGTCTCAACGCCCTCGCGCCGGCCGGGCCTCATCTTGCCCAGGCGCAGCTTGAGCCCGGGCAGGTCGGCCAGGGCGTCGTGCTCGGAAGTGCGGCGGCTTTCCACCGTCGCCTCGTACCAGTAACAGCGGAGCACCGGCAGCCCGGTACGGTCCCTGGTCAGGCTGGCCAGCGATGTGAGCAAGCCCGCGTAATCCCAGGACACGGAATCTCGCTGGCGAGTACCGTGAACGGCCATTGCGCCATCGGACAGCAGGTAGCCCGCATCCACGAATAGCGCGCAGCGATCCACCCGGCACCGTCCCTTCCGTTGACGCGAGACGTTACCAGCGCGTGGCCGTCGCCGTGATGCATAGCGCAGATCACGGACGTACCCCTCAGGCGCGGATTCTGTCGTCGGTTCCGGGGGTTTTTCCTGGCCATTTCGCACCACGCTGCCGCCGGGAACTCCGCCACCGGCCGGCCGCCTTCTTCCGCCGGCGGCTAGCCAGTCCGGACCAGTGAATGCAGCTCGGTAACCCCTACCACCAGGAGTGCGATGAGCAGCACCACAACCATCGCAGCTACCACGTACCGCAAGCGTGCCCTGGGATCCGCATCATGAAGTCCCATGAGGCGAGACTAGACCTGCTCAGGACAACTGCCTGCTAGCGGCCAGAACTCGGCCGCCGGGTTCGACGGGTCCAGGACCTTCGGGATACTGGGGACGCACACGCGACAAGAGGGAGCGACCGTCATGCCTATCGCGACTGCAGAGGTCTACGCGCAGATGCTCGACCGAGCGAAGGAGCGGGGCTTCGCCTATCCGGCCGTCAACGTCACCTCCAGCCAGACGCTGAACGCGGCGCTGCGCGGATTCGCCGAGGCCGAGAGCGACGGGATCGTCCAGGTCTCCACCGGCGGGGCCGAGTACCTGTCGGGCGCGGCCGTAAAAGACATGGTCACCGGGTCGGTGGCGCTCGCCCGCTTCGCTCAGGCGGTAGCAGCGAAGTATTCGGTGCAGATCGCACTGCACACCGATCACTGCCCCAAGGACAAGCTCGACCACTTCATGCGGCCGCTGGTCCAGATCTCCAGGGAGCGGGTGGCGCGCGGCGAGGAGCCGCTGTTCCAGTCGCACATGTGGGACGGGTCCGCGGTGCCTCTCGCCGAGAACCTCCAGATCGCCGCCGGGCTGCTTGAGCAGTGCGCGGCCGCTCATGTCGTGATGGAAATGGAGATCGGGGTCGTCGGCGGCGAGGAGGACGGCGTCGTCGGCGAGATCAACGACAAGCTGTACAGCACGCCGGAGGATGCCCTGGCGACCGCTGAGGCACTGGGGCTCGGCGAGCGCGGCCGGTACATCCTGGCGGCCACCTTCGGCAATGTGCACGGTGTCTACAAGCCAGGGCATGTCAAGCTGCGGCCGTCGGTCCTGAAGAGCATCCAGGACGCCGTCGGCGCCAAGTACGGCCAGGACAAGCCTTTCGATCTTGTCTTCCACGGCGGTTCCGGATCCGCGCTCGAGGACATCCGCGAGGCGATCTCCTACGGCGCGATCAAGATGAATATGGACACTGACACCCAGTACGCGTTCACGCGGCCGGTGGCGGGTCACATGTTCACCAACTACGACGGCGTGCTGAAGGTCGACGGCGAGGTCGGCAGCAAGAAGGCCTACGACCCCCGCACCTGGGGCAAGGCCGCCGAGGAGTCGATGACGGCCCGCGTCGTGCACGCCTGCGAGGATCTGATGTCAGCGGGCAACCGGCTCAGCTGACCGGCCTTAGCCCAGGGCGCAGAGCGCGGCGACCTGCTCGTCGGTGAGTTCGACCTGCGCGCTGGCGACGTTCTCCTCCAGGTGGGCTGCCGAGCCGGTCCCCGGAATCGGCAGCATGACCGGCGACCGGCGCAGCAGCCAGGCCAGGGCCAGCTGGGCGGGGGTCACGTCGGTCTGCTTGGCCAGGGCGTACAGCGGTCCGTCCGGTCCGGCCAGCTGGCCAGTGGCGATCGGGGACCAGGGAATGAAGCCCAGCCCTTCCCGCTCGCAGTAGTCGAGCACTTCCTCGGACTTGCGATGGGCCAGATTGTAGAGGTTCTGCACGGACACGATGGGCGCGGTCAGCCGCGCCTCGACGATCTCGGCGATGCCCACCTCGGACAGGCCGATGTGGGCGATCTTTCCCTCCCGCCGCATCTCAGCCAGCACGCCGACCTGGTCAGCGACCGGCACCTGCGGGTCGATCCGGTGCAGCTGATAGAGGTCGATGATCTCCAGCCGCAGGCGGCGCAGGCTCATCTCCACGCACTGCCTGAGATACTCGGGCCGGCCAACCGGATGCCACTCACCTGGCCCGGTGCGCACGAGGCCGCCCTTGGTCGCGATGGTGATCCCGTCGTAGGGATGCAGCGCGCGGGCGATCAGCTCCTCGCTGACGAACGGGCCGTAGGAGTCGGCCGTGTCGATGAAGTCAATGCCCAGCTCGACGGCGCGGCGAAGAAGGCTGATAGCGACGCCGCGGTCGGCGGGCTCGCCCCAGATGCCCGGCCCGGTGATCCGCATCGCGCCGAATCCGAGCCGGGTGACCACGAGACTGCCGCCGAGTGCGAATACCCCGCTCGATTCGGCCGGGGGACTGATGTCTGCCACCTGCTCAACCTATCGAGCAAACAGCGCACCCGGCGAGCAGGGCCGCGGCCCAGGCGGCAGGATGTCTGGCATGAGGCATGAGAATCTGCTCGGCGACACCCCGCCCACCTACCTGCCCGACAACGAGGAGGCGAGCTCGGCCCTGCGGTCGGGAGCCGACCCGGCCAGCGTCGCGGCGCGCTTCCCGTCCTCCTGCGCGGCCTGGGCGGCCCTGGCCGAGCGCGCCATGCACGACGGCGACCCGGTGACCGCCTACGCCTACGCCCGGACCGGATATCACCGCGGCCTGGATCAGCTGCGCCGGGCGGGCTGGCGGGGGCACGGGCCCGTTCCGTGGGAGCACGAGCCCAACCAGGGCTTCCTGCGAGCCCTGTACTTGCTCGGCACGGCGGCCGGCGCGATCGGCGAGCAGGACGAGGAGCAGCGCTGCCGCGAGCTCCTGCGCGACAGCAGCCAGAGCGCCGTGGTGGCACTGCAGGGGACTTGAGCAGCTCGTGAGCGTTCGCAATCGCAGTGTAATCGCGCGGCAGCTCGGCGCTTTCCGGTAACGCTGGGCGCTTTCCGGTAACATCGCATCGTAAGAGCCCCTGCCGCGGACGCACGGACGTGCACAAACGCGGACCAGGGGTCTTCGTGTGTTACCAGGGAGGGCGTGGTCAGATGCCCGCCATCGTGATCGTTGGCGCGCAGTGGGGCGACGAGGGCAAGGGCAAGGTCACCGACCTGCTCGGTGACAGCGTCGACTTTGTCGTCAGGTACCAGGGCGGCAACAACGCCGGGCATACCGTCGTGATCGGCGACGAGAGCTACGCCCTGCACCTGCTGCCGACCGGGGTGCTGTCGCCGAACGCGACGTCCGTTATCGGCAATGGCGTCGTGATCGACCCGGCCGTGCTGATCGGGGAGATCGACGGGCTGCTGGCCAGGGGGGTGTCCTGCGACCCGCTCCTGATCTCGGCCAATGCGCACCTGGTCATGCCGCATCACGTCGCGCTCGACAAGGTGACAGAGCGTTACCTGGGCAGTGCGCGTATCGGGACCACCGGGCGCGGCATCGGGCCGACCTACGCCGACAAGGCCGCCCGGATGGGGATCCGCATGCAGGATCTCTTCGATCCCGGCATCCTGCGCCAGAAGCTGGACCTGGTCCTGCGCGAGAAGAACCAGGTGCTCACCAAGGTCTACAACCGGCGCGGGATAGATGCCGACGCGGTGGTCGCCGAGTATCTCGGCTACGGCGAACGGCTCGGCCGGCACATGGCCGACACCGGCCTGGTCGTCAACGCCGCGCTGGACGAGGGGAAGGTGATCCTGCTCGAAGGCGCCCAGGCCACCCTGCTCGACGTGGATCACGGCACCTACCCGTTCGTGACCTCCTCGTCGCCGGCCGCAGGCGGCGCCTGCGCTGGCTCGGGCCTGGGCCCGACCAGGATCACCAAGGTCATCGGCATCCTGAAGGCCTATACGACCAGGGTCGGCGCCGGCCCGTTCCCCACGGAGCTGACCGGCGCCAGCGGCGAGTGGCTGCGCACCGCCGGCGGCGAGTACGGCACGACCACCGGCCGCGCGCGGCGCACCGGCTGGTTCGACGCGGTCATCGCCAGGTACTCGACCAGGGTTAACGGGATTACCGACTACTTCATCACCAAGCTCGACGTGCTGTCCGGCCTGGACCAGGTGCCGGTCTGCGTCGCCTACGACGTGCAGGGCACCAGGCATGACGAGGTGCCGATGACCCAGACCGAGTTCCACCACGCGACCCCCGTCTATGAGTACCTGGACGGCTGGCCGGAGGACATCTCCGGGGCCACGGTGCTAGAGGATCTCCCGCGCAATGCCCGGGCGTACCTGATGGCGCTGCAGGACATGATCAGCGCCCCGATCTGCGCGGTGGGGGTAGGACCGCGGCGCGACCAGACGCTGCAGCTGCGACCGCTGGTCTGATCGCCGGCCGGCCGGCGTGCCCCGCTGGCCCGGCCTGGCCCGCTGGCCCGCTGGCCTGACCTCGCTGGCCTGGCCCGCTGGCCTGACCTCGCTGGCCTCGGCGGCGGGCCGGTAGGCTCGCCGCGTGCGAGTCCTCGTCGTTGGCTCCGGTGGCCGTGAGCACGCGCTGGTCCGGGCCCTGGCCCGTGATGGCGGTGTCACCGCCGTGCACGCCGCACCGGGGAATCCGGGCATCGGCCAGCTCGCGGAAATCCACGATGTCCGTCCCGCCGATCCGGCCAGCGTTACGGCGCTGGCGGCCGGGATCGGGGCGCAGCTCGTCGTCATCGGCCCGGAGGCCCCGCTGGTGGCGGGCGTCGCCGACGCCCTCAGGGCCGCGGGCATCGCCTGCTTCGGCCCCGGCCAGGGCGCGGCGAGGATCGAGGGCTCGAAGTCCTTCGCCAAGGAAATCATGATGGCGGCGGGTATCCCGACCGCCGCCGCCAGGACCTGCGTGACCGCCGCGCAAGCCGGCGACGCGCTGGACGCCTACGGGCCGCCGTACGTGGTGAAGGCGGACGGCCTGGCCGCAGGCAAGGGCGTCGTGGTGACCAGCGACCGCCGGGAGGCTGTCGCGCACGCCCGTCAGTGCGGCACGGTGGTCATCGAGGAATTCCTGGATGGCCCCGAGGTGTCCGTCTTCGCGCTCGCTGACGGGAGCGCGGCGATCCCGATGCTGCCCGCTCAGGACTACAAGCGCGCGGGTGAGGGGGGGACCGGCCCGAACACCGGCGGCATGGGGGCCTATGCGCCGCTGCCGTGGGCGCCTGCCGGGCTCGCCGACGAGGTGATGGACGCGGTGATCCTGCCCGCCCTGGCCGAGCTGCGGCGGCGGGACACGCCCTACAGCGGCCTGCTGTATGCGGGGCTGTGCCTGACCTCAGCCGGGATCCGGGTGGTGGAATTCAATGCGCGGTTCGGGGATCCGGAGACCCAGGTGATCCTCGACCGGCTGGCGACCCCGCTGGGCGGGCTGCTGGAAGCCGCGGCGACCGGCGGCCTCGGCCGCGCCGGCCAGCTGCGCTGGGCGCCAGGGGCGGCGGTGACCGTGGTTATCGCGGCCGAGGGCTATCCGGGCCCGCCGGCCAGCGGCGACGATATTGACGGGCTGGAAGACGCGGGCCGGATGCCCGACGCCTACATCCTGCACGCGGGAACGGCCGCCCGTGCTGGCGGCGGTGTCGTTTCCGGCGGCGGGCGGGTACTGGATGTGGTGGGCACCGGGACCGACCTGGCCGCAGCCAGGACCGCTGCCTACCGGGCCGCGGCCAGGATCAGGATGCGCGGGGGCTGGTATCGCCGGGACATTGCCGACCTGGCCGCGCTGGACCTCCCGCCGGGTTATGAAGCCAGGCCGGCCCGCTGACGACCCCGGATCCGCGGCCCGGGCCGGCGGCACCCCGGGTACAGGCGGCACCGCCTCGGCCGGCGATACCACCGGGGCCGGCGGCACCACCCCGGCTGGCGGCACCGGCGGCCGGGAGCTGCCGCTGCGGGTCACGAGCCTGGAGCTGTTCTTTGACCTGGTCTTCGCCTTCACCCTGACTCAGCTCACCGAGCTGCTCTCGGCCCGGCTGTCCCTGACCGGCGCGGTGCAGGTCCTCCTGATCTTCGGGCTGCTGTGGTGGATGTACGGGGGCTACTCCTGGCTGACCAACAACCGGCCCCCCGTGCACACCGCCGAGCGACTGCTGCTGCTGGTGGGGATGGCCGGATTTCTGACCATCGGGCTGGCCATCCCGCACGGATTCGCCGGCGACGGACTGGAACTCGGCCTCGGCTATCTGACCGTCGTGCTGGTGCACTCGTCCCTGTACTACCGCGTGAACCGGCACATCCTGCGGGTCGCGCCGTTCAATATCGCATCAGCGCTGCTGGTGATTATCGCCGGGCTGCTACCTCAGTCATCGGGCCGCGAGGGCCCGGCCGCCTATGCGCTGTGGATCGCGGCGATCGCCATCCAGCTCGGCTCGCCGCTGATCGTGCGCCCCGAGGGCCTGTTCGAGCTGCGGCCTGCGCATCTTGTCGAGCGGTACACCGCCCTGGTGATGGTGGCCCTCGGCGAGTCCGTCGCCGCGATCGGCGCCGGTGCCGCCGAGCTGGCCGGACAGGCGGGGCAGCGCAGCGGCCGGCTGGTCATCGTGGCGCTGCTCGGGCTGGCGCTGGCCGCCGCGCTGTGGTGGATCGTCTTCGGCGATGGTGACGAGGAAGCAGCCGAGCGCGTCATGACCGCCGCCAGCAGCGAGCGGCGCACCGCGCTGGCCATGTCCGCCTACTTCACCGCGAACATCCCGCTGCTGCTCGGCGTGGTCGCGGTGGCCACCGGAGTGCAGGAGGCGATCGCGCACGCGGCCCACCTGTCGGCCAGGCCGGCCGCGGCCGTGGTCCTGGCCGTCGGGGCCGCGCTGTTCCTGGCCGGGGACATCGCGTTCCGGCTGCAGCTGCGCACCGGCCCGGTCCGGCTCCGCATGGCGGCCGCGGTGCTGGCGCTGGCGACGACCGGCCTCGGGGCCGCCGTCGCGCTGGACGCGCAGCTTGCGCTGCTCACGGCGATCCTGATCGCGACGATTGTCCTGGAGCACCGCCCCGGCGCAGCCCGGCTCGCCCAGCGGGACGTTACGGCAGGATAGGACAGGTGATCGAGCGATACACCCTGCCCGAGATGGGCCGCGTCTGGAGCGAGGCGCATAAGTACGAGCTGTGGTGCCAGGTCGAGATGCTCGTCCTGGCGGCGCACGCGCGGGCCGGCACCGTACCCGCCGACTGCGTGGGCCCGGTGCGGGCCGCCCCGCCGCCGACACCGGCGGCCGTCGCCGCGATCGAAGCCGTGACCGGGCACGACGTCATCGCCTTCCTCTCCGCCTGGGCCGACAACACCAGCCCGCGCGAGGCCGCGGCCTACGTGCACTTCGGCATGACCTCGTCGGACCTGCTGGACACCGCCCTCGCGCTCCAGCTCACCGAGGCGAGCGACCTGCTGGCCGGGCGGCTGGCTGAGCTGACCAGGACGCTGCGCGACCATGCGCTCGCGCACCGCGGCACGCTGCGGGCCGGCCGCACCCACGGCATCCACGCCGAGCCCGATGTCTGGGGCCACCGGGTGGCTGACTTCGCCTTCGCCGCCGCGCGCTGCTCCGGCCGGCTGATCAGGGCCAGGGAGGCGATTGCCGTCGGCAAGCTGTCCGGACCCGTGGGTACCTACTCCAACATCGACCCGGCCATCGAGTCGCAGGTCATGGCCGAGCTCAGGCTCCGGCCCGCGGACGTCGCCACCCAGGTGGTGCTCCGTGACGGCATCGCCGAGTGGGTCAGCGTCCTGGCCCTGATCGCCACCGTCTGCGAGGCGGTGGCGCTGGAGGTCAGGCACGGGCAGCGGACCGAGGTCGCCGAGCTGGCCGAGTCGTTCGGCACCGGCCAGAAGGGCTCCTCGGCGATGCCGCACAAGAGAAACCCGATCCGCTCAGAACGGATCTGCGGGCTGGCCAGGGTGGTCCGCGCGCAGGTCGTCCCGGTGCTGGAGGGAATACCGCTGTGGCACGAGCGCGATATCTCCCATTCCAGCACCGAACGGGTGGCGCTTCCCGATGCCGCCATCGCCACCGACTTCCTGCTGGAGCAGACCACGAGCCTGGTCAGCGGCCTGGTGGTGGACACCGCCCGGATGCGGGTGAACCTGGACGCCACCCGCGGCCTCATCTATACCTCGGCGGTGCTGCTCGAGCTCGTGGCGGCGGGAATGTCCCGCGAGGACGGCTACGACCTGGTCCAGGACGCGGCGATGGACACCTGGCAGGGCGGTCCGCCCTTCGCCGAGACGCTCCGCGTGCATGCGGCGCGGCGCGGCCAGCCGCTGGACGAGGCCCGGCTGGACGAGGCCTTCCGCCCCGAGCGCTATGTGGAGCGCCTCGGCGCCGTCTTTGACCGGCTGGAGCGCCTCGCCTGACGGCCTGCCTGACCGGCCGAGGGAGCGGCCAGAATCCCGGCTGCCGGCCGGCGCTCCAGATCGGATAGTTCCGGCAACACTGCTGTGATGGCCTAGCGGGTACATCAGCGGTGGAATACTGGGACCTCACGTCACACGGGGCCTGCCCGCGACCGGGCGGCCTGCCCGCCTGGTCGGCCGGCGATCATGCCATCGCGCCCGGCCAGCGGCCGGGGCAGCGACGCCCCCTACCCAAGGGACAGGAGTTCCAGCTAGATGACCAGCGGCCCTAAGACCCGCTACCGTGTCCGAGGCGGTAACCAGCTGCAGGGAACGGTCTTCGTGCAAGGCGCCAAGAACGCTGCCCTGAAGATGATCGCCGCCTCGCTGCTGGCCGAGAAAGGCCGCACCGTCCTGCGGAACGTCCCGGTGATCGAGGACGTGCGCCGGGCCGTCGAGCTCGCCCAGGCCGTGGGCGCAGTCGTGAAATTCCACGAGGCAGAGCAGACCCTGGTCGTCGACGCCTCCCAGCTCACCAGCCCGGTGCTCCCGGCCGAGATCACCCGCAGTTTCCGCGGGTCGGTGCTGTTCGTCCCGGCGCTGCTGCACCGGCTCGGCGAGGCCGTCCTCGAGGGGGTCGGGGGATGCAATCTCGGCAGCCGCGATCTTGACTTTCATTACCGGGGATTCGCGCGGCTGGGGGCGATTGTCGATCAGGGCGAGACCCAGATTTACCTGAAGGCTGATCGCCTGCGCGGTGCGCATCTCTACCTGGACACCCCGTCGCACACCGGCACCGAGAACCTGATCATGGCCGCCTCGCTCGCACCGGGCACCACGGTGATCGACAATACGGCGCTTGAGCCGGAGGTGCAGGATGTGATCGCATTCCTCACCAAGATGGGCGCGCAGATTCGCGGCGGCGGCACCGGATTCGTCACCGTCGAGGGCGTCAGCGAGCTGACGGCGGTGGAGCACACCGTCATGCCGGACCGGATCGACGCGGCCGTCTTCGCCATGGCCGCCGCGATTACCGGCGGCGAGCTGAGCCTGGTCGGCGCCTCGCTCGACCACTTCGGGGTAGCGCGCTGGAAGCTCGAGCAGATGGGCGTCGAATTCTCGACGCACGGCGCGGTCCTGCAGGTGCGCAGGGACCGGCAGCTGCGCCCGATCAACGTGATCACCAGCCCGTTCCCCGGCTTCGCGACCGACCTTCAGTCGCCGATCATGGCCGTGAGCTGCCTGGCTGATGGCACCAGCTACATCAGGGAAACCATCTACGACGGCCGCTACATGCTGGCGGGCGAGCTGAACAAGATGGGGGCCAAGGTCGAGGTGGCCGGGAGCGCCGTCCTGGTGCACGGGCCCGCGGCGCTGAAGGGCGCCGAGGTGATCGCGCACGATCTGCGCACCGGGATCGCGCTGGTCCTGGCCGGTCTGGCCGCCGAAGGCGAGACCGTCGTAGCGCCTGGCTACCCGATCGACCGCGGCCATGTCTCGGTAGCCACCCGGCTGACCAGCCTGGGCGCCGATGTCATCGAGGAAACCGACGACTGAGCGTTCAGCGAAAATCTGCGCCGTGTTAGCCTTTTATCGCGCCCTGCCCGTCCGGCTTGCGCACTGCTTTTCGCGTAAGAGCCGATCATTGCCTCTTCCAGTGATCTTCTCCGTGAGCTACTAAATGTAGGGACCGGAAATATCGCTACGCGGGCATGGGGCCCGGGACGGGACAGGAAATGGCGCGGATTACCGGCAGCCGGACAGTGATCGCATTCGCCGGGCCGATCACGGCAAGCGGGCTGTCGTGAGGAGTGCCAGCCAGGCCCATGGCGAGCTCACGATCGGCATCATCGGGCCGCATGAGCTGGTCGAGAGAATCATGCTGTCCGGCTTCCCGGCCGCCGCCCACGGTGGCATCCCGGTGACGCCCGCGGCGGCGGCCTACGCTCCGGCCCGCAGGCTCGTCGCGGCCGCCTACCAGGACGAGCAGGAGGCCGCGGAGAAAGTGACCCGGCTGGGCAGCGCCGTCGACGCGTGCCTGTTCGCCAGCCATCTGTCTTACGAGTACGCGCGCCGGGCCGGCGTGCTTCGCGTCCCCGCCGCTTACCTTCCGCTCGGCGGCAGCGCCCTGTACGCCGCGCTGCTGCGCGCCAGCCGGGGCGGTGACAGTGATATCGCGCGATCCAGCATCGACGTGCTGAGCCGCACCGACGTCGATGAGGCATTCGCCGAGGTGGGCGTCCCCACGGAGGGCGTGCACGTGCGCGAGGATTCCGCAGGCCCGGCCGCGCTGGCGTCCTTCCACGAGCGGCTCTGGCGCCGGGACGAGACCTCGGTAGCCTTCACCTGCCTTCAGTCGGTGGCCGCGCGGCTGTCGGCCGCCCGGATCCCGGTGGTCACCGTGCGCCCTACGAGCAGCGCGATCCGCTCAGCGCTGCGCACCGCCGCCCTGCTCGGCGGCAACCGCAGGCTGGAGGACGCCCAACTGGCCGTGGTCCTGGTCGAGGTGCCCACGCTGCGAGATACCGCCCGGCGCGCGGTGCCCAGGAACTCGCGCGAGGAACTGCGGCTCACCGTGCACCGGTTCCTGGTCCAGGAGGCCCAGCGGATCCAGGCCACGATCTGCCCGGTGAGCGACTACGGCTTCCTCGTCACCGCCACTCGCGGCTCCCTGGCCGGCGCCACCGAGGGCTTCCGCGTGCCCCCGTTCGCGGAGCGGGCCCGCAGCGAACTGGGGATCGGCGTCGAGGTCGGCGTCGGGCTGGGCCGCACGGCGCTCGACGCCGAGGCGCGGGCCCGGTCGGTGCTCGGCCGGACCCGGACCGGATCGGCCGGGCCCGCGCCCGCCGCAGACGCCGTCGGCCAAACCGCCGGGCCGGCCGGGCGGCTGCCGGCGTCGACGACGGCCAAGTCCAGGGGCCTGGAGACGCTCGCCCGGCTGGCCGGCCAGCTGCCCGCGGCCGACACGGCGCTCGTCGTCGACGCCGAGACGGCCGGGCGGCTGCTGGCCGTTACCCCGCGCACGGCGCGCCGGCTGCTGCATGCGCTGGTCGAGGAGGGGCTGGCCTGGCCGCTGCCGCCGAGCAGGACACCGCAGCCTGGCCGGCCCCGCCAGGCCTACCGCCTGGTCGTCGAGAAGCTGGAGCGCGGGCCGGGCCGGTGAGACAGCCGCGGGGCCTGGCCGCCGGCGGCGGCGCCCGCGCGGCGGCTCAGGCGGTCGGCGCCGCGGCCGGGTAGCCCCTGATCACGTCGGCGCCGAAGCGGGCCATCTCCTCGCGCTGCGGGGAGAACTGCAGCAGCATCAGTCCGACTCCGGCCTGCTCATAGGCGCGGATGCGGTCGGTGATCTGCTCGGGCGTCCCGATCAGGCCGCTGCGCAGCCCGCGGTTGGAGACGCTGTACTCCTCCAGCGAGACACGGGACTCCAGCTGCGACCCCGCCACGAAGTCCTGGTAGGAGGCATAGGCCGCCGGTGAGGACCGGACGTCGAGAATCCGCTCCAGCTCGGCCTGCGCCTGGGCCTGGGTATCCCGGCAGATCACGTACCCGGACACGCCGAAGGCCAGCGGAGGCTTCCCGGCCTGCGCGCGGCGCGCGCTCATGTCAGCGACCTTGGCCGCGATGACCTCCGGGGCGTCCCCGTGCATCACGTAGGCATCGGCCTGATGCGCGATGACCTCCTTGGCCTTCGGCGACTCCCCGCCCATGTAGACACTCGGCGGCCGGGCCGGCTTGGGCTCCAGCACCGCGCCATCGAGCTGATACAGCGGGCCCTGGTGGGTCACCGTGTCCTCGCGCAGCAGCCGGGAGACGACATCCAGCCACTCCTGCGTCCGCGCGTACCTGGCGTCATGCACATCGAACGGGGCGCCGTACTGGGCCGCCTCGTCCTTCCACCAGGACGACACGACGTTCAGCGACAGCCGGCCGGGAGCGATCGTGTCCAGCGTGGACAGCGCCTTGGCGGTCAGTGACGGCGAGTGGTAGTTGGGCCGGACGGCGAGCATCAGCTCCAGCGTCGAGGTCACCGCCGCGACCGCCGGCGCGAGGGCCCAGCAGTCCAGGGACGGGGCACGATGGCCCTTGATGTCATTGAGGTTCAGCTCGGCGATCAAGGACAGCCCGAAGCCGTGCTGCTCGCTCTCGACGGCTAGCTCGCGGATGTACGGCCAGGCGATGGTCATGCCCTCGTCCTGGACATTACGCAGCCAGCCGCCGAATATCGGCATCCAGTACCCGAACCGCATCGCCCGCTCCTGTCCCGTGCTGTGAGCCCTGCTTGGTGTGTCCTGTGCTTGATGTGCCCTGTGCTTGATGTGCCCTGTGCTGTGTGCCCTGTGCTCTGAGCTTCTGTGCCCAGGGCTTCTGGCCGTGAACCTGCTCAGATCCTGGCCTCATCGGCCAGCAGCCGCCCGAAGAACCGCGCCACCTGCGGCAGCGCGGGCCGGGGCGCGACGGCCTCGATCTCGGCGTTGTAGTTCGTGGTGGTGTTGATGTCGTAGGTCACCAGGCGCCCGTCGGAGGTCTCGATGAACTCGAATCCCGCGATCTCGATCCCGTGACCGCGGGCGAAGTCCAGGTACCGGCCGACAATCGGGTGATCGAAATCCGAGCGCAGCGCGAACAGGCCGGGGCCGGGTTCCTGATCCCCGGCCTGATCCACAGCGCAGGCATCCGCCGGGCACAGCTCGAATCCGCCCCGCGCGGTGTCGGCGGTGATCGCGTAGGCGAAATCGCCGCCGGCCACCTCGACCCTGGTGATCACCGGCTCGGCCGCGCGCAGGTACTCCTGCAGCAAGGTGATCCCGTCCGCCGGCGGCAGGTACCGCGGCGAGGCCAGGTCGGCATCGAATTCATCATGGCTGCCGAACAGCGCAACCCCCAGTCCCTTGCCGCCCTGGTTGTGCTTGCTGATGAACGGCGCGGGCAGCTTCCTGGCCGCGGCGGCCAGCGCACCGCGGCCGGTCACGGCCACCGTGCGCGGGACGTCGAATCCGGCGGTGCGCAGCGCGGTGAGCTGCTCGACCTTGCTCAGCTCCAGGTCCAGCACCCGCCGCCCGTTCACGACCCGGCGCCCGTGCGACTCCAGCCAGCTGAGCACCCCGCGGGCCTGGTCCTTGGCCAGCGGGTGGCCCCTGGTGTGCGCCGACGCGCTCATCCGCGACCAGAACACCCCGGCGGGCGGCTTCTCGTCGAGGTCGAGCATGCCCTCGCCCAGCAGCCACTGCTCATGCGGGACTCCGGCATCGTCGAATGCTGCCCCGATCGGCGCGTACCAGTCCGGGTTCTCGTGGATCACGTAGACCTTCACGCTGCTCAGCGTAGGGGCGTCAGCGGTGCCGCGGGTACGCGCGGGCGACCGCGAGGAACGCGTCGTTCGACTCGTGATCGCCGATCGTCACCCTGGCGCCCTCCGCGCCGAACGCGCGGACGCTGATCCCGGCGCGGTCGCAGGCGCGGGTGAAGTCGGCGGTGTCCTCGCCGAGGCCAAGCCAGACGAAGTTCGCCTGGGTCGGCGGCACCGTCCAGCCCTGGGCGAGCAGCTCGCCGCGGACCCGGTCCCGCTCGCCGACCACTATCTCGACCCGGTCGAGCAGCTCAGGTGCGGCTTCCAGCGATGCCACCGCCGCCGCCTGCGCGAGCGCGTTGACCGAGAAGGTCAGCATGGTCTTGCGGGCCGCCGCGGCGACGGGCTCATGCCCGACCAGGAAGCCGACCCGCAGCCCGGCCAGCCCGTAGGCCTTGGAGAACGTCCGCAGCACGGCCACGTTCGGGCGATCGGCGTACAAGGTCATCCCGTCCGGCACGCCGGGATCGCGCACGTACTCGGCGTAGGCCTCGTCCAGCACGACCAGGCAGTCCGGCGGCACCCGGTCAAGGAATTCCTCGAGCTCGCCGCGCCGCACGACGGTGCCGGTCGGGTTGTTGGGATTGCAGACGAAGATCAGCCTTGTCCGCCCGGTGATCGCATCGGCCATCGCGGCCAGGTCGTGGGCCTGGTCGCGCAGCGGGACCCGGACCGACGTCGCGCCCGCCAGGTCGCTCAGGTACGGGTAAGCCTCGAAGGAGCGCCACGCGTACATGACCTCCGCGTCCGGCTCCCCGACGGCCTCCAGCAGCTGCTGGGCCACGCCGACGGAACCGCAGCCGACCGCCACATGCGAGGCAGGGACGCCGAAACGGCTCGCGATGGCGTCGGTCAGCTCCACCGCACCGTTATCGGGGTACCTGTTGATGGCGGCAGCCGCCTCGGTGATGACCTTGAGCACGGACGGCAGCGGGCCGAACGGCGACTCGTTCGAGGAGAGCTTGACGGCCCTGCCGCCCGCCGCCGACGGGGGCTTGCCGGGCTGGTAGGGAGCGAACGTGTCAAGGACCGGCCGGAATCTCGGGAACTGTGCGGACATCCTCGTCCTCCTGGGCAGATGAGCTCCGGGCTCACCAGCCCAGTCTCGCATCCAGCGCCACCCGGAACGCCTCCAGGGCATCAGCGCGCCACAGCACGAAACGCACCTCATCCGCGCCGGCCGCCGTCGCGCGTACGGTGTCGATGGCGATCCGGGCCGCGTCGGCGACCGGCCAGCCGTAGGCGCCCGCCGAGATCGCGGGGAACGCCACGCTGCGCGCGCCGAGCTCATCGGCGACCCGCAGTGACCCGGCGTAGCACGAGGCGAGCAAGCCCGACCGGTCCTCGCCCGGCGAGTAGACCGGGCCCACGGTATGGATCACCCACCGGGCAGGCAGCTCCCCGGCGGTCGTCGCGACCGCCTGCCCGGCGGGCAGGCCGGCCCGGTAGGTCCCGGCCCGCAGCTCGCGGCAGGCGGCCAGGATCGCGGGGCCACCGCGCTGGTGAATCGCCCCGTCCACCCCGCCGCCGCCCAGCAGCGACGAGTTCGCGGCGTTGACCACGGCGTCGACCTGCTGCTCGGTGATGTCCCCGAGCGCTAGCGTGATCTTCATTCCTGGCCTGACCTCCCGCGCGCGGCTCCAGCTCAGCCAGGGCCAGGTTCCGGACGGCGGCGGCCCCTGTCCAGCCGAATTTCCCGTGGGTAGAGTATCTTTCGTGAACCGGCTGGGTGAGCTTGAGCGTGCCATCATGGACGTGCTCTGGGAAGCGTCCGATCCGCTGACGGTCCGGCAGGTGAGCGGCCTGCTGACCGACCGGGATCTCGCGCACACCACGGTGATGACGGTGCTGGACAGGCTCTCCAAGAAGGGATTCGCCCGACGTGAGCGGGATGGCCGTGCGTGGCGATACCACGCGGCGGAGAGCCGGGAAGCGTACGTGACCGAGCTGATGCTGAACGCGCTGCACCAGACCGGTGACCGCCACGCGGCCCTCGCCCGATTCGCGCGCAGCGTGTCGGGTTCTGAGGCGCGGGCGCTGCGCAGAGCCCTCGAGGCGCTCGGCGAGGGCAGCGGGGGCTGACCGCCAGTGCCGGGGGCCGTCATCATCCTTGCCGCCATCGCAGCGGGCTGCATCCCGGCCTCCTCGGTGCTGGCCGTAGCGCGCTGGCCGCGCCGGTCCCCGGCGGCCGCGATCGTGCTCTGGCAAGCGCTCGGGCTCGGCTGGGGCCTGGCCGCGATCGGCGCCCTGGCGGGCCTGGGCGCCGCGGACGAGCGCTCCAGCGTGGCCGCGGGCGCGGTCGCCGCGGCGTCGCGGCTCGTGCAGGGCAGCGGGGACACCGCGCTGCGCGCCTGGAGCCTGCTGACGGCGGTACGGGCCGTGTCCCTGGGCGCGGGCATCGTGCTGCTCCTGCTGCTGTGCTGGGTGCTCCTGGCGGCGTTCGCCGCCGTGTTCCGGTCCCGGCAGCGGCAGCGCGTCCTGCTCAGCCTGCTGGCGCGGGGTGACCCGAAAGTCCCTGGAGCGCTGGTCGTTGACCACCCGGCGGCCGCGGCCTACTGCGTGCCAGGGCTGAAATCGGCGATCGTGATCAGCGCGGGCGCCCTGGACCTGCTGGACCAGGCTGAGCTCGCGGCGGTACTGGCGCATGAGCGCGCTCATCTCAGGGAGCGGCATGACCTTGTGCTGCTGCCCTTTACCGCACTGCTGAGCGCGTTCCGCTGGTCACGAGCAGCCCGCCGGGCCCACGGGGCCGTCGCGCTGCTCGTCGAGATGCATGCCGATGACTGCGCGCTGCGGCACCGGCCGGCCAGGGAACTGGCCACCGCGCTGCTCCGGGTGGGAGCCGCGGGCGGGGGCCGGGCGCCCACCGGCGCCCTGGCCGCCGCGGACGCTGAGCTGGACGGTGCGGGCGAAGGCGAGGTGGCCGCGAGGGTGACCCGCCTGCTCCGGCCGACGCCCGGGCTGTGCGCGGCCGCGGTGACGCTGGTCTGCGCGGCCGCGGTGGTCGTCGTCGCTATCCCGGCCGCGTTCCTGGTGCTTCCGTTCTGAGCGGACGTGCGCGGCGGTCTGCGCGAGCTAGTCGCTAATGCGGATGCGCAGCCGGCGAAAGCCCTTGCCCTTGCTCTCGATCTTCACGACCTCGATCCGGCCAACCTGCCGGGTGGAGGCCACGTGCGTGCCGCCGTCCGCCTGCTGATCCAGGCCCGCGATGTCAATGATCCGCACTTCCTTGACCTCGGGCGGGACCAGGTTGGTGGCCGTCCGGATGATGTCCGGGATAGCGAAGGCCTCATCACGCGGCAGGACCCGGGCCGAGATCGGCCGGCCCGCGGCAATCTCGGCATTGCAGGCGGCCTGCACCGCATCCCTGAAGCCCTCGGGCAGCTGCGGCAGGTCAAAATCCATCCGGGCCGTGAACGGCTCCATGTTGCCGCCCGTGACCAGCGCCCCGTAGTCACGGAACACCACGCCGCACAGCACGTGCAGCCCGGAGTGCGTGCGCATCAGCGCGGTACGCCGCTCGTCCTCGACCGCTCCCCGCACGGCCGTGCCCGGCGGCGGGATCGGGTCCTCTTCCTGACCGATCAGGTACAGGTCATCGCCCTTGCGCGCACCGACGATCCTGGTCTGCACGCCGCCCCAGAGCAGTACCCCGTGATCGGGCGGCTGGCCGCCGCCGCCCGGATAGAACGCCGAGGTATCCAGGACGATCCCGTCCGGCCCGGAGTCCAGCACGACCGCATCCCATTCGCGCACGCTCTGGTCGTCCAGCTCCAGCCGGTGGGTGCGCCACGGCGAATCGCTCACTGACGCGCCACTCCTACCACGGGCCGTACGGGCCCTGCTGCGTTCCGCCGCCCTGGATTCCGCTGACCTTGGGCTTGACGTCCGTGAGGTAGATCGCGGCAGCCACGAACGCGATGATCGGCAGGATGCTGAATATCGACAGCTCGCCAGCTGCGCCGCCCAGCCCGATCACCAGCGCCACGCCCAGGATGACCAGCCACAGCGGCTTGGTCTGCTTGCTGGCGGCGACGAAGGACGGGGCCGGCCGGCGGACGGCGTCGATGAAGGCCCATACCTCGACGACAAAGGCCACTACCAGCAGAACCCAGAAGAAGATCTGCAGCGGCCCGTACGCACCATGGTTCAGAAAATTCGGCACGGTATCACGTTACCGGGCACTCGGCGCGGTTGGACCGGCGTCGGCTGGATCCGCCGAGCGCAGGCCTTTCCGGGTCCGCCGCGATCGCCCACCGGGCCAGTGCCGCAGGCTCCAGCTGCTCGGGCCACGCCTGCGCGCCCTCGTCGATGGCCAGCTCTGACGACTCATCGTCAGCGGCCTCGTCGGCCAGCGCGGTGCTGGCCGTTTCCTTGCGGAACGACTCGTAGATCTCGATCAGCATCTGCTTCTGCCGCTCGGTGAGCTCCGGATCGGTCAGCACCGCGTCACGCACGGGTGACCCGGGCGGGCGGTCCTCGAGCAGCCCGGCCTGCACGTACATCGCCTCGGCCGAGATCCGCAGGCCCTTGGCTATCTGCTGCAGGATGTCAGCGCTCGGCTTGCGCAGGCCCCGCTCGATCTGGCTCAGGTACGGGTTCGAGACGCCAGCGGCCTGCGCCAGCTGGCGCAGCGAGATCCTGGCCTGCTCGCGCTGCTCGCGGATGTAGGCGCCGATGGTCGTCACGTTCACTGGGCTCATGAATCCAGTTTCGCCATCAGTGCTTGCATTTGCAAATTATCTTGCAAGCACCCCCGCGGCCCGGGGCCGGCGCCGGGCCCGGGCCAGGACGGGCCGGCTGGGCGGCCCGGTCAGGACGGCAGAATGACGCGGATCTCGCCGACCGGCCGGCCCCCGCCCAGCACCGGCGGCCTGGCCAGCCGGTCCAGGACCGCGGTGTCGGCGCCCGGCACCTCGCCATCGGTGAGCTCGCGCAGCAGCGCGACGGTGATCGCCGTCCGCGCCCGCTGGGCCCCGTCATCGATCTTGAATGCGCCGGCCCGGCCGTCGGCCAGCGCGAATCCCTCGACTCCCTCGGCCCCCGCCTTCAGCAGCAGGCCGGGGACGGCCTCCATCAGCTCCCGTTCCTGGCGGGCGCTCCCGGAGTTCCAGTCGGGGTAGGCGCGCATGGCGTCGGCGACCCTGCGCTCGGCTGAGCCCGGCGCGGCCAGCACGATCGCGCGGAACGCGCGCGCCAGGCCGGTCACCGACACGGCCATCAGGGGCGCGCCGCAGCCATCGACGCCGACTGCGGTCACCGGCTCGCCGGCCAGCTCGGCGATGACGCGCCGGATCTCCTGCTGGAGCGGGTGATCCGGGCTCCGGTAGCTGGCCGTTGGCCAGCCGGCCGCGACACAGGTCGCCAGCATGGCCGCGTGCTTGCCTGAGCAGTTCATGTGCAGGCGGTCGGGCTCGCCGCCGCCGCGCAGGACAGCCCGCCGGGCGGCTTCATCCAGGGGCAGGTCCGGCGGGCACTGCAGGGCATCGGGGCCCAGGCCCGCCCCGGCCAGGATCTCGCGCACGCCGGCGACATGGAAATCCTCGCCGGAGTGGCTGGCCGCGGCCAGCGCGAGCAGTTTTCCCGGCAGGTCCAGGCCGCTGCGCAGCATGGCCGCGGCCTGCATCGGCTTGTTCGACGAGCGGGGGAACATCGGCTCGCCGGCCGAGCCGAGCGACAGCTGGACCGACCCGTCACCACGCAGCGCGGCGACGGCGCCCCGGTGCCGGGACTCGGCGAAGCCCGACCTGATGACCTCGGCCAGGACAGGATTCTCAGTTTCGATCGGGCACTCCCAGCATCGTGCGGGCATCCAGGGGCGTCATGGCCGGGCGCTGGGCCAGCCCCGCCAGCGCGGCCGCCCGCTCGACGAGCTCCGCGTTGCCGGTCACCGGCCGGCCGCGGGCAAAGGAAACGGTATCTTCCATGCCGACCCGCAGGTGACCGCCGGCCGCCAGGGCGGCGAACATCACCGGCACCGAGGTACGGCCGACGCCGGTGGCGGACCAGGTGGCGCCATCGGGCAGCGCGGCCACGGCCTGAACCAGGGTCGCCGCATTACCTGGCATGCCGCCCGGCACGCCCATCACCAGGTCGCAGTGAACGTGCCCGCCGTGCGGCGCGCCGAGATCGTCCAGCAGCCGGTGCAGCGTCGCGACGTGGCCCAGGTCGAAAAGCTCGAACTCGGGCACCACCGCGAGTTCCTGGGTCCTGGCGTACAGCTCGCGGATGAAGGGCCAGGGGTTGGCGAATACCTCGGTCCCGAAGTTGACCGTGCCGCAGGTCAGGGAGCAGGCGTCCGGCCCGGCGTCGAGGACGGCCAGCCGGGGGGCGAAACCGTCCGTGACCGCTCCGCCGGTGGACAGCTGGACGATCAGGTCCGTGCTCTCCCGCAGCGCGCGGACGGTCTCGGTCAGCCTGCCGATATCCAGGGTGGGCTGGGCGGCGTCATCCCTGATGTGCACGTGAATCACGGCCGCGCCCGCGGCGGCGCAGTTCTTGGCCGTGGTGACCAGTTCCTCCAGGGTGACCGGGAGGGCAGGTACCGCCGCCTTCTGCGACTCGGCACCGGTCGGGGCCACGGTGATGAGGGTGGCGTCCGCTCCGGCCGGCCGGGCCGCGGGGGGCCGGGTGCTGTCAGATGTCATGGCCGGAAGTACGCCTTTCCGCACGGGCCTGCCTGTGTCAGTGGGGACCGGTGGGCCAGCTGGCCGAAAGCACCGGCGATCTCGCACTGTACCTGCGCACGGAGCGCACGTCCCGCGGGGGGACCATCCGCCGCTACGGCCAGGACGGCCGCGCCGCAGCCCGGGGACGCTATGCGGGACGCCATCCGGCTCGGGCTGGCTCGCGCGGAATATGGGTAACCCGCGCCGCGAATATGGGGCATCGCTCCCGATCCAGGTCGCGAGCCGGCCGCCGTACGGTGGCGACTCAGTCACCGCATCCGAGGAGGCGTCATGCCGCTTTACATGGACGTTCACACCATCAGCGGCGGCGTAGCCGTCGACGACGTGGCCAAGGCCCACGTGGCAGACCTGCAGACCCAGGGCCGGCACGACGTGCGCTACCTGCGGTACTGGGTCGACGAGCAGCAGGGCAAGGTGTTCTGCCTGGTGGAAGCACCCTGCGCGGACGCGGCGGCGACCGTGCACCGCGAGGCCCACGGCCTGGTCGCCGACGACATCTTCCAGGTCCAGGAAGGCGCCTGACGAGCCGGCCAGCACCCTGGGAGGGAACTCGGCACCACCAGGCGGGATGCGCCGCCTGAGCCCTCCGCTAGCTGACATCGAGACCGTGATCAACTACGCTCAGTCCGCTCGCTCGGCTTCCGTGCGGCATCAGGACACAGGCGCTCGTCCCGCATCCCGGGCGGGCTGAGGAGGAAAAGTGGCAGCGAACGCGGCCGAAGTGCTCGGAATGCCCGAACTAGCCGGCTGCTTCGTCAGCCCGAAAGGCCTGACCAAGAAGATGACCGGCGCGGCGGCGGCCGGCCTGGTCGCCGGCGTAGCCGGGACCGCCACGGCCAACGCGACCATCGGGAAAGAGGGCGCGCCGTCCTTCGGCACGCTGGGATACGTGGCCGTCACCGCCACTGAGGTCGCGATCGTCAAGGGCAAGGCGGGCTTGCTCAAGCCGAGCGTCGGCAGCGAGGTGATCGCCCGCAAGAGCCGCGAGCAGATAGCCTCCGTCGAACTCCAGCCGGGCGCGCTCAAAGCGGCACTGAAAATCGGGTTCGCCGACGGCGGCGGATGGGAGTTCGAGGTCCCGAAAGTCCACCGCAAGAACGCCGAGCGAGTCGCTCACGTCCTCACATCGGCCGGGTAAGCCTTCTCGTGCGGGCTGTGGTCCAGCGGGCCAGCGAGGCGAGCGTAACGGTAGGCGGAACCACCGTCGGCCGCCTGACCAGCCCTGGCCTGCTCGTCCTGGTTGGTGTCACGCATTCCGACTCGGGCGGGCAGGCGGCGGCCCTGGCCAGCAAGATCTATCATCTTCGGATTCTGGCCGATGAGAAGTCGTGTGCCGAGACCGCTGCCCCGCTGCTGGTGGTGAGCCAGTTCACGCTGTACGGGCAGACGGCGAAAGGGCGGCGGCCGACCTGGCAGGCGGCGGCACCGAGAGCCGTGGCCGAGCCGCTGGTGATCGCGTTCTGCGAGTCGCTGCGGGAACTCGGCGCCAGCGTCCAGACCGGGGTATTCGGCGCCGACATGCAGGTGCACCTGGTCAACGACGGTCCGGTGACGCTGATTCTCGAGATGTAGCCTGCGCCGGGCGGCCTGAACGTCCGTCTGGCCCGGGGCCGGGAGACAGCTGGCCGCCCATCCGGCCGAGAGCGCCCTCGCGCAGGTGATGGCGGGTGAACGCGAGCGCCTCGGCCAGGTCCGCTTGCCGCTCATCATTGGTGGCCGCCCGGAAGGTATTGACCTCCAGCACGACCGTGCCCGCGTATCCGCCGGACCCCAGCCGTTCGAGCAGCTCCGCGCATGGCTGGCTGCCCCGGCCGGGGACGAGGTGCTCGTCGGGCAGCCCCGGCTTGATGCCGTCGGCCATGTGCACGTGCGCCAGCCGGGTGCCGAGCTGGTCAGCCATCTCCAGGGCGTCAGAACCCGATACCGCCGTGTGCGAGAGATCCAGCGTCGCGTGCGGGTAGTCGATCTCGACGGGATTCCAGTGCGGGGCCCATGCGGCTACTTCGGCGCCGGCCCGCAGGGGATACAGGTTCTCCACCGCGAAGATGACATCGGTCTGCTCGCTCATCCGGGCCAGCCCGGCCTCGAAGTCCCGTGCGTACTCCCGCTGCCAGCGAAACGGCGGGTGGACCACGACCACCCTGGCCCCCAGATGCTCCGCCACCTGCCTGGCCCGATCGAGCTTGCCCCACGGCTCCCGGCCCCAGACGCGCTGGGTGATCAGCAGCCCGGGCGCGTGCACGGCCAGCACCGGCAGGCCGTGGTAGTCGGACAGGCGGCGCAGGACATCAGCGTCCTGGCTGACCGGATCAGCGGTGACCATTACCTCGAGGCCGTCGTATCCGAGGCGGGCCGCCGCCTCGAAGGCATCCGGTGTCCGCTCCGGGAAGACCGAGACAGTCGACAGCGCCACCTGGATGCTGGGTGCCGCGGCGACGTGGCCCAAGGTAACTCCTCGTCTGATGGTCCGGACTGCGATCCAGCTTATGCGGACGGGCCGGGCGGGCCGCCCGGCGGGCGCCGCGGCGCCGGGCCCGGTCGCGGGAGCCGATCCGGGGCCCTGCGCCAGGGGGGCGCCGACTGTCCGTACCGGCCGATACGCTGCCGGTTATGGCAAAGTCGCCCGCTGCGGCGCTGTATGAATGCTCGGAATGCGGCTGGCGCAGCACCAAGTGGGCAGGCCGGTGCGGTGAGTGCCAGGCCTGGGGAACGGTCGCCGAAGCCAGGGCTCCCGCGCTGGGCCGTGCGACCGTGCGCGCGACGATGCGAGCCGGCCAGGGCAGCCCGCCGGCCACAGCGGCGGCCCGGATCACGGAGATCGACGCGACCGCGGCCCGTGCCCGGCCGACCGGCCTGGGCGAGCTGGACCGGGTGCTCGGCGGCGGACTGGTTCCCGGCGCGGTGGTGCTGCTGGCCGGCGAGCCCGGCGTCGGCAAGTCCACGCTGCTGCTGGAGGCCGGGGCCCTGGCCGCCGGGTCGGGCACGGTTCTCTACGTCACCGGCGAGGAGTCCGCGGCCCAGGTCCGGCTGCGCGCCGACCGGATCGGCGCGATCAGCGAGAATCTCTACCTGGCCGCCGAGACCGACTTCGCGGCGCTGCTGGCCCATGTGGAGGCCGTGTGCCCTGACCTGCTGATCGTCGACTCGGTGCAGACGATCACGGCGGCCGGGATCGAGGGGGCACCGGGCGGCGTGACCCAGGTCCGCGAAATCACCTCCGCGCTGATGGCCCTGGCCAAGCAGCGGACGCTGACCACGGTGCTGGTCGGCCATGTGACCAAGGACGGATCGATCGCCGGGCCCCGCTCGCTTGAGCATCTGGTCGACGTGGTCCTGCATTTCGACGGCGACCGGCACGGTCAGCTGCGCATGGTCAGGGCACTGAAGAACCGGTACGGGCCGACCGATGAGATGGGCTGTTTCGAGCTGGGCGAGAACGGGCTGATCGGGCTGCCCGACCCGAGCGGCCTGTTCCTGTCCCAGCGCCGTGAGGCGGTGCCGGGCACCTGCGTGACCGTCACGCTCGAGGGGCGCCGCCCGCTCGTGGCGGAGGTACAGGCGCTCGTGTGCCAGTCCGGGGCGGAGGTGGCCCGGCGGGTGACCTCCGGGCTGGACTCTGCGCGCGTCGGGATGGTGGTCGCCGTCCTGCAGCGCCGGGCGGGCGTCACCATCGGCAGGCAGGACATCTTCGCGGCGACCGTCGGCGGCGTGCGGCTGACGGAGCCTTCCATCGACCTGGCGCTGGCCCTGGCCCTGGCCAGCGCGACATCGGACCTGAGCCTGCCCGGAAGCATGGTGGCCATCGGCGAGGTCGGCCTGGCCGGCGAGATCCGCGGCGTCACCGGGATTGCGCGCAGGCTGGCCGAGGCCGAGCGGATGGGCTTCCGCCGCGCGATCGTGCCCCCGGGCTCCGGCTCTATCCCGCCGGGCGACGCCGGCCCCGGCCAGCGCCGCCTGGCCGTCGCGGGGGATCCCGGCGAGCGGCGCTCGCCGGCCGCGGGCGGGCTGACCGACATTCGGGAGGCCGCGGATGTCCGGGAGGCGATCGCCATCGCCCTGGGTGGCTGACGCGCCGCAGGCACCATCTCAGGCACCGTCTCGCCGAGGCACATCGCCGCAGGGCACCGTTCGAGCCCGGGCACGCGGTCGGGCTCGCCGATACACTGACGTAACAAGCAACCTCCCGGGGGTCGGGTGTCTGCTGTGAGTCAAGGGCCAGATGAGCGCCGGCGTGCCGCGCTCGCATCACTCGCGCCGGGTACGGCGCTGCGGGACGGCCTGGAGCGGATCCTGCGCGGCAGCACGGGCGCGCTGATCGTGCTCGGCTACGACCAGATAGTGGAGGACCTGTGCTCGGGCGGCTTCGCGCTCGACGTCGAGTTCTCGGCGACCCGGCTGCGTGAGCTGGCCAAGATGGACGGCGCCATCGTCCTGGACCGCTCGGGAAGCGGCATCGTGCGCGCCGCGGCGCAGCTGGTTCCCGACCCCGCACTGCCGACCGAGGAGTCAGGGACCCGGCACCGGACGGCGGAGCGGGTCGCCCTGCAGACCGGGTACCCCGTGATCGCGGTGAGCAAGTCCATGCGCGTCATCGCCCTGTACATCGACGGCATGCGCTACGTGCTCGAGGATTCTGCCGACATCCTGTCCCGCGCCCACCGGTCGCTGGCCACCCTGGAGCGCTACAAGCTCAGGCTGGGGGTAACCACCGGCGCGTTGTCCGCCCTCGAGATCGAGGATCTGGCCACGGTCCGCGACGTCGCGGCCGTTGCGCAGCGGCTGGAGATGGTGCGGCGCATCGCCGACGAGATCGACGGCTACATGGTCGAGCTGGGCACCGACGGGAGGCTGCTGGCCTTGCAGCTCGATGAGCTGGTGGCCGGGACGGGACGGGAACGCGAGCTGCTCGTCCAGGACTACGTGCCCGCGGCGCCGGGCGGCGGCCCCGGTGCCGCGGCCGCCGCACTGGAGCGGCTGGAGCGGCTATCGCCGGACGAGCTGCTCGACATCGGGACCGTCGCGGGCATTCTGCGGCTCGGCGGCCCCGACACCCTGGGTGACCCGGTCAGCCCGTGCGGGCACCGGCTGCTGGCCAAGGTCCCCCGGCTCCCCGGGCCAGCCGCCGACAGCCTCATCGGCTACTTCGGCGGCCTGCAGAAACTGCTCGCGGCCAGCGTCGAGGACCTGCAGCGGGTGGACGGCATCGGCAGCTCGCAGGCGCGCAGCGTCCGCGAGGGCCTGTCCCGGCTGGCGGAGTCCTCGCTGCTTGAGCGGTACGCGTACGCCGGCCCGGCCCGGGCGGGCCAGGAGGCTGCGGTCAGCGCAGCCGGAACGCCCCGGCTTTCCCCGGTCCTGCGCCAGCCGTCCGCCGGCGAGGCGGGTGCTGGTGATGCGAGGATCAGTCCTGTCATGACAAGCGAGTACGAGGCACCGATCCTGCGCTGGTACGCCTCGCAGGCCAGGGACCTGCCCTGGCGGCATCCGGCGGCCTCGGCCTGGTCGGTGCTGGTGAGCGAGATCATGCTGCAGCAGACGCCGGTCGCGCGGGTCCTGCCCGCGTATGAGGCGTGGATGATCCGGTGGCCGGCTCCGGCGTCCCTGGCGGCTGCCTCGCCAGGTGATGCGGTGCGCCAGTGGGGCACGCTTGGCTATCCGCGCCGGGCGATCCGGCTGCACGCGATCGCGCGGATTCTCACCGACGAGTACGCCGGCGAGGTCCCTGCCTCCGCGGCGGCCCTGATCACGCTGCCGGGGATCGGCTCTTATACCGCCGCGGCAGTGGCCAGCTTCGCCTTCGGGCAGCGCCATGCGGTCCTGGACACCAACGTGCGGCGGGTGCTCGCCCGCCTGATCACCGGCGAGGACCAGCCGCCGCGCAGCACATCGGCCGCCGAAGTCGCGCTGGCGGAATCGCTGCTGCCCGCCGACAGCCGGCGGGCCGCGCGCTGGTCGGTCGCCGTCATGGAACTCGGTGCGCTGATCTGCACCGCGGCGCGCCCGTCCTGCTCGCTGTGCCCGGTGGCGCGGCAATGCGCCTGGCTGCGGCACGGCCGCCCCGTCACCGCGGGCCCGCATCGCTCCCCGCCGTATGCCGGGAGTGACAGGCAGTGCCGCGGGCGGCTGCTAGCGGTCCTGCGGGAGGCCAGCGGGCCGGTCACGGCGGCCCGGCTCGACGCCGCCTGGCCGGATCAGGAACAGCGGGCGCGCGCACTGGCGGCCCTGATCGCGGACGGCCTGGCCACGTCGCGGCCGGACGGCCTGTTCAGCCTGCCCGACAGCGCCGGACTGCACGACGGCACCGGACTGCACGACGCCATCAGTGCGCCCGGCCACGGCCGGACGGGGGGCCGCGGAGCAGGACAGCCGAAAGCCGGGGCAACCGGGCCGCCGGGCGGCGGATCCGGTCACCCCGGCTAGCTGGCCGGGTCAGGCGGCGTCAGTTCCGGCGGCCGCCGCGTTCGTCTCGATCTCGGGGGGCGGTGCGTCGGGAACAGCATCGGGCTTGGCCACGCCCTTGAACGAGAACTTGCCCTCCGGTCCCGTGCCCTCCGCGTCGACCATGACGATCTGGCCGGCCTTGAGCTCGCCGAACAGGATCTTCTCGGAGAGATGATCCTCGATCTCCCGCTGGATAGTCCGGCGCAGCGGCCGGGCGCCCAGAACCGGGTCGTAGCCCCTGGCCGCGAGCAGGTCCTTGGCGGCGGGACGCAGCTCGATGCCCATGTCGCGGTCCTTGAGCCGCTCGTCCACCTTGGTGATCATCAGGTCAACGATCCTGAAGATCTCCTCCTTGGTCAGCTGGTGGAACACGATGATGTCGTCGACGCGGTTCAGGAACTCGGGCCGGAAGTGCTGCTTGAGCTCTTCCTGCACCTTGGCCATCATCCGGTCGTAAGACCCGCGCGACTCGCCCGCGGTGCCGAAACCGACGGAGACGCCCTTGGAAATGTCCCTGGTGCCGAGGTTGGTCGTCATGATGATGACGGTGTTCTTGAAGTCCACCACCCGGCCCTGGGCATCGGTCAGGCGCCCGTCCTCCAGGATCTGCAGCAGCGAGTTGAAGATATCCGGGTGCGCCTTCTCGATCTCGTCGAAAAGGACCACGGAGAACGGCCTGCGCCTGACCTTCTCGGTGAGCTGGCCGCCTTCCTCGTAGCCGACGTAACCGGGCGGGGAGCCGAACAGCCGAGAGACCGTGTGCTTCTCCATGTACTCGCTCATGTCGAGCTGGATCAGCGAGTCCTCGTCCCCGAACAGGAATTCAGCGAGCGTCTTGGACAGCTCGGTCTTGCCGACGCCGGAGGGACCGGCGAAGATGAACGACCCGCCGGGGCGCTTGGGGTCCTTCAGCCCGGCCCTGGTGCGGCGGATGGCCTGCGACAGCGCCTTGATGGCATCGTTCTGGCCGATGACGCGCCGGTGCAGCTCGTCCTCCATCCGCAGCAGCCGCTGCGATTCCTCCTCGGTGAGCTTGAAGACCGGGATACCCGTGGCGATCGCGAGCACCTCCGCGATCAGTTCCTCATTCACGACCGCGGCGACGTCCATATCGCCGGCCTTCCACTCCTTCTCCCTGGCATCCTTCTTCTCGATCAGCTGCTTCTCGGTGTCCCGGAGGGCAGCCGCCTTCTCGAAGTCCTGGGAGTCGATGGCCGATTCCTTCTCCCGGCGGACGTCCGCGATCTTCTCGTCGAACTCGCGCAGGTCCGGGGGCGCGGTCATCCGGCGGATCCGCATCCGCGACCCGGCCTCGTCAATGAGGTCAATCGCCTTGTCCGGCAGGAACCGGTCACTGATGTAGCGGTCGGCCAGCTGGGCCGCCGCGACCAGCGCGTCATCGGTGATCGAGACCCGGTGGTGGGCCTCGTAGCGGTCGCGCAGGCCCTTGAGGATCTCGATCGTGTGCGAGATCGTCGGCTCGGCGACCTGGATCGGCTGGAACCGCCGCTCGAGCGCGGCGTCCTTCTCCAGGTGCTTGCGGTACTCATCCAGCGTGCTGGCCCCGATGGTCTGCAGCTCGCCACGGGCCAGCATCGGCTTCAGGATGGAGGCGGCGTCAATCGCGCCCTCGGCCGCCCCGGCCCCGACCAGAGTGTGGATCTCGTCGATGAACAGGATGATGTCGCCGCGCGTGCGGATCTCCTTCAGGACCTTCTTCAGCCGCTCCTCGAAGTCGCCGCGGTACCGGGAGCCGGCCACCAGGGCCCCCAGGTCCAGCGTGTAGAGCTGCTTGTCCTTCAGGGTCTCGGGGACCTCGCCCTTGACGATCTTCTGGGCCAGCCCCTCGACGACCGCGGTCTTGCCCACGCCGGGCTCGCCGACCAGCACGGGGTTGTTCTTGGTGCGCCGGGACAGCACCTGCATCACCCGCTCGATTTCCTTCTCCCGGCCGATGACCGGGTCGAGCTTGCCCTCACGCGCGGCGGCGGTGAGATTCCGGCCGAACTGGTCAAGGACCAGGGAGGTGGACGGCGCCGTCTCCGACGGCGCGCCCGCGGCGGCCGGCTCCTTGCCCTGGTAGCCGTGCAGCAGCTGGATGACCTGCTGGCGCACCCGGTTCAGGTCGGCGCCCAGCCGGACCAGCACCTGCGCGGCGACGCCCTCGCCCTCGCGGATCAGCCCGAGCAGGATGTGCTCGGTGCCGATGTAATTGTGCCCCAGCTGCAGCGCCTCGCGCAGTGACAGCTCCAGGACCTTCTTGGCCCGCGGCGTGAACGGGATATGCCCCGACGGCGCCTGCTGGCCCTGGCCGATGATCTCCTCGACCTGCTGGCGGACCGCCTCCAGGCTGATCCCCAGGGACTCCAGGGCCTTGGCCGCGACGCCCTCGCCCTCATGAATGAGGCCGAGCAGAATGTGCTCGGTACCGATGTAGTTGTGGTTGAGCATCCTGGCCTCTTCCTGCGCCAGAACCACAACCCGCCGTGCCCGGTCGGTAAACCTCTCGAACATCTCGTCGCTCCCTCAGAGCAGTCAGGGGAGGCATTTCCGACCCTGCCCCGGTCCCTTCCGCATGTTAGCCCGCGCCTTAGCCCGCGCCCGGGCGACGCCTTCGCGTGCGATGTCCCGCACTACCTCAAACGTTCCCAGCCAGCGGGGCGTTCATCCCAATCCAACCTAGGTCAGGCAGGCAGTGTTCCCCGCTACGCCGCGAGCGAACGCCTGGCCGCCCGCGGATCGTCCCCCGGCGCAGGCCCGCCAGGCCCCATTCGCCGCGGCCGCGGGCCGTCGCCGCGGCGGGCCGGCGCGCTCGACCCGGATCCGGCATCAGCCCTACTTAGCCCAGGTGCCGCCGCCGCTGAGCTTAGCCCGGAGCCTGCTGGGCGGCACGGCAGCTCGCTGAGCCTGACCGGAGCTGGGACACCGAGCCGATGCCGATGCCGATGCCGAAGATCAGCAGGGCGGCGAGGATGGTGAGGACGATGCTCTTGGTGTTGCGCTTCTTCGGCTCCGGCGGCTGGACCGCCTGGGCATCGCCGACGTAAGGCTGGGACATGGGAGCTCCTTGGATAATGCGGCTGTTAGTTGACGTGCAGGTCGCTCAGGTGGTTGTCGGTATCCCGGCCCCGATCCACAGCCTGAGCCGGTCATCCCCCGGCACCCTTACGGCTCCCGGCCGAAAATGGCCTGCTCAGCAAACAGCGGCGCACAGCATGGCTGCTCGCCATGGTGCGCCGCTGGCTGCTAACTCCATCGGGCCGACTGCCTGGGTTATCGGGCGACTGGCCGGGACTCCTCCGGCCGGGCGGGCCTGTCCTGCCGTCCGGCGCCTGCGGGCGGATGCCCCGGCGCCGCGCCGGCTGGCTAGTGCGCCGCCTCGTACTCGGCGATGATCGATGCCGGAATGCGCCCGCGCTCGCTGACCTTGTGCCCGCGCTGCCGCGCCCAGGACCTTATTTCAGAACTGCGCTCGCGGCCCGGACCGGTACGGGCCTTGCGCCGCCGCCCGCTGCCGCTGACCTTGCGCGCATGATCGCTGTATGCGCTGAACCTGTCGTGCAGTTCCTTAGCATGCGCCACACAGACGTCGATCTCGTAGGCGGTCCCGTCAAAGGCGAACGAAACTGTCTCCTTACCCTCAACCTCGTCATCGTGGGGAAGGTCGCAGACGACCGTAACCACCGTCTTCTGAGCCATGCGAGCCAGCCTTTCGTTGGAGCAGCCTTTTAGATTGATAAACATATACCATAACCCGCGCGCTTGACAATTAGCGATAGTGAGATTCGCGATGTGGTTCCTGTCTCAGTACTCAAAGACAATCCGGAGGTTTACAGTAACTCTCCGTAATCAGCCAGGGATCGGCACCATCAATCGGATCCTCGCGCATCCTCGTCAACACGCGGCGCTGACTCCTGTCCTGGCCGCTCGGGAATCCGCCGGTCATCGGAAATGTCAACAGAGGTATCCTCAGGCGGCCGGCGCCTGGTCCCCATCTCGTGCCGCAGGAAGGCGCCGACCGCGATGAGGAAAGCCGCGCATACAACGAGTGGGGGCGTGAGTACGGTCAGGTCCTTCAGCAAGGCGCGCCTTCCGATCTGCACTGCGCGGCGGCGGCTGATTGAGGCGCCAGGGGGCAGGCTGCCATGTCACCAGGGGCCGAACGCCTGGCCGGCCTCACCGGCATTCTTTCGCACACCGCCGCGGGCGCGGCGTCCAGGGGGCCGCGGGCCGCCGGCGGCCGGGGCGAAAGCCGGCCAGGCAACGCCCGGCCGGCCGCCGATCCCGGCGCAGCCGGAATCGGCGCGGAAGGACCGGCCGCCCGGCGGAATCGGGTCCGGGCCGGCTGAGCGCATGGCAGTATCGACAGGCGGGCCGCTCGACAGGCGGGCAGTATCGACAGGCGGGCGGCGCGGGCCGAGGCGGCCGCCTGGCTAGCACGTACGGCCGGGCCTGCGGCCGGCCCGCGGATAAAGAATCCAGGCGCCTGGAGGGAGAGCGGACGGCAACGGCATGTTTTACGCCGACCTGCATATCCACTCCAGGTTTTCCCGTGCCTGTAGCCGGGACTGTGACATCGAGCACCTGGCCTGGTGGGCGCTTCGCAAGGGCATCACCGTCGTCGGTACCGGCGATTTCACTCACCCCGCCTGGGCCGATGAGCTGAAGCAGACCCTGGTCCCGGCCGAGGCCGGCCTGCTGCAACTACGCCCTGAACTGGCCAATCGGCTCCGGCGGACATCACCGCCGAGCTGCGGCGGCCAGGTCCGGTTCATGCTGTCCGCCGAGATATCGACGATCTACCGCAGCGGCGAGCGGACCAGAAAAGTCCATCACCTGATCTATGCCCCGACATTCGAGGCGGCCGAGCGCATCACGACGGCGCTATCCAGGATCGGCAACCTGGCGTCGGACGGCCGGCCTATTCTCGGCCTTGACTCCAGGGATCTGCTCGAGATCACCCTCGAGGGCGGCCCTGGCTGCTATCTGGTACCCGCACATGCGTGGACCCCGTGGTTCGCCGTACTCGGATCAAAGTCCGGCTTCGATCTGGTGGCCGACTGCTACCGCGATCTGGCCGCACAGGTATTCGCGATCGAGACGGGGCTCTCCTCGGATCCGCCGATGAACTGGATGTGCTCCGCACTCGATGGCTACCGCCTGGTGAGCAACTCGGACGCGCATTCGCCGCCGATGCTGGGGCGGGAGGCGACGACGTTCAGCACCGGACTTGATTACTTTGAGATGGCTGATGCGCTGCGCTCCGGCACGGGCCTGGAGGGCACGATCGAGTTCTATCCGGAAGAGGGCAAGTACCACCTCGACGGGCACCGGAAATGCGGTGTCCGCTTTGAGCCTGAGCAGAGCAGAGCGCATGATCGAACCTGCCCGGAGTGCGGCCAGCCGCTCACCATCGGCGTGCTGCACCGGGTCGCGGAGCTTGCCGACCGGCCCGCGGGCTACCGGCCGCCAGGCGCACCGGGATTCACCAATCTGGTGCAGTTGCCGCAGATCGTGGGGGAAATCGCCGGCGTCGGCCGCAAGAGCAAGAAGGTCACCGCGCAGACCGACAGGCTCGTTGCCGAACTCGGTCCCGAACTCGGCATCCTGCGCGAGATTCCGCTGGATGACATTGGCCGGGCAGGCGGCAGCCCGCTCGCTGAGGCAATCGCCCGCCTGCGCCGTGGCGAGGTCCGCCGCGAGGCCGGATACGACGGTGAGTACGGCACTGTGTCTCTCTTCAGTCCCGGCGAGCTCAGTAACGGCAGCGCCCTATTCGACATCGCCCGGACATCCCGGCCGGAAAAAGGCACTGCCCTTCATTCAAAACGGCATCCCCGCGCGAACTTCGGCCCCGGCGGCGACTGGCCGGCGGGCGATGAGTGGCCGGGGCCTCCCGTTACGGATGAGGGAGATTTTCCCGCGGCCGCGGGCGATGCGATGAGCGCCCTGGACTCCGACCAGCAGGCCGCCGCGCGGGCGCGCGGCCCGCTGATGGTCGTCGCGGGCCCTGGCACCGGCAAGACGCGGATGCTGACGCACCGGATCGCCGGGCAGATCGCCGCTCACGGCGCGGCACCCGGCTCGTTCCTGGCGATCACGTTCACCCGCCGGGCGGCCGAGCAGATGCGCGCCAGGCTGGCTGCGCTGCTGCCGGGCCAGGCCCCGGCCATCACCGTGACCACCTTTCACGGCCTCGGCCTGATGCTCCTGCGCGAACTGCACGAGCAGGCCGGGCTGGCCGCGGGATTTACCGTCGCCGATGACGCGGCCCGGCTGGAGGTGGCGGCGGATCTGGCCGGCTCACCCCGCGCGGGCCGCAGGCTGCTCACGCAGGCCGCGGCCGATCCGTCGGTGCGCGATCTGCTGGTCAAGGCGCTGGCCGCTCGTGACCTGGTCGACTTCGACGGCCTGATCGAGCGGCCGGCCGCGGTGCTGGCCGCCGAGCCCGGTCTGGCCCTCATGCTGCGCCAGCGCTGGCCGCGGATCAGCGTCGATGAGTACCAGGACATGGACGCCGCGCAGTACCGGCTGCTGCGGCTGCTGGCCGGCGACGGCACCGGCCTGACGGTGATCGGCGATCCCGACCAGGCCATCTACGGCTTCCGCGGCGCGGACGTGGGCATCTTCCTGCGCTTCGCCCGCGACTACCCGGCGGCGACCACGCTGCGGCTGGTCAGGAACTACCGCTCGAGCCCCGCCATAGTGGCCGGAGCCCTCGCGGCCATCGCGCCGGGCACGCTGGTGCCCGGCCGAAGTCTCGCCGCCGGTGCCCGCGCCTCCGCCGGTGCCCGCGCCTCCGCCAGTGCCCGCGCCGCGACCGGGCCGGCTATCGGCTTTCACCAGGCCGCTAACCAGCATGCGGAGGCAGCCTGGATAGCCCGCTGTATAGACCGGCTCCTGGGCGGATCATCGTTCCACTCGCTAGACAGCGGCCGGGCCGACGCGCACGGTCACCAGGGCCTCGGCCTGTCCGGCATCGCCGTGCTGTACCGCACTGACGCGCAGGCAGGCCCGCTGGGCCGGGCGATGACCAGGGCGGGGCTGCCGTTTCAGAAGGGGTCACATGACCTGCTGGAGCGCCGGACCGGTGTTCCGGAGATCATGCGGGAGATGCGGCTGACCGCCGATCCCACCGCCGGGCCGACGGTCGCCGGGCAGCTGCGCGCCGCGGTCCGCCGGCTCGCGGCGAGGGCGGCCTGGTCAGGGCCGGGCACGGGCGGGCCGGGCGGCCGAGGCTCGGGCGGGCCGGGCACGGGCGGGCCGGCGGCCGCGCCCCGGTGCCGGAGCGGCGCTGGACGTGCGGGCCGCGGGCGAGATCCTGGCGCCGCTCGCCCGCCGCTGCGGCGAGGACATGGAGCGCTTCCGCACGGAGATCTCGCTCGGTGCCGCGGCCGACGCGCTCGACTCCCGTGCCGATGCGATCACGCTGCTGACCCTGCACGCGGCCAAGGGCCTGGAGTTCGATGTGGTGTTCCTGGCGGGCTGCGAGAAAGACCTGCTCCCGCTGTGGCTGCCGGGTGCGGCCGCAGCCAGCGCGCCTGATCAGGCCGAGGAGCGGCGGCTGCTGTTCGTCGGGATGACCAGGGCACGGGAACGCCTGTTCCTGACCTGCGCCGCGCGCCGCGCCCGGCATCGCACGACGCGCGACACCGGCCCGTCGCCGTTCCTGGCCGCCATCGATCCCGGCCTTCTCGACCGGGACCCGTTCGGCCGGGGCCTTTCCGGCCGTCTCGGGCCAGCTCGACGGCTCCGGCCAGCCCCGCCCCGCCGAACGGCAGCTGCGCCTCCTGTGAGCAGCGCCCTGCGACGGCATGAGGCAGCGCTGGCGGCGGAGCCGGAGAACGCTGTTACTGCTGTCCGGGCGGGACCGGGGCCGGAAGCAGGCGGTGATCGGCGAGGACGTGATGGGGGTCCGCGCCGCTGGCGTCGGGATCGGCGTGGACGAGCGCGGCGGCCAGGCGCGGGATGGCGTGCAGGAGCGCGTGCTCGGCGCTCACCGTGACCTGATGGGCCTGGGCGGCGGTGATGTCCGGCTGGACGACTACCTCGCATTCGGCGCGGAGGTGGTGGCCGATCCAGCGCAGCCGGACCTGCCCGACGTCAAGGACGCCTGGGGTGCCCCGCAGGGTGGTCTCGGCCTGGTCGACGAGCGCGGGATCCACGGCATCCATGAGCCGCCGGTAGATCTCGCGTGCCGCCTGGCGCAGGACCGCCAGGATCGCGACGGTAATGAGCAGTCCGACGACCGGGTCGGCCCAGTTCCAGCCGATCGCGACGCCGCCGGCTCCCAGCAGCACCGCCAGGGAGGTCAGCCCGTCGGCCCGTGCGTGCAGGCCGTCCGCGACGAGCGCCGCTGAGCCGATCTTCCGGCCGGTGCGGATGCGGTACCGGGCCGCCAGCTCGTTGCCCGCGAACCCGGTCAGCGCGGCGGCGGCGACCGCGATCAGGTCGGACACGTGCTGCGGGCGGATCAGGCGGGTGATCCCCTCATAGGCGGCCAGGGCCGAGGACGCGGCGATGATCAGCACGATCGCGACCCCGGCCAGGTCCTCGGCCCGGCCGTATCCGTAGGTGTAGCGGCGGTTCGGCGGGCGGCGCCCCAGGATGAACGCGACGCCCAGCGGGACGGCGGTCAGCGCGTCGGCGGCGTTGTGCAGCGTGTCGCCCAATAGCGCCACCGATCCTGAGAGCACGGTCACGACCGCCTGGATCAGCGCCGTGGCGGCCAGGACGCCCAGGGAGATCCACAGCGTCCGCATGCCCTCCTGGCTGCCTTCCATGACCGCGTCGACCTGGTCAGCCGCCTGGTGGGAGTGCGGGCGCAGTACATGGCGCAGCCGGGCCATCCGCCCGGACTCGCGGTGCTCGTGGGCGTGCCCATGGCCGTGCTCGTGGTCCGGCTGGTGCCCGCCGTCATCGAGGCCAGCATGCGGGTGGCTCATGGCGACGTGATCACGGATCGGCAGCCGGCCTGGTGTCCCGCTCTGCCTGCGGCGGCAGGCGGCACAGCATCCGGGTGTTGCCGAGGGTATTCGGCTTGACCTGGTCAAGGTCGAGGAACTCGGCGACGCCTTCGTCGTAGGAGCGGAGCAGCTCGGCATACACCTCGGGTGCGGCCGCCTGGCCGCTCATCTTCTCGAAGCCGTGCCGGGCGAAGAACTCCACCGCGAAGGTCAGGACGAATACCCGCTGCACGCC
Organism: uncultured Actinomycetota bacterium; assembly: GCA_963805705.1. Classification (GTDB taxonomy): domain Bacteria; phylum Actinomycetota; class Actinomycetes; order Streptosporangiales; family Streptosporangiaceae; genus CAWDVH01. The sequence goes on along the minus strand of CAWDVH010000001.1, from coordinate 1,640,752 downwards.
GAGGTCACGGGCCACGGCCAGCAGGGCGACGACGAGCTGGTGCCCGGCTCCGTGCCGCTGGTGCGCCCTGGCTACGGCAATCGTGCGGATCTCGGCGAGGTCCTCCCACATGACATGCAGCGCCCCACACCCGATCACCTGGCCGTCCGGGGCCGGGGTGCAGGCTACCCAGAATTCCTGGACGTCCTCGTACAGGGTCACCGTCGCCTTGTCCAGCAGGCGGCCCGACGCGACATGGGCGTCAATCAGGGCGCGGACCGCCCGCACGTCCCGGGTCCGCGCTCGCCTGATCACATACTCCATCGCGTGGCCACCCTCGCGTAAGCGGGCCTAGTTCGTGCCATCACATCGTGATGCCCCGACAGCATCGCAAACTCAGCGCAGACCTGGCAATTCATATGCCCACAGAGCGTTACCTCACAATTACATTTTGCCGTGAGGCCGGGCCGGCTGCTTATTCGTGCCCATCACGCGCAGATCACATCTCTCTGGATACGAGCAGACACGCGCTGTGACCTGCGGATGCATCCTGCCGAAAGGCGAAGATACCGGCGACGGCCGAGCGTCGGCGGCACAGACTCGCGCGCACGGGGAGCATACTGCGGGAGGTTCCGTTCTGCGGCCAAGCTCAAAAAGTTTGCCATTCGGCTTGGCGGCCACTCTCAGGGTCCATTAATGTGCAACGCTGTTACCCCGTTGCGGCCAGCCCCGAAATCTCGCGGGCGGGCGGCACGACCCGCCGAGTTCCTGTCGCGCCCCCGGCGCTCCAGGGAGCCGGGGACCCACGTTCCCGGGGTGAATCGGCGGGCTCCGGCAGCAAGGTCGCCGCCTGGGCTCGTCGTAGGGCTCAGCTCCTCCGGCCCGAACCCGTCAGCTAACCCGGTAGGCGGCCTAGGAGAAGGAGACTTCCACGTGGAGCGCTCGTCGCGCCGTTCGCTGGTCAGGGCACGTGCACGGATGGCTCGTGGCCGGGTCCGGCCACGCTCGGCCTGGGCCCAGGTGGCCGTGCTCGCGGCGGCCGCGACCCTGGCCAGCTTCGCGCTGCCGAGCGGCATCGGCAGCGCGGCACCGGCCGGCCCGCCTCCCAGCCTGTCCACGCTGGTAGCCAGGGCCAACAAGCTCTCTAATGAGATCGACAGCCTCAGCCAGCAGTACGACGGGCTCCGGATCCAGCTGGCCGAGGCCCGCGGCGAGGTCACGATCGCGCGCAATGCGGCCCGCCGCGACGACAAGCTGGTGGTCGCGGGCGAGGCCGCGGTCGGCGCGATCGCCGCCCAGGGCTACATGGCCGGAGGTCTCAACCCGGCGCTTCAGCTGCTGCAGAGCAACAATCCCCAGGCGCTCCTGAATCAGGCCTCCATCATGGTGCAGCTGCAGGGGGAGAACCGGACCAAGATCGCCGCCGTGAGCGCCGCGGCGGCGGCCGCCAGGCGCGCCCTGGCCGCGGCCGCCCAGGAAGAGCGCCAGGCCGCCCAGCTATCGGCGGCCATGAAGACCAAGGTCGCGGCGATCCAGAAAAGGGAGAACGTGCTCAACAGCGCCGCCTTCAGCAAGGCGATGCAGATCTACCAGCAGACGGGCAAGTACCCCGAAATTCAGCCCACCGGTGACTCGATCGGCGCCCAGGCTCTGCGCTTCGCCCTGTCCAGGATCGGCGACCCGTACGTCTGGGGGGCCGCCGGACCGGATGAGTTCGACTGCTCGGGCCTGGTGATGTGGGCCTACGGGAAAGTAGGAATCAGCCTTGAGCATTTCACCGGCGATCAGTGGAACGAGGGCGAGCACGTCTCGCGCAGCGAGCTTGAGCCCGGCGACCTCATCTTCTTCTTCCAGGACATCAGCCACGTCGGCATGTACCTCGGCAACGGCCTGATGGTGGACGCGCCGTCCGCGGGCCAGGACGTCCAGATCCAGCCCGTGTTCTGGAGCGCGTACGTCGGCGCGGTCCGCATCGCCTGATCCGCCGCAGGCGCTCCGCCGGCCGATCCCTTAAGCTCCCCCGGAACGGCTAGCTCCCCGGAACGGCTCAGGTCGGCTTCACCAGCGGGAACAGGATCGTCTCCCTGATGCCCGCGCCGGTGAGCATGATCAGCAGCCGGTCAGTGCCCATGCCCATCCCGCCGCTGGGCGGCATGCCGTGCTCCAGGGCCCGCAGGAAGTCCTCATCGAGCTGCATGGCCTCCGGGTCGCCCCCGGCGGCCAGCAGGGACTGCGCGGTCAGGCGAGCACGCTGCTCCACCGGATCCACCAGCTCGGTATAGGCCGTCGCGATCTCGGTCCCGAACGCGACCAGATCCCACTTCTCGGCGAGCCGGGGATCGTCCCGGTGCGCCCTGGTGAGCGGCGCGGTCTCGACGGGGAAATCCCGGTAGAAGGTCGGTGTGACCGTGCGCGCCTCGACCAGGTGCTCATACATCTCCAGCAGGACCTGGCCCCGGTCCCAGCCGGGCTGCAGCTCGACGCCCGCCAGGGCCGCCAGCTTGCGCAGGCTCTCCTCGCCGGTATCCGGGGTAACGTGCTCACCCAGCGCCTCGGAGACGGCGTCGTGCACCGTCTGGGACGGCCAGTCGCCGCCGATGTCGGTCTGCGAGCCGTCCGGCCTGCGCACGACGGTCCCGCCCAGGCCTTCCCGCGCCGCGGCCTGGATCAGCTCCCTGGTGAGGGTGGCCATCGTGGTGTAGTCGCCGTACGCCTCGTACGCCTCGAGCATCGTGAACTCGGGATTGTGCGTGGCGTCGGCGCCCTCGTTGCGGAAGATCCGGCCGATCTCGTACACCTTCTCGATCCCGCCGACCACCAGCCGCTTGAGGTAGAGCTCCAGCGCGATCCTCAGGTACAAGTCCAGGTCGAAGGCATTGATATGGGTGATAAACGGCCGGGCGTTCGCGCCGCCGTGCAGCGTCTGCAGCACCGGCGTCTCGACTTCCAGGTAACCGCGGGCGTGCAGCTGTTCCCGCAGCGCGCGATTCACCGCACCGCGCAGCTCGGCCAGGCGCCTGGCCTCGGGGTTGACGATCAGGTCGAGATAGCGGAAGCGGACGCGCGACCCCGGATCAGTCAGGCCCCGGTGCTTCTCAGGGAGCGGCCGCAATGCCTTGGCGGTGATGGCGTAGGAGTCGGCGAGCACGGACAGCTCGCCGCTGCGCGAGGCGATGACCTCGCCCTCGACCCCGATATGATCACCGAGGTCCACGTCCTGCTTCCATGCCGCCAGCGCCTGCTCGCCGACCCGGTCCAGCGAGATCATGACCTGAATCTCGCCGGTGCCATCCCTGATCGTCGCGAAGCAGAGCTTGCCGCCATTGCGCGACAGCATGATCCGCCCGGTCACGCCGACACGCTCGCCGGTGGCTTCCCCGGCCGGCAGGGCGGGATAACGCTCGCGTACCTGCGCGATGGTGTCGGTGCGGGGAAAGGCGGCCGGGTACGGCTCGATGCCGGCGGCCCGGAGCCGCTCGACCTTCGCCAGGCGTACCTGCATCTGCTCGGGCGCGTCGCTGGCCGCCTCGCGGGCGGCGCCCGAGTCGGCCGCCTCCGCCCGGTCTTGGTCCGTCATCTGCCTGAGGGTACCGGTGCCGTGCAGCGGGGGTCACCGGAGTATCCGGGCTGAGATCCGTCCGACGGAACGTCAGGAATCGGCGGTGTTCCGCTCGTAGACCAGGCGCAGGCCGACCAGTGTCAGCCACGGCTCGTAGACGTCGATCAGCCCAACCTCATCGATGACCAGCGGCGCGAGGCCGCCAGTGGCAATGATCGTCACCGAGTCCGGGTCGGCGGGCGCGAGCTCGGCCGCCATCCGCCTGGCGATGCCCTCGATCTGGCCGGCGAAGCCGAAGATGATCCCCGACTGCAGGGCCTCGACCGTGTTCTTCCCGATCACGTGACTTGGCCTGGCCAGCTCTACCTTCAGCAGCTGGGCCGCCCGGCGCGACAGCGCGTCGACCGAGATCTCGATACCGGGAGCCAGGGCGCCGCCGACGAACTCGCCTCGCTCGCTGACCGCGTCGAAGTTGGTCGAGGTCCCGAAGTCCACGACGATCGCCGGGCCGCCGTACAGGTGGACGGCGGCGAGCGAATTCATGATCCGGTCGCTGCCGACCTCCTTGGGATTGTCCATCCGCACCGACACCCCGGTGCGCACTCCCGGCTCCACAATCACCGCCGGGACGTCCCCGTAGTAGCGGATGAACATCTCCCGCATCTCATGCAGCACGGACGGCACGGTCGAGCACAGCGCCACGCCGCTGATGTCGGAGACCTTGAATAGCGCGCTCTGGGAGAGCAGTCCCTGCAGGATCACGGCCAGCTCGTCTGCCGTCCGCACCGGGTCGGTGGCGATCCGCCAGTGCTCGAGGAGCTCCTCGCCGTCGAACACGCCCAGCACCGTGTTGGTGTTTCCCACGTCAATCGTCAGCAGCATGCCGCTCCCTGGTGTCGTGGGCCACGATCGCGCAGGCCCGTACCGGGCGACCGCAGCGGCCGGGTGATCAGGGTCCGCCGCCGAGCGTGAGCTGCGCGTTGTCGATCAGCCGGGTTGTCCCCACGGTGCAGGCGGCGAGCAGCAGGGCCGGGCCGCGGTAGGACTCGCCGACCTCCTCGAAGGTAGCCGGATCGGCCAGGGCGACGTAGTCCAGGCGCAGCGGGGGGTCAGCGGCCGCGGCGGCGTCGAGGCTGGCCCGCGCGGCCGCCAGGACGGCGGCCGGGCTGGCGGCCGCCGGGCTGGCGGCCGCCGGGCTGGCGGCGGCCGGGCGGGCGGCGGCGGCGGCGGCACCGGCCTGCAGGGCCCGCGGCAGCGCGAGCGCGGTGGCCCGCTCCGCGGCCGACAGGTAGGAGTTCCGGCTGGAGGACGCCAGGCCGTCCGGGTCGCGGACGATCGGCGCGGCGGCGATCTGCACCCGGAGGTTCAGGTCGGCGGCCATCCGCCGGATCAGGGCCAGCTGCTGCGCGTCCTTCTCCCCGAAAACCGCCAGGTCGGGCTGGACGAGCTGAAGCAGCTTCAGCACCACGGTGAGCACGCCGTCGAAGAACCCTGGCCGGGATCGTCCCTCGAACACGCGCCCCATCGGGCCGGGGCTGACCGTGATCATCTGCTCCGCCGGGTACATCTGCGCGCGCTCGGGCGCGAAGACGACAGCGGCGCCCTCCTCGCAGCAGACGGCCACGTCCTGCTCGAGCGTGCGCGGATAGCGATCAAGGTCCTCGCCCGGGCCGAATTGCAGGGGATTGACGAAGACCGATACCACCACGCTGCCGTCGGGCTGCGCGAGCTCGCGCGCCCGCCGCAGCACCACCCGGTGCCCGTCATGCAGCGCGCCCATGGTCGGGACGAGGACGACGGGACCGGGCAGGCAGGCGCGGGCGGCCCCCAGCCCGGCCAGGGTCCTGGCGATCACCGGGATCACCGGGGCGTCCCGGCGAGCACGTCCAGCAGGCGCCGCGCGTCCGGCAGGGTCAGGGTGCCGGCCGCCAGCGCCCGATCCGCGGTGAGCCTGGCCAGGGCCAGGTAGGCCGGCAGCGCCTCGGGCGCGGCGGACCGGAGGGCCTCAAGGTGGCGGGCCACGGTGTCGGCGTCGCCGCGCGCCACGGGGCCGGTCAGCCCGGCGTCGCCGAGCCGCAGCGCGTTATCGAGGGCAGCGGACAGCAGCGGGCCGAGCATCCGGGCCGGATCGGACACGCCGGCGTCGCGCAGCAGGTCGCCTGCCTGCACGACCAGGGTCACCAGATGATTGGCCGCGCTGGCCAGGGCCGCGTGATAGAGGTCACGGCGCTCCTCGTCGATGAAGACCGGCTCGCCGCCCATCTCTACCACCAGCGCCTCAGCGACAGGCCGCAGCTGCTGCGGCGCGGTCACCCCGAAGCTGATGCCGGCCAGCCGGTCAATGTCGTCCGGGCGCCCGGTGAAGGTCATCACCGGGTGCAGGGCCATGGGCATCGCACCGCGGCGGGTAGCGGGCTCCAGCACGGCCAGGCCGTGCAGGCCGCTGGCGTGGGCTAGCAGGCGGCCGTCCAGCCGCGCGCCGGTCGCGGCCAGGCCGGCGACCAGGCCGGGCAGCACGTCGTCGGGAACGGTCAGCAGGACCAGGTCAGCCTCGCCCACGACCTCCTCGGGGCGCCGGATCGCCGTGCCGGGCAGCCGGCGCGTGACCCGCCGCCGGGACTCCTGCGAGACGGCCGAGGCGGCCACCACCTGGTGGCCCGCCCTGGCCAGCGCGGCCGCGAGCGCTGTTCCTACCCGGCCGGCGCCCACGATGCCGACCCGGAGCTGGGCCGGGTGCTGCAGTTGCGAGCCGCCGGGAAGACCCTGGCTGCGCGCGTCGTCAATGTCCATCTCTCGTTCCAGTCCTCGGCGGGTACCGGACGGCCGTGATCAGCATATCCGCGGCGGCGCCGGCCGCCCGACACCCGATACTCATCCTCCCGCGTCATCCTGGGCTTCGGGGGGTGGCGGCGCCCGGCAGCAGTTCTCCAGGTAGAGAGCCGCGCCCGTCAGGACGGCGGCCGACCCCAGGGTGATGCCCGCGGTCAGGGCATCACCGCGCGGGATCGTCTTGTCCAGGGAGCCGAGCACGTAAATCAGGAATCCCGCCGCGAGGCCGCCGATCGCGGCCGCGGCGGCGGAGCTGGCCTTGGCCAGCGCGACCACCCTGGCCACTGCGATCGGCGCGAGCGGCTTGCCGGTACTGCGGCCGCGGAGCCTGCCCTGCAGATTCCGCCCGATTCCCGTTTCGCCGATGGCCAGCAGCAGCATGGCCGGCACGGCGGTCCAGGGCAGTACCGGCAGGTTGGCGAAGGTCGCGCGGACGGCCAGCCAGGCGGCCAGCGCGCAGACGACGGCGATGGCCAGCAGCGTTCGCAGCCGGGTCGGCTTCACCGCCGAGCCGCCCGCCCGGTCATGCGCACGCCCGCAGCTGAGCATCGGGCAGGCGTCGCACGCCAGCGGGGCCGAGCGCGGCCAGCAGGTCCTCGACCCGGCCCCGGCCGGGGATCCGCGCGTCCGCCTCGATGTCGTGCCAGGGGGCGAGCACGAACGCCCGCTCGTGCGCGCGGGGATGCGGCAGCGTCAGGACCGGCTCCTCGCTGATCTCGTCCCCGCACACGATCACATCGACATCGAGCGTGCGCGGTCCCCAGACCACGTCGCGGACTCGCCCGAACGCGGCTTCCGCCGCCTGGCACCGGTCCAGGATCGACCGGGCCGGCAGCGCGGTGGAAGTGAGCAGGACCGCGTTGAGGAAGTCGCCCTGATCCGGCCCGCCGACCGGGGATGTCTCATACACCGGCGACACCACGCACCGCCGCAGGCCTGGCCCGGCGCACAGGAAGTCAAGGGCGCCCTGCAGGTTCGCCAGGCGATCGCCCAGATTGCTGCCGAGCGCCAGCACCACCCGGCGGGCGCCGGCCCTCGCCCGAGGCAGCCGGATCCTCGTCCCTGGCGGGCGCCCCGCGCCCATCGGCGGGGCGGGGCGCGGTCATGGGCGGCTCCTGGAGATGGTGACCGTGATGTCGCTCACTGGCTGAGCTACGGGCGCATGCGGCTTGTGCACCGTGATCTCCACCTGCTGCACGGATTCTTCCGCCAGGCACGCGGCCGCCAGCCGGTCCGCCAGGGTCTCGATCAGGGCGACCGGCTCGCCGGCGACGATGGCCGCCAGCCGGTCGGCGACGGCACCGTAGTCGGCGGTCAGGCTCAGGTCATCAGCGGCCGCTGCGGCCCTGGTGTCGACCCAGAGCACCGCGTCAACCACGAATTCCTGGCCGTCAGCGCGCTCGTGATCGAACACGCCATGCCGGCCGAACGCGCGCAGCCCGAGCAGCGAGATCCGGTCCGCGGTCATCTGGCCGTCCCGGCGGCGTCAGGGCCGGCGGCCTGGCGCCACCGCGCGGCGACGCGCACGGCGTCGGCATTGCCCGGCACGGCATGCACGCGCACGCACCAAGCCCCTGCGGCCGCGGCCAGCGCCGTCACCGAGATCGTCGCCAGATCGCAGCTCGCGAAGGGCCGCGGCTCCCCGTCCCTGGTCGCGAGCAGGCTGCCGAGGAAGCGCTTGCGCGATGCGCCGACCAGGACCCGGAAGGGTGAGCCGTCCGGGCCCAGATCAGAGATTTCGCCCAGTCCGGCGAGCAGCGCCCAGTTATGCTCGGCCCGCTTGGCGAAGCCGATGCCCGGGTCCACGATGATGCGGGCCGGATCGACGCCCGCCGCGATGACGGTGTCCGCCCGCTGGCGGAGCTCGTCGCGCACCTCGCCGACCACGTCGGCGTAATCGGCCCTCTCGTGCATGGCGCGGCTGTGCCCGCGCCAGTGCGTGATGACGTAGGGTGCCCCGGACTCGGCGATCAGGGGGACCATCAGCGGGTCGGCCAGTCCGCCGCTCACGTCGTTCACCAGGGCGGCCCCGGCCTCCAGCGCGAATTCCGCCACCTGCGCACGCATGGTGTCAATGCTCACGTACGCGCCCGCCGCGGCGAGCTCGGTGATAACGGGGGCGACCCTGCGCAGTTCCTCCCGCGCCGTTATCCGCCCGGCACCGGGCCGGGTCGACTCACCGCCGACGTCCACTATGTCCGCGCCCTGGGCCAGGAGCTCCAGCCCATGAGCAACTGCCGCATCCGGCGCGAGCCACCGGCCGCCGTCAGAGAAGGAATCCGGGGTGACGTTGACCACTCCCATGACCAGGCACCGGGCCGCCGCCGGCAGCGGCCCCGCGCCTCGGGACGCCGGGTCTCGGGACGTCACGCCTCGTGATGCGGGGTCTCCGGATGCCGGGTCTCGGGGCGCCGCGCCGGCGGCGCGGCCTGGCGCAGCATTACCTTCCGCGTCACCCGGCATAGGCGCCAATCTACGGCCTACGCCGGCCTGCCAGCCCGCCGGCCTAATCTGGTCACGCGGCTGGTGAACCGTCCCAGACCCGCCTTCCTGGCCAGCCTGCGAATCTCCACGGTGGGCCGGACCAGGAATGCCTCGGCCTCCAGAGCGGCCAGGCCGATCCGCGCCACGTCCCTGGTGTTGGGGTACACCAGGAACCGCGGTACCCAGTACGGGCAGAACTTGGCGTTGAACTTGTACAGCGACTCGATCTGGAACCACCGCGACATGAAGACCAGGATGCGCCGCCAGGCCCGCACGAGGGGCCCGGCGCCGATTCGCTCACCGCGTTCGAGGGCGGCACGGAACACCGCGAAGTTCAGCGAGATGCGCTTGACGCCGAGCTCATGCGCGTTCTTGATCGTCTCGACGATAAGAAAATCGTTCAGGCCCGCCTGGGCCGTCCGGTCGCGGCGCATGAGGTCGAGCGAGAGCCCGTCAGATCCCCAGGGCACGAAATGCAGGATCGCGCGCAGCACGCCGTCCTCGGTAGCCGTGGCGACGACGCAGCGCTCGTCCCCGGCGGCCCCCACGCGACCCAGCGCCATCGAGAAGCCTCGCTCCGTCGGACTGCCCCGCCAGGAATCGGCCTGCCTGATCATCCGGTCAATTTCCGCCCGCGGGATGTCGCCGACCCTGCGAATCTCGGCGACGTACCCGTGCCTGCCCACCCTGGTCACCATCTGCCGGACATTGCGCATGCACCGGCCCTGGAGCGAGAAGTCCGCGACATCGACGACGGCCTCGTCGCCGAGCTCGAGGGCCGTCAGCCCGCCCTCACGGCACCAGATCTCGGCACCGAGCTCGCCGCAGCCCACCACCGCCGGCACCCAGGCATGCCGGGCCGCCTGGTCGAGGAACGCGTGAATCGCCCCCGGCCACGCCTCGGGGTCACCGATGGGGTCACCACTGGCCAGCATCACCCCGGACAGGACCCGGTAGCCAATGCAGGACTTGCCCGTAGCCGACCAGATGACGCTCTTGTCGTGGCGGAGCGCGAAGTATCCGAGGGAGTCCTTCTCCCCGTGCTTGCCGAGCAGGTCCCTGACCCTGGCCGCGTCTTTCTCGCTGAGCTTGTCCACGGGCCGGGCCGGCCGCAGGAACAGGTACCCGACGACGATGAGCGTGAACAGCCCGAGCCCCCCGGTCAGGAGGTAGAAGATATCGCCGCGGGTCTCCGACGTGAACTGGACAGGCCCGGCGAATCCGACCAGGTCGGAGAGCACCGACTCGACTCGCTGCGTGAGCGGATAGTCAGCCGCGAGGCCGCGGGTGACCATGAGGTAAGCCAGCCCGATGGCCACGTCGGCGATCGCCAGCCCGCAGAACGCCCCGAGCGCCCGCCACCGGGTCCTGGGATCGCCGGTCGCGTAGAACTCGCGCCGGTAGCACAGCAGGATGACGATCAGGGCCGCGGCCACGGCGGCCGGGACCAGATGCCGGTCGCGCACCAGGGCGTGGATCGCCGCGCTCGAGGCCAGCAGCACCAGCGCGCCCTGCCACGCGCGCCGCTTCCGCCTGCGCAGGCCGTGCGAGAGCATGAGCAGCAGCAGGCCGATGATCACATCGGCAGTCCGGGTGAGACCGGCCAGTGTCCCCGGCGCCAGCTCAGCGAACTGGCGCAGCGGGTGATTGAAGTGCCGGTACAGCACGCCTACCCGCGCGCCGAGTATGACATCGGCCGCGCCGATCAGGAACGCGAGCCAGCCTGCCGTCAGGGGCACCCAGCGCCGCTGCTGCCGCCGGTCGGCCGGACGCGCGGCCCGCGGCCGGCCGGGCCGGTCATCCTCGCCGACTGCCGTCGCGGCCGCGTCCGGCACGCCGCGGTCAGTCATCTCAGACACGTAGGTCAGACCCCTAAGCACGGGGGAAAAGCGTAGTCATCGCTGAGTTGCGGCGCGGGCGAACCACGGAACACGGCAGACAACCTCCAACTGGGCAGGCCCGCTTCGCTGCCCCTGGCAGGCGATAAGGCAGTAATGCCCATCGGTCTTCGGATTCCCATCAGGTGCCTACCCTGACGCACCAGGCGCTGGCCTGGTTGCTAACCGCTGAGATCGGCCCGCTTACCGGCGGGCAACCAGCAGGCTCAGCGCCTCGGCTCTGGTGCTATCGGAGTCACGGAAGCACCCGCGGACCGCGGATGTGACCGTCTTGGCGCCAGGCTTGCGGACGCCGCGCATGGCCATGCACAAGTGCTCAGCCTCAATCACCACGATAACGCCTCGCGGCTCCAGCAGGTTCCGCAGAGCGTCCGCGATCTGGCTGGTCATGCGTTCCTGGACCTGCGGCCTGCGGGCGTAGAGATCGACCAGCCTGGCCAGCTTGGACAGCCCGGTGATCTGCCCCTTGTCGTTGGGGATGTAGCCGACATGGGCATGCCCGAAAAACGGGGTCAGATGGTGCTCGCAGGTGCCGTACATCTCGATGTCGCGCACCAGCACCATCTCGTCGTGATCGGCATCGAAGACCGTCGTCAGCACGTCCTCCGGGCGCTGCCCCAGCCCGGAGAACTGCTCGGCGTAGGCTCGCGCAACGCGGGCGGGCGTCTCGCGCAGCCCCTCCCGCTCGGGGTCCTCGCCGATGCCGACCAGGATCTCGCGCACGGCGCGCTCAATGCGAGCGTAGTCGAAGCCCGTGCTCAACGAAGGTCCGTGCTCAATGCGGCGCGCCGTGCGGGCCGTCATCCAGGCCCGGCGGACTGGCCCCCCGCGGGTTGCCGCCCAGCGGGTTGCCGCCCAGCGGGTTCGTGCCGAGCGGATTGGTCCCCAGCGGGTCGGCGAGCGGTCCGGTGATGGAGGCCGAGCCCGGCCCTTGCCCGTTACCCGCCGCGGGCAGCTCCTTGCCGTCGGACGCGGCGGTGAGCGCCAGCTCCTTCGGCGTCTGGACCGGCGGCCGGTCCGAGGGGAGGCGCTTGCCGTAGCCGGTGTAGGAGCCGCGGATCTGGCGCTTGTGCACCGGGCTGAAGATCTGCAGAACCTGGTCCCTGGTCAGGGTCTCGTGCTCAATGAGCTGCAGCACCAGGTTGTCCAGCACGTCGCGGTACTGGACGAGGATCTCCCATGCCTCGTCATGAGACGACTCGATCAGGCGGCGCACCTCGTCGTCGATCGCCGAGGCGATCTCCTCGGAGTAGTCGCGGCTGTGCGACATCTCCCGGCCGAGGAACGGCTCGCCGTCATTGTTGCCGAACTTGCGCGCGCCCAGGCGCTCGCTCATCCCGTACTCGGTGATCATGCCGCGGGCGATCTGGCTGGCCTTCTCGATATCGTTCGCGGCGCCCGTCGTCGGCTCGTGGAAGACCAGCTCCTCAGCGGTCCTGCCGCCCAGCAGCATGGCCAGCTGGTCCATCATCTCGGCCCGGCTGACCAGGAACTTCTCCTCGGTCGGCGCCGATGCTGTGTAACCGAGCGCGCGGCCGCGCGGGATGATGGTGATCTTGTGTACCGGGTCGGCGTTCGGCAGCGCGTGCCCGACCAGGGCATGACCGCCCTCGTGATAGGCGATGATCTTCCTTTCCTTCTCGGAAAGGAGCACGCTCTTGCGCTTGGGACCGGCGGTCACCCGGTCGATCGCCTCCTCCAGCGAGGCCATCGTGATCTGGGTGCCATTGGCGCGCGCCGTGAGCAGCGCGCCCTCGTTGATGACGTTGGCCAGATCCGCCCCGGTGAAGCCCGGCGTCCGGCGCGCGATCATGTCGAGCTCCACGTCCGGTCCGAGCGGCTTGCCGCGGGCATGCACGTTCAGGATGCCCTTGCGCCCGGCCAGGTCGGGCTGAGCCACCACGATCTGGCGGTCAAAGCGGCCGGGACGCAGCAGCGCGGGGTCCAGGATGTCGGGCCGGTTCGTGGCCGCGATCACGATGACGCCGCCCTTGGTGTCAAATCCGTCCAGCTCGACCAGCAGCTGATTCAGCGTCTGCTCGCGCTCGTCATGGCCGCCGCCGAACCCGGCGCCGCGGTGCCGGCCGACCGCGTCGATCTCGTCGACGAAGACGATCGCGGGGGCGTTGGCCTTGGCCTGCTCGAACAGGTCGCGCACCCGGGACGCGCCGACGCCGACGAACATCTCGACGAAGTCGGAGCCGGAGATCGAGTAGAACGGGACTCCCGCCTCGCCCGCCACCGCGCGGGCCAGCAGCGTCTTGCCCGTGCCGGGCGGCCCGTAGAGCAGCACGCCCTTGGGGATCTTCGCGCCGATCGCCTGGAACTTGCCGGGGCTCTGCAGGAATTCCTTGATCTCCTCCAGCTCCTCGATCGCCTCATCGGCTCCCGCTACGTCGGAGAAGCTGGTCTTCGGGGTGTCCTTGGTGATCAGCTTGGCCTTGGACTTGCCGAAATTCATGACCCGCGAGCCGCCGCCCTGCATCTGGTTCATGAACACGAAGAAGAGCAGGAAGATCGCCACAAACGGCAGCCAGCCGAGCAGCACGGTCCAGATCGAGCTGCCGGAGGGCGCCTTGACGTTGTAACCGCCGGGAAGCTTGCCATTCTGGTAGTCACGCTGGAGCGTCTGCTGGAGCTGCTGGCCCTGGTTGCCGACCCACGATGCCTCAAGCCCGTTGCCCTTATCGGTGACGACCTGGATCTGCTGGTTGGCGTCGGTCAGCAGCGCCGACTTCACCTGGCCGTTGTTGATGAGCGAGACAACCTGGGCCGTGTCGGCCTGCTTGTAGGTCACGTTGGAGGAACTGGCAAACTTGAACACGAACAGGAACACCAGAACGACAGCGAGGATGGCAACAGTCCATCCGCGGAAGATGCGCTTCAGATCCATCGATGAACGGCCCCGCCGGTACCGGGCCGGTCCCTCCTGACGAGCCTCATGTCCCGCCGGAACCCGGCAGGACTACCATGCGCCCTACAGCGCCCACAAGCGGCTACCCGCCGCCCGCCTGAATACACGGGGATAACTGACGGTACACCGCGCCGGCTGCCGCCCGCGCCGTCAGGACGCTTCATGGCTTCCGGCCCGCCTCTTGCTCACGTAAACGTATTTCATCGCGAGTTGTGTTCCCTGTCATAGTCCTGCCATTTTCCTCAGCTGGCGGGCTCTCCGCCATAGACGTGCGGGGCCAGGGTGCCGATGAACGGCAGGTTCCGGTAGCGCTCAGCGTAGTCAAGCCCGTAGCCGATCACGAAAGCCTCATCGATGTCGAACCCGACGTAGGTCACGTCGACCTCCATCCGCGCGGCCGACGGCTTGCGCAGCAGGACGCACACCCGCAGCGAGGCCGGCTCGCGGGACCGCAGGTTCTGGACCAGCCAGGACAAGGTGAGACCCGAGTCCACGATGTCCTCGACGACCAGGACGTGCCGTCCGGTGATATCGGTGTCGAGATCCTTCAGGATGCGCACCACGCCGGAGGACTTCGTGCCCGAGCCGTAGGAGGAGACGGCCATCCAGTCCATGGTGACCGGCAGGTGCATGGCCCGCGCCAGGTCGGCCATCACCATGACCGCGCCCTTCAGCACCCCGACCAGCAGCAGTTCGCAATCGGCGTAATCCGAATCGATCTGCGCCGCCAGCTCGGCGATGCGGTCCTGCAGCCGCTCGGGGGCGATGAGCACATTCTCGAGCTCGGGCCCTATGTCGCTGGCGTCCACCCGCGCCCTCCGATCACGCTCGTGCGATCACGCCCGTGCGATCATGCTCCAGCCGTGAACAGCAGCTTCCCACACCGGCGCTGGCAGCGAACGCCGCCGGGCAGGTCCGTCCAGCGCTGCCCGTGCCAGAGCATCACCAGCGCGTCCATCTCGCTGACGTGACGGGCGCTCAGGGCACCGGCCGGGCAGCCGGCCGCGATCGCGGCGCTCCTGAGCACCCGGGTCCTGATCGCGGCCGGCAGCGCCCTGAGGGCATCGGCCGCCAGAGTGCCGTCGCCGCCCGCTAGCCGGCTGCCCTGCTCGCGCGCCAGGTCGTCCAGGGCATCGCAGTCGGTGCGCAGCGCAGTGGCGGTGCGGGCGAGAGCGCGGGCGATGCCGGGGCCGAGCTGCTCCTCCAGGACCGGCAGGACCTGGTTCCTGACCCGGACCCTGGCGTAAGCCGGATCGCTGTTGTGCGGGTCATCCCATGGCTCCAGGCCCGCGGCGGCGCAGGCCGCCCTGGTCTGCGCCCGGCGGACCTGCAGCAGGGGCCGCAGGTACCGGCCGCTGCGGGGTGCCATCCCGGCCAGCGACCGGCCGCCGGATCCCCGCGCCAGGCCCAGCAGCACGGTCTCGGCCTGGTCGTCCAGGGTGTGCCCGAGCAGGATCGCCGTAGCGCCCGCTGCGGTCGCGCCAGCTTCCAGGGCCGCGTATCTGGCCGTCCTGGCCGCGGCCTCGGGGCCGGAGCCGCTGCCGGGACCCGGCACGGCGACGCCGATGCTGGCCACCGGATCGAGCCCGAGACCGGTCAGCACGCGGGTCACCCTGGCGGCCTGCTCCGCCGATCCGGCCTGGAGGCCATGGTCGACGGTGATCCCGCCGGCGCGCAGCCCGAGCCCGGGCGCCTCGAAGGCCAGGGCGGCGGCGAGGGCCAGGGAGTCGGCACCACCGGAGCAGGCGGCCAGCACCAGGTCTCCGGCCGGGAGGCCGTGCAGGCTCTGCCGGACGCCCAGGCGGATCTGCGCCACGGCCGGGTGGGGACCCATGACGCCTCAGCCGGCGATGGCGCCGCTACTGCCCACCCGCTCCAGCCAGGAGTGCGGGCTGGTGATCTCTTCCCTGGTCGGGAGGGTGTCGGGGGATGTCCACACCCTATTGAAAACGGTCATCCCTGCTTCGGCGACCACGGCCTTTACGAAACTAGACCCCTGCTCGTACTGCTTCATCTTCAGGTCAATGCCGAGAATCCGGCGGATCGCCTGCTCTATCCGGCCCGCCGATCCCCGCCGCGCACTGAACTTGGCCCTGATGTCCGCCACCGAGGGCACCACCATCGGCCCGACCGCGTCCATCACGTAGTCGCCATGTCCCTCCACCAGCGTCATCACGCTGGTCAGCCGCTCCAGGATCTCCCGCTGGCGCGGGCTCTGGATCGCCTCGATCAGGCTCCCGCCCTCACCGCCGCGGACCACGCCCGCGACCGCGTCCGCGGCGGACCGCAGCCGGTCCAGGATCGAGGCGGGGTCGAGCTCCGAGGCCAGCAGGAATTCGGTCATCTGCTGCTGGACGTAGGGCCGCAGCCAGGGCACGGAGGTGAACTGGGTCCGGTGAGTCTCCTCGTGCAGGCACACCCAGCGCCGGAAGTCGTGCGGGTCGACGCCGAGCTCGCGTTCCACCATCACGATGTTGGGGGCGACCAGGGTCAGGCGGCCGGGCGGCGCGTCCGAGGCAGGCAGGTCCGGGTCAGGCGGCAGGAACAGCTCGTACTGGCCGAGCACCCGCCCGGCCAGGTAGGCGAGGATGAGCCCCGCCTGCATGCCCGTGACCCTGGACCCGACGGCCGTGATCACCGAGCCGGCCTGCGGCGCGGTCCCGCGTTCCTGCATGTGCGCGACGAGCGGGTCGAGCACCACGCGGAACCCGTCGACATTGGCGCGGATCCAGCCGGCCCGGTCCACGATGGCGACCGTCCCGCCGTCCTGTGGCCCGGCGAGCCCGGTGACCTCGCGGACCGGTGCCTGAACCGCGGCGGCCAGGTCGCGGAGCTCCGCGACTACCTTCCGCGCGTCGGTCATGCTGACCTGCGGCCCCGGCCTGGCCCACCGGACCCCGGTCGAGGTGGCGACATTCCAGTCGATCATCTGCGCGCTGCTCACCCCTCCACCGTACGTGGCCCGGCGACGAACTTCAGCGGCGGCCGTCAGCGGCACCCGCAGCCAGCCAGCGCCGTCGCGAAACCGAGCAGGTCGGATCCGGCCGCCTGGAGGCCGTTTTTGGGCAGGTGAGCAGCCATGACGGCGAACGCGACCAGCTGGCCGTCCCTGGCGTAGGCGACCCCGGCCAGCGCCGCGACGGTCGACAGGTTTCCCGTCTTAGCCCGGACCAGGCCGAGCGCCGCCGGGCCCGCACCGCCAAACGGGTCCTGGCCGGAGGCCAGCGTGCCGGAGAAGCCAGCCACCGGCAGGCCGGTGAGGGCGGCCCGCAGGCCGCCGTGGCCGGCGGCCGCGCTGATCAGCTGGACCAGCGCGGCCGGGGTGATCCGGTCACGCGGGGACAGGCCGCTGCCGTCGACCAGGTCGATGCCGGTCACCCCCAGCCGCCGGTCGGCCGCCATCACGGCGGCCGCCGCGCCACCGAACGAAGCCGGCTGCCCGGTGGCGATCGCCACCTGCCGGGCGACGTTCTCGGCGATGACGTTGTTGCTCTCGGTGAGCATCCACTGCACGATCTGCGCGAGCGGCGGGGACGACACCCGGGCCAGGGCGGTGCTGCCCGGCCGGGCCAGTACCGGGACGGGAGGGCCGAGCACGTCGATGCCCTGCTGGCGCAGGAGGGTCGCGAAGGCCCCGGCAGCTACCGCCGCCGGATCGGGCGAGCGCGGCAGGAAGTTGCCAGGGTCATCGGCGTCCTGCGGCACGCCGCTGGCCGTCAGCCGGCCCTGATCCACCTCCAATGAGGTGATGGCCGTGACGTTTCCGCTGGTCACGTAGCTGGCCGGCCAGCCGGGTGCCAATTGCGGGCCCGTAAACCGCGAGGTGTCGAAGCCGAGCCGCACGGTGTCGCGGCCCCGGCCGCGCAGCGCTTTCGCGGTCGCGGCGGCCAGCGCGGCCAGGGTGGCGGGCTGCGGGTAGTCCGAGGCGGGCGGGCGGCTCACCGCCAGCGTCGGGTCGCCCCCGCCGACCAGGACAATGGCCGACGGGGTGGTCCCGGTGACGACGCGGGTGGCGAATCTGGCCGCCGGGCCGAGCACGTGCAGAGCCGCGATCGAGGTCGCCAGCTTCGCGGTGGAGGCGGGCGCCAGCGGGACGCCCTGGTTGCTCGCGTACAGTACCTGGCCGGTGCGCAGGTCGGTCACCAGCGCGCCGACCTGCGAGCCCAGGGCGCGCGAGCTGAGCAGGCCGGACAGCTGCGCGCTCAGGCCCGCCCTGGTGATCGCGGCACCGGCACCGGGGTCCTGGCCGGATCGCGCGGTTCCGCTGGCCGCCCGCAGCACCGGGGCCGGGACCGCCAGGCCGCGCTGCGCCACCCGCGGGACCTGCAGCAGGGCCAGGCGCGCGGGCAGCATGCGCGCGACCGCCGAGCCGGCGGCGATCGTGAACACGCAGAGCAGGGCGAGGCACAGCAGCGCCATGCGACGGAGCCGGCTCACCGATATGTTTCCCTTCACGAGATGCTGGATGCGATGCGCGCGGCGGGATACACCAGCCGAAGACGGATCCAGGCAATGAAGTCAATCATTTCCAGCGCCAAGGGGGCGACGTCGTGGAGTTCGATGTGGTCATCGAGATCCCGAAGGGCCAGCGCAACAAGTACGAGATGGATCATGAGACGGGACGGATCCGGCTGGACCGGATGCTGTTCACTTCTACCCGCTATCCGGCCGACTATGGCTTCGTCGAGCACACCCTGGCCGATGACGGCGACCCCCTCGACGCGCTCGTGCTGCTCGAGGAGCCGACGTTCCCCGGCTGCCTGATCCGCTGCCGGGCGATCGGGATGTTCAGGATGCGGGACGAGATGGGCGTCGACGACAAGATCCTCTGCGTGGCCGCGACGGATCCGCGGATGGCTCACCTGCGCGACATCGAGGACGTGTCTGAGTTCGACCGCCTGGAGATTCAGCATTTCTTCGAGGTCTACAAGGCGCTGGAGCCCGGCAAGGAAGTGGAGACGGCTCAGTGGGCGGACCAGGGCGCCGCGAACGCCGAGATCGAGTCGTGCCGCCAGCGACTTGCCGAGGCCGAGGGCGCACACTAGGAGGGCGTATTAAGTGGTGCGCACCGGGTAATGCGGCACAGGTAGTGCGGCACAGGGTAGTGCGGCACAGGGCACGCACACAGGCGAGGAGGCACCCGTGGCTCATGCGGATGACGTACTCAGCCGCTCGCCGCTCTTCGAGGCCCTGACCGAGGAGGACACCAAGGCGCTGCGCGCCAGGGTGGCCAACGTGGAGATCCGCCGGGGCGATCGCCTGTTCGCCGAGGGTGACGCCGGGGACAAGCTGTACGTGATTCTCGACGGCAAGATCAAGCTCACCAGGGCGGCACCGGACGGCCGGGAGAACCTGCTGAGCGTGCACGGACCGGGCGAGATGTTCGGCGAGCTGTCCCTGTTCGACCCGAGCCCGCGCACCGCCAGCGCGGCCGCGGTGACCGATGTGCGGCTGGCCGCCCTGGCCCATGACGACCTGCGGCTCTGGCTGGCCAGCCGACCTGAGGTCTCCATGCATATGCTGCGCGCCCTGGCCCAGCGGCTCCGCCGGATCAACGACGTCAAGGCTGACCTGGTCTTCACCGACGTTCCCGGCCGCGTGGCCAAGGCGCTGCTCGACCTCGCCGAGCGGTTCGGCGTCCAGCAGGAGGACGGGGTGCAGGTCCAGCACGACCTGACCCAGGAGGAGCTCGCCCAGCTCGTCGGCGCCTCCAGGGAGACCGTGAATAAGGCGCTGGCCGATTTCGTGGCCAGGGGCTGGCTGCAGCTGTCGCCGAAGTCGGTCCTCCTGGTGGATCCGGAGCGGCTCCGCAAGCGCGCCCGCTAAGGCCCGCGGGCGCTACGGCCGGACTCCGGGCGGCAGGGCGCCCCGCTCGGCCAGGTAGGCGAGCTGGGCGCGAACCGACCACTGCGCGAACGGCCATAGCGCCCGGTCCACGTCCGCGTACACCCTGGCCACGATCTGCGCCGGGGTCGAGTCGCCGGCCGCCAGCGCGGCCTGAATCTCGGCGAGCCGCTCAGCGCGGTGCGTTATGTAGAAATCGAGAGTCTCCGCCGGGCTCGCGAGCAGCGGGCCGTGGCCGGGCAGCAGCGCGGTCAGGTCGCGCTCATCGGCCAGCGCCCGCAGCCGGTCCAGCGAGGCCAGGTAGTCACCAAGGCTCCCGTCACCGGCGATGACGGTGGTCCCGCGGCCGAGCACCGTGTCGCCGGTGAGCACCGCGCCGTCCGCGGGAAGCTCCAGGCATACCGAGTCGGGGCTATGCCCGGGCGTCGCGATCACGCGCAGCTCACAGCCCCCGGCGGTGACCACGTCGCCGGAGACCAGGCCGTCGCCGCCCAGGCGGTGCGCCGGATCGACGGCGCGGACCGCGGCCCCGGTGAGCTCGGCCAGCCGCCCGGCGCCGGCCGAATGGTCGCTGTGCCCGTGGGTGAGCACGATCAGGGCCACCCGCTGCCCCGCGCTGGCCGCCACGTCGCAGACCCGGCGCAGGTGGCCCTCGTCGTCAGGGCCGGGATCGACGACGACGGCGGAGGCGGAGCCGGGCTCGGCGATCAGCCACGTGTTGGTGCCGTCCAGCGTCATCATGGAGGGGTTGGGGGCCAGCACGCAGCGCGCCCGGTCCGTGCCCGATCCGTCGATCGCCGAGCGGGCCGCCCCGGCGCCGGGCGCATCCGGCGGGCCCTGGCCGGCGGTCACAGCGGGTACCCCTGCATTCCCGGCACCGTGAGCCACGGCGAGCCGTCCCTGAAGATCACCTCGGGCTGCAGCGGCGTCACCTGACGCCGGGCGGCCAGGACCGCGGCGATGTCGGGACAGGCGGCCAGCTCGGCCAGCGTCACCGCGGTGGGCAGCCACAGATCAATCTGCCCGCTGCGGCCCGCGGCGATCGCCGCGTCGGGCGCGATCCAGGTCACCGAGGCCGCCTCGCCGCCGACGTCCCTGGTGCGCTGGCCTGGCGGCAGCGCCGCCGCGAAGAACCTGGCGTCGAAGCGGCGCGCCTCGATCGCCGGGGTAATCCACCGGGACCACGCCCGGAGCAAGTCGCTGCGCAGGACCAGCTGACGCGCTCTCATCAGCTCCGCGAGCGAGACCGAGCGATCGAGCAGCGCGTTCCTGTCCGCCTCCCAGTCCGGCCCGGTGGTGTCAGCGACCACCGTGTCACCGGACGGCCCGGCCAGCAGCACGCCGGATTCCTCGAAGGTCTCCCGGACGGCGGCGCAGACCAGCGCACGGGCCAGCTCAGGCGGCGCGTCCAGGAGCCTGCCCCACTCGGTGATATCCGGGCCCGCCCAGGCGACCTCCTCGTCCGCGTCCCTGGCATCGACCGAGCCGCCGGGAAAGACGAAGGCGCCGGGCGCGAACGCCATCGAGGACTTGCGCCGCAGCATGTAGACCTCAAGGCCCGGCTGCGCCGGGCGCAGCACCATCACCGTCGCCGCGTCTCGCGGGGTGGCCGGGGGCGTCCTGCCCGCGATGATGTCGCGGGCTCGCTCAGCGAGCTTGCCGGGGAACCGGATCGCGGCCGCTTCCACTCCTGCCTCCTCGACGAAGCCGTCCGGCCCGGTCCCTGACCGGCTCAGTCCCTGACCTCGGCGATCAGCTCGATCTCCACCGGGGCGTCCAGGGGCAGGACAGCCATCCCGACCGCACTGCGGGCGTGCCTGCCTGCCTCGCCGAACACCTCCAGCAGCAGGTCGCTCGCGCCGTTCACCACCTGCGGCTGACCGGTGAAGTCCGGCGCGCTGGCGACGAAGCCGGTCACCTTCACGATGCGCGTGATGGCCGCCAGGCCGCCGGCCGCCGATGCTGCCGCGGCGAGCGCGTTCAGCGCGCAGATCCGCGCCAGGGCGCTGGCGTCGGCGGCGCTGACCTCCGCGCCGACCTTGCCGGTCGCCTGCAGCTGGCCGTCCACGACCGGCAGCTGCCCGGAGGTGTAGACGTAGCTCCCGGTACGCACGGCGGGCACGTAGGCGCCCAGCGGCGAGGTGACCACGGGCAGCGCCAGCCCGAGCGCGGCCAGGGCCGCCTCCGGCCCCTCGCCGGCCGCCGCGCTCACGCCTTAGGCCGCTTCATATAGGCGACGAGCTGCTCAGTGTTCGGCCCTGGCACCACCGCCACGAGCTCCCAGCCATCGTCACCCCAGTTGTCCAGGATCTGCTTGGTCGCATGAACGAGCAACGGCACCGTTGCGTACTCCCACTTCGCCATAGCCGAACCATAGTGCAGGGGCAGGCTACTCGGGGGCGGCCTCGGCCTCGTCGCGCGCGGGAGCCGCCGGAGTCGCGGGAGCCGCCAGGATGCCGTCGCCCTCGACGGTCAGGTCTTCGGGGAGTTTCAGGGCGTCCTCGGGCGGCGGGGCGATCTCGGGCACGGGCGGGATGTCGGGGATGGGGAGCGCAGCGTCCGGCGACTCGCCGATCTCGCCCTCGGCCTCGGCCACCTCGGCATCGCCGATGTCCTCCAGGGGCGGCGCGGGCTCGCCCGGCCCCTGGCCGGGCGCCATCCGGTCGAAGAACCTGAGCAGCTCGACCGGTACCGGCATGACCAGCGTGCTGTTACGCTCCGCGGCTACCTCGACGACTGTCTGCAGCAGCCGCAGCTGCAGCGCGGCCGGGTCGCGGGCCATCACGTTGGCCGCCGCGGCGAGCCGCTTGGACGCCTGGTACTCGCCGTCCGCCGAGATGATCCTGGCCCGGCGCTCCCGCTCCGCTTCCGCCTGCCGCGACATGGACCGCTTCATGCCCTCGGGCAGTGATACGTCCTTGATCTCGACGCGCTCCACCCGGATGCCCCAGGGTCCCTCGGTCGGCTCGTCGATGATCCGGCGCAGCTCCCGGTTGACGGTGTCCCGCTCGGCCAGCAGCTGGTCCATCTCGGACTGGCCGATGATCGACCGCAAGGAGGTCTGCGCCTGCTGCGAGATGGCGTAGAGATAATTCTGCACGTTGATCGTCGCCTTGATCGGGTCAATCACCCGGAAGTAGACCACCGCGTCGACCCGGACGCTGACGTTGTCCCTGGTGATGCCCTCCTGCGCGGGCACGGCCATGGCGATGATCTGCATATTGACTTTCTGCATCCGGTCGCCAAACGGCCGGATGAGCGTCAGTCCCGGCCCCTTCACCCCCGGCAGCACCCGGCCGAACCGGAAGATGATGCCCTGCTCATATTGCTGCACGACCCGGAATGAGCGGCCGACCGCGATCAGTCCGAGCACGAACAGGATCACGACGATAACCACTATCGCCTCAATCATCTTCCGAACACCTCTTTCCGGTACCGCACTTAAATCAGCACCCAGCGCCCGACAGCATCAAGCCTAGTGACATTTTAAGCGCAGGCCGGGCACGGGAAGATAACACGCAGGCCACGCGGGCGCGGCGGCGGCCCAGCCCGCACCGGGCGCGCGGCATGACCTGCTCCGCGCCCGGATAGCCTCGATTGGGTGGGCACAAGGGACTCGGACTGGGAGGGCGTGCGGCTGCACGTCGTCACCGGCAAGGGAGGGACCGGCAAGACGACTGTCGCCGGGGCCCTGGCCCTGGCACTGGCCTCGGGCGGCAAGCGGATCCTGCTCATGGAGGTCGAGGGCCGTCAGGGGATCGCGCAGCTGTTCGACGTCCCGCCGCTGCCGTACGAGGAGCGCAAGATCGCGGTGGCGCCGGCCAGCGACGGCCGGCCGGGGGGCGAGGTATTCGCGCTCGTCGCCGAGGCCGAGGCCGCGCTGCTTGAGTACCTCGAGATGTTCTACAACCTGCGGCACGCGGGGCGGGCCCTGACCCGGCTGGGCGTCATGGATTTCGCCACCACCATCGCACCGGGGCTGCGCGACGTGCTGCTGATCGGGAAAGCAGCCTCGGCCGTCCGGCGGAAGGAGTCGGGCAGCCCGGCGTATGACGCGGTGGTCATGGACGCTCCGCCGACCGGCCGGATCGGCCGGTTCCTGAACGTCGCGTCCGAGGTGTCCGAGGTGGCCAGGGCCGGCCCGATCCGGGGCCACGCCGAGACCGTGCAGAAGGTGATCCGGTCGCCGGAGACGGCGGTGCACTTCGTCACCGTGCTCGAGGAGATGCCGGTCCAGGAGACCCTGGATGGCATCGCCGAGCTGCGCGGCCTGGGCGGGATCCAGATCGGCGGGATCCTGGTCAACATGACCAGGCGGCTGGCTCTTCCGGAAGATCAGCTCCGCGCCGCCGCCGACGGCTCGCTCGACACCGGCGAGCTCGCCGTGGACCTGAAGGCCGCGGGCCTGGATGACAGCCAGGCCCTGGCCGCCTTCCTGGCCGCCGAGCTCACCGAGCAGGCCAGGACCGACGCCGGCCAGCAGGTCCAGCGGCGCAGGCTCGACCAGGCCCGCCAGCCGTGCTACGAGCTGCCGATGATCACCGACGGAATGGACCTCGGCGGGCTGTACCGGCTGGCCGCCGCCCTGCGGAATCAGGGAGCGGCCTGATGGGCGACGCAGTGCCGCCGCAGCGGCTTGATGTGGACGCGCTGATCGACGACCGGCGGACGCGCATCATCGTGTGCTGCGGATCCGGCGGGGTCGGCAAGACCACCACGGCCGCGGCGGTGGGGGTACGCGCCGCCGAGCACGGCCGCCACGTGGTCGTGCTCACCGTCGACCCGGCCCGCAGGCTGGCCCAGTCGATGGGCCTCACCGCACTCGACAACACCCCGCGGCTGGTCCCCGGAGTCGGCCAGACCGCCTCGGGCAGGAAGCAGGCCAGGCGGCCAAACGGGACCCCAGCAGGCGGCAGCCTGCACGCCATGATGCTCGACATGAAGCGGACCTTCGACGAGATCGTCGAGGCCCATGCCGACCCGGACCGGGCGGCCCAGATCCTGGCCAATCCCTTCTACCAGTCCCTGTCGTCGGGTTTCTCCGGCACGCAGGAGTACATGGCCATGGAGAAGCTCGGCCAGCTGCGCCGGGCCGAGGAATGGGACCTCATCGTGGTCGACACGCCGCCGAGCCGGTCAGCACTCGACTTCCTCGACGCACCGCAGCGTCTCGGCCGGTTCCTGGACGGCCGGCTGCTCCGGCTCCTCGTCGCGCCCGCGAAGTTCGGCGGCCGGGCGGGCCTGCGGATGCTGAACGCCGGGTTCGGCGTCGTGACCGGCATCGTGACGAAGATTCTCGGCGGCCAGATGCTCAGGGACGTGCAGACGTTCGTATCGGCGATGGACACGATGTTCGGCGGATTCCGGGAGCGCGCCGAGTACACCTACCGGCTGCTGCGCGCGCCGGGTACGGCCTTCCTGGTTATCGCCGCGCCGGAACCGGACGCGCTGCGCGAGGCGTCCTATTTCGTGGAGCGGCTGGAGCAGGAGGGAATGCCGCTCGCCGGCCTGATCCTGAACCGGGTGCACCGGCCGCCTGCGGCCGGGCTGTCGGCCGCGCGCAGCCTGGCGGCGGCCGAGACACTGCAGGCCGCGAGTTCGCCCCCGCGCTCAGTGGCGGCCAGCCGGGCGGCGGCGCGGGGAGCGCGCGCGGGCCAGGGAACGCGGGCCCGCCAGGGTGGCGGCCGAGCCGCAGACCCTGGCCGTTCCGCCTCGCTCGCCATCGCGGCCCTGCGCCTGCACGCCGAGCGGATGCAGCTCGCCGCGACCGAGCGCCGCCTGGCCGAGCATTTCACCGCGGCTCATCCGCTTGTCCCGGTGGCCGAGATCCTCGCCCAGCCCGAGGACGTGCATGATCTAGCCGGGCTGCGGGCGATCGGGAGTGCCTTCGGCGGCAAGTAGCCTGCGGGATCGATCCGGCCGGACTAGCTGGCGCAGATTAACTGGCGCAGATTAACTGGCGCAGATTAGCTGGCGACGAGCTGGTCGCCGGCGTGGTCGTACTGCTCGTCATCGGCGCGCTCGTACTGGTTGCGCGCGTGCTCGAGCAGGTCCCGCCAGGAGGTCACGTCCGGGCGGCGACGCAGCAACGCGCGCCGCTCACGCTCGGTCATGCCGCCCCATACCCCGAACTCGATCCGGTTGTCGAGCGCGTCCGCGAGGCACTCGGTCCGGACAGGGCAGCCCCGGCAGATCAGCTTGGCCCGGTTCTGCGCCGCACCCTGGACGAATAGCTCGTCAGGGTCAGTTCCCTTGCACGCGGCGCGTGCGGTCCAGTCCGTGATCCACATGTGGCCCACTCCTCCTGATCGTCACGCCCGCAATGGGTCGCCGCGTCGGGATGACGCTTCGTTGCAGGTCCTAGGGCTACGGTTTTGCCGGCCCGCGGTTAGTGAAGGTCGCGGAAGAGTAACTTACGGAAGTCCGGCCCGCAGCGCTAGACCCCGGCGGGCCCATTTCGCGTATAGCCCTGATGGGCTATACGGAAAGAAGTGACTAGTCACCCCACCGCCGGGCAGCTTACCCTCTGTACGGCCCCGTGACCGTCGTAAGCCGCTGATCCTGTGTCCTGGTACGCCCATGATGAGGTGCAGCGTACTCTGAGTCCCGTGCCGAAATCAGATCGCCTCGCCGGCGTCAAGGTGGCGGGCATGCTGGCCGGGCTGTCGCTGGTCGCAGGCCTGATTGTCGCCGCGGCCGCCCTGCCGGTGGCAGGCATCGGCGGGGTGGCCGCCCGCGACGCCGCCAAGACGTTCAGCACGCTGCCCGTGCCCAGCCTGGGAGTCCTGCCGCAGCGCTCGGAGATCCTGGACAACAAGGACAATCTGATCGCCTACATTTACCCGAGCGGCGGGGGCGAGAAGAACAACCCGATTGACCGGGTACCGGTGACCTTCAGCCAGATCGCGCCGGTCATGCGGCAGGCGATCGTCGCGATCGAGGACGCCAGGTTCTGGGAGCACGGCGCTTTCGACCCCCGTGGCACGGGCCGCGCCATCGTCAGTGACCTGGAGGGCACTTCGGTCCAGGGCGGCTCCACGCTCGCGCAGCAGTACGTCAAGAACGCGCTGGAGCTCACGGCGACCACTCCGCAGGAGTACGCGGACGCCCACGCCAACAGCCCGGTGCGCAAGCTCAGGGAACTGCGCATGGCCACCATCGTGTCGCACGAGCTGACCCGGCCGCAGCTGCTCGCGGCCTACCTGAACGCGGCGTACTTCGAGAACCAGGCCTACGGCGTCCAGGTCGGGGCGGAGCGCTATTTCTCGACCACCGCACAGCACCTGGACCTCGACCAGGCCGCCATGCTCGCCGGCATGGTGGAGTTCCCGACCGCCTATAACCCGGTCATCAACCCGGTCGCGGCGCGCAATCGCCGCAATGTGGTGATCAGCCGGATGCGGCAGCAGCACTACATCACGCTGGCGCAGGCGCATTCCGCGCAGGCCGCGCCGCTCGGGCTGCACATGCACAACTCGGCGTTGCAGAGCGGCTGCAGCAGCGAGTCTGCCCGCAGGGGCCCGTTCTTCTGCGACTACGTGCTCGCCGTCCTGAAGCACAATCCGGCGTACGCGAAGGCCAACGCGGCGCTGAGCACGACCGGCGGGCTCAAGATCTATACCACGCTGAACCCGACAGACCAGGCGGCCGCCGAGAGCGCGGTGGATTACGTCGAGCCGGCCCATTCACCGACCTTCAATCCCGGCCATAACGCGGACGCCGAGGTGCTGATCCAGCCGGGTACCGGCAAGGTACGGGCGATCGCCGTGGACCGGCGGTACGGCAACGGGCATGGACAGACCACGGTGGACTACGCCGTGGATCAGAAGTACGACGGCGGAGCGGGCGTGCAGACCGGCTCGTCATCGAAGATCTTCACGCTGCTGACCGCGCTCAAGCAGAATATTCCCTTCGGCTTCAACCTGAAGATCTCGTCCCCCGCCTCTCTCACCGGATACACCAGCTGCAAGGGCGTGAGCACCGGCCCCTTCAACGTGTCGAACGCCGAGGGGAAGGGCAAGGGCACCTTCACGCTGTACAACGGCACCACGGGCTCCATCAACGTGTTCTACGCGACGCTGGAGCGCCAGGTCGGCCTGTGCAATGTGGTCAAGACCGCGGCCAGCCTGGGGGTGCGCCGCGCGGACGGTACCTCGCTGCTGCGCCGGGATCCGCACCTGCCGCGCGACAACAACCTGTCGGCCGACAACTACCCGTCCTTCACCCTGGGCTCAATTTACGTCTCGCCGATGAGCATGGCTGCGGCCTACGCCACCGTCGCGGCGCGGGGCGTGTACTGCGCGCCCATCGCCATTAGCAAGATTGACACCAGCGCGGGCACGCCGCTCCCAGTAGAGTCGGCCGGCTGTCACCGGGTGCTGACGACCCAGGTCGCCGACGCCGCCAACTACATCCTGCAGGGCGTTATCACCAGCGGCACCGCGGTTGGCCGGGGCATCGGAGTCCCGGCCGCGGCCAAGACCGGCACGGCTAACGGCGGTTATTACGCCGCGTTCGCCGGCTACACCCCGCGCCTGGCCGGCTATGTGTCGGTCTTCAATCCGAGCCATCCGACTACGACCGGGGCGATGCTCTTCGCGCCGCACTCGTGCTACCGCGAGGTCGGCGGGGAACTATCGTGCCCCGAGCAGATGTTCGGTGACAACGCGCCCGGCGCGACCTGGCAGATGACGTTCCTGCACGCCGCCCTGGGCCGTACACCGGCCAGTTTCGTCGGCGTTCCGCCGGACAGCCCGTTCTTCTCGAAGGGCACCGGGATCAATTCGCCCAAGCCGAAAAAGCCGCCCAAGCATGGCGGCGGCGGAGGGGGCGGCGACGGCGGAGGGGGTGGCGGTGGTCATGGCCACGGCGGTCCCACCGGCCCTCCAGGCCGCCACTGAGCCTGGTCAGTCCGCGAGCTGGCGGCGGACCTCCGCGGCGACCCGGCCGCCCTCGGCACGGCCCGCGATCCGGGGCGTGACGGCCTTCATGACCTGCCCCAGCGACCTGGCGCCTGACGCCCCGGTCTCGGCGATGCCGGCCGCCACGATCGCCTGGAGTTCGTCGTCACCCAGCTGCGCGGGCAGGTAGCCGGCCAGCACCTCGTCCTCGGCGCGCTCGGCGGCGGCCTGGTCGTGCCGTCCGGCCTGCTCGAACGCCTCCGCTGCCTCACGGCGCCGCTTCGCTTCCCTGGCCAGCACCCGCAGGATCTCCTCGTCACTGAGCTCGCGGGCGGCCCGGCCCGCCACCTCCTCGTTGGACACAGAGGTCAGGGCCATGCGCAGGGTCCTGGTGCGGACCTCGTCGCGCGCCTTCATGGCCGTCGTCAGGTCGCTGCGGAGCCGGTCTTTCAGTCCAGACATGAAGCCATCCTGCCGTTCCCGGCCGCGCAGGTCCCACCGGGGGGCGGCTCCAGCCGGGACGGCCCACCCGGGCCGGCATGGCACCATGGAGGGATGCGAACACGAACTATTATCGGAACCGCCGCCATGGCGGGCACGGCCGTCTTCGGCTATGCGGCCATCGTCGAGCGCAATTGGTTCGCGCTGCGCCGTTATGACGTTCCGGTGCTTCCCGCTGGCGCAAGGACGCTGCGGATCCTGCATATCTCCGACGCTCATCTGACTCCGGGCCGGCACCGGCTCATGTCGTGGATCAGGTCACTGGATGCCCTTGAGCCCGATCTCGTGGTCAACACAGGTGACTCGATTAGCCACCCGCAGGCCGTTCAGCCTTTTCTTGAGGCGCTCGGGCCGCTGCTGGAGCGGCCGGGCGTATTTGTCTACGGTTCCAACGACTTGCACTCCCCGCTGCCCAAGAACCCGGCCCGATATCTCTGGCGGACCAGTCAGTACGATAAGCGGCGCGAGGCTCCCGACCTGCCGTGGGCCGATCTGGGCGCGGGCATGGAGGCGTCCGGCTGGATGAACGCCAACAACCGGCGCGGGCGAATCAAGGCCGGGGACCTTGATGTCGAGGTGGGCGGCGTGCACGACTCCCACATCGGGTACGACCACTACGAGCAGATCGCGGGCCCCGCCGATCCGGCGGCGGACCTGCGGCTCGGCGTGCTGCACTCGCCGGAGCCCGCGAACCTGGATGCCTTCGCCGCCGACGGCTACGACCTGCTGCTGGCCGGTCACACGCACGGCGGGCAGGTGTGCCTGCCCGGCGCCGGCCCGCTCGTCACCAACTGCGGCATCGACCGCCGCCGGGCGCATGGCCTGCACCCGTATCCGGCCAGCGCAGCCGAGGACGCCGGCGCGGCCAGCCGCGCCGATAACCCCGCCTGGCTGCATGTTTCCGCCGGGCTCGGCACGTCGCCGTGGGCTCCGGTCAGGCTCTTCTGCCGCCCGGAGGCTACGCTGCTCACACTGGTTCCCCGGATCAGCTAGACTTCTGGCGCGGTCGGCGGGGTGTGGCGCAGCTTGGCAGCGCGCTTCGTTCGGGACGAAGAGGTCGCTGGTTCAAATCCAGTCACCCCGACCAGCTCAGAGGCCACTTGCGCAGATCGCAGGCGGCCTCCGATCATCACCGAGTAACTAACTGAGTAACTACGCATCCGGCTTCCCCTCCGGGAAGATGCGGTCCATCGCGTCAGCTCCCTCAAGGAGCACCGGACGTATCTGCTTACGGTAGACAGTCTCTGTAGTCGTCGTCCCGCTGTGACCAACCAGGCGGGAGATGTGCTCCAAGGGAACTCCAGCATCTGAGAGCAGCGAGACAAAACTGTGCCTCAGCTCCCTGGGCGTCCACTGGCCGGGGATCGAGCCCGGCAGACTCGACGACCTTGCGGAAGCTGCGCCGCATGCGCGAGGCGTCCACCGGGGTGCCGACTCCGGAGGGAAACACCAGCTCGTTGTCCTTCCATCTGCGGCCAGCCGCCTGCCTCGCCTCTTCCTGACGGACTCGATGGACCCGCAGCGCGTCTGCGCATCGCTGCGGCAGCGCCAGCGTCCGCCGTGATTTCTTAGTCTTGGTGTCGCCCCCTGCACGGACGGACCGCCACACCATGATCGATGGTGGCCTGGCTGGTCTGCCATCGGCCGCTGGCTTGCCATCTAGGTCCACGTGAGACCAGGTCAGTGCCCTAAGTTCCTCGGTCCGGACGCCGATTAGCAGCGATAGCACGATGTAGGCGTGCATCGCGTTGTCCTGCGCGGCGGCCAGCAGTGCTTCCGCCTGGCTGAGCGTCAGTGACTTGGACGGGCGTCCCTGGCGGCCCTCGGGCCCGTCGCAGAGCAAGACGACGTTGCGCTTTACCTTGTCGCGAGCCTGTGCCCGTGTCACGGCACGTTTGAGAACCGATCTCGTCTCCCGAAGAGTCCGGGTGCCCAGACTCTGTGCCTTGTCGGCAAGCCATCGGTCAACGTCGTCTGCCGAAAGATCGCGCAGCTTTCGCGCGCCGAGAGCTGGTATCACGTGCGTGTTGGCCAGGATGGTGCATTTCTCGATAGTTGCCTCAGCGCGACCGCTGAGTCCGAATTTCAGCCACTCGCGCACCGCATCGGCGACGGTGTAGTTGTGCGGGGCGATCGCAAACCCGTCCTCATGATCACGGATAAGCTCCTTCAGTCCCCTTTGTGCAGCAGTCTTGCTCTTGCCGCTGGCCCGCCGGACAATCCTCTTGCCGCTCGGCGAGTAGCCAACTGTGACCGAGGCGACCCAGCGCTGCCGTGTCTTGTCCCAGGAGAGGGAGACGAGCAGGGCCGGGCAACTGCTCAGCAGTTATAGTGAAGCTAGTGACCGCATCAGCCAATTGCTACACCTGTGGCCGCGAGGCCGAAGTAGGAAGCCCAGACAACTTAGGCGGGCAGCTCGTGAATGATGTTGTGGTCCAGGCGCTTGGCGAGTTGGTGCCCGGCCTGCGGCGCGGGGAGCTGCTGCGCGACGAACGCACATTGAGGTGGGTCGAGACCGGTTCTGGCAGTCCAACGGTCCTGCTCGATGCGGCAGCCGGCGAGCCCGGGTCATTGGCCTGGGCAGCGGTCATGCCGATGGTCACGGCGCGCACCCGCGTGGTGGCCTATGACCGGGCCGGCCTTGGCGCTAGTGACCCCGTCTGGCCGCTGGATCTGAGCACTCAGGCCGATGACCTCGCCGCAGTGATCCGGGCGACCGGGAACGGGCCGGCCATCGTGGTGGGACACAGCTGGGGAGGTCTGCTTGCCCAGTTGGTGGCCTTGCAGCACTCCGAACTGATTGCCGGGATGGTGCTAGTCGACCCCGCGGACGAGGAGTTCCTCGCCAGTCCGCGCGAAGGCTTCCAGCAAGGGCTTGCCTTGGGACAGGCTGTTCTGGAGCAGTACGCCAGTGGCGAACTTGCCAACACGATTCTGGAGGCCTTCCGGCCATTCGCGCAGCAACTGACCGATGATCAGCAGGCTCAGGCGCTGATACTGGACGCTTACCTCTGGTGTTACGCAGCACAGTCACAAGCGCGCATGGTGCTAGGCGAACATCAGCTGATCAGCGATGCTCTGCCGCTCATTCGTCAGACCCGGGCGGAGCAGAGGCTGCCAGACATTCCCATCGTAATCCTTAGCGCGACAACGGATACGCCCAAAGATGAACGAGAAGAATGGACCCGCTTCCACGCCAAATTGGCCTCCTCTGTCCCCAACGGGGAGCACATCATCCTCGCCGATACGAGCCATGCAATGAACCAGGAACGGCCAGCGGAAATCGCAGCCGCGATCAATCGCGTCCTCGACCAACATGTCCTCTAGCCACCTTGAAGGCCGCCATCCGTGCCCGCCGCGTGCCTGTGAGTATGAGCTTGCGGGTACCGACGTGTTGTGAGGCGGGTCCTGGCAGGTTGGCTGCTGGTGGTGCCGGGTGGCTCTTTGCGTGCCTGACCGTCTGACGACGTGTCTTTGATCGGACTTGTCCCTGGTGCTGCCAGCACCGGCCTGGCCACCCTCGTTGGCCTGATCAGGAGCTTGTCCGGCCCTGATGCGTACTTTTGCTCCCATCGCTGCGGACAGGGGGCCTTAAGGCCATTGAAGGGCGAGCAAGTTATGAAGAGGTCGTTAGCGGCATGCTCTTTAAGATCGTTACAAAGATTAATGAGGAAATGCAGCGGCAGGGCGACTGATTGACTTACTCTGTCGAACAGGACACTTACGCTCCGGGGATTGAGGGCCGGGGGGAACTCTCGGCAAAAATTAGAAAGCAAAAAGGCGAACTTCCGGCAGGAGTGCTTCACGTCGATGTGATTTATGTCACGGACGACAACTACGAATCTCTCCGTCAAAGATTCTCCAAGCTAGAAGACCCTGTCGGCCGAGAGAAGGCTATCCAGGCGCTGCGGGGCGGCACCGGCGTCACGCTTGTCATTTCAAACCGACAGCTAGATACCAAAGGCAGCACGCGTGTCAAGACGCTGAAAGTTACTGGATCGCCAGACTTGCCGGAACTTACCGATGTAATCCGCAGAGAACTTAACTGATTCCTAGGCTTCCGCAAGGGTTCCGGACGCGGGGCTATCGAATGCCCGCCCGGGTGACGCTTGCGACAGCAGAAGTGACAGCAACGCCAGCATCCATCAGGCCGACCGCCCGCGCCCGGACGGCCATCGATACTGGGCGGATCACGCCGCGACCCACGGTTGTCCTGTACTGATAAAGAAGCGCTCAGCTGGTCACGAGAGCCGTGGAAGCTAGCTGATTTTGCTAACGCGGATGCTAACAACGGTCCTGGACGACCTCGGACGCAGCCGGAACCGGCCACTGTCCGCAACCAGCGCGAGCAGGGCCATTGGACAGCTATGGCCGATACTGGACGGCGGGAATCTTGCTACGGATCAGACGCTGAGACAGCTGACAGCAACGGTGACAGCAACACCGCCTCACCTCGGGCCTACGAGGCGTACCTCGGCAGCCGCGAATCACCGAACTATGGGCTACTAGACCCGCAGTTGTCCAGAACTGATAAGGAAACGGCTCATCAGTATCCGATGAGCAAGACGCCCTCGAATGGCAGCTTCAGCCGTTGGGACGCGTAGATTGCACGCAACTGGTTTCGTGTCTTCTCGTAGGCCTGGATGACGAGCTCCCGCTGACCAGACATCGTGCGGTAGCGCACTGGCAGCAGCAGCGCCATGCTACGGGCGTCCAAGATCAAAGACGTGCGGACGATGTCGCGATAGTCTGCGTTCCCCGCGGCCCCGCGGCCCCGCGGCCAGCCTCGACCTCCACCGCAATGCCCAGCTCATCGTGGAACGCATCGATCTCGTAGTTGACCTCCGGGTTTCCATTCTCGCCGAACAAGACTGGGCGACGGATCTTGGCGGCCTTCGTTTTCCCGCTCTCGACGGCGTAACCGAGTGCTAGCAGGCCCGAGGCCAGCTCACTGAGGACAGCATCGCTTCCCAAGCCAGTCTTGTGTTCGACAGTGGAGATCTTGGCCTCCGCACCTTGGACGACCTCAACGAACGAGGTTGCCCAGGAAGGTGGCCGCATGTTGCGTGGAAAGTAGCTCCACATCGGGTACGCCATGCGCGAAGAGTAGAGGAAGTGCGCTGAGGGCGCTCAAACTTGGAGCAGCAGCCCGAAAGGATCGTGCCCGCCACGTGCCCGTAAGAGGGACCACCCACGGCGACTCACGGTCATTCACGGAGCAACCGGCAGCGCGATTGACCTGTGCGGCTGCAGGTCCGCCGGTCGCTGCCACCACCTTTGCAAGCAGGGGGTCGGGATTCGAGCCGTGTTAGCTCCACCAGGCACGAGCCGGGCAGGACCATGAACCAAGAGATCTCCGTGCCTTTCAGATCCGCGCTGACCAGGTCTAGCCTCGAGCCATGGAGCCTATTAGTTTTCTGCTCGTCGCGTCTAGGACGGCACTCACTGCCATCGCTAAGGCGTTCGTTGCCGCGTTGTGGGAAGCGTACAAGAGCAAGATCGTCCTAGGCGCTGCAATCTTTGGCTTCTCTGCCGGTGGCTTGGCGATGATCATCGGCTCGCGGACGGTGACCGGATGGAACCAGGTAGCACTGCTGGGATTCGGCACGAGTCTGCTCATTGTCGGGACAGTAGAGTTGGGCATCCTCGGCGTGCTCCACAAGATCATTGATCCAGACCGTACAGAGGACCTGATCAGGGACCTCAGCGAGCACCTCACCCAGAGGTTCACCGCATTGGAGGCTTGGCTTGGTATGCCGCCGTCCCTACAGACCTCCACGCCCAACGTAGAAGTGATACTTCGTGAGCTGGCGGCCCGCCGCCGGGATGATGGCGATGCAGACGGTAACGCGGCGGCTGAGCCTATTGCAGCTGCAGGTCCGCCAGGCGGCGCGGTCGAAGGCGGTGCAGACTGACACCCAAGGTTGACACCAACGAGCCTGGACTTCGCCGGATCTCAGTGGACTGTGGAAGCGAGATATTCCAGGCCAGAGACTGTGCTGGACACCCTGAATAGATTTTGCAAGCAGGGGGTCCAGTGCGAGCTAGCTGATGCGTTCGCTCCTTAGGACCCAGGCTGTCTCTCGATAGATGAAATCGGCACAGGCTTCAATCGAGTCTGTGTGGTGTCTGACGTCGAGCGCTCCCAGGTCAGGGGTGTAGAACCCAACCTCCAATGGAACGCTGTCACGACCGAAGTACGGGCTGGGACTCGTGCGCTTATCCTCGGAGTAGCCACGCCACTGATCAATAAGACCGGGGTGCTGCCGGAGCCATCCGGTTACGGCGGCACGGAACTCAGCACCATCAGCCAGGGGCGGGGAGGCAGCCTCGAACTGCTGGCGGATGGAGTGGCCGCTGGATTTCCGCGTCCCAGCAATAGCGCAGAGAGGTTCAACCCAGGGCTCCATGCCAGCAGGCTAGGTCATGCGGGGAGAGACCAAGATCGACGTGCCTGTGAGTCATGGCGGCCAGCGGTCAACCACGGCTCCCAGCAGCTACCCGAACGCCCACGTAAAGAGCCCATGACCGCGATATGCGGGCAGCCTTCCACGCTGGTCATCAGGGTTCGGGAGTTGGTTTCGGAGCCTGCTCGGCGCAGGGCTGCCTGGATCGTCACGCTTGTGCCGCTGTCAGGATGATCAGGGCACGGGCTGCCGCCGCGCGGACGCGGGCTACTGGGTCGTTTCTCAGCTCGGCCACCCCTGCGAATGCTTCGCCGAGCTGGCGCCGGGCGGTTACCTTGGCGGCCAGCTCCCGGACCCGCCAGGACTGGTCCGCCAGCCCGGTCAGCACCGCGGGCCCGGCCGTGTCCTCCCATGCGTATAGCAGCGCGCGCATGGCCCACACCCGCAACCAGTACTGCTGCCCGCCGTCGAGGATGGATCGCGCCGCCGGGCCGCCGATCGCAAAGACAAGCTCGTCATCGACGTCCCGGCCCGCGAGCAACTCGATGCAGCAGGCCACCACGTCCGCCTCGCCACGGCGAGCGCACTCCAGCTCGATGCTCTGCCTAGGAGTCAGGCCCCATATGGATCGTGACGGCATGCCCCAGTCTGACATCGCAGGACCCGGACACTCCTTTTCCAAAAACTCCGAGCAGTTGAGCCAGCTGGGACTATCACCGGCTGGCTGGCAGCCCGGACGAAAAGGCTCATCGTAACCACGGCGAAACAGCACCGCCAGGAGAAACGCGCCGGGGCGGTCCTGCCGCAGGTGAAGGCAAGACCCGGAGGGAGCAGCTGACTCCCTGATGTAAACCGCCAGTTTCGGTCTGTCCTGCGACGGGGGCCAGGTGAGGCCGAGTAACCAACTCAGTAACGATCCCACCGGCCGTGAGGGTATGCCAGTGGACGCTGACGGACGGTGGCGCCAAGGTCAGACACCCAACACCGCAGGGTGGCGAGACGCGGACTTGGCTTCGGGACGAAGAGGTCGCTGGTTCAAATCCAGTCACCCCGACCAGCTCAGAGGCCACTTGCGCAGATCGCAGGCGGCCTCCGACCATCACTGAGTAACTACACATCCGACGCCTGCTTCTGCCTGCCCCTGTAGTCCGGGTCCCACGGTATCGCGGGGCCACTAACCCCGAGTTCCTTTCGTACTGCATTCTGGAAATCACGAGTGGCTTGACCCAATGCCTGATCAAGCTCTCGCCAAGGATCATTAATGGCGCTCGACTTTACACCGTGAATCATAGCCTGAGCATTATCCAACGCACGCAACACGCCAATACACGCCTTGAAAGCTTCTTCACTCGCAACTACAAGAAACACCAGCGTCGACGCGTCTTGAGCGGCTTGCAAAAGGGTATCCACGTCATCGATAGTAGGTCGGTGATCTGTAGGCAAATAGTATGCCTTCAATCCGTTTCGAATGATCGAGCACGGACAAGAAACTCTGAGTATGCATCGAATCTACGGTCCATGCTCCGTTGAAGCTGATCCTGGACAAGATCTGCCTCGCGTTGCGAACGGGCGGCGCTTATCTGCTGACGGCTCAGGACGAAGCTGATGGCTCCTCCAAGAGCAGCACCCACCAAGGTCGCTACCGCGCCCACCCACACGTCGCTGGCCATAGCAGGAAGATACTCTTCTCGCCACATCAACTGCGGTCGCAGGACTCGCCGCCAGGGGGGACGGTCACCGTGAGAGTGGTGCGGGCTGCATGAGTCCAAGCCATCGCGACTGTTGCCAAGCTGGCATGATCCTCCTGCGTATACAGCAGATCCGTTACGCATGTCCGCCAGCTGATCTGCGACAGGGTCCGGTGCGAGAAGGAGGGCCGCGGCCGGGGAGGGTCGATGACAGGCTAGCCAGCATGAATCAGGTGATCGCCTGGGCGGGTTTTCTCGGAGCCTGGCTGCTCGTGGCCGGGCCGCTGTATCAGGGCGCGCTCGAACTGCGCGAGGAAGACGTTGACCGGGAGGGGATCGAGGCCACCACCGCCCGCATCCCGCGACCGGACCCGCCGTCCCCGTGGTGGTGGCTGGTGCCGCCGGTCCTGTACCTGATCCGCCGTCGCCGCGGCAGCGCGTTCCGCCGGGCTGCCCTGGCCCAGCTCACCCAGGCTCAGCGGGATCAGTTCACCAGCTTCGTCAACAAGGCCACCGGATGGTTCACCGTGGCCCTCGGCGCTGCCTTGCTGGCCGCCGAGCAGACCTGGCAGGCCATCAACCGCCATCACTGGCCCGCCTGGCTGTTCTGGCTCGTGATCATCGTCATGCTCGGCGCATCCGTGCTGAACACGGCACTGCGGATGCTCCACGACCAGCGGGCGACAGGGTCTAATGCACGGCGGGCTGATTCGTCACCGTGAGCACCGGGCAGCCACAGACTAGCGCCGTGTTGCCGAGATAATCCGTACTTAGATCAACCGGCGCCCTTACCTGGCGAGTAGACAGGACCGCCATACTCATTGAGTGACCGATCATGTCCCTGACCTGCTTAGCCGGAGGTATACAGGGTCAAATGCTGCCAGGTCGCCATCGTAGCTAGCCTCCGCGACGAATGCCCTGAACAGGGGTAGGTGCTGGTCGTCACGGACTCTGTCCAGAAAGGTCTTGGCCAGTAGGTCCGAGATCGGGCAGCTGGCGACGATGGTAAATACCGATGATCGATTAATCTGTGGACCATGCTGCGCGTTAGGCTGGATGGTCTGCGGCAGATGCGGCAGTTCAGTTGCCCAGTGCGGAAAGGATGCTTCCCAGTTCTGTCACTGTCTTACCGGCGTGATCGAGATTCCCGCTGCGAGCAGCCTCGACCCGCTCAGCGACAAGGTGCCGGGCCCGGTAGAGCTTCAGGCGCCACTCGACGTCCTGGCCTGCGGGTCGCCCGCCGTATGCCCGCCAGAACGCGTCCCGCTCGGATGTCACATTCCGGGTGTCGGCCCGGTACACGGCCCAGTCGGCCAGCGGATCACCCCACCATGCCCGGTCGCCGTCTACCACGCCGGTGACGGTCGGCTCAGCAGCGTGCGGGTCCAGGAGGATATTCGCGGTCCACAGGTCGCCGTGCAGCAGTCGGGGCTGGCTGGCCTGATCCAGGCGGTCACGGTGGTGGTCGATGACGGCGCAGAGCCGGGCGACATCCTCAGAGGGAAGCGACCACCGGGCCAGGTCGGTGCGGCTGTCGGTCAGCGATCGCAGCAGCGCATCGGACCAGTGCGCGTCGAAGGGCGCTGCCAGCGGGCCCCACGAGTCACCGGCCACGTTGTGCACCTGACGGGTGATGGCGCCGATCTGGCCGAAGAGACCCGGCCAGAGTTGGCGGTCATAGGCCGGGAGCTTGTCCGGGGCCGGGATGCCCGGCAGGAGGCTTTGCACCAGGTAGTCGCGGCCGATGACCTGATGGGTGAAGTCAGCCCCTAGCACGCGCGGGACCAGCGGCCCGAGACCCACGAGCCATGCCGTGGCCGCGTACTCGCTGCGGAGCCAGTGCCGCTCGGACCGCATCTGCCTACCGGGCCTGGGGGCTATCCGCAGGACAACGGGAGGGCTTTCTGCCAGCTCGACCCGGAACGCCGTGTTGTAACTGCCCCAGCCCATCTCGGCCGCCGAAAGGACCTCGGACGAATCACCCAGCACCCGACGGCACATGACAAGGACCTGATCTGCAGTCACGGGCTCCTGCGAATAGCCATCGGGCCGGTCAATGCGCTGGAAGTCCACTGGCCAATAGTAGGGCATCGAACATTCGAACGGCCGTTCAGGCGACAGCCCGAGCTGATAAGGAAGCGGTCGGAAGTTTAAGTCCTCCCAGGCCACCCAGCTCAGAGGTCATAAGATGCTGATGCAGTAAGTGCGGGGTAGCTTCTTGAGAAGGAAATACAATACCTTCGCCCGCAGGGATACAGTCATCGAGGATGGTGGCCTTTCCACCTGACCTAGGCCGGTCGTCTGATGTAGCTGGAGGAGCAGCCTGTGACTGACAACATGCCCGAGATCCGCGATCTTCAGGGCGATGATGGCATTGCAGAGCATCTCTGGACGGCCGGGATCTTCCTACGGATCAGAAGGTCGTTTTACGTACGGAGCTGCGGGCGACCTGTTTGAATCACTGGCATGGACGCTGAGACCGCCGCCCGGCGCTGGGCGGACACATGGTCACGGGCCTGGCCGCACCGCGACGCCGAGGCCATCGCCGCCCTGTATGCCGACACGGTGGTGTACCGCTCGCCCGCGTTCCGCCAGCCGGACCTGGGCCTGACTGGCGTCCGCCGTTACCTCAGCGAGCAACTCCCGGCCGAGGAGAACATCGAGTGCTGGTTCGGCCAGCCGATCGTCTCCGGCGGCCGGGCCGCGGTCGAATGGTGGGCCAGCTGGACTGAGCAAGGCCAGGAACTCACCTACGCGGGCGTGACGGTACTGCACTTCGACGACCGCGGCCAGGTGGTCGAGCACCGCGACTACGACAATCATGTCGAGCGGCGCGAGCCACCCTACTCTGGCTGGTGAATGGCCAGGGCAAAGACAGCCGCGCCGTGCCCCGCCGCGGGCCCGCAGGGCCATCCACGGTGGTTCACGGTCACTCACGGACAGCCAGCGGTGGACTTGAGCTGTGCAGCCGCAGGTCGGCGGGCGGCGGCCACCACCTTTGCCAGCAGGGGGCGAGGACGACATCGCGCGGGCAATCTCGTGGCAGTCTGTGGGTCATGACAGGGGCTTCTGCCAGCGGCAGTCCGGCTGAGTACGAAGCGATCATGGGGCGGTTGAGCGCTGATCTGGACTGGCTCGCAGGTCAGGGTGTCCAGTTGACGCAATGGGGACCTGACCCGGCCTCGGGCAAGGTGAGGGTCTACGTTGCCCGCTTGAGCGAGGCGGGACGGCAGCTGCTGGCTGAGCGGTACGGTTCGGCCATCGTTGTCGACACTGAGCCGAGGCAATGGCGCTTCACGGACTCCACCGGCTGACACCCCAAGGACCGGGCCCTGAGCCGGGTCCTGCCGCCGCCGTATGCAGGGTGCACGGTCACTGACGCTGGCAGCGATCGTGCGCCAGCCAGCCAGGAGGACGGAGCCGCGGCCTTCCTAACCCGATCAGCAGGGACACACGCTCGCGGCGCTGCCAGCTGCGGGCTACGCTCATCACTGGGCGTGACCGAACCTGGTTGCCTCGATGGTGAGCAAGGCGGGGCGATGGCTGAGCACGAGGACGCCGAGTTCGTCATGTCCCAGGTCAAGCTGGCTAGCGCTTACCAGGCGGCGGGTGATCTGCGTCAGGCCATCGGCTTGCTGGAGCAGACGCTGGCCGACAGCCAGAGGGCGCTGGGTACCGGCAATCTGGCCACCGCGGCCGTGCGGAGCAATCTCGCCATGGCCTACCGGGCGGCGGGTGAGGTGCAGCGGGCCGTCCCGCTGCTGGAGCAGGCAGTGGCCGACACCGAGCGAACACTCGGTACCGAGCATGAGGTCACCCTGGTGTTCCGGAACAACCTGGCCACTGCCTATCAGGACACCGGCGAGGTGCGGCTGGCCATCCGGATGTATGAGCAGGTCCTGGCCGGCCAGGAGCGGGTCCTGGGCGCCGAGGATCCCCGTACCCTGGGGACGCGAAGCAACCTCGCGAGAGGCTACGGCGCGGCCGGTGAGGTGCGCCGGGCGCTGCCGCTGCTGGAATCGGTGGTCGCTGACAGCGAGCGGCTCCTGGGTGCCGACCATCCGGATACCCTGTCGTTCCGCAACAACCTGGCGATGTCCTACCAGGCGGCCGGTGAGGTGCGCCGGGTACTGCCGCTGCTGGAATCGGTGGTCGCTGACAGCGAGCGGCTCCTGGGTGCTGACCATCCGGATACCCTGTCGTTCCGCAACAACCTGGCCGCCGCCCATCACGATCTAGGAGATGTGCAGCGGGCGATCCCGCTGTATGAACAGGTGCTGGCCGACCGGCAGCGCGTCCTGGGA
Organism: uncultured Actinomycetota bacterium; assembly: GCA_963805705.1. GTDB lineage: Bacteria > Actinomycetota > Actinomycetes > Streptosporangiales > Streptosporangiaceae > CAWDVH01. Next base: position 1,599,445 of record CAWDVH010000001.1, on the reverse strand, counting down.
GACGACCATCCGAACACGATCGTCTCACGGCACAACCTTGCGGGGGCCTACGCCGAAGCGGGCGACGTGCGCCGGGCACTGCCGCTGCTGGAGCAGGCAGTGGCTGGCCAGGAACGGCTCCTGGGAGACGATCACCCCGACACGCTGACGTTCCGCAGCAGCCTGGCCGCTGCCTATCGCCATCTAGGGGATGCGCAGCGGGCGATCCCGCTGTATGAACAGGTGCTGGCCGACCGGCAGCGCGTCCTGGGAGACGACCACCCTGACACGCTGACGTCCCGCAACAGCATCGCCGCCTACCTGCGCGAGCTCGGTGAGACGCAGGCGGCGCGCGAGGTGGACGAGGACACTCTTGCCCGGCAGCGCCGCGTCCTGGGCTCCGATCACCCCGGCATCCTGACCTCGCAGAACGACCTCGGCAGGGACCTGAGCCGCCTGGGCAGGTATCAAGCGGCCCGGGAACTGGATGAGGATACGCTGGCCCGGCGCCGCAGAGTCCACGGCGACGACCACCCGTGGACGCTGATCACGGCCAGCAACCTCGCTTCTGACCTGCGCAAACTTGGTGAGGTCGAGGCGGCCCGGGACCTGGACGCCGATACCCTGGCCCGGCGGCGCCGTGTCCTAGGCGACGATCACCCGCAGACCCTGACCTCGGCCAGCAACCTCGCCTTTGACCTGGAGCGACTGGGTGAGCATCAAGCAGCCGCAGAACTGCGATCCGAAGTCAGGCATCGATGAAGTAGCCAAGGCAAAGCCAACACCTCAGGCCAATAGGCTCGGCGTCAGGGCGACTCCCATCACTACCGCCAACAAGAGCAGATGGCCGGCGACGGCCGCAGCAGCGGCCACAGATAGACAGCGCGCGCTGGCAATCTGCGGGTGTGGCCATGGCGGCTGGCACGACCGTGAGTCTTGCGCCTCGATGCCCGGGATCCTGCTGAGGTATTCGCGCGTCCAATAGGCATGGGGTTGCGCCAGGTCGCCTTCGGTAGCTGCATGGTCGCGTTTGCGCTCGCTGCGCCGGCGTGCGGATCAGCCGCGGGGCTGACGCCGGCACCGGCGGTCAGGTCTTCCTGTGCGAGCAGGTCAGGTTTCGCGGTGTCGCTGGTATCGGGCCGGGGAGGGCAACCAGCGCCAGCTGCGGCCGCTGCCTGGTTCGCGAGGCACGGCGGCGTGCCCGGCGTTCCTGATGAGGGCTGGCGGGAGATCAGCCGAGATGCCAGCAGCGCGATCGTCGGATCCGGTCAGGTCATCCTCCATGTCGTCCAGGGGCCCGATCGAACATGGCAGGTTGACAGCGGCAGCCGGTGTTCTTGACTGGTCAAGCCGGTCGGCCCGTACCACTGATCCTGGCCTGCCATTCGTCCTGGTAAGGGCAGGGAGCGAGATCCCATCCGAGGGCTGCCGTTTCGGCGCATCATGCCCGCCTGCCCCATGCCGCCACCGTCATCGGTGCGACCAGCGTGGTGTCCGGGTCTTGCAGTGCCGCCACGGCCTGCGCGAATTCCTCTGGGGTCACACCACCGGCGGCCAGGACGGGCTGACGTAGTTTCTCGATGGTCAGCCGGAGGAAGTCGGCCGCCAGCGGGCTCCCGCCGCGCACAATCGGGCATCGCCCTTCGGCCTGCACGTCGACCAGGCCGATCGCGGCGAGATCACCCATCGCCCGCCGGCCGTATTCGAGCTCCACCGGGCAGATCGACTCCAGGTGTGCCATCGCGGCGGTGATGACGTGCCGGACGGCAGGCGGCTCACCCGCGCCGTAGATGGTCACGAAATCGGGCTCCTCAATCAGCAGCACACCACCCGGACGAAGTGCGGAGATCATGCGCCGAAGCGCCAGGCGCTTGTCCGGAAGCCACTCGACCAGCCATCGCGCGTGTACCAGGTCGAACCCGGTAGGCAATTCCTCGGCTGTAATGTCATGGCGCAGCACCTCAAGCCCGGGGTGGCCCACCGCTTCAGACTCAAGGAGGTCGGTTTCGAGATCGGTGGCCACCACCTTCCCGCCCGGGGCCACCCGTTCTGCGAGCCAGAAAGCCACCGATCCGCCTCCGGCGCCGATCTCAAGACATCGCTTTCCGGGACCAGCGCCCAGCCGGGTGAGGTACTCGCGCGTCCCCGGGTCAAGGGTCACCTCCAGCCCGGCCAGCCGGACACGTTCCATCGCCCACGCGTGCTCGAACGCATAGCCCTGCGTCATGTCAGGCTCCGTCCCCAGCTTCCGCCGCACTCCAGCCCGCGACGCGTTCACCCGGCTTCGGGAGGAACTTTACGCCCGAATTACCCGGCTTCCCTCATCTACGGATCCGCGCTTTCTTCTGTCATCCGCGCAGCAGCGAGATGGCCGCGGGCCATTCCGGGCGGTGCGGCTCGACCTGCACCGCGATGAGCACCCGCTCGGACCAGGCGTAGCCAACGAGCTTCTCGATCGCGCGCTCGCTGCCCCGGAACGAGTGCTCGTGCCCTTCCTCGGTCAGCAGGGTGAATCCTTCGAAGTCGCCGAACCGGTCGTAGCGCACCGCGATGACCTTGCCGGTGAACCCGGCACCTTCCGGCCGGGGCTGCGGGGGATGCAGATGGTGGCCAGGGACACTGCCCGTCGGCGAGGCCGGTATCTGGCCCGGCTTGCCCCCGAATCCCTGGACCCGCCCGGCCACGAGTTCCGCGTAGCGGGCCAGGACCGGGTGCCAGCGCAGGGAGTGCGGCGTGACGCTTATTTTCCACTTGAGCCAGGCGAGGAGGCGTTCTTCTGGGTAGAGCAGCTGTTCTCTGGTGCTGATCGGGATCGTGAACTGGAACGTACCCAGTACCTCACGCCACGCCAGTGGCCCGCGCTTGGCCGCCGCTGGCTCGTGCTGAGCGGCGGCCGTGGCCTGCGTGACCTGGCGCACGACAATGTCGTAGACCTCGCCGCGCCGGATCCCGGGCGGGAGCTCCACCGACATCAGGCCCGCGTACCGGCCTTCGCCCCTGGGCACGGGGATCAGCGTCGCTCCCCCGGCCAGGCACTGGACCGTGTGCGCGTCGGTAGCGGTCAGGCGGTGAGAGGGGTACATGCTGTCGGCCAGCGCAATGACATCGGCCGAGCTCACCGCCGGCAGGTAGATCGACGCTGAGGTGCCGGCGGGCGAGGTGCCCCACGTGATCAGGAGCTCGTCTACCTTCGCGGCCGAAGCCGCCGATGCCCGCACCTCGAACGGGTGCGGCATCACCCGGGATGGGGCCTGGCCAGGGTTGGGCCCGTCGATCCAGGCGATATTGCGCTGCGCCAGCTTGTCCGAGGTCCCTGTCGTCGCCCCGGGTGGGACCGGTGTGTCGTCGTAGCGGATCTCCGCGATCAGGCACTGATGCGGGGCTACGGCGAACAGGCTGTTGATCGAGGCCGTCCCAGGCCAGGGGCCGTCCCACTGCGATGGGACGGCAGGGGGCGCAGCGGCCAGGAACCGCTGATCTTGCTGATTGACGTCGAGCCAGCAGCCGAAGTAGGTATCGACCTCGACGCCCGCGGATGTGGTGATGTCCCGCGCGTTGTGGTCGTCATGCTGGGTGCGCATACTGGCCGGGGTGTTGGTGCCCGTGGCGATGTCCCAGTTGACCCGCTCCTGCGCGAAACACGGGACGGTGACCCACTCCAGCTCTCCCGACTGGTTCGCCTCGACGCCGAGCAACGGGATCTTGTGGCCCGGAGTCACCCCATCGGTCCCCCAGCGGTAGGTGGTCGATTCGTTGAAGCTCGACACGGTGCTCTGCGCGTTGAACATCCGGAAGAAGACCCGGACCGGCGAGATCGTGGTCGTGATGCTGGACAGGACCCGGACCCGCGCCACGGCAAAGTTGAAGGTGGGGTTTCCCGCGTCGTCATCGGGCAGGAACTCCAGCGCGGACTGGTCTTCACCCTGCTGCAGGGTGTCTTCGAACGTGTCGCCGTTCGTGACGGTCCCGGAGTTCAGCTGGTCGAGGACCTGCTGGATGTAGCCGTACGCCGCAGTGGCATCCGCGGGATTCGGTACACCGAACATCTGGTGCTCTGCGTTCGGGGTGACCTTGAAAAACCGCAGGTCGTAGCTGAGCCAGGTCGGGTATTCCTGGGGGGAACTTGGTTTCGTGTCCTCGAAGCGGGGGTTCTCGCCTTTGGCGAGCTCGAGGGGTGCCGTGGCACGGACGGTGACGCCGCCGACGGTCAGCGTGGCGTTCAGGGTCAGGACCGCCACCTGGTGCGCGTTCAGCTCCTGGAAGGCCTGGTTGCCAGGGAACGAGACGGTGTAGGGGTAGAGGAAGGTCTGCAGTTCCTCGGCCAGGGTCGGGTCATCCGCCAGTATGGGCGGGTCCAGGACCGTAACGGAGGGCAGGTGGGCCGCGATGGCGGCGATCTGGCTGGCGGTCAGGCTGGCATTCAGGCCAGCGTCGATCGTCACAGCCAGAGCCGGCGCCGGATCCGGGTGGCTGAGATCGCCGGGCTGGCTGAATCCGAGCGCCTGGTTGGTGAATCCCTGCACCTCGAGCCAGTAGGAGGCAGGCCAGGAGGCCTGGGCCGCCACCTCGTCCTGGCCGAACGTTCCCTTGTTGATCACGAGGGAGCAGGACGGCGGTATGAGGGTCGCCCCGCAGAACTCGATGAGCCCAGCCGAGATGTCTGCGACGATCGGCTCCATCTCAGCCCAGAGGGGATGGAACTCGGTTCCCCATTCGATGACAAAGCTGTAGATCTTGCCCTGGCCAGGGTTCACCCAGTTCCTGCTGAACATGTAGTCGTCGCTGGCGCCGGAAGTGCCGTACAGCCCGAACGATTGCTCCGCCTCGTATTCGATGCCTCGCACCGCGGCGATAGCGTCGCGCATGCCAGCCGCCAGGTTCGAGGCGATGGCCAGATCGGCCGCCGGCATGAACTCACCGTAGGCAGACCCGCCGGCCAGGCCCGCGGGAATCCCGCGGGAGCTGTCGAAAGCGGAGTTCCGGAAGTTCTGGCTGGCATCTGCGGTCTGGTCATTGTCGTCGCCCCAGCTGTACAGGATCAGCTGGCTGTAACTGTGGACGTCGACGAACCACCGGGTCCGGGGAAACTGGTCTGCAAGCCATTTTACATTGGCGGACTCCGGCTCTGAGAACGGCCCGGTTCCATGAAATACCAGGCTGGACGGGTCCGCTGACGCAAGGTTCCCGTTGCCGGCGATAGCGGATGGGGAAAACTTCGCCGCGAAATCCCAGAGGAAATCGTAATTCCTATTGACGTCCACGCCTATGTCGGCGGGGTTGCCACCTGATGACGCGGGATTTCGGTTCTTTCGCCAGCCGTTGGGGTTGTTCTGGTCGTTCGCCTGGCTGTACCCGCGGCCGTCAGGATTTGCCAGCGGGTAGATGACGACCTCGCGCTGGTCGACGATCTGGGCAATAGTGGCAGCGGAGATCGACATTCCCCCGTAGGAGAGGCCTGCCCCCGCGTCGTACGCCCTGAGGAGGTCGGTGGCAACGTTAACCAGGATCTCGCAGCTGCCCCACTCCCTGGCATGGACCCCGCCGAGCAGCACGATGGCGTCCACGGAACCGGAAGGTGCCGAGGAGATGCGGAGCGCGTGGGAGATACGTCCCTCGAACGTGGCGCTGGGCAACTGAACGAGGCTGCAGAGGGCCGGATAGGCCGTGGCCAGGTTCGCGATGGCCGACTCGACCTCGTCGATGTTCAGGTAGGTCACGGCTTGTCCTCCCTGATGAGGGAGCCCAGCCCGGTGGGGAGCACGCTCGGGTCGGCGAACCTGTTTCCGGTCCCGACCTGCCTCCGCCGCCGGGCGAGGCGCTCAGAGAGATCACCGAGCACCTCGGCCCGCACCAGGCCCGTGCGCTCTCTCAGCGCCTCGAGCCCGGCCGCCGTGATCTGCACGTTGGCGGTCACCTCACCGCCCGGCGAATGCACGCGCGGGCCCGCGCAGCCAAATTCGATGTCGATGCCGTCGACCGCAGTAACGAACGCCTGGGGTGACGGCGCAACCAGCCGGACCTGCAGGACATGGTCTTGATCTTCCGGCATGCCCATTCCGCTCCCCTCCCGCATTGGGCAGCCAGGCCCCCTGGGGCAAATCCGGATAATCTGGTTAATTAGCGCCAAATACGCTGACCCTGAATTACCCGTACCCGCCTCAACTCCTGAGCGATTTCCAGGAATTCGGGGATATGTAGCGTGCCCGCCAAACGTTAAGCGCTAAAAGTATGAGCGCTCCCGGGAAACATGTCCAGCCCCCGCCCGCCAGGGCCTCGCATGGACGCTGGCGGACGGTCCGGCTTCCGCTCCTCGACGCCGCAGACTAAGACCGGCTCGATCGGCCAGAACGCCTGTTGAATACGGCCTGGCCCGTGTAACTACTGGCGACCAGGGCAGCACCGATGGTCCAGAACCACGCCCCTTGCGCAGACGTGATCAGCGCGAGGGCCAAGAGACCGGCGACATGCGCACACCACCATACAAAGGACGCAGTGTTAGTGCGGCGCGCTGCTCTGTCCAGCCAGGCGAACACGGAGCAAGAGGTAGCAGAGACGTCGCAGGTGAACCTACCCGTCGCGTGCCCGATGAGGTGCGGTCACGTAGCGTCGGCCTGCGCTGATTCATCGGTCTGCGGGTTTGCCTGCAGGCTCGCTATCTGCGCCCGGGCGGCGGCCACCAGTTCATCGTTGGTGTTCGCGTGGCCGCCGAGCCCCCAGCCCCCGTCGGGTGCCTCAGTGAGGAGCACCCACGTCCGACTGGCCAGCGCCGGGTCGCCGGCGGCGTCAGCGGCGATGCTGGTCAGCCGCTCGACTACGGCCAGTTGCTTGTGGCGGTCCAGCGCACCTGCGTTGGTGAGGACCTGTATCCGCACGTAGCTGGCGTCGCCGTCGACGTTGGACAGGCTGCCCAGGGGCAGGTCGTGGATGAAGGCAGCGGTGTTCTGCCGGAACATCGGGATGTCCGGCACTTGCTCGATGGTCATGACCGCGGTCGCCAGATCCACGGCGAGCTGGTGCTGGTCGCTGAATGTCCCGGCCGTCGCGTAGACGTCGATCATGGGCATGGCAGGCACTCCTTTGGCATGTGGGCAGACAGGTTCGCATCGTGGTAGGGAGCGATCGCGCTTCTGCCGCCGGTTCAGATGGAGTTCGCGGCTGTCCGGATGACGTCGAGAACGAAGTCAGGGTGGGACAGCATGGCGACGTGGCTGCTGTCCACGTCGTAGGTGTGGGCGCCCATACGCTTCGCCACGAAGCGCTCCAGCTCGGGATGTACGGTGCGGTCGTTGTTGGCCACGATGTACCAGCTCGGCTTCGAGCGCCAGGCGGTGCCGTCGGCCTGGCCGTTGAACAGACCCGCGTCCGGTACCATCTGGGTCGCCCAGACCAGCATCTGCTCCTGTTCGGAGAGGTCGCCCGCGAACGCCCTGGTTCCCTCCGGCAGCAGCCAGATGCGCCCGTTGGCGACCTCGATGTAGTTGAAGACGTCCGTCGCGGGGAACTGGTCCTGCAGGCTCTGGGAGGTCTCCGTCTCGTCAGGGGCGAGCGCGGCGATGTAGACCAGTCCGGCGACGCGGTCATCGGTGCCCGCAGCGGTGATCAGGGTGCCGCCGTAGGAGTGGCCGACGAGCAGGACCGGGCCGCTGACCCGGCCTATCGTGCGGGTTACCGCCGCGACGTCACCTTCGAGTGAGTCCAGGCCGTGCTGTGAGGCGATGACCTGGTATCCCTCGGCCTGAAGCGGGGGGATTACCTTGCTGAAGCACGAGCCGTCGGCCCAGAGTCCGTGCGCGAACACGATGCTTGGCTTGGCTGGCATGTCTGCTCCTCCAGCGAGATGTCATGACGACGGATTCACGCTAGGGCAGCCTCCGGCCTCCTGGCATCGCACGAACACGCGATCCCTAGACGCCGCACCAGATGATCACCGGTCATCTAGTCACGTGTTCGTGCCGCCATCCCCGGCTCCGGGCGTCGCACCAACTCGCGATCCCTGGGCGCGAGTCAGGTGATCGTCGGTCATGTGGTGATGCGTTCGTGCCGCTGCGACGAATATGCTCGTAATGCGTCGGTGCACGTACCTCCTCGGGGCACGCAGACGGGGGGAGCTCACGATGATCTCCGCTAATCAGGTTTCCGGCGCTGGCGGCTCAATCGTGAGCGGTACCGGGACCGCGTCCCCGATCCGGGGGCGGGACGAGCAGTTGCATATGATCACCGGTCTTCTGGAGCGTGTCCGGGCCGGGGCGGGCGGCGTCGCGATCATTGAGGGTGCCGCGGGCCTGGGCAAGACGAGGCTGCTCGCCACCGCACGGGCGACCGCCCGCACGCTCTCGTTCCGAACCGGGCTGGGTGCCGCGGAGCCAGGCCACAGCTCCGTCGAACTGGCCGTGCTCATGGAGGCGTTGTTCGGTGGCGCCGAATCACTGATCGAACGGACTGCACTCGGATCGCGCGATGGCTCCCGCGAGGAGCCGTTCTGGCTTCTCCAGGATGTGCAGACCCTGATGGAACGCGCAGCGCTTCGGCAGCCGCTTCTGGTGTGCCTCGATGACGTGCAGTGGGCGGATGCGGGATGTGGCTTCGCCTTGCGCATGCTGACGCAGTGGCTCGCGTCGTTGCCGGTCGCGTGGCTGATCGCGGTCCGGCCGAACCAGGGCGCACCGCAGATCCGCCGAGCGCTGGCCGAGCTGACCACCGCCGGAGCCGGGACGATCCGCCTGACGCCGCTGAATGCCTCGGCGGTCGCGGAGGTGGCGGCGGATGTACTGGGGGCACCGGCGGGAGGTGACCTCCTGCGGACCCTGGCCGACGTGCAAGGCAACCCCTTCCTCATTGTTGATCTTCTCGCCGGCCTGCGGGAGGAGAACCTGGTCTCGGTGGCCGATGGCCGGGCGAGACTGGTGCAGAACCGGGTGCCGCATCGGCTCGAGGACAGCATGCGACGGCGCCTGTCGCGCACCACTCCTGCGGGCGAGCGGGTCGTGACCGTGGCCGCCTCTCTCGCTCGCCAGTTCACGCTCAACCAGATCGCGGCGATGGCCCGCATTCCCGTCGCCGACCTTGTTGATCCTGTTCGGGAGGTCATCGACGCCGGGATCTTCATCGAGGCCAGCGGCCGGCTCGCCTTCCAGCACGACCTGGCCAGGGAGGCGGTCCGCAGTGCGGTACCTGGCGCGGTCCGCCGGGCCCTTGACCGTGAGGCGGCTGACGTTCTGCTAGCGGGCGGCGCCCTGCCCGTCGAGGTCGCTGCCCAGTTGGCCGAGAGTGCCGAGCCTGGTGACGTCACCGCTGTCCGTGCTCTCGCGGATGCCGCTGAAACGCTCGGCATGACTGACCCCAGCGCCTCGGCAGACATCGCGCGCGTGGCTCTGTCATTGGCCCCGTCACGGCACCCGCTGCGTGGCCCGCTGGTGGCCCGCCGAACGGTGTCCCTGTTTGCCGCGGGCCGCAGCAAGGAAGCGCGGGCCTTCGCCGATAACGCCCTCCGGCAGAGCCTGCCCGCCGAACAGGAAGCCGATGTACGGCTGAGCCTGGCGGCGATGTTCGCCATCTCGGCCGACGACCGGGCCGACAACGCCCGTCAGGCCCTGTCTCTCGCTGGCCTGTCAGCTGATACGCGAGCACGGCTGTGGGCGTCGCTGTTTCATAACCTGATGGTCGCCGGCCGCCTCGAGGAGGGTCTGGCCATCGAGGCCGAGGTGCGCACGAACGTGTTCGCCAGCACCGACCTCGCGGCGCGGTACTTTTTCCAGATCGGCCGCTCGGCGATGGAATACCAACTCGGCCGCTTCGAGCTTTCACTCCGGCTACTCGGTGGTGTGGACCCCGAACGGCTGGCCGGTTTCGACGATCCGCGGGAACGCCTGACCCATAGTTATCGCTCGTGGGTGCTGTCCGCTCTCGACCGGGTCGATGAGGCGATCGCAGTTGCCGAGGATGGACTGGCCTCCGCCCAGCGCGATCGGCAGAACTGGGCAGTCCACGTCTTCGAGACGTGGAAAGGCCGGCACCTGCTCCACCTCGGGCGGCTCGAGGAGGCTAATGCGGTGCTGGAAGGCCGGTTCCACCTCGCCGACGCGCATCTGATCGTTGGGGTCCTGGACGCGGCGGCGGTCGTGGCGCTCGGCCGCACCAAGCTCCACATCGGGGATGAGCGCGGGGCCGCTGATGTCGCCGAGATCGCCCGGGTCATGCTCGCGACGACTGCTCCTGTCGTCCGCAGACTGGCCGCGTGGTACCTCGCCGTTCATTCCATGACATCCGGCGACCCGGACCAGGCGCACCGCTGGCTGTGCGCGCTCGGCGAGACAGAACGGCTGTCGCTGTTCCCGCTCTTTCCGGTGGAGGTCGCCGACGATCCGCTGCTGGTCCGAATGGCCCTCGTCGCCGGCGATGAGGAACTCGCGAAGGCCGTCGTCGAGCTCGCCGCGCGCAGATACGAGCTCAATCCCGGTGTGCCGTCCGTGGCAGGAGCCGCCGCGCACACCCGAGGCCTACTCAACGACTCCAGACACGACCTGGAACAGGCCGCCGGGATTCTCGCCACCTGCCCGCGGCCGATGGCGCTGGCGGCCGCGCTGGAGGACCTGGGTTGCGCCAGGCTGGCCGGCGGTGACCGCAGCGGTGCGGTGGACGCCTTCGATCGCGTTCTGCGGATCTGCATCGACACCGGAGCCGCACGCGACGCGGCCAGAGCCCGGAAGCGGCTACGCGAGCTCGGGATCCGGCGCCGGGTCCAGTCGCTGGACCGCCCGAACCATGGATGGGAGTCGCTCACGGGCGCCGAGCTTGAGGTCGCGCGTCTCGCTGCTGCGGGCTGCACCAACCGGGGGATCGCCGACAGGTTGTTCGTTTCGCCCCATACCGTGAACACCCATCTACGTCATGTCTTCGACAAGCTGGACATCAGGTCCCGAGTGGATCTCACCCGCGTCGTTGAACGCCACCCATAGCGCTCGGGGGATCGTCCGCCTCCTTGCCCTCGCCAGGCGTCTGCCGCTCTCCACCAGCCCATTCTCCCAGCCGACGGCCCGGCGCCATCAGTGTTCCTGGTCTCCTCGCGCCTTCCTCAGCGCACCTCGCAGCGTGTCCCGATGCCACAGCGCGAGCCAGAGCAGGGCGATCGCCAAGGCAATCTCGTCAAAGGGAAGGACCGGGATCTGGATAAGGCCGACGACGAACAGGATCCGCAGCAGCCACGGCAGATCCCGGGAGGTGGCGAGGATCCGCGCGGCCCGCAGGTAGACCTGTACTGAGTGCGCGGCGAGCTTCGCGCCGATCCACGCCGTGTCGTCCAGGCCGCCCGGCGTCCAGGCGACCAGCCGGTCAACCCTGGCCACGGCGGTCATGCCTTGCTCCCCGGCTCGGTCCAGTTCCGCTGCTGCATGGCCTCAATGACCTGCGCCGGCGCAATCTGGTCCAGGTACCGCGCCGTGATCGCGGAGTTCGCGTGGCCGAGCTGGCGCGAGATCACGTTGACCGGCACGCCCTCGGCCGCGAGCTCGACAGCGTGCGTGTGGCGCAGGCCATGCGGGTGGACTCTCTTCTCGATGCCCGCAGCGGCGGCCAGGCGGGCCATGAGCGCCCGGATGTACTTGTCGCTCACCGGGCCGCCCTGCAAGGTGCAGACCAGCACCTCGTTCCTGATGCCGAGAGACTTCCTGCGCTCGGCCCACCTCTGCACGGAGGCCATCGCGCCGGGGTCCAGCCCTATGGTGCGGGCCCGGTTCCCCTTGTCATGCAGCACCCTGACCGTGCCGCATCCGGGGTCGACGTCGCTGACCTTGAGGGCCAGCACCTCGGCCATCCTGAGGCCGCCTCGGTACATGAGGATGAGCGCGGCCCGGTTGCGCATGCCGGTCGGCGCGACGGCACTGCACGCGGCGATGAGCGCCTGCGCTTCCTGGGCAGTGAGCGGCTCGGGAGGGAACGTCCGGCCTTTGTTCGCCGGAGGCTGCCCTGGCATCGATCCAAGACGCCTAGTAGCGCTAATGCTCATAAGCACTATTGTACGAGGGCACATGCAGGCAGCGTTAGGACCTACGTCACAAAAACGCTACTAGATCTGCGCTCGCGGCGTGCCCCGCAAGACCCGCCGCGCCCAGCTGCTGAGCCCCGGCGCACCCGCCTTCGACGGCACCTGGCGGCTCCCGGATTTCATCCGGGCCCGGCGCGTCGTGCTCACGGGCTCTGTCTAATGCCATGCTCATGTGGGAAGGGGTTCCGCCATGCCCGCGCGCAGCCTGATACTGATGCTCTGGAGTGCGCCGCGCAGCCGCTCGACAGCTTTCTTCCGGATGATGACCGAGCGCGGCGATTTCACCGCGGTACATGAGCCCTTCTCCTATCTGGCGGAATTCGGCCATGTGGACCTCGGCGGTGCCCGCCTCAGATCTGGGCCCGAGCTGCTCGCCGCGCTTCGGTCACTGGCGGATCAGAGCCCGGTGTTCGTTAAGGAGACCACCGGCAAGCGATACCCTGAAGTGCTCGCCGACAAGAAATTCATGAGCACGGACGCCCTGCACACTTTTCTGATACGGCACCCGCGCGAAACCATTACCTCCCGTTATGCGCTTGACCCGGATCCCGCGCTGCATAAGATTGGCTTCGAATCGCAGTATGAAGTATTTGCTGAAGTGGCCCGCCTAACCGGGCGCGAGCCAGTAGTAGTGGATTCAGGAGATCTAATCATCCGCCCTGCAGCCATAGTTGAGGCGTACTGCACACGGGTCGGCATCGATTTCAGGCCGGAAGCGCTCACCTGGCCGCCATCTGACCGGCCAGAGTGGGAGCGGTCCAGGCCCTGGCATGCCGCCGTGGCCGCGAGCGCCGGATTCGGCGACGTCCCTGGTCCGCGCGATATGGACATCGAGCATCATCCGGTACTGAGCAGGTACCTGGATTATCACCTGCCGTTCTACCAGGAGCTTTATACGCGACGGCTCATGGCCTGACGGAGCCAGCTCACGGGGAAACCTGCGGGAAGTCCGATATTTCCCATTCCCAGCATTCAGGGGCAGAAAATCACCATGGTGAAATGATGGACTAATCCCTTATCTGAGTATTACTCAGGCGACGTGTGGCGGCCCAAGTGAAATCATTACCCGCACCATGGCTGCCCTTGACTTCACATCCCCGACGCGGATACTGGATCCCGTTCGCCGCTGCAGGAGCGGCCCCGCAGATCCAGGTGCCGGAGGCACGGTGACGGACGACTTCAGCCCGGGATCCGGCGACCTCGCCAGCGGCACTCGGGTCGCTGGCTACCAGATCGGGGCGCCGATCGGCCACGGTGGCATGGCGGTCGTCTACCGGGCGCACGACGTCCAGCTGGAACGCTGGGTGGCACTGAAGATCCTGGCTCCGGAGATGGCCGGCGATGAGTCGTTCCGCCAGCGGTTTATCCGTGAGTCGAGGGCGGCCGCGGCCGTCGATCATCCGCACGTCATCCCGGTCTTTGAGGCGGGTGAGGCCGACGGGGTCCTGTTCATCGCGATGCGCTACGTCGGCGGGGGCGACGTGCGGACCCTGCTCAGCCGGCTAGGCCCGATGGATGCGGGGCGGGCCGGCACCATCGTCACCCAGGTGGCCTCGGCACTGGACGCGGCCCACGCCTGCCGGCTCGTGCACCGCGACGTCAAGCCGGCCAACATGCTGCTCGGTGCCGTGGCGGGAAGCGGCCAGCCTGACCACGTCTACCTCTCTGACTTCGGCCTCAGCAAGGAATCGCTCTCGTCGGCAGGACTGACCATGGCGGGCCAGTTCCTGGGCACGCTGGACTACATCGCGCCCGAGCAGATCGAGGGCCGGCCCGTCGACGGGCGAACCGATCTGTACGCGCTGGCGTGTGCCGCGTTCGAGATGCTGTCCGGCGCGCCGCCGTTCCGGCATGACCAGAAGGAAGCCCTGGTCTGGGCTCAGCTCTCGCAGGATCCGCCGCCGCTGACCGCCCGCCGCGCCGACCTCGCGCCGCAGGTCGACCGGGTCATGGCTAAGGCCCTGGCGAAGTCGCCGGACGACCGTTATGCGACCTGCCTCGAATTCGCGGCGGCCCTGCGCTCGGCATGCGGTCTCGAATCGGACCCTGGCCCGCTACGGTCGCCGAGAGTGGCCACTGAGCTCGCCCGGCCGGTGCGCCAGCCCAGTCCGGTACAGCCCAGTCCGGTGCAGCAGCCCCATCCGGTCCAGCCCCGTCCGCCGTCATCGTGGCCGCCGCCCCCGCCGAGCCGTTCGAGCCCGTCCCGGCCACCCGGACGGCGGCCGCGGGCCGCCATTGCGGCGGGCGTCCTGGTCGTCCTCGCCATCGCCGGCGGTGCCTTCGCGGTGCTGCGCGCCCGCGAAGCAGCCTCCCCGGCCCCGGCCGGCAGTCCGGGCGCCGCGGCGCCCGGCCAGGCCAGTCCGTCCGGCGGGGGCAGTCCGTCCGGCCGGGGCAGCCCGGCCAGTTCCGCGGGCGCGGCCGCAGTGGGCCCGGCAGGCACCGTGCGGGCGTACATCGCGGCGATCAACAGCAAGGACTACGCCAGGGCGTGGGATCTCGGCGGCCGCAACACGGGCGGGTCCTACCAGGACTTCGTCAACGGCTACAGCACGACCGCCAGGGACACCGCGACCATCCTGTCGGTGACCGGCGACGTCGTGACGGCCCGCCTGCGGGCCGTCCAGACGGACGGCACGGTCAAGATCTATCAGGGCACCTATACCGTGGCGGCCGGCGTCATCACCAGCTCCGACGTCCAGCAGGTCGGATGACCCCGCCGGCCCTGGCCGGGCGATCCCCGGCGCGGGCCACGAGCCGCGCCGGCCCGCCTGCCGCGGCCTGGCGCCGGGCGCAGATCAGGGAGCCGGGGTCCCGGCCGGGCGGGCGGCGAGTTCAGGGACGAGCAGTTCTGCGATCTGGGCGGCATTGAGCGCCGCGCCCTTGCGCAGGTTATCCCCGCAGACAAAAAGCTCGATCGCCCGCGGGTCATCAGCGCTCTGCCGTACCCGGCCTACCCAGGTCGGGTCCGTGCCGACGACATCGGCCGGGGTGGGGTACTCGCCGCGCTCGGGGTCGTCGATGAGCACCACTCCGGGTGCCTCGTCCAGCACCCGCCGCGCCGCGGCGCGGGTGACCACGCGATCGAAGACCGCGTGCAGCGCGATCGAGTGCCCGGTGATGACCGGCACCCGCACGCAGGTGGCGGATACCTTGAGCTGCGGCAGGCTGAGAATCTTGCGAGTCTCGTTGCGGATCTTCAGTTCCTCGGACGACCAGCCCTCGGGCCGCAGCGATCCGGCCCAGGGGATCACGTTGAGCGCCAGCGGCGCCGGGAACGGGCCGAAGTCCCCGACCGCGCCGCGCAGGTCGCCGGCCCGCTGGCCGAGCGTCCGGTTCCCGGCCACCTTGCCGAGCTGGTCATACAGCGAGTTGGTGCCCGCCTGCCCCGCCCCGGACGCGGCCTGATAGGAAGCAGCGACCATCTCGCGCAGGCCAAACGCACGGTGCAGCGCCGCCATCGCCACGATCAGGGCCAGGGTGGTGCAGTTGGGGACCGAGATGATGCCCTTGGACCTGCGGGCGGCCTGCTTCTGGTTCACCTCGGGCACGACGAGGGGAACCTCAGGATCCATCCGAAACGCCCCGGACTTGTCAATGACCACCACACCGCGGGCCGCCGCCACGGGAGCCCACTGGAGTGAGACCGCGTCGGGCACGTCGAACATGGCCAGGTCGACGCCATCGAAGGCCTCGGGGGTGATCTCGCGGACCTCGACGTCCGCGCCGCGCACGCGCAGCGTCCGGCCCGCGGACCGCGCCGAGGCGATGAGCCTGATCTCGCCCCACACGTCATCCCTGGTCGACACGACATCACGCATGACGGTCCCCACCGCGCCGGTCGCGCCCACGATGGCCAGCACCGGCCGGCGGCTCATCGGCCCGTCCCCCCGTATACGACCGCCTGTTCCTGCCCGTTGCCCAGGTCAAACGCCTTGTGCGCGGCGTCAACGGCCACCTGGACGTCGTTCTCGTCGACGACGACGGAGATCCTTATCTCCGAGGTCGAGATCATCTCGATGTTCACCCCGGCCTCGGCCAGCGCGCCGAAGAACGTGGCGCTCACGCCCGGATGCGACCGCATCCCCGCCCCGATCACTGAGACCTTGCCGATCCTGTCGTCATAGAGCAGCGAATCGAAGCCCACCTCTTCCTGGAGCTGGCGCAGCGACGTGACGGCGGCGTGGCCATCCTCGCGCGGCAGGGTGAAAGAGATATCCGTCCGGCCGGTCGCGGCCGCGGACACGTTCTGCACGATCATGTCGATATTGATCTCCGCCGCGGCGATCGCGCGGAAGATCCTGGCCGCCTCGCCGACCTTGTCCGGCACCCCGACGACAGTGATCTTCGCCTCGCCCCGGTCCTGCGCGACTCCGGAGATGATCGCCTGTTCCATCTCGCCGCCCTTCGTATCGGGCATCACGCTGGTAACCCAGGTGCCCTCGGCGTTGCTGAATGATGAACGCACGTGAATCGGGATCTGGTACCGCCGGGCGTACTCCACGCAGCGCAGCATCAGGACCTTCGCCCCGCAGGCGGCCATCTCGAGCATCTCCTCGTAGGAAATGCACGGGATGCGAGCCGCGCCGGCCACGATACGCGGGTCCGCGGTGAAGACTCCGTCCACGTCGGTGTAGATCTCGCACACGTCAGCCCCGAGCGCGGCGGCCAGGGCCACCGCGGTGGTATCGGAAGCGCCGCGGCCGAGGGTCGTGACGTCCTTGCTGTCCTGCGAGACCCCCTGGAAGCCGGCCACGATGGGGATCGCGCCATCGTCGAGCGCGACCTGGATCCGGCCGGGTGTCACGTCGATGATCCGGGCCTTGCCGTGCGCGGAGTCGGTGATCACGCCGGCCTGCGAGCCGGTGAATGAGCGGCCCTCAAGCCCGAGGTTGGCGATGGCCATGGCCAGCAGCGCCATCGAGATCCGCTCCCCGGCGGTCAGCAGCATGTCGAGCTCGCGGCCGGGCGGCAGCGGGCTCACCTGGCTGGCCAGGTCGCGCAGCTCATCGGTGGTGTCACCCATGGCCGACACCACCACCACGACCGAATGCCCGGCTTTGCGCGTCGCGACGATGCGCTGGGCCACGCGCTTGATGCCGTCGGCGTCGGCTACCGAGGAGCCACCGTACTTCTGCACGACCAGGGCCACGGGCGCGCCGCACCTTCCGTTCCGGCTAGCGGGCAGACTCCCTGAGTCTATCCAGCCGCCGGGCTCTCAGCCCGCCGTGCTTTCCTCCGCGACGTCCAGCCGCGCGTGCGCGACCACCGCGTGCAGGGCGCGCAGCGCCGCGCCGCCGTGCGTGCCCCAGTGGTTCACATACGAGTACTGCCACCACCACAGGGCCTCCGCCGCGCGGCCCGCCTGGTAGTGCTTGAGTCCGTGGATCAGGTCCGCGGCGACCGCGGCCAGGTCGTCCGACAGCCGGAACGGCGTGGCCAGGGTGTCTTCGTAGGGGTCAAAGAGCTCGGCGTACTCGTCGCAGCTGAGCAGCCGCTCGGCCAGCCCGGTCCGCAGGACGTCCAGGTCCGGGTCCGCGCCCACGTACGGCTCTGCGTTGCCGGCCGGGATCACGTCCCGGCTGGCGCCGACCTGCGCGCCGGCCAGCATGATCTGGGCGACCTCCAGCAGCAGCAGGGGCACCGTCTCATCGCCCGCCTCGCCGCGGGCCACCGCGGCCAGCCCGTCCAGGAAGTTCTGGGCATGCCGGGCGATCCGGTCAGCGAGCGGCCGCCATTCCTCGCCTGGCCTTGCGCTAGACATCCAGCAGCCTCCGTCCTTCGAATGCCCGCCCGAGGGTAACTTCGTCCGCGTACTCCAGCTCGCCGCCGACCGGCAGGCCGCTGGCTGGCCTCGTGACCCGCAGGCCCATGGGCTTGAGCAGCCGCGCCAGGTAGGTAGCGGTGGCCTCGCCCTCCAGATTGGGATCTGTCGCGAGGATCAGCTCGGTGACCACCCCGTCGGCTAGCCGGCTCATCAGCTCTTTGATCCTGAGCTCATCCGGGCCGATTCCGTCGATCGGGCTGATCGCGCCGCCGAGGATATGGTAGCGGCCGCGGAATTCGCGGATCTTCTCAATCGCCGCGACATCCTTGGGCTCCTCGACGACACAGATGATCGAGGGATCACGGCGCGGATCCCGGCAGATGCGGCACTCATCTTCCTCCGCGACGTTGCCGCAGCTGCGGCAGAATTTCACCCGGTCCATCACCTCTACCAGCACGGCCGCCAGCCTCCGCACGTCCGTGGGATCCGCGGACAGCAGGTAAAACGCAATGCGCTGCGCGCCCTTCGGCCCGACGCCCGGCAGCTGGCCGAGTTCGTCGATAAGGTTCTGGACGACTCCCTCGTACACCTCAGGGCCCGCTCGCGGTGCCGCCGGACGGGTCGCTGCCGGGCTGCTCGCGGCCCGATGGATCGCGGCCGGACGGGTCGCTGCCGGGCGGGTCACCCGGCACCGCGCCCAGGCCGGGCATACCTGGGATCCCTGGCAGGCCCGGCAGGCCGGGCAGCCCGGCGGACGGCCCGGCGTCCGTGCCGAAACCGCCGCCGAATCCGGCGGCGAGCGGGCCCATCTTCTCCTGCTGCAGGTCCTCGGCGGCACGGTAGGCGTCCCGGCACGCGGCGAGCACCAGGTCGGCGA
Source organism: uncultured Actinomycetota bacterium (assembly GCA_963805705.1). Classification (GTDB taxonomy): domain Bacteria; phylum Actinomycetota; class Actinomycetes; order Streptosporangiales; family Streptosporangiaceae; genus CAWDVH01. Next base: position 1,580,785 of record CAWDVH010000001.1, on the reverse strand, counting down.
TCGTCTGCGCGGACTCCAGGGGGTCACTGGCATCGATCGCCGCGGCGTCGATGGTGAGATCCACCAGCTCGCCCTGCCCGTTGACGATGGCCTTCACCAGGCCGCCGCCTGCGGTGCCCTCGACTTCGGCATCAGCCAGCTCCTGCTGCGCGTTCATGAGCTGGCTCTGCATCTGCTGTGCTGCCGCGAAAAGCTGCTGCATGTCCAGCTGACCGCCAGGATCCACGCTGTCCCCACTCGTTGGTGTTGGCCGCGCCGGTGGCGGGCCGCTTGCCGCGGATCGCCCGGCGGAAAGACGCGCCGGGCCAATCTCCCTGTCGGTCCGAGCCTAAGGCCTCCCCGGAGCCGTGGGCATCACCGCCGGCCGAGCAGGCCCTACGGCTCGCCGGTCTCCTCGATGATCCGGCCGCCTAGCTCGCGCCGGATAAGGTCCAGCCCGCTGAGCGCGTCCGCATCGGCGGCATCGGCAATGTCGGGGCCCGGTTCAGGCCGGGAGCTACGGCTATGGCTCATCGCGATGCGGGCCCGGGACGGCGCCCCGTTGCCCACGGCCGGATTCTCGCCGCCGCTGGCGGCCCCCGGCGCTGGCCGGCGCCCCGCGGCGGTATCGCCTGCCGCGGCCTGATCCGGACTGGACCGGACCGGCTGGGTGCGGCCGGCCTGGGTACTGGCCGGCTTGGTACCGCCGGACTGGGCGCTGCCGGACTGGGCGCTGGCGGAGTGGGTGCTGCCGGACTGGGTGCTGCGCTCGTCGGCGCGGAGGTCGTCGGCGTGCCCGGCACCGGCGCGGCGCGGCGCGGACTGAGCCTGCCCGCCGGGACCCGGCGCGGCCCCGGCGATGGCCCTGATCGCGGGGGCGATGCCGAACATCGCCTGGAGGACCTGTCCGAGGTCGCGGTCGTAGCCACTGCCAGAGAACCCCCTGGCTTCGCCTTCCTTGCCGAATCTCAGCGTCAGAGCGCCATCGGCCAGGGAGTCAACGGTGGCATTGCTCAGCAGAAGCCAGGCGACCTTGCGCTCCCGCCGCACGGCGTCGAGGACCTCCGGCCAGCGTTCCCTGAGCGAATCGGTGCTCGCTAGTCCCCCGCCGCTGCCCGTGCCCGCTGTGGCCGTGCCCGCTGTGGCCGTGCCCGCTGTGGCCGTGCCCGCCGGGCGACTGCCGGTCTCAGGCCCGGTCCGCGGCGCGTCGGCCGTGTCGGCTGATGGGTGGCCCGCAGTCTGGGGCGCCGCGCTCCGGGGCGCCGCAGTACGGGGCGCCGCAGCTCGAGGCGCCGATTCGTGGCTGCGGGCGGCATCGCCGGATGCGGCCGCGTCCCGCGAGCCGGATGCGGCCGCGTCCCGCGAGATCGTCCCGGAGGCCGGGGAGCGGCCGGCCTGACCAGGCTCGGTGCCGGCCGCCAGGCCGCGCTCTAGCCGCTCAAGCCGGGCCAGCAGGGCGCTGCTGCCCGCGCCGGGCGCGGGCAGGAGTACCTGCGCGCACATCAGCTCCAGGAGCAGCCGGGGCGAGGTGGCACCCCGCATCTCGACCAGCCCCGCGCTGATGATCTCGGCAGCGCTGGCCAGCTGCGCCTGGCCGAAGCCTGCTGCCTGTGCCCGCATCCGATCCAGCCGGTCGGCGGGCGCGTCGATCAGCCCTGATGCCGGGGCATCGGGGACGGCGGCGATCACGATCAGATCCCGGAAGCGATCGAGCAGATCCGCGGCGAAACGCCGGGGGTCGTGGCCCGCCTCCACCACGCGGTCGATGGCGTGGAACACCGCCGCGCCGTCGCCGTCGGCGAACGCCTTGGCCACCTCATCGAGCAGGGCGTCATCGGTGTAGCCGAGCAGCGCCACCGCGCGCTCGTAACTCAGGCCGGACTCGCCCGAGCCCGCGATGAGCTGGTCGAGCACCGACAGCGAGTCGCGCGCCGAGCCCGCACCCGCCCTGATCACCACCGGAAGCACCGCCGGCTCGTAGGCGACGCCCTCGCTGCCGAGAATCTCCTCGAGCAGCTCCCGCAGTACGGCGGGCGGCACCAGCCGGAATGGGTAGTGGTGCGTCCTGGACCTGATCGTCGCGATGACCTTTTCTGGCTCCGTCGTGGCGAAGACAAACTTCAGGTGCGGCGGCGGCTCCTCGACCAGCTTGAGCAGGGCGTTGAAGCCCTCCCTGGTCACCATGTGAGCCTCGTCGATGATGTAGATCTTGAATCGGCCCGAGACCGGCGCGTAGAAGGCTCGCTCGCGCAGGTCCCTGGCGTCATCAACGCCCCCGTGCGAGGCCGCGTCAATCTCGATGACGTCGATGCTGCCCGGCCCGGTAGGCGCGAGGGCGACGCAGGAGGCGCACACGCCGCACGGGTCCGGAGTCGGGCCAAGCTCGCAGTTCAGCGAGCGGGCCAGGATCCGCGCGCTGGAGGTCTTGCCGCAGCCGCGCGGCCCGCTGAAGAGATAGGCATGATGAACCCGGCCGCTGCGCAGCGCCTGGCGGAGCGGCTCGGTGACGTGATCCTGCCCCTTCACCTCGGCGAAGCTGGCGGGGCGGTACCTGCGATACAGCGCCAGCGGCGCGACGGGAACTCCGGGCCGCGGCAGGTCCGCGGGGCCGGGATTCGGACTGGGACTGGGGACGTCGCCTGCCATGACCTCATCTTCGCCAGGACGTTAAGGGACCCCCCGCACACCCGTCAGGGCCCGCGTACCCTTGCTGCCTTCCGGCCCTGGGGGGGTTGGCGGGATAAACGCCGTGCGAGGGGTCTGTGGTCAGTTTAGCCAGCCGGCACACCGGCCCGCGCCCGGATGCCGCACCGCGATCGCGCCTTCGCCGCCGCGAGGCACCGCGAGGTACCGCTCCGCCCCGCGAGTCTGCCCGCGAGACACCGCCGTACTCGGTCAGCATCACCCGGCCCGGTCCTGGCCAGGACGCCGCCGCGAGTCGGTAGGCTGGCCCACGGAGGATTCGCCTAGTGGCCTATGGCGCACGCTTGGAAAGCGTGTTGGGTGCAAGCCCTCGGGGGTTCGAATCCCCCATCCTCCGCCACGCTGACCTGCTGAAACACCGATCGTCGGCAGGCTAGTGCCTCGAGCCCTCACGTGCCCGTAGTCGTCCACGTGCCGGCGAGGATCGCCGTCCGGTCGCCGCAGGGGTCGTGGCCGGCCGGGCGCAGGGTGAGCGTCTTGCCGTTGCCAGCGACTGAGTACGTCCAGGTCGACAGCGGGTCGGTGTCCGTGCAAAAGCCACCCTGGTCGTTTTGCGGGTACGGCGGGTAGTCGATGGCGGGGCGCATTTGCATGCTCCCGCCCCGCCGGTAGCCGACGTCGAAGAGCAGGCCGCCGCCGCCGCTTGGGTCGTGCAGCTGCCATCCCGTCGGGCCGATCTGGAGGCCCCAGCGGCCGGCGGGCGGTGGCTGGTCCGAGGTGGCTTGCGTCACGTCGGCGGGGGTGACGACACGGGTCCATGTGCCGGCGAGCGCGGCGGGCGGGGCGGCCGATGCAGCTACCGACGCCTTCACCGTGTCGGTGGCCGTGCGCCCGTCGGGGGTGAATGCCCGCACGGTGAAGGTGTGCTCGCCGGACGTGAGGAACGAGGTGACGAGCCAGTTGCCGTCACGGCCGTAGAAGTAGGGCGTTACGGTCTCGACCCAGCTCAGCCTGCCATCGATCAGGTAGTCGACCTTGGAGATGTGCCCGGCCGGCGTACTGGCGAAGGCCTGCCAGTGGATCCGGTGCGGCAGGACGGTGTGCCCGTCGAGGGTGGAGGTCACGGTCACCCGGGCCGGTGACGGGCTGGGCGGGGCGGTGGCGGCGTGCCCTGACGAGCAGCCAGCGGCGAGCGCCGCCGCTGCCAAGAGCCCGAGCGGGGCAAGCGGGCGGACGCTGCGAGATGGACGGTTCATGTTCTCCTCCTTGTGTTGTGCACTACGAAGCCGGGCATTAGGGAGTGGCCTGAGGGTGTGAACCTGGGGCTGATCGGGTGAAGGTGCCGTTCCAGAAGCTGTTGCGGTTGGCGCACTGGCGGTCGCTGACGGCCCGGACGGTGAGCGCGTGGCCGTCGATCGACCAGTGGTAGATCCCGTCGCCGGCGGCGTCGCGGCAGAATCCGCCCTTGGATGCGTGCGGGAAGTTGGGAATCTCGTTGCCGACGACCAGCCGGCCGCCGGGCTCGAAGCGGACCTGACCGACGGTCAGATCGTGAGCGGGGCCGGTGTAGCGGGCCACGCCGTCGGCGCCGATCCGCACCTGCCAGGTCCCGGCCGGGACAGGGACCCCGTCCGCCGGGTTGCGGAAGCTCTGGGTGCGGGCAACCTCGGCCGCCGTGACGGTCCGGGTCCAGCGGCCCAGCACCCGACGCGGGATGCCGCGTGCCTGCGCCGACACCACGGCGGTTGCGGCAGTGGTCAGGTGGCGGCCATCGGTGAGCGTGACGTCGACGGCAAAGATGTGCGAGCCGGAGCCCAGAGTGCCGGGCAGCAGCAGATTCCCCCGGCCGGCGAACAGGTAGGGCGCCTGTCGCGCGAGGTGTCTGAGCTTCCCATCGATGAAGAACCCCACCGATGCGACGCCACCGCCTGGGATACCCGACACGCGTGCCTCCCAGCGTGTGGGCCCGGTGAGCTCGGCCCCGTCGGCGATCGATGAGCTCGCCCGTGCCCGAGGGGCCGGCGTGGCTGCTGGGCCGGGCGGGTTGGCCTGCGGGCCGCAGCCGGGCACCGCTGCCATCGCCACGGCCGCGGCGGCTACTACCGCTGCGAACGTCAGGCGCGATCGGGACACGGGACGAGATTGCTGGGAGGCACTTGACCGCGCCTTGCAGAAAGCTTGCTGCAGTCCTAGCGTCTAAGCGTCTTCCCAGGTGAGGTGGGGATGAGGTTCTGTGTCCTGGGCCCGCTCGAGGCGTACACGGACGGGCGCAGCGTGCCGGTGGGTGGCGGGCGCCAGCGAGCCCTGCTGGCGCTGCTGCTGGTGCACGCCGGTGAGGTCGTCTCGCGGGACCGGCTGATCGAGGAGCTGTGGGCCGGGAATCCGCCGCCGGGCGCATCACAGAGCCTCGACGCCTACCTCTCGCGGCTCCGGAGGGCGTTCCGCGAGGCGGGCGCGGGCGACGTGCTGGCCACCCGCGCCCCGGGCTATGTGCTGCACGCCGGGGAGACCGACGCGCGGCGTTTTGAGGCGCTGGCGGCCGAGGGCCGGGAGGCGCTGGCCGCGGGCGAGGCCGGGCGGGCGGCGCAGGTGCTCGCGGAGGCGCTGGCGCTGTGGCGGGGTGTCGCGTACGCCGAGGTGGCCGATGACTCCTGGGCGCGCGCCGAGGCCGGGCGGCTGGCCGGGCTCCGCCTGTCGGCGGTAGAAGACCGGATCGAGGCCGAGCTGGCGCTGGGGCGCCACGCTGCGCTGGTACCCGAGCTGGAGCTGCTGGTGTCGCGAGAGCCGACCCGGGAGCGGCTGACGGGCCAGTTGATGCTCGCGCTGTACCGGTCGGGGCGGCAAGCCGACGCGCTTTCGGCCTACCGGGCGGTGCGCCGCTCGCTGGTCGAGGAGCTGGGACTGGAACCCGGCCCGGAGCTGAGGCGGCTGGAGGCCGCGGTGCTGGCGCAGGACCCGGCCCTCGAGCTGCCCCCGAAGCCGACCCTCGAGCTGCCTCCCAGGCCTGCCCCGCAGCCTCCCTCACCGGCCGCCGCGCCGCCGCTGGTCCCTCGATGGCGCAGGCCCCGGCTGGTTCTTGCCGCTGTCGCGCTGCTGGCCGCGGCGTCGGCCATCGCCGTGGTCGTGCTCACCGGTGGCGAGGCTGGCGCGCGCCGCGCGATCATGGCTGACGGCGTCGGTGCGCTCGACCCGGTCACCGGCCAGGTCGCGGCCAGCGTGCCCGTCGGTTCCGCGCCGGCCGGCATCGCCGCAGGTGCGGGCAGCATCTGGGTGACCAACGGGGCGGATGGCACGGTCACCCGGGTTGATCCGCACGGCCCTCATGTCGATCAGACGCTGATCGTCGGCAGCTCCCCGGCCGGGGTCGCCTACGGGGCGGGCGCGGTCTGGGTCGCGAATGCACTGGATGGCAGCGTCTCCCGGATCGACCCACGGGCCAACCGGGTGGTTCAGACGATCAGCATTGGCGGGCGCCCGGTCGCGGTGGCGGCGGGCGCGGGCGCGGTGTGGGTGGCCGATGCGAACGGTGACGCGGTCGTGGCGCTCGACCCTGGCAGCGGGGTACCCCGCAGGTCCGTTCGGCTGGAAGATTCTCCGAGCGGGGTGGCGGCCGGGTTCGGCGCGCTGTGGGTCACCGAGCCGCTGGCGCACAAACTGGTCCGGATCGATCCGGTCAGCGGAGAGATCCTGGCCGAGATCGGGGTCGGCGCCGGCGCCGGGCCGGTCGCGGCGGGCGGCGGCGCGGTGTGGGTGGTCAATGCGCTGGACGGGACGCTCTCCCGGGTGGACCCCACGCGCGACGCCGTGTCCTCGACGGTGCCGGTCGGGGACGCGCCGACCGCGGTCGCAGCCGGCGCGGGCGCCGTCTGGGTTACCGACGAAGGAGCCGGAGCGCTGGTGTCGGTGGATCCCCGGACGGGGACGGTCCGCCGCCGCGACACCGTTGGCGCGGCGGCCGCCGCCGTGACCCTCCTCGGCCAGACCCCCTGGGTCGCCGCGGGCGCGCCGGCAGGCCGGGGGCACCGCGGCGGAACGCTGCGGGTGGAGTACTCAGCCATCCAGGTATTCGACCCCGCGGACCCGAACGACGTGCACCCCGCGATCTGGCGGGCGACCGGCGACGGGCTGGTGGCCCTGGCGCAGGCCTCCGGCGCCGCGCAACTCGTCCCCGACCTCGCCACCGCGGTGCCGGTGCCCACCGACGGCGGGCGCACCTACGTCTTCCGCCTCCGCCCCGGTATCCACTACTCGACCGGCGCGCCGGTCCGCGCCTCCGACCTGCGCCGCGAACTCGAGCGGCTGTACACCACGAACAGCCAGGCCGCTTTCTTTTACTCGGCCCTGCAAGGAGCGGCGGCATGCACGCAGCGGCCCGCTGCCTGCGACCTGTCGCGCGGGGTCATCACCGACGACCGGGCCGGCACCATCATCCTCCGCCTGACCCACCCCGACCCGGACCTGCTGTTCAAGCTGACGCTGCCGGAGGCGAGGCCGGTGCCGCCCGGAACGCCCCGCGCGCACCTGGCCACCCGGCCGGTCCCCTCCACCGGGCCCTACCGGGTCGCCCGGTTCATCCCCGGCCGGCGGCTGCTGCTCGACCGCAACCAGCGTTTCCGCGAGTGGTCCCGGGCGGCCCAGCCCGACGGCTATCCCGACCGCATCGACATCCGGATGGACAAGAGCCTCAGCCAGCGGGTCCAGGCGGTCCTGCGCGGCCAGGCCGACCTGGCGCTCGAGATCGGGTCCACGAACCTTGCGCCGCTGCGCACCCGGTTCGCGTCCCAGTTGCGGCTCGACCCGCTGCCGGACACCAGCTTCCTGACCTTCAACGTCCGGCGGCCACCGTTCAGCAACGTGCTGGCCCGCCGCGCTGTGAACCTGGCGATCGACCGGGCGGCCGTCACCCGCCGCCTCGGTGGCCCCGGCCTGTCGATCCCCACCTGCCAGGTGCTGCCACCCCACTTCCCCGGGTACCGGGCCTACTGCCCCTGGACCCGCAACCCGCACGACGGACGCTGGTACGGGCCGGACATCGCACGCGCCCGGGCGCTGGTCCGCGCGTCGGGAACCGCGGGGGCGGCCGTCGACTTCATCCGCCCCGGCAACGACCTCATCGCCACCGCGGCGACCGGCGCGCTCGTCTCCGCCCTGCGCGAGATCGGCTACCGCCCGCGGGTGATCAGCGGCGACGCTCAGTTCTACCGGCGCCTGGGCAACCCGCACGGACCGTGGGACATCAGCGAGGGCGAGTGGGTCGCCGACTATCCCTCGCCCGGCGAATTCCTCGACTACTTCCTGTCGTGCGCGAACTACCACCCCGGCGACCCGGACCGCACCACCAACGCCGGCGGGTTCTGCAACGCACGGTTCGACAGCCTCGTCGGGCGGGCCGAGACGCTCCAGCTCACCAACCCGGCGGCCGCACAGGACATCTGGGCCAGGGCCGATCGCCTCGCTGTCGGCCAGGCCGCCTGGGTGCCGCTGGCGAACACCGGCGATGCCGAACTGCTCTCCCGCCGGGCCGGTCACTTCACCCTCGACGCCGGTGGCCTCCCGCAGATCGACCAGCTCTGGTGCGGTGAGCCTGCTGTCAGCGGGCCGGTACGCAGCACGGCGAGCACAACACGTCCGGCCAACCCGAAGGGATGCTGACATGCCGGCTCACAACCGCTTCCCCGAAGGGTCCTTCGCCCCGGTGACCGAGGAGATCACCGCGTTCGACCTGCCGGTCACTGGCCGACGGCCGGCCGAGCTACCGGGCCGTTATCTGCGCAACGGGCCCAACCCGAGCAACTGGAACTCGTCGCCGCCGAAGTCAGCCTGGTAGCGATCGCAGCCATAGGCGGATGATCCGCGCACTCGACCGCCAGGCCAGCGGGTCTTGTCCCCGCTCGCAATTGGTTCGCGCAACTAAATCTCTTGCTCGAACACTGTCGCTCTACTAGTCTAGCGATAGACTAACAGTCTTGGAGGCGACCTTGTTCCGTGTCGATACCGGGTCCGGCGTGCCGATCTACCGGCAGCTAGTTCAGCAGGTGCGCCGGGATGTGATGCTGGGCCGACTGCGGCCAGGTGATCAGCTGCCTAGCGTGAAAGAGGTCGTCGACTCGCTATCGGTCAATCCGAACACCGTGGTGAAGGCGTTCAGCGAGCTGGAGCATCAGGGACTGGTCGTACGCCGACAGGGCGTAGGGACGTTCGTGACGGCTGCACCGCCGATGACATCAGTGCCGGCCGCGCCGAGGCTACTGGGCTCGCTCGCCCGCTGGGTGGAACGGGCCAGGCAGGATGGGCTGTCTCCCGAGCAGATCCGGATGCTCCTGGAAGTGGCTCTCGATGAGCCGGCCGTCAGCCAGGATGACCGCCACGTTGCGGGCGGCGTCGCATGAGTACAGCACTTGGGTGCGCAGACCTCGGGCACCGCTACGGCCGCGGCATCTGGGGCCTACGTGGCTGCAACCTGGATGTGCCAGCCGGGAGCGTGGTAGCGCTGGTCGGCCCGAACGGCTCCGGCAAGACCACCCTGATGAGCATGGCGGCGGGCCTGCTTCCGGCCACCACGGGAACGATCGAGGCCGTCGGCGGCGTCCCGGCGCGGCGCCTAGACCGGATCGGGTTCGTCGCCCAGGACGCGCCGCTGTGGCCTCGCCTGCGCGTGACCGATGTCCTGGAGATAGGCCGGTGCATGAACCGTGGTTTCGACACGGTTATGGCATCAGAGCGGATCAGGCGGCTTGGCATCCGGCTCCGGGCGCGGATAAATGCCCTGTCCGGCGGCCAGCGCGCCCAGGTGGCTCTCACCCTGGTGCTGGCCAAGAAGCCGGAGTTGTTCTTGCTGGATGAGCCGATGGCGAACCTTGATCCGCTGGCCCGGCGGGAATTCCTGAGCTCCATGTTCGGGGCCTGCACCGAGACAGGCGCTACCGTGCTGTACTCCTCCCATGCCGTGGCGGAGTTGGAACGCATCTGCGACTACCTGATCGTGCTTCTCGCCGGACAAGTCCGGCTCGCCGGCGATATTGATGAGCTGCGCCAGCAGCACCGGGTCATCTCCGGGCCGGAGGGCTGGCCTGACGGCGGCCGCTGGCCAGTGATCAGCCAGCGCAAGACAGTGGGGCGGACCACGGCGCTCTTGCGCTGCGACAACGCCCGCATAGCCGGACCCGGCCTGCAGGAGTCGGCACCGACGTTCGATGAACTCGTGCTCGGCTACCTCGACGGCGACGATGCCGCACTCCCCGAGGAGGCCCAGGCATGACCTGCCTCATCTGGCGACAGCACCGCGGCCAGGCCCTGTGGACGATCATCACTGTCACTGCCCTATGCGCACTTCTCGTCAGCTTCGGGCTCAGTGCCGAGCACTGGCTGGCGGATTACCACACCTGGGTCCGTCAGCTGGCAGCCGCCGGATGCCCACCGCCCACCGCGCATAGCGGCGTATTCCACGTGCGGTCTGCGGCAACTTGCGCAGCCCTCAAAGGCCGTTATCCGGGCAGCCTGCAAGCTGCCTTCGCCTCCCGCTACAACTTCGCGATCCTTCTCTCCCAGGACGGCCTGCCCGCCGCGTTCGCGATCATCGGCGCCTTGATCGGCGCCCCACTCGTCGCCAGAGAGGTCGAGCAGCGCACCCACCTGGCTGCCTGGACCCAGTCAGTTTCACGACGCCGCTGGTACATCACCAAAACTGCCACTCTCGCCACCGGCCTGACCGTAGTCGGCCTGGTCGCCGGGACGGCCAACTCCTGGCTGCAGCATCAGCTCACCGCCGGTGACACCACAAGCTCGCGCTGGTCGTGGTTTGTCTCCATCAACCTGGCCCTGGCCGGGGAGGCCGCGCTCGCCTTCGCCCTGGGAGTGGCTCTTGGCGCCTTGGCGCGGCGAACGCTTCCGGCGTTCGGCGCGGCTGTGGCCGGATTTATCGTCCTGCTCCTTGGCGCCCGGTGGATGGTGGGGGTCCTGACACCAGCCAGTAAAACAATTGCACCGCGATTCACCGCACCAGCTGACAGCTGGATCCTCGGCTCGGGGACCGGCGTCCCCGTGGCCTACCACCCAGCTGGCCAGTACTGGCCGCTACAGCTCGTGCTGCTCGCTATTCTGCTGGCGATCGCCGCCGCCGCGCTCGCATCGGGCTGGCGCGCTACCCAGGCACATGCCGTCTGAGCATCGTCCGCTCTGCTGACCTGGTAAGACGTCGTCGGCTTCTGACCGTCGGCGCTGTCGATGCTGGGTGCCAGTCTCAGCTCTAGGCCACGTTCCAGCCCGGCCACAGGCGCCGCGGCGGGCGACGCGGTGCTAATGGTGGTCACCCGGAGGGTCCTCACCGACAAGCCCGTCCACCGACTCCCTGATGAGGTCGGCGTGCCCCACATGGCGCGCGTACTCCTCGATCATGTCGATGAGCAGCCGCCGCAGGCTGGGGGTGCGGCCGTCGTCCGAGGAGGCGGCGGCGTGGTCCAGTCCGCCGTCGGCCAGCGCCTTGGCCACCAGTTCGCGGGAGCGGCTCACGGTGCCCTGCCAAAGCGACATGAGCTGCTCGGGGGTGTCCGCCGCCGCCGAGTGCCACTCCCAGTCCGGGTCGGCGTCCCAGTCGACCGTGTTCCACGGCGGCTGCGGGGCCCGGGCGTACAGCTTGATGGAAAACTTGATGTCCTCGCACGCGGAGAGGTGCTTGAGCAGGCCACCTAGCGTCATCGTGGAGGGTCCGATGGTCGCCCGCAGGCCCGCCGAGTCCAGGCCACCGCACTTCCACGCGATGTAGCCGCGCACTCGTTCCAGCTCGCCGAGGAGCGTGTCGAGTTCGTTTCCCGCGACCGGCGGCTCAGCCGGGATCGCTTCCTTGTCAATGTCACTGTCCATGGCCAGGGACGGTACCGTCGGTTCCGGACGTTTTCCTTCCTGGATGGAGGCGGGATGACGCGTGACATCAGCCCGGCCGCGCGGGCGCTTGTCGCCCTCGAGCTCATCCAGAACAACCCCGGCATCACGGCCCAGCGGCTGGCTGACAGGCTCGGCGTGACCGAACGCGCCGTCCGGCGGTACGTCGCGACCCTGCGAGAGGCCGACCTGCCGATCGAGTCGGTCAGCGGTCCCTATGGCGGCTACCAGGTGGGCCGCGGCCTGCGGCTGCCCCCGCTGATGTTCACCGCCGCCGAGGCGCTCGGCCTGGTCATGGCGGTCCTCGAGGGCCACCCGAAGGCCGCCGATCCCGCCGACCCGGTCGGCGGCGCCCTGGCCAAGATCGTCAGGGTGCTGCCCGAGCAAGTCGCAGTCCCGGTCCGCAGCATGCGCGATGTCTCCGGCCAGGGCGCCGCCGACCAGTACCGGCCAAGCTCCGAGCTAACGACCGCGCTGATCGAGTCCAGCGCCGCGGCGCGGCGGCTACGCCTGGCCTACCGGATAGGCGCCGCGGACCGGGAGATGGAAGTCGACCCGTGGGCCGTCGTGCTCAGGCACAGCCGCTGGTACCTGCTGTGCTGGTCACATAGCAGACAGGAACGGCGGGTGCTGCGCGTGGACCGGATCGTCGCGATCGAGATCCTGCCCGCCACGTTCACGCCGCCGGACGACCTAGACGCGCTGCTGGTCCTCGAGGAGCACTTGTCCCAGGGCTGGACGTACCCGGTCGACGTGCTGGTCCACGCCACGGTGGAAGAGACGGCAACGTGGCTGCCCCGGAGCCTGGCACGCCTGGAGCCCGAGGGAGACCGGACGCGGCTGGGCGCGACCACCGACGATCCGGACTGGTACGCGCGGCAGCTCGCCAGGATCCCGGCACCGTTCGCCGTTCTTGGATCGGCGGAGCTGCGGCGCGCCACCTCGGCCCTAGGCAGGCGGCTACTGCGGGCCGCCGGGGCCCGCGCAGACGACAGGGCTGCGCCGGATCAGCGGAATGCCTGAGGCATCGGGGGCACCTCGGGCGCGTTCGCGATGTCGGCCTCGGACGTTAGACCCGTCCCGGTGGAGGACCGCAGCGGACACACACCCACAGACTTGGAAAGCGTGTTGGGTGCAAGCCCTCAGGGGTTCGAATCCCCCATCCTCCGCCATCGTGACTGGCAGGTTTCAAAGCGCGAACCCGGCGGCCGTCCTCGACGGGCACTACCCCAGCTGGTCGCGGCGGCGGGTCAGGTAGGCGGTCTCGGCGGTGTTGCCCGCGAGCTCGATGGCTTTGTCGTACGCCGCGCGCGACTTCTGACTGCGGCCCAGCCGGCGCAGCAGGTCGGCGCGGGTCGCATGGTAGGCGTGATAGTCGGCCAGCTTGTCCTCAAGGCGGTCGACGGCCGCCAGCGCCACTTCCGGGCCGTCAAGCTCGGCGACCGCAATGGCCCGGTTGAGGGCGATGACCGGCGAGGGGTCGAGACGGACGAGCTGGTCGTAGAGGGCAACGACCTGCGACCAGTCGGTGTCGCCTATGTCGCGGGCGGAGGTGTGCACGGCGCTGATCGCTGCGAGGATCTGGTAGCGACCTGGAGCCGCCCTGGCGGCCAGGCGCTCTCGCACCAGCCGGTGACCCTCGGCGATCAGCGCGGCGTCCCAGGTCCCGCGGTCCTGCTCGCCGAGGGTGACCAGTTCGCCGCTCGCCGAAACCCGGGCGGTGCGGCGGGCCTCGGTGAGGAGCATCAGCGCGAGCAGCCCGGCCACCTCGCCGTCCTCCGGCAGGAGGGCACGGATCAGGCGGGTGAGCCGGATCGCCTCGGTGGTCAGGTCGTGACGTACCGGATCGGTGCCAGGACCGGTCGCCAGGTAGCCCTCGTTGAAGACGAGGAACAGGACGGCGAGCACGCCGGAGACGCGGGCCGGGAGATCCTCCGCGGACGGCACCCGGTACGGGATGCGAGCCGCCTTGATCTTGGCTTTCGCGCGGGTGATCCGCTGTCCCACGGCGGTCTCCCGCACCAGGAAGGCACGGGCAATCTCGGCCATGGTCAGACCGCCGACCATGCGCAGCGTCAGCGCCACGCGGGTCTGCATCGCGAGCGCCGGGTGACAGCAGGTGAAGATCAGCCGGAGCCGCTCATCCTCGATGGCGCCGGCAGGCTCGGGCGGGTCGTCGCCGGACAGCATCTGGGCCTCCTTCTGCTTGTCGTCGCGCTTGTTCTCGCGCCGGATCCGGTCGATGGCCTTGCGGTTGGCGGTGGTGGTCAGCCAGGCGCCGGGGTTGGGAGGTACGCCGTCAGCCGGCCACCGCCCGACCGCGGTCGCGAACGCCTCGGCCGCCGCCTCCTCGGCGATGTCGAGGTCACCGAAACGCCTGGTCAGGGCGGCGACCACCCGCGCCCACTCCTCATGGTGAGCGCGGGTGACCGCCTCCCGGACGTCGGCCAGGCTCACAGAAACGGCCGCACCTCGATCTTCCGGTTGCAGGCCCTCGACCCGTCGGCGGCGAGCTTGAGCGCCACGTCGAGATCGGGGGCCTCCATGACCCAGAAACCGACGATGTACTCCTTCGACTCCAGGAAGGGCCCGTCAGTGATCATCGCCTCACCACCCCGGTTGTCGATGACCGTGGCCGAGCTGGGCGATCCAAGGCCGCCGGCGAAGACCCAGTGGCCCTCCGCCTGGAGCCGGTCGTTGAACACGTCGATCGCCGCCATCTCGTCCGGGGTGGCGAGGCTGGCCGTGTCGTTAATCACGGAAACCAGGTACTGCATCTCGGATCATCTCCTGTGGTTCGGGGCGCTCCTCGTGGGCGGCCGCTCACACTCGCTACGAATACCTCCGCCCCGATCCGACAGCGCCTTCCCGATTTCTTTCAAGGACTTTCTGGTACGCCGGTGGTGAGGGATCCGACAGCGAGACAGTTTCCGGGGCGACTGCCGTCGACAACTGCGGGCGCCTTGAGGTCCAGGACTGAGCTGAGCAACGGGAGCAGCAGCCCGGGCAGTTCGGTGAAGCTGACGCCGAGGGTTGAGGCGATCTGGTCGCAGGCGGGGAAGCTAGTCACGGCGGCGATCGTGGCGATGGCCTGATCCTTGCCGAAGGGCACCCGCAGGCGCCCCTCGCCGGCCAGCCGGCTGAGTGACGGTGTGGAGCCCGTCGTAGCGCCACTGCTCTCGGGTCTCGAGCACCTGCCGGGCCTCGGGGTCCACCGCGGCCAGGCTGACCATCCGGCGGAACAGCGGGGGGTCGGTGTCCCAGAAACGGCACAGCTCGGCGACCAGGGACCGCAGCGCGGTTGAGGCATCGGGGAGCGCGGCAGCGGCGCCGAGGCGTCCGGCGGCCTGGCCCCGCTCGGTGAGATCATCGGCGACGGCCTGCAGGAGGCCGAGTTTGGAGCCGAACTGGCGGTAGATGGTCACCCGGGTGATCCCGGCATCCTCAGCGACCTGTTCGAGGCTGAGCCCGTGGTAGCCGGCCTCGATCAGACGTTCGCGCACGGCGGCAACGACGCTGTGACGGGTGCGCTGCACGCCCGCTGCCCGCAGCCCAACTGCGCCGCCGCGCTGATCGCTTGACTTGGCCACAGGTTAACGATACAACATGTATCTGATGATACAAGTTGTATCATCAGATACCGGCACCGCTACGTGAGGAGGAGAGAAATGATCCTGATAACTGGGGCAACGGGGACAGTCGGGCGCCAGCTCGTGGCTGAGCTGGTCACGGGGGGCGCGGGTGTCCGGGCCCTGTCCCGCACGCCTGCGCAGGCCGGGCTTCCTGCCGGAGTCGAGGTCGTCGCCGGCGACCTGGGCCGCCCTGAGACTCTTGGCGCTGCGCTGGAGGGAGTCGAGCAAGTTTTCCTGCTGTCGGGTGGTCCCGAGGGGCCGAGCCATGACACGAACCTGATCGGGGCGGCCAAGCAGGCCGGCGTGGCCCATGTGGTCACCCTGTCGGTCCTCGGTGCCGGTCACGGCGCGGACGATCCGATCACACGCTGGCATCTGGCCGGGGAGCGAGCCGTAGCCGCCAGCGGCATGGCGTGGACGGTGCTGCGCCCGGGGGCATTCATGTCGAACGCGCTGATGTGGGCACCGACGATCAAGACCCAGGACGCGATCTACGCCCCGTTCGCCCAGGCCAAGACGGCCGCCATCGACCCGGCCGACATCGCCGCGGTGGCGGCCAGGGCACTGACCGAACCCGGTCACGAAAACAAGACCTACCCGCTCACCGGCCCGGAACTGCTCTGCTCAGCCGACCAGGTTGAGACCCTCAGCGCCGCGCTCGGCCGGCCGCTGCGGCTCGTCGACGTGCCTCCCGAAGCCGCCCAGGCCGCCATGGTCGAGGGCGGCATGCCCGCCGAGCTGGCCGACGCCGTGATCGCCAGCATGGCCCAGGCCGGCACCGATCACGCCATGGCCGTACTTCCCACCGTCGAGGAGGTCACGGGCGCCGGCCCGCTCCTTCGCGGAGTGGACCGCAGCCCACCTCGAGAACTTCAGATGACCGGCCGCAGATCGGCGCCGCGAGGGGCCCCTCCGTGACCGGACCAGCGAGCCTCAAGACCGGGCCGCCCCCCGCGGAAGTGAAGGACCGCCGCTCCCTGCTGCTGCCGGTCATCCTGTCGGCCACCTTCATGCAGCTGATCGACGTCAGCGCGGCCACCGCTCGATCCCCGGCAGCGCCGCCCGCCGTTACCGCCGCCATCCAGCAAGCAGTGAATCACGCCGTCTCCGCCGCCGGGCGAACCAACTTCTCCCGCTCGATCCACCGGCCCTCCTCTACGAGATCGCCGTATGCGCTCTGTCGTGCCTGCTCGTCGGCACGTTGCCCGCACCACCCGCAGGCGGGCGGCCAGCCGGGCCAGGAAGACATGAGCTGAGCTAGTTCCCGCGGCCGGCACCCTGCCCGCCGGCGCAGCGGCGGGCAGGGGCAGAGTTGGTATTGCCCCCGGCATCAGGCTTGCCCGAGCGATCTGATGAGATCGTGTGGATTCGGCGATGCATGGCGTGAAGGTGGGCGTAAGCCCAGCCCCGGGTGGCACAGAAGCCGGAGACATTGGCACGGGCCACTGACATCAAGGGAGAGGAAACCGGCATCATGGACATCAAGCTCGAGGTGGTCGTCATCCCTGTCTCGGATGCCGACCGCGCGAAGGAGTTCTACGGGGGGCTCGGGTGGAGGCTGGACGCTGACTTTCCCTTCGATAACGGCTTCCGGGTTGTCCAGTTCACGCCGCCAGGCTCGGGGTGCTCGATCCAGTTCGGCACGAACATCACCACGGCCGCGCCCGGCTCGGCCCGGGGCCTGTACCTGATCGTCTCCGATATCGAGGCTGCGCGCGGCGAGCTCATCGCCCATGGCGCCGAGGTCAGCGAGGTGTTCCACGCCGGGACGCCGGGCGCTCAGTTCCAGCCCGACGGCACGAGCGGCCGCGTGAGCGGCCCCGCGCCCGATCACGCCAGCTATAGCTCCTTCGCCACGTTCAGCGACGTGGACGGCAACGGCTGGCTGCTGCAGGAGCTCACCAAGAGGCTGCCCGGCCGGATCGACGCCGCGCAGACGGCATTCGCATCCGCGGCGGACCTGGCGGGCGCGATGCGGCGCGCGTCGGTCGCGCACGGCGAGCACGAGAAGCGCATCGGCGCGGCCGACGCGAACTGGCCCGACTGGTACGCCGCGTACATGGTGGCGGAGCAGGCCGGGACGGAACTGCCGGCATGAGCGACTATGACGTGATCGTCTTCGGCGGGGGGGCGCCGGGAGAGCACTGCGCCGCGGCGCTGGCCGCGCGCGGGCTGCGCGTCGCCGTCGTGGAGCGCGAGCTGGTCGGCGGCGAGTGCTCCTACTGGGCGTGTATTCCGTCGAAGTCGCTGCTGCGCCCTGGCGAGGCGGTGCACGGCGCGCGCGAGGCCGCCGCGAGCGCGCAGGTCGACGTGGCGGCCACGCTGGCCTGGCGGGACTTCATGGTGTCGAACTACTCCGACGCCGGCCAGGAACACTGGCTGGCGGGCCGGGGCATTGACCTGCTGCGGGGCACGGGCCGGCTGGCCGGCACCGGCGTGGTCGAAGTCGACGGCGTCCGCCATACCGCGCAGCACGTCGTCGTGGCGACCGGCGCAGAGCCGATCGTGCCTCCGATCTCAGGGCTCCGTGAGCTCGAGGGCGTCTGGGGCACCCGCGAGGCGACGAGCATGAAGGCTGTCCCGCGCCGCCTGCTGGTGCTGGGCGGGGGGGCCGCTGGCCTCGAGCTCGCACAGGTCGTGCGGCGTCTCGGCGGCGAGGCGGTGATCGTCGAGGGCGCCGAGCGCGTGCTGCCCCGCGAGCCTGCGCCGCTGGGCGAGGCGCTCGGCGAGGCCCTGCGCCGGGACGGGATCGAGCTGAGGCTCGGGATGCACGCCACCGCGGCGCGGCGGGAAGGTGACGAGTACGTCCTGTCTTTCGACGGCGGCGCGGATCTGCGGGGCGACCGGCTGCTGGTGGCCACCGGCCGGCGCCCGCGGGTCGAGGGGATCGGCCTGGAGACGGTCGGCGTCACGGCCGGCCCGCACGGGATCCCGGTCGACGAGCACCTGCGCGCGGGCGAGCGTCTCTGGGCGATCGGCGACGTCAACGGCATCTGGCCGCTGACCCACGTCGGCGAGTACGAGGGCGACGTGGTCGCCGAGAACATCGCCGGTGACGGGCGCCCGGCGAACTACGAAGCCGTTCCGCGGGTCACCTACACCGATCCGCAGGCCGCCGCGGTGGGCGCGGCCGAAGCGCAGTACACCGCCACCGCGCTGTTGTCCGAGGTACCCAAGACCGCTACCTACACGCACGCCTACGCCGACTCCAACGGGTTCCTGACGCTGCTCAGCGACGGCCAGCGGCTGACCGGCGCCTACGCGCTCGGGCCCGAAGCCGGTGAGTGGCTGCAGCAGGCCACCCTGGCCATCCGCGCACACGTCCCCATCGAGATACTGAGCGACACCATCCAGCCCTTCCCCAGCTTCTCGGGCATCTACGACGCGGCCGTCAAGGCACTCCGCATGCAGATCGCGGAGATGCCCCAGCCGGCCAGGCCGATGGACGCGCGGATGGCGAGCCTGTCGCAGTGAGCATGACCAGCTGACCAGATCCTGCTCCCGCCCGGCGCCAACCGGATACTGGCCGGACAGGCCGTCGTCCTGATCGGTGGCAGCGCAGGCTTCGGGCCCGAGACAGCCCTGCGTGCCGGGGCTGAGGGTCCGATGTCATCCTTACCGGCCGCAGTCCAGGCCGGCTTTCGACACGCCGCTGTCGCATCGCTGCCCGGAGCCCTGGTCATTTTGCCTCCGTCCAGCGGCGTTCGCCGAGGGTCGCCAGCTGGCCCTGTGCCTGGTGACGGAACGCGATGACCTCAGCCGAATATCACAGCTCTGCCAAATACGACGCAATCCACCACGACGCCCGCCTCCAGACGGCATGATCAGGCAAGCAACTGGCGGTCAAGGCGGGGTCAAGCCCCCGATTTGGCGCGCCCAGACGGCCCGCATGAGCTGGGTCCGGCCAGCAGGGAAGGTGGGATGCAGTGACGGAAATGCCGGCGGCAACGACGTTGCCGACGCAGACGGTCCCTGTCCAAGACGGCGCGCCCGACGTCTACGACATCCTGGTCCTCGACGCGGCGAGCCGCCAGAGCCTGGCCAGTGTCCGCAGCCTCGGCCGGGCCGGGTTGCGCGTGGCCATGGGCGAGTGCTTCGCCGAATGTGACCCCTCGCTTCCCGTCCTTGCATTCCGCTCCCGCTACTCCGCCCACAATGTGGTGCTGCCCAGCTTCGCGACCGACGTCACGGCCTTTGCGACGGGGGTCGTCGAATTCGTCCGCGAGCATCCGACCCGTATCGTCCTCCCGGCCAGCGACGGCGCCATCGCGGCGCTGATGCCACGGCGAGAGCAGCTCGCGGCGCTCGGATGCCTGCTCGCGCTGCCGTCGAATTCCGCGCTTGAGGTCGCCAACAACAAGGACCGCACGTTGGAAGTCGCGCGCGGTCTGGGCATCGACCACCCGAAGACGATGCGGATCGAAAGTGTCGACGACGTGCCGGCCATGCTCGCCGAGTTCGAGTTCCCCGTCGTGCTCAAGCCCACCACCTCATGGGCACGGCAATCGGCCGATCGCCTGCAGGCCGTCGAGGTCGTCGACGAGTTTGAAGCGGTCAGCGTGACCCAGACGTTCCTGAGCGCAGGCGCCGGTGTCCTGGCGCAGGAATGGGTGAGCGGCCGCCGCGAGGGCGTCACGCTGTTCATGCTCGACGGTGACGTGCACGCGAGCTTCGCGCACCTGGAGCACCGCACCAGCCCTGCGCTGGGCGGCGCCTCGGTGCTGCGCGAGAGCGTGCCGTTGCCGGATGACATCTACGCCTCGTCCGTGCGCCTGGTCACGGCCCTCGGCCTGCAGGGCTTGTGCGAGGTGGAATTCCGGCGCGACGCGGACAATCGCCCGTTGCTGATGGAGATCAACGCGAGGCTCGCGGGGCCCATCGAGACCGCACTGCATTCCGGCGTCAATTTCCCGCTCATGGTCTGGCAATGGGCCAGCGGGCTTCCCGTGGATCGCGTGGAAGGCTACGAAACCGGCTTCCGGATGCGCTGGCTGCGCGGTGACATGCGATGGCTGCGGGACAACTACCGGCGGGCCGGACGACCGGACAGCATGTCCCGGACCAGGGCGCTGTGGACCTTCGCCACGGAGTTCGTCCGGACGTCCCATTACGACTGCCTCGACCGGCGTGACCTCGGTCCGGTCATGGCGGAATTGCGAACCACCGCAGTGGCCATGCGCAACAGGTCACGAAGCTCACAGTCACCATCACAGGATTTGGGTCGGAAGGGAACACTACGTGTCAAATGACGAGATTCTGATCATCGGTGCGGGTCCGTTCGGGCTGTCGATTTCTGCCCACCTGCGCGGGCTCGGCGTCGACCATCGCATCGTGGGTCGCCCGATGGATACCTGGAAGGCGCACATGCCGGTCGGCATGAACCTGCGCTCGGAGCCCTATGGCTCGGACATGTCGTCGCCCAAGGCCGGGTATGACGTCGCAGCGTACTGCCGGCTGCGCGGACTCGACTACGTCGACCGGCTGGGCCCGCTGTCGGGCGAGCGGTTTCTCGACTACGCCGACTGGTATACCGAGCAGCTGGTGCCCGACGTGAGCGATGTCACGGTGACCGAGATCACTGCCGTCGACGGCGGGTTCAAGGTGGCATTCGCTGACGCCGACTCGGTGACCGCCCGGCAGGTCGTGGTCGCGACCGGTGTGCTTCCCTACGCCACCATCCCCGACGAGCTGTCGGGCCTGCCGTCCGAGCTGATCTCTCATACCGCCGACCATCACGATCTCGGCCGCTTCCAAGGCCGCCGGGTCGCCGTGGTGGGCGGCGGCCAGTCAGCGCTGGAGACAGCAGCGCTCCTGCACGAGGCGGGAGCCGACACCCAGGTCGTCGTGCGGCGGCCGGCCGTCAGCTGGCTTGACCCCAACCCCGAGCGGCTGAGTCGGCTCGGGCACATCCGGCGACCGGTGAACAGGCTCTGCGAGGGCTGGCACTGCGCCTTCTGGAACTCCCCGGCGGCCTTCCGCAGGCTGCCGCAGGACATGCGGATCACGAAGGCGCGAACCGTACTCGGGCCAGCCGGCGCCTGGTGGCTCAAGGATCGCGTCGACGGCGTGGTCGACGTGCTGACCGAGCATCACGTACGGGGAGCCGTGCCCAGCGGAAGCGGCGTGCGGCTCCTCGTCGAGGGGCCGAAGCGGTCGGCCGTCGACGCCGACCACGTGATCGCCGGCACCGGGTTCCGCGTCGATCTCGCCCGGCTGCCCTTCCTGCCGGAAGGACTCCGCGCGGGAATAGCGACCCTCAACCGCTACCCGGTGGTGAGCCGGGCTGGCGAGTCGTCCGTTCCCGGTTTGTACTTCGCCGGCGCTCCCGCCGCCGTGAGCCTGGGCCCATCGGTGCGATTCATCGCCGGGACTCACAACAGCGCCCGGCAACTCGCCCAGTCGCTGGCCCGTCGCTCGAAGGTCAGCCGAAACCAGTCAGCGTCACCGGACAAGTCGGAGCTGAGCACTGGCGCCGCGTTTCAGGAGACAGCCTGACTCGCCAGAGCCCGGCCCGAATGCCTTCCCGGCCTGACTGAGCCGACACAACGTCCTCGGTCAGGCCGGGTCCTGATCCGATGCCCCATCACTGAGCCATCGGTTGAACCATGCACGCGTGCGCCGGAGCAGATCGAGCTGGTGGTTGCGTTCCCTGCTCCCGTGTCCCTCTCGCGGGGTAGACGACGCACCACCGTCAGCGCCTGGCTCCCTCATCTAGACTTATTGCGTGATCTTTAAGCAGGTCGGGGATGGACGCCCCTACCCCGATCGTGCCAGGAGCGCCCGGGAATGGGCCGATGTCCCGCCGCGTCCGGTCCGGCTGGACCAGCTGATCACGACCAAGAATGTGCTGGACCTGGGGTCGGTCCTGGCCGAGGACTCGACGTTCTACGGTGATCTCTTCCCGCACGTCATCCGCTGGCAGGGCGAGCTTTACCTGGAAGACGGGCTGCACCGGGCCCTGCGCGCCGCATTGCACCAGCGCTCGGTCCTGCACGCCAGGGTGATCGAGCTCGACTGACTGGCTGCGCCTGCTGCTGGCCGGCTCAGCCCTTTCTCGGCCGCGGGGTCCGGCTTGCGGCCTGCCCCCCGGCCCTGGGCGAGTTGCCGGTGCGGGCAGAACGGCCGATGCTCGGCCGGTGTGCCGCCTCGCGGCTGCGGCGAGCCTGGGCGGCTGCCTTCTGCTGGGCGCGGGCGTCTTGCTGCACGGCCTGGGCGGCGACATTCGGCGTGATCCACCTCAGCATCGGCGCCATCAGCTGCCGCCAGGTGAACATGGTGTGGCCGCCGGCGACGAACTTGAGGGTCACCGCGGGCTGGCGGTTCTGCAGCAGCTGCTGGAAGATCTCGGCATTCCTGACGTCGCCGCTGCCCGCCCGGCCTGCGGCGATCCAGAAATGCGGGATAGGCGTACCGGCCGGCAGGGACTGCAGCAGGTCCTCCGGGGTGTTCAGCCGCTGCAGCCGCGCGCTGCCGCCAAACGGCGACACCTCCCGCTCCGGGTGATTCAGCTGGTTGTCGGACGGCTTGAAGTAACCGCTGAGCACCGCCGCGTAGCCGTAGGTATTGGCGTACCGCAGGCCAAGGTTCGCCGCGCAGAAGCCCCCTTCGGAGTAACCGGCGATTCCCCACGCCTTGCCGGGCGGCTGCACCCTCAGCGTCTGCGAGATGTCCGCGGGCAGGTCCTGGGCCAGGTACGTCGCGTCCTGCGGCCCGTTCACCTGGTTGAGGCACTGCAGCGAGATTCCCCGGCCGCCGTTGGCGTCCGGCATGACCAGCACGGCAGGCTTGGCCTGGCCCTCGCTCACCAGTTTCGCGAGCGTCGTGGTGATGTCCAGCACGGAGATCCAGTCCTGGGGCTGGCCGGGGAAGCCATGGAGCAGCTCGATCACCGGGAAGCGGTAGGTGCTGTAGCCGGGGGCGAAGTACTGCGGCGGCAGGTACACGTAGACAGACCTGGTGATGCCGCTGCGCTTCCCCGCCACCCACAGATGCAAGGTGTATCCGCTGTGCTCCGCCGCCTGGACGTCGATGGACCGGCCCAGGAACCTGCTCAGGTTCTGCGGGGACTGCGCGTGCGCGGGATGCTGGGCGGCAGCCGGGGCGGCCTGGCTGGTGATGTCGGCTATCGCGGAGTTCCAGTTCTGGTAATAGTCGTAGTACTTATTAACCGCCGCCACCCCGAACAGCATCGCCGGGACAAATGCCAGGCATGCGGCCAGGACGCGGAAAGCTACCTGCTTGGCGACGATGAGCCACCACATCATGGCACCAAAAAATGCCATCATCAGCAGGAAGAACAAGGTGCTCTGAGGTTCTGGCAATCGACTCTCCGGTAGCCCGGCGCGCTCGGCCCATGTCCGAGGCACCCCGCACAACGAACAAGGCACCCGCTGGGTGCCCGGTGGCGGTGGAGGTGGGATTTGAACCCACGGAAGACTTGCGCCTTCACACGCTTTCGAGGCGTGCGCCCTCGGCCACTAGGCGACTCCACCGCGCCCGAGCCTACCTGAGCGGCGGGCCCGGCGGGCGCCCGGCGGGACGGTCAGCGGCGTTGCTCGAAGAACTCGCGCAGCAGCGCCGCGCACTCACCGGCCAGCACTCCCCCGATGACCTCAACCTCCGGCCCGAGCCTGCGGTCGCGCACCACATCCCACAGCGAGCCCGCGGCTCCCGCCCGCTCGTCCGGGGTCCCGTAGATCAGCCGGCTCATCCGGGCCGACGTGAACGCCCCGGCGCACATCGTGCAGGGCTCGAGAGTGACCACCAGCGCGCAGCCAGTCAGCCGCCAGCCGCCCAGCGTCCTGGCCGCTGCGCGGATAGCCACGATCTCGGCGTGGGCCGTGGGGTCCCCGTCGGCCTCCCGGCGGTTGCGCCCGCGGCCGATAACCGAGCCGGCCGGGTCGAGCACGACCGCTCCTACCGGCACGTCAGCACGTCCCGCGGTAGGGCCAGCGGCCTGCTCCGGGGCTGATGCCTGCTCCAGGGCCAGGCGCATCGCCGGCTCGAACGCGGCCTCGTAACCGCAGGTCACCGGCCAGCCGCCCCGCCGCATGAAAGCCTCACGAGCGCGGGGCGGTGTCCAGGGCACGCTCCAGGGCCGGCCCGAAGCCGATCCGCCTGGCCAGGCTGGCGATCACCTCGTCGGGGAACAGGTCCAGGTCGCCCGACAGCGCCCCCAGTTCCATCTCGTCCACGCCGAGGTCGGCGAATATGGACATGTCGCCGGCGGGGAGCACCTGGTCCAGTTCCTCATCGAGCGGAACCGGCAGGCCCAGGTGATCGAGTACCTGCCGGGCCAGCGGCCAGTCCACCGACGCGGTCAGATCGGAAAGGAACACCGACACCTGGCCGCCGGTCAGCCGCAGCGCGACGAAGAAGTCATCGCCGACAGCGGCCAGCCCGATCGTGCCGCCGATGCTGGGCTGCTGCCGCAGCGCCTGGATCATGCCGTCCAGGTTCTGCAGCAAGGCAGCCGGCAGGACCTCGGCCTCCCACGCCTCATCTTCCCTGAAGACGACGACGGAGAAGTCATCACTGGTCACATCGGACATTGTCACCCCACCGCCACGGCTTCCAGCTAGGAATAGTGTCAGATTCGGGTCGTCGATGTGGCTTGATCCGCAGTGTGTGGCACAGCCGGGCGGCCCAGGAGTAGGCTGTTACGCAGAGGTGCAACACACACACCGAACGTAGCTTGACGGTCTGGATCTACCCGTTACGTCTTCGGTTGACTGCCATTGGTATGCATTTGGACCCGGGTTATGCTGGACGCGGCAGCCGCCGAGGCTCGCTGCACAGATCGAGGGAGGTGAGCGGGGTGTTGAAGAAGATCATCACATGGGCGATCGTCATCTTCGTCGTGTACTACCTAGCCACCAACCCCACTGGGGCCGCCAATTTCGTGAGCAGCGCCTTTGACTGGCTGAAGAGCGCCGGCGCCGCGATGGCGACATTCGTTAACTCGCTCTGAACCCATGAGACCACCATCAGCAGCCCGAGCCGGGCCCGTAGCGGTCAGCAAGTACCTGCTACCGCGTGAGGTACAAGTCGCAACGGTACGACGCCATCCGGCCATCCTGATCTGGCCGACAGTTCAGGCGGTCGGCGGCCTTCTGGTGGCGGCCATCCTAAGCGCGACCCTCCTGCACGGCAACAAAGTGCTTCTCTGGGTGGTCTGGCTGGGCTGGCTGGTTCTCCTGCTGCGCATGGTCTGGTATGCCGCCAACTGGGCGGTTGATTACTTCGTCGTCACCTCAGAGCGGATGCTGCTGACCGAGGGCCTGCTCAACCAGAAGGTCAACATGATGCCGCTCACGAAGGTGACGGACATGAGCTTCCGGCGCACTTTCTGGGGCCGATTGCTCGGGTATGGCGAGTTCATCGTAGAGTCGGCGGGCCAGGACCAGGCATTCCGAACTGTCGAATATATCCCCTATCCCGAGCAGCTTTACCTTCTCGTGTGCGGGATGCTCTTTCCGAACAGTGCCGATGACGATGACGATGACGATGCCGGGCACGACGCGCATCGCCCCGTGCCTGACGAGCTCTGAGCACCGGCCGGGGACGCGTCACCGTCACACGGTGACGAGCAGTACCCCGACGGCGGCGAGCACCAGCCCGGCCCGCTGCACCCACCGCAGGCGCTCACCCAGCACGACCCTGGCCAGCAGGACCGTCACGCCGGGATACAGCGAAGTCAGCACGACCGCCAGGCCGAACAGCCCTGTCCTGGTGGCAATCACATAGCAGATGTTGGCGCTGGCATCCACCACGCCGGACAGGGCAGCGGCCAGGAGCACCGCCCGGCCCGCGGTCCGCGATATCGGCCCTGGCCGTGCGACAGCGGCCGCGATCAGGATCACCGCCGCTCCCGCGATCCGCGCAGCCACCACTGGCCACAGCGGCCCGGCCTGGCCGCCATTACGGATGAACAAGAAGAACAGGCCGAACGACACGCCCGAGGCGATGCCATACGCCAGGGCACGGCCCGGCCGCCGGCGACGCGCCCCGGCCGCCGGCTGGGCGCTAGCGCCGGAACTGACCAGCACGATAGCCAGCAGGCAGAGCCCCGCGCCCGCGTAGACGGGCCCGCCCGGCCGCTCGCCTCCGGCGAGTGCCGCCGCGACCGGCAGGATCGTCGACACCAGCGCGGACACCGGCGCGACGACGCTCATCGGGCCGGCCGCCAGGCCGGCGTAGAAAATTATCAGCCCCACGCCGCCTATCGCCCCCGCCGCCATCCCCCAGCCAGCCCCGGCGGCCCGCGCGGGCTCGCTGGACGCCAGGCCGGCCAGGACCACCACGCCCAGGCCGGCCAGTGCGGAGAGCCTGGCCACCGACAGCACGTGAGCCCGCTGCGCGGCGGCGCCGCCGAGAAAATCGGAGCTGCCGTACAGTAGCGCCGCGGCCAGAGCGAAGATCGTCACCATGACATGTGCAGAGCATCCTGTCAGTCGGAATAATGAGCTACGTAGTACATTATAACGACCGCCTATGAGGAGCGGAGTCACGGCCATGACGGATCCAGCCAGCAGCGCCGATCCAGCGAGCAGCACCGGCACAGTCAGTAGCACCGGCCCAGCCAGCATCACCGGCGTCCTGGCGCGCGCGCTGGCCGCGCTGCGCGCTGAGCGCGGGTGGTCGCTCGATCAGCTGGCGGTCAGGTCGGGCGTCAGTAAGGGAGTGCTGGTCGCCACAGAGCAGGGACGCTCCAACCCGAATCTGGCCACTCTGGCCCGGATGGCCGACGCCTTCGGCGTTCCGGTCACGCGCCTGATCGATACCTCCAGCGAGCCGGCCGTCCGGATCACGGGCCCGGCGCAGGCCAGGAGCCTGTGGCACGGCCCGGCTGGCGGAACCGGCACCATCATCGCCGCGACCGAGCCGCCCTGGGCCGCGGAGCTGTGGCAGTGGCACCTGCTGCCCGGCGAGGATTTCGGCGGCGATGCGCATGCCGCGGCGACCAGGGAGATGGCCTGGGTGCAGGAGGGAACGCTGACGCTCACCGTGGCGGGCCGCCGATACACCGTCGAGCCCCGAATGTGCGCACGCTTTCCCGGCGGCGTACCGCACGAATACGCCAATGAGGGAAACGAGCCTGTGATGTTCACAATGATCGTTGTCGTCCCTCCCGCCCCGGTCTGATGCACATGACGCTCATCCCCGTATTACCCGCGAAAAGCAGAAGACACGATAGCAAGGCAATAATGGAGAGACTGGATCGTGTTTCTGGAAAAGAAACACATCAGCGAGTCGGGAGCATGTACGCAGGCTGGCATGAACGCCTCGTGCGGACCCGCCACTGGGAACCACGGAGTTCGCGAAGAGCCACATCCGTACATCGCACGCAAAAAAACTCGGTCAACATGTGCCTGATTGAGTAATTCACCAGGCTTTATCCGTGCGAAACGGGTGGTAACAACCAGGATGAAAATGTCATTGATAACGGGAGGTTCCTACTCGTACGGATTCGGCGGGGTGAGCGTATGGTGCGACCAGCTCATCCGCGGTATGCCAGCCCCGGCAAGAAGGGGATGAAGACGCCCGCAGCCCACCCGATGAGCCCGCCCGGCCGCCGCACTGGCATGCGCCGTGCAGGTGGCCGAGAGCGTGGTGTGCTGGATATGGAGGTGCTGGTCATTGGGCTGCCGTGGCACAATGCGTGCTCGTGAGGAAGGCGGACATAACTCCCGAGCTTGTCTGCCGGCTGGTCGCGACTCAGTTCCCACAGTGGGCTGAGCTGCCTGTCCGTCCGGTGGACGTGGACGGCTGGGACAATGCCACGTTCCGCCTCGGCGAGCGCATGTCGGTCCGGCTGCCTAGCTCGCAGGCCTACGTTGAGCAGGTCGGCAAGGAACACTGCTGGCTGCCGTTCCTGGCCCCGCAGCTGCCGCTGCCGATTCCTGAGCCGCTGGCCATGGGCGAGCCGGGCTGCGGTTTCCCGCGGCCGTGGTCGGTGTACCGGTGGATCGACGGCCAGACAGCAGCAGCTGAGACGGTGGCGAGCCTGCCCGAGTTCGCCGCCGACCTGGCCGGCTTTCTCGCTGTCCTGTATAACGTGGACCCGTCCGGCGGTCCGGTGCCGGGGACCCACAACTTCTTCCGCGGCGGATCACCGGCCTGCTACGACGCCGAGACGAGGGCGGCGCTGGCCGAGCTGCGCGGTCATATCGACACCGGCCTGGCCGCCGAGGTCTGGGAGGCGGCGCTGGCCGCCCGGTGGGACGGCCCGCCAGTGTGGTTCCATGGCGATGCCCAGCCGGGCAACCTGCTCCTGGATTCCACCGGCCGGCTGAGTGCCGTCATCGACTTCGGCACTTGCGGGATCGGTGATCCTGCTTGTGACACGACAATCGCATGGACGTTCTTTTCCGGGGAGAGCCAGCGTGTGTTCACACAGCAGCTGCCGGTCGATGGGGCGACGTGGACGCGCGGCCGCGGCTGGGCTATCTGGAAAGCGATGATCGTCCTGGTCGGCGCGCTGGACACCGACCCCGACGATGCCGAGTTTACGAAGAGCGTCATCGGCAAGATCATCGCTGATCACTGCGACGCCGGGTAAGGCCGTCAGCCGTCACGTAGCGTCCTCGCCAAGGCCATGCGCGAAAGACGCCACACCGGACCGCGGATCTGCATGTGGTCGGCAATTCGGGCAGGGCCGTACCAAATCGGCGAGCTGCCATGAGCGGGCCGGCCTTGGTCCCGCTACCCGGTCGGTCCTGATCACTAGCGGGAGGCGCGCTGTCGGCTTACAGACCTGGGCCCCCCGCAAGCCCGCCGGTGATTCCGGCTGAGTGTCCGCTGGGGACAGCATGGGGACAGCACCGGCCTTAATGATCTTTGAAAGAGAGATCAGGCACCTTGCCTGTTTGGCAAAGTGCCTGCTCACGAGCGGAGGCTCGGGGATTTGAACCCCGGATGGGCGCGAACCCAAACCGCATTAGCAGTGCGGCGCCATAGACCGGACTAGGCGAAGCCTCCCGACGACCCCAGCGGGTCGGCCCTAGGGTACCGGTACCGCGGGAGCGGCAGCAAAGCCGATACCCGCTTGCCCCGGCGGGCCGGGTCGCAGGCCGGCCGTCAGCCGCGCGGTCGCGCCAGTACTCAGGCCGGCCGTGCCGTCAGCCGGCCTCGATAACCTCGTAGTCGCCGCGGGCGTAGGCCTCGCGGATCCTGGTCTTGGCGAACTTCCCGACGCTGGTCTTCGGCACCTCGTCGATGAAGGACCACCGCTCGGGCAGCTGCCAGCGGGGAACCCGGGTGGCCAGGAAAGCCCGCAGGTCAGCGGCGGTAACGCTCGCGCCCTGGGCCAGCACGACGGCCGCCAGCGGCCGCTCGCCCCACTTGTCGTCCGGCACGCCGATGACGGCCGCCTCGGTCACCTCCGGATGCCCCATGAGCGCGTTCTCCAGCTCCATCGAGGAGATCCACTCGCCGCCGGACTTGATCACGTCCTTGGCCCGGTCGGTCAGCGTCACGAATCCCAGCCGGTCGATGCACCCGACGTCGCCCGTCCGCAGCCAGCCATCGCGGAACTTGGCCGGGTCGTCATCCTTGTAGTAGGAACCGGTGATCCACGGTCCGCGCACCTCGACCTCGCCGACCGCCTCGCCGTCCTTGGAAAGCACCGTGCCGCCCTCGCCGACGAGCCTGGTCTCCACGTCGCACATCAGCCGGCCCTGGGTGTCGCGATAATGCCACGCCTCATCCTCGGGCAGGCCGGCCGGCGGGTGGGCGACGCTGCCGAGCGGGGAGGTCTCCGTCATTCCCCAGGCCTGGACGATCCGGACGCCGAGTTCCTTCTCATACGCCTCGATCAGCGCGTGCGGGACGGCCGAGCCACCGCACGGCACCAGCCGCAGCGAGCTCAGGTCGCCGCCGTGCACGCGCACGTGCTGGAGCAGCGCGTTCCAGATCGTGGGGACCGCCCCGGCCAGGGTGGGACGCTCGGCCTCGATCAGCCGCACCAGCGGCGCCGGCTGCAGGAACCGGTCCGGCATGACCAGGTCGGCGCCCGCGAGCATCGCCGCGTACACCAGGCCCCACGCGTTGGCGTGGAACATCGGCACCACCGGCAGCACCCGGTCCTGCTCGGACAGGCCGAACACGTTGCCCATGCAGACGGCCATCGAGTGCAGGTGCATGGACCGGTGGCTGTACACCACCCCCTTGGGGTGGCCGGTGGTGCCGCTGGTGTAGCACATGGCGGCGGCGGACCGCTCGTCGACCTCGGGCCAGTCAAACGACGTGGGCTGCGCGGCCAGCAGGTCCTCGTAGGAGTGCACCGGGCGACCCTGGGCGAGGAGGTCGGCTGGGGGGGAGAATTCCGTTTCGCCTTCTGCTTTGGTGACAATGACGTGGCGGATCGCCGGCGCGTGCGGCAGGACCTGGGCCAGCAGGGGCGTCAGAGTCGCGTCCACGATGACGACATCGTCGCCCGCGTGGGTCGCGATGTAGCCGATCACCTCGGGCTCGAGCCGCAGGTTCAGGGTGTGCAGCACGGCACCCATCGACGGGATGGCCAGATAGGCCTCGAGGTGCTCGGAGTTGTTCCACATCAGCGTCGCGACGCGCTGGTCCCCGTCTACGCCGAGGGCGCGCAGGGCGTGCGCCAGCTGGGCCACCCTGGTGCCGGTCCGGGCGTACGACTGGCGGCGCAGGTCGTCGGTGGTGCAGGTGACAACCTCGCGGTCGCTGTAGGCCGTGGTGCCGTAGCGCATCAGTGACGTCACGGTCAGCGGAACATCCATCATGGTGCTGCGCACGGCTACCTCCTGCAGATTACGTGCCGGCGGCGGCCCACCCGGGATGCGCCGGAATCGTCCCTGGGGGGATAGTGCCACGCTAGCGGAAAAACGTCACTACCCGTGCGGCCGGGCCTGCCCGGCCGCTCTGGGCGGCCGGACCGCAGGCCGAGCCTGAGCGGCTAGTCACCGGCCAGGAGGCCGCGCCATGATCTGCCGCTTTCTACTTGACTCTAGTCAGGACCTTAGACAGGCCAAGATTTCACCAGAGTCGGCACCCCAGTACTGCCCGTCGGTCCCCAGCCAACCCGTTGAGAGTCACATCCATCGGGTTGGGTGCCGTTGGAATTCACATCCATTGGGTCAGAGTCAGCCGACGGCGGCACCCGCCGCCCGGCCGGGCTCGCCGCATATCGTCAGGCCGGCGGCTGAGCCCGCAGGAAACGGCCGAAGTGCGGCACGGTGAATGCGATGAGGCCGCGTTCGGAGCTGTAGATCAGGCCCTTCTTGATCAGGCTGTCCCTGGCCGGCGAGACACTGGACGGCTTGCGGCCGAGTTGCTCGGCCACCTGCGCGGTCGGCACGGGCTCGTCCCCGAGCAGGGCCATCGCGCGCATGTACTCACGCTCCGCCGGGGTGGCCCGCTCGTACCGGCTGCCGAAGAAGCCGACCGCCAGCTCGGTGGCCGCCACCGGGCTCGCCACCCCGACATCCTTGGCGGTGACCGGGCTGCACGCGGCCACGTCCCAGGTCACCTTGCCGTAGGCCTGGACAAAGTACGGGTACCCGTCGGCGGCCGCGTAGAGCGCATCGAGCGCGCCGGCCTCGAAGTCAGCGCCCTCCCGCCGCGCCGGGGCGAGCAGCGCGACGTCCGCGGCCTCCCGGTCCAGACGATCAATGAACACGTAGCGAAACAGCCGCTCCGAGTAGCTCTTGCTCGCCGACAGGACCGACGGCAGGTGCGGCAGCCCGGCCCCGACCACGATCAGCGGGCCGCCGTTCTGCGATAGCTCGTGGCAGGCGGCGCACAGGGCCGAGATGTCCGGCGCCCGCACGTCCTGCATCTCGTCGACGAACAGCGCGATGCCCACGCTGAGGTCGGCCGCCACGGACGCCGCGTCGGTCAGCAGCTCGGTCAGGTCGATTTCGAGATCACCCGAATCGGCGCGGCCGCGCACCGCCGGCACGTCGATGCCCAGCTGAGTCGCTTGCGAGCCCTTCTGCGCTCCTGGATCGCGCGCGGCGAACGCCTTGAGCACGCCCAGGAAGTGATCGATCCGGTCCGGCGCCCGGTGCCGGGGCGCCAGCTCGCGGACCGCCATGTGAAGGGCTCCGGCGATGGGCCTGCGGATCGACTGGTCCGGCCGCGCCTCGATCTTCCCCGTGCCCCAGAGCCGCTGCATCGCCATCGACCGGAACGAGTTCAGCAGGACGGTCTTGCCGACGCCCCGCAGGCCGGTGAGGACCATGCTGCGCTCAGGGCGGCCGCGCGCCACCCGCTCCAGCACCACCTCGAACTGGCCGAGCTCGCGGTCGCGGCCCGCCAGTTCCGGCGGCCGCTGCCCGGCTCCGGGCGCGTAGGGATTACGAACAGGATCCATGCCATAGAAGCCTATGGCCCCCTCTAGCGCCTTCCCTAGATTCGCGTAGAAAGCGCTACCGGCGTGTCGCCGCCAGGCCCGCTCGTGACGGCGAGCGCCGCAGGAACGGGTGGGCCGCGCGGGGGGACGGGGCCACTTGTCCCCCCGCACGGAGCTGGCGAGGCTGCCTCCCGAAAGCTCAGACCCGAGTTGAGGGCCGATAGCAGCCGTTGCACCTTGGCACGTATGAGCGGGCCCTCGGGTTCACTAAAAGAGAAAAGGACGGGCAGAACGGCTAGCGCTGCGTCCATGCCGACCGCAGCCCAGCCAGGATCGGGGCCGGTGCCCAGCCGGCTACCGCGGAGGATCTACTGCCGGCGGCTGGACTCGGCGTCGTTCAGCCGGGCCAGGAAGGCGTTGTAAGCGGCGAGATGCTCGTCATCGTCAACCCCGCCGCGCGCCGACCAGTCGCCGGCGGCCAGCTGGCCGGCGGCCACCTGGCCGGCCGACGCTCCCGGCGCCGCCAGGTCGGCGCTGCCCGCCGCTGGCGGCGGGGGCTGATGCGAGGCGACCAGGGTTGCCAGGCTGGTCTTGCGGGCGGACTCCAGCCAGCCGTGGCCGCTGGTCGAGGCCCGCTCGTCCATGCTCCACATCAGGAAGACGAGCATCATCAGGCCAAACATGATCGCGTCCCCGCCGATCCACATCACCGCTCCGCCCAGGTGCAGATCCTCGACCCGCCCTGGCGCCCAGGCCGGCTCGGCCACGGGGACACCGGGCGTTCCGGCGTTGCCGTAGCCCAGCACCAGCCCGGTGAAGGTGTCCACCGGCATGATCAGGATGAGGATCACGAAGCGCATCGGGTAGGACAGCCGCCACCGGATCGGCTCGCGGCCGATGATCGGCAGGAAGAAGAGGTACCCGACCACCACGAACAGCACGTGCTCGCCGTTGTGCAGCGTCTGGTTGGTCTCCACCAGGTTGGCGATGTTCGTCAGGTGCGCGGCCCCGATCGCGCACGCGTAGGCCACGAACCCGAAGACCGGCCAGGTCAGGAAGCTGGCCACCGGGGAGCGCACGGTCCGCTTGGTCCAGGTGTGCAGCGGGTTCCGGCTGGCGTGCATCAGCAGCGTGATCGGCTGCCCGACAATGAGCAGCGGCGGAACGATCATGACCAGCATCAGGTGCTGCACCATGTGATCCCAGAACAGGACGTCGTCGTAGGCGCCGATGCCGCTCTGGGTGGCCAGCACCAGGACCGCGAGCCCGCCGAGGAACATCCCGGTCCGCCAGGCCGGCCACGGCCGGGCCGGATGCCGGCGGGCTACCCGCAGGACCCCCCACAGGTACAGCCCGGCAGCAACAGCTACGAAACCGGTGACGATGGGCGCGAATTGCCATTGCGTCACGACGGCGTTCCAGCCGAATGGCGGCAGCATGCGACCTCCCTCACCGGCGAGCCTACTCACCGTCCAGGTCACCAGGGATGACGCCCTCGCGTCCCGATGAGCGCGTCGTTACTGCGCTGGCGGGCGATATGAGAAGCTACTGTGACGCCTGGGCCGCTGATCGTGGCGGCCCGGCACTTTGGATGTGCGGACCGGTGGCGGACAAGGCGGCCCTCAGGGTCCCTGGTCGGGCATGATTTCCGCAGCCAGGAGGGTTCGCCTAGTGGCCGATGGCGGCGGTCTTGAAAACCGCTAGGGCGCGTGAGTGTCCTCGAGGGTTCGAATCCCTCACCCTCCGCTCAGACCAGCAAAAACAGCCCCTGACCTGCGAGCATGCGGGCCGCGGCGGCTGCTCTGTTACGGCTTAGCCGTATGCGGTTGTGTCCGGCTCGTGGCGGCTGTGTGCGGCTGGCTGTGGCAAAATACGTGCCCAAGTTTTCACGGGCCCAGGCGTCCTCGTCTATCCGGCTTGGTCATCCAGGTCCCGTCGCTGTGCCGGTGCGCCTGGCTCTCCCTTCCGGCGGCCGCATGGCGTCCTCGATGCGCCGCTTGGCCTCGGCCTGCACATCGCCAACATCTTCACCAAGCTCGACCTTTATCCCGGCGCGGATGCCAACCGCCGCGTCCTCGCGGTGCTGACCTATCTGAACACCTGAGCCTGGCTGAATTGCACATCGCAGGGGTATGGTGACCACGGGCTGACGGTCCGGGGGCGCATGGCTTGGGGGGAATTCATGGAAAGCCGTTCTGACCAGCGCGTCCTCCAGCGCCTCGCGGTGCTGAACGAGGTGCTCATTACCGCGGGCTGCCTGTTCGTCCTGGACTCGCGTTCCGGCGAGAGGCAGATGAGCTACCGCATTACCCACAGCGCCGACCCGCGAAAGCTGGCCGATCTAACCGGTAAGTACATCAAGCAGGCGGGCGGGTATATACACCTGAGCGCGAACGGGGAGGGCGAGGCCCTCGATGAGCTGCCCCCCGGCGTTTCCCCGGATGACGTAGTAGCGGACGAACTGGACGATCCGACCGCAACGCCGCTGCAGGACCGACTCCGGGCGATCGCCCGCTCACTGCGAGCCGACGCGAGGCAGGACGAGACGGGTGAGGAACTGGCGAAGCAGATCGACGCAATCCTGGAGGCATGCCGCCCGGACAACGGGGAGCACGTGCTAGAGCAGATCCGGCAGTGGCTGCAGTCTGACATCTTTAACTCAGACAGTCCCCGTGACGCTAAGGACGAGGTCCAGCGCGCCCGCAGGTTCCTCGACCGTCTTAGCCAGCTTGCCGAGGACCTTCAGGGAGGAATGCTTGCCGACGGCAAGACGATCGGCGGAGTACTAGCGATCCGGGAGCTGGCGCTCGCCGCGGCGGCGCGGGCTCAGAATCTGGGCGACGAGGCGGATTCGCTGATGAACTCGCTCTTCTACATCACGGCTGGCGACCTGGAGAGGATCGAGCATGTCGCCACGCGGCTGTGCGACAGGATGATCCGGCTTGGCGACGGGGACGCCGTTCGCGAGGCATTCGACAGCCTCAAAGCGGAGGGAGACGCCCTGATCTCCCGGGCGCTCGACGGCGACGTGCTCACTTTCTATAGCTCGCTCTATCCAGCGGCAGCCTTCGAACTGGCGGCGACCTACACGGGGCAGGCCCTTGCCAGGGCGAGCCACGACCCCGGCGACCAGGAGCGCTGGGCAAAGCGGGCCGTCAACGCGGAGGAGCGGGCCGTGCGGGTCTCGACCGCGCTCGGATTCGCAATCATGAACCTGGACGGCAGCCTGATCGCGCTGGACGTGCAGTGGCTGCGGCAGGTACGCGAGAAAAAGGGCGATCAGGCCGCGAGGCGCCAGGCCAAGGACCTGATCCGCAACCAGCTCTTCTATCCCATGGCGCTCCTGCCGGTCTTGCTCGGCGAGGAACCGCTGCGAGCGATCCGGCTTAGCGAGGTACTGTCACCCGACGATCGGAGCCAGTGACCGTGACCGATATACCCGACCCCTCAATCTCAGCCGAGGCGATCTCAGATGAGATCGGGCTCGACCTGTCGTACTTCACGGACGAGTCGGAGCGCAATTTTCTCCACATACCACTGGCGCTTGGCTACCTGCTTCTCAAGTGGTTCGCCGAGGGACTGGTCGAGGGCGCGGGCGAAGCCGCGGGCGAGAAGGCCGCAGATGGGGTTGCCGAGGGCGTCCGGAAGCTGGGCCGACGGGTCAGGCGCCTGTTCGGGCGTCGCAAGAAGACGGCCGAGGCGGACGAGGCCGTCGAGAAGGAACTAGCCGAGGAAACTCAGGCAGCGCTGGACGACGCCCGGCAGAAGCTGGCCGGGAGCAGCGCCGACGACGTCGCCCGTGCCGCCGACGCGTACGAGCAGGCGCTCGTGGGATACCTGGCTGACAACGGGATGCCCAGCCGCGATGCCATTCGGATCGCCCAGCGAGTGCGCGCCGAGGCCGGCCTCCAGCTTCGCCTGGCGCCGAAGGTGAAACCAGCCTGAGGCATGGCGCACAGCCCCGGCGCACAAGCGGCGCCGGGTCCGGCGCTCACCGCGCCGGGTTTTGCCTTGGCGAGGACCGCCCGGCGCGGCCGCGCCGTCCCAGCCGACTAGCGCCACTGGTCGAACCAGGCGCGCTCATCATGCACGCTGATCGAGAGGTACGGCCGTCTTCCTCGGCCTCTCAGTGTCCCGGTCGCGGCCGCCGCGTCAAGGGCGCCTTCGGCGTCGCACGCGATCGCTTGCGCGCCGGGCTCGGCGACCGCTCCCCAGGGATCCGGCGCCCGCGAGCAAGACAGGGGAATTCAACGCCCACTTCACCCCGCTACCTGCCGGAAGCCTCAACACCTGACAGGTGCATGTGCGTCCGCGTGCTGTGATTGAGCGAGCGGCGTGATCCCTGCCCGGAACCGGCGCGCCAGGCGGGGGCGCCGAGGCAACCTTTAGCCAGCGCTGGCGTTTCTGATATGTGGACATCAATTCGCGATTGCGCGGTCGCTCTGGCGCCGCTCGCCCGCACCTGTTCACCGCAGCCGTGACGCCAGGCTGGGACCGCGGGAACAATGGCGCGATGGACTGCGAGATGGACGCCAGCCAGGCGGTCACCGCGATCTATCAGGAGCATGCGCTGGGGCTGACCCGGCTCGCATTTCTCATGCTCGGCGACCGGCAGGCGGCCGAGGACGTGGTGCAGGAGGCATTCTGCGGCCTGTACCGGGCCTGGGATCGCATGTCTGACCACGCCCATGCCCTCGGCTACGTGCGGTCATCGGTGCTGAACGGCTCCCGGTCGGCACTGCGCCGCAGCAAGCGCGTGCCCCGGCCGCTGGCCATCCCGGCCGCCGCGTCGGCGGAAGCCACGGTGCTGGCGGGCGAGCGGCAACGGGAAACGGTGGCGGCGGTGCTGCGGTTGCCGCCCCGGCAGCGCGAGGCGGTGGTGCTTCGCTACTTCGCCGAGCTGCCCGAGCAGGAGACCGCGGTGGCAATGGGCGTCAGCCGCGGCACCGTGAAATCCACCACCTCGCGGGCGCTGGCCGCCCTGGCCCGGATGCTTCAGGAGGAGGAACCGTGACCCAGCTGGAAGACCGGCTCCGCGCGGACATGAGGACCGAATCGGAGCAGATCGAGCCGGGCAGCATCCCGGCGCTGCGCCTGCCCGCCCGGGCGCACCCACCTGGCAGGCTGCGGCGCCGCGGCCAGCGGCACCGGTCGGCCTGGGTGACTGCGCTGGCGGCTGCCGCCGCTGTCACCGTGGTGATCGCCGGTACCTTCCTCATCGAGCATGTTGTCTCGGGGTCAGGGCCGAATCCGTCAGCGACCGGCGGGCTGCCGGCGTACTCCGGTATCCCGCCCTACTACGCGTATGCCGTCCAGAGAGGCATCTACAGCCGCACCGTCCATGGCACGCATTACGGTGACAGCGTCAACGCCCGCTACGTCAAGATCCGGGCCACCGCCAGCGGCAAGGTCCTCGCCACGGTCCGGCCGCCCGCGCCCTATAACGCGTTCGAGTCGTTCACCGGCGCCGCCAACGCCCGTACCTTTGTGTTCGCCGCGCAGTGGTACATCCACGGGAAGCTAGGCGTCCCGAGGCTCTACAAGCAGGATCAGAAGACACCGCTGAAGTTCATGATCCTGCGAATCACGCCCGGCGGCCACACCCAGTTGTCCCCGCTATCTCTTCCCGGAAGGCTGACCGAGGCCCAGGCACCGACCCTCGCACTGTCGCCGGATGGCGCAAAGCTCGCCGTAGCCTACGGCGGCAGTGGCAAGCCTGCGGTCATCCAGGTCATCACGCTGGCCACCGGCCAGATGCGGCAGTGGACCTCGCTACCCCCCGCGGCGACACCGGTGCTCGGCGGCCCCGGCGCCTGGACGTCGGACGGGCGAACCTTGGCTCTCGGGCAGATGTCCATTCAACCCGGCGGCACAATCCGCACCGCCCCCACCCAGATGCGCCTGCTCAACACCACCGCGCCGGGCACCAGCCTGGCAGCGGCTAGCAAGATGGTCACCCTGCACGGCGCGGGCAGCTTCCCGTGGCCCTTCATCACCCCCGATGGCACCAAGCTGATCGGCGAAACCGGCAGCAGGCCCTTCCGACCGGGCGCGACCACCGAATCTGGTGCGCTCGGCGTGTACTCAGCCCGCACCGGAACGCTCCTCGCCATCACGGGAAGGTGGCAGCGGCACGGGCGAGACCTCCTGTTCAACAGTGCTCGTCAGACAGTCGTCTGGTCCAATCCCTCGGGCAGCAGGCTCATTGTGGAGATGCCTCATGGGAACCTCAACGAGGTAGGCATCCTCACCGCAGACAAATTCACGCCACTCGCGCACGTGGCGCTGGCGCCCCTGCTGACCGCGATCAACAGCGGCGGCTTCCAGACCAGCGGAGGCTACGTCGGATTCGCCTGGTAGACGGCACCATCGACACGAGTCGTGCGCCGCCCGCCGATTAACCAGAACTATTCACGCTGCGGGCCGCGAGGCTATAGCTGCTGCCAGTACTGCCAAGCCGCTGGACAACAACAGCTCGATGGAAATGTCTGCCACTCGGGAAATCCGCACGGGTCGTGGACGCACTGAACTGCGCAAGGAGCGCGGGCAGCCCTGGCGGACCGAGACCTTCAAGGTCTCTCCCAATCCGCTGCTGACCGGCAAGATCCGGGACGTGGCCGGTCTCTGCCTGGCGCCGCCGGCGAACGGCGTGGTGTTCAGTGTGGCCGAAAGTTGCAGACCCAGGCTTGCGGCGGACCGCCCCGGTGCTGCCGATGAGTCCCGGGGTGCCTGAGCGGCGCAGCTTCGACTACGTGCAGCACGGCACCGTGGACCTGTTCGCCGCGCTGGATATCGCCACCGGCAAGGTGATCGGCAAGCTGTCCGCCCAGCACCGGGCCGTGGACTTCCGCGACTTCCTGGACGAGATCGACCGCCAGGCCGACCCGGCGTGGCGGTGCACGTGATCTGCGACAACCTCTCCGCGCATAAGTCACGGGTGGTGCACCACTGGCTACAGACCCATCCTCCGGTTCGGCTTGCACTAACAGGAACTGGCCATCAGGCAATTCGGCATGGACCCACATCGCCCGTGGGTTGCAGCCATCGGAGAGGGCGACCAGAGTGGGCTGCCGGCGCATAAGTCGAATCAGATCCAGATCCAAGGGGTTTGTGCCATGGCCATCGAGGTACTTTCTGCCGTCGGGCACTGGGAGCACTTCGCGTCGCTATTGGCGCAGAGCGGGTGCGTGTGCATGGTGTACCGGAACTCCAGTCTCGACGCGCTTGGCCGCCTCGAGCACATGCGCGACCTATGTGAGCGCGAGCCCGGTCCAGGAGTCCTCGCGTTCGTGGACGGCGAAGTTGCTGCCTGGTGCTCGATCGCACCGAAGTGCACGTATCGTGCCCTGGTCAACTCTCGTACCATCCCGCATGTTGATGACGCGCAGGCATGGTCAGCGGTCTGCTTCAGGGTGCGACCGGGGTTCCGGCGCCGTGGGCTGATGCACGACCTGCTGGACGGCGCAATTGAGCACGCGCGCGCCAGCGGCGCAATCGCGATTGAAGGTTACCCAGTGGACCCAGAAGGCGATCGCGTTGACCAGACTGCCGCGTATGTCGGGACGGTCGGCCTGTTCGAGGCACACGGATTCGAGCGCGTCCTGCAGACGGCAGGACGAAGTGGCGGCAAGCGGCGTTGGCTTGTCCGCCGAAGACTCGCCTGATGGCTGACGGCGTAGCCGGACCTGCTGCGCGGGTGAAGCCCCGTCTCGCCCATATCGAGGACAGAAACTGTCCGCAATGTGTTCTAGCGTCATGGCCATGGAAAACCGCAGTGACGCCCGCGCTGACATCATTGAGTTGTCTGACTACGTCTACCAGCGGACCCGGAGTAGGCTCGCCGGGCTCACCGACGACGAGTACTTCTGGGAGCCGGTGCCCGGCTGTTGTACGGTCCGCCGGACAGAGTCCGGTGACTACCGTGCTGATGATACGGACCGGCCCGGCACGCCGCCCTTCACGACGATCGCCTGGCGGCTGTGGCACCTGATCGAAAACTACGGAGCGAAACGGCAACCGGAGTGGCTGGGAGTGGAGCGACCGCCCGGCGGGTTCGAAAGGGATGACCCGGCACCGGCAACGGCAGCGGAAGCCATTGCTGTCTTGGCCCGTGCGCACGATTTCTGGCAGGACCTGCTCCGGGAACTGCCCGCAGCTTCCTGGTGGGAACCGCTGGGCCCCATCGCCGGCGAATACGCCGAGAGTGACAAGGCCGCGCTCGTGCTCCACAATCTCGACGAACAGATCCACCATGGAGCCGAACTCGGCGTCCTGCGTGACCTATATCTACATGACCCTCTCAAATCCACCTGATCACAGCTAAGCAACGGGAGGCAGCAACCAGTCGAGGCTGCCGCGACCGTCAGCTCCTGTTCGACTCATCGGGCAGCTGAGACTCGCATGCCCGTTGCGTGCCGGCGCGACCCGTTGGGTCCCAGCCAGGCGAAGACGGTCTCCTGGATGACGTCCAGGTCGATGCCGTCGAGCACCACCTGGTCACCGAATGACTTGCGAACGCCACGTGCCTCGACGGCCAAGGAGGAACGGGCAGCCTGATGATTTTTCGCCGCGCTGATCGTCATCCTTTGCGACCGCCCGCTACGGAGGAGGGGACCGATGACCAACCTGCACGACATCCTGGAGACGCATGTCGGCGACGGCTCGGTGCCCGGAGCGGTGGGCCTGGTGGCTCGCGGCGACCAGGTCGAGGTGCAGGCCGCCGGCTCGGCCGACGCCGACGGCACCTGCCCGATGGCCAGGGATTCGATCTTCCGTATTGCTTCGATCACCAAGCCCATCATCGCCGCGGCGGTCATGATGCTGGTCGAGGACGGCCGGATCGCGCTGGACGACCCGGTCCGGCAATGGCTGCCGGAGCTGGCCTCCCCGGCTGTCGTCCGCACGCCAGCCAGCCCGGTCGACGACGTGGTCCCGGCCGTCAGGCCGGTTACCGTGGCCGATCTGCTCACTTTCCGCGCTGGGTACGGCTTCCCGTCCGATTTCTCACTGCCAGTGGTCGGACTGCTGTTCAGCGAGCTGAAGCAAGGACCGCCGCAGCCGCAAGCCGTGGCCGCGCCGGACGAATGGATGGCCGCGCTGTCCCGCATTCCGCTGCTGCATCAGCCGGGCGAGGCATGGCTGTACAACACCTGCTCCGACATCCAGGGCGTGCTGATCGCCAGGGTCTCGGGCCGTCCGCTGCCCGAGTTCCTGGCGGATCGGCTGTTCGAGCCGCTCGGCATGGCCGACACCGGATTCGAGGTGCCGACCGGCCATCTCGGCCGGTTCACCAGCTTCTACCGGACCGCTCCGGCGGGCGGTCTGGAGCTGGTCGACGCCCCCGGCGGGCAGTGGAGCAGCCTGCCGGTGTTTCCCTCCGGCGCCGGCGGGCTGGTCTCGACCGCAGATGACTGGCACGCGTTCGCCCGCATGCTGCTCGCCGGCGGGACCGCTGGCGGCCGGCGGCTGCTGTCAGCCGCGTCGGTGGGTCAGATGACCACCGATCATCTGACCCGGTCCCAGCGCGATGCCAGCCGGCTGTTCCTGGAGGGCCAGGGGTGGGGTTTCGGCGGCTCGGTCGACGT
The DNA here is from genome assembly GCA_963805705.1 of uncultured Actinomycetota bacterium. Lineage (GTDB taxonomy): Bacteria > Actinomycetota > Actinomycetes > Streptosporangiales > Streptosporangiaceae > CAWDVH01. The sequence goes on along the minus strand of CAWDVH010000001.1, from coordinate 1,538,747 downwards.
CGAGGCCATCGATGCCTGGAACGTGCCAGGTCGCTACGGCTGGGTCGGCGGCACCGGAACGGCAGCACACATCACCGCGTCCGCCGGCGCGGTCACCATCCTGCTCAGCCAGCTGGAAATGGCCGGACCGACCCCGCCCGCCCTCATGCGGGACTTCTGGCAGTATGCGGCGAACGCCTGATGCCAGGCATGGCTGCGATGACATCCGGCCGCTGGCACCTCGCAGCAACGCCGGAGCGATTCAGGAGGTGAATGGTGGATCATGGTTTCGGCACTATGCGGCTGCCTGGTGAATGTGATGCCATTGCTCCCGATGGTTCCTGCGTCCGAGTGCTGCTACGGCTAGCTCGCGGCAGCATGGCGCATTTCGAGCTGGGAGCAGGCCGGGTTTCGCGCCCGGTGGCGCACCGCCACGTGGAGGAGATCTGGTACATCTTGCGTGGCCACGGCGAGATGTGGCGCCGGCAAGGAGACAATCAGCAGATAGTGCCGCTGGCGGCAGGGACCTGCTTGTCTATTCCCGCCGGGACGCATTTCCAGTTCCGGGCCTCCGGGGATGGCCTGCTGACTGCCGTAGCGGTGACAATGCCGCCATGGCCCGGCGACGACGAGGCTTACGAGGTCAGCGGGAAATGGGCAGCAGATCTGTCGTAAGCCGGCCGTCCCAGGGGCAATCGGTGAACTGCCGGCGTCCGGGATCGGGGCGTCGGTAAGTTAGCCGCCAGGCCGGGCCGCAGGCGTTGAGTGGCGGGAAGGAGCTGGTGATGGGCGATCGCTTCGAGGTCGTCGTGGGCGCGGGGACGATGCGGTCCGCTTCGGCCTCTGCGGTGAGGTTCCCGCACCGGTGGACCCCCGAAGGGGTCACGGTGGAAGCTGAGTTCACCGGCGGGCACCTTCTCCACCTCGCGGCGGCCGGCTGCGTGCTCAATGACGTGTACCGGGAAGCCGCCACCCTGGGCATCGAGCTGGACGGCGTTCGGGTGTCCGCGGCAGGCGGGTTCGACACCAGCACCTGGAAGTCCACGGGCATCAGCTATTCGGTCGACATCAGCCCGGCTATCTCCTCTGATGAGCTCGGCCGCCTACTCGAGGTCGTGGACGAGGTCGCCGAGATTCCGCGTGCTCTGCGAGCCGGTGCCCTCGTCAGGCGGGTGACCTGAGCGGACGACGGGGCAGACACGCGGAGCTGGCGCAGGTCACGACGATCATTCGCTTGAGCCCGGGATCGCGGCGATCGAGGACGCCGCCCGCCCGATATGCTCGTTGCGTTTGTCCGTGGGAGCGGGGGATGCGCTGATGGCCGAAGGACTCAACCCGATCGAGGCCGGCAAGAAGCTGCACGAGCATGGCGAGAAGCATGACCGGGAGGCCAAGGCAGAAGGTGGTGACGGCGAGACCAGCAATCGTCACTCCCGGATTGTCCAGATCTGCGAGGCGCTGCTACTCGCCCTGGTCACGATCACGGCCGCCTGGGCGGGCTATTCGGCGGCACGCTGGGGGACGGCATCGCGGGTTGAGATCGCTGAGTCGTCCACGCTGCGCGCGCTAGCCACCCGTGACGACCTCTCAGCCTTCTCGCTCCGCAATTTCGACGCCTCGACCTTTAATGCCTGGTTTACTGCGTACACCCTGAACAGTCCCCAGAAGGAGGCAGTTGCCGAGCGCCGGTTCCGGCCTGCGTTCCGGGTCGCCTTCAACGCGTGGATGGCGACCGACCCGCTGCACAATCCGCATTCCCCGCCCGGCCCGACATACATGCCGCAGTACAAGCTGCCGGTCCAGGCCCGGGCCAATGCGCTCGACAACGAGGCCAACGCGAAGTTCCAGGCGGGCAACCAGTCCGGGCTCGTCGGCGACGACTACGTCCGGATCACGGTCTTTCTCGCTGCCGTGCTGTTCCTGGTCGGCATCGCCAGCTCGTTCAAGCTGCACGGCATCCGCTACGCCCTGATCACGTTCGGCTCCGTGCTGTTGATTCTCTCCGTCGTGCTGATCCTGCGGCAGCCAGGGCTCCCCAGCTGATACGCGAGGAGGACAGCAGCGCGCCTATGGCCGTTGCTAATCCGGGACAGCACCATCATGCTGGTGGCATACGCCGGGCCGGGCCCGGCTACGCAGAGGTGATCCTGTGGCCGGTAACCAAGAGAACCCGCACTGGGGCCTCGGCAAGCCCCCGGCAGATCCCAATGCCAGGCTGGACGAACAGCCGCGGTGGGGCCTTGGTGTCGCTGATGGCCGGTATGGACCTCCCGTCGGCCGTGACTGGATGCGTTCGTTGGCCCATCCCGTCCAGGGGTACCAGCGCTGGGCGCAGCGCCGCCGCCTGGGTCCTTACGCACCTGACGAACATGACCCCGAGCCGAAGGGCTGACTCGGGCAATACCCGGAGGTGGCCGATGGCCAGCGGGCAGAAGACACAGGACCGGGTCCTGGGCGTATGGGGACCGGCTGCGTACGCATGGAGTGGCGAGGAGCGGCCGCGCGCCGCGGGTTTCCCCATTGATCTTTCCGGGCGCCGCGCGCTGGGCTTCCCTCCCGATTCGGACGCACCGGTCTTCGATGCGCTCCGATCACTGGTCCATGCCATCCGCAGCTACAAGCGACGGCGGGCCCAGGGCCCGGCCTGATTCGGCGCGTGGGCGGCCAGCTCCCCGTCCGGCGCCACGGCAGACCGCGTATTCGCCAAGTACAGGTCAACGGCGAGGCTGACGAGGTGCGGTCCGCTGGCCGGCGGGCGGCCGGGCCCTGGATCTGGGCGTGGCGAAGCCGTCACCGACGACTGCGGCGAGCTCGAGATACGCATCAGCGGTGGCCCGGCTCAGCTGCTCAAGCTCAACCTCGGCTCCCTCCTCAAGGTGCGCATCGTAGGGAATCCGGGTGACAGCCCGGCAGCGGGCGGCAAAGTGCTCCTCCAGGCGATCCAGGTCCACGGAGCTCTTGCTGCGGGGACGCACGACAGAGAGCACGACGACCGCGTTTCGGACCAGATCTCCGTAGGAATGGGCGGCGAGCCAGTCGAGGGTGGCGCTCGCGCTGCGCGCGCCGTCCACCGACGGCGTGCTGACCAGGATGATCTGGTCAGCCAGGCGCAGCACGCCGGACATGGCTGAATGCAGCAGGCCGGTCCCGCAGTCCGTCAGGCAGATGGAGTAGTAGTGCTCGAGTACCCGGGCGACATTGCAGTAGTCATCCCCGCTGAACGCGACCGAGACCGTCGGGTCCCGGTCCGAGGCCAGCACCTCGAGCCGGCTCGCCGCCTGGGAGGTGAAGGTCCGCACGTCCGCGTAGCGGCGGATCTGGCCCCGCTCGTTCAGCAGGTCACGGACCGTCGCTGAGGTCTCCAGCCCCACCTTGTCGGACAGCGTTCCCCGGTCGGGGTTGGCGTCGACCGCGATAATCCGGTCACCGCGCAGCGACGCCAGGGTGGAGCCGAGGCCCATGGTCGTTGTCGTCTTGCCGACTCCGCCCTTCAGGCTCATGACCGCTACCCGGTGATGACCGCCCGCGACCGGCGACCGGACCCTGGCAATCATGTCCCTTCGGCGAATCTCGGCAGCCGAGGACGGCACTCGCATCAGACCGCCGGTGGCCTGGTAGATGACCCGGCGCCAGCCCGGAGACGGTGCCCGCCGGCGGCCCGGCAGCAGGTACTCGGGGGTCAGGGTCTCGGCCGGATGCTCCGGGCTCTGCGGCAGTGCCGGAGCGACACCCGGCAAGGCCGCCGCCGGCCCGGCCGAGGGATCGGCCGGCCGGGCCGCCAGGGAGCCGTCGGCCAGGTCAGCCTGGCCGGACGTTCCGGGCAGCCGGTAGGCCGCGGTCGCACCGGGCCCCGCCGCAGCCGGCTGCTGCGGGGCCGGCGGCCGCGGGGCCGGCGAGGCCGGCTGCTGCAGAGCCTGCGGAACGGGAGACGCAGCCTGCTCGGCGGAGCCGGGCGGCGGACTGCGCCAGGCCGGTGCGTCGTATGCGGCTGCATGGCCGTAAGGGTCTGCCGCCTCGTACGGGTCTGACGGGCCATACGGGTCTGACGGGCCGTAAGAGTCTGACGGGGCGTAAGAGTCTGACGGGCCGTAAGGGTCAGACGGGCCATACGGATCGGCGAGACCGTACGCCTCCGGATCGGGACCAGCCGGGCCGTACTGACCTGCAGATCCGTACGGATCCTGGCCATAGGGGTCGGCTGAGCCGTAAACATCAGCACCGTCAGCGGGCGGAGCCTGCGGCCCGGCGGGACCGCGAGCATCGGGTCCCGGCGGCTGCGCGGCCACCGGATCGGGCGGTCGTGGCCGCCCGTAGGCGTCGGGGCCGTAATTGTCCGGCCCGAACCTTTCCGGCCCGAATCCTTCCGACCCATACACCTCCGTGCCGTACGAACCCACGTCGTACCCGTCCTGGCCATAGGTGTCCTGGCCGTAGGTGTCCGGGCCGTAGGTGTCCTGGCCGTACGCTTGCGCGCCGTGCCCATCTGCGCCGTCGGCCTCCGGGTCGTTCACGCCCTGGTCGTCCTGGCCCGTCGCATCCAGGCCGCGGGGATCCGGGCCGGTCGCACCCAGGCCGCGTGCGTCCTGGGCGGTCTCATCCGGGCCAACGGCGTCCGGACCCCCAGCGTCCGGACCCCCAGCATCCCGGTCGGCGGCGTCCAGGCCGGCGGCATCGGCGTCGTTCGCATCCTGGGCGCGGGGATCCGGGCTCTGCGGTGCTCCCGGCCAGTCGGGGGCATTGCCGGGGCGTGATGTCGTCTCGGGCCTGGGTTCGGCCCAGGGGGGCCAGGCCAGGCGCCCATCGGCAGGGGCCGGGGCGTCCGCCTCCCCAGGCTTCGGCGGCGCCTGCGGCTCGAAGGCCGGCGCCTGCGGCTCGAAGGAGGCCGCCGAGCCGAATGGCGGCTGACGGCCCGACAGGTGCCCGCCGCCAGCGGGCGGCTCAGCGACGTCGGGGCCGTCCGGCTGACGGCTCAGCGGCCGCGCGCCTGGCCAGGGTGACCGGGACTGCGGCAGAGCAGGTACGGGCCGGGCCGGGCCGGGATCGGCCTGCCCGGCGGCATCGTCGGCCGCCATATCCTCGACCTCCTCTTCCAGGTGGTCCGGGTGCTCATCAGCCAAGGTGCTCTCTCGTTCCGCAGGAGAATGACGTGCCCCGCACCGTGCGGGAATGGTGCCATGAGCCGAAGCCTAAGCCAGGAAAAGAGCAGTGACCTACCGCACGAAACGATTCGCGGCCGAACGGGCACCTGCCATTGCCGTCGCGGCCCCCGCGTCCCACCATGCTCCAGTAAGTTCGGATATCCCGGTCGTTATCCCGGTTGAGGCTCTGGCCAATAGCGCCACAGCGGGCAAAATTATGCTCACCAGTAACTCAGGTACCGCAGCTGCACGCCGGCCGGGCCGGCCCCGGGGATGCGCCAGCGGATCGTTCTCGACAGACTAGGAACATGAGCGACGAGACAAGCACCGAACCAGAGCCCCACCCCACCGTGGTGGTGGTCGGCCCTGATGGCGTCGCCGTCGAGACCGACGCGGCCGAGGCGACCGGCGAGCGACCCATCACCGAGATGGTCGAGCAGCCGGCCAAGGTCATGCGAGTCGGGAGCATGATCCGCCAGCTGCTGGAGGAGGTCAGGGCGGCCCCGCTGGACGAGAAGAGCCGGGCCCGGCTCAAGCAGATCCACAAGAGCTCGATCAAGGAACTCGAGGACGGGCTCGCCCCTGAGCTGATCGCGGAGCTGGAGCGGCTATCGCTGCCGTTTGCCGACGACGAACTGCCGAGCGAGGCCGAGCTCCGGGTCGCGCAGGCGCAGCTGGTCGGCTGGCTGGAGGGCCTGTTCCACGGCATCCAGACCACCTTGTTCGCGCAGCAGATGGCGGCGCGGGCCCAGCTGGAGCAGATGCGCCGGGCGCTGCCTCCCGGCATGATGCCCGTACCTGACGAGGCCACCCAGCAGCCCCGCTCCTCCGGCCCCTACCTGTAACAGCACCTGCCCCGGCATCCGGGGCGGGCTTGCGCGCCACGGCCGCAGCATCACCACGAGCGCCACCGTCACGGCGAGCAGCACGGCGGGAGTAAGCGCCGTCCTGATGACGGTCTCCAGCCAGCGCAGGCCGCCGGGCAGCACGATTCCCCTGGCGGGCAGGTAGCCGAGCGCGAGCGCCGTCGTCCGCGCGAGCATCAGCCAGTCCAGCCCCGAGGCGGGCAGCAGCGCCAGCAGCGCCCACCCGAGGCCGTCGTACCACGGCAGCACGTACGGCCATGCGAGCAGCCAGGCCAAGACCACCGCGAATACCGCGCAGGCGGCGAATCCGGCGGCTCCGGTCCCCGCGGCTCCAGTCCCGGCTCGATTTCCGGCTCCGGTCCCGGCGGCTCCGGCTCGGTCTCCGGTTCCGGCCAGGCCAGGGATCGCGGGCCAGGCGCCAGGCCCGGCAGCGCTGATCGACCGCAGCAGCAGCGCCAGCAGCGCCACGGCGAGCACCACGGCGGCGCCCTTGACGGCATCCTCCGCGGCCCCCTCACCGATCACCAGGCGCAACACGGACCGGACAGCGCGCCACGGCGACCCGATGGACACATAGCTGCCGGCCCGCAGCGCCGGCCCGAGCGAGCTCGTCCCCCAGATCACCAGGGAGGCACTCACGGTCACGCCAAAACCCGCCGCGAGGCCGCCGAGCACCGCCGCCGGACCGCGCCATCCGGGCCGACTCCAGCCGGACCCAGTCCCGCCGGACCGATGCCATCGCGACCAGCGCCATCCGGGCCGGGCCGCCGCCGGTCGCGGTGCGGGCACGGACCGGCTCGCGGCCTGCTCCCGCGCGCGCCAGGCCAGGACGCAGGCTAGGGCCAGCCCGGCCCCGACCAGGGCCGTCGTCGCCTTGACCGCGAATCCGAGGCCGATCAGCGCGCCGGCGGCCGCGCCGGTGACGGCCTGCCGTCCCGGGTCCAGCGGGGACGGATCAGATCGGGCATACAGGGTGAAGACGGCCAGCGCGCCGATGCCGAACACGATCGCCTGGCTGTCCACGTGCGCACCGGCCACCAGCACCTGCAACAGCAGCGGATTGCACGTCCACAGCAGTGCCGCGCGCAGCTGACGGGCCCGGCTGCCGCGCGCCAGCCGGTGCAGCAGCAGGCCCGTCACCGCGAACGCCGCCACGTTCAGCAGGTCGAGCACGAACACCGTCAGCCGCGCCGACGTCCCCCCGATCGCCGAGGCCAGCGCCTGGCCCGCGGTGGCCAGGGCGCCGTAGACAGACGGGCTCGTGCGCCAGTCCTGGACCGCCCGCGCGACCGGGTCTCCCAGAGCGGCCAGTGCGGCCGGCGTGGTGGTGTAGGGGTCGTGCCCGGTGATCACCATCCGGCCGTAGGCGGCATAGCTGAGATGATCCGATGAGCCAAACGGGGGGACGAGCGCCAGTGCCACCGCCGCGATAATCCCGGCGGCGAGTATCACGGCGGGCGACACCGACCAGCCACGCCGGGCCGCTCGCAGGGTCAGCGCCAGCCCCGCGGTCCCGGCCGCGATCGCCGTGGCCGTCAGCGCGACCGCAAGATACGGCGAGACATTCGCCGCGAGCGCCCACGGCGGCTGCCCGCCGCGGCCCGGCAGCCGCGGCTCCATGAGCGACGGGCCGAGGACCGCGACGGTGAAGGTCAGGACAATGCTCGCGCCCGTGGCCGCCAGCCCGGCGGTCGCGGCCCTGCTCCGGCCGCCGGGCCGGGTGCCTGCGACGGGCGGCGCGCCGGCCGCGCGGGCGCCGGGCGGCATCGTCATCGCCGCTGACGCACCGCCAGCGCCCGCGCGACATCGGCGAGCTGGCCCGCCCGGTGCAGCTGGGATCGCCAGTCCCGGCCGGTGGACCGGTGGGCCAGCGGGACGGTCACCTCGGTGATCCGCAGGCCCTGGCGCAGCAGGTCAATAGTCATGCCGGTCTCTGCGCCCCAGCCGGAAGCGAGCGGCAGGGCCTGCTCGAACGCGGCACGGGTCAGGCACCGCTGGCCGTTGAGCGGCTCAGCGGGCCGCCAGCCGGTGGCGCGCTCGATCCCGGCCCCGGACAGTTTCACGACCAGGCCGTGCCCGCCCTGGCGCACCCGGTTACTGAACACCGCAATCGTCATGTCCGCGCGGCCGGCCCGGACGGGCTCGGCGAGCGGTCCGGCGGCGGCGGCGCTGCTGGCCAGGTCGGCGTCGAGGAACAGCAGGTGACGCGGCGCGGCGCGGCCATGGCCGAGGCCTGTGTCCTCCCTGGCCTCGAGCAGGGCGACGGCGGCGGCGCCCGTCTCCATCGCCGCTGCCTTGCCCCGGCTTCGGGCGTGGCGCACCACCGCTGCGCCCGCGTCCGCAGCGGCGGACGCGGTTGCGTCGCTGGATCCGTCATCGACCACGAGGACGAGATCTACCCCGGCGAGCTGCCCGGCCGCTGTCACGGTCGCGCGGATCCGGTCGGACTCGTTCCTGGCGGGGATGACGACGGCCACGTCACCGCTGGCTGGCATAGCTGCGATCCTAGTGCGGCACCGGTCCGGATCGGTCCGGGCCGAGGTCAGGACCGGCCGAGGTCAGGACCGGGCCGGGACCGGGCGGCGCGTGCCCTACGGGCCTGTCACCGTCGCCGGGTCGTCGACCACGGTGAAAACCGTCTCAAGCCCCGTCACCTGCAAGATCTTCATGACCGCCGGGCGGGGGCGGGCGAGCTCAAGGTCGCCGCCGTGCTCGCGGGCGCGCCGGTGCGCCGCGAGCAGCACGTTCATGCCGGTCGAGTCGCAGAATTCGACGCCGGACATGTCCACCACGAGCCGGACCGGACCGCCTCCGGCCAGTGCGGTGACCAGCTCGCCATGCAGCCGCGGCGCGGTGTACAGGTCGATCTCTCCGCTGACGGACATGACGGTGCGATCACCCTGAGACCTGCTCGACACCCTTAGCTCCACGTGCGGCAGACTACCGCTCCCCGGCGCGGCCGGCCAGATGATGACGAGGTCGGTCTGCGGCACGTACTCTGATGAGCATGGTCCGACTCTTGCTGATCCTCTTGGCTGCCGCGGCGGCGGTCATGCTGGCGCTGTTCGTTATCCACGTGCTGGTCTTCGTGATGTTCGCCTTCTTTATCGTGCTCCTGTTCGCCGCCGCGTTCGGCGTCTTCCGCCTCGGCCGCAAGACCGCACGGTGGTCGCGGCAGTAGCCGGCGCCGGGCTCAGGATGCCCGGCCGTTGCGGTCTGCCCGCTGGGTGCGAAGCTAGTGCGCTCCCTCGCCCATCAGTCCCTCGGCCACCAGGCCCCGCACCAGCCCGCGCAGGCCGGAGGACAGTCCCGCGCGTTCCTCCTCCGACAGCGCGGCCAGGATCCGGGCCTGCCGCGAATGCCACGCCTGCCACACCCGGGCGGCCACGGCCCGGCCCTCCGGCGTCAGGTACAGCCGGACGTAGCGCTGGTTCTCCTCGTCCCGGCCGCGCCGGATCCAGCCCTTGCGCTCGAGCCCGGACGCCAGCCGGCTGACGGTGCTCTTCTCCAGGCCGAGCAGCCCGGCCAGCTCGCCCTGGGCCAGGCCGCGCGCGGTGACCAGTTCGATGAGGGCCCGCGCCTCGGAGGCCGACACCGTCGGTATCCCGGCGGCGGTGGCCAGCACCGCAACCCCGGCCCCGTTGCCGTCCTGGCCGTTCAGCTGGGCCTGCGGTGCCGCGGCGGCGGCCAGATCGGCTTCGGGAGCCTCCGCCGTCACCGCGGGGCTCACCACCCGCAGCAGCTGCGTGAGCAGCCGCTCGAGCTCGGCGTCGTCCGGAGAGTCATTGACCACAACAACAGTTGTACCGCACAACCGCCCGGATGGTACAGTCGCGACGTGACAGTTGCCCTCTACAACTCATCCCTGCACCGCGAGGCCGCCTCGCGTCGCTCCCGTCCGCGGGCCCCGGCCCGGCCGGGGCGGCCATCAGGCGGCCGGCCGGCCGCGGCCGGCGATAGGCGGCGCGCGGGCGCAGCCAGGACAGCATCATGAGCGATGACCGGCGCCTGAGCGCGCCAGGGCGCCTCAGCAACACCGGGGATCTGCCCGAGGCCGAGGCGGAGGGCGCGGGCCGGGTCGCCACGGCCATGATGCCGGACGGGTCACTGTCCGATTTCGCGCTGCAGCACGGCCTGCGCCCCAGTGCCGAGCGCCCGCCCGTGCTGGCTTACCTGCGCCAGGTGTGGCTCCGGTGGAGCTTCATCCTGGCCTTCGCCACGGCGCGCAACATCGCGATGTATACCGAGGCCAGGCTCGGCCAGCTGTGGCAGGTGCTGACCCCGCTGCTCAACGTCGCGGTCTACTGGCTGATCTTCGGCGTGATCCTGGATACCAGCAAGGGCATTCCCGACTTCCTGTCGTTCCTGGTCGTCGGCGTGTTCGTCTTCAACTACACCCAGCGGGCATTCATCTCCACCTCCAAGGTGATCACCGACAGCCTGCCGCTGATCCGGGCGCTGCAGTTCCCGCGGGCGAGCCTGCCGCTCGCCTACGTGATGATCGAGCTGCAGCAGATGTTCCTGTCCATGGCCGTGCTGATCGTCATCATTCTCATTAACGGCGAGCCGGTCACCTGGTACTGGCTGCTGACCATCCCGATCCTGCTGCTGCAGACGATCTTCAATGTCGGGGTCGGCCTGTTCGTCGCCCGGCTCGGCTCCCAGGTGGATGACTTCAGCCAGCTGCTGCCGTTCCTGCTGCGGACCTGGATGTACCTGTCGGGTGTCATGTTCAGCATCGCCACCCTGACCCACGTGCCGGCCAAGGCCAAGGCCATCCTGCAGCTCAACCCGGCGGCCCTCTACATCACGCTGATGCGCAACTCGCTGCTGCTGTCGCAGCGGCTGAGCTTCCCCGGCTCCAAGCCGCCCAACGCGGCCCTCTGCCTCCGCTGGCACCACTACGTGTCGACAGACCCGAACTCCGTCAAGTATCTCAGCGCCTACTGCCCGGCGCCGGCCAACCCGGCGCACTACTGGTACTACGCCATAGGCTGGGCAGTGCTCGCGATGGTAGTGGGATTCTTCTTCTTCTGGCGGGCGGAGGCGAAGTACGGCCGTGGCTGAGCCAATGGTGGTCGTTGATGACCTGCATATCGTGTACCGCGTCTACGGCGGCGGCGGCGACCGCGGCACGGCGGCGACCGTCCTGCTGCGGCTCATGGGCCGCAAGACCAGGGGGTCCATCCGCGAGGTGCACGCGATCCGCGGCATGTCGTTCGTGGCCTACCGCGGCGATGCCGTCGGCGTCATCGGCCGGAACGGATCGGGGAAATCGACGCTGCTGCGGGCGATCGCCGGCCTGCTGCCGCCGGAGCAGGGCAACGTCTACACCACGGGCGAGGCGTCACTGCTCGGCGTGAACGCCGCGCTGCTGGAAGACCTGACCGGCGAGCGCAACGTCATCCTCGGCTGCCTGGCGATGGGCATGACCAAGCAGGAAGCCAAGGACAAGTACCAGAGCATCGTTGACTTCTCCGGTGTCGGCGAGTTCATCGACCTGCCGATGAAGACCTACTCCTCCGGCATGGGGTCCCGGCTGCGGTTCGCGATCGCCGCGTCCAAGAGCCACGACGTGCTGCTCGTCGACGAGGCCCTGGCCACCGGCGACGCCGAGTTCCGGGTCAAGAGCCACGCCCGGATCGAGGAGCTGCGCAGCGAGGCGGGCACGGTCTTCCTGGTCGCCCACAACCTGGAGGAGGTCGAGCAGACCTGTAACCGGGTGATCTGGATGGAGCGGGGCCAGATGGTGATGCAGGGCGAGGATGTCCCCGGCATCATTGACCGTTACATCGCCGCGTCCGGCGGGAAGCCGGTGGTCCGTGATCCGGACACCGGTGAGCGGATAGAGAACCGGGTGCCGGCGAAGACCTGACGCGGGATCTTAACTGACCGCCCGGGTCGCCGCCCGCCGCGGCGCAGCGCAGCCGCAGGCGCATGCGCGTGCCGGGCCGGCCCGCTCATCGACCGCTATCTCGCCATCCTGCGCCCTGGCCAGCTGGCGCACGATATACAGGCCCAGGCCGATCCCGCCGAACCTGCGGCGGTCGCCGGTCTCGCCCTGGACGAATCGCTCGAAGATCCGCTCGCGGTCGGCGGCCGGGATGCCGATGCCCTCGTCCTGCACCGTCACCTCGATCTGCTCGCCGCGCTGGCGGGCCGTGATGGTGACCGCCCCGCCGTCCGGCGAGTACTTGAACGCGTTCTCCAGCAGCTGGCCGATGATGATGTCGGTCGCCATCGCGTCGCCATGGGCCGCCGACAGCTCCTCGGGGATGTCCGCGGCGAGGGTATGCCGGTCCGACAGCGGGCGGAACGCGACCGCCGCGGCCCGCAGCAGGGCCGCCAGGTCGAACGGCTCGCTGCTCACCGTGAGCTGGTCAGCGCCAGCCCGCGACCCGAGCAGCAGCTGCTCCACCAGGGCGGCCAGGGCCCCGGCCCGCTCCGCGATTATCTGGACGGCCGAGCGCCGGTCGGCGTCGGCCAGCTTGTCCCACCGGTTCACCAGCGTGCTGGCGAACCCCTGCACCACGGTGATCGGCGTCCGCAGCTCATGACTGGTAATGGCCAGGAACAGGTCCTTGGCGTCCTCAAGCTCCTTCGCCGCGGTCACGTCACGGAAGTCAAGGACCTGCTCGTCGCGGCCCCCGAGGTCAGTGGACAGCAGGTCGATCCAGCGGCCGTTGGGCAGCTTGTAGGTCAGCTTGGCGCCGGGCTCGGGCAGCGGAAAGGGCGGCGGGCTGCCCGTCGCCTCCTCGGCCGGCACCCCGGTCAGCTGATGGGCCGCCGGGTTCCACTGCTGGATCAGGCCGCTCCCGTCGAGCACGGCGATGCCGTCGGCGCTGGCGTCGATGACCGCCCGCTCGTGTGCCCGCTGCTCGACGACCTCCTGGAAGGCGGTGACATTGGACAGCGCCACGCTGGCGTGGCCGGCCAGCATCTCCAGCAGCTCAAGCTCGACGTGCCCGATCTGGCGCCGGCTGTACAGGGCGTACAGCGCCCCGTAGGGACGCCCGTCCACGTGCGACAGGCTCAGCGTGATGGTGTGCAGGCCGGGCAGCGCCGACCAGATCAGGTCGTCAAAGCTGCCGGACTCGCTGGTGGCCATCATCACCGTCTTGCCGGATTGCATCAGCTGCCCCACCATGCTGCTGGGCAGGTCCGCGGTGCGGCCGCGCAGCCCCGCGGGCAGCCCGTCCATGCTCACCAGGCGCAGCCGGTCGCCCTCGATGAGCACAAACCCGCCGGCGTCGGCCCTGGTCAGCTCGCGCAGGCTGGCCGCGATGCGGTCGAGCACCGCCTCCAGCTGCAGCTGGCCGTTCATGTCGGCGACCACGTCACCGAGCCTGCGCACCACCCTGGCCCGCTCGGCCATGTAGTGCCGGACCGCCTCGTCGTCGCCGGCCTGATGGCAGACGCTCACCCAGCCGATCATCTCGCCGGCCGGGCCGATCAGTGCGCTGGTGTCGATGCGCAGGTCGAGCAGCGCGCCATCCTTGCCGGTCCTGCGGGTCGCGAACGAGACCGGGCCGCCGCCGCGGACCCGCTCCAGCACTGCGTTGTGCTCGGCGTGCAGTTCCGCCGGGATGATCGGCGGCTCCCGTCCCACGACCTCGGCCGCGGTCCAGCCGAACATCCGCTCCGCGGCCGGGTTCCACAGCAGCACGGTCCGGTCGGCGCTCAGCGCCATGATCGCGTTGGCGGCGCACTCGATGACGGCCAGCGCGGTCGCGTCCATCCGCTCCCGCACCGCCGCCGCCGCCAGTCTCCGCCCCACGGCCTCATAGTCTCACCGGCAGGCGGCCCGGACCCGGCAAAGCCAGAGGCCGCCGTGGTCCCCGGCTCGCTGGGTGCCGCGGGAGCTCCGCCGCCGGGCGCCGCGGGAGCTCAGCCGCCGGGCACCGCGGGAGCTCAGCCGCCGGGCGCCGGGAATATCACTCCGGGGTTGAGCAGGCCAGCGGGATCGAGCGCGGTCTTGATGGCGCGCATCGCCGCGATCTGCGCGGCCGGGCGGCTCCAGCTCAGCCAGCCCGACTTCGCGCGGCCGATGCCGTGCTCCGCGGCGCCTGATCCGCCGTACCGCACGGCCAGCCGGGCCACCGCCACGTCGACGGCATCGTCGGCCGGGTCCGGGCCGAGCACGTTGACGTGCAGGTTCCCGACCCCGAGATGGCCGAAGACGATCACCTGCGGGTCCTGGCCAGCAGCGGCGGCCGCCCGCACCGCCTCATCAAGGTCGGCCCGGAACGCGCCGAGCGCGCCAGCCGGCACCGCCACGTCAATCTTGTGCGGGATGCCGGCCGAGGCGATCGCCTCGGTCAGCCGCTCCCGGTAGGCCCACAGCGCGGCGCGCCCGCGCGCGTCCTGCGCGACCGCGGTGTCCGGCGGCAGGGCCGCGGCGGCCAGTCGCTGCGAATCGAGGGCATGCCCGCCGATTTCAGCCAGCAGGTAGCCCGCGTGCCCGTAACGCAGCGGCGCGGGCAGCCCGGCGGACCGGCGGACCAGGTCCAGGCCCGCCGCCTCGAAGTACTCGGCCGCTCGCAGGGCCGGGACGTGCGCGCGGACCTCGGCGAGAAGCTCGGCGGCCGGCCCGATCCCGGCCGCCCCGGCGAGCAGCACCGCCGCCACCGGCTCGGCGGGCCACAGCCGCAGCCGGGCCGCGGTGAGCACGGCCAGGGTTCCCTCGCTTCCGGCCAGCAGCTGGGCCAGGTCATAGCCGGTGCTCGCGGCGGCCAGACCTGACAGATCATTCAGAACGCTGCCGTCCGCGAGCACCGCCGCCACGCCCAGCAACTGGGCGCGGGTGGGACCGTAGCGGATCGTATGGATCCCGCCGGCGTTGGTCGCGATGGTGCCGCCGATCGTGGCCGAGTCCCTGGCCGCCAGGTCGACGCCGTACTCCAGGCCCGATGCGGCGGCGGCCGCGCGCAGGCGGGCGATGGTGACCCCGGCTCCGGCGGTGACCTGCCCGGCCAGGACGTCGGCCGGGTGCAGGCTGGTGAGCCGCCGAGTCGACAGCACGACCGGGGCGCGCCGGGATCCGGCCGGCGGCACCGAGCCCCCGACCAGCCCGGTGTTCCCGCCTTGCGGCACGACCGGGACGCCGCGGGCGGCACAGCAGCGGATGACCCCGGCCACCTCATCCGCCGAGCCGGGCAGCACCACGCAGCTCGCCGTCCCGTGATAGCGGCGGGTCCAGTCGGTCAGGTAGCCGGCCTGCTGATCAGCCTCGGTCAGCACGTGCGCGCGGCCGGTGATCCCGGCGAGTTCCGCGGCCAGCCCTGTCATCCGGCCCGCCCTGTCGCCCGGGCCGCTGCCCGCCCTGTCGCCCGGCCCGCCCCTGTCACGGGGCCAGCCTAATCAGCCTGGCCGGCGTCTCCGGCGATGCGGAACCGATCCCTGGCCGTGCGCGTCCAATGGGCATGAGGCTAGACATTCCGAGGGCGCGGACGGGCGCCCGCTACTTCCTGATCGCCGCCATGTGCGCGGTCACGGCCACGGCCTGCGGCAGCGTCGCCGCTGGCTCCAGCTCCGCGGCCGGCACCGGCGCGAGCGCGAGCCCGCCCAAGGTCTCGCTCGACATCACGGTGACCGGCCAGCCCGGCGCTAAGCCGAAGCACTGGACGCTGCAGTGTGATCCGCCGGGCGGAACGCACCCGGATCCGGCGGCGGCGTGCCGGGTGCTGCTGGCGGCGAAGGCCCCGTTCGCCCCGGTCAGAAAGCACCTCGTGTGCCCGATGATCCTGGTGGGCACGAAGACGGCCATCGTCAAGGGCACCTTCATGGGCAAGAAGGTCGATTCGGTCCTGGTCGACGGCGGGTGCACGCTGCCGCGCTGGACCGAGATCGGGCAGATCTTCAACTAAGCCGCCCGCCCAGCCTGCGCAGGCGCCACGCGCAGGCCGGGCGGGCCCGCGCCGGCGTCACTTCAGCAGGCGTGACATCCGCCGGTCGGCCAGCGGCTTGCCGCCGGTCTGGCAGGTCGCGCAGTACTGCAGCGCCGAATCGGCGAAGGACACCTCGCGGACCGTGTCACCGCAGACCGGGCAGGGCTGGCCGGCCTTGCCGTGCACCTGCAGCCCGGCTTTCTTCTCCTTCTTCAGGTCCCCGGCGGCCAGGCCCTCCGACCGGGCGATCGCGTCCCGCAGAGTGCTGATGATCACCTCGTGCAGGGCGGCCACGTCCTCCTGCGTCAGGCTCGAGGCCAGCCGGAACGGCGACATCCGGGCGGCATGCAGTACCTCATCCGAGTAGGCATTGCCGATGCCCGCGATGATCTTCTGATCGCGCAGTACCCCCTTGATCTGCGTCCTGCGCCCGGCGAGTATCCCGGCCAGGGCAGAGACGGTAAAGCCGGGTCCCAGCGGGTCGGGCCCGAGTGCCGCGATGCCGGGCACCGCCAGGGGATCGGTGACCAGGTAGACGGCCAGGCGCTTGCGGGTCCCCGCCTCGGTCAGGTCGAATCCGGCGCCACCGGAGAATCGCAGCCGGAACGCGAGCGGGCTCTTACTGGGACGGGGCGGCGCCTCCGGCACCGAATCCCGCCAGCGCAGCCAGCCCGCCCGCGCCAGGTGCACGATGAGATGCAGCTGCCCGTCCGGCGCGGGCTCGGTTATCAGGTCCAGGAACTTGCCGTATCGCCCGGCTCCGGTGACCATGCGCCCGCGCAGGGCGGTCAGCGGCGGGTCATAGGTCTTCAGGACCGAGAATTCCGTGACGTCGGCGCGGTCGATCAGCTGCCCGGCGGCGCGCACGCGCAGGTCGGCAGCTAGGGCTTCCACCTCGGGAAGTTCTGGCACGTAACCGATTCTGCCTGGTCCGCAGGGTACTCGTCACCACGTCAGGTCACGGGCGGGCGGCGGTCAGGCGCCGGGACAGGTTCTCCTTGATCGCCGGCCGGGAGGCGAAGACCAGCAGGAACAGCGCCTCGCGGGCCAGCCGCTGGGCGTGCTGGCCAGCCAGGATGGCCCGGCTGCCCTGCACGGTCACCAGCGCCGCCGCGGCCCGCATCGCCAGCTCGGACGCGCCTGCCCTGGCGGCGGGCATGGCCTGCGGCGGCGCCGTGTCCAGGGCAGCGCGCCGGGCCGCCAGCTCACCGTCCAGCGGGCTTGGCCCGATCATCGAGCAGCAGCGCGCCGCGACCCCCAGCGCGAGCGAGCCATTGGGCCGCAGCCTGTCCGGATCGCGACCCAGCCACTCGCGATGCGGCGCGACGCTGGTGACGCGATCGGCCGGCACGAAAAGACCGTCGAACCTGAGCTGCACCGTCGAGCTGGCCGTGACGGCGACCATCCGCAGCGGCTCGGCGGTCACGGCCGGGCCCTCCGGCACCGGCAGCAGGACCGCCACGACGTTGTCCTGCTCATCACGCGCCGTCACGTACAGGGTGTCGATCATGCCCCAGCCGGTGACCCAGGGGGCCGTCCCGTCCAGCACATACCCGCCCGCCGCCCGCCGGGCCCGCAGCAGCGGCGGCCCGGGCAGCACGCCGGCCAGGGCCACGCCGGCCCGGCGCTCCCCCCGGCACAGCGGCCCCAGCCACGCGGCGCCCGCGCTGCCGGCCGGTGCGGCCGCCGCCGCCCGGACCGCGCTGTGATGCTGGAGCCAGACAAACGTCGTGGCCAGGCAGCCGCCCGCCAGGATCTCGATGACGCTGCAGGTGAGCGCCAGGTCCGCGCCCATCCCGCCGTGGCCGGGCGGGCCGGGCAGCCCGTAGAAGCCCGCCGCGGCGAGCGCGTCGAGATGGCCGGCGGGTACCCGGTCGCTGGCATCGACGTCCATGGCGGCGGGAAACAGCAGCTGGCCGGCCAGCTGGCCGGCCTGCTCGATGATCGCCGCTGAACCGTCCACCCGACCATCGTGCCACCGGGCCGGGCCGGCACCTTCGCCGGCAGAGGTTCGCCGGACAGAGGACAGCACCGCCTGCCGCAGCTTAAGCTGCAGGCCAGCGGCACTGGTGGGCGAGGAGGGATTTGAACCCTCACGTCCTCTCGGACACACGGACCTGAACCGTGCGCGTCTGCCGTTCCGCCACCCGCCCTGGGCAGCAGTCAGGTTAGCACGTCCTCAAGCTGCCCCACGTCGCCGATACCATCGGATGCGAGCAGGGAGAGGAGGTAGCCCGGTGGGAGTTCTGCAGCGCTTCGAGCACAGGCTTGAGGGGATGGTCGAGGGTGCCTTCGCGCGTGCGTTCAAATCCGAGCTGCAGCCGGTGGAGATCGCCAGCGCCGTGCAGCGCGAGATGGACGACCGGGCCGCCATCGTGGCCCAGGGCCGGACACTGGTTCCCAACGATTTCGTGGTCGAGCTGGCCGAGGCTGACCACGAGCGCCTGGCCGACCTGGCCGACAGCCTGGGCATCGAGCTCGCCACGCTGGCCCGCGAGCACGCCAGGGAACAGGGCTACTCGTTCGTCGGCCCGGTCCGGATGCGGTTCGAGGGCGTGGGCGAGCTGACGACGGGCACGTTCAGGGTCCGGTCCGGCGTTATCAGGGGCACGACCGTAGAGGACGGCGAGATCCGCAAGCCCGCCAGTGACCTTCCGCACACTCCCGGCAACCTCACGGGCACGCCGCGGCTGCTGGTCTCCGGGCCGGAACCGGGGCCGGACGGCAGTACTCAGCGCACCTTCGAGCTCGGCGCCCCGCTGACCATACTGGGCCGGGGGACCGACTGTGACCTGCGCCTGGTCGATCCTGGCGTATCCCGGCATCATGCCGAGCTGCGGGTCGAGGACGGCGAAGTGATCCTGGTCGATCTCGGATCGACCAATGGCACCTTCGTTAATGGCCAGCCCGTCCGGCGCATATCGCTGACCGACGGAACCCGCGTTACCCTCGGCCGTACGACTCTCGTCTTCCGCAGGGATGGCATTTACTGACATCGCACCGACTGACGCCATGTAATGACCACGCCGTCGGCATGACGGCACCAAATGAACGACCAGAGGGCAGCAAGGCCAGCCAAGGAATCATGACCCGATGAATGCGCTCACCCTCACACTCATCAGGCTCGCGTTCCTGGCTGTCCTCTGGCTGTTCGTCATAGCTGCCGTCGGCGTGGTGCGCACGGACCTATTCGGCCCGTCCTCGCCGCTGCGCAAGGAAGGCCGCAAGGCCAAGCAGCGCGCCAGGCCCGCACCGGCGCCTAAGGCGGCGAAACCCTCCCGGAGCGGCCGTGCGACGCCCCAGCAGCTTCTGGTCACTGCCGGCGGTCTCGCGGGCACCACGGTGGGCCTGGCCGGCCAGCAGATAACTATCGGCCGCGCGAATGACGCCACGCTCGTGCTCGACGACGATTACGCTTCGACCCGGCATGCCCGGCTGTTTCCGCAGGATGGTCAGTGGATTGTCGAGGACCTGGGCTCTACTAACGGCACCTATCTCGACCGTCAGAAGGTGACCCAGCCGACTCCGGTACCCGTCGGCGTGCCGATCCGAATCGGCAAGACCGTTCTGGAACTGCGCAAATGACACTCGCACTCCGCTACGCGCTCCGCTCCGACGTCGGCCTCCTCCGCGAGGGGAACGAGGACTCGGCGTACGCCGGCCCCCACCTGCTCGCGATCGCGGACGGCATGGGCGGCCACGCCGCGGGCGAGGTCGCCAGCGCCGTGGCCATCTCGGCCATCGCGCCCCTGGATAAGGACATGGCCGACAGCGCCATGCTGGACTCCCTGGCCGAGGCCGTAGCGGCCGCCAGCAGCTCACTGCACGAGATCAGCGTCGCTGACCCGTCGGTCGAGGGCATGGGCACCACGCTCACCGCGCTGCTGTGGTCAGGGGCCCGGATAGCGATGTGCCACATCGGCGACTCGCGCGCCTACCTGCTCCGGCAGGGCGACCTGCAGCAGATCACCCGCGATCACACCCTCGTCCAGTCACTGGTGGACGAGGGGCGGCTGAGCCCGGCCGCGGCCGCCGTCCACCCGCACCGCTCCCTGATCATGCGCGCCCTGCAGGGCAGCTCCGATGTTGAGCCGGACCTGTCGATCCTGCAGGCCATGCACGGCGACCGGTACCTCCTGTGCTCCGACGGGCTGTCGGACGTGGTCAGCGACGAGACGCTGCACAAGGTGCTGATGAAGGTCACAGATCTTGATGAGGCGGTGCTGCAGCTCATCGAGCTCGCCATCCGCGGCGGCGGCCCTGACAACATCACCTGCATCGTCGCGGATGTCGTCGACACGGTCACCGGGCCGCTCGCGCCCAGCCGCACGTCCCTGCTCGGCGGTGCCGCGTCGAACGGCGACGGCCGGCCGCAGCTGCGCCACGACAGCCCGGCCGGGCGCGCTCACCTGCTGACCCAGGGCCGGCCGGAGACAGCGCGGCATACCGTCGCCTACCGGCACGGCCAGGAGGCCCCTGACCGCGGCGAGCCTGTCGAGCAGGCCGGCCAGGACGGCCCGGACGAAGACGAAGACCAGGACCAGGACCAGGCCGGCCAGGGCCGGCGCCGGCTGCCCGTCGTCAAGTCCATCCTGGCCGTCCTGATCATCGTGATCGCCGGCACCGGGTACGCGGCCTGGCGCTACAGCCAGGACCAGTACTACGTGGGCAATGACGCGGGCCAGGTGGCTGTCTTCCGCGGCGTCAATCAGCAGGTCGCCGGGGTCAGGCTCTTCCACGTGTACCAGCGGACGGGAATCCCGATGCAGGGCATGCCCGCCACCGAGGCCGGGCTGATCCAGGCCACGATCCCCGCCAGCAGCCTGCCGGCCGCCCAGCAGATCGTGCTGCGGATCCGGCAGGGGCGCCAGTGCCGGCTGGCCACGGCCGCCGTCGCCGCGTGGCAGGCGGCCAAGCCCAAGCCCAAGGTCACCAGGACCAAGGTGCGGGGCAAGACCGTGGTGCACACGACGATCCCGCCCTACACCGTGCCGAAGCCGGTCGTCCCCGCGTACTGCTCCTCCCTGCAGGGGGTCACCGGGTGACGATCTCCTCCGTGTTCGCGATGCCGCGGGGGTCCGCCGAGCGGGCCCCGATGCCCCGCGGCCGGCGCCGGACCGAGCTGCTGATGCTGGCCTTCGCCGTGGCCGTGGTGCTGTTCGCCTACGCCAGCGTGGGCCTGGGCCTGAACGGCACGCTGCCCGCCGGCCTGCTCACCTACGGGCTGTCGTATGCGGCCATCGTCTTTGTCGCCCACCTGGCCGTACGCCGGCTGGCCCCGTGGGCCGATCCGCTGCTGCTGCCGCTGGCCGCCTTGCTGAACGGCCTGGGCGTCGTCATGATCTACCGGCTGCAGCAGTCAGGGCGGGACGGCAATCCCGGCAACGTGATCAGGACGATGAGCACCTCGACCACCCTGCTCCAGGTGGTCTGGAGCGCGGTCGGCGTGGCGGTCTTCATCGCCCTGCTGGCGGTCGTCAGGGAGCCCAGGGTCCTGCAGCGTTACACCTACACCCTCGGCGCGCTCGGCCTGGTCCTGCTGGCCATCCCGGCCCTGCTGCCGGCCAGCCTGAGCGAGATCAACGGCGCCAAGGTCTGGATCACCATCGGCGGCTTCTCCCTCCAGCCCGGCGAGTTCGCCAAGCTGGCGCTCGCGGTCTTCTTCGCCGGTTACCTGGTCGCCAAGCGGGACGCGCTGGCCCTGGCGGGCCGCCGGGTCCTGGGCATTGACCTGCCCCGCGGCCGCGACCTCGGCCCGGTGCTCATCGCCTGGGCCGCCAGCCTGCTCATCCTGGTCTTCGAGACCGACATCGGCACCTCGGCGCTATTTTTCGGAATGTTCGTGGCCATGCTGTATGTCGCCACCCAGCGCACTTCGTGGCTGCTGATCGGCGTGACCCTGTTCGTGGCCGGCACGCTGGCGGCCAGCAGGCTGTTTGCGCACGTGAGCGAGCGGTTCGACATCTGGCGGCATCCGTTCGTCGGCCAGAATCCGACGCACAGCGCCTTCCAGCTGGTCCAGGGCCTGGAGGGGATGGGATTCGGCGGCATCCTCGGGACCGGCCTCGGGCACGGGCAGCCGTACTGGACCCCGCTGGTGCAAAGTGACTTCATCGTCACCGCGTTCGGCGAGGAACTGGGGCTGACCGGGCTGATGGCGCTGCTGCTCATCTTCGGCCTGATCGTGCAGCGCGGCCTGCGGGCCGCCATCCAGGTCCGGGACCCCTTCGCCAAGCTGCTCGCGGGGGGCCTGTCCTTCGTCCTCGCGCTGCAGGTGTTCATCATCGTCGGCGGGGTGACCGCGCTGATCCCGCTGACCGGGATCACCACGCCGTTCCTGTCGCAGGGGGGCTCGTCGCTGGTCGCGAGCTGGGCGCTGATCGCCCTGCTGATGCGGATCAGCGATACCGCCAGGCGGCCGGCTCCCCAGCCGATCCAGGATGAGGGCATGACCCAGGTGGTGCGGGCCGGATGAACCGCGCGCTGCTCCGCCTCTCGCTGGCCTGCCTGGCGATGTTCGTCCTGCTCCTGGTCAACGTCAACTACGTGCAGGCGTTTGAGTCCACCAGCCTGGCCACCAGGTCGGGGAATATCAGGATCTTCGACCAGCAATTTCAGTATCAGCGGGGCTCGATCATCGCGGCCGGCGACCTCAGCGGCGGCGATGTCAAGATCGCCGCTTCCCGGCTGAAGAAGGGGACCAGCACCTACCAGCGGTACTACCCGTACGGCGCATCGCTCGCGCCGGTAACCGGCTACGACTCGATCTACGGCGCGACGGGCATCGAGGCGACGGAGAACAAGTACCTGGCCGGCACCGCCCCGCAGCTGGCCGTGCACAACCTGGTCGGGCTGTTCACCGGGAAGCCCAAGCTGGGCGCCACCGTGTACCTGACGATCAGCCAGAAGGCGCAGCAGGCCGCCTACCAGGCCCTCAAGGGCGACGGAGGTCACTCGGCCGCCGCCGTGGCGATCAACCCCAGCACCGGGGCGATCCTGGCCATGGCGTCCTACCCGAGCTTTAACCCCAACTCCTACACCACGCTCAGCGGCCTGAAGCTGAACCGGATCGACAGGCGGTACCGGAAGGACCCGAGCCAGCCGCTGCTGAACCGGGCCATCAACCAGACCTACCCGCCCGGCTCTACCTTCAAGGTGGTGACCAGCTCGGCGGGGTTCGCCACGCATAAGGTGAGCAACCCCCAGTCCACCGTGCCGGCGCCGACCGAGCTCAAGCTGCCCGGCACCAGCAACGTCCTGATCAACGACGACCACGAGGCATGCGCGGACGGCAATCCGCCGATCATCCAGGCCTTCTACCTGTCCTGCAACACCGCGTTCGGCGCGCTCGGGATGAAGATCACCGGGCCGGTGCTGCACACCTACGCCAGCAGTTTCGGCTTTAACAACCCGAACCTGACGGTCCCGCTGCCGGTCTCCGCGAGCAGGTTCCCCGAGGTCACCGACCCCGCGCTCACCGCGTATGCCGCGATCGGCCAGTACAACGACGCGGTGACGCCACTGCAGGAAGCCATGATCGCCGCGACCATCGCCAATGGCGGCCGGCTCATGCGCCCCTACCTGGTCCAGTCCGTGGAGGCGCCGGACCTGGTGGTGATCTCGCACGCCAGGCCCTCGGTCCTGGCCACCCCGGTCAGCCCGCAGATCGCCGGCTACCTCACCCAGATGATGATCCAGGTCACCCAGAACCCGGCGGGCACCGCCTACGCCCCCGCGAACCAGTCGGTCGCCGGCGTGGAGATCGCGGGCAAGACCGGCACCGCGCAGAACGGCATCAACAACACCAACCTCAACGACGCCGTCTTCACCGCCTTCGCGCCGGCCGCCAACCCGCAGATAGCCGTCGGCGTCATTGTCCATGGCGGCGGTTTCGGCGCGGACGCGGCCGCGCCTATCGCCGTGAAGATTATCCAGGCGTACCTGGGGCGACAGTGAGAACCCGCCGCGACAGCCGGTCAGGACCATCGAGACGCAGGACGGTAACGTAAGTGCGAGACATGACCCAGCCACGCATGCTCGGCGGACGCTACGAGCTCGACGGTGTCGTCGGGCGCGGCGGCATGGCCGAGGTATTCCGGGCCCGCGACATCCGTCTCGACCGCATCGTGGCGGTGAAGACGCTGCGCGAGGACCTGGCCAGGGATCAGACCTTCCAGGCCAGGTTCCGGCGCGAGGCGCAGTCCGCGGCGTCGCTCAACCATCCTTCTATCGTCGCGGTCTACGACACCGGCGAGGACCAGCTCGGCCCCGCCCCGGTCCCGTACATCGTGATGGAGTACGTCGACGGCCGGACCCTGCGTGACCTGCTGCGGGAAGACCGCAGGCTGCTGCCCGAGCGGGCCGCCGAGATCACCGACGGGGTGCTGCGCGCACTGGACTACAGCCACCGCAACGGCATCGTGCACCGCGACATCAAGCCCGGCAACGTGATGCTGACCCGGACTGGCGAGGTCAAGGTCATGGACTTCGGCATCGCCAGGGCCGTCAGCGACACTCAGGCGACCATGACGCAGACCGCGCAGGTCATCGGCACTGCGCAGTACCTGTCGCCCGAGCAGGCGCGAGGCGAGCGGGTAGACGCCCGCAGTGACCTGTACTCGACCGGCTGCCTGCTGTATGAGCTGCTCACCGGCCGGCCGCCGTTTACCGGCGACTCCCCGGTCGCGATCGCCTACCAGCATGTGCGGGAAAATCCCATCCCGCCGTCTCAGGTCGACCCGGAGATCCCGGCCTGGGCCGACGCCATCGTGCTGAAGGCGATGGCCAAGGACCCGGCGGACCGCTACCAGTCCGCGGGCGAGATGCGCAACGACCTCCAGCGCGCCCTGTCAGGGGCTCCCGTCGCCGCGCCCATGCGCGGCGACATGTACGCCGGCACCCGCCGGATGGGGCAGTCCACCCAGCTGGCCGGCCCGACCAGCGCGATCCCGGCCTACTCCTACGGGCCGGCCGATGGCCCGCCCGACCGTCCGGCCGACCGCCGGACCTGGCTGTGGGTCACCATCGCGGTGGTCGCGCTGCTGGCCCTGGCCGGAGGGATCTTCGCCTTCCAGTATGTCTCGGGCAACGGCAGCGGCGTCGCGGTTCCCAGCGTCAGCAACGAGACGGAAGCCGTCGCCCTGGCCACGCTGGCCAAGGCGGGCTTCGAAACCACCACTGTCCCGCAGACCTCTGCCGACGTGCCCAAGGGAACGGTCATCAAGACCGATCCGGCGGGCGGGAACAAGGCGCCGGCCCACAGCACCGTCCGGGTGTTCGTATCGACCGGCCCCAAGAGCGTCGCCGTGCCCAGTGTGATCGGGCAGAGCCTCAGCCAGGCGACGAGCGCCCTGGAGGCGAAGGGCTTCCAGGTGACCGAGAAGACTGACTCCAGCTCGTCGGCTCCGCAGAACCAGGTCCTCAAGCAGCACCCGGGGGCGGGCACGCAGGCGGCCAAGGGCAGCACCGTGACCCTCACCATCTCCGGCGGCACCATTCAGGTGCCGTCGGTGATCGGGGACTCGCGTGACACGGCGGTGCAGTTCCTGCAGAGCGCCGGGTTCAAGGTCAACGTGGTAACGGGCTCGGCGCAGGGCGGCGTCGCGCCGGGAACCGTGTACAACCAGACCCCCTCGGCCAACACGGCCCTGCCGCGGGGGGGAACGGTCACCATCCTTATCGCCCCGGCGGCGACGCCGCCCCCCACGCCTACCCCGACGCCTACCCCGACGCCCACTCCGACGCCCACCCCCACTCCGACGCCCACCCCCACTTCGACCTAGCCGGGCCGGCCGAGCCGGGCCGAAGACGAGCGGCGGGCGGGCCGTCGGCGGGGCCGGGGCGCGCAGCGGAGCGCGCCATCCCGCCGGAGCAACTACGCTTACGGCGACAGGCCCGCGCGCTGCCCGCGCGCATCCTCGCACCGTCGTGCCCAGCCCGCCGGCGGCGCGGTGAGACCCGACCAGGAGACGACCGTGCCCAAGTCCCGAGTCAGAAGCAAGGCGGTCTATACCCCGCCGCCCAGGTCATCGAAGGCAAAGGTCAGCCCGCGCTGGCTGGTTCCCGCCATGCTGGGCAGCCTGCTGGTCGGCCTGGCCTGGATCTCCACCTATTACGTCAGCGACCAGGGCCTGCCCGTGCAGGCGCTCGGAGCATGGAATCTGGTCGTGGGATTCGGCTTCATCGTCGCCGGCGTGGTGCTCTCCACCAAGTGGCACTGACGCGGCAGGTGGACTGAATCACAGTCATGTGATTCAGTCCACAAGGCCGTCCACCGCCTGTGCATAACCGGTGGGAGGGCCGCCCGCCCGTGGTCTAGACGTGCCTGGTCAAGACGAGCCGTGGTCAAGACGAGGATCGGTCAAGACGAGCCGTGCTCAGAAACGGACTGTGCCGACCAGCTGATGATCCCGGATCACGACGGCTATGACCATGATGGCCACCATGACCAGGGTGGCTCCCACCTGGACCAGCGTCCGGTTGCGCCGTGGCGCGTAGGCGAACGCGACAGTGAGGAGCCCGCCGGCGATCAGGCCGCCGACATGGGCCTCCCAGGCGATGCCGGGGACGGCGAAGCTGATCACCAGGTTGAGGACGATGAGGATGACGACCTGCCGGCTGTCCAGCCTCATGCGCCTGGCCAGCACGAACCAGGCGCCGAACAGGCCGAAGATCGCACCTGAGGCACCGAGCGCCGGGGCGGCCGGCGAGGCCACCAGATAGTAGAGCACCGAGCCGCCCAGCGCGCTGACCAGGTATACGGTCAGGAACCGGCCCCGGCCGAGTATGCGCTCCAGGGCCGGGCCGACCACGATCAGCGCCCACATGTTGAAGGCGATGTGCAAGATCCCGATCCCGCTGCCCAGCGGCTCGTGCAGGAACGCATTGGTGATCAGCCGGTACCAGTCGCCGTTGGCCACGCCGACCGGCCGCTGCAGCGTCGGGTCGAACGCCGGCCCCCCGACCAGCTGGCCGTAGCCCACCAGCTTCGGGTAGGCGATCTCGGCGATGTAGGCGACGACGTTGACGGCGACCAGGATCTTGGTGACGATCGCGTCGGAGACCGCCCGGCCGCCGAAAATCCCGGCCGCCTGCCGCGTGCCGCGATTGCCCTCCCGCACGCAGTCGACGCACTGTTGGCCGACCGCGGCCGAGCGCAGGCAGTCGGGGCAGGCTGGCCGGCCGCACCGGACGCAGGACACGTAGGTCTCGCGACCGGGATGCTTAAAGCAGGTCGGGACGGCCGTGCCAGCCTCGGCACCGGGGCTCGGAGGGACAGCCACCTGCTATCCCGCAGCTTGACCGGGGCCGTCGCCGCGCCCGATCTCGACCGACTCGAGGACGACATCCTGCAGCGGCCTGTCGTTCCGGTCCTTCGGTACCTCGCTGATGGCATCGACGACATCGCTGCCCTCGATGACCTCGCCGAAGATGGTGTGCTTGCGGTTGAGATGGGGGGTGGGCACCGTGGTGATGAAGAACTGCGAGCCATTGGTGCCAGGGCCGGCATTAGCCATCGCCAGCAGGTAGGGCCGGTCGAAGGCCAGCTCAGGGTGGAACTCGTCGGCGAAGCTGTAGCCAGGGCCGCCGGTGCCGGTACCCAGCGGGTCGCCGCCCTGGATCATGAAGCGGGGAATGACCCGGTGGAAGATCGTCCCGTCGTAGAGCCTGGCCTTAGCGGCAATCCGGGTTCCCGGATCGGTCCACTCGCGGTTCCCTTCCGCCAGGTCAACGAAATTCTGCACGGTCTTGGGTGATTGATCGGGGAAAAGCCGGACCAGAACCGTCCCCCGGTTCGTCCGCAGCGTTGCGGTAAGGGTATTAGTCATAGGAAGAATCCTCGCACGGCGCGGCCGCTGGTCGGGCATCGAACGGCGCCTGACCGGCGGCTGCGGGACCCCGTGAGCGCGGCCGACCAGGCAAAACCTGATGATGCCGGGTCCGGCTGCGGGCCATGACTTTGCTCATGCGCACTGGCCAGTAACGGTTGACGCGGTGGATCGGGGGAAGTGTGTCTTGCTGAAGAGTATCCACGGGAGGTTCACAGTGTCTCTTATGACCAGGAAGCAGGCCGTCGACGCGCCGCCGGCCAGCGCCGACACGCCGCCGGCCGGCGCCGACACGCTGCCGGCCAGCCTCAGTCGACGCGCGCGCCGTGCGGCTGAGCAGGCCGCGCCCATAGCGAAACAGCTGGCCGTGCAGGCCGCCCCGATAGCACGACAGGCCGTCCCGAAGGCCAAGCAGGCCGGAGCCGTCGCCCTGCAGGGCAGCCAGGACGCGGTGGCGTGGGCCGCGCCACGCGTCGACGACGCCCGCTCGTGGGCCGCGCCGCACCTCGAGAGTGCGGGCATCGCGGTGCGCGAGACCATCGCGCCCAAGATCTCGGATGCGATGGTGAGCGCCGCGCACAAGCTGGACGTGACGCCGGAGGTGACACCGAAGCGGCGGCGCTGGCCGAAGGTGCTCGCCGGGCTCGCCCTGGCCGCCGCAGCCACGGCCGCGGCGGCGGCCGTCGTCCGGCGGCGGCGCTCTGACCCGTTCGCCTACGAGCCGCCGAGCCCGGCCGCGGAGGCCGACGGCGTCGCCGCCCAGGCGGCCGATACGGCGCACCCGAACGGCGAGGCGGACGGCGCCCGCGCTGAGGTTGATGCCAACGGGCAGTTCCTCACCTCCTGAGGCACGACTGGCCAGCCCATGACATCCGTCGTGGGCTGGCCAGGAACCTCACCCCATCAGAGCTTCGCCGACACCGAGCTGCTCTCGGATTCGCCGATGATCAGGGTGAGCGCCGGTGGCTGCCCATCGGCACGTTCGGTCTTCCCGTGGCGCGACCGCAGTTCCTGCGGCGCAGCCGGAACCCAGGCAAAGGCCACCACGCCGCCGACCGCGCCGAGCAGCGAGCCGAGCAGATAGCCGCCGAGGTGAGCGGTCAGCAGGGCCAGGATCGCCAGCAGGACGGCCGCCGTGGAGTAGACGGAGCGCTGTACGGGATGGAACCAGAGCAGCAGCCCGCACAGCAGCAGGGCGATCGCGATGGCCAGGGCGCCCGCGGCTACGTGCGGCTTGGCGGAGGGGAACAGCCACAGGAGCGAGTGGCGGACCGCCAGGATCTCCGCTCCCGCCGCCATCACCACCAGCCCGCCCCAGAAAGGCCGGCTCAGGCGCCACCCGGGCCAGGCCTGCCGGGCCAGGCGAACCTGGCCTCGCGTACCGATCGACCCGCTGCTGTGAGAAGGCATGACTCGCCAGCTCCTTGAGAATATCTGCAGCTCAGGCACCCTGGAGCTACCTGCAGCCACCCCCGACGCTATACCCGTATTCTTGTACACATCGTGAATCGCCGCTACAACCACACGATGGCCAGGAGTTAACGCCAAGGCGGCAGCACGGTCAAGACCCTGGCGGACATCGCCGTTCGCAACTGTCCCTCTCAGCCGCCCCCGGCCGTCAGGCAGGCCGGGCATCCCGGCATCAGGCACAATCTGTCGTGTGCTCCTGAACGCCGTCGTCCGCACCTCGGCCGCGGTGGCCGGCTCGGCGGGCCGTCGCGCCAAGATCAGCCAGATCGCCGATCTGCTCGGCCGCGTGCCGCCCGCCGAGGTGCCCATCGCGGTCGCGTTCTTGTCCGGCGAGCTGACTCAGCGGCAGATCGGCGTCGGGTATGCGGCTCTGACGGACCTGCTGCGCCCGGGGGCGGCCGGGGACCAGGGCGGCTCTGCCGAGCTGGCGTCCGTGCCGGCGGCGCAGCCCGGCCTCACCCTGACCGAAACCGACCGCGCGTTCGGCGCGATCGGCGCGGCGACCGGGCCGGGATCCCAGGCCGAGCGCCGCCAGCTGCTGGCCGGCCTGCTGCGTCGCGCCACCGAGACCGAGCGCGAGTTCCTGGTCCGGCTGCTGGCCGGTGATCTGGGCCAGGGCGCGCTCGAGGGGATCATGACGGAGGCCGTGGCCAGCGCGGCAGGCGTGCCGGCCGACCAGGTCCGCCGCGCTCACCAGCTGGGCGGATCGCTGCCTGAGGTGGCGCAGGCCGCGCTGAGCGCAGCGGCGGCGGCCGGACCGCAGCAGGCCGTAGCGGCGCTGGGCTCGTTCACGCTGCGCATCGGCCGGCCGGTCCGGCCGATGCTCGCCTCCTCGGCGGCCAGCATCGCCGCGGCGCTGGCGAAGATCTCGCCCGCCGCGGTGGAGTGGAAGATCGATGGCATCCGGATCCAGGTCCACCGGCAGGGCAGCGACGTTCGGGTGTTCACCAGGACGCTGGAGGACATCACCGCCCGGGTGCCGGAGATCGCCGCCGCGGCGCGGTCGCTGAACGTCACCTCCGCAGTGCTGGATGGCGAGGCTGTCGCGCTCTACCCGGATGGGCGGCCGCGTCCCTTCCAGGTCACCTCGGCGCGGGCCGCCAGCCAGAGCGATCCGTCCGGGCGCAGCGAGGTGATTCCGCTGACGCCGTTCCTGTTCGACCTGCTGCACCTGAACGGCACCGACCTGATCGACCTGCCCGGCAGCGAGCGGTACCGCCAGCTGTCCGCGATCGTGCCGGGCGAGCTGCTCATTCCGCGGCTGGTCACCGCGGACCAGCAGGCCGCGGAGAACTTCTCCGGCGACGCGGTCAGCCGCGGCCACGAGGGAGTCGTGCTGAAGTCGCTGGATGCGACGTACGGGGCGGGGCGGCGGGGCGGCGAATGGATCAAGGTGAAGCCGCGGCACACCCTGGATCTGGTTGTGCTCGCGGCTGAGTGGGGCCACGGGCGCCGGCGCGGGTGGCTGTCCAACCTCCACCTCGGCGCCCGCGACCCGGCTACGGGCGGCCTGGTCATGCTGGGCAAGACGTTCAAGGGACTGACCGACGAGATGCTGGCCTGGCAGACGGGCAGGCTGCTGGAGCTGGCCGATCCGCCCGCCGAACCGCTGCGTGCTGAAGAGCTCGCCGGGCAGCACGGGATCGTGCGGGTCCGCCCCGAGCTGGTCGCGGAGATCGCATTCGACGGGGTCCAGGCCAGCCGCAGGTACCCGGGCGGGGTCGCGCTCAGGTTCGCCCGCGTGCTGCGGTACCGGCCGGACAAGAACGCTGCGGAGGCCGACACCATCGACGCGATCCGTGCCATCTGGGGCCAGGGCGGCCCGGCCTAGGCCGCTGCACCGCCCGTGTCCGCGATGCGGGGCGGCCAGCGGCGCCTCAGGCGACGGTCACCGGAAGGGTCTCGAACCCGCGCAGGACAAGTCCTGCCCGGCGCTGCGGCTCGCCGGCCCCGGCTAGCGCGGGGAAGGCGGCGAGCAGCCGCGGGAAGGCAATCGCCGCCTCCAGCCGGGCGAGTGCGGCCCCGACGCAGAAATGGGCGCCCGCGCCGAAGCTCAGCGGGCCGCCCTCGGAGCGCATCGGGTCGAACCTGCCCGGGTCCGCGAACCGCCGCGGGTCCCTGTTGCCCGCCCCGAGCAACACGATCACCTCATCGTTGGCGGCCACCGGCACCCCGCCGATCTCGACGGGATCGCCGCGGCGCCGCGAGGTGAGCTGGACCGGTGAGTCGTATCGCAGCGCTTCCTCCACGAATGCCGCCACCGGAACCGAGCCGTCCCTGACCGCGTCCCCGGCGGGCGGATCCTGCAGGATGATGCGCAGCCCGTTGCCGAGCAGGTTGGTGGTCGTCTCGAACCCCGCGACCAGCAGCAGTGTCAGGTTGCCGAGCAGTTCGCTGTCGCTGAGCCTGCCGTCATCGGAGTCAGTGATCTGCACCAGGGCGCTCATCAGGTCATCACGGGGACGCAGCCGCCGTTGCGCGGCCAGATCGGCGAAGTACTGCCGCAGCCGCACCGCAGCCACGTCGGCCGCCGCCAGGACCGACAGATCGGCGTTGATCTCGATCGTGGCCGCCAGGTCCCTGGCGATGGGCCGGAAATCCTCGCGGTCGGCCTCCGGGATCCCGATCAGCTCGCAGATGACCGTGACCGGCAGCAGGAACGCGAAGTCGTGCATGAATTCCACGGCCGAGCCGTCCGAGCCCCGGTCGGCCATGTTCGCCAGCAGCTCGTCGGTCATCAGCTCGATGGCCGGCGCCAGGCCCAGGATCCGGCGGTGGGTAAACGCCCTGGCGATCGGGCTCCTGACCCTGGCGTGCTCCGGCGCGTTCAGGTTCAGGATCGACTCCATGCCCAGCGACGGATGCTCCTGCCAGCCAGGGAACACCACGTCCATGCGCGCGGCGTCGGAGACGAGGAAGGCCGGGTCCCGCAGGATCGTGCTGATGGCGTCGTAGCCGTGCACCAGCACCGCTCCCGGCTCCAGCGTGAGGACCTCGCCCAGCTCGTGCAGGGCCGCGTACAGCGGATAGGGATCCGCCCGGCCCTCGGGCGCGAGGAGCGTCATGAAGATCTCCGTCGCCTGCATGGCACTCTCCAGCCTGATCGCTGCCGGTCCATGGCCAGTGAATCGCGCGCGCCGGGGCGGCGGCAAGTTGCGCCGGGGCCGGATTCCCCGCTACCTCCCCCCGGCTTCGGGCATCATCATGGGAGATGGCCATGATCAGAAGGGGCCAGCATGCGAACGCTGTGGCTGGATGAGGACGGCGCGTGGCGCACCACGCTGCGCGGGCGCCAGGTGCTTTCCGATCCCCGGATCAACAAGGGCACGGCCTTCAGCGAGGAGGAGCGCCGCGGGCTAGGCGTCACCGGGCTGATCCCCGCCGGGCACGTGACCCTGGCCGAGCAGGTGGGCCGGGTGCATGCGCAGTATCACCGGCAGTCCACCGACCTGGCTCGCAACGTGCTGCTGACCGAGGTGCATGACCGCAACGAGGTGCTGTTCTACCGGCTGCTGAGCAGTCACCTCAGCGAGATGCTGCCCATCGTGTACACGCCGACGGTCGGTCTGGCGATCAAGAATTACAGCCACGAGTACCGGCGCCCGCGGGGCGTCTACCTGTCGGTCGACCGCCCGGAGCTGATCGAGACCTCGCTGCTGGCGCCCGGTCTCGGGCCGGACGACGTGGACCTGATCGTCGCCACCGACGCCGGTGCCATCCTGGGCATCGGCGACTGGGGGGTGGGCGGCATCCACATCGCGGTCGGCAAGCTCGCCGTGTACACCGCGGCCGGCGGCATCGACCCGAACCGGACGCTGCCGATCATGCTGGACGTGGGCACCGACCGCCAGAGCCTGCTGGATGATCCGCTCTACATCGGCAACCGTCACCGGCGGGTCTGCTCCACTGAGTACGACAGCTTCCTTGACGCCTTCGTGGATGCAGTCAGCAGGCTCTTTCCCCGCGCGCTGCTGCACTGGGAGGACATCGGCGTCAGCAACGCCCAGCGGCTTCTCGACCGCTATCGCGAGCAGATGCTCACCTTCAATGACGACATCCAGGGCACCGGCGCGGTCAACCTGGCGGCCGTCCTGGCCGCGGTCCGGGCCACCGGGGACAGGCTGTCGGCACACCGCGTGGTCATCTTCGGCGCCGGCACGGCCGGGACCGGCATCGCCGACCAGCTCCGCGCCGCGCTGCAGGCCGATGGCCTGACGCCCGGCCAGGCCAGGGCCCGGTTCTGGACGGTCGACGCCGCCGGCCTGCTGACGGCCGATTCGGCCGGCCTGAGCGAGTCCCACCGGCGCTATGCGCGTGATCCCGCCGAGGTGTCGCGCTGGCAGCGGGACTCATCGCTCGGCGGAATAGGCCTGGCGGAGGTCGTCCGCCAGGTGCACCCCACGATCCTGATCGGCACCTCGGCCCGGCCCGGCGCCTTCACCGAGGACATCATCAGGGAGATGGCCGCGCACGTCGCCCGGCCGGTGGTGCTGCCCATGTCCAATCCGACCGAGCTGGCCGAGGCAGTGCCCGCCGACGTGATCAGGTGGACCGAGGGCCGGGCGCTGGTGGCGACCGGCAGCCCCTTCGGGCCGGTGGACTTCGGCGGCACGCGGTACGCGATCGGGCAGGCGAACAATGCCCTGGTGTTTCCCGGGCTCGGGCTGGGCGTCATCGCCAGCCGCGCGTCCAGGGTGACCGAGGGCATGCTCGCCGCCGCCGCGCATGCGGTCGCGGGCCTGGTCGACACCTCGACGCGCGGCGCCCCCCTGCTGCCGCCGGTCGAGACGCTGCACGAGACGTCCGCCGTCGTCGCCGCCGCCGTGGCGCGGGCGGCCCGGGCCGAGGGCGTCGCCACGGCCGTTCGGGAAGGGGATATCAGCGAGCAGGTCCGCGCGCTGATGTGGCAGCCCGCCTACCGTCCCGTCCGGCCCGCCTGACCGGGCCGGTCAGCAGCCAGGCAGCATGCCATCGCCGCCGGACGAGCCGGGCCCGGCCAGGGAACCTCCGCACCTCCTGGCCGAGCTGCGCGCCAGCCAGAGCTACCTGACCGAGGGGGTCAGCCCGCGCCGGTGGCTGGACTTCGGCCAGTTCCGGTGGCGCGACCTGGCGCCCGGCCGGGCGGCCCGCGCCACGCTGGGGGTGCTCACGCCGCTCGCCCTGGGGATCGCGACCGGCCATGTCCAGGAGGGCACGTTCGCCGCCCTGGGCGCCCTGCCCGCGGGATTTGTCGCCTTCCGCGGCGTGACCAGGACCCGGGTGCTGGCCGTGGTCGCCGCCGCCGCCGGGATGGCCGTCTCGACCTTCGTGGGAGCCACGGCGGCCGGCAGTCAGCCGTGGCTGCTGGTACCCGTGGTGATGATCTGGGCCTACCTGGTGGGGCTGACCGCCACCCTGGGGCCCACCGCCATGGTCGTGGCCCTGCAGTGGCCCGTCGCGCTGCTCATCGCCAGCGCCCTTCCGCTTGGCCCAGGCCCGGCCGCGCTGCGGGCCGGCCTGGTCCTGGCCGGCGGCCTGTGGCAGGGCGCGCTGGTCGTCGCCTCCTGGGCGCTGAGCCGCGGCAGCGCGGAGCGCGCCGCGCTGGCCGGATCCTACCGCGCGCTGAGCCACTATGCGCGAGACCTAGCCGAGGGCAGGCCAGGGCCGCCACCGCCTGGCCCGCTGCCGGGCACCGAGGCCGTCACCGATCCCAACCCCCTGATGCGGACGGCGACGCGGCTGCTCCTGGTGGACCTGGCACGTGAAGCCGAGCGCATCCGCTCTATGCTCACGGCACTCGGCTCCGACGAGGGACAGCGAGCATTCCTCGCCGCGAGCGCGCTGGCGCTGAGCACGATAGCCGAGGCGATCATGGCCAGGCCGGCCGAGCGCGGTGCTCTCCTCGAGCAGGTCAGGAAGCAGATCGCCACGGCACCGCCGGTGCCCGGCACCCGATCGCAGTGGGCGCGCGACGCACTGCTCGGCCAGCTGCGCAGCAGCTGCCGGATCCTGGGGTGGCTGAATGACGACGAGCCCGGCCGGCCTGGCGGGCCGCCGCCCAGGCGCGGCGCGAACATGGCCGCCCGCATCTCGGCCCTCCAGGCCGTGCTGCTCACCCTGCGGGCCAGCCTGGGGCCGTCCTCGGAGGCCGGCCGGCACGCCCTGCGGCTCGCCGCGGTCACCGGCGTCGCCGAGATACTCATCCACGCCACCGGGCTGGCCCATGGTTACTGGGCCGTACTGACGATCTTCATCGTCCTGCGGCCTGACTACAGCTCGACTCTCTACCGCGGCCTGCAGCGGGCGGCGGGCACGCTCGCGGGGGCCAGCCTGGGGGTGGCGACCGCCCTGCTCGCGGGCGCGGGCAGCGGAGCCCTGCTGGTCGGCATCAGCATCTCGCTGGTCGCGGCCTACGCCGTCTTTACGGTCAACTACCTGCTCTATGCGATTTTCATGACCGATTTCGTGGTCGTGCTGCTTTCCCTGCTTGGCCTGCCGCCGGTACAGACGGCGGTGGCGCGCCTGATCGGCACCGGTGTCGGCACCGCGCTCGCGCTGCTGGCCTACGTGGCGTGGCCGACGTGGGAAGGCTCGTCGGCCAATGAGAAGTTCGCCCGTCTTTTCGAGGCCCAGGGCCGGTACGCCAGCGCTCTGCTGCGGGCGTATTCCCGGCCGGACAGCGCGGCGACCGCCGGGCTGCGCGGCCTGAAGCTCGCCGCCCGCCGGGCCCGCAGCGAGGCCGAGGCGTCCGCGGACCGGCTGGCCGATGAGCCGTCACGACCCCCGATGACCGCCGAGCTGGCGCTGGCCTTGGTCTCGGCCGGGCATCGGATGGCTCAGGCCGCGCTGACCGTGGATGCCGCCGTCGGCCTGCACCGCAGATCCATCCAGTCTCGCCAGGCTGATCAGGAAGCGCAGCAGCAGCCACCACAGCCACAGCCACCACAGTCCCAGGCACCACAGTCCCAGGCACAGCTCGACGGGCTCGCTGCGGGACTGGCCGGGGCAACACGGGAGCTCGCGCGATCACTGCGGACGCTGGAGGCTCCTGGCCGACTGCCTGCGCTGCGGCAGCTGCACTCTGGCCTGGCCGCCGTCCGTCCGGGCGCCGGCCAGGACGGCGACCCGCTGACGGAGGCGACCGACGGCCTGGTGGACGCCACCGATACGGTCGCCGACATCTTGCGCCGTGAGCTGCCGCCGGGATAGCCGGGTAATCCAGGATCCGGCCGGCCCAGGATCCGGCTGGCCTGAGGGGCGGGGGCACGCGGACGGGAGCGTTATGCCTATTTGCCGCGCAGCGCTGCTCAGCCGGCCTGCCCGTGCGGCCAGCGGTCGCCCTGCTCAGGAGGGGCGGGCGGTCATCTGCGTCGCCGCGGCCATGACCACTGCCTCGTCCAGGGCAATTCCCGCCGACCTCGTCGGCTGGCCATCGCAGCGGACCGCCACCAGCAACTCCTGCCCGGCGTGGCGGATCACGCCGATGCTGTCGATCGCCCACAGCCGCGGATCGTGCCGCCCGCCGCTGTGCACGGCAGGAGAAGTGCCGACCGCCGGGATGCCCCGGGCCGGCCCGGCCGGGACCCGCCGTGGCATGACGCAGGGCCCAGGTCAGCGTTGGCCGCGGCCACGCATGGAGCACCGAAATCAGCCGTTTTGAATTGTCGAATGTGGACGCCTGCGGGCGCCATCCGGGCAGGCATTAGCCGGCGGGCCGCCATGATCCCCTCGCGCCGGGCACGGCAGACTGTGCCCATGCCGGATACCACGCCCAGCTCACCGCAGCCCAGTCCGCGACCCGTGCGCGACGTGGCTGATGACTATGTCAGCTCGCTCTCCGAGCTCAACCCGCTGCTCGCCACGCGGCTCGGCCTGCGTCCCGCCGATGATCGTCTGCCCGACCTGTCCCCGGCCGGGCAGCAGGCCAAAGATGAGCTGGCCCGCTCGACGCTGGCCAAGCTGGACTCCGTCGCCAGGGCGACGGGGCCCGCGGCCGGGGACGGGGACGAGCGCCGGTGCGCGCGGTTGCTGCGCGAGCGCCTGGAGGCCGGCCTGGCCATGAGCGAGCACGGGGAGCACCTGCGCGCGCTCTCGAACATCTTCGGGCCCGCGCAGCAGATCCGCGGCGTGTTCTTGATCATGCCGACGGCTACCGAAGCCGACTGGGACGTCATCGCCCGCCGGATGGCGCGGGTCAGCCAGGCGCTGCCGGGCTATCGCGCCTCGCTCGAGGAGGGCGCCCGCCGGGGCCTGCTGGCGGCGCCGCGGCAGGTGCGCACGGTCGCGAACCAGCTGGCCGAGTGGGCGGCTACTGCGGATGGCCGTGGCTGGTTTGCCGACTTCACCGCCGCCGCCGACGTGCCGGCCGCATTGCGGGCCGACCTGGACTCAGCGGCCGCCGACGCTGAGTCGTCCGTGGCTGCCTTGCGCCGCTGGCTCGTGGCTGACTACCTGCCGCGCGCAGAAGGCACACCGGACGGCGTCGGCGCGGAACGTTACCGGATCTCGGCCCGCCAGTGGAACGGCGCCGATCTCGACCCGCAGGAGGCCTACGCCTGGGGCTGGTCGGAGTATCACTCGCTGCGGGAGCAGATGCGCCGCGAGGCCCAGCAGGTGCTGCCCGGCGCCGGCGCGATCGAGGCCATGCGGTACCTGGACGAGCACAGCGAGGCCGTTGAAGGGGTAGAGCAGATCCGGCTGCGGCTGCAGCAGATGATGGACGAGGCCATCGCCGATCTTGACGGCACTCACTTCGACCTGGCCGAGCCCCTGAAGACCGTCGAGGCGCGCATTGCGCCGCCGGGCAGTGCCGCCGCGCCGTATTACACTGCGCCGTCACAGGACTTCTCCCGTCCCGGCCGGACCTGGCTGCCGACTCTGGGCCGTACCAGTTTCCCGCTCTGGAACCTGGTCAGCGTGTGGTACCACGAGGGGGTGCCAGGGCACCATCTGCAGCTGGCCCAGTGGCAGTACCTGTCTGAGCAGCTGTCGATGTACCAGACCAGCGTGGGCGGCGTGAGCGCCTGCTCCGAGGGCTGGGCGCTGTACGCCGAGCGCCTGATGGACGAGATGGGCTACCTGGCCGCCCCCGGCGCCCGGCTCGGCTATCTCGACGCCCAGATGATGCGGGCCGTCCGGGTCGTGATCGACATCGGGATGCACCTGGAGCTCAGGGTGCCCGGCGACTCGCCGATGGGCGCGGGCGAGACCTGGACACCGGAGCTGGCGCGGGACTTCTTCGCCGCGCATAGCGGCCGTGAGGCGGCATTCATCGACAGCGAGGTCGTGCGTTATCTCAGCGCGCCCGGCCAGGCCATCAGCTACAAGCTGGGCGAGCGCGCCTGGCTGGCCGGGCGCGCGGCAGCCCGTGCGGCGCACGGCGGCGACCTCGACCTCAAGTCGTGGCATATGGCCGCATTGTCGCTCGGTTCCCTCGGCCTTGATGACCTCACTGAGGAGCTGGCCTCGTTGTGACCGGACGATCGCGGGTGGCCGCTAGAGCAGCGGCGTGGCCGGCGGGGGTGCGGCGGGCGGCGCCGGCGTGGGTGGGGTGGCCGGCGGTAGCGGGGTGGCCGGCACCCAGTACCGGAGCTTGATGCCACGCTGGCCTTCCAGCACGCCATGATTGGCCAGGATCACCTTGCGGGAGCCGATGTTGTCGTGATCGCAGGTGACCAGGGCCGGGTCGATACCCAGCTTGGCCGCGAAGGGGAGCGCGGCGGCGAGCATCGCGGTAGCGTGCCCGCGCCGCCGCGCGGAGGGACGGATGTTGTACCCGATGTGCCCACCGTAATCGCGCAGGCGTGGCGTGAGCCGGTGGCGGATCGCGATCCGGCCCAGGTACTCATCGCCGCTGATCCACCACAGCGTGGTGGCGGGGACCTGCCCCGCCGGGCGCGGTGAGTCATCAAGGGCCTGGTCGAGGAGCCAGCGGACATAACGGCTGAAGACCGCCGCCTCCCCGCCGCGGCCCGCGTGCAGGCGGATCTCACGCGCGATCATCGCGTCGTCGGCCGAGCCACGGCCCCCTTCGGCATCGAATTCCTTGACGGCCGCGACGAACGAGGCGTGGACGCGGGTCGTCGGCGGGGCGAGCTCCGGCATGGGACAGTCCTACCCCGAGCCTGCCGAGCGCGCATCCGCATATCGGCAAAGAATGGACGTCCGGCTGGCCGTCAGGCGGCCCAGTGCGGCGGCCGGCTGCTCAGCGGGCAGAGAGTTCTTCTGGCACCTGGCGCAGGGCGCGCTCGCTGCCGGGGCGGCGGAGCTCGGGCGCGCGGCGCAGCGGGCTGACGCTGGCGGCCAGGCCCACGGCGGCGTAGGCGATAGCACCAGCCAGGATCGCCGAGCGGGTGCCGATGTGCTGCCCGAGGATTCCGCCCGCGATCGCGCCGATGGGGATGGTAACCGCCGTGAGCAGCTGAGAGCTGGCGCCGACGCGGCCGAGCAAATGCGGCGGGCAGGTGGCCTGACGGAGGCTGGAGA
The DNA here is from genome assembly GCA_963805705.1 of uncultured Actinomycetota bacterium. Taxonomy (GTDB): domain Bacteria; phylum Actinomycetota; class Actinomycetes; order Streptosporangiales; family Streptosporangiaceae; genus CAWDVH01. The sequence goes on along the minus strand of CAWDVH010000001.1, from coordinate 1,499,115 downwards.
AGATGATCGATGCCACCGAGATGCCGAAACTGGCCGCGAACGCGCCGAGCGCGAAGAAGATCAGGGCGGCACCGCGGTAGGTGAGCGCGAGGAGCAGCGCGAAGGGGGCGGTGCAGGCCAGCGCGCTGCGGGCCGTCAGCGGCGTTCCCAGCCAGTGTTCTATGGGGCTGGCGCTCAGGGCACCGGCCAGGCCGCCGATGCCGCCGGTAGCCAGGAGGATCCCGACGCTCCCGGCGGTGACTCCCACGCTGCGGACGAGGAACACGATCTCCACCGCGCCGATGGCGGTGAGCAGCAGGTTCGCGAGCGCGCCCACGATTGCCATCGTGCGCAGCAGCGGATCGGCACCCAGGTGATGCAGACCGCCGCGGATCTGCTTTCGCATCGGCTGGCGGGACGGCGCGGACGTGATGGGCTCGTCTGCGCGAATCGCCCACAAAGAGACGAGCGAGACCAGGAAGCTGGCGGCGTCGGCGATCACGGCGTTGGCCGCGCCGATCACCTGCACGAGCACTCCGCCGATGGCGGGCCCGCTGACCTGCGCGGCCGACCAGCTGCTCTGCAGGCGCCCGTTAGCGGCGACGAGCTGGTCGGGCGGCACGATGGAGCGCAGGAACGGCGAGTAGGCGGTCTGGAAGAAGATCCCGAACAGGCCGGCGGCAAAGGCCGCGGCCAGCAGCGTGAAGAGGCTGAGGACGCCGGCTGCCGCTGTCACGGGGACGGATGCCAGGGCCACGGCCTGACCGGCGTTGGCGGCCATCATGATGTGCCGCCGGTGATGACTGCGGTCCACCAGCGCTCCGGCCGGCAATCCGATCACCACGGTCGGTATCCACTGCACGGCCTCCAGCGCGCCGACATCCAGGGTCGAGGCGTTCAGGCGGCTGACGGCGAGCAGCGGGAGCGCCACCATGCTGATGAAGCTGCCGAGCTCATTGACGCTCTGCCCGGCCCACAGCAGGCGGAACGCCCGGTTGGCCGACAGGCGCCCAGATGGCCTCGGCCGCGGGGCCGCCATCAGCCGACGTCCCGGCGCGGCGCTCGCGCTGGCGGCTGCGCCGGTCTGCGGTCCGCAGCCGCCGTGGGGGCCGTCGTCGCGTGGCCGGCCGACGCGTGGCCGGTTGTCGCGCGACCGGTTGCCGCGTGGCCGGTTGCCGCGTGGCCGGTTGCCGCGTGGCCGGTTGCCGCGTGGCCGGTTGTCGCGGCCCTTGCCGTCCGCCAGGCACGGACGGCCGCATCTGCGCTGTCCGGCGACCCGCCCGCGCCGGGTAGCTCGCCCGTGCGCTGCCCGAGCCGGTCGCGGACGACCCATTCCGGAACCCCGCCCGCCAGCAGGTCCGCGCTGTGCGCCCGCCGCAGGTCACCGAGCGTGAGCTGAACTCCGGCCTGGGCGGCATACCTGGACCACCGCTCCGCGACGGACTGATAGCGCAGTGAGCCCCGGCCGCTGGGACTGCGGAACAGCGGCCCGGACGTCCAGCCAGTAACCTGCCGCCAGTTGCGGATCCGCGTCAGCAGCTCGTTGTCGTCAATCAGTACCCGCCGCCGGCGGCCGCCCCAGCCAGGAACATCCAGGACGCCTTCGTCGGTGTCGACGTCCTCCACCTGGAGGGCGAGTGCCTCACCGGGACGCAGGCCCAGCTGGGCCAGCAAGCCGAACAGCAGCTGGTCCCGGTCGGCATATATCGGGATCATCCTGAGCGCCGCGTCGACATCCCCGGCTCGCACGGTCACCGGCCCGGAGCTGCTGGCGCCTGGCAGCTGCTCGCCGGCCGGGAAGCGCTCCTTCGACACATCCACCGTGACCAGCCCGGATGCCGCAGCCAGCGCCGGTGCCGTGACCAGCCCGGATGAAGTGGCCCACGTCAGGAAACCCCGTAGCGCGGCCAGGCGCCTGGCCCGGGTGGCGGGCGCCAGCCCGGCCTGCAATGCGACATACGCGGCGACTACCGCGTCATCAATCGATGCCATCGAGCCGCCCGCGACGGCCAGGAGCCCATGGAGATCGCCGCGATACCCGCGGATCGTGTGCGGGCCCCGGCCTCGGGCCTGCAGTGCCTCCAGGTAGGCCGTCATCGCTTCCGCTATCAACATGCCTGTGACAATAGCTCATTGTCACAGGCTGTGAGTCGTGGCTGACGTGGCGGCCGTCGAACCGCCGGGATGCTAACCCGATGGTTGTGACTTTCAACGGCACCCAACCCGTTGGTTGCCACATCCATCGGGTTGGTCAGTGCCGCGTCAGCCTGGGCAGTGCCGCGGCAGCCTGGTCAGTGCCGCGGCAGCCTGGCGGGCGGCTCGCACCGTCACTGAACAATGGCCGAGTCGTCACCGAGCGTTGCCCTGGCCGCCCCGGAGCGGCTTCTATATGGGTTGCATCCACGCCACCGCAGGTGCTGGGATCTGCCGCGAGGGATGTTACCGAGGCCGGGAGGTGTAAGTGCGGCGAGAACGGGCTGCGGTGACTGCTGGGCGGTGAGGCCAGGGGACGGCGCCGACGCCAGTGAGGGCGGGATGACACCTACCGCTGGCGGCTGGGGAAGCTTGGCCGACAGTGACCGGGGCAATAAGGCAAACCCGGTCGTGGTTACGGATCCGCGGGATGAGATAGGCCCCGGTGAAGCAGGAAGCGGAAGTAATCGCTGACCCCTGACGAGGGGGAACCGGCGGTGAATCGGTCCATCGCCCGCGCCAAGCCTGGGAACTGCCCTGGGCCGGAAGAACCGGCCGAGGCAGAGAGACCTGAACGGAACCCTGCACTCCGATTGAAGATCATTTCTTCGATCCGGAGGCAGCGCCATCAGCAGGTCCGCCCAGAATCAGGGCTTCACGTGCGAAAACTGCAGTACAGCGGTGGTCCCGCTGACGAATGGGAGCTATCGCAATCACTGTCCGGCGTGCTTGTGGTCTATGCACGTCGATCTGCACCCTGGCGATCGGGCGTCAGGCTGTCGCGGCCTGATGCGTCCCGAGCGGATCGACCACCGCCGGGGCAAGGGACTCGTGATCATCCACCGCTGCGTGGAGTGCGACCAGATCCGGGCTAACCGGATAGCCGACGACGCTATCCAGGGTGACGACATCGACGTGATCTGCGCGCTGATGGCGGGTACGTGAGGAGATGTTCAGGCCAGGGAGAATCGCGGTCAGCGCGCCTGGCTGACGTGACGGCCGTCGAGCCAGATCGTCCAGGGCTGGATCGCACCGATCTGCAGCACTTTCATCGGCGCCCATGGATCCTCGCCCAGGCGCACCTTGATTTCTTGCTCGTCCGCGGCCTCGACGGCGAGCAGTGCCTGCTCCCCGTCGCCTATCGGACCGCCCAGGAGGACAAAGCCGGCCTCGACCAGTCCGTCCATGAACGCTGCATGCTCGTCCCATGCATCCTGCTCCCGGATCTGGCGCGAGGCGTCCCAGCTCGAGCCGTGGACCATCGTCAACGCGAAGAATGCCATGGCGTGAGCGTATTGCTCACCAACGACATTTCCCCCTGGCGCCGCGGCTCCTCGGGCTGACTCTCGGGACTGCCGTCAGGTCAGGCGGTGCGGGCTCACTACGACAATCCGCGAGCGGCTCAACACGCAGAGGTGATGACTGATGGGCGGATATCCCCTCGGCGGGCGCAGTGCCTGGTAGGTGTTCACCCTCAGCGATACGGCCATCAGATTTTGCGCTGACCAGCACAAATAGCAATTTTCCTCAGCCTGCGGCCGATCTAGGTAACGACGAGATCACGGCTTCCGCCGGCGCGACGCAGTACCGGGTGCTAGCGTCCGGAAAGTCAGACGCCCGTGTCACGTCCGGGCGTTTCCTCTGTCAGAAAGATCATATTTGATTAGGACGATCGCTCGCTGCCCTGACGGCGTGATGCTCGCCAAGGCCCCAGTCCCACCGCCCGCGGTCACGAGATTGAGTCGTGACGAATCAGCGGCGAAGGCGACTACCGACCTCCGCGAGGACCGGATGGGAGGTGAGCATGGTCCCTCAGATCCGCTGGGACCCGGTCCTAATCGGCGAAAGCCAAGCGTCGGCCCGACCCCGATCGCCCGGCGAAGCCGCTGCCTGACCGCGGCCGCCGGCCGCCTGCGGGCGCCTGCGCAGGCCCTGCTCGTCACCGCCGCCCTCGTGGCCCTCGTCGCCCTGTCACTGGGACTCACCCGGCCCACGGCCGCCCGCGCGGCCGTCACGACCAAGGCCGCCGTCACCACCCCCGCGGCCGTCACCACCAAAGCGGCCGTCACCACCCCCGCGGCCGTCACCACCAGGGCCGCCGTAGCCGCTGCCTCCCGCAAGGCGCTGGAACGCAGCGCCTGGCACTATGCCATGCGACAGCACGGCAAGCCGTACGTCTGGGGGGGCACCGGCCCTTACGGGTTCGACTGCTCCGGGCTGGTCTACGCGTCGTACCGCTCCCATGGAGTACGGCTGCCGAGGACGACCTTCGACATGCTGCGCAGCGGGCGCCTCGTCTGGGTCCCGAAGTCGAAGGCCCGGCGGGGCGACCTCGCGTTCTTCGGATCGGGGCATGTCGAGCTGTATGACCACGGGAAGTGGACATACGGCGCGGCTAACGCGGGCTCGCGAATCGGGTTTCACCGCATGAGCAGCTTCTGGCACCCGACGATGTACTTCCGGGTGCGCTAGCAGCGCGTTACCAGGTCCACACACCACTGAGCGACAGGGCGGCTCACGACTCTGCCGCCCGCCTGTCACTCAGCCCGAATGGGCGGGGGCGCACCCCCGTCTTCAGCCCGAATGGGCGCAGGCTCGGCACCCGCAGGCCCTGCACCCGCAGGCTCGGCACCCGCAGGCTCAGCACCCTCGGCCGGACGCGAGGGTGCTGAGTCCGGGCTGGGCGCGAGCCTGGCCGAGGCCACGTAGGCCACGACGACCGCGACGATGGCCAGCGGCATTACTTCCAGGCCGTCCGACGCCAGGAGCAGGGTGGCCAGCAATACGGAGGTCAGGGGGAGCCTGAGCATGACCACCGTCATTGCGCCGATGCCCATCGCGGCACCATAGATAAGCGGCAGCCCCGGCAGGTGCGACAGTGCCATCCCGCCCGCGGCCCCGATGAACATGGCCGGGAAGGTTGGCCCGCCGCGGAATCCGCTCAGTGACGCGCCGTAGGCAAGTGCCTTGCAGACAATGAGCAGCAGCAGCGCGCCCACGGTATAGCTGGCGCTATTAGTGATCAGCGGGCCCAGTGCCGATTGCCCGGAGAACAGCACCTCGGATGAGCCCTTGCCGGTACCCGCGGCGAACGCGATCGCGAGCCCGGCGACAGCCAGGCCGACGACCGGCGTGGCCAGCAGCATCCGCCGCTCGACATGAGGCCGCAGGAAGAGCCCGAGCCAGCGGATCGCCGAGCCGGCCAGGGCCGCCATCACCCCGATCGCCAGCGCCCACAGGAATTCCGCGCCGGTGGGCGGCCCGACATGCGGGAGGCCGGGAATGGACAGCGAGAACGTGCCGAGCCCGGTCAGGTGGTCAAGGCCGATGAAGATAAGCGAGCCGACCCCCGCGGCCAGCAGGCCAGGGACCAGCACCAGTTCCAGCATGGCCCCGCCTACCCCCGAGGCCTCCATCAGCAGGAACGCCCCGAGCAGGGGCGAGCCGAACAGCGTGCTGATAGCGGCAAAGCTCCCCGCCGCGGCCACCACGGTGGCGGTTCTGGGGGGAGCGTCCCGCTTGACGAGGCGGACAGCGATGACGCCGAGCCCGCCGCCGAGGGCGATCATGGGCGCCTCGGGCCCGAGCACCACGCCCAGGCTCAGGGTCGCAAACGCCGCGAGCACGATGCCGGGCAGCTCGACCGGCGCGGGCGGCCCTTCGCCCATCTTGAAGCCGTCGGCTGGTGAGTGGCCGCCCTTACCGGGCAGGTAGCGGATGGTGAGGCTGACCAGGACGCCAGCGAGCACCAGCGGCGGAATCGGCCACCACAGCGGCTCGGAGTGAAAGCCCACGTCCTTGGGCAGGTCCGCGAAGATCCATACCTGCAGCTTGCTGACCAGCGCGAGAAAGAAGTAGGCCGCCGCCGAGATGGGCACGCCGATGATCGCCGCGAGCACCAGCAGCGCCACGTAGCTGCGAGACCGCAGCAGTGCGAGCGGATCAGCCGGCGTCGTCATCGGCATCCTCCTAGACCTCGGGCCGGGCAGCCCGCGGTCTATCGTTGCGCGGGCCGGGGGCCGGATACCTCACCTAGGCCGGGTGATATCCGCCCCGGCCGTCAGCGTGTCCCGCGCCCGAAGCAGGGCAACACGCTGCCTTGGTCCCAGCGTCCTGACCATCTGATCAGTAGTATCGAGCAGACCGCCCGGGGCCGTTCCAACGTGCTCCCAGCCTCGGCTAGCGGTCTGGGTTCCCGTCCAGGGCGCCGGAAGGAAGGTGAGCTGACGTGGCTTTTCTTCGCGTCCTCTTCAGCAAGATCGGCATCCTGATCCTGGCCTACATCCTTGTCGGCATCGCCTTCGGGCCTCCGCACGGGAGCCAGGGCAAGCTGCCGAGCGCCTCGTCAGCAACCGTGGCCTCGATCGGCGACTGGATCCAGTTCATCATCTGGGTCATGTTCTGGCCCCTCGGGCTGCTCCTTCATCACCCGACATTCACGCTCTAGCCAGCCAGCCAGCTAGCCAGCCAGCCAGCGCAGCGCAGGGACGCTGCCGTTTCCTCATTTGCTAAGGTCAGACCTTATCAGGTTAGCCTTAGCATATGGATCAGGATCCGGACATCGGCAACCTGGCCGGGACGCTTCGGGTGAGCATCGGCCTGCTCGTGCGACGGCTGCGCCAGGTGCACGCCGATGGCGATCTCACGTGGTCAGAGAGATCAGCCCTCGCGCGCCTGGACCGCGGCGGACCGGCTACGCCCAGCGCGCTGGCCAAGCTGGAGCAGATCAGCCCGCAGTCGATGGGAGCTACCCTCGGCGCGCTCGAGGCGCGTGGCCTCGTCGAGCGGCGTCCCGATCCCGGCGACGGCAGGCGGGCCGTCATGTCGCTGACCGAAGCCGGCCTCCAGACGCTGCTGAGCCGCCGCAACGCGCGGACCGAGCAGCTGGCCAAGAGCCTGTCGGCCGGATTCACGCCCGCGGAGCTCAGGCAACTGCAGGCGGCCGCGCCGCTGATCGAGCGGCTGGCGCAGAGCATCTGATGCCGATGGCCAGGCAGAACCGGGGCGAGCAGAGGGCCAGCGGCCTGACGGCCACGGCGGACGACCGCTACAAGTGGGTGGCCCTGGCCAACACGACCGCCGCCGTGTTCATGTCGGCCCTCGACGGATCCATCATCATCATCGCGCTGCCGGCGATCTTCCGGGGCATCCACCTGGATCCGCTGGCGCCGGGCAACGTCGCCTACCTGCTGTGGATGATCATGGGGTACCGGCTCGTCCAGGCCGTCCTGGTGGTCACCGTCGGCCGCCTCGGGGACATGTTCGGCCGGGTCAGGATCTACAACGCCGGCTTCGCGGTGTTCACCGTGGCCTCCATCCTGCTGTCCTTCGATCCGTTCGACGGTGCCCACGGGGCACTGTGGCTGATCGGCTGGCGGGTGCTCCAGGCCATCGGCGGGTCCATGCTCGTCGCCAACTCGACCGCGATCCTGACCGATGCGTTTCCGTCCGATCAGCGCGGTTTCGCCCTCGGCCTCAACCAGGTCGCCGCCCTGGCCGGCCAGTTCATCGGCCTGGTCGCGGGCGGCCTGCTGGCCGCCCTGGACTGGCGGGCGGTGTTCTGGGTCAACGTGCCCGTCGGTGTCTTCGGGACGGTGTGGGCCTACCGCAAGCTCCGGGATACCGGGTACCGAGGCGGCGGCCGCATCGACTGGTGGGGCAACGTCACCTTCGCCGTCGGCCTGAGCGCGATCCTGATCGGCATCACCGATGGCATTCAGCCCTACCATCATCACACCATGGGCTGGGCGGACCCCGTGGTCATCGGCCTGCTCACCGGCGGCGCCGTACTGCTCGCGGCGTTCACCGTGATCGAGACCAGGGTCGCCGAGCCGATGATCCAGCTCAGCCTGTTCCGCATCAGGGCATTCAGCGCCGGCAACGTGGCCAGCTTCGCCGTGTCCATCGCCAGGGGCGGCCTGCAGTTCATGCTCATCATCTGGCTCCAGGGGATCTGGCTGCCGCTGCACGGCTACAGCTACAGCGACACGCCCCTGTGGGCCGGCATCTTCCTGCTGCCCCTGACCGCCGGCTTCCTCATCTCGGGTCCCCTGGCCGGAACTCTGTCCGACCGCTTCGGCGCCCGCGGCTTTGCCACCGCCGGGATGGCCGTATTCGGCGGCAGCTTCATCGGCCTGATGCTGCTGCCCGTCAACTTCTCGTACTGGCCTTTCGCCCTGCTGATCACCGCGAACGGGATCGGCGGCGGCATGTTCGCCGCCCCCAACACCTCGTCGATGATGAGCAGCGTTCCCGCCAGCCAGCGCGGCGTGGCGTCAGGAATGCGCGCGACCTTCCAGAACTCCGGCACGGCCCTGTCGATCGGAGTGTTCTTCTCGCTCATGATCGCCGGGCTGGCGAGCGGCCTGCCGAAGGCGCTGACCAGCGGCCTGACCCAGCAAGGCGTCCCGCACGGCATCGCGCACCAGGTCGCTAACCTGCCGCCGGTGTCGTCGCTGTTCGCGGCGGTTCTCGGCGTGAACCCGCTGCAGCACCTGCTGGCGGCCAGCCGCGTGCTGTCCTCCCTGCCGGCGGCCGCTCAGCAGACCATCACCGGCCGGAGGTTCTTCCCGGACCTGATCTCCATGCCGTTTCACCAGGGCCTGGTGGTGGTGTTCGCCGTAGCCGCCGCCCTGTCGGCCCTGGCCGCTCTCGCCTCTGTCCTGCGCGGCGGCCGCTACGTCCACCCGGCCGCCGCCGACAGCGCCCCGCGCTCGGTCGTGAGCCGGGGCAGGTAAGGGGCCAGCGATCGGGTCATCCTCGTCCCGCTCCCGGACGACGCCATCGCCGATCATGCCTTCATCATGAACGCCACCTCGTGTCCACTGCCGTATCACCGCACTCGACGTGGCCGCCGGCCGCAGGACCACGGCCGCGCAGGTCGCGCAGGTTGCGCCTCAGGCTCCGACCGCCCGCCGGAGTCCGGCCAGGCATTCCCGCAGGAGCACAGCCCGCCCGTCGGCGGCCGCGTATTCCGCCTGGAGTGCGGCCAGGGATATCGCGCAGGCCCTGGCGGCCAGCTCCCGCTCAGCGCTGACGGGCCGGCCATAGGCCGACAGCAGGTCCGCGCGTGCCTTCCCGGCGAACCCGAAGTAGGCGATCGACAAGTCCACCGCGGGATCGGCGAGGCAAAGGTCGCCCCAGTCGATGATCCCCGTCACGGAGCCGTCCTGGTCAACGAGCAGATGGCGCACGTGCAGGTCGCCGTGCGAGACGACCAGCGGGCCGCCGCCCGGCCCGCTGTCTGCGGCCCGCGTTCCGCCTGGTTCTGTCGCGTCGTCGGCCCCGCCGGCGCAGTTCTCTCCCGGCGCTTCGCGCTCGGCCTGGTCAAGAAAGCGGCTGACGGCGCGGTCGGCCGGCCAGATCCCCCGGTGTACGAGCCGGTCCAGGACCTCGCGGGCGCGGTGCGCCCGTTCCGGGGCGCTGCCCCGCCGCATCGGGTCTACCGGCAGGCCAGCGTCCTCCACCAGGGCGACGAGGCCCGGATCGTGGAGCACTCGCAGGAACCGGCCGACCGAGGCCGCCGCCCCGGCCCGCCCGGAGTCTGACCGCCCTGAATCGGCAAGTTCCCCGCCCGGCAGCAGCCTGGCCCCGAAGAATGGCCAGGGGTAGCGCGACGACGGCTGGCCCACGAACCGCGGATCCGGGATCGGCAGCGGCAGCCTGGCGGCTAGCCGCGGGAGGACCGCGATCTCCCGCTGCACCCCGGGCACCGCGATCTCGCGGCGGGGAAACCGGAACAGCCACTGGCCGTCCACCACGAAGGCCGCGTTGTCCCAGCCGGTCGCCAGCAATGTCACCGGCCGGGCGCCCAGGTCAGGGAACTGCTCGCCGATCAGGGCCGCCGCCAGCTGCGAGGTGACCTCAACCTCGGCCGTCCACTGCGACCCGGCAGCAGCCGCGCTCGGCCCGTTAGTCACGAGCGGCAACCTTAGCATCGGGAAAAGACGCCCGGCCGAGGCCGGTCAGGCGGCCGCGTGCGGCATGCTGTCGGTGCCGCGGGGCACAATCGGGGGATGGAGAAACCGAAGATCGTATCGGCCGAGGAATGGCAGCAAGACCGCGACGGGCTGCTCAGGGCCGAGAAGGAAGCCACCCGCGCGCTGGATGCGCTCGCCGCGCGCCGTCGTCGCCTGCCGATGGTCAGGTTCGACAACGGGTACGTGTTCGACACGCCGTCCGGCCGCAGGACCCTGCTCGACCTGTTCGACGGCCGGGGACAGCTCGTCGTCTACCAGTTCATGGACAACGGTCCTGACGACTACTGCCCCGGCTGCACCGCGTTCACGAACAACGTGGCCGGCCTGGCCGGGCTGGCCGGGTCCGGGATCACCTGGGTGACCGCGTCGAACATGCCGCTCGCCCAGATCGAGGCGTACAAGGCCCGGATGGGCTGGACGGTGCCGTTCGTGTCCTCGCGCGGCACGTCGTTCGCCGCCGACTGCGGTGCCGGCGGCGGCTTCATGCTGAGCGTGTTCCTGCGCGACGGCACGGACGTCTACCGGACGTATTCGACCACCGCCCGCGGCGTGGACCGGCTCCTGTTCACCAATAACATCCTTGACCTCGCCCCGTACGGGCGGCAGGAGGACTGGGAGGACTCCCCGGCCGGCTGGCCGCAGCACCCCACGTACGGATAGGCCAGCGCGCTGCCCCAGCGCCCGCCCTGGCTAGCTCGGTGACTTGGTGGCATAGACGAAGCAGCCGCGCATGGTCAGGGTGAGCGGCAGGTCGAGCGTGGCGGCCGTGGCCCGTGCCTTCTCCTCACTCATGCCGTGGATGCGCAGGAAGCCGGCGGCATGGTCGATGACGGACAGCGTGACCAGCGGCGCGTCCCATTTCTCCACCTGTACCAGGTCGCCGGGAGCGCTGAACACCGATGCGACGATGGCGGGGGCGTCCTCGCCGTCGAAGGGCGAGCTGCTGCCCCAGCCGGGCACGACGTGGGCTAGCTCGGGATGGCTGTCGCGATTAGGCGCGCACGCCGCGAACAGGCCGCCGGGACGCAGGACGCGCCGGGCCTCGCCGATGGGGTCGCGGGGATCGTCGTAGTGGTACAGCGTGTAGAGGGCGGCCACGGCATCCACCGATGCCCCGGCCATCGGCAGCCGGGAGCCGTCGGCCCGCACCGCGGGACGGGGCGCCAGCGCCAGCATGGTCGGTGACAGGTCGATGAGAAGGCAGCGCATGGACAACTCCGGCAGGAGGCGGGCCAGCTTGCCAGTGCCCCCGCCGACGTCAAGGACGGTGCGGGCGCCAGCCTCAGCGAGCCGCGCCGCGACATGAGGATGAACGTCATCGTGCTGCAGCCTGGCGGTGGCCAGGAAACGGCCGGGATCGCAGTCGTAGTCCCTGGGTAAAGCCGTCATCTGCCCGGGCCGCCCTTCTTCTCCCAGACCGAGACGTGCGCGGTGCTGCCGCTGGTGAAGGGCTCTCGTTCCCAGCCGCTCCAGCGCTCGCGCAGGGTCATCCCGGCCAGGCGCGCCATCAGGTCGAGCTCGGACGGCCATACGTAGCGGTGCGGCGAGGACAAGGTCTCCAGCTTGCCGTCGATGACCCAGTAGTGGTGGGAGAACGCGATTTGCGCCGCGACGTCGTACTCCTCGAAGCCGAGATGCGCCGGGGTCGCGGTGAAGACATGGATGGTCTCGCCGGGCGGGAGACGCTGCAGCTCCGGGATGTATACCTCGATGACGAAACAGCCGCCGGGTTCCAGCTGCTCGGCTACCGTGCGGAAACACTCCACTTGTTCGTCCTGGCTGGTCAGGTTGGTGATCGTGTTGCGCACGAGATAGGCAAGCCGGAACATTCCGCCTACCCTGGTGGTGGCGAAGTCGCCGACCGTCACGCCTATGTCGTCCGCGCCGGGCTTGGCCCGCAGCCGCGCGACCATGGCCGGGGACAGGTCAATCCCGTGGACGCGAATTCCCCGCTGGCTGAGCGGCAACGCGATGCGGCCGGTGCCGACGCCGAGTTCGAGGGCGCCCCCGTCTCCGGCCAGGTCAGCGAGGAAGCTCACCGCCGGGTCGACAACCGCCGGGTCGAACAAGTCCGGCCAGTAGACCTCGTACCTCTCCGCTATCCGTTCGTCGAAGTACACCTTGGGCATGGGCCCACAGTGCCAGGAGCCCGCTGCGGGCCGCCAGCCATTTTGGCCCGGCCGGCCACCGCCCGCAGGTGGTCGCGGTGTCTTCTCGACGCCCGCCGTCTCTCCCATACCGGGCATCTGCCATGTTTCGCTCGTTGCTAGGTGTCATGACGCTGAGACCGGGCACCCTGCGGACTTAGTGAGGAGAAGCGATGACGTCACCGATCCTGGTCACTGGCGGCACGGGCACGCTCGGGCGTCACGTGGCCCTGCGCCTGCGGGACGCGGACTGTGACGTGCGGGTACTCAGCCGGCGCGGCCACGAGCCCGCGCCCGGTGTCGAGTACGTGACCGGTGACCTGCTCAGCAACGAGGGCATCCAGGCCGCGGTCGATGGTGCCGGGATCATCGTGCACTGCGCGGGTAACAGCAAGGACGATGAGGAGGCGACGCGGAACCTGGTCCAGGCCGCGTCGCGGGCCGGGGCACAGCACCTGGTGTACATCTCGGTCATCGGGGCGGACCGGATCCCGATGGCCAGCGGCATTGACCGCACGATGTTCGGCTACTTCGGGTCCAAGCTGGCCGCGGAGCGGGTCGTGGCCGATTCCGGCCTGCCCTGGACGACCCTGCGTGCCGCCCAGTTCTATGACCTGCTCCTGATGGTGGCGCGGCAGCTGGCCAAGCTGCCGGTGATACCGGTCCCGGCCGGATTCCGGTTCCAGCCGGTAGACGCCGGCGAGGTGGCGGCCCGGCTCACGGAACTGGCACGCGGCCGGCCGGCCGGGCTGGTGCCCGACATGGCCGGCCCGCGGGTGTACGGGGCGGCCGACCTGGTCCGCGGATACCTGCAGGCTCGCCGCCAGCACCGGCTGCTGCTGCCGGTCCGGGTCCCCGGCCAGGCCGCCGGCGCGGTCAGGGCAGGCGCGAATCTGGCTCCCGAGCAGGCTGTGGGTCACCGGACCTGGGAGGACTTCCTGGCCGAGCGGGTTCTCAGCCAAGCCTGACCGGCGGCCTCGCCCATCGCACGCCTAGTCGCGCCTGGTCTCGCCGGATCTTGCCTGGCAGGCCCGCGCGCACGGCGCGCTCATCCTCATGGAGCCCACCGACTTCGAGTACGGCGAACGGCAGTACAGCGCGGCAGATCTCGCAGGCCACCAGTGGACATTCTCGGAAACACTCGCGGACATTGCCCCCGAGGAATGGGGCGGCACGTCCGTTACGTCCGGCTAGCGAGACGGCCCAGCTCGGTTGCCCATGACGGGCTGACTGCATTCACTCATTATGTTCAGCGCGACGCCAGTCGTCGTCGTACACGAGTGATTCGTCGAAATGGCCTTCGGTTACGCTTTCTGACGGTGGCTCCAGGAATGTACCGTCGTGTGCCTGCTTCCGAGCGCGCTTATACTGCACGGCCGTGACCCCGGTCATATCTTTAACGGACTTTGTGCCATCCAGAGTGGCAATCCAGAGCCGGAAGTCTTTCACTATGTGCAGGCCGGCCTCATTCATCGCGTTGAACAACGGCGTAAGAGTACTGCGGTTACAGTAGATGATAGGCGGATACCGGTGCGGAAATGCAGCCCTCCGTTGCTTAGCCCAGATAACCGCTGTGGCTACGTCCGCGCACTTCGGCTCGACGTCGATAATCCCCGCCCCTTCCGGGTCGGTGCCGAATACGTCAATATGGACGTGTGGTATTCCGGGAAATCTGTTGTATCCTTCTTTCGACCATTTGAACGACCCATTCGCGTACCCGGCCACAATGTCTGTGCCATGTACCGGAATGTCCGTAGGCGTAGTGCTGTCCCGCATAACCCGTGTCACTTTACCCCCAGGTGACCTCGACTTTGTATAACCATTACCACCGATCGGCTCGATGTCAAGGGGACACATTTGTCACTGTTGGGTAACTAAAAGTAATGCCTTTCGGCAGGGGCCGCGGCCTGCGGATCGATCCTGGCCTGTCGGTAGGTAGGTCTACCGTGGACAGGACACAGGAGTCCAGCGTAAGGGGAGACCGTGACCACACTCGAGAACCGGCCGAACACCGCACTCCTCGTCGTCGACGTGCAGAATGGCGTCGTCGAGGGAGCTCCCGAGCGCGACGCGGTCGTCGCGAACGTCGGCAGCCTGGTCGAGAAGGCGCGAAGGGAACAGGTCCCCGTCGTCTGGGTGCAGCATTCCGACGAGCAGCTTGCGAAGGGGAGCGACGACTGGCGGATCGTCCCCGAGCTGACTCCGGGCGACGCCGAGCCGCTCGTCGAGAAGAGCTACGGCGACTCCTTCGAGGACACCACCCTCGAGACCGTACTGTCCGGCCTGGAGGTCGGGCGGCTGGTCGTCGTCGGCGCCCAGACCGATGCGTGCATCCGCTCGACGCTCCACGGCGCGTTCGCGAGGGGGTACGACGCGACCCTGGTCAGCGACGCCCATACGACGGAGGACCTGACGCAATGGGGGGCGCCGCCGCCGGAACAGGTCATCGCGCACACGAATCTGTACTGGGGCTTCCAGACGGCACCGGGGCGGACGGCCGGGACGGTCGAGACCAAGGGCGTCGACTTCGGCGGCACGTCCGAAGCCTAAAGAGACTCGACCCACTGGCGCGTCACGGCTCGTTTCGGCATCGAGCTCCACGTCGGCTCTTATCCCCGCTCTGCGGCCCCGCTGGCCTTCGGGTCCGGGGTGAGAATGCGCTCGGCGACTACTTCACCCTGGTTGATCTCACCTGTGGGACGGAAGCCCAGGCGGGCGTAGAAGCCTTCCGGGCCGTTCTCCTGCAGATGGTAGGACACCGTCAGCCGGTGCTGGCCGCGGCGCATGACCTCCTGGCACAGGCCTTCGACGGCGAACCGGCCGAAGCCGCGGCCCTGGTGCTCGGCGCCGATGTTCAGCCGCCACAAGTAGCTGTGGTACAGCTCAGCCGGGTTACCCGGATCAAATGCGGCCATGATGAAGCCGGCCAGTTCGTCGCCGTCGTAGATCAGCCGGGGCCAGGCGATATCACGGGCGACATAGGCGTCAGCCAGGGACCAGGCGACCGGGGCGACGAGATTTTCCTGGTCGGGCCGCAGCTTCAGCTTGCACGCAGTCCTGACGTTCTCCTGGGTTACCGGTTCCAGTCGCAGTCCTGATGGCACGCGCCCACACTACGCCCATGGTGGCTAACGTCCCGCTGGCGGAAGCTAGCCACTCCCCTGAGCTGACCGCAGCCCGCCGCCGCGCGTCTGCCGACCCGCTACAACTGTCGGCGGCCGGGTCTACTCTCGGCGCATGACCGTCCTGGACTGGCTGCTCGACTCTGACCCGGCGCTGCGCTGGCAGGTGCTGCGCGATCTGAGCTACGCCTCACCCGAGGCGGTGGCCGCGGAGCGGGCGCATGTCGCGACCAAGGGGTGGGGCGCCCGGCTGCTCGCACTGCGCGGCGACGACGGCCAGTGGGCGGGCGGCGCATGTTTCCCGGCCGGCTTTCGCGGCGACTTCTCCCAGGGGCAGCCCTGGACCGCCACTCTCCCCACCTTGACGCTGCTGCGCGATTTCGGCATTGACCCGAACGCCCGGGCGGTCCGCGAGACGGTCGCGCTGGTACGCGAGAACAGCCGATGGGAGCACGCCGGGCAGCCGTTCTTCGCCGGCGAGGTCGAGCCGTGCATCAACGGGCGGACCGTCGCGATCGGCGCCTACTTCGGAGTGGACGTCGACAGCATCGTCGCCCGCCTCCTCGGCGAGCAACTCGCGGACGGCGGCTGGAACTGCGAGGCCGAGAACGGATCGGTGCGCGCATCGTTCGCGACGACGATCTGCGTGCTCGAGGGGTTGCTCGAGCACGAGCGGGCTGCCGGTGGATCAGCGCAGGCCGCCGCCGCGCGCCGGCGAGGGCAGGAGTACCTGCTCGACCGCCGGCTGTTCCGGCGGCTGAGCACCGGCGAGGTGGTCGACCCGGCCTGGCTGCAGCTCTCGTATCCCGCCTGGTGGCACTACGACGTGCTGCGGGCCCTGGACTACTTCCGCGCCGCCGGGGACCCGCCGGACCCGCGACTGGCCGAGGCGATCACTTTGCTGCGCTCGAAACAGCAGCCCGACGGCACCTGGCTGCTGGAGAACACCCATCCCGGCGCGGTGCACTTCTCGATGGAGGACGGCGACGGGCACCCCAGTCGCTGGAACACGCTGCGCGCACTTCGGGTGCTGCGCTGGTACGACGGCACCGTTCGCTGAGCGCGGTGCGCCCGCCTCATCCTTGACTTACTGCGATTACCGCCCCCGGCCGTCGCTAGCCGTGCCGGCCTGGCGGGCTGCGCGTTCCACCTGATCACGGTAAGACTGCCACCATGCCTGGTCGCCTGGCGGCATGTTCGGGCTCTCGGCCGTCCACCCGGCCGTCCCGTCGATGAGTTCCCTGATGATGTCCGCCTGACCGGCGTGCCGGTTGGTATCGGTGGCGACGCGGACCAGGATGTGATGCAGCGTTACCTCGTTCCGGTCAGCTGGCCACCACGGCACGTGACCGATGGCGTCCAGAGCCAGCGCGTCGACCGTGGCATCCGAATGCGCCCAGGCCCGACGGTACCGGCCGGCGATGAACTCGCGTGATTCATCCGGGGTCGCCCACATGTCGGAGTTCGGGTCGGCTTCGTCCCACGGCAGCTGATCCAGGGGGGAGGGACGGCCGAACGTGTCGCCGAAGTACGCCAGCTCGACGCCGGCCTGATGCTTGACCAGCCCGAGCAGATTGGTGCCGGTCGGTACCAGCGGGCGGCGGATGTCGTACTCGGAGAGCCCTTCGAGCTTCCACAGCAGCGCCTCGCGGCCATCCTGCAGGTAACGGCGCAGGTCAGCTTTCAGGTCAGGTCCGGTCATGCGGATATCTTTCCACGGTGCCGGACGTCTCTCTGCTGCTGCGGCCAGGTGCTAGTGCAGGTGGAGCAGGACCAGGTCTTTGAGTGCAATCATCAGCAGTCCCAGCGAAGCCGCCACCGAGGTGGCGAAAAAAAGCGGCCAGCTGCGTAGCTGGGCCGCTCGACCGGCTGACCATCCGTGGATGGTCAGCAGCACGATCGCTGCGGCCAGCCCGACATTGGCGGCCGCGAGAGCCGAGGCCCCGGCTAGCCGCGCCAGCAGCACCGCCAGCAGCGGCGCGAAGGACGCGCTGACCATCGGCCAGGTCGCGGCCAGTGCTCCCCGGATGGATGCCCGGCTGGGCAGGCGGCCGGCGTCGGCCTGCTCGCCCAGCAGCTCGGCGTACTCCTCGGCGAGCCAGTACACCAGCAGCGTGACGACCACCGTGACCACCAGCGCTGCGGTGGGCAGGTGGTCCCCGGCGGTGTCAAGGATCGCCGCGGTGATGATGGCCCCGTATATTCCGGCCGCGCGGCGCCGCCCCAGGTTCTTCGCCGCAGACCCGATCTCCACTCCGCCGCCTGCTGCGATGCCCGCCATGATCGCCCCTTCCGGTTAGGTCACCGGCACCACGCCGAGCCGACCATGGCCATGATGCACTAGGCCCATGAACGGCAGGAGCCGCCAGCTGCCCCCGCCTGGACGGTGACCGTTGTCAATGCGTTTAACCGGCTCGGCGTTGCAGGCCGCATGCCATTGCCGCAGATCTAGACGTCAGCCACAGCGTGGCAGACTCGGGCAATGAGCGTGCGCTGGTACTCGGTCGTGGTGGACTGCGATGACGTCTCTGCTCAGAGCCGCTGGTGGGCGCGCGTACTGGACTGGCGAGTTATCTACGAGAGCGCCAGCGAGGTCGTGGTGGTGCCGCCATACGTCGCCGACGAGACTCTTCCGGTACCGGTCGGTGAGCGGGGGCCGGGACTGATCTTCGTATCCGTGCCTGAAGGGAAGAGCACCAAGAACCGCCTGCATATTGATCTCGCGCCTCCGGCGGACCAGGACCAGGATGCCGAGGTTCGCCGCCTGGAAGCGCTCGGCGCCCAGCGCCTGGACATCGGCCAGGACTACGGCAAGGTGAGCTGGGTGGTGATGGCCGATCCAGAAGGCAACGAGTTCTGCGTCCTCAGCCCGCGCGACTGAGACTGTAGGCCGCCATGCTGGCCGGGGCGGGCTCGGCCGGGCGGTGAGCGGCCGGGTGCTGCGACCGCTGCGCAAATGACCGAAGCAGCGATCATTCAAAAGTGGATCTGCCAGTCGAGCTTGCTTACTGGCCTTCGGGCGCGTCCTCGAAAATGCTCGGGTCGAAACCCTGAGTTCCCTCTTCCGGAGTCCATACGGCCCCGAGCGGCATCAGGTCCATGATCCGCACGCTTCTGACGCCCTGGGGAGTGGGCAGGATGACCCTGATCCTGGGGTGAAGGTCGAATAGCACCTGACGGTCGCGGCCGCAGGGTCCGACCGGGCCGCGGCCAAGGTTCCCAACGGCGACGATGGCGGAGAGCTCTCGGGCACCGGATGCGCGGGCATGACCAAGAGCTACAAGCTCAGCGCAGGGGCCGCCGGTGAAGTGGTAGAGGTTGATACCTCCGTACATCTTGCCGTCGACTCCTCGGACGGCGGCGCCCATAGTGTGGACGCCCTCCTCACCGTCAGTGTTGGCATCAACGATCTGGCGAGCGAACTCGATGAGTTCCTGATCCTCGGGCGTAAGCTCCCGGCTCGGCACGATCATGCGCGCAGCCTACGCGCCGGCGACGCGCTCGGCGTCCGGCGGCCAGACCGGCCGACCAGTCACGGCCGACCGGCACCAGACCCTCGCTAGCCTGATGGGAACTGGCGACAGTCGAGCGCGGCGACGAAGGAGCGGCGACCCATGGATCAACAGCTGCCACTCGCGAACATCATCACCCTGGGCGTGCGTGACTTCGCGCGCGAGCGTGAGTTCTACCGTCGGCTGGGCTGGCCACACGCGTTCGACAGCGACGAATTCACCGTCTTCGAGCTGCGCGGCGCCGTCCTCGCGCTGTTCGGCATCGACCAGCTCGGCACCGACGCACGCGCCACGCCCGAGCCCGGGCACGGCGGCATCCGCAGCGCGGTCATCATCACCGCGGACCGGCCGCAGGACGTCGACGCCCTCGTCCGGCGAGCCCGCGAGGCCGGTGCCACCGTGACGAAGGAACCGACGGACGCGGAGTTCTTCGAGGGCCGCGATGCGTACTTCGCCGATCCCGAAGGCAACTACTGGGAGGTCGCGTGGGCCGCCAGGGACAACCCGGTTACCGCGGCGGCCCGGCGCGCCGCCGGGATCGCGGCCGACGTCCAGCCCGAGTGAACCGCTGGCACTCGGGCCGGAACTCATCGGCTCGGCGGGCCCGTGCCGCTATCGGCGCGGAGGCAAACGCTGCCCCATTTCACTGTCCTCCGGGTCCCGGTGTGGTGCGGCGTCCTGCTCGGCCGCAGCGAGCAGGCTGAGGAACGGGCCAACTCGCAGTCCTTCCTGGGCCGGGTGCCGGAACACGCTCTCAGGGTTGACGGTGTACCGGGTGCGCCGCCCCGTGCGGGTCCGGGTGAGATAACCGGCGCCCTCCAGGTCGGCCACGATGACCTGGACGGTGCGTTCGGTCAGTCCCACGACGGCGCTGATGTCCCGGATCCGGGCACCGGGGTCCCGGCCGATCTCTACCAGCACGCGTCCGTGGCCGGTCAGGAGTGTCCAGCTGCCGCCTCTCTCGTCAGAGTCGCTCATGCCTCCCGATTGTATAACTAGCGACAGGAAACACGCGAGATTTTTCTCGTGTTTCTATTGACAGGTCTCCAGCCAGAGCCGATCCTGGTGATGCCCTGATCAGGTCACCCACCCCATCCCCCCGCCACGCGCGGGACAGGCACAGCGAGCCCGGCAGCAGCGACGTTCAGCGCAGCATCCCCCCGGACACAGGAGGTGACGCAAATGCATGACGGCAAGTACCCCTTTGAGGTGGCCAGCGGCGTCCCGGTCGTGACGGCACCCGAGGAAGTCGACATCACTAACGCCCCGGCGCTGCGGTCAGCTCTGCTGGAGGCAGCCACGCACGGGCACGGCACGCTCGTGGTCGACATGACCGGGACTCAGTTTTGTGATTCTTCCGGGCTTCATACCCTGGTCGCGGCGCACAAGCGCGCCCGGGCCGAAGGCGGCGAGCTGCTGCTGGTCATCTCCGCCACCCGCGTTCTCCGCATTTTCGCGATCATCGGCATTGACCGCATCATCCCTAACTTCACGAGCCTGGAGCAGGCCCTCGCGCAAGCGTCCGCCAACGGGTCCGGCCGTGGGCGAGCCGACAGCGCACCCGGGGACAGCGAACAGGACCGGCTCGTCACGCAGCCCGCCATCCGCGAACTTGACGGACAAGCCTGCTGATCACGACGCTTGTCCAACTGGTGCGTTCCGATCCAGCCGCCCCCGACTACAGCGGTTCGCTGAAGTACCAGCGATGGCCCTCGGGGTCATCAACCGTGTAGCTGCGCGCGCGGTTAGCCCTGATCGATATCTCCGACACCTCGACGCCCGCCGCCTGCGCGCGCTCGCGGTGCGGCAGGAGGCCGGTGATCGTGATGCATTGCAGCTGAGTTATCTCGCCGAGCTTGGCCGGTCCCCGGAAGCCCGCGCCAGGGGTGCCCAGCATGATGACGCCACCGTTGTCGAGCACCAGCTCGCCGTGCCGCACAGTCCCGTCGCTCAGCTGATCGCGTGCCCGCTCGGTGAAACCGAATACCCTGACCAGCCAGTCCATCGCCGCGCCTGCGTCCTCATACAAGAGATACGGAACGACTTGCGGATCGGGACTGTAGTTCGCCATGACCGCCACGTTACCGCCGCAAGATGAGGACGCTGCCGTCAGACATCGGCGGCATTCCCAGCTTGGACGGTCGGTAACCCGAGCCGGCGTGAGCAAGGCAAACGGCCCGCCGTCATCGGCCGGAAGTGCGCCTGCAAGTCAAGGTCCGCAAAGCTCGGCCAGCCTGCTGACCGTCGCCCAGTTGCGCGCCGTTCCGGCCACTGGGGCCGAGGTCGGTCCGCCCGCCCTGGCGAGCATGCGGCGCAGTTCGCTGCGCGGGTACCCGTCCGGGGTGTGCAGGTAGACCGTGCGGCCGAGCACCTGGGCCTCGTCCTGGCTGCCTTTCGCCCGTACTTGCCGTTCTGCGTCGGCCACCCAGGCGGCCAGGCCGGGTCCTGGTACCTCGGGCAGGAACACCGCGTGCAGCAGCCTGGGATCCGTCTGGCCCGGATACGGGTTGTCGCGTATGCAGCGGGCAAGTTCCTCGCGGGAGAGCACGACGGCGCGGGCCCGCACGCCGATGCCGTCGGCGATGGCTCGTTCCAGCTCAGCGGCCAGCGCCGCCGCGTCCGAGCGGCCCGCCGTCCTGCTGTCTGCCAGCCGCGGAGTGAACAGCACGTTTCCGCTCTGGATGTAGGTCATGACATCGGTATGGCCGAGCGAGGTCACAACCTCTTGGAGTTCGGCCATCGCGACCTTCTTGCTGCCGAGGTTGTTGATCCCGCGCAGCAACACAACGTGAGTGGGCACGCCAGCATCATGTCAAAGCGGAAGACGCATCCCGCCGGTGACTTTGGGCTTCGTCAGCCTGGCCAAAGGTCATGCTCGGTGCAGAAACGCTCGACCTCATCCAGCTCGACGTCCGCGTCTTCCGCCTTCGCCACGGCGGCACCGGCGACCCACCAGCCGGCGTGAGGCAGCCCGGCGGACAAATAGGCTCGGGTTCCGGGCTGTCGGTGCTGTCCAGCACGGCGGGGATGCGCAACAACTTCGCCGTGTGCAGGCTCCCAGAGCCGGACCAACCCAGTCTCCTCGCCCAGCACGACGGCGTCATACCACCGCCAGACCACCGCCTCAGCGCCGTCCGCCGCGGCCGCGACGGCGACCAGATGGCCAGGCGACACTCTCTCTGTCCGCGGCGAAGGGAAGGGCTTCGTGAAGCCAGCAGAAGAAACCTGCCCGGCCCGGAGAATCTGACATCCATCCTCCTGAACGTGCAGAACGATCCCGCAGCGCAGCGCGGGAGTAAGACTCTGATCCATCGAAGCAGCCATCCGCCGAGTCTCTCCCGGCGGTCACCGGCCGGCCAACTCGCTTGCGCCCGCCATCAGAGACTTGCTCTGGTTCGGCTGCCCGCACCAGTTTGTAGACCATAGTTGACAAACTGCGCTCGCGCGCTACTTTGTAGATGAGGTTCTACGAACTGCGGGCTGAGGGCGGGCACATGGTGAAAGAAATGCTCAGCGTGGCCGACATCGCGGCGATGTTCAACGTCGAGTCGAAGACGGTCAGCATGTGGCGGCTGCGGTACCCAGACTTCCCCGAGCCGGATGTCACCGTCGGCGGCATGGCGGGCTGGGACCCCGAACGGGCCGAGGAGATCCGTGTCTGGGACAGCCGGCGACCCGGACAGGGCAGGCGCGCGATGCTAGCCGAGCACGTTCAGGAAACGTTGCGCCGGACGTTCGTCTTCAGATTCATGCGTCCCGATGACTTCGCCTCGGCGCCGATCGACTTCCCGGGCATCAAGTACGAGGACGGGCGACTCGCGGACGGCATGCAGGCCAAGGCGGCGATGCACCTGATCGGCGCCCTCCGCGACCAAGGCTACGAAATCATCTTCCAGGACGCGGCTACCGACGTGACGCAGGCCGTGCAGCACGTGCTCTGGGACCGGTGGACCGCAGCCGAGGTCGGGGAGCACGAGTTCATCGGCCAGCTGTTCGATGACCACGGCCGCATCTACCACGGCTGTACGGCCTTCGACGCCGCCTCCTACACACTGCGGAGGCTCGCCGCCCTCGGCGGCGAGATTCGCTCCGTGCACCGGCCCTGACCGCAAGCGCCGATCCGCAGGCTGAGACAGAAGGCTGGCGCGTCAGCGCGGCACCATCCTGGAGGCGAGAGATTTCGTGGAGATATCCAAGCACCACATCGAGCCCGCCGCCGGCCGGCTGGGCGTCCTGACCGTGGGGCTCGGCGCCGTGGCGTCGACCTTTGCCGCCGGAGTCGAGCTGATCAGGGGCGGCCGCGCTGAGCCCATCGGTTCGCTCAGTCAGATGGGCACCATTTGCCTCGGCAGACGGACTGAGGGCCGAGTGCCGCTCATCCGCGACTTCGTGCCTCTGGCCGGCATTGACCAGCTGGTCTTCGGTGCCTGGGATCCGATCTCGGACACGGCCTACGAAGCCGCGCTGAAATGCGGCGTGCTCGACCGGCTCGCCCATATCGAACCGGTCGCGGCCGAACTGAAGGAGATCGAGCCCATGCCGGCCGTCTTCGACCAGAACTACGTGCGGCGGCTCGACGGCGCCAATGTCAAGTCCAAAGCGAGCAAGCGAGACCTTGCCGAGGCCGTCCGCACGGACATCCGCGATTTCAAGGCGGCGCACTCCTGCGACCGGATGGTTGTGATCTGGTGCGCATCCACCGAGGTCTTTCTCGAGCCCGGCCCGGCCCACCAAAGTCTGGAGGCGCTCGAAGCCGCGATGGATGCGAACGACAAGAGCGTTCCGCCCTCGATGCTCTATGCGTACGCGGCTCTCAAGGAGGGCGTGCCCTTCATCAATGGCGCGCCTAATCTCACCACCGACGTGCCGGCGATGGTGGAGCTCGCCCACACGGCCGGCGTGCCCATCGGTGGCAAGGACTTCAAGTCAGGGCAGACCCTTCTGAAGACCGTGCTGGCGCCGATGTTGAAGGCCCGCATGCTGGGCCTCCAGGGCTGGTACTCGACCAACATCCTCGGTAACCGCGACGGCGAGGTGCTGGACGACCCCGACAGCTTCCGCACCAAGGAGGAGAGCAAGCTCGGCGTGCTCGAGCACATCCTGCAGCCGAGCCTCTATCCCCGGCTCTACGGCGACGTCTACCACAAGGTGCGCATCAACTACTACCCGCCCCGCGGTGACAGCAAGGAGGGCTGGGACAACATCGACATCTTCGGCTGGCTCGGCTATCCGATGCAGATCAAGGTCGACTTCCTGTGCCGTGACTCGATCTTGGCGGCGCCCCTGGTACTTGACCTGGTGCTCTTCACGGACCTGGCCCAGCGAGCGGGGCTCAAGGGCGTGCAAGAGTGGCTGTCGTTCTACTTCAAGAGCCCGCAGCACGCTCTCAGCGTCTATCCCGAGCACGACCTGTTCATCCAGCAGGCCAAGCTGAAGAACACGCTTCGCTGGCTGATGGGCGAGGAGCAGATCACCCACCGGGAGATGGAGTATTACCAGGGCTGAAGCACGTCGACGGCACAGCAGCAACTGCTCGCGTGTGGCGTCTCAGGTGCTGATCCCGCGGCTAGCCGGCCTGCAGGACGAAGAACAGGAAGCACAGGAAGCGTGGGTTGTCCGCGAATCGGTCGGGGAGCAGCTCGCGGGGGGTGTCGGGCGCGGCCGCGGGCTCGCTGATGACCAGGATCCGGAAGCCGGCCGCGGTGAAGGCGTCGGTCATCGCGTGCAGCGGCCGGGCCCAGAAACTCAGCAGCGCGGTCTGGCCGTCCACGGTCCACTCATCGACCCAGTTGTAGGTCGCGAAATAATCAGGCTCGCGGCCGGCCTCGCGGTGCGCCAGGTTTGTTACAAAGGGATGGTCAACAGAAACGATGAGCCGTCCGCCGGGCTTGAGCACGCGGTGCAGCTCGGCGAGGGCCGGCCCCCAGTCCTCCAGGTAGTGCAGGACCAGGGAAGCCGTGACGTCGTCGAACGTGTCGTCGGGGAAGGCAAGCGGGCCGCCCAGCTCGGCCACCCGCAGGTCCGCGTCGTCACCCAGCCGCCGCCGTGCTACCTCCAGCATCCCGGCGCTCTTGTCGATGCCGGTCACGATGGCGCCCCGGTCGTGCAGCGCCGCGAACAGAGGACCAGAGCCGCAGCCCGCATCGAGAATCCGCCGGCCAGCCACGTCTGCCGCCAGCGCCAGCATCGCGGGGCGCTCGTAGTAGGCGTTGATGAGGTTGGTCTCGTTTGAGGCCGCGTACGCCTCGGCGAAACTGTCGTAGTCGTTGATCCCTGGCGCGTCGGCCAGGTCAGCAGACAGCGAGACGAGCCGGGTGGCGATCCCTCCGGGGGGATTTTGGTCGTTCGGCATGCGGTCCATGCTGGCATGCACGTTATGGACCGCCACCGGACCAGGGCCTCCCCAGTCGGACGGAGTACTGGCGAGGATGGGGCTGACACGTTAATGGCACAACCGGTCCAAGCAGCGATCTCCCCGTGGCTCGTTTGCGGTCTCGGTGATCTGGTTCGATGAAGCGTCCCAGCCTGTCGCCTTTCTGAGAGGCCTGGTCCTGAACACTTCGCTCGCAGAAACCCTGTCCGTCGTTCTGCTCGTGGTAGTGCTGGCCTGGGCGCTGGTACGGCCGTGGGGCTGGCCGGAGGCTGTCGTAGCGGTCCCCGCCGCCGCCGTGGTGCTCGGTACCGGTGCGATCTCGCTCGACCAGGCCCGCGCCGTGGCGGCGCGGCTGGGTCCGGTGATCGGCTTCCTGGCCGCGGTGCTGGTGCTCGCCCAGTTGTGTGACGACGAGGGGTTGTTCCGCGCTTGCGGGGCGTGGATGGCCCGCACGGCAGCGGGGCGGCCGCGGCGGCTAATGCTGGCGGTCTTCGTCCTGGCCTCGGTGATCACGGCCGTGCTGAGCCTGGACGCCGCGGTGGTGCTGCTCACCCCGGTGGTGTTCGCCACCGCCGCCCGGCTGGGGGCACGCGCCCGGCCGCACGTGTACGCGTGCACCCACCTGTCGAACACCGCCTCCCTGCTGCTGCCCGTCTCCAACCTGACCAATCTGCTGGCGTTTGCGGCCAGCGGGCTGAGCTTCACCCGCTTCGCCGCGCTGATGACGCTGCCGTGGCTGGTCGCCATCGGAGCCGAGTACGCCGTCTTCCGCCGGTTCTTCGCCACCGACCTGGACGCCGGTGCCCAAGCCCAGCCTGCCGCCGGGCCGCCCGAGGTGCCAGTGTTCGTCCTGGCGGTGGTGGCCAGCACCCTCGCCGGGTTTGTCCTCACCTCCGCTATCGGGGTCAGCCCGGTCTGGGCAGCCCTGGCGGGCGCCGCGGTGCTCGCCGCCCGCACCCTAGTCCAGCGCCGAACCACCCCCGCCTCCATCGTCAGGGCCGCGAACATCCCCTTCCTCTTCTTCGTGCTAGCTCTCGGGGTCGTGGTTAACGCGGTGGTCGACAACGGGCTCGGCGGGGCTCTCGGACATCTGCTGCCCGGCGGCACCACGCTGCCGGCCCTGCTGGGCATCGCAGCACTGTCCGCCGTCCTGGCCAACGTGATCAACAACCTGCCAGCGGTGCTGGTGCTGCTGCCGCTGGCCGCCGCCGCGGGCCCCAGCGCCGTTCTCGCGGTACTGCTCGGGGTGAATATCGGCCCCAACCTCACCTATACCGGATCCCTGGCCACCCTGCTGTGGCGCCGCATCGTCCGCGCACACAACACCGACGTCGACCTCGCAGAGTTCACCCGGCTCGGGCTGCTCACCGTGCCCGCCACCCTGATCCTGGCGGTGCTGGCCCTGTGGGCTTCGCTGCACACCATCGGAGGCTGATTCCCGTGACCGTGATCGCCTGGATCGTCGAAGGCACCTGGCCGGCCTGTGTCGACGCCGCCGGGACCCACACGCCCAACGGCGCCGAAATCGTCCTGCTCCACGTCACCGGCCACGACGTCCCCGGTGCTGCCCACGGCGCCTACGCGGGCCTGTTCGGCCGCGGCCGAACCGAGCGCGACCCCGGCACCCGCCTGGAGGAGCTGGCCGCGGCCTCCGCTCAGCAACTCCTCCGGGCCGCCGCCGAGCGCCTCGGGCGGCCCTGTACCCGGCTGGAACGATCCGGGCGGATCGAGCGGGAGGTCGTCGCCGCCGCCGAAGGCGCCGACCTGCTCATCCTGGCCCGCGACGGCGACCGCACCCACCTGGGACCCCGCAGCCTGAGTCCCGCCAGCCGCTTCGTCGTCGACCACGCCCCCTGCCCGGTCCTGCTGGTCTGGCCCGAGACCACCCCGGGCATTGCCACCATCCCGCCCCTGCCACCCGGCCCGCCGCGCCGGCCAGGTCACAAGCGCCACAGGCACGAGTAAACGTGACCGCCCGGTGCTGGCGACCGGGGGACAGGCCAGAAGAAGGGCACGCCAACAGCGGGCCAGATCCGTAGCGAGCCACCCTGGACGCCAGAACCGATCCTGGCGGCAGCCTCGCCCGCTTCGGGCCAGGGCGTCTCGCGGACGGCGGATGACCCGCCTCGTCTGCCAGCAGGCATTGGCGCGTTCGCCATCGAATCGGGCGGTGCTGTATCAAGCCAGTACACGGCCCCTCTTCAAGGAGGGCGCGGGCCTTAGACAATGAGCCCATACGGGCTCGCGGCGGCAAAGGAGGCCGGTCATGGCTGACGCGATCACGGAGCGGGTCAGGCGCTACATCCTCAATGGCAGCGATGAGGATCTCCGGCGGTTGCTGGGCGTGGCCGAGAGCACCCGAGAGATGGCCCGATCCGCCTTCCACCGGGTCGGTATGCAGGAAGGCTGGCATGTCATCGCCTGCGGCTACGGCCCGATTGGCGGGCTTGCCGTCATGGCGGAGATGGCGAGCCCGGCCGGGCGGGTGGTTGGCGTCGACTTCAGCGAGCCGGCCATCCAGCGGGCCCGGTCGGTCGTGACGGCGCTTGGCCTGGGCAACGTGGAATTGTTCGCTGGTGACATCCACGATCTGGGCGCGGCGGCGGTAGGCGGCCCGTTCGACCTGGCGTATACCCGGTTTTTCCTGATGCACCAGCCCGACCCGGTGCGGACCCTCAGCCAGATCGCGGGCCTGCTTCGCCCCGGCGGCTGGGTCGTGGCGCAAGAGGCGCTGCGCAGCCCGCCGCCGCGGTCACACCCCCACCTCGATGCCCTGCGCGCCTACTGGGATCTGGTGTACCAGGTGCTGGAACGGGCTGGGGGTGTGCCGCCCGGCGCCGTCGATGGCCCGACGGAGTCGGCGCGCGCGGCGGGCCTTGACGTGGTTGCGGTCGATGGCAGCTTCGGGATCGTCGATCCGGAGCTGGGCTTCGACCTGCACGCGGGCACCCTGCTGGCGGCGAGGGAACGGGCCGTCGCCTCGGGGGTCGCAATCGAGCAGCAGATCGACGACCTGGTCAGTGATCTTCGTGCCGCGAAGGACGGCGGCTACGAGTGGGTGTCAATGCCGTTCTTCCTCGACCTGACATTGCGCAGGCCACTAGCGCCCTGACAGGACCGGACCGACGACCCTCGACTGGTCAGGCCAGGCCTCGCAGAGACTCCCCTGACCTGGGCCTTCACGTTGGAGCGGGTGACGGTCTAAAACTGACAGACATCGTCGCAGCACCGATCTGTGTACGAGTGAGCCGAGTTGCTAAGGACTGGAACCAAAATGAGCCGTGGGGCACTCTGGGAATGACGGGAGCCCGTCGCTCCGGGCTACGTCAAACCATCTCTCAGAACGCGATCGAGCGCTGCGCGGCCTGCGGGTCCCCATGTCGGCTTGCCGCCAGGAAGGCCCCGGTCTCCGTTCTGGCCCATCAGCATGAGGAACAGGCTCTTCAGGGCGGCCAGCCCGCGGGCGCGCCGAATCATCCCCTCGTCTGCCTGCGCGTATACGTCGAAGAAGCGTGAGGCGGCGCCCGCAGGAAGGATGACCCATGCGGCCGCGAGGTCCCACGCCGGATCTCCGGCGAACATATCACCGAAGTCGATCACGCCCGAGAGCGTCCCGTCCGAGACGACGACGTTCGCCGGATGCAAGTCGCCGTGCACCCAGAGCGGCAGACCCTCCCACTCGGGCGCAGCGACGGCGTCGTCCCACACGGCCCGGACATCGTCGGCAAGGTTCTCGGGGACGACAGCGTGGAAGAAGTGGTCGAAACCGTCCGTGCACCTCTTGGGGTGGTCGCCGCGGTCCTCACTGATCGGTGCGTCAGCGGGCGCCTCCACGTGGAGTGCCTTGAGGAAGCCCGCCAGCGTGTCGGCCGCGTGGTCGCCGCGGCTGATCGAGGAGTAGTCCAGTGGCTCGCCGGGAACCCACGTCATGATGGTCCAGGGCTTCGAGAAACGCGCGGACGGTTCACCGATCCGCACGGGGATCGGGACCGGGAGCGGCAGTCGCGGGGCCAGGACGGGCAGCCACCGGCGCTCCTTGCGCTGGAGATCCGGGGCACCTTCTGTCCGCGGCATGCGCACGGCCAACTCGTCTCCAAGGCGCCACTGCTGGTTGGCCCACCCGCCCACTACTTCGCGGATGGCCAGCCCGGCAAGGTCCGGGTGCTGCTCCTGCAGCAGGTCATGGACCAGGTCAGCGGTAATCTCGATCTCGGAGTCCGTCATCCGACGCCATATTACTGGGGCAGGCGGGTCTTAAGCGGGACTCTGCTCTTGCCTATGCGCAGCGCAAGCTTGCGCACTGATCATCCCGTCTGCCGTCGACTTACTCTTGCTCAGGCGGGGGACTATCGAGGTGGCGGACAGGTCTGGTCGTACTCGCCCAGTGCCGAGGTGAAGGTGTTCCGGGACCGGTACAGCATGCCCTCCAGATGGGCATACATGAAATGGCGGCTCAGGATGTCCTGCTCCTGGGCGAGCGGCTTGCGCAGCTGGGGGATGGCCCGGATGTCGTCGCTGGGCAGCTGGCTCATCCAGGCCAGGCCGTAGGAATCATCGGCGTCGTCGGCCGCGGCCGCATCAGACAGCGCGGTGCGCATCCTCGACCCAGATGGCGGCGGGAGCGGGCGGCGGCGCAACCCGAAGTCCTCCGGGTCGTGGCGCAGGAACACGCCCAGCATGCCGGCCCGCCCGGACGTATACCGCCGCCAGCGATAACGCCGGCAAGGGCAATCGGCATGCCCCTGGCCTCCTGCTGCGCCAGCAGGCCGGGCCGGTATCGCTGAGCGTTCTCACGGGAGAGATGCCCGACTTTCAGGCCATCGATCCAGACCGCCACGGCATCAACAACTCGACAGTGTGAATCGTCAGTCGTCTTGATCCTGCTCGGCCACCGCGTCCGGGAAGACAAGGCCGCAGACCTCCAGGTAAAGCTGCTCCGGATACGGCAGGAAGCCAATGCCGCGCAGCGCCTGCTTCTCACCGGCCGACTCGATGATGAACTCACCGTAGCCAAGCCATCGGCCTAGCGCCGAGCGCCGAAAGCTCATGTCGGTCACTCTGGCCAGCGGCATCATCGCCACCTTGCGGACCATGAACCCGCTGACCAGGATTATCCGCACATCCGTCACGGCGAAGTACGTCGCCTGCCAGGCTGCCATCCGCTCCAGGGAGTACAGCAGGACGGACAGGTACCCTCCCCACACGATCTTCGGTCGCACTGAGCGCCTGGTCAGTTCACCGGCTGCCACCAGACCCCCGAAGACCAGGATGAGCGGCCCGGCCAGCTCCGCCGGATGCTTGCGGACCACAATGCACGAGCGCTCACGCGGCAGCAGGTACCGGCCCACTGACGCTGACACACTCGGCGCTAGGTTTATACGTCTCATTCATGCTCCCCCGGGCTCGTACGGTGAGCGAAATCCCGAACGGGACTAGCCAACGGTCCCTGGACATGCCCCTGGCATTCGGAAGACACCCATGCCATTCGGACACCTCGACATCTGGCCATCAGATCATGACCAGCGCGGCAGTCCCTCCCCCATCGTCGCGTGCTTCTCGTCGTCGCAGCCGCTCAGCTTTTGTCCGCTGCGAGCTGGTCGGCTTCCAGCGGCATCTCTGGCTCGGACAGTACCTGTGGCCAGCGTCCGCTGACCGTTTCTACCACGGTAGTCTCGGCCAACGCCATCGTGTATGACAGTCAGCCTGACCTCACGCCCAGCGGTTCGCCGCCAGGTCACAGCGTGATTGCGGGCGCCCTGCGGGGATGGCCCGTGTCCGGTCCGGGCAGGCTCTTGACAGGTTCAGCGTCCGCGGGCGGGTGCCGTCGAAGTCCTTGATATCCGAGAGCCACTGTCCAACCGTTATGAGGCAACTGATCAGGCCATGGGAGTACGGCACCTCCGTGCCATCGATGGCCCGACGAGCGTTGATTTAGGTTCGCCGTGGAGCTCGGTGAGGCGCATTTGCGGCGGCTGCGCTCATGGACGCTTCAGGAACCTCAAACCGAACGCCGCGAACACCAGGACGATTCCGACGTTTACCATCAGCCGCTCCCAGAGCTGGTGCCGGAAGAACAGGACGTCCACGCCGACCACAACAGCTACCAGCGCGAACACGTAAATCACGACGGCTGCCTGTCTTCCCATCGTTCCTGTCTACTCTGTGCGATGGAGTGGATCAAGAGCGGCGCTGGTTTCAAATGAACCCCTACGCGCATGTCCTGCCGGTACTTCGCCAGGAGGCGAGCAACGCCATCGATGAGCGTCCGGAGCGTGATGTGAGCACTTACGTCGCGCAGGAGCACACGGCCCTGGTCTTTACCGGAACACTGGGGGGCCTGCGGCGTGCCCGCGTCCGGTCCGGGCAGGCTCCTGCCTGGCCTAGGCATTTTGCCTGGTGGAGCTAAGGAGACTCGAACTCCTGACCCCCTGCTTGCAAAATCCATTCGGGTGTCCAGCACAGTCTCTGGGTCTGGAATATGTCGCGTCCACGGTCCATCGAGATCCGGCGAACTCCAGGCTCGTTGGTGTCAACCTTAGATGTCAGCCCGCAGCGCTATCCAGGAGTCGGCCGCAAGGTTCGGCCGCCTGTCCGGACCCGTCGGTCTGGCGGGGAAGTCGCCCACTCGGGGTGGCTCCCACGTTGGTTCCAGGGACGATATAAATCCCGGCGCTCGCGGGAGATCTTTGGAGCGTCAGTCTCGGCTAGCCATCTTCAACGGTGGACATTACAGAAGGTCGGAGGATGGCCGACTCCAGGGCAGCCGCGGTACGCTTTGCGCGCATCGTTCTGGGGGAGGTGCCGGGGATGGCCGGGCCGGGAGACGAGATAGCAGCAGGCAAGGCAGGCCGCGGCCACCTGCGGGCCTCACACGCCGACCGCGAGCAGGTGATCGACACTGTGAAGGCGGCGTTCGTGCAGGGCATGCTGACGAAGGCCGAGCTGGATGTACGACTGGGCCAGACATTGGCCGCGCGGACCTGTGGAGAACTGGCTGCGCTCAGCGCCGATCTGCCCGCCGGACTGGCCGCAGCCGGGCCAGCATCCGCCCGCCCGGCGCGCCGACGGCCGCTAGCCAAGGCGGCTGCCGGGTCGGGCGGCTGTCTAGTCATCGCAGCCGCCGCCGTACGGGCCATCGACCTTGCCGATCCGGGCCCCACCCCCGGCGTCATCCCCAAGTACTGGGGCACATTGTTCGTTCTCATCGCCCTTGTCGCCGTGGTCGCAGCACTTGGCATCCTGAAGATCGGGGTGGCCGCTTCACTGGAGCAGCGGCGCTCCCGCCGGCAGCTGCCGCCTCGTCTAGGACCGCACGGCCATGCCCCCGGAGGCGAACAGCACGGCGGTCCCAGGCACAGCCCGGCTCCCCCCGCCCCCCGCCCTAGCCAGAACCGCGCCGACCTGCAGACCCACAAGCCACGACAGCACCAGCAGCGCATTCCCGCCCGAGCAGGCCGGGCACCCCGCGGCACTGGGCCAGCGCCAGGCACGGCCTGACACCGGCGAAACCAGCACCGAGACCGTGCTCCCGGCCTCTGTTGCCCGACTGGCGGCCACCGGTTTCCCTGCCCTGTGTTCGGTAGCGGAGGAGATGGCCATGGCGATAGGGCCAGAGCACGGATGCCACAACGGCTGCCCGCATGATCGGCAAGGCGATCGTCCCGCCAAGGCCAGCGCCCACCTCACTCATTCGGCAGAGCACCGCCCGGCACCAGCCGCTAACCCCAGCCGTTAAAGATCTTTAGCCAGGGTTCAGTCCGCGGGCGGTCAGGGCTGGCGGTTTTGTGTCGTGTGCCGAGCGTACAGCGCCAGCCCATGGCGCCTGCCGTGTGCCGAACGGTACGTTGACCGGCATGAGCGCCGCGATTCGCGCTGTCGTCATGGAGCATCGCATCCCGGCAGGCGCGCTGGGCCCCGAGCCGGTCACGCTTGACGTGCGTGCCTACCTGGTGACCCATGCGACAGGTGTCATCCTGGTCGACACAGGTATGGATGCCAGCGGCCATGCCCTGGACGCGGCGCTGGGCGAGGCCGGTGCCGCATGGTCTGATGTCTCACACGTCCTGATCACCCACGCTCACCGCGACCATGTCGGCGCCCTGGACCACGTGCGGCAAGCAGCTCCCGCAGCAGCCGTCATGGCTAGTCCGATGGAGGGCCTGCCGGGACTGCACCCGCTGGCGGACCGGGATGTCATCGGGCCGCTGCGGGTATTCGCATCGCCTGGACACACCCCGGGCCACTTGAGCCTGGTGGACGAAGAACAGGGAGTGCTGCTCGTCGGGGACTGCGTCGGAGTTGTAGCCGGAAGGCTCGTGCGCGCACCCGAGCGGTTCACCGCCGACCTCGACGTAGCAGAGCAAGCCCTCCGCAGCCTGCTTGTGTGGCGCGGTGCCCGGATGCTTTTCGCGCATGGTCCCGAGCTGGCCAGCCCCTGGGATGAGCTCGAGGCGTTGCTGGAACGCTGAGAGGACCGGCGCTCTAGTGACCAGATGACGTGTGTGTCTCCACCGCTACCGCGCGATCCACTCGGATCGTCCAGTTCCTGTGCTCGCTCATGCCCGGGGATCCGCGTTTTGGGCTGTGGGAGATCAGCTGGCGGAGGACTGCCGCGCATCTCCCGACGGAGGACAGGTGCTTGGCGGCTGGCGGAGTGCGGTGGTGATCTCTGGTAGATCGGTGGTCACGGCGTCGGCTCGGGCTGGGCTAGGGTGTCGCTCTCGCCGTGCTTGCTGGCGTATCCGATGACGGCGGCGCCTGCCAGCCGCCCGGCGAGCACGTCTGATGGGAAGTCTCCGACGAAGATGCATTCTGCGGGGCTGGCGTCGAGTGCGCTGACTGCCTCGCGGACCCGGTAGGGGCTGGGTTTCACCGTGCCGGGTCGGAGTCGTCCCGGCCGATGATCGCGGTGATGTGGGCGGCCAGGTGATGGATATCGAGGTAGCGGGTGATGGCGCTCCCGGCCTGCACTTCCACGACCTGCGCCACACGGGAAATACCCTGGCCGCGCAGGCAGGCAGCAGCCTCGCCGATCTCAGGGCGCGGATGGGACACGACAGCGCCCGCGCTGCACTCATCTACCAGCACGCCGCCACCGCGGCTGACCACAAGATCGCCACCGCCCTGGGCCGCCGGATCGAAGACGCTTACAGCACCCGGCCCAACCGCCGGATAAGGCCGCCAGCGGCCCTGACACGGCGAGCTAATGGCACGAGCGACCCCGACGGCGATCTCGCGGGAGGTGTGTTGCCTGGTGGAGCTATGGGGACTCGAACCCCTGACCCCCTGCTTGCAAAGGTAGTGGCCGCAACCTGCGGACCTGCGGCCGCACAGGCCAGGAGCACTGCCAGTTGCTCCGTGAATGACCGTGAGTCACCGCTGACGACCATCCGTACGGGCACGCGGGGGGCTCGGCCCGGGCTCCTGTGTGTGATCGAGCCGTGCTCTCGGCTGCGCTGTTGGCTGCAAATCGTGTGTGTTGTGCTGGGCTTCACTGGCCCACGGCAGGAGGCGAGCAGATTAATTTAAACCCGGACCTGGGATACGGTTCCTTTCAGCACAAAGGTGGCCGGGCTGCCCGTGTAGTTGTCCACGACTTGGTGGCCCTGGCCGTGCAGTTTCGTGTAGGTCTTGGTGCCCGACGTAATCTTCCACGGCTCGCCGCCCGGACCACCGGCCAGGGGTATTGTGATCACGAAGGTGATCGTTCCCTTTGCGCCGGTAACCACGCGGCGGATGAGCACCTTTTCGCCGTTCTGCGTCCGGTAGTCAGTGGTCGGACCACTGTCATGTAGCACCCCTGTGAGCGTGCAGTGGCCGGTCCCCGAGACGCGTCCATTTGTGACGTCCTGACCCGTCAGGGTCTCCCTACACTGCACCGTCAGGTTGCTGGTCGCGACATTCTGTGCCGCTGGTGCGCAGGACGAGATAAGTACTGCGGCGGCGGGAGCGGCGGCGGCGAGCAATAGGACAATGTTGCGCTTCCTCATTTTGAGTTCCTTTCTGACTTGGCCGCTGGCTCTGGCCCACGCGCGTGCCTGGCTGCCTCATGTCGGTGTCTCCTTTCCGGCGGAACCGTCCAAGCGAGGTGGCCGTGGTTCTCCGTTGGGGGCCCTTACTGTTGAAGCCGGATGCCGGCCAGGAATTTGCGGAAGGCGGCACGGTCGGCAGTCTTGTCGACTGGCGTCCCCGGCGGATGCTGGGATGAGAACACGAACGCAGTGCCACGATGGACGGTGACCGCGATCTCCACCAGGAAGCCGCTCTCTGGCGGGCATTGCATGTTCAGCAGCCGGGCGGGTACTCCGCCGATCGTGATGGCCTGGTTGGTTCGCGGGACCGTCGGACACGGATGTCCGGCGGCGGCGGCCCGGATGGTCGTTCTCGTGTAGGCCGCCAGATTCTTTGTCGTTGGTGCTGCGTACGCCCACGCCTCGAGGCCGCCAGGTCCTACGAAGTGGTCAACGATTGTGTCCGTGTCAGCGGGGGCACCCTTTCCGTTCCACCGTCGTGTTGCCTGCCTGGGGGACCGCCAGCCCGTGGGGAGCGCCTCGGTATAGCCGTAGTGCCGGGAGGTGAAAATGCTGCCCGGGGCGTAGCTGCCGCCCGATGGCCCGTGCGCGCGGCCGAGCGCCCCGATGCCTACCGGGATCATGACGGCGATGACCGCCACGGCCACGGCCACGCACTCCACCACCCGCCGCCTGATCACCCGGCGGCGCACCGCCCCAGCGGTCACCCGGTGGGGTGGCTCGCCGACGGCCGCCTCCAGCAGATCACGCAGGTGCCTGTCCATCCCGTTCACTGAGTCTCCCGATCCATCAACCCGGCCAGCTGGGGGTCCTCGCGCAACCTGGCCACCGCCCGCGCCATCGTGCTCTTGACCGTCCCGACCGCGCAGCCCAGCACCTGCGCCACCTGCGCCTCGGACAGATCGTCAAATACCCGCAGCACCAGCACGGCCCGCTGCCGGGCGGTCAGCGACCGCAGCGCACCCTGCACCGCGATGCGCGCGGCTACCTCCGTCGCGACATCCCCCACCGCCTGGACGTCGGGCACGGCCGCAGAGGGCCGCTCGCCCCACCACCGCCGCCGCCGCCAGCTCGCCCAGGTATTCACCATCGCGCGGCGGACATAGATCTCTGGATCATCGCGCCGCCTGATCCGCTCCCACCGTGGCCATGTCCGCGCCAGCGCCGTCTGCACCAGGTCCTCGGCGGCCGCCCAGTCACCGGTCAGCAGCCACGCCGTCCGCTGCAGCGCGCGCTGCCGCGCCTCGACGAACTGCGCGAACCCCTCGGCCTCGGCGTCCACCGCACCTCCCCCCAGGGCCATGCGTCTACTAATACGACTACCTGGATGCCGTCAAAGGTTCATTCCCTCCGTGCAGTATCTGCTTCGCTTGATCCCGCTCCCCTCCCCCGTCCTCCCGGCAGGTGCCGGGCTGCGCGAACCCGGTACTGTCATTTGCCGATCCGCATCATGATTACCGGTTTGCCAGCCGCATCAGCGATCTCCACCTCGTGGCTGTCGCGCCCGACGACGCGTCTACTACCTCTGCCAGCATGGGCATAAGGCCTCGTGTCTCCTTCCAGGGCCGGGGCCTGAGTCGGCACTGGCCTGGGTGGAGTCACCGCGCGGCACATCTGTGACGGGTCACGCCATAATCGGCGGACAGGCTTCTGATCAGGCCAGCATGGTGGGCCAGGCCGGTGCTGGCGACCCGGGGACAGGTCAGAAGAAGGGCACGCGAACAGCGGCCAGATCCGTAGCGAGTCACCCGGGACGCCAGAACCGATCCTGGCGGCAGTCCACCCAGGACCGCTAGAAATGACACTCACAGATCCGTAGCAAGATTCCGTTCGTCCAGATCAGTCCGTGATTGTCGGATAGGCCTGGTCACCGTGGCTGCGGACGGCGGCCTGGTCCAGCTGCATCCAGGGTCGTCCGCATCCGTTGTTGGCAAATCCATTAGCAAGATCAGCATGCGCGCTCGCCTAATCATCCATAGGCTGCGTGCCGTGGCCGACAACGGGCTCGTCTTCACTCCAAGACCGGGCGGCCAGTCGAGCCGCGCAACCTCGTCCGGGCGTTCCATCGCATCTGCCAGGCCAGCGGAATACGGGCAATCAAGCTCCATCACGAGCGCCACACCACGGCGACCCTGCTGAAGAACCTCGGTGTCCCGGCCCGCGACGCACAGCTCATCCTCGGCCACTCGCGCCTGGCCGTGACTCAGGAGATCTACACCCACGAAGACCGCCAGGCGCAGCATGACGCGCTCACGAAGATCAGCAACGCGCTCCGAGATGACGGATATCAGCACCGTGAATAGTGGTCAATGGGTGTCAACCGTAGGTGTCAACCACCACTTGCCGATCTTGGCGGGAGGTGTTTTGCCTGGTGGAGCTAAGGGGACTCGAACCCCTGACCCCCTGCTTGCAAATCGCCGTATCAACCTGCGGCAGCGCTCCTCACCCGCGCTGAACGGTGACCGCAATTGACCGTGGCGTACCGCTGATCGCCGATGTTAATGGCACGGCAGCGGGAGGCGCCCGTGCCCCATTCACTGTCCGATCGGGCGCGGATCGGCCATGTCAGCCCCGGCGTCGTCCGTCATGGGGATGCCGCGAAGCGACAGCACGACCATGAGCACGACTCCGCACGTCAGGCAACTGTCGGCGACGTTAAAGTCCGCGAAGTGCCGCAGGTCGATGAAGTCGACGACGGCACCCCGGCCGACGCCAGGTGCACGCATCAGCCGGTCACACAGGTTCCCGATGGCTCCTGCCAGCACCAGGCCGAGCGCTGCCGCCCACCCGACCGAGCGCAGACGGGGTGCCTTGATGGCGATCAGCACGACGGCCGCCACCCCCACGCAGGTGAACAGCACGGTCGCGGCTGGCGCGAAGCCGAAGGCAGTACCGGAGTTCCGAGTGACATAGATGGTCAGGACCTGGCCGGCTATGCGAATCGGGGGCTTGCCCTCCCGGGTCGCGACCACGAGCGCCTTTGTCGCCTGGTCCAGGCCGATACCCAGCATCGCGGTCCCGGCGAGCACCGCCACGCAGCGAGCATTCACAGGCACCAGGCCAGTATGGCAAGCCAGACGGGAGCTGGCGGACGGGCGCCGTCCGGGCCTGGAAACGAGTCAATTCCTAGCGGTTTGCCGACCTTCTGATCCGTAGATTCCTGCGTGGCGGTCCAAGCCCGTTCAGATCAGTTCGTGACCTCGGGCGACTCGATGCCTGTTGTTCGTGCAAGTCCGAAGAATCGCAAGATCGTTCATCCGTGTGGCTCCCAGCATGGCTCCCAAGCGACAGGCCTGAGCCTTCCGTGCTGGGCGCTTCCTTTCAGATCCTCTCGGCCATAGACACCACGCGCGTCAACCACGCATTGCCGGGTAGGACGTGTCCGCGAGTAACCCAATGACCCGTCCCGCCCAGCCGATCCGGGTACACGATGGGCACGGCCATTTTCCGTGGGCCGATGAGTCAGGGGTCGCCGGGCGGTCCACTCCTCAGGGCTAACGCGAGCGAAGGAGCACCAGATGGCTAGCAACACCGGCCCAGGCACCCGCATCTTGGGCAGCCTGCGATCAGCCCAGGGCAAGGGCATCGTGCACATTGAGGACCGCTT
Source organism: uncultured Actinomycetota bacterium (assembly GCA_963805705.1). Lineage (GTDB taxonomy): Bacteria > Actinomycetota > Actinomycetes > Streptosporangiales > Streptosporangiaceae > CAWDVH01. Next base: position 1,460,172 of record CAWDVH010000001.1, on the reverse strand, counting down.
CGAGACCGATATCGGCGACTTGTGGTCAGCACTCACCGATCCCGGCCGCCTGGCCCGCTGGTACGGCCAGGTCGAAGGCGACCTGCGCCCTGGCGGACAGTTCCGCGCCCGCGTCCTGGCCAGCGGATGGGAAGGCACCGGCCACGTGGACGCATGCGAGGCCCCCCGGCGGCTGCAGGTGACGAGCAAGGAGGCAGACGCGCCGGACGAGGAGGTCATCGAGGCCGCCCTGACCGCTGACGGCGGCCAGACCATCCTGGTCATCGACCAGCGGGGCCTACCCCTGGACCAGCTCGCTGCCTATGGGGCGGGCTTGCAGGTCCATATCGAGGATCTCGCCGCCCACATCGCCGGGCGTGAGCGCGCCGCCCAGGCGCGATGGGGCGAGCTCCTTCCTGCCTATCAGGACCTAGCGGCCAACATCGGCTAGAGCAGCCCAACATGCCAAGCGCCTCAGGAGGACTTCATGTCTGACTCGATCAAGTTCGGCGGGGTTACCCTCGACTGCCCGAACGCCGGGAAACTAGCCGCGTTCTACGCTGAGATCACTGGCGGCGAAGTCACGGTCCCTGGTGATTCCTGGGCCATGATGACGTGCCCTGACGGCTCGGCTATCTGTTTCCAGGGCACTCCCGGCTATTCACCACCGACCTGGCCCGACGCGACCTCATCGCAGCAGATGCACTTGGACTTCGACGTTGATGACCTGGACGCGACCGAGGTGCGGGCGCTGGCCGCCGGTGCCTCAAGGTATGACTTCCAGCCGAATGACCACTGCCGCGTCTACGCCGACCCGGCCGGTCACCCGTTCTGCCTGTCCACCTTTCACGTCCAGGAACAGGGCTGATCCACCCAGGATGCTGGCCCCCGCCAGGTCCTCGGTGGCCTGATCCTCGTCGTCTCCGTCGTAACCGTCGTGGCCCGCACTTTGCACTCACCGAGCTGGTTTCTGCGCCGGTGAGGCCGCTAGCGACCAAAACTCGCCGCGCTAATGGCACGCGCCGCTCTGCTGGTGATCTTGTTCCGGGCGTTTGCCTGGTGGAGCTAAGGGGACTCGAACCCCTGACCCCCTGCTTGCAAATCGACGTATCTTCCTGCGCTGATATCGCTGACCTGGGCGAACGGTCGTCCGTGAGTGACCGCTGCATACCGCTATTGACCGGGGTTAATGGCACGCTAATGGCACGACGATCTTCGCTACGGCACGCCGTTACCTGTTCCTCCCCGTCGTTGTGATGGCTGCCATTCCCCGGCCACGGCGGACTCGGCCGAGATGATGGTACGGCCGATGACCACAATCAGCTCATTGCGCTGATGACAGCGGTCATGGACGGGACGCTGGACGCGCATGGCCGCGCCGGGCTGACCCGGATGTCCCCCGGCAGGCCGCGGTGAAGCAGTATGAGGGTGAGCTGATGGCCTACGGAAGCCCTCGCGACTGGTGGCGCATCGCGATACAGCCAGGCGGCGAGCCCGTCGGCTTCGTCATCCCCGCGCACAACGGCGACGATCCGGTCATCGCCTACATCGGTGCCGCACCCTGGTGGCCAGATCGACCACCAGTAGTTCCGACTGTGACGATGCCGTGCGGTCCGCTCCCCGTAGCCGTCGTTTGCGCGCGGGTGGCCTTGGGCGGCTTAGCGGAGGGACTGGATGATAGCGGCGACGGCTTTGAGGTCGCCGTTGGTAGCCTTGGGGCCGATCTTCGCGGTCGCGATGAAAGTCGCGCTGTGGGCGCGGAACCACAAGATCTCGATGTAGGGAGCACCGGCGGACGCGCTTCCTGCGTTCCAGTATTTCCAGCCGTCCGGGGCGTGCGGGGCAGGCAGGGGCGGCACTGCTATGGGGCCTCGGGGGACCTTGGGGTCGGTATCGGTGGCGATGATCACTCCGACCCCGCGCGTGGGCAGGACGCCACCATTGGCCTGGATTGGGAATCGGGGGACTAGCGCGGGCGGCGCGAGGTGGACGTTGGACACCTGCACACCTGCCGAGGTGATGCCGTCTTTGGAGTCGCTGAACGGCACGGCGTGCCAGCCTGGCGGAACCTTGATGGTCCACCCGGCGGCGTCCCGGTATGTGTGCTCGTGCTGGCCGACGGTCAAACTAGTGCTCCCGCAGGCTGCCGCTGCGAGCACCGGAATCAGCCCGGTCAGCCAGAGGGAAACTTGTCGCATGAACCTTGGACGCGTTGCCTTCGAAGGGGGTTCCCGCGTCCGCCATACGGGAAATACCCATGCCGCGCAGCCAGGCACCAGCCTGGCCGATCTCAGGGCGCGGATGGGACACGACAGCGCACGCGCCGCGCTGATCTACCAGCACGCGACAACCGGTGCGACAATCATAAGATCGCCGACGTCCTGGGCCGCCGGATCGCCGACGCCCACAGTGCCCGGACCGCCACGCCAGATGAGCCCGCGCCAGCGACCCCGGACCAGGCCGCTAATGGCACGAGCGGGCCTGCCGGTGACCTTGGTCTGGGTGTTGTGCCTGGTGGAGCTAAGGAGACTCGAACTCCTGACCCCCTGCTTGCAAAGCAGGTGCTCTTCCAGCTGAGCTATAGCCCCATGGGTCGTGCGTGACAGCGCTCCAAGGGTACCCGTGACGGCGGCAGCCCGCTCAGCGGCTGCCATGCGGCCAGAACGGCCCGTCCCGGCCAGCCGACGCCACCGCCCAGTCACTGCGTCCGGTCGGCCGTGGCGGCATCCTGCTCGGACAGCCTGACCGGCCCGGCCAGCAGGTCGGGCAGGTCGGCGATGCTGGCTAGCAGGTGGTGAGCACCGGCACCGCGAAGCCGTTCTGCGGTATGGGTGCCGGTCAGGACGGCTGCGACAGTTCCCGCGCCCGCCCGCAGTCCGCACAGCACTCCGTTCTCGGTACCGTCGGCCACAGCAGTTTCCCTGACATCACCGACACCCAGCCGGAGCATGGCGCAGAGCACCAGATCGGGGGCCGGGCAGCCTCTGGGCACGTCCTCGGGGCAGAGCGCGGCCTGCACCCGGTCCCACCAGCCCAGGGTGTCCAGGACCAGGTCGAGGACGCGACGGGAGAAGCCGGTGATCAGGCAGACCCGAATACCGGCGCCGGTGAGCGTGTCGATCGCCTGCTCCGCCCCTGGCAGGGGCGTCAGGCCAGTCCGGCCGACGGCCGCGGCGTAGGAGCGGTCGAAGGCCAGCTGTGCCGCCTGCGCCCTGGGCTGATTGCCGGGGAACAAGCTCAGCAGGATGTCTATCGTCGGCCGGCCTCGTGCCCGGTGCACTTGCGCCATGCACCGGGCATAGTCAGCCGTGCCGGTCACGACCCCCTGCGTGGCGATCGCCTCGGCGAACGCCCGCTCCACCATGCCCTCATCCGCGACCGCGGCGCCGATCAGGCCGCAGCAAACAAGGGTGATTGCCGGCGCGTCACTCATCTGGCCGCCCCCGCCCGCGGCTCGCCCCTGCCGGGGCGGGCTAGTCGTCGGCCGTGGTCGCCTCGGTCCACAGGTCGAGCTCGGCCCGGTCAGCCTGGACCTTTCTCCAGATGGCCAGGACGCCGAGTCCGGCAACGGCCAGCAAGAGCAATTTCTTCACAGTGCACAACCTCCGCCTCAGGCAGCACGGAGAACGGCCGGATAACAGACGACCACGCTCCCTAGAATTCCTGAAGCTTATCAAGCCTGGCGGTCATCGCTGCCGATCTACGCGTGCCTCGTCCCAGACCGGCTGGGGGGCCTCGTACACCTCGCCGTCTGACCCGAAGACCAGGAACCGGTCGAAGGACCGGGCGAACCACCGGTCGTGCGTCACGGCGAGCACCGTGCCTGAGTACAGCTCCAGCCCTTCCTGCAGGGCCTGCGCGCTGGCCAGGTCGAGGTTGTCCGTCGGCTCATCGAGCAGGAGCAGCGTTGACCCGGCCAGCTCGAGCAGCAGAATCTGCAGTCGTGCCTGCTGACCGCCGGACATGCTGCCAAACGGCTGGCGAGCGCTGGCCGACAGCTCATACCGGGCCAGTGCCGCCATGGCCTCATTGATCAGCAGCGCATGCTCGGTCATCAGGATCTCAAGCGGCTCTCGTCCCTGCAGGTCATCGCGTGCGTGCGTCTGCGCGAAGATGCCCGGCACGACCCTGGCCCCGAGCCGGGCCAGGCCCTCGTGCCGCACCTGCTCACCGGCGAGCAGACGCAGGAAGTGCGATTTTCCCGAGCCGTTGGAGCCCAGGACGGCGACCCGCTCGCCGTACCAGACCTCCAGGTCAAAGGGGCGCATGAGGCCGCTGAGCTCAAGGTTCTCGCAGATCACGGCGCGCTTGCCGGTACGCCCGCCGCGCAGCCGCATCCGGACGTTCTGGTCCCTCGGCGCCAGCTCCGGCGGTCCCTCTTCCTCGAACTTGCGCAGCCGGGTGACCGCGGCCTGCAGCCGCGAGGCCATGTCCGAGTTGTAGGCCGCCTTCTGCCGGTACATCCGCACCAGCTGCTTCAGCTTCTCGTGCTCCTCGTCCCAGCGACGGCGCAGCTCATCGAGGCGCTCGTTCCGGTCGCGCCGGGCCTGAGCGTAGCTGGCGAACCCCCCGCCGTGGGTCCAGACATTCCCGTCCTCGACGGTGATGATGCGCTGCGCCGCGGTGGCCAGCAGCTCCCGGTCGTGACTGACCAGCAGGACGGTCTTCGGCGTGCTGGCCAGCTGCTGCTCCAGCCAGAGCTTGGCCGGGACGTCCAGGTAGTTGTCGGGCTCGTCGAGCAGGAGCACTTCCTCCTTGCCGCGCAGCAGCGACTCAAGGACCAGCCGTTTCTGCTCCCCGCCGGACAGGGTGCGTACCTCGCGCCACTGGCAGCGCTCGTATCCGACGCCCAGCGCCGCGCTGCAGCAGGCATCGAAGTGCACCTCGGCGCCGTAGCCGCCCGCGTCCCCCCAGTCGGCCAGCGCGGCCGCATAGCGCAGCTGGGTGGGCTCGTCGTCTCGCTCCATCATCGCCAGCTCTGCGGCGTCCAGCCGTGCTGCCGCGTCCTGCACCCGGCGCGACGCTATCGACAGCAGCAGGTCCCGCACGGTGGACTCATCCTGGATCCCCCCGATGAACTGCCGCATGACCCCGAGGCCGCCGCTGCTCGACACCGATCCTGACTGCACCGCCAGATCCCCGGCGATGAGCCGCATCAACGTGGTCTTGCCCGCCCCGTTGGGGCCGATCAGCGCGGCGGTGGCACCCTCGCCGACCCGGAACGAGACGTCCTCAAGCAGCACCCGCCCGTCCGGCAGGGCGTGGTGCAGATGTGCCGCCTCGACGTGCCCCATCAAACCCTCGTTCCCCTAACCGGCTCGCATGGCCGAGAATAGCGGGATGGACCCCCCGGGCTTCAACGAGATTTCTCGGCTGCGCGCCTCTGACGCCGAACGTGACAGCGCCGCGTCGGTCATTAACAACGCCCTGGCGGAAGGCCGCCTGACGGCCCAGGAGCATTCTGACCGGCTGGACGCGATCTACTCCGCCAAGACGCACGCCGATATCGCGCCGCTGCTCGCCGACCTGCCGAGCACCGCGGCGGCCGCGGTCCCGGCCAGTACCGTCGCGCCGGCCCCGACGGAGAAGGCGGGCAGCCGGATCGTCGCGGTGCTCGGCGGCGCGAGCCGCAAGGGCCGCTGGCATGCCGAGCCGCTGATCGAGGTGCTCACGGTGCTCGGCGGGGCCGAGCTGGACTTTCGCGACGCGGTCCTGCCCGGCCAGGAGGTCACGATCAGGGCCTTCTGCGTCCTGGGCGGCCTGGAGATCACCGTGCCGCCGGAGATGCGGGTGGTCAATTCTAGCGTCGCGATCCTGGGCGGCATCGAGATCTCCGGTAACAGCGCGCAGTCGCTGCAGGCCGACGCGCCGGTACTTCACATCACCGGCACCTGCGTTCTGGGCGGCATCGAGGTCAAGCACAAGGCCCGCAGGCCGGCCAAGCGCAATAGGAGGGGCCCCGCGATCGAGCGGTGACGGGCCAGGCCCGCTCGGGCCGCCGTTACGCGCGGACGGGCCGCCGGGCCGCCGGGCGCACGGCCGCCCGGCGCCGGACCGGGTCGGCGAGCGCGGCGGCGAGGCCGTCTAGGGCCTCCACCGTGTGCGCGCTCACCACGGCGTCACAGTGCGCCCAGGCCGCGGCCATCCCGCCTGCCAACGGCTGATACCTGGAGCTCTTCGTCCGGGGATTCACCCACACAATGCGAAACGCGACCAGGGAGAGCCGTTCCATCTCCTGCCGGACAACGTCGGGGTCACCCGTGTCCCAGCCATCCGAGACGATCACCACGACGGCGCCGCGCGCCAGGCCCCGGCGTCCGTACCGGTCGTTGAACTCCTTGAGCGACGCGCCGATCTTGGTCCCCCCGAGCCAGTCGGGCGCGGCCTGGCCGGCTCGCTGCAGGGCGGGCCCTGGCCGTGATCTGGACAGCGCCGGGGTCAGCCGGGTCAGCCGGGTGGCGAAGCTGAACACCTCGGCCTGCGCGCCTCCGGCGGCGCAGTACAGGAGCTGGATCATGGCCCGCGCGTACGGCTCCATCGAGCCGGAGATGTCGCACAGCACGACCAGCCGGCGCGGGCGGCGGGCCGGTGATCGCGCGATCAGCCGGAACGCGTGACCTCCGGTCCGGCGGGCCTGGCGCAGCGTCGCCCGCAGGTCAGTGCGGGACCCGCCGGGCCGGCGGCGCTGCCGGCGCGACCGGCGCATCGGCACGGCCAGGGTAATCCGGCGCATCAGGCCCGCGAGCACCAGCAGCTCGCTGTCGGACAGCTCGGCGAAGTCGGTCGCGGCCAGGCGCTCGGCCGTGCTGCCGAGATAGCGGTGCTCCACCTCGTGGCGCGGCTCGGCCTCAGGGTCGTCCGGGCCGGCGCCAGGATCGGCGCCGGCCAGCGGAACTGGCCGCTGGCCCGCGGCGTGCAGCTTGGCCGACATGGCCGCCTTGGCCAGCAGGTCCTCGGGGGTCGCCGGGAGCTGGGCCAGTGCGCCGGGCTCTTCGCGCCGGTCGCCGGGATCGGCCGGCTGCCCCAGGGCGCCGAACACCTGGCTGAAGACGGCCGCCAGTATCTCGATCTGGTCCTGGCCGGAAACCAGCGTCGCGAGGGCGCACAGATACAGCGCCCGCGGGGTCTGCGGGCGGGCCAGCGTGACCGCGGCGGCGAACCGCTCGCAGCGGCCCGGCCCGACCGGCAGGCCGGCCAGCCGCAGCGCGGCCCCGAAACGGGCGGCCACCTCGGCCAGGTCGCCGCCCGGGTGCGCCGCCCGGCGGCCAGCCAGGCGCTCAGCCATCGTGGCTGACGAGCGAGGCGAATCCGGCCTCCCGCGCGATGCCGATGTCCTCGGCGTACTTGAGCACGGCACCGGCGCTGCGCTCGGCCGACGCGGCGTCCAGCTGCTCAGCGCCGAGGACGTGCAGCGCGGCCGTCCAGCTGATGGCCTCGGCCACGCCCGGCGGCTTGGTCAGGTCGAGCCCGCGCAGCCGGGCGACGCCGGCGGCGACCTGCTCGGCCAGGGAAGCGGCGGCGGCCGGCACCCGGCGCCTGATGATCGCGGCGACCCGGCTGATGTCCGGATAGTCGATCCAGTGGTACAGGCACCGGCGCTTGAGCGCATCGTGCAGGTCCCTGGTGCGGTTGGAAGTCAAGACGACCACCGGCGGGAAGGCCGCGCGCCTGGTGCCGAGCTCGGGAATGGTGACCGCAGACTCGGCCAGCAGCTCGAAGAGGAAGGCCTCGAACTCATCGTCGCCCCGGTCGACCTCATCGATCAGCAGCACGGCCGGGCGCGGCCCCGGATGCTCAAGCGCCGCCAGCAGCGGTCGCTCCAGCAGGTAATCGGCGCTGAACAGGTCCGCTTCGCGCGGGGTCTCGCCCCTGACCTCGGCCAGCCGGATGGCGAGCAGCTGACGCGGGTAGTTCCACTCGTACAGCGCCTCGGCCGAGGTCAGTCCCTCGTAGCACTGCAGCCGGATCAGCGGCGTATCCAGGACGCCGGCCAGCGCCTTGGCGGCCTCGGTCTTGCCCACGCCCGGCTCGCCTTCGAGCAGGATCGGCTGGCCCATCCGGGCCGCCAGGAACAGCGCGGTGCCCAGCGGCTCATCGGCGAGGTAGTCGGCGTCGTCCAGCGCGCCGAGCAGCGCTGGCACGCTGGGCAGCCGTTCCGCCAGATCACTCATGCCTGCTCCGCTCACGGGATGGCCAGATCGGTACGGACCGGGCAGCCTTGGATGGCGCACCATACGTTCGCCGGCGTCAGCGGCATGTCCGCGTGCCGCACCCCCAGCGGCCTGAGGGCGTCGAGTACCGAGTTTACGATGGCGGGCGGCGAGCCGACCGTAGCCGACTCGCCGATGCCCTTGGCGCCGATCGGGTGATGCGGCGACGGCGTCACTGTCTCGCCGAGCTCCCAGGACGGGCATTCCACTGAGGTGGGCAGCAGGTAGTCCATGAACGAGCCGCCCAGGCAGTTGCCGTTTTCATCGAAGGCGATGACCTGCATCAGGGCCATGCCGACGCCATCGGCGAGCCCGCCGTGAATCTGTCCCTCGACGATCATCGGGTTGATCCTGACCCCGCAGTCGTCCACCGCGATGAACCGCCGGATCTTCACCTCGCCGGTCCCGGCGTCCACGTCCGTGACGCAGATATAAGCGCCGAACGGGTAGGTGAGGTTCGGCGGGTTGTAGACCGTCGAGGCGTCCAGGTGACCTTCCACGCCGTCCGGCAGCTCCAGCGCGGAGTGCGAGGCCATCGCGATCTCGGCGATGTTCCTCGCCTTGTCCGGGTCGCCGCGTACCTGCCAGCGGCCGTCCTTCCACTCCAGGTCATCCGGCGAGACCTCGAGCATGGCCGAGGCGACGATCCGGGCCCGCTCCCGCACCTTGCGCGCCACGATGACCGCGGCCGCGCCGGACACCGGCGTGGACCGGGAGCCGTAAGTGCCCAGGCCGAACGGCGTCCGGTCGGTATCGCCGTGCACGACCTCGACGTCATCGGGCGACATGCCCAGTTCCTGCGCCACGATCTGGGCGAACGTCGTCTCGTGCCCCTGGCCCTGGGTCTGGCAGGAGACGGACAGGACCGCCTTGCCGGTCGGATGCACCCGCAGGTCGGCGCCATCGGCCATGCCCAGGCCGAGAATGTCCATGTGCCGGCGCGGGCCCGCCCCGACGCCTTCGGTGAAGAAGCTGAGCCCGATGCCCATGTACTCGCCGCGCTCGGCCTTTTCCGCCTGCTCACGGCGCAGCTGCGGGTACCCGGCCATGTCCATCGCCGCCTGCAGCGCGCGGGGATAGTTGCCCGAGTCGTATTCCCAGCCCGTGGGGCAGGTGTAGGGGAACTGCTCGGGCCGCAGCAGGTTCTTCATCCGCAGCTCGCCGGCGTCTATCCCGAGCTCGAAGGCGAGCACGTCGACCATTCGCTCGACCAGGTAGACCGCCTCGGTGATCCTGAATGAGCAGGAGTAGGCGACCCCGCCGGGTGCCTTGTTGGTGTAGACGCCCGTCACGGCGCAGTGCGCGGCCTGCAGGTCGTAGGAGCCGGTGAAGATGTGGAAGAAGCCGGCCGGGAATTTCGTGGGCTGCGCGGAGCCGTTGAACGCCCCGTGGTCGGCCAGCACGCTGGCCCGCAGGCCGAGGATCCGCCCCTCCTTGGTGGCGGCGATCTCGCCGTGCATGTGGTAATCGCGGGCGAACGAGGTCGACATCAGGTTCTCGGACCGGTCCTCGACCCACTTGACCGGCTGGCCCGTCATGATCGTGCCGACCACGGCGCAGATGTACCCGGGGTAGATGGGGGCCTTGTTGCCGAAGCCGCCGCCGATGTCCGGCGAGATGATCCGGATCTTGTGCTCGGGCAGCCCGGCGACCAGCGCGTACACGGTGCGGTGCACGTGCGGGGCCTGCGTCGTGGACCAGACGGTCAGCTTCCCGGTGACCTTGTCCATGTCGGCCACCGTGCCGCAGGTCTCCAGCGGGGCGGGATGGGAGCGCGGGTAGAGCATGTCCTGCGACACCACGACATCGGCCGCGGCGAAGACCGCGGCGGTCGCCGCCTGGTCGCCTGCCTCCCAGTCGAAGATGTGGTTGTCCCGCTTGCCGTCCAGGTCATCCCGGATGACGGGAGCCGCCGGGTCCAGCGCCCTGGTGGCGTCGATCACTACCGGCAGCGGCTCGTACTCGACGCTGACCAGCTCGAGCGCGTCCCGCGCGGAGTAGGAGTCCTCGGCGACGACGAAGGCGACCTCCTGCCCCTGGAAGCGCACCTTGTCGGTAGCCAGGACCGCCTGCACGTCCTGGGACAGGGTCGGCATCCAGGCGAGCCCCATGCCCTCCAGCGTCTGGCCGGTGATAACGGCCCTGACCTTGGGATGGGCCTCGGCGGCGGCGGTATCGATCGAGACAATCCTGGCGTGCGCCAGCGGGCTGCGCAGGATCGCGGCGTGCAGCATCCCCGGCCGCTGGATGTCGTCCACGAAGCAGCCCTGGCCGCGGATGAACCGGGCGTCCTCCTTGCGCCGGACCGGCCCGTAAGCCCCGCCCCGCCCGTGCCCGTCCGTGCCGGTCACCCCGGCCCTGACGTTCGCCTCGGCGGTCCCGGTCACGTCAGCGGCGGCCGTCATGCGGGCACCTCCGCGGCCGCCCAGCCGCTGCCTTCCTCGCCGGCCTCGCCGTCCGCGTTGACCTCGGCGGCCGCGCCAGCGTGCTCGGCGGCCCAGCGGACAGACCGCACGATGTTCTCGTAACCGGTGCAGCGGCAGACCTGGCCGGAGATGGCCTCCCGGATCTGCTCCGCGGACGGGTCGGGGTGGTGATCGAGGAGCCATCGGGCGGTCAGCATCATGCCCGGCGTGCAGAACCCGCATTGCAGCCCGTGACACTCGGCGAAGCCCCGCTGGACCACGTCGAGCCCGTCGTGGTGCTCCAGTCCCTCCACGGTCCGCACCGCGCGCCCGTCGGTCATGACGGCCAGCACCGTGCACGACTTCACGGGCGTGTCGTCGAGCCAGACCACGCAGGCGCCGCAGTTCGAGGTGTCGCAGCCCCAGTGTGACCCGGTCAGGCCCAGGTCATCGCGCAGGAAGTGGATCAGCAGCAGCCGCGCCTCGACGTCGCGCGAGTACTCGGCGCCGTTGACGTTCACCGTGATCTCCATGTCAGGCCTCCTGCCGCTGCGCCCGCCGCAGCGCCCGCCGCAGCGCCCGGATGGTGAGCTCCTGGGCGAGATGCCGCTTGTAGCGGGCCGGGCCGCGCTGGTCCGAGCTGGGCTGGCAGTGCTCCGCCGCGATCTGGCCCGCCCGGGAAAAGCTCGCCTCGGTAGCGGGGGCGCCGCGCAGGAATTCCTCGGCCTCGGCCGCGGCGAAATGGCGCGCGCCCACCGCCGTGAGGCCGATCCCGGCCTCGGCGATGGTGTCACCGGCTAGCCAGATGGCCACTCCAGCCGCTCCGACCGGCCAGTCACCCACCCGGCGGCCGACCTTCTCATAAGCGCTCCCGCCGCCCGGCCGGATCGCGATCCTGAACTCGGTCAGCAGCTCACCGGGGGCCACGACCGTCTCGTAGGGCCCGGTATGAAACTCCCTGGCGGTCACCGTCCTGCTGCCGCCCTGGCCACGGATCACCATGCTCGCCTTCAGCGCCGCGAACGCGGCCGACAGATCCTCGGACGGGTCGGCCTGGCAGAGCGAGCCGCCGATGGTGCCCCAGCTGCGCACGATGGGGTCGGCGATGACTTTCTCGGCGTCGGCCAGGACCGCGAAATGCTGGGCCGCCACGGCCGAGTCAAGGAGCTGCGCGTGCCTGGTCAGCGCGCCGATCCGAAGCTCGCCGTCGGTCACCTTGATGTAGGACAGGTCACTGAGGCCGTTGATGTCGACGAGGGTCTCGGGCTGCGCGAGCCGGAGCTTCATCATCGGGATCAGGCTGTGCCCGCCGGCCAGGATGCGGGCCTCCGGGCCGAACCTCGCCAGCAGGGCCAGCGCGTGCTCGACGCTGGTCGCCTTCTCGTACTCGACGTACGCCGGTACCTGCATACGCCCTCCCTCAAGCCGCGGCACGCATCACGAGCTTACGATTCCGCTGGCGATGGTCAGCCCCGGTGCTGCGTGATAATGAGAGGGCAATGACCCTTACGCAGCTCAACGCATTCGTCCTGGTTGCTCGCCTCGGCTCGGTGACGGCCGCCGCGAGCGCGCTCGGAGTCAGCGAGTCGGCGGTGTCGCAGGCCCTGTCCGCCCTGCGGCTGCACCTCGGTGACCAGCTCGTCAGCCGGGGACCGGCGGGCATGACCCTGACCGCGGGCGGATCGAGGCTGCTGGCCTCCGCGTCGCAGATAGTCGTGCTCGGCGCCGAGGCCCACGCCGCGGTCCGCGCCGCGCAGGGCGCTCCCGAGCAGCTGCGGGTGGTGGCCACATCGACCATCGCCGAGTTCGTGATCAGCCCGCTGATGGAGGCGTTTACCCGGCGCTTCGCGGGCTCCGTCGAGGTGTCGGCCGGGGTCGCGGCGACCAAGGAGATGTCGGTGCTGGTCGCCAACCGGCTGGCGGACGTGGCCATCGGGCCGGCCGTGGCCCGCGATCCGGCGCTCCCCGTGGTGAGCGAGCCGATCTTCCGGTACCGCCTCGTCGTGGTCACCGCCGGCCAGTCCCGGCTGCGGGGCAGCCCGCGCCAGTGGCGGTGGCTCGTGGATCCCTCCGGCACCGACCCGGGCAGCGACTGCGGCCAGCTGCTGGCGGCGCTGCAGATCCCCGAGGACATGATCGGGGTCTTCCCCAACCAGACGGCGGCCTGGGCGGCGGCGGCCGATGGCGCGGGGGTGGCACCGGCGGTCGAGCACCTCGTCAGTCAGCAGGTGCGCCGGGGCGAGCTCGCCCGGGTCGAGCTGCCCGGACCGCCGGTCGATGCCTGCTGGCACGCGACCCTGCTGGAGCGCCAGCACCGGAGCACGGCGGCCAGCGCGCTGCGGCGGTTCCTGAGCACGCCTGAGGCCATGCAGCTGATGCGCTCACCCGCTGCCGGGGTCCGCCCATCGCGGTTCCGCCCCCCCGTATACGTCACGATCTGGAACTAGAGCCCGCCCGCCGACCTGGGGCATAGCCGGATAACAGCGCGCAAACTACACGTGGCGGCGGCTGGTTAAGCAAGAGCTTATTCGCCTGTTGCGGGGTGGTTCGGCGGGGCGGATCATGGCGTTTGCACCACGAGTGACGGCGCACGCCTGTGTGCCCGTCTATGGGCAGGAGCGTGATCATGCCGATGGAGTCCAGCGGGCATAGCCGGGACAATCCCCGCCTGTACGAGCTAGTCGAGCACTCGCCCAAGACCGGGAAGAGCCCGACCGTCTGGGCCTGGCCTCAGCTGATGGACTACCTCAAGATCGCCAGTCAGCCGGTGGCGGGGCCGTGGCCGCCGCACCAGGAGCCGCGCCCGGACCCGGAAGAGGACTCCCTGCCCGTGGCCGTGGCCGATCCGGAGTCGGTGCCAGGCCGGCGCCCGCCCGAGCCTGACCAGCCCCGAGCCTGACCCAGGCCGGGCAGCACTGACGAGCGGCTCAACGTCCGGACAGGACACTGGAGGTCGAATGTATCCGTCTCGGTTCCGCTACGAGGCACCGCGCTCGCTCGATGAGGCCATCGCCATGCTGCGCGACGGCGGGGACTACGCCAAGGTGCTGGCCGGCGGCCAGAGCCTGGTCCCGCTGATGAAGTTGCGCTTCGCGTCGCCGGAGCTGCTGGTCGACATCAATAACCTCCCCGGCCTCGACTACCACCGGGACGGGCCCGACGGCTCGCTGCACATCGGCGCCCTGTGCCGCCACGTCGACCTGGAGCGCTCGGCGCTGCTGAAAGGCACGCAGCCGACCATGGCCGCGGCCGCGCCGCTGATCGCCGACCCCATCGTGCGGAACCGGGGCACGCTAGTCGGCTCCCTGTGTCACGCCGATCCGCAGGGCGACTGGGCGTCCGTCGTGCTCGCCCTGGGCGGCTCGGTCGTGGCGCACGGGCCGGGCGGCAGGCGGTCCATCCCGCTGGCCGAATTCGTCACCGGGCCCTTCCAGAACGTGCTGGAGCCGGACGAGATCGCCGTCGAGGCCGTCATACCGGCGGCGAAGGGGGTCCGCTCAGGCGGCTACCTGAAGCTCGAGCGCCGTGTCGGCGACTTCGCCACCGTCGGGGTGGCGGTGGCCCTGGAGACCCTCGGCGACAACGTGACCAGGGCCGGGATTGCCCTCACCGGGGTCGGCGGGTCCACTATCGGGGCCACTGCGGCGGCTGAGGCGCTGGTCGGACGGCCGCTGACGGCCGACAGCATCGGCCGGGCGGCCGACCTGGCCGCCGAGGTGGCGAGGCCGCGGACAGATCATCGCGGCAGCGCGGAATACAAGCGGCATATGGTGCACACGTTCGTGCTGCGCCTGCTGAGCCGGGCCGAAGACACCGCGGAAAGGGCAGCCTGACCATGACGATCGTTTATGACGACCTCGACGACGAGGCCGCTGGTGAGGTCCCGGTCCGCCGGATCAAGTTCACGATCAACGGCGCCAAGAAGATAGCCGAGGTCGAGCCGCGCCTGCTGCTGTCCCACCTGATCCGCCGCGGGCTCGGGCTGACCGGCACCCACATGGGCTGCGACACCACGAACTGCGGCGCGTGCACGGTGCTGGTCGACGGCAGGCCGGTGAAGTCTTGCACCATGCTGGCCGTGCAGGCCGACGGGCACGAGATCAGCACCGTCGAGGGCCTGGCCACCGCCAGCGAGCTGCACCCGCTGCAGGAGGGCTTCAAGGAAGAGCACGGGCTGCAGTGCGGTTTCTGCACCCCCGGAATGATGATGGCCGCCAAGGCCCTGCTCGACGCCAATCCCGACCCCAGCGAGGAGGACGTGCGCTGGGCGCTGTCGGGCAATCTGTGCCGCTGCACCGGCTACCAGAACATCGTGAAATCGGTGCTGTGGGCGGCCGACAAGCTCAAGGCAAGTTCCGCAGAATAACGTAGGACGGGAGCAGGGCGTGTCGCAGGCACTGGACGAGATCAAGATCGGCGGGCTGGGCGCGAGCCGCAAGCGCGTCGAGGACAACCGCTTCATCCGGGGCAGGGGCAACTACACCGACGACATCACCCTGCCCGGCATGCTGCACATGGAGATCCTGCGCAGCCCGCTGGCCCATGCCCGGATCAAGTCGATCGACACCAGCAAGGCGTGGGAGGTACCCGGCGTCCACCTCGTGCTCACCGGCGAGATGATGGCGACCCGCAACCTGGCCTGGATGCCGACGCTGTCGTATGACACCCAGGCGGTGCTGGCCACCGACAAAGTGCGCTTCCAGGGCCAGGAAGTGGCCTGCGTCATCGCCGACGACCCGTACATCGCCAAGGACGCCTGCGAGCTGATCGACGTCGAGTACGAGCCGCTGCCGGTGATCGTCAGCCCGATGCAGGCGGTAGCCGACGGCGCGCCGGTGATCAGGGACGACAAGGAAACGCAGCAGGACAACGTCATCTACAACTGGGAAGTCGGCGACGCCGAGGGCACCGATCGCGCGTTCGCGCAGGCCGACGTGATCTCCAAGCTCAAGCTGCACTATCCGCGCTCGCACCCGTCCCCGATCGAGTGCTGCGGGTCGATCGCGGACTTCGACCGGGCCACCTCGAAGCTCACGGTCTACATGACGAGCCAGGCGCCGCACATCATCCGCGCCGCGGTCGCCCTGGTCGCCGAGCTGCCTGAGCACATGATCCGGATCATCTCGCCGGACATCGGCGGCGGATTCGGCAACAAGGTCCCTGTCTATCCCGGCTACGTCTGCTCCATCCTCGCCTCGATCCTACTGGAGCGGCCGGTGAAGTGGATCGAGGACAAGTCCGGCAACCTGATCTCCACGGGATTCGCGCGGGACGTGTACCTCGACGGCGAGATGGCGCTGCGCCAGGACGGCAAGATTCTCGCCGTCCGGATGCACACCGACGCCGATCACGGCGCGTTCTTCTCCGATGCCCAGCCCAGCAAGTTCAAGATCGGCCTGATCCACTCGGCCTTCGCTGCCTATAACATCCCGGTCGCGCACCTGACCGCCCGCGGCACCTACAGCAACAAGGCACCAGGCGGGGTGGCGTACCGGTGCTCGTTCCGCGTCACCGAGGCCATGTTCTTCCAGGAGCGCATGGTCCAGGCCGCGGCCACTGACCTGGGCATGGACCAGGCCGAGTTCCGGCGGATGAATTTCGTTCAAGACGATCAGTTCCCGTACCGCACCCCGTTTGGCTTCCTGACCGACTCCGGCCAGTACGGCGAGTGCCTCCGGGTCGGGCTGAAGGCGGTGGGGTACGAGGACTTCCTGCGGCGCAAGCAGGAAGCCAAGGCCAACGGCCGGCTGCTCGGCATCGGCATCTCCACGATGACCGAGCCGCTCGGAGCCGGCAATAGCCGCGAGTACGACATTCTCGGCATCAAGATGTTCGACTCGGCCGACCTCAAGATCCACATGACCGGGAAGGCGATCCTGCGGACCGGGGCCAAGAGCCAGGGCCAGGGGCACGAGACGACCTGGGGCCAGATCGTCAGCCACGAGCTCGGCATCCCCGCGGAGGACGTGGTCGTCGAGGAAGGCGACACCGACACCGCCCCGTTCGGGATGGGCACGTACGCATCGCGGAGCACGCCGGTAGCCGGGGCGGCCATCGCGATGGTGTCCCGCAAGATCAGGGCCAAGGCCCGCAAGCTGGCCGCGCACCTGCTGGAGGTGTCCGAGGAGGACGTCGAGTGGGAGCTGGGCCGCTTCTACATCCGCAGCGCGCCCGATCGCGGCGTGACCATCCAGGAATGCGCGATGGCCGCGTACAGCAACATGCCCGACGGCATGGAGCCGGGCCTGGAGAACACCGCCTACTACGACCCGCCCAACCTCACCTGGCCGTTCGCCGTCTACATCGTCACGGTCGAGGTGGACCCGCAGACCGGGGTCTGGGACGTGCTGAACATGGTGGCGGTCGATGACTGCGGCGTCCGGATCAACCCCATGATCGTCGAGGGTCAGATCATGGGCGGCCTGACCGAGGCCTACGCCATGTCCAGCATGCAGTTCATCACCTTCGACGCCGAGGGCAACTGCGTCGGCTCCAACTACATGGACTACCTGCTGCCGAGCGCCTGGGAAACCCCCGGCTTCGAGCTGCACAGCGAGGTCGTCACCCCGTGCCCGCACCATCCGATCGGCGCCAAGGGCATCGGCGAGTGCGCGGCGGTCGGCGGCCCGGCGGCCTTCGTCAACGCGGTGATGGACGCCATCGGGGACACGGGGGTGCGCAACATCGACATGCCGCTGCTGCCGGACCGGGTCTGGGAGGCCCTCACCTACCGCCGTGATGTCTCCGGCGCGCCGCCCGTGCGGTCGGACGAATGACCGGGGCCGCCATGGACAGCTGGCGTGTCCTGGAGCAGGCGAGCGAGCTGGCGCGACGCGGAGAGGCGTTCGCGCTGGCCACCGTGGTCTGGCGGCAGGGCCCGTCATCAGGCCAGCAGGGCTCCCGCGCGATCATCACGGCGTCGGGCGAGCTCGACGGCTGGATCGGCGGGGCGTGCGCGGAGCCGGTCGTGCTGCGCGAGGCCCGGCAGGTGATCACCGACGGCGTCCCTCGGCTGCTGCTGCTCGGTACTCGGGACCAGTTCGGCGCGGCGGTGCCGGAGGGAATGACCGTCGTGCCGATCTCCTGCCAGAGCGAGGGCGCCCTGGAGGTCTATATCGAGCCGATCCTGCCCACGCCGCACCTGGTCATCGTCGGCCGCTCCCCGATGGCGCATACGCTCGCCGATCTCGCGCTGGCGCTCGGCTGGCGCGCGGTCCTGGTCGACGGCCAGGACTTCTCGGCGGCCGACGCGAACGAGCGCTCCATGGTCGTGGTGGCCACCCAGGGCCACGGCGACGAGGAAGCGGTCGAGACGGCGGTGGGCGCCCGGCCCGCCTACTTGGGCCTGGTCGGGTCGCATCGCCGGGGCACCTCGGTGCTCGGCTACCTGGCCGAGCGAGGCGTTCCCGCCGATCAGCTCGACCGGGTCAGGGTCCCGGCCGGGCTGGACCTCGGCCCGACGTCCCACCGGGAGATCGCGGTCGCGATCCTGGCCGAGCTGGTCCAGCTGCGTGCCTCCGGCGCCCTGACGGCGGCCACGCCAGGCTCGGCGTCCGCTGCTGGCGGGACGGCAACGGCCGGGACGGCCAGCTCCCCGGCGGCCAGCTCCCCGGCGGCCAGCTCCCAGGCGGCAGGCCCGGAGCTGGTCGAAGCCGTGGACCCGGTCTGCGGGATGACCGTCACGGCGGGCCGGTCGGCTCACCCGCTGGAGTACGAGGGCGTCACGTACTACTTCTGCTGTGCCGGCTGCCGCCGGACATTCGAGCAGGATCCCGCCGCTTACGTAAAGAAAGAGACCCGATGCTGATCAAGAATGAGTTCGAGGTCGCTGAGTCGGTCGACAAGGTGTGGCATTTCTTCGAGGACATCCCGCAGGTCGCGGCCTGCCTGCCCGGTGCCGAGCTGACCGAGGACCTCGGCAACGAGAACTACAAGGGCCGGGTGGCCGTCCGGATGGGCCCGGTCCGGCTGCAGTTCGCGGGCACGGCCGACATCACCGAGCGCAACGAGGCGGCCAAGCGGATCGTCGTGCATGCCAGCGGCGCCGAGGAGAAGGGCCGGGGCCAGGCCAGCATGGTCATCACGGCCTCGCTCGTGCCGGGCCGGCCGCGGCACCAAGGTCGGCGTGACCCAGGACCTGCAGCTGTCCGGGGCCGCCGCTCAGTACGGCCGGGGCATGATCTCCGACGTCACCGCGGTGCTGATGCGTGATTTCTCGGCCAACCTGCTGAACCGCATCGACGCGGCCGAGCGGGGGGAGTCGCCCGCGCAGCTCGCGGCCGCCAGTGAGGCCAAGGGCCTGACCCTGGGACTGCGGGCCGCCTATATGGCGCTGAGGCGGGTCTTCCGCCGTTTCTTCGTCCCCTACCGCGCCACGATCTGAGGAGTCAGCCATGGTCCTGTGGTGGATCGGCAACGCCGTCTTGCTGCTGGTGGTACTGCCCGTCGTCATCTTCCTGCTGAACCGCGTGCTCGCCGCGGTGGAGCGGATCCGGGGAGCCACCGACGACATTCTCAGCGGCGGGGTGGCCCTCATCGGCGAGCTCAACGGCGTCCCCGAGGCGCTGGCCGTAACCGACAGCACCATCGACGAAGTGGCGGTCGGCGCGGTCCGGTACGCGGGCTCCGTCGCGAAGCTTCTCGGCTGAGCAGGAAAGGGGTACAGCTATGCCGGCAGCCGCCTGGGTGACCCTGGTCATCGCAGCGCTGATCATCGCCATCACTGCGGTGGGCCTGCTACGGGTCATCTTCCACCTCAGGCACGTCCGCGCGACGCTCGTCTCGACCACCGGGGGGGTGCAGGCCGTCGCCCAGCTGACCAGCACGGTGCCCGCCCGGCTGACCTCGGTCAACGCGAGCCTGAAACCAGTCCGCGACTTCTGCGAAACGATCTGACCGGGCCAACCGGCCTGAACGGCAAAGGAGCCACCTGAATGCATGTTCTCGCCGCCGGAACCAGCACCACCGGCTGGATCGTCGGCTACACGATCGGCATCGTGATCGTCCTTGTCGTCGTGGCGCTGGTCGTGCCGATCCTGCTGCTGGCCCGCTCGATCGGCAAGGAGGCGCCGCTCATCAACGATGCGCTGACCCAGGCGGTGCACAACACCGCGCCGCTCGCGGCGCTGCGCACCACCATCGAGCACGCCACGATCATCATCGGCGGGCTGCAGCGCGGCCGCGCCAGGCTGGGGGGATAGCCCGATGCATGCCCTTGCTACGTCCACGCTCGCCATGTCGTCGACCGAGCACAACCTGTGGGTGGGCGCGATCATCGCCGGCTTCGTGGTGGTGCTGGCGGTTGCGGCCCTGCTGAGCCTGCTCATCTGGCTCGTGAAGATCATTGACCGCCGTGTCGTCGAGGTGCGGGACACGCTGAAGGCCGCGGCGGCGAACACCGCCGACACGGTGCTGATCCCGCAGGTCGCCGGCGGCGTCGAGGCGGTACTGGCCGAAGGCCTCCAGCACCACCTGTTCCTCGGCCGGGTGCTCGGAAAGGTGAGGTCATGACCACGCTGGTCATCCTGACGGTCGTTGACATCGTCCTGCTGATCGCCGGCCTGGCGTTCTACCTGTACTGGGTCGGGACGCTGCTCACCCGGATCGCCGCCAATCTCGAGGAATGCGCGCAGATCGTGGCCACGATCGTGGCTGATGCCGAGCTGATCGGGCCAGGCGTGGAGCACATCAACCGGGCCGGCGGGATAGTGGCCGGCGCACTGCCGCTGCTCTACGGGATGGCCGAGGGCATCGTGACCGGCGTCACCCCGGCCGCCGAGCGGCCCGAACTGCCCGAGCCCGCGCGCCCGGCGTCCGGCGTGCGCCGTTCCCGCCTGCTGGATGCCGTGGGCTTCGTCCCCCGCACGTAGGGGGAGCCCGACGGGGCGGGCCCGGTTGAGCGCTAGCCGCCGGCGGTCCCGCCGCAATGGCGCGCTAGCGGGGCGCGGACTGGTCCGGGTCGCGCCGGGCGACCGGGCCGGTCGTGGGAGCGGTGTACTCGCCGATCCACTCGTCCTTCCACGACTGGTCGTACTGCTGTATGTTGCAGCGCGGCCGGTAGACCGCGGTGAGCTCGCGGCTGATCTGCTCCCGGTGCGCCCGGCCGCCGCCGGGCACCTCGTAGGTGCAGATGTACACCTTCCAGCGGGAGCCGGCCCGCCGCACCCAGCAGTGCGCCCGCGGGTGCTGGAAGGGAAATCGCTCGGCGGACAGGTCGTCGCAGTGATCCACGTAGATGACGGCGTAGCGCTGCGGCCGGGTTTCCGGATCCGGCTTGTAGGCGATCGCGTAGACCGCCGCCACGGCCGGCGCCGTCCAGCCGCCGAGCAGCCGCGGGCCCTCGAACGGGTACCCGGCGAGCGAGCCGAGCCTGATCATCCGTCGTCGTCCTCGTCCTCGCTGACGGCCTGCGCCCGGACGATGGGCGCGTTCGGAAGCCCCGCGCTCGCGGCGGCCCGGACGAACTGCGCGGTGGCCTTCTTGACCGCCTCTTCGCGGCTGCCGGCCTCGACGATCAGCTGAGCGCCGTAACGGCTGGTCCCGATCCCGGTGGCGATGCCCGCGCTGACCGCGACCGCGTCGGCCAGCTCGACAACCTGCTCGCGAGTCAGCACCTGGTCACCCTCGGCCTCGATGCCCACGCTCCATCTCACTAGCTACTCCTCACTCAGCTACCGCCTCACTCAGCCACGGCCCGGCCGGCCGGGTGCGGCTCGGCCAGCGTCCGCTAGGCCAGCTTCGGCAGCAGCGTGGCCAGCTCTTCCAGGCTGCTCAGGTCATGACCGGACAGCATCAGGTCAATATGCGGGGCGGCCACCATCATCCCGAGCGTGCTAGGCCGGAAGGCCGCGTTATCGCCCTTGTGCGGGTTCATCCACACCACACGGTAACTGAGCCGGGCCAGCCGTTCCATCGCCGTGGCCAGGACGCCAGGATCGCCGCGATCGAGGCCGTCGGAGCAGATCACGACGATGCCGCCGCGGCACAGGCCCCGGCGCCCCCAGCCCCGGACGAAGGCGTCCAGCGACTCGCCGATCCTGGTCCCGCCCTCCCAGTCGAACACCGTCTTCGCGGCGAGCTCCAGTGCGTCGTCCGGCCTGCGGTGATCCAGGGCCCTGGTGATGCGGGTCAGCCGGGTACCGAAGCAGAACACCTCGACCTTCGCCGCCGCGCGCTGGGCGGAGTACGCGAACTGCAGGAGATGGCGGGAGTAGTCGGCCATCGAGCCGGATACGTCGAGGATCAGGATCAGCGGCCGCAGCCGGACCTTACGCCGGCGCCAGTAGAGCCCGGCGGGCTCACCGTGCATGCGCAGCGACTCGCGCATGGTCCGGCGCAGATCGGGGCAGCGTCCCGACGCCGCGGCGGCCGTGCGCCGTGTCCGCCGTTTGGGCGGGGTCAGCCGGATCCGCGCCATGATCCGCCGGAGCGCGGCCAGCTCGTCAGGGGTGCAGGCGGCGAACGACTTGTGCCTCAGCGCCTCCGCATCGGAGGCCATCAGCCCGAGCATCGCCTCTTCCTCCCTGGCCCCGTCGGTGTCCGGGTCGGTAGCCGGGACGTCCAGCACCGCCTGGGTCTGCTCCGTCACGCGCGCCTTGAGCGTCAGCAGTTCCCTGACCGGATCGGCGGCATCGAGGAAGAACCTCCTGAACACCTCGTCGTAGACCGCGATGCTCTCGCGCCGCGTGATCAGCGTGGCCCGGCCCGCCCAGTACAGGTCCAGCAGGTCGGTCGGATCCAGCGGGGTCATCGCGGCACAGTACGTCAGCACATCCCCCGAGCCCACGGCGAGCCCGGCCGCGCGCAGCTCACGAGAAAATCTCACCAGAACGCTGACGAAGGGGGCACTGTCAGGCACCGGAGGTAATCTCCTCCAGGTTCTCCAGGACGACATCGAGGTCATCCCGTTCCTTCACCACGGCGCCGAGGGTGTCGTGCGCGATCCCGGCGTCCAGTGCGGTCTCGCCGAGGAAATCCAGGGTGCGCACCCAGTCAATCGTCTCGGCCACCCCCGGCGGCTTGGCCAGGTCCAGCTGACGCAGCCGGTGGACGGCGGCGACCACCTTGCGGGCCAGTGCCTCCGACACGCCAGGTGCCCGGACCAGCACGATCTCCAGCTCGCGCTCGGCGGGCGGGTAGCCGATCCAGTGATACAGGCAGCGTCGCTTCAGCGCGTCGTGCAGCTCGCGCGTCCGGTTAGACGTGAGTATCACCAGCGGCGGGCTCTGCGCCCTGATCGTGCCGATCTCCGGGATGCTGATCTGGAAGTCGGACAGCACCTCAAGCAGGAAGGCCTCGAATTCGTCGTCGGCCCGGTCGACCTCGTCAATCAGCAGCACCGCCTGGTCACCGGCGCGGATCGCGGCCAGCAGCGGCCGCTCCAGCAGGAACTTCGGGCCGAATACCTTCTCGACCGCCTCGTCGTCGGCGACCTGGCGCTCCGACAGCGCCCGGATGTGCAGCATCTGGCGGGCGTAGTCCCATTCGTAGAGGGCCTGGTTGGTGTCAATGCCCTCGTAGCACTGCAGCCGGATCAGCTTCCGCCCGAATACCGACGCGAGTACCTTGGCGACCTCGGTCTTGCCGACGCCGACCTCGCCCTCCAGCAGGATCGGCCGGTTGAGGGACAGCGAAACGAAAAGCGCGGTCGCCAGCCCGCGGTCGGCAAGATAACCGCCCTGGCGCAAGATCTCGGTGAGCTGAGCGACGGTGTCCGGATGGTTCATCAAGCCCCTCACGCCGTCGGCGTCCTCGATGTCAGCGGACCTCCGCGGAGCGAAGGACCAGGTCCGCGACGCTGCTGGCCTCCGGATTCAGCTTGCCCTCGCGCTGCAGCCTGGCCCGCCACGCGGCGCGCAGGTCGCCGTCGGCGGCGCCGTCCGCCTCGACCAGGCCGTCAAACCCCACGTTCGCCATGTTCTTGCAGGACTTCTGCGGACCGAAGGCATCTTCAAGATCCGCGCTCGTCTGTCCCTGAGCGTTCCAGACGCCACGCAGGACTTCGAGGGCCTCATCCGGCTGACGACTCATCTCCAGGCACCTTTTCTCTGGCCGCTGTCGTATGCCTGACTCTAAGCGCTGACCGGAGTCCCGGCGACATCGGATTAAGCGTTCTCTTAAGGGAGGGGCCCGGTCCCGCGGACCGCTCCGTCCCGCGGGCCGCGCCGAATGTTTACTGATGGGTAAAGAATTTGCCCGAAGACGGGCCGTCGCAATGGCCGGGATTGCTACATTGATCCACACATCTGCGGGCGGTCCACCGAGGAGGGCGCATGCCGATGGGGCATCAAGCGTCGGTCATGGAGAGCGACACGCACGGCGAGATCGGCCCGCCGCCCAGCGCGCGCGGGCTTTCCCTGCTGGCCAGCCGCGCGCGGTACGTGGCGCTGGCCGCTGCCGCGGTGGTCTTGCTGGGCGGAGCCGGGGCGGTCATGGCGATGCACAAGCCAGGCCATCGGGCTGGCCGGGAGCGGCATGCCCAGATCGCCTACTGCGGCCTCGTCGCCTGCGCCGCCGTGCCGTCCGGCCCGGCGGCGGCCAGCGCACCAGGTCACCTGCCCAGGATCGCCGCCCCGCATCGTGCTCCTGCGCACCTGGCCCGGGCGCCCAAGCCGTCTTCGCCGGCCTCCCCGCATTCTGCCCCGCCGGTCCCGGCGACTGGGCCCGCGCCTGCGGCCAGGCGCAAGCCGGCCCCGGCGCCGGCGACGCCCAGCGCCGCGCCGGTCACCGTCACCTACTCGGTGCCCCAGCGCTCTGCTGACGGCTTCCTGGGCGAGCTCACCATCGCCAACCACGGCAGCTCGCCCCTGGCCGGCTGGCGGATCATGCTCAGCCTGCCCGGCGACCGCCTGGTCGCCGTGCGCCATGCCATCGTGCTGATGGGCCGGGACAACAGCCTCATCATGGTCGCCGATCTCTTCGACCGGGTGATCATGCCGGGCGATTCGCTGTCGGTCAGCTTCAGCGCGCGGGGCACCGCCACCAGCCCCGCGAGCTGCACCTTCGACGGCACTGCCTGCCGGTAGGCGGGCGTCTTTCAGGCGCCGAGGCTAGGCGCCGAGGTGTCGGTGAGCGTGCCGTCCTCCCGGACCGCCCAGCGCATCCCGGCTGCGTCGCGGAAAGCGAGAAAGGCGCCCAGCGGATCAGGGTCGGCCGCGGGATCAGCTTCCAGCGGTTCCTGACGCTCGAACGATGCGTCGCTGTCCGGCATGAGCCTGCCCAGCCGGTCCGGCTTGCCCATCCGCTCCAGGCCTTGCTGCCAGATAACGTGCAGGTCGTAGATCGGCTGACGGCTCGCGTTGTGCACCCTGGCCAGGAGCCGGCCAGGGGCGCCGAGTCCGTCCTGGTCAGGTGCGGCCGCAACGACGGCGTCCGCCGGAATCCTGTCCACCTCGATGAAGACCTGGACGGCCTGCGCTCGCTGGCGCTCACGCCGGAAGTCGCGTAGCTCCTCGGTCTGGAGCGGCAGGACCTCGGCCAGCTTCTCGTTGACCTTTTCCTGGTCGTGCAGCTGCCGGGACTGCGCGTTCAGCTGCCGGGACTGCCGGGCGAACATCCAGATCGCGAAGCTGGCGGCCGTGACCGCGCCCGCCGCCAGCACCAAGGCGGCGATGGCGGCGATCCAGACCGGCACGGCGAAAGGCATAGCCGAAAGCCTACGACGTAGCCGTCCTGATCATCAGGAGCTTTGACCTGCTCAGCCGTTGTCCCGATCCGGCCGGGCTCGTGTCACCGGGCAGCGGATTGCTCATCAGGGCGCCGCGGGGTCCGGGTCCAGCCCCGCTTGGTCCGGGTCAGTTCCAGGAAGCCGGATGCGGACAGGAACGCCCGGTAGCCGGTGTAGTCCTGGCCCGTGGGGTCTTGGCCCTCCAGCCACGCATAGTCGAGGAGGCGCTCGACCTGCGCCAGCCGCAGCCAGCTGGCCGCCTGCCCGAGGAGCCAGGTCGCGACCCCGCGGCGGTGATACTGCTCGGTGACACGAAGGTTGCCGACGCGGGCCCATCCCCCGTTGCGGGACAGCCGTTCTCCCTCCTCGAGGGTTTCCACCTCGATGTAGCCGATCACCTGGTCGTCCAGCACGGCGGCCAGGCGGGTGCCGTTGATCCCGACCGACCGCCGGACGGCCAGCCCCGCGACGGGCGGATCGGCCGGGTGCGGCAGGTCCTCGACCCTGGCCAGGTAGACCACCTCGGTGTGGCCGGTGTGCGCAAACCCGGCCCGCTCGTACAGAGCGCGGATATGCGGCCACTGCTCGGGCACGCCGTAGACGCCGGGCACGGGCAGCTCTCCTTCCGCACACTGACTGCTGAGCCCCCAGTCCTCGAGCTGCCGGATACAGGCGGCGATCAGCTTTCCCGCCGCCGGCGTCGCGTCCGGCCAGTACGGGTTCCCGGCGGGAGCCTCGGGCCAGAACAGCAGCCAGTGGATCTCCCCGGCACCGCGGTAGCCCTGGGCGACCCGCTCGCCGGCGCCGTACCGCAGCAGGTGGGCGGCGGCGACCACCCGGTCGTGTTGCTCCGCGACCAGGGTCACGCGCTCGCTCACCCACGGATCAACGATGGCCTCGCCGGGCTGGCGCTCCAGCTGGCCGAGCACCATGCTGACCGATACCCCCATGCCGGGCACGACGGCCCCGGCGTGGGTATTCACCAGCTCGGTGAGCTGTTCCCGGTCGCTGCGGCGGAAGGGGCGCACGGTGAGCAGTGACATCAGCCAGCCTCCTGGGCATGAGCGCAGAACACGAGCACGGAGGCCGCTACCAGTGCGGTACACCGGAATGCTATCAAGGCGCGAGCGGGCGCGGGGAAGGCCGCGGGCCGCCGCGGATTGACCTTGCCCCTGGGGCAGGCGGCAGCATGATGGCGCCGGGCAACTGGCCCGGCATGAGGAGGCGCAGGTGGAGCTGATGACCATCGGGGCGTTCGCCCGTGCATCCCGGCTTTCGCCGAAGGCACTTCGCCTGTACGACGAGCTCGGCCTGCTGCGCCCGGTCCAGGTCGACCCGGTATCGCTGTACCGGCTCTATGATCCGGCCCAGCTCGAGCAGGCCCGGCTGGTGGCGTGGCTGCGCCGGCTGGGCATGCCCCTGGCCAGGATTCGCGCGGTGAGCGCACTGCCGCCGGCCCAGGCCGCGGCGGAGCTGGCCGCGTACTGGGATCAGGTCGAAGCAGAGACCTCGGCCCGGCGTGAGCTGGCCGCGTTCCTCATCGGCTACCTGTCCGGAAGGGATACCGCCATGCACAATGCTCAGGAGTCGCTCGCCGTCCGTTACGCGGTGCAGTCCGACATCGGCCTGCACCGCGAAGACAACGAGGATTCGGCCTACGCCGGGGCCCGGCTGCTGGCCGTCGCCGACGGGATGGGCGGCCACGCAGGCGGCGAGGTGGCCAGCGCCGCCGTCATCGAGGCACTGCGGCCGCTGGACACGCAGGTACCGGCCGGTGAGCTGCTCAGCGCGCTCGACCACGCCGTGCGCCGGGCCGACACCGCGCTGCGCGACATCGTCAAGGCCGACCCGTCGCTGCGGGGCATGGGCACGACACTGACCGCGCTGCTGTGGTCAGGCTCGCAGCTAGGGCTTGTGCACATCGGCGATTCGCGGGCTTACCTGGTGCGTGACGGCGAGGTGTTCCAGATCACCCAGGACCACACGATGGTGCAGTCCTTGCTGGACGACGGGCGCATCACGGCCGAGGAAGTCGCGTCACACCCGCAGCGATGGCTGCTGCTGCGGGCCATGGGTCATAACGGCTCCGAGCCTGATCTCCAGCTGCGCGAGGTCCGGCCCGGTGATCGTTACCTGCTCTGCTCCGATGGCCTGCACGAAGTCGCGGCCGCCGATGCCATCGCGCGGGTCCTGCTCACGGTCAGCGACCTCGATCAGGCCGCCGCGGACCTGGTAGCGCTGGCCATCGCCGGGGGCGGTCCCGACAACATCACCTGCATCGTGGCCGATGTGATGGCGCAGGAAGCCGATGTGGCGGCGCAGGAAGCCGCCTCCGCTTGACACGCTGTCGCCTCTAGACTTAACCTACTTGTTAATTAACAAGGTGGTTAAGCGTGAAGGCAGCAGATCAGCTGAGCGTGATCTTCGGGGCGCTGGCGGACCCGACCCGGCGGGACATCCTGTCGCGGCTCGCGGACGGCGATGCCACCGTGACCGAGCTGGCTGAGCCGTTCGCCATCAGCATGCCGGCGATCTCCCGGCACCTGAAGGTGCTGGAGCAGGCCGGGCTGATCTCCCGCAGCCGTTCCGGCCAGTGGCGATCGAGCACGCTGGAGGCGGCTCCGCTGAAAGAGGCCACCGACTGGATGGAGCGGTACCGGCAGTTCTGGGACTCCAGCTTCGACCGGCTCGACGCGCACCTGCGCCGGGTCAGGCAGGAGCTCGACTCTGACCACGCACCAACCGAGAGGACAGGGCAGTGACACAGACAGCAGCCAGCCAGGAGCTGATCATCTCGCGCGTCTTCGACGCGCCGCGCGAGCTTGTCTACCGGGCCTTCACCGACCCCGACCAGCTGGCGCAATGGTTCGGCCCGGTGGGCTACTCGGTGCCGCGGGACACCGTCGATATCGACGCGCGGGCCGTGCGGCCACCAGCGCTTCGTCATGGTGTCCGATGAGGACCCGAGCCTGCGCCTGACGTTCGACGCTACTTTCACCGAGGTCATCGAGAACGAGCTGCTGGTGGACTTCGAGGATGTTGTCCCCGGCACGGACGGCACCGTCCGGGGGACCTCGAGGCTGGAGTTCCACGACGAGGAAGGCGGCCGGACCCGGATCGTGCTGCGCGCGGGTCCCTTCGCCGAGGACGCCAGCGAGGACGCGCGGCGGGGCTGGGAGAGCTCGTTCACCAAGCTGGACGCGCTGCTGAAGGCGGCGTGACGACGTCATGCACCCGTACCTGATACAGGCCATCTCGGCCGAGCGCGCAGCGGACAGGGGCAGGGAGATGACGGCCTGGCGGCTGGCCCGCCAGGTACGCATGACCGCCCGGCATGCCGCTCACCCCGGCGCGGCGCCTGCGCGACCCGGCCGGCCTGCCGGGCTTCATCGAGCCTGGGCGCAGGGGTACCGGCAGCACTGGGACGTCAGCTTCGACCGGCTCGACGCGCACCTGCGCCGGGTCAGGCAGGAGCTGGAACGTCTCAGCGCGCCAGCCGAGCAGACGGGACCATGACACTGTCCATAGCCAGGTACTCCACGTCCATGCGCGACTGCAACGCTAGCTAGCCTTGAGGCATGGACGCCGCTGGCGCGCATCCGCGGGTGATCGTCTTCACCGGGCTGCCTGGTACGGGTAAGTCGACGCTGGCTGAGCAGGTGGCGCGGGCCGTGGGCGCTCCGGCGTTCGCTGGCGACTGGCTCATGGGCGCGCTTAAGCCTGCGCACGCAGCACTGAGCACGCTGGACCGCTCCCGGTATCTGGCCGCGTGCTACGGGCTGCTCGGGATGCTGGTGACCAGGCAGCTGATGCTCGGTCAGAGCGCGGTCGTTGATGACCTGGTCCGGGACAGCGAGGTCGTGCAGTGGCGCGAGACCGCCGCTGGCTTCTCGGCCAGCTTGTTCCTGATCGAGTGCGTCTGCTCCGACGAGGTCATCCACCGCGCGCGCATCGAAGGCCGCACTCGCGGCATTCCCGGCTGGCACGAGGTCGGATGGGACCACGTCGAGCGGATGCGCGCCGAGATGCCCCCGCTCACCGAGGACCGGCTCATCGTCGATGCCATCGAGCCGGCCGAGGACAATATCCGCCGCGTCCTGGATCACATCTCGGCATGAGCCTGCCGCGAAATCGGCAGCGCGGCAGACGAATCTAATCCTCCGGGCCGGGCCACAGTCAGGGCCAGGATGATGTCCCGTAACGCTGGCGACCGCGGCCCATCGTCCGGGGCTCCTCGCGGCGCGTTACCTGACTTCACACAACCATGCACCGGCTGGCGGCGTCTGTGTGAATGTAACTGCGAATGGTGACGAGGCTAGCCATGGCATGGAAATACGTCCCGGTTTGCGTGCTATCAGGCGCGCTGGTGATGGTGGCGGGATGTGCCTCGGCACCGGCTGGGCGCCCGCCTGCCGCTCATGCGGCTTGGGGCGCGGCGCCTTACTTCGTCACGCTGGCTTTCCAGCGCCTGGAGGCGCCCGCCGTAGTGACCGACGCGGTGACGGGCCAGAAGCTGGGGATTGTGCATCCGCCTGCGAGCGCCACGAGGTTCACCGGAGTTGCTGCTGCCGGTGATGACCACACCTTCGTCCTCGCGGCCGAGGAACAGCCGAGCGCTCCGGCTACCCGGTTCTATGAGCTGCGCCTCACCCATGACGGCCATCCCCGCCCGCTGGTTCTACTGCCGGTTCCCGGGGTCGTCTACGGAGACACGTTCGCGGTGTCACCCGACGGCAGCAAGCTCGTGACCGGGACGGGTACCGCGACAAGGGGCGGGATTGAGGTGGTTTCGCTCGCGAGCGGGGCGGCCCAGGCCTGGCCAGCGGCCCGCGGGCACGCGAGCGACCTGTCGTGGGCGGGTAACCGGTTCGTCGCGTTCCAGTGGCGGGACGGGTCCCGGTCACCCAGGGTGGCGCGGTCGCGCTCGGGGGTGCGGCTGCTGGACACGGCGGCGGCCGGTCGTGACCTGATGGCCTCTCGGCTCATCGTTCACCAGCCGGCCCGCACCAGCCTGGGGAACTTCACCGCCGTCAGCTCCCCGCTGATCAGCGCGAACGGGTCCAGGCTCTTCGCGACCGTGGGGTGGACGGGCGGCGGGCAGCAAGACCCGATGGCCGAGGTGATGGAATTCTCGGCGCGAACCGGGCAGGCCCTGGCCGTGGTAACGCCCCCCGCGGACGAGTCAGGAATGGGCACATGGTGTGGTGCCCTGTGGACCGACCCGTCCGGAACCCAGGCGACCGCGATCTGCGCCAGGGCAGGATCGATCGATCGCGGCCATTTCACGAGTGCCAGCCTCCACGTGCCCAGGTACAGCGCCTCTACGCCGCGCGACTCCTTCATCGCCTGGTGAAGCCACGTCACGGCGCGATGTCGCGAGCTTCAGACAGACTTCGGGCGCGGGTCAGGGGGTTGCGCCAGAAGAACTCCGGCTGACTGTTGTCCGGCAGCTGGCCAGCTGGCCCAGGTCAATCCCGGCTTCTCGCTCCGTGTGCGCTAGTCGCCGGTGACGCCGTCGATGCGTTCCCGGAGCAGGTCAGCGTGACCGTTGTGCCGGGCATATTCCTCGATCATGTGCTGGAACACCCACCGCAGCGAGATGGGCTTGGTGGTTCCCGGTGCAAGATCGTCGAGGTTATGGCCTTCGATGGCGGCACGGGCCCGGTCAACGCTAGCGTGATAGGCGGCCAGGTCCGCATCTGCTCGCGCTGGATCGACCAGGTCGAATTCGCCGTCCGGCTCGTCGTCCGTGCAGTACCACTGGCCATGCGGCTGGCCGTCGAAGTCGTGGAACCACGTTTCCACCTCAGTCATGTGCCGTACCAGGCCGAGCAGTGAAAGGCTCGATGGCGGGCACGAACGCGTCGCCAGCTGCCCCGGCTCCAGCCCCGCGCATTTCATCAGCAGCGTGACCCGATGGTATTCCAGCCATGTTTCCAGCGAGGTGCGCTCATCGCGGGGCGTCCTGGGCGTCTCGATGCGCTCAGCGGCGGGCCAGATCGACATAGCGGAATTCTATTGCGCGTTGACGGCGCGTAGTTTTGATTATCGGGCCAATGGCACGAGCACGAGGGAGACGGCAGCGTCCTGCACCCGGGCGCTGCGCGACCTGCCCGGCGGCCTGGACGGAGACCGAACGGCCGACCATGAGCACCAGCGCACTTGACCCGCTGATCCACAACCCGGAACGGCTGCGCGTCGTCGCGATCCTGGCGGCACTGCCGGACGGCGACGCGCTGTCGGCCACCCGGCTGCAGGACATGATCAGGCTGCCCCCCGGCAGCCTGATCACCTGCCTGTGCGAGCTGGGCTGCGCCGGATACGTGCGGACGGGAAAGGCCGGCGGCATTAGACCACAGACCACCGTCGCCCTCACCGGTCAGGGCCGGGCCGCGCTGGATCGCTACACCGCAGAGCTGTGGCAGCTGGCCAGGGTGACCAAGCAGGATCATCAGGCCCCAGCCCCCGGCGTGCGCGCTGGCGATGCTGACCGCGACGCCGCCGCCGCGGCCCTGGGTGAGCACTTCGCGCAAGGCAGGCTGACACTCGATGAACTGAACGCGCGACTTGATGCCACGCTGACTGCTACCACGCACGGTGAGCTGTCCCAGGTCGCCCGGGATCTGCCCGACCTGACGGTGGCGCCCGCCCAGGTCAGCTTTCCCCGAGGGAAGCAGGCACGATCAGGGCATAAGGCTGGGCCAGCTCCGGGCCAGCGCGCATGGCCGCGCCAACGCGGCTGGACCCGCGGCAGGTCATCATGAGCTACGACGAGCTCGGCCCGGTTCTCAGCCCCTAAGCGTCTGCGCCCTGGAATACCAGAGCCGGATCTGTAGTGGGCTGGTGCGTGGCGCGGTTGCTGTTCTTTCTGCTGTCAGGGTCCGCCCGTCTCGCCTGTCGTTAAGGGGGGATCATCTCGGTATGGCCGAGCTGTGGTTCCCGGTACCGCCGCTGGCTGGTGATGTGGCGGCCAGGAGCTGAGCTTCGCGCTGGCCGAACCCCGCGACCACGACGTGCTGCTCGGCGCCGCCTGGCTGCACGCGGTCCGCCCCGGCCAGGGCTGCGCCGCCGTCGGGTACTGGCTCACCCCCACCGCCCGCGGCCGGGGAGCCGTCAGCTCGATGGTGCTTGGAGGAATGCGGTGAAGGCCGGGAGGGCGGCCGGGTCTTGGAACAAGAACCCGTGGCCGCCTTCGTAGCCGTGCAGCTCGGCGCCGCGGATGCGCGATGCGATGTTGGTGCTGTTGCGGGCCGGCGCGATCCCGTCGTAGTTGCCGTAGCCGACCAGGGTCGGGCAGGTGATCGCGCCGAGCCGGTCCCACACGTTGTGGCCTTCGCGCGCTTGGAGCTGGGACGCGCGGGCGGCCACGGCGGCCGGGTCCTGCTGATCTGGCCCGGCGGCGGTCAGCCGTTCAGCGATCACCCGATCGACGGGGTGGGCCTCCAGCCACCGCTGGTCCCAGCGGCTGTCCGCCACCGTCAGCTCTGCCGCCACCCGTTCCCCCGGCGGGAGTTCCTGCAGCTTTTGCAGCGGGTAGGAGGACCCGCCTGCACCGCCGGCCGACGTGCAGGCCAGAGCCAGGCGCTCCACCCGGCCTGGGTTGGTGACGGCGAACTCCTGGGCCACCATGCCGCCGAAGCTCACCCCAATCAGCCGGCAGGACTCCCACCCGGCGATCTCCAGCAGGCCTGCGGCGTCGGCCGCGACATCGGCCATGGTGTACGGGCGTGTCACCGGGGCGCTGCGGCCAAAGCCGCGGTAGTCCCACGCCAGCAAATCGAAGCTGGCCGTGAGGGGATCAAGCAGCGGCCGGATGTCTTGCAAGGTCACCCCCGACCCATTGCAAAACAGCAACCGGGGACCACTGCCCCGTTGCTCCCAATACAGCTCAACCCCATTCACATGGTCAACCGGCATCACGCTCACCACCCACGGCATAGCCACTTCGCATCCCGGTCCCCGACGCTACCGGCGATCTCGGTGGTCGTCTGCGGGATTCGGCGGCCGAGGCCAGGGCCAGGCGCCTGGCGCCTGGCGGACGCGGCCAGCCCACCGGGCGGGGACAGCAGGCCGGCGGCCGCGGAACCTGGCACTGCCGCCCGGTCTTCAGGGACGCCGGCTACGCCCGGGTCAGCTCGAGCACGGGAATGATGCGGACCCCAGCGGTCTGGCGCGCGTACTCGGCAAAACCCGGATAACGCCGCGCCTGCTCAGCGTAGACACGATCACGCTCGGCACCGGCCAGCTCCCGGACCCTCACCCGGTACGCCCCGGCCCCGCGCTCGACACTGCCCGCACCCGCAGCGGCCAGGTTGCGGTACCAGTCCGGATCATCCGCAGCTCCCGCCTTAGTCGCGAAGACATAGATGACCCCCGGCTCGGCGTCGTGCGCCAGGTACATCACCGGGCTGACGTACTCCCGCCCGCTGCTGCGGCCGCGGTGATGCACCAGGACCAGCGGAGCGCCCTCGAAATTCCCGCCCACCCGGCCCTGGTTCGCCCGGAACTCCGCAATGGTCCTCGCGTTCCAGTCCAGCGCCTCACTCATCTCGAACTCCTGTCACTCACGATCCCCGGCACCCGCCGGGACCAGATGACGGACGGCGCGGCGCCGGATGACCCCCAAGCCGCGGCTAACGCCAGCCCCGCCCAGGTTCCAGCTCCCCGAGACCGCTCGTCGTCTCGACTGCTTGCGGAGCCAGTACGCCTAGCAAACAATACGTGCCGTGTACCTGGCTCCAGTGGCCGAGACGACGCAACCGCGGGAGCGTCGGCGCAGGCCCCGAGCCACGGACAGGGCCGAGCCGGACGCGGCGGCGGCGCTCGTGCAACTGACGAGCCTGGTCCAGCCGATCTACTCGCGGGCCCCCGCTGGCACCGGATGAGAGCGCGCAGGCAAGACTGCTGACGTGGCCCAAAAACAGGACTGGGATGCCGTGATGACGGCGGCTGCGGCTGACCTTCGCCCTGGCGAGCAGTTGACCGTTCTCTTCCCGGCGATCCCATCCGACGGCCCGGCCGGGGCGTCCGCGCCATCCGAACTCATGCCGCTGATCATCGCCGTTGAGCATCTCGCCTGGCGCCGCCGCATCCGCACCTCCGCGACGTCCTCAATGTTCCCTATGGCGCCCCGCATGCTGATTGGCCTGACCGGCCACCGCCTGGTGGTCTGGTCGGCCGCGCGGCGGTGGCGGCCAGGCAAGTTTCTCGGGTACGTCACGCGGGACCGCCTCATCCAGGCCACCGCCCCCACGGTCGGATCCGGCTGGCGGACTGTGGTCATCTACTTGGCCAACGAACCACCGGTCTCGCTCAAGGTTCCGGGCCCGATAGCTGATGATGTAGCGCGCATGCTCCCACTGCGCGCGCAGTGATACGGGGCCGACGTCATAGACCGTGAATCACCGTAGATGGCCCTGCCTACGGCACGGAGCAGGCACGGCCTATCTAATAATCGACGCCCTGGACGGCGATCGCGCGGAAGCTGGCCGCGCCCTCACGCAACTTCTTGGCCTCCTGGTAGACCTCTGACTCATACCAGCGCTTCGCGGCCTCAAGGTCTTCAAATTCGAGCATCACGATACGGGGTGGCTGCCAGTCGCCCTCGAGGACGATGAGTTCACCACCGCGGACGAGGAAACGGCCGCCGCCAGCTGCGACCGCAGCGGGCGACGCGGCCTTGTACTGGTCGTATCGCTCCGGGTCGGTGACGTCGGTCTCGACGATGACATATGCAGGCATGGCGGGACTCTACGCCCGCGACATGGAGCGGGCCAGGGCCTGCGCAAGGACGGCGTGGCTGAGATGCTCGACAACCTCCCGGCCGCCTGGCCGCCCAGGTCGGGGCAGTCGAGTACTGCATGGTGCAGGCATCCGAGCATGACGTCAGCATGACAGGCGCGTGATGCGGGCCAGGCGCCATGGACGCATCGATTTAGCGCTCCGCTGCCGGGTGTTTACTGAGCTGGTGACTGATGAGACAAACAGCGCGCGTGTCGCCCTGGTGGCGGGTGCCACCCGGGGTGCGGGCCGGGCAATAGCCGTTGAGCTGGCCCGGGCTGGATTCTTCGTCTATGCGACCGGCCGCAGCAGCCGGACCTCCGGTGCTTCGGAGATCGGCGGGTCGGAGACGATTGAGGAAACCGGTGACTTGATCCGCGCTGCGGGCGGAGAGGGCGCCGCCCGCGTCGTTGACCACGAGAATCCCGACCAGGTGGCCGAGCTTGTTGCGGACATCGACGGGGAGTACGGGCGCCTCGACGTGCTGGTGAATGACATCTTCGGCGGTGACCGGTACATGCAGTGGGACAGGCCGCTGTGGGAGCATGACTGGCACGGCGGGCTGCGGATGTTGCAGATGGGCGTGCACACTCACTTGATCACCTGCCGGTCGGCGATCCCGCTGATGCTGCGCGCCACCACCGCGCACGGCACATATGGCCTGGTAGTGGAGATGACCGACGGCACGTCGCAGGCCAACGCCGAGTTCCGCCGCAATGTCGGCTTCTACTACGACCTGGTGAAGGCCAGCGTCGAGCGGATCGTGAAAGGCCTCACCGCCGAGCTTGAGAACTTGCCGGTCACGGCGGTCGGCGTGACGCCGGGCTGGCTGCGGTCGGAGAGGATGCTGAAAAACTTCGGTGTCACAGAGGCCAGCTGGCGAGATGCCTGCGCCAAAACTCCAGGTTTCGCGATCTCTGAATCGCCCACCTACGTCGCCAGAGGTGTCGCCGCGCTCGCCCGGGCAGGCGATGCCGACCGCTGGGCTGGCACGATCATCTCCTCCCGCCAGCTCGCCGACGCCTACGACATCGCCGACACCGACGGCAGCCGACCCGACTGCTGGGGCTACCTGGCCGCCTACGGCTGGGAACGCGAAGACGGTGCAGGCATCGATGACTTCCGGTAGCACAATGCGATACTTACCAGTCGTGGTGAGCACAGGAACACACGGAAGCCCGCAGTGCTGCAAATCGGCGAGGTAGCCCGGCTAGCCAAGGCGCTGGCAGGTGTCCGCCGCACCACGGCAGACGGGCTGGCCCAGTGGCGGTATCACGGCAGGCTGGTCGCCCGCCAGCTTGACGACACCCACCTGGTGATCCGCTCCGATTTCGACTACCGCGACTCGCTGCTGCGTCAGTTCCCGGACACCTTTAGTATTCCGGCCCGGTATAGCAAGCACATGATGGTCGTCGCTGACCTCGCCAGCGGCGACGCTGGCGCCATCGAAGACGCCCTCGAAGCAGCGTGGCAGCTTCAGCGCAGTGCCGACTGACCGTGCCAGCTCATCCGCGCCAACGACGCCAGCCAGTAGAACTTGTTCGTGTCACCGAGCTTGTATCCTAAAGGGCGCCCGCCACGCTCCAGATCACGTCGGTCGCTCCGAACTCGGTACCGCCAAGAGTGCCTCTGACCTGCTCTGACGCTCCTATTTCTGTCAAGCGCCAGGCCGTCCTCCGTGGCCGGAGGGCGCAACACGTGTCTCAACTCGGCCCCTCGCCGGGGCACAGCCTGGTGTAGTGGGGGTTCGACCCTCCCTCGTCGATGCTCGGCGGCGAGGCGTTCCTGGAGCAGGTGTACAACACCTACCGGTCCATGACCGGACCTTCCGGCACCAACGTCTGGAACACAGCCCTCCTGATCGGCTGGGACGAGCCAGGCGGCACCTACGATCACGTCGCTCCCGGCGCCGTTCCGCCCCCGGACGAGGACGCACCAGCGGGCGAGATCGGCTTCACGTTCGATCGCTCGGGCTACAGGGTCCCCGCCATCATCGTGTCGCCGTGGGTCGGCCAGGGCGCGGTATACAACGAGGAATACCGGCATACCTCGCTGATCGCCACCCTCCGCAAGACATGGGGCCTCGGCGAGGCCTTCACCCGCCGCGACGCCTCGGCGCGCACCTTCGATCACGTCTTCGCCCGGCAGACGCCCCGGGACCCGAACAGCTGGGTCACGGTCCAAGCACAGCCCGTGCCCCCCTGGACGCTCGACATTCAGTCCGCAGGGACCGCACTCAGCACACTGGGCAAGGCCATCGGCCCCGGCCTGATCGAGCTAGCCAAGACGATGGGCCTAATGCTGCCGCCGGAGCTTGATGGCCCCAGCCCTGAGTTCCCCCCTGAACTCCTTATCCAGTTCCTGAGGGAGATCTGCCTGCACGTCTTCCCCGCACTTGCCCCAAGCGCGCCGGGAGGGCTGTGACCTGGATTTCGTGGGTGGCCCTGCGTAATTTTGACTCGTCTGCTTCGATCATCGCTCTACGCGAACGGGACGGCCATGTCGCAGCCGGGGTCGCTCGTCTCGGTGACGGGTCGGGTCGCGAGATAGGTGATGCGCAGGCCGAGGTCTTCGGGCTTGAGGGTAAGACGCTCATCCTCGATGCCCTGCTCCTGCGCCCAAGCGCGCAGTGACTCGGCACCGAGCTCCCAGTGCACCGCTTGTATCCCGCCCGGACCAGCTGGCAGCGCGACGAACGCCTCCCGATGCGCCGGTTCGGTTCGCAACGTCAGCTCGGGATAGTGCTCTGCGAGGGCATGTGCCTCTGTCTCGGGAACCGGCCTGCACCATTCGATCGGACCATCGCTGTCAGCGCTCACCTGGCCCCAGTGGATGCAGAAGAACGCGCCTTCTCGTCCTTCGATCTTCGGGAGCGGGCGCTCGCGTAGGATCGCGATGAACTCCTTGCCGAACGCCCACATCCCCTGCTCGTCGACGTTGCGCTTGAGACAGAGCAGGCTGCGCTCGGGCATCTCCCGCGTGGCGACTTCGTACATGACAGGCCTCTTTCCGCTCAATCGGCTGACGAGGTAGCCGGCGAGATCGCGCCGCGCGTCGTGTGCCGCCTCGGCGCCGCGCCAATGCTCAGCGATGCGCGCCGCTGCATCAGCCGGATCGCACGCGAGCAGCTCCTTGACCGCCGCGAGCGGCAACTGCAACTGGCGCAGCATCACGACCAGGCGTGCCTCGTCGAGCTGGGCCGTGCCGTAGTAGCGATAGCCAGACGCCTGATCGACGCGCGAAGGCACCAGCACCCCGAGTTCGTCGTAGAGGCGGGAGTGCCTTCAGTGAAAGGCGGGACCGTCGTGCGAACTCGCCGATACTGATTTCTGTCACGCTGACTCCCTCGTCGCCGGGCCGATTCGACCCGGCAAAGTGAGTGTGCGGGCTCCCCCAAGGTGAGAGTCAAGGCTGTCGGCCGCCAGCCGTCTCCCAGTAACGGACGGGGGTTCTGCAACGGCGGGAACGCTGCGCGCCTAGCGACGCTTCGGGACGCTCAACTCACGCTCAGCGGCGGCGAGGTCGAGCTTCGGGTGGGTCGGGACCGTCCGCTCCCCGGGGGCGCGCCGGTCAGCTAGCCAGGGCCATCCACGTACTGCAGCTACGCGAAGCATAACCAGGATGGGAAAGGCTCAACGTATGGCGGATACTAATACCAATATAATCGCGGCATGCGGGCTGCCGGTAATACTCAGGCTTTTCGAGTCGGTATTACCGGCGCTCGTAACGCTGCTAACCCTCGTCGGTATAGGCACCGTGCGATCAGATTCCGAGCCCCCTGAGCGGAATCCTCAGATGAGGACGAACGTCGGTGATCAGGGCGTCGAGATCCGCAGCCAGCGACGCCCGGGCCTCAGCATCGCGCGGGCCTTCGGCCACGAATACGGCGACCCTGGCGCGGACTGGCTCAAGCTGCTCCTGGAGCGCGGGCAGGATCAGTATGGCCCGGGCGTAGCAGGTGTCCAGGCGCGTGAGCGCCTCCCGAACCTCAGCTGTCACGTCATCGGGAAGCTGACCGTCATGATCATCCGGCCTCCGCGCGGTCGTCCTGGGCGGACGTCGCCCGTGAACAAGCCCGTCGCATGCCGGAAGGACGCGGACGATGGCCTGACCCGCGGCAAGGAAGTCGGCCACGAGCTCGCCGCACATCATGCCGTCCGCACGCCTGTTGGAGTTGTGCCCGCTGACTAGCTGGACGAGCAAAGTGACTGCCGCGCCACCCACTGCTGACAGGGCGGCGACCCAGACCGGCACTACCTGGCCACCAGAAGACCCAGCCGCGAGATGCGCAAGCGGCAGCGCTGACACCGCCCAGCAACCGGTCACGACCGTTCCTTCGGGTTAATTTTCGTGTACCTCCCTTTGTACTGGAGGCCGTTGCCTGACGCGAGTCAGGCCTGCGTTCTAGCGGGCCCAGACAGCCAGAGGCGGCCTGCTGATCAGCCGGTCGTGGCGGACCGGCGTGTCGTGACGTTCTGGGAGCTGGTGTCAGAGCGTACGGAGTACGGACGGTCGCGGAGCTGGCTGTGCTGCTGCAGTGATTCCCGATATCGCTATGCCCGCGGTGCGCCGACTGGACGAGCGGGACGCGCCAGCGCTAGGGCCAGCGGATGGCTGCTAGTGCTGGGACCTGGGTGGGCCTGGGAGGACTTGAACCTCCGACCGCTTCCTTATCAGGCAAACTGAACTATTTGCTCCTCAGATTTGCCACGACGGCAATAACTACTATTACCAGGAAAATGATAATCGCAATCCGCAGAACTCCGAAGAAGTCACTCCCGCCGCAGTCAGTCTGCCCGGTTAGATAATTGGTCTTGCAGTCTGGGGCGAATGCGCTTGCGGCCAGTGCCTGAGGAGCCGGAAAACCCGCGAGTAGTGCTACTAGGAGCACGGTGGCCACCGCAGTAGAGAATACTTGAGCTATCTTGCGCATATCATCCCCTTTTGGGTCTAACGCGGCGTTTCGAAAGCTGTCCCGTAAGTTACGATACTCGCCTATTTCAGATGATCAATACTGCAGATCGCGGCGAAGGTGACCGATG
Organism: uncultured Actinomycetota bacterium; assembly: GCA_963805705.1. Taxonomy (GTDB): domain Bacteria; phylum Actinomycetota; class Actinomycetes; order Streptosporangiales; family Streptosporangiaceae; genus CAWDVH01. The sequence continues at coordinate 1,420,091 of CAWDVH010000001.1, read as the reverse complement.
CTCATCGAGCAGCGCGAGCTGTTCTTGCGTAGCTAAACTTCTACAGCTTCTGATACTCGCTGACATCGGGAGTTAGCTCAGCCGGAGTGCCCGTCCGCGAGGAGCTGGTGACCCGCAACGTCGACCGCCTAGTCGAGCTGACACCCTGCTTGCCAAGAAGTGGCCCTAGGGGGATTTTCGCGCCGCTGACTACTCTCATCCGCTAGAGAACCTTGTCCGAAGCCCCACCGCGGTCTAGGAGGTTGTGATGGCTTTCCCCGAGGTTGTGTCGCGCGAACAGTGGCTTGAGGCCAGGCGGCGGCTGCTCGCTGAGGAGAAGAAAGAGACCCGCAGGCGTGACGTGCTCAACGCCGAGCGGGCGCAGGCTGCCCATGGTCCGGATCGAGAAAGAGTACGTGCTCGACGGCCCGCAGGGACCGGCCGCGCTAGCCGCGCTGTTCGGCGACAGCCGCCAGCTGATCATCCAGCACATCATGTTCGGCCCCGACTGGGACGCGGCGTGCCCGTCGTGCACGAACGCCGTCGATGAACTTTCGGGTGGGCTGCTCGCGCACTTGCGCGCCCGTGATACCGCCTTCGCTTTGGTCTCGCAGGCTCTCGGCTGGAAGCCAGAGGCGGGTCGGTTCACCTGTTCGGGGTCGATATCGATCACCTCAGCTATCTCCGCTACGACGAACCGACCGGGACCAGTTCGTGACCCAATGCCCACCGGGCCGTGAGTACGTCCGCAGGGGGATCACGGCTACCAGCCTCGGTCAGCCCGAGCAGCGGACGGATGTCTTGGTGCCGGATTAAGTGGCCGGATGCCAGGGCAGGCGGTAGGCGCGGTAGGTGATGTCAATGCCTGGCAACTGGGCGTTGAACAGCAGCTGCCCAGACGGGCTGAACTCGGAGATGTAGGGTACGGCGCCCCAGCCGACGAACAAGTCGCCGTTGCGGGTGGTCTGCGCGTTCCCCTCTTCTGTGGCCAGCAGGCCCTCGGGTTGCCTGGTCGACTTCACCAGCGTGGCCACCTTGGTCGCAAGATCCAGCTGGACGGTGACCACCCGGCTGTAGGGAAGCAGCCCGCTACCGCCGCCGGATTCATCGTCGAACAGCGTGTACTCGTTGTGCCCGATGACCTCGGGGTCGTGCTGATAGGCGAAGATCTCGCCCGCCCTGTCGAGCACCTGCCCAGGCGCGGCCTTGAGCATGAATGTGCTGTGCTTGCCGCCGAGCACCCAGATGATGTTCCCGGTGTGCAGGCTGACCTTGTATACCGCCCAGGCGTAGCGGGCGTTGATCAGCAGGTTGCCGTCGATGTCGAGATGGACGGCGTTGATGTAGAACCAGTTCCAGGGGGTGGCAGCCGAGGCGGGCCGGGGCTGCTCGCTGTCCTGGTAGGGGACGTGGCCCGCGGCGTTCCACTGGAAGAGCACCTTGCCGGTGCTGATGTCGATCTCCTGCACGATGCTATCCACGACCTTCTGGTCGGGGGCGCCCCCGATGGAGGTCAGGTTCGCGGTCGTGACGGTGTCGGCGATGATCAGCGCCGTGTTCCAGGGCGTGATGAGGAATTCCTGGCCGTCGGCCGAGTAGCCGTTGCCGCCTTTGACCTCGGCGATCTTCTGGTAGCGGTCGTTGTAGATGTAATCGGTCCCGCCCGAGACGGCGCCTAGGTCGGGAGGACCCTGCCACCAGGTGAGCACCGGCTTGCCCTGGTAGGTCTGCGTGCGGAAGTCGGCGGCCAGTTCGTGTGCCGGAAGAGGGTGAAACCAGATCACCTTGCCGGTGTTGCTGATGATCTCGGGGCCGCTCACGCTGCCCCCGCTCGGGGTGATGAAGATGTCGCCGTTGCCGTTGTTGGCGCCCTGCTTCAGCACAATGACCTCTGGCGCCTTGGCCAGGACCGAGGCGCCAGAGGTCACCGTGCTGCAGGCCGTCCCCGTCAACACGATCACCGCGGCGACCGCGGCGGCGGCGACCGCGTGTGGCGCTTTGCCCCGCCGCGAGCCCGCAGCTCGGCATGAGATGGCCTTGTCTCCCATCGCGCAGCTCCGCCCTTCAGGCAGTCATTGCCACGATAGGCCGCTACCCTCCCAGGGCTGACATATGGGACTGCGCTACGCGGAATCCCTGTGGAAGCGATCTCCCGGCTGGTCGGCCATAAGAGCACGGTCGTGACCGAGCTGGTCTACCGCAAGCAGATCCGGCCCGTCCTGCAAAGCGGAGCCGACGCCATGGACCGCATCTTCGGACTTGGTGAGGATGCATAGTCACGCAGTTAGTCACTCGTGCTGAGCCGGCTCGATATCCGCCCAGGAGGCTATGACCTGTGCCTTCGTGGGTGGGCCTGGGAGGACTTGAACCTCCGACCTCTTCCTTATCAGTTCTGAGCAGGGCGCCGGTCGAGGGGTCGAGGCTCCGCGATCCTGAGTGTCATTGTGGGCCGCGTGGGCGCGGCATGTGGTGGCGTTGCTGTCACCGCTGCTGTCAGGCGAACTGGTCCGCGTCCGCATCACCGGCGCGCTAGCGGGCGGACCTTCAGATAGGTCACAGGCCCAAAATGGGCCGCAGGTACCGGTGGTGGTTTGGGGCCGATGCCGGAGTCGGTTCCCTCAAAGGTCTTGGCGGCGATCACGAGCGACAGGTAGGTGCCGGTAGGCGCGTGACCTCCGGGCGGGACGCTGCAGAGACTGCAGGCGAAATTGCCCTTGATGGTCACCAGGTAGACGATGGCTTTCCCTCCCGGTGTCGTGTCGCCAGGGGTGGCCGAGGTCAGCGCCTTGGCGTGGGTGGTGACTACCGCCGTCGCCCACGCCACGGGGTGCCCGCCATTCAATGTCACTGCCCGGTCGGCTATGGCGGTGAGCCGATGAACCGCCGACGCGGGTACCGGCTGGCCGGGCTCGGTCACGGCTGGACGGTGGCTGGCCGTCACCGCTGTCCCGCTAGCTGAACCGCAGGCGGCAGCGGCAATCACGGGGATCAAGCCGATCAGCCAGCGAGCGCACTTCATGGGCATTGGACGCCCCGCCTTGGAACGTGGTTCCCCGAAACCCTGCGCATCCGGGGGTTCGGTCGAGTGCCAGTCTCCCTCTAACGGCACATCATGCGACCCGGGGCGACATGTCGTTTACAAGTTCGTGGGATGCCCTGGTGACCCTGGCTCACGCCTGACCGCTCGGTCTGTGACAGTGTTCCGTCGTCCGGCCCTGTCTGATCCCTTGGCTGCACTCATGGCTGCACGCACGGCCCGGATTCAAGACCGGTCGCGCCGGGCGATGCTTTCCAGCTTGTCGCAGTGCTGTTTCCAGGCGGCGGCACCGGCTTCTGACGGCATGTTGCTGACGCCCTCGACCAGGCCGGCGGCACCGTCGATGGCTTCCCTGATGATGTCCGAATGCCCGGCATGCCGGGCGGTCTCCTCGATCATGTGGACGAGCAGATGGTGCAGCGTCGGGTGCCTGACCTCTTCTGGCCACCACGGCACGGTACCGCGCGCATCCAGCGGCAGCTCTTGGATCGTGGCGTCGGAGTGCGCCCATACCCGTCGGCAGAAGTCCGTCACCTGCTCGCGGGACTCGGCCGCGGTCGCATACATGTGACCGCTGAGCTCAGCCTCATCGTCCTCGTGCCAGTCCAGGTCATGCCAGCCGGGGAACGGCCGGTCCACCACTTCGCCGAAGTACCGGCATTCCAACCCCGCGCAGTGCTTGACGAGCCCGAGCAGGTTGGTGCCGGTGGGCGTCATTGGCCGCCGGATGTCGTAATCGGACAGTCCCTCGAGTTTCCATAGCAAGACCTCGCGCACGTCCTGCAGGTATCGCCGCAACGTCTGCTTTTCATTAGCTCCGCTCATCGCCGCGAGTCTTGCTCAGGTCTAGCAGCTTGTACACCGAATTTCGGGCAGCCGCAGTGACAAGAAGCGAAGATCGAAGCCAACTAGGTGCACAGGCTTTCTAGTCCTGGCCGTCTTTCTCGCAGGCGCCAGTCCCAGCTCACGCAATGTCGCCCGGCTGGCGACCCTGCCGCCCGCTCCTGCCGCCCGCTCCTGCCGCCCGCTCCTGCCGCCCGCTCCTGCCGCCCGCCGCCAGCCCTGGTCTGCTAGCGAAGCTCGGATCTTCCTCGGCGCGGCTCGCCGAGATCCGCTTTATCCCGCGCTGGTACTTTTGATGGTCTATGGGCTTCGTCGTGGTGAGGTTCTCGGGCTCAGCTGGGGCGACGTGGACATGGAGCAAGGCGTGATTCGTGTTCGACAACAGCTATTGCGAGCAGGCGGACGGCTCCTGCTAGGGCCGGTAAAGACGGCAGCAGGCCGACGTGGGCTTCCGCTACTCGATATCACCCGAGACGTGCTGGTCTCATGCCGAGATGCAAGTTCTCGGAACTCGGCATGAGTGGACCCCGCATGACCTGGTCTTCACCACCAGAACGGGGCGACCAGTTGAGCCACGAAACCTTGCCCGGTCATTTCAGCGCATCACCGAGGCGGCGGGCGTCCGGTCGATCCGCCTGCACGACCTTCGGCATATGACTGCGACACTGCTCAAGGATCTGGGCGTTTCCCCACGCGACACGATGGAGATCCTCGGCCATGCCCGGATCGCGGTCACGATAGAGATCTACACGGCAGCAGATGACGGTAGCCGCCGCGATGCTATCGACAAGCTCACCAGACTCATTACTGACCAGCCGGGTGACCGTTGCTGTCATTGCTGCTGTCACCGGGCTGGGTTACTGCATAAGGAAGCCCCGGCCGTGTCTGTGACCTGGGTGGGCCTGGGAGGACTTGAACCTCCGACCTCTTCCTTATCAGGCAAACCGAAGGCATCCACCATCACCCTCAATTCGATCCCTGAGCTGGCCTTCTTGTCCGCGAACGTCCACTGTTGTGCCGACCGCCACCGCGGTTGTCACACAGTTAGGCACTCAGCTACTCGCGCTGCGGCCTCTTCGTCCCGAAGCCAGGTCCTTGCCCCGCCGCCTTGCGGCGCTGGGTGCCTGGCCTTGGCGCGACCGTCCGCCTGCGTCCACGGGCATACCCTCGCGGCCGGTGGGATCGTTACTCAGTTGGTTACTCAGCCTCACCCGGTTGACCCCCTGCTGGCAAAGATCGTTCGCGTCTGCTCTGACGTGCTTCTGCGCTGGCGGGACTGAGCCGTGCCTGCAGATGACCGTGATGCACCGCCGGTCACCCTCCGATCGGGCACGCGACGGGCACGGCTTTGCTGCCGCTGTTGCTGTCAGCGGGACGTAGCGGGGACCGGGCGGGTCAGCCAGGCAAGGCGCTCAATCAGATCAGCGTCCGGATCTCCCATGTGCCCCAGGTTGTTCAGTCTGACGACTGCTCCGGGCACCGTCCGGGCGATCCACTCGCCGTGGCCCGGAGGGGTCAGGACATCCTGTGTCCCGTACCAGACCAGGGTGGGCACGGCTATGGCAGCCGGATCGAACTCCCACGAAGAGACAAAGGCGAGAGCATCGTCGGCCCATCCCCATATCCCGTTGCGGGTCTGCTCAAGCGTGGCTTCGCGCATGACCGCGGCCAGGTCCGCGCGGCCCAGGACCTCCCGGTCGGCCTCGGGCAGATCAAAGCCGTCGAGCAGCGTCGCCGGGTCGGTGATCACTTGTTCCCGCAACCGCCGGTCGGACCCTGGCAGCTCGGTGGCCAGGCGCTCCTCGCCCTGAAGCGCCCATCCCCACTCCTTTACGTTCTCCGGGTCCATCCCGGTGAAGAACCCCTCGTCCAGCGCGTCGAACGGCGCCACACCCACGATGCAGGCGGCCCGGCTGACCCGGTCGCCGAGCAGCGCGGCTACGGCCAGGGCGTGCGGGCCGCCGCCGGAGGCGCCATAGACCGAGAACTGCCCGATGCCCAGATGATCAGCGATAGCGGCAACATCACCGGCAGCATCGGCTACAGCCCGGCCGCGGTGCCGGTCCGAGCCGCCGTAGCCGGGCCGGTCGTAGCTGATCACCCGGACGCCGGTCGAGCGGACAAGCTCATCGTCCGGGTGACGATCCAGACGGCAGCCCGGCGTTCCGTGCAGCGCAAACACCGGATGCCCGCTCAGGTCACCCCACTCGGCAAAGGCAAGTGCGCGGCCATCAGCCGCCCCAGTGATCTGATAGGACCTGTCCATACCGGCGAGCATAACCAGAGACCTGAAACGCCGCACAAGACGACATCTGGCTCCCTGATCACCTGCTTGCAAAGCTCCGTATCATGCTGGGCTAACGGCACTGACCTGGGCTGGCGGTCGTCCCGTGAGTGACCGCTACATACCGCAAATGACCCTTGTTAATGGCACGTTAATGGCACGACGATCTCTGGCGGCAGGCGATGCAGACTGGCAGCCCGCCACATTTCACCGCTGTACCTCATCCGTGGTGATCACCTCGCTTTGGGGCCGTACGCCATGCTTCGGCGGCGGCCACGGCTGCGACGATGAGTGCGGCGATCCGGTCGGCCCACCACCATCCCAGCGCGTCGTTCAGCACCAGGGCGCCTAGCGCAAGCAGGCTGGTCACTGCCCCGATACCGCTAAGAGCCTGTTGGTAAAGGTCGGGTGCACTCTTCTGGAGTAAGCGAGTCCCGGCGATGTCTGCATGACGTCGATCGGGTTAGCCTCACGCTCATGGCCGCGATGATGATCGAGATGGATGACGGAGCGCAGCTGTGCACGTGGATCGCAGGCTTGGTGATCCCGCAGAGGCTTCCCGTGGTTATGGTGCATGGTGGTCCAGGGGTCCCCGACTATCTCGCCCCGGTCGCCGGCATCATCGACGACCTGTGCCCGGTCTATCGCTACGACCAGCGCGGCACCGGCGGATCGCCCTGGGAGGGGAAGCACACGATCGCCCGTCACGTCCGCGACCTCGCACTGCTGCTCGATGCGTGGGGACACGACCGGGTCGTCCTGATGGGACATTCGTTCGGAACCAATATGGCCAGCTACTTCATGCTCGCCCATCCCGGGCGCGTGGCCGGGCTGATCCAGGTCGCCGGGCCCTTCCTGGATCCATGGCGGGAAGCCGACCGGGCAGCACAAAGAGCACGGCGCTCTGACGGGCAGCAGGCCAGGCTCGATGAACTCGATGCGATCGAATCGCGCACCGATGCCGAGGAGACCGAGTACCTGACCTTGTCGTGGTTCACCGACCACGCCGACCGGGATCGCGCATGGGACTGGGCGCTGGCCGCGGCCCGCACGCAGCGGCCCGTCAACTACGTGATGAACTCCCAGCTCAACGCCGCCAAGAAAACCGACCCGCTCGAATCGCACGTGGACGAACTTCGCGGGCACCTGCCTCCCGGCGCGGTCATCATCGGCGGAGCCGGCGATACCCGCCCCGCAGATGCCCTGCGACGTCTCGGGGCGCGGCTCGACTGCGAGGTCATCATCATCGCGGACGCAGGGCACGACCCGTGGCTGGAAGCACCGGGCCAATTCGGCGCGGTGCTCCGTGCCGTAGTGAAGAGGCAGCGATCTCATCAAGCGCCTCCACGCCCCCTGCTGCCGAAACAGTAGAAGGCAGCAGGCGCAGACACCAGCCCAGCCATCAGCTGCCCAGATCAGGCAGTCCCCCAGACGAGCACCCGAGGGGGTTGGCGGCCCAGGGCGGCCCTGATCGTATCGATGCGGTTGCTGTCGGCGGGTGTGGCGGGCGTGAAGCAGCGGCCCCTGGTAGCCGAGAGGTGTCTGGTCATCTCCGCGCCCAGGGGCCTGCGTGCCTGTTTACCCTGTCGCGCCGCAGTTCGCCACTCGCTGCCCGTCACAGGGCTGCCAGTGCCATGACCGCGTGCCGCGCTATCCGTCCGACCTGTCCGACGGCCAGTGGAAGGTGCTGGAGCCGCAGGTCAGGGCGGTGATGAAGGAACTGGTCATAGCCGCCGGCCGCCGATGGCCCATGACCTGCGGGCCATGGTCGACGCGATCGCCTACGTGACGCGGAACGGGATCGAGTGGCGGGCCATGCCGGCCGACTTCCCGCCCTGGGACTCGGTTTACGCGTTCTACCAGCGGTGGAATGCCCGCGGGCTGCCGCAGGGCCTGGTGACGCGACTGCGGGACAGGCTCCGCCGGCACCAGGGCCGGGAGGCGGAGCCGACCGGGTGCATCATCGATTCCCAGATCGTGAAGTGCGCGGACACCGTCGGCAAGGCAACCAGCGGCTATCACGGCGGGAAGAAGATCACCGGCCGCGGCCGGCACCTCATCGTGGACAGCGAGGGCTGGCTCCTGGCCTGACCTGGACTTCCGCAGGTGGACGCCTGTGTGGCGTGTCCGTGAGTGACCGTGATTCACCGCTGATCACCGTCTGATCGGGCACGCCACGGGCACGCTTAGGGTCAGGCATCAACTCTTGGCGGCGGTTAGGTAGGCGAGTGCCGTGCGTTCCAGTGCGGCCCCGGACTCCACGAGAGGCCTGAGGTGCCTGGTGAACTCGATGGCTTCCTCCGGGCTGAGCACCCGGTCCAGGGCTTCCTCGAAAGTCGGTATCAGCGGGTTGCCCGACATGCGCGTGAACCGTTCCCAGGGCACCGGTTCCTTGCGGGCTTTCACGCTGACCCGCAGTTCGAGATCGATCTCGGGGAACCCGGCGTCTTGAGCGTGGCGCACGAGATCCCGGTCATCGAAGTCGACCATGGGATCAGCGCCGGGCGGCTGGATGGACTCGTAGAGCGCCTGAACTCTGGCCGCCAGTGCCTTGACCGGCGTGACGTCGTAGCCGTCGAACAGGTCAGGATCGGCGAGGGACATCAGCACGTTGATGGGCTCGAACAGGCTTACCCGCCCGCCGGGCTTCAGTACCCGGTAGAACTCGCGCATCACCTGCGCCTTGTCCTTCACGTAGATCAGCACAGACCGGGTGGTGACCACGTCGACCGATGCGTCCGCGACGGCGGTCAGGCGATCGGCAGGAGCCAGCACGAAACGGCACCGGTCTAGCAGTCCTTCGGCGCTGGCTGCTTCGCGGCAGTGATCAAGCAGGTCCTGGGAGATATCGGAGAAGATCACGCGCCCTGACGGGCCGAGCCGTTCTAGTGCGCCGAACGCGATGAGGCCATCACCGGTGCCGACGTCCAGCAGTGTCTCGCCGGGTGCTAGCTGTGCCTTGTCCAGCACCGTATCGCGCACCGGGTACAGAAACTCGGCGAGATCCTTCTCCCGGCAGGCGGCATCGCCTCCGAAACGCACGTCGAGCAGCCATCGGTGCCAGCGATCAGGACCATCCGTCATGCTGCCATTCTGCTCGCCCTGCCTACCCACAGGTTCTCCCGGCTGGTCGGCCATAAGAGCACGGTCGTGACCGAGCTGGTCTACCGCAAGCAGATCCGGCCCGTCCTGCAAAGCGGAGCCGGCGCCATGGACCGCATCTTCGGGCTTCATGAGGATGCATAGCCACGCAGTTAGTCACTCAGGATGCGCGCTGACCCGACTCGATATCAGCCTAGGAGGGCTATGACCTGTGCCTTCGTGGGTGGGCCTGGGAGGACTTGAACCTCCGACCTCTTCCTTATCAGGGAAGCGCTCTAACCGAGCTGAGCTACAGGCCCGCTGCATGCCCCGCCAGGTGCGGCGAGGCGTGCCGGGATAGGTTACCGCAAGCCGGGACCGGAAGGTCAGTCGGTCTCCTTCAGGGTGACCTCAACCCCGCCGGCCAGATGCGTCACCAGGTTGTAGACGACCGCGCCGATGGTGGCCAGCGCCGTAATCAGCACGACGTTGATCGCTCCGACCAGCATCGTGTAGCCCAGGACCCGCGATGCGGCGAACCAGCTGGCCCCGTTCGACCCGGGGTGCCCCTTGGTGAACGTCACCTGGCCGACCGTCTTCTCGATCTGGTGGAACACGCCGATCCTGGTCAGCACGAAATAGATGAAGGCGACGGCGACGAACAGCACGACCCAGCCCACCAGGGAAATCATGAAGCTGAACTTCATCACCGACCAGGGCTCGATCCGGGACAGGACGAGCTGCGCCTTGCGGGCCGAGCCGACCGCGCCGGCGGCGGCCTGCGGCGCCGGGGCCGGGCGGGCCTGCTGCGGACGCGGGAGCGGCTTCTTCGGGATTTTGGCCGGAGCCGGCGGCTTGGCCGGCCTAGGCGGCTTGGGGGTCTTGGTCCGGGACTTGGTCAGCATGGCGAACGGCGCCGTGAGCCGGGTGGCCGGTCCTTGCGGCGTCACGCTGGCGGGGTAGGGCGGCACCATCGGTCCGGCGCCGTTCTCCGCGTTTGCCGCCGGGCCGGCCGGGGGCACCGGGCCGGCCGGGGCCGGGCCCCGGTCGCTGGCGCCGGCCGACTGCTGGGCGGGAGCGCCGGGCGAAAGATTCATCGTGCCGTTGAACGACGGGTAGTCGGCAGAACCGCCATCCTCGCCCGGTCCGTCAGGACCAGGGCCATAGCCGTCGGGCACGGGGGCGGCCGCCTCAGCATCCCCGTCGGTCGGCCACATCTGTGGCTCTACGCGGTGGTCCACCCCGTCCTCCTCCAGCCTGTTCCCTGACACGAGGTTATCCCCAGATGAGCGTTCCGGGTCCGCAGAGACCTGACTGTCATCTGAGCCGGCATCTGTAAGACGCCGCTACCCCGCGCTTCGTTGCACCTTACATGTCGCGGCCATCAGCCTCCGGATCATGATCATTCCCCGCATCCGCGGCGCTCACGCCTTCGTGCTCGCCGTCGGCATCGTCCGCGCCGTTAGGCTCCAGTGCCTCCGCGTTGCGCGCCAGCGCGACCAGGCTCTGCCCGGCGGCCAGGTTCACCAGCCGGACGCCCATGGTCTGCCGTCCCGAGAGCTTGATCTCGGCCGCCGACGTCCTGATCACTCCGCCGGCCGAGGTGATGGCGAATACCTCATCCTCGGGCCGCACCATCAGCGCCCCGATCAGCTCGCCGCGGGCCTCCACGATCCTGGCGGTCAGCACGCCCCGGCCGCCCCGGCCCTGTACCGGGTACTGGTCAGCGGGGGTCCGCTTGGCGTATCCGCCGCCGGTCGCGACGAGGACGTCCCCGCCGTTCGTGACCACGTGCATGCCGAGCAGCTCGTCACCGTTGCTGAACCGCATCCCGATCACGCCGGATGTCGCGCGGCCCATCGGCCGCAGTGCCTCGTCGCTCGCGCGGAACCTGATCGCCTGAGCATGCTTGCTCACCAGCAGCAGGTCGTGCTCGGGGGACACCAGCCGCGCGGCGATGACCTCATCGTCCTCGCGCAGGTTAATCGCGATGATCCCGCCGGCCCGAGGCGAGTCGAAGTCGGTCAGCCGGGACTTCTTGACCAGGCCGGACGACGTGGCGAGCACCAGGTAGGGAGCGACCTCGTAGTCCGGCAGGGCCAGGACCTCGGCGATCCGCTCGTCCGGCTGGAACGCGAGCAGGTTGGCTACGTGCTGCCCGCGAGCATCCCGCGCCGTATCAGGCAGCTCATACGACTTGGCCCGGTAGACGCGGCCCTTATTGGTGAAGAACAAGATCCAATGGTGGGTCGTGGTGACGAAGAAGTGCTCGACGATGTCGTCGGTGCGCAGCTGCGCGCCCCGGACGCCCTTGCCGCCGCGCCGCTGGGCCCGGTACAGGTCGGTCTTGGTTCGCTTGGCATAGCCGCCGCGGGTGATCGTGACGACGACATCTTCCTCGGCGATCAGGTCCTCGATGGACATGTCGCCGTCGTAGGCGATGATCTGCGTCCGCCGGTCATCGCCGTACTTGGCGACGATCTCGCCCAGCTCGGTGCCGACGATCTGCCGCTGCCGCTCCGGCGAGGCGAGGATGGCCTCGTACCCGGCGATCTGGGCCATGAGCTCCTCGTACTCATCGAGCAGCTGCTGGCGCTCGAGGGCGGCGAGCTTGCGCAGCTGCATGTCGAGGATGGCGCGGGCCTGGATCTCGTCGATCTCCAGCATGTCCATCAGGCCCTGCTGCGCGACCGAGGCTGACGAGCTGGCCCTGATCAGCGCGATCACGGCGTCGATCCGGTCGATGGCCTTGAGCAGCGCACTCAGGATATGGGCCCGCTCCTGTGCCTTGCGGAGCAGGTAGCGAGTGCGGCGGACGATCACGTCGATCTGGTGGGTGACCCAGTACCTGATCATCTGGTCGAGCCGCAGGGTCCGGGGGACCCCGTCGACCAGGGCCAGCATGTTCGCGCCGAAGGTGTCCTGCAGCTGGGTGTGCTTGTACAGGTTGTTCAGCACGACCTTGGCGACCGCGTCCCGCTTCAGCACGATCACCAGCCGCTGCCCGGTCCGGCCGCTGGTCTCGTCCCTGACGTCCGCGATGCCGGTCACCCGGCCCTCACGGACCAGCTCAGCGATCTTCTGGGCCAGGTTGTCCGGGTTGACCTGGTAGGGCAGCTCGGTGACGACCAGGCAGGCGCGGCCCTTGCGGTCCTCCTCGACCTCGACCACCGCCCGCATGGTGATCGAGCCGCGGCCGGTGCGGTAGGCCTCCTGGATGCCCCGGCGCCCGACGATCAGCGCCTTGGTCGGGAAGTCCGGGCCCTTCACCCGCTCGATCAGCGCCTCGAGCAGTTCCTCGTCGGTGGCGCCGAAATTCTCCAGGAACCACTGAACGCCGTCCGCTAGCTCGCGCAGGTTGTGCGGCGGGATCTTGGTCGCCATGCCGACCGCGATGCCCTCCGACCCGTTGACGAGCAGGTTGGGGAAACGGCTGGGCAGCACCACGGGCTCGGCGGACCGGCCGTCGTAGTTCGGCCGGAAATCGACGGTCTCCTTGTCGATGTCCCGCAGCATCTCCATCGCCAGCGGGGCCAGCCGGCATTCGGTGTACCGGTGCGCGGCCGCCGGGTCATTGCCGGGCGAGCCGAAGTTGCCCTGGCCGTCCACCAGCGGCATCCGCATCGCCCACGGCTGGGCGAGCCGGACCAGCGCGTCATAGATGGCGCTGTCGCCGTGCGGGTGGTAATTGCCCATCACCTCGCCGATGACGCGGGCGCACTTGAAGTAGCCGCGGTCGGGCCGGTAGCCGCCGTCGTACATCGCGTACAGGATGCGGGTGTGGACGGGCTTGAGGCCGTCCCGCACATCGGGCAGCGCCCGGCCCACGATGACGGACATCGCATAGTCGATGTAGCTGCGCTGCATCTCGACCTGGATATCCACCGGCTCGGTGCGGTCGTGTCCCTCCGGTGGTGCGTCTGGCGTATTCACGTCGGCCACTGTGGCGCTGCCCTCTCGGTCATACGAGTCATTTCATGATCACGGAGGATCTGGTGCCCCCGGGCCCCGGATCCTCCGTGATCACGGATCCGGTGGCCGCGTCGGCCGGGGCGGCTGTCACGGCGGGGCCGGCAGCCGCCAGGGCTCAGATGTCGAGGAACCTCACGTCCTTGGCATTGCGCTGGATGAACGCGCGCCGTGCCTCCACGTCCTCGCCCATCAGCACGCTGAACAGCTCGTCCGCCTGCGCGGCGTCGTCCAGGGTGATCTGCCGCAGGACCCGCCGGGCGGGATCCATCGTCGTCTCCCACAGTTCGCTGGCGTTCATCTCGCCGAGGCCCTTGAACCGCTGCACGCCGTCACGCGGCCTGGGGTCCTTGCGGCCGGCGGCGATGCCCGCCTCGACCACCGCGTCCCGCTCCCGGTCGGAGTAGGCGTAGCCGGGCTGGACCCCCCGGCCCTCCCACTTGACCTTGTACAGCGGCGGCTGGGCGAGATACACGTGCCCGGCCTCGATCAGCGGCTTCATGAACCGGAACAGCAGCGTCAGCAGCAGCGTGGTGATGTGCTGGCCGTCGACGTCGGCGTCCGCCATCAAGATGATCTTGTGATACCTGAGCTTGGCGATGTCGAACTCGTCATGGATGCCGGTGCCCAGGGCGGTGATCATCGCCTGGACCTCGTTGTTCTTCAGGACCCGGTCGATCCTGGCCTTCTCGACATTCAGGATCTTGCCGCGGATCGGCAGGATCGCCTGGTACTGCGGGTCCCGGCCGCCCTTGGCCGAGCCGCCCGCCGAGTCGCCCTCGACCACGTAGATCTCGCACAGCTCAGGGTCGCCGGACTGGCAGTCGGCCAGCTTGCCCGGCAGCCCCGCGCCGCCCATCACGCTCTTGCGGGTCAGGTCGCGAGCCTGGCGCGCGGCCACCCTGGCCCTGGCCGCCTGGGTGGCCTTGATGATGATGGCCTTGGCCTCGCCCGGGTTGCTCTCGAACCAGTTCCGCAGGTGGTCGTTGCAGACCTTCTGCACGAACGAGCGGGCCTCGGTGTTGCCGAGCTTGGTCTTGGTCTGGCCCTCGAACTGAGGCTCGGCCAGCTTGACGTGGATGATCGCGGTGAGCCCTTCCCGCACGTCCTCGCCGAGCAGGTTGTCGTCCTTCTCCCTGAGCAGCTTCTGCTCCTTGGCGTACCGGTTCACGATGGAGGTGAGCGCCGAGCGGAACCCCTCCTCGTGCGTACCGCCCTCGGCCGTATTGATCGTGTTGGCGAACGTGTACACCGATTCGGAGTAGGCGCCGCTCCACTGCATGGCGATCTCGGCGGCGATTCCCGGCGCCTCGTCACCGAACTCGATCACCGTCGCGTGGGCCGCCTCCTTGGAGGCGTTCAGGTACCGGACGAAGTCCGCGATGCCGCCGTCGTAGCGGTAGCTGGCCACGTGCGGCTGGCCGTTCAGCGGATCGCCGTCAATGTGCTCGGGGCGCAGGTCGGTGAGCACGATGGCCAGGCCGCGGTTGAGGAACGCCATCTCCTGCAGCCGCCGGGACAGGGTCTCGAACGACCAGTCAGTGGTCTCGAAGATGTCGGTGTCCGGCCAGAACGTGACCGTGGTGCCGGTCTCGCTGGTCGCCTCGCCGCGGGCCAGCGGGCCGAGCGGCTGGACCGAGTAGGCCTGCCGCCACGCGTACCCGTCCCTGCGGATGTCGACCTCGAGCCGGGACGACAGCGCGTTCACCACCGAGATGCCGACGCCGTGCAGGCCGCCGGACACCGCGTAGGACTTGCCGTCGAACTTGCCGCCGGCGTGCAGCGTGGTCAGCACGACCTCCACCGCGGGGCGGTGCTCGACCGGGTGGTCGTCGACCGGGATGCCCCGGCCGTTGTCCCAGACCCGGACGCCGCCGTCCGCGAGCAGGGTGACCTCGATGTGATCGCAGTAGCCGGCCAGTGCCTCGTCCACCGCGTTGTCGACCACCTCATAAACGAGGTGGTGCAGGCCGCGCTCGCCGGTTGAGCCGATATACATTCCCGGGCGCTTGCGGACTGCTTCCAGGCCCTCTAGGACCGTGATCGATTGTGCGTTATACGACAAAGTGGAAGCTCCTCGGCGAAAACATGACAGATACGCGGGCCGATACGGGCGCCCCGACAGCCGTCTGCCCGGTACGCTTCCTTATTTTACCTGGGAAAACCACCCGGCTCAGCCGTACGTGTCACGTTCTCCCCGGCTTCCGCGTACCCTCCACTCGCCAGGTCGCCTCGGCGCCGCCGCGGGCCCCCGGACCCGGACCCGCCGCACGGCCCCCTCGCCCAGTTCCGCGTTAAGCCTGCGCACCAGCTGGCCCGTCAGCAGGCGCACCTGCGTGGCCCAGGCGGTCGAGTCCGTGGTGATGGTCAGCTCGCCGTCAGCCAGCCCATCGGGGGTCGTGTGCGCGGCGAGCTCGGGTCCCACGATCTGCGCCCACCGCCCGAAGACCGATCCCGTGGCGGCGGCCTGCGCCCAGCCGCGGGCCTCGATCAGCCCCCCGATGGCGGCATTCAGCGGCTGCGGGTCATCCCGGCGCGGCCGCCGGGATCCGGCCGGCGGGGCGGAGCGGCCGGCGGAGGGCCGTTCTGAATGGGCCTGGTCGGGCGCGGGCCGGTTCCCCTTGGCCAGCGCGTCGGCCTTGGCCCTGGCCAGCGCCTCGCGGGCCAGCCGCGCGCGATCGTCGGGCCCGCCGCGGCCCGGTGCCTGGTCAGGCACGCTCGATCACCCCGCCCGCGACCGTGAAGTGCGCCCCGGCCAGCCGCGGCGGCACGTCACCGGGAACCGCGGCGGTCACCAGGACCTGCTCGGCGCCGCCGACCAGCTCGGCCAGCCGGTCCCGGCGGCCGGAGTCCAGCTCGGCGAAGACGTCATCCAGCATCAGCACCGGATCCTCGCCGCCCTGCCGCAGCAGCTCGTAGGCGGCGAGCCGCAGCGCCAGCGCCAGCGACCACGATTCGCCCTGACTGGCGTAGCCGCGGGCCGGCAGCTCGCCGATCCGCAGCTCCAGATCGTCCCGGTGCGGGCCGACCAGGCACACCGCGCGGTCGAGCTCCGCTCGCCGTGAGCTTTCCAGGGCGGCGCGCATCGACTCCGCGAGCTGAACCCGGTCCGCATCAGGCTCGCCATTCCCGCCCAGCGCCTGCCGGTAGCTCATCTGCGCCCCCCGCTCCGCACCGGACACCCGGCGGTATGCCCCGGCCACCAGCGGGCGGATCGCCCTGGTCAGCTCCAGCCGGCCCGCGGTCAGCTCCGAGCCCTTGTCGACCAGCTGGTCGTCCCACACCCCCAGGGCGCCGGGCGCCGCGATGCCCCTGGCCCTGGCCGACTTGAGCAGGGCGGTCCGCTGCCGCACCACCCGATCGTATTCGGCCCGGATCCCGGCGTACCGCGGCCGGGTGGCGACCAGCAGATCGTCGAGATAGCGCCGCCGCTGATCCGGGTCGCCCTTGACCACGCTGAGATCCTCGGGCGCGAAGAGCACGCAGCTCAGGGTGCCGAGCACGTCGCGCGGCCGCGGAACGGGAACCCGGTTGAGCCGGACCCGGTTCGCCTTGCCCGGGTTGACCTCGATCTCGACCAGGCTGTCGCGCGCCGTGCCGCGGATCCCCGCGCGCAGGATGGCCCGCTGCGCGCCGCGGCGGATCAGGGGAGCATCGGTCGCCACCCGGTGGCTGGCGAAGGTCGCCACGTACCCGGCGGCCTCGACCAGGTTGGTCTTGCCCTCGCCGTTCGCCCCGGTGAAGGTGCTCACGCCCGGCTCCAGGGCCAGGTCGGCCGCCGCGTACGAGCGGAAGTCGGTGAGCGCGAGCCGGGTCAGGTGCACGCCTGCCGACAGTACCGGCTGGGTCCGTCAGCTGCCGATGCGAATCGGCATGAGCAGGTAGCGGTAGTCGGGGTTGCCGTCCGGGGCGGGCTTGCCCGTGATCAGCGCCGGCTTGCCCGGCTCGGTGAACGAGATCCTGGCCGTGTCGGAGTCAATCGCGGCCAGGCCGTCGAGCAGGTACTGCGGGTTGAAGGCGATCGACAGGTCGTCGCCCTCGTAGCTGGCCTCGATGATCTCCTGGGCCTGCGCCTCATCGCCGCTGCCCGCCTCCAGGACCAGCTGGCCGGAGGTGAAGGCCAGGTGCACCGCAGTGTTGCGCTCGGCGACGAGGGCGACCCGCTTGACCGACTCGGCCAGCAGGCTGGTGGACAGCTCCGCGGTGGCCGTGAGGTTGCTGGGCAGCAGGTTCTGGTAGCGCGGGAATTCGCCGCCGAGCAGCCGCGTGGTGGTACGCCTGCCCGCGCCCTCGAAGCCGATCATCCCGTCGCCGCCCGGCCCGTCATCACCGGGCAGGGCCAGCGCGATCGCTACCTCCGCGCCCGCCGTCAGCGACCGGGCCGTCTCGGCCAGGGCCTTGGCCGGGACCAGCACGGCGGCCGACAGGTCCGGCCGGGCCGGGGTCCAGCGCAGCTCGCGCACGGCCAGCCGGTAGCGGTCGGTGGAGATCAGGGTCAGCGTGTCGCCCTCGATCTCGATCCGGACCCCGGTCAGCGCGGGAAGCGTGTCGTCGCGCCCGGCCGCGATCGCCGACTGGCTCACGGCGGTCGCGAACGCGTCACTGCCGACGCTGCCGGCCGCCTGCGGCATCTCGGGCAGGGCCGGGTACTCCTCCTGCGGCATCGTCAGCAGCGTGAAGGTGGCGCTGCCGCACGTCAGGACCGCGCGGCCGCCCTCGGAGCTGATCTGCACCGGCCGGGCGGGAAGGCTGCGGCTGATCTCCGCCAGCAGCCGGCCCGAGACCAGCACGCTGCCCTCCTCGTCCGCCGTGACCGGCACCGTGGCCTGAGCGGACACGTCGTAGTCAAAGCTGGACAGGGTCAGGTCCGCCCCCGCGTGCAGGCGGATCCCGGCCAGTACCGGGACAGTGGGCCGGGCCGGGAGCGCGCGGGCCGTCCATGCCACCGCCTCGGCCAGGACATCACGCTCGACATGGATCTTCACAGGAAGCTGCCTCCGGCCTTCTTTGTACTTGGCATCTCGTTGAAATACAGAAAGGTAGTCGTCATAGGGTCGGTGGATCCCGGGGATATCCGGTGCTGCCGCAGGTCAGGGACTGTTTCGGCATCCACAGTGGCTGTGACTGCCGCCGGGCCGCGCCTCATGCGGCTGTGGACGCGGCCAGCCGGGCTCGCGTTCGTTCGCGAGTTACCCCCCGTCTGTCCGCAGTTTTCCGCCTGCTGTCCCAAGCCTGTCCACAACCTTGTCCACAGCCTGTGTGTGCAGAACGTTACGGCCGAAGCTGGCATGTAATCGCTCACCCCGACAGAGCCTGCTGCTTGATGCGGTTGGTGAGCTCGGTGACCTGGTTATAGATCGACCGCCGCTCGGCCATCAGGGAGCGGATCTTCCTGTCGGCGTGCATGACCGTAGTGTGATCACGACCGCCGAATTGCTGCCCGATCTTCGGCAGTGACAGGTCGGTGAGCTCGCGGCACAGGTACATCGCGATCTGCCGCGCGGTGACCAGGACCCGCGACCGGGAGGTGCCGCACAGGTCGTCGATGGACAGGCCGAAGTAGGAGGCGGTCTGGCCCATGATCGTGGCGGCGGTGATCTCGGGGCCATGCGCCTCGGGGATCAGGTCCTTCAGCACGAACTCCGCGAGCTGCAGGTCGACCGTCTGGCGGTTGAGGCTGGCGAACGCGGTGACCCGGATGAGCGCGCCCTCCAGCTCGCGGATGTTGGTGGAGATCCGGCTCGCGATGTACTCCAGGGCCTCGGGCGGCGCGTTCAGCCGGTCCTGCACCGCCTTCTTGCGCAGGATCGCGATGCGGGTCTCGAGCTCGGGCGGCTGGACGTCGGTCAGCAGGCCCCACTCGAATCTGCTCCGCAGCCGGTCCTCCAGGGTGACCAGCCGCTTCGGCGCGCGGTCGCTGGAGATCACGATCTGCTTGCTGGCGTTGTGCAGCGTATTGAAGGTGTGGAAGAACTCCTCCTGAGTCCCCTCCTTGTTCTCCAGGAACTGGATGTCGTCCACCAGCAGGACGTCAACATCGCGGTAACGGCGCCGGAAGCCGTCCTGCTTGCCGTCCCTGATCATGTTGATGAAGTCGTTGGTGAACTCTTCCGAGCTCACGTACCTGACCTTGACTCCCGGGTACAGGCTCTGGGCGTAGTGCCCGATGGCGTGCAGCAGGTGAGTCTTGCCCAGGCCCGAGTCCCCGTAGATGAACAGCGGGTTGTACGCCTTGGCCGGCGCCTCGGCGACGGCGACCGCCGCGGCGTGCGCGAACCGGTTGCTGGAGCCGATCACGAAGGTCTCGAAGGTGTACTTCGGGTTAAGCCGCGCGCCGGCCGGGCGCGGTGCCCCCGGCCCGCTCATGTGCGCGGAGCCGGAGCCGGGCAGGCGCGGCCGGCCGGCTGCTCCCGGCCCGGGCGTCAGCGAGCCGAGCGAGCCGCCGGGGCCGAGCGAGCCGCCGGATGTCCGCGCGAGCCCGGCGGGCACCGGCCGCCCGAGGATCCGGCCGAAGCCGCTGTCATCGCCGCCGCCTGCGCCGTCATCGCCCGGCAGGCCGGGCCGGACCTGGTCCGTGATCGCATCCATCGGCGTGGTTGCAGGGTCTGCCCCCGAGCTGCCGGTCCCCGGCTGGGATCGGTCGCCGCCGGGCACGGGAGCCGGGCCCGCGGCGCTGACCGCGGGATCGACGGTCACGGCCAGCTGGATGCTGCGGCCCAGTTCCCTGGACAGCGCATTGGTGATGAGCGATCGCAGCCTGGTCTCGAGCTGCTCCTTGACGAACTCGTTGGGCGTGGCGATGAGCGCGGTGTTCTCGACCAGGCCCAGGGGCCGGGTGAGCTGCAGCCAGGCGCGCTGATGCGGCTCAATCTGCATGTCGGCCAGCTCGGCCAGGGACCGGGCCCATATCTGCGCGAGGTCTGTTTCACTCATGTGCCGTACCTCGCGCCCCCCAGTAGTGATCAACAGGTTTATCCACAGGGTGTGCACGTTGCACTCTGCGCTGTAGCCGGCCCTTCGCCGCCGCCGCAGGAATCCGGGACCACCGCCGACCCCGGAAGCCCCGCGCCCCGAGACCGCTATCCACAGCCTAAGGGTGCTATTCGGGATGCGTTCGGCAAACAGTGAGTGTTGCACTCGGTGACAGGAAATCGACGCCCGCGACGGCACGGTGCGGTCAGCCGGCCGGCCAGGTGGCCGCGGCCACCGCGGCGCCGGCGCCCGGTTTGACCGGCGGCTGCATATCCGCGTAACGTTCATTGGTCCGGTCACCCCGGCGAAACTGGCGCATGCGCCGAGCCTGCCAGGGTTAGCTGCCTCCGCCCTCAGACATCTGCCGTACCTGGAGTCCCTGTGAGCAAGCGTACGTTCCAGCCGAACAACCGCCGCCGTGCGAAGACGCACGGATTCCGGCTGCGCATGCGCACCCGGGCCGGTCGCGCGGTCCTCGCGGCACGCCGCAGGAAGGGACGCGCACGGGTCAGTGTCTGACGGCACGGGCCTCTTTCGCGCATCGGTGATCATCCATGCTTCCCGCGGCGGCCCGGATGCGGCGGGGCACGGAATTCTCGCAGGCGGTCCGCGGCGGCAGCCGTGCGGGCCAGCCGCTGCTGTCTGGCCACCTGCTCATCCGGGCCGGCCATGACGAGCCCGCCAGGGTCGGCTTTGTCGTGAGCCGGGCGGTCGGGCCGGCAGTAGTCCGCAACCGGGTCCGGCGGCAGCTACGTCATCTGGCCCGCGGGTACCTGGCATCGCTTCCTGGAGGTAGCCTGCTTGTGTTGCGGGCTAATCCCCGAGCCGCGACAGCACCCCAGGCGGATATAGCCGCCGAACTCGACCTGGTAATCGGTGCGCTGCTTCGGCGGCAGGGTGGGGTGCAGTGTCGGTGAGAACCGCAGTGCGAGTCCGGGAGGCCGGGCGGCCGTCGCCGGCGGCCCGGCTGCTGATGCTGCTGCTGACTGGTTATCGCCGTTTCGTGAGCCCTTTGCTGCTGCCGAGCTGCCGCTTCTCTCCTTCCTGCAGCGCCTACGCCCTGGAGTCGGTGCGGGTCCATGGCGCGCTGCGGGGATCCTGGCTCGCCGTCCGGCGGCTCAGCCGCTGTCATCCGTTCCACGCCGGGGGACTCGACCCGGTGCCGCCCGCGCGTTCCGGAGCCCGTGCATCAGCGGCGCGAGGCGCCGGGGCTGCTGATCCGAAGACAAGGGAGCTAGCAGGTGGGTAACCCCCTGAACCCGCTGTACGAGGCAGTCGCCTGGGTGCTGACTCAGATCTATCGCGGGCTGGCTCCGATATTCGGCCCGGCCAGCGGCTGGACCTGGGCCCTGTCGATCGTGCTCCTCGTGGTGCTGATGCGCCTGATCATGGTGCCGCTGTTCATCAAGCAGATGCACACGACACGGGCGATGACCGCGCTCGGGCCGCAGATGACCGCCCTGCGCAAGAAGTACAAAGGCGACAAGCAGGCGCTCAACGAAGAAATGATGAAGCTGTACAAGGAGGCGGGCGTCAACCCGCTGATGGGCTGCCTGCCGGTCGCCGCGCAGCTGCCCGTGTTCTTCGCGCTGTTCAGCGTGCTGAAGGCGATCGCCGAGTGGAAGCCGGGGCAGGTACCGAAGTACGGCCTGCCGCTGCCCATGGTCGAGAGCGCGCAGCATGCCTCGATCCTCGGTGTGACGGTGGCGGACAAGTTCCTGTTTGCCCACGGCGAGGCGGTCCCGCTGCACGCGAAGATCGTCATCCTCGGCACGGTCATGATCAGCATGGCCACGACGTACCTGACCGTGCGGCAGAGCATGAAGCGCGGCATGATGCCGACGGCGGGGCCGGACAACCCGATGGGTCAGTCGCAGAAGTACATGGCCTACATCATGCCGTTCTTCGCGCTGTCCGGCCTCTACTGGCCCTTCGGCCTGGTCTTGTACTGGGTGACGACCAACCTCTGGACGCTCGGCCAGCAGTGGGTCCTGTTCAGGCGATTCCCGATGCCCGCCGCGGCGGGTGCCGCGGCCGGGGGCGGCAGTGTCATCCCCGGCAGCGTGGTCCGCCCCCAGATCGGCCCGTCGGGCAACGGGAACGGGACGGGCAGCGGCAACGGCAAGGTGCGCGGCCCCCGGGCCGCATCGGGCCAGGCCTCGTCCCGGCCTGCCTCGCCGGGGACGGCCAAGCAGGCACCCCCCACCGCCAAGGCACCCCCCACCGCCAAGGCGCCCCCGGCCGGGAAGGCGCCCCCCGCCGCACCCGCGCCGTCGGCCGGCGGAGGGATGCTGCGAAGATTTAGCAAGGCCCGTCCTGAGCCCGAGCCCGAGCCGGAAGTGCCCGACGTTAAGCTCGTCAGGCAGCAGCCCCAGCGGCAGACCCGCAGCAAGCGCTCCGGCAAGCGCTGAGGCGTGCCGTGCCGCCGTGCGGTAAGCCGGTCAGGCAGAGGTCAACCCCGACGTAGGAGGACTTGGTCGTGAGCCAAGGGGAAAACGCGGTCGCAGACCCGCGGTCCGATGCCGCCGAGCAGCCCGAAGCGGCGGATACTGATGGACTCAGCGCCGATGGCCTCAGCGCCGATGACCACAGCGCCGAGGCCGGCGATCTTGGTCACAGCGAGCCGCAGGGCGCTGCCGGGGACGAGAGCCAGGCAGGCCGGGAAGAGGCCGGGCCGGCCGAGGGCGCCGGGCCGGCGGCGGAAGCCGTGGCCGAGCCCGTCCTGGCCGATCTGGAGCTGGAAGGCGAGATAGCGGCCGACTACATCGAAGGGCTGCTGGATGTCGCCGACCTGGACGGCGATATCGACATGGACGTCGAGGGCGATCGCGCGGTGGTCTCGGTCGTCGGTGCCACCCTTGACGAGCTGGTCGGATCGCGGGGCGAGGTGCTCGAGGCGCTGCAGGAGCTGACCAGGCTCGCCGTCCACCGGCAGACCGGCGCCCGGACGCGGATCATGCTCGATGTCGGCGGATACCGCCTCCGGCGGCGGGCTGAGCTCGCGGAAGCGGGCACGAATGCCGCCGACGAGGTCAAGCGAACCGGCGCCCCCAAGAAGCTCTGGGCGATGAACCCGTTCGAGCGCAAGATCGTGCATGACGCGGTCGCCGCGGCCGGGCTCCGCAGTGAATCCGAGGGCGAGGAGCCCGACCGGAAGGTGGTCGTTCTCCCTGTCGGCTGAGTCAGGGGAGGTAGTCATCAGCTCACGCGCCTCTGAGGTGCGCCGCGACGTGCCGGCACCGCCCCCCGCGGCACGCGAGATCTTCGGCTCCCGCCTGCCGCTCGCCGAGCAGTACGCGCAGCTGCTCATCGGCCCCGGCGTCGAGCGCGGCCTGGTCGGGCCCGCCGAGGCCGTTCGCATATGGGACCGGCACCTGCTCAACTGCGCCGTCGTCGCGGAGCTGATACCGGTGCCCTGCTCCCTGGTCGATCTTGGTTCCGGGGCTGGCCTGCCCGGCATCGTCCTGGCCATGCTGCTGCCCGATGCGGAGGTCACGCTGCTGGAGCCGATGGCGCGCCGGGCATTGTTCCTGACCGAATGCGTGGCGGCGCTCGGCCTGGCCAACGCCGCCGTGCGCCGGGGACGCGCGGAGGACCTGGCCGGGCAGATCGCGGCTGACGTGGTGATCGCGCGCGCTGTCGCGCCCATGGACCGGCTCGCGGGCATGGCGGCTGGCCTGGCCAAGCCCGGCGGGCTGGTGCTCGCGATCAAGGGCGCCGGGGCGGCGGATGAGCTCACGCGGGCGCAGCCAGCCCTTCGTCAGCTGGGCGCCAGGGACATAGAGCTGGTTCAGGCCGGGAGCGGTAGGGTCGACCCGGCTGCGACCGTGGTCGTGTTCACGACCGGGCCCGCGCGGCACCGGCCGGGCACGTCGCCACGGACGGGCGCGGCCCAGCACGGGGGCCGGCCGGCCCGGCCAAGGGCGGTTACGGCTCGGGCGGGCGCGGGCCGCTCCCGCGGAAAGGCCGGCCGAACGGCCGGCGAAGCGGTGGCTGAGCAGAGCGGGATGATGGTGGCCGCACCGGGCCTGGGCTGGCCGTCCCGGCCCGGCTCCCCAGATGCCGCGCGGCGCGCGGTGCCGGCAGGCGCCAGCACGGGAGCCGCGGGCCTGGGCTGGCCCGCGGAGATAGCGGTCACCGGCCAGGGCACCGTGATCAGATCGAAGATCCCCGGCACTCCCGCCGCGGGACCCGGCGAGAGGGAGGACGAGATGGCCACTCCGGCGGCGTCGGCGTCGGCGGATACGCCCATCGCCAGGGCGGCCAGGGCGGCCGTGGTGGCCCGGTCGGGCGGTCAGTCGTGGCCGCGCCCGAGCTCCTGCCGGGTCATTACCGTCGCGAACCAGAAGGGCGGAGTCGGCAAGACGACGACCGCCGTCAACCTGGCGGCGAGCCTGGCCATGAATGGCTCCAGGGTGCTGATCATCGATCTCGATCCGCAGGGAAATGCCTCTACTGCCCTCGACGTCGATCATCACGCCGGCGTCGAGTCCATCTACAACGTCCTGGTCGAGGGACAGCCGCTGGCGGCGATCGTCCGGCCGGTGGGCGGCTTCACCAGGCTCTTCTGCGCGCCGGCGACGATCGACCTGGCCGGCGCCGAGATCGAGCTCGTCCCGCTGGTGGCCAGGGAATCGCGGCTGATGCGGGCGGTAGCCGGGTATGACGCCTCCGGCCTGGACTACATCCTCATCGACTGTCCGCCCTCGCTCGGCCTGCTGACCGTCAACGCGCTGGTCGCCGCGCCGGAGGTGCTGATCCCGATCCAGTGCGAGTACTACGCGCTGGAGGGACTCGAGCAGTTGCTGCGCACGGTGGAGCTGGTCAGAAGCCACCTCAACCCGCCGCTGAGCGTCACGACCATCCTGCTGACCATGTACGACGGGCGCACCCGCCTCGCCTCGCAGGTGGCCGATGAGGTCCGGGAGCATTTCGGCGAGATAGTCCTCGGCTCGGTGATACCACGCAGCGTCCGGGTGTCGGAGGCGCCGAGCTACGGGCAGTCCGTGATGACCTACGATCCCGGCTCAAGCGGTGCGCTCGCGTACCTGGAGGCGGCGCGGGAGATGGCCTACCGCAACACCAGCCCGGTCAGCTGAGTGCCCCGCGCGGCCGGTCAGCCCGGTCAGCCGAGTGCCGCCGTCGGCGGCCGGTCAGCCCGGTCAGTCGGCCATCGCTGTTCAATCAAACTGATCTTCGATTTTTTTCTTTGAGCAAGCAATTTCCACAGCTCACTCTGGTTGTCCACAGGGCCTGGTTGCATCCTGTCCGCAGCCGCGGGCTCAGCTGGCAGGATAGGTCACGCACAGCCGGCCGGACGGCCGGGCCCGGCCCGCCCCCGGTACCCTTCGGCCGGAGCCGGTGCTGACAGCGAGGAGAGGCCAATGCCTGCGCAGAAGCGGGGACTGGGAAGAGGGCTCGGGGCGCTCATCCCCACGGCTGCGGCCGCCCCGACGGCTGCGGCCGCCTCCGGGACGCCCGCAGATGACGTGCACGGGGCGCCGGATGGCGGATACCGGGCCGATGTCGCGGGCGCTTACTTCGAGGAAGTCCCGGCCGGTGCGATAGTCCCGAATCCGCGCCAGCCGCGCCAGGCCTTCGACGAGGACGCACTCGGGGAACTGGCGGCGTCGATCCGCGCGGTAGGCCTGCTGCAGCCCATTGTCGTCCGGAAGGCGGGCGCGGGCCGCTACGAGATAGTGATGGGCGAGCGGCGGTGGCGCGCCTGCCAGCTCGCGGAGCTGGCCATGATCCCGGCCATCGTCCGGGAGACCACTGACGATGATCTGCTCAGGGATGCGCTGATAGAGAACCTGCACCGGGAGCAGCTCAATCCGCTGGAAGAGGCTGCGGCCTATCAGCAGCTGCTCGACGACTTCTCCGCGACCCACGATGAGCTCGCCCGCCGGGTGGGCCGGTCCCGGCCGCACATCTCGAATACGATCAGGCTGCTGAATCTGCCGCCCGCCGTGCAGAAGCGTGTCGCGGCCGGTGTTCTGAGCGCCGGTCACGCCCGGGCCTTGCTGTCGGTCACCGACGCCCAGGCGCAGGACCGGCTGGCCCACCGGATAGTGGCCGAGGGGCTCTCGGTGCGTGCCGTCGAGGAAATAGTGGCCATGGGCGCTCAGCCGGCCAAGGCCCCCCGGCAGCCGGCCAGCAGGAGGCCGGTAGCCCCGGGCCTGAAAGAGCTGGCCGACCGCCTGTCCGATGTCTTCGAGACAAGGGTCAAGGTGGAGCTCGGTCAGCGCAAGGGAAAGATCGTCGTAGAGTTCGCCTCACTGCAGGATCTGGAGCGGATCGTCGAGAGCATGTCGCCGGGAGATGGCCAGGGCCGGGGTTCCACGTGAAACGGTGTCAGGTAGGCACCGTGAGGTTCCACGTGAAACGGTGCCCGGAGCGCAGCGCTCCTGAAGCGCGGTGGCCAGGACGCCGTTTCACGCGGAACGGCGCTACCGGGCAGTCGTGCCGCGCACCGCGTGCAGGAACATGTCCACGTCATGCTCGGTAGTGTCGAATGCGGTCATCCAGCGCACCACATGCTGGCCCTCGTCCCACACATGGAAGTTCCACTCGCGCTGGAGCTCCTCGATGCGAGCCGGATCCAGTGCCGCGAAGACAGCATTGGACTGAACTGGGTAACTCAGCCTGACTCCGGGGATCTCGCTGATCCCGGCTTCGAGCCGGCGGGCCATGGCGTTGGCGTGGAGCGCATTCCGCAGCCATAGCTGATCCTCGAGCAGCGCGGTGAACTGAGCAGACAGGAAGCGCATCTTCGAGGCGAGCTGCATCTGCTGCTTGCGCTGGAACGGCACGCTCGATGCGAGCTCGGCCCGCATCACGATGACCGCCTCGGTGCCGACCGCGCCGTTCTTGGTCCCGCCGAAGCTGAGGACGTCAACGTCGGCCGCCAGCTCCGCCAGCTTGCAGTCGAGGAAGGCCGCGGCGTTGGCCAGGCGGGCGCCATCCATGTAGATCAGCAGGTCTTCCGCCTGGCAGAACTCGCGAAGCCGCCGCAGCTCCGCGAGCGTGTAGCAGGTACCCAGCTCGGTTACCTGGGCGATCCCGACGACATGCGGCTGGGCCCGGTGCTCATCGCCGCGCCCGGCCAGCCGGGCGGCGATGAGCTCGGGCGTCAGCTTGCCATCCGGGGTCGGTACCAGCAGGAGCTTGCTGCCCAGCACCCGCTCCGGGGCACCGCACTCATCGACGTTGAGATGTGCGGATTCCGCGCAGATCACCGCCTCGAACGGGCGGAGCATCAGGCTGAGGCCGAGCACGTTCGCCGCCGTGCCGTTGAAGACGAAGAATGCGTCCTGCGCGCCGAACGCGTCGCAGATCTGCCTGGCGGCCAGGGCGGTCCGCGGATCGCCGCCGTAGGGTGCCGCGTCGCCTGAGTTGGCCTCTGCCAGCGCGCGCAGGACTGCCGGGTGCGCGCCCGAGTGATTGTCGCTGCCGAAGCTCTTTCGTGGAATTGTCACCAGCCGAGCCTAGCGAGCGGTGCGGCGAAGGCATCCGGCAGCACGGGCCGGGCCGGGCCGCCCGGGCAGAGCCGGGCCGGGCAGAGACGTGCCGGGCCGGGCACACGCGGGGCCGGGCACACGCGGGGCCGGGCACACGCGGGGCCGGGCACACGCGGGGCAGAGCCGCCCCAGGCCCAGAGTGCGAGCGGCAGAGACCGCGCCTCGTCACCGCTGCGCCCTGGTGAGTACCATGGGGCACCAGGGCCGGGCGCGGCAGTGCGAGCTGCGACAGATCGCGGGCGTTCCACGGGCGGCCCCGCCGGAATTCATGCCCGTCGATCTCAGGGGAGCCACGTGTCGCGCCGGCTCGCGAGTATCACGCTGGACAATCTTGACGACCTGCCGTCCAGGTGCCGTGGCTGCGTTTTCTGGGAACTCGACCCCGTGAGCCGGGCCCGGTCCCTCGAGGTAGGTGATCCTGCGCTCGAGAAGGAAGCCTGGGTTTCCTCCGTGCTGCTCGAATGGGGAAGCTGCGGCAAGATTCTCTACGTCGACAGCGTCCCCGCCGGGTACATGCTGTACGCGCCGCCGGTCTACGTACCCCGGTCAGTTTCCTTCCCCACCAGCCCGGTCAGCGCCGATGCGGTCCTCCTGATGACCGCGCATGTCCTTGACGAGTTCGCCGGCGGGGGCCTGGGCCGGATCCTGGTGCAGGGCCTGGCCAAGGACCTCATGCGGCGGGGAGTTAAGGCAATCGAGGCCTTTGGCGACCTCAGGGCGGAAAACCGGGCCTGCTTGATGCCCGCGGACTACCTGCTCGCCGTCGGGTTCAAGACGGTCCGGCCGCACCTGCGCTATCCGCGCCTGCGGCTGGAGCTGAAGACCGCCCTGTCGTGGCGTGAGGACGTCGAGGTAGCCCTGGAGCGCCTGCTCGGATCCATGACCCCCGAGCGATCCCTGCGGCTGGCCTAGGCCCGTGCTGCATTGCGGCGAATATAATTTCGAAAATTCACAATACCCGGCGGAAAGGCAAAAATGAATGAGCCCGGGCCGCGTCCTGGCGGCCCGGGCTTGTTGGGCGCGTGCGAGGCTTTAGATGAATTCAGCCAGTTCGTGCAGGAGCGCGGACTTCGGCTTGGCGCCGACGATCTCCTTGACGACCTCGCCGTCCTTGAACACGCTCATAGTCGGGATGTTCATGATTGCGTACCGCCGCGTGGTGACCGGATTATCGTCAACGTTCAGCTTAACGACGTCGATCTTGTCAGCGTGCTCGCTGGCGATCTCCTCGAGTACCGGGGAGACCTGCCGGCACGGGCCGCACCACTCCGCCCAGTAGTCCACGATGACCGGCTTGTCGCTCTTCAGTACATCGGCCTCGAAGGTCGCGTCGGTTACGGTCTTGGTTGCGCCCACGTTAAGGACTTCCTTCCGTTCCTAGGTGCGTATTGCAGTTGTCTGGCCGAAGCGGCCGCCCGGCCGCTCAGTCGTCGTGATCCGCCAGCCATCGCTCGGCATCCAGGGCTGCTGCGCAGCCCGTGCCCGCCGCGGTCACCGCCTGGCGGTAAGTCCGGTCCACGACATCCCCGGCGGCGAAGACGCCGTCGAGGGCCGTGCGGGTGGAGGGCTGGTCGACGAGCAGGTAGCCCTCGGGATCGGTGGCCAGCTGGCCGGCGAACAGCTCGCTGCGGGGATCGTGGCCGATGGCGATGAAGATGCCGCTCACCTCGAGCGTGCTCTGCTCGCCGGTCTTGAGGTTGCGGAGCCGCACTCCGGTGATCCGGTCCTCGCCGAGCACCTCCGTTACCTCGCTGTCCCAGGCGAAACGGATCTTCGGGCTGGAGATGGCCCGGTCCTGCATGATCTTCGATGCGCGCAGGCTGTCCCGGCGGTGGACCACGGTGACCGACCGCGCGAACCGGGTCAGGAAGGTGGCCTCCTCCATCGCCGAGTCCCCGCCGCCCACGACGACAATGTCCTGGTCGCGGAAGAAGAACCCGTCGCAGGTCGCGCACCAGGAGACGCCGTGGCCAGCGAGCCGCTTCTCGCCGGGCACGCCAAGCTCCCGGTAGCCGGAGCCGGTGGCGATGATCACTGTCCGGGCCAGGTGGACATCACTGCCGACCTTGATCACCTTGGGGCTGGCATCGAGATCGACCTCGGTGACATCCTCGGCGACCAGCTCCGCGCCGAACCGTTCGGCCTGCTTGCGGATGCAGTCCATCAGGTCGGGGCCGAGAACGCCGTCAGGGAAACCGGGGAAGTTCTCCACGTCCGTGGTGTTCATCAGCGCGCCGCCGGCCGTGACCGATCCCTCGAATACCAGCGGGCGCAGGTTCGCCCTGGCCGCGTACAGCGCGGCGGTATACCCGGAAGGCCCGGACCCGATGATGATGACATCCCGAACTTCGGACATCTCCGATTGCACCTCTCTCAGTTGCACACGCGTCAACCGATCCTAGGGCCGGGAGATTCCCGCGTCGCAGCGCCTCAGCCGCCGGGAACGGCCCGGTGGGCGAGCACATCGCTGCGGGACCCTGAGCACGCCGGGCCTACCACCCACGCCTGCCGGGCGGCCGGGCTCGCGGGCGCGGTGACGATGATCGTCGCCGGGCGTCCCTGGTACCTGGCCAGGTCCACGAGCAGCACCCGATGGCCGGCCGCGATGCGCGTCACGCAGGCCTGGAGTTCCGTCAGCGGGATCCCGCCGAACCGGGATCCGGCGGACGGCGAGGGCCGGGGCGAGCTGCGCCCGGCCGAGGTGCTGCTGCGGCCGAATGTCCCGGCATGCGCTCCGCTGACCTGCGACAGCGCGGTGCTGACCTGCGCATCGAGTGCAGCCGGGCTGAAATCGGTAGCGGTTAGCACCGGCACGAAGCTGGCCTGTTGACCGGGGCTGCCGTAGCGCAGGGACGGCCCGAACGCGGGTGCCCGCAGATCGGGCTCGGCGGCGGGGCCCGCGGCTCTCGGCGCCGCCGCGCCACCGGGGCCCGCCACGACGCTACTGCTCGTATTTCCCGCCTGGCCGCTGCCCAGCTGACGGACGAGCGCGAAGCCACCGCCGGCTAGCACGGCCACGGCGCCGGCGGCGGCCAGCGTGCGCAGTACGGCCGGGGAGGACGCCCGGGGCACGTGCGGACCCCGCCGGGCCCGGTGGCTGCGCGCGGGCAGGTCCCGCCGCCCTGGCTCGGTGCCCGCATCGGCGGCGGCCCGCCGGGCCGACTCGGCGGCCAGCGTGCTGCGGATCCTGGCGTCCAGGTACTCCGGAATGGGCGGCGCCGCCGCGCTGGCCAGCAGCACGGTGACACCGGCCAGCTCGCTGCCGAGTTCCGCGCACCGGGCGCACCGGGCCAGGTGGGCGCTGACCCGCGCGGCCTTGCGCTGGCTGAGATCGCCCTCCCTGAACCGGGCGAGCACCATAGCGTCGATATGGCGGGTCATGACGGGTCTTCACCCCCTTCCTGCGCAGGTAGGACGTCTGGGGCGGCTGATCGGTTCCGTGGTTTGGCGGCGGCGGCGGCCGGGTGCAAATGAGCCAGCCAGGGAAGCAGCCGCGCCCGGCCGCGGGCGCACCGGCTCTTCACGGTGCCCGGCGAGACGCCGAGGATCTCGGCCGCATCCGCGACGGGATAGCCGAGCATGTCGACCAGCACCAGCGCGGCATGCTGGTCGGGCGGCAGCCGCCGCAGCGCAGCGGCTACATCCAGCGAGATATCGCTGGCCGACGAGGGGTCATGCGCCGCCCGGCCGAAGGCCGCGCTGTCCAGAGTGCGCTCGTCGGTCCCCCCGCTCGCCGGCCGCGCGGCCTTGCGGCGCAGCCGGTCGAGGCAGGCGTTGACCACGATGCGATGCAGCCAGGTGGTCACGGCCGAGTCGCCCCGGAAGCTCCCCGCGCGCCGGAACGCCGAGATCATGGCGTCCTGCACGGCGTCGGCTGCTTCCTCCGGGTCCGACAGGGTCCGGACGGCCACGGCCCACAGCCGGTCCCGGTGGCGGAGGAAGAGCGTGCCGAACGCGTCCGGGTCCCCCCTGACATGCAGCCGGAGCAGCTCAGCATCTGTCGGCCCCGGGTCAGGTGCCGGCCCCGGATCAGGCTGCACCAGGTCAGAGTGCTGTGGCGACGGTGCCTGAGACCGGTCCTGGCGCGTCTCGCGCGGCTCCGGCTGGGAGGGCCCGGTCTGGATGCTGCCCGCCTCGTGCGGTTCCGTGGCTGTCCCCCCGTTCCGCCAGGATGGGCGACCGCTCGCATCGGTCATGTCGGCCGCCGGGGTATCCGCAGCTCAGGGCCGACCTCGTACGATGATATTGAAGATCTTGGCCTCGTACCTGGTCTGCGACTGGCTGTCGCCGGCGGATCCGGCCAGGGGCGGCAGCTTGGTGAACCAGATCAGCAGGTACCGCCCGCGGGCCGTGCTGCTGACCGGGAACAGGTGGTCGCCGGAAACGTCGCTAGCCGATGCGACGACGCGGAACGAGCTCACGGTGGCCTGCGTCTGCGGGGTGCTGGTATTGCCGAGCATGATCTGCACGTCCGCGCCGGGAACGGCCCCGAACTTGACCTCCACCGAGCTCAGCGTTACTGCCTTGCCCATATCCATGATCAGCCCGGACCCGGTCTTCAGGCCGCCGAAGACCGGGTTGCCGAGGTAGTACTGCGTCTGCCAGGAAGTCGCGCGATTGTGGTCAATCGCCATGCTCGCGCCGCTGCTGGTCTCGTCGAAACCACTCGCGCTGACCGGCGCGAGCACGACTGAGGATGCGGCCGTCGGCCCGGCTGCATGCGTGCTCGCGCTGGCCGGGGCCGCGGTGTGCCGGTCCCACAGGGGTGCGGTGGCGGCCGCGATCCCGACCACGACCGTCAGTATCAGGGCCACCACCACGCCGGTCCTGACCTTCGATCCGGTTGTCCGGCGGCCCGGCTGCGGCCCGCGCGGCCGCCCGCGGCCTGGTGCGGCCCGCTGATCGGTCCAGTAGTCGCTCCCGGCCGCCTGGCCGAAGCTCGGCCGGGACGGGTCGGATCGCGAGGACGGCGCGGCCGGGGGCAGCGGAGCGGGCGGGATGACCGCCGTGAGCGCGGCCGCCAGCTGACCCGGAGTGGCCAGCCCCTGGCTGCCGTCCCGGCCCCGTAGCTGCAGTGCCTGGCAGGTGATGTCATCCAGGGCCGCGGGCACCCCGGCCCGTACCTGGCGCGGGCTGCACGGATGACCGTCGGCCACCGGCGCGGGTGGCAGCGCCGGGTAGTCCTGTCCTGGCCAGTGGCCCGTGAGCGCGGAGTAAAGCACCCGGCCGAGGCCCCGGGTATCGGCCAGGGCCGGGTCATCAGCGGAAATGCCGGCCAGGGCCGCGTCGATGCCCAGGCCGACGACCTTGACCCCGCCGCCCTGGGTCCAGCGCACTGACTGCGGCGTCAGGCACAGGTGCGCGAGCCCGGCCGCGTGCGCCACCGACAGCGCGGCGGCGGCCTCGGCTACGATCCGGGCGCCCCGCGCCGACTCGATCGGGCCCGCCGACAGCAGGTCATCGACCGTATCGCCGACCGCCCACTCCATCACGATGTACGCATGGTCCCAGTCGTCCTCGACGTCGAAGACCTGCGTCAGGCGGGCGTCCGTCAGCCTGCTCGCGGCGCGCGCGGCGGTGACGACCTCGCGGAGCCGCGGGAAACCGGGCACGAAAGTGAAGACCGTGACAGCGCGGGCCAGGATCTCGTCGATGGCCTTCCAGGCAGACCAGCCAGAGGCCGCGGCGATCCGGTCCTCAAGTCGGTACCGGCCACCGAGCCGGGTGCCCGGCTCAGAGGTGTACGTGCTCATCTGTCACGGCGTCGAAGGCGGGCCGGCCCTCGACTCTCCCTCCAGGGGCCCGTAGTAACCAGCAGTACAAGATCCTACGATGATGCTGCACAACACATGCTAAGCCGCGCGGGCGCCCCTGGCAGGCTTGGCCACCCTACCGACGCAAACCGTTACCAGCCGGAGACGTCAGCGGCGCAGCCGGGAATGCAGCGAACCGGACAGGTCGGTGAGCTCGGTGACGCCGAGCGCCTTGGCGAAAAGCACATACAGCAGCAACGCGCCGCAGCCCGCCAGTGTCACCGTGACCAGGGCTTCCAGCCTGCCCGTCGGCAGGACCGCCCCCACCATCACCGACACCGCGATGGCGAAGATCGCGGCCGGGATGGCCGAGATGTGCATCCGCAGCAGGCTCATGCCGATGGCCCGCCCGTCCAGGCCGCCGAGCCGCCGGGACAGGATGATCCACGCCAGCACCGCGCCGGCCAGGTTGGCCAGGCCGAAGCCGACGCCCAGGCCCGCGACCACCTGTCCCGGCGGGAGGATGGCCAGCGCGGCGTAGTTGGCGATCACGTTCACGGCCATCGTCACCCCGCCGATGAGCGCCGGGGTCCGGCTGTCGTGCAGCGAGTAGAAGACCCGCAGCTGCAGCTGGAACAGCATGTAGGGCACGAGCCCGAGGCAGAAGACCGCGAAGACCACGCCGAGGTATCGCGCGTCGGCAGGCGAGTAGCTGAAGTACGCGAACAGCACCTGAGCCAGCGGGGGGCCCAGGACCGCCAGGACGATGGCCGACGGCACGACGATGACCGATGAGAGCCTGATCCCGGCCGAGAAGTCGTCTCTGACCAGGGACAGCCGCCGCTCGGCCGCATGGGCGCTCATCCGCGGCAGCAGTGCCGTAATCACCGAGATGCCGACGATCGCGTACGGCATCTGGAACAGCTGCCACGCGTAGGCGTAGGGGGTGTACCCGGCCCCGTACCCGACGTGAGCGTGCCGGGCCAGGTTGCCGGCCTCGCTGGCCACCCTCGTGGTGACCAGGAAGGCAACCTGGGTGGCGGCGATGTAGCCGAACATCCAGCCCGCCATCCGCCGGATCTCGGTGACCTCCGCGCGCCGGAAGTCGAACCTCGGCCGCCAGCGGAAGCCGGCCCGGTGCAGCGAGGGGAGCAGGGCGGCCGTCTGCGCGACGATGCCCAGCGTCGTGCCGATGCCCAGGAGCTCGAGCTGGCCGCCCGTGATGGCCGACGGTGAGCTGCTGAAGCCGGCCACGGAGATGAACAGCACCAGGACGACGATGACGACGATGTTGTTCACCACCGGAGTCCACATCGGCGCGGCGAAGCTCCCGCGCGCGTTCAGGATCGCGCCGGCCAGCGAGCTCACCCCGTAGAAGAAGATCTGCGGGATGAAGAAGTAGGCGAAGATCACCATGACGTGCCGCTCAGCGCCGCCGACGTGGCCGCCGTACAGGTTGACCAGCGGCGCGGCAGCCAGGGTCGCGATCACGGTGATGGCCAGCAATGCGAGCGTGATCAGCGTGAACATCCGCTGGTCGTAAGCCTCGCCACCGTCATGATTCCGCTTAGCCGCGTTGACCAGCAGCGGGACGATGACGCTGGTCAGGATGCCGCCGAGCATCAGGTTATAGACGGTGTTGGGCAGCGTGTTGGCGATGTTGTAAGCGTCGGCCAGCAGCAGGCCGCCGAGCGCGTACGCCTGGACGGCGGTGCGCAGGAATCCGGTAATGCGGGACGCGAGGGTCCCGAGGGCCATCACGCCGCTGGAGCGCACCAGGCTGGGGGCGGCCGGATCGCGGCTGGCCGGCGCCGCCACGGCATCTGCAGCTGGGTCCGGGCTGCGGGCCGGGGCGCTCCGGCTGCGCTGGCTGGCATGCCGGCCGCCGGAGCCCCGGCTGCCGCTCTTTTCCCGTTCCCTGAGTGCCCGCCCGTCGCCCTGGCCGACACCGTCGTCGCCGTCGGTCCCGGAGCCGGGCAGGCTCGGCGAGGCATACCCGCCGTCTGGCTGGTCAGGGAAACCTGGCACCAGGCCGAGGTCAGTCCTGGTCGGCCCAGCCTGGTGCCCGGGCGAACTCATCGGTGTCCTCCGTTGGATCGTGGTCTCCCGCGGGTACTGCGTAGCCGGCCGCGTAGTCATGGCCGGCCGCGTAGTCGGCGGTGCGCTGATCGGCGGGCCCGGCATGCAGATCAGCAGGCCCGGCTACGACGCTATCGGCTCGGGCGGCCTTCTCGGTCCGCTCTGCGCCTTCGGCGGCCGGCGGCCCGGAGCCGGCCGGGGCCGGCGGCGGCGGCCCGGCTCGCCCCTTCCGGATGGCGCGGGTGGCCGAGCTGATCATGAATACGCCGAGGGCAGCGGCCAGGATGACCAGCGCGAGCGTGCCGAAATGCGTGGCCCGGATCGTCATCGGGACCGGTGCGCCCGGCAGCGCCGTGCCGCCAGGGGTGAGCAGGCTGAGGTGGATCGTCGAGGTGCCCACAGATGCGGACCGCACGTTCAGCCCGATCTTCACTACCGATTCGGCCTCGATCGTCCTGACCGGCGGCTGGCTGCTGGTGATGCTCCCGTCGCCGGGCACGGTCACCTTGAGCCTGACCTGCACCGCGTAGGGCAGGCGGTTAGAGATCGAGACGGGCACCGTGCCCTTGAGGCCGCCCAGCGTAACCGGCAGCGGGGCAATGATCGTCAGCCCCTCCTGCTGGCTGGCCAGATAGTCCGACAGCCGCTCCAGCAGGCCGCTGGCCGTGGCGGTGGCCGTCCCGCCGCCGCGCCAGGCCGAGGACTCCACCGTGGCGACCGCGCGGTCCAGCCGCGGGTTCGGCGTCAGCCGGATGCTTTTCAGCAGGTCGATGCGCTTGTCCACGGCCTTGACCCGGCGCAGCAGGCGCCCGCTGAGGTCGTCCTTGGCCGAGCTGGTCGGCGGCTGCAGGTCCGTCTGCACCCTGGCCGGCCTGGCCGTGGCCAGGCTGCTGAGGCTGACTGGCGTGAGCCAGGGGGCGCTGACCGTCTCGGCCAGCAGGCCCTGGGCCAGCCGGGCGGGCGGATCCCAGCGGCGGGGCGGCGCGATGACCATGGCTCGCCGGCTATTCGGCGCTTGCGCGGCGATCATCGCGGTCTCGGCCAGGAAGCGCTGCTCGACGGCGAAGGATGTCGCCGGCGGGTCCGACGGAGCGCTGGCGGTACCGAGGATCTGGGTGATGGTGTCGTCAGAGAGCAGGACCCGCATCTCCCCGTTGACTCCGTCGGGCGTGCTCGCTATCGCGCTGGCGGGCGTGAAGGCTGACTGGCCCGAGACCGGCGGCATTGTCGTGCTGGCCAGGACGACAGCATTGATCTTGTTGACGGCCAGATTCTCGAGCACGGCGTGGTTCGCGAGCCCGTCAGCTGGCCAGGCCATCCCGTTGAGCTGCAGGGCGGCGGCCTGGCTGGTCTGCGCTTTCGGCGGCTGGCTGAAGTCACGGCGCAGGATGCTGCTGGCCACCGACCGGCCCGCAGTGATCGCGCTGGCCAGGTCGAGGTCCATGCCCTTCCTGGTCAGCGCGGCGATGTCCACGTCGGCGTACGGCGTGATGAGCACTGGCTGGCCCCCGGTCGCCGATTGCAGGCCGGCCAGCCAGCTCGCCGCCGCGCGGCTGGCGGGCAGCAGGTGAGAGCCCCCGCAGTCGGCGTTGGCGGCGACCGGGTACGGTTTTTTCATCTCCTGTGCGCTGGCCAGGAGAGCCGGATCGATGACCCAGGTCAGCCGGGCGCCGGCTGACTCGGCGCGGCCCGCGGCCAGCAGCGAGTCCAGGCGGCCGCCGGGGGCCATGCTGGCCGCCAGGCTATTGTCGGGGAAGCCCGCGCAGGCGCCCTGCCGGGGCTGGTCGATGAGGGGCCAGAGCCAGGCGATGTCCTGGGGCACGGGCCGGGCGAAGGACCCGTGCTTGCGGGGCCAGAACGGCAGGAAGGTCCGGCTGGTGCCCCCGGCCAGGGCTTCCCCGCTGGCGCTGTCCGCCTCGGCCGCGAGCGGGTAGACGCCGAATCTGGTCATGCCCACGTGATTGACCGGCAGCCGTATGCTCCAGCCGGCGGTCGCGCCGGGGGGCAGTTTCCTGATGATGCGCACGACCGCGCCGGGGACGTAGCTATCGGCCTGCGGCTCGAAGCCGGCCGCGTACTGCTGCAGCTCATCTCGGGACTGGAACCACATGCTGGACGACCGGAGCCGGACCGACATGCCGGAAATGGCGGCGGGCGAGGTATTGGTGACCGACCCGGAAACGGTCACTACCTGGCCGGGGACGGCAAAGGACGGGCTAACGGAGGTGATCCCCAGGGAGACCGGTACCGCCGCCCCGGCGCTGTGCCGCCCGCCGCCCGAATCCGCGGCGGCGGGGCCGGCCAGGGCCACCAGGACAGGCATCGTGGCGGCCAGGCAGGCGGCCAGGACGGCTCGGGTCCGCCTGCCTGCGCCCGCCGGCCGGGCCGGAGCCTGGCCCTGGCCGCTGGCGAGGCGCAAATGAGGCATGGCCGAAATGCTATTGCGGCCGGCGTAGTTGTAGGGGCCGAGTGCGGGGCCGGGGTGCTGGCCGGACGCCCGGCGCGGCGGCGCGTGAGCGTCCTTCATCGGATCCTCCGGGCTCCCCGAGTTTCCTCAGCTTACGTGTACCCCCTACCCTCAGTGCCCGTGCCGGATACCACGCCCATGAGCGAGCCGCAGCGGCAGGCCACCGCCGCCCTGCTCGCCACCATCTCGCCGGTGGCGGACGATCTCGGCCGCTTGTTCGCCCGCCATGGTCATGAGCTGGCCCTGGTCGGCGGCCCGGTGCGGGACGTGTTCCTGGGCCGGCGCCCCGGCGACTTTGACCTGACCACGGACGCCAGGCCCGAGCGCGTGCTGGAGATCACCAGTGCCTGGGCCGACAGCGCATGGTCGGTGGGCATCGCCTTCGGCACGGTCGGGCTGCGCAAGGGCAGTGCGGTATTCGAGATCACCACCTACCGCAGCGAGCAGTACGCCGCCGAGTCGCGCAAGCCGGAGGTGCGCTACGGCACCTCGCTCGAGGACGACCTGCTGCGCCGGGACTTCACGGTGAACGCCATGGCGGCCCGGCTGCCGCAGCATGAGCTGGTGGATCCGTTCGGTGGCCTGCGTGACCTCGCTGACAAAGTGCTGCGCACGCCCGGCCGCCCGCAGGACTCACTGAACGACGATCCGCTGCGGATACTGCGTGCCGCCCGGTTCGTGGCCCAGCTGGGCCTTACGCCCGTTCCCGAGCTGCGGGAGGCGATGGCCGAGCTGGCCCCGAGGCTGCCGATCGTCTCCGCCGAGCGGATCGCGGGCGAGCTGTCCAAGCTCATGCTCGCCTCGCGTCCTGGCGGCCCGTCCAGCGGCATCATGCTGCTGGTCGATACCGGCGTGGCCGAGCAGGTGATTCCCGAGGTGCCCAGGCTGCGCCTGGAGGCCGACGAGCACTTCCGGCACAAGGACGTTTACCTGCATTCGCTGACCGTGCTGGATCAGGCCATCGGCCTGGAGGAGCGCTATGACCTCCGCCAGGATCTGGTCCTGCGGCTGGCGGCGCTGCTGCACGACATCGGCAAGCCGGGGACCCGGTCGCTGCTGAGCGGCGGCCGGGTGGCGTTCCACCACCACGAGGTGGTCGGGGCCAGGCTGGCCAGGGCCAGGCTCACCGCGCTGCGGTTCCCGAGGGATGTCATCGCGGATGTGTCCCGCCTGGTGGAGCTGCACCTGCGGTTCCACGGCTACGGCACGGGCGAGTGGACGGACTCGGCGGTCCGGCGGTACGTGTCGGATGCGGGGCCGCTGCTGCCGCGGCTGCACGCGCTGACCCGCGCCGACTGCACGACCAGGAACCAGGCCAAGGCCCAGCGCCTGGCCCGTTCCTACGACAGCCTGGAGCGGCGGATAGCCGAGCTGGCCGAGCGCGAGGAGCTGGCCAGCATCCGCCCGGACCTGGACGGCAACCAGATCATGAGCCTGCTCGGCATCGGGCCGGGACCGCTGGTGGGCCGGGCTTATGCGTATCTGCTGGAACTGCGGATGGAGCAGGGCCCCCTCGGCCCGGAGCGGGCCGCTCAGGAGCTGCTGCGCTGGGCCGACGGCGAAGGGCTGGCCGTGCCGGACGGCCCGCCCGGCGCCTGACGGCTCACTATCCGGTAGGCAGCCGCGGCGGCGACATACCCGACCGCCACGACCGCCAGCATGACCAGCGACTTGCCGGTCACCGGCATGAACAGCGCGCTCACGCCCGCGCCCAGCACGAATGCCACGTTGAAGAGCATGTCGTTGATGGCGAAGGCCCGGCCGCGGAAGCCGTCGTCCGTCTCCTGCTGCAGGATCGTGGCCGTGCAGATCGCCACGCTCTGCGCGGCCACGCCGAGCGCAAAGCCGATGATCAGGAACGGGATCTGCTGGAAGGTCACGCCGAGTGCGCCGGTCGTGAGGCCGGCCGCGGCCAGCATGCAGGTAATCCAGGTCGCCTTCGTCAGGTGCCGGGTCGCGTACGGAGTGATCAGCGCGCCCACGCCGTAACCCACCGCCGACGTCGACACCAGCAGCGTGAAGTGCTTGAGCGCGAGGTTCCCGTTACTAGCCGGGTAGAAGTAATTCCGGTACAGCAAGATGGACATGAGCAGCAGGATGCCGTAGAGGAACCGGCTGCAGCCGGTGGCGACCAGCGCCGCCGCCGCGGGCCGCCGCTGCCGGATGTGGCGCACGCCCGCGGCCAGCCCGGCGGCCACCGAGGCCAGCTCGGTCAGGACCCCGGTGGCCGGCCGTTCGCCGTCCCGCTGGTCAGGGCCGAGCAAGTCACGGCGCATGGTCACGGCGACGAGCCCGGCGGCCAGGTAGGCCGCGCCCGCCACCAGCATGATCAATGCGGACACCCCGCGCCCGCCCCCGGCCACCAGGTGCACGCCCAGGCCGATCAGGCCGCCCGCGAAGGCGACGATCGTGCCCGAGGTCTGGGTGAGCGAATTGGCCGTCACCAGCTTGTCCTCGGCCACCACATGCGGAAGGGAGGCCGACAGCGCCGAGAGGAAGAAGCGGTTGACGCCGAGTACCGCGAGCGCCGCGATGTACAGCGGCAGCCCGAGCGTTCCCGAGGCTACGAAAAATCCGGCGATAGCGACGAACCCGGCCCGGATCAGCGCCGACCAGACCAGGATCTGGCGCCGCGACCAGCGGTCGAGGAAAACCCCGACGAACGGCCCGACCAGCGAGTAGGGCAGGTACAAGACCGCGAATGCCTCGGCCGCGGCGGCCGGGTTCGGGAAGATCTGCGCCGAGAAGAAGACGTAGGCGCCAAAGCCGGCGTTGAACAGCCCGTCGCCGGTCTGCGAGATCAGCCGGGTGCCGAACAGGCGCCGGAAATCCCGCCCGGACATCATGCTGCGCAGGTCAGGAAGGAACGACGACTTTCCGGTCAGCCCGGAAGGCGGCGGGCGGGGCACTTCCGGCTGCCCGCTGCGGTCTGCCGGGCGGGACACGCCCCTCAGCCTAAGGCGCGTGCCCCGCATCGGCCATACGGGAGTTCGTCGGCGTGCGGTTCCTCAGCGTGCGGTTCCTCAGTGCTCGACTCCTCAGCGCTCGACCTCGCCGCGGATGAACTTGTCCACAAGATCACGGGCGACGTCATCGCTGTACTGCTCGGGCGGTGACTTCATGAAGTACGACGACGCCGACAGGATCGGGCCGCCGAGGCCGCGGTCCTTGGCGATCTTGGCGGCGCGGACGGCATCGATGATCACGCCGGCCGAGTTCGGCGAGTCCCAGACCTCGAGCTTGTACTCCAGGCTCAGCGGCACGTCGCCGAAGGACCGGCCCTCCAGCCGGACGTACGCCCACTTCCTGTCGTCCAGCCAGGGCACGTGATCGGATGGCCCGATGTGCACGGCGGCCTTCTCCATCTCGTGCGGGATCTGAGAGGTGACGGACTGGGTCTTGGAGATCTTCTTCGACTGCAGCCGCTTGCGCTCCAGCATGTTCATGAAGTCCATGTTGCCGCCGAAGTTGAGCTGATAGGTGCGCAGCAGCTCGACCCCGCGATCCTCGAACAGCTTGGCCAGTACCCGGTGGGTAATGGTCGCGCCGACCTGTGACTTGATGTCGTCCCCGATGATCGGGACTCCCGCCTCGGTGAACTTGCTCGCCCAGGCCGGGTCAGAGGCGATGAAGACGGGCAGCGCGTTGACGAACGCCACGTCAGCGTCGATCGCGCATTGCGCGTAGTAGCGGTCCGCCTCCTCGGAGCCCACCGGCAGGTAGGACACCAGCACGTCCGCCCCGGAGTCCCTGAGCACCCTGGTCACGTCCACCGGCTCGTCGTCGGACTCGGTGATGATTTCCTGGTAGTACTCGCCCAGCCCGTCCATCGTCGGCCCGCGCTGCACCGTGATGCTGGTCGGCGGCACGTCGCAGATCTTGATCGTGTTGTTCTCGCTGGCGACGATGGCCTCGGCGATGTCGCGGCCGACCTTCTTGGCATCCA
The DNA here is from genome assembly GCA_963805705.1 of uncultured Actinomycetota bacterium. Taxonomy (GTDB): domain Bacteria; phylum Actinomycetota; class Actinomycetes; order Streptosporangiales; family Streptosporangiaceae; genus CAWDVH01. The sequence continues at coordinate 1,378,161 of CAWDVH010000001.1, read as the reverse complement.
CGTCGAACGCGGCCACGAACTCAATGTCGGCTACGTGGTAGGGGCCGAACTTCACGTGCATGAGGCCTGGCACCCGGATACCCGGATCGGCGTCCTTGTAGTACTCCACGCCCTGGACCAGGGCACTGGCGCAGTTTCCGACGCCCACGATGGCTACCCGTACCGAACCCATGAGGACTGCTCCTTATCTCCTGCCGTGCGGCGGCACCTTGGCCGGCGTCAGCCGGGGGGGCCCGCCGTGCCGGTATCTGTGTGGCCCCCGGGCGGGCGGGCGGGCGGTGGGCCAGCCTGCCGTTCCGAGGCAATTCGTTCCGAGGCAATCAGCTCGTTGAGCCAGCGGACTTCCCGTTCAACGGACTCCAGGCCGTGCCGCTGCAGCTCGAGGGTGTAGCTGTCCACCCGCTCTCGCGTCCTGGACAAAGCCGCGCGAAAACCTTCGAGCCGCTCCTCAAGCCTGCTGCGCCGGCCTTCGAGAATGCGGAGCCTGATGTCTGCCTTGGTCTGGCCGAAGAACGCGAAGCGGACGCCGAATCCGTCGTCTTCCCAGGCGGCGGGGCCGGTCTCGGCCAGGAGATCCTGGAGCCTCTCCTTGCCGTCGGCGGTCAGCCGGTAGACGATCTTCGACCGGCGCCCGGCCAGCGGCTTCGCCGCCGCGGTGTCCTCAGCGATGAGGCCGCGGGTCAGCAGGTCCTTCAGGCACGGATACAGCGATCCGTAGCCGAAGGCGCGGAAGGCGCCCAGCACGGCGTTGAGCCGCTTGCGCAGCTCGTAGCCATGCATGGGAGTCTCATGCAGCAGCCCGAGAACGGCGAGCTCGAGCACGCCCGATCGCTGGCTGCTCATGCCTGATCGAGCCTCCCGTCTGTCCTTGGGCCTGGATCTCCGCGCCATGAAGCCGCGGTATCTCGAACCGATGTATCGGGCCGATACATCGCAAAGATATGGCCTATTGGGTGAGAGCGCAAGCGCCGGGCCCGGCCCAGGTGAGCGCCGGGCTCCGCCGGGGCGCACGCCGCATTTTGATCAGCCGTCCGCACGGATTGACCGCCGATGACGATACGGGACTCGGCCTGGGCGCCGTTCCGTCGTAATCTGTCGGGCATGAGGCGATCGGTCGTGGACTACGGGCTGGCGCGCCGCGCTGCGCTCGCGGCCGTCCTGGCTGGCCGCAGCACGGTCACCGATGTCTGCGATGCGCATCCGTACCTGCTGAGGGCGGCCAAGTTCCACGGGGAGCCGACCGATAAGACCTGCCCGGTCTGCCGGAAAGCCAGGCTCACCCACGTCACGTACGTGTACGGGGACGAGCTTGGCCGCTATGAGGGGCGCGTGAAGCAGAGTCCCGAACTGGACGAAATGGCGGCTGAATACGCGGAGTTCCAGGTCTACGTGGTCGAGGTCTGCCAGAGTTGCTCGTGGAATCATCTTGCGACGTCCTACGTTCTCGGCACGGGCGAGTCGCCAACCCGGCGCAGTCGGCGCGCCCGAGCCGGCGAGTAAGCGAGCAGAGCAGCTCGCTGACGGCTTCATCGCCACGTGTAACGGCGCGAGCGTGACCCGCGAGCGTGCCGGGACGACGGGCACTTTGCCCTGCCGGGGCCGCCTGCTTGTCTCCGCGAACGCCCGACCCCTGACCAGCGAGGACGCGTGAGTAATCCAGATTTCACCGGGCCGTACTGGCGAGATCCGGCTCGGGCAGGCAGTGACGTGGATGCCCGGCGCGGCGAGAGCGGAGCCGGGCGGGGCCGCAGGCCGGGCCGCCCGCCCGCCGAGGCCGTCGCGTCAGCCGACCGGGATCGCCAGCGGTACGGCGACGGGGCGGCGCAGGGCTACCCGGGTCCGCCTGGCCCGCCGGAGCGCCAGGGCCAGAGCCTGCGGAACGGGAGCGGCCGGGGCTCCCACGGCCGCGGAACGCACAGTCGCGACGCACGGGCCGTCCAGGAGCCGCGCGGCGCGGCGGGCCGGCGAGACGGCGGCGGCCCGCGCTACCAGGACGACCCGCGGGGCGGGGACGGCATGGTCGCCCAGGACCTCCGAAACCGGCTGGGCATGAGAGCCAAGCAGGACCCGCGGGCCCAGCAGGCCCCGCGGCGGCCCGCCGATCCCCGCGCCGGGCGCGACCCGCGCCTGGCCGCCGCCGGCGTGGCCGTCGGTGCCGGCCAGCGCGCAGCGGACCGTCGCGATGGCCGGGACGGCGCCGATGCTGGTTACGGCGATGCTGGTTACGGCGACGCTCGCGGCTACGGGGCCGGCGGTTACGGCGGCGATGCTCGCGGTTACCGCAACGGCAACGGCAACGGCGGCGGCGGTTACGGCGGCGGCGGCAGTGGCCGGGGTCCGGGCCACCGCGCCGGGGGCTTCAAGGGATGGCTGCTGTACGGCCGCTGGTGGCGGCACTGGACCTGGAAGAAGGCCCTAGCGATCGTCGCCGCGGGATTTGCCGCGATGATGCTTCTCGTCGTGGTCGCCGGGCTGTACGCCTACAGCAGCACCAAGGTTCCCACCGAGGCCTCCGAGCTGGCGTTGCAGCAGTCCTCATCGGTCTACTTCAGCAATGGCACGACCAGGGTCGGCACCTTCAGCGCCAACGGCATCACCCGGCAGCTGCTGACCGCGCAGCAGATCCCGGCGGTTCTCACGCAGGCCGTCATAGCGGCGGAGGACCGGCACTTCTACACCGAGGGAGGGGTCTCGCCCACCGGCATCCTGCGCGCCGCCTACGAGGACGTCAGCGGCGGCACCTTCCAGGGCGGGTCCACGATCACTCAGCAGTTCGTCAGGAACTACTACGCGACCATCGGTACCGCGCAGACGGCGAGCCGCAAGATCAAGGAGATCCTCGTCGCGGTCAAGCTGTCGCACGAGAAGTCCAAGGAATGGATCCTGACCAACTACCTCAACACCGTGTACCTGGGCGATGAATCCTACGGAGTCGGTGCCGCGGCGCAGACGTACTTCAGCCGGGCGGCCGCCGATCTCACCATCGCGCAGTCCGCGATGCTGGCCGCGATGATTAACCAGCCGGGCTATTTCAACCCGGACCCGGCCGCCGGGGCGCCCTATAAGGCGCTCTACCAGCGCTGGCAGTACGTGCTCACCAACATGGTGCGGGACGGCGCGATCACTCAGCAGCAGGCGAGCGCGCAGCATTTCCCGAAGATCGTTACCGGGCAGGCCAACGGGTACAGCGGTTACCGCGGCTACATCATGGAGGCCGTGCAGAACGAGCTCATGAACACCTACCACTACACGCGCCCGCAGATCGACTCACTCGGCCTGAAGATCAAGACCACCTTCAGCGCGTCGATGATGAACACGATGAACGCCACGGTCAAAGAGGCCAAGCACGAGATGGCGGCCGAGGGCCGGGCGCTGCCGTCATGGGCTCACGTGGGCGTCGTGCTGGAGAAGCCGGGAACCGGCGCCATCCTGGCCATGTACGGCGGGCCCGGCACCAGCGTGCGGCACTGCGTCAAGCTCAAGTGCCAGCTGAACATGGCGCTGCAAAGCAGGAACCAGGTCGGCTCCTCGTTCAAGCCCTACGTGCTGGCCGCCGCCGTCAAGCAGGGCATGAACGCCAAGACCAGCCTCCTGGACGGCTATCAGTCGATCTGCTCGCCCTCTGACTCCTTCCCGCAGATGCCCTCGATCAACGTCAGCGGGACCACCTGCCCGCCGTCGTCGTTCGGCTATTTCAACTTCAATAGCTTCGGCGAGTCCAACGGCCCGGTCAGCGTGGCCAAGGCGAGCGCCCTGTCACTGAACACCGCCTATGGTGACCTGATCCACCGGGTGGGCACCCAGAGCGTGATCGACATCGCCAAGCGGTTCGGGGTCAACACCGGCAAGTACCCGAACGGGTCCAACCTCCAGGCCGACCTCGGGGATTCCACGATTGCCCTGGGGCAGGCCTCGCTCACCGTGGAGGAACAGGCGACGACCTTCGCCACGCTCGCCGATGGCGGCATGTACCACACCCCGCACGTGATCGAGGAGATCACGCTGGGCAACAGGTCGATCCCGCTGAAGATCGAGCATCACCGCGTGCTCACCGAGGCGCAGGCCGCCGACGTGGACTACGCCCTGTCGTTCGACACCATCTACGGCACGGCGGTCCCGAACGCGCAGCTGACGCCGTTCCGGCCGACGATCGCCAAGACCGGGACCACCGATAACGCCCAGGACGCGTTCTTCATCGGGGCGATACCGCAGTACTCGCTCGCGGTCGGCATGTTCACCAACGACCAGCAGCAGGAGCCCAACCCGGTTCAGACCCTGAATGTCCTTCCGCCGGATCACCAGTCGACGGGCGGATACGGCGGCGCGTGGCCGGCCACGATCTGGAATATGTTCATGACCAATCAGTTCTCCCACCTTCCGGTCGAGCCGCTGCTGACGCCGGACTTCAACGGCTTCACCAAGTGGGTCCAGGCCAAGCGGCCGCACAAGCCGAAGCCGAACCCCAACCCCACGTGCGGGCCGACGGGCCACCGAGGTCACGGCTTCGGCGCACCGTGCCCGAACCCGACCCCGTCGTCGCCGTCCTGCCTGCCCGTCCCGGTACCTGGCTGCTCGGTCCCGACCCCCACCCCGTCCCCGATGCCGCCCAATCCCACTCCGACCCCGAGCCCGTCCTGCACGCCGTCGTTCGGCAACCCATGCTCGACGCCGACGCCAGGGCCTGGCCCCGGCGGCCAGCAGGCCGTGCGGCAGGCGGCGCAGCCGGCCGTGGCATCAGCCGCCGCCGCGGCGATCGGTGACGATCCGGCCGCTACCCTGGTCCGGCTGCGGGCGCCCGGCGGCTAAGCCGCCCGGCCGCTCGCGCCGGCCCTGGCGCCCAGGGGCTCACCGGTGCGGCGGCTAGTCCGCGAGCCGGGCGCGGAGCCAGCGGATGTCGCTGGCCGGGTCGGGCGTCTCGCAGACGGCGGGCGCCCCGGCTGCGCGAACGACATCGACGATCAGGTCGGGATCGATCCGCCCTGAGGGCAGCCCCGCATGCCGGTCCCGGCCCGAGCCGAACTCATCACGCGAGTTGTTGCAGTGCACCAGGTCGATCCGGCCGGTGATGGCCTTCAGGCGGTCGGTGATCCCGGCGAGGTCCTCGCCCGCGGCGTGCGCGTGACAGGTGTCCAGGCAGAACCCGACCTCGCCGCCTCCGGCCGCCGCCTCCGCGACGACGTCCCACAGCCGCGCGATCGCGTCGAAGCCACGCGCCATCGCGCCGTCCCCGCCTGCCGTGTTCTCGATCAGCATCGGCAGCGGCCGCTCGATCCGCTCCACCGCCTTACGCCAGCTGTCGTATCCCTCTTGCGGGTCTACCCCGGCGGTGACGTGGCCGCCGTGCACGATCAGGCCCTTGGCCCCGATGGCCGCCGCCGCCGTCAGCTGCTGCTCGAGCAGCTTGCGGCTGGGGATCCTGATCCGGTTGTTCGGCGACGCGACGTTGATCACATACGGCGCGTGAATGTAGGCGTCCACGCCAGCGGCCGCGAACGCGGCGCGGACTTCGCCCGGCTCGCCGGGGAACGTGGGTGCCTTCCAGCCCTGCGGGTCCCCGAGGAAGAACTGGACCACGTCGGCGTGGCTGGCCAGCGCCTCGGTCAGCGGGTCGCCGTCGTGAAGGTGAGCTCCGATGCGAACCATGCCCGGAGCCTATCGAGTGGATCGGACGGGCTGGCGAAGACAGCCGTCCCGTCTGGGCTAGAAGCCGCCGTGCGCGATGCCGAGGGCCAGGCCGACGAACGCCGCGATGATGCCGGCCACGATAAACATCCGCTCCTCCCGCGTGGCGGAGATCATCTGGGCGTACATGCCGACGGCGAAGGCGGCGCCCCCGAAGACCGTGGCCAGCAGGTGAAAGCGCACGATCAGCCCGGCCGCGAAGGCCAGGATGCCGACGATGAACGTGAAGGCGGTCAGGGCGTTCTGCAGCGGGTGACGCTGGCCGTCGGTGTTCAGCGTGAGGCGCAGCGCATGAGTCTGGGACTGAGCCGTGGTGGTCTCGGGCATAGCCTCGGGCATTACTGCCGCTCCCTCCGATACGGGTACCTGGCGCGGTTGGCTTGCTCAATCGCCTGCCACCAGTGTCTTCCCGTCACGGCCAGAAGGGAATCATCCGGGGCCCCCGACGTTGGCGCGGCGCGGCGGGAGCAGCCACGGCGGCCTCGTTAATGCGTGGGTGTTATCAGCATCGGACGGGACTGTCACCGCTGGCTGGTAGGCTGGCGCGGCTGCGAAAAAGACCGTCGGCACGGCGGTCGCGCAGCTCCTCCTGTCACGGAGAGACCGTGACCGCGTTAGTCCAGAGGAGGCAGGGTAAGCCTATGCGCCGCTACGAGATGATGATCATCCTCGATGCCTCGCTTGAGGAGCGCACCGTCCAGCCGTCGCTTGAGCAGTTCCTGAAGGTGGTCACGACCGCCGGCGGCACTGTTGACAAGGTCGACGTCTGGGGCCGGCGACGGCTCTCCTACGAGATCGACAAGAAGACCGAGGGCATCTATACCGTCATTGACGTGATGGCGGAGCCCGACACGATGAAGGAGCTTGACCGCCAGCTGAACCTGAACGAGGCGGTCTTGCGGACGAAGATCCTGCGGCCTGACCTGCGCTAAGCGCGGTGATGGCAGCGGCGAGTTCGAGCTGAATCCAACTGAAGGACCGGGAGTACCCCGATGGCAGCAGGCGACACCTCGATCACGATTGTCGGCAATCTTGTCGGCGATCCCGAGCTCCGCTATACCCCGACCGGCCAGGCGGTAGCGAATTTCCGCGTCGCCTCGACGCCGCGGTTCATGGACCGGCAGACCAACGAGTGGAAAGACGGCGACAGCCTGTTCCTGTCCTGCAATGTCTGGCGGCAGGCTGCGGAGAACGTGGCCGAGAGCCTGCAGCGAGGCATGCGGGTCATCGTCTCCGGACGTCTCCGGCAGCGCTCGTACGAGACCAAGGAAGGCGAGAAGCGCACGGTCTACGAGATCGAGGTCGACGAGGTCGGCCCGTCACTGCGCAACGCGTCCGCCAAGGTCACCCGCTCGCAGCGCTCCGGCGGACCGGGCGGAGGCGGCGGGTTCGGCGGGTCAGGCGGCCCGTCGGGTCCCGGTGGCCAGGGCGGGTATGGTGGGGGCGGCAACAGCCGCCCGGCCGATGACCCGTGGGCCTCTGAGCCGGCTGGCGATAGCGGATTCAGCGACGAACCGCCGTTCTAACTAACCAATACAACCGACCATCCCCGCTGCGAGCGGGGCTCTGACAAGGAGCACCACGATGGCCAAACCACCGATTCGCAAGCCAAAGAAGAAGGTCTGCCTGTTCTGCCAGGAGAAGATCTCCCACGTGGATTACAAGGACACGGGGCTGCTGCGGAAGTTTATCTCGGACCGCGGCAAGATCCGGGCCCGGCGGGTTTCCGGTAACTGCACGCAGCACCAGCGCGACGTCGCCGTGGCGATCAAGAATGCGCGCGAAATGGCGCTGCTGCCGTACACAAGCACGGCACGCTGAGGCCGGGGAAGGTTACGCACCGATGAGCGGTACGCCGATGAAACTCATCCTGACCCAGGAGATATCCGGCCTGGGTGCCCCCGGTGACGTGGTCGAGGTGGCGGGCGGCTACGGCCGCAACTACCTGGTGCCGCGCGGCCTGGCGATGCGCTGGACCCGCGGTGCGGAGAAGCAGATCGAGCTGATCAAGCGGGCCCGCTCGGTCCGCGAGATCCGGGGCGCTGACGACGCCAGGGACGCGGCCAGCAGGCTGGCTTCGCTGACCGTCCGGCTGCAAACGCGCGCGGGCGGCGGCGGCAGGCTGTTCGGCTCGGTGTCACCGGCCGATATCGCGGCCGCGGTCCAGGCCGCCGGCGGCCCGGAGCTGGACAAGCGCAAGATCGAGATCAAGAACCCGATCAAGACGATCGGCTCGCATCAGGTAGCGGTCAGGCTGCACCCTGAGGTCAGCGCGACCCTTAACATCGAGGTCACCGGGGCCTGAGCCTCGGCTCGGCCAGGCCGATCACGGCATTTTCTGCGCCCTGATCGGCCTGGCCGGGCTGTGGTGTCCCGGTTCCTGCGCGGTCAGGCGCCGTAGCCGGGTAGCCGCCTGGCGAGTTCCGGGTCGAGTTCAGCGATCATCGCCCAGAGCCGGGCGAGCCGGTCAGCCATCTCCTCAGCGCTGCGCGGCGGGGCGCTCGCCGCCGACTCAGCCGCCAGCTCGTCGATGGCGGCGCCGATCCTGGCGAGCCGTTCCCCCGTTGTCGAACACATGCTCGAATGCTACGCAACCTGAGCACCTGCCGCCTGCCGAACCGGCGCATCCAGCCTGCCGGGATATACCCGCACGGCTGGCCTATAACATTTGCATCACATTCCATTGTGGATAACTTCCCGCCATTGCAGGCATGGCCTTCAGTTAAAGATTTTTTTGTGCACACAGGCGGTGGAGGGAATCGGTGCAGGCAGACACGTTCTGCCGGAACGTTTCCCCGTAATATCCACAGTGATATCCCCACGCAGTGCACAGCTTGCGCGGCGTGTCTGCACAAGCTATCCACAGCCCTGTGCACAGCGCGACTGGACGTTCACCGCCAGCGGCACGAGACTGTCGAAGCCGTCCTGCCGGAGCCGTCGTTTTGTCGGACCCCTCCGGTAGAACGGATCTGAGCCCCTGCGTGGCCTGCCGCAGGAACGGCCAGTCGGCTACGGGGAGGTAGGTCTGGTGAGCGTTGCCGAGATAGCGCCGCGCGGCGAGGAGTTCGAGCGGACGCCGCCGCACGACCTGGCCGCCGAGCAGTGCGTGCTCGGCGGCATGATGCTGTCGAAGGATGCGATCTCTGATGTTCTGGAGATCATCCGGCCGCAGGATCACTACCGGCCGGCCCATCAGATCGTGCACGAGGTCATTCTCGACCTGTACGGCCGGGGGGAGCCAGCCGACGCGGTGACCGTGGCCGCGGAGCTGACCAAGCGGGGCGACATCGGCCGGATGGGCGGAGCACCCTACCTGCACACGCTGATCGCCTCCGTGCCGACCGCGGCGAACGCCGGCTACTACGCGCGCATCGTGCGGGAACGGGCGCTGCTGCGGCGCCTGGTGGAGGTCGGGACCCGGATCGTCCAGCTCGGCTACTCCGGTGACGGTGACGCCGACGACCTCGTGGACCGCGCGGAGGCCGAGGTGTACGGGGTCACCGAGCGTCGGGTCAGCGACGACTACCTGCCGCTGTCGGAGATCATGCCGGGGGCGCTGGACGAGATCGAGGCCATCGGCAGCCGCGGCGGGGCGCTGACCGGGGTGCCGACCGGTTTCGCTGACCTCGACGCGCTCACCAACGGCCTGCATCCCGGCCAGATGGTCATCATCGCCGCGCGCCCGGCCCTGGGCAAGGCGCTGGCGCTGGACACACCGCTGCCGACGCCGGCCGGCTGGACCACGATGGGGGAAGTCCAGGTCGGAGACTCGCTCCTCGGAGCTGACGGCAAGCCGACCCGCGTAGTTGCCGCTACCGACGTCATGCACGATCGGCCCTGCTATGAAGTGGAGTTCGATGACGGCACGGTCATCGTCGCCGACGCCGAGCACCAGTGGCGGACAACTACGCCGGGCCGCGGAAGGCACCGTGGCCGCCGGGCCGCAGTTCGGGAACGTCACGCATGGCGCCGGCCGCATGGCGGGCGGCACTGCTGCGACTGCGACGCGTCTGACTACGATGACGACCGCGCAGCTGGCGGCGGCCATCCGGGCCGGTGGCCGCGACCGGCGTCCCAGTTATTCGGTGCTTACTGCCCAGGCGCTGGAGCTGCCTCCCGCTGACCTGCCCCTGCCGCCTTTCGTGCTCGGAGCCCGTCTCGGAGCTGGCCACAGCGCGAGGACGCGATTCACATCCGCTGACCGTGCGATGGTCGAGCTCCTCCGGGCCGAGAGCATGGACAACAGGCACATCCCGCCTTCCTACCTGCGGGCATCGGCGCCGCAGCGGCGGGCACTCCTGGCCGGGCTGCTGGACGCCGATGGCGTGGTGAGTCCCACGGGCTCAGCGCAGCTCACGGTTACCTCGCGCAGGCTCGCGGAGGACTTCAGGGAACTGATTGTCAGCCTCGGTTACCGGTGCGTTTGGTCTGAGCGCCGGATCCGGGGGCGTTCGGAGGCATCTTCTGTCGCCTACACCATCACGTTCACGACCAGTGACGAGGTGTTCCGGCTTGAGCGGAAACAGATAGCCCATAGGGAACGCCGCCCGGCCCGGCTCACGCTCAAGGCCAGGCAGCGCACCATCACTGCCGTTCGCCCGATTCCCAGCGTGCCGGTGCGGTGCGTGCAGGTCGGCAGCGCAGATCATCTTTACCTGGCGGGCCGGGCGATGATCCCGACGCACAACTCGACGCTCGCACTGGATCTGGCTCGGGCCGCGTCGGTCAAGCACGGGCTCACGTCGGTCATGTTCAGCCTGGAGATGAGCCGGAACGAGATCACCATGCGGCTGCTGTCCGCCGAGGCGCGAGTTCCGCTGCATTCCATGCGCACGGGCCAGATGAGCGATGAGGACTGGACCCGGCTGGCCCGGCGGATGAGCGAGGTCGTCAACGCCCCGCTGTTCATCGACGACTCGCCGAACATGTCGATGATGGAGATCCGGGCGAAGTGCCGCCGCCTGAAGCAGCGGAATGACCTGCGGCTGGTGATCATCGACTACCTGCAGCTGATGACCTCGCCGAAGCGGGTGGAGAACAGGCAGCAGGAAGTGTCCGACATGTCCAGGTCGCTCAAGCTCCTGGCCAAGGAACTGAACGTTCCGGTGATCGCGGTAGCCCAGCTCAACCGGGGGCCCGAGCAGCGCACCGATAAACGCCCATTGCTCGCAGATCTACGCGAAAGCGGGTGCCTGACAGCTGACACGACCCTCCTGCGTGCCGATACGGGGGCGCCGGTGACGTTGCGAGACCTGCTCGACAACGGACATGACGGCGTCGTGGTCTGGTCGGTCGACGAGCAGCACCAGATCGTGCTAGCACCGATCACTGACGTGTTCCCGGCCGGAGTCAAGGAGGTCTACCGCCTGAAGCTGGCGTCCGGGCGTGAGGTCAAGGCATCAGGAAATCACCCCTTCCTTACCTTGGCCGGCTGGCTGCCGCTGGAGAAGTTGGCCGCGGGGAGCCGGATTGCCGTACCACGGCGAATCCCGGCGCCCGTGAGCGCGGGACTGGGCTGGACAGAAAACCGGCTCGGCTTGCTAGCTCACCTCATCGGGGACGGATGCGTGCTCCGCAGCCAGCCCGTTCATTACACCTCGAATGACGAAGCTAACCTCGACTTCGTCGAAGGAGCCGTAGCCGCCGAGTTCGGGATAACACCCCGCCGGGTGCCGCTGAAGACCTGGTGGCATAGCTACCTGCCGGCCCCTTATCGCTGTACGCACGGGCGTTACAATCCCTTGCACGTCTGGTTTCGTGAGCTGGGTATCGACGACCTGAGGTCCTACCAGAAGCGTATTCCGGATGTTCTCTATTCGGCGAATGACAGTGAAATAGCCTTGTTCCTGCGGCATCTGTGGGCTACCGACGGGTGCATCTGGAATCCTCGCGGCAAGTCGACCCCGAAGGCTTACTACGCGACGACAAGCCGCCAGTTGGCTGACGGAGTGGCGCTCCTGCTGGCACGGCTTGGGATCGTGGCCCGAATCCGGAGAGCGGATAAGGAGGGCTACCGGCCCTCCTATCATGTGATCATCGCTGATGGCCCCAGCCTGCGCGCATTCTGCGGCGACGTGGGGGTCCACGGGCGACGAGGTGAGGCTGCCCAGCAACTTCTGGCTGCCCTCCAGGGCCAGGCAGTCAACACCAATGTCGATACGCTGCCAATCGAGGTGTGGGACCTCGTAAAGTCCGAGCGACTGCGTGCCGGAATCTCCGAGCGTCAGTTCCAGGCAGCGATCGGCACTCACTATTGCGGCTCAGCTCTCTACAAGAGCTGCCCGTCTCGGCAGAGGCTGCTCCGCTGCGCGGCGGCTCTCAATTCTCCGCTTCTTGAAGCGGCTGCCACCAGTGACATTTACTGGGATCGGATCGAGAGCATCGAGCCCCTCGGGTCATTCCCAGTCTTCGATGCCACGGTCAAGGGAACTCATAACTTCATTGCCGACGGAATCTTCGCCCATAACAGCATAGAACAGGACTCGGACGTAGTGATCCTGCTGCATCGCGAGGATGCCTACGAGCGGGAGTCACCGCGCGCCGGTGAGGCGGACTTCATCGTGGCCAAGCACCGCAACGGCCCCACGGCCACGGTCACGGTCGCGTTCCAGGGCCACTTCAGCCGCTTCGTCGACATGGCTCCCGGCTAGGAGGTTCTAGGGACCGCGCGCTGGCCGCCGGGGGATCTACAGCGAGGCCCTGCCCGGCGGAAGGCTGACGCGGGATATGGGATCGCAGTGGCTGGCGTGTCATCCTTGATCAAGGATGCAGACGTGCTAATGGCAGGGGCGATGAGCGGATGACGACCCACGACGGGCTACCGATCGGCGGGGGAACCGGCGAGTTCGCGGAACAGCTCGCAGATGCCGCCGAGTTCTCCCCGTATGCGCCGATAGCTGACTACGGGTTCCTGTCCGACTGCGAAGTCACGGCGCTAGTCGCGCCAGGCGGAGGGATCGAGTGGATGTGCCTGCCGCGGATGGACGGCCCGTCTGTCTTCGGCGCGCTGCTCGACCGGGACGCCGGCTGCTTCCGGTTCGGGCCCGAAGACGTGGCCGTGCCGGCCGATCGCCGGTACCTGCCGGGGACAATGGTGCTAGAGACCAGCTGGGATTGCGGTGAGGGCTGGGTCATCGTCAGGGACTGCCTGGTCATGGGACCCTGGCGGCACGAGGAACCGGAGCATTCCACCCACAGCCGGCCCCCGACCGACTATGACGCGGAGCACTTGCTGATTCGGCTGGTGCGCTGCGTGGACGGGGCGGTGCAGCTGACCATGGACTGCGACCCGGTCTTCGACTACGGCCGTCACGGTGCGAGCTGGAAGCGTACCAACCGCGGGTACTACCAGGTCGCGGCCCAGATGGAAGGCACGGACCTGGCGCTGACCCTCACCTCCGACGTCCGGATCGGCCTGGAAGGGCGGAGCGCCAGGGCGCGCACCCTGCTCAGGGAAGGTGATGTTCGTTTCTGTGCCCTGTCCTGGGGCAGCGGCCAGCCGCCCGAGAACTACGACGACGCCTACCAGCGCCTGGTGTGGACCGCCCACCACTGGCAGCACTGGCTGGCCAGGGGAAACCTGCCTGACCACCGCTGGCGCAGCTACCTGGCCCGCAGCGCCCTGACGCTCAAGGGCCTGACTTTCGCCCCGACCGGCGCGATCGCGGCGGCCGCCACCACGTCGCTGCCGGAGACACCGGGAGGGCAGCGGAACTGGGATTATCGGTATACCTGGATCCGGGACGCCACGTTCGCGCTGTGGGGCCTGTACACCCTGGGCTTCGAGTGGGAAGCCAATGACTATTTCGCTTTCATCACCGACCTGGTCCAGCGCGACCGCGGGGACCTGCAGATCGTGTACGGCATCGGCGGTGAATGCGACCTCACTGAGCAGATCCTTGAGCACCTGCACGGCTACCAGGGCGCCAGCCCGGTCCGCATCGGCAACGCCGCCTACACCCAGCAGCAGAACGACGTGTGGGGTGTCGTGCTGGACTCCCTGTACCTGCACACCAAGTCCAGGGACAGGCTCGACGAGCGGGTCTGGAATATGGCCCGTCACCAGGTGGAGCATGCCCTCGAGCACTGGCGCGAGCCTGACTGCGGCATCTGGGAGATCCGCGGCGAGCGAAGGCATTTCACCTCGTCGAAGCTGATGTGCTGGGTCGCAGCGGACCGGGGGGCCCGGCTGGCCCGGCTCCGCGAGGACGTCGACAGCGCTCGCCTGTGGCAGAAGGCGGCTGATGAGATCCATGCCGATATCTGCGCGAACGCGCTGGATGAGCGCGGGGTGTTCTGCCAGTACTACGGAACCACGGCTCTCGACGCCTCAGTGCTGCTCATGCCGCTCCTCAGATTCCTGCCCGCCGACGATCCGCGGATCCGGGCGACCGTGCTCGCCATCGCCGACGAGCTCACCGAGGAGGGCCTGGTACTGCGCTACCGGGTGGATGAAACAGACGACGGACTCTCCGGCGAAGAGGGAACCTTCACTATCTGCTCCTTCTGGCTGGTCTCGGCGCTCTCGGAGATCGGCGAGCACCGCCGGGCTCGGGACCTGTGCGAGAAGGTCCTGTCCTACGCGAGCCCGCTTCTGCTGTACGCAGAGGAGATCGATCCCCGATCCGGGCGGCATCTGGGCAATTTCCCGCAAGCATTTACGCACCTGGCGCTCATCAACGCCGTCATGCACGTGGTCAAGGCCGAGCAGCGTGCGCAGGGGCAGGCAGCAGGCCGTGACGCAACCGCAGCGCCACGGTAGGCGCGTACATCCGCGCGCGGCTGCAGCCAGGTTGCCGCTGTCATGAACCAAGGCACGCCGTTCACATGGCAGCCGAGGCGCGGCAAGCGTTGCGGTGTCGTAGACTGTCGGGCGCTAGCGCTCGTAGCTCAACGGATAGAGCATCTGACTACGGATCAGAAGGTTGGGGGTTCGAGTCCCTCCGAGCGCGCCACAGCCCCACGGGTGGGGGCCGTTTCTTGGGGCCGTCGGGCCGCCTGGAACTCCCTGCCTACTTCAGGATATTCACCGCCCGGGCGACTACGAGGATTCCGACAACTAGTGAGATCGTCTCCTCGGCCATCATCATGAGCTTCGCCCACGGCTTTATCGCCGAGACGTCCGTGGGGCTGAATGCCATGGAAGTGCTGTAGGACAGGTGGAGGTAATCCACGAACGACGGGTACCAGCCGACCCGGACGAGTTCCGGGTTCGACATCTCCGGGAACACGAATGCCGGTCCGGTGCCGGTACCGAGCGCGCGGGCAGCCGCGCCGCCACGGTCGAGATCCCAGTACCACAGCCCGAAGGCGATCATGTTCGTCAGCCAGATGATCCCACCGCTGACAAGCAGGATGTTTGCGTCATTGGTGAAGGGCTCGGTCGTGATGATGGCGTATACCAGCCGAACCGATGACCCCGCGTTGACGAGAGTGATCACTCCGATGAGCACTCCGGTCAGGATCCGCAGCCAGGTCTTCTGGCGGTCGATGCGGCCGGGGTCGCCGGCGATGAGCGCGACCATCAGCACGGCCAGGACCACTACGAACAGCGGGCGCGCGTCGTCCAGCCTGAGCTGGGAAGGCAGGAAGATCCGCAGTCCCCCGGCGATAAGTACAGCGGCGGCCATCGGCCACCGGCGCTCACCCATCTGGGCCCGCTTCGTCGTCATAACGCAAGATACCGCGGCCCGCACCGGCCGCCGGTCACCACGCTGGCCTTGACTGCGCGGGGGTAGCGCAGCAGCAGCGCGCCCATGAGCAGGACAATCCGCAGTGCACCGGGATCTCTCACGGTCTATCACAGCCTGAGCAGACAGCACCGGACTGAGGCGGACAGCCTGGACATTCGGCGGATCCTGACCTGCGGATACGGACTGTGCCGCACTGGCCGCACACATGGCATTGATCTACGGATCAGAAGGTTGGGGGTTCGAGTCCCTCCGAGCGCGCCACACTCCCCGCAGGTCAGCGCGTTGATGGGTCCGGCTCCAGCGTGTCGCCAGTGTCAGATGGCCGGATTTGGCCGGATCAGCAACCTCTGCGGCACTGTCCAGACGGTCCGCATAACGGTCCATGTCGCCAGGGCAGAGATGGCCGTACAGGTCCAGGGTCGTGGTGATACTCGCGTGTCCCATGATCTCCTGCAGCATCTTCGGCGGATCCCGGCCTGGATCATGAGCGTCGGCACCTATCAGGAGGACGGGGGAAGAGCCGGACTACTCGCTATCGACTGAGGCAGGCCAAGAATCCTGGGACTGGCTCATGCCGAGATGTAATCCTGGACACGGCTGAGGTTGTCCGCCACGGGCTCCATCGCATCGACAGTCAGCCGATCCACCGTCAGGGAAGGTAGCTCGGCGCGCATCCGCTCGACAAAGTCCCAGCCGACCTCGTGCCACCCTGGAATGCCACGGATACGGCCCTCGATCCGCTCGTGGTGGATGAACTCGTCGGAGCAGATGCACTCGATCAGGTACCAGCGGGCCGGGAACCGAACGGCAGCCTCGCGCCATGCGGCGACCTGACTCTCGCTCACCAGGGCGTCAATGATCGCGTCCTGGCCGAGCATCAGCTGCCGGGTCGCCAGCGTTCCCAGCAACCCGGACCGCACGGCCAGATACTCGGAGCGATCAAGATTGGCCAGCGCAGGCTTGATTGCTCCCATGAGCCAGTCGGCAGCGAATGCCGGGACGCCGACCGCTCGCGCCACCTGCTCGGCCAGTGTCGATTTACCAGTACCAGGCAGGCCGGTGAAGATGATCACCCGCGACTGCGCGTTGGTGCCGCCCATGCCGAAAGGCTAGCTCTGGTCACGAAGGCCGAAAGCTGGCTCTGGCCACTGGACCTGCGCCGTAGCGTGGGTCAACGAGCATCAGTACCAGGCCGAGGAGCGCGGCAAGCGGGCGGCATAGACGCTGGTCATGAGGGATCACCAGCTCGCGCAGCTCGCTCATATACCAGCTCGACAGCACCAGAGGGAAACGTCGTGTTCGACACCAGCCGTAGCGGCTGAGGGTGTTCTATGTCCTCGAACAGAGAACTGCCGCTGCCAACGGCGATCGGGTATACGTACAGCCGGTACTCATCCACCACGTCTAGTCTGGCCAGCGACTGGACGAACCGGACGCCGCCGTGGGCCACGATCTCACCGCCCGGTTCGGCCTTCAGCCGGGCGATCTCCTCCGCTGTATCACCTCGGGCAATGCGCGACTCGGGCCAGTCGGCCGTTTGCAGGGTCTTGGAGAACACCACCTTGGGGATGTCATTCATGGGCGGTGCCTCCGGCTCGGGGGAGGTGGGCCAGTGGGCGGCCATGCCCTGGTAGGTGACCCCGCCCATGATGTGGGTTCCGGCACGTCGCAGCGCAGCGACGAAGTAATCTTCCATCTCTTCGTCATCGGGCAGGGGCTCCCACCAACGGTAGAACTCGGTACCCTCTTCGAGGAGGTAGCCATCAAGTGAGACGTGTTGTTGCAGGCTGAGCTTCCGCATCTCGTGCCTCCGATCGTGTCGTTACGGAATCTGACTGGCGACCCCCGACATAACTAATCGCAGGGCCAGGGCCGGGCCCCATCGTGCCCCTGAACACCCCTGAACAGCCATAGATCATCGAGCCGGGCAAGTCACGAACGCTAGGTCAACCAGCTCACCAACGCTGCGGGCACGCCAAGCGGCAGCCGAAGGAGATCGAACGCATACTCGTGCTAGCGTCGGCTGCGAACTCCGTCGTGAAGCGGGTGTGAGACTTAACCAGTGGAAGGTGCCAGATGGCCGAGTTCCCACCGCCGCCAGAGGGAATTGTGTTGACCCACTTCATCGTCTCGGACGATGTCGAGCGCTCTCGGCGCTTCTACACCGAAGTACTCGGCGGCCGGGTGGAACGTCCCGGAGACCCGGTTAATGTTGCGCTAGCCAACAGCTGGATCGTCATCAATAGCGGCGGGGGTCCGACCGACGACAAGCCGACGGTCATCCTGGAGACGCCGAGTGATCCCGACCGGGTCAGCAGCTTCCTCAACATCCGGGTCAAAGACATCGACGCCGTGTACGCCGAATGGAGCGCCCGGGGTGCTCAATTCCTGACCCCGCCGAAACAACACCAGTACGAGAAGCGTTGCTACATCCGCGATCCCGACGGTCATCTGATCGAAGTGGGGCAGACCACCGACCCAGAGGGGGACTGGTCGCCCGCTCACTGGCCATCGAGTACGCCCGCCGAGAAGTCCGAGTGAAGGTCGAGATCACTCGCGCAATCCCTCACGCCGACGGCGGCCAGCCCCGCGCACATGGCGCGTCATGACGGCTCCCCGGTGCGGTAAATCTCGGCCAGCGCATCGCGCCCGGCGGCCAGGTCGTCAGGGTTCGCGCGGGACGTACTAGCTCATGGTGAACGCGCCCGAGTAGTGCCCGGCCCCAGTCGCCAGGATCGAGACCGGGGCATGGACCATCTAGCGGCACATCGTCTAGGTCTTGTTGCAGCCGGGACAGATCATCGGCATGAGGGAAGGACAAGCACGGCCCTCTTTAGCCGAGGCTCACAGGGTGTGCGACGGATCGTCTTCACTTGATGCTCGACGGACCCTAGGGCTCTGGAGTTTCGTCCTGAGGCCTGATGCCGGTTAGCTCGCGCCCCGCCTGGTGGGTCGAGGCCCGGCGGTGGATGATCGAGAGGTCTTCTTCACCGAGAGCTTCCTCTTCTTCGGTGTCGAGAACCGCTGGCCGGAAGAACTGCTGGGCGATCAGGGTCGGCACGAAGGCCGACAGGATGACGACAGTGACCAGCTCGGTGTACTGGATCTTGTCGATGAGGTGGTGGGTCAGCCCGAACAGCGCGGCGATCGAGCCGAAGGTGAGCCCGGTGGCCATCAGCAGCGTGGTATAGGTCCGTTCCCGCCGGGGCAGCCTGAACGCGGCGGCGACCGGCCAGACGCCGACCAGCTTGGCGGCGAGCTTGACCAGCAGCAACATGGCGATCACCCCGGCGCCTGTGATCAGCGCGGGGGCGGAGATGAGTGTTCCGGCGCGCAGGAAGAAGAACGGAGTGAGCAGCGCAAAGGCGATGGAGCGCAGCCGGTCCATCAGCACCCGGTCGTGCAAGAACACCCCGGCCACGACCAGCCCGGCGACGTAGGCGGGCAGGACGGCCTCGCTGCCGGCCTGGGTGGCCAGCCCGCCGAGCCCGAACAAGACCACCAGCAGCAGCTTGATCTCCGGTTCGGTGACCCGGTGGCCGAAGTACCTGATCGCCAGCCGGAGCAGCCGGGGCAGCAGCGCCACTGTGACCGCGCTAACGGCGATGAAGACGATGAGCAGCCAGCCGTAGCTGGCAAACAGGCCGCCGAGGGCCAGCACGGTGCCTAGGTCGGTGATGAAGCAGGCGGCCAGGATGAGCTTGCCCAGGTCGTGCCGGTTCAGCCCGGTCTCGACCATGACCGCGTACACCACCGCGACCGAGGTGGTGCTCAGCGCGATGCCACCGATCTCGGCGGCGTGCAGATGCCAGCCCAGCACCAGCCGGCAGAACCCGAATGCAGCCAGGAACGGCAGCGCGAACGAGACGAATCCGATGGACAGGCTTGCTTTCCAGTGCCCCCGCAGCGACACCGGGTCGATCTCGGCTCCGGCCAGGAACGTCAGCACCAAAGAACCCGCGCTCGCCAGGAAGGTGACGACGTCGGTCTGGGTGACGTGCTCGCGTATGCCGGGGATGTTCCCGGCCAGCGCGCCGACCACGATCTCAACCAGCGCCGCGGGCATCGCGATCCGGATGCTGACCACCGAGGCGAGCAGGGCCATGCCCAGCCAGATTGCCGCAACATAGTAGATGTTCACTGCTGCTCCTGCCAGGTACGTCCTGACAGCAGCCAGCGGGCCAGCGACTGCCAGGAGGGCGGATTCCTGGTAGAAGCCATCAGCCACCGCGGCGGTTTGGGCTCAAGCCCGCCGGAGCTTCATCCGGCCAAGCCACATACTAGCGGGCCGCATATCTTCAACCGCCAGCGGAAGCGTCGCACATCAAGCGAAGCCGGACAGCACGGCCCTCTTATGCCTAGGTTCAGCTGATCGTTGACGGGCGCGTTCAACCGAGCCGGCGGCAGTCCCTTTAGGCGCCTGGCGGCGGCGCGGGGTCAGAGCGGGATTCGAAGAACTCGAGCTGGATGTTGTCCGGGTCCCGGAAGGACAGGACGGCTGGGCCGACCGGGTCGTGGTGGAGGTCCGATGTAACCCCGGCCGCGCTGAGTGCTGCGGCCAGCCGGTCCAGGTCGGCCCGGCTGGCGCCGAAGGCAACGTGGTCGAGGCCGATCCGGTACTCGCTGAACCGGTCCCTGTCGGGAGCACCGGGCGGAGGGCAGAGCACCAGTCTGGCCCGGGACTCTCCGACTCGCAGGCTTAGCTTACGGCCGGGGAAATCCTGGACGACCTCGAAGCCGAGGACGCCCTCATAGAATTCCCGGGCGCGCGGCAGGTCCGTGACGTTGAGGGTGACGTGATGGAATCCGGAGACCACCAGCCGATCTTAGCCGCCCGCCGTCGCAGCCGCCGAGCAGGAAATGGATCCGGTCCAGGTCCTCGCGGGGCTCGACGGTGCCAACTGCGGCGTAGGACGGCGGCGCAAACCCAGTGGTGATGGTGCGGGCCACATGCTACGGTCCAGCGCCGTGACATCGACCGGTCTGCGCATAGTGCGCGCCTCGCCTGGCTTGGTCTGGCGAGCGCTTGATGGGCACGAGGTAGTTGGGGCGGTCCGGGCTTTCTTGCGCCCAGATGATCGATGGTTCGTATGGTTCGATCCGGGCCGGGCCGATGCTTACGGGCCCTTGCTGGCCGCCGTGGCCGAGAATACAGGCGGTGATTTGCACGCCACGGTCGACGAGGAGGACATCCAAGAGCTGGCGCGCTTCACCCAGCTGGGCTTCACGGTGAGCAGGCGGGAGGGTAACTACCTGATTCCCACCGACCCGCTCGTCACCGGCCTGCAGGCCAAGTGGCCCCCCGAAGAGATCACCGTTATCTCCGCCAGGGACGCTTACGAAGATCAGCTGCGCTTGCTGGATGACGCGCTGCGCCAGGACGTGCCGGGCGCGGACGGATGGGCCTGGGATCCCGGTGATTTCCGCGAGGAAACGTTCGGCTCGGAGTTCGACCCGGCGACCTACCTGGTTGCTGTCGATTCAGCTAGCGGCGACTACATCGGGTTGGTTCGCGTATGGAACAGCCCAGGGCGGCCGCGGCTCGGCCTGATCGCAGTCCTAAGCCCATATCGCCGCCGCGGACTGGCCAAGGCACTGCTCGCCCAGGCTTTTGGCGTCCTTCACGATCGGGGTAAGCCCGACGTCACTGCCGAGGCTGACGACACGAACACGGCATCCAGATCGCTTCTGGCAGGCCTTGGTGCCCGGCGCCGTGGCGGCTCAACCGAAATGATCAAGCGCCTGCCTGGCTAACAAAGCTGACTTCGCGGAAAGGGAGTACCGTGACGCCCTCAGTGGCGAGCTCTCGTTCGATCTTGGTGGAGATGACGGAGGCTGGCTCATTCTCGTCATAGGTGGCATGGGCGCCTGAGGCAAGAATCACCTGAAGACCCCGCTTCAGGGCGCCCCGGCTGGACTCAGCCACGCAATAGTTGCTTTGCATCCCGGCGATGACGACCCCGGTTATCTCCTGAGCCGCAAGGTCCTTGGCCAGCGCAGGCTTAGCAGCGAACGTGTCGGACTGGTCCTTCCTCACCGTCAGCTCGCCGGCCTTAACAGGAAAGACGAGCTGCCAGCCATCAGTGCCGGGCTCGTCGGGCTGGCCGGGTGGCCCATCGTTCTGGACGTGGATCACGAGCGCGCCCGCTTGACGTGCTCGCAGCAGCAGGTCTTGCAGGGCTGGGCGGATAGCAGCGGCCGAGGGAACCGGTGTCGGCGGCTCAAGCATGTTGCGCTGAACATCGATGAGCATCAGGGCCTTGGTCATATCCGCAATCCTGTCGGAATGATCCGTACCCGCAAGATAGGTGCCTGACCGGCAGCAAGGCAGGGGCTCACTGGCGCGCTACAGGTGTTCTGACAGCCAGGCATGTACCTCGGGTACCCGATTCTGCAGTAGCGTCAGGTGCCCGTCGTCGTCGAGCAGCCGGGCCTCGACGCCGGGAATGTGCGAGGCCAGCCATTCGCCGTGGCCGAATGGCACGAACATGTCCTGCCTGCCGTGCAGCAGCAGGACCGGGACAGTGATGTCGGCCAGGTCGAATTCCCACGGCCTGAGCATGCAGTTGTCGTCCCACCATCCCTGGCTACCGGGCGCCAGGCCGTCCTGCGAGGAGGAGGTCAGGTATTCGCCCAGCTCGCCGCGCAGGACCGCGGCATCTGTCGGCGTAAGGAGTGATTCCATCGCCTCGGCCGCATCCTCCGGCGACGCGGCCAGGAGTTCCTCCCGGTCCTTGTCCGTCTGTGCCCTGGACGCAGCCTCGTCTGTGAACAACAGGCGGAAGTCATCCACGTTGCTCTGGCCCATCCCGGCGAAATAGTCAAGGCCCTCAGCGCCGTACGGGGCCAGCGAGGCGAGCGAGGCGGCGGCGGTCACCAGGTCCGGGAGCAGGGCAGCGCACGCGAGCACGTGCGGGCCTCCGCCGGAGATGCCCCACGTAGCTAGCCGATCGATGCCGAGCTCAGCGCAGATCGTGCGGACATCGCTGGCGCAGTCCGCGACGGTGCGCCCCGGCTGCGGCGAGGATCCTCCGTAGCCCGGCCTGTCGTAGCAAATCAGCCGCAGCCCGCGGGCGGCGGCATCCCGCACGTTCGGGCCATAAAGGTGCCTGGAGTTTGGCGTGCCCATGTGGACCAGGACCGGTCGGCCAGCGGGATCAGCGGAGTCCTCGACAGCTAGCGTCCGGCCGTCCGGGGTGCGAACTGTGCGCTCCACGCTGTCTCCTTTGCTCCGCGCCATGTCCACCCTTAGGTATCAGCGCACGGGTGACGTTAGAGCAGTTAGTTGTCGGTGGCAACTGCCGATGAGACTCTAGATCTGGCAGCTTCGCGAAACGGAGGCGGTTGTTGTCCAGTCACGCAGAGCTTGTGATCATCCTCGCCGCGGTGGCCATTGTGTGGGTTATTTACGTTGTCCATCAGGTCTTGCGAGATCGCCGGAAGCCGTCAGGGTCAGGCACGACCGGCGTTTATGACGGCAACCTGGTCGTACCTCCTACAGGCAGCAGGCATCACGGCCGGTTCGGTACGCACGGCGGCGAGCACAGCGGACATGGCGGCGGGATCAGCGGGCACAGCGGACATGGCGGCGGTTTTGACGGACACAGTGGCACTGGCGGCGGCCATCACTTAGCCTCAGCCGGGCAGTCGTTTCTCCATATAGATTCGCCGG
Organism: uncultured Actinomycetota bacterium; assembly: GCA_963805705.1. Lineage (GTDB taxonomy): Bacteria > Actinomycetota > Actinomycetes > Streptosporangiales > Streptosporangiaceae > CAWDVH01. Next base: position 1,355,115 of record CAWDVH010000001.1, on the reverse strand, counting down.
TAGCCGTCCTCGGTCCGGCGCTCGACCTCGGTGTAGCCGAGCCGAGCGTAGATGGCCTGGTTCTCGGTCATGACTTCGTGGGTGTACAGCGCCATTCGGGTGAGCCCGCGGCGGGCGGCCTCCTGCTCGGCGAAGCTCATCAGGGCACGGCCGAGCCCGCTGCCCTGGGCGCTGGGATGTACGGCGATATTCTCGATGAGCAGGTGATTGTCGACGCAGTACAGGGTGAGCACGGCCGTGATGGGGGAGCCGGTGACCCAGGTGGTGCCGGCCTCGATGGACGGCCTGTAGTCGCGCAGCATGGGGCCGGGTGGCTTGTCCATCCGCGTCAGGTACCTGGCGTAGGCGGCGTCGATGAGCACCTTGATCGCGGACAGGTCGGCGGCGGTCGCACGGCGGACGCTGAGCGGCCCTGGCGTGAGATCGGGTGGCGGCGGCACGGGCCGACCTTACCGGCCGGTGGCATCCGGACACTGACGCGTCACTACCAGGCCAGGCCCTTACGGACTACGCGGACGTACGCTTGTCACACCCGACAGCCGCGAGGAAGCGATCAGGGTCTTCGAGGCTAACGGTCAGCGAATCCACCCTCGACGGGCCTATGCCGAACAAGGTATCGATACTGGGGGCGGGGTAGCAGGGCCGGTCCATTGTGATCTCCACCAGGCCCTCGGCGGAGCCATTCACCAGCCAATGGCCACGCCGCCCGTGCACGCCGACCGTTCTTCCCACCCTGGCCTGCGAGCGCGTGATGGAACGGACAGACCCGCGGGGGATGTCCAGCTTGAAGGAACCCACCCGGACCCGAATCTCGGCGGCGTCAGCCTCCACGCCCGACACTCCTGGGCCAGCGCGGAAGAGCCGGGCGTCTAGCCAGGCCGAAAGCCTGCCCTCCCAGGCATCGCTATAACTGATCGCGAACCACTGTGTGCCCGGAGCCGGGTCCTTGCCCTCGGCCCGCTGGTGCTCCCTGATCACCTCGCGGCGGGCAGCGGCATAGGGCTCGCCGGTCTGTTCCATGCGCTTGCGGGCCGCGGCCCTGATCTTGTCGTGTGACATCGTGCCCTCAAACCGGTGGCCTCGCCCCGGCGCCCGGCCACCGTATGTGGATCACGATGGAAGGAGGAAACTGAACCCACGTGAGGGCTGCGCCGCTCTTGTCCTCGGGCGCTACCGCCAGCGCCGGGCTGGGGGCCGCTCGGATCAGGCAGACGTGGCTGCCACTAGCAGCATACGGTCTTGCAGAGGTTTCTCCCAGACTGGGAGGACGCCGCACCTGGAACTGTGGCGACTGTGCCGGACATGCAGGCCCCAGGTCGCTAGCGACTATGGCAATTGCCGTGGCGGGTGCGGATGGTCCCGGTCCACTCGCTGAGCGGCGCGCAGTGCCAGCGCCACGTGTCGCCGATGTCCTCCAGGCCGGGAAGCGACGCCCGCCCGTTCGCCCACAGCAGGGCCTGTGCGGGCGCTGCCTGCCTGGGCCACCACGGGAACAGCCGGTCAAGGACCATGCGGGCCGCGAGGTCATCGGGCACGAAGTCAATCTGGAGGCCCAGGCAGATATCGTGCGTATGGACCAGCAGCTCGTCCATGCCCATGGCCAGCCAGCCTGCCGGGTCGGCCATGCCCGCGGGGTGAAAGGCCCGGTCTTCGGGTCTCGCGGCCCGCGCGACGTCGGCGAGGATGTGCGACATCGTCTGCGCAGTCCACAAGAGTTGCTCGACGGGCGCGTCCGCCGCGATCCGGAAAGCGAGAGGCCGGAATGTGGTTGCCCGCATGGCCAGCTGGGGTGCGAACGCCAGCGATGCGAGATGCTCAAGGGTCCGGCGGCAGCTCCAGTCGAGGTCGCCCGCGCGAACCTCCCAGTCCCTGTCTGCCACCGGGCCGAGCAAGCCGCAGCAGTCGTCGGCAACCTTGATCAAGTCGTCGGGCGCCGGCCGAGTCATCAGACCTCGTTTCCGCCGCGTTCTCGCTCCGCTGCCGCTACTACCGTGCCATCTTCGGCGGTGGAATCCTCCAGAGTGACCTCGTCGCGAAGCACGCTGTAGATCACCTGATCGTGCCACCGGCCCTGGCGGAATGTGGTGCCCCGCAGGACGCCCTCGCGAGTGAAGCCAGCCTTATCCAGTGCCCGCTGCTCAGCCACATTAGTGATCTCGGTGGTGGCCTCAATACGGTTGACCTGCGTATGAGCGAACAAATAACGAACCAGCAGCCGGTGCGCCTCAGAACCGTACCCGCGTCCCCGGAACTGCGGCGCTAGGCCGATGCCGATGGCCCAATTGCTGGCAATCGGCCCGGTCTGAATTTTGCGCCAGGAAACTGTGCCTACGCGATCGGTGCCGTGCAGCACGATCAAAGTCCCGCTGTTGTCGTCGAGCAGCCCAGACTCGGCCCATCGCCTCCCCTCCCCTTGGGGATCGCTCCAGCCATGCCACTCATGCGGGCCGGTGGCGATCGGGTTATTTCTCAGGTCGGCGAGCCAGGACAGATCGCCTTCGATCACCGGTCGGAGGGATACCTGGCCATCCACGGCAGCGAGCCTACAACTGACAGAAACGGCGGCCGTGCGGCGGTCTCCGGAGCCGTAAGCCAGAAATTGTGCATCGTGCTGCCATTCTGGCCAGGCTGGCCGGTCAGGCTTGGTTCCAGGTGACGGTGAAGTGGTCGACCTGGCGGATGGGGACACTGGCCGTGATGTCGGGCGGGGTGACGGCGGCCAGGCCGGGCAGGCGGGTGAACAGGGTGGTCAGCGCGACTTCGCCGTGGAGTCTGGCCAGGGGTGCACCGAGGCAGAAGTGGGCTCCGGCGGCGAAGCTCAGGTGAGGATTGGGTTCGCGGCTGATGTCGAATCGGTCGGGGTCGGGGAAGGTGGAGGGGTCGCGGTTGGCCGCGGCCAGGAAAAGGAGCCGCGGCTGTCCGGCCGGGCAGGTGACACCGTGGATATCAGCGTCGGTCCGGGGGGTTGCTCCGGTGAAGGTCGTCGGGGCGATCAGCCGCAGCATTTCCTCCACGGCCGCCGGCCAGCGCCCGGGATCTTCCTGCAGCACGGCCACGGCGCTGGGGTGGGTGCAGAGCAGGTGAGTGCCCAGGGTGAGCAGGGTGGTAGTGGTCTGGTGCCCGGCGAGGACGAAGAAGATGCAGTTCGCGAGGAAGTCCTGGCGGTCGTCCCCGTCTGCGCGCCGGGCGGCCAGGGCGGTCATCAGGTCATCGGCGGGTGCTGCGGCGCGCTGGTCGAGCAGCTCGGCGAAGTAAGAGAGCATCTGCTCGGTCGCGTCGTTGGCGTCCTGGACCGGGGTGCGGTCGCTGTCACGCTGGCGGGCGAAGCCGCGGTTGAGGGTGGCCAGCGCGTCGCCGAGCCAGTCCCGGTCATCGGGCGGGACACCCAGCACCTCGGTGATCACGGCGAACGGCAGCGGCCTGGCGAAGCCGGTAACCAGGTCCATGCTCCCTGCGGGGGCGGCCTGGTCGATCAGCGCGGTGGCCCGCGCGGCGATGATGGCCCGGTAACGCTCGACTCGGCGGGCGGTGAACAGGCCGCCGAAAGCGTCCCGGACGCGGCGGTGCCGGTCGCCGTCCAGCCGGATCATCCACCGCCGGAGCAGCTGGAATGCCGGGTCCGGGGAGGGCGGGATGGTCGGCGCGGCGAACCGCGGGTCGCGCAGCACATCCCGGACGAACAGGTACTGGCAGCCGGGCAGGGTGCAGGGGCGCAAGATCGCGTGCGGGTCGGAGCGTCCGGCGGGAGAGAACAGGGCGCCCAGCACGGCGGCCTCGGTATCAAAGGCAGCGGGCGGGCCGGCCGGGGTGTTCATGAAATGCACAGTAGCGCCGGTCATGCTGTCATCACAGGCTCGGCGAGCGCCGCATGCTCCACGTGAGGTTCCGCGTGCCCGGACCCAGCTGCGCATTCAAGATCGCGGTGGGATCCTCGGGCCTGCTCGCCATAAAGAGCCGCTCATGGCCGCCTGGCCACCCATACGGTCCTCGCGGCGCGGACGGTGAGGTCGTCGCGCTGCCGGACGCCGTCGGGCCCGTCGCTGTCGATGAGGGTATCGAGCGTGGCCAGATCGTCGCCGCTCATCCGGCCGTCGAGGCCGGACCGCATTCGTCGCAGCGAGGCCTGAGCGTAACGGCCGGCCGACGCGGGAAGCGGCGGCGTCAGAGCGATGGCGAAAGGCCGCTCGGCCTCGATGACGAAGCCGGCCAGGGACAGCAGTGAGCCCCAGTCGGAGCCGAGATACGGTAGCTCGGCGGCATGGCCTTCGGCCAGCACAGCATGACAGCGTGCCTCAAGTCCGGGGCGGCCGAGTCCGAGGTCGTCGGGCAGAAAGCGCGGGAACGAGTCCATCTCGGCTACCACCAGGAGGCCGCCGGGCCGGATCGCGGCCAGGACCTCGGTGAGGACGCGATCGGGATCTGCCATGTGGTGGAGGGACGAGGACGCCCAGACCAGGTCAACGGTGTCGATCGCCGGCCACGCCGCGTCCAGGTCCGCCTGGATGGTGCGAACCCGGTCGGCCACGCCGAGAACGCCGGCTTTGTCCATGAGGTGCTGCAGCAGCTGCGCGGACATATCCAGGGCGATGACGTCGGCCCCCTCGAAGCGCTCAAGCAGGGCGAAAGTGCCGGTCCCGGTCCCGCTGCCCAGGTCGAGGATCCGGCGGAGGGGCAGACCGGACGCCAGCTCGTGGATCCAGGCGGTCAGTTCAGACAGGTAGGAGTGCAGTACTTCGGCATCGAGATCCAGGAGCGCGGCCATGGCCGCCTCGTCGGTGTCCGCTGCGGGGTGGCGCCGGTGCTGATGCTGGTCATGATGGCGGTGATGGTTTCTCATGCTGCCAACCTACGGCCAGCTTGCGCTACTGACATATGATCTTGCGTATGACGCAAGATGGTGAGCTCGACAGCCTGGTCCGCAAGCGGATCAGGGGGCTGCGCGCGGCGCTGGGCTGGTCACTCGATGATCTAGCGGCCCGCTGCTACCTGAGCCCTTCCACCCTGAGCCGTATTGAGACAGGCCACCGGCGGATCAGCCTCGATCAGCTGAGCTCGATCGCACGGGCCCTGGGGACTACCATCGACCAGCTGGTGGAGTCCGTCGCCGACGACGACGTGGTGATCAGGCCGCAGCACGATGCAGGGCGAGGGCTGACCACCTGGATGCTGAGCCGAAAGGCCGGCCCGCACGGCGTAACCGTGGCCAAGATGCGTATCACCAAGCCGGAGCCCCGGCGCGGCACCGACGAGCTGAAAGTCCATCCCGGCAAGGACTGGTTCACTGTCTTGTCGGGGACCATCGTGCTGCTGCTGGGAGAGCGGACGATCCTGGTCGAGGCCGGCCAGGCGGCGGAGTTCTCGACCATGATTCCGCACGCCTTCGGGGCTCGCGGCGGTCCGGCAGAGGTCCTGGGCATCTTCGACCATGACGGGCAGCGCACCCATCTCCGGCAGCTGTCCTGACGTCGGCCGCCACGAACGGCCGACGCGTTTCGCTGGTCAGGTACCGCTGCTGGCCGCTTCGACCGGCGGGGGGAAAGCGAGAGTTTGATTTGCCTCTGAGGAGTGGGTGAGACTCGCCGCCTGACCGTCGGCGATGAGATGACGGTAGCTCGTCGGCCAGTCCGGGAGGTCTGGGCTGGCCTGTTCCCAGTCCGCGAATGTCGCCTCGTCGCACCAGTCGTCCAGGTGCGCCATGATGCTCAGGTGCGGCTCGCTGCTGACAAAGGCTCGCATCGGGCCGCGTTCTTGCCAGGCGCTGACGCTCCACCAGGCGTTGTTCGCGTCGGCCAGGGCGTCCGCGCCGAGGTTGCCATCCGACTTTTGCGCCTGCTCTATCGCGGCGACGGCGGCGATGAAGAACTCGTCCAGGAGCGCCGGATCTCTTAGCCGGAGCCGGGTCACAACGATGACTGGCATCACGATCTCCTCGGGTTGGTCCCCGGCGCGGGCCGATCCGGTGACCGGCAAGATCAAGATAAGGCATGCCAGACGGCCGGCAGGGCGATCAGGCCGGCGTTCGTGGGCGTGAATCCGCAGCTGCCGAAGTAGAACGGGCGAAGATGGTCCTCGAAGTCGACGTGCAGCCACTCGCACCCGGCCTTGCGGGCCTCTTTCCCGGCGAGGGCGACCAGGCTAGTTCCGACGCCCTGGTGCTGTGCTCTCGCCGCGACGAGGGTGTCCAGGATGAACGCGTGGGTCGCGCCATCCCAGGGGACGTTCACGAAGCCGACCAGGTTATGTCCGTCCCGCGCGCAGGCCCAGCCCAGGCTGTGCTGGTTCACCTGGCCCCACCAGTCATCCTCGAAGGGCTCGTGACTGAAGCCCTCGGCGTGCAGGGCGCTGACCTCACTGCTGTCGAAATGGCCGCGCCAGGTATAAGTGATCATCGCGCCACGTTAAGAGGATCATCCTCCTGCGCACAAGGTCGGCGAGCCCGGCTGGCTCGCGACCGGTCAGGTAGTGTTACGGTCTTCAGCCGGGAGGGCGCACATCGGCATCCCGAAAGGTGCTCTGATGTCAGCCTCCTCCCCGCCGCCTTCCCTTTCGTCGGTCATCGCCCGGCTTCGGGCGGCTGGCTGTGTCTTTGCCGAGGACGAGGCGCGGCTGCTCATCTCCGCGGCGCAGACGCCAGCCGACCTGGCCGCCATGGTGGACCGGCGAGTCGGCGGCCTGCCGCTTGAGCAGGTTCTCGGCTGGGCCGAGTTCTGCGGGCTGAAGGTAGCGGTGGATCCCGGAGTCTTCGTGCCCCGCCGCCGGACCGAGTTCCTGGTCGGCCAGGCCGCCGCGCTCGCCCGGCCCCGGGCCGTCGTGGTGGACCTGTGCTGCGGATCGGGCGCGATAGGCGCGGCCCTGGCCGCGGCCCTGGACCGGATCGAGCTGCATGCCGCCGACATCGATCCCGCCGCGGTGCGGTGCGCCTGGCGCAACGTGGCCGCCGCTGGCGGCCAGGTGCACGAGGGCGATCTCTACGAGCCGCTGCCCGCCGCGCTGCGGGGGCGCGTGGACATCCTGGTGGCCAGCACGCCTTACGTGCCGACCGAGGAGATCGGCCTGCTGCCCCGCGAGGCTCGCCTGCACGAGCCGCACGTGGCGCTCGACGGTGGCGCGGATGGTCTTGAGGTTCTGCGGCGGGTGGCCGAGCAGGCACCACAATGGCTGGCCCAAGGCGGCCACCTGCTGGCCGAGACCAGCGAGGACCAGGGGCCGCGGGCGGCCGAGATCGTCGCGCGGGCCGGCCTGATCGCGCGGCTGGCCAGTTCCGGCGAGCTGAACGCCACCGTCATCATCGGAACCCGGGCTGCTCAGGCCAGGCATGCCTTGAGCTGAGGCCGGGAGAGCTCTAGCCAGGTGTCGAGCACGGGCGACTCGGCATAGTCAGAGTCGACCAGGAACAGCCCGCGTGTCGGGCAGGTGGCGCCGAGCTCGACCAGCACGGGCTTGAGCAGCATGTCGGCGGCCAGGGAATGGCGCCAGTCGCCGCCGAGCATGAGCGGCACCGCGGTCACCCCGGCGAGGGCCCCGCCGGAGATCCGGTCGAGGAACAGCTTCAGCAGCCCGGTGTAGGTGGCCTTATAGGTGGGGCTGGCGACGATCAGCAGATCGCTGGCCGCGACGGCGGCGATGGTCCGGGCGACCTGCTGGTCGGACCAGTCCAGCAACGCCGCCCCGAAGTCGACCAGGTCCACATCCAGGTCGGCCGGGTGGCCGGTGAGCTTCTCGGCGACCAGGTGAGCGGCCTGCCACGTACGGGAGCGGGGCTTGGGGTTGCCGGTGACGACCGCGACGCTCATCGGCGCTTCCATTCCTGGGCCAGCAGCTCATACGAGCGGACCCGGTCGGCATGGTCGTGGGTGATCGTGGTGATGATCAGCTCGTCGGCGCCGGTCGCGTCCTGCAGCTGCTCGAGCTGGGCGGCGACCTGCTGCGGGGAGCCGACGAACTGGGTGTCGACCCGGTCGGCGACCAGGGCACGATCGGCGGAGGTCCAGGTGTGCGACCTGGCCTCGTGCGGGGTCGGGAAGTTGATCGCGCCCTCGCCGGAGCGGATGCTGCGGACCCACAGGCCATAGCCGGTGGCCAGTTCCCTGGCGGTGGCCTCGTCCTCGCCGACGACCACGTCGGCGGAGACGCTGACGTAGGGCCGGTCGAGCTCGGCGGAGGGCCGGAACGCGGCCCGGTATCCGTCGGCGGCCTCGATCACCGTGGCCGGGGTGATGTGGTAACTCGCCGCGAAACGCAGGCCGTTCGAGCCGGCGACCTGCGCGCTCTCGCCGCCGCTGCTGCCCAGGATCCACACCTGCACATCGGCGCCCTCGCCGGGAACGACGTGGGCCTCGACGCCCTCAGCCGAGCGGTAGCTGCCGCGCAGCATGGCCAGGATGTCGCCCACCTGCTCGGTGTAGTCCTGGGACTGAGCCCCCGGCAGCTGCACGAGCTTCTTCTGCAGGGCGTAGCGCGGCGAGGCGAGCAGTCGCGCCGGCGAGTACTTCGGCGGGATGCGCAGCCCATTGGGCGCCCGGCCGTCCACGATGCGCGTCGCCCCGACCAGCGCCGGGTTGCGATGGCGGGGGATCCTCGGGCCGCCCGCCGACCGGCCGAGCCCGAGGTCAAGGCGGCCGGGGTGCAGGGCGTCGATCAGGCCGAACTCCTCGACTGTCGACAGGGCGGTACGGTGCCCGAGCTGCACGGCGCCGGATCCGATCCGGATCGCCCTGGTCGCCGAGGCGGTGAGGGCTAGGACGACGGCGGGAGAGGTCCCGGCCACGCCGGGGTTGAGGTGGTGCTCGGCGTACCAGTAACGCGTGTAGCCGAGTCGCTCGGCGTGCCGGGCCAGGTCAATGCTATTGCGGAGGGCCTCGGTGGCGGTCGAGCCCGAGGAGATCGGCACCAGGTCGAGCACGGCGAGCGGGGTGGTGGCCATGTCAGGTCCTTTGCGTGGCGGAGTCAGGCATGATCAGGGTGATCGCGGGGAACTTCATGACGCCGCCGGGGTGGCGGCGTAGCCGGCGTCCAGCGGGGCCAGGCCGAGATGCTCGCGCAGCGTGCTGCCTTCGTAGTCGCCGCGGAAGACGCCCCGCTCCTGCAGCAGCGGCACGACCGTGTCAGCGAATTCATCCAGGCCGCCCGGCGTGATGTGCGGGACGAGGATGAAGCCGTCGCTGGCGTCGGCCTGGACAAAGCGGTTGATCGTCTCCGCGACGGTGGCGGGCGAGCCGATAAACGACTGCCGGCCGGTGACCTCGATGATCAGCTCGCGGATCGACAGATTCTCCGCGACCGCTTTCGCGCGCCACTGCGCCGCGGTCGCCATCGGGTCGCGGTACATCCGCACGCTGGCCCGGCCGCGGGCGATCGTGTTCTCGCCGGGGTCGGGGTCGATGCCGGGCAGCGGGCCGTCCGGGTCGTAGCCGGACAGGTCCCGGTTCCAGAGCTGCTCCAGGAACTTGATGGCCGTCTGCCCGCTCACCTGCTGCAGGCGCACCTCGCGGGCGAGCTCGCTGGCCGCCGTATCGGTGTCGCCGAGCACGAAGGTCGCCGCCGGAAGGATCAGCAGCTGGTCAGGGGTGCGGCCGTGGGCGGCCAGGCGGCCCTTCACGTCGGCGTAGAAAGCCTGGCCGTCGTCCAGGGTGCTGTGCCGGGTGAAGATCGCATCAGCGCTGGCGGCCGCGAACTCGCGGCCCTCATGGGAATCGCCGGCCTGGAAGATGACGGGACGGCCCTGCGGGCTGCGGGGCACGCTGAACTGGCCGCTGATATCGAAATGCGAGTCCCGGTGAGTGAACTGGCCGGCACCCCCGTCGGCCAGGAACTGGCCGGCCTGCTGGTCGGCGATGATCTCATCGCCGCGCCAGGAGTCGAAGAGCTCGAAGGTCGTCTGCAGGAAGGTCCGGGCCCGCTCGTAACGGGCCTCCTGGGGCAGGAATCCGCCGCGGCGGAAGTTCTCTCCGGTAAAGGCGTCCCAGGACGTGACGACGTTCCAGGCGGCCCGGCCGCCGGACAGGTGATCCAGGCTCGCGAACTGGCGGGCCACCTCGTAGGGCTCGTTAAAGGTCGAGTTGATGGTCCCGGCCAGGCCGAGCCGGTCGGTCACCGCGGCGAGAGCGGCCAGGACGGTAAAGGTATCCGGCCGCCCCACGACGTCGAGATCGTAGATGAGGCCGTTCTGCTCGCGCAGCCGCAGTCCCTCGGCGAGGAACAGGAAGTCGAACTTGGCCCGCTCAGCGGTCTGGGCCAGGCGCGCGAACGAGCTGAATTCGATGTGGCTGCCCGAGTGCGGATCGCTCCAGACCGTGGTGTTGTTCACGCCGGGGAAGTGGGCGGCGAGGTGGATCTGCTTGAGTGGCTTGCTCACGACGGGTCCTCCCTGGGCCGGCGATCAGGCGGTGGCGTAGCGGCTGGCCGGGCGGCTGAGCCCGAGCAGGCCGCGAAGGGTGCTGGCCTCGTAGGCGTGGCGGAATGCGCCGCGGCGCTGCAGCTCGGGCACCAGGTCCCTGGTAATCGATTCGAGGTCGTGGCCGATCACGGCGGGACGCAGCCGGAAACCGGACAGGCCGGCCGCCTGCCAGTCCTGCAGCAGGTCCGCCAGCTGCGACGGCGTGCCGGCGAAGACCGTCGCGTCACTGGTGTACTCATACCCGGCGAGGTCGTCGAGCCGCGCCCGGCGGCCGGCGGCGGCACCGTGGCTGGCGTCGAGGAATACTACGAGATCCCCGAAGATGTGGATCGTCTCCCGCGCCCGCCCGGCGGCCTCCTGCTCGCCGCGGATCCTGGTGACGATCGCACGGGCGTCGCGGGCGTCGCGGGGGGTCACGTACCCGACGTCGGCGCAGCGGCCCACCAGCCGGTAGGGCACGCTCCGGTGGGCCAGCGCGCTCACGATCGGCTGCCCCTGCGGTGGCCGCGGGGTGATCGAGGGTCCCTTGACGCTGAAGTACTCCCCGGTGAAGTCGATGTAGTGCAGCTTGTCGCGGTCGACGAAGCGGCCGGTGGCCACATCCCGGATCTCTGCGCCGTCCTCCCAGCTGTCCCAGAGCCGCCGGACGACTTCGACATAGTCGGCCGCCTCGTCGAAGAGCTCGGTGATGAGCTGCGCCGGCGGGTCGCCGCTGTCCCCGGCGCGCCGTTGCGGGAAGGCTCGGCGGCCGAAAAGCGCGGCCTCGTCCGGGCGCGCCGAGACCCGCACCTGCAGTCCGGCCCGTCCGGTGCTGACGTAGTCGAGGGTCGCGATGGCCTTGGAGATATGGAAGGGCTCGGTGTGCGTGACGATCACAGTCGGGATCAGCCCGATATGGCTGGTCAGCGGCGCGACCCTGGACGCGATCAGGACCGCGTCAAGACGCCCGCGCACGTGATCGGTGCGCGCGGGCCGCCTCTGGTGGCGCGAGGGCTGCAAGCTCAGCCCGTCCTCGATCGTCACGAAGTCGAGCAGCCCGCTCTCCGCCTGGCGAACCAGATCGACCCAGTACTGCGCCGTGAGCAGGTCGCGCGGTCGCGCCTGCGGCTCGCGCCACGCCGCGGGATGCCAGCCGGCCCCGTCGAGGGCGACGGCGAGGTGCAGGGGCGCGGATGGCGCGGACGTCGATGGCGCAGACTCCGATGGTGCGGACATGGTCAGATCTCGCTCCCTGTCGGGCAGGCGGCACGCCTGCGCGCCTGGCGGGATGAGGCTGGCCAGGGTCGAACTCGCGTTCGCGGAGACTGGCCGGAGCTGCCCGGTCCTCGCCCGGCCGCCCGCCGCGCCCGCCGCGCATGAGGGTTGCCGGTCAGCAGGCCGGGGCCTGGCCCCTGTAACCTGCGCAAATCATATCGCGGTCACGCTTTCTCTACAATTTCTGTAGGGATATCCAGGTGCGGGCGTCGCGCGTGCGCCGCGATCCGCAGCGCGACCCCGATCAGGATCAGGCCAACGGCACAAACGGCTAGCGGAGCGCCGATCGACGTCGGCAGGTACCGGGTCATCATCTGCGGCACCAGCAGGACGACTCCGGCTGAGCCCAGGCCCAGCAGGGCGATCCGCCGCAGCCGCACTCCGGCCGTGAGCAGCCCGGCCACGGTGACCAGGGCGAGCGCCGGGCCGCCGGCGGCGTCCATGATGAGCTGCGCGCCGGTCAGCAGGGCGATGCCGGCGATGGCGTAGCCGGCCGCGCGCGGGACCAGGTACCCGCGGTGCACCGCGAGTGCCCACAGGATCCCGAGCCCCCAGAGGCCAAGGCCAGGCCCCCACGGCGGCAGGCCGGCGCTGGCGATGGCGGTCGCGGTCACCCCGGCCGCGCCCGCGAACATGGCCAGGTGCTGGAGCGTGGCCCGGGTGCGCCACCACAGCGGGACCGCGTACGCCGTGGCGGCCAGCGCGGTCACCAGGGCGGCGCCGTCGCCGCCGAGGTCCCAGGTCTGGGTTGCGAGAACGGCCATGAACGCCGCGAAGCCGATTGCCGACATGAGCCACAGCACGCTGCGCAGCCGCAGGAACGAAGGGCTGTCGCCGGCCCGCAGCACCGCACCGGCGATCCCGAAGGCGGCGGTGGCGATCGCGGCGATGGCCAGCTCCGCGATCACCGGAATGTGCGGCCACAGCATGGGGGCCACGATGAGTACGGCCACGATGGCCAGGGTGCCGCCGAGGTAACCGAGCGCTTCCACCACGAGCGGCGTCCGGCGCGAGGACGAGGCGCGGGCCGCCTCAGCCATCTCGATCCTGGTCACCTGTCCGGTGTCGATGAGCCCCTCGGCCAGCCAGCGCTCAAGCTGTTCGTGCAGATCGGAGTTGATCACCGACTCAGGCATGTCCGCCGCCTCTCGATAGCAGCACCAGCCTAGGCAGCGATGTCCCGGCCGCCCATGGAGCGAAGTACTCATGTCGACAGGCGGCGTGACCGGCGCGCCTGCCCGCAGCTACACCTGGGCCGAGGTCCGGGGCCTAGGGTGGCCGGATGGCCGAGAAGCTCGTCTTGCTGGTCAGGACCGACCTTGACATGGGCCGGGGCAAGATCGCTGCCCAGGTCGCGCACGCCGCGGTTCTCGCGGTTCTCGCCACCCAGGCCAGCGCCGACTGTGCCGCATGGCTCGCGCAGGGGCAGCCGAAGGTGGTACTCAGAGTCGGCGACGAGCAGGAGCTGAGCCAGATCGCGGCGGCCGCCCTGGCCGCCGGGCTGCACGTGGAAGTCGTCCAGGATGCCGGGCGAACCCAGGTGCCGCCGGGCACGCCGACCTGCTGTGCGATCGGCCCGGCTCCGGGCGCGCGCGTGGACCAGATCACCGGCGACCTGCCGCTGCTGTAGGTCATGCCACTGACGCTGGATGTCAGGCGGCGGTCAGGATACGCGGGCCGTCCTCGGTGACGGCGATCGTGTGCTCGACATGGGCGGCCCGGCTGCCGTCGGTGCTGCGCAGCGTCCAGCCGTCCGGATCCAGGCGGTAGGCGTCCTGGCCGCCCGCCAGGAACCACGGCTCGATGGCGATGACGAGGCCCGGCAGCAGCTTCATGCCGCGGCCGGGGCGCCCTTCGTTGGGCACCGATGGCGCCTCGTGCATCTCGTGCCCGACTCCGTGACCGCCATATTCGGTGTTGATGCCGTACCCTGGCGCCCGGCCGACGGCCGCGATAGCGGCGGAAATGTCGCCTATCTTGGCGCCGACGACAGCGGCGGCGATCCCGGCCCGCAGGGCCGCCTGCGCGGTCTCGATGAGGCGCACGTCAGCGGGCCGCGGCTGGCCGACGCTGAACGAGATCGCGGCATCGCCGGCCCAGCCGTCGAGCACCGCACCGCAGTCGACGCTGAGCAGGTCACCGTCGGCCAGGCGGTAGCGGGTCGGGATTCCGTGCAGCGCGGCGTCGTTGACCGAGGTGCAGATCACCGCGGGGAACGGGGTCGAGGCAAAGCTGGGCTGGTAGCCGAGGAAGGGCGACGTGGCGCCCGCCTTGGCCAGCACATCGCGCGCCGCCTCGTCAAGGTCGGTCAGCGGCACGCCCACGGCCGCGCGCTCCCGGACGGCCGTGAGGGCGTCGGCAACGATCTTTCCGGCTGCGCGCATCGCGTCGATTTCCCCTGGCGACTTCAGTTCGACCACGAGAGAACGCTCCAAAAATCAGGTCTCATAACTCAGGAACCGATCATAGACGGCGACACGGCACGCCTGGCCGGAAAGTCCCCGCGCCCGTTTCCTGGGAGTGAGTACTGAATGCCATCCAGGCCCGAGCGACAGTGAATCGAGCGGAAATAGGGTACCTGTTCAGTCGGGAGTGGCGTATTTCTCGGCGCGAGAGGAGAGGTAGGCGATCTCGGCCGGTGTCTGGGCGAGCTCGCTGGCCCGTCGGTAGGCCTCGGCGGCGGCGGCCGGGCGTCTGAGTCTTACGAGTGCGTGGCCGCGGGCGGCGTGCCAGTAGTGCTGGCGGGTCAGGCCGGGCTGGTCGGCGAGACCTTCGAGGTGGTCGAGGCCGGCCTGCGGGCCCTCGTGCCAGGAGATCGCGATGGCCCGGTTGAGGGCGACGACGGGGGTCGGGGTCAGCGCGAACAACTCGTCGTAGAGCAGGCGCACCTGGCGCCAGTCGGTCTCCCGGAAAGACGGCGCCTCGTCGTGCAGTGCGGCGATGGCGGCCTGGACGGACCAGCTGCTGGGTGGGTGGAGGCGTAGGGCCTGTGTTGTCAGCCTGGCGCCTTCCTCGATCATCGAGGTATCCCAGAGGCTGCGATCCTGGTCCTCCAGTGAGACCGCGATGCCCTGGCCGTCGACCCTGGCCGGCCGCCTGGCGTCGGTGAGCAGCATGAGCGCGAGCAGACCAGTGACCTGGGGCTCGCCGGGCATCAGCCGGTGGAGGATACGGGCGAGCCTGATGGCCTCGTCCACCAGATCGCATCGGACCAGGTCGTGGTGGCCGGTGGCCGCGTAGCCCTCGGTGAAGATGAGGTAGACGACGTGCAGAACCAGGCTCAGGCGGCCGTTGAGCTCATCCGGGCCGGGCACGTGGAAGGGGATGCGGCTCTGCTGGATCTTGCGCTTGCCGCGGGTGAGGCGCTGGGCCATGGTCGCCGGGGGGACGAGGAAGGCCTGTGCGATCTCGGCGGTGCTCAGGCCCGCGACGTAGCGCAGGGTGAGGCCGGTCTGGGTGTCCAGGTCGAGAGCCGGGTGACAGCAGGCGAACATGAGCTGCAACCGGTCGTCGGGGATGTGCTCGTGCTCTGGGACCGGCTGTATGTGGCGCGCCGGATCGGCGTCGGCGTGCAGGGCGGCGAGCTTGGTGGCCAGCGTGGCGTCCCGCCGGATCCGGTCGAGGGCCTTGCGCCGGGCCGTGGTCGCCAGCCAGGCCAGCGGCTCGCGCGGGACCCCGGAGCGTGGCCAGGTCTCCACCGCTGCCAGAAGGGCTTCAGCGGTCACCTCCTCGGCGAGATCGAGGTCGCCGAACCGGGCCGCGAGCAGGGCCAGCAGGCGGCCGCGCTCCTCTCGGAACACTGCCTCGATCGGCTCGCCGGCCGGCCCCATCGCCCTGGCCCTCAGAACTCGGCGAGCGGACGCACCTCGACGCGCCCGTACTTCGCGCCCGGGCACCTGGCCGCCCAGTCAAGCGCCGCGTCGAGGTCGGGGACGTCGATGATCTGATAGCCGCCCAGGTACTCGCGGGACTCGGCGAACGGCCCGTTGGTCACCAGCCGCTCGCCAGCATCGTTGACCTGCACCTGGGTGGCGTCCTCAAAGGACTGGAGCAGGCCGGAGTCGACGTGCACGCCGGCCTGCCCGAGGTCCCGCTGGTAGTGCATGAACTCCTCCGCCGTGGGCGCTCCGCTGCTCGGTGGCGGTGGCATGCCCTCGCCCTCGCGGAAACCCATGATCAGCAGCATGTACTTCACGTTTGCCCTTCCCTTCGCCTCGGTGGTTCCGACACTTAGGAGACGGACAGAGAACCACGCCATCGACACCGGGAACGAACAAATTCCGGGAATTCCGCTCAGTGAGTCGCTCCCACCCAACAGCGTAACTAGAGGACCGGGCCCGGGGCTGCTTCCACATCGTCGGGAGTCAGGTGGCAGCCGTCGAGAATCAGCTGGCCGGGATCCGGCCGGTCGCCGGTAAGAATCCACTGACACAAAACGGCCAGCTGGAAACTGATCAAGGGCGGCACCGCGTCACCGATATGCCGGTACATGTTCGACAGTGAGCCGACGAAGGCGTAATCACGCGGGAAGCCCTGCAGGATCGACATCTCGCGAACCGTGCAGAGCCGGTCCTGCTCGGGATGGGCGTACCGGCCGTTGCCGATGTGCCCGCACTCGCGCTTGATCGTGACCGCCGGCCGGTCCCACCACAGCCGCCCGTAGACATCCGGGTGGCTGCCGAAGTCCCGCGCCTGCGCCCGGCGCTGCATCGTCGGCGTGAGCAGCGTGCCGGCCTCCGGATGCCCGACCAGATCCGCCCAGCCGCCGCCGTCGTGCGGGATCATGGCGAGCCGCCGGCTGACCGGCGGGCTCAGCGCGGGCGAGACGTGCAGGGCATCGCCGGGGTCGGCCTGACCCGCGTCCAGGCGGGGCAGCTCCCACAGGGCCCGCCGGACATGGACGGCCTTCGGGCTGACCGCAAGTCCCGCCCATAGATCCCTGAGATCCCGCGGGCGCAGCGGCCGCCGCACGGCGATGACCACCGAGCGCTCTCTGCGCTGGGGCAGGCCGAACTCACTGAGGAAGTGCGTCGTCGCGCAGGACTCGTACCCCAGGGCGGACAGGCTGGCCAGCAGGCTGCGCAGGTGCCCGCAGAACCGGCCCATGACCAGCTCGCGGGCGTTCTCCATGACCATGATCTGCGGTCGCAGCACCTCGACATAGCGGCTGATCCGGCCGACCAGGCTGTTGCGCGCGTCGTCACGGATGTGGTTCTGCGCCAGCGCCCGCGAGAAGCCCGTGCAGGGCGGGCAGGCGGCCAGGATGGCCGGGCCGGCCCCGGCGATGCCGAGCGCCCGGCAGACCTCCAGCGGATCGGCGACCGCGAGGTCTGCCTCCAGCGGGCGGATGCCGATGTTGGCCGCATAGCTGGCGTTGCAGCCCAGCGTTCCCCGGCCGGTGCTCGGCTTGCCCAGCTGGGCGTCCACGGCGCCGATGACGCGGAAGCGGGGATGGGCATGGAATCCGTAGCTCATCCCGCCCGCGCCCGAGAACAGGTCGACCACAGACCATGGTGCAGCGGCCCGGCTCATCTGGCCCGGCTCAGCCATGGTGCAGCGGCCCGGTTCATGCGGCCCGGCTCAGCCTGGGCTCAGCGGGTCGGCTCATGCGGCCACGGTAGCCGCGGGTGAGGGACCGGCGCCGGAGGGCGCGCCGGTCCCGGCTTCGTCAGCACCGCCGCCTCCCGTGGTGCTAACGGTAGCCGTCGGCTTTCGGGCTGTATATCGGATTTTTCGGGCGGTATCACCGGGGATATCACGGAGCGGGGCAGACGGCGGCCAGGTGCTGATGTCCCCGGGAACCGCTGATGACCGCCAGCTGGTCCTGCAGGCCGAACGGCCGCCAGCGCGCGGTCAGCCGCACGGCCGCGGCCCCGGCGGGATGTACGGTCAGGCGGGCTGTGGCCAGGCCTGATGACTGATTCCACCGGGCGGTCCCATCGATGGTCGCGTCGGCCACCCAGCGCACGCCGCTGAGCGAGATCCGCAGGACATTCCCGCCGGAGAACCGGACTTTGCCGCCGCGCAGGCCGAGATCGCGGTTGCCGTCCAGCAGCGGCCAGCGGCTGATCTCGTCGCCGACGCTGGCCAGCGCTATCGAGGCGGCCTGCAGCGCCCGCCGGCCAGCTGTGTTCCCGTGAGTCGCGGTGGCCGGGACGGCGCTGGCCAGGCGCAGCGGATAGGTGCCGACCGTGTGAATCGGGCTCACCCGGCTCGCGCACGAGGTGTCCTCGCTGGCCAGGTCGCCGGGATGACGGACAAAGCGCTGGTAGATGGAGGCCGGGCAGGAGTCGTTCGCGTCCTGCAGGGTCACGTGCGTCAGGTTGGCCACGGTCACGAGCCGGGCGGAGCGGCCTATCTGCCGGGCGACCAGGGTGGCGCCGTCCAGCCGGGGCGTTAGCGAGTCGAGGGTCCCGGACAGGATCAGTACCGGCAGCGTGGCCGGCACCAGCGGCGGCCGCGCGGTGATCGGCCGGTTGTGATGCACCGGCGACGGCCAGCGCAGGCAGGCGCTGTAGGCCTCGGTGTACTGATCCAGGCTCGTCCACTGGGCGATGCTGAATGGCGCGAAGACGTGCGGCGCCTGCCTGCGCACCGCGGCCCGGTACTGGCGGGCGCGGGTCGCGGGAGAGGCGGAGCGGCTGAACAGCTGCACGTAGTCGGTGCAGGCCACGGCGAAGTACAGGCCGTCGCTGAACTCGGGGAGCGAGAAATTGGTGTCGTCGAAGCCGAGCGACAGCGCGGCCAGCCGCAGCAGCGGGGCCGCGTCGTGGCGCTGGAGCAGCGCCCGGCCTGCCGCGTCCAGCTGCTGGTAGACGACCGGGTCGAAGCCCGCATTGTTCACCAGGTTGACCAGCGTCAGCGCGTTCACCGTGATCTGGCCCCTGGTCCCGGCCGGGGTCGTCGTCTGGCCGGTGACGGGCGAGCGGGCGAGCCGGCCAGCGCCCCGATGCGCCGCCAGGCCGGGCCCCTGGTGGCCGCGCGGCAGGCGGCCGAGCGGGAGCATGCCTGGTCAAAGGCGCGGCGGGCGGTGACCACGGTGGTGGTGTACCAGGGGTCAAGCCCCAGTACCTGATAGGTCGAGTCGAGCGTGACCGAGCGCAGCTGGGCCGGGTAGCGGGACGCGAAGACCTGGGCAAACCAGCTGCCGTAGGAATCGCCGTACAGATCCACGCGGTGCAGGCCCAGCGCCCGCAGCACGCCGGACACATCACGCGCCGAGTACGCGGTGTTGAACAGGTCGGAGGCGTGCACCCAGCCGCCGCCGTGGCGGTAGTGCCAGGTGTGGTTCAGGCGGGTACCGCAGTCGGCGACCAGCATGTTGAAGTGCGGCCCATGCTGCGCCGACCCGGCATGCTCAAGCCCTGGGCACTTCACCGGCGTGGAGTTGCCGGTGCCGCGCAGGTTCACCAGCAACAGGTTGCGGGTCCGCAGCAGGGTCCCGCTCTGCGCTACGTACTCGGCCTGCGTCCCGGTGGTCGCGAAGCCAGGGCCGCCCTCGACCGCGAGGATGGTTCCGCTCGCCCCCGCGCTGGCCGTGGCCGGCAGCCAGCGGAATCCAACATGGATGTCCGGGCTGGCCGCCGACGAGTAATCCAGGGGGACCGCCAGCCGGGCGCAGTAGGTCAGCGGAGTCTTCGCGCAGCGGCGCAGGGTCAGGGCCCCGAGCCGGATGGTGCCCGGCGCGGCCGGTACGGAAGCCGCGGCGAGCCGGGGACCCGCAGGGCGAGCTTCAGTGCGAGCTGAGGCGCGTGCGGCGGTGCGGGGCATTGCCGCGGCCACTGCGACCGGGCCGATCACCATCCCGGCGGCGACCACGACAACAGCGGTCCAGCGCAGCGCAGCCGCGAAGCGCGGCTCGGTGCCGCGGCCGTCGGGCTCCGGCCTTGTCCTGGTCTGCATCTTCAAGATCGTAGAGCGGGCTGCCCGCAGTGGCCAGCTTCCGGGAGGGTCATTGACGCTCTTGCTGATCAGGAATAGTGTCCGGCTGGCCAGACGGCAGAGGGGGAAAGCGATGTTGAGCTTCGGCGTGACCTTCATGGCCGACCCGCCGGCGACCGAGGTCGTCAGCAAGACCGTGCTCGCGGAGGCGAGCGGGTTCAGCCACGCGTGGCTCTGGGATTCCCATGTGCTCTGGCAGGATCCTTACCCGGTCTTCACCCTGATGGCCGCCGCCACCTCGGACATCCACATCGGGAGCTGCGTCACCAACCCGGTGACCAGGGATCCGACGGTGACAGCGGCCGCGATGGCGACGCTCAACGAGATCTCCGGCGGCCGGATGGAGATGGGAATCGGCCGCGGCGACTCGGCGCAGCGGGTGCTCGGCCGGAGTCCGGTACCGCTCGCGCAGCTGGAGCGGGCCTGCGGGCTGATCCGGGATCTCGCCGAGGGCCGTGAGGTCGATCTCGATGGCACGCCGGTCAAGCTGGCCTGGTCGCAGGGCCGCCGGCTGCCGGTATGGGTCGCCGCTTACGGGCCGATGGCGCTGCGCTGCGCGGGCCGCGTGGCCGATGGCGTCATTCTCCAGCTCGCTGACCCCTTCATCATCGAATGGGCGCTGGGCTATGTCCGCGAGGGTGCGCAGGAGGCGGGCCGCAGCGTGGCCGACATCCAGGTCATGGCCGCCGCGCCGGCCTACCTCAGCACTGACCTGGCGCACGCCCGCGAGCAGGTGCGCTGGTTCCCGGCGCTGGTGTCCAACCACGTAGTCGACCTGGTCAAGCGCTACCACGACGCCGAGCTGCCGGGTGAGCTGACCGACTTCATCGCGGCCCGTGAGCGCTACGACTACGCCCACCACGGCCGGGCCGGATCCGACAACGCGGAATTCGTGACCGATGACGTGGTCGACCGGTTCTGCGTACTCGGCAGTCCGGAGCGGGTGCGCGAGCGGCTCGGCCAGTTGCAGGACCTGGGCGTCACTCAGTTCAACATCTACTCGATGGTGGACGACCCGGAGGGAGTTATCCGGGGATTCGGTGCCGACGTAATTCCGCAGCTCACAAGCTGACCTTGTCGCACCCGCCTCGTCCGTGCTCGCTCCACGCTCAGCGCAGCGGGACGGCGAAGTCGCAGTCCGGCCGGCTGTCGGCGGTTATCGGGAGGCGGGCCAGGAAGGTCACCCTGGCACCCAGATTGGCGGGCTGGCGATGCTGCTCAGCCGCCCAGGCCTGGACGGTTTCCGCGACGACCTGCCACTGGGCCGCAGGGACCTCCACTGTCCCCAGGTGGATGAATGCCTGCTCATGCGCGGGTTCCGTCCGCAGCGTGAGATCGGGGAACCTGGCGGCGATCTCGTCGGCCTGGTCGTCAGGCACCGGGCGGCACTATTCGATCGGCCCGTCGCTGTCCTGGTTCACCTGCCCGTAATAAATTCAGGAAGGCCGCCCCCGCGATGCCGTCCATGCGCGGGGGCGCCCCCGTCCCTGACGTGGCTGACGAACTCCCTTCCGATGGGCACCTGCTCTTCGGCGGTCACGCGCCGGAGCAGGCTGCGCGTGGAGATCTTTCTGAAGGCGATCTCATACATTACAGACCTCTTTCCGTTCAGGCGATCGACGAGGTAGCCGGCCAGTTCCCGGCGAGCCGCGTGCTGGCCTTCAGCGCCCGCCCCAGTAGGCGCTGATGTGCTCAGCGGCAGCATCCGGCCTAGCCCCCAGGATCACGGTGATCTGCGCCAGCGGGATGCCGATCTGGCGCAGCGACGCGACAAGCCGAGCCTGCTCCAACTGCACCTCCGGATACCACCGGTAGCCGGAGTCCGGATCGACGCAGGCCAGGAAAGCAGCCCCAGTTCGTCGCACCGGCGCAGCGCCTTCGGCGACAGCTGCGACGAACTCGCCGATGCTCACCAGGCTCATGGACGGCTCCCTCGCTGCGGGCGGATGCCCGCTCGCCACAACTGTGCGGCTTTCCCCCTGGTAAAGGTCAACAGCTAGCGGCGCGGGGCCTGGGCACGAAAGACGGTGAGTCGTCGTAGCCGTATGCCCGCGCCCATAGATCAGGAACGCCTAAACCGCTCTGGCCACCGCTGTCCGGCTGGTATGGGCCTGCCGCTGATTTCGCCCTCCGCATGACCTCAGGCCGCGCAGCTCGGGTCAGGTACCGAGTGCTAAGACTTCGGACGGGCATAATCCAGCCTGCCGTGCAGCTCGCTGACCCTGGCCAGGAGCGGTGGCGGTATCTGCGTTGTCGGCATCGGCGGTCCGGGGCGCCGGCGTCTGCATTTGCGGGGCCCGTAACCACAGGCGAATGGCCTGGCGTTGTGCGAGCGGGGGTGCCGAGCCCGAGGAAGGTGAAGACCTCACTGGCCTGGCGCTGGGGGTCGGCGACGAGGTCTTCGTGCCTGACCCGCAGGCAGGACTCGGGGTGAGTGGTCTCGAACTCCAGGAGCTGCTCGGTGCAGGCGGCCCAGTAGGCGGCGACGGTGGCCACGTTATTGCCGGGATGGGAGCCGGAGTAGGGCCAGAAGGGGCTGCTGCCCAGGCCCCACGGATAGATTCTGATGCTTTCGGCGAGCACCGCCCGCAGGCTGCGGTGCAGGCACAGGAATGTGGCAGCCGGGAAGACCCGCAGGAAAGTCTCGGCCGCCGCGGGCCCGGCGAAGGCGGTCTCGCACCATCGCGATGCTCCAGCCCTGGCCTGGATGACCGCCGCCATCGTGCTGGCCAGAACGCGGACGGACTGCATCGCCAGTGCCGACGCCGCGCCGCCGCGGTCTTCCACTTTCTGCCACGTGGTGACCGCTGAATGGCACAGCGGCAGCAGCCCAGTGCCGGAGGTGCAGGCCAACGACGGGCTGGCCGAGAGCGCACGGGTGAGCAGTTCCGCGCCCGCGTGGGCATAGGTAAGCACGATGATGGGCCCGCACGGGGTGTCCGGGAGGCCGCCGACGCGTTCCACGGCGGTGACTGTCGTCGCGTCCCTCACCGGTAGACCCGCTTACCAGTGGGTCAGGGACAGGAGGTCAGCGAGTATCCCGATTCTGGCGTCTCCGACCAGCGGGCCGTCGGACTCGTCGCTGTCGCAGTAGCGCAGCTGGCAGGCCCTGAGCGCAACGCTGAGATTGAGCTTGCCGGCGATCACTTCCTCCCACGCGGCAGCGGAGCCGATGATGTCCCAGTCAGAATCCTCCTGGGCGGCGCTGCTAGCGAAGGTCACAGTCCGTGCCTTGAGGTCCACCAGCCAGTGCTCAGCGGGCTGGTGCGGATCACGAGGGATCGAGACCGCGACCAGGGTCTCGGCCCTGTGCGGCTCCCAGCGGCTGGTGATCTGCGGACCGGCTCCGGTGAGACCCGCCTGCAGCCGGCCGCCCAGCCGCTGAGAATGCACCGGGCCGGTTCCTGATTCGGCCGACGTTCTGTCAGCAGCTGAGCCGCTCTGGGCCAAAGCGTGCACCGCCGCAGTGTCGGCGTCCGGCCCGCTGGCCGGAAGGCGCAGGTCCGCTGGCGGTGCTGAGGTACCCCAGTCACCGTCCACCGGCCGGTAGCCGAGCTTGCCAGCCAGCTCATTGATGGCGGCCAGCACTGGCGGCCCCATCAGCGCGGTGGGAATCGACCAGCCGCGGCCGATCGAGTCGGCAGAGACCGTCGAGGTATACCAGATCTTGTAATCCGCCGGCCCGAACCGTTCCCGGTTTGCCGAGAAGCACGCCGTCGAAATCCCGGGCGCTGGCTTGGCACCCAGGAACCGGAGAATCCCGGCCGCGGTTTCTTCTGGGGCGATCACCATATCCTCATACCGTACTCGCAGGCACCTGTCAGCGAACTGCTCCTCCGCGGCGAGCGTGGCCGCGGTGTTGTCAGCCCAGAACCTGGCCAGAGCCATGACCGAGTTTCCTGGGGTCGTCGCCGCGTAGGGATCGAAGCCGTACCCGTTCAGCCCCCACGGGCATGCCTCCATGCCCGAAGCGATCACGTCCATCGGATGCCGGTACAGGCAGATAAACCTGGCCTCCGGATAGACCCGCAGCATCAGCTCGGCGAAGCGCGCGGTGCCGAGGCTCTTGTCGCAGTACCGCTTCTTCCCCCGCCTCTGCAGGTACGACCCGACCATCCGATCCATTGTGTCCCGGATCCCGGTGATCGCCGCATCCGGGATCTCCGGCGGCTCGTCACCCCGGTTCGCCGACAGGGGCGCCCCTTCAATCAGCGACCACACCGTCGCCAGCTGGGCGCACAGCGCGGGCAGGTTCGTCTCCGGCGGGCACGCGATCTCGGGGTGCGCGTCCAGTATGAACCGCAGCAGCGTCGACCCCGAGCGCGCATTGCACAACACAAAGATCGGGTCGGCGAACGAATACCCGGACCGCGCTACGCCGAGGACCGCTGTGGGCATTGATTGTTGCACGTGGAGGCTACTCTTCTTTATCAGGTGACGAACCGGGCGTCAGTACTCCGATATGCATTGTGGGCCTGCCGCCAGACTGGATGTCGGCATTAGAGTCGTGCCAACGTACACCCATGCGTTACATACCTCGACTGGCAGGCCGTGACCGCCGCCGAACCACTGGTGAACGCCGCCTGAGGCGAAAACGGTGTGATAATTATGCTTCCCGCCGCCGAACTTATGGGAATACGCCCGGTGCTTGCCGGTGCCCGAGTAGATCCGGACCCGGAATTCATAATGCGGATTGTCCGGGAAATCGAACCACGTGCCCTCCGCGGTTCCGACGCACACGGCAGAGCCGTGCGCGGCGTCGGTGTACCAGAACGTCGTCGTCAGGCTAGGCATCCAGAGCCCGCTCCCCTGGAACACCTCGTGCACCTTTGTATGCCCCGTGCAGCCGGCGCCGGTGTTCGAGATCGGGCTGGCGGAGGTGCTGGCTGCGGCGCCGAGCCGCAGTGACACGGTCTTGGCTCCCGATCTCGCCGGGGCCTGCGCGGCGGCGATGGCGGCGGTCGGCATCAGCAGGCCCAGGACCGGGGCGACGGCACCCGCCGAGCCGATCAGGTAACGCACCTTCTTCTTCATAAAACCGCTCCTCATTCCAGAGCATAAGTCAGCATCTGGTCAGCTTGGCGCGTCGGCCGCCGGAGCATCCGGCGCAGATGATCAGGCCGGGATCAGCCGACCGATTTGCATTGGGGTCCCGCCGTCGCGCCGCCGAGGCTGGACACCCATGCGGTGCATACCTCTACCGGCAGGCTGCGAGAATAGCCGAACCATTGACGAATGCCGACTGCACCAGTGGCGGTGTGAGAATTCTTCATCGTTCCGCCCTTCACAACGGAAAACGCCTTGCGCTTGTGAGTGCCGGTGCCGGAGTAAACCCGGACCCGGAACTTCTGGACTGTTTGCTCTAGGTAATTGTTCCAGGTGCCCTCTACGGTACCGACGCACGCAGCGGAATTGTGTATGGCGTTTGTGTACCAGAATGTCGTTGTCAGGCTGGGAACGGCCGGGCCGCTGCCTTGGAACACCTCGTGCACCTTTGTATGCCCCGTGCAGCTGGCGCCGGTGTTCGAGATCGGGCTGGCGGAGGTGCTGGCTGCGGCGCCGAGCCGCAGTGACACGGTCTTGGCTCCCGATCTCGCCGGGGCCTGCGCGGCGGCGATGGCGGCGGTCGGCATCAGCAGGCCCAGGACCGGGGCGACGGCACCCGCCGAGCCGATGAGGTAACGCACCTTCTTCTGCATGAAGAGTCGCCCTTTCCCACAATAGCCCTGACTGCCCAATCACGACTTGTTAGGATGTTCTACCTCGTCAGAAAAAAAATTGTACCTCTTTAGGAAATACGCTACAAGACCGTCAAGTAGGGCAGTTGCCAAATTTCAGCTGTCGTAGCTGCGGCCGCCCTGAGCCCGCCGTCCCGAGCCCGGCCACGCGGCGTCCGGTCCGGGCAAGCGCGGCGGCAGCGAGTTCGGCTCCTTCCTCGCTCCCGAGGGCCCTGTCCTGTGCGGCCAGGTTCATCCCGAAGTAGAACCTGGACGGCAGCCCCGCGGTCGGCTGTGACTACCACGGCTACATCGTCGAGAAGCGATTCACCGTCGACGGCGGCCCGAACGCGTCGCGGTTTCGGCCAGCCGGGCCTTGGCGCTCATTTCCAGCGGGACGGCAGTCTCGTCGCCGGTGCCGCGGCCCCGCTCACCGTGATGCGGTGGTCGGCAACGGACAGCTGGGAGCGGCATTCCTGATCGCCGCGCCTCGGGCCGCGTCCGGCCGACCGTTGGTCGTAAGTTTTCCCTAGCCATGCACGCACGGGGCAGGCGAGACTGGCTTGAAGGAAAGGAACATGCAGATGCGCAACGTCCGGGCGGCGCTGATCCAGGCACACGCCAACATGTCCAAGCAGGAAGCGATCGACAAGCACATCGGGATGATCGCCGATGCGGCTGGCCAGGGCGCCGAGGTCGTCTGCCTCCAGGAGATCTTCCACGGCCCGTATTTCTGCGCGGAGCAGGATGCCAAGTGGTATGAGACCGCCGAGCCGGAAGACGGCCCGACCGTCACCAGGATGCGGGAGGTCGCACGCGAGCACGGCATCGTGCTGATCGTCCCGTGGTATGAGGAGGAGCAGCCCGGCGTCTACTACAACGCCGCCTGCGTCATCGAACGCGACGGCAGTGTGCTCGGCAAGTACCGGAAGACGCACATCCCGCAGACAGCGCCCTGTTTCTGGGAGAAGTTTTATTTCAAGCCGGGCAACCTCGGCTATCCGGTGTTCCGCACGTCGGTCGGGAAGCTGGGCCTGATCATCTGCTATGACCGGCATTTTCCTGAGGTGGCCCGCGAGCTCGGGCTGGGGGGCGCCGAGCTTGTCTTTAACCCGTCGGCCACCGTGGAGTCGCTGTCGCGCTATCTGTGGGAGCTTGAGCAGCCCGCGCACGCGGCGGCCAACGGCTTCTGGATCGCGGCGAGTAACCGGGTGGGCATCGAGGGTCCGCTGAACCCGCACAAGTTCTACGGCTCCTCGTATTTCTGCAATCCGCGCGGACAGATCATCGCCCAGGCCTCGGACAGCGAGGATGAGGTGCTGGTCGCCGACCTCGATCTCGACGAGATCCGCGAGGTGCGCAATACCTGGCAGTTCTTCCGGGACCGGCGTCCCGAAACCTACGGCGACCTCACCCGGCAGCTGCCATGACCACGCTGATCAGGAACGGGACAGTGGTCACCGCCGGTGATGCCACTCGCGCCGACGTGCTGATCGAGGGTGAGCAGATCCAGGCCGTGGGCACCGGTCTCGGCGAGGCGGACACCATCATCGACGCGACCGGCCGGTACGTGATGCCGGGCGGCATCGACGCTCACACCCATATGGAGCTGCCTTTCGGCGGCACCTTCGCCTCCGACGATTTCGCCACCGGGACAGCGGCGGCCGCCTGGGGGGGCACCACCACGATCGTTGACTTCGCCGTCCAGAGCTACGGCGAGAGCCTGGCCCAGGGCCTGGACCGCTGGCTGGAGAAGGCCGGCCCGAAGTCACACATCGACTATGGCCTGCACCTGATCGTCCGCGAGATCAACGACCAGATCCTGCGCGAGATGGATGTCATGATCGCCAGGGGGGTGCCCTCGTTCAAGCTCTTCATGGCCTACCCGGGTGTCTTCATGCTGGACGACGGGGACATCTTCCGCGCGATGAGCCGCATCGCCGACAACGGCGGCCTGATCATGATGCACGCGGAGAACGGCGGGGCGATCGATGTCCTCGTCCAGCGTTACCTCGCGGAGGGCAGGACGGCCCCGGTCAATCACGGCCTGACCCGGCCCTCGTCGATGGAGGGCGAGGCGACGCACCGGGCGATCGCGCTGGCCGGGCTGGCCGGGGCGCCGGTCTACATCGTGCACCTCAGCGCGCGGGAGGCGCTGACGGCGGTGCGCGAGGGCAGGCACGCCGGGCTGCCCGTCTATGCCGAGACCTGCCCGCAGTACCTGTACCTCTCCCTCGATGACCTGGCCCGGCCCGGCTTTGAGGGGGCCAAGTTCGTCTGCTCGCCGCCGCTGCGCCCGGCCGACCACCAGGCCGACTTGTGGCAGGGTCTGATCAGCGATGATCTTCAGGTGGTCTCGACCGATCACTGCCCGTTCGACTACAAGGACCAGAAGATCCTCGGCCGGGATGACTTCTCGGCGATCCCCAACGGGCTGCCAGGGGTCGAGGACCGTTACACGCTGCTCTGGGACGGCGGCGTGGCCGCCGGGCACATCACCCCGATGCGATTCGTCGAGCTGATCGCGACCGCCCCGGCCCGGATGTTCGGGCTGTACCCGCGCAAGGGCACGCTGGCGCCCGGCGGGGACGCCGACATCGTGATCTTCAATCCGGACGCGCAGCGCATCCTGTCGGCGCGGACGCACCACATGCGGGTCGACTACAGCGCCTACGAGGGCCGTGTCGTCCGCGGCGCCCCGGAGGTCGTGATGCAGCGCGGCAACATCCTGGTCGCCGACGGCAAGTTCCTCGGCCGGCCGGGAGCCGGCCGGTTCCTGGAGCGCAGCAGCTTCGGTCCCGGCGCGTCGGCCAGCTGAGACTCAGCCGGGGTGCCCGGTCAGCTGGGGTGCCCGGTCAGATGGGGTGCTCCGGTCAGCTGGGGTGCCTCGGCTGGACGGGTGCCTCGGTTGGCCGGGGTGCCCGGTCAGCGGGGAACCTCATCCTTGTCCCCTACGAACAGGTTGAGCAGCCAGCCGACGACGCCGACGATGATCGCTCCCCAGAACGCGGCCCAGAACCCGGTGACGTGGAACGGCAGCGAGAGCTTCCCGGCCACCCAGCTGGTGAACCAGAGCAGCAGGCCATTGACCACCAGGCCGATGAGACCGAGCGTCAGGATGTAAAACAGACAGCCGATGATCTTGATTATCGGCTTCAGGACTGCGTTGACCAGGCCGAAGATCAGCGCCACGACGATCAGCGTGGCGACCCTGGACACGGTTGAGCCCGCGGTCACCTGGATGCCGGGGACCAGTGCCGTGGCCACGAAGAGTGCCGCCGCCGTAATGAGCACTCGTATCAGGCCCTTCACCATAGGGACATCCTGTCACGAGCCTGCGGCACCAGCCCGTGCGCCCTGATCGGCCGATTCCCGCCGGAATGGCTCCGCAATCACGAGCCATGATCACGATCTGCGGGGGCGATTTTCAGTGAATGCGACTGAAAATCGCCCCCGCTATCTCGCAGCGGGCGCAGGCAGGAAGTCGGCGGGTGCTACTTCCAGCGGATCTCCTGGGCTGTCGGCCAGCTCATATGGCCTGGCGCGGACCCTAGGCTACGAAAACACAGCCATCGCTTACTCACGGACCATGCGCTGAGGTAGCGCGTTCATGGGCCGACTCGCACACCACGCGAACGTTCCGCCATGTGCCGTATCAGTCAACGCGGGGCCGTGGCGGTGGTCAGCGCGCAGCGCCCGCAGCGAGGTGGCGTTATCGTTCACGTTGTGGGTGTCACGGTCGTTGGCCTGGGCGCGTGGTCCGAGCTGGCGTGTAAAAACCAGCAGGGTATGGACGTTGACGTACGCGAGTTTGCGGTCCTGGATGACGGCCGCCGTCTTATCCTGCACCAGGAGCGTGGCTTCACTACTAGCGCGACGCGTATGACTGCCGATCACGCTGAGTCGAGTGTGCTGACGACAGTGCTTCCGGACGACGCTGAGGTCACTGGTGAGGATCACCCGTGGGAGTGGCTTGCATCACTGATCCGCGCCCACGGGGTGGCGGTAACGCCGGAGCAGCTGAAAACGGTGCCTTATGTGGTTGAGCTCGGTCCACGTCTGTCAGCAGTGCTCGAACCGGAGGACCAGCAGGAACGCTAGCCGCCTCCGGCCGCGGGCCAGCCACTGGCCGAGAATGGCAGCAGCTCAGCCGGCCCTGGCCGATCCGCGCAGGATCGCGATGCGCTGCTGTGGTTACTGCAGCACCGTGCTGCCGTTCGGGCCGCTGAGGTGGGCAACCAGCGCGGGAGCAGCCGCTGGCCTGACCGGTGTATCAGCACCAAGAGCGCTGAGCAGCGGCACGAGGGACGCGGGATCGGGGTGCTCGAGGTGGAAAGACTCCAGGGTGAGCCCGCGCGGTGCTGATCTGGCGGGGTGCTCGGCATCGCCCCAGCTGATCAGGAACGGCACCAGGCCACCAGGCACCACGCTGAGCGTCAGCCGCCACCGCAGCACCGCCCCCGTGGGCAGGGCCCGCTGCATGTCGGCCACCTCGCCTGGGTCATAGCCGCAGCGGCGGGCGTCAGCCACTGCGGCGTCGATGTCCTGGCAGGCAATCGCCCAGCCAACCAGTCCACCGCGGCCGGCGCCGTCGAGGCCAAACTGGCGCGGCCCAGACGGCTGTGGCTGGCCGGGATCGGGAGCGATGATCTCCAGGTAGGTTCGGGGGCCGAGCGCGAGCAGCGCATTATGGGTGCCCAGACCGATGTGCTGGCCACCAGCGCGGGCCCGTACGCCACAGCGTCCCTCCACATCGGCAACCGCGTCGGCCAGGTCGGGGGCCCTGTAGATGAGATGGTCGATCAGCATGATCTGATCATCCCCCGCACCGACAGCAGCCTTATGCCGGTGATCGAAGATCACCCATCCTTCCGGCTCGGCATACTGCCTGATCGCGCAGGCGCAGACTCCGTACTGGGCTACCGGAGTTCGCCGGGGAGCAGGCTGTAGATGAGGCTGTCGCGGCGGGTTCCCTGGAAGGGCACGTGGGAGCGCAGAAGGCCTTCGCGGGTGAACCCGCAGCGCTCGGCGACGTGCTGCGAGGCGTGGTTGGCGGGGTCGCAGGTCAGCTCCAGGCGGGCCAGTCCCAGAGTGGTGAAGGCCCACCGGGCGAGCAGGCGGACCGCCTGGGTGGCGGCTCCCCGGCCGCGGGCGGTGGGGGTGAGCCAATACCCGACGGCGGCGCAGCCCTGGCCGGGGCGGACCGCGTGCAGCCAGACGGCGCCGAGCAGCACGTTGTGGTCGCGGGGTTCGGCCAGCGCGAAGCTCAGTTCCTGGCCACGCCGGCGGGCGGCGTGCTGCCCGGCCAGAAAGGCGCGCGCATCGGCCCGAGTGTAGGGGGCGGTACGCCAGGAGAACCGGCGCAGCACCGGATCAGTGAACGCCTGGACCAGGCCCGGCACGTCGGCCTGGCGCCACGGGCGCAGGAGCACCACATCACCAGCCAGCGGCGGTACCGGGAACCACAGCTCGGCCATACCGAGATGATCCCCCCTTTAACCGCAGGCGGGGCCGGGCGGACCCTGACAGCAGAAAGAACAGCAACCGCGCCAACGCCCTGCGTCCGGGTTACCGGCCGACTGGGCGCCGCATCCAGGCGCGAACTCGCTCCGCATGACCGGCCACGTAGCTTTCCAGGCCGCCGATGTCTGTCATGTTCAGCGTGAGGTTCATCTGCTGCAGGCCCCGGGCGGCGATGAGCGAGTCGAACAGGGCCGGGGAGACATCTGGCCAGGGCCGGCATTCGCTGTACCCGGCACGGAACGCCTCAGTGAGCCGGTCACTGTTGGGCCAGCGCCGCAAGGCGGCGACCGTGAACGAGAGGTCCTGAACCTCGAAGCCCCACACAGTGTCCTGGAAGTCTATGGGCACCAGTCCGTTCTGCGGCGACACGATCACGTTCTGCGGCGTCAGGTCCCCGTGCACAAGGTGCGGCGGGTGCGGCGGGCTCTGCCACAACGAGTCGACCACCGACTGCGCATGGGCCACAGCGTCGACGAACAACGTCCCGAACCCGAACCGCGATCCGGCTGCCGCCAGCTGATCGGGCACCCGCCAGTACAGAACACGGTCCGCGTGGAGCACATCCTCGGCACCGGGCGGCGACCACGCCGCCCCGTCCTGCTGCAGCCGGGCCGACAATCTGCCGAGTGCTGCTGACCGCCGCTCGGTCATGCGGGTCCGCAGGGAACGTCCGGCCACCCATTCGAACAAGATGCACACGCGGGACTTCTGCCCTGCCTGGGCATCTGTCACCAGCGTCGCGGGCTCACCGTCCATGTTGGCCACGACATCGGGGACGCACACCCCCTGCCGGCGCAGCCGACGATGCCAGGCGGCCTCGACGGCAGCCGTGCTCTCGGGATGGATCTGCAGCACCGACCCCACCCGGAGCGCGTAGACCGCCGAGGCCGTGGTGACCCGGAAAAGGCTATTGAACGACTCTGCCGCCAACCTGACCCTCTGCGGCGCCACGTCATAACTCCGGAGGGCTTCGAGGGCCACACCTCTGGGCTCAGACATCGCCGACCATCATGCCGCACGGGTCGAGCCGGCCATCGCCGCCGGTGACCGAGAGTGGATCGCTATTTCCAGCGGAAATGAACGAACAGGCGGCCGAAGTTCTTGGAGTCCTTCTCCACCCGGTGATAGAGCGCCTTGATCTCCTTCTGCTCCAGGAACCTGAGCACGTGCTTCTTGAGCTGCCCGGACCCCTTGCCGGGGATTATCTCGACGAGCGGGGCCTTCTTCCTGACGGCCTCATCCATGATGTCCCGGAGCGCGCGGTCGATGTCCTGGCCGCGGTTGTAGATGTCGTGCAGGTCGAGCTTGAGCTTCATCTCGCGCCCTCCGGTCGGCCGTTGGGCTCCACGGTACGCTGACAGTCCAGGTCGTCGCGTACGTCCGCGTCCAGGGAGATCACATGCGCCTTACCCGGTCCATGGCAGCCGCCATTGCAGTCGGCTCGCTCATGCTCACCGGTGCTCTGACCGGGGCGGCGGCCATCGCGCCTGCCGCCAGCGGGCCAGCTGGCGCTTCGCCGCCTGCCCTGGCCGCGGCGGTCACGATCCAGCCCGACATCAGGCATGTCCTGGCGGCGCAGCCGGTCCCGCCCACCACGGCGTTCTGCGAGAAGCACTTCAAGATCGCGTGCTACCTGCCCGCCCAGATCCAGCGGGCCTACAATCTGCCCGCGCTGTACAAGGCCGGTATTACCGGCCAGGGCCAGACGATCGTGATCGTCGACTCCTACGGATCCCCGACCATCCGGCATGACCTGCAGGTCTTCGACCGGGCAGCGGGCCTGCCGGCCCCGCCCTCGCTGAAGGTCATTCAGCCGGCCGGAAAGGTGGCGCCATACAAGGCGAACGACAACCGGGAGGGCTGGGCGGGCGAGACTGACCTGGATGTCGAGTACGCCCACACCATCGCGCCGGGCGCGAAGATCCTGCTCGTCGAGACCCCGACCGCGGAGAACGAGGGCACCACCGGCTTCCCGGCGATCGTCAAGGCCGAGAAGTTCGTGGTCAACCAGCACCTCGGCGGGGTGATCAGCCAGAGCTTCAGCGCGACGGAACAGACCTTCGCCACCAGGCAGAGCCTGCTGAACCTGCGCGGCTCGTATACAGACGCCGCCCGCCGGGGCGTGACCGTGCTGGCGGCCTCTGGCGACAGCGGAGCGGCGGACGTGAAGTTCAACGCGGAGACCTTCTACCTGCACCGGGTGACGTCCTGGCCGGACAGCGACCCGCTGGTGACCGGGGTGGGCGGGACACAGCTGCACCTGAACCCGGCAGGCGACGACGTCCGGCCTGCCCAGGTCTGGAACGACACCTTCAACAAGCCCACCAGCGAGTTCATCTTCGGCAGCAAGCCCCCGAACGCGCTGGCCGGCGGCGGCGGCAAGTCCGTCATCTTCGACCGTCCCGGCTACCAGAATGGCGTTAAGAAGATCGTCGGCAGCCGCCGCGGCGTGCCGGACATCTCGATGAGCGGCGCCTGCAACGGGGCCGCCGACATGTTCCAGAGCTTCAAGGGCCAGCCGGGCTGGTACCCGACCTGCGGCACCAGCGAGGCTACCCCGGAGTTCGCCGGCATCGTCGCCCTGGCCGCCCAGTTCGCGGGTCACCGGATCGGGCTGATCAACCCGGCGCTGTACCGCATGTCGCGCAACCATGCCAAGGGCCTGGTGGACGTGGTCCGCGGTAACATCACGGTGTCCTTCCGCCAGGGCGGCAAGCTCCATACCGTGACGGGGTTCCGCGCACTGCCCGGTTACGACCTGGCCTCCGGCGTCGGGACCGTGAACGCGCCGTTCTTCGTCCCGGAGCTCGCCGTCGCGGCCAGCCATCCCCAGTGGAGCTGGGCGCGCATCATGGCGGCGGCCAGCACGGGCTGAAGCGGGCCGCGGCCGTTCCGCGGAACGGCCCCGGCCGAATTGACCAGGAATCTGACCCAACTTCCCCGGCGAGCACGCCGAATAGGAGACATGAGTACACGGGACACGCAGGCGCGAGAGCCGGCGCCTGACCCCGGGGCAGGAGGCGGGGCAGGCGACCTGGACCGGCTGCTTGATCGCGTAGCACGCGGTGATCAGGCAGCGTTCGAGGCGGTCTATGACCGGCTGGCGGGCCCGGTATTCGGACTCATCTGCAAGGTGCTGCGAGACCCGGCGCAGTCCGAGGAAGTGGCGCAGGAGGTACTGCTCGAGGTCTGGCGCAGCGCCACGCGGTTCGACCGGTCCAAGGGCAGCGCCCAGACCTGGGTCATGATGATCGCTCACCGGCGAGCGATCGACCGGGTGCGGTCGGCCAGCGCGGAAATCCAGCGGGACCAGAAGTCAGCCGGGACCGTGGGAGCCCCGTCCGCTGACGAGGTGGCCGACGCGGTGGAGGCCAATCTCGATCGTGAGCGCGTCCGGCGGTGCCTGGACACGCTCACCGACCGGCAGCGCGAGTCAGTGACGCTGGCGTATTACGGCGGCTATACCTACCGGGAGGTAGCTGGCCTGCTCAGCGTCGCACTGGGGACGATCAAGACCCGGATCCGGGACGGCCTGATCCGGATGCGCGACTGCATGGGCGTGAGCTGGTGAGACTCCTGCGGCACGACCTGCACACGCTGACCGGCGCCTACGCCCTCGACGCCGTTGATGACGCTGAGCGAGACCGGTTCGAGCACCATCTGCACCGCTGCCAGCCCTGCAGTCACGAGGTCCGCGGCTTCCACGAGACCGCGACCAGGCTGGCCATGGCCGTCGCCCGGCAGCCACCGCCGACGCTGCGGGAGCGGGTCCTGACGACCGCCGCCCGAACCCCGCAGCTGCCCCCGGTCACGCCTGCCCACGCGGCGCCGCCGCGGGCCCGGCGGATGCCGAGGCTGGCCGTCGGCCTGGTGGCTGCGGGCATGGCCGTGGTGATCGCGCTGGGCATCACGCTGGGCGTGACCCGGCGCCAGCTCGACGAGGCCAGGTCCCAGCAGCAGGCCATAGCGGCCGTGCTCACCTCGCCTGGCGTCAGCGTCGTGACCCGGCGCACGTCGCTCGGCGGTACCGCCACCGTCCTGGTCTCGCGCAGCCGGCAGAAGATGATCTTCACTGCGGCCGGGCTGCCGCCGCTGCCGCGCGCCAAGGTCTACCAGTTGTGGCTGCTGGGGCCGCCCCGGACCAGATCGGCGGGCCTGCTGCCCCCGCCGACCGGCGGCCGGACCGCGCCGGTGCTCGCCTCCGGTGTGACGGGCGGCGACAGCGTCGGCGTGACCGTGGAGCCCGCCGGCGGATCGCCGCAGCCGACAACGACGCCCATCGTGGTGCTGCCGACGTTCTCCTGACGCTACCTAGACTCCAGCTCGCGGGCCTCGGTGATGCAGGCCGGCACCGGGTCGGGCTGCGGCAGGCCGGCCGCGGGGACTGCGGCCGTGGTCCGGTCAGGGCAGACTGAGGCGTGATCTGCGTGCTGGGTGATGCCCACCTCGACGTCGTGGTCCGCCTGTCCGGGCCGCTCGCCGAGGAGACCGACACGCCCGCGACGACATCGCTCGGGGCAGGTGGCCAGGCAGCGAACGTCGCCGCCTGGGTGGTGGCCATGGGCGGCCGGAGCCGCCTGATCGCGGCCCGCGGCACCGATCCGGGCGCCGCCCTGGTCACCGGGGAACTCAGCCGGCGCGGCGTCGACCTGGTCGGCCCGGTGGTCGCCGGCCGTACCGGCGTGGTCGTGTCGCTCTCTGACGGCGGCAGCAAGCGGTCCATGCTCACCGACCGGGGAGTCGGCCCGAAGCTGGCCGCAGGCGCCCTGCGTCCCGAGTGGCTGGACGGGTGCCGGTGGCTGCACGTTCCCGCCTACAGCCTCATCGGCGAGCCCATCCGCGGCGCCGCCCTCGCGGCCGCGCATGCCGCCGCCCGGCGATCAGCGCGCCTGAGCATCGACCTGTCCTCGACCGCCGCGATAACGGCCTACGGCGTCGCCAGCTTCCGTGCGCTGCTCGTGCGGATGCGGCCCGATGTCGTGCTCGGCACTGCGGCCGAGGCAGCTCTGGTCGGTGACCTGCCGGGCGTCGAGCTGATCGTTAAGCTGGGCCCTGGCGGGGTGCGGGCCGCGGGAAGGCATTTCCCGGCCCGGCCCACGCACCCGGTCGACGCCACCGGCGCCGGAGATGCGTTTGCGGCCGGTTATCTGGTCGGCGGGATCACCCTGGGCCTGGAGGCAGCGGCGCGGGCCGTAGCGAAGATGGGGGCGATGCCGTGACCTTTGCACCGCAGATCGCGGCGGAGATCGCCGAGGCGCTCCGGCTCGGCCAGCCGGTCGTGGCGCTGGAGACGACGCTGGTCTCGCATGGCTTCTCGGGCGGCCGGGGCCTGGTGGCGGCGCGAGCGGCGGAGGACCGGGTGCGCGCCCAGGGTGCGGTCCCGGCCACCATCGGAGTCGTCGATGGAGCCGTCCGGGTCGGGCTGGACGCCGCCGGGCTTGAGCGCTTCGCCGAGGCGGGTGCCGGCGTGCGCAAGGCAGGCGCTCGTGACCTGGCCGCCTGCGTGGTCCAGGGCGGGCTGGGCGCCACCACCGTGGGCGGCACGCTGGCCGTGTGCCGCGCGGTCGGCATCCGGTTCCTCGGGACAGGCGGCATCGGCGGCGTGCACCGGGGCTTCGCCGAGAGCCTCGATATCTCCGGTGACCTGCTGCAGATCGCGCGCACGCCGGCCGTCGTGGTCTGCGCGGGCGCCAAGTCGATCCTGGACGTGCCCGCCACGGCGGAGCTGCTGGAGACGCTGGGAGTGCCGGTCCTGGGCTGGGCTACCGGCACGCTGCCGCTGTTTTACAGCGCCGACGGCGGCCCGCCGGTATCGGCCGTGGTGTCGACCCGCGCGCAGGCCGCGCAGGTGGCAGCCGCCCACTGGGAGCTGAATCCCGGCTCGGGGCTGCTGCTGGCCCGGCCGCCGGACGGCGGGCTGGACATCGAGGCCCTGGTCACCGAGGCGGTGCAGCGGGTGCGCCGCGACGGCGTGAGCGGCCAGGCCGTAACTCCTGCCGTCCTGGCGCTGGTCGAGGAGCTGAGCGGCGGCCGCAGCGTCGAGGTCAACCAGCGGCTCATCGCCGACAATGCGGCCCTGGCGGCGGATGTGGCCGTCGCGTACTGGAGCCAGGCCGCCTAGCCTCCGGCCGCCTGGCCAGCCCGTGCGTTACATCCGTGCGTTACATCTGGCGCATCTTGCGGTAGCGCAGGTAGTCGTCCTTGTTGACGAGCACGACGACAATGCCCAGCGTGGCGCTGACCGCCAGTGCCCATTTGCCGATATTCATCCCGGCTACCTCCAGCCACGGGGGCGCCCGGTGCATATCCCTCGTAGCTGCACCCCTGCCCAGCCGGCCGGAATGTAACCCGCCCGCATCCGGCCGGCCAGAGCGGGCGTCAGCCCGGCTGATCGGCCGTCAGCGTCGCGCGGAGCCGCTTGCGGTCGATCTTCAGGACGCTGGTCACCGGGATCGCATCCACCACGTGCACCTCGCGGGGGTACTTCACCGCCGACAGGTGCTGCCGGGCGAAGTCGACGATTTCCGCTGGCTGGGCGGTGGCGCCCTCGCGCAGCTGCACGAAGGCGACGACTTCCTCGCCGTACTTCGGATCAGGCCGCCCGACCACGGCGGCGGCCAGCACGGCGGGATGCTGCATCAGGACGTCCTCGACGTCGCTCGGGTAGACGTTGTAACCACCGCGGATGATCAGGTCCTTGATCCGGTCCACGATGAACAGGTAGCCATCGTCCAGGTGGCCGACATCACCGGTGTGCAGCCACCCGCCGCGCATCGCCTGGGCGGTCTCCGGCTCCGCGTTCCAGTACCCGGTCATGAGCACCGGCCCGCGCACGCAGATCTCGCCGTCCTCGCCCGGCGCGGCGGCCGAGGAGTCCGGGCGCTCAATCCGCACCTCCACGCCGGGCGCGGGGCGGCCGACGCTGCCGGGCCGGACCTCGCCCAGCGGGGAGGTCGAGATGATGCCGGCCGTCTCGGTGCAGCCGTATCCCTCGCCGACCTCCACGTGCGGCAGCCGCCGCCCGAGTTCCTCCGTCACCTGCCGGGGCAGCGGCGCCGAGCCGCTGCTGAGCCGGGCCAGGGCGGAGAGGTCATAATCCTCCAGCGGCTGCTGCAGCAGCATCTGCAGCATGGTCGGAACGAGCGCGCCCGCGTTGACCCGGTGCTCCTGGGCCAGCCGCAGCCAGCCGGCCGGGTCGAACCAGCGCATGAGCACGGTCGTCCCGGCGGTGGGAATGTGGACGCCCATCACGGTCACCATCAGCCCGAAGACGTGCGAGAGCGGCAGCGGCAGCAGGAGCGAGCGCATGGACTCGTCGTAGGACGTGGCCGTCGACGCCCATGCCGCCGCCGACAGCGCGTCGTGGCTGATCATGACGCCCTTCGACCGTCCCGTCGTGCCGCCGGTGTACAGCAGCGCCGCCAGCGAGGCCGGATCGGCGTCGACCAGGGCGGCTTCGGCGGCTGCCTCCAGGGCGGCGAAGGGCAGCAGCGGCGTACCGGCCTGCTCGCCGCCCGGCTCGCCCACGACCACGATGCCGCGGATGCTGTCCAGCCCGGCCGCTGCCGCGGTCACCTTGGGCAGAAATTCGGGGGTCGAAACGACAAGCACCGCGCGGCTGTCGGCCAGCACATGCCGCAGTTCGTCCTCGCTGAGCAAGAACAGCACCGGGGTGGCCACCGCACCGGCCCGCCAGATCGCGTTATAGGTAATGCCGACCTCGGGGCAGTTGGCCATGCACACCACGACGCGCTCACCGGGACGCAGCCCGGCTTCCCGCAGGCCGCCGGAGACCCGCCGGCTGCGCTCGGCGATCTGGGCGCCGGTCCACTGGCCGCCCTCGAAGAGCAGCAGCGAATCTGCCGCGGTCCTGTCCCATGACTGCTCGGCCAGCCGCTGCAGGGAACTGCCGGTCGGGCTGGTCACCAGGGGTGCTGTCATGTGTCGTGCCTTTCGGGGTCAGGCCGGGATCGGGTGGTAGAGCCGCTGGCCGTCGGCGAGCTCGGCCGTGGCGCTGCCCTGAGCCACCAGCAGGTCAAGATGGAACACCGTCTCGCAGACCGCCAGGGCCTGGTTAAACGGGTCGAGCTCGGTCAGCTGCCGCTGCCGTGAGGTCCATGGCACCGCCGCCGCGACCTCGTACGCCGTCAGCGGGCCGCTGCTCAGCAGGGCGGTCATCGTCTCCAGGCGATGCGCGTGGTGCGCGACCAGCTCATCGATCCGGGTGTGGGTACTGGGGGCGACTGGCCCGTGTGCGGGCAGCAGGGTCAGGTCAGGCAGCCGCCGCACCACGTTGAGTGACTCCAGGTAGTCACCGAGCGGCAGCGGCGAGGGGGCCGGCTCGAATCCGATGGACGGGGTGATGCGGGGCAGGACGTGGTCACCGGCGAACAGCAGCCCGGCGGCCCGGTCCACGAACACCACGTGCCCGCGGGTGTGACCAGGCGTGGCGATCGCCTCCAG
This sequence comes from uncultured Actinomycetota bacterium, assembly GCA_963805705.1. Taxonomy (GTDB): domain Bacteria; phylum Actinomycetota; class Actinomycetes; order Streptosporangiales; family Streptosporangiaceae; genus CAWDVH01. Next base: position 1,315,821 of record CAWDVH010000001.1, on the reverse strand, counting down.
CGTCCGCGAGCCGAGGTCGAAGGTCTGCCCCGAGGTGATCCACTCATCGGGCGCGTCGTAGCCGAGGTCCGCGGCCTGCCCCACCCCGAGCTGCGCGAGCTGCGCGAGCACCGGCTCCGCGCCGGCGGTCGTGAGCAGGTCAACCTGGGCGGAGAAGCCGCGGTAGCTGCCCTGGAGCAGCAGGTCCAGGGAGTGCTTCTCCTCGATGCCCAGGGATATCGGAGTGCCGAAGATCTTTCGCAGTTCCACCGCCTGGGTGTAATGGTCCCGGTGCAGGTGCGTGATCAGGAATGTGCGGACATCACCCAGCCCGGCCCCGATGACCGCCAGCGAGCGCTCCAGCTGCTCGCGGGCGTTGGCCAGCGCCCAGCCCGAGTCGATGAGCACCAGCTGGCGCCCGGCCTCGATCGCATAGACGTTGACCGCCCGCAGCCCGTCGAACGGCAACGGGAGGGGGATGCGGTGCACTCCGGGCGCGACCAGGTACGCGCCCTCCTCGATCCACTGCAGGCGATCCACGGCGGCATGTCTCCGTTCGGGGCGTCGGGCCGGTACTCGGCGCTGGCGGCTGGGGCCGGCGTCGTCGACCCGCAAGGCGTGCTGGTGGCTGGCTGAGCGGGCCGCATCGCCGGGGAGCGGTCAGCACGCAGCGCGGCACCGGGCTCGCCTGCACAATTACGCCTATTCTGCCTGCCCGCGCCCTCGAAGCCTGCGCCTACCCCCCATGACAACCCCGGCCCGCCGGAGGGCAGCAGTATCATCTGCTGACCGCCACCCGAATCCGGCTGATGACCTCATCGAAATGCTGACCGGCTGGCCGTCGGCCCGTTCAGGCCGGGCGGAAGACCGGGATGGCCTCGCCGCCCGCGGGCCGCTCAAAGAACGCCGTCACGCGCAGGCCGCCCAGGGTGCCGGGCTCGGCGCCGGCGAGCTGCACGTGCAGCCATGGGCCTTCATCGAGCTCAACGATCGCGACGACGGTCCGCGGCGGCGGCCCGCCGCCGGCCGCGCGCCCGTGTACCACCGACCAGCTGACGACGGTGCCCTGGCCGCGGGCCCTGGCCCACGTCAGGTCGGCGGACTGGCACTGCTCGCAGCTTTGGGCCTGCGGTCTGCTGAAGGCGCCGCAGGCCGCGCAGTGCCGCAGCAGCAGCTCACCGCGGGCGGTGCCGGCCAGGAACTCGGCGGTGGCGGCGTCGCTCTGGACGGCTCCGACGGTCATCTGCTCACCGGTCCCGGCCGAGGACGAGGGTCGAGTGGTAGTCAAGAACGCCGCCGTTGCCGCTGACCAGCACCAGGTCACTGCGGTCCCGCTGACGCTCGCCGGCCTGGCCCCTGGCCTGGATCACGGCCTCAGACAGCGGAGTCATCCCCCACAGGTAGTACGACGACAGCTGGCCGCCGCCGGTATTGACCGCCAGCGACCCGCCGGGGCCGAGGATCCCGCTCTGCACGAACGGGCCGCCCTCGCCCTTGGCGCAGAAGCCGTAGTCCTCCAGGGTGACCAGCACGGTGTAGGTGTAGCAGTCGTAGATCTCGGCGATGTCGATGTCGGCCAGCGTCACCCCGGCCATCTTCAGCGCCGCGGGGCCGGCCATCGCCGCGCCGGTCACCAGCCCGAAGTCAGTGCCCCTGGCCATGGTGTAGCCGGGGTGCGCCTGGCCCCAGCCCAGGACGTGCACCGGCGGCTGGCGCAGCGCCGCCGCGCGTGCCGCGGAGGTCACTATGACCGCGATCCCGCCGTTGCTGACCAGGCAGCAGTCCAGCAGCCGGAACGGCTCGGCAATCCACCGGGAGGCGAGGTAGTCGTCCAGCGTGATCGGCTCGCGCAGCTGGGCCAGCGGGTTCAGCCCGGCCCAGTCACGCTGCGCCACCGCGATCGCGCCGAACTGCTCGCTGGTGGTGCCGTAGGTGAGCATGTGCCGGCGGGCGGCCAGCGCGTACATCGTGTTGGCTCCGGCGATGCCGCTGGCCGCCATCAGCGCCGGCCAGCCGCGGGCGGCCCGAGCGGGGTCGGAGTACGCGGCGCCGCCGGGCCGGTTCTCCTGCAGCGGGGTGTCAGCGAAGACGCACGCCACCACCTGCGCCATTCCCGCGGCCACGGCCATCGACGCGTACTGCACCATGGCTCCCGCGGACGAGCCGTACGCCTGGATCTGCGACAGCAGCCGCAGGTCACGCAGGCCCAGGTCGCGCTGCAGGCCGAGGCCGACCCCGCCGGACAGGCCAGAGCTGGCCAGCAGGCCGTCGATATCGGACAGCGCCAGGCCGGCGTCGGCCGCGGCCAGCCGGACCGCGTCCGCGGCGAGCTGCGCGGCACTGCGGCCGTACACCTTGCCCAGCGCGGTCATGCCCAGGGCGGCGATGACCGGCTGCTGCCCCGCGCCGCCAGTCACCGCGTCCCGCCGGCCACGACCTGCTCAGTCACCTGCCCATCATCTCTCATTGCGGCCCGGTCCAGTCTGGGTCGGCGGGCATTGCTGCTGAGGCGTGCCGGGCGTGCTTGTGCTCATCGCCATCGCGGTCCTGGTCAGCGGGCGGGACGTGGTGCCAGCGGTCGGGTGAGACCCGGTCAGCCGGTGTTCTGCAGGCCGGCGGCGACGCCGTTGACGGTCAGCAGCAGGAGCCGCTCCAGGCGCTCGCGATCGGCGTCGCCGTCACGCAGTGCGGCGAGCGCGCGCAGCTGCAGGTGGGAGAGCGCGTCCACATACGGGTCGCGCAGGGCGACGGCCCGCGACAGCACCCGCCGGTCGGCGAGCAGCCGGTCGTGACCGGTCACGGCCAGCACCAGCTTCATGGTCAGGTCGTACTCGGCCAGGACGGCGGCGGTGAGATCCGGCCGGCCGCCCAGGGCCAGGTAGCGGGCGGCAATCCGCCGGTCGGTCTTGGCCAGGCTCATCTCGGCGTTGTCCAGCAGCACGGCGAGCAGCGGCCAGCCACGGTAGGCCTGCCGCGCCTCCCGCAGCCCGTCCTCGTCACCTGCCCCGCGCGCCCCGTCTCCGCTCGCCGGATTCGGCGCTGCCGGGTTCGCCGGGGGGTCTGCGGCCGCGGCGGCGAGCCCGCTGCCCAGGCCGAACCAGCCCGGCAGGTTGATCCGCGTCTGAGCCCACGCGAACACCCACGGGATGGCCCGCAGGTCGTCGAGCGAGGCCGCCTCGGCCACACCGCGACGCGGCGGCCGGGACCCGATCCGCATCGCGCCGATCTCCTGCAGCGGGCTGATCCTGGCGAACCACTCGGCGAAGCCCTCGGCCTCGACCAGGTCCCGGTACGCACGCAGCGCCCCCGCGTCCATCTGGTCCGCCACCTGCCGGAACCGGACCGATGGCGGGTCCTCGCGCGGTCCGGCCGGCGCGCTGCCAGCAGCGGAGGCGAGCAGGACCGCCGAGGCGACCTGCTCCAGATGGCGCTGCGCGATGACCGGGTGACCGTACCGGGCGAAGATCACCTCGCCCTGCTCGGTGACCTTGAAGCTCCCGTCTACCGAGCCGGGCGCCTGCGCGAGTACCGCGCGCCCCGCCGGGCCGCCGCCACGGCCGAGTGCGCCGCCGCGGCCGTGGAACAGGGTCAGCCGGATGCCCCGCGCCGACGCCCACCGCGCCAGCCGCTCTTGCGCGTCGAACAGGGCGAGCGTGGCGCTGACCGGCCCCAGCTCCTTGGCTGAGTCGGAGTAGCCGAGCATGACCTCAAGCCGCCCGGTCGCGGCCAGGCGGGCCCTCACCGGCTCCAGCAGCAGCATGTCGTCCAGCACGCTGGTGGCGTTGGCCAGGTCAGCCCCGCTCTCGAACAGGGGGACGACGTCGAGCTCGGGCAGCGGGCCGTTGGGAATGGAAATCCGGGCCAGCTCATGGACGGCGGAGATATCCGCGGCCGACCTGGTGAAGCTCACCACGTAGCGCCGGCAGGCATCGGGGCCGTAGCTGCGCTGGATCCATGCCATCGCGGCGAAAGTGTCCAGCACCTCGCTGGCCTGCGGTGACAGCGCGCCGCCGGCGCGGATCTCGCGCAGGGCGCGCGCGTGCACGGCGCTGTGCTGGCGGACCTCGAGCCCGGCCAGGTGAAACCCGAAGGTCTGCGCCTGCCAGAGCAGATGCTGCAGCTCGCCGAAGGCCTGCCGGGGGGCGCCCGCGCCGGCCAGCGCTCGCTGCACGAGGCGCAGGTCCGCGATGTACGGCTCTGGGCCGCCGTAGGCCAGGGCACCCTCGTGCCGCCGGGTCGCGCGCAGCCGCTGCGCCGCATACAGCAGATAGGCCCGATAGGGTTCCTGCGGCGAGCGGGCGGTGATGCCGGCCAGCAGATCCGGATGGGCCAGGGCGGCGGCCGCGAGGACGCCGGAGATCTCCGCGTCGGCCGGGCCGCCGCTGGCCTGCACCGTGAGCGCGCGGCCGATCCGGGCGGTGGCGTTCTCCAGCGCGCGTAGCACGTGATCGGCCTGGATCTGCGCCGTTTCCCTGGTGACCTCGGCCGTGACGAACGGATTGCCGTCCCGGTCCCCGCCGACCCAGCTGCCGAGCCGCAAGAAAGCTGGTGCCGTGGCGGCGGCATGACCGGACTCCGGCCCGTTCAGGGCCCGGTCGAGAGCGCGGTACAGAGCCGGGACCACGCGAAACAGGGTCTCGTCGAACGCCACCATCGCTGTGCGGACCTCATCCAGGGGCTGCATGGCCTGGACCCGCAGCGCGGAGGTCCGCCAGAGCAGGTCGATCTCCTCCCGGAGCCTGCGCCGCGCCTCGGCGTCCTCCCCGGCACCCGCCCGGCCGTCGTCCAGGCCGGACAGCAGCACGCCGATACGGCGCAGGGCCGCGGTCACCGCCCGGCGGCGGGCTTCGGTGGGGTGTGCGGTCAGGACGAGATGCACCCGCAGGTCGGCCAGCTGGGCCGCGAGCCGATCGCCGCGGATGGCCGCGACAGCCGCGGCGAGCGACTCGCGGATCGGCTCGCCGCCGGAGTCCCGCTCGCGCAGGGTCCGGACCCGCTGATGCTCCTCGGCCAGGTTGGCCAGGTGGAAGTAGACGGTGAACGCGTGCGCGACTGACTCGGCCCGCTCCAGCGGCCAGGAGGCGATCAGCTCGGTGATCGCGCTGTCGGCCTGCTCGCCCGGTCCGCGGTGCCGCGCGTCGATGACGGCGTGCCGCAGCCGTTCCACGTCGTCGAGCAGTCCCGGCTCGCCGGACTCGCTGAGCACATCCCCGAGTACCTCGCCGAGCAGGCGGACATCGCGGCGCATTGGTGCCGGGAGACTGTGCCGGTCGGAGTCCCTGCTCACGGCGCAAGCGTAGCGATGGGGCGCGGGGAAGATTGTCTGGGAAGCGATGTCGATCTGGGGTCGTGGTGATCGACGCATGGGCAAAAGGGCCCGGCGCAAGGTGCCGGGCCAGGGCCGGACGCCGGCCAGGTGCCCGGTCACCGCGACCAGGAAGGGACAAGGGACATGCGATTCTTCGGATACACGCTGGGCGACCCCTCAGCGCCGATACCGCCGGCCAGCCCGGAGCTCATGAGCGAGATGGGCGCGTTCGTCGAGGAGGCGACCAAGGCCGGGGTGCTGCTGGCTACCGGCGGCCTGGCACCCGCCGCGGAAGGCACCAAGGTGATCCGCGCCGGCGGGAAGTTCACCGTGGTGGACGGGCCCTTCGCCGAGGCCAAGGAACTGGTCGGCGGATGGGCGCTGATGGAGGTCCGCGACAAGGACGAGGCGATCCAGTGGACGAAGCGGTTCCTCAGCATCGCCGGAGACGGCGAGTCCACGCTCCGGCAGGTCTTCTGATCGTGCTGGCCGGATTGCTCCCGAGCCGTGGTGCCGGAGCCGGGTGGTGACGCCCGGCTCCGGGCCACCGGCGGTTGCTCCCGCCTGCGGACGGTGGTGTGATCGGTAGTCGTGACGGCTGCCGAGACTCATTCCGCGATCGAGGCGGTCGTCCGGATGGAGTCAGCCCGGCTCATCGCCGGGCTGGCCCGGTATACCGGCGATCTCGGCCTGGCGGAGGAGCTCGCGCAGGACGCCGTGGTGGCGGCCCTGGAGCAGTGGCCGCAGGACGGGGTGCCACGCAACGCCGGGGCCTGGCTGATGACCGTGGCCAAGCGGCGGGCGGTGGACATGTTCCGCCGCAACCGGCAGCTGGAGCGCAAGTACCTCCAGCTCGCCCGCGAGCTGGAGGCCGAGGGCGAGGGCAGCACGCCTGACTTCGATCGGGCGTTCTCCGACCGCATTGACGACGACATGCTGCGGCTGGTGTTCACCGCCTGCCATCCGGTGCTCGCGGTGCAGGCGAGAGTCGCCCTGACCCTGCGGCTGATCGGCGGCCTGACTACCGCCGAGATCGCGCGAGCTTACCTGGTGCCCGAGCCGACGATCGCGCAGCGCATTGTCCGGGCCAAGAAGACCCTGGCCAAGGCGCAGGTGCCCTTCGAGGTACCGGGCGTGCAGGAGCGGGGCGCCCGCCTCTCCTCGGTCCTGGAGGTCATCTATCTCATTTTTAACGAGGGCTACTCGGCAACGGCCGGTGATGACTGGATGCGCCCTGAGCTCTGCGGCGACGCGCTGCGGCTCGGCCGGATCCTCGCCCAGCTCATGCCCGCGGAACCAGAGGTCCATGGCCTGGTGGCGCTGATGGAGATCCAGGCGTCCAGGGTTCGCGCCCGCACCGGGCCGTCCGGAGAGCCGGTCCTGCTGCTGGACCAGGACCGGACCCGGTGGGACCGCCTGCTGATCAACCGCGGGCTGGCCGCCCTGACCCAGGCGGAGCAGCTCGGCGGGATGAGCGGCCCCTATGTGCTGCAGGCGGCCATCGCCGCCTGCCATGCCACGGCGTTTCGGCCGGAGGACACCGACTGGGCGCGCATCGCCGGCCTGTACGCGGTCCTGGCGGAGCTGACGCCCTCACCGGTGATCGAGCTGAACCGGGCCGTCGCGGTATCGATGGCGTCCGGAGCGCAGGCCGGCCTTGACCTGGTCGACACGCTCACCGCGGAGGGCTCGCTGGCGGGCTATCACCTGCTGCCGAGCGTGCGCGGGGACCTGCTGGTGAAGCTGGGGCGGCCGCAAGAGGCGAGCGTCGAGTTCGAGCGGGCCGCCGCGCTCACCCGCAATGCCGCCGAGCAGCAGCTCTCCCGCGACCGGGCCGAGGCGGCCAGGGCCGAAGCAGCGCAGGCTGAACAGGATCCGGCGGCGGGGGATCAGGCGGCTACGCGTCGGCGACGCGGCTGAGGGCCCTGGCCAGCAGATCCTGCTCGCCGGGCGTGAGCGGATCCAGCAGGAACTCGCGAATCGTCCGGGCGTGTACCGGCACCGCGCGGCGCAGCGCCTGCCGCCCGGCCGGGGTGATGGCGATCAGGACTCCGCGCCGGTCGCCGGGAGCGTCAGCGCGTGCGAGCCAGCCGCGGCGCGCGAGGCGGGCGGCCGCGCGAGACAGCGAGGGCTGGGTCAGCCGTACCGCCGAGGACAGCTCGCCCAGGCGCAGGCCCGGCGACGGCTCACTGTCCAGCCGCAGCAGGATCTCGAAGTCGGTGATTCCCATGCCGCAGCGGTCGGCTAGCTCGGTGCCGAGCCGCTCGGCTACCCGGCCGTGGGCCGCGGTCAGCGCCGCCCAGGCGCGGGCACACGCATATGCGTCCGTGCGGGCCGGTGTCGTCGCGCCGTTAGCGGGTGTCATCGCGCTGTCGGCGGGTGTCATCGCGTCACCAGAATGGCCAGTGCGACCAGGTCCCGAGCGTGCTGGCGATGTTCTCCTCCTCGTAGTCCAGATGCGCCAGCAGGTCAGTGCTCAGGCGCTCAAGGGCCCCGATCAGGTGCTCGCGCCCGGCCGGGGTCTCTCGCTCGCCGAGCGCCCTGGCGGCGTCCTGCACCTCGTCGAGCAGGGCCGATACGCTGAGATGATCGGCCTCCAGCTTGTCCACCACCGGATTCAGGGCCGGGTTCGCCCGCCGCAGCGCGGGAAACAGCATCATCGACTCGGCGTGGTGATGGGAGTGGACGAAGCGGCAGTACTGCAGGCAGTTGACCTTCAGCTGCCAGAGCGGCCCGCTCGCGGCCAGTGACTCCAGGGCGGCCTGGACCTGCCCGGCCGGCAGGCCGCCAGCGACGTCCGCCGCCATCTGGCGGATGGTCCGCAGATCCCGGCGGATCATGCCGTGCACCCAGCGCAGCTCGGCCATCAGGGCGTCGCCCTGCGGGCTCGGCGAATCCTGCGAGCCGGGCGGCAGGGTCTCAGTCACTGATCTGCGTCAGGGCCACAGCGGGATGTCCTCGCTCCGGTCGGCCTTCTAGATACATGCGCATGTATCTAATGTAGCTCCCCTGCGGCACAGGCGGGACCCCTCAGCTGGCGGGTGACCCGGACAGTGAAGGCCAGCAGGATGAACGCCGCGAGCAGGACGAGCAGGGCCACCCCGCCCGCCGCTGAGCCTGGCGTGCTCGTCGCGGCGCCGTCTCGTCAGGAACTGCGGCGGGTCTGGTTGAAGGGCAGGTCACGGTCGGGAGCCGGCTCGCGGGGGAGCCCGAGGACCCGCTCGCCCAGGATGTTCCGCTGGATCTCGTCCGTGCCGCCGGCGATGGACTGAGCCGGGACCGACAGCAGGATCTCGGCGATGGTGCCATCGAAGGCGGCATCGGGGCCGCTCAGCAGGCCGGCGGCGCCGGCGATCCGGGAGTGGACGCGCGCGGCATCCCTGGCGATGGCGCTGGCGGCCAGCTTGCCGATCGAGCCCTCGGCGCCGGGCAGGCGCCCGGCCGCCCGCTGCGCTCGTGCGCGCTCGGCTGTCCAGCGGCTGGCGTTCTGCACGGCCAGCAGCCGGGCGATTTCCTGGCGCAGGACGGGGTCGTCGCTGACCCCGGCCTGCCGGGCATGCTCCACGACCAGGTCGGCGCGCCCGGCGCGCTGCGGGTACCACTGGTAGGTCGCGAAATGGTCATCCGCCTCAGCGCGCGCCTCATCGCGCGCGCGGCCGGGGCCAGCGTCATAGCGAGGGCGGTGCATGGTGCCGAACCTGCGCTCGTAGGACAGCGTCGTGCGGGCGCCCGCCCAGCCGTTGCCGACCTCGCCGATCACGTTCTCGCGCGGGACCCGTGCGTCGGTGAAGAAGACCTCGTTGAACGACTGGTGGAAGTTCATCTGCCGCAGCGGGCGGACCAGCACGCCGGGCTGCTTCATCGGGATGGCGAGATAGGTGATCCCGCGGTGCTTGGGCACGTCCCAGCGGGTGCGCGCGAGCAGCAGGCCGAGATCGGCGTGCCGGGCGTTGGTCGTCCAGACCTTCTGGCCGTTGATGACCCACTCGTCGCCATCGAGCACCGCCGAGGTGGACAGGCCAGCGAGATCTGACCCCGCGCCCGGCTCGCTGAACAGCTGGCACCAGGTCTCTTCCCCGGTGAGGATGGCCGGGAGGAACCGCTCGCGAACATGGTCGGGGCCGTGGGCCAGGATGGTCGGCGCGGCCAGCGACATCCCGCTGCCGACCGGCGTGCCGACCGCGCCGAGCCGGATCAGCTCACTGGCGACCAGGTCGTCCGCCCAGCCCGGCAGTCCCTGGCCGTGCCATCGCCGCGGCCAGGACGGCACCGCCCAGCCCGAGCCGGCCAGCAGGCGCCGCCACGCACGCAGCGAAAGGCCGGGGTCCCAGTGCCCGGCGACCCATCGGGCCAGCTCGGCCTGGACCGATTCCGGGGTCACGTCCGCCCCCGGTCCGGTGCCCGGCCCGGCGGAAGCGCCCGGCTCGGCGGAAGGTTCGGCGGAAGGTGAGGTCACAGCTTCGAGTCTAGAACTGGCCGGGGCCTGGCCCGCAAGAACGTGCGGGACAGGCCCCGGCTGCTATCTCTCAGGGCACCTGGCCTGGAGCCAGGCGCCGGCCGTCAGATGCTGACCCTGGCGCAGCGGCCCTTGGTCGCCGGGTTGGCCATGACCCGGCTGATGTTCGTGCCGCCGAACCTGGCGACATGAGAAACGCCGTACTGGGCATCCTTTCCGAAGGTCCGGAGCGTCACGCCCGGCAGCACATTGCCGAAGTTCCACACGCAAGCCCGGCGCGGGGAGCCGTCCACGCGCTGGACATTGTTGAGGCTCCAGAACGGATAGAACTTAGAGCCCTGCGGCTTCACCAGGCAGCCGCCGCCAGTGGTGACGTCGCACAGCCTCTCCGAGGCCGGTGCATTCGACTCGAACTGGATCTGCCGGTAGAGATGCCCGGCCGCATTGAATGGCCCTATGTACCTGAACGCCGTCGGGTGGTTCCTGGTCCCGTTCGGCCAGGTGTTGGGCTGATACGACGTCCCGTCAAAGTCCAGGTCGCCGTTCTGGAACAGCTCCTGGAGGCAGCCGGCGACCGGCATGTGTTCCTTTTTCGCCTTGCCGTTGATCGTCACGGTGCGGGTGCCCTTCTTGAAGCACTGACCGTCGGCGAACTCGCATATCTGGCCGTCGGCTATGTTGCCGTCCGGGCAGGCCACCGGGCCCGCTGGGCCCTGCGCGCTCGAGTTCTGGCAGATGCCGGTAGTGGCATCACACGGCCCTTCGCCAACGGCCTTCTTGCCCTCAGAGCCGCCCATGCAGGTCTGGAACACGTCGTTGTCGGTGAAGCTGCCGCCGAATTCAGAGAGCGGGAACTGGTTCTTCACGGAGTTGCAGGACTCGAAGTGACCGATCTCCTGCTGCATCAGCACGCCGCCCTCGAGCGCGGCCCACGGCACCTGGTTCTGCTGCGCGGCGGTGGCGTACTCCGCATGGAAGGTGTGTGGCGTCCCGGCGCAGGTATTGACGTTGGTGTTCATGAAGCCGTTCCTGGCGCTGGCCACCATGACACCGGTCTGGTGCGTCGTCAGGTCGGTGATCTTCGTCGTGAACCCCTTAGCCGGGTCGCTGATCGACACCACCAGGTTGTCGCCCGGGTTCATCTTGAGCGTTTGCCGATTCGGGGTCAGCGAGGTGAGGTCCGCGAGCTGCGGGCTCGGCGGTCCGGCCGGAACACCGTTGCGCTGCAGGAAGGCGAAGTTCTGCGGCTCCTCACAGGCCGGGTTGATGAAGGCGAAATTGAATGTCGCCTCCAGGCTGTCGATGGTCAGGGCCGCGCACCACTGGTTGCGGGTGCAGCTGACGTTGTCCGCGAACGGGGTAAAGCCCGGCGCATAGAACTGCAGCTCCATGAACGCGGAGCCGGCGTCGGTCGAGGCACCCAGCCCGGTATTGGTGTCGCTGTCCGGCGTGCACGGATTCTGCGGGTACGAATTCGCGTCGCACAGCGGCAGCCCGAACCACGGGGCGATGCTCAGCTCGCCGTACTTGGTCACGCTGCCGGTGGCGGTCGGCTGCTTCTTCGGATCGACCGGCAGCTTCATCACGTAGGTCATCGTGTTGCCGGACCCGCGAGTATGGGAGATGAACTTCACGCTGGGCTCGTCATGGCCGATGTAATGGCCGTTGTCCTCGAACCGGGTCGCGACCCACTTTCCCTTGACCTTCTGGCCGTGCCTCAGGAGCGGATCGGTGCAGCGGCCCTTGCCCTGCGGGACAAGCGACTTGTACTTCGTGCTGTAGCCGTTACAGTCAAGCTGGTTGACGGGATTCGGCTTCACCGACACGACGTGGCTCGCTGCCGTCGTGGCCTGGCTGGCTACCATCCTTGCGTGGCTCACCGGAGCGGCCTGGCTTGCCGTGGCCATGCCCAGGCCCGCCAGGCTCAGGGCGGGCGCCAGGAAAATGACCAGCGCCGCTCGATATCGCATTCGAGTTCGACCTACCATAAGTGCCTCCCTCTCGCTCGGTCCCGGTCCGCCGTTGGGCCGGGTACGTAGCCGTCACTAGGTGGCCCCTCATCGTCAAATACAGTGACTCGGGCGGAACGTAACAAGCTGTCCAGGCATGGTCAATAGCAGCGCGTTAATTGCCTGCAATCGATCTCTTATTTTTCGGGCGGCGCGAGTCTAGGACTGGCCGGCCAGCTCATCCAGGAACGAGCGGAGGTGGGCGTCGAACTGATCCGGCTGGGAGATATTAGGCGCATGGCCCGCGTCGGGAATGATCACCAGGCGCGCGCCGGGGATCTTGCGGGTCATGTATTCCGCTCCGGCCAGGTAGCGGGTGTCGTCCGCCCCCACCACGATGAGCGTGGGCACCGTGATCGCGGGCAGCGCGTCGAGCACGGCCGAATCGCGCTGCGCGAGGATCCCGCGGGCCGCGTGCGCCAGGCCGGTCGCGCTGGGATGAGCGTCGGCGTGCCGCTCAGGCCCGGCCCCGAGGGCGGCCAGTCCCTGCTCCTGCAGGTTGCTGGCGTACTGCTCGGCGATCCGGTTCCAGTTAGCCCTGGACGTCTCGTTGCGGAATCCGGGCCCGGTGTCGATGAGAATGAGCGCGGTCACCCGGTCGGGATGGGCCAGCGCGAACGCCAGCGACAGGTAGCCGCCGAGTGAGTGACCGCCGATGACCGCGCGGGGGATGGCCAGATGGCCGAGGATCGCCGCCATGTCGCCCGTCGCCGCCGGCACCGTGTAGCAAGCCTGGTCATCCGGCTGGCCGCTGGCCCCGTGCCCGCGGATGTCCCATGTCACCACCCGGTTGCGCCGGGACAGGGCGGGCAGATTCCCGGCGAACATCCCGGCCGTGGCCGCGAACCCGTGCGTGAGTAGCAGCGGCGGCCCGTCACCGGTGACGTCATAGCTGATGAACGTGTCGGGCCGATCCAGCCGGGGCATGGCGGGGCCTTTCTGTGCTGGTTTTTTTCTGGCTGGTTTTTTTCTGGGCTGGCTCTTTCTGGGCTGGTTCCTTCTGGGCCTAGTGCCCGGTGAACCGCGCCGTCCGGCGCTCGCTGACGGCGGCCAGTCCCTCGCGCCAGTCGGCCGTGCGCATCAGCCTTTCCTGCTCCGACCGCTCACGTCCCAGTACGCCGCGGGCCCGCTCGGCCAGCGGGCCCCGCATCGTCTCGCGGATCGAGCGGACGGCCAGCGGCGCGGACTCCGCGATCTGCGCGGCGAAGCCGTGAGCCTCGGCGCGCAGCACGTCCGGCGCGACGAGGCGGTCACACAGGCCGAGGCGATGCGCTTCCTCGCCGCCGATCCGCCGCCCGGTGTAGAGGAGATCCTGGGCCGCCTGCTGCCCGACGGCGGCCGGAAGGGTGACGGTCAGCGCGAAGCCGTGGTGGAAGCCCAGCCGGGCGAAGTTCGCCGAGAACCGTGCCGCCGGGGACGCCACCCGGAAGTCGGCCGCCAGGGCGAGGCCGAGCCCGCCGCCGATGGCAGCACCCTGAACCGCCGCCACTATGGGCAGCGGCTGCTCGAACAGCCGGATCGCCTCCTCGTAGAGATGCGGACCGTCATCGGCACGCAGCGGGCCGTTTGGCGTGTCGGGTGAATTCCGGGTGGCGAAGTTGGCGCCCGCGCAGAAGTGACGGCCTTCGCTGCACAAGACGATGGCGCGGCAGCGGCCGCCTTCGGCCAGCTCGTCGCACGCATCAGCGAGCTGGCGGATCAGGGCGACGTCGAAGAAGTTGTTCGGCAGCAGGCGGATCTCGACGACGGCCACATGATCGTCGCCCACTTCCACCCAGATCTCAGAGGGCACGGCGTCGGCCTGCTGGCCGGTCATGGGCAGTTCTTCGGCATAGGGCGGTCCGGGCCGGCCGGGTTCATTTCTTGAGCTCCGCCAGCAGCTCCCAGTACTCGCCGAGGACGGCGGGCACCGAGCCGAACCCCACGGCGAAGTGCTCGGCCAGCGGGATCTCGGTCTCCATCGCCGGATAGCCGTGCTCGGCCAGGATCGCCCGCGCCTCGCGGGCCGAGCGCGTCCCGCGGCGTACCTTCGTCAGCAGCACCCCGACGTCCACCGGGTGCGATACCCCGATCTCGGCCAGCACCTCGAAGGTCGGCCTGATCCGGTTCAGGTCCAGCCCGCTCGGCGACACGGGCACCAGGACGGTGGCGGACGCCAGGATGGCCGAGCGGATGATCCCGAGGTCCCCCGGCGGCGTGTCCACGATGACGTGCTCGTAGCCGGCCCCGAGATCAGCCAGCCGTACATGCACGTCCCTGGTGGGCATGCTGACGACGGTGAAGGGCAGCGGATGACCGCGTTCGGCGGCGGCCTCGCTCCAGGTCATCAGGGAGCCCTGCGGGTCGCAGTCCACCGCCAGCGTCCGGCCGAGCCCGTGCAGGCACATGGCGAGGCTGACGGCCGACGTAGTCTTCCCAGTGCCTCCTTTGGAGGACACCAGTCCTAGCCTCATCTGACCGTTTCCTTCCTGATACCTGGCCGGATCGTAGCGCAGCTGCCGCCGGAACCCCCAGGATCCGGCCTGTTCCAAATTAGACTTTGCGGGACAACGCAGCCCTGCCGCCGGATCGCCGGCCCGTTCCTCCTGAAGGGGCCAAGTTGCCCAGAGTCAGCCAAGCTCCCAGGTCAGAGCATCGCGGTGAGCGGCTCGAACGCTTCTTCTGGCCGAGAAGCATCGCCGTGATCGGGGCGTCAGGCTCGCCGCACACGCTGTCGGCGCGACCGCTGCGGATACTGCAGCAGCATCGGTACCCTGGGCGCCTGTACCCGGTCAACCCGCGATACGGCGAGCTGCTCGGGCTGCGCTGCTACCCGGCCGTCTCGCAGCTCCCCGAGGTCCCTGACCTGGCCCTGGTGCTGGTCCATGCCGCCGCCGTGCCCGCCGTTGTCGACGAGTGCGGGCAGGCCGGGATCCCCAGCGTGGTCGTGATCAGCTCCGGTTTCGCGGAGCAGAGCGCGGGCGGCGCGGCGCAGCGCGATCAGCTGCGGGCGGTCCTTGACCGCTATCCGGAGCTGGCCCTGTCGGGTCCCAATTCCGAGGGGTTCGTCAATATCTACGGCGGGGTGCCGGCCAGTTTCTCCCCCACGATCGATCATGAGCGCGGCCTCCGTCAGCTGATCAAGGGCCAGGTCGCGGTCGTCGCGCAGTCAGGCGGCCTGGGCTTCGCGCTGTTCAACGACGGGCAGGCGCGAAGGCTCGGCTTCAGCTATGTGGTGAGCACCGGCAACGAGGACGGGCTGACCGTGCTGGACTACGTCGATTACCTGCTCGGCGATCCTCATGCCGGTGTCCTCCTGCTTTTTGTCGAAGGGCTGCGAAACGGGAATCAGCTGCCCGCTGTCGCCGCCAAGGCCAGGGCCGCGGGCAAGCCGATCGTGGTCGCGAAGGTCGGCCGGTCGGCGGCCGGGCAGCGAGCCGCGCAGTCCCACACCGCCAGCCTGGCCGGGAGCGACCAGGTCTACGATGCGGTGTTCCGGCGGCACGGGATCGTCCGGGCCCAGGACCAGGAAGAGCTGGTCGACCTCGGCATGGCCTTCTCCTGGGCGCCGCTGCCGGCCGGAAGCCGGGTAGCCATCCTGACCTACTCAGGCGGGGCGGGAGTCTGGACCGCCGACGCGCTGGCGGCCGAGGGATTCGAGATCCCGCGCCTGTCGCCGCCGCTGCAGGAGCGCATCAGGGCCCTGATCCCGGCCTACGGCTCGGCGGCAAATCCGGTGGACGTCACCGCGCAGGTGGTCCAGACCGCCGGGGGCCTGGTCCCGGTCCTGGAACTGCTGATCGCCGCGGCCGAGGTGGACGCCATCGTCGTGACGACCACCTTGTCGAGTGCTCAGCTGCTGCGGGCGGAGGAAGGCGTCCTGGCCGCGGCCCTCAAGCGGTCATCGAAGCCCGTTCTCGCCTACAGCTACACGCGGCCCGCGGCTGAAGCCGTCGAGATACTGGCCCGGATCAGGCTGCCGTGGTTCACCAGCGGGCGGCGGGTCGCACGGGCCCTGCGGGCCTTGCGCGACTACCGCGGCTTCGCCGAGCAGCCTGGCCACGGGCCATCTTCCGCGGTGGCGGGGTTGTCTGCGGTGGCGGGGTTGTCTGCGGTGGCGGGGTTGTCTGCGGTGGCGGGGTCGTCCGCCGGGCCGGAGGGTTCCCCTGACTCGGTGCCCGGCCGGCTGCGCGTCGGTGATCCGGGCCCGTGGGCGGAGTGGCGGGCCAAGGCGGTACTCAGGGAGGCTGGCCTGCCTGTTCCGGACGGCGAGCTGGTACCCGCTGCCGCCGCTGCCGTGGCTGCCGCCGCCCGGATCGGCTACCCGGTGGCGCTCAAGGGACAGTCGGCCGGGCTGGCCCACAAGACCGAAGCCGCAGCGGTCATGCTCGGCCTCGCCGACGAGGCCGCCGTGACCGGTGCCGCCGCCGCGATCACGGCGAGCCTGGCCGCGGCCGGGCCAGGGCTGCACGTCGACGGCCTGCTCGTCGAGCGGATGTGCCCGGCCGGAACAGAGATGATCGTCGGCGTCCTGCGTGACCAGGAACTCGGGCCCGCGGTCGTCGTCGGCTTCGGCGGCATCTATGCCGAGATCCTGCACGACACCGTCTGCCTGCCGGCGCCGATGACCGCCGAGCAGGCGAGACAGGGAATCCTCGAACTGCGCGGCGCTGCCCTGCTCACCGGGGCCAGGGGGCAGCCCCCGGCCGACGTCGGCGCCTTCGCCGGCCTGGTCGCCGCGGTCGGCGACCTGGCCGCAGCCCACCCGGAGATCGCCGAGCTCGACCTCAACCCCGTCCTGGTCGGGCGGCCCGGGCACGGCGCGTGGATCGCCGATGCGGCGGGGCGGCTCTCGGAATAACGGGACTGCCCACCACCCGTCCGGGGAGAGCCGGTCCCGACCGGGGTGGGCCGGTCCCGACCGGGGTGGTGGCCGGTCCCGTCCGGCGGCCAGTAACCCGGTGGATGTGACTTCCAACGGCACCCAACCCGTTGGATGTGACTCTCAACGGGTTGCGTGGGGCTATGTGCCCATGGCTCCTGGTGCTGCTGTGGAATTCGTGGCCGGTGGTGCAGCATCGGCGCCCTTCACCCGCCACTTCACGGGCCATCCAGCGGTGACCCGCCAGGGTGCGCCGGGAGACGCGCGTGAATCTGCGATTTGTGGCAGCAGCCGTTGCGCATCTTCGCCAAACTGCATACAGTTTTTATCGTCTTCATCTACTGATCTTCGACGACGGGAGAGCGCCATGAGCCGGGACATAGCGAAGATCTTTGCTGACATCGATGCCTTCGATCCCGACAGGTTCGTCGCTAACCTCACCCCGGATGCCAGGTTCCGCTTCGCTAACGCTGACCCGGCGATCGGCCGCGAGGCCGTGAAAGAGGCCGTCGGCGGATTCTTCTCCACCATTGACGGCCTGACGCACCACATCAAGAACGTCTGGGAGTTCGAGGACACCGTCATCGTGCAGATCGATGTCGAGTACCTGCGTAAGGACGGCAAGACGGTGATCACGCCCAATGCCGACATCCTGGTCTTCGACGGCGACCTGGTCCGTGACTGGCAGATCTACATCGACGTCGCGCCCGTCTACGCCTGAGTACGCTCGATGATCACGCTTACCGACATCGCCTACGTGCGGTCAGGCGTTTCTGACCTCGACGGCGCCGTCCGGTTCGCCACCGACATCGTCGGGCTGGAGCTGGCCGCTTCGACCGAGGCGGGCGTCGCCCACCTGCGCGCCGATCACCGCCATCACTGCCTGGCACTCGTCGAGGGGCCGTCCGGCGTCATCTCCTCCGGCTTCAGCGTCGCCGGCTCCGACGCGCTCGCCGCCGCCGAGATCGAGCTCGAGCGCGCGGGCACGGCGGTGCACCGCGGCTCGGCGCAGGAGGCCCGCTCCCGGCGGGTCCGGGAATTCATCGCCTTTGACGATCCCTTCGGCAATCGGCTGGAGCTGGTCAGCCAGCAGGAGACCATCACCCGGCCGGTCGCGTTCACCCGGCCGGCCGGCATCACCGAGTTCGGGCACCTGTGCCTGGACGCTCCCGATGTGCACGATGCCTACCGGTTCTGGAGCACCCGCTTCAACGCCCGCGTATCGGACTGGATTGGCGACGCGGCCTGCCTGCTGCGGATCGATCCGGTGCATCACAAGCTAGCCGTCTTCCAGGGTGCCCGGGCGGGCCTGTGCCACATGAACTTCCAGGTCGCCTCCATCGACGACGTGTTCCGCAACTGGCATTACCTGGTCGATCATGGTGTGCAGATCGAGATGGGCCCCGGCCGGCATCCGCAGTCGACGGCGATCTTCCTGTACTTCCTCGGCCCGGAGGGTTTCACCTACGAGTACTCCTTCGGGGTGCGCCGGATCGAGGATGATGCCGCGTGGATACCGCGCACCTTCGACCCGGATGAGATCGGTTCCATCGACATGTGGCTGGGCCCGGTGCGGCGCGTCTCCTCCCAGCCTCAGCTGCGGCCCGAGCACGCCGCCCAGCCGGAGCCCGAGAGGGTCGAAGTCACCGCGCCGTGACGAGGGCTACCGCGTGCGGCACGGCCACGGGCACAAACTCCGGCGCGCAGTCGGTCAGCACCCGCAGCGCCGTGCGCTCCAGGTGATGGGCCATCCCGCCGAGCGCTCCCCGCTCGTCACCGTCGATCAGCGCCGCCAGGATCTGGACATGCTCGGCGTCGCCGGCCGCCTGCCAGCTGTCCGGGTCAGACAGCTGATAGATGCGGATATAGCGAATCGCCCGGTCGGCAAAGGCCTGCAGCTGCCGCTGCATCGTCGGCCCGGCGCCAGCGGTGATGAGCCGGTGATAGTCGGTGTGGGCCGTGAACCAGGCGGTGAAGTCTCCCGACCTGGCCGCGCGCCGCATCGCGGCCAGCAGCAGCCGGGCCTGCTTGCGGCCTGCTGCCCCGAAGCTGCCCATCGTCATCGACAGGGCCAGGGTCTCCAGCAGGATCCGGCTCGCGTAGATGTCGTCAAGCTCCTGCGGGTCCAGGCCGGCGATCCGGGTCCGCTGGTTAGGCTCGATCTCGACCAGGCCCTCTTCCTGCAGCATCCGCAGTACCTCGCGCAGCGGGGTCCGGCTGATCCCCAGCTGCTCGGCCAGGGTCACCTGCGAGAGCTTGGTGCCGGGCGTCAGCGTGCCGTCGAGAATGCACTCCCGCAGGTAGGCATGCACATGCGGAATCGCCTGCCGCGCCTCGGGCAGATGAACCTTGCGGATGTCAGGGATGAGCGCGGTGCGGGCCATACCCGTATCCTTCCCGATCGAGTGATGCTGCGACGTGATGCCGCCCTTGACGTCCCACAAGAACTGTATACAGTTTACCGGGTGAGTAGTCAGGCGCCAGACGGGCCCGCTGATCTGTCCCGGCTCTTGGGCAGTGACTACTGGCTTGTGCTGTCCACGCCGGTCGCGGGTACAGACCAGGCCGCGATCGGGGCGCACGTCGAGGGCCATGTCGCCTGGCTGCTGGAACTGGAGGCAGCGGACGCGCTGCTGGTTTCGGGGCCGCTACTGTCGGGACCGGGGGTCGGGCCGGGCTCCGGGATGACCGTGCTGCGCGCGCCCGACGAGGACTCGGCCCGCCAGATCGCCGCGAACGACCCGTTCGTGCGGGCCGGGCTGCGGACGTTCGAGGTGTACCGATGGCGCCTCAACGAGGGGAGCATCCGCGTGCGGCTCTCGCTGGGAACCGGGACCTATGACTGGGACTGATCCGGTGGCGGGCACTGACCAGGTGCCTGGCACTGACCAGGTACCTGACTTCGGGAGGTCGTGATGTACCGAGTCGGGATGATCGGCCTGGGGAAGATGGGCATGCCGATTGCCCGCAACCTGATCGAGCGGGGTTTCGAGGTCATCGGATACCGGCGTAGCGGCTCACCCGAGCTGATCGCGGCGGGCGGCACCGTCGCCGCCTCGCCGGCCGAGGTCGCCGAGCGGGCCGGCGTCCTGCTGTCCATCCTGCCGGACACCGCTGCGGTCGAGGAAGTGGTACTCGGGGCGGCGGGCACCCTCACGACGCTCCAGAGCGGCACCGTGCACGTGGAGATGAGCACCATCGACATCGGTGACAAGCGCCGGATCGCCGATGCGGTCCGGGCGCGCGGCGGCGACCTGCTGGACTGCCCCATCAGCGGCAGCCCGGGGATGGTCAGCCCGAGGCTGGCGACCACGTTCGCCTCAGGCGACCCGGCCAGCGTGGACACCGTCCGCCCGGTTCTCGACGCCATCTCAGGCCCCTGGGTCTACACGGGCGCGTTCGGCACCGGCGCGCGGATGAAGTACATCTCGACGATGCTCCTGGCCGTGCATACCGTCGCGGCGGCCGAGGCCATGGCGCTGGCCCGGCGCTGCGGTCTCGACCTGGAACTGGTCCAGCGCACCCTCGACAACTCGATCGCGGCATCGGCGATCTGGAAGCAGCGCGGTCCGCTGATGCGCCAGCGGGCCTGGTCGCCGGCGCCCGGACCGATCGACACCCTGCACTCCATCCTCGAGCAGGTCGAGGGCTGCGCCGCGGGCGCGGACCTGCGCACGCCGGTCTTCGCGGCGGCCAAGGCCGTCTTCGACCAGGCGGTCGCCGACGGGTGGGGAGAGCTGGACATCGCCTCCGTGCACGACCAGATATCGGGCGAGTCCGCACTGACGCCCGGAGCAGACGCCCGGAGCATCCGCATGACGACGCCGGGAGCATCCGCATGACCTGGTCACTGGTCACCTACCAGCACGGCGACGCCATTGGCCTGGCCGTCCTGCGCGAGGACGGGGCCGTCGTGGCGCCGCCGGACCTCAAGCGCTGGCGGACCATGCTCGAGCTGCTCGAAGACTGGGCCCTGGCGCGCGAGGTCCTGCGCGCCATGGAGGTCGGCGATGCGCCCGTCATTGATCACGACGCCCTGCTGGCGCCGGTGCGGTGGCCGCGCAAGGTCATCTGCGCGGGCGTCAACTACCGCCGCCACATCGCTGAGATGGGCGGCGAGGTCCCCGGCCAGGGCTGGAAGCCGTACTTCTTCCTCAAGGCGCCCACCACCACGGTGATCGGGCCGGCCGATGCCATCATCGTCCGCTCACCCCAGACGGCCCGCTATGACTGGGAAGCCGAGCTCGCTGTCGTGATCGGCATCGGCGGCCGGGACATCAGCGCCGCGGATGCCCTGGCCCACGTGGCCGGCTACTGCGTCGCCAACGATGTCACCGCCCGCGGGCACCATAAACGGCAGACCGTGCCAGCGGATGCCTTCATCTACGACTGGTTCGCCGCCAAGTCCATCGACAGCTCCCTTCCCCTCGGCCCGGGCATCACCCCCGCGTTCGCGGTGCCCGACCCGCAGGACCTGCGCCTGCGCCTGTGGGTGAACGGCGAGCTCCAGCAGGATGAGTCGACCGCCGACATGATCTGCACGGTCGCCGAGCTCGTCGCGGCCGCCAGCGAGGTCGTCACGCTCGAGCCCGGCGACGTCATCCCGACCGGCACTCCGGCCGGGGTCGGCGCGGGCCGCGGGCTCTGCCTGCGGCCCGGCGATCTCGTGCGCGTCACCATCGACGGCCTCGGCACCCTGGAGAACCCCGTTATCGACGCATCGGGAAGGACGTCATGATCTACGTATCGCACCAGCTGCCGGCCAATGCCCCCGGCCAGCCGCGGCTCGACCGCGCCGCCGTCTGGAATGGCCTGGTGCTCAAGGCCAATAACGCGCTGCCCTTCGTTCCCAGCATGACCTTCTGCGAGGTCACCGCCCGACATAGCGAAACGGAATTCGACCGCGACATCGATTTCCGCGGCCAGCGTTTCACCGAGCGGATCACCCTGGAGGCGCCGCACCGGGTGGTGTTCACCCGGATCGCCGGCCCGGTCCTGGGCACCATCGCGAACGAGATCGAGGGCTCTGACGATGACCTCCGGCTGCGGTTCAGCTTCGCCCTGGTCGTCTCCGGCGTCGAAGGAGGCTCGGCCGGCGAGCGCGAGTACGCCGACTCCATGACGGGCGACTACCTGAAGGCAGTCGAGGCCACCCTGAGCGCGATGCGGCGGATCGCCGCCGACGCCAGCGCGGTGTCGGCGTAGGCGGGCGGCCCGGCGGCGCGACGCGGCCGGACGGGAGAACCACGGTGGCCCCGGCGCCGCGCCGCGAGCTGGTCGAGGCCGCGCACGTGCTGGCCGGTCTCGGCCTGGTCACCGCGTACGGGCACGTGTCCGCTCGATCCGGGGCGCACATGATCATCACTCCCGCCGCTGACCTGGCTATCGTCACCGAATCTGTGCTCGTGGAGGTGCCGCTCGACGCGCGCTGCCTGCCCTCGGGCGTCCCGGCCGAGGCGTGGCTGCACCTGGCCATCTACCGCGCCCGGCCCGATGCCTGCTCGATCGCGCGCGCCCAGCCGGCCGCCGCCCTCGCCGCCGCGGCGGCGGTCACGGCCCTGACCCCCGCCCCCGGCCGGGCGGCGCTGAGGCCGGTGCACGGGCAGGCGGCCTGGCTGGGCGAATCGGTCCCCGTGCACGACAGCGCCCACCTGCTGCGGTCGGCTGACCTGGCCGCTGACGCGGCCAGGAGCCTGCCCGCCGGGGAGGCGCTGCTGCTGCGCGGAAACGGCGCCGTCACCCTCGGCGCGACGCCCGGCGTCGCGGTCGCCCGGATGTGGCTGCTGTCGGCCGCCTGCGATATCTGGCTCACGGCCGCCGGCGCCGGTGAGGTCACGCCCCTGACCGCGGCCGAGATTGCCTCCTGGCGGGCCGCCGGGGACGAGCTCCTGCCGCGGCTCTGGCAGCATCTGCGACGTCGCGTCACAGGCGGGGAATGACTTCACCAGGTAGGCCCCGAAAGTACGCCGGGCTCGGCCGGATCAGGGCACGGTACGATCCGGAGAACCTGCTCACATCGGCGCCTGAAGGAGACCTCCGTGAGCCAGCAGAGCGCCGATGCTGACGGCGGTGCCGATGACGGTGCTGACGACGGTGCGCAGGCCGGGCGCGAGCAGGCGGTCACCGATGAGGTGGTCGCGAGCTTCGCCGGGGCGAGCTCACCGCGCTACCGCGAGGTCATGCAGAGCCTGGTGCGGCACCTGCATTCCTTCGCCCGCGAGGTCCGGCTCACCGATGCGGAGTGGCAGCAGGGCATCGAGTTCCTGACCAGGGCCGGGCACATCACCGACGAGCGGCGGCAGGAATTCATCCTGCTCTCCGACGTGCTCGGGCTGTCGATGCTCACGGTAGGGATCAACGCGCCCGCTTCGGCGGGCGCGACCGAGTCGACCGTGCTCGGCCCGTTCTTCGCGGCGGGCGCGCCGGAGGTCCCGCTCGGCGGCGACATCGCCAGGGGAGCCAAGGGCCGGCCGTGTTACGTGGCCGGCACCGTCCGCGGCACGGACGGGGCGGCCGTGCCTGGCGCCCGGATCGAGGTGTGGGAGGCCGACGAGGACGGCTTCTACGACGTGCAGTACGCGGGCGACCGGGTGGCCGGCCGCGGCTGGCTACGCAGCGGACCCGCCGGCGAGTACCGGTTCTGGTCGGTGCATCCCGCGCCCTATCCGATCCCCGACGACGGCCCGGTCGGTGACCTGCTCACCGCCGCCGGCCGGGGCCCGATGCGCCCCGCGCACCTGCACTTCACGGTGGACGCTCCCGGTTACCGCACGCTGGTCACCCACATCTTCGTGGCCGGCGGCCCGTACCTGGATCGCGACGCGGTGTTCGGCGTCAAGGACAGCCTCATCGTCGAGTTCGCCGAGCAGCCGCCCGGACCCGGGCCGGGCGGGCGGCACCTCGACGGCCCCTGGACCACCGTCACCTTCGATATCGTGCTCGGCCGCCAGCAGGAGGACCCGCCATGACCAGCAGCGCTGATGCCGCCAGCGGAGTGGATCTGGAGAACGCCCCGCAGGCTCAGCTGGGCACCTCGGCCGACGGCGACCTCGAGACCGACGTGCTGATCATCGGCAGCGGGCCCGCCGGCGGCGCCGCGGCCCTCGCCCTCGCGACGCTGGGCGTGCACCACCTGGTGATCACCAAGTACCGCTGGACGGCCAATACGCCGCGGGCGCACATCACCAATCAGCGGACCGTCGAGATTTTCCGCGACCTCGGCATCGAGGCCGACGTGCTGGCCCAGGGCACCCCGCACGCCCTGATGGGCGACACCGTCTTCTGCACCAGCCTGTCGGGAGACGAGCTGGGCCGGGTGCGCACCTGGGGCACGCACCCCGCCCGTGAAGCCGACTACGTGCTGGCCAGCCCGTCACCCAACTGCGACGTCCCGCAGACGCTGCTCGAGCCGATCATCATCGGGCATGCCGCCTCGCGCGGCAGCCGGATCCGGTTCGACACCGAGTACCTCGGGCTGACCCAGGACGCCGACGGTGTCACGGTGGCTGTCCGCGACCGGGTGACCGGCGCCGAGTTCCGGATCCGGGCCAAGTACGTCATCGGCGCCGACGGCGGCCGGAGCGCGGTCGCGGCCGACATCGGGCTGCCGTTCGAGGGCCAGATGGACGTCGCCGGAAGCATGAACATTGTCTTCCACGCTGACCTCTCGAAGTACGTCGAGCACCGGCCCAGCGTCCTGTACTGGATCCTGCAGCCGGGAGCCGACATCGGCGGCATCGGGCTGGGCCTGATCCGCATGGTGCGGCCGTGGAACGAGTGGCTCATCGTCTGGGGCTACGACATCGGCGGGCCGCCGCCCGAGATCGACGACGAGATGGCCACGCGGATCGTCTATCAGCTGGTCGGCGACGACACCATCCCGGTGACGATCCGCTCCACGTCGCTGTGGGGCAACAACAAGATGTACGCCACCCGGTACCGGGCCGGGCGGGTGTTCTGCGCGGGGGACGCCGTGCACCGGCACCCGCCGTCGAACGGGCTGGGCTCGAACACCTCCATCCAGGACTCCTACAACCTGGCCTGGAAACTCGCCTACGTGCTGCGCGGCAGCGCCGGTGCGGACCTGCTGGACTCCTACGACGCCGAGCGTGCGCCGGTCGGCAGGCAGATCGTGCTGCGGGCCAACAAGAGCATCGAGGAGTTCGGCCCGATCTTCGACGCGCTGGGCCTGAGCGGCACCAGTGACCAGGAACTGATGCAGGCCAGGATCGCCGGGCGCACCGCGAACACCCCGCAGGGCGTCCGGCAGCGCCAGGCCCTGCGCCAGGCCCTTGAGCTCAAGGACTACGAGTTCAATGCGCACGGCGTCGAGCTCGGCCAGCGGTACCGGTCCGCCGCGGTGGCCGGTGACGGCACGCCCGAGCCCGCGTACACCCGTGATCCTGAGCTCTATTACCACCCCACGACCTGGCCGGGAGCCCGGCTGCCGCACGTCTGGCTGGGCCGCGACGGCCGCAAGGTCAGCACCCACGACCTGGCCGGCCAGGGCCGCTTCTGCCTGCTCACCGGCATCGCCGGCGAAGCATGGGCGCAGGCCGCCGTCACTGTCGGGGAGAAGCTGGGCATCGAGCTGCCGGCCTACGTCATCGGACCGGGCCGCGAGTACATCGACGTGTACGAGGACTGGGCGCGAGCCAGGGAGGTCGGCGAGGACGGCTGCGTGCTGGTCCGCCCCGACGCGCATGTGGCGTGGCGGTCGGGCGGGCTGGCCGCCGATCCCGAAGCCGAGCTGGGCCGGGTGCTGGCCGCCGTGCTCGCTCGCCCGGCCCCGTAGGCCTGGTCCTGGCTGCCTGGTCCTAGCTGCTGGTCCTAGCTGCTCTGTCCCCGGCCGGTCAGAACAGCGGCGTGCCGAAGCCGGTCTCGCGGAGCTGGGCCTTCAGTACCTTGCCGTTCGGATTGCGCGGGAGGGGATCGCCCCGGACGGCGATGAACTGCGGCACCTTGAAGTCGGCGAGGTGCTCTCGCGCGTACGCCACGACCGCCGGCCGGTCAACCGTCGCCCCCGGCAGCGGGACGATGACCGCGCCGACCTTCTCGCCCATCATGGAGTCGGGCACGCCGACGACCGCGACCTCGCCCACTCCCGGCGCGCCAATCAGGGCGTTCTCGACCTCGACGCAGTAGACGTTCTCGCCGCCGCGATTGATCATGTCCTTGATCCGGTCCAGCACGTACACCAGGCCGCTGGTGTCCACCCGGCCGATGTCGCCGGTGTGCAGCCAGTGGTCGATGAACGTCTGCGCGGTAGCGTCAGGCTTGTTCCAGTAGCCAGCGCAGACCCCCTGGCCGCGGATGAGGATCTCGCCGATGCCGGTCCGCGGATCGGCATCGCCAATCGCGACGTCGGCGTGCGGCGCGGCGAACCCGACCGAGTCGGCGTGCTCAGCGGCCCACTCGTGCGGCAGCAGGGTCGAGATCGACGTCGATTCGGTCAGCCCGAAGCCGTTGCCGACGCGGGCGTTCGGGAACTGCTCAGTGATCCTGCGCACCAGCGCGGGGGCGATCGGGGCGCCGCCGTAGGAGGCCCAGCGCACGCCCGCTACGTTCGCGGCCGCGAAGCCGGGCTGATTCAGCATGTGGTAGTAGATCGCCGGGACCGCGGTGCAGGAAGTGATGCGCTCTGGCCCGAGGATCTCGATCATGCGCCGCGCGTCGAAGGCCGCGTCGAGCACCGCCGCGCCCCCCGCGCGCAACGCCGGCAGGGTCTGGCTGTGGCAGCCCGTAACGTGGAACAGCGGCACGACGACGAGCGTGCGCAGCTCGCTGCCGATATCGCGCGGCATGCTGACCACGCGGAACGCAGTCTCGATGTTCGCGAGCACGTTCTCGTGCGTGTGCATCGCGCCCTTCGGGAAACCGGTCGTGCCGCTGGTGTAGAAGATCGCGGCCACGTCTGCCCGGCTCGCGTCCTCCCGGACATACGGCCTGCCGTCGGGCAGCGGGCGGCCTGGCTCGAATTGCCGTGAGCTGCCCGAGTCGCTCACCACGTAGCCCGCCTCGTCTTCGGTGAAGCGCGTGTTCACGGGCACGACGATCGCGCCTGCCATCAGGGCGCCGAAGAACGCGAGCACCCAGTCGATCGAGTTGGGGAGCCGGATCGTGATGCGATCACCGGGCTGGAGGCCGTGCTCGCGCAGGCCGCCGGCCACCCGCGCGGCACGGTCCCACAGCTGCCGGTAGCTGACCCGGTCGCCGCCGACCTCGACCAGCGCCTCGGCGTGCGGGCTGGCGTCAACGCTCTCGCGGAGCATGGTGACCAGAGAGTCGTGCAGGCCCGCGTAACGCCGGACGCCGTCCTTATCCGCCTGCACGCCGGAGGAGTCGAACGGATTCGCGCCCCTGGCTGGTACGGAGATGGCCACTGCTCAGCTCCCCGGCGTTGCGTGCGGAGAAGTCGATGCGACGGACCCGGCAGCGCCGATCTTGCCGCCGGGTGCGGCCACCATCATCTTGACCAGTTCCCTGGTGACGTTCGGCTCCAGGCCCTCGGTGTGGCCCTTGTCCAGCCGGACGATGTCGGCGATGAGCCGACCGTCTCGTGCCTGCGGGTACACGTAGACCTGGGCCGTACCCGGCCGGGGCGCCAGCCCCCAGGAGGGCGTGGAATAGCTCTCCCGGATCCGGTCGTAGGCCTGGCCAGGCTCGATGTCGACGACATCCGGCCGGCGGATCCGAGCTGCCGCCCCGTATCGCTGGGCCCACGGCGAGCTTTCGGGCAGCGCCACGATCTCAAGCTCCCCGATCGCGTAGATGAACGACAGGTCGGTGTCCGGCGGCTCCGGTCGCAGGAGCGCGCGCTGGCCGGTGGTCAGCCGCCAGGGCGGCTGGCCGGGAGCGGCCGGCGGCCCGAATCCGTCGACGAGCTGAGCCGGGCCGATCCGCCCGCCGGACAGGCTCAGCCACCCGTCCACGCGGTCGGCGAAGTAGCCCACGTGCAGCAGCCGGGCGCAGGTGAAACCGCCCTGGGAGTGGCCGACCAGCCAGAATGCGGCGATGCGGTCCGCGCCGAACCGGTCGATGACCAGGTCGGTGACATTGCGCAGGTGCGCGTCGTCGGCCTCGGCGATCCAGAGCCGCGCCGGCTTCGCGGTCGCGGCCGTCGGAGTGGCGATGACGAGGCGGTGCGCGTCCGCGTAGTCGTGCGCAGGGAAGTACAGCCGCTGCCAGGCTCCGAACGAGCCGGCGCCGTGCAGATTCAGCAGGAACGTGACCGGTGTCCCGGCGGCGAGGCCGTCCGGGGTGTCGAGGTAGAACTTGCGGCCGGTCTCGGCGTCAATGACTGACTCATGGGCCATGCCGCCGAGCATATAGAACGTAATTCTAATATCAGGCTCAGCGGAAAAGCTGCTCCTGGGCGAGACTGGCGATGAGCGTGCCGGCCTGCGTGAAGACCGAGCCGGTGTACCAGCCACGGCCATGACCGGACACGCGCGGATGGTAGTCGAGCAGGACCCAGTCGTTCATATCGACGGTGCCGTGGAACCAGACGGCGTGGTCGAGGCTTGAGCTCGGCCGCGTACTGCCATCGTCGGCGGGCAGCACGCCCGTGGAGATATCGGATAGGTACGTCAGCGCGCAGGCATGGACCAGCGGGTCGTCCGGCAGCTCGACGGCGGCCCTGGCCCAGAAGCGGGTCGGCCAGGACGTTTTCTCGCGGAACGGCTGATCCGGGATCCGGGCCTCCATCGAGAACACCCGGTGCAGCTCGCCCGGCGGCAGCTCCGCCGGCAGCTGCGTCACGGGCATCGGCTCGGCCTGCGACGCCCAGCTGTCCTGCGGGACGTGGAAGGAGGCCGACATGTTGAAGATGACCTCGCCCCGCTGGATGGCCACCACGCGGCGGGCCGAGAACGAGCCGCCGTCCCGGTCACGGAACACCTGGTAGACGGTCGGCAGCTGGGAATCCCCTGTGCGCAGAAAGTAGCCGTGCAGCGAGTGCGCGCGGCGCTGCGAGCTGACCGTCAGCCCGGCGGCGCGCAGGGCCTGGGCCGCGACCTGCCCGCCGTAGAGCGGGTACTCCTCGGCGAAGACGAGATTCGCCCGGTACAGGTTCTGCTCGATCGTCTCCAGCTCGAGCACGTCGAGCAGGTCGGCTGGGCACTTCGGCCCGCCGGTCACCGCGCCTGCGCAGTCATGGGGCTCCCGGGTCAGTGGGCTGCGGTCCGCAGCCGGGCGATCTCATAGTCCAGCATGACGCCGGGGCCGCCGGCAGGAGATCGGCCCGATCCAAACTACGGCGATCTCCGCCAGCTCCATCCCGCGAGCCAGGGGACCAGCGGCCAGATCCGCCAGCGGCCAGATCCGCCAGCGGCCAGATCCGCCAGCTGGCGGATGTCTCCGATGCGCTGGCACCGCAGGCTGGGAGCGTCCTGACCACCAGTGCGTCCTGAGGTGAGAGCCATGTATTCCTACCTGATCCAGCTACTGGCTAGGGCCCGCCACCAGGAGAAGCAGCAGGAGGGGGCCGCCTGGCGAGCCGCGCATCCGGACGGCCGCACACGCCCGAGCCACCGTCGGCCGCGCCACGTCGCTGGCCCCGGGGGTGGTGCCGGGCCCGGCTGCGCCCGTGCCGAAGGGCCTCCCGCCCGTGCCCCAGGGGTATCCGCCCGTGCCGAACGGCATCCGGCCTGTGCGCCGGGGCTTCCCGCCCGTGCGCCAGGGAGCGGGAACGTTCCTGAGCCCGCGGCATCGGGCCGCCCTGAGGCGCCGGCATTCCAGGACAGCCTCCGATGAAGTGCAGCAGCAACTTCGCCGAGAGACCGGCCCGAGGCGCCGCCCGCACGGCGGCCGCCCCCCGTTACGCCTGATGGAGGAGCAATGGAACAGCTAGCAGAGACCGTGACCACGCCCGTCAGCCGGCCGTCGCCTTCGGCCACCCTGACCCGGGCGGGATCGCGTGCTTCCGGCGCGATCGTGGTGGCGGGGCTACGTAAGAGCTATGGCGCGGTGGCGGCGGTGCGGGATGTGAGCTTCACCGTCGAGGACGGGGAGATCTTCGCGCTGCTGGGGCCGAACGGCGCGGGCAAGACAACCACGCTGGAGATCCTGGAGGGGTTCCGCGGCCGGGACGCCGGCGACGTCGAGGTGCTCGGCAGCGATCCGGGGGACCGGGCGAGCGGGCGGGCGCTGCGCGAGCGGGTCGGGCTGGTGCTGCAGGACATCGCGGTGGAGCCGTACCTGACGGTCCGCGAGACGATCGCGCGGGATGCGGGGTATTACCCGGCGCCGCGGGATGTCGATGCGGTGATCGGCCTGGCCGGGCTGGGCGGGCTGGAGCGGCGGAAGGTCAAGGACCTGTCGGGCGGGCAGAAGCGGCGGCTGGATCTGGCGCTGGGGCTGGTGGGGGATCCGGAGCTGCTGTTTCTGGATGAGCCGACGACCGGGTTTGACCCGAGTGCGCGGCGGGATGCCTGGGCGCTGGTGCGGGGGCTGCGGGCGGCCGGGACCACGGTCGTGCTGACGACCCATGACATGGAGGAGGCGCAGGCGCTGGCGGATCGGGTGGCGGTGCTGGCCGGGGGGCAGATCGTGGCGGCGGGGACCCCGGCGGCGCTGGGCGGGCGGGACACCGCCCGGACCCGGATCCGGTTCGCGCTGCCGCCCGGGACCGCCCTCGCCGAGCTGCCGCTGGACGAGCTGCCGGCCGACGTCAGTGCCGGCCGACGTAGTGCCAGCCGGCGTAGTGCCAGGCGACGGCGCGCCGGGCGACAAGGTGCCGGGCGATGGGCTGGTCACCATCCAGACCGCGGAGCCCACCAGGGCGCTGCATCAGCTGACCGGCTGGGCGCTGCGCCGGGGCGTGGTCCTGGGCCGGCTCACGGTGGACCGCCCGAGCCTGGAAGACATCTACCTGCAGCTGACCGGCCACGACACACCCCAGCACCCGGACACGCCCGAACACCAGAGGTACCCGAGCAATCCGGCGCACCGGAACATCCGGGCGGGCCGGAGCTGGCGCCTGCGAGGGGAAAGGAGCCCCCGATGACTACCACCACATCTTCTGCGACCACCGCTGCTGGTGCCGGGAGCCGGCGGCCCGCGCCGGGCCGCGCCGGGCCGCGCCGGGGCTGGCGGGCGGATCTGGCCCTGCTGGGCCACCAGATCCGCTACGAGCAGCTGTCGTTCTGGCGCAACCCGCAAAGCGCGTTCTTCACGTTCGCGTTCCCGGTCGTGATCATCATCATCTTCGGGGCGCTGTTCGGCCGGGCCGGGACGAGCTCCTACTTCTACGGCCTGTCCCCCCTGCAGTACTACCTGCCCACCATCGCCGCGCTCTCGGTCCTGGGCTCGTGCTACAGCCAGCTGGCCATCGTGCTGTCAACCCGCCGCCAGAACGGGATCCTCAAGCGGGTCCGCGCCACGCCGCTGCCCGCCTGGGCCTACTTCCTCGGGCTGCTGGCCCACTGCATCATGGTCAGCGTCGTCGACGTCGCCCTCATCGTCGCCGTCGGCGCGGTGTTCGGCGTGCCGCTGCCCACCCACTGGTCCGCGATCGCCGCGGCGCTGGTGCTCGGCGCGGCCAGCTTCTGCGCCCTGGGCGTGGCGGTCGCCGCCCTGATCCGCAACGCCGAGGCCGCCCCCGCCGTCGTCCAGCTTGTCCTGTTCCCCCTGGTCTTCATCTCCGGCAGCTATCTGCCGATCCACTCCGCCGTGCTCAACCGGATCGCCGGCGCGCTGCCGGTACGGCCGTTCAACCAGGCCCTCACCGGCCCGTTCGCCCAGCACACCGGGCCCGGCTGGAGCAACCTCGCGATCCTGGCCGCCTGGGGGATCGCGGGGACACTCATCGCCATCCGCCGCTTCCGCTGGACTCCCCGGCCCGAATGACCCCCAGCGCCGCGCGCGGCGGTGACCGTCGAGGCTCGGCCGGCGGAGCGCAGTAGCATCAAGTTCATGGGCACGCTGGCGCCGGCTCCGGAGCTCCGCGGGCGCACGGCAGAGGTCGCGGTGCTGAGCGAGGCTCTGGACCGGGTCACCTCGGGCCAGGCCGTTGTGCTGGTCGAGGGCGAAGCCGGAATCGGCAAGACCCGGCTCCTGGACGAGGGGCTGGAGGATGCGCGCCGTCGCGGCCTGCAGATCATGGCGGGCCGGGCTGAAGAGCTGGAGCGGATGCGGCCGTTCGGCCTGGTGGCCGCCGCGTTCGGGTGTACCAGGTCATCGCCGGATCCGCGGCGGGCGGCGATCGCCGGGCTCCTGGCGACCAGCCACGGGGACCACGGCCCGATCACGGTGACCAGTGACCCCGGACTGCAGTTCCGGGTGGTGGATGCGCTGGTCGATCTGGTCGAGGAACGGGCGGTGGCGGGGCCGCTGGCCATCGGGATGGATGACCTGCAGTGGGCTGATCCCTCCAGCCTGCTCACGCTGGGAGCGCTGGGGCGCCGGCTGGAGTACCTGCCGGTCGCCCTGATCGGGTGCTTCCGGCCCTTCCCTGGCCGTGTCGAGCTGGACCGGCTGTGTGGCGTGCTGGAGGCGGCCGGGGC
This sequence comes from uncultured Actinomycetota bacterium, assembly GCA_963805705.1. GTDB lineage: Bacteria > Actinomycetota > Actinomycetes > Streptosporangiales > Streptosporangiaceae > CAWDVH01. The sequence goes on along the minus strand of CAWDVH010000001.1, from coordinate 1,283,705 downwards.
CCGGCGAGTGACCCTGCGTCCGCTGGGCGGCGATGCCGTGGCCGGACTGGTGGCCGAGACAGTCGCCGCCGAGCCGGGCCCCAAGCTCCTGACGGAGATAGCGGGCGCGGCGGGCAATCCGCTGTTTGTCACCGAGTTGCTGGGGGCGCTCGCGCAGGAGGGTGCCATCGAGGTCATCGACGACCGGGCCGACGTGGCGCAGGCCGCCTTGCCGCCGACCCTGCGGCTAACGATTTTGCGCCGGCTGAGCTTCCTGCCCGAGGAGACCCTGCGGGCCCTGCGCGCGGCGTCGATCCTGGGGTCGGCTTTCTCCGTGACCGACCTGGTCGCCGTCACCAGCTGGTCGGCCGAGGAGCTGTCGCTGGTACTGGCGGAGGCGATCACAGCGCGGATCCTGGCTGATGATGGCGAAGTCCTGCGGTTCCGCCATGACCTGATCCGCGAGAGCATCTATGCGGATCTGCCGGAGAGCGTGCGCCGTGGGCTGCACCGTGAGGCAGGCCAGCGGCTGGCGCAGCGGGGTGCGCCCGCCCTGCAGGTGGCTGAGCATTTCGCCCGCGGGGCGAGTCAGGGCGATGCCGAGGCCATCGAATGGCTGACCCTGGCCGCCAGGGAGGCGGCGGCCAGGTCACCAGATGTGGCCGCGGACCTGCTCGGCCGGGCGGCCGGGCTGGTGGATCCGGCCGATCCTGGCCGCGACCGGCTGCTGGCCGAGCGGGCCAGCAGCCTGATCGTGGCCGGGCGGATCGACGAGACCGTGACGGCCTGCCGGCTGCTGCTTGACCAGCATCACGACCCGCAGGTCGAGGGCGATATCCGGATCTGCCTCGGGCATGCCCAGCTCGCACGGGGACGGGGCCGGGACGCGCTGCGAGAGATGGAACTGGCCGCCAGTGCTCCGGTGCTGTCTGATGCCGCGCGAGCCGCCGCCCAGGCGTGGGCCGGGTTCGGCCGCCTGTGGCTGGGAGACCTCGACGGGGCGGCCGCCGCCGGTGAGCAGGCCCGGTGCGCGGCCGCCGCGGCCGGCGACCACCTGACGACCAGCATCGCCATGGACTTGCTCGCGGTGGTGTCGGATTTCCGCGGCTGCCCCCAGGATGCGCTGCAGATCATCGATGATGCGGTGCGGCTGGCTGACCAGAGTCCCGGACGGCAGGGACACCGCTTTCCGCTGCACCTGACCCGCGCTCACCTCCTGGTGAAACTTGACCGGTTCGAGGAGGCCAGGGCGACGCTCGACGCCGGCACGCGGATCAGCGAAGAGTTCGGCGTCCGCTGGCACCTGCCCAATCACCAGGCGGCCTGCGGCGCGGAGCGCTTCGTCGTCGGAGACTGGGACGATGCCATCGCCGAGCTTGAGACCAGCGTGGAGCAGGCCGACGAGACCGGTACCAGATACAGCCTGATCCACGGCCTCGGCGTGCTGTCCCTGATCAATCTTCACCGGGGCGATCTCGGCCGGGCCCGTGCGGCCGCGGCCGCGGCCGCGGCTGAGCTGGCCGAGACCGGCATGCGTTTCCGCGCGCAGTGGATGGAGTGGGCGCAGGCCCTGCTGCTGGAGGCCGACGGCCAGGGGGCTGAAGCGCTCGCGACGCTGGCCGGGTGCTGGGACGAGTGCGCCCGGCTGGGGCTGATGGTGGAATCCCCGCTGCTCGGGCCCGATCTCGTCCGCCTCGCGCTCGCCCACGGCGAGCGGGGCCGGGCACGGGAGGTAGCCGCTGCCGTCGCCGAGATGGCCCACCGGACCAGGGCCCCCGCACTGGCCGGCGCCGCGCTGCGCTGCCAGGGCCTCGTCGAGGATGACCCATCGGCCCTGCTCGCCGCCGCCGAGGCCTACGCCGGCGGCCAGCGGCCGCTGGAGCTAGCCCTCGCCGCCGAGGACGCCGGAACCGCCCTGGCCAGGCGCGGGGACACCGCTCGCGCCCGCCCGCTGCTCGAACAGGCCCTGGAGATCTATGAACGTCTCGACGCGGCCCGCGACGTGGCCCGCGCCGAGGCGGTGCTGCGCGAGGCGGGCATCCGGCGTGGCCGCCGGGGAACGCGCAGCCGCCCGCAAATCGGCTGGGACAGCCTCACCCCGACCGAGCAGACGGTCGCTGCCCTGGTCGCCGAGGGATTGTCCAATCCCCAGATCGGCCAGCGCCTCTACGTGTCCCGCCGGACCGTGCAGACCCACCTGGCGCATGTCTTCGCCAAGCTGGACCTCACCTCACGGGCTCAGCTGGCCGCCGAGGTGACCCGGCACCGAGCGTAACGGCCCGCCCCGGCCTCCCGGCATCGAGCGTAACGACCCGGCCGGGCCTCCCGGCACCGAGCGTAACGGCCCGCCCCGGCCTCCCGGCACCGAGCGTACGACCCTCCCGGGCCCGGCCCGGCCTCCAGGCGCCGTGATCACCATCGTCGCCCATCTCGGCCAGCTGGCTGATGTCTTCGACGCTGGATAGCCGCAGGCTGAACAGGTCATAAGCCCGCACGGCACCAGCGCCAGGAACCGCCGAGCACGCTGGCATCGGATCGCCCGGCCTGGTCGCTGAAACCGCCTCCAGCCACCCGGCCGGGCCAGGCTCGGCGGGCCGAGGTGCCGAGCATCGGTCCCGGAGACAAGGAGAAGCCAATGTCCGCCACGCGATCTGCCGTCCGCCCCGCGGCCCCGCCGGGCCGCACGCCCGCCGCCGGGAACCGCCGGCTCGGCCTGGCCCTGGTGGTCATCGCCACCGCGCAGCTGATGGTGGTGCTGGATGCGACCATCGTGAACGTCGCGCTGCCGCATATCCAGCGTGCGCTCGGGTTTTCCGGTAGTGGCCTGGAGTGGGTCGTGACCGCCTATGCACTCAGCTTCGGCGGCCTGCTCCTGCTCGGCGGCCGGGCCGGTGACCTGCTGGGCCGCCGCCGGGTCTTTATCACCGGGCTGCTGGTGTTTTCGGCCGCCTCGCTGGCCGGAGGGTTCGCGACCTCTGAGGCCTGGCTGCTGACCGCGCGGGCGATCCAGGGCGCGGGCGGCGCGATGATCGCGCCGACCGCGCTCGCCCTGATCGCCACCAACTTCGCCGAGGGACCGGCCCGCAACCGGGCCGTCAGCGTGGTCGCCGCGATGAGCGGCGGTGGCGCCGCCGTCGGCCTGATCGCGGGCGGCCTGCTCACCACGTACCTGTCCTGGCGGTGGGTACTGTTCGTCAACGTGCCCATCGGCGTCCTGACCGCCGCCGCCGCGCCGTTCGTGCTGACCGAGTCACCCCGGCGCCGGGGCCGCTTCGACCTGGCCGGGGCGATCACCGGCACCAGCGGAGTGGTGCTGCTGGTCTACGGGCTAACCAACGCGGGCACCGACCAGTCCGGCGTCTCGCACTGGGCCGACGCCAAGGTCCTGGCCTCGGTGGGGGCGGCGATAGTGCTGCTGGCCGGCTTCGTGCTCATCGAGCAGCGCAGCGCGCGCCCGCTCATGCCGCTGCGCATCTTCGCCAGCCGCAGCCGCAGCGGCGCGTACCTGATCATGCTCACGCTGGCCACCGCGATGTTCGGGATCTTCTTCTTCCTGACGATCTTCGTGCAGACGGTACTCGGCTACAGCGCGCTGAAGTCGGGCGCGGCCTTCCTGCCGCTCGCCGCCATGATCGTGGCGGTGTCGGGGGCCGTGGGCCAGCTGATCAGCCGGACCGGCGCACGGCCGCTGATGCTGGCTGGCACGGCCGCCACCGCCGGCGGCATGTACTGGTTCTCCCACGTCGGCGTGCACACCACCTACCTGAATGGCCTGCTCGGCCCGAGCCTGGTCACCGGGGCCGGCCTGGGCCTGCTGTTCGTGCCGCTCTCGCTCATCGCGGTCAGCCACGTCCGGGACGAGGACTCGGGCCTGGCCTCCAGCCTGCTCAACACCGGGCAGCAGGTCGGCGGCGCGATCGGCCTGGCCGCCCTCGGCACCGTGGCCTGGACGGTGGTCGCTCACAGCGTCCGCAGCCAGGTCAGTCAGCTCGGCGCGGCCGCGGCCGCGGCCCGGCGATCCGGTCACGCCCTGGCCAGCATCCCGGACCACGCGTCGATCTACCACCACGCCCTCGCCGCGGGCATCAGCCGGGGCATGCTGGCCGCGGCCGGGATCGCGCTGGCCGCCTTCTTGATCACGGCCCTGACCATCCGGGTCCGGCGCGAGGACCTCGCTGGCGCCGGCGCGGCGCCCGGAGACGAGCCGGCCAGCCCCGAGCGCGTGACCGGCCCGGCACATTCGTAACGGCGACAGCGCTCGTCACCACGATCCGCTCTGGGCGGGCCGGTACCGGCCCGCCCAGAGCGGCATGAGCCGGTGGCTCTTCCTAGTCGCCTTCGTTCAGGCCCCCGGCCGCGGGGCCGGTATCCGCAGGACCTGCGTCCGCAGGACCTGCGTCCGCAGTGCCGGGGCCCGCAGGGCCGGGGCCCGCCGCGCCAGCCACCTCATAGAGCGCCCTCAGCAGGCCGAGCCAGCCGGTGAACCGGATCTCCTGCGCTTCGCACCTCCGTGCGGGCATCCGGCGTCGGGCACGACCTGCAGACGGCCGCACGGCGGCTCGACCAGGTTCAGGACTATTCGGATCTCCACCAGGCCATCGTCCGGTCCCTGGCCGGCGGCAACATCGGCCAACTGGCGGATGCTCGACAGGACGCGGTGCGGTCATAGGCGCTGGCGCGATCCCCGGTCCGGTGGCGGATCCACGGTGGTCTCCCCTGGGGTCCCGTTTCTGCTGTGGCCCGGGCCGTGGCCAGCGGGACCCGGCTGCCGGGCCGCACCGGCGGCGCGGAACTATAAACGGCATGCCCGTGCTGATCGGTACCTCTGGCTGGCAGTACCGCGACTGGCGCGGCGGCCTGTACCCGGCGGGCGTGGCCCAGCGCCACTGGCTGGAGCACTACGCCACCCAGTACGTGACCGTGGAGAACAACAGCAGCTTCTACCGGCTGCCCTCGGCCGCGACCTTCGCGGGCTGGCGGGATCGCACGCCGGACGACTTCGTCATGGCGGTAAAGGCCAGCCGGTACCTCACCCACGTCAGGAGGCTGCGTGACCCGGCCGAGCCGGTCGCCCGGCTGCTCGGCGTGGCGGCCGAGCTCGGCCCCCGGCTCGGCCCGATCCTGCTGCAGCTGCCGCCGACTCTGACCGCCGAGCCGGCCCTGCTGGACGCCTGCCTCAGGGAACTGCGGGCCGCCCCGCGGCCCGGCGGCCGCGGCCGGCTGCGGATCGCGGTGGAGCCGCGGCACGCGTCCTGGTGGACCGAGGAGGTCAGGCAGATCCTGGCCGCCCACGACGCGGCCCTGTGCTGGGCGGACCGGCGCGGCCGGCCGGTCACGCCGCTGTGGCGCACCGCCGGGTGGGGATACCTGCGATTTCATGAGGGGACCGCCAGCCCGTGGCCCAGCTACGGCCGGCGGGCCCTGCGGTCATGGGCCGACCGCGTGCGGCAGGCGTGGCCGGGCGACGCGGACGTGTACGCCTACTTCAACAATGACCCTGGCGGGGCCGCCGTCGTCAACTCCGTTGCCTTCGCCGCGCTGGCTCGCGAGGCGGGCCTGGCGGTGACCCGCACCCCGCCGGCCGGCGCGGTAGCGCTCACCCCGGCCGTTCCGACCTGGTGACCGGGCGGCGGGCCGGATGCTTGCGGGGCCGCAGGGAGCGGGACACACTGGCAGCAGCGCGGGAGGAGGGTGGCGTTGGCCGACAGGCGGCTTCCGCGGTGGTCCGAGCTGGCGCCGCTGCTGCGTCCCGAGCGGGTGCCGCTCGATCCGACCGAGCGGCGGCTGCGCCGTGCGCACACGATCGCCGATCTGCGGGCGATCGCCGCGCGGCGTGTCCCGCGGGCGGTGTTCGACTACGCCGACGGCGCCGCCGAGCAGGAAGCCAGCCTGCGCCGGGCGCGGGACAGCTTCGCCAGGGTGGAGTTCCATCCGCAGGCGCTGCGCGATGTCAGCACCGCTGATACGGGCACCACGGTGCTCGGGCGCCGCTGGCCGCTGCCGTTCGCCCTGGCCCCGACCGGATTCACCCGGATGATGCACCACGAGGGCGAACGGGCGGCCGTGCGGGCCGCGCAGCGGGCCGGCGTGACGTACGCGCTGTCCACGATGGGCACCGCCTCGATCGAGCAGGTGGCGGACGCGGCACCGGGAGCCCACAAATGGTTCCAGCTCTACGTGTGGCGGGACCGCGCCGCCGGCCAGGATCTCGTGCAGCGGGCGCAGGCCGCTGGCTACGAGGCACTGGTGCTGACCGTTGATACGCCCGTCGCGGGTGCGCGGATGCGGGATGTCCGCAACGGGCTGACGATCCCGCCCGCCCTCACGCCGTCCACCGTGCTCGACGCGGCACGCCACCCCGCCTGGTGGCTCAACCTGCTCACGACCGAGCCGCTGACGTTCGCGAGCCTGCACGAGTGGCATAGCACCGTGGCCGAGCTGGTCAACACGATGTTCGACCCGTCGCTGACCTTCGCCGACATGGAGTGGCTGCGCGGGATCTGGCCGGGCCCGCTGCTGCTCAAGGGGATCCATACCGCCAGCGACGCCCGCGCCGCAGTGGACCACGGCGCGGACGGGATCATCGTGTCCAGTCACGGCGGACGGCAGCTGGATCGTGCCGCCGCCCCGCTGGAGATGCTGCCGCCGATCGTCGACGCGGTCGGCGACCGGGCCGAGGTCCTGCTCGACACCGGGATCATGCACGGCGGGGACGTGGTCGCCGCGCTGGCCCTGGGGGCCAGGGGCTGCCTGGTCGGGCGGGCTTTCCTCTACGGGCTGATGGCCGGCGGCGAGCGCGGGGTCGAGCGGGCGATCAGCATCCTGGCCGGGGAGATCGCCCGCACGCTCCAGCTGCTCGGGGTGCGCGGCGTCGCTGAGCTGGATCGATCGCACGTGTCGCTGCGCCGATGAGCACGAGAGGAAGGCCGCCGATGGAGGTTGTCGAGTTCCGCCCGGAGCGGGAGCAGTACGCGTTCACGTTCGGCGGGGTCGCGCCCGTCCGGAAGGTGATGCCGGGGACGATGCTGCGGCTGTGGACCGAGGACGCGTTCTGCGGCCGCATCCGGAGCATCACCGATATGCCGAGCACGGCGCTGACCATGCCGTTCGTCAACCCGCAGACCGGCCCGTTCTACGTCGAGGGCGCCGAGGCCGGCGACACCCTGGCCCTGCATTTCGCGGACCTCAGCCCGGCGCGCAGCTTCGGCGCGTCGTGCACGATCCCGCTCTTCGGCGGGCTGACGAGCACCGACCGCACCGCGACGCTGCAGGACCCGCTGCCGGAACGGACCTGGATCTACGAGGTGGACCGCGAACGGTGGACCGTCGGGTTCCAGGCCCAGGCCACCGATCTGAGGCTGGAGCTGCCGATGGATCCCATGCTGGGCACGGTCGGCGTGGCACCGGCGGCCGGTGAGGTGCGCTCCTCGCTGGTGCCGGACACGTTCGGCGGGAACATGGACACCCCGGAAATGCGCGCTGGCGCGACGTGCTACCTGGGCATCAACGTAGACGGCGGGCTGTTCTCGGTGGGCGACGGGCACTACCGGCAGGGCGAGGGCGAGGCGTGCGGCACCGCCGTCGAAGGCGCGATGGACGTCACGCTCATCGTGGACCTGATCAAGGGCGGCGGGCCGGCCTGGCCGCGGATCGAGACCGATAGCCATCTCGCGGTGGTCGGATCGAGCCGCCCGCTGGAGGACGCCTGGCGGGTGAGCCAGGTTGGCATGGTGATGTGGCTCAGCGAGCTGTACGGGCTGGACAAGCTGGACGCCTATCAGCTGCTGTCGCAGATCAGCGAGGCTCCGCTGGCGAACGTCGTGGACGCCAATTACAGCGCGGTCACGAAGGTGGCCAAGGCCCTGCTTCCCGCGGCGGGCGCCTATGGCGGCATGCACCGGCACCTGCGTGAGGTCGCCGCGACGGCCGGCCGGTAAGGCGCCGCCGCGGTGCGACCGCACTGGCAGGCGCATCGTGCCGCGCCCGCGGCCGGTGTTAAGGGGCATTAACGAGGAGGCGGTAGTGGATCTAGGTCTGCAGGGACTTCGTGCCCTGGTCACCGGCGGCACCAAGGGAATCGGGCGGGCCATCGTGGAAGCGCTCGCCGCCGAGGGTGCCGCGGTCGGGTTCTGCGCGCGCACCGCGAGCGATGTCACCGACACGGTCGAGTCGCTGACCAAGCGCGGCCACGTGGCGGTGGGATTCGCCGTCGACGTCGCGGACGGGCCTGGCCTGCGGCGATGGGTCACCGACAGCGCCGCCGAGCTCGGGGGCGTGGACATAGTGGTGGCCAACGTCAGCGCGCTGGCGATCCCGGACGAGCCGGAGAGCTGGCGCGCCAGCTTCGATGTGGACATGATGGGCACGGTCGCGCTGGTGAACGCCGCCCTGCCGTACCTGGAACGCAGCGACGCGGCCTCGATCCTGACCATCGGCAGCGTGTCCGGCCGGGAGATCGACTTCGCGGCGGGACCTTACGGCGTGTTCAAGGCGGCGATCATCCACTACACCCAGGGACTGGCGTACCAGCTCGCGGGCCAGGGCATCCGGGCCAACAGCCTCTCACCAGGCAATACCTACTTTCCCGGTGGCGTCTGGGAGAACATCGAGCAGCACAATCCGGAGTTGTTCGCCCAGGCCATGGCGCTGAATCCGACCGGCCGGATGGCCAGGCCCGAGGAGATCGCCCGCGCGGCGGTATTCCTGGCCAGCCCGGCAGCAAGCTTCATGACCGGTGCCAACCTGCTCGTCGACGGGGGGCTGACGCGCGGCGTGCAGTTCTGACGTGCCCATCGCGATCAGGTCCAGCTGGGATGCGCCGGGTCGGCCGGACCGGTAGAACAGATGAGTGCCAGAGCTTCCCGAGGTTGAGACCGCACGCCGCCTGATCGCCGATCAGGCCCTGCACCGGCGCATCGTGGATGTCGACGATTCCGACAGCTACGTCAGCCGGCCGCATTCCCCTGGCGATCTGCGCAGCGCGCTGACGGGACGCAGCCTCACCGCCGCGCACCGGCGCGGCAAGACCATGTGGCTCGAGACCTCCGGGACCGGCGACGCGGCCGCGACTGGCGACGCGGCCGGGACCGGCGGCCCGGAGCTCGGCATCCATCTGGGCATGAGCGGCCGCATCGTGGTCACCGGTGCGGACGGCTCGGTGCAAGAGGGCGGCGATCCGAACCGGTATGCCACCCGGCCGCGCAAGGCCGTGTGGAGCCGCTTCACCCTCACGTTCGCGGACGGCGGCAGCCTGGTGCTGCTCGACCCGCGCCGCCTGGGGCGGGTCCGGCTCAGCCCCGACATCGGCGCGCTCGGGCCGGATGCCGGGCAGGTCACGCGGGCGCAGTTTCGCGCGCTGATCATGAAGGGGACGATCGCGGTCAAGGCGCGGCTGCTGGATCAGTCGAAGATCGCGGGCATCGGCAACCTGCTGGCCGACGAGATCTTGTGGCAGGCCAGGGTGTCCCCCCTGGCGCGGGTCGACAGCTTGTCCCCGGCGCAGGTCAGTCGCCTCTACCGCGCGGTGAAGCTGGTCCTGGAGTCCGCCGCCGCCAAGGGCGGCGCGCACACCGGCGACATGATCGCGGCTCGCCACCCGGGCGGTACCTGCCCGCGGGACGGCGCCCCGATGGTACACGGAACGGTCGGCGGCCGGTCCACCTGGTGGTGCTCACGCGAGCAGGCCCTCCGGCCGGCCAGCTCCCGCACGCCGGGGCCTGATAAGCAGTGACCAGGACCGGGCGAAGCGAGAGGACGGGCGCATGGGCGTTATCGACGGGCGGGTAGCGATCATCACGGGCGGCGGCCGGGGCATCGGCGCGTCGATCAGCCGGCTGTTCGCGGCCGAGGGGGCCTCGCTGGTGGTCAACGACCTCGGCGGCCATCCCGACGGCACGGGCCGCGACGCGGGGCCGGCCCAGCAGGTCGCCGACGAGATCGTGGCCGCCGGGGGCGCCGCGATCGCCGACGGGGGCGACATCGGTGACACCGCGACCGGCGAGCGCCTGGTCTCCACGGCCATCGAGCAGTTCGGCCAGCTGGACATCGTCGTCAACGTGGCCGGCATCCTGCGCGATCGGATGATCTTCAACCTGCCGGAGGCGGACTGGGACGCGGTGATCCGCGTTCATCTCAGGGGGCACTACTCCACGGTCAGGCCGGCCTCGGCGTACTGGCGCGAGCAGCGCAATCCCGGCGGTCACTACCGCATCATCAACTTCACCTCGGTGTCCGGGCTGGACGGCTCGCCCGGCCAGCCGAACTACGCCGCGGCGAAGATGGGCATCGTCGGCCTGACCTACTCGCTGGCCCAGGGCCTGGCCCGGTACGGGGTGACGGCCAATGCGATCGCGCCCGGCGCGGCGACGCGCCTCACCGCGACCATTCCGGCCGACAAGCAGGTGACCCGCGGCGAGCGGCCGGCCTCAGAAGACCTGGAGAGCTCGCCCGACAACATCGCGCCGGTGGCGCTGTACCTGGCCAGCTCCCGGTCGGACTGGCTGACCGGGCGCGTGGTCTCGGCCGCGGGATTCGATGTCGGCCTGTACGCCAATCCGCAGATCATCCGGCAGCTCAGCTCGCCCGGCCCGTGGGCCTACGACACGCTCGCCCGGCAGCTGGAGCGCAGCTTCCGGCCGGTGGCCGACGGCCTGCCCTCGAGCCTGTTCGCCAGCCAGCTGGCCGGCGGATAGCGCGGCGGGGCGGGCGGGCCCTGGTACCGGCCCGGTTTCCATGGGCATAATTCGTTTCAGTTTCGCCCCGCCCCCGTGGTCAGTGCCCGGCGGGCAGCGGGTGACGGCCTGAGAGGATGAGCGAGCATGAGCGAGCAGCCGGTCTCCGATTTTCGCGGGCGGGTGCGGGACTGGCTGCACGACAACGCGCCCGGCGCGGGCGGCGATGAGGAAGGCACGGGCCCGGTCAGCATCGCCGGCCAGAAGGCGTTTCAGGCGAAGCTCTACGACGCGGGCTTCGCCGGGATCACCTGGCCGAGGGAGTACGGCGGCCAGGGGCTGACCAACGCCGAGCAGATCGCGTTCAGCGCCGAGGCCCGCAACTACAGCCTGCCGACCGGCGCGTTCCTGATCGGCCTGGGCATGCCAGGGCCGACCATCCTGGAGGTCGGCACCGAGGAGCAGAAGCGCCGCTACCTGCCCCCGATGCTGCGCGGCGAGGAGATCTGGTGCCAGCTGTTCTCCGAGCCGGGCGCGGGGTCGGATGTCGCCAGCCTGCAGACCAGCGCGGTGCGGGACGGCGACGAGTGGGTCCTGACCGGCCAGAAGGTCTGGACCTCCGGTGCCCAGTACAGCGACTACGGGGCGATCATCGCGCGCACCGACCCGGCCGTCGCCAAGCACAGCGGCATCACCATGTTCATCATCGACATGCACGCGCCCGGCGTCACGGTCCGGCCGCTGCGCGTGGCCACGGGCACGTCGCCTTTCAACGAGGTGTTCTTCGACCAGGTCCGGCTGCCGGCCGACTCGGTGATCGGCGAGGTGAACCAGGGCTGGAGCGCGGCCGTGGTCATGCTGCGCAACGAGCGCGTCACCATCGGCACGGCAGCCGCCCCGCGGACCAGTCCCCTGGCCTACGACTCGCTGAGCGCCCTGGCCGCCCGGCTGGGCCGCTCGGGGGACGTGCCGCTCGGGCGGCGGCTCGCCGAGCTGTACGCGCGCGAGCGGGCCGCGACGCTGCTGGGCCAGCTGCTGCGGGAAGAAGCGATGGCCGGGCGCGATCCAGGGGCCCGCGGATCGGCGGCCAAGCTGGCCGGTGCGGAGCTGGCCATGTTCGCGGCCGGGGTGGCGCAGGATGTGCTCGGCGATCACGTGGCCGGGTTTGACAGCGACGACATTCAGGCCGTGGCGACGACCATCATCGCCGTGCCCGGCGGGTCCATCGCCGGCGGCACCAACGAGATCCAGCGGAACATCATCGGCGAGCGGGTCCTCGGATTGCCGAAGGACCCCGGCGTTGACCGCAACACCCCGTTCAATCAGCTGCGCGTCGGCACGCAGAAGCGCTGAGGAGTGACCGTGACACTCATCCTGACGAGCGACGAGCAGGACCTCCGCGAGACCGTGCGGCGGTTTGCCGCCGAGCGCAGCCCGGTGGCCAGGCTGCGGGAGCGGACCGGATCGGGCGTGGCCTACGACGCGGACGTGTGGAAGCAGATGTCCGCGCAGCTGGGCCTGCCGGGCCTGATCATTCCGGCCGAGTACGGCGGTGCCGAGGCCGGCTACTCGGCGCTGTCGGTCGCGTTCACCGAGCTGGGCGCGGGCCTGGTCGCCTCCCCGCTGCTGGCCGTCACGCTGGCCGCCGCGGCGATCCTGCGGCTGGGCGGCGAGGCCGGCCGGGATCTGCTGCCGCCGATCGCCAGCGGCGAGCTCATCGTGACGCTGGCCGCGCTGGCGGACACCGGGACGGTGACGGTCGCCGGCGACCTGGCGACCTCGGATCAGGTCACCGTGACCGGCGAGCTGGAGCCCGTTCTGAACGGAGCCCAGGCCGGCGTGCTCCTGGTACCGGCCAGGGCCGGCGCGCAGACAGCGCTGCTGGCCGTGGCGGCGGGCGCGGACGGGCTGACCGTCGTGCCCCTGACGAGCATTGATCCGAGCCGGTCGCTGGCCAGGATCGAGCTGAGCAGCACGCCGGCCAGGGTGCTGTCGGCGGACGCGGGCGGCGCCCTGGCCTTCGCCGCTGACCTGGCCAACCTGGTGCTGGCCGCCGAGCAGTGCGGGGGCATGGCCGCCGTGCTCGCGATGACGGCTGACTACGCGAAGCTGCGGGTCGCCTTCGGCCAGCCCATCGGCGCGTTCCAGGGGGTGAAGCACCGGCTGGCCAACGTGGCGACCGCCCGCGAGCTGGCCTACGCGGCGCTGCGGGACGCGGCCACGGCGGCCGACGACCGGCCGCAGGAGTTCTCCGCCGCCGCCTCCGTGGCGCGGGTAATGGCCTCGCCGCAGTACCTGGAGGCCGCGACCGCGGCGATCCAGCTGCACGGCGGTATCGGATTCACCTGGGAGCACGACGCCCATTTCTATTACAAGAACGCGGTGGCGGGCCGGGTGCTGCTCGGCGGGCCCGGTGAGCAGCTGGACCGGCTGCGGGCGACCTTGACGGCCTAACCGCCTGCGCCGCGCCGCCGGGCTCCTAACGTATCCGCCCGGTATCTGGCCAGGTTGCGTCCATGTGTGGCGAGAACTTTCGCTGAATGGCTGACATATAGGACGCGATCGGGCGCTATGCTGCCCCTGACCAATGCGATTGTGCCGTCTCGAGTATGAGCGCCTTCGACGACGCGGGGTCGAGCGACGCAGCGGCGAGAACCTGAAATGCGAGCCTATGCAGGTAGGTCTCTCTCTCGCCTTCTACGGAGAAGTCGTTCTTCAGATGCTCGGTACTTACCACATCTCGCAGCATGGCGTCATTATCTGGTCCATAACGGAATAGAACGAATGATTCCCCGAAGACCGTATGCTGGGTGTCAAGGGGGAGGACCTGCAACGTTACGTTCGGCCGGTCAGCCTCATGCGCGAGCCGCTGAAGCTGCTCATACATCACCCGTTCATTGCCAATCCGGCGCTTCAGGATCGACTCATCGAGCACGACTGACAGCTGAAGCCCTGGCTCGCGATCCAGCACCTGCTGGCGTTGCATCCGGATCTTGACCAGCCGCTCAATCATGCCTGGCGCGATCGGCTCGACCTGACTGTAGCCGCTAATGATGTGCCTAGCATAAGATTCTGTCTGCAAAAGACCAGTTATAACCTCAACGTGCCATATAGCGATCGAGCTTGCCTCATGCTCGAGGCCAATGAACTGCTGGTAGTCGGCAGAAATGACATCTGCGTACTCTTCCCACCATCCCTTCTGAGCCGCATCCTCAGCGAGCGAGACCAGGAGCGCGCGACGGGAGCCGGCGATCTCGTAGTAGTCGAGCAGCCGCTCGACTTCCCGTGGCTTCAGGCCGGTCCTGGCCAGCTCGTATCTGCTGATCTTGGAAGGCGACCATCTCAGCGCTGCGGCGACGGCATCACCGCTCTTGCCCTTGCTCTCCCTGATCTCACGCAGCTCCGCGGCAAGTCGGCGGCGCCGTACCGTGGGGCTTCCTGGAACGGTCATCAGCATCACTCCCTCCTGGGTGCCGCGCGAGCGGAATCAGCGCGCGAGCGGAACAAGTGTGACAGGCAGGACCATTTTGACATAGAAGCAGCAATGAAACTGTCACGGGCGGGATGGTGTCGGCCGGGCCGGACTTCGGCTGATCGTTGAGGCAACGGCTTCACCTGATAGCGGACCCGCCCGCCCGGCCATTTCCCCGATGCCATTGTGACAGCTGCATATTACTGGGTCGTGAGGGTCTTCGCGTTGACCTCGCCATGGCATCGGCGTTCACTGGCAGCTATCGGGAACCAGCATCCTGGAGGAATGCAGATGCCCAGCGGCCGCCATTGCCGGCACTGCTTTGGTGACTGCGCTGGCGACTGCTGGCTTCCGGGGGACACGGGTGACACGGGCTTGTGCATGCACAACCCGGTCCCGAGGCTGCCCTGGCGGCAGCGGGTGCGACTGCTGGGGAGCCGGAGATGGTGGCGGCGCATGCTCTGGGGCCCGTACGCCTAGCTGCGCCTGACCGATCCCGGGAAACCAGCAGCGCCGGGGCCCGTCCTTCAGGGTGAGCAGTTGTCGGCCAGACATGGAGCCGGCGGCGGGAAAGGGCCATCAGTTACGTACCGCCGCGCTCACCCGCATCTGCGCCGCCGTTAATTGTGCATCATGCTGGCTCAATCGTGATACAACATGCGGGGGCTCGCGGAAACAGCAGATGTCTGCACGTGGACACTGGCCACATGCCCGGCCGCAACCGACATCGCCGACCCGGTTATCACTGAACCGGCCGCGCCGAGCGATAGAATGACGGAAATTATGATAGCTCGCCCGATGCGCATGATTCCTCCATGCCGATTCCGCAGGTCAGCAGCCCGTCGGGCATCCCTGCGCGCCGGCCCGGCGTACCTGCGGTCCTGTGACAGTTATTCCCCCCCGCCTGGTTGTATTATGCGTCCTGGGTATCTATTTTTCAGTACTTGTTTGATACTGAAATTTGCCAGTCCTTATTGCAAGAAATATTCCCATCTTCGTGCAGGGTAATGTTCGCGCGCCCATGCACTGCAAGTCCCGTGAAACTTTCAGTGCGAGATTCGGCAACGCTGGCGATGCCATTTGCGGCCGGAAGCTGAATGTAGTCAGTGGTTTTACTCCAGAAACGCATGTTGTATACGTAATTGTCTGGTAGTAGAATCCGCAGCGTGCCCCCTGCCAGCCCGGCCGGAGCGTTAGTCGGCCGCGACAGCGAAACTGCGACGCTGGTCCGGTTTGTGACGGATGTGGCGGAAGGGCAGGGCGGCTCGGTGCTGGTCGAGGGCGAGCCGGGCATCGGCAAGTCCGCGCTGGTGCGGGCCGCGCTGGCCGACGCGGCGGATATCGGCTGTCAGGTGTTCTGGGGCGCCGGTGATGAGCTGGGACAGGCCTTACCGCTGCTGCCGCTGCTAGAGGGGCTGCGGGTCCGCGAGCCCGCCGCTAATCCCCGGCGCAGCACGATCGTCCGGCTCTTGCGCGGCGAGATCACCGCCGGCCGCGGCGCGGACGTGTCCGCTGTGCTGGCGGAGCAGTTGCTGGCGCTGGTCGCCGAGCAGTGCGCCGCCGTCCCTACGGTCCTGGTCGTCGATGATCTCCAGTGGGCAGACCAGGCGAGCGTGGCGCTCTGGGTGCGCCTGGCCAGGTCGGCGCGTCAGATGCCGCTGCTGCTGATCGGGATGATGCGTCCGGTGCCGCAGCGCGATGACCTGCTGGCGCTGCGGCGAGCGGTGGACGATGCCGCGCGGCTCCAGCTCACCGGGCTCGCCGAGGCGGCGGTGGCCGAGCTGGTAGCAGATCTGGCCGGCGGCCAGCCTGACGACCAATTGCTGCGGCTGGCTGACGGCGCGGCCGGCAACCCGCTGTATGTCACTGAGCTGGTCGCCGCACTGGCCCGCAGCTCCAGCCTGACCGTTACCGACGCGGGAGCGGCCGAGCTGACCAGCGGTCCCGCACCTAGTTCCCTGCCGGCGGCCATAGCGGACCGCCTGGGTTTCGTTTCCGGGTCGGTGCGTGAGGTGCTGCGGGCGGCGGCGCTGCTCGGCGTGGATTTTGCCGTGCCGGACCTGGCGACCGTTCTGCGCCGCGGCGTGGCGGACCTGCTCCCGGCCGTTGACGAGGCACGCGCCGCCGGCGTTCTGGCCGAGTCGGCTCATGGTCTCGGGTTCCGGCATCCGGTGATCCGGGCGGCGCTGTACGACGAGATACCGGCGCCGGTGCGCGCCGCCTGGCACCGCGATGCCGGGCGCGCCCTGGCTGAGGCCGGTGCGCCGGCGGACCGGGTGGCCCGGCAGCTGCTGCGGGCCGTTGACGGATCGGGCGGCACGACCGACCCGATGGATGAGTGGACACTGCGCTGGCTGGCCCGTACCGCAGAGCTGCTGGTCGGCCAGGCGCCGCGGGCCGCCGCAGAGCTCCTGCGCCAAGGGGTCGCGAGTTCCCCGGCTGGCTCGGCCCAGCATGACGGCCTGGTGGGCCGGCTGGCTGACGCTCTCTACCGGGTGGGCGATGCGGCCGGGGCCGAGCAGGTGGCGAACCGCGCACTGGTCCATGTCGTCGAGCCCGATCTCCTCGTTGACCTGCACTGGACGCTGGCGCAGTGCCGCATTCGGGCCGGCCGGTCCGCGGAATCCCTGGCCACGCTGAACCGCGCCCTGGACTCCCCGGGGATCTCGGCCCGGCACCGCGCCCGGCTGCTGGTGCTCGCCGCACGAGCCCACTGCAACCTCGGCGAGATCGAGACGGCCGGCGGGGTGGCCGCCACGGCGCTCGCGGTGGCATCGGAGGCAGGTGACAACTGGGCGATCGGCTGGGCCCTGCACGTGCTGACCGTCGTGACCGTGGTGCAGGGGCAGACGGCTGATGCCCTGCCGCTGTTCGACCGGGCGCTGGCGGTGACCCAGGCCGATCCGGCCCTGACCGACCTGCGGCTGCTGCTCCAGATCAACAAGGCCATCACGCTGAGCGGCCTCGATCGGTACGAGGAGGCCTTCGCCGCGACCCGGCAGGCGCGGTACCTCGCGGACCAGGCCGGCACGGTGATCCGGCTGATTCAAGCGCATAGTGCCCTGGGCCAGCTGCTGTTCGACACGGGGCGCTGGGACGACGCGATGGCTGAGGTGAAAGTCCTGCATGAAGACCTGAAGGAGCCCTGCGTGGCCTGCTGTGATCTGGGCATCGCCGCCGTGATCAGCTTCCACCGCGGCGAGATCGCCGCGGCGCGCCGCCACCTCGCTGCCGCCGTCCCGCATGCCCAGCGGATCGGAAACCGGGTTATCGGCCCGCTGACGCTCGCCCGCAGCCTGGACTCTGAGCACGCCGGGGCGCTCCCGGAGGCGCTGGCCGTGCTGACCGCCGGATTCGCCGACAACAAGGAAGAACTCGACGACATCGAGGACCTGTTTGCTGACGCCGTCCGCCTCGCGACGAAGGTCGGTGACCTTGGCACCGCGAAGACCCTCGCGGGACACGCCGTGGCCCTCGCTGCCGAGTCGGAGATCCCCCACCGGCAGGCGAACGCCCTGTACTGTGGCGGCCTGCTGGACCACGACGCCACCCGGCTGCTCAGCGCGGCGGAACGCTACCGTGACGCAACCCGGCCGCTGCTGGGCGCGAAGGCACTGGAGGCCGCGGCCGCGGCCTTTGTCGACGACGGCGACCGAGACCAGGCCCGGGCCGCCTTCACCCGGGCCGTGGACATCTATACGACGCTCGGTGCGGCCAGCGACGTCGCCCAGCTGCGGGCCACGTTCCGCGCGCATGGCATCCGCCGCGGCCCGCACGCGAAACACCGCCAGGCGCGCCGTGGCTGGGACAGCCTCACGCCAACCGAGACCAAGATTGCCGCACTAGTGGTGGAGGGATTGTCCAACCCGCAGATCGCCACCGGGCTGTTCCTGTCCCGGCGGACGGTCGCGACGCACGTCTCCCACATACTGAAGAAACTTGACGTCCGCTCTCGCACCGACATCGCCCGTGAGGCAGCCCTCCGGGCCAGCGCACCAAGTTGACGACACGGGGTTGACGACACGGGGTTGACGACACGGGGTTGACCGCGCTGGGCTGACCGCGCTGGCTGGACTGGGCCGGCTGGACCGCGCTGGCGGGCTGGGCTGGCTGGACTGCGCCGGATTCGCTGGACGTGTCCCGTGGGTCCGCCGGGGAAGCGGGGTTAGACCCACGGAACACGCCCAGGTACTGCATGCCCCGTGGGTCGGCCTGGGGGAGTGGAGACCCACGGGGCACGTTCTAGGGCCAGGAGCGCCCGCCGCTGGCCGCGAAGCGAGCCAGGGATCTGGGATCGTTCTGGGAGTTATGCCCGTTCTGCGCGTTACGCCCGCTCTGAGGGTCGGGATCGCCCTGCTCGCGATCGCCGCTCTCCTCAAGATCACCCTGAGATGCGAGCGTGAAATAGACGGCCTTGCCCGCGGGAGTCCGGTAGAACCCCCAGTCCGTGGACAGGGTGGCGACCAGCATCAGGCCCCGCCCCGTCTCCGCATCGGCTGGCGCATCCACCAGCACCGGCTCGGACCGCGCCGTGTCGTGGACCTCCACGCGCATCTGGTCGCCGGCCCAGGTGATGGTGAGCAGAACCGTCTCATTGCCGTCCGGCTCGTACCTGATGGCGTTGGTCACTAACTCGCTGGTGAGCAGAACTGCGACGTGGGGCTCGATGGGGACCTGCCAGGCGTGGATGGTCGCCCGGACGTGGCTGCGGGCCTCGGCGGCGGCGGCCGGTCCGGCGGTGAGCGAGATGCGGCGCGGACATTGAGCGATCGGGCGGATCAGCATCATCGTGTCCATCTGATTTCCTGGCCGGTAGTTGCACGACAAATACTTCTGCAAGTTTCAGTTCGAGACATCGGTCAGGTGACGGATCTATGAAGCCGTGAACCACGACCAGCGAGCCTGACCGGGCCTGACCGGGCCTGCCGGTGTCCCGGGCGGGCAGGTGGGTGGAGCGCGGGTCAGCTAGCTGGTGAGTACCGGGCCGTCAGGGCGGCGGGAAACCCAAGGTCGGCGGCCATAACCGCGGCCGACAGGGGGCCGGTGAGCTCGGTCAGCCGGGCGCAGCCGTCCTCGCCGATCGCCTCGTAGGGATACACGGCCAGCTGGTCGGTGCGGTTCTCGACGGACTCGCGGCGGCGGTGTCCCGCCTCGCTGAGGGTCAGCTCGGGGCCGTCAGCGAGCCAGCCCTGCTCGCGCACGCGTTCCATCCCGGCCGCCCATTCCTGCTCGCTCCAGGCCCGGCTGGTCCGCAGCGCCTCGGCGGGGATGGCGCCCGTCGCGGCGTGGGTGATCAGGGCGCCGAGACCGTCGAGTCCCTCGGTGAGCAGCAGCGCGACGTGACCGTCGCCGCGGTACTCCCGCAGCAGCGTCTGCGCGTGCCATAGCACCAGGTGCGGCGGGTCAGGCCAGGGCAGCGAGGCGTGTCCCGCGAACAGCGGCCGGCCCTGGCGCCGGCTGATGGCCCGTTCGGCGGCGCGCCGGGCCAGGCCGGCCGCCTCGCGTACCTGCGCACTGCCGGTTTCGTCGCCCCAGGCCTGGCGAAGCGAGCGGTCAGCCGCCTCCAGGCGTGCCGCCAGCACCCGGGCGGGAGCGGCGATCTGCCAGGCCGCGGGGATGGCGCGGCGGATGAGCGCCGGGCTGAAGTTGAAGAACGTCGCGATGACCGTCTCGGCCGGCACCGGGCCCATCGCCGCCGAGCGTGAGGCGAAATAAGCCATCCGGTGATGGGTAATGCCGACCTGGGCGTAGGCGTCCGCGCCGTGCGGGGTGAAGTAGATCATCCCGTGAATCGGCTCGGCGCTGCGGAACGTGCGCCTGGCGGTGCCGGGCGCAACGGCGCTCACCGCGTCTCGCCTGAGACGTGGGCGCCGCGGCGGACGGCACTGGCGGGCTGGCGTGTCGGGTCAGTCATGAGGCCCATTCTGCTGGCCGGATGAGCCAGGCCGCCAGGCGTCAGGAAGGTCAGCCTACGCGGCCCTGCGCCGTTCCCCGGGCTCGCCCGAGCCGCGACTGGCGGCCGCCTCGCCGAGCAGCGGCCGCAGGAACCGCCCGGTGTACGACTCCTCCACCATGGACACCTCCTCCGGTGTCCCCTGAGCGACCAGCAGCCCGCCGTCCGGGCCGCCCTCGGGACCCAGGTCGATGACCCAGTCGGCCGTCTTGATCACGTCCAGGTTGTGCTCGATCACCAGGACGGTGTTGCCCATGCTGACCAGCGACTGGAGCACGCCGAGCAGCTTGCGCACGTCCTCGGTGTGTAGCCCGGCGGTGGGCTCGTCGAGCACGTAGATCGTCCGGCCGGTCGAGCGCTTCTGCAGCTCGGCGGCCAGCTTGACCCGCTGCGCCTCGCCGCCCGACAGCGTGGTCGCCGGCTGGCCGAGCCGCACGTAGCCGAGCCCGACCGCCACCAGCGTGCGCAGGTGCCGCGCGATCCGCTCGATCGGCGCGAAGAACTCCGCGGCCTCCTCGATGGGCATGTCGAGGACTTCGGCGATCGTCTTGCCTTTGTAGTGCACATCCAGCGTGTCGCGGTTGTACCGTGCTCCCTGGCAGACCTCGCACGGGATGTAGACGTCCGGCAGGAAGCTCATCTCGATCCTGATCGTCCCGTCGCCCTGGCAGTTCTCGCAGCGGCCGCCCTTGACGTTGAAAGAGAACCGGCCCGGCTGGTAGCCGCGCACCTTCGCCTCGGCCGTCTGCGCGAACAGCCGGCGGATGTGGTCGAACACGCCGGTGTAGGTCGCCGGGTTCGACCGTGGCGTACGCCCGATCGGGGACTGGTCGACGCCGGCCACCTTGTCGACGTGCTCCAGGCCCGTGATCCGGGTGTGCCGGCCCGGCGGCCGCTTCGCCCCGTTGATCCGGTTCGCCAGCGCCGGGTACAGGATGTCGCTGACCAGCGACGACTTGCCCGATCCCGACACCCCGGTGACCACCACGAAAGAGCCAAGCGGGAACGCGACGTCGACGCCGCGCAGATTGTGCTCGCGCGCGCCCTCGACGACCAGCTCGTAGCCCGGCTGCGGGGGCCGGCGCCGGGCGGGCAGCTCGATCTTCCGGCGTCCCGACAGGTACGCTCCGGTGATCGACTCCGCGGACTCCTTCAGTTCCTCGACGGTGCCGCTGACCACGATCTGGCCGCCGTGCTGCCCGGCCTGCGGGCCGATGTCGACGACCCAGTCCGCCGCCGCGATAGTGCCCTCGTCGTGCTCCACGACGATCAGCGTGTTGCCCAGGTCGCGCAAGCCGCAGCAGCGTCTCGATCAGCCGGCGGTTGTCCCGCTGGTGCAGGCCCGCCGACGGCTCGTCCAGCACGTACAGCACGCCGGCCAGGCCGGAGCCGATCTGCGTCGCGAGCCGGATCCGCTGCGCCTCGCCGCCGGCCAGCGTCGCTGCGGCCCGGTCCAGCGAGAGATAGCCCAGCCCGACGTCGGCCAGGAAGCCCAGGCGCGCCCCGATCTCCCGCAGCACCCGCTCGCCGATCAGCTGCTCGCGCTCGGTCAGGTCCAGCTCCTGCACCCATGCCGCCGCCTCGCTGATCGACAGCGCCGCGACCTGCGCGATCGAGCGGCCCTGCACGGTCACCGCCAGGACCTCCGGCCGGAGCCTGGCACCCGCGCACGCCGGGCACGGGATGTCGCGCATGAAGCCCTCGTACTTCTCCCGCGCGCTATCCGACTCGGCTTCAGCGTGCCGCCGCTCGATCCAGGGCAGCACGCCCTCGTAAGTGACGTAGTACGACCGGTCCCGGCCGCCCCGCGTGCGGTAGCTGATGTGCACCCGGTCGCCGGTGCCCTGCAGCACCGCGTTCCGCGCGTCCTCCGGCAGCTCATCCCACGGCGTGTCCAGGTCGAAGCCGCGCTGGTCGGCCACGCCCTGCAGCAGCCGCCGGAAGTAGTCGCGCTCCTGCCAGGCCGCCCACGGCGCGATCGCGCCGCCGGCGAGCGACAGGGCCCCGTCCGCGACGATCAGCTCGGGGTCGACCTCCCGGTGCGCCCCCAGGCCGGTGCAGGCTGGGCACGCGCCGAACGGCGAGTTGAAGGAGAACGACCGCGGCTCGATCTCGTCGACCGCGAGCGGGTGGCCGTTCGGGCACGTCAGCATTTCCGAGTAACGGGGCTGCCGGGCGGGGTCGCCTTCCGGGAGGTCGACCACGTCCAGCAGCACCAGGCCGTCGGCCAGGCGCAGCGCCGTCTCGACGGAGTCGGTGATGCGCTGCCTGCTCGACGGCCGGGCCGTGAGCCGGTCGACGACCACCTCGATGGTGTGCCGCTCCTGCCGCCTCAGCTCGGGCGGCTCGCTCAGCCGGTACTCGGTGCCATCGACCCGGACCCGCGCGAACCCCTTGGACTGCAGGTCGGTGAACAGCTTGGCGTACTCGCCCTTGCGCTCCCGCGCGACGGGCGCGAGCACGTGGAACCGGGTGCCCTCCGGCAGCGCCAGGATACGGTCGACGATCTGCTGGGGCGTCTGCTTCGTGATCGGCTCGCCGCAGACCGGGCAGTGCGGCTGGCCGATCCGGGCCCAGAGCAGGCGCAGGTAATCGTAGATCTCGGTGACCGTGCCGACCGTGGACCGCGGGTTCCGCGACGTCGACTTCTGGTCGATCGCTACCGCTGGTGACAGGCCATCGATGGCGTCGACATCGGGCTTGTCGAGCTGGCCCAGGAACTGCCGCGCATAAGCCGACAGCGACTCGACGTAACGCCGCTGCCCTTCGGCGAAGATCGTGTCGAACGCCAGGCTCGACTTCCCCGACCCGGACAGCCCGGTAAACGCGATCAGGGCGTCCCTGGGCAGGTCGAGATCGACGCTCCGGAGATTGTGCTCGCGGGCGCCACGGATGATCAGACGGTCACTCACCAGGGAACTTTCTGTGCGCAGCCTGGTCCGGGCGGGCCGATATCACCGGACCCTGGTAAAACAAGCTGACCATGACATTCGTTCCGGATATGCCAGCCGCTCGTCATGACGCGGTGGCCCCGGCCAGGCGCATCGGCGGTGGGCCTGGACACCGGCCGGCTCTGCTGGCTGATCCGGGCTCGGGCCTGGCCGGGACAGGTCGCTAGGGTGAGGCACATGACACGAGCGCTGGTCCTTGGCGGTGGCGGTCCGGTTGGCGTTGGCTGGGAGGCGGGACTGGCCGCCGGGCTGGCCGGGGAGGGGGTGACCCTCGGCGAGGCTGACCTGATCGTCGGCACGTCGGCCGGGTCGATTACCGGCTCCCGGCTGGCCCTGCAGATGGATCTGCCGGACCTGGTCAGCGCCGTCGGCCAGCCGCTGGCGGTCGAATCCGGCGCGGCCGAGGGCATGGGCGAGCTGATGTCGGCGTGGGGCGAGGCCGTGGCGCGGGCGGGGACGCCGGAGGCGCTGCGGGTCGAGCTGGGCCAGCTCGCCCTGGCCGCGCAGACCGTCGACGAGGGCACATTCGTCGGCGCCGAGGTCTTCGCGCAGCTGGAGGGGCGCCAATGGCCCGCGTCGTTCCGCTGCACGGCGATCGACACCGGTACCGGCGCGCTGCGGGTGTGGGACCAGTCGGCAGGCGTGCCGCTGCCGCGCGGGGTGGCGTCCAGCTGCTCGGTGCCCGGCGTGTTCCCGCCGGTGACGATCGGTGCGGGCCGCTACATGGACGGCGGGATGCGCACGCCGCTCAACGCCGACCTGGCGGCCGGCTACGACGCGGTAATTGTCGTTTCGTGCCTGCCCCTGACCCTGCCCGAGGGCGTCAGCGACCCGATGTTCGACATGATGAGCCGCCAGATAGAAGCCGAGCTGGCCACCGTGCGCGACAGCGGGGCCGCGCTTGAGGTGATCGTCCCCAGCCAGGAGTTCCTCGCCATCAGCGAGTGGGGGGCCAGCCTGATGGACCCCGGCCGGGCCGCCGGCGCGTACCAGGCCGGCATCCGCCAGGCCGCGGCCGAGGCCGCACGCCTGCGCGCCGTGTGGAGCAGCTAGCCGCGCTCGCCCCGCGCAGGAGGCGCCCGGCACCGCTAGCTGTCAGGCGGCGGGCTTATCGACGTCCAGCGGCACGGTTTGCGAGGTGACCAGGCCGAACGATGCAGGTTCCGCTGGTTCGGCGGCGTTCAGGATCCAGTCAGTGAGGACGCGGGCCCGGTTACCGGTCATGGCGCCGAGGTGGTAGGCCCTGGTTACGAGGTTCGCCGGGGGCCCGGACAGCGGAACGCGAAGCGGGTTAGCGGCGGCGGCGGTTCCGCCGAGGTCTACGAGAAATCCCAGGTCGCGGTGCCGGTAGGGCCGGGCCTGCCCGATCCCGAGCGAGGCGGCGACGTTCCGGGCGGCTCCCTTGCCCTGCCGCTGGGCGTGCTGGGCGGTCATGCCGCAGATCTCACCGGGCCGGGTGAGGTCCGGTACGGCGGCGCAGTCGCCGCAGGCGTAGATACCGGGTGCGCCCGGCACGGCCATGAACTCGTCGACGGCGAGCCGTCCCCGGATGGTCTTCAGGCCGAGGGCGCCGACCAGCGGGTCGGGGCGGACTCCGACGCACCAGATGAGTGACTGAGTGGGCACGTCCTCGCCGGTGGACAGGCGGACGTAGCGGGGCATGGCCTTCTCGACTGACTGGCTCGTGCGGACCTCGACGCCCCGGCGCCGCAGGACGCGCTCGGCGGTCCTGGACAGGTGCTCGTCGAGTTCGGGCAGCAGGCGCGGGGCGGTGTCGAGCAGCAGCCAGCGGATCGGCTGGCCGGCCAGGCCGGGCATCTTCCTGGCCAGGCGGGTGGTCAGCAGCTGGCCCTGGGCGGCGACCTCGGTCCCGGTGTAGCCGCCGCCGACGACGACGAAAGTGCAGCGGGCCTGGCGCTCGGCGCGATCCCGGGCGGCGGCGGCCAGCTCGAGCTGGCGGGTGATGTGATCGCGGAGGTAGATGGCCTCGGCGATGCTGCGGAAGCCGTGTGCGTACTCCGCGACGCCGGGAATGGGCAGCAGCTTGTTGACGCTGCCCGCCGTGAGGATGAGCCGGTCGTAGGTGATCTGGCCGGGCGCGCCGGCGGGCGTTGCCCAGCTCACGGTCCTGCTCGCGGGATCAATGTGCTCCACGGTCCCGAGGATGAACCGGGCCTTGCGCAGGTGCCGCGGCAGCGAGGCGCAGATGTGCCGGGGCTCGACCAGGCCGCCGCTGACCTGGGGCATCAGCGGCAGGTAGAGAAAGTAGTCGGTCGAGTTGAGCACGACGACCTCGGTGGTGCCGGCGATCGAGGACAGCTCCCGTGCCGCGTTGAAGCCGGCGAAGCCAGCTCCGACGATCACCACGCGCTGCTTTTCGCTCATCCCCGACCTCCCTGGCCCATCCGCGGTGACGCCGCCTGCAGGCTTTCCAGGCTAGTTGCTGCCCACAAGGTGGAGAGCAGGCCGCCACCGACCCGGCCGGAAGCAGAGGCAGGACTTCCAAGGGAGGGCGGCGGCCGGCGGCCGGCGTAGGCTGGCGCCATGAGCGAGAGCACAGAGAAGGCGATCCTGGCCGGCGGATGTTTCTGGGGAGTCCAGGACCTCATCCGCCGCCGCCCCGGAGTGCTGGCCACGAGGGTCGGCTACACCGGCGGGGACGTTCCCAACGCGACCTACCGGAATCACGGGACCCACGCGGAGGCCATCGAGATCATCTTCGACCCGGAGCAGATCTCCTACCGCGACCTGCTGGAGTTCTTCTTCCAGGTTCACGATCCGACGACGAAGAACCGCCAGGGCAATGACATCGGCCTCAGCTACCGTTCGGCCATCTTCTACCTGAATGACGAGCAGAAGCAGGTCGCCCTCGACACGATCGCCGACGTCGACGCCTCTGGCCTGTGGCCGGGCCAGGTGGTCACCGAGGTGGAGCCCGCCGGCCCGTTCTGGGAAGCGGAGCCCGAGCACCAGGACTACCTCGAGCACTATCCCAATGGCTACACCTGTCATTTCGTCCGGCCTGACTGGAAGCTCCCGCATCGACAGGATGCGGCCCGTCCCTGACGAGTGACCCGGGGCGACGACCGGGACCGGTCACCCGGGGACGTTGCGAGCGGCCCACTGGCGTTCCACGTCCGGGTAGATCAGCTCCAGGTCGTTGGGGAGCGCCGCCTTCATCGCGCGCGTTCGCTCGTCGGCCAGGACCTCCTCGCGGCCGGATTCGACCGCATCGAGGATCTGGGCCGCCACCTCTGCGGGAGCGTGCTTGGGGACGTCAAATCCTTCCGCCAGGCGGGTGTCGATGAATGCGGAGTGCGCGGCGACGACGAGGGTGCCCTGCGCGCGCAGCTCGATCCGCACTCCGTTGGTCAGCGACCACAGCGCGGCCTTCGTCGGGCAGAACGTGCCCATGGCCGGGACGTTGAAGAAGGAGACGATCGACAGCATGTTGACCAGCGCGCCGCCGCCATTGCGGCTGAGGATGGGGGCGAACGCCCGGCACATCGCCAGTGTCCCGAAGTAGTTGGTCTCCATCTCCTGCCGGGCCTCGTCCAGCGAGGGTGCCGCGATCAGCGGGCTCTGGGTCGCGTAGACAGCGTTGTTGATCAGCAGCGTGACGTCCTGGCAGCGCGCGGCGGCGGCCGCTACCTGGCCGGGCTCGGTGATGTCCAGTTCCACCGGCACGACGCCGGGGTCGGTAATGCTGCCGGGATCGCGCGCGCCGCCGTAGACGGTCCGGGCGCCGCGCGAGAGCAAGGCTTGCGCGAAGGCTGCCCCGAGCCCCCGATTCGCCCCGGTGATCACTGCGGTCGCGCCCTCGATCTTCATGCTCGTGCTCCTTCGGACGGAACTCCTGGCACCCAGCCTGCAGCACACGGCCGACAGTCGGTGAGAGCCTGCCGATACCCGGTGCTGCCGGCGATCCACTCGGCGGATACTGCCGTATGACCACTCCCCCGGCCGGGCCGCGTGGCTGGCGCAATCTGGGTGAGCAGCCCGTCGTCGAGACGCCCTGGTTCCGGCTCCGCCAGGCCAGGGTCGAGCTGCCCGGCGGCCGGCAGCTGGATCACTACCTGCTCCGGCTCCCGCCGCTGACCATGACCGCCATGCTCGATGCCGAGGACCGGGTGCTGATGCTGTGGCGGCACCGGTTCATCCCGGACAGCCATGGCTGGGAGCTGCCGTCCGGGATCGCCGCTCCGGGCGCTGACCTGGCCGCCGTCGCGTCGCGGCAGGCGCTGGCTGAGTCCGGCTGGGAGGCGTTGGCGCCGCGGCCGCTGCTCACGCTGCAGCAGAACAGCGGCCTCACCGACTCTGCCGTGCACATCTTCGTCGCGCATCAGGCGATAGACCGCGGGCCGCCTCAAGCCGATTTCGAGGCCGAGCGGATTGAGTGGATTGCGCTCACCGACGCGCCGGCGCTCATTGCCGGCGGCCAGGTCAGGGACGCGAGCACCGCCGCGGCCCTGCTGTGGCTGCAAGCCGGCCGGTATGTCTAACCCGGCGCGACGGTTACCGCCCGCGCCCGCGACCGCGGCGGCCTCGATACGACGTGAGCTTTCCCGGATGCCGGTAAGCACCGCGCGCCCCGTCAGCTACGGCTGGCGGGGCGATCGCTTTCCGGCACCACGTAACTCCCCATCCCCGGCACAGTGACGACCAGTCCCGCATCACGTAGTACCGCGATGGCCTTGCGCGCCGTAGATCGCGCCACGCCGAACTCCTGCTCAATCGCGGTCTCGGACGGAACCGGCCGCTGCGGCTGGATTTCACCGCGCTCGATGCGCTCGCCGATGATCGTGGCTATCTGCCGGTAGCGAGGCACGGGCGCCAGCGGATCGAACTCCATGATCACGACCGTATCCGACCAGGTCAGGAGCATACGATTAGATACCTGTAGGGACGGGCTAGACGGGTAGATACGAGTTGCGTACGGTGTGGTGTTGACAGAACACGCAGCGGGACCGCCGCGAGGGCGAACTCGGCGACGGTCCCTTGATCGCACAACGGAGGTGCGACCCATGAACGATCATGCCAGCCCGGAGGTAGCAGCCGTCGAGACCGTGGGCGGAGTCCTGACGGACCTGGTGGAGGTCGCCGGGCGGTTGCCCGTGCCGCCCGCCCAGGCCAGGGACGTCGCACGGATCCTGGACCGGCTGGCCGAAGAGATCGGCCAGGCCGCGGGGATGCTCCGCGTCGTCTCGGGCGCCGTCAGCACGCCCCGGCCGGCGGTGTACAACCCGTGGGGCATAGTGCGCCTGGTTACGCGCGAGCTGGTCCGCGATGGCGTCAAGTCCCGGTTCGGCCCGGAGGCGGACCTCAGCGAGGTCTGCGGGCAGGCGGCCCGGTTGCTGGAGGGGCTCGGTGTCGTGCCGGTCGTCCCGGCCGATGATCCCGCCGGGCTGAGCATCGCGTTCCCGTCGTGGCGCGCCGTGCCCGCTGACCGGCGGCGTGTCGATGGCAGCGTGCCCGCGGGCGGTGATGAGCGCGTGATCCAGGCCCGCCTGCTGCTGGCCGAGCACCACCAGCCGCTCACGATGACACCCGGTGACCTGCGCAAGCTACTGGCCCGCTACCGGCAGCGCGTGCGCGAGCTGCTGGAAGTCGCGGGCAGCCCGGCCTTCAGCGAGCACGAGCACTCGTAAGGCAGGGGCGACACACGATCCATGTCGATGCGAAGATTGCGAACATGGCCGGAGGCACCGCCGTAACAGACTGCTTCGTGTGCCGAAAGCACCGTGACCGTGGATCACTCGTGCCGGGCGGTCCGGTCGCGGAAGACGAGCTGGCTCTTGTCTCCCATATCGTCACGCCCGATGTGCTGGGGCGCGACGGCACAACCGCCTACCTGGGACATCTGTTTGTGGAGCCGCTGCGGCATGCACCAGGGCTGGCCGATCTGACTGACGCTGAGGCCCGGAGTGTCGGCTTCTGGTGCACGCGTGCGAGCCAGGCGCTGCATGAAGTGGCCGGGGCCGAGCACGTCTACGCAGCCGTGATCGGTGACGGCGTCCCGCACTTGCATGTTCATCTGCTGCCGAGGTTCCCTGGTACTCCGCGTGAATACTGGTGGACTCGCGTCGATGAGTGGCCTCAGGCCCGCCGTGGTGGTGTTGCGGAGATCGAAGGTCTTGTGTCTGAGCTGCGAGCTCATCTGCGGGAAACCCGGCGGCGGGCAATCCGTATCCCGGACTTACCAGCCTGACGATCGCGGCTGGTCTTCCGCTACTGCGGCCCGCCTCCCCGGCCAGATCGCTGAGCAGCCGCCGACGGCGGCCGTCACGCCGACCACGGAACACTGGACATCCACCGGGGCAGGCTTCGGCCGTCGATCGAGGTGGCGATGGCCACCGCGCACACCGCGAGGATGATCCACCACACGTGATCCGAGGACGGCCCGCCGGCACCGGGGGCCGGGAACGTGCGGACCCAGCGCGCGACCTGCGGCAGGAGGCTGGGCGCCATCAGCGCCAGCACGACCGCGGCGCCGGCGGTTGCGCCCGGTTCTCCGGTCCGCGTCCTGACCACGCACGCCGCGGCGAATCCGAGCAGCACGTTGCCGGCCAGCGCAAGTCCGGTCGCCGCCCAGGGCAGCGCCAGCCCGCGCGCTGCCGCCCCCAGC
The DNA here is from genome assembly GCA_963805705.1 of uncultured Actinomycetota bacterium. Taxonomy (GTDB): domain Bacteria; phylum Actinomycetota; class Actinomycetes; order Streptosporangiales; family Streptosporangiaceae; genus CAWDVH01. Next base: position 1,254,055 of record CAWDVH010000001.1, on the reverse strand, counting down.
AAGACCAGCGCACCGACGGCGAGCGGCGCCAGCAACGCCAGGGCACGGATCCCGGTACGCCGGACAGGCCCGGTCGGCGTCACGTCGACGACCTGGCTGGCCGGCTCGTCGAGGGTAAACGCCGCGGCCGCGGCCAGCAGCGCGAAGCAGATCGGGAGCAGCACGGTGGCGGTCGCGGAGAACGCGACACCGCAGCCGCCCGCCACGACGGCCACGCCGCTGATGCCCACGACCGCCGGCCACGCCCCGGCCCGCAGCACCGGTCCGATCATCACGTGGTGACCGCGTGGGTGAACCCGCCGGTGACGGCCAGCACGAGCATGATCACGGCGGTCACCAGCACGATGCTGAGGGTACGGATGATCCGCAGGCGCACTTGCCCCTCGGCCCCGCGCAGGAGCGCCGTCAGGACCGCGATCGCGCACAGGGCGAGCTGCCAGCCGAGGAAGAACCACGGGGAGCCGCGCCAGGTCGTGACGTCGGCGGCGTTCTGCATGTAGGTGAAGAACGCGAACGGCGAGAACAGCCGCAGTGCCGTGAAGGCCGCCGAGTCCGGATGCCACAGGGGCAGGGCCGTCGCTGCGTTCACCCAGCCGTAGATGACCAGGAATAGCACGAGCGCGGCGCCCGGGAAGCGGACCCAGCGGCCCAGCGCGACACCGAGCAGCGGGCCGCCGAGCGACGGGAGGACGATCTGCCCGACGAGGACGGCGACCTGCGCCGGCGGGCTGAACGCCCCGTACACCGGGGAGCCGACCGGGTGGAAATGCAGGAACGCGAACAGGGTCAGCACGCCGCAGAGGAACGGCACGACCGCGACCGTGCAGAGGGCGGCGGTGCGCGTCGGCAGCGTGGTCGGGGTGACGCCGACGACCGGCTCGCTGTCGCGCATGGAGCGGGTCAGCCAGAACGTGGCCGTCATGCCGAATCCGCCCAGGAAGATCCACGGGTACCAGTTCCCGGTGCCGACCGGCGCGGCCGGCGCGTTCCGGTCGTCCCACGTCGTCCACGCGGTCAGCACCACGGCGAGCAGGAAGACCGGATTGCCGACGAACCGGCGCATTTCCCGGGCGGCGAGTGCGGTGAACGTGGTCCGCCCGGTCGCGGCTACGGGCCGGGCGGGTGCGAGCGTCGTGGTCATGACACGGTGACGGCGTGGGTGAACCCGCCGGTGCCGGCCAGCACGAGCAGGATCGCGGCCGCCCCCAGCAAGATCCAGAGGGTACGCATGGTCAGGAAGCGCGACCGTCCCTCGGCCCCGCGCAGTATCGCCACCAGGACCGCGATCGCGCACAGGGCGAGCTGCCAGCCGAGGAAGAACCACGGCGACCCGCGCCAGGTCGTCAGACTGCCGCTGTCCTCGGTATAGGTGAAGAAGGCGAACGGCGCGAACAGCCGGAGCACGGTGACGAGCGCCGAGTTCGCACTCGCATGGGGAAAGGACAGGATCGTCACCAGGCTTATCCAGCCGTACAGGATCAGGAACAGCACGAACGCGGCACCAGGGAACCGCACCCAGCGGCCCAGCGCGACCCCTAGCAGCGGGCCGCCGAGCGTGGGGACGACGATCTGCCCGACGAGGACGGCCATCCGCGCTGACGTGCTGAACGCCCCGTACCGCGGGTCGCTGACCGGGTGGTAATGCAGGAACTCAAGCAGGGCCAGGCAGCCCAAACCGAACGGCACGATCGCGACCGTGCAGAGGGCGGCGGTGCGCACCGGCTGCGTGGTCGGGGTGACGCCGATGACGGGTTCGCTGGCGCGCATGGACCGGGTCAGCCAGAACGTGGCCATCATGCTGAACCCGCCGAGGAATATCGCCGGGTACGGGTTCAGGGTGTCGATCTCGGGGGTCTTGGAGCCCCGGCCCGCCCACCCTGGGAGCGCGAGGATCAATACAGCGAACAGGAAGACCGGGTTGATCACGAACCGGCGCATTTCCCTGGCGGCGAGAGCGGCGAACGTGGTCCGCCCGGCGGCGGCCTGGGCCCGGCCGGGCGCGAGCGTCGTGGTCATCACGCCACCTCCCCGGCGCGCTCACCCTCCGGCGACCCGCCGCGCAGCAGCAGGTACGCGTCTTCGAGGGATGGCTCGACGTGGTCGACGTCGTCACGCACGTGGGCGCCGACGTTGCGGTACCGGCCGGTGCCGGTCCGCCAGGAGACGGTCGCGGCCGGGTCCGGCTCGTCGGCCAGCCAGACCCGGCCGGCCGCCTGGCTGACCAGGTCGGTGACCGGGCCGTCGTAGCCGACCCGGCCGCGGTGCAGCACGATCACGCGCTCGCACAGGGCGGCGACGTCGTCGGTCTGGTGGGTGGACAGCACCACGATCGACGTGCGCGCGATCTCCGCCAGCACGGTCCGCAGCGTCACCCGCTGCTCCGGGTCGACGCCGGTGGTCGGCTCGTCCAGGATCAGCACCGGTGGCGAGCCGAGCAGCGCCTGGGCCAGCGCGACCCGCCGGCGCTGGCCGCCGGACATGGCCCGGATCCGCTTCGAGCCGAGGTCGGCCAGCCCCACCTGGCCGAGCACGCGGCGCACCTCCGCGTGCCGCGCCGCCGGCTGAGTCCACTCCTTGAGCAGCGCGATGTAGTCCACGAACGCGAAGGCGGTGAAGCCACGCGGGAAGCCGACCTCTTGCGGCAGGTAACCCAGCTGGCGGCGGATACCGGTGCGCTCGGCCGTCACCTCCGGGTTCAGGCCCAGCACGCTCACCTGTCCCTGGGTGGGCGGCAGTGCGGTGGCCAGCAGGCGCAGCAGGGTGGTCTTGCCGGCACCGTTGGGGCCGAGCAGCCCGATCACGCCGGGTTCCAGGTCCAGGCTGACGCCAGCCAGCGCGCGGGTGGCACCGAACGTGCGCCCGACATCACGCAGGCTGATCGAAGCGGTCAACATAGCTACCTCCACGGCCGGAGCTGGAGCAGCTGGTGCCGGCGCACCAGGAAGATCACGAATGACGCCGCCGCCAGCGCCAGGAAGCCCGCCTGGGTCCGGGCCTGGAGCACCGCGTCCGGCGAACCGGACCGCGCCGCCAGCAGCCAGATCACCCCAAGCCAGACGGAGCTGACCGTGATGGCCGTGCGCAGCGGGCTGACCCAGGTCGACGCGGCCAGGACCACCGCGACGAAGCCGATCGCCGGCAGCAGCCAGGCGAACGGCGCCTCACCCGGCACGACCAGCCCGAGCAGCAGCACGGCCGGCAGCGCGAGCGCGAGAACCGCGATGGTGCGCAGCAAGATCAGCCGGAGCGCCGGGTAGGGCGTGACCATCTCCGGTTCGAGCGCCGGGTCCAGCCACGGGTCATAGCTGGACGCGACCACCAGGCAGGGCACGACTGGCGCCACGACCAGGAACAGCCACAGCCCGCGGTTGTGCCCGATCGCCGCCGCGAGCGCGGCGAACGCGAGAACCGCGGCCACGCCGACCACCCACACGCTGCGGAAGGCGCTGGCCACCGCGACCAGCCGCGCCTCGTGGGCGGGCAGGCCGGCGGCGCGTAGCAGCCGCTCGAACACCGACGCCCGCGGCACTTCCACAGCGTCCTGGGTGCGGGCCCACACCGCGGCGAGGTCGACGACGTCGGCTCCGGGGCGGACCCGCGCCCGGCACTGCGCGCAGGACAGCAGGTGCTGCTCGGCCGAGGCCCCTTCGGCGGCCGAATCGGTCCGTTCGACGTAGCGCCGGAGTGCGCCGTCGTCGAGATGCCAGCCGGTCATGACGATCCCTCCGCTAGGACGGCCCGCAGGTGCCTTTTGGCCCGGTAGAGCCTGGTCTTCACGGTGCTCACTGGTACGTGCAGCAACTGCGCCGCCTCCTTGGCGGACAGGCCATCCAGCACGACAGCCTGGATGACGGCGCGCATCTCCGGCGACAGCCGGGCCAGCGCCTGGCCGATGTCGCCGTACTCGACCGACAGCAGCACCTGGTCCTCCGCGGCCGGCGCGGCCTGAGGGTTCTCGAACACGGCGGCGACGCTGCTGCGGGTCCGCAGGCGGCTGACCAGCCGGCGGATCGCGATCCCCCACAGCCACGCCGCGATGTCGCCGTCGCCGCGGAAACCTCGCGGCTTCTGCCAGACGGCGACGAAGGTGTCCTGGATCGCGTCGGCCACGAGGTCGCGGTCGTTACACCGCCGGGCGAGCCGGACCGAGAGCCAGCCGGCGTGGCGTTCGTAGAGCGTGCGGAAGGCGCCCATGTCGCGTTCGGCGACGGCGAGAAGCAGCGTCTCGTCGCTCGGGAGACCCTCCATACCTCAACTGTCGCGTCCCGGGGCCGCAAAAGATTCACCCCGGCCCGGGAACTTTCCCTGGCCTTCCGCATGGCCAGCGATGATCGCGGGGGCGGATCGATGGACTAGGTGGACGACGACCGGGTGCGCGCCGCTCCCGTCGCTGTGATAACCACCGCGTCCCGGGGCGCTCACGACAAGCGCCCAGCCATGGCAAAGTACGGGGCACGTATTCTCTTTACGCCCTGGGGGCTGATGATCTGCCAGATCACTCGGAGGGGAGTTGAACCCCCTGATGGTGACCAGTAGCTTTACCACCTAGCCGGGCTGAGGAAGACAAAGCCGCAGGTCGGCGCGAGACGATACGTGTCCGAGGGGGGACTTGAACCCCCATGCCCTTTTGGGGCACTAGCACCTCAAGCTAGCGCGTCTGCCTATTCCGCCACCCGGACGAGGGCACGGACCGCGGCTAATGCCGGGTCGGCCGCATCACGATAGCAAACCCGGGCCCCGCTCGGCGAGGGAGCTTGGCCGCGAGGGAGGCGCGCGAGCGGCACATGGTGCGACGATGGCCAGATGACGGACACTCCAGCCCATGACGCCCCAGCCCCGGCCGCCCCGCGCGGCACCAGCGCCCAGGATGAGGTCGCCGCCCTGGCCAGCGACCTGATCAGGATCGATAGCACGAACCTGGGCGACCACTCCGGCCCGGGCGAGCGCGCCGCCGCAGAGCACGTTGCCGCGCTGCTCGCCGACGCAGGCCTCGAGCCGACCGTGCTGGAGTCACACCCCAAGCGGGCCAGCGTCGTGGCCAGGATCGAAGGCGAGGACTCGTCCCGCCCCGCGCTCCTGATTCACGGCCATCTGGACGTGGTGCCCGCCGACCCGGATGACTGGCAGGTGCACCCGTTTTCCGGCGAGATGCGGGACGGCTGCGTCTGGGGCCGCGGCGCGGTGGACATGAAGGACATGGACGCGATGATGCTCGCGGTGATCCGCCAGCGTCAGGCCGAGGGCCGCCGTCCGCCGCGTGATGTCGTGCTGGCCTTCCTCGCCGACGAGGAGGCGGGCGGGAACTACGGCGCCGGCTGGCTCGTGGACAACCACCCGGAGCTATTCGAGGGCGTCACCGAGGCGATCGGCGAGGTGGGCGGCTTCAGCACCATGATCGGCGACCGGCGCCTCTACCTGATCCAGACCGCGGAGAAGGGCATCGCCTGGCTGCGGCTGACCGCGCGCGGCACGGCCGGCCACGGCTCGATGCTGCAGAGCGACAACGCGATCACCGAACTGGCCGAGGCCGTAGCGCGGCTCGGGCGGCACGAGTGGCCGACCCGCCTCACCCCCGCGGTACAGGCATTCCTGGAGGGAGCCTGCCGCGCGCTGGGAATCGACTTCATTCAAAACGACTCCAGCGAGGTACTCGCCAAGATCGGGCCGATCGCGCGGATGATCGGTGCGACGCTGACCAGCACGGTCAATCCCACGATGCTGAACGCGGGCTACAAGGTCAATGTCATCCCCCAGTCGGCGACCGCCCAGGTGGACGGCAGGTTCCTGCCCGGCTATGAGGAGGAGTTCCTGCACGAGGTCGACCGCGTGCTCGGCCCCGGCGTCCAGCGTGAGTTCGTTCACCACGCCATCGCCGTGGAGACGACCTTCGACGGCGACTTGTGCACGGCGATGACGGACGCGCTGCTGGCCGAGGATCCCGGCGCCCAGATCGTCCCTTACTGCCTGTCGGGCGGGACCGACGCCAAGTCGTTCAGCAGGCTGGGCGTCAGGTGCTTCGGCTTCTCACCGCTCCGGCTGCCCGCCGACCTGGACTTCTCCGGCATGTTCCACGGGATCGATGAACGCGTCCCGGTGGACGCGCTCCAGTTCGGGGTCCGGGTCCTAGATCGTTTCCTGGATCATTGCTAGCTGATCGCCATATGCGCACATCTAGTAGTGTTATGGTTACGCATGGTGTGCCCCCCGCGGGAGCGGCGTCCGCGCAGCGCGGATGATCGTGCGCCGCAGGGTGACCTTCCTGCTGCCGTCCGCGTACAGGCGCAGCCGGGAGAGTTCCCAGTGGCCGTACTCGGCGTGCTGCGTCAGGATGCGCCGCGCGGCCTCCCTGGGCATTCCGCGGGGCAGGTAAAGCACGAGATAGGAGTACTCCGCCATCACCCTTATTGTGCGCGACATCGGGAGCGGCCGGGCGGTGATTCGAGCGGCGTTGCGCAAACCCGCCGCCGGGCGCCGGGAACATACGGGTCCCGGCGGCGAGTTCTAGGTACGGACAAGGGGCTGTGCGGCGGCCGGAGGGCTCGATCATCGCTGCCGGGCAGGCATAGTCAAGGCAGCAGAGTGCCGGACTCCCGGTACCTGCGGGCCACCTGCGGTAGCCTCCTGGGCGACTGCGGGATGTGAGGGTGAGCAAGCGTGGCAGCAAGGACGGGCACAGCCGCTAAGGGCGAGGAAGCCGCGGGCGGTACGGGGAAGAATGGCGGCAGGCGGCTCGTGATCGTCGAGTCGCCAGCCAAGGCGCGCACGATCGCGGGCTACCTCGGCAAGGACTATGTCGTCGAGTCGAGCATCGGTCATATCCGCGATATGCCGGACAAAGCCGCCGAAATTCCCCTCAAGTACCGGAAAGAGCCGTGGGCCAGGCTCGGTGTCAATGTCGACCATGATTTCGAGCCGCTCTACGTTGTGAACTCGGACAAGAAGCAGCAGGTCTCCAAGCTCAAGCTGCTGCTGAAGGACGCCGACGAGCTGCTGCTGGCCACTGATGAGGACCGCGAGGGCGAGGCGATTGCCTGGCACCTGCTGGAGGAGCTGAAGCCCAAGGTGCCGGCCCGGCGGATGGTCTTCCACGAGATCACGCCCGAGGCGATCGCCCTGGCCGTGGCTAACCCGCGGGAAATGGACAACGGCCTGGTCGAGGCGTACCAGACCCGCCGGGTGCTCGACCGGCTGTACGGGTACGAGGTTTCCCCGGTGCTCTGGAAGAAGGTCATGCCGCAGCTGTCGGCGGGCCGGGTCCAGTCGGTGGCCATCCGGCTCGTGGTGGACCGGGAGCGGGAGCGCATCGCGTTCCGCGCGGCCCGGTACTGGGATCTGGAGGCACTCTTCGCGAAGGCCGGCGGCCAGCAGGCGGCCGGCCCGGCGGGCACCGACGTGTCCTCGTTCCCCGCCACCCTCGTGTCGGTGGACGGGCGGCGGGTGGCGCAGGGCCGTGACTTCGCCCCGACCGGCGAGCTGAAGAGCGCTGACATCCTGCACCTGGACGGCGAGGCCGCCGCCGGGCTCGCCGACCGCCTGGCGGCCGCGGACTTCGCGGTCCGGTCGGTCGAGCGCAAGCCCTACCGGCGGTCCCCGTACGCGCCGTTCCGGACCACGACGCTGCAGCAGGAGGCCTCGCGCAAGCTCGGATTCTCGGCCAAGTACGCGATGAGCATCGCGCAGCGGCTGTACGAGAACGGCCACATTACCTATATGCGGACCGACTCGGTCACGCTGTCGCAGACCGCGATCACCGCGGCCCGGGCGCAGGCCCGCGAGCTCTACGGGGACGAGTACGTGCCGGAATCCCCCCGTACCTACACCAGCAAGGTGAAGAGCGCCCAGGAGGCGCACGAGGCGATCCGCCCGGCCGGCGACAGCTTCCGCACCCCGGCGCGGACCGGGCTGTCCGGCGACGAGCTGCGGCTGTACGAGCTGGTCTGGAAGCGGACTGTGGCCTCGCAGATGAAGGACGCCACCGGGGAATCGGTGGCGGTGCGGGTGGCGGGCACGTCCAGCTCCGGGGAAGTGGCCGAGTTCGGCGCCGCGGGCAAGATCATCGGCTTCTACGGGTTCCTCAAGGCCTACGTGGAGGGCTCGGACGACCCGGACGCCGAGCTGGATGATAACCAGCGCCGTCTGCCCGCCCTGGCCGAGGCCGATCCGCTGACCGCGCTGAGCCTGGCCGCGGCCGAGCACGCGACCAGGGCGCCTGCCCGCTATACCGAGGCATCCCTGATCAAGGAGCTGGAGGAAAGGGAGATCGGGCGCCCGTCTACGTACGCCTCCATCATCGGGACGATCCTGGATCGCGGTTACGTATTCAAGAAGGGCACCGCGCTAGTTCCCTCGTTCGTCGCCTTCGCCGTGGTCACCCTGCTGGAGCGGCACTTCGCCCACCTGGTCGACTACGACTTCACCGCGCGGATGGAGGGTGCACTCGACGAGATCGCCAGGGGCGAGGCGGCCAGGGTGCCGTGGCTGCACCGGTTCTATTTCGGTACCGACGGCGAGGTCGGCGCCAACGGCGAGAAGGGCATCAAGGAAGAGGGCCTCAAGGAGCTGGTCAGCGACCTGAGCGATATTGACGCGCGTGATGTCAGCTCGTTCCCGCTGGCCGGTACCGACATCGTGGTCAGGGTCGGCCGGTACGGCCCGTACCTGGAGCGTGACGGCCAGCGGGTGAACATTCCCGAGGGCACGGCCCCCGACGAGCTGACTGCGGAGGCCGCTACCGAGCTGCTGGACCGGCCGAGCGGGGACAAGATCCTCGGCACCGACCCGGAGACCGGCAAGACCATCATCGCCAAGGCCGGCCGGTTCGGGCCGTACGTCACCGAGCAGCTGGCGCCGGACGCGCCGGCCTCGGCCAAGCCCCGGTCGGCATCGCTGCTGAAGTCGATGGACCCGGACAGCGTCACCCTGGAGGACGCGCTGCGCCTGCTCACGCTGCCCCGCACGCTGGGCGAGCTGGATGGCGAGCCGGTCACCGCGCAGAACGGCCGTTACGGGCCGTACGTGAAGAAGGGCGCGGACAGCCGCTCGCTGGAGACCGAGGAGCAGCTGTTCACGGTCACGCTGGATGAGGCCAGGGACCTGTTCGCGCAGCCGAAGCCGCGGGGCCGGGCGGCCAGGGGGGCCGGCGCCCCGCCGTTGCGGGAACTCGGCGACGACACCGCCAGCGGGAAGCCGATTGTGCTCCGGGAGGGTCGTTTCGGGCCTTATGTCACTGATGGTGAGACGAACGCCTCATTGCGCAAGGGGGATGTAGTCGAGTCGATCACCCCGCAGCGCGCCATCGAGTTGCTGGCCGAGCGCCGTGCTGCGGCCCCGGCTCCGAAGCGCAAGCCGGCCGGGTCCGCGCGGTCGGCCAGGCCGGCGGCCAGGTCCGCCGCCGGTGCCAAGCCGGCCGGGAGAGCCAAGTCCGCCGGAGGCGCCAAGCCGGCCGCGCGGGGCAAGAAGGCGTGACGGTGGCGACCGCCCGGAGGCAAGGCGTGACAGTGGCGAACCGGCCCCCCGGAGGCCAGGCGTGACGGCGGCGAACCGGCCGCCCGGAGGCGGTTGCGGTGTTGCCGGCGGCTGAGCGGCCGGGGACCCCTTCTGCCGATACCCTGGCGCAGTGAACCTCAGATCCCCTTTGGGCGGCCGTCGGGATGGCGTACTGGCCATCAGGCCGTTCCGGCGGCTGTGGATCGCGCTTTCGCTGTCCAGCCTGGGGGACTGGCTGAGCCTGCTCGCGCTCACCGCGCTGGCCTATGACCTGGCCGGGCACGGGCCCGCCGCGCAGGGCGCGGCGGTCGCCGCCGTATGGCTCACCTCACTGCTGCCGGCACTGATACTCGGCCCGCTGGCCGGCGCCGTCGCGGACCGGTTCGACCGGCGCATCAACATGATCGTCGGCGACGTGCTGCGGGCCGCGCTCTACCTGTCTATCCCGCTGAATCTGAAGCTGCACTGGGTCGACGAGCTGACCTGGATGTACACCGTGCAGTTCCTCGCGTCCTGCGCCTCCCTGTTCTGGACGCCGGCCAAGGACGCGACGGTCCCCAATCTGGTGCCGCCCGACAAGCTTGAGCAGGCCAATCAGCTGAGCCTGCTCACCACCTACGGAACCGCGCCCATCGCCGGGCTGGTCTTCGGCTTGCTCGCCCTGGTCAGCCGGGAACTCGGCCGACTTTCCCACCATATCCATACCAACCAGGTCAACCTGGCCCTGTACTTCAACGTGGCGACCTTCGTGGTGTCTGCTCTCACGATCTTCGCGCTCAGGGAAATCCCGAAGCGGCGGGCTAAGGGCGAGCTTTCCGCGCCGTCGGTGGCCAAGACCATCGTGGAGGGCTGGCGGTTCATCGGCCAGACCCGGGTGGTCCGCGGGATCGTCATCGGCATGGTGGGTGCGTTCGCGCCCGCTGGTGTCGTCGTCGGCCTCGGGCAGGTGTACGTCACCCACAATCTGGGCGGCGGCAAGGCCGGCTGGGGAATCGTCTTCTCCGCCATCTTCGTGGGCCTGGCCGCAGGCATGTTCCTCGGCCTGCGCATCTTGCGCGGCTTCAGCAGGCGACGGCTGTTCGGCCTGTCGATCACGTTTGCCGGAATCCCGCTCGCGCTGATCGCCCTGATACCGAACCTGGCCGTGGTCACCATCCTCGTGATCGTCCTCGGCGCGTCGGCCGGGGTCGCGTACGTCACGGGATACACGATCATCGGCCTTGAGGTGGACGACGACACCAGGGGCCGGACGTTCGCCTTCCTGCAGTCGGCCGTCCGGGTCATCCTGTTCGCGGTCATCGCCGTGGCCTCGGCCATCGCCGGCGGCCTCACCGACGCCATCGCCGGCTCTCAGCCGGTGACGATCGGCAACATCCGCTACGGCGGGATCGGCGACAACATAGTGCTCCTGCTGGCCGCCGCGGTCGCCATCTCGCTCGGGCTGGTCTCCTACCAGGAGATGGACGACCGCAAGGGAGTGCCCCTGCTCGCGGACCTGACCTCGGTCTTCCGCGGCGAGCAGTTCAGCGCGGTGCCGTCCCATGCCAACGGCAGCCAGCCGAGCGAGGCCCCCCGGCCCCGGCGGGGGCTGCTGCTGGCCCTGGAAGGCGGTGAGGGGGCGGGCAAATCGACGCAGGCCAGCCTGCTGGCGATCTGGCTGCGGGAGCAGGGATTCGATGTGGTCGCGACGCACGAGCCGGGCGCGACCAAGATTGGCATGCGGCTGCGGGCCCTGCTGCTGGACACCACGCATACCGGCCTGTCCCCGAAGGCCGAGACGCTCATGTATGCCGCTGACCGGGCCGAGCACGTCAGCATGGTGCTCAGGCCCGCGCTGGAGCGCGGCGCGATCGTGGTCACCGACCGGTACGTGGACTCCTCGCTGGCCTATCAGGGATCGGGGCGGCTGCTGTCGGTGACCGAGGTCGCCGAGATCAACCAGTGGGCCACGGACGGACTGAAGCCGGACCTCACGATCATCCTCGACCTGCCCCCCAGGGAGGGACTCGGCCGCCGGGCCCGCTCGGCCGACCGGCTGGAGGCCGAGCCCACGGAATTCCACAACCGGGTCCGGGCCGGGTTCCTGGCCCTGGCCGACGCCGCGCCAGCCAGGTACCTGGTGCTCGATGCGACCAGGGAGCCGTTCGAGCTCAGCCGGGAGATCCAGGGCAGGATCCGTGACCTGCTGCCCGATCCAGTGCCCGACACGGCGGAGGAGACGACCGGCAGCTTCCCGGCCGTACGCGAATGACCGAGATGACCGTGTTCGACGAGCTGGCCGGGCAGGATGCGGTCGTGGCCCAGCTGCGCCAGGCGGTGTCAGCGGCATCGAACCGGCCGGGCACCGGGGCGGCCGCGGGGATGACGCACGCCTGGCTGTTTACCGGGCCGCCCGGCTCCGGCCGCTCCGTCGCGGCGCGAGCGTTCGCCGCCGCGCTGCTGTGTGACCGCCAGGGCTGCGGGCAGTGCCCGTCCTGCCGCCAGGTCGCCGTGGGCAGTCATGCCGACCTGCTCCTGGTCCGGCCGGATGGGCTGTCCTACGGGGTCCGGCAGACCAGGGACCTGGTCCTGCGCGCGGCCACCGCGCCGGTCTCCGGGCGGTGGCGGGTCGTCCTGTTCGAGGATGCCGACCGCGCCACCGAGCAGGCCGCGAACGCGCTGCTCAAGGCCATCGAGGAACCTGCGCCGCGAACGGTCTGGCTGCTGTGCGCCCCGTCGGCCGACGACCTGCCCACGACGATCAGGTCGCGGTGCCGCCTGATCACGCTCCGCACTCCCTCGTCCGCGGCGGTCGCGGCCGTGCTGGCCCGCCAGGGGATCAGCCAGGAGCAGGCACTGGCCGCCGCGCGGGCCGCGCAGGGTCACATCGGCCGGGCCCGCCGGCTGGCCACCGATCCGGAGGCGGCGGCGCGCCGCGCCGAGGTGCTCAGGCTTCCGGCCCAGCTCAGCGCACCCCGTCCCGGCGGGGGCCTCGGCCACGCGCTCGCCGCGGCGGCCGATCTGGTCAAGGCGGCCGACGCGGAGACCGTCGCGGTGACCGAGGGGCTGGACGTCCCGGAACGGGATGCGATGCGCCAGGCGTTCGGCGAGGGCTCGACCGGCAAGGGGGTCGCGACCGCGGTCCGCGGCGCGGCCGGCGCGCTCCGGGAGCTGGAGGACCGGCAGAAGTCGCGGGCGACGCGGGTCAAGCGCGACTCCCTCGACCGGGCCCTGCTCGACCTGGCCGGCTTTTACCGTGATGTGCTGGCCGTCCAGTTCGGCGCCGATGTGGAGCTGGCCAATGACGGCCAGCGTGACCTGGTCGGCGAGCTCGCGGCCGCCTCCGCGCCCGCCGCCACGGTGCGCCGGATCGAGGCGATCATGAAGTGCCGCGAGCGGCTGGCCGCCAGCGTCGCCCCGCTGCTGGCCGTCGAGGAGATGACCCTCGCCCTGGCCGCCCGCTAAGCCCGGACGCCGCCCGCCGCTTCGCTCGCGCCTGGCTTGTGTCGAGGCCGCCCACGGCTCGGCTCGCCCCGCCCCGCCCCGCTGGCTCGGCTCGCCCCGCCCCGCCCCGCTGGCTCGGCTCGCCCCGCCCCGGCTGGCTCGGCTCGACCCGCTCCGGCTGGCTTGGCCCGGCCCCGGCTTGTGTCGAGGCCGTCGGCGGTTTGGCTCGAGGCCACAGCGGGGGCGAATTTCAGTCGTATTGACTGAAATTCGCCCCCGCAGATCCCTGGTGTGCCCGGGGTCGCCTGCTGCCCCGGAGAGGCGGGCTTCGTTATCGACCCGTAACGTGGGGGGATGGGCATGATGATGGCGGTCAGCTTCGAGCGGCGTGGTCGGCTCTATTACCTGGACCCTGGCCCCTATACGCCGTCGGTCGGGACCATGGTGCTGGTGCCCACCGACGCGGGCCCGGAGGTGGCCGAGTGCATCTGGGCGCCGCAGTGGATCGATGATGACATCGGCGGGCTGCCGGTCTGCGCCGGGCTGGCCACCGACGAGGACCTGGCCAGGAACAAGTCGAACCGGGCCAAGCGCGCCGATGCCCGGGTGGCCGCACGGCGGCTGGTGCGCGAGCACGAGCTGCCCATGAAGATCACCGCCGTGGACTACGTCGACGAGCCGAACGTGTTCACCATCTACTTCAGCGCACCGCACCGGGTCGATTTCCGGGCCCTCGTCCGCGATCTGGCCGCGCGGCTGCGGGGGCGGGTGGAGCTGCGCCAGATCGGCCCCCGTGACGAGGCGCGCCTGCAGGGCGGCATCGGCCCGTGCGGGCGCGACCTGTGCTGCGCCACGTTCCTGAAGGACTTCGAGCCGGTGTCGGTCCGGATGGCCAAGGACCAGGATCTGCCGGTGAACCCGATGCGGATCGCCGGTGCCTGCGGCCGGCTGATGTGCTGCCTGAAGTACGAGCATCCGCTGTACATGGAGTTCCGCGCCGAGGCGCCGAAGCTGGGCGCCTCCGTCGAGTCCCCTGAGGGACCGGGGATTGTCGTGGGGCACAACGTTCCGGCCGATCAGGTGGTGGTGAAGCTGGCCGAGGACGGGCGGCGGCGGTCGTGCGCGAAGGCCAGCGTCTGCGGATCCCGGAAGGCCTATGAGGCTCTGCACGGCAGCGGGCAGGAACGGCCCGCGGACCGGTAGACTCCTTGCGCCGCCGCGGTGCGGGCGGCTGGCCGCCTTAGCTCAGTCGGTAGAGCGATTCACTCGTAATGAATAGGTCATCGGTTCGATTCCGATAGGCGGCTCCCAGGTCAACGGCCTTCTCTGCTCTCGCCGGAGGGGCCTTCTCACCGCGCTGAACGTCTATGCGGCGTCCGGGCCGCGCAAGATGCGGTCCATAGCCTCAGCTCCCTCCAGTAGGACCGGGCGGATCTGCTTGAGATAGACGGTCTCCGTGACCGCTGAGCCGCCTACGCTCCCAACCAGGCTGTCTACCGGAAGCAGATACGGCCGGTCCTGCTGGAGGGCGTCGATGGCAACGGGGGCCGGGGTCCTGGGTATTGGCGATGCGCCCTGACCGCCATCATGCGTCCCGGCGGTCCAGCAGCATCCAGGCGATGGCGTACACGATGGCGACGAACAGGCACATCACGCCGAAGCCGGGCCAGGGCTGGAGGGTGTGGGCGGAGTGGTAGACGTTAGTGAGCTGGCTCCCGGCCTGGGTCGGCCAGAACTCGGTGACCGGGTGCCGCCACGAGTCCGGCAGCGCCTGGGCGATCCCGGGGAGGACGAACAAGACGGCCATCATGCTGGCGATGGCGGCGGCCGGGTGCCGGAGCAAGGCCCCCGCGGCGACGCTGAGCACCGCCAGGGCGGTCAGGTACAGCCCTGATCCCGCCACCGCCCGGGCTACCCCGGGATCGCCGAGCGCCGCCTGGGGGGCATGGCCGCTGATGAGGGCCTGGCCCGCGAAGAACGCCGTGAAGCTGACGACCTCGCCCACGACAAAGGTCACCACGGCGAGGACCAGCGACTTGGCTGCCAGTACCCGGCCTCGCTTCGGGACGGCGATCAGGCTGGTGCGGATCATCCCGGAGGAGTACTCGGAGCTGACGCAGAGCACCCCGAGCACGACGATGGCCACCGAGGCGATGGCCACCCCCGACTGGCTGATCCCGGTCGGATCCCAGCTCAGCTTGTCGGAGACGCTGAACCTGGCGTAGGCGTGGGCGGTGATCGCGCTGATGACGGCCCCCAGGCCGATGCCGAGCACGACGGTCACGGTCAGCGCCCAGAAAGTCGATCGGACCGAACGGAGCTTGACCCACTCCGAGCGCAGCACGTCGCCGAAGGTGGATGCACGGAAGGCTGCCCGGTGGTCCGGGCCGGTGAGGGCGATCGTGGCGTCGGTCATCGGGGCGCCCCGGCCGCCTGGTACTCCACGCTCTCTCGAGTCAGTTCCATGAACGCCTCCTCCAGCGAAGCCCGGACGGGGATGAGCTCGGACAGGGCGATGCCATGGGCGGCGGCCAGCCTTCCCACCTCGGCGCTGTCCATCCCGGTGATCTCGATGACGTCGGGGTCGGTCCCGGCGTCCGTGCCGGCCACGGGCGCGGCCGCCACCCGGGAGGTGCTCCCGGCCCGGACGATGGCACCGGCCTCCCGGCAGCGGGCGGCCAGCTCGGCCGCCTGGGGGCTGCGGACGTGGACCGACTGCCGGGAACTGGACCGCACGAACTCGTCCACGCTGGTATCGGCGATCAGCGCGCCCTTGCCGATCACCAGCAGGTGGTCGGCGGTCAGGGCCATCTCGCTCATCAGGTGGCTGGAGACCAGCACGGTGCGGCCCTCGGCGGCCAGCCCCCGCAGGAGGGTCCGGACCCAGTGGATGCCGTCGGGGTCGAGGCCGTTCACCGGTTCGTCGAAGATGAGCACGGCCGGGTCCCCGAGGAGCGCCGAGGCGATGCCGAGCCGCTGACCCATGCCCAGCGAAAAGCCCTTCGCCCGACGCCCGGCCACGCCCTCCAGACCGACGATGGTGAGCACCTCGTCCACCCGGCTGCGGGGGATGCCGTTACTCCGGGCCAGGCATAGCAGGTGGTCGCTGGCCCGGCGACCACCGTGCAGCGCCTTGGCGTCGAGGAGGGCGCCCACCTCGCGCATGGGCGCCGGGAGGTCACGGTAGCTGCGGCCCCCTACGGTTACCGAGCCCTGCGTCGGCGCGTCGAGGCCCAGGATCATCCGCATGGTAGTGGTCTTCCCGGCGCCGTTCGGGCCGAGGAAACCGGTGACCATGCCGGGCCGGATGGAGAAAGACAGGTCGTTGACGGCCATCGTGGAGCCGTAGCGCTTGACTAGGCCGTGGGCTTCGATCATTGCTTGGTCCCCGCGTCATAGATCACGCCTGTTGTCTTCATGCGGCGCCGGCCTGGTCGCGCAGCGGGAAGGCGAAGTCGCTGCCGCCGCGCTTGCTGGCGTCGGTCACTGGCGCGGTGGTAGCCAGGAGGGTAACGCGCAGGGGCAGGTCACTGGGCTGCCGCTGCTGCTCGGCCGTCCAGGCCCTGAACGAGTCCGAGACGAGCTGCGACTGCGCCGCCGTCACCGGGTCCTGGCCCAGGCGAATGCAGGCCTCCTGGTGCGCAGGCTCAGTGCGCAGGGTGAGCCCGGGCAAGCTCGCGGCGAGCCGGTCGGCCAGGTCCTGCGGCACCGGCCAGCAGAACTCCACCGGGCCGTCGCTGTCCTGGTTCACCTCCCCGTAGTAGACCAGGAACGCGGCCCCGGCGACTCCTTCGATCCGGGGCACCGGCACCGGCCGGGCCTTGAGCATGCCGATGACCTCCTTGCCCAGGTCCCAGACTTCCTGCCGGCTGTTGGCATGCCGCAGCAGGCACAGCAGGCTGCGGGCGGGGACATCGCGGACGGTGACCTCGTACATGACGTTTCTCTTTCCGTTCAGGCGGTCAACGAGGTAGCCGGCCAGGTCCCGGCGGCCAGCATGATCGGCTTCAATCTCTGACCAGTAAGTGCCGACCTGCGCCGCAGCGGCCTCTGGATCCAGGCCCAGGATCACCGTGATCTGCGCCAGCGGCACTCCGATCTGGCGCAGCGCCGCGACCAGCCGAGCGTTGTCCAGCTGACCGGCGGCATACCAGCGGTAACCAGAGTCCGGATCGACCTGGGCGGGCGGCAGCAGTCCCAGCTCGTCATACAGGCGCAGCGCCTTCGCTGACAGGCGGGAGAGCCTGGCGAACTCACCGATACTCATCAGGTCCACGGACGGCTCCCTCGTGCCGGGCCGACGCCCGGCTCCCAAGACTGTGCGGCCTCCCCCAGGGTCAAGGTCAAATTAGCGGCCTGCCGCCCCGCCGGTCAGCCAGGCCGAGCTGCGGCAATGGCTGCGCAGCACGGGTTCAGTGAGAAGCGATCCCGGATTGCTTGCCCCGCGTAACTGGTGCCACGCCTAGTCACCCGACTCCGCAGAGTCAGCCAGCTGGAGACCGCAGGAACCATGCCGCTGTCCGGCAGCAATGTGCGGCGGACAGACCGGGCCGGCCTCGCATCTGACGCGCACCAGAGCTCCGCGTCCGCGATCTTGCGTAGCGGTAGATCATCTGACGTTGCGTCATCCATTCGGCTGTGTTGCGCGCCTAGCTAGATATTGCTGTTGTATGACAGCTATCCTACCGATTTGGCAGGTGACGGAGTGGCCAATTCATTTAGATGGCTGTGGCGTCAGGGAAAGAAGCTCTATGGTTGGGTGTGGGGTCAGGAAAAGAAGCTCTATAAGTGGACCTGGGTAAAGACAAAAGACTTATGTAAGTCTGAGCGAGATGACTATAGTGACCGGCTCGGCGCTCCCAAGGGCTATAAGGCGATCTCGAATTCTTACATGGTTCGCATTGGCGCGGGCTATCTAATAATGGATCGTGCTTCGCCTCCTTGGCTACCTGATTCCTGACACTGACATCACGACCTTCGGACAGTACTTTTACATATTTGCGCCCCTCTGGATGACTCCGCTATCCATTATTGCCGTGAGCGCTGGTCTCTACGCGATAACTGACGAAGGCGCCAAGCGCTTCACCCTGAGCCGTCTCACAATTCCTGCTAAGCAAGCGCTCATATTTGTACCTCCAGCTGCTGTTATTATGTTCGTAACTTGGCTGAGTAGCCGTCCCGGCGCGAACTCGGTCTGGGGGCTGGAGAACTGGTCTCCTCATCCGGGACCTCTAACCGATGCTCTCGGGCAGCTCAGCAGCATTGTTGCTGTTGTACTACTGCCCTTGTGGCTTGCTATCTGTATCTGGCTGATATTCGTCCCGCTGAACCTTATGGCACAGCTTTACTGGTACAACTTCCGGGCTATCGACGGACACCCTTACCTTGGTTCCATATTTGCAATCACGAGCGTATGGGCCGTCGTAGTGTATGACGCAGTAGTCAGTGGCCCATCTAGAACTTTTCGTCCTGACACCCAGCTTTGGCTGCAACTGACTGCCACGTGGGGAGGGCCAGTCATACTGTCAGCCATCGCGGTGACTGAGATTATCTGGCTCTGGCATCACGTAGGTCCTCCGGGCGAAGGATCTATCGGGCCGCCCGTCAAGACCAAATCGGCAGCTTGAGCGTAATCCCATCCGTACCACCTGCTGCACTTCACTGCTGCACCAAGATCAAAAATAGCCGGTTCTGTGATCGGAACGCCCTCTGAACTGCGAGCCCCCATAAGGAACCGTGACCATAGACCTGCTCCTTACCATCGAGAGACGGGAAGGTCGCTGAGGCAGATCAACGGGTCCGCGCGAGTCGCGGCATGACCTGATTAGACGGGCTAACGGCGGCGCAACCTTACGTCGAACGAATCGCGCAAGGCGTCACCGATGAAGTTGAACGAGATCACTGTGATCACGATGGCCAGGCCGGCCGGGTAGATCAGCCACCAGTACCCGTCATAGAGGTAGTTCAGGCCGTCGGAGATGATGCCTCCCCAGCTGGCGGCCGGCGGTGGCAGGCCGAGGCCGAGGAAGCTGAGGACCGCCAATAGCAGGATGGCGTCCGCCACCTGGAAGGTCGCATTCACGACGATCACGCCGATCGCGTTCGGCACGATGTGCCGTATGATCGCCTGACGTCCGCCGCCGCCCATTACGCGGACTGCCTGCACGTATTCCCTTGCGCGTAGTGTCAATGCCTCACCGCGTACCAGCCGGGCGGGCACCAGCCAGGACAGCAGCGAGATGATCAAGATCAGCATCAGCAGGTCGGGCTGGAAGATGCTGGCCACCACGAGAAGCAGTACCAGGGTGGGTATGGCCAGCATGATGTCGACGATGCGCATCATGACCGAGTCGATCGCGCCGCCGAAGTAACCGGACACGGCTCCCCACAGCGAACCGAAGGTGGTAGCGAGCAGGGCTGTTGCGAGCCCTACCTCCAGCGCACTCTGGCCGCCCAGCATGAGCCGACCGAGGAGGTCAAACCCGTAGCTGTCGGTGCCAAGTGGTCGGCCTCGGCCGGGCGGCAGTGTGGCGTTGAGCAGGTTCGTATGGGTCTGCTGGGTGTGGTAGAAAAGCGGTCCAAGGAAGCAGAAGCCTGCCATGGCGATCACCAGGAGCAGCCCGGCGACGGCCAGCCGATTGTCTAGGAATAGCCGGATGACCGAGCGCAGGGTGGCACGTGGAGGCGAGCCAGAGTATTCGGGCGCTCCGATTGTGGATAGCCCGAGCCCGGGCGCTAGCGGCTCGAACCGGGTCTGATCGGTCATGGCTGCGCTCTCAGCCGGACGCGAGGATCAAGTGCGCCATAGGCGATATCGGCCATCAGATTGCCGAGCACGGTCGCAATGCCGATGAACAACGTAAATCCGAGCATTACTGGGTAATCCTGGACTTGCACAGCCTTGAAGAAGACCAGGCCCATTCCGGGAAAGTTGAAGACTTCCTCCACCACCAGTGCGCCCGCAACTACTGTCGGGAGGGACAGACCCACCAGCGTGACGATCGGCAGCAGCGAGTTACGCAGTAGATGGTGCAGCACGACGGAACGGGTCGATGACCCGATTGACTTCGCGGTCCTGATGTAGTCCAGTGCTAGGTTCTCCAGCGCCGAGGACCGCATGTACCGGCTGAAGGCGGCAATACTGGTCAACGCCAGGGTCGCGACCGGAAGCACCAGAGCGCGCGGGTCGCCCAGGATCGATGCAATGCTCGATCCTGGCGGTGCGGCTGGTGGGAAGACTCGTAGGTCAACCGCCAGCGCTGCGATCAGCAGGAAGCCGATTAGAAAGCCGGGCATCGAATACAGCAAGAACGCAAACCCGGTGACGGAGTAGTCGAAGAAATGGTTGCGACGCAGCGCCTGCAGGATCCCCAGCGGTATGGCGATCATCAGCGCGAGTGCGTAGGAAGTGCCGACCAGCAAAATGTCCCGTGGCAGGTTCTCGCCGATCAGGGTAGCTACTGACTGGTTCTGGACATAGGAGAAACCGAGGTTCCCCTGCAGCAGGCGCCCGACATAGGTAACGAATTGCTGGGTCAGCGGCTGATCGAGGCCGTTGACCTGGTTGAACTGGGCGACGGCCTGCGTCGTCGCCTTCGGTCCGAGCGCGGCCCTGGCCGGCCCGCCGGGCAGCATGTGCACCAGCAGAAATGTGATCAGGACGACCCCGAAGATGACGACGATTGACTGCAAGAGGCGGCGCATCAGGTAGGCGGTCATGCGTACCTGCGGAAGCGGCTCTTCACCATCAGCGCTCACCAGCCTTCGGTCGCGGCGCTGGCAGCCCTGACGGCGAATGTCCCTGGTCATCACCGGACATGCCCAGCCCGTTGTTCTCGGGCAGCAGGCCCACAGCTGGCAGCCGCGCCAGCAGGCTACGCCAGCCAGGGCTGGCCGCGAACAGACCGCGCAGGATCTCCCGGGCCTCGGCCTGGCGGTCCGCCCAGGTGAGCGCGATCGCCCGCCAGAAGTTGAGTTCGTCGTTGTCTGGTGCTAGTTCGTTGGCGCGTGAAGCATGGTCGAGTGCTCGCTGAGGATCGATCCCGAGCAGCTCCAGGCCCAGCTCGTGCTCTTGATAGGCCTCCCCGAGCTGGCACAGTCGCTCCAGCTCGCCAATTGGATCCCGGCTGTCGTCGACGCGAATATCGAGCAGCTTGTCCATCGGCGGTTGTGCTGGTGCCAGACTGACGATGAGGATTGCTGCTGACTGTTGGCCGCGGATATCGCCGCCTTCGGCCTGCGCCGCCCGCAGCACAGCGAGCAGGCGCGCGGGCAGCCGCAGGCCCGCCCCGGCTATCCAGGCGGCGGCCATCGCGTCCGGCACCGTCGGCCGCAACATCATGTTCGCCTGAACTGACCATCCGTTGCTGGACCTGTGCCCGGCTTCAGCGATGCATCGCGCGCCGGTGTGCCCGGCCGCCTGCCCGCTAGCATCTAGCACGGCGATCTGGGAGACCTCTGACCGTGGATTACCGCGGATCAGGCCATCCAGCGCGGCTTGAGCAGAGCCCGTCTGGGCGAGTAGCTGCAGCCCGCGCCGCCCCGCCCCAAGATCGGAATTGGCTTGCGTCGCCACTATCCCGACGCCGGGGGCCGCCCATGGCACGATGGCACCGACCGCGAACCAATGCGACTGGACGGCGATTCCGATCTCACCCGCGACGCGATCACAGGCAATGATGGAGTACGTCATGCCCCGGCTCGAGTTCCCGGGCGAGCGCCCGAGACCAGGTGGCCATTTTGAATCACGAGTTCAACATCCTGGACGCAGCTGATGTCCTTCAACGGGTCACCCCGGACCGCTACCAGGTCAGCTGACGCGCCAGGCTCCAGCGTTCCGGCACTCCCCGCCAGGCCGAGCAGGTCGGCTGCGAGCGACGTGCCGGCCCGTAGGGCATCAGCGTTGCTCAGGCCGAGCGCGGCCATCAACGCAAACTCCGCCGACTGTGGTACCCGGGTCCACTCGAAGCCGCCAACGTCGGTACCGAGCGCGATCCGGACGCCAGCTTCGATGCAATTGCGAACGGACTGGTCATGCGCCCGGCGCACTGCTTCGTCGACGTACCATCCACGCTCAGCCGCCTCACGGGAAACGACAAGGGTCGGAACCAAGACTGTGCCGCGAGCTGCCATCTGCGCGGCAACCTTGGGCGAGATCGCGAAGCCATGCTCAATCGAATCCACCCCGGCGATCACTGCCATCATCGTGCCGCTCAGCGTCTGCGCATGCGCGGCCACCCGGATGCCCTGACGGTGCGCTTCATCGACAAGTGCCCGCACCTCCTCATCGGTCCAGACCAGCGGACCGTCCGGATAGTCGTGGCCCGGACCGGGCGGATCTACCCTGCCGCTGGCGTAGACCTTCAGGCAGTCGATCCCACAGGCGACCTGCGTGCGTACGATCTCACGGCACGCATCGGCACCAGTGCAGCTGTCGGTCCCGACCGGAAAGGTCAGGCTGTGCGGCTGCCCTGGCAGGGGGTAGCGCCCAGATGACCGTATGGCCGGCCCGGCGACCAGCATCCTCGGTCCGGGGACTATCCCGTCTGCTACTGCGTCCCGCAGCCCGACGTCCAGGTACCCGGCGCCTTCGGTACCTAGATCGCGGATGGTCGTGAAGCCGTGCTGAAGCGCGATTGCCATGGCCTGGACCCCGGACGCGGCCCGGTAGCCGTGATTGTGCTCCACCATCTCCCGGGCAAGGTCAAGCTGGTCCAAGGTGTTGCGTAGCAGCACATGAGTGTGCGCGTCGATGAGTCCTGGCAGGAGGCTGGTGCCGGGGACCTCAAGCACGGGCCAGCCCGTAGGGACCTCGCGGGTAACGCCGGTAACGGTCCCGCCCTCGATTAGGACAGATGTCCCATCTGCCCAGCATCCCGCGCTCGCGTCGAAGACGCGGTCGCCCGTGATGGCCAGCCGCGGGCTGCCCGGCTCCGTGCGAGACAGCCCGCCGCCGCCCCTTGGGGTCATTGCCGCCATGTCTAGCTTCCCGCGCCGGCGGCTACTGCGACAACCACCAGAATTGGGGGTAGAACTGCTGGTATGGATCCTGCGGCTGCGCCCCGTGCAGCTTGTTGCTGATTACTGACACCTGGTTGACCTGCCACGGCAGCCACAACGTGGGCAGTTGCTGCGCCATGTAATTCTCGTAGCTGTCCATTGCTCCCAGGCCGTTGGTAGTCTGCGTTGCACGGATCAGTGCGTCGGCCTTGGGATCGCTGTAACTGTACGCGTTCGAGCCAGCACCAGTAAGGAATAGCGACTCCCCGGTCGGGGCGAACTGCGGTGCGGAGTACACCCAGCCCTGCCCGGTGTTGATCATCTGCCACTTGCAGTTAGCGCCTGTCTTTGGGTTGCACGCCACTTCCGTGGAGAAGAGCGTGTCAATGGGCGCGGACTGCAGATTAAGCTGAATGCCGGCTATCGCGAAATCGGTGTGCAGTGCCGCAACTTCCTGGGCCACAGTGGGCTTGCCGGAGGCGTATAGCATGTTGAACGACAGCTTGGCTCCCTGGCTGATGCCCTTCCCGCATTGATCGGCCCCAGTGCCGGGCTTAGTGCAGGTCGCAGCGCCACCGTTAGGAACAGTCCAGCCATGGCTGGTCAGCAGCTGGCGGGCAGCGGCGGGATTGTATGGGTAAGGATTGGTCTTCTCGAAGCTGTCAGCGAATGGGTTGGGCACTGCTGTCGGCACGGGCCCGTAGGTGGGCACGGCGTACCCGTGGAACGCGGTTTTGACCAGCGTGCTCTGATCAATCAGGTGCTGCATCGCCTGCCTGATGTAGAGCTGCTGGAATATAGGACCCACCTTTGGGTTGGTCAGGTTGAGGGGCAGCTGGGCGAAGCCGAAGATCGGCCAAGCGTCGACGCTGTAGCCCATGCTCTTCAGCCGACCGGCGACCTGCAGATCGGTCAGCGGCAGGTAACCATAGGTCACCGTGTTCCCGGCGAGCAGCGCAGACACCTCGGCCTGATCGCTAGTAAACGGCTGCAGCGTATAGCTGTCGACGTGGCCTGGATTAACTCCGGCGTACTGCTTATTGCGCACGAAGGTCTGCACACCGGTGGTCGGCTGGTAGGACTTCAGCTTGTACGGCCCGTCGACGGCCTGCCATAGGGGGTCGGTGTTCCAGCCGGCCAGGTCCTTGCTCCGGCTGTTCAGGAAGTTGATTACCTTCAGGGCGCCTGCCGGCGTCTTGTCGTAGCTACCGACCGGACCCGACTGAGAGGTCTTATCCCATGCGTAGGTAGGGAATGGGTAGATCTGGCTGAGCTCGTTGTACAACAGCCAGTATTGGTTGTACGACTTGTTAAAGGTGATGCTGAACTTCGTGGGCGAGATGTAGTCAAAGGATGTCACATTGAAGGGGAACCCGCTCGCCGAGTAGCCGATCCAGTTCTGCGGGTAGTTCCTGTCCGAGGCTGTCAGCACATTGATGTAGAACTGGATGTCGCGGGTCGTGACAGGAGTGCCGTTGGACCACTTGTACTGCGGGTTCAGGCTGATGGTTACCGTCTTTCCCCCATTGGAGTACACCGGCGGCTTGCCGACGCTGAGCGCGTAGTTCACCTGCGCATGGCCGTTTTCACCGAACCAGTACAGCGGCAGCCATGACTGCAGCGTGTCGTAGTTCGCGATCCCGGTGCCGACGTTCCAGATCGGCAGCATCCAGGTCTGCGCGAACGGCACAGCATAAGTCACGCTGCCCCCGTTCACCGGCTTGGAGGACGAACTAGCCGAAGGCTGGCTGCTACCTCCGTTGCTGCCGGTGCATGCGGCCAGGAGTGTCGCGCCTGCCACGAACAGTGCTATCGGCCACCAGCGGGCCCATCGCGGATTGCTCATTGCTCTCTCCTCTGGCGTTACTCCACTGCCTCGCTCGCGACGAACGGGATGTCCGCTGCCCTGGCGTCCCGTGCCTGGTCCCGGTCGTAGACGCCGACGCCGATCAGTGGGCCGCCGGCGGCGACCGCCAAGGCGGTCACCAAGAAGACCACCTCGCCATCAGCCGGCGACACATGCTGCTCGACCGTGCTGCCGAACAGGTCGTGCAGTTCTCCAGTCGGCTGCCCCTTGCGTACCTGCTCGCCGACCGCGACAAGAGGGTGATAGGTACCAGCCACCGAGCTCCTGGTCCAGGCCAAGCCCTGAAGTTCCCGCGGTGGCGGCCCGGCTGGCCCGAGGGGGTCGATCATGCCGAGGTGCGCCATCACATTCTGTAGCCCACGCAAGTGGATCTGTACGAAGTGCTCGTCGCATATGCCCTGCTGACCGACCTCGCCCACGATCGCAGGAATGCCGCGGGCAGCCACCTCGGCGTAGGACCGCCCAGGTACATTCCCCAGGTCCATCCCCAGGGTGCGCTCGACGCCGAAGGCAATGGCCATGGCGTGCGATTGCCGCGACACCGCCTCATCGGGGACCCTCGGCCAGAGCGTGAACGGCGCCAGCGCCTCGATCATGTCGCCGCAGTGCGCATCGATGTAGGCATCCGACCCGTCGATGAGCTCTCGCATGAGGAAGTCCGCGACTCGCTCCGAATCACTTCCACCCGGGCGGCCCGGGAACAACGCGCCGAAGTCCTTCCCATCGGTGGGGTTGACGTAGATCGAATGCTCGAAGAAACCCGGCATGTTGACGATCAGGACGGCTACGAGCGTTCCCCTCAGCGTGGCTGGGTCCAGCCATCGCGACAGCCGGGTCACGGCCTCGATCGAGACATACTCCGCCGCGTGGACACCGCCTGTGATGGCAAGAGTCGGACCGTCATGCTGCCCACGCACCACCACGGATGGCATCTCCCAGGCGGGCTCGATCCCCGGCACTGCAACCATCCCGCTTCGGCGTTCGCCGCGCTCTGGCGCGAGGCTCGCGAAGGATCGTCGGCCCAAGGGTGGCCTCCTCACTCGACGGCGGGCGGACTCGATATATGAATATGATTCATGTTAGTGCGATCAACGCCGACGGCGCTAGGGCATGGCAAGCTGGCTGCAGTTGGGCCCGTCCACGGCGAAGCTGAGCCGTCCTGGGTTTGAGGGCCAGGCGGCCGGGGTACCGGCCGAGACGGCCCGGGAGATCCGCGAGCTGCAGCGCAAGAACGCTGAGCCGGAGCGGACCATCGAGATCTTGAAGGCGGCGACAACTTTCTTCGCGCGGGAGTGCGACCCGCAACGCCGGTGATCTGCCAGGTCACCGGCGCCCAGAAGGGCCGGTTCGGGGTCGTGCCGATCTGCCGTGCGCTGTCGGAGATTGGCGTGCAGATCGCCCCGCGGACTTACTGGGCGCACCGGTCACGGCAGGCGCTGTGGGACACCGTCGTGACCGAGGTCCTGGCCGGGATCTATGAGCCCGGTGAGCAGGGCCGGCGTCCGCCGGAAGCGCTGTACGGGAGCCTGAAGATGTGGGCGCACCTGCAGTGCCACGGCATCCCGGTGGCGCGGTGCACCGTCGAGCGGCTGATGCGCGCCAGCGGCTGGCGCGGGACCACCAGGGCCGCGCGGACCGGACCACGATGCCGCGGGCCGGTGACGCGCGGGCACCAGACCTGGTGCACCGTCAGTTCGCCGCGGCGGCGCCGGACCCGCCGCACGTCGCCGACTTCACCTACGTGCCGCTCGACGGCGGCGGGTTCGGATATACCGCGCTGGTGATCGACGCGTTCGCCGGGCTCATCACCGGCTGGGAATGCTCCCTGTCGAAGGACACCGCGTTCGTCGAGCGCGCGATCCGCCAGGCCACTGTGCTGCGCCGCCGCCAGGGCCGTCCCCTGACCGGCTCCACGATCCACCACTCCAACGCCGGATCGCAACTTGGGTTGTCAACGATTGCGCGGCGAAGCTGGAGTGCGCAGCAGGTTGCTGACGTGATTGCTCACCATAACCGCGTACTCCTCCATGAGCTCAGCCGCCTCATCAGGAGGGAAGTCGAGCGCCGCGTGGATGGCCGCGTCGTAGAGGTCACTAACCATGAACAGCACCCGGTGCAGCCGCTCCTCCGACACGTCCGGCTTCAAGAACGGCTTCAGCGCCCGCGCCTTGATCTCGGCAGTTGCCCGTGAAGCTGCCAGCGCCAAGCCCCGCAGCGCCCGATCCGCCTGAGCGATCGACCAGATCTCGGCCATCACCGGGTCAGCACGCCATTCACGGTACTTAGCCATCATGATGCTGGTCACGGCCGCAGCGGGAGCCTCGAGTTCGTGATCAGGATTACAAGCCCGGTAGACATCCTCCAGCGCCTCTTCCATCTGGGCCGCAAAAATGCAGCCAACGACAGCATCCCTGCCTGGGAAGAATTGATAGATCGTTCCTATCGGGACTCCGGCGCGCTCCGCAAGCGGACCCATCTTCAGGTTCCCTAGCCCGCCTTCAGCGATCAACTCCCTGGCGGCAGCTAGGATCGCGGCCACGCGCTCACGGCTTCGCTCCTGGATTGGCTCCTTCCAAGGAACGGCGAAGTCCGCCAGGAAGCGAATGTCCAGCTCCATCATGCGTCGGCCCGGCTGTGGCCGGATCTCTGGTCACCGCCGAGATCACGCTGCTCAAGCCGGACAAGACGACCACCACCCGGCGCCTCCACCGTGGGACCGTCCATCCCAACACCAGTGCCAGCGAACGGCCGATCCATGACGGAAGTCCAGCGGGGCGTGCCAAGAGCCCGGTGCCGGGAACCTCTAGCACCCCGGGTTCGGCAGGCGGCCCAGGGAAACCCATTAGTAGAACTAACAGCAGGGCGTCCGAGTCGATCTGACACGAACCGCCACTCCTTCCCCGGGTAGAGCACTGGGCCGGATACCGACGACGAGTGGGATGTGTCCGTACTAATCCGCCAAAGCGCTCGATGCTCCAGCCACGCTGGAATCCTACCCTGCGCGCTCTTGCAGTTCGCGGCCTGGCGCTGATCGTTGCGGCGCTGCGCCGGTGCGGCGGCCGCGGGGAAGACTCGCGCGCCGACGCCGCCGTGGCCCGGAGGGCCCAAGAGCGGCAGGGGCGCCCAGGCGCGCAAAACGTCCCCGGACTCAGAAAAACGGAGTCAGAGAGAATTCGAAATCACGACGCTTCGCAGGGCAGCCGGGGCGCCTGCGGAGCCGGGCCACCCGCTAAGTCGGCTGATTGATGCGCATGAGAAATTCGGGGCCGCGGCACGGAATACGAAGAACCCGGCCATGTTATCTAAGACCCTTCGCGGAGCGGTTCAAGACGAGTCGCCGCCTGTTTCCTGTTCCGGTGCTGGTGCCGCGCGAGGCAATGCCGACGTTGTGGCGGCGACAATGAGCTCCTCGATCCGGGAAAGCCGCTGGCCGAGTTCGGCCAGTGTCACTTCGGGTGCGGCCGACTCCGGCTGAGGGTCGGGCCGGGCCTTGCTGGGTCCTTGTGCGACGAAGCTCGATGCCACCTGAGCGGTAACCACCGCCAGCGTGAGCAAGCCGATGCCCATGACGAAGCAGGCCGTGATCCGCCCCGGCCTGGTGACCGGGTAGAAGTCGCCGTAGCCGACGGTGGTGACCGTCGCCGCCGACCACCAGAGTGACTCTCCCAGGGTGTGGATGTTGGACTTGGGTGCGTGGCGTTCGAACAGGTACACGATGACCGAGCAGTCGAGGACCAGTACCGATGCGGCCAGCAGGAAGCGGCTGAGGTTCCCGCGCTTAAACACCGAATGGACCAGCCGGAAGCTGAAGATCACGCGCGCTGGCGGCCAGAGTACGGAGACGATTCCGAGCGGATGGGCGAGCGCGTAGTGAAGATGGCGGCGGGCCAGGGCGCTGCGGATGGTCATGTCGATCCCGTAGACGACGGAAAGAGCAAGCCGGGCGACCAGCACGATGTCCCTGACGCCATGTGACGTGCCGAAGTCGCCGGGAGGGACCACAGTGATCCACAGCGTGGCCAGCGCGAGCAGATCGAGCGGCGTCTGGGTTCTGGCTTCATAGGCGGCCAGTCGGCCGTCGGAGTCGTTCACCTGAGCCTCGTCACCGGAGCCTCGGCCCGGCCGCTGTGCAGTATCGTTCATGGCCATCAGCGTTGCACCAGCGAAGCCGGAGCTTGTAGCGATCGAGGCAGGTGCCTGCGCTGAACACCGGAATGGATTTGGAAGCAAGCGGTCACCGCTTGAAACCGCCCTGTACTGCCCGGCGAGCGGCGGCGCGGAGGTCACCGACTCATTCGCCGGACTTCGCTTCGATCGCGTCGAGGTCGCGTACGGCATAGCGGTGGTGCTCCCACTCCTCGTGGAGGATCACGTGCAGGCACGAGAGGGTGGTCTCCGGGTATTCGGGGGCCCACGGGTTCTGGCGCGTCTCGGCCAGCACCTCCGATGTGACGGTGGCGAGGAAGTCGCGCACCATCGCGACGTGACCCGCCCGGACCTCGAGCACCTCGGCGTACGACGGCGTGACCGTCGTGAAGACCGACATGTCGAGGCCGTCGGTCTCGTACTCGGCGTGCGGCTGACCGATGGGGTGGAATGGCTGCTCGATCCCTAGGATCGACCGGCCCAGCCATGTGTCCGTGGCCATGACTAGGTGCCGCAGTGTCTGCGCGAACGACCACTCGCCGCCCGCCGAAACGTCGACCGTGCCAGCCGGCAGGGCCGCGACGCGCTCGAGCGTGGCCGCCCATGTGCGCTCGAGCGCGGCCCAGGCCGCGCGCAGGCCATCCGGATCTGCGGCGCGCCGGTCGGCGCGGCCGGGAAAGCGGCGGTTGAGTTCGGCCTCGACGAGCGGGACCACGTCGACGCCGTTGACGCGCAAGGAGCTCTCGCCTTCGGACAGCCACGGTGCGTCGATGTCCGCCCCCGACATGTCGACGGCGCGCATCACGACGCCGGACAGGTCAGCCCTGACGAACCGGGCGCCACGCAGGTCCGCGTCGACGAACTCCGCTCCCCGCAGTTCGTCGGACTGTGTGAAGGTGGCCATTGACTTCTCCTTGTCGAGCGGCCTCGGCGAGGCTGATGGTGCGCGCACCGCTAGTGCCACGTTAAGCATCAGGTGAGACAGCGATGTCAACCGTCTACCGGGACAGGGCGCCGCCCTCTGACTCATTCTCCTTTGCGCGGCTGGCCCCCGAGCGCCTAGCGTTGCTTTTCTCTACGGGCGCGCAGGACGTGCCCTGCCTGCGGCTTTGAGTCAGGAGATCGGAGGTGCGCAGCGGAATGACTTGTCACCTGCTCGCGCTCTGCTTCGATGCGAACGACCCGCTCCGTCTCGCGCGCTTCTGGGCCGGCGTCCTGGGCTGGGAGATAGCCGACGACCCCCAAGACGGCGTGGCGCTCCGGCCGGGTGATGACACCGGCTTCGGGATCCGATTTCTTCCAACTCGGGAGCTGAAGGCCGGCCAGAACCAGTCGCACTTCGACCTGACGAGTACCTCCCTTGAGGACCAGCAGCAGACGGTGGCGAGGTCGCTCGGGCTCGGCGCCCGGCACATCGACATTGGTCAGCGCCCGGAGGAGGGACATGTTGTGCTGGCCGACCCCGAGGGCAACGAGTTCTGCGTCATCGAGCCGGGCAACAACTTCCTGGCCGACTGCGGATTCATCGGAGCGCTTTCGGGCAACGGATCGCAGGAGGTCGGGTACTTCTGGAGCGAAGCGCTGGGGTGGCCGCTGGTCTGGGACCAGGACCAGGAGACCGCGATTCGCTCGCCGCTCGGCGGCCCGAAGATCACCTGGGGCGGTCCGCCGCTGATGCCGAAGACCGGGAAGAACCGGCTGCATTTCGACCTCGCTCCACCCGTCCACGGTGACCAGCAAGCAGAGGTCGACCGTCTCGTCTCCCTCGGGGCGACGCGCGTCGACATCGGCCAGGGCGAGGTCAGCTGGGTGGTCATGGCCGACCCCGATGGCCATGAGTTCTGCGTGCTGACCCCGCGATAGCGCGACCATATCCCCGGTAGCCCGGCGATCCGCACAATCGGGCCGGGCTTCGAAATCCCTTTGCCGGGATTCGCCGTGCGGCCGCAGACTCAGGTCATGCTCGGATTCGTCAGGACCGATAACGAGGCCCTCGTCTCGTGCCTGGGCGACCCGCAGCGTGCCGTCGCGGCCTATCACGAGCTGCTGCGGCGCGACAAGAATGCGGTGGGCGCCATCCGTGCTGGCCTCCAGCACGAGAATCCGGCCATCCGCGAGGGCTGCTGCCGTCTGCTTGACCACCTGGTCGACACCGATTCCATGGGCCAGCTCATCGCCATGACCGACGATCCCGACGCCCGGGTCAGGATCGCCGCGTTCCACGCTCTGGCCTGCGACCGGTGCAAAGGCGACACCTGCGCACCGGGCGCAGCCGAGGTCCTCGAATCCGCGTTGCAGCACCTGGCATCCGACCCGGACGCGCACGTCCGCACGAGGGCCGCCGAGCTAGCCGGCAAGTTCGTCCATACCGATCACCGCGCCGTCACTGCCCTGGAGACGGCCCGCGCCCAAGATCCGAGCCCGGCCGTCCGGAAGAAGGCTGGCTGGTTCGCACCCGGCGGCACCATCTACCAGCGGACCGTCCCACGCGCGCCCAGCCGCACCGTCGGACCGCTAACCACTGGGTGACTATGCCCCAGCCAGGACCTAGGTGTCTATGGCCCCGTCACGCCGCCAGGCTATGCCGGGGAGGCAGCAGCCAGCGCAGCTGCTCCCGGTCGCCCAGGCGGTCCAGGCGGCGGCGCACCTCGGGCAGGGCATCGGCCTGGCTGGCGTGCGCGGCCGCTGCGGACCGCTGAACCGCGCGGGCGGCCTCGGCCCAGGGCCCGAGCTCGATCGTCCATCCGTTTCGGGTGCCGGGCACGGTACGCGCCGCGACGGGCACGCCAGCCGTCCCGGCGGCCAGGCACGCAGCCAGGGTAGCCCGAGCGTCGTCGGGAGCACCGCCGGCCGGGTCCAGGACCAGCAGCAGGTCGGGCGCGTGCTCGGCGATCGCGCGCTGGACTCGCTCGGTCAGCGCCGGCACCGGATAGCGGCTGAGCCCGCCATCGGGATAGTCGGCGACCGCAACCGCCGAGACGCCCAGGAGACCGGCCGCCAACTGCAGCTCGAAGGGCCTGATGGCCTCCAGCCGCTGGCAGGTGGAATTCAGCGGGGACGCCTCGCCCCTGGTCAGGCACAGCAGCGCGAGCCGGGCGCCGGATCGGCGGAACGCGTACAGCAGCGCGCCCAGGCCGGCCGATTCCTGGCCGGGCTGGGCGGTCACGGCCAGGACAGTTCGGGCCGGAGGCAGGCCGCTGTCGGCGGGTGCCGCCTTCATGCTGCGGGGAAGCTGACCGCTGCGGACGGCTCGGGCGGGCGCGTGCGCGGACAGCCAGCCTGCCCGGTGGACGCCGGCGGCGCGCGGGGACACTGTGGCGAACGCGGAAGTCATCGGGTGATCCTCTCCCTGACCTGGGCCGGCCCGGCCGGCGGCGGACATTCGCCCGTTGGCGGCGCCGGGCCCGCTCGCCGGCCGGGGATGGCGGCCAGGTGGTGTTCCCTGGCCGGTGCTGGCCGCCCCTACGGGGGGTCCGGGGGCGGCCAGCTTCCTGCTATCTCAGCCGGTGATCGTGCAACCGCCGCGCAGCGGCGATGGAGACGGCGTGGACGCCTTCCTGGCGCCGCGCGGCACCAAAGATGCGGTGCGGCGGGGATTGATTTTCCGGCGGCGGGGACCGCCAGAGCGCCCCGATTCCCTATATTGTCGGCATATCCCACCATCGTGGCAGGTATGAGGAGCACGAGCATGAAGCGCATGGCCGTGGTCGTGCTCCTGCTGGCGGCAGTGGCGGCGGTGGCATCCGTCCCGCGCCAGCGCGCCGATGCCGCTACGTGCCATGCGGCCCTGCAGAAGGTAGCCCTGTCGAAGGCCTCGGTTCCCGGCGGGGCGCCGGTCAGGGTCACGGTCACGCTGACCTGCGACACCCCCGTGGCCCTGACGGTCCGACTGAAGGGCTTCAAGGGCGTCACCGTCCCCTCGGCCCTGCACGTGGCGCGGCGGAAGAGCACCGCCACGGGGACCATCAAGACCGCCGTCAGGACCGCCAGGCGGCACGGTGAGATCAGGGCCACACTCGGCCAGACCCGCCGCCAGGCCGCGCTCACCGTCACCAAGACCCCCCGCTCCTGCCGGACCCCGGTCCTGACCGGCGTGTCGGTGCCGAGACTGGTCTACGTCGGGAACCGCCCGGCGGCCGCCCTCCGGCTGAGCTGCGCGCCGACCGCTCCGATCCGGATATCCCTGACCAGCAGCAACGCCGACCTGCGCGTCCCGGCCTCGGTCACCATCGGCCGCCGCTACGACACCGCCACCGTGCCGCTCGCCCTGAAGGCCGACCCCGAGGGCCAGTACCGGGCGACCGTTACCGCGCGCTACCGCTCCCGGTCCCGGACCGGCACCATCACCGTCGATCCTGGCCTGTCCCTGGTCCAGATCCCGCCCAGTTCCGAGCCGAATGACGTGACCCTTGACGTCCTGTTCACCGGAGTCGTGCCGGCCGGCGGACTGACCGTGCAACTCGCCTCCAGCAGCCCGGCCGTCACCGTGCCCGCCACCTTCACCGTCCCGGCCCCGGCTATCGGCGCCGAGGTTCCCGGAGTGATCGTCCATCAGGTCACCAGGAACACCACGGTCAAGATCTCGGCCACATTCGGCGGCCGGACCCTCAGCGCCACGACGGTCCTGCTCCCGCCCTTCACCAGCAGTGACAGCGTGACGCTGTCCGCCGAGGACGGGCCGGGCGCTATCTACGGCCAGGAGTTCGACCTTGAATACGTGGTAACGCTCAGTAATCCCGCTCCCGCTAGCGGCGAGACCGTCACCTTCTCGGCCGGCGATCCGAGCGTCGAACTGCAGAACACCAGCACCGACATCCCGCCGGGCTTCGCCCAGGGGTTCGTCGACATCAACACCGCTAACGTGACCGGCGCGGTCCACACCGAGATCGATGCGACCGTCGACGGGGTCAAGGCGTCCCTCCCGGTGACGATCGAGCCCGGCCTGGCGTCGATCACGAACGTCCCAGGGACCATCACCGGTGGCGGCACCTTCACGGCGACCGTCAACCTGGCCGGACCAGTCGACACCGCCACCACCGTGAACCTCGGGTCAACCCAGGGCATTCTGACGGTGCCGCAGGGTGTGGTCATCCCGGCCGGCCATAGCTCGGCCAGCTTTCTCGTGACCACTATCACGGTTGACTCCGATGCCGACGTCTCCATCATCGCCTCCCTGGGCAGCACCCAGGTCACGTCCAGCGCTGTGACTATCACGCCATGAACCGAGCCTTCGTTAATAAATATGCCGTCGGTTTCATTCGATAACGGCTAACCGCTGCGACATTGTGCTGGCGCCAGCGCGTATGCAGGGGTATGAATCTGGATATGGATCTTTCGCGGCGTTCGTTCCTGAAGACCTCGGCACTGACCGGCGGCATGGGCGCCACCGGGCTCATCGCGTTCCCCACGCGGCGCGAGCACCGGTCGCCGTTCAGGCACCCGGCGGATACGACCCTCGACCGGACGCTGCTGCGCGGCACGCCAGGGGCGGGCGGCTACCGGCCGGTCACTCCCGGCCCCGGCGAGCCGCACCTGCTCCGGCAGGACATCGGCGGGGCCGCCCGGCCGGGCCGGTTCTTCCGCCGCCGCCCGCTGACCGCGTTCTCGCAGTTCTCCGACATCCACATGATGGACTCCGAGTCGCCGGCCAGGGTGGAGTTCCTCGACCGCTTCGGCGACCCCGGCCAGCCGGACGCCTCCCTGCTCGTGGGCTCGATCGGCTCGGCGTACCGCCCGCAGGAGATCCTGACGGTCCAGGTAGCCGACGCGATGGTCCGGGCCGTGAACCGGATCGGCCGGGGCCCGGCGACCGGCGCGCCGCTCGCCTTCACGATCTGCACCGGGGACAACATCGACAACACCCAGTTCAACGAGCTGCGCTGGGCGATCGACGTGCTGGACGGCGGGCGGGTCAAGCCAGGATCCGGGGACCCGGCGCAGTACGAGGGCGTCATGGACTTCGTGGACTACGACATCCACTACTGGCATCCGGAGGGCACGCCGCCGGGCGGTGCCGATGACCTGCCGCGATCCGTATTCGGCTTCCCGGTGGTGCCGGGCCTGCTGGCCGCCGCGCGGCGGCCCTTCACGGCCGCTGGCCTGGACATACCGTGGCTGACCGCGTTCGGCAACCACGACGGGCTGATCCAGGGCGACTTCCCGGACAACCCGCTCATCGACGGCTTTTCGACCGGCACCGACAAGATCATCGATCTGGCCCCCGGCACCGACGTGGAGCTGCTGTTCGAGGAACTGCTGGCGAACAACCCGGCGGCGCTCGCCCTGCTCATCGGCGGCCCGTCGCGGCAGGTCACCGCCGATCCGAACCGGCGCTTCCTGACCCGTGCCGAGGTCGTGCAGGAGCATTTCATCACCACGGGCCGGCCCCGCGGGCACGGCTACACCCGCCAGAATCTCGCCGACGGCACCGCGTACTACGCCTTCGATCGGGGCGCGATGAGATTCATCGTGATGGACTCGGTGAACCAGGGCGGCGGCGCCGACGGCTCGCTGGACCGCACCCAGTTCGGCTGGCTGGAGCAGCAGCTGATCGCCAGCAGCAGCCGGTACCTGGACGCGTCAGGCAACGTCGTCAGGCATCGCGTCAGGGACCGGCTGTTCGTCCTGTTCAGCCACCACACGATCGGCACGATGGACAATGCCTCCCTGGCGCCGGGCGAGACCGGGCCGCGGGC
This sequence comes from uncultured Actinomycetota bacterium, assembly GCA_963805705.1. Classification (GTDB taxonomy): domain Bacteria; phylum Actinomycetota; class Actinomycetes; order Streptosporangiales; family Streptosporangiaceae; genus CAWDVH01. The sequence goes on along the minus strand of CAWDVH010000001.1, from coordinate 1,218,439 downwards.
GCTCGGGCCCGAGGTCCAGGCTCTGCTGCTGCGCTTCCCCAACGTCATCGCGTGGGTGAACGGGCATACCCACGACAACCAGGTGACGGGATTCGCGCGGCCCGCCGGGTCGGCGTTCGCGGGCGGCTTCTGGGAGGTCAACACTGCCTCCCATGTGGACTGGCCGCAGCAGAGCCGCCTGGTGGAGGTCACCGACAACCGGGACGGGACCCTGTCGGTTATCGCCACGATCGTCGACACCGCGGCGCCGCCGTCCTTCCGCGGCCGGCTGAGCGACTCACGGGATCTCGCGTCCCTGTCCCGTGAACTGGGCATGAACGACTGGCAGGGACCGCAGCCGGTCGGCGATGTCGATGGCCGCCGCGGCGCCGTGCAGGACCGCAACGTGGAGCTGATCGTGCCCGCTCCGGCCTGGATCGCCGTTCGCTGACCCGCCGCCAGATGAGCCAGTGCGCCAGGAGAACTGTTCGGCCTTCCCTGGCATTGGCACGGGACACGGCGGTGCCGGCTACTAGCGTTGGATGCTCGCAGCCAGAAAGGTGGCCGGGCCGGTGCGCACGTTCTTTGAGCTTGAGGAGCACGAGGCATTCCACGCGGCCCAGGCTCTCCTCGTCCATCGCTGCGTCGACTGGGCCGAGGAAAGGGGGCTGGCGGCAGATCCGATGGCCATCGTCGCGGCCCTGGATTCGCGCCAGCTGAGCATGGACGGGCGGCTCGCGTGGTGGACGCCGGCCCATGTCCGCCAGTTCCTGCTGGAGTGGGTCCCCCTGAATCTGGCCGTCGATGCGACTGAGCTGAAAAACGTCCCCGACAGCCTCATCACGCTGCTGCGCTTCCTGGCGGACTGCGGACTGTGGGATCCGCGCGGAGCGTCGGTGGCGGAGGCGCAGGCGGCGGTCACGAGCGTGACGGCGGAGTATCAGGCCGCGGTGGCAGATCCGGAGCGCCAGGGGATCAGGAAGTTCTGGGTCCTCGCCGCCCGGGAGAACGGGGTGGATGTCACCAATGCGGAGGCGATGTCCCGCTTCGCGCGCGACATCGAGGGCGGCCAGGCCGTCTACGACGAGGATCTGCTCGTGCGGCTGATGGACGCCCAGCTCGGCCCGTCCGGGCTCATGCCCGAACGGGCCATCGCGCAGCTGCCGGTCACCCTGCCGCCCGCCGGGGAACTGGCCGCGGCCGCCGCGCGCAGCCGGGTCGTCGTGCAATTGCGGGCCTTCACTGAGTGGGTCGGGCCGGACGGGCGGACGCTGACGGCCGCCGGGAATCTGCGGCCGGCCGACGCCCGCGAGCTGATCGCGCTGCTGCGCACCGGCGAGGAGCACCTGAACGTGCGCAGCAGCGCCGAGCTACCGCAGCTCAACCGGATCTTCATCTGGGCCAGGAAGGCCCGCCTGGTCCGGGTCAGCCGGGGGCGGCTGCTGCCGGTGGCCAAGGCCAGGCCGCTGCTGGCCGAAGGCGCGGCCGAGGCGCTGTGGCAGCGGGCGTTCGAGGCGTTCTTCGAGCTGCGGGACGTTATCTGCCTGCCCCTGTGGGCGGACGGCGCCACGTCACTGCTCTATGAGCTGTACGCCGAGGCGATACCCGATGTGCTGAATACGATCTACAGCCTGCCGCTCCCGATGCCGGTCGCGCGGCTGAACGAATCGGTCTGGGACGCGTGCCGGCAGGTATTCGGCGTCGCCGCCCGGGCATCCGGCCCGCAGCAGGCCTGGCGGGAGCATGTCGGCCGCGACCTGGCCAGTGCCTTTGACGCGCTGGCGGCGCTCGGGGCCGTCGAGGTGACCCACGGCCTGGCTGATCAGATATTCACCTCCGACCTGGGCACCGACGTCGAGTCGCCGCTCACGGCGGGGCGGTCGTTCCCCGATGACGCCCTGGCCAGGCTCTCCCGTGACCTCGCCGGGCCCGGGGACCTGGTGGCCCTGACGGCGCTGGGCACCAGGGCGATGCGCCAGCGCCTGCTGGGCCAGGGCCGGGAAGCGGGCCTGGTCGGCGACCTGGTCGCGGCGCAGCCTGCCGAATTGCTGGGCGTGATTGCCGAGCACTACACGCCCGAGACCGGCGTGGCGGAGATCGCCGGCTGGCTGGCGGCCCGCGACGGCGACATCGAGCTGCTGCTGGACGCGATCCGGGCCTGCCCGTTCCGGTGCCGGGCGGCGGCGATGCTGAGCGTACTGGCTGCGGCCCGGCCCGAGCGGACGCGGTGGCTGCGCTCGCTGCGCGCCGATCCGGTGCTGGCGCCGCTGGTGCTGCAGGCGCTGACCGAGGACGGCACCCTCGAGTCCGGCGACCTCACCGAGCCGGAGCAGGTGCTGGTCATGACGGAAGGACTGCTGCAGCTGCTGGAGCTGGGCGGCCCGGACGCCGTACGCGAGCAGCTGGCGCAGCTGCCCGCCGCGGACCTCTCGAACCTCCTGCGGGTCACGCGGGCCTGCGGTCACCCCGGCACGGACACGATGCGGGATTTCCAGGAGCTGGTGGTCGGCCCGCTGATGGCCGCGCCTCGCCACCTGAGCCTGGTGCCCAGTCCTGGACCGGGAGCACGAAGGCACCATCCCGGCCAGGACCGCAGGCGCAGGCGCTGACCGCGGTCAGGTGATCTCGTCGAGGTACTGCGGCAGCATGCGGTGCCAGGTCGGCCAGTCATGGGCCCACTCCGGGCCCCAGTTGTCCACCCGGTTGGGGATCCCCTTGGCGCCCAGGGCTGCTGCCATCAGCCAGGAATCGCCGACGTTCTCCCACGCGCCATCGCCGGAGGCGAGCACGACCGACCGCTGGCGCAGCCGCTCCAGCTGCGGCCCTTCCAGGCCCGGCAGGAACTGCAGTGGCGCCGAGAAATACAGGTCATCAGTCGAGGTCGGATCGTAGAAGCGCTCGATCCGGTAAGTCCCGCTCATGCCGATCGCGGCGGAGAAGACGTCCGGATACCGGCACAGGACGGCCACCGCGTTGAACGCCCCGATCGAGGCGCCGGTGGTGATCACATCCATGGCCTGACCGCCGAGATCGGCGTGGATGGCGGGTACGACCTCGTGCCGGACGCACTCATGGAACTGGTTGAGCAGCCACGTGCGGCGCGCCGGCGAGCCCGTCTTGGCGATCATCGCCTGCCCGGCGATGCTGTCCACCGAGTACAGCTTGACCCGGCCATCGGCGAGCAGCGGCGCGCACGCGTCGACCAGGCCGTTGCGCTCGATCTCCTGCGCGTCGCCCCCGGCGGACGGGAAGACCAGGACAGGCCGGCCCATGGCCCCCCACCGCACCACCGTGATCTCCTCGTGCAGGCGGTCGGAGAACCACCGCTCGAGTGTCTTCATGCGGTCACGGTCACTCGTAGAACAGCTTCTGTGGACCAGGGAATATCCATGACAGCCCTTCTCGCAGCCGGTCCCGCCAATTCTCCCAGTTGTGCCCGTCCCTGGCCTCGACGTAACGGACGGTCATCCCGGCGGCCTCGAAGGTCGGCACCATGGACCGGTTGCGGACGATCAGCGGCTCGTAGACCCCGCAGCTGACGAACACCCGGTCAGCGACCCGGCGCGGACTGGCCCGGTACCGGTTGACGAATCTCACCACCGGCTCGAACACCGGCCCGCCGCCATGGTCGTTTCCGATGTCGGTGAAGACGAACGAGCCGGACTGCAGCAGCAGCGACCCGTAGTCGCCGGGGTAGCGGTAGGCGGTGGACAGCGCCGCCACGGCGCCGAAGCTGGCGCCCATCAGGCACCGGGCGGATGGCACGCCGGCCAGCGGGAATTCCTCCTCCAGCCGCGGTATCAGCTCAGCGGTCAGGTAGCGGGCGTGGGCCGCCGAGTTGGCGTACTCCACCAGCCGGTCGCCCGGCGACACGAACGCCACCACGGTCTCGGCTACGTCAAGCCGGTGGATGAGGTTGTCGAGCACGGTCTTGGCGGCGGCGTACCTGAGGTAGTCGCCGCCGTCGTGGACGACCAGCAGCGGGTAGCGCGCGGTGCGCCGGAAGCGGGCGGGCAGGTACAGCGTCACCGGGACGTCGCGGCGCAGCGCCCGGCTCGGGACGGTCAGCTCGATCAGGGAGCCGGGGCGAGCCTCCGGGTCCGGCTGGGTCCAGAGCGGCACCTGGTACCCGTGGGCGTAGCAGACCGAGGAGCTGCCCACCGGGCTGTGCGCCAGGCGGGGGTTCAGCGGGTCGTTGATGCGCTCGTGCTGCTCGCCGCGCGTCACTTCCAGCTGGTACTCGAATCGGGAGCCCTCGGGCAGCTCCACCACGACGTACCACAGGTCGGTCCCGTGCAGCTGGCGCAGCGGGATGCGCTCGGGCAGCCCGAAGGTCCGGTGGATGAGGTGGACCTCACCGGCGTCACCGCGGAACATAAACGTGCACCGGGCGCCCTCGACAATGGGTACCTGGTGCCGCGCCAGGAAACGGTCAACGACAGCTGGCTCCAGCGGCCTGCGGTCCCTGAGCCGGTTGATGGCGAGCTTGTGGCTGACGGCCGGGCCGCTCACGGTGGTCAGGCTGCCTCCAGCGCGATCATATGGCCGTCCGCGGCCAGCACCCTGGTGCCCGGCGGGCAGCCGCCATCACGGTCAGTGTCGACCCGGCTGCCGGCCTCCAGCGGAACGCAGCAGGCGGGCGCGAACCTGCGCGCGAAGACGGCCATCCGCGGCGCGTCATCGAGCAGCATCCGGGCGCGGGCGTGTGGCAGCGGCACGACCTGGCGCAGCACGCTGAGCCCGCTGCCGTAGACCTCAGGGTGACCGGGTCCCTGCGGCGCACGGTCGTAGAACAGCACGATCCGGTCGGTCAGGGCCATCGCGCCGGCGGACCAGGCGATCACCGGTGAGCGCAGCGCCGCGGCGATATTGAACAGGTGCAGGACGTCGGCCAGGATCCCCACGTGGCCGCCGGCGATGACGACCGCGGCGGCGTCGCGCAGCAGCGCGGAGACGGCGGCGCGGTGCTGCGCGATCACCGTGCGGCCGTGCGGCTGCCATCTCTGGTAGAACTCCCCGCGGACATCGCTGACGTGCCGCAGGTGCGCGGCGTCGAGCTCGCGGACGGCGGCGATGGCCTCGGTGACGGCGCCGGGCAGGAGCTGATCGCTGCCGCTGCCGCTGCGGCGCTGGAGCGCGTAGACCGCCTGCAGCGCATGATCGAGGCGCAGCAGGTAGATCTCCCGCAGTTCCTCCAGCACGCCCTGCAGGCGCCGATCGGCCGCGGCGAACTCCTGATCGCGTTCCTGCACGTCGGCCCAGCGCCGGTACAGCGAGAGGCTGACATCCCGGCCGCCGAGCAGGTGGCTCAGTTCCGCGTCGTCGGGCTCGCGCTCCTGCCAGCCCGCCGTGATGGTCACGAACGGTCCTTCGAGGTGCTGGGATCGCACGACCGCTTCCAGCGTCGGCCTGCGCTGGGGGCCCAGCAGCGTCACCCGCACGGGGCCCCCCTCACGAGGCGTGGACTCCGAGCGTGCGCCCCACGTCATCGAGCATCGCGTGCAGTACGTCGTAATCGGGATGGCGCATCCGCACGTAGGCATTGGCCATGTAGCCGGCCGCTACCGCCTGGGTGGCCGTCCCCGGCGGCGGCAGGTGCGCGTCAATGACCCACTCGCCGTGCCGCTCGTGCAGTTCCTGCACTCCCGAGTAGCCGGTGATGTGGCCGTCGGCGTCCGGCCGCAGCGCGATCATCCCGCTGGCGTACCGGCGCGAGGGCGCTGAGGTGGTCTGGCCGTGCACGATGGCCGCCGCCCACTCGCGGTAGACGTCGATCTCGTTGCCGGCCGAGTACAGATCCCATGCGCCCACGCCGGGCGGCCGGCAGCCGATCTCGGAGAACTTCAGGCCCCTGGGGCCGAAGAACCATTCCATGTGCGTGGCCGACGTCTCGATCCCCAGTGCGGCGATGACGCGTCCGCCCATCTCGCGCAGCTCCGCGTACTCGGGTGCGGTGTCGATCCGGTTGGTGGAGATGAACTGCGGCGAGATCCAGCGGGTCCGCATGGCCTCCAGCACGTTCGGGTAGTAGTGCGTCGCGAAGTCCAGCGCCACCCGGCCGCTGACCGTGATGGTGTCGTAGAAGCCCTCGTGCCCCTCGATGAACTCCTCCACGGCGATCGACTCGACGCCGTGGCCGCCGAAGACGCCCAGGGCGCGCTCCAGGTCCGCGGTGGTGTCGGCCCGCATGGTGTCCGCCGCGCCGGCGCCGCTGCGCGGCTTGAGTATCAGCGGGAAGCCGGCCGTTTCGGCGAAGGCGCGTGCCTCCGCGGCGCTGCTGACGGCCGCCGAGGCGGCCGTCGGTACCCCCGCCTCGCGCAGGGCCTGCTTCATCGACGGCTTGTCCCGGCACAGCCAGGCCGTCTGGACCGACGTGCCGGGGATCGTGCAGGCTTCCCTGACCTGCGCGGTCGCCATGATGTGCGCCTCGATCGTCGCCTCCAGCCGGTCGACCCACAGCTTGTCCTGCACCCAGCGGACCGCGCGGGTCATCGCCTCGACGTCGGTGACCGACGGCACCTGCTCGTAGTGGTGGAGCCAGCCTTTGAGCTCGCCGTCCAGCGCATCCGCCGGGTACTCGCCGATGCCGACCACCGTCGCGCCGACCTCGGCCAGCGCTCTGGCGAAGTGGCGCTGGCTGGCGGGGAAGAACGGCTCGACCAAGACCACGTTCATGCCTTGCATGCTAGTGGGTAGGTTGCAGGCATGGCCGTCGCCGCTTTCGTCGCCCCGTACCTGCTGGACGCGACGACCAGGTTCGTCGAGGCCGCGGCGAAGCTGCCGGACACCCAGCTGGCGATCATCACGTGCGAGCCCCAGGATCAGCTGCCGGCCGCGCTGCGGGGCCAGCTGGCCGCGCACTGGCAGATCAGCGACCCGCTCGACCCCGGCCAGATCGCCGGCGCGGTAGCGGGCCTGTCCGCGCAGATCGGCCCGGTGCGGCGGCTGCTGGCGGTCCTCGAGCAGCTGCAGGTGCCGCTGGCGCAGGTCCGTGAGCACCTGAGCATCCCCGGTATCGACGTCACGACCGCGGGCAACTTCCGCGACAAGGCGCAGATGAAGTCGGTGCTCCGCGCGGCCGGCGTGCCGTGCGCGCGGTACCGGCTGGCCGATTCCGCGGCCGCGGCGGCCGGCTTCGCCGGCGAGGTCGGCTTCCCGCTGGTGGTCAAGCCGCCCGCCGGGGCCGGCGCGAAGAGCACGTTCCGCCTCGATGATGCGGACGACCTGCGGACGTGGCTGGACGCGGCCCCGCCCGCGCCGGACCGGCTCGCGCTGATCGAGGAATTCCTCACCGGCGAGGAGGGCTCGTACGACAGCGTGATGGTCGACGGGCAGATCGTCTGGGACTCGGTGTCCAGCTACCTGCCCACCCCGCTGGAAGTGCTGCGCAACCCGTGGATCCAGTGGATAGTGATCCTGCCCCGTGACGTGAGCGGGCCTGAGTACGACGGCATCAGGAACATCGCGCCGACCGCACTGCGCGCCCTCGGGCTGGGCACCGGCCTGACCCACCTGGAATGGTTCCGGCGCCCCGATGGCAGCGTCGCCGTCTCGGAAGTGGCGGTGCGCCCGCCGGGCGGCCAGATCACCTCGATGCTGTGCTACGCCCATGACTTCGACCTGTACCGCGCGTGGGCGCAGCTCATGGTGCACGGCACCTTCGAGCCGCCGGAGCGCCGCTGGTCGGTCGGGACGGTCTTCCTGCGCGGGCAGGGAACGGGTCATGTCACGGCGGTGCGCGGCCTGGACTGGGTCGACCCGCAGGTGAATTCCCTCGTGGTCGAATCGCGCCTGCCGGAGCCGGGCCAGCAATCCTCGGCCAGCTACGAGGGCGACGGCTACATCATCGTCCGGCACCCGGACACGGCCGTCGTCACCGAGGCGCTGCGCGCCCTGGTCACCGGCGTACGCGTCGAGCTCGGCTGACCATGACGAATGTCCTGATGATCTCCCCCGGCTACCCGGCCGAGATGGCGTACTTCACCCGCGGCCTGGCCGCCGCCGGGGCGTCCGTCATCGGGCTGGGCGACCAGGGCGTCTCGGCTCTCCCCGACGTCGCGCGGGACGCGCTCGCGCACTACGTCCCGGTCGGCTCGCTGGCGGCGCAGGACGCCGTTGCGGCCGTCGTGCGCGAGCTGGCCCGTCAGGTGCGCATCGACCAGGTGGAGTGCCTGTGGGAGCCCTACATGATCCTCGCCGCGCGCCTGCGCGCCGAGCTTGACCTGCCCGGGCTCACGGTGGCGCAGACGGTGCCCTTCCGTGACAAGGAGCAGATGAAGCAGCTGCTCGACGCCGCCGGCCTGCGGACGCCGCGGCACGAGGCGACCGGGACGGTCGCCGGGGTATGGGCCGCCGCGGACCGCCTCGGCTTCCCGCTCATCGTCAAGCCGATCGACGGGGCCGGCGCGGCCGACACCTACCGGGCCGACTCGGCCGTGGAGCTCGATGCCATCCTGCCGATGCTCCGGCATGTGCCCCAGGTCAGCGTGGAGGAGTTCGTCGACGCCGAAGAGTTCACCTACGACACCATCTGCGCGAACGGGCGGGTGCTGTTCGAGAACATCTGCTGGTATCGCCCACGGCCGCTGCTCACCAAGATGCACGAGTGGATCAGCCCCGTCACCATGGCGCTGCGCGACCTGGACGCCCCGGATCTGCAGGGGGGCCGGGCCCTCGGCGCCGCGGTGCTGGAGGTGCTCGGATTCCGCGACGGGTTCACGCACATGGAGTGGTACCGCAAGGCCGATGGCGAGGTCGTCTTCGGCGAGATCGGCGCCCGGCCGCCCGGCGCGCGCACCGTCGACGTGATGAACTACGCAACCGACTCCGACCTGTTCACGGCCTGGGCGGATGCCGTCATCAACGGCCGGATATCACAGCCGATCGAGCGGCGCTACAACGCCGCCAGCATCTTCAAGCGCGCCAGGGGCAACGGCCGCATCACGCACTACGAGGGCCTGGAGCACCTGCTGGACTCCTACGGCGATCACGTCGCCGCGGTCGAGCTGCTTCCGGTCGGCGCGCCGCGCCGCGACTGGCGGGCCACGACGATCTCCGACGGCCTGGTGATCATCCGGCACCGGGAGCTGTCTGCGGCTCTGGAGATAGCCGAGCGCTTCGCGGCGGAGCTTCAGCTGCACGCCGGCTGAGCTCGAACGTCAGCGCGTCCGCGACCATGTCGCGCAGGGTTTTCTCCGCCTGCCAGCCGAGATCGGCCCGGATGCGCGCCGACGAGGCGATCAGCACCGCGGGGTCGCCCGGCCGCCGGGGGGCTATCCGCGCCGGGATCGGGCGCCCGGTGACGTCCCGGCACGTGGCCAGCACCTCGGTGTTGGAGTATCCCGTCCCGCTGCCCAGGTTGTAGATCTGGTGCTCGCCGGGGACGCACGCCGCCAGCGCCAGCAGATGGGCGCGGGCCAGGTCGGACACGTGAATGTAGTCCCTGATACACGTCCCGTCGGGGGTGGGATAGTCGTCGCCGAACACGCTGACCGGCCCGGCTGCGTCCAGGGCGGCGGCCAGGATGCTCGGGATCAGGTGCGTCTCCGGCCGGTGCCGCTCGCCGAGCCAGCCTCCGGCGGCCTGCGGGCAGGCGCCGGCCACGTTGAAGTACCGCAGGCTGACCGCCCCGGTGCCGTGCATGCGGGCATGCTCGGCCAGGGCGGTGTCCACGGCGATCTTCGAGGCGCCGTACGGGCTGGCGGGCCGGGCCGGGGCGCTCTCCTCGATGGGGACGCTCTCCGGCTCGCCGTACACCGCCGCCGTCGAGGAGAACACGATCGTGCGGACGCCGGCCTGGCGCATCGCCTCCAGCAGCGCCAGCGTCCCGCCGAGATTCTGCCCCCAGTACAGAGCGGGCCTGGCCGCCGACTCGGCGACCAGGGACCGGGCGGCGAAATGCAGGACGGCATCGACGCCGGCCGCCAGCAGCGGGCCCGCGCCGGTCCGCAGATCGCCGCGGACGAGCTGCGCGCCGGCGGGCACCGCGTCGGCGTGCCCGGTCGACAGGTCATCCAGCACGACGACCTCGTGCCCGTCCTCGATGAGCTGGGCGCAGACCACGCTGCCGATATATCCGGCGCCCCCGGTGACGAGCACTCTCCTGCGCTGCGGTGACTGCACCGTGTCAGAGTACGCAGAGAGCGCCACGATGAAGGCACGCGGCGGGAAAGCAGCGGGAAGGGGCGCTGGCGATGAGCCTGTGCGGATACGACGCGATCACCCTGGCCGGGATGCTGCGGCGGCGGGAAGTGTCGGCCCGTGCGGTGGTAGCCGCCCACATCGAGCGGGCCGAGGCGGTGGACGGCGCGGTCAACGCCCTGGTCACCCGCACGTTCGACACGGCCCGAGCCAGGGCCGCCGCGGCCGATGACGCGATGGCCGCCGGCGGCCCGCTCGGACTGCTGCACGGGCTGCCGGTCGCGCACAAGGACCTGAACGATACGGCCGGGGTGCGGACGACCTACGGCTCGCCGCTGTTCGCGCGGCATGTGCCCGACCGCGACGCGCTGGTGGTCAGCCGGATGGCGCGAGCCGGCGCGATCAGCCTGGGCAAGACCAATACGCCGGAGTTCGGGGCGGGCTCGCACACGGTCAACCGGGTCTTCGGGGTGACCCGCAACCCGTTCGACCTGGCCCGCAGCGCCGGCGGCAGCAGCGGCGGCGCCGCGGCGGCGCTCGCGGCGCGGATGATCTGCCTGGCGGACGGCTCCGACCTGGGCGGGTCGCTGCGCAATCCGGCGAGCTTCTGCAATGTCGTGGGGCTGCGCCCGTCGCCGGGCCGGGTACCGTCCTGGCCGCTGTCCGACATCGGCGACATGCTGGGGGTGGACGGCCCGATGGCGCGCACGGTCGCCGACGTGGCGCTGCTGCTGGCCGTGCTGTCCGGCCCTGATCCGCGGGTGCCGTTGGCCCTGGACGCGCCGCCGCCGGCCCTGACCGGCCCGGAGCAGGTGGCCGGGCTGCTGGAGCGGGACATGCGCGGGGTGAAAGTCGCCTGGAGCGACGACCTCGGGCTGCCCGTCGACCCGCAGGTCCGGGCCGTCCTGGCCGGAGCGAGGCAGGTGCTGGCCGGTCTCGGCTGCGACGTGGTGGACGCCAGCCCCGACCTGGCCGGCGCGGACGAGCTCTTCCGCACCTGGCGCGCGTTCCGCTTCGTCACCAGGCTGGGCCCGCTGCTGCGCGAGCACCCTGGCCAGCTCGGTGCCAACGTCACCTGGAATATCGAGCGGGGCCAGGAGCTGACGATCTCCGACCTGAGCCGGGCGACCGAGCTGCAGGCCGAGCTGGCGGAGCGGATGACCCGGTTCTTCGCGGATGTCGAGTTCCTCGCCTGCCCGGCGACCCAGGTCCCCCCGTTCCGGGCGGAATTGGACTGGGTGCGTCAGATCGACGGGGTCCCGCAGGAGACCTACCTGGACTGGATGGCCTCGGCCTACCTGATCTCGGCCACCGGGCTGCCGGCCCTGAGCGTCCCGGCCGGATTCACTCCCGGCGGCCTGCCCGTCGGGCTGCAGCTGGTCGGCAGGCGCCGGGCCGACTGGGACCTGCTGAGCGCCGCGCGCGCGTTCGAGACCGCCACCGGCCACGCCGCCATCGCCCCCGGCCTCGGCCCGCCCGCCTGACCGCAGGGGCGATTCAGACCTTGCGCCAGCGGGCCTCGCACAGGCCGTAGACGCCGAAGATGAGCAGGCCAAGCGCCGCTACGAACAGCAGGAACCGGCCGAACGGCTGGTCACGCAGCGTGCTCAGCGCGGTGCTGAGGCCGCCGGCCTTGGCTGGCTGGTAGGTCACGGCCGCGTCCACGACCAGGACGCCGGCCAGCGCGAACACCAGGCCGCGGGCGGCGGTGCCCACCATGCCGAGACGCTTGACGATCCGGAATGTCCGGGCGCTCATCTGCCCCGTGTTGAGGTATTTCTCGAATTTGCGGCGCACTCCCTCGGCCACCAGAACCAGGCCGGCGATCACTACGATGACGCCGACGATGCCCACGGCCCACCGTCCCCAGGGATGCACCATCACCCTGGCGGTCAGGTCCTTCTCCTGCCCGGACTGGCTGCTGCGGCCGCCCTGGATCACCGAGAACGTCGTGACCGCGAAGGCGGCGTAGATGATGCCGCGGCCCAGTGACCGCAGCCGCGGCCCGGCGCCCTGCCCGTCCACCGTGACGCCGAAGGCCGCCTCGCTGAAGCGCCAGAGCGCGTAGGCGGCGAATCCGATCCCGAGCACCCACAGGGAAATCAGGCCAAACGGCTCGCGGGCGAGCATCTGCAGCGCGCCCCGCTGGTCGGCCTCCCGCGTGCTCTGGCCCAGGGCGACCAGGATCGCCACCCAGCCGATCAGGATGTAGATCACTCCGCGCGCGGCCAGGCCGACCCTGGCCAGGGCGTGCGCCGCCTGGCTGTCGGATGCCCTTCTCGCCTTCCGGGTCGTCCGGGTCGTCATCGTCATGACTGCTCCTCGCCTGCGTTCCAGCCGGTCGCCATGCCAACTGCCCCGTCTGGGCGCGCTCATGCGGCGATCTGGGCTCGGGCTAGCGATCCGGGCTCGCCGCCGCCGGTAACTGCTGCCGAGCCGCTTCGCGCAGCCGCGCGAATTCCGCGGCCAGTCCGGCGGCGTTCCAGTGGGCGTTCAGACCGCTGGGATTGGGCAGTACCCACAGCCGGGTGCCGTCGAGGGTTTCCGTGCGCGGGCCAACGGCGGCACCAGGATGGCCGAACGCCGTGCGGTAGGCGGTGACTCCGAGTACCGCCAGCCACCGCGGCCGCAGCTGCCCGACCTTGGCGCGCAGCTCCTGACCGCCTTCGCGCAGCTCGTCCGGGGTGAGCTCAGCGGCCTGCGCGGTCGCGCGGGCCACGACGTTGGTGATGCCCAGCCCGAGGTCCAGGAGCTGGTCCTGCTCGTCGGGCCGGAACTGGCGCGGAGTGAAGCCGGACCGGTGCAGCGCCGGCCAGAAGCGGTTTCCCGGCCGGGCGAAGTGGCGGCCGGTGGCGGCGGAGTACAGGCCAGGGTTGATGCCGGAAAACAGGACCAGGAGGCCGGGCCCGATGACATCGGGGATCGTCGCGTCCCTGGCCGCCGCCAGGTCCGCCGGCGCCGGGCGCGCGCTTCGCCGCGAAGGCGCACCCGGCTCCGTCACAGCCGGGCCGGGAGGCCGAAGGCGGCGAACAGGTCAGCCTGGACGAAGTTGTGGTGCCCGACGATCTGGTCGCCGGCGACCTCGATGACCTGGATGGCAAACGGCGAGTGGCCGCCCTGCCCGTCGGGACGGTAGGAGCCGAATGCCGCGCAGCCGTTGGCGCTGGTCGCCACCAGGCGCGAGCCGTCGCACTCGCGGCCAGGGCCGACGAACCACCGGCCCATCTCGGCCGACCCGCGCAGCCAGAAGTCGTAGGGCGGCATCGACATGACCGCATCCTCGTGCAGGAGCGACACGAGCGAGGTGATGTCGTAGCGCTCGAACGCATCCACGTAGCGGGCCAGGAGCGCCTGCTGGCCCGCGGCCATCGTGTCGGGACGGGGCACCTGCGGGTCGCGCGCCGCGAGGGTGGCCCGCGCCCGCTGCAGCGCGCTGTTGACCGAGGCCACGGTGGTACCGAGCAAGTCGGCGACCTCGGTTGCGTGCCAGGCCAGGACCTCACGCAGGATCAGGACCGCCCGCTGCCGGGCGGGCAGGTGCTGCAGCGCGGTCACGAACGCGAGGCGGACGCTCTCCCTGACCGTGGCCAGCTCGGCGGGGTCGCCGTCGGCGGGCAGGACGCGCGCGTCCGGCATGGGCTGCACCCAGGCGTGCTCGGACCGCATCTCGCCGGCGAACGCGTCCGTCGTCGAGGACGGCCCGAGGTCCATCGGCCGGGCCCGGCGCTGGCGGCCCCTGAGCATGTCGAGGCACACATTCGTCGCGATGCGGTAGAGCCACGAGCGGACGGCCGACCGGCCCTCGAAACGGTCCATGCCCCGCCAGGCCCGCACCATCGTCTCCTGGACGGCGTCATCGGCGTCGAAGACCGAGCCAAGCATCCGGTAGCAGTAGCCGGTGAGCTCCCGCCGGTGCTGCTCCAGCTCCTGTGACTCGGCCTCGCTGGCGACTTCGGAGTAAGTGGTCACGGGCTTCAATCTAACAGCGGCCGCCGACAGCCGACCCGGCTCAGACGCCCAGGCTGCCTTTCGCCCCGGCCTCGAACACGCGGAAGGGCAGCAGCCGCTTGGCGAGCAGGCCGACTCGCTCGCTGGCCTTGCCGACCGAGACCCGTCGCGGTGGCCGGCGGCCATCGAGGACCCTGGCCACCACGGCCGCGACATCGCCGGGCGGCGCGCCGTTCACCTCGTCCCTTTCCATGATCCCGACCGCCTTGGCCAGCGCGGCACCGTAGACCGAATCGCCCGGCGCGGCCGCCGCCATCCGGCGGCTGGCGGTGAAGTCGGTCCGGAAATTGCCCGGCTGCACCAGCGTGACATCGATCCCGAACGGGGCGACCTCATAGGCCAGTGCCTCGCCGAATCCCTCCAGTGCGAACTTGCTCGCGCTGTAAAAGGCCTGGAACGGGATGCCCAGCGCACCGCCGATCGAGCTCATCAGCACGATGCGGCCGCCCCGCTGCTCCCGCATGACCGGCAAAACGGCCTGAACTACCCGCACGCAGCCCCAGAAATTCGTCTCCACCTGCGCTTTCGCCTCATCGATCGTCGTGTACTCGACCGCACCCGCCACCCCCCAGCCCGCCGCCGCTACCACCGCGTCGATCCGCCCCGCCCCGGCGGCGACATCCTGCACGCCCGCCCGGACCGAGGCCTGGTCGTCGACGTCCATGACCAGCCCGCGCCATGGGCCGGACGTCGTGCCCCGCCGGCTGGCACCGGTCACGGTCCAGCCGGCGCCGTGCAGGCGGTCGGCGCAGGCCCGGCCGATGCCCGCCGAGGCGCCGGTGATCAGCACGACCCGTGAATTGCGCTCCATGTCAGCCTCCTATCGGAGCGGGGGATGGCCCGCTGACCCGATTGTCGTTACATTCGTTTCCATGTTCGAACCGGCTGGGGTGCTCGATCCGCTCGACGCACTGAACGACGAGCAGCGGCAGGCGGCGACGCACCCCGGCGGCCCGCTGCTGGTCCTGGCCGGCGCGGGGACGGGCAAGACCGGGACGCTGGTGGCGCGCGCCGCCTGGCTGCGCGCGTCCGGCGTTCAGGCGGACCGGATTCTGCTGCTGACCTTCACCCGCCGCGCCGCCGACGAGATGATGTCGCGGGCGGCACCCGACCCGGTATCGGCGGCCCAGCGGATCTGCGGCGGCACGTTCCACGCCATCGCCCACCGGATCATCCGCGCGCATGCCGAGTCATTCTCCCTGCCGCCGGAATTCAGCGTGATCGACCCGTCGGATGCGGCGGACATCCTGGACGTGATGCGCGCGGACCATGACCTGGTCGGGACGCGGCGGCGCGCGCCCCGTGCCGCCGTCTGCGCCACGATCTACAGCCGGTGCGTCAATACCCAGACGAAAATCGCGGATGTGGTCTCCGAGGGCTTCCCCTGGTGCGCCGACTTCACCGAGCAGCTGGCCGGGCTGTTCCGTGCTTTCGTGGCCCACAAGCGCAGCCACGGGCTGGTGGACTTCGACGACCTGCTCCTGCTCTGGCGGGCGGCGCTGGCGGACCCGTCGGCCTGCCCGGTCCTGCGCGGCCTGTTCGACGCGGTCCTGGTCGATGAGTACCAGGACGTGAACGCGGTGCAGGCCGACATCGTGCGGCTGCTCCAGCCGGACGGCAGCGGCCTGACCTGCGTCGGCGACGACGCGCAGGCCGTGTACGGCTTCCGCGGCGCGGATCCGGCGCACCTGCGGGCGCTGGCTGGCACCTATCCGGATCTGGCCGTTGTCCGCCTGGCCAGGAACTACCGCTCGAAACGGGCCATCCTCCAGCTGGCCAACGCCGTGCGACCTCAGTCGCAGGGACTGGAGCTGGAGCTGACCGCCAGTCGCGGCACCGGAGCGCCGCCGCTGCTGGTGCGCTGTTATGACGAGGCGACCCAGGCCCGCGAGATCTGCGCGCGGGTGCTCGAGGCGCACGAATCCGGCCGGCAGCTGCAGGAGCAGGCGGTCCTGGTGCGGGCCGCACACCACACCGACGTGCTGGAGATTGAGCTATCGGCCCGCGGCATCCCGTTCGTGAAATATGGCGGCCTGCGGTTCACCGAGGCCGCGCACGTCAAGGACTTCCTGTCCGCGGCCAGGGTGGTCGCCAACCCGGCCGACGACGTCGCGTGGTTCCGGCTGCTGCGGCTGCATGAGGGGGTCGGCCCGGCCCTGGCCCGGCGCATCATCGACACCCTGCGCCTGACCGACCCCTCGCCCCTGGACCGCTGGCCCGATGCGGTCCAGGCGGTGCCGCCCCGGTCCCGGACAGCCGTGACGGCCACCGTCTCCGCGCTGATCGGGGCGGTCGCGCTGGAGGAGACCGCGCAGCGGGCCGCCGCCGTCCTGGCCGCGCTGCTGGATCCGCTGCGGGCCAGGTACCGGGACGCGGGGGTGCGCATCGCCGATCTCCAGCGGCTGGCCGACGCGGCCGCCAGCCGGCCGTCACTGCACGAGGCGCTGGTCGAGCTGGCGCTCGATCCGCCCGTGTCCGCCTCCGACCTGGCCGGCCCGCCCCGGCTCGACGACGACTTCCTGGTCATCTCCACCGTTCATTCCGCCAAGGGCCTGGAATGGCCGATCGTGCACCTGCCGCACCTGGTGGACGGCGCGGTTCCGAGCGACATGGCGCTCACCTCGCCCACCGGGCTGGCCGAGGAGAGCCGGCTCTTCTATGTGGCGGTCACCAGGGCCCGCGACCAGCTGTATCTTTACGCGCCGCTGCGCCTGCACCACCACCGGATGGGGCGCGACGACCGGCACGGCTACGCGCAGCTGACCCGGTTCCTTGACCCGGCCGCGCTGGCTCGCTGCGAGATCGTGGAGGCGGCCCCGCCCGAGCCCCTGGTGCCCCGCATCGCGCCGCTCGCCGCGACTGTCGATCAGGCCCTCGAATCCCTCTGGGGCGCGGGCTAGCGTCTCAGCCCCCGCGGCTAGCGCCGTACCGTCATCGTCTACGCGACTAGCGTCTTACCCTCCACTCGGCCCTACCGGTGCTTGATGAGGCCGCGCAGGTAGGCAGCCTGCCCGGCATGCTGGAGATCGTCGGAGATCACGCTCACCAGCCGCACGCCGAGGGTGACCGGCGGATCCCATCTCTCGTCCACGATCCGGTCAAGATCCGGTTCGGTCAGTCCTTCGACGTAGCTGAGGGTCTGCTGGTGAACGGCGTCGTAGTATCCGGTCAGCAGCTCGCCGGATCGGACCTGTACCGCGCCGACCTGGCCGGGGTCGTGTCCGTACCCCGTCTCTGACGGCGCGAACGGCAGGCCGAACCGGTCCGCCCAGCCCGCCGCCATCCACACCTGCTCGGTTCCCGCGGCCGCAGCCACGTGGTCGTCCTGGATCCGGGTCAGGTGCCACACCAGCCACGCGACCGAGTTGGCCTCGTTGACCGGCCGGAATTCGAGCTGGCTGGGCTCCAGCCCGCCGACCACCTCGTGCACTTCCTCCTGGACTCGCGCGAAGGCGTCGGCGAGCAGCTCGGCAATGGTCATCGTGAAACTTCCCTTCAGGTCAGGAGACTGCCGCCGGCAATCAGCGCGGTCACGGAGCCCGCGAGCCACAGCAGCGACCACAGCCCCCGCGGAATGTGGGTTAGCTGCCTGAGGTGGTCCGCGTCATCGGCATGGGAGCCGTGTTCGAGCACCGAGCGGACGCCGGACAGCAGGAGGAACCACGCGATGCCGTAGGCAACGGCCTCCTGCGCGCCAACCGTCGCGTACCGCGCGATCAGGTACAGGAGCCCGCCGGTGAGGATGACCGAGATCGCGCCAAACCAGGTACGCAGCGTCACCAGCACGATGGCGAGCGCCAGCAGCGCCAGCCACAGCACCGCCACGATATGGCCGACCGAGATGAGCTTGGCCGCGCCCAGCCCGAACAGGCTGGGGCCGAGGTAGCCGATGAAGGCGACCGCGATATCGGACCCGCGCCCCTGGCGGGAGAGCAGGTACGTCGCGCCGGTGCCGTCCCGGTTGAGCCGCAGGCTCGTGATCTGCTGGCCGGTACCGGAGCCCAGCACGGCGTGCGCGCTTTCGTGCGCGATCACGCTGACATGACGCACGATTATCCAGACCGCCGACAGCGTGACGGCAGCAAGAGCCGCGACCCCGATGAGCAGGGATGTCCGGGCTGGCAGCTGCGCCTGCAGCTCCCCGATCCGGTGCAGGACGGTATCCATCGGCGGTGCGCTCATCCGGGGCTCACCAGGGCATGGTGGTACTCGTGAAGTGCGTCAGCCCGTCGAGGTCGCTCATCTCGCGGACATGGCGCGGCGGGGTCTCGAAGGTCGAGTAGGGCCGGACGCGGATGACCACGCGTTCCTCCTCGCGGGCCATCTGCTCGATCTGCGGGCGGCGGCTGTCCGGGACCTCCTGGCCGGACATCAGGCCGACCACCCGGACCAGCACGTCCGCGGCCAGGCCGGGATCGTGCTCGACCACGGCGTTGCCGTAGACCTGCAGGTAGGTGGGCGGCCACTGCTCGTCGAGAACGCAGATGCTGACGCGCTCATCGCGGGCCACGGCCTTCGCCTTGCCGCGCGCGGCCATGGTCGAGATCAGCAGATCGTCTCCGTCCATGAGGTAATAGACGATCGTCATGGCCGGGCCATGGGCCTGGCGGCCATAGCCGAAGACGCAGGTCCGGTGCTCGCGGACGAACTGGCGCCGTTCTTCCTGGTTCATGATCTGTCACCCTAGTTTCGGGCGTGCCTTCCCGCGCGATTAAATCGGAGTTGCGGCGCGACCCGCCGCCCGCCCACCGGCACGACACCCTGGAGATACTTCGTGAGCAACCCCATCCTGCAGATCATCATCGCCAGCACCCGGCCGGGCCGAGTCGGCCCTTCGGTCGCGGCGTGGATCCAGGAGCGCGCCGTCGCCCACGGCGGCTTCGACGTCGAGCTGATCGACCTGGCCGAGGTCAACCTGCCGATGATGGACGAGCCGAACCACCCGCGCCTGCGCAAGTACACCCACCAGCACACCAAGGACTGGAGTGCCACCATCGACCGCGGCGACGCGTACATTTTCGTCGTCCCCGAGTACAACTACGGCTTCAACGCCCCGATCAAGAACGCCATCGACTACCTGCACTACGAGTGGGAGCATAAGGCGCTCGGGTTCGCCAGCTACGGCGGCGTCGCGGCCGGTACCAGGGCGGTCCAGATGCTGAAGCAGGTGGTGACCACGCTCAAGATGGTCCCGGTCTTCGACTCGGTCAGTATCCCGTTCGTGCAGCAGTTCCTCGACGAGGAGCGGCGCCTGGTGCCCAACGACATCATGGAATCCGCCGCGACCGCGATGCTCGACGAGCTCCTCCGGTGGACCACGTCCCTGCGCACGCTCCGCGCGCCCGCCATCGAGCCGGTCTCCACCTAGCGGCCCCGCCCGCGCCGCTTTCCCCTAGTAGCCCCGCCCCGCAACCCGGACAGAATGGCGACCGCGAATCGCCGGGCCGCTCCCGATGATCAGGGCTTGACCGGCGCTTCTGCGGTGGCGGGGCCGACAGGAAAGCGGCGCTCGGAGTCCGTCATCTTCGCCTGCGCGGCCGCCCCCAGGTCGATGCCGAGCACGTCTGACAGCAGGAGCAGGTAGAGCAGGACGTCGGCCATCTCCTCGCCGGCCCTGGTCCGCAGCGGCTCGCGCTGCGCCATGCTCCTGGCCTCCTCAGCCGGGAGCCACTGGAACAGCTCGGCCAGCTCGCCGACCTCCCCGACCAGGGCGAGCAGCACGGACTTGGGGTCGTGGAACCGGCCCCAGTCCCGGTCTTGCGCGAACTGTCGCATGCGGTCGCGGAGAACCTCAAGTTCGGACACGCCAGCAGCATGTCACGCCGGCCCGGCAGGAGAGCGCGAGCCAGGCCGGGCCGGCCGCTGCATCGGGGTTGGGCTCATCCGGCGGCGGCCCGGGTCGCGGGATCTGGGGCATTCGCGGGGCGCCAGCCCTGGCACCAGGGGTGCTGGCGGGCATGGGCGGTACCGCTGTCAGAGCCGGGGGTCGACGGGCTCGCTTTCGAGGGCCAGCACGCCGAATACGCACTCGTGGACCCGGTACAGGGGCTCCCCGGCCACGAACCGCTCGAGCGCCTCGATCCCGAGGGAGAACTCCCGCAGCGCCAGTGACTGCTTGTGCCCGAGGCCGCGGCTGCGCAGCCGCGACAGGTTGTGCTCGGCGGTGTACTCCGGCCCGTAGATGATGCGCAGGTACTCGCGGCCGCGGCACTTGATGCCGGGCTGGGCCAGTCCGCGAGGTCCCAGGTGAACGCCTGCCGCGGGCTTTACCACCATTCCCTCCCCGCCGGCGGCGGTGAGCTCCTGCCACCAGTCGGTGCCCGCCTGCTCACTGGCGGCATCGCCGGGGCAGACCGTGATGGACCGCGTCGGACGCAGCGTGCCGGGGGCCAGGTCGCACAGGCGGCCCGCCAGCTCCAGGTGCCAGTGATGATCCCGCCGGGCATGCACCGAGCCTTCCCCGGCCAGGAGCTGGAACGGCGCCAGCCGCAGATCGTCCACGGAGTTCACCGGCCAGCAGTACGGCCGGTAGGCGTCGACGAACTGCCCGGCCATGACCGCGCGCTGCGTGCCCTGGCTCAGCAGGTCGCCGACGTCGATCCCCCGGGCGGCGGCCTGCCCGAGCTCCCCGGCCTCGGCGGCGAGTGCGGCGGTCGCGGCCGCCCCGACCGCCGCGTACTGGCCGCGTAGCAGCTGGCCGGCCTTGGCTGACCAGGGCAGCAGCTCGCAGTCAAGGGCGAGCCAGTCTGTCCCGAGCTCATCCCACAGCCCGGCCGCGGTGATCGCGGCATTGACCCGGCGCAGCAGCTCCTGCTCGGTGGCCGCATCGGCGAAGAACGACCGCCCGGTCCGAGTGTAGATCACTCCCTGAGCCGGGCCGCCGATGCCGAACCTGTGCTGCGGCACCGACTCATCCCGGCAGGCCAGGACGACCGCCCGCGAGCCCATGTGCTTCTCCTCGCACACGACCTCGGTGACGCCGGCCGCACGGTAGGCGCTGAATGCCTCCTGCGGGTGCTCCAGCAGTCCCGGCCGGGCGGTAGTGGCGGTGGGCGCCATGGTGGGCGGCAGGTAGACGAGCCAGCGGGGGTCGATGGCAAAGCGGCTCATGACCTCCAGGGCCGCGGCCGTGTTCTCCTCGCGGATGGTCACCGACCGGCCCGACAGCCGGGTCTCGATGATCCGCCGGCCGGCGACATCGGCCAGATCCAGATCCGCAGGCTCCCGGCCCGCGTCACCCGCCGGGCTCGCCGGGCCAGCGCTGCCCGCCGGGCCGGGGCCGCCGCCCGTGCCTGGGTCGGCCGCCGCGCCCTGGACGGTCGCATTGGCCAGCGGCCGGGCTGGCTCGTAGTGCACGGCCCTGGCGGGCACGGACACCAGCTCCCGCTCGGGATAGCGAAGGGCGGTCAGCTGGCCGCCGAAAACGCAGCCGGTGTCGATGCAGATAGTCCCGTTGACCCATCCGGCGTCGAGTACGGGGGTGTGCCCGTAGACGACCATGGCTTTCCCGCGGTAGTCCTGCGCCCACGGATACCTGACCGGCAGGCCGTACT
Organism: uncultured Actinomycetota bacterium; assembly: GCA_963805705.1. Lineage (GTDB taxonomy): Bacteria > Actinomycetota > Actinomycetes > Streptosporangiales > Streptosporangiaceae > CAWDVH01. The sequence continues at coordinate 1,196,759 of CAWDVH010000001.1, read as the reverse complement.
CATCGGTCTCGCCGGTGGTATCGCCGTACAGGGCGAAGGACCTGACCGCCGCCGAGGCCCGCCCCTGCATCTGCTCGGGCAGCCCGGCGTGCGCCACGACCAGCTTGCCGTCGTCCAGGACGACGTGGCCGAGCAGCGAGTCCATGAACGTCGCGGCCTGCTCGCGGAACTCGTCCGGCTCGGCCGCCAGCTGCGCCAGGCTCTCGGCCAGCCCGTGGCTGATGGTCACGTTGCGCCCGCGCAGCGCCCGCAGCAGCTTGGCCTCGTGGTTACCGGCCACCGACATGCCGGTCCCCGCGGCCGTCATGCCCATCACCAGCCGGAGCACGGCCGGGGTGGCCGGGCCGCGGTCGACCAGGTCGCCCACGAACAGGGCCGTGCGCCCGGCCGGATGCCGCGCGGAGCTGCCGTCCGGCTCGATGATGTAGCCCAGGGCGGCCAGCAGCCCGGCGAGCTCGTCGAAGCAGCCGTGCACGTCGCCGATGATGTCGAACGGCCCGTGCTCGGCGCGCCGGTCGTTCCAGAGCGGCTCCCGCTCGAACACGGCGTCGCTGATCTCATCGGCGCCCGACAGGACGCGCACCCGGTGGAATCCCTCTTTGCGCAGGCCCCGCAGGGAGCGGCGCAGCTGGTCATGCTGCTGACGCAGCACGTGCCGGCCGAAAGCCCGGTCGGGCCGCGCGGCGTTGCGCTGCGCGCAGACCTGCTCGGGGACGTCAAGAACGATCGCGACCGCGAGCACGTGGTGCTGCCGGGCCAGCGCGACCAGCGGCTTGCGTGCACCGGGCTGGACGCTGGTGGCGTCGACGACTGTCAGCCGCCCCGCGGCCAGCCTTTTCCCGGCGATGAAGTGGAGCACGTCGAACGCGTCGCCTGTAGCGGCCTGGTCGTTCTCGTCGTCACTGACCAGGGCGCGGCAGAAGTCCGACGAGATGACCTCGGTGGGCAGGAAGTGCCGGGCGGCGAAGCTGGACTTGCCCGAGCCGGAAATGCCGATCAGGACGACCAGGGACATCTGAGGGATCTTGATGACGCTCACCGGCGGAACACCGCCAGCTGCGAAGGGCAGCCAACCCCCGGATCGCCCGCCCCGATGCCGGACAGCTCGGCCTGGTAACCGTGCCGGGAGGCGACGCCGGCGGCCCAGTCGGCGAACTGCTGCCTGGTCCATTCGAAACGGTGATCGGCGTGCCGCAGCGACCCGGCGGCCAGCCCCTCGAACAGCACGTTGTACTCGGCGTTCGGGGTCGTCAGCACGATCGTGCCAGGGCGGGCGTAGCCGAACAGCGCGCGCTCGAACGCACCGAGCCGCGGCGCGTCCAGATGCTCGACCACCTCGACGACGGCGGCGGCGTCAAATCCGCGCAGCCGGGCGTCCCGGTAGGTCAGCGAGCCGTGCAGCAGCTCGACCCGGCTGCGCGCTCTGGGCGCCATCTGCTCCAGGTGCAGCCGCCGCGCGGCGATCGCGAGAGCCCGGTACGAGACGTCCATCCCGACGATCCGGTCCAGGCCCCGCTCCGTCAGCAGCTCGGCGATCAGCTTGCCGCCGCCGCAGCCGAGATCGAGCACGGTGCGCGCGCCGCTGGCCCTGATCGCCCCGGTGACCGCCGCCAGCCGCTGCTCGTGCAGGCCGACCCGGCGCTCGGCCTCCTCCTCCTGCGCGTCCTGCTCGCGGGCGGCCTGGTCCAGATCGCCGTCCCCGGCGTCGTCTTCGAGCAGCCGGGCGAGGGCCTCGGAGGTGAGCTGGCGGTCGTGGCGCAGGTAGCGGTGAGCGATGAGCTCGCGCTCCGGGTGGACGGCCAGCCATTCGCCGCCACGGCGCAGCAGCTTGTCGATCTCATCCGGCCCGACCCAGTAGTGCTTGTCGTCATCCAGTACCGGAAGCAGGACGAACAGCTGCTCCAGCAGGTCACGCAGCCGGAGCGCGGCCGACATGGTGACGGACAGGTACCGGCTGTCGCCCCACTCGGGGAAGTGCGGATCCAGCGCGATCGGCCGCGCGTCCACGGTGTAGCCGAGCGGCTCGAAGAGCCGGCGCAGCACGGCCTCCCCGCCCGTCGCGGGCACCACCGGCAGGCCGACCTGCAGCGGGATAACCTGGTCAGCCAGCTCCGGGCGGTCCTTGCAGCGGCCGGTCAGGGCCGTCCCGAACAGTTTCCCGATGGCGACCGACAGGAAGGACGACGCAGCGTAGGGCCGGTCGTTCACGTACTGGGCGAGGGCGAATCCGGTGCCCGACGGCCCGCGCCGGTCCCGGACCAGGCCGACCGGGTCGATGTTCACCTGGACGGCCGCCCGGCACCGCTCGTCGCCCGCCTCGGGGTAATACACATGGGCGGTGCCGAAGCTCAGCTCGGCCACGTGCAGCCGGCCCGGGTTCTTATGCAGCAGGTATCCGAGGTCGGTCGCGGGCCGGTGCGTCGTGGAGATCGTCAGGAGCACCGAGCGCCCTCCATCTCGCCAACAGCCCTTCCGGCCGCCACAGGCTACCAGCGAGCCCGGCCCGTCATCCATCGCGTTTCCGGGCCCGGTGTCCGCTAGACCCAGATGCGGCGGGTGCTCGTCTCGTAGTCGGCGGCCTGCGCGCCCGCGCCGGCGACTGCGTCCCGGCCTGCCTCGCTGCGCTGAGTGAACTGCAGCTCGGCCGGGCCGACCCAGTGCCGCCAGGCCGTCGCGAACGCCTCGGCGCGGTGCTTGCCGCGACCCAGATCCTCCGGGACGGCCACCCACCGCCGCTCGAAGGGCGGCCGCCGCGACAGCCAGCGCGCGACCGGGGCGCCCGGCCGGGCGGCAGGCACCAGGCGCGAGACCAGGTAGCGCGGGAACTCGACCGGCGAGAGCAGGTCATCGAGGGCGCGGGCAAACCGGTCACTCTCCGGCGCCGTGGCGGCGCGCAGGAAGCACCGCAGGTAGCCGGAGGCCCGCGGCTCGACCGCGAGCGAGCCGGCGGCGGCGTCGCTGAGCTCGCCCAGGCTCCGGTAGGCGTCGCAGACCGCATGGGCGGCCAGATCGAGCGGAAGGACGTCGGCGAGCACCCGCTGGGTTCGCGCCAGCCGCATGGCGGCCCAGCCGAGCGCGGCCGGGACCGCCGCCAGTATCGCCAGCGCGGCCGGGCTGCGGGTGAGGGCCGTCGCCAGTACGGCCACGATCGCGGCCAGCGCGGCGAGCCGGGCGGGACCGCGCTGGCTGACCTGGTAGCGCGGCGGCGTGTCGGCCATGACCGGCAGCGGCCCGCCGGGCCTGCGGGGTCGGATGACGAGCGTCTGGAGTTCGGCACCGGTGTAGGGCTGGCCGATACCCCAGCGCTCGCGGGCCAGCTCGTGGTCGGCCGCGCGCTGGATCATGGCGCGGTTGATCTCGTCGAAGGAACTGTCCGGGGGCGCGGCGAAGGGGCCGAGCGCCGGGTGCACATGCGACGGGCCGGCCTCGATCGCGCCGTCCTCGGAGGGCGCGAACAGGTGCAGGTGCTTGCGGACGAACCGCTCGTAGTCGGCCGTGCCGCGGGCCAGTTCCGGCGCGAGGCAGACGATGTCCCAGTTCGAGGCGATCTTCTCCGGGTCGCTGGCATCCAGGCGCAGTGTGCGCCCGCGGCTCTGCATGACCGAGACCGCGGTAGTAGCCGCGCTCAGGTCGACCAGGCAGTTCACGCACGGCGCGTCCCATCCTTCGCCGAGCAGCGCGCGGGTCCCGACCAGCAGCTGAGTCGAACCCTGGGTGAATATGCCGGTGGCCAGCTCCACCCACAGCCGCGACTGCCAGGCCGGGCCCGTCGCCGTCAGGCGGACCAGGCCCGCCTCGTCTGGCTCGGCCCGCCAGCCGCTGGCCCGCGGGCCAGCCTGCGCCTGCAGCGCGGCGAGCAGGGCGTCGGAGTCGGCCGCCGTGCAGCGCAGGCCGCGGCCCGAGACCAGCAGCGGGCGCAGCGGCGCGGTACGGAGGTCGGCGGCCAGCGCCTGCACTGCTTCCGGGGCCGACCCGGCCTCCGGGCGGATCACCCCGCTCAGCGACCCGCTCGGGGGCGCTGACCAGCTCGGCGTCGGTCAGGACCAGGGCCCGCAGCCGGTCGCCGCGGGCGTCGTACTCGCAGCCGACCACGTCCGCCAGGGCGATCGACTTGGCGGCCGAGGTCGTCAGCAGCCGGTCAACGTCGGATGCGCCGCGGCGGATGCCCTGCCGGGTCAGCGTGAAGCCCAGCGAGCGCAGCGCTACCGCCACGCCCTGGTAGCGCCCGGCCGCGGCGCCGGACGGATCAGCGGCCAGGCAGTGCAGCGCGTAGTCCTCCAGCAGCACCAGCCAGTCGTCCAGGGTCGGTGGCTCCCGGTAGCCCTCCCCGCGCGGTACTCCCGGCGGCAGCTCAAGGCCGCCGGAGGCCAGGAACCGCGCTCCGGCCCTGGCCAGGGCCGGATGACGGCGCTGGAAGGTGTTCCACGGCACGGCGGCGTCATCGGTCTCGTTCCGGGCGCGATCGCGGATCCTTCCGATCACCCAGGCGGGCAGGCTCATCACCTCGCCGCCTTCGGCGTGCAGGTCGGTGATCAGCTCCTGGAACCGGACGTCGTGCTCGGCGAGCCACGCGGTCTCGCTGTCCAGCGGGCGGGTCAGCCACGCCAGCTCCTGGTAGGGCGCAAGCGACCGCTCGCGCACCAGGGCCGGCGTCGGAACGGTGAAGTCGACCTCACCGAGCAGGGCGAAGTAGAGGTCGTTTTCCTGCGCCGTCAGCGCTTCCGGCGGAGTCGCGGTCAGCCCGATCACATGAGTGTCGCCGAGTTCCTCCAGCGCGGTCCGGATAACGTAGCCCCACATCGACGCCAGGTGGTGGCACTCATCCAGCACCACCGTCTGCACGTGGCCGGCCCGCAGTGCTTCCAGCCGCTGCCGCGCTCCCCTGGTGAGCAGCTCGCCGAGCTTGAGGTCGCCGTGCCCGGCCCTGGCGATTTCCCGCTTGAGGGATGCGGTGATCCGGGCGATTTCGCGCCCCCGCCGGGCGGCCGCCTCACCGGTCCAGGCCAGCGCTTCCTGCTCGACCTCCTGGAGGTCGGTCCCGGTGGCGCGCGCTCGCTGGGCCGCCCAGCGGCGCTCCGCGAGATCACCAAGCGCGGCCGCCGGATCGTCCAGCTGGCACAGGGCCTGGTAGGTCAGGCACGCGATGGGGGCGGCGGGGTCGGCGGCCGCCAGGCCCGGCGGCGCGCCGAACTCGGCCGCCGCGCGTAGCCACTGCGCCTGAACTGCGGAGTTCGGTACGAGCACGAGGGCCCGGCGGCCGAGCCGGCGCACGATGTCGATGCCGATCAGGGTCTTGCCCGAGCCCGGCGGCGCGACGATGTAGGTGGTGCGGTGCCCGCGCTGCTCGTCCTGCTCAAAGGCCTGCAGCGCGAGCGTCTGGTAGTGGCGCCAGGGCTGGTCGAAGGTCAGGCTGCGGATCTGGGTATTACCGGCGGCCGTCACGCCGGACAGCCTATTTTCGCAGTTGCCGATCAAGATATCGGGGTCCCTGCCGTAGGTTTCGGCCATGCACAATGTGGATGCGACGACCGAGCAGATGATCAGGTCAGTGCTGGCCTATGCGGAGAACCGGCTGCGGCTTGACCCGGTGCCCCTGGACAAGGGCTCGCGTGATCCGGCGGAACTGGACGCCGCGCTGGCGGGCCTGCTGGGTGACGAGGGTCATAACCCGGACCAGATCCTGGGCATTTACGCCGCCGTGCTCGCCCCGGCGGTCATCTCCGCGGACAGCCCCCGCTTCCTCGGCTTCATCCCGTCGGCGCCGACCAAGGCCGCGCTGCTGTTCGACATGCTCGTCTCGTGTGCGTCGATCCAGGGCATCTCCTGGCTGGAGGCAGCGGGCGCGATCCACGCCGAGAATCAGGTGCTTCGCCTGATCGCCGACCGGGCGGGCCTGCCGGTCCAGGCCGGCGGCTGCTTCGTCTCCGGCGGTTCGGCCGGCAACCTGTCGGCCCTGGCCGTCGCTCGCGAGGTGGCCAGGCGCAAGGCGACCGCCGGCCGCGGCGCCGACCGCGGTGCCGCGGGCGCGCGACCACGGCGCGTGGTGGTCGGCGCCGATGCTCACTCATCGATCATCAACACCCTGCGGATCCTGGACATGGAAGCCCTGACGGTCGAGACAGCCGACCACCGGCTGACCGGGGCGCAGGTCCGGGCGGTGATCGAGGCCGACGCGGATCCGTCGTCGATCGCCGCCGTGGTCGCGACCTCCGGCACCACCAACGCGGGGATCATCGACGATCTGGCCGGCATCGCGCAGGTGGCGCGCGAGCACGGCCTCTGGTTCCACGTCGACGGCGCTTACGGCGGCGCGGGGCTGTTCGCGCCCAGCGTGCGGGCCTCCTACAACGGCATCGAGCACGCGGACTCGTTCATCGTCGACCCGCATAAATGGCTGTTCGCGCCGTTTGACTGCGCCGCCCTGATCTACCGGGATCCCGCGCTAGCACGGTCAGTGCACAAGCAGGACGCGTCCTACCTCGACGTTATTCACGACACGCCGGGCGAATGGAACCCGACCGACTATGCCTACCACCTGACCAGGCGGGCCAGGGGCCTGCCGTTGTGGTTCTCGCTGTCCGTGCACGGGGTCCGTGCGTACTCACGCGCTATCGAGACGGCGATCACCCTGGCCAGGGACACCGCCGCGGAGATCAGGACCCGTGATTACCTGGAGCTGATCCGGGAGCCTGACCTGTCGGTCGTGCTCTTCCGCCGTCTCGGCTGGGACTCTGGCCAGTACGCGCAGTGGGCGGACCAGCTGCTGGCCGATCAGGTGGCGTTCATCCCGCCGTCGGCCTGGGAGGGCGAGACGGTAGGCAGATTCGCGTTCCTGCATCCGCATACGACGATGGGACTGGTCCGCGAGATCCTCGACCGCATGGCATAGGCAGCGGCGTATGCATTGGTTCCTGGCTCATCATGCCCTTCTCGGCGCGGCGGCGCGGACGTAGGCTCTCTGCCAGCGAACGAGGGGAAGGTGGCAGTTGACCAGCCAGGCCGCGGGATCGCAGTCGTCAGCGGCACGGGCCCAGCAGCAGGCGGAGGCCCAGTCACAGGCGGGCGCGGAGTTGTCCCGGCACGTTGACGTCGCAGTGCGGTCCATGGGGCTGCCGAACTCGGTCCTGCGCCAGTTTGACTTCTGGGATGACGCCTACGAGTGGCGGCGGCTGTTCTCGGAGCTGCTCGGCACGTTCTTCCTCGTCCTCGTCGCGGCAGGCGCGGGAATGGTGAACGCCAGGTTCGGCGGGCACGCTATCCCGCCTTCGGCGCAGGTGGTAGCACCTGGCCTGATGGTGATGGCCGTCATCTTGTTCATGGGAGCGGTGTCCGGAGCGCACCTCAACCCGGCGGTCAGCATTTCTTTCGCCTTGCGCGGTAATTTCCCCTGGAAGCGCGTCCCGCTCTATATCGTCGCTCAGCTGGCCGGGGCCATCCTCGCCACGCTGACGCTCTGGGCGCTGGTCGGCAAGCACGGCTCGGCGGGCCTGACGCTTCCGGGTCCCGGCATTTCCACGGTCACCGCGATGCTGTGGGAGGCTCTGCTGACCGTCGGGCTGGTCAGCGTGATCCTGGGTACCGCGTCGGGAGCCCAGCAGCTCGGTCCGCTCGCCGCGCTGGGCGTCGGCGGCTATATCGCGCTCGCGGGCTTGTGGGGAGCGCCGGTCAGCGGCGCCTCGATGAATCCGGCCCGCTCCCTCGGGCCCGCGCTGGTCCTGGGTGACTGGGCATCCTGGTGGGCTTATCTGCTCGGGCCGGTGATAGGCGGCATCATCGCGGTCGGCATTGCCTTCGTCCTGCGCGGAGCCGGCGGGGGCGCGCACGGTACGCAGGCGGCTCAGGGCACCCTGGGCGTCACCTGGCGGCTAGGCCGTATCGGGCCGCCGGAACTCCTCCCGGAGGCCCGCCGCCATGCGCGGGGATCCTCCCGCGCCGCCAGGTCCGGCTCCGTCGGCCCGTCCGGCTCCGTCGGCCCGTCCGCCTCCGGCTCCGTCGCCGGCGGTCCGGATGGGCAGTCAGCGGCGGACTGCGCCGAGCAGGACTGACCGCCGTGCCGCCATGTCGCGCGCGGCCTGTCCCGCTGCGTCGGCCCGCATCCCAGGAAACACTGCCCATGCCCCAGGAAAGGAGCCGTCGATGAGCCCGACACCAGGAACCGGGGCACGCCGCGCGCGGCAGGCCAGCCCGAGCCGCCGACCGCGGCAGGCCAGCCCGGGCCGTCCGCGGCAGGCCGTGCTGGACCAGCAGACGGCCGGACTCTCAGCGGCCGAGCGCGCTGCTCGCGGCAAGGCAGCCAGGGACGCCGTGCCGAGGCAGTCGCACGCCCAGTTCGAGCCGGCCCGCGACCGCCCCGACACCGTGAGCCTGCTGGAGCAGCAGGCTGCATCGCGGGTCGCTGATCTGCTTCCGATCCGCTACGGCCGGATGCTGGCCTCGGCCTTCGCCTACTTCCGCGGGGCCGCGCTGCCGATGGCCAGTGACCTGGCCGGCACCCCGGCCACGGGGCTGATCGTGCAGGCCTGCGGTGATGCGCACCTGGCGAACTTCGGGATCTTCGCGTCGCCGGAACGGCGCCTGGTCTTCGATGTCAATGACTTCGATGAGACGCTGCCCGCGCCGTGGGAATGGGACATCAAGCGACTGGCCGCCAGCATCGAGGTGGCCGGCCAGGGGAGCGGCTTCTCCCGCGGCCAGCGGCGCGCGGCGGTCCTGGCCGCTGTCGCGCAGTACCGCCAGGCGATGCGCTCCTATGCGGGCGTCGGTCACCTGGATGTCTGGTACGCCCACGTCGAGCTGGATGAGCTGGGGGCGCAGTATCAGGCCCTGCTGAACGCGCAAGAGCGCAAGCTCGAGGCCGCCGACCTGGCCAGCGCGCAGGACAAGGATGGCCGTCAGGCGCTCAGCAAGCTGACCCGGATGGTGCACGGCCAGCCGAAGATCGTCAGTAACCCGCCGCTGGTCGTGCCGCTCGCGGACCTGCCCGCCGCTGCGACAAGAGGCGGCTTCGAGCCTCAGCTCGACCAGATCATCGCGAATTACGGGCGCACCCTCCAGTCCGATCGCGGGTATCTGGTTGAGCATTTCGAGGTAACCGACATTGCCCGCAAGGTGGTCGGCGTCGGCAGCGTGGGGATGCGCTGCTGGATCATCCTGCTGGTCGGCCGGGACCCATCCGACTTGCTCCTCCTGCAGTTGAAGGAAGCGGACGCCTCGGCGCTCAGCGCGTTCGCCGGCGCCAGCGGGTACGCCAATCAGGGCCAGCGCGTCGTCGCTGGCCAGCAGCTGATGCAGTCCGCCAGCGACATCTTCCTCGGCTGGCATCGGACGAAGCCGGGCGATGCTCAGCCGGGGGCGGACTTCTATGTGCGTCAGTTGCGGGACTGGAAATTCTCACTGGTTATCGAGGGCATGCGCCCTGACACTATGCGGGCCTACGGGGCACTGTGCGGACGGACGCTGGCGCGGGCCCACGCCCGCTCCGGCGACCGGATCGCTATTGCCGCCTACCTGGGCGGATCGGATGTATTCGACCAGGCGATCGCCGACTTCGCCGCCGCCTACGCCCGGCAGAACGAGCGGGACTTCGCCAGCCTCGGCGCCGCCGCCGCCTCGGGCCGGATAACCGCCGAGCGCGGCATCTAGAGCTATCAGCGTTCAGGTCAATGAATACCCATGCGCTGCCCATCCCCGAGCAAACTCGCAGCTCACCGGCCGAGTTCATCACAACGCCAGATCCGCGGATCTTGACAATTGCTCAAAAGTGCTGCGACTAATTGTAGTGATTGTCCAGTCGCTGTCGGCCACGCTGTGTCCCGCGCCGCCGCATCGGGCCCCGATCATGGAGGAGCAGGAGTCGTGACGGAAGATCAGCAGCCAGCTGGCCGGGCGTCGGCGGCCGGGTACGCGTGGGGATACAACAATGCCGGGGGCCTGGGGATCGGCAGTGTGGCGCGGGCGTTGCGGCCGGTGCCGGTGCGCCTGCCGGAGGGGACGGTCGATGTGCAGGGCGGTACTGATTTCACGGTCGCGCTGACCGCCGCCGGGCAGGTGTGGGCGTGGGGCGGCAACCGCTACGGGCAACTCGGCGACGGCGCGACCGCTACCACCCGGTTCGCCCCGAGCCTGGTCGGGCTGGCCGGTTCGGATCCGGTGGCGTCGATCGCGGTGGGCCAGGATCATGTGCTCGCGCTGACGCGCCAGGGCGGCGTCTATGCGTGGGGCCGCAATCACCACGGCCAGCTCGGCGACGGCACGACGGTCGATCGGGCGGCCCCGGTGCTCGTGCCGGTGCCGGATGCGGCGCAGGTGGCGGCCGGTAACGCCTGCTCGGCGGTCCTGACCGCCTCGGGCGCCGCGCTCATCTGGGGACGGGCTGCCCCCGGTCCGGCCGGCGCCGTCGCGGCCAGTCTGGCCAGTCCCGAGCCGCTGGCACTGCCGCCGGGAACCAAGGCAGCGATGGTCGATGCCGGGCAGCGGCACCTGGTCGTGCTCACCAGTGACGGTGAGCTGCTCACCTTCGGCGTGGATGCGGGCGGCCGGCCGCTACCCGGTTCGCTGCCGCTGGAGCGGTCCTGGGGACGCGTCGAGTCGATCAGCGCCGGTGACAACCACACCGTCGCGCTCACCGACACCGGCGTGGTGCTGACCTGGGGCGCCAACTCCCACGGCCAGCTCGGCACCCGCGACACCACCAGCCGCCGGGACCCGGTGTCGGTGCGGATCCCGGAACTGCGCGGCTCGCGTCACGCAGTCATCGCGGGCGGCGATTCGGTGCTGGCCCGCACCAACGAGGGCCAGGTGTACGCCTGGGGCCACGGCCGGTTCGGGCAGAACGGCAACGGCAGCACCGCCGACCAGACGCACCCGCAGCCCGTGCCCACCCCGGCTGAGGCGATAGTGACCGGCATCCACACCGGCCGCTACCACTGCCTGACCCGCACCGCCCAGCACCACTGAACCCCTTGCGGCAACGAATCGCTGAGACGAACCAGCCGCTGAGACCTGCTGCTCCGACCACTTGCCACCGCCGGTCAGCGACCCGCGCTAACCAGAACGGATTCTTGTGATGAACACCCCCATTCCTCCCTCGGGCAAGGCGTCGCAGCCGACCCCGTACACCGTTCGAGGCCTCCTGCGACCTGTCCGAGGACTCACTTCCTCACCGACGACGTGCCCATCAGCGACGGGGACAAGGTAATGCCGTTCAGCGTGATCGATTCGTTCACCGGCACCGTCACGGTGGAAGCGCTGGTGCTGTCGCCGTCGTCGGGACAGCTGAATCACCTGTACCCGGACGCGACCGCCACCTCGGGCTGGTCGTACACGGTGGTGAACGCGCCCTTTAGTTTTGTTTCTGATGCCGCTGTTGTCGGTGGCGGGTTCGGCGGCCAGCTGATGGTCACCGGGCCGCGCTCGCTGCCCGCCCCGCCCGGCGCGACGGTGGCGGCCGCCTGGCTGACGCGGGTCGGACCCGGCGACTGGGCGGGGGGCAAGACTTTCACGGTGCCCGAGCAGATCGGGCCGCTGTCCGCGGGCGTGTCGCAGGAGGGGCCGTACTGTTACGGCTGGGTCCCCTCCGAGGCCGGGACGATGGAGCAGTTCAGCCTGCTCCTGTACGACGGCCTCCACGCGGGCACCGAGATGCTGACCCAGTCAGTACCCAGGATATGCAGCTGACCATCGAGGAAACGGTGGTGCTGTTCGACCCCGGCCAGGTCCCGAACGGCCCCCCGACCGGGTTCGCGGTGGTGCGGACCAGCGACAAGTGGATCAGCACCTTCAACCAGGTCGGCCCCGCCAGCTTCTCCGGCCAGGCCGCCAATGCGCTGCCCACCGCTGCGGCCGCGCTGCTGTGGGCCTACCACTACCCCCGGCAGTACCACCGGGCAGCCGGCCATCTTGTGGCAGAACGAGAACGGCATCGTCGGCTTCCAGGACGAGACCGGGGCACTGAACTTCACCGACTTCACCTACGGCAGCCCGGCCGGGGACGGGCAGGTCGCCGTCTGGAAGCTGAACGGCGCCTACACCTGCACCTTCCTGGACAGCGGCCTGGCCCAGGTGGTCAGCGAGATCCCAAGCACAGGCTCGGGCTTCTTCTCCTGGACCGCGCCGATCCCCCTGGTCGATGGCTTTTCGAGAAGATCTACAGCCTGCCCACTGATCCCGCCGAGAGCACGCTGTTCGCCGTCGCCGTCGACGTCAAGACCCTCAGCGTGCTGACCAAGGACCCCACCCTGGGCTGGACACAGACCCAGGTCCACCAGGTTGGCGCCAGCCCGCAGGCGGTCACCTCGTGGCGGGTCCAGATCAGCATGCTGGACGCCAACCGCGTCGGGGTCGCTGCCGGGCAGATCCAGCTCAGCACCGACCGGCCGGTCGGGTTCTGGCAGGCCAGCGACAGCACCATCCTGACGCCCGCTGCGCCGGTCACCCTGACCGCCGATTCCGGCGGGAAGATCACCTTCAGCATCCCCGCCGAGGAGCTGGACACCGCGGTGCTCACCGCACAGGCCCTGGACAGCACCGGCCAACCCTCCGGCGCGCCGCTCGCGATCACCCCGAACATCGACGTGCAGAACTTCCTGGCCGGGCAGGGCTCGCTGACCGACAAGGGCACGCTCACCGGCGCCGGCTCGCAGCCCGGGCAGGCGCTGCTGAACGCGCAGAACACCACCTGGGACACCGCGACGCAGGCCTACGTCAGCAGCGGCCCGCTGCTGCCGAAGCTGACCAGCGCCAGCGCCGGCGCGGTCGCGCAGGCCATCAACCACGTCGCCAATCTTGGGCTGGGCTACCAGCCGAGCAGCAGCACCGATGTGCAGTCCGTGTCCTTTGACCTCACCCCCGGCGTCACCCCCACGTTCCAGTCCTCGACCGACCCGAACGCGTTCAGCTCGCTGACCGGCACCCTCGGCGTTGGCAACTGGTGGGACTCGGCCAAGAACGACGCCGAATCGGTTTTTCACGGGCTGCGGCACGGCGTCATAAAGTTCAAGAAAATGGTGTCCTCCTGGGACAAAGAGCCGCGCAGTGGACCGTCAACCTGATCGTGGACATCGGCGACGGCGTCGACAACCTCCTGACCTACATCGTCTCCGACGTCAAGACCGCGATTCACGCCATCAGTAGCTTCTTCCAGGCCCTCGGGCGGACCTGAAGAACGTGTGGGAATGGCTGAAGCACTTCGTGCTCGGCGTGATCCGCGACGCTGACATCAACGCCAAGGTGCTCCAGAGCTGGTTCGACTCGCTGTCTACCGCGGGAGTCCAGATCCTGGACAACCTGGAGCAGCGGACCGACAAGTTCTTCCAGAACCAGGAAACGAACGTCGCAGCGCAGATCCAGACCTGGAAAGGTGACGTCGAGAACATGCTGTTCGAGTCAGTCGCGCCGACGCCAGCCTTGGCGATCTTCACCAGCAGCAACAACTCGAGCCTAGCGTTCACAGCAGCCAAGTATTTCTTCAAGTTCATGGGACAGTCGCCAGCTAGCTGGCTTTAGCACAAGATCATGTCCCATGTCCAGCCGATGAGCTGGACAGCCTTCACGTGAGCCCCTCGCTGTCCCAGGACGTGCCGACCGACCTCAATAACTTCCTCGGCGGCGGTGATACTAAAGCGACATCGGCAACACGCTGTCCGACGAGCTGATAACCTTCATCACAGCTGACGAGTTCAAGCAGGCGAACGTCAGCCAGTTGTTCGATGACTTCACCAACGTCGCCGACGTCGTTCTGGTGCTGCTCGACCTAGTCGCCGACACCATCCTGGACCTGATCAAGGATTTCCTGACCGACCTGAGCGACCTGCTCACCTCGGAGTTCGAGCTGCCCGTCATCGGGGAGATCCTCGAGTCACCGGCATCAACTATTTCACGCCCAGCATCAGCCGAGTCGTCTCCTTGATCGTCGCCTACCCTGCCACCCTGCTGCACAACCTGTGGCCGGCGAAGAGCCGATGTTCGACTTCGACGACGACTCGCAGACCAGCTCCGCCCCTGGCTTGCTCGGCCGTGGCGCCGCGGACAAGAACGGCTTCGGCCTCGACCTGGCCGCAGGCGTAGTCCAGTTCATCTGGGCGGGCGTCGACGCGATCATCGACGTCCTGGCCCTCCCAGGCAAATCGACTGTCGCCGCCGCAGGCGACGCGCTGAATGTTCTGGATTTCACCTTGCCCGCGATCATGACCATCCTGCAGTGGCCGACCCCGTGGAACGCCACGAAAACACCGCCCCCCTGCAAGAATTGGGATTTCAGCGACGCCACGCTCTGGGGGGAGCGCAACAACTTCATCCCCGGCATCATCATCACCACCATCACGACAAATAGGTTCAAAGCGCGGGCTAGCTCCAACGCCACTTCGCTTATCAGGTGACGGCGAGGGTCTGGCCGAGTCCCATCGTAATTCGCGGACGAGACCGAGGGGGCGACCTCCATCGCCAAGCTCGTCATCGACGCAGGCGCCAACTACGGCGCCACCGCCTTCTGCTTCCAGGCCGCGGCCGCCGCCCAGCAGGCGCTAGCCCAGCGGCGCACGTGATGCAGGTCGACGCCGCAGGACGGGCCGCGAGGCGCTCGGGGGCGATAGCGCGCCCGCACCGCTCGCACTGGCCGTAGCGCCCTTCATCCAGCCGCTCCAGGGCCCTGGCGATGTCGGCCAGCTGGTCGCGGGCCTGGCCGATCAGGGCGGCGATATGCTGCCGCTCGAAGGCCGTGGTGCCGCCCTCCGGGTCATGCTCATCGTCGGTGGCCGCGGACGCCCCGGCCTCGACGATGCCGTCAAAGTCGCGCTCCAGCGCCGCGAGCCGCGCCCGCGTACGAGCCCGCTCGGCGCCCAGCACCTCCCGCGCGCCTTCCGGCGCCGCGATGTTCATTACGAGCTCCCATTTCTTGATGATCACGCCGCGCCGCGCCGCGCCGTCTCCGCCGGCCATCGTCACGCCGGCCAGCCGCACGGCCAGATGACCGGCCGAAGATCCATTATTAAACGTTCAGGTCAATGAATACCCATGTGCTGCCCATCCCCGAGGAAACTCGCAGCTCACCGGCCGAATCCTGTCGTTGAGAGGACAGGAACTAATGAACCCGCCCGTCCCTGGCGTCCGTGGTACTGAATGGGCCGCGGAATTACCGCGATCCGGGCTCGCCGTCTCGTCTACGCGAAGGGGCCGCGAGGAGGACCTCATGAGAATGACGATCGCCGCCAACGCCAAGCGCATCACCACGACCGTCCTGATTGCCGGTACGGGCCTGGCGGCGGCCGCGTGCGGCAGCGCGACGGCGCCCCCCAGCCCGGCCGTGCACACCGCAGCCCCCAAGCCGGCCGCCGCTGCCACCACGGCGCCACCGGCACCGCTCGCGTGCGGCGTGCACGCCAGCAGGCATGCCATCGCCGGTACCCTGACCAGCGTGCGGGTCAGAACGGCACCGCATGCCTGGGTCGCCGTGACCGCCCATTACGCGAGCGGCGTCCATGCGAAGGGCGCCAGGGCCAGCGCCCTGGGGAGGCACACGTTCTCCTACTCGGCGGGCGGCGGCCATCGGGTGGTGGTGGACGTCCACGCGTCGCTGCACGGCCGGGAAGGCTCCTGCCAGACATCGTTCCGGGCTCATCAGCCTCCGCCGCCGCCTCCGCCGATGCCTGCGCCGACGATGGCCCCCCCGATGGCGCCCCCGATGCCGTCGCCGTCGCCGTCGACCATGATGTAGCCACGGCGCGGCGCGGACCCGCGGGCCGGTGGTACAACGTGGATCATGGTAGATAACGGCGGCCCGTCAGCGACCAGCGGTTACGTGACGGTGCAGGGACGTCAGGTATGGCATGAAGTTCATGGCACGACTGGTGACCCTGTGCTGCTCCTGCATGGCGGGTTCGCGGGCGCGTCATCGTGGGCCGCGCAGGCGCCGGCTCTCACCGCGGCCGGGTTCCAGGTCTACATCCCGGAGCGGCGCGGGCACGCGCATACGGCCGATGTGGAGGGCCCGCTGACCTATGCCGTGATGGCCGACGACACGATCGGCTATCTCGATGCGGTCATCGCCGGGCAAGCGCACCTGGTCGGCTGGAGCGACGGCGCGGTCGTCGCCATGCTCGTGGCGATGCGACGGCCCGATCTGGTGGGGCGGATGGTCGTGATCGGCCAGTACTACAACTCGCGGGGCCGGATTCCTGATAGCGCCATAGAACGGCTGCTGCGCACTCCGGAGGCGATGGAGTTCCTGCGCGCCAGCTACGATCCGTTCTCCCCCGATGGGCCGGGTCACTTCACGGTCGTGTACCAGAAGATGCTGGCGATGATCGAGTCCGAACCCGAGATCGACCTGTCCGAGTTGCAGGGTGTTGCCGCGCCGACTCTGGTCATGCAGGGCGACCGGGACGAGGTGACCGTGCAACATAGCTGCGCTGTTGCCGCCGCACTGGGTGACGGTCGGCTCGCCGTCCTGCCCGGCAGCCATATCCTTCCGCTGGAACTGCCTGAGGTCGTCAACCCTCTGCTGATCACGTTCCTGCGCCAAGGAGCCCCTCCGCCACTGTTGCCCTGATGAGACAGGACGTCAGCGCGGGAAGTACCGGTCGATGAAGTCGTTGCGGAACTTTCCGGCCGGGTCGTAGCGGCGCAGCAGCTGCTCGAAGTCGGGCAGGCGCTCGTACCGGGCGCGCACGACCTGCGGGCTGGTGCGGAAGAGCTTTCCCCAGTGCGGCCGGGCCTCGAAGGGGGACAGCTCATCCTCGATCGCGGCCAGCACGGGCAGCACCGCGCTGGTGTCCTTGATCCAGGTGAAGTGGATCGCGACGCTGTCGCGCTGATAGCACGGGCTCAGCCACAGCTCGTCCGCGGCGACGGTGCGGATCTCCGATATCTGGAGCACGGGAGCCACCTGGTCCCTGATGCGGTCGAGCGCCGCGAGCGCCTCGATCGCATGCCGGCGCGGCATGAGGTACTCCGACTGGAGCTCAGCGCCGCTGCTGGGCGTGAAATCCAGCCGGAAGTGCGGTAGCCGCTCGTGCCAGGGTCCGGGCACCCCCAGCTGCGGCGTGCAGGCGTCGGGGGACATGCCCGGCACCGGATGCCGCGGGCCGTCGGCCAGCCGGGCCCCCAGCCAGCGCGTCCGCGCCAGCGCGGAGCCGTCCTGGTCGGCCCGGCGCTTCAGCCACACCTGGCGCACCGGCGAGCCGCGCCAGTCGGTGAACAAGCTCACGCTGTAGGCACTGGCAGTGACCTGTTCGAAATGCTCGTCGAGCTGCTCGCGCGGCAGGTCGTCGTAGACGTACTGGCGGATATCGAAGGCCGGCCCGATGTCCAGCGTCAGGCGGGTGACTATCCCCAGCGCCCCGAGCCCCACGACGGCGCCGCGGAACTGGTCACCACCGGCATCCCGGCTCATGGCCACGACGTCGCCCGGCGCGGTGACCATCTCCAGGGCGCGGACGGCGGTCGCGAGGCTGCCGTTGCCGTCTCCGGAGCCATGAGTGCCGGTCGCGCAGGCCCCGGCGATGCCGATGTGCGGCAGCGAGGCGAGATTGCGCAGGGCGTAGCCCATTTCGTGCAGTCGCCCGGCCAGCTCGCCATACCGGAGGCCCGCGCTGACCAGCACCGTCGACGCCCCCGAGTCCACCTCGATGATCTTCGGAAGGCCCGTGACGGAGACCAGGTCCCCCGGCGTGTCAGCGATGGGGCTGAACGAGTGACCGGTGCCCAGGGCCCGGACCCGCTCGCGGCCGGCGACCAGGGCCTGCAGTTCCCCGACGCTGGCCGGCCGGTGGAAGCGCTGCGCGGTGAAGGTGACGTTCCCGGCCCAGTTGGCCGGCGGCCGCGCGCCTGGCGGTGGCGGTATACCTGTGGACATGGTGAACGAACGTTACCGGCTGATGTTCGTCTGCTCGGGCAATACCTGCCGGTCGCCGATGGCCGAGCATGTCCTGCGGCGCTGCCTGGCCGACGCGGGCCTGGCGGACGCGGCCGAGGTGGCCAGCTCCGGCCTGCGGGCCGCCGATCCTGGCGGGCCGGCGGATCCGCGGGCGGTGGCCGCGCTGGCGGCCCGCGGTTACGGGAGCCGGCATGCGGGCCGCCCATTCGAGCTGGACATGTTCAGCCGCTACGACCTGATCGTGGCGCTGGACACCGGCCACCAGGAGCTACTGCGCCAGGTCGCGCCGGACGCGGCCAGCGCGGCGAAGGTCGTCCTGCTGCGCAGTTTCGACCCGGCCTGCGATGGCGCGCTGGATGTGCCTGATCCGGTCCGCGGCGGGGCGGCGGACTATGAGCGGGTGCTGCGCATGATCGAGGCCGCGGCGCCGGGCCTAGTGACCGCCGTCCGCGGGCCGCGCGCCTGATCCGGACACGCCGGCCAGCCCGCCTGCCCGACCACGCCCGTTCATCGGGCAGGCTAAGGGCATGGCAAAGACCCTTACCTTGATGGCCGTACACGCACATCCGGATGACGAGGCGTCGAGCACCGGCGGCGTCCTGGCCAAATATGGTGACGAAGGCGTACAGACGATCGTGGTCACGTGCACGAACGGGGAATTCGGCGACGGGCCCGGCGGCGTCAAGCCGGGCACGGCCGGCCATGACGAGACGGCCGTCGCGGAGACCCGGCTGGCCGAGCTGCGAGAGTCGGTCAAGATTCTCGGCGTGACCGAGCTCGAACTGCTCGGCTACCACGATTCCGGCATGCCGGACTGGGACTACAAGGACCGGCCGGATGCGTTCTGCAATATTCCTGAGGCGCAGGTCGCGGCCCGGATCGGCGTGCTCATCGAGCGCTACCAGCCGCAGGTCGTGATCAGCTACGACCCCCAGGGCGCTTACCAGCACCCCGACCACGTGCACGCCACTAAGGCCGCGGCCGCCGCGGCCGCGGCCTCGCCGATCACGGCGAAGTTCTACGAGTCGGCCATGCGGGGCAGTGACTGGCGCAAGATCTGGGATGTCCTGCGCGAGCTGGGCGAGGATGTTCCCGATGCCTCGGACTTCACGGCCGAGATGCAGCGCCAGATGGAGGAATCGGAGCGGCGGATCACCACCACGATCGACATCCAGCCGGTGCTGGACCGCAAGCGCGACGCGCTGATGGCCCACGCCAGCCAGATCGGCGAGTCCTGGTTCAGCAAGATCCCGCCGCAGATCGCGCAGCAGGTCTTCGGCCGCGAGAGCTTCATCCGGGCCAGCGACACCACGGGCGCCCCGGTGCCCGAGCACGACCTGTTCGCCGGGCTCCGGTAGGTCACAGGCCGAGCAGGGCGGCCGCGTTGTCGTGGCAGACGGCGCGGAGCCAGTCGGGGCCGAGATCTAGGCGGGCCAGGGCCTGCAGCTGGCGCAGGTACGGATACGGGATGTTGGGGAAGTCACTGCCCAGCAGGATGCGGTCGGCCAGGGCGGCCAGCCTGGGCCGCAGCGCCGGCGGGAACGGCGCGAGGTGCTCCATGAAGTCGGTGAACGCCATCGTGGTATCGAGATAGACGCCGGGATACCGCTGCGCGAGATCGAGGAACTCGCCGTACTCCGGCGTGCCCAGATGCGCGATGATCATGGTCAGCCGGGGATGGCGCGCGAGCACCTCGGACATGGGCGCCGGGCCGGTGTACGGCCCTGAGGTCGGCCCCGAGCCGCAGTGCACGACGACCGGCACGCCCGCATCGGCCAGCAGCCCCCACACCGGAGCGAGCCGCTCATCGCGGGGATCGTACCCGCCGACCTGCAGATGCGCCTTGAACAGGCGGGCCCCTGAGCTCAGCGCCTGCGCCACGTAGCCGGCCGCGCCAGGCTCGGGGAAGAAGGTGGCGCTGTGCAGGGCATCGGGGGTGCGGGCGGCGAAGCCCGCCGCCCACGAGTTGAGCCAGGCCGCCATGTCCGGCTTGTGCGGATACAGCAGCGCGCCGAACGCGCGCACGCCAAAGGCGCGCAGCAGCGCGACCCGCTCGTCCTCCGGCAGCTTGTAGGCGATCGGCCAGGCCTGCCCGGTCCCCGAGCGGTCATCCTCGAAGTAGGCCCAGACCTTGGCCAGCACGTTCGGCGGCATGAAGTGGGTGTGCACGTCCACCAGGCCGGGCAGCCCGAGATCCCGCCAGAAAGCGGTCACCTCCGCCGCCTCCGCGGCCAGCTCATCAGCCATCGCCACGTGACTCTCCTTGCCGCAAGCCCGACCCGAGTAAGGACTATCACCGACACTAGGAGGGTGACCACGCGCGTCCGGACGGCGGTCCGGGTTGAGGGGATCGTCCAGGGCGTCGGCTTCCGCCCGTTCGTCTACGCCCTCGCCACCGGCCTCGGCCTGGGCGGCCTGGTCGGCAACGACGCCCACGGGGTATTCGCCGAGGTCGAGGGCCCGGCCGCGGCGGTGGCGGAATTCCTGGCCAGGATCGCGCCGCAGGCTCCTCCGCTGGCTCGGGTCGAACGGGTCACCACTCACGACATTCCCCCAAACGGCTCGCCGGTGTTCACCATCGTCCCCAGCGAGTCCGGCGGGGCGCGCCGGACCCTGATCTCGGCGGACACCGCCCCGTGTGCCGACTGCCTCGCCGAGTTCGGTGATCCGTCTGATCGCCGGTTCCGCTACCCGTTCATCAACTGCACGAACTGCGGCCCGAGATTCACGATCATCCGGGATGTGCCCTACGACCGGGCCCTGACCACGATGGCCCGTTTCGAAATGTGCGAGTTGTGCGCCGCGGAGTACCGCGATCCGGCCGATCGCCGTTTCCACGCCCAGCCGGTCTGCTGCCCGGCGTGCGGCCCGCGGCTGCGGCTGCTGGCTGCGACCGGGACCGAGCTGGCTGGTCAGCGGGGCGGCGAGCCGGTCGCGGCGGCGGCCGCGGCGCTGCGGGCCGGGCAGGTGCTCGCGGTCAAGGGACTGGGCGGCTATCACCTGGCGGTGGACGCGCGCAGCCAGGCGGCGGCCGCGGCGCTGCGGGCCCGCAAGCACCGCGAGGACAAGCCGTTCGCGGTGATGGTGGCCGATGTGGCCGCGGCGCGCGTGCTGGCCGAGGTAGACGACGCGGCCGCGGCGCTGCTGACCAGTGCCGGGCGGCCGATAGTGCTGCTGCCCCGGCGCACCGCGGCGCCGGGCGGCGCGGGCGGCGGCGGTGTCGCCGATGCGGTGGCGCCGGGGAACCGGCAGCTGGGCGTCCTGCTGCCGTACACGCCGCTGCATCACCTGCTGCTGCGTGAAGTCGGCCGTCCGGTCGTACTGACCAGCGGGAATACCTCGGATGAGCCGATCGTCTTCCGCGACGCGGACGTCCGGGAGCGGCTGGGCGGCATCGCGGACGCGTTCTTGACCCACGACCGGGAGATCCACGTCAGGACCGACGACTCGGTAGTGCGGGCCTTTCGCGGCCGGGCGGCGGTGGTCCGGCGTTCCCGTGGCTACGTGCCGGAGCCGCTGGAATTCCCGGCCGGGTTCGCTCGTCCGGTGCTGGCCTGCGGGGCCGAGCTGAAGAGCACGTTCTGCCTGGGCGTTGATGATCATGCCTTTATGTCGCACCATATCGGCGATCTGGAGAACGTCGAGACCCTGCGCTCGTTCACCGAGGGAATCGAGCATTTCCGGCGGCTGTTTGAGATCGACCCGCAGGTAGTGGCGCATGACCTGCACCCGGAATACCTGTCGACCAAGTACGCGGCGGAGCTGGCCGGGGCCGAGCTGGCCGGGGCCGAGCTGATCGGCGTGCAGCATCACCATGCGCACATCGCCGCCTGCCTGGCCGACAACGGCGAGAGCGGGCCGGTCATCGGGGTGGCCTTCGACGGCACCGGCTACGGCAGCGACGGGACCATCTGGGGCGGTGAGTTCCTGATCGCCGACCTGGCCGGATTCGAGCGGGCCGGGCACCTGGCCCCGGTGCCGATGCCGGGCGGCGCCGCCGCGATCCGGCAGCCGTGGCGGATGGCGGCCGCCTACCTGGACGCGGCGTATCCGGGCGGGCCGCCGGACGGGCTGCCGGTGGCCAGGCGGGCCGGGCGCCGCTGGAGTGACGTCCTGTCGATTGCCCGCGCGGGCCTCAACTCGCCCGTCACCTCCAGCGCGGGCAGGCTGTTCGACGCGGCGGCCGCGCTGGTGGGCGTGCGGGACGTGATCAACTACGAGGGCCAGGCGGCGATCGAGCTTGAGCAGCTGGCCGACCCCGCGGAGCGCGGCGCCTACCGGGCCGGTATCGAGATCGGCGCTGCGGATGGCGGGGACGGGGACGGTGGGCCGCTCGTCGTGGCCGGGACGGACCTGATCCGCGCGGCGTGCGATGAGCTTGGCGCCGGCGTGGATCGGGGGATGATTGCCGCGCGCTTCCATAACGGGGTGGCGGCGGCCATCACGCAGGCCTGCGGGCTGCTGCGTCAGCGGCATGGCCTGACCACGGTCGCCCTGTCGGGCGGGGTGTTCCAGAACCTGCTGCTGCTGAACCGGGCGGTCAGTCAGCTTGAGGACCAGGGGTTTCGCGTCCTGCTGCATTCGCGGGTTCCGTGCAACGACGGTGGCATCAGCCTGGGCCAGGCCGTGGTCGCGGCGGCCAGGGACCGCCAGGCCGGCCGGTGACTCGACGCAACCATCCGGTTGCCATAGTGTGTACCGGTCAGCTGGTTGCTCTCCCTGGAGGCCTGTCATGCCCATCCCGGACCGGATCGAGCGGAGCATCGAGCTGGCCCAGCCGCCGGTGCAGGTATGGGACGCGCTGACCAGCGCCGAGGGCCTGGGCGGCTGGTTCGGCGACCGGGCCACCGTGGACCTGCGCCCCGGCGGCCTGGCGCACGTCGAGTGGGATCAGGAGGACAGCTGCCACCGGGTGACGCTGACCATTGCCGTGGCGGAACCGCCGAGCAGGTTCGCCTGGACATGGCGCATCCAGGGCCTGCCGGACGCCGATCCGCGCCGTACATACGTCGAGTTCACTCTCGTGCCCAGCGGCGAGGGGACGCGGCTGACGGTGGTGGAGTCCGGCTTCGCGCAGGTGCCCGACGGGCTGCTGGAGACCGCTTACCACGGCAATACCGAAGGATGGCGCAAGGAACTCGGCGATCTCGTCAGCTACCTCGATGCCGCGGCCTGACCCGGAGGCCGTCGCGGAGGCGGTCTTCGCCGCGCTCGCCGAACCGACGCGGCGCGGCATCCTCAGCGCCCTCGCCGCGCACGGCCCGTCGACCGCGACGGACCTGGCTGCCCTGCTGCCGATCTCGCGGCAGGCGATCGCCAAGCACCTCGAACTGCTCGCCGATGCCGGTCTCGTCCTCGCCGAGCCAGGCGAGCGGCGCCGGATCCGATACCGCGTCAACGCCGCCCCGATGACGGTCGCCCAGGCCTACCTGGCCGCCCTGGCCCGCGACTGGGACAGCAATCTGGCCCGGCTGCAGCGCGTGCTGGATGAGCGCGCGGCCCAGTCCTGAGGGATGCATCACCGCCAGGCCCGACCCCGCCAGCAGCGCGGGCCGCGGACTTGACGCAACCATATGGTTGCCATAATCTATAGCAATCAGATGATTGCTATAGATGGAGGGTGCATGATGATCGCCGACAGAGCAGTTCTGGTCACCGGGGCCAATCGCGGCATCGGGCAGGCGCTGGTCGAGGAAGCCCTGAGGAGGGGCGCCAAGCGGGTGTATGCCGGTACGCGCCAGCCCCTGGCCCACTCGGACGGGCGCGTCACGCCCCTGACCCTGGACGTGACCAGCGCGGCGCAGATTCAGGTCGCGGCCGGGAAAGTCGAGTTTCTCGATCTCCTCATCAATAACGCTGGCCTGGCGCTTTACGATGACCTCAGCGATCGCGCCGCCCTCGAACAGCACCTCGCCGTCAACTTCTTCGGCACCTATGGCGTCACCCAGGCCTTCCTGCCCTTGCTGACTGGTTCCCGCGGAGCCATCGTCAACAACCTGTCGCTGAACGCCTTCGCCCCCCTGCCGCTCATCCCGGCCTACTCGATCTCCAAGGCGGCCGCGTTCTCCCTGACGCAATCGCTGCGCGCTCTCCTGGCCGGACGGGGTGTGCGGGTACATGCCGTCCTGACCGGCCCGGTGGACACCGATATGTCCCGAGGCCTCGACATACCGAAGGCCTCCCCGGAGTCCGTCGCGCGAGCCATCTTCGACGGGGTGGAGAACGGGGAGGAAGACATCTTCCCCGATCCCCTGTCGCAGTCCGTGGCCGACAGCTGGCGCAGCGGCGCAGTCAAGGCGCTCGAGCGTCAGCTCTCGGCGCTTGTCGCACCAGAGCTGGTCAGCTCATGAAGACCCCTCCGATCGTGTCAGCGCAGGAGTGGGAGGCGGCGCGCCAGCGACTGCTCGTGACGGAGAAGGACGTGACCCGCGCCCGTGACGCGCTGGCCGCCCGGCGCCGCCGGATGCCGTGGCTGGCCGTGGAGAAGGAGTACGAGTTCGACGGGCCAGGGGGCAAGGCGAGCCTGCCCGAGGTGTTCGAGGGCCGCCGTCAGCTGATCGTCTACCGCGCCTTCTTTGAGCCAGGCGTGCACGGCTGGCCCGACCATGCCTGCCCCGGCTGCTCCCTGGTCGCCGACCAGGTCGCCCACGTCGCCCACCTGAACGCCCGCGACACCACTCTCGCCTTCGCCTCGCGAGCGCCGCAGGCGGACATCGAGCGGGTGAAGGCGCGGATGGGCTGGAAGATGCCCTGGTACACCATGACCGACGGCTTCGACGCCGACTTCGGCGTGGCCGAATGGCACGGCACGAACGCGTTCATCCGCGACGGCGACCGGGTGTTCCGGACCTACTTCATCAACAACCGCGGCGACGAGGCCATGGGAGGCACCTGGAGCTATCTCGACCTCACCGCGCTCGGACGCCAGGAGGACTGGGAGGACTCGCCCGATGGCTACCCCCAGACCCCGCCGTATGCGTGGTGGCGCTGGCACGACGCCTACGGCGACGCCCCGTGAGCGCCCACGCCGGCGGCGGGCCAGCGCAGCAGACCCCGCAGGCTGCGCGGGACAGCTCCGCCATGGCGGGAGACAGCCGCGCCATGACGGGAGACAGCCGCGCCATGACGGGGACCAGGACAGCCGCGACGGCGGCCGCGCTGACGGCGACGCTCGGGCTCGCCGCCGCAGCCTGGGTGGTCGCGGTCCGGCAGATGAGCGGGATGGACATGGGCGCTGCGACCCGGCTCGGCTCGTTCGCGTTCTTTGCCGCCCTGTGGGTGTGGATGATGGCGGCGATGATGCTGCCGGGCGCGGCTCCGGCCGTCACCAGGCTCGCTCGGGCCGGCGGCGGTGTGCGCGCCGTGCCGCTCTTCGTCGGGTCCTACCTGGCCGTCTGGGCCCTCGTGGGCGTCGCGGTGTATGCGCTGTACCGGCCGCACGGGCCGGTCGCCGCCGGCGCGGTGGTGATCGCGGCCGGTGCCTATGAGCTCACGCCGCTCAAGCAGCGCTTCCGCCGGCGCTGCCGCGAGAGCGCCCGGTCGGGATGGGGGTTCGGGCTCTGCTGCGCCGGGTCGAGCGCCGGGCTGATGCTGATGCTGGTGGCCCTGGGCGTCATGAGCGTCACCTGGATGGCCGTGATCACCGTCCTGGTCCTCGGCCAGAAGGTGCTGCCGGCCAGAGCCGCCATCGATGTGCCGCTGGCCCTAGTGATCGTCGGACTAGGAATCCTGATCGTCATCGCGCCCGCGTCGGTTCCCTGGCTCATGCCATCGATGTGAGACGCCATCGGCGGCGCGGGCTACGCCCTGCTCGTTTATTGACCAGGAGGAGAGCACCATGACCGACCACAAGACCGGAACACGTGCGCAGTGGCTCGCGGCGCGGCTGGAGCTGCTCGAGGCCGAGAAGGCGCTGACGCGGCGCAGCGACGAGCTGGCGCGGTGGCGGCAGGAGCTGCCCTGGGTGAGCATCGGCAAGGAATACCGGTTCGAGACCGACGAGGGCACCGCCTCCCTCGCTGACCTGTTCGCAGGGCGCTCGCAGCTGCTCGTCTATCACTTCATGTTCGGGGCCGAGTACACGGCCGGATGCCCGTCCTGCTCGGCGATCGCGGACGGCTTCAACGGCTCCGTCGTCCACCTCGCGCATCACGACGTGGCGTTCTGCGCGGTATCGCGGGCTCCGCTCGCGCAGCTGCAGGCGTACCAGCGGCGGATGGGCTGGAGCTTCCCCTGGGCGTCGTCGTCCGGCAGTGACTTCAACTACGACTTCCAGGCGGCGCACACCAGGCAGGAGTGGGAGTCGGGAGCGGTCGAGTACAACTTCCGCCGGGCCGACCTGCGGCCGCCGGCCGGCCAGGACAGCTCCGGGCTGGATGAGTTCGCGGCCAGCATCGTCGGAACGGACTGGGAGACCTACCGGCGAGAAGGGCCAGGCGTGAGCGCGTTCGCGCTCGACGATGGCGTCGTGTACCACACCTACTCGGCGTACGGGCGCGGGCTGGACGGCCTGTGGGGCATGTACCAGTGGCTCGACCGGGCGCCCCGCGGTCGCAACGAGACCGGCTTCTGGTGGCGCCGCCACGACGAGTACGACAGCCAGTGAAATCCGCAGGCGCCGGGTTCGGCTAGGCGGGCGGGGCGGGAGTGCCCCGAGTTTTTATCAGCGTCGCGGAGTTTCGCGGGCCGTAAGTTCCTGACCTGCTAGTTTGGTCCATAAGGGCGCGGGATATGTGCACTAGCCGGGCAGTGCAAGCCGGCGACTTCGGCTGCCTGCCGCCTTGTTACCTTGCGGGGCGATGAGTTCCGGCGGCATGTCCGTCCAACCTGTAACGGTGGCGTCCGGAGCCCACTCACATGCCAGGAGGTTTGCATTGAGTCCACAAGTTATCTTGGCCGCCGAGTGGGTGGCCGCGCGCAAGGAGCTGGGCGGCCAGGACGAACACGTCACATGGCTCCACAAATACCCGGACGGTGGCCATGACCAGCCATCGGAATGAGGACGCCGAGGGCCAGGCTCTGCTGGCATTCCTCGCCGCCCAGCGTGCCGTGGTCCTTTCCATCGTGGCAGGGCTGGACGAGCAGGCGTGGCACCGGCCGGTCGTGCCGTCGGGCTGGACGCCGGCCGGGCTGGTCGAGCACCTGGGCGGCGCGGAGTGGCACTGGTTCCAGGGGGTCGTGGCCGGCAAGCACCCCGAGGCGGCGCCTGGGGATGAGGACCTGCCGCCCTATGACCCGACGGCAGCATTTGTCTGTGACCTGCCCTCCACGGAGCTCATCCGCTTCTACCGTGACCAGTGCGCCAGCTCGGATGAGGTGCTGGCAGTGACGCCGCTGTCGGCGCCCCCGCAGGGCAGGCACGGCCGCTATGAACCGCCGGATGTGCGCTGGATCGTGCTGCACATGATCGAGGAGACCGCGCGACATGCCGGTCACCTGGATATCGCCCGGGAACTTCTCGACGGCCAGACCGGGCTCGGGCTGCGCTGACGGTCGGGTACCAGCGGCTCGACTGGGCGCCCCGCGGTCGCAACGAGACCGGCTTCTGGTGGCGCCGCCACGACGAGTACGACAGCCAGTGAAATCCGCAGGCGCCGGGTTCGGCTAGGCGGGCGGAGCGGGAGTGCGGCGGCGCAGCCAGTCGTGCCACTCCGGCACTCCGTCGCCCGTAGTCACGGACAGGCGCAGCAGCAGGGCGCCTGGGCTCACCTTCCGCACGTCAGCCGCGTAATGCCCGGTATCGAAGTCGACGTACGGCAGCAGGTCGGTCTTGTTCAGCAGCACGAGATCAGCCTGCCGGAACATATGCGGGTACTTCAGCGGCTTGTCGGCTCCCTCCGTCACCGACGCGAGCACGACCCTGGCTCCCTCGCCCAGGTCGAACAGGGCCGGGCAGACCAGGTTGCCCACGTTCTCGATCACCACGATGGATCCGCCCGGCGGGTCAAGCGCCCGGAGCCCGCGTTCGACCATCTCGGCGTCCAGGTGACAGCCGGCGCCAGTGTTGATCTGCACGACCCGGCTGCCGGCGGCCAGGATCCGCTGGGCGTCCAGCGAGGTCTCCTGGTCGCCTTCGATGACCGAGACAGTGATCCGGCCGGCCAGCTCCCTGGCCGTGCGCTCGAGCAGGGCGGTCTTGCCGGCGCCGGGGGAGCTCATCAGGTTCACCGCGAGGATGCCGCGGGCCCCCAGCCACTCGCGATTGCGCTGCGCGATCCTGTCGTTCTTGGCCAGCACCTTCTGCTGCAGCTGGACAGTCCGGTCGACACCGCCTGGCCCGGGCTCGTGGCCGTGGTCGCGCTGGTGGACATGGCCGGGCTCGTGGTCGTGGTCGCGCTCGTCGTGCTGGGCGTGATCATGCCGCCGGACAGTGGCTGCGCCCGAGCATCCGCAGGTCGCGCACATAGCTCACGCCACCTGCACGGAAGTGATCTTCAGGTCCTGGCCCGCCAGGACCGTGACCTCCGCGCTCCCGCACGGGCACAGGACGATCGGCCCGTCCGGCTCGAAATCACGACCGCAGACCCGGCAGTGACACCTGGCCGCGGGCTGGGTGATCTCCAGGCGGGCGCCCTGCAGGCTCGTTCCCTCGGTCACCAGGTCAAAGCAGAACAGCACCGAGTCGGCGACCACGCCGGACAGGGCACCGATCTCCAGGCACACGCAGGTGATCGTGGCACCGGGCAGCCGCTCGGTCACCGCGTCCACGACGCTCTCGGTGATAGCTAGCTCGTGCACGTGCCTGGCTCTCTCTCGTCGTTACCTCATCAGCGGAGGCCTGTCTCGCGCCGTCTCATCCGGCCCGGGTCAGCAGATGCGCGGCAGCGGATCGCCGACCAGCAGGTCCACGATCCTGGTACCGCCGAACGAGGTCCTGAGCTGCACAATTCCCGGCGGCCCTTCGGTTACCTGGCCGATGATCGCGGCCTGCTCGCCGAGCGGGTGCGCGCGCAGCGCCGCCAGGGCGCCGGACGCCTGCGCGCCGTCCACGACGGCCACCAGGCGGCCTTCGCAGGCCACGTACATCGGGTCGATGCCGAGCAGCTCGGACGCCCCGCGGACCTCGTCGCGGACCGGGATATCGTCCTCGGTGACGTGGACGCCAACCCCCGCGGCGGACGCGATCTCGTTGAGGATGGTGGCGACGCCGCCCCTGGTCGCGTCGCGCAGCGCCCGCACCCCGGTGGCCTGCGACAGCAGGCTGGCGACCAGGCCGCCCAGCGCGGCCGTATCCGAGGTCACGTCGGCCTCGATGTCCAGCTCGCCGCGGGCCAGCATGATCGTGATGCCGTGATCGCCGATCGGCCCGGACACGATGATCGCGTCGCCCGGCCGGGCGTGCGCCACGCCGAGGTCCGCGTCATGCTCGATCAGGCCGACTCCGGCGGTATTGATGTAACAGCCGTCGGCCTTGCCCTTCTCCACGACCTTCGTATCGCCGGTCACGATCTGGACTCCCGCGGCGCGGGCGGCGTCGCGCATGGACCCGACGATCCGGCCCAGGTCGGCGACCGGGAATCCTTCCTCCAGGATGAAGCCCGACGTCAGGTAGAGCGGGACGGCGCCGGTCATCGACAGGTCGTTGACGGTCCCGTTGACGGCCAGGTCGCCGATGCAGCCGCCGGGGAAGAACAGCGGCGACACGACGTAGGAGTCGGTGGTCAGGGCGACACGGGAGCGGCCGAGCTGAAGCTGCGCGGCATCCTCAAGCGGCTCCAGGAGCGGGTTACGGAACGCGTCGAGGAAAACCGCCTCGATCAGGGTATGGGTCGCCTTGCCGCCCGCTCCGTGCGACATCGTGATCCGCTCTTCCTTGACCCGGGGGCGGGCCCGGCGGGCGCGGTCGATGCGCTCGAGCACCAGCTCCTCGCGCACCGTACCCGGCAGCGGCTGGGGGGAGCCGCGGCGGGAGTGCCCGGTCTCCTGCTCGCGCCGTTCCTGCTCGTGCTCCCTGAGCGCCTGCTCGTCGTGCTCCCTGAGGGCCTCCTGCACCCAGCCCGCGCCCTGGCGGCCGGCGGCAGCAGCGCCCCTGGCCGCGGTGGTCTCGGCGGCGGGGTGGTCCGCGTGCCCGGTGGTCATGAGCGGGTCGCCTCCTTGACCCGCTGGCGGGTGAGCCGGCCGTAGTTGTAGTACGCCGCGCAGGCGCCTTCCGGTGACACCATGCAGGTGCCGATCGGCGTCTCCGGTGTGCACGCCGTGCCGAACACCTTGCACTCCCACGGCTTGAGCACCCCCTTCAGCACCTCACCGCACTGGCAGGCCTTCGGGTCGGCCACCCGGACTCCCGGTACCGAGAACAGCAGCTCGGCGTCGAAGCTGGCGTACTGCTCCTTGACCTTGAGCGCGGAATGGGAGATGAAGCCCAGGCCGCGCCACTCGAAGTACGGCCGCAGTTCCATCGTCTGGCCGATGGCCTTGAGCGCGACCATGTTTCCGTGCCACGGCACGACCCGTGCGTACTGGTTCTCCACCGTCGCCTGGCCCCGGGCGAGCTGCAGCATCAGCATGTAGATCGACTGCAGGATGTCCAGCGGCTCGAAGCCGGCGACCACTACGGGCTTGCCGTAGTCGCGCGCGATGAACTCGTACGGCCGGCAGCCGATCACCGTGGAGACGTGCCCAGGACCGAGGAAGCCATCGAGGCGAAGGTCCGGCGAGTCCAGGATCGCCTTGATGGCCGGGACGATCGTGACGTGGTTGCAGAAGATCGAGAAGTTCGTGAGCCCTTCCTTCGCCGCGCGCAGCACCGTCATGGCCGTCGAGGGGGCGGTGGTCTCGAATCCGATGGCCATGAACACCACCCGCTGGTCCGGATTCTGCCGGGCGATCTTGAGCGAGTCGAGCGGCGAGTACACCATGCGGATGTCGGTACCGCGGGCCTTGGCGTCGAAGAACGAGCCGTTGCTGCCGGGCACCCGCATCATGTCGCCGAACGAGGTCATGATGACGTCGGGCTCGGCAGCCAGCGCCATGGCATCATCGACCCGGCCCATCGGGATCACGCAGACCGGGCAGCCAGGGCCGTGCACCAGGGTGATCTGCTCGGGCAGGTAGTCCTCCAGCCCGTGCTTGTAGATCGTGTGGGTGTGCCCGCCGCACACCTCCATCAGCTTGTACTGCCGCCCTGGCTCGCACAGGTCCGCGATCTTCGCGGCCAGGGCATGAGCGGTGTCGGCGTCACGGAATTCATCCACGAACCGCATCTGGCCACACTCCTACTCGATCATTGATTCCTGCAGGGCCCTGAGTTCCTCCTCGTAGGCCTGCCCGATCCCCTCAAGGAACTCCAGCGCCGCTGCCGCCTCCGCTTCGTCGATCTTCGACAGCGCGAACCCGACGTGGATCAGCACCCACTCGCCGGGCTTCGGCGGGTCGTCGGACAGCAGGCCCACGTTGATCACCCGCCGGACTCCGCTCACGTTCACCCTGGCCAGGTCGGGCTGGTCCGGGAGAAACTCGATCACCTCACCGGGTATGCCGAGGCACATGGTCCCGCCCCTTCGTGACTTATCGTCCTGCGTCGCTGACTGTCGACTGCGGGTCCTGTCGTGCCGCCGCACCCTGGCCGGCCGCCCGCTCCTGGCGGCCGGGCCCGGACCGCGTGGCCAGGTCAAGCACCACCCGGACGGCCTCGTCCACGGCGGCCGCCACCGGCTCGCTGAGCCCGATGCCCTCGGCCACGCTGGCCGGCTCGCAGCCGACGACCAGCACCCGGCCGGCCTGCGCGCCGAGCATGTCCAGCATCCCGAACACGACGTCGGGCTGCATGCCATGCGCGTTGAAGAGCGGGTTCTGCTCGACCGCGGCCTGCGCCGTGCGGGGCGGCGGCCGCAGGTCGGGCTCGATGACGTAGATCGTGCCCGGCTCGCCGCCGCGCGGCGTGGCGTCGACCAGGATGGTGGTCTCGTAGCCGTCGGCATTGGCCAGGTCGAAGGCCAGGTGCATGCCGCGGATGCCGTAGTCGACCACCTGGACCCAGCCGGGCAGGTCCGCCCTGGCCAGGCGGCCTGCCACCTCGGATCCGAAGCCGTCGTCGGTGAGGAAGATGTTGCCGACCCCGGCGATCAGCACCCTGGCCGTCACGGGGCCGCCTCCGGGGCGCGCAGGACGGTCAGGGTGAGCTCCCACAGGACGTGATACACCGTGGTCTGCGCCTCCTGGATGCGGTGCACCGAGGCGGAGGGCGCGACGAACAGGTAGTCGATGCTGTCCAGCTCCGCCATCTTCCCGCCCTGGTAGCCGGCGATGCCGATGGTGAGCATGCCGCGCCGGCTGGCCTCGTCGAAGGCGCGCAGCAGGTTGTCGGAGTTGCCGCTGGTGGACAGCCCGACGGCGATGTCGCTCCTGGTGCCGAACGCGGCGATCTGCCGGGAGAAGACGACGTCGACCCCGACGTCGTTGCACAGGGCCGTGACCACGGAGGTGTCGCTGGCCAGCCCGAAGGCCGGCAGCGGCCGGGCCTCGCCGCCCGGATTCAGGAACAGGGTGGCGATCTGCTGCGCATCGGTGGCGCTTCCGCCGTTGCCGAAGGCCAGCAGGCGCCCCCCGGCGCCGAACCTGGCCGCCATCTCCCGCGCGCAGGACATCAGGCGGGCGGCGTCGCGCTCGCTGATGGCCCGGCGGAGCTCCAGGATCTCGTGCGCCTTGGCCACCGTGGACTGGCGGGCCTGCTCGAGCACGGCTGGCACGTCGGTCTGGCCTGCGTACAGGAACGGGTACAGCGACTCCACCGCCGCTGCGTCGGCCTGGCTGCCGAGCCCTGGCGCCCCGTTTACCGTGGCATCACTGGTCATCGCGGCACCACCGCGATCGCTTCCCTGGCGTGCACCAGGATGGTGTCGCCGACCGCGGCGCTGACCAGCGCGACGCTGACCTCCTCCTGGCCTGAGCCGGTATCCACCATGGCCAGGTCATCATCGAGCAGCCGCACTATCGTCACCGGGACGGCGCTGTCCGAGCAGGTGATGCACACCTCGTCGTGGCATTCAGGCACGGCCAGGCCAGCCGCGCCGGCGCCCTGGCCGGCGGCACTGGCCGCGGTCATGTCAGCCCCTCCGGCGGTCATGTCAGCACCCCCGGCGCGAAGACGCCCGGCTGCTCAAGGAACACGTGCACCAGCTCCCACAGCACGTGGTAGGTGGTCACCTGGATCTCCTTGACGATGCGGGGATCGGCCGAGCTGGTGACCAGGAGGTGGTCGACGGGCAGCCCCGACCCGATGGCGCCGCCCCCGCCGCCGGCCAGCGCGATGGTCAGCAGGCCGAGGTCTCGGGCGGCCTGCAGGCCGGCCAGCACGCTCGCGCAGTTGCCGTCGGCGGAAATCCCCAGCGCGATGTCGGACGGCTCGGCCAGGTAGCGGATCTGATGAGCGAAGATGGCCGCCATCCCCCGCTGCTCGGCGACCCCGGTGATGGTCGCGACATCGCAGGTCAGTGAGATGGCCGGCAGCGCGCGCTTGCCGACGATCACCGGATGGACGAACTCCACCGCGACGTGCTGCGCATCGGTGCTCGGCCCCCCGGTCCCGAACACCACCAGCTTGCCGCCCGAGTGGAATCGCAGGGCCATGGCGTGGCAGGCGGCCGCGACGGCCCCGGCCTGCTCGGCGAGTTCCAGCAGCGGCCCGGCCCGGCGCTCGAACAGCGCACTGACCTGGTCGTCCGGGCGTGACGGCGAGCCGGGCGCATCGTCGTGCCCGCTGGCCTGGGGCGTTGTGTCCTGAGGCGCTGTGGCTTGGGGCACCGTGGCCTGGGGCGTTGTGTCCTGGTGGGCGGTCATGCTGGTGCCTCCGCCATCTCGGCCAGGTCGATCTCGACCTCGACGTCGACAGCGTCGCGGACCTTGAGCGCGCCGAGGAAACCGCTATAGGGCTTGATCCCGTAGTCGGTCTGCGCGACCGACGCCGTGGCGCGGTACCGGCCCGGTCCGGTCTCGCTGACCCGCAGCTGCAGCGGCCTGGTGACGCCGGCCAGCGTGAGCGTGCCGCTGATCTCCCCTTCGCCAGAGGCGATGGGCTTGAGCCCGGCGGCCGAGAAAGTCGCCTCGGGGTTACGGTCAGAGGCCAGCACCTTCCTGGCGGTCACCCCGATCTCGCGCCGGTCCCGGTCCGTGAGCGGCTTAAGACCGCCGCTGCCGTCGCGGACGATCAGCGCCCCCATGTCGATGCGCACCTCAAGATCGGCCAGGTCCGCCCCGTCATGCACCGTCAGCTCGCCGGACCACCGGGAGGCCTCGATCGTCAGATCGTGGCCGGCCTGGGATGCGAGCCCCTCGCGGAAGGTGCGCAAGACGATCCGGCCGCGGTCCGTACTGAGCTGGTGACGTCCCGCTTGAATCGTCATGCCAGCACCGTAGGACACATGTGGGGGGACGTCCAGTGGGTCCGGTAAGACAGGATTGACTATTGCTGGTCCGATGCCGGTCCGACCTGGCCGTCCAGATGGACGGCTAGGGGAGCGGTACCTCGCCGAAAATCTCCTGGATGCGCCGCAGGTCACGCATCCGGGGCTCGGTCGCGCCACCCACCCAGCGGCTGACGGTCTTGACCGACACGCCGAGCTGGCGGGCCGCCGCCTCCTGGGTCAGCCCTTCCCGGCGCAGCGCGCTCGACATCCATTCCGCGAACGTGCCCGGATGACCGGGCGCGCCGATCATGTCGGGCGGGGGAGACGGGCCGGCGGCCGGAGCCGATGGCGGTGCGGTCGCTGGCGCGGCCGCCGGCGCGATGACGACCGGCGGTCCCGGCTGGACCGGCGACTGGATGCCCGTATCGGAGTGCAGGACGTCCACCTCGACGTGCTCGGGAAAAATGCGGAACGCGACCTGGATCGAGCCGCTCGGGCCGGCCGCATCCAGCAGGGCGCGGAAGACGGTCTCGCCGACCTCGCGATTGCCCTCCTCGGTCAGCGGTGAGTCCGCCAGGCACCGGCGGACGAAGTCCCTGATGTCCGGGATCGAGGACGGGCGCGCGGTAAAGACCTGGGAAACGACGACGACCGGCAAAACCTCGATGGGATCCCCGCCGGGACCGGGCGCGGGCTGAGCCACCATCTCTCCTTCTGGCTTGAAGCCCGGCGACCACGACAGGGCTCAAGACAGGGTACGTGCCTCATCAGGAAACCGGAAACCCCCGGAAAGGACAAGATCGCTGGTAGGTCCCGGTGGCCGGGACAGTACGGTCGCCGGATACATCTAGTGAACAGACATTTATGTCCAGTCAGCCGTCTGAAGTGTCTTGAAGCGGCACGGTGGCAGGTCTAACATGACTGGCAGCCGATCCAGAAGCGAGGAGGTGGCCTTGCGATGGCCACTGACACATCGACAACCGACTCGTCGCCGGCTGATCCTGCCGCTGAGCCCGTCGTCCATATTCTCTGGATGAACGGCGGCCTGGGGTGCGACGGGGACTCGGTAGCCCTGACGGCAGCCACCCAGCCCAGCATCGAGGAGATCGTGCTCGGCGCCCTGCCGGGGCTGCCGAAGGTCGCCGTGCACTGGCCGCTCATCGACTTCGAGTGCGGCCCGGAGACCGGGGCGGACAACTTCATCGAGTGGTGGCATAAGGCTGACCGCGGCGAGCTGGAGCCGTTCGTGCTCGTGGTCGAGGGCTCGATCCCGAACGAGGCCATCAAGGAAGAGGGCTACTGGTGCGGTTTCGGGAACAATCCCGCGACCGGGCAGCCGATGACGACCAACGAGTGGCTGGACCGGCTCGCGCCCAAGGCCACCGCCATCCTGGCCGCCGGGACCTGTGCCACCTACGGGGGCATCCACGCGATGGCCGGGAACCCGACCGGCGCGATGGGCGTCCCTGACTACCTGGGCTGGGACTGGCGGTCGAAGGCGGGCCTGCCGATCGTCTGCGTGCCCGGCTGCCCGACCCACCCGGACAACCTGTCCGAGACCATCCTCTACCTGCTGTACCAGGTGGCCGGCCAGGCGCCGATGATCCCGCTGGACGAGGCCCTGCGGCCGACCTGGCTGTTCGGCGCCACCGTGCACGAGGGGTGCGACCGGGCCGGCTACTACGAGCAGGGCGAATTCGCCACCGAGTACGGCTCGCCCAAGTGCCTGGTCAAGCTCGGCTGCTGGGGGCCGGTGGTGAAGTGCAACGTCCCCAAGCGCGGCTGGATCAACGGCGTCGGCGGCTGCCCGAACGTCGGCGGGATCTGCATCGCCTGCACGATGCCCGGTTTCCCCGACAAGTTCATGCCGTTCATGGATGAGCCGCCGGGGGCGAAGGTCTCCACGACCGCGAGCAGCATGTACGGAACGGTCATCCGCGCGCTTCGCGGCTTCACCGCAAAGACCGCTGACGACGAGCCCAAGTGGCGCGTGCGGGGCGACGAGCTGCTGACTGGCTACAAGAAGACCTGGTGATACCGGCCGGCATCGGCGCCCCTGCGGGCCGCCGCACGCCGCGACAGCGAGAGGACCAGCGATGACGACGGCCGAAGACACCGGCATTGTGGAGATGGCGTGGGACCCGATCACCAGGATCGTGGGCAGCCTGGGTATCTACACGAAGATCGACTTCAAGCAGAAGAAGGTCGTCGAGTGCCATAGCACCTCGTCGATCTTCCGCGGCTACAGCATCTTCATGAAGGGCAAGGACCCGCGCGACGCGCACTTCATCACCAGCCGCATCTGCGGCATCTGCGGTGACAATCACGCGACCTGCTCGGTCTACGCCCAGAACATGGCCTACGGGGTCCGCCCGCCGCACCTCGCCGAGTGGATCATCAACCTCGGCGAGGCCGCGGAGTACATGTTCGACCACAACATCTTCCAGGAGAACCTGGTCGGGGTCGACTTCTGCGCGCGGATGGTGGGCGAGACCAACCCGGGCGTGCTGGAGCTGGCCAACCGGACCGAATCGCCGCACGCTGCCGAGCACGGCTACAAGTTCATCGGCGACATCATGCGGTCACTGAACCCGCTGGAGGGCGAGTTCTACCGCGAGGCCCTGCAGGTCTCCCGCTCGACCAGGGAGATGTTCTGCCTGATGGAGGGGCGCCATGTGCATCCCTCCACGCTGTATCCCGGCGGCGTGGGGACCACGCCGACCGTGCAGCTGTTCACCGACTACCTCACCCGGCTCATGCGCTACGTCGAGTTCATGAAGCGCGTGGTGCCCATGCATGACGACCTGTTCGACTTCTTCTACCAGGCGCTGCCCGGCTACGAGGAAGTCGGCAGGCGCCGCGCGGATATGGTCTGCTGGGGCAGCCTGAACGACCCTGAGCACTGCGACTTCCGTTACGACCACATGACCGACTGGGGCCGCAAGATGTTCGTGACCCCCGGCGTGATCAGGGACGGGCAGCTGCTCACCAACGACCTGGTCGACATCAACCTCGGAATCCGGATCCTGCTCGGCAGCTCCTATTACGAGGACTGGGCCGACCAGGAGATGTTCGTGACCCGCGACCCGCTCGGTAACCCGGTCGACCGCAGGCACCCCTGGAATCAGCACACGATCCCGCGGCCGGCCAAGCGCGACTTCGACGGCAAGTACAGCTGGGTCATGTCCCCGCGCTGGTATGACGGCCAGGACTACCTCGCCGCCGACACCGGCGGCGGCCCGCTCGCCCGGCTGTGGGCGACCGCCCAGGGCGGCCTCGTCGATATCGGCTACATCAAGTCGACCGGTCACAGCGTGCAGATCAACCTGCCCAGGACGGTCACCAGGCCGGAGGTCTCGTTCGAGTGGAAGATCCCGGTCGACAAGGACGGCCGGCCGCTGTCCAACGCGATCGAGCGGGACCGTGCGCGCACCTACTTCCAGGCCTACGCGGCGGCCGCCGCGCTGTATTTCATGGAAAAGGGCCTGGCGGAGATCAGGGCCGGCCGCACCAAGACCTGGGAGCCCTTCACCGTCCCCGATGAGGCGAACAGCTGCGGGTTCACCGAGGCCGTGCGCGGCGTGCTGTCGCACCACATGGTGATCCGCGAGGGCAAGATCGCGAACTACCATCCGTACCCGCCGACCCCGTGGAACGCCAGCGTGCGTGACAGCTACGGCACCCCTGGTCCCTACGAGGATGCCGTGCAGAACACGCCGATCTTCGAGGAGAACCCGCCGGATTCCTTCAAGGGCATCGACATCATGCGCGCGGTGCGCAGTTTCGACCCGTGCCTGCCCTGCGGCGTCCACATGTACCTCGGCAACGGCAAGGTCCTGGACAAGGTGCACACCCCGATGTCAGTGGTCCTGCAAACCTGAGCCTGGCGGGCGGACCGGCAGGCGCGGGCAGGCAGCGCGGCAGAGGCGGGCGGCGAGAGGCGAGGCGCGTGAGCGGCGTTCAGGCAGTGGGCGAACGGGTCGAGGAACTGCTCGGCATCCTGGCCTCCAGCGGGGACAGCCGGGTGGCTCCGGCGGCCGAGGAGCTGGTCAGCCTGCTGGTCGGCCTCTACGGTGACGGGCTGGGCCGTATCGTCGCGGTGCTCGGCGAGGAGGGTGACGCCGGCGCTCAGATGCTGGCCAGGATCACCGACGATCCGCTGGCGGGGAGCCTCCTGCTGCTGCACGACCTGCACCCGCTGGATGTCGACGCCCGGATTCAGCTCGCGCTGGACCGGGTCCGGCCCTACCTGGGCTCACATGCCGGCGGAGTGGAGTATCTCGGCGTCACTGACGGCGTGGCCAGGCTCCGCCTGCAGGGCAGCTGCAATGGCTGCCCGTCCTCCACCGTCACCGTCCAGCTGGCCATCCAGGGTGCCGTCGAGGGGGCGGCACCCGAGGTGACCGAAGTCGTGGTGGAGGGCATGACCACGGCGCCAGAGCCGAGCCTGCTGCAGATCGGCCGGCGCCCGGACGACGGGCTCCCGTCCCCGGCGGGAGCCCCGTCGTCCGGGGGCCTGGCGGGCGGCGGTCCGGCCGCGGCGGGCAGCGGCCAGGGTGCCCCCGGCTGGGTCACCCTGCCGGACATCGGGCCGCCGAGCTCCCGGCCGGTCAGGGCGTCGGCTGAGGGGACGGCGGTGCTGGTCTGCTCGGTCCGGGGAACGCTGTACGCCTACCGGGACGCCTGCGCGGCCTGCGGGCAGTCGCTGGGCCGCGGCGCGCTGGAGCGCGAGCAGCTGAGCTGCCCGGACTGCGGCGCCCGCTACAACGTGCGGCTGGCCGGCCAGGGCATCGACGACCCCGAGCTGCACCTTGATCCGCTGCCGCTGCTCGCCGACAGCCAGGGAGTCAGGGTGGCGCTGCCCGAGGCGGCGCGATCGTGACGGGAAATACCGGCCTGCGCCGGTTCGTCGCGGCTGCGCCCGGCGGTCCGTCGGCCGCCCAGCAGGACCGGCAGCGGCCCCCGGCGGCCACGGCGGGGCCGGTTCCGGCGGACGGGCCGGCGGCCGTGGCGGCGGGGCCCGCCGCCGAGAAATGCGAGCTGTGCGCGACCGAGATCCCGGCCGAGCACGGGCACGTGGCCAACCTGGAGGCCTCGACGCTCATCTGCGCGTGCCGGGCGTGCTACCTGCTGTTCACCCAGGCCCAGGCGGGCCGCGGCCGGTACCGGGCGATCCCTGACCGGTACCTGCGTGACCCGCAGCGCCCGCTGTCGGCCGCCGAATGGGACCAGTTCGACATCCCGGTCGGGCTCGCCTTCTTCCTGCGCAGCTCGCAGGACGACCGGGTGACCGGCTTCTACCCGAGTCCCGCGGGCGCTACCGAGTGCATTCTCGACCTGAACGCATGGGACGCCCTGGCCGCGGACTACCCCCTGCTGGGAGCCGCCGCGCCGGACGTCGAGGCCGTGCTGATCTGCCGCACCGAGTCCGGCGTCGAGTACTTTGTCGTGCCCATCGACACGTGCTACGAGCTGGCGGGGCGGATGCGCCTGCACTGGCGGGGCTTTGACGGCGGCTCGCAGGCGCAGCAGAGCATCGCCGAGTTCCTCGGCCAGGTCCGCAGCCGTGCTCGCGCCTTCCGCCGGGCGGCCGCGGATGGCTGAGCTCGCCTTCGACTGCACGGGCGCACGGGCGGAGCGTTTCGCCATAGCGCCGGCGATGTCGATGATGCTGCGCATCAGCGAGACGACCGGCCAGAAGGTGGACGCGATCGCGCTGCGCTGCCAGATCAGGATCGAGCCGGCCCGGCGGCGCTACACCGACGCCGAGGCCGAGCGGCTGAACGACCTGTTCGGCGACACCCAGCGCTGGGCCGACACGCTCAAGCCGGTGCAGTTCGCCCACGTGTCGGTAATGGTGCCCGGCTTTACCGGCAGCACCGAGATCGACCTGCCGGTGCCGCTGAGCTACGACCTGGAGATCGGCTCGACCCGGTACTTCGCCGGGCTGGAGGGCGGCGAGGTACCGCTGCTGCTGCTGTTCAGCGGCACTATCTTCTCCTCAGCCGATGGCAAGTTCCAGGTCCAGCAGGTGCCGTGGAGCAAGGAAGCGTCCTACCGGCTGCCGGTCAGCCTCTGGCGGGAGGCCATCGAGGCGCATTTCCCGAACAGTTCCTGGATCAAGATGAGCCTGGCGACGCTGGACGAGCTGCAGCGCTTCAAGGCGCGCAAGGCGCTGCCGACCTGGGATGCCACGATAGCGGCGCTGCTCGCTGTGGCCGCGGAACGC
This sequence comes from uncultured Actinomycetota bacterium, assembly GCA_963805705.1. Taxonomy (GTDB): domain Bacteria; phylum Actinomycetota; class Actinomycetes; order Streptosporangiales; family Streptosporangiaceae; genus CAWDVH01. Next base: position 1,156,318 of record CAWDVH010000001.1, on the reverse strand, counting down.
TCGGAGTCCTCGGAGGGCCGGCCATGAGGCTCGATCCCGCTCACCTGGAGCAGGCCCGCCGGGTAGCTGACGCGATCCTGTACGAGGGCTACCTGCTGTACCCGTACCACCAGTCGGCGCGCAAGAACCAGGTCCGATTCCAGTTCGGCGTGCTGATGCCGCCTGCCTACGGGGAGATAGACGCCTGCGAGCAGTCGGCCAGCCAGACTGAGTGCCTGGTCGAATGCCGCCCTGACGCGCGGGTGCGCATCCTGGTTCGCTTCCTGCAGCTGCAGCGCCGGACGGTCCAGTCCATCTCGCCGGATACCGGCGAGATGGAAGACGTGGGCACCCTGCACCTGGACGGGATAGAGCACACCACGTGGGACGAGGCCGCTGAGCGTGAGCAGCAGGCGGAAGTAGCGGTTGCCGATCTGCTCGCACGGGACGCGAACCTGGAGTTTAACTTCGGCGCCGGCGAGTCGGCCGAGTACCTGACCGACGCGGCGGGCCGGCGGGCGGCCGGCTGCTCCGGCGCTGGATCGCGCTGGACGGGATGATCCGCCTCCACGCGGAGCGGGTGGCCGGCCCCTACGGCGCGCTGCGCCTGCGCGTCCGAATCGAGAATCACACGGCGCCCGCCGCGCAGCTGCGTCACCGGGACGACGGGCTGCGTCACTCGCTGGTGGCGGCACACGCCCTGATCGCGGTGCCCGGCGGGACATTCCTGTCGATGACCGACCCGCCGGAGTGGGCCGCGGCGGACGTCGCCGCGTGCGCCAACATCGGTACCTGGCCGGTGCTGGCGGGGCCGGAAACCTGCCGTGACCTGGTGCTGTCCGCACCGGTGATCCTCTACGATCACCCGCAGATCGCGCCCGAGAGCGCGGGCGATCTCTTCGACGCGACCGAGATCGACGAGATCCTCACCCTGCGCACGCTGGCGCTGACGGACTCGGAGAAGCAGCAGGCGCGCGCGACCGACCCGCGGGCCGCGCAGCTCATGGACCGGCTGGACGACATGCCGCCGGAGATGCTGGAACGGATGCACGGAGCGATCCGCTACCTGAAGTCGGCGCCCGCCGGGGCCGCCGCATGGGCCGCCGCCACGGCGCCGGCCGCCGGGCCGGAGCGCGATGACGGGATTGACTGGCCCGCACCGCAGGTCACCGACCGGCCGTCGGTTCCCTGGTGGGATCCCGGATCAGACCCATCGGTGTCGCCGGAGACCGACGGCATCGTCATCGACGGCGTCAGGGTGGCCGCCGGCAGCCGGGTGCGCATGCGTCCCGGCACGCGGCGCGCCGACGCGCAGGACCTGTTCCTGGTCGGCCGGGTGGCTCGCGTGGAGGCCGTCCTGCATGACGTCGACGGTCAGGTGCACCTCGCGGTAACTCCTGAGGACGACCCTGCCGCTGACCTGCAGCGCAACCACGGCAGATTTCTCTACTTCGCTCCGGACGAGGTGGAGCCGATCGCCCCGGCCGAGCCCGCCGGGCCGATCCGGGCGCCGGCATGAGCCCGGTCCGCATCGCGACCCGCGACTGGTCACAGGAGGGAACGACATGATCACCAGGCTGGTTAAGGCGGCACTGATTGCGGTGGCTCTCGCGGCCATCGTGCAGTCCATCCCGGATGTCAAGCGGTACCTGGAGCTCCGCGAGATGTAGCAGCTCTGGCGGCCGCAGGCGGCCGGGCTGCTCGCTCGCCGATGAAGTGAGGCAGAGCTATGGAAGCGATCGTGGGATTTGTCGTCGGCTACCTGGTCGGCGCCCAGGAGGGACGCGCCGGCCTCGATCGGCTCCGGACGTCCCTGAAGGCAATCAGTGCCTCCCCAGAGGCACGCAGGCTGGCCGCCGAGGCGCTGACTATCGCCGAGGTGGTCGCACGACGGGCCTCTAGCCAGGGCCTGAGCGGCCTGGGCGGATCGGCGGGCGGCGTGGCCGAGATGCTCGTGCGGCGCGCGAGCGCCGCGGTGGCCCGGCGGGATGACGCGCGCGCGGCCTGACTTACCTGCGGCCTGACTCACCCGGGGTCTGGCTCAACTGCGGCCTGACCTGACCCAGTCTGGGACGATGAGCCGGTGGACCGATACCTGCTCACGCTCGATGGCTCGGCGGCCAGCCCTGACGTAGCCACCATCGAGGGGCTCCTGCGCGACGACAAGCTGCTCTGGCTGGACATCAAGGGTGTTGATGACGACGCCCTGGGGATCTTGCGGGATGTCTTCAAGCTGCATCCGGTGGCCGTGGAGGATGTCGCGGAGTTCGGCCAGCGGCCCAAGTTCGAGGACTATGACGACGTCGTTTACCAGGTGGCCTACGGCGCGCGGACCCTCGGAGAGCCGCTGGCGGAGGTGCACTGCTTCTACTCGGAGCGCTTCCTGATCACGATCAGGACTGAGGACTGCACCGCGCTGAGCTTGTTCAGGGACCACCTGACCCGTCCCGGCGGCCGGCTGCCGACCGGCGACCGGCCGACCAGGCTGATCCTGCTGCACCACATCCTGGACAGCCTGATCGACAGCTACTTCCCGGTGCTCTCCGACTTCGACGACAAGCTCGACGACCTGCAGCAGCTGATCTTCTCCAAGCCGACCAACGAGGAGCTATCCGAGCTGTTTACCCTGCAGCGATGGCTGGTGGGGGTGCGCAAGCTGGTCGCGCCCCAGCGGGACGTGATGGCCTCGCTGGCGGCCGGGGTCACGAGCCTGCCGGGCATGACGCGCGAGGGCGAGCCGTATCTGCGCGACCTCTATGACCACCTGATCCGGATCACCGACCTGATCGACAGCTACCGGGACCTGCTCAGCAACGCGATGGACGCCTACCTGTCGACCGTGTCCAACCGGCTCAACGAGGTAATGAAGCAGCTGACGATCATCGCCACGGTGTTCCTGCCCCTGTCGTTCCTGACCGGCTTCTTCGGCCAGAATTTCTCCTGGCTGGTGGGCCGCATGAATGGCGTGGCCGCTTTCGTCATCCTGGGCCTGGGCACGGAGGTGCTGGCGGTCGCCGGCCTGTACCTCCTGGCGCGCCGCCGCGGCTGGCTCTGACCGGGCGCCCTGGCCGCTGCCCGGCCGGGACTGGGCCGCTGCCGCAGCCGGGGACACGCGTCAGTCCTGGGCGCCCGCGCCCGCATCGTCGCTGGCCCGCCTGGTGGCGGAGCGCAGGAGGACGCTGATCCCGAGTGCGCCGGCGGGCGGGAGGGTGACCAGGGCGGGGAGCTGGTAGCGCCAGGTGAACTCGAAGATGTCGGAGGCGAGCAGGACGGCGGCGGCGGTGCTGAAGAAGAGCAGGCAGGCGAGGCTGAGCTGGCGCTGGGCGGGGCTGGCGCGGCGGCGCAGCAGGGCCAGTGATCCGGCCAGGCCGGCCAGGGCGGCGATGGCCTCCAGCGGGCCGGGGGTGTAGCCGCCGCCCAGCTGGTAGGACCGCAGGAACGCCGCGACCGGCGCCCAGACCGCGGGCGCGCCGCCGCCAAAACGCTCGGCGGCGGCGATGATGACCCAGCGGGAGGCATGCGGCCAGAACGTCGGGTACGCGGTCTGGAACTGCCAGCGGGAGACGGGCGTGTCACCAGGGCTGGTGGCGCGGGTCACGGCGAACAGCCTGGCCGCGTCGCGCCCGGCCGCCGCCAGCACTCGCCCCGGCTGCTGGGCCAGCACCCGGCGGTTGAAGTCCGACACCAGGCGGGAGGCGTCGGCGTGCGGCAGCCGCGCATAGTAGGGCCGCAGGGGGGACTGCGGGCTGTGCTCCAGGCCATCGGGGCCCAGTGCCCGCTGCGCGCTGGTCGGGCAGAGCGGCCGCTCGGCGGCGGGGACCCTGAGCGTGGCGCAGTCGGCGGCGGCGGCCAGCCGGCCGTAGGTAGAGGTAACGCCGGAGTGGGACAGGGCGAACTGGCCGGTGAGGGCGTAGGAGCCGGTGCTGTAGGCGAGGATGGGCAGGGCGAAGGCGGCGCACAGGGCGGCGGCTGCGGTGGTGGCCTGGCGCCAGGTGGCGCGGCGGGCGGCGCTGGCGGCGAGCAGGTAGATCAGCGCGGGCAGGATGAGGATCTCGCCGACCTGGCGGACGGTGGCGGAGGATCCGAGGATGAGCCCGGCGGTGATGGCGGCGGGCAGGGTGATGGCCGGTTTCCAGAGCAGGACGGCCAGGCCGGCGACGATCAGTGCCTCGAACCAGACGTCGGGCATGATGGTCTGCTCGATCTGGAGCTGGTAGGCGTCGAGCAGGACGGGGGCGATGGCCAGGGCGGCCAGGACGCGGGGGACGCCGCGGCGCCGGAGCAGGATGTACAAGGCGGCGGCCATGGCCAGGCCGAGCAGGTGCTGGACGGCGGCTACGGTGCTCAGGTTGCCGGCCAGCAGGATGACCCGCAGCGGCGCCTTGTACCCGACCGGGTCATTGCCGTCCGCGTTGTACAGGTACTTCGTGCTGTCGATGTAGAACAGCGCGGGCCGGTAGGCGAGCTGGGCGAGGATGCGCAGGACCGTGCCGGCGGCGATCAGCGCGGTGGCCAGCCAGTGCCGCCGCGCCAGCGCGGCCAGCCGGCCAGCGGGCCGGGCGGCCTGGCCCGGCAGGCTGCTCGTGCGCAGTACGGCCGTCACTGAGACGATGCGGCCAGCTCAGGCGCGTGGCCCGCAGATCCCGCCCGGCGCCCGCTGGCCCGCCTGGTGGCGGAGCGCAGGAGGACGCTGATCCCGAGTGCGCCGGCGGGCGGGAGGGTGACCAGGGCGGGGAGCTGGTAGCGCCAGGTGAACTCGAAGATGTCGGAGGCGAGCAGGACGGCGGCGGCGGTGCTGAAGAAGAGCAGGCAGGCGAGGCTGAGCTGGCGCTGGGCGGGGCTGGCGCGGCGGCGCAGCAGGGCCAGTGATCCGGCCAGGCCGGCCAGGGCGGCGATGGCCTCCAGCGGGCCGGGGGTGTAGCCGCCGCCCAGCTGGTAGGACCGCAGGAACGCCGCGAGCGGCCGGGAAACGCTCGCCCGCCCGCCGAGGGAGGGACTGAGCGGCTGGGCCACGACCGGGGTGTCGAAGGACTGCCGCAGGCCCAGGATGAGGACATGCGAGCTGGTCTCGCCGATCGCCGGCCGGTAGACGGGGTAGGTGGTCTGGAACTCCCAGCGCGTAATGGGCGTGTCGCCGGCGCCGGTGGCACGGCTCACGGCGAACAGCTTCAGCGCGTCGCGCCCTATCCCGGTCAGCACCGCCAGCGGCTGCTGGGCCAGCACCCGGTGGCTGAAATCAGAAATCAGCTTGCTGCGGCGCAGGCCAGGCGGAGTGACGTAGTGCTTCAGCGGCGAGGCTGCGTCATGGTCGAGCCAGTCGGCCCCGAGGGCCTGCTGCGCGCTGGTCGGGCAGAGCGGCCGCTCGGCGGCGGGGACCCTGAGCGTGGCGCAGTCGGCGACCTGCGCCATCCGGGCGTACGTCAGCGAGGAGCCCGAGTTGGACAGGGCGAACTGGCCGGTGAGGGCGTAGGAGCCGGTGCTGTAGGCGAGGATGGGCAGGGCGAAGGCGGCGCACAGGGCGGCGGCTGCGGTGGTGGCCTGGCGCCAGGTGGCGCGGCGGGCGGCGCTGGCGGCGAGCAGGTAGATCAGCGCGGGCAGGATGAGGATCTCGCCGACCTGGCGGACGGTGGCGGAGGATCCGAGGATGAGCCCGGCGGTGATGGCGGCGGGCAGGGTGATGGCCGGTTTCCAGAGCAGGACGGCCAGGCCGGCGACGATCAGTGCCTCGAACCAGACGTCGGGCATGATGGTCTGCTCGATCTGGAGCTGGTAGGCGTCGAGCAGGACGGGGGCGATGGCCAGGGCGGCCAGGACGCGGGGCACGCCGCGGCGCCGGAGCAGGATGTACAAGGCGGCGGCCATGGCCAGGCCGAGCAGGTGCTGGACGGCGGCTACGGTGCTCAGGTTGCCGGCCAGCAGGATGACCCGCAGCGGCGCCTTGTACCCGACCGGGTCCGCGCCCGGCCACGCGTTGGCCAGGTACTTCGGCGTGTCGATGTACAGCAGCGCGGGCCGGTAGGCGAGCTGGGCGAGGATGCGCAGGACCGTGCCGGCGGCGATCAGCGCGGTGGCCAGCCAGTGCCGCCGCGCCAGCGCGGCCAGCCGGCCAGCGTGCCGGGCGGCTCGGCCTGAGCGGCGGCCGGGTCTGTCCTCTCCCGCCGCCGCGCGGGCGGACGCGCTGCCGCCCGCGGCTGTCTCGCGTGCCTGTGTCTCGCCCGCGGCCGTCCCGGCGGCGGCCGAGCCTGCCGCCGTGGTACCCGTGACCGCGGTGCCGGATGCTGCCCGTCCGGCGGCTGTCAGAGGCATTCGCATTACGGTTGTCCCGATCGTGGCGGGGGCCGTCGCTGTGGCCCTGGTGTTCGCTGGCTTCACACGCGCTACCACGCGGCTGCTCTGGACGGCGATCCTCGCGGGCCCTACCAGGGCTCCAGCGCTGCTGGCGAGCTTACCGGAGCCATCGTGCCGCGGTGCCCAGCAGCCTATCCTCGCACTGGTGCTGCCCCGGCAGAACGTCAGCGGCCGGGCGTAACCTCACGCTCGTGCACCCTCACCCCGGCGATGCGCAGCGAGCGTGGGAGTGGCTGCGCAGCCAGGTCAGGAGTCACGCGCCGGAGCTGAGCGCGCCTCAGCCGCCAGGGGCGGGACTGTGCGCGTCCTGCCGGGGCCCGGCCCGGCCGGGCGGCGCCCGCTGCTACCAGTGCGACTTGCACGCGCAATGCGCGCCGGGCGGCCTGGCTGACCTGGTGGTGCCGGTCGCCTACGCGCCCAAGGGCGGGATGCATGCGCGCAACCTCTGGATGTACAAGTCCGGTCATGCGGGCTCGGGCGCCGCGCGCGATGTCCTGCGCGCGATGCTGGTGGTGTTCCTGCGCGACCATGGACCGTGCGTCTGGCGGCACGCGGGAATGCCGGCGCCGACGCACCTGGCGGTGGTGCCGAGCGGCCGGGGGCGCTGCGGGCCGGTGTCCCACCCGCTGCGGGAGCTCATCGCTCCCTACCTGGCCCTGCCCTGGGCCGAGCTATCGTCGCGCTGCGGCGCCGGTCACCCGGTCCGTGACCTCGATCCTGATCGCTTCGCCGCGCCACCGCTGCCGGGGGCGCGGGTGGCGCTCCTGGACGACACCTGGACCTCCGGCGCCAGTGCCCAGTCCGCCGCGATGTCGCTGCGCCGGGCCGGCGCGAGGTCGGTGGCCATCATCGTTCTCGGCCGGCACCTGACGGCCGGCGACTGCCGCGCGGCCGGCCAGGGCGCCGCGGGCCCGGCGGTCTTCTCGCCTGCCGCCATGCCGTTCCGCCTCGGGTCGTGTGCCGTGCATCGCTCGGCCGGCCGCGGCCGCCTGCCTGACGCGGTGGCCGCACGGGCCGCAGCCCGCGGCCCGGAGGCAGAAACGCGGGTGTAACCCGCTGTCCCGGTGAAGGTACATAGGCTGGAGCCGTGTCCCCTGAACCACCATCCAGGACGGCGCTGGTCCGCCGGGCCCGCCGCATCAACCGGGAACTCGCTGTCCTTTATCCGGACGCGCACTCCGAACTAGACTTCACCTCCCCCCTGGAGCTTCTCGTCGCGACGATCCTGTCGGCGCAGACCACCGACCGGGGGGTCAACATGGTCACCCCGGTGCTCTTCGCCCGTTACCGGACGGCGGCCGACTATGCGGCGGCCGACCGGGACGAGGTCGAGAAGATCATTCAGTCGACAGGCTTCTTCCGGGCCAAGACCACGAGCCTCATCGGCCTCGGGCAGGCGCTCTGCGACCGGTTCGGCGGCGAGGTGCCCGCGCGGCTGAGCGATCTCGTCACGCTGCCGGGGGTAGGCAGGAAAACCGCCAACGTGGTGCTCGGCAACGCGTTCGGGATACCCGGCATCACCGTCGATACGCACTTCGCCCGGCTGTCCCGCCGGTTCGGCTGGACTACTCAGACGGACCCGGTCAAGATCGAGCACGAGGTCGGGTCGCTGATCCCCCGTGCCGACTGGACGGTGCTGTCCCATCGCCTGATCTGGCACGGCCGCAGGGTGTGCCATGCGCGCAGGCCGGCGTGCGGTGCCTGCGCTCTGGCCAGGCTCTGCCCGGCATACGGCGAGGGCCCGACCGACGAGGCGACGGCGCGCAAGCTGATCAAGCCGGGGCCGTTCTCGTGACCGCCGCCGGCGGCAACGATGCTGACCGGTCCGGCGGGGACAGCGGACCGGAGGCTCCTGGCTGGCTGACCGCGCTGGCCCGCTCGGCCGAGCGGATGGCGGTACCGCCGGCCCTGCGGCCTCCGGCAGGCGGGGGGCGGCCGGCCGCCGTGCTGATCCTCTTCGGGGAAGGGCCAGGCGGCCCTGACCTTCTGCTGGTGCAGCGCAGTTCCTCGCTGCGCCAGCACGCCGGCCAGCCCGGCCTTTCCCGGTGGCGTGATCGATGCCACTGATCAGGGCCCGGTCGGCGCGGCTCTGCGGGAAGCCGCGGAGGAGGCGCTCGTTGATCCCGCCGGCGTGGACGTGCTGGCCGTGCTGCCCGAGCTGTTCATCCCGCGAAGCGGCTTCTCGGTGACTCCGGTGCTGGCCTGGTGGCGAAGGCCGGCGCCGGTGGGACCGGGCGACCCTGCGGAGGTCAGCGCCGTGGCCAGGATCCGCGTCGCCGAGCTGGCGGATCCCGCCCACCGGCTGGCTATCCGGTACCCATCGGGCCCGGCCGGCCCGGCCTTCCGGTCAGCCGGCATGCTGGTGTGGGGGTTCACCGCGCTCGTGGTGGACCGGCTGCTGGCGCTCGGCGGCTGGGAGCGGCCGTGGGATGCCGGAAACCCGGAGGATCTGCCCGCCAGTGCCATGGCGGCCATCCCGGCGGCCACGGTCGGCCCCTCGGCCGACCCGGCCAGCGCGCCTGGCTAGGCTGCCTCGCCTGGCTGGCCCGCCTCGTCCGGGCGTCCGGGCGCAGCGACGAACCGGCCGCTGCGACGACCCGGCTGCGCGGCTGTGGCCCCGACTCCCCGGTAGGTTGGCATCGTGCCGGGAGACCTGCTGGACCTGATCCTGATAGTGCTCACGGCCGCCTTCGCCGTGGCCGGCTATCGCCAGGGCTTCATTATCGGAGTGCTGAGCTTCGCCGGCTTTGTCGGCGGCGTCGCGGTCGGGGCCATCTTCGCGCCGCGGATCTCCCGGTCGCTGGCCGCCAGCCTGAACCTGCAGGCGTTCCTGGCCATCCTGGTGGTGTTCCTGGCCGCGGTGACCGGCATGCTGCTGGCCTCGGGGCTGGGCGTGGCCGTGCGATCCCGGCTGAGGTGGCGCCCGGCGACCGTCCTTGACTCGATCGGCGGTGCCGCGGTGAACGTGGCGGCGGTGCTGCTCGTGGCCTGGCTGATCGCCTCGTTCGTCGCTTATGCGCCGTTTCCGTCGATCTCCCGGCAGGTCAATGATTCCGCCGTCCTGCGGGGCGTGGACCGGGTTATCCCCGCGGGCGCGATGAGCCTGCCCGAGTTCTCCCCGCTGCACAGCCTGCTGACCAGCGGGCCCTACACGCAGGTGTTCGGTGCCCTGGGGGCCGAGAGCTCCCTGGATGTGGGGCCGCCGGACACCAGCGTGCTGACGGCCAGGGTGCTGACCGTGGCCCGCCGCAGCGTGGTCAAGGTCGAGGGCATCGCGCACAGCTGCTCGCGCAGGATCGAGGGATCGGGATTCGTCATCGCGCCGGACCGGGTCCTCACGAACGCGCACGTGGTCGCGGGCGTTGACCAGGGCCCGGAAGTGCTCACCAGCAAGGGCCGCCAGTTCGCCGCGCAGGTGGTCCTCTACGACCCGAGGCGTGATATCGCCGTGCTGGATGTGCCGGGACTCGGCGTGCGCCCGCTGGCCTTCGCCAGCCCCGCTCAGCCCGGCTCAAACGCGATCGTCGCCGGCTATCCGCTCGATCAGGGCTTCACCGCCGGCGCCGCGCGCGTCGGGCAGGCCGAGGCAGCCACCGGCCCGGACATCTATCAGACCGCCCAGGTGACCCGCCAGATCTACCCGATCAGGGCGGTGGTCGAGCCAGGTAACTCAGGCGGCCCGCTGCTCGCCCCCGACGGCAAGGTCTACGGCGTGGTCTTCGCCGCCGCCGTCGCGGTGCCCCATACGGGGTACGCGCTGACCACGGCCGAGATCGCGCCCGACGTGCGGCGCGGTATACGGCAGTCAGAGCGCGTCTCCACCCAGACCTGCCAGTAACGGCCGCTCAGTATCGGCTGCTCAGTATCGGCCGGCTGCTCAGTGACGGCTAGCCGGTAGCCGCCGGCTCGGCACCGGCTGGTCAGAAACCGCCGGGGGCGCCCGGCCGGCCGTTCGCTCCGGCCCGCAGCCGGAGCCGCAGGTCGGCCGGCTCGATCACGGCCAGGCCATTTTCCCCGATCCGGGCGGCCAGCTCGTCCGCAGCGCGCGAAAGGCCCGCCGCGTCGATCCCGTAGGGACTGGCCCCGGCGTATCCGCTGATCCGCAGCGCGCCCCGGCGCAGCAGGGTCTGCGCGCCGCGGCCATTGCCGCGCAGTGCGTGCGTGAGCCCGACCGCCACCTGCGCCATCCCCTGCCACAGGTCGCGCTCGCCGGGCGGTGCCCCCCGCCACGATGCCTCGAGCACCTCATGGGCGTGGAACGGGCGGCCGGCATCGATCAGCTGCTGGGCCAGCGTCAGCGCCGCCACCGGGGTCAGGGCCAGTTCATCAGGGATCGTCGGCTCGCCGGCCGCTCCCCGTTCCAGCGGGCGGCCGAGCCCGTCGCGAGGCCGGGAGTTGCGGGCCCGGCCGGCGGCGTCCCTGTCCCGGCCGGCCTGGCTGCTACCGGGGTCCGGGCTGGGATCTGGGTCCGGGCCGCGGCCGGGGTCCGGGCTGGGAGCTGGCGGCCGGGTCACCGCTCGGGTTCTGGATCAGCCAGCCAGGAACGCAGCTCGGTGTCGAAGCGGCCGGGAAGCTCCTCGTGCGGGAAGTGACCCGCCCCGTCGATGAGCCGCCACCGGTAAGGGGCCTCGACGTACCGGCCCGAGCCGCGCGCCGCCTTGGGCAGCACGCAGCTGTCGAGCGAGCCGTGCAGATGCAGGGTGGGCGCCTGGATGGGCGCGCGCATCGTGCGTGCGTACCGCAGGCCGTCCGGCCGGAACCTCGAGCGCACGTACCAGCGGTGGTACTCAAGCGCGGAGTGCGCTACCGACGGGATCCGCATCGCCGCGCGGTACCGCTGCTCGATCTGCTGGTCGGGCCAACCGGGACCAGACCAGGCGCTGAGCATCTGCCCCACCCGCTGGGCACCATCGCGCAGCAGGTGCCGTTCGGGCAGCAGGGGGAGCTGGAAGCCGAGGGCGTAGCCGCTGCTGCGACCCTGGCCGAACGGATCAGATAGCACGGCCGCCCGCAGCCGCAGCGGATGCGGGACGGAGACGACAGCGAGCCGCCGCACGACCTTGGGGTGGTACGCAGCCATGGTCCAGGCAATCAGGCCGCCCCAGTCGTGACCGACCACGACAGCATTCGCCTCCCCGAGCGACCGGATCAGGCCGGCCGCGTCGGAGGCGGCGGTGACCAGGTCGTAGCCCCGCGGTGGCTTGTCACTGCCGCCATATCCCCGCAGGTCGGCGGCAACAGCGCGATAGCCGGCCTGGCTCAGTGAGGACAGCTGCTCCCGCCATGTCCACCAGAATTGCGGAAAGCCGTGCAGCAGCAGCACCAGCGGCCCGTCTCCGCTTTCCGCTATATGAAAGCGGGTGCCGTTGGCACTGACCGACCGGTGCGACCAGGGGCCGTCAATGTAGATCGAGGCATCGGCGCGCGCGGCCATGCTCACCCAGTTCTGGCCGCGGCGTGAGCCGTGGTCCCGTCCTCGCGCTGGATCAGCGCCAGGCCCTCCTGGACACTGCGCCGTGTCCTGCTGAACCCGCTGAGCTTGCTCACCCTGGTGTACGCGATCAGGACGGCCAGGGCGGCGACCAGCAGATACACGCCCGCCACGATGAGGAAAGCCGCCCAGTCCCAGATACCCAGCGTGATCAGGCCGTAGGCGAACGCGAAGGACAGGAGCATCAGCACGAGGCAGCCCACGAACGCCGCGACGCCGATCAGTACCGCGCTGAGGCCCACCCGGCGCAGGTCACTCTTGAGTTCCAGCTTGGCCAGATCGAGCTCGCACCTGATCAGCTGGGACATGTCGTTGACGGCCAGTGACACCAGGTTGCCCAGGCTCTGGTCTTCGGCGCCGTTCGCTGGCCGGTGCGCCGCGGGTACGGCCATCAGCGCTCTCCCCTCTGCAGGTGCCGCATCAAGTCTTGGTCATATCATCTCGCGGAATCCTCGCAGTGTCCTCATCGGGGAACCACGGCAGCCTGCCGTCCGCGCTGAGCAGCCGGACTGCGGATGATCGGCACACAGCCAACCGCACGGCCATCGGCACAGCAAACGGCGCCCCCTGCTAGGGGCGCCGCCGCCTGCCACGTCAGGTCCGGGTTACCAAGCGTGCACCTTCTCTGCCGGACAGGCGGCCCAGCTGCAACGCCGGTGACCGGCGTTCCGTCCTGCTGGCCTCGCCTGGCTCGGCACGCCTCCCGCGGCTGGTCGCGCGTGGGTACCCGGCTGCCGTGTCCGGACGTCCTGTGGTCCGTGAGACCTTTGTACGACGGATCGGCGGCCTTGGAAAGACCCTGGCGTGATCAATTCGTTATCTTGATCGATTGCCGTGTTCACATGTCCTGAGCTGCGGGACTGCCCTTCCGCCCGCCAAAGTCGAGCACCGGCCAGCGGCGCGCGCGGGCGATCTTCCTGAGCGCCCGGTCGGGATTCACCGCATGCGGATGGCCGACCGCCTCCAGCAGGGGCAGGTCCGTGACCGAGTCGCTGTAGGCGAAGCAGTCAGGCAGCCGGTAGCCGCACTCGGACGCCAGCTCGCGCACCCGGCCCGCCTTCGCTTCGCCATAGGCGTAGAAATCCATCTCCCCCGTGTAGCGGCCCTCGGCCACCTGCATCCGGGTGGCGATGACCGCCCGCGCCCCGAGCATCGCCCCGATCGGGGCGACCATCTCCTGGCCCGAGGTGCTCACGATGATCACGTCCTGGCCGGCCGCCCGGTGCCCGGCGATCAGCGCGCGCGCCTCCGCGTAGACCCGCGGGACGATGATCTCGTCCAGGTGCCGGGTGACGATCTGCGCTACCCGGTCGGCCTGCCAGCCCCGGCACAGCTCGCTGAGCTGGCCTCGGACCTGTTCCATGCGCCGGTGGTCAGCTCCGCCGATCCTGAAGGCGAGCTGCGCGCATGCGCCGCGCACGGCCTCGGACCGGCTGATGAGGCCATGCCGGTAGAACGACGTCGCGAACGCCAGTGTGCTCGAGCACGAGATGATCGTCTTGTCGAGATCGAAGAAAGCTGCGGCAGTTCTGCTTCCGCCCTCGACGGGAGTGCCCACGGTCCGGCAGCATAGGGGAAAGCAGATTTACCGAATCCAATTCGGATTGACTGGCTGGTAACTTGGCTCCGCTACACGTAGGCTTTCTCGGGTAACGGAACCGGCCCTGCCCCCCCGGGGCCGGACCGTTCGGCGACCCCCGCTCTCCCCCCCGGCGGGGGTCGCCTCATTTCTTCCCCCAGCCGGGGCCGCGGCCGTCCAGCAAGCGGTCGAGCAGCAGGACGGCCCCCGGCTTGGACAACGGCTCGTTCCCGTTCCCGCACTTCGGTGACTGGATGCAGGACGGGCAGCCCGCCGCGCACTCGCAGGACGCGATGGCCGCTGATGTCGCCCGCAGCCACTCGGGGGCTGCGCGCGAAGCCCCGCTCAGCGAAGCCCGCCCCGCCGTCATGCCCGTCATAGACGAAGACCGTCAGCCGCCCGGTGGCCGGGTGCAGGTCGGCCGATACGCCGCCGACATCCCACCGGTCGCACGCGGCGACCAGCGGCAGCAGCCCGATGGCCGCGTGCTCGGCGGCGTGCGCCGCGCCGCTCAGATCGACTCCGAGGCCGCTCAGGGCCGCGCGCTGACGGCCGGAGATCGTCCACCACACGGCCCGGGTGCGCAGGGTGCGGGCGGGCAGGTCCAGGGGGATCTCCGCCAGCGGCTGGCCGGTCTCCGGCGGCGGCGGATGAACGAGACCACCTGGCGGGTGACCAGTACATCGCCGAAATGCAGCTGCCCCTCGCCCCAGGTCACCCGGCGCAGCTCAGCGGCGACCTCGATCCCGGTCAGCTCCCGCGCCGAAGTGCCGTAGCCAGGATCGCCGGCCTCGACCAGCGCCACGCCGTCGTCCAGATCGAGCCCGGTCACCAGGTACATCTCGCCCTGATGCGGATAGACCGCGCCGGTATGCGCCAGGACATGCGCCGATGGCTCGTCGACCGTCCCGACGAGCCGTCCGGTGGCGGCCTCCACGATCCGGACCGGTGGCCCGCCGGTGCCCCGCAGGCCGGTCTGCCGCGTGCGGCCCGCCGGGGTCCAGAACCACCGGTCGCCCCTGGGCCGCAGCAGGCCGCGCTGGCCAAGCTGCGCCGCCACCGGCGCCGCGGCCGGGCCGAACAAGTCGAGATCTCCTCCCGTCAGCGGAAGCTCGGCGGCAGCGGCGCACAGGTGCGGCGCCAGCACGTAGGGATTTTCCGGATCCAGGACCGTCGCCTCGACCGGCTGGCGCAGCAGTGCCTCAGGGTGGTGCACCAGATAGGTGTCCAGCGGGTCATCCCGCGCGATCAGGATCGCCACGGCGGCCCGGCCCTGGCGTCCGGCCCGCCCGGCCTGCTGCCACAGCGCGGCCCTGGTTCCCGGCCAGCCGGCAATCAGCACGGCGTCCAGCCCGGCGATGTCGACGCCCAGCTCCAGGGCGGTGGTGGTGGCCAGGCCGGTGATCTGCCCGGTCCGCAGCGCCTCCTCCAGGGCGCGCCTGTCCTGCGCGAGGTACCCCGACCGGTAGGCGGCCACGCGCGGCGCCAGGCCGGCCGCGCCGGCCTCGGTCAGGCAGCGCCGGGCCGAGAGGGCGACCGATTCGGCGCCCCGCCGTGACCGGACGAACGCCAGCGCGGGCACGCCGTCAAGCACCAGGCCCGCGAGCAGCTCGGCGGCCTCGGCCGTGGCGGCCCGCCGGACGGGTGCGCCGGCCTCGCCGCGCAGCGCCGTCAGCGGCGGCTCCCACAGCCCGAAGGTCAGCGCCCCCCTCGGCGCGCCGTCCGTGGTTACCGCCTCGGCCGCCAGCCCGGTCAGCCGGGCGGCGCAGCGCGCTGGCTCGCTGATCGTGGCGGAGGCCAGCACGAACACCGGTTCCCTCGTGCTGCCGCCGTGATGCGCCGCGACCCGCCGCAGCCTGCGCAGCACGTGGGCCACGTGCGACCCGAACACCCCGCGGTACCCGTGGCACTCATCGACGATCACGTATCGGAGCCTGCGGAAGAAGCCGTTCCACCGGGCATGCCGCGGCAGCAGCGTGTGATGCAGCATGTCCGGGGTGGTGAGCAGGTAGGTCGCGTGCGCGCGCGCCCACGAGCGCTCGGCCGCCGGGGTGTCCCCGTCGATGACCGCCGCGCGTACTCCGGGGATCCGCAGCGCCTGCACCAGCCGCAGCTGGTCGGCGGCCAGGGCCCTGGTCGGCGCGATGTACAGGGCCGTGCCGCCCTCCAGGATGCCGGTGAGCGCGGGCAGCAGGTAGCCCAGGGACTTGCCGGAAGCCGTGCCGGTCGCGATAATCACGCTGCGCCCGGATCGGGCCAGGTCGGCGGCGGCTGACTGGTGGGCCCACGGCTGGTCGACCCCGGCCCGCCGGAACGGCTCGGCTACCGGCGCGGGAACCCAGGGCGGCCAGGGAACCGGCTGGCCCGGCCGGGCCGGAATGTGCTCGATATGGGTCAGCCGCCCCGATTGCGCGCCCTGGCCCAGCATCCGGATGGCGCCCGCGGCGGCCTGCGCGGCGAGGTCCGCGGCAGGCGGGCCCGCCTCCGGCGGGCGTACCTCGGGCGGCCATACGGCTAGCGGGCTCACGGGTTTCAGTGTGTCATCCCGAGGCAAGCGGCCTCGAAGTGTGATCTGGTATTGACATGACGTGAGAGCGTGGTTGAATGCGCGACGGGAGTACGCCCGCCCGTGGCGTTCAGGGAACGACCGCGGCAGCCCCCTCAGACTACGGCCGTATGGCGCTGGAGGATTTTGTGGATCTGAAGTTGGATCACCACACCAAGGATGGAATCGAGATCGTCGATGTGGAGGGCGAGATCGATGTATACACTGCGCCGCGCTTGCGTGAGCTGCTGATCGACCTGGTGAATAACGGGTTCTACCAGCTCGTAGTGAACATGGAGAAGGTCGAGTTCCTCGACTCCACCGGGCTCGGTGTCCTGGTCGGCGGCCTCAAGCGGGTGCGGGCGCATGATGGATCGCTGAACCTCGTGTGCACCCAGGAGCGGATACTGAAGATTTTCCGTATCACCGGCCTGACGAAGGTATTCGGGATACACGACACCGTGGACGAGGCCATCACGGCCAGAAAGTCCGAGAAGTAACCGCTGGCTGATGTCCCGAGATGGCCACTGTTGAAGTTAGTTTCACGCCCCTGCCGGCTCACGTCAGGACCGCCCGGCTGGTCGCTACCGCGGTCGCCAGGCGCAGCGGTGTCGCCGAGTCGCTGCTCGATGAGGTCAGGCTGGCCGTCGGCGAGGCATGCTCGCGGGCGGTCGAGGCGCACCGGGTGCACTGCCCGGCTGAGCCGGTCCGGATCGCCCTGACCAGCCTGGCCGGGCGGTTCGAGGTGGAAGTCACCGATACCGGCCCGGCCGCCAGGACCTCGGCGGCCGGCAGCGGGTCCGCCAGCAACGGCGAAGGCACGGGCCTGCCGCCCGGATTCGGCATCGCCGTCATCGCCGGGCTGGCCGACAACGTCGAGGTCAGCGAGACGGCAGCAGGCACCAGCATCCGGATGAGCTGGCCTTCGTCGGGCCCCGAGACGCTGGAGCCGTAACGCCGATGCCGATACCCCGGCCGCCGGCCGCTCGGCCGCCGGCCGCTCGGCGGCGCTCCGGCCGGGGCCTGCTGCCGGAGCCGGGCACCGGTTGCCGTACGATCACGTGCGCGTGCCGGCCACGTGATGAGCGGAGCCGCACTGTGATGTGCGGACCCGCATTACCATTGCGTGACCCGGATGCGTAGACTCCCCGGCACTGCCACGGCGGCATTCCTCGACCGCTGTTCGAAGCGTCCGCCCGAGTACCGTGCCACTGCATTGGGCAGCGCCCCGGCGCGAAAGCTTGTTTGCCCTGTCAAGGAGGACAGATGTTGAGGCTCCACCTCGCCCTGGCGAGTGAGACGGCCACCGTAACCGGTGCCAACCTCCGGTGGGTCATCATCGTCGGCGTGGTCGCCCTGCTCGCCCTGGGCGTCGCAGCCTTGCTCGTGCGGGAAGTGCTCGCCGCCAGCCAGGGCACGGCGAAGATGCAGGAGATCGCGCTGGCGGTCCAGGAGGGCGCGGCGGCCTACCTGCGGCGCCAGTTCCAGACCGTCGCCGTCTTCGTCGTCCTTATCTTCTTCGTGCTGCTGGTGCTGCCGGCCGACCAGCGAGTCGATCCGCTGGGGGCGTTCTGGTTTCTTCCTGCTCGGCGCGTTCTTCTCGGCTCTCACCGGGTTCACCGGAATGTCGCTGGCCGTCCGCGGCAACGTGCGGGTAGCGGCCGCGGCCAAGGAGTCCGGCGAGCGGTCCGCCATGCGGATCGCCTTCCGCACCGGCGGCGTGGCGGGCATGTTCACCGTCGGGCTCGGCCTGTTCGGCGCCGCGCTCGTCGTCTTCATCTACCGGGCCAACGCGGCGAGCGTGCTGGAGGGCTTCGGCTTCGGCGCCGCCCTGCTGGCGATGTTCATGCGCGTCGGCGGCGGCATCTTCACCAAGGCCGCCGACGTCGGCGCCGACCTGGTCGGGAAGGTCGAGAAGGGAATCCCCGAGGACGACCCCCGCAACGCCGCCACGATCGCCGACAACGTGGGCGACAACGTGGGCGACTGCGCGGGCATGGCCGCTGACCTGTTCGAGTCGTACTCGGTCATGCTGGTCGCGGCCCTGATCCTGGGCGTCAGGGCCTTCGGCTCCGACGGCCTGGTCTTTCCGCTGATCGTCCCGATGATCGGCGTGATTACCGCGGTGGCCGGGATCTTCTTCGTCGCGCCGCGCAAGAGTGACCGCAGCGGCATGACGGCCATCAACCGGGGCTTCTTCCTTTCGGCGATCATCTCGCTCGTGCTCGTCATCGGCGCCGCATTCCTCTACCTGCCGGCCAAGTACAGCGAGCTGCAGGGCATCAGTGACCCGATCATCCGCCACCACTCAGGCAACCCGCGCCTGCTGGCCATCGGGGCCGTGCTTATCGGCCTGCTGCTGGCCAGCGCGATCCAGCTGCTGACGGGCTACTTCACCGAGACCAACCGGCGGCCGGTCAAGGACATCGGCGAAAGCTCGCTGACCGGGCCGGCCACGGTCATCCTGTCCGGCATCTCGGTCGGCCTGGAGTCCGCTGTCTACTCGGTCCTGCTGATCTGCGCGGCCATCTACGGCGCGTTCCTGCTCGGCACCGGCAATGCCACCATCGCCCTGTTCGCCGTGGCGCTCGCCGGGACCGGCCTGCTGACGACGGTCGGCGTGATCGTGTCCATGGACACCTTCGGCCCGGTGTCGGACAACGCGCAGGGCATCGCCGAGATGTCCGGGGAGATCGAGGGCGAGGCCGCGCAGGTGCTCACCCGCCTGGACGCGGTCGGCAACACCACCAAGGCGATCACCAAGGGCATCGCGATCGCGACGGCCGTGCTCGCCGCGACCGCGCTGTTCGGCGCGTTCCGTACCACGGTGGAAGCCGGGCTCGGCAAGGCGGCCAGCACGTTCACGCTGTCCATCGACAAGCCCAATGACCTCGTCGGCCTCATGATCGGCGCGGCCGTGGTGTTCTTCTTCTCCGGGCTCCTGATCATGGCGGTGGGCCGGGCGGCGGGCCGGGTGGTCTTCGAGGTCCGCGAGCAGTTCCGCACCCACCCGGGGATCATGGACTTCACCGAGAAGCCCGAGTACGGCCGCGTGGTGGACATCTGCACCAGGGACTCGCTGCGCGAGCTATCGACCCCCGGCCTGATGGCCGTCCTGACCCCGATCGCCGTGGGCTTCGGATTCGGCTACGGGCCGCTCGGCTCCCTGCTGGCGGGCGCGATCGCGGCCGGCGCGCTGATGGCGGTCTTCCTGTCCAACTCCGGCGGCGCCTGGGACAACGCCAAGAAGCTGGTCGAGGACGGCCACCACGGCGGCAAGGGCTCGGAGGCGCACGAGGCGACGATCATCGGCGACACGGTGGGCGACCCGTTCAAGGACACCGCAGGACCGGCGATCAACCCGCTGATCAAGGTGATGAACCTGGTCTCGCTGCTGATCGCGACCAGCGTGGTCAAGAACAGCACCAACCACGGGCTGCGGGCCGGCGTCGCGATCGGCGCGGTGGCCATCATCGTGGGCGCGGTCGTCATCTCCAAGCGCCGCTCCACCAGCATCGCCTCGGGCGGCCCTGGCGATGCCGCGGCCCCGCCGCCGCCCGGCAACGGCAAGGCCTCAGCCGAGACCGGGACCGCGGCCGCCTGACCTCCACGCGGCGGGTGCGGCCGGGCCGCGCCGGTCGGTACTGATTCCCGAACGCAGACTCAGTACCGGACTGTGATCCGCTGAGCCGGCCCGTCCACCCGGATCAGCCCGCCGTACGGCAGCACGAGCTGCGGATCGGTATGGCCAAAGTCAACGTCGAAGACCGCCATGGCCTGCGGGGCGTACTCCCGCAGCGCCCTGAGCACGGCCTCGCGCTGGCGCCACTGGTAGGTATCGCGCTGATGCGGTGAAGTCGGATGGCCGAGCGAGCAGGCCTTGGCCCGGCCCAGGAGCACCGCGGGAAACTGGCCCAGCAGGCCGCGCTCGCCCATGCACCGCAGCACCCGGTAGACCTGATCGTCCGGGGGCATCTCCTCCGAGGTCTCCAGGAACAGCACGCCGCCTGCGTACGCGCTCGCCGGGCCGATGCAGCGATCGGCCATCAGCAGCTCGGCCAGCACCTCCAGGCACCCGCCCCAGCCAGGGCCCTGCACCACCTGGCCGGCGTTATGCCAGATCCAGGCGCCGCACGGCCGCATGGCCGGAGGGGCGTCGAAGGTCGCGGGATCGGCCCAGTCCCTGTCCTCATCGCCGTACTGCCGGACCTGCTGCAGCTCATAGTCGCCCGAGGTAAACAGGGCGGCCTGCAGCGAGTCCGCGGTCAGCGGGTGCATCGCCTGCGGCCTGCCGAATTCGACCATTACCGAGCCGCCGTGGTAGCCGACGATGCCGAGCGCGGCCAGGTAGGCCAGCAGGCAGGTGTTGTCACTGTGGCCGAAGAACGGCTTGGGATGGGCGCGCAGCAGCTCAGCGTCCAGATGGGGCAGCATGGTGATCTCGTCGCGCCCCCCGATGCTCGCGATGACGGCCGCAATGTCCGGGTCGGCGAACGCGGCGTGCAGATCCGCCGCCCGGCGGGCCGCGCTCGCGCCTATCGTGCGGGTGGTCGGGTACTCGACGGGCCGCAGGCCGAAATCCGTGCGGATGCGCCGGATGCCGAGCTCGTACGGCAGCGGCAGGATGCCCGGCAGGCCAGCGGAGGGGGACAGCACGGCGACCCGGTCTCCGGGCCGCGGCTTGGGAGGATAAGCCGCTGGCACCATGTCACTGATCGTAAGCCCACGGCGTCAGCGAGCCGTATCGTGGCGCTCAGACCAGCGCGTTGTCCTCCGCGTCGGCGATCTCGACATCGTCGCGCGAGATGCCCAGCAGGTACAGGATGGCGTCCAGATGCGGGACGCTCACCGAGGTATCGGCGGCGTCCCTGACCGCCTGCTTGGCGTTGAACGCGATTCCGAGCCCGGCGGCCGCGATCATGTCCAGGTCGTTGGCGCCGTCGCCGACCGCCACGGTCTGGCTGAGCGGGACGCCGGCCTGGGCCGCGAACTCGCGCAGCGCGGCTTCCTTGCCCGCGCGATCGATAATCGGGCCGGTGACCTTCCCGGTGAGCCTGCCGTCGGCAATTTCCAGGGTGTTCGCCTTGGCGTAATCAAGACCGAGCTCGGCGGCGAGCCAGTCGGTGAAGTGCGTGAATCCGCCGCTCACGACCCCGCACCGGTAGCCGAGCCGCCGCAGCGTCCTGATCAGGGTGCGGGCGCCAGGGGCCAGCCGCAGTTCGGTCAGCATCTCGTCGATGACGCCGGCGTCGAGCCCGGCGAGCAGCGCGACGCGCTGATGCAGCGAGTCCGTGAAATCCAGCTCGCCGCGCATGGCCGCCGCGGTCAGGTCCGCGACCTCCGGCGCGCATCCGGCCCTGGCCGCCAGCAAGTCGATCGCCTCATCCTGGAGCAGGGTGGAATCGACATCCATCACCACCAGGCGCATCGCGCGGCGGTGCAGGCCGCCCCGCTGCACGGCGATGTCCACCCCGAGCTCGGCGGACTCCCTGGCCAGTGCCGCGCGCAGCGCCGCCGGGCTGGCCCCCGACACCTCGAACTCGATGCAGGTCACCGGGCGCTGCGCCAGCCGGCCGATCCGGTCGATGTTCGCTCCGCCGGCCGCGATGCGCCCGGCGATGGCCGCGACGACCGCCGGGACCAGCGGGCGGCCGAGCACGGTGATGTGCAGGCTGCCGCGCCGCCGGAACGACTCTCCCGAGCCCATCGTGATCTCCGCGTCCAGGGCGAGGTCGGCGGCCACGTCCGTCACCTCGCGGTGGATCGCCGTCAGATCGGGGGCACTGTCGCAGGACAGCAGCACGCCGAGGACCAGATGCCCGCGGATCACCACCTGCTCAACGTCAAGCACGCTGAGCTGATGCGCCGACAGGATAGAGAAGAGGCGGGACGTGACACCGGGCCGGTCACGACCGGTCAGGGTCACCAGCAGCGTGATCTGAGGATCGGCCATAGCGCGCTCCACGCTACCCACCACGCCGACCGCCCGGGCCAGCCGGGGTCAGGGCAGCAGCAGGTGCAGATCGCCGAATTCGTGCCACAGATAGCCGTGCTCGAGCGCCGCGGCGTAGCAGCGGGCGAGCAGTTCGGGCCCGGCGAACGCGGCGAGCATTCTCAGGTGCGATGACCTGGGCTCGTGCAGCCCGGTGAGCAGCCCGTCGACCGCGCGCACGCCGCCCTCCGGGGTGACGATGTGATCGGTCCACCCGGCCGACGGGCGCACGTCCGCCGGTTCGCCGTCCGCCGGTTCGCCGTCCGCCGGGCCGCGTGCCGCCGTTTCCAGCGCCCTGACCACCGTGGTGCCCGCGGCGATGACCCGGCCGCCGTGCCGCCTGGTCAGGTTGACCAGGCGGGCGGTCGCCGGAGGGACGTCATAGGGCTCCGGGTAGGGGTCCTCGTCGCCCTCCAGGGAGGAGACGCCGGTGTGCAGCGTGAGGGGTGCGAAGGTGATGCCGCGAGCGACCAGGGCGGTGACGATCCGCGGCGTGAACGGGCGGCTCGCGCTCGGCATTTCCGCGCTGCCCGGCCTGGTCCCGAACACGGTCTGGTACGCCTCGATCGGCCAGGCTCTGTCCACGTAGGAGTACCGGATGGGGGCGCCATGACGGAGCAGGTAGGGAACGACGGCCGTCGACAGCATCGCGCGCCAGAGCCGCTGGGTGAACCGCGCCGTCAGGGTCAGGACGGCGCCACCGGGCAGGATGAGCTGCCGGCCGGGCGACCCGCCGCGATAGGGAACGGTGACACCGCCTTCCCGCAGGCGAAGCTCGGCCAGCCAGTCGCCGTCCGGAAGCGGCGTCGAGAAGTGGACCGCCAGCGCGCCCGGCTGGCCGCCCATCGGGCCGCCCGGCTCGGCCGGCCAGCCGGGCGCCTGGCTCGCCGGTACCGCCGCCGGCAGCGTGGCCGAGGAGTTGACCACGATCAGGTCGCCGGGCAGCAGCAGCCCGGGCAGCTGCGCGAAGGCGCGATGACTGATCTGCCCGGTCGCCCGGTGGCTGACCATCAGGGCCACGCCATCCCTGGAGCTGCCCCGCTCTTCCGGTGGCTCGTGCGCCTCGTGCACCTCCCCGAGCGCGAAGTCGACCGTCACGACCGGGCCCCGGCCGGCATCAGGTCAGCGGCGCGGTACCGGCCGCTCGGCAGCCGCTGCGCTATGAGCCTGGTAAAGGCGGGCAGCACGGCCGCTGGCAGCGGGCGGTCCGAGATGTCCTCGCCGGGGAACGCCTGCTGGTGCATCCGGGTGCGCAGGTCACCGGGGTCGACCCACCACACGCGGAGCGTGTTCTCCTCCGCCGCGAGCACGTTACACGCCTGCTCAAGCGCCGCCTTGGCGGCCCCGTATCCGCCCCACCCGGCGTAGGCCTCCACGGCGGCGTCCGAGGTGATCGACAGCACGGCGCCGCCTCGCCGGCGCAGCCCGGGCAGCAGCAGCTGGGTCAGGGCGACCGGAGCGAGAACGTTGATCTCGAACGCGTCCCGCAGCTCGCTGATCGGATAGTCGGCCAGGGCAGGCAGCGGGCTCGCGCCCAGGGTTCCCGCGTTGTTGATCAGCAGGCTCGGGCCGCCGAGTTTCTCGGCCGCCTGCCGCAGCTGCACGCGGTGCGCCGGGTCGGCGATATCGCCGACCACCGTGATGACGCTCGTGCCGTCCGGGAGCCCGGCGGCCGCGGCGCGCAGGGCGTCACCGTCCCGGGCGTCGAGCACCAGCGCGTAACCGTCAGCGGCCAGGGCGCCGGCGAGCGCCTGGCCCAGGCCGCGAGAGGCGCCAGTGACTACTGCGGTCTTCGAGTTGTCCATACCTGTGACGGTAGGCAGCCGGCCGGGGCGCCGCATCGGCCGCGCGCCCGATGCGGCCTGCGTCAATGGTCCTAGGACCGGCGGCGGATCCCGGCCGGGCGCCGCGCCGGTACCGTCGGGGGTGTGAGCGAGGCAGCGGGCGGCCAGGGTGCGGCGGGCCGCCGCGATGAGGTACTGCAGCAGGCCAGCCAGGATGAGGTCCTGCAGCAGGTCAGCCAGGTGGTGCTGGCCGTCGCCCGGCAGCTGTCGGTCCGTGACGTGCTGCAGATGATCGTCCGGTCGGCCCGCTCGCTGGTCAGTGCCCGCTATGCGGCGCTCGGCGTGCCGGACGATCACGGTTCCTTCGCCGAGTTCGTGGTCGACGGCATACCGCAGTGGCAGCGCCAGGCGATCGGCCCGCTGCCCCGCCAGCACGGCATGCTCGGCGTCATGCTGCGCGAGGGCCAGCCGCTGCGATTTGACGACATCCGCGCCGATCCGCGCTTCGAGGGCTGGCCCGCCGCTCATCCCGATCTGTCCGACGTGATCGGCATGCCGATCAGGGACGGCAGCCAGGTACTCGGCATCATCTTCGCCGCGTCCAAGCGTGACCAGGGCGGCTTCACCGAACGGGACGAGCGGCTGCTCGCCCTGTTTGCCGCGCATGCGGCGATCGCGCTGACCAACGCCCGGCTGCACGAGCGCGGCCTGGAGCTCTCGGTCCTGGAAGAGCGCGCCCGGCTGGCCATGGAGCTGCACGACGCCGTGTCGCAGAAGCTGTTCAGCATCAGGCTGAAGGCGCGGGCGGCGGCCATGCTCGTGCCGCGCGATGCCGCCAGGGCGATCAGCGAGATGCAGAGCGTGGCGGCGCTCAGCGGCGAGGCCCATGCGGAGCTTCGCGCGGTGATCGACGGGCTGGCGCCGCCGGACCTGTCCGCGGGCCTGGCCGGGTCACTGCGCAGCTACGCGGCACTGGCGGGGAAGGCACACGGCATTGATGTCACGGTCCGGGCCGGCGAGCTGCCTGCCCTCAGCGCGCAATCCGAGACGGCCCTGTACCGGGTGGCCCAGGAGGCGCTGAACAACGCGCTGCGGCACTCGGGCGCCAGCCAGATCTGCGTATCGCTGTCGGCGCGGCAGCGACGGGTCATCCTGGAGGTCACCGATCATGGCCAGGGATTTGCCACTGATGCTCCGTCGGGCGGCCTGGGCCTGGCCTCGATGCGCGAGCGGGCGGCGGCCGCGGGCGCCGGCCTGACGATCGTCTCGGCGCCCGGCCAGGGAACGCTCGTGCGGCTGGCCGTTCCGCTGGCCGCCGCGGACCGGGCCGGGCCCCCGTGAGCAGCCGGCCGGCGGCGCTCCCGCGGGGACAGGGCCGATCACTGTGCTGATCGCCGATGACCATCCGGTCGTCCGGCAGGGCCTGCAGGTCATGATGAGCGTGCAGGAGGACATCGAGGTGGCGGGCGAGGCCGCCGATGGCGGCGAGGCGGTACGGCTGGCCGCCGAGCTCGACCCCGATGTGATCCTGCTCGACCTGAAGCTGCCCGTCATGGACGGCGTCGCGGTGCTGCGGGAGCTGCGGGATCGCGGGATCCGGGCCCGGTCGCTGGTGCTGACCAGCGCTTCCGACCAGTCGCTGGTAACGCTGGCCATGGCCGCGGGAGCGGCCGGTTTCCTGTACAAGGACGTCGACCCCGATGCCCTGATGCGGGCGGTCCGCTCGGTTCATGACGGGCATACGCTGCTGGCGGCGGGGGCGGCCGGCCTGCTGGCCGGCTCCGGTGGTACCGGGACCCGGCGCGGGACCGCGACCCTGACCGGGCGCGAGCGAGAGGTACTGGCGCTGATCGCCGACGGCCGGTCCAACCGGGAGATCGGGCGCCTGCTGCACGTATCGGAGAAGACGGTGAAGACCCATGTGAGCTCGGTGCTGGCCAAGCTCGGAGTGGCCGACCGCACTCAGGCGGCCGTGCTCGCGGTCCGGAATCTGTCCGGCTAGCGCCCGCGCCCTGGCGCCGCGCCCGCGACACGCCAGACGCCGGCGCGCCCGCGCCGGCGCGATGCCGTAGGTTCGTGCTGACCATCGCGGCGCACTGGAAGGGAACGGCATGTCGGCTGAGGTGCTGCGACTGCGCGGGGTGGGCGTCCGCCACGAGAGGTCGATGCTGCTCAGGGACATTAACTGGACTGCCCGCAGCGACGAGAGCTGGGTGGTCATCGGCCCGAACGGGGCCGGGAAGACGACACTCCTGCAGGTCGCGGCGGCGATGCTGGCCCCCACCGAGGGAACCGTCGAGATTCTCGGCGAGCGTGCCGACGAGGCCGACGGCGCCGATCTGCGGACCAGGATCGGATTCGCCAGCAGCGCCGTCGCGGACCGGGTGCCATCGGCCGAGAAGGTCATCGACCTCGTGCTGACGGCCGCCTACGGGCTCCTGGGCCGCAACACCGAGGATTACGACTCGCATGACCTGACCCGCGCGGTGGAACTGCTGGACGCGCTGGGCTGCGCTCACCTGATCAGGCGGCGATTCGTCACCCTGTCGGAAGGGGAGCGCAAGCGCGTCCAGATCGCCCGCTCGCTGATGTCTGACCCCGAGCTGCTGCTGCTCGACGAGCCGGCCGCTGGCCTGGACCTGGGCGGCCGCGAGGACCTGCTCCGGCGGGTGGCCGCCCTCATCAGGGACCCCAGGTCGCCGATGATGGTGATGGTCACTCACCACGTCGAGGAAGTGCCGGAGGGCTTCACCCACGCGATGCTGCTCCGCAAGGGCGCGGTCCTGGCCGCGGGGCCCGTGCAGGAAGTCTTCACCGAGCGGAATCTGTCGAAATGCTTCGGCGTCCCGCTGCTGATCGAGCGCCGCTCGGCACGCTGGATGGCGCGTGCCGTGCAGCTTCCCTGAGCCGCGCGTGGGCCTGGCGGAAGCACTCGCGATCCTGGCCGCGGGCACCGGGGCGGGTGCCATCAACGCCGTGGTCGGATCAGGGTCGCTGATTACCTTCCCCACACTGCTCGCGTTCGGCTTCCCGCCCGTCGTGGCCAACGTGTCGAACAACGTGGGGCTGGTACCCGGCAACATCAGCGGATCGCTCGGCTACCGGCGGGAGCTTGAGGGGCAGCGGGGGCTCCTGATCCGGCTGGGCCTGGTGGCCGGAGCGGGCGCGGTGGCCGGGGCCATCCTGCTGCTGTCGCTGCCGCCGGGTGCCTTCGAGCTGATCGTGCCCGTTCTCATCCTGATCGCGTGCGCCCTGGTCCTCGTGCAGCCCCGGCTCAGCGCCTGGGTGGCCGCGCGCCGGGAGGACCGAGGCCGCGACGGCAGCCGCGGCGGCCCCGTGCTCGGCGCCGGGATTTTCCTGTCCGCCGTCTACGGCGGCTACTTCGGCGCGGCCCAGGGCGTACTGGTCATCGGGCTGCTCGGTACCTTCCTGAGCGAGAGCATGCAGCGCGTCAACGGGGCCAAGAATGTCCTAGTCATGATCGTTAACGCCGCGGCCGCGGTGGTGTTCGTCCTGTTCGCGCACGTCGACTGGCTCGTGGTCCTGCTGATCGCCGCCGGGTCGACGATCGGCGGCGTGCTGGGCGCGCGCTACGGCCGCCGCCTGCCGCCGACCGCCCTGCGGATCATCGTGGTCGTGATCGGCGTGATCTCCTCCGTCAAGCTGATCTTTTTCTGACTGCCGCCGCCGCTCCCGGTGGCTACTGGACACCTCAGCTCGGTATCCCGGTGGATGTGACTTTCTACGGCACGCAACCCGTTGGCCGTCACATCCATCGGGTTGCCGGACGCGCCGCCGCTCCCCGTTCTGGAATCGATGGCGTCCAGCAGCGCTGAAGCTCGCGCCGGTAGCGAGCCAGCAGTTGCCGCCCATCGCCAGGGAGTGGCGGAGTCCGACTACTGATGCGTGCCGCACCCGGTGTACTGAACCTGACTGAGATCCGGAAAGCTGTCGAGCGTGGCTGTCGCCTGTCGTCCCGCCTGCCGGTAGCTGACGTTGAACTGGACTGGCAGCGCGCCCGGGCACGGGACCAGCACGTCGAAAGTGATCGTCACCCAGCCGGTCGCACCAGAATGGAGTGACGTGTGATCCTGGTCCGGCTCTGGCAGCGAGCCACAGGTATCCCAGCCGCTGGCTATCGCGTGCATGCCGCCCAGCGGCAGCACCGATCTCACCTGGCGCAAGGCCACCGGGTGGGCCGACTGGTTCACGATCTCGATCCCCAGCTGGAGCGTGCGGCCGCGCTGGACAGCGCACCGGCGGCCGGTAGCGGCGATCGCCGTCGAGCCTCCCAGCGGCGCCGCGCCGAGGACACCGGGAGCCGTCCTGGCCGGCTTGCCCGTGGCCCTCGTCGCGACGAGGTGGCCGCCAGCAAAGCCCAGCAGCAGGCCGACGGCCAGCGCAGCCAGGGCGACGCCGGCTGTCGGTCCCCGGCTGCCTCGCCACGGCCACCGGGCCGGACGGCCGCCCATCTCGATCACGTCGCCGTCATCGGGCCGGCCTGGCGATCTGCCCGTCCCGGCAGAACCCCCCGGTGCAGGAGGCTCATGATCTTCCGGCCGCTTCATTCCCCGACCATAAATCCTGGCGGCGCCCAGGGCCCAGAGCGCGTGGCCGACGGCCCGGCCGCTCCGATCCGGCCTGGTCTGATCCGGCCCGCTCCGATCCGGCCCGCTCCGGGAAGTGAGCCGGCCGCCGGTCGTGCCCCTCGCCTTACCCCTCCTGCGGCCAGCTCTTGCCGGTGAGCCGCTCGTAGACCGAGACGTACCGAGCGCGGGTGGCCTCGACTATCTCGGGGGGGACCGGCGGCCCTGGCGGTGTCCGGTCCCAGTCGAGCCCAGCCGACCAGTCGCGCAGGAACTGCTTGTCGAGCGCCTGCTGTGGCCGGCCGGGCTGCCAGTCATCGGCGGGCCAGAAACGCGATGAGTCCGAGGTCAGAAGCTCATCGCCGAGGACGAGCGCGCCGCCGGGAGCCAGGCCGAACTCCAGCTTGGTGTCCGCCACGATGACACCCCGCTCGGCGGCCAGGGCGGCGCCCCGCTGGTAGATCTCCAGGGTGAGATCCCGCAGCTGCCCGGCCAGGCCGGCGCCGACCTCGGCGGCTACCTCGGCGAAGGTAATGAACTCATCGTGACCGGCGCCGGGCGGTGCCTTGGTGGTCGGCGTGAACACCGGGGCGGGCAGCCGGGATGCCTCGGCCAGGCCGTCCGGCAGCCGCACGCCGGATACCGATCCGTGCTCGCGATACTCGGCCAGCCCCAGGCCCGCGAGGTAGCCGCGGGCGATGCACTCGACCGGGAGCATCTCCAGCCGCCGGCACCGTATCGCCCGCCCCGCCCACTGCGGCGGCACGTCGTCCGCGGAGATCACATGATGGGGGCACACATCCTTGAGCAGGTCGAACCACCAGAGCGACAGCTGAGTGAGGATCTTGCCCTTGCCCGGTATCGGGGTGGGCAGTACCACGTCGTACACGCTCACCCGGTCGGACGCCACCAGGATCACGTCAGCGCCGTCCGCGTACACGTCGCGCACCTTGCCCGAATGCAGGAGCTTCACCGCGCGCCACCTCGTCGTCCGTAGGGTTCCGGCGGCCTTATCGTCGGCGCCGCGGCCCGCGAGCGTCAAACCGGCCGGGCCGGGGCGAGAATCCCGGTCCGGACTGCTTCGGCCACCAGATCCCTGGCGTAGCGGCCGAGTGACGCCGAGCCGTCCTCGATCAGCTCGACCTTACCGAGCACTTGATCGGCGGTGATGCCGTGACGCTCCCAGGTCCCGCCGCCCGCCTGGACGTTCGCGAGCATCGGCTGCAGCCGGTCCAGGCCCCTGGCGAAGGCGGCCTCGCTCGTGCGGCGCTCCTCGAACTCATCCCACAGGCCGCGGGCGGTCGCCGCCTGATCGGCGGGCAGCAGCGCGAATATCCGGTCAGCGGCCGCGCGCTCCGCCGCCTCCTGCCGCTCCTGCTCCTGGCGCCCGGCGAAGACGAAAAGGTCCCCGGCGTCGATCTCCACCAGATCATGCACGAGGAGCATGGCGATCACGCGGCCGATGTCAGTGCCCGCGGGCGCGTGCTCGGCCAGCGCCAGCGCCATCACGGCCAGGTGCCACGAGTGCTCGGCCGAGTTCTCCCGGCGGGCCGGATCGGTCAGCATGGTCTGCCTGAGCACGCGCTTCAGCAAGCCTGCCTCGGCCACGAAGCGCATCTGCTGTTCGAGTCGTCGCATGCTCCATTGGACCAGCCGCACTCAGGGGCGTCGCCGGCGGCCATCGGCCCGCTCTTGCTTCTGGCGCTGGGATGATGTCCCCTGGTTCGATACCAGCGACGCAGGATGAGCGCCGGAGGGTACATGTGAGCGTCGCGCCAGCCGCAGCCGCACGTCCTAGCACGGCTGTCGCCAGGGCCGGGGCCGCGCGCGGCCGGTCCTGGCCGGCCGTGGTGATCGGCCTGGCGGCAGCCGCGTGGGCCCTGGCGCTGGCCGGCCTCGCGGTAGAGGCCGCTGACGGCACGCCCGGCCGGGTCTCGTGGCCGGATTTCATGATCGCCCTGGCCTTCCCGGCCGTGGCGTGCTGGTGGCACGCGTCCGCGCCGCCTCCGCCTGGTCAGGCCTGATGCTGCTGGCTGGCGTCTTCTCCGCGGTTAACGTGGCGGCTTCGTCCTGGGCCGACCGGGCCTACATCGCGCACCTGAGCGCTCCGGGGGCAGCCTGGGCGGCCTGGGTGCAGAGCTGGACGTGGGTCATCGCCATTTTCGCGCAATTCTGCGCCCTGGCGGTATTTCCCGATGGCCCGCTGCCGTCCCGGCGCTGGCGCGTGGTGCCCGCGGCGCTGCTGCTGGCCGCGGTGGCGCTCATGGTCAGTTTCGCCGTGGCGCCCACGATTCAGGACGGCTACGTCGTAGCGAACCCGCTGCCGCTGCCGAAGTCCAGCTTCACGCAAGGCGGCCTGGCCGGGTACGGCATCGCGCTGTTCGCGCTGGCTGGCTGCGCAGGCTGCCTCGCGGTGCCGGTCGTCAGGTTCAGGCGCGGCGACGCGGTGCTGCGCCGCCAGCTCGGCTGGTACGCCTACGGCAACGCGATAACGCTCGTGCTGATCGTCCTCGCGGTCCTGACGGATCTCCCCGGCGTCTTCCAGGTACTGGGGCCGCTAGCGGTAGCGGCCGGCGCCGGGGTCGCGATCTTGCGCTACCGGCTCTACGACATCGACATCATCGTCAATCGCACGCTCGCGTGGGGCGTGCTGACCGCGCTGGTGGTGGCGCTGTACATCATCAGCGTGGGATTTTTCCGGCGGCTGTTCGCGGGCGGGAGCACCGCGGGCGCGCTGCTGGCGACCGGTGTGGTCGCGGTCGCCTTCCAGCCGCTGCGCGAGCGGGTACAGCGCTCGGTCAACCAGATGGTGTACGGCTACCGCGACCAGCCGGAGGTCGTGCTGCGCGAGCTGGCCCGCTCCCTTGGCAGCGAGATCCCGCCGCAGGGTGTCCTGTCGTCCCTGGCCGCTACCCTCGGCCGGACGCTGCGCCTGCCGACCGTGCTGCTGGAGGTGGAGGGCGATCAGGAGCTGAGCGCCAGGCACGGCGGCGGCCCGCGGGACGGCCTGGTCGAGGCGGCGCGCGCGAGCAGCGGCGGAACGCTGCTGCGCGTCCTGGCCGCGCCCCGGCGCGGCGGCGCGCTGACCGCCCGTGACCGGCAGCTGCTGACCGACATCGCTCCGTCGCTGGCGGCGACCGCCGAGTCACTGCGGCTGCAGCGGGCGCTGGACACCGCCCGGGTCCGCGCGGTCACCGCGCTCGCCGAGGACCAGCGCCGGATGCGGCGGGACCTGCACGATGGCCTGGGGCCAGTCCTGGCTGGGCTGCGACTCACCATCGGCACGGCCCGCAAGATGGTCGCCTCCGACCCGGCGGGGCGCAGGCGATGCTGGCCGAGGCCCAGGGCGACGTCCAGGCCGCTGCCGACGACGTGCGGCGGCTCGCGCACGACCTGCGCCCCCCCGCCATCGATGATCTGGGCCTGATCGCGGCGCTGCGTGACCGGCTCGAGCGACTCCTACCCGAGGACTGCCGGCTTGATTTCACCGCCGTCGATATACCCGATCAGATGCCCGCGGCAGTCGAGGTCGCCGTGTACCGGATCTGCTGCGAGGCAGTGCTCAACGTGGCCCGGCACGCGCGGGCGCGCCATTGCCGGGTAGTCCTGCGCGCCGACGGGCCCGCGCTGGCGCTGACCGTGACTGACGATGGTATCGGCATCCAGCCGGCGCCGGCGCCGGCGTCGGCCTGCGCTCGCTGCGTGAGCGCGCCGAGGAGCTGAGCGGCGCGGTGGCCATCAGCACGGCGCCCGATGGCGGCACGGTGCTGCGCGTCCGGCTGCCCCTCGCCGCGGCCGTGGGTGCACCGTGACCGCGATCCGGGTCGTCATCGCCGACGATCACCCGGTGTTCCGCCGGGGTCTGCGCCGCGTCCTGGAGGGATCTGGGGAAGTGGACATTGTCGGCGAAGCGGCCGACGGGCGGGGGGCCCTGGACTGCGCCCGGCGACTGCGGCCGCAGGTCGCGATCGTCGACTTGCAGATGCCTGGCCTGCATGGCCTTGAGGTGACCAGGGCAATCGCCCGCGAGCTCCCGGACACCGGGGTGCTCGTCCTGACGATGTCCGAGGACGACGCGACGGTCTGGACGGCGCTTCGCGCCGGGGCCCGCGGTTACCTGCTCAAGAATGCCGGGGAAGAGGGGATTATCCGGGCCGTCCGCGCGGTGGCCGAAGGCGAGCTGGCGATCGGGCCCGGCCTCGCACGGCGGGTGCTCGGGTTCTTCAGCCGCCCGGCGCCATCGCCCGCCGGCGAGGCATTTCCTGAGCTAACCCAGCGCGAGCGGGATGTCCTGGACCTGCTCGCCCAGGGCCTGGCCAACGCGGCGATCGCGGCCCGGCTCGGCCTGACCGCCAAGACGGTCCGCAACTACGTCTCCACCATTCTGATGAAGCTCCAGGTCGCCGACCGGGCGGCGGCCATCAGAGCGGCCCGCGACGCGGGGGTCGGCGGCCCGCGGGACTGACCCGGCGCACGGGCGATGTGGTGGCCGTCCGTGACCTGGTCCCGGGCAGGAGCCCGGCATCCCGGGACGCCGTGACACCTGCGCCCGGGATCTCGGCTACCGGACTCTGAGAGGTAACACCGCCGCGCCGCGGCACCGGTCAGAGAGGAAGCCGATGAACGAGCAACTTGCCACCGCCCCTCCGCTTGCCGTACCAGCCGCCGGCGCGCGGCGGCGCGCCCTGCGCGCTGGTGCGGCGGCCACCGCCGTCGCTGTCGCCGCGGCGCTGTGGGCCGCGCTCAAGCCGCAGGGCAGCGGATCTGACCTGCACGGCCTGATCTACGTCGTGGCCGTCACGGTGATCGCCGGGATCCTGATCTTCGCGTGGCTGGTCCCGGCGCGGATCGCGGCCGGCGGCACGGGCCTGCCACTGGCCATCCTGTCGGTGCCGCTGCTGTATGCCTTCTGGAGCGGCCTGCCCCTCCTGGTCGCAGCGGCCGCGATCGTGCTGGCGGTGGCACATCGGGCTGGCGATGGCGCGCACCGCGGTCGCGCACTGGCCGCCATCCTGATCGCGGCGGCCGTCATCGCTCTCACGATCTTCGCCGTCCTGGTCGGGTAGCGCCGGCCGGGCACCCATCCGCCCGGGCTGGCCAATGGGCACTGACAGCCGGCTCCCGCCCCGCCCCCGTCCCGGCAGGCCGCCCGGCCGAGCATGGCCGGCGTCATCCGGGCCTGGCGGGGTATGAGTCGGGACATGAGGGGAGATCGGGTCGAGATCGTCATCGATGCCGGCGGTCAGGCCAAGACGTACGAGGTGACCGCGACCAAGGCCGGGCGCCGGGTCGAGGTGGTGATCCGGCGCGGCCTGGTCGAGGTGAACGAGCTGACCAGGGGCGGCACGATCGTGCGGACCGCCCGCTTCATGACCAGCCGGGTGCTGGCGCTGGTCGAGCACCCGGCCCGCCAGCCGGGCGAGGACCGGCTTCCTGATGACGGGGCTTCCTGATGACGGGTTCCTGATGACGGGGTTCCTGATGTCTGCGGGGCACGGTAACTTCGCGCAGTATGGGTGGCATGACGAATCCGTTTAGCAATTATCTTGTTGTCGTTACTGGTGCCGGGAGCGGCATCGGCCGCGCGATCGCGCTCGGGTTCGCGGCGAATGGCGCGCAGGTGGTCGTGGCCGATATCGACGGCGTGGCCGCGCGGCGCACCTGCGCCCTGATCAGGGAGCGCGGCGAGCAGGCGCATGACCGCCAGGTGGACGTGTCCAGCGCGGCTGACATGGAGCGGTTCGCCGGCTGGGTGCGTTCGGAGGTGGGCGTGCCCGACGTCGTGGTCAACAACGCGGGTATCGCCATCGCCGGCTCGTTCCTCGCCCATACCGAGGAGGACTGGCAGCGGATCCTCGGGGTGAACCTGCTCGGCGTGGTGCGGGGCTGCCGGCTGTTCGGCGCTCAGATGGCCGAGCGCGGCCAGGGCGGTCACATCGTGAATATCGCCTCGGCGGCCGCGTACGCTCCGACGGCCTCGCTGCCCGCCTACTCGACCACCAAAGCCGGCGTGCGGATGCTCAGCGAGTGCCTGCGCGCCGAGCTGGCCGGGGCCGGCATCAAGGTCACCGCGATCTGCCCCGGCTTCACGACCACTGGCATCGGGCGGGCGACGCACTATGTGGGCGCCTCGGCCGAGCAGGAAGAGCAGCTGCGGTCCGATGTTGACCGCATGATGCGCCGGCGCCGGTTCCCGCCCGAGAAGGTGGCGCTGGCCGTGATGCGCGCCGTCCTGCGGGATCGCGCGGTCGTGCCGGTCAATGCCGAGGCCAGGGTCGCCTACGTGCTGTCGCTGCTGGCCCCCGGCGTGCTGCGGGCGCTGGCCAGGCGCGAGGCCGGGCGATCGATGCTGGACCGGGCCGGGCAGCAGCGGCCGGCCCGGCAGTGGCGGTCGCCCCGGCCGCGGCGGTCCGTACGGCAGTAACCGCCGGCGGGGCTGCCGGATCGCGCGGCGGCGCGCTACGATCACCGCTCAATGGCAACGATCAGGGTCGCGCTGGCCGAGGATCATGTCCTCCTGCGGGAGGGCATCTCCCGCCTGGTATCGGCCAGCGAGGATTTTGAGCTCGTCGGGGTGGCCGGCGACCTGCCGCAGCTGCTCGAGATCGTGGCCGCCCACACCCCCGACGTGGTGGTGACCGACATCCGGATGCCGCCGACCGGGACCGACGAGGGCATCCAGGCGGCGGCCTGGATCTGGGAGCATTATCCGCAGACCGGCGTGGTGGTGCTGAGCCAGTACACCGCCCCCGGGTACGCCGTCAGCCTGCTTGAGCACGGCTCGGCCGGGCGCGCGTACCTGCTCAAGGAGCGTATTGGCAGCGTGGACGAGCTGGCCAGGGCCATCCGCAGCGTCGCGGCCGGCGGGTCGGTGATCGACCCCCTCGTGGTCGATGAGCTCGTGCGGGCGCGCTCGGCCGAACGGCAGTCCGGCGTGGCCGCGCTGACGCCCAGGGAGTCGCAGATCCTCGCGGAGATGGCCCAGGGCAAGAGCAACTCCGCGATCGCCGCTGCCCTGTTCGTCACCGAGCGGGCCGTGGAGAAGCACACCAACTCGATTTTCATGAAGCTGGGGCTGTCGGAGGAGAAGGACGTGAACCGCCGGGTCAAGGCGGTGCTGGTCTTCCTCAGCCAGCGCGAGGCCAGCTGACCCGCGGGAAGGTGGCCACACCCCGGGGCCGGATGGCAGCACCCTGCGCGCCGCGCCGCCCTCATGTCAAGCTGGAGAGGTGACCCGCTCGCACTCGGTCCTGGTCGTAGACGATCAGATGCCATTCCGCCTGGCGGCCAAGGCCGTCCTGCGCCGGATGGAGGGCTTCGAGCTCGCCGGGGAGGCCGCCAGCGGTACCGAGGCGATTGAGCTGGTCGGCCAGCTGCACCCGGAGCTGGTGCTGATGGACATCAACATGCCGGAGATGAACGGGATCGAGGCCACCCGCCGCATCACCTCGGCCTATCCCGACATCGTCGTCATCCTGTGCTCGACCTATGACGCCAGCGACCTGCCCAGCGGCGCCGCCGTCAGCGGCGCCAGCGGCTACCTGAACAAGGAGCAGCTCGCCGCCGACTCCCTGCTGCGGATGTGGGAAGGCCGGGGGCCGGGCGCGTTCCGGCTGGAGTAGGGCCGCCCTCGTGACGGCCGGGCCGCCGCCAGGGATGCCATTCCTTGATCTCGAAGGATCCTGGTTGTCCTGGCCACCAGGATCCTTCGAGATCAAGGACGAGGGGGCCTTGGCCCGGCAGGCTGTGGGTCAGACCAGGGGGATCGAGCCGCGGATCTGCGCTCCGCGGCCGGGCTCGGACTGCCAGCGCACCGTGCCGCCGATGGCACCCAGCCGGTCGGCCATGTTGACGAAGCCATGGCCCCGGCGCGCGAGATCGGCGTCGAATCCGGGGCCGTCGTCGCTGACCAGGAAGAGCAGGCCGCCCGACTCCTCCCAGATCCGGATCTCGACGCTGGCGCCCAGCGCGTGCTTGGCGGCGTTCTGCAGCGCCTCCAGGCAGCAGAAGTAGACGGCCGCCTCGATCTCGGCCGAGTACCGGCCGATGTCCGCCGCGGTCACGCTGACCGCGAGCGGGCTGCGGCTGGCGGCGGCCCGCAAGGCCTCGCCCAGGCCGCTGTCGGCCAGCAGCGGCGGGTAGATGCCGTGCGCGAGCTCGCGCAGTTCCTGGATGGTCCGCTTCACCTCGGCGGCGATCTGATCCAGCATCTCGGCCGCGGCATCGGGGTCGTCGGCGACGATGTCCCTGGTCAGCCGCAGGTTCACGGCCAGCGCGACGAGGTTCTGCTGAGCTCCGTCATGCAGGTTGCGCTCGACCCGGCGGCGCTCGGCGTCGCCGCTGGCCACGATGCGGGCGCGGGACTCGCGCAGTGCCTCGGCCTGGCCGCGCAGCTCATCCAGCGTCGTCTGCAGCGCCGCGTCGAGCTGGGCGTTGTGAAAGGCCAGGCCGACCTGCCGGGCCAGCTCGGTGAGCACCCGGTCGTCGTCTTCGGCGAAGATGTCGGCGGCAGCCGGCCGCTCGACGACGATGAGGCCCAGCAGCTCGCCGCCGTGGCTGACCGGCGCCACCCGTACCTGCTCGTGCTCACGGCCTTCCAGGAGCGCGGGCAGCCAGACCGAGGCCCAGGCGCTGCCCGACACCCCGGCCCTGGTCACCACGGGGCGCTCCCGCGGCGTGACGACGATCGAGCGGGGCCCGGCGTCCGGCACCGAGACCGCGCGCTCCAGCACATCCCCGGCCCCGGTGTAGACCTCGGCCCTGGTCAGCGTCATGGTCTTGCGCAGGGACTCGGCCAGCTGCAGCAGCAGCTCGTCCATCGGGACGGCCCGCGTCAGCCGGCTGCCGAAGGTGCGCAGCGCCTCGTCGGGGGCTTCCCTGGCCCCGTACACGAAGCGCGTGGCCGAGGCCACGAGCCGGTCCCTGGCCGGGAGATAGCCGATGGCGGCGACCGCTGCGGCCAGCATCGACAGCCCGAGGACGGCACGGTCGGCTGAGTCGCTGGGGGGCGTCCCGATCCCGAACACGATCACGAGGTAGATGGCCGCGACGACGAGAGTGAAGCCCGCCACGGACAGGACCTGGACCAGGACGCGCCCGCCGCGGGGACCCAGCGCGCGCAGCTCGCCGGCCATCATCCCGAGCGGCAGGAAGATCGCGCAGCTGGCCGCCGCGGCGGCGACCGGGCCGGGCCAGCCGACGAGCACGTGCAGGACGGCGACGACCAGGGCCGCGTCGGCCGCCAGCACCGCGCCGACGGTCATCCACTGCATCCGCTCCCGGTCCCGGCCGGCCGTGGCCAGGTAACGCAGCCGTACCGCCGGGAGCGTGCACGCGATGGCCAGCGGCCAGGCCAGGGCGGCGGCCGCGGCCGGGAAGGGCCGGCTGGTGATCGCCAGCACCAGGCCGGCGGCCGCCGCGGCGGCGTAGGCCAGGCCCGCGCCCGCCTGCCTGCCGCGGCCGCCGAGCCGGCCATCGGGCAGGGCCAGCAGCAGATGACAGGAGATCGCGATGACGAACGGCGCGGCCAGGGTGGCCACCACACGGGCCGCCTGATGCTGCCCGGCGGGGGCCTGGTCGCCGATCCGGGCCGCGGTCAGCGCGATCGAGGCCGTCAGGGCGCCGAAGGCCACCTGCCACAGCGCGACCCGCTCGTGCGCCCTGGCCAGGACAATGCCTGACCCGGCGCCGGCCAGGATCAGGCCGAAGGCGACGGCCTGCAGGTCACTGATCCCGCCCGGAGCGGGGACCCGGAGCCCGACCACGGCGATCGCGGCGGTGACCACGGGCAGGAGCAGCCCGGCCACCATGCGGCGGGCGCGGCTGGCGCCCGGTGGCGGACTGACGACGGCCGCACCGCCCGGGACCGCGCTCACCGGCAGCCCCCCGTTCGCCGCGGCTGCGCCATTCGCCGCCGCTTCGCCGTTCGCCGTCACGCCGCTGCTCGTCCCTGCTCCGCCGTTCACTGCCACGTCGCTGTTCATCTTTACTCCGTTCGCAGCACGGTAGCCGCCGGCGTCCG
This sequence comes from uncultured Actinomycetota bacterium, assembly GCA_963805705.1. GTDB lineage: Bacteria > Actinomycetota > Actinomycetes > Streptosporangiales > Streptosporangiaceae > CAWDVH01. Next base: position 1,117,993 of record CAWDVH010000001.1, on the reverse strand, counting down.
CGCAGCCTGCCGGCTGCGGTGCACGGCTATCGCGCCTCGACGGTGACGGCGGCGGGGCGACCAGGATCGCTTTCCGCCCCGGCGGCCACGATGCGCCCGTCCAGCATGCGCACGATCCGCTGCGCGGCCGCCGCCACGTGGCCGTCGTGCGTGACCAGGACGATGGTCTGGCCGCCGGCGTGCAGCCGGCTGAGCAGCTCAATGACCTCCTGGCCGCCGTCGGAGTCCAGCGCCCCGGTCGGCTCGTCGGCGAGCAGCAGGGTCGGCTCGTTGGCCAGCGCCCTGGCGATGGCCAGCCGCTGGCGCTGGCCGCCGGACAGCACGCCGGGGGCGGCGGCCGCCTTGTCGCCGATGCCGAGCAGGTCCAGCAGGTCGCGGGCCCTGGTCTCGGCCATCCGCCGCCTGCGGCCCGCGATCACCGCGGGCAGCGCCACGTTCTCCAGCACCGTCATCCCCTCCAGCAGGTTGAAGAACTGGAAGATGATGCCGATGTGCTTGCGGCGCAGCCGGGCCAGGTCATCCTCGCCGCGCCCGGTCACCTCCTCATCGGCGACCATGATGGTGCCCTCGTCCGGCAGCTCCAGCCCGGCCACGAGATTCAGCAGCGTCGACTTGCCGCAGCCCGACGGCCCCATCAGGGCCACGAACTCGCCGGCCGCCACGGTCAGGTCGACGCCGCGAAGCGCCCGGACGGGCGCATTCTCGGCCTCGAATGTCTTGCGCACGCCCCGCACGGTCAGGGCCGGCATACTCTCGGTCATCAGATCCCCCGGGGTGATCATCGGGTCAACGGCCATCGGGTTAACAGTCATCGGTCATCGGCTCATCTGGTCATCGCAAACGCCCTCAGGGGCGGTGCTCACGGCTGGAACGGGAAGGTCGAGCTGCGTGATCTTGTATGCCACTACCGCCGTATCACGGCCCTTGACCAGCTGGGCGGGCAGAGCGACAGTGGTGGCCGGCACGGTCAGGGCCCGGACGGTGGCCTCGGACAATACCGTCTCCCCGGCTGCCGCGAGCTGCTGCAGCCGCTGGGACAGGTTGACGGTGTCGCCGACGAGCGTGTACTCAAGCCGCTCCTCGGAGCCGAGCAGCGCGGCCGCCGCCTCGCCGGTCGACAGCCCGATGCCCAGGCCGAAGGCCGGCAGCCCGTCCGCCGCCCACCGGGAGTTGATCCCGTCCTGCAGCGCGTGCATGGACGCCGCCGCGGCCGCCGACCGGTCAGCGTGATCGGGCTGCGGGAACGGGGCGCCGAAGACCGCCATCACCGAGTCCCCGACGAACTGCATCACCGTGCCCCCCTCACCGAGAATGGCATGGTTCATCGCCGCGCGGTGCGTGTTGAGCTGCCCGGCCAGCTGGCTCGGGTCGGCGTGCTCGGCGATGGTCGAGTAGGACCTGATGTCGCTCATCAGCACGGTCACCAGCACGCGCTCGGTCTCGCCGATCCGCAGCGCGGTCCCGCGGATCTTCTCGGCCAGGCCGCCGGGCAGCAGCCGGGACAGCGTCTCGCCCTGCTCCTCGCGGTCGACGATGGCCTGGTGGAGCAGCCGGAGCCGGTTGAGCGCGGCCGGGTTCCCGGTGGCCACGCCGGCGGCCAGCTTGACGAAGACCGCCTCGACCTCGGCATCGACGGCCTCGGGCGGCGCGTGCCGGGCGGCCGCGATGGCCTTGATCGGCTTGCCCTCGGCCACCATCCCGAGCAGGTCCTCCTCGGCCGGCAGCAGCCCCCCCGGCGAGACCACGGGCCGGACTAGCGCCTCGACGATCGCGGGGTCGAGCGCGGTGCCGCCGGTGGCGACGCAGCGGATGGCATCGGCCAGCTGATTGCCCTCGGCGATGCGGTCCTTGAGCAGGTAGCCGTAGCCCGCCGAGCCCTCGGCCAGCAACGACACCGCATACTCAGGGTCGTCGTACTGGGACAGCACCACGATCCCGGTCCCCGGATGGCGCTTGCGCACTTCCTTCGCCGCGTCGATGCCCTCGCGCTGATACGAGGGCGGCATGCGGACGTCGGTGACGAGCACGTGCGGCTCGGTGGCCGCGCAGCCGCTGATGACCTCGTCATAGTCGGCCGCGACTCCGACCACGCGAAGGTCGGCGTTGCGCGCGATGAGCGCACGCACTCCCTCGCGGACGATCAGGTTGTCGTCGGCGAGGAAGACGTCGATCGCGATGTCCGGCGATGCGGCAAGGTCATCCATCCAGCTATTTTCCGCACACCCGCGCTCAGTACGCCAGTGAGCAGGCGCGAGGAGCGTCGGTGGTGCTAGGCCCACCCTGTCACGCCAGGCACCATCCTGGCCCGCGCCGCGGCACGGGGGCACGGTCATATATCAGGCCGCGCGGCGCATGCCGGCGCGGATCAGGCGGGGGAGCGGCATGCCGAGCCGGTCACCCGCGGTCAGATCCTGAGGAGGGACAATGAGACGCATCGCTTCCATCACCGCCGGCGCGGCAGTTGTAGCGGCGGGACTGTCGCTGGCCGTCCCGGCCGGCACGGCGCTGGCCGCTAGCGGGGCACCCAGCGCCACCGCGGCCGCGCACCGGTCGCCGCTGCCGACGATCACGGTACGGATGAACGGCAAGACGATCACGGTCAGCGGGGCGCTGCGGTCCGGTGGCGTCCGCGTGGTCTCGAAGGTCAGCCGGGAGCCGATGGGCAATCCCACGTTCGTCCGGCTCGACCCCGGAGTCACGGTGGCGCAGCTCCTGACCGCCGCCGCGGGCGACCCGAACAACATCGCCCTCATCGCCTCCATCGTCTTCAGCCCGCAGGCCAACCGGGGCACCACCGCGGCGCAGGCCCACCTGTCGCCCGGCCGGTATGTCGCGGTCGACCTGGCGACGAACGCCAAGACCCCGCCGCTGACGACCTTCACGATCTCCAAGGCCGCTTCCCCGGCCCGGCTGCCCAGGCCGCAGGCCACGATCTCCGCGATCGAGTTCGGCTTCCGCGGCCCCGCCAAGCTGCACGACGGCGAGCTGGTCCGCTTCGCCAATCACGGCTTCCTCGTGCACATGATCGTCGCCGTCCGGGCCCGCAGCGCGGCCGGAGCGCGCAAGATCGCCGCGCTGCTGAGGGCAGGCAAGGACGGCCAGGCGCAGCGCCTGGCCACCAATTTCTACAGCTTCTACGGAATCATGACCCATGGCGGCTACCAGCAGCAGGTCATCCATAACCGGCCCGGCCACTGGGTCCTGGTGTGCTTCATGGACACCCAGGACGGCCGCGAGCACGCCCAGCTCGGCATGGAGCGGGTCATCCGCATCGTGCGGTAGGCACGCGCGCTGACCCCCGTACAGGGCGGCCCGGTCCGAGGGGGCGGGCCGCCCTGGCTTCGCCATTTGCTGGCGGCCCCTTGACCAGACCGATCACATGCCGGTACACACCGAGGTAAGCGGGGCGGACCAGGGCGGGGACGCGGGCAATGGAGGTCGGCTGGTGCGGGAGCTTCCATCGGGCCTGGTCACCTTCTGCTTCGTCGATGTCGAGGGCTCGACCCGGGCGTTCAGGTCGGACCCGCAGGGTTACCCGGCCGCGCTCGCCCGGCACCACGAGCTGGTCGCCGCGGCGTTCGCCGCGGTCGGCGGGGTCATCGTGGAGACCGAGGGGGACGGCCTGTTCGCCGCCTTCGGCGAGGCGGCGGCGGCGATCGCCGGATGCCTGGCGGCGCAGCTGGCCATCGCCGCGCACAGCTGGCCGCCCGGCCTGAGCCTGCGCAGCCGGATGGGGCTGCACGCGGACGAGGCGATCCCGGTCGGCGACGGGTATGTCGCGCTCGGGGTCCATCAGGCCGCCAGGGTCGCCGCGGCCGCCCACGGCGGGCAGGTGCTGTGCGCGGCGAGCGTGGCCCGCAACGCCAGTGGCCTGCCGCCGGGGGCCTCGCTGGCGGAGCTGGGCAGCTACCGGCTGAAAGACTTCGACCTGCCCGCCGCGCTGTTCGAGCTGCGTCATCCGCAGCTGGCCGGGCCCTTCCCGCCGCCGCGCGCGCCGCGGGTCGTCGCCTCGAACCTGCGCCTGTCCCGTACCAGCTTCGTCGGCCGCGATGCCGAGGCCAGTGAGCTGCAGGGGCTGGTCGAGCGCCATCGCCTGGTCACCGTCCTCGGGCCGGGCGGCGTAGGCAAGTCCCGGCTGGCCTACCGCCTGGCCGGGGAGATCACCGACTCCTACACCCAGGGTGCCTGGGTGGTCGAGCTCGACACCATAGCGGACGCCGCCCTGGTCACCGATGCGGTGGCGCGGGCGCTGCCGCTGCCGGCCTTCGCCGGCGGCAGGCCGGCGGACGCCCTGCTGGCCTTCCTGGCCACCAGGAGCCTGCTGCTGGTCCTGGACAACTGCGAGCACATCCTGGAGGGCGCCGCCGACCTCGTCGACCGGCTGCTGGACGTCGCTCCCGGGGTCACGATCGTGGCCACCAGCCGGGTGCCGCTGAACGTGGTGGGCGAGATCCGCTTCCTGCTCGGGCCGCTGGGGCTGGCCCCCGAGGATGCCGTGCTCGAGGACCTGCTCGACGCTGACGCGGTGCGGCTGTTCGTCGCCAGGGCGACCGCCGCGAGCTCGGGGTTCGGGCTGGACGCCGGCAACGGGGCCGCGGTGGGCGCGATCTGCCGCCGCCTGGATGGCCTGCCGCTCGCGCTTGAGCTGGCCGGAGCGCGGATCGCGACGCTCGCACCCGCCGACCTGCTGGTCCGGCTGGAGGATCGCTTCTCGGTGCTGGCCACCACCGCGCGCGGCATGCCCGAGCGGCACCGGACCCTCCAGGCCACTCTCGCCTGGAGTTACGACCTGCTCAGCGAGGCCGAGCAGATCCTGCTGGCCCGGCTCGCGGTGTTCGCCGGCCGGTTCGGCCTGGACTGGATCGAGCAGGTCTGCGCGCTCCCGCCGCTGAGCGCCGGGCAGATGCTCGACCTGCTGGACAGCCTGGTGGCCAAGTCCCTCGTGGTGGCGGAGGGGCAGGCCGGGCAGACCGAATACGAGCTGCTGCTGACCATCCGCGAGTACGCCGCGGGACGGCTGGCCGAGCGCGGTGAGACCGGCGAGCTGGAGCGCAGCCGGGCCGACTTCCTCGCCGCGCACCTGGCCCGGCGCGATCCCATCTTCGCCTTCACGGCCGATACCGACCGCTACCTGGCCGCGGTCGCCGGCGCCGCTGACGACGTGCGGGCCAGCCTGACCTGGTGCCTTGCCCACGACGAGGCCGGCCGGGCCTGCCGCCTGATCGCCGATGTGTTCCGGTGGTGGAACGTCACGGGGCGGGTCGAAGAGCTGTGGCCCCTCGCCCGGCAGGCCATCGCGCTGCCGTCCGAGCCGTCCCTGGCTCGCCTGATGACCTACTACACGCTGGTGCTGGGCCTGGACGTCGCGCAGGTCGACGCCGGCGCGGAGGCGGCGGCGCGCGCGCGGGCTGAGGCCCGCACGGAGACGGGCGCGGGCCCGGATGCGGACGCGGGCCAGGAGGCGGACGCCGGCTGGTGGGATCAGTCCAGCTCGGGCGTGGTACCGGTGGATGACCCGCTCGCGCTCGGCCGGCCCATGCGCGGCGAGATGCTCGCACTGGCCCGGCAGCTCGGCGACGACAACGGGATCGCGCTGGCGCTGTACTCCCAGGCCGACATTCCCTGGGCCGACGGCGACTACGCCGAGGCCGCCCGGCTGTACCGCGCGGGCGCCGCGGCGGCCCGGCGCGCGGGCAGCGACAGCCTCGCCGCGACGATCATGCGCGCCGAGGCCGAGGTCAGCGCGGAGGGCGATACCGCCCGGCTCGCCGGGTCGCTCACCGCCGTGATCAGCGAGTTCCGCCGCACCGGCGACCCGTTCGGCCTGGCGCAGACGCTGGCCGTCCTGGCCGGCGCCGAGCTGGACTCCGGCGATATCACCGGCGGGGTGTACCACGCGGCCGAGGGCCTGCGGATCGCGGCCGAGCACGGCTACGCCGAGGTCGGCTGGCGGCACCGGACGCTGCTCGCCTGGGGCGCCGCGGAACTGGGCCGCCCGGAGATCGCCGCCCGGCTGCTCGGCGCCGTGGAGGCGGCCCTGGACCGCGCGGGCGGCAAGATCGGTTCCGGGCAGGGCGGTCCCGCTGACCGCCAGCGGACCCGCGCCCTGGCGACGGCGGCCGTCGGGGCCCAGCGATTCGCCGAGCTGCACGCCGACGGGTACGGCCTGCCCGACGACGACGCCATCGCGCTCGCGCTGTCCGTGGCGTAAGCGGCAGGTGCGGTACGGCCGGCGACAGCGCCCCGGCCCCGCCGCGGCGTGAGTGTCCCGGCCCCGCCGCCCGGCGCACGTGGTCGTGGTGGTGCTAGGCACACCGGAAAATGCCAGCCAGCACGCTGGCACATGATCGCGGCGCAGGCCACGATGAGCCTATGCGTCATGAAAGCTGCGTCACCTCAGTGTCCTGGATCCCCTCAGAGGCCGTGCAGGGCGGAACCAGGCTGGCCTTCGATGCCGGATTCACCCACTACGACGACCCGCCGCCCGGTGAGATCGACGACCTGGAGGAACTGAGAGCCGCGGACCGGTTCCGGTTCGCCAATGTCCTGCGGGCGTGGATCGAGGTCGATGACTCGGGAGCGGTCACCGGGTGCGGTTACGGCGGCGGCGGCCTGATCGGCAACACGACCGTGCGGCTCGGCGGCGTGCAGCGCACCTTCCAGGCCGTCCAGCTGCCCGAGATTCAGCATGAGCCCGAACGGGGCGACGGATGGGTGCGGTTCGCGCAGACCACCGGCGGCCGGACCGGCCTGCCCGCGCCGCGGCGGGTCAAGCGGGCGCCGTTTGTCCAGTGGCAGGCGCCGCTGGTCTGGACCACGCTCACGCTGACCCTGCACACCAGCGGCGCCGCGCAGGCCGAGATGACCGGCGCGAGTGCCTTCCCGCGGCACTGGGTCTACGACGCCGGAGGGCAGCTCTCGCACAAGTCCGGCCTGACCGACTTCCGTGACTGGTACCGCACGTCCTTCGGGCGGCACAGCCCATGGGGGGATGCTGACTCGCCCGCGCTGGTCACCGCGGTCGAGACCGCGCTGGAGCGCTCGCTGTCGGTGCAGCTGATGCACGGCGGCGCCAAGCCGAGAATCGACAAGTTCCCGGCCGGGGCGGTCCTGGTCCGGCAGGGCGAGCCAGGCCGCGATATCTTCCTGGTGCTGGACGGAGTGGTCAGGGTGGACCGCGACGGCGAGCCGCTGGCCGAGTACGGGCCCGGCGCCATGCTGGGAGAGCGGGCCCATCTCGAGGGCGGCGTCCGCACCTCCTCGCTGATCGCGGTCACTCCCTGCCGGGTGGCGGCGGTCGACGCCGCCCAGTTCGATCGCTCCGCCCTGGAAGAGCTGTCCGGCGGGCACCGGCGAGAAGACGCGGCCAGCCAGAAGATGCGGGCCGGCCAGAAGATGCCGATCAAGGCTGAAGGGCACAGCGGTGCGGCTGGATTTCTGCGGTACCCGAGGCTCGACCACGGCGCCAGGGACTGACTTCGTCCGGTACGGCGGGCACACCTCCTGCGTGGCCGTGTACCACCATGACGAGGCGGTGCCGACGCTCATCCTGGATGCCGGCACCGGCCTGCGCGAGGTCACCGGCCTGCTGGCTGGCCGGCCCTTCGCCGGCACGATCCTGCTGTCGCACCTGCACTGGGATCACGTGCACGGCCTGCCGTTCTTCCGCGGCGGTGACCGCGACGGCGCCTGCACCACGCTGCTGCTGCCCGAGCAGGAGGACGGCGCCTGCGCCGAGGCGGTGCTCGAGCGCGGCATGTCGCCGCCGCACTTCCCGATCCGGCCGCGTGACCTGCGCGGGACCTGGACGTTCGGCAGCCTGGCGCCGGGCTGCCATGTGGCGGCGGGATTTACCGTCCAGGCGCGCGAGGTCCCGCACAAGGGCGGCCGGACGTTTGGCTACCGGATCAGCGACGGCCGGTCCGTTATGGCGTATATCCCTGATCACTGCCCGACGAACATCGGGCCAGGGCCCGACGGCTGGGGTGACTACCACGCGGCCGCGCTCGAGCTGGCCGACGGCGCTGACGTCCTGGTGCACGATGCCTCGCTGCTGCCCGAGGAACTCGCCGCGCAGGCGTCGTTCGGGCACGCGGCCGCGGACTACGTCGTCGGCCTGGCCGCGGCCGCGGGAGCCCGGCGGGCGGTGCTGTTCCACCACGGGCCCGGCCGCACCGACGATGAGCTCGACGCGCTGGGCCGCCGGCTCGCTGATGCGCCCGTGCCCGTCACCGTGGCCGCGCAAGGGGGAAGACTCAGCCTGTGACACCGGTCCTGGACGCAGTGGTTCTCGGCTCCGGCCCGAACGGGCTGGCGGCCGCCCTGACGATGGCCAGGGCGGGCCTGTCGGTCCGCGTGGTCGAAGGAGCGCAGACAGCCGGCGGGGGATGCCGGACGGAGGAGCTGACCCTGCCCGGCTTCGCGCACGATGTCTGCTCGGCGGTGCATCCGCTGGCGGTCGCCTCGCCGTTCTTCGCCGGCACCGACCTGGCCTCGCGCGGGGTCACCATGCTCACCCCGAAGGTGGCCTTCGCTCATCCGCTCGACGGCGGGCGGGCCGCCGCCGCGGCCGGCTCGGTGGACGAGACGGCGAATGATCTTGGCGCGGACGCGGCCGCCTATCGCGCCCTGATCGGGCCGATCGTGGCGCACGCCGACTCGATCCTGCCGGCCCTGCTCGCGCCGCTGCGGTCGGTCCCCGGCCATCCCGTGGCCGTGGGCGGATTCGCCCTGCGCGGGCTGCTGCCGGCCACGGTGCTGGCCCGGCGGTTCAAGACGCAGGAGGCCAGGGCGATGCTGGCCGGGGTGGCTGCGCACTCGATCCAGCCGCTGACCGCGCCGCTCAGCGGCGGATTCGGGCTGCTGATGACGATGCTGGCCCACAGCGCCGGATGGCCGGTCGTCGAGGGCGGCAGCGCGCGGCTCATCGATGCCCTGACCGCCGAGCTGGAGTCGCTGGGCGGCAGCGTGGTCACCGGCTCCTGGATCCGGCGGCTGGAGGAACTGCCGACCGCCCGCGCGGTGCTGCTGGACGTCACCCCGCGCCAGTTCCTGGAGCTGGCGGGCGGGCGGCTGCCCTCGGGATACGCCAGGGCGCTGCGGCAGTTTCGCTACGGGCCGGGAGTCTGCAAGGTCGACTGGGCGCTGGCCGGGCCGGTGCCCTGGGCCGCCCGCGCGTGCCGGGACACCGCGACGGTACACCTGGGCGGCACGCTGGAGGAGATCGCCAGCAGCGAGGCGGACATCGCCGCCGGGCGCCATCCGCAGCGGCCGTACTGCATCGTGGTGCAGCAGGGCGTCGTCGACCCGTCACGGGCGCCCGCCGGGCAGGAGGCGCTGTGGGGCTACTGCCACGTGCCATCGGGTTCGACCGTGGATATGACCGACCGGATCGAGGCGCAGATCGAGCGGTTCGCGCCCGGCTTCCGTGACTTGATCCTGGCCAGGTCCGTCCGGACGGCCGCTGATGTGGAGCGGCACGACCCGAACTACGTGGGCGGCGATGTCGGCGGGGGGGCCGGGACGCTGTGGCAGACCCTGTTTCGGCCGGTGCCGCGGTGGAACCAGTACCGGACGGCGCTGCCCGGGATCTACCTGTGCTCGTCTTCCACGCCGCCGGGCGGCGGCGTGCACGGGATGTGCGGCGCCTGGGCGGCCCGCGCCGCCCTGGCCGACCTGGGCGTGCGCGCTCCGGCGTAGGCCAGCGAGCCGCGGGGCCCACGGCCGCGCGGGCTGACGTCGCTGATCCGGGCCGGTCCCGGGGTTGCGGGTGCCGGTAGGCGAGGGCAACAATGCCGGTGTGGAGTTGCCCGCCGGGACGCTGACCATGCTCTTCAGCGATGTGGAGGGCTCCACGAGGCTGCTTGGCCGGCTCGGCGACCAGTACGCCGAGGTGCTGTCCGCCCAGCGCGGGCTGCTGCGCGCGGCATTCGGCCGGCATCACGGAACCGAGATGGGCACCGAGGGCGACAGCTTCTTCGTGGTGTTCGCCTCCGCCGTCGAGGCCGCCCGCGCCTGCGTGGAAAGCCAGCGCGCGCTAGCCGCGCACGCGTGGCCGCCGGGCGCCCGGCCGCAGGTGCGGATGGGCCTGCACAGCGGCGAGCCGACCCGGCACGAGGACGGGTACGTCGGCATGGACGTCCACCGGGCCGCGCGGATCGCCGCGTCGGCGCACGGCGGCCAGGTGGTCATGTCCGAGGTGACCGGGCAGCTGGTCGCGGGCGGGCTGCCCGGCATCGGCGCAGCCGACCTCGGCTGGCACCGGCTCAAGGACATCGCCGAGCCCGAGCACCTGCACCAGCTGCTGATCCCTGGCCTGCCTGCGACGTTCCCGCCGCTGAAGAGCCTGGGCAACCGGGCCAGCCTGCCCGTCCCGGCCACGCCCTTCATCTCGCGCGCCAGCGAGCTGCGCGACCTGCGGGATCTCCTATCGGGGACCGGCGAGGCCCGGCTGGTGACGGTGACCGGGCCGGGCGGCGTGGGCAAGACCCGGCTCGCGCTCGCGACGGCCGAGGCGACGGCCGGCCGGTTCGCCGACGGCGTCTACTTCGTGCCGCTGGCGCCGGTGACCGAGGCGCCGGTGATGTGGACCACCATGGCCGAGGTACTCGGCATCACCGGCGATGGCCGCTCACCGCCGACGTTCTTCGAGCACATCGCGGACCTGCGGGCCCTGCTGCTGCTCGACAATCTCGAGCAGCTGCCCGACGCCGCGCAGGTCGTGGCCGAGCTGATGGGGGTGGCGCCCGGCGTCACGTTCCTGGTGACCTCGCGACGCCCCCTGCACGTGCCAGGCGAGCAGGAGTACCCCGTGCGCCCGCTGCCGGTCTCGCGACCGCCGCGGCCGGATGGCACTCTGGACGGCGCGGTGGAGCTGTTCGTCCAGTACGCGCGGATGGCGCGGCCTGACTTCCGGCTCACCGCCGACAACGCCAGTGACGTGGTCGCGATCTGCGACCGGCTCGACGGCCTGCCGCTCGCGCTTGAGCTCGCGGCGGCACGGTCCCGGCTGCTGAGCCCCAAGGCGCTGCTCAGCCGCCTCGATAACAGCCTGGAGTTCGAGGCCGGCAGCGCCGGGCGGCCGGACCGCCAGCGGACGCTGCACGACGCGATTGCCTGGAGCTACGACCTGCTGAGCCCCGCCATCGGGGCATTCTTCCGGCGGATGGGTGTCTTCGCTGGTAGCTGCGACCTGGCGGCCGTGACGGCGGTGGCCGCGGGCGGCGCGGATCCGCTCGACAGTGTCGCGGAGCTGGCCGAGGCGGGGCTGCTGATCGTCAGGGACGGCCCGGACTCCGAGCCGCGCGTCGGGATGCTGCAGACCGTACGGGCGTTCGCGCATGCCCGGCTGGCGGAGGCCGGCGAGCTCGGCGACGCCGCCAGCTCGCACGCATCGTTCTACGCGGGCCTCGCCGAGACGCTCGTGCCGCATCTGCGGGGGCCGCAGCCGCTGGCCGCTCGCGACCGCATCGAGGACAATCTGGAGAACGTGCGCGCCGCGCTCAGCTGGTGCCTGGAGCAGGGAGCCGACGGCCCGACCGCTCGGGAACGGGTCGCCCAGGGGCTCCGGCTCGGCCAGGCCATGAGCTGGTTCTGGTATGCCTTCGGCTATACCGCCGAGGGCCGTCGCTGGCAGCGGCGGGCGGTCGCCGTCGCGTCCGTCGAGGGAGGGCCGGACCTGGCCACGGCCCTGCACGGGCTGGCGGTCCTGCTGCTGCAGCAGGGCGAGACCGCCGAGGCGAGGGACGCGCTGACGGCCAGCCTGGAGATCTGGCAGCAGGCGGGCGATCGCAGCAAGATCGCGATGGAACTGTGCAGCCTGGGCGTGGCGCACTGGACGCTCGGCGATCTGGACACGGGCCGGGTCATGCTGAGGGAAAGCATAGACATCGCCCGGGAAGTGGGCGATGAGACCAGGCAGTCGAACGCGCTGTCCAATCTCGGCGCGTTCGAAGTCGGGGCGGGCCACGCGGAGCTGGCCATCGAGCTGCTGGAGCAGGCGCTGGCGATCGACGAGCGGCTCGGCAATACCTGGGGCTGCGCGGTGATCCAGGCTAATCTGGCCGCGGCGATGCTCCGGGCCGGGCGTCCCGACGACGCGTACGCCTGGCTGCGGGGCAAGGCCGCCGATATTGCCGGGCTTGGTGATATCGAGCTCACCATCGACGTGATCGAGGTGCTCTCGAGTATCTTCGCGCAGCGCGGTGATGCGCCGCGCGCGGCGCGGCTGCTCGGCACGGCCGAGGCGCTGCGCGACCAGGCCGGCATGCCGCTGCGCGGCCCGGACGCCGAGCTGCTGGAGAGCTATGTCGGCGGCGCACGTGATCTGATCAGCGCGCAGGCGTGGGCGGAGCAGCTCCAGGCCGGGCGCGCCCGCAACGTGCAGGAGGCGCTGGCTGACGCGGGAGCCGCCCGCTTAACGGCGGCTGGTCAGTGCCGCTGAGCGGCGATCATGTCTCGATACCAGGCGAATGACGCCTTGGGCGTGCGGCGCTGGGTCTCGAAGTCAACGTGGACCAGGCCAAACCGCTGGTGGTACCCCTCGCTCCACTCGAAATTGTCCATGAGCGACCACGCCAGGTAGCCGCGCACGTCCACCCCGCTGACGATGGCATCGTGCACCGCCCTGATGTGGCCGTCCAGGTACCGGATCCGGGGCTGGTCGTCGATGCTGCCATCGCTGCCGATCTCGTCGTCGGCCGAGCAGCCGTTCTCGGTGATGTAGACCGGCGGGAGGACGTCGCCGTAGCGCTCCCGCAGTAGCCGCAGGAGCTCGGTCAGCCCGGCCGGGACGACCGGCCAGCCGAACGCGGTCACCGGGTACCCGGGGATGGGCTCCATCTGGAACGGCAGCGGCGAGGCGGGCTGCGCCGACAGGCGGGTCGGGCTGTAGTAGTTGACCCCGAGCGCGTCGATGGGGGCGCTGATCACGGCCAGATCCCCGTCCCTGACGCAGTCGAGACCGGCCTCGCCCACCCCGAAGGCCGACAGGTCCGGGTAGGCGCCGAGCAGCAGCGGATCGGTGAACAGCCTGTTCTGCAGGGTGTCAAAGGCGCTCGCCGCGGCGGCATCGGCCGGGCTGTCGCTCGCCGGCCAGGCCGGGGAGCAGTTGTTGGTGATCGCCACCTGGCGTGCGCCGGCCGCGCGCAGGGCGGCCGTGGCCAGGCCGTGCCCGAGCAGCTGGTGGTGCGCCGTCGGCAGCGCGCCGAGCATCAGGGTCTCGCCGGGTGCGTGGATGCCCAGTGCGTAGCCGTAGGCAGTGACCACGAAGGGCTCGTTCAGCGTGATCCACAGCGGTATCCGGTCGGCGAGCCGTTCCGCGGCCAGTCCGGCGAAGTCGCCGAAGCGCTGCGCGGTCTGCCTGGACATCCAGCCGCCCTCGTCCTGGAGCTCCTGCGGCAGGTCCCAGTGATAGAGGGTGGGCACCGGGGTGATGCCGCTGGCCAGGAGCGCGTCGGCCAGGCGGTCATAGAAGTCGAGCCCGGGGCGGTTGACCGGGCCCTTCCCGTGCGGCTGGACCCTCGGCCAGGCGATGGAGAACCGGTAGGAGGTGACGCCCAGGCGGGCCATCAGCTCGATGTCCTGGCGCCACCGGTGATAATGATCCGCGGCGACATCGCCGGTATGGCCGTCGCGGATGGCGCCGGGCCGGCGGCAGAAGGTGTCCCAGATCGACTCGCTGCGCCCGTCCTCCGCCACGGCGCCCTCGATCTGGTAGGAGGATGTGGCGACCCCCCAGGTGAAGCCGGCCGGAAAGCGCGGCATGGCCAGGCCGGCCGGGTTGGCCTGTGCGGCCGGGTCAGCCGGGTCAGTCAGCGCGGCCGGGTCGGCCGGTGCGGTCGGGCTGGTCAGCGCGGTCGGGTCAGTCACCCGGTGATCGTATGCCCGTTTCGCGTGCGCGAGCCATGGCCCGGCGGCCGCGGGCCGGCTGGCTAGGCGCGGGCGGCGAGCTGATGCTGGCGGAGCTCGCGCATCAGCGTGCGGCGCTCGTCGCCCGCCAGCTTGTCGATGTAGAGCTCGCCGTGCAGGTGATCGATCTCGTGCTGCAGGCAGCGGGCCAGCTCGCCGGTCCCGGCCACGATAACCGGCCGCTGCTCGAGATCGACGCCTTCGGCGACGGCGTACCAAAAGCGGGTCCGGTCCGCGCTGACGCCGGGGATGGACAGGCAGGCCTCCGGGCCTTCGTAGCTGCCGGTCGCCTCGATAATCCGCGGATTGATCAGGTAGCCGAGCTGGCCATCGGCGTTGTAGGAGAACGCGGCCAGGCCGGAGCCGATCTGGCTGGCGGCGAGCCCGGCCCGGCCGGGGACCTGCACGGTGTCGATGAGATCGGCGATGAGCTGAGCCAGCGGTGCGTCGAACCGGGTGACCGGCTCCGACGGCGTGCGCAGCACGGGATCACCCAGCAGCCGCACCGGGCGGACGGTCATGGCCGCTCCCGGAGCTCGCTGTCGTCGGCCAGCTTGCCGAGCTGATCCAGGACGATCTGGTGCCAGGCCAGCTCGGCCTCGATCCGCAGCCGGGCATGCTCGGCGACGAGGTCATCGGCGACGGTCTGGTCGGGCCAGGCCCGGTCCCGGTGCCGGGCGAACCTGGCCGCCTGCGCGGTCAGCAGCCGGACCCGGTCGTCGAGGTGCCCGCGCAGTATCTCCTCATCCAGGTCGCCGCTCATGGCCAGCGCAAGATCGACCGGGTCGGGCCGCAGCCCGGTCTCCTGGAATGCCTCCGCGCGCAGCGCCTTCAGCTCGCGGCGGCCCTCGTCGGTGATCGCGTAGACCGTGCGGGCGGGCATCCGGCCATCCTGCTCCGTGCGCAGCGCCTCGATCAGGCCCTCGGCGGCCAGCCGGTGCAGCGCCCCGTACAGCGAGCCCGGCCGCACGTCGGACCAGAGGTCAGCCCGGTCCAGCCGGGCACCACGGCGCAGCTGGTGACCGTACATCGGGCCGCGCTTGGCCAGCGCGCCCAGCACGAACAGGCGGGTGGGATTCACGCCTCAAGTAAATCACGAGCACTCAAATATGAGTACTCAAGAGCGGTATTCCAGGCCCCGTGCGGTGACGGCCCGGCAGCGGCCAGGGCCGCCACCGCGACGATCATCAGACGACCGTCGTGCACCCGGCTAGGCCGGCCCGGCGCCCTCCGTCATGGCCGCCTCGACCTCCGCCTGGCGGGCGGCCAGCTCCGCGGCGTACTTCTCGGCGTCGACCCGCTCGGCGATTTCCTCGTCATCGCGCATCAGCGCGTCGAGGTCGCTCTGGGCCGCGTCGATGACGCCGAGGTCGGTGTAGGCGCGGCGCACCTTCGGCCCCCACAGGCCGATGTCCTTCACGCACGGCACGATCCGGGAGAACAGCAGCGTCCTGAACGCCTGCTGGACGGGGGAGTTCTCGGTGAACTCGATGCATTCCGCCACGTCGAAGCCCATCTGCTCCCAGACCTCGCGCGCGGCGAACCTGTTGCGCATCAGGTAGCAGCCCTCGACGATGAACTCCTCGCGGTCGGCCCGCTCGGCGGCGGTCAGCTCCTGGTAGTAGTCACGCAGGGCCAGCCGCCCGAAGGCGACGTGCCGCGCCTCGTCCTGCATGACGTAGGCGAGCAGCTGCTTGACCAGTGCGTTATTCGCCATGTCCCGGTGCACGCCGAACGCGGCCAGCGCCAGGCCCTCGATCAGCACCTGCATGCCGAGATAAGGCATGTCCCAGCGGGAGTCGCTGAGCGCATCGGCCAGCAGATTGGCCAGGTCGGGGTTGACCGGGTAGTGCGTGCCGATCTTCTCCCGCATGAACCGGGCGAACAGCTCGACGTGCCGGGCCTCGTCCATGGCCTGGGTGGCAGCGTAGAACTTGGAGTCCATGTCGGGTACCGACTGCACGATCCGCGCCGCCACCGTCAGTGCGCCCTGCTCACCGTGCAGGAACTGGCTGAACAGCCACGCCGTCAGGTGATGGCCCACCTCGCCGCGCTCTTTCTCGGACAGGATGTCCCACTGGCGCGATCCGTAGATCGGGCAGAATTCGTCGGACTGCTCCATCACGTTGTTCGGG
Organism: uncultured Actinomycetota bacterium; assembly: GCA_963805705.1. GTDB lineage: Bacteria > Actinomycetota > Actinomycetes > Streptosporangiales > Streptosporangiaceae > CAWDVH01. The sequence continues at coordinate 1,101,950 of CAWDVH010000001.1, read as the reverse complement.
TCCACCGGGATTTCCCAGTCGATCCGCTTAGCGGCGTCCCACTGCTTGTCCTTGCCGCGCTGGTACAGGTCCAGCAGGCGGCTCCGGCCCTCGTCGTACTCCCAGCTGAATCTGCTGGCGCCGGCGGCGGGGACATCCCAGGTGCCGGATGGGACGGGCGAGACGTAGTGGTCGTAAGTGCTCACGAGAGCCTCCCTCGGGCCGGTACCTCTTTCGATGTTACTCACCGGTAGAAAAATGGTCCAGGGTCATTTGTCCCGTCCGCGGCCGGATCGGCCCGGCCCCGCCGGCCCGCCGGCGCGTCACTCGTGGATCGGGCCCTCGTGGTCGGCGTGGCCGGCCGGCTCCAGCTGGAAGGTGGAGTGCTCGACGTCGAAATGCCCGCGCAGGCAGCCCTGCAGCTTGTCGAGAATGATCGGGCTGCGGCCGTCGGCCAGGACTGCGGGATCCACGACGATGTGGGCCGAGAGCACCGGCAGGCCGGAGGTGATCGTCCATGCATGCAGGTCATGTACCTCGCGGACGCCGGCCAGCTCGGTCATGTGGCGGCGTACCTCGGTCAGGTCGATGCCCTTGGGGCTGGCCTCCAGCAGGACGTCGATCGCCTCCCGCAGCAGCCGCCAGGTCCTGGGCACGATCAGGACTCCCACCACCAGCGAGGCGATCGGGTCAGCCCGGACGAATCCGGTGGTGGCGATCAGCACCCCGGTGACGATGACGGCCACGGCGCCCAGGGTGTCCGCGCCGACTTCGAGGAAGGCGCCGCGCACGTTCATGCTCTCGGCCTGGCCCCGGCGCAGCACGACCAGCGAGACCGCGTTCGCGGCGAGGGCGATCACGCCGAAGATCACCAGCAGCCCGGAGCTGACCGCTGGCGGGGCCATCAGCCGCCGGATGGCCTCGATGATGATGAACGTCGCCATGCCCAGCAGCAGCAGGGCGTTGGCCATCGCCGCCAGGATCTCGGCTCGCGCGTAGCCGAACGTGCGGCGGGCGGTGGCCGGCCGGGCCGCGAAGTACACGGCCAGCAGCGACAGCCCGACGCCAGCGACATCGGCGGCCATGTGCGCGGCGTCGGCCAGGAGCACCAGCGAGCCGGTGATGACCGTGCCGATGACCTCGGCCCCCGCGATCGACGCGCTGATGATCATCACGGTGACCAGCGGCCCGCGGTGCTGGCCGGTGACCGTCAGCCCGTGCCCGTGCCCGTGCCCGCTCATGTGCCCGGCGTGCCGCCCGGACCCGGTGCCAGCAGCTCATAGGCGGGATTGATCATGATGGCCTGGCCGTCGCGGGTGCCGACCGGCCCCCGGAACCTGACCCTGGCCCCCGGATCGAGGCCCGGAATGTGCGAGCGGCCGTAGAACAGGGCGGTCAGCTGGCCGGTCGAGTCCGCGATCTCGCAGGCCAGTACGGTGTTGTGCTCCACCGGCCGGATCTCGACGGCGCGCACCCGGCCCTCGACCTTGGCCCGGCCGGGCCCCGTCAGCGTGCCGATCGGGGTGACGCCCGGCGGCGGGACCGGCCTGCTGTAGTCGACGCCCTCGGCACTGTCCTTGGCCGCGGCCGCCGACGGCGCGGCACGCGCATCGCGCAGCCCGGCGTCGGGGACCTGCCCGGCCGTCCCTGGCGCCCCGGCGGGGGCCGGAGACGCCGGGCCGGCGCCTGCCGGATCTCCGGCCAGCTCAGCCCGGCGCTCCTGCACCACCTGGACCCTGCTGCGCACATCGAAGGGCACGATGGTAGCTGCCGAATGCGGGATCCGGCTGACGACCCCCGCGATCTTGTCCGCGGTCCGGTCGTGCAGCAGCCGGCCGAGCAGGGGCGAGTACCCGCGGCGCGGCAGGATGGCCGTCACGCCGACTCCCGGCAGCGCGGCCTCGGCGCTGACCATCTCGCCGGCCGCCCTGGCCAGCCGGCGATCCGGGCAGTCGACGAAGTCGAGCACGACGCCGGTGTTGGCCCGCAGCCAGTCCTGGCGCAGCGTGGCGACCTGCGCGCTGTCGATGGCGAAGTGCACCGCCCGCAGGACGGTCGGCCGCAGGCTGCGTGCGTACCGGAGCGCGGCGAGGGTGGCCAGGTCGCAGTCGTCCACGAAGACGAAAACCGTCCGGCGCGCATAGGTCGGCGGGTCGGGCGGCCGGTGCCGGGTGCCGATGTACTCCAGGACCTCTGCCTCCGACCGGTATTCCCTGTTCAGCCGGATGAGGGCGGGCACGCCGATCGCGAACAGGATCACGACGAGGTAGGCGCCCTCGGTGAACTTGACCACGATGAAGATCAGCACGACGACCAGCGACGTCACGCCCGCCGAGAAGTTGATGGCGAACCGGCGGCGCCAGGCCGACTCCCTGACCCGGTGGTGATATTTGGCCATGCCGAAGCCGGCCATGGTGAAGGCGGTAAAGACCCCGATCGCATAGAACGGCACCAGGTTGTTGACGTTCGCCCCCGCGACGGCCAGCAGGGTGCACGACAGGACGGCGAGCACGACGATGCCGTTGGAGAAGACCAGCCGGTGACCGCGCTTGGTCAGCCAGCGCGGCAGGAAGGCATCATCGGCCACGAAGCTGGCCAGGAACGGGAAGCCGTTGAAGCTGGTATTGCCGCCGGTGTAGAGGATCAGCGCCGTCGCGGCCTGGACCAGGATCCACAGGGCATGGCCGGCCGGCGAGGGCCCGAAGACCAGCTTTGCTTCCTGGGACAGGACGGTCGGCACTCCCCCCACGAACGGCGCCGCGTGCGTGACGTGCGCCAGCCAGGAGATGCCGGCGACGAGCGTGCCGAGGATCGCGCCCTCGATCACCAGCACGCGGCGGGCGTTAATGCCCTCCGGGGGCTTGAACGCGCTGACCGCGTTCGATACCGCCTCGATCCCCGTGAGCGAGGAACCGCCGTTGGCGAACGCCCGCAGCAGGACGAAGATCAAGCCGAACGTGATCAGGCTGCTCTGGCTGTGCGATACCCCCGCCCCGTACTGCCCGGACTGCGGGTAGGGGAGGTGCCCCAGCGAGCCGAACGCCTCGCGCAGCAGGCCAACGACGATCATGAAGATGACGATGGCGGAGAACAGGTACGTGGGCACGGCGAACGCCCGCCCGGCCTCACGGATCCCGCGCAGGTTGCCGTAGCACATCAGCAGCACGATGCCGATCGAGATCGCCTTGAGGATGTCCGGGTTGCTGATGGCCGGAACCGCCGACGCGACGGCGGCAGTTCCGGCGGCCACCTGCACCGCGACGGTGACCACGTAATCGATCAGCAGTGCGACCGCGGCGACCTGGGCCACCCTGGGCCCGAAGTTCTCCCGCGCGACCACATAAGACCCGCCGGCCCTGGTGTAGACCGAGACCACCTCGCGGTAGGACAGGACGACCAGCACCATGACGAACAGGACGACGCCGGTCAGCGGCAGGATGAGCGTGAAGGCCGTGATGGCCAGGCCGCCCCTGAGCAGCTCGATCAGGATTTCCTCGGTGCCGTAGGCCGAGGAGGAGATCCCGTCGGGGGCGAGTACCCCGAGCGCCAGTGCCTTGGACAGCCGCTGCTCGCCGAGCTGCTCGTTCACCAGCGGCCGCCCGAGCAGCCGCCGCTTCAGCGCGTAGCCGAAGCCCTCGGCCAGGTCATCCCCGCTGCCGAGGCGCCCTGCCACCCTGCGTATGGCCACGCCGCTGTCCTTTGATCGACGGACTCCCGACGTGGCCTTCATACCATCGCGGCCGCCAGGCGCGGGAGCCGGCCTGAGGCGTCACGGCGTGTTCACCTGCGGCTGGCACTGTGGGGCGGAGAACCGGGATGCGGGGCGGAAGATCGGGAAGGTGGTGGCCGGGGCGCTGATTCCGCGGCGCCGCGCCGTGACAAGGTGACCAGGATGGACCGACGGCACCGGCACGCCCGATCAGAAAGGCAGAGCCATGACCATCACACCGGCCGCATCGGCACCGCAGGCGGGCAGCGCGCGCACGCTGCACCTGTCGGACGTGCTGAGGCGCCCGCTCACCGACAACCGGGGGGAGACGATCGGCCGGCTTTCCGATGTCATCGTGCGCCTGCGCGGCGCGGACAACCCCCTGGTGACCGGCCTGGTCGCATCAGTGGGCGGCCGGGAGGTCTACGTGCCCGTCGACCAGGTCAGCGCGGTCGATGTCGAGGTGCTGAGACTCATCAGCGCGAAGCTGGACCTGCGCAGGTTCGAGCGCCGTGACGGCGAGGTACTGCTGCGTGCCGATGTGCTGGGGCACCGGCTCATCGACGTGGAGCGCGCGCGCCTGGTCAAGGCGGCCGACCTGGAACTACAAGAGCGAAACGGGGACTGGGTGCTGGCCGGCGTCGACACTCGCCGCCGGCCGCGCCGGCTGCTGCGTCCGCGCGCCCCGTCCGCCTCTCACCAGGACGAGCACCCGTTCCGTGAGTGGGCCAAGTTCGAGCCGCTGATCGGCCACTCGGGCAGCGAGCTGCTGCGCGGCCCGTTCGCGCGGGTCCGCAGGCTGAAGCCCGCCCAGATCGCGGACCTGCTCGAGGATGCGTCCAAGGAGGAGGAGACCGAGATCCTCGGATACGTCCACGCCGATCCGGAGCTGGAGGCGGATGTCTTCGAGGAGCTGGACGAGGACCTGGCGAGCCGGCTGCTCGGCGCGCGCACCGATACCGACATCGCCGCGGTTCTCGCCAGGATGCGCGCGGACGACGCCGCGGACGCGATTGCCGAGCTGCCGCAGCGCCGCCGCCAGCCGGTGCTCGATCTGCTGCCGGTTGGCCAGCGGACCAAGGTACTGACGCTGATGGGCTTCAACCCCACCAGCGCCGGCGGCCTGATGGGAGTCGACTTCCTGGCCGTGTCGGCGGACGTGGGGGTAAGCGAGGCGCTAGCCGCCGTGGCCCGCTCGTCCAGCCTGCAGCCCGAGGCCCTCACCAGCGTGCACGCTCTCGATGAGCGCGGCCGGCTCTGCGGGGTCGCCCGGCTGGTCGCTCTCGTGCAGTCCGATCCGGGGGCATGCCTGCGGGACATCTACGACGACGACCCGGTACGGGTCGGGGCGGACACCGACGTCGTGGATGTCGCCGTCCTGATGAGCGACTACAACCTGATCACCATCCCGGTGGTCGACGAGCGTCGCCGGATGATCGGGATCATCACGGTCGATGACGTCCTCGAGGCCACTCTCCCTGACGACTGGCGGCGCCGCGAGGCGGCCCAGCCGCCCGACGCCTACCGCGGCGAGCCAACGTGAGCGACGTCCCGGAGCGCGAGCGGCCGCCCCCCGCCAGCTCGCCTCCGGCCCTAAGCTCACCTCCCGCCACAGGGCCGCCGGCCGATGCGGGTCCGGCCCCGGTGCCAGGCTCACCTCCCGCCACGGGCTCGCCGCCCGGGAACCGCCCGGCCTCGCCCGCCCCGGCCCGCCCGGCCCGTCCGGCCGCCCCGGCCCGTCCGGCCGCCCCGGCCCGCGCGGCCGCAGACACCGCCGGCGCCGATCCGGCCAGCCCCGCCCTGGCCGCGCCGAGCGCCGTGCTCGATACGGCTCATCTGGGCGACATCGAGGGCGCCTTCGGCCGGATCCGGCTGGATGACGAGCGCCGCAGCGGCTGGCGGCGGCGGCTGGTGACGTTCCTGGCGATCGTCGGCCCCGGCCTGATCGTGATGGTCGGGGACAACGACGCGGGCGGGGTCGCCACCTACGCGCAGTCCGGCCAGAACTACGGCTACAGCCTGCTCTGGGTCCTGCTGCTGCTGATTCCCGTGCTCATCGTCAACCAGGAGATGGTCGTACGGCTCGGCGCGGTTACCGGCGTCGGCCATGCCCGGCTGATCAACGAGCGCTTCGGCCGGTTCTGGGGCTGGTTCAGCGTCGGCGACCTGTTCCTGCTCAATTTCCTGACCATCGTCACTGAGTTCATCGGCGTCTCGCTGGCGCTCGCGTTCTTCGGCGTGAGCGCCTACATCGCGGTCCCGCTCGCCGCCGCTCTCCTGGTCGGAATCACGCTGAGCGGCAGCTTCCGCCGCTGGGAGCGGGCCATGTTCGTCTTCATCGGGGCGAGCCTGCTGCTCATCCCGCTGGCCCTGCTCTCGCATCCGCAGTACGGCTCGATCCTCTATCACTTCGTGGTGCCGGGGATCCAGGGCGGCGTCAGCTCCGCGGCCATCCTGCTGATCATCGCCATCGTCGGCACCACGGTCGCTCCCTGGCAGCTGTTCTTCCAGCAGTCCAACGTCATCGACAAGCGGATCACGCCCCGGTTCATCCCCTACGAGCGCGCCGATACCGTGCTCGGCTCCCTCGTCGTGGTCGGCGGCGCGGCGGCGGTCACCGTCGTGGCCGAGTACGCGGTCCGCGGTACGCCCCTGGCCGGGCATTTCACCAATGCGCTCGGGGTCGCCGAGGCGCTCGGCGAGCACAGCCGCGTGCTCGGCGCCGCCTTCTCGGTCGTGCTGCTGGACGCGAGCGTCCTCGGTGCATCCGCCGTGACCCTGTCCACCAGCTACGCCTTCGGCGACGTCTTCAACCTCAAGCACTCCCTGCACCGCAAATTCCGCGATGCCAAGTCCTTCTACGCCAGCTACGCGGCGCTCGTGCTCGTCGCCGCGGCCGTCGTCCTGATCCCGGACGCACCGCTCGGGCTCATCACCGTCGGCGTGCAGGCCCTGGCCGGTGTCCTGCTGCCCAGCGCGAGCGTCTTCCTGCTGCTGCTGTGCAATGACCCCGAGGTGCTCGGCCCGTGGGTCAACCCGCCCTGGCTCAACGCCCTGGCCAGCGTGATCGTCGGCGTTCTGGTCATGCTGTCCGGCACGCTGGTCGCGACGACGCTGTTCCCTCAGCTGAACGTGGCCACGATCGTGATCTGGCTTTCTGCCCTCCTCGCCGCAGGCCTGGTGGCGGCCGCCATCCGGCTGCGGATCATCCGCGCCCGGCAGGGACCGCACGTGCCTGCATCGGCCGGGATGTCCAGGACCGAGCTCAACAACTGGCGGATGCCGCCGCTAGCCCTGCTCAAGCCCGTGTCCTGGTCGGCGGGCACCAAGCTCAGCGTCCTGCTGCTGCGCGGATACCTGGTCGTCTCCGTGGTGCTCCTGGTCGTCGCGGCCATCCGCCTGGGCACCGGCTGACGCGATCATCTCTGAGGCTGGTGATCTCAGACAGTTTCTGGAGCTAGCTTTCCCGACTTCTGCATCTGGACTGCTTCATAACTTCACCTGATACCCAGGTTACTTACGGGTAATATCCAGTGAATGGTCAGGCTGGTTTGCGATGCTTCAGATGGCTGCTCCCGGCGTCAGGTCACCCCGATGCCCGCCGGGATGCGCCGCAGTGAGCGCCCCGCCGGTTATCCCGTCTTCCCGGCGGGGCGCTCCACCAGTTAACCCCCGGCGCAGCTTCACCTGATACCCAGGTTACTTACGGGTAGTACCCAGTGAATGGTCAGGCTGCCTTGCGATGCTTCAGATGGCTGCTCCCGGCGTCAGGCCACCCCGACGCCCGCCGGGATGCGCCGCAGAGCGCGCCCGCCGGCCAGGCCTCCTCCGCCTCCCTGGCCGGCAGGGCGCGCTCGTCAGGTCAGTGCCCGATGGCCAGCTGCACGATCTTGACAATGACCAGGATCGTGGCCATGGCCAGGTAGAGCCGAAGAGCCGACATGCCGATCATGCGCGGCCTTGGCACCGGCGGCCTGGTCAGCAGGGCCAGCGGCGGCATCCGCCAGCTGTCCCGCCCCGTCCGGTCGATCGGCACGGCGGCCAGGGTCCCGGCGCGGAGCCGGGTGACCGTGACGTAGCCGGCCAGGGCCAGGCCGGCCGCCCCGAACGCGACCATGATGCCGAGGATCTGCCGGGCGCTGATGCCCGGATACAGCACCGAGGTGGTCAGGATGACCGACAGCGCGACGAGCACGGCGACCACCGCGGTGGTGAAGATGTTGGTCCTGCGCCCGTTCACCCACGGGCCGAGCACCTGGCGGTCGTTGCACAGCAGCAGCAGGTAGATAGAGGCGGACGGCAGCAGCACGCCGGCCAGCGCCTGCACGCCCTCGGTCAGCAGCCCGAGCGGGGAGCCGGGGATGAGCACGATCGTCGCGGCGGCCAGGATGACCCCGCCGTAGACCGCGTAGAAGCCCTTGGCCCCCTTGACGCCCCGGTGCAGCGAGTGCTTCAGCCCGAACACGTCTCCGAGCGCGTAGGCGGTGGACAGGGAGACCGCGAACGCGCCGATGATCGAGGCGTCGAGCAGCGCGATGGCGAACAGCACGCCGGCCAGCCTGCCCGCATGGGCCTGCAGGCCGCGGGCGATGCCGGCGGCGTCGGTGAAGCCGCCGGCATGACCCGAGAACGCGGCCGCGGTGAAGCCCATGATGGCCCCGGCGCCGAGGACCACGATGACGATGCCGATCCACAGGTCGATCTTCTCGTAGCGGATGAACCGCGGGGTGATCCGCTTGTCGATGACGTAGCTCTGCTGGAAGAACAGCTGCCACGGGGCGACGGTGGTGCCGACGATGCCGATGATCAGCAGCAGCACCGGAGCCAGGCCGGAGCCGCCGGGAAGGACCGGGTGGGTGTACCCGTGGACCATCTGCCCGGCCGCCGGGTGGGACAGGAAGTAGATCGGGATCAGCAGCACCGAGCCGCCGCACAGGCCGATGGCGATCCGCTCGAACCGGCGGAAGCTGCCCGTGAAGGCGGCACCGATGATCACCAGCACGGCCAGTGCCACCGCGGCGACCTTGGGCAGGCCGAGGTAGCTCGCGGCCAGGCTGACGCCGATGAACTCGGTGACGATCGTGAGCGCGTTGAGCAGGAAGAGATCGATGACGCTGAACGCGCCCCAGAACTTGCCGAAGCGCTCCAGGATCAGCCGCGCGTGCCCCACTCCGGTCACCGCGCCGAGCCGCAGCACCATCTCCTGGTTCACGTACAGCACCGGCACGAGCAGCAGCAGCGTCCACAGCAGCCGGGTGCCGTAGTTCTGGCCGGCCTGGCCGTAGGTGGCGAAGGCGCCGGCGTCGTTGTCGCCGATCATCACGATCAGGCCGGGGCCGATGATGGCCAGCAGCGTCTTGAGCTGCGCCGAGCGGCCGCTGCGGGGCGAGGCGTCGTCCAGCCGGATGGTGCCGAGCGCGCCGCGGATGTCGCCGACGTGCTCGGCGTCGCGCACCGCGCTGGGGTTCTGCAACGTCGTGGTCATGGCAGTCCCTCCCTCTCCCCGGCCAGGGGGCGTGATGGGAGGCACGCGGCGGCCACTTGCCTGCTGCGCTCAGGCGCAGGCAGTGATCAGGCGCAGGTAGATCGCGCGAGGCGGGCAGTTACCGCGTGCCAGAAGAAAACGAGAAGGCTTGGTTACGGGGCCTATGATGACCCGGTTGACTACTGTCCATTTCTCGCCTCCTCCCGGCCGTGACACACGCGGGTGTCCGTCCACGCGGCAGGGGACATGCACCGGCAGAAACCGGTGCGCACCCCTTCTCGTCAGAGCTTTGGCACGACACGACGTAGCACCGAAGGTGCAGCCACTTCGGGTCACCCCTTAAGCCGGGGAGACCTGTCCTGACCCTGGGCGTCTCTCGACGTCGTCGGATCAGTGGCCTGTGTTCATGTCGACGCCTCACCGAACGAGGTGCCTAACTAACAGGTGACAGCTTACCCGCACCTCTCGTTCCGGGCAAATACCCCGGCGCGCATCCCGGCGCCGCCGCTTAGCCGACGATGCCCTGGTCCCGCAGCGCGGCGATCTCCGCCGCGCCCAGGCCGATCCCGGCCAGCACGTCGTCGGTGTCCGCTCCCGGCCGGGGCGGCGGCGCCGGGGGCCCGGCCGCCGACCGGCCGAACCGCGGCGCGGGCGCGGGCTGCACCAGCCCGCCGACGTCCGTGAAGACACCCCGCGCGGTGTTATACGGATGGCCCGGTGCCTCGGCCATGCTCAGCACCGGCGCCACGCACCCGTCGGTGCCGGCGAACGCACGCGCCCATTCGTCCCTGGTCCGCTGCGCGAACGCGGCGGCGAACCGCTCCCGCAGCACCGGCCAGCCCGCGCGATCGTGCTGGCCCGGCAGGTCAGCATCGGCCAGCCCGAGCCCGGCCAGCAGCTCGGCGTAGAACTTCGGCTCCAGCGCGCCCACCGCGACGTACCCGCCATCGGCGGTTTCGTAGGTGTCGTAGAACGGCGCGCCGCCGTCGAGCAGGTTCACCCCGCGCGTGTCCTGCCAGGCGCCGGCCGCCCGCAGCCCGTACAGGAACGAGGTCAGCAGCGCCGACCCGTCCACCATCGCCGCGTCCACGACCTGGCCGAGCCCCGACCGCTCCCGTTCCACCAGCGCGGCCAGCACCCCGAGCGCGAGCAGCAGGCCGCCGCCGCCGAAGTCGCCGACCAGGTTGAGCGGCGGCACCGGGCGCTCCCCGGCCCGCCCGATCGGGTGCAGCGCCCCGGAGACGGCGATGTAGTCGATGTCGTGGCCCGCGGTCGCGGCCAGCGGCCCGTCCTGGCCCCAGCCGGTCATCCGCGCGAACACCAGCCGCGGGTTGCGAGCAGCGCACTCGCGCGGCCCGAACCCCAGCCGCTCGGCCACGCCCGGCCGGAATCCTTCCACCAGCACATCGGCTGACTCGGCCAGCCGCAGCAGCAGGCCGATGCCATCGGCGTTCTTCAGGTCGATCCCGATGGAGCGGCGCCCCCGGCTGAGCGGGTCGGCGCGCGCCACCGCGCCTGGCCCGCAGCTGTCCGCCCGGTCCACCCGCAGTACGTCCGCTCCCAGGTCAGACAGGATCATGCAGCCGAAAGGCGCGGGGGCCAGGCTCGCGATCTCAATGACCCGCACTCCGTCCAGAGGACCCATCGGCCGCCTCCGCATAGTGACCAGAAGATCCATGCATAACGCAAAAACCGGCGCCCGTCACCATCTGGACCCCGGTGTCATTGCGGGCGGGTCAGGAGCAGCGCCAGCGTGGGGCAGGCGGTGACGGCCCGCTGGGCGTGCGGGAGCAGCTCTGCTGGCACCGGGCCCGGCGCGATGATCGGGTAGCCCCAGGGATCGGCGCTGATCAGCTCGGGCAGCAGCTCGATACATATCCCGTGCGCCTCGCAGGCGATCGGGTTGACCTGCAGGATCGGGCGCTCGGCCGGCTGGCGCCCGCCGTGCCGCTGGCGCCGGGCGTGCCGCCGTCGCAGGGTCTGGTCACCGGCCTGGTCACCGGCCTGGTCGCCTGCGCCTGCCTGGCCCGCTGTCATCGGGCCCAGGCCTGGTCCACGGGAGCGGGCAGCACGGGCGGCCGGCGAATGCCGGGGCAGGGGCCATGCTGCGCGTGCTGCCGCAGGTCACCGGCAAAGACCCGAAGGGCGCTGGCCGCCAGGGCGGCCGTCCCGTCCGGCAGGCCGCACGCCCCGCGCGCGGTCACCAGGGTCATCAGGTGCTCGGCCCAGGGAACCGCCTCGCCGGCCGGCTGCCCGTAGGCGATGTGCCCGATGGCGTCGGCCAGCGCGGGCAGCCCGTTGCTGCAGGGCCCGCACTGGCCCGCGCTCTGGCCGGCCAGGTACCTGGTCACTCGGGCCGTCTCGGCCAGCCCGCAGGAAGTCTCGGGGAGCAGGATCAGGACGCCCGGCCCGAGCGCGGCGCCCGCCGCCCGCAGGCCCTCATCGCTGAGCGGAAGCCGCTGCGCCGCCGCGAAGGGCAGCCAGCCGCCGAAGTAGCCGCCGGCCAGGATCGCCTGGATGGGCTCGGTCGGCCCGGCCGCCCGCTGCACGAGGTCGGCAACCGGCGTGCCGAGCGCGATCTCGTACACACCGGGCCTGCGGATCGCGCCGCCGATCGTCACCAGCGCCGAGCCGGCCTCCCGCACGGTCCCCACCTCGCGGAACCAGGCAGCACCGTACCGCGCGATCAGGGCGACATGTGCCAGTGTCTCGACGTTCTGAACGAGGGTGGGGCGCCGGTGCGCCCCCCGCTGCGACGGTCGCGGCGGGACGAACGCCGGCACGGCGGCACCCCCGTTCAGGAAGCTGATCAGCGCTGTCTCCTGGCTCGTGATGTAACCGCCGGGGACGGCGACGACCTGAATCGGGACCCGGTTCAGCCCGGCGCGCTCCCGCCGGGTGATGGCCTCGCGCAGCTCGCGCTCCGGCGCCTCGCCGCCGCTGTGCACGCACAGGTAAGCGCGGGTGGCGCCGACCGCTTCCGCCGCGAGGGCTATCCCGTCCAGGACCAGGTGCGGTGCCCGGGCCAGCAGGATCCGGTCCTTGCCGCTGGCGGGCTCAGACTCCCCGCCGTTGGCTATGACGACCGTCCCCGCGGCGCTGCCGAACGGGCCGCCGCGCCCGGCCGCCGCCGCTACGGCCCGCATCTTGCGCGCGACCGGGAACGCGGCCCCGCCGCGCCCGGTCAGCCCGGATCGCTCCACCTCGGCGATCAGGGCGGGAACAGCGCCGGCCCGCGACCCCGCGGTGGCGCCGAACGCGGGCGTGGCGCTGAACGGAACGGCACCGTACCGGGCCAGATGATCGTCGAGTGACAGCGGCCCGTCCGGCGGGATCAGCCGGGGCGTCCGCCGGGGCCCGGCGGCCTGATGCCCGGCCGCCGATGGCGCTCCGGTCATGCTCACCGTCCATCCCAGCGTGCCTGCGCGGTCGCGGGCAGCGCGCCGGCGGCCCTGGCGGGGGCGCCGTTCAGGATTGACGGCGGAGTACCGGCCCGCCGGGCCCAGCCGGGCTGCAGGGGCCCGGCCGCCAGCCATGCGCCGCCGGCGATCAGCGCGAGCACGACCATCAGCGCGCCGGCCACGCGCACGACCGGATGGGAGGGCCAGCCGTAGGCCAGCCGCCATCCGACGACCGCGATGACCAGGGCGATGCAGGCCAGCGTCAGCAGCAGCACCCAGCGCACCGGGGTGTCCGAGCCGGTGCCCAGGCCATGCAGCACGGCGATCGGCCAGCACAGGTATGCCCCCCAGTGCACCAGGTGCCACGTCCGGTAGCTCATCCGGGTCCGCACCAGGCTGGTGATGGTCAGCGCGAGCATGAGGTCGAACGCCACCGTGCCCAACCCGAGCCACAGCGGGCGGTAGACGGAGATGAACGGGATCACCGCGTCCTGGACCCGGATGCGGGCGAACGGGTCGGCCAGCGTCGTGACGATGTGCAGTCCGGTGAAGGCCAGCGCCAGCAGCGAGGAGTTACGGTGCAGGCCGGCCGTGACGAAGCGGGGCAGCCGGGGCCGCTGGTACCGGACGGAGATCAGCACGCCCAGCACCATGCTGATCGTGAGCAGCACGAGCGCGACCAGCCCCGTGGCCCTGGTGGTGTACCACAGCGGGGTGGTGGAGTTCACCACGATCGCGCTGCCGTGCGCGGCGGCGACGTAGCTGGTCATGGCGGCGTGGCCGGTCATGCTGCCCCGGTGGGCTCGGAGTCCCGTGGCCAGCCCGCGGTCGTCTCGACGGATCCGTCCTCGCGTACCAGCCTGGCGGGCAGGCCGGCATCGTGCAGCCACGGCAGGGCGGCGGCTCCCCGGATGATGGCGGCCGTGCTGGCGGTGTTGGCGTCCACGCAGCTGCCGGCGGCGACGCTGACGGTGCGCCAGCACGAGCGGACAGGCTCGCCGGTAGCCGGGTCGATGATGTGGTGCACGTGCCTGCCGCCCACCAGCCACGCCCGGACCGTGGTGCTCGATGTCGCCAGGCCGCCGGACCTGATCGTCACGGTCTGCCCGTCGGCGTCCGGCCCGGCCGCGTGATCATCGGTCACCCGCACCCGCCAGCCGGCGGCGGGCGGCGGCCCCGCGGCCGCCATGTCACCGCCGAGACTGACCAGGACGCCGCAGTCCAGCCGCGCGGCGACCGCATCCGCGCAGCGGTCCGCCGCCCACGCCTTGGCCGTCGCCCCGAGGTCGAGCTGCGCTCCTCGCTCCAGCCTGACCTGCAGCCGCGTGCGGTCCAGGTGCACGCTTCGCCAGCCGGGCACCGGGCCGAGCGACCCGGTCAGGCGCGCCTGCAGGTCGCCCGCCGCCCGCACCGCGGCGAAATCGCGGTCATAGCCGAGGCCGACCAGGGCCCGGCCGCAGGTCGGGTCTACATCGCCGCCAGTGAGCCGGGCCGCGCGGAGCGCGGCGCTGAGAATGTCCGCGAACAGCTCGCTGACCGCGACCGCCGTCCCGGCGGCGGCATTCAGCGCGGACAGCTCAGAGTCGGCGCGAAACCGGCTGCAGGCCAGGTCGATGGCGGCCAGCTCGGTGTCGAGGATGGCACGGGCCGGCTTCAGCGCGCGCGGCGCGGTGACCAGGAGCACGGCGGTGGTGCCGAACACGTCAAAGGTGTCCTTGGCGGCCGCCAAGGTCGTCATGAGGCTCCGGTCGTCATGAGGCTCCTGACGTCACCTGGCCCGCGCCCTGGACAGGCGCCGGGGGCTGCGCGGGGATGACGATCGTGCCCGGCGCCGCCGGATGCGGCGGGGTGGTGCGCTGGACGTTGTGGCCGAACGCCACGGCGATCAGGGCCGAGCAGACGACACCGATCGCGCCCGCCCGCCAGGTAAGCCGGGTGACCTGGCGCAGGCCGTCGTCGCGGGCCGCTACCGCGAAGCTGACGTCATCCCGCCGCATTGCGACCTTCCTGCTGAACCAGCCTGCTATCCGCGGGCGCGGATCGCCAGGCACCAGCGTGCCATCCCTACCCTAAGAATCGCTGGGGGCTGCGGATGGGTTCACCGAACGATGCACCCGGATCAAAGCCCTCGGCCGGTCCTTCCTTTCTACCCGGCCCGGCCGCCATCAGCCACGCAGGGGCGGGCGGGCAGCGCCGGCTGAGCAAGTCGGGCCGGGCGGCGGCAGAGCGTATCGTCACAGCATGCGCGGTTATACCCAGGACAAGGATGCCTACCTCAAGCGGCTGCGCCGGGTCGAGGGTCAGGTACGCGGGCTGCAGCGGATGGTGGAAGAGGACGTCTACTGCATCGACGTGCTCACCCAGGTCTCCGCGGTGACCAGGGCGCTGCAGGCGGTCGCGCTGGGGCTGCTTGAGGATCACCTGGGTCATTGCGTCACCCAGGCCATCGAGCATGGCGGCCCTGAAGCGCAGGACAAGGTGCGCGAGGCCGCCGAGGCCATCTCCCGCCTGGTCAAATCCTGACGCTGAGTCGCCTGGACATCGGGCTGCTGCCCTCCTGGCCGGCCCTCCTGGCCTGCTACTGCTGGCCTGCTACTCCTGGTCGACGAGCCTGGCAAACGCCCGCAGGTTGGCCAGGTTCTCGCCCCGGCTGACCCGCCAGGCCCATTCCCTGCGGATCGAGGAGGCGAAGCCGAGCATCAGCGCGCGGTCAAAGTTGTCGTCCGAGTAGCTGAGCACGCAGCCGAGCAGCCGGTCGATCTCATCGGCCGTGATCGACGTCAGCGGCGCCCGGCCGACCAGGTAGACGTCCCCGACCGGGTCGAGGGCGAAATGAACGCCGTACATCCGGCCGCCCCGCTCCAGCAGGAACCGGTAGAAGGCGGCGTGATTCTCATCGGGCTGCCGGCAGAAGAACGCCTCCACGTGCAGGCTGTGCGTCCCGATGATGAGCCAGGTCATGGTGGCGAGCTTGTGCTCCCCCTCCAGCCGCACCAGGTAGGCGTCAGGTCGCGGCGACTCGAACTCCAGGCCCAGGCTCGTCAGCGCCGATTCGAGTTCCTTGGCTAGTTCGGTCATGCGTCCACCGCGGCCGCCGCCTCGCTCATGACGGCACCGTACATGTGCAGCAGCCCGTCCACTGTCTCGGACCATCCGAACCGGGAGGCGTGCTTGCGCGCTCCCCTGGAGAGCCGGGCCAGGGCCGCGGGCTCGGCGATCAGGTCGCGGACGGCACGCGCATACCTGGCCGGATCATGCGAATCGACCAGCACGCCAGAGAAGCCGTCCCGTACCGCCGTGCGCAGGCCGCCCACCGACGCGGCCACCACGGGGGTGCCGCAGGCCTGGGCCTCGACGGCTACGAGCCCGAAGGACTCCGAGTAGGACGGCACCATCACCACGCTCGCCGCCCGGTACCAGTCCGCCAGCTCTGGCTGCGGGCACGGCGGCTCCAGCCGGACCGTGCCGCCGATTCCGAGGGCCGCCGCCAGCCCGGTGAGCCGGTCCGGATCCGCCCGGCCCGTGCCGCTCGGGCCGCCGACGAAGGCCAGGGTCAGCCGGCCGGCCAGGGCGGGATCGTCGCGGATCATCTGGGCGGCGGCGCGCAGCACGATGTCCGGCGCCTTCAGGGGCTGAACCCGCCCCGCGAAAACCAGCACCACGCCGTCCTGGGCCAGGCCCAGCCGCTGCCTGGCCTCGCGCTGTGACCCCGGCCGGAAGACGGTCAGGTCAACTCCGGGATTGATGACGGCGACCTTGCCCGGCTCGGCGTCGTACAGGCCGATCAGCTGCCGGGCTTCCTCATCGGTGTTGGCCACCAGCCGGTCGGCCGCCGCGATCACCTCGGCCTCGCCGCGGAGCCGGACCGCGGGCTCGGCGGCATCATCGGCGGCCAGCGCCGCGTTCTTCACCCGGCCCAGAGTGTGCATGGACTGCACGAACGGGACGCCCCAGCGTTCCTTGGCCACCGCGCCCACCTGGCCCGACAGCCAGTAGTGCCCGTGCACCAGGTCATACCGCCCCGGCCGGTACGCGGCCTCGGCGCGCAGTACCTCGAAGGTGAAATGGCAGAGCTGACCGGGCAGATCGGCCTTGTCCAGGTCCTCGAACGGACCCGCGGCGAGGTGCCGCACGAGCACTCCAGGGGCCAGCTCGGCGACTGGCGGCAGATCGCGGGAGACGGCGCGGGTAAAAATGTCTACCTCGACGCCACGGGCGGCCAGGCGCTTGGCGACCTCTACGACATAGACGTTCAGGCCGCCCGCATCGCCAGTTCCGGGCTGCTCAAGCGGCGATGTGTGAACGCTGACAGTCGCGATCCGCCGGGGAAAGCGTCGCGGCACGGGCATGCACCTCCGAAGGCGAAACCCCGGACTGTCCCATCATGTTCCCGCCTGGGCCGGTACGTGCCCGCCTGGCCGTCATGGCGGCGTCCTCCGGCCCGGACGGCGGCGTACTCAGGCCGTAACGGCGCCGTCCTCCGGCCCGGACAGCGGTGTCCTCCGCCCGTGACGGCGGCGTCCTCCAGCCCGGACAGCGGTGTCCTCCGCCCGTGACGGCGGCGTGCCCAGGCCGTAACGGCGCCGTCCTCCGGCCGTAGGACGGCGCCCTCTGGCTGTGACGGCGGCGCTCCCCGCCCGTGACGGGGCCGGCGATAGGCTCTCGCGCATGAGGACCTTGGTGCTGCTCCGGCACGGCGAGAGCATCTGGAACGCCGAGGGGCTGTTTACCGGCTGGGTGGATGTGGGCCTGTCGGCGGCGGGCGTCAGCGAGGCATCCCGCGGCGGCGCCCTGCTCGCCGATTCGGGGCTGCTACCCGACGTCGTGCACACCTCGGTCCTGACCAGGGCCATCCAGACGGCCAGCGGGGCGCTGGAGGCCGCCGGCCGGGCCTGGCTGCCGGTTCGCCGCTCATGGCGGCTCAACGAACGGCACTACGGCGCGCTGCAGGGCAAGGACAAGGCGCAGACCAGGAAGCAGTACGGAGACGAGCAGTTCATGCTCTGGCGCCGCTCCTACGATGTGCCGCCGCCGCCGCTGGCCGATGACGATCCGCTCTCGCAGGCCGCCGATCCGCGGTATGCGCTGCTGCCCGACGAGCTCAGGCCGCGGACCGAGTGCCTGAAGGACGTCGTGCACCGGCTGCTGCCCTACTGGCATGACGCGATCATCCCGGACATCGCGGCGGGCCAGACGGTGCTCGTCGTCGCGCACGGCAACTCGCTGCGAGCGCTGGTGAAGCACCTGGACGGCATCGGGGACGAGCAGATCGCCGAGCTCAATATCCCGACCGGGATCCCGCTGGCCTACGAGCTGGACGCCGGATTCCGGCCGGTCGCCGGCTCCCGCCGCTACCTGGATCCGGACGCCGCCGCGCAGGCGGCCGAGGCCGTTCGCAGCCAGGGCCGCTGACCTGGGCATCCTGGCTCCTTCCCGGATAGCCTGGCCGACGTCTGGCAGGTATACCCCACATGGACTGCTGGTTTCCTTCATATGAACATTTCGCGAATAACGGCTGGTGGCTGGCCCCTGACTCGTGCGTCCTGGCCGGGTGACGCCTACCATCAGAGCGTGGACATGGGGGTGAATGCGGCCGGGCGTGCGTGTCCGCCCGATGGCGCCGGCAGCGCTGATCACCCAGCTGCCGGCCGTCTTGCCGTGCCCCGGCTCGCAGTGCCCGCAGCGGCGCCGGCATGACGGCGCGAGCGCTAGCGCAGTCGCCCGGCGCAGCCGGTCTGGCGCAGCCGAACGCGGATCCGCTGCCAGCCGGCATCGCCTCGGTGCTATCCGTTTTGTCTTCTGCTTCTGTTGTCCTCGATAGCGAAGACCGGGTGCTGCTGACCAGCTCGGCGGCGCGGGCGTTCGGCCTGGTCCAGGGCGATAACCTCATCGTCGGCGAGCTGCTGGCCCTGGTTCGCCAGGTCCGCAGGGACGGCGAGATCCGCGAAGGCGAGATCGAGGTATCGACCAGCAGCTTTAACGGCCGGACCACGAGCTTCGCGGTCCGGGTGGCGCCGCTGGGCGCAGTGGTCGGCGGCGGCCTGGTGCTGCTGCTGGCTGAGGACCAGACCGAGAGCCGCCGGGTCGAGGAGGTCCGCAGGGACTTCGTGGCCAACACCAGTCACGAGCTCAAGACCCCCGTCGGCGCGCTCGCGCTGCTGGCCGAGACCGTCGAGGATGCCGCCGATGATCCGGAGGCCGTCCGGCGGTTTGCCGGGCGGATGCGGCAGGAGGCGTCCCGGCTGACCAACCTGGTCCAGGACATGATCACCCTGTCCAGGATCCAGGCGGCCGAGCCGGTGCCCGACCCTGTCCTGGTCGGTCTCGACGCCGTCGTGGCCGAGGCGCTGGACCGCTGCCGGATGAAGGCCGCGGCCGGCGGCATCGAGCTGGCCGCGAGCGGATCACACGGGCTGTCGGTACAGGGTGATGAGGACCTGCTGGTCACCGCGCTGCGCAACCTGCTGGAGAATGCCGTCGCCTACAGCCCGGCCAAGACCAGGGTCGTGGTCTCGACGAGGCGAGCCGGAGACGCGGCCGAGATCAGCGTCGCCGACCAGGGCATCGGCATTCCCGAGCGAGATCTTGAGCGGATTTTCGAGCGCTTTTACCGCGTCGACCCGGCCCGCTCGCGTGCTACCGGCGGGACCGGCCTCGGGCTGGCCATCGTCAAGCACGTGACCGCGGCGCACGGGGGCAACGTCACCGTCTGGAGTAAGGAGGGCGCGGGGTCCACCTTTACGTTGCGGCTCCCCCTGCGGCCTCCCATGATGCCGTCATGACTAGCAGCTAGGTACCGGCCACAGTGCGATCAGCGCGATCTGCCAGGGAGGCAGTCAGGTGACACGGGTGCTCGTTGTTGAGGACGAAGAGTCGTTCAGCGATGCGCTGTCCTACATGCTGCGCAAGGAGGGGTTCGAGGTCGCGGTCTGTCCCACTGGACCGGACGCGATCGAGACCTTCGATCGTAGCGGCGCCGATCTGGTGCTGCTCGATCTCATGCTGCCCGGACTGCCGGGAAGCGAGGTCTGCCGGACGCTGCGGGAGCGCTCTAACGTACCGGTGATCATGCTGACCGCCAAGGACAGCGAGATCGACAAGGTGGTCGGCCTGGAGCTTGGCGCCGATGATTACGTGACTAAGCCGTTCTCCTCCCGTGAGCTCGTCGCGCGGATGCGCGCTGTCCTCAGGCGCCGCGGGGAGTCGGACGAGCCCAGTACGTCGATCATGGAATCGGGACCGGTCCGGATGGATGTCGACCGGCATGTCGTCACCGTCCGCAATGAGCACGTGCAGCTCCCGCTCAAGGAGTTCGAGCTGCTTGAGGTGCTCCTGCGCAACAGCGGACGGGTCCTCACCCGGATGCAGCTGATCGACCGGGTCTGGGGAGCTGACTACGTCGGCGATACCAAGACGCTGGATGTCCACGTCAAGCGGCTGCGCGCGAAGGTCGAGGTTGATCCCGCGAACCCGTCGCACATCGTGACCGTGCGCGGGCTCGGGTACAAGTTCGAGCCGACTGCCTGAGGCCGGTGCCGGCGAGGTAGCGCCGTCCGGCCGCAACGTGGGCCGGCGAGGTAGCGCCGTCCCGGTCACGACGGGCCGGCGAGGTAGCGCCGTCCCGGCTACGACGTGCTACTGGGCGACGGCGACGGCGACGGCGTTGTGCCCGGATGACTTTTTGCCTTCCCGGCTTTCGGGGTGGGCGTCGGCGTCGGCGACGGCGGGGCCGAGAACGTCGAGTAGGACTGCGACTGCGGTATCACCGGAACGTTGAGCACCACGCTGCCCGCATTCTGGAAGTTCATGATCACGCGGACGGACGAGCTGCCCGGCAGCGGGCGAATCAGGTTGTCAAGGACGGCCTTGGGCTCGGGGGTGTTCGGGTAGATCGCCTGCTGAGAGTCCAGCGCGATGTGGCCGCCTGGCAGCGTGACGGATGACGCCGCCCCCGGCGCGGAAATGCTGATCAGCTTGTCGGGCTTTCCGTTGTTGACCAGCGAGAAGAACAGCCCGGCGGAGGCCCCTACGGGCAGTGTCCCGAACGGCGGCTCCCCCAGGACGAAGGCATCGCTGACGGTAATGCCATCAGTGCCACCGACCGTGGCGCTGGCCCCGGCGGTTGGCGGATGCCACTGCAGAGTGGGCGCGCCGTCCCCCGCTTCGCAGCCGGCCAGCACCGGGATGAGCGCGGCGACGGCCACGATCAGCATGCGGCGCGGCAGCGCGGCCCCGCGGCTGCTCCCTATCACGCGTGCTCTCCTTGTCTTGCTGACGCATGGCACTGAGACGCCGCAAAGCGTAGCCGCCGCGCTGAGGCAGGCGAGCGCCGGCCCGGGTGTTCGTGCCCGGGTGTTCGTGATGAGGCAGCGGTGATCAGGTGCCCGGCGACGCGCTCAGGGCCAGGCTCTGGAAGTCACCCTTCAGGTCCAGCCCCGGCTTTAGCTTGGACGCGAGCCGCACGGACCCGTCCACGCTGGCCAGAATCGCCGTCAGCCCCGCCGTGTGGTAGGTCCTGGCCAGGACGTTGTGGTGGTCATCTGCCACTGTCACCCTGGGACGGGACGTTGCGCTGGCGGCAATCCCGCTCAGGCTGGCTAGGCCCGAGTCGGTCGCTACGAGGTAGAGCCGCACCTGGGCCTGCGCCGCCTGGTCGATCAGCTGCTGCAGCGCGGCCGCGCATCCGCATCTGGGCGGGACCAGCGCCAGCACCGCCGGGGTCAGCGTGCGCAGTGACCGGTCGACGCCGCGTACCTTGATCGTCTGGTCGGGGAGCTTCTGGGCATTCTGGAGGGCAGTGGCCACCGTGGCGTGACTGGGCGCCGCGGCTGGCGGGCCCGTCGCCGCGGCTTTCGGGCCGGTGGCGGCGGATTTCGGGCCGGCTGGCGTGACTCTCGGGCGGTTAATATCTCCCGACGTCGCCGTGAACAAGGTGAGCAGCACCGCCGCGATCAGGGCGAACACCAGGCAGCCAGCCAGCAGCGGCATCACCGTCCCGCCGCGAGTCAGCGGCCCGAGCAGGCGCCCCCCGCGCAGGCGGCGCTGCAGCGCGCGCTGCTCGCGACGGTACGCCTGCACGTCGCGATCGAGTTCCCGCGCGTCATCGGGGATCTCGATGTCGACCGGTGGCAGGCCAAAGTCATCCCGCTCCGGGTCGCCGCCAAGGTTCACGCATACCTCTCGGGCATGGGTACAACGTCCTGCTTTCAGTATGAGCCTCATGTCGCCTCACCGCGACACGCGCGAGCTAACTGCAGGGGCCAGGGAGGAGCCCGAGGCGCGTGCTGCCAGGGAGGTGAAAGTGCCTCCTGCGGATCTGCCGATCCGGGCTCTGACCTCCTGCCGGACGGCGGTCCGCGGCCGCCCGGTCAGGCCGCCCGGCCTGCACAGCAAATTATACGCTCGGAATTGAGCCATTGACCTGCATGTTTGCGGCCAAGGACGGCTAATCACCCCGGTTCGGCGTGGTAACATAGGTCCAGCGGAAGGGGTACATGCCACATGTCTTTCAAGGTCGGCGACACCGTCGTCTACCCCCATCATGGGGCTGCTCGGATCGAAGAGATCGAGACCCGAACGATCAAAGGCGAGGATAAAAGCTATCTCGTGCTGAAGGTCGACAAGGGCGACCTGACTGTGCGGGTTCCCGCCGACAATGCTGAGCTGGTCGGTGTCAGGGACGTGGTCGGGCAGGAGGGGCTAGAGAAGGTGTTCGAGGTGCTGCGCGCCCCGTACACCGAGGAGCCGACCAACTGGTCGCGCAGGTATAAGGCCAACCTGGAGAAACTCGCCTCGGGCGACGTGAACAAGGTGGCCGAAGTCGTGCGGGACCTGTGGCGCAGGGATCGTGAGCGCGGGCTCTCGGCAGGCGAGAAGCGGATGCTGGCCAAGGCACGCCAGATCCTGGTCAGCGAGCTGGCGCTCGCGGAGAAGACCAACGAGGACAAGGCCGAGGCGCTGCTCGACGAGATTCTCGCTTCCTGAACTGGCTCGCTTCCTGAACCGGCTCGGATGCTGGCCCGGCGCGCGTCTTGACCTGGTTCCGCTGCCGAGTTCGCGGGCGGGTTGCTGACGTGCCGTCGAGATGGGACGGACGCTCGGTGACGGGTGCAGCTGGCTGGTGTCCATGCCGGTCATGACGCCGGGCATGGTGCCGCGGATCGGCATCGGGGCGGACGTCCATCCTTTTGGCCAGGGCAGGCCGCTCTACCTGGCTGGCCTGTACTGGCCGGATGAGGATGGCCTGTCCGGGCACTCAGACGGCGACGTCGCCGCGCACGCGGCATGTGATGCGCTGCTGTCAGCGGCTGGCCTTGGCGATCTTGGCCGTCAGTTCGGCACCGAACGGCCGCAGTGGGCCGGCGCGAGCGGCGCCACCCTGCTAGGCGAGACCGCCCGGCTGGTCGAGGCGGCTGGATTCGCGGTAGGCAATGTCGCGGTGCAGGTAATCGGCAACCGGCCTCGCATCTCAGCGCGCCGGGACGAGGCGCAGCTAGCGCTGTCCGCCGCGCTCGGCGGAGCTCCCGTCAGCGTCTCTGGCACGACGACCGACGGCCTCGGCATGACCGGACGCGGTGAAGGCATCGCCGCGATCGCCACGGCCCTGGTGGTACCCGGCGCGATGGCTTCCTGACCCGCGATCGGGACCGCGTCGGCCAGCGGCGAGCGTCCCGGAGGGGGACTTTGATCAGCGGGGGCGTTTCTCAGTCAATGCAACTGAGAAACGCCCCCGCTGATTTGTGATCCCGGCTCAGTCGCGCAGTTGCTCCCGGATCGGCTGCTCGTCGGTATCGGTGCCGGTGCCATGGTCGGTGCCGTGGTCAGTGTCGGTGTCGGTGTCGGTTGGCGGTATCGGCGAACTCTGCATGCGGTCGAAGCGCGGCATAGCCGACGGCGCAGGATCGGCGTCATAGGCGGTCGGGGCGCTCATCGGACCCCCGGGATACTCGACATCGTCTGCCTGCGACGCTCGCGGCGACTGCTCTCGGGCACGCGGCGACCAGGGGGCGGCTGACTGGCCGCGGGCGCGGGCCTGGTCGCCCTCGGGAGCCTCCTGGCCCTCCTCGTCGCCGGCCGCCCGACTGGCTTCGCTGTCTTGCTGCGACGACTGCTCATAGCTGACCGGGCCATCGCTGGTGTCGCGGCCTCGTATCGGGGTGCTGGCCCAGGCCGGGACGGGCACGCTGGCCTGTACCGGGGTGCTGGGCTGCGCCGGGCCATCGCTGGCGTCGCTGCGGCTGCGGATCGGAGTGCTGGCCCACGCCGGGACGGGCACGCTGGGCTGGGCGGGGACGGGCGCGGCCTGGGCCGGGGCGGCCTGGGCCGGGGTACTGGGCTGGGCCGGGGTACTGGGCTGGGCCGGGGTACTGGGCTGCGCCGGGGTGCCGGGCTGCGCTGGGCTACTGGGCATGCTGGGCTTGGCCTGGGCCGGGGTGCTGGGCGGCGCGGGGCTGCTGGGCTCCGCCGGAGTGCTGGGCTGCGGGCGGGAGCTGGATGGCCCGGGGGTGCTGGACTGGATCAGGTCAGGAGTGGCCTGCGCCGGGGTACTGGGCTGCGCCGGAGTGCTGGGCTTGGTCTGCGCCGGGGTACTGGGCGGCGCGGGGGTGCTGGGCTTGGTCTGGGCCGGGGTACTGGGCCGGATCGGGTCAGGGGCGGCCTGGGCCGGGGTACTGGGCTGCGCCGGAGTGCTGGGCATGCTGGGCTTGATCTGGGCCGGGGTGCTGGGCGCGGCGGGGGTGCTGGGCTTGGTCTGGGCCGGGGTGCTGGGCCGGATCGGGGTGCTGGGCCGGGCTGCGGTGGCGGGATGGACCGGAACGGTGGCTGAAGTGGCCTGCCTGGCTTGAGGCGCGAGGGTGACTGGCGCGGCGGCAGGCCTCGCGGCCACGGCGGCTGGGGGCTGGACGGCTGGGGGCTGGACGGCTGGGGGCTGGGCCGCGGTGGCGGGCTGGGCCGGGACGGGGATGGGCTGGACCGGGGTGGTGGCCTGGTCCAGGAGGCTGGCTGGCACCGGGACGGGAGGTGCGGCTTGGCCGCGTGCGTGCGAGCCAGCGGGCCCCTGGGTATGCGACCTCGCCGGGCTGGGCGATGCGATCTCCGCTGCTTGCGCCGCCGCCGCCCGTCTCGATGGCTCCTCGGCGCGCCATGCCGCGCGGCGGAGTCGCGCATGCCGGAGCATAGCCAGCAGCAGGCCGAAGCCGATGAGGACCAGCGCCCAAGGCAGGACAGCGACGGTCGCCGCGCCTGACCGGTGCGGAAGGCGTGTCCCTGTCGCGTTCAGGGCGTCGGCGCTGGCGGCTGCCGCGAGGAGCACGAGCAGGGTCAGCCAGGCGAAACACCGCGTCAGCAGGCCGGCCCCGCGAACCGATAGCACGGCCGCGCCGGCCACGACCAGCATCGCATCGAAGATCAGCGGATAGAGCCGGGCCAGGGAACGAGAGACACCCGCCTGCAGGGCGATCGCGTGGATACCCGCATACGAGAGCACGAAGGCGGCAGCAACCAGAAGAATGACGCCAGTGGTGACGGCGGCGAGGGCGACGAACCGCATCCCCCGGTAACCGTCGGAGTGGCTGGAAACATGCGCTGCATGGTGATCGCTCATCGTGGCCCGTTCGTCCTTCCGTGCGCAAATACTGAGTCAGGCGTTGTCAGCTTATAGTCAGGAAGGAAAGAGTAACGTCCCGCGCTGCGTGACCCTGGACGACCGCCGGAGTCGTAGCGTACGGCGTAAGAATCGCGAGCGCGCGAATGGCGAGCGGCCGGGCGGCCACGGACGGCGGCGCGCCATCACGGCACTAAGGGGGACGACATGCCGTACTACCGGGTGGCCGGGGAGATTCCCAGGAAGCGCCACATCCGCTTCCGCCGCCCCGACGGGGGGCTCTACGCCGAGGAGCTGATGGGCGAGGAGGGGTTCACCTCCGATTCCTCTCTTCTCTACCACGCGCATCCGCCGACCGCGATCGTGAAAAGCGAAGGCCTCCAGGATGACGCTGCCGACGCGGAAATGGCCCCCAATCATCCGCTCCTGCCGCGTCACTTCCGTACCCAGGAGCTGCCCGGCGGCGGCGATCTCGTCCTGGGCAGGCAGCTTCTGCTGGCCAATGATGACGTCCGCATCTCCTTCGCCGCCGCGGACGCGCCGTCGGCGCTGTACCGCAATTCGACCGGTGATGAGGTCATATACCTGCGCTCCGGCCGGGCCCGGCTCGAATCGGTGTACGGCTCCATCGACGCCGGAGCCGGGGACTATGTCATCGTCCCCCGAGGGACCATTCATCGCTGGATTCCTGGCCCGGCCAGTGCGTCCGGCGACCAGCTCACGGCGGTCCAGGCGCTCGTGATCGAGGCCCGTGGTCATGTCCGGCCGCCGCGCCGGTATCTGTCGCAGTTCGGGCAATTCCTGGAGCACGCGCCGTACTGCGAGCGGGATCTGCGCGGGCCCGACGGGCCACTGATCGCCGAGGGCGAGGATGTGCCGGTGATGGTGCGCAATCGCGGCGGAATGACGAGGCTCACGTACGCGTACCACCCGTTCGATGTGGTCGGCTGGGACGGCTGCCTGTATCCGTACGCATTTAATATCGCTGACTTCGAGCCGATCGTGAAGCGCACCCACGCGCCGCCTCCGGTCCACCAGACCTTTGAGGGGCCGAACTTCGTGATCTGCTCGTTCTGCCCGCGTCCGCTGGACTTCGACCCGGAGGCCGTTCCGATCCCCTACAACCATCACAACGTGGACTCCGACGAGATGATGTACTACGTCGCGGGCGACTACTCCGCGCGCAAGGGCTCCGGAGTCGGCATCGGGTCAGTCACGCTGCATCCGTCCGGGTTCACCCACGGACCGCAGCCCGGCGCGGTCGAGGCGGTCATCCGCGACCTTGACGAGGGCCGCACTACCACCGACGAGACCGCCGTCATGATCGACACATTCCGGCCGCTCCTGCTGGCCCCGGCGGGCCGGGGCGCCGAGGATGCCGAGTACGCCTGGAGCTGGGCGAGGGCCGCCCGCCGGTAGCCAGCCCGCCGACTGGCTACCGCGCCCTGGCCGCCCCCGGCTCACCCGCGCCGGCGGGGGGCAGCAGGTAGATGATGGCCGCGTAACACAGCAGCCCGACGCCGGTGAGGACCGACATGGCCATGGAGTCAGCGGGCTGGCCGCTGCTGGTGAAGCTGGCTCCGGCCGCGGCGGCGATGGCCACCGCGAACAGGCCTGCCGCCGACAAGACGATGACGGCCAGATGCCGGGCTAGGACGGCTTGCGCGAGCACGGCAATTGCTCCTATCCCGAGCAGCAGCCCGATCACGGCGTGGATGCTGAGCGTCGCCGGCCCGTTGGCGATCGCGCTCCCCACGCTGTGGCCGTGGTCAGCCCTGGGGATGGTCGCGTACAGGTTGACGTACATCCCGATCCCGAACTCCACCACGATCAGCACCAGGACCGCCAGGCTGCCCCGCCGCGCCCTGGCCAGGCCGGCCGTAGCCGTGGTGCGCACGGGCCGGGCGGGGGACTCGGCATCCAGGCTCATCTTGCTCACCTCACCGTTCTTATGCGTTCTTATCCGCGCCGCGGCGGGCGCAGGGCCCAGCGCGGGACCGTTCGCCGGTACTCCAGATAGGGGCTGCCGAAGCGGCGGCGCAGCGTCCGTTCTTCGTAGCCGGTGACGAACAGGTGGAAGAAGACCGCCATGGTGCCCGCGTAGGCCAGCAGGGGCAGCGACATGAACAGCCACGCCTCGCCCAGGACAATCGTCAGCGCGGCAATGTAGATCGGATTGCGCACCCAGCGGTAGGGCCCGGCCGCGACAAAGCGCGATGGTGCGTCCCAGGGGCCGGGAGTGCCACGGCCCACCGCCGCGAAGTTCCAGACGCACCACACGTACAGGGCCACCCCGGCCGCGATGACTCCGGCTGCCTCCCACGCGACCGGAGCGGCCGCGTGGCCGTGCCGCATCAGGATCCACCAGGGCACCCAGGCGCCGCCCAGTCCCGGCACCACGACGGTGAACACCAGATTGCGGACGATAAGGCTGAGCGTGCGGGCCCTGGCGGGCCCGGCCGCGGCCATGATCGCCGCGGCTGCCGTGGTCAGCACGGCAGGCCGGGACAGTGCCCGGGCCCGTTCAGCGGCCGCGGCGGCGGCCAGGTCGAGCCCGGCTCGCAGCGGTGAGGTGTCACCCGCGCGGATGAGCTCCTCGGTCAGCTCGGCGACCTCCCCGCCGTACCGGTCCCGCCAGGCGCGCGGGAACAGCGCCAGCAGCCAGCGCGTCCGGCGGCTCATGACGGCGCCGCCGCGATGCGCCCCAGCCCGATCGCCGCGATGCGGGCCGCCTCGGACAGCCGCTCGCGCAACTGCTCCCGGCCTGCCGGGGTGATCTGGTAGGGGCGCCTGCGGTCCTGCTCAGGCAGCGCCGCGACCAGGCCCGCCTTTTCCAGCGTGGCCAGGGCTCCGTAGAGCGTCCCGGCGCCGAGCTTCACCCCGGCGAAGTCCTCGATGTCCTTGACGAGCGCGTAACCGTGCTTCGGCGAGTCGGCCAGGCTGGTCAGGATCAGGACGCTGCGGTCCGATGACCCGCGGATCGAGTCTCTGGTCATGCGCCCGCCTCCCTGACTGTCTCTAATAAGAGTACATCGGAAAGTGTACTAGCGCGAGGAGAAGGCGGCCAGGGCGAGGGCGTCCGAGGGCACGG
Source organism: uncultured Actinomycetota bacterium (assembly GCA_963805705.1). Classification (GTDB taxonomy): domain Bacteria; phylum Actinomycetota; class Actinomycetes; order Streptosporangiales; family Streptosporangiaceae; genus CAWDVH01. The sequence continues at coordinate 1,073,684 of CAWDVH010000001.1, read as the reverse complement.
TGAGAATGTTGTCCGTGATGAATTCTTCGAGCCCCGGGTAGTCGGGCGCGGCGGCACGGAACATCTGCCCGGCGGCCTCGGGGTCGTAGGCAGTGTGCCGCAGCACCACGTCCGGGCCGAGCAGGGCCCAGTAGGCGCCGGTGCCGCCGTAGGGCATGCCGACGCTGCCCGGGTTGATGAACCGGCGGCAGTCGGCGAGCCGGTCGAAGGGCATGTGGGTGTGGCCGAGGACGACCGCCGGTTCGGCCGTGTCGGCGAACGCATCGCGGTAGCGATCCATCGGGGAGTCCACGAGCACCATCTCGGTGTCGCTGCGCGTGGTCGCGTGGCAGAACCGCACGCTGCCGAGCCCGGTCACCTCGAGGGTGACCGATAGCGGCAGGCCGGTGATCAGATCCAGGTGCCGGGGCGCCAGCTGCGACGCGCAGTACCTGGTAGGCAGCAGGACCTGGTCAGGCAGGTCGGGGCTGAGCGATCCGTGGTAGGCGGCGGCCAGCTCCCGCTCGCAGTTGCCGTGCACCCAGATGGCCTTGTCGCCGAGGCCGGCGAGCCGGTCCAGGGTCTGCGCGGGCATCGGCCCGGTGGTCATGTCACCGTTGAGCACCACAGCGTCAACGTCGTCGGCGTCGATCTCGGCGAGTACCGCGTCCAGCGCGGGCAGGTTGCCGTGGATATCCGCCAGTACAGCGACTCGCATGAGGGCTCCTCTCGGCCTTTACGCACGATTCTGGCCGCTGCGGCCGGTTTCACCGCGCGAATTCACCGCGGGCGGAAACGCCAGGGCGCAGGCCGGTACGCTGATGCCATGTCAGAGCTGCCGGGACGGGCGCGGGAGCTATTCGATGCCGCCAACCATGCCACCGTGGCCACCATCGACCCGGACGGCCGGCCGCAGTCGAGCGTCGTGTGGGTCAGGACCGACGGTGACGACGTCCTGTTCTCCACCATCAAGGGACGCCGCAAGTACGCGAACCTGACCAGGGATCCCCGGCTGAGCGTCCTGGTCTTCGATCCGGCGGATCCGTATACCTACGCGGAGGTCCGGGGGACGGCCGTCCTCACCGACGACCCCGCGGCCGAGCTCATTGAGGAGCTGGCGCTCAAGTACACCGGCGAGTCGTTCGGCGTCCGGCCGGGCGAGCAGCGGGTCATCGTGCGGGTCCGTCCGGACCGGGTGGTCGTCTACGAGTGACGGGCCCGGGCGCGGGCGCGGGCGGGCACGCGCGGCCGGACGCCGGAAACATCCCGTAACCTTGGCGGGTGACGCTGCGCCTCCATGACACTGCCACGCGCTCGGTGCGCGAGTTCTCCCCGCTGATCCCCGGGAAGGCTTCGCTGTACCTGTGCGGGGCCACGGTGCAGGCGCCGCCGCACATCGGCCACATCCGCTCCGGCGTGAACTTCGACATCCTGGTCCGCTGGCTGACGGCGAGCGGACTGCAGGTGACGTTCTGCCGGAACGTGACGGACATCGATGACAAGATCCTGCGCACGGCCGAGGAAGAGGGGACCGCGTGGTGGGCCGTCGCCGAGCGGAACCAGCGCGCGTTCACCCGCGCGTACGCGGTGCTCGGCTGCCTGCCGCCTGACGTCGAGCCACGGGCCACGGGTCACGTGCCCGAGATGATCGTCCTGATGCGGCGGCTGGCCGAGTCCGGCCATGCTTACGCGGCCGGCGGCGGTGTCTACTTTGACATCAGTTCCTACGACCGCTACGGCGCGCTGTCCGGGCAGCGGCCTGAGCACATGCGGCCGGCCGCCGATACCGATGAGAACGATTCGAAACGCGACCCCCGCGACTTCGCCCTGTGGAAGGGGGCCAAGCCGGGTGAGCCTGCATGGGAGACCCCCTGGGGACCGGGCCGGCCGGGCTGGCACCTGGAATGCTCGGCGATGGCGACCAAGTACCTCGGCGCGACGTTCGACATTCACGGCGGCGGCCTGGACCTGGTGTTCCCGCACCACGAGAACGAGCTGGCCCAGTCGCACGCCGCTGGCGACGGCTTCGCCCGCTACTGGATGCACAACGGACTGGTCCGGGTGGGCGGGGACAAGATGAGCAAGTCGCTCGGCAACTCCCTGCTCGTTGACGTCATGGTCACGGCGGTGCGGCCCGTCGAGCTGAGGTACTACCTCGGCTCTGCCCATTACCGGTCGGAGATCGACTACTCGCCCGAGGCCCTGGCCGAGGCCGTGGCCGCCTACCGGCGGATCGAGGGGTTCGTGATCCGAGCCACGCAGGCCGGGGGGGACGAGCCGGCGGCCGTCACCGGACAGACGGCCGCCCCCCGGCCCCCCGCGGCGGCCGTGCCGGCCGCGTTCGCCGCGGCCCTGCCGGCGGCGTTCGCGGCGGCCATGGACGACGATCTCGGCGTGCCGCTGGCGCTCGCCGCCGTGCACGAGGCCGTCAGGGACGGCAACAGCGCGCTGGCCGCCGGGGACGACGCCGGAGCCGCCAAGCGCCTCACCGAGGTCCGGGCCATGCTCTCGGTGCTCGGGCTCGATCCGCTCAGCGAGCACTGGTCCTCGGCGGGCAGCGCCGGCGGCGAGCACGAGCTGCGGGCCGTGGTCGACGCGCTGGCGGGCGTGGCGCTGGAGCAGCGGCAGGCCGCCCGCGAGCGCCAGGACTACGCCGCCGCCGACGCGATCAGGAACCAGCTGCTGGCCGCGGGCGTGCTGGTCGAGGACACTCCGAATGGCCCGAGATGGGAACTGAGCAGATGAGCGCACGAGGCAGCAGCCAGGGCCGGGCTGGGGCGGGTGGGCGCACCAAGTCAGGCAAGCCCCGTCCCGGCACGGGCGGATACGGCAAGCGAAGGCTGGAAGGCAAGGGGCCCACCCCGCCCGCGGCGCAGCGCCCTGGCCACCCGGCGCAGCGCAGGTCGGCCGGTGCCCAGGACGCCGCCACCCAGGCCGGGGCGGCGGGGCGCGGTGCTCCCGGCCGCGGTGCTCCGGGCCGTGGTGCTTCCGGTAGCGGTGCTCCCGGTAGCGGTGCTCCGGGTCGCGGGACCCAGGGGGCCAGGACGGCTGGTTCCGCGGCGCCGCGTCGCGGGGCCCGTGGCCCCGGCGCGCAGGACACCAGCCGGTATGGTGACCGGCGGGGCGGCGCGGGAGCGGCGGACACTGGCCGTTTCGCCGCAAATTCTCGCGGCAGCGGGCACGCGCCCGAGATGGTCGCCGGCCGCAACGCGGTACTGGAATCCCTGCGCGCGGCCGTGCCCGCCACCGCGCTGCATGTCGGACCGAGGCTGGACGCGGACGAGCGGATTGGCGAGGCGGTCAAGCTGGCCGCGGACGCCGGGATCCCGGTCGTCGAGGCGGGGCGCTCGGAGCTGGACCGGCTGACCGGGGGGGCCATCCACCAGGGGCTCGCGCTGCGGATCCGGGCCTACTCGTACGCGCATCCCGATGACCTCGTGCGGGCCGCCCGCAACGCGGGGGCCCAGCCGCTGATCGTGGCTCTGGACGGCGTCACCGACCCGAGGAACCTGGGCGCGGTGGTGCGCTCGGTGGCCGCATTCGGCGGTCACGGCGTGCTCGTTCCGGTGCGGCGCTCCGCGGGGGTGACCGCCGGGGCCTGGAAGGCCTCGGCGGGCGCGCTGGCCAGGGTGCCGGTGGCCCAGGCGCCTAATCTTGTCCGGACCCTGGCGGCCTACCAGGAAGCGGGGCTTTTCGTGGCCGGGCTCGATTCGGGCGGCGAGGACGATATCGCGGACCTTGAGCTGGCCGACGGGCCGCTCGTGCTGGTCGTGGGCTCGGAAGGCAAGGGCCTGTCCCGGCTGGTCACGCAGCGGTGCGATGTCGTCGTCCGGATCCCGATCTCCGGCACTGAGTCGCTGAACGCGGGCGTGGCCGCCGGGATCGCGATGTATCAGGTAGCCAGGCTGCGGGCAGGCTAGATCCGCAGGATCGCGGGAGGCGGGAGGTGGTCGCGTGGTGACAGCTGGCGGCCGCGTCCCTGACCGGGGCGCCGCCGGCGACCCGGCCGGCGCGGAGGCCGCGCGCGCCCTGCTCGGCGATCTGCTGCGTGACACCCACCGGGCAGGCGCCGCGGTAGAGGCCGCGTTCCGGGCGGTGCCACGGCACGTGTTCCTGCCCGAGATGGCTCCGGAGCAGAGCTATCAGGACGAGGCATTCGTGATCAAGCACGGTGCCGACGGGATGCCGCTCAGCTCGTCCTCGCAGCCGGCCATCATGGCGATCATGCTCGAGCAGCTCGGGCTCGCCCCCGGCCAGCGGGTGCTGGAGATCGGGCCGGCACGGGCTATAACGCCGCGCTGATCGCGCACATCGTAGGCGATCAGGAGTCCGTGGTGACGGTCGACATCGACCAGGAGATCGTCAGCCGGGCACGCGCCAGCCTGGCCATGGCCGGGTACGGCGGGGTCCGGGTCAGCTGCGGCGACGGCGGCCTCGGTGTTCCCGAGCATGCCCCCTACGACCGGATCATCGTGACCGCCGGCGCGTGGGATCTCGCGCCGGGCTGGCTCGCGCAGCTGGCCCCCGGCGGCCGGATCGTCCTGCCGCTGTCGGTCCGGGGCATCCACCTCTCGGTGGCGCTGGAGCGAGCGGCTGACCACTGGGCCAGCACCTCGGCCTGCCGCTGCGGTTTCATCCGGATGGCGGGCGCCTTGGCCGGGCCGGAGTCGTTCGTGCCGGTCGTCGGCCAGCCGGGCCTGTACGTCCTGGCCGACGGCGGCCCGGCCACGGACCCCGGTGCGCTGCCTGCCATGCTGCCCGCGGCGCTGGCCGGTGCTGCGAAGGACGTACCGACCGAGCTGCGGGCCGACGGCATGCGGGAGCTCGCGGACCTGGATTTGTGGCTCACGCTGACCGAGTCCCGCCTGGCGCGCCTGACCGTCGTCGGGACGCGAGGCCGGCGGACCGGGGTGGCGGAGCTGGTGCCGCTCGGCGGGCTGGCCGGGCCAGTGGGGATCGCGGGCGAGCTGGGCGTCGCCACGATCGTGCCTGGACAAGCCGGGCCGGGCGGGGCGGCTGAGTCGTCGCCGGTCGTGGTCCGCGGCTTCGGTCCCGGCGGAGCCTACCTCGCCGGCTACCTGGCCCGGCAGGCCGTCGCCTGGGACAAGCTGGGCCGGCCGGGTGCGTCAACTCTGCGGCTGAGGGCGTATCCGCGGGGGCCGCAGGCGGGCGCCCGGGCGGGAACTCAGGCGGGAACTCAGGCCGGGCCGCGGGCGGACGCGGAGGTAGGGGGCGGCGCGGCGTCGACCGGCGCGGTCACCCTTGACCGCCAGCATGCGCGGCTCGTGCTGGACTGGCCGGGCCTTCTCGCGTGAGCTCTGCGATCATCCCGCCAGCGGCTGCCGGGTGACTGCTGGCCCGCAGCCAGGTGATGTATCCCGTCAGGAGAAAATGCGGCCATGGACTGTCTGCGCATCGGGACGCTGGGAGCCGCCCGGATCACGCCGGGCGCGCTGATCAAGCCCGCCCGCCGGGTACCCGAGGTGCGGGTCACGGCCGTGGCCGCCAGGGACCGTGACCGCGCGCGGCGATTCGCGGCCAGGCACGGCATCACCGTCGTGCATGACTCCTACGAGGCGCTGATCGCGGATCCGGCGGTCGACGCGGTCTACAACCCGCTCCCGAACTCCCTGCACGCCCCGTGGACCCTGCGCGCCATCGAGGCCGGCAAGCACGTGCTCTGCGAGAAGCCATTCGCGTCGAACGAGGCCGAGGCGGCCCAGGTCGCCGCCGCCGCGCGGGCGGCGGGCGTGGTCGTCATGGAGGCCTTCCACTACCGGTATCACCCGCTGGCCGCCCGGATGAGCCACGCGGCAGGAGAACTCGGCCGGCTGACCCACATCGAGGCGTCGCTGTGCTTCCCGCTGCCCAGGTTCTCCGACATCCGCTACCAGTACGACCTGGCCGGCGGGGCGACGATGGACGCGGGCTGCTACGCGATCAACTGCCTGCGCCTGCTCGGTCCCGGCGAGCCGGCGGTCGTGTCGGCCCGCGCCAAACTGCGCGGCACCGCCGTGGACCGGGCGATGGTCGCGGACTTCCGCTTCCCCGGCGGCGCGACCGGCCGGATCCGCGCGTCCCTGTGGTCCGCGCAGCTCGTCAGGGTGTCGGCCAAGGCGGCGGGCGAGAACGGCGAGATGAGGGTGCTGAACTTCATCGCCCCCCAGTTCTACAACCGGCTGACGGTCGCCGTGGCGGGCAGCACCCGGCGCGAGCACGTCAGCGGCGACGCCACCTACACCTACCAGCTGCGCGCGTTCGCCGGTGCCGTCCTGCGGGGCGAGCCGGTGCTGACCACGCCGGAGGATGCCGTGGCCAACATGCGGCAGATCGACGATGTGTACCGGGCGGCGGGCCTGCCGCCGCGCGGCCCGCGCTAGGCCCGCTCGCCGCTCTCGTACAGCAGCGGCGCGTGTCCCACGATCAGCGGATCGGGCTGGCCGACGACCTGCTCGTCCTTGCCCTCGTAGGACACCAGCGACAGCACATGACGCATCGCCTCCAGCCGGGCCCGCTTCTTATCGTTGCTCTTCACCACGGTCCACGGGGCGTCGGCCAGGTCGGTGTAGAAGAACATCGACTCCTTGGCCTGGGTGTACTCGTCCCACTTGTCCAGCGAGGCGAGGTCGGTCGGGCTCAGCTTCCACTGCCGGACCGGATCGACCTGGCGGCTGACGAATCTCCTCAGCTGCTCGGTCCTGGATACCGAGAACCAGAACTTGACCAGGATGAGCCCGCCCCGTACGAGCATCCGCTCGAACTCGGGGGCCTCGCGCAGGAACTCCATGACCTCATCGGGGCGGCAGAACCCCATCACCCGCTCGACGCCCGCGCGGTTGTACCAGGAGCGGTCGAACATCACGATCTCGCCGCCCGCGGGCAGGTGCGTGATGTACCGCTGCAGATACCACTGAGTCCGCTCGCGCTCCGTCGGCTTCTCCAGCGCCACTATCCGGGCGCCGCGGGGGTTGAGGTTCTCGGTGAAGCGCTTGATGGTCCCGCCCTTGCCGGCGGCGTCGCGTCCCTCGAACAGGATGACTATCCGCTGCCCGGACGACCGGACCGATCTCTGCAGCTTCAGCAGCTCGATCTGCAGTGACCGCTTGGCTTTCTCGTACTTCTTGCGGCGGAGCCGCTCGTCGTACGGGTAGCCCTCGCGCCACGTGTCCACGTGGCTGCCGTCCTCGTGGACGAGGGAGCTGCTGCCATCCTCGCCGTACTCAATACGCAAGCCAAGCTGAGCGGCAAGGTGCTCGAGCACCTTGTCGACCTCGCCGTTACGGCCGGTGCCAGGCACCGGCCCGCCCTGCGCGGCACCACATTGATCCAGTCACCTGACAGCGGCTCCTTGAGCGTGAGTGCCTTGATCTTAGCGACCGGGACTGCTCAACGCGAGACCGATCCGCGTCGCCGCACCCCGAGTGCCACCACGGCCAGGCCGGCCAGGGCGACCAGCGGACCCACGACCTTGAAGGTGCTGCTGCCCGACATGACGCTGCCCCCGACGGCACCGAATCCCTGCAGCGCCCAGAAGATCCCGACGATAGCGATAACGATGCCCACGACGATGAGCAAGCCGTTCTTCATGATGATGCTTCCCTCTTCCGGCCGGGGAGCGCGGGTCGCGCTGCCCGGCTGTCATGGCCGAGCTGTCATGGCCGGAACGTCCCGCGCGCGCGGAAAGTTCACGAGGAATCAACGCCCAGTGACAGGTAGCTGCATCCGGTGTGATGTCCGGGAATGGCGTCCGGCTGGCGCCCGGAAATGGCGTCCGGCGTGGCGCCCGGCTTGACCTGGCTGGCGCGCGCAACCTAAAGCTAGGGTTGAGCGTCTACATAGCGTCACGATCGGCGAAGCCGTCTCCCCAGTGCTGTGCCTCGCCGCCCTGAGTACTCGATGAGGAGCACACGGCATGAGGCAAGCAGTTCGACGGTGGCTGTTCGGCGTGGGCGCGATGACGGCGGTCGGGGCGTCGGTCCTGGGCCAGGGCGGGATTGCGGCCGCCAGCTCCGTTGCTCCCGTGCAGGACACGGTGCGCGCGGCGCAGGCGGCCCCGGCGACCTATGTCCCGGCCAACAAGGTGCTCAGAATCGGGATGCAGGGGGCCAAGGTGCGGGCCCTGCAGAAGCGCCTGTCCGCGCTCCACTATTACCCCGGCAAGATCGACGGCAGTTTCGGCCAGGACACGATCGAGGCGGTCTGGGCGTTCGAGCGCGTACAGGGCTTTGTCATCACCAACGGGAACTCCGGTCAGATCGGCCGCAAGATGGAACGGAAGCTGCTGCACCCGCGCCTGCCCAGGGTCCTGGCTCCCCGCGGCGGCCGCAACTTCCGCATCGAGGTGAATCAGACGACTGAGGTGCTGGTCCTGTATCACCACAACAAGATCGAGCTGATCAGCCACGTCTCCACCGGCGGCGGCTACTCCTTCTGCGACCCGCCGCCGAACAATCACGATTGCGGCCTGGCGATCACGCCGGACGGGAACTACCGGGAGCACCTGTTCCTGCCGGGCTGGGTGAAGGTGCCGCTCGGCGAGATGTTCAACCCGGCGTTCTTCATCGGCCGGGCCTATGCGATTCACGGCGACACCTCGGTGCCCTGGTATGCCGCCTCGCATGGCTGCGTGCGGATCCCGATGACCCTGGCCGGCTTCTTCCACAAGCTCATCAACATCAGGCCATCGGGCGGCACGCCGGTCTACATCCGCGGCCACGTCTGAGCAGCGGCCCCCCCGCGTCAGTGAGCTGACTGGTGATCGCCGGTAGGCTTGCGCGGCAAAGCCCGCGGCTACGGCCCGGGCACGGCCTGCGGAGTTGGGGTGGGTTTCCGATGCGTCGGATCATGCTGGTAGCGGCAGTCGCCGCGGCTGTGAGCACTGGGCTCGTGGCCTGCGGCAGTCAGAGCACCCCGAGCAGCGGGTCAGCCTCCAGTAGTAGTAGCAGCAGCGCTGCGGCCACGGCGAGCTGCTCGAATGCGTCGATCCAGCCTGAGCTCACCCAGAAGGGCGTGCTTACGGTCGCGACCGACAACCCCGTGTTCTCGCCGTGGTTCGAGGGCAACAACCCCTCGAACGGCAAGGGCTACGAGAGTGCCGTCGCCTACGCCATCGCCGCCCAGCTCGGCTTCGCGAAGTCACAGGTGCACTGGGTCCATGAGCCCTTCACCAGCTCGTATGCGCCGGGGCCGAAGAAGTTCGACTTTGATATCAACGAGGTCTCGGTTACGCCGCAGCGGGCCAGCGCCGTGACGTTCTCCAATAGCTACTACGACGTGCAGCAGTCGATCGTGGCGCTGGCGGGCACCCCGATCGTGACGAAGCACTCGCCGGCCCAGCTGAAGACCTACCTGTACGGCGATCAGATCGGAACCACGGGCCTGACGTTCATCACCACCAAGATCCAGCCGGCGGCCATGCCCAAGGTGTTCGACACCCTCAGTGAGGCCGCGTCATCACTGGAGGCGCACCGGATCGACGCGCTCGTCACCGACACCCCCACCGCGCAGTTCATGGCCACCGCTCAGCTCAAGCACGCGGTCCTGGTCGCGCAGTTCCCCACCGTGGGCGAGCACTACGGCCTGCTCTTCGCCAAGGGCAACCCGCTGGTCAGCTGCGTGAACAAGGCGATCGCGTCACTGAAGAGCAACACGATGCTGGCGTCGCTGCAGCAGCGCTACCTGAAGATCTACACCAGCTTCCCGACGATCCAGCCCTAGCCGCCGCGATACCCGGCCGATCGAGCACCCATGGAAGGCCAGCCGCCCGGCCAGCCGGTCGATCCCCTGACCGGCCTGCCGTCAGGCTCGCCGGGGGCCACTGGTGATCTGTGGCAGCCGCCGGACTCCTTCGGAGCCGGGCGAGGGCCGCGGCTGCTGTCGGGCGGCGGACGCCGGCCGGTGGTCATCTCCACGGTCAGCACCCTGGTGGTACTGGGGGGGCTGGTCGCGATTTTCCTGTTCGCGCCCGGCAGCCGGGTCGTCCAGCACGCCTTCTTCAGCCCCCGCAACATGTGGCAGTCGTTCATCGGCGACCCGCAGCAGGGCTACTACTCGGTCGGCGGGGCCCTGTGGCTGAACATCAGGATGTTCCTGGCCGCCGAGGTGCTGATCCTGGTGCTGGCCCTGATCATCGCCCTCATCCGCCAGTCCACTCACCCGGCGCTCTTCCCGATCCGGGTCCTGGCGACCGGGTACGTCGATTTCTTCCGCGGCGTCCCGCTGATCCTGGTCATCCTCGCCATCGGCCTGGGCGTCCCCGCGCTGAGCCTGGCGGTGGTGTCGGACCAGTCCGACGCCATCTACGGGGTGGCCGCGCTGGTCCTGTCCTACTCGGCCTATGTCTCGGAGGTCTACCGGGCCGGGCTTAACTCCGTTCACCAGAGCCAGACCGCGGCGGCCCGCTCGCTCGGACTGCCGCACGTGACGGCGCTGCGCTACGTGATCCTGCCGCAGGCGGTGCGCAACATCATCCCGCCGCTGCTGAACGACTTCATCAGCCTGCAGAAGGACACGGCGCTGGTCGGGGTGCTCGGCGCGATCGAGGCCAACAAGGCGGCCGACATCTACAGCGAGCAGGTCTTCAACTTCTCCAGCTTCACCGTCGCGGCGATCCTGTTCCTGATCCTCACCATTCCGCTGGCGCGGCTGACCGACGCTCTGATCACCAGGGACCGCAGCCGGCGGCTCGCCGGGGGCATGCCATGACCCCCGGCCGCGAGGCGCCCGGCCACGAGGTCGGCGGAAACGCGGAGGGCGAGGCCATCAGGGTCGAGGGCCTGCGCAAGTCCTTCGGCGCCAATGAGGTGCTCAAGGGGATCGACCTGACCGTGGCCACCCATGAGGTGATCTGCCTGATCGGCGCGTCGGGCTCGGGCAAGTCGACGTTGCTGCGCTGCCTGAACCTGCTGGAGCGCATCGACGCCGGGAGCATCTTCCTGTGGGGCCGCCCGGTCACCGGCGAGGGCGTCAACGAGAATCTGGTGCGCAGGCACATCGGGATCGTGTTCCAGTCATTCAACCTCTTCCCGCACATGAACGTGCTGCGCAACATCACCCTGGCCCCGGTCAAGGTCCTCGGCACCCCCCCGGCCCAGGCGCAGGAGGAAGCACGGGCCCTGCTGGGCCGCTTCGGCTTGCTGGACAAGCAGCTGGACTATCCCGACCGGCTGTCGGGCGGACAGCAGCAGCGGGTGGCCATCGTCCGGGCGCTGGCCATGAAGCCGCAGATCATGCTGCTGGACGAGGTGACCAGCGCGCTCGACCCCGAGCTCGTGGCTGAGGTGCTCGAGGTGATCCGCGAGCTGGCGGCGGGCGGGATGACGATGCTGATCGCCACGCATGAGATGGGCTTCGCCAGAGATATCGCGAACCGCGTGTGCTTCCTGGAGGAGGGCATGATCATCGAGGACGCCCCGCCGGCCGAGCTGTTCAGCAGCCCCAGGGACGAGCGAACCCAGCGCTTTCTGCGGCGAATTGTCCAGGCCGGCCGCCTGTAGGCAGGTCATCAGGCCCGCGCGGGTGCTGGTTACCGCGGGGTATCGCCGGCCTGGTGGATCGGGCTATGGTCCTCTCAGATGTCCCACGTAGGGACGGCGTTGACGCATTGGAGCGTGATCGTGCATAAGTTCAGAAGGGCACCCGCGGTGGTGCTTGGCATCGCGCTGCTGGCCTTGGGCATCAGCCCGGCCGCGGCCCCCGCACTGGCCTCGACCCGGGCGGCCAGCTCCGCGGCCACCAAGACGGTGACCGGGACGCTGAAGGACGGGGCGACCTACAAGATCGAGGTGCCAGGAAACTGGAACGGCACCCTGTTCCTGTACAGCCACGGGTATGTCGTGCCCGGCTCGCCGAACCCGGCCACGGACGTCGGCGATCCGGTCACCGGCGCCTGGCTGCTGAGCCATGGATACGCGCTGGCCGGCTCCTCCTACGCCACGACCGGCTGGGCCATCCAGCAGGCGCTGCCGGACCAGATCCACACCCTGAACGTTTTTGACCGGACGTTCGGCGCTCCCGCACACACGATCGCGTGGGGTCACTCGCTGGGCGGCATCATCACGGCCGGCCTGATCCAGACTTACCCGCGCCGGTTCAGCGCGGCACTGCCGATGTGCGGCGTGCTCTCCGGAGGGGTCGCCACCTGGAACACCGCGCTCGACGCCGAGGTCGCCTTCGAGCAGCTGATCGCCGCCCCGGCGGGCCATCCGCTGCAGCTGGTGAACATCACCGATCCGACCACTAACCTGACGACGGCCGAGACGCTAGCCGCCGGCGCGCAGCAGACCTCTCAGGGCCGGGCCCGGCTCGCCCTGGTCAACGCGCTCGGCGACACTCCCGGCTGGTTCACCCCCCTGTCCCCGGAGCCTGCGCGCAACGACTTCACCGCCCAGCAGGCCAACCAGTTCCTCTGGGACACCCAGGTGACCTTCCCGTTCGCCTTCGACCTGCGGGCCGAGCTTGAGGGCCGGGCGGGCGGCAACGTGTCCTGGAACACCGGCGTCAACTATGTCAGGCAGCTGCTGAAGTCGGTCGACCGCCGCGAGGTGGTCGCGCTCTACAAGGCGGCCGGGCTGAACCTGCGCGCCGACCTGAAGACCCTCAACCGCTCGGACAGGATCAGCGCCAAGCCCAGGCCGGTGGCCTACCTGGTGAAGAACATCACCTTCAACGGCCGCCTGCCGGTGCCGGTGCTCACGATGCACACCATCGGCGACGGCCTGGTGGTGAACCAGAACGAGCAGGCCTACGCCAGCGTCGTCCGTCGCGCGGGCGACTCCCGGCTGCTCCGGCAGATCTTCGTCCACCGGGCCGGGCACTGCGCCTTCACCCCGGCGGAGACGATCACCGCCGCCCGGACGCTGCTGCGGCGCATGGCGACCGGTCACTGGAACAACCGGGCGCTGCGCCCGGCCCACCTGAACGCCGCGGCCGCCAGCCTCGGCCCGACCGCGAACATCTTCGCGGCGCAGAACGGCACGTGCCCGACCGGCGCCCCGGTCGGCGGAGTCTGCGCGACGCCGCCGGCGTTCAAGCGCTTCCGGCCCGCTCCCTACCTGCGGCCATTCGACCGCCTGATGTTCCACCTGCGGTCCTAGCCCGATAACCGGCCAGCGGGCCGGGTCAGTGCCGACGCGCGGCATGCTCGCGCTGCCCGGCCTGGCCCGGCCGGCTGCGTTTCCGGACCGGGCCTGCGGTGTTCCCCGGCCGGGGCCAGGCCGGCTGCGTCCTGGTGTCGGCGTCCTAGCGCCGGCGGCCGGGGCTCAGCCGGACCAGCCGCCACCAGGCGATGAGGCTGAACGCGAGCCCGAGGACCATCATCAGTCCCATATCGGTCAGCCAGACCCGCGGCTTGTGGTCCCACAGCGGATCAGCGGTGCTCGCCGGAGCCGGAGCTGGCGCCGCGGCCGGAGTCTTGGCGGCGCTGGGCGTCGGCGTGGCACCGGGAGTCGCCCCGGTGCCGTGAGCCTTCTTGTGGTGATGAGCCTTGGCCGTCGCCGAGGAGGCTCCGGGTGACGGCGTCGTGCCCGCGGACGGGGTCGTCCCGGCTTTCGGCGTCGTCCCGCCCTTCGGCGTCGTGCCCGGCTTGGCCGCCTTGCCGCTGGGGGGCGGCTTCACCGGGACCGGCGGCGGGACCAGCGTGCCTCCGGGCATGATCACGTTGAGGTTAGAGGTGGAGGCGGTCGCGGCGAATCCCCAGCGCGACGGCGACAGCCAGGAGATCTGATCGATCCCCGCCTTGCCGTTCAGCGCGAAGACACCTCCGGTGAGGATGACCTGGAACATCACGGTAACGACCAGCAGCGGCATGGTCTTCTCTGAGGTGTTGACCAGCGCGGAGATGAGCAGCCCCAGGGTCATCGAGGCAATGGCCAGCACGCCCATGGCCAGCAGCAGCTCCACCAGGGGGAAGTGCACCAGGAAGGACCCGGTCCGCGGGAGCGGCTTGCCGGTCAGCCCGGCCACGACCAGTACCACGGCCTGCAGCCCGCTGATCAGGCCGAGGATCACCAGCTTGGACAGCAGGTAGGCCCCAGCCGAGAGCCCGGCGGCCCGCTCCCGGCTGTAGATGACCCGCTCCTTAACCAGCTCCCTGACCGCGTTCGCGGCGCCGGTGAAGCAGGCGCTGATGACCAGGATCAGCAGCAGCGACTCGGCGCCGTCGTTCTGGCCCGGTGGCCCGCCCAGCCCCAGGGGGGCAGGGACCACCCGTATCAGCACTCCGAGCACGATCGGCATGACCCCGAGCACGGCGAGGTAGACCCGGTCGGACGCGATCACCGCCAGGTACCGCCGGCACAGCGTGGATAGCTGGGCGAACCGGTTCCGCGTGGCGGGCGGCGGCACCGCCTCCTGCCGGGGCCCGGCGACGGCCGCGCCCCCGTCCATCCCGGCCGCGACGTACTGCGCGTACAGCGGCGAGCGCCGGAACTCCGCGGCCCAGTCCCGCCCCGGCTCGGCGTCGAAGGCCTGGAACACCTCGGCCCAGCCGGGCTTGCCGAAGTGCCGCAGGCCGTCCTGCGGCGGCCCGAAGAAGGCAACCTTCCCGCCGGGCACCAGGACCAGCAGGCGGTCGCACAGGTTCAGGTTGGCCACACTGTGAGTGACGACGATCACGGTCCGGCCGTCGTGGGCCAGCTCCGCCATCATCTCCATCACGGACTTGTCCAGGCCAGGGTCCAGGCCCGAAGTCGGCTCGTCCAGGAACAGCAGCGACGGCTTGGTGAGCAGCTCAAGCGCGACGTTGACCCGTTTCTGCTGGCCGCCGGACAGGTGGTCGGTGCGGGTATCTGCGTGCGCGGTCAGCGAGAGCTCCGAGAGCACCTCGTCGATCCGGCGCCTGCGCTCGGCCTTGGAGGTGTCGCGCGGGAACCGCAGCTCCGCTGCATAGCCGAGGGCGCGGCGGGCCGACAGCTGGGTGTGCAGGATGTTCTCCTGCGGGACGAGCCCGATCCGGTGCCGTAGCTCCGCGTAGTGCGTGTAGAGATCGCGGTTGTCGTACAGCACCGACCCGTCGGTCGCCGGCCGGATACCGGTCAGCGCGCCCAGCAGCGTCGACTTTCCCGCGCCGCTCGGGCCGATCACCCCCAGCAGGCAGCGCTCGCCGAGCGGGAAGCTGACATGGTCCAGCAGGACCTTGCCATTGGGCAGCCGCACCGTGAGATCCCGCGCGCTGAGCGAGACGTCACCGGTGTCGATGAACTCCTGCAGCTCCTCGCCCACCAGGCGAAAGGTGGCGGGCCCGACGCCGATGATGTCCCGCTCGGTCACCGGGGCCGAGCCCACCCGCTGGCCGTTAAGGAACGTGCCGTTATGGCTGGCCAGATCGACGATGTCGTAGCCGCCGCGAGAGGACTTGCGCAGCTCGGCGTGATAGCGGGACACGCTGAGGTCGGGAACGACGACCTCGTTGTCCGCGGCTCGCCCGATGCGCAGCACCCTGGACGGCAGGCTCATGACCGCGCTGGGCCTGCGTCCGTCGCCGTGACGCGTGCTCGCTACCAGCGCGTCGTCCCCGCCCGTCCGCGCCGGAAAAGGGGAGGGGGCCGGGGGGGCCTGTGGCGCGGGAGACGGGGAAGGCGGCCATGCCGCCGGAGCCGCCGGGCGCGCTTGTGGTGCGGCAGGGGGCGCCTGCGGCGCGGCCGGGGGCGCCTGCGGCGCGGCCCTGGGCGGCGAGGCAGCGAGTTCGGTCGAGCCCGCACCGGTCTTGGGCGCGGCGACCGAGCACGAGACCGTGGGCCCGTCTTGCGGATGCCCGAGCCGCACATCGCACTGACCGGTGATCTCGACCCGCTGAACCCGGTCCACCCCGACGAAGGTCCCGTTGGTGCTTCCGGTGTCCTCCAGCAGCCAGGTGTCCTGGTCCCGCCGCAGGACCGCGTGCTGCCACGAGACCCGTGAGTCGTCGACCACAATGTCGGACTCCGGATCACGGCCGATGCGGTAGCTGGGTCCCGCCTTCAGCATCCGGTCCGACCCTTGGGTCTGCACGAGAAGGACGGGGCCGGTGGCCGGCGAGATGGCAGGCTCGATCGTCATCTGCTAACTCTAGAGCGATTCGGCACGAAGAAGAATCAGCAATCTTCCAGGTAGATCTGAGGATCGCGGTACGGTCGGCTACGATCCTCCAGATCACCTCGGGAACAGCTGAGGCGATCGAAGGACAGCGGCGCGGCTTGACAGCAGGCGCCGGCCCAACCGGATACTTGGATCGCCCCGGCGGCTTACTAACTGTTTCCGGCGATTCCCAGGCCCGGCTGGTGCCGTCGTGTCGAGCCTGGGCGGGGACACCGGACAGGCAGCGATCGCTGGAGGAGCGGTGAGCGAGGAGAACCCTTCTGCGGCGGGCAGGTTTGCCGCAGGCTCGCAGATCGCCGGCTACCGCCTCGAAGAGCAGATCGGCCTGGGCGGTATGGCGGTCGTCTTCCGTGCCCACGACGACCGGCTCGACCGGATGGTCGCGCTGAAGATCCTCGCGCCCGGCCTCGCCCTTGACGACGCGTTCCGCCAGCGGTTCATCCGCGAGTCGAGGGCCGCCGCCGCCGTTGATGACCCCCACATCATTCCCGTCTTCGAAGCGGGCGAGGCCAGCGGCGTCCTGTTCATCGCGATGCGCTACGTGCGGGGCGGTGACGTGCGGACGCTGCTGGACCAGGCTGGCCCGCTGCCGCCCGCCCGCGCCACCGAGATCATTTCCCAGGTTGCCTCGGCCCTGGACGCTGCCCACGCGCGCGGGCTGGTCCACCGTGACGTCAAGCCGGCCAACATGCTGCTGGACGCGAGCGCTGGCACCGACCGGCCCGATCACGTCTACCTGTCCGACTTCGGGCTGAGCAAGCAGGCGCTGGCGCCGAGCGGGCTCACCTCCACCGGGCAGTTCCTCGGCACCCTTGACTATGTCGCTCCCGAGCAGATCGAGGGCCGGCCGGTCGATGGCCGCACCGATGAGTACGCGCTGGCCTGCGCCGCCTTCGAGCTGCTCAGCGGGGCACCGCCGTTCCGGCGTGATGAGGGCCTGGCGGTCGTCTACGCGCAGCTGTCCGAGCCGCCGCCGTCGCTGGCGGCCCGCCGTTCCGGGCTGCCCCCCGCGATCGACCCCGTCCTGACCAGGGCGCTGGCCAAATCTCCGGCCGATCGCTACCCGACCTGCCGTGATTTCGCCGTCGCGTTGCGCCAGGTGTTCGGGCTCCGGCCGGTTGACTCAGGCCCCTCGGACAGCCCGCCGCCCAGGGCCGCCACCGAGATCGCGATGCCCATGGCCGGGGGCCGGGCAGGCGATGAGCAGGCCCGGCCCGCGGAGGACCAGCCCCCGCCCCAGTCGCAGCCACCCCCGCCCCGCCCGCAGCCGCAGTCGCCGCAGCCGCAGTCGCCGCAGCGGCCGCAGTCACCGCCGCCGCAGCCGCAGCCGGCGTCCGCCGGACCGGCGACCGAGGCAGCTGGCATCCCGGTAACGCGCCCCACCAGGCCAGGGCTGACCGAGCCGTCGTCCGGCTCACCCAGCTGGGCGGAGCCGCCGGACGACCGGCGGTCCGGCCGGTCACGGTGGCGGACCCCCGCCGCACTGGCTGCGGCCTGCGCAGTCGTACTGATCATTGGCGGCGGAGCCTTCCTCGCGCTCCACCACGGCAGCGGGAACGGCGGCAGCGGGAACGGCGGCGGGAGCGGGCCCGGCCAGGGCGCCGCGGCATCGCTCGCGGTTCCCGCCTGCACGACCGCGACCGCCAAGACAGTGCCGTTGTCCAAGGTCCGCAGCGCATCGGTCACGCTCGCCGGAGACCCGTTCGGGGCCGCGGTGACAGCAGACGGCCGGTACTCGTTCGTCACGCTCGGCAACTCGATCGCGATGCTCCGCAAGGGAGCCGGTCTCGCGCCGACGCTGGTCCGCACGATCCCCGCGGCGGGCGCGGATAAGGGCGACGTCGTGACTCCCGATGGCCGCTACCTGCTCGCCGCCGCCAACAGCGGGATCATCGTGATCAGCATCGCCGAGGCGAGGCAGGGCGTCACCAACCCGGTCGTCGCCACGCTGACGAGCCCGCACGGAAGCGGCGCGGTGGGGGTCACGACCTCCCCCGATGGCCGCTTCGCCTTCGTCACGCTGCAGACGAGCGACAACCTGGCGGTCTTTAACCTCGCCCGCGCGCTGGCCCACGGATTCACCCGCGCCGACTTCGTCGGCTATACCTCATTCGACAAGCAGCCAGACGGCATCGCCAGCTCGCCGGACGGCAAGTGGCTGTACGTGACCAGCATCGACCCCGGCAACAGTAACGACCCCGGCGAGGGGACGCTCAGCGTGCTCAGCCAGAGCCGCGCTAAGGCCACGCCGGCCTCCGCGGTGGTTGCCAAGACGACCGCCGGGTGCCAGCCCGCCCGGGTGATCACCTCGCCCGACGGCAAGGTGGTCTGGGTGACCGCTCGCCAGAGCAACAGCCTGCTCGGCTTCTCGGCCGCCAAGCTGCGCAGTGCACCCGCGCATTCCCTGATCGCCAAGGTCGCCGTGGGCGCGAACCCGATCGGGTTGTCACTCGTGCGCGGCGGCAGCCGGATCGTGGTCGCCGATTCCGACCTGAGCGTTCTGCCGGGCGCATCACCCAGCGTCGCCGTGGTGAACACGTCGGCTGCCCTGGCGGGCAAGCCCGCCCTGCTCGGCCTGATCCCGTCCGGGATGGTACCCCGCCAGTTCGCGCTGGAGCCAAACGGGAAGACCCTCCTGGTCACCAACCAGAACTCGCACCAGCTGCAGGCGCTGCATGTCGCGGACCTGCCGTGAGCAGAGGCCGCCGGCGGCCGCTGCGGACCTTGCTGATTGTCGTGATCGTCCTGCTTGGCCTCCTGGTGGCGGCCGACTTCGCCGCCAAGTCCGTCGCGCAGGATAGGTTCGCCTCGGAAATCCAGAGTCACGGATTCCCTAAGAAACCTGACGTGTCGATCCAGGGCTTCCCGTTCCTGACCCAGCTGGCCAGCCGGGATATCCGGCAGGTGAATATCAGGTCAGCCAACGTGCCCGAGGGCTCGGTCACCATCAAGTCAATGAACTTCGTCCTCAACGGCCTGCACCTGAACTCCGGCTACAGCGGCGGGACCGTGGACACGCTGACTGGATCGGTCTTCATCACTTTCCCCGAATTGGCGAACGCGCTGACCTCGCAGGCCGGAGCCCTCGGGTCGCTGGTGGGCAGCGCGGGCCTCACGCTGACTGCGGCCGGCCGCGATGAGGTCAAGGCCAGCATCAACCTGGTGATCATCACTGCCTCGGCTACCTGGCGGATCACGGCGGTGGACGGCAACAAGATCCACGTACAGCTGGTCTCCAGCAGCGGCCTGCCCTCGTCACTGCTGAGCTCGGTCAGCAACATCACGCTGCACCTGCCCGCGCTGCCGCTGTCGGTGTCACTGCAGAGCGTAAGCGTCACGCCGGCTGGCATCACCGGCCAGCTGGCCGGCAGCAACCTGCCGCTCGGCAGCTGAGTCTGCCCGTATCCGGCTGCGGGAGACTGGAGTGTGACCCGCTGGGTGCTGCACGTTGACCTCGACCAGTTCATCGCGGCTGTCGAGGTACTGCGTCATCCCGAACTGCGCGGCCGGCCGGTCATCGTCGGCGGCGACGGCGATCCGTCGAAGCGGGGGGTCGTGGCCACCGCCTCCTACGAGGCCCGCGAACACGGGGTCCAGTCCGGCATGCCGCTGCGGCTGGCGGCCCGGCGGATTCCCGATGGAGTGTTCCTGCCCGTCGACCGGGCCGTCTACGAGGCGACGTCGGGCACGGTCATGACCGTGCTGCGTAGCCTCGGCCACGTCGTGGAGGTCATGGGCTGGGACGAGGCCTTCCTCGCCGTGGACAGCGACGATCCCGAGGCGATCGCCGAGGACATCCGGGCCAGGGTCAAGGCGGCCACTCAGCTGGACTGCTCGGTCGGAATCGGCGGTAACAAGCTGCAGGCCAAGCTCGCCACCGGGTTCGGCAAGCCCGCCGGGACCTTCCGGCTCACCCAGGGGAACTGGTTTGAGGTACTCGGTGACCGGCCGCCGGACGCCCTGTGGGGCATCGGGCGCAAGACCGCCCAGCGCCTGTCCGGCCTCGGCATCGACACGGTCCTTGCCCTGGCCGCCGCCGATCCGCAGACGCTGGCGGCCAGCTTCGGGCCGGCTATCGGGCCGTGGCTGGTGCAGACCGGCCGCGGACTCGGTCCCGCAGAGGTCACTGACGAGCCCTACCAGGCTCGCGGTCACGGCCGGGAGACGACATTCCAGCAGAACATCAGCGACTGGCAAGAGGTCCGCAGCCAGGTGCGGCGGCTCGCCAGCCAGGTCGCTCAGGACGTGGCCGCCGAGGACCGGCCAGCCGTCCGGATCGTGGTCAAGGTCCGCTACGCGCCGTTCCGCACCTACACCCGCGGCCATCTCCTGGCCCAGCCGTCCATGGACCCGGCCGGGATCGAAGCCGGGGCCCTGGCGGCCCTGGACCGGTTCACCGAGCGCGGCCCGATCCGGCTCCTCGGCGTCCGCGCCGAATTCGCGCCCGAACAGCCGGATGCGCCCTCAGCCGGGATGCGCAGCGGGTGACCAACCCGTTTGAATGTCACATCCATCGGGTTGGGTGCCGTTGAATGTCACAACCATCGGGTTGCTGACAGCGGGCTGGCCGCCCTGGGTCCGCAGGTCTGGGGTCCTTGGGGCTGGCGGGATCAGCGGGGGCCGTTCCGGGTCGCCGGGCCCGTGGCTGGGCCGCATCAGCGGCCGGCTGAGTTCTCCGACAGATCAGCCACATAGGGACGGCCCTCGTGCCAGGCGGCCACCTGGTCGGGGCGGCCGTACTCGTCGAGGTAGTCCTGCGCCCTGCCCTTGACGTGATCCCAGACCAGGACGGGCTCGTATTCGCCGCCGCCCTGGCCTTGGGCGCCGTCCTGGTCCTGGCTGCCGCTCCGGTCCTGGCTGCCGCTCTGGTCCTGGCTGCTGTCCGGTGCTGCGCCGGCGCCGCTGGCCGCGGTGAAGGGCGCCAGCGGCGCGACGACAGTCTGCAGGCTCGGATAGCAGAAGACCGCGGTCGAGCGCCTGGTCATCGTCCCGCCGGCGACCACCCGGTGCCGGCCAGGGCGCAGCTGCCCGGCGGTCCAGCGCGTGAGCAGCATTCCGGAGAACGCCTGGAGAGCGCCCGCGATGATGGGCACCGGCCGCCAGTCACCGCCGGGCAGCTGCACCTGCAGCCCCTCGTAGTCGCCTTCCTGGCTCAGGACCGTCAGCGCCGAGTCGTCCGCGTGCTCCAGCAGGAGCAGCTTGTCCTCGTCGCGGCCGGTCTCGGGATACGACCAGGTGGGGTAGTCGTTCGTGGTCAGGCGGGCATGCGGGAGCTCGCCAAGCCCGAAGGTGCCCGGCGGTACCCGCAGCGCCCTGGCGTACAGCTCCAGCACGCGCTGCGCCACCCGGCGCGCGGCCTCGAGATAGCGGAACGTCACCTCCCGCAGCTCCGGGTCGTCGGCCGGCCAGACATTCGGGTGCTCGTAGAGACCGGCGTACTCGGCCGGCATGCCTGCCGCCCGCGCCGCCGATGGCGTGTCGAATTCGGCCACGTTGTAGCGCTCGAGCTCCAGCCGGCCGAAGTCATCGGGCCACTGGCGCCAGCCGCGCTGCGGGTGCCCGCCGGGGCTGGCCAGCTCGGCCTTGGCCTTCCTGGGCAGGCTGAGCAGGCGCCCGATGTGCCTGCTGTAGTCCGCGATCAGGTCCTGCGGCATTCCGTGGTTGACCACCTGGATGACGCCGACCTGCTCGGCCGCGTCGCGGACAACATCGAGGAGGCCGTCGGGGACGCGCTCGCCCAGGGCGAGCTCAAGGTCGACGACCGGTATCTGATCTGTCATGCGCGAGTACCGCCTTCCTTATCAGCTAGAGCCAGACCTACCCCGCCTGAGGGGACTCCCTGTCCGGCATGGGCGTACTTAGGTCGGCCCAGCTCGTCACGAGCTGATCCAGAACGGCCAGCGGGACCGCGCCGCTGCCGAGGACGGTCCGGTGGAAGCCCCGGATGTCGAAGCGCGTGCCGAGCTGATCCTGCGCCACGCCCCGCAGCCGCTGGATCTCGCGGCGGCCGACCATGTAGGCCAGGGCCTGGCCCGGCCAGGCGATGTAGCGGTCGATCTCATTCTCGACGTTGGCCCTGGTGGTTGCCGTATTGCGCCACAGGAAGTCCACGGCCCTGGAGCGAGACCAGCCGTAGTGGTGCATGCCAGTGTCGACGACGAGCCGGCAGGCGCGCAGCGCGTCGAAGGAGAGCATACCCAGCCGCTGCAGGTCCGAGGTATACAGGCCCATCTCGTCCGCCAGGCGCTCGCAGTACAGGCCCCAGCCTTCGACGTAGCCGCAGACCTCGGCGTCGAGGAAGCGGCGGTAGGCGGGCAGCCCGTCCAGCGTCTGCGCCAGGGCGAGCTGCAGATGGTGACCGGGCGTGCTCTCATGGAACGCCAGCGCCTCGTACTCGTAGACGAAGCGCTCCCGCGGCCTGGCGGTCAGGACGCAGTGCGCGCCGGGGCGCAGCCCGCCCGCGGCGGGCGGCCGGTAGTACGCCAGGGGGGCGTTGCCCGCCTCGACCGGGTCGATCTCCTCGATGACGCAGTCGGGGATGGCCAGCGGCCCGAACCAGTCGTCCCTGGCTTCCTCGGCGCGCCGCAGGGCCTCGGTGACCGTGCGCACGATCTGGGCCGAGTCGGTGAAGCGGAGCGTGCGGTCCTCCCGGAGCCGTTCGAGGATCGCGGGGACGTCGGTGGTCTGCAGGACCGCCGATCCCAGCTCGGCCCACTCGGCCTGCAGGGCCGCGAGACTGTCCAGCCCGATCTGGTGGATCTGCTCGGGGGACAGCCCGGTGGTCGTGTGCCGCCGCACCGCCGCCCGGTACCCGTCGGCGCCGCCGGGGACAAAGCGGATGCCCACCTGCTGATCCGGGCGGGCCACCGGCAGCAGGTCCTGCCGCAGGCAGGCCGCCAGCCGCCGCATCGCCGGCCGGACCTCGCCCTCGACGATGCCGGCGGCCTCGCGGCGGATCGCGGCCTGGTCCGCGGCGCCGGGCAGGGCCACGGTCACCAGCGTGTCAGCGGTGATGTCCCGGCCGAGATGGCCCTCGAGCTGCTCGATGGCCTGGCGGACCCCGACGCCGGTCGGGACCCGCCCGTCCTCCTTGGCCTCCCGGTAGCGGCGGGTGACGGCGTCGAAGTACCCGCTCAGCCCGCGCAGCCGCCGGAGGTAGCCGTCGACCGCCGCAGCGTCGCTCAGCAGCGCGGTCGGCACCGACTGGAAGACCATGGCCTGCGGGGAGACATAGGCACCCGCCGATGCGTTTGCCTCCCAGAGGCCGTGCGCCAGATCGGAGTGCGCTCCCCAGGCCAGGTGCGTGAGGACCGCATGGTTGGTGCGGCCCGCCGCGTCGAGCAGGCGCGCGTCGATCGCGGCCAGGCGGCCGGAGACCGCGGCGATCCGCTGCGCGCCCCTGGCCGCGCCCGCCCGGCTGGGATCGGGGACCAGGTCGTCGAAGCCGCGGACCCCGAGCTGCGTGGCCGTGAACGGATCGGTGGTGTGCACGACCTCGAAGAATTCCTCGCTGAGCCCGTCAAGCTCAGCCGCCGCCCGCTCTGCGGCCGCCCGGTCTGCCGCCGCGGCCGGACGGCCGGCCGCCGGGCCCGGCCCTGGCTCGCTCACGGCCCGGTCCAGACCGATTCCAGGGCCCGGTAGATATTCCCGCCGATGACGGTCCGCACCGCCTCGTCGTCGAACCCGTGCTGGACGAGCCAGCCGCAGATATTCGCGAAGTTCTCGGTGGGATTCTCCAGGCCGTCGACGTAGGCGACCGGCTCGAAGGCCGGGCCGCTGGTGGCGCGGGCCAGGCCCAGCAGATGGGCGAAGACCCGGTGCAGCTGGACGTGATCGCCGTACAGGGTGTCAGGCCCGAAGGCGACGTGGCCGATGCCGACCAGATCGACGCAGTACAGGAAGTGGTCCATGACCGAGTCGATCGAGTGCCGGGGATGCGCGCCCGACAGCGTGGTGTGCGGGGCGGCCGACATCCCGATCACGCCGCCGGTGCCGGCCACCGCCCGCAGCACGTCGTCGGGCTTCATCCGGGCCGTGTCCCAGACCGCCCGCGCGCCGGCGTGGGTCAGGAACACCGGCCGGTCGCTGTGCTCGCACACATCCAGGGCTGTGCGGTCCGATGAGTGCGAGACGTCGATGGCCAGGCCGAGCCGGTTCATGCGCGTCACCGCACGCCGGCCGAGGGCAGTGAGGCCACCGTCATTGACCTCATTGAGCCCGCTGCCGAGCGCGTTGGCGTCGGAGTACGCGATCCCGATCTGCCGGATGCCGAGCCCGTAGAGCACGTCGAGGCGGTCGATCTCGTTCTCGATCGGCGTCGCCGCCTCCAGCCCGAAGACCAGCCCGACCCGCCCGGAGCGGTGAGCCTCATCGATGTCGGCCACCGTCCGGATGAGCATGGCTTCGCTGTGGTGGGCGAGGTCGGCCTGGCGCATCCCGAGATCGGTGATGATGTCGTCCCACCGCCACGGGGCGTTCCCGGTGACGCAGGCGGTGCCGTCCATCATGTTGTCGAACACGACCGTCATGCCCGAGGCGGCCAGGCCGGCATAGGCGGCATGCTGGCGCCCGGTCCGGTTGTACTGCGGCGTCTCCTCCATCCGGAGCGGGAAGCGGACGGGATGGTCGTGCAGGCTGATCACGATGCTGTCGCGCAGGAGCCGGCGCGACCTGCGTTCCTCCTGCGCGGTGAGGCCGGCGGCATACGGGGGCACCCGGCCGAACTCGGGCGCCAGCTCGAACCGGCGGACGTCCGCGCCCTCGGTGAGGTAGGAGTACGCGCCGGGTGGCTGGTCCTGCGGCTGGTCAATCATCGCCGGCCAGGCCCGTCTCCGCTCCGGCGGCACGGGCGGGCGCCAGGCGGTGCGGCCCGGCGGCGAGCAGGCACCACAGCTGCTCCCAGGCCCGCATCCCCTCGCGCAGCCGCCGGATGCGCATGAACTCGTTCGGGGCGTGCAGATTCTCATCGGCGGTCGAGAACGAGAAGAACAGCGTCTTGGCCCCGAGGACCTCTTCGAACAGGGCCGTCGCCGGCAGGGTGCCGGGGATGCAGGCCAGCAGCACTTCCTCGTCTGGATACACCGCCTCGAGCGCGGCCGCGGCGGCCCGGATAGCCGGATGGCCGGCCGGGATGGTGTACGCCGGCACCCTGGCCTGGTCGGCGCGCACCTCGACCCGCACGCCCGGCGCGGCCTGCGCGCCGACGTGGGCGACGATGGCCCCGATCACGGCGTCGGGATCCTGGCCGGGCACCAGGCGGCACGATACGTGCGCGACGGCGATATGGGGGATCACGGTGTACTTCCCGCCGCCCTGCACGCCATTGATCTCGAGCGTCGGGCGCTCCCAGAGGCGTTCGAGGGTGGTGAATCCCGCCTCACCGTGCGCTTCGCCGAGCCCCAGGTCGGTCAGGAATTCCCCGGCATTAAACGGGACGTCCGCGAGCTGCCGGCGACGCTCCGCGCTCAGCTCGGGAATGCCGTCATAGAAACCGGGAACGGCGACGGTCCCGTCGGGAAGGTGCAGGCGGGCCAGGATCTCGCTGAGCGCGTGCAGGGGGTTGGCGACGGTCCCCCCGTACCGGCCGGAATGCAGGTCCGTGCGCGCGCCCTCGACGCGGATGTCCATCGAGACCAGACCCTTGGACGCCAGTGACAGCGACGGCTCGCTGGCCCGCCACATGGCCCCGTCGGCGGAGATGACCAGATCGGCCGCCAGCTCTCTGGCGTGGCTGCGGACGTAGGCCGGCAGATGCGGGCTTCCGATCTCCTCCTCGCCCTCGAAGAGGAACTTCACGTTGAGCGGCAGGCCGCCCTCCTGGGCCATGAACGCCTGGGCGGTCTTGAGCACGATGTAGACCGGGCCCTTGTCGTCCGATGTGCCCCGGCCCCTGATCACGTCGCCGTCTACCCGCAGCTCGAACGGGGGAGTGTGCCACTCGGCTGCCGCGCCCGTCGGCTGCACGTCGTAGTGCCCATAGACCAGGATGGTCGGCGCGCCGCCGGCGCCGAGCCACTCGCCCCGCACGACGGGATGGCCGTCGGTTTCGGCCACCCGGCCGCCTGCGAACGTGAGCTGCCCGGCCAGCCACTGCGCCGCGGCTCGCATCGTCTCGGGGGCCGCATCCCGGCTGACGCTCGGCACGGCGACGTACTCGGCGAGCTCCCGCAGGTAGCCGGCGTCGCCGGGGTTAAAGGAAAGCACTGCCGCCGTCAATCGCGATCGTCTGCCCGGTTATCCAGGAGGACTGCTGCGCGGTGAAGAACTGCACGCCGTGGGCGATGTCCGCAGGCGCGCCCAGCCGCCCAAGGGCAATGCCCCTGACCAGCTCCCGCTGGCCGTCCTCGCCGTAGCTCTCCCACTGCCGCTGCGTCGTGGGGTTGGACAGGATGAAGCCGGGGGCGATGCAGTTGACGGTGATCCCGAACGGCCCGAGCTCGTGCGCCATCTGCCGGGTGAACCCGATCTGGCCCGCCTTCGCGCTGGCGTAGGCCTGGATCCCCGTCTTGCTGACGGTCAGGCCCGCGGCCGAGGAGATGTTGACGATCCGGCCCCAGCGGCGCGCCTTCATCGCCGGCACGGCCGCCCGCGTGCACAGGAAGGCGCTGGTCAGGTTGGCGTTGACCACCTCGTGCCAGTCATCATCGGTCACCTCCTCCAGCGGATGGCCGACCTGCCCGCACACCCCTCCGGCGTTGTTGACCAGGATGTCGACGGCGCCGATCCCGGCGAACAGCTCCCGCACCGCCGCCGCGCTGGTCAGGTCGGCATCTTCCCGGTCGACGCCGCAGACGTCTGCTCCCGCATCCCGCAGCGCCTGCGCGATGGCGGCGCCGATGCCGTGCGCGGTGCCGGTGACCACGGCGGTCTTGCCGGCCAGCCCGGCGCTCATCTGGCCCACCCGCTGTCCAGCAGCGCCCGGACCTCGGCAACCCCGGCGTCCCAGACGATCCGCATGTCCTCATCCGGGCGCGCGTAGGCCCCGCCCAGCACGCCGTCCGGTGCCGCGGCCCGGACCTGCTCAGCGTCGAGCAGGCCGAAATGCTCCCGGGCCAGGACCGGCCGCCGGCCAGCCGGCATATCGGCCCCGGCCACCCGGGTCCAGGGAAAGTTCTCCACCCAGCCTCCGTGCATCTGATCGCGGTCGAACTGGTCAGCGGCGGCCGCCGTCTGCGGCGCGTTGTACCAGCTATGAAAGAGCACCTGCATCCGCTCCGGGCGCGGCTGGCAGATCCACTCGCGGATGAACCCGGTGACCGGCGCGTTGCCGCCATGCCCGTTGACGATGGCAATGCGGCGGAAGCCCTGCCCGGCGAGCCCGTCGAGGAGATCGCGCAGCACCTCGATGTAGGTCGTGATCCGCAGGCTCATGCTGCCAGGGAACGCGGCGAAGTAGGGAGCCATTCCGTACGGGAGCACCGGCAGGACCGGGATGCCGAGCGGCTGCGCGGCCTCGGCCGCGACCCGCTCGGCGAGGATGGCGTCGGTCCCCAGCGACAGGTAGCCGTGCTGCTCGGTCGACCCGGTCGGCAGCACGATCCGGTCGTCCCTGGTCAGGTACTCCTCGATCTGCATCCAGTTCGCGTCGGATACCCGCACGACCGGCTCGCCCCCTGCCACCTCAGTTGCGATGTGCCCACTGCAGTTGCGACGTGCCCACTGCCCGGCGCGCTAGCTTAACCCGGCCGGGATGCCCGGCTTGCGTCGCCATTGGCGGCCGGGCCGAGGATGTGGTCGGCGTACATCGTGGTGGCGCCGTCGACCAGGCGGCTGTACCGGTCGCCGCCGGGGTCATTGGCGAGCTGCTGGCCGGCCAGGCCGGCGACGAGCGCGATCCAGAGGTCGAAGTCAGCCTCGGCCCGGATGCCTGCCCTGGCCAGGATGGCGCGAACGTCGGCCAGGACCCGGACGGCGATCGCATAAGACTCAGGCGACGGCTGGAAGCCGGGGATCGTGCGCAGGAACAGCAGCTGGTAGCGGGCCTGGTCCTCCGTCGCGAAGGCCACGAAGTGCCGGGCCAGGGCCCGCAGCGCCGCGCGGGGCTCGGCCGGGATCTCGGTGGCCGCGAACTGGCTGGCCAGCTCCCGGTTGCCGTCGGCGAACATGCAGTCGTAGAGGGCGTTCTTGGAGGCGAAGTAGGTATAGAGCGACTGCGGTTCCATGTCGACCGCGTGCGCGAGCGCGCGCAGGGACAGGGCCGCCAGTCCATCAGCGCGCACCATGGTCCAGGCGGCGCCGAGTATCTCCTGTTTGGTCGCCTCATGGCGGGCGCGACGCCGGTCGCGGCGCCGCGGCTCGGTGGGGGTGGCCGGGCTCATGCCTTGACTCTAGCCGATGACCCTGCGACTATCCTGATAGTGTTCGGAATTCCGAATCATAGGCGGGAGATGGTCATGGCGGAGATGACGGCCACAGGTGCAGGCCTCGCCGCGCCTCTGGGGCACCGCGAGGCGATGACCCTCGCGGCGACCGAATTCGACCGGATGGTGGCTCAGCTGCAGGCCCTGGCCCCCGGCGACTGGGCGCGGCCGACGGCATGCGCGCTGTGGGACGTGCGGGCCACGGCCGGGCACGTGCTCGGCATGGCCGAGGCGCAGGCCTCGTTTCGCCAGTTCGCTCACGACTTCCGGGCCGCAGGCCGGCGGTCCGGCGGGAAGATGATCGACGAGATGTCCGCCACGCAGGTCCGCGAGCGGGCCGCGATGACCCCGGCCGAGGTCATCAGCCGCCTGGCGGCGGTTGCCCCCCGCGCGGTGCGGGCCCGTCGCCGGACACCGGCGCCGATGCGATGGGCCATCCGGATCAAGAACGACCCGCCCTTCGAGGCCGAGCGATGGCGCTACGGCTACCTGGTGGACACCATCTTCACGCGGGACACCTGGATGCACCGCCTCGATATCAGCCGAGCGACCGAGCGGCCCATGGAACTCACCGGCGGCCATGACGGCCGCCTGATTGCCGACGTCGTGGCCGAATGGGGCCGCCGTCACGGCCAGCCGTTCACCCTCACCCTGACCGGGCCGGCCGGCGGCCGGTGGCAGGCCGGGGACGGCGGGGAGTCGCTGTCGCTGGACGCGCTCGACTTCTGCTCGATCCTCTCCGGCCGCCAGGACGACACCGGGCACCTGACCACCGGGCACCTGACCACCGGGCACCTGACCACCGGGCTCCTGGCCACCGTGGTCCCGTTCTGACCCCCCGTTACCCGCTTCCGCGCCGCGGACCGCGGTACTACCCAGCAGGAGGATCCATGGCACTCGCTATCTACTTCCATCCCAAGTCCCTGAGCGCGGCGCAGTATGACGAAGCCATCAAGGAGCTTGACGCCGCCGGAGCGGGGCGCCCGGCCGGCCGGACGCACCACTCCTGCTTCGGGCCCGACGGTGATCTCATGGTCTACGAGGTGTGGGAATCTCAGCAGGCCTTCGAGGAGTACGGCAGCGTGCTCATGCCGATCCTGGGCAAGGTCGGGATTGACCCGGGGGCGCCAGATGTCATGCCGGTCCACAACCTGATTGCCTGACCAGCCGGCCGGCTCAGCGACCGCGGCCGCGAGCCTGGGGCGGCCGCGGTCAGGTGGCCGTGCCGCCGCTGGCGGTGGCTTGGGGCTGGTCAGACGGCTCGTCAGGCGGCTGGCCTTCGCCGCCGGGCCAGATCCCGGTAAGCCTGCGCGTCCCCTCAGCGGCGCCGCGGTCGACGGCGGCCTTGACCAGCGCGAAGATCGCGCCGTGCAATGTCGCGGCCAGCAGGATTTCCCCCCAGCCCCGCCGCTCATCGGTGGGCTTCGGCGCGTCTTCCCGGCCGACGAGCTTCCAGGCCCGCTTGAAGATCAGCCCGGCGAGCAACCCGCTCAGCATGCCAGCGATCAGGTCCACCGGCTTGTACAACAACTTGATCATCGTGTTCTCCCGCCCGCCGGATAACCGCCCGCCCGCTGTCAGTTCGACCGCTCAGCCTCGAACGCATCGAAGAGCATCCGGCCGCAGCCGGGCCCATGATCTTCATTTCGGGGGAATTGCCCCGGCCAGGCCTCTGGGCGGTCCGGAACGCGCCATCCGCGCGGAGCCCTTGACCGCTCGGCCCTGGCGCTGTGCCTCGCGCTCCAGGCGCTGGATCTCCCGCTTATTCCAGGCCCGCAGGCTGGCCATGACGCTGGCCCGGTTGTCTTGGCCGATCCCCCTCAGCGCTCCCACCACGATCGCGGCCACGGCCACCTTCTCATAGAGGCTGCGGCTTCGCAGCACATGACCCATCAGGCCCAGCCCGACCAGTCCCAGGGCCAGCTGAACGCCAGAGCCCGAGTCCCCCGGCTGCGCCGCCGACCGGCTGCTGCCCGCCGCGATGCTGGCCGGCGTCGGCCTCCCGGCACCCTGTCCTGATCTTGGCATGTCGCCCTCCCGGCCCTGAAGCGTCCGCACACACACTGCCAGCATGCCGCTCGGTGAGGCTTCCCGCCATCACCCCCAGGGGGGTGATCTAGTTCCGGGGCGGCCGAGGTTCACTCCGGCCCCGGCTTCCCGACCAGAAGCCGCAGGTCACCAGACGAATACGCACGTCAGGATCGAGGTGGGCTAGCATGCACGAAGTCTCCCCGCCGGTGTAGCTCAGTTGGCAGAGCAGCCGTCTTGTAAACGGCAGGTCAGCGGTTCGAATCCGCTCACCGGCTCCACGTCAGGCGCACTTCGTCAGCCACGCCGTCGTCGCAGGCGATGGCGTGGAAGGCTTCGGCGGCGGCACGCGCATCGTGCGCGGTCAGCTGCTCGGCGGTGGCCATGGGATCGTCATCGGTGTGGAAGTGCATGGGTCTGCTGGCTTTCTGTGCGGACGGTCCAGCCTGTGGGTTCCGCTGGCTGCTTTACTCGACGTCCTTGAGGACTTTTTGCACCTGATCCAGCTGGTCGCGCAGCTGGGTGAGCTGCATGTTGATCTCGCCGAGTTTCAGCTCGGTTTGCTGCTGGGCGGTGACAGTCGTCTCAGACAGGTGCCGGTACTCCTCGCTGGTGATCAGATCGGCTCGTGTCTTCTGGCTGAGGGAAAGCTGCCGCCCCCACTGGAAGATCGCGTACGCGAGCAGGCCACCGACGACCAGGACCACGACAACGAAGGCGACGGCGATCGTACTCATGACCTCACCTCCGCATCCGGCTCACTGCCCACCGTCAGGGTCGTGGCCGCGGCCATGATCGCCTGGGGTGTCAGCTGGATGGCGAACGGCGTTACTTCGTAGAACTTCATGGCTTTCCCGTCCTCTGAGACCTCGATGGCAGCCGAGACCAGCCCGGCCGCCTCCAGCTTGCGCAGGTGGACCTGCAGGAGTGCCCGGCTGATACCGAGCTCGCGGGCGAGCTGGCTGACGTAGTTGCGCTGTTTGGAGAGGGCCGCCACGACCCGGAGCCGGTGCGGGTTGGCCAGCGTGGCCAGCACCTGCAGTAGCTGGTCCCCGGTCATGTCAGCGGCGTCCACAACATCCTCTCTTGCATGTGCTAAATAAAATTAGCATATGCCAAGACTGCATAAAAGAGTGGCGGTCGAGAACGCACAGTGGCGCCAGAGCGTGCCCGCTGTGGGCCCAATAGGGCAGGGAGCCTGAGATCAGGGCCGCAGCCGGGCTCCCACGACAGTCGCCGGCGCCATCTCGCCGATGTAGCAGCTGCGCAACGAACTGGCCACGAAGGCGCAGAGCTAGCTCCGTTGCGTCGATCATGTGCGATATGGGACGGATGCGGGCCATCGCCATCGCCGCGAGCAGCTGCGTCCTCGTAGCGGCCTGCTCGTCGACCGGACACCCGGCGGTCCCCCGACCGGTCCCGGTGTCGTCGTCGATCAGCAGCGACGCGGTCCAGCAGTACCTCAATGCGGTCGATGCGCTCTGCGATGGGCTGGAGCAGAAGATCACCGCGCTGAACGGCGGCCAGTTCGACATCCCGTTGAAGGACTTTCTCGCCCAGCTCTCCCAGCACACCAAGCTGCTCGACGACTTCGATCGCCAGCTCGCCGCGATCGAAGTGCCCCAGGCTGCGGCCGCCAAGGCGCGGGCACTGGCCGCCTACATCGCCTTCGCCAACAAACTCGACGCGGCGCGACTGCGGGCCGCTCGGCAGGGTGCTGCCGCGTATCAGCGCGAGATCAACGCCGAGCAGAAGTCCGCGGCCAGCGACCCGTCCATCGCCGCCAGGGACGCCGCCGGATTCAGCCAATCGTGCAACGCGCGCTGATCCAGACTTCGCAGCGGCCGAGGCGCGAGGCGGGATGCTGG
The DNA here is from genome assembly GCA_963805705.1 of uncultured Actinomycetota bacterium. GTDB lineage: Bacteria > Actinomycetota > Actinomycetes > Streptosporangiales > Streptosporangiaceae > CAWDVH01. The sequence continues at coordinate 1,041,376 of CAWDVH010000001.1, read as the reverse complement.
CACGTGGGTGATGGTGAAGGCTGGCCTGCTGGCCGCTGGCGTCGGTGTCTATCCGAAGGCTGGCCAGTATGGTCGATGGCGCCCCAGCGATCATGAAAGGCCGTGCATTCCAAGGCGCAAATGGACGCCACCTGGTGTGACTAGGCGCCGGAGACCGGCCTGCGCCACACTTGGAGGATGGATCAGACATCGATCACCGCTGCCGGTGCGATCGACACGTTCCTGGTACTGCTGATCGGTATCGGGCCGAAGATCGCGCTCGTCCCGTTCGTGGAAATCACCGCTTCTCTTGACCCGGCCGATAAGCAGCGCGTGCTGCGCAAGATGCTGACCACCGCGGGGACGGTGGCGGTGCTCCTCATGGTGCTGGGCGAGGTGCTGCGCATCTTGCTGCACTTCACGATCGGATCGCTGTCGATCGCCGGCGGCGTGATCTTGCTCGTGGTCGCGGTGTGGATGGTCCTCGGGCCAGCCGATAGCAGCAGCGATCGCGCCGCTGGGAAGGACCCGATGCAGCTGGCCCAGTTCCCCCTGGCGGTGCCGTACCTGCTCAACCCGGTGGGCATCGTGGGGCTGATGACGATCTCCGCCGAGGCGAAGTCGCTCAGCGTCTTCGCGGTGGAGTTCGGCATCCTCGTGTTCGTCCTGCTCCTCGACGTGGTGGTGTTCCGGTGGGCGAACCGGGTCAGTGAGAAGCTTGACGAAGGCCGCATGCTGATCACCGAGAAGGTCTTTGGGTTCCTGATCGCGGCGATCGCGGTGCAGCTGGTCCTGGATGGCCTGGCCTCGGTCGGAGTCATTGGGCCGATCCCGCATTAAGCACGTGGGTCACAGGGGCGGCGTGCCGGCCTCCTCCCCGCGATGTCGATGATCGTGCCCGGCCGCGATCAGGTCGGCCAGTTTGCCCGCTCGCCGGCACTGGGTAATCCACCCGGCGGATACGGTTAACGACGTGAAATGGACCGTGGCCAGAGCGCTGACGGCCGGGGCCGCGATGCTCGCGATGTCGGCCGGCGGCATGGCCGCTCACGCCACGGCCGCTCACGCCACGACCGCTCACGCCACCACGGTTCAGGCCACCACGGTTCAGGCCACCACGGCTCAGGTCGGGGGCTCTGCGCGCGTGCTGGTGATCGGCATCCCCGGACTGCGCTGGAGTGACCTGTCCGCGACCGCCACGCCCGCGCTGTGGCGGCTCGCCGGGGCCGGGTCGGTCGGGTCGCTGGTCGTCACCACGATCGGCATCCGGACCTGCCCGGCCGGGGCCTGGCTGACGCTGAACTCCGGCGCCCGGGCCGCCGCACCCGGCGATGGCGCGGGTCCGTGCCCCGCCCTGCCGGCCGTCGTGCCCGCGCCGGGCACCGCCGCGGCCAGTGCGCCGGGCGCCCCTGCGCAGGCACGGGTTCCGGCGATGCGGTCCCTGATCAGCTACAACCGGCAGTTCAGCTACGACCCCGACTGGGGCCTGCTCGGCCGGAGCGCCGGGCCAGGCCAGTGCGCCACCGCGATCGGGCCCGGCGCCGCGATCGCCCTCGCCCGCCGGACGGGCCAGGTCGCGAGCTACCAGCCGGGAGCACGCGCGGCCAGCCGTTCTGAAGTGAGCCGGTGTGACCTGACGGTCGTTGATCTCGGGGCGCTGCCGGCCGCCGCCGGGGAGGCAGGAAGCATGGCACGGGCGCGCGCGGTGCGCGCCGCGGACCGGGCGGCCGGGAAGATCATCGCCGCGGCCCCGGCCCGGACGATCATCGTGGTCGCGGGGCTGGGCGATGATGCCGCGCCGCACCTGCGGGCGATCATGGTCAGCGGCCCCGGATTCCATGACGGGCTGCTGGCCGCGCCCTCCACCCGCCAGCCAGGCCTGGTCGTGATCACCGATCTGACCACCAGCGTGCTGGGCTGGCTCGGCCGGCCGGTCCCGGCCGGGGCGGTGGTCGGGTCGCAGATCAGCAGCACCCATCGCGGCGCGCTGAGGGCCGCGGTCCGCGCCCTGACCGGGCAGGACACGGCGGCCCAGGTCTACCGGTCCACGATCGGCTGGTTCTTCGTCGCCTACGGCCTGGCCGAGGGCGTGGTGTTCGGCCTGATCGCGCTGCTGCTGCGGGGCCGCGACGCTGATCGCCGGCGCCGGCGGCGGGCCGCGTACATGATCGCCGGGGTGGTCGCGGGCGCGGTTCCGGCCGGGACCTTCCTGGCCAGCCTCGTGCCCTGGTCACAGCGGCCGCACCCGGCGCTGCTGCTCTATGCGCTGACGCTGGCCTGGACGGCGGTGATTGCCGCGGCCGCGCTGACCGGGCCATGGCGCCGGGACCCGTTCGGACCGCCCGGTTTCGTCGGCGCGGTGACCGTGGCCGTCATCGGCCTGGACGTGATGACGGGATCGCGGCTTCAGCTGGGCGGCCCGTTCGGGCTCTCGGCCCTCGAGGCCGGCCGGTTCTACGGTGTCGGCAACAACGCGCTCGGCGTCTACGCAGCCGCGGGGATTCTCTGCGCGGCCTGGGCGGCCGTTACCGTGCTGGGCCGGGCCGGCGGCACGCGGCGTCGGGCGGCCGCCGCCGCCGGGGCGGTGGCCCTGTTCACCGTGATCGCCTCGGGCTGGCCCGGTTTCGGCGCCAAGGTCGGCGGCACGATCGCGATGGTCCCGGCGTTCCTGCTGCTGCTCGCCGCGATCGCGGGCGTGGCGATCACCGTGCGGCGCGGCGCGGCGATCGCGGTCAGCGGGCTGGTCCTGGTGACGGCCTTCGCGCTGATCAACTACTTCTGGCCGGCCACCGGGCCATCGGACATCGGCGGTTTCGTCGGTCACGCCGTGCACGGCACGGCGGGCGGCATCCTGCAGCGGAAGATCCGCTCCGACGTGGGCTCGCTGACCACGACCTGGTACACGCCGGTGGTCCCCCTGGTCGCCGTCGTCACCGGCGTGATGATCGCGTGGCCGGCCCGGCTGCGGCTGGCCACGCTGGCGGACGTGATAGCCAAAGTCCCGCTGCTGCGCCCGGTGCTGACCGCGCTCTGGCTGGCCGAGGTGCTGGGCTGGCTGGCCGACGACTCCGGGGTGATCGTGGCCGCGATCGGACTGCCGTTCGTGCTGCCGCTGGCCATCGCGCTGGTCTCCGGCCTGGCGGCCGGCGAGCAGAAGGGCGCGCGGCCCGAGATTGCCGCCAGGGACGCAGGCGCGCCGGCACCGGGGCGGGCGGGCTAACCTGTGACGTGCCGCCAGGCAAGGCTGATCTGCCGCCAGGGACGGCGCAGACTGGGAGGACCGGGTGCAGTATCAGGTATCGCGGGTGCTCGCCGGGCCCTTCCTGCGACTGCTGGCGCGGCCTGAAGTCATCGGAGCCGGGCACATCCCGGCCTCGGGTGGCGCCATCCTCGCGTCGAACCACCTGTCGATCGTGGACTCGATCTTCCTGCCGCTGATGCTGCCGCGGCCGGTGACGTTCGCGGCCAAGTCCGAGTACTTCACCGGAACCCGGCTGATCGACCGGGCCACGAGCGCATACCTTCGCGCCACCAAGCAGCTGTCCGTGGACCGGGCCGGCGCCCGCGCCGCGCAGGACATGCTCGACGCCGCGCTCGGACTGCTGCGCGAGGGCGCGCTGTTCGGCATCTACCCCGAAGGCACCAGGTCCCCGGACGGGCGGCTGTACCGGGGCAGGACCGGCATCGGCTGGCTGGCGCTCAACGCGGGCGTGCCCGTCCTGCCCGTGGCCATGATAGGAACCGACCGGGTCCTGCCGCCGGGGCATAAGATCCCCCGGCCGAGCCGCATCGAGGTCCGGATCGGCGCGCCGATGAATCTTCAGGCCTACCAGGGCCAGCCCGCCGGGGCCCGGCAGCGGCGAGCCGTCACCGATGAGGTCATGCAGGCCATCCGCACGCTGTCCGGCCAGGAGTACGTCCCCGTCTACGCCTCGGTGCGCAAGGATGAAATCGCCGCGGCGGCCGACGGCGGCAAGCAGGGCCGCCGCCTGGCCTAGTAGCCGTCCTCGTCCCGCGGAACGGCCGAGAATGACTCGGTAGACGCGCCGGGATTCCACACGTAGATCGGGCCCGTGCCGGGGTCGGCGTCGCTGCCCGGATCGGGTCCCGGTCCCGGCCCCGCGGCCTGGCCAGGGTGACCGGCCGGACCGGGAACGGGCGCGCTGGCCCAGGATCCGGCCGCGGCACCCGAGGATGCGGCCGCAGGGAACGCGGCGGCCGAAGGCGGGGCCTGCCTCGGCGCGAGCCGGTGCGAAGGGGGCGCCGGGTTCGCGGTGACCGCGGGGCTCGCGGGACGCACCGGAGCCGGTGGCGGGCCGCTTCCCCACTGGAGCTCGCTGTCCGGCTTGGGCGCCGGCTCCCACGGCGGTGCGCCGGACACTCTCGACTGACGGGCCGCCGACCGCGGGGCCGCCGGTAGCGATACCTGTCCCAGCGGAGGTACGGGCCCCAGCGGCGATACGGGCCCCAGCGGAGGCCGGGCGCCCGGCGGTGGTGCGGCGGGCGCCCGCGCGGGCGCGGGCGCGGGCGCGGGAAAGTAATCCAGCATCGAATCCGCTGCGTCCGCGCCGGTGCGCGCCTGGTCAGCCGGGACGCGCCGGTGCAAGCGGTTCATCCGCTCCAGCCGCTCCAGGGCCGGATCCCGCTCCCAGCCGGGGTGTGCGACCCGCCGTGCCCGCCGCCGGCCCACGGCCGCGTAGGCGGTGATCGGCAGCAGCAGCGCAATCAGCACGGCGGCCGATATGACCACCGCCCTGAGCACCTTCGTCGCCAGGCTCGATGCGTTCGAAGGGACGGGGGGCGGGGTCGGCGCGCGCTGCGCGGTGGCACGGGCCGACGGCCGCTGACCGAGTGGCCCCGCGATCACGGAGGCCCTGGTCAGCGCCCTGGCCGCGTTGGCGGCACCGTACCCGGACCCGTCCTCGATCCCGCCGGGCCGCCGGAACCGGGTGCCCGCGTCCAGCGCCCTTCGCACCTGTGCGGGTGACAGCCCAGGGAACCGGGACCTGATCAGCGCGGCTATCCCGGCGACGATCGCGCTGGCGGCGCCGGTGCTGTTCATGGTCGCGTAGCTGCCGGGCTCGGTCGCCGCGATGACGCCGCTCCCCGCCGCGGTCAGCGTCACGTACGGCTGATGGTTGGAGTACGAGGCTTTCGTGAAGTCATGGTCGAACGCGCCCACCCGGATGACTCCCGGATACCCGGCCGGGTAGTTCACCGCGTCGCTGCCCGCACCGTTGTCGCCCGCCGGGGCCACGAGCAGCACGCCCTGGCGGCGGGCGTAAGCCACGGCCGCCGCCTCGGCCGCGCTGCCCCCGGCCGCGGCCGCGGCCGACCCGGTTCCGCTGGCTCCTGGCTGGCCAGGGTCCAGCGGCAGGTCAATGACGCGGGCACCGTGGCCGACGGCGTAGCGGATGCCGGCCGCGATCGCGCCGGGCAGCCCGGCGGTCACCGTCGGGCTGCTCAGCAGCGGGTCGCCGGGGCTCAGGGTGACCCGGACGGACAGGATCCTGGCCGCCGGAGCGACGCCGATGATTCCCTCGGAGCCGTCGGTGCCGTGCCCGTGCCCGGCGATGAGGCTGGCGATGGGGGTGCCCTGCAGCCCGTAGAAGATCCCGCTGGGGGTGCGGCCGGACCTGGTCAGGTCGGGCCCGGCCGTTACCGAGTTGGCCAGGTCAGGCACGGTGGGGCTGACGCCGTCGGCGAGCACGGCCACGGTGACGCCGGCGCCGCGGGTGGTCTTCCAGGTGGACGCGACGCTGAGCTTGGCCAGCCACCATTCGTGCTGGCGCACCGAGTCGGCGCTCGCGGGCATGGTCCCGAGCACGGTCAATGCGGCCGCCAGGCTGGCGGCCGCACCGGCCATGGCGGGGCGGGGAAACCTCAGCGGCACGGGCTACGCTGCCTTCCGTGTGGGTCTCCGTATTGTGCCATGTTTACCCAGCGGTAAAGGCTGACTGAGTGCTATTGGCCGCCCGCCGCCGCCAGGGCCCCGGGCCTCAGGACGGGTGAGCCACCGACAGCCGGACATGCGCGCCGGGCGGCAGCCCGAGCTGCTCGGCCGCGTCGCCCGCGCTGACCGCCAGCGAGATGAGCCCGGCGCTGTCGGTGAAGGCCACGATCTCGCCGGGAGCCACGGCGGCGAACGTCTCCAGGTACGGCACGGTCAGCTGGCGGCGGCCGCAGCGGACGACTACCGGCGTGCCGAAGCTGATGCCCAGGCGTCCCGCGGCGGCGGCCGGGATCGACAGCTGCACGTTGCCGAACCGGTCGACCGACATCACCTCGCCCTCGGCCTCGCTGTCGTTCACCCGGCTCGTCGGCGCCGGCAGCGTCACCAGTTCCCCGACATCTATCTCGGTCCCCGTCGATGCGAGCGCGGCGCCCGCGGCCAGGTGAGCGGCCACCGGCATGAAGATGTCCCGGCCGTGGAAGGTCGGTGACACCGGATGCAGCCACAGCTCGCCGTTGGTCAGCTGAATGGCGCGCTGCGCCCCGCCCTGGGCGGCGATCGCCCAGGACAGCAGGCCGTTGTCCGGGCCTACCAGGATCCCCTCGCCGGCCTGCACGGCAATGGCCCGCCGGGCGGTCCCCACGCTCGGATCTACCACGGCCACGTGCACGGCGGGCGGCATGTACGTGATTGTCTGGGCCAGCACGGCCGCCCCGCGCCGCACGTCGCCCGGCGGCACCAGGTGAGTGATGTCGATGACACGGGCGGTCGGCGCGATCCGCGCGACGGCACCATGGCATGCCGCCACGAACCCGTCTTCCAGGCCGTAATCGGTGAGAAATGTCAGACAGTCAAATGTGGTCACGAATCGTGAGCGTACGTCTCCGGGGACACTTCGCATAGGGGTGTTTACGATGGTGTCACGATGTGAGGACCTGGAGGCCAGGTGGCAGCGCTCTCTGAGCAGGAACTGCGCATCCTGGCGTTCGAGCGGAGCTGGTGGCGGTACCCCGGCGCGAAGGAGCGGGAGATTCTTGAGGAGCTTGGCATGCCGGTGACCCGGTACTACCAGCTGCTCAACGGCCTGATCGACCGGCCGGAGTCGGCCGAGTTCGATCCCGTCCTGGTCGCGCGGCTGCGCCGTCAGCGAAATTCGCGGCGCCGGATGCGCTCGGCCCGGCCCGACTGACCTGGTGCCTGAGCACCGGGACACGTCATCCGCCCTGCCGCCGCCGCGCTCGGCGGCGGGCCGGGCGGGCTTCGCCGCGCTGCTGCGCGAACCGTCCAGGGCGCTGATCGCGCTGGATTTCGACGGGACCCTGGCGCCGATCGTGGCCGACCCCGCGGCGGCTCGCGCGCAGCCGGGCGCGGCGGCGGCGCTGCGCAGGCTCGCGCCGCTCGCCGGGACGCTGGCCGTGATCACCGGCCGCCCGGCGCTGACCGCGGTCGAGTACGCGGGCCTGGAGGCGGTGCCGGGCATCATCGTGCTGGGTCATTACGGCCGCCAGCGCTGGCAGGCCGGCTCGCTGACCTCGCCGCCCGCCCCGCCCGGCCTGGCCGACGCGCGCCGGCAGCTGCCGGAGGTCCTGGCCGCGGCCGCTGCGCCCGAAGGCACGTGGACCGAGGACAAGGGCGACGCCCTAGCCGTGCATACCCGCCGCGCGGCCGAGCCGGCCAGCGCCCTGGAGCGCCTGCGCGGGCCGCTGACCGCCCTCGCCGAGCGGACGGATCTGGCGGTGGAGCCGGGGCGCATGGTGATCGAGCTGCGCCCGGCCGGCTCGGACAAGGGGCTGGCCCTGAAAAATCTCGCTTCCGAACGCGGCCCTTCCGCGACTCTCTTCTGCGGCGACGACCTCGGCGACCGGCCCGCGTTTCGCGCGGTCGCCGAGCTGCGGGCCGCCGGGATACCGGGCGTGGCGGTCTGCGCGGGCTCGGCCGAGGTGTCCGTCCTGGCCAGGGAGGCTGACCTCGTCGTGGACGGCCCGGCCGGCGTGGTCGCCCTGCTCAACTCGCTCGCCGACGCCTTCGCGCACCCCCCGCGAGCCTGACGGCCCGACGGCTAGGCGGGCCGGTGGGCTAGGCGGGCCGGTGGCTAGGAGGAATGGTCAAGGGCGGCGAGCTGGTCGGCGAACCACTGGGTCGGCGGCAGGGCGGCAGCGGCCCGTGCCAGTGCGGCACGACGGCGCTTGCGTTCTGAATCTGTCATCAGCAGCGCTTGATGCAGAGCCTGCGCGGTGCCGGTCACGTCATAGGGATTGATCATCAGCGCGTCCTGCCCCAGCTCGGCCGCCGCTCCCGCCTCACGGGAGAGCACGAGCACGCAGCTGCGCTCCGACAGGATCGGGCCCTCCTTGGCGACCAGGTTCATCCCGTCCCTGATCGGGTTGACGAGCAGCACGTCCGCTAGCCGGTAAGCGGCCAGCGACCGCGCATAGTCGTCGTTGACCTGCAGGATCATCGGGTCCCAGTCGTCTGTGCCGAACTCGTCCGAGATCTCGCTGGCGAGCCGCTGCACGCTGGCGGTGTACTCGCGGTACTCGGGCAGGTCGTGCCTCGACGGGTAGGCAAAGGCCAGATGCACGACCCGGCCGCGCCATTGCGGCCGCGTGATGAGCAGCTCACGGTAGGCGGCCAGGCCGCGGACGATGTTCTTGGACAGCTCGGTGCGGTCGATCCTGACGATGAGCTTCCGGTCGCCTGCCGCCTCGGCCAGCGCCGCGAGCCTCGCCTGGACGTCCGGTTCCTGGCTGCGGCGGGCCAGCTCGCCGGCGTCCGCGCCGAGCGAGTGCACGCCGATGCCGGTGACATGCCCGCGATAGGTGACGCGCTGGCGGGCCCGGTCCACCTCCGCGCCCAGGATGAGCTCGCAGCAGTCGAGGAACGCATCGGCCCACCGCTGGCACAGAAAGCCGGCGTGGTCCGCGCCGAGGATGCCGTCGAGCACCTCGCGGCCGATGCTGTCGGGCAGCATCCGGTAATAGTCAGGCGGCGCCCACGGCGTATGGGAGAAGTGCGCGATCCGCACGTCGGACCGCAGCTGCGCCAGCATCCGGGGGGCCAGGGTCAGGTGGTAGTCCTGGATCACGGCGCGCACGGGGCCGCCGGGCCCGGCCGGGGCGTACGGGCCCGCCGCGGCGGCCAGGGCGTTCGCGAAGGCGCTGTTGTAGGCGCGAAACGACGCCCATTCCCGGTGGAAGGCCAGGCCGAACTGGGGACGGTTCGGGGTGTCATACAGCATGTGGTGCACGAACCAGAGAGTGGAGTTCGCTACCGCGTTGTACGCCCGGTGGAAGATCGCCGGAGGGATGTCCAGCATGCGCACGGCGGAGCCGCCGGCCACGGCGTCCGGGCTCAGGAGCCCGCCGGGCGCCTCGCGCGCGGCCGCCCGGTCCGCATCGCTGAGCGCGGCACAGACCCAGAGGATGTCGGACTGGCCGGCCACCGAGGAGAGCCCGGAGACCATCCCGCCGCCGCCGCGCCTGGCTTCCAGGCCCCCGTCATCGCCGAGCGCAAAGGACACCGGCCCCCGGTTGGATGCGATGAGGATGCGCCTGCCGCTGCTGCTTCGCCCATGTCCCGGTCAGGTTATCGGTCGCCGCCGGGTAGAATGCTGCGCACAACTTAATAACGCTCATCCAGAGGGGTGGAGGGAACGGCCCTGCGAAGCCCCGGCAACCATCACGGTGATACGTACGCGCTCGCGCCCGTGACAGGTGCCAACTCCGGCCCGCAGCCAGAAGGCTGATGGGGCAGATGAGGAGAGAGGCCTCGCCCTGTGACTACTTCCACCACGACCAAGACCCCATCCCGGTTCGGCTACGCCAGCGGGCTGTCCTGCCGCGAGTGCGGCCAGACCTACCAGCTCGGCGCACAGCACGCCTGCGCCGAGTGTTTCGGGCCGCTGGAGGTCGCGTATGACCTGCCGCGGCTGACCAGAGAGCTGATCGAGGCCGGGCCGCAGAATATCTGGCGGTATGCCAGCCTGCTGCCGGTCCCGCCCGATGTCGCGCAGCGGCGCAACACCGAGCCCGGCGGTACCCGCCTGATCCGGGCCGACCGGCTCGCCCGCGCGCTCGGGATGCGCACGCTGTGGGTCAAGGACGAGCGCGGCAACCCCACCCACTCCTTCAAGGATCGCGTCGTGGCGGTCGCCCTCGCCGCCGCCGTCGAGATGGGCTACAAGGTGCTGGCCTGCCCGTCCACCGGCAACCTGGCCAACGCCGTGGCCGCGGCGGCCGCGCGCGCGGGCATCCGCTCGGTGGTGTTCATCCCGTCGGACCTGGAGCCGCAGAAGATCATCGCCACTGCCGTGTACGGCGGCACGCTGGTCGCGGTCGAGGGCAGCTACGACGACGTGAACCGGCTGGCCTCGGAGCTGGCCGACGATCGCGAGGACTGGGCCTTCGTCAACGTCAACGTCCGGCCGTATTACGCGGAGGGCTCCAAGACCATCGGCTATGAGATCGCCGAGCAGCTCGGCTGGCGGCTGCCGGGCCAGGTCGTCGTCCCGGTGGCATCGGGCGCGCAGCTGGTCAAGATTGACAAGGCGTTCCGCGAGCTGGCGGCGCTCGATCTGGTGGAGGACACGCCGTACCGGGTGTTCGGCGCGCAGGCCAGCGGCTGCGCGCCCGTGGCCGCCGCGTTCCGGGCGGGTCATGATGTGGTGCAGCCGGTCAGGCCCGCCACGATCGCCAAGTCCCTGGCCATCGGGAACCCGGCGGATGGTCCCTACGTCCTCGACGTGACGCGCCGCACCGGCGGCGTGGTCGCCGACGTGGGCGACGACGAGATCGTGGCCGCGATCAGGCTGCTCGCGGCGACCGAGGGCATCTTCGGCGAGACGGCCGTCGGCGCCACGCTCGCGGTGCTGCGCAAGCTCCTGGCCGACGGGCAGCTTGATCCGGGCGCCGAGACCGTCATCATCAACTCGGGTGATGGCCTCAAGACCCTGGATGCCGTCGCCGCCGGGATGCCGGCCCTGACCCCGATACGGCCGACCATGGAGGCGTTCGCCCAGCTGGAATTGACGCGAAAGGCAGGCACCGCATGAGCGTGTCCGTCCGTATCCCCACTATCTTGCGCGCATATACCGGCGGCCAGGCGGAAGTCAACGCCGAAGCGGGAACGCTGCGCGAGATCATCGCGGGGCTGGACGCCGCATATCCCGGCCTGGCCGGCCGGATTCTCGACGACACGGGCAAGCTGCGGCGGTTCGTGAATGTCTACGTGGGTGAAGAGGACGTGCGGCTGGCGCAGGGACTTGACACCCCAGTGCCATCGGGGACAGGCGTGTCGGTCATCCCCGCGGTGGCCGGAGGCTGACCAGAGCCGGCGATATGGGGGGGTAACCGGGCACAGCGGCGCGCGCTACGATGTAATCTCATGTCCGGTCGCTGTCGGTACGGCGAGATTGGCAAGCCCCGCTTGCGCAGCACGTCAGGCCCGTTCCGCGATCAACGGGTTCCGCGATGACAAGGGCGGAACCCGAAGCCCGAGCAGAATTAGGGAGTTGTTGGGAATGGCTCAGGGCACCGTCAAATGGTTCAACGCGGATAAGGGCTACGGCTTCATCGCGGTCGACGGTGGTAGGGACGTCTTCGTCCACTTCTCGGCCATCCAGTCGGATGGCTACCGCAGCCTTGAAGAAGGCCAGCGGGTCGAATTCGAGATCACGCAGAGCGATCGCGGGCCGCAGGCCGAGGCCGTTCGCACGGTCTAAGTCTGCGTTAACGCGCCGGAGGCCCGGCTCCCGCAGCGGGAGCCGGGCCTTCCGGCGGTCCGGCATACGTCCAGGTCACGGCCGGGGCAGGCCCCGTCAGCTTGCACTCTCACCCCGAGAGTGCTAAACAGGTCGTTGGCACTCTCGGGGTGAGAGTGACAATGCAGTGGTGTGATCGGGCGATGAGGCCAATCCGGCGGCAGGCAGGGACTGTTCCCGGGTGCGGCCGTCCGTCGCGGGCGTCGACTCGATCTGCACGCAAGGCACAAAGTTCCGGGAGGACTGGAGCCTATGGCAGCGAAGATGATCGCGTTCGACGAGGAAGCCAGGCGCGGCCTCGAGCGCGGCATGAATCAGCTGGCCGACGTCGTGAAGGTAACCCTCGGCCCCAAGGGCCGGAACGTGGTGCTCGAGAAGAAGTGGGGAGCCCCCACGATCACCAACGATGGCGTGTCCATCGCCAAGGAGATCGAACTCGAGGACCCGTGGGAGAAAATCGGCGCCGAGCTGGTCAAGGAAGTCGCAAAGAAGACAGACGACGTGGCCGGTGACGGTACCACGACGGCGACTGTGCTCGCGCAGGCGCTGGTCCGCGAGGGCCTGCGCAACGTGGCCGCAGGCGCTAACCCGATGTCGCTCAAGCGCGGCATCGAGGCGGCTGTCGAGCGGGTGAGCGAGGAGCTTTCCAAGCTCGCCAAGGATGTGGAGACCAAGGAGCAGATCGCTTCGACCGCCTCCATTTCGGCCGGGGACACCGCGATCGGCGAAATGATCGCCGAAGCGATGGACAAGGTCGGCAAGGAAGGCGTTATCACCGTCGAGGAGAGCAACACTTTCGGCCTTGAGCTAGAGCTCACCGAGGGCATGCGCTTCGACAAGGGCTACACCTCGCACTATTTCGCCACCGACCCGGAGCGGATGGAGGCGGTCCTTGAAGACCCCTACATCCTGATCGTTAACTCCAAGGTGTCGGCCAACAAGGACCTGCTCCCGCTCCTCGACAAGGTGGTGCAGTCGGGCAAGCCCCTCGTCATCATCGCCGAGGACGTGGAGGGCGAGGCGCTGGCGACCCTGGTCGTCAACAAGATCCGCGGCCTGTTCAAGTCGGTTGCGGTCAAGGCGCCAGGGTTCGGTGACCGCCGTAAGGCCATGCTCGGTGACATTGCCATCCTGACCGGTGGCCAGGTCATCAGCGAGGAAGTCGGCCTGAATCTGGAGTCGGCTGAGCTCGATCTGCTCGGCCGGGCCCGCAAGGTTGTCGTCACCAAGGACGAGACGACGATCGTGGACGGCGGCGGAGACGCAGAGCAGATTTCCGGCCGGGTCAACCAGATCCGCGCGGAGATCGACAACAGCGACTCCGATTACGACAAGGAGAAGCTCCAGGAGCGTCTCGCCAAGCTGGCCGGCGGCGTTGCCGTCATCAAGGCGGGCGCGGCGACCGAGGTGGAGCTCAAGGAGCGCAAGCACCGCATCGAGGACGCGGTGCGCAACGCCAAGGCCGCAGTTGAGGAGGGAATCGTCGCCGGTGGCGGCGTGGCCCTGCTCCAGGCAGGCGCGAACGCGTTCAAGAAGCTCGACCTGTCGGGCGACGAGGCAACCGGCGCGACCATCGTGCGCCGTGCGCTGGAGGAGCCACTCAAGCAGATCGCGGTGAACGCGGGCCTTGAGGGCGGCGTGGTGGCCGAGAAGGTGCGCTCGCTGACCCCTGGTCACGGGCTCAACGCCGCGACCGGCGAGTACGTCGACATGTTCAAGGCCGGGATCATCGACCCGGCGAAGGTGACGCGCTCTGCCTTGCAGAATGCGGCATCGATCGCCGGACTGTTCCTCACCACTGAGGCAGTGATCGTGGAGAAGCCGGAGAAGAACCCCGCTCCGGCTGGTCCCGGCGGCGGCGGCGGTGATATGGACTTCTAGTCTGCCGAGCTGGGCCGCGCAAGCGGGCAGGCGCAGCTAGACGAGGTCCCTGCCTGGCCAGCCGCTCGATGAAGTGGCTGGTCAGGGCATGAGGAGGCGGTCCCGGTGCATTCCGGGGCCGCCTCTTCTGGCATCTGACGGCCGCGTTTGCGATAATGCGGCTCCCCAAGACCTCGTCGAAGAGGGATTATCTGCGCATGGACCCTCCGGCCGAGCAGCTCATCCGCGATTACCTCAACCGGGTCTCGGTTGCGGCGCGGGGCAGGCTGAACGCGGCCGAGCGGCGCGAGTTCCTGGCGCGGCTGCGCGAGTCCATCGAGCGGCAGACCGGTCCCCCTGGCACCGCTGACCCGGCGGATGTAAGTAACTTGCTGTCCGGGCTCGGCGACCCGGGGGCGCTGGTCGACCGGGAGCGCGAGCGGCTGGCCGCGCTGACCGGGGAGCTCCAGGCCGAAAGCCGCCCGATTACGGCGGCGCACTGGCCGCACTGGACCGCCAATGGGACTGCACGGCCGGGCGAGCCGGGCGCAGTCGTCAGCACGCCGGAAGCTAGTCCGGATGCCAATGGCAGGAAGCCAGGGGGAGGGGGGCCAGAGACCGGGACAGCGGATCACGATGGCCGCTCTAACGGGGTCACGGAGCTACCCGAGCCGGAAGGGCCAGAGTCAGGACCGGCTGGCCCGGAAATACCTGAATCGGAACCCGCCGAGCCGGAACCCGCCGAGCCGGAACCCGCCGAGCCGGAATCCGCTGAGCCGGAACCGCCGAGCCGAATCGGCTGAGCCGGAACCGGGCGAGCCGGAATCGGCCGAGCCGGAATTGCCCCGGCCCATATGGGCCGGGCGGGAACCGGCCGGGCCAGGATCGGCTGAGCCGGAATCGGCTGCCGGCGAGCAGCTGGCGAGAGTCGCCGCGGGTATGGGCGACTTTGGCCGGGCCGCGCTCGCGCAGGCCCGCCGTCGTCCGCTGGAAGCCACTGCCATCGTGCTGATGGGACTCGGCGGCCTGATCTTTCCACCGGTCTGGCTGCTCGGCGCCGCCCTCACGCTGTTCGCGAAGCACTGGGATTTCCGGGATAAGTGGATAGGCCTGGCCGGCCCGGTGGTCCTGGTGATCGCCGGGACGGGGATTTCGCTCGCGCACGGGGGCAGTCACGATTCGATCGGCCACTTTGTGCACGAGGGCTGGATGTCCGCCGTCTACCTGAGCCGGGTCGGCGCGGTCCTCGGCGCGGCGTACCTGACCTGGCGCTTGCGGCGCGGCCGCCGCGAGCCTCCCGTCCCGCCATGGAACCGCCCGTACCGGTTCTGAGCCGCTGCCGATCAGGCTCGGCAGATCCGGAGCCGACATTTCCGCCCGGGACCGATAGCCTTGTGCAGCGCCGCTGTGGCGTATCCGCATGTTCCTGCTCGCGTAAGGGTCCCGCTCGTGCCCACTGGCAAGGTCAAGTGGTATGACGCCGACAAGGGGTTCGGCTTCCTCACCCGCGATGACGGCGGGGAGGTCTTCGTGCACTCGACGGCACTAGCGACCGCTGGCTCGGTCCTGCGCGCCGGTCAGCGGGTGGAGTTCGGCGTCGCCGAGGGCCGCCGGGGCAGTCAGGCGCTTCAGGTGCGGACGCTCGATCCGCCGCCGACGGTCGCCAAGGTCAGCCGGAAAGACCCGGAGCAGATGACGCTGATCATCGAGGACCTGATCAAGCTGCTGGACGGGGTATCCAACACTTACCGCCGCGGTAAGCACCCGGACAGCCGCGACGGGAAGAAGATCGCCGCGGTGCTGCGGGCCGTCGCCGACGATGTCGACGCCTGAGGTCTCGTCCGGCCTTGATCGGCTGGCCCGAGCGCCCTCATCGCCTGGCCCGGCCTGAACGGCTCTGGCCTCCTGGCCTGAGCGCTCGCCCGCTTATGCGCTGAGGGTCCTGCGCCGCAGGCCGGCCAGCAGCAGCGCGAGGGTGACGGCCAGGCCGGCCGCGGCCACGCTGAGGCCCGCGATACCGCTGGACGTAAGGGACAAGGCCAGGCCAGCCAGGCCGCCGATGACCCAGGAAAGCTGATTGAGGGTCTCGGAAACGGCAAACGTCGAGGACCGGATCTCCTCCCCGATCTCGTGCTGCACCGTCGAGTCGAGCGCCAGCTTGGCCAGGGCCTGCGCGGTCGCCGCGATGAACGCGACCGCGAGCGCCGCCCAGAGCCCGAAGAACCAGGCGCACGCCGCGGTCGTGACGGTCGCCACGGCCAGCATGCCGAACACGATCAGATGCGGTCTTCTTGAGCGCAGCCGCGAGCCCAGCGCCGTGCCGATGAAGCCGCCCGCGGCAACGGCAATGGCCAGCGCGCCCAGCGCGTCATTGTGCGAGAGCCCGCGGAAGTGATCAGCGCGCAGCAGGAAGGCCAGGAAAAGCAGCATGAATCCGGAAAAGGCGCGGAGCGCCGCGTTGCCCCGCATCGCCTCGCCGACGACCGGGCCGACGCTGCGCAGCGTCTGCAAGCCGCCGCGGGCCGGGGTCCGGATGGGCCGGGTGACACGGGGATCGCCGGAGAGCCCGGGGTCGGCGGAGACCCCGGGGTCGGCGGAGAGCCCGGGGTCGCCGTGTCCGCTGGCCGCTGGCCTGGCTGCCGCAACCGGACGGTCCGCCCGTGGCTGCTCGTCAGGCGCGCCGCGCGGGTCCGGAGCGTCGACGCTCTCGGGCAGCCGGAGGCCGAGGACAGTGCCCGCTATGTAGACCAGGGCGCCTGCGCGCAGCACCCAGGCCGCGTCGGTGGCCCAGCCGAGGGCCAGGGCGAGCCCTACTCCCAAAGACGAGGCGATGAGCCCGGCCAGCGTGGATCGCGCGTTCGCCGACACGAGGGTCAGCTCATCCGGCAGCAGCCGCGGCGTGACCGCGCTCCGCGTCACCGTGTAGACCTTCTGCAGGATCAGCACGCCGAACGCCGCCGGGAACAGCGTGACCGGGTCATGGTGCAAGGCCGCGGCCATCCCCCAGCACAGCAGGCCGCGCGCCAGCAGGGTCCCGGCCAGGATGTAGCGGCGGCCCTGGTGAACCCGGTCCAGCATCGGGCCGATGAACGGCGCCAGCACCGCGAACGGCGCCATGGTAACGAGCAGGTAGACAGCCACCTGACTGCGGGCCTGGTCGAGCGAGGTGTTGAAGAACAGGGTCCCGGCGAGCGCCACCGCGACGAACGCGTCACCGACATTGCCGGCCGCGGTCAGCTCGATCAGGTTGGCGAGGCCGGTCCGGCCCGCTCCCGAAGCCTGGGTCATGCGGCGCACGGTACGCCCGGCGCCGCCTGCGACCGCAGCGCTGGCCCGCGCGGCGGACTGCGAGGCGGAGACGAACGACCGGCCCGCCTCCCTGGCCCGCGCCCCCGTGCCCGGCTCTCTCATAAGCCAAGTATTCTGCCTCAGCAGGGCAGTTACGACCCTGCCTCGCATGCGGGAATGACCATAGTCCGGCTTCGGCGTGCGCGGCTGCCATCTGACGAGGGACAATTACCGATCGTGAGCCCAATTCGCGCACGCACCAGGGAACTAGACGAGGCCTGTGCTCAGGCGGTTGACCTCGCCCGGGCCGCCGCCGAGGAAGAGGCGGGCCCCAGCCAGGTTGGCCCGCACGCCGGTGCGGTGGCAGAAGGCGACCGGGTGGTGACGCACCTGTTCACGTGCCTGGATCCGGCCTACCTGGGATGGCAGTGGGCGGTCACGGTCACGCGGGCCTCCCGGTCCAAGTCGGTCACAGTGAGCGAGAGCGTGCTGCTCCCCGGGCCTGGCTCGCTGCTCGCGCCCGAGTGGGTTCCCTGGAGCAGCCGGGTGCGGCCCGGCGATCTCGGCGTCGGTGACCTGCTGCCCGCCGGGTCAGACGACGAGCGGCTCATCCCCGTGGTGGTCCTCGAGGGCGACGATGGGGTGCTGGACTGGAACGACGGCGCGGACTGGGGCACCGGTAGCGAGCTTTCGGCCGTCATCGACCTTGCTCAGCTGCCAGGATCCGCGGCGGACGCCGGGGATGAGGACGTCCCGAAGGCCGGCCGCACCCGGGTCCTGTCGGCCATCGGCCGGGACGCGACGGCCCTGCGGTGGTACTCCAGCGATCACGGGCCAGGCACGCCGCTGGCCAGCGCGGCGCCAGGGCCCTGCGTGACGTGCGGATTCCTCGTCCGGCTGGGCGGCCCGCTCGGCCGGGTATTCGGCGTATGCGCCAATGAGTTCGCCCCGGACGACGGCCAGGTCGTATCCCTCGATCATGGCTGCGGCGCGCATTCAGACGCCGTCACGCCGACGGCCAGCGGCTACGAGGTACCCGTTCCGGTCCTCGACGAGATCGGCTTCGACCTGGTCGACGCGCCGGGGATCTCCATGGCCGACACCGTCTTCGAATCGCTTGATCACGGCTAGGGTCCTGGCGGGCCAGCCGGGCGGCTTCGAGCCCGCTTCACCCGCGGCACGTAGCAGAGCCCGAACAGCCCGATGCCGAACCCGGCCGCGCAGACCCAGATCCACCAGCGATCGGCCGCGGGAATCTGCTCGCGCAGGATGAGCACCACGACCAGGGCGACCGCCCAGGCCGCGGTGATGACGGCGGTGATGAGCATGTCGTTGCCCTCGAAGGGCGGCGGGGGCGGCCGGGTGGGACTCCTCACGCCTGCCAGGGTAGTCCAGCCCGGCAGGCGCCGCCGTGAGCCGCTGAGCAGTACCGGCCGCTGAGCAGTACCGGCTGCTGCCGCTGAGTCCGGGGCGGGGCCAGCCGCGTTGTGGCCGCTGGGCAAGTACCTGCCGCTGCGGGCGGTGGCCGTGGTGTACTTGAAGCGCCCCAGCCGGGGTGGCCGCCCGCCCGCCCGCTAACCGTTTTGACGGAATGCAGTGCCGCCGCCTATGGTTAGCAAAAGTAATGACTCAGGCTAACGAAAATGACCTCACCCCAGACCAGGACCGACGCGGGCCTGGCCACGGCGCTACGGATCTCGGTGAGCCGGCTCGCACGTCGGCTGCGCGCCGAGCGAATCGCTCAAGGGCTGCAGCCCGAGCTCTCCGACACGCAGCTGGCCGCGCTGTCAGCACTGGCCAAGCACACCGCAATGACCCCTGGCGAGCTGGCCGAGCACGAGAAAGTGCAGCCGCCCTCCATGACGCGGGTCATCGCCGCGCTGGAAACGCGCAACCTGGTGATGCGGGCTCCCCATCCGACCGACGGGCGCCAGGTGACGCTGACCGTGACCGCCGAGGGCCTGGATCTGGTGCACCAGGTGCGGCGGCTCAGGGAAGCGTGGCTGGCCCGGCGGCTGCGGGAGCTCACTCCGCAGGAGCGGGCCGTCCTGCGGTCCGCAGCGCCGATTCTGGAGAAGCTCAGCCAGTCCTGACCGGCGGCCGGCGGACGTTCAGCTCGCTGCGTACCCGCAACTACCGGCTGTTCGCCACCGGTCAGGTCATCTCCAACACCGGCAGCTGGATGCAGCGCGTGGCCCAGGACTGGCTGGTCCTGGAACTGACGCACGGCAGTGGTACCGCGCTCGGGATCACCACCGGCCTGCAGTTCCTCCCGCAGCTGATGTTCAGCCTGTGGGGCGGGGTGATCGCCGACCGGTACTCCAAGCGCCGCATCCTGATGGCCACGCAGACGATCATGGGCGGCCTGGCCCTCATCCTCGGCGTGCTCGCGGTCACCGGCGCGGTGCGGATCTGGCAGGTGTACGCGCTGGCCTTCGCGCTCGGCCTGGTCAGCGTGGTGGACAACCCGACGCGGCAGACGTTCGCGGTCGAGATGGTGGGCCGCGCCGAGCTGCCGAACGCGATCGCGCTCAACAGCGCCGTCTTCAACCTGGCCAGGATCGCGGGGCCGGCCGTCGCAGGCCTGGTCATCAGCGCGGTGGGTACTCCAACGGCCTTCTTCGTCAACGCCGCCTCCTTCGCCGCCGTCCTGATCAGCCTGAAGCTGATGCGGCAGTCCGAGCTGCGCCCGGCGCAGCCGGTGCCCAGGGCCAGGGGCCAGCTGCGCGAGGGGCTCAGGTACGTCCGCGGCCGCCCGAGCCTGTGGATGACGATGCTGCTGATCTTCTTCGTGGCGACGTTCGGGATGAACTTCGCGGTGACGAACGCCCTGATGTCCCGCGAGGTGTTCCACACCGGCGCGGGCGCGTTCGGGCTGGCCTCCGCCGTATTCGCGCTCGGGGCGCTCGGCGGTGCCCTGCTCGCCGCGCGCCGGGGCCGGCCCAACATGCCGCTGCTGCTGATCACCTCCTTCGCGTTCGGCGCGCTGGAGATGCTCACCGGGCTCATGCCGACCTTCTGGTCCTTCCTGCTGGTGCTGGCCCCGACCGGGCTGGCCCTGCTCACCTTCACGACCGCGGCCAACTCCGCCACCCAGCTCGGGACCAGCGCGGACATGCGCGGCCGGGTGATGGGGATCTACATGCTGGTATTCCTGGGCGGCGCGCCGCTCGGGGCGCCGCTGTCCGGCTGGGTGGCAGAGCAGTTCGGGCCCAGGGTGAGCACGCTGTCCGGCGGCCTGATCGCCGTGGTGGCCACGGTCATCGTGGCGGCCATGCTGGCCCGCAGCCGCGGCGTGCGGGCCCGGGCCTACCTGCGGCCCGGGCAGCTCATCCGGATGGTGGCCTGAGGCAGGGTTGGCCTGCTACGAATGGCTTATGAGGCTGTTCGTCGCCATCACGCCCACGGCGGGCGCACTGGAAGAGGTCGATGCGCTCACTGCGCCGTTGCGGCCCGCCTGGCCGGGCCTGCGCTGGACGGGGGTGGAGGCATGGCATGTCACCCTCGCCTTTCTCGGTGAGGTCAGGGACGACGTCCTCCCGGCGCTGAGCACCCGGCTTGAGCGCGCCGCGCACCGGCACCCGAGCCTGGAGCTGTCTCTCGCAGGCGGGGGAGCCTTCCCCGCCGCCACGCGGGCCAGGGTGCTCTGGACCGGGTTAGACGGGGACCACGACGCCCTGGCCGCCCTGGCCGCGTCCGTGGCGGCGGGCGCACGACGCGCTGGTGCGCCGTCGCCCGATGAGGGCAGGCGCTACCGGCCGCATCTCACCCTCGCCCGCTGCCGGGCTCCGGCGGACGTGCGCCCGCTGGTGGCGGCCCTGGCCGACCTCAGAGGGAGCAGCTGGACGGCCAGCCAGATCCAGCTGGTCCGCAGCAACCTGGGCGGCCAGCCCAGGTTCGAGGCCATGGGCGCCTGGCCGCTGCGCCACGGCACCGGCGCGCGCGGCGCCGTGCGCGCCGACCCGCGTGAGCAGGCCGGCGGAGGCCACGCGGCGCGCTCCTAGCCGCCGGTCAGGCCTCGCGATCAGCCCGCCTCAGAGCCGCTCGACGACGTAGTCGACGCAGGCCGTCAGCGCCTGCACGTCGGCCGGGTCCACGGCCGGGAACATGCCGATGCGCAGCTGATTGCGGCCGAGCTTGCGGTAGGAATCGGTGTCGACGATCCCGTTGGCCCGCAGGACCGCGGACAGGCCGCGGGCGTCGATGCGCTCGTCGAAATCGATCGTGCCGACGACCTGCGAGCGCTGCGCCGGATCCGCCACGTACGGGGCGGCGTACGGCGCCTTGCCCGCCCACTCGTACAGGCAGCCGGACGAGTCAGCGGTCCGGGCCGTGGTCCAGGCCAGCCCGCCGTGCCCGATCATCCAGTCCAGCTGCTCCGCCATCAGGATCAGCGTGGCCAGGGCCGGGGTGTTGTAGGTCTGCTGCGACCGTGAGTTGTCGATCGCGACCTTGAGTGACAGGAACTCGGGAATGTACCGGTCGCTGGCGGCGATGCGCTCGGCCCGCTCCAGCGCGGCCGGTGACATCAGTGCGATCCACAGCCCGCCGTCGGCCGCGAAGCACTTCTGCGGGGCGAAGTAGTAGACGTCGAAGTCCTCGGCGGTGACCGGCAGCCCGCCTGCCCCGCTGGTCGCGTCGACGAGCACCAGCGCGTCAGGGTCCGCGCCCGCGACCCGGCGCACGGGCATCGCCACGCCGGTCGAGGTCTCATTGTGGGTCAGCGCATAGGCATCGGCCCCGGCCTCGGCCCGCGCCTGCGGATGGGTTCCCGGCGCCGATTCGATCACGGTCGGGGAATCCAGCCAGGGCGCGGCGGCGGTTGCCTTCGCGAACTTGGAGGAGAACTCCCCGAACGACAGATGCTGCGCCTTGTGATCCACCAGGCCGAACGCCGCGACTTCCCAGAACGCCGTCGTCCCTCCGTTCCCGAGTACCACGCAGTAGCCGTTGGGCAGGGAAAAGAGCTCTTCCAGGCCCTCGCGGATGCGCTGCACCAGGGCCCTGACCGGGGCCTGCCGGTGTGAGGTCCCGAGCAGCGTGGCGCCCTGGCCGGCCAGCGCGGCGACCTGCTCGGGCCGGACCTTGGAAGGGCCGCAGCCAAACCGGCCGTCCGCCGGCCGCAGGCTGGCCGGGATGACAATCTGCGGGGCCGGCGCAGACATCCTGGTCCAGGACCTCGGCCGCGCCCGGCACGTCACTGACCGGGCGGGACGGCGGCCCGACGTAACGGGCGCTGGGCCTGATCAGCCGGCCGGTGCGCTTTTGCTCCAGGATGTGCGCCGCCCAGCCGGCGGTCCGCGCGCAGGCGAACATGGAGGTGAACATGTGCGAGGGGATCTCGGCGAAGTCCAGCATGATCGCTGCCCAGAACTCCACGTTCGTGGCCAGGACGCGATCCGGCCTGCGGGCGTGCAGCTCGGCCAGGGCCGCGGTCTCCAGTGCCTCGGCCACCTCGTACCTGGGCGCGTCCAGCTCCTGGGCGACCCGGCGCAGTACCCGCGCCCGCGGGTCCTCGGCCCGGTAGACGCGATGCCCGAAGCCCATCAGCCGCTCGCCGCTGTCCAGCGCCTGCTTGACGTAGGCGTCGGCGTCGCCGCTCTTCTCCACTTCCTCGATCATGTGCAGGACCCGGGCCGGGGCCCCGCCGTGCAGCGGGCCGGACATCGCGCCCACCGCGCCCGACAGGGCGGCGGCCACGTCGGCGCCGGTCGATGCGATCACGCGGGCGGTGAACGTGGACGCGTTCATGCCGTGCTCGGCCGCCGAGGTCCAGTACGCGTCGAGGGCCCGCACATGCCGAGGGTCGGGGTCGCCGCGCCAGCGGATCATGAACCGCTCGGTGATCGTCTTGGCCGCGTCTACCTGCTTCTGCGGGACCATCGGCAGACCGGGGCCGCGGGCGGCCTGGGCCACGAAGGACAGCGCCATCACCGAGGCACGGGCGAGGTCATCGCGGGCCTGCTCGTCGCTGATATCGAGCAGCTGGTGCATGCCCCACGCCGGGGCCAGCATGGCCAGCGCGCTCTGCACGTCCACCCGGATGTCCCCGGAGTGCACCGGGATCGGGTACGGCTCGGCCGGCGGGAGACCGGGCGAGAACGCGTTGTCGACCAGCAGTCCCCAGACATGCCCGTAGGACACATGCCCGACGAGCTCCTCGATATCCACCCCCCGGTAGCGGAGCGAACCACCCTCTTTGTCGGGCTCGGCGATCTCCGTCTCGAACGCGACGACGCCCTCTAGGCCGGGCGTAAAGTCGGACATCTGCGGTTCCTCCGTTTCTCGGGCCAGCGGCGGCCAGCGAGCCAGCCAGCACGTCGGGCCGCAGGTTCTGGCCGCGGCAGGCCGTCGCGCTTTTTGGGCAAGCCGACCTATTCAATCGCGCGGCGCTCCCGCACTGTTAATCCGGCCGGCGGTATCGCCGCTTCGGCGGCGGCGATACGGGGGTGACCAGCGTCGCAGTGCGTGGTTCCGATGTGTGAGGATCAGTACCCGTGGATGCGACGCGCCATGCGCATAGCTGGCAGACAGAGACGGCCGAGGCGCCCGAGGCGCCTGGGGGAGCCGCGCCTGGGGCCACCGCGCCTGAGGCCGCCCCGGCTGGCCCCACCGCGGCTCAGGCCGGCGCGGCCACGCTGGACGAGGCCACGGTCGACGGTGACCCGCTGGCCCAGTTCAGCCGGTGGATGGCCGATGCGGTGGCGGTGCCGCTGCCGGAGCCCACCGCCATGGTGCTGGCCACGGTCTCGGCCAGCGGGCGGCCGCGGGCCAGGACCGTCCTGCTCAAGAGCTACGACGCCGGCGGTTTCACGTTCTATACCAACAGGACCTCACGGAAGGCATCGGACCTGGCCGAGGTCCCGCGGGCCTGCCTGCTGTTTCCCTGGCATCCGATGTACCGGCAGGTGATCATCGAGGGACCGGTGACGGCCCTGTCGACCGAGCAGAGCGAACCCTACTTCCGGTCTCGGCCGCGCGGCTCCCAGCTCGCGGCGTGGGCCAGCAGGCAGTCATCGGTCATCTCCTCCCGTGGTGAGCTGGAGGACCGCTACGCGGCACTGGCCGCGCGGTGGCCGGAGGGATCACCGGTGCCCATGCCGGATTTCTGGGGCGGATACCGCGTCGTGCCGGAGATCTTCGAGTTCTGGAACGGGCGGCCCGACAGGATGCACGACCGTCTTAGGTACCGCCAGGAGGACGGCGGCTGGCTGATCGAGCGGCTCGCTCCTTAGCGGTAACGGCGGCCCGATTCCCTCGGCATTGCGGCGGGTTTGCGATAGTGCGCGCTCGTGCGGCATAGCATCGAAGCGGAGGGAGGAAGTTTTGACAGCGCACGGGCTTATCGACACGACCGAGATGTACCTTCGCACGGTCTTCGAGCTCGAGGAAGAAGGCATCATCCCGCTACGTGCCCGCATCGCCGAGAGGCTCTCGCAGAGCGGCCCGACGGTCAGCCAGACAGTGGCCAGGATGGAGCGTGACGGCCTGTTGCGCGTGGAAGGCGACCGGCAGCTCTCGCTGTCCGCCACCGGGCGCACGCTGGCGACCCGGGTGATGCGCAAGCACCGGCTGGCCGAGTGCCTCCTGGTCGACGTTATCGGCCTGCCCTGGGAAGAGGTCCACATCGAGGCATGCCGCTGGGAGCACGTGATTTCCGACAGCGTGGAACGGCGGCTCGTCGAACTGCTCGAGTATCCCGTCCGCTGCCCGCACGGGAATATCATTCCGGGACTTGACGAACTCGGCGTTCCGGCCGAGGCGACCAAACGTGCTGTGGCCGCCGGTCGCCAGCGCGCGGTGGCGATGACAAAGATCGCAACTGCGCACGCTGTGGCCGTTGTGGTACAGCGAATTAGCGAACAAGTCCAGAGTGACGCGGTATTGATGCTTAAACTCAAGAGGATTGGGATACAACCCGGACGCGAGGTAACTCTCGCGGTCAGTGACGACGGTGTGCGGGTGACAGGTGCGGACAGGGTCGGCGATCAGGCGGCGGAGCTGCCACGTCAGGTGGCCGCGCACGTATTCGTCACAAGAACGTGAGCTTTCCGTGACGGGGCAGCCGGGGCGATGGCGATGGCTCAGCCGGCGCGGCTGCGGGGGATGACGATGATGCCGTCCGGCGAGATACCGCTGCCGCATCCGCTGCTCGGGGCCGAGCTGATCCTCGACCAGGTCGAGACCGGCGTCGTGGTCACCGACCGGCAGGGCAACCTGACCTACGCCAACGCCTTCGCCGTCACGCTCTTCGGGTTCCCGGACACCGCCGCGCACCTGGTGGGCAGGCCGCTGCTGTCGCTCGGGTTCGAGGCGGACAACGCGCGCCGGGCCCTGAGCCTGGGCCGCCAGGTCCTGCGCGGCCAGCCGTGGGAGGGCACATTCGCGTGCACGCGGGTCGACGGATCCCGGGTCTTCATCCGCGCGCAGGCCGCCCCGCTGCGCGATCCGGCGGGCGAGGTCACCGGAATAGTGATCATGGCGCGGGCGGCGACGCGACGCGGCAGCCAGCAGGCCAGCGACCGGCTCGGGCTGCTCGAGCGCATCGGGGAGCGGCTGTCGGGCTCGCTGCAGCTGAATGTCACCCTGCGGCAGGTTGCCGAGACGCTTGTACCGCAGTTCGCCGATCACTGCTTCATCGACCTGTTCCAGGGCGACAAGCTGGTGCGCCGCGCCCAGCTGCACGCCAGGGGATGGACGCCCGCGCCCGGCACCTGGGCGATGGTCGGCGAGCAGATCAGGTACCCGGTCGGTCACTTCTGCCAGCGGGCCATGGCCCGGCTGGACACCGTCGTGGTGGAGGATCTGGCCGAGCATGCCGTTCGCGCGCCGAGTGTCAGGAGCCTGGAAGCGGGTGACGAAGTCGGGCTTACCTCGGTCCTGGCCTCGCCGCTGATCGCGCGCGGCGAATTGCTCGGCGTGATGAGCCTGGCCCTTTCCCGGCTGACGGACCGGGAAGATCGGCATTATGTGGCCGATGACAGAGAATTCCTGGGCGCCATTTCCGGCCGGGTCGCGATCGCCATTGACAACTCGATGCTCTTCGAGGAGGAGCGCCGTACCGCGCTGGCGTTCCAGACCAGCCTGCTGCCGCACGACTCGCCGGCCCTCGACGGCCTTGAGGTCGCGTACAAATACGTGCCGGCTAAGCCGCTGAAGACGCACGGCCAGGGAATCCAGACCCAGGTGGGCGGCGACTGGTACGACATCATCCCGCTGTCAGCGGGCCGCGTCGGCATCGTCATCGGCGACGTCGAGGGCCGCGGCGCGCGCGCCGCGGCGATCATGGGCCAGCTCAGGGCCGCGCTGCGCGCTTTCGCTCAAGACGACAAGCCGCCCGCCGAGATCCTGCGCAGGCTGGACGAGTGGTGCCGGACGCTGGGTCCCTCGCAGGCCGACGCGAGCGGCTTCACTGACCCGCCGATGGTGAGCTGCACCTACCTCATCTACGATGCCTGGTCGCGCATCCTGTGGTTCGCCAACGCGGGGCATGACTCGCCGCTGCTCATCACCGACGGTCAGGTCGGCGAGATGGAGATCGAGCACAAGGGCGTGCTGCTCGGCGCGCGGGGCAAGGGCATGCCCGGCCTCCCGCCCTACCGCGAGGAGACGCGCCAGCTCAAGCCCGGCTCTACCCTCGTCTTCTACACCGACGGCCTGACGGACCGGCGGCAGCGCATCAATGGCGACGGGCACTACTCCGATGAAGAGGTGCAGCAGATGCTCCGCCGGGCGGTGGGCTCTGTGGCCGGGGAGAACGTCGAGGCGATCGCGCAGGCGGCGGAGCAGGCCGTGCCGGGCGAGATCGATGATGACATGGCGATCGTCGTCGTTCGCACCTCCGCGGTCGACCTGGCGTCCTGGGAGGGCCAGTTCCCGGCCGAGCCGATCCGGGTGTCGCAGGCCCGGCGCCGGGCCCACGAGGCCTTCGAGAGCTGGGGCATGGGGCTCGAGCAGACCGAGCTGGCGTGCCTGCTGGTATCCGAGGTGGTGACCAACGTCGTCCTGCACGCGGCGGTGTCGCCCAGCCGGCCGCATGGCCTGGCCTTCGACGCGCTGCATGCTGATGCCTGCGGCGACCTCGACGAATGGCGGGAATCGCCGTTCTCCGATGATCTCGCCGGACCAGCGGGCAAGGAGTTCACCCTCCGGTTGCGCCGGGGCGAGGCGTCAGTCTGGGTCGAGGTCTTCGACACCGACCTGCGGCTGCCCCGGATCCGCAGCGCGGCCGAGACCGACGAAGGAGGCCGCGGCCTCTACCTGGTTGACCAGCTCGCCACCCGGTGGGGCTCGCGGCCGACGAATGACGGCAAGGCCGTCTGGTTCGAGGTACCGATCAACAGTGATGCCGGCCGCGCCTGAGCCAGCCTGAGCGGCTGGATGCATCTCGCCGCTGCCGTGACGGCGGCCCGCCTACTTCCGGGACTGATCCCACAGCACCAGCAGCACCACGATGGCGCCCGTCATGGCGATGATCCAGTGCTTGCCGGTCACGCCCATGCCCATCCGCCGCCGCGCCTTGATCGCGAGAAAGGCGATGAAGCCGGCAATCAGCACCAGCAGGATCACGCCTCCGGCCACTGCTGCCTCCCGGGGAGTCTGCTCCTGTCGAGCATAAGGGCAGCTGCCCGGGTTGCCCAGGCGGCCCGCGGCGCGTCGCCGGTGCGGCGCCGGCTCCGGCCGCACCGCGGCGCCAGGCGCGCGCCGGGAAGTACGGGCTATGGAGTCCGGCTACTCCGGGGTAATCTCGAATCGACCGGGCGCGACTGCGGCGCGTACCTGGAACGAGCAGCCCGTAACCAGCCCGCAGCAACCCGTAGCAGCTCGCAGCAGTCCCCCCGGGCCGGCCAGCGGGCCGGCCAGCGGGGCAGGCCAGTGGAGGTCATGGTGTCTGAGGCATACATCGTCGGCGCGGTACGGACCCCCGTCGGCAGGCGGAACGGGGGCCTGTCGTCAGTGCACCCGGTTGACCTGGCGGCGCACGTGCTGACTGAGCTCATGGCGCGCACGGGTGCCGATCCCGCCACCGTCGACGACGTGATCATGGGGTGCGTCTCGCAGATCGGCCCGCAGTCGATCGACATCGCGCGCAACGCCTGGCTGTCGGCGGGACTGCCGGACAACGTGCCGGGGGTCACCATCGACCGCCAGTGCGGCTCGTCGCAGCAGGCGGTTCACTTCGCCGCCCAGGGCGTCATGTCGGGCACGCAGGACCTGGTCGTGGCGGCCGGGGTGGAGAGCATGAGCATGGTGCCGATGGGCTCCACGGTCCGCCTGCCGCTGGAGAAGGGCATGCCGCTGCCGTACGCGCAGGGCTGGCGTGACCGGTACGGCGACCAGGAGATCTCCCAGTTCCGCGGAGCACAGCTGATCTGCGAGAAATGGGGGATCAAGCGCCTGCAGCTGGAGGAGTTCGCGCTGGAGAGCCACGCCAGGGCGCTGCGCGCGATCGATGAGGGCAGGTTCGACAGCCAGATCACGCCGATCGCCGGGGTGAGCACGGACGAGGGGCCGCGCCGGGACACCTCGCTGGAGAAGATGGCCGGGCTCAAGCCGCTGCGCGAAGGCTGGGAGCTCACGGCGGCGACGGCATCGCAGATCTCCGACGGCGCCGCCGCGCTGCTGATCGCCTCGCCGGAGGCCGTCCGCCGGTACGGCTTCACTCCCCGCGCGCGCATCCAGGCGCTGGCGGTGACCGGAGCCGATCCGGTCTTCATGCTGACCGGCCCCATCCCGGCGACGGAGCAGGTCCTGGCCAAGGGCAAGCTGGCGGTCGGTGACATCGACGTGTTCGAGGTCAACGAGGCCTTCGCGCCCGTGCTGCTGGCCTGGTCGGCGGACACCGGGGCGTCACTGGAGAAGGCCAACCCGAACGGCGGCGCGATCGCCCTCGGCCACCCGCTCGGCGCCACCGGCGCGATCCTGATGACCAAGCTGCTGCACGAGCTGGAGCGCAGCGGCGGCCGGTACGGGCTGCAGACGATGTGTGAGGGGGGCGGCCAGGCGAACGCCACCATCATCGAGCGCCTGACCTGACGCCCCTGGCGTGACCTGATGAGACCTCGCGGGTGGCCGTTAGTCCTCCTCGTCGCGCAGAGGAAATATCTAACTTGAGTAGCAGGTTTACTTGAAGTGAGGACAGATAAAACTTGGGTCATCAGATCCAGGTAGTCACACGGAAGGTGAACCGCAATGCTGCTGACATCATTTGACCCGTTCGGCGCGGACTTTGACCGGCTGGCCCGGCGGGCGTTCGGCCCCGTCGAGATCGGCCGGCCGACGATGCGGATGGACGGCATCCGCCGCGGGGACGGCATCGAGTTCCGCTTCGACCTGCCCGGCTTTGACGCCGCCAGCATCGATGTCACTGTGGACCAGGGCGTGCTGACCGTCAGCGCGAAGCGGTCGCAGGAGTACGCCGACACCGAGCGGCCGTTCATCCGCGAGCGGGCCACGGGCTCCTTCACCCGGCGTCTGCGGCTGCCCGAGGCAGTCGACGCGGAGAAGGTCGAGGCTGGCTACGACAGCGGGGTGCTGACCGTCCGCGTGCCGCTGGCGGCCAAGGCACTGCCGCACAAGGTCGAGGTCAAGAGCGAGGCCAAGGCTGAGGTCGAGACCGAGGACAGCCCTCAGATCGCTGCCTGAGCCGTAGTACCCGCAGTACCCTGCCAGAGGCCGAAGGCTCCTGGCTAGGTCACGAGCCGAGGGGCCCGCGCGGTCGTACCGCGCGGGCCCTCAGACACCCACCGGAGGTGAGCCGTGGCATCGTTGCCTCTCGACGACGAGAACCTGCCGCTGTTCACGGTGGGCCAGGTCTCGGCCATGCTCGAGATTCAGCAGGCTTTCCTGCGCCGGCTGGATGAGCACCACGTCGTCCGGCCCTCCCGGTCGACCGGCGGCCAGCGCCGCTACACCCGCAACGAGATCACTGTCGTGCAGTACGTCGTCGAGCTGGTGGACGAGGGCATGACCCTGTCCGGAATCCGCCGCGTTCTGCAGCTAGAGACCCAGGTCAAGATCCTGGAAGCAGAACGGGACGCCCTGCGTGCTGCCGTGGCCGAGCGCGACGCCCTGCTGGCCAGGCGGGACCGCGGCCGGTCGTAGGCCCCGGCGGCCTGCGACCGGTCACGGCCCGCAGGCCAGCTCAGCCGACGTGGCGGTGGACGTTGTCCACCTTCGACGGCCCGTCCTGCGCCTCGGCCACCCAGGCCCCGGGGATAGACGGGTCGATGATGCCGGCCTCCAGCCAGCTGTACCGGTCGGCCAGTACCCGGCGGGCGACGGCATCGTCGACCACATCGGTGTTCTTCCAGAGCTGGCCGAAATACTCATCGCACCGCAGCCGTGCCTGCCCGCAGAACGCGTCAGCCAGCTCGACGCCCGTCTCCCCGCGCCCGCCGTCCGCGTGCTGCTGGGCGTCCATCTGGGCGCGGACGCACGCGGCGCTCATCGCGAACAGCTCGGCGCCGATGTCGACGATGCGGCCGAGGAAGCCCTGCCGGCGCTCCAGGCCGCCCTGCCAGCGGGCCATGCCGTAGAAGGTCACGCGGGCCAGCTTGCGTGAGGTCCGCTCCACGTAGCGCATATGGGCCGCGAGCCGGCCGAACTCGCTATACGCTCCCGGCTTCAGCCCGTCGCCGGCCACCAGCGTCGGCAGCCACTTGGCGTAGAACCCGCCCGCCTTGGCCGCCGCGCGCGCCTTGCGCGCCGCCGGCACGCCGGGCTCGATCATCTCGCCGGCCGCGGACAGGTGCGCGTCGACGGCCTCGCGCGCGATGAACAGCTTCATGATCTCCGAGGATCCCTCGAAGATCCGGTTGATCCGCATGTCCCTGAGCATCTGCTCGGCCGGCATGCTGCGCTCGCCCCTGGCGGCCAGCGAGTCGGCAGTCTCGTAACCGCGGCCGCCGCGGATCTGGACCAGCTCATCGACGATCTTCCAGCCCATCTCGGAGCAGTACAGCTTGGCGATCGAGGCCTCGATCCTGATGTCGCGGCGCTTGTCGTCGGCCATCTGGCTGGACAGCTCGACGACCGCCTCGAGCGCGTAGCTAGTGGCGGCGATGAACGCGATCTTCTTGGCCACTGCCTCGTGCTCGCCGACGGGCCGCCCCCACTGGACTCGTTCCCGCGACCATTCGCGCGCGATCTTGAGGGAGAGCTTCCCGGCCGCCGCGCAGCTGGCGGGCAGGGACAGCCGGCCGGTGTTCAGCGTGGTCAGGGCGATCTTCAGGCCCTGGCCCTCCTGGCCGACCCGGTTGGCCGCCGGTACCCGGACCTCATGGAACCTGGTCACGCCGTTCTCCAGGCCGCGCAGGCCCATAAACGCGTTGCGGCGCTCGACGGTGATCCCGTCCGCGTTTCCCTCGACCACGAACGCGGTGATGCCGCCGCGCCGCCCGTCGGCCTTGGGCACCCGCGCCATCACCACCAGCAGGTCGGCGACCACGCCGTTGGTCGTCCACAGCTTGACGCCGTTCAGCACGTACTCGCTGCCGTCCTCGGACGGGACCGCCGTGGTGCTCAGCCGCGCCGGGTCGGAACCGACGTCCGGCTCGGTCAGCAGGAACGCACTGATCTCGCCCCTGGCGCACCTGGGCAGGTACTCCCGCTTCTGCTCGTCGGTGCCGAACTGCGCCACCGGCTGGGGCACGCCGATCGACTGGTGCGCCGAAAGCAGCGCCGACAGGACCGGCGAGGCGGAGCCGGCGATCATCAGCGCGCGGTTGTAATACACGTTCGTCAGTCCGAGCCCGCCGTACTCCGGCGAGATTTTCATGCCAAACGCACCGATCCGCGCCAGTCCCGTCACCACCTCATCCGGGATCCTGGCATCTCTTTCGATCTGCGCCCCGTCGACCGAGGCCTCGCAGAACTCGCGAATCCTGGCGCAGAATTCCTCTCCCCGCCGGCTGGCCTCGTCGTCCGGCTGCGGATGCGGGTGGATCAGGTCCAGCTGGAAGTCACCGAGGAAGAGCTGCTTGCCGAAGCTGGGCAGCGCCCAGCCGGACTCCCTCGCCTCCTCGGCTACCCGGCGGGCCTCGGCCTCGCTCACCGTGGCCGGTGCGCTGCCTGCTGCCGGCGTGCTGCCTGCCGCCGGTGCGCTGGCCGCCTGCATGCCTGCGTTGGTGTCCTGCGTGGCCTGATCCGCGTCGCCCTGTCCGCTCATCGTCCCTGATCCCTGCTCTCGTCGGCTTGCTACTTTCCTACTGCCCAGTAACGACTGAGGTTAACTCGACCAGGTCAGAAGTCGGGCCAGGGGCCGGTGTCAGAGGACGGCGGTCCGGGCGTCCACGTCAGAACGCCGGTGTCAGACGTCGGTCCGGTAGAAGTTGAGGTAGGACCTGGAGGGGGTAGGCCCGCGCTGGTCCTGGTACCGCGACCCGTAGAGCGCCGAGCCGTAGGGATGCTCCGCGGGCGAGCTGGTCCGGAAGAGGCAGAGCTGGCCTATCTTCATGCCCGGCCAGAGCTTGATCGGCAGCGTGGCGACGTTGGAGAGCTCCAGGGTCACGTGCCCGGAGAACCCGGGGTCGATCCAGCCGGCGGTGGAGTGGGTCAGCAGGCCCAGCCGGCCCAGCGAGCTCTTGCCCTCCAGCCGCCCGGCGATGTCGTCGGGCAACGTCACGACCTCAAAGGTGGAGGCCAGCACGAACTCACCCGGATGCAGCACGAACGACTCGTCCCCGGCGGTCTCGACCAGCCGGGTCAGGTCAGGCTGCTCGACCGCGGGGTCAATGTGCGGATAACGATGATTCTCGAACACGCGGAAGTAACGATCCAGGCGCACGTCAATGCTGGACGGCTGGATGAGCTCAGGCGAGTACGGATCGAGCCTGACCCGGCCCGACTCGACTTCCTTCCTGATATCCCGGTCGGAGAGCAGCACCCTGGCAACCTACCGGTTCCGGTACGATGTCGGGGCGAGCCAAGCCCAGCCGGTGCCTGCGACCGTCGGCACCAGCCAGGGCGCGCCGCGCGGGTGTAGTTCAATGGTAGAACGTCAGCTTCCCAAGCTGATAGTGCGAGTTCGATTCTCGTCACCCGCTCCACCCCGTAACCCCAGGTCAGGGCAATGACCCTGAGACCGGCTCTTGATCGTTCCAGGTTGTTGCTGATCTCCCGTGCCATTAGCCCACGGGGGCCAGCGTGCCTGCCGAGCCGTCATCGTCCTCGTCGTCATCCTGCTCGGTCTGCACATGCCGGTCGATGGCATCTGTGATCGCCTGATCCGCACCGCGCGACTCATGCTGGTCAAGAGCGGCGCCTGCGGCGCCGCTCGCCCGGCGATAGCGCCGGCCTCTGCCTTCGGAGAGGCCCGCCCGGCGCGCGCCGGGCCACACCTGCACGGCACGCAGATCAAGAGAGCTCGCACGACAGACAGGCCGGGGCCGCGTATAACCGTCTTCCTCGCGCGACAATTGTCCGGCTCCCGGCCGCCGCGTCATTAAGCCGATCTCTGCGGTCGCGTCGTATGGTATCGGCTTCGCCGAAACCCCAAGTTAGACGCGGCGTCCACTCGACTCGCCAGGGTTCGGCGCCGATGAGGAAGACGGGGACAGGGCAAAGTCTCCGAGCCACCGGCGCGATTCACAGGTGATCGTGAAAGGTGTTTGATGAGGATGCGCCGGGCGGTTTGGTCTGCCCGCTTGGAGGGACCGTGGCTGGGTCTGGAGAATCCCCTGAGGGTGCCAGTCCACGGCTGTCTCAGGTGCTGGCCCGCCGGACTGTTGTCGCTGTCGCGGCGATCGTGATTCTGAGCGTGCCGTTCGCGGTGTTCGCTGCGATCAGCGGCCAGGTCACGGCATCGTCGTTTGCGGTGCTGGGCGGCGCGGTCGCCCTGACGAACCTGATGATCGGCGGCCAGGCGATGGCTTATCTCAGTGTCGGGTTGCTGACGGCGCTGACCCCGGTCGCGATCGTGTCCGGGGCGGTCCCGGTGGCGGGCGCGGGGCTGATGGCGATCATGTGCTTCGGGGTCGGGGTGAGCGCTGCCCTGGGGCTGCACCGGGGGCTGCTGCTGATCCCGATGTTCCTCGCGTTCATGATCATCGCCCCGCCGCCGTGGAGCGGGCTCACGGCGGTGGACCGGGCCAGTACCTCTTACCTGCTGTGGAACATGCTGTTCCTGGGCGGCGGGGCGCTGTGGGCGGCGCTGGTTTTCCCGCCGCTGCTGCGCAAGCAGAAGCTGCCGCCGCCCCGGAACCGTGGACCCGGGACGACACCGTGGTCTACACAACCACCATCACCGTGCTGTGCACGGCGAGCACTCTGGGGGTACTGATCTGGCGGCCCGGGTCCAACGGCGCCTGGCTGGTGCTGACGGTGCTGGCGGTGACCCAATTCGGCGCCGACACCCACCTGAAACGGACCCTGGGCCGGGTCGCCGGAACTGTCGGCGGGGTCGTGATCGCCGCGATCGTGGCATCGGTCACCGCTTCCGAAGCCGTGCTGCTCGCTATCGGCCTGGTCCTGTTCGTGATCACAGCGGTGATCATGCTCGGCCCGCACTCCTACGTCCTGTACTCGATCTTCATTACCCCCGCGGTCGTGCTGTTCACCTCGACCAGCATCGCCGATGTGACCACCACCGATGCGCAGCGGCTCGGGTTCACCCTGATCGGGTCCGCGCTCATTCTGCTCGCCTCAGGGATCACTCTGAGGTGGTCGCACTACCAGCAGCCCACAGCCCGGCGGCTGCGGCTGTATCGCAATCTCAAACCGGGCCACGCACGGGCCACAAGCCCGCCTAAATCGGAACGGCGGACGAGCGCCTGCGGCCTTCTCGCGGCTAGCGGCGGGTTTCCTGCGCGGGCTGTCCGCCGCTGGCCTCTCCCGCCTGCCGGCCACGACCGACCGCACCCACGATGACCTTGACCGCGAGCGCGAAGATGACCAGATCCGCGATCATCTGCCCGGTGACCACCGGCCGCGCCGCCTGGGTCTTGGCCGTGATGTCGCCGAACCCGACCGTCGAGAGCACGGTGACGGTGAAGTACAACCCGTCGGTGTGCGTCCGCCGCCCGCCGAAGTTGCTGGCCGGCAGGGAGGCAGCGGAGCGCTCCGCTTCGATCGCGTCTTGATCCCAGGTAACACCCGCCACCTCCCGGTGCGCCGATGGTTTGCCCAGAGGTGGACGGCCTGGATTCACCCTCGCTAGGGGTTGATGCTCCCCTTGGCGTGCGGTCGAATGGTTATGTAACGGTGAACGCAACGTAAACGGGACAGATGGTGGGCTTCGGTCGACGCTGCGCGGGCTGGCGAGGAACCAGGTGGTTCACCGGCAGTTCCGGCGCATCAAGCTAATGGTCCTGGGCGGAAGGGGTTGCCATGCCGGTGAAGACTGTGGGTGCCGCGCGGCGACGGCCTGCCGGGCGGGCGTCTGGTGGGGGCCGGGCGCGGGCCGGGACGGGGGAACAGCTGAGCCGGGCGGACCGGGAGGCGCAGGGGAAGGATGCCCGGGCAGCGGCTCTGTTGGAGTCGCATGCGGAGTTCACGCCGGATCGGTCGCGGGATCCGGTTGGGCTGCTGCTGGAGCAGGAGAAGTCGCGGGTGCCGGAGCTGGTGCCGGTGCGGCATGGGCGGATGCTGGTGTCGCCGTTCACGTTCTTCCGGGGGGCGGCGCTGCCGATGGCGGCCGACCTGGCCACCACGCCTACGTCGGGGCTGCGGGTGCAGCTGTGCGGGGACGCGCACCTGTCCAATTTCGGCGCGTTCGCTTCCCCCGCGCGGCGGCTGGTGTTTGACGTCAACGACTTCGACGAGACCGTGCCCGGCCCGTTCGAGTGGGATGTCAAGCGGCTGGCGGCCAGCCTGGCCGTGGCCGGGCGGGAGAACGGGTTCTCCGCCAAGGAGCGCCGCAAGGTCGTCCTTGCGGGGGCCGAGAGCTACCGGACGGCGATGCGCGCCTTCGCGGAGCAGCCGTTCCTGGCGGTGTGGTATGCCCACCTGGACGTCGAGGACGCGATCGCCCAGTACCGGTCGCAGTTCAAGGCGAAAAGGGTCAAGGCCGTCGAGAAGATGACGGCCAAGGCCCACACCCACGACAGCATGCAGGCGCTGCGCAAGCTCACCACCCAGGCCAATGGGCAGCGGCAGATCATCAGCGACCCCCCGCTGATCCAGCCGGTCGAGGAGGTCTTCCCCGACGTACAGGCCGGTGCGATCTATGAGCTGATCCGCGGGGTACTGGGCAAATACCTGCGCACGCTGCCGTCCGACCGCAAGCACCTGCTGGAGCAGTTCACGCTGGTTCAGCTGGCCCGCAAGGTGGTCGGGGTGGGCAGCGTCGGCACCCGCTGCTGGATCGCGCTGATGGACGCCGGGGACGGGACCGAGCCGCTGTTCTTGCAGCCCAAGGAAGCCCAGGCCTCCGCCCTGGCCGCCTACTGCGGGCGCAGCCCCTACGCCAGCCACGGCGAGCGCGTCGTCGCCGGGCAGCTCCTGATGCAGGCCGAAAGCGACATCTTCCTCGGCTGGACCCACGTGACCGGGCCCGACGGGGTGGACCGCGACTACTATGTGCGCCAGCTCAAAGACTGGAAATTCTCCTTCCCGATCGAGCAGATGATCCCCTCGGGCATGGCCGTCTACGCGCAAGTCTGCGGGTGGGCCCTCGCCCGGGCCCACGCCCGATCCGGCGACCGCATCGCGCTGGCCGCCTACCTCGGCGGCTCCGACAAATTCGCCCAGGCGATCGCCGACTTCGCCGAGAAATACGCCGACCAGAACGAACGCGACTACGCCGCCCTCCAGGCCGCCGTCAAAGACGGCCGGGCCCAGACGACCACCGACATCTGAGACGTCATGCGGCATGGAAGCATAGGACGGCCTATGGCGAACGTCGCCAGCGCCGCGCTGCTCGGCCTGGACGTGGGAGTCGATCGCGTTGGTGATGGCCTGGTCCGCGCCGCGCGATGCAGGCCACCACCGATCAGTCAGGCTCACCCGACGACGCACGGTGCTGTCGTCCCGGCGAGCCATTGTCCCGTTCCCGGCCACCGCGTCTAGGTCGCTCCCTCCGGTCGCGTCGCAGGCGATCGGCTTCGCCGAGCCTAGACACCGCACCCGCTCGCCAGGGTTCGGCGCCTACGGGAAAGACGGAGAGGACTGAAGCCCGAACCCTCTCATGCTCCGCCCCCCACACCAGAAACCCGCAGGCCGGGGCAGGCCGAGCGAGCGGTAGGCATGTTGCCAGTGATCATGTGAGGCAGGCACCCCCGTCAGGACTCCAGGTAGCGGAGGACGGCGAGCACCCGGCGGTGGTCGGCGTCTGAGGGGGGCAGGCCGAGTTTGCTGAAGATGTTCCCGACGTGTTTTTCGACGGACTTCTCGGAAACCACCAGGATCCCGGCGATCGCGGCATTGGAGCGGCCCTCGGCCATCAGCGCGAGCACATCATGTTCCCTGGCGGTGAGCGTGCCGAGCCCGTCGGTGCGGTGGCTGGCGCGCAGAAGTTGCGTGACGACCTCCGGGTCGAGGGCGGTGCCCCCGGCGGCTACCCGGCTCAGCGCTTCGACGAACTCCTCGACGTCGGCGACCCGGTCCTTGAGCAGGTACCCGACGCCTGCGGCGCCGCCGCCGGACGCCGCCCCGAGCAGGTCAGCGGTATAGCGGGTCTCGATGTACTGGGAGAACACCAGCACGCCGGTCGTGGGGTGGTCGCGGCGGATGGCGATCGCGGCGCGCAGGCCCTCGTCGGTGTAGCCAGGCGGCATCCGCACGTCCACCACGGCGGCGTCTGGGCGGTGCTCGTCCACCGCGGCCAGCAGGTCCTCGGCGTTGCCGACGGCGGCGACCACCTCGTGGTCACTGTCGGCCAGGATTTCGGCCAGGCCCGCTCGCATTACGGCCGAGTCTTCGGCGATCACAATCCGCATCGAGGGCTCCGGTCCGGTCAGGCGTGGGACGGCAGCTCTACGGTGACCACGGTGGGCCCCCCGGGCGGGCTGGCGACCTGCAGCCTGCCGTCCACGGTCCCGACCCGCTCGGCCAGCCCGGCCAGGCCGCCGCGGGCCTCGATGCGGGCGCGGCCGCAGCCGTCGTCGCTGACCCGCATCCGCAGCAGCCCGGGCACGTGGGCCACTTCCAGCGTGGCATGCCGGGCGCCGCTGTGCTTAGTCACGTTGGTGAGCAGCTCAGCGGCGCAGAAGTAGGCGATGGTCTCGATCGCGGCCGACGGGCGCTCGGGCAGGTCGATGGCCAGCTCGACGGGCACCTCGCTGCGCGTGGCGAGGGTGGCGAGCGCAGTGCCGAGGCCCTGGTCGAGGACGGGGGGGTGGAAGCCGCGGGCCAGGTCACGCAGTTCGGTGATGGCCTCCTTGGTGCCGCGGTGGGCGGCGGCGACCAGCTCCAGGACCCGCTCCAGGTCGGTCTGCCCGGTCCCGTCGGTCAGGCCGCGGAGCTTCTTGGTGGCTAGCCCCAGCTTCATGGCGACGGCGACCATCTGCGCCTGTGCGCCGTCGTGCAGGTCCCGCTCGATCTGGCGCAGCCTGGCGGCCGAGTCGTCCACCAAGTGGGCCCGGGACCGCTCCAGCTCACGAACCCGCCGCGCAAACGGGCGGTGGTCGATAGCCAGGTACCAGTAGCCGACCGAGAACTGCAGCGCCGCCAGCACCAGGAAGAACGCTGCCCAGACGACCGCCTTCGGCGTGAAGGAGCCTCCCACGAGCGTAATGAAGCTGAGGCCGACCAAGACAAAACCAGCGCCAATGCGCACGCCCGCCAACAAACGCAGGCGGCGGTACTCCCATGACCTGATCAGAATTCTTTCGAGAACGGACCGCTGGGGAGGGACATAGTCATCCGATGCGTGCATCCGGATGCCTCCTGTGACCTGTAGTGCAGCCATTTTCTCGCTCCCGATTGGCCCGCTCGTGGCCGCTGAGTCTAGGCCGCCCTGCCAAGACGTCGCTTCGCGATGGCTTGCACCAGCCTAGACCCGGCGATCTACTCCCGCGGATCCTGGCGCTTGCGAGAAGACCGAGGAAGATCAGCAACCGGAACCAGCCGAAGGGCGGGAGCTTCTGTGCCAGCAAGCGCCTGTCAGCTCGTCTAGCACCGCCAGACCAGTGCGAGCAGACCAGCCTCAGGTCCGGGAAGCTGCGGAGCGGACGATAGCCAGGTACCAGTAGCCGACCGAGAACTGCAGCGCCGCCAGCACCAGGAAGAACGCTGCCCAGACGGCCGCCTTCGGCGTGAAGGAACCTCCCACGAGCGTAATGACGCCAAGGCCAACCAGGACGGTACCAGCGCCAATGCGCACGCGCGCCATGCCATGGAGGCGACGGAACTCAAAACGCGGGATTATGCGCCGCATGCCGGTGCGCGACGGAGCGGTGTTGTCATCTTGTGCATTCATCGGAATTCCTCCTATAACCTGCGGTGTCCGGCCATCCTGGTCACCTGCCTCTCAATACTCGCCGGGCCCAGGCAGGAGATCCACCGGGCGGACACCCAAATCTGGGGTAGGGCTAGCACGGTCCCAGGGACGCGTGTGGTCCACCGACCCGGCAGCAACGGTGACAGCAACAGCAGCAGCAACCGGCTTCCAACAGCGACCCGCGACAGCCCACGCCTCTCCCACGATCAGCGACATCTTGGCGTAGGCCACGCCTGTGTTCGCAGCATCTGGGCATCGGCTGGGCCGAACCCGGCGCGTTCATACGGGCGCGCGACCGTCGAGCGTGCCAGGCGCGCGGCGCGACAGTGGCCGTGGCGGCTCAGCCGGGCTTGGACGCGACGAGAAGGAACCGGTGCCCGCTGGTCACGACTGGCCAGGCGCTGGCGTCCTCGTACAGGGCGCGGAGGCGGTCCTGGTATTTCTCGAGGCTGTAACCCGGGATTGACCAGCTGACGGCCTTCAGGTAGAAGACGACCGCCGCGATGTCGTCGAAGCGGATGCGCTGGTCGGCCCTAGCAGCTTCCTCGATCACTAGTCCCGCTTCGGTGACCTGTCGCTCGGCCAGCCCGATCCAGCTGTCCGGCTCCTCCGGCGTCTCGATTCCAATTATCTGGGCTAGGTCGTCGTCGTCGTGGTAATCGACCTGCTGGGTCACGAAGGTGCCGCCTGGCGCGAGAACGCGGCTGACCTCGAGAGCAAGGAATGACTCGTGCCGGTTGCAGATCAGATCCAGCGACCCGTCGCGGAACGGCAGGCGGCCGCCGTCGTTGGCCCCGTTCTGATCCATGTTGTCGGCTGCTGCCTCGTCCTGGATCACGGGGATGCCGAGCGGCAGCAGGCGCCGTCCGGCCACCGGCACATTGGGTGGCCATGCCTCGGTCGCAATGGTGCGCGGCGCGCGGTCCGGAAGCCCGGATAGGGCCTCGCCGCCGCCCGTGCCCATGTCCAGCATCGTCCGGGCGCTGCGGGCCAGGGCGGCGACGCGGGCGCTGTAGTCCCACGGCAGCGGCTCGGTCCAGGAGCGGCGGTCCAGCCAGGAGAGATCCCAGCCGGAGAACGGTGCGGACAGCGCCTCGGTCACGAGTTCGTCAAAGCCTGCCACCGTTCCAGCCTGCCAGAACACCAACTAGGCGGCTATAGGTGAGCTTGCCGGAAAGGTTTAGGACGCTCCCGGCCATAAAGCTGGCAGAGTGGCCTCTACCGGGGAGGAGCCGCTGACAGCAACGGTGACAGCAACCGCAGCAGCCCCGCCTACCAGCAGCGACCGGCGACAGCACACGACTCTCGCGCGATCAGCGCCAACTTGGCGTACGCCACGCCTGAAAGCGGAAGGTCGGCAGTCTTCGCGCCCGTGCCTAGTCACCGATCAGAGGCCAGGCCGACAGCGAAGCGATAGCCACCCTGGTGTGTGATCTCCAAGCTGGCCGGCGTGCCGTCAGGCCACGGGACAAGATCCTTGCTCCGAAACCACCGGCCGATGGGTGCTGCGCGAAGCTCGCTACACGTCGTCCAGAAGGTCGGCGCCGGACTATGGCGACGCTGTAGGACACCCGGCAGGATTCTGACGTGCGGATACGGACAACGGCGCGCTGGCCGGACACCCCCCATTGAGCTACGGATCAGAAGGCGCCACACCCCAGGACGTCCAGATGGTGCCTTCATCGTCGGCCCATGGCGGGACTTTCATCATCCTGTGCAACGCACCGGTCTCGATCTCCTCCATCAGCCAAATCTCGGCGTGCTTATCTGAGGGCGGGGTGAACCGGTGACCGAACCGGACGCCGGGGAAGCTGTCGTGCGAGAACAGAACCGCCACGTGTTGCACGGCCCCGTGGCTGGTGATGATCACCTCGGCGTCGTCGCTTACTCCCGTTATGAATGGCTTGCGTTCTCGGGGCGGCAGCGCGTCCCCCGGCCGGGCGCCCTCACGGACGGCCTGGACAATCGCAGGCTCCAGGTGACTCAAGCGGCTCACGGCTTCAGTGATCAGCTTGCGCGCCTCGGTGTACTCAGCTGCGGTCAAAGTTCGTGGCTGGCCGACGCCCTCCGGTACCCAGCCCGCACGGAAACTGGCCTCGATATTAGCGCGCTGCCGCTCAAGCTCGGCCTGCGTCGGCGGCTCCGGTGTCATGGCGAAAATGCTAGGCGCGCCGACCCTACCGTTACAAGATCACCATGCTATTCGCGTTTGCCATTACTACTGACAATGGGGGCTGCGCGTTCACATGCTGTAGCGCGCTGACACCTCGGACCGACACCGACGAGCTTGGCCTGGGGCGGTCTCCTACGGACGCGCAGATAGCTTACGAGCACAGCCACCATCCTGGGCAACTTGGCCAGGCATGCAAGGGATCAGATGTCAGCGTCCGTGCTGGCCCGTCCCAGGCGTGCGCCGACCTGGGACGCGGGATCATCCCAGATCGGCGCAAGGTCAGCGGGCCATTAGCGGGCCATTTAACCAGGGGGACGAGGGGTCAGCCACGGGTAGTCCTGACCCGAGAGTTGGCAGGTCAGGCCCGCAACCAGGCGTGATCGTTCAGCTTCCCATGCTGATAGTGCGAGTTCGATTCTCGTCACCCGCTCAATGTGAAGACCTGGGCTTCGGCCCTCGGGTACGTGAGACGCCGATGCCTAGGTAGGGTTTCGCGCCTGGGGGCGGATCGTCCTACGGTGCCGTTATCGCTGCCAGTCCGTCACCTCGAACCACGTTCGAGTGAGTAGGGATTTTCTCAGACCAGGGAAACTCCCTCAGCAAGCCGACCAGCGCGGGCAGTTCGCCACCGGCCAGCCACTTGCCGAACTGCACCCCGGCATTGCCGCAGCCGCGGTCCCCGCATCCGCACAGCGGCACCCGGGCCACCCTAGGGACGCCGTCACCAGCATCGATCACGGCCACGCCATCGGACTCCTCAGGCTCACCAGCCCAGGCTTCCACCTCAACCTCGTAGCCCAGGTCTGCCCCGGACACCAAGAGATTAAGATCGCGCCGAACGCCGATGAGCGCACGCCACGCGCCGCCGCCTAGTATCTCGACACGCTCGGCTCGCAGGCTCCAGCCCTCACCTGCGATCCGCCGTTCTTCAGGAAACGCGGTCACAGTGTCCGCCATATGGCCACTCTAAGGAGCGCACTGTCGCGCTGCCACTGCCGCCGTGCCAAGGCCGTGCGGCTTCGAGCCGCATGGATCAGGTGGTTGCAACCCCCGGCGCGCGTCCGCAGGCACTAACACTCGGTGGTTTGCACCGCCTCGCGCCTCTCCGGGTATGAGATCGTCCCATACGGGATC
This sequence comes from uncultured Actinomycetota bacterium, assembly GCA_963805705.1. Classification (GTDB taxonomy): domain Bacteria; phylum Actinomycetota; class Actinomycetes; order Streptosporangiales; family Streptosporangiaceae; genus CAWDVH01. Next base: position 998,853 of record CAWDVH010000001.1, on the reverse strand, counting down.
GACGACCGGAGAGGAACGGTTAGTTGACGCGGACTGCCGGGCGCACGGAACGCGAGATCCAGGACATCGCGCTGGCCGACGGGCGGCACCTCCGGGTGGACGGCACCTTCAACTTGCGCGACGTGGGCGGTTACCCGACATATGCGGGCGATTGCGTGGTCTGGCGGACCCTGTTCCGCTCCGACAGCCTGCACCGGCTCGACAGCCAAGGCGCCGCCGGGCTGGCCGTGCTGGACCTGCGTACGATCGTGGACCTGCGCGCGGACATCGAGGTGGAGGAGAGGCCGAGCGCCGTGGCCGGGCTGCCAGCCCGGATCGTGCGCGCCCCGATTGTCCGCGACCCGGCCGGGCTGCCCCCGCTGACCGGGCTGGCCGCCTGGGCGAGGAGTATCGCTACATGCTCGACGAGTGCGGCGACTCGATCGGCGCGGCGGTCAGGGAACTGTGCGCGCCTGGCGCGCTTCCCGCGCTGGTGCACTGCGCTGCGGGCCAGGACCGGACCGGCGTCGTGATCGCGCTGGTGCTGGCCGTGCTCGGCGTTCCCGACGAGCTGATCGGGGCGGACTACTCGCTTAGCTCGGTGTACCTCGACCCTGACAGCACTGCGGTGATCGGCAGGCTGAAGGCCACCGGCCTGGGCGGCAGCGTGACCGCTGAACTGCTCTCCAGCCCGGCTGGGCTGATCCTGAACGTGCTGGCCTGGGCCAGGGCGGCCGGCGGCGGATCGGTATACGGGTACCTCACGGCGCACGGCGTCGGCGCGCCCGACCTAGCGGCGCTGCGATCCGCGCTGGTGCGCTAGCTGATTGACTCGGCCGGCTCACCTTCATCGAATACGAGACAATCAACACGGTTGCCCATGCAGCCTGAACCACCCAGCCCCCGAGTCAACTAAAGCCGGGGCAGTCCCAAACGGGGCAGGATCAGGGCACCCATCAGCACCGGTCCTTGCGAAAACTCCGGGCCATTAGCGGGCCCGGTTGCGGCGCCTTGACGTCAGGTCCCACGGTGTAGGGAGTGGTCAGCGTCAGGTCGCACGGATTGCCGCATCACCCGATGCGGCAGTCCCTCACCCGAGGAGCGTGTGATTGATAGTAGCCTGCCATCTGTCGCGAAGGGCACCAACTGATTTCGCGTAACTGAGTATCGGGTTTCCCTCGCCACCGTTGTAGCAGCCGATTCCGTCTACCTCTCCGTGCCGCTCGATCAGGCCGTGAAGGAGCCGGAATCCGACTCGGCACTGAGGGCGGACCCTGTGGGCGCCGCCCGCGGCCTCGGCCTGCCGGATCAAGCCGATCGTGGTGAGCTGGGTCAGACCCACCCCATTCGAGATGCCGCCGCCCTCGACGTGCCTAATGAGCGCCTGAACACGATCGCGCGTCACCAGTTGATGACACCAGGGCGCGGTACTCTGGGGGCCTTGGTCACAGCCGAACTGGTTTATGAATCCCGATTCTTGCTCAACCAGAGCGAGCGCAAGAGCAAGTGGGACTCCCTCGCGCTTAGACGTGGCCAGGATGGCCGGGCCGTACTGGTGGCCCGCCTCCCTGACCATCTTGATCAGCTTGTCATCGTTGGTCCCCGTCATGGCCATGCCCCCATCCTCTTTTCGGCCGGCCGTGGCCGAGGGTTGAGCCGATGGCCACGTCACCTGCCGATCACTCCGACTCCATGACTCCTTTTTGATGCGCCAAGGTCAAGTGTCGGTCATGGAACCGTAACATAGAGGTAAAGTCCATTGCTAGCCTGAGTATCTCGCCAGCGAGGAAGGGCCGGATCGGGACCGTCCCTTGACCGATGAGATTTCGGGCTGCCGAGGACAAGGCGGCAGCCGACATCCGCGTAAGGCCCGTCGGACGTCGATGCTGCGGTTAAGGTCGGTATCACATACCCGCAGCGCGATGCCTCGCCCCACCGTAGGCCGGTATGCGCCAGCAAGAAACTCACCAGCCGCCATGGCCCAGGTCTAGACGACCTCGCGGGTTCGGGTCGGCCGACGTGAACCGTGACGGCATTGATAGCATCTCGCCCTGTCGTCGGCGAAAGCAGAGGGTAAGCCACCTGGCTTGACTTGGTGAATCGGGTCCAGCCTGTGCCCGATGATCATCGGAAGCCATCGCCTGTGCCTCACCAGAACCGCAAGACGCCGCGGCGGGTCATTAACGGGGCATTAACAGCGGTAACCTAGAGCCAGTTATTGTACTCAGCGGATCAATGAGTGCGCAGCCGATTCCGCGCGGTCCGGTACCCATATGACTCTCCAGGAAACGCGACGGCCTCCGTCCTGAGATCGATCTCCTCGGCGAGGCGACGCGTGTACTCGTTGAACAAGTCGGCGCCGTCGACACCAGCCGGTTGGGCAACCTTGTTGGTCGTCTGAGCCCAGAGCAGCGGTGGTGCATCGACGATGCTCTGCTGACCGTTCTCGGCCTTAGGTAGGACACGCCGCCAGCGCCGCGCTGTGGCTTTGGCTGCATCTGCCACGCTGCCTGTCCGGCCTCGGTGTTAGTTTGGCCGGCGTGACTGAGCGGATCACGGCCGGGCAGTTTCACGCGGCAGACGGTGTCGATGACTGGCGCGTCCTGTACCACGTGGTCTCGGCCCACTTCCGGACCGGCTCGCTCGCGAAAGGCGTCGCGTTCGTCAACGAGATCGGGCGGATCGCCAGCGCCGGCGAGCAGTATGTCAGTGTCGACCTACGGCACACGGGCGTCACCGTGAGCCTGAACACCCGCGACATCGCGCTGGCCCGGCAGATCTCAGCTGCCGCGCAGACGCTGGGCATGGTGGCCGATCCGAGCGCCGTCCAGCTCGTCAACGTCACGATCGACGCACTCGTCCTCGCAGATGTGCTGCCGTTCTGGCGAGCGTTGCTCGGTTACCGCCAGGTCGGCGACGACTACCTGTCCGACCCGTCGGGTCGAGGTCCGGGCTTTGAGTTCCAGCGAATGGATGCCCCGCGCCTGCAACGCAACCGCATGCATATCGACATCGCCGTCCCGCATGAGCAGGCCGAGGCCCGGATCGCCGCCGCCCTGGCTGCGGGCGGCCACCTGGTCTCCGCCGCGCAGGCGCCGATGTGGTGGGTCCTTGCCGATCCCGAGGGCAACGAGGCGTGCGTCGCCACCTGGGTCGGCCGCGAGTAGGTCGTCATGGTCGACTGAGAATCCAAGGACGTAAGCCGTGCCCGCTACGCGCCCGTCAGCGTGGATGGCCTCGGATAACAGCGGTCAATCGCGGAAGACCAAGTCGGCGTGCGCAGGTCACAGCGTCAGCAGTCGGCGCGCAGTCGCGACGTTGACTTCCCAGGCTGATCGTGCGAGTTCGATTCTCGTCACCCGCTCTCATGCCTGCGGCCGCTTCGCCGTCGGCATTCGCCGGGTATTAACCCGCCGCCCGCTCCCCAGGGATCCGCAGCCACGAGGACGACGGCGAAGATTTAGGCAGGGCATGACTGGATGAGGGCCTGACTGGTTACGGGCCAGAGACGAACATTCCGGCGGCCCTGGAGCCGCCAGGTAGTGACCTGCGCGGATGAGCGGCGGCGATGGCGCCGCCGAACGCGCCGCCGGCAGCTCCGGCCAGCGGGCCGATGATCATCATGATCCCGAGACCCATGGCGCTGACCGTAATGAGCAGGCCGCCGGCAGCTCCGGCGATCGCGCCCGCGAGCAATCCCTGGCGGACTCGCCGCGCTCGCAGTTCTTGCGGATCCTCTATGCCCGACAGCAGCCACGCGGCCGCTATGCCAGCCGGGGCGGCGACCAGAAACGGGATTGCCGCCAGAATGAGGAAGATGATCAGGACGATACCGCCAGTCAGGACGATATCGGATGGGATCGCCAGTACTCCGTAAAAGATCAAGCCTGTAGCCAGGCCAGTTATCGTGCCAATGGCGAGAGCCGCGCCGGTCACCGGTGACCGGCGCGACGTGGCGGCGAGGATCCCGGCCACGTACAGGATCGTGAGCACTTGCATCGGCAGGACCGCGAAGGCGGCAACAGCCATCACTCCGGCAGGTCCCCACACCACGCCGGCATCGGCCTGCGGCTTGAGCGCCCTGATCACAGGTGGCATGGCAGCCACGGCTCCCATCAGCGCCAGCCCGGCGATCTCTCGGGGCCAGCTGATGGTGCCCGAGCCAAGGACGCCGCCGGCGCCAGCGTTCCTGTCCAGATGCACGATCGACAGGCCGAGGCCGCAGATGGCCACGCAGCCAGCCACCCGCACTAGCCGCGGTGTAATGCCGCGGCCAACCGGCCCGAACAAGCCGCTCCGGCGGCCAGCCCAGGGCACGACCAGGAGCGCGGACGCTCCGACTAGGACCCGGACCCGGTCGGTCACGCTCTCCGGATCGGCTGTCGGCACGGTCCGCCAGCTCAGCCATATCGCGCATGCCGCCGCAGCCGCCACCACGCCCAGCCCAATCCAGTAAACGATCTTGCGTGCCATGATGGTCTCCCTCGCAACCAGCCACAGTCCGCCCGCCAGCCAGTGCAGCTGAGGCCACCCGGCCGGAACCTGACCGGCCTCAGCCTGCATTGCCTCGGCCCACTGCCGCCGTGCCGGTGGAAGCACCCGTGCCGTAGTGCCCAGCAGGCCGGCCAGCAGTCGTGTCAGCCGCTCCATCACGAGCACCCACCGGCCAGCCGTCGAGCGGCCGCGGCCCGCTGCGGCCGACTAGCGCTGGCCGTTGCCGGGGCGACGGCCAGCGCTGCTGTCGCGGCTTGCAGTCCTTGGCTCGTGAGCCGATACAGGTGACGTCTCGGCCGCCCTGCGGGCTGATCGGCTTCCCAGCAAGCCTCGACGGTCTTCCTGTCAGCGAGCCGGATCAGGATCGGGTACAAGGTTCCGGACTTCAGTCCGGTTTCGCGAGCTAGGTCATAGCCGTGCCGCCATTCCGACGGCTGGGAGGCAAAAGCGGCCAGAACCGCTCGGGTCTGAGCAGACAGCGCCGTGCGAGGTGGCATGGACCAGACTCTACCTAGATAGAGTCATATGCGCCAGGGACTGGTCGCAGTACTACACCGATGACTACTTGCGGACGCGGAAGCGAAGGACAGTGACGGCTCCGTGCCGCGTGCTGTCGAGCGGTTCCAGGTCAATCCTCGCGAGACCCGGGGAGGAGTAGAACCGGATGCCGTCGCCGAGCAGCACCGGCAGGACGTATACCAGGATCTCGTCCACGAGTCCCCGCTGCAGGCACTGGCCGGCCACGTCAGCGCCGAGGATTTCGAGGTCCTTGCCGCCCGCCGCGTTCAGTGCCGTGGCGACCGCTTCCCCGATGTCACCGGCGAGGTACGTGACCCCCGGGCCGGCGGGTCCGGCGGCCTATGGGTGAGGACGAACGAGGGTCCGGAGAAGGGGTAGCCCTCGTCGCTCGATGCTGCCCCCCGCTCGTTGTTGGCGTCCATCCTGTCGCCTACCTCATCGGTCCGCCGGCCGACGAGCATGGCGCCGGTGGCCGCCGCGATCTCCGTCAGCCACGCTGCGTCCGGCGCCATGAAGTCGAAGATCCAGTCCATCGCGTCGTCAGGACCGGCGATGAAGCCGTCCAGCGACATCGACCTGTTCACGACTACCTTGCCGCTCACCTCACGACCGCCCAGCCGTCGAATCCGATTGCCATAGCCGCGTCTCCTCCTCTGCCACGGGCTTGTCCCACGGTCAGCAGTGATGACACTACGGGCGCCCGGATCTCATCGGCCCGGCAGGGCGCGGCCCGGCGAAGCGCTTCCTAAACCAGCCAGAAATGGGTGAGTTCACCGATGCTCCGGCGGCCCCGGAGCGCCATCGTGGCCTCATGACCACAGCGCACGAGCGGCCCCACGGGATGAAGGTGATCAACGTGTGGGCGTTCATGCAGGGAGCACACAGCTGGAAGGACAAGCCAATGCGGGCAGTCGTCGGACGAGTCAAGATCAAGCCGGACCGGGCGGACGAGGCGCTGGCGATGCTCGGCGAAAGGGGTGTTGCGATGCTGCAGGGCATGGCCGGCTCGGCGGGCGGCTACTGGGCGCGGAGCCGAGGTGGTGACATCATCCAGCATTCTTTCTGGCTCTTCGACACGGAGGAAAACGCCCGGGCGGCGGAGGCGGCCTTCAACCAGCTCCGCGACATGCCCGATGCGCCTGCGACGTTCATCAGCGTCGATGTATGCGAGATTGTCGGGCACGCTTAGGACGGCCGCCGGACGCACAGGATGGCCAGGCTGCGGCATCGAGGCACTCAGAGAGCCAGCCGACCACCAGGAACAACCGAACGAACATTGTGCAGTTCAAGGAGGCAGTCATGGGATTCTACGAGAGACGAGTCCTGCCGCGGATCCTCAACACCGCGTGCGGTACCAAGACAGCCGAGCCGCTGCGCCGCCGGGTCTGTGCGGGCCTGGCCGGGGGGGTGGTCGAGATCGGCTTCGGCTCGGGCCTCAACGTGCCCTTCTATCCGGTAGCCGTCACCCGGGTCGCCGCGGTCGAGCCCTCCGACCTCGGCTGGCAACTGGCGGGCCAGCGGCTGAAGGCGGCCAGCGTCCCGGTGCAGCGCTCCGGCTTGGACGGCCAGTCGCTGCCCTTCGAGGACGACAGCTACGACGCTGCCCTGTCCACCTGGACGCTATGCACCATCCCCGACGCCGCCGCCGCCCTGCGCGAGGTGCGGCGGGTTCTCAAGCCCGGGGGGACCCTGCACTTCCTGGAGCACGGGCTGGCCCCCGACGAGAATGTGCGCCGTTGGCAACGACGCCTCAACCCACTGGAGCAGCGCGTTTTCGGCGGGTGCAACCTCACCAGGCCTATCGTTGACCTGCTGACGGCCGCGGGCTTCATTATCAAAGAACTCGACGTCTTCTATGAGAAGGGCGCACCGAAATTCGGGGGAGCCGACTCCCTGGGCACCGCCGTGTCGCCCTAGCATGAGCTGGGCCGGTCATGCCCTGCTACGTGCGATACGAGGAGCACTTTCAGGTCAGCGTCGGAATGCTGCCCTGCGCCTTGATCGCTCTCCCCCAGGGCCACTCGTTCAAGCCCAGTTGCCCGCACTGAAGGGCTCAGCTGCTTCCATCGGATGACGCGACAGGGGGAGAGTTGAGGTAATGCAGCACCAGCCGAACGTCTGGGCGTGGCACCGCAAGATCAAGCTTCCCGTCGGCCATCTGGCACGCGATGACATCGAAGGCCGCGTAGTCGAAAAGGCGCGAACCCGGTGAGTAAAACGCAGCTGCCCGGTCCGGGCGGCCGAGAGCGGCCGAAATGATGTCACCCCGCGGAATCCGGAATCTGGACCTGGAAGGAGACGACCAGAAGGGCCGGAAGATGAGTGCGGCCGGATGAAGGTCTAGCACCTTTCGCCTGAAACGCTTCGGGTACGCGCCGAACGACCCTCGGTACAAGCATGCGACCGTTCTGCCTTCGCCGCGATCTATCGCCGAGATATCGGCTGATAGAGCGGCGATGCTTGGCGGCCGGAATCCCCTCCTGATGACATCGAGGGGGGTAGCGGTTCCAGCCGACCGGCGGAACCCGGAGCGTCTGGCCATGGGCCCTGACCCTACCGTGCTGTGTCCCTGCCACAACCGGCCGAAACTGCGGCATCGAGTGCGCTGTCGCCCGCAGCGAAGTTCAGGTCGATGCTGGAGTGGCAGACGAAGCGGTCGGTACTGATCCCGGTATAACGGGAGTGTCGCCGTTTTCACGCCGGAAGCTGGCGCTGGCGCTCCTTGAGCTGGCGAATGATGTCGCGGTAGCTGCCTCGCATGTCGTGCGGCACCCGCCATACATCGACCGTCCCGCAGCCGAGCGCGCGAACCTGCAAGGTCGGGGCGTCCGGCCGATCGACGTCGCGCCCCCACTCGCGGCGGTGACCAAAGATGGTGAACCCGCCGACGTCGACGTTGACGTCCTCGGGCACATAGACATCGACGTTGCCGAAGGCCACCAAGACCGTCACGGCTGTCTGTGGGAGGTCGATCGTGGCCTCGCGTAGATCGAGATCCAGGTCTCCGCAAGCACTGACCGCGCAGGCCCACCGGCGTAGCCGCAGCCGTGTCCGCCGCGTGACATGACCGAACAAGGCCGTGGTGAAGCGGGTCGGTTTGCGGCGCGGACGCGCGGCTTGAAGAGAGACATCCGGCAAGTCTGCCTGGACACGCGCCAGTTCCCCGCTGACGCGGGCTTTGAGTGCGGCCTCGACTCGCTCGGAGAACTCCTCCGGCGTCAGGCGCCCGGCCATAAGGTGATCGCGAAGCGAAAGGACAACCTGCTCGCGCTCAGCATCCGAGACCCGAAAGGATGCATCCTCCATGGCCGCCAGACTAGATCACGGCCGAGTCATGGGGCTACCGGCCGGATGGCAAGCGCCCGCTGCGCGGCCCGCAGTGCCTGGCGCGCGACCTCAGCGACAGACGAGGCCAGGCATACCGCTTCCGGACTCGGGCCAGGGCAGCACCGTGAGGGCGGGCCATTGGCGTTGCCACCGCCCGGTCTTGATCTCATAAACGCGCCGAGGCGCCAGCACTGGGTTGGGACGCACGAGGAGATTGAATACGTCGGCGAGTCCGTGCGGCGCGTATATCCGCCATTGCCCGCCGGGAGCGAGGTGCACGCCCAGGCAGGCGGTTGTCGCCTCGAAGGTGTCGATCGCCGCCTCCGTGGATTCATGAGGGAGACAGGGCACACCGTATTTCTGCTCGTACCACAGATGCACGCGGGCCTGGTTGCGGATCTGCACTGGCTGGGGCAGATGACCAAAGACCTTGCTTCCGGCCTGGATGACCGCGTCCTCAGCTTCCCACGACAGATCGGAGGGATCGAAGTAAGCCAGGTCGTAGTCCAGGATGCCCGCTTCAGGCGCCTGGCCGGTGACGACGTTCCACACGGTCTGGTAGAGGCATCCGGCGACCAGATACCAGCCGGGCAGTCCCACTTCGGCGGCCTTGTCAAGCACCTCGGTCAGTGTGCGGTTTCGGCTCAACGCCGCGCGAAAATGTTCTAGCTGCTCGTCGATGGGCAGTCGGCCGATACGCACGTTCCTTATCTATCAGCCCCGCTTGCCGCGTGGGCGGCACGGGCCGAGAAGTCCGGACAGCGCTGATGCAGGATGCGCGCCACCCAGTTGCCCTCGTGGTTGCCGGTGGCCGAGCCGCTTCCGGCCGTGGGCCGGCCCGTCGCGATGCCCGCCCGGGGGGCTAGGCAACGCCGGGGTGTCGCTGTTTGCCGTAACGCCGCCGGTGTAGCTGGTGCAGCCGGTGCACCAGCAGCGGGCCGACGAACCAGACCACCCACCCGTAGGGGGTGACGAAGAAGACCGGAATCGACAGCCCGAAGCCGACCAGCCAGCCGTAGGACTGCCAGGCGGTATCGCTCACGACCGGCTCCGGGGTGCCGGGCGCCTGAGCGTGCGAGATCATGTGGCGCAGCATCACCAGCAGCACCGCGGAGACCAGCGCCTGCAGCAGCGAGTAAAACCCGAACCGCAAGGCGTGCACATACAGGTTCTTGTTCCCCTGGCTGGTGAGCAGCCTAGTCGCGAACGGATTAAGGATGATCATGAAGAGCCAGGCCGTGTTGAGCGTCCGCAACCGCGAGTCCATCCGCCTGGCGTACCGGAAGAGGTCGTGGTGGTGGCTCCACGCTGCGGAGATCACCAGGAAGCTGATCAGGAACGCCGCATAGTGACCGGCGTTGTGCCGTACTGAGGACCAGAACTCGGACACAGTGTCGCCGGTGGGTACCGGCAGGTCGATGGCGAGCAGCGTGATCGCGATGGCCACCACGGCGTCGGAAAAGAAGATCAGCCGGTCTACCGCACGCGCTTCGAAGTCCCGCTCGCCATCGGACACAACAGCTCCTCGCCGTTACCGCAGGCCCGCTTGGCCGGTGATGACCAGCCTCCGGGTGATCAATTCCACCCCACGCGCCGCGGCGACGTCCAACCGGGCCAGGAAACATGGGATCGATCGGTTCGCATACCACGCGAGCGCTCATCGCCGACGGCCGCAGGGGCGTTTGTGAGTCTCGCCGCCCTAAGCCCAACATGCGGGTTCAGATCTGAATTCACCTCAACATCAGCGCTAGGGTGAGCCGCGCTCGGTGCTTTGCCGGTTCCTGAAGATTGTGAAGAGCACTCGCAGGACGAGGATGGCGGCGACGATGAGCAGGTTGTAGGCGATTACCTGGTAGAGGCTGACGGTGGGGGTGATCTTGGGGCCGCCGGGTGCGCCGAGCATCAGCGCGGCGACGATGCCGGATGCTGCGCCGAGGAACGCCAGGAGGACCTGGTTGGTCAGGGCGGTGACTACCCGGCGGTCGCGTTCGTCGGCGAATAGTCGCACGTTGAGACTGAGCCTGCCTTGTTCCATCGTGCCGGTGATGCGGTCGAGCCGACGTGGCAGCCGGCGTAGCACCGGTAGCAGCGCGATCAGCTCGTCGGCGGCCGACTTGGGCATGCCTCGAGGCGACAACTGCGCGGCTACGTGGGCGGCTGCGTACGCCCGCGCTTCCTCGGCTATGTCAATCCCGGGTGTCAGCAGGGTGAGTGTGCCTTCGAGGGTGGCGAGGGCGCGCAGGACGGTGGCGATCTCGGGCGGGATGGCCAGCTCAAAGCGGGAGGCCAGGCGGAACAGGCCGGTGAACATCTCAGCGGTGGCCGCGGTGCCGCCCGTGAGGTGGCGTGCCATGAACTGGCCGAGGGCCCGCTCCAGTTGCTGCTCGTCGATGTCGTCGGGGCGGGTGAGCAGTTCCAGCAGGGCGTCGCGGAGCGCCGCCGGGTCGGCGCGCCCGAGCGCGAGCAGCAGGTTCTGCAGCGCGGACCGCTGCTGGGCGTCGAGGCGGCCGACCGAGCCGAAGTCGATCAGGGCGAGGCGGCCGTCGGTGAGCAGCAGGATGTTGCCCGGATGCGGGTCAGCGTGGAACACGCCGCCTTCGGTGATCTGGTACACCATGCTGCGCAGCAGCGCACGGGCCAGGCCGGCGCGGTCAAGCCCGCGGTCATCGATCAGCTGTCCGGCCGCGCGCAGGCTGACCCCGTCCAGCCATTCGATGACGAGCACATGCTCGGTGCACAGCTGCTCATGCACGGTCGGAAGCACCACCAAGACGTTTCCCCCGACGGCACGCTGCTGGCCCGCCCAGATGGCCGCGACGGCTGCCATGTTGCGTGCCTCTACCCGGAAGTCGAGCTCCTCCTGCATGGCGGCGGCGAATCCCCGGGCAACGCCGGCCGCGCCGACCGCACGCGCCCAGCGCGCGCGATCCTCGAGCCTGACCGCCATGCGCAGCAGGATGTCGAGGTCCTGTTCGACGGTGGCACGGATCCCTGGACGCTGAACCTTCACGGCCACCTGGGCGCCCGGGGAGCTTGCGCCGCGCAGCCAGGCCTTGTGAACCTGGGCGATTGATGCGGCTGCGGCCGGCTCCGGCTGCAGATCCGCGAAAACCTGCCCGGGTGGCGCCCCAAGTGACCGGGTTAGTACCTCCTCCACCTGCTCCCACTGCGCCGGCTCGGCCCGGTCCTGAAGCCGGGCGAGCTCGGAAGTGAACTCCTCCGGGAGCAGATCACGGCGAGTGGACATCAGCTGGCCCAGCTTGGTGAAGGTGACCCCGCCCTCTTCCAGGGCACGCCGCAGTGACAACGCCAGCGCTGCCCGCCCGCCAGCCGCGTCCGCGGGACGCAGCGGCCGCCCGTGCAAGTAAGGGCCCAGCCCGTGCCGCACCGCGATCCGGCTGATCTGCGAATAGCGCCGCGAGCGCGCGAGCGCGCGCCGCGCGCCGCGGATCATCTCCACCGGCTGCGGCCCAGTACCGCTCGGCACCAGGGCCTCCGCCGCGACAAGGAAGATCATCGCGATGATCAGCGGAACGCCCAGCGCCACGGTGATGAACGCCGCCAGGTGCCCAGGCTGAGCCGCTCGCAGCGACCTGCCCAAGATCTCGGCGGTGGCGAAGCCCAGCAACCCAGCGATCAGCGCCCGCAGCACCCCGATCGGCAACCCGAGCAGCCGCCGCGATGCCCACGCCAGGGCCGCCACCAGCGCCGTGCTGGCGGCCAGCACGGCCACCGCGAAGACAACCCCGCTCACCGGCGACGATTGCGCAGCAAGCATCGCTTCCCTCCCAGGCGGCAGCCACATCAGATCGAAGCTGATACTGCCGCACACCAAGCTATTCCGGTGAGCAGCGAATAATCTACGTGCCTTATCCGAACACGCTCAGCGCCATCTCCTAGGCGAGCCGCCAGGCGAGGAGGCGTTCGGCGCCATCAGTCTGAGTGAAGCCCGCACTGGCCAGCTCACGCTGGATCACCTCCCATACGGGGCGGTAGCCATAACCGATGATCTCCTCTTCGCTGATGACCTTCTTACCCTCGGCGACCTGGTACAGGTAGCGAGCGCGGAACGCCTCCTCATCCGACTCGAGGATCTCCGACAGAATCGTGTAGGTATGCCGGCCCACCTGACGCGAACCCAGCTCCTGGAGTGGACGGGGCGTCGGCGGACCATCAGCGCGCCAGGTGAAGACCAGCAGGCCGGCGGGTGCCAGCTGAGCCGCCAGCACCGGCCAGAGCCGCTTGCGATAGTCCGGCTCGAAGGCGTACATCACGTTGATCATGACCACGGCCTCAACCGGCTCGTCCAGGTCCACGCTCAGCGCATCGCACGGGAGCACGGTCACGCGCTGCAGCAGCTCCGGGCGCGAACTCAGCCGGGACAGCAGCACCGCGCGCATACCGGCCGAGGGTTCCAGCGCGAAGACCTCAGCCGGTGTCCAGTCGGCCAGCGACGTGGTGATCAGACCGGTTCCCGCGCCGATCTCCAGGACGCTCCGCCGGACCCCGGCCAGCAGCGGGGGCAGCTTCTTGCGGATCTCCGGCACATGCCCCTGGTCCTGGAACAGGTCGTAGAAAGGGACGGAAATGAAGTCGGCCATGGCGGGCAACCCTATTCGACGACAGCCACGGTCGTGCCCGTCGCGTACGGAACCCAGCCAGCTGCAGCCACCCATCCCGTCACCCGGCCAGGCAAACTGCGCAGGACAGCTTCCGACCAGGAGACGCGCGCCGCAGCGCCCAGAACCTAACCAGGGACGCCGCATCGTGCGCTCCGGCTCGGTCAGGCGCGGGACGGCAGCTCGACGGTAACCACGGTGGGGCCTGCGGGCGGGCTGCTGATCTGCAGCCTGCCATCCACGGCCCGGACCCGGTCGGCCAGGCCGGCCAGGCCGCCGCGGCCCTCGAGCCGCGCACCGCCGCAGCCGTCGTCGCTGACTCGCATCGTGAGCAGCCCGGGCACGTGGACTGCCGTCAGGGCGGCATGCCGGGCGCCGCTGTGCTTGGCGACGTTGGTGAGCAGTTCGGCGGCGCAGAAGTAGGCAATAGTCTCGATCGCGGCCGACGGGCGGTCGGGCAGGTCGACGACCAGCTCAACCGGCACGTCGCTGCCCGTGGCCAGGGTGGCCAGCGCGGCGCCGAGGCCATGGTCCAGGACCGGCGGGTGGATGCCGCGGGCCAGGTCACGCAGCTCGGTGATGGCCTCCTTGGCGCCCCGGTGGGCCGCGTCGACCAGCTCCAGGGCCCGCACCAGATCGGCCGGCGCGGTCCCGGCGGCCGTAACCTGCGCGATCGTGCCGCCGAGCTTTTCCCTGGCCAGGCCCAGCTTCATCGCGACGGCGACCATCTGCGCCTGCGCCCCATCGTGCAGATCCCGCTCGATCCGGCGCAGCCGCGCGGCCGAGTCGTCCACCACCAGGGCCCTGGACTGCTCCAGCTCAAGCACCCGGTGGGCGCTGTCCTGCTGCAGGCGGTAGACGGTCCAGAAGATCAGCACCGAGCCCAGCAGTGGCACCAATCCAAACCAGTAGCTGTAAGAGAGCAGAAGGACGCCAAGGATGAGATTCCAGACGCCAGCGGTAAAGCGGAAAATCGCCCAGGCACGGGGGTGGCGGTATTCCCAGGACCTGACCAGAAATCTCATCAGTACGGACCGCGGGGGAGTGACGTCGTCACTCGGTGCGCGCATCGAGATGCCTCCAGTGACCTGCGATGCCTTCGCCACTCCGGTCACCCGCATCTCAATGCTCGCCAGACCCGCGAAGCCTGGGAAGGACCGGTGTCAAGCGTGAATATGCCCTGCGCTGGCACGGGAGTCTGGGCTGCTGGTCAGTCATCGGGATGGCGCCGTTGCTGTTCATCGGGCTCCTCGCCCTTCGAAGCTCTAGTATCCGCACGAAACTCACGCGCCGCGAGCATGCTTCCGACCGCTTGCTTAACGTCGGCCGCATCAGGGCGACTAGGCCACCCGGACGAGAGCCGGCGGCCACTCGCATGCTGGCGAGCTAGCTCTGGACACTTGACTGAAGACGGTAGACGGTCCAGAAGACCAGTACCGACCCCGCCAGCGGCACCCATCCAAACCAGTAACCGTAAGAGAGCAGAAGGACGCCAAGGAAGAGATTCCAGACGCCACAGGCAAAGCGGAAAACCGCCCACGCGCGGGGATGGCGGTATTCCCATGACCTGACCAGAAATCTCATCAGGACAGATCGCGAGGAAGGGAAGTTGTCAGTCGGTGCGTACATTGGGATGCCTCCTGTGAGCTGCGGTGCCGGCCACTCCGTCACCTGCATCTCAAGGCTCGCCGAGCACGATCAGGAGATCCACCGTGCGGACACCCGAGCCTGAGGTACGGCTAGCACGGTCTCCCGGCTCAGTTGCATACGACCTTGGCGAAGGCCTCCCGCGGCGGTCGTCATGCCCGGGTCATGTCACCCGCCGGTGCCAGCGATATGGACGCGGATCGGCTCACAGGCTACGGGTGCGAGGACGCCTTCCGAGCCAGGATCCAGGTGTAGGAGATATCCGTTTCGCCCTCTTTCTGGGTTTTCAAGGCAGTCTTCTCAATGTCAAACCCGGCTTCGCGGACAAGCTGGCGAGTGGCGTCGGCACTGAACATGCTGAAATACATGTCAACCCCCAGCCATTCCGCCACGGTGCCAGGCTCGTCGAGGTCTTCGATGCTCAGCAGGAGCAGGCCGTCAGGCCGGAGCCAGGTGCGAAGGCGTTCCAGGAGACCCCGGTGCTCGTCCCTGGGAATGTGGTCGAAGGTGTACAGGGAAATGATCGCGTCGAATTGTCCGGCCGGGAAGGTGACCGTAAGCGCGTCCGAGCAGACGAACTGAGCGTCCGGGACATTGCGGGTCGCCTGCTGAATATGCTCGGGGGAAATGTCGACCCCGGTCACGCGGTACTGCCTCGCAAGTTCCGCGGCCACGGGAACACCGGCCGCGCAGCCCAGGTCGAGAACGGCCGCACCGGGCCGCAGGCTCTTGGCCAGCTCTCCGATCCACTCAGCGCGCGGCCAGCGGGCACTGTCGTGCTCCAGTGCGCGGTACCGCGAACCACTCGTCCTTCCACGGATAAGACACGAAGGCCAGCGAGGCCCGTGCTTAAGTGCCGCCGGTCAGGACCGCAGGTAGCGGAGGACGGCCAGCACCCGGCGGTGGTCGGCGTCGGAGGGGGGCAGGCCGAGCTTGCTGAAGATGTTGGAGACGTGCTTTTCCACGGCCCGCTCGGAGATCACGAGTATCCCGGCGATCGCGCCGTTGGAGCGGCCTTCGGCCATCAGGGCCAGCACGTCGCGTTCCCTGGCGGTGAGGGCGCCGAGCCCGTCGGTGCGGCGGCTGGCGCCCAGCAGCTGCGTGATGACCTCCGGGTCGAGCGCGGTGCCGCCGGCCGCTACCCGGCTGAGTGCGTCGACGAACTCGCCGACGTCGGCGACCCGGTCCTTGAGCAGGTAACCGACACCGGCCGCACCGCCGCCGGATGCCGCGCCGAGCAGGTCGGCGGCGTAACGGGTCTCGATGTACTGGGAGAACACCAGTACCCCGGTCGTGGGGTGGTCGCGGCGGATGGCGATCGCGGCGCGCAGGCCCTCGTCGGTATAGCCGGGCGGCATCCGCACGTCCACCACGGTGACGTCGGGCTGGTACTCGTCCACCGCGGTTAGCAGGTCCTCGGCGTTGCCGACGGCGGCGACCACCTGGTGGCCGCGGTCGGCCAGGATCTCGGCCAGGCCCGCCCGGACTACTGCTGAGTCCTCGGCGATCACTATCCGCATGGGTCTGCGCTCCGGCTCGGTCAGGCGTGGGACGGCAGCTCGACGGTAACTCCGGTCACCTGCATCTCAATGCTCGCCGCACGCGAGCAGGAGATCCAGCGTGCGAACACCCGAGCCAGAGGTACGGCTAGCACGGTCCCTGGGATCAGCCTCCGCACTCCCCGGGCGCGGTTCGATTCTCGTCACCCGCTCCGCCAGCGGCCGGACTGTCAGGCGCCTTCTCCAAGCCAGGAGCGCAGCAGGTGCCGGTCGATCGAGTCTGGCCGGCCGAGACGGTGACCGGACGCGGCGTGCTCCCTAAGCTCAGCGCGGGTGAACCAGCGAGCCTCCAGGATTTCCTGGCCATCTACGACCATGGACTCGGCCGCTGCGGTGGCCCGGAACCCCGCCATGAGCCCGGAGGGGAATGGCCAGGCCTGCGAGGCGACGTAAGTTACCGTTTCGACGGGCACGCCTGCCTCCTCGGCCACTTCGCGCCGTACTGCGTCCTCCAGGCTCTCGCCGATTTCGACGAAGCCCGCGAGCGTCGAGTACCCGCCTGCCGCGGAGCCCTTATGCCGGGCCAGCAGGCACCGGTCCGGTGGTCCTGGCGACTCGACCAGCATGATCACCGCAGGTTCAATCCGCGGGAAGTGCCAGCGGGCGCAATTACCGTTCTCGCACACGCGAAGGTGGCCGCCGTGGCTGCTCCGCGTCCTGGATCCGCAGGTTCCGCAGAACTGGTGATGGCGGTTCCAGTGCAGGATCCCGCGCGCATAAGCCAGAATCGCGGCCTCGGGCGGGTCAAGGACACCCACTAGCGCCCGCACGTCCAGGACCCGCTCCGCACCGGCGACCTCGACAGCGCGAGCCTCATCGAGTGACGACAGATCCGCCGCGAAGACACCCGCGCCGCCATCCAGGCCCAGGAATACGAGCCGGGACGCATCGCGCAGAATCAGGCTTTCGTCGGCGGTCGTCGAGATCACAGGCAGCGGCGGGTCACCAGACACCATGCATTGGTCCTGCCACATCGGGATCAGCCGCGTCCCGGCAGCGTCCAGGATCGCATGCACCCACTGAGGGTCGGCCCGCCGGTCACTCGCCCGATCAAGGCAGCCGCCCGAGTAGGCCAGGGCCGCCTCGCGTCCGCGGGCACCACAGGAACTCATACCCCCGCCGCCCTTCGCGTCCGCGTCGAAGTGATCGGCTGCCGCGTCCGCATGAGCGCCGCGGATCCTATCTACACCGGGAGACAGGCTCTCCTGGCACACCACTGACAGCATGCCAGAGCCGGGAGTCATCGGACTAACGGCTGTTGAGCACCTGGCCGCCGCTGCTTGACCTCGGCGCGCCGGTGCCCGGCGATCTGGCAACGTCAGGCCCGACCCGCACGCAGGCGTATCGCAGGATCACATCCGAGTGCCGGTCGAAGATCGCAGCGAAGCGGCTGGGGTCGACGAGCGAGGCTTCGATCAGCGCCGCGTCGCTCACCTGCCCGGCTTGGACTGGCCTGCCGGCCAGTTCCGTCACCACAGCTCGTATCGGTTCACGACGGTTACCTCCCGAAGACCAAACAGTGTCATCTGTTATCAGTCGCAGGCCGGGCGGGAGTTGCGGCCTGGAGCGGAAAATTTCTCCAGCACCCAGCTTGCAGCGGCCCCGAGTCTTCCTCCGGGAGGGTAGCTCTGGACGTGGCCGCTAGGACCGGGCCGACCGTGGGCTCACGAACCCACCTCGGTGATCGTGGAGGCTGGCTGGCAGTAGTTCGCAAAGCTCATCCAGCTGTCCGGTCTCCGCCCGGCTCACCGCCGAATCCGATCTCGTTGCCGTCCGGGTCGTGGAAGGTGGCCTTGCGGACGCCGTTGGCGTAGGTCTCGCGCTCGTCCGGCTCCAGGCCCCGCTCGGCGATGTGAGAGATGCGGGCATCGAAGTCGCCGACGAATACCGTGTGCATGGCGTGCCCGGCATGCTCGGGCCGCACCTCGATGAACACGTACCGGTGGTCGGCGAGCTCCCACACTGCCTCGGTGTCGTTGGGCAGGAACGACGGCGGGGCGCCGAGGAGCCGCTCGTACCAGGCCGCCGCCGCAGAGTAGTCGCGGACGGGGATGCCCGCGAACAGATCTATGGTCATGAGGTCATGCTAGAAGCGTGACCTTCCCTGGGTCGGCGCGAGCTGCTCGACTAGCCCGGTCTGGCGCACCCTCTCCGCGGCGACCCGATTGTGCCGTTCGCCAGGATCCGGCGAGCACCGAAATAAAGTAGAATCCGTCAAATCGGCACCAGGTGATCGCGTTCTGGGCGAGCCGAATTGCAGGGGGGGCATGTTGTCACACTTTGGCGGCCCTAGCAGTCCTCGAAGGGGTCCAGGGGTCTTCTGGCGGCGGGCTGTGGCGGCCGGAGCTGGGGTGGCGATGGCCGCCGCGGCGCTGCTGGCCGGGACGGCGGCATCGGCGTCGGCCACATCGAGGGCGCCGGTGCTGGCGTTTAGCCCTTCTCCTTATAGCTATGGACAGGTGAGAGCCGGGCAGACCGCCTCGCAGACGTTCACGCTGGCCAACTCGGGCAGGAAGGCCACCGGCAAGCTGAGGGTGAGGCTGCCAGGCTCGGCCGCTTTCACCATCACCAGGGACACCTGCCGCGCGACCAGGCTGAGGCCCGGTAAGACATGCGCGGTCACTGTGCGGTTCGCACCCACCAGCGCGGGTACCGTCACCGCCACCCTGATCGCGGCCAGCAAACGGCACGCGGTCACCGCCACTGATGCGCTCACCGGCACCGGGATGGCCCTCGGGGCGGCGGCCCCCGGCCACATCTACTGGGCCAATGAAGGCGACGGTACGGCCGGGACCGGCACGATCAACGAGGCTAACCTCGACGGCACCAGCCCGCACTCCCTCATCATCGGCCAGAACGATCCAGCCGGGGTGGCGGTCGACGCCAGCCACCTGTACTGGGCCAGCCAAGACGATGGCACGATCAGCGAGGCCAACCTGGACGGCACCAGCCCGCGCACCATCGTCACCGGCCAGGACGGCCCGCTCGGGGTGGCAGTCAACGCCAGCCACCTGTACTGGGCCAACTTCGACGATGGCACGATCAACGAGGCCAACCTGGACGGCACCAGCCCGCACGCCATCGTCACCGGCCAGAACTTCCCGGCCGGGGTGGCCGCCGACGGCAGCCACGTCTACTGGGCCGCCCGCGGCGCGATCTGGCAGGCCAACCTGGACGGCACCAGCCCGCACGCCATCGTCACCGGCCCGGAGGTCCCGTTCGGGGTGGCCGTCGACACCAGCCACCTCTACTGGGCCGACGGCAACGAACTCTCGATCAACGAGGCCAACCTGGACGGCACCAGCCCGCACGCCATCATCACCGGCCAGACCGAGCCGGCCGGGGTGGCGACCGACGCCACCCACCTGTACTGGTCGAACCTCGGCTCAGGAGGCGCAGCCGGGGCCGGCACGGTGGGGGAGGCCAACCCCGACGGCACCACCCCGCACACCATCGTCACCGGCCAGGACAGCCCGCTGATGATGGCGGTCACCCCGGCGACGCCCGCGCTGGCGTTCAGCCCCTCCCCTTACGACTACGGGCCGGTTAGGGCCGGGCAGACGGCCTCGCGGACGTTCACCCTGGCCAACTCCGGCGTGGCGGGCACCGGGAAGCTGGCGGTGACGGTGTCGGGCTCGGCCGCGTTCACCATCACCAGCAACACCTGCACCGTGACCGGCCTGGCGCCCGGCAGCATCTGCACGGTCACCGTGCGGTTCGCACCCGCCAGCACCAGCACCAGCACTGTCACCGCGACCCTGACCGCAGCCAGCGCGAACCCGACCGCCACCGCCACCGATGCGCTCACCGGCACCGGCGTGGTCCCCGGCATCTACTGGGCCAATACCGGCGGCGGCACGATCGGCGAGGCCAACCTGGACGGCACCAGCCCGCACGCCATCGTCACCGGCCAGAAGAACCCGGCCGGGGTGGCAGTGAGCAGCAGCCACCTCTACTGGGCTGGCGGTGGCGCGATCTGGCAGGCCAACCTGGACGGCAGCAGCCCGCACGCCATCGTCACCGGCCAGAACTTCCCGGCCGGCGTGGCGGTGAGCAGCAGCCACCTCTACTGGGCTGGCGGTGGCGCGATCTGGCAGGCCAACCTGGACGGCACCAGCCCGCACGCCATCGTCACCGGCCAGACCTTCCCGCAGGGGGTGGCGGTCGACGCCAGCCATCTCTACTGGGTCAGTAGCGGCGCGATCTGGCAGGCCAACCTGGACGGCACCAGCCCGCACACCATCGTCACCGGCCAGGACAACCCGGCCGGGGTGGCGGTCGACGCCAGCCACCTGTACTGGGCCAACATCGCAGACGCCGGCGCGGCCGGAGGCGGCACGATTGGTGAGGCCAACCTGGACGGCAGCAGTCCGCGCATCATCGTCACCGGCCAGGACAACCCGTTCGGGGTGGCGGTCGACGCCAGCCAGCTCTACTGGGTCAACGCCCTCGACGGCACGATCAGTGCGGCCAACCTGGACGGCACCAGCCCGCACACCATCGTCACCGGCCAGAACAACCCGCAGCTGATGGCGGTCACGCCGGCGATGCCGGCGCTGGCGTTCACCCCTTCCCCCGGTGATTACGGGCAGGTCCTCGCTGGGCAGACGGCCTCGCAGACGTTCACGCTGGCCAACTCCGGCGGCGCGGTCACCGGCGTGCTGACGGTGACGCTGTCGGGCTCGGCCGCGTTCACTACCACCAGCGACACCTGCACCGCGATCAGCCTGGGGCCCGCCAAGTCGTGCACGGTCACCGTGCGGTTCTCACCGGCCAGTGCCAGCAGCGGCACCGTCACCGCGACCCTGACCGCGGCCAGCGAGGACCAGGCCGCCACCACTACCGATGTGCTTACCGGCGCTGGGTCGGCCCCCCACCTGTACTGGGCCAACTTCGGGAACAACCCCGACTTCACCGGTGGCACGGTCAACCAGGCCAACCTGGACGGCACCAGCCCGCATGCCATCGTCACCGGCCAGAATTCACAGGAGGGGGTAGCGGTCGACGCCAGCCACCTCTACTGGATCGCCGGTAGCACGATCAAAGAGGCCAACCTGGACGGCACCAATCCGCATGCCATCGTCACCGGCCAGGCCGGCCCGTTCGGGGTGGTGGTCGACGGCACCCACCTCTACTGGACGAACAACAGGACCGGCGCCGGCGACGGCTCGATCTGGGAAGCCAACCTGGACGGCACCAGCCCGCATGCCATCGTCACCGGCCAGAACTTCCTGGGCGGGGTGGCGGTCGACGCCAGCCATCTCTACTGGGCCAACAGCACCGACTTCTCGTTCGGGGACGGGGCGCTCTGGGAAGCGAATCTGGACGGCACCAGCCCGCATGCCATCGTCACCGGCCAGACCTTCCCGCAGGGGGTGGCGGTCGATGCCAGCCACCTCTACTGGGCTGGCGGTGGCGCGATCTGGCAGGCCAACCTCGACGGCACCAGCCCGGATCGCATCGTCATCGGTCAGAACAACCCGGCCGGGGTGGCGGTCGATGCCAGCCATCTCTACTGGGCCAACGACCCCGACGGCACGATCAACGAGGCCAACCTGGACGGCACCAGCCCGCACACCATCGTCACCGGCCAGGCCGACCCGTTCTGGGTAGCGCTCGGCTCATAGTGAGCGGCAGACCAAGGCCGTCGCTGGGGCAGACCATCCAGAACATCGCCACCTTCTCGGATGGGCAGGCCGGCTGATGAGTTTCTACGGTGATCACGTACTGCCCAGGATCCTGAACGCGGTGATGGACACCACGGAAACTCGCGAGATCCGCTCGCGGGTCTGCGCCAGGCTGGCGGGCGACGTTGTCGAGATCGGGTTTGGCGCCGGGCACAACCTGCCCTACCTGCCCCCCGAGGTGAGCCGCCTGCGCGCGGTCGAGCCTTCGCGGCTCGCGGTGCGGCTGGCGGGCCCGCGGATCGCCGCGTCGCCGGTTGCTGTCGAGGTGGCGGGACTCGACGGTCAGCGGCTCCCGATCGCAGACGGCACTGCGGATTCGGTGCTGTGCACCTGGAGTCTGTGCACGATCCCCGATCCGGGGGCCGCCGTCGCCGAGATGCGGCGGGTGCTGCGCCCAGGCGGCACGCTGCATTTCGCAGAGCACGGGCGGGCGCCTGATGAGTCAGTCCGCACGTGGCAGCACCGTCTCGATGGCGTGCAGCAGCGAGTCGCCGGCGGGTGCCATCTCAGTCGTGACATCGCGGCGATCATTGAAGGTGCGGGCATGGCGATCACCCAGCTGGACACCTACTACATGAGGAGCGGGCCCAAGCCCTACGGCGCCATGTACGAGGGCGCTGCCGTCGGTAACTGACAGCAGCCAGCCGCGCACTTGCTGGCCGACTCGCAAGCTCTAGGGACATCCGGGTGAGCGTGGCCTGGAGATCCGCCTCGTCCGACCCGGATCAGACCTGGTCCGCACTCCGGGAGGAGCAGGCTCAGCGGTAGGGAAAGATCATCGTGGTGGAGATAACGACTCATGTGCTGCGCAATACAAGCGGGGAAATGTGGATTGATGACGCCGGGCCGCTGGCGGGCTTCCCGGTCCTGGTCCACGCGGGCAGTCCTGGTTCCCGCCGCCTCTTCCCCCCGACGGCCGAGCACGCCGCAGTCAAGCACGGCCTGCGGCTGATCAGCTACGACCGGCCCGGGTACGGTGACACGCCAGCCAGGCCTGGCCGTTCCATCGCCGATGGCGCGGAGGATACCCGCGCGATCGCGATCGGGCTGGGCCTCACCAGGCTCGCCGTATGGGGATTCTCCGGCGGCGGAGCGTACGCCCTGGCGTGCACGGCGCTGCTCCCCGACCTCGTGTCGGCGGCCTGCGTGTTCGCCTCACTTGCCCCCGGCGACGCGGAAGGCCTGGACTTCTCCGCCGGATGGCCGGATGAGTACCGCCAGGAGGTCAACTTGTTCTTCGAGGACCGTGACCTCGCCAGGGAGCACTGGCGTGCCGAGGCTGACGAACTTTACGCGGCGCTGTCCACGCCGGAGGGCTGGCTGGCCAGGTGGGGTACCTCCGCCGGGGCCGACGCCGCACATGGCCGCGACGTGGCGGAGTACCTCGCCGCGGTTCAGCGCGACTGCCTGGGACACGGCGACCAGGGCTGGTGGGACGACTGGGCCGCGACCCTGAGCCCGTGGGGGTTCGACCTCGGTGGCATCCGCCTGCCCGTTCAACTCTGGCACGGCGAGCGCGACACCACGGTTCCGCCGGGGCATGGCCACTGGCTCGCCGCCCACATCCCGGGTGTCGAAGCCCATTTCATCGAATCTGACGACCACACCAACATCGAGGCCAACCATCAATGCCAGGCCCACGAGTGGCTCAGGCACCACCTGTAGAACGGAGCAGCCCACCCGGTGTGACATGGCCTCCCGTTACCTCTTCGTCAGCCAGCGTCTGACCGCCCGAAGGTGGGGTACTGGCCCTGGTCGCTCGTGACGGCAATCCCGGCGGTCACACCAGGCGGTTATCGCTGTCTGGTGTCACTAGAGTGACCTGATGGGCGCGGGCGGCGGCCAGTTAGGGATGACGTGGCGGCCCGCATGAGGCTGATCACGGAGGAGCCGGATGTCTGGACCGTCAGAGAAGGCCGAGCTGATCACAGCCGACTTGAGCGACCGCACTGACTTCACCAACGCGGACAAGGGGTTCATCGGCACGCTGGAGCCGATGGTCATCAAGGCCGCGGACGGCCGCGTGGTCTGGGACATGGACTCCTGGGGGTTCCTGGACGAACCCTGCCCGGACACCGCTAACCCGAGCTTGTGGCGGCAGGCGCAGCTGACCGCCAAGCACGGCCTGTATGAGGTGACGGACGGCATCTACCAGGTTCGCGGTTTCGAGATGTCCAACATGACGCTGGTCGAAAGCGACCACGGAGTCATCGTCATCGACCCGCTGATCTCGCAGGAGGTCGCGGCCGCGGCGATCGCCTTGTACCGGCGCCATCGGGGTGACCGCGCCGTCACGGCGGTCATCTACACGCACGCTCACCTGGATCACTTCGGCGGGGTGCTGGGCGTGGTCGACGCGGACACCAGCGTCCCGATCCTCGCGCCGGAGCATTTCCTGGAGCACGCGGTGTCCGAGAACGTCTATGCCGGGGTGGCGATGCTGCGGCGCAGTTACTACTACGCCGCCCCCAGCCTGCCCAAGGACGCGACCGGCACCCTGGGGATAGGGCTGGGCGCGGGCGGCTCGACGGGGGCGCCCGGCCTGATCGCGCCGACCATTGACATCACCCGCACCGGCCAGGAGGAATTTCTCGACGGAGTGCGCATCGTCTTCCAGATGACGCCCGGTACCGAGGCTCCCGCCGAGATGAATTTCTATTTCCCTGACAAGCGGGCCGTGTGCCTGGCTGAGAACGCCACCCACAACCTGCACAACCTGCTGACCCTGCGCGGAGCGCAGGTCCGTGACCCGCGGATCTGGTCCCGGTACCTGGCCGAGGCGATTGAGCTGTTCGCCCGCCAGTCGGACGTGGCGTTCGCCTCGCACCACTGGCCCACCTGGGGCACTGAGGAGATCGTGACCTACCTGGCCCAGCAGCGGGACCTGTACGCCTACCTGCATGACCAAACCCTGCGGCTGATCAACCTGGGCTACGTCCACAGCGAGATCGCCGAGGCCATGGAGCTGCCGCCCGAGCTGGACCGGGCCTGGCACGCCCGCGGCTACTACGGCTCGGTCAATCACAACGTCAAGGCGATCTACCAGCGCTACCTCGGCTGGTATGACGCGAACCCGGCGCACCTGTGGCAGCATCCGCCGGAGGCCGCCGGGGCGCGCTACGTGCAGGCCTTCGGCGGCGTCGATGCGACCGTGGCCAAGGCGAAGGAGTTCTTCGAGCAAGGCGACTTGCGGTTCGCCGCCGAGCTGGCCAGCCACGCGGTGTTCGCCGAGGCCGGCCATGCCGCCGCGCGGGACCTGCTGGCCATCATCCTGGAGCGCCTGGGCTACGGGGCCGAGAACGCGACCTGGCGCAACAGCTACCTCACCGGTGCCCGCGAGCTGCGGACGGACAAGATCGAGCACACCGAGGTGAGCAGCGCCGGGCTGGCTCCGGCGCTGACCATCATCCAGCTGTTCGACTCGATCGCCATCCGCATCAACGGCCCGCGGGCCTGGAGCGAGAAGATGTCGATCAGCTGGCATTTCACCGACGCTCATGAGAACTACCGGATGGAACTCAGCAACGGCGCGCTCGTCCACTACCCGACGGCCGGGAACCAGGCGGCGGACCTGATGGTCACCCTGACCAAGCCCCAGCTGCTGCAGCTGCTGGCTACCGGAAAGCCGGACGGCATCGACATGTCCGGTGACTTCAGTGTCGTGCAGCGACTGCTGTCGCTGACCGACGACCCCGACCCCGACTTCGCGATCGTCAGCCCCTAGGGCCAGCGCTAGTCGGCCTGCAGCTCGGCGGCGGGCCTGGTCCGGGCCGCTAGTGATGCGGGAATGGCGGTCAGCAGATTCCCGGCGACCAGCAGGACGATGCACCCGGCCAGCAGGGCAGCGCCGGGGACCACGGTCACCGGAACGACGCCCAGGGAGCCAGCGAAGCCGGTCCACGCCCAGCGGCCCGCCGCGATCCCGAGTGGCCCCCCGACCAGGATGGCCGCCAGGAGAATGACGCTGGCCTGCCAGGAGATGACCGCCCGCACCTGGCGCCTGGTCAGCCCGAGAGCCTTCAGCAGCGCGAGCTGCCGTCGGCGCTGGCGCACGGAGGCCACCAGCGCCAGGGTCAGCGACAGCACCGCCGCCACACCCAGGGCCAGCGCCAGCGCAACCGGCTGGCTGCCCATCTGCGCCGCGTTCGCGATCGCTGCGCCCAGCACCTGGTGCGGCTGATAGGTGCCGCCAGGGTCTCCGCCGGGACCGGCGTCGCTGATCCGCATGGCCAGCGCGGCAGCGTCCGCGGCGGGGGTCAGGTCGATGGCGACCGCCGAGGGGAATGCGGGGTCGGACACCGAGCCTGAGGAGTCCTGCTCCTCTTGCTTGGTCAGCTGCGGGGACAGGCCCTGAGTCGCCAGCAGCGTGCTGTCATCGAGCATGGCGCCGCGGCCGAGCGACACATGGTCGGCCTGTCTCAGCCCGATCGACGGCAGGGTCACGGTCCCGACGATGCTGAGCTCGCGACGGTCCTTTCCGGTGCCCGCGGTCACCGTGTCGCCCACGTGCTTGCCCAGCTCGCGCAGGGTGGCGGTGCCCAGTTCGATCTGCCGGGGCCCGCTGATCGGGTGGCCGCTGGTGGTCGGCGGCTCCACCGAGCCCAGGTGCCGGGTGACGCCCATGGCCGGCACTTCCTGGTTGTCGATCAGCATCTGGGTGAACGCGAACGTCGACCAGGCGGTGACCCCTGGCTGGCCGTTGATGAGCATGCCCATCTGCGAGGGCACCCAGGACCCGTACCCCCCCTGCGTGTCCATCAGCAGCGTCCAGTTCCAGCCGTACCGGGCCGGGTGGGTCACCAGCCCGTTCAGGCTGGCGCCGAACACCACCGCCATCACCACGGCCAGTACCGCCACTGCCGATCCGAGCAGGGTGGCCAGGACCGGAACCGGCCGGCGTCCCGGTCCGCGTTCCAGCGCTGCCCGGATTCCGGCCACTGCGGTCACCGGCAGGCCGGCTGCGGCGGCCGTCCTGGCGATCGATGAGGCCCTGCCGACCCGTGCGTTCGCTTCCGGGCGGACCGACCGCCAGGCCAGCGCCGCGAGGACGGCCAGCAGGAGGATGATAACCGCGCCCCCGCCGCCCGCGAGCACCAGCGGGTCCGCCTGGAATCCCCGATCAGGGTCGAACGCGCGAACCGGCCCGACCGGTGCCAGCGGCGAGACGGCGACGGCACCAGCGACGGCCAGTGCTATCCCGCCGAGGATGGCGACCGCCCCGTCCAGGCTGATGGCCAGGGCGGCCTGGGCGCGGGTAGCGCCGGCCGCCCGCATCGCGGGGACGCTGGGCGCCGACCAGCTCAGCAACTGCGCCAGGCCCTGCCCGGCCAGCACGAGCAGGGCCAGCGCCGCTAGTCCCCCGAACAGGGCCAGCGCGACCGCCTGCGGCTCAATCGCCTGCTGTACCTGGTGGTGAACGGTGTCGAGGCGGCGGACGTTGAAGGTGACGGAGCCCGGCGGCAAGCGGAAGGCGCGATCCAGGGTGCCCTCCGGCCCGGCCAGCTCGCGCTGCAGCGCCGGGATGCCGCCTGATCCCGCGCGCAGTCGCAGCCCTACCCACCCGAACGCGAACTCCCCGTTCAGGTACCGAGCGGCGGCTGCGGGCGGCAGGAGGGCACCCTCCACCTTGTCGAACTCGTCCACCAGCACGGGCGGGGCCTCCGCGATCGCGGTGACCACGAACGTCGTGCGCCCCGCCGGGGTCGTGGCACCAGTCAGCAGGTTCATCCGGGCAAACTGATAGGTCACCCGCCCCCCCACGCCGGTGCCGAACAGGCTGGCCAGCCGGGGCGTGAGCACGATCTCGCCGGTGGCGCCAGGGCGGGGCAGCCGGCCCGCCAGGACCGTCACCCGGTCCTGGCGGAAGTACTCACCGTCGAGGCTCCCGGCCAGGCCGCTGGTCAGGAAAAAGTCATCCACCCGGCCATGAACCACCGGCTCGGCGGCCAGCCCGAGCCAGGCGCGGCCGGACGCCACGCCCGGCAGGTGCTCGACCTGCCGGATGGCCGCGAGATCCGGGCCGGGGACATTGACGAGAACGTCGCTGGAGTTGATGGCGGCCAGGTAGCGCCCGTAGGCCGTGTCGGTACGCCGGGCACTGGCCAGCGACCCTAGTGCCACCGTGCCCAGCAGCCCGCACACCAGCGCGACGGCCACCGCCCGGCGCCGCGAGCGGTGCCGGGTCGCTCGCCAGTAGTAGAGGGCCGCATGCATGCCGTGTAACCTGCCGATGCGCTCTGCGGGGCACGATCCTGCCACGACGCTCATTCTGCGCCTGCCGCACGGCTCGCGCACGAAGGGCTGCACCACGAACAGGGGGGAGGACAGCACCACCATCACCCGCCCTGTACCGCGCAAAACGCAGGCCAGCACCCTTGCTCGTCACTTTCGACAAGCTCAGGCTCGAAGGTGAAGCAGCTTAGGACTTAGCGGGGCGGTCGATCAGCCGCCGGGCTCGCCTGAGGTCATTCTCTGTCTCTGTCTCTGTCTCTGGAGCCCGGCGGCTAGCTGTGCGAGGCCGTCGGCGACGGACGACCCAGCGGCCGTCCATTGTCCATGAGCGGTTGCAGTTGGTGCAGCCCAGCAGAGCCCCGAATTTGGGGGAGGTTTTCCCCGCATCCCCGAGCGCGCCGCCGCACAGGCACAGATCCCCCGACGCCAGAATCCGTGATTTACGCATCGCCCGCCGGGCCGAGCGCATCGAGGGACGGTCACCCGGGGCATTTTCGTGCCGTACGTGCCCGATGAGCAGGCCAATAAAGGTGACTGCCACCACGACAACGATGACCGTTACCCAAAACACATGTGCCTCCGCAGCGAGATATATCCGACGGTACAGCGCGCCGGGCGCCAGGGCTACAGCGCCGCCGGGAAGCCATCCACTCACCGGAAGCAATTCAAGAGACAAGATCGCAGAAAGCTTGGTCGCTGAGCGCGTCCGGTTTAGGCTCGAACGCGGGCTCATAGCAAAGACGGGCGGGCAGATCCTGATGAAGCGCCATGTACTCGGTACCGCGGTTGTACTGCTCGCGGCGGCCGTCCCCGTGGCCGGCCGCAGTGCCAGCGGAGGCCGCGACACCGGCGTCACCGCAGGCACGAACGGTCCGGACCGTTACCGTCGGTAGCAACCCGATCGACATCGCGATATCAGCCAGGAACTCCAGGGCCTACGTCCTGAAGGACGGCAGCGTCTCGGTGCTGAGCACGGTAACCAACCGCGAACTGGCCGAGGTGGGAACCGGGCACCATGACCAGACCGCCATCGGGCTGGCGCGCAACGGCACGAGGGCCTACATCGGGACCTTCGACCAGGCCTTCCTCAAGGTATTCAACACCGCGACGCTCAAGGTCACGAGCAGAGTTCGCGTCGGGTTCGGTGCCGCCGCCATCACCGCCGCGAATACGAAGGCGGGCCAGTTCGCCTACGTGGCGCTGCTCTCCGTCAAGCGGGTCGCCATCGTGCGTACCAGCAATAACAGGCTGGTGAAGAGAGTCAAGGTCCCGGGGGCGCCGCAGAGTGCCAATGCCACCCCGAACGGCAAGCAGGTCTGGATCGGCAGCGCCACCACGCCGCAGGTCTGGGTGCTCAGCACCGCCAGCCAGAAGGTGACGCGCAAGATCTCCGTCCCGAACTCGGGACCGGTCACGTCGGTTGCGTTCAGCCCGAACGGCAAGCAGGCGTGGGTCTACGGCTTTGCCGGCGTCTCCGTGATCAGCGTCGCCAGCGGCAAGCTTCTGGCGGCCGTGCCGATCCTGCGCATCTTCCCCCGCGATCCCGCCCCTAACTCAGGATCGATCGCGCTGAACAACAAGGGCACCTTCGCGCTCATCGAGGACTCGACCTTCCCGGATACTCCGCAACGCGGAACTATCGCCGTGCTCAACACCCGGACCCTCAGGCTCCAGTCCTCGATCCGGGTGGGCACTGAGCCGATCGGCCTCGCCATCGACCGCAGGCACACCATGACTTACGTCCCCAACTTCCAGGACGACACCGTGTCGTTCTTCAGGACACCGAAGTAACGCAATCCACCGGCGCTCCTAGGGCAAGCTGGCGTGATGGTCGATCTCTCATCCATCGCTGTGTACTGCGCTTCGTCTCCCGGTGCCGATCCGGGATTCGCGGCGGCCGCCGGGTCGCTGGGACGGCTGCTGGCCCAGCGCGAGATCCGGCTCGTCTACGGGGGCGCGCACGTCGGGCTGATGGGAGTGCTCGCGGACGCTGCCCTGAGCCGGGGCGGGCAGGTGCATGGCGTGATCACGCGGGCGCTGGCGGGAAAGGAGATCGCCCACCAGGGCCTGACCACGCTGGAGATTGTCGAGACCATGCATGAACGCAAGGCATCGATGGCCGATAAGTCCGATGGCTTCATCATGCTGCCGGGCGGATGCGGGACCCTGGATGAGTTCTTCGAGGTGGTGACGTGGACGCAGCTCGGCATTCACTCGAAACCCTGCGGTGTCCTTAACGTTGACGGCTTCTTCGACCCGTTGCGCGCGCTGCTTGAGCTGGCCGCCAGCCAGCGCTTTATCGGCCCTGAGCATCGGGACATGGTGGTCATGGAGTCCGACCCGGAGGTCCTGCTCGACCGGCTCAGCTCATGGACCCCGGTTACCGTCGACAAGTGGCTCGACCGATCCCAGCGGTGACGGCTCTGGCATCGCGGCTACTTCAGCGCATCGTTCATTCCTCCCTGGCATTGTCCAGCCAGGAGCGGACGTGGCGGGTCAGGAAGTCCAGATCGGCCGGGATGCCCTGCGGACTGCCTGCCCGGTGGCCCCAGATGCTCGGGATCGTGGCCAGCGCGCCGCTGCGCAGCTGACTGAGCTCAGCCTCGTTGTCGGCGACCCTGAAGTAGAGATCCGTCGCGCTGGGCATGAGCAGTACCCGGGCGGTGATCGCGCCCAGGGCCTTGGCCAGATCGCCGGAGTACAGGTCATTCGCGCTGATGTCGGCTTCCTGCCAGGTGAGCGCCTGGGCATACAGGTTGGCGGCCCGGTACGCGCCGAAGGAGTCCTCCCAGTCGTGCTTGAGGAAGGCGGTCAGGTCAGGCTGGCCGAGCGCGGTCTCGAAGAGGCGCTCCCGGTAGAAGTCCTGGCTCAGGCCCCAGCCGGCGTAGATGTGCGCGAACGCGCGGATCGCGGCCAGCGGCTCGGCGCTGAACCGGCCGTTGCCCTGGTATTCAGGAGCCGCCTCCAGGGTGCGCAGCAGGCCGGACAGGAAGACCTGGTTGTGCAGGGATGTCCGGGCGCTCCCGCACACCACGATGGCCCGCTGGACGAAATCTGCGAACAGCGCGGCCCAGTGGTAGGCCTGGCCCGCGCCCATGGAGAACCCGTACGCCGCCGCGACCCTGGTCACGCCGAAGTGCCCGGTCAGCAGCCGGTGCTGCGCCCGAACGTTGTCGGCCATCGTCACGACAGCGGGAAAATCCTCGGTATCGGCCGCCCCGGAGGACAGGCCATTGGAGAACATGTCCGGTATCACGATGAACCAGCGGGTGGGGTCCAGGACGGAATCGGGCCCGATCAACCAGGCCTGGTCTTCGTGGTCAGCGGTATAGCTGCAGGGATAGATGATCACGTTGTCCCTGGCCTCGCTGAGCGATCCGTGCGCCTGCCACGCCAGCCTGGCGTCCCTGATCACGCCGCCCCGTTCGACCGGCAGGTCGCCTAGCTCCAGCACCCCGTCCTGGACCGGCCAGCTCGGCTGGGTCGTCATGGTGGCATCTCCTCTGCGAAGTCCGCTGCGCGTTGCGGCCGTAACCGGAGTATCCACCCCCGGCGCGTCGAGACGGGTACCGCCCAAGAACGTTCACGACCCTCCGGGATCGTTAAGGAATCTGATCATCTCCACCCAGAACTGCTCCGTAGCCAGGGCGTTGGCCTGCTTACTGCCGCCCAGGAAGATCTTGCCGACGGCGTAGCCCGAGTAAGGGAAATACGGCGGCAGGCCGAAGTAGCCGTGACCGGCGGCCGGGTAATAGAGGTTGCCGTAAGGCTCGCCGTGCAGCGCGCTGCCCAGCTCCTGCATGATCATCTGGGCGGATGCGGCGGAGCCCCAGACCTTGTCCTGGCCGCCTTCACCGAGCAGCAGCGGGACGCGGATGCGGGCGACCGGGATGATCGCCCCGGTGGTCAGGGGCTTGCCGCGGAACGTCCAGGCCGGGCCCGTGCCGCCGAAGGCGACGTGGACGGAAGCGCTGGGGGAATCGGCCACGACCGCAGTGAACAGGCGCGGCTCGTAGGAAGCGACCAGCAGGGCCGCCTCGGCGCCGCGGGATACGCCGTACAGGATGACCGGGCGCCCTCGGGCCACAGGCTGCCCGCGCAGCCACCGCAGGGCGCGGGCGAAATACTCCAGCGGGATCGCGCACAGGCACTGCGGCAGCCCTGGTTCCTGAAAATAGGCCAGGGCCAGGGCGGGATACCCGTTCAGCGCGAGTGCCGAGGCCGTGCACGTGTCCTCGCCGCCTTCAGAGCCGCCCAGGACGACGACGGCGGGGGCTCCGGGCCTGACCCTCGCCGGAACGAAGAGCGTGCTGGCCAGGCCGTCCCGGCGTACGGTCTGACGAACGGCGGGGACAGCAAACTGGCGAAGCAGGGTCGCGGTCGCCTGCACGCTCCCGCCGGCCAGCACGCGCAACTGGATGCTGGCGCCCGGCCGGGGCGGGTCGAACCGGGCGGCCGGGCTGCTGGCGTGAGCCGGGCGCAGCGACCAGAGCAGCCCGCCGGCGTCGGCGAGCCGGTATGCGCCGGAGACCGGCACGGCCGTGGCCAGGTCCAGGGTGCCCGCCGCGCTGGCCCGGAACCGCGCCGCGGACTCCCACCGCCTGCCCTCAGCGTCGCGGGTACGGGCCTGCATGGTCAGCAGGCTTCCGGGCGGCAGCCCGCGCACCAGGACGTGGACCGGGGTGTCGAAGGGGGCCACGGCCGGACCCGCATCGAGCCGTACATGCAGCGCACTGGCCGATCCGGCACTGCAGCCCGCGGAAAGCAGCATGAGCACGCCACCCAGTAGGCCGCCGGCGCGCCGCCGTAATCCGCGCATGGCCCCACCCTCACATCCGCGCGGTCGGGTATCAAGGCCGCCTGCCCGGCTGACCGTAGCCCGATGAAAACCGGGTTCTGCCGCGCCTAACCCGTTGAACCCGGTATTCATGGGCTGGGCGCGTTCAGCCGTGAAGTCGGGCCGCGAAAGAACTGACTAGACGGAATTCCCCTAGGGGGGGTTACATCACCTAGACGGAATTCCCTTGGGGGTACCTTTTCATCGTTACTCCAGCCCTGGTGAGGTCAGCCATTAAGCGAGTCGCAGGGGAATGTATCCGTTCACTCCCTGCAGGTCAAAGGCTAGTTTCGAACAAATCTATTCATGGTATCGGAAAAAAGATTAAAAATCTTTTCACAATGATTGCCCAGGAACTGGCCATGTCCTATGGTATGGACAGTTCCGGTTCCGCTGGGCTCCCCGCTCCCCGCTCCCGGCCGGCTGGGGGGATGCCTTGCGGCTATATTGCCGCTGATCAGCGCCGATCGACGGCACTGATCAATGGCGATCAACCTTACCCGCTCTGAATGGCGCAGGCGTCCCAACCCCGCCGTCGGCCTGCGCGCATCACATGCCATACCTGGCATGCAAGACAGTTGCGCAGGCGATGACGCCTGCGTCCCCCGCGCCTGTGACGACAACTGAACGTCGCTGACAGGCAACTGCCTTAGTTGAAGGGAAGTCACACATGGACGCAGAACAGCTGAGAGGCGCAGTCATGAGCCGCAGGTCGGCTCTGAAGCGAAGCGCCGGAGCTGCTTTCCTGCTCTCCCAGGCCGCGCTCTTCGAGCAGCTGGCCTTCGCCCCGGTGCGCGCCTCCGCGGCGACGACCACATTCCCCGATATCCAGTACGACCTGGGTGCCTTCACCAACCCGGCGCAAACCTTCAACGACGGCGCCGGCAACGTCGTGGTCGGGCTCCCGCCCGTCTTCTCCCTGCTCCTGCCAGCCAGGCTGAACCGCACACCGACCACCGGTGATCAGACCAAGCTCGCCAATGCCCTGTCCACCATTGAGGCCAGCTTCGCGGCCAGCCCGTCCGGCGTCCTCATCTTCTCGGTGTCCTACGGCCTGCCCTACTTCAACCGGCTGTCGCAGACCGTGGTCAACAACCACATGCCCACGCTGCTCGCCAACCCCAGCCGCCGGGTGCTGGAAGAGGCGATCGCATTCCCCACCGATGTCGTGAACGGGCTGGTGGGCGGCCCCCACGCCCTGGTCCCCAACGTCACCAAGGACCGCTTCAACGTCAACGTGAAGATCGAGTCCAACGACATGCTGTTCCAGCTGCGCAGTGACTCGCTCACCAACCTGACCGGTGTCTCGCTGTGGCTGCAGGGCAGCAACAGCCTCAACGGCAGGTTCGTGCCCTCGCCCAACTTCAACGGGCTGATCAACTTCCAGACGCCGCGGATCCAGTTCGTGCAGCAGGGGCTGCCGCGCAAGCTGGCCAACCAGAACAACTTCGAGTTCGCGGGCCGGATCAACCCCGACTCCACGATGGCCATGGGCTTTGTCGACCAGGCGACCAACGCCGCCGGGCCAGCCGCGATCACCACGTTCGTCGGCAACTCATCGGCCGCGCTGACCAGCGCCAAGCCCGGCGACTACTTCGACAACGGCTCCATCGCCCACTTCTCGCACGACATCCAGGACCTGTTCCAGTTCTATCTCACGGCCAACCAGGACCCCAGGCACGCCGACGGGGAGCCCTTCACCGAGCGCTGCCAGTACGCCTTCTGCTCCAACCAGATCGGCACCCCCAACGGCATTCCCGCCGCGGGCAACACCGACCAGTTCACCAACGGCGGCGGCCCCGCGTTCATCAACAACGTCTTCCAGGGCCCGGGTGCCGCTGCGGCCGCGGCGGCCGACACCGCGGGCACGTTCACCCCCACCAACGCCACGCTCAACGCCACGTTCACCGGTGAGGGACGCATCGGCCATAATGCGGCGCTGCAGCGGTCATCGCGGGCCTCGGACGGTACCCCGCTGCACATCCGCGTGGACGGTCCCGGCCTCGACGGCATGGACGTGCCCGCGTTCCGGACTTTCCCGACCTCGAGCGGGACGAACGTCCCGGCCGGCAGCAACCAGTTCAAGCTGCAGTTCATGATCTTCGTCCCAACCGCCGATACCTTCGCCCAGATGCGCACCAACCAGGCAGCGCAGGACCTGCAGGCGGCCAACGCCAACGTCGACCCGGACGACAATGGCTTTGAGCGGTTCATCACCGCAACCCGCCGGCAGAACTTCCTGGTCCCGCCCCGCCGGAACCGCTCCTTCCCGCTGGTGGAACTCAAGAGCTGACCATGTGAAGCACCGCTAATCCTGGAGCGGCGCGCCCCCCCAGTTCCTCCCTGGGGGGCGCGCCGCTTCGGCATGCCCCGAGACATCAGCGCGCCCAGCGCTCCGGCTCTCCCCGGCACTAGGGGAGTGGCATACTTTGCCTCTCGCCAGGCGCCCGTGCTCCCAGCCTGGCCCGCAGAGGAGGCAGATGCCGTGCAGCCGCAGTTGACGCTGACCGCCACGGTGCTCGGCGCCCCCGACGCCCAGGAACTAGGGGCTTTCTACCGCCGGCTCCTGGGCTGGACGGCGCGGGCCGACGAGCCCGGCTGGGTGACGCTCAGCGCGCCCGGCGGCGGGGCCGGACTGTCGTTCCAGACCGAGCCGGACTACGTCCGGCCGACCTGGCCGTCGGGTCCCGGCGATCAGCAGATGATGACGCACCTGGATATCGAGGTCGATAGCCTCGACGCGGCGGGAGCCCATGCTGTCGCTGCGGGCGCGGTCCTCGCCGAGTATCAGCCCCAGGACCACGTGCGGGTGTACCTCGACCCCGCGGGCCATCCATTCTGCCTGTGGGTTCGTTCCTGAGCAGGCCTGCTGATCTTCCTGACGAGGCGATCAGCTCGGCGCTGCGGGCGGCCTTCGGGATCGAGGTCGCGGCGCTGGAATTTCTTCCGCTCGGGAATGACTCTGGCTCGTGGGCGTGCCGGGTGGAGCAGGCGCAGGGCCCGGCCCGCTTCCTCAAGGTCCGCGTCCCGGCCGGCGACGTGCGCGGCGCGGCCGTCCCCGCCTACCTGAGCAGGAACGGGCTGCCCGGCGTGCTGGCGCCGTCTGCGGCCCGTACCGGGGCGCCCTGGATTCACGTCGGCCGGTTCGCGCTCGCGCTCTACCCCATGATCGACGGCAGGGTGGCCGCGGAGACCGGTCTGTCGCCTGGCCAGTGGCGCGACCTCGGCGCCGTGCTCGGCCAGATCCACGGCACCGCGCTGACGTCAGAGCTGGCCTCGCTCGTTCAGCGGGAGCCGTTCCGGCCGGTCCGGCATGAGCTGATCGCCGAGCTGGAGACCCTGATGCTGGACCCGGTGATGACCGACCCCAGCAGGGACGATCCGGTAGCCCGCGAGTTCGCCGCGTGCTGGCGGGCCCGCCAGGGTGCCATCCGCGAACTCGCGGGCCGGGCGGGCGCGCTGGGACGGCAGCTGGAGCGCCTGACCGTGCCGCAGGTTCTCTGTCACGCCGACCTGCATACCTGGAATGTGCTGGTCGACTCCGCGTCGCGGCTGTGGATCGCGGACTGGGACGAGGCCATCCTCGCGCCCAGAGAACGCGACCTGATGTTCGTCATCGGCGGCATCGGTCACGGCCTCGTGCAGCCCGGCGACACCGAGAGCTTTCTCCAGGGCTACGGGCAGGCGGCCATCGACCAGCGACTGCTCACGTACTACCGATACGCCTGGGCGGTCCAGGACATCGCTGCCTGCGGTGAGGAGATCGTCTTGCTGCCGGCACCCGGCGAGGACGCCCGCCGCGCCGCGCTGGAGGGCTTCATGGACCTGTTCGAGCCGGGCAACATCGTCGATCTGGCCTTCTCGGCGGATGCGCCGGGGCTGGGCCGGTCACTCGGGTCTGGCGGGCCGCCGGGGCCGAGCGGGTCGCCAGCATCGAGCGGGTCATCAGGGCTGAGCGGGCCGCTGTGACAGCCGCCTACACCGTCAGCGACTGGACGGACTTCGCTATCGCGGTCACCGCGACGGCCTCGACCCTGGCCGGATTGCTGTTCGTGGCCGTGTCGATCAACCTGAAGCGGATCCTGGAGTTTCCCAGCCTGCCCGCGCGCGCCGGGCAGACGCTCATCTTGTTCGTCACGCCGCTGCTGGTCGGGCTCTTCCTGCTCGTCCCCGGTCAGGCTAATGCCGTGCTGGCGGCCGAGCTGCTGGCCGCCGGAGTCCTGATCGGGGCTTTTCAGGTGCTGATTGACCTGCGGTCGGTGCGAGCAGAGCAGGAGACGCCCGTGACTTGGCTGGTGAGCCGCGTCTTCCCGGCCATAGTGACCTGCGGGTCCATGGTGGTCGCCGCGGCCACGCTGCTCGCCCGCGCCGGCGGCGGCCTGTACTGGCTTGTGCCTGGCATGCTGGCCGCGATTATCTTCGGCCTGGTCAATGCCTGGGTGCTGCTCGTAGAGATCCTGCGCTGACGCCCCTAGTACGCTCGGGCCATGGGATTCCCTTGACTGTGACTTAGCCGCGCGGCACGCGGGCCGCCTTCCTTATCTGACCAGACCGGTGAGACGAGGAAGGAGGACACGTGATCCGCAACCGATCAGGCGCCCGCCCGGCCAGGGCAGGCGCATACGTACTTGTGGCGGCGCTCGCGGTGGAGCTGGCCGACGAGCTGGTCGATGGCACCAAGGGCGCGGCGCTGCCGCTGATCCGCCAGGGCCTTCACCTGAGCTACGCCCAGGTCGGCCTGCTGGCATCGGTGCCGCTGCTGCTCGGCAGCGTGCTCGAGCTCCCCTTCGGCCTCGTGGCCGGCCAGGGCCGGGCGCGGCGCCGTGCGGTGCTCATCGGCGGGGCGGCGTTCGTTGCCTCGCTGGCCGCTGCGGCCGCCGCGGGTACTTTCGCTGGCCTGCTCGTCGCGTTCGTGGCCTTCTACCCGGCTTCCGGCGCCTTCGTCGGGCTGACTCAGTCGACGCTGATGGATGCCGCTCCGGACCGGCAGGAGCGGCACATGGCGAGCTGGACGGTGGCCGGCTCGGCAGGCCAGGTAGCCGGCCCGGTCATGCTCATCGCGGTGATCGCCGCCGGGGGAGGCTGGCGGGCGGCGTACGTGACCCTGGCCGCCTGCGCGGGAGCGGCCTGGCTCGGCACGGCCCAGTACGGCCCATGCCTGCCGTCGGTGCGCGGCGATTCGCAGTCCGTGCCCGGCGACCCGCCGCCGTCCGTGCCCGCCGGCGGCGATCCGGGGCAGGTCGGTGCGGCCGCCGCGGTCCGCCGCGCGGTCAGCGTGCTGCGGCGGGGCGAGGTGATGCGATGGGTCGTGCTGCTCGAGGTGGCCAACCTCCTGCTCGACGTGCTGACCGGGTTCGTGGCCCTGTATCTCGTGGACGTGGCGCACGCGACGCCCGCGGCGGCGGCGATCGGGGTGGCTATCCGGCTGGTAGCCCTGCTGGCCGGGGACATCGCGCTCCTGGCCGTCCTGGAGCGAGCGGGAGGCATGACCGTGCTGCGGGCCAGCGTGGCGGCGGCAGCGCTGCTGTACCCGGCTTTCCTGCTGGTGCCGGGGCTGGTCCCTAAGCTGCTCGTCCTGGCCGTGCTGAGCTTCGCTACCGCGCCCTGGTACACGGTGCTGCAGGCTCAGCTGTACCGGTCCCTGCCCGGCGAAAGCGGGATAGCGGTCTCACTCATGAGCGCGGCGGGCCTGGTCAGCGGCGTCGGTCCGCTGGCCGTCGGGCTTCTCGCCCAGCGTTACGGGCTGGCCTGGGCACTGGCCGGACTCGCTCTGGCCCCGGCCGGCCTGCTCGGCGGACTCAGGCGGCAGCGCCCGCGCGCTGCGCCGCCGGCCAGCTGATCTCGCGCAGACGGCGCTGGCGCAGTCGTACGCATCCTGGTCCGGGGTCCGCCGCGCTGCTGCGGGCTGACCGCGGTGGGGTGCCGGATGCGGGCGGTGTGGTTGGCTGTCCCTGTGACAACCCAATCGCTTCGCGATCGCCTTCAGGACGGCCAGACCGCGTACGGTGCCTGGTCAGTGATTCCCGGCGCTATTAGCGTCCGGTCCCTGGCCGCCGCCGGACTCGACTACGTGGTCATCGATCTGCAGCACGGCGCGGCTACCGAGCGCGACCTGCCCGAGCTGACCGACGCGATCAGGCTGGCCGGCGCCACGCCGATCGGCCGGGTCCGGCACGCCCATCAGGCCGACATCGGCCGCGCGCTCGACCTGGGCTGCGACGGAGTGATCGTTCCCAATGTCGACTCGGCGCAGCAGGCCGAGGTAGTCGTCGGAGCGTGCCGCTATCCGCCGGTCGGCTACCGGTCAGCGGGCGGGGTCATGGCCGGCGCCGGTGAGCCGCTCTGCATCGTGATGGTTGAGTCGAAGCAGGCCGTCGCCGAGCTGGAGGCCACGCTCGCCCTCACCGGAGTCGACGGGATCTACGTCGGGCCGAGGGACCTGTCGTTCTCGCTGGGCTGCGCCCTCGACCCGAAGGACCCGGTGCTGCGGCCGGAGCTCGAGCGGATCTGGGCCGCCTGCGCCGCGGCCGGCAAGCCGGTCGGCGTGCACGCCGCGGAGGGCGCGACGGCCCGGCTCTACCGGGACAACGGCTGCCGGCTGGTCACCGTGGCCGTCGACGGCCCGGCGATCGCGCGTACCGCGGTCGCCGAGCTGGCCGTGGCCCGTGACTAACCCGGCGAGCGCTCAGTAGCCCCGATGCAGCGATGAGCAACCCGCCTCCAGGGGGAAGGATTGCGCATGGACCAGGAGCGCTGGAGCGCTGTCGACACCTACCTGGATGATCTGCTCATTCCGGCAGATCCCGTGCTGGAGGCGGCGCTGCGGGCCTGCGCGGAGGCCGGGCTGCCGGAAATCAGCGTGTCGCCGAGCCAGGGCAAGCTGCTGAATCTGCTGGCCCTCAGCCAGCGGGCGAGCCGGATCCTGGAGATCGGCACCCTCGGCGGATACAGCACGATCTGGCTGGCCCGCGCGCTCCCGCCGGAGGGCGCCCTGATCACGCTGGAAGCGGAGCCCGCGCACGCGCAGGTGGCCAGGGCGAACCTGGAGCGGGCTGGCCTGGCCGGCCGCACCGAGGTGCGCCTGGGCCGGGCGCAGGACACGCTGCCCCAGCTGGTCCAGGCGGGCGAGCGGCCATTTGACCTGATCTTCATCGACGCCGACAAGTCGGGGTATCCCGATTATCTCGGCTGGTCACTGAAATTGTCCCAGCCCGGCACGATGATCATCGCCGACAACGTCGTGCGCGACGGCGCGGTGACCGATGCGGCCAGCCAGGACGCAAATGTCCAGGGCGTGCGCCGCTTCCTCGAGCTCCTGGCCGCGGAACGCCGGGTCGCCAGTACCGCGATCCAGACCGTGGGCAGCAAGGGCTACGACGGCTTCGCCCTGGCCGTCGTCCTGCCTGACGCCCCGAACTGACCGCGCCACGGTGCGGCTGCGTGCCCGTATCTCCGGTCGGCCAGGCTGGCTCGGGCTTGCTGAGGTGGCCAGGGTCCGGGCAAGCTGGGGGCTCATGGACGCGGCCAGCGCCATCCTGAACTCCCGTTTCGGTGTATGCCCGGGCCGGAGGCTTGAGGGGAGATAAATCCATGGGACTGATGGACCAGGTCAGGGCGCAGGCGACGCACATCGCGCAGATGACCCAGGAGACAGCCAGGGATAGCAAGGCCAAGTTCGACCAGGCGCAGGCCAACCGGCGCGGGGACGCGCTGCTGCGCAACCTCGGCGCGGTCGTCTACGCGGACCGCACGGGCCGAGGCGGCGAGGACAGCGAGGCTCAGATCGACAAGCTGATATCCGATATCTCAGCGCACGAGGCCGAGAACGGGATCAGCCTGGCCCAGCGCGCGGACCAGCCGCGGGCCAGCGGATCAGGGGAGGCCACCCCTTCGTCCCCGGAGGCTGGGCCTGCATCGTCCCCGCCCGTCCCGGACGCGGGCGCCACGGTGCCGGATGGTGCGGCACCGGATCCGGGTGGCGCGGCACCGGAACCGGGTGGTGCGGCACCGGAGCCAGGCGCCACGGTGCCGGAGCCGGGTGGTGCGGCACCGGAATCGGGTGGCGCGACGTTCGTCCCTGGCCCGGGGGGCGGGACATTCTCCCCTGGCTCGGCCGGTCCGGAGCCGTTCTCAGGATCCGGAAGCGCCACGCCGGTCCCAGAGTCCGGGTCATCTGAGGGCTAGGGCCAGAGCTCTACCGGCAGGCGTCCTGCGCCGCGGTCTTCGTGCCCGGCGGGGAGCCCGTGCCGGAGGCGGCCGGGGTCGGGGCGGTGATCTGAGAGCCGTCCTGGCCTAGCACGATCCGCAGCCTCTTCAGCCGGTGGGCCCGGTGCAGAACGGCACCCGGCATCACCCGCCGAATCCGCCGGGCCTCTGCCTTTCCTCCGGTCGGATAGTCGATGACCGTCTGGGTGACGTCCTGGGTCGGCCAGGTCAGCCCGGCCGCATGAATGTGAAAGCCGAGGGCGGACAGCTTGCTTCCGGTCAGGGCGGACAAGCCGCCGATCAGGGTCCCGTTGTAGACGTCGACCGACACCTGCCTCCGGCCCGGCCCGGCCCGGCGAGGCGCCTTCGGCAGTGGCTGATCGTTCTTCAGCTGGGCGAAAAGGGCCTCGGCCGCGCTGTGATTCCACAGCACCGCGGACTGGCCGGTGGGGGCCAGGTAGTTCAGGGTCGAGATCGGCACGGTGGCGAAGGTGACGTTGCCTGGCCGGATGCCGCGCAGCTGACTGGCTAGCGCGTCCACGTTCAGGCCACGGTCGACCTTGACGGCCGCCGTGGCCGACGACAGGAAGCGCGCGAGCTTGACCGGGTTGGCCAGCGTGCCTGACTTAATCGCCTTGCTGAGCAACGAGGACAGCAGCTGCTGCTGATCGCTGATCCGGGCCAGGTCGGACAGGGCGAAGGAATGGCGGTCCCTGGCGAACTTGAGGGCGGTAACTCCGTTCACCTGGTGCACTCCCGCGGACAGGTGCAGCCCGCTGTCGGGGTCGTCGATCGCAAATGGCAGGCAGATGTTGACTCCGCCGAGCGCGTTGATCACCTTGACGAAGCCGAGGAAGTTCACCTCGACGTAGTCGTCGATCGTCAGTCCGGTGTTCTCCTCCACGGTCTTGACCATCAGCTTGGGCCCGCCCAGCCCGAACGCTGCGTTGATCTTGTTCATGCCGTGTCCGGGAATGAACACCCACGAGTCCCGCGGCAGGCTGACCACGCGCACATACTGGTGATTGGCCGGCACGTGCACCACCATCAGGGTGTCAGAATTGTTGCTGACGTCGTGCCCTACGTGCAGCTGGGCCTCCTGCTTCGCGGTCAGGCCGGACCTGTCATCGACGCCCGCGACGAGAATGTTGAGCGGGCCGGAAGACGGCGTGCCGGCCGTGCCCGCATCGAGCCGTCCGAGGCTGCCGCTCACGTAACTGGTCAGCACCCAGGCGCTGCCGGCCACCAGCAGCACCAGCGCCGACATCGCGCTGAAGGCGACCATCAGCGCCCGCTGCTGCCGGGCCTTCCTGCCTGCGGCGATCTGCGTCACGAGCTGCCGCTGGGCCAGCATCGGGCCAGTTCCGCGGGAGAGGCGAGAAGCCGGGTAGAGGCCTGGCCTCGGGCCGGGAAGATCGGGCGGCGGTGCGGACTCAGGGATCGATTCACCTCGCCAGGAAGGCGCTTCACCGCGCCCGCCAGGCTCAGATTCCCCGCCTGGCGTGCCGTCATAGCTGTCGGCCATCAGGCCCCCCTTGATGCCGCCACGAACAGGCTAGCGCGGCCGGGGTGGTGGCATCGATTCCGCTCTGCTCACGGCGGGTCGCGAAATCTGCCCTTCCACTGAATACGCGGCTTGATGCAGCGTAGCTACGAGTGCGCGGTTTGCGGCGATCCGACACGCCGTTGCCAGCCGGCGGTCGGCTCCGGTCAGCCGGCGGCCCGCGGTCAGCCGACCGGCGGCTCCGGGTCGCGGGGCAGGCCGAGTATCCGCTCGCCGATGATGTTCAGCTGGATGTCGGTGGTGCCGCCGCCGATGGTCAGCGCCCTGGTCGCCAGTACCTGCCTGGCCCACTGCAGGCCATTCGGCTCCCCCGCCTCGGTGACGGCCGGGCCGCCCCGGCCGCCCAGCGCGCCCGACGCGCCCGACATCTCCCAGCACAGCTCGGATACCTCCTGAGCATGGCGCATGCCGAGCAGCTTGCGGACGCTGCCGGTCGCACCGGGCTCGGTGCCCGACAGCTGCTTGAGCGTCACCCGCACGCCCAGCAGGTCGATCGCGTGTCCCTGCGCCACCAGCAGGCCCACATCGGCCCGCGGCTGGCCGCCGGCCGCCTTGGCCACCTGGATCAGCTCAGATACCCCCGACCCGAACGTCCATGACTGCGAGAGTGACACGCGCTCGTTGGCCAGCGTGGTCCTGGCGATCTTCCAGCCGCCGTTGATCTCGCCGACGACGCAGTCGTCAGGCACGAAGACCTCATCGAGGAACACCTCGTTGAACATCGAGTCCCCGGTGATCTCGCGCAGCGGCCGCACCTCGACGCCGGGCGAGTGCATGTCCACCAGGAAGTAGCTGATCCCGTCGTGTCGCGGCTTCGCCGGGTCGGTCCTGGCGATGCAGATCGCCCAGGCCGCCTGCCGGGCCAGTGAGGTCCAGATCTTCTGCCCGCTGATCTTCCAGCCGCCCTCGGCCCGCTGCGCGCGGGTGGTGAGCCCGGCCAGGTCCGAGCCGGCGCCCGGCTCGCTGAACAGCTGGCACCAGAGGAACTCGACGCGCAGCGTGGGCGGCAGGAACCGCTCCTGCTGCTCCTTCGTGCCGTACTTGATCAGCGCCGGCACGACCCACGCGCCGATGGCCAGGCCAGGCGCCCGCACCCCGGCGGCGCGCATCTCCTGGTCGATCACGACCTGCTCCAGCGGGGATGCTCCGCGGCCCCACGGACGGGGCAGGTGCGGGGTGACCCAGCCGCCGGCTGCTAGCCGTTCTGCCCGTTCTTTGCCAGTCAGCGGTGCAATCTCGGCCAGCTCGGCCCTGACCTGTTCGCGCACCTGCGCGTCGCCGTCCGGGAGCTCCATGTGGACCGGCCTGCGTATCCCGGCCAGGGCCAGCGTGGCGACCCGCTCCGTCCAGCTCGCGGAGGAGCCGAGCAGCGAGCGCAGTGACATCGCCCGCCGGTAGTACAGGCCCGCCTCGTGCTCCCAGGTATAGCCGATGCCGCCGAGGACCTGGATGCACTCGTGCGTGCACGAGACTGCGGCATCGAGCGCGACCACCGCGGCGACGCTGGCGGCGAACTCCTGCTCGCGATCGGCGC
This sequence comes from uncultured Actinomycetota bacterium, assembly GCA_963805705.1. GTDB lineage: Bacteria > Actinomycetota > Actinomycetes > Streptosporangiales > Streptosporangiaceae > CAWDVH01. The sequence continues at coordinate 954,651 of CAWDVH010000001.1, read as the reverse complement.
TCTCGCCGGTGCCGCGCTCGGCGCGCGCGGCATCCCATACCGCGGCGGCCGCCTGCTCCGCCGCGATCAGCATCCGCGCGCAGCGGTGCTTGACGGCCTGGAACTGGCCGATCGGCCGGCCGAACTGATGGCGGATCTTGGCGTACTCGGAGGCCGTCTGCACCGCCCAGTCGGCAATGCCGCAGGCCTCTGCTCCGAAGAGGATCGCCGCGAGGCTGGTGACGGACTCGCGGGTGAGGCCGGCGCAGCAGCCGGTCGGCTGGCACCGTGGCGCTCTCGGCCCGCACCTGCGCGAGCGAGCGGGTCACGTCGAGGCTGTCCAGCGTCGTGATCTGAAGGCTGGCGGCGTCCACCGCGGCCCAGACCTCGCCATCGGCGGTCTGGATACCGGCGATGACCAGCTCGGCCATGGATGCGCCGAGCACGGGCCCCGACTCGCCGCTGATGACCAGGGCGCCGTCCGCGGCCGGGGTGCCGGTCAGGCCTGCGGCCAGCGATACCGAGCCGGCGCTGGAACCGTCGGCCAGGCCGACGAGCAGCTTGCCCGTCACCCCGGCCGACACCAGGACCGCGCTGGCCAGCACCGTCGGCAGGAACGCTCCGGGGACCAGGGCCCGGCCCAGCTCTTCGAGGGCCACGGCGAGTTCCGGCAGGCCGTATCCCTGGCCGCCGTCCTCATCGGGCACGTGCAGGCTCAGCACTCCCTGCTCGCCCAGGCTGGGCGCGAGGGACTCCTGATAGTGCGCGGAGCCGCGGTCCGACCCATCGGCGGCGGCTCGCACGACCTCCGGCGGGCTGTTGCGCTGCGCCCATCCGCGAATCGCTTCCGCGAGCTCCAGATGTTCTTCGGTCAGGCCGAGCGCCATCGTCCACCTCGTTCGCCAGGGTCTTTCAGTAAGATGGCGACATTCTAGAACGAGATTCGGTTTCAGGGAACGGGCGGGCCGAGGTGAAACGAGGGCCTAACGAGGCGGAATGCGGCTGACGTCCAGCGCGTTGGAAATACCGCGGAGTAAGTTACCGGTCAGTAGGTTCGGAAGCACGGGAGGCCCCGGTGGGGCATTACAAAAGCCACCTTCGTGACATCGAGTTCAACCTCTTCGAGATGCTGGGCCGGCAGGAAGTACTCGGCTCGGAGCCCTACCCCGACGTCGATGAGCAGACGGCGCGCGGAATCCTCGATGAGGTCAACCGGCTGGCCACCGGGCCCATCGCCCAGTCCTTCGCTGATGCCGACCGCAACCCGCCGGTGTTCGACCCGGCCACGCACTCGGTGACGATGCCCGAGAGCTTCAGGAAATCCTTCGCGGCTTTCATGGATGCGGAGTATTTCCGCCTGGAGCTGCCCGCCGAGCTGGGCGGCACCGTCGCCCCGCGCTCGCTGCACTGGGCGATCGCCGAGCTCATCCTGGGGGCCAACCCGGCGATCTGGATGTATTCGAGTGGCACTTCGATGGCGCACGCGCTGTGGCGGCTGGGCACGCGCGAGCAGAAGGAGTTCGCCCAGTTCGCTATCGACCGCAAATGGACCTCGACGATGGCGCTGACCGAGCCGGACGCCGGGTCGGACGTGGGCGCCGGGCGTACTAAGGCCATTGCGCAGAGCGACGGCACGTGGCATATCGAGGGCGTCAAGCGGTTCATCACCAGCGCCGAGCATGACCTGGCGGAGAACATCTTCCACCTGGTGCTCGCCCGCCCCGAGGGAGCCGGTCCCGGCACCAAGGGCCTGTCCATGTTCCTCGTGCCCAAGTACCTGGTCGGGACGGACGGGGAGCTCGGCGAGCGCAACGGCGTGTATGTCACCGGGGTCGAGCACAAGATGGGCCTGAAGGCATCCACCACCTGCGAGCTCACCTTCGGCGGTGACCACCCGGCTATCGGCACCCTGGTCGGGGGCGTGCACGACGGCATCAGGCAGATGTTCCTGATCATCGAGTCAGCCCGGATGATGGTCGGCACGAAGGCCATCGCGACCCTGTCTACCGGCTACCTGAACGCGCTGGACTACGCCAAGACCCGGGTGCAGGGCGGTGACCTGGCTCAGCTGGCCGACAAGAACGCGCCGCGGGTCACGATCATGCGGCATCCGGATGTCCGCCGGATCCTGATGCTGCAGAAGGCCTACGCCGAGGGGATGCGGGCGCTGGTCCTCTACACGGCCTCGGCCCAGGACGCCGTCCAGGTAAGCACAGCCCGCGGCGAGACGAATGAGCTGGAATCGGGGCTGAACGAACTGCTGCTGCCGGTCGTCAAGGGCGTCGGCTCCGAGCGCGCGTACGAGCTGCTGAGCCAGTCACTGCAGACCTTCGGCGGATCCGGATACCTGCAGGACTACCCGATCGAGCAGTACATCAGGGACGCCAAGATCGACAGCCTGTACGAGGGCACCACGGCGATCCAGGGCATGGACCTGTACTTCCGCAAGATCGCGCGGGACCGGGGCCAGGCACTGGCGTACCTGCTGGGGCAGATCAGGCAGTTCGCCGCGGCCGAGGCGGGCAACGGCCGGCTGAAGGCCGAGCGGGCGGCACTGGCCAGGGGCGCCGATGACGTCGAGGCTCTGGTCACGGCCATGGACGGCTTCCTGGCCGGGAGCCTGGAGCAGCCCGCCGAGATCTACCGGGTCGGCCTGAACACCACCAGGCTGCTGCTGGCGCTCGGCGACCTGGTGATCGGCTGGCTGCTGGCCAGGCAGGCCGAAGTGGCCCAGGCCAGGCTCGATGAGGACGGCGTGGCGGGCGACGACCGGGCGTTCTACGCGGGGAAGATCGCCGCGGCGCGCTTCTTCGCCGCGACGGTCCTGCCCAGGCTCGCCACGGAGCGCGAGATCGCCGAGGCAACCGCGCTTGACCTGATGGAGTTGCCGGAAGAGGCGTTCTGATCCCGGCCGAGGCTGGTTGTCGAGGTCCTATGGGGCGGCTGATCGGGTGGCCAGCTGGTCGGGTGGCCGGCTGGCGTCGGGTGGCCGGCTGATCGGGTGGCCGGCTGGTCGGGTGGCCAGTTGGCCGGAAGCTTTGCGGCAGGTTCATGTCCGATTTGCCGGGATGGTCAGGGTCGACCGAGATAACGGGGTCTAATTTCAGTCGTATTGACTGAGAATCGACCCCGTTATCTCGTGATCATGCTGACGGCGCCTGGGAGGCCCCGACGGGCGGGTCAGATTTCGTACTGAACGGATACCCGCTGCCGGGCGATCGGCACGATGTACTGCTCGATGACCGCGCGATGGTCCGGGTGAGCGCGGTAGGCGAGGTAGCTGTCCGCGTCGTCGAAATCCGCGACGACGGCGAAGTCGAAGTTGCCCTCAACGAGGCCGGCGTCGTCTCCGGCGTGATAGGCCCGCAGCCCGGCCATCAGCGGCGGCAGCGCCCGCAGTTCGGTCGCAACTCGCTGTTTCTGCTCGAGGGTCACCTCGGGGTTCCAGGAAAACAGCACAACATGCCTGATCACAGCGCTCCCTTCAGGTCTGGCTCATCCGGTCGGGTTCACCTCTACTCGGCCAACGCGGTCACGACCAGGCGAGCATGCGCAGCGGGTCCGTCAGCATCGCGCCCACATCCCGCAGGACGGCCGAGCCCAGATCGCCGTCGACCACCCGGTGATCAAAGGACAGCGCGAGCGTGGTCACCTGGCGCACGGCGAGCTGGCCCTCATGTACCCAGGGCGCGTCCTTGACCTGCCCGAACGCGAGGATCGCCGTCTCGCCGGGGCTGAGTATGGGCGTGCCCGTGTCGATCCCGAAGATGCCGACGTTGGTGATCGTGATCGTGCCGCCGCGCAGGTCACCGGGCGTGGCCTTGCCCGCGCGGGCGGTCCCGGCCAGCTCGGCGATGGCGCGAGCGAGATCGGGCAGCGAGAGCGCCTGGGCGTCCTTGACGTTCGGCACGACCAGGCCCCGCTCCGTGGCGGCCGCGATGCCCAGGTTCACGTAGTGCTTGACCACGATCTCCTGGGCCGCCTCGTCCCAGTACGAGTTGATCATCGGGTGCCGGGCGATGGCCACCATCAGTGCCCTGGCCACCAGCAGCAGCGGGGACACCCGGATATCGGCGAACTCCGGCAGTGCCTTCAGCCGGGCGGTCGCGGTCATCGTCTCGGTGATGTCGATCTGCAGGAACTCGGTGACATGCGGGGCGGTGAAGGCACTGGCGGACATCGCGGCCGCCGTGTGCTTGCGCACGCCGCGGATCGGGATCCGCTCCTCGCGGGGCAGCGGTGTCACCGGTGCGAGCCGGGCCTGGGCGGCAGGTCCCGCGGACGCCGGCGCCGCTCCGGTGCCGTCGGCTGCCGCTTGAACGTCGTCTCGCGTGATGGATCCCTGCGGCCCGGTTCCGGTCAGCTCCGAGAGGTCGATACCCAGGTCCTTGGCCATCTTGCGGACCGGTGGCTTGGCCAGGGCGCCAGCCTGCGGACGGCCCGGCGACTGGCCGGCTGCCTGACCGGCCTGCTGGCCCTGGCTGACAGCCTGCTGGGCCTGGCTGGCAGCCTGCTGGGCCTGGCTGGCCCGCTCGGCCTGGCTGGCCCGCTCGGCGGGTGACTTCCTGACGCGCCTGGCCGTGGCGCCCAGCTTGACGCCGTAGCCGACGAGTACCGCCTGGCGTTCCTGCTTAGGGGCGGGGCTTCCATGTATGCCCGGCTCGACCGCGCCCTCGGCGGGCGGCGGCGGGACAAGGTCATCGGCCAGCGCCTCCTGCCGGCCCAGCGGCAGCTCCCCGATATCGCCCGGCGCGGCCACGTCATCCGGCCGTCCCGGCCCACTGCCCGCCGTCCCGGCCCCGGCATCGGCACCGACCTCTACCGAGATGATCGGAGTCCCGACATCGGCCGTCGCGCCCTCGGCCACCAGCAGTCCGGCGACCACACCCTCATACGGGGAGGGCAGCTCGACCACGGCCTTGGCTGTCTCGATCTCCACGATGATCTGGTTGATGGCCACCTTGTCACCGGGCTGCACGAGCCATTTCACGATGTCTGCCTCGGTAAGGCCCTCTCCGACATCGGGGAGCTTGAACTGCCTGAGCTCTGACATGCGGCCCCCTCAGTACGCGAATGTGCGGTCGACGGCGTCCAGCACCCGGTCCAGGTCGGGCAGGAAGTACTCCTCCAGCTTGGACGGCGGATACGGGGTCGAGTACCCGCCGACGCGCAGGACCGGGGCCTCCAGAGCGTAGAAGCACTCCTCGGTCACCCGCGCGGCGATCTCAGCGCCCAGGCCGCCGGTTACCGATGCCTCGTGGACCACCACGCATCTTCCGGTCCGCCGGACCGACTCGAAGATCGTCTCGGTATCCAGCGGCGACAGTGACCGCAGGTCGATCACCTCCAGGGACCTGCCCTCGGCGGCCGCGGCGACCGCCGTCTCCGCGCATGTCTTGACCATCGGGCCGTGGGTGATCACCGTGACGTCGGTTCCGCTGACGAGCGTGCGGGCCCGGCTGAGCGGGAGCGCGGCGGCCACGCCGCCCGGCACGTCGACCTCGGCCTTATCCCAGTAACGCCGCTTGGGCTCAAAGAAGATCACCGGGTCATCGCAGGTGACGGACTGCTGGATCATCGCGTAGGCGTCAGCGGGATCACCGCAGGCGACGACCCGCAGCCCGGCCGTGTGCACGAACAGCGCCTCGGGTGACTCGCTGTGGTGCTCGACCGCGCCGATGCCACCGCCGCACGGGATCCTGATGACGACCGGCAGGCTGACGTTACCGAGCGAGCGGTACCGCATCTTGGCCAGCTGGGTCACTATCTGGTTGAAGGCCGGGAACACGAAGCCGTCGAACTGTATCTCGCAGACCGGGCGGTAGCCCCGCAGCGCCAGCCCGATCGCGGTGCCGACGATGCCGGACTCGGCCAGGGGCGTGTCTACCACCCGGTCCTCGCCGAAGTCCTTCTGCAGGCCGTCGGTGACGCGGAAAACGCCGCCCAGCTTCCCGACATCCTCGCCCATGATGAGGACCTTGGGGTCGTTCTCCAGGGCCTTGCGCAGGCCCTCGTTCAGTGCCTTGGACAGGGTGAGCGTAGTCATTAGCCGGCCTCCTCCTCGTCCGCAAAGGAGTCGAGGTAAGCGGCGAACTGCGCCCGCTCGTGCTCGATCAGCACGTTCGGCTCGGAGTAGACGTTCTCGAATATCGACAGCGGCTGCGGGTCGGGCATCTCCAGGCATGACTTCCTGACCCTGGCGCCGACCACATCGGCCTCGGCGCTCACCGCCTCGAAGAAACTCCGGTCCGCCAGCTCGGAGCGGATCAGGTACTGCTTCACCCGCTCGATCGGGTCCTTCAGCTTCCACGACTCCAGCTCGGCCGACAGCCGGTACCTGGTCGGGTCGTCCGTCGTGGTGTGCGCTCCCATCCGGTAGGTAAACGCCTCGATCAGCGTCGGGCCCTGGCCCTCCCGCGCCGCCTGCAGTGCCTTTCTGGTCACGGCCAGGCAGGCCAGCACGTCGTTGCCGTCGACCCGGATGCCGGGGAAGCCGAAGCCAAGTGCCCGCTGGTAGAGGGGGAACCGGGTCTGGCGCTCCAGCGGCTCGGAGATCGCCCACTGGTTGTTCTGGCAGAAGAACACCACCGGGGCGTTGGTGACTGAAGCCCAGATGAATGCCTCGTTGACATCTCCCTGGCTGGTCGCCCCGTCGCCGAAGTAGGCGATGACGGCCTCGCCATCCTCGCCCACGGCACCATCCCGCTGGATGCCCATCGCGTAGCCGGTGGCGTGCAGCGTCTGGCTGCCGATCACGATCGTGTACAGGTGGAAGTTGTGTTCCTTGGGGTCCCAGCCGCCGTGGCTGACCCCGCGGAAGAGCTCGAGCAGCTTGGTCGGGTCCACGCCGCGGCACCAGGCCACCCCGTGCTCGCGATAGGTGGGGAAGGCCATGTCCCTGGGACCGAGCGCCCGGCCCGAGCCCACCTGCGCGGCCTCCTGCCCGAGCAGGGACGCCCAGATCCCCAGCTCGCCCTGGCGCTGCAGGGCAATCGCCTCGAAGTCGATCCGGCGGACGAGCGCCAGGTCGCGGTAGAGAGCCTTGATTTCCTCGGCAGACAGCTCCAGGGGGAAGTCGGGATGCTCAGTCCGCTCGCCCTCGGGCGTGAGGAGCTGGATGAGCTCAGCCGATTCCGCCTGCCTGTCGAGGGCGCGGGAGGCAGCCTGCCCGGCAGCTTTGACGGCCACGTGCCACTCCTTGCATACTCAGGACCGGCCGCGGGCCCCGCCCTTGACGGCCGGTCGTCCGTTCGCGTTCCGCTGTGACAGTACCCGCCATTCCTCGGTGCCGGTCAAGCCGGAGTACGGCGGGCAGGCTTCAGTGTCACGCGCAGGCGTCGCGTACGCTGCCTCCCGTGGCCAGAATCGTCGTCGACGTGATGCTGAAGCCGGAAATTCATGACCCGCAGGGCGAGGCGATCGCGGGCGCGTGCCGCCGGCTCGGATTCGATCAGGTTCTCGCCGTCCGGCAGGGCAAGAGGTTTGAGGTAGAGCTCGGCGAGCCCGCCGATGAGGCGGCCATGGCCCGCATGGCCGAGCTGGCCGCAGATCTGCTGTCGAACCCGGTGATCGAGGAATTCTCGGTCCGGCCCGCCTGATCTCGTCATCCCCGGCTACCAGGGCAGACGCGCTGCCGAGCGGCCGGGCACGACCGGCCCGCCAGCCTCTTGAACCGCACTGTTCGTCCAGAGATCGCCCTACTTTATGGTTACCACGGCCGGTCACGGGAAACGCTCATAATGTACTCAGCGTGACTGGCCTATTCGGGGGACTGAGGGGCGAATGCGAACTCGGGCGTCACAGTCAGGGGAGCCGGGCGTGGACGTGCGGTTCTGCCTGGTATTCCCGCGTGAGTCGCTGAGCGTGCCCGTGATGCGCCGGGTTCTCGGCGACACCCTGAGACGGCTGGGCGTGGATGAGGAATGCATCGGTGACCTGCTTCTGGCCGTGACCGAGGCCTGCACGAACGTGCTGCGTCATGCGGGACCCGGGCTCCGCTATGAAGTAGTCGCCAGGGTCGGCAGGAATCGCTGCCTGCTGGAGGTGCTCGACAGCGGGAGCGGATTCGACCTGCCGAGCCGCCCCGGCCGCCGGCCCCTGTCCCTCTCGTCGGCGCGGCCATCGGCCCGGCTGCTGGCCGTGACGCCGGCCCGGCTCCGCCGCCGCCCGGCTGCGCCGCCGCTGCCGGCGCCGCACGGGCCAGTGCCGCATGGGCCAGCGCCGTACGGGCCAGCGCCGCGCGGGTCAGCGTCGTACTCCGTTTCCTCAGCGCCGCACGCCACGGCGCCGCGCGGCCCCATGCGGCATGCGCCCGTGCCGCTGCTCGGCAGGCTGTCACGCTCCCGGCGCTCGGCTCAGGAGCGTGACATCGCCCAGCTGCCCGAGTCCGGCCGCGGCCTGGCGATCATGCGTGCGTGCGTCGACGACGTGACGCTGCGCAGCGGACCGGGCATGGGCACGGTGGTGTCCATGCGCAAGCGGATCGACCTGCGTCCGGGCGGGCCGCTGGCCGAGCTGCCGGAGTCCGGGCTCAGGGACGCGGGCTGAGCCGGTAGCCTGCCTGCATGCGCCGGCCGCGGGGACGCTCATGACCGCCAGAGTCGGTGTCATCACCTTTCCCGGCTCGCTGGATGACCGTGACGCGTGCCGTGCCGTCAGCCGGGCAGGCGGCAGCGCCGTGCCGCTGTGGCACGGCGATCGTGACCTGAAGGGCGTCGACGCCGTCATCCTGCCTGGCGGTTTCTCCTACGGCGACTACCTGCGCTGCGGCGCCATCGCCCGGTTCGCCCCGGTCATGGCCGAGCTCGTCCCGGCCGCGCGCTCCGGCCTGCCGGTACTGGGCATCTGCAACGGCTTCCAGATCCTGTGCGAGGCGCATCTGCTGCCCGGCGCGCTGACGCGCAACGAGGACCTGCGATTCGTCAACCGGGACGTGCAGCTGCGGATCGAGAACAACCGGACCCCCTGGACCGCCGGCTTCGCGGCGGGCCAGGAGATCACCGTGGTGCTGAAAAGCGGTGAGGGCGCCTACGTCGCCGACCCCGCGACGCTCGCGCAGCTGACCGCGGGCGGCCAGATCCTCGCCCGCTATGCCGCCGCCAACCCCAATGGGTCGGTAGCCGGCATCGCGGGCGTTGCCAGCCAGGAGGGCAACGTCGTCGGCCTGATGCCGCATCCAGAGCATGCGATCGACCCGCTCACCGGCCCCGGCGCTGACGGCCTCGGCTTCTTCGCCTCCGTCCTGCGGGCCGTTGCCGCCGCGGCCGCCGCGTGAGCGACGGCGACGGCATGACCCGGCCCGGCAGCGCGAGCCCGCAGGACACGGTGGCGCAGGACACGGTGGCGCAGGACACGGTGGCGCAGGACACGGTGGCGCGGGCCGCCGCCACGCCCGGCCAGCCGCAGCCGCACGCCGAGCTCGGCCTGACCGATCCCGAGTACGCCCGGATCACCGGCGTGCTCGGCCGCAGGCCTACCGATGCCGAGCTGGCCATCTACTCGGTGATGTGGAGCGAGCACTGCTCCTACAAGTCCTCGCGCCTGCACCTGCGCCAGTTCGCGGACAAGGCACCGCAGACGGGCGTGCTGCTGGCCGGGATGGGCCAGAATGCCGGGGTCGTCGATATCGGGCAGGGCTACGCGGTTACCTTCAAGATCGAATCGCATAACCACCCGTCCTACGTAGAGCCGTTCCAGGGCGCGGCGACCGGCGTGGGGGGGATCGTCCGCGACATCCTGGCCATGGGCGCGCGGCCGGTGGCGGTGATGGACGCGCTGCGGTTCGGGCCGGCGGACGCGCCCGACACCCGCCGGGTGCTGCCGGGGGTCGTGGGGGGCATCTCGTTCTACGGCAACTGCCTCGGCCTGCCGAATATCGGCGGCGAGCTGGCCTTCGACCCCTGCTACTCCGGTAATCCGCTGATCAACGCCCTGTGCATCGGCGTGATGCGGCATGAGGATCTCAAGGTCGCCAGCGCCACCGGGACGGGCAACCAGGTGGTGCTGCTGGGATCGACCACCGGCCCCGATGGCATCGGCGGTGCGTCGGTGCTGGCCAGCGCGTCCTTCGGCGGCGGCGGTGAGGGCGCTAAGCGCCCCAGCGTGCAGGTCGGCGACCCGTTCATGGAAAAGCTCCTGGTGGAATGCTGCCTGGAGCTGTACGCGGCGGGCCTGGTCGTGGGCGTCCAGGATCTCGGTGCCGCCGGAGTGGCGTGCGCGACCACCGAGCTGGCCGCCGCGGGCGCAGTCGGCATGCGGGTGCGGCTGGACGCGGTCCCGCTGCGCGACGCGGCCCTCGGCCCGGCCGAGATCCTGATGAGCGAGTCCCAGGAACGCATGATGGTGATCGTCGAGCCGGCCCGGGTCGAGCAGTTCCTGTCCATCTGCGCGCGGTGGGACGTGCGGGCGACCGTGATCGGCGAGGTGACAGGTACCGGCCGGCTGGAGATGACCTGGCACGGCGAGCAGGTGGTCGACATCCCGCCGGGCAGCGCGGCCGACGACGGGCCGCTGTACGACCGGCCGGCGCGGCGGCCGGCCAGCCAGGACGGCCTCCTGGCCGACGATGCGGCGGCGCTGCCCCGGCCGGGCTCCGGCGGCGCGCTGCGCGCGGCGCTGCTGTCGGTGCTCGCCTCGCCCGATGCGGCGGACAAGAGCTGGGTCACCGAGCAGTACGACCGCTACGTGCGGGGGGACACGGTCCTGGCCATGCCGCAGGACGCCGGAGTCATCCGCGTTGACGAGCAGACCGGCCTCGGCGTGGCGCTGGCGACCGACGGTAACGGCCGGTTCTGCCGCCTGGACCCCTACGCCGGGACGCAGCTGGCTCTGGCCGAGGCCTACCGCAACGTCGCGGCGACCGGTGCCCGGCCGCTGGCGGTGACCAACTGCCTCAACTTCGGGTCGCCCGAAGACCCGGCCGTGATGTGGCAGTTCACCGAGGCGGTCCGGGGCCTGGCGGATGGCTGCCTGGCGCTCGCAGTGCCCGTGACCGGCGGGAACGTCAGCTTCTACAACCAGACGGGCAGCGCCGCGATCCATCCGACCCCGGTCGTCGGGGTCCTGGGCATCCACGACGACGTGCGGCGGCGGGTGCCCATCGGTTTCAGCCAGCCCGGTGCCAGCATCGTGCTGCTCGGCACCACGGCACGGGAACTGGGCGGCTCGCTGTGGGCGCACGTGGCGCACGGTCACCTGGGCGGCCGCCCGCCGGCGGTGAACCTGGGCGCCGAGCGTGCCCTCGCCGCGGCGCTGGTCGCGGCGGCCGCGCGCGGGCTGCTGGCCGCGGCGCACGACCTGTCCGACGGCGGCCTGGCCGTGGCCCTGGCCGAGAGCTGCCTGGCCGGCCGGACGGGCTGCCAGGTGACGCTGCCGGGGGAGGAGTTCACGTTCCTGTTCAGCGAATCGGCCGCGCGCGCGGTGGTAGCCGTGCGGCCCGGCGCGGAGGCCGAGTTCGGCGCGCTATGCCGGGAGCAGGACGTGCCCGCGGTGGTGCTCGGCGCCACTGGCGGTAGCGTCCTGGAGGTTACCGGTGCCTTCGCCATCGAGCTGCCCGAACTGGCCGCGGCGCACCAGGGCACGCTGCCCGCTCTGTTCGGCTGAGAACCGCGTCGCGACGGCGGCGGGCGGTCAGAACGTCGGCGAGAACGTCATGAGCTGCTGCGAGCCCGGGTGCGCGCTGCAGGGCTGCAGCCCGGCGGTGAAATCGTCGGGCCCGGCGGCCGGGATGGTGCTGGTGATCGTGAGGCAGCGGCCATCCTGCGCATTGCGGAGCTGAGCGAAGCCCTGTGTGTTCCCGTTCTCGCGCTGCCAGCGCTGGGCCTGGCCCAGGTTGCATTTCCGCAGCACGGCCGCGCCGCCGCGCGCCGCCGGCGCCAGGCACTGCCCGTTAGCGAGGTTGATGAAGATATACGTGCCGCCCGCCATCTGGTCGGCCGTCCAGGCGGGCGCGGTCTGCTGTCCGGGAGCGAAGGCGACGCTGCCGGCCGGGGCCACCAGCGTGTCGGGAGCGGGGGGCGCCGAGCTAGCCGGGTCCGGCAGGCCGGCGGCGACAATTCCGATCGTCTGGACGCCCTCCACCCGGGCAGACGGCAGGGTGACATGACGAGGGGCGGTGGCGGGCGGTTTTGCTGGCCGCAGGACGGCGATGACCCCGACGACGGCCAGCAGCAGGACAACGCTGATGCCGACGATCCTGGGCACCCTTGACCCGCGTGCCCGGCGGGGAGTGGGGCTGCGCTGACCTGGCATAGAACACGATTTACCCGTACGGCAAGTTAACTGCACGCGGATGTTACGAAATGCAACCAAAAAAACTCCGCGGCAAAACGGCTCGCTTCCGCCGATGCCGTCCCCAGGCCGGTGCGGCAGCCGGGTAACCGGTCGTGCGCTAGCGTTCGCAGACGATGCCGGCCAGACGACCCGATCCCGCCCGGCTGCTCGCGGCGCTCGACGCGCAGCGGGCGGCTCTGGGTATCGCGGCATGGGCCGGCCCGCAGACGGTACCGGCTCTCGGCCGCGCCAGCGTCGAGGCGGTGCTGGCCGCGCTGGACGCCGGAGCCGAGCCGCAGCGGGAGGTCCTGCGCACCGCTGTCGTGCACCTGCTGGACCTGCTGGCCGACCGGGCCCCCGGACGTGCGGTAGAGGTCCGGATCCCCCCGTACGCGGCCATCCAGTGCGTGGCCGGAACCAGGCATACTCGCGGCACGCCGCCCAATGTCGTGGAGACCGACGCCGTGACCTGGATCATGCTGGCCACCGGGCGGCTCACGTGGGCGCAGGGCGCCGCCGGGGGGAAGCTGCGGGCCAGCGGCTCCCGCGCGAATCTCGCCGAGTACCTTCCGCTGGCCGCGTCGGCTCCCGGTGCTGGCCGGCATCAATAGACTGGGCTGGTGATCGCGCCCGATGGACGCCTGACGCATGATCTGGATCCCGCTGACCGCCCGCCCCGAGATGCGTGCGGCGTGTTCGGGGCCTGGTCCCCCGGCGAGGACGTGGCCAAGCTGGCCTACTTCGGCCTCTATGCCCTGCAGCACCGCGGCCAGGAGTCGGCCGGCATAGCCGTCAGCGACGGCACCCGGATTGTCGTGTACAAGGACATGGGCCTGGTCCCGCAGGTCTTCAACGAGTCGGTGCTCAATACCCTGCGCGGGCACCTGACGATCGGGCACTGCCGGTACTCCACGAGCGGCTCGTCGGTGTGGGAGAACGCGCAGCCCACCTTCCGGGCGACCCAGACCGCGAGCCTGGCGCTCGGCCACAATGGCAATCTGATCAACACGCTGGAGCTCGCCGTCCTGGCGGGAGCACCCACCGAGGGCCGGACCGGCCAGGCGACCTCGGACACCGACGTCCTGACCGCGCTGTTCGCCGCGCCCGCCGTGCCCGCCGTGCCTGTAGTTCCCGCCGTGCCTGTAGTTCCCGCCGTGCCTGTAGTTCCCGCCGTGCCCGCAGTGCCGGTCGCGCCGGCTGCCGTCCCGCCGGGTACGACGCCAGCGGTCGCCCTGGCTATCGGGCCGGATCTGACGCCCGCGGCCAGCGTCGCGGTCCCGCCGGGCGTCACGTCCCTGCCGGTCCCCGCGGCCGGCAGTGCCATCGAGGCGGGAGCCCTGGCCGCGCTGCCGCTGGTGCGGGGCGCCTTCTCGCTGGTCTTCATGGACGAGCGGACCCTGTATGCCGCCCGTGACCCGCAGGGCTTCCGCCCGCTCGTGCTCGGCCAGCTCGCGAACGGCTGGGTGGTCGCCAGCGAGACCGCCGCGCTGGACATCGTCGGGGCCGCCTTCGTCCGCGAGGTGGAGCCCGGCGAGATGATCGCGATCGACGAGCGGGGGGTGCGCTCGCACACCTTCGCCCGTCCCGAGCCCCGTGGCTGCCTGTTCGAGTACGTCTATCTCGCCCGGCCGGATACCTCGATCGCGGGCCGCAGCGTGCATCCCACCAGGGTCCAGGTTGGCCGGAGGCTGGCCGCCGAGCATCCGGCCGATGCCGACCTGGTCATCCCGGTGCCTGAGTCAGGGACCCCGGCCGCGATCGGCTACGCCCAGGCCAGCGGCATCCCGTACGGTCAGGGCCTGGTCAAGAACTCCTATGTCGGCCGGACTTTCATCCAGCCCAGCCAGACCATCAGGCAGCGCGGCATCCGGCTCAAGCTGAACCCGCTGCGTGACGTGATCGCCGGCCAGCGCGTAGTGGTGGTCGACGACTCGATCGTCCGCGGCAATACCCAGCAGGCCATCGTCGCGATGCTGCGCGAGGCCGGGGCCGCGGAGGTTCACGTGCGGATCTCCAGCCCCCCCGTCGCGTGGCCGTGCTTCTTCGGCATCGATTTCGCCAGCCGGGCCGAGCTGCTCGCGGGCAACCTGTCCGTCGAGGAGATCCGCCAGTCGATCGGCGCTGACTCGCTGGGCTTCGTTTCGCTGGAAGGCCTGATCGCGGCGACGACGCTGCCCGCCGGGCGGCTGTGCCGGGCCTGCTTCGACGGCGACTACCCGATCGCGGTGACCGAGGCGCAGCAGGGCAAGCACATGCTGGAGGGAGCGGCCGTCAGCGGGGGGCGAGGCGGGCCGTGAGTAGCGCGGACTACGCGGCCGCCGGCGTCGACATCGCGGCGGGCGAGCGCGCCGTCCGCCTCATGCGGGCCGCGGTCTCCCGGACTTCCCGGTCCGAGGTGGTGGGGGGCATCGGCGGGTTCGCCGGATTGTTCGACGCATCCAGTCTCCGCGGCTTCCGCCGGCCGCTGCTGGCCACCTCGACCGATGGCGTGGGCACCAAGGTGGTGCTGGCCCAGCGGCTCGGCTGGTACGACACCGTCGGCATCGACCTGGTGGGCATGGTCGTCGATGACCTCGTAGTGTGCGGAGCGGAGCCGCTCTTCATGACCGACTACGTGGTCTGCGGGAAGCTGGTGCCCGAGCGAGTGGCCGCGATCGTGGGCGGGATCGCCGCGGGCTGCGTCCTGGCCGGCTGTGCTCTGGTGGGGGGCGAGACGGCCGAGCACCCCGGCCATCTTGGCCCGGATGACTTCGATCTGGCGGGCGCGGCCACGGGGGTGGTCGAGGCCGATGAGCTGCTCGGGCCTGATCGCGTCCGGCCGGGCGATGTCGTCATCGCCATGGCCTCATCAGGGCTGCATTCCAATGGGTTCTCGCTGGTCAGGAAGATAGTGGACGCGCCGGATGCCAGTCTGGACCTCGACGCCCAGCCGCCCGAGCTCGGCCAGCGACTCGGCGCGGAGCTGCTGACCCCGACGCGGATCTACGCCCGTGATTGCCTGGCGCTGGCCGCGTCGTGCGACGTGCACGCGTTCGCGCACGTGACCGGCGGCGGGCTGGCCGCGAACCTGTCGCGGGTCCTGCCGCCGGACGCGGACGCCAGGCTCGACCGGGCCAGCTGGAATCCGCCCCCGGTCTTCGGCATGCTGGCGGCGCGGGGCCACCTGGACAGCGCGGCCGCCGAGAGTGCCTTCAACATGGGCGTAGGCATGGCCGCGATCGTGAGCGCGGCCGACGCGGACCGGGCCCTGCGCCAGCTGTCGTCCAGGGACCTGCCTGCCTGGGTCGCCGGGGAGATTACCGCCGGCACGGGCAGTGCTCAGCTATCCGGGCACCATCGCGGTTGAGCCCGCCGCACCTGGGCCGACCGCACCTGGGCCGACCGCACCTGGGCCGACCGCACTTGAGGCGGCTGTACTTGAGGCGGCCGCTGTCCGCGCAGGTGATCAGCCAGGCTGTGCGCGCAGGCCGAGCCCCTCGACGCCGTAGCTTTCCGCGTCAAGGTCCTCGTCACCGAGGTCCTCATCGTCAGCTAGCACGTCATCGTCAGAATCCTCGTCATCCACGGAGTAGCGCTCGGGCAGGTCCGCGTACGCGGCCTGCCGGTCCGCTTCCTGCTCGTCCGTGCCGACGCCCAGCTCAGCCCGCAGCCGGTCAAGGTCCGTGCCGCCACCGCTGTACTTCAGCTGGCGGGCCACCTTCACCTGCTTGGCCTTGGCTCGGCCGCGCCCCATTGGCTCGACCCCCTTGAACGCACTCCGGCCCCGTCGGGCCCCTTGGTCACCGCACTGAAATGTCTGCTCTTGCTGCGCCGAATTCCTACTGATCCTTGCTGGTTTCCTGCTGGTTCTTGCGCAGCAGACTGGCCCGCCGCCCCTCCACCGCCTGGAGTACAGCGCGCGTCCTGCCTTCGTACAGACATAACCGTACCTGTTTTAGGCGGCTAGCGCCTCCGACCGCCGCCAGCGGGCAGCGATCAGCCGCCCAGCCAGATCCCGCGGAGGCGGCTTACCTCGGAGATTCTCCGCTCGGCCAGCTGGTCGGCAGCCACCCCCGGCGGCACGCACTCTTTGTCGGCGATCGACAAAATGTTCTTTGTTGTGCCGAAAATCTGTTCTGCCCGTGCCTGGGCGCGCTGGAAGCTGAACCCGCTCAGCTCGTCTGCCACCTGGATCACCCCGCCCGAGTTCACCACGTAGTCGGGGGCATAGATGATGCCGTGATCAGCCAGAAGCTTCTCCACGCCAGGGTGGGCGAGCTGGTTGTTGGCGCCGCCGCAGACGATCCGCGCCCGCAGGGCCGTCACGGCCGCGTCATCGAGCGCGCCGCCCAGGGCGCAGGGCGAGTAAATGTCCAGCTTCCCGGCCACCAGCTCGTCGCGCCCGGCCACCACGGTCACCGCCGGATGCCTGGCCCTGACCTGCGCGGCGGCGTCGGCGTTCACGTCATAGATCACCACCTGCGCGCCGTCATCAACCAGGTGATCGACGAGGCGGCGGCCGACCTTGCCGACGCCCTCGACGCCAACCGTACGGCCCTCCAGGCTGGTGCTGCCCCAGGCATGCTCGGCGGCGGCGCGCATGGCCACCCAGACGCCGAATGCGGTCAGCACCGACGAGTCGCCGGCGCCTCCGTTCGGCACCGTCCGGCCGGTGACGTGCGCGCATTCCCTGGCAATGATGTCCATGTCTTCGCTGTAGGTGCCGACATCACAGGCCGTGATGTACCGGCCGCCGAGCGACTGAACGAACCGGCCGTAGGCCCGTAGCAGCGCCTCGGATTTCAGCCGGGCCGGATCCCCGATGATGACGGCCTTCCCGCCGCCGTGGTCGAGGCCGGCCAGCGCATTCTTGTAGGTCATCGCCCGGGACAGGTTCAGCACGTCAGCCAGCGCGGCGGCCTCGCTGGGGTAGGGGTAGAACCTTGTCCCGCCGAGCGCGGGCCCGAGGGCAGTGGAGTAGATGGCGATGATCGCCCGGAGGCCGGTCGGCGCGTCCTGGCAGAAAACCACCTGCTCATGTCCGGAGTTCTGCAAGACAGTCGTCACGGCCGGGGCTCCCGGTGTCAGTCCCGCGTCGTCGTTGACACGGGGATCACCGGATAACAATAGTGCCGAGCGCTGCGCGCAGAGACCTGCGTGGCGATCTCGTGATCGTTTGCCCCTTCTGCTCAGGGCTGTGGCGTGTCACGATTGGTCATGCTGCCGTGTGCCGCCTATCTGCGCGTGTATGAACCGCTTTCTGCCTTCAGTGCGGGAGAGCGGTCATACTGGGCTGCCTACGCAGGGCGCGAAGACCGGCCACGCCGGGCAAATGCCCTCGAAGCCGAGCATCTCGAGGCACTTGGCAGGACTATTGCACTCCCGCCCATCGTTGCACCCAGACAGGAGAGCGGTGATGCATATGTCCGGTGGGCAGACGGGAATACCTACGTGTGCCCATGGCAGACGCGGCTCCGCTCGTGGCTGGCACTGGGCCAGCTGAGCGCCGCTGACGGGCTGCTGATGACGAACGCGGTCGGATCCGGCCTGACCGATCTCGCTGCAGCAGATTTCGCCCGGTGCGGGGGGAAGGAGGAAGCGCCGCGAGTACATATCCGGAGTTCCGCGTGGGCTGTGCCGCTGGCCTGGTTTGTGCCGTTCGCTCCGACGGAGCGGTGGCTAGTCATCGGCGCGGCCAGGGACGCTGGCAGCCAGGGCCCGGCCACCGCCGCGGCGACTCGCACGCTGGTCTACGCGACAGCCATGGCGCAGGCGCGGCGCAGGATAGCGCGCGTCCTGGCCACCATCCGGAGGGTTCCCCTCAGCTCCGAGCCAGACCGCCGTGCACCGGCCATGGCGGCCATAACCCGGGCCAGTGCCGAACTGGAGGAGATCGGCCGCTGGCTAGAGGAGTTCCATCCGCATTCGCTCGTCGAACTCGATTACGGCGGGCTGGTGCAACTGCTCGATGATGATGCGCTACGTGCTGATCAGTCGGTGGCGGAAGTCTCCGCCGCGGTCATTGCGCTGGCGAGTAAGGAGTTTGAGCTTGCGGCGGCCATGTACCAGCGGCTGCGTACCAGGTGGCGGGGCATGGAGGCAGCCGAGCGTAGTAACTGAGGGGAGCCGGGGATATCCGTCCGATTCGGCCCGTTACGACGGTACGTATCGGTAAAATCACGCGAAGTGATCCAAGTTATCAGCAACCGGAATAACTCTCGCAGAAACTGCGCTCCTGGTGGTCGACTTGTTACCGCTGGTGATGGCAATATGGTTTGAGTAGGCCATATGGGACATCCACTGCAGGCTCCCCAACGGAGCCAGGATGAGAATGAACGCAGGATCGCAGTACCGGTCCAGGAGGAGAGGCCGTAGTCATGTCTGCACGCACGCCAGAGGCTGAGCCGTTGCTAACGCCGGCAGAGGTCGCGACGATGTTCCGGGTTGACCCAAAGACAGTTACTCGATGGGCCAAGGCCGGGAAGCTGACTTCCATCCGTACCCTCGGCGGGCACCGCCGATACCGGGAGACAGAAGTTCGTGCCCTGCTAGCGGGTATCCCGCAGCAGCAGCGCTCGGAGTGAGGGCCTGGCCGCTGCCTGGTGCTGACGGCGCCAGGGACGCAGGCGCGCACCAGCGCGCGCCGGCGGCGGCCAGGGGAAGCTAGCAAGGGGGGTCGACCCCGGTGGCCAGCGCGCCGCATGGGGGGCGTAGTCCGCGGCGGACGCCCGCAGGGGCGTAGCGGCGGTCGATTGCCGGGGTTGATCCGGCCTTTACCGGGATGTTATGGGCCTGATTCGGGGGCCATGAATGTGATGTTGAACTCTGAAACGAGTGTCCTAGGTGGCATTCACGCTTTTTAATCGAGTTCAGCCCGTTATGAAGCCGCTTACTGCGGTTCGGGGTCAGTGTCGGTGTCGGGCCGGGTTTCGCCCGGCCTTCTTAAGATCGGCCGCAAACCGGCGCGCGACCGCTTCCGGCGGCACGCGACCCGCCGGGACCGCCGGCCACGCATTTCGGCCGGGACCGGAATTGGTCTCCTATCGGTACGAAGGGCCGGCGCAGCGCGAGCGCCAGGAGGTTGTCGTCAGCGCGGGTCACCGGGCGCTGTTACGATTCGGGCTGGGCCGTGACTGGCCCTGAGGATGGATTAATCATCGGGAAGCGGCCCGGTTACCGTGACATCGTGCCGTGCGCCTGGGCCATCCGACCTCACGGAGGAAGGTTCCATCGTGTCCACGCCCACACCACCACCCACGGCCGAGTCGGTCGCCTTCAGCGCCGGCCTGGACGTCGTGCGAGCTGTCGAGCCGCGCATTGCCGACGCGATCGCCGGCGAACTGGCCGCGCAGCGCGACTCCCTCAAGCTCATCGCGAGCGAGAACTACGCCTCACCGGCCACGCTGCTCGCCATGGGGAACTGGCTCAGCGACAAGTATGCCGAGGGCACGATCGGGCACCGGTTCTACGCCGGCTGCCAGCAGGTTGACGCTGTCGAGGCCGTCGCCGCCGAGCACGCCCGCGCCCTGTTCGGCGCTCCGCACGCTTACGTGCAGCCGCATTCGGGCATCGACGCCAACCTCGTCGCCTTCTGGGCCGTGCTCGCCCAGCGGGTCGAGAGCCCCGCGCTGCGCCGGGCGCAAGCCCGCCACGTCAATGACCTCAGCCAGCAGGACTGGGACGTGCTGCGCCGTGAGCTGGGGGACCAGCGCATGCTCGGTATGTCCCTGGACGCGGGCGGCCACCTGACGCACGGGTTCCGGCCCAATATCTCCGGCAAGATGTTCGAGCAGCACAGCTACGGGACCGACCCCGCCACCGGCCTGCTCGACTACGACGCCTTGCGGGCCACCGCCCGCGAATTCCGCCCGCTGATCCTGGTCGGCGGCTACTCCGCTTACCCCCGGCGGGTCAACTTCGCGCTGATGCGGGAGATCGCCGACGAGGTGGGCGCGACCCTGCTCGTTGACATGGCGCACTTCGCGGGCCTGGTCGCAGGGAAAGTCCTCACCGGCGATTTTGACCCCGTGCCCCATGCCCACATCATCACCACCACGACGCACAAGACGCTGCGCGGGCCACGGGGCGGGATGGTGCTGTGCCACGAGGAGCTCGCCGAGCACGTCGACCGGGGCTGCCCGATGGTGCTGGGCGGCCCGCTGGCGCACGTGATGGCGGCCAAGGCCGTCGCCCTGGCCGAAGCCCGCACCGCCGATTTCCGTGCCTATGCCCAGCGCGTGGTCGACAACGCCGCCGCGCTGGCCGACGGGCTGCTGCGCCGCGGCGTCGCCCTGGTCACCGGCGGCACCGACAACCACCTGGTTCTCCTCGACGTGTCCGCCCACGGCCTCACTGGCCGGCAAGCCGAAGCCGCCCTGCTGGACGCGGGGCTCGTCACCAACCGCAATGCCATTCCCCAGGACCCGAACGGCGCCTGGTACACCTCAGGCGTCCGGATCGGCACGCCCGCGCTGACCACCCGCGGCCTGGGCGTGGCCGAGATGGACCAGATCGCCGAGCTCATCGCCACCGTGCTCACCAGCACCCAGCCCGGCACCGACGCCGCCGGCCGCCCGGCCAAGGCCAAGTACGTGCTGGATGCCTCGGTCGCCTCGAAGGTCTTGGGCCAGGCCGCTGACCTGCTCGCCGCCTTCCCCCTCTACCCGGGCATCACGCTGGCGTAGGCACGCCGGCCCAGCACGCCAGCCGAGGACGCCGGCCCGAGGCACGCCGGCCCAGGATCTCGGCGTACCAGCCGGCCTGCGTACCGGTCCGCCGACGGTGGGCGGCGCTGCACGTGAATTTTCCTGGGATTCGGATAGCCGAATTTAGCCAGCTATTACTGCGGTGGGATTCAGGGTGTTCTCAGGTTCCGGGATAAGCCTCATGATGGGCATAGCGCCCCGGTCCCGGAGGGAGTCCCGCCCAGATGCCGGCTGACGTGTTAGGAAGCGAGAGCCCAGGACTGTTGATCCGGCGCATCAGGCCCGGCCGCTGGGCCCGGACTGCCCAGCGGTCCCGGTCGGCGAGCCTGGAGGAGTCGGCCCGGCCGGCGGACCCCCGATCGGCCCGGCAGGCGGGGCCGGGCCGGTCGGCGGGGCCGGGCCGGTCGGCGGGACCGGTCATCGGCAGCCCGAGGCCCGCGGGGATCCTCACTCGCGGGATCCCACCTGCGATATCCCCACCCGTGATGTCCCCACCTGCGGGATCCCCCCTGGGGGACCGCCAGGCGAGCACGCCGAATCGGCAGGCGGATGAGCGGGCGCGCCGCGCCCGGCAGCTAGACTCGGCCAGGCGGTACTGCTGGGATCAGCCCGCCTGAGCCGGCACAAGCGTCTGGGGCCCGGCCCGCCCAGCTACCGGGCTGGGTCCCCAGACACCAGAGCGCGGTTCTGCCCTCGCCCGTGACGGGCCCGGCTCTCGCCCGTGACGGGCCCCGCCTTCCCCTGACCGGCCCGCCTTCCCCGTGACCGGCTCGGCCTTCCCGTGACCGGCTCGGCCTTCCCCCCTGGCCGGCCCAGCCCGCCGCCCGGACGGGCAGCAAGACGGGTACCAAACTGTCAGACCCGTGCAGCACAATCGGATGTGTGCGGGTTGCTGTCGCGCCGGGGCCCGGGCAGTCGGGGCTGCTCTGCCAGCTTGATGAAGACGGCAGCCGCCACGGAGCCCCCGTTCAGGCAAATGATCTTGTTGCGGCCATCCGGGAGCTCGAGCTCTCCGGCGGTGTCCGGTGGGTGTGGTCGGCCACGTCGCAGGCCTATCCGGCGCTGCTGCGCGCAGGCGCACGGGTGGCGCGCTGTCATGACGTGAGGCTGGTCGAGGCGCTGCTGCTCAGCCGGGACGGGCGGCCGGGCGAGCGGGCGTCCCTCGCGGCCGCGCGGGCCCGGCTGCGCGAAGCGCCCGCGCCCCGGCCGGCCGCCTCCGCGCGGGACGCGACCCAGCAGGCACTGTTCGAGTCCGGGGCGCCAGGGCCTTCTGACGCCGGGGAAGCCCTGGATGCGCTCATCGCCGTGCACGCGGACCAGCTGGCGCGGATCGCCGGGGACGAGCATCCGGCCCAGTTCGGCATGCTCGCCGCCGCCGAGTCGGCGGGCGCCCTGGTCGCCGCGGAGATGACCATGGCCGGGCTGCCCTGGCGGCCGGACGTGCACGACAGGCTGCTCACTGAGGTGCTCGGCCCCCGCCCGCCCGCCGCCGCCATGCTGCCGCGCTCGGCCCCCGGCCCGGCGCTACGGCCGGCCAGGCTCGCCGAGCTGACCGGGCAGATCACGGCAGCGCTCGGCACGGGCCGCCCGGTCAACCCGGACTCCCCGGCCCAGCTGATCCGCGCGCTCGCCGCGGCCGGGGTGCGCGTCCCGTCGACCAGGCTGTCGGTGCTGCGCGAGATCGATCATCCGGCGATCCCGCTGCTGCTGGAGTACAAGGAGCTGTCCCGGCTGCATGCCGCGTTCGGCTGGACCTGGCTAGATACCTGGGTGTCGGACGGCAGGTTCCGGCCCGAGTACGTGGTCGGCGGGGTGGTATCGGGGCGCTGGGCCTCGCGCGGCGGCGGCGCGCTGCAGATTCCCAGGATGCTGCGCCGCGCGGTCGTGGCCGATCCGGGCTGGGTGCTCGTCGTCGCCGATGCGGCGCAGCTCGAGCCCCGCGTGCTGGCCGCGCTCGCGGGGGACCGGGCCTTCGCGGAGGCCGCCGCCAGCGGCGACCTCTACACAGCGCTGGCCGGCGTGTTCGGCGGCGACCGGGCCAAGGCCAAGGTGGCGCTGCTGTCGGCCATGTACGGCGGGGCGGGCGGTGAGGCCGGGCAGCTGCTCGCCGTGCTCAGGCAGCGCTTCCCGCTGGCCTCCGGCTACGTCGAGGCCGCGGCGCGGGCCGGTGAGGAAGGCCAGGTCGTCCGGTCCGTGCTCGGCCGGACCTGCCCGCCCCCGTCGGCCGACTGGCGCGCCATCACGCAGGAGTCCGGGGACCCCGACTTCGAGCGTGATCCGGGGGCGGGCCGCGCCTCGCGTGCCCGCGGCCGGTTCACCCGCAACTTCGTGGTGCAGGCGAGCGCCGCGGACTGGGCCCTGGTGCTGCTGGCCGGCCTGCGCGCACGACTGGCCAGAATCCCTTTCCCGAACGGCTCATCCGCCGCACTCCCGGCCGCCGGGCCGAGGCCGGCCGCAGCCGGGACCTGGGGCCCGCATCTGGTGTTCTTCCAGCACGACGAGGTGATCGTGCACTGCCCGGAGGACCTGGCCGATTCCGTGGTGGCGGCCGTGGCGCAGGCAGGCGATGAGGCGGGCCGCCTGGTGTTCGGCGCGACCAGGGTCGCCTTCCCGATGACGACAGCCGTTGTCACCTGTTATGCGGACGCCAAGTGACGCCGGCGGCTTGCCCTGCGGCGGCGGTCGTGATGATCTTTACAGATGGACTCGGCCGCCGTGCTCCGGGCATTCAACGTCCAGGTGCGCCAGAGCACCCGCCCCGACTGGACCGGCGCGGTCCTCCAGCGGGAGGGGGCCGTCGTGCGCCGGGTGGCCGCCCGCGGCCAGGACGGGGGCGGACCCGGCGGGTCGGGGGTCCTCTGGTCGGACCTGGATTCCGGCACGGCCGGAGAGGTGATCGCTGCGCAGGTGGCCTTCCTCGGCGGCCGCGGCGAGGAGTTCGAGTGGAAGCTCTACAGCTACGACCAGCCGGCTGACCTGGCCGAGCGGCTGCTGGCGGCCGGATTCGTGCCCGAAGATGCCGAGGCGCTGATGGTGGCGGAGGTCTCGCAGGTGCCGCGGCCGGCGGAGCTGCCCGCGGGCATCCGGCTGGAACGGGTCACCGACGCCAGCGGGATCGACCGGCTGGCCGAGGTCCACCAGCGGGTCTTTGGCAAGGACGACTCCGGACTGCACGCCGCGCTGCTGGCCCAGCTCGGCACCGCGCCGGAAAACATCGAGATGGTGCTCGCGATGGCGGGGGATGAGGCGGTATGCGCCGCGCGCATCGAGTTCGTGCCCGGCTCGGAGTTCGCCGGCCTGTGGGGCGGCGGCACGCTGCCCGCCTGGCGCGGGCGCGGCATCTACCGGGCGCTCGTCGCCTATCGCGCCGCCCTGGCCGCCGAGCGCGGCTACCGGTACCTGCAGGTGGACGCGTCGCCGGACAGCAGGCCGATCCTGGAGCGGATCGGGTTCAGCTGCCTGGCCATCACCACCCCGTATATCTGGTCGCCTGGCTAGCGCCCGGCCGGGACCGGGCTGGCCGGCGGCACGGCCGAGGTGCAGTACATGCACCGCCTGGCGTCGATGGGAATCTGGCTCAGGCACTCGGGGCACTCGCGCTCAGTGGTCTCCTTCTGCCGCTCTAGCCGGAGCACGAGCCGCGCGGCCGGCGCCACGAGCAGGTAGTACACCACCGCGGCGATGATCACGAACGACAGCAGGGCGTTGATGAAGCTGCCGTAGGCGAAGTGGCTCTTATTGATGGTGAACGTCAGGTTGCTGAAGTCCGGCTTGCCGAAGATGGCGGCGATCAGCGGCGTGATCAGATCCTTGATCAGCGCCTGGATGACCGCGTTGAAGGCCACGCCGATGACCACCGCGACGGCCAGCTCGATCAGATTGCCCCGGAACAGGAACTTCCTGAAGCCGCTCATGCTGACACCCCTCCTGGCTAGGCGAGCCCGAAGCGCGCTCGCTGTCCGGGCTGACTACCCTCCAGCTCGGGACGCTACCAACGAAGTACGCCGCCCGGCGCAGTTACCGCACGTAGCCACGCGGGCGACGAAAATAAGATGCGGCACGGCGCAGGTCAGCGGGAGCATGAGCCATGGCCTGGACGCTGACCGATGACCTCGGCGATTTCGTCGCCGCGGCCGGTGACTTCCTGCTGTCACGGTCGGTGCAGCACACCATTCAGCTCGCGGCGATCCAGACCCTGCGCGTACGCGGCAGCTCGGCATTCGGCCAGGCCCCGCCGCTGTTCGGCTGGTGGCGGCCGGAGGCTGGCGGCGTCCTGAGCGCTTTCCTGCACACCCCGCCGTACCCGGCCTTGCTCACGCGCCTGCCGCCGGACTCCGCGCGGCCCCTGGCCGAGCAGCTCGCCGCCCGGTCCAGGCAGCTGCCTGGCGTCAATGCGGAACAGGACGACGCGACGGCGTTCGCGGCTGCCTGGCGCGATCTGACCGGGGCCAGCGCCCAGCAGTTCCGGCGCTCCCGCCTCTTCCGGCTGGCAGCACTGGTGCCCCCCGTCCCGCCCTCGCCCGGGGCCGCACGGGTAGCGGCCGCTGCCGACCATGATCTGCTCCAATCGTGGTCCGCGGCCTTCGCGGCCGAGGTCGGCAACCCGGCGGGCAGCATCCCTGGCGTTATTGCCGACCGGCTCAGCTACGGTGGCCTGACTCTCTGGGAGGCCGGCGGGCAGGCGGTCTCGATGGCCGGGAACACCCGGCCTGCTGCGGGCGTCGTTCGCCTCGGCCCGGTCTACACGCCGCCGGAGCTGCGGGAGCGAGGCTACGCGGGAGCGGTCACCGTGGCCGTCAGCCAGGCGGCGCTGGAGGCCGGCGCGGAGCATGTAGTGCTGTTCACCGACCTGGCCAACCCGACGAGCAATGCCCTCTACCAGCGCCTCGGCTACCGCCCGGTCGAGGACCGGGTAGAGCTCAGCTTCCTGCCCGCGCCCGGAGGCGATGTAGCAGATTGTAACTAGCCGGTCGCGAAGTCGGAATATTGCAGCGAGCGAGGCGTGCTCATCGGATGAACGCCAGCGGCCGAGTGCTCGTCGGACAGGAGAACACTCGCCGCCTGGCGTTGCGGGGCCCGGATCGGCCGGTCCACGCTGGGAGTGGCACGACGCCGACTAAGAATGCCCAGGCCAAGAGGACCGCGACATGAGCAACGACGACCCGGTGGAAGCCATCGCCGAGCTGTTCGCGAGCGAGGGAGCCGCGGGCTATCTCGGCGAGCCGGTGACCCAGGCCGTGCACATGCTGCAGGCGGCGGCGCTGGCCGAGCATGATGGCGCGGACGACGCCCTGATCGCCGCCGCGCTGCTGCACGACGTCGGTCATTTCGCCGGGATCGTCACCGGGCACGATCTGGCGAACGCGACGGGCAACAGGCACGCCGAGACCGGCGCGGGCTGGCTGTCCCGGTGGTTCGGCGAGGAAGTGACCGAGCCGGTCCGGCTGCATGTCGACGCCAAGCGCTATCTCTGCGCCTCCGTGCCCGGCTACACGGCCAGCCTGTCGGCCGCCTCCGTCCACACTCTGGGCGTCCAGGGCGGGCCGATGCGGGGAACGGCCGAGCTGGCCACATTCGAGGTGAATCCGTACGCCGCCGCCGCGTGCCGCGTGCGCCGCTGGGACGATGCGGCCAAGGATCCCGAGGCGCCGACGCCCTCTTTCGATCACTTCCGCCCGATCCTGCAGCGGCTGGCCAGGCGCTGTGCCGGGGACCGGATGCGTCAGCACCGCTAGCCGCCTGCCCGCTTGGCCGCCTGCACTGCTAGCCGCCTGCGCTGCCGGGCGCCGGCCCAACCGGGTGCCTGTACTGTGCCGGGCGTCAGAACGCGGCGATGGTGGCCGGCGCCCGCTCGGAGCGGCTCAGGGCCCGCAGTATCGCCGTCGGCCCGTGCCTGCCGACCGCCAGCTCCAGCAGCAAGGTGAGCACCGGCTCGATGACGTCAGGTGGCAGCTCGGGCGTGGGGACGCCGGTGCTGTACGCCAGGTCGTCCGAGTGCACCGCGATCTCGAGCATCCGGGTCAGGAGGAAATCGTCCAGCCCGAGCGACCACGGGCCCCAGGGCAGGTGAGCTGTCCGGTCGTCCGGCTCCGCGGGCAGCGCCCGGCGCAGCTGTTCCAGCTCCGCCCCGGCCCGTGCCGCCAGGGCCGCCGGGCCGTCGGCTGCCTCGCTCTCGCTATCGGCGCGGATGCTCACGTTCGCCTCGTCGTCGAGCCCGGCGCCCCGCCAGCGGGCCCGAGAGTAATGATCGGCCAGCGAAACGGGGTCCTCCTGCGGCATGTCCTGCGCCAGCACGCCAGGAACGGCGAGAATCTGCCGGGCCAGGTGACCAGCCAGCCCGCTCACCTTCAGCTCCGCGAGAGCGCTGGGCTCATCCCAGGCCGCTGCGACCGCCGGATCGCCGAGCAGCGTCACCGCCGATTGCCCGGCCGCCAGGAAAGCGGCCGTCCTGGGCTGACTCATCGGCTGGCTCCCCTCGATGCCGCAGCGCGCACTGGCCGCGCGACCGCGTTTACCCTACCGCCGGAGCGCGAGCACAGGGCGGCCGTGTGGCCCAGCGTTTTTCCGTTGACTCGCGTGATAGGCAGGTGACGTGACGGGAGATAGAAGTCATAGCCAGGATGGCGTTCCTTATCTGGCGCCGCAGATCGTCCTGCCGTGACCAGCCTGGAGGTCAGAGTCCGCGGGGTGGTGATACCGCCCGATGAGCTGTCCTGGCGGTTTTCCAGATCACCGGGCCCCGGCGGGCAGTCGGTGAACACCACCGACAGCCGCGTCGAGCTGTCGTACGACCTGGCCGCCTCCGAGGCGCTGGGGCCGGTTCGCAAGGAGCGGGCGATGCGGGCGCTGGCGGCCAGGCTGACCGATGGGGTGATCACGGTGACCGCGTCGGAGTATCGCTCGCAGCTGCGCAACCGGGAGGCGGCCGCGGGGCGCCTGTCAGCGCTGCTGACCGAGGCGACCGTGCCGCCGCGACCGCCGCGGCGGCCGACCAGGCCGAGCCGGGCGGCCAGGGAGCGCAGGCTGGGGGATAAGCAGCGGCGGTCGCAGACCAAGCGCCTGCGCCGGTCCACCGACGACTGACCTTGCTGGCCTGGATCCTTGCTGGCCTGGATCCTCGCCAGCCGCAGGGACCTCCTACAGGCAGTCGTAGACGGCGTCGATCAGGGCCCTATTCCTGGGATTCTGCCAGCGCGGCCCCATCTGGCTGGTGACGTAGCCGAGCGCGATCCCGGCTTCCGGATCGCACATGCCGACCGATCCGCCCGCTCCGTAGTGCCCGAATGCCATCGGACCGCGGCCGAGCTGCCGCTCCGGGTGGGTGAGCTGGAATCCGAGCCCGAACCGCGTCGGCCGCTGTAGGACGAGGTCGTGACCGTAAACCTGTTCTTCGGTGGCGGCGATCAGGGCGGCGGAGTCGACTATCCGGACGCCGTCTACGGCACCGCCTTCCGCCAGCGCCGCATAGATCCGGGCCACGCCGGCCGCGGTCGCGTGCGCGTTGGCCGACGGTACCTCCGCGATCCGCCAGGCGGGGGTGTTCACCACTCCGGCACCCGAGAGGCCGGGGGGGTTGAAATAGGCGTGATAGGTCATCAGCCGGTCTGGCGAGATCTCTGCCCGGCCAGGGTCGGCCTGCAGCCGGGGCCACAGGAACTCCGCCACCCGGCCATGTTCGGCGCTGCCTAGCCCGATGTGCACGTCAGCCCCCAGCGGACCCGCGATCTTACGCCGCAGCATGGTGCCAGGCGTCAGCCCGGTGATGCGCCTGATCAGCTCTCCCGCCAGGAAGCCGAAGGTGTTCACGTGATAGCCGTGCTGCTGGCCTGGCGGCCACCACGGCGACTCCGCGGCCAGTGCCGAGGTCATGATCGTCCAGTCGAGCATGCTGCCCGCTGGCATCTGACGCCTGAACGCGGGCAGGCCCGCTTGGTGGCTGAGCAGCTGACGGACGGTGACGTCAGCCTTGCCGCTGGCCGCGAACTGCGGCCAGTAACGGGCGACGGCCGCGTCGGGATCAAGCTGTCCTTGCCCGATGAGCCGGGCGGTGGCGACCGCGATCATGCCCTTGCCGACTGAAAACACGTTGACCAGCGTGTCCCGCTGCCATGGCTGATGCTGCCCGGAGTCACGCCAGCCGCCCCAGAGGTCGGCTACCACCGTCCCGTGCACGGACACGCAGGCCGCCGCGCCGGTCTCGCCCCGGTCGGCGAAGTTCGCGGCGAACTGGTCGCTGACGGCTGCGAAGCTCGGATCACACCAGCCGCGGGTCGGCATCGTCATGCGCTGGTGAGGCTCACCAGCTTGTTCACCGTGTTCCAGTTGCGGGAGGTGGCCGATACCCCGAGGCGTTTCTCGATGACACTGTTGGTCAGCAGCGTGTCCGCCGCACCGGCCGGGCACCACAGGAACGCCTCGCTGCCGCTGACCCAGATCCTGTCCGCGCCGAAAGACTGCGCCGCGATCTCGCTGACGCGTTTCGGCTCAGGCACTGCAGACAGGAAGGCGACGAAGAACCGGGAGGGGTTCTCCGGCTCGCCGGGAAGCGGATTGCGGCCCTGAACACTGGCCAGCTCGCCGGCCGTGCGGATCACCACCTTGACATCCATGCCGAACTCGGCCGCGATGGCCTCGCCGATGGTGCGCACGAGCGCGGACGCGGGCTGCTGCGGGCTAGTGAACACGGCATTACCGCTTTGCAGGTACGTGGCCACGTCGCTGTACCCGAGGCGATCCAGCAGCTTGCGCAGCTCGGCCATGGAGATCTTCTTGTTACCGCCGACATTGATGCCCCGCAGGAGCGCCGCGTACCGCATGGTGGATGAACCGCCTTTCCGTGATCCGTGCCTAGCCACGCTCTCACGAACGCCGCGGATCCGCAGGCTACGGCGGCGCACGGTGGACCCGATCGCCATTGTGACCAGGATCGCCATTGTGGCCTTGGCCGCCCTGAACTAGCCTTTCGTGATGGGCTGCCGGGATAGGGTCACCGCCTTCCGCTCGCTCGCCGTTCCCGCGGCGGCTACCGTGGTCAGCCTGACGGTGGCTGGGCTCGTTGCGCCGGGTTCCGCGGCGGCGAGTTCGGCGGCGCCGGGCTCCGCGGCGCCGGGTTCCGCGGCGGCCGTCGCACGCGCCATCTGCGGCCAGCCGCTGCAGGTCAGCATGCCGGTCGCCGGGTCCGGACGGCAGGCCGCCGCAGTGCCGCCGCCCACTGCTGTGATCCGGGTCGACCAGGTCGGCTATCCGACGGCCGCGCCTAAGCGCGCCGAGATCATGACCAGGTCCGGCCAGCCGGACGGTATCCGCTGGGTGCTGGTCCGCGCACGATCGCGGCAGAGATCAGCGGCCGGGTCACGAATGACGGCGGGCGGCCCACCGGGCGCCGGCGGGTGCGTGGTCGCCGCGTCCGGAACCGCCCGGCATGACCTCGGCTCGTGGAGCAAGCGGTATGGGTGGGTGTGGGCCGTGCCGTTCGCCGCGGCCCGGCCGGGCCGGTACCGGCTCGGCCTGGCCGCCAGCCCCTCGGTCACCTCGCCCTGGTTCGAGATCGGCCCCGCGGCCCGGTTGTATGCCAGGCCCCTGGCGAACGCTCTCTCCTTCTACCAGAACGAGCGTGACGGGTCTGACTTCATCAAGACGGCGCTGCGCACAGCTCCCGGCCATCTCGCCGATGAGCATGCGATGACCTACCGGACACCGCGGGTGAACGGGGATGGTGACTTCAAGGGCAGCCTGGCCAGGTACGCGACGGGCGTACGGATCAACGCGTCCGGCGGCTGGTTCGACGCTGGCGACTACCTGCACTTCGTCCAGACGACCAGCTACACCGAGGCGATGCTGCTGCAGGGCATGATCTCCTTCCCGCGCCAGATGGGCCGCGGCGGGCAGGCCAGCTTCGCCGGCGAGGCCAGGTTCGGCCTGAACTTCCTGCAGCGGATGTGGAATGAGCGGACCAGGACGCTGTATTACCAGGTCGGTACCGGCGAAGCGAACAACCGCTACTTCGGCGATCATGACATCTGGCGGCTGCCGCAAGCGGACGACCGCTACCGGGGCTCGAACCCCCGCTACAAGTACATCCGCCATCCGCCCGTCTTCCGGGCCGGCCCGCCGGGTGCTGCGATCAGCCCGAATCTGGCCGGCCGCCTGACCGCGGACTTCGCGCTCTGCTACCGGGCATTCCGGGCCTCAGATCCGGCCTACGCGAACCGGTGCCTGCGGTCGGCCGAGACCGTCTACTCGCTGGCCGGCACGCACTGGCAGGGCCAGCTGCTGACTACGATCCCGTTCGACTTCTATGGCGAGACAACCTGGCGCGACGACATGATGCTCGGTGCGACCGAGCTCTCGCTCGCCCTGGCCGCGGCGGGCCGGCCGGCGCGGCTGCCCGCCGGGCTGCCGGTGCGCTCGGCCGGCGCTTACCTGGCCGACGCCGCCCGGTGGGCCGCCCAGTGGGTGCACGGGCGCAACGCCACCTCGGACACGCTGAACCTCTACAACGTCAGCGCCCTGGCCGATTACGAGCTATACCTGGCCATCGGCCGTCATCATGCCGCCGGCCTGGCCGTCACCAGGGCCCAGCTTCTCGGCAATCTACGGGCCCAGATCGACAAGGCGCGCCGCATCGCGGCGCGCGACCCCTTTGGCTTCGGCTTTGCCTGGGATCAATATGACACGACGACTCACGGGGCGGGCCTGTCGGTTATGGCGAATGAGTATGACGCCCTGGTCGGTCGGCCTGTCTTCGCCCGGCTGGCGCAGCGCTGGCTGGACGACATCCTGGGCGCCAATGCCTGGGGGGTCTCGCTGATCGTGGGCGACGGGACGATCTTCCCCGACTGCATGCAGCATCAGATCACCAACCTGGTCGGGTCGCATGACGGGAAGCCCCCGGTGCTCGCCGGGGCAGCAGTGGAGGGGCCGAATTCGTTCGCGGCCACCGGGACCGTTCCCAATATGCGAGCCTGCGTCGCCAATGGTGCGGCCGGCGTGCCGTACTCAGCGTTCACCGGCCATCATGCGGTCTTTGCCGACAATGTCCAGTCGTACTCGACAGTGGAGCCAGCCATTGACCTGACGGCGCTGACGCCGCTCGCGTTCTCCTGGCAAGATGCGGCGGCTCGGCAGGCCCGGCCCACGCCGCGCCCCTGACCGTTCAGGGCTCTGTGCGGCTTTTGCGTTCCCGGGCGCTGACGGCGCTCTGCCGTGCGTGGCATTCAGGCTTCATGCGAAGCCTAGGAAATGTCAACCAGCATCTGCTTTTAGCAGCCACGATGCCGGCGAAGATCTTCCGTTATCTAATAGTTACATATTGACAAATTCTCAGCATCGGCCATTCCTGCTAGCGTCCGTCTGTGTATCACGTCGAGTCCCGTGTGCCCCGGTGATCATTCGGTGCGCTAGGACCCGCTCACTGCGCGGCCAAACCGGCCGCCCTCAAGGATGAGGCGAGCATGCGAGCACGCAGGACTGGCGATGCGCCCACGGCGCACGTCAAGACTGAGATCTGCCTCTCTACTGGCCGCCGCGGCGACCGTACCTGTCCTGATTCTCGGGCAGTCGGTGGCAGCCTCAGCGGCGACGACCGCGACGGCCTCGCCGAGCGCGGCACTTCAGCCAATGACCCCGGCGCTCGCCGCTCAGCTGTCCCAGAACGTGACCGATCACGTCATCGTGCTCATGAAGAGCCAGCCCGCGGTGGTCCGGGCGGGCACTATGGCCGCCGCGAACCGCTCGGCCGCGATCGCCGGCCAGCAGGCGCCCATGATGTCGGAGCTCAAGCAGGTCCACGCCACGCACGTTAAGTCCTACCGGCTGGTCAACGCGTTCGCGGCCACGGTGTCCAAGGCCGAGGCGGCGCGGCTGCGCTCGCAGCCCGGCGTCAAGGAAGTCATCCCGGACGTCAACATCCGGCTCGCCTCGCCGCAGTCGCAGGCCCCGGCGGCTAGCGCCCAGGCCTCGACGGCGGCCCGCACCACGTCGCTGACTCCCAACGTGATCCCCGGAGCCTGCCGAAAGAACGGCAAGGCCCTGCTCGATCCCGAGGGCCTCCAGACCACCAATACCGCCTCGGACAACCCGCACGCCAAGACCGCGCGCTCGCTGGGCATCACCGGCGCGGGCGTGAAGGTGGCCTGGATCGCCGACGGCATCGACCCGAACAACGTGAACTTCCTGCGCAACCCCGCCAATCCCGCCAGCAGCGCGTTCTCCGACTACCAGGACTTCAGCGGCGACGGGCCGAACGCGCCGACCAGCGGCGACGAGGCGTTCCTGGACGCCAACACGATCGCCGGCCAGGGCCACCACGTCTACAACGTCAGCGGATTCAGCGCCCAGGCCGGTACGAACCCGTGCAACATCCGCATTGAGGGCGTGGCCCCCGGCGCCTCGCTGGTCGGGCTGAAGGTCTTCAGCGAGTTCAGCCTCACCACCGAGTCCAACTTCCTGCAGGCCATCAACTACGCGGTCCAGACCGACCACGTCAACGTGATCAACGAGTCGTTCGACTCCACCCCGTTCCCCGACGTGACCTCGCTCGACGCGACCAAGCAGTTCGACGACGCGGCGGTCGCGGCCGGCGTCGTGGTCACCGTCTCCACCGGCGACGCGGGCTCGACCAACACCATCGGCTCGCCGGCGACCGACCCCAAGGTCATCTCGGCCGGCGCGTCGACCGACCTGCGTTTCTACGCCCAGACCAACTACGCGGCGGCCCGCTACTTCGCCACGACCGGCTGGCTGAACGACAACATCAGCTCGCTGAGCTCGGGCGGGTTCATCGAGGACGGCGGCACGGTCAGCCTGGTCGCCCCCGGGGAGGCGAGCTTCGCCTCGTGCGAGGCCAGCCCGAACTTCGCCGGATGCATCAACCTCCTCGGTCAGCCCTCGGACATCGAGGAGAGCGGCGGCACCAGCCAGTCCTCGCCCTTCATCGCCGGCGCCGCGGCGCTGGTCATCCAGGCTTACGAGAAGACCCACGGCGGCGCCGCCCCCACGCCTGCGCTGGTCAAGCAGATCCTGACCAGTACCGCCACCGACCTTGGTACCCCCGCCGTCGAGCAGGGATCCGGGCTGCTGAACAGCTATAAGGCGGTCCTGCTGGCCGAGTCCATCCACAAGGCGCACCACGTGGGCAACACCCTGCTGCTCAGCAAGAACCGGCTCAACGCCATCGGCACCACCGGCAGCACGCACAGCTGGCCGGTCACGGTCACCAACACCGGCGCCCGGACCCAGGTCGTGCACCTGCGCGGGCGTACCTTCGGGCCCGACCAGAACGTGCAGACCGGCCACGCCACGCTGAACGACGCCACCAGCAACCAGTTTGACGGCTTCCAGGGCCTGCCGAACAACTACCAGGTCTTCCACTTCCGCGTCCGGCCGGGCGCGAACCGGCTCGATGCCTCCATCGCCTACCCGGCGGCGGCCGGCTCTGGCAACAACGCCAGGGTGCGGCTGATCCTGATCGACCCGCGCGGCCGGTTCGCGGCGCACTCCCTGCCGCAGGGCGTCGGGAACTTCGGCAACTCGGACGTGCGGGCACCGGTCGCGGGCACCTGGACGGGCGTCATCTTCGGCATCGTCGCCGCTGATGGCGGGACCAACGGGACCATCCCGTGGCGGGTGGCCACCCAGCGGTTCGTCCCGTTCGGCGCGGTGTCTCCGCGCACCATCGTGCTGCGCCCCGGCCGGAGCCGGACGGTCGTCGTCCGGGCCGCCACTCCCGCCCGGCCCGGCGACGCGGCGGGCTCGATTGTGCTTACTTCGTCGCGCGGCGGCGTCGACCGCTTCGTCGGCGTCGAGCGGAACTCGATCCCGGTGACGCTGCGCAGCGTGGTGAACGTCGCTCGGGGCGGCGCCTTCCGCGGCGTGCTGACCGGCGGCAACGGCCGTCCTCCCGGCCAGGGGCAGATCGCCTACTACGAATTCCACGTCCGCCCCGGCGTCAAGGACGTCACCGCGAACGTCTCGCTCACCAATGACCCGACCAACCCGGTCGGCGCCTACCTGATCAGCCCGAGCGGTGACATCCGCGGCTACGGGCAGAATTTCCTGGAGACCGGCTTTACTACCGGGAAGCTCAGCCTGACGCCGGGCCTGGCCCTGACCGCCAACACGCTCCACCCGGCGGCCGGTAACTGGACCCTCATCGTGGACTTCGCCAATCCGGTGGCCGGGAACGAGGTCTCCCAGCCATTTACCGGCAACATCCGGTTCAACAACGTCAGCGCGAGCGCAGCCGGGCTGCCCGATAGCGCGAGCACCAGGCTGGCCGCGGGCACCCCGGTGACCGTGCCGGTGAAGATCACCAACAACGGGGCTGCGCCGGAGGACTTCTTCATCGATCCCCGGCTCAACACCATCGCCTCCATGACGCTGATAACGCAGTTCGGCACCATCGACAGCGGGATGCCGCTGCCGCCGGTGGGCGAGCCGCAATGGCTGGTGCCGTCGGAGACCTCCAGCGTCTCGGTCGCGTCCAGTGCGAGCGTGCCGATCCAGTTCGACTTCGGCCCGAACACCGGCGACCCGGACCTGTCCAGCGCTCCGCCCGGCCCCGGGTCGCTCTGCTCGACCAGCCCGTCCGGCTCCTACACCTCGGGCGGCACCGTGGCGACCGGGCTCTGGGGTGCGCTGCCGAGCGAATGCGGGCCGTACCCGGCGGGCGGCGCGCCAGCCGCCACGGCGAACATGGTCATGAGCGTCGCGGCGAAGGCGTTCGACCCGGCGGTCACCTCGGCCTCCGGTGACTTCTGGCAGGTGGCCGTCAACGCGGCGGCCCCGTTCTCGCCGGTGGTCATCAACCCGGGCCAGTCGGCCGTCATCAACGTGACCATCACGCCGTCCGGCGCGGCGGGCACGGTCGTGCGGGGCAGCCTGTACGTCGATGTCTTCACCGGCGACATCCCGCCGTACGGCCAGACGGCGGGCAACGAGCTGGCCGTCTTCCCGTACAAGTACAAGATCAAGTAACTGGCCGTCCCGCGGGGGCCTGACCGGCTCCCGCGGGACAGCACATACGGCACGGGCCCCGCGTCATGCGGTGGCCCGTGCCGTATGTGTTTCCGGCCGTATGTGCTTTCAGCCAGCTATCGCGATATCAGGCCCTGGCTCTTCTGGCCGAGCTCGGAGCGGGCCGGCGCCGGCGGCCGTGCCCGTCCCGCCCGTACCCGTCCCGGCTGTGCCCGTCCCGGCCGGGACCGCCGGCCGCGCGCTGCGGACCGTCCGCCGGCCGGTGTCAGCTGACGGACGGGAGCCGGGGCGGGCGGCACCGGCGTCCCCGAGGTCGCGATCTCGCGGACGACGTGGTGACCGGCCTCGACATTGTGCCGGGTCGGCGTGACCGCCGGCGGCGTCGTGCATCCGCTCGACCTCGCGGACCTGCCCGTGCTCGACGAGGGCGACGACCATCCCGGTAGCGCCGGCCCTGGCCGTGCGGCCCGAGCGGTGCAGGTAGTCCTTGTGGTCATTCGGCGGGTCGAAGTGAACGACGAGCTCGATGTCATCGACGTGAATGCCGCGGGCGGCGACGTCGGTGGCGACCAGGACGCGGGGATGGCCGGCCGCGAATCCCGCGAGGGCGCGCTGCCGCTGATTCTGGTTCAGGTTTCCGTGGATCGCCGCCGCCTCGACGCCAGCCCGGCTGAACTGCTTGGCCAGCCGGTCGGCGCCATGCTTGGTCCGCACGAAGAACAGGGTCCGGGCGGGGCGGCTGGCGATCTCCGCCGCGACGGGCACCTTGTCCTGGGCGGAGAGCACGAGCACGCTGTGCTCGGCCTCGCCCGCGGCCGGCGCCTCGTGCGGCACGGCGTGCAGCGCGGGATCGGTGAGGTAGCGGGTAACGAGCTGCCCGACGCCGCGATCCAGCGTGGCGGAGAACAGCATCCGCTGGCCGCCCGCGGGCGTCTCGTCCAGGATGCGCGTCACGGCCGGCAGGAAGCCAAGATCGGCCATATGATCCGCCTCGTCGATCACCGTGATCTCGATCTCGGACAGCGTGCACGCACGGCGGTCGAGCAGGTCGATGAGCCGGCCAGGGGTGGCCACGACAATGTCGACGCCCCGGCGCACCCGGTCGATCTGGCGGCCGATCGAGACACCGCCGTAGACCGTGGTGACGCTGACGCCGATAGCCCGGCCCAGCGGCTCGATCACGTCAGCGACCTGGCAGGCCAGCTCGCGAGTGGGAACCAGCACGAGCGCGCGCGGCGCCTTCTCGCGCCGCTTTCCGGCCGACGCCGCGAGCCTGGCCATAACCGGGAGGCCAAACGCAAGCGTCTTGCCCGATCCCGTCTGGGCGCGGCCGAGGACGTCCCGGCCAGCCAGGGCGTCGGGGAGGGCGCGGGCCTGGATGGAGAACGGGACATGAATCTCGCGCGCGGCCAGCGCGCTGACCAGGGGAGCCGGCAGGCCGAGCGCGGCGAAGGTGGTCGCCTCCGGCTGCGGGACCTGCATCGCGTCGTTGAGGGCGCGGTCAAGCTGGGACTGCGGTGCGGGCCGGGCGGGAGCCGCCGGCGCCGCCCGGCGGCGGAACCGCGCTGCGGGCGGCCGGGGGACTGCGTACGGCCAGCGGACTGCGTGCGGGCAGGGGAACGCCGACGTGCAGCGTTATACGCCATGAAGTGAACTCCATCAGTTGCTTCGGTGGGCCGCGTCGCGGGAGGGGCGTCGGCGACAGCGGCGAAAGACACGCCGGGAAGCGAACTACTCACACAAGCGACCTCGCGGGCTGCTCGCCCGCGGGAGTGGCGGCAATACGTGCCGCTGTGGACGTAACGCTACCAGCAGGCCACTCTGTTCCCCGCCTCGCATGGCCGCGTGGCGGGCGGACGGTCCAGGGGTCAGGGCTGGCTCGTACCCGACCGGCCGTAGGCGTCCTCGAGCCGGACAACGTCCTCCCGCCAGCCGGGCCCGGCGGTCGAGGCCTCCGCGAACGTCACGTCGGCCACCGCCGTGATGCGGTGCACGGTACCGGGGGGGAGATGGATGGTGTCACCTGGACCGAACATCTGCTCGGTCAGCTCGCCGCCGAGCGGCCCGTGCTGGATCAGCGCCTGGCCGGACAGCACGCTGATCGTCTCCTCTTTCTCCAGGTGGTACTGCAGGCTCAGCGAGTGGCCGGCCATCACCGAGATGATCTTGCCGGCGTACCTGCCCTCGATGGCGGCGAAGATCATCTCGTGCCCCCACGGCTTGTCCTGCCGTGCGGCGCGATAGACCTCGGCGCGCGGACCCGGTGCTGCCGGGCCGCTGGCATCCTGCGCGAGGGTCACGTCGGCCTCCTGTGCTCGTCATCTGCGGACACAGCATGATGTTACGTTCCCCGGCGGATATTACCCCGCGCCGCAGCGCCGGCCGCTCAGCGTGACCGGATGCGCTGGAGGCGCACCGCGGCCTCGGCCAGGATCTCGTCCCGCTTGCAGAACGCGAACCGCACCTGGCTGCGCCCGGCCTGCGCATCATCGTAAAAGACCGCGTTGGGAACGGCCACGACGCCGCAGCGGCCCGGCAGCGCCCGGCAGAACGCCACCCCGTCCTGCTCGCCCAGCGGCGAGATGTCGGTGGTGATGAAATAGGTGCCCTGCGGGGGGAAGACATCGAAGCCCGCCTGCGCCAGGCCGGTGGCCAGGAGGTCCCGCTTGCGCCGCAGGCCGTCCGCGAGATCGGCGTAGAAGGCGTCCGCCAGGCCCAGGCCGGTGGCGATCGCGTACTGGAACGGCCCGCCGCTGACGAACGTGAGGAACTGCTTGGTCGTGCGGACCGCGGCCACCAGCTCGGCCGTCCCTGTCACCCAGCCGATCTTCCAGCCGGTAAAGGAGAATGTCTTGCCGGCCGAGCTGATCGATACGGTCCGCTCGCGCATGCCCGGCAGGGAGGCGATCGGGATGTGCTCGCCATCGAAGACGATGTGCTCGTAGACCTCGTCCGTCACCACGATCAGGTCACGCTCGACGGCTAGCTCGGCGATCGCGGCCAGCTCGCCGCCCGTCAGGACCATGCCGGTCGGGTTGTGCGGCGAGTTCAGCAGTATCAGGCGGGTACGGGGGGTAACGGCGTCGGCGAGGGCGCCGATGTCGGGCCTGAAGGACGGCGGGCGCAGCGTGATCGGGACCCTGGCCGCCCCGGCCATCGCGATGCAGGCGGCGTAGGAGTCGTAGTAGGGCTCGAAGGCGATGACCTCATCGCCCGGCTCCAGGAGGGCGAGCATCGCCGCGGCGATGGCCTCGGTCGCCCCGGCCGTCACCAGGACCTCTGTGTCCGGGTCCACCGCCAGCTGGTAAAACCGCTTCTGATGCTCGGCAATCGCCTGCCGCAGCTCCGGGATGCCCGGCCCCGGCGGGTACTGGTTGCCGCGCCCGGCGAGTACCGCGTCCGCGGCTGCCTGAGCGATCTCCCGCGGGCCGTCGGTATCCGGGAAGCCCTGGCCGAGATTGATCGCGCCGGTGGCGACGGCCAGGGCGGACATCTCCGCGAAGATCGTCGTGCCCATGCCGGACATCCGGCGGTTCAGCAGCGGTCGGTCCATGAGCGCACCTTCGATGTGGCGGGGCAGCCAGCCTACAGACATTTGCTGACTGCGATGGCTGCGCTAAGAGCAGCCCGAGCGGGCCAGGACAGGCGAACAATGCGCAGGGCCCGGCCCGCTACGGCCAGGGGCCAGGCCTACGAAAACGGGCGCACGCACCGCGTGAGCCCGTGAAAAACGAGTAAGGGGCGGCTCCCGAAGGAGCCACCCCTTACCCCGTCATGGAGCCCGCCAGGCGGATCTCCTTGGCCTTGCGGCCGGGTCGGTTAGGTCAGAGCGGGCGGACCTGCTCAGCCTGCGGGCCCTTGGCGCCCTGGCCGGCGGTGAACTCGACCCGCTGGTTCTCCTGAAGACTGCGGAAGCCGTCAACCTGAATCGCGGAGTGGTGAACGAAGACGTCTGCGGTACCATCGTCCGGGGCGATGAAGCCATAGCCCTTGTCGGCGTTGAACCACTTCACGGTGCCCTGAGGCATGTACATTCTCCTACTTGAACGATCTCCGGAATCCACGGATGAGGATCCCGGGTTGCTGCGACGGTACGCCCTTTCCTGAGGCCGGGCTCCCAGTGCTGAAGACCCCGCTGCCGGATCCGGCAGGCACTGTCACACGTGCGGCAAGCCACGAATGCAACCAGCCCCATCAAACACCATCTGGCCGCCGGATGTTCCCCTGTCTGGCCAGTTCGCTCTGATCACGTGCGATCGCCGGAGGCGGATGGCACCGATTTGTCCGGTTCGCAGCCGGATTGGCCAGGTGCCGGGGCTCCAGCCGCGTCAGCCGAAGAGCGGCAGCCGCTCGGCCAGCGCTCCCATGACGGAGCGATCCGCGGCGGTGACCGCCAGGCGGCCCGTGCCGGTGAGCGCGCAGGTGATGTCATCCCACCGGGCCGGCATCGGAGTGCCAAGCAGCCCGTCAAGCACCCGCCTGACCAGGGCGAGCGAGGTCGCATCCGGGGCCGGAGCCGATGGCAGGGCGACGGTCAGGTCGAGGTAGTGGATGGCCGACTCGACGGCCAGCGTGGCGATGAAGTCGGCCGTCCGCAGCGAGTGCCCCTGGGTGGCCAGCGCCTCGTGCGGGCAGGCGCGGGCGGCCCGCAGGGCGGCGTCCGAGGTTTCCCGCCACTCCCAGGCCAGTTCGTCCGCGGCGTAAGCCGATGCGGCGATCCGTACATGCCGGGCGTGCTGCGCCGCTCCCGCGCTGCCGAGCGCCGCGGGCTGGCCGCTGTGCGGTCCGTACGCCCGCCAGTACGAGATGTCGTCGACATCCGCCGGGTCGCCCGACGGGCTGGCGAACGTCCGCAGCGCGCGGCGGGCGTCGAGCAGCTGATGGTAGAGAACGTCGCCGACCGTCCACCCCGCACAGCGGCTGGGCAGCATCATGCTGGTCTCGCTGAGCTGGCCGGCCACCTCGCTCAGGTTGCCGTACCCGCCCGCCAGCGCGGCCTGCGCGCCGGCCCGCGTCAGTGTGCTCATCAGGCGATTCTCTCAGCGCGGCCCGCAACGCGCTCCCGGCGCCGGCCTCCCCCTGCGGCCTCCCGGTGCCGGCCCTCCAAATGCTGCCGCCCAGTGCCTGCCGCCGGCCAGCATCACGTTTCCTGGCCCGTGCCTGGCGCTACCTTCGCGGCGATCCCGTCCAGCACGCAGTCCAGGCCGAATTCGAAACGCTCGTCCCTGGTCTCCTCGGCGTCAGGGTCCACGTCGTCGTTGAGTATCCGCAGGAAATGGTCGAACTGGCCGGTGGCCGCCAGTTTCTCCCGCCAGGCGGCAAAGCCGGCCGCGAAGTCATCCCCGCCCACGTCGATCTTCTCCTGCTCGCGCTGGACGCGTATCTCCTGGAACTCGCGCAGCACCGCCCCCGATACGTAGGTGTTCACCGTCTGCAGGGCATTTATGGCGGTTGCGGTGTCGATATCCAGGCCGCCGAGAGTGGCGATTGACCGGTCGAGGTTGCGCAGGGTATTGGGCCCGAGTGAGGGGCGGGCGCCGATGAAGTCGATCACCCAGCGGTGGCGCAGCAGTACCGTCCTGGTGCTGCGCGCCTGGGCCCGCAGGTCGGCCTGCCAGTCGCCGGTCGGCTCCGGGACGTCCACCTCGGCGAGCATGGCGTCGAGCATCAGCTCGAGCAGGTGCTCCTTGCTGGCCACATGCCAGTACAGGGACATCGTGCCCGACCTGAGCACCTGAGCGATCCGCCGCATGCTGACGGCGTCGGCGCCGTCAGCATCGGCGATGGCGATGGCGGCGTCGACGATCTCGCCGCGGGACAAGGACGGGTGCTGCCGGCTCCGTCCGCGACCGCGCTGATCACGGCCGCCCTGACCAAGGCCGCGCTGATCACCGGCACGCTCCCGCTGCAGCTGGTGAAAACGGGCGCCGCGATCGGGCAGCCACGCCGGCCCGAACGGCGGCCACAGATCGTCGGAGCTGCGCCCGGCATCCTCGCTGTCCTCCACCTGCTGTCTCCCCTGATCGCTTTATTGACTCTCGTACAGTGTACTGTATAGTACGGCGTACGAGAATAATCGTACGGCGTACTACAGGAGGGCGAGATGAGCGATTCCCTCGCGATAGAGGCCAGGAGCCTCGAGAAGACATACGGCCGCACCAGGGCGCTGGCCGGCCTTGACCTGGACGTCGAGAAGGGTGCGATCCTGGGCATGCTCGGCCCGAACGGGGCAGGCAAGACCACGACGGTGCGGGTGCTGACCACGCTGCTGCGCCCGGACCACGGGACGGCCAGGGTGGCTGGCTACGACGTCGTGACGCAGGCCCCGCAGGTGCGCAGGCACATCGGGCTCACCGGCCAGTACGCGGCCCTTGATGAGTGCCTCACCGGGCGGGCCAACCTGGTCATGGTGGGCCAGCTCGGCCGCCTGTCGCGCCAGCAGGCCAGGATCCGGGCCGCCGAGCTGCTGGCCAGGTTCGACCTGAGCGACGCCGCGGACCGCGGCGTGAAGACCTACTCAGGCGGCATGCGGCGGCGCCTTGACCTGGCCGCCAGCCTGGTCAGCCGGCCGCAGATCCTGTTCCTGGACGAGCCGACGACCGGCCTGGACCCGCGCAGCCGGATGGTGACGTGGGATGCGGTGCGCGCCCTGGCGGCGGACGGCACCACCGTCCTGCTGACCACCCAGCACCTGGATGAAGCCGATCAGCTCGCGGACAGCATCGCGGTCGTTGATCAGGGCCGGGTGATCGCCGAGGGAACGGCGAACCAGCTCAAGGCCAAGATCGGGGGCGAGCGGGTCCAGCTGACGGTGGCCGCGCAGTCCGATCTCGCGGTCGCCGCCGGGGTACTCGCGCGGCATGCGGACGGCCTGCCGCAGACCGACGCGGCCGACCGCACGATCGAGGCTCCGGTCACCGCCGGGGCGCGCCAGATGCCGCAGATCGTCCGTGACCTCGACGCCGCCGGGGTGCTGCTGGACGACCTGGCCATCCGCCGGCCCTCCCTCGACGACGTCTTCCTGACCCTTACCGGCCGCTCCACGGGCACCGGTACCGAAGCGAGCGAGAGCGAGCCGTCATGACCACGATTTCCCTTCCCCGGCGCGACCTGCCCGGCGAGCCAGTCCGCACCCGTGCCTGGTGGGCGGTCAAGAACACCTGGGTCCTGACCCGCCGCAGCGTGGCGCGGATTATCCGCGAGCCAGAGCAGCTGGCCGACGTCACTATCCAGCCGGTCATCTTCGTCCTGCTGTTTGCCTATGTCTTCGGCTCGGCCATCCACCTGGCGGGCGGGGGCAGCTACCACCAGTACCTGATCAGCGGGATGTTCGGCATGACGATGGCCGGCAGTGCTCCCGGCACCGCGGTCGGGCTGTCCACCGACATGTCCACCGGCCTGATCGACAGATTCAGGTCACTGCCCATGTCGCGCGCCGCGGTGCTGGCCGGGCGCACGGTAGCGGACCTGTTCACCCAGGTGCTCGGCGTCCTGGTGCTGGCCGCGACCGGGCTGGTGATCGGCTGGCGCATCTACAACGGCATCGGCGACGCGCTGCTGGCCGTCGGCCTGTCGCTGCTCTTCGCGTTCGCGATGACCTGGGCCGGCGCCTGCGCCGGCATGCTGGTGCGCAGCCCGGAGGCGGCCC
Source organism: uncultured Actinomycetota bacterium (assembly GCA_963805705.1). Classification (GTDB taxonomy): domain Bacteria; phylum Actinomycetota; class Actinomycetes; order Streptosporangiales; family Streptosporangiaceae; genus CAWDVH01. The sequence goes on along the minus strand of CAWDVH010000001.1, from coordinate 911,094 downwards.
AGGCGCTGGGGTTCATCATCTTCCTGCCGCTGTCGTTCGTCTCCAACGCCTTCGTGCCCACCCAGGGCATGCCGTCCTGGCTGCAGGCCTTCGCCAACTGGAATCCGCTGAGCGCGGTAGCGGCCGCCTGCCGGACCCTGTTCGGCGGCCCCAACCCAGCGGCCACCGTGCAGGCCTGGCCGATGCAGCATCCGGAACTCGCCGTCGTGCTCTGGTCGGTCGCGCTGATCGCGGTGTTCGCCCCGACGGCCGTCATGCTGTACCGGCGCAAGGTACTGCGCTGAGCGGCCAGGCCGGCCGGTCCGGCCGGGCCGGGTCCGGCCGGTCGGGGAGATAAGCCGGCTGGACGTTCGCCCGCCGGGCAGGAAGACTCCTAGTCGTTGGAAGATCGACTCTGGAGGCTGAATACGTGCATCCTTATCCGCCGACCCGATCGGGCTCCGACGTGGACGACTACCACGGCGAGCCGGTCAGCGACCCGTACCGATGGCTGGAGAACACTGACGATCCGGAGACGGCTGGCTGGATCAAGGCGCAGAACGAGCTGACCGAGGGCTTCCTGGCGGCGGTCCCGGCTCGCGAGGCCATCAGGGAGCGGCTCACGCAACTGTGGGACTACCCGAGGTACGGGGTGCCGTTTGAGCGAGGCGGCCGCTGGTTCCAGTCCCGCAACTCCGGCCTGGCGGCCCAGCCCGTGCTGTACGTGATGGACACCCCCGACGAGGAGGGACGCCCCCTGCTCGACCCGAATCTGCTGGCCAGGGACGGCACCGTCGCCCTGAGCCAGATCAACGTCAGCGGCGACGGGACGCTGCTGGCCTATGCGACCAGCGATATGGGCTCGGACTGGCTGACCTGGCGCGTGCGTGACGTGACCACCGGCGCCGATCTGGACGACAAGATCGAGTGGTCGAAAAGCTCCGAGGCGGCGTGGCGCCGGGACGGGTCGGGCTTCTTCTACGGCGCGACCCAGCCCCCCGCGCCCGGCGCGGAGTATCTCGAGGCGACCCAGCCCGTGCGGATCTTCTTCCACCGCATCGGGACCCCGCAGGGCGACGATCAGCTCATCTTCGCCCCGTCAGAGCCGGACTGGTGGTTGCACGCGACCGTGAGCGACGACGGCCGGTTCCTGGTCGTCTCGATCGAGCACGGCACGAGCGAGAACCAGGTGCACGTCCTGGATCTCGACGACCCCGGCGCCAGTTTCCGTGAGCTGGTCGGCGACTTCGCCAGCAAGGCCATCGTGGTGACCAGCGTGGGGACGACCTTCTACCTCATCACTGACCATGAGGCGGAGCGCCAGCGGCTGGTCGCGGTCGACCTCGACCGTCCGGCGCGCGAGAACTGGCAGGAGATCATCCCGGAGGCCGGCGAGACCCTGCTGGAAGGGCATTTCCTCGGCGGCCGGCTCGTCTGTCACTACCTGCGCGAGGCGCACTCGGTGCTCCGCGTGCACGCGCTCGACGGCACGTACGTACGCGACATCCCGGTTCCCGGCCTGGCCTCGCTCGGCGGCGGTGCCGTCGAGCACAAGGGCATCGAGGGGCGCCCCGGCAGCGACATGATCCACTTCGAGACCGTCTCGTTCACCGACTCCGGATCGCTCTGGTCGCATCAGCTGTCGACCGGGCAGACGACGCTGGTCCGGGGGGCCAGCGCGAAGATCGACGCGGGCGCGTTCGTCACCGAGCGGGTGCTCGCGGTCTCGGCCGACGGCACGCCGGTCCCGATGTTCGTGACCCGGCGCCGCGATCTGGTGCCGGACGGCGACGCGCCCGTGCTGCTGCACGCCTACGGCGGATTCGACATCGCGATCACGCCCGGATTCTCGCCGCTGTGGGCGGCGTGGCTCGACCGCGGCGGCGTGCTGGCGGTCGCGACCTTGCGCGGTGGCGGCGAGTATGGCCAGGCCTGGCACGAGGCCGGCCTGCTGGACCGCAAGCAGAACGTCTTCGACGACTTCTGCGGCTGCGCCCGGTGGCTCGCATCCTCCGGCTGGTCACGTCCGGGCCGGATCGCCATCACCGGCGGATCCAACGGCGGCCTCCTGGTGGGTGCCTGCCTGACCCAGCAGCCCGAGCTGTTCGGCGCCTGCGTCGCCGAAGTCGGGGTTTTCGACATGCTGCGGTTCCATAAGTTCACGGTCGGATGGGGATGGACCGGCGAGCTCGGGGATCCGGACGATCCGGACCAGTACCCGTGGCTGCGCGCCTACTCGCCGCTGCACAATGTGCGGGCCGGCACCCGCTACCCGCCGACGCTGCTGCTGACCGGCGATCACGATGACCGGGTGGTTCCCGGTCACTCGTTCAAGTTCGCCGCCGCGCTGCAGGCCGCGCAAGGCGGTGCTGCGCCGGTCCTGATCCGGGTGGAGGCCGGTACCGGGCACGGGGCGGGCAAGCCCACGGGCAAGGCGATCGCCGCCGGGACCGACGTGCTGGCCTTCCTGGACGCGGTCCTGGGCCCGGCGCCGGACGGCGGCTAGCTGGCGCCCAGGCCGAGCAGCAGCCCGTTGGCGGCCACGGCGGGGGAGCTGGTCACGAAGATCGGGACGCCGTCGGCCGGGGCCGTGATGGTCTGCAGCAGGCGCGCTCCGTCGATGCTGCTGACCGTCCCGAGGAGCTGGCCCTCCGTGACCGCCTCGCCGGCCTGCACGGCGGGCTCCCACCAGCCTTCATCCGCGCAGCGCAGCCACAGGAAGCGCTCCAGGTAGCTCGGCGGCGCCAGCGGCTCCGACGGGCCGGCCGCCCCGTCGTCGGACATGCCGAGCAGCGCCAGCACGCGGTCCAGGCCCCGGATGTGCTGGCCGACTGCGGCCGGCTCGACCAGGCCGCAGCCGCCGGCCTCGGCGATGATCGCGGGAATGCCGATCTGCGCGGCGGCCGCGCTGGTCGTGCCGGCGACAGCGCGGTCCGGCCCCGGCGCCTGCTGGATCACGTATCCGACTCCGTAGGCCGTGGCCATCTCGCGGGCCCTGGCCTGCGCGGGCCCGGTGTCGTACAGGGCGAACGGCTCCAGGGCCTCGACCATATCGCCGGCGTGCGCGTCAATCAGGGCGTCGGATCCGGTGATGAGCTGCGTGAACGTCGCGTGGGCCAGCCGGTCGGCCAGCGTCCCGGCGGGGTCGCCGGGAAAGCACCGGTTCAGGTTCTTGCCGTCCTGCGGGATCACGAACGGGCTGCGGGCCCGAAACGCCGGCAGATTCAGCACCGGCACCGCGACCACGCTGCCGCGCAGCTCCCGCCCCGCCAGGCTGCGGGTCCACTGCCGCACGGCCGCCATCGGCGCGTACTCACAGCCGTGCACTCCGGCCAGGACGGTAAGCCGCGGGCCGTCGCCGCTCCCGGTGAGCTCGACCACGGGAACGTCGAGGCCGGCGAGGTCGAGCGTGCGGTGGATGATCGTCGGTGCCATGGGTCAGGTCCCCTCTGCCGTGGCCAGGTCGGCCGTGGCCGCGTCCGCCGTGGCCAGGCCGGCCGCGGCCGTGTTCATTGCCGGTGCGATCAGGCGCTCCGCCGCGGCGGCGACCCGCAGCAGGGCCAGGTCCGCGCCGCGCCGCCCGGCCAGCTGCAGGCCCGCGGGCAGGTCCGCCGAGGGCACGGGAAGCGATATGGCCGGGTGACCCGTGAGGTTGTACGGCCCGGTGAAGCGCCCTTCCGCGCTGTCGTCGCCGACCCCGAACGGCGGATCCTGCGCCGGGGCCGGGTAGCCCACGGTCGGCCCGGCCAGGGCGTCGGTGTCCGCCAGCAGCGCGTCGATCTCGGCGGTGAGCTGTGCCCGCCGGTCCAGGGCGCGCCGGTAGCGCTCCTCGCCCACCGACGCGCCGAAGGCGAGCAGGGCCCTGGTGCCCTCGGCGTACCGGCCGGTGTCCAGGCCCCGGTGGACCCGGGCCGCCTCGGCCGCGACGATGGTCGCCAGGACGTCCTCCCATTCGGCTAGCTCGTCCAGCCAGGGCGCGGTCAGCTCCCGGATCCGCCACCCGGCCGCGGCCAGGACCGACAGTGCCCCGCTGACCGCCTCCCGCACCTGCGGTGTCACCGACGGATCGGCCAGCTGCGCGGACAGGACGCCGACCGTGAAGGTCGCCGGCGCCCGGTCCCGCGCCGGCTCCGCTGCCGGGCCGGCATCAGGGCCGCCGGGGCCAGGACCGCCGGCCGGGCTGATCGCCGGGGCGGCCAGCACGCGCAGCAGGTCTGCGGCACCGGACACGGTCGCGGTCAGCGTGCCCGCGTGGTCGCAGCTGGGCGAGAGCGGGAAGATCCCGTCGACCGGCACCAGCCCGTAGCTCGGCTTGAGCCCCACGACGCCGCAGTAGGCGGCCGGGATCCGGATCGAGCCGCCGGTATCGGTGCCGATGGCCAGCTCGCATACGCCCGCGGCGACCAGGGCCGCCGACCCGCCCGATGACCCGCCCGAGGTGCGGGACGGATCACGCGGATTGCGGGTGTCGCCCACCTCCGGGTGAGCGAATCCGGCCGCGTACTCCAGGCACTGCGAGGCGGCGAACACCTCGGCGCCGGCCGCCCGCAGCCGCCGCACGACCTGCGCGTCGTGATCAGCCGGCCCTGGGTCGCTCGCGGGACTGCCGCAGCGGGTCGGCACGCCGGCGATCGCGATGATGTCCTTCACCGCGACCGGCCGCCCGGCCAGCGGGCCGCCCGGCGCCCGCGCCGGCGCGCCGATCACGGCCGCCACGGCGCGCAGCGGCCGGCCGAGCCGCTCCAGCCGCTCGTAGGCGGCCAGCAGGTCGAGGTTCGCCCTGGAGCAGGTCCGGCGGCCCTGCTCGATCGCCGAGATGAGCTCGGCCACCCGCCGCACCAGCGGTCCCTCCAGCGGGCCCAGGATCGCCTCGACCTCGGTGGGGCGGTGCCGGACGGCCAGGTCCCGGTAGACACCCGAGTGGGTCTTGGCTGATCCCCGGTTGAACTGCGCGAGCCGCCCGAGCGATCCGTCCAGGTCGGCGGGGTCGAACCCGTCGAAGGCCATCGGGGTGACCGGTGCCTGGGCCAGGACCTGCCGCGCGAGCGCCAGCAGCAGCGGGCGGTAGGCGGGGTCCTCGAGCACCTCGAAGATCGGCAGGTCACTGACCGCGGTGGCGAACAGCATCGCCCCGTACGCCTGCTTGGACCACAGGTAGCCCAGGACATGCCGGGTGGCACGGGCGTCCGCGATGTCGGCGGCCAGGGCCAGGACCCGGTCGGTGAGGCGGCCGTCCAGCTCGCCGATCACGAAGGTCCCCCGGTTGCCGCGCAGTACCAACCCGGGTTCCAGCACGTCGGCGCCGAAGTTAACGAACGCCTCCACGACGCGCCCGGCGCCGACGGCATCGGCCAGCACGCCTGAATTCAGGCCGTTCTGCAGCGATACGACGTACCCGCCGTCGTCCAGGCGCCCGGCCAGGACCGCCGCGGCCGCCGCGGTGTGATGCGCCTTGACCGCGAGCAGGACCGGCCCGTCGAGCCGCGGCGGCAGGTCGGCGGGCAGCACCGCGGGCACCGCGACGGTGAAGCTCTCCACGGGCCCGTCGATGCGCAGGCCCCGCTCGGTGACGGCGTCGACGACCGCCGGATCGGCGTCGCTGACCAGAACATCATGGCCGTCACGGGCCAGGCCAGCGGCGACCGTACCGCCGATGGCACCGCATCCGAGCACGAGGTAGGGCACGGCGCGCAACGTTACAACACTGTAAATCCCTTGGTCCAGGCATCGCCCGCTATTTACAAGCGACGGCTTTGACGACACATTGACTTGAACAAAGGTTTGCTCTGACTTCCCCCGTGGCTACCAGAGTCGGGCGCAATCACTCCAAACAGGGAGCTTCTATGACTTATAGGACCGTTGGCGGGAAGGTGCTGGCGGCTGTCGGCGCGCTCGCGCTGATAGCGGGCTGCGGGTCGGGATCGTCACCATCAGGCAGTGCCAGCAGCACCAGCGGCCCGGTGCACGGCGGCAACCTGGTCTTCGCGGCCGTCCAGGACGCGCAGTCCATGAACAACACCACCGTGTTCGACAACAACTCGATCTGGATCTTCGAGCAGATCTTCCAGACGCTCTACACGGTGACCAACAACGGCAAGGGCGTGATTCCCCAGCTCGCGACCGGCTACACGGTCTCGTCGAACAAGAAGGTCTACACCTTCACCCTCAGGAAGGGCGTGAAGTTCTCCAACGGCCAGCCGATGACGTCGGCGGACGTGAAGTTCTCCATCGACCAGAACCGCAAGGCGACGCAGGGCTGGGCCTACCTCGACACGGCCATCGCCTCGGTGGACGCCCCCGCGCCGCAGACCGTCGTCATCAACCTCAAGTACCCCTGGGCGCCGCTGCTCGCCGACCTGTCGATCTTCGCCAACGGGATCGTGCCCAACAACTACGGCGGCCAGACCGAGACGCAGTTCTACACCCACCCGGTCGGCACCGGCCCGTTCAAGTGGGACTACTGGCACAAGGGCTCCGCGCTCAAGCTCGTGCGCAACCCCCAGTTCTGGGAGCAGGGCAAGCCCTACCTGGACAGCATCACCTGGACCGACGTCCCGAACGACAACACCAGGCAGCTGCAGCTCAAGGGCGGCCAGGCGCAGATCGACCAGTTCCCGGCCTGGTCCACGGTGGCCAACCTGAAGACCTCGCCCGGCGTGGTCATGCACTTCTTCAACTCCACGCAGACCAACTACCTGGCCTTCAACGAGCTGCGCAAGCCGTTCCAGGACGTGCACGTGCGCCGGGCCATCTCGCTGGCCATCGACAGGAACGCACTGGTCAAGGCCGTGCTCTTCGGTAACGGCAAGCCAGCCAACTCGCTCTTCCCGCCGCAGGTGCCGTTCTACGACCCGAACACGCCCGGTTATCAGTACAACCCGGCCGCGGCCAAGCAGCAGATGGCGCTGTCCTCCGTCCCGCACGGCTTCACCACGACGATGCTGATCGGGGCGGGCAACTCCGACTACCTCACGATCGCCACGATCGTGCAGTCTGAGCTCAAGCCGCTCGGCATCAAGGTCAACATCCAGCAGCTCGACCCGAACACGGCCAACAGCAACGAGCAGAGCCTGAAGTACGACATGACGCTCACGCTGTGGACGATGGACATCAGCGACCCGGACGAGCTGGCCACCTTCGCGGTCGACCCGAAGTCCGGCGCCCGGTCGTTCTTCACCGCCTACAACAACCCCACGGTGGTCGCGGACACCCACCAGGCCGAGCAGACGCTGATCGTGGCCAAGCGCCAGCAGCTCTACAACTCGATCCAGACGCTGTCGGCGCAGGACGCGTTCATGGCCTTCCTGTACTACTCGCCCTACCCCTACGCGGCCACGAGCAACGTCCACGGCTTCTTCGTGACGCCGCTCGGCAACATGCACATGGAGAATGTCTGGCTCAGCAAGTAACCCCGGCGCACACGCGAGAAAGGTAGCGATCGCCCGTGGGGCGGATGTCATTCGTGGGCCGGCGGCTCCTGCAACTGGTGCCGGTAGCCGTCGGCGTCACGATCGTCGCGTTCTTCATGATCCACCTGATCCCTGGCGACCCGGCCAGGACGATCCTCGGAATCCACGCGACGCCACGGGCGATCGCCATCCTGCACCGGGAGTGGGGGCTGAACCGGTCGCTGGTCAGCCAGTACCTGCTGTTCCTCGACCGGCTGCTGCACGGCAACCTCGGCGTGAGCCTGATCTACGGCGTGCCGGTCAGCACGCTGATCATGCAGCGGCTGCCGGCCACCCTGTGGCTGATCTCCTACGCCGCCGTCATCGCGGTGCTGATCAGCGTCCCGATGGCGATGCTCGCGGCGACCAGGAAGAACGGCATCCGCGACCACGTCGTCCGGGCGGTACCGCTGGTCGGCCTGGGGATGCCCTCCTTCTGGGTCGGCTTCCTGCTCATCTACGGGTTCGGGGTCACCTTCAAGATCTTCCCGGTCGGGGGATACGGAACGGGCTTCACCGGCCACCTGTATTACATGTTCCTGCCCGCCCTGACCGTCGCGATCGCGCTCGCGCCGGTGGTGATCCGCAGCCTGCGGGCCAGCATGCTCAGCGTCCTCGGCGCGGACTACGTCACGACGGCCAGGTCCAAGGGGGTGCCGGGGCGGCGGCTGTTCGTCCGTCACGTGCTGCGCAACGCCGTCATCCCGGCCGTCACCGTGCTGGCCATCAATATCGGGTTCCTGATCGGCGGAACCGTGATCATCGAGGAGGTCTTCGCCATCCCCGGCATCGGCCAGCTGATGATCAATGCGATCTTCCAGCGGGACTTTCCCGTCGTCCAGGGCGTCACGCTGGTGTTCGCCATCCTGGTGATCCTGGTCAACCTGCTCGCCGACGTGGCCTATGCGTTCCTCGACCCGAGAGTGAGCTTTGACCGGTGATAGATCCCGACATTGGGGGACAGTACCTCGCGCCGGGCGGCGGCGGGCTCATCGAGTTCGACAGCCCGCTGGCGGTGGAGCGGGGCTCGGCGGCGCCCCGCGCTACCTGGTACCGGCAGCCCGCTCTGATGGCCGGCCTGATCATCACGCTCATCATCGTCGCGATGGCGGTCGCCGCCCCGCTGCTCACCTCGTACAACCCGATCACGCAGAACCTCAACGAGGCGCTGCAGGGGCCGAGCGCCCAGCACCTGCTGGGCACCGATCAGTTCGGCCGCGACATCTGGACCCGGCTGCTCTACGGCGCGCGGGTGGACCTCAAGGTGGGGTTCATCGCCGTGCTGTTCCCGTTCTGCCTGGGCACCGTCCTGGGCAGCCTGGCCGGCTACTTCGGCGGCTGGGCCGACACGGTGATCATGCGGCTGGTCGACGTGGTGGTCGCCTTCCCGTTCTACGTGCTGCTCATCGCGCTGGTGTTCGTGCTCGGCCCGGGCGAGAGCAGCATCTACATCGCGATCACCATCGTCGGCTGGGTCTCCTACGCCCGGCTGGTGCGCGCCGAGATCCTGGTGGCCAAGCGGCAGGAGTACGTGCTCGCGGCGCAGGGGGGCGGCCTGTCTCACCTGCGCATCATGCGCCGCCATCTGCTGCCGAACGTCATCAGCCAGTCGATCGTCTACGGGATGTCCGACATCGTCCAGGACATCCTCGCGATCGTCACGCTCGGCTATTTCGGCCTGGCCATCCCGCCGCCGACGGCGGAGTGGGGATCGATGATCAACGACGGGCAGAACTTCCTGACCACCCACTGGCAGCTGGCGACCATCCCCGGCCTCGCCGTGATCCTGGTCGGCCTGGGGCTGTCCCTGATCGGAGACGGGCTGGCTGACGTGCTGCGGCCGGGGCAGTCATGACCGCCCTGATGCTGGACGTCCGTGACCTGCACGTGGAGATCGCCACCAGCCGCGGTGTCGTGCACGCGGTGGACGGCGTGACCTTCGAGGTGCCGGCCGGCGAGGCGCTCGGCATCGTCGGCGAGTCCGGGTCGGGCAAGAGCATGACGCTGCGCGCGATTCTCGGCGTGCTGCCCCCGGAGGCGCGCGTGGCCTCGGGGCAGATCCTGCTGGACGGCCGGGACCTGGTGCCGCTGCGGCCCGCCGACCTCAACCGCATCCGCGGGCCGAAGATCTCGATGATCTTCCAGGAGCCGATGAGCGCGCTCAACCCGGTAATGCGGGTCGGCCGCCAGATCGCCGAGGGTCCGATGATCCACCTGGGCATGCGGAAGGCGCAGGCCGCGCAGCGGGCCCTGGAGCTGATGCGCCGGGTCGGCATCCCGGACCCGGAGCGGCGGTTCCGCGCCTACCCGCACGAGTTCTCCGGCGGCATGCGCCAGCGCGTGATGATCGCGATCGCGCTGGCCTGCGATCCGGAGATCATCCTGTGCGACGAGCCGACCACCGCACTGGACGTGACCATCCAGGACCAGATCCTGCGGCTGCTGAGCAGGCTCTGCCGCGAGTCAGGCACGAGCCTGGTCTTCGTCACCCACGACCTGCCGGTGGTCGCCCAGATCTGCCAGCAGATAGCGGTCATGTACGGCGGGAAGCTGGTGGAGTCCGGGCCCGTGCACGAGGTACTGCACGACCCGCGCCACCCGTACACCCTGGGCCTGGTGCGCTCGGCGCCCGACTACGACAACGTCCGCGACTCGCTGGTGCCGATTCCCGGCTCGCCGCCGAGCCTCATCTCGCCGCCGTCGGGCTGCCGGTTCCACCCGCGCTGCAAATTCGCCGAGGAGGACTGCCGGGTGACCGTGCCGCCGCTGAAGCTGCTGCCCGGCGGGCGGGCCACGGCCTGCCTGCACCATGAGCGCGTCATCGAGGCGATCGAGGCGGAAAGGGCCGTGCCGTGACGGCGTCGGCCCAGCCGGCGCCCGCGGCGCGGCCAGCCCCCGCGGCACCGTCGGTGGCGGTCGGCGAGCCGCTGCTGGTGGCGAGCGGCGTCTCCGTCACCTTCGACGTCGGCTCGTCGGTGGCCAGCAGGCTGCGGCGCGAGGAGCGGTCGCTGCGTGCGGTCGACGGCGTCGACCTGGAGATCAGGCGCGGCGAGGCCCTCGCGCTGGTCGGCGAGTCAGGATCCGGCAAGTCGACGCTGGCCAGGGCGTTCACCGGCCTCGCACCGCTGAGCAAGGGCGAGATCACCTTCGACGGCCGGGTGCTGCCGGCCCGGCGCAAGCGCCCGGACCAGCGCCGGATCCAGATGGTCTTCCAGGACCCGTACTCGTCGCTGAACCCGCGGATGACCGTCGGCGGCATGCTCACCGAGCTGCTCCGGGTCCATCAGGTCGTGCCCAGAGGCGAGGTCGCGTCGTACGAGCGGGAGCTGCTGGGCCTGGTCGGGCTCGGCCCGGAATCGCTGGCCTCCTATCCCCGCCAGTTCTCCGGCGGCCAGCGCCAGCGGGTCGCGATCGCCAGGGCGCTGGCCCTGCGGCCGGACCTCCTGGTCGCCGACGAGCCGGTGTCCGCGCTGGATGTCAGCGTGCAGGCGACCATACTCAACCTGCTGCGCGACCTGCGGGCCGAGCTCGGCCTGACCCTGATGCTGATCTCGCACAACCTGGCCGTGGTCCGGCACCTGTGCGACCGGGTGGCGGTCATGTACCTCGGCCGGATCATCGAGGTCGCGCCGACCGAGACGCTGTTCAGCAGCCCGCAGCACCCTTATACCCGCGGGCTGCTGGCGGCGATCCCGCGGATCTCGGCGGTCATCGACGATGACGCCCCGGCCGTGCAGGGCGACCCGCCCAGCCCGCTGCGGATCCCGACCGGGTGCCGGTTCCGCACGCGCTGCCCGATCGCCCAGCCGGTGTGCGAGCAGGAGGATCCTGCCCTCAAGGTGGGCGCCGGCGATCCGGCGCACAGCGCGGCCTGCCACTTCGCGTTCACCTCCGCGCCCGCAGCCGCCGGGCACGAGGAGGCGAAACGGCCATCGGCGAGCCAGTCATGATCGCTAGCGAGCGAAGCGGGGTGCCGGACATGAAGGTCTTCGTGTCGAGCGACATGGAGGGGACGGCGGGCGTCGTCGACTGGCAGCAGTGCGTGGGCGACGGGCCGGAGGCCGCGGCGGGCAGGCGGCTGCTGCTGGCCGAGGTCAACGCGGCCATCGTCGGAGCCCTCGACGGCGGCGCCAGCGAGATCGTGGTCAACGACTCGCACTCCACCATGCGCAACCTGCCGCCGCAGGAACTGGCGGGCGAGGCGTCCTACATCTCCGGCAGTCATAAGCCGCTGTACATGATGCAGGGGCTTGATGCGAGCTTCGGGGCCGTCCTGTTCGTCTCCTACCACGGCTCGGTGGGCGCCCCGGCCGGGCTGTCGCACACCTACAATCCGCGTGCGGTGGTGGAGGCCAGAATCAACGGCACGGTGACCGGCGAGGCCGGCATCAACGCGCTGGTCGCCGCGCACTACGGCGTGCCGGTGGTCCTGGTCACCGGGGACCGGTGCGCCTGTGAGGAGACGGCGGCCCTGATCCCCGGCGTGCACAGTGCCGTCGTCAAGGAGCATGTCAGCCGGCTGGCCGCGCACAGCCTGCATCCGGACCGTGCCTGCGCGCTGATCCGGGCCACCGCGGAGCGAGCGGTCACCGCCGTGGCGCAGGCCACCCCGCCGCCATTCGCCGTCCCGGTCGTCCTGGAGGTCTCGGTCCGCACCACGGACATCGCCGAGGCCGCCACCTGGGTCCGGGGGGTAGAGCGCGCGGGGCCACGCGAGCTGCGGATCTCCGGTGACGACCTGCTGGCCGTTTATCGCTCTTTCTGCGCGGCGATCCTGCTGACGCGCTCGGTCGCGGAGGCCGTGTGACCTCCGTGCCCGGCCATCGATACGCAGATGACAGATTGGATGAGTCAGATGAGAACGCGCTCGTTACTGCGTGACACGGCACCGGGTGATGGGTAGTTGGCCGAGAACCTAGATCCAGTTTCGGCGCCCGCCCAGGTCCCGGCCCAGATCCCGGTCCCGGCGCGAGGTGCCGGCCCGGCGAAGGCGCCGCCCGGTGCCGCGCGCCGCGCGGCGCGCCCCGCGCGCCTGGTCGATATCGCCGAGGCGGTCGGGGTCCACGTGTCGACCGTGTCGCGAGTGCTCAACGGCGACCCCGCGCAGTCGATCCGGCCGGAGATCTACGAGCGGATCCTGAGCACCGCACGGCAGCAGGGCTACCGGCCCAATGCGCTGGCCCGTGCGCTCAAGCGCCGCCGCACCGGGGCCTTCACCTTCGTCATACCGCTGCTGCGCAACCCGATCTGGGCGCGGCTGCAGCGGGGGGCCCTGCAGCGGGCGAGCGAGCGCGGTTACGTGGTCATGATCATGGAGGAGCCGACCGATGACCCGAAGCCGCCTGACTTCTACCGCTACCTGGTCGAGGAGAGCCGCGCGGATGGCCTGCTGCTGGCGACCGCCCTGCGGGTCGGCGAGCATGCCGCGGGGGTGGCCGGCGTCCCGCACGTCTACGTCAACCGGCGAGGCCCGCAGCCGGGCAACGACGTGGTCATGGACGAATCGGGCGCGATGCGGCTCTTCCTTGACTACGTCGCCGGGCTGGGTCATCGCAGCGTCGCCCTCATCGACGGGCCCGCCGAGGTCGACACCGTGCACCGGCGGGCGAGCGCGGCCCGGCGGAGCTTCGCGGCGCGCGGGACCGGCCTGACGATCCGGCATGCCGCCCCCACCGAGGATGGCGGCTGGGATGCCGCCACCCGGCTGCTGCGCCGCGGCCCGCTGCCCACCGCCTGCGCCGTGGGCAGCCTCAACCAGCTGTTCGGCGTGCTGGCGGCGCTGCGCGACGCGGGCGTCGAGGTGCCCGGCGACATGTCCGTGGTGAGCCTGGACGAGGACGAGTGCCTGGCCTTCCTCAACGTCCCGGTCACCAGCATCAGCATGCCGCTGGCCGAACTCGGCAGTGCCGCCGTCGATGCGCTGATCGCGCGCATCGAGCGGGCGCCCGCCGGCGACGTGATGGTCCGCGAGCCGATGCGCCTGCTCGAGCGGGGCTCGGTAGCGGTGGCGCGCCGGCCGCGCGAGAGCGGGCGGCCAGAAAGCGGGCGGCCGGCTCCCGGCTAGCCGCCGATCGGCATCGGGTCGGTTTCCAGGCTCTCGGCGCCCTCGAGCAGGGCCGGGGCCCGCTCGAGCACGCCGGGCCGCCAGGCGCCCAGGACCAGCGCGTAGACGACGCCGACGGCGATCAGGCCGAGCGTCAGCCAGGGCAGGATGTTGAACGGGCTGGGCTGTCCGGGCCGCAGGTCGCCCCAGATGGGGATGGCCAGGACGATGATCCCGACGACCGGCGTCACGACCCACAGCCATGCGTTCTTGCGGATGCCGTTCTTGCGGAACTTGGCCCATTCGACGATGAGGGCGATGTTCGCGACCAGGTACATGATGATGAGCCCGAGGATGCCGTAGGTGCCGAGGAATCCGGAGGCGACGGCCGGGGTGGTGAAGGCGGTCGATACGACGCCGATCAGGATGCTGGGCGCCACGAACGCGACCGCCGCGACGGCGGGAGTGCGGAACCGCGGGCTGACCTGGGCCAGGGCATGGCTCCAGAGCCCGCCGCGGGCGCCGGCGAAGATGACCCGGGAGGTCTGCGTGTTCGCCGCGACATAGGAACTGGTCACGCTGGACAGGAACACCCAGGTGATGACCGGGGCCAGGACCGGGAGGAAGACCCTGGCCGCGGTGTGGAACGGGTTGGGGTCAGCGGACAGCGCGCCGGCATGCCCGACGCCGAAGGCCGTCACCAGCGCATACGACCCGAGTATGTAGATGATGCCGCTGATCAGGACGGCGCCGAGTACGGCGATCGGCACGTTGCGCCGGGGGTTACGGGTCTCCTCGGCCAGCGGCGCGGCGGCCTCGAAGCCGCCGAAGGCGAGCACGGCGAGGCTGAAGGCGACCAGGACGTCCTTGGACCCGCCCGGCCAGTGGAAGGGCGTCGCCGACAGGCCGCTGGCCCCGCCTCGGACCAGGACGGTCAGGCTCAGGGCGAGCAGCAGGATGACCTCGAACGCGTACAGGACGACGGTGACCCGGACGCCGAACTTCAGCCCGACGACCACGGGGGCCACCACGAGCGCGCCGTAGAGGATCGTGACGATCTGGGTGATCCCCCAGATGTGCGGGTCGCCGAGGACGTTCTGCACGATATAACTGCCGACGAAGATGTAGATGCCGCCGAACGCGATGATGTACCCGAGCACCGTGATCACGCCGATCGCGACGGCGACCCTGGTGCCGATGGCACGGGTGATGTAGGTGATGAACGACCCGGCGCTGGGATAGACGCCGGCGAACTGGGCCAGGCTGCTCGCGGTCGCGCCCATCCCGACCATGCTGATCAGGAAGATCAGCGGAGCCGACGCCCCGGCCAGGGCGACCATGGCCCCGGTGGTGAAGAAGAGGTTGAAGGCCGGGGCCACCTGGGCCAGGCCGGGCATAATCACGCCGAACAGCCCGAGCTGGCCGCGCTGCAGCGTCTCGTCAGATCGATCGGTGGTGGCCATGGCTAGCCCCTTCCGTGCTGTTGAACGAACTTCAGGAATGCCTGGTTGAAGTCGGCCGGGTGCTCCCAGAGGCAGGCGTGGCCGCCCTTGGTGGTGGCCCATTCCGATCCCGGAACTCCCTCCTGCAGCCGCCGGGACAGCGAGACCGGGATGAGGATGTCCTGCGCTCCGGCCAGGACCAGGGCGGGCGTGGTGATCTGGTGCAGGCGGCTGGTGGTGTCGTGCTGCTGGATCACGGCCAGCTGCGCGAGGTAGGCGTGCACCGGCTGGTCCAGGTAGCGCATCGCGGTCTCGAACTCGGCCAGCTCCTCGCCCCGCTGCTCGAAGAACTCGGTGGTGAAGGCCCACAGCGTGACGTCCCGCATGACGAAGGGAACCCCGAGCACGGGGGCCATCTCGCCCCACATGGCGAACATCCGGCCGCAGAAGGGACCCGGCGCCGCATACGTGCAGCCGAAGGTGACCGAGCGCAGGTCCGAGCCGTAGGCGAGGGCGTACTCCTGGGCGATCATCCCGCCCATGGACACGCCCATCAGGTGGAAATCGGTGATGCCGAGCGAGTCCACGAGCGCCTTGGCGTCGTCGGCGAGCATGCGGCTTGAGTAGGGGCCCGCGGGCTTGGTGCTGGCCCCGATCCCCCGGTTGTCGAATCGCAGCACCCGGTAGCCGGCGGCCAGGAAGTCGTCCATCTGGAAGCCCCAGCTCTCCAGGTCGTCGGCCAGTCCGTTGATGAGGACTATCGTCTCGGCGCCATCACCCTCCAGCTGGTAATGCAGCTCGATGTCATTGACCCTGGCTACGGGCATCAGATTTCCCTCCAGATCGAAGCCGGATTCGGGCGTGCAGCTCCCTGAGCATGTCCTCGGTGAGCGAGAAATGCGCCGCCGCCAGGCTGGCGGCCGCGCCGGGATCCCCGGCGATGACCGCGTCGGCCAGCGCGGGGTGCTGACCCAGCGCGCGGCTGCGGACGTCGGGCGAGTAAGGCTCGGCGTCGAAGCCCAGGCTGACTTCCCGGCGGATCCGGGCGCTCAGCTCGACCAGCCGGCCGTTATGCGTGGCGCGGGCGATCGCCTGATGCAGAGCGTGATCGGCGAGCCGGGAGGAGTCCCGGTCGGCCGCGGCGGCATAGTCCTGCACGGCCTCGCGGATCACGGCCATGTCGCGCTCGTCACGCCGCTGGGCCGCCGTCCGCGCGATCAGCTGCTCGACCAGCCCCCGGAAGTCCAGGATCTCGTTGAGCTCTTTCCAGGCGGGCACGAGCGTCCGGCGGATCATCTCATCGGAGTCGGGACCCCGGCCG
This sequence comes from uncultured Actinomycetota bacterium, assembly GCA_963805705.1. Taxonomy (GTDB): domain Bacteria; phylum Actinomycetota; class Actinomycetes; order Streptosporangiales; family Streptosporangiaceae; genus CAWDVH01. Next base: position 894,861 of record CAWDVH010000001.1, on the reverse strand, counting down.
GTCCGGACGAACGTCCCCCCGCCGCGGCCGCGCTTAGTGGTCACGTATCCGGAGGCATGCAGGCGCTGCAGTGCTTCCCGGACGGTGGTCCGGCTGACCTCGAGCATCGCCGCGAGCTCACGTTCGGCGGGCAGCCGCTGATCAGGGACGAATTCCCCGAGCGCGATCGCGGTCACGAAGCGCTCGGCGATGCGCTCGCCCGCGGTGCGCATCGGGATCGGGCTCAGCAGCGCGCCGAAGGGCTCGGCCCGGATCGCGGCGTCGAGCGCACTCGGGGCAGGAGCGGCGTCGAGGGCGCTCTGGCCAGGAGGCTGACTGCCCGCCACATGAGCCTCCTGGTCCAGAGGACTGATCTTTAGACCATTTTGCGAGGCGCCCGGCCCGGCGTCAATGGACCCTGGCCGGGCTGATAGCGGTCGGCTGGCCGGCCGGACGTAACGGCTGGCCGGCCGGATGCGGCGGCTGGCCGGATTTCATCGTGCTGGTAGGGGTCCGTCGCAGCGGGTAAACAGCCAGGTCAGCCCGGCCGGGCGCCAAGTTACGCAGCCCCGCTCGGGTTTAGGCCGCCTTGATCGGGTGACAGAAGGGGCGGCACTCAAGAGAGGAAATTCGTCATGTTGATTCTCCTGCTGGTATTGCTCCTGGCGCTAATTCTGGCCGGGGCCGGGTTCGCGCTCCACCTGCTGTGGTGGATCGCGCTCATCGTGCTTGTGATCTGGGTGCTCGGATTCCTGTTCCGCGCTGCGGAGGGATCAGGCCGCCGCCGCGGGCGCTGGTATCGCTGGTAGCCCGGTAGGCATCGCTGACCTGCCCGGAAACTGGGCAGGTCAGCCAAGGTAGTGGCGCCAGGCAGATGCGGGCGCCGCGGTAACCGCTGCCTGCCGGCCGCCCGAGTCAGGGCCGGGCGGTCGGCAGGCAGCTCCCGTCCGGCCCAGGTCACGCCGATTTCAGGATCACCCTGATGGCGGCGATGCCTGAGGTCGGCCGTTTCTTGCCCGGAGCCCTGCGCCAGGCCCGCGCTGCCCGCGCCCTGACGCCGTGTCTCCCCGGCGCGTTAAGAGCCTGCCTGCTAACTCCGCTGTGGGTGGGCGCTTGACCACGCACTTGCTTTTTGCAAGTATCGAAGCATGAATTTCTTCGCGAACTTCCCGGTCGCCGATCTCGAACGCTCCAAGGCGTTCTTCACCGCCCTCGGCTGGAGCATCAACGAGGCCGTCACCGACGACAACGCCGCGTGCTTCATCCTCGATGACGACCTGTACCTGATGGCGCTCCGCCGCGACTACTACGCGAGCCTCGGCGACGGCAGCAAGCAAGTCGGCGACCCGGCGACGACCTCGCTGGTCACCTTCGCGTTCGACTTCCCGACCCGTGTCGACGTGGACGCGTTCGTCGCGAAGGCAGCGGCTGCCGGCGCAAAACTCGGCGGGACGGATGACTACGGTTTCATGTACCAGCGGCACTTCGACGACCCGGACGGCAACAACTTCGCGCCGTTCTGGATGGACCCGGACGGCTCGCCTGCGGGGTGACGTCCGACAACGGGGACGGCCTGTCCGCAGCGCTCGAACTCGTCGGCCAGCGTTGGGCGCTCCTGGTCGTCCGCAGCCTCCTCGACGGCGCAAAGCGCTACGGTGACCTCCAGCGCGAGCTCGGCGCACCCACGAACATCCTCGCCACTCGGCTGCGGGAACTGCAAGCGGCGGGCATCCTGTACCGGGTTCCGCTCGCCCACAACGTGCTTGCGTACGCCCTCACCGAGCGCGGGGCCGCGCTCCGGGAGACCATCGACGCTCTGGCGCGGTGGGGCGAGGCCGGGCAGCAGTGACACGCGGCAGCGTCGGCGGGCGCCCACTCACGGGGCAGTTGGGTGGCTCTTTACGATCGAGGGTGACCGGCGATGGCGCCTGTCCTGGGCGGCGTAGGCCCCCCGGCTTCGGCTTCAGGACTGTCGCTGGCCAGTGGCCTTGGGGCGTAGCTTCCTGGTGTCCCGCAACTCGACGAACGGCTCCTGGTCGGCCGGGGCGCCGGCCGCGATGGCGCGTCCCCGCCGCAGTTCGGCGTTGAACTCGGCACCGAACAGCACGGCCAGGTTGGAGATCCACAGCCAGATCAGGAGCACGATGACGCCGGCGATGCTGCCGTACACCTTGTTGTAATGCCCGAAGTTCGCGATATAGACGGTGAACAGGCCGGACGCGATGAGCCAGATGACGACGGCCACGATGCCGCCCGGGCTGAGCCACCGGAATCCCTGCCTGGCGTTAGGGCTGGCCCAGTACAAGATGGCGAGCATCAGGGTGACGATGACGAGCAGCACCGGCCACTTGGCGATGTCCCACACGGTGACGGCCGCCGAGCCGATGCCGAGCAGCTGCCCGGCGTGCCGGGCCAGGCCGCCGGTGACGACCACGATCAGGGCGGACGCGATGAGCAGCACCATTATCACCAGGGTGACGCCGAGGCGGATAGGCAGCGTCTTCCAGATCGGGCGGCCCTCCGGCACGTCATAGATGGCGTTGGACGCCCGCATGAACGCCGCGACATAGCCGGACACCGACCACAGCGCCGTCGCCAGCGCGACAATGGCCAGCACGCCCGCCGTGGCGTGGGCATGCTGCAGCCGGGTCACCGCGGCGAGGATCGTCTGCCGGACCGAGCCAGGCAAGGCCGTCGCCAGATTGGTAATCAGCGGCTGGGTGGCCCGCTGGCCGATCAGGCCGAGCAGCGTCACCAGGAACAGCAGGCCAGGGAAGATCGCCAGCACGCCGTAGTAGGTCAGCGCCGCGGCCCGGTCACTCAGCAGGTCGTTCTTGTATTCCCTGGCTGAGCGCTTCCCGGCCGCCAGCCAGGCGGCACGGCCAAGCTTGGCCGGTGTTTCCGGGACCTGCTCGGGTGTTTCCGTGATCCGCTCGTGTGCTTCCCGGACTTGATCGGCTGTTTCCCCGATCTGCCTGGGTAGCTGTGAGTTCTCCGCCGGCGTGTGCGCGACGTCGCTCTCACGGCTGCCGGTCACCGCCGCCGCCGCCTCCACACGATCAGTGCGCCCACCACCAGCACTGCGCCGATGACCGCGGCCACCCGCGCCTCCAGGCCGAAGTTATCCATGATCGTTTGCCTGGCGTCCGCTACCTTTTCCTGCGCCCGCGCCTTCACGTCGGCCTTGGCCGCCAGCGCCTCGACCGTATCGCCGAGCTCGGCCCTGGTCCGCTCGATCTCCTCGGTCAGTTCCTGCACGCTGTCCGTCGCGGCGTCGTCCGGCGTGGCCTCCGGTGCTCCGGTCATCGGTGCGCACTCTCCTTTATCTCTTCGACATCGGCCTTGACGCTCTGCACAGTCTGTTCCGGCACGACCGGCGTCGCCGTGCTCAGCTTGCTCTTGCCTCGCAGCGCGACCACGGCCGCGGCGGCCAGCACGGCCGCCCCGACGATCAGCGCCGCCAGCCAGGCCGGCACGGCGAGGGCGAGCCCGATGATCGCGGCCGCCAGCAGGCAGCCGACCCCGTACAAGGCGAGCAGCCCCCCGCCGCCGAGCATCCCGATGCCCAGGCCGGCGCGCTTTCCCTTGGCGGTCATCTCCAGCTCCGCGAGCCGCAGCTCGTCGCGGATCAGCCGGGATACCTGCTCGGATAGCTGCTGGACCAGTTCACTGGCTGAGCTGTCCGCGGCTGTCGCCGATGGTGTTCTTGCGGTGTCCTCCATGAGGTCCGCCCCCTTCTTGGTGAGAATGGACAGTACCCCAGGTGGCGGCCGCTAACCAGACGGCTCGCTGGCCGGCCGCCGGCCGCCCACGCGGGTCACGATCTCGGTGGCCAGATCGCGGAGCTTCATGTTGCGGTTGTTGGACGCCCGTCCTAGGGTCGCGAACGCCTGCTCGGCGTCACAGCGTGACTCGACCATGACAATGCCGATCGCCTGGTCGATCACGGCCCGTGATCGCAGCGCCTGCTCAAGCTGGGCAGTAAGATCGCGCGCCTCGGAGTAGCGGCTCGCGACGACGATGGCGGCCGCGGCCGGCTCGGTGAGCAGCGAGATCATCTGCTCGTCCAGCTGATCAAAGCCGTCAGTCTCCCGGCTGCACAGATTGAGTGCCCCCAGCGGGCGCCCGCTCAGGCTGAGCCCGGCGGCCAGGTAGCTGCGCAGGCCCATCTCCTGCGCCAGGCGGGTGAAGTCCGGCCACCGCTGCTCCGCTTCCTGCAGGGTCCACCGGTTGACCTCCATCCGGCGGGCGGCGTCCAGGCATGGGCCGTCTTTCATGGCGTACTGCCGCTGATCCAGCAGCCGGGTTTCTGCGTCGGTGGCCGCCATGGTCCGTGGCCCACCCTCGTCGCTCAGCACGGTCACGCTGGCCGCATGGCACCCGGGGACCGCCCGCAGGACCAGCGCGAGGATGCTCTGCAGGGCTTCGGGGACAGACTCATCGTGCGCCAGTGCCCTGGCCAGCTCGCTCAGTGACGTGACGGCATCGGCGTACCGCTCGCTCAGCAGCGTCTCGGTTGTGTCGTCTGCCATTGCTCAACCCCGTTCTCGGTTGCCCGCCCCTCGCTGTCTACCGGCCTGACCATCCTGACGAGCAGACATCACGTTTCGGTCAGCAAGCTCGCCCGCAACTTGGCGAGCGTTGCCGTCAGCAACCGGGAGATCTGCATCTGGGACACTCCGAGCTCGGCGGCTATCTGGGCCTGAGTCAGGTTGCCGAAGAAACGCAGCAACAGCACCCGCAGCTCTCTGGGCGGCAGCGCGTCGAGCAGCGGATGGAGTGACTCCCGGTCGATGACGGCGTCCAGCGCCTCATCCACCGCGCCGAGCGTGTCGGCCAGCGACCTGCTCTCGTCCTGCCCGTCCGGGACGTTGAGAGACAGGGCACTGTACGCCGCGGACGCCTCCATCAGCTCGGCCAGCTCATCCATCGATATCCTCAGCTCGGCGGCAAGCTCCTGCATCGCCGGCTGGCGTCCCAGGCGCTGAGACAGCGCGCCAGCGGCCTGATTGAGCTCGATCCGACCCTCCTGGACCTTGCGCGGGACGCGGACAGCCCAGGTCAGATCCCGGAAGTGCCGCTTCACCTCGCCGGTCATCATCGGACGCGCGTAGGCCAGAAAGTCACGTCCCAGCAGCGGATCGAATCCATTGATCGCCTTGACCAGTCCGAGGAGCGCCGCCTGCTCTAGGTCTTCAACCGGCTCGCCCCGGTTGGCGTAGTGGTAGGCGATCCGCCGCGCGACGGCCATGTGCCGGGCGACTATCTGACCGCGCAGGCGCTCGTATCGCGGATCATCCGTCGGCATGTTCCGCAGCCGGCCCAGCAGTTCCTCGGTCGCCTGGCCAGCGGAATTGACGAAGTCGCCGCCAGCGTCGGCGGCGTCGGCAGAGCCGGCGGCATCGGCCGAGCCGGCGGCAGGCTGAAGATCGGTGGAGGGGGGCACTCGATCGTTCCTCTCGGAACCAGCGGCACCGGATGGGACGAGGCGGGATGCGGCTGCTCAGGCTGCCGCTGGCCGGCTGCGGCACTCCTAGTGCGTGACCGCCTGCCGCCCGGCATCGGGTGCCGTGAAACCGCGTATCGCCCGGCGGGTACTGGCCTGGTCCCCGGCGCACATCGCCGACGGTCGCGCCCAGGCATCATGGCCCGCCGTAGGCCCGCTGCTGGACCCCGGTGTGCTTCAGAGCTTAGACCCGTGATTGGGAGCGCGCGTCCTGGGTAACCACACGAGCCCCATCTGAGCCCATCCGAGCCCGGCCCGAGCCCATCCGAGTCCCGCCCGAACGAGAGGATGACCGCCCGTGACCCGCTACGGATACTTCCTGGCGTCGGAGGAACACAGCCCGGCGGAGCTGGTCCGCCAGGCGCGGCTGGCGGAGCAGGCTGGGTTTGAGGCGCTCTGGATCTCCGATCACTTTCATCCGTGGCTGGACGAGCAGGGCCAGAGCGGTTTCGTATGGTCCATGGTGGGAGCGATCTCGCAGGTGACCTCCCTGCCCATCACGACGGCGGTGACCTGCCCGCTGATCCGGCAGCATCCCGCGATCGTCGCCCAGGCCGCGGCGACCTCGGCGCTGCTCACCGGCGGCCGGTTCACGCTGGGCGTGGGCACCGGCGAGGCGCTGAACGAGCACATCCTGGGCACGCGCTGGCCGGCCGCCAGGGAGCGCCTGGAGATGCTCGAGGAAGCCGTGCACCTGATCAGGGAACTGCTCAGCGGGCGGCTCATCACCCACTCCGGGGAGCATTACACGCTGGAGACCGCGCGGCTGTACTCCGTGCCTGACGCCCCGCCGCCGATCTTCATGTCCGGCTTCGGCGAGAAGGCGGTCAAGCTGGCGGGGCGCCTGGCCGATGGCTACATATCCGTCCAGCCGAACGCTGACTTCGTCCGGCTGTACCGAGAGTCAGGCGGCGAGGACCGCCCCGTTCAAGGCGGCCTGAAGGTGTGCTGGGGCCAGGATGCCGGCCAGGCCCGCAAGACGATGCACCGGCTCTGGCCGAACGACGAGATTCCCGGCGAGGCCGCTCAGCTGCTGGCGCTCCCGCGCCATTTCCGTCAGGTCTGCGATCTCATCTCCGAAGAGATGATCACCGCGCCGTGCGGGCCGGATCTGGCGGCGCACATCGATGCCATCACGGCCTACACCGATGCGGGTTTCGACGAGGTGTACATCTCCCAGGTAGGCCCCGAGCAGGAGGGCTTCTTCGAGTTCTACGCCGAGCACGTGCTGCCGCGGCTGCGTGACCGGTAAGCCAGCGTGGCCGTCAATAGGAGCCCGGGCCGCCGGGCGCGGGCTGCTCGGGCTGGCGGGGCTGCTCGGCCACGACCGCCGGAGAGGTGGATGCGTGCCGGGCGTCCACGCCCCGATGGCGACGGGCGACCATCCGCAGCTGCACGATGCGCGCGGTCCCCGGGATCACGATGAGCAGGACGCCGAGGACGGCGGCCAGCAGCAGCGCGACTCCGAGCGGCAGGTGACCGTGCGCGCCGAAGAAGCTGATGTCCACCCGCTGGCCGTTCTCCAGTATGAAGATCAGCAGCAGGAGCAGCACCAGTGCGAACAGCGCGGACGCGATCCAGACTCCGCCGGCCCTGGTGCGCTTCACGACATGCTGGGCGGGCAGTCGGTCGGGGGGCTGGCTCGGACCTGGCCCGGCGGGGCCCTCACTCGCTGGTGGTGAAGTCATTGCCGCCAACCTTCCTGCTCGGGCATGTCGTGCTCCTCTTCCCCCGGCCGCCCGGCCTAATCTCAGATCGTCCTGTCCTGTCCCGTCACGAGGCGCCTGGTGACCAGGCGCCGTGTCTGAGGCGAGGTGATGACGTCCATGGACCAGCGCGATGAGAGCGAGGAGGAGCGTGACGATCGCAACCTCGCTGAGCTGCTGCAGGAGCTGCGGGTGGCCGGCCTCGGTGTGCAGGTACTGTTCGGCTTCCTGCTCTCGCTGCCTTTCACCAACAGGTTCGCGGCGCTCAGCCACGGCCAGCGCCAGCTCTACCTGCTCAGCCTGACGCTCGCGGCGGTGTCGACCGCATTGCTGCTGGCGCCCGTCGCCTATCACCGGCTGGTCTTTCGCCAGCATCAGAAGGAACGCCTGGTCCGGGCGGCCAACGTCCTGGCCATCATCGGCCTGGCCGCGGTCGGGCTCGCGATCTCGACCGCCGTTCTGCTGGTAACCGGTTATGTCGATCATGGTCCGGCAGCCGTGGTGATCAGCGTTCTGACGGTCTGCATGTTCGGCGGTCTCTGGTTCGTGCTGCCGCTGGCCGGCCGTCGTCGGCGAGGGTAACGAGCCGCCGCCCGCGCAGCATGCGCTGGCGGAACGGCCGCCTCGACGCACCCTGGAAGCTGGAGTGACTGATCGTCACGACGGGGCGGCCGTCCGCCATCGGCGGTGTTTGAGGTGCCGTCAGGGCGGTACTGGTCGACCTGGCCCGATCAAAGGAGCCGGCAGTTAGGACGTGACACATGCATTCCCCTGGCCGTCCGGGGCTTGAGACCGAGATCTCCGGCCTGACCGCGCGCCGCGAGCAGCTCCGGCAGGCTGCGGCGCGGCCCGGCGCGCAGCTGCGTCAGACGCTGGATGCCGCGTTCGCTGAGCTAGACGAGGCGATCGACGCCCTGGCTGCGGTGCGGCACGCGGATCAGGGGGGGCCGCGAACGGTATTCGATCAGGCACCGGTGGCGTTGTTCCTGCTTGAGCAGGATGACATTGTGCAGCGGGCCAACCCGCGCGTCGGTCACCTGCTCGGCTTCCCGGCGGGATACGCGACCGGCAAGCCGTTCACGGCCCTGGTGGACCTGCCCGCCCGCGCGGCCGTGCACTCCCAGCTCACCGCGGCCCGGCGGAGCGGTCAGGTAGGCCAGATCCGGTGCGGGCTGCTCGGTGCCGCAGGCCCGGTGCGGGGCATGCTGGACATCAGCCTGGCCGAGGTGGCCGGGGGCTTCCCCCGGCTGATCGTCGCCGTCACCCCCTACGGGCTGCTGTCTGGTGCCTCGAACCAGCCGCATGCGGCGAATCCGGATCCGGCGGCCGCGGCACGTGCCACCGCCACCCGGCTTGACGTGCTGGGCGCGGCCACGAGGCTGGTACTGGAGAGCGCCACGGTCAGCGAATCCGCCATGCTGCAGCGGTGCGCGAGCCTGCTCGCCCGCGAGCTCGCCGCCTGGGTCATTGTCGATTCGGAACGGCAGCGGCGGCTGCGGCGGCAGTTCGTCATCGGGCCGCCAGACGAGCGGTCCGTCCGGCTGGCCAGATCCCTGTCGGGGCTGGACCCGCAGCCGGAATCGGCACCCAATCAGGTGCACCAGTCCGGCAGCTCGCTGCTGGTCGCGCACGCGGAAGACGCCGGCCTGCTGGGGACTGACCCGGACGGCGTGCCGATTCTCGACCGCCTGGGAGCCACCTCAGTGCTCAGTGTCCCGCTGTCGGACGGAGAGCGCTCCTACGGCACCCTGACCCTGGCGCAGGAAGCGGGAGAAGGGTACTTCGGCATCGCGGACGTCGGCGTGGTCGAGGAAATCGGAGAGTACCTGGCCCTCGCGATCAGGGCCGACCGCAGCTTCCGCGAGCGCGCTGACGCCGCTCAGGTACGGCAGGCCGGTGACCGTCCCCCGGAGCCGCGCGGGCCGGGCTGATGAATCCCGTTGAGCGCGTGATCCGGCGGGTAGACGCTGCTCAGCAGCGGCACAAGGCATCCGCGTTCGCCTTTGGTGTCGTCAAGAAATACGGCGACGACAACGCCGGTACCCTGGCCGGAAATCTCGCCCACTCCGCCATCATGGCCGTCTTTCCGCTGCTGCTCGTCCTGGTCACGCTCCTCGGCCTGATCGCCGCCGGTGACCCGTCGCTGCGCGCGCAGGTGGTGGGCGCCGTGGCCGGGAAATTCCCGCTGGTCGGCAATCAGCTGGCCGGCCACGTCCACGCCCTGCGGCGTTCCAGCGTGATCGGGCTGGTCATCGGCCTGCTCGGACTGCTGTGGGGCGCGACAGGACTCGCCCAGGCCGCCCTGTTCACGATGGCGCAGGTGTGGAACCTGCCCGGTCCGGCCCGCCCCGGCTACCTGCCGCGCCTGGGCCGGGCCGTGCTGTTCCTCAGCGTGCTCGGCGGCAGCGTGGTCGTCACGACACTGCTCGCCAGCCTGGACACCTTCGGTCACCACGCCGTCCTCGTCGTGGTGCTCGCCGAGATGCTCGTGCTCGTCACGAATATCGGCCTGTATTTTGTCAGCTTCCGCGTTCTGACTCCCAAGGGCGTGCCGGCCCGGGCGCTCCTTCCTGGCGCCGTGGCCGGGGGGTTCGCCTGGACGCTGCTGCAGGCGCTGGTCACCTACCTCGCCCATCACTACCTGAGCAACGACTCGGTCTACGGGGTGTTTGCGACCGTGCTCGGCCTGGCCGCCTGGCTGTACCTCGGGGTCCAGGTCACGGTGTATGCCGCCGAGATAAATGTCGTGCTCGCCCGGCGGCTGTGGCCCCGCTCGATCGTGCAGCCACCGCTGACCGAAGCCGACCGCTCCTCAATCGCTCTCCAGGCGCTGCAGAACCAGCGGCGGGACGAGCAGCACGTCGAGGTGTCCTTCACTGACCGGCCCGCCGATGAGAAGCCCGGCCCCCGCACACCGCAGGTACCGCAGGAAGTCTCCCCGCCCGCACGCCCAGGACAAGCTGCAGGCTAGGCAGACCCGTCGCCGGGGCGAGGCCGAGCGCCCAGAGTGGCCCCGGCGCCTGCTGTCCGCTGGAACGCGGGCTACCGGGGCTGCAACTCCAGCTCTCCGGAGATGATGCGGTCGGTCACGGTGCGGGCCGCGCTGCTGTCTTGCGGGACCCCGACGTGGACGTATCCGGAGGTGACCTGGCTGCTGATCGCATAGGGGATGCCGGCGGGCAGCCGCAGTGTGGCCTGAGCCGAGGTCAGCCGGATGCTGATGTGGCGCGGCGGCAGGTCGAACGTGGCGCTCAGGTGCCCCGAGGTGATCGTGGCGGCCAGCGACGGGGACCGCAGGCCGGTCGCGCTGATATCGACGCTGCGGGCGACGATCCGCAGCGTCCCGGCCAGGCCGGACACGATGACGTGGCCAGCGGGCTGGCGCAGGTTCACCGCGGTGTGCCGGGGCACGACGAGCCGGTAGTTTCCCGTGCAGGGGCTGGCCGTGGCGCACCGGTAGGTCAGCCGGAGCACGTGAGCGGCCCGGTCCAGTCGGGTGGTGACCAACGGCGCGTGCCCGGTCCAGTGCAGCTGGCCGGTCAGCGTCACCCGGCGGGTGACGGCCCCGGCGATGACGACCTGGCCGGGCGCCCCCTGCAGGTCGACCGTGCGCACGAGCGCGGCCGGGAAGGCGATGGTGCGGTCCGGGCCGGGTCCGCGGTGAGCGGCCGCGGCGACCAGGACCGTGGCGACCACGATGAACGCGGCCACCCCCAGCACGACGGCCGTGGCCCGATGACGCGGCGACCACCCTGCGCCCGGCCAACGTGCGCCCGGCCACCGCGATCCTGGCCACCCGCGGCGCCGCGCCGCACGATGGCCGGGACCGCCGGAACCGCCAGGACCGGCGGAACCGCCAGGACCGCCAGGTGCGGGACCGGAGCTCATGACCACCGCCTGCCCCGCTGTGCCCGGTTCATGCATCCGCCGACGGCTCCTGCGGCCCAAATCCTCTCAACGGGGCGATTCTCCGTCGTATTGCCTGAAAATCGCCCCGCTAGTGTGGACTCGGCTGGGTCGCGGGTAAGGGGACTCAGCCGGATCGAGGCTAGGGGGACTCGGCCGGGTCGAGGCGCTGGAGGACGACGAGGGAGCGGCCGGCGACCTGCAGCGTGCGGCCGCTCTCGAAGATCTCGCCTTCCCGCTCCGGCCCCGTGGTCTCGAGCACCGTCTCCCAGCTGTCCCCCCACTGCTTGGGCAGCGCCCACTGGATCGGCTCGTGATGGGCGTTGAACAGCAGCAGGAAGGACTCGTCGGTCACTCGCTGGCCATGACGGTCCCGGTCGGTGATCGCCGCGCCGTTGAGGAACAGGCCGACCGCGGCCATGGACGAGGCATTCCAGTCGTTGTCGCTCATCTCGGCCCCGTCCGGGCGGCACCAGCCCAGGTCCACCGATCCCCTGATGGGCAGGCCCTGGAACCAGCGGCGCCGGCGCAGGACGGGATGCTCGCGGCGCAGCGCGATGAGGCGGCGGGTGAACTCCAGGAGATCCTTATCGACGCGGTCCCAGTCCTGCCAGGAGACCTCGTTGTCCTGGCAGTAGGCGTTGTTGTTCCCGCCCTGGGTGCGTCCCGACTCGTCCCCGCCCAGCAGCATCGTGACCCCCTGCGATAGCAGCAGGGTGGCGAGGAAGTTGCGCTGCTGACGCCGCCGCAGCAGCAGCACGTCCTGATCGTCGGTGTCACCTTCGGCGCCGCAGTTCCAGGAGCGGTTATGGCTCTCGCCGTCGGCCCCGCCCTCCCCGTTGGCCTCATTGTGCTTCTCGTTGTAGGACACCAGGTCGCGCAGCGTGAAGCCGTCGTGCGCGGTGACGAAGTTGACGCTGGCCCCCGGGTGGCGGGCGTCGGCCTGGTAGAGGTCGGAGCTGCCGGTCAGGCGGGACGCGAACTCGCCCAGGGTGGCGGGCTCGCCGCGCCAGAAGTCCCTGACCGTGTCGCGGTACTGGCCGTTCCATTCCGACCACAGGGCCGGGAAGTTGCCGACCTGATAGCCGCCCTCGCCGACGTCCCATGGCTCGGCGATGAGCTTGACCTGGGAGACCACCGGGTCCTGCTGGATCAGGTCGAAGAAGGCGGAGAGGCGGTCGACGTCGTGGAACTGGCGGGCCAGGCTGGCGGCCAGGTCGAAGCGGAACCCGTCGACATGCATCTCGGTCACCCAGTAGCGCAGCGAGTCCATGATCAGCTGCAGGGTGTGGGGGTGGCCCACGTTGAGGCTGTTGCCGGTGCCGGTCGTGTCGTAGTAGCAGCGGGGGTTGTCGGCGACCAGGCGGTAGTAGGCGGCGTTGTCGATGCCCTTCATCGACAGGATCGGGCCCAGGTGGCTGCCCTCGGCAGTGTGGTTGTAGACGACGTCGAGTATCACCTCGATGCCGGCCTCGTGCAGCGCCCTGACCATGGCCTTGAACTCCGCGACCTGCTCGCCCCGCTGGCCGCCCGCGGCGTAGTCGTTGTGCGGGGCGAGGAACCCGATCGAGTTGTAGCCCCAGTAATTGCGCAGCCCGCGCTCCACCAGGTGAGCGTCGTGGATGAACTGGTGCACGGGAAGCAGCTCCACCGCGGTGACGCCGAGCCCGGTGAGGTACTCGATGGCCGCCGGATGGGCCAGGCCCGCATACGTGCCCCGCTGCGCCTCGGGGATGTCCCGGTTGCGGGCGGTGAAGCCCTTGACGTGAACCTCGTAGATCACCGACTCGTTGAGCTGGATGTCCGGCGGCCGGTCGTTGCCCCAGTCGAAGTACGGGTTATGCACGACTGACCTGGGCACGCTGGCCGCGCTGTCGTCGTCGTTGCGCGAGTGCTCGTCGCCGAAGTTGTAGGGGAAGCACGCCTGATCCCAGCTGACCTCGCCCTCGACGGCCTTGGCGTAGGGGTCAAGCAGCAGCTTGGCCGGATTGCAGCGCTGGCCGTTCTGCGGATCCCACGGCCCGTGCACCCGGTAGCCGTAGCGCTGTCCCGGTGCCACCGTCGGCAGGTAGGCGTGCCAGCAGGAGGCATCGATCTCGTCGATGCTGATCCGCTGCTCAGTGCCGTCTTCGTCGAAGAGGCAGAGCTCCACTGCATCGGCGACCTCGGAGAACAGCGAGAAATTCGTCCCGCCGCCGTCATAGGCGGCCCCGAGGGGATAGGGGCGCCCCGGCCAGATCTCGATGGGGTCGGTCATAGCGGGCTCGATCCTTTCACGGCGGGGTGTATCGGCGAGCGTAGCGGCCGGGTATAACGGCGTAGCGCGAGGTCAGTCGCGTGCTTCGGTCACGATGGCGACGGTATCGGGCGGCAGGACAAGGCCCTGCGCCGACCATTCGACGCCGGGATCGGAGGCGGCCAGCAGTACCGCCGGCGGGCGGGCCGGGAAGGTCCAGTTCCCGGTACCGAGGTTACTGGCCACGGCGACGGGCCCGCGGCGCAGCACTATCCATCCGGCGTCGGGGTCGCACTGGGTCTGCGCCTGCTCCAGCCGGGGATCGGCCAGGGCCGGGATCTGGCGGCGCAGGGCGATCAGGTCGCGGTGCCAGTCCAGCAGGCTGGCCTGCGGCTCCTTCGCGAGCTCGGCCCAGTCGAGCTTGGACCGCTCGAACGTCGCCGGGTCCTGCGGATCGGGAACCTCGGCGCCGTCCCAGTCGAAGGCGGCGAACTCCTCGCGACGCCCCTGGCTGACGGCCCGGCCGAGGACGGGGTCCTGGTGGCCGGTGAAGTACTGGAACGGGGTGGTGGCGCCCCATTCCTCGCCCTGGAAGAGCATCGGCACGAACGGGGAGGTCAGCAGCAGGGCGGCGGCCACCCGCAGCCGGCCCTGGCTCATCAGCGCGCTCGAGCGCTCGCCGGCCGCGCGGTTGCCGACCTGGTCATGATTCTGGGTGCAGACCACGAACTGGCTGCCCGACAGCCCGGTCGCCGGCCGGCCGTGCACCCGCCGGCGATACGGGGAGTACGTGCCGTCGTACACCCAGGCCTGGCGCAGCGCCTTGGCCAGCAGCGGCAGCGGGCCGAAGTCCGCGTAGTAGCCGTCCCGCTCGCCGGTCAGCGTGGCATGCAGGGCATGGTGCCACTCATCGGCCCAGGAAGCGGCCAGGCCGTAGCCGCCCGCCTCCCGGCTCCGGACAAAACGCGGGTCATTGCGGTCGCTCTCGGCGATCAGGAACAGCGAGCGGCCCAGCTGGGCGGCCAGCGCGTCCACCTCGACGGCCAGTGCCTCCAGGATGTGGATGGCCGAGTCGTCGGCGATGGCGTGCACGGCGTCGACACGCAGCCCGTCGCAGTGATAGTCGCGCAGCCACATCAGGGCGTTGTCGATCACGAAGCGCCGGACCTCGTCACTGCCGGGCCCGTCGAAGTTGATCCCGTCGCCCCAGTTGGTCTGGTGCCGCGCCGAGAAATAGGGGCCGAACTCCGGCAGGTAGTTCCCGGCCGGCCCGAGGTGGTTGTAGACGACGTCCATGACCACGCCCAGCCCGAGCTCGTGGGCGGCATCGACGAGCCGCCGCAGGCCGTCAGGGCCGCCGTAGGCATGATGCGGCGCGAACAGGTCAACGCCGTCGTACCCCCATCCCCGGTCACCCGAAAATTCCGGAACGGGAAGCAGCTCGATAATGTCCGCCCCCATCTCAGCCAGATGCGCCAGGTGCTCGATGGCCCCGTCGAAAGTGCCCGCGGCGGAGAAGGTGCCGATGTGGCATTCGTACAAGACCGATCCGGCCAGCGGCGTTCCCCGCCAGCCGCCGTCGGTCCAGGCGAAGCGGTCGTGGTCCACCAGCTGGGACGGCCCGTCGATGCCGCGGGGCTGGAACGCCGAGCGGGGATCGGGCCGGGGCGGCCCGCCGTCCAGGCTGAAGGCGTAGTCGGTGCCCGGACCCGCCGGCACGTGGCACTCCCGCCAGCCGCCGCCCGCGGCCGTCATCGGCACCCGCCGTTCGCCGATGACGACATCGACGCGCTCGGGACGGGGCGCCCATACCCGGAATTCGTGCATCAGTCCTCTTTGCCCAGGACGGCGACCGGGAACCGCGCCAGCAGCGATTCGATGTCAGCCACTCCGCCGCCGGTTCCGGTGCCGGTGGCTCCGCTGCCGCCGGTTCCGGTGCCGGTGGCTCCGCTGCCGCCGGTCCCCGTGTCAGCCCGCTCGCCGGTGAGCACGTTGACCCAGGCGCCGCCGGGCAGCGTGACCGTCGTGCCGTCCCACCCGTCGTCCAGGCCGGTGAGCAGCCGGGGCACCACGACCGCCAGCCCGCCGGTGCGGGTGAAGGCCACGGCGTGGGCGGCCTTGGCGCCGTGCACCGCCAGCGGCTCATACAGCGAGCCGGGCCCGTAGGCGGCCGGGTGAGCACGCCGGTGCGCCAGGAGCCGGTGGATGAGCCAGAGCTTCGGGCCCCCCTCATCGGCGCGGGCCAGTGCCTCCTGCGGCCCGGCGCCGGCCAGGGCGGTCAGCAGGGCCCGGCGGGCGCCGTAGTCGACCGGGCGGCGGTTGTCCGGGTCGACCAGGGACAGGTCCCACACCTCGGTCCCCTGATACAGGTCGGGCACGCCCGGGCAGGTCAGCAGCAGCGCCGTGGCCGCCAGCGAGCCGATCCGCCCGCGCTCGACCAGGGCGTGCTGCGCCAGAAACGCCTCCAGGTCGGCGACAAAGCCCCGATCGGCCAGGATCCCGGCCACGAACGCGGCCAGGGCGTCGTCGTATTCCGCGCTCGGATCGGTCCAGGAGGTATGGACCTTGGCTTCCCTGGCCGCCTTGGCCATGAATGCGCCGGCCCGCGCCACGTCGATCGGCCAGGCACCGACCAGGACCTGGTACAGCAGGTACTCGGCATTGGCATCCGGCAGGCCGTTTCGCTTGTGGATCTTGTTGCGCTGCGCCCACTGCTGCACGGCGCGTTCCCATGCCTGCGGCAGCTCCGACAGCACGCTGATGCGGGCCCGTACGTCGCCGCTGCGCTTGGTGTCGTGCGTCGACAAGGTGAGCATCGCCTCCGGCCACTGTCGCGCCGCGCGGGCCATGGCCTGGTGGAAGTCCTGCGGCGAGGCGCCGAACGCGGCCGGGTCGCCGCCGACCTCGCACAGCGAGAGCAGGGGGTAGTAGCGGTAGAACGCGGTGTCCTCCACCCCCTTGGCCATGACCGGCGCGCTCAGCTGGGCGAACCGCACGGCGAACTCGGCTTCTGCCGCGCCGGGAATCCGCGCCGTGAGCAGGTCGCCGATGAAGCCGACGAACTCGGCGTCGAGGTCGGGCCTGCGCTGCCGCGCGGTGGCGACGGCGGCCGCCACCTGAGCCTGGTCGGCCGGGCTGGCCGCGTGCCCGGGCCGGGCGTAGCTGCGGTAGACGCCGAACGCGGCGATCACCTCGCGCAGCGTGTCGCGCAGCTCCCGGCGGGTGAAGTCACGCTGGCGGCGATGCAGCTCGCAGACGTCGGCGAGCAGGCCGGTGAGGCGCTCCAGCTCGGCGGCGAGCTCCTCGTACATGATCTGGAGCTTGGCCGTGTGCACGATGTCGGGGTAGCCGGGGCCCTCTGCCTGCGGACCGGCTGCCTGCGGACCGGCGGCGTGCGGACCGGCGGCGTGCGGACCGGCTGGCTGCGGCCCGGTGAAGCGGGCGTAGCCGGCCAGCATGGCCGCCTCGCCGGCCGGGTCGACGAAGAGCTGGCTGACCCGGTTCAGGAACTCATATCCGGAGGTCCCGGCCACCGGCCAGGAGGGCGGCAGCTCCTCGTCCGCCGCGAGGATCTTCTCCACCACCACGTACGCGCCCCCGGTAGCCGCGGCCAGCCGGTCCAGGTAGCCCTGCGGGTCGGCGAGCCCGTCAACGTGATCGATGCGCAGGCCGTCCACCGTGCCGGCCGACACCAGCTCCAGGATGAGGCGGTGGGTGTCGGCGAAGACGACGGGATTTTCCACCCGCAGGCCGGCCAGGGTCTCGATATCGAAGAACCGCCGGTAGGACAGCTCCTCCGCGCCGGTGCGCCAGTACGCCAGCCGGTAGTTCTGCAGGCTGAGCAGCTCGTCCAGGGCGTCGGCGTTAGCGTTCAGCGCCTCGACCTGGCCGTCGATGGCCGCCGCGATCTGCGGCCTGACCTCGCACAGGCCGGCCAGGGCCGCGCGCAGTTCCTCCTTGCCGCGATGCCGCTCGGCGACCGCGGCCGGGTCGGTGCGGATGGCGTGCGGCAGGCGGCCGAAGGCGTCCGCCAGGCTTTTCAGCCCCGGCGAGCTCGCGTCGGCCGCCGCCCGCGCCAGCAGGTCGTCCAGGGTGCGGGGCGACAGGGGCGCCTCGTGCTCGTGATACCGGACAGCGAAGGATCCGCCCCGCCGCTCGACGGCCAGCTCGCCTGCCTCCAGCACGCGCCCGTAGTGGTCGCCGAGCACCGGCATCAGCACGTGGGCGGTCAGCTTGCGCTGCGGCGGGTCCCAGTCGATGTCGAAGTAGGCGGCGTAGCGGCTCGACGGGCCGTTCTCCAGCACATCCCACCACCAGGCGTTGGCCCGGCCGGCCAGGGCCATGTGGTTCGGCACGATGTCGAGCACCTGGCCCAGCCCGGCGCGGGCCAGGTGCTCGGTGAGGCGGCTGTGAGCGGGGACGCCGCCCAGCTCGCGGTTCAGGTGGGCGTGGTCGACCACGTCGTAGCCGTGGGTGCTGCCGGGGGCGGCCTGAAGGTACGGCGAGCAGTAGAGGTGGCTCACGCCCAGATCGGCCAGGTAGCCGGTGATGGCGGCGGCGTCGTCAAAGGTAAAGCTGGCCCGCAGCTGGACCCGGTAGGTCGCCGCCCGCGGGCGGCCCCGTGGTGCAGGATCCCGTGGTGCAGGGGGGAGTGGCGAAGTCGGCATAACCATCGTGCGGCGCGCTCCCGAAAATAGTGGCCGACAGGGCGGTAAATGATCATCGCTCCCGGGTAGAAGCGGTCGCCGGGCCTTAAGTACACCAAAGCGCGACCAGCAAACGCAGCACCCACCCCGGCGGAAGTGATATATATCCTGACCAAACGCCGGTTCTGGCATCGATCGGCTGAACTCGCTCGTTGCAGCGGATGGACGTGGTTACTGCAGATGACGGCAACGGGATGACAGTCCTGCGGCCTGGTGGTTGGCATAGTCGTTGCGCAATTCCCGATAGCCTGCCGCGGCGAGCTGAGGGAAACTCTGGCGCTAAGGATAAGAGCGCCGGGTCCGATGATGAGACGGCTGAGGAGGTGACCGTGGCGGCCCCGACCGATGTCTCTGCGGTGCGCCCCGATGAGACGGTGCTGCCCGATGAGACGGTGCTCCCCAGTGAAACGGTGGGCGCCGGCGATGAGCCGGGCATCCAGGACGCGCCTGAGGACCTGAGCTCGGATTGGCTGGGAGACCCCGAGACGCTGCTCCTGGTCGAGGACGACGAAGGGGACGCGGTCCTGGTCGAGGAACTGCTCGCTGATAGCGGCGTCCGGGCGACGCTTTCCTGGGCGCCCTCGCTGGCGGTAGCGAAGGAGATGCTCAAGCGCGACGGTGTCCCCGACTGCATTCTGCTGGACCTGCGCCTGCCCGACGCCCAGGACCTGGAGGCGGTCACCCAGGTCCTGGCCGCCGCTCCCGGCGCGCCGGTCGTCGTACTGACCGGGCTGGCCGAGGAGAGTGCCGGGCTCGCAGCGGTCGCGGCGGGGGCGCAGGATTACCTGATCAAGGGGCAGTCCGCGCCCGATGTCTTCAGCCGCGCGATCCGGTACGCGGCCCAGCGCAAGCACGTCGAGCAGGCCTCGGCCGCATTGCAGGTCAGCGCGCTGCGAGCGGCAGAGAACGCGCGGCTGGAGCGCGGGCTCCTGCCCAGACCGCTGCTGCTCACCGGCAACATGGAGGTAGTGACCCGCTACCGGCCCGGCCGGGAGCAGGCTCTGGTCGGCGGCGACTTCTACGACGTGGTGGAGACCTCAGACGGTGCCGTGCACGCGGTGATCGGCGACGTCTCCGGGCACGGCGCGGCCGAGGCCGCGGTCGGGGTGTGCCTGCGGGTCGCCTGGCGGGCTCTGGTCCTGGCCGGGACGAGCGCACCGGCGACGATCGCGCTGCTCGAGCAGATGCTGGTGGCCGAGCGCGAGGCGGAACAGCTGTTTGCGACCGTGACCCATCTGGTCTTCACGCCGGATCGCCGCCGGGCCAGGATTCTGCGGGCCGGTCATCCAGGGCTGCTGCTGCGGACCGCCGGCGGGGTGGAGCTGATCGAGGGGAAAGCGGGGCCGGCGCTGGGCCTGGTGTCCGGCCTCAGCTGGCAGGAGGCCGAGCTGACGCTGCCGGCGGACGCCAGCCTGGTGCTGTTCACCGACGGGCTGTTCGAGGGCCGCGTCGGGGCGGGCAGCGAGCGGCTCGGCGAGGAGGGACTCGTGGACATGGCCCATGACCTGGCCGCGCTGCCACCCGCGGCCTTCGTGGACGGCCTGATCGCCAAGACGGAGGCCGCGGCCGCGCGCTACGGCGGCCTCGACGATGATGTCGCCGTTGTCCATCTCGGCTGGAAGACCGCCCAGTGAGCGGGACCGCCCCCGGCGCGGGGGAATCCGGTGCTGGTGGCTCCGGTGCCGCTCCCCCCGGTGCCGCTGGCCCCGGTGCTGGTGGCCCCGGTGCTGGTGGCCCCGGTGCTGGCGGGTCCGATGCTGGCCCGCGCGAGTCCGGTCCTGAGGCTGGCGGGCCGCGTTTTCCCGGCCTGACGGTCCAGGGCTGGTTCGGCGTGGTGTTCGCGGTGATCGCCCTCCTGGTGGTGATCGCCGCCGTGGTCATCGCGCAGATACTCGCGCAGAGCCGCTCGGTATCCGCTGAGCTGGACGGCGGCATCCTGCCGGCTCAGGCTCAGGCGTACCGGCTGCAGGGCGCGCTGGTGGACCAGGAGGCAGGAGTCCGTGGTTTCGGCATCACCGGCCAGGCGAACTTCCTGCAGCCCTACACCGCGGGGCTCGCCACGCAGGCCGACGCGGTGGCCCGGCTGCGCACGCTGATCGGGCACAAACCGCAGCTGGCCGCCGACCTGGCCAGGACCGAGCAGGCGGCGGCCCAGTGGCGCCGCTCGTATGCGCTCCCGCTGATCGCGCTGGCCCGGCACGGGCCGCTGAGCGGCAAAGACGTCGCTCTGCTGGACGCCAGCAAGCGCTCCTTTGACCATCTGCGGGATGCGTTCACCGCGCAGAACGCCCATCTGGCCGTGGCCGCGTCGCACGACAGTGCCCGCCTGAGCACCAGCCGCAGTATCACCGACTGGACGTTCGTCACCATCCTGATCGTGTTCCTGATCGCGTCCGCCGCCATGGCGCTGGTACTGCATAACGCGGTCGTCCAGCCACTGGGCCGCCTGCGCACGTCCGCCCGCCAGGTGGTGGCCGGCGACTTCGGCCACCATATCGAGGCGACCGGTCCCAAGGACCTGCGCGCCGTGGCCGCCGACATCGAGGCGATGCGCAGCGAGCTGGTCGCCGCGCTGGAGGACGCCCGCGCGGCGCAGGAGGTGGCGGCCGCCCAGGCGGAGGATCTCGACGCCCAGGCCGCTGACCTGCTGCGCTCCAACGCCGAGCTCGAGCAGTTCGCCTATGTGGCATCCCATGACCTGCAGGAACCGCTGCGCAAGGTGGCCTCGTTCTGCCAGCTGCTGGAGAAGCGCTACGGAGACCAGCTCGACGACCGCGGCCGCCAGTACATCGACTTCGCCGTCGACGGCGCGAAGCGGCTGCAGATCCTGATCAACGACCTGCTGACGTTCTCCAGGGTCGGCCGGGCCGACGACCAGCGCGTCCGCCTGTCCCTGGACGGGGTGCTGGATAACGCGATCGCCAGCCTCGGCACCATCATCGAGGAATCCAGTGCCGTGATAGAACGGCCGGCGCAGCTGCCCGAGGTGATGGGCGATCCCACCATGCTGGCGATGCTGTGGCAGAACCTCATCGCTAACGGCATCAAGTTCCGGGCGCCCGACCGCGTCCCCGCGATTGCGATCACCGTCGATGAGCAGCCGGACGGGATGCTGCAGTTCTGCGTGGCCGACAACGGCATCGGGATCCCGCCGGAGTTCGCCGAGAAGGTCTTCGTGATCTTCCAGCGGCTGCATGGCCGCAGTGCTTACGCCGGCACCGGGATCGGGCTGGCGCTCTGCAAGCGGATCGTCGAGCATCACGGCGGCGAGATCAGTCTCGACACCGCCTACGCTGACGGGGCCCGCGTGTGCTTCACGCTGCCGGGGATCGATCCGCCGGAGCCGGACCCGGCGGCTGAGCCCGAGCCGGCGGACGAGGCTTCCACTACCGGCGCTGCCCTCCCGGGCACCGTCAGCACCAGCGCCGAAGGGATTCCCGCATGATGGCTCCGCTGCAGCCCATCGAGGTACTGCTCGTCGAGGATGACCCCGGCGACGAGCTGATGACCCGCGAGGCCTTCCAGGACAACAAGATCGGCAACCGGCTGCACGTCACCCGCGACGGCGAGGAGGCGCTGGACTTCCTGTACCGCCGGGGCGCTTATGCCGATGCGCCGAAGGTCGACCTGGTCCTGCTCGACCTCAACCTGCCGAAGTACGACGGGCGCCAGGTACTGGAGCGGATCAGGTCCGACCCCGATCTCACCCACCTGCCGGTGGTGGTCCTGACCACGTCCTCGTCCGAGGAAGACATCCTGCGCAGCTACAAGCTGCACGCGAATGCCTACGTGACCAAGCCCGTCGACGTCAACCAGTTCATCGCCGCGGTCCGGCAGATCGACGATTTCTTCCTGTCCGTCGTGCGCCTGCCCCGCCCGTGACCTGTCCGTCGGCGACCTGTCCGTCGGTGACCTGTCCGTCGGTGAACCGTCGGCCGGTGAGTCGTCGGCCGGTGATCTGCCATGCTGCGGCTGCGCCGTAGCGACACCTCCGCCGCCGGACTGCGGCGGGTCCGGCGCGGCCGCGGTTTTCAGTACCGCACCCCATCCGGCGGCCAGCCGTCCGCTGATGACCTTGACCGGATCGAGCGGCTGGTCATCCCGCCCGCCTGGACCGAGGTGTGGATCTGCCCGGATGCCCGCGGGCACCTGCAGGCCACCGGGGTGGATGCGGCCGGGCGGCGTCAGTACATCTACCATCCGGCCTGGCGGGCCAGGCGGGATCGCGAGAAGCATGACCACGTCCTGGCGTTCGCGGCCGGCCTGCCGGCGGCCCGCGACGCGGTCAGCGAGCAGCTCGGCGGCCGGGGCCTGTCCAGGCAGCGGGTCCTGGCGGCCGCGTTCACGCTGCTGGACGTGGGGCTGTTCCGGGTTGGGGGCGACCGCTACGCGCAGGACAACGGCAGCTACGGCCTGATGACGCTCCAGCGCGAGCATGTCCATTGCACCTCAGGCGGCCTGGTCTTTGAGTACCCGGCTAAGAGCGGTCAGGAGCGGATGCAGGTGGTGGCGGCGGCCCCGGTCGCATCGATCGTGTCCGGGCTGCGCCGTCGGCGCCCGCCGGGCC
The DNA here is from genome assembly GCA_963805705.1 of uncultured Actinomycetota bacterium. Lineage (GTDB taxonomy): Bacteria > Actinomycetota > Actinomycetes > Streptosporangiales > Streptosporangiaceae > CAWDVH01. The sequence goes on along the minus strand of CAWDVH010000001.1, from coordinate 872,255 downwards.
AGCGGCTGCTGGCCTACCGGGACGCAGGGGAGTGGCACGAGCTGGACAGCGCCGACATGAATGACTACCTGCAGGATCTCTTCGCCCTGGATATCAGCGCCAAGGACTTCAGGACCTGGCACGCGACCGTGCTCGCCGCGGTGGGGCTCGCCGTTTCCGCCTCGGCGGCCGGGTCGGCGCCGGCCCGCAAGCGCGCGGTGAGCCGCGTGGTCGGCGAGGTCGCCGAGTACCTGGGAAATACCCCGGCGGTCTGCCGGGCCTCGTATATCGACGGGCGGCTCATTGACCGCTACCTCGACGGAGAGGCGATCGACTTCGACCTCGGGCGGCTGGGCGCGAACGTCCGGGAAGGCTGGCCCGCCACTCATGGCCGCTTCGAGACGGCCGTCCTGCGGCTGCTGCGCGACTGACGTGACCAGCTGGCGTGCTTAGTGGCTGCGCAGCGCGTCGATCAGCTGGCTCTTGTTCATGGATGAGCGGCCCTTGATGCCGATTTTCTTAGCCTGCCCGAGCAGATCCTGCTTGCTCCAGTCGGTGTAGGACGGGCTCTTGCCGCCCTTCTTGCCGACCGCGTGACGTGAGCTTGCCGCCGCCGCGTTCGCAATCCGGGCTGACTTCTCTTTGCTATCGCCCTGCTTGCGTAGTTCCTGGTACATGTTCTCGTCTTTGATCTGTGCTCTGGGCATGTCGCGCGACCCCTTCGTGCCTGGTGACGTCGTTGCGGAAGCCTGCCGGTACCCGGCGTGGCGGACGCCAAACCGAGGCCGGGCGGCCCGGCCTGCCGCCCGCCGGCGGCGACACCGGCGGCCATCTCCTGATGCCTCCGGTGAGACGGCCGGATTGGCGCGTGCGCGCATGTTTAACGGCGCTTGTTGCGGAGACCTCTCGGACACGCGCCGACGGCGCGCCGCGGATGCGGGAAGTGGCCGAGGGAGGTCGCCGGGCAGATCGTGGGGAGCCAATCTTTACTACTTCATTACTTAACTGGACTACGTAAGTAAATTCGTCGGAGGTAGCAATGCGTATCGCATCGGCACTGGTCATTATATGGCTGGTCATTGGCGCTATCGCCGCTGGTCAGCGCCATTACTTCAACGGGAATGTGACGACCTGCGTAAAGGCGGGCAACATCGCCTTGACAATTGTCGCCGGCCCGCTCAACTACTTCGGCGTGAACCCGAAGACCAACTGCACGGCACCGAAGCCCAGCAAGTGAGCAAGCTCCTGGCCGCGCCGGCGATCGCTACAGCGCCGGCTGTTCCAGCTGGCGCGGCCGGTCCCCCTGGCGCGCCAGGCACCCTGGACACGGCAGGCACTCTGGACCCTGGCGATGACAACCGGTGGCTGGAGTGGAACTCTGGTGCTATGAACGCTCGAGGGAAGGGGCAGCCATGAGGGAAGGGGCAGCCATGAAGACGGCCACCGGCCTCACGCTGGTGGCCATCGGGGCGATCCTGGCCTTTGCTGTCACCGCCCACCCCCGCTTCCTGAATCTGCAGGTGGCGGGCTGGGTGATCCTGCTGATAGGGCTGGCCGGGATGTTCATCCCCCGGCGCGGTTACGGGTGGGTGCGCAGCCGCGTGGTGGTCCGCAGGCCCCGGCCCAGGGCGTCGCTCGCCGCCCCTGATGTCGCACCCAGCGCCGACGGCCGCCGGCCCGCGGCTACTGAGACAGTCGAAGAGTATTACGAGGAATGACGGCCTGGCCCTAGGCATGACACCCCGGACCGCTCTGCTATGAACGACTGCGGCAGGAATCACTTCGGCTGTTGCGGGTAGAGGGGCGACATGGTCACGGAGATCAGGGAAACCGAGCGAAAGTACGAGCTGGAGCCGGGAGCGGCAGTGCCTAGCCTGCTTGAACTGCCGCAGGTCTCGGCGCAGTCTGACCCGTCCGAGCAGAAGCTTGAAGCCGAGTACTACGACACTGCCGACCTGCGTCTCATCCGCGCGGGGGTCACCCTGCGCCGGCGTCGTGGCGGCAGCGACGCGGGCTGGCACCTGAAGCTGCCGGTGGACGCTGACACCCGTCGCGAGATCCAGCTGCCACTGGGGCGGACGGGCCGTCGCGTTCCGGCTGAGCTGGCGACGCTCGTGCGGGCCCATGCCCGCGGGGCGGCGCTGCGGCCGGTTGCGCTGATCACCACCACCCGCAGCCTCCGGATCCTGCTCGATGCCGCGGGCACGTCACTGGCGGAAGTAGCGACCGATGATGTCTCGGCGCAGACGATGGGCGAGTCCACCGCCCTGTCGCAATGGCGCGAGGTGGAAGTGGAGCTTACGGGCGGCGGCACCAGCCTGCTCGCGGCGGCCGACAGCTGGCTCCGCGACGGCGGCCTGCGCCCCGCCGGGCACGCGGCCAAGCTGGAGCGGGCTCTGGGTGATCAGCTGCCCGAGCCACCCGGCCCTGGCCGGCTCAGCGGGCAGTCGACGGCCGGCGACGTCGTGCTGGCCTACGCGCGAGAGCAGGCCGCCCTGCTGCCTGCGCTCGATCCCATGATCCGCCGCGACGAACCGGGCTCCGTTCACGACATGCGGGTCGCCACCCGCAGGCTGCGCAGCACGCTGAAGACGTTCGGCCAGCTCCTTGGCCTGCCCGAGGGCAGCAGCCTCCGGGCGGAGCTGAAGTGGCTCGGCGGCGTGCTCGGCGAGGCCCGCGACAATGAGGTCCTGGCCCCGTACCTGCAGGACAGGCTGGCGCAGATGCCGGCGGAACTCCTCCTCGGGCCGGTCCAGGCGCGGGTCAGCGCGCACTTCGCTCCCCGGGCCGCCTCGGCCCGCACGGCGCTGCTTGAGGCCCTGGACTCCCAGCGGTTCATCACGCTGCTGACTGAGCTGGACCAGTTCCTCAGCGGCCCCTCGCCGGCTCCGGAGGCCGGGCTTCCCGCCGGTGACGTCCTGCCTGCCGCAGTCAGGCGTCCTTACCGCCGGGTGCGCAAGCGCGCCCGGCGGGCGGCCGGGACGCCGGCTGGCGGGGCGAGGGAGGTGGCCCTGCACGAGACGCGCAAGGCGGCCAAGGACGCCCGGTACGCGGCTGAGGCAGCCAGCCCGGCCTGCGGCCGCCCGGCCAGCCGCCTGGCCGGGCGCATGAAGCGGCTCCAGTCGGTCCTCGGTGACCAGCACGACGCGGTCGAGGCCCGCGAGGCGGTCAGGGAGATCGCCGTGCGGGCCCACCTGGCCGGCGAGAACGCGTTCAGCTTCGGACTGCTGTACGAAAGCTGCGACCGTGATGCGTTCCTGCTGGACGAGCAGGCAGCCAAAGAATGGGAGCGGGCCTTCCGGCCTAGGTACCGCCGCTGGCTCGGCTAGGGCCGGTCAGCCGCGTCGTCATTGTGCCATTCGCCGCCGTGCTTCCTGGCGTACCGGCGCTGCTTTCCGGGAGAGTCGGCGTACTCGTCGTACATGCTCTCGGCGGTGCGGGTGGTCTTTCGGGTAAAGAACCGGGTCTGGACGCCGATCAATGTGAGGAATCCCCAGATCCCGAAAACCACCAGCAAAACAACGATGATGTCTAGCCACCACACCTGGACCACTCCAATCCGCGCGGGGCATGCCTGCCTGGCCGGACAGAAGGCCCCTGCAACTTCACCCTAACCCAGTTCGCCGCTGGCAAACATGGCCGCCTGCTGACGGCTCTCCAAGATCGGTTAACTTGGCGTGTCGTACGATTCAGCGGGCTATACGCGCAGGTCAGGCCCTTATGGCTGGGAGAACCGAGGCTGGCCGCCATTGGGCGAAATGAGCCAGCTGTTTGCACCGGCCCGTGTGGGGCAGTGCGTGGGAGTCCTTACCTTGAAAGCAGGTGATTGTTATGTCGGCCGGGATCATCGTGGTCATCATCGTGGTCATAGTCGTCGTAGCGGCTCTCGTGGCCGGCCGGATGGTGGTAGCGCGCCGCCGTCGGCTGCAGCAGCGCTTCGGCCCGGAATACGACCGTCTGGTCAGCGAGCGCGACAGCAAGCGCCAGGCCGAGGCGGAGCTGACCGAGCGAGAACGGCGGGTCCAGGATCTGGACATCCGCCCGCTCACGGAATCGGCGCGCGCGCGTTACGCGCGAGAATGGGCGACCCTGCAGGAGCAGTTCGTCGACACCCCCGCAGATGCGGTCGCCGCATCGCAGGTGCTCGTCGGCACCGTGATGAACGAGCGGGGATACCCGACCGACAACCGCGACCAGGTGCTGGCCGACCTGTCGGTTGAGCACGCGAAGACGCTCGATCACTACCGGGCCGCCGAAGAGATCAGCGAGTCGGCCACGGCAGGCACGGCCTCGACCGAGGATCTGCGGCAGGCCATGATCCATTACCGGGCACTGTTCCGTGAGCTCCTAGGCGAGTCCGTGGACGCAGGGACCGGCCCGGACGCGACCAGCCCGGCCCGTGATGCCGTCGCGGCCGATCAGGTCGCTGATGACCGGGTCGCTGATGACCGGGTCGAGGGTGACCGGGTGACGGGTGACCGGGTGACGGGTGACCGGGTGGCAGGTGACCGGGTCATGGAGGATCCGGTACCGGCGGATCCGGCCTCGCGGGCGCCGGCGGCAGCCGACGGCCAGGCTGATGAGACCCGGCGGCCCATGACCGCAGATGAGCCCGCCAGCAACGGGCGCGCCGACAATCCCGTGCAGCACACGCCGAGGAGCTGACGACATGAAATCACGAACCAACCGGGCCGACAGCAGCCCGATGACGCCCGAAGATGACGAGATGGCCCCGCAGGACCGCCAGGACGCCGGGACTGAAGATGATGAGCTGGCCCCGGTCAGCGGCCGGGTGGCCGGGCGCGGTCAGGACGGTCTGGCTGCGGCGGACGACCAGGCCGTGCCGGGGGACGATGGCCAGACATCGTCAGACGACGATCTGGTCGTGATGACGCACGACGACGATGTGGTTCCGGCCGATGATCTGGCCGGGAAGGACTACCAGATGGAGCCCCGCGACCAGGTCCGCGTGCGGGATGACGATGAGCTGGTGCCCGATGACCGGGACATGCTGACGCCGGGCGACCTGTCGGCCGTGCCGCAGGATGACCAGCCGACGCCGGTGCCGGCCGCCGGGTCGGCCACGCCTGGCCTGGCCGAGCCGGCGGCGCAGGCGGCGACGGCCGGCGGCCCTGCTGCTGGGGACCGGACCAGTCCGAGCGTGCGGTGGCACGAGATCCAGGCGATGTTCGTCGACGATCCGCGGACGTCCGTGGAGCTGGCCGCCGGCCTGGTGGACGACAGCGCCGACACGCTCGTAGCTAGCCTCAGGGAACGCCAGCAGTCGCTCCAGTCAGCCTGGCAGGGCAATGACACTGACACCGAGGGGCTCCGCACCGCCCTGCAGCGCTACCGGGCGTTCTCCAATCGCCTTGAGGAGTTCTCCAGCGAATCCTGACCGGCGGGCCGCCGGGCCCGACCATGAGCCGGCCGTGGCAGACGGGAAAGCCCGCCTGCCACGGCCGGCTTCACGCGGTGCACCGGACGGGGGAATCGTGCGCTCCGCTGATATCCGCCCGGCTGAGCTTGCGCCAGCGGAGAACGGGGCAGATCCGCGGCCCGCCCTGAGCGGCCGGGGATCTGCCCCGTTGTCCTAGCGGAGGTCGGCGGCGGCCACAGCCGGGACGATCAGCACCGGGCATGGCGCCTTGCGCAGTACATACTGGCTGACCGTCCCGAGCAGCAGGGACATGCTGCCGCGAGACGCGAGGACGATCAGCTGGGCGCCCAGCTCACGGGCCGCCTCGACCAGCTGCCGGCCCGCGGTGCCCGCCATCACCCGGCACTCGACGTGATCGGCCTGGGTGCCGAGCGCGTCGATGAGAGCGTCGCGCAGGATCGACTGCGCGACCGCGCGCCCGTCGCCGGGCGCCCCCTGGGCCGCCGCCGGCTGGCCGGCCGGGACGCCGAGCACCCGCTCCCGGCCATAGGCCATGACGGCGATCAGGGCGGCCTGCCGGTAGGCGGCCTCCTGAGCGGCCAGCCGGATGGCAGTCTGAGAACTGGCCGAGCCGTCTACGCCTACTACCACGCTCATCTTCGGTTTCTCCTCGCTCGCGAGTAGGTGGCCAGCCGAGCCTGCGCGGCCGGAGCTGGTAAGCAGGCGGCCGCCGCGTCAGGCGGCGGGCTGAGGATGGCCTCGCTGCGGGGAGTCCGCGTCTTGCGCGGTGAGCGGCCGGGCGATATCTTCCAGGCCCTTGCGCTCCGCCTTGACGCCGAGGAAGATCTCGGCGATCCCGCCCAGGATCATCAGGGTCGCGCCGATCGAGAACGCGAGCACCGTCTGCGAGACCTTCCCCGACCCCACCAGCTTGGCAAACAGCAGCGGGCCGCTGATGCCGCCCACCGCCGTGCCGACGGCGTAGAAGAAGGCGATGGCCAGGGCACGTGTCTCCATCGGGAACACCTCGCTGACCGTCAGGTAGGCCGCGCTGGCGCCCGCGGAGGCGAAGAAGAGGACCACTACCCAGCACGCGGTCATCGTCGCCGCGGTCAGCACGCCCTTATCGAACAGGTACGCCGTGCCCAGCAGCAGCACCCCGGAGATGATGTAGGTGCCCGCGATCATCGGCTTGCGGCCGATCGAGTCGAAGAACCTGGCCAGCACCAGCGCGCCGACGAGATTGCCGACGGCGATCACGGCGAAGTAGTAGCCGGGGTTGGTCGTGACATGGAAGAAGGTCGCGAGGATCTGCGCATACCCGAAGGTGATCGCGTTATAGAGGAATGCCTGCCCGATGAAGAGCGAGAGGCCAAGGCCGGTGCGCCTGGGGTAGAGCTGGATCATGGTCCGGGCGATGGTCGGGAATCCGATGGTCTTGCGCTGCCGGATCGTGATCGACTGCCGGGGCTCGGGCAGGTCGGTTCCCGTTTCCCGCTCAACCTGCTCCTCGATCCCGTCGACCAGGTCTTCGGCTTCCTGGCCGCGCCCGTGAATGAACAGCCACCGCGGGCTCTCCGGGACATTGCGGCGAACCAGCAGGATCACCAGGCCCAGGACGACGCCGAGGGCGAAGCAGAGTCGCCAGCCGATGTTGACCGGCAGATCGTTGGTCGCCGGCACGGTCAGCAGCGCCCCGACTGCGGCGCCCGCCCAGAACGTGCCGTTGATGACGATGTCGATCACGCCCCGGTGACGGCTGGGGATGAGCTCGTCGATGGCGGAGTTGATCGCGGCATACTCCCCGCCGATGCCGAGGCCGGTGACGAAGCGGAACAGGAAGAACCACCACGGCGCGAAGGACAGCGCCGTCAGCGCCGTCCCCCCGAGATAGACGCCCAGCGTGATCATGAACAGTTTCTTGCGGCCGAACCGGTCGGTGAGCCAGCCGAAGAACAGGGCGCCCACGCAGGCGCCGGCGACATAGGACGCCGCGCCGAATCCGGTGATCTGGGACTGGGTGATGTCGATGCCGCTGCCCGGCATGCTCATCTGGCCGGAGATATTTCCGACGATCGTGACCTCGAGGCCATCAAGAATCCAGACCGTCCCGAGCCCGATCACGATCATCCAGTGCCATCGTGACCAGGGCAGACGATCTAGGCGCGCTGGGACCTTCGTGCTGACGGTCCCCGTCTGGATAGTGCTCACCGGCTGCCTCTCAGCTCGACGGCGCGCCCCTGAGCCGCCCGCCCGCCACTGCCCGCCGGCGGGTTTCCGCGGCACGAGGGGCCGCCTCGTGTGTTGCCTGCGGGGCGGCAGCTACCCCGGCCCGGCTCGTTCATTCACCGCTGGGCGGCCGGGCCGGGAAGATCAGGACGGGCGGGCAGAGATCGTCTCGAAATGGTGTGTAAACCCGTCGCTGCCGGGCAGTTACGGGATCCCGGCGGCACCTCCGCCGGTCCGGACCGCCGCACCAGACCCGAGGCCGACTATGTATCAGCCAGCATCGATCAGGACCGGGCCCGCTGACTGGCGCGCGCTGGGCGCCTGCCGGCAGGAGGACCCTGAGCTGTTCTTCCCGGTCGCCGAGACCGGGCCGGCGCTGGTGCAGCTGGACCAGGCGCGGGCCATCTGCCGCCGGTGCCCGGTCCGCGCCCAGTGCCTGAGTTTCGCGCTGGAGACGGTCCAGGATCACGGCGTGTGGGGCGGGACGAGCGAGGACGAGCGCCGGGCGCTGCGGCGTAACCGCCGGCGGCGTCAGGGGACTACAGGCGCCGCCAGGGAATGGGCATCTCGGGATGCTCGCTCTGATCGGGTAGCGGCAATCCGGCATCGAGGCCCTTGAAGCCGCGCAGCCACGACCGGGCGTTGATCCCGAGGTGGGCGAGGTGGTAGCCGCCCTCCTGAACGATGACCGTGGGCAGCCCGAGGCGCTCCACCTGGCGCCCGGTCTGCCAGAAGCCCTGCCGGGTCAGCCCCAGATCGCACAGGGCGTCGAGCTCATAAGTGTCCAGGCCCAGCGAGACCACCAGGCCCACCGCGCCGCTCGCGCTGATGAGGTCGAGCGCGTCCTGCAGCACCGCGAGGTATTCCTGGTCGTTGCATCTGGGCGCCAGCGTGAAGTTCCTGGTCGCCCCCGTTCCCCGGCCGATGCCGGTTTCGGCGGCCGGCCGGTGAAGTAGGGGAACGCCCGGTTGGGGTCGCCGTGCAACGACACGTACAGGACCTCAGCGCGATCGTAGAAGATCTGCTGGGTCCCGTTGCCGTGATGGTAGTCCACGTCGAGAATGGCGATCGGCCCGCTCGCCGCCGCCAGCATGGCCTCGGCGGCCACGGCGGCGTTGTTGAAGTAGCAGAATCCCCCGATCGCTGACCTGGCCGCGTGATGACCGGGCGGCCGGCACAGGGCGTAGGCGGCGCGGTCGCCGCTCCCCACGGCATCCAGGGCCGACAGCGCCACGTCGGCGGCGGCTCGCGCGGCCTGATACGTGCCCTCGACAATCGGCGTCATGGTGTCAAAGCACCAGTACCCGAGCCGGCCAAGCGGCGAGGCCGTCGGCTGGCCTGGCTGCGCCAGGCCCTCCATCATGCCGGCATGGCGCACGGTGTCGGGAAAGATCTCGCGATAGGCGGAATGCGGCCGGCACTCCTGCCACGCTCCCTCGAGCCAGCGGACCATGGCCGGCTCATGCACCCGCTCGAGCGGATCCCGGCCGTGCTCGCGCAGATCGCCGAGGGTGAACGCCGCGTCATCAGCGAGGGCGGCGGCCAGGACCTCGCCGCGAGCTGGCAGCTCGGTGCTCGGGCCGGGCGTCCCGGCCCATACTTCCACCATGGGGTCGTGCAGCTGATGCTGCTGCGAATAGAACCATTTCATCCCGGCGCGGCATTCACCGTCGGGATCTCCGGCGGGCGCGCGCCTGTCCGGTGCGCAGAGACGGCAGGCCCGGCATCGGCTTTCGGAGCGGATAGGCTCGTCATGGCTGGCTCCTTAGCTCCTGGGTGCCCGCGCCGCCGGGTCCAGGATTTCCGCCGTTCAGCCCTTTTCGTTACGCAAATAACCTTCGCGTGACGGAAAACGATAGTATCTTCCGGATAATAGAGCGTCAAGAGGGCAGGAAGTGGCCAAAGGTGCTCGCTGAGCAGGTGCCGGGCGCAGTCCCGGCTGGCGGATCGTTAGGCTCTTTACGCGCCAGTTAAAATATCGATTCACCATAAAGATGCCATCAGGGCCCGGCCAGCCCGTCAGGTCACTGAGCCGATGTTGCGATCCTGGCGGCATTTACCGAATTCAGCCCTGAATGGTCAGCCACCGATCTGCCGCGCTCACTCGATCTGCCCATCCCGACCGCGCACCGGCTCCCCTGAGGCCGGCGGCCAGTACGTTGGACGTATGGTTTTCCGGCCTCAGGTCCTGGTTCGCCGCTGGCATCGCCGTCGCCCTCGCTCTGGTTCCGGCCTGTCGAGGACGAGTCAGGCGGTCGCGGTGACCAGGGCCGGGTTCACCCGGCCGCACACTCCCGGCGGGGATCCTGACGCGCAGCGGCGACTGTGCCGGGGAATGCCGGCGGTCACCCTCACCGAGATGGGGCCGAGCCTGGCCGCCCGGACCCGGTTCTTCGACAATCAGGTACTGGCGTCGATCTCCGCCGGCGTGGGCCAGATCGTCATTCTCGGTGCCGGCTATGACGACCGGGCTCTGCGCTTCCGGGCCGCGGGCGTGCGTTTCTTCGAGCTCGACCACCCCGTGACCCAGGCCGACAAGGCCCGGCGGCTCCGGGCGATGCAGGCGGACGCCTCGGAGCCGAGGATGGCTCCCGCCGACTTCCGGCATGATGACGTGGCCGCCGTACTCGGCGGCTGCGGGCACGATGCCGCCCGGCCGTCGCTGTTCATCTGCGAGGGACTGCTCGTCTACCTGGATCAGAGCGCCATTGCCGGCCTGCTCGCGGGCCTGCGCTCCGCGGCAGCCGCTGGCAGCACCCTGGCCGCCAGTCTCGCCATCCACCGCGAGGGCCCGAGCTCCGAGCAGGTGACGGCGATAGCGAACGCCCGGCGCCGCGACGGGACCAGCGAGCCGTGGCGGACGATCCTGCCCGCCGCGGCCCACATCGAGCTGGTCGAGCAGGCGGGGTGGCACGTCGGCGGCACCGTCGATGCCGCCCGGCTGGATCCCGGCGCCCCGCCGGGCCGATCACTGCTCATCACGGCCGAGCCTGGCACGATGGTCCTGCCGGGTACTGCGGGCGGCTAGCGTGGCCGCGCCAGTCTGCCCAGGGAGCCGGGTTCGCGATGTGCCGACTGTTCGGGATGACCGCGGGAACGCAGACCGCCAGCGCGACGTTCTGGCTGCTCGACGCGCCGGACTCACTGGAGGTGCAGAGCAGGCGCAATGTCGACGGCAGCGGGATCGGGTTCTTCGATCCCGCCGGCCGGCCCGTGCTCGATAAGGCACCGGAGCCCGGATTCCGTGACGAGCAATTCATCCGCGGGGCCAGGGAGGCATCCTCGACGACGTTCGTCGCCCATGTGCGCTGGGCGACCGCGGGCGGCCTGACTGTTCTCAACACTCACCCGTTCGCGATGCACGGCCGGATCATGGCGCACAACGGCGGATTCGGCGAGCTTGACCGCATCGATGAGCAGCTGGGCGCTTACCGGCAGCTGGTCCTGGGCGACACCGACTCGGAACGCTACTTCGCCTTGATCACTCAGCAGATCGACGCCCATGACGGCGACGTCGGGGCGGGGATAGCCGCGGCGGCGCGCTGGATCGGCGCCCACCTGCCCGTTTCGTCGCTGAATACGGTCATCGCCGCGCCGGGTGAGCTGTGGGCGCTGCGCTATCCGGCTCAGCGCGCCCTGCACATCATCGAAAGGCCCGCGGGGGACAGTGCCCCGGCCGGCGCGGCCGCGGGGGACAGTGCCCCGGCCGGGCTGCACGTTCGCAGCTCGATGTCCTCCGTGCACGCGCCGGCCATGCGGGCGGCGGCGACGGTCCTGATCGCCTCGGAGGAACTCGACGGGGAATCCGGATGGCGCATGCTGGCCTCGGGCGAGCTGATCCACGTCCGTCCCGACCTGGGAGTCGAGTCCGCCGTAGTGATCCCGGATCCGCCGGCCCGCCTGGTCACCGTCCCAGCGGGCGGCCCGAACATCGACACCTGACGCGCCACGGCTAGTCCGTCGCGGCGGCGCGCAGTGAGCGGTAGAGCAGCTGCTGGTCACCGAGCCGGTGCCGCAGCTGACGCTCGAGGCCCCCGATGGGCACGAGGTTCTGCGGGGCGCGGGGATCCTTGTGCGGCGAGCTGGCCAGCGGCGGAAGCAGCCGCGCGGTCAGGTCCGCGAGCGCCATGGCCCTGGCCGGCGGCAGGTCCGCGGAGCACTCCAGCCGCACCACGCCCGACCAGGGGGCGCCGCGGGCGCCCGGCAGGCGCAGGTACCAGGAGTTCCGGCGCCACGAGGTGCCCATCAGGAACACCGGGGTGCGCTGCCCCGCGGCGAGCTCGGTGACCACCGCGGCCTGAGCGGCCGGCAGGTAGGAGGCGTGGTGGGTCTTGATGTAGCCGACGGTGCGGTCCAGGTGCGTACGGCCGCGCAGCGGGCCGTCGACCACCAGCAGGTCGTCTCCGGCCGGGTGCTGCGCGCGGAAGATGTTCGCCAGCTGTATCTCCGCGTCCGTGAGCCGCTGCTGCAAGGCCAGGGACAGCGGGTCCACGCCGCTGCCGGTGGCCTTGGCCAGTCTCGCCGGATAGCGGGCGTGCCGGGTCACGATGTCGGCAGCGTCGGGGGCAGTGGTGAACAGGCCGCGCTCGACGGCGACGTCCGCGATGCGGGCCGCGCTGTCGCATGAGACCAGCCCGGCGGCGAACGACGCGGCGATCCCCGGCATCGGCTGCGGACTCTGGCCGTGCACCCAGATGCTGGCGTCGATGCGGCGCACGCCGTCGAGGAACAGGACGGTGTCCGGCAGGGCCGGTTCCGGGTCAGGGCCGACGGGGCGCCACCGGGCGGCCGGCTGCTCCAGGTCCAGGATCAGCTCCGCGCTCGACTCCTGGAGCGCCGCGCCCGCCATCTCATCGCTGAACGCCAGCCCGTATCCGGGGTCCCACGGATCCACGGTGAACGAGACCGGGGCCCGCGCCGGCACCCCGGCCGCCCCGACCGGGGTGCCGGCGCCGTCCGGCGCCGCCTCGACCAGGCCGGCCGATCTCGGCGGCGCGCTCATACTCGCTCCTTGCGCAGCGTTGACGCGGTTCCGGCGCGGCTGACGACGAACCGCACGGGCACCCGCTCGGCGAGGGCCGCGACGTGGGTGACGATGCCGACCATGTGATCGGAATCGGCGGCGAGCCGCTCGAGCGTCGTGGCGACGGTCTCCAGGGTGTCCTCATCGAGGGTGCCGAACCCCTCATCCAGGAACATCGAGTTCAGATCGCGCAAGCCGGCCGACAGGCCGACGACCTGACGGGACAGCGCGAGCGCCAGGGCCAGGGAAGCCTGGAAGGTCTCCCCGCCGGACAGGGTGTGCACGGGGCGGCGGGCGCCGGCGTCCTCGTAGTCGATGACGACCAGCTCGTTGCGGTCGTCGCGGTCGAGCTGGTACTGGCCGCCAGACAGTTCCATCAGGGTCTCGGATGCCTCCGCGACCAGCGAGTCGAGCGCCTCACTGCACAGCCAGCGCTCGAACGAGGTGGCCCGCAGCAGCTGGCCGAGCCTGGCGGCGACCTGCTCGTCCTCGCGGTCCGCGGCGATCTGCCGGTCCAGGGCGGCCGCCTGGCGCAGGTCACGGCGCACCGCGGCCAGGTGCTCCTCCGCCCGCGCGATGCGGGCGGCCACGGCGGCGGGCGCGCGCGACGGGTCGGTGATGCCGCTGACCTGATGCTCGGCCAGCACCGCGATGAGCGCGGCGGCCTCGTCGGCGGCCTGCTCGGCCAGATCGCGGGCCGCGGCGTCCAGGTCGCCCTGACGCCCCCGCCGCTCGCGGTGCTGGCCTGCGGCCCACACCGACAGCGCTTCCCACGCCGCGGCCAGGTCGTCGCCGGCGATCGGGGGCGCGCCGAGCCCGACCACCGGATCGCGCGCGGTGCCGAGGGCGGCCCAGGCGTCGCGCTCAGCACCGGCCAGCGAGGACCGCGTCCGCTCCGCGGCGGTAATTTCGCCGCGCCGGGCCGCCGCGTCCCGCCGCGCTGCCTCAAGAGCCTGGTCGGCCGCGGTGATCGCCGCCAGTGACCGGGCGGCATCCGGCTCGGCGGGCACCTTGGCCAGCGCTTCGGTGAACTCGGCCAGCTGGCGCCCGGTTTCGCTGGCCAGCCCGCGTGCGGCGGCTGTGGCCTGCGCGGCGTCGGCGTGCGCGGCCTGAGCCCGCTGGTGCGCGGCCCCCGCCGCCTTCGCCGCCTCCCTGGCCGTCAGCAGGTCGGCCGGCGCGGCGCGTCCCGGCAGCGCGGTGAGGGCCCGCAGGCAGACCGGGCAGTCGTCGCCGACGTGCAGCCCCTCGGCCAGGTGGCCCGCGGCATCGGCCCGCTCGGCCCGGGCCAGGGCGGCTTGAGTCCGCTGGAGGGATCGTTCGGCCTCTTGCCGTTTTCCGGCCAGGGCACTTTCCGCGCCCTGCCGCTGGCCGGCGGCCTGCTCCTGCCGTTGCAGCAGCTCCGCCAGCCGCCGCCGTTCCGCGTGCGCGGCCACGGTCTGCTCCATCAGCGTCCGGTCGGGCAGCTCGGCTCGGTCGCGCTGCGCGCTGGCCTCGAGCCGCTCGGCGGTGTCCCGCCGCCGCTTGCCCTCGGCGACATGCGCAGCTGCCCGTGCAATTTCCCCGGCCAGGCCGGGGACCCCGGCGGGCATCCGCAGGGCGGCCAGCAGCGTGGTCTCATCGCGGATATGGCGGGCCTGCTGCGCCGCGAGCCCGGCCTGCTCCCGCAGCGCGCTGAGGGCCGTTAGCCGTTCGTCGACGGCCTGCGCCAGCTTGGTCAGCGCGGCCAAGGTCGCCATCACCAGCTCTTTCGCATCGGCTGTCGCGCCGGAGAGCTGCTGGCGCTGGCGCTGGCGCACCTGCAGCCGTTCGGCCGCGTGCTTGGCGCGCTCACGGGCACGCTGCCCGATCTGCTCATACACGCCGAACGCCAGCAGCTCGATCAGCAGGCCCTGGCGGTCACTGGATTTGGCGTGCAGGAACTCGGAGAACCGTCCCTGGGGCAGCAGCACGGACTGGGTGAAGTGCTCGTAGGTGAGGCCGAGCAGGTCCTGGACCCCGGCTTTCACCTCATCGGGGCCCTCGGCCAGCTGCTCCACGCTGGCCTGCAGGATCTGCTCGATCGGAGCGCCGGGCGGAATCGTCGCGTCGAGCCGCTCGAGCCTGGCCTCCTTGGTGTGCACCCGGCCCCTAGCGTCCCTGGTGAGGGCGCGCACGGCGGCGTACCGGCGGCCCGCCGCCTCGAAGACCAGGCAGACCCGGCACGCGTTGGCGGAGGGGGCGAGCGCCTGGGCGATCGCGTTCTGGCTGCCCCAGCGAGGCACTGTCCCGTACAACGCGAAGCACAGCCCGTCGATGAGCGTGCTCTTGCCCGACCCGGTGGGGCCGATCAGCGCGAAGAAGTCGACGTCGGAGAAGTCCGCATCGGCCGGCTGCCGGTAGGTGCCGAACCCGTCCAGCAGCAGCCGCAAGGGTCGCATCCACGCCTCCAGGGCCGGTGGCGGCGAGGGCCGTCGGAGTCCCTCGCGGCGGCCAGGCGCCGTGCCGTGTGCTGGCTCGCTGGTCCGGAGCCTAACGCCGGGGCCCGACAGTTTCCTGGCTTCGCGCCCACGCCCGCGGCCCGCGCCCTACGCCCGTGATCTTCGCCCGCGGCCCGAGCCCGCGGGCCGTCACGCATCCTCCTCCTCGTCAGGCCCGCCGGTCACCTCGTCGAGCAGCTCGGCGAACATCGCCGGTATCCGCTGGTCGTCGATCTTCTGCTCGCCGAGATAGTCGCCGAATAGCTGCAGCGGGCTCCGGCCCGACCGGCTGGCTTTCCCGCCGCCCCTGATCCCTGGCTGCGGCCGGAACTCCTCATCCAGCTGCACCTCCAGGACGTTCGGCAGCTTGTCCCTGACCAGATCGCCCAGGCCGGCCCGGCCCGGCTCGGCGAGGATAACCCGCAGGTACGCATCCCCCGCCTGCTCGCCCGCCGTGATCACCTCGTCCATCGTGCCGCGCAGCGTCCGCAGCGGGCGGCCGCCGGTGATCGGTACCGGCCGGACGTCCGCGCGGGTGCCGGGAGCGGCGGTCACGACCAGCGCGACGCTCTCATTGGCCCCCTCGCCGAAGTCGATCGCCAGCGGCGAGCCGCTGTAGTAGGTGGGGCAGGGGCCGTCGATCTCCTGGTGGCGGTGCAGGTGGCCCAGCGCCGCATAGTGGGCCGTGGCCGGGAACATGCTGGCCGGCAGCTCGTAGTCCAGGGCGCTCTGCACGTCACGCTCACCGCCCCCGCGCCGTCCGCCGAGCAGGGTCACGTGCGACATGACCACGTTGACGGTGTCGGCGGTGAATCCGGCGGTGAGCAGCGCCACGATCTGGGCGACCCGGCGGGAGTAGTCGAGGGTGTGCTCGGCGCTCTGGTGCAGCAGCACCTCCGCCGCGCGGACCGCGTACCGGTGGGACACGAACGGCAGCGCGGCGACGCGGATCTCCTCCCCGCCGCGGGTGCGCAGGCTCAGCGTCCCGCCGGAGTCAGGCCGCTTCGGCGTGCCGAGCACGTGCAGTCCGAGCTCGTGCAGGACCGGCCGGTACACCGAGTCGATCAGCGGCTGATTGTCGTGGTTGCCGGCGATCGCCACGACCTGCCGGCCGTCCTCGCGCAGCGCCAGCAGGGTGCGCATCACCAGCCCCTGCGCCTTCGGGCTCGGCGCGGCGGTCTCGAAGAGGTCACCCGCGATGAGCACGACGTCGACGTCCTGCTCCCTGGCGGCCTGCACGATGCTGCCGAGCGCGGCCGTGTGCTCGTCGTGCCGGTCCCGGCCCTTGAGCACCTTGCCGACATGCCAGTCGCTGGTATGCAGAATCCTCATCGTCCGTCCTTACCTGATTCACGATCATGCTAAACGGCTCGCGTCCGCGCAGGCCGGCTGGCCCGTCAGCCTGCTCAGCAGCTCATTCTGCGGCCCGGCCGGCGTCCCGGTGCGCAGCGGGTATGCAGCCGGCGTGCAGGGGGTGTACAGGGGATTCACGATCAAGCGTACTTTGTGCCATCAGAACGCCAATACCGCAGAATTGGTGAGGATTAAGTCTCCTCATCGGGGAATCTGCGGCGTAGCATCTGAACCGGCCTGGCGTGAGCTCGTCACATAGGGCAGAGCCTTGGGCTTTCGGGTAGACGCGGTACATCCAATGGAGGGTTGTCAGGGAATGGGAAAACATCGTAAAATCATTCGCCGGCTCACGCCCGTTATAGCAGCGGCCGCTCTGGCGCTGCCGCTCGCGGCGCTGTCGGCCGGGTCCGTGGCCGCCGCGTCCGCGGCTCCCGCGGCCCGGCACGCGAGCCGTATGACACCGACGGTCGGTAACCCGATCAACTTCATCCGGGCCGGTAAGGTGCAGCCCGGCCAGTCTCCCATCTTTGGCTGCCAGGCTCCCGAGTCTGCTACCAACCAGGTCCCCTGCTACGGCCCGGCGCAGATCCGCGGGGCGTACAACGTGCCCAGCAACGTCACCGGCAAGGGCGAGACGATCGCCATCGTCGACGCCTTCCAGTCGCCCACCATCCGCGATGACCTGGCGCTGTTCGACTCGACCTTCGGCGTGCCGTCCGCGACGCTGAACATCATCGCCCCGCAGGGCCTGACGCCCTTCGACCCGACCAATGCCGATGAGGTCAGCTGGGCCGGGGAGATCTCGCTGGATGTCGAGTACGCGCACGCGATCGCGCCCGACGCGACCATCGACCTGGTGCTGGCCAAGAGCGACCAGGACACCGACATCTTCGCGGCCCAGCAGTACGTCGTACAGCACAACCTCGGTGACGTCTTCAGCCAGAGCTTCGGCGAGGCCGAGAGCTGCATGGACCCGACCCTGCTGGCCCAGACGCACAAGCTGTTCCAGCAGGCTGCGCTGGAGCGGATGAGCGTGTTTGCCTCGGCCGGCGATGACGGCGCGGCGCTGCCCTCCTGTGACGGCAGCACCTTCATCAAGGCTGTTTCCACCCCCGCGTCCGACCCGCTGGTGACCGGCGTTGGCGGCACGCACCTCAACGCCGACTTCACCACCGGCGCCTACCAGTCAGAGTCGGTGTGGAACGACTCCGGCACGGCCGTGGACATCGGGGCCGGCGGCGGCGGGTTCAGCTCCGTCTACTCCAAGCCCTTGTACCAGCTCGGAGCCGTTCCCGGCCAGGCGCGCGGCGTGCCTGATGTGTCCTACAACGGCGACGTCTTCGGCGGCGTGCTGGCGGCCTGCGGCTCGTGCGGTGCCGGTGCCGGTGCGTTCTTCATCTTCGCCGGCACGAGCTCAGGCTCGCCGCAGTGGGCCGCTATCACGGCGCTCGCTGACCAGGCCGGCCATCACCGTCTCGGGTCCATCAACCCGGCGCTGTATCTGATTCACCTCAGCCCGGCGCTGGCTAAGTTCGCCTTCCATGACGTGACCACCGGCAACAACAGCTGGGACGTCACTGGCGTGACCGGCTTCTCGGCGGGCCAGGGCTGGGATGCCGCGAGCGGGCTCGGCACGCCGAACGTGACCCACCTGCTCAAGCTCCTCGCCCCCTAGCCAGCCCCGCTAGTAAGCAGGTCCCCGGGCGCTAGCGCCAGGGACTCGCGGATGAACCAGCCGCCCCCGGCTGGCCGATCACCTCGGCCGGCCGGGGGCGCTGCGGGCTAGAAGGGCGGGGGATCGTCGTCGGCGCCCGGAATGGTGGCGAACGGATCGGCGGGCTGCGCGGGACCGGTGTCCTGCCCGGCCCAGGCGCCTTTCTCGCTCGGCCGGGTCGCCCAGGCGGGGAAGGGGAAGTCGACCGCCAGCGGCACCGGGATGTCAGGCTGGGCAATGAACATGGTGCCCGGCTTGGCCAGCGTCGCCCGCTGCCGCTGAGCGGGGGGCAGGTAGCCGTACTCGGGCCGCTCGGCCTCGGCGGCATCGAGCCGCCCGGCCACCCGGATCGCGCAGTTCGACAGGATCCGCCGCTCGACCTCGCTGGCGGTCTGCTGCGCCCCGATCAGGATGACCCCGAGCGAGCGGCCGCGCTCGGCCACGTCGAGCAGGATCTGCTTGATCGGGCTGTCGCCCTCACGCGGCGCGTACTTGTTCAGCTCGTCGAGCACGACGAACATCAGCGGGCGCGAGGTGCCCTGCCGCTCCTTGCGGGCGAACTCGCCGCGCAGCGTGACGCCGACCACGAACCGCTGCGCCCGGTCAGGCAGGTTGTGCAGGTCAACGACGGTGACCTGCGCCCTGGAGGTGGTGATCGACCGCTCGCCGCGGTGCGAGAGGTCGCCGCGGATGATCGCTGACAGCGGCCGGACGGCGGACCGCATCCGGCGCAGCAGCGCGTTCACGCTGCCGGTCACCGCGCTCCCGGCGACCCAGAAAGAGCGCAGCTTCTCGTCGCCGAGCTCGGCCTCCAGCAGGTTGACCAGATCCTCGAAGGTGCGCACCACCCCGTCGTTAGCCGGATCGACCCCCCGCACCCGGATCGCCCCGTCCTCGCCCGCGACGATCGCGTCCCGGCGCAGCCGCGCGGCGACCTGCCCGATCAGCATCGTGTACTGGGCCCGCTCGTCCTCGGCGTCGGCGAAGACGAACGGCAGCAGCTCGTCGGCGCAGAATTCCGCGAGCGTCCAGTAGAACGGGCTGACCGCCCGGTCGCGGGCGGCGACATCCGGCGTGCCCGCGGAATCCCCCCGGCGCGGCGGCGCGAAAACCCGCACGTTGCCGAACGGGGCCGCGGGCAGCCCGAGCGCCTGGTAGCGCGCGCGCTGCGCCGCCGTGAGCCGGCTGTTGGCGTAGTCAAGGAACAGCAGGTCCTCGCCCTTGACACTGAAGATCAGCGCCTTGGTGTTGTGCGCCTCGCCGGCCAGCACGCCGCAGTTGGTAATGGAATGCAGCAGGAACAGCGCAAACGAGGTCTTGGTGGCAATCCCGGATACGCCGGAAATCGACACGTGCGCGCCGCGGCTGCCGTCGATGAACTCGAAGTTGATGTAGACCGGCTGGCCATCCCGGCCGAAGCCGACCGGCACTTTCGCGTCGCCCATCTCGTCGAAGTACAGCGCCGAATCGCGCTGCGGCCCGGTCGCCCTGGCCACGGCCGCGCCCGGCATCGGCGGCACGTACACCTCGGGCTCGACCCTGGTGACGGCCACCTCCGCGATCTCGCACACCTCGGCCGGGAGGGCGCCCTGCTGGATCAGGAACACGTCCGAGGCGAACCTGGCCCCCTCGTGCACGGCCTCGACATTGGTCACCACCCCGGCGATCTGAACGCCGGGCTGTCCCGGCAGCTCCCGCCGCGTCACTACCACGTCATCCAGCTGCAGGTACTGGCCAGGAGCCAGGCCGACGGAGAACTGCAGCGGCGTGGCCGGTACCGTCCCGACCACCAGCCCTACCGTGTCATCGGCCGAAGGGACAGGTCCCGTCGCGGTGGCCCGAGGCTCCGGCGACCGGTCCAGGCCAGCGATGGAGCGGACGTCGTCGCCCTGCACTACGTCGGTCACGGCGGGTCCCCTCGGCCGGTTGACTAGCTCGTCGGGAGCCTACGTCCCCCTGCCGTCATCCCGTGCGGGATTGGTCGCCGGCCGGCCGGGGCTCGAGATCCAGCGCGCACGAGTTGATGCAGAAACGCTGGCCGGTGGGCCGGGGGCCGTCGTTGAACACGTGACCCAGGTGCGAGCCGCACTGCCGGCACCGGACCTCGGTCCGGACGCTCATGAAGCTGCGGTCCTTGTGCAGGGTCACGGCCTCGGCCACGGCGGGCTCGGTGAAGCTGGGCCAGCCGGTTCCCGAGTCGAACTTCGCGTCGGAGCCGAAGAGCGGGGCCGAGCACGCCGCGCAGCGGTAGATCCCGTCCTCGTGGCAGTCGACGTACTCGCCGGTGAAAGGTCGCTCGGTCCCGGCCTGGCGCAGCACCCGGTACTGCTGGGGCGTCAGCGTGTGCCGCCACTCCTGGTCGGTCCTGTGCTCTGTGTCCATCAGGGTCTCCTCATTGCCTGTACTGACTAGTACTAACCGGCCGGCCCCTCAATCCATTTCGCCGCACTGGCCGGTGCCCGGCCTGCTGAGGCGTACCGGCGCGGGCAGGTCCTACGTCGCCGCGGTCACCCGGCTCGAGCAGGCAGGCTGGCGATCCACTCCGCCACGGTGATCACGCTGGCCTGGCGCGGGAACACCTTCTCGGTCAGGACCCGGTGCACCTCGGGGTCGGCGTCCAGGCACCCGTCCGACAGGACGGTCAGCTGGTAGTCGAGGTCGGCGGCCTGCCGGAGGGTGGACAGCACCACGCCGCTCGTGGCCACTCCCGCGAGCACCAGCGTGTCGATATCTGCGGCGCGCAGCAGGACGGCCAGGTCGCTGCCCGCGAACGCCGAGACCCGGCGCTTGATGACGACGACCTCACCCGCCTGCGGTGCGACGGCGGGGTGGATGTCGGTGGCGGGATCGCCCTGGACGAGCCGCCCGGCCGCCGCCGCGGCCGCGAAGGTCGTGTTACGGCTGCTGATCTCCGGGTGCCCCGGCCGGAAGGAGACCGTCACGTAGATGACCGGGAGGCCGGCACCACGGGCCGCCGCGATCGCCTCGCGCAGGCGCGCCAGGTACTCGTCATCGCCGGTGAAGCGGGCCACGACTCCCTGCTGGATGTCCATGATGAGCAGCGCGGCCGAGGTCATCGCCGGGTCCTTTCCGTGCGCGGGCGTGTTCTGGCTGAATTTCGTACGGTCACCGGCAGGCTTAGGCCGGGACGTCTTCGGTGCACAGGCAGAACGGGTGACCGGCCGGGTCGGCATAGACGCGGAAGTGGTCGCCCGGCTGGTGGTCGCCCGGCTGGAAGTCGTACTTGGTTGCGCCGGCCGCCAGCACTCGTGCCTCGGCCGCAGCCACGTCATCGACGCGGAAGTCCAGGTGCATCTGCATCGATGAGGCCGGATCGGGCCATGTCGGCGGTACGTAGCCCGGTGAGGTCTGAAAATCGATCCGCCCTCCGGGGACTGCGACGGCGGCCCAGCGATCGTCGAGGAACGTCACCTTCCCGCCAGTTATCTCGGCGTAGAACGCGGCCAGTTCCCCGGCGTCCGGGCAGTCGAGTGCGACCGAGATGAGCTTGACCGAGTCAGACATGAAGCTCTCCCTTCTCAGGTCTTTAACCATGGTGTCGGAGTCTGTGCCGCTGGAATCCACGATCCGGTAGCCCTCGGAGATGTATAGCTTCTGGGCGTAGTTCTTCCGTTCGACGCTGAGGCTGATCTGCTCGATGCCTGCCGAGCTGGCCTGGTCGGCGACGGCTCGCAGCAGCGCCCGTCCCACGCCCCGGCCGCGCCAGGGCGCGGCTACGCCAATGGTCAGCTCCGGCACGTCGGCGGCCACGAATCCATATCCGGGATCGGCAGCCGGAAGGAAGCGAAGCCAGGCCGCGCCAACCCGGTGCCCGTCACCTTCGGCAATCGCGCCCACGTCGGTATCTCGGGGCCAGCCGGTAATGTAATGAGCTATCTGAGGTGTTGAGAAGATACGCTCCCGGCTCTTCTTCTTCCATTCAGGTGACCAGTTCACCGCCTCAATGAGCATGTCACTCATGAAGGCGGCGTCGGCTGCCGTCGCCCGGCGGATTCGCCAGGGGCTATCTGTCACCACCGGGAGGGTACCCGGTACTCCGGCGCGGCGCGTGAGAGGGCCAGCCTGAACCGCCTGTTCGTCGTTGCCTGCTGTGTACGTGCCGCTTGCCGCCGGGCGGAGCAAACCATTTGAGGTCATGCGAGGCTCTGAGTAAGACTCAGGTCATGACGATCGTCGCGATCGCAGCCTCGGAGCGCCCTGATTTGTGGCATCGCGCCATGGCCTCGGGCTCCGTCTGGCCTGAGTACAACATGCACGGCGATGTCGTAACGCGCTGGTGGCTTGACTTGTTTGACCAGCTGCCTGCCTTCCAATTCGTTCTGTATGACGAGGAGGCTGATGACGTAATAGCGGATGGCTACGCTGGTCCGATGGCGTGGGACGGCTCAGACGACACATTGCCGGACGGCATCGACGCGGTACTTGAGGATATGTTTGGCCAGCCAGGGGAGCGAGAGCGAGCTAATACCCTGTGCATGCTGGCCGCCGAAATTCCCCGCCAGAATCGCTCGCGCGGGCTCGCCGTGCCTATGTTGCAGGCGATGCGCCGGGTCGCTCAGGAGCACGGGCTGAGACACCTGGTCGCGCCCGTACGGCCGTCGTTCAAGGACCGGTATCCGCTCGTTCCGATCGAGCGGTACGTGACCTGGCGGCGGAGCGACGGGCAGCTTCTCGATCCATGGATGCGCCTGCACGAGCGAGCGGGCGCGCGAGTGGCCACGCCGTTGCCCCGCTCGCTGCGCATCACCGGAACGGTTCAGGAGTGGGAATCGTGGACTGACCTGGCCTTCCCCGACTCAGGTGACTATGTCTTCCCCGAGGGCCTGGCGACCGTGCACATCGACCGGGCCAACGGGATCGGGACCTACTGGGAGCCCAATATCTGGATGGTTCACCCCGATCTATGACCTGACTTGGCTCACGATTATGATGTTTCGGCGGGTGCGGAGTCCTGAGCTGCGGATTCACGGATTCTGGCGGCCGGTTTTGCGCACTAAACAAGGAGGTCGCATTGGCGGCTTCGCCTTGGCGAGGTAGTCACGGGTACAGGCGCCATGCGGCATGCCACCAACTGCAAGGCAGCGAGTTCGGCCAGCCGGGTTTGCGCGCTGGCGTAGGTGCTCATGAGGTACAGACTGCAGATGCCGGCAGCACCAGGCAGTGCTGCCGGCATCTGGCTCTCGGCCAGCTGGCAGCCGCGTCCGGCCCAGTGAGCGCATGGTTACGGCTGCCTTCGACGGCAGCCCGTGCCCGCCGAAACGTTGACTACAAATCGCTCCTGCACCTCGGCGCTCAGACAGCTCACGCAGAAGCCGCGAGCACCTCGCCGATGGCATCCCGCGCGTAGTTCGCGGTCGCCGGGTTGGTGTCCCTGTGGTCCCGCAAGTAGCCCACAGCCTGAGACAGCACGCGCCCGCGCCCGCGGAGCCACGTCGCGTCGTCCACGTCCAGCGCCGCGCGGAAGTCGTAGCGGACCTCAGCGGTCAGCAGGTACCACGCGGGGAACAGGTCGCATGCCGGATCGCCGACACCGCAGGTCTCGAAGTCGATCACCGCGATCAGCCGGCCCTCCGCCGATACGAGCAGGTTGTCCGGCTTAAGGTCCGAGTGCACCCACACCTCGCGCCCGTGGTAAGGCGCCGCGAGCGACTCCTCCCACGACGCCAGCGCTGCGCGAGTGTCGATCAGCCCATCTAGCTCGCCGATCGCCTTCCGCGTCGGCGAGTCCATCGAGACCATCGAAGCTCGCGTCCGGCGCTCGCCCGGATACTCCGGCGGCCGGTCCGGCAGGTCGATCCGCCGGAACGCATCGACGAACGCCGCGAGGTCGGCTGCCAGCCTGCGCGGGTCGGCCAGCGCGCCGGGACAAGGGTTAGTACCGGTGAGCCAGCGGTGGACGGACCACTCGCCCGGGAACACGTCGGTGGGTGACCCGATCGCCTCAACAAAAGGGATGGCCACCGGCAGGAACGGCGCGAGTGCCGCGAGCTTCGCCTGCTCCCGCCGGACTGCGTCGGTGCCAGGGGGCCAGCGCGGCAGCCGTACGGACAGGTCGGTACCGAGGCGGTAGATCGCGTTCACCAGTCCACTGGAGTCGACCGGCTCCAGCGGCAACGCGGCCCACTGCGGGAACTGCGCGGTCACCAGCTCGCGGACGAGCGGTGTGTCGATGTCGAGGCCGGTTACCTTACGCAGCTGATCCACGGTGCCCAAGTATCAGCGGCGAGCCTGCTTGACGCATCTGAATTCCGCGTTTGGCAGTCAGGAGCGCACAGGAGCCGGAGCTACCACACCGCATCCACTCCGCGCACGCGACGTCCCGCTGCTCGACCGGCTCCACCATTGGGCTGGCTCTGCGCACTAAATGAGCCAAGTCAGGGCACATCGACCGGGCCAACGGGATCGGGACCTACTGGGAGCCCAATATCTGGATGGTTCACCCCGATCTATGACCGCACGGCCATGACCGGCTCCTGCCCGGGCCGGGGCGGCGCGTGCTCTACGGTGGTCATCATGCCTGAGCGGTTTCCGGCCATTGAGCCCTACGACTCCGGAATGCTCGACGTCGGTGACGACCAGCGGATCTACTGGGAGGTCAGCGGCAACCCGGAGGGCAAGCCCGCGATTGCGGTGCACGGCGGCCCCGGCAGCGGCAGCACCCCGGGGCGGCGCCGGTCGTTCGACCCGGATGCTTACCGGTTCGTTCAGTTCGATCAGCGCGGCTGCGGGCGCAGCACGCCGTCGGTCGCGGACCTGAGCACCAGCCTCGACACCAATACCACCGAGCACCTGATCGGTGACATGGAGAAGCTGCGTGAGCACCTGGGCATCGGCCAGTGGCTGGTCTGGGGCGGATCATGGGGCGTGACGCTGGGGCTCGCCTACGCCCAGCGTTACCCGGAGCGGGTGACCGAGATGGTGCTGGTGTCGTGCACCATGACCCGGCCCTCCGACGTGCACTGGCTCTATCACGAGACCGGGCGGTTCTTTCCCGAGCAGTGGGAGCGGTACCGGGCAGGCGGCGGGAACTGCGCCGACCTGGTCGCCGCCTACGACAAGCTGCTCAACGCCAATCCCGATCCCGCGGTCGCCGCCCGCGCAGCGCGGGACTGGTGCGAGTGGGAGGATGCGGTCAACTCACTGGAGGAGGGCTGGACTCCGAGCGACAGATACGCCGATCCCCGCTTCCGGATGACCTTCGCGCGGCTGTGCGCGCACTACTTCTCGCACGCGGCCTGGCTGGAAGACGGTCAGCTGCTGCGCGACGCCCACCGGATGGCCGGCATTCCCGGCGTGATGATCCACGGCCGGTTCGACATCGGCGGCCCGCCCGACGTGCCCTGGCTGCTCCACCGGGCCTGGCCCGGGTCCGAGCTGCACCTGGTCAGGACCGGCCACCAGGGCGGCGACGAGATGACCAGGCACATGATGACCGCGCTGAACCGCTTCGCCAGGGACTAAGGGGCTCTACCTCCCGGACCCGCACATCCGCCGGCGGTGAAGCCAGGACGCGGCCGGCGGGCGCGCACCGGCAGTGGCAGACTCCTGCCATGACATACGTGGCCGCGCACGACCGTTATCAGCAGATCCCTTACCGGCGCTGCGGGCGCAGCGGCATTGACCTGCCTGCGGTGTCGCTCGGGCTGTGGCAGAACTTCGGCGATGACCGGCCCCTGGAGACCCAGCGCGCGATCATCCGGCGCGCTTTCGACCTCGGCGTGACGCATTTCGACCTGGCCAACAACTACGGGCCGCCCTACGGCTCGGCCGAGACCAACTTCGGCCAGATCCTGCGCGAGGACCTGCGGCCCTACCGTGATCAGCTGATCATCTCCACCAAGGCGGGCTACGACATGTGGCCAGGGCCTTACGGTGACGGGGGTTCCCGCAAGTACCTGCTGGCCAGCCTCGATGCGTCGCTGACCCGGATGGGCCTGGACTACGTGGACATCTTCTACAGCCACCGGTCCGACCCCGGCACGCCGCTGGCCGAGACCATGGGCGCGCTCGCCACCGCGGTCAGGTCGGGGAAGGCGCTGTACGCCGGGATCTCGTCGTACTCGCCGGAGCGGACCGCGGCCGCCGCCGAGATCCTCCGCCAGCTCGGCGTGCCGTTGCTGATCCACCAGCCCTCTTACTCCATGCTGAACCGCTGGATCGAGGACGGCCTACTCGACACGCTGGACCGCGAGGGCGCGGGCTGCATCGCGTTCTCGCCGCTCGCGCAGGGTGTCCTGACCGGCAAGTACGCCGACGGCGTTCCGGCGGGCTCGCGGGCGGGCACGGGCGGCTCATCGCTGTCATCGGATCAGCTCACCGACTCGACTCTGGCGCATGTCCGGGCCCTGGGCGAGATCGCCCGCGGCCGGGGGCAGTCGCTGGCTCAGCTGGCGCTGGCCTGGGCCCTGCGCGACGAGCGGGTCACCTCGGTCCTGATCGGCGCGAGCAGCGTTACCCAGCTGGAGGAGAATCTGGCTGCGGTCGGCCACGCCAGCTTTACCGCCGCCGAGCTGGCCGCGATCGACGCCCATGCGGTCGAAGCGGGGATCAACATCTGGGCGAACTCCAGCGCGCAGTGACAGCGCCGCCCAGGACAGCGCCGGCCCCGACAGCGCCGGGCGGACAGCGCCGGGCGGACAGGGTCGGCCTCGACAGCGCCCAGGATGACAGCGCCGGATGACAGCGCGGCTCAGGTGAACTGGGTCAGGGACAACGTGTTGCCGTCCGGGTCGGCGAACCAGGCGACCTTGTCGCCGCCGGGTGCCGTCCAGACGCCATTCTCGTCCTGGTCCATGCCGTCGTACCGCATGAATGCGATCCCTCTGGCCGCCAGGCCCTGGACCGTGGTCTCGATATCGGCGACCTGCCAGCCGAGCACGGTGTAGCCAGCCCGGCTGACCTCAGCCACCGTAGTGACCCGCAGCATCGTGCCGTTGGCGTCGAATACGCAGGCGAAGTCGTTCTGCTCGACCACTCGCAGGCCGAGGGCCTGCTCGTAAAAGGCGCGCGCCGCCGCCGGGCTGGCCGTCGCGGCGAACGCGATCAGGCCGCTGGACTCGAGCATGCGGGCTCCCGTCTTCTACCACTCCCAGTAGTACCCGACGACAGTGTCCTCCATGGCTTCCAGGTACCGGTGAGCGGAGAGCTCCTCATCCAGGGCGACCGGCGCTCGCTCGACGATCGCCTCATCGGGGCTCCGGTAATCCGCCCACTCGGCCCACCAGAGGTGCCTGGGCAGGCGGCCGGGGTGAAATTCCAGGCGCATGTCCACGTGCTCGACCCGCCGGTGGGCACCTCGGCGAAACTCGGGGGCAGGCCGTTTCGAATAATGAAAGATAGTCCAGTAGTCAACGTAGGCCTCGTCGCCGTAGAGCAGCGGGTGGTGGAAGGAAATGTCCGCTGCCCAGAGCTGCTCGCCGATCTGATATACCGGGCCGACCTGGCCGCCGCGCACCACCCGGACGTCGGCCTCCGGGGTGTCAATCCGGTACTGATAGCTCGTCATTCCGTCAACGAGCGACCGGAATGTCTGCTGGGTGTGATGTCGGGCCGGCACGCCGTCCCGGCCGATGACGTGATGCTCGAAGAGCAGCGTGGTCTCGTGCCCGGACCGCGACCCGTTCGTGATCGGCGGCAGCGTGCCGACGATGACCGTGGGACGAAGATCCCCCCGGTACAGCTCGTGGACGCGCTGAGCGTCACGCGAGGAAAGGCCGAACGCCGCCTCGATCCAGCGCAGTGTCTGCAGGCTGAGCCCGCGGCCGCTTAATGCCCGGCTGACCCGGTCCTTGAGCGTCCGGGCGAGCCTGATGTCCGTCTCGTCATGCTCACCTGCCTCATACAGATATTCCGCAATAACCCGGCCGACGGCTTCCTGCCGGATCTCCTCCGGCGGGACGTCGTGAGCATGCTGTTCCCACTCATCCCGGTAGGGCCCTGGCTGGAGCAGGAGCTGCCGGAGATGCAGGCCAGCGGCCCGCTGGCCGCGTACTTGTCGTTCGCTTTGAGGCATCCGATGTCTTCTGGGTGTGCGACAGTCATGCGACAGCTGGTAAGTAAGGTCTGCCGAAGGCGAGACCAATCCTTGCAGCGGCTTACATTTTTGCGGAAGATTACACAGTACTGCTGCCGCAGCGGGGACCGGCACGCTGAGCACCATCTGAAGGCGGCTGCCGGAAGGCGCCGTCACCAGAACGTCGGCCAGCACGACCCAGGTCGTCCCAGGACCGGGGGGAGAATGAGAAGGGGCGGGGCTTCGGCCCCGCCCCTTGTCATCTCCCGGCTGTCATCTCCCGGCGCATCCGTGGCTGGGCGCAGGCCGCGCAGTCAGCCCCAGGCCCGGTTCGGGCCTGCTCCGCGATGCCCGCGCCGCCGGCGGCGATCAGAGCCGATCGTCAGCAGCACGACGTGGCACGCCGCGAGTTCAAGCCGAGCAGCCAGGCTGCCTTTCCGCGCTGCGACGGTGACATCGACCTGCGCACCGGCCAGCCGCGCCACGACGCTGGCCTCCTACCTGATCAACGCGGACCGGCAGCGAGCCGTGCGCCTTGAGCATCAGCTCAGCCCCCGTGAGCTGGAGGTTCTCGCGCTGGTGGCCGCCGGCGAGACCGACCGCGAGATTGCCAGTCAGCTCTTCATTACGCCCGCAACGGTGTATTCCCATCTTGACCGGATCAGGGATAAGACCGGCGCTCGGCGCCGCTCACAGCTGACCAGGCTGTACCTCGAGAGCAAAAAGCCTTAGCGGGGAACGCAGATAGGCTGATGCCGGTCAATAAATTACGGCCGACATTCCCGGCCTGCCCGACAGGAGGCGTCATGAAAGCCCTGGTCAGCTGGGAAGACGAGCGCGGGACGACGCACAGATGGCAGGTGGCCTACGACGAGGACGACGAGGAGGCCAGGAACTTCCTGGCCGGCATTGAGCTGCACGTCAGGTTCAGGCTGGAGTCGTACGACGTAGATGCCGAGGCCAGCTGAGCTGGGCATTTTCCGTTTATGATGCCCGTGAGGGGTTACTTGTTATGTTTGATGGCCTGGGAAGAGGCGCGGCAGTACGGAACGCGAGCTTCCCGAGCCGCACGGGTCAGGTCCCAGATGCCCAGGCGGAGGTGATGCGACTATGAACACGGCACCCGCATCACTGCACGGCACCGTCGGCGGCTACCGTCACGAGGCGCTGCTGTATTCCGGCATGGCCGAGTTCCTCACCGCAGCGACGTCGTTCATCCGCCGGGCGATCAGTGCCGGCGACCCGATCCTCGTCGTCGTGAGCAAAGCGAAGATCGACCTGATCTCCCGGCAGCTGGGACCGGAGGCAGCCGCCGTGACCTTCGCCGATATGGCGGACGTCGGTGACAACCCGGCGCGGATCATCGCGGCCTGGCAGGCCTTCCTGCACGCCCATAAGGGGGCCTCGCAGCTGTGGGGGATCGGCGAGCCCATCTACCCGGAGCGCTCCCCGACTGAGCTCGCCGAATGCCAGCTGCACGAGGCGCTGCTGAATGTGGCCTTCGACGCGGCCACGCCGTTCTGGCTCCTGTGCCCGTACGACCTTGAGGCACTGACCGCTGACGTCATCGATGAGGCGTACCGGACGCACCCCTTTGTCGCCCGTGGCGAGGACCGGCAGGCGTGCAGGACTTTCCGGCCGGTCGACCTGGCCGGCCCGTTCGCCCGGCCACTGCCGCCCCGGCCGCCTGATGCGGCCTGCCTGTACTTCGAGTCAGGGGTCCTGCATTACCTGCGGATTTTCGTCACCCAGCACGCCATCCGGGCCGGCCTGCCCCGCCCGGCAGCGGACGCGATGATGATGGCCGTCAATGAGATCGCCACCAACACCATCCGGCACGGCGGCGGGCAGGGGGAGCTTCGCGTGTGGAGCGAGGGTTCCTCGCTCGTCTGCGAGGTGTCCGATCAGGGGCACATCATCTCGCCGCTCGCCGGACGGCTGCCGCCGACCCTCGATAGCAGCTCGCCGGGTGGTCTGTGGCTCGCCAACCAGCTCTGCGATCTCGTTCAGATCTCCTCGTCAGCAGGCGGTACCGTCGTCCGTCTCCGCCAAGCTCACTGACTACTGCTCGGGCCTGGCCGGCGGCGCCGCCAGGCTGAGGTGCAGGCTGGCCAGTGCCCAGCGGTCCCCGTCCCGCACGAAAACATGCGTCACGCGAAACTGGCCATCGGCGGGCTGGCCCCGGTACGTCGCGTGCTGAGTGTGACGGCCGATCGCGATCGCCGTGGCCCCGAAGTCGCGGACCTCTACCTCGTCCCAGATCAGGGAGCTGGTGGCCAGGCCGCCGGTGCGGTAGCGGTCCAGCCACTGGGCCTTATCGAGCACGAAGCCAAACGGCCCGACCAGCCGGAAGTCGGCCGCTGCGATCTCGCTGAGGGTGCCGGTGTCGCCGGCCTGCTCCGCCGCGGCCCACCGGGCGCCGAGAGCAAGGATCTCTGCGCGGGTGCCGGTGCCTGGCGTAGGGGTTCCTGGCGTGGGGGTGCTTGGGGTGCCGGTGCTGGCCGCGCCGGTGCCGGTGCTCATCAGGGTGTCTCCTTCGGTAGTGCCGGATCTTCGGGCGGCGCGGACATCGGCTGGCCCGCCCGGTACATCTGCGGCGGCTTGTTCCCGGCGGACTGGCCGCCGTCGATCGGGAGCACCGCCCCGGTGATGAACGAGGACTGCTCCGAGCAGAGCCACAGCACGGCGCTGGCCACCTCCGCGACGGTGCCGGTTCTGCGGGCCGGCGTGGACAGCCCGGCCAGCCGCTGGGCCTGCGGGCCCGCCTGCTCCAGGTGATAGGTCAGGATCGGGCCGGGCGCCACGACGTTGACCCGGATGCCCTGGTCGGCGTAGTCGAGCGCGGCGACCTTGGTCAGGCCGATGATCCCGGCCTTGCCCGCGACATACGCGGCGAGGTTCGCCGTGCCATTCACCCCGGCGATCGAGGCCATGTTCACGATCGCCCCCCCGCCGCCGCGCAGCATGGCCGGGATCTGGAACTTCATCCCGAGAAACGTGCCGCGGATGTTGGTCGCTATCCCCCGGTCGAACTCGTCCGGATCAATGTCCGCCAGCGGCGCGGGCAGCGGCCCGTCGGTCGCGTTGTTGAACGCGGCGTCGAGCCGGCCGTAGGCCGCCATGGCCCGCTCGACCAGGTGGCGCATCGACTCGACGTCCGCCACATCGGTACGCACGGCGATCGCCCGGCCGCCGGCGGCCTCGATGCGCCTGGCCACGGACTGCAGGGCCCCGGTATCGCGAGCGCCCAGGACCACCGCCGCGCCGGCGGCCGCGAACGCCTCGGCCGTGGCCGCGCCGATCCCCTTGCTGGCCCCGGCCACCAGTGCCACCCGGCCCTGCATCGGCTGGTCGCCCATGCCTTCCTCCCTGCTCCCGGCCAGCGCCTTGCGCCGGCCCTGCTCCCGGCCTGTGCCTCCGCCGACTCTGCTCCCGGCCTGTGCCTCCGCCGGCCATGACCCGGCGGCGGCTTCCGCCGCCGCGCTCTGGGCCGTGTCTTCCACCACCGTGCTCTTGATGTTAGGCATCTAAACGTATGATGTCAAACGGTTAGGGTTCTATCAATGTGCTAGTGTTCAGTCATGCCGGGACCGCCCGCGCGACAGCCGATGGGCCTGCACCTCAGCCGGGTCACGAAGGTCGTCAGCCGCGCCTTCGATGACGCCCTGGCCCAGGCCGGCGGATCACTGCCGATGTGGCTGGTGCTGCTCTCGCTCAAGAGCGGGCAGGCGGCCAGCCAGCGCGAGCTCGCCGAGACGGTCGGCATCCAGGGGGCGACCCTCACCCACCATCTGAACGCCATGGAGTCCGCCGGTCTCGTTACCCGCCAGCGGGATCCGGGGAATCGCCGTATCCACGTGGTGGAGCTCACGCCCGAAGGTGACGCGCTGTTCCTCCGGCTGCGGGACGCCGCGATGGCGTTCGACCAGCGGCTCCGGGCCGGCCTGTCGGACCGGGACATCGCCCAGGCCGAGGATCTGCTGACCCGCCTGCGCGACAACGTCACCTGAATCACCGTTCGCCCCCCGCGCCCCTGTAGCCCCACTAGCCCCGCCCCAGCCGGAGAATCGCCTCCCGCGCCTCGCCGGCTCGCTTCGCCCAACCCGATGGGTGTGACATCCAACGGGTTGGGTGCCGATGGATGTGACATCCAACGGATTGCCGCTCGCCGGGCGACAGCGATAAGCGGGCCGGGAGGAGATGGCGGCGGGAGGGGCCGTGGGAGACGGCGGCTGGCGGGCCGAGGGAGATGCGGCTGGCAGGCCGAGGGAGATGGCGGCTGGCGGCGGAGCGGGGCCGAAGGAGACGGCGGCTGGCGGGCCGAGGGAGAAGGGAGATGGCGGGTGGCGGCGGGGAACTAGCGGAGGCGTTGTGGGGCGGCGAGGCTAGGCTTGAGCAATGGCGCCGTTCTGCGTTGGGCTGGCTGTGGCGCAACAGATCGTCGACGAGGCGATCCGCGATGCGCGCCGGCTCGAGGTCCGGATCTCCGTCGCAGTGGCCGACGAGGCGGGCAGCCTGACCGCGTTCGCCCGCATGGACGGGGCTACCCGCCTGTCCGCGCAGACCTCGGTCGACAAGGCCAGGGCGGTCATCCTGATCGGGAAGCCGACGATCGAGTTCGGCGAGTACCTGCGCGGTGAGCTCGCCGTCGAGCCCGAGCTCTTTCACGGGATGACCGCCCGGCGGGACCTCGTGGCGTTCGGGGGCGGTGTCCCGCTGGTGGCCGATGGGCGGCTGGCGGGCGCGGTGGCCGTCTCCGGCGCCAGCAGCCTCGAAGATCACGAGATAGCCCGGCGAGCCGCCTCGGTGGCCGGAAGCTGACCCGGCCGCCGGAAACTACACCGCTGGAGCGGCGGTGGGTGAGCCGGACCGGCGACGACCGGGAACCTGCGCGGCCACGACGACCGCCCCGAGGGAGATGGCCGCCAGGACGACAAAGGAGATGGTGAAGCCACCGGGTGCCGGGTAGCCGAGCACCCGGTGGCCCGTGGTCACGATGCTGGTCGTCACCTGGCCGCCCAGCGCGCTGCCGAGGGTACGGACGTTGGCGTTCATCCCGGTCGCCACGCTGGTCTGCTCGGCGGGCACCGACTCGACGATCACATTGGGCATGCCTGAGTAGGTCAGGCCCACCGCCGCCCCGAGCACGACCGTCGCGGTCAGGATCTGCCAGGCCTGGCCGCGGGCCACCGCCAGCAGGGCGAACGACCCGGCGGCCAGCAGCACGCCAATCGTGACGGCCCTGGCCGAGCCGATGGCGGCGGCGATCCGCCCGGAGATGGCGCCGAAGATGAAGACCACCACGGTCTGCGGCAGCAGGAACAGGCCCGCGTCGGTGACCGTCACGCCGAACCCGTAGCCCACGTCGCGCGGAGTCTGCAGGAGCTCGGGAATCAGGACCAGCGATCCGTAGAGCCCGAATCCGACCGCCAGCGCCACCATGTTCGTGCGCCACACCGCCGGGTGCACCAGCATGTGGACATCAACCAGCGGGTTGGCGGACCGCCACTCCGCGATCCACCACCAGGCGAACAACGCGGCCGACGCCAGTACGGTGGCCGCCAGCCGCAGCGAGAGCCACCCCCACTGCGGCCCCTCGGTGATCCCGATCAGGAGCGTGACCAGCCAGGCGCACAGCAGCGCCGCGCAGCCCAGGTTGACCCGGCCGCCCGACCTGACCGGCGACTCGGGGATGAACCGCGCGATCCCGGCCCCGGCGATGACGATCAGCGGCAGCGGCGCCCAGAACAGCCAGTGGTAGCCGAGGCCCGCCGCGATCGGGCCAGCCAGGATGATGCCCAGGCCGCCGCCGATGCCGAGAGTGGCGGAGATGAAGCCGATCGCTCCGGCGACCCGCTCGGCCGGGAGCTCGTCGCGGATGATCCCGAAGGCCAGCGGGAACAGCGCCCCGCCCAGGCCCTGGATGACCCGGCCGACCAGCAGGACCCCCAGCGAGGTGGCGAGACCGGAGACCACCGTGCCGACCGCCAGCGCGGTCAGGGTGATGACCAGGATCCGCTGCTTGCCGTACATGTCGCCGAGCCGCCCCAGGATCGGCGTCGCCACCGAGGCCGAGAGCAGGTACCCGGTCAGCACCCAGGTCACGGCCTGCTGGCTGACGTGCAGGTCGTGCCCGATAGCCGGCAGGACCGGGATCACCAGCGATTGCAGGACGCTGAATGCCATCGCGGCCAGGCCGAGCATCGCCAGGGTCAGGCTGGGGGACCCACTTCGTTCCGGCCGGACGGCCGTGCGCCTAGTCTGATCCACTGCTGTCCAGCGGCAGCCGTACCTGGAAGCGGGTGTCGCCGGGCACCGACTTCACCCGCAGGTCCCCGTGATGCTTGTTCACGATGA
Organism: uncultured Actinomycetota bacterium; assembly: GCA_963805705.1. GTDB lineage: Bacteria > Actinomycetota > Actinomycetes > Streptosporangiales > Streptosporangiaceae > CAWDVH01. The sequence goes on along the minus strand of CAWDVH010000001.1, from coordinate 837,731 downwards.
TGCGCCAGGAGATGTCGAGCCCGAGCCCGGTGCCCTGGCCGACCGCCTTGGTCGTGAAGAACGGCTCGAAGATGCGCTCGGCGATGTCGGGCGGCACGCCGGGGCCGGTGTCAGCGATCTCGACCAGCAGCCGGTCGCGGTCGAGCCCGGTCCGCACGGTCAGCGTGCCCGTCCCGTCCATCGCCGACACGGCGTTGTCGATCAGGTTCGTCCACACCTGGTTCAGCTCGCCCGCGTAGGCCGGGATCGCCGGCAGGGTGGTGTCGTAGTCCCTGACGACGGTGATGCCGGGCGGGATCTTGCCGCCGAGCATCGTCAGGGTGCTGTCCAGCAGCTCGTGCACGTCCGCCATCTGATAGGGCGCCCGGTCCAGCTGCGAGTACTGCTTGGCCGCGCCGACCAGGGTGGAGATCCGGGTGGTGGAGTCCGCGATCTCGTTCAGGAGCAGCTCGGTCTCGACGGTGCAGTTCAGCCAGCGCAGCGTGCCGCTCAGGGCCGTGTCCTCCACGGCCGATGCGACACGGTCCAGCCAGGGCGTGTCCAGCCCGGCCTGGACGAAGACCGGGGCGAGATCCCAGCCGCCCTCGACGCCATGCTCGTCGAGCCAGTCGGTGACCGCGTCCTCGCGGTCGGAGGCCTCCATCGGGCTGAGGGCGGGCGCCTTGACGACCAGTTCCACGGCACGTTCCTGAAGCTGGACTAGCGTCTCCAGGGTGGCGTGGTTGTACTGACCGGCGGCGATGACACCCAGCCGCTGCCGCATCCCCGCGACCCGCTCGCGCAGGGCCGATGTCGCGCTGACGGCCGCGGCGGCCGGGTTGTTCAGCTCGTGGGTCAGGCCGGCGGACAGCGAGCCCAGCGCCAGCAGCCGCTCGCGCTGGCCGATCGCCTGCCGCTCGTTGCGGGTGCCGAAGAACAGTCCCTCCAGCATGTGCACGGCCATCGGGAACCAGTCCCTGACCATCTGCGAGAAGGTCTCGCTCTCCAGCACGAAGAACCTCGATGGCTCCGTCACGCGGGCCGAGTTGTTGTAGCTCGTCGGCGCCCGGTCCCCGAGGAACGCCATGAAGGCACCCGAATAGACGCCGCGCTCGGAGGTGCGGTTCACCTCCACGTCGTCGGCTCCCACGCGGCGCGACAGCACGACGGTGCCCGCCAGCAGCACGTAGAAGCAGGTGGCCGGCTCGCCCTCGGTGTACACAGGACCCGGTTCCAGGCGCACGACCCGCCCGGCCCGGCACAGCCAGGCCAGCTGATCATCGTTGAGCTTCTCAAAAAGGAAGAGCGTGCGGATCTCATCCACGCCGCAGCGCTCGACAGCCTGATCCGCGCTCATACCCGCTCCAGGTAACGATGCACCAGCATGACGGCCATGGCGCCTTCGCCGACAGCCGCGGCGACTCGCTTGGCTGAGTCGGAGCGCGCGTCACCGGCCACGAACACGCCGGGCACGCTGGTCTCCAGGTGGTAAGGGAGGCGGTCAAGCTCCCAGCCGCTGGGCCGCTGCCCGTCGACCGTTAGGTCGGGCCCGGCCACGACGAAACCGCGGGCGTCCCGCACCACCACGCCATCCAGCCAGTCGGTGCGCGGGACCGCGCCGATGAACACGAACAGCCACTGGGCATCGACCGTCTCGGTGGCACCGGTCTTTCGGTCGCGCAGCGTCAGGCTCTCCAGATGATCGGTGCCATGGGCGGCGGCGACCTCGGTGCTGGTGCGGACCGATATCCCTGGGATGCTCGCGATCTGCTGGATGAGGTAATAGGACATCGACAGCTCCAGCGACGGGCCGCGGACCAGGAGGGTCACCGAGCTGGCGCACCGCGACAGGTAGACGGCGGCCTGCCCGGCAGAATTCGCGCCGCCCACGATGAAGATGTCCTTACCGGCGCAGCCGGCGGCCTCGGTGAGCGCGGATCCGTAGAAGACGCCGCGCCCGGTCAGCTCATCCAGGCCGGGGCCCTGCAGCTTCTGGTAGGACACGCCGGTCGCGAGGATGATCGTGTGCGCGCTGATAGCGCTCCCATCGGCGAAACGGACAGTACGGGCGGAGCCGTTGACCTCCAGGCCGGTCACGTCACGGGTGGTCAGCACCTCGGCCCCGAACTTGGCGGCCTGCCGGCGGGGCCCGCTCGGTCAGCTGCGCCCCTGATACCCCGTCAGGGAAGCCGAGGTAGTTCTCGATCCGCGAGCTCTGGCCGGCCTGGCCGCCGGTCGCAGTGCGCTCGACCAGCACGGTCCGCAGTCCTTCCGACGCGCCGTACACCGCGGCGCCCAGGCCGGCTGGCCGCCGCCGATGACGATGAGGTCATAGAAGTCCTTCGAGGGGGTGGTGGCCAGTCCTACGCGGCTGGCCAGCTCCGCGTCGGCGGGCTCGACCAGTGCCTCCCCGTCCGGCGTGATCACGACCGGCAGCGCCCGGCCGTCGGCCCCGGCGGCGGCGAGCAGCCGCTGTCCCTCGTTCTCGTCGGAGGCGTACCAGCGGTAGGGGACCTGGTTGCGGGCGAGGAACTCGCGTACTTCGGACGAGCGCGCCGACCACCGGTGACCGACCACCTTGATCTCGGGCACCGGACGGTGATCCGACGACAGCCAGGCCTCGATCAGGCCGTCGACGACCGGGTACAGCTTCTCCTCCGGCGGGTCCCACGGCTTGAGCAGGTAATGGTCCAGATCGACGACGTTGATCGCGTCGATCGCGGCGCCGGTATCGGCGTAGGCGGTGAGCAGGACGCGCCGCGCGCCCGGGTACACGTCGATCGCCTGCTCGAGGAACTCGATCCCGTTCATCTGCGGCATGCGGTAGTCGGCCAGGATGACGGCGACCAGGTCACCGCGCAGCTTCAGCTCGTTCAGCGCGTCCAGGGCCGCCTCGCCGGACTCGGCCCGGACGACGCGGTACCGCTCGCCGTAGCGGCGCCGCAGGTCGCGTGCGACGGCGCGGGACACGCCAGGGTCGTCGTCGACGGTGATGATCGCCGTCCGGATCGCGCTCTCAGGCGTCTTAACCGGCATCCGCACCCCGCGTCGCTCTCACAGTCTCTGACCAGGCTGGTGATGGCTACTATAAGCATGTATCGATCGGTAGGCAGACTTCGGCCGGGCCAGCTGACCGGACTTCAGATCTGGCCCGGAGTGGTGCCGTGCGACAGCTGGCGCCGTTGCGATCTCGAGTTGCCTTGATCTCGGAAACGGAGCATCGTGCCAAGGCGCCAACCGGCTGTGCGTGCGGTGAATGTCAGAGACTCGGCAGGTCAGTCCACCAAGCGGCGAATCGAGGAGGCCGCGCTTCACCTGTTCGCGGCGAAGGGCTTCGAAGCCACCGGAATCAGGGACATCGCCGACCGGGTCGGCATCTCCACCGCGGCTCTCTACCATTACATGGGCAGCAAGGACGAGCTGCTCGTCGACTTCATGCTGGTCAGCATGACCCAGCTCAGCCGGGCGGCCCGCGAGGCGCTGGCGACCGCGCAGGAGCCCGCATCCGAGCTCGCGGCACTGGTCCGCACGCACGTGGGCTTTCACACCCTGGACCCGCTGCGATCGCTGGTCGCTGACGACGAGCTGCGCTCCCTGTCCGAAGAGGCGCTCGCGAGGGTGATGGTGCTCAGGGATAGTTACGAGGCGCTCTGGGCGGAACTGCTCGAGCGGGGCCTGGCGGATGGCGTCTTCCACATCTGTGATGCCAGGATTACCCGGCTGGCCCTACTGGAAATGTGCAACGGAATCGTACGCTGGTATTCGGATGAGGGCCCGATGAGTCCCGCCGAGGTCGCTGACGCGTTCACCGACCTGGCCCTGGCCATGGTCGGCACCCGGTGCCAGGGACGTTCGCTCCAGCTGGGCGACCTGCGATGCGCGCCGACCAGCGAGGTTCTCCAGATCGTCGAGCGCGTACTGCGGGAGGTCGACGACGCGGCCGTGCGGCCGGCCGCGGTCCGGGCGGCTACCGTGCGGCCGGCGGCATCGGCCGGGGTCGCCTGAGTTCCTCCCTGGCCGCCTGAGCCCCCTTTCACGCCACTGCGCAGCCCCAGAGGAGGCAGCTCACCCATTGCGGCCCGATCGATCGATCGGTAACATCGCGGCTAGCCGACTGGCTCGACTCCTGAGGAGACCGATGTCATCGCAACCGCAAGGGCCGCCGCTGGCGGAGTCTGCCGTCGCCCGCCCCGGCGAGGATCTCGAACGCCGCGCCATCGGCCTGCCCGCCGTCGTCGCGCAGTCGGCGGCGCTGATCGCTCCCGCCGCGGGCTCTGTCGCGGGCCTGGCGTTCATCGTCGGCTACTCCGGCGCCGCGACGCCGCTGGCGTTCCTCATCGGACTGCTGGTCTGCGTCTGCATCGCGATGGTCATCGGCGAGTACGCGAAGAGGCTGCCGAGCGCGGGGTCCTTCTACACCTACCTGACCAGGACTTTCGGCCCGAAGACCGGCTTTGTCACCGGCGTGCTGCTGTTCGGCGCCTACCTGCTGCTGTTCCCGTTCCAGCTGGATTTCTTCGGGAACTTCTGCTCCTCGCTGCTGGCGGCGTCCGGAGTGCACATCTCCTGGGTGGTATTCGCGACCGCGCTGATTGTGCTGAGCACCACCCTCGGGGTCCTCGGGGTCAAGCCCTCGCTGCGGACCGGGCTGATCGGGCTCGGGATCGAGATGACGATCCTGACGATCTTCGCGCTAGTGATCATCGTGAAGGGCGGCGCGAACGGCAACACGCTTGAGGTATTCAACCCGTCATCGAGCCTGAAGGGCTCCAGCGGGCTGCTGACCGCCGTCGTGTACACGATCTTCGCGTTCGTCGGCTTCGAGTCCGCGACCACCCTCGGCGACGAGGCCCGCCTGCCGCGCCGGACGATTCCGCGCGCGGTGATGCTGACAACGCTGGTCGTGGGCATCTTCTACGTCGTCGTCTCCTACGCGGTGACGATCGGCTACGGAACATCGCCGAGGCACGTCAACGCCCTGGCGACCGCGGCGACGCCGTTCAACACCCTCGCCGATCACTACGGCAACGGCGTTCTCAGCGTCCTGGTGAACCTCGCGGTGATCTCGAGCTTCACCGCGCTGAACATCGTCACGGTGATCGCCGTGAGCCGCATCCTGTGGAAGATGGGCCGGGACCGGCTGCTGCCCGAGATGCTCGGCCGGGTGAATAGCCGGCAGTCCCCGTACATCGCCTGCCTGGTCGCGGGCGGCGTGGCGCTGGTGGCATCGATCGGGTTCGGCCTGAAGTACACGCCGCTGGCGTTCGCGTCCTGGCTGTCGTACTTCGCGACCCTCTTCTTCATCGCCGCCTACCTGCTGATCAGCGGCGGCCTCATCCGCTTCGTCTGGCGGGACTACCGGTCCGAATTCAGCTGGGTCCGGCACGGCGCGCTGCCGGTCATCTCGATCGCCGCGATGGTCTGGGTGCTGTGGGGCAACGTGCATCCCTACCCGCCCGCGCCGCTGCGCTGGTTCATCTACGCCACGCTCGGCGTGATCATCGTGAGCACCGCCATCGCGTACTGGATCGAGCGCCGGCGCCCCGATGCGATGCTGCGGGCTGGCCGCCTGATGGCTGACGTCGAGATTGAGGAGGAGACGGCGCTGGCCGCATCCGGCCCGCGCACTGCTCGCCATGACGGCGCGGGCCGTGATCGCGAGGGCAGGCACCGCAGCAACGGAATTCAGTAGCCAGATGGCCATCATCTTCGAGCGCCAGGACGGGATCGCCAAGATCACGCTGAACCGGCCCGAGGTACTGAACGCCCTCGATCCGCAGACTTACGCGGAGATCACCGACGCCTTCGTGGAGATCGAGCGGGACCCGGCGGTCCGGGTGGGGATCGTGACTGGCGCGGGCGAGCGGGCCTTTACCGCGGGCGCTGACCTCAAGCTGATGCACACCGGTGCATCGGACGCGGCGGAATGGGCGCCGTGGCGGGCGGACCGCTGGGACTTCGGGCTCACGACCTCCAAGCCGCTGATCGCCGCGGTGAACGGCTACGCCCTGGCGGGTGGCCTGGAGCTGGCGCTGGTCTGCGACATCCGAATCGCCTCGCCGAACGCGACCTTCGGCACTCCCGAGGTGAAGTGGAACCTGCTGCACGGCTACGGCGCCTACCGGCTGCCGCGCATCATCTCCCCGTCGCATGCGATGGAGATGCTGCTCACCGGTGAGTTCATCGACGCGCCGACGGCGCTGCGGATCGGGCTGGTGAGCCGGGTCGTACCGGCCGGTGACCTGCAGGCGGAAGCCTGGCGCATGGCCGAGCGCATCGCCGGGAACGGCCCGATGGCAGTGCGGATGACCAAGGAACTGGTCCAGCACGGGCTGTCGGCTTCCCCGGCGGAGCACTTCCGGCTCATGCGGGAGTACTACAGCCGGGTCGATACCACCGCCGACCAGGCCGAAGGACTGCGGGCCTTCGCCGAGAAACGGCGCCCGCGGTATGGCGATGAGTGAGGGAGAAGTCACGCCGATGAAGATGTACGCCTTCCACTGCGGCGGCGAGAAGACGCTGCGCTCGCTCCTTGACCCGTTCGACGCTGACTGCGGGGGGTCTATCCACCCGCCGTACTTTTTCTACCTGATCCGCCATCCCGAGGGCGACGTCCTGTTCGACAGCGGCGCGCATCCGGCTTTCATCACCGATCCCCGCAGCCGTCTCGGCCCCGCGGCTGACCTGTATGAGGTCGTGATGCAGCCCGGCGACGACGTGGTCTCCCGGCTGCACACGATGGACGTGGAGGCCGAGGGCATCGGGCATGTCGTGCAGTCCCACCTGCACTACGACCACGCGGGCGGCCTCGAGTTCCTCACCGAGGCTCAGGTCTACGTGCAGAAGGAGGAGCTCACCTTCGCGCACTGGCCGCCGGTGTACCAGCGCGACACATACGTCCGGAAGGACTTCGAGTCGGTACGGAACTGGAAGGAGCTGCGCGGCGAGCACGACATCTTCAATGACGGCAGGCTGCTGATCTTCCCGACTCCCGGTCATACGCCCGGCCACCAGTCGCTGCTGGTCCGGCTGGACAGCCAGGCGTACATCCTCACCGGTGACGCTGTGTACGACAAGGAGAAGACGGCCGCCCGGTGCCTGCCTGGCCTGCTGTGGAGCCCGGACGCGCTGGTCGAGAGCTGGGAGCGGATCGAGGAGCTGCAGCGCAGGCATAACGCCACGCTGATCGTCAGCCACGACCTGCACTGGGAGGAGACGATCAAGCTCGCTCCGCAGGAGTGGTACGAGTGAGTCGGGCCGACGGCCCGTCCGGCGCCCGGTCCGGCGACCTGCTGGAGCTCGTCCGCGCGGCCTGCCAGGACGAGCCGGGCCGGCCCGCGCTGATCTTCGAGGACGGCGTCGTCGTCACCCGCGGCCAGCTGTGGTCTCAGGCCGAGTCCTTCGCCGGCTACCTGCGATCGCGGGTCGCGCCCGGCGACCGGGTCGCGGTCATGATGGGCAACCGCGCCGAGTTCATGATCGCGTGGCTGGCCGCCGTCGCCTGCCGCGCGGTGCTGGTGTCGCTCAATCCCGCGGCGCGCAGCCACGACGCCGGCCACATCCTGCGAGACTCTGCCGCCCGGGTCGCGGTGGTCGGCCCTGAGCACGAGGCGCTGTTCCGCGAGCTCAAGCCGGACTGCCCGGATCTCGCTGAGATCGTCGTGGCGGACGGCGAGGAGCCCCGCGGGCTGGCCAGATTCAGCGGCGCTCGCTCCGGCGACATCAACGGCTCCGGGCTCAGCGTGCGGTCTCTCACCGGGCCCGGCGAACGCCCGGCGGAGGCGAGCGCTGACATCACGAACGTGTACTACACGTCGGGGACCACCGGTCCGCCGAAGGGCTGCATGGTCGGTCACGACTACTGGATCCGCTTCGCCGACCTGGTGACCGAGATGTACGGCATCACGGCCGCGGACCGGATGCTGTGCTGCCTGCAGTTTTTCTACAATGACCCGCCATGGCAGCTGCTGGTATCGCTTCAGGCTGGCACGCCGCTGGTCGTTATGCGTAAATTCAGTGTTTCTCGCTACTGGACAGTGGTCCGCGAGCATGAGGTCACTGTCCTGTTCGGGATCGCCTCCACGGCGAGCCTCCTGCTGAAGGCACCGGCTGACGCCCGCGACCTCGAGCACCGGGTCCGGCTCGCGATCCAGGTCGGGATTCCCGCGGCGCTGCACGAGGCGCTCGTCGCGCGCTGGGGTGCGCCGTGGGTCGAGGCATACGGGCTCACCGAGACCGGTCTGGTCGTCGGCACGCCCGTGGAATGCGCGGCGCAGATGATCGGTTCCGGCTCGATCGGGCGCGCGTGCCAGGGAGCGGAGATCCGGATCGTGGGCGCCGACGACAGCGAGCTGGCGGACGGGGAGATCGGGGAGATCGTCGTGCGAGCCCCCGGCCTGATGCGCGGCTACCTGAACCGACCCGACGCGACCGCGGAGACCTGCCGCGGTGGCTGGCTGCACACCGGTGATCTCGGCAGGCGCGATGACCGGGGGTACCTGTACTTCCAGGGACGGATAAAGGACATTATCCGGCGGGCCGGCGAGAACATCGCCGCCGCTGAGGTCGAGAACGTGCTGCGGTCGCATCCGAAGGTGCTGGAGGTGGCGGCCGTCCCGGCGCCGGACGCCCTGCGCGGCGAGGAGGTAAAGGTGCACGTCCTGCTGACCGACGGCGAGACATCGAAGTCGGTGCCGCCGCAGGAGCTGATCGCGTTCGGGGAATCCCGGCTCGCCCGCTACAAGGTGCCGCGATTCCTGGAGTACCGGACGGCCGACTTCGACCGGACTCCGTCGATGCGCGTGAAGAAGGACGGTCTGGACCGCTCAGGCGACGAATCGGCCCTGGTCTGGGATCGGCTGGCGGAACTCGGATGGTAGCCAGACCCGGCCAGGGACGACCGGCCAGAGGTACTCAGCTCGCGATCGGGAGGCTGCGATGACAGAGGTGATCGACTTCAGGGTCCGGCTTCCGCTGGAACTGCGACCGTCCGATGACCTGCCCGATGACTACCTGGCGCAGTACGACAAGGTGCTCGACCTGTCCGCTAACCGGAACCGGACTCTCGATGACCTGGTGTCGGACATGGACCGCAGTGGCGTGGGGCATGCGGTCGTGCATGCGGAGTACGAATACGGAGATGTCGCCGACGCCCTCAACGACGCGGTCGGCAAGCTCGTGAGCGAGCACCCGGCCCGGTTCTCCGGTTACGGCACGATCTCGATGGATCACGTGAAGATCCCCCGGGCGCTGTCCCAGGTGCAGCGGGTCGCCGATCTGGGCCTGACCGGCCTGGCCCTGCAGCCGTCATTTTTCGGGATGGCGATCGATGACCGGGTGCTGTATCCGGTCTACGCGAAGGCGAACGAGCTCGGACTTCAGGTAGCGCTGCATACCGGCATCAACTACACCGTGACGTTCCCGATCCGCAACGACCAGCCGATCCAGCTAGATCAGGTGGCCTGCGATTTTCCCGATCTGGTGCTGGTGGCGTGTCACGCGGGGTGGCCCTGGGTGCCGGAGATGGTGGCGGTGCTGCGCAAGCATCCGAACGTCTACGCCGAGTTCGGCGGCCTGGCGCCCAAGTACGTCTGCTCGGCGAACACCGGCTGGGAAGTGATGTACCGGTTCATGAACACCCTGCTTGGCCGCCAGGTCCTGCACGGCACCGACTGGCCGGTCTTCCCGATGGACCGGGCGCTGGCGGAATGGCGCGGCGGAGGGCTGCGCGAGCACGTACTCGAGGCCCTTATCGGAGGGAACGCCCAGCGGCTGCTTGGCCGTTAGCCTCAGCGGTACCTGGCGCACCGGCGCTGTGCTCAGTCAACTTCGGCCGCGCTCACAAGCTGCTGCGCGTGCGGCCGATCCTGGAAGAAGGGGGACTTCCCGAGCGCGCCTGGCCAGGCGCTTGGATGAATGACCTGATTGCGGCCGCAGGCTATGTGCCCGGCCGGGATGTCCTTTGTGACCAGCGCCCCCGCGCAGACATAGGCGCCTGCTCCGATGTTGACGCCGCCCACGATCACCGCGCGCCAGCCGACGAACGCGCCGTCTCCGACGATCGGCGCCGGCTCCTCGGCGGCCGGGTCGTCCCAGGGGATGGATGGGTCAAGCTGGCGGTGGATAAGGTCCCCGGCGATCCGGCAATTCGCTCCTATCCGGGCGTAATCGTCGATGTGCCCCTTGATCACGCAATCGGGACCCACGGTCACGCCCAGGCCAATCCAGGCGCGGCTGGTCACCAGGACCCGTGACCCGATCACGGCTCCGGGCTGGACGCTGACGAAATCCTCGAGTATCGCATCGGCGCCGATCCGTACGCCGGGCCCGATCGTGGCGTACTGACCGATCCACACGCCGGCCTCGATGACGGTGTCACGGTCAACTGATACCTGGCGGCCATCGAGGAGCGGGCGGTACGGGTTGCCGATGATGGCGGTCTGGGCTATACGAGCGGCCGGGTCGATCGTGGCCGCATCACATCTGGTCACTGGTTCACGCACCTATCGGGGCCGGGAGGTCAAGGAACTTGGCCGCGTCCGTCAGGTCGCCGACCACGGGCAGGCCAGGCAGTCGCTGCCGCCAGGCGCCGAGGTCCGTCCGCCAGGCGCGGATAAAGGAGACACAGGAAAGCGCTGAGATCGCCGTGAGCCGCTTGCGGGCGGCGGCCAGCGACATCAGCGCGCATCCGATCATGGGTGCGTCTTCGTCGCAGAGCAGCAGCCGCGTGGCTATGTGGTCGATCAACTGGGATCGTCGCTCCAGCGTGCTCCGCCAGTATTCATGCGTCGCATCCGTCACGTCCGCTCCTTCGTGCAGGAGCCGGTAGAGGCCCTCGGCGATCACGTCGCCGAACTCCTCGGAAGCAGCCCGACTCGAGCGCGCGAATGGCTGGTATTCGAGCTGGGAGAGCGGGCCAGCGACCGCCACAGAACGGTCCTGGACAGCATCGAACAAGAACAGCCAGTCCTCGTTATAGATAGGTGGAAATAGCGCATCGCATCGCATAACGTCGATGACCAGGGCGCTGCCGCCCGGAAATATACCTTGCTGACCGCCGGTCAGCCGATGTGCGTGACAGATAACCGAGTTGTCCGGGTAATGCTTAATCTCGAATCCGGCGGCCTGGAAACGGGTGGTCAGGGCGGCCGCCCGAGACACGGCACTTGGGGTCAGATCCCTGATGTCGTCGTCCAGGTACATGATCGTGCGCCAGCCGCAGAGGCGGGCGAGCAGCAGGCCAACGTTCCGCTTCCTGGCGATGTCGAGATGACACGAACGCTCAATGTCATTCTCGGGATGTGCGGACGTCAGGAACGACAGCAGATTGTCCTCAACAGACAGTGGCACGTAGGTCACGAGCGTGTCGTCGAGAACTGGCTCGCATTCCAGCCGGGCCTGCCGGGCTTGCTCGGGCGTGCTGCAGAGCACGACGAGCGCGCAGCCGATGTCCCTGGCCAATGCGATCGCCGGCTGCAGCGACCATGGCCTGATCGTGGGGACGATGATGGCGTCTAGTGCCCGGCCTGGCGCCCAGGCACCGGATGGCTGTTGCAGCAGAGCCTGATGTGACTCGATGTGGAATGAGCCATCCAGGCTGCTTCCGGCGGTCAAGGCCTGATCCTTCTACTCGGTCTCGGTGCTGACGTCGCACCATTCGAAGAGGCGGTTTTCCGGCTTGGACAGATCGGGCGTCATCGGATCTTTGTTAACGACCGGAACTCTCATCACGATGCAATAGGTCGATCCCTCGGGAAACCGGGGCATGAGATATTGCTCGTTGCGTTCCCGCATCTCCCAGTCGATGAAGCACCGTGCGGCGCCGCGCACGCCTCGTGTGGTGATACCCCCGCAGATCGTGAGCGTCCGCCGTGGCGCTGACGGATTCTCCCCGCGGGCGAAGAAGCCAACATCCTCGACTAGCTCATCCCCGGCGAGCGTGTATTTGAACTCACGCTCATCGCTCTCGGAGAAGCGGACCATTATAGCGCCGCGGTCGGCAGGATCATCGGCATCGATCGGTATCGGGAAAATACGGGAAAACCATGGGGTAACGGTTTTCCAGGTCAATCCGCCGATCAGTACGAGATGAGTCGCGACATCTCGCTGGGTCAGGTCCTGCGCGGCCATGATGACGACCTGCGACGTGGGGTTATAGGCCCTGATCGCGCCGTAGATGTCGACTACGGTATCCAGGTCGGCGAGGCTGGCAAAGCGGACATAGTTCAGATCGTCCGGATTCGCCTGAGGAGGCCGGAGCTCGGGCGGCAGGCGATAACAGACCAGCGTGATACGCGAGCCATCGGGGAAGTGCCACATCGACTGGGCTTCGCTGAGGGAGGGCTCCTCCGTGCGGGACACCGCGCTATCCCGCAGGCCGAGAAGCTCGTGCTGGAGCTCTCCCAGGCGGTCACGCTCCTGAACCGTCAGTTCGGCGACGCCGAGCATCCGCACCCCGCCCTCAAAGGACCGCGGCGTGCAGAACAGCCGGGCGTAAGCCTCCAGCCGCGCCGGAGGCGGGATGCGCCCGCTGGCTGCGTTTTCCCACATCGAGATGGCCGCTGGGCTGACCGGGGCGCCCGGGTCGCCGAGGGCGTGGCCGAGCTCGCTCTGCGTAAGCCGCGCGAACTCGTGTTCTCGCAGCTCACGCAGGCGCTTGGCCAGCCTGAACACCTCTGGGACGGGCTGGGTGCTGGCCATCGCCACGATGCCTCCACGGATCGCACGGAGCCGAGTATCGCGTTATGGATAGCAGGGTGTTACCCACATCCGTGAACTTTACTCGATCGTTACGTTCACACAAGTTGGGATCACAGGCTGTTCGTGATCTTCTGTAAAATTTACATGTTTTCACAGGAACTCTACAGGGCATCACGTAAGTGGGGCAAAGGACCGCACCACGGCGAGGCGTCAGCGGGTCCGCGGTGCAGATCTAGGACGGTGGCCAATGTTGATCTTCCTCGTCGGGATTCTGCTAGGCGCACTCTTCGGTGCCACACTCTGCGTCCGCTACCTTCGGCAGGAGATTGCGGCCAACGTCGGTCCGCGCCTTCGGCGGATCCAGCTTCAGCTCGACAGTCTTCAGGCCGAGATCAACCTGGCCCTGACCAGGGTCCGTGACTGACCTTGGATCGGTGGTCAGCGCGCTAGTGCGCCCACGCGGCCGGGTCTGCGTTCGCGGGGTCCGGGTCCGGTCCGGGATCGCGGTCGTCGCCGCCGCCCGGGCCGGGACCGGGGTCAGAGCGGGTGCGGGGCCAGGGACGCGGCCGCGGGCAAGGACTGCGGCAAGCCGAACAGCGTGACCAGCGCGGGGTCGTTGAACGAGACGATCCGGGCGATCCGCGGCCCGCGGAAGGTGAGCACCTGAACCGCGTGCGCGTGGTGGCCGCCGTCGCGGCCGCGCAGGTACGAGGCGACAGCGGGCTGGCCGTTGGCGCCGGTGCGGATCATCCGGAAGTGGTCAGGCTCGCCGAACCGGGCCGCCAGGAAGCGCCCGATCATCTCGCGGCCGCGGAACCAGGTCGGTATCGGCGGCATCTCGAGCACGGCATCAGCGCGCAGCAGGCCCGTGAGGCCGGTGATATCGGCCTGCTCGAACGCGGCGGCGTACCGGCCCAGCAGGGCGCGCTGGTCCGGGTCGGCGGGCTCGCGGACCTCGTCTTCGGCGGCCGACACGCGCTCCAGCTGTGCCCTGGCCCGCTGGAGCATGCTGTTCACGGCGATGGTCGAGGCCCCGAGCAGCTCGGCGACCTCGGATGCCCGCCAGCCCAGCACGTCCCGCAAGATCAGCACCGCGCGCTGGCGGGCAGGCAGGTACTGCAGGGCGGCGATCAGCGCCAGCCGCAGGCTGCTGCGCGACACGGCGATCGAGGCGGGATCGGCTGACCCGGCGGCGACCAGCGCGTCCGGGATGGGCTGGAGCCACGAGATCTCCGGCATTGTCGCGCCCACGGGTCCTTCCGGATCCTGGCCCGGACCGGCCAGGCCGGAGGGCAGCGGCCGCCGGCTGCGGTTCTCCAGCGCCCGCAAGCAGGAATTGGTCGCGATCCGGTAGAGCCACGTCCGCAGCGACGACCGGCCCTCGAAATTTCCGCGTGCTCGCCAGGCGCGCATCATGGTCTCCTGCACCTGGTCCTCGGCATCGTGGACCGAGCCCAGCATGCGGTAGCAGTGCGCCAGCAGTTCGCCGCGCAGCGGGTCGGCCAGGCGCGCGAAGTCCTCGCCGCCGCGCGCCATGTCGTCCAGCGCCGTACCATCCAGCGCCGGGCCGCTGCCATGCTCCCGTACCGTCACCGACATCGCCACTCCTGTGATCTAGGGCCTAAACGCTCTGGCGCGCGCCCGTGCCGTCACCGCATTAGACCCGCCCCGGGCCCGGAACTAACCGGTGAGTTCGCGGTGCCGCCCGGATCTGTACCGACATGACTCTCCAGGAAACAGGCGTGCGCCCCCGCCATGCCGCGATGACGCCGACGCAGCGATGGGTCCTCGGCCTGACCTCCGCCGCATCGTTCATGATCGCGCTGGACAGCACCATCGTCGCCACCGCGCTGACCACGATCCGCCATGATCTCGGCGCCTCCGTCGAGACCCTGGAGTGGACGGTCAGCGCCTACGTCCTGAGCTTCGCCGTGCTGCTGCTGACCGGCGCGGCGCTCGGCGACCGGTTCGGCCGCCGGCGGATGTTCGCGGCCGGGCTGGGGCTGTTCACCGCGGCGTCCGCGGCGTGCGCGCTGTCGCCGGGCATCGGCGCCCTGATCGCCGCGCGGGCCGTCGAGGGAGCGGGCGCCGCGCTGATCATGCCGCTGGCCCTGACCCAGCTGAGCGCCGCCTTCCCGCCGCATCGCCGGGGCCGGGCACTCGGGATCTTCAGCGGACTGACCGGCCTGGCCACCTTCAGCGGCCCGTTCGTCGGCGGGGCGGTCGCCCAGGGGCTGACATGGCGGTGGATCTTCTGGATCAACATCCCGATCGGAGTAATCGTCATCGCGGGCGTCCGGCGGCATCTGGGCGAGAGCCGCGGGCCGAATTTCCGTTTTGATATATGCGGCGTGCTGCTGGCCACGGGCGCCGCGTTCGGGCTGGTCTGGGCGCTGGTGCGCGGCAACAGCGCGGGCTGGGGCAGCCGGGAGGTGATCGTCGCGGCGACGGCCGGCGCGGGCCTGCTGGCCGCCTTCGTCGGATGGGAGCTGCGCACGAGCGCGCCGATGCTGCCCATGCGGTTCTTCGGGATCCGGGCGTTCGCCGCGGCCAACGCGGCGAACTTCTTCCTGATCGGATCGATGTACGGGACGCTGTTTTTCCTGGCGCAGTACCTGCAGACCGCCCTCGGGTACGGGCCGCTCGGCGCGGGACTGCGGCTGATGCCGTGGACCGGCACGCTGATGGTCTGCGCGCCGGTCGCCGGGAACCTCGCCGACCGGGTCGGCGAGCGCGCGCTGATGGCGAGCGGGCTGATCCTGCAGACGGCCGGGATGGGCTGGCTCGCGCTCATCGCCCGGACTGGTCCGGCCTATCCGCAGCTGCTGCTGCCCCTGATCATCGGCGGCTGCGGCATGTCGATGGCCATGCCCGCCGCGCAGAAGGCGGTCGTCGGCGCGGTGCCGGTGGCCCAGATCGGGCAGGCGTCGGGGATATTCAGCATGCTGCGGCAGCTGGGCGGGGTCTTCGGGATCGCGATCGTGGTGAGCGCGTTCGGCGCGACGGGCGGCTTCGGGTCGCCGCAGGCGTTCACGGCCGGTTTCGCGCCTGCGATGGGTGTCGCCGCGGCGCTCGCGCTGGCCGGGGCGATCGCCGCCGCTAGCATGCCGCGCCGCCGCCCGGCCCTTCCCGCGGCGGCTAGTACGATCCGTCTGCATGAGCCTGTCTGAGCGTGCTGCCGCGCTGCGTGAGATGCACCGGCCGGGGGCGCCGGTGCTGCTGCCCAACGCCTGGGATGTTCCCTCGGCCCTGCTGGTCGCGGCCCGTTTTGCCGTGGTGGCGACCAGCAGTGCCGCGGTCGCCCGCTCTCTCGGGTACGAGGACGGCCAGGCCGCGCCGGTCGGCGAGATGATGGCCGCCGCCGGGCGGATCGCGGCCGCGGTGGACGTCCCGGTCACCGTCGACGCCGAGGCCGGCTACGGGCTCGCGCCGGCCGAGCTGGTCGAGCGGCTGCTCGAGGCCGGGGTGGCGGGCTGCAACCTGGAGGACACCGACTACGAGCACGGCGGCCTGGTCGACGTGCAGGCCCAGTGCGACTTTCTGGCCGGGGTGGTAGCGGCGGGCGCCGCGGCGGGAGTGCCGCTGGTGGTGAATGCCCGCGTCGACGTTTTCCTGCGGGCCGCGGCGCGGGGCGGGAACAACGAGGCCGGGAACGGGGACGCGGCGGGCAGCGGGAGCGGGGACCAGGCGGCGGACGTCGTGGCCGAGGCGATCTCGCGCGGCCGGCGGTACCTGGCCGCCGGCGCCGACTGCGTCTATCCGATCACGGCGGCCGGTGATGATGTCATCGGCCGCCTGACCGACGGCATGGGCGGGCCCGTCAACATCCTCTACCGGCCCGGCGTATCCGGGCTGATGCGACTGGCCGAGCTGGGCGTGGCCCGGATCTCGCTCGGCTCCGGCCTGCACTCGGCCATGTGCGCCTGGCTGCAGGAGACCCTTGAGGAACTCGCGGTAGGACTTCAGCAGTAGGCCGGGCCCCCCCGCTATGGGGAGGGCCCGGCCAGACTTGCCGAGCAGCCAGATCCGCGGGCTGCGCCGCGCCGGTCCTACTTCTCCAGCCGGCGCAGGGCGGTGATGAACCTCTGCCCGGCGGGCGTGCCGACGCCGGTCATGTTGTCATAGCCCTTCAGCGTGACCTGCCCGGTGTAGCCGAACATGTGGGGGTTCTGGTCGTCGAACGTGGTCAGCAGCTGCTCGCCGCAGGTGGCGGTGTCGCAGACCGTCCCGCGGAACAGCGCGGGACTGTGGCTGGTCAGCGGCCGGGCGTCGTGGATGGCGCTGGTCCCGGCCAGCTTGTAGATCGCCGGGTTGATGAGCCCGAACGTCGTGTGCTGCCCCTGCTGGGCCGCGGCCACGATGCCGGCCACCAGCGGCGCGGCCAGGCTCGTCCCGCCGATGTCGCTCAGGAAGAACGAGGGAGCGGCGGGGGGATCAATGTTGAGCAGGCCCACGGCAAACCCGGTGAACGGATCGGCGTCGGCGCTGATGTCGGGCGCGACCCGGCTGGGGCCGCGGTTGCCGGGACCCTTGGCCAGGGCGGCCGGAACCACTCGCTTCTGGTAGCCGGGCTCCTTCCACAGCAGGCTGGCACCGCCACCGGAGGCACCCTGCTCACAGCAGAAGATCCACTTCAGGCGCTTGCCCGACCGGAACGACTCGCCGGTGGACCAGCCGGTCTCAAACAGGCGGGTGTCGGTCTTGCTGATCCCGAGCGTGGTCCCGCCGACCGAGACCGCGAAGGGGTCAGTCGACGGAGACTCCGGACCAGACGCGTCGCCGGCCGAGAAGTACATGCCCACGCCCTCAGCGGCGGCACGCAGCAGGAAAGCATGCTCGATGTTCGTCAGCAAGGCGGGCTGGCTCTCATCGCCGCTCTCCCACGAGTTGGAGGCAATCGACGCCCGCGGGTGATGGCCGTTGCCGCCCAGGACCGCGAGATCCGCGTTGAACAGCCCCTGCAGGCCGAAGTCGCCGTTATTGCAGCTGTCGCCGCCGACCACGAGCTGGTGCGCTCCGGGGGCCATGTCGTAGGAAGACTCGACGTCGAGCTGCTCTTCCACATCGAAAAAGTCCCCGCAGGCGCTGCCCTGACCGAGCGACAGCTCGTGGTAGCGGCTCTTGACCGGGGAGGGCATGCGGACGGCCTTGGCGTAGTCGCGCAGCGTACGGAACATCTCCGGGGTCAGGCCCAGCTCCACCAGCGCGATTGTCTGGCCCCGGCCGGTGTTGTGCATGTTAGCGCCGTAGGCCACCCTGAACTGCCGGGCGGTATACCCGCACGCCTCGGTCGGGAAGGCCGTTACCCCGAAATGCCGGGGCAGGCCGCGGGTAATGTGCTGGCCGTAGTAGTGAGAGCAGGCCTTGCTGCTCACCTTCGCGGCCTGCGGCGTGCTGGGGGTCTTGCCGTTCGGGCCCTCAAGCGGGACGATCGGCGCGGCGTTGTCCATGCCGGTGACGCCGGCGACGCTGCTGGCCAGCGAGCTGGGCACGGAGACGGCCCGGTTGTTGGCGCGCAGCTGGAACTTCCCGGCGTTCACCTTGGCCGACGGCTGGTAGAGCTTCAGCGTCACGGCGAACGCCTTGTTGATCTTGGCGGTGGTCGCCGTGGCCCGCACGTAGGAGCGCTGCGAGTCGACCGTGATGCCGGTGAAGCCCTGGGCGCGCAGCCACGCCTCGACCTTGCTGGCCTCGGCGCGAGTCGGGCCGAACCGGGCGGTGTAGCTATCCGGGCTCAGGTAGTGATGGAACTGCGGGCTGCCGGGCGTGCTCACCGCCGTGGCGAAGTTCTGCGCGGCCGCCGTCTGTCCCTTCAGCCATACCTGGATCGACAGCGGCTGGGAACCGGCGACGGCGCCGGTGGCACGGGCGTGGCTGGTGAACGGCACCGCGCTGCCGGGCAGTTGCGTGACCGTCGGCGCCGGTGACGCCATCGCGGCTCCGCTTCCGCCCGCTATCATCATGCCTGCCATCGTCGCGGTCGCACTTACAGCGGCGACGATCGTCCTTTTTCTGGACATGGTCTCCCTGTCGTTCACTCGCTTGCCTCGGCCCCGGCCCGAAACTCGCCGGAATGCTCCATAGCTAGTATCTATACCGTCGTTAACCGCAGGGAAAGAGCTAGACGCCCAGCGTTATCTGATATGTGACCTTCGAGATCCCGCGTGGCCTGCTGTACGTGCCAGTACCGTGTCGCGGGCCCGCCCAGCGGTTTTCCAGATATCTGGGAAGAGCCCCCGATTCGTTGACGGGCGCCCGCCGTGCGCAGCATCCTCATCAGGCGAGCCGGCCTGTCAACGGGCCGGCGCAGACTTCTGGGAAGGTGTCCGATTGGCTGGTCGCAGTGACGCAATGCCGCGCCCGCCCCGCGTTCCGCTGCAGTCGCGCAGCCGGAGGCGCTGGGTGGCCGTGGCGGGCATCGCCGTCTTGTGGGCGCTCTTCGTGCACAGCGCCGGCTCCATCGCCGCGGGCACGGTCTTGCTGCTGATGCTCGCGGCGGCCGTCATCGGGCTGGTGATCGCGCTGCGGTACCTGGGCGTCAACGGCAGCCACCCGTGGGTGCAGGCCCTGGCCTCCCGGCCGTGGCGGGACGGCCGGGACGTGCTGCAGCTGAGCCTGCGGCACCTGTCCGAGGTGCTCATCGTCACCCCAGGCGGATCTGTGCTCGCGCCGAACCAGGTCGAGCTGCGGATCAACCCCGGCGACCTGGCCTCGCTGACCGACATGATGGACATCGACCTGATCAACTCGAGCGCCACCGAGGTGTACGAATCTCAGATCGCCGCCCGCGGCGCCGGGCTGGCCAGCGCCGGCCCGGTGGGAGTCTGCGTTATGGGTGATCCGGCAGTCCCCGCTGGCCGCTACCAGCTGAAGCAGGGCCGCCCGGCCGGATCGTCCCGGTCGTACGCCCAGCCCCCGTCATATGCCGAGCCCCAGTCGTATGCCCAGCCCCAGCCATATCCGCGGCCTCCAGCCGTATCCGCAGTTCCAGCCGCAGCCAGCCGCCCCGGCCGTCGCCTATGCCGGGGGCGGCCGCGCCAACGGGCATACCCGCGCCGGGCCGCCGACGCCGAGCCTGGACCTGGCCGCCGCCCAGACCGTCGTGGCGGACTCCGCCACGGTCACGGCCGTGGCGCCCGTCCCGCTGCTGCGCCTGGTGACCAGGGGCTCGGTGGCCGAGACCCGCACCTCAGGGGCGCGGGCCGGGCGGGGCACCGATGTCGAGCTGCGGCTGCCCGAGGAGCCCACCGTGTCCCGGGTGCACGCCGAGCTGACCTTCACCGACGGCCGGTGGCAGATCATCAACCTCGGACGCAACGGCGTCACGCTCAACGGCACCCCGCTGACCGGCGAGCACACGATCCGCGACGGCGACTCGATCGGCTGGGGCACGCAACCCGGCGCGCTGATGTCACGCGTCGAGATCGGCTGGGACAAGCCCCTGCCCGCGCACGGCTAGCGCCAGCAGGGCGACCCCGCGGGATCGGGCGGATGTTATGGTCGCAGACATCGCAGGACTGATGCCTGTGTCCATGACACGCCGTGCCGGGGGCAGTGGGTGGGTTGCGATGAGTCAGCTCGTGGTCTGGTCAGCCGCGCAGGGCGCCTGGCTGAACCGGCCGCCCGATGAGATCACCTGGCTGGACCGGACACTGCTCAGCGGCGGCCAGGACACCAGCCTGCACCGGTCCCCGCGCTGCGCGGGCCTGCGCTTCGTGCACTACCGGTGGGAGCTGTTCAGCCGCGATACCACTCACCGGGTGTACGTGGCGCCGTACGCGGCCGAGTTCACCGGGAACTACCAGAGCGTGCAGACGGCCGCCCGGCATGTGCTGCCGATCGCCCCGGCCCAGTACGAGACCGTCCCGGTGCGGCTTGAGGCCGGGTCCTGGCTGGTCAGCGTGGGTCGGTGGGTACTGCCGGTGTGCATCGACGTCCCGTCCCGCCAGCGTGACCAGCCGACCGTGCCGATCAGCGCCGGCCAGCCGCGCACCCAGGAGAGCCCCCGCCAGAACGGGTCGGCAGCGGCCGGGGCGGGAGCCGGTCACGTCAGCCCGGCCCGGCCCGACGCGGTGCCCAGGGTCCGTGCCTTCTTCGAGCGCAATGACACGGCCTGCATGGCGATCGCCTACCTGTACCAGGAGTTCATCCTCGGCGCCGTCGCCCCGCAGGCCGTGCCGATGACCGAGGTTGCCATCGCGCTGGACCTGAGCGGCGAGGGCGCGGTCTCTGACTACAAGAAGGAGCTCCAGCGCCGCATCTGGAACGAGCAGCGCCACCAGCGCGAGCTGCCCGAGTTCCTCCTCGCCAACGGCCTGATCAGCCTCGCGGACCTGGACCGGGCCAAGAAGCTCGCCGTCGTCAACGAGCGCACCGGCAAGACCGAGACAGCCAGGAAGCGCCTGCGGTACCGGCCCAGGAAGTAGCGGCGCCGGTCCATTTCCGGCTATAGCCGCGCTCATTCATTGTGGTCGTCGCGCATTAAACAGGGGGCTATCCCCGATTCGGGCATAGGGCCATCCTGCTTACGGTCGATTCGATCCATTCTTTTGATCGAGGAGACATCGTGGCGCTGCGCATGGGCCTGGCCGGGCTGCGGCGTCCGGTGGTGGGGCTGGGGGTGGCGGCGGGGTTGTGGGGGGTGGCGGTCAGCGGGACGAAGTTCGCGCTGGGGGGGTTTGATCCGGTGTCGCTGTTGTGCGTGGAGCTGCTGGCGGCCACGGCGGTGCTGTGGGTGGTGCTGGTGGTGCGGGGGTACCGGCCGCCGGGGTCGTGGTGGCTGCCGGTGCTGCTGGGTCTGCTGGAGCCGGCGCTGGCCTACCTGGGGGACACGGTGGGCTTGTCGCTGACCAGCGCGGTGCACGGGGCGGTGATCGGCGGGCTGGAGTCGGCGCTGGTGGTGGCGCTGGCGGCGGTGCTGCTGCGGGAGCGGGTGTCGCGCCCGGCGGTCCTGGCGGTGGCGGGGGCGCTGGGCGGGCTGGTGGTGCTGGCCGGCGCGGGCGCGGGCCGCGGCACCGCGGCCGGTGACCTGCTGGTGGCGGGGGGCATGCTGAGCGCGGCGCTGTACACCATCGCGGCCCGGCGGTTCGGCGACGGCTCGGATGCGCTGTCGCTGACGGCGTGGCAGTTCACGGTGGCCACGGCGGCCTGCGTGCTGGTCACCGCGGTGCGGTGGGGCACAGGCGCCGCGCCGGCGGGCGTGCCGGGCGCGCCGCGGTTCTGGGTGGCGGCGGTCCTGGTCGGGGTGGGCGGGTTCGCGGTCAGCTTCCTGCTGTTCAACCAGGTGATCGTGCGGGTCCAGGCGGGGCGGGCGGCGATCGTGCTCAACCTGATCCCGGTGTTCGGCGTGGCCTCGGCGGTGCTGTTCCTGCGCGAGGGCATCACCGGCCGTGACATCCTCGGCGCCCTGCTGGTCGGCGCCTCCGTCCTGTACTTCACCATCACCGACCACCACCACGCCACCACCCCAGCCACCGCCACCGCCCCGGCCACCGCCCCCGCCACGGCCACCGCCACAGACGCGTCCGGTCCTGCAGCACGCCCTCTTGTATCCACAAAACTGTGATACATTTAGTCGCGTGACGACCACTGACGCGCACTCAGTCGGCCTGCGGGACCTGCGCCACCACACGAGCGAGGTGCTCGCGCGGGTCCGGCACGGCGAGACGGTCGATATCACTGAACACGGGCGGCTCATCGCCCGGATCGTGCCGGTCGGGGAACGCACGCCAACACCGATCCTGGAGCGCCTCGTAGCGTCCGGGCGCGCAACCCTGGCCAGCCGTCCTGGCTATCGTCCGCGCATGCATCCGGGGGATGGCACTGACCAGCTCTCCGCGACCCTCGCAGCGATGCGGGACGAGGAACGCTGGTGAGCCTGTATTACGCCGACACGTCCGCAGTGATCAAGCTCCTGGCCGAGGAGAGCCACTCGAAAGCGTTCGCGGCGTTCTACGACAGTCACGCGAACGCCGAGTGGGTGAGTTCCGCACTGCTGCGGATCGAGGTCACCCGGGCGGTTGGCCGCGCCGCGCCCGTGCTTCTTCCCGATGCCAGGGACCTGCTGACCGCCTTCTCCTACGTCGCCATTAATGATGAGGTCGTGGAGGCGGCGATGGCCGAGCCTGACCGCGCCCTTCGCTCCCTCGCCGCCATCCACCTCGCCACCGCGCGCATCCTCGGTCCGGATCTCGATGGCCTGGTCACCTACGACACCCGCCTCGCCACCGCGGCGAGGGCCGCCGGGCTGGTGACCCTGTCTCCCCAGGACTGAAGCCAAGCCTGGAGGATCTTCCTGCGCGAGGGCATCACCGGCCGGGACGCGCTCGGATCGGCCGTCGTCGGATCATCGATGCTCTACTTCGCCGATCGCCGATCGCCGCGAATCCGCCGCGGCGGCACAGCGCATCGTGCGAGCGCGTGCCTCGCGCTGCCCGATTCCGCGCGGGTAGGTGCAGGGGCGACAATCGGTCAATGGATATCCGGACAGCACAGCGCCTGGCCTGGGCCAACAAGATCGCTAAAGGGTTCAACACGACCGACGTCCCGGTGGAGTTCTGCCTGCTGAACGGAGAGATGGCTGAGGCATTCGAAGCCTGGCGTAAGGGCAGCCAGGATGTGGGGGAGGAGCTCGCCGATTGCGCGATCTACCTGCTCGGGCTCGCCGGGATGGTCGGCGTTGATCTGCAGAAGGAGATCGAGGCGAAGATCGAGAAGAATGCCACCCGCACTTATCAGCGGCAGCTGAACGGTGCCCTCGTCAGGACCGAGACTACAGGTTCGACAGAGGTGCAGCCGAGCCAATAAAGGCCGGGACTGCGCCTGCTTATCCCACCGGGTTCCCTGCCGTCCTTGAAGGTTCACCAGCTGCGGCAACCCATCCAAGACCCTCGAGCCGGTCCACCGCCACGTCATATGCGGCCGCCTCCGGGACTCACGCCACCGCCACTCAGCGTGCGTAGCGCAAGCTCATGCGCCCGACGGCCGAACGGCCGCGGAGACGGGGGAGCGGCGGCGCAAATGTGGGTGGCCTGCGGGCAAACATAGGCATCCGTTCCCGATCTGGGAGTGGCATCGGCCGCCGTACGTTCGCCTGGAACGACCGGAACACCCGGTCGTACCGCGCAGACAGGAGAAGGCCATGTTCACATCTTCAGCTCACCGGGCAGCACGTCCCCAGACGGCCGCGCGAAAGGCCGGCGCACGCATCCGCCGTCTCGGCGGCGTCGTGGCCGCGGCCATCAGCGGGCTGCTGGCATTCGCCGCCATCGCCCCGGCCGCCATGGCCATGCAGGTGCCGGTACCCGACAGCGGAGGCAGCGTCACCGGCGTCACGCAACTGCCGGCGACGACCGGCGTCGGGCCGGCCCCAGTGACCACCGTCCGCGTGATCGCGATGGGCGGCATGGCGGGCTGGCAGATCGCCCTGATCGCGTTCGGAGCCGCGCTGGTCGCTGCCAGCGCAGCCGTGCTCCTCTACCGGGCCCTGGCCGCCCGCCGGGCCACCTCCGCCGCCACGGCCTGACCGCGCCACGCGGACCTAGCAATATAACGGAACGTGATTAATGTGGCTCCCAGCGTAACGGCCATTCCAGCGGCGCCGGAGCGTATCAGGACCTCAGAGCCAGGGTGCAGGACCCCGCCGGCCCGTAGCGGCTCGCTGCACGAGACCAGTCGGCCCGGCCAGGCCGCCGCGAGGCGGCTGGCCGGGCTGCGGCGTCCGGTGGTGGGGCTGGGGGTGGCGGCGGGGTTGTGGGGGGTGGCGGTCAGCGGGACGAAGTTCGCGCTGGGGGGGTTTGATCCGGTGTCGCTGTTGTGCGTGGAGCTGCTGGCGGCCACGGCGGTGCTGTGGGTGGTGCTGGTGGTGCGGGGGTACCGGCCGCCGGGGTCGTGGTGGCTGCCGGTGCTGCTGGGTCTGCTGGAGCCGGCGCTGGCCTACCTGGGGGACACGGTGGGCTTGTCGCTGACCAGCGCGGTGCACGGGGCGGTGATCGGCGGGCTGGAGTCGGCGCTGGTGGTGGCGCTGGCGGCGGTGCTGCTGCGGGAGCGGGTGTCGCGCCCGGCGGTCCTGGCGGTGGCGGGGGCGCTGGGCGGGCTGGTGGTGCTGGCCGGCGCGGGCGCGGGCCGCGGCACCGCGGCCGGTGACCTGCTGGTGGCGGGGGGCATGCTGAGCGCGGCGCTGTACACCATCGCGGCCCGGCGGTTCGGCGACGGCTCGGATGCGCTGTCGCTGACGGCGTGGCAGTTCACGGTGGCCACGGCGGCCTGCGTGCTGGTCACCGCGGTGCGGTGGGGCACAGGCGCCGCGCCGGCGGGCGTGCCGGGCGCGCCGCGGTTCTGGGTGGCGGCGGTCCTGGTCGGGGTGGGCGGGTTCGCGGTCAGCTTCCTGCTGTTCAACCAGGTGATCGTGCGGGTCCAGGCGGGGCGGGCGGCGATCGTGCTCAACCTGATCCCGGTGTTCGGCGTGGCCTCGGCGGTGCTGTTCCTGCGCGAGGGCATCACCGGCCGTGACATCCTCGGCGCCCTGCTGGTCGGCGCCTCCGTCCTGTACTTCACCATCACCGACCACCACCACGCCACCACCCCAGCCACCGCCACCGCCCCGGCCACCGCCCCCGCCACGGCCACCGCCCCGGCCACCGCCACCACCCCGGCCACCGCCCCGCCCCGGCCACTGCCACCCCAGTACCCCGACAGCATGATCTTGGTCATGCGCGGGACACCGGCGATCACAGGTCGAGGACCAGGTCGCCACTGGGCTGTGCGCAGCAGATGAGCACGCTGCCCTCGGGGGGGTCATCGACAGGCTCGGGGGCGTAGCTGACCGTCCCGGACACGACGGCGGTCTGGCAGGTGTGGCACACCCCGGTGCGGCAGGACCAGCGCACCGGCACGTCGCAGGCCTCGGCGAACTCCAGCAGGCTGGCGTAGCCGGGATCCCAGCGCGCGGTCAGGTCGCTGCGCGCGAATGCGACCGGCGGTCCGCTGCCCGGCGGCCCGGCGGGCAGGTGCGGCGGCCGCACTGGTACTGGCGCGATACCCGGCGTCTGCGCTGGCCCGGCACCGAAGATTTCCGTGCGGATGTGGGCGGGCTGGAGGCCGGCCGCGACTAGGGCAGCCGATATCTCGGTCATGAACGCCGCCGGGCCGCAGAGGTAGGCCTCTGCACTGCGCGGCAGGTCCAGGGCGGCCAGGACCGGCGCCGCCAGGTGTCCCGCCGTGTCATAGTCGCGGCCCTGGATGTCGCCGGGATCCGGCCTGCTGTAGCAGATGTGGCGGTGCGCGCTGGGCAGCGCGGCCAGCAGGGCCCGCGACTCGGCCGCGAAGGGTTCTGCGGCCCGGTTGCGGGCCCCGTGCAGCCACCAGATGTCGCGGCCGGACTGGCCGGCGGCCAGCGCGTGCAGCATGGCAAGTACCGGTGTCGCGCCGACCCCCGCGCTGATCAGCAGAACTGGCCCCTGTCCCGGCCGCAGGGTGAAGGTGCCGCGCGGTGCGGCCGCTTCCAGCACGTCACCCGCCCGCACGCGGCTTTGCAGGAACTGGCTCCCGGCCCCGTGCTGCTCCCGCTTGACGCTGATGCGGTACTCATCAGCGCCCGGCGGCCCGGACAGCGAGTAGCTGCGCAGCAGCGGCCGCCCGGCTGGGTCGGCGAGCAGGCGCACGGTCAGGAACTGCCCCGGCTGGGCGGGCGGCAGGCTCGCGCCCCGCGGGTCGGCCAGGCGGAATGAGACCACCGTGTCGCTCTCCCGGTCCGTCGCGGTCACGGTCAGCGGCCGGAAGCCGGGCCAGGCCGGCGGCGGGCTGGCCTCGGTGAGGCCCGCGTTCTCGCCGGGATGGTCGATTATCTCCCGGAACGAGGTCTGCCAGCCGCCGCTGAGGGCGGGGATGCGCAGCGCCCGCTGCACCTGCTGGCGAGGATGCCCGGGCAGGTACAGCAGGGCGTCGATCTCCGCGACCGTCATGCCCTCCGGGCCGGAGGCGAGCTTGATGATCTCGTCGCTGGCCTGCACGTCGCCCTCGGCCAGCACGCGGAAATAGAACCCTGGCCGGTGATGGGAGACCAGGAGCGCCGGGATGCGGGGATCATCCAGCCGGATGCCGACCCGGTAGCAGGTGACGCGCGGCTGGGTGACCTCGAACACCGCGCTGCCGATCTGGTAGCGGTCGCCGATGCACACCTGGTCGTCAGCCAGGCCGCGCACGGTGAAGTTCTCCCCGAACTGCCCGTACTCGAAGTCAGTGCGGCCGAGCTGGTCCTGCCAGTACTGGTAGGACTCGACCTGGTAGACGAACACGGCACGCTGCTCGCCGCCGTGCCCGGCCAGGTCCCCCTGCCCGTCACCGTCGATATTGAGCCGCCGCACCGTCCGCGGCCCGGTGACCGGCTTCTTCCACACCGCCGTGCGCACAGTCCGGCCGTGCCAGGTCACGTCCTGCGGCATGCCCACATTCACCGACAGCAGAGCGCCGGCCTGCCGCCCGGTAGTCACCACCAGCCCAGCTTTTCACGGTCCAAAAGTCAGTCCTCCGCCGTCCAGGCGATCGGCAAGCTCTTGACGCCGCGCTGGAAGTTCGAGCGCAGGTAGGACGGCTGGCCCGCGAAGGTGAGGGACGACGTGCGGGCGAGCACCTCGTCGAATAGTGCCCGCAGCTGGATGCGGGCGAGATGCGAGCCGAGGCAGAAGTGCGGGCCGTGACCGAAGACCAGGTGCGGGTTGGGATGCCGCCGGATGTCGAACCGGTCTGCGTTACCGAAGACGGCTTCGTCCCGGTTAGCGGAGGTGAAGGAGACGACCACCTTGTCGCCTTCGCAGATCATCTGCCCGCCGAGCTCGCAGTCCGCGGACGCGGTGCGGCGAAACGTCATCACCGGTGTCCACCAGCGCAGCATCTCCTCGACCGCGCCGGGCATCAGCCGCGGGTCGGCGCGCAGCTCATGCTGCGCGTCCGGATGCTCCAGCAGCGCGATGCAGGCCCCCGGCAGGCCGTTGCGCACTGTCTCGTTGCCCGCCACCGCGAACAGCCAGAACATGTTCTCGAACTCCTGCACCGACACCTGGCCCCCGTCCTCGTCGACCTGGGCCAGCAGGATCGACATGATGTCATCACCGGGCAGGCGGCGCTTCTCGTCGGCCAGCAGGTGGGCGTAGGCGTACAGGTCGGGCATGCCCTCGCGGGTGCGCGGGTCGGGCAGGCGGCCGCCGGCGTCCGGTACGGGCCGCAGAGAGACTGCCTCCCTGGCCATCGGCGTGCCGCCGGACGGGTCGAATTCGGCCGACGAGGCGTAGTCGGGATCCTGGTAGCCGATGACGCGGTTGGACCAGTCGAACAGCAGCCGGCGATCCTGCTCCGGCACGCCCAGGACGTCAGCGAGGGTCAGCAGCGGCAGATCAGCGGCCAGGTCCTTGGCGAAGTCGAAGCTTTCGCCCCGGCCGCCCAGGGTCCGCCCGCCTAGGGTCCGCCCGCCCGGGACCCGGTCGCCCAGGGCTCGCTCACATAGGGCGCGCGCGTGCCCGCGGATGCGCTGCTCGAGCTGCGCGATGGCGCGCGGCGTGAAAGAGCGGCTGAGCAGGCGCCGTAGCCGCGAATGGTCCGGCGGGTCCATGTTGAGCATCATGCGGCGCACGTAGCCAAGCGCCTCCGGCGTCGCCGGGTCGCGGATCTGCGTCGCGCCCAGCCAGGAGGAGAACAGCCGGGGCTGCTTCATGACCGCCTCGACATCAGCGTGGCGCAGCACGAGCCAGAAACCCGGGCCCGCCGGCCAGCCGAGGACGGGAATCTCATCGACCCAGGCGACCGGGGTGTCCCGGCGCAGCCGCCCGAGCGCGTCGTACGGCACCGCGTCCACGTAGGTCGCGGGATCAAACACGACCTCGGTGTCGGGCCGTGCCATCGCGGTCAGCCCCGCCCCAGGAACTCCTCGATGGATGACGCGAGCGCGGCCGGCGTCTCGAACATCGGGTAGTGCCCCGCGTTGGCGAGCACCTCAAGCTCGGCGTTCGGATAGAACGCCAGCCAGGTCTGCTTCATGGCCTCCGCCGACAGCGCCGGGTCGTGCTCCCCGACGATGAGCTTGACCGCGGCCTGGTTGCCCTGCACCTGCTCGGAAAAGTTAGTGTTCGCCCACGACTCCAGGTAGGCCCCGAACGCCTCGGCGCTGGAATGATCGAGCGAGTGCTGCACGACGCGGTCGATGAAGCTGCTGGTCAGCCTGCTGCCCGTGGTGAAGTTAATGATCAGCGCCCGGTTGTCGCGGCTGGCCGCCGCACCGGAGAACAGGGCCCACCCCTGGTCGTCGAACGGTACCCCAGTGGCCGGCACCGCGTTGAGGCCGACCAGCCGCCGGACCCGCCCTGGCGCCTGCAGCAGCACGTGCTGGATCGCCTGACCGCTCATCGAGTGCCCGACGAGCGAGAAGCGGTCCCACCCGAGCTCGTCGGCGAGCGCGACCGCGTCGGCCGCCGCTTCCTCCATGGTGAAGTCGCCCGCGGTCTGCTCCCGGTCGCCGTAGCCGCGCAGATCCATGAAGACGTAGGTGTACCTCGACCCGTCCAGGTACTCGGGCAGCAGGCCCCAGCCGCGCGCCGAGCCGAACCAGCCGTGCAGCACGAGAACGCGGTGGTCACCCGACCCGACCGTCACATGCGAGCTGGCCATGTTGACCTCCCGGTCCGGTACTGGATCTTCGTGGTGCCGAATCTAGCGCTCGATCCGCCCAGCGGGAAGGCCGCCGGCCGGGTGCCGCCCGCCAGCCGGGCCCGCATACCCGCGGTTATGCCTGCCGGGCGGCGATTCGCTGGCGCGCTGACTCGTACAGCACGATCGACGCGGCCGTGGCAGCGTTCAGGGAGCTGGCCGTGCCCAGCATGGGTATCCGGGCCAGGTGATCGCACGCGTCGCGCCAGGCCATGGTGAGCCTGGTTGTCTCGTTCCCGACCAGCAGCAGCGTCGGCTGGGTGAAGTCGACGCGGGTGAGGTCGATATCGCCGTTCTCGTCCGTGCCGACGATGCGCAGGGTGGTGCCGCCGGCGCGGATGGCCTGGACCCAGTCCAGGACGGCCCGGTGCGAGGGGACCCGCACCGCCGCCAGGGAAAACAGCGATCCGGTGCTGGCCCGCACCGACCGGGGATCGTAGACATCGGCGGCGTGGCCGGTGACGATCACCCCGGACGCGCCGAAGGCGTCGGCCGACCGGATCAGCGCGCCGATGTTCCCCGGGCTCGCCGGGCGGTCGAACACGACCGTGAGCATGCCGGGCCCGGCCGGGATCCGGCTCAGGTCGTCCTCGGGCAGGGCCGCGACGGCCAGCAGCTCGGGGGTCCCGTCGGTCTTGCCGCCGAGCTCGTGCATCAGCTCGGCCGACAGGGCGACTCTCGTCGCGTCGACGGCGTCGAGCGCATCTGCCGCCCACCGCGACAGCTCGGCATCGGCGTCGTACAGCAGGGCCCGAATCGGCCAGCCATGGCGGATGGCGAGCGTGATCGGGCGAACGCCCTGGACCATGAACTCGCCGCTGCGCTGGCGCTTGGCCCGGTTGGCCAGCAGCGCCTCCCACTGCTGGAACGCCGCGTTGCGGCTTGTGACCCGTAGCGCCTGTCCCACTTCAGCGACATTAGTGGACGGTGGCGGCCGCCGGCCCCCATCGCGCGCAGGCGTTAGAGTCGGTCGGGCCGTGGGCGTACGGCCGCAGGATCGAGCTGGGGGTAAGGGATGGATCTGGGGCTGAAGGGCAAGGTCGCGCTCGTCGCCGCATCAAGCAAGGGCCTGGGCAAGGCGTCGGCGCTCGCGCTGGCGCGTGAGGGCGCACGGGTCACGATCTGCGCGCGGACTGAGGCGGACCTGCAGGCGACGGCGCAGGAGATCCGGCGCGAGACCGGCGCCGAGGTACTGGCTGTTGCCGCCGACCTGACCAGCGCCGAGGGCATCGCGAGCGTCGTCTCGGCCACGGCCGGGCGTTTCGGCGGTATCGACATCCTGGTCAGCAACTCTGGCGGACCGGCGCGGGGCCGGTTCGCGGACTTCACCGACGACGACTGGCGGCAGGCGTTCGAGGTGGTCACGCTGAGCTTTGTCCGCTTCGTCCGCGAGGTCGCGCCGTATATGCGCGGCCAGCGGTGGGGGCGCATCGTCGCGATCGAGTCGAGTTCGGTGAAGCAGCCGGTCGAGGGCATCGACTTGTCGAACGGGCTCCGGCCTGGCCTCGCCGGGCTGATGAAGGCGATCATGCCGGACCTGGCCAAGGACGGCATCACGATCAACCTCGTGCTCCCCGGCCGGTTCCTGACCTCCCGGATCATTGCCGGCGCGGGACGCAGCCCGGAGGAGGATCGGGCGCTCCAGGCGCAGCTGGCGCCGCTGGCTGCGACGATCCCCGTGGGGCGCCTCGGTGAGCCGATCGAGCTCGGCAGCCTCGTCGCGTTCCTGGCCTCACAGCAGGCCGCCTACATCACCGGCGCCGTCTACCAGATCGACGGCGGCATCATCAAATCCAACCTCTAGCCGGGGATGCGCGTCCCAGGCGGCGGCCTCGCTGAGCTGCTGCGCTTCAGTGTGCGGCGGACACCTCGACCTTGCAGTCTTCGAGGTGTAGGTAGGCCGTCTTGCGGCCCTCAGGATGAAGCGGCACGGTATCGCTTTGTCCCTTCGTGGCCGTCGCGAAGTAGATCTCGGTCCCGCTGGCCGGGTCATAGAGCCTGAATTCGCAGGAGGGGTTGCCTTCCCAGTCCGTCACGTGCACCAATACATCGCCAGGTGTCGCGAAGACCCCGCTCTCGTTGGGGCCGGATGCCTCTATGGCGAACGGCAGGGTTTCCGTCCCCGTCCCGAGCAGCGGCACCACGTTGCACCGCGGGTCATTGACCCCCCACCGGAATTTCCCTGTGTCGGGGATCTGGAATGTCGAGGTCGCATACAGGCTGTCCGCCAGACGGTCCCGATTTCCGGAGTGCGTGTCGATGAGCGTAAGGATGCAGCCGCCGCCGTAGCCGGAAGCATCGATCTTCAGCCGCCACGGGGCAGTGGCGGTGAAGGAGTTCTTGCTGATGTAGAAGCCTGGGCTGGCTTGCGGGGCGGTCCCGCCGGAACCACCGAGCAGGAGCACCAGGGTGGCGATGACGCCGCCGGCTATCATCACGGCCGCGGCCGTGACGAGCAGGACTTTGCGCTGCGTCCAGCCGGGCTGCGGCCCGCCCGCGTCCGGAGCGGTACCGGCTGCGAGCGGAGCGGCTGCGGGCGGAGTGGCGGCGGGTGGGCCGCCGGCGTCGTGGCCGGCGGCAGCCGGTGCTAGCGGCGCGCCGCTAGCGGGCTGCCCCTTCGTCTGGCCGGGCCCGGTGATCGTGGCCGTGTGCCCGGCCGGCGGGATGATGGCAGCGGGCTGGACCGGTACTAGTTGCGCGCGCCTGGCCAGGGGCACGTCACCGTCGGCGTCCACCCGCCGCTGGGGTATCTGCTTGCCGGCCTCACGCAGCCGCCGGTCCACATAGGCATACAGGTCGGAGAACGTGACGTAGCCGTCCCCGTCCTGGTCCGGTGCGCCTTGGAGCAGGCCGTCGACCAGGTGCTGGGTGAAAAAGCTGGTGCCGTTCTCGACCGTTGCGTCGTTGGCCAGCTGGGTTCCCCGGCAGCTGGTCAGCACGTAGCGGCCCGGCCCGGCCACCGCGTCTCCCAGTTCGCCGCCGCGGAAGGCGCCGGCGTGGCAGCAGTCGAGGACGATGATCACGTTGCGGGCCCTGGACGCGTCGGCGAACTCGCTGATCCGCGTGCTGCTCACTGCGGTGGCGAGCAGATCGGCCGAGTCGGTGTCCTGCATGCACAGGTGCAGGCGGCCGATCTGGTCGAGCTTGCCGTGCCCGCTGAAGTAGATCAGGAGCACATCGTCGCGGGTGGCCGTGCCGAAGAACCGGCCCAGGGCCCGGATAGCCCTGGTCGAGGTCGCCTCGGGCAGTAAGGTCACGTCGACGTCGGCGAACAGCCCGGTGCCGGGGTCGACGAGCGCGCGGTTCAGCGCGGCGATGTCCTTGACGGGCCCTCTGAGCGTCTGCAGGTTGTGCTCGTCAGCCGGGTAGCTGGAGTTTCCGATCAGGAGGGCTCGGTACCGGCCGGCCATGGCGGCCCTCCCATCCGGTCCATTGCCCTGGCTATCTCCCTGACGGTTTGCCCGTCCACGGCTTTGCCGGTCAGCGTGACGGCGTGCTGGACTCCGTCCTCATC
Organism: uncultured Actinomycetota bacterium; assembly: GCA_963805705.1. Lineage (GTDB taxonomy): Bacteria > Actinomycetota > Actinomycetes > Streptosporangiales > Streptosporangiaceae > CAWDVH01. Next base: position 804,844 of record CAWDVH010000001.1, on the reverse strand, counting down.
CCAGCTGAGGTCGATGCGCCGGTCCCGGTCGCGGCTGAGCCAGGCCCGGAAGCAGTCCGCCACGGCATGGAACCCCTCGGCGCTGCCCAGCGCGATGATGACCTGGTCGATCGTGCCCTTGGTACCTGGGGCCGGGCGGCCCCGCCGGACCGTATCAACGTGCGCGTACAAGTCTTCGTAGAGGGTGGCGACCTGATCCCGCCAGCCGTCGTCGTCGGGGTCGTACTGGTCGCTGCGAGGTTCGACCGCAACCTCCAACGGGCCATCTGCGCCGGGACCTGGCATGTGCGCTACCCCTCCGCTATGCCGCCATATCTTACCAACTCTGTACTCGGTCTTTGCCAATCCAATACGCGAGCTTTCCTACCGCACTCAGATCTGGTCGATCTGCGGGAGGGTGCGGATGACCGCCTCGGGTTGATGCCAGCCGCCTTCACCCGTACGAGGACCTGCCCGTCCCCGGGCACCGTGCGTCGCCACTTGAAATCCGGCACGGCTGTTTGCTCTCGTGGTGTCTTGCCGAATACGCGCAAAAGTCTTCGCTGGCGAGGCAGCCAGCGTAGATCAGGGCAATTGGCTTAGCGTTCTTGAGAACCGCTCGTCAGCGTCCATTGCTGCGGACCAACACCTGCCAGCGCAGCCCGAAGCGGCCCGTGGCCTGCGGCGATGAGGCCGGGACAGATCTTTTCCGGTCCGGCGGCGTCTGGCTGAGTCCGGGGTGGGGCGGGTGCCAGTGGTCTGAATAGTGATTGAGCGCGAGGCACGCGCTGGCTGCACAACGCGGTGCTGGCGGAATTTCGGTCGGTGGGGGCAGCCGGTCGGTGACACCCATCCCGGCGCGATGCTAGCTCAGCAGCCGCTGCCCATCACCAATGCGCGCGATGACCGCTGCGACCGCTGCGCTGATCAGTGATCCCAGCGTTCTGTTACTTTATGAAGCGTTCTGTTACTTTATGAGCTGAGCGGTCGCCGAGTGGCGTTTTGTGTGGTCAATCCAGATCGCGGGCGTCGGCGCCTTGTTGGGAAGGGCCTTTCATGCCAGATACACCTGCGCCCGCGCGTACCTCGATCTCCGGGAGCCAACGGGCCCCGTTGCCGGGCGCGACGAGGACTGGGGCCACCGATCCTGCCGAGAGGATCAGCGTCACCATATATCTGCGGCCAGGCCAGCCGCTGGACGCGGCAGTCGCCAGCGTCCTGAGCGCTCCGCCGGGCCAGCGGCGTCACCTCAGCCGGGACGAGTTCGCGGATTCCTACGGCGCCATCCCGGAGGACCTGAGCAAGGTCCAGGCCTTCGCGGCAGATCATGAGCTGACTGTCGAGTCCGCCGACAAGGCCCGCCGTGCCGTCGTCCTGTCCGGGAGCGTGGCCGCCCTGAGCGAGGCGTTCGGCGTGGAACTGGCGCAATACGACTATCCCGGCGGCACCTACCGGGGCCGGGAAGGCGCCATCACCATCCCGGCCGTGCTGGACGGGATCATCACCAGCGTCCACGGCCTCGACAACCGTCCCCAGGCCCGTCCTCACTTCCGCACGGCTGCCGGCACCGTGCAGCCCCGGGTGAGTGGCGGCCCTTATAACCCGGTCCAGGTGGCCAGCGCCTACAGCTTCCCGGCGGGCAGCACCGGTCAGGGTGAGTGCGCGGCCATCATCGAGCTCGGCGGCGGCTACCGGCAAAGTGACCTGCAGACCTTTTTCGCCAACAACCACATCACCGAGCCGACCGTGGTGGCGGTGAGCGTCGACGGAGGCAACAACACCCCGGGAAGTGATGCAGACGCCGAGGTGGCCCTCGACATCCAGGTGATCGGAGGGGTGGCGCCGGGAGCGCGGATCGCCGTCTACTTCGCGCCCAACACCGACCGGGGATTCATCGACGCCGTCACGTCAGCGGTCCACGACACCACCAACCAGCCTTCGGTCGTCTCCATCAGCTGGGGCGACGCGGAGACGTATTGGGCCGCCGGGTCGATGATGGCTATGGAACAGGCGTTCCAGGCGGCGGCCCTGCTCGGCGTGACCATCACCGCCGCCGCGGGCGACAGCGGCTCGGGCGACAGTGTCGGCGACGGCCGCGCACATGCTGACTTCCCGGCATCCAGCCCGCACGCTCTGGGCTGCGGCGGCACGTCGCTCTCGGAGACTGCCGGCACCATCACCGGTGAGGTGGTCTGGAACGACGACGGTAACGCCACCGGCGGTGGAATCAGTGACTTCTTCGCCGTCCCGGACTACCAGGCTGGCGCGGCTGTCCCGCCGTCGGTCAATCCCGGTGGCCGGATCGGCCGGGGGGTACCGGACGTCAGCCGGCGACGCCGACCCCGCGACCGGCTACAACATCGTGCTGAACGGCCAGACCTTGACCGTGGGCGGCACCAGCGCCGTCGCGCCGCTGTGGGCCGGGCTGATCGTCAGGCTCAACAGCCAACTGGGACACGCCGTGGGGTACATGCATCCCACCCTGTACGGGAACGCTGCCGCATTTCATGACATCACCAGCGGGAATAACGGCGCGTACAGCGCCAGGGTCGGCTGGGATGCCTGCACCGGCCTCGGCAGCCCGAACGGCCTGCTGATCAGTCAGGCGCTCGCGAGCAGCAGCCCGGGTCTCGGGAGCAGCAGCCCGGGTCACGGTCAGCTGTGGCACACGATCCGCAACTCTGATGGCAGCTGGACGACCTCGTTCGGGCTGGTGGAGTCGCAGGAGGGCAACAACCCCGGTGTCTTCACCGCGATCAGCGCGGCGGGGGTGGGCACGCAGCTGGAGATGGTCGGCATAGCGGGCGGTCAGCTGTGGCACACGATCCGCAACTCTGATGGCAGCTGGACGACCTTGTTCGGGCTGGTGGAGTCGCAGGAGGGCAACAACCCCGGTGTCTTCACCGCGATCAGCGCGGCGGGGGTGGGCACGCAGCTGGAAGTGGTCGGCATCGCCGGGGGTCAGCTGTGGCACACGGTCCGCAACTCTGATGGCAGCTGGACATCCTTGTTCGGGCTGGTGGAGTCGCAGGAGGGCAACAACCCCGGTGTCTTCACCGCGGTCAGCGCGGCGGGGGTGGGCACGCAGCTGGAAGTGGTCGGCATAGCGGGCGGTCAGCTGTGGCACACGGTCCGCAACTCTGATGGCAGCTGGGCGCCCTTGTTCGGGCTGGTGGAGTCGCAGGAGGGCAACAACCCCGGTGCGTTCACCGCGGTCAGCGCGGCGGGCGTGGGCACGCAGCTGGAAGTGGTCGGCATAGCGGGCGGTCAGCTGTGGCACACGGTCCGCAACTCTGATGGCAGCTGGGCGCCCTTGTTCGGGCTGGTGGAGTCGCAGGAGGGCAACAACCCCGGTGCGTTCACCGCGGTCAGCGCGGCGGGCGTGGGCACGCAGCTGGAAGTGGTCGGCATAGCGGGCGGTCAGCTGTGGCACACGATCCGCAACTCTGATGGCAGCTGGACGACCTCGTTCGGGCTGGTGGAGTCGCAGGAGGGCAACAACCCCGGTGCGTTCACCGCGATCAGCGCGGCGGGCGTGGGCACGCAGCTGGAAGTGATCGGCATAGTCTAAGCCTCAATCCACCGCGTGAATTCTGACTCTTGGGCTGCCGTGCCTTCCAGCTGATAGCGATCTCGGTGGCTAATCCCGCAACGGCAGATGGTGCACGTATCTGGCGGGTTGGCCGTCGGCCGCGGGCCGTACGAGCGGGGCTGCTGCTGAACGGATTCAGTCCGTTACTCCCGCGCGGCCACGGTGCCCCGGTCAGTCCTCCCGCTGGACCGCGTCGATTCCTCGGGTAACACACACTGCGGAGGACTTGTTCGTCGCCGACACTGCGACCAGGACGCTGCGCACGTTCGCCCACGCGCGCGGGGCAGCCCGTAGCGCTGTCGGCTCCCGGATCGGGCTAGCCGCCGGCCGGAGACGTGCGCCACAAGTCGGTGATGGCCACTCCCAGGTCGGCGAGCATCCGCCGCAGCAGCGGCAGCGAGAGCCCGATGACGTTGCTGTGGTCACCGTCGATGCTGTCGACGAACGGCGCCCCCAGCCCGTCGATGCTGAACCCGCCGGCCATGGCCATCGGCTCGCCGCTAGCGACGTAAGCGGCCACTTCGGCGTCGCTGGGCGTGCCGAAGCGCACCATCGTGCGGGCGACGCCGCGCACCCGGCGGTCACTGCCGGCATCGATGAGGCAGTGGCCCGTCAGCAGCGTGGCCTCCCGTCCGGACAGCTGCCGCCACAGCCCGGCCGCCTGCTCAGCCGAGGCCGGCTTGCCGAAAGCCCTCTGATCAAGGTCCAGCAGCGAGTCACAGCCGAGCACCAGCGCATCCGGGCGCCGGTAGGCCACAGCGGAAGCCTTACGCTCAGCCAGGAGGCCGACCACGGCCGCGGTGTCCAGGCCATCGTCAGCGGTCTCGTCGGCGCCGCTGACCAGGACCTCGGGATCTATCCCGGCATCCCGCAGCACGCGCAGCCGCCCGGCCGACGCTGAGGCCAGGACGAAGGCCGCCGCAGCGCGTGGCATCACCCGGTCAGCGTAACAACGTCGGCCAGCTCGGAGGAAAGCCGTTTGCGCCCTCAGTCGGCAGCGTCAGCGGCTTCCCGACCGACTGATGATCCGGCTGGTCGTACTGCTCGGGCGTGATCGGTGAGGTAGTGGCACTTCTGCGCGGAGATCCTGCGCATCATCACCAGGGCTCGAGTTCTTCCAGCAAGGTGCCCAGCGAGGGCTCGATGCTGCAGGCCGCCTCTAGGACCTTGTGACACGGCAGGAGCGCGAAGGCGGCAGCGACCAACCTGATCGCGAGCGTGTGAGGGCCGTGGACGCTAGCTGTCTCGGCCAGCTCCAGGAACGTCTGCCCAGCGCGCGATCCGGGATCATCTGCGAATCCCTTCGACTCCAACTGGTCGAGCATCTGTCTGGCTCGCGATTCCCAGCCGTCGGGATTATCGGCCTGCCCGGCGGGTGATGCTGTGCCGGTTGCCCCGGTCTTGGCGCGGTCGCTGAGGCTTTGCTCGATCTCGCCGCGGATAGGGGCGTCGCGTATGCGCTCCGCGGTCTTCCTGGCATCGTCATGGAGTGAGGCCGAGGCGTAGTACTCGGCCAGCTTCGCCAGGCATCGATCGGCGTGTTGGCTCCAATGCCAGGCCCCTTTCAGCTCCACTTGTCTCAGTTCCTCCGCCGTGGCCCAGGCAGCCGACTGGCGGCCGGCACGGGCCTGCGCGAGCATGATGGACTCGAGCATGTTGCCGGTCCTGTGTGCCTCGAACGGGTCGTATCGCTGCAATGCGGTGGCGACCGCTAGCGAGAAGGTGGTATCGGCGTCGGTGGTCTGACCTGCCTGAGCCTGGAGGGAAGCGATTGCGATGTATGCCTTTGGCTTTTCCTGCCAAGCCGGCCATTTCGAACTCCCCAGTTGAGCAATGGCGGCCAGGGCGGGTGAGTATTGCCCGATTGCAGCCTGAGCGACGGCAACAGCGGCGATCGCTTTGTCATATCGCTCTCTCAGAGTGGGCTCGTCTCTGGCGTCAAGACCCTGGGCGGTCTTCATCGCCTCCATGAGGTGCTGGATCGCCCTTTCCTTGTTCCCGGCCGTGGCGTAGGCGCGGCCTATCCCCAGGAAGACCTCAACGCGTTCCACCGGATCTCGCGGTCGCTGGGTGGCTATCGACAGTTCGGCCAGCTCGAGTGCTCTTTCCTCGTCCAGATAGTGGGCCGCGAGCGCTGCGTAACCAAGGCCTGCAGCTATATTCTGCCCGGCATCCGGCCTGGTGAGCATCGCGACAAACTCGTCGAGCATGGACGACGCGCCGGCATCTTTGTTTCTCGCGAGGGCACACGCAAGCTGGCCGGACACCGGAATATAACGGTCCGGCTCTGAAATCAGCTGAATTGTGGCGGCTGCCTCAGCCAGCTCGCCAGCATCGATTTGGATCTCAGCTATCGAGCCCAGCGTCCGCTGCCGCTCATGCGCAAGATGCGTGGTGACTGTGTCACGGGCCGCCTGATGCAAGCCTTGCCGCGCCTGTGTACGGGCCAGGCTATTCAGCGTGTCAGCGCGGCGCCACCAGGTGTATTCGTCCCAGCGGAGGGAGTGGACGTCAGCGACGGCCACGGCCTCCTCCAGCAGACTGGCTGCCCGCTTACGCTGGCCGGCTGAGGCCAGTACCGTCGCGCAAGTCTCGAGGATCTCGGCGTGAAACTTCGGATACTCCACCTGGGCGGCGAGGTCTATCGCCTTCTCCAGTGAGGACTCGTACGGGACGGCGAAGCGCACTTGGGCGAGGGCGAGGGCGGCGAAAGCGCGCGGGCGATCCTGGACGGAGCTGATGCTTTCGGCTGCATCGTGTACTTCGCGGAGCACGCCGGCGCGGTCATCCTGGCTGATCAGGCCAGCACCGTCGGAGCTGGCGATCGCCGTGAGCAAGCCCGCGCCCCGAGCCGGGTCACCGATATCGCGGGCCATGGCTAGTGCCTTATCCACGACTGACTGTGCCGAACCCGGCCCCTCGGCCGAGCCCGGCCCCTCGGCCGAGGCCAGCGACGCGGCGATGCGCATGAGGCAGACAACCTGTGAGCGATCGTCCGCAATACGGGGCGCCGCCTCGGTAGCTTGGGCGAGTGCCTCCCCGGCCGCGGACTGGAGGCCGACCGTCGTGAGTGCCGCCGCCACCTGAGTAAGACAGGTCACGCGCGCAGAGAAGTCCACGACTTCGCCCGCAGCATGGAGGGCCGCCGCCGCAGTCTCTTCAGCCGGGGCCAGCTGGCCCCGGGCGTGCTGCGCCAGCGCAAGCTCGCAGAGCGCGGGGGCAGCGTATGACGATGCCTTAATGGACTGGATGACGGTGCTGGCCGGTCCCAGGTCTTCCGCCGCTGTCCTGACGAGTGCCCCGGCAACCACTGCGACAGACCCGTCGCCCGCTCCGTGGGCCAGCGCTGCTGCCTTACGCCAGTCATGCCCCGCCAGCACCGTTAGCGCCGCCCCCGACAGGGAAGAACTACGGTCCCGAAGGTCGTCCCTGGACTTGGCGAGGCGCATGGCCCTACCCAAGTCGGGCCGACCGGCCACGCGGTTGAGGTGCTCAGCCTGTTCGAGCTCTGACATGGCAGCGAGGTCGTTCCCCAGGCGCTCTCGAAGCCATTCGTGCCGATCAGAGTCGAGAGCGTAATCGAGGAGTCGATCAACGGCTGCATCACGGCGTTCGGGCAGGCCGTCAGGATCACGTGCGCGCCGAGCCAGTTCGCGGGTGTACGGGCGCAGCAGGTACCGCGGCGAGTGCAGCGGCCAGGAGCGCTCGGCGTATTCGCTAGCCCACGCGTCGATCAGGTCTTCATAGGCGGCCAGGTCGTCAGCGAACCGGATACGCGCCTCGGTTAGCAAAGTCTCGTGTGCGAAGACACGTACTTGCTCGCCCTCGTTGTCGGGGTCATGCAGGCAGGTAAGGCTGCGGTTCAGGGAGCTGCCCAGCACTGCTTGGATCTCGCTGATATCGGCATCACGGCCGCGCTGTTTCAGCAGGGCACGCAGCTCACTGGCCGTCAGCCCACTTCCAGCGGCCGCCAGACAGCAGACCAGGGGAAAGAGGAATCCGCTGGGAGCTCCCAAAGCCTGCTCAAGTTCCGCGCGCGCGGCGTGGCGGATCTCGGTGGCAGCTTCGGAGGCGGTGATGCGCTGCACGCGGTCGCACAGCGGATGCGCCGGGGGAAGATGGGCATCGGCTCCGGCGCGGCTCGCGACCAGGAGCAGGGCCGTGCTGGGTAGCGTGCTTGCGTCGGGCAGCCAGGTGGCCAGGTCAAGGCCCGCCGTGGCGTCGTATTCATCAAGGCCGTCAACGAGCATGAGCAGCTGGCGACCGCGTTCGGCGCAGGCCCGGGCGGCCTCCTCCAGCAAGTCGGCGAAGTCGTTGTTCCGCTCGGTCACGGACGGAGGCGGCAGGTAGCCACGCCGGTCGGCCAGCAGGGCCAGCTGGCGGGTGAGCACATCCAGGGCATACTCCGCGGTGTTCTCACCGCTGGCGCGGCGCAGGAAGCAGGCAATCACGTCGACGCGCTCGGGCGGGTGCAGCGCAAACCAGGCCAGCAGGGCCGTTTTGCCGGCGAAGGGATCCCCTTGGATCCACCGCCACGGCATGCCGGAACCGGTGAAAGCCTCCAGCTGCGGCCAGCTCAGCCCCGCGGCCGATCAGCACCCGAGGAGCCAGTGCTTCCACGGCCCGCCGCGCTCGCGCTACTTCGATCTTTTTCAGGGTCGGCGGAGTGGCCAGCCACAAATCCTCCGCGGTGGCAGGCAGCTGAGGCAGTGCCGCGCGCCATGCCTGCAGCTGTTCTGCTGACGCGGAGCCGAAGAGCTGCTCGACGGGGCAGACAGTGAGGGTGGCAGGCCCTTCTCGCGGGTGGTGCTGGCTGACCACGCCGATTAGCCGACCGGTGGCCCACACGGCCGCGCCAGACATTCCCTCCCACGGGGAGTGCTTGTCCGGTTCGGGATCGGGCCCGGGCGCCACATCCACCGCGAACGCAAACCGGCCAGTCTTGGCATCCGACAGCCCGGCGATGGTGCCGATGGCGTAGTCCAGCTCGCGCAGCAGCACCTGGGGCCGGTCAGGGCTCGGGCGCAGTTTGAAGCGCGGGAAACCGGCCGCCGCCGCGGGCACCCGTGGCCCGGCGTCGCGGTCCAGCCGCCCAAACAGGACCGGCTCCCAAAGCGGATCGTCCGCTGCGCCGCCGACCGGCAGCAGCGCGAGATCCGCCGCCGGGACCGTCAGCACCCGCCCGACCTCGACGACGACAGCCGCCTCCGGGGCCAGCTCCGGTGGCGCCCCGAGCCACACGCCGACGGAGACCGCATCCTTTACCACGTGATGGGCGGTGAGCACCCAGCCAGTTGAGATCAGATAGCCGCTGCCCCGGGTAGGTTCCTCGTCCATGCGGGCCACCATGATCTCAGCCACGCGGGCCCGTGCCGGGTGATCGATCATTGGCGCCTCCAGATCCTGACCGGTCCCGGTGTCAAGATCGGCCAGGGACTGGCAGGGTCGGCTGTTCCTCACCGGCGGCGAGCCTTCCATCGACGTCGAGACCCAGGGTGACCGTCGTCTGCTGCCCCGCCTGATCAGTGACGACCTGCTCCACGCGCGGCTTCAGCGTCAGCGTGAGTTGCTGCGTGCGGGCCCGCTCAGATGACAGGCTGCCCTTGACCCCGGCCTCGGCCTCGGCAAAAACCCAGAACTTCGCCTTGACCCCCGCCGACGTCTCACCGGCCCTGGTCAGCGTGTAGGCCACCTCCAGGGTCAAGCTGATCTCCTCAACCTCCAGCTTCAGCGAATCACCCGCCGCCCGGGATTGGGCTTCACTCAGCTCGGCCCGCAGGTCAGTCAAGAAATCCGCCAGGCCAATCCGATCCTCTTCCGCCATCCCCGCCACCCCGCCCCGCCATGACACAGCCAGATACACAGACAGCGTCTCGCCCGCACCTAGGCCATGTCCAGCAGACTTTGTCCTCGGGCCTTCGCCTGGCCGGTGACCGGGCGGGCGGAACTGTGCTCGGCAGCGCGCCTCTTACCGGCCGGCCCCGGAGGCGTACGCGACGATGATGTACATGGCGACGATGTACGTGGCGTGCCGATCCGGCGAGGCCCGGTGCCCGGTCGTATCTCATGGTGGTGCGCGGGCCGGCGTGGGAGGCGGCTTCCTGCGCGTCGCGGAGCGAGATTCCGGCGCGTGAAGTCCGACGCCCAGAACAGCCGGCGATGGTCGTCGGGTTGGCCTGCCGCCAACAGCGGTTAATGGGACTTTGCCCGAGCGCAGCAGTCAGTCTGGAATTGTCGTGTGCTGGCCCCGGTTTTGATCGGCACCTTAAACTTGGATGGCGGTCTAGCTTGCGCGGTGCGTTATCGCGAGACTCTTCCGCGACTGATGTACCCGGATAATGAGCCCAAGTCTGACACGGCTGCCACCTGACGCCGGTACGGTGTCAAGCGGTCGGCCCCCGGAGTCGTTGTGACCGAATACATGCCGCAGCTCGACCCGCCGCCGCGCGTCGTGCTGCCCGGCTGGCTGCCCGGCCCGGCACCGCCGGCCAGCACGGCGCTGGGTGACGGCGCCGGGCTGCACTTCGACTACGGCGGCGGCCTGTCCGAGGATCACTATCAGGTGCTGCGCGGGGAGGAAGTTCCGCCCGCCAGCGCCTTCGTCACCCGGCTGTGGGCGCTGGTCACCCTCGGCGGTGAGCCGGTGGCCTTCATCTCGCCGGACGAGGTCCAGAACCTGCACCTGGACCGGCCGGTGGCCGCGTTCCTCGACGACCTGGACGCCGCCTACGTGGCCGACATCGGCGAGCCGGCCGCGTTCTTCCGCCAGCGGCTGGGGCGCCCGCACGTGACCCAGGGCCGGGTGGTCATCCTCAACCGCGATTTCGCCGGGACGGCCGGGCTGCGGGCCCGGCTGGCCGAGTTCGACGAGATCCAGTGCGCCTACGGCATTATCACCGGCACTGGCAAGGCCTGCAGTTCCTGCATCTGCGAACGGTCCGGCGGGTGAAGTCGCTGTGGCCCGAGCCGCAGGACCCGAATCCGGCCGGCGCGCTCAGCGGCTATGTCGGCGCCGGCGCACCGCTTGTGGCCGGATTCGAGCTCGCGGCGCTCGTGCTGCTGATCGTGAGCCCGGGTGCCGCGGCCGACGTGCCGCTGATCGGCCCCGTCATGGTCGCGATGGTGACGTCGGCCGCGCTGCTGGTGTTCAGCATCCGGTACGGCTTCTGGGCGGTGAGCTACTGGACTACGCCAGCCGAACGACTCATGTGGGATCCGGCCGCGGTCGTGGCCGACCTGCCGCTGCAGCGGCAGCGCCGCCTGCTGGCCGGGCGGATGCTGGAGTTCGGCAAGCTGCGCCGGCGGGCCGAGCACCTGTTCCAGATCGGCATCTTCGTCTTCCTGATCGCGGTCGCGCTGCTGCTGGTGCCCGGCCGGTGGCACGCCAGCAGCGCCGACTGGCGCTGGGCGGCCGCCAGCGTCGCCGGGCTGGCCGGACTGGTGCACCTGCTCTGGTCGGCCGGCAATTGGCGGCATCACCGCAACGCCCGCGTCTACCGCAGGCTGACGGCCAAGAGCGCCGGGCCCGGTGATCTGCCCGGCCCGGCGGGCTGCCCGGGTGCAGCGCCGGGACGTCCGGCTGGTGCGGTACTTGGCCGTGCTCTGGCCGCCCGCCCGCGATGCCGTGATACCCGTTCCGGCCGAGCCGGACGGCGACAGCCTGGACGGCTTGCGCTGGCGGGCCCCCGCGACGGCGGCTCAGGCGTCGGGACCTGCCGCGACGGCTCCGGCGTCCGGGCGCGGCCAGGAGCGGGCCAGGATGGCGGCCGCGGCAGCCGGCGTCGCGGCCGGGCTCACCGCTGCGGTCTTGGTAACGGTCGCCCGCGACCTGCTCGGCACGGCCCGCAGGCCCTGGCCGCGCTGACAGGCCCGGCACAGCGAGCGGACACGATAACAACCATGGTGCTCATGATGGGTTGCTGCTGACAGCACCTGACGCCCGCTTGAGTGTGCCGTCGGCTGCTGGCCGCGAGGCGTGCAACTGCCTGCCCGGCCTACGGGCACTGGGCGACCGGGCGGACCTGGGCGATGGCCTGGGCGGGCACGGTGATGACGCCGTTGCCGGTGCGGACGCTGATTGCGCCGGCAGGCCCGTTCACGAGCGGACCGCACCAGGCCTGGCCGCTGGTGCCGGTGACGGCGACAGCGGCGGTACTGGCCGGCGTCGGCCACCAGCCAGAGAGCGCGGCGATTACAGCCAGGATCACAGCCACGATGGTCAGCCGGATTCCGGCTCGCAGCCGGGCAGCGGCTTGCCCGGCGGACGGCAGCGCGCTGGCGCCATCAGCGGCGTCATTGACGGGGTAAGCGACCCGGCCGACAGTGAAGATCGACAGGGAAGCGGCCGCTAGCGCGGCCACGGCCAGCGCGGCGGCCAGCCACTGGACTGCGCGCGGAGCCGGGCTGTCGGTGGTGCGCAACACGCCGCAGATGCCGATGAAGCCCAGGACGGCCATCTGGATGGTATGCCAGCCGCGGGCGGATGCGGAAAGCTCTTCCAGCCGATCCGCAGGGACGGCGACCTGCCGGGCGGCACCAGCTTCACTTGGCTCCATATGTGCTTCCTACCCGCCAGCCAGGCTGTTGTGCACTTAGCCTTGCGACCCGATCATCCCGATCTGCATGCCTGAGCTGAAGAACTCCGAGGGGCCACCGGCCGCGCAGATCAGGCGGATAAGGCGCGGCCTAACTCCGCGGCCGGGCCCAGTCCGTGAGCCGGTTGGCCGCTTGCCCCAGGCCCAGCCCGGGCCGGGGCTGGGCCCGCGCCTCGCCCAGCCGCCCCGCGGGCGGCGGATGCGGTGATCAGGGCGGTGACGGCGCCGGGGTTGTCGGCCATGGGGATGTGGCCGCAGCCGGGGAGTATCCCGAGCTGGGTGCCGGGCGGGAGCTCGTCGAGGTGGCGGGACTGGTGTCGCAGGAGCAGGACGTCGCGGGATCCGAAGGCGACGGTCACCGGAGCGTCGATGGGCGCCCCGGCCAGGTAATGGCGGGTGGCGGTGGCTTTCAGGGTGGCATCGAAGCCGGGGCAGGTCCCCATAGCCGCGATGATGGCGCGTGCCTGCTCGGGGGTTATCCGGCCGGGCCGGCCATGGGTCTGGCCGAGCACGAGGGTGCGCCCCGGTCGGTAATTCACCAGGCGGCCCAGCGGACCGGCGGCGTGCTGGGCGAGCCACCGGGAGGCCCGCAGGCTGGCGCGGCAGTACCGTGGCGTGCCGCCCCGCCATAGTCCGGCTGGTGACAGCAGGGTGAGCGAGGCGGCCGGGCGCATGCCGGCGAATTCGAGTGCCACCCAGCCGCCCAGCGAGTTGCCCGCGATGTGCGGGGCCGTGATGCCGAGATCATCGAGCAGGCCGGCCAGAGTTGCGGCCAGGGCCGCCGGCCGCGGCTCGACCTGCGGGGGCAGGGGCTCGGAGTCGCCGAAGCCGGAGAGGTCGACGGCGATGACGTCGAAGCGCTCGGCCAGGGCGGGGATGACCGGGTTCCAGTCGTGGCGCGAGCATCCCAGCCCGTGCAGCAGGACCAGGGGGGCGCCGCCTCCGGCGCGGGTGAACGCGAGTGCGGACATGCCGTCCTCCTTCGGTGCGTCTTTCTCTGGTGATGAGCTGGCCGCAGGCGGTCTGGCTCACCGCCTGGGTGCCGCTGCCGGGCTGGCGGCTGCCGTGCTGGCCGCTGTCGTGCTGGCCGCTGTCGTGCTGTCCGACCATCCGCCGCGCAGGCAGTCGTAGTGCGGACGCCAGCCGGTGGCCTGGCTGAAGGCCGCGCTGCTGACCCGGTGCGAGCGGGTCAGCGGCTCGGCGCGGGCTCCGGCCAGCCGCTGCAGCAGCCGGGGGCAGAACTTCGCCGCCGGGCTGGCCGCGGCCCCTCCCCGCGCGGCGCGGCCGACGGCCGCGGCCCAGTCCGAGCGCAGCACCGGGGTCTCGCAGACGTTGTAGGTCCCGGAGTCGCACGCCAGGGCGGCGGCCACGGCCCTGGCCGCGTCCTCGGGATGCAGGGGAGAGATCCAGCCTGCGGCTGGCCGAGGACGACGGGCTTTCCGGCGCGTACCCGCGCCAGCATCTCGCCGCTGTTGCGGTCAGGCCCGTACAGCTGGCCGAAGCGCAGGACCACGCCGATGCCGCCGTGGGCAGCGAACCTGGCGGCGCTGGCGGCCGCCGCCATCGTGGCCGCCTGGGACCTCGGGTTTGGCGCGGGCGGGGTCTGCTCAGTGATCCAGCTGTCCCCCGAGCCGGGGTAGACGAAGCTGACCGACTCCTGGACCAGGCATCCCACCCCGGCGGCGAGGGCGGCGTCGGCCAGGACGCGGCTGCCCTCGGTGCGGATGCGGTCGTCCTGCCGCCATGCTCCTGGCTTGATCGCGTCCGCGGCGGAAGGGATGTGCGTGGCCAGGTTGACGACGGCGTCGTGCCCGGCCAGGGCCGCGCGCAGGGCGTCGGCGTCGAACAGGCTGCCCCGTACAGCACGCGCGCCTGCCCGTTCCAGCCGGTCGCGCGGGCCGTCAGAGCGCACGAGAGCGGTCACGTCGTGCCCCGCCTCAAGCAGGCGGTCAACGGCACGGCGGCCGATGGCCCCGGTTGAGCCGGTAACGAAGATCTTCATGACCGTTCTCCTTTCGGCAGTGGCGTGCTGGACTGCGGTCCCCCATCATCCCTGCTCAGTACCGCTACTCGGTGGTGGCCGTGTTCTTGGCAGCGGCATCTTCCAGAGCGGCGGCCGCGATCAGGTCAGCCACCATCTCCGGGTAAAAAGAGCGGAGCTTGCGGTGCACGAGCCGGCCCGCCAGGGTGCGGTCCCAGCTGGCCGTCCAGCGGATGCGGGTCCCGGCCGTGGTTGGCGTCAGCGTCACTTCCGCCTGGTAGTTCCGTACGGGTACGCCTTTCACGACCGTGTACGTCATCCGCCGGCCGTCCTCGACCTCCAGCACCTTCTCCACCGTGGTCGTGCGCCCGTATTGCATCCAGCGGATGGCCCCGGCGCCGCCCAGCGCCGCATCGCGGGGGCTCTGGTAACCGCTGGCGCTCCACGGTCCCCACTGGCAATAGCGGTCGGCATCGGCAACGAGCGCCCAGACGACCTCCGGGGCCGCCTCCGCCGTGCCTTCTGCTTCCACGTGCAACCGAGTCATCGCCGTTCTCCTTTCAGGCCAGATGAATATGTACCAAGTGGAACATGTACCGGATGGTACGCTTAACCATGCCCGTATCGCAAGCCCGTGAGCGCCTGCTGGCCGCTGCGGTCAGTCACGCCCTCAGCGCCGGGATCGCCGACCTGAGCCTGCGCGAGCTGGCCGCGGCGATCGGCACCAGCCACCGGATGCTCATCTACCACTTCGGATCCCGTGAGGGGCTCCTGGTCGCAGTCGCCCAGTCAGTCGAGGAAGCGGAGCGAGCGGCCCTCCTGGATTCTTGGCCGACGGCGTTTGATGACCCCTGGAAGTCATGGGAACGCATCAGCGACCCGAAACTGTGGCCGCAGGAAAGGCTGTTCTTCGAGCTGTACTCCTACGCCCTCCTCGGCCGCCCCGGCACCGAAGGGTTCCTCACCGGAATCGTCGAGTCGTGGGTAGCGCCGATCGCCGAAGCTCTCGTCCGGAGCGGAGCTGACGAGAAAACGGCCAGGGCGGACGCTCGCCTCGGCGTGGCCGTCGTCCGCGGCCTCCTGCTGGACCTGCTGGCCACCGGCGACCGGGAAGGAGTCGACGAGGCGTACCAGCGATTCCTCCAGCTTGCCCGCCCGGCTTGACTCAAGGCGTCCGGCCGACCTGAAGCCCGGACCGAGACCGCCGCAGCGCGGTCAGGCCGGGCCGCCGCAGAAGCCGCGGATCGCGCCCACCAGAGCGTCCGCGTAGTCACGGACCTGCCCCAGGTCGACCCACTCATCGGCGGCATGCATCCCGCCGCCCGCCGGCCCGCACACCACGGTCGGCACCCCCGCGGCCTCCCACAACGCTGACTCCATCCAGTACGGAACTCCCACTTCTTTCGAAACGGATCCGTCCCGCTCACTCAGCCCCTCCGCCAACAGCCCGGCCAGGACGGACCCTGTGGGCGAGGCCGGGTTGTACTCCCACGCCTCACGCGCCAGCGACATCGAGGCGGAGGCCTGGACTGACGGATCGTCCCGGTGCATGCCGGCCAGGATGCTCTCCACCTCGGCCAGCCCGTCCGCGGCCGCCTCGCCGGGCACCGTCCGCCGCTCCACGACCGCGACGGCCGAGTCCGCCAGCACGAACGGCGATGAGCCGCCGCTGGCGACCGTCGTCATCATCGACCCGGTGCCCGCCACCGGGTGAGCCGGCCCCGCGACCAGCTGGGCATCGCGCCACTCCACGGCGGTCAGGAGCTGACCCAGGTGCGTCAGCGCGTTGACGCCGAGCGCGGCCTGCGAGGAGTGCACCGCCCGCCCGGCAAATGTCACGTCGATGACCGCATAACCGCGGTGGGCGACGGCCAGGTCCAGCCACGTCGGCTCGCCCACCAGGCACGCGTCGGGCAGGCGCCCGGCCAGCTGCTCCAGCACCGCCTCGGTCCCGAGGCTGGCGTGCTCCTCATCCGCGACCAGGGCCAGGACTACGTCCCCCGCGGTCCCCGCCGCGGCGGCCGCCTCCGCCGCCGTCACCATCGCGGCCACCCCGGCCTTCATGTCACACGCGCCCCGGCCGAGCAGGCGACCGCTGCGCCGGCCGCCGGTGATGCGGCCCTCGAACGGCTCGTCCATCCCGGCGACGCCCACGGTGTCCAGATGCCCGTTCAGCACCAGGCTGCGGCCGCCGCCGGTGCCGGCATGGCGGGCGATCAGGCTGGGCCGGTTCGGCGTGCCCGCGGCGGGTAGCACCTGCACCGCGAACCCGCTGCGCTCCAGCCGCCGCGTGAGCAGGCCGACCGTCGCGCCCTCGCCCGCCGCCCCGGGCACGAGCCCAGGGTTGACGCTGTCGATGCGCACCAGTTCCACGGCCAGGTCAACGGCCGCTTCCGCGGCCACGCTTGCGCTCATCGGCACATTTCACCACGGGGGCCATGATCAGCGGCGACGACACGGGAAAACGGTCTCCGCGCCAGCGGGAGATCTCAGCGGCTGGCCTGGCCGTCGGGCGCGGCGGCGGAGGGCAGCAGCGCCGTCAGCTGCGTCCAGGCCAGATCGGCGCCCGATGCCAGGCAGCCGTCGACGACCGCGTCGCTGCCCAGGGCGCTGACCCGTACCTCGGGCATCACCGGAGCCAGCTGGCGCAGCTGCGCCGTGACCGCTGCCGCGAAGCCCGGTGCCTGCCCGATGCCGCCGCCGAGCACCACGAGCTCGGGGTCGACCACGGCGATGATTGCGCACATGGCCCTGGCGACGAGCCTGGCCTCATCGGCCACGACGGCCGCAGCCTGCGCATTCCCGGCCGCGGCCGCGGTAAAGACCAGGCGGGCCGAGACCGGCCCGCGCATCCCGGTACGCCGGGCCGCCCTGACAATCGCCGAGGCCGAGCCGGCCGCCTCAAGGTCGCCGCGGCGGCGCGCGTCCTGCTCGTCGGTGCCCTCGCCCCCGGAGATCGGCAGGTAGGCGATCTCGCCGGCGGCGCCATGCACGCCGCGGTGCAGCTTGCCGTCGATGACCAGGCCCATGCCGATGCCGGTGCCGATCAAGACGAAGGCGAAACTGGCGAACTCCCGGCCGTGGCCATGCTCGCGCTCGGCGAGCGCGGCCGCGTCCGCGTCATTCTCCACGACCAGCTCCGGGCCGAAGGCCTCCCGCAGGCCAGCCAGCACGGCCGGCCGCTCCAGCCCTCCAGCCTGCCGGTCAGCACCATCGCGTCGCGCCGCGGGTCGTAGACGCCAGGGCTGCCGATCACCGTCTGCGTCACCGCCGCCCTGGTCGCTCCGCCCGCCGCGCACAGCTCGTCGGCCAGCCTGGTCAGCTCCGCGACCCGGCCGACGGCACTGGCGGCGCGGGCCCGGACAGCGGACTTGGCCCGGATCTCGCCGGTCAGGTCGGCCAGCGCGCCGCGCAGGTACTGGTGCCCGATGTCGAGCCCGAGCACGAACCCGGCGTCGGGCCGGATCTCATACAGCAGCGCCGACCGGCCGGGCACTCCCGTCCGCTGCCCGGCTTCCCGGACCAGGCCGGAGCGCTCCACGTTGGCCAGCGCGAGGGAGACCGTGGGCTTAGACAGGCCGGACAGGCGCGCGAGGTCGGCGCGCGAGCATCGGCCGAGCTGGCGGATGTGATTGAGCAGCAGCTGCTCGTTGAGCGCCCGGATCAGCTGCGGGCGGGCCGCGCCACCGCCGGGAACCGGACCGGAGCCGGCCAGCGGGAGCGACTCGGGGCTGCCGCGATCGGCATGCGCCGCGGCACCGGCCGGCCCGGCCGAGGTGATCGTCACAGCCACCTCCATCGCATCGCTGTCCGTAGCCTGTATTGTCGCCCGGGCCGATCGCCCGGGCCGGAACTGGTGCCTCCGCCGCCCGATCGGCCGGGCCGGACTGGTGCTTCCGCTGCCCGGCCGTCCGGACCGGAACTGGTACTCCCGCTGCCGACTGGGGGATGCCGTCGATTCCGGCTCCGCAGTCTTGTTCCCCTCAGTTAGTTAGGATACTGTCCTAACTAACTTTTTTGGAAGCTTCCCAGCTACCCGGATCGGATCAGGCAGGTGCGCATGGGCCTCCCGGCGGTCGTGCTCGGGATTGACTTCGGCGGCACGAAGATCGCCACCGCGGTCTGCGACCTGTCCGGCCGTCAGCTGGCCACGGCCGTGGTGGCCAGCGGCGGCGCTCTCGGCGCGCGGGCGAGCTTCGATCGCGGGATAGCGGCCGCGCGCGACCTGCTCGCCCGATCGGCGCCCGGTGCCGAGCTGGCGGCGGTCGGGGTGGCCACCTTCGGCATCCCGTTCGAGGACCGGGTGGAGCTGGCGCCGACCATCGCCGGCTGGGAAGAGCTGGCCATGGGCCGCCTGCTGCGGGCGGCCTTCCCCGGCGCGCTGATCAAGATGGCCACGGACGCCAAGGCCGCGGCCCAGGCCGAGGCGCGCTGGGGCGCGCTGGCCGGATATGACCCGGCGATCTACCTGAAC
Organism: uncultured Actinomycetota bacterium; assembly: GCA_963805705.1. Taxonomy (GTDB): domain Bacteria; phylum Actinomycetota; class Actinomycetes; order Streptosporangiales; family Streptosporangiaceae; genus CAWDVH01. The sequence continues at coordinate 786,224 of CAWDVH010000001.1, read as the reverse complement.
CTCGGGACGGGACTGGCCGCCGCGCTGGTCATCGACGGCAAGGTCGTAGGCGGCAGCAACGGCGCGGCCGGCGAGATCGGCTATAACCTGCGCTCGGCGGCCGACCTGGGACTGCCGCTGGACCAGCGGACTCCGCTGGAGGACATGGTCAGCGGGCGGGCGCTGACGCAGCTGGCCGCAGGCCGGGGCCTGGCCGCATCCAGTCCGCAAGAGCCCAGTCCGCAAGTCTCCGGCCCAAACGAGTCCGGCAGGCCAGATTCCGGCCGCCCAGACTCCGGCCGCCCAGACTCCGGCCCGCAGCTCACGGCCGCCGAGATCTTCGCGGCCGCCGCTGACGGCTCCGCGGCGGCGCGGGGCCTGGTTACCGAGTACCTGGATGAGCTCGCCTTTCACCTGGTGAACCTGGCCATCCTGGTCAATCCGGCCCGGATCGGGGTCGGCGGGGGGATGGCCCGCTCCTGGGGACAGATCGGCCCCCGGCTGGAGCAGGCCCTGCGCTCCGGGGCGCCATTCGCCCCCGAGCTGGTCGTGGCGCGATTCCCGTACGACGGTCCCCTGCTGGGCGCCGTCGCGCTGGCCGTGGGCGCTCTGCCCGCCCGCGATACGGCGGACGGGCACGGGCCCGACGACCCGGAGGCTGAGGCCAGCCGGGTCACGCTGAATCAGGAAACGATGGCATGACGGGCTTCCGGCATTCCACCCCGGGCCGAGCGCAGCATCATCGGCCAGTCACTCACCGCCGCCTGCGCATCCTGGCCAGCCGCAGCCGGCCAGTTCCCCGGTGCACAGCGCATTCTCATCGAAGGGCACAGTAATGAGACGTCTCAGGGCAATCGTGGCCGTCATGGCCGCCGGCGTGCTGGCCGCCGCGTGCGGCTCCGGCTCGTCGGGCAGCAGCTCATCGTCGTCAGGCAGTAGCAGCAGCGTCCTGACGATCTCCAACGAGAGCGGCCAGAACTGGACTTGCAGCTTCAATCCGTTCAACCCGTCGGTGAACTTCCTGGCGGTCGGAACGGTGTACGAGCCGCTGATGTTCGTCAACACCCTGCAAAGTGCCAAGACCACACCCTGGCTGGCCACCAGCAGCGCGTGGAGTGACGCCAACAAGACACTTACCTTCACGATCCGCAGCGGAGTCAAGTTCAGCAACGGCAGCCCGATGAGCGCCGCGGACGTGGTGTTCACCTTCAACCTGCTCAAGAAGTTCCCCGCGCTTGACCTCAACGCCGTCTGGTCGGTGCTGTCCAGCGTGACGCAGCAGGGCTCCAACCAGGTCGTCATGACGTTCAAGAGCCAGGCGGTGCCGTACTTCTACTACATCGCCGACCAGGTCCCGATCGTGCCGCAGAGCATCTGGTCGACGATCAAGAACCCGGTGAGCTACACCGACGCCAATCCCGTGGGCACCGGCGCCTACAAGGTCAGCCCGTGCACGGCGCAGAACATCGCCTACGTGGCCAACCCGCATTACTGGCAGCCCGGCAAGCCGAAGATCAAGAAGGTCGACTATCCGGCTTTCACCAGCAACAACACGGCGAACACCTACCTGGCTACCGGCCAGGCGCAGTGGGGCAGCCAGTTCATCCCGAGCATCCAGAGCTTCTACCTGTCCAAGAGCCCGGACAACCACATCTGGTTCCCGCCCGTCTACAACGTCTCGCTGATCCCCAACCTCACGAACTCGCTGCTCAGCAACGTGGCGGTCCGGCAGGCCATGTCGTACGCGATCGACCGCCCCAAGGTTTCCTCGATCGGCGAGGACGGCTACGAGCCGCCCGCGAACCAGAGCGCGGTGGTCACGCCGACGTTCTCCAGCTGGCTCGACTCGTCCGCGGCGGCCACGTATAACTACGCCTATAACCCGACTAAGGCCGAGCAGATCCTGACCGCGGCCGGCTTCAAGAAGGGCTCGAACGGCATCTTCGTCTCGCCGTCAGGAAAGCCGCTTTCCTTCAGCGTCATCAATATCGGCGGTTACTCCGACTGGGTCGCGTCCATGCAGGTCATCCAGCAGGATCTCAAGGCCATCGGGATCCAGCTCACGCCGGACAACCTGGCCGCCCCGGACTTCGACACCCGGCTGTTCACCGGCGACTTCCAGCTCGCCTACTACGACCAGACCGGCGGCCCGACCCCGTTCTACGAGCTGCGGCAGTGGCTGTACTCGGGGAACTCGGCGCCGATCGGCAAGGCCGCCGCGACCAACTGGGAGCGCTACAGCAGCCCGTCGACGGACAAGCTGATCGCCGAATACGGCGCTACCACCAGCTCGGCCACCCAGCATCAGGTGGTCAACGAGCTTCAGCAGGTCATGCTGAAGGACGTGCCGGTCATCCCGGTCACCGAAGGGGTCGACTGGTATCAGTACAACACCAGCACCTTCAGCGGCTGGGTTACCCAGGGTGACGCCTTTGCCCAGCCCGCGGCCTACGACTACCCCGACTGGGGCCAGCAGCTGCTGCACCTGGCGCCGAAGAAGTAGGCGCACCAGGCAGGGGACCGCGGAGATAACCATGAGCATCAGGAGGAGAGCATGAGGTTCGCGCTCCGCCGGCTGGGTTTCTTCGCGGTCACCCTGTGGGCTGCGCTGACGCTGAATTTCCTGCTACCGCGGCTGATGCCGGGGAATCCGGGCCTGGTGCTGATGGCCAAGTATCACGGCCGGCTGAGCCCGCAGGCGGTCAAGGCGCTCGAGGTCGCCTTTGGCGTCAATACCCACCAGAGCCTGCTGGCGCAGTACTTCAGGTATCTGGGCGACGTCGTGACCGGCAAGTTCGGGGTCTCGCTGTATTTCTTCCCGGAGTCGGTCAGCCGGGTGATCATCGACGCGATCCCCTGGACGCTGGGCATGGTCGGGATCACCACGGTGCTGGCCTTCCTGCTCGGCACCGGCATCGGCATCGTGTCGGCCTGGCGGCGCGGCGGCAAGCTGGACAGCGTGCTGCCGCCGGTGTTCGTGATCACCTCAGCCATCCCTTACTTCTGGGTCGCGATGATGCTCATCCTGGTCTTCAGCGAGGAACTGGGCTGGCTTCCGTCCTCGTTCGGCTCGGACCCCACGCTCACCGCCTCGTGGACGCTGCCCTACATCGTCGACGTGCTGGAGCACGCCATCCTGCCCGCCACCGCGCTGCTGATCACCACGATCGGCACCTGGATCCTGACCATGCGCAACAACATGGTCACCACCCTGGCCGAGGATTACGTGCGGATGGCCAGGGCGAAGGGGCTGCCCGGCCGGCGCATCATGTACGACTACGCCGCGCGCAACGCCATCTTGCCGAACCTGACCGGCTTCGCCATGTCGCTCGGGTTCGTCGTCAGCGGCGCCATCCTGATCGAGTACGTCTTCAACTATCCCGGCGTGGGCTACATGCTGCTGCAGGCCGTGGAGAACGAGGACTTCGCGCTGATGCAGGCCCTGTTCCTGCTCATCACGGTGGCCGTGCTGCTGGCCATCCTGATTGCCGACATCGCCACCGCGATCTTCGATCCGCGCACCAGGACGGCGGGGTAGACATGGCCATCATCGGCGTAACCGGCCAGGCGCAGGCGGGCATCATCCCCGACCTGGAGCCGCCCGGCCCTGGCCGGTCCCGTGCCGCCAACGTGATCATCCGGATGCTGAGCGCGGTGCGATCCAGCCGCAAGGCCATGGCCGGCAGCATCCTGCTGGTCATCTTCTGCCTGATCGGGCTGTTCCCCGGGCTCATCGCGCACGAGAATCCGAGCGCCGAGATCTATCCCAAGAGCCTGGGTCCCTCGGCCCAGCACTGGCTCGGGACCACCGCCTACGGCCAGGACATTTTCGCCCAGGTGATCTGGGGGACGCGGCCGGTCCTGGTCATCGCCTTCGCCGTGGGGCTGCTCACCACCGGGGTGGCCGTGCTCATCGGGGTGGCCGCGGCCTACCTGGGCGGCACGTGGGATGGCGTGCTCAGCCTGCTGACCGACGTGCTGCTGGTCATCCCGCTCTTCCCGCTGCTGATCGTGATAGCCGCCTACGCGCAGAACGGCGGCACCCTGGTCCTGATCGGCGTGCTGACCGTGACCGGGTGGTCTTTCACCGCGCGGCAGCTGCGGTCGCAGGCGCTGTCCCTGCGCAACCGGGACTTCCTGGAAGCGGCGCGGGTCCGCGGGGAGCGGCCCCGGTACATCATCATGGTGGAGATCATCCCGACGATGACGTCGCTGATCGTCGCGAGCTTCCTGACCAACGCCCTGTACGCCGTGCTGTTCGCATCGAGCCTGCAGTTCATCGGCCTCGGCAACCCGAGCACCGTGAGCTGGGGAACCATGCTGTACTGGGCGCAGACCGGCGCGGCGCTGCAGACCGGGCAGTATCTGTGGGCGGTAGTCCCGGGCGCCTGCATCGCCGCCCTCGGCGCGGCTTTCGCGCTGCTCAACTACGCCTTCGACGAGATCGGCAACCCGGCCCTGCGCCCGGTACGGAGGATTCGTGTCCAGCGCGAAAAATAGCGGGACCACTCGCCTGCAGCCGGCTGGCGCTCCGGCCGCGCTGCCGGGCACCGCGCTGCCGGGCACCGCGCTGTCCGGCACCGAGCTGTCCGGCACCGCGCCGTCCGGCACCGTGCTGGAGGTGCGCGATCTGTGCGTCCAGTACGCGACGGACGCTGGAACGGTCACCGCCGTGGACCGGGTGAGCTTCGACCTGGACGCCGGTGAGTTCCTCGGCATCGTCGGGGAGTCCGGCTGCGGCAAGTCCACCCTGCTGTTCGGCATCGCCCAGCTGCTCTCGCCGCCGGCCGCGATCACCGGCGGCGCCGTGTCCTTCAGGGGCACCAGCCTGGTCGGGATGACCGACAAGCAGCTGGCCGTCCTGCGCTGGAAGGACATGTCCGTGGTGATGCAGAGCGCGATGAACGCGCTCAACCCGGTCAAGTCGATCGGCGCGCAGTTCAAGGACGCAATGCGGGCGCACGGCGTCCGTTCCTCGGCGCAGATCGCCGGCCGCTCCGCCGAGGTGCTCCGTATGGTCGGCATCGACCCGGAGCACCTGAACAGCTATCCGCACCAGCTCTCCGGCGGCATGCGCCAGCGGTCCATGATCGCAATGGCCATGCTGTTTACCCCGGACCTCGTGATCATGGATGAGCCGACCTCGGCGCTGGACGTCGTGGCCCAGCGGTCGCTGATGGTCCAGGTCAAGGAACTCCAGGAGGAGCTCGGCTTCGCGGTCATCTTCGTCACCCATGACATGTCGCTGGTCAGCCATTTCTCGGACCGGCTGATGGTCATGTACGCGGGCCAGGTGGCCGAGCTCGGCGTGACCCGGCAGGTGTTCGACTCCCCGCTGCACCCCTACAGCGCCGGCCTGCTGGACGCCTTCCCCTCGATCCGCGGGCCCAGGGTCCCGCTGACCGGAATCCCCGGCAGCCCGCCGGACCTGGCCCGGCTGCCGGACGGCTGCCGGTTCGCGCCGCGCTGCCCGAAGGTCATGGCGGCCTGCACGGCCCGGCCGCCTGACCTTTATCAGGTGGATGGCGTGCTCGTCCGGTGCGTCCTGCACTCCGGGGCGGCCAGCGATGACTGACCAGACGGCCGGCCCGCTGCTGCGCACCGACGGCCTGACCAAGCATTTCAAGATCGGCAACACGCTGTCGCGGCGTACGCTGCACGCCGTCGACGATGTCAGCCTGGCCATCGGCGAGCGCGAGATCGTCGCGCTGGCCGGCGAGAGCGGCAGCGGCAAGAGCACGATCGCCCGCCTGCTCGCGAAGGTCTACCGGCCGACCAGCGGCGAGGTCTACTTCCAGGGCCGGCCACTGTCCGGCGTCCGGTCGCGCACGGACTTGCTGGCCTATCGGGGCCTGGTCCCGATGGTCTTCCAGGACCCGTTCAGCTCGATCAACCCGGTGTTCCGGGTGTCGCACGGCATCCTGCGCGGCCTCAAGCTGCACCGGCCGGAGCTCAGCGCGGCGCAGCGGTACGCCGAGGCCTGCCGGGTGTTCGAGACCGTGGGGCTGACCCCGGCCGCCGAGGTGCTGCAGCGCTTCCCGCACGAGCTGAGCGGCGGCCAGCGCCAGCGGGTCGGTTTCGCCCAGGCGCTCGCGCTGCGGCCCAGGCTGATCCTGGCCGACGAGCCGGTGTCCATGCTCGACGTCTCCATCCGGATCGGGCTGCTCAACCTGATGACCGAGCTTCGCGAGCGGGAAGGCGTCTCGATCCTCTACATCACCCACGACATCGCCAGCGCGAGATACGTGGCCGACCGCCTGATCGTGATGTACGCGGGGCAGCTGGCCGAGTCCGGGCCAGTCGAGGACGTCCTGGCCCATCCCCGCCATCCGTACACCCAGCTGCTCCTGTCGGCCGTGCCCGACCCGCGGGCGCCGCTGCGGGTCGGGGCGGAAACCGACCGCGGCGAGCCGCCGAGGGTCATAGATCCGACCCCCGGCTGCCGCTTCCGCTGGCGCTGCCCGCTGGCCATAGACGAGTGCCACACCAGCACGCCGGTCCTGCGGACGGTCGCCCCCGGCCAGGATGCCGCCTGCCACGTAGCGCAGTCCGGCGCGGAAATGAAGGCGTTCTGATGAAACTCGCTGTCGTCGGCGGAGGCTCCACCTACACCCCCGAGCTGGTGGACGGGGTGGCGCGGCTATCGGGCGAGGTCAAGGTGGAGGAGCTGGTGCTGGTCGATCCCGACCAGGCGCGCACGTCCGTGGTCGGCCCGGTGTCGGCCCGGATCATGGAGGCCTACGGGCACCCGGCCCGGGTGCGGTGGACGAGCGACCTCGACGAGGGCCTGGACGGGGCCGGCGCGGTGCTGCTGCAGCTGCGGATCGGCGGTCAGGCGGCCCGGCAGCGAGACGAGACGTGGCCGCTGGACTACGACTGCATCGGGCAGGAGACCACCGGGGCAGGCGGGCTGGCCAAGGCCCTGCGCACCGTCCCGGTGGTACTCGACATCGCCGAGCGGGTGCGCCAGCGCGCCGTGGCCGACGCCTGGATCATCGACTTCACCAACCCGGTCGGCATCGTCACCCGCGCCCTGCTGGACGCCGGCCATCGGGCGGTCGGCCTGTGCAACGTGGCCATCGGCTTCCAGCGGCACTTCGCCGAGCTGCTCGGCGTTGCCCCGGAGCAGGTGGCACTCGACCATGTCGGGCTGAACCACCTGACCTGGGAGCGAGCGGCCCTGGTGGACGGCGCAGATCGGCTGCCGGAGCTGATCGCCGCGCACGGCGCCGAGATTGCGGGGCACACCGGGCTGCCGGTGGCCGTTTTGCAGGAGACTGGGGCTGTTCCCTCGTACTACCTGCGCTATTTCTGGGCGCATGACGCCGTGGTCGCGCAGGAGCGCGGCCAGCTGACCAGGGCGCAGGAGGTCTCGAAAATCGAGCAGGAGCTGCTGGAGATGTACGCCGACCCGGCCCTGGACCGCAAGCCGGAACTGCTCAGCCAGCGGGGCGGGGCGTACTACTCCGAAGCGGCGGTGTCCCTGCTGGCCGCGCTGGTCACCGACGCCGGGGACCGGCAGGTCGTGAACCTGCGGAACGCGGGCACGCTGCCGTTCCTGGCCGACGACGCAGTGATCGAGGTGCCGGCGGTGGTCGGCACGGACGGGCCGCGGGCGGTGCCGGTGGCACCGGTCAGCCCGCTGCTGCGCGGCCTGATCGCGCACGTGTCGGCCTATGAGGAGCTGGCCGTGGACGCGGCGCTGCGCGGCGGGCGGCACCGGGTGGCGGACGCGCTGCTGGCCCATCCGCTGGTCGGCCAGTTTGACCTCGCCGGGCAGCTCGCCGACCGGCTGATCGCGGAGAATAGCGCGTACCTGCCGTGGGCCGACGGCCGGTAACTCGATGCTGCCCGCTGTCCTGGCCGTCGACGGCGGCAACAGCAAGACCGACGTGGCGCTGGTAGCCGAGGACGGCACGCTGCTCGCCCAGGTCCGCGGGCCCAGGGTGCCGAACCGGCTGTCGGCCGAGACGCTGGTCCTGCTCGACGAGCTGACCGCCGCCGTGGCGCGCCAGGCGGGGGTGGCGTTCGGCGGCGCGGCCGGGGACGGCGCGGCCGGGGACGGCGCGGCCGGGAACGGGGCCGCTGCGGACGGGGCGGCCGAGGGCCCGGCCGTGGCGCGGCACACCGTCGCGTGCATGGCCAACGTGGATCTGCCCGAAGAGGAGCGGCGGCTGGCCGGGATGCTGCGGTCGCGGGGCTGGAGCCACTCCGTCGATGTCGCCAACGACACGGTCGCCCTGCTGCGCGCGGGGCTGGACGGCAGGCTGCCTGCGGGGTTGCCCGGCGGGCGCAGACTGGACGGCGCGGGTCCGGGCGGCGGGGGGCCGGGCGGCGCGGGGCCGGATGACGGGGCGCGGTGGGGCGTGGCGGTCACCTGCGGGGCCGGGATCAACTGCGTTGGCATCGGTCCGGACGGCGAGACGACCGGCTTTCTGGCGCTCGGCACTCTGACGGGCGACTGGGGCGGCGGTCATGGGCTGGCCAGCGAAGTCATGTGGTGGGCGGCCAGGGCCGAAGACGGCCGCGGGCCGCAGACCTTGCTCCGGGAGGCCGCGGCGGCTCACTTCGGCGTGGCGGAGGTCAGGGACGCGTTGATCGGGCTCCATCTCGGCAGCATTCCGTACGAGCGCCTGCACGGCCTGGTCCCGGTCCTGTTCGAGGTCTCCCGTCGCGGCGATCAGGTCGCCCGCGACCTGGTGCACCGGCAGGCGGACGAGGTCGCCCTGATGGCCCTGACCGTGATCCGCCGTCTCGGGCTGACGGGCGCCGCCGTTCCGGTGGTGCTGGGCGGCGGCGTGCTGACGGCCAGGGACCCGGTGCTAACCGAGCGCCTGGCGGCCCGGCTCGCGGCTGGCGCACCCAGCTCGATCATGCGGATCGTGGATATCCCGCCGATCGCCGGGGCGGCCCTGCTGGGGCTGGATCACGTCGGGGCCCCGCCCGCCGCGCACGCCCGGCTCCGGGCCGCCTACCTGGAACAGGCATCCACCTCGGCACCAGCGGCAGAGCCAGCTCAGCACCAGCGCCAGGGCCCGGCACCTGCCCTGGGGGCTCAGTGAGGCGATAGCCATCGAAGTCGTGATCGTGCCTGATAGATCCGCTGGGGGAGCAGTCGCCGGCGCGGCCATCGCCGCCCTGGTTTCCCGGCAGCCCGATGCGGTGCTCGGCCTGGCCACCGGCAGCTCACCCGAGCCCGTTTACGCCGACCTGGCCGCGCGTCATCAGGCGGGCCGTCTTTCGGTCCGGCGGACCCTGGCCTTCCTCCTGGACGAGTACGTCGGGCTGCCCCCCGGCCATCCGCAGTCGTACCGGGCCGTCATCGAACGGCAGGTGGTATCCCGGCTCGACTTCCGCGCGCAATCGGTCCGGGGTCCTGACGGCCACGCCGACGACCTGCTCGCGGCCTGCGAGCGCTATGACACGCAGATCGTGGCGGCGGGCGGCGTGGATCTGCAACTGCTCGGCATCGGCTCGGACGGGCACATCGGCTTCAACGAGCCCGGCTCGTCGCTGGGATCCCGGACCCGGCTCAAGACCCTCACCAGCCGCACCCGCGCCGACAATGCGCGATTTTTCGGCGGCGACATGGCCGCGGTGCCGCGCCATGTCATCACCCAGGGGGTCGGCACGATACTGACCGCCCGCCATCTCGTCCTGCTGGCCTGGGGCGAGCGGAAAGCCGACGCCGTGGCCCGCTGCGTGGAAGGGCCGATCACCGCCATGGTCCCCGCCTCCGCGCTACAACTGCACCCGCACGCCACGGTCGTGATCGATGAGGGCGCCGCGGCCAAGCTCGCCCTGGCCGACTATTTCCGGCAGACCTGGGCGGCCAAGCCGAGCTGGCAGGGCTTGTGACGGTGGCCAGATCGGGGCTGCGACATCAGAAACGGCATCAGCCTGTCACTGGAGAAAGTGAGCAGCAGCCCGAGACTGCTGGTCTAGGGCAGGCCTGGTCGGATGATTGCGGGGGGCCCCGTTGAGCAGGCCGGCCGCGCCGGAGCCGAGGCCGGCCAGCTGGACCGGGCCCGCGGTGACCGCTGCCGCACGACGATGAGTCGGCGTAGGCCGCCCGTGCGGGAGGTGCGCGGCAATCACCAACGTCAGCACGAGGAGAACCGCGATCGCGCCGGCCAGGCGGCGGGGCCACCGGCTGGATTCGCCGTCCTCGCCCTGGCTCAGAACATCATCCATAACCCACACCGTCCACAGCACGCCGATGCCTGGACAAAGATACGTCGACCTGCAATTCAGCCACTGCACCGGGCGGCCGTGGCTGCACGGCGAGCTTGTCGATGCTCGCTGCGACGCGGCGCCGGATAGGGGCGTCGAGCAGCGCCAGCCGCTTGCGCGCCCTTGGCTCAAGCTCGATCTTGTAAGCCGTCCCGGTCACAGGCCCATCTCAGCTTTGACCTGCTCCCACGGCAGCGACTGTGTGCCGGACCGTCGCTCGGCCGTGGCTGCGTCGACTGCGGCCTGGTCGCTGGCGTCCTCAGCGGTATCTATGAGGCGGCCGATCACCGCGCGGACGGCCGCCCTGGTTGTCTCATCGGCGTCTCGCACGCCGAGCCACAGTGCCCGGCAGGCAACCGCAGTGGCCTCTTCCCGTGCCCGAGCGTCCTCTTCGGCAGTCGCCAAGCTTGCCGCCTCCAGCTGGGATGGGCCATGGCGGGTCAATTTGCAGACCCAGCACGTGGCGCGGCCACATCAGGATCGAGGATCGGGCACACTGATGTTATGAGCAGCCGGGATGGTGCGCCTTTCACCTACGCGGAGGTTAGACCTTACGCGGTTGCAGCGTCGCTGGATGAACTCCAGGGGCCGGATCATGGCGTCATAGAACTGCCTCATGAGCTTGCCTGGAGCGGTCGGAGGCGTTTCGACCTCGATGACGACTACGACCGCAGTGCGGCGTACAAGATTGTCCTTGAGGAAGGGCGTGAGGAGCACTTCCGGCGATTCGTCAATGGCGTGCTGCTCCGACAACACTGGCATGAGGTTCGCCCTGCCCGGCAGGTCCGCGCCTTGTGGGAGCAGCGCTTCCCCGAGTTGCGCGGCCGCGCAGCGTGATGGATGAGCTGCAACAGCAGCTGGCCCGTACCGGGCTGCGTGTTATTGCTGGGCGCGGTTTCGTGCTCGGCGGCGGCCATGCCATAGAGCTACATGGCATGGGCACTCGCCCATCAGAAGACATCGACCTTTTCAGCCCCGAGCGTGGCGGCCCGGGCATGGCGGCCGACGAATTGATCGATGAGTACGCCCGCGACGGTCTCAAGGTCACTGTTCGCCTGCGCACGCCTGACTTGGTGCAGATGGAGGTCGCCGACGCGGATGGCCACCGTTGCAATGTTGATCTTGGTGTTTTCTGGCAAGCCAGGTCGCCCGTCTTGCTGGACATAGGTCCGGTGCTCCACCCTGATGATGCAGTTGCCGGAAAGATGGACGCCTTGTTCAACCGCTGGGCGCCGCGAGACTTCCTGGATGTCGACGCGATCCTGGGCAGCGGCCGGTACACCCCGCTACAGCTGCTGGCCGTCGCAAGCGAGCACAATCCCGGCTTCGCTCCGGCGATGTTCGCCGAGTCACTCTCTTACCTCCGACAAATCCCGGACCGCGAATTTGCGGCATACGGGACCACCGAACAGCACATCGCGAAGATGCGGCAGCGCTTCGGATGCTGGGAAGCTGAACTCCTAGCCTGAACGCACCCGGTTCATCAGCGTGGCTGCGGCCGTACGGCGATGGATCGTGGGCTCGGCTGCCCCGTCACGGGATGAGTGACCGCAGCTTCTCGCGTGTCTCGGGATCGGCGGAGTAGACGATCGTCCCGATCATCCCGCGCGTCAGCAGCACCTTGTAGACGTTGCGAACGAGCCGCTCGAACTCGTGATCGGTGACCTTCGCCCGGCTCCGCAGGTCAGGATCCCGGTTGGCGTCCCGGACCGCAACCCACCGATCCCCTCGCCACACCAGGTCAGGCCCGATGATGACCCCGTTCCAGTCGTACTCGAACCCCTGCGCCGTATAGACGCAGCCCACCTGCCCGAACCCCGCCGGATCAGTCGCCCACAGCGCCGCCGGCGGCGCGCCGCCCACAGCACGCTCACCGCGCACGTTCCACGGCCGCGACCAGTCGCCAATCACCACGTCAGGCACCAGCGACCCATCCGGCCGCGGATCACTCCACGGCCAGCAGAATCCGGCCGCCATCCGAGCCCCGTACCCCGCATCGAGCCGCTCCCGCAGCAGGTGCTCCATCTCCTGTGGCGTCTCCGCCACCTGTACAGCAAACGCCGGGTCACCCGCCCACGACACAGGCCCGCCCGGAGCAAGCCCCAGCAGCCGCCGGACCCAGTCCACGTAAGCCTCACTGCCACCGCAGCGAAACTGCGCGTCCAGCGTGATCTTCCGCACGGCCAGCCCGAGCCGTCCCGCGTGGGCCTCGATCTCCTCCACCGTCCCCAGCTCGCCCGGCCGCACCACCTGATGCTCGTCCAGCAAAAACACGGGGACTCGCGCAGCCGACATCAGCTCGTCGATCTGGGGCCGCCCGCTGCGGAACTGGGCCTTGGTGAACCGGCTGGCCGACGTCTCCCTGATCCGGTGGGCCTCGTCCAGGATCAGGACCTCCAGCCCGTTCCGGTCGGCGTCGATGAACTGGTTGAAGTACTTGAACAGGCTCTGCGTCCGCGACGAGCCCTTGCCGGCCACCTTCCGCAAGGTCTGGGTGAACGACCGCGACCCCGTTGCGTGCACCACGGTCCGCCCCCGCCGGGCCAGCTCGCCGAGCAGCGACAGCGCGATCACACTCTTACCGCTGCCAGGACCACCGGCCACGATGACGACGGTCTTCGAGTCCCCGGCCCGCGCCGCTTCCGTCGCGTGCAGCACCAGCCGGAACGCCAGCTGCTGCTCATCAAGAAGGACGAACTGCTCCCGGTCGCGGATCTCGGCAGCCGCCACCGACAGCAGTTGCCGGCTTGGCGCGGCCTTCGAGCTCAGGAACGCGTCGGCGTACGGCGCTCCCGCGACGCCGCCCGCCAGGCGGGACCGCAGGAAGTCGGTGAAATCCGACCGCCGCTCGCCGGTAAACAGCCGCGCGTGACCCGACTCGGCCAGCCCACGCAGCGGCGCCACGCCGTGCTCGGTCGCATTGTGCAGGTACGCCACCCCCGCCACCGTCTCGGCGTCGTCCTGCAGCGCGGGCAGGAAGTCGACGAGGTACTCGCAGTACCCGCGGACCTGCTCCAGCGGATGCAGCCGGGGCTGGTGCCCGTACCCGTCGATCACGACCATCGTCGGATCGTCTTCGTAAAGCTCCGCGCCGCCCCACTGCTTCAGCTCGACCACGACATAGGACGCCGCCCCGCTGACCGGATGCCGGCCGGCCAGGATCGCGTCCACCCGACGGCTGCTCAGCGGCAGCCGGTGCTCCAGCAGCACCTCAACATCGCCCAGACCAGCCTGGACCAGATCGTGCGCCAGGACGGGAATGCTGCGATCCCAGGAACGCTTCTCGCCCGGCGAAGGCCGCGGACCAGCCCCGAACAGCATCTGCTCAAACATGAACTCAGCCACGCTGCCACTGCCGGCCATCGCGGCCAGGCTCGCGGCCGAGCGCCGAATCAACGCCAAGGACCGGCTCCCACGCAGCACGAAAAAGATCGCGCGGGTGGGGGCATGTCCGGATCGCCCGCACCTCAGGTGCGGGACACGAAAGCCCGTCGGGCCGCAGTACGGCTCACACCATACTGGCGAGCACTGTTACTGCGCGGCCTCATCCTCGTCTGCGCCCTGGACAGCCGTTACCGGCTCAACAGCATCCGCCTCCCCTGGTCGAGCCACGAGCGCCCACACCAGCTTGCCGTTCCGCCCATTTGGCATGAATGAGCCCCACTCCGAGCTGAGCGCCTGAACCAGCAATAACCCCCTGCCGCTCTCTGCCTCCGGTCTCGGCTCCTGTCGCCGTGGCTTCGAGCGGCAACGATCCCAGACCTGGACCAGCACCCTGCGGGGATCAGCCGCCAGCCAGAACCGCACCGTAGGCATGCCGTCGGCCAAGGCTCTGTCATCTCGGCCGCCGGGCAGGCCAGCCGAGGACTGGACCGCATTAGTGACAAGCTCTGAGACCAGCAACTCGACCGTCTCGGCTACCGCACTCAGTTTCCACTCCCGGAGAACTTGCCTGGCATGCAGCCGGGCGCAAGGCACCGCGCTCGGCAAAGCCCCCAACTCCAGGTACGACTGAAACGGCCAACGGGCGGTCGTCAGCACGCCCGACCCCTCCTCATCTAGTTGGAGCTCGTGAACCCGATCATTGCCGAGCATCTTGCTTCACCACCTGTCGGCGCGTTCGCCTGCACATGTCGGCCTGGGGCTGGCATTCTCGTGTTGTTGCTTTATGCAGGCCATGAATATACATGGCTGCAAATAGCATGCCAGCATCATAGGGGGAGTGCGCGCGACTTAGGGAAGGAAGCATCATGACTGCGGGCCCTAGCCACAGCCCTACTGTTCGCCGCCGCCAGCTCATCGCCGAGCTCAAACGCCTCCGAGAAGCCGCTGACCTCACCCAGGAAGACGTCGCCGAGCGGCTGGACTGGCATCACACCAAGGTGTTTCGCATCGAGACCGGCCGCACCGGCCCGCATCCCAACGACGTGCGGGTCATGCTCGACGTCTACGGCGTGACCAACCGCGAGCAGCGCGAGGCCCTGGTCCAGCTCGCCAAGGATGCCCGCCAGCGCGGCTGGTGGTATTCCTACCGGGACGTTCTGCCTGGTCGGTACGAGTTCTTCATCGGGCTGGAGGAGGAGGCTGTCTCTGTCCGCACCTTCGAGCTGGCCGTCGTCCCCGGCCTGCTCCAGACCGAGGAGTACGCTCGCGCCCTGGCGCGCGGCGGTCCGCTCGAATTTGACCCCGACGAGATCGAACGTCGGATTGAGGTCCGCATGACCCGCCAGCAGGTGCTCGCGAAGCCCGACCGGCCGCAGCTCTGGGCGATACTGGACGAGAGCGCCATCCGCCGCATCGTGGGCGGGCCGACCGTAATGCGGGTTCAGCTCCAGCGCCTGATGACCATGAGCGAGCAAGGCAAGACGACTATCCAGGTCGTGCCCTACAACGCGGGCGCCCATCCGGGAACAGCAGGGTCGTTCATCATCCTGGGGTTTGCCGAGGCCGAAGAGATCGACGTCGTCTACATGGAGACCATCGGCGGCGGCATGTCGGTAGACAAGGCCGAGGAAGTCCGGCACTACGCCACGGCGTTTGACCACCTCAGAGCCGTGGCCCTCAGCCCCGACGACACCCGCGCTATGCTTCGTGCAGCGTCAGAAGCACTGATGTAGCCGCGAGAGGAGGCGCGCGATGGCCGATGTAGACCTGTCCCGCGCAGACTGGCGCAAGAGCCACCGCAGCCAGCAGAACGGCGCATGTGTAGAGGTCGCCCGGAACCTGCCAGGGATCGTGGCCGTGCGCGACTCAAAGCACCGGGGCGGCCCAGTGCTGATCTTCGCCCCCCGAGAGTGGCATATCTTCGTCAGCGGTATAAAGGCGGACGAACCTACCTCGTAGTAACGCCTTGCGGCACTAACGTCGCGATGGCCGCGTGCCGTACCGGCAGGTCACTGTCCAAGCGCGAGCTCGCTCAGATATTCGACATGACCTTCCGTCTCTGCCTCGGCGGCTAACTGCTCACGAAGCCTTAAACACTTCGTCGAGGTGCCACTCCAGGAACTCGCGGTGCGGCCGGTCCGCTCGGCGCGCTGGCAGTTCGATGACCTGTCCCGCTTTGGCGTAGAACTGCTCGCCGTTGCCGAATTCCTCCCGCAGCCGGGGGCTCACCACGAGCCTATACCGGGGGTCCACGCTCAGGTAACCGCGGTCGAACATGGTATGCACATCGGATCTGAGCAACAGGCCATTGTCGAGCCGGTGCTCGCCGCCCCGAGTGACGGGGCGGACGTGCGCTGCCTGGAGAACGGGCGGAATGTGCGTTCCGGTGATCGCGCACTGCCGGTGGTAGGCGTCGAGGACTACGGCTTTGAACGCCTGCTGGCCCAGCCGGTAGGGCGCAAGCCGGGGATCACCAAAGACCGGTCCCGGCCGGTGCCACGGTTCAGTCAAGTCGATCTCCACCCGCGCACCGACGAGGAGCTCGATCAGATCGCCGAAGTACGGTGCTGACGAGCCCTCTGCGAGGTTGTAGCCCTTGCCTTGCACGATGTTGGCGGCGAATCCCGGTGGTGGTGCCGCGATGGCCGTCTCAGGGAAGAAGCGGGGATCGCGTAGGAGCAAGCAGCCGATCTCCGGGTCTTCGCCACTCATGATGGGGGCCTTCCGGTACCGGCCGATTTTGGTCCGCAGCTCCTCCAGGCTGGCGGCCCCGTTCCCCCAGCCCAGCAATTCCCACGCATCGGAAACCGGCATGGACACGTATCCGCTGAAGAAACCGCCCCCCACGATCCTGTTGTCCGGGTAGTGCGTCTTGAAGAAGAACGGCTCACCTGGCTCCAACGCACGGAACGTATGCCCGCCACCGGGACGCCAGAAATTGACTTCAGTCACTTCAGGTCGGGCGGCGAGGAAGCGGTACCACCCGCCGTCAGTCACCCCGACATACGCGCGCATGCCGATATTGTGCTCCGCTGCGCTCGGCAGCAGGCGCAAGAAGCACAGATAGTCCGGGCCGGGCCGGCATCGCCGGTCAGCGGGAGCCCGGCGAGGAGGCCGAGACAGGAGCCGGCTGCCTCCACGCTGAGCCTCTATCTCGGCGTGCCTGTCCGGTCCGAAGCTCGCGGCCCAGATTGCCTCGATGAACGCTGCCTCCACGGCCGTGCGGCAGGACCTGGGCACGACCCGGACGGCGATTGTCTGGTACTGAGGGACCGGCGGCCAGCGCGCCGGTTCGCGGCAGTCACAGGTAGGTGGCGCGGGCCATGGACAGGACCCGGTCAGGCCAGTCACGCTGCGCTGAGTCGCGGCAGGCTCGGGCTACGCTGATCGGCAACATTACGCTAAGTGATCGGGGGAAGATAGGGAGAACGCTCGCCGAGCCGCCGATCTGGTCGGCAAACTTGTTTGCTTGTGCCGGCAGATGAGCCGCGCCGGAACGATCATTCTGTCGCTAGTGCTAGCCGCTGCTCCACAGTGCCTTCGATGTCTACGCTGGTCTTTGGCGCGGCCTGTCTGATCATGCCGACGCCGTGCCTGGTCGTCCATGCTGAGCCTGAGTTACTGTCCGGTCGGGCCGAGGGCATGTCACCGCTCGGATTCGGTCCGCAGGCGCAGTGCTTTCCAGGCCGCGCGGCGGCGCGCGCGCCGCCGGATCTGGTCGGCGTGCCGTGATGCCCTGCGAGCAGCAAGCCGCTGCCGTGCCGGCCGCTGCTGCTCGGCGTGCGCCAGCCTTTCACGGTTCAGCTCACTGGCGAGCTGATAGAGGGACTGCATGGTGATTCACCTCCCTTTGCCTGTCCATGGCGGGACTGGCTGGCCTGATGGCCTGCTGAGTCTCGTCGTATGTGCGGACGCTGGGTGCCGATGGTCTCGGGTCGATGGTCTTCGCTCCTGTGGTGTCAGCTGGCTGGTATCGCCGCGGCTATCTCTCAACTGTCGCCAGCAGCCGGAGTGTTCACCACACGTGGTGGCCTACAGGAGACCCACAGGATGCCGCGCTGGTGGCCGTCCCGGATGACGGGAGCGATCTGGAACTGCCAGGAACTGGCGGGAGCGGGAACCGTGCAGCTGCAGGAGGGGCTTGTAGGCTTCTTGCATGGATTCTGTCCGCGCCGCGGCAGGCCGCTACCGAGGTAAGGCTGCGGGCGGCGGGCCGGACGGCTGGTGAGGGGCGATGGGGCCGGTGGCGGGAAAGCCGGCGCAAGGTTTCGGCGGGCTGCTGCGGCAGCTGCGGGACGATGCCGGGCTGACGCAGGAGGAACTGGCGGAGGCGGCGAGCCTTTCCCCGCGGTCGGTCAGCGACCTGGAGCGGGGTATTAGCCTCACTGCCCGCAAGGAGACGGCGCGGCTGCTGGCCAATGCGCTGGGCCTGGCCGGGCCGCAGCGTGCCGAGTTCGAGGCGGTCGCACGTGGGCGCGCTCCAGCGGCCGGGGCGCCGGCGGCCGGGGATGGCCTACTGCTGGGTGGCTCGGCGGCGGCCGTGACCCGGACGCTGCCGCGTGATATCGCCAGCTTCACTGGCCGGGCCGGCGAGCTGGAGCAGCTGGTGGCCGGGCTGGCCGGCGCGGCACCCGGCGGTGATGTGGTGGGGATCTACGCGATCGGCGGGATGGCCGGGATCGGCAAGACCGCCTTCGCGGTGCACGCCGCGCACCAGCTCGCGGCGGGGTTCCCGGATGGGCAGTTCTTCCTGCCGCTGCACGCGCACACTCCCGGCCAGCGGCCGGTGGATCCCGCGGATGCGCTGGTGAGCCTGCTGCTGACCGCAGGGCTCGCGGCGCAGCACATCCCGCCCGGCCTGGAGGCGCGGGCGGGACGGTGGCGTGATCACCTGGCCGGGAAGAGGATCTTGCTGCTGCTGGACGACGCAGCCGGACATGAGCAGGTCCGGCCGCTGCTGCCCGGCACTGTGGGCAGTCTGGTCCTGGTCACCAGCCGTCGGCATCTGACCGCGCTGGAGGACACGGTAGCGATCAGCCTGGACACCCTGCCGCCCGTTGAGGCCGCGGTGCTGCTGGCCCGCCTCGCCGGCCACCCCGGCCTGCAGGCCGGTGACGGCGCGGCAGGAGAGATCACCCGGCTCTGCGGATACCTGCCGCTGGCGATCGGGATGCTCGCCCGGCAGCTGCACCACCACCGCGCCTGGACCGCGGAAAGCCTGGCTGCCGATCTGACTGCCGCCAGGGACCGGCTGGAGCTGATGCAGGCCGAGAATCTGTCCGCGGCGGCCGCGTTCGACCTGTCCTACCAGGACCTCAACGAGGGCCAGCGGCGGCTGTTTCGCCGGCTTGGCCTGCACCCGGGTCTCGACATCGACGCTTACGCCGCGGCCGCGCTCGACGACACCAACCTGGCCACCGCCCGCCGTCAGCTCGGGGCTTTCTACGACCAGTACCTGATCACCGAGCCCGCCCGCGGCCGCTACCGCCTGCACGACCTGCTCCGCGAGCACGCCCGCGCCCTCGCCGCGGCCGACGATCCCGCAGACTGCGCCGCCGCCGCCCGGCGGCTGCTGGACTACTACCTGCACGGCGCTATAGCCGCCGGCCGGCACATCGCCACGGCGACACCCGCTGCCCGCCGCCTGCCGCCCGGTGACCCCTCCGCCTGGGTCCCGCAGCTGTCCACGCGTGAGCAGGCAACCGCCTGGCTGGAAATCGAGCGCACTAACCTGCATGCGGCCGTCGGCTACGCCGCCGCCAGCGCACTCCCCCGGCATGCCATCGCCATTACCGCCGCAATCGGCGGCTTCCTGCGCGTCCACGGCAACTGGGATCAGGCCACCGCCCTCCACCACACCGCACTGACCGTTGCACGCCAGGCCGGGGACCGGCCTGGCCAGGCCGATGCCCTCCACGAGCTCGGCATACTGGCGTGGCTGGCCGGGAACTACCAGGCCGCCGCCGTCGGCCTAACCCGGGCACTGGCTGTGTACCGCAACCTCGGCGACCGGACCGGGCAGGCCTGGACTCTCAACGACCTGGGCATCGTGCAGCAGTTGACCGGGGACTACCCGGCCGCCGCCGCCACCCAGCAGCAGTCGCTCGAACTCTTCCGCGACCTCGGCGATCGGCTCGGCCAGGCCAACGCCCTTAACGACCTGGGCATCGTGCAGCAGCTGACCGGGGACTACCCGGCCGCCGCCGCCACCCAGCAGCAGTCGCTCGAACTCTTCCGCGACCTCGGGAACCGGCTCGGCCAGGCCAACGCCCTCAACCAGCTGGGCATCGTGCAGCAGCTGACCGGGGACTATGTGGCTGCCGCCACCAGCCACCAGCGGGCCCTGGGGCTGTTCCGCCATCTCGACGTCCGGCTCGGCGAGGCTGAGGCGCTGAACAACCTCGGCGAACTGCTGACCCGATCCTCGGCCAGCCAGCAGGCCCGCGACCACCACACCCAGGCGCTCACCATCGCCCGCGACATCGGCGCGCCGCTAGAGGAAGCACGCGCCCTGGAAGGCATCGGCCACTGCCACGTTCAGGATGGCAATCCCGGCGAAGGCGCCGCGCAGCTACGGGAGGCACTCACGATCTACCAGCGCATCGGAGCCCCCGGCGCCCGCCGCGTCCAGGCAGGCCTCCACGACCACGGCATCTAAAAGAGAAAGAGCGCCTGGGCTTCGGCAGGAGAATGCGCAAGGCCGCCAGTCGCCTCACCTGGCTCCCGCTTCCCGGCGCATACTCGGGGAAGCCCACATCCCGCCGTCGCGTCACGCGGAGCATGAGCCAGAACTGGACAATCTGCGCTCGGTCACCCGCTTGACCGGCACGGTTCTCAGCCGCTCCGAGTCGGCGATCTCGTGCAGGGATGAGAAAGGAGGTCAGCGGCTGGGCGGAACCGGCTGCTGCCGGCCCCGCCCAGGCAGGATGACTGGCTGCGCCCGGCCTGGCGGTGTGGTCAGCTGTCTCGCTGGCGGCCTGCGATCCGGGGATCGAGGTTATTGCCCGGGAGCTGGCCGGGCGGTGCCTGGATGACGTCCGCTACCGCTCGCTGCCATACGGCATGACGGACAAGCCGACGTGGGACCGGGACGTGGCGCACGTCGCCGATTAAGGGATCGACCTGGTCGCGGCCAAAGGCGCGACGGGAATCACCTGGGCCGCGTACGGGAACTCCAGGTACGGGCTGCAGCTTCCACAGCCCGCTCCTGACCCGACTTACCCAGGCCGAGTTCTGCTCCGCCGCCAGGGAGCAGGCGTGCGACGCAGCCCTCGGCCAGGCAATCACCGAGGCCGGGGTCCGCTGGCTTGACGTGACCTGGGAAGAGCAGGAGACCACCGGGCCCGTGACCCCGATCCTGCGGTTCACCGCCGACGCCAGCATCGTGATCGCATGCGGGTCATGGAGCGGGCCGCAGGAGCCCATGCTCCCCGACCGGGGACGACATCGTGGTCCTGTGGCAGCCCGGGACGCTTCCCGTGCTCGCGCCGTTCCTGCAGGACGGCCCAAACCGGGCCCTCCCCCTTCCCGGAGCAGACGCCAGCGCAGCGCTCCGAGCCGGCGTCCGGCACCGGTCCGTCAGCTATGCCAGCCGCCGGCCGACACTACCTGTGATACCCAGGACGGCCGCCAGCGACCGGTCTGAGAATGGCCGCCGCTTAGCAGGCAGGCACTGCGACTCCACCTTCGCTGAGTCGCGGGGCATGCGCCCGGTGCACCCGGCATCCCGGCATGGTGGCCCAGGGCACGCCGCCTGCTGGGACGGGACCCGCCGGTGATCTAGCGCGGGGCGTGGTCCCGGAGGAACCGGCCGACTGCCTCGGTGGCGGCGGGAAGATGCTCCGGGTCCTTCCACGGCTCGAGCAGCTCGGCAGCCGGCGCGAGTGCGGCGATCTCGCGGCCGGTCTCGGCCGGGTGGTACTCATCGACTCCAGGCAGGACCAGCATCGGCGTGCGGAAGGACCGCACCTGGTCCCGGGTCACGCTCACGGCGAAGCCGGGGGCCCACATCGCAGTGGCGAACGCCTCGATCTCATCGCTGCCGAGATCATCTCGCTCGCCCGCGAGCCGTTCGCCCCACTGCTTCCAGATGCTGTCAAACAGCTCACGGTTGCTGTCGATGATCCCGACCGGCTGCTCGAGGACGGCCGCGACGACTCGTTCCGGCGCGAGCTCGCACAGCTTCAGGATGAACGGGCCGCCGATGCAGCAGCCGAACACCAGGAACCGGTCGATGCCGAGATGATCCATGACCGCCAGCTGGTCGGCCGCGTAAGCGCCCCACGGGTCACCGGCCTCAAGCGGGCCAGCGGACTGGCCGGCGTTGCGCTGGTCCATCGCGATCATCTTGTACTGCCCGGCATACGCGGTCAGCGGGTTAATCGCCGCCACCTCCCACAGTGAGACAGCCGACCGCATCCCGCCTGGCGCCAGCGTCAGCATCGGAAACCCCGTCCCCTGCTCGGTGTACCAGATTCTCGCCTCGCCACTGTCGACGTACGGCACCCGGGTCTCCTCTCGCGGCTCCCATTCCGGGAGCCAGCCTAAGGCCGAGCCGCCCGCCGCGGAATCGGCGTCGCGCCAGGACGCACACAACCGGAGCGCCAGCGGGCAGGCCGGCCGCGCCGCAGCGCTCCTTTCGCCGGTCGAGGTAATCGGCGTACCCGCTTGGCCCTCCACGATTTCCCTGTCCAGACCCGCCTGGCAGCCGCCGCGAGCCCGCCACCATGGGCCTAAGGCCACGCCGCAGGACTTCTCCGCAGAATGCCGCATATGCACGCTCGTCTTCTGTGAAGCCTACAGAAACGATAGAGATCCATACTTTGGCGTTCGGCGCGAACTCGCGGCGCGGCAATCGAGAAACTCGCTTACTTTCTGTGACGGCCTTGGCGTCTTCGTGACCGCCAGCGGGCAGATCCTGATGGCCGCCGCCCGCGGATCTTTCCTTTTCGGCTTGTCGTGAGTTTTCTGTCAGGCGGCAGGTGCGTTCGGCTTGGCCTGGAATGCTGCGAGCCCGAAGACATCCGAGGCATCAATGATCGCGATGGCGGCGACTGTGGCCTCAGTATCGATTCCGCCGACGAAAGTGCCCGGCGCCGGCTGGTAGCTGGCCCGTTCATGCGGCGTTCTTCCGTCCCGCCAGCCGTCCTTGACACGCTGTCCCGCCTGTGCCCATAGTGAACCGCACCGAGTCTCGGGGCAACGACCGCCTGGGCAGGCGGAATGGGGGATCGGCTCATCCAGAATCTTTGGGGCACCAGATGAGCCTGGGGGCGCAGCACGGGGTGTAAGCGCTCAGCCACGGGCGGCGGGGAACGAGGGGGATCTCGGATGCACGGGTACGTCATGCGCTCAGTCAGGCTTGCCGCCGTCCCAACGTTGCTGGCGGGGGTAGTTGCCGGTGTCGCTCCCGTCACCGCTGCCGCCGCCAGGAGCAGCTCCACGGCCCGGGAGGCCTCCTTCACGGTCACCGGCCAGCTGTCCGGCGTCGCCGCGACCTCGGCCCGGAACGCCTGGGCGGTCGGCTACACCGGCAGCACCAGCACCAAGACGCTGATCGTGCACTGGAACGGCAAGACCTGGAAGCGGGTGCCCCGCCCCCGCCCAGTGCGCGGTGAACTGACCGCCGTGACCGCAACCTCCGCCCGAAATGCCTGGGCGGTCGGCTACAGCGGCAGCGTCGCCGCCTCCAAGACCCTGATCTTGCACTGGAACGGCAAGGCCTGGAAGCGGGTGCCCAGCCCGAGCCCGCGAACCAGCCGTCTCGACGGCATAACCGCCACCTCGGCCCGCAGCGCCTGGGCGGTCGGCGCCACCGCCAGCGGGACGCTGATCCTGCGCTGGAACGGCCAGTCCTGGAAGCGGGTGCCCAGCCTGGGCGGGCTGAATACCTTTGTCGGCGGCGTGGCCGTCGCCTCGGCCCGCAGTGCCTGGGCGATCGGCGAAGACCTCGGCACCCCGCCCGTGCCGCTGCTCTTGCACTGGAACGGCACGGCCTGGAAGCTGACACACAGCCCGATCTCGGGCGGCTTCGCATTCCTCAACGGCATGGCGGCCGCCTCCGCCCGCAGCATGTGGGCGGTCGGCAGTAACTTCAACACCGGCAAGCTGCTGAGCATGCACTGGAACGGCACCGCGTGGAAGCGGGTGCCCACCCCGAGCCCTGGGTTCAGCGAGCTCAGAGCGGTGGACACCGCATCTGGCGGCACGGCCTGGGCGGTCGGCGTCGACGGCAACAAGGCTCTGACCCTGCACTGGAACGGCAAAGCCTGGAAGCGGGTCCCCAGCCCCAGCCCGGCAGGCGGCGGTTCCCTGGTCGGCGTGGCCGCCGTCTCTGCCCGCAGCGCCTGGGCGGTCGGCTTTAGCGGCAGCGTCCACGTCAAGACCCTCATCCTGCGCTGGAACGGCACCACCTGGAAGTGACCAGATCCGGCCCACCGGGCCATGGGTAAGGAAGAGGGGGATCTTCGGATGCATGGGTACAGCACGCGTTCGGTCAGTCTCGCCGCGGTGCCGCTGCTGCTGGCGGGGGTGGTCGGCGGGGTCATGCCCGTCACGGCGGCCGCGGCCCGGACGCAGTCCGCAGCCCCGGCGGCTTCTTTCTCCATCCGCGGCCAGCTGTCCGGCGTGGCCGCCGTCTCCGCGCGCAGCGCCTGGGCGGTCGGCTTCACCGGCAACAGGACCCTGATCGTGCACTGGAACGGCACCTCGTGGAAGCGGGTGTCCAGCCCGAGCCCCGGAGCCAGCGCCAGCCTGTCCGCCGTGGCCGCCGTATCTGCGCGTCGTGCCTGGGCGGTCGGTTCCACCGGCGGCAAGACTCTGATCCTGCGGTGGAACGGCACCTCCTGGAAGCGGGTGTCCAGCCCGAGCCCCGGATCCTTCAGCAGCCTGTCCGGCGTGACCGCCGTCTCTGCGCGCCGTGCCTGGGCGGTCGGTTCCACCGGCACCAGGACTCTGATCCTGCGGTGGAACGGCACCTCCTGGAAGCGGGTATCCAGCCCGGGCGGCAGTCTCTCCGCGGTGGCCGCCACGTCCGCCCGCAGCGCCTGGGCGGTCGGCACCGTCTTCACCGGCACCGGCGGCAGGACCCTGACCCTGCGCTGGAACGGCAAGACCTGGAAGCGGGTGCACAGTCCCACCCCCGGAGTCAGCAGCGGCCTGTCCGGTGTGGCCGTTGCCTCCGCGCGCAGTGCCTGGGCGGTCGGCGACACCGGCATCAACCACGTCGGCTCCGTGAAGGCCCTCGCCTTGCGGTGGAACGGCACCTCGTGGAAGGCGGTGTCCACTCCTAATCCCGCAGGCAGCCCCCTGTTCGGCGTGGCCGCCGTCTCCGCGCGCCGTGCCTGGGCGATCGGCTGCAGCAGCTGTGAGGGCGGCCCCAACAAGACGCACATCGACCGGTGGAACGGCACCGCGTGGAAGCATGTGTCCAGCCCGAGCCCGGCGTTCAGCCAGCTCGCCGCGGTGGCCGCCACGTCCGCCCGCAACGCCTGGGCGGTCGGCGCTACCTTCCCCAGCAGCGGCACCAGGACCCTGATCCTGCGCTGGAACGGCACCTCCTGGAAGTGACCGAGTCCCGTCCGACTCGCGATCACGCAGCCGGTCGTCGTCGGAGGGACTAGTGGTCTGTCAGGACGCTGTCTTAGTCTTGGCGCGGTTGCTGCTAGCGAGGATCTCGTCGGCGTCCTTGGTCCAGGTACACGGCGTCGGCTCGCTGACGACTCGCCTGGGCCAGCCACCGCCTGGCGGTTGGCAGGTCCAGAATGAGTGCGATCCCGCAGACCGTTCCGATACCGACAGCGGCGCCAGCCACGGTATCGGTGAAGTAGTGCCATCGCAGGCCGATGACGGCGATAGCGACAACGCCGCCCAGAATGCACGCTGCGGCCGGTACCAGTATGCGCAGCGTCCCTGCCTTGGTCGGCTGCGGGGATGCCAGCAACAGCGTCGTGACCACCGCAGCCAGGGCGAACATGGCCGTGGAATGACCACTCGGATAGGTCAGGACGCCCAGATCGGTGCGGTGGACCAGGTGCTTGAGCAGGCTCTCGTCCAGCCCAACGGCGACCGGAACAGCGGCCGCGGCCAGCACAGCGCCGTTAACCCGGCCAGTGAGCAGGCAGGTGACGACAATGGCTGCGCTCAGCACACCCGCCGGAATAAGCGAACCCGGAGCGGCCAGCCACGGCAGAAGACCTTGATGGCCGCCGAACCAGGTAATGATCGGGGAGTCGACGACATGATCGAGCCAGTCCGCCCTGGCCTGGTGTGCGAATAGCACGCCGAGCAGGGCCACCAGGACCGCGCAGCAGGCCAGCAGCGCGCCAGCCCAGGGACGGGCGGAGGGAGCCAGCAGGGACCGACCGGGCCGAAGCTGTATGCCGGTCATCGTTCAGCAGCCGGACGTCGCCCGTCAGCCTTGAAGCTTCGGTGGCGGCCTGTCGCCGGGCGGGCCACTGGCCGCAATGCTGCGGCTAGCTGCGCGGGGGTGGTTACCTTGTGCCTGCTCCGGCGCCTGCCCCCCTGGTCCTGCTGGAACATCGCTTGCCAGGTCACCTCGTCCAGCGGTGCCGGCACGGCAGCCCGCATGTCCCGTGGCCTAACGGGGAGGCCATCGGAGGACAAGGGCGCCGGCGGCAGGGGAGGGTACTCAGGTCCCGGTCCCGGCCAGTGCGAGGTCAGGGCGGCATACAGGAGCCGGCCAAGTCCGCGCGTGTCGTCGAGTGCGGGAGAGCTGGACTCTGTCCGAGACAGGACGGCATCAATGCCAAGGCCGGCCACCTTGACACCGCTGCCGGGCGTCCAGCGCAGCGAGCTAGGCGTCAGGCACAGATGGGCCAGCCCCGCGTCGTGCGCTGCGCCTAGCGCATCTGCCGCCTCGGCGATCAGCAGCGCGCTGTGCGCCGGCTCCAGCGGGCCACTCAAAATCAGTTCGCTTAAGGTGTCGCCCGGCAGCCATTCGGTCACTACGAACCCGCGCACCGGGTGGTCATTCACCTCGAGGATCCGGGCCAGCCTGCGGTCCGAGACGTTGTTCACCGCCTGGGCGACGCGCACGACCTGAGCCGCCAGGATGTCATCAGTACTGAGGGCGAGCACCCCAACCGGCCGTAGCAGCCTCTCGTCGGTCGCCTTCCACTGGGCCCAGCCATCGCCTGACGCAATACGGTCTTCCAGCCGGTACCGATCACTGAGCCGGGTGCCCGGCTCCAGGGGACTGGTCACGTGCCTGCCGTCAAGATCGCCATCTGCCCTCGGCTCCCTTCCGAGTCCGCTACGACAGCCTTCCGAATCCGCTACGACAGCCTAATCCGGCCACGCGGACTGTGCGCTGCAACGGCCACAGGCGGCAGACGTCGTCGCTCCGGAGTGCAGCTGCCCGAGAATCGAACGTAGCCGGGTCCTCATCGACGACGCGCCCCGACTGTCAGCGTCGTCAGGCAACGTCATCAGGGCACGCCGGAGGGGCGCAGCCCGAGCGGACTCGGCGCCGCGAATACGATACGCAGGATGCTCTGGCGCCCGGTAAATCGTGTCAGCTTAACTCGCACGGGACGGAAAGGCGGGGCTTGCTCCTCCAGGACAGGAAGGATGACCGATCGCACGTATGCGGAGCTCATGGGTCCGGTCCCAAGAGTCTCGGTGATGTCAACCATGCGAAGCGGGAGGCCGGGGCTCGCGCCTGGAACGGAGTTGCCGAAATCCCGGACGTATACCTGATGGTCCTGAGCCAGATGCGCGATCGTGAACACCAGCCTCGCGTCGACCTTGCCCGCGGCGAGCTGAGCCCTGGCCGTTGCCGAGAGCCTGATCTGCTTGATGTTCAGTAGCAAGGCTCTGTCCAGCATTCGATCATGCATGTCTGCCTTGAGCGCAGCCAGGTAGGAGGCGGCTCCGTGCGGGGCGGTAACCCGGATGGTTATCCTCGCGGTTCCGGTGCCGAAGCTCGCGAGGATTTCCGGCGCGTAAGCAGAGGAGAGGCTGCTGCCGAACTGATCGCTGACCCTGGCCGTTGCGACCACCACAGCACTGCCGAGTGGATAAGGCAATGTCGGCTCTAGGAACCTCAGATTTCGTTCAGGAATTCTTTGCGCCTTGAGCGCGGAACACATCACGGGATCACAGGCCACGATGGCATCAGGGGTCACCTGCCGGGCCAGCCAGGCCGCAGCCGACGTGCGTGTGGCTACGTCGCTGTCCAGCAGGCCAGCACTGGGCCGCTCCGTGCCTGAGGACCGGAACAGCGCGAAGGCCACCGACGCTGCCGTAATAAGGAGCATCGCCGCCATGACGAGAACGATCGCGCGACGGCGCCAGCGGCTTGATGCGGACTCCCCAGCGCGGACGCTCTCCAGCACGTCGGCCAGCCGGAGGTCGCCAGACCAGCGGAAGTGATCCGACAGGTCCGTCACCTTCCTGGCCTGCTGGCGGTCAGGACCCCGTATCCAGTGCCGCGTACCGAAGACCGGCTTAGGTTTCGCTGGTACCGTCGCGCGGGCGAGTTCCGCGGCGCGGGCGGCTTCGAGGTCGCGCTCGGCTAGGGCAGCGCGAGTCAGTTCGACGGTACGGTCATCAGCGCCTGCGCGGGCGAGTTCCGCGGCCCGGGCGAGTTCCGCGGCCCGGGCCAGTTCCGCGGCCCAGGCCAGTTCCGCGGCGCGGTCGGCTTCGGCGGCGCGGCTGGCTTCGCGCGGCGCGGTCGGCTTCGGCGGCGCGTTCGGCTTTGGCGGCGCGGGCCAGTTCGGCGGCGCGGTTCGGCTTTCGGCGGCGCGGCTGGCTTCGGCGGCCCGGGAGTGTTCGGCTTTGGCGGCGCGGGCCAGTTCGGCGGCGCGTTCGGCTTCGGCGGCGCGGCTGGCTTCGGCGGCCCGGGAGTGTTCGGCTTTGGCGGCGCGGGCCAGTTCGGCGGCGCGTTCGGCTTCGGCGGCGCGGCTGGCTTCGGCGGCGCGGTCGGCTTCGGCGCGTTCGGCGCGTTCGGCTTCGGCGGCGCGGTCGGCTTCGGCGGCGTGTTCGGCTTCGGCTGCGCGGGCGAGGTCCGCGGCGTGTTCGGCTTTGGCGGCGCGGGCCAGTTCCGCCGCACGGTCGGCTTTGGCTGCGCGGGTCAGGTCCGTGGCGTGTTCGGCTTTGGCCACGCGGGCCAGGTCCGCGTCGGTCCAACCGGTGGCCGGGCTCGCCGTGTCGCTACTCGGAGACCTTGAGATGCCTGGGATCGACGATGTATCGGCATCCCGACCTGCCACGTCCGGCGACAGAAAGTCGGCTACTGCTGGTCGCCTCCCTCGCACGCGCGGCTTCGGCTTCGGCTCCGTCGCCGGACGCCGTGCCCGCCGAAGCAGCGACACCGACGCCCGCGATCGCGCCGCACGTTCCTGGGACGCCGGGGGCTCCTGGAGCGCCGGCCATTCCTGAGGCGCCGGGGACTCCTGAGGCGGGGACTCAGGAGTCGCCGGGGATTCAGGAGGTTCGGCAGGCTGCTGCTCGGCGGCCGGGTTTTGCTGAGCTGCGTTGGCGTGCTCCGCCTCGATCGCGGCTCGCATGCGCTGCAGCAACGCATCCGGCAGCGTCGTCTGCACCGAAGGAATCGGCCGGTTGGAAGCACCCGGCACGCGGCGGGTCAGTGGCGGACTGCGGTTATCTTCTCCCATCCGGTCACACTCCCCAGGCAGGCCCGCGCGCAGACCGGGAGGCCAACCCTGAAGAGCCGGGAGGGAACGGGCCGTGTGCCGTCATCGGGACAGCGTAAGGTCTCCGCCTGCCTCCTGTGACTGATATCACGTCCGCCACCGCCGCTCTCAAGGACTCCGGAAAGAGTTCCGGTTTCAGATGACCTGCTGGAGACGGCGAGGGGCCAGTGGCTGGGACGCCGTTGCCTGTGCGTCAGGCCGAGCCAGCGCTCCCCGGGATGACTCGTCCTGCTGGTACTGGATCAGGCCGTAGTGCACAGCGGTCATCAGCGCCTGTGCCCGGTTCGCCGCGCCGAGCTTGTCGTACAGCCGTGCCACGTAGGTCTTCGCCGTGGACAGGCTGATGAACATGGCCAGTGCGATCGCGGGAACGGACAGTCCGTCGTGCATCAGGTGCAGAACTTCCGTCTCGCGCGGGCTGAGCGCGAGACGGTCCTGCATTGTGCGGCGCCGTGCGACCGCCATCGCCAGGCCCGACGCGGTGAAGGACGAGGCGGCGACGGCTGCGTGCCGGATCGCGCCAAGTACCTCTTCCAGCGGCGCTGTCTTCGCGACGAAGGCCGACACCCCGGTTTCCAGGGCCCGGAACATGACGTCGTCCGCCTGCCGTGACGTCAGCATGACGATACCGAGGTCGGCATAGCGGTCCCGGAACTCGCGGGCCAGGCGCAGGCCGTCGCCATCGGGCAAGGTAACGTCCACGGTCACCACGTCCGGCTGCGCCGCGGCGACCATGCGGGGCGCCTCGGCCGCCGACTGGCACTCGGCCACAATCTCGATGTCGGAATGCTGTGCGACAAGCTCGCGTAGGCCATAACGCACGAGCGTCTGCCCATCAACTATGGCGAGATGAATTGGCATTACAAATTCCCCCCCAGGGATGCTTGCTACCCCGGATATAACTCATAAACATAACGCAATGGTAATAGGAATGAGCCGAATGGGAACGCACGGAAAAATGTCCCGAACGTCCTGATGCCTTCCCCTACTCAATGTCAAGTGAGGCCGTTGGCTATACCGGACGCAGGTACCCCCCCACCTCCAGAGCGCCTGGGCCGAAGCGCGCCAGTTCCCTCGTGTCCGAGGCTCCACAGGACAGTTGACCCTCGGTCATATGCGCAGGCGCGTGATATGCAGCGATCGTTACCGAAATGTAGTCTGTAGTTGGCTCGGCACTCATGGCAATGTCCGAGCCCGCCGCAGGTCACGGCCTCGGCCATCCTCCGCCGGTGGTGCTAATGCCCGCTGGTGAGCATCGCCAGCAGAGCCCCGCCGAGCAGGAAAGGGCCGAAGCAGATCGCGCTGTGCAGTGTGATCCGCCGGGCGGCCAGCAGGGCCAGGCTGACCATCGCTGACAGCACCAGGCCGAGTGCCGCCCCGGTGATCAGGGTGGGCCAGCCCAGCCAGCCCAGGGCGAGCCCGGCAATGCCAGCCAGCTTAATGTCGCCGCCGCCGAGCTGCCCGGGGCGCAGCAGCGCCAGCATCATGTATCCGGCGGCCAGCGCCAGGCCGCCGAGCAAGGCCCGGGCCAGCGCAGCGGCGTCGTGGCCCGCCAGTGCGGACGCGGCCAGCAAGATGATCAGGATCGGGTAGGCAGGCAGCGTGAGCGGGTCGGGGAGCCGCTGGACGGCGATATCGATCGCTGCTAGCGCTACGCCGACCGCCCCGAGAAAGCCGAAAGCCACCACATCGGGCTGGCCGCCGAACCGGCCGAGCAGCAGCGCCAGCACCCCGGCCGTGGCCAGTTCCAGCGCCAGCGGGGTTCCGAGGCTGCTTCCGCAATGTCCGCACTCGACGGCGAGCCAGCGGCGTACCGGGGCGGTGCAGCGCGGGCAGGTGGTCCGTTCCGGATCACCGCTGGCCACGGAGAGCTGGAAGACGGTGCCCCTGAGCCCGGCTCCGGCGAGCAGGCCCACGGCGGCGCCCACGGCGGCCCACATCATGTTCATTCCACTTCACCGTAGGCCCGCCGCCAGTCGAAGGGCCGTCTTCGGCCGAGAACTAGCCGCCCAGCGCCCCGGTGCCGGCCGGCCGGTGCCCGGTGTCGGCCGGCCACCCGACATGTCATCTGTTGAGCTGCATTTATCTGGCCATCCGGCCGATGCCGCAGCCAGGCCCGCTCCGTCCATAGTGTCTCCACCGGGCGGCGCTGTGCCGTCCCACCGTGGCGACTTGCCTGGCCGCTTGCCGGGCTTCGAAGGAGCATTTAATGCTGAAGTACTTCATGTTCCTGCAGAATTTCCTGGCCGAGCCGCTGCGCCGGGACCGTGGTGCGACCGCCGTGGAGTACGGGATGATCGTCGCCCTGATCGCGGTAGTGATCGTCGGGGCCGTGCGGCTCCTGGGCACCACTCTGCTCGGTATTTTCACGAACATCACGACGAACATCTGAGACGTAGCAGGAAGCAGAGCGCAGGTGCTGTGCTTCGCCGGGTTGCGGGGGCGAAGCTGCCCGTCAGCCAGCGAAGGAAGTGCCTGATGCTTGGCGTTTTCGTGGTCCTTCAGGGCCTGCTCACCCGTTCGCTGCACCGGGATGACCGGGGCGCGACTGCGGTGGAGTACTGCCTGATCGTGGCCCTGATCGCCATCGTGATCGTCACTGCGGTGGCGGCGGTCGGTACCAAGGTCAACACCCTGTTCAACAGTGCGGTCAACGCGCTGTGAGCTGGCGGGCGGGCGAGAGAAGTCGAGTCAGCCGTCCCATCTGGGTGGAGAGTGAGGGAAGCCGACAATGCGCTGCCGACGATCCGGTGAGCGACGGGAACAGGACCGTGGCGCCACGGCGGTGGAGTTTGCCCTGCTGCTCCCGCTCTTGCTGCTGATCGTATTCGGGATTGTCGACTTTGGCCGTGCGCTCAACGCCCAGATAACGCTGACCCAGGCCGCCCGTGAGGGCGCCAGGCTCGCGGCGCTGGGTGAGCCCAACGTGGCGAGCGGCACACAGGCGGCTGCTACCGGGCTGACCCCGGTCACGGTGAGCGTGACCGCCTGCCCGGCCGGCGCCCTGCCGACCGCCAACGCGGTAGTGCAGGTCAGATATGCGTTCTCGTTCATCACCCCGCTCGGCGCGATCGCCGGGATCATCGGCGGTGGCGGCCTGGGTGCCCCGATCACCCTCACCGCTCGGGGAGTCATGCCATGCGAGACGTGATGGCCTCGTGCGCTCGCCCGATCCTGCGGCTACTGCGCCGCGATGAGCGGGGCGCGATCGGCGTGCTCGTGGCGATATTCATCGGTGCGGGTGTCCTGACGGGCATGGGCGCGCTGGTGATCGACGTCGGGCGGCTCTACCAGGAGCGCGCCGAGCTGCAGAACGGCGCTGACGCTGCGGCGCTCGGGGTGGCCAAGAGCTGTGCCCTGGGCACCTGCGCAGCGGGAGTTGCTCCGGGCTACGCCGACGCCAATGCCTCCCGGCTGACCGGAGGGTCGGCCGCAGTCGGCCTGGTCTGCGGTTCCGGCAACCTGCCGGGCTGCCCGGCCCCCACGGGCGCGAAGACTGACTGCCCGGCGGCGCCATCGGCGGGCATCGGCTACGTGCAGGTGTACACCTCCACGCAGACTGGCAGCGGCTCCACCCTGCTGCCGCCGATCTTCGCCCGCACCCTGCTGGGCAACTCTGGTGACCGGGGCACCACGGTACTTTCGTGCGCCCAGGCCGTGTGGGGCGCGCCGCTGGCCGCGACCACCGCGGCGGTGACGATCTCGGCCTGCGAGTGGGACCAGGCGACGCAGCAAGGGACGTTCCCCGGGCCGCCGGCCGACCAGGTGCTCACGCTGAACAACACCGGCGCGAATAACAACGGCTGCGCCACCGAGCCCGCTGGCTCGGACGGGCCCGCCAGCTTCGGCTGGGCTGCGCATCCGGCGGGCACCTGCGCGCTGCCGGTCAGTGGCCCCTCCTTTCCTGGCCGGACGCAACTGCGCGTTAGCTTCTCCTGCCAGCTGGTGCTGAGGAACGCCCAGCAGAACCAGACCCCGATCCTGGTGCCGGTCTATGTCTCGCTGAGCGGCGTCCCTGGCAACATCACCTACGCCCTGAAGGGGTTCGCCGACTTCGTCGTCACCGGCTACCACATGCCCGGCTTCGCGGCCGCGGACTGGCTGGACCCGGCCAACGACTGCCAGGGCACCGATTACTGCCTCAACGGCTACTTCACCCAGGGGCTCATCCCGACCACCGGCAGCCTCGGCGGCACCGACCTCGGCGCCTCCGTCATCGAGCTGACCGGCTGAGCCAGGCCAACCGCACCGCAGAGAAAGAGGAACCGTGAGACGCCGCATGCTGACCATCACGCTGGCTGCACTGCTGGCCGTGCTGGGTACCGGGCTGGTGCTGGCCTACGTCCACAAGGCCAACACCCGCGCCATCGAAGGCATGCAGGCGGTCAACGTGATCGTGGCCAAGACCACGATCCCCTCGGGAACCTCGGCGGGCGCCGCGATGCGCGACGGGATGCTGACCAGCCAGAAGCTCCCGGCCTCCTCGGTCCCGGACGACGCGGTCCACTCGATCACCCCCGACCTGGACCCGCTGGTCACCAGCGCGTCCATGCAATCCGGTCAGCTGCTGCTGCGGCCGACGCTGGTGCGTGCCGCGCAGACCACGGGCGGGGTGGCGATCCCGCCGGGCATGGTCGCGGTCACCGTGCAGCTCTGCGTGCAGGAGGCAGTGGCGGGCTACGTCCACGCCGGCTCGAACGTAGCGGTGTTCGACACCTACCCGATCAAGGGAGGGTTGCAAAGGACGTGCGATGTGTCCCATCAGGCACCGCCTCACCAGTACCGTCGGGACACGGATCGTGCTGGTCAAGGCCGAGGTTCTATCGGTGGGAACCGCGCCGCAGAGCACCCCGAGCACAACGACATCACCTGGTACCTCAGCACTGTCGAGCGCCACGGCTCAGGGCACGGAACTGGTGACCCTGGCGGTGAACCAGGCTGACGCTGAGCGGGTGATCCAGGTCGTGGAGACGGGCCTGCCCTACCTGGCCCTGCTCACGCCGCAATCCCTACCCATAACGACACTGCGCCGGTACAACTGTTCAGGCCCTGAACCCAGGAGACAATCTTGCCCATCCTCTGCGAGCCGGCCTCCAGCGCCGGAGAGCTGCTGTTCAGCATCGACGGTGAGGTGCGCGCCGCGGACACCCTGGACGCCGCGGCCAAGCTGCTGGACAGCGACCCGAATGAGACCCTGGTGGTGATCGGCCCGCGCGCCCAGACCGGGGATGCGCTGGCGTTCAGCGCGGCGCTGCGGCTGGCCCGGCCCATCGTGGGGGTGATCCTGGCCAGCCAGGAGGTCAGCGTCACCCTGCTGACCCGGGCGCTGCAGTCCGGGGTGCGCGAGGTGGTCCAGGCGGGGGACCACAGCGCGCTGGCGGCGGCCTGCCGCCGGTCCTACGAGATATCGCGGCGGATGCTGGCGCCGCCGGCTGACGACCAGGCCACGCCGAGCCAGATCATCACCGTCTTCGCGGCCAAGGGCGGCTGCGGGAAGACCACGCTGGCCATCAACCTGGGCGTGGCCCTGGCCCGGCAGGGCACGAGCCGGGTGTGCGTCGTGGACCTCGATCTCTCCTTCGGCGACGTGGCGATCAGCGTGCAGCTCGACCCCGTGCGGACCGTGGTGGACGCGCTGCCGATGGCCGACCACCTGGATGCCACCGGCGCCGCCTCCCTGCTGGCCCCCTACCAGCCGGGCCTGGCCATGCTGCTGGCCCCCGTCACGCCGGGCGACGGCGAGAAAATCCCGCCGAGACTGGTCGGCGAGCTGCTCGCCGTCCTGCGCACCATGTTCGACTACATCGTGGTGGACACCCCCGCCCAGTTCAGTGAGCATGTGCTCACGGCGATGGATGTCTCGTCGCAGCTCGTCCTGCTCACGACACCGGACGTGCCGGCCCTGAAGAACCTTCGCGTCGCGCTGGACATGCTGGACTTGCTGTCGTATCCGAGACAGATCCGCTCGGTCATACTCAACCGCTCGGATTCCAAGGTGGGGCTGACCCATGACCACGTCGAAAGGGTCGTGCGGCACCCGATAGCCGCGCATATACCGTCCAGCCGGGCCGTGCCGATCTCGATCAACAAGGGCGTGCCTATTACCCTGGAGAACCCCGGTCACCCGGTCAGCCAGGCCATCACCAGGTTCGCGCAGCAGCGGCTCATGGGCGCGCCGGCAGGCGGGCGGGCACACGCCAGGAAGCGGTCGGCATGAGCCTGTCCGACCGGCTCTCCCAGGCGCGGGTGGCCAGCGCGCCTCAGGTCGAGCGACGCGGTGCGCCGCGCCGCGCGGTCCGGCACGCCGACCCGTTCGGCCCGCTGAAGCGCAGCGTTCACGAGGCGCTGATGGATGTACTCGGACCGAAGCTGTACGACGCGCATCTCGATCAGCGAGAGCTGGAACAGCAGGTCACCCAGGCCCTGCAGGTAGTTCTGCAGCGTGATGAGACCCCCATGACCACCGCCGACCGGGCCCGGGTCGCGCAGGAGGTGACGGACGACATCCTCGGCCACGGGCCCCTGGAGCCCTACCTGCGCGATCCGGAGGTCTCGGAGATCATGGTCAATGGCCACGATCAGATCTACGTAGAGCGCGATGGCCTGCTGTCTCCCGTGGATGCGGCCTTCACCGACGAGGGCCACCTGCGCCGCACCATCGACAAGATCGTGGCGCGGGTTGGCCGGCGGGTGGACGAGGCCAGCCCCATGGTGGACGCGCGGCTGCCCGATGGCAGCCGGGTCAACGCGGTCGTCCCGCCGGTGGCGCTCGACGGCTCGCTGCTGACCATCAGGAAGTTTTCCGCCGAGCCACTGACGGTGGGCCATCTCATCCAGTTCGGCACCATGTCCCCTCAGGTCGCCGACCTGCTGCGGCTGTGCGTGCGGGGCCGCCTGAATATCGTGATCGGCGGCGGTACCGGCTCCGGCAAGACGACCACGCTGAATGTCATGTCCGCCTTCATCCCGGAAGATGAGCGGATCGTCACGATCGAGGATGCTGCCGAGTTGCAGCTGCGCCAGGAGCACGTCATCCGGCTGGAGTCGCGCCCGGCCAACCTGGAGAAGCGAGGCGAGATCACGGTCCGGGACCTGGTGCGCAATGCGCTGCGCATGCGACCGGACCGCATCATCATCGGCGAGGTGCGTGACGAGGCCACCCTCGACATGCTCCAGGCCATGAACACCGGCCACGACGGCTCCATCACCACCGTTCACTCCAACTCGCCCCGCGACTCGCTGTCCCGCATGGAGACGATGGTGATGATGACCCAGGCGGAGCTGACTCAGCGCGCGATCCGCGACCAGATGGCCTCGGCCGTGGACCTGATCCTGCACCAGGAACGGCTGAAGGACGGCTCGCGGCGGATCACGCACATCACCGAGGTGCAAGGTACGGAGGGCGACGTCGTCATGCTGCAGGACCTGTTCCTGTTCGATTTTCACGCGGGGACCGACGAGCACGGCCGCCACCGGGGCACGCTGCACAGCACTGGCCTGCGGCCGCTGTTCCTGAACCGCCTGGCCGACCGGGGCATCCAGATCCCGCCCGCTGTCTTCAACCCCGGCGGGTACGCGCCGAGGATGCGGACGGGCGGCGCGTGGTGATGATGACCGTGGTGATGACGACACCGGGCACCCACGTCTTCCCGGACCCGGCCGCAACGGTGATACGTACTGCGGCGCTGGTGCTTCCGCCGCACCTGCGCGCCTGGCCGTGGCCGCTGCTGGCGGGCCTGGGGGCCTTGTTCGCGGCGGTGTTCCTAGCGGTACTCCTGATGGTCGGCGCGCTAGCCCGCGGCGGCCGGGACCGGGCTCTGATCGACCGGATTGAACGGTACGGGCCGCGGCGGGCCGCCGCCGCGGCGCAGGACGAGCCCGACGGCAACGGAAAGCTTGGCCGAACCGCAGTGAGTGGGGTGAAGCGGCTGATGAGCACCTCAGCCCAGCAGCGCCTCGCCGAGCGCCTCGACCTGGCCGGGATGACGCGTACGCCGGCCGAATGGGCATTGCTGGGCTGCTTTCTGGGCGTCGTGGTCGCGGCCGTGCTGAGCCTGCTCACCGGCTACGTGGCGGTAGGCGTGCTAGCGGGCGCGCTGGCTGGCTGGCTGACCATGCGGATTGTGCTGAGCTCGGTGATTGCCCGCAGGCGGTTCGCCTTCAGCGAGCAGCTGCCGGATCTTCTGCAGC
Organism: uncultured Actinomycetota bacterium; assembly: GCA_963805705.1. Classification (GTDB taxonomy): domain Bacteria; phylum Actinomycetota; class Actinomycetes; order Streptosporangiales; family Streptosporangiaceae; genus CAWDVH01. The sequence continues at coordinate 748,761 of CAWDVH010000001.1, read as the reverse complement.
TCGTGGCGAGCGCGCTGCAATCCGGCTTCTCGCTGCCGCAGGCGCTGGATGCGGTGGTGCGCGAGGATGCTCAGCCCGCCTCCGGGGAGTTCTCGCGTGCGGTGTCCGAGGCCCGGCTCGGTGGCGATCTCGAGAACGGACTGGATACGATCGCGAGCCGGATGCAGTCCGATGATCTGCGGTGGACGGTCATGGCCATCCGGATCCAGCGTGATATCGGCGGCAATATGGCCGAGGTGCTGCTGACCATCGCGGGTACCATCAGGGAGCGCGCCTACCTCCGGCGCCACGTGCGCGCGCTGAGCGCCGAGGGCCGGCTTTCCGGCTACATTCTCGTGGCGCTGCCGGTGCTGATCGGGTTCTGGCTCTTCCTCACCAGCCGCGAGTACATGCGCCCGCTCTACACGACGCCTGCGGGCGACGCCCTGCTCTTTGCGGCCGTGGTGCTGCTGGTGCTGGGCGCGCTGTGGATGCGCAAAATGATCAAGGTAGTGATCTGATGTCTGGTTCAGCGCCCCTGTTCAGCGGGCTCGGGGCGCTCGTGCTGGCCATCCTGATCCTGACGCTGGCCTTGATGCCGCGGCGGCAGCGGGAGCGGCAGCCGAGTGTCGGCCGGGCGCTGGCCACTATCGAGGAACGGTACAGCCGCCAGACCGCGCGCCCCGCCGGTAAGACCGACGCCTGGGACATGCTGCCGGGCTGGACCAAGGGCCTGTCACTGCGGCTGTCGCCCGACGGCATCGCCACCTCCCTGCAGCGTCGCCTCGACGTCGCCGGCAACCCGCGCGGCTTGACGCCCGACCGCATCCTCGCGATCAAAGGGTTCTTGCTGACCGTGCTCGCCCTGGCCGGCGCCCTGTACGGAGTGAGCAACGCCGGGCTCTTCATCCTGGGCAGCGTGCTCGGCGGGGTCATCGGGTTCTTCCTGCCCGACGTGCTGCTGTACAACGCCGGGCAGAAGCGCCAGCAGAAGATTCCGACGGCCCTGCCGGACGCGCTGGACATGCTCACCATCTGCGTGGAGGCCGGACTCGGCTTCGACGCCGCGCTCGCGCAGGTCGCGCGCCATACCTTCGGGCCGGTGGCCGCGGAGTTCGCCCGCGCACTGCAGGAGATGCAGATCGGCAAGTCGCGCAGCGAGGCCCTGCGCGGGATGTCCGACCGCACCACCGTCCCGGAGTTGCGGGCGTTCGTCTCTGCCCTCATCCAATCCGGTGAGCTGGGCATTCCGATAGCCAGGGTCCTGCGCGAGCAATCCAGGGAGATGCGGGTGCGGCGGCGCCAGCGGGCCGAGGAGAAGGCCCAGAAGGTACCGGTAAAGATCACCTTTCCGCTCATCCTCTGCCTGTTCCCGGCGCTGCTCGTGGTCATCATGGGGCCGGCGGTCATCGAGATCGCGCGTACGCTGGGCACGCTGTAGGAGACATGATGGTCGTCAGATCCGGCCGCGCCCGGCTCGACGTCGGCCGGCTGATCATGGTCCCCGCGGCGGCCGTGATCCTGCTCGCCGACCTGTCCGCGCTGGATCATCGCGGCGCTCCGCATGCCGCCGGCGGGCTGCGGACGCTCGGCGCGGTACTCGTCGTCGCGTTCTACGCGATGGTCATGTGGTGCTACCTGCGGCGCGGCCCGGCCGTCGCCTCCAGCGGCTCGATGACCGCCCACGCCGCGGCCATAGCCGCCACCTGGATGCCTTTCGCGCTTCCGCTGCTGCACGGCAGTCAGCCGGGATCGGGCCGGCTGGCTGTCTCCGACGTGCTGCTGGTGGCCGGCCTGGCCTGGTCGCTGTGGTCGCTGCGCTTCCTCGGCCGCAACATGTCGGTGCTCGCGCAGGCCCGCGGGGTAGCCGACCGGGGGCCCTACCGCTGGGTGCGGCACCCCCTCTATACCGGCGAGATCGTGTCCTCGCTGGGGGTTGCCATCGCCGCGAACAGCCTCGCCGCCGTCATGGTCTGGATCGTGCTGTGCGGCCTGCAGGTCTACCGGGCGCTGCGGGAAGAGCAGGTGCTGCTGCAGGCTCTGCCGGCCTACCGCAGTTACCGGAGCCGCACCGCGGCCCTGCTGCCCGGCCTGTTCTAACCGGCCAGGCCGGCGGCCAGGGTAACCTCTGGCGTCGCACCATCAGCCAGCTTCAGCGGAGGGCCCCGGGATGACCTGGTCTAGGTATGTCGCTCTGGGCGACAGCCTGACCACCGGCCTGGGAGACGCGGGATCCTACGGCCGTCCCATCGGGTGGGCGTGGCGGATGGCGGGCATCCTGAGCGCGCGGACGGCGGTGCCCTGCGTGCTGACCAATCTAGCCGCTGATGGCGCCACCGTGTTCATGGTGCTCGAAGAGCAACTGCCCTCAGTGGCCCGCATCGGCCCGGACCTGGTCAGTGTCACCGTGGGAATGAACGACATTCGCGCTCCTGACTTCAGTCAGCGGAGCTTTGCCGTCGGCCTGGAGCGACTGCTCGATGGCCTGGCCGCAACCGGGGCCACGGTGCTGACGTGCACTCTGCCCGACATCACCAGGTTCATTTCGCTGCCGCCCGGGCTGGTCGATGTCGCACGTCAGCGCATACGGCAGGCCAGCGATGTCATCCGCGAGCAGGCGGTGCAGCACGGTGCTCTCTGCCTCGACACCTGGGCCATGCCCGATGCCGCCGACCCGGCCCTGTTCAGCGCTGACCGGGTCCACCCCAATCCCAGCGGCCATCAGCTCATGGCCGCCGCCTGCGCCGACTTGCTCCTGCCCGGCTGATGCCCGGGCCGTTCAGGCGACCGTGCGCTCAAGTTCGTCGACGACGAGGCCCTCGTCGCGCTCGGCGGCCAGGATCTGCGCCATCCGCCGGGCGGCGACGCGATAACGCTGCTCTTCCATGACCCGGCCGATCGCCTCCCGCAAGGCCCCGGCGCTCGCGTTCTTGCGGATCCGCAGGCCCGCCCCGGCATGCACCACCCGGGCGGCGTTATCGGGCTGGTCGCGCCCGAGCGGTGCCACGACGAGCGGCACGCCGGCGGCCAGCGCCTTCATCACTGTGCCGTGCCCGCCGTGCGTGACCACCGCGGCGCAGCCCGGCAGCACGTCGGCATGGCGCACCCACTGCCTGACCGTCACGTTCGGCGGAGCGCGGATCACAGCCGGGTCGACCGCGGGGCCCGTGGTGATGAGCCCGTGCACCGGAAGCGACCCGAGCGCATCGGCGGATCGCTGCAGCAGGTCTTCCTGGCGCATGACGGTACTGCTCAGGGCGACCAGCACCACCGGGCGATCCGGCGAGCCGGCCCAGGGATCGTCCCAGGCACCGCCCGGCGTGTCATCGAGCTGGGGGCCGACATAGCGCACGTTGCCGGGAACGGCATCGGCGGCAAAGTCGTAGCTCGGGCTGGTGCACACCAGGACCCGGTCGGCGGCGAACAGATCCATCGGCTCACGCAGCGGCGCCAGCCCGAAGTCGGCGCGGGCCTGGTTGAAGGCGGGCATGCAGGTGCGGAAGACCGCCAGCGCTACCGTGGTGGCGGCCTGGTCACGCAGGTGCCCCAGCCTCCCGTGCGCCAGCGGGAATCCCGTCCCCATCGGCGGTGCCCCGGGCCGGGGCAGCACGTAGGGCCCGTGCATCAGCAGGACCGAGCGAACGCCCCCCGCTTGTGCCCCGCACAGCGCCGACGGGATCAAGGTATCGACCACCACGAGATCAGCCGCCTCCCGGTCCAGCTCCTCGGTGACGTCGCGGCAGAACTCGCGGGCGGGCCCGCACATCACCCGGTCCCGGACCCTGGTGAACATGCCGATCGGGGTACGGGCCTCCCAGTCCTTCACCAGATCCGTCTCCGCCCAGCGCAGGTCGTTGTCGGGAGCATGCTGGTACCGGCGGAACTCGGCACCAGCCGATTCGAACCGGCCCCGGAGCCCCTCGGTTCCCAGCACCCGGACCTGATGGCCCCGCCCCGCCGCCCGCCGCACGACCGTCTGCACGGCTTCCACGCCCCCGCCGCTATCCCAGCCGGCCACCAAGATCTTCATCGTGTGCCCTGCGGCGCCCTCGGCATCCGCGCCGCGCCTTTCCTTCACTGCCTGGCCGTCATGCTGGCCGGTACAGCGCCGGCCCGCAAGCCAGAATGCGGCTGGACTTGGAGGAGCGCGTAGTTGCCGCTGGTGCGCCACGGTTTCCCGGTGGCATCGAGGCTGGCCACCGCCGCCGGGTCCAGCCCGGTGATGACGTCGGACTTGAGCGTGCGCAGGGCCGCGACGGGGCCGGGGAAATAGGCCACCACGCTGCCAAACGGGGTGGCAGGCGGCCAGTCACGGTCACCGACGAGCCGCCGGTAGTTGAGGTCGCCCTTCAGGATGGTCAGCGAGGCCGGCGCGAACTGGGCAGCCAGGTCGTCCGGCAGCCGGTGGTAGGACCAGGGCGCGCAGTAGAACTCGTGGGTCTCCAGCCTCAGCCGTCCCTGGCGCAGGGCGGCGCGGAGGCGGGCGGCGATCTGCGCGGAGCTGCCCTGAGTACCGGCCAGCCGCCGCAGGCAGGCCAGGACGTCGGCCGTGGTCGCGTCGGATACGTAGTACGGGCTGGGCTTGACGTGCAGCGCGAGCGTGCTGGCGGACCCGTTCTGGAGAAGATGATCAGTCAGAACGAGGTCAGCCAGCAACTCCCGCCCCGCATTGTCGGTGACCAGGACGGCGCTGGCGCCAGGTCCGAGCGCGGCCCAGAGGTCAGCGCTGTGATCAGCGATGAGCTCGCCTGATCCTGGATCTCCTGACCCCGGTGACTGGCCGATCCGGAAGCCCAGGTCGGCCCGGTTCCCCCACAGTGAGGCCACCAGCTTGGCCTGCCCCTGCTCCGGGGCCGGGAGCCGCTGCAGGTCATCCAGCGCCGCCAGGTCGGGCTCCAGCGCGGGATCGCGCAGCTCGGCGGTCTTCAGGTACTCGAACGGGTCGACCCGGTGCCAGGGACCGGGCTCGAAGAAGCCGACCGCGCCGAGCAGGCGCCGGTAGAAGTACGACTCCGACCACAGGAACGGAGCGTCCAGCCACGGCTTCCCGAAATACTCCGTCCCCCAGGCGTCCCAGATGTCGTGGTCGCGGGCATGGCGGCCGAGCGGTTGCATCGGGCCCGAGAAGATCTCCGCCAGGAGCGCGTCTAGGGCGTCACGCTGGGCCGGGCCGTACGGATGGGCGTCACGGATCTGGGTGACCAGTTTCGGTGTCCGGTCATGCCATACGCCCCAGGCGTATCCCTGCGGATCGTTGTTCAGCAGCTCGGGGGGCAGGTCAGGCGGGGCATCTTGCTGCGGACCAGGCACGCGGTTACTCCTCGGCGCTCGCCAGTTTGGCTTTCAGCGTCTCATTGAACGCGACCTTGGAGCTGCGGCCAGCAATCCATGATCGACAGGACGGCCCGGTACCGCTCGCCGGTCCGCGCCGGCGGCCCGGCGCCCGCCTCGGCGGCGACGGCCAACGGGGTGGCGAGGCGTCGCAGCGCCTCGCGGGCGAGCATGGCCGGCCAGGCCTCGCGCTCGGCGGCCGTCCACGGCCGGTGCCCGGCCGCGGCGAGGCTCGCGCGGATGGCGCCGGGATCCAGCGGCCGGCGGCCGTGGACGTGGTACCAGTACACGGCCGCCGCCACGGCGAACAGGACCGGCTGGCAGAACGGCGTGAAGTCGACGATGGCGACCACCTCGTCGCCGCGCATGAGCACGTTATCCGGGCCGATATCGCCGTGCACGAGCTGGCGGGGCAGCTGGCGCAGCATCGGCCGGGCCAGCTCGACCTGGCCGAGCGCGGCCATGACCGTGCCGTGGCCGGCGCGGCCGGGCAGGCCATGGCTGCGCAGCAGGCCCGGCAGTTCCTCGACCAGGTACTCGACCGAAGCCACGCGATCCCACACGGTTGCCGCGGTGAGCAGCCAGGCCGGGACCGGGACCTGTTCCAGTGCGGCGTGGTAGGCGCCCGCATGGCGCATCATCGCTACGGTCTGGGCCGGTGTCGGCGGGAGGCAGATCTGGCCGGGCAGGAACTCCTGGACCGTATGCCCGGACTCGCTGACCAGTGAGCCGTCCGTGGTTCGCAGCGGCCGGGCCTGCCGGATGCCGGCCGCGATGAGGGCCAGGGCGGCCTGCTCATAGAGATCTTCTGTCCCGGCCGTTCCATACGCCGGCTTGACGACGAACGTCCCGCGCGCGGTCGTCAGCCGCGTGACATCAGCCTGGCCGCCTGGCAGCGGCGCCACGCCAAGTAGCTGGCCGAGGCCGAATTCTGCCGCCACGCCCGCACAGTCCAGCATCCGGCGGAGCATACGACAGCAGAGGCGTTCATCGTCTGCCTAGATTAATAGACATGCGTCTGAGATTTTGGACGCATGCCTGCTGGCTGGTAGCGCGCTACGAGGGGCTGCAGCCAGGGGATCGGAGCTGTACCGTCGAGAGCATGACGGCCGCCGCGTCGTGGCGGGCCAGGGTGGCTAGGGCCTGGCCCGTGGCCAAGTACGTGGTCGGGCTGGCGCTGGCGGCACTCGTCTTCGACCAGCTCAGTAACGAGAAGGGCGAGCTCGCCGGGGCGTCGCGGGCGCTCAGCCACCTGCACTGGGGGTGGGTCCTGCTGGGGGTGGTGGCGGAGGCCGGATCGTTCCTGGCGTTCGTCAACCTGCAGCGCAGGCTGCTGCGAGCCGGCCAGGTGGACGTGGCCATCGGGCCGATGGGGGCTATCACGCTCGCCGCCAACACCATCAGTAACTCGCTTCCGGCCGGTCCGGTCATCGCCTCCGTGTTCGCCTTCCGCCAGTTCCGGCGGCGCCGAGCCGACGAAGCCGTGGCCGGATGGTCGGTAGCGGCCACCGTCATCGTGGCGTCGGTGGCGCTGACGCTGGTGGCCGCCACCGGCGCCCTGGTGGCCGGGGCCGAGGGAGCGAACGCGGACGTGGTCGGCGTCATCGTGGCCGTGTTCGTGATCACCCTGGCCATGGGGGCGGTCTTCGTCTATGAGCCGGCGCTGGTGTGGGTCATCTCCACCACGGTGCATCTGTGCGAGCGCCTCACCGGATGGCCGCGAGGCGAGCTCGCCGTCCACATCGAGCGGATCATCCTTCGCCTGACGGTGGTGCGCCTGTCACCCGGCCAGGTGGTCGACGTCCTGTGGTGGGGATGGGCCAACTGGATGCTCGACTGCGGCTGCCTGGCCACGGCGTTCCTGGCCGTGGGAGCGCCGGTGCCGTGGAAGGGCCTCCTGCTCGCCTACGGGGCCGGCCAGCTGGCCGCCAATCTGCCCATCACCCCTGGCGGCCTGGGCCTGGTGGAGGGCAGCCTGACCATCGCCATCGTCGCCTACGGCGGGATCGAGTCGTCCACGGTGCTGGCGGTGCTGCTGTACCGGATCATCAGCTTCTGGCTGCCGCTGCCCTTCGGGTGGGGGACATGGGCGTGGCTGGCGTGGGCGGCCCGGCGGCACCCGCGGCCGGTGCCCGTTCTGGATGGTAGTACTGTCCTTCCCGCCGCCTGCCCTGTCCTTCCCGCCGCCGGCAATGGCGTCCTTCCCGCCGCGGGCACCGTCGGCACTGGCGGTATCACGGCCGCGGGAGGCCTCGACAGCGACCTACCCAGGGCGGCGGAAGGATGACGGCTTTTATCGCTGGCCCGGTCCGCCGATTGCGGCTCGTGACCCTGATCGCGTCGATCACCGTCATCGCGGTGGGGCTGGGGGCATGCGGCGCCGGGCGCAACGCCCTGGGAACGAGCGCCGACCCGTGCTTTGCGGCCTTGCCGGTGGCCAAGCACGCGGTCGGGGGACGCGGATCGTTCGCCGGGGTCCGGCGGGTCAATGCCTCGCGCCTGACCGCCCGCAACCAGCGGGCCATTCATGAACTGCTGAGCCTGCTGCCGGTCCAGCCCGCCCGCGACGTCTGCCTGGTCGCCTACCGCGGGAGCTTCACGCCCAGTCAGGTCGCACGGCCCCTCGGGCCGCCTCCGCCCGCAGGCGCGGGCCAGTACGCCATCGCGGTGGTGACGACGATGAAACACGAGCTGCTGGCCACCTTCGTAGTCGCCCGCGAACCGCTGAAGTTCGCCCACGTGCACCTGGGCTGATGACCGCGCTCGACCGGTCAGGCGGCAGACGCGGCGGCGGCGAATGCGGCCATGGAGGGGAACTCCCAGTCGGGCGTGACGTCGGCCGGCGGGGCCGGGGTGGCTCCCCAGCCGGGCCGGTCGTGGCGGCGGTTGATCCAGGCGGTAGGCAGCCCGGCGGTGCGGGCCGGGACGTGGTCGTGGAACAGGCTCTGGGCGGCATGCAGCAGCTTGCCCTCGGCCACGCCGAGCCGCCGGGCCTCGGCCAGCAGGGCGTCGAAGTTCCCAGGGGACGGCTTGTAGGAGCCGATGTCCTGCGCGGTCAGGACGCTGTCGAACCTCACCCCGAGCCGCCGGCTGCTGGCGGCGAATGACGCGCGGTCGACATTGGACAAGATGATCAGCCTGAACTGGCGGCCGAGGGAGGCCAGCGCGGCGTGCGAGTCGTCGAACGCGGGCCAGTCGGGCACCGATGCCGCCAGGCGCTGTGCTTCTTGCGCGCTGACATCGGCCCCGAGTTCGTGGCCGAGCGCGGTGAAGCTGCGCGCGAGGATGTCGGGGTAGAGCGCCTGCGGGCGTTCTGCCTCGGCGGCTGCTTCGTGCTGGCTGTAGGCGGTCAGCAGCGCCTCGTCGTCGAGCGCCAGCCCGCGGGAGCGGGCCCACGGGCGCAGGACGGCGGCAATGCCGGATTCCCAGTCGATAAGCGTTCCGTAGCAGTCGAAGCTGACTGCCTCGAACTCGGTGAGCTTCACCAGGCACGCTCCTTGATAAGCCTGACCAACGTGAGCATGATCGCAGCGATTCGCCCACGTCACGATAGTGCCCGCCGGTACGCCCCAGCCCGGCGAGCCTGTTTCCTCGTCGTGTTTCGGGAGAGGGACCGGTCATGAGTACTTCCAGGAAGTTTGCGCACCGGCTCGAAGCGGCCAAGGGCCGTGTCAAGATGGCCTTCGGCCGTCTCACCGGCAACCGGCGCCTGCGGGCCCAGGGCCGCCGTGACCAGATCAAGGGCAAGACCAAGCTGGCCGGATCCAAGGTCAAGGACGCAGTCAGTCGCGGCGCTGGCGGGCGGGGCTGAGCACGCGCGTCTTTTCCGTTTCTGCTCAGGGTGGTATTTCCGCCGGACAGGTTAACGCCAGCGAGGAGCTGCGTCGTGTCCATTCAGGCCTTTCTTGTCATCCCCGCCAAGCCAGGGAATCCTCCTGTCGCTGCGACGCCGTCGAACGATCCGTACTTCACGGCCAGCTTCCCGGACGCGGCGGTCATCGAGGTCAAGACCTTCGATTTCGCGGTGGAGAACGCCACCACGGTCGGGTCGGCGACCGGCGAGGCCGGGGCCAAGGCGAGATTCGACGAGCTAGTGATCCGCAAGTTCGTGGACAAGGCGTCGGCCTCCCTGTTCAGCGCCAGCGTCTCGGGGGAGCACTTCGCGGTCGTGCACCTGTTTGTCCGTCATGACGGAGCCGCCCAGCGGGTTCCCTTCCTTGACTACGAGTTCCAGACGGTGTTCATCACGAACATCGACTGGTCGGGGAGTGCCGGTGACCCCGCGCCCATCGAGGCAGTTACCTTCGAATACGGCGCCCTGAAGATCGTCTACCAGGAGGCCAATCCGGACGGGAGCCCGGGGCAGCCGGTTAGCGCCAGCTGGAGCCAGGTCAGCAACTCGGCGGATGTCGCGGATATCTAACCCGCTGGGCAGTGATCTTTACGCCCGGTGCGTGACACGGCGACCGCGCGTTTACGGCGCAGGCCGGGTTCCCTGGCCGGGGGTGACCAGGCCGCTTTCGTAGGCGATGACCACGAGCTGGGCGCGGTCGCGGGCGTTGAGCTTGGTCATGGCCCGGCTCACGTGCGTCTTAGCGGTCAGCGGGCTGAGGTAGAGGCGGGCAGCGATCTCGTCGTTGGACAGCCCGGCCGCGACCAGCCCCAGTACCTCGCGCTCCCGTGCGGTCAGCCGGTCCAGGAGCCGGCTGGTGCCGGCCCGCGGCGGCGGCCGCTGCGGCCGCCCGGCGAGATCGGTGATCAGCCGTCGCGTCACGCCCGGCGAGAGCAGCGCATCGCCGCGGGCCACGACGCGCACCGCCTGCAGCAGTTCGGCGGGCTCGGAGTCCTTGACCAGGAAGCCGCTGGCTCCGGCCCGGATGGCCTGGTACACGTACTCGTCGGCCTCGAAGGTGGTCAGGATGATCACCTTGACCCCGGCCAGGTCGTCGTCGGCCGCGATGCGCCGGGTGGCCTCGAGGCCGTCGACACCCGGCATCCGGATGTCCATCAGGACGACGTCGGCGCGCTCGCGCCGGGCCAGGCGCACGGCCTCGGCGCCGTCGCAGGCCTCGCCCACCACCTCAAGGTCATCGGCTGAGTCGAGCAGCAGCCGGAAACCGGCCCGGATCAGCGACTGGTCGTCAGCGAGCAGGACGCGGATCACGTGCGCGTGCCTTCCTCGGCCGACGCCCGCTGGGCCGGCGGGTCCGGCTGGGTCGGCGGGGCCGGATCAGCGGGCGCCTGCCCGTCGAGGGGAAGCCGGGCCAGGACCCGGTACCCGCGTTCGCGGCCGGGGCCGGCCTCGATGGTGCCGCCGACCGATGCGGCCCGCTCACGCATCCCGATCAGCCCGTGCCCGCTGACTCTGCTGCCCCCGCCTCCGCCGCTGCCCCGGCTTCCGACGCTGCTCTCGTTTCCGCTGCCCTCGCTCCTGCCGGCGTGCCCCCCGGCGCCGTGCGATCCGCGGCCGGTGTCAGTGACCTCAATCCGCAGCTCGGCGTCGCCGTAGCTGAGCGACACCGCGGCGGTCGCCGGCCCGGCGTGCCGGATCGCGTTGGTCAGCGACTCCTGGATGATCCGGTAGGCGGCCAGGTCGACCGCCGCCGGGAGCGGCCCGGCTTGGCCGGTCAGGCTGAGGCTGGTGGCCAGGCCCGCCTGGGCGGTCCCGGCGATCAGGGCGTCGAGCTGGCCGAGGCCGGGGGGCGGCTGGGTGCGGCCGGAGGCGTCAGCCTCGTCGCCGTCATCGGCCTGGCGCAGGACGTTGAGGACCGCCCGCAGCTCACGCAGGGCGTCCTTGCTGGCCAGCTTGATGTTCCGCAGGGCCTGCGCCGCGGCATCGGGCCGGTCCGCGAGCACGTGCGTGGCCACCGAGGCCTGCACGTTAATCGTGGCCATGGTGTGCGCGACCACGTCGTGCAGCTCCCTGGCGATCCGCAGCCGCTCCTCATCGACGCGCCGCCGCGCGTCGTCCTCGGCCCTGGCCTGGAGCGACGCGATGTAGGCCCGGCGGTTGTTGACGGCCAGGCCGCCGAGCAGCGCCGCGGCGATGACCCCGGGGATGAGCTCGAAGCCGCCGCCGAACGGGCCGAACGGGTTGCCGGCCGCAGTGGCCGCCATCAGCACGGCGAGGGTGATCACGGCGGCGCCGACCGCCCGGCGGATGCTGCCCGTCTGGGCCACCGCGTAGAGGGCGAAGGCCGGCAGGAGCACCGCGGCGCCGTTGACGTAGCCGAGCAGGCCGTAGAGCGCCACCGCCGCGGTGGAGACGGCCAGGACGGTGAGGGGATAGCGCCGCCGGCCGGCCAGCACCAGGCCGGCCACGGCGACCAGGAGGAACGCGGCCGCCGGGGTATACGGGACCGGATGGCCGTTCAGGACCTGGTCGCCCGGCCGGGACGGATGCGCCTCGTCGTAGGAGCCGACGAGGATCACGGCCGTCAGCAGCACGGCCAGGGCGATATCGCGCGCTGGTGAGTCCCGCCACCGCCGCCACCACGCAGCCAGGGCACCGTTCACCCCCACAGCGTAGGCATGCCGGAGGCCGGCGTCGTCGTCTCAGCGGTGCAGACCGGCTACTCCCTAGGGAGTACGTGCTACGGGCTCGCGGCCCGCAGGAAGAATGCCTCATCGCCGAAGTTCCCGGACTTCAGGGCCAGCAGGATCCCTGGCTCGGCGCGCTCTGCCATCCAGCTGACCCCCGGCGACAGTTCCGGGCCGAGTTCCAGCAGCCGAACTTCCAGGGCCTGGACGACAGCCCCGGAAGTCTCACCCCCGGCCACGACGAACCGGCGAAAGCCGCGCTCGTCCACAGCTGCCGGGCGATGCGGCCGAGACGCCTTCAACCTCCTGAGCCACGCCGGCGGCGCTGACCGGCTGCTCATTGCCCGGCGGAGTGGAGCAGATGAGCACGGCCGAGTGGGCCAGCAGCGGCGTCGCCCACGCCACGGCGTCCGTCACGGTGCTGGCCGCCAGCCGAGCCGCGTCCAGCCGCAGGACCGGGCCGTGCCGGGCGAATGCCTCGATCTGCCGCCGGGTGACCTCCGAGCAGCTCCCGCTGAGAATCACGACGGGACCCTCGCCCGGCGGGTTCCAGTCCGCGATCTCCCGGCTCCCGGCGGCCCGGCCGCAGCAGCGCGGCCAGGGCTCCCGCCAGCCCGGCTGAGCCGGTCAGGAGCTTATGGCCCGCGCAGGCGGCCGCGATACTGACCAGATCTGAGTCATCGACGGCATCGGTGACGGCATACCGGATCCCGCGCGACCGCAGATCCGAGAATGCGCCCGCGATCGCAGCAGTTCCTTGCCGCACAGTCTGCAACGGGACAAGCCCGACACGATGCGGTGTCTGCCGGGCCATCAGGGATACGACCGACGGTTCGCGCCTCGGCGTGAGCGGATGATCGCCGAGCCCGGCCCTATCCAGCAGATGCTCGCCGACAAACAGATGGCCCTGGTAAACGGTGCGCCCCAGGCGCGGAAAGGCCGGGCAGACCACGACTACCCCGCCGTCGCCGGCGCGCTCGAAGAGCGCGTCACTGACCGGGCCGATATTGCCATCTTCACTGGAGTCGAACGTGGACGAGTACTTGAAGTAGAGCCGCTGCGCGCCGCCCTGCCGCAAGCGCTCGGCGGACTCCACGGCGGCGGCTACTGCTTCCGCGATGCCGGTACTGCGGATCTTCAGGGCCACGATCAGAGCGTCCGTCTCGATCGGGCCGCCCTGAAGGCCCGACGCTGACCGTCACTCGCAGGCCGCCCAGTGACAGGGCCGACGCCAGGTCGGTTGCGCCGGTCAGGTCATCAGCGATGGCACCGATCAGCAGCGGGTGAGTGCGCCATGACCTAGCTCGTCCCGGAGACAGCCGCCGACTCACGGGAGCTCTGCCTCAAGGTCGCGCAGGACATCGTCGAGTACGCCGACCAGCTCGTCGACCTCGCCGCGGCTGATGATGTACGGAGGGCTGATCTGGATGTGATCGCCTCCGTTGCTGTAATTCGCGCCTGGCGCCCCCTGGCGCAGCAGCACTCCGCGCTCCTCGGCCGCGACGACGATGCGCTCGGTCACGCCGAGTTCCTGCGGGAATGGCCTGCGGGTGCGCTTATCGGCGACAAATTCGATACCGGCGAGCAGGCCGAGGCCGCGGACGTCACCGACAATCCGATGCGAGGACAGGGCACCGAGCTGATCCAGCAGGTACGCACCCGTCTCAGCTGACCGGCGGAACAGGTCCAGTTCCTGCATCAGGTTATAGACCTGCACGCCGATAAAACAGGACAAGGGCAGGCCGCCGTAGGTGAATCCGTGCACGAACTGGCCGGACCCGCTCCGTAGCGCCGCCACGACATGCTCGCCGGCAATGCACGCGGCCAGCGCCGCATAGCCCGACCCCAGGGCCTTGCCCAGCGTGATGATGTCGGGAACGACGCCCCAGTGATCAATGGCGCTGGCCCGGCCGGTCCGGCCGTACCCGCAGAGAACCTCGTCGGCAATGAACAGGATGCCGTACTCGTCGCAGATGGCGCGGATCCGGCCGTAGTACTCCGGCACCGGCACGACGCCGGTCACGCTGGTGCCGATCACCGGCTCGGCGATAAACGCGGCGATCGTCTCGGGCCCCTCGAGCTGGATGGTCCGTTCCAAGTCTTCTGCGCACGCGACACCGCAGGATGGATAGGCCAGGCCATACGGACAGCGGTAGCAATAGGGCGGGTCGATATGCGGTACGTGGAAGAGGTACGGGTCGTAGATGGACCGCCAGCTCGGGCGGCCGGAGACCGACAGCATGGCCAGGGTGTTGCCGTGATAGCCCTGCCATCGGGAGATCACTTTCCAGCGCCGGGGCTCACCTCGCTCGACGTGATACTGCCGCGCCAGCTTCACGGCCGTCTCGTTCGCCTCTGATCCGCCGGAGCAGAAAAATACCTTGGGTGAGCTGAGCGTGGTCACGCCAGCCAGGTCGCGGGCTAGCTGTTCCTGCCACGGGGACGTGAACGCGGCTCCGTACACGTAGTTGACCTCATCCGCGTGCGCAGCTAGCGCGTCAATGATCCGGCGCTCGCCGTGACCGACGACATTGACCGCGACGCCGCCGGCCGCATCCAGGTATCTCCTGCCCCGGTCATCGATGAGATAGGTTCCCTCGCCCCGGACAAACTGCTTATAGCTCCTGGTCAGGTCCCGGTAAAGGACCGCGGACTCATGGGATGATTCCGGCTCAGGCGACACAGGAGTCTCTCTTCAGCACAGCCGGCATGATCTGGTCCCAGTTGATGTCCAGTCCGAGTCCGGCTGCCCGCGGAGCGGCCACCATCCCGGCTTCGTCTGGGCGGATCGGGTTCCCGACACCGAATTCGTACGGCTCATAGGGCACCGGCGACTCGAAATAGCCGGATCCGGCGCACGACAGCCCGAGGTGCAGGTTCGGCATCTGAATGAAGCTGTATCCCCAGCTTTGCGGCTCCACGGGCAGTCCGAACGCCTCGGCCAGCGCAGTGATCTTCCGGGCTGGGGTGAATCCTCCGACATTGGTTACATCGAACCGCACCGCGTCCCACGGCTCGAGTTGGAGGGCATGCCGGTACTCTCCGCAGAGTCGCTGAGCCACAGGCCGTGCGGCAGGATGGGAATCGCCCACCCGGCGGCGCAGTTCCGCATAGGCCGCCAGGTCATAGTCCACGTACGGCGCCTCGAACCAGCGGAAGTCCATCTCCTCAAGCTCGCGCGCTACCCGCAGGCCCGCGACCCGGTCGTAGCGGTTCTCGGCGTCGTGCATGAAGGTCAGGCCCGAGTCCCCAAATTCCGCGGAACACCGCGCGCAGCATTTCCAGGTCCCGGCTGGGCACGTTCCACGCGTGAAACTTTATGGCCTGGTAGCCCATCGCCGGCCAGGTCGCGGACATGCTCCAGGTAGGCCGGAACATCCGGCAGCTGCGGCGTCGACGCGTAGGCGGGCAGGCTCGCTGCGGGCACCGCCGAGCAGCTGATAGACCGGCAGCCCGGCCCTCGTGGCGGCCAGGTCCCACAGGGCGATGTCGATCGCGCCGATCGCCCCTGGCGCAGCCGGAAGAACGAGCGTCTGCAGGTCGCGCCATCTGGCTTCGCGATCAAGGGCCTCCTGGCCGAGGATCCTCGGGGCCAGCGCGCGGATCGCCTCATACGTCGACAAGTCAAAGCCGCCGGATGCGTAGTTCTCGCTGGCCCCGACGCCCTCGGCTCCGTCTGTATCCCGTATCCGCACGATATTGAGCGCCATGAACTGCGGGTCCATGCTCGCCCAAGTGGTACGGGGGACGTCGGGCCCGGCCGCGATGACCTCGATCTTCGCGATGTCAGCCAACCGGTGCCACCTCCATCGTCGATCGCGGTGCCGTGCGCGCTCCGCCGCGGGCTACTGGGCAGTGAGTCCTCCGTCCACCATGATGGCCGAGCCAGTGGTAAA
Source organism: uncultured Actinomycetota bacterium (assembly GCA_963805705.1). Taxonomy (GTDB): domain Bacteria; phylum Actinomycetota; class Actinomycetes; order Streptosporangiales; family Streptosporangiaceae; genus CAWDVH01. Next base: position 733,015 of record CAWDVH010000001.1, on the reverse strand, counting down.
GCCGGAGTCGCCGCAGGACAGGAAGAGCGCCGGTGCGCGCGACCTCCTCCGGCGTGGCGTAACGTCCCAGCGGGTGCGCCGCCTGGTCCGCGGCCACGGCCTGCTCATAGGGCAGGCGGGAACGGGCCCGGAGCCAGCTTTCCTGCAGGCCGGTGTCCACCGACGCGGGGCATACGCAGTTGACTCGCACATGGTCGGCCGCGTGGTCCAGCGCCATGGCCTTGGCCAGCATCAGGACGCCGCCCTTGGTCGCGCAGTACGCAGCCCACTGCCGGTCGGCGACGAAGGAGTTCACCGAGCCGGTAATCACCACGGTCCCCCCGCCGACCTTGATGAGCTCGGGGATCGCGTACTTACCCACCAGGTAGGCGCCCTTGAGATTGACTCCGATGATGTGATCCCACTCATCGATGTCGGTCTCCGGCACTGTCTTGAAGACGCCTATCCCGGCATTGCTCCAGACCAGGTCAAGCTTCCCGTACTCCTCGATCGCCGTCGCGACAGCTCGCCGCACGTCTTCGGGCTGCGAGACGTCCCCGTGGACAAAGACGGCCCGCCCGCCCGCTTTCTCGATGCCCGCGACCGTGCGGCCTCCCTCCTCCTGGTTGGTGTCCATCGTGACCAGGGCGGCGCCCTCGCTCGCGAACAGCGCCGCCCCGGCCCGCCCGATCCCGGTAGCCGTGCCCGTCAGCAGGCCCACCCGCCCTTCGAGCTTCGGCATTGACAATGACCTGACCCTCTCGGCAGTCGCCGCTCGATCGAGCAGAGCTGGATGGGAGCCGCTGGATGGGAGTGGGGGTTCAGCTGGTAATCGGGCTCGTCGCCAGCTCGCCTCGGCGACCAGTGACTCGGGACGTGCCTTCTCCGACTCCACGAAGACGACCTGGCCGAGCATGCTCAGCCGCTCGGGGTTGCGGCGCTTGATCACCAGCGCGGCGATAATCGCCAGGATGACGATGCCCGCGAAGATGAAGGGCATCCAATGGTCCACCCCGGTGGGCAGCGGGTCGACGGTCTTGTAGAGGGCGAAGAGCATCACGATTCCGCCGATGCCGGGGATCAGGGCGTGCTTGAGCCAGGAGAACTCGTCCCTGGCCTTGCGCCACATGTAGAAGATGATGCCGATGTCGGCCATGAAGTAGACGACCGCGATGAACAGCCCGGAGAAGTAGCCCAGGTAGCCGAATGCGGGCACCGGTCCCCAGAGCAGCCCGAAGAACAGACCCGAGATGATTCCGAAGGCAGTGAAGGCGATGATCGCGTAATGCGGTGTCCGGTACTTGCGATGTGTCCTCGACAGCGATCGCGGCAGCACCTTCTCCCGGCCCATCGAGTACAGCAGCCGGAAGTTCGCGTTGTGGATCGCGATGATGACGCCGACCAGGGCCGAGATCGCCGCCAGGTCGGTGAGCGTGACGTACCAGCCGCCGATCAGACGCTGCGCGAGCGTGTTCACCGGGTTCGACGACCCGGCGAGCGCGCCGATCGCGGAGTGGCCGTAGCCGACCGTTACCGCGTACGTGCCGAACACGAACCAGGCCCCGGCCAGCAGCACCGATCCGATCAAGGCAATCGGGACGGACCGCCGCGGCAGGTGGAGTTCCTCGGCGATGGTGGTCGACGATTCCCAGCCGAAGAAGGCGAACACCGTGAACACGAAGGCCAGGCTGACGCCGTGCCAGCCGGTCGGAGACGCCGACGGCGTGAAAGCCGATGGATCCTGGCCGGAGACGCCCGCGTGCACGATGGCGACCACCAGCAGGGTGCCGACGATCAGGACCTCGCCGGTCAGCAGGGCCAGGTCGAACTGCATGGAGCGGTGCACCGAGTACCAGGCCAGGACCGCGGCCACGAGATTGATGAAGATCACCAGCACCCACCACGGGATGCTCAGTCCCGTCCAGTTCTGGATGATGGGGCTGACGAAACCGCCGAACAGGTCGGTGTTCAGCGGGCTGACGACCAGGTAGGCAACCATCAGCACGACGCCCATGACGAATCCGGTGCTCGTCCCGAAGGTCCTGGCGACGCCGCTGTAGAGCAGCCCGGCCGAGGGGATGCGTCCCGCGTACTGCGCGAGGGAGTAGGCCGTGCAGGCCATGGCCAGCGAGCCCAGGATGAAGGCCAGCGGTGCCGCCGCGCCTGCGACTGAGGCGAGCAGTGCCGAGATGAAGACGATGCCGATCGTGGGCGACAGGAACGCGACCGACATCGCGAAGGCGCTCGGCAGGCCCATCGCGTTGCGCCGCAGTTCCCCGTAGGCCGCGCCAGTTCGAGGCTGAGCAGGCTTACTCTGCGCGGAATCAGCCATCAGCGCTTCCTTTCCATCCAGGGTGTTCGGTGGCCCCGACTTCAGCGGCGCGCAGCCGATGACATTTTTGACGCTAACATTGAGAGATCGGATGTCAAGTGATTCGATGTCTGATGTCTGATGAAATAAACAGCGAAACGGATGGGTCATGGCTAGTCGATCCCCCAGGGTAGGGCGGCGACGGCCAGCCCCCGCGCGACGAGCCGAGCCGGGGCCGACGCAGGCCGCGAGCCATCCCTTATCGTTTACGACATACCGGCGCCCGGCAGTCCGGGGACTAAGCCTGACTGCCGCTACGGCTAGCGCAAGCCCGCGGAGGACCGCTTCTTGATCGTGGCAGGAAGGCTGAGAATGGCAGCTCGCAAGCCCGCCGGGTCTCGCGTCGCGGAAAGCCGCGCCTCGACGGAGGCGTTCACGGCGGCGGACGCCTTTGTCGGGCAGCCGCTCGTGGCCAGCGGGCGGCTCGGCGAGCAGGTGGCGTCGCTCACTTTGCGCCAGGTAGCGGGCGGTGCGGTCGCCCCCGGATCGTTCCTGCCCGCCGAGGCGGAGCTCGCAGAGGTCTTTGGCGTCAGCCGGTCGGCGGTCAGGGATGCGCTCCAGATCCTGGCCTCGGTTGGTGTCGTCCAGGTGCTGCACGGCAAAGGCACGGTGGTCCGCGAGGAGAGTGACTGGGACGTCCTGTCACCGCTGGTGATGAGCACCCTCGAGGCGGTCGGCCGGGGTGAGCAGATCCGGCGCGATGTGTACGAGGTGCGCCGCATACTTGAGTGCGCCGCGGCTGAGATGGCTGCGTCGACTGCCACCGCGGCGCAGCGCCAGTCGATCTCGGAGAAGGCGGGCACGCTCGTCGCGGAAGCGGGGAACCCGCAGACGCCGCTGCGGCAGTTCCTCGAGACCGACCGCGACTTCCACGACCTGCTCGCCCAGATCGCCGGGAACCTGGCGCTTCGCCAGATCATCCGGCAGGTGCATGTCTACGTCGCATCGAGCTGGACGGAGGTGCGCCTGGGCCCGGCGGAGCGGCTGCGAGGTGGCCTTTCAGCACAAGAAGATCTCCGATGCGATCGTGGCCGGCGACACCGCCTCGGCGCGCGCCGCGATGGAGTCGCACATCAACTTCGCGCAGCGCGAACAGACCGTCCACGACCAGGAATGACCACGCGGCCAGTGCGCGAGAGCAGCCAGCGCGCCTGCGCGCTCAGGTGAGGGGTATCGATCCGGTGTCGGCTTCTCGCGCCTGGGTCATGAGGAGCTCCGCGATCTGAGCGATCGCCGGCGCCATGTCAGCCACCCGGGCGGGGTCGCTGCTACCCGCCAGGTCAGCTGCGCCCGCTTGCTCCAGAATCTCCGGAACGCTCGCGAGCTGGTCGCTCAGCCAGGCAAACGGATCCTGGGTCAGGAGCTGATCCCACGCCCGGTCGCATGGCTGGCTGCCGTCGAAGTGCGGATGGTAGTGAGCCCGGTCGAAATTACCCGGATCGCTGGACGTCAGCGTGAATATGTCCGCACGCCAGATGGGCCGGGATAGCGTCATCACCTTGGCCGCAAATTCGCTTGCGGTATCGGCCGGCTGCTCCACCGCCAGGTGCTGTATCTCCACCCGGACGCCAATCTCATCTCCGTCTTCCGCGCGCTCCATCCACTGCTGCAGGGTGACGCCGATGTCCTCGAACAGGAAGGCCTGGCGTACGTAGCCCCCCCAGCTGATGGTGCCTGCTCGCCTGAGATCGACCATGTTCCTCTCAGTTCCTTTCTGGCGTGGTGACAGGGCCCGGTGCGCTTGGACCGATAATGGATCGGTGGCCCAGACCGCCCGGACCGTCCCCGGTCCCGTCCTGCTGCTGACCCGATCGGAAGTCCGCGCGCTGCTGCGCTGGCCTGAGCTGATCGAAGCCACCGAGCAGGCACTGATCACGCTCGCGACGAGCGATGGTGCGGCGGCGCAGGCCGGCCAGCTGCACGTTCCGGGCGCATCGCTGCACCTGAAATCGGGTGCCCTGCCCGAGCCGCCGATGCTCTCGGTGAAAGCGAACATGCGCCCCGAACACCGGCCGCTCAGCCGGTGTCATTCTGGCCTTCGACCCGGTCGGATACACCCTGCGCGCCATCCTCGACTCGGCGGACATCACCGCCATGCGCACCGCCGCGATCGCGGCAGTCGCCGCCCGCCACCTGAGTCGGCCTGGTCGCCGCAGCGTGGCGGTCATCGGAGCCGGGCCGGTGGCCCGCCAGTCGCTGGCGGCACTCCGCAATGTCCTTGAGGTGAATGACGTCCGGCTGTGGAGCCGGAATCGCGAGCACGCCGAGCAGGCCGCCGCGCAGCTCAGCGCGCAGCTGAGCGGGCCGGTCACGGTGTGCGCCGCACCCGGCGACGCGGCGGCCGGCGCCGACATCGTGATCACCGCCACGCCATCGCGGGAGCCGCTGCTGCAGGCAGGCAGCCTGGCTCCGGGCGCGCTGGTCCTGGCCATGGGGGCGGACACGCGCGGCAAGCGGGAGCTTGACGCCGGAGTGCTCGATGATGCCGCAGTGGTAGCCGATGTTCTCGCCGAGGCTTTCTCGGTGGGTGAGTGCGCCTATCTGCCGGACCCTGCCGCTCGCTCCCGCTGCGCGGAATCGGCGAGATGCTGGCCGGACAGCTGGATGCCTGCCGGGACCGGCCATTGTCTATCGACTCGGTCGGCTCGGCAGGTGGTGGATGCGGCGGCCACGGCGCTCGTACTGACTCTCGCCGAGGCGCAGAACGCCGCCAGGCCGTTTGCGTTCGGCTCCTAGCCGCGGCGGCCGCTGGCGGCTCACAGGCTGTGCCGGAACGCGTCGATGCGGATTCGCTCGACGATCTGCCCCTGCCGGATGCCATAGATCTCCGGCTGCAGGTCGGTCCAGACGCACGCGTGCACGGGCAGGATCTGCACGCGGTCGCCGACCCGCAGGTCCGGCTTACCGGGAACCGCGAGAACGCCGTGCTCCTCAGAGACCCTGGTGAAGGCGCTGTCCGGTCGCCCGGTCAGATGCCCTGAGCCGTAAGCCGGATCGGTGGTGCTGGTCAGGGTCTTATTGCCGGCATCGACGGCGGCCCGCTCCCCGTCGGCGCTGACCACGGTGGCCAGCATGGTCGCGGCGATCTCATCGAGCGTGCAGGACCAGCAGCCGAGGGTGCGCAGGTCGTTATAGATATAGGTGCCGGGGCGGATCTCGGTGATGCCGTCCGCCGCGCTGAGGTACCGCGCGGTCAGTGTCGATCCGGCCGAGACGACGTCGACCTCATGGCCGGCCTGCTCCAGTTCCTCCCGCAGGCTGCCCATGACCGCTGCCTCCTGGCGGGCCACGTGCTCGATGCCGAGCTGACTGGTCACGTCATGCGCATGGCCGGCGTGCGTGAGGATTCCCCGAAATCGCAGCCCGCCGGACTGCCCGATATGGCGGGCCAGCCCGCTTACCCGCTGCGGTGCCGTCCCGACCCGGTGCATGCCGGTGTCCACCTCGATCAGGACGCTGAGCTCCCGGCCGACCTGCCGGGCCAGGCCGCGGTGGCCATCGGCGACCTCCGCGGAGTCGGCCACCAGCGGACGTCGGCGATGCGGCACACCTCGGCGAGTCGCTCGAGCTTGCGCTGTCCCACCACGGGATAGGCCAGGGTCAGGTCTCTCAGCCCGGCTGCGGCCATCGCTGCGGCCTCCGTCACTGTGGCCACGCACAAGCCTGCGGCGCCCGCGGCCAGCTGGCGGCGGGCCATCGCGACGCTCTTGTGCGTCTTTATGTGCGGCCGCAGGCACAGCCCGGCGCGCTCGGCGAACGCGGCCATCTTGGCGATGTTCGCCTCCGCGACGTCCAGGTCGATCAGCATCGCCGGAGTGTCCAGCCGGTCATCCTCAACGGGCCGGGGAAGCGCGGCCGTGGAGTCCAGGGGGACCGGCGGCGCAGTCACAGTCCCAGCCGCGGACGGCGCAGATGCGGAGGCTCGAGTGTCCCCCGTGGTTCCCGCGCGAGTGGTCGTCCGGATCCCCGCCAGGCCGGTCATGATGCGATGACAGCCGTCTTGACCTGGGCAAATCCTCGCAGTCCCTCGGCGCCTTTCTCCCGACCGAAGCCCGACCGCTTGAATCCGCCGAAGGGAAGCTCCACTCCGCCCGAGGCGCCGTAGGTGTTCACGAACACCTGACCGGACACCACGTCGCGGATCATGCGCTGGGCGGTGCTGAGGTTCGCCGTCCATACGCCGGCGACCAGGCCGTAGTCGGTTCCGTTGGCCAGGCCGATCGCCTCGTCGACACCGCTGAAGCGGGTCACCGTCGGACTGGCCCGAAGACCTCTTCGCGGAAGATAGTGCTTCCCGCATCGACATCGTCGACCAGCGTCGGCTGGAAGAAGAACCCCCCGCCGAACCGTCCGCCGGCCAGCGGCTCACCGCCATAACGGATCTTGCCGCCCCGGTCGCTCGCGCTCACGTAGGCGCTGACCTGGTCGCGCTGGGCAGCGGAGATCAGCGGGCCGAGGGTCGGGTCGTCGAGCGCCGGGCCGATGTCCACCCCGGCGAAGATCTCGGCCAGCCGCTTCACGACCACGTCGTGCACGCTGTCCTCGACGAGCAGCCGCGACCGGCCGAGCAGGTCTGGCCCGCGTTCTGCAGGATCGCGTTGACGATGACTGGCACCGCACGGTCCAGATCCGCGTCAGCGAACACGATGTTCGGCGACTTGCCGCCCAGTTCCATCGTCACCGGAATCAGGCGCTCGGCCGCCGCGTGACTGATCAGGCGGCCGACCTCCACCGAGCCGGTGAAGGAGATGTGATCCACACCGGGGTGCGCGGTCAGGGCCGCGCCCGCGGACTCCCCGAATCCGGTCACGACATTGACTGCCCCCGCCGGGAAGCCGGCCTCCAGGGCGAGATCAGCGATCTTTACGGCGGTGAGCGGTGCCTCCTCAGCCGGCTTGAGCACCGTGCAGTTCCCAGTGGCCAGGGCCGGCGCGATGGAGCGGCCGAGGATCTGCAGGGGGTAATTCCACGGGATGATATGAGCGGTGACGCCGTGTGGCTCCCATTGCGTCTGGACGGTGGTGTGATCGTCCAGCGAGAACATCGTGCCGTAGAAGGTCTCGATGGCGCTCGCGTAGAAGTCGAAATACCGCACGGTGATCTCGGCGTCGCGCAGCCCTTGGCGCAGCGGCTTGCCCGTCTGCTGGCTCTCCAGCCGGCCGAGGCTCTCCTGGTCGCGCTCGATCAGGGCTGACAGGCGGCGCAGCAGCCGGGCGCGGTCGGGAACCGCCACCCGCCGCCAGGACCGGCCTGCCTCGGCAGCTGCGCGGACCGCCTGATCGATCTCGGCCGGGCCGCAGTCAGCGGTGACAGCCATCACCGCGCCGGTGGAGGGATCCTCGACGGCTACCTCTGCTGCTGTCCCGACCAGCTGCCCGGCGATGAGGGCAGGTAGCTGAGCCATGTCAGTCAACTCCTTGGTGCGTACTGCGGTTGTGGGCATTACTGCGGTAGGCAATGCGGCAGGGTGGGTCCAGCGGCAGCCTGTACCGGGATCCAGTCATGCCCGGACCAGTCGCGTGCTGAGCCAGCTATCGACGAACGAGCCGGCTACGATCTCGGCCCCGACAACTACCGCCCGCTCTTGCAGGACGCTGCATGCTGCGAGCACGCCGGGCCCAAGCGGGCTGGCCATGATCGGCTCGAACAGGTCGTAGGCTCTCGCCAGGCCGCCACCGATCACGATGGCCTGCGGGTCACATAGCTGCTGCAAGCGGGTGACAATGTCGCGATCTCGCGGCCGCCCAGCTGATCACTGACTGGGCCCGCAGGTCGCCCTGGCGGGCGGCCGCGGCCAGCGACACCCCGTCATGGACATCGCCCGTCCCGCCCCGCGCGTGATACAGGTCGGCCAGGCCGCGACTGACGAGGCATTCGCCCAGGCGCGGACCTGCCCGCTAACCGGGTCGGTCACCGGCCAGCCGGCGATCAGGCCGAAGCGCCAGCGCGCACCGGAAACCGGCGTGTCGTCGACCGTCATGCCGACGCCGATGCCGCGGCCGATCTCCAGGACCAGCAGCGACGACGCGCCCCGGAAGGTGCCGCGGTCGCTGCTCTCGGCGATCGGGGACAGGTGATCGTCCTGCGCGATAACCACCCCGCAGCCCAGGCTCGCGCTGAGGGACTCGCGCAGGGCCAGCCCGTCCCAGGCCCGGTGGACGGGCGGATCGCGCAGGATGCCGTCGGCGTCGACCCACGCAGCGATGCCGACCCCGACGCCCGCCAGCCGGTCGGTGGCCAGCCCGGCTGCCCGAGCATCTGGGAGATCTTCGCGGCCAGCGTGGCGGAGATCTGACGGCCGAGCCGATCGGAAGGAAGGACCGCCGAGTCGAGTACCCGGCCCGAGAGCGTGGTCAGCGCCAGTCTGGTGGACTCGTTGCCCGCGTCACCCCGGCCAGCAGGGCAGCATCGTCGCGAAAGCTGTAACCACTGGAGGACGGCCCAGCCGCACTCGGTCGGCCCCGATGCTGGCCGGTTCCGCAGACTGTTCCTCTACCAGGCCGAGATCGGCCAGGTCAGAAACCAGGCGGTGCGCGGTCGGTAGCGATACTCCGGCTCGGCGGGCTACGTCTGCCCTGGTCAGGGGACCGGCCCGGCGCATTTCCCTGACGATGCGGGACAGGTTGGCCAGGCGCACGTCAGGAAACACGAGGCGGGACCCGGCGGCATCCGCGCCGAGCGCGCGGCCGTCGTTTCTTAGCATGGCGGCCTGGCGCGCGTCCGCGGCCCCCGGCTTCTCGATGCTGTCATCAGGCGGCCTCCCGGCTCGCGGGCCGTGAAACCGCCATCGAGGACCAGGCAGCTGCCGACCGCAAAGGAGCTGTCCTCGCTGGCCAGGAAGAGCGCGCCCTGGGCGATTTCCCGCGGGTCCGCCGTGCGCAGGATCGGGGCCCAGGAAGCCTGTTCCGCCGCCGTCCTGGCCGGGTCCATGCTGTTGTCCACCTCGGCCTGCAGCAAGGGCGTCCTGGTGATGCCTGGACAGAGCGAGTTGACCCGGATGTTATGCCGGATGAGGTCAACCGCGATCGACTTGGTGAACATGATCACCGCGCCCTTGCTGGCGTTGTAGGCCAGCGATCAGGAACGGCCACGATTCCCATCTCCGAGCCGAGGGTCACGATGCGCCCGCCGCCCTGGCTGATCATGTGCGAACGCGTGCTTGACCAGCGTGAACATCCCTTTGACGTTGGTCGTCAGGACCGCATCCCACTCGTCCTCGGTGAGCTGCTCGATCGGCATCACGCTCGTGATGCCGGCATTGCAGACCAGCACGTCGATCTTGCCGTGGCGCTCGACGGTTGCCTCCACCATCGATCCGGCGTCCGCCATCGACCGGACGTCACCTGCGACGCCGGTGACCGGGCCGTATCCGGACAGCTCCTTGACAACGGACTCCAGCCCGTCGGCGTTAATGTCGCTGATGACGACGCTGGCTCCCTCCTCAAGGAACAGCTGGGCTATGGCCTTGCCGATGCCAGACGCCCGCCGCTCACGAGCCACTGCTGCCAGTCAGCTTTGCCATCGTCTTTCCTCTCCGCCGACGCGGCAGCCAGGTCCGAGCCACATTCTTCTCAGCATGATAACAACTGGCGCGCTCCGCGCTACCTGCGGCTACGGTCTTGTCTTCAGGCCGCCGCCGCCGGTCGGGTTTCTGGAGTCAGCCAGACCTCTCGACCATGAAGAATCGCGGCTATCGCGCTGAGGCCGGCGGCCCCCGTCGTGAGGTTCCCTGGGCTGTCCTGCGCCCAGGCGTCTTCTAGCCATTTCTCCGGCAGCGGCCGCTGGCCGGCGACGTCGGCGGCGACGTCGGCAGGTAGGCCGGCGTCGGCCAGGCACTCCCGCGCCTGGCTGGCCGGCAGCGAGTTGAACCAGCGATAGCCGGCCCGGCGCCGCGCCGCCGGATCGATGCGGCCGATGACCCGGACCCTGGATAGCCCGCCGTCGGGGAACGCGTCGAGCCGGATCGAGGCCACCGCCCCGGCGTGATCCACCGCGAACACGTGCCGGGTATCAGGCTGCAGCCGCGTCCGGCCCAGCAGCGGCACCCACGCCGCCGCCAACGACGCCTCGGACTCGGCCGGCGCCGACGCTGCCGGAGCCTCGTCCGGGTCGCGGGGCGGAGCCTCGTCGCGGCCGTACACGGCGACCTCCCCGGACGCGTTGTACTTGAAATGGGCCGTATCCACGATGAGCTGCCGGACTTCCCCCGCAAACGCGAGCTGCACGATGACGAAGTCATGCCCGGAGTCACGCCGACGCTGCGTTTCCCACCCCTCGCCCATCGTGCGGGCCCGGTCGGGCCGGTTCAGCGTCGACGCCGCGGTATAGAAGTCATCGCTGCTGGCCACCACCGCCCCGCCGTACTCCTGGCTGGCCAGGTCAATGGTCAGCCGTTCCAGGCCACGGGGATCGGGCACCACTACCCCATGGACGCGCAGCCGGGCCACGCCCCCATCGGGGAACACCGACAGCCGCACGTGGGTGAAGCGCCGCGGATCCGAGACAGCGAACGTGTTGTGCGCGTCGCCGCGCAGCGCTGAGCGCGGCACGATCTCGGCCCAGTCGGTGCCGGGGCCGGCCAGCTCGGCCGGACTGGGATATCCCTCGCGGCCGCAGGCCTCCACCCGGCACTGCGGCGGGTAATTCCCGGTGAAGAAGCTCGTGTCGACATCGACCGACGTGACCATCCCCGGCGCTCCCAGCCGGATCAGCGCCCAGTCATGGCCGGCGTCACGGCGCCGCCGCGTCTCCCATCCGTCCACGATCTCGCCGCGGTTGCCGTAATGGCCCGGCTCGAACGCCGCCGGGCCGGGCGTGAGCAGGTTCTCCTTGTCACCGAACGACTCGTCGCTGGCCGCCAGCACGCTGCCGCCCAGCCACCGCGACGCCAGGTCCGCCGTCACCCTCACCGCCCCGCCCCGCCGTCACCGTCCGCCGCCCCGCCGCCGTCACCCGCCAGCTGGAGCCCGAGCGCCGCCGACAGCGGCCAGCCGATGATGTTCTTCGGCTCAGGAGCCGCGTACGTCGACACCTTGCTCGTCTTCAGCCCCAGCCCGACGACCGCCTCCGCGAGCCGCACCGCCGCCCCGACCCCGTCCACCACCGGCACGCCCAGCTCCGTCGTGATGGCCTCCTCCAGCCCCGCCATCCCGGCGCAGCCCAGGCAGATCACCTCCGCGTGATCACGCTCCACCGCCTGGCGGGCCTGCGCGACGATCCCCCGGACCGCCCCCTGCGGATCAGCATCCACCGCCGCGGTGGACATCCCGCCGGCGAGCACCGACGCACACCGATCCGCCAGCCCGGCTAGCCGCAGCCGATCCTCGATCGCGGGCACAGAACGCTGCAGTGTCGTCACCACCGAGTACCTCCGGCCGATCATCATCGCCACTTGTGCCGACGCCTCGCAGATCTCGATCACCGGCTGCTCGATCAGCTCCTGGAGCCCGTCCCGGCCGTGCTCGCCGAACCCCGCCAGCACCACGGCGTCGTAGCCACCGTCATGAGCGCCGTCATGAGCCCGGTCATAGGCCAGCACGCGGTCCATCACCGCCACCGCCGACAGGTAGCTCTCGAAGTTGCAGTCGACCGACTCGGCCCCGAAGTACGGCCGCAGGGCCACGATCTCAGTACCCGCCGAGGCGTACCGCCGGGCCGCCGCGCCGATCACCTCGGTCATCGGCTGGCTCGTGTTGACGTTGACCACCAGGATCCTCATCCCACCGTCCTCCCGCATCGCCGCGCGGGCCCGGCGGCCCGGCTCAGGAGCCGTCCGCGCGGCCGCCCCGGCGACGTCCACTCTCCGCCCAGCATGGTGCCGCGGACCACCCCGGCCAGGGTCCGGCCCGCGTACGGCGTGGCCGGATGCCGGTGCAGGATCTGGGCCGGATCGACGACGAACGACTCGTCCGGGGCCAGGACGCAGAAGTCCGCGTCGAATCCCACCGCGATCTGGCCCTTCGTCCCCAGGCCGGCGAGCTGCGCGGGGCGCTTCGACATCCAGTCGGTGACATCGTTCAGGGAAAAATCTCGATGGCGGGCCGCGGTCCAGACCAGCGGCAGCCCGAGCTGAAGAGAGGAGATGCCGCCCCACGCCGCGCCGAAATCCCCGCCGGTTTCCTTCATGGCCGGCGTGCACGGTGAGTGATCGGAGGCGATCAGGTCCAGGATGCCGGCGCGCAGGCCGTCCCACAGCAGGTCACGGTTCGCCGCCTCGCGCACCGGCGGGGAGCACTTGGCCGCCGTCGCGCCGTCGGGGATCTCCTCCGCGGCCAGGGTCAGGTAGTGCGGGCAGGTCTCCGCGCTCACCGCGACGCCGTCCTGGTGCGCCGACGCGATCATCGGCAGCGCGTCGGAACTCGACAGGTGCACGATGTGCGCGCGGCCGCCGGTCGCCTGGGCCGCGTCGATGACCTGCGCGATCGCGAGATTCTCCAGCTCGCGCGGGCGCGACGCGAGGTAGCCGGCGTACGTGCGGCCGCTGGCCTGCGGGCGGGCCGCGGCGGCCGGCGCGGCTTCGGCGTGCACCAGCAGGGGAGTGCAAAGCCCGCTCAGAACGCTCAGGGCCGCCCCCAGCTCCCGGCTCTGGACCGCAGGGAAGTCCGCGGACCCCGAATCGCCGAGGAAGCACTTGAAGCCCAGCACGCCGGCCTCGTGCAGTGGCGCGAGCTCGCTCAGGTTGCCGGGAATCACCCCGCCCCAGAAGCCCACGTCGACGTGGCACTGTCCCGCCGCGGCCTGCCGCTTGATCTCCAGCGCCGCCACGGTGACGGTGCTGGGGACGCTGTCGAGCGGCATGTCGACCAGGCTGGTGATCCCGCCGGCCGCCGCCGCGCTCGTCGCGGTCGCGAAGCCCTCCCAGTCGGTGTGGCCAGGCTCGCAGACGTGGACGTGCGAGTCGACCAGGCCGGGCAGCAGGACGACATCGGGGCCCAGCTCGATGACGTTCACCGCGCTCACGGCGCTCATCGCGTCCGCCACCGCCGCGGCCGTCGCGGCCGCGGCCCGCTCCAGCGGCTCGATCGCGGCGATGCGCCCGTCCCTGATGCCGATGGCAGCCGCGATCTCGCTGTCGCCAATGATGGCGCGCGGTGCCCAGATCAGCAGGTCGAAGCCGTCGCTCACTCGGCGTCCGGCCTGCCTGGTGGCAGCGGACCTGGCAGAACGCTCACCCGAAGATCATATGCAGCTCAGCACCCTGGCCGGCGGCCCGTCACACCGGTGGCCCGTCACATCGGCGGCCCGGCGCATCGCGAGCCGGCGAGCCTGCTGCGGCCTGCCGGAGCGTTTTTCCATTCGCCCTGACCGCCGCACAGCCGTTAGGTTCGTTGGTACGCGGATAGTGATCAGCTTTGAGACCCTGGTCAGGGGGACGTAGTGACAGACGCAAGCTCGGGGCCCGCGATTCTCGTGGAGGGGCTGACCAAGTCCTTCGGCGAGGTGCGCGCGCTGCGCGGCATTGACCTGGCGGTATCGCGCGGGACGGTGCTCGGCGTGCTCGGCCCGAACGGCGCGGGCAAGACGACCGCGGTACGGATCCTGACGACCCTGCTGCTCCCGGACGGCGGGCGGGCCGTGGTGGAAGGCCGCGACGTCGTGCGGGAGGCGGCCGCGGTCCGCCGCTCGATCGGGCTGTCCGGGCAGTCAGCCGCGATCCAGGAGGAGCTAACCGGCCGGGAGAACCTGGAGATCATCGGGCGGCTCTATCACCTGAGCTGGCGCAGTGCCCGGAGCCGGGCGACCGAGCTGCTGGCGCAGTTTGACCTGCTCGAAGCGGCTGACCGGCCCGCCAAGAATTTCTCCGGCGGCATGCAGCGCCGCCTGGACCTGGCCGCCAGCCTGGTCGGCCACCCCCAGGTCCTCTTCCTCGACGAGCCGACGACCGGCCTGGACCCGCGGTCGAGGCTGGGCATGTGGGACATCATCAGGTCGCTGGTGGCCGGCGGGACGACGCTGCTGCTGACTACCCAGTACCTGGATGAGGCCGACGAGCTGGCGGACGAGATCGTGGTCATCGACCGTGGCCTGGTCATCGCCTCCGGCACTGCTGAGGAGCTGAAGGGCCGGGTCGGCGGGGATGTGGTCGAGTTCACCGTGCCCGACCGCCGTCGGGTCAGTGACGCGGTCGCGGCGATCGCCAAGGTCGGCCAGGACGAGCCTAAGTTCGACGGGCACACCGGCGTGGTCAGCATCGGTGTCGGCGGCGGCGGCTCAGAGGCGCTGATCCAGGTCGTCCGCGGCCTCGACGGCGCGGGCGTCGAGACGCGGGGCCTGGCGCTGCGCCGGCCGTCCCTCGACGACGTGTTCCTGGCCCTGACCGGGCACGCCGCCGAGGAGGAAGAGCAGGCCGGCGGGCGCAAGCGCGGCCGCCGGAAGGCCGGCAAGGACGCTGCGAAGGGGACATCATGACCGCGGTTGCCGAGCGGACGATGCCGGCGGAACCCGGCCCGCTCCTCCGGGCTCGCTGGGCCTGGAGCGACACGCTCACCATCACCCGGCGCAACCTGCTGGTCTGGATGCGGGTACCCGCCTACCTCGTGTTCACCGTGATCCAGCCGGTGATCTTCGTGCTGATGTTCCGCTACGTCTTCGGCGGCGCGATCCGGGTGCACAACGTAGGTGGCTACGTCGACTTCCTGCTGCCGGGGATCATCGCGCAGACCGCGGCGTTCGCGACGTTCGGCACGGCCATCGCGCTGGCTCAGGAGCTGCAGAAGGGCGTAATCGACCGGCTGCGGTCGATGCCGATGGCCCGCTCGGCCGTGCTCGGCGGCCGCCTGGTCGCCGATACCGCGCGGATGTTCGTGACCATCATGATCGTGCTCGGGGTCGGTTACGCGGTCGGTTTCCGGTTCCAGAACGGCTTCATCCCGGCCGTGGCCATGATCGTGCTCGCCACCGTCTTCGGGCTGTCGATCTGCTGCATCGCCGCCTATACCGGCCTGGCCATCGGGGATGAGGAGTCCGTGCAGGCGTTCGGGCTGCTGTGGCTGTTCCCGGTCACGTTCCTCAGCTCGGCGTTCGTGCCCATCGCGACCATGCCCGGCTGGCTGCAGGCCTTCGCCAACAACCAGCCGGTCACCTACGTCATCGACACGATGCGGGCGCTGGCTCTCGGCGGCCCCATCCAGGCCAACCTGCTGAAAAGCACCGCGTGGCTAGTGGGGATCTTCGTGGTGTTCGCGCCGCTCGCCGTCCGCGCCTACAAGCGGGCCGACTGACGCGGGGGAGCGGGGGCGGGGAGCCCGGGGTGGCAAGCGCGCTCAGGCGGGCGGGTGGAGGATAGCCCAGACGCACTTGCCGCCCCCGGCGAGCAGGGTCGCTCCCCATTCCCGGCTGAGGGCCGCGACCAGGCACAGTCCACGGCCGACTTCCGCGTCGTCATCCGGATCCAGCCGGACCGGCATGACCTCGCTGGGATCTACCACCTCGCAGCGCAGCCGTGGACCCTGCCGCAGCATGCACAGGCGGATCGGGGCCATCGCGTCAGTCCGCGGGGGCGGCGCGGGATCGGCCAGAATGCCGCGCAGGCCATGGCGGACCGCGTTGGTGACCAGTTCGGAGATCACGACGTTCACGTCCGGCAGCAGATCGCCGAGGCCCCACGCGTACAGCACCGAGGTGGCGAAGTCGCGGGCCACCTTCGCCGAGCCGGGCCGGGCGGAGAGCGGGAGCGCGGCCAGGCTCGTGGCGTCCATGGCATAGCTCGTGGGGGCAACGCATACCGGCGACCGGAGGCCGGCGGCTGGATAAGCCACAGCATTCCCTTCTGACGTGCGGGCGGGGGGTGACAGCTGGCTGCCTGTCACTCGACGTCAAGAGTGATGCACGTGCATCTTTCCAACGCAGATGCACGTGCAGCATACCGCGATAACTGGCCGGGACAAGGGCGAGGTGGCAGAATCATGACCGAACCGGCGGGTAAGGAGGGTAAGTGGCGACCGTTCCGGACCAGGTCTGGCCTGCGGTCCCGCCCGGAAGCGGGCCGACGGTCCGCCGGATCCTGCTCGGTTCGCAGTTGCGCAGGCTGCGAGAGTCCAGGGGCATCGCCCGCGAGGCGGCTGGCTACGCCATCCGCGCGTCCGAGTCGAAGATCAGCCGGATGGAACTGGGGCGCGTGTCGTTCAAGGTCCGGGACGTCGAGGACCTGCTGACCCTCTACCAGGTGAACGACGTGGACGAGCGGGAACCGCTGCTGGCCCTGGCCCAAGCGGCTAACCTGCCCGGCTGGTGGCATCGCTACGGCGATGTGCTGGCGGACTGGTTCCAGCCCTACCTGGGGCTGGAGGAGGCCGCCAGCGTCGTGCGGACCTACGAGGTCCAGTTCGTGCCCGGCCTGCTGCAGACGCCTGACTACGCCAGGGCGGTGGTCGCGCGCGGGCACATCGGCGCGCCCGCCGCGCAGATCGAGAGCCGGGTCAGCCTCCGGATGGCCAGGCAGCAGCTGCTGACCCGGCCGGATCCTCCGCAGCTGTGGGCGGTGCTGGACGAGGCCGCGCTGCGCCGTCCGATCGGCGGCGTGGACGTGATGCGCGCCCAGATCCAGGCCCTGATCGACGTCAGCGAGCTGGACAATGTCACCGTCCAGGTCATGCCGTTCCGGTCCGGCGGGCACGCGGCCGAAGGCGGCGCGTTCACGATCCTGCGCTTCCCCGAGCATGACCTGCCGGACGTTGTCTACCTGGAGCATGTCACCAGCGCGATCTACCTGGACCGGCGCACGGACGCGGATGCCTACCTGGAAACCATGAATCGGCTGTGCATCGAGAGCCCGCCGCCCACCGACACCGCGAGCATCCTGGCCACGATTCGGGACGAGCTGTAATCCCGTAGGTCCCAGCCGGCGCGTCCCGTGCCGCCCGTCTGCCCCGCGCCGCCCGCCCGCGCCCCCCGCGCCCCCCGCGCCGCCCGCGTGCCGCCCGTCTGCCCGCGCCACCCGTTCGCCGCGCCGTCCGAACCCTGCCCGTTTGATGAGTGGTACGGTACCTGGAACTGACGGCGAATGCACGATCGTTTGCACGTGCAAGTACTGAGCGTTACGGGAGAGTGAAATGAGCGTTACGCCGAGCGGGACATCCGCGGCCCAGATTCCGGTCGCTGGCTGGCGCAAGAGCCGGCGCAGCAACTCCAACGGCAACTGCGTCGAGCTGGCCGTCGTGCCGGACGGCATCGCCCTGCGGAACTCCCGGTTCGCCCGCGGCCCGGTGCTGGTCTACACGCGAGCCGAGATCCAGGCCTTCATCCTGGGCGCTAAGGACGGGGATTTCGACGACATGCTCGCCTAGCGAGACACGGCAGGCCTCACCCGGACCCGGTCACGGCGCGCAGTACCTCCCGCACCTGGCCGCGGACGGACGGCCCGCCGGGCAGCCTGCCCTCGAAGATCGCGCTTCCGATCGTGAACCCCCAGGCCCCGGCCGCATCCAGCGCCCGGATCTGCGCCATGCTCGCCACCGACCCGGCCGCGATCACCGGGCCGCTCGATGCCGCCACGACGGCCCTGGTCAGCGCCGCGACATCGGCGGTCGGATGACGGTAGGCGAGCAGGTCGAGCCCGTGCACCCCCGGCAGCGCCGTGATCGCGCGGGCGCTCTGCGCGATCTCGGCGATCTCGCCGTGCAGCACGCTCGGGTGCCCGAGCACCGTGCCGGGGAAGGGGCAGTACCGGGCCGGGCTGCCGTCCAGTACGCCGAGCACGTCCTGCGGGTGCGTGCCGCCCAGCAGCCAGTCGACGCCTATCTCCGCCGCTGATGCCGCCGAGCGCAGTTCCTCCTCCAGCGTGGTCGATACGACCTCGAGCATGACCTCCAGGCCGTCCGCGTGCGCCGCCGCGCAGACCTCGCGCAGCTCGGCGATCGATGCGCCGATGTCCTTGAATCCGACGTAGCGCAGGCCCGAGCCGCGCAGCTCCTCGTAGATCGCCAGCGGCTGGCCGATCGTGCGGTCCTGGTAGGTAAGCATGAAGACGAACTGGATCACCGCGTGCTCCCGTCGGTCAGGCCGCCGGCATGGCGGACGGTATGGCCGCCGGCGTGGCCGGCCGCCGCAGCTGCCGCAGCATCCGCGCCGGCTTGAGCCGCTGCCGCGCCGGCCTCAGCCGCTGCCGCGGCGGCGTCCGCGTCGGCGAGCACCTGGTCCACGTCACTGTCCTGCCAGCCGCCGATCGCCGCAGCCAGGTCCGCCACGCCGAATCGCTGCCGCATCAGCAGGCAGCTCGCCACCGCCCAGCGCGCGTCCGTGTCGCTCACCGGACCGGCCAGGTCGCCGAACCGCACCGGCAGGCCGGCCGACAGCAGCCCGCTGGCCAGCTCACCCGGCTCGATCAGCAGGCGGCCAAGCTCCGCGTCATGCTCCGGCCAGGCCGCGCGCAGGCCGGCCAGCGGATCGGGCCCCGCCGACAGCCGCCGGAGCTTCCTGGCGTAGTCGGCGAAGCACTCCGCCGCCATCGCGCCGGTGGGGTCGAGGGGCGCGAACGCCTGCGTTATGCGATGCCGGGCATCGTCTGGATCCGGCAGGCTCGCGGCCTGGCGCAGGGCCCCGCCCGCGACGCGGCGGCGCACGTGCGCCCAGGCGGCGGCGGCCGCGATGCTCGCGACGCCGACCTGCGTGCCGTGGAAGCTGGCCGGGTCCCCGCGGGCGGTGGCGGCCATCTCGAGCAGATGGCTCACCGCGTGCTCCATCCCCGAGGCCGGGGCGGTCGAGCCGGCCACCCCCATGGCGATCCCGCTCAGGGTCAGGATGCGGGCCAGCTCGGCCAGCCGGCCGGGATCGGCGTCCAGGCCCGCGGCCAGCGCGAGCAGCCGCCGGCCGTGCGCCCCGGTGAGGCCGGCCACATCGGCGGCATACAGCGGGTCGCCGCCCGCCGCCGCTCCCGGCCCGTCATCAGGTCGGCCTGCGGGCCGCGGCCGGGCGGCGGTGATGGCGGCGGCGAGGTACCAGTCGGCGGACGCGGTGAACATCGCCATCAGGTCACCGACGCCGGCCCGGTTCAGCCCGGGCGGCGCGGCGCTCAGGACGCCGGGATCGATCACCAGCGTGTCCGGCCAGCGAGTCGGCGTGGTGCGCTTCACGCCCTGGCGCAGCAGGACCGAGAACGGATCGGCGTAGCCGTTGACGCTGGCCGCGGTCTGCACGGCGACCAGGGGGGCGCCTGGCCGCGGCCGCGGCCTTGCCGATGTCGGTGATCGTCCCTGACCCGACGGTCACGACGCAGCCGGCGCCCGCCGCCGCCCCGGCCGCCGCCGTGACCGTCGCCTCGTCCGCGTGCAGGTGGCCGTCGCCCGCCTGCGGTACCGGCCCGACGGTGACCCACTGGAGCCGCAGCCGCCGGCCCAGCGCCGCCTCGACGACCGATCGCAGGTCCTGGCCGGACACCGTCATCGGGGTCGCGGCGGCCAGCACGACCACCCCGTCCCGCGACCGGCCGAACTGCGCCACCGCGCCGGCGAGCTGGCCCAGCGCGCCGTCGCCGTCGATGACGCGGCCGAGCCCGAGCGGCCGCAGCCGCCCGGCGTCGGGACTGGCGGCCAGCTCGCCGCGCAGCGCGCTCAGGTCGAGCGGCACCCGGCCGGCCGCGCTCACGCGAGCGCTCCTTCCGCGCCGTCATACAGCGCCCGGTACTGGGCGTAGCGCTCCTGGTAGACGGAGCTGGCCCGCTCGTCGGGCTCGTAGGCGCGCGGCGCGAGCGTCACCGTCCTGGCCACCGCGTCGGCGGTGTCGCGGAAGACCCCGGCGGCCCGGCCGGCCAGGATCGCCGCGCCCAGTGCCGTCGGCTCATCGGCCACGACCGCCCGTACCGTCCGGCCCGTCACGTCCGCCTTGATCTGCAGCCACAGCTCGCTGCGCGCGCCACCGCCGACCACCCGGATCTGCGGGCCGCACAGGCCGAGCGCTTCCAGGCGGCCCAGGACATCGCGCAGCGCGAACGTGCAGCCCTCGATGACCGCCCTGGCCAGGTGAGCGCGGTCATGATTCATGGCCAGCCCGGCGAAGACGCCGCGCATCCGGTCGTTCCATCTCGGCACCGTCGCCCCGGACAGGGCGGGCACGAACAGGACGCCGCCGGCGCTGGCCGGCGCGCCGGCCGCCAGCTCGAAGAGCCCGGCCTGGTCGGTGCCGAGAATCTGCGCGCACCACAGGGTGCAGCCGCCAGACACAAAGCCCGGGTTCTCCACCAGCAGCAGGCCGGTGACCGCGTGCGCGTGGGTTTCCACCACCTGCTCGGGATCGAACACCGCGCGGCTCGCGGTCACCGCCACCGGCTCGGCGGTGCCGGTCACGTCGGCCACCAGCCCGGGGACGACCGCCCCGGCCCCGATGCACGCCGCGTGCTCGTCGCCGGTCCCGACGACCACCGCGCAGTCACGGCTGAGCCCGAGCTGCCCGGCGGCCTGCGCCGTGAGGGTCCCGGCGATCTCGGCGGACGGGCGGATGGCCGCCAGCACCGCCGGGTCCAGGCCGGAGGCCTGCAGCATGCTGTCGTCCCAGGTCCCGGTGCGCACGTCGTACAGCAGCGTGGAGGAGGCGTTGGCGTGGTCCTGCGCGAGGACTCCGGTGAGCCAGCCGAGCAGGTAGCCGCCGACCGGCGGGAACGCCCTGGCCTGCCGGAACGTGTCCGGCTCGTGCTCGCGCAGCCACATCAGCTTGGGCGCGATGTGCGAGGCGTCGGCGTTGAGCCCGGTGGTGCCGAAAATGTGCTCGGTGCCCAGCTGGCGGGCGAGCGCGGCCGCCTGATCGCAGGCCCGGCGGTCCAGCCAGATAATTCCGGAACGAAGCGGCCGGAGCCGGTCATCGACCGGCACCAGCCCGTCCACCTGGGCGGCCAGCCCGAGGTGTGATACCTGGGACGGCCGGATACGGTGGCGGGCCAGCAGCTGGCCGATGGCACTGGTCAGGCCGCCGGTCCAGTCGCCCGGATCCTGCTCGGCCCACCCGCTGGCCGGGTGCTGCATCACGCAGCCTTGCCCGGCCGAGCCGACGGCCTGACCGTCCGGATCGAGCAGGACGGCCTTCACGCTCTGGGATCCGATGTCCGCGCCGATCAGGTAGCCCATGCCCGTGGTTTTATCATCAGAGCCCTGATGGCACGGAACGCGCTGGGCATGATCGAGGCGATGGGCCACGGGGCCGCACCCGGAGCTGGCCAGGAACCATGGAAGGGCGGGACCAGTGAGCGCGGTGGGGCCAGGGCCAGAGGACTCACCGGAGACGGTCCTGCTGCACTACGACCCCTTCGCGCGGGCGGCGCTGGCGCCGTACGGGTTCCCGGCCGCGGCGCGGATCTCGCTGCTCGGCCTCTCGGAGAACGCCACCTACCGGATCGACGATCGGGGTGCCGGGCGCACGGCGGTCCTGCGGGTCCACCGGACCGGTTACCACCCGGACGGGGCCGTGGCGTCCGAGCTGGCCTGGCTCCAGGCGCTGCGGCGGGATGAGGGACTGCGGACCCCGGCCGTCTTCCCCGCGCTCGACGGCCGGGAGGTGGTCGAGATCCAGATCGGCGGCCTGACCCGGCAGACCGTGCTGTTTGAGTGGCTGCCGGGGACGGAGCCGCCCGCCGATCAGCTGACCGGGAAGTTCGGGCTGCTGGGCGGGATCTGCGGGCGCATGCACCGGCACTCCCGCACCTGGGCCCGGCCGGAATCGTTCGTGCGCTTCTCGTGGGACTTCGACACCTGCGTCGGCGCGAGGGGGCGCTGGGGCCGCTGGCAGGACGGCATCGGGGTGGGCAGGCAGGAAGAGGAGACGCTGAGCCGGGCCGCAGCGCTGATGGCCGGCCGGCTGCGCCGCTACGGCAGCGGCCCGGACCGCTTCGGCCTCATCCATGCCGACATGCGGCTGGCTAACCTGCTGGTCAGCGGTCCGGACATTCAGGTCATCGACTTCGACGACTGCGGTTTCGGCTGGTTCCTCTTTGATCTTGGTGCCTCGCTGAGCTTCATCGAGCACGAGCCGGTGGTGCCGGAGCTGTGCGACGCGTGGCTGCGCGGCTACCGGCGGGTCGCGCCGCTGTCGGCTGCCGATGAGGCGGAGATCCCCACGTTCATCCTGCTGCGGCGGCTGCAGCTGGTCGCCTGGGTCGGCTCGCACCGGTTCGCCGACTCGGCCCGCGAGCTGGGCGCGGAGTTCACCAGGGGCGCCTGCGAGCTGGCCGAGCGCTACCTGAGCACGGCTACGGCATAGGGTTCTCGCATGAGTGATCCTCGGGTGCTGGCGTTCCGGCCGGAGCCAGGCCAGTTCGCGTGGACGTTCGGGGGCGCGGCCCCGGTGGCGCGGATCACGCCGGGGACCGTGCTCGAGGTGTGGACCGAGGACTGCTTCGCCGGCCGGGTCCGCGGCACCGAGGACCTGGTATCGGTGGTGTGCGAGTTCCCGTTCCTGAACCCGCAGACCGGGCCGTTCCACGTCGAGGGCGCGGAGCCCGGCGACACCCTGGCGGTTCACTTCGTCAGCCTGCAGCCGTCCAGGGACTGGGCGGCCTCGACGACAGTTCCCCTCTTCGGGGCGCTGACGTCCACCCACCTGACGGCTACCTTGCAGGACCCGCTCCCCGAGGTGGTGTGGATCTGGGAGCTGGACCGGGCCAAGGGCACCTGCCAGTTCCGGGCCCGCGACAGTGACTTCACCGCCGAGCTGCCGATGAACCCGATGCACGGGACCGTCGGCGTGGCGCCCGCGAACCTGGAGGTCCGCTCGGCCCTGGTCCCTGATGCGTTCGGCGGGAACATGGATACCCCGGAGATGCAGGCCGGAGTGACCTGCTACCTGGGCGTGAACGTCGAGGGCGCGCTGTTGTCACTCGGGGACGGCCATGCCCGGCAGGGCGAGGGGGAGACCTGCGGGGTGGCGGTCGAATGCGCGATGGACACCGTCATCGTGGTCGAGCTGCTGAAGGGCCTGGCCACGCCGTGGCCACGGATCGAGTCCGACACGCACATCATGTCCACGGGCTCGGCCCGGCCGCTGGAGGACGCGTTCCGGATTGCCCAGCTGGACCTGGTGCAGTGGGTATCCGCGGACCTCGGCCTGTCGATGATGGACGCCTACCAGTTCGTGAGCCAGACCGCCGAGTCGCCGCTGGCCAACGTGTGTGACACCAACTACACCTCGGTCGCCAAGCTCCGCAAGGACTACCTCCCCGGCGGTACCGCGACGATGCGCGGCGCGCACGGGCAGCTGCGCGAGATCGCCGCCGCCTACCGCGGCCGCTAGCCCCCGGCCGTCCGCCCGGAGGAGACCCGAGGCCTCAGCCGATGAGCGGCAGCCGGGGATCAGCGTGCGGCGCCCGGCCCGAGGCCGCCCGGACCCAGGCCATGTCGTCGGCCAGGTCGGCGGGCCGCCCCCCGACCGTCCGCCGGGCCAGCAGCTCGTCGAGGATCGCGGCGGTCATCGCCAGCCCGCCGGGCGTGGCCATGCTGGCCTGGCCGAGCGCGTCGGTCAGGTCGAGGCCGTGCACGACCGCCTCCACCACGCGGCTGGGCACGAACTCATCGAGCCGCATGAGCGCGTAGTACCCGGAGCCGACCGCGCCAGGGTCGGTGGCGCGGGACTCGGAGATGGCCGCGCTGAAGGTCTCGTGCAGGACGTCGGCCATCTGGGCCGGTGTCTTGCCGTCCACCATCGTGTAGGCGTAGTCGTAGACGACCGGCGCCACCTCCGCGCGACTGAAGATGAAGAAGCTGACCCGGTCGCGCCCCACCTGGCCGGGCTCCTGGCTGCTGATCAGCATCCGGGTCAGCCCGATCGAGATATCGAAGTGGCCGGCCAGCTCGAACAGGGTCCAGGGCGGCAGGTCCTCCCCCACGGGCTGGAGCCGCGTGGGCGTCTGCCAGTCGCCGGCGGTCAGGCCACGGAATGCCTGCTCGACCTGGCCGAGCTCGGTCTCCAGCGTCTGAACCGCGTCATCGTAGGAACTCATCTGTACCTCCGTACCGCCGGGACAGCGTTAGCGCGCTTCCTCGGCATCCTCGCCGAACGCGAAGGCGTGCACCAGGCCCACCAGGCTGGCGTGCCGCTCGAGCAGCGTGATTTCGAGCTCCGGGCCTATCTCGCCCATCTGCATCAGGTCGAACCGGATGTCGGTGAGCACGTCGGCCATCTGGAGCAGGATGGCACGGGCGCCGGCCGCGCCCTCCAGGTCGCGGTCGGCACGGTCCATGATCTGGGCCCTGACCAGCAGGTCGGCAATCTCCTGCGAGCAGCCGAGGCCGACCTCGAAGAAGTCGCTCCAGCGGCGGCACATCTTGCGCAGCCCCGTCTTCGAGCGGTAGTAGCCGACGAAGATCGACTCCCACTGGCGGGCGACGAACTCCTCCCAGCCGAGCGCCGCGACCTCGTCCGGATCGTGGTCATACATGGCCCACACACTACGGCCCGCCGAATGCTGGACCGGGGCTCGGCGTGCGGCAATCATGGGTCAAGAGGCGAAACGCTCACGGACGGCTGCAGGAAAGGCTCGCCATGGCACACAGTCAGCGCGATGAGGGCATCATCTCGTCTGGCCCGGCAGATCTCAGTGCGCTGCACATCGAGGCCAACGGGATCAACATGATCCAGGACGCCGAGCGCAAGGGTCATCCGCGTGACCTGTTCTGGCCGTGGTTCGCCGCGAACGTCTCTGTCCTCGGGCTGAGCTACGGCGCGTTCGTGCTGGAATTCGGCATCTCGTTCTGGCAGGCGCTCGCGGCGGGCATCGTCGGCATCATCGTCTCGTTCCTGCTGTGCGGCTTCATCGCGGTGGCCGGCAAGCGGGGATCGGTGCCGACGATGGTGCTCGGCCGGGCCGCGTTCGGGGTGCGGGGCAACAAGCTGCCTTCCGCGGTCTCCTGGCTGCTCACGGTGGGCTGGGAGACGGTCCTGATCATTCTCGCCACCCTGGCCACCGCGACGGTGTTCGAGCGCCTGGGGTGGGGCGGTGGCACGGTGACGAAGGTCATCGCGCTGATCGTCGTGACGGCCCTGGTCGTGGGCGGCGGTGTCATCGGCTTCAACCTGATCATGCGCATGCAGGCCGTCATCACGGTCGTGACCGGGGTGCTGACCATCGGGTTCATCGTGCTCGTCGCCGACAAGATCCACTGGCATACGGTGGCGCACATCCGCTCGGGCTCGACGCAGGAGGTCATCGGTGCCCTGGTGCTGGTGATGACCGGCTTCGGCCTGGGCTGGGTCAACACCGCGGCCGACTACTCGCGCTACCTGCCCCGAAGGTCATCGGGCCGCGGGGTGATCGGCTGGACGACCTTCGGGTCAGCGCTGGCGCCGATCTTCCTGCTGATCTTCGGTCTGCTGCTCGCCGGGTCATCGGCCAGCCTCAGCAGCGCCATCGGGGCCAACCCCATCGGGGCGCTGACCTCGCTGCTGCCGACCTGGTACCTGATCCCGTTCGCGATCGTGGCCGTGCTCGGCCTGGTGGGCGGGGCGGTGCTCGACATCTACTCCTCCGGCCTGGCCCTGCTTACGATCGGCCTGCCGGCACCGCGCTACGTGGCCGCCCTGATCGACGGCACCGTCATGGTCCTCGGGACGATCTACGTGGTGTTCATCGCCAGCGGCACCTTCCTGGGCCAGTTCGAGGGCTTCCTGATCACCCTGGGCGTCCCGATCGCGGCCTGGTGCGGCATCATGCTGGCCGACATCGCGCTGCGGCACCGTGACTACGCCGAGACCGACCTGTTCAGCCCCGCCGGGCGGTACGGCGACATCCGGGTGTTCCCGGTCGGGATCATCGTCGTCAGCACCATCGTGGGCTGGGGGCTGGTGGTCAACTCAGCGGCGGGCTGGCTCAGCTGGCAGGGCTACCTGCTGCACGTGAGCGGGCTGGGCGGCAAGACCGGTCCCTGGGAATTCGCCAACCTCGGCGTGCTGGTGGCGCTGGTCATCGGCTTCGTCGTGACCCTGGCCTTCGGCCGCTCGACCGTGCGGGCCCAGGAGTCGGCGCCCGCGCCCGCGGCGGTCACGGCCCGCGCATGACCGAACCGGCGCCCAGCGCGCTCCCGGCGCCGTGGCTGGCGGTCATCGACATGCAGCGCGTATTCGGCGAGGCGGGCAGCCCGTGG
The DNA here is from genome assembly GCA_963805705.1 of uncultured Actinomycetota bacterium. Lineage (GTDB taxonomy): Bacteria > Actinomycetota > Actinomycetes > Streptosporangiales > Streptosporangiaceae > CAWDVH01. The sequence continues at coordinate 706,609 of CAWDVH010000001.1, read as the reverse complement.
CTCGCCCCGCGATTCGCCGAGATCATCGGTCCCGTCCGGGCGCTGGTCGAGGCGTTCCGTCCGAGGGTGACGTTCACCAGGTTCATCGCGCCGAGGACCCCGGCCGGCGCGTGGCGACAGTACTACGCCCAGTGGCCGTTCGCGCTGCAGCCGCCCGGCGCCCGGATCTATGAGCTGGCCGACGATTTCGCCGGGGAGAGCGGCCCGACGCTGGACACCACCACGTTCAGCAAGTGGAACCAGGAACTGGCGGGCCTGGTGGGCGAGGGCGGGCAGCTCGTCCTGGCCGGGGTGTCGACCGACTGCTGCGTGCTGTCTACGGCCGTGGCCGCGGCGGACGCCGGCGTCGCGGTCCGGGTCGTGGCGGACGCCTGCGCCGGGGTTACGGACGACAGCCACCGCCAGGCCCTGGACATCCTGCGCCTGTACGCCCCGCTGGTCGAGGTCGTCACCCTGGCCGGCGTGCTGCGCCAGTGACCGGCGCCCGGTCCCGCGCGGCCGGGGCGCTGTACGGGCTGGCGATCGGCGATGCGCTCGGCATGCCGACTCAGTCCCTGCCCAGGGCCCAGATCGTGGCCCGCTACGGGCCGGTTCTTTCTGCCTTCGAGCCAGGGCCGCCCGGCCATCCGCTCGCGGCCGGCCTGCCGGCGGCCTCGGTGACCGACGACACCGAGCAGGCGGTGCTGCTGGCCCGGCTCATCATCGACCGGGGCGGCCAGGCTGACCCGGCCGAGCTCGCCAGGAGGCTGCTCGCCTGGGAGGAGACCATGCGCGCGCGGGGCTCACTGGACCTGCTCGGGCCCTCCACCGGGCGCGCCATCAGCGCCCTGCTGGCCGGAGCGGACATCGATCAGGCCGGCCGCTCCGGCGTCACCAACGGCGCGGCCATGCGCGTCACGCCCGTCGGTATCGCCACCCCGTGCTCGGACCTGAAGTTCCTGGTCGATCGCGTGGTCGGGGTCAGCCGGGTCACGCACAATACCGGCGTCGCCCTGGCCGGAGCGGCCGCGATCGCGGCCGCCGTCAGCGCGGGTGTCGGCGGGGCCGCGGTCGGCGACGCTATCGCGCACGCCGTCGCCGCCGCGAAGCTCGCCGCCGGCCGCGGGCACTGGGTGGCCGCGGCCGATGTGGCCGCGCGCATCACCTGGGCCACGGGCCTGGTCGCCGGGCTGGACGCCGAGGAGGTCATGGATACGGTGTACGCGCTCGTGGGGACCAGCCTGTCGACCCAGGAATCGGTCCCCGCGGCCTTCGCGATGCTCGCCGCCTGCCCGGATGACCCGTGGCGGGCGTGCCGTCTGGCCGCCTCGCTCGGCGGTGACTGCGACACGATCGCGGCGATGACCGGCGCGGTCAGCGGAGCGTGCCACGGAGCGCAGGCCTTCCCCGCCGACGCGCGCGCTACGGTCACCCGCGTGAACCGGCTGCGCCTGGACGACCTCGCCGCTCGTCTCCTGGCCATTCGGCGGGCGTCATAATGCGCCGGTTTGACCGGCTGCTGCATCTGGGCAACGTCGTCGTCGACGTGGTGCTGAACGTGCCGGCGCTGCCTGCGGCCGGTGGTGACGTGCTGGCCACCGGCACCCAGACGGCCGCGGGCGGCGGCTTCAACGTCATCGCCGCGGCCGCCAGGCACGGGCTGCCGGCCGCCTACGCGGGCGCCCACGGCACCGGGCCGTTCGGGGCGCTGGCCCGCGCCGCGCTGGCGGCCGAGCACGCCGAGGTCCTGCAGCCGGCCAAGGCCGGCCTCGACACCGGATTGGTGGTCAGCATGGTCGACGCGGCCGGCGAGCGGACGTTCGTGACCAGCCGGGGCGCGGAGGCCACGCTGACCTCCCGCGATCTCGAGACGGTACGCGCGCGTCCGCGCGATGCGATCTACCTGTCCGGCTACGGGATGGTCCACCCGGGCCATCAGCGCGCACTGCGTGACTGGCTGGGACGCCTCGACGGCGCCCGCGTGGTGTTCTTCGACCCGGGGCCGCTGGTGCACCTGATCCCGGCCGCGATCCTCGACCTGATCCTGCGCCGGGCCGACTGGTGGACGTGCAACGCCTGGGAGGCGGCCAGCGTCACCGGCGAGGCTGACCCGCTCGCGGCGGCGCGCTCGCTCGCTCAGCGCGGCCGCCGGCCGGGTCCTGGCGGCAGGAAAGGCGCCGTGCGGCCGGGCGTGCTGGTCCGAACCGGCCCGGACGGATGCCTGGTCGGGTTCCGCGATGCGACACCGGTCCGGGTGCCTGGCTTCGCTGTGGACGTCCTCGACACCAGCGGCGCCGGCGATACCCACACCGGGACCTTCATCGCCGCCCTGGCCGGGGGAGCGGACGAGCTGCACGCCGCCCGCATCGCGAATGCGGCGGCCGCCCTGTCGGTCACCAGGCGCGGGCCCGCCACCGCGCCGACCGCGGCCGAACTGGCCCGATTCCTGGCCAGAACCTGAGAAAATCCTGGCCAGAACCTGAGAAAAAAAACCGCTATAAATGAAATCAACGCGAATCCAGGCCGGCATGAGGCATACTGCGTCGATCACGTTCACGCAGGCGTTTTTCCGTGACTTTGCGTAAGTGAGCTCGCACTTCGCGCAATAGTGACGCACGTCACGTTTATTTGCACAGTCATCACTTCATTTGGCAAACTCGCAGGTCAAGCCCAAGGTTTGCGCAAATCCCGGGCGGGAATACAGCTCGGCGTTATTCAGTCAATAGCGTTCATGGCTCAATTTGGGCCGACGGACCCGTGAACATCATGCAGTGTTGATCCAGACCAGCACCCCGCGTGCGCGATGGTTGCCACGAGTAACACCGTCGCCCTGAATCCGCGCCACGTCGCGCGCGCCGCTGCCGTTGCCCGCCACTGGCGGCCGGCCTGCGTCCGGGTGGAAAGCCGAGCACGCGCGCGTGCCCGACCAAAGGCCTGCCTTGTCCGGCTTCAGGACTCGCAACCTCAAATCGTCCCTACTCACCCTCGCCCTCACCGGCCCGGCCGCCGCTCTCGCGGCCGTCGCCATCGGCACCGCAGGCGCGGCACCCGTCAGCGCCGCCGCCCGCCCGGCCACCGTGACCAGCACCGTGCAGGTGACCCGCACCTCCGCAGCAGTCAGCGCCGGCTCAGGCGCGAAGGCCACGATTGCCCTCGACGGCTTCGCCAAGCCCTTGTCTGGCGCAGCCGAGGAGGCCGCCGCCAAGGCCCGTACCGCCCCGCGCCACATCGCCAGGTCGATGCTGCGGCACTTCGGCTGGTGGCCAGGCCAGTTCAAGGACCTGAACTGGCTCTGGGAAAGGGAGAGCAGCTGGAACGTCCGCGCGTACAACCCGTACTCAGGCGCGACCGGGATCCCGCAGGCTGTCCCCGGCTCGAAGATGGCCAGCGCCGGCCCGAACTGGCGGACGAGCGCACGAACGCAGATCCGCTGGGGCCTGCGGTACATCAAGGGCCGTTACGGCTCGCCTAGGCGCGCCTGGCATCACGAGCTCGAAACGGGCTGGTACTAACCAGTACGGGCTGGTAGTAGACCGATACGGGCGGGTACCTGGCAGTTCCGGTGACGGCTCTCGCCTAGATGGGAGGGTCCGTCATCGGCACGCCCGCCCCCGGCTCGGCCGGGCTCATCGCCGGCCCGGCCGGGCTCATCGCCGGCCCGGCGCAGCTGTCCATGGCCTCCAGCAGCTGGCTCACTGCCGCCAGGTAGTGCTGCTGGTCCGCCAGGGGCAGGCGCTCGAAGATCTGAGCCATCGCGTCCAGGCCCGGACCCAGGCTGGTCTCCGCCGTCCCCACCCCGGCCGGCGTCAGCTCGATCAGGGTCGCCCTCCGGTCGCGCGGATGCGGCCGGCGGGCCACCATGTGCGCCTCTTCGAGCACGTCCACCAGGGCCGTCATATTGCGCGGAGAGATCCCGAGCTGCATGGCCAGCTCGGCCATCTTGGCCGGCCCGCCGGAATGCAAGGCCTCCAGCAGGCGCAGCCGCGGGTAGGTGAGGCGGCCGCAGGCACGAGAGTCCACCCACCGCAGGAAAGCGCCAGCAAAACGGGCCGTCCGCGCCACCAGCACCCGGCCGCGCTGCGAATCGTCCATCCCGGCCAGGTCGGGCAGGTCCGTTCCGAGGCAGCTGTCAGCTTCTTGCCCTGGTGAAGCCCCCTGCGGATCCATCTGCCCAGCATATCAGGCGGTCCAGGCGTATGTGATAATTACGTATGTTACTATTGACCTCTGAACAGTCACACTAGATATGATCACGGTCGGATCTGTTTTCCGATTGTGCTGAGACAGGAGAGGAACCCAGCGATGACAGATGCAGCCAACGGCGCGACCGGCCTCCCTGGTGGCGCCAGCGCCGGCCACTGGGTGCTCGACCCCCAGAAGTCGAGCGTCGGCGTCAGCCACAAGACGATCTGGGGGCTGGTGACCGTCCGCGGCAGCTTCTCCGACCTGCACGGCGAGGGCGACATCGCCGCCGACGGAGCCATCTCCGGCACGTTCGAGGTCGGGGCCGGGTCGGTGAACACCAAGAACTCCAAGCGTGACACCCACCTGCGATCGGCCGATTTCTTCAATGCCGACGCTCATCCCCGCATCACGTTCGCGGTCAAGGACGCCAGGGTCGACCAGGCCGGCGGCCTGACGGTCAGCGGCGACCTCGAGGTGGCCGGCAAGTCCCGGCCGCTGTCCCTCGCCGCGCAGGTCAGCGAGGCCTCGGCCGACTCGGCGACCCTCACGGCCGACCTGGACATCGACCGGTCCGACTTCGGCATGACCTGGAACCAGATGGGGATGGTCAAGGGCCCGGCGACGGTGTCGATCAAGGCCCGCTTCACCCGCCAGTCCGCCTGACCCCGGCGCGCCTCGCCGCGCCTGCCCCCTCCGGCGCGCCCGCCGAACCCCCGCACCCCGGCACCCCCGCACCCCCGCCTGACCGGGGCGGCGAAATCGGCGGGGTCGATTTTCAGTCGCATGCACTGAAAATCGACCCCGCCGATTCTGGCGTTCCCTCCCCGGAGCCGGCATCGGCCATCTGGCGGATGTCTCCCGCTGCCGGCCGCTGCACGCTGGACAGTGCCCGGCACACCGGGCCATACCAGCGGGCCGGTCCCGCTTACCGCAGCACGAGGGAGCAGCGCCATGACCGCTCAGACCAGAACCAGGCCGCCGGGCCGCCCCGGCCGCCGGACGGCTGTCAGCCTGTCCGCGGTGGCGGGCATCGGCTATGCCGCCGCCTGGATCATCAGCCTGTCGGTGGGGGCGCCGAATCCCAGCGTGGCCGCGACGGGCAGCCAGGTGACCGCCGCGTTTGCCGGACACCTCGGGCCGACCCTGGCTCAGTTCGCCCTTAACCAAGGTGTCGCCGCGATGGCCCTGGCGGTCGTGGTGATCTCGGTGGCCCGCGCCGCCCGCGGCGGCAGGCACGCCAGGGCCGGGGTGGCCGCCGCCGGCTTCGGGCTGGCCGTCGCCGCGATCTGCTGGGTCCAGCTGGCCATGGGCATATGGCTGTTCAGCGCGCTGGTGCCGGACCGCCGGACCGCGACGGCCGGGAGCGTGTACCACGCGATCACGCGGATGGACGGTGCGAAGATGTTCATCCTGGCCGCGATGGCGCTGGCCATCTCCCAGGTCGCCCGGCACTCGCGCATCCTGCCTCGCTGGCTGGTGCCCCTGGGGATCGTGCTGGCCGCGACCCTGGTGGCTTCCGGGCTCGGCTACCTGCTGCTGGCCGCTGGCCTGGCCTCATCGGTATACGTGTCCGGGGTCCTGCTGGTGCTATTCGTCTGCGCTACGGGGATAACCCTGCGCAGCCGCGGCGAAGACGGCCCGCTCGCCGCCAGCTTGGCCGGGAGTGCCGATCAGAATGCCTCACTCTGATCAGGCCAGCGGGAACGGCTCGGGCGTCGTGCCCAGCACCTCGATCTGGTCGATCGCCCGGGCCGGGACGGTGCGCGGGTCAGCGGACAGCAGCGTGGTGCCGGCCGCCGGGTCGCAGAGCAGGCCGAAGGCCAGGGCACTGTCCAGCCGCGAATGCTCAGGCGCGCAGCCGCTCGTGTCAAAGCCTGGCCGCCGCGATCTCCCGCTGACCAGCCGGGCCAGCCCGACGAGCGGCTCCAGCACCTCGATCGGGTAGTCCGAGCCGGCCAGCAGGGGCGCGCCGGCGGCGGCCAGCGCCGCCCACGGATAGGCCGCGCCCGCCCGCCCGGCGCCGAGTGCCGCGCGGACCTGGCGGACGTCGGTCACCGCGAAGGACGGCTGGATGCAGGCCGTCACTCCCGACGCGGCCATCCTGGCGATCAGCTCGGCGGACTGGATGCTCGCGTGCTCGATCCGCGGCGCGGCCGCCCTGATCGCGGCCCGGTCGCCGCCCCAGGCCAGATCGTAGCCATCGAGGACGGCCGCCACCGCGCGGTCTCCGATCGCGTGCGTCGCGATCCGCCAGCCCGGCCCGATGAACGGCTCGATCCGGCGGGCCATCGTGGCCGGGGACATGAAGAGCAGCCCGTCCTGCTCATCGTCGTCGAAGGGCAGGCACATCGCGCAGGTCCTCGGCCCGAGCCAGCCGTCGGCGTAGAACTTGATGCCGTCCAGGGCCACCCACGGGCCGCTGCGGGCGCGCCGGGCGTCCAGCTCGCGGCGGCTGGCCTGCTCGGCCAGGCCGCTGGCCAGGTAGATGCGCACCCGCACCGGCAGCGGCCCGTCCGCCTGGATCCGCGTCAGCGCGTCGAGGTACCACCATGCCCGCATGCCCATCTCGGTGATCTCGACCAGCCCGGCGCCGGCCGCGCGCGTGAGGCCGGCCAGCAGCCGCGCCGCCACCTGATCGGGCGGGACGGGCGGGGGCGGATCGGTGACGTCCATCGGCGTGCTGCCCGCGCGGGCCACCCGCTGATGGAGATCGCGCACGGCCGCGGCCGAAGCCGGGAAGGCGGCCCCGGCGCAATCGGCGAGCAGGTGGGCGTGGCTATCGACCAGTCCGGGGACGGCGAACGCGGCGAGCGGGGCTGTTACGGGCATGAGCTGCCTTCGGGTGAGTGGCCTGGCTGCTCATTGTCGTACGGCGGATTGTCGTACGGCGGATTGTTGTACGGCGGAGTCGTCCGGCGGATTTGCGCCGGGCAGGCGGGTGCGACAGCCTGATGGGGCCGGCCCGGACCGCGCTGGCCGGACCTAGGGAGAGGACCCGCAGTGCCGTACGCGATCCCGGACAGCGACATCGTCTCGATCATCGATGCCCCGCCGGCGCCGCTGGCGCTCCTGGCCCCAGGCGGGCGGCTGATCGCGCTCGTGCGCTACGAGCTGCACCCGCCCGTCGCCCTGCTGGCCCGGCCCTACCTCTCGCTGGCGGGGCTGCGCATCGATCCGGTCATCGCCGGGCGGCAGCGAGCGCGCCGGATCACCGGCCTGTCGGTGCTGCGGATCGCGGACGGGACGGAGCACGCGCTGGAGCTGCCGGCGGGCGCGTCGGTGAGCGTGCCCGCCTGGGCCCCCGACGGGCGGCGGTTCGCATTCACCATGGATGAGAGCGACGGGATCGGCGTGTGGGTCGCCGACGCGCAGACGGCGACGGCCATGCCGGTTCCCGGCCTGCGCGTCCGGGACACCCTCGGCGGCGACCCGCTGTCGGGCGGCGCCACGGTGACCTGGTCCCGCGATGGCAGCTCGCTGATCGCGCTCGGCGCCCCCGCCGACCGGGCCGTGCTGCCCGAGGCACCCGTCGAGCCGCAGATCGAGGAGACCGCCGGGAAGCGGTCGCAGATGGCGACCTTCCAGGATCTGCTGCGCACCGCCGCCGATGAAGACAGCTTCGAGTCACTGGCGACGACAGTGCCGCTGCGGGTCGACCCGGTGACCGGCGCGGTGAAGGAACTGGGGCCGGCCGGGCTCTACCAGCAGCTTGAGGAATCCCCGGACGGGACGTACCTGCTGGTGCACCGGCTGCAGCGGCCGTTCTCCTTCCGGGTTCCGTACCCGTACTTCGCCCGCACGGTCGAGGTGTGGTCCGCTGCGGGCGGGCTCACCCGGGTGATCGCCGACCATCCCGTCAGCGACGAGGTCCCCCGCCAGGGGGTGCCGACCGGCCCGCGCTATGTGTCCTGGGAGGAGCGGGCGCCCGCCAGCCTGGCCTGGATAGAGGCTCTCGACGGCGGGGATCCGATGGCGCAGGCCGAGCACCGGGACCGGATCATGCGGCTGGCCGCGCCGTTCGCGGCGGATCCGCGGGCGGCGTTCAGCGTCCAGCACCGCTGCCTCGGCTGGCGCGACATGGACCAGGGCGGCCGCGTGCTGATGACCGAGCACGACCGTGACCGCCGCTGGCTTACCACCTGGCTGTGTGACCTGACGGCGCCGGAGGGAAACCGGATCATCTTCGACCTGTCGGCCGACGATGCCTACGCCGACCCTGGCTCGCCGCTGATGGCCACGCACCCGGACGGCACCCGGACAGTGCTGCAGGACGGGCCGGTGATCTACCTGCGCGGTGAGGGGGCCACGCCGGACGGGGACCATCCGTTCCTTGATCGCCTGGACCTGGAGACCCGGCAGAGCACGCGGCTCCTGCAGAGCCCGCCCGATTCCTACGACTACGCGCTCGGCTTCGTGGCGGGCGGCCGGGATGAGGTCGTGCTCTCCCACGAGAACCGCGCGGAGCCGCCGAGCCTGTTCGCTGCCGCCCTGGACGGCTCGGGCACCAGGCGGCTGACCGCATGGCCGGATCCGCACCCGCAGCTGACCGGGATGGACAAGCGCCTGATCGTGCACGACCGCGGTGACGGGGTGCAGCTGTCGGGCATGCTGCACCTGCCGCCCGGTTATGACAGCGAGCGCGACGGGCCGCTGCCGCTGGTCATCTGGGCGTACCCCCTCGACTACGGCAGCCCGGCGACCGCGGGGCAGGTCCGCGGCAGCAGCAAGCGGTTCACCCGGCTGACGGCCTCCGATCCGATCTGGTTCGTCCTGCGCGGCTACGCGGTGCTATCCCAGGCGACCATGCCGGTCATCGGCGATCCGGAGACGATGAATGACACCTTCGTCGAGCAGATCACCGCGGCCGCGGGCGCTCACATCGGGACGCTGGCAGAGCAGGGGCTCATCGACCGGGCGCGGGTGGCGGTGGGCGGGCACAGCTACGGGGCGTTCATGACCGCGAACCTGCTCGCGCACACGGACCTGTTCGCGGCCGGGATCGCCAGGAGCGGGGCGTACAACCGCAGCCTGACCCCGTTCGGCTTCCAGGCCGAGCGCCGCAACTTCTGGGAGGCACAGCAGGTCTACGACCAGCTGTCGCCATTTCGCTACGCCGATCAGATCAGCGCGCCGATCCTGCTCCTGCACGGCATGCAGGACAGCAACTCGGGTACCTTCCCGGTTCAGTCGGAGCGGCTGTTCCAGGCCCTGCAGGGCACCGGCGGCACTGCGCGCCTGGTGCTGCTGCCGCACGAGAGCCACGGCTATCTGGCCCGCGAGTCAGTCCTGCACATGCTGGCCGAGCAATTCAGCTGGCTGGAGCGCTGGCTGTCCTGACTCAGAATCGCGGTTTGCCGTAGCCGGGGTCGATGCGGGCGGCTGCCTGATAGGCGGCCCTGGCCTCCGGGCGCCTCTTGCGCGCGCGCAGGACATCGCCGAGGTTGTTGTGCGCTCGCGCCAGGCCCGGCTGGAGGCGGACGGCCTCCCGGCAGGCCGCCTCCGCCTCCGGGTACCGCCTGAGCCCCAGCCGGGCGTAGCCGAGGTCGGCGTGCGCGGTCGCGAGGGCGGGGTCCAGGCGGACGGCTTCGGCGCAGGCGGCCTCCGCGTCGGCGTACCGCCTGAGCCTGAGCAGGACCGCGCCGAGGCTGGCATGCGTGCGGGCCAGCCCGGGTCCGAGGCGGACGGCTTCGGCGCAGGCGGCCTCCGCCTCGGCGTACCGCCCGAGCATGTACAGGATGGCGCCGAGGCTGGCGTGGGCCTCGATGAGGCCGGGCTCGATGCCGATCGCCGCCCGGTAGGCGGCCTCCGCCTCCGGGTAGCGCTTCGTGGCCCGCAGCATGCTGCCGAGGAGGGCATGGTTGCGGGCCCGGGCCGGGTCGAGGCGGATCGCCTCGCGGCAGGCCGCCTCGGCCTCGGGGTACCGCTGCTGGCCGTAGCTGGCCGCGCTGAGGTAGCTGTGGGCACGGGCCAGGCCAGGGTCGAGGCGGATCGCCTCCCGGCTGGCCGCCTCGGCCTCGGGATACTGCTCCAGTCCGATCAGGGTGAACGCCAGGCCGGCGTGCGCGCAGGCGTGACCGGGGTCGACGGCGACGGCCCTGCGGTAGGCGGCCTCCGCATCCGGGTAAAGCCCGCGCTCCCGCAGCCGGTCGCCTTCCTCGGTGCTCGCGGCGGCCTCGCTCGCGCGCGGCCCCGCGCGCTCGGCGACGTCGAACAGAGCGGCGTCGTCAGCACCCAGGTGCAGCACGGGCGCGGCCCAGCCGAGTGGGCTGACGGCGTGCATCGCCTGGCGCGCCTGCGCGATGGCCGCCTCGGCGGGGCGCCCGGCGGCGATCGCCGCATACAGGGCCGGCCCGAACTCGGCCGTCGTCGCGTTGCTGATCTCGAACTGCATCGCGATGACGGCAGGCAGGCCCGCGCGCAGCAGCGCGTCGGCGACCGTGCCGGCGGGGCCGGTCGGCTGAGCGGCGCCGGCGGGGCGGGGCGGCTGGGCGAGGCGGGGCGGCTGGGCGGGACCGCCGCCGCGGGTGCTGAGGACGGCCAGCCGGATGCTGGCGTGCTCGTGCAGCAGCAGGCCCAGGCGCTCGCCGGTGACCGGCAGGCTGCGGCCGGACCGGTCGCTGAACAGCAGGACCTCGCCATCCTCCGGGTCGAGCCCGCGGTGCCCGAGGAAATGCAGGACGTGGAAGGTGTCCCGCTGCAGCGCCCGGCGCAGTTCGCTGAGCGTAGCGGCGGCCAGCTCGGTGAACGTGATCACTGCCGCGTCGGTGAGCTCGTCAAGTGCGGCCGTGACCTGCGCCCATTCAGCGGCCAGGTCAAGCTGCGGGCAGTCGGCCGGCTCGGATCTGACGACCAGTACGCGCAGCGGCAGGGACACCGGTACCGCGTGCGGCTGGACCGGCGGCGGCAGGTAGCGAACCACCGCCGTGTGGTCAGTCAGCGCGAGGAACCGGTCGTCACGCCGGTCATAGAGCAGTTCCCAGGGCAGGCCGGCCAGCTCGGGACAGTCGGACAGCAGCAGCCGGATCCGCAGCGCGGACTGCTCGTCCGCGGCCTGGCCGCGGCTGCGGCTCAGGCATTCCCCCACGGGCCCGCTGAATACCGTGTCGAACAGCTGCCGGCCCAGGAGCTTGGCCGGGGCGGCGGCCGTGCTGACCGCGGCGTTCTGCAGCGCGAGGTCACTGAGCGGCCGCTCGAAGGCAGTCGACTGGCCCTCGCCCGCCGGAGACCGCAGGACCTGCGCCCGGTAGCTCCCCCCGGTACGGCCGAAGAGCACGTCAAAATCCAGCTGCGTCGGCTCAGACAACCTAGTACCACCCTTGTCGACCAGGACACTCTGCGCGGGTAGCAGAGCGGAATTGGCAGGCACCCGTGGCCTGTGCCGTCTCCGCGTGGCCAGGTGAGCGGATATCGGCAGGAATGACCATAGTTGAGGTACGGGCGCCAGGGTGGCGCATGTCGCGAGTTCGGGCCACCGGAACGCCGGGCACGATCGCACACTCAGTCACGGAAGACTCGTGCCGTCACACAAGTGACTCGCTGCCCCCGGCGACGTCTATTCGACGCAGAACTCGTTGCCCTCGGGGTCCTGCATCACGACCAGATCCGGGTCCGTCCGCACGACGACCGCGCCGAGCCCGGTCAGGCGCAGCACCTCGTCGTCCCGCCGTCCGGGCGCGCGCAGATCGACGTGCAGGCGGTTCTTTGCGATCTTGGGCTCCGGCACGCGGCGGAACCATATGTTGGGGCCGCCCCATCCCGCCGCCTCAACGTATGCCTTCTCCGCCGTCGAGTCCTCGTCCACGTCCGAGCCGAGCACGGCGGCCCAGAACCGGGCCGCCGCCAGCGCGTCCCGGCAGTCCATCGTGAGGCTCTTGATGAAGGTGACCATGGCCCGTGAGGTTACTCAGCGGCCAGGACCGGGAATCATGGCGGGTTATGTGAAGGAGGCGGCTATGACGTGGGATGAGGTGCTGGCCCATTGCCTGGCCAAGCCGGGCGCATGGCCGGACGAGCCCTGGGGCGACGGCCTCGTGGTGAAGGTCAGCAGCAAGATTTTCGCTTTCCTGGGGTCCGGGCCGGAGACGGGACCGGCGTCGGCGTCGGCGTCAGCCAGGGAGCCGGCGTCGGCCAGGGAGCCGGCGTCAGAGTCAGCCCGGGCGGCGGCGCCGGCGGTGGGGCTCAAGTGCGGCCAGACCAGGGAAGCGGCCGACGAGTGGCTCGCGCGTTATCCGGATGATGCCTCGGTCATGGCGTACATCGGGCGTTCCGGGTGGAACAGCTTGCGGATCGGCGGGGCGATACCCGGTGACGAGCTGCTCGAGGCGGTCGATGCCTCCTATGACGCGGTCGTCGGCAGGCTGCCGAAGAAGGACCGGCCGGCGCGATCCTGACCCGGGGCGGGGTGCCACTGCGTCAGATGGCCAGGGGAGAGGACCTGTGACGGGGGAAGCTCCCGCTAGTTAACGAGGATTTAGCATGACTGAGACGCGGGGGCGTATCTCATTCTTTGGAATGGGTTCACCAGGCAGCCGGTATGACATCCCGTCATGTGGCGGTTGGACCTGGAGAGTGGCGGGACTGGCCGGTGAGCCAGCCGCGTACTGGGGGAAAGAAAATCTTGAGAGGATCCCGATGCCTGACACCCTGCCCGCGCCCGTCGGTCGCCGGATAGCCCTGATCGCGCACGACAATAAGAAGCGGGACATGCTGGAGTGGGCCGAGTACAACCTGGCCCTGCTCGCCGGACATCAGCTGTTCGCGACCGCGACGACCGGCCATCTGCTGGAGGAGCACCTCGGCCTGCCGGTCACCTGCTTCCGCAGCGGCCCGTTCGGGGGAGATCAGCAGATCGGCGCGCGCATCGCCGAGGGCGAGATCGACCTGCTGGTCTTCCTGTGGGACCCGCTGGAGCCTCATCCGCATGACCCGGACGTCAAGGCGCTGCTGCGCGTCGCGGTCGTCTGCAACATCCCGGTCGCGTGCAACCGGGCCACGGCGGATTTCATGATCTCCTCACCGCTGATGGGCCGCATTCACCAGCCGTGGGATCCCGCGGCGGATCCGGTCGCCGGGGACGCAGCGCATCCGGCCGGGCGCAAGCCGGCTGCCCTGGCCGCGGTGCGGGCCAGCTAGCGGCCGGGGATCCGCCGTGTGGGGGCGGGATCGCTAGGGGCGCCACACGTCGAGTGCGATCTCCCGTGCCCGCTCGCAGAAACGCCCGCTCGGCGACGCCGCGCGCAGCAGGGCGCGCAGCTCGTCCTCGAACGACCGCAGGCGATCGCCGAATAGGTGCGGCGCGGCACTGGACAGCGAGAAGACCGATGCCACCACCTCGTCCTCGGTCCGGTCCCATATCACCCCGCCGCCGACCTGGGTGCGGGCCGGTCCCTGGAATCCGGCTTCGCGCATGGCCTCTTCCTCGCCGGCCGGAGGCCCGGTGGGCAGCGCTCCCTGGCCGGCCCGGCGGACCGGGCCAAGGTAACGGGCGACCAGGGCGGCGATGTCCGCTCGCGGCGGCCGCGGGTGGGGCAGCCTGTCATGGCCCTCGGCGCCCTGATGGGTGGTGGCGTCCACGAGCACGCAGGCCCCGCCCGATCCCAGCATCTGCCGGACCAGGCCGGCCACCATCGGCTTGCTGGTCCAGTGGAACGACTGGGCGAACGTGACCACCCGGAAGCTGCCGAGCGTGCCGGGCAGCGCCTCCGCGCGCATCTGCCGCCAGCTGACATTGCTGATGCCGGCCCGCACGGCCTGGCGGCCGGCGCAGGCGATCATCTCGGCGTCGGCGTCGACGCCGACGGCCCGCTCGAACAGCGGAGCCAGCAGCAGGGTCAGCGACCCTGGCCCGCACCCCACATCCAGGAGCCGGCCGGTGCCATCGAGCCCGAGCCTGGCCTGCAGGGCGGCGCGTACCTCCGCCGGGTACGGGCGCCGGCCCGTGACGTAGAAAGCGGCGCTGCCCGCGTACAGGGTCTCGTCCCACTCCCAGCCGGCCGATGTCACCTGGCCGTGCTGCCTTCGCGGCTTTCCATCAGAGCAGCGATGGCACGGGCATCAGGATCCCCTTCGCGCAGCGCGCTGATCACCTCAGCCCGGTCCGCCGCACTGCGGTTCTGGCTGAGCTTGTCCTTCGCCTCGATCTGCGTCACGACCATCTCGACGCCGACGATCCCGCGCAGCTGCCCTTCGATGAAGGCCGCGGGAGCGTCCTGCACCCACCAGCGGTGATCCCGGTCATGCTCGTAGCGCTCGGTGAGCCGGGTAACGATGTCGCGGAGCCAGCCGGGGTCGCGGTGAAAGGTAACCGGGCCGGTGAAGTGCGCGCTGGTGTAGTTCCAGGTCGGCACCACCCGGCCATGCTCGCGCGTGCTCTGGTACCAGGACGGGGAGATGTACGCCTGCGGGCCGTGCACGATGGCCAGCCCCGGCACCTCGCTGCGGGCGGAGCTCCATTGCGGGTTGGCCAGCGCGAGATGACCGAGCAGCCGGCCGTGCTCGCCCGCTGACCTGTCCCAGATGACCGGCAGCAGGCTGGCGACCAGGCGAGTCCCGTCGAAGGTCACCAGGTCAGCGGTGCCGGCCTCATCGACGAATGCGGCGACCTGATCCAGATCGCCCGCGGCGAAGTGCGCAGGAACATACATATCGCCAGGTTATGCGCTCGTCGGCGGCGTCACCCGCACGGGCCGCTAGCTGATGTACTGCTGGGCCGCCGTCTGGTAGTCGAACAGCTCAGCCTTGGAGAACCAGACGTCGATCTCGCGTGCCGCCTCCTCGAGGTTGCCGGAGGCGTGCACGAGGTTGGCCACCGGCACCCCCCGGCCATTGGCGTAGGCCCGGCTCTGATGGGCGAAGTCACCGCGGATCGTGCCGGGCGCAGCCTGATCCGGATAGGTCGGGCCGACCATCTTGCGGACGCAGGCCACGGCCTCGACGCCCTCGAGCACGAACGCGAACACCGGGCCGGTCTGCATGAAGGCCGCCATCAGGTTGTAGACGCCAGGGCCGAACCGGTCTTCCAGGTCGAAGTAGTGCCGCCGGGTGAGGTCGGCATCCATCCATACCATCTTGCCGGCGACGATCTTCAGCAGCGCGTCCTCGAAGCGCGACAGCACGCGCCCGACCAGGCCACGTGCCACAGCGTCGGGCTTGAGCAGGACCAGGGTCCGCTCGATCCCCGTGACGTCACTCATGTCGATCCTCTCCAACGAAGTTTGCCCGCACATCCTAGTCATGATCGCGACTCATCCTGAACGGGCCTGCAGGCGGAGTCCATGACGGCGCCAGGGCGCGATCCGGTCGCACCCGGCTCCGGCGGCTCCGGCCGGCTGGCATGATGCTGCCAGAAGGAGGCGGGCATCGTGCCGGACAAGGCATTCACCGAGCTGGTCTCTGACCGCCTGGTCCTTCGCCGGTTCCGGCGCAGCGACGCCGTGTCCTTCGCGGCCTACCGGACGATCCCGGCGGTGGCCAGGTTCCAGGGCTGGGACGCGCCCTACTCACTGGAGCGCGCTGAGCGGTTCATCCGCGACCTGGAGGCGGCGGACCCCGACACGCCAGGGGCCTGGTTCCAGTTCGCCGTAACCCCTCGGCCGGATGGCGAGCTGCTCGGCGACTGCGGGACGGGCGTCAGCCTCGATGATCCGCGCCAGGTAGAGATCGGGTTCACGATCGCACCCGAGTACCAGGGCAACGGCTACGCCACCGAGGCCGTCCGGCGGCTGCTGGACTACTGGTTCGGTGATCGCGGCAAGCACCGCGCCACCGCATCGTGCGATGCCAGGAACGCCCCGTCGGCGCGGGTGCTGAGACGGGCCGGATTCCGGCCGGAGGGACGGCGGCGCAAAAGGGTCTGGGCCAAGGGCGAGTGGACCTACGACCTGCTCTTTGCCGTCCTGGAATGCGACTGGCGCCGATAGGCTCCTTCCTACGCCCAGAACCCTGGCCTGAGCATGTTAGGCGGAAATGCAGTGAAGGACACCTGGGCAGGCCGAGACCTGCCCGTGCTGGACGCGACCGTGTGCCTGCTTGACGACAGCTACATGGTCACCGTCAGCGACATCGCCGACCGGACGGGCCTGGACCTGATGGCGGTCGCCCGAGCCCTCGAGACGCTCGATCCGACCTACGTCGACTTCCGCAAGACGACCACCGGGGGAGATCCGCGGTTCTGGTATGTCCTGAAGGCCACCCCGGACGCGCGCCGGGCGGTCGGCCAGTGGCCGACACCGGATTCCCTGATCGAGAGCCTGGCCAGCGAGCTGACCGCCGCGGCCGAGCGGGAGACCGACCCAGAGCGCCGGGGGCTGCTGTCCTACTCGGCCCGGCTGCTCGGTGACACTCTGCGGGACATCCTGGCCGTGGCGGCGGCGCGGGTGCTGGCCCCGGCGGTCGGCACCGGGACCACTATGTCGGCCGGGACCACCACGTCGGCCGGGACCACCACGTCGGCCGGGACCACCACGTCGGCCGGGACCGTAGGACCGGACGACCAGGCGTCCTAGCGCTCCGCATCCGGGCCGCTCCGCTGCGCAAGCTTCATGCGCAGGACCGGGCATGTTCACCCGGCATGAACCTGAACGGCAGCGGCGCCCGCCACCATGGTGATCGCCGGCGGGGCCACTCGCCGCGACCATCACGGAGAGCCCAGTGAGTGAAGCCCAGTGAGTGAAGCACCGGAAGTCTCCCGTCGGCAGGTCCTGATTACCGGCGGCGCGGCGGCCGCGGTACCGCTGCTGCGCGACCGCCGCGCCGCGCCATCCCTGGTTCGCCGGCCGGGCTCGGCGGCAGCGCCGGCGCCCGAGCAGGTGCACGTCCAGTTCGGCGCGGACGCGGCGTCGCAGGCGGCCGTCTCCTGGGCGGCCGCGGCCGCCGTGCGCCGTCCCCGCCTGCGGGTCGGACGGCCCGGCCAGGGCCTGGGCATCGAGGCGCCGGCCGCCGAGCGCGTCTACGCCGAGGCCCTGACCGGCGAGACCGTCTTCACCTACCACGCCCGCCTGGAGCACCTGCAGGCCGACACCGCATACGTCTACGAGGTGCTGCACGACGGCGCCGAGCCGGTGCCGGGCACCTTCCGCACCAGCCCGCGCGGCCGGTCGAAGGGTTTCCGCTTCACCAGCTTCGGCGATCAGTCCATCCCCGCGCCGGTGGGCCGGGGCCTCGGCCCGGCGACCGCGAACGCCGGCTTCATCGTCGACGCGGTCGACGCGCTCGACCCCCTGTTCCACCTGATGAACGGGGACCTCTGCTATGCCAACGTCAGCGATGCGCCGGTCGGGACCTGGACCTCCTTCTTCACCAACAACATGCGCTCGGCGCGTTTCCGGCCGTGGATGCCCGCGGCCGGCAACCACGAGAACGAGGTCGCGAACGGCCCGCAGGGGTATCTCTCCTACCAGACCAGATTCGAGCTGCCCGACAACGGGTCGCGCGAGTTCAGGGGCAACTGGTATTCCTTTACGGCAGGCCCGATCCGGGTGATCAGCCTCAATAACGACGACGTGTGCCTGCAGGATGGCGGGTTCAGCGCTTTCCGCCGTGACAACGTCCCCGGCTATCAGGCCAATGGTGATAACCCCTACATCAGCGGATACAGCCAGGGCCTGCAGCGGGACTGGCTGGAGCGGGAGCTAGCGGACGCGCGCCAGGCGCCGGGCATCGACTGGGTCGTCGTCTGCATGCACCAGGTGGCGATGTCCTCGGCCCACTTCAACGGCGCCGACCTCGGGATCAGGCAGGAGTTCCTGCCGCTCTTCGACTCCTACGGCGTCGACCTGGTCGTCGCCGGTCACGAGCATCACTTCGAGCGGACCTTCGCGGTGCGCGGCGTCCTGCCGGGAAGCACCCTGCTGACTCCGGCGCCCCACGGCAGTAACCCGGCGGAGATCGACACCCGCGACGGCGCCGTTCACATGATCATCGGCGGTGGCGGGCACTCGACGCCCACCCCGCCGGGCGACTTCGACATGCCGCACGACGGGGTCCTCATCGTCGGCGTGGGCCAGGGCAGCCCGCAGGGCCAGCACGCGAGCGTCACGACGACCGAGCCCGCGCCCTGGTCGGCCTACCGGGACCTGACGACCCCCTATGGCTTCGCCTCGTTCGATGTACTGCCCGTCGAGCCGGGCGGCACGACGTCGATCACGGTCACCCACTACGGCGCCGCGGCCGGCTCGAGCGTGTACTCACCGCTCGACCAGTTCGTGATGCGCAAGCCGCTCCCGCGCAGCGGTCACGCCGGGGAGCACCTGGCGCACACCGTGCGGTAAGGCCCGGCCGCTCAGGCCTGCACCCTGGCCAGCGACAGGACGAGATTGCGGACGAACTGGTCCGGGTCGGGCCACGGGAAGCTCGGCAGCGCCGTGCGCAGGGTGACGGTCCCGTGCATCGCGACCCACAGGGCGGTGCTGTCGGCCACGGCGTCGGTGCTCGCCGACACGCCGGCCCGCACGCACGCATCGACGGCGTCGACCAGGATCGCGAACGACTCAGCGCCGAATTCGAGCACCGGCCGGCCGTCGGGGCCGATCGGGACCGGCTGGCAGTAGTCCGCCGCCGCCATCCGCCGCTCAGAGAACAGCACGCCGTAGCGGGCCGGGTGCTCAAGCCCGAACGCCACGTAGGCCTCGCACCCTGCGACCAGGCGGCCGGCCGGGTCCTGGCCCGCCGAGTTCACCCCCGTCTGGATCGCCGCCGTCAGCTCGTCGAAGATCCGCAGGACGACGGCCATCACGATCGCGTCGCGGTCGGGGAAATGGGCGTAGATCGACGGGGCGGCGATGCCGATCTCCCGCGCGACCGCGCGCAGGGTCACCGCCTCGTCGGAGCCCTCCCGCTCGATCAGGGCCAGCGCCCCGGACACGATGTCCTGCGTGAGCCGGGCTCCCTGGCCGCGCGCGTTTCGCCGGCGGGGGCCCGCGGCAGAGACTTCGGCCTGGCCCGCGGCAGAGACCGAGGCAGAGACTTCGGCCTGGCCCGCGGCGGAGGCCGCAGCCGGGCTTTCCGGCCGGGGCGCCGCGGCTGCGAGTGATGACTTCATGCTTCTACTTTACATCTGTTAGCTCATCTGTCTATACTCACAAACGTTAGGTAACGCACGTAAGCAATCATCCGTAAGGAGACTTCCGATGAGCGCGACGAGTACGAGCCGGCCCGCGCCGGGCCAGCCCCCCAGGGAACTGGGCAACCAGGCGAACGCGCAGTGGCCGGGGGGCCATCCCCGGCGACGGCAGATCCTGCTCGTCCTGTGCCTGAGTCTCCTGGTCGTGGTCATCGACAACACGATCCTCAATACCGCGCTGCCCACCCTGGCCAGGGTCCTGCACGCGGGCACCAGCTCGCTGCAGTGGATCACCGACGCATACACGCTGTGCTTCGCGGCCCTGCTGATCCCGGCCGGAGCGCTCGGCGACCGGTTCGGGCGGCGGATCTCCCTGCTGGGCGGCCTCACCGTCTTCGCCCTGGGCAGCGTCGCGGCCGCGTTCGCCGGTGGCACCGGGACGCTCATCGCGGCCCGGGTCGTGATGGGCCTGGGCGCGACGTTCGTCATGCCGGCCACCCTGTCGATCCTGAACGCGGTCTTCCCGCCGAAGGAGCGCCCGCAGGCCATCGCCGCCTGGTCGGCCGTGGCCGGCGTCGGCATCGTGATCGGCCCGACCCTGGGCGGCCTGCTGCTCACGCATTTCTGGTGGGGCAGCGTCTTCCTCATTAACGTCCCGCTTGTGGCGCTCGCCATCGCCGGGGTGATGTGGACCGTGCCGGAGACCGCCGAGCCCGGCGGCCACCGGCTGGACATCGTCGGGACGCTGCTGATAGCCGGCTCGCTCATCAGCATCGTGGACGCGATCATCGAGGCCCCGACCCGCGGCTGGACCGCCCCGGCGACGCTGGCGGAAGTCGCTGCCGGGCTCGGTGCCCTCGGCGTCTTCGCCTGGTGGGAGCTGCGGATCGCGCACCCCCTGATCGACCTGAGGATCTTCGCCTCGCGCGCGTTCTCCGCGGCCGCGGCGTCGGTGACCGTCATCTTCTTCGCGCTCTTCGGCAGCCTGTTCGTCCTGACCCAGTACCTCCAGCTGGTGCACGGGTACAGCCCGCTGTCCGCCGGCGTGCGCGCGCTGCCGTTCGCCCTGGCTATGGGCGCGGCGTCACCGCTGTCCCCGATTCTCGCCCGGCGCCTGGGCATCAGGACGGTTATCCCCGCGGGCATGGCCCTGATGGGCCTCGGCCTGCTCGACCTGTCGACCGCCGGGGTGCACACGTCCTATCCGCCGATCGCCCTGGCCGTAGCGATCATGGGCGCCGGCATGGGGCTGGTGATGGCGCCGGCCAGCACGACCATCATGACCACCGTGCCCGGTCACCAGGCCGGAGCCGGCAGCGCCATCAACGACACGATCAGGGAAGTGGGCGGCGCCCTCGGCATCGCCATCATCGGCAGCCTCTCCGCCGCCGTGTACCGGTCGCACCTGGGGGCCTCACTGGCCGGGCAGCACGTGCACGGCCTGATCGCGCACGTCGCGACCGGCTCGGTGGCGGCCGCCGATATCGCCGGCCGGCACGTCGGCGGCCTCGCCGGCCGCGAGATCATCGGGGCCGCGCACAGCGCCTTCGTCAGCGCGATGGACACCGGCATGCGGGTCGCCGCGGCCGTGGCCCTGGTGTCCGCCGTCGGCGCCATCTTCGCGCTGCCGCGGCGCCGCCAGCCGCAGCTCGCGACCGCGACCCGCCCGGCCGAGCCCGTCCTCGTCCCGGCCGCCTGACCGGGGGCTGACGTCCTCTCGTCGGGCCGGGCCGTGCTCCCGCTGATTACCTCAGCGGGAGCACGGCCCGGTCATGACGCCGGAGCCGGGGACGGCCGGTCAGCGGCGGCCCCGGTAGCGGGCCGAGAACGCGGCCGCCCCGCGGCCGGTCGCCTCGGTGGCGACGGTCACGGCCGCCGGGCCGGGCAGCCGGGTGACGGGCGCGACCCGGTCGGCGGGCTCGCCGGCCAGCGAGCGAAGCAGCGGGGAGCCCGGGCTCACCGTGGCGGCCTGCGGGACGACGCCTGCCTGCCGCAGCAGCGCGCGCACCTGGTCGGCCTGCGCCGGGGCCTGCAGGGTGATCACGACGCCGGCCGCGCCGGCCCTGGCGGTCCGCCCTGACCGGTGCAGGTAAGCCTTGTGCTCGGTCGGCGAGTCGGCGTGGATGACCAGGTCGATGCCGTCGACGTGGATGCCGCGGGCTGCGATGTCGGTCGCGACCATCACGCGTACCGCGCCGGAGCTGAACAGCGCGAGATTGCGCTCGCGGGCACTCTGGGCCAGGTTGCTGTGCAGGTCGACGGCCGGGATGTGCGCCGCGGCGAGCTGGCGGGCGAGCTTCTGGGCGCCGTGCTTGGTCCTGGTAAAGATCAGTGACCGGTTCTGGCCGCCCGCCAGGGCGGCGACGACGCCTGCCCGGTCCGCGGGCGCCACGGTCAGCAGGTGATGGACGATCGCGTCCGGCGCGCTGAGCGAGTCGACTTCGTGCACGGCGGGCCTGGTCAGGAATCGCCGCACGAGGACGTCGACCGCGCTGTCCAGGGTCGCGGAGAACAGCATGCGCTGGCCCTCCGGCGGGGTGGCCTCCAGCAGCCGGCGCACGATGGGCAGGAACCCGAGGTCGGCCATGTGGTCGGCCTCGTCGATCACGCTGATCTCGACGTCGCCCAGGTGGCAGTGACCCTGTTCCATCAGGTCAGCCAGGCGGCCGGGGCAGGCGACCACGATGTCGGCCCGGTTGCGCAGGGCCGCGACCTGCGGGTTCTGCGGAGTTCCCCCGAAGATCGTCACGACGCTCAGGCCGACCGCCGTCGCCAGCGGTTCCAGGACGGCCTGGACCTGGCTGGCCAGCTCACGGGTCGGCACGAGCACGAGGCCGCGGGGCCTGCACGCGCTGGTGTAGCCGTCGGCCAGGCCCGTCACCAGCGGGATCGAGAACGCGAGGGTCTTGCCGGACCCGGTGCGCCCGCGGCCGAGTATGTCCTCCCCGGCGAGCGCGTCCGGCAGTGCGGCCGCCTGGATCGGGAACGGCACGGTAATGCCGGCCGCGGCCAGCACCGCGACGATGGGCTCGGTCACGCCGAGGGAGGCGAAGGTGGTGCCGGGCGCGGGAGCCGTCGGCCGGGCAGGCCGACGGCGGCTGCGGCGCCGGGGATCGGATTTTTCGATGGGCAGAACGGTCAAGGGTGGTGTCCTTCGGACTTGGGTGGCCGTATTTCGATGGCCGCCACATCCGTGGAAACCTGCTCGTTGCTGAACGACGCACGACCGGCGCGCCCTGATGGCTGCGCCTCACTACGTACCGTGTACTACTCCACCCTAGCGCATGGCCCCCCGCGGCCCCCGAATCCGACCGGGCGCATGCCTTCCCGCCGTGGCTTCCCGCCGTGCTGGCCGCCGTGGCTTCCGCGTCGGGTCGCCCGGCTGCCCTGGCCGTTCCGGCCGCTCGCCGGGCTAGAGTCAGTCATGTGCGTGAGCAAGAGGTCCTGGTGCTGCACGGGCAGCCGGGCCTGGGCTCGGACTGGCAGCAGCTGGCCGGCCTGCTGCCTCGCGAGCTGAACGTCACCGCCGCGGACCGGCCCGGATACGGGGCTAACCGCCAGCAGGCCGGCGGATTCGGCGTCAACGCGCGCGCCGTCCTGGCCGAGCTCGACTCCAGGGGCATCGAGCGGGCGGTGCTGGTCGGCCACTCGTACGGCGGCGGCATCGCGCTGTCGGTGGCCGCGCTGGCGCCGCAGCGGGTCGAGGCACTGGTCCTGCTGGCCAGCGTCGGCCCTGGCTGCCTGACCGGCTGGGACTGGCTGCTGGCCGCCCCGGTCACCGGAGAGGTCTGCGCGGTCACCGCCTGGTCGCTGACACCCTGGCTGGCCCGCGTCCGGCTCCGCAAGGTCGCCCGCCGCCGCAGACGGCCCATCGCCGCGGATGAGCACATCAACTGGGATATCTGGGGCAACTCCCGGCACGATCACGGGCCGCTGTGGCGCAGCTTCCTGACCGAGCAGCGTGCCCTGGTCGGCGAGCTGGATGAGCTCACCGCCGCCCTGCCCGGCATTCGCCGGCCGGCCCTGGTGCTCGCTGACCCGCAGGACACGCTGGTCCCGGTCCAGACGGCCCGCGAGCTCGCGGCGCGGCTGCCGGAGGCTCGCCTGCAGCTGGTTGCCGACATCGGTCATCAGCTCCCTCGCCGCGGAGCCGCGCAGATCGCGGCGGCGATCACCCGGTTCCTGGCCGAGCTCGACAGCCAGCCCGGGGCCAGCCTGACGGGGCCAGCCTGACGCGCAGCCTGAACGGGCACGGTTAGACCGGCGACGAACCGTTTCGCCGTTACGGTCGGCATATGGCCAACACCGACATCGTCTCGCCTGGCGCGGCATCCGCGGAGCCGGTCGCCGAGCCAGGGCCGTCGGCTCGCCCGCCGGAGCCCGGCTGGATAGTCACCCGGCATAGCCAGGTCCGCGAGGTGCTCGCCGATCCCGTCTACGAGGTTCCCGCCGCGGCCGGCGGCGCCGGCCGGCACCGTCAGCTGGCTGCGGGCAACGGTCTCCCGCTTCGCCAACGGCGAGGCTCATGCCCGCCGGCGGGCGCTGGCGATCGGGGAGCTGGAGCGCATCTCGCCCCTGGCGCTGCGCGAGGACGCCGGGCGGCGGGCTCACGCGGCACTCGACGCCGCGGCCGGCGCGGGCAGGCTCGATGTGACGACGAGCCTGGCCCGGCGGGTACCGATGGCGGCCCTGGCCGCGGCGCTCGGGATCGCCGATGCCGAGCGCGCCGCCTGCGCGGTGCCGGTCGTGGCCGCCGCGTACTTCCCCGGCGCTGATCCCAGCCAGGGGCGTACCGGCCCGGAGCGAACCGGCCGGGAACGCGCTGCCGACCGCGCTGCCGACCTCGCGACGGCCGAGCTGGCCCGGATGCTCGGGCCGGGCAGCGAGGAGGTCATCGCCGCCCGGATCGGGCTGCTGGTGCAGGCCTGCGATAGCACCGCCGGCCTGATCGGCGAGGCTATCCACCGGGCCCTGACCCCTCCGCCTGAACAGCTCTCGGCCTGGTCGACGCAGGCCATTCTCGCTGAGGTCCTCCGGCATGACCCGCCGGCTCGGGTCAGCCGGCGGGTCAGCCGGGAGGCCGCCGAGCTGTGCGGCCAGCGCGTGCCCGCCGGCAGCGTCGTGCTGCTGCGCATCGACTCGGCCAACCGGGACCCGGCGGTGTTCGACGAGCCGGACTGCTTCGATCCCGCCCGCTTCGACCCCGGCGGCTTCGACCCCGGCCGCGGCACCCTGTCGAGCCTGGCGTTCGGTGACGGACTGCGCCCGTGCCCGGGCCCGGCCCATGCGCTGATGCTCGCGGCCGGGGTGGTGCAGGCGGTGCGAGACCGGTGCGCGGCGGTCGCCGGCGCGGCCGAGCGCGGGCCCCGGCTCATCGCCGGGGCCCCGGCGAGGCTGGAGGTGATCCTGAGATGACCGGAGGTGATCTCGAGAGGCCCGGCCCCCAGCAGCGCCGCGAGGCGTTCTTCGGCCTGCACCGGCCAGGCCGCCCGCTCTTCCTGCCCAACGCCTGGGACTACGCGTCCGCGGCCGCGCTGGCCGCGGCCGGCTACCCGGCGATCGGCACCACCAGCCTGGGTGTCGCCGCGGCGGCCGGGAAACCCGACGCTACCGGTCAGATCGGGCCCGAGACGCTCGCGCTCACGCGCCGTCTTGGCCGCCTCCCGCCCCTGCTCACGGTGGACATCGAAGCCGGCTTCAGCGACGATCCGCACGCGGTGGCCCAGTTCGCCGAGCAGGTCGCCGGCGCTGGCGCGGTCGGAGTCAACATCGAGGACGGCCGCCCCGACGGCACCCTGGACCGCGCCGAGCGGCACTGCGCGAAGATCGCCGCGATCTGCGAGCGCGTGCCCGCGCTGTTCATCAACGCCAGGACCGACGCCTTCTGGCTCGCGGCGGACGGCGCGCCCCCGCCCATCGAGGAGGCGGTCGGCCGCGCGGCGGCGTACATCGCGGCCGGGGCCGACGGGATCTTCGTGCCCGCTGCCGCCGACCCCGCCGTGATCGCGATCCTGGCGACCCGGATCGCCGCGCCGCTGAACATCCTCTACCTGCCCGGCCGGCACACCTTCGCCGAGCTCGCCGCGGCCGGGACCGCTCGCGTCAGCACCGGGTCCCTGCTCTTCCGGGCTGCACTGCAGGCCACGCTGCGCGCAGCGGGCCAGGCAGCGGGCCAGCCGGCGGGCACGGCATCCGGCCAGGGTGCTGGCGGCGAGCCCGGCCTCCCGTCCTACAGTGACGTCCAGGCGATGATCGGCGACGGCGGCGGCAACTAAGGCGGCTACGGCTGATCGTGCCCCCGTTCCCGCCCGCCCCCGGAGCGTTGCCATGGCTGTCTTGACCCAGCGCAGCGATGACGCTGACCTGCCCGACGTGGCCCGCGCCTGGACCAGGGCGCGCCTGCCCTTTCGCGGGCTGCACCTGGACAGCGCGGCGGCCGGCTGCAGCTCCGCTGAGGTGATGCAGGCCGCCGCCGACCACGCCCTACTGGAAGCGCAGGTGGGCGGCTACATCGCCGAAAAGCAGGCCGCGCCCGTGCTCGACGCTGGCCGGGCCGCCCTGGCCGGGCTGCTCGGCGTGCCGGCGCGGGGGCTGGCGTTCGTTGAGAGCGCCTCGGTCGCGCTGGCCACCTTGCTGAGCGCATGGCCGCTGCGCGAAGGGGACGCGGTCGCGGTCGTGCCCAGCGAGTGGGGCCCCAGCCTGGCCGCCTTCGCCGATCACGGGCTGCGCATCACCGAACTCGCCGTGCTGCCGGACGGCCGGCTCGACCTCGGCCACCTCGAGCGGGTTCTGGCCGGCGACCCGCCGGCGTTCGTGCACCTGATGCAGATGGCCTCGCACCGCCCGCTGGTCCAGCCGGTCCGGCAGGCCGCGGCCTTGTGCCAGGCCGCCGGGGTTCCGCTGTGGGTCGATGCCGCGCAGGCGCTCGGGCATCTCGAGACGGCGGCCGGCGCGGACGTCATCTACGCCACCAGCCGCAAGTGGCTGGCCGGCCCGCGCGGAGTCGGCCTGCTGGCCGTGGCCGAGCCCTGGTGGGACCGGCTGCGCATCCGGGCCCCGGCCCTGCGGCGCGGCACATACCCCAGCGACCAGCCCGTCGTTCACCTGCTGGAGTCGCGCGAGGCGAACGTCGCCGGACGGGTCGGGCTCTGCGTCGCGGTCCGCCAGCACCTGGACGCCGGGCCGGCCCGGGTATGGGAGCGCCTGTCCGCGGTTGGCCGGCTGACCCGCGAGGTGCTGGCCGACCTGCCGGGCTGGGACATCGACGACCCCGTCGATGCTCAGGGCGCCATCACGGCCCTGCGTCCGGCCGCCGGGCAGGATGTCGCCGCGATCCGCGCGCACCTGCTCGCCGAGCACCAGATCCTCACCACCTGCGCGATCCCCGCTCGTGCCCCGGGGGAGATGACCGGGCCGCTGCTGCGGGTCAGCCCGCATGTCGACTGCACGCCGGAAGCCGTGCTGCGGCTGCGCTCGGCCCTGGCGTGACCAACGGGGCCGGCACCGCTCATAATCGATACCGATAGCCCGAGCGCGTGGCCGCGACCGGAAGTAAGTCGCAGCCTGAGTAACTCGTTATGAGAGCATCCACGACCGGAACATGTCGCGGCCAGAGTAAGTGAGGCGTCATGAGCGAGACCTATGCCTACGGGCGGGCTGGTGTCACCACCCGCGACCGGACGCACGCCCTGTTCGGGCAGACGATGGGCTACGTCGCGGTCACCACGGGCGTCTTCGCGCTCGGCGCCTACCTGGGCCGTAACCTGAGCTACGGCGTGGGCCTGTTCTTGTTCATCGCCGCTTTTGCCTGCCTGATCGGCATGCGGTTCGCCGTCCGCAAGTCCCGGCCCCTGACGGTCGGGCTGCTGCTGGTCTTCGGCCTGATCATGGGGCTGGCCATGGCGCCGACGCTCGCGTACTACGCGAACGCGGACCCGCAGGCGCTCACCCAGGCCGGCGGGGCCACCGCGCTGTTCATCGGCGGCTTCGGGGCGGCCGGCTACGCCACCCGGCGCGACCTGGCGGGACTGGCCAGGGTCTGCTTCTGGGCACTGCTGGCGCTCATCGTGTTCGGCATCGTGCTGATCTTCGTCCATATCCCGAACGGCTCGCTGATCTACGCGGTGCTCGGCCTGGTGATCTTCGCGGGCTTCACCATGTTCGATTTCCAGCGGCTGCGCCGCTCGCAGGACATCGGCTCGGCGCCCCTGCTGGCCGCGTCGATCTTCCTCGACATCCTTAACGTGTTCCTCTTGTTCCTGCGGATCTTCTCCCGAGGCAACTAGGAGCAGTTCCCGGCCGCGCCCGGGCGGCGGCGGCGGCGCGCTTCGCACGGACTCGCCGGGCCGCTGCCTCAGTCCGGCGCCGGCAGCGCTCTTCACGCAAAGTCGCCAGTCCGCTGCCTCAGTCCGTCACCGGGAGCTCGATGAACTCCAGCCCGCGCAGGTCCAGCCAGGCGCGACCAGGGCCGCGGACCAGTCGGAGCAGCGACTCGCCGCAGTCCCGGCAGCGCAGGACCGCCCCCGGCGAGTGGTCGTAGAGCCTGGCCTCGGCCAGCGGCCCCGTGCGCCCGCACCCCGCGCAGCGGCCGATCGCCATCGTGACGTCGACGCTGAACACCTCGCGCAGGGGCCCGCCGAGGCTGTTGCCGTCCGTCCACATGTCGCTCATGGTGTCCCTCCGCTGGGCCCGAACCGCTCGGTCCTGACCTGACCCGCGGTCAGTCCCTGGTCGATCAGCAGGTTGGCGATGCTCTCGACGAAACTCGTCGGGCCGCACACGAAACAGGCCAGCCTGGCGCCTGGCGGCTCCAGCCCCGCGACTCGTGCGGTCCTCGCGGCTCCCGTGAGCTCGGCGAGACGGCCGGCGTCCAGCCGCCCGACCCGGCCGCCCCGGCCCGGCGGCGCCGCCCTGGTGTAGACGATGTCCACCGCCAGGCCGGAACGCTGAGCCGCGATGTGCTCCAGCTCAGCGGCATACAGCAGGGTGTCAGGACTGCGGGTGGAGTAGATCAGGTGCATCGGCACCGCGCTGTCACTGGCGATCCTGGTGCGCACCATGGCCATCAGCGGGACCACTCCCGAGCCGCCGCCGATCAGCAGGGCCGGCGCCGGGTCGGCCGCCCGCCAGGCGAAGTAGCCGCCGATCGGGCCGCGCAGCTCCAGCGGATCGCCGCGGCGCAGCGTCTGCGCCAGGTACGGGGAGACCTCGCCGTCCTCCAGCCGCTGAATGGTCAGCTCGAGCCGGCTGCCGCCAGGAGCCGAGGCGATAGAGTAACTGCGCTCGGTGGAGTAGCCATCCTCGGCGGTCAGGCGGACATCAACGTGCTGGCCCGGCAGGTGCCCCGGCCAGCCCGGCACGTCCAGGATCAGCGTCCGCGCGGTCGCCGTCTCGTCGCGCACGTCAGCCAGCTGCGCGACCCGCCAGGTCAGTCGCCCCAGTACCGCTGCTCGCGCCATGGATCTCCGTAGTTGTGGTACCCCAGACTCTCCCAGAAGCCCGGCTCGTCATGGTCAAGCAGCTCGATGCCGCGGACCCACTTGGCCGACTTCCACAGGTACAGATGCGGGACCAGCAGCCGCGCGGGCCCGCCGTGCTCCGGCGTCAGATCAGCGCCGTCGTAGCGGAACGCGATCCAGGCCTGGCCATCCAGCAGGTCGGCCAGCGGCAGGTTCGTGGTGTAGTCACCGACCGCCCTGGCCACGGCGAACCCGGCGCTGGTCGTCACGCCGTCCATCAGCGTATCCAGGGACACGCCGCGCCAGGCCGTCCGCAGCTTCGACCATTTCGTCACGCAATGCAGGTCAACGGTGATGTCCTCGGCCGGCAGGGCCTGGAACGCCGCCCAGTCCCAGGAGTGCACCTGCCCGGTCTCAGTCGTGATCCGGAACTCCCACCCGTTCAGCCCGCCCCGCGGCGTCGGGCCGGCCGACAGGACAGGGAAGTCGTGCACCAGGTACTGGCCAGGCGGCAGGTCCTGCCTCGCTGACCGGCGGCGGCCCTTGAACCCGGGCGAGACAATGCCCATTACGGCGCCCCCTCAGTCGGCGGTCCGGTCGGTCCGGTCGGGTGTATCCCTCTGATCACAGCAGTACCTGAATGCGTCTGGCAAGCCTCTGTTAGCCTGGCGCCACCGCGCTGGCGGGCAGGAGCGCGTGCCGGGCGGCCGACATGGCGGAGTAGCCGTAGATGACCACGAACGCGGCCGGGGTCCCGGATCCCGTGCCGCAGGCGGTGGCGGCCTCGCTGACGGGCGCCGCGATCTTCCTGGTCGTGACGGTGAATCCAGATGACCAGAGCCTCGCCGCCGTGCGCGGGCTCTGCGGCGACCTGGGCGGGCTGCTGCGCGCGGTCGGGTTCCGCGATCTTGAGGGACGGCTGTCGTGCGTGGCCGGATTCGGGCCGCGGGCCTGGGACCGGCTCGCCGGGCCGCCGCGGCCGGCCGGCCTGCATTCGTTTCGCGAGATCCGCTCCGGCCCGCGCCACGCGGTCGCCACGCCGGGCGACATCCTCTTCCACATCAGGGCCACCCGCATGGACCTGTGCTTCGAGCTGGCGACGCAGATCGCGGCCCGGCTGGCCGACGCGGTCACGCCCGTCGATGAGGTGCATGGCTTCCGTTACTTCGACGAGCGTGACCTGCTCGGCTTCGTGGACGGCACGGAGAACCCGGTCGGCGCCGA
Organism: uncultured Actinomycetota bacterium; assembly: GCA_963805705.1. Lineage (GTDB taxonomy): Bacteria > Actinomycetota > Actinomycetes > Streptosporangiales > Streptosporangiaceae > CAWDVH01. The sequence goes on along the minus strand of CAWDVH010000001.1, from coordinate 676,705 downwards.
GGTCGCCGAGGCGGTGATCATCGGACCGGAGGATCCCGCGTTCGCCGGCGGCAGCTACGTGATCGTGCAGAAGTACCTGCACGACATGGCCGGCTGGAACGCGCTGCCGACCGAGGACCAAGAGCGGATCATGGGCCGGACGAAGCTGGCCGACATCGAGCTCGATGACGCGGTGAAGCCGACGTCGGCGCACAATGCGCTGACGACCATCGTCGAAGACGGCCGCGAGGTCCAGATTCTGCGTGACAACATGCCCTTCGGGAGCATCTCGGGCGGCGAGTACGGTACCTACTTCATCGGCTATGCCCGCTCGCCGGGCGTCATCGAGCAGATGCTGGAGAACATGTTCATCGGCCGCCCGCCAGGAAATTATGACCGCCTGCTCGATTTCAGCACGGCGGTGACGGGCGCCCTGTTTTTCGTTCCGCCGCTGTCCTTGCTCGAGGGCCTGGCGGACGAGATGCCCGATACGGCCCGGTCCGCCCCCGCCGGGCCCGGGCCCGGTATGCCTGCGCCTGCCGCCCGGCCTGGCGGCGACGGATCGCTTGACATTGGCAGCCTGCGAGGAGTTTCCCAGAATGAATAACCTGCACCGCGAGCTCGCGCCGATCTCGGACTCGGCCTGGGGCCAGATCGAGGAGGAAGCGGCGCGCACGTTCAAGCGCCACCTGGCCGGCCTGCGCGTCGTGGACGTGCACGGGCCGGCCGGCGCGACGTTCGCCGCCGTGGCGACCGGTCACCTGCGCGACGTCGAGCCGCCGCATGATGGCGTGGCCGCCCGGCTGCGCGAGGTGGCCGCGGTGGTGGAGCTGCGCGCTGCGTTCGAGCTGGACCGGCGGGGGATCGACGACGTCGAGCGCGGTGCGCAGGACGCCGACTGGCAGCCCGTCAAGGACGCGGCCCGGCAGATCGCCTTCGCCGAGGACCGGGCCATCTTCGAGGGCTACCAGGCGGCGGGCATCGCCGGCGTCAGGCACGGGTCAACCAACCCGCCGATGACGCTGCCGGCCGACGTGCGGGACTACCCCGGCGTGATCGCCGAGGCGCTGAGCGAGCTGCGGGTAGCCGGCGTCAACGGGCCCTACTCGGCGGTGCTGAGCGCGGATGCCTACACCGCGGTCAGCGAGACCAGCGACCACGGCTACCCGGTGCTTGAGCACATCCGGCGGATCCTCGGCGGCGAGATCATATGGGCCCCCGCCATCGCCGGGGCCTTCGTCCTGACCACCCGCGGCGGCGACTTTGACCTGCACCTGGGCCAGGACGCCTCGATCGGGTACCTCAGCCACACCGACCGCAGCGTCCGGCTCTACCTGCAGGAGAGCTTCACCTTCCTGATGCCGACCGGCGAGGCCGCGGTCGCGCTAGCCCCGCCGGCCGGGTAGCGCCCTGGCGCTGTCCGCGCAGGCCGGCCAGGCGTGATCAGGCCATCGGGGCGGTCAGTTCCAGCTGCAGGTTGTCGGGGTCCCGGAAGGGCAGGACATAGATGCCGAACGCGGGCAGGCCGGTAATCTCGCCGTGCGGCACGCCCTGCTCATCGAAGAGGCGCAGGGCCTGATCGAGATCGTCGCGGCTGGGCACGCTGAAGCTGAGGTGGTCGAGGCCGACCCGGTCCTCGTCGAAACGGTCGCTGGCCTGCGCCACCGGCCGCAGCCCCATCAGCAGGTTGCCCCTGGCCATGACGATCCCGCCGAACAGGATCTTGCTCACCGCCTCGGCCGACGGGTCGTCCGCGGGCGGCGACTCGACCGCGACATCGAATCCGAGCAGGCTGGTGTAGAACTCCCGGCTCCTGGCCAGGTCGGTGACCGTCAGCCGAAGATGATGAATGGCGCCGGTCGAGATCTGTCCTGCCACTTGGTTCTCCTCCTGCCGAGGGCGCGCGCTTCCCGCCGGCGCCCGTGATCCTCGCATCGTCGCATGCGGGCCCCCGGCCGGCTGGCGATACTGCCTTCGCCGACGCGGCCCGGCAGGATGTCCTCATGCGCGCGGTCCTGGTGGAGCAGTTCGGGGTCCGGCCAGGCCGTGGCCGAGGTCCCTGACCCGGTGGTGGCCGACCACGGCGCGGTGCTGCACGTGGAGGCGACCGGGCTGTGCCGCAGCGACTGGCACGGCTGGCAGGGTCATGACCCGGATATCGCCCTGCCGCACGTGCCGGGGCATGAGATCGCCGGCACGATCGCGGCGATCGGCCGGGACGTCACCGGCTGGTCGGCGGGAGACCGCGTCACGGTTCCGTTTGTGTGCGCCTGCGGCACCTGCCCTCAGTGCCTGGACGGCCACCACCAGGTGTGCCTGAACCAGGAACAGCCGGGGTTCACCTACTGGGGATCCTTCGCCGAGTACGTGGCCATCCCGCGCGCCAGGGTGAATCTGGTCGCGCTGCCGGACGGCCTGAGCTTCGACGGGGCCGCCAGCCTGGGCTGCCGGTTCGCGACCGCCTACCGCGCCGTCCGGCAGGTCGGCCGGGTCCGGGCGGGGGAGTGGGCGGCGGTCTTCGGCTGCGGCGGCGTCGGGCTGTCCGCCATCATGATCGCCGCAGCCTCCGGGGCCATGGTCGTCGCGGTTGACATCAGCCCGGCCGCGCTCGAGCTGGCCGCCCGGCACGGAGCCGCCCAGACGCTGACCTCGGGTCCCGGCCTCGAGCAGCGGATCAGGGAGGTTACCGGCGGGGGCGCCAGCCTGAGCATCGACGCCATCGGCTCGGCCCAGGTCGCGCAGTCGGCGCTGCGCTCCCTGCGGCCGCATGGCCGTCACGTGCAGGTCGGGCTGCTGCCCGGCGGGGTCAGCCTCGACATGTCCACGCTCATCGGGCGGGAGCTGCAGTGGCTGGGCAGTCACGGCATGGCGGCCCACGGCTATCCCGAGATGCTGGCGGCGGTCGGCTCCGGGTCGGTACGGCCGGATGAGCTGGTGACCAGGGTGATCGGCCTGGACGACGTGCCCGGCGCGCTGGCGGCCATGAGTACCGCCAGCGTCCCCGGCGTGACGGTCATCCGGCCGGGCGAGCGCCCTCGCTAGGCCGCGGGTAGCTGATTTTCTGGAGAACTACGGGCGGATATTCAACCGATCCCGCCTGGTTTACGTCGTAAGAGGGAGCGGGTAAAGACAGCCGCGCACGGATTCATCAGGTTGCCGCGGCGCTTACAGTAGGCATTAACCCGGACATTGAGTGATCAGCGCATGATGTGCACCGACTGGGAAAGCTCAACATTCATGCCAAACGACCTGCCGCTGGTGACTGCCAGTCCCCAGGCTGCCCGCCGCCGTGGCGCCTGCTGCGCGATACCGGGTGCATGCTGCACCGGCAGGTCCATGACCTGAGCTTTCCCGCCCGCCGGCCCGTGCGGCTGGCGTGCGGGCAGGCCGGCCAGGAGGCCCTCGGCCTGCGGAAGTCAGCCGGGTCGCCAGGATCGCCGTGCTGCCGGTGGCGTTTCCCGGTTACCGGCCCGGAGTGCGGAGCAAGGCAGAGTACGGAGTAAGGAGGAATGCGAGCGGTGTCGGCGCCCCCGCGTGAGCATCGGCGTGCGCACCGGCCAGTGCGCAGGACCATCCTGGTCATCGTGGCCCTGGTGGTCCTGGTGACCGGCTGGTCGGTGGGCCACGCCCTCACCGCGCCCGGCGGCGGTCCTGCCTCAGCGCGACTGGCCGAATGGGCCCGCGATCATCGTCTCGGGCCGCTGGTGACCCTGGGGGAATGGATCTCCTATCAGCCGCCGAAGGTCGGCGGGAAGCCCTCGTTCGCGCTGACCGGGCCCAGCGCGGCGGCCGTGCACCGCGCGTCCGTCACCGCCCGCGTGGCTGGCCCGCGCGGTAAGGGCAGTCATGTCGTGACCGGCCGGCCTCGCCCGGCCGGCCTGATCGGGTCGGCCCTGACGATCCCGCCGCGGCTGACCTCGCCGGCCGGCCGGCCGCTGCACGACGAGGGCGTCTGGCGGGTCCTCGGCACGGTCAACGGCACTCCGGCGATGTTCGGCACCGACCTGCGCCCGGATAAGGTGCATACCTCGTATGTGGCCGGGATCGTCTCCATGAACGAGAGCCTGCTGCGCTTTAGCCTGCGCCCCGGTGCGGAGGATCCGGGTCCGGGCCACTGGAAGGCCTCGGATACGATCGCGCCCGGCCGGCGCAGAGACCTGCTGGCCACGTTCAACGGCGGCTTCAAGATCGCGTCATCCGGAGGCGGTTTTTATCTCAACGGCACGAGCGACGGCCACCTGGTCAGGGGGGCGGCCTCGCTGGTCTACTACCGCAATGGCCGGGTCACGGTCGGGGCGTGGGGACATGATGTGCGGATGACCTCGCAGGTGGTGGGAGTCCGGCAGAACCTGCGGCTGATCGTTGATCACGGCGCCGTTCCTGATTCCGTGGACTCCAATGTGCAGGCCAGCTGGGGCGCGACGCTCGGCGGCCGGTACTACGTCTGGCGCTCTGGCGTCGGGGTGACCAGTGATGGCAGGCTCATCTTCGTCTACGGCCCGGCGCTGGATGTGCGAACCCTCGCCGAGCTGCTCAAGCGGGCGGGCTGCGTCAGGGCGATGCAGCTCGACATCAACCCGGACTGGATGTCCTTCATGTACTACCTGCCGAAACATCATCCGGCGGATCCGACTCCGGTCAACTTGCTGCCGAACCAGATTCAGTCACCTGACCGTTACTACGCGATCTCTAACCGCGACTTCACGGCAGTCTTCGCCCGATGACGGGCACCACACCGTCGGCCGGCGTGGTCCCGGCGCCGGACAACGCGCCCGCCCCCCGGCCGGGCCCGGTCCGCTGGCTCATCGCGGTCGTGAAGACGGCCCGGCCGCAGCAATGGCCCAAGAACCTGCTGGTCTTCGCGGCGCCGCTAGCCGGGGCATCGCTCGGCCGGGAGGACGGCTTTGCCTACGCGCTGGTCGCGGCGGCCGCGTTCGTCGCCGCCTCCAGCGCCGTGTACTTCATCAACGACGTCGCTGACGTTGAGCGGGACCGGCGCCATCCCTACAAGCGATTCCGCGGCGTGGCCTCCGGCGAGATCACCAAGACGCAGGCACTGGCCGTCGCGGCTCTTTGCATCCTGGCGGCCGAGGCGGCCGGCTTCTGGATCCGCGAGCCGAAGCTGGCCATAGCGACCGGCGCGTACCTGGTCCTGTCGCTGACCTACTCGCTGGTGCTCAAGCACGTGCCCGTCGTGGAGCTGATCTTCGTCGCCTCCGGCTTCGTGCTGCGGGCCCTGGGCGGCGCGGCCGCGACTCATGTGCCGCCATCCGGCTGGTTCCTGCTGGTGTGCAGCCTCGGCGCCCTAATGGTCGCGACCGCCAAGCGCTTCAGCGAGCTGAGCGTGCTGGGCGACGAGGCCGTCCGGCACCGCCCGGTGATGCGCTGGTACACCCCGGCCGCGCTGCGCCTGGGTCAGCGGGTGGTGGCCATCGTGATGGTCATCGCCTATATTCTCTGGGCGCATGGCGAGCAGGATGCCTGGATGCGAGTCTGGCACCTGGCCAGCGTCGTTCCGCTGACCGCCGCGCTGGTGCGGTTCGACTGGCTGACCGGACGGGCGACCAGCAAGCCGGTTGAGGATCTCATCTCGCGGGATGTGCCCATGGTGTGCTGTGAGCTGGCCTGGCTGGTGCTGTTCGCGGCCGGCCTCTAGGTTTCGATGAGGGAGCTGCGGTGACGTTCCACGCAACCGGCAGGCCCGCCCGGGTCGTGCTGCTCGGCGGGACGAGTGAGATCGGGCTGGCGATCCTGGCCGCGCTCGACGCGCCGCCGGACACCGAGGTGGTCCTGGCGGGCCGCGATGAGCAGCGAATGCTGGCCGCCGCCAAGGAGCTGCCCTATGCCGTCCGGACGCTGCCCTACGACGCGGTCGCCCTGGATACCCATGCGGCACTGATCGGCGAGGCGTTCGCCGCCGGGCCGGTGGACCTGGTCATCTCGGCGGCCGGCGTGCTCGTCTCCCAGGACCTGCTCGAACGTGATCCGCTGGCCGCGGGCCGGCTGGTCGAGACGAATTTCACCAGCCACGTGACGACCGTCCTGGCCGCGGCGGGACGGATGCGGACGCAGGGCCACGGGACCATCGTCGTGCTGTCCTCGGTCGCGGCGGTCCGGCCCCGCAAGGTCAACCTGGTCTACGGCGCGGCCAAGGCCGGCCTGGATGCCTTCGCCCGCGGGCTGGCCGATTCGCTGCACGGCACCGGCGTGCGGGTCCTGCTGGTCCGGCCGGGCTTCGTGACCGGGCGGATGACCGCGGGCATGGAAGCGGCGCCGCTGGCCACCACCCCGGCCGCGGTCGGCGCCGCCGTGGCCGCCGCGCTGGCCGGCGGCAGCGCCACGGTGTGGGTGCCCCGCTCCCTGGCCGGGCTGGCCGTGGCCCTGCGCCTGGTGCCCCGCCCCCTCTGGCGCAAGCTCCGCCGCTAGCTTGTACCTGCCTTCGGTCGTGCTCGCTGGCCCGGTGTTGGCTGGCCGAGGCTGGCTGGCGGGGGTGGCTGGCCAGGGCGGGCGGACTTATGGTGAAGGCGTGCTCATCGACATCAGCAGCGATGCGGCCGCGTTCGTGCGCGAGCACGGCGGCCGGCTGTGGGTCTGGGCCGCCCGCCCGAGGATGTGCTGCTCGGGCGCGCCGGGCCTGGATGCATGCGGCGACCGAGGCCCCGGACGGGTTGTATGGCTTCAGCCCGGCGCTGACGGGCGAGGTACAGGTGCTGTTCCGGAGCGTGGGAGGGCTGCTTCCTGATGTCCTCGAGATCGGGCTGCACGGCCGCCGGCGGCCCAGGGTGGCGGCGTACTGGGACGGCTGCCTGATGGCGATGGTCTAGCCGGCCCATGATCGCGCCGCCGGGCGAGGCTGCCGCCGGGCGAGGCTGCCGCCGGGCGAGGCTAAGGTGCTGGCTGGCTTCCTGGCGTGGCCCCGGCCGGGCTGCCGGTCTCGTTGAGAGACGCGAGCGTGGCCCGCCCGAACACCGCGATGGCCGCGCGTCTGGGCACCAGCCGGCTGAGCGTGAACGCGCTGACCCGGTTGAGCGGGCCGGGCACGACCCGGAAGCCGTGGCCGAGCGCACCCAGCGTGGCCGCCGCGACCTGCGCCGGCGACATGGTCCCCGGCGCGGGCCGCCGGGCGGCCTGCTGGTAGCCGGGGGTGGCGACCGCTCCCGGGCACGACGCGAGGACATCCACCCCCGCGGCGCGCGTCTCGGCCCACAGCGACTCGGCCAGGCTGATCAGGAATGCCTTGGTGGCGCTGTACACCGCGAGGTTCGGCACTCCCTGCAGGCCGGCCAGCGACGAGACCAGGACCAGGCCGCCCCGGCCTCGCTCGACCATCTCCGGCAGGAACCGGTGCGCGAGCAGCACGGCGGCCCGGCAGTTGAGGTCCACCGCCGTCTGCAGCTCCGCCGTACTGCAGGCCAGGAACGGCCCGGCCGGGGCGAGCGCCGCGTTCGCCACCACCAGGCCGATCGGCCGGCCGGCGGTTGCGCCCGCGATCAGGTCGATCGCATCGGGTGAGCTCAGGTCGGCGGCCACCGTCTCGACCTCGACGTTCCACGCGCGGCGCAGCCGGGACGCCGCCTCCGCGAGCATTTCAGGACGGCGCGCGACCAGCACCAGGTTGAGGCCCCTGCGGCCGAGCTCATCGGCGAACGCCGCCCCCAGCCCCTCGGAGCCGCCCGCCACCAGCGCCCACGGGCCATAAGTGAGCCGGAACGGCCGGCCGCTCACGGCCCGGCCGGATCGCCGGCAATTGCGGCCCCGCCGGCAATTGCGGCCCCGTCGGCTGCCGTGACCCCCTTTGCTGCCGCGCTTCCGCCCGCGGCCTCGGCCCCGCCCGCCGCCGCGGTCCCGTGTGCGGCCGCTGCCGCGGCCCCGCCGGTCATCGCGGGCGGGGCGGGCTCGGTGAACGGGTGCTCGCGTCGCATACGGAAAATCGTCGCGATCGGCAGCGCCAGCCACGGCAGGTTCAGCAGCAGCACGAAGCCGAAATGCGGCGTGCGATAAATGCCCGAGTGCTCCTCGGCCAGGATGATCAGGACCACCGCGCTCATTGACCCCGACCACACCATGGCCGGCGTCCTGATCCAGTCCCGTCCCCTGGCGATGGCGTAGATGGCGGCTACGTAGAACGGCCCGTTCCATAGCACGTCGATCCAGATGGTCATCTTCCAGAACGCGGGCCGCGCCAGGAGCAGCGGGTCGTACTTCTGCCCGTAGCTGTGGACCAGGTTGACGATGCCCTTCGGCGGCCACAGCGGGTACTGGAAATGGTGGACATTGGCGATGGTCAGCTGCTCGATGTCAATGAAGTAGGTGATGAACCCCAGGTTCACGGCGAAGAACGCCAGGAAAATCCAGTCGGCCCGGCGCCGGCCGAGCGGGACCGGGCGGCGAGGCGGGGCGGGGCGGGCCGGATCATTCACCGCATTATCGTAACGGCACGCAGCGCGCCAGAGCCGTCCCGCACCGCCGGTCAGGCTGCTGCGCAGGATCGCGATGGCCGCGGGCGGCACGCCGTGCGGTAGAACTGACTCTTGTGAACCTAGGAGTGGTATTTCCCCAGACGGAGATCGGCGCGGATCCGGGCGCTGTCCGCGCCTACGCCCAGCGGGTGGAAGAGCTGGGCTACACCCATCTGCTGGCCTACGACCATGTCCTCGGAGCCGATCCCGCGGTGCACGAGGGCTGGCAGGGCCCCTACAACCTCGACTCCACCTTTCACGAGCCGCTCGTGCTCTTCGGCTACCTCGCGGCGCTGACGTCGCTGGAGTTGGTGACCGGCATCATCATCTTGCCCCAGCGGCAGACCGCCCTGGTCGCCAAGCAGGCGGCGGAGGTGGACCTCCTGACCGGGGGGCGGTTCCGCCTGGGCATCGGCCTCGGCTGGAACGCCGTGGAGTACGAGGCGCTGGGCAAGAGCTTCGCCGACCGCGGCGAGCGGATGGCCGAGCAGGTAGGCCTGCTGCGCCGGCTGTGGACCGAGCCGACGGTTACCTTCGACGGCACCCACGAGCGCGTGACCGGAGCGGGACTCGCGCCGCTGCCGGTCCAGCGCCCGATCCCCATCTGGTTCGGGGCCCAGTCGCGCCGCGCCTACCAGCGGGCGGGCCAGCTGGGCGACGGCTGGTTTCCGCAGGTACCGCCGGGTCCCGGACTGGACGAGGCGCGGTCGATCGTCGAGCAGGCCGCCGTCGAGGCCGGGCGCGACCCGGCTGAGCTGGGCATGGAGGGCCGTGTCAGCTGGAGTGAGCGCGGGCCGGACGAGGTAGCGCGGCGGGTCGGCAAGTGGCGAGATGCCGGGGCCACCCACGTGTCGGTCAACACCATGGGCGCCGGGCTGGCCTCGGTGGACGACCACCTGGCCGCCCTGACCGTCGTGGCCGGGGCCCTGGGCCTGCGCCCGCGCTGATTGCCGCTGGCCGGCTGGCCTCTGACCGTCCGGCGATGCGCGCGTGATGCCGCACCCTCTGGTGGCGACGTGCCTGCCGTTCCCCGGCTGATCTAGGCCAGGGCGTCGGCGAGCAGTTCATCGATAGCCGGCTGGACGCGCATCTCGGCCGCGATGCGGCTGGCGGCCTGCCGGTACGACGGGTCAGCCAGCACCTGGCCGATCGCGGCGCGAATGCACGGAGCGTCCGCGGGGCCGATCGCGGGCCGGCCCCCGGAGCCGGGCACGGACGGTACGGACCGGCCCGCACCCGCCGCGGTCACGAGCCGCGCGTTGGCGTCCTGATCGGCGAAGAGCGGGACGACCACGAGCGGTACCCCCGCCGCCAGGGCGCCGAAGGTCGTCCCGGAACCGCCGTGGCAGACGACGACCGCCGCTTCGGGGAGCACATCGCCCTGGGGGACCCACGCCTCCGCGTGCACATTCGGCGGCACCGGGCCAGTCAGCGCCTCGTCGATTCCGCGGCCCAGCGTGAGCAGCACCCGCGCCGGCAGTCCTGTTACCGCATCGAGTGCCGCCCGGCAGGCCGCGGTGCCGATTGGCAGCCCGCCGGCGATGCTGCCGAAAGTCAGGTAGACCAGCGGCCCGTCGCGGGTATCCCACCAGTCCGGCAGCGGCTCGCCACGGACCGGCGCGGCCTCGCGGAACCGGCGTGTGGCGGGGAAGGGCGAGGGGTCGAGCGAGGCCGGGAAGCGGGTCAGGTACGGGGCCGCGCGGATCCGGTCCGCTAGCTGGCTGCCATACGGCTCAAGCGCGGGCGCGGCGAGGCCCAGCGAATACGCCTCGATTTCCGCCAGCGATATCGCCACCTGCGCGTGCGGGATGCCGAAGCGCACGGCGGCCACCACCGAGGCGTATTCGCACGGCTCACGAAGCACGAGGTCGGGCTGCCACTGGCGGCATGCGGCCTCAAGTGCCGGCCGCATGGCCGCGGTCATCAGCCGCCCGAAGATCTCGCGGTTGGCCAGGATCGCGGCCTCCTCCGGCGGGGCCGCCCGGAAGCGGTCCCGGAGCGGCGCGAGCTGGGACGCGGGCGGATCCGCGCCGGTCCGGTAGGGGCAACCGGTCGCCTCGGCCCTGGCCGCGTGCGCCGGCGGCACGACCACCAGTACCTGATCCCCGCGCCGCGCGAGCGCCTCGATGAAGGGAAGGAGAGGATGGAAGTGACCTGCCCCGCCGGTAGAGGCGACCAGCACGCGCATGCGGGCGATCCTATGCGCGGTAACGCACGAGCCCGGCCAGCACTTGGCTCTTCGTGCCACGGGATGGCCCGGCGCCCGGACGCTACTTGTTGACGGTCCCTGACTCGTAGGTGAGCTGCTGGAAGGCGACCGTGGCGCCGCAGCTGGATGACCCCGTGCGGGCCAGGACGATCGTTATCCGGCTGCCGAAGGTGCCGGTGCCGCGTATTCCGGCGTACCGGCCCGTGCCATGACTCAGCTTGTACGTGCCCCGCTCGGTCACCCGTACGATGCATCCCTGCGGCGGGGCCGGCGCTGTCCTGAAGGTGACGTGGCGGGTGACCTCGAAGGTGCCCTTGTAGAGAGCCACCTTGTCGATCGTCTTGCCGAGGGCCTCGCTGCCTCCGCCCTGGAACGAGCCGGTCGCGATCACGCTCTGCCTCTTGGCCGTCTCGCTCGTGCCGATAATGCGGAACTTCTCGTGCCTGGCGCTGCTCGGGCTGGCGCTTGTGCTGGCGAGTGCGAGGCCTGCCCCGCTCATCATCGCGGCCGCCGAGACCAGGGTGATCACCGTGATCAGCGTTCTGCGCATCGTTTGGCCTCCGTCTTATCGGTTTCTGCGGGTGAACTGGTCAGAATCGGTACAGGCAGGCCACCGCGGCGGCGCCGCTGACGACGAGCAGCGCGAAGCCATCGAACGTGCGCCAGTACAGGGACTTGAGGATCATCCGCAGATGGTCGCCCGCCAACGCCTCGCGCGCGTCGCGCAGCAGGGCCAGCGCCCGGCCCGTGCCGTGCGCTACCCCGATGACCGCGGCCAGGGCGATCCCGGCCGGGATGCTGCCGACCGCGGCCACCGCCAGGGGCAGCAGGGCGAAGCCCGCGTAGGGATTGCGGGTGGCGAATCCGGGTCCGAGGATCGAGCCCCAGACCAGGACGCGCCGGCGGCGTGATACTCCCGCCACCATCGTCTGCGGTACCTGCCATCGACTGCCAGGGGGCGCGGGGCGGGCCCGGCCGGCCGACTCCGTCACGCCATAGCACGCGCCGTACGCGACGATGAGGAGAAGGGCAGCCAGGCTCAGGGGCAGTTCGTTCAGCAGGAGCCCGAGTACCGCCCAGGCCACGGCGGCGGGCAGGGCGTAGGCCAGCACCACCCCGGCGCGCCTGGCAAGCCTCCCGACCGGGAGGTCGGCGGCCAGCGAGGACGCCGAGTTGGCCCCTCAAGGGGAGTGCGCCTTGGCGTAGCCGTTCGTGGCCGCGATGACGATCGCTATCCCGGCCACGACCGCCACGCGTCCGGAGGCGGCCCAGCCGGCGGCCAGGCCGGCCGTGAGGGCAGCTGCGGCCAGGAGAAGCCTAGGGGCGGCGGGCACGCAGCACTCCGGCTGACCGGCTGCGGCTCCGGTGCTGGCGGCCGGTCCGGTCCTGGCAGTCGGCCCGGTCCTGGCTCATGGGGTGCCTACCGCCTGGATCCGCCGCTGCTCGGCCCGGATGTCCCGCGTCGTCTCGCACTGGCAGCAGATGCACTCGCTGAGGCAGGTGCACCAGTTCGCGCAGCCGCTCTTGTTGATGCAGTCGTAGCAGACCTTGTACCCGTAGCCCTTCCCGCGGCCCATGCAGGCGATCCACGTGCCGCTCGGCCATTCGCACCGGAAGCCCTGCTTGTTGATGCAGTTGCTGGTGAACGACCCCTTGCACAGGTGATAGCCGGACGGGCAGCCCACCTCCGGGCAGTGCGCACAGCGGCGAGTGGGCCCGCAGGTGCAGGTGGCCGCCTCCGCCGGGAGCTGGCCGAGGGCCAGGGCGGCCACGCCCGCGGTCCCGCCGACTATCGCGCCGCGCAGCGCGTCCCGGCGGCTCATCCTCCTGACGACCCGCTCAGCCATCGTGCCGATGCGGGCGTCGAGGTTGGCGGCCAGGTGCTTGCGGCTCATGTCGCGGTCTCACCTTTCCATCGATCGTCGTTCGGCACGACGCTGAGGGTCACGTCGGGCGGGGGCACCAGGCTGGCCTGGATGTAGGAGCGCACGTCCGCGAGCTGCGCGGCAGGTCCGGCGGCCCGGACGACGCCCGCGCCGTCTATCGCGACGAGCAGCGGGGTCGCCGACGCGTGGTAGGCATCCAGCTCGGAACGGGCCACGGCCTGGCCGATCTCCAGCCTGCAGGTCCGGAAGGCATCGGAGATCTGCAGGTAGCGAGGCGGGTCGGACATGAGCAGCAGCACCCGCAGGCTGGCCAGCTGGCCAGTCTGCTCAGCGGTGCTCAGGGCGATGACGAGCTCCTCGCACGACGGGCAGGTGGGGTCGACGAACGCCACGAGCGTGGCCTGCCCGTCACCCGGTGTCAGGTGATGCACCGTGGTGTCCGCCATCCGCGTGTAGGCGAAGCTCGCCGCGGTACTTCCCACCACCGGTCCGAGGCTGGCCGGCTTGGCCTGCCCGAGCACCCGCCCGAGCTGGCGGTACATCACGATCACCAGCAGGCCGAGGGTCAGCAGCAGTACCCACTGCGCTACTGCAAGGTAGACGGGAATTCTCACCGCGATGCCCCGCCCGGCTGGGCCCGCTCGGGCCGGGATTCGCGGCTCACGGCCAGAGCCCTGGCCGCGGTGAACGCCACGAAGGCCAGCAACGCGGCGGCACCGAGGAGCGCCAGCCGTGCTGCCGCCGTGAGCTGGACGGACGACGGCTGCACGGGGGCCAGGGCGGCAGCCGCCACGACCGCGACGACAGCACTACGGGCAATTCCCGCCGCGTCGAATTTCCGCTGGGATAGCGCGCCGAAACAGCGGCACGAGCGGCCCCGGTGGAAGGCATAGCCGGCCCCCGAGACGGCCACGAAGGCGCAGCCGGCCGCGAAGGCTACCCGGTTAGGCCACCCGGCGGCCGGGGACGACAAGCTGACCGCCCCGAGCGCGAGCTCGGCCAGCGCGATGCCGAGGGCCGCTGTCCGCAGGACGGCCCATGCAGCCCGGCGTGGCGCGAAGAGGCGCACTGCCGAGGCGAAGCTGGCCAGATCAGCGAGCTTCGCGCCGCCTGCGACGAGTAGCAAGGCGGCCACCGCCGACTTCGCTCCAAGGACCAGCACCTCCATGGCGTTAACACCCCGGCTCTGGGTCTGAGCAGCCGGAATGGGCTGGCCGCGGGCCGCACCGGCGGCTCGGGCGGGATGTCGGCGAGCTGCAGCAGCTTGGTGATCTGCCAGTCGTGATTGACCAGGCTGGAAGCCCGTACCTGGCCGGCTGAGTCGACGATGATCGCAAAGGGAATGACCCGGACGTTGTACCGGCCGTAGAGGGCGGGCGACCCGGTCAGCACCGGGATGTCGCCGAGGCCGAGCATGCGCAGCACTGGCTCGGCGATCTCGTTGCGGTGGCGCAGCAGCACGACTATCTCGGGCCGGGAAGCCTGCGTCATGACCGAGCGCAGCCCGTCTACGACCGAGGGGAAGGACTTCAGCGAGTGGTCCGTGAACATGATCAGCTGCAGGGGCTTGTCCGGCGGGGACCGGTGCAGGGTGCCGGAGGAGTCGCTCAGCGACCAGGCCGGGGCGTCAGACCCTGGAGCCAGGCCGTCGTGCTCGATGGCCTCGGCGCCGGACAGGTAGATCTGGGCGATCCCGAGGACGGCGAACACCGCGGCGGCGCACAGGACTGCGGCCACCACGACGAAAAGTACCGCCGAGACCATCGCTCCCCCCGGGGAACATTCCTCTACTCCCTCTACTCGCCCGCTGCTGATTGCAGAGCGCGAGTCAGCGTCCAGGCCCGAGCCCCGCGACTTTTCCCAGCTGACAGCCGTATGACCCGGTCAGTGACGAATCTGATCATACACATCGCAGCGCCGCAGGTCCGGATGCCGCCGCATCTACCTGATTGCGCCGGGACGATCCCCGGCCGGGTGTCACAGGAGCGGGCCCTATCTCGTCTGAGAGGGCGTCCGGTCCGCCGGGGACCGGACGAAGGGAGTCATCATGCGAGTCTTTGTGGCCGGGGCGAGCGGGGCTATCGGGCAGTACCTGCTGCCCGCGCTGACCGCACAGGGATATCAGGTCACCGCCACGACCAGGACCCCGGCGAAGGCCGGGCGGCTGCGCGCGCTGGGAGCCGAGCCGGTCATAATGGACGGCCTGGACAGGGTGGCTGTCGGCGCGGCGGTAGCCAGGGCCGAGCCCGAGGTCGTCATTCACCAGATGACCGCGCTGGCCGGGACGAGCAGCGTGCGCCGCTTCGACCGCGCGTTCGCGGTCACCAACGAACTGCGGACTACCGGGACCGATCACCTGCTGGCCGCGGCCGCCGCGTCCGGCGTGCGGCGTTTTGTCGCGCAGAGCTATACCGGCTGGACGAACACCCGGGCCGGCGGCCCGGTGAAGACCGAGGACGATCCGCTCGATCCGAGCCCGCCCGCCGCGCAGCGCGAGACACTCGCCGCGATTGGTCATCTGGAGCGGGTCGTTCTGACTGCGGCGCCGATAGAGGGAATCGTGCTGAGATACGGGTCCTTCTACGGGCCCGGTGCTTTCGATGAGCTCGTCGCCCTGATCCGCCGGCGCCGGCTGCCGGTTATCGGCAGCGGGGCGGGCGTCTGGTCGTTCCTGCACGTCAGCGACGCCGCCGCGGCGACGGTAGCGGCCCTGGAGCACGGCGGGCCGGGGATCTACAACGTCGTCGACGATGAACCGGCTAGCGTGGCGCAGTGGCTGCCGTTTCTGGCCGCATCGGTGGGCGCCAGGGCGCCCTACCGGGTGCCGGGGTGGCTCGGGCGGCTGGCGGCTGGCGAGGTGGGCGTCTCCATGATGACGCAGATCCGTGGCTCGTCGAACGCGAAGGCGAAGGCGGAACTGGGCTGGCAGCCCCAGTGGGCGAGCTGGCGGCAGGGCTTCACCCGCGGTCTGGGAGAATCCGCGCGGCCAGAGGGGACCGGATATGAGCACGGCGGAGGCCTACCAGCGGCTCCGGCCGCTGATGTTCTCGATCGCCTACCGGATGCTCGGTAGCGTCACCGAGGCCGAGGACATCGTGCAGGAGGCGTTCCTGCGCTTCCACCGCCAGGAGACGGGCAACGGCGGGATCGACTCGCCGAGGGCATTCCTCTCGGCGGTTACCACTCGGCTCTGCATCGATCAGCTGCGCTCAGCGCGGGCCCGCCGGGAGGCATACGTGGGCGAGTGGCTGCCGGAGCCGCTGCTGACTGACCCCGCCGCGCCGGATCCGGCCAGCGCGGCGGAAGAGGCCGACACGCTGTCGATGGCGTTCCTGCTCGTGCTTGAGCGGCTGACTCCGGTCGAGCGGGCCGTCTTCCTGCTGCATGACATCTTCGGCTACGGCTACGACGAGGTCGCGGGCATCGTCGGCAAGGGCGAGGACAACTGCCGTCAGCTGGCGCTGCGCGCACGGCGCCATGTCGCCGAGCACCGGCCCCGCTTCGATGCCTCGCGCCGCCACCGCGAGGAGCTTGCCGACCGGTTCCTGCGGGCCGTCGGGGACGGGGACATGGACGGCCTGGTCACGATGCTCGCGCAGGACGCCGTGGTCTACGGCGACAGCGGCGGGACGAGCCCCTCCTGGCCGCGGCCGATCACCGGCCGGCAGCGGACGGCCCGCCTCATGACCGGCCTGTCCCGGCAGATCCGCGAGCTGCGGATAACGATCCGCCGGGCTGAGGTCAACGGGCAGCCGGGCGCGTTGTTCCTCGATCCAGCCGGCCAGCTGGTCAACGTCTTTGTCCTGGACATCGTGGGCGGCCAGGTACGCACCGTCCGCTCGGTGATCAACCCCGACAAGCTGCGCCACCTCGGGCCGCTGGCTGATGTGCCCGGCCTGCGGCGTCAGCTGCGGCCGCCTGTCTGATCACTCAGAGGCGGCGGCCCGGCGCCCGGGCCGGAACCTGAGCCAGAGCGCTGTGGCGATGCCTCTAGGGTGGCGCGGTGACGACTCAGGTGATTGTCCTCAATGGTGGCTCCAGTTCGGGGAAGTCCGGGATCGCCCGGTGTCTGCAGTCGGTCCTGCCGGATCCGTGGCTGACCTTCGGGGTGGACGCACTGATCCAGGCGATGCCCGCGTCCATGACGGGCTCAGATGCGGGCGTCAGGCTCGACCCGGACGGCAAGGTGATTGTCGGGCCGGAGTTCCGGTCGCTGGAAGCGGCCTGGATCGAGGGGGTCGCCGCGACGGCCCGCGCGGGGGCCGGGGTCATCGTTGATGAGGTCTTCCTCGGCGGAGCGGTGTCCCAGCAGCGGTGGCAGAAAGCTCTGGCCGGACTGGACGTGCTGTGGGTCGGTGTCAGGTGCCAGGGCACGGTGGCCGCAAGCCGGGAGGTGGCACGGGGCGATCGGGTCACCGGGATGGCGGCATCCCAGGCGGAGGTGGTTCACCAGGGCGTCGTATATGACCTGGAAGTGGATACGACCCATGCCGAGCCGATGGAGTGCGCGCGGGTCATCGCCGCCCGTCTCAGGTGATCAGCAATCCGCCGTCGACGGTCAGGGCGGTGCCCGTGACATAGGAGGAGGCGTCGCTGGCCAGGAAGATGAGCGCGGTGACGAGCTCGATGTGGTCGCCGAGCCGGCCGGCCGGGATCCGCCGCTCGACCAGGGATTCCAGGTACCCGTCCTGGAAATGGTCCGTCATCTCGGTCTGAAAGTAGCCCGGCACCAGGGCGTTGACCCGGATGCCCTTACGGCCCGTCCACTGGCTGGCCAGGTCCCTGGTCAGCCCGAGGACGCCCGCCTTGCTCGCGCTGTAGGCCGCCTGCGGAAGCCCGGCGGTCGTCTTGGCCAGCGCGCTGCTGACGTTGACGATGCTGGCGCCCGGCCGCATTCGCCTCCCGCACGCCTGCGCCATCCAGTAGCAGCCATGCAGATTCGTCGCGACGACGCGGCTGAACTCCTCCGGCGACTCGCGGGTCGCCGGGACCGCGCTGCCGACTCCTGCGTTGTTCACCAGCACGTGCACCGCGGCGAACTCCTGGTACGCAGCGGCGATCACGCGTTCGCAGTCCCGCGGGTCGGCGACGTCGGCCTGAACCGCCAGGGCGCGGCGCCCGTAGCTTTCGACCAGCTGCCGCGTTCGCTCCAGCCGGTCGGCGCGCCGTGCGGTGAGGACTACGTCGGCGCCGGCCTCGGCGAGCCCGGCAGCGAAGGCGACGCCGAGGCCGGATGACGCGCCAGTGACGACGGCGACCCGGCCGTCCAGCCGGAAGCGCTCAAGCACCGACCGCGTCCCGGCGGGGGATGGCCCGCCGGGGGATGGCCCGGCGGGTGGCTGGCCGGCGGTGGGCTGCCCGGCGGGGGATTGCCCGGCTCGGGGCTGCTCGGCTGGTTGCTGCCCGGCTGGTTGCTGCCCGGCTGCAGGATGCTCGGCCATACGGCGATCTTGCCAGGCGGTTACTTCCTGGCCGGCTTCGGCTTCTTGATCTTTGGTGGCAGCGAGCTGACGTGGGACAGCGCCCTGGCGACCCAGACAGCGGCGAGATCGGGCGTGCTCCGCCAGGCCCCGGGCAGGCTCGTGTATCCGCCCATCGGGCGCTCGGCCGGCCCGAAGGGCCCAGAACCGTCTATCGCCGCCAGCTCGTCGCGGGCGGTGTCGTCAAGCCGGACGCCAACGTCCGGGCCGAACAGGGCGGCGAATATGTTCCCGCGGACGAAAGCCCCGAGGTTGCCGAACATCGGCTTGATCTCGACGTCCGGTTCAGCGGGGATCAGGGACCGGAAGAACTCCTTGTCGGCCTCACTCGGCTTGGGCATTTCCATGTGCTCACTCCAGGC
Source organism: uncultured Actinomycetota bacterium (assembly GCA_963805705.1). GTDB lineage: Bacteria > Actinomycetota > Actinomycetes > Streptosporangiales > Streptosporangiaceae > CAWDVH01. The sequence continues at coordinate 658,330 of CAWDVH010000001.1, read as the reverse complement.
GTGCATCGGACCGGCGACCTCAGCCATCGCCGGGGGCGATTCTCAGTCGTATTGACTGAGAATCGCCCCCGGCGACTCGGTCAGGCCGTGGGTTTCGCGGTTAGGCGGGCTGAGCTGGCGGCTCGATGATGCTGAACACCGCGCCCTGCGGGTCGCGCACCGTGGCGATGCGGCCGACCGGGCTGTCAAACGGCTCCACCAGGGTGGATCCGCCCAGTTCGGCGACCTTCGCCAGGGCGGCGTCGGTGCCGGCCACCTGGAAGTACACATGCCAGTGGTTCGGCACGCCGGGCATCTGCGGGGCCACGGTGCCGCCGACCTGCGTGCCGCCGGTCTCGAACAGGGTGTACGCACCGGTCCCCATGTCCATCACGCTGGTGGTCAGGCCGAGGACCTGCTCGTAGAACGTGGTGACCGACGGGTCGGTGGTGACCAGCTCATTCCAGAGAATGGCTCCCGGCTCGTTCACCACCGTGGCGCCGATGTGCTGGCCGGCCTGCCAGAACACCACGGGCGCGCCGCTTGGATCCAGCACGAAGGCCATCCGCCCGGCCTCCATCACGTCAAAGGGCTGCATCGCGACCTGGCCGCCGGCCGCCTCGACCTTGGCCGCCGCGTCATCGACCGAGTCCACGGCGAGGTAGGTATTCCAGGCCGGCGGCTCGCCGGCGGCGGCCAGCTCCGGCGACTGCGCGGCGATCGCGGCGGCATATCCCTCGCCGAGCTTGGCCATGGAGTACACCGGGCCCTCGGGCATCGGCTGGTCATCGTAGGTCCAGCCGAACAGCGCAGCGTAGAAGGACTTCGCGGCCGCCTGGTCGGTGGTCTGCAGGTCCACCCAGTTAGGGGTGCCCTGGAGATAAGAGGTACGTACGGGCATCTTCGTTTCTCCTTTGCGAGAGGTAGGAGGTCAGTGGGCCGGGCTACGCGGCGCGGCCGGTGAAGGCGATCAGGCGGCCGAGGACATCGGCGTCCGGGCCGGGCTCGACCGCGTCGGCGAATCCGACGCTGCTGCGGACGCCGGGGGTGATGATCTTGTGCGCGGACTCGAGGACATGCTGGCTCACCGCATCAGAGACGGTGACCTGCTGGCCGGTGGCCCTGGCGAAGTCCCACGCGTGAACCAGGAACTCGACCGACAGGATCCCGACGGCGATGACGGCAGGCAACTCGCTCCCGGCGGCCTTGACCATGCCGTCGAGGCCGCGGGCGTTCCAGGCTTCCAGCGCGGCCTGTGCCGGGTCCGCGATCCGGGTCTCGATGCTGGCCGACGTCGCGGGATCGGGGAACTGCGCGCCGGCCGCACCGCCCAGGTGGGTCACCGAGCCGATCAGGTGGTCGGCCAGCTGCGCCACGCTGAACTGCGGGCAGGTGGTGGCCCGGTCACGGTCGGCATCGGTGATGCCGCGCAGCACGAGCTGGCAGGCGGACAGTGCGGCCTCGGCGGCCTTGATGGCGTCAAGCTCCTGCGGCGCCGCGACCCATTCGTCGGCGCCGGCGTCACCACGGGCGCCGGCGGCGATCAGGCGATCGAGGTAGTGATTCCAGCCCTCAGCGTGGCCGTCGGCCTGCTGCGGCGTCAGCCCGTCGTGCACGAGCGAGACGAGCGTCCCGTCGGCGGCCGGCCTCCAGCGTGATGGTCACCGATGACGCGCCAGGAGGCAGGTCCTTCGATCCCTCCCAGCCCCAGGTGAAGACGACGCGCCGGCCCGGTTCCACCTCGGTATAGGAGCCGGCGGCGGAGTTCCCCGGAATGATGGTCCACCGGTAGTCACCGCCAGCCCGAAGATCGACGCGGGCGGTAATGACCTGCCAGCGGCGCAGCCGCTCGGGCTCTGTGATCAGGGCGAAAGTCTCATCGGGGCCAAGTGGGACGAGCACGGTTCTCTCGAACGGCATCAGAGTGCTCCTTCGGATTCAGATGCGGATTCAGATGCGGCACTGATGGCGAGTGCATCGCTGACGAGCTGGTCGAGTTCCCTGGTCCAGAACGAGGCGAGCTCGGCCCGCAGGGCCGCCATGCCCTCGGGCCTGAGGCGGTAGTACTGAAACCTTCCCTCTCGTCGGCTGACGACCAGGCCGGCCTCGCCGAGCACGCCCAGGTGCTGCGAGATGGCCGACCGGCTCACCGTGAATTTGCTGGCCAGCACGGTCACTGTCTGCTCGCCGGACCCCAGCAGCTGTAGCAGGCGGCGCCGGTTCGGCTCGGCCATCGCGGCCACCAGGTCAGGCACGCTAACACGTTAGCGGCCACTAACGCGTCGGGCAAGAGGCTGGCGGCGCAGAGGCTGGCAGTCTGGAGGGCTGGCAGTGTGGAGGGGGTGGACGTCGAGATCCTGCCGCCTGCTCCGACGTCCCCGGTGAGAGGTGCCCGCACGGGGCGCCATGAGCGTGAGGAGCGCTGGGCATGAAGTACATGCTGCTGATCTACAACAACCCCGCGACCTATCAGGCGTGGTCCCAGCAGGAGCGCGACGAGCTGTTCGGCGAGGTCGGCGTGATCATGACGGAGCTCGGCGAGTCCGGGGAGCTGATCGGCGGGGAGGCGCTCGTCGATGCGTCGAGCGCTACGACCGTCCGGGTGCGGGACGGCGTGCCCGCAGCCACCGACGGGCCGTTCGCGGAGGCCAAGGAACAGCTGGCCGGCTACCTCATGGTCGAGTGCGACAGCACCGAGCGCGCCGTTCAGATCGCCGCCCGGTGGCCAGATGCCCGGTACTTCGCGATGGAAGTGCGGCAGGTCATGGATACCGCCGGCGCGGAAATGTGACTGCGCCCGCCGAGGTCGAGGACCTGCTGCGCCAGCTGGTGCCGCAGGTCCTCGGCGCGCTCGTGCGGCGGCACGGGCACTTCGACATGTGCGAGGACGCGGTGCAGGAAGCACTGCTGGCCGCCGCCCGGCAATGGCCGAAGGACGGCCTGCCCCGCAATCCTCAAGGCTGGCTGATCACCGTCGCGTCCCGGCGGCTAGTGGATCAGTGGCGCGGCGATCAGGCGCGACGGCGCCGGGAGGTGACGGCCGCGGCGATGGCCGGGCCCGACGAGCTCGCCGGGCCGGCTCCCGGCGAGCAGCATCTGCCGGATACCGACGACACGCTGACCCTGCTGTTCCTGTGCTGCCATCCCGCGCTGTCGCCGGCCTCGCAGGCCGCGCTCACCCTGCGTGCTGTCGGCGGCCTGACCACAGCCCAGATCGCCAGCGCCTTCCTCGCGCCGGAGACGACCATGGCCCAGCGCATCAGCCGGGCCAAGCAGCGCATTAAGGCCACCGGCATCCCCTTCGGCATGCCGCTCGCAGCGGAGCTGCCGGGCCGGCAGCAGGTGGTCCTGCAGGTGCTCTACCTGATCTTCAACGAGGGCTACACCGCCACCTCCGGCCCTGACCTGCAGCGCATCGAGCTGGCCAGGGAGGCGATCCGGCTCACCCGCGCGGTGCACCAGCTGCTCCCCCGCGATGGCGAGGTCACCGGGCTCCTGGCCCTGATGCTGCTCACCGACGCCCGGCGGCCGGCCCGCACCCGGCCCGACGGCTCCCTGGTCCCGCTCGCCGAGCAGGACCGGGCCCGGTGGGACTCCGGGGCCATCCGGGAGGGGGTCGAGCTGGTTACCGGGGCGCTGGCCAGGGCGCCGATCGGCCCCTATCAGGTCCAGGCGGCGATCGCCGCGGTCCACGATGAAGCACCGCGGGCGGCTGACACCGACTGGCCGCAGATCCTCGCCCTGTACGAACTGCTGGAGCGGATCGCGCCGAATCCGATGGTGACGCTCAATCACGCGGTAGCGGCGGCGATGGTGCACGGGCCGCAGGCCGGCCTCGACCTGCTCGCCGTGCTGGATGCCGATGAGCGGATGGCCCGGCATCACCGCCTGCACGCGGTCCGGGCGCACCTGCTGGAGATGTCCGGAGACCTTGAGGCGGCCAGGGCCGGGTACCAGCTGGCCGCCCGGCGCGCCACGAGCCTGCCCGAGCAGCGGTATCTCGACGCGCGGGCCGCCCGGCTCACGCCAGGCGGCGGAATGCGCCTACCGTCCCAGTAGCCCGTACCTGGTCTCGGCGGCTTCCTTCTGGGGCTTCCACCACCACTCGTTCTGGCGATACCAGTCGATGGTCGCGGCGAGCCCGGCGCGGAAGTCGCCGTACCGCGGCTCCCAGCCCAGCTCGGCGCGGATCTTCGCGCAGTTGTTGGAGTAGCGCAGATCGTGACCGGGGCGGTCCGGCACGTAGTCGTAGGCGTCCGCGGGCTGGCCCATCAGCTCCAGGATCAGCTCCAGGATCTGCTTGTTGCTGCGCTCGTCGCCCGACCCGATCAGGTACGTCTCACCGGGCCGGCCCTGGTCCAGGATGAGGTGCACCGCGTCATTGTGATCGTCGACATGCGTCCACTCGCGGACGTTCGCTCCGGCACCGTAGAGCTTGGGCCGGTCACCCAGCAGGAGGTTGGTGATCTGGCGCGGGATGAATTTCTCCACGTGCTGGCGCGGGCCGTAGTTGTTGGCGCAGTTGGACAGCGTCGCGGCCACGCCGAACGACCGCACCCACGCCCGCACGAGCATGTCCGAGCTGGCCTTGGTCGCCGAGTACGGGCTGGAGGGGTCGTAGGGCGTCTGCTCGGTGAACTGGGCCGTCGCGTCGAGCGCCAGGTCCCCGAACACCTCGTCGGTGGAGATGTGGTGCAGCCGTCGGCCGTGCCGCCTGACCGCCTCCAGGATCGTGTACGTACCGACGATGTTGGTGCGCAGGAACGGCGCCGGATCGTCCAGGGAGTTGTCGACATGCGATTCGGCCGCGAAGTGGACCACGACGTCGGCCTCCGCGACCAGGCGGTCGACCAGCTCCGCGTCGCAGATGTCGCCCTGCACGAGCGGGACCTGATCGGCGACCGACGCGAGGCTGTCACGGTTGCCGGCGTAGGTCAGCGCGTCCAGCACCCGGACCGAGTACTCCGGGCGGTGGCGCACCGTGTGCTGGACGAAATTCGCGCCGATGAACCCGGCCCCGCCGGTAACGAGCATCCGCCTCATGACCGGTCATCCTACGGGCGGCACCGAGCACCGACGCCCAGATGCCAGGTCAGGGCTCCGCCAGGCCGGGGGCCAGGCTGGCTGCCGCGCTCGCCGCCGACTGCCGGCGCAGCCACGACGCAGGCTGCCGCGATTCCGCGGCCATCGCCTGCCAGGTCCACCCCGCGGCCTGGCGGCGGGTCACGTAGTCAGCGATAGTGGCGCAGCCGAGGCTCGCGGCGACCGCGCCGGCGCGCTGGTGCGCCGCGTGCCGCTTGGCGGCATGGGAGAGCCGCTCCAGCCCGTGACGGCGCAGCGCGGACTCCACGGCGTGGTGGGTCAGGCCGGCCTCGGCGGCGATGGCGTTGATCGTCCGGTGCTGCACGATGTGGCGCTCGTGCAGGTAGCTGGCCACGTCAGCGAAGCCAAGCTGGCTCAGGGCCGGCGTCCACCGGGCGTCCCAGCGGTCGAGACGCCGCTGCCGTGCGACGGCGGCGACGGCGTCGGCCGCCGCCGGGTCAATCTCGCCGAGGTGACGCGACAGCCAGTCCTTGTGCAGCCCGGCCTCGCGGCTGATAGCCGCCAGGCTGGCGCCCTGCCCGACCCTGGCCAGGACGAACGTTCCGATATCCGGGCATCCATGACGCCGGGCCACGGCCGCCGCGACGCTGGCCAGGTGACGGTCGGCGCGTTCCCTGTTCGCCTGGGCGACGACGGCCGCCGGGATCGCGGCCAGTGCCTGCGCGGCCTTCCGGCGCCGCTGCTCCGGGATGCGGCGGCCCCTGGCCGCCGCGGCGGCGTCGCGGGTGAGGTGGCCGGCCCTGGCCCGTTCCCGTCCTTCGGCGCTGCCCTGGCGGATCGCAGCGTCGAAGACCAGGCGGGAGGTGAGGGCGGCCGCCCGCAGCTTGCGGGTCTCGGGGCCTTCGAGCGACTGCCGGCGCTCCAGGCCGAATGCCTCGCAGTAGGCCTCCTTGGTCCAGCCGTGCACGCGCAAGTGTGCCGCTACTGAGCGCAGGGACCGGCCGCAGAGATGGCAGGTGACCAGCGAGCCGTCGGCGGTGACTTCGCCGATCGGGGCATAAAAAGGAGTGCCGTCCGCCAGCACGCCTGTGACCGGGCGGATCCGGCGACCTGGAGGTGCGTGGGCCGGCCCTGGACCGAATTCCGCGCCGATCATCTCGACGGACATGACCACCCCCTCCGCAGGAACGAGCTGGTAGTAACAACGAGACTACCGAACTAACCCCCCCTTGTGTCGACCTGGCTTCTGTAGTCTCATGGGGACTATCGGGTGGAGGCTGCGGCCGCTGGGCAATCCGCCAGCCGCAGTCACGGACAGCAGGCCGCGACGACGCAGCTACGTCCGCCGTGCGGATCAAAGGAGATGAGCATCCATGACAGTGACCCTGGACCGGAACGTCGAAGATTTCATCGGCTCCCCGCGTCAGCTGTTCATCAACGGCCAGTGGGTTGACTCGGCGTCCGGCAAGACGTTCGAGACCCCCAACCCCGCGACCGGCGAAGTCCTGGCCAGCATCGCCGAGGGCGATGCCGAGGACATCGACCGGGCGGTCAGGGCCGCCCGCGCGGCGTTCGATACGGGCCCCTGGAGCCGGATGACCCCCTCGGAGCGCGGGCGCATCATCTGGCGCGTCGGTGACCTGATCCTCGAGCACGCCGAGGAACTCGCCCAGCTCGAGTCGCTCGATAACGGCAAGCCGGTGCTCGTCGCGCAGTTCGGCGACGTGGCTCTCGCGGCAGACCTGTTCCACTACATGGCCGGCTGGGCCACCAAGATCGAGGGCAACTCGATCAACATCTCGGTGCCCTACATGCCAGGCGCGAACTTCCACTCCTACACCCTGCGCGAGCCCCTCGGCGTGGTCGGGCAGATCATCCCGTGGAACTTCCCGCTGCTGATGGCCGCGTGGAAGCTCGGCCCGGCGCTGGCCACCGGTAACTGCGTGGTGCTCAAGCCAGCCGAGCAGACCCCCCTGACGGCGCTGCGCCTGGCCGGCCTCATGGCCGAGGCGGGCGTGCCCGAGGGCGTGGTCAACGTGGTACCCGGCTTCGGCGAGACGGCCGGAGCGGCCCTGGCCGCGCACAACGGCGTGGACAAGGTCGCGTTCACCGGCTCCACGGAGGTGGGCAAGCTGATCGTCGCCGCGGCGGGGGCCAGCAACCTGAAGAAGCTGACGCTGGAACTGGGCGGCAAGAGCCCCAACATCGTGTTCAACGACGCCGAGGACAGCGCGATCGAGGGCGCCGCCAACGCGATCTTCTTCAACCACGGTCAGTGCTGCGTGGCGGGCTCGCGGCTGTTCGTCCAGCAGGCCCGCTACGACGAGGTGGTGGACGGCGTCGCCGAGATCGCCAAGTCGATCAAGCTCGGCGACGGCATGGACCCGAGCACGCAGATGGGCCCGCTGGTCTCCGACGAGCAGCTCCGCCGCGTTACCGGCTTCCTCGACTCCGGCAAGGCGGACGGCGCCACGGCCCTGGCCGGCGGCGGCCGGCACGGCGACCGCGGCTACTTCGTGGAGCCGACCGTGCTCACCAACACCCGTCCCGACATGCAGGTCGTCCGCGAGGAGATCTTCGGCCCGGTCCTGGTGGCCGCCCCGTTCAGCGACCTGGACGAGATCGCCGCCGTGGCCAATGACTCCGAGTACGGTCTCGGCGCGGGCATCTGGACCAGGGACATCTCCAAGGCCCACGCGCTGGCCAAGAAGCTCAGGGCCGGCACGGTCTGGATCAACTGCTACAACGTGTTCGACGCGGCGCTGCCGTTCGGCGGATACAAGCAGTCCGGCTGGGGCCGCGAGATGGGCCACGAGGTGCTCAACGCCTACACCGAGGTCAAGGCGGTCACTGCCCAGCTGTAAATCAGTTCGTCGCGAGCAGGGGCCGGACCGGCCGGTCCGGCCCCTGCTTCGTGCCTGCCCCGTGCGCGGGGGAGAGCACCGGCGACCCGGCGCCGCCGATGCCCGCACCGATGCCCGCACCGATGCCACCGCCCTGGCCGGCGGCCTTGGTCCCTTTCTGGAAGCCGCCGAACAGCAGCGACACGATGATCAGCAGGACGATCGCGGCGATCAGCCACAGCAGGAATCCGATGGCCCGGTTACGCCGGGGACGCCCGGTACCGCCGGGTCTGCCGGTCCACCTGCGGAAAGCCCTGGCCATGTCTCCTCCAGCCTGCGATGCGCCGCGACCGCGCCAATGCAGTCTCGGATATGCCCGGCCCAGGGCCAGTGAATCACTGGAAAGTTCGCGGGGTAATTGGCGGCTCGCCGGGTAATAGGCGGGAAGCCAATACCGAGCACGGTGCTGGGCGGCTATACCGAGCCAATCGGTGCAGAGGAAACAACGTGGTTCGCATTCCGCGCGGGCCCGGCCTGGCCGGCCGGATCGCGGTACTCATGGCGGCGGGCTGCGCCGTCGTCGTCGTAGGAGCCGTGCTGGCCCTCGTGCTGTCCGCCGTGCACGTGCTGCCGCAGTTGCGCGACCCGTTCCGTGAGACCACCACCGATCGCAGCCAGCCCGTGCTGCTGAAGTCGATCTCGGCGCTGAGCCGGTACGAGGCGGCGAGCGGTTCCTTCCAGGTGGTGGTCGACCTGTCGAAGCGGACATCTTTCCTGCCGTCGTTCCTCGCGGGCAGCGAGACGCTGTTTATCGGGAACGGCACCGTCATTGCGTTTGTGGACTTCTCGCAGCTGAAGGGCAGCGCCGTCCACGTATCGCCGGACCGCACCTCGGCGACGGTCAGGCTCCCGGCCGCGCGCCTGGAGCCCGCGGTGCTGAACGTGAGCCAGTCGTATGTATTCGCTGAGCAGCAAGGACTGCTGAACCGGGTCGGTAACTTCTTCGCCGGCAACCCGAACAGCCAGCAGCAGGTCTACATCCTGGCTCAGCATAAGATCGCGAACGCGGCCCAGCGGAGCAAGCTGGTCGCCCAGGCCGAGACGAACACCAGGGGGATGCTCGACGGCATGCTGCACTCGCTGGGATTCCAGCAGGTCACCGTGAGCTTCGGCGCTGCGTGAGGCGCCCAGCTCCGTCCGGCGGCGTGCCAGGAGTGGTCGTGGTTCTGCACGGCGGCCAGTCCGTCAGCACGGAGCCGACGACCGCGGCCCAGCCCGCCGTGCTCCGGATGGTCCCGGTCGCGCAGGCCGTCCGCCGCGCAGTGCGGGGCAGCGGGGTGCTGGTCCTGCGGCCGCGCTTTCGGGTGCGCGGCTGGAACGGCCCGCAGGCCTGCCCGGTCCATGACCTGACCGAACTGCTGGCCGGGATATCGGGCCGGTTCGGGCCCGTGCCCGTGGTGCTGATCGGCCACTCAATGGGAGCCCGCGCCGCGCTGCGGGCCGCCGGTCATCCGCTGGTGACGGCGGTAGCGGGCCTGGCGCCGTGGCTGCCGCCCGAGGAGCCGGTCGGCCAGCTCGCCGGGCGGCGGGTGCTGCTGGTCCACGGCAGCGCCGATCATGTCGTCAGCCCCGCCGCGACCTGGGCCTACGCGGACCGGGCCCGTTCCGCCGGGCCGGTGGCGACGATCGAGGTGCAGGACGGCGATCACGCGCTGCTGCGGCAGGCGCGCCGCTGGCACCGGATCGCCGCCGAGTTCAGCGTCCTGTCACTGCGACTGCGGGCCGACGCCGGAGGTGCCGGAGAGGTGGCCAGTGCCTTCAGCCGGGAGGCCGACGAAGCCGCCGGGCCGCCGGCCGCGCCAGGGCATGGCCTGCTCTAGCTGGGCGGCGATCTGGAAGAGCAGGTCCTCGCGGCCGTAGGGGGCGACGACCTGCACTCCGATCGGCAGGCCAGTCTCGCTTTCCCCGAGGGGCAGGCTGATCGCGGGCTGGCCGGTGACATTGAACACCGCGGTGAACGGACCGTAGTCGAAGATCGACTCCAGCCAGCTCGCCACCGAATGCCCGGCGTCGTCGTACCGCAGGGTGCCGTGCCGTGCGGGCAGCTGACCGAGGGCCGGGGTGACCAGCAGGTCGTGGCGGCCGAAGAACGCCGCCACCGACCGGGTCACCCGGTTCTGCGCGTCGAACCCGGCCATCAGATCCAGGGCACTGAGCTCCCGCGCCTGACTGAGGACCTGCCGGGAAACGGCTTCCATCGAGGCCGGATGGGGTGGCCTCGGCGACAGCAGGAACGCACCGGCAATCCCAGCCAGCTCGGTCCGCACGGCCTGCATCACGCCGCCCCAGTCCACCTGCGGGCTCGCGTCAGTAACCACGTGACCCATCGACTCCAGCATGCGGCCGGCCGCGACGGCGGCCGCACCAACCTCCGGATCGACGGCCGCGCCCGACCAGGCCCGCGTGGTCACGGCCACTCTCAGCCGGGCCGGCTCCCTGGTCATATCGTCGGCATACCTGCGCGCCGGGGGCGGCGCCGTGTACTTGTCCCCCAAACCGGGTCCCTGCACGGCATCGAGAAGGCGGGCGGCGTCGCGGACCGTCCGGGTCAGCGCGAACTCGCACGCCATCCCGAACATCAGCTCGCCCATGTCGGGTCCGCACGGCGTCCGGCCGCGGCTCGGCTTGAGGCCGACCAGCCCGCAGCAGGACGCCGGGATCCGGAGGGAGCCGGCGCCGTCGTTGGCGTGTGCGAGGGGAACCGCGCCGGCGGCGACCAGGGCCGCCGCGCCGCCGCTGGAGCCGCCCACGCCGCGCTCCAGATCCCAGGGATTGCGGGTCGGCCCGTACCTGACCGACTCGGTGGCGAAGCTGATGCACATCTCCGGCACGGTCGTCAGGCCCAGCGTGACCAGGCCGGCCGCCCGAAATCGGGTCATCAGGTCGCTGTCATGCTGGGCCGTGACGTCCCGCAGGCTCCGGCTGCCGCAGCAGAACGGCACTCCCGCCGCCATTGGCCCGCTGTCTTTAATCAGGAACGGCACCCCCGCCAGCGGCCCGTTGCCTGCATGCTGGAGAGCCGGGCTGAATAGCGGCAGGGCGAGGCCGTTCAGCTCCGCGTTCGCCACCGCCAGGGCGTTCCGCGCGGCGTCCTCGACCTCAGTGGCAGTGACCTCGCCCGCCGCGATCAGGCTGCGGAGTCCGACGGCGTCGCACTGGGCGTACTCGCGCAGTTCCACGGGTCCATGTCCTCGCATTCAGTATCGGAGCGCATCGCGGGCAGGTCCGGCCGCCGCCGGGCCTGGGAACAGTGTTACTGCCGAGGCTCGCGGTGTTCCACTGATTTGCGGCCGCTGCATCGCAGTTGGTAGATCTGGCAGCCGCCGCGCGACGACTACATCAGCCGAGGAATCGACCGTCGCCCCGGCCTCGGCGTCCCTGGAGAGCGATGAGCCCCACCCATCAGCCAGCCCAGCAGGCAGCCCAGCAGGCAGCGACAGCCGCGACTTTGGCGATCGGCAGCGCCCGCGACCGCCTGCTCGCGCTGAGCCACCGGATCCACGCCAGCCCGGAGACCGCCTGGCACGAGGAACGGGCGGCCCGCTGGCTGGCCGACGCCCTGGAGGACTGGGGCTATGCGGTGACCCGCGGCGCGTGTGACCTGCCGACCGCCTTCATCGCGACGGCCGGCACCGGCCCGCTGCAGGTCGGCATCTGCGCGGAATATGACGCCCTGCCGGGCCTCGGTCACGCCTGCGGTCACAACATCATCGCTGCCGCCGCGATGGGCGCCGCCGCTGCCCTCGCGCCGCTGGCCGATGACCTCGGCCTCACCGTCACCGTGCTCGGGACCCCCGCGGAGGAAGGCGGTGGCGGCAAGATCCTCATGCTTGAACGCGGCGCGTTCGACGGCCTGCACGCCGCCATGATGGTGCATCCGGGGCCCGCCGACATGGGCCGCGCCGAGGCGTTCGCCGTCGAGCACAGCCTGGTGCGGTATCACGGCCGCGCCGCGCACGCCGCCGCCTACCCCGAACTGGGCGTCAACGCCGCGGACGCCTTCACGATTGCCCAGGTCGCGATCGGGCTGCTGCGCCAGCAGCTGCCGGCCTCGGTCCGGGTGCACGGCATCGTCACCAGCGGCGGCGAGGCACCGAACGCGATCCCTGACCATACCGAGGGGCGCTGGTATGTGCGCGCCGCCAGCCTCGCGGAACTCGACCGCCTGGAACCGAGGATCCGGCGCTGCTTCGAGGCCGGGGCGCTCGCCACCGGCTGCGAGCTGCAGATCGAGGCGGAGAGCCCCCGGTACTCGGAGTTCCGCAACGATGAGGAGATGCTCGCGCTGTTCGTCGGCCGGGCCCGTGCCCTCGGCCGGCCGTTCGCCGACGCCGCGCCCGCGGGCCAGATGAACCGGGCCTCCACCGACATGGCCAATGTGTCACTGCGGCTGCCGGCTATCCATCCCTATCTCGGCATCGACTCACTGCCCGCGGTCAACCACCAGCGTGAGTTCGCCGCCCACTGCGTCAGCGCGGCCGCCGACCGCTGCGTGATCGACGGCGCCGCCGCGATGGCGCTGACGGTCATCGACCTGGCGACCCGCGACCAGACGCGCACCAGGTTGCTGGCGGGCGCCGGCACCTGACCGGGAGTCGCTATGGTTTCGGCATGGATCCTCTCCTCGTCCGGCCAGCGCACGACGCCACCAACGTCCTGCACGCGCTGATCTACTTCGCCCCCGAGGCTGAGCAGCAGCTGACCGGCGTCGGGCTGGAGCCAGGGCGGATGTGCTACTTCGCCAGCCGCTCGGCGCCCATGGGAGCGGTCGGCGCCGGTGTCGTCGCCGCCACCTTCTACAACTTCAACCCGGCGATTATCGCCGGGTGCATCCCGAGGGCGTGGGAGCTGGCCAGCCCGGCCGCGGTGATCGGCGCCCGCTTCGCGGCCGTCGACGCGGCCCTCACCCGCCTCCTGGGCCCGGACGCCATCGCCTCGGCTGACGTGGCCACGCTGGCCGCCCTGGTCCGCGAGGCGGCCGGCGCGTGCCGCGTCGAGGGCCGGCCGCTGTACGCCGGGCATGCCGGCCTGGACTGGCCGGATCCGGCGCACCTGGTGCTGTGGCATGGCCTGTCACTGCTGCGCGAGCATCGGGGGGACGGTCACATCGCGGCCCTGGCGGCTTCCGGGCTGAGCGGCATCGAGGCGCAGATCACCCATGTCGCCACCGGCACGGGCTTCGCTGCCCCGTTCGCCCAGTCCAGCCGGGGCTGGAGCCAGCAGGAATGGGACAGCGCGGTCGCAGGGCTGGCCGAGCGCGGCCTGCTCGACCAGGAAGGCGCGCTGACCCCCGCCGGGCAGGCCCAGCGCGATCACATCGAGCAGGAGACCGACCGGATGGCGGCGGCGCCGTGGCAGCACCTGGGAGACGAGCGCACCCGGGAGGTCATCAGGATCGGCAAGACGCTGAGCAGGGCGGTCCTGTCGGCCGGGGCGATACCTCGCGATGGCGTCTTCGCCGCGCGGCGCTAGCCGGCTGGCGGCACTGCGCGTCGCCGTCCCTTCCAGCGGCTGACGGACCACGGACCACGGAGGACCCCTGACCCGGAGTCAGGGGGCGACGCTGCGGGCCGCGCAGTACCGGCGGGCGAAATTCAGGTAGCGCTCGGCGATCTGGCTGACGGTCGTTCGCTCGTCGGCCTGGCCGCGGTTGTGATCGTTGATCGGGTCTTCCCAGATGCTGCGGCCGATCGCGAACCCGACGAAGCCATCGACCGGCGCCGCCACCTCCAGCCAGTGATCCAGCCGCGCCGCCGGAGCGTCACGCCCGAGGACGATCGCACGGACGTGGTCGCGGCCGCCGGCCTGAATCTGCGTCACGACCGCCCGCGCGGCATCGGCCGTCTCCAGCCCTTCGACCTTCCAGATCGCTGGCTCCACGCCGGCTGCCTGATTGTCGGCGATGACCTGGATGACCAGGCCGGGACGCAGGTCGCGGTCGTAGGCGTCCGTCATTCCCCCGGCCACGGCCAGCTGGTTGTCAGTGGCCGGGACCAGCAGCTCATACAGCAGCGGCACGCCCATCTCGCCCAGGGCGCGGCTGACCTCCTGCAATGCTTGCAGCTGCCGCTCGCGCTGGTCGCGGGGGAAGGCCGGGTTATCCCGGACCAGTACCTTCGCGAAGTCCGGGCTATTGGACAGGACATGCTCTTGCCAGTCCTGGCCCCATTCCAGCTCGAACCAGTCCCGGCCGCTGTGCTCCACCGGCAAGGCCAGGACCATGCCGTCGGAGTGGGCCGCCTCCACCACCTGCTGCCCGTACCGCTCGTCGACCAGGACTCCGGCGTGGCCTCCGGGCAGCCGCGAGCGCGCATGAGCGAGCCCCGCGTAGATCAGCCGCTTGGCCGATTCCATCGCCGCGCGCTGGCTCGCGTCGGGCCGGTCGCCGGTGACGCCGAACAAGGATTTGCCGAACGACGCCCGGTGATCCATGGCGAGAATCAGCAGCGGATCAGCACGGGACGGGCGGTAGCCGAGGTCGGGCATACCCCGATCCTGCCACCTGCCGGGCTCCGGCCGCCGCCGGTCCCGCGATGGCCGGCTGCTCCTGCCCCGCTCGGCGGATTTATCCCTGGCCGCCGTGGTCAGGCGGGAATCCGATCTCGATGTGCAGGCCGCCCTGCTGCGGTGCGGTAGCGGTGAGGACTGCGCCGTGAGCGGTGGTAATGGCCTGGACGATGGACAGGCCGAGGCCATGTCCGGCGTCATGGCTGGTGCGGGTGGCGGCCAGTCGCTGGAAGGGCCGGAAGAGCCGGTCGAGGTCGGCGGGCGGGATCACCGGGCCGCTGCTGGCGACCGACAGGACAGCCCGGCCGTCGGCCATCCCGGTGGCGATCTCGATCATCCCGCCGCGGACGTTGTGCTGGACGGCGTTGTCCAGGAGGTTGGCGGTCAGGCGCCCGATCAGGTCCGGGTCGCCGAGCACGGGCGCGGGACTGAGCGAGGCCTGGACCCGGAGGTGCCGGCGGCTGATCTGCGGGGCCGCGGCCAGCAGGCCGGCCGCGGTGACCTCGGCCAGGTCGGCCGGCTCGCGATGGCTCAGGCCAGCCTCGCTGCTGGCCAGGGTGAGGAGTGCCTCCAGGAGGCGTTCCTGCTGCTGACCAGACTCCAGGATCTCCTGGCCGGTCGAGCGCCACTGCTCGACGGTGGCACTGGTGTCGCGCAGGGCCACCTGCAGCAGGGTCCGGTCGAGGGTGAGCGGGGTGCGCAGCTCGTGCGAGGCGCTGGCCACGAAATCCCGCTGTGCGGTAAAGGACGCCTGCAGGCGTCCGAGCAGGTCGTTGAGCGTGTCGGCGAGCTCGGTGAATTCATCGTCTGGCCCGGCGAGGGCGAGGCGCTCGTGCAGGCTGGTAGCGGAGATCCGGCGCGCGGTCGCGGTGATGTCGCGCAGCGGGCGCAGCACGTGCCCGGCGACCAGCCAGCCGAGCGCGAGGGCGAGCGCGGCCATCACCGCCAGGGCGATGGCGGACTGGGCCGCGAGCGCGTGCAGGTCGACCGCGTGCACCCGGCTCAGCGCCGCGAACTGGACCCGTAGCAGCCGCCTGCATCCGGGGGGCAGGGGGAGAGGGGGGCGGCGGGCGGGCACTATGGATACCTGCTCGCCGGGCAGGTAGGGGTGCACGGTGGATCGGCACGCGATGTTGCGGATTACGGGCCCGAAGTGCGCGTTCGATGTGACCACGGTGCCTGCGGTATCGCGCTGGAAGAGCCAGAAGGTGACGGCGAGCAGGCCGACGCCGGCGGCCAGGAACAGGCAGCCGTACAAGCCGGTGAGGCGCAGCCGGGCCGTGCGGCGAGGCAGCCGGAGCCAGGAGGCCGGGGTGAAGAGCAAGCGGGGCCAGCGGGTCATGGCGCTCAGATCCGGTAGCCGCCGTCGCGGACGGTCATGATGACCGGCGGGTCGCCCAGCTTGGCGCGCAGCCGCCCGATGGTGGTCTTGACCGTGGTGGTGAACATGTCCGCGTTCTGGTCCCACGCCCGTTCCAGCAGCTCCTCGGCGGAGACCAGCGCGCCGCGGGCGGACAGCAGGCACTCCAGTACGGCGAGTTCCTTGGGGGTGAGCGGCAGGCGGCGGCCGCCGCGGACGGCGACCCGCCGGGCCGGGTCCAGGGACACATCGCCGTGGGCCAGGGCCGGGGGCAGCGGGACGGCGGCGCGGCGGGCCAGTGCCCGGATGCGGGCGACCAGCTCGGCGAAGTCGAAGGGCTTGGGCAGGTAGTCATCGGCGCCCAGCCCCAGGCCCTCGACGCGGTCGGCGATGGTGGTCGCGGCCGTGAGCATCAGCACCCGGCTGGCGCACTGGCGCTCGGCCAGGGCCTGGCACACCTGGTCGCCCGGCAGGCCGGGCAGGTCCCGGTCGAGCACGATCACGTCGTAACGGGTCAGGGCCGCGAGGTCGAGGGCTGCCTGCCCGTCGAACACCGCGTCGACGGCCATGCCCTCGCCGCGCAGCCCGGCCGCCACGGCCTCGGCGAGCCGTTGATGATCCTCAACTACCAGCACTCTCATGGGCTCTCCCTGGCCAAAGGCGCTCCGGCCTGCGCTGGGAACCTCAGGCGGGTGACGCCTCCAGCATGCCAGCTCGCGGGTGACAGCGAGGTGACAGGAGCTGTGACCGTGTTGTCACTGGCGATGCCGTACACCTAGCAGCGCAGAAACCAGCGCGGCGGTCCCGTAAAGCGGCGGCCGCAGCCGGCTGCCCCCGCCAGCCCGCTGGCCGTCAGCCCGCCAGCCCGCTGCCCGCAGCCCGCTGGCCCGCCGCCAGCTCGCCAGCCCGCTGGCCCGGATGAGGAACAGGAGAACGCCTTCTCGTGCGCAGCCTCGATCCCAGGCCTCGTACCGCGCTGACGGCCGGGGTCGTCATCGTCGTGGCGGCCGCGTCGTTCGGTGCCTGGGCGGTGACGCGGCCCACGGCGCCCGGCGCCCCTTCCTATCTCCTGGTCCCTGCGGCCAGGACCACGTTGCGCCAGGCACTCTCCTCTACCGGCACCATCGAGCCAGCGACGACCGCCACCCTCAGCTTCGGCGCGCCCGGTGAGGTCACCGCCGTACGGGCCAAGGTCGGGCAGCACGTGACGCAGGGCCAGACCCTGGCCACCATGGACTCTGCCACGCTCAAGGCGCAGGCCGCGCAGGCCAATGCCAGCCTGGCCGGAGCCCAGTCCCAGCTCGCCCAGGATGAGGCGAGCAGCGCCTCTAGCGCCCAGCTAGCCGCCGACCAGGCGTCCGTCAACGCGGCCCAGTCCCAGGTAGACAGCGCCAACGCCGCCCTCAGCGGCACCGTGCTTACCGCTCCGATCGACGGCATCGTGACCACGGTCGGGCTCACGGTCGGCCCGACGGCGGGAGGCGGCGGGGGCGGCACGGGTGGCGGGGGAGGCGGGGCCGAGGCCGGCAGCAGCGGGGGCGACACGGGCGGCGGGGGCGACACGAGCGACGCGGGGGCGACGGCGGAGGCGACACGGGGGGTCCAGCGGGTCCGACAGCACGGGCTCGGGCAGCTCTGCCTCGTCGATCACGGTGATCAGTGCCCATGACGTGATCGACGCCGACGTCGACGCCAGCCAGGTCGGCCAGATCAAGACCGGCGACCACGTGGTGATCACCACCAATGGCGCGCCCGGCCCGGTGGCCGGCACGGTCGCCTCGATCGGTCTCACCGCCGACACGAGCTCGGGGGTCGCTACCTTCCCGCTGGTCATCGACGTCACCGGCACCCCGTCCGGCCTGTACGCGGGGGCCTCGGCGACCGTCTCGATCATCTACCACCAGCTCACTGACGTCCTGGCCGTGCCGGCCGCGGCGGTTCGCCCGTCCGGCCGGAGGACCGTCGTGGACACGATCGTGCACGGCCGCCGGGTCGCGCGGCCGGTCACCATCGGGCTCACTACCGGCGGGCAGACCCAGATCACCAGCGGGCTGACCGCAGGCGAGCGGGTCGTCGTGACCATCCCGCGCGACACTGGCGGCTCCGGGAGCAATTCCGGAGGCGGCAACGGTTTCCTGTTCGGCCCCGGCGGCGGCTTTCCCGGCGGGGGCAGCGTCCGCATCCGCCCGGCCCGCGGCCCCGGCGGCGGGGGGCCCGGTGGCTGACCGATGAGCCTCATCGAGCTGACCGGAGTGCGCAAGACCTATCGCAGCGGATCCCTTGAGGTGGCGGCCCTGCGCGGGATCACCCTGGCCATCGACGACGGGGAGTTCGTCGCGATCATGGGGCCTTCCGGTTCCGGCAAGTCGACGCTGATGCACATCATCGGCTGCCTCGATGTGCCGAGCGCGGGCCGCTACCGCCTGGCCGGCGAGGACGTCAGCGCGATGTCGGAGAACCAGCTCGCCGACGTGCGCAACCGGCGTATCGGCTTCGTTTTCCAGCAGTTCAACCTGCTGGCGTCGATGTCGGCCTGGCGCAACGTCGAGCTGCCGCTGACCTACAGCGGCGCCAGCCGGGCGCAGCGGCGCGAACGGGCCATCGCGGCACTGGACCAGGTCGGCCTCGGCGACCGGATCCGCCACCGGCCGGGCGAGCTTTCCGGCGGGGAGCAGCAGCGGGTCGCCGTGGCCAGGGCGCTGGTCACCGAGCCGGCCCTGCTGCTGGCCGACGAGCCGACCGGCAACCTTGACTCAGGCTCGACCGCCGAGATCCTCGACCTGCTCGACGAACTGCACGGCAGCGGCCGCACCATCGTGCTGATCACCCACGAGGCCGATGTTGCCCGCCGGTCCAAGCGCGCGGTGCGCCTGCTCGACGGCCTGGTGTCCGGCGACACTACCTCCGCGACGGTGACCGGGTGAACTGGCAGGAGACCCTGCGGACCGGGCTGGACGGCGTCCGCGCGCACCGGCTCCGGTCCGGGCTGACCATGCTCGGCATCATGATCGGGATCGCCGCGGTGATCCTCACCGTCGGGCTCGGCGAGGGCGCCTCCGCGCAGATCCGTGCGCAGATCAACTCACTGGGCACCAACCTGCTGATCATCACGCCGGGCAGCGCGACGAGCGCCGGCGGGGTGAATGGCCCGCTCGGTTCCGCCACCACCCTCACCGTGCAGGACGCTGGCGCGCTGGCGGCCAAGGCCGACGCGCCGGACATCGCGGTGGTCGCTCCTACCTCGCAGACCGGGCAGACCCTGACCGCAGGCACCGCGAACTGGACCACGAGCGTGGTGGGCACCACGGCCGGCTGGCTGCAGGCCAGGACCCGCGCGATGGCCGAGGGCCGGTTCCTGACCGCGGCCGACGAGAAGGACGCGGCGGCGGTCACTGTCCTCGGTCCGGTCACGGCGGCCAAGCTGTTCGGGGCCAGGGACGCGCTCGGGCAGACCGTCAACATCAACGGCGTGCCGCTGGAAGTGGTCGGCGTCCTGGCGGCGGCGGGCTCGTCCTCCAGCGCTACCAACGAGGACGACGAGGCCCTGGTCCCGCTGTCCACGCTGCAGCAGCAGATCGGCGGCAGCCCCCGGACCTCGGTGGATACGATCTTCGTCGAGGCTACCTCGCAGGCCACCCTGTCCGCGGCCTACCAGGAAGCGGACACGCTGCTGCTCAACCTGCACGGGGTGAAGCCGGCCAAGGCCGACTTCACCATTAACAGCCAGCAGTCGCTGCTGAGCACCGCCACGTCAGTCAACAAGACGCTGACCGTGCTGCTCGCCGGGATCGCTGCGATCTCCCTGCTCGTCGGCGGCATCGGCGTCATGAACATCATGCTGGTCTCGGTCACCGAGCGGATCCGCGAGATCGGCCTGCGTAAGGCGCTCGGCGCCACCCCCAGGGTGATCAGGCGGCAGTTCCTGGTCGAGGCTTCGCTGCTGGGCCTGGCCGGCGGGGTGCTCGGCGCGGCCCTCGGGCTGGCGGGCGCCGTGGTCCTGCCGCACCTGATCTCCAGCGCCATCACCATCTCGCCCGCCGCCACCATCGGCGCGATCGTCGTTGCCGTCCTCATCGGCCTGGTCTTCGGTGTCTACCCGGCCAGCCGGGCCGCGCGGCTCGCCCCGATCGACGCGCTGCGTACCGAATGAGGAGCGGGACGAATGGGTAAGCGGTTCCGGCGGATCGCCGCGGTCAGCATCATCGGTGTCGTCATCGCCGGTGGCGCCGGGACGGCCTATGCCGCGCTGTCCTCCGCCGGGCCGGTCTACCGGCTGGCCAGGGTCACCTCGGCGGACGAGACGGCCGCCCTGCACACGGTGGGCACGCTCACGCCGGCCCGGCAGGCCGACGTCGCCTTTACGGTCAGCGGCACGGTGGCGGCCGTCAGGGTCCGGCCCGGCCAGCACGTCACCGCCGGGCAGGATCTCGGCTCGCTCGACACCACGCCGCTCAAGGCCCAGCTGACCATGGCGCAGTCCGATCTGGCCAGGGCGAACCTGCAGGCTGACCGGGACGAGGCCAGCCAGAACACCGCGGCCGCCGGGTCGGCCAGCTCCCCTGGCTCGCAGCCGGCCTCGTCGCTGCGGCCGCTGCAGCAGGCCGTCCTGAGCGCTCAGCGCAAGGTCGACACCGAACTGGCGCGGGCCAAGACCGCTCTTGGCCAGGCCAGGCGGGCCTGCACCGCGCCGCCGTCGCCCAGCCCGAGCCCGAGCCCGAGCCCGAGCACGGCGCCGCCCGGCCCGAGCACGGCGCCGCCCGGCCGCAGCGCCGCGCCGCCCGGCTCCGGCCCCGCGCCCGCCCCGGCCTCGCCCGCACCCGCCTGTGCCGATGCCACGCAGCGGGTGCTGAGCGCCGAGACCGCGGTACTGCAGGCGCAGCAGAAAATGTCCGGACAGCTCACCGTGCTTGACAAGGCGCTCTCCAAGGCCGTCGCCGCGGCCGGCCAGCCCCCGGCCGGAGGCGATGGCAGCAGCACGGCCGGCGGCGGCAGCGCCCGCGGCGGTGGCTCGGGCGGCGGCCCGGCCAGCGCGGTGCAGCTCGCCGCCGACCAGGCCTCGGCCGACGCCGCGGCAGCGCAGGTTACCGTCGCGCAGCAGAACCTCGCCGCGGCCACGATCGTCAGCCCGATCAGCGGCACAGTGGTCACGGCCGGCGTAACCGCTGGCTCCAGCGCCGCCGCGGGCAGCACCGCGTTCGTGGTCGCCGGGCTGGACCGCTACCAGGTGGTGACCGAGGTCGCCGTGGACGATATGCCGGAGCTCAGGGCCGGGCAGCAGGCCAGCGTGCTACCGGACGGCATGAGCACCCCGATCAGCGGCTCGGTGATCTCCATCGGGCTGGTGCCGGATACCAGCGGGTCGCCGGCGGCCTACCCCGTCACGATCGGCCTGACCGACCCGCCCGCTGGCCTGCACGCGGGAAGCTTCGCCGACGTCACCATCATCACGGCGCGGGCCAGCGGGGTCAGCGTGCCCACCTCAGCCGTGCACTACTCCGGCCGACTCGCCACGGTCACCGTGTACGCCGGCGGCCACGCCAGGGTCGTCAGGGTCACGATCGGGACCATGGGGCCGGTGATGACCCGGATCACCTCTGGCCTCAGGATCGGCCAGCAGGTCGTGCTGGCCGACCTGAGCAAGCCGCTGCCCACCGATAACCAGCTCTCCGGCCGGGGCGGCGGGCCGCCATTTGGCGGGAGCGTCCAAATTATCGGTCCCGGCTGATATCCGGCGGCCGGCATGCGCCGGCAGGCGCCGCCGCGGCCCGTCGGCCGATATCCCGCCGGCTGACATCCGGCGGCGGCCGCCCCGCGGGGGCGGGGGGCATAAGGCTCCGGGCTCCGCCCGAGGGCCGGGGACCGGGAGGTCAGCCCAGACGGCCTTGCGCGCGGCGGCGAGCGGGGTCCAGCCCCATGCGCTGGCGATGGCCTGCACGACCTGCAGGCCGCGGCCCGACTGGGCGGACGGGCTGGCCGGCCGCCGGACCGGCGGCTCGGTGCTCGGGTCGATGACCACGCAGAGCAGATGGCTCGCCTGCCACCACCAGATCAGCTCCGCCTGGGTGTGCTCCTGGCCGTTCATCCCGTGGCGCAGCGCGTTGGTGACTAGCTCGGAGGCGACCACCGCGGCGTCCATGAGCACCACGTCCAGATCCCAGGCGTGCAGCGTTGCCCTGGTGAAGTCACGTGCTGCCTTGCACGACTCGAGCTCGGGGCCCAGGACGCGGGCGGCGATGCGCTGATGCAATCCCGCCGCCGACGGCACCGCAGCGCATGGCCACATCTGCGCGATCTGCGCGGCCGGGCGCGGTAGCTCCCCAGCGCCGGGCCTGGCCGGAGCCAGCCGGAGCTTCGCCGGATGTCCGTCATGCATGTCGGGGTCAACCTCGGAGCCTGATGTCGGTCGCGCGGCACGGCCGGATGCGAGCATCCGCTACGATTCCATCGTCGATGTGCATATGCAAGTGCGGATGCACAGAATCAGCAACTTTGCCGTGTTACCTGCTCAAGGTGCTGGAGCTGTGCCGCCTGGGCTGGTCGGCGGGCGGCGGGAAGGGATGCGGCGTGGATCAGGCGCGCAATGGCATGCGGGCGTCACGGCTGCGCGATGTGGCGTGGCGTAAGAGCCATCACAGCAGCCCTAGCGGTAACTGCGTGGAAATGACCGAGCTGCCGGGGGATGCGGTGGCGGTCCGCAATTCCCGCTATCCGGCCGGTCCGGCCCTGATCTTCACGCAAGCCGAGTGGGACGCGTTCATCGGTGGCGCCAGAGACGGCGACTTCGGGTAGCCGTCCCCCCTGGCCTTAGCGTCGTGGCGGCGGCCAGGCGAGTGTGGAACACTGCGATATCTGGTGTTCTGGGGAGGACGCGTGGTCACAGCCGAGCCTGACGACAGCCAGGTCCTCAGCCTGTTCGCCTCGCCGGGCAGCGGCGGCCCTACCGTGCTGCGCATCCTGCTGGGCGCCCAGCTTCGCCGGCTGCGCGAGGAACGGCGGATCTCCCTGCAGGAAGCCGGGGATGTGATCCGCGGATCCCACTCGAAGGTCAGCAGGCTGGAAACCGGCCGGGTCGGCTTCAAGGACCGTGACATCGCTGACCTGCTCACCTTCTACGGCGTGACGGACGAGCACGAGCGCGCAGCGCTCCGGGACCTCGCCCGCCGCGCCAATGCCCAGGGCTGGTGGCACGACTACTCCGACATCCTGCCTGGCTGGTTCGAGGCCTACGTGGGCCTTGAGGAGGCAGCCACCCAGATCCGCTCCTACGAGATCCAGTTCATGCCCGGCCTGCTGCAGACCGAGGATTACGCCCGTGCGGTCACGCTGCTGGGCCACGCCGACGCCCCGGCCGAGGAGATCGACAGGCGGGTCAGGCTGCGGAAGGCGCGCCAGCTGCTGCTCACCGGACCGCGAGCACCACATCTGTGGGCGGTGGTGGACGAAGCGGTACTGCGGCGGCCAGTCGGCGGCGCGGACGTCATGCGCGCGCAGCTGAAGCACCTCATCGAGGCAGCCGCCCAGCCGAACGTGACCATCCAGATCATCCCCTTCCAGGCCGGCGGCCACGCGGCCACCGCGGGAGCATTCAGCATCCTGCGCTTCGCCGAGCCTGACCTGCCCGATGTGGTCTACGTCGAGCAGCTCACCGGTGCCCTCTACCTGGACAAGCGGGAGACTGTCGATCACTACCTGGCCGTGATGGAGCGCCTGTGCCTGCAGGCCCCGCCCGCCCGCGGTGCCGCCCGCTCGATCCGGGCGATGCTCAGGGAGCTCGGCTAGCGCAAGCTCGGCTGGCGCAAGCTCGGCCAGCGCACCAGCCCCGGCCAGCGCAGCGGGCGCGACTATGCCTTGCGGGCGACGCCGCACCAGGCGGTGACGTCAGCCGCGGTGACGGGTCCCGCGGGCCGCCATTGCTGCGGCTGCACCACGCCGGGCTCGACCAGCTCCAGGCCGTCGAAGAAGCGCATGATCGCGGCGCGGTCTCGCATCGTGCCCCGTCCCGAGCCGAGCCGGGCATTGACCCGCCTGGTCATCTCCGCCATGGCGGCAGGCCTGATGTCATTGGCGGGGTGCGAGATCACCAGGTAGCTGCCCGGTGCCAGCGAGTCCGCCAGCTGGGCCACGATGCCGTACGGGTCATCGGCGTCGGGGATCAGGTGCAGGATGATCAGGAGCATGACCGCGACCGGCCGGCTGAAATCCAGGGTCTGCGCCGCGAGCCCCAGGATGTCCTTGGTGTTGCGGAGATCAGCATCCAGGTAAGCGGTCGCACCCTCCGGGGTGCTCGTCAGCAGCTCCCTGGCGTGCAGCAGCACGATCGGGTCATTGTCCACGTAGACGATCCGGGAGTCCGGCGCCACGGACTGCGCGACCTGGTGGGTATTGCTGGCCGTGGGCAGCCCGGTGCCGATGTCGAGGAACTGCCTGATGCCGTGCTCCGCGGCGAGATAATCCACCGCCCTGGCCAGGAAGGCCCGGTTCGCCCGGACATCGGCGACGATACCGGGATTGGCGGCGATCGCCTGCTCGGCCGCTTCCCGGTCGGCGGCGTAGTTATCCTTGCCGCCCAGCCAGTAGTCGTAGATCCTGGCGATGCTCGCGACCGTGGGATCAAACTGGCCCGTCACCGAAGACAGCCGCCCATCCGGACATCAGTCATTGCGCAATCGTATGCGGCAGCCGGTGTTCGCCGCAGCGCCGGGCGGGGGGAGGATGGGCTCAGTGGCAGGCGGCCGGACAGAGGCGGCCGCCGGATTGGGGGTCAGGGGTGCCAACCGTACCGGCGAACGGCATTGACATCTATTACGAGGTCCAGGGCGAGGGCGAGCCCCTTGTCCTGATCCCGTATCTCGCGGCGGATCAGGCTTGCTACGCATTCCAGGTGGCGGAGTACGCCAAGCACTTCACCTGCTTCACGGTGGACCTGCGCGGTGCCGGCCTGTGTGACAAGCCGGAAGGCATTTACACCACCGAGCTGCTCGCCGATGACGTCGCCGCGTTCATGCGAGCCGTCGGCATTGATCGCGCCCATGTATCCGGGCTGTCCCTGGGCGCGGCCACCGGAATGTGGCTGGCGGCCAAGAACCCGTCCCTGGTCAAGTCCCTGTCACTGCACAGCGCCTGGCCGAGCTCGGATCCGTTCCTGCGCGCGGTCGTCGAGGGCTGGCGGATCATGGCGCAGGGCCTGGGCAGCGTGACCGACATGGTGATCAAGGGGATCTTCCCCTGGTGCTTCACCCCGGAGCTGTACGCCGCGCGGCCTGAGTACATCGACTCCCTCGCCGACTTCGTGCGCGGGCGCCCGATGCCGCCGGTGGACGCCTTCCTGCGCCAGTCCGAGGCCGTCCTGACCCACGACGCGCGCGCGGCGCTCGGATCGATCGAGGCACCCACCCTGCTCACCTTCGGGGGGCACGACCAGGTGACCTCCACCCGTTTCGCCGGTCCGCTGGCCCAGGCGATCACGGACTCCGAGCTCATCGTGTTCGAGGACTGCGCGCACGCGCCGATTTACGAGAACGTCGAGGCGTTCAACCAGCAGACCCAGGCATTCCTGCAGCGCCACTCCGGATGAGCTCAGCCCAGGCGGCACCCGATGCGGATCCGCACCAGTGGCTGGAGGACGTGACCGGAGCAGCGGCTCTGGGCTGGGTCGCCGAGCGCAGTGCCAAGACCATCGGCGAGCTGTCCGGCGGGACCAGGTTCCAGGATCTGCGCACCGAGATCCGCCAGGTGCTCGACGCCGACGACCGCATCCCGTTCGTCGGGCGGCGGGGCGCTTACCTGTACAACTTCTGGCAGGACGCGGCCCACCCCAGGGGCTTGTGGCGGCGCACGACGCTGGAACAGTACCGCCGGGCCCGGCCGGACTGGGACGTCCTGCTCGACGTCGACGCGCTGGCCGGGCAGGAGAACGAGAGCTGGGTCTGGCAGGGCGCGACCGTGCTGCGGTCCGGCGGCTACCGCCTGGCGCTGGTGAAGCTGTCCCGAGGCGGCGCGGACGCGAACGTGGTCCGCGAGTTCGACATCGAGGAGCGCAGCTTCGTCGAGGACGGGTTCCGGCTCCCTGAGGCCAAGAGCGACGTGGGGTGGATCGACGCCGGCCAGATCTACGTGGCGACCGACTTCGGCCCCGGATCGCTGACCTCGTCGGGCTACCCGCGGGTGGTGAAGCAGTGGCGCCGCGGCACCCCGCTGTCGGAGGCGACAGTGGTCTACGAGGGCCAGCCGCAGGACGTGTCGATCCAGGCGTTCCACGATGAGACCGAAGGCTACGAGCGTGACTTCGTGGTGCGCAGCATCGATTTCTACCGCAGCCAGTGGTGGCTGCGCACCGGCCGCGGCGAGCTGGTCCCGATAGCGGTGCCGCAGGACGCCAGCATCGAGATTCAGCGCGAGTGGCTGCTGGTGCGCCCCCGTTCGCCGTGGACCACCGGCGGCATCAGGTACCCGGCCGGAGCGCTGCTGGCGGCCAGGTTCGAGGCCTTCCTGGCCGGCGACCGGGAGCTGTCGGTGCTGTTCGAGCCGGACGCGCACACCTCGCTGAGCTACTACGCCTGGACCCGTCATCACCTGATCCTCAACCTGCTCCGCGATGTGCGCAGCCAGCTGACCGTGCTCACGCCGGCCGACGGCCAGTGGCAGCGGGCGGCGCTGGCCGGCGTGCCTGAATTCGCCCATACCGACATCGAGGACACCGACCCGCACGACAGCGACGAGTACATGCTGGTGTCCAGCGGATTCACCGAGCCGGACACGCTGCGCTACGGGCACGTCGGCGGCGAGGCAGAAACGCTCCGCCAGGCGCCGGCGTTCTTCGACGTCGCGGGGCTGTCGGTGCGGCAGTTCTTCGCTATCTCCGCGGACGGTACCTCAGTGCCCTATTTCGTCGTCGGGCCGGGCGATCCGGCTTCCGGGCCCACCCTGCTCACCGGGTACGGCGGCTTCGAGATCTCGCTCACCCCGTCCTACAGCGGCATCATCGGCCGCGGCTGGCTGGCCCGCGGCGGTACCTATGTGGTCGCCAACCTGCGGGGCGGCGGCGAGTACGGACCGCAGTGGCATCAGTCGGCGACCAAGGTGCACCGCCACCGGGTGTACGAGGATTTCGCCGCCGTGGCCGCGGACCTGGTGCGCCGGGGTATCACCACCCCCGGCCGGCTGGGCATCGAGGGCGGCAGCAACGGCGGCCTGCTGATGGGCGTGATGCTGACCCGCTATCCGCAGCTGTTCGGCGCGATCGTCAGCCAGGTACCGCTGCTGGACATGCGGCGCTACCACGAGCTGCTGGCCGGGGCGTCCTGGATGGCGGAGTACGGTGACCCGCGCGAGCCGGATGAGTGGGAGTACCTGCGGCCGTTCTCGCCCTATCACAACGTATCGGCCGGCCAGCAGTATCCGCCCGTGCTGCTCCTCACGTCGACCAGGGACGACCGCGTGCACCCAGGGCATGCCCGCAAGATGGTGGCGCGGCTGCTGGAGCACGGCCACGACGTCAGCTACTACGAGAACATCGAGGGCGGCCACGGCGCGGCCGCCGACAACGAGCAGCGGGCGCTCAAGTGGGCGCTGGTGCTGGAATTCCTGTGGCAGAAGCTGACCACGGCGGACAGCGACCAGCGGTGAGGGCCAGCCGCGGTCAGGCCTGCGGCGCGGCGAGGCCGGCGGTCAGGCCGTGGTCCGCGCCGCGGTGACGTGGGTCAGCGCGCACCGCCAGCGGCCATCCGGCCGCACGAACACGTCCGTCGCCCACTCATCAGCGTCCAGCCGTCGCCCCCGGTAGTACGCGGTGCTGGTCACCCGCTCCGTCACGACCGCGCTATCACCGTGGACCCGGATCCGGCTCGCGCCGGCGCGGACCATAGCCGAGTGGGTCAGCTCGCCCGACCGGATGACCGACAGGAAGTGCTCTGCGGACGTGACCCCCGAATCAGAGACAATCACCCAGTCCTCGGTCATGAACCCGGCGATCCGCGCGACGTCGTTGGACACGATCGCCCTGGCCCAGTCGGCCTCGACCGCGACGAGCTCGGCGCGGACGGCCTGGTCCGGGTCCGGCGTCCCCCAGTAGCGGTCCCGCAGGAGCCGCTTGTACAGCTTGCCGGTCGGGAGCCGGGGCAGCTCGTCCTGGAAGTCGATCGTGCGCGGGCACTTGAAATGGGCCAGGTGCGCACGGCAGAAGGCGATGAGCTCACGCTCGAGATCTGGCCCCGGCTCCACGCCGGGGCCAGGCTGAACGACGGCCTTGACCGCCTCGCCCATATCCTCGTCGGGCACGCCGATCACGGCGGCGTCCATGACCTTGGGATGGGTGATCAGAAGGTTCTCGGTCTCCTGAGGGTAGATGTTCACTCCCCCCGAGATGATCATGTAGGACTTCCGGTCGGTGAGGTAGAGATACCCCTCGTCGTCCAGGTAGCCGACATCGCCGACCGTGCTCGTGTCGCCGGCCCCGGCGCGGGACTCGGCGGTCTTGGCGGGATCGTTGAAGTACTCGAAGTTGGTGGCGCCGCGGAACCACACGGTTCCCGTCGTGCCGGCCGGGCACTCCTGGCCGGCCTCGTCGAGGATGAGCGCCTCGCCGACCACGGCCCGTCCCACCGTTCCCTTGTGCGCAAGCCAGTCCTTTGAGTCGCAGAAGGTAAAGCCGTTGGCCTCGGTCGCGCCGTAGTACTCCAGGATGATGGGGCCGAGCCAGCTGATCATCTGCTCCTTGACCGGCACCGGGCAGGGGGCCGCGGCGTGGACGATCACCTCCAGCGACGACACGTCTGCGGCCTCGCGCACTGGCTCGGGCAGCTTGAGCAGCCGGGAGAACATCGTCGGCACCATCTGCGAGTGAGTCACCCGGTACCGGCCCACCAGCTCAAGGAACTGGGCGGCGTCGAAGTGCTCCATGACCACCACGGTGGCCCCGAGGCGCAGGGCGAGCGCGACGCTCGCGCAGGGCGCGCTGTGGTACAGCGGCGCGGGCGACAGATAGGTCATGCCGGCCCGGAACCCCCACATCGCCTTGAGCCCTTCCAGGACGGCCAGGTTCTCTCCGGGGCGGACCTCCGGGAGAGGACGCAGGACGCCCTTAGGGCGGCCGGTGGTGCCCGACGAGTACAGCATCGCCGTCCCGAGCTGCTCGTCCGGCACGGGGCTGGCGGGCTGCGCGGCGATCAGGTCCTCCCAGGACTCAAACGGCCCGTCCGGGTCGCCTCCGGCGCCGGTCATCAGCCACCGCTCGACGTTCGGGCACAGCGCCGGGAGCCTGGCCGCCACCTCGGCCTTGGCCGCCGAGGTCATCACTACCCTGGCTCGCGAGTCATTGATGATGTAGGCCACCTCCTCGGCCGACAGGTAGGAGTTCACGCACGTGTAGTACAGGCCGGTCCGCTCGGCGCCGCCCTCGCACACCAGCATCAGCGGGTCGTTATCCATGAAGATCGCGACATGATCGCGCCGCTGCAGCCCCGCGCCGCGCAGCGCGTGCGCGACCCGGTTGGCGGTGGACTCGTACTCGGCGTAGGTCACCACCTCACCGCCGGTCGCCATCACGATGGCCGGCTGGCCGGGGCAGGCCCTGGCGTGTTCAGCGGCATACATTGCTGCTCCCCATCCGTCCCGGTCATACCGGCCGGAACCCGGGCGCGGTCCGGCGAAACCGGAGTACTTGACCGAGAAGCTACGCCGCCGCCGGAGCAATGTCGACGACTGATGACGGCCGGCCTCAGCCACCGAAAGGTCAGCCAGCCTGAGGTTCTGGGCCGGCGAGACCGCCAGTCGCCCCGGCCTCCCCGGCCAGCGCGCCCGGGGCACGCATCCGCCATGCGTCGGTGACGAGTTCCTCCAGGCGATCGGCGTCTACCTCCGCCAGCCGCAGCAGCACCAGCGGCCAGCCGTCGTAGCCGGGCGCGGTGAAGAAGACTCCCGGCTCGCCGAGCAGCAGAGCCTGCTTCTCGGCCTCGTCCCCGACGAACAGCACCGCGATGTCGGTCCTGATAAGCCGCGGCCGGCCCGGCTTGCGCTCGGGGTAGGACCAGATGAATCCCTTGCCGCCGACCCGGAAGTCGAAGCCGTCGCTGTCGATCTCCACGACGTGCGGCAGGGCCAGCGCCAGGCGGCGCACGTCGTCGGCGTCAGCCACCGAGGTCCCTCCCCGATCGCGCTGCCCGCATGCGCACAGGCTAGCCGTCAGCACCGACAGCCGGGCTATGCAGTCGTCACACGCTGCGTCACGCGGCTGGCCGGCATGGTCGGCCGCGGCTGGCTGGCGCGCATCCGGCCCTGCCTTCGTATCAGGGAGGCCGGGGCCCGCTCTGCATGGATGAGAGGAACGAGCTCGCGACACTCACCAGGAGGTGAGACAAGTGCTAACTGTCATATCTTGCCCGGAATGTGAAATCCCGGCCGAGGTCACGGACCGCTTCTCGCTGGCCAGCACCGACGGTCCGGTTGATTGCGTTGCGATCAGCTGCCTGGCCGGTCACCATTTCCGGATGCCGTCGGAACTGTTGTCGGCGGACAGCCGGGAGCGGCTGCGGACGCCAGAGCGCCTGGAGCCGGCCACCGGAACGCCTGGAGCCGGCCTGCGGCGGTGAGCCGCCGGCGGCCAGCGGCGGGGCCGGGCGGGCCAGGCCGGGCCGGCCGGCAGGCGTAAGGTCGGCCCCATGGTGCTTGCGGACCGGAAAGTTCTCCTGCTTGCTGCTGATGACTTCGAGGACATGGAACTGCTGTATCCGCTGTACCGCCTGGGCGAGGAGCACGTCGCGGTGACCGTGGCCGGCCTTGATGACCACCCGGTGACGGGAAAGAAAGGCCACGGGCCGGTGGCCGTCGACACCACCGTGGGCCAGGTTGCCGCCGGTGATTTTGACGCACTGGTCATCCCCGGCGGTTACGCTCCCGACAAGCTGCGGCGCTCCGAAGCCGTGCTCAGCCTGGTGCGGGCCTTCGATGAGGCCGGGAAGCCGATCGCCTTTATCTGCCACGCTGGCTGGGTGCCGATCTCGGCGAGGATCGTCAGAGGGCGCCGGGCGACCAGCGTGTCCGCTATCCGCGACGATATGGTCAACGCCGGAGTCGACTGGGTCGACCAGGCCACTGTGGTCGACGGCAACCTCATCTCCGCCCGGACCCCGGCTGATCTCGGTCCGTGGATGAAAGCCCTGCTGGAGGCGCTGGACAAGGCCGGCGGCTAGGTCCGCTCGCCTTGCCGGGCGGGTAACTGGCTGGTTGAATCTGCGAAATGGGGGACTTCACGTCGTCGATGGTGACGACCGGCCGGCTGGAGACGCACGTCTGGACCAGCGGGCCGCAGGACGGGGTGCCGCTGCTGCTGGTGCACGGGAACCTCGTCTCTGGTGGCTGGTGGCGGTATGTCGCCGGTCTGCTGCCCGGCGACGTCCGGGTCATCGCGCCAGACCTGCGCGGTTTCGGCCGCACCGAGGCCAGGCCGATCGATGCCTCCCGCGGGCTGGGCGACATGGCCGAGGATCTCCGGTCGCTGCTGGTAACGCTCGGCCTGGCCGACCGCGGTACGGTCAACGCAGCCGGGTGGTCGATGGGCGGCGGCGTGCTGTGGCAGTATGCCTTGGCCTACCCCGCAGACCTGGCGTCGATGACCATGGTGGCTCCGCTGTCTCCGTACGGCTTCGGCGGGACCAGGGGCCTGCGCGGCGAGCCCTGCTTCGACGACTTCGCGGCCAGCGGCGGCGGTACGGCGTCGCCGGAGTTCTGCCGCCGCCTGGCCGAAGGCGACCGGTCGGACAGCGAGCCGGCCAGCAGCCCGCGAGTGATCCTGCGCGAGTTCTTCGGCGCGCGCGGCAACAGCGCGGACGTCGATGAGGAGTTCCTGCTGGCGGAGGTGCTCCGCACCCAGACAGGCGACGACTTTTATCCCGGTGACGCGGTCACCTCGCCGAACTGGCTCACGGTGGCGCCGGGCCGCCGCGGCGTGCTCAACGCTATGTCGCCGAAGTGGTACAACGCCTCAGCCGTCACCGGGCTGGAACGCAAGCCGCCGGTCACCTGGCTGCGCGGCGGCCAGGATCAGGTCGTGAGCGACGCCTCGATGTTCGACCTAGGCACGCTCGGCCAGATCGGCGCAATTGCGGGCTGGCCGGGAGAAGACGTGCTGCCGCCGCAGCCGATGGCCGGCCAGACCAGGGCGGTTCTCGACGCTTACCGCGCCAACGGCGGCATCGCCGAGGAGATAGTGCTGCCGGACGCCGCGCACGGGATGCCCGTCGAGGTACCGGGACAGGTGGCCGCCGCGATCGCGGCCCGGCTGGTGCGCTAGGCGGCACGGTGGTTCATCCCGAACGGCCCCGGCACGCGGGGGCTGGCCGCGCTTAGGCCGGGGGCTCCTGCGCCGGAGACGGGGGCACAGTGCCGCCGCTGCGCCAGTACTCACCCTGGGACCTGGACAGGAATTCCTCATCGACGAGATACCGTCGCAGCGCGGCGTAGTCGGGGTAGAGAGCGCCGAGGAACAGGCTGACCCGGCGCTCTGAGTAGCGCACGCCCGGCTCGAAGGCCTGGGCGATGTTGTCCAGCAGCAGGCGCCGCCGTGACTGCCGGGCCGGCATGGTCTCGATCCGGCCGTGGCCGATGAAGGTCCGCAGCCGCGGATCGCGTGCCACCGCCTCGATGACAGATGACGGATCAAGGTAAGACATGCTCACATTGTCACCAGAGATGGGTCGCCCGGCCACGCGAATTACGCCTGCTGGCGCGCCGTCGGCCAGGCCAGGGGACCCGCCGTCATACTGACCAGGTGGAGACTCCGGCGTCGGCCTTGGCGCAGTACTTCGACGGCTGGTATGCCGACATGGCCGGGTCGCCCGTGGTGGATGAGATCCAGCAGCGCCATCTGGGCCTGCCGCCCCATCTGCTGTCCACCAGCCTGCTCGGCTGGGAGGGGATCGCCGAGGTCACCGGTGCCCTGCGCCTGTCTCCCGGCGACACCCTGCTGGACCTCGCCTGCGGACGCGGGGGCTACGGGCTGGAGATCGCCGCCCGGACCGGGGCCCGGCTGGCCGGGATCGACTTCTCCGCCGAGGCGGTGCGCCAGGCCCGCGAGCACGCACGGCGGCTGGGCCGCACGGCGGAATTCCGCGTCGGTGACCTCGCCGTGACCGGGCTGGACACCGGCTCAGCCGACGCCGTGATGTGCGTGGACGCCATCCAGTTCGCCCCGCGGCAGGACGCCGCCTACCGCGAGCTGCGTCGGGTCCTGGCCCCTGGTGGACGGGCGGTGCTGACCTGCTGGCAGCCCCTGGACCCAGATGACGAACGGCTGCCGGTCCGCTTGCGAGGGGTCCGCCTCGGCGCCGGGCTGACGGCTGCCGGATTCGGCGGCGTCGAGGTGCGGGACCGCCCCGGCTGGCGGGCCTGCGAGCGGGCCATGTGGGAAGAGGCCGCCGCGCTCAGCCCAGGCGATGACCCTGCGCTCCAGTCATTCCATGACGAAGGCGTCCGCTCCCTGGACACCTTTACCCTGATCCGCCGGGTCATGGCCACTGCGACCGCACCTTGACCTCCGCGAGAGCCCGATCGGGCCGCCTCGGCAGGCTGATGCGGTGCCGGTGGATGCTGCGGCTCTCCTGGTCTACGACGGCGAATGCGGCTTTGCTCAAGGTCAGCAGCGCGAATTGCCGCTAGGTGGACAGCCCCGGAAAGGCACGGAGATGACACGCTGTCGGCTGCGACCGCCCTGCATGAGCACAGGCCGGGCGGGAGGCAGTCTGTCTGCCTGCCGCCCGGCCCGGCCAGGACGCTACGGCGCTTCGGCGGTAGCGGTCATTTCTTACTGAAACTATCGAATTCTCCGTTCTGCGCTCCTCCGAGAAATGCATTCCATTCGTCCGGTGTAAATCGGAGAACCGGGCCGTTGCGGTCCTTGCTGTCGCGAACGCCGATCTCGCCATCAGGCAGGCTCGCCACCTCGACGCAGTTGCTGTTGGAGAAACTCAGGGAGCTCTTGATCCAGTGCGAGTCCGATCCCGGCCTTCCGGGGCGCCCCGAGCATCAGTCTTCTCACGTGCTACCTCGCTGATTTGTCGTGTGGTTTACGGCCCGGAGTTATTGGCTACGTAGAGTTCCTGACCGCCTACTTTAGGTGCTCCGGAGGATGGGGGGAGTCCCTTGCGGTTGGGACTCATGCCCACTCCTGAGCCCTAGTTGCCGAGATGATACGCCTGATGTGCACGTGTCGCAGTTGGGTCCAGGTACCTTCAGTGCCGTCAGGTGCCGGTGGTAGCAGAGGTCGGCTGGCGGCCGCGGGCACTGCGCAGCCAGTGGCCGTTGACCAGGCGACAGTCAAGCGCGCAAGGCCGTCTTAGCCCCCTGCCTGGATCGCCGGCCTTATCCACCGTGAACGGGCTCAGGCGGTCTGGCCAGCTCGCCTCGCTGCCACTGGCCCGGAGGCTGTCCGTGGTGCCGGCGGAACGCCGCGGCGAAGGCGTTCGGCGAGGCGTAGCCGGTCCGGTTGGCAATCTGGGCGACGGTTAGCTCGCCGGTCCGCAGGTAGTCGCGGGCGAGGGTCATCCGCCAGTCGGCTAGGTACTGCATGGGCGCCTGGCCGAGTGCTCGCTCGAAGTTCCGGGCGAAGGCCGGGCGGGACAGCCCGCTCAGGGACGCTAGCTCGGGCACGGTCCAGGGGCGGCCAGCTTCGGCGTGAATCGCGTGCAGGGCGTGGCTGAGCCGGGGATCACTAGCGGCCCGATACCAGCGAGGGGACGCCGGGCTCTGCTCAAACCAAGCGCGCATGGCCAGTATCAGCACGACATCGAGCAGGCGGTCCAGAACGGTCTGCTGCCCCGGTGCCGGGTCGCTCAGCTCCCGGGAGAGCAGCGCGATGACGTCGTGCAGTGGATCGTGGGCGGCGGCACGCAGCAGCAGGGCCGGCGGGAGAGCCTGGATCAGGCCGCGGCCGACATCACCGGAGAATCGGTAGGCGCCGCACAGGAATACTGTCGCTGCGCCGTGATCGACGTGCTCGTCATCGGCGTGCTCCTCACGGAATAGCTCGGGTGAGATGCAGGCCGCATCCGGCTGGTGCGCGATGTGATGGTCCGGCCCTCCCGGCACGAGGGCCAGGTCACCCGGCGCAAGCTCCAGAGCATCTCCCGGATCCCCGAGCCAGAGCCACGCGCGGCCCCGGACGACGGTATGCAGGGCCAGCTGGATCGTCCCCGGCAGGCACAGCCCCCACGGCGGCCGCGCTGCTGACCGGGCGAAGACGCCGCCCGATGCGCGCGCTCTGGCGAGGTGATCCTGCAGTATGTCCACGAACGTGAGCGTATCTCGTAACAAATTGAGCGTATGCCGCATTGATTAGCTCGATCATGGGCGAGAAGATGAAGTCATGCGGACGTCAGATGCTCTCCCTCTGGTACCCGGCGCTACCCTCGGCGCAGCACCGGCAAGTTTCGCTGATTTCGCGCGGCGCACGCCCGTGGACGAGGTCCGATGACGGCGGTCAGCAATCTCGCCGACTTCCAGGCCCTGGATCCGTTCTTCCGGATCATCGAGGAAGGCGTGGCCGGGCTGGCGGACGGTGAGCACTTCTTCGACCTGCTGGCCGGGGACGTCGTCTTCGAGTACGTCATCACGGTGCCTGGCTACCCGCGCCGTGTCGAAGGGCGCCAGGCCGTAGCCGACCTGTACCGCCCGTATGGCGCCACATTCTCCCTCGATCGTTGCTATGACCTGGCCGTCCACCACGACCAGATCACGGGCGTCGTCGTTCTCGAATACGCCTCTCAAGGCCGGGCCATCCCGACAGGAGCCGCCTACCGCAACCGCTACATCTCGGTGCTGTCCATCGTCGACCGCAAGATCGCGCACTGGCGGGACTATCTCGACCCGCTAGCAGTCTTCGACGCGATCGGGTGGCCCGCCACGGCCACAGGCAGCTCCTGATCGCTGTCGCGCCAGTGCCGGGCGGCTCATGCCGTCGACTCGGCGTCGCTGGGGCGACAGAGCGCGCGGTCTTCGGCGGTCAGCACGGGCATCACGGGAGTCGGCAGCGTGCGAGGGGTGGTGGTTTCCCGGCGCTGGCGGCGGAGCAGCACGAGCCCAAGTGCCGGACAGATCACTACGGACAGCAGCCCGGCGGCGACCAGGCCTGCGGCGCTGGCTTGGGAGACGACGCCGAGATGGAGGCCGATCTGGGTCGCGGCCACGATGAACGGCAGCGACGTGGCCTGCAGGATGCCCGCGATCAGCGAGCGCGAGAGGCCAAGCATACGCACGTAGACCAGTGCCGGGAGGCCGCGCGCGAGGAGGATCGCGAGCAGGAACAGCGGCACGCGCGCAATGGTGGAGCTGCTCGCGAAGAGCGCGTTCAGATTGAAGGTCAGGCCGCTGGTGACGAAGAAGATCGGGATGAAGACCCCGAAGCCGACCGCCTCGAGCTTAAGCCGGAAGGTTCCGTCCGGAACGCGGGTGGCCATGATGACGAGGTATTCCATGGTGAGCGCCTCCTGAGTCGGCAGCCGTGCTGTGCATGTTGTGTTTCACCCCCTTTGCGCGTATCGCCTGTCCGCGTACCGGCCGGGTCAGATTGGGTTCAGGTTCTCCGCCGTCCTAGCCGCTAGCGCGGAGAAGATCAGCCCTGAGCGGTTAGGGGTTGGGCGGGCCGAGGTAGGGGAAGTGGGCTAGCAGGTCGTCGTGGGGCTTGAGGCAGGCCGGCGGGACCTTGCCGTTGGTCAGCCACGCGAAGCGCATGCTGTACACGTCGTCGGTGGGCACGCGGCCGTTGGGGTATGTCGCGGGCTGGGTGCGGTCGTACTGCAGGATGTCGGGCAGGACCTGCAGGGCGGCGGCCCTGGCCTGCTCGGGGGTGTAGCCGCCGGCGTTCTGCAGGATCGCCGACCACGCTTCGAGGTAGTTGGCTACGTCGTCGGCGGGCTGGCGGGAGTTGAACAGGTTCTTCTCCCCGTCGGGGTTGATGAACGGATTGATGGTCGGGTTCCCGCCGCGGTCCATCTGCTCGAGCACGCCGTTGCTGCGCCGGCTGATCGAGGCCCACACGCCGATGACCGGGCCGCCGAGCATGTCGTCGGGCACTTCCAGCACGATCGAGTCGACGTTGTTGTCGGCGAAGTCGTCGTGCCCGGTCCACTGGAAGCCGTGCAGGGCGCCTTCGACGTCAGCGAAGAACGGGTCGCTGCGCAGCCCGGCGAACAGCCGGATCCGGCCCGCCTGGACGGGCTGCGCCGTGCCGTCGAAGCTAACCGGGAAGTCCGCGCTTAGCACCTCGCCGGCTCAGGCTGGCGGGCCTGCGCGCCGGTGGCGTATTTGGCGGTCCCGGTCTGCCTGCCGTTCTGGTACTCGGAGAACTCGAACGTGAACGAGACGTCGGCGTGGTTGTCGCCGTCGGTGTCGATGCTGATCCGGTAGACCGCGCCGGGGTAGAACTCCGGGCCGGTCACCGGGGCCGGGATCGGCGGCGGGGCGCTGGTCGGGTTCGAGTCCATGATCAGCACGGTCGTGCCCTCGTGGTGACGGTGCAGCAGGTGATGTTCCGGGCTGGCGGGCGCCTGGAAGACGAACAGGTCGGTGAGGTCCAGGCGGCGGTCGTCGCCGGGGAACTTGAGTTTGTCGGCGCTGAAGTGATTCGACATGGCTGTTCTTCTTTCTGGGTCGTGGTGTGCGCTGGGTCGGGGGTCAGGTGCGGATGAAGTCGAGCAGGGCGGTATTGACCTGGGCGGCGTGGGTCCAGGGGATGGCGTGCGGGCCGCCTTCGATGACGACCAGGTGCGCGTCCTTGATCAGGGCGGGTAGCCGCTGGCCGGTTTTGTCCAGTGGCAGGACCTGGTCCGCGTCGCCCTGGATGACCAGCACGGGGACGTTGATTTCGGGCAGGTCGTCGCGGAAGTCGGTGGTCCAGGTGCTGATGCAGGCCACTGCGGCGGTGGCTGATGCGGTGACGGCGAGGTTCCAGCTGGCCTGGTAGGCCTGGTCGCTGATGAGGGTGCCGCGCAGGGTGTCGGTGTTGTAGAAGTTGTCCAGGAAGCCCTTCATCCAGGCCGGGGTATCGGCCCGGGCGGCGGCGCGTCGCGCTGTGGGGGGCCGCGTCGCGCCCGTGGTATCACTGGCCGGTGTCCTGGTCTGCGGCCCGGGCCGGGCCAGTACTCGCTCGAAGGCGCGGTCACGCCGTCAGCCGACGGTGCCGGGGTAGTGGCGCAGTTTCCCGTGTCCGCGCCGGGCACAGCGGGCGCTGGGTGCGGCGCAGGCTAAGGACTCCTGACAAATTGCGTGGTTGCGGAGTCGTCGCCAGCAGATGATGGCGCAGCCTAGGGTCAGGAACGCGTCGTGGATGTCGTCGCGGATCGGCAGGATAGCCTCGATCAGCGGGATGAGCTGGGCGACGTCGTTGCGGTTGCCGCCGGTGGTGATCGTGGCCAGCGGGATGCTGTGCGCGTCGACGATGACATGGTGCTTGCTGCCGGTCTTGCCCCGGTCCACGGGGGAAGGGCCGGTGGCCGGGCCGCCCTTCATCGCCTGGCTTGGGTAATGTTCTGCGGTGCGATACGACCCTTCGTTCTATGGTGGCGCGGCTGTCCACTACCGGTACGGGAGACCCGCCTACTCGCCCCGGCTCGAGGCTCTCCTCGCTGAGGAACTCGGCCTGGATGGCCGCGGAAGGCTGCTGGACGTCGGGTGCGGTCCCGGCATCCTCACCGTACGACTGGCCCGCCTGTTTGAGGGCGCCGTCGGCCTTGACCCCGATCCGGCGATGATCGCCGAGGGTCGCCGGGGCGCCCGGGAGCGGGACATCGCGAACATCACCTGGATCCAGGCCCGGGCCGAGGACCTTCCCGCGGTGGCGCCCGGGCCGTACCGACTGGTCACGTTCGGCCAGTCGTTCTACTGGACCGACGAGGTCCGGGTGGCCGAGGCGGTCTACGACATGGCGGAGCCGGGCGGCGCCCTGGTCCTGGTCGGGCATCAGGCCGAGGGGCGGGCCGTCCCGCCGAGCCCCGGGCCGCCGCGGATTCCGCACGATGACATCGAGGAGCTGGTGCGCAAGTATCTCGGACCGGCGAGGCGAGCGGGCCAGAGCACCGCGCCGGTTCAGGCCCTCAGCCTCCAGGACGCCCTGGCCACCACCCGGTTCGGCGCGCCACGGGTAATCTTCGCCCCCGGCATCCCCGACCTCATGCGGGATATCGAGAGCGTAGTGTCCGGCTACTTCTCCATGTCTTATGCCGCGCCGCACCTCTTCGGTGACCGTGTCGAAGAATTCGCCGACGAGGTGCGAGAGCTGCTGAGGCAGCGATCTCCCGAAGGCGTTTTCTGGGACTGGCCCGGTGATACCGAAGTAATGCTCGCCCGCAAATGACCGAAAGGGGACGGGGAACTCGCGGCCTCCCGTCCCCGCCACAATCGAGGCGAGCGCGGCGCGGACGGCGGCTGCCCCGACGTCGGACAGCGCCGCGCGGAGCTCCTTGCGCGTCCCGGCCCCGAGCTTTCCGAATACCCCACGACCGGGTACGCAACGGGCACGCGCGGTGTCGGCTAGTGAACCGTTGCCGTCAAACTCGGCGCACGCGGTCGGCGTAGCGGGGGCGACTATGGTGCTGTCGTATATTCCCTCGAAACGAGGCCCGGCATGAGTGATCAGCTAGGCGAAGACGCGCCGTCAGAAACTGCGCAGGCATGGGACAGTGTGCGCCGGGTCCGCGAGCCGATCGCCTGGACGCTCCTCGTTCTTACGGCCGTCTGGGTGCTCATCAGCGTCTGGGAGCTGTTTGGCCTGCCCGGTGCCCCGGTTCCCAGTCCATTCCCGGTAACGACCTTCGCGATCCGGGCATCGGTTGTGGCGCCGCAATTCGTCGCTCTGGGCATCGTCGCGCTGCCGGTACTGTCGGTCATCCTGGTAGCGTTCACCGGCGGCCTCACGGACCATGCGCGTCAGGTAGTACAGACCGCGATATCGATTCTGGCCGTCGCGCTCGGCCTTGGCGTGCTCAGCTGGCTGGGTGCCCTCGGTGCCCACACGCCAGCCCCGGTGGCCAGCCAAGCCCCGGTGTCCGTCCCCGCCCCGGTGTCCGTCCCCGCCCCGGTGACCAGTCCCGCCCCGGTGGCCAGTCCCGCCCCGGTGGCTAGCCCCGCCTCTGCAGGCGGCTCTCCGCTGCGGCCTGGCATCTGGTTCATCGCCGATGCGACGTATCTCGCAGTCGCGGCGACGGCGCTGGTATTCACCGTCGCGGTGATTCGGTCGGAGGCGCTGCGGCCGCTGACGTCGCAGATGAAGGACTTCGAGGAAGACGGCGAGGCCCGCCGCTAATCGGGCTCAGGTGACCTGAAGTTTGTTTCTGCGAGTGGGGCGTCCGGGGCTCGAACCCGGAACCCACGGATTAAAAGTCCGCTGCTCTACCATTGAGCTAACGCCCCGATGTGATAACCCGCTGACCTGTGGCTTCTTGCTGCCATGTCAAGGTCGTGGCATGAGCCTACCGGTCCTACCGCCCCAAACTGGGGGAAGGCGACCAGGCGCGTCACTCGACAGTCGCCCGTTGACGATCCGTCGGCCCTGAACACCTCGCTGGCTACGGCTGGCGGGGCACTCTCATGTCTTCGGGCGCTGATCCTCCGGCACCACGTAGGTGCCGCGGCCGTGCATCGTCACGATCAGGCCGCGGTCGCGCAGCAGCTCCATGGACTTGCGGACCGTGTTGTACGCGACCCCGTATTCGATGGCCACATCGCGTTCAGGAATCATCCGCTGGCCGCCTGCCAGTTCTCCCGCCTCGATGCGTGCGGCGATGTGCTCGGCGACCTGAACGTAGGTGAGCCGCAGCGGATCCAGGCTGAACGGCGGCACAACGGTCATGAAGACCAACGTAGAGGTCACATGACCAGCATAAACGCTATATAGCCTTCCACAAGCTTCTGGAAGCTTCTATCATTATCACCACACAGCAAGCGGGACCGTACTCGGTGTACACGTCAGTACGGGCCCTTGATCACCTACGGAGGTCCGGCCTCATGACAGACGAACGCGTACGCCCCAGCGGCGATATCGAAGTCGAAGCAGTCGCGACCGTGGGCGGAGTCCTCACCGACCTGGTCGGGATCGCCGAACGGCTGCCCGTACGCGCCGGCCAGGCCGAGCCCATGGCCAAGATTCTCGACCGGCTGTCCAGGGAGATTAGCGAGGCCGCAGCGCTGATCCGTGCCACCAGCGCCGCCCCCGAAGACCAGGCAGCTTTGCTCGTCGGCCTGTTCCCGCCCTGGCGCACCCGCCCGCTGGACTCGCCCGCATCGAGCGAGTCGCATGGCCGCTACTCAATCAGCTGACCCCAACGGAAAAGTCAACAGGACGACCGAACTGGACGTCGCGTCGGGCACGTCACGGACGACCGGAGCCTTCTCAAAGGCGCTCGGTGAGCCACTGAGCCAGGCGTGTCACGGCGGCATCGACGAACTCCGGACGGTCGTACAGATCTATGTGGTTGGCCGTGTCCAGCCACAGGAATTCCTTGTCGGCCGACTGCGCCCGCTCATAGGTGCGGTAGGCGTCCTGCGGTGAGCAGAAGTCGTCCCGGCGGCCGTGGATGAACAAGGCTGGAATGCCGGCCAGGAACTCCGCGCCCATCGCGGCGTCAAAGGTCAGCAGTTCGCGGACGGACAGGCGGGTGACTCGGTTCGCCCAGGTAGTAGCGGCTGAGCGCTCGGTGCCGTAGTACTCCCACGGCTCGCGGCCGGGCATGGCCGCCTCCCCGCCGTCACGGTCGACCGCCGGGAGGTACTCGATCTCGCCGGTGCCGAACTGACGCTGCTCGGTCGCGGCGAAGGCCCGCAGCAGATCGCGGTAGCTCTCGGCGCCCATGCCCTGGCGCATGCCGCGCGGGTCGTTGAAGGCCGCGGCCACGAATGCGACGGCGCCGATCCGCGGGTCGAAGGCGCTGTGCCGCAGGGCGTAGCCGCCGCCCAGGCACACCCCGACGCAGCCCAGCCGGCCGGCGTCGATGGCGGGCTGAGCGGCCAGGGCACTCGTGGCGCCGCGCAGGTCATCGAGTTTGCCGGCCGCATCCTCATGCTGGCGGGGCTGGCCCTCGCTGGCGCCGAAGTTCCGGTGATCAAACACCAGCGCCGCCAGCCCGGCATCGGCGAGCCGGCGGGCATAGACGGAGACGACTTGCTCCTTGACGCCGGTGAACGGGCCGGTCAGCACGATTCCCGGATACTGGGCCGTGTCCCTGGCTCGTGGTGTGCGCAGGATGCCCGCGATGCGCTGGCCGCGTACGGCGAACTCAAGCAGCGTCGTGTCGTGGCCGGCTGCGGTCATGTTCAGCTCCCTTTCATTCCGATGTATCCCTCCCCGGCGGCGGGCGCCCGCAATGATCCTGGTCATGACCGGGAGGCGGCCTGGCCGGAGCCGCGTAGAGCGGC
Source organism: uncultured Actinomycetota bacterium (assembly GCA_963805705.1). GTDB lineage: Bacteria > Actinomycetota > Actinomycetes > Streptosporangiales > Streptosporangiaceae > CAWDVH01. The sequence goes on along the minus strand of CAWDVH010000001.1, from coordinate 616,144 downwards.
GGCAACGGGCGCGATGCTGAGCTCCATGAGAAACCGCAGGCGCCGGTCGGTCAACAGCGGGGCCATCGCGGCCAGCACCTGGCTGTTCTGCTGCTCGGGGTCGAGGCTGAGGCTGCCCCCCACGGCCTCGACGAACGTCTCGATGTAGGCGCGCTGCGCGGCGATGCCGGTGCGGCTGGTCGGAGCACCGTGACCCGGATAGAAGATGGCATCAGCGGGAGCATCATGGCTCAGCCGGGCGAGGCTGTCCAGCCACGTGCTGTAGTGACCGTCGGCCAGATACGCGTCCACATCCGGGCAGACGATGTCCCCGGTGAACCAGGAATCCCCGATGGACCAGATCGAGTCCGCGTGCGACTCGCCCGGCCCGGCCGCCCGCACGGTGAGTTCCGCGCCGGCCACGCTGACCGTGCTGTCTGGCTCGACCAGCTGGTCAGGGAACCGGCGGCGGGCCGGCCACTGGTTCCCCATCATCGGCCCGACGATGGTGTCCTTGAGCTGGTCATCCCGGCTGATGACCCGCGCCACCTCCGCCGTGGCCACGATCGGGACCTCGGGCGAAACGATGCGCCCGGCGCCGGCGTAGTGATCGGGATGAGGGTGGGTGATCACCACGGCAGCGGGCTTCTGTCCGCTGCGGTCGATCGCACCGCGCACCGCGTCGGCGTCGGCGATCGTGAGCTGGCCATCGACAACGATGATCCCGCCCGGAGCGTGAATCAGGTAGGAGTTCACGGCCATCACCGTGCCCTCGATCCGCTCTACTCGTGGTGTCATGGGGTTCATAGAATCAGCAACAACCCATCACCAGTAGTACGCACTTTCTGGTGCCCAGGAGACCGTCATGCCCCCGCCAGCTCGACCCGTCTACGGATGCCCCGTCGATGCCCCGGTCAGCATAGTTGGCGGCAAGTGGAAGCTCGTCATGCTCTTTTACCTGCTGCAGCAGCCACGCCGGACCGGTGAGCTGCGCCGCCTCATCCCGGCCATCACCCAGAAGATGCTGACCCAGCAGCTACGCGAGCTCGAAGCCGACGGGCTGGTGACCCGCACCGTCTTCGATCAGGTACCGCCAAAGGTCGTATACGACATCCAGGACGGCGAACGGGCCCGGCTGGACGAACTGCTCCAAGCCCTGTGCACCTGGGGCCTGTACTGGTGCGACAAGACCGGAGCACGCATCCTCGCCTTCGAGAACAGCAGCGGCGCGCGCGACGTTGCCGAACTCCAACGCGCACCGGAAGACCAGCGGACGGCTGGCTAGCGGTGATGAGTGCGGAAGGCTGGCCGTGCTGCTCTACCCGAGCCTGCGACCGGGTTCCGGTCATTCCTGTTCGGCGCCGATCAATGCCTGGCACACGTCGGTGATGTCGACTACTCCGAGGAGGCCGGCGCCGCCGGTAACCGGCAGGTGACGGTAATGCCTGGCCGTCATGATCGTGGCCGCGTCGCTGATGCTGGTGGTGGTAGTGATGGCCGGGCGAGTGGTCATCACGGCATGGACCCGGACGTCGTTGGCGTTCTGCCCGTCGGCGACGGCGCGGGCAACGTCGGCCTCGGTGATGATGCCGGCCGGCTGACCGGTCTGCGCGTCGGCGACGATCAGGGCTGTGGTGCCTGCGTGCTTCATCAGATACGCGGCCGCAGCTACGTGGTCGTACTGGCCGACCGTCGTCAGCGACGGGCGCATGACGTCGGCGACGGTGGCCTCGGCCGCTGGCGTATCAAATGGCGATTTCTGCGCGGAGGCGCCTGTAATGATCTGCTTCATTTCCGGTCTCCTAACCTGTCGGTTGGCGATCACGCTGTGCCCGGTAGGCATGGGCACGCTTACCGGGCCGCTGGCTGGGCTCTGGTCTCGGGCGTGCTGGCCGGTACACGGGGTACCGGCTCGCGGCGGCTCGTGCCAGGTAACGGTGTACCAGGGGGATGGTGGCGGCGCCTTCGCCGACTGCAGAGGCGACCCGCTTGACCGATCCGCGGCGCACGTCACCGGCGGCGAACACGCCGGGCAGGCTGGTCTCTAGCGGCAGCGGCGGGCGGCCGGCGGCCCAGTCGGCGTGGGTGCCGGCGGGCAGCTCAGGGCCGGTGCGGATGAACCCCCACCGGTCGCGGGCGACGGCCTCGCCGAGCCATTGGGTCCGCGGCTGGGCGCCGATGAGGACGAACAAGGCGTCCGCGGGGACGGTCCGCCGGGCCCCGGAGTCCGTGTCTTGCAGTACCAGCGAGTGCAGATGGCTGGTGCCGCTGCCGCCGGCCACCTGGACGTGGTAGCAGACGTCTACGTTCGGGGTGGCGCCGATCTGGCGGATGAGGTAGTCGGACATGCCGGCGGCCAGCGATGGCGCGCGCACCAGGATGGTCACCTGGCGGGCCCATTTGGCCAGGTGCAGTGCGGCCTGCCCGGCGGAGTTACCGCCGCCAGCGACGAATACGTTCCGCCCGCGCATGGCCGGTGCCTCGCTGGTCGCGGCGCCGTAGAAGACTCCCCGTCCCTGCAGGTCCTCCAGGGCCGGGATGCACAGCCGCCGGTAGGCAGCGCCGGTCGCGATGATCACCGCGCGCGCGGTCAGCGTGCGGCCGTCGGACAGCCGCAGCCGGTAGTGACCGTCGTTCCTCGTCAGGCCCTGGGCCTGGCGCATGTACACGAACGTGGTGCCGAAGGTCCAGGCCTGCTGCCAGGCCTCCTGCGCCAGCAGGGCGCCCCTGATGCCCTGGGAGAAGCCGGGGTAGTTACGGATCATCGAGCTGGTCCCCGCCTGGCCGCCGACGGCCTCATGCTCGACCACCACGGTCCGCAGCCCTTCTGAAGACGCGCCGACCGCGGCGGCGAGCCCGGCCGGGCCCGCGCCGACCACCGCGACATCGAAGACCTCCCCGGGCGAGATCGGCGTCATGACGCCGAAGGCGTCGGCGATCTCCAGGTTGGAGGGGTTGACCAGGGTTGACTGCTGAGCGGCGAACCGGAGCACGACAACCGGCAGCTCCGTCGGCTCCAGGCCCAGGTCGCGCAGCATCTGCCCGCCGGGCCCGGAGGCGGCGTCATAAAAGCCGGCCGGGACCCGGTGGCGGGCGAACAGGTCACGCAGCTCCTGCGACCGCGCGGACCACCGCTCGCCGATCACCTGCACCGGCTCAAAGCCGCCGCCGCGCTGGATGCTCCACTCCCGGAGGAACTCGGTGATCGAGCGGTGGAACTCCTCGGCCGGGGCCCGCACCGGACGGTTCACCCAGTGGTCGACCGTGCCCAGGGTGACCGCGTCGAAAACCGACCGCACCGATTCCCAGTCACCCCAGCCCACCGCGGCCACCCGCAGGGCGGCCGGGTCGATGGCGCGGACCGCGGCCAGCACCTCGACGCCATCCCGGTCCTGCCCGCCGACCCCGCCGATGACCAGCGCCACCGGCAGGCCGGCGGCCCGCAGATCTCGCATCCTGGCCGCCAGTTCGGCGGGCCGGTCGCAGGCCACGATCTCATAATCGCCGCTGTACCGCTTGGACAGCTCCCGGCTGAGGATCTCCCGGGTGCCAGATTCATGGCTGACGATGACGATAGCCGCCCGTGCCACCACAGCGTCACCGAGAGTGGCGGCGCCTGGCCCTTCATCCGCAGCAGTGGCAGCGCCAGCTGATGTAGTCATGTCTCCCCAAATGGTTGGCTGGTCCGGATGAGCGCCCGTCGGGCGCTGCCGGGACTCGGTCACCTAGCGAGAGGTTCCCGCCGTCTAGTGCCATGCTGTCGGCCACCCAGGGCGATCACCACACATGGCCGCCCACAGGAGACCCACAGGATCGGCGTGCCACTCAGGGCACCGCCGGGAATCGCGCGGCCGGCGGCCCTGGTTACTGTTGGTGTAGGTTCTTCCGTGCTCTGCCGGGTTGGGGTGTAGCGGGATGAGAGCCTGCGGAGGGGATGCCGGGATCATGGCGGAGCAGCCTGCCCGGGGGTTTGCCGGGTTGCTGCGGCAGTTGCGGGTCGAGGCCGGGCTGACGCAGGAGGAGCTGGCGGAGGCGGCGGGCTTGAGCCCGCGGTCGGTCAGTGACCTGGAGCGGGGCATTAACCGCACTGCGCGCAAGGACACGGCTGTGTTGCTGGGCGGGGCGCTGGGCCTGGCCGAGCCGGTGCGCGCGTTGTTCGTGGCGGCGGCCCGCGGGCTAGTCCCGGCCGCGGAGGTGGTGGGGGCCGTGCGGGGGGCGAGACCGCAGGTGTGGAACGTCCCCGCCCGTAATCCGGGGTTCACCGGCCGGGACGATCTGCTGGCTGAGGTGCGCGAGCAGCTGCTGGCCGGGGATAAATCGGTGGTGCAGGCGCTGCACGGGATGGGTGGGGTGGGCAAGACCCAGCTGGCCGCCGAGTACGCGCACCGGTTCGCCGGGGCCTACGGCCTGGCCTGGTGGATCAACGCCGAGCAGGGCGGGCTGATCGGGGACCAGGTCGCTGCCCTTGGCCTTGCGCTGGGATGCGTGCAGCCGGGGGCCGGGATCGAGGCGGTGCGGGCGGCGGTGCTGGCCGAGCTGCGGCACCGCGGCCGGTGGCTGCTGGTGTTCGATAACGCCGAGGACCCCGCGGATGTGGCACCTTGGCTGCCTGGCGGCGGCGGGCATGTGCTGATCACCTCCCGGCAGCGGGGCTGGGACGAGGTCGCCGCGCTGGTCGAGGTGGACGTGCTGCCCCGGGCCGAGTCGGTGGCGATCTTGCATACCCGGGTCGCCGTGCTCTCCGGAGCCGACGCGGACCGGCTCGCCGCCGAGCTCGGGGACCTGCCACTGGCTATCGCCCAGGCGGCGGGGTTTATGGCGGACACCGGCATGACAGCCGAGGAGTTCCTGGTGCTGCTGCGGACCAGGGGCGGGCAGCTGCTGGCCCAGGGGGCACCTGGGTCCTACCCTCGGTCGCTGGCGGCCGCCACCGGCCTGATTGCGGACCGGCTCGCCCGCCAGGACCCAGCTGCGGCTGAGCTGGCCAGCGTGTGCGCGTTCTTGGCACCCGAACCGATCCCGGAGAGCCTGTTCACCGGCGCCGTCAGCGTCTTGCCGAGCGAACTGGCGGCCCGCGCCGCGGACCCGCTGGCCTGGAGGCAGACCCTGGCCCATTTGACGAGGCAGTCGCTGGCCCGCATCGATCAGAGCGGGCTGCAGATGCACCGGCTCACCCAGGCCATTCTGCGCGACCGGCTCACCGCCGCCCAGGCCGCTGCCATCCGTAAACACGCCGAGGCATTGCTGGTGGCCAGCAACCCCGGCGACCCGCCTAATCCGGTCACCTGGCCCCGGTGGGCGCGACTCACGCCGCATGTGCTGGCCGTCGATCTGGCCGCCACCGACAGCCCCGCCTTGCGCGAGCTGGTCCGCCACACATGCTGGTACCTGATCGAGCGGGGCGATACCCTAACTGCCCATGATCTTGTCAGCGGTGCTCACCAGCAGTGGCACGACCGGCTTGGCGAGGACCACGAGCACACGCTGACGGCCGCGCATTACCTGGCCTGGACGCTGCTGGAGATGGGCCGCTATGCCGAATCACGTGACCTGAACCAGGACACCCTGGCCCGCCGCCGCCGCGTCCTGGGCCAGGACCACCCCGACACCCTCTACTCCGCCCACAACCTGGCCATCAACCTGCGCAAGCTGGGCGACGTGCAGGCCGCCCGCGACCTGGACCAGGACACCCTCGACCGCCACCACCGCATCCTCGGCCAAGACCACCGCAGCACCTTGCGTTCCGCCACTATCCTGGCCCACGACCTGCGCGTGCTGGGTGAGCTCCCGGCCGCCCGTGACCTGGACCTGGACACCCTGGCCCGCCGCCGCCGGATCCTGGGCCAGGACCACCCCGATACTCTGGCCTCGGCCGCTAACCTGGCCGCGGACCTGCGCGAACTGGGTGAGCTCCCGGCCGCCCGTGACCTGGACCTGGACACCCTCGGCCGCCGCCGCCGGATCCTGGGCCAGGACCACCCCGATACTCTGGCCTCGGCCGCTAACCTGGCCGCGGACCTGCGCGAACTGGGTGAGCTCCCGGCCGCCCGTGACCTGGACCTGGACACCCTCGGCCGCCGCCGCCGGATCCTGGGCCAGGACCACCCCGACACCCTGGCCTCGGCCGCTAACCTGGCCGCGGACCGGCGCGAACTGGGCGAGGCAGATGACGGCCCATGAATGCGACTGACGGGCCCACGGAGCACGTCGAGACGACGGGAAGGCGGGCGAACGTGACTGACGTGGAGGCAATGGCCACGTTCGACTTCGCGGCGTTCTTCGCCGCGGTCGACGATGCGCGCCGTCAGCGGGATATGGGCTGGTACGACCTGTCCAACGAGCTGTGGGATCAGTCCGCGCAGCTCAACGCCGAACGCGACGATCACCCGCTCTGCGGCGGCGCGGTCTCCCGGCTGGGTGCGCGAGGCGAGACGTCGTGCCAGTACGCGCTCTACCTGCTGCGCTGGCTCGGGCAGGCACCGGAGGAGTTCCTCACCGGTCCGGCTCTAGACGTCGGGGACGTGCGGCTCCCGGACCCGGGCCCGGACAGCCGGCTCCGCTGGGACCTCGCCCAGCTCCATGCCGCGCTCAACGAGGAGCGGCAGCGGCAGGGGCTGACCTGGGCGCGACTGGCCGAGCAGACCGGCTGCACCCCGAGTCGGCTGACCAATCTGCGCACCGCGCGCATGGCCGATATGGCCCTCACGATGCGCGTGACCCAGTGGCTGCACAGACCGGCAGCGGAGTTCATCCATCCCGCGAGCAGTCGGCACCGAGCCGAACTGCTCTAGGCACCCGGTTGCGGTGCGACGCGAGACAGCAGTACGTGATGGAGACGGCCTGGCGTAGCAGCGAAGCTGTCAGCGCTGGCCTAGCCGCCGGTATCCGTTTCGGCCGATAGCTGAGATGGCCGCGAGGGGCAAGGAGGCGCCAGCAGCGTGCGCTCAGATCAGTTCAAGCTGGCGGGCGCGGCGAACCGCTTCGCCGCGGTGCGCAGCGCCGAGCTTGCGGAAGGCGCTTTTGAGGTGGGCCTTGACGGTGTTGGTGGAGATGTACATCTCACTGGCGACCTCGGCGGTGCTCAGCATCCCTGACACGTGGCGCAGCACTTCTTGCTCGCGCTGGGTGAGTGGCTCGACGACGACTGGCATCCTGGCTGGCGCAGGCCCGTTCAACGAGGCGGGATGCTTATCGCGGCCTTCCCTCGCCGGGGGGCCGTTGTGCTGGGCCAGCACCAGCCGGGGCGGTCGGCTGACGCCAGCCGCCGGTCGCCTGGGCAGGCTGAGTCTCTCATCCAGCCAGCCGGGGACACACCACCCGGATCGTGCCTTGGCCAGGTACTGGGTGGCCGTGGCCGTGTGTCCCGCCGCCAGGTAAGCGCGGGCCGCCACCAGGCAGGCCACAGAGGACAGAAGTGCGTCCGGGCTAGCGCTGAGGGCGGCGTTCACCTGCTTGAGGGCGGCGCCCGCCTGACGTAGCTCGTCACATTCCAGGTGGGCCAACGCGAGGGCGAGAAGCGCTGCGCCCCCCATGTGCAGGGCCTGCGGTTCATGAGTGGTGACAGTGAGAGCCTCGGTGGCCTGGCTGGCCAGGTCTGCGGCGCGTTCCGGTCGGCCGCGCAGTGCCTCCACGAGCGCGAGCTGCCCCAGGTACTCGCCGCGTTCGAAGCCCGCACCCGCCGTGTCCGCACCCGCCGTGTCCGCGACGGCCACCGCCGCCTCCAGGGTGCGGGCCGCCTCGCCGAGACGACCCGACCATAGCTCCACGGCACCGCGGCCAGATAGCAACCGGGCCCGCAGCTCAGGATGCAGGGCGAGCTTATCGGCCGGGATTGTGCTGGCCACTGCCGTGGCTCTGGCCGCGGCCGCCGCGGCGGCGGTCAGGCTCCCGGTGCGGCGGGCGATGGCCAGGCGGATCATCGCGGCGGCCAGCCGCGCCGCGGGCTCCTGGTCAGCGGGCCGACGCTCCAGAAGGTCTTCTGCGCTGCCGAGCGCCACGGATGATGATTCGGGGCGGCCCGAAGACAGCTCGACAGCGGCAAAGACCAGGTACGGCTCAGGCTGGTCCCCGGCGTGCGGCGGTGGCATGCTGGCGAACTCGTCGGCCAGCGATGGGGTACGGCCCGGCCCGATGATCTCGCTGACGGCCAGCCGGTCGATGACCATGCTCGTGGCGAGCTGCCAGTCGCCGGCCCGGGCAGCATGGCGCACGGCGCCGGTGAGCGCCCCGTGCCGCTGGTACCACGAGGCGGCGCGCCGCTGCAGCTCGGGCATCCGGTCTCCAGATTCGTGCCGGAGCTTCAGCCGCAGCACTTCGGCGAACATGGCGTGGTACCGGTACCACCCACTGCCGACTGGCTGGACGAACGCATTCGTACGAGCCAGGTCCGCGAGGATCCGGCCGGCCTGGGCATTGCCGGTTAGGTCGCTGGCGGCTTCGGGGCTGACGTGCTCCAGGATGGACGTGCACAGCAGCACTTCCCGTGCCTCGGGCGGCGCGGCCTTAAGGACCTCTTCTGCCAGGTAGCTGGTCACGGCGCTATCTTCGGCGACGAGTCCTTTCACAAACTGGTCAGGGTCGGGATGGGTGTCCATGGACAGTGCGGCCAGGCGCAGGCCCGCCGCCCATCCTTCCGTTCGCCGGGTGAGGTCTTCCAGCGAACGGGCCGGGAGCGGGCTGCCGTGCCGGTCCATCAGCAGGCCCGCTTCGTCGACGGTGAAGGCGAGGTCACCAGCCCGGATCTCGGCCAGCTCGCCGGCCAGCCGGTAGCGGTGCAGCGGCAGCCGGGGATCCATCCGTGAGGAGATCGCCAGGCGCAGCCCGGGCCCGGTGTTCCGCAACACGAAATCAAGCCCGGCGGCAATCTTCGGCTGGGTGATCGCGTGAAAGTCGTCCAGGACCAGCCGCACCGGGCCATCACGGGCCGCCAGCGCTGACGCCAGCCGCAGCAGGAACACGTGGCCGCCGGCCTGCCCCCGTGCGGCCGGTGGCTGACGCGGCACGGCAATGCCAGCCCGGCCCAGGGCCGCGATGACATAGGACCAGAAAGTCCCCGGCCGGTTGTCGTACTCATCCAGCGACAGCCACGCCACGGGCCCGGGTTCCGCCGCGGCCCACGACGCCAGGGCCATCGTTTTGCCCGCGCCCGGCGGGCCGGTCACGACCGTCAGCGGGCACCACCGTGTTCCCTGGGTGATGAGCTTGGTGATCCGCGGACGTGGCACCGCCCAGTCCGACACATCCGGCGTAGTGATCTTGGCGGCCAGGATCGGGTCTCTGGCTGAAATCTTCGGCCGGCTAGCACCGGTCCCCACTTGATCGCTGGTACGTGCCGTCATCACGCCTCCCGCCTGCTCCCCAGCCAGCGATCCGGAATCGCTCGCATCAGCGGGTGACACCGCGCCGGCTGGCCGCGCTGGCCGACTGCCCAGCGGGACTTCACCTGTTTAGCCACGAAACCCCGGGCCGGGCTGGCCGGGCATCCCCTGATTTGAGGTAAACGCGCCCGGCCAGCAGGAATCCGCCCGTTTTAATGGGGCTCAGCCGGGGACCGCGGCAGTCTCCCCAGACGTCCCGGTCTCCAGCCGGGCCGGGGCACGCTGGCGCGCAGCCGTTGAGTGCAGGGGTGCTGGGGGTGGTCGAGGACCTGCGCGGTGGAGCCGCGTTCCACCACCATCCCATTGTGGAGTACCACCGTTTCATCGGTGAGCTGGCGTACGACGGCCAGGTCGTGGCTGATCATGATGTAAGAGACGCGGCTCTGGTCGCGGATGTCGGCGAGCAGGTTCAGCACCTGGGCCTGGATCGATACGTCGAGGGCGGCGGTGGATTCGTCAAGGATCAGCACGGCGGGCTCCGCCGCCAGGGCGCGGGCGATCGCCACCCGTTGCCGCTGGCCGCCGGACAGCGACCGGGGCAGTGCGCGCGACTGACGTGCGTCCAGGCCGACCAGGCCGGTGAGTTCGGCAACGCGGGCCCGGCGGCGTTCCGCAGGCCACCGGTGGTGCAGCCGGAGCACCTCGTCGATCGCTGCTTGGGCGCTCTGGCGCGGATCGAGGCTGGTGTAGGGGTCCTGGAACACGATCTGGACCTCCCGGCCCCGCCGGCGCCTGTCGCGGGCCGACCTCGGCGGACCGGAACGATCACGCCCGCAGGCGGTGATGACGCCCCGGGTCGGCCGCTCCAAGCCGACGATCATCCGCGCGATCGTGGTCTTCCCCGCACCGGACGGCCCGGCTATGGCCAGCGAGCGGCCAGGCTGAAGCTCGAAGGACACATCGTCGACGACGACGAGCTCGCCATACTCCTTGCTCAGCCCGGCTACCTTCAGGACCGGCGCGCCGCTGCCGTCAGGCATCGGAGGCCAGGAGAAGCTGGCCGCGCAGCTCGCGGGCGCGGGCGCACCGGCTGAGCCCGCCGCCGAGTTCGGCGAGACCGGGCATGGCAGTGCCGCAGACATTCCTGGCGTGGGCACATCGCGGCGCGAAGGCGCACGCCCCCGGCGGTGCCTCGAACGCGGACAGCGGCGCCCCGGGAATGGCACGCAGCCGGCGGGCTGCCTGCGTGATGTCCGGCCGGGCGGCGGCGAGCGCGGCGGTGTAGGGGTGCAACGGGTCGCTGTGCAGCAGGGCGGAGGCGCGGACTTCCACGATCTGCCCGGCGTACATCACGGCCGTACGGTCGCAGATGGCGGCGGCCAGGTCCAGGTTGTGGGTGATGAACAGCATTCCCAGCCCGAATTCACGGCGGAGATCGTCGAGGATCGCCATGACCTCCGCCTGGGTGGTGACGTCCAGGGCGGTGGTCGGCTCGTCGGCCAGCAGCAGGCGGGGCCCGGTCAGCAGCGCAGCAGCGATCATGACCCGCTGTAGCATTCCGCCGGACATCTGGTGCGGGTACTGCCGTAGCCTGCGGGCCGCGTCTTCGATGCCGACCTGGGCGAGCACGTCTACGGCGCGGCGCTGCGCCTGCGCCGCGGGCACCCCGAGGTTGGCCCGCAGCGCTTCGGTCATGAAGTCACCGATGCGCCGCACCGGATTAATGTGCGCCCTCGGATCCTGGAAGATCATCGCCACCTGGCTGCGGTACTGGCGCAGCTTCGCGCCAGTGAGCTGGCCGATGTCGGTGCCCAGGAACCGGATTGAGCCATGGACTTCGGCCCCGCGCGGCAGCAGGCGGCCGATCGCCCGGGCGGTCATGGTCTTGCCCGACCCGGACTCCCCGACCAGGCCCAGCGTCTCACCCTGGCGGACCATCAGCGAAACGTCGCGCAGTACCGGGCGCTTCGCGCCTTTCATTTCCAGCATGACGCTCAGGCCGGTGATCTCGAGCAGCGGCGCGCTGGCCGCGGCTCCGGGGGACTGTGCTGCTGCGGCTGCCGCCGGGCCGTTCATCCGCGGGCTGCCTGACCGTATTCGAACAGCCGCTCGCCCAGGACGTTGACCGCGATCACCACGGCCACGATGCACACCCCGGCGGCGAGCGCGGGCAGCGGGTAGCCCTGGACGATACCCGCCTGGTTTTCCGAGATCATCACGCCCCAGTTGGCGGTCGGCGGCTGTACTCCCAGGCCCAGGAACGAGATGGCCGCCAGGTCGACCATGGCGTAGCCGAACAGGACCGTCGCCTGGGCCAGGATCAGCGATGCGATGTTCGGGACCAGGTGCCGCAGGCAGATCGCGGCGGCCGGCACCCCCTGCACCTCCAGCGCCGCGACGTACGGCTGGCTCCGCTCCGTGAGCGCCGCGCCACGCAGTACCCGGGCGACGTAGGGCAGGTACGCGACGGACAGGGCGATCACGGCCGCGGGCAGGCCCGCCCCGAACACCGCCGCCGCGAGCAGCGCGAGCAGGATGCCGGGGAACGCGAACAGGACGTCCAGGCCAGTGGAGATCACGGCGTCGGCGGCACGGCGCCGCCAGGCGGCGGTGACCGCGATCAGCGTGCCCACGGGCACGCTGATCATGACGACGGCCAGTGGCCCGAGCATCGAGGACTGCGCCCCGGCCAGCAGCCGGGATGCCACGTCGCGGCCCTCGAAGTCATACCCAAGCACGTGGCCGCCCACCGGGCCCACCCAGGCCAGCGACAGGTTGGGCAGGGTGGGGTCGTAGGGGGCGAGCAGCGGTCCGAACACGGCCGCGAACGTGGCGAGGACGAGGACGGCCGCCGACGCGATACCGGCTGGGCCGATGGAGCGCAGCAGGGCCAGGTCCCGGCCAGGCGCGGCGGCCTCGCCGGCCAGCGGGACCGCGCTCACCGGGGGCGGCTTCCCAGCGCGATGCGCGGGTCAAGCGCGGCAGAAAGCATGTCCACCAGCATGTTGACCACCACGAACGCGGTGACCAGAAGTAGTGAGATGCCCTGGACGACGGCGATGTCCTTGGACTGCGCCGCCTGCACCAGGTACGAGCCGAGCCCGTTCAGGCTGAACGCGACCTCCACCACCGCGGCGACGGCGATCAGCGAGGCGATCGTGATGCCGGTGACGGTCGTGATGGGGACGCTGGCGTTGCGCAGGATGTGCCGGCGGATCACCCACCGGGCCGGGATCCCGCGGCTGACCGCGGTCTGCACGTGCTCACGGTCGCCTTCGGCGCGAACCGCGGCCCTGGTGACCCGGGCGACGACCGCGAGCGACGCCGCGGCCAGGGCGATGGCCGGCAGGGTGAGGTGCCTGACATTACTGAGGAAGCCGGTACCGTTGCCGAGCGCCGGGAACCAGCGGAGCTTCACCGCGAACAGGATGATCAGCACGATCGCGGCGACGAACGCCGGGATGGCCGCCGAGACCGCGGTCACCACGAGCATGCTGGTGTCGAACCTGCCGTGCCGCAGCCCGGACACGACGCCCAGGCCGATGCCCAGCATCACGATGATGAGGGATGCGTACAGGACCAGCCCGGCGGTCGTCCAGATCCGGGACGCGATCAGCGTGGACACGTTCTCCTGCAGCGTGATCGAGATCCCCAGGTTCCCGTGCAGCGCGTTACTGAGCCAGTACCAGTACTGGGCCAGGAACGACTGGTCCAGGTGGTAGCGCTGCTCCAGCACGTGGACGCTACCCGGCGGCAGCGGCCGTCCGTCCGACAGCGCCGCGATTGGGTTTCCCGGGGCCAGATACAGCGCGACGAAGATCACGAAGCTCGCCACCAGCAGGCTGGCCACCAGCATGACCAGCCGGCGGCCCAAAAATCGCCAGGGCACCGCTCAGCCGGCCCCGCCCAGGCCGTCGGCCCAGGGGGAGAACTGGTAGGCGGTCGACGACACCGCGCCGGTCAGACCCGTGCTGAGCACCAGTACATTGTGCAGCTGGACGTCGGGGATCCAGGGCAGCTGCTGGGCGGCGAGCTCCTCGGCTTTCGCCACCAGCGCCGCCCGCTGATCCAGGTTCGCCGTGCCGCGCGCCTGCTCCAGTGCTGCGGTGATGGCCGGATCGCTGAAGTTGTCGAAGTTCTGCAACCCACCCGGCAGGACGACCTGATTGAGCAGCGCCGCCGGGTCGCCGTAGTCGCCGTAGGCCACCCCCGGGAGACCGTCGACGCCGGCCCGGAATTTGGGATCGGTGAAGAAGTCGATGAAATTCTGGGCGGACACCGACCTGAGCACCACCTTCAGGCCAATCGCCTGCGCCGCCGCCTGGTAGGCGCCCGTCAGCGCGGCGATGCTCAGCAACTGGCTGGAGGTACCGATCGTGATCGTCTTCCCGGTAGCCCCGGCCCGCTGGACGAGCTTCTTCGCCTCCGCGATGTTCTGGGTCAAAACCGGCGAGCTGTTGTAGGCCTTGTCGAACACGGACCTGCCGTAGCCGAACGTGCCCGGGTTCGACAGCCACCGCGGCAGCTGCGCCGTACCGACATAAACGGAGCTGATGACGCCCCGGCGGTTCAGCGCCAGCGACAGCGCCCGGCGCACGTCCACGTTTCCTAGCACACCTTTGAGGCTGGTGACGGCGAACGCGTCGGTGGCCCAGCCAGGGCCCTGGTACACCATGACGCTCTTGCTGTTCTTCAGCTGGTCCAGAGTGGAAAGCCCCAGGCTGTAGTCCCCTTGGATGGCACCGGTCAGCAAGCCCGCGGTGAGGGCGGAGATGCTCGGAACGCCCTTAATGGTGATCTGGCCGACCAGCGGGCGGACCGAGGGATTCCAGTAGTGCGGGTTGCGGACCGCCGTCACGCCCGCGCCCGGCGTCCACGACTTGAACATGTACGCACCCGTGCACATGATCGATCCGGCCGGGGTGCCGTAGTTCTTGCCCTGTTTCTCGGCGAAGTCCTTCTCGATGACGGTGCCTGGTATCGAGGCGAGTTCGCCCTCCAGCCAGTAGTCCGGCTGCTTGAGCCTGATCGTCACCTGGGACCGGCTGGTCGCGGTGACCGAGCTCACCCTGCTGAAGTCCGGCCCATTGAACCCGCCCAGCCGGGGATTCATCTGGCGGTCGAGGCTGTACACCACGTCAGCCGAGGTCACCGGATGGCCGTCCCAGAACTTCACTCCCGGCTGGAGCGTGAACACCATCGTGGTGGGCGACGGATTCGAAACGGTGGCCAGGCCGGGCTCAACCGCGCCGCCCGGTGCCTGGCGAAGCAGCGACTCACACATCAGCGAGTCAGCGGTGTCCTCCGGGAAGGCGGCCGCATGAATGGGATCAAGCGAAATCACGTCCCTGGTGGTGGCCCAGACCACGGAGGAGACCGGCTTGGTACCCGCGGGAAGGCTCGACACCAAGCCCTTGACCGGTGAGATCTCACCTGGTGCTGGGGCGGGCCCCTCACATGCTGAAACCGCCAGAGCGCCCGCCACGGCGAAGGCAGCTAGCACCCACTTGACCCGACCGGAGGTGGGCACACTCCCTCCCCACCGCGCAGTTTAAGCCAGCCGCCACAGGAGACAACAACACTATACGCTCGTCGGACTCGTCGCCTATTACCGGTTCTCACCTGCGCTCCTTGCGCCTGCCGGCCATGTCATGTTCCGAGGGGATTAGCGTGCCGGGCCCAGTCGTCGCTTGACCTGGTCTACCGATCCGGCGGAGCATGGACGCAAGCTCTTCCGAAGTACCCGTGAGGCCATGGACGTTACTGAGGCGCGGCAGCGGGTCGGTCGCTGGCAGGATCCGGGCAGGCCGGTGTTCGACCTCACGGTCTCCAAGTTGCTGCGCCCGCTGGTGCGGCCGGAGACCATCCAGCGTTTGCCGTTGATCGAGAGACTGGTCAATAGCAACGGCGTTCCTATCGTCTCGGTGGCGGCGCCGGCCGGCTACGGGAAGACGACATTGCTGTCACAGTGGGCTGACCGTGATCCACGGGCCTTCGCATGGGTGTCGGTTGACGAAGCGGACAATGACCCGAAGGTCCTGCTGACCTACGTCGCCGAAGCCCTCGACGCGATCGAGCCGATCGGTGGGCGGGTGTTCGATGCGCTGGCCTCGCGGGCGAGTTCCGTGCCTGGCTCGGTCGTCCCGCGGCTGGGATCGGCATTTGCGTCGATGACCTCGCCGGTAACGCTGGTCCTGGACGACGTGCACCTGCTGCGCAACTCCGAGTGCCGGGCCGCGCTGTCAGTGCTCGCCGACCACGTGCCCAGCGGGTCACGGCTGGTGCTGGCCGCGCGGGCCGAGCCGCCGCTGCGGACCGCGCGGCTGCGCGCCGAGGGAAAGCTCCTGGAGATCGGGCCCGGTGACCTGTCGCTCACGGTGGAGGAAGCAGCAACGCTGCTATTCGCTGCCGGGGTGCAAGTCGGCGGCGACGATGTTGCTGCGCTGCACCGGCGGACCGAAGGGTGGCCGGCCGGGCTGTACCTCGCGGCGCTGTACCTGCGCGAAGGCGGGTCGCTGCCGGGCACGGCGGCCTCGTTCGGCGGCGATGACCAGTTCGTCAGCGCGTACGTGGAGTCGGAGTTCCTGACCCGGATCTCCAGCTCGCAGCGGGCGTTCCTGACCAGGACCGCGGTGCTGGAGCGGATGTCCGGGCCGTTGTGCGAGGCGGTGCTGGAGCTGCCCGGCTCTGCTGCGGCGCTGGCGGAGCTGGCCCGGTCGAACCTGCTGCTGGTGCCGCTGGACCGGCGCGGACAGTGGTACCGCTATCACCACTTGTTCCGCGACATGCTGCTCGCGGAGGCCGAGCGCCTGGAGTCCGGCCTGATTCCGGTCTTGCGCCGCCGCGCCGCCGCCTGGTGCCTGCGCAGCGATCTGCCCGAGGAAGCGCTGGAGTACTCCATGGCGGCCGGGGATGTTGACTTGGTGGCCCGGCTGGTGGAGGAACTCTGGCTGCCGACGTCCCGGCGAGCCAGGATCACCACCCTGCAGCGGTGGTTCCGGTGGCTCGATGACCAGGGCGGGCTCGAGGACCACCCCCGGGCGGCCGCGTACGCCGCGCTTCTGGCGATGACGACCGGGCGGCCGGCCGATGCGGAGCAAATGGCTGATGCCGTCGACCGCTGGCGCGCCAGGAATGTGGCCAGGGCCGGCAGCCATCTCATCGACGGCCTCGCTGCTGCGCTGCGCGCTTTGCGGTGCCGCCATGGTGTTGAGCAGTTGCACGCGGACGCCGATGAGGCCGCACGGCAATTCGCGGCCGCGGGCATCATGCGCCCGATGACCGGGCTCCTGCAGGGGATCGCGCACATCCTCTCCGGCGATCTCGGCAGCGCGGATGCCGTATTTGACGAGGCCGTCAGAGCCGGGCAGGACATCGGCACGCCCGATACGATCGGGCTGATTCTGTGTGAACGGTCGCTGCTGGCGATGGCCCGCAACCAGTGGGACCAGGCTGAGGCCCTGGCCGCCCAGGCGCGCTCGGTGCTGGATCAGGCCGGGCTGGAGGACGCTGTCGTCTGCGCGGCGCAGGCCCGCGTGGCCCTGCACCGGGGTGATGTCTCGGCGGCGCGGCGCGAACTGGTCAGCGCTCAGCGGCTGAGATCCTTGCTGACGTACACGCAGCCCCACTTGGCCGTCCAGACCCGGATCGAGCTCATCCGCGCCCACATGGCCCTGGCCGACATCAGCGGAGCCAGGACGCTCATGCGGGAAGTCGATGAGGTGCTCAAACTTCGGCCCGAGCTGGGGATCCTGGTCGGGGAGGCCGAGGCACTTCGGGCCCGGCTGGCCCAGGTACGCGGTTCAGCGGTGCCGGGAGCATCGGCTCTGACCGCCGCCGAACTCCGCCTGCTGCCGCTGATGTCCACGCACCTGCCGGTCCCTGAGATCGCCGCCGAGCTGTATCTCTCCCCGCACACCATCAGGTCGCAGCTGAGGTCGATCTACCGCAAGCTGGATGCCTCTACCCGCAACCAGGCCGTCAGGCGGGCCCGTGAACTGGGGCTCCTGGAAGGCTGAGGCGCTTGCGATACCACAGGACCTCCGTTCCTGAGGGGAACTCCTCGACTCGGCCCACCAGCTCGTAGCCGTTGCGTTCATACAGGGCTCGGGCCTGAAAGGCGTAGGTGAAGTGGACGGTCTGTGAGCACCCGCGCGCCGCTGCCTCGGTTTCGGCGGCGGCGAGGAGCCGAGTCGCGAGGCCGCGGCCTCGAAGACCCGGCTCTACCCACAGGCTCTGCAGTTCGCAGCAGTCGCCCCAGGTCCATCCGCTGATACCGGCGACGACCCGGCCAGCGTCGCGCACGAAGATCGCCAGCTCGATTTCGTCACCGAATCCCGTGGCGGCGGACGCCTCACGGCGGATCTGCGTTTCGAGTACTTCGATGTCCAGCGGATCCGGATGGTCCTCGACGTGGAACTCCATAGCGACCGGCTCGTCAGGCGCTGGCGATTTGCCGCCCCTGGTAACCGATCTGTCCGGCGTCGTCTGGGCCTGCGGCGCGTTCACGACCCGATGATCTTCGCCTTGGCCGCCGCGAACTCGTCGTCGGTCAGCACGCCCGAGGCATGCAGCTGCGCGAGGTGTTCGATCTCGTCGGCCGGGTCCGCCGGAGGCGGCGCAGATTGTGCCTGTTCTTGGTCGTCACCGGCGGCCGCCTGGTCGTCGGCGGCCGCCTGGTCGTCGTATGCCGCCTGCTGTTCCCCGGCCTGCCTGGCCTCGTGGTGAGCCATCGCACCTCCGGCAACCGCCCCGGCAATGAGCGCCCGGCGCCGTGTCCGTCGCCTGAATCCCATGGGAAACTCCTCCCGGTCGTCCGGCCGTCACCGAAGGCAAGTGAGCGGTCGGCGGCTGGCCTGCGAGTCACTGCGCTGTCAGGCACGAGCCTGCCTCTAGCGGATCCCGGACGGCATCCCCCTATCCGGGTAAGTCGGGGCGTCCGGCGCGGCCAAACGTGGCCGCCGGCAGGCCAGAGTTCTGGAAGCAGCGGTCATTAGAATGCACGTGTGCGGACGCCGATCAGGAACCCCCCGGACCCGATGTATGCGGAGCTTGAGGTACACCGGACGATGATCCGCGACCGCGTTCGCACCGAGGCCTTCCGGCGTGCGATCGAGTCGGTGGTGCGCCCCGGTGACGTCGTGCTCGACGTCGGGGCGGGAAGCGGCATCTTGAGCTTGTTCGCAGCGCGGGCCGGGGCTGCGTGCGTCTACGCGGTGGAGCGGACGACGGTCGCCGCCGTGGCACAGGGGCTGGCCGCCGCGAACGGGGTCGCGGAGATCGTCCATGTGTTCCACGGCGATGTCAGGGAGATCGAGCTGCCGGGACGAGTCGATGTGATCGTCTCGGAGTGGCTCGGAGGATTCGGGATCGACGAAGGGATGCTCGACCCGGTCATCGCCGCCCGTGACCGCTGGCTCAAGCCGGGCGGAGTCATGATCCCTCGCTTGGTGACGGCCTGGACCGCGCTGGTCGACGACCGGTATAGCGGGGAGATGGTGCGGTTCCTGCGGGACAACCCGTACGGCCTCAAGCTCGATGACCTGGCCGAGATGACCGTCAACGAGATCTTCTATTCCGGCACCTTCCGGCACCTCGCGGCCGGTGACAGGCGCTCCGAGCCGGGCCGATTGTGGACCACGGACGCGGAGTTGATCCCGCTTCAGCAGGCGCAGGCGCCTCACGAAGCCGAGACGCTGCTGACTGTCCGCGAGGACGGAACGGCGAACGCGCTCGCACTTTGGTTCAGCGCCGAGCTCGCGCCCGGCATCTCGCTGGCGGTGGGACCCGGCGACCCGCCCACGCACTGGGGGATGACGACGGCCCCGCTGCGCCGCCCCGTGCAGCTCAGGCCCGGCATGGTCGTCCGCGCCAAAGTCAGGACCGCCCCGGCCCAGCCGGCCGGGACCTGGACGAGCTGGGCCATCGCGCTGCCCGGCGCCGGCTGGGAGGAGCATGACGAACAGGCCGTCTGGCAGGAGATCGACGAGTGAACCAACCCAGCACCCCTGACGGGGCGAACTTATGCCGCTGACCTGGTTTGCGTCAGTCAGCGCTCCTGGTGCGCCATCTGGTCCAGGACTGCGGTAACGGCCAGCATCAGCACCGGGCTCTGCCCGGGGGCGACCTCGACCCCGTATGTGTCGGCGACCCGGAACCACTTCTTGGACACCTCGGCCACCGTGGACCGGTCGTCCTCGATCGTGTATTCGTGATCGACGATGTTGCCCTTGATGTCGAGGTCCGGGCCGTCCGCCACCGTGACGGTCCACCGGTCGCGCACCGGGGTGATCAGCGCCTTCTTCACCGTCGCGACGGTGTGCCCGCCCGGGTCCTCGATCTGCATCGTGTCCCGCACCCTGGCCACGCGTTCCTGGATCTTCAGCAGCTCGCTGCCGTGGCTATCTTCGAAGATCAGCGTCTTGCGCACCCGCAGGGCTTTGCCGTCGACCTTGAAGACCCGCTCGCCCTGGTCGTTCTCGATCCAGTAGTCATCGCCGATGGACACCAGTTTCTGGCGCATGCGGTAGTGCGCCGCGCCGTTGCCACCGCGGCGCTCCTCACGCCTTTCCTGCCGCCTGTCCCTGAACATGTCTCCTCCTCAGGTAGCTGCCCATGCCGAAGGTCCGCCCTGTGCCCGCTGACCTGCTCCTGACCGGGTGCGATGCCGCTGGAGGCGATCTCTTCGCGGGATCAGGGCGGGCATTCACCGACATTCCCCTCGCGCCGTCCTCTCTCCCAGGAGAACCAGTTCATCGACAGTGCGGCATCACCCCCAGGGGGTAAACCCGCCTTTACTCCAGGCGGGGGATGGAACTCGGCCCGGTCCCAGCTGGAATCGTGCTCGACGGCGAGGGAGACTCATGGCCCGATGGCGATCCAGCCGGCAACACGCGCAAGAGCAAGAAATTCGCGAACGGGAGAACGCATGTCCACGCAATTCGTCAGATACACGCCGGACATCGAAGCAACCGACCCGTATTTCGATGAGAACTTGCAGATCGTGATCAGCAAGCTAGGGGAATACATTGCCGGATCGGTGACCACTGAAGGCACCGGCCGCGCCGTCCGCGACGCGCACGCCAAGGGATACGGCGTGGTCAAGGCAGAAGTCGAGATCCTCGGCCAGTTGCCCGCGGAGTACGCGCAGGGTATCTATGCGGTACCAGGGAAGCACGGCGCTCTCATCCGCTTCTCCAACGGACAGCCGCACGCTGGACCCGACATGCTACTCGGCCCAGTGGTGGGAATGGCCCTGAAGATCTTCGACTCGATCTGGTATCGGCACCGGAGGTATTCCGCCCGGCCCTGGTAGCCGAACTGCGTGAACGCCCCTTTGAATTCGACATTCAAGTCCAGCTGTCCGCTGATATTGACCGAATGCCGGTCGAGGACGTTACCGTCGAGTGGCCTGAGCAGTTGTCCCCATTCGTCACGGTGGCCAAAATCCGCATCCCGGAGCAGGACATTTCGGGAGACGACAACCTTGAGAAGATGGACGCGCTGTCATTCACGCCGTGGCGGGTAACGGCGGAACACTCCCCCCTCGGCAATATCATGCGGGTCAGGAAAGAGGTCTACCGCCGCGCGTCCGTCCTCCGCCACACGCTCAACCATCAGCAACGCAAGGAGCCCAGCAGCGCGGACGAGGTGCTGTCCTAATGCGGTCTTGGTCCAGGTGAACGGCCGGGGGTTGTCCTTCCAGGTGGCGATCCAGTCGTTGGCCCTGCTGATCAGCGCTGGTCGGTCCCGTCGGCTAGCTGGTTTTGTTCTATCCATGTCTTCGCGTCAGCGTAGGCGCGCTTGAGGGTAGCGGCCACCCGCTCATCGCCGGTGTAGATGTTCTCCGGGGTGATCAGGGCGGTGACGCCGGTGACGTGAAGCTGTTCTTGGATGCGTTCACTGGCCGAGACGATGACGAGCTTGCTGCCGGTAGCAGTGAGGGCCTGGGCATAGCGGTACAGGACGTCCATGAAGGTGGTGCCCAGGTCGGTGCGCCCGCGGAGCCGGAGGATGACCACCGAGTTGCGGCTGGCGCCGCCGGTGTCCGGAAGCTGTGCTTCGAGCACCGGCGCGGCGGCGAAGAACAGGCTTCCGTACGGCTGGAGCGCGACCACCTCGTTGGCGGGGAGCCGGGCCGGCGGGTCGGTCTCGATGAGGTTCCCGTCTGGGTCGAGCAGCCAGCGCTTGATGGAGACCTGATTCGACTGCCGCACCACGTGCAGGATCACCGACAGGCCCACCGCGACGAGCACCGCGTACTGCAACGGGATGACCATGGTGAGCACGAAGCTGGTCAGCAGCACCGCCTTCTGCACGGCGCCGGTCTTCCACACCGATTGAAGATCGGCCGGCTTGATGGTCCGGTAGCCAACCAGCATGAGCAGGCCGGCCAGGGACGGCATGGCGATGTAGCCGACCAGGCCGGCAAACGCGATGATCACTACCGCCATCACCACGCTGGCGATCACCAGGGCCAGGCGCGACCGGGCCCCGGCGGCCTTGTTCAGCGACGAGGCCGACGTGGACCCGCCCACCGGCATCCCCTGGAAGATGCCCGCGATCACGTTCGCGGCGCCTTGCCCGATGAAGTCACGGGAAACATCGGGGTAGCGGCCGTCCGGGTTGGGAAAGTTAGCCGAGACGGCCGCTCCCTGAACCAGTCCCACGAACGCAAGTGACAGCGCCGGGACGACCAGCGAAGGGATCAGCCGCAGCATCGGGACCTGGGGCAGCGGTAGCGCGCGGGGAATCTCACCGAGGTCCCTGACCAGGGCGACGCTGCCCCATCCCAGGATGGCCACGAGAGCCGAGGTGACGATGACCGCCAGCACCAGCCCCAGCGAGCCGAGCCTGGTGCGCTCCAGCAGGAGTATCAGCGCGACCGTCAAGACCCCGATCGCCAGGGACTGCAAGTGGAGTTCGCCGGGATGGATGAGAGTGTTGACGGCGCGGACGACCCGGTTTCCCCCGTCCGCCTGGTAGCCGGTGAGGTTGGCCAGTTGCCCGAGGATGATGTTGACCCCGACAGCGCTGATGAACCCCACCATGACGGCGTTCGACACGAACCGCAGGACCGAACCGAGCCGCAGAAACCCGGCCGCCAGCATCACGACGCCGGTAAGCACCGACAGCGTGAACAATGCCCGCGCCGGGTCGTCGGCGGCGTGAACCGCCGGGACATCAGCGATGACGATAGCCATGGCGCCGGTGGCTTGGACAGCCATGAAGGCCGAGCTGGTAAAAAACGAGCCACCGACCGTGCCGAACAAGTATGCGTACAGGCCCGAAAGTGGGTTGACCCCGGCGAGCAGGCCAGCGGCGAGGCCGTCGGGAACGCTCTCCACGCCGAGCACCAGGCCGGCGACGACATCCTTGCGCAGCGTGTCACGCCTGACCGGCAAGCGGAATCTCATGCCTAGCTTCTCCGGGTGGTTACGGGCGCGACCACATCGCCGCCTTCAGCCAAGCGCATCCCCGGTGATCTGCCATCACCCCATACGGGTAACCAGGCCGGGACGCCCCACCCGGCCGGTTGGCGTCAGGGCGGCGCCTTGGGCTCGAGCGCACTAGCCGAGGCCCGGCGGATCGTCCCCGCCCCGCCGATCAGGGCCCGCCGCCACGGCGCAATGCCCTCGATCTCGGTTTCCAGCGAGAAGCTCAAGAATGTCCTGATCACCACGATCAGCCCGAGCACAAGGACATTATCGAGGGTGGGCGAGACCGCGACGGTGCGTACCAGGTCGGCGGCGACCAGGACTTCCAGCCCCAGCAGCAGGGTTCCGCCGAATGCCTGGCGCAGTACCACGTAAGCCTTCGCCGACCAGCCCGACCGCCGCACGGCCAGCGCCGCCAGCACGAACGACCAGGTCACGCCGACCACCAGGATCGCGGCTCCCAGCGCCTCGAAGCCCTGGGCAACGTGATCCATCAGCTCGGTGAACGTCTCAGCCGACGCCTCCGCGGCACCGGCAGCGAGGATCATGTGTCCCTGTCCCGCATGTCGTCCTCAGCTAGCCCAGCGAGCCAGCAAGCCGTGTCGGCGTGGTCGACGGTGGCATCATGGTGGCCTCCTGGGCCGGAATCTGCGGAACCCTTGACTCCGGGTCCCTTCTTAGCTACGCCATCGATCTCACCCCGCCAGGACCGCAGCGGCATCGCCCTAATGTGATGAAACACAAGCCTTCTCACCTGGGCATTGGCATCAGGAGCGACTAGGAACGGCCGGAGTACCGCAAGTTGCCCGGGGTTCTGGGGTCACCGGCCATACCGGGCCGGCATTATGCAGTTTGGGTGATGCTCGCTCAGCCGCGGCGGCGCACGATGGGGCTCCAGGTGCGCACGAGAAGACGGGATACCGGCTGGCGTCCTGCTCGTTCCGAGCTGGACCGGGCCAGGCGAGGTTGTGGACTGTTGGCCGTGAGCGCCCAGATCCATGGAGGAGGTGGGCCGGATGGCTGGGAAACAGATCACGCATCCGAGCATCGAGGAGCGCAAAGCCGAGGGCAAAGGAGCCCGCACCAGGACGCCTCCGTCGAGCCACTCAAGGTGGCACCCGGCGGCGGACCGCCCGGATCCAGTCGCGCTGCTAGAGGAGCAGAACGCTGCCCGTGAGCCTGACCTGGTGCCGGTGCGTCATGGCCGGATGATGGTCTCGCCGTTCACCTTCTACCGGGGCGCAGCCAAGATCATGGCTGCGGATTTGACGGACACCCCGGTCGCTGGCCTGGGAGCCCAGCTGTGCGGCGACGCTCACCTGTCGAACTTCGGCGCGTTCGCCTCCCCCGAGCGGCGGCTGCTGTTCGACCTGAACGACTTCGACGAGACCCTGCCGGGGCCGTTCGAGTACGACGTGAAACGGATGGCGGCGAGCTTCACGATCGCGGCCCGCAACAACGGGTTCGCCCAGGCGGACACGCGCACGGTGACGCTCGCGTCGGTGCGGGCCTACCGGGAGGCGATGGCCGGGTTCTCGCGGATGGGCACGATGGACATCTGGTACGCCTACCTGGATGAGGACGAACTGATGGCCTCGATCCGCAACGCGGTGGCCGGGACGAAGAAAGCGGCCAAGCCGGCCAGGAAGGGGGGGAAGAAGCAGGCTAAAGAGGAGGAGAAGCTGGCGAAGGTGGCGCAGAAGCGGGCGGTGAAGACGGCCGGGAAGGCGCACACCCGCGACAGCCTGCAGGCGCTGTCCAAGCTGGGCGAGCTCGTCGACGGGAGCTACCGGATCGTCAGCCAGCCCCCGGTCGTCGTGCCGTTCCGCGACTGGGCCACCACCTACGGGCTCCCCGCCGATGAGGTCGACAAGGTGATCCGCGAGCAGTTCCGCGCCTACCGGGCCACCCTGCCAGATGACCGGCGTGACCTACTGGAGCGGTTCGAGGTGGTGGACGTGGCCCGCAAGGTCGTCGGTGTGGGCAGCGTCGGGACCCGGGCGTTCATCGTCTTGCTCCAGGGACGCGACGCGCAAGACCCGCTGTTCCTGCAGGTCAAGGAAGCGACAGCGTCAGTGCTTGAACCCTACGTGGGCAAGAGCCGGTACCGGCAGCATGGTGAGCGGGTGGTGCAGGGGCAGCGGAAGATGCAGGCCGCCAGCGACATCTACCTCGGCTGGACCAAGGGGGTGGACGTGCGGCGCCACTTCTACTGGCGGCAGCTGCGCGACATGAAGGGCTCCGCGCTGGTCGAACAGATGACGCCGATCGGGCTCAATTTCTATGCCGGCATCTGCGGGTGGACGCTGGCGCGGGCCCACGCCCGGTCCGGGGACCCGGTCGCCATAGCCGCCTACCTGGGCGAAAGCGATGCCTTCGACAACTCGATCACCGACTTCTCGCTGCGGTACAC
The DNA here is from genome assembly GCA_963805705.1 of uncultured Actinomycetota bacterium. Taxonomy (GTDB): domain Bacteria; phylum Actinomycetota; class Actinomycetes; order Streptosporangiales; family Streptosporangiaceae; genus CAWDVH01. Next base: position 590,999 of record CAWDVH010000001.1, on the reverse strand, counting down.
CGACCAGAACGAGCAGGACTACCAGGAGTTCGTCAGCGCGGTCCGATCCGGGCGACTGGAAGCGACCGAGGGCGTCTAGAGATTCGGAGACGGATGATGGCTGACCGGCCATGAACGCCGAGTTCTTCGCACTGGCTTTCACCGCGGCGCTGAACCCGAAGCTGCTCGCTATTGACCTGCTGCTGATCGAGAACCGGCGGCCGCGGGCGATGTTCCTGTGTGTCCTGCTGGGCGGGATGGCCGTGGGTATCACGGTCGGCCTGCTGGACGTGCTCACCGTCCACGCCGACGCGATCCAGGCTCAGGGCACGGCCAGCGCCGGAGTGGACCTGGCCCTGGGCCTGTTGCTGCTGGTCATCGGCGCGCTGCTGGCCACCGGCCGCCTGCACCGCCGACGACAGACACCAGTTCCAGCCGGAACCGAGCCACCGGAGCAGACGGAGCAGAAAGAAAAGAAGGGCGACTGGGCGCAGCGGGTCCTGGCCGAGCCGCGGCTCGGGCTGGCCACGCTGGTGGGCGCGCTGTGCGGCCTCCCGGGCGCCGCCTACCTCACCGCGCTGCACAACCTGATCACCGGGAACTACTCCACCACCACCCAAGTCGTCGCCGTGATTGTCTTCGTGCTCATCGAGTTCTTGCTGATCATCATCCCGCTCGTGTTCCTGGAGCTCCGGCCGGAGGCCACCAAAGCAGCGCTCAAGGGCGCACAGGAGTGGCTACGGGGTCATACCGTGCAGCTCACGGCCGGCATCGCCCTAGTCCTAGGCGCCTACCTGACGGTCAGCGGCCTGGTGCACCTGACCTAGCTGTGTCCCGCCCAGGAGGCTGGGTGACGGCGACACGTCTGGATGATCTTGAATAGGTGAGGACCTCCGGGCTCGGTGTGGATCACCACAATCTGCACCAGCGCCCGGAGGTCCTCGTGTCCCGCCGTAGTGCCCTGCTGTCCGAGACCGGGCGGCTGCGCCTGCCCGGTCTCTCAGGGCAGTACCCCTAGCTAGCGCCCGTCTTTGCCGCTGGCGTGGTGCTATCGCTTCCTGCGCCCGGCTGGCCAGGGGAAGCGTCGCGGCCTTCGGGGACGGGAGCCGGTGCGATCCTGGCCGCGGTGACGTGCGCCACCACCACCGCGACGATCACCAGCGGCATGAGCGCGATCCCGGCCGAGGCCAGCAGCAAGCTGGGCAGCAGGACGGAGGTCATGGGCAGGGTGAGCATGACTACGGTCATGGCGCCGATACCCATGGCCACGCCTGCATCGAGGGGCAGCCCCGGCAGGTGGGACAAGGCGATTCCTCCGACTGCGCCGATAAACATCGCCGGGAAGACCGGGCCGCCGCGGAAGCTGCTCAGCGACACCCCGTAGGCCAGGCCCTTGCACGCCATCAGCAGCAGCAGTGCCCCGACGGTGTAGCTGGCACTGTGCTGAATGAGCGGGCCGAGCGCGTCCTGCCCGGAGAACAGCACATCGTTGGATGACTTGCCGGTGGCCTCGGCGTAGCCGACGGCCAGCCCGGCCACGGCCAGCCCGGCCAGCGGGACGACCAGCATCGTCCACCGGTCGGCGTAGGGCTGCAGTAGCCGTCCCAGCCACGCCAGGGCGGAGCCGACCAGGGCGGCGGCCACGCCGATGGCCAGCGCCCAGCCGAACTCGGCCAGGGTGGGCGTGCTGAAGTGCGGGATCCCGGGAATCGTCAGGGAGAACGTGCCCAGCCCGGTCCAGTTGTCCAGGCCGATGAAGATGAGCGTGCCGATGCCCGCCGCGAGCAGCCCTGGCAGGAGCACCAGTCCGAGCATGGGGCCGCCCAGCCCGGACGCCTCCATCAGCAGGAAGGCACCGAGTAGGGGGTTCCCGAATAGGGTGCTGATGGCGGCGAAGCTTCCTGAGGCGGCGAGCACCGCAGCGGCCTGCTGCGGCACGTCCCGCCGGGCCAGGCGCACCGCCAGCAGGGCCAGGCCGCCACCGGCGAGGATCAGCGGCATCTCCGGCCCCAGCACGGCGCCGAAGACGAGGGTGGCCAGGGCCGCGAGGAGAATCCCTGGCAGCTGCCCCGGAGCCGGCGCCCCGTGCATCGCGAAGCCGCCAGCTGGAGACGGCCCACCCCGGCCAGGCAGGTACCTGATGGCCAGTCCGGCGATGATGCCTCCTACCGCCAGGACCGGCAGTGGCCACCAGACCGGCTCGGTGGCAAAGCCCAGCCCGTGCGGAAGGTGGGTATAGATCTCTTTCTGCAGGTAGCTGACCAGCGCCAGGAACCCGTACGCGGCCGCGGATACCGGCACGCCCAGGATGGCGGCGAGGGCCAGCAGCCTCAGGTAGTCCCGGCTGCGCAGCAAGGCCTGCGGATCCGCAGGTGTCGTCATGGCAATCCTCCGATCCTCAGGGCCCACGTCGCCGCCCGGAACATGGCGAAGTCGGCCAGAATGACGATCACTGATCGTCTGGTTGCTCCAGCGCGGCTGCGACGTCATATCCGAGTGCGGTCGCCACGATGGGAGCGGCGCAGACGATCCGGCCGAGCCCGATCACGGGGGCGATCGCCAGCAGCACCTCGGCGATCTCGTCCTCTGTCGCGCCTGCCGCCAGCGCCCGGCCGGCGCTCCATTCCAGGCAGGCCTCTGGCGACCCGATGGCCACCGATGCCCCTAGTTGGAGCAATGCCGCGGTCTTGGGTTCCAGGGCCAGAATCCTGGCCAAGTCGAGCCTGAGACCGGCCTCCTGGTCGACGAAGCCTTCGTCGACCATCGCCAGCCTTCGCAAAGTCTCCTGGTATCTCGCCGTCTGGCCCATAGTTCGTCCTCGCTGTCGAGCACCATTCCACCTCGGACCGCGGTGAGTGCCATCCCCCTGATCGCATAAAAGACTGGCCGGTATCCCTCCAGGAGCCACGGCCGCGCGAGCCTGCGACCAGCGGGTAGCCATCATGACCGGTACCGGGGAGTTCGTCGGCTGGTGAGCCCGGGATCACCTGGACGGTGACCGGCGGCGCCCACGACCAGCCCTTGAATCTGGATCAAACGTGACAAAGGCCGCCGACCACGGCGCCCGAAACCTGTCCGGTTCAGGATCTATGATGGTGTTAGCGATGTTTAGGATGCTATGGGCAGTGTGTTTACCCGTGGCGGGTGATGCGACGTTCCGTGCCGGGTAGTTGGCTGTGGCCGGGATGCCTGTTGCGTACAACGCAAGGAAAAGGAATATGGCCATGGCGGATGCGCCGATCGACCGGACGAGGCTGCCCATAGCGGATCCGGCGTTTAAGGGTAGGGCGAACCGGACGCTGGGGGGCTCGGTGCCTGACTGGGGCCTTATCGGGCACGTCACGCCGCCTGAGGGGGCGCCCAACGTACTGCTGGTACTGGTCGATGATGCGGGGTTTGGCCAGCCGAGTACGTTCGGCGGGCCGATCGCCTCGCCCGCCATGACCCGCATCGCTGGGGAAGGCGTCCGGTATAACCGGTTCCACGTGACGGCGCTGTGCTCGCCGACCCGGGCCGCCTTGCTAACCGGCCGTAATCATCATGCTGTCGGTTTCGGTTCGATCGGCGAGCTGTCCTCCGGCTTTCCCGGGTACACGGCGTTCGTTCCTGAGGACAGCGCGCCGTTCCCGAAGGTGCTGCAGATGAACGGCTATAGCACAGCCGCGTTCGGCAAGTGGCACATGACGCCGGATGGCCAGCAGGGCGCGGCGGGCCCGTTCGGCCGGTGGCCGAACGGATGGGGCTTTGACTACTTCTGGGGGTTCCTGGGCGGTGAGTCCGGGCAGTGGGATCCGGTCATCACCGAGAACAACAAGACGATCGGGGTACCCAAGGGCCAGGACGGGAAGAAGTACTACTTCCCCGACGACATGGCCGACAAGACGATCGGGTGGCTGCACGATGTGCGCGCCCAGGACGCGGCCAAGCCGTGGTTCGTGTACTTCTCCACCGGCTGCGCGCACGCGCCGCACCATGTGCCGGAGGAGTGGGCGGCCAGGTACAAGGGGAAGTTCGACAGCGGCTGGGACACCTACCGGGAACAGACGTTCGAGCGGCAGAAGAAGCTGGGCGTCATCCCGGCCGACGCGAAGCTGACCCCCCGCAACGAGGCGTTCCCGGCCTGGGATTCCCTCGCCGATGACCAGAAGGCCCTGTACGCGCGGCAGATGGAGGTGTACGCAGGGTACTGCGAGAACGCCGACTGGAATATCGGCCGGGTGATCGACGCGGTCACAGAGATGGGCGAGCTGGACAACACGCTCGTGATCTACATCTTCGGCGACAACGGCGCCAGCATGGAAGGCGCGATCACCGGCTCGTTCAACGAGCTCACGATGCAGAACGGCATCCCGCTGTCCCCCGAGCAGCAACTCGCACTGATCCAGCAGTACGGCGGGCTGGATGTATGGGGCACCGATCTGGTCGCCCCGCATTACGCGGCGGCCTGGGCCTGGGCCGGGAACTGCCCGTTCCAGTGGGGCAAGCAGGTCGCCTCCCACCTGGGCGGCACCCGGCAGGGCATGGTGATCCGCTACCCCCGGCTGATCGCCGACGCCGGGGGGCTGCGCAGCCAGTTCACCCACTGCATCGACATCGGCCCGACCATCCTGGAGCTGGCCGGGCTGCCGGAGCCGACGCACGTCGACGGGATCGCCCAGGAGCCAATGCACGGCATCAGCTTCCTGCCCACCTTCACCGGCCCGGACGCCGAGGAGCGCCATACCCAGCAGTATTTCGAGATCGCCGGCTACCGGGCCATGTACAAGGACGGCTGGTGGCTCGCCCAGTCGATCCCGCGGATCCCCTGGGACCTGACTCCGGAGACGATGGCGAGCTTCGCGCCGGGGGTGTGGCAGCCCGACGATGATCCGGTGGAGCTGTACTACCTGCCTGACGACTTCAGCCAGGCGGACAACATCGCGGCGCAGCACCCCGAGAAGGTCAAGGAACTGCGGGAGCTGTTCTGGGCCGAGGCGCAGAAGTACAAGGTTCTCCCGCTACTCGGCGGCCTAAGCTTCTACTTCGGCCTGCTGCCGCCGCTTTCCGCCCAGACCACATACACCTATTACGGTGACGCGCAGAACATAGCGTCCGGCATGATCCCCCGGATATACAACCACTCCTATGCCATCTCCGCCGACCTGGTGATACCTGAGGGCGGCGCCGAGGGCGTGATCGTGGCCGAGGCCGACCACCTGGGCGGCTTCTCGCTGTTCGTCGAAGGCGGCAAGCTCAGGCACACCTACTCGATGATGGGCGCGCTGGTATTCCGGCAAGAGTCCGACACCACCCTGCCCACCGGCGAGGTCAACGTCCGCCTGGAGTTCCACGCCGACGCGCCCAAGCCCGCCACCGGCGGCGACGTCCGCCTGTTCGCCAACGCAAAGGAGATCGGCAAGGGCCGGATGGACTTCACCGTCCCGCTCCGGTTCTCCGGCTACGCGGGCATGGACATCGGCTGCGACAACGGCGGCGTCGTCGACCGCAATTACGCGAACCGGGCACCGTTCACGTTCACCGGAACCATCAAGAAGGTCACCTTCGACATCAAGCCCCACCTGACCTCAGAAGACGAGCAGTCGCTGCACGAATCGGCGCACCACGGGCATGTGGCCCACGGCATCAGCGGATAGCACCCGGCGCGCCGAGGCCCTCGATCTGACTACGAAGCAACCATTCTGATACCGAGGAGAACGCTGTGAGCCAGAGCCACCTCGTCGTTGACTTCCCGATCAAGGGTCCTGCCATCGCCAAGGCGCTACCTGAAGAGCTGCCCCCGCTGATGCCCGATCTCGCCAGAGTGCAGGACGATCTTGGCACCGTGCACTTCTCCCGTTTCATGGTCGAGGGAGACGAGAAGCTTCTCTTCCTCTCGGACATCGACGGTGAGACTGACGAGCATATTGAGCGGCTCGTGGAGAGGGCCGGCCCGGTGTTTGACGCCATCTTCACGTACGTAGACGATCCTCCAGCCACCCCCGTGGCTGATAACCCTGAGCGGGTCATCAAATGGCTGAAGCATCATGTCCGCGAGCCTCTAGATACGTATTTCGCCTACGAGGACGCCTCGGTTCAGGACATCAAGGAGTGCGCTCGTGCGGCCGGCTTTACGGGCAATACCTCGCAGAACACCCTGCTGACATACCTGGCCTTCAAATCACGTGCGCAAGCCTTTGCCGTGAAGCTGGTCGCCGGGGCCCTGGTGGGAGACAAGGGACACGAAGCGTCGGATTCTATCGGGACACTGCATGTCGCCCACTGGGTGCCCTTTGAACACAACCACATAGCCTTCTTTACCATTTTCGACGGTGATATGGAGAAGTACTTCCAGGACTTTGCAGACAAGACCTCTTTCGTTTTCAATGCGCTCTTTCCCCGGGTGGTCGGCGGACCGTCAACCCCGGTCGAAAAGAACGCCCAGGAGTTCTACCAGTGGGGACTCGACAACAACTATCCGTCCATCGGGTTCTACAGCGCCTATCCAGGCCTCTCGGTTCAAGACATCCGAGCCCTCCTGGCCGATCAGGGCAAGCCACCATCGGCCACTGCTGGATAGCGCCAGGTGTCCCGTGATCACGAACCATGATCAACCCCGAGTCCGGTGCTGGCCAAGGGATACGGCTCACAGCGAGCGTCGCCGGTGAAGGGCCCAGGGCTCGTTCGCCGGCTGCTTGGCCGAACGCCGTCTGAGCATCGAGGCGCCGATGGCGATGCAGCGGCTCTCGCAGATTCGGCACTCGACTTCGCAGACATCCAGGGGTTCATTCTCCGCGGTTACAGGATGCCGATGGTGCGGCACTTCTTGTTGACGGTAAGAACTCCGGCCCAAGCGCGCACGCAGCTCGGACGGCTCGTGAGCGGCGACGAAACCGACGCCCCGCAGATCACCACGGCCGAGGACTGGCATGTGGGGTTCGCGCCCGGACCGCGAGACGATCCCGCGGCTGGCCCGCGTCACCAGCCAGACTACTGCCTCAACATCGGCATCACGTGGGCCGGATTGGTTGCACTGGAGATAGAGGAGCGCGTCCCAACGCTATCGTTCAAATCATTTGGCGCGTTCATCGAAGGAGCCGCGCTGCGAGCGGAGCTGATCGGGGATACCGGAGCAAGTGCGCCCCGGAAATGGATCGACTGTTTTGGGAAAGAGCGCGATCACATCCTGGTGACGCTGCACTCGATCAGCCCGGAAGCGCTGAACGGCTACAGCGACAGGTTGTGCGCCTTGTTTACCGAAGGAAACGCCTTTCAAGAAATCTGGCGCCAAGACGGGATGGCGCTAGTGGAGATGCAAAACGGCCAACCTGTGCCTACGCCCAAAGTTCACTTCGGATATACCGACGGAATCACTACGCCCACCATTCGCGGCGGCCCGGAAGAGTATCGGCCCGATCACCAGGAGCCCTGTGAGCCGTGGCTCTTCGTGTTGCGAGAAGACGCGAGAAACTACGTGGTACCCGAGCCACGGCAACTCGGCCTGAACGGTAGTTTCGCAGTCTTCAAGAAGGTCGAGACCGACGTCGTGGGCTTTGAAGGCTTCTTGCAGTCGAATAAGGACAAGATCGATCCCGAGCTACTGGCTGCAAAGATGTGCGGACGATGGCGCAACGGCGTTCCTCTCGCCTTGTCGCCGGACACTGATAGCCCTGCGGGAGGAATATCGCCAGAACAGTTGAACAATTTCGGGTATGTAGATGCCGACGGCTCGGGAGATCCGAAGGGAATCCACTGCCCCGTCGGCGCACATATACGCCGCGTCAATCCGCGAGGTCAGCCAGTCCAGGGCCAGGGGCTGCCGGGTGGCAGCAACAATTCCCATCGGCTGATCCGTCGCGGGCTGCCGTACGGCCCGGCCTATGATCCAAAAGAGCCCTACGACGGCATCGAGCGCGGGATGCTCTTTCTTTTTATCAACTCGAACATCGAAAACCAATACGAGTTCGTGCTGCGACAGTGGGCCAATGACAGCGAATTCGCTGGGGCCGTCAGGCTGCACCCAGAGTCGAAAGATCCGCTGATCGGTACCCAGAAGCCAGCAGAAGGAATTTTCGTCATGCCACAGGCCAACGGAGGGCCGCCGATAGAGGTTACGGGTCTCTCGACCTTCATTACGACCAAAGCGGCTGCGTACGTGTTTCTGCCGAGCATCACGGCCATCAAATTCGTCGCCAACCTGGGAGAAGGCCAGTAACCCGTGGTGTCCAGTCCGCTGCCGCCGGCGAAGCGGAGGCGACTGGTCTTCTGGGCGGTGCTGCGGGGTGTCCTGAGCACGACGGTGCTGGTCGTCCTGTATTACGTGCTGCCGCTGGATCAGCCGTGGAGCGCCGACACGGCGGCGCGCATACTGATCGGCCTGCTGATCCTCACAGCCATCACGGTGTGGCAGGTCAGGAGCATCGCTGGCTCGCGGTACCCGCGTATCAGAGCGTTCGAGGCGCTCGGCTTGATTATTCCTTTCTACCTGCTGGTGTTCGCCTCGACGTATTTTGTGATGCAACGAGCGTCCGCGGCGAACTTCACCCAGCCGCTGACCCGTACCGATGCCCTGTACTTCACCGTGACCGTCTTCTCGACGGTGGGTTTTGGGGACATTGCCCCCAGGTCCGAGGGGGCCCGGATGGTGCTTATCGTCCAGATGCTGGGCGACCTCGCGCTGCTGGGCGCCGGCGCACGGGTCCTGCTGGGGGCAGTCCGCCGAGGGCAGCAGCGAAGCCAGGACACCGGCAACGGCGCTGGCCCGGAGGCCGGGTGAGGGCTGGCCTATCCGGTGCTGGCTGCCGCCTCGCCTCCTCCGGTAAGATCCCGCCCCGTGCACAGCGCCTTCTACGAGCCCGCGGGCCCGGGTACTTTCTTCGCCACGCCCGCCACGGCTGGTCCGTGGAGCGCGGATGCCCAGCACGGTGGCCCGCCATCCGCGCTGGTAGCCAGGGAGCTCGAGCGCTACCAGCGCGACGAGGGCCAGCGGCTGGCCAGGGTTACCGTCGACATCCTGCGGCCGGTGCCGCTCGGGATGGTAGAGGTCAGGACCCGCATGGTGCGGCCCGGCCGCCGCGTGGCCCTGCTGGAGGCCGTGCTGGAGGCTGGCGGGCGCGAGGTCCTGCACGCGCGCGGCTGGCGGATCGCGCTGTCCGGCGGGGATGTCCCGGCGCGGCCGGCGGGCGCCGCGCCGCCCCCCATCCCGGCCGAGCAGCCCCCGCCCACGTTCGCCCGCGAGGACCCCGGTGGCTACATGCACGCCATTGACTGGCGGTTTGTGGACGGCGGGTTCCAGGTGCACGGCCCTGGCCGCGCCTGGACGCGCCCGCGGATCCCGCTGCTGGCCGGCGAGCAGGCCGCACCGATGTGCCGGGCTCTGCTGGTGGCGGATTCCGGCAGCGGCGTAAGCATGACGCTCGACCCGGCGCAGTTCCTGTCCATCAACGTCGATCTCACGGTCATCCTGTCGCGGGACCCGGCGGGGGAGTGGCTCCTGCTCGATTCAGCGACCACGATCGGCGAGCAGGGCACCGGCCTGGCCGAGACCACCCTGTCCGACACTGGGGGGCCGTGCGGCCGGGGCCTGCAGACACTTCTGGTCGAGCGCCGCTGACCGCCCGCCCGCAACCCGCCGGCCCGCAGCTCCCCAGCCCGCCCCCCAGCACGCTCAGGAACGGGCGGCGCGGCCGGTACGTTATGCCAGCGTGCCAGGATCAGGAACTGTGCCGAGCGGGTTTCGCGGCCGGGTCAGGCGGTTCCTGCAGAAACCGGGAACCTCGGACCTGAGCCGCTACCAGAGTCTCCTGCCGCAGATCGCCGGGCAGGGGCCGCGGCTGCGCGACCTGACCGACGCCGAGCTGACTGCAGCGGCCCAGGCCGGCCAGGCCGCGCAGGACGCGGACATCTGCGCGCTGGGCCGGGAGGCGGCGCGCCGCGGGCTCGGCGAGGAGCCTTATGACGTCCAGCTGCTCGGCACGCTCGCGATCCTGTCCGGGCAGGTCGCGCAGATGGCCACGGGCGAGGGCAAGACGCTGTCCGGCGCGATCGCCGCCGCCGGGTATGCCCTGCGCGGCCGGTCGGTGCAGGTGATGTCCGTGAACGACTACCTGGCCCGCCGCGATGCGCAGTGGATGCGCCCGGTCTATGACCTGCTGGGCGTGACCGTGGCCTGGATCGGCCAGGAGTCGTCCCCGCCGGAACGCCGCCGTGCCTACGCGGCTCAGGTGACCTACGCGCCGGCCAGTGAGATCGGCTTCGACGTACTGCGCGACCGGCTGTGCACCGACATCGCCGATCTCATCGCCGCGCCGCCCGACGTGGTCCTCATCGATGAGGCCGACTCGGTCCTGATCGATGAGGCCAGAGTCCCGCTCGTGCTGGCCGGGGCGGTGGACGAGGCAGATCTCGACACCGAGATGGCGCAGATCGTCCGCCGGCTGAAGCCGCCGGCTGCACTACGAGATCGATGAGGAAGGCCGCAGCGTCCGGCTGACGGACGCGGGTGCGCGCGCCGCCGAGCACGCACTGGGCGGCATTGACCTCTATACCGGCGAGCACCTGGAGGCACTCACCCGGCTCAACGTCGCGCTGCACGCGCACGCCCTGCTCCAGCGTGATGTCGACTACATCGTGACCGACGGCAAGGTCCGGCTCGTCGATGAGTCCAGGGGCCGGGTGGCCAGGCTGCAGCGCTGGCCGGACGGGCTGCACGCCGCGGTCGAGGCGAAGGAGGGCCTGACCGCCAGCGAGAGCGGCGAGATCCTGGACAGCATCACCGTCCAGTCGCTGATTGGCCGGTATCCGACGGTGTGCGGGATGACGGGCACCGCCGTTGCCGTCGGCGAGCAGCTGCGCGAGTTCTACGAGCTGGAAGTCGCGGTGATCCCGCCCAACGTGCCGTGCGTGCGTGACGACGAGCCCGACCGGCTGTATGCGACCGTCCGGCAGAAGGAGGAAGCAGTCGCCGAGCTGGTCACCGCGGCACACGGTCAAGGACGTCCGGTCCTGATCGGCACCCTCGACGTGGCCGAGTCGGAGCGGCTCGCGCGGCGGCTGGAACTGGCCGGGGTGACCTGCGCCGTGCTCAACGCCAAGAACGATGCGCAGGAGGCCGCGATCGTGGCCGAGGCGGGTGCTTACGGATCGGTCACGGTGTCGACCCAGATGGCAGGGCGCGGCACCGACATCCGCCTGGGCGGCACCGGCGGCACCGGCTGGACTGGCGGGACCGGCGGCGGCCCGCGCGATGATCAGGAGCGGGCTCGTGATCAGGTGGCCGGGCTCGGCGGCCTCTACGTCATCGGCACTGGCCGGCACATCAGCAGCCGCCTCGACCATCAGCTGCGCGGGCGATCGGGGCGCCAGGGCGATCCCGGCGGCTCGGTCTTCTTCATCAGCATGCAGGACGACCTGATCGTCCAGTACGGGCGGCAGGCCCCGCCCGCAGGCGAGATCCAGCCCGACGGCCGGATCGCCGATGCCAGGGCCGACTGGCTGGTCGGCCACGCGCAGCGGGTCGCCGAGGGCGTCCATCTGGAGATCCACCGCAACACCTGGCGCTACAGCAAGCTGATCGAGGACCAGCGGCAGATCGTCCTGGACCACCGTGATCATGTGCTGCGCACCGATGAGGCACGGCAGGCGCTGGCCGGCCGCTGCCCCGAGCGGTTCGCCGAGCTGAGCGCGACCCTGGATGCGGACGTCCTGGCCAGGGCGGCGCGCCAGATCGCCCTGTACCACCTGGACCGAGGCTGGGCCGACTACCTAGCGCAGCTGGCGGACATCCGCGAGGGCATCCACCTGCGCTCGCTCGGGCGCGGCCTGGATCCCCTCGATCAGTTCCACGCGGAGGCGGTCCGGCTGTTCGGCCCGATGCTGGATGAGGTGGCCCGGCGGTCGGCGCAGACATTCGCCGAAGTGCCGATCAGCGCGGACGGAGCCGACCTCGCGGCGGCCGGCCTCAAGCGCCCGACGGCCACCTGGACCTACCTGGTGCAGGACGACCCGTTCGGCAGCCCCCTCAGCCGGGCGGCCCGCAGCCTCGGCCGGCTCATCGGCCATCAGCCCGCGGGCTGATTACGGCCGGGCTGGCGAGGCTCGCCGGTCAGCCGCCGGGCTCGGCGTCGACGAAGCGGTGCCGCATCTCGCCGATGCCCTCGATATAACTGACCAGCTCGTCCCCGGCCGCGAGCCAGCGCTGCGGGCTGCGGCCCAGGCCCACCCCGGCCGGGGTACCGGTGAAGATGATGTCGCCGGGCAGCAGCGGCAAGGTCGCCGACAGCCGGGTGATCAGCTGCGGGACCGAGACGATCAGGTAGCTGGTGCGGGACTTCTGCATGTCCTCGCCGTTGATCGAGCAGCCGAGCTCCAGGTCGTCAGGATCCGCGAATTCATCCGGGGTGACCAGCCAGGGCCCGGTCGGCCCGAACCGCGGGAACGACTTGCCGATGCTGAACTGCGGCGGAGTGCTGGCCAGCTGGGTGATCCGCTCGGAGACGTCCTGCCCGACGGTCAGCCCGGCGACATGGCTCCACGCCGCGGCCTGCTCCACCTGGTAGGCCGCGGCGCCGATGACGACGACCAGCTCCACCTCCCAGTCGGTGTGGCCGCCCGGCGGCAGCACGATGTCGCCGGACGGCCCGGTGATGCAGCTGGGAAACTTCGTGAACACGCTCAGGTGCTCGGGCACGGCGAAGCCGGACTCCCGCACGTGGTCACCGTAGTTAAGCCCGATCCCAAACGATTGCCCCGGCGCCGGCGCCGGCGCGCCCAGCCGGGCGGCGTCATAGGGCTGCGCGGAGCCGGCGTCCGCGCTGGCCGCCCAGGCGGTGAACTCGGCCCACCGCCCGTAGATGGCCTGCGAGCCGGAGCCGAAACGGCCCTCGCTGGCCCGCTCGACATCCACGGCGCCGTCGCCGGCCAGCAGGACCAGCCGTCCATCGAGATTTCCGATCCGCACGAGGACCTCCAGATCAGGTAACCGACAACTTAACTTCTGTCCCTGTTTAGCCGTCGTTCATCTGCTCGTCATCTTCAGCCCCAAAACTGAGGCTGATCACAGGGGGCTGGTACCGCACCCCATCCAAGCATCTGGTGAGGCGTGAAGGTGTCGACAGAAGCCAACGAAGGCGGGTTCGCCCCGAGCCCGCAGCACACGGCGACAGTAACCGGGGTCACGAGCATGAACGGCGCTGGAATCCCGGGCCCGGTGGACGAGTCGGCGGGGATCAGCGCAGTCGACCTCACGCTGAGCTTCGGCAAGCGGGCGATCTTGTCGAACATCTCCGTCGATGTGCGCCGCAGCGCGGTGACCGCGCTCATCGGGCCGACCGGCTCCGGCAAGACGACCCTGCTGCGGACGTTCAACCGGATGAACGACAAGGTGATCGGCTACCGCCACGACGGTGACGTCCTGCTCGAGGGGAGCAGCATCTTCAGCCCGCGCGTGGAGCTGATGGCGCTGCGGCGCCGGGTGGGCATGCTGTTCCAGCGTCCCAATCCGTTCCCGATGTCGATCCAGGACAACGTCGTGGCGGGAGCGCGGGCGGCCAAGATGGCCAGCAAGTCCGGGCTGAAGGCGATCGCGGAGCAGCGGCTGACCGAGGTCGGGCTGTGGGACGCGGTCAAGGACCGGCTCAAGGACTCGCCGTTCCGGCTGTCCGGCGGGCAGCAGCAGCTGCTGTGCCTAGCCAGGGCACTGGCGGTCGGCCCCCAGGTACTGCTGCTCGACGAGCCGACATCCTCGCTCGACCCGGTCGCGACGGAGTCGATCGAGAAGCTGGTCCGCACGCTGCCCCCCGACATCACGGTCATCATCGTCACCCACAACCTGGCCCAGGCCAGCCGGATCGCCGACCGGACCATCTTCCTCAACGCCGGGCGGCTGGTCGAGCACGGCGACACCCGGCAGCTGTTCGACCACCCCGCCCACGAGGAGACCGCCCGCTACGTGGGCGGCCACTTCGGCTAACCCAGACCACCCGCGCGGCAAGTCTCGCTTCTTCCGCACGGGACGCAGGGCCCGCGCCAGCGCGGCACTAAATCATCGCACGCACCCGCGTGCGAGCCGGATAACGCGCGCCCTGGCGTGGGCGCGTGAAAAAACAAAAGGAGTACGTTCCGGTGGCCAAACGAATCCGCATGATGTGCACGGCGGCTGCTCTGATTCCGCTGACCGTGCTTGCGGCCGCCTGCGGTAGCTCAGGTGGTTCTTCTCCTTCGTCTTCGTCCTCTTCGTCGTCCGCCGCTACCTCGTCGTCGCATAGCAACGCGATCACCGAGACCGGCAGCACGCTGATGTTCCCGCTGTTCGGCGCCTGGCAGACCGCCTACAACACGGCCGTTCCTAACGTCATGATCACCACGGCCGGCACGGGCTCGGGAACGGGCATCGCGGACGCGGGCACGGGCACCGCGACGATCGGCGCGTCCGACGCCTACCTGTCCAGCTCCGACCTGTCGCAGTACCAGGGCCTGATGAACATCCCGCTGACCGTGGCCGCGGTCATGGTCAACTACAACGTCAGCGGGGTCAAGAAGCCGCTGAACCTGAACGGGACGGTGCTGGCCCAGATCTACTCGGGCAAGATCAAGACCTGGAACGATCCGGCGATCGCCAAGCTGAACCCCGGCGTCACGCTGCCGGCCGAGAAGATCGTCGCGTTGCACCGCGCGGACAGCTCGGGCAGCACGTTCCTGTTCACCTCCTACATGAACGCCCAGGCCCCGGGCAGCTGGAGCTCGACCAACGTCGGGACCACGGTGAGCTGGCCGTCCCAGGCCAGTTCGCTCGCCGAGACCGGCAGCGGCGGGATGGTTACCGGCTGCCAGGCGACCAAGGGCTGCATCGCCTACATCGGGATCAGCTACCTGTCCAAGACCAGCGCCGCCGCCCTGGGCGAGGCCTCGCTGTCCAACAAGCCGGGCAAGTACACGCAGCCGACCACGGGGGCCATCAACGCCGCGCTGGCCAGCTTCTCCGGCACCACCCCGACCTCGGGCTCGCAGGCGCTGATCAACACCTCAGCACCCACCGGCTACCCGATCATCAACTACGAGTACGCGGTCGTGAAGAAGACCCAGCCCAATGCGGCGACGGCGTCGGCACTGAAGGCGTTCCTGAACTGGACGCTGACGACGGGCGCAAGCTCGAAGTACCTGTCGGCGGTCAACTTCCAGCCGCTCCCGGCGAACGTGACCACGATCGCCAAGAACCTGGTCAGCTCGATCAGCGGCTGAGTTCATGACAACCTCGGCAATGACCGGTCCGGACGGGGGCGCGGGCTCCGCGCCCGCCCCCCCGTCCGGACGGGGGCTGCGCGGCTGGATGAGCAACGGCGGCCTGATCCGCTGGCTCGGCCGCATCGGCGCGGTGATCCCGCTGCTGATGCTGGGATTCGTGCTGATCACCCTGATCATCCAGGCCCTCCCGGCCATCAAGTTCAACGGCTGGAGCTTCTTCACCAGCACCGAATGGAACTTCGGCGCCCAGTACGGCGCGCCTATCACGACCGGCGGCATCACGCATCTGCCGGGGGAGCACTTCGGCGCGCTGGCCCAGATCGTCGGCACGCTGCAGACCTCGGCGATCGCGCTGATCGTCGCGATCCCGGTGTCGGTCGGGGCCGCCCTGGTCATCGTCGAGCGGCTGCCCAAGCGGCTGGCCAGCATTATCGGGGGCTTTCTCGAGCTGCTGGCGGGTATCCCCAGCGTGATCATCGGCTTGTGGGCGGCGATCACGTTCGGGCCTTTCCTGGCCCACCACGTCACCCCGTGGATCGCCAGCCATGCCCCCGACGTGCCGATACTCAGGTTCTTCGGCGGTGATCCCGGCAACGGCCAGGGCCTGCTGACCTCCGGCCTGATTCTCGCGATCATGGTGATCCCGATCATCGCCGCCACGTCGCGCGATCTGATCCGTGGCGTCCCCATCCTGCCCCGCGAGGGCGCCATAGCGCTGGGCATGTCCGACTTTGAGTGCGCGCGGCGGGTCACCCTGCCCTGGGTCAACAGCGGCATCATCGGGGCCAGCGTGCTGGGCCTCGGCCGCGCTCTCGGCGAGACGATCGCCGTCGCCATGGTCTGCGGCGACAACCTGAGCCAGATCGCCACGAATCTCTACGCGACGATGAGCACGATCGCCGCCAATATCGTGCTGAACCTGGACACCGCCATCCAGAGTGAGCTGGGCATCAAGACCTATGCCGAGCTCGGGCTCGTCCTCCTGGTCATCACGCTGCTGGCCAACATCCTGGCCAGGCTGCTGGTCCGGCGGACGTCCGGCACCGCCCTTCCCGTCGGCAGGGGGCTATAGCGATGAGCAGCGCAGGTAGCAGTGCGCCGTCCGCCGCGACGTCGCCGCCTGGTCCGGGCGCGCCCGGCCGCAGCGGCGTGGGCGAGTGGCCGCGCGTGCCGGTCGGCAGGAGGATCGCCAACGCGGTGTTCTGGGCGCTGTGCGCGCTCGCCCTGGCGGTGATCATCGTCCCGACGGTGTGGCTGGCGGGCGGCGTCATCGCGCGTGCCCTGCCGGGGTGGCAGTGGAACGTGCTCTGGACCGACACCACCGGTACCGGCGGCGGCCTGGAGAACGCCATCCTCGGCACCCTGGCCATCACCGTCGGGGTCCTGCTGGTCGGCGGCACGATCAGCATCCTGACCGGCTTGTACCTGGCCGAGTTCGCCGTTGGCCGGCATCGCGGCATCCTGCGGGGTGCCTACGAGGTGCTGGCCGGGATACCGTCGATCGTGATGGGCCTGGTGGGATTCCTCACGCTCGTGGTGGGCCTGCACTGGGGCTTCGGCCTGCTGCCCGCGGTGCTGGTGCTGTCGGTGATCGTGGTCCCGTACATCGCCAAGGCCACGGAAACCTCACTGAGCCAGGTGCCCAGCTCCTATCGCGATGGCGCGGAGGCGCTCGGCATCCCGCCCTCCTGGACCCTCCGCAAGATCGTGCTGAAGTCGGCCTTGCCGGGCATCGTGACCGGCCTGCTGATCGCGATCGCGATCTCGGTGGGCGAGACGGCCCCGCTGCTGTACACGGCCGGGTGGAACCAGACGAATCCCTCAGCGCAGGTGACGCACAACGCGATCGGATTCCTCACCTATCCCGTCTGGAGTTTCTTCGACAGCCCCGTGCACGACCTGCAGGTCCTGTCCTACGACGCGGCCCTGATCCTGTTCGTGTTCGTCCTGCTGATCATCATCGCGGGACGGTTCATCATCACCTGGTCGCGGCGCCATGCGGAGTGAATAGACCGTGACGGCGGCGGCCAGCGGCGAACCGGCCCATGCCGAGGGCAGGCCCGGTGCGAATGGGCCGCGCCCCGCGGTCATGGTCCTGGCCGACCGCCTCGCCGCCGGCCTGGCCAGCCATGAGCCCGGCTGGCGGCTGCCCCGGCACACGGCCCTGGCCCGCCGCTACAGCGTGAGCACCGGGCAGATCGATGCCGCGATTTCCGAGCTCGTGGACCGGCACCTGATCCGCAGGCTGCCCGACGGCCAGTTGTACCGGGTCAGCCCGGTCGAGTACCTCATCCCGCTGGAGGGGGTGCCCGGTCTCGGCTCGCGGATTGACCTGATGGGCGGCGAGCTGACCTGCCGCAGCCGCCAGACCTCCTGGCGCCGGGTGCGCGAGGAGATCGGCTGGGCACTGGGCGTCGACCCCGGCGAGCCGGTCTGCGTGGTGCGTGCCGTCTGGGACGCGAGTGGCGAGCCCGCCGCCTACGCCACCACCTACCTGACGTCCGGCCCGGAGGTGCCTGATCCGCCCTGGGGAGAGCTGGCGGCGACCGGCAAGCCCGCTGCCCTGCAGGTGGAAATGCAGCTGCCGCCCCCGTCGGTGGCCAGGAGCCTGCGGCTGTCACCGGTGCAGCCGGCGGCGATGGTGACCGTCCGGTTCGACGATCCGGACACCGGCTCGCCGGTGGCGCTGACGGTGGCCGTGCTCCGAACTGACCTGTTCCGGGTCGTCGTCCAGACGGCCGACCAGCCGGTGCCCGGCGATCAGCCGAACGGGTTCTCAGCCGCCTGGGCCCACGTGGCGCAGGACTGGGAGTCCTAACCGATTCATCCCCCGATTGCGGCCGCCGCGCCGGCCGCATCGAGCGCACCGGGCACCTGTGCGGCCGGGGCGCCCGCCCGCCCTGGCCGGCCAGCCAGCAGGGCCGCCGAGACCAGCGCCGCAGCGGAGAAGAACGCGATGATGAGGACCGTGCCGCTGCGGAACGGGGCGACCGGGTCGCCGGGGACCACATCGGACAGGATGGCGATCAGGCTGGCGACGCCCAGGACCGTGCCGACCTGGCGGGCCATGTTGAGGATCCCGCTGCCCGTGCCGAACCGGCCCGGCGCGAGCGACGCGCTGCCGGCGCCGAGCAGGGAGGGGATGGTCAGCCCGACCCCGGCCCCGCCGATCAGCTGAGCCGGCAGCAGGTGGGTCAGGTAGGCCGGGTGGGCCTGGATGTGGCCGAGCCAGTACAGCTGGGAGGCCACATTGACGACACAGCCGATCACCGCTACCCGGCCGGGGCCGCCGATCCAGGCGCCCAGCCGGGGCGCGACCAGCCGCGCGAACGGCAGGACCATGAGCGGCCCTGGCCCGATGGCCAGGCCGGCCCGCACCGCCGAGTAGTGCCACACGCCGGTCAGGAACTCGACCGAGCTGAGCACGAAGGCCCCGAAGGCGGCGTAGTAGAAGATGGACGCGGCGAAGCTCCCGCTGAAGGTCCGCGAGCGGAGCAGCCCGAGCTCGATGACCGGCGAGTGGTGCCGGCGCGAGCGGAGCACCATGGCCGCGCCGCAGGCCAGCGAGGCGAGCAGCAGGCCGATGAAGCTGGCCGAGCCCCAGCCCCAGGCTGGCGCCTTGACCAGGGCCAGGGCGACCAGGCCGACCGCGGCCGCCAGCAGGGCGGCCCCGGCCAGGTCCGGCCGGCCGCTAGCGCTCTCGTCCTTGCTCTCGGGCACCACCCTGGCCGCCAGCAGGATCGCGACCAGCCCGACGGGCAGGTTGATCCAGAACACCCACCGCCAGCTGAACTGGACCAGGCTCCCGCCGATCACCGGGCCGAGCGCGGCACCGAGAGCGCCGAGCGCTGACCAGGTGCCGATGGCCCGCGACCGGGCCGCGGCCGGGACGGCGGCCAGCAGCAGCGACAGTGAGGCCGGCACCATCAGGCCCGCGCCGGCCGCCTGGATGACACGGGCGGCGATCAGCTCGGCGACTCCGGGCGAAAGTCCGCACAGCAGCGAGCCCGCGCTGAAGCCGATCAGGCCGGCGGTGAAGATCCGGCGGCGCCCCACCCGGTCGGCCCACCGGCCCGCCGGGACCAGGATGGCGGCGAAGACGATGGTGTACCCGTTGAGGACCCAGGACAGCGAGCTCAGGGTGGTGCCCCGGTACTCGATGCCGATATAGGGAAACGCCAGGTTGACGATGAACAGGTCAAGGCTGGACATGAAGACGGCCAGGGACAGGACGCCGACGATGGCCCGTACCTGGCGGGGGGTGAGCGCCGGCCCGGGCGGGGGATGGCCGGGGTCGGCGCCCGGCCGGACACCGATGGTCGAGGGGGGAGAGCTCACGCAGGCATCATCCTCGCAGTTAGTCCGGAATCTGGACTCACCATACCCCGGCCGAGCTACTCCGTCCAGATTCCGGACTAACTGAGGTATGGTGAAGGCATGCCAGCCGTAGTAGCCCAGCCGCGAGAGTGCTCGGTGGCCCGCACGCTCGAGATCGTCGGGGAGAAGTGGGCCCTGCTCGCCGTGCGGGAGGTTTTCCTCGGCAATAACCGGTTCGACGGGATGGTCAGGCGGACCGGCGCGCCGCGGGACACCCTGGCCGCCCGGCTCCGGACCCTGGTCAGCGCCGGGATCCTCGAGCGCCGGCCGTACTGCGAGCACCCGGCCAGGTTCGAGTACCGCCTGACCGATGCGGGCCGGGAACTGTACCCCGTCATCCTGACCCTGATGCGCTGGGGCGACCGCCATCTGGCGGGCGGGCAGGAGCCCCCGCTGGTCCTTGAGCACCACTGCGGCCACCGCCTGGCGGCGCAGCTCGTCTGCGAGGCGTGCGGAGAGCCGGTCCGTGCCGCAGACACCCGGCGGGTGGCCGGGCGATAGCCTGGCAGGCATGACCGCCGTTGACCTTCAGGGCGCCTACAACGTCCGTGACCTCGGCGGCCTGCGCACGGCGGACGGCCGCCGGACCCGCGCTGGCCTGCTCTACCGAGGCGACTCCCTCGATCACCTGACCGCCAGCGACGCGGAGCTCCTGTTCGGCGAGCTGGGCATCGGGGCCATCGTCGACCTGCGGACGAAGGAGGAGACCATCACGGCCGGGGAGCAGCGCCCGGTGCCCTACTACCGGTACTCCATCCTGGAGGAAGGGCGGCTGGGCCGCGAGCCCTTCCCGTCCGACGACCCCGAAGAGCTCGCGAAGGTCTACCTGAGCAACCTCGACCACGGCCGGGCCGCGGCGGCCGCCGCGATCGAGACCATCGCCCGCTACGTGTCCGATGACGTGCCCAGCATCTTCCACTGCGCGGCCGGACGGGACCGGACGGGGATCCTGTCGGCGCTCCTGCTCGGGCTGGCGGGCGTCACCGATGAGCAGATAGCGGCGGACTATATCGCGAGCAACCGGCATGCGCGGCTGGTGACCAGCAAGCTGGCCGCCAACCCGCTCTACGCCGACGGCGCGCGCGGGCGCGAGGTGATCCTGCTGAAGCCCGAGACGATCCTGGGTTTCCTGCGCCTGCTGCGGGAGGAGTTCGGCGGCCCGCGGCCGTTCCTGCTCGACAGCGGCGTCTCCCCGGAGGCGATCTGCGCCATCGAGCAGCACCTGGTCACCAGCGCACCCGAGGACGCCGGTTCCTGACCCCACCGCAGGTGCGGCCGGGCTGCGGCAGCTGATCCGCGGCTCGCCGGGCCTGACCGTGCTGACCGGGGGGCAGACGGGCGTCGACACCCTGGCCGCGCGGGCGGCGCTGCGCGCCGGGCTGCCGGTCCGCCTGATCTTCCCGGCGGGGTACCGCCAGGAGGACGGCCGCCTCACCGCATCGCGGCGGCGCGCGCTGAGCGGCGCGTCCCTGCACGCGCTGGACTCCGACAGCTTCCGCCACCGGACCTGGACATCGGTCTGGCTCTGCGACGCGGTCATCCTGCTCGACCCGGCCGGCGGCGATGGCTGCGCGCAGACGGCCCGCGCCGCCGCCCGCCTGGGCCGGCCGCTGCTGAGCCCGTCGCCGGGGCGGCTCAGCAGCTCTGAGGTAGCTGCCTGGCTTTTCGAAACGGGCACGCAGGTGCTGATGATCGCCGGATGCCGGGCGAGCCTGCTGGCCGCTCAGGATGCGGGCCGGGGCCTGCGCGCGCAGCTCACGGCGATCATGGCCGGCGCCGGCCAGCGGCACGCCCGGCTGCTCGCCGCGGGGGATGTCAGCTGAACGGCGCGCCCGGCTGCTCCCCGCGGGACGTCAGTGGGTCGGCGGGGTGCGGAAGTTGCTGATCGGGCGGGGCCAGCGCTTCTCAACTAGGGCGGAAGTTGCTGATCGGGGGCCAGCTGGTCTCAGTCAGGGACGACCGGCAGGGCGCGGGACCGCAGGGCGCGCACCACGATGTCACGCTGCTCGGTCAGGACGCGCACGAGGCCCGGGTCCCGCTGCGCGGCGGCCAGGAAGGCATCGACCTGCGCCAGCAGCTCCGATGACGCGGCCGGGTACGGGAACAGGGCCTGGCTCAGCCCGACGCGCATGTGCTCGCCGCGCGACGACCAGATCGCCGGCAGGGCCTCGAAGTACCGACGCGCATACGGCGCCAGCAGGCTGGCGTGCTCACTCTGATTGAAGCCGCGGGAGATCTCGGCCACGTCAGGGGCGCTGAGCTCCCCGGCCTGCGCCAGCATGCGCCAGGCGGCCGCCTTATGCTCGGCGTCAGGTATCGCGGCGCGGCAGGCCGCGGCATGCCGGCGGCCGGCGTCGGTATCGTCCCGGCGCAGCTCGGCGTCGATCTCAGCGTCGCCAGCCCGCCCCGTCGCGGCGAGCCGGGACAGGGCGGCCCAGCGCAGCTCGGCGTCCACGGTCAAGCCCGGCACCTCGTCGCTCCCGTCGATGAGCCCGGCGAGCTGGTCGAGCTGCTCCGGTGCCGTGGCGGTCCAGCTCAGCAGCTCAGCCCAGGCCAGCTGCCGGTCACTGCCCGGCTCGGCGGCGCGCAGCAGGGCGGTGCCTGCCGCCGCGAGCTCCTGCTTGGCCGCCGGCACCCAGCGCGGGTCGCCGGCCACGGCCATCGTCTCGCCGGTCACCGCGAGCAGGATCTGCAGCACCGACACCGAGGACTCCCGGCCCATGCTGGTGGCCAGCATCCGCACGAACGCGGGCAGGGACAGCTCCGCCTGCTGCAGCATGTCGATCGCCGCGCTCCAGCAGACCGCGCGGGCCAGCGAGTCCGACAGCTCCCCGATCGAGCCGGTCAGCGTGCTCAACGAGCGCGGGTCGAAGCGGACGACCGCGTAGTCAAGGTCATCGTCGTTGAGCAGGATCAGGTCGGGCTGCTGGACACCGGCCAGCTGCGGGACCTCGGTACGGGCGCCCTGCACGCTGATCTGCACGCGGTGGGTGCGGGCCAGTTCACCGCCCGCCCGGCGGTACAGGCCGATCGTGATGTGGTGGGGTCGCAGCGTGGGATGATCGGCGGCGGCCTCCTGCAGCACCGCGAACGACGTGAACGCCCCGCTGCGGTCCACCTCGAAATCGCTGCGCAGCGTGTTGGGGCCGGCGGTCTCCAGCCAGGCCTTTGACCAGGCCTCCAGGCTGACGCCGGAGCTCGCCTCCACCGCTGCCAGCAGGTCCGCGAGCGTCGCGTTACCCCACGCGTGCGCGGCGAAGTAGGCGCGGATGCCAGCCAGGAACTGCTCCCGGCCGACGTGGGCGGCCAGCTGCCGGAGCACCGAGGCGCCCTTGGCGTAGCTGATCCCGTCGAAGTTCGCCACCGCCTGGCTCAGCGTCGGCACGTCGGCCGCGACCGGATGCGTGGAGGGCAGCTGGTCCTGCAGGTAGCCCCAGGTCTTGCGGCGGGCGCAGAACGTGGTCCAGGCGTCGGTGAACCGCGTGGCCTCGGCGCTGGACAGCGTTCCGCAGAACTCGGCGAACGACTCGTTCAGCCACAGGTCGTTCCACCACCGCATCGTCACCAGGTCGCCGAACCACATGTGCGCCATCTCGTGCAGGATCACCATGGCGCGCAGCTCACGCCACGTATCGGTGACCCTGGAGCGGAACAGCAGCTCGTCCGAGATGACCACGCAGCCGACGTTCTCGGTGGCGCCGGCACTGTACTGCGGCACGAACACCTGGTCGTACTTGGCAAACGGGTAATCGCCCTGGAACAGGCCGGTGTAGAAATCCAGGCCCTGGCGGGTAATCAGCCAGACCTCCTCGGCATCGAGGTACTCAGCGAGCGAGGCCCGGCAGGCCAGGCCGAGCGGGACCACCTGTCCCCGCTTGGTTGTATGCGAGGCGTGCACGACGTGGTACTCACCGGCCGCCACGGCGGTCAGGTAGGTCGAGATCCGCGGCGTCGCCGGGAAATGCCATACGGCGCGGCCGGCACCGGCGGGCTCAGGCGCCGGTCCAGGCTGATTCGACAGCACGGTCCAGTGCGCGGGCACCGTGATGTCAAACGTGAACGCGGCCTTCAGGTCCGGCTGCTCGAAGTTTGCGTACACCCGGCGGGCGTAGGCGGGCTCGAACTTGGTGTACGTGTAGACCTTGCCGTCGGCGGAGTCGACCGCCCGGTGCAGTCCCGTCCCGTCGCCGCAGTAACGACAGGTCGCGACCACCCGCAGCTCGTTGCGGTCCGTGAGCTTGGTCAGCATGATCCGCCCGTCCGCGAACGCCACGGCCGGATCGATCGCCGTCCCGTTCAGGGTGATCTCCTGCACGCTCTCGGCGATCAGGTCGACATAGGCCGACGCCCCTGGGTGCGTGCAGCCGAACCTGATCACGCTGGTGGAGCCGAACACCTCGGCGCCCCTGGTGAGATCCAGCGCGACCTCGTAGGAGTCCGTTCGCACCAGCCGTGCGCGCTCGCCGGTCTCGGCGCTGGTGATCTCAGCTACGGGCATCGGGCTCGACAACCGTCATCTCGATTCAGCCGGGCTGGTCCTGCCGCCCCAGTCGATGGACACCCTGGCCGCGTCGCCGGGATGGCGCTCCAGCCAGCCGCGCGCGAACGGGCACAGCGGCACGACCGTCAGGCCCTCCCGCTCCGCTCGGTCGACGGCCGCGGCGACCAGTACGCCGCCGATGCCCTGACCGCTGAGCGCTTCGGGCACCTCGGTGTGGACGATCACCAGCCGATCCTCCCTCAGCCGGTACAGCAGCTGGGCCAGCTGATCGTCGGAACGGATCTCAAAGCGGGAGGCAGCCGGGTTGTCGATGGCCTGCGGAGTGTCGCTCACGTGTCTATCGTCTCACTAACTATCCGGCGTCGAGGGCCTTCGATCCGCCGCTGAACCGGAACGCGGCGGCGGTGGCGGCGGTCACCACGGCCGCGATCAGCAGCGGCAGGCCGACACCCTGGTGCAGGTACAGGGCGGCGCCGGCGGTAGCGCCGGCCAGCATGGCCACGACCGCCGCGGACCGCCGCCCGGCCCTGGGGTTGCTGCCGCCCGCGAGGCTGGAGTCGGCGGCCAGCCCGGTCAGGGTCAAGGTCAGCACCGTGGTGGTCATGTCGGGGACGGCGAGTCGCCGGATGACCCCGTTTCGCACCCCCATGGCCACGGCCAGGATGGCGATGGTCGTGTAGCGGGCCCATCCCGTCGCCACGGTGCTGGCCAGCAGGGCGACGACAGCCGCCGCGCACACCAGGGTGGCCTCCGTCAGCATGGCCACCAGCAGCAGGCGGCCGTGGCGGGTGACGCGGGCGCTGAGCCTGCCGGCGCAGGCCGCCCCGACCAGGAAGAAGGCCAGCGAGACGAGGCTCGCGCTGACCGAGAAACCGGGAGCGCCCGCGGCCGCGAACCCGAGCACGACAATGTTGCCGGTCATGTTGGCGGTGAAGACACGGCCCAGCCCCAGATAGCAGACGGCGTCTACCAGGCCGCTGACCAGGGTCAGGGCCATCAGCGCGCGCAGCAGCACGCGCTGATCACCGTCACTGGCCACGCCCGACCTTCTCACGCCGGCGGCGACGGTGGCTAGCTGGCGATGAGCAGGCTCTCGGCGCCGACCGGCAGGAAGCCAGCCGCGAGAAACGCCCGCACGCTGGCCGCGTTGCCCGGCGCGATCTGCGCCCACAGCGGGGCGCGGCCGGGCACCAGGTGGCGGGCCGCAATGGCCAGGGCGCGGCCCCGGCCGCGGCCCCGGACAGCCGGGTCGACCTCGATCGCCACTTCCCAGCGGCCGGCCACGCCGCGGCCGAGCAGCAGGACGCCGCCGTCCGCCTGCCAGGCCCGGACATCATCGCGATAGCGCAGCGCCCTCGCTATCCGCGGATGAGCCGGATCGGCATCAGCCGTCAGCTCGATCGCCGGCGGTCCGGGGCGGCCGGGCGCGACCGTCAGGATGTCGCCGGCGGTCGCGCGCCGGTGCGTCCGCTCGGCCAGGCCGTGCAGGAACCGGGGGCTGAGCGGGGCCGACAGATCCCCAGCGGGAAGCTGAGCCCTGACCCAGTCGGGGTCAGCGTCGGTGAAGATCACCGTGTGCGCGGTAAAGGCGATGACACCGGCGTCCCGCGCGGACGGCTGCGGCATGATCGTCACCGACCCGTCGGCGGCCGGGTACCGGCCAGCGGCCACCTCGCCGAGCAGCGTCCCGAGCTGGCCGCTCATCGGGTCGCCGGCCGCGCGCCGGCCGCTCATCGGTCGCCGCGCGCGCGCCGGCCGCTCATCGGGTCGCCGGTCCCGCGTCGATCTTCATGAGCCGTGACGGGACGGGACTCAGCGGTAGGCCGAGATTCCGGTGATGGCCTGGCCCAGGGCCAGAGCGTGGATCTCCTCCGTGCCCTCATAGGTCAGGACTGACTCCAGGTTGTTCGCGTGCCGGATCACCGGGTACTCCAGGGTGACGCCATTGGCGCCGAGAATGGTCCGCGCCTGGCGGGCGATCTCGATGGCCGTCCGGACGTTGCTCATCTTGCCCAGGCTGACCTGCTCGGGCGCGATCTTCCCGGCTTCCTTCAGTCGGCCCAGGTGCAGCGCGAGCAGCTGGGCTCGCTGCAGGTCGGCCAGCATCCACGCCAGCTTGGACTGGGTCAGCTGGAACCCGCCGATCTTCCGGCCGAATTGCTCTCGCGTGCGGGCGTACGCCGCCGCTGACTCAAAGCAGGACCTGGCTGCCCCGGTCACGCCCCAGACGATGCCGTACCTCGCCTCGGACAGGCACGACAGCGGGCCCTTGAGCCCCTGCACGCCGGGAAGCACGGCGTCACCCGGAAGCCGGACATCATCGAAGTGCAGCTCGGACGTCACCGAGGCGCGCAGCGACATCTTCTTGTGGATGTTCCGGCTGCTGAACCCGCGCGTCCCGCGCGGCATCAGGAAACCGCGGATGCCCTCGTCGGTTGAGGCCCACACGACGGCGATATCGGCGATCGACCCGTTAGTGATCCACATTTTGGAGCCGGAGATAACCCAGTCCGATCCGTTGTGAACGGCACGAGTTTTCATGCCGGACGGGTCGCTTCCGTGGTCAGGCTCGGTCAGCCCGAAGCAGCCGACCGCCTCGCCGGCGGCCATGCGGGGCAGCCACTCGGTCTTCTGCTCCTCTGACCCGTACTTCCAGATCGGGAACATCGCCAGGGAGCCCTGGACGGAGACCAGGCTGCGCAGGCCGGAGTCGGCGGCCTCCATCTCGCGGCAGGCGACGCCGTAGGCGATGGCGCCCATCCCGGCGCAGCCGTAGCCCTCCAGGTGCATGCCCAGCAGGCCGAGCTTGCCGATCTCGGGGGCTATCTCGCGCGGGAGCGTCCCGGACTCGAACCAGTCCGCGATGTGCGGCATGATCCGGTCAGCGGCGAACGCGCGCACCGTGTCGCGGACTAGCCGCTCCTCCTCGCTGAGCTCGTCGTCGATTCGGAGCAGGTCGGCACCTGCGGGGTCGGCGCTGCGCGGCATGGTGGGGTCCTCTCTGCTGGCCTCGCCGCCAGCGTATGCGCGCATGACTCGGTTGCCCCTGCCGGGTCCGAAGTGCGGCATGATGGTTGATATGAACGATGGGAACACACCCAAGGTCCTGGTCCGGAGCCTGAATGGCCGCATGGTTGCCGGTGTGTGCGCGGGCATCTCCGACTACTTCGGCGTCGATGTCACCCTGGTCCGCGTGATTCTGGCCGTTATCTGCGTCTTCACGGTGGGCGCGGGCGTTCTGGCGTACCTGGTGGCATGGGCCGTCATCCCGGAGGAAGGCGAGCCGGTCTCGATCATCGAGAGCATCTTCAACAAGGGCCAGAACAGCTAACGGCTAGCGGCTAACGCGCCGGGCGCCACATTCTGGTCAGGGCGCTGGACGCGGCCAGGCCGCATAACCCGGCGAGGGTTACCGCCGTCCGCGGGTTGAGTAGCAGCGCGGCCGCGCAGGCCAGGACGAGGCCCAGGCACGGAGCGGCTACTAGTCCTACCTGCGCAAAAGCCAGCCGAAGCCCGCCAATGCCCGGCTCGAGCCGATGGATGTGATTCTTAACGGGTTGGGTGCCGTTGAAAGTGGCATCCATCGGGTTGCCGCCGGGTCCGGGCGGGGGTCGCCAGGACCGGCGGAGTGCGGGTCGCGTGGGAGCGCTGCGCGGGCGCCGCGGAACGGAGCATCTAATGATCGTCGTCTCGCTAGCTGTGCTCGGACCTGCTGCGCTGCCGTAGGCTGCCCGCGGTCGCGGACGATGGGCCTGAGCGGCAGGTCCTGACCCTGCGATGACTTTCAGTCATGTACTCGTTGCGTGAGGTGTCGGATGGGCCCAGACTGCGCAAGTGGTCTGGCAAGATCAGTTTCATGCGGCGCGCTTTGCCGGCAGTGCCGTCCGTCCCCTATGCTTGGGCAGTCCCCGACGGCGGGCGCCACGGGCTAGGCGGCGGTGACCGTCGAGCCCCCATCGTCTAGCGGCCTAGGACACCGCCCTTTCAAGGCGGCGGCACGGGTTCGAATCCCGTTGGGGGCACTGCTGGCAGTTGTCAGCGCAGCTTGGTCCTGTAGAGCAGCTCGGAGTGCTCGCCACCCTGTCAAGGTGGAGGTCGCGGGTTCAAATCCCGTCAGGACCGCTCTGGTCGGCGTCAGGAGCCTCAGTCCGGCTTCGGCACCCTGGCCAAGGTCAGGTAGCTCAGTTGGTACGAGCGTCCGCCTGAAAAGCGGAAGGTCGGCGGTTCGACCCCGCCCCTGACCACCCCTTCTGAGCAGCGCAAACGCTGCCTTTGGTTGTTCCGTCTGCCCTGCCTTGCTAACGGTTTTGCTAACGCGAGCCGTTGACGGCCTGGGCGAAGATGTCGCCGACGCCTGCCGCGTGCTCGCGCAGGACAGGGCGTAGACGCGCAAGGTCACGGCGGATCGGCGTGGCCGAGCCGGGCCGCGACGACGTGGACGGGCTCCCGCCAGCAGCAGTGTGGTGGCGTGCAGGTGACGTAGATAGTGCAGCCGGGCGTGGGGCAGTAGTTCGGCCGGGGGAGTGCCCGGCTTGTTGTGCCGGTTGATCAGCTTGGTCATGAGCGCGGTCACGGTGTCGGGGTAGAGCGGTTCGCCCCACCGCCTGGTGAAGACCAGGCCGCTGGTGCCGTTCCAGGCTGATCCGGCGGCGAGACGTTCTTCGGCTTGCTGGCGGTGGTGGTCGTGGAGGACGGCCACGGTGTCGCGGTCGAGGCTGACGGTGCAGGACCGGCCGCCCTTGGTGGTGCCTTCGACGCGCTGCTTGCGCACGACGGCGGTGGAGCCGCTGAAGGTGACTTCGGCCGCGTTGAGGTTGACGGAGGTCCAGCGAAGGTGGAGCAGATCGCCGCGCCGCGCGCCGGTGTAGGCGGACAGGCGGTAGAACGCGAACAGCCGGTGTGACCGGGCAGTGGCGAGGAACGCGGCGAGCTGCTGGACGGTCCCGACCTGAACAAAATCTTGAGACTCCGCCATGACACACTTTTGAGTTCACGAGGATGCTATCCCGCGCGGAAGGTCGCGGCTTGCATGACCCAACTCGCAGAACTGGCGGCGTTGTTCGCCGTCGCTGCGTAGGTACCCTGGGTGCCCACGAACTCGTCGCCGGCAATGTCCTCGTCCATGGGGGTGATGATCCGCGATGTGAAACCATTGGTACCGCCCACGAACTGATTCGACGTGTATCCGGCGCCGAAAATAACTTCGCTCGCTGCGGACGTCGTGAGGTTGCCGCTGCTCGCCATGACTCCACTCCCGGCAGCCGACGCGCTCGTGTCGAACGGGTTAACCGGATCGAGGCCGCTGTATTCCGCGACGCGCACATCAGCATACGGAACTGCATTCGAGAACTTAACCGTGACGGTGTTGTTGCCCGCGGTGGCTGCCTTGACGTTCTTGGCGTAGTAGATTGCCTGGCTCATCCCCGAACCCCTGGTCAGCGGCGCTGCGGGTTGGTACACGTTCCCGGCAGTGTCGGTCACCGAGGTGATCGTTGAAGTGGAATCGTTGAAACCGATAGCGACGACGTTGAGGTCGCCCGCGTCCTGGAGGAAGGGCACGCTGACGGTGCTCTGGTTAGTCTGCGGCGTCGCCGAGTTGACCTGTACGAACTTTAGTGGCGCGGTCTGGTTCGTCGTCGTAAGCGCGTAGAGGTTGCCTGCCATGTCGCCTTCGTACAGCGTGCTGCCGACGATGGAGGGAGGACCCCAGAACGGACCAGTGCCGGTGAAGGTGTACAGGGATGCTCCGTTCGTAGCTGAGAGGACCGCGATATGGTTGCCTTCGCCCACGGCGACGACGCCGCCAGAAGTGCCGGTCACTCCACCCATCACGAAGCCGTCTGTGAAGCAGTGCTGCCAAATGAGGGCGCCGGTCGACGGGTTGAAGGCATTCACGGTACCAGAGCACGTGGCCGTTTGATCACCGCCCACGTACAACGTCGTACCGTCGAACGCCGCGGACGCAATATCTCCGTTTCCGATCGTCGGATCGGAGCCGCCAAACGCGATGCGGGTGCTCCAGACAGGTCCGGACGGCAGCGCGTTGCGCTTGAACGCGTAAAAGACGCCGTTCTTGTTGACCACACCGACAAGAGGCTCCGGTTGCCCTCCGATAACGCCGTTGAAAAGCGTCGGAGTCGCCCCGAAGTCGGCGTCGTTTACTTGCTGTGCCAGGGGAATCGTCCACGAGCCCACCAGGCTCAGGTCAGAAGCGCGCACCTCGTACACTGACGGCCCGCCGGGGGTGCTGGGGCAATCGCTGCTGGGGGTGCCGGTGTCGAAGTAGATGGTGCCGGCGGCCGCATCAATCGTGGGTGAGTCCCATATGCCACCGCCGGTGCAACCATTGGGGACAACGTTAAATACGTGCTCTAGCGCACCGGTGACCCGGTTGAGCTGAATGAGCTGACCCTGGGTCAGCGGGCAGTCACCGAAAGATGCGTTGCCGATATAGACACTGTTGCCGAACACTGCCGGCGAAGACCAGATGAAAGTATCCGGGTTCCCGCCAATCGAGTAAGACCACAGGACTGCGCCGGTGGCCGCATTCAACGCGTACACCTTCGAGTCGCCACCGCCAACATAGAGGACCGACGACGCCCCCCCAACCGGGACATCAGTCGTGACCGTCCCGCTGCTCACGACGCCGGCTTCAGATGGGTCCGTGCAGGCCGGAGGGCTCGTAGTGCCCAAGAACCTCTGCCACACCGGCTTCCCAGAAGTATCGGTCGCGCGCTCGTAGCCGTCGAACGATCCCCAGTAGACCATTCCGTTCGACACGATCGGTTGCGAGAACACGCCGTGGGCCGGCCCGGTGTCAGACGTCTTCCACGCAAGGCTCAGATTCGGGACGGATGTCTGATTGAGCCCCCCATCACCGGTGAAACCGGTGCGGTCATTGCCCTGCAAGTATGTCGTCCAGTCCGACAACGTCACGTTAGTAATGTTGAAGGCTGCCGAGGTGGCCGCGGTGTAGGAGGGCGTGCTGGAGGCCGTCAGCGTGTAACCCGTCCCGGCCGTGTCGATGGACAGGCCCGAGAAGGTGGCGATGCCCGAGGCCACCGTGACGGCCGAGCCGCCGCTGAGCGTCCCACCGGCGGGGTTGGTCCCGATGGCCAGGCTCACCTTGGTCGCGTTGTCAGAGGTCTCGATGTTGCCGTTGGCGTCCTCCACCGCCACCGTCACGGCCGGTCTAATGGCCGCGCCCGTCCCGGTGCTGGAGGGACCCTGGACGAAGGCCAGCTTGGCGGGCGGCCCGACACCGGCGCTGATGTTGAAGGCTGCCGAGGTGGCCGCGGTGTAGGAGGGCGTGCTGGAGGCCGTCAGCGTGTAACCCGTCCCGGCCGTGTCGATGGACAGGCCCGAGAAGGTGGCGATGCCCGAGGCCACCGTGACGGCCGAGCCGCCGCTGAGCGTCCCACCGGCGGGGTTGGTCCCGATGGCCAGGCTCACCTTGGTCGCGTTGTCAGAGGTCTCGATGTTGCCGTTGGCGTCCTCCACCGCCACCTTCACGGCCGGGGCGATGGTCCCACCGGCGGCGGTGTTGGAGGGGCCCTGGATAAAGGCCAGCTTGACAGGCGCCCCCGGACCGGTGACGTTGAAGGCCGCCGAGGTGGCCGCGGTGTAGGAGGGCGTGCTGGAGGCCGTCAGCGTGTAACCCGTCCCGGCCGTGTCGATGGACAGGCCCGAGAAGGTGGCGATGCCCGAGGCCACCGTGACGGCCGAGCCGCCGCTGAGCGTCCCACCGGCGGGGTTGGTCCCGATGGCCAGGCTCACCTTGGTCGCGTTGTCAGAGGTCTCGATGTTGCCGTTGGCGTCCTCCACCGCCACCTTCACGGCCGGGGCGATAAGGGCACCGGTGGCGGTGTTGGTGGGGCTCTGGACGAAGGCCAGCTTGGCGGGTGGCCCGGTCACACCAGAGGCGACCCGGAAGGCAACGAGCTGCATGGCCCAGGTGGAGCCGCTTTGGCTGGCGGTCCCTGCGTAGGACCCCGTCGTTGTGACGGCGCGATCCTCGGTCAGATTGCCGAAGCCCGTGAGACGCGACGTAAAGCCGGTCCCCTTGCTGACGCTGCCGTCGGACGCACCGGCTGCGAACAGGAGGTCATTGGCCTGGGTGGTCGTCACGGCTCCACTGCTCATGGACGCCGACGTGCCAGCAGCAGACGCACTGACGTCGACCGGAGACACCGTGGCGAGACCGGAGTACTCATGCAGGTACATGATGCCGAAACTGGTGATGGCCGTACCAAAGGTCACCTTGACTGTGTTCGCCCCTCCGAGGATGTTAGCGGCGTAGAAGACCTGAGCGCTCCAGTTGTTCCCCCAGCTCTGGCGCGCGGTAGCAGCTGTGTAGGTGTTGCCGCTCGTGTCGGACACCTTCGCGGTGCCGGAGTTGTCCCAGACGACATAGACCGCGATCAGGTTCCCGGCCGTGTTCGCTTTGCTGAACGCCAGGCTGGCCGTCGTACCGCTCGTCACCTGGGTGGCTCGACCTTGTACGAAGGCGGCTGATGCTGCATCCGCGCGAGGGGGCGACACGATGCTGAGGGTGGCCGCGACAAGGAGAAGGGCGATGCCGAGCACAACGCGGTGAATGGTCCGAGGAACCTGCGCCTTCACCCGATTCCAGCTCACCGACATCGCGCCATCACACGAACTCAACGCTCGCGGTCCAGGCGTGGGTTTCGAGTCCATGGGGCCCCCATCCATCGGGTACACGCCGACGCCCATGTCAGCATGTTGGAGACGGAACGCTACGTATCAGACGCCCAGACCCGCTGGCCGGTTGTCCTACGTCAGGCTCGCCTTGGCCATGCCGACCCAGCCTTCACCCTGCGCGTGTACGCCACGTCATGCGCAGCGCCGAGGCCGCTGCCGCAGGTATCTTCGCCCAGGCGATGAATACGCCTAGCACCGAGCCGTTAGCAAAGGGCCGGTCAGAACCCGAACCTAAGGACGAAATCAGCTTTTCAGCTTGGAGAGGTCTTCACGTTTGGGCCTGACCTGGGGAAACGCGGCCTGCGCGGGAGCCTGACTACGGGTTAAGCGGGCGCTGGCCACGCTTTCCGGAGTGAGTGGCTCCGGTTGGCGGCTTGATCGACAAAAAGCACAAGATCCACAATATAATAGGTCCAGATGCGCCGCGAAACTTTACCAGGTTAGCTATCTCATCTCGATATTATCAAAGCGGGCTTCGAATACCGCTACTAGCATGCTCGATATCAATGCGGCACTAGGTAAACCGAATATAGCTGCATAATGTTCCTTAAATTGTAAGGATTCATCGCTGTTGCTGTAGCACAGCCCGGACGACCGGAAAGAAAGAATTATTGCAAGCAAAGGAGCGGAGACTACGCAGAACCACGTGACGACTTTCCGGACAAGAGAGGGTGAAGATGACGACGCTAGGGTGGTGACGCGTGTGTCGCCCCTGGCACCTAAGCTCTCGCCGCCGCTGGCCGGTAGCTTTTCTGGTGCAGCCACACACCTAGTGTAATCCGTCTGAAACTTGATGAGACTTTGGCTCGCCTAGTCCGCAGCTCGCTTGAGGCGGCTATCGACTACCACAGCGGCTCAGGCGCGGATTGAACCCCATCGACCGGGCGGATCAGCAGCCCTGATACGGGTGTTCCGCCCGTCGTCCAAGGACCGGAAACTATCCCCGGTGTCCCCGACCTGCTCTGGCCTGGGAAACTATTCCGATCGATCGCCCGCTTCCTGCGGATACGGCAGGAGTGCGCGGCAAGGTCGTGGCAACTGGCATAGGTGGGGCGCTGATTGGGCTGATGGGGTCGCGATCGGTGCCTGGTTCCAGGGCCGCAGAGAATGTCAGCGCCGGCTGCGCGATCAGCAACTTCGTGCCGTGATCGACTTCATCGGAGGAACCGGGGATCAGTATCAGCGGCGCCGTCAACTCCGGTCGGAGGGATCAAGCATCACCGATGGCCAGGCGGCCTGGGTGCGCGTCCAGCACGGCAGGTCGGCTCTCCACCTGTTGTGCCACGAGTCGCACCCATCGTGTTACGCGATCTTGCTAACAGAGTGCTAACAACGGTTCTGGAACCCATCGCTACGGTCCTGGACTCTCATGAGGAGCGAGCGCTATCCCGCCCGCTTGGACGGCCGATGGTGGACTCGCCTGGACCCGCACAGCCTCCTGAAAAGCGGAAGGTCGGCGGTTCGACCCCGCCCCTGACCACCACTCTCACCAGCGGAAACGCTGTGATGATCAAGCTTAGCGTCCGGGCTTGCTACACCCGTAACCGAGCTGTTTCGCCATATGGACTCGTCGAGGATGCGACCGACTGACTGAGCAAGCTTGGAGCGGCCGTTCCTGGCCACGGCCCTACGCCGTAGTCATCCTTCGCACCTGTAGCGGCGCTCTCTGTAGCTTCGGTGATGCTTCGGTGATGTCGAGCTCCAGTTGATGCGTTACGGATCGATGTCAGATGATCCGTAACACCTCCTGCTAGATGATCTCGTGCGGTCAGGGTACTTGGGTCGGGTTGGATAACCGGGGATTAGCGAGGTCAGGAGCGCCGGCAACCCGCGGGGAGGGTGTCTGCCCAATCGGCGGGTTCGGCGGTGACGCTGAACCGCTGCACTGTCGAAATGCCGGTGCGGTCGAACTGCGAGGGCGGCTAGGGTGCGGGGATGAGGGTGCCCGACCGTTGCTTGGCGGACCTGCGGGAGCGGGGTTACCTGCTCTTCGAGGGTTTCCTCGAGGCTGACGAGCTGGCCGCGGCCCAGGAAGCTCTGTGGCTGCACTACCCGCGGCCCGAGGTGTATTTCGCCGACCCAGCTGCTTATGCGTGGTTGGCGGCGGACCAGTGGGCCGGCGAAGTCAGCGGACCGTGGCGATCCTGGAACCTGAACCGGCTGGCCTTCCACCCGGACCTGCTCGACCTGGCGGAGCGCTTCCTGGGCTCAGCCGACCTGCGGCTCTACGAGGCGTCCCTGTGGGCCAAGTACGCCGGAGCCGTCGACTACGACCAGCGCCTCCACCGCGACTTCGTCAACCACAGCCTCGTCGTGCCCAAGCGCTCCGAGCCGGCCACGCAGATGTTGAGTTGGATCCTGCTGTCCGACGTAGGCGATGAGGACGGCCCAACCAAGATCGTTCCGCTGCCGGTCGGGCAGGGCGTCCCGTACTGGCCGGTCCCTGGGCATCACGACATCATGAACTACCTCCCCGAGGGGATGTTCGCCGAGGAGGAGGTCTCGATGACCGGTCCGGCAGGAACCCTGTTCGCTTTTCGGTCCGACGTACTTCACCGTGGGTCGCGCATGACCGGCGAACGATCAGCCCGCTTTGCGCTCCTCGCCGACTACGATGTGTGGGCACCGCGCTGGACCGGCCGGGTCGCCTGGGCCGAGCGCGCGACGCGGTCAGACTGGTTCGAGATCGTCGAGCGGGCCTCTCCCCGGGAGCGGTCGGTGTTCGGCTTCCCAGCTCCGGGCGATCCGTATTGGGACGAGCAAACCTTGGCCGACACCCAAACGCGCTATCCCCGGGCCGATCTGACGCCCTACCGCTAGAGGACCGGGCAGCCGAACGCATGCAGCTGTGCGGGCTCTGCGGCGACACCCTCAGCTCGTGCGCGACCTCAATAACCCGGTCCCCGGACACCGCCAGCACGGCCCAGTGATGGTTCGGTGATGCCTAGGTCCAGCTGATGGTTGACGGGGCCCGGTTTGGCTTCAGGTGATGGTGGACGGTTTCTGGGGTGGGGGTCCTGTTGTGGGCTGTGGCTGTGGCTGGGGTGTGGTGGTCAGTCCGGCCAGGAGGCCGTCATGATCGCTGGTGAGTGGTGCAGGCAGGTCAGCAGCGGGATGTGCTGGGCGGTGATCGGTATCTTGGTGGTGTAGATGATCGCGGTCCGCTGGCCGGGGTGGCCGGGGCGGGGCTGGTTTGGCTGGCCGATCCGGATGACCAGGGGGCTGGCCTGGCATTTGCGCATGGCGGCGATGGCTGCCTGCTGTGAGGTGCCGTGCCGGAAGACGACCTGCAGCTGGAAGGGCGGTCCGCACTGGCCGGCGCATGACTGTGTGCTGCAGCCGGATGCGGTGAGCAGGACCGGGGCGAGCGTGACCGCGGCCGCGGCAGCGGTGAGCATGCGTGCGGGCCGGCTCATCGAGTCTCCTTCCGGTAGGC
Organism: uncultured Actinomycetota bacterium; assembly: GCA_963805705.1. Classification (GTDB taxonomy): domain Bacteria; phylum Actinomycetota; class Actinomycetes; order Streptosporangiales; family Streptosporangiaceae; genus CAWDVH01. Next base: position 554,769 of record CAWDVH010000001.1, on the reverse strand, counting down.
ACCTGGTACTTGTCTTTCCCGCGTGGCCCCCGGGTGACCCTTGGCCAGGAGCCTGGTTCCCGGACTGGTGCCCGTCAGCGCCGGGGCCCGCGGCGGGGTCGGCGTGGAGTGCCCGCAGCGCGCCAGCGCGAGGACGAGCGATGTTGACGCGGTGAAGGCCCGGCGGAGCCTGTGCGGTCCGGGAAGCGCAGTTATCGCCGCTGCGGGGTTCGGTGGGCCTTGTACCTGCTTATCCCCGCCGTTGCTGACCCTCGAGACGGTGGTGATCAGCTCGCCGTGCTGGTCGATGACCCGCAGGCTGGTATCGCCGAGGTCGATGGGGACGGGCGGGCCGGCGTGGGTCATGCCGGCCTGGATGCGCTGGCGCGCGACCTGGATGCCGCCACGGCTGGACACCTTCGGCTGGATGGTCAGGCCGGGCTGCGGCAGCGGGTCTGGCCCCGCAAGGCGGACGCCTTGCAGCCGGTGCCGCTGGCCGGGCGGGACTGCGCAGGGCAGGGTCCGCCACAGCACGCCGTCCTGGGTAATGACATGCATAACCTGACCGTCGAGGCGGATCCGGGCCCGCTGCCCGGCCAGCGGAACCGACATGGATGACCTGGTTGCCCAGGGTGATGACCCCGGCAGAGTTGACCAGCCGCTGTACTTCCACGCAGCTTGTCGCGGCCAGGACGCCGGGCGCTGCTCCTGCCGGGGGCGGTCCGGCGGGGCACGCATCAGCCTGCCGTAGCCGGCCAGGTCGACCGCCGACAGCCGGGACGGCACGGTCTTGATCCGCCAGCCTGCGATGCTCATGTGGACGGTGGTGATGTCGATCCAGAACCTGACCTGCTGGCCTACCCTGCTGATGCCCAGCCAGAACTGCTGCGGCCCGACGGTCATGTTGCCGGACGCCGGAACCAGGCGATCAATCTCGATGGCGTCCGGCCAGCTGTCTCGTCCCGGCGTCCGCTGAACGCCATCAGGCGCCAGGGCCGTAGTGGCCACGGCCTCCAGGTCGGCAGGCGCCCACAACTGCAACTCGTCGCGGGGTGCGGGCGATGGGGAGAACTTGCCGGCGGGTGCGGCCATGTCCAGGGACTGGTGGGGGCGGCGGTGGTTGTATTCGTCTCGTCAGCGGCCAAGACGTCACGTTGACCGCCAGTGCCCGTCTGTGGCTGTCATTCGCCGGTCGTTGGGGCACGCGGGGTGCACGAAGCTACACGCATTCATCGCAGAGGTTGGTTAGCGCGACATGCCAGCCGCTTCAGTGGAGTCGGAGCTCGGCCGAGAACTCCAGTCCCCGAGCGCGGCCGCCGGACTACGAGGAGAGTTCAGCCCGGCGCGACCACCAGGCCTCGGCGGCGGTCATTGCGCTTTCGGCCTCGCGGATGCCGCCGCCCACGAGCCCTGCGGTGGCAGCCCAGTGCAAGGGTACGAGGGCCAGAGCCCCGGGGAGCCAACGGTGCTCGTCGCGAGTCAGCGGTTCCGGAGCCGCGCCTTCGTAGGCGTCGAGCAGTCGTCCCGGCTCGGGCAAGTCGGTGGCGGGGAGCCGCACCAGGCCGCCTTGGAATGCGCCGCTCTGTGCGACGTGGTTCAGGCTGCCCGCGATGTCGTACAGCCGCTCCCTGACCCTCGCGAAATCCAGGTCGAAGGTGACCCATGAGCCGTCTGACAGTTCTCCCGCGTTGCCCAATTTGTAGTCCCCATGAATCGGGGCGCATGGCAGTTCGACCTCCTTCCGGAGCTGGGAGAGCTCGCCAGTCAGCTGGCGCATCCGACGCACGACCGGCTCGCTGCGAGGTCCGAGCCTGCGGCGTGTGAAGCCGACCGAGTAACGCAGTTGGCCGAAGGTTTTGTGGTCGTCGAGGGGTTCGGGCGGACTGGGCTCCCAGACTGCTTTGAGCGCAGTGTGAACACGTCCGAGCTCCTCAAATAGGCGGACGTAGGAGTCCTCGCCCGCCCGTGGCTGCACGTGATCGATGAACTCCTCAAGCTCAGCCCAACGATCAGCGACCCTCAGCAGGTCGCAGCCGGAAATCGGAATCGGCCGAGCGACGCGGACTTGCGTCCGCCCGAGCCGCTCCCGCAAGCGCCGCAGTCCCGCGACCCGGCCGCGGCGGACCCAGGGCCTGTGAACCCGGAGGACAACCGGCGGCTCAGCGTCTATCCGCACGTTGAGGTTGAACCCACCGCCGATGTCTGCCCATCCGGCCCCGCGCGCGACGCGGTCGATCAGGGCCGAGACGGCCGGGTCATCTGGGCTGGCTCTAGGTCCGAACCAGCGCGGCAAGGCAGGGGGAGAGGTCGAAGCTTCGATTCCGGTCATGGCAATGGCCCGCCAGCGCACCCGAGGAAGGGTCCGCCGGCGAGCATGGCGCAATCTTGCCACGACGCTATGACGGCCGGCACCCCGCCAGCCCTTTCAGGTCGCCTGATCACCATCGTGGAGACGAGTAGCTGGTCGGTCGAGCCACTGGGCACTAGCTAAATTAGATCACCAGCCCGTCTGTGGTCCGAGCTTGTGCGGACTGCGGACAGGTGTCGACGGCTGGGAGAATCCTGAAGGTAGGAGAAGAGGAATGTGGCCGTGTATCCGTGACCGCCAGCGCAGCCTCAGCTCTGCAGTTAGACCCAGGAGCCTCGACGTGGCAGTCGTAATACTCGGTACTCTCACGTCGACAGCTGCATGTCCGCGGCGGCGGGCCGGGGCAGCTGACTGATGAGCTGGTCGGTCAGGTCGCTGAGGCGGTCCGGCCGGTGCGGCCGGGCGGGCACGGGCGGCCGTGGGAGCGGCTGGAGGCCTGCCAGTCTGAGATCGCCGGGCAGGTGAAAGCCTGCCTGTCGGTGGTCAAGATCGGGGTGCTGCTGGAACGGCAGGGCATCACGGTGCCGTACCGGACGCTGCACCGGTTCTGCGTGGAGCGGTGCGGGTTCGGGAAGACCGCGGCGACGGTCCGCGTCGCCGACGGGGAGCCGGGGATGGAGTGCCAGATCGACTTCGGCTACCTGGGCCTGGTGGCCGATCCGGTGAGCGGGCGGCAGCGGAAGGTGCACGCGCTGATCTTCACCGCCTGCTATTCGCGGCACATGTTCGTGTGGCTGAGCTTCGCCCAGACCCTGGGCGCGTTCGTCGCGGGCTGCGATGCGGCGTGGGTGTTCTTCGGCGGGGTGTTCAAGGTCCTGGTGCCCGACAGGATCTTCTCAGTCCGGCGGTGCGTCGGCGTCAGGGAGCGGCGCGTCGAATTGTGGCGGGAATGTGGAATTCAGTTTTCAAGTGAATAACCCGAACCGCACGGGACTACTCCCCTCCACGCGCTGGAAGCGTACTTGGCCAAAGGCACAATTCTGCCAGTATCTGGTGCCGAGAATCCGGTCAAGGCTGGCTACCCGGCGACAGGGTGGCGCGAGACGAAGATCAGTTCGGTACGGCAATCTTGGTATCTAGAGGCAGTCGCCTGGTGTTCAGTAAAACGTCCGATGGCTCCTGGGTAATTACGCCCGGCAGCAGAACGTGCTAGCTATGCGCGGGTTGAGCTTGCCGATCAAGGCAGCCAACCTGATGATCGCGACTACCGTGGCGGGTGCCGATCACGACTGACTTGTTAGCTCGGTTTTAGGCTGGCGGTATGCGCCTCGACATTCCTGACCAGGTCCGCAAGACGGTCATAGCTGACGGGAACGAGCCCTGGCTGGACGAGCTGCCAGGGGTGGTCGGCTCGCTGGCCCAGGAGTGGTCTTTGATGATCGGGTCCAGCTTCGCGGGCGGTCACGCCGCCCTGGTCGTCGAGGTGACGCTGGCTGACGGAACTCCGGCGGTCCTCAAGATCGGTGTGCCAGGTCGGGACGTCGGGCAGGAGGCCGTGGTGCTGCGCCTGGCGAACGGAGGGGGATGCGCCAGGCTGCTGGGCGAAGACGTGAGCCGGCAGGCCCTTCTGCTGGAGCGCCTGGGGCCTCCGATGTACGACATCGTGGCCGACCCTGTCAGCCGCCACAACTTGCTGTGCGAACTGGCGGTTCGCCTGTGGCGTCCGATCGGCCCCGGCATTGACCTTCCCACCGGCGCGACGCTGGCTGAGCAGTACGCCGATCGGCTGCCCAGACTATGGGAGCAGGGGGGGCGACCGTGTTCGCCGGCCACTGTGGCGGACGCGCTGGATTGCATGAATCGTCGTCGCCTGGCCCACGACGACCGGTCCGCGGTTCTCGTCCACGGGGACATCCACGAGATGAACGCCCTGCAGGCGAGTGACGGCAGCTACAAGCTCATCGATCCAGCCGGGCTGCGGGCCGAGCCGGCGTGCGATCTGGGCACCATCGTGCGCTGCAACCCGGACCTCGGCGATGACCTCCGGGCGCGGACTGAGCAGCTGGCTTCTCGCACGGGCGTGGATGCCACCGCCATCTGGGAATGGGGAACCATCCACCGAGTCGTCAGCGGCGTCTACGCCTGCAGCATTGGCTTTCAGCCCTTTGGCGATCTGCTGCTGGCCGAAGCGGATCGCCTCACGGCGTAGTCACCGGATCGTGCAGCAGTCCGAACCTTCGAACCCTGGAATCATCGTCGGATTGGCATCGATCAGTCATGGGTCTGGTCGACGCGTCCCACAGAGATCCAGCCAGCAAGGGCGGCAGGGAGGTAGCTCCAGTCGTCCAGATTGGTAATGGCCGCACGGTCCGTGGCAAGCCCATAGAAGTCCCAATCGCAGCCTGACAGTGGTGCAACTCGGTGACGGCAACCATGACGGCAACGATGGCAGCCTCTAGCGCGCTGGCACAGACGCCAACACTCGTACATGCTTGGGCTTCGGCCTTGATCAGGCCATTCGCTACACCTCAAAGCGGAGGTCGGCGGTTCGACCCCGCCTCTGACCACCACTCTCACCAGGTGAAACGCCCTGGTGGAAATGTCTGGCCGCGCACCCCACGAGCACCGCCGAGGAGGTTACGCTGGCCGCTCTGACCGCCTAAAGTCCCAGTTGGGGATCATCTGGTGCCGTCTTCATACTCCACACTGCAGGACCTGATCGACAGTAATGTGCGATATAGCCACGGGGGTAGCGAGGGTAGGCATATTTCTGATACCTGGATCATGCTGCGATGAACGGTGGCTCACATACGCTGCAAGCTCTGCCGCCGCAAAATTTGGTACCAAGAACACTCTAATGTTTTGCCGCCCTTCTGCGGAGCATATTTTATCCGCTTGGATCTCCCAGGTACCATTTACTACAGTAATTCGGGAAACTGGATACCATTTGTAGTAAGTTGGCGGTTTGAGCACTAGCCACAGGCTGTCGCCAGCCGGGACATTTTGTGCTGTTCCACTTGCACCAAAGGTGTTGTTAGGCAAACGTGCGCCGTTCGGTGGCGAAGTAATAGTCACTGATGGTTGCACTGGAGTCGGCGTCGGCAAATTAGTTGGACTAGCATTCTGAGTGCGCGAAAGGGTTGACGGAGTAGGTGCTGCTTTTGCTGATCTCGAAGGACTACCAATTGGCCTAGAGGTAAATGCTAGCGAGAAAACGGCTACGCCTACGACTGCGAGTGCTATACGAGCCCAGGGCTCAAGAGTTGGAATAACAATTTTGACGTAATTACCTGAACCTACAATAGCTATCAAGATCAGTGCTAGGCCTGCAAGAACCAATACGATTTGAAGCTGTGCAAACTGACCCATTATGCAGCCTTCTCCTCGTCGTAATATTGATCTATCGTTTACATCCATAACGGGCATAGATCAGGCAAGCCGATGAATATGTAACCTTTGTTACGAATCACCTCTCCGGCCCATCTCAATACGTACGACGCGGAGGATGGCCAGATGGATGACAATGCGGGCGATGGCTGGAAGAGGCTTGTAGGCGATGCCAGCACCGCAGCCACCAGCCACGTCATGTCCAGTGTGTGCCTGAATTGCATCCGACGCTCACGTTTACGCAGGTCAGCGCGTTACCGCCGGAGGAATGTAGAACCGTCAGTGAAGCGGGGCCATCGCGGCGGTCAGCTAAACCCGGTTTGCTTGGGTGAGGGGTCATGGCCTGGCGGGTGGCGGTCCCGAGCTGACGGCGATGGTGGCGGCAACAACGGCAGGCGATGGTGGCGGCAACAACGGCAACCGTCCCATACTCGGACACATATCGGCAGCCGTCCACGCAGCGGCGACCACGCCGACCAGTACATCTGGCACACCTGAAAAGCGGCAGGTCGGCGGTTCGACCCCGCCCCTGACCATGACCTCTCACCAGCCAGAACGCCCCGGCGGGTTCGTCCGCGAGGGGCGTTTGACAGCAAGGGTCTATCCGAGGGCAGCCCCGAGCTTTCGCAGCGCCTTCCGTTTCTCATCCAGCGAGACGTGCGCGTAGATCGTCATCGTGACCTCGATGTCAAAGTGGTCGACGATATCGCGGACCACGTGCGGCGGGACGCCGAAGTCGAGCAGGAGCGTATGGTCGGCCTGTGCCTGAGAAGCGAGCGGACACCTTACTGAAGACGATGGGGGCCATCGAGCACTTCACGCTCCAGCGTGCCTGGCACGGTCTGAGCGACGACGAGCTGTTCTGGGAGCCCATCGCCGGGTCATGGGGTGTTCGCAGGCGCGCCGAATGCCAGACCCCGACGCCTTTCGGTGATGGTGACTGGGTGGTCGACTTCGACGCCGACCTGGTGATGGCAGCCATCCAGGGCAATGCGGTCGAGCCCCTGACCACGATCGGCTGGCTGATGTGGCACATCGGGTCAATGCCCGAGCGCCTGGCTCAGCTCGATTTCCTTGGCGGATCCAAGACCACTGACACGGGCTGGACCTCGCCCTACCTCACCGCCCACCGCGTGTTCACGAACGCGACGGACGCCGTGGACTCAATGCGAGCCGGGTGGCGGGTTCTCGAACGTTCGCTAGAGGCAGCCACCGACGACGAGCTAGAGCGACCCACCCGCGGGTACTCCTACAGCGATGAGCCGGGTCCATCCACATATGGCGCGGCGGTCATCGCGGCGACCCTGAACGAGGTCAGCCATCACGGCACTCAGATATGCATGCTGCGCGACCTCTACCGCATTACGAACGGCCGCGTGCTCTCGACGGAGTGACAAATTTAGGCCACAGATCCAGCGGTGAGTAGTCGTAGCTAGCGCTGCGACGCGAACAGCCGGTGTGACCGGGCAGTGGCGAGGAACCCCTGGGCAGACGTCTGGCCGACACGTCAGCTCGGCTGGCAGGCTGGGGCCATGACAGCCATGACAACGCGGCGGTGGACCGAGGCCGGCACGACCTGGTTTGCCATAAGCGGCGTAGGGCCCGAGCTAGCAGCACCAGCCGAACGCGTCCTGATGGACTACCAGCGCAACCGCGGCGAGTGGCGGCGCGGCTACCCCGCCGACACTCCGGGGCTGGACATCTGCTGGCAGAACTTCACCAGCTGCGCCGAACCGATGCTGCGGCAGGCCGCCCGGCTGCAGCCCGTCCCCTGGCGCGAGACCCTGCACGAGCTGTGCCGGCGCACCAGCGGACGGGAGTCAGGCTGGTGGCTGGCCGGCAGCACGGCCCTGGCCGTGCGCGGCGCGGAAATCGAACCCGGCGACATCGACGTGATTTGTTCCGACGACAGCGCCTTCAGCCTGGGCAGGATCTTCGCCGACGCGCTCATCGAGCCGGTCATCTATGACACCAGCGGCCTGATCAGCGACTACGGGGGCCGCGCTTTCCTAGCGGCCCGGCTCGAATGGATCGGTGCTCCCAGGGCTGGTGTCGACTCACCCGCGCCGTCCGACTTCGGGCCCATCGCCGCGTCCCGGCTGGAGACCGTGACGTGGGAAGGCTGGCGGCTACGGGTTCCCCCGCTGGACCTGCAGCGCGCCGTGAGCCAGCGACGGGGCCTCACCACCCGCGTGACCCTTATCGACGAGCTACTCAACCAGTAGGCGCAACGCACTGGCCGTGAGTGCGGCACACACGTTTGGCCACGCCACATTCATGCCAAACCGACCAGCGACACCTGGTCATCCACGGTTCCTCCGGGAGCACGCCCGCTGGCCGTGTGCTCTAACCCAGCTCGGTTGCACTTCATCCGCGTTCAGGCCGATCCAGACGGGCCCGCCACGGGCACGGCCGTACCACGCCCAGTCGGCCCGTTGCGATCATCTATCAAAGTGATATCATTTTAACAGGTGGTCGGGTGACCGACATCGCAGGTGACAGGAGGCATCCCGATGCACGCAGCCAGCAACAACACCGCTGCGAAAGGCCTGCGCGGGTGGTGGCTACCTCCCCCGCGACACGGCATACGGCGCCTAATCAACCCGTGGGCGTACGGCCACCTTGGCGCCTTTGGGGTCAGAATTGAGGCACTACCGTGAGGATCGTTCTGCACCAGATGCGTCCCTGGCCACCCGCGTGGCGCAGGCCAGTGGAGGATCGGCCACCCTACGCCGTGTGGGTCATCGGGGGCCTGATCGTCTGGGCATTCCTCCTGGCGGGCTTCATGGCATGGGACTCGCACAGCACATCCCGTACCACTATCTGGGCCATCTTTGCAGGCTGGTGCATCGGCGTGCTCGGTGCGTCGATTGCCCGGAAAATCTACAGGTAAGGCGCCGTTGCACCGGGGTACTGGGCCGCTGGGTTGGCGGTGCCGCCGGTACTGCAGCTCGACGATCCCGTTGCTGGAGGCGGTGCTGGCGACTTCTGGCCGAGTTCGGGATGATGACCTGAATCGTCGCGTGTGCCGGTTTTGCGAAGGAGCGGATGAGCCATGACGCAGCCCCCCATGACCAAGGAGAGCCAGGCGCTTCTTTCATCCCTCGCCAAGCAGCGCAACCATGTGCCCGGCATCCTGGAGGGCCTTTCCGAGCAGGACTTGCGGCGCCCCATACTGCCCTCGCAGTGGACCTGCGCCGGGCTGGTACACCATCTGACGATCGACGTCGAACGGTTCTGGTTCCGTGCCGTTGTCGCTGGCGAGCCGATGCCGGACGACGGGCCGGATAACGCCTGGCAGGTCCCTGCGGAATTGACGGCCACCGCGGTGCTGGACGCCTACCGGCGGGAGATAGAGCTTGCCGATGCCATCACTGCCGCCACTTCCCTAGACAGCGCACCGGCGTGGTGGCCTGAGGACCTGTTTGGCAGCTGGCGGCTCGACGACCTGCGCGAGATCCTCTTGCATGTGATCGCTGAGACGGCATGCCATGCCGGTCACCTCGACGCGGCACGTGAACTCATCGACGGCCGGCAATGGATAGTCCTCACCAAATGAGCCTGGTAAGCGGCTGGACGCTCTGCACACCGAGATAGCCAAGGGGAACGCGAACGAAGGAGCCCCAGATGACCAGCAACGCACGTCCTGGCGCCCGCCTCCTGGGCAGGCGTCGGATAGGCACTGGGCCGCTGCCAGGCCCGTGCTAGCATCCGCGGCAGCATGCTGCTGGCCCCGCGAATGCGACCCCAGGGACAGCGATCGACCCGGCAGGAGGATGGGCATGAGCAGCAATGAGGACCCGGAGGACCAGGCTCTGCTGGCCTTCCTCGCGGCCCAGCGCGGCGCGGTGCTGTCCATCGTGGCGGGGCTGGACGAGGAGGCGTGGCACCGGTCGGTCGTGCCGTCGGGCTGGACGCCAGCTGGGCTGGTCGAGCACCTGGGCGGCGCCGAGTGGCACTGGTTCCAGGGGGTTGTGGCCGGCGCAGTTCCCGAGCCGCCGCCGGGGGATGAGGATCTGCCTGCTTATGACCCGACGGCAGCGTTCGTCAGTGACGAGCCCGCAGCGGAGATCATCCGCTTCTACCGTGACCAGTGCGCTCGCTCGGACGCGGTGCTGGCGGTGACGCCGCTGGCGGCGCCGCCGCGCGGCAGGCACGGCGACCCGCAGATGGACGAGCCGGCGGACGTGCGCTGGGTCGTGCTGCACATGATCGAGGAGACCGCGCGGCATGCCGGTCACCTGGACATCGCCAGGGAACTGCTCGACGGCCAGACCGGGCTCGGGCCTCGCTGATGCGGCGGCCGGGAGCGGCCGGGCCGTAGATCTTGCGTCTGCGGATACCGGAGCCGCCACGCAGAATGGGACTGAGCCGCAGCGCGCAGCGGCGCGGCTGACGATAAAGGTCGAGGAGTGATTCGCCGTTCCCTGGTGTCGGTGGAGTGCGCGAAGCTTGCTTATCAGCTCGTCTGTCCAGCCGCAGATCTGGGAGGCCGTCCGGTGGGGTACGCGACCGCAATGTGGCTCAGCTTCGGTGAGGCCCTCGCTGCCGTTGCCGGTGCGCTGACGGGCCTGCTGTTCGTCGCGGTCTCGGTCAAAAGTGGCGCCCTGGCCGCGTCGCTCAGCCTGAGCTCCCGCGCCGCTCAAACCTTGGTGCTCTTCATGACCTCGGTGCTCATCGCGGTCTTGCTCGTGGCTCCCCAGCCACCAGCAGCCCTGGGTTCAGAGCTGCTGGCTGTGGCCGCGGTCTCGGGCACAGTCCTGCTCATCTTGGATCGGCGAGCCGGTCACGGTTCCAATCAGGGCGTGGTCCGCTACATCGAAAAGTTCTCCCCCAACATGATCACCGCGGTACTCGTTGGCGTTGCCGGGCTTACCTTCCTGCTGAAGGCCGGTGGTGGCTTGTACTGGCTGATCCCCGCCACGGTGGCGAGCCTCCTGGGCGGCGTGGTCAACGCGTGGCTGTTCCTGGTCAAGGTGACCAGTTAGTCCTGTCGATCCGTGGTCGGCAGAGCCGGGATCCAGAGGCAGCTCGTGGCGTGACCGACGGAGCGTGCCCAGGGTCTGCTCGCCGATCGCATGCGACGGCCCGCAGGGCCTGGAACCGTCCGGGTCGCTACGCTCGATGACGTGGCGATCCAGCGGATCGTCGCGCTGGCCGAGCAGCTCAGCTGAAGCGTTCCGCGGGCCGCGCCTGTCGGCGACGGGCCGCGACCACGCGGACGGGGAGCCAGGGAGCGGGACCGCCTCCGTGTCACGGGCGCTGAGCCGGTCTCTCAGAGTCCCCGGTCCGGGCGACAAAGACCACCCACTGCGCCCGTTCGGTTTGGCCAGGCCCAAGGCGCTCGTAGGCCTTGTCCAGTATGCGCATGCGGTCCCCGTAGGGCAGGCCGCCAAGCCGATCTCTGGTGAAGACTGGTATCGACAGCCATGCGCGCTGAGAATCGGCGCTGTCTTGATGGCTGACTTCCGTAACCTGCTCGACGTCAAAGCCCGCGGCTGCGAGGGAGCGACAGATCGATTCCTGAGTCAGTCGCTGCCTGGCCCGTCCTGGCGCTCCGTCATCTGGCGCCCAGTCATAGTCGCGCTCGGCGATGGCCCGCATTTCGCTCAGCACCGACGGATACCGTTCACCCGACCTGCGGCTATCAGCATCGCCGAGGAAGCCGACCGGCACGTTGAACGCGAACCGGCCGCCGGCCTTCATCACGGCGCGTACGGCCATCGCGGTGGCCGCGAAATCGGTCTGCCAGATTGCGGAATTGCAGATGAGGGCGTCGACTGGCTCGGTCACATGCTGATCGACGCTCTCGGCGCGCGCCTGAATCCAGGTGGCGCGCGGGTCGGTAGTGGAGCTTGCCGCCACCCCGAGCATGGCCGCCGACTGATCAACGCCGGTCACCCGGCCGCCCGGGCCGAGCACCGCCAGGATCTCGCGGGTCGTGGCACCGGTTCCGCAGGCCAGGTCGAGGACGGTGGCATCAGCGACACCGGCATCGGCCGATGGCAGGGCCAGCGCAATAAGGTCCCGGCTGGTTTCCCGGTAGCCCGGGTACTGGCGTGCGTACGCGTCATAGCGGCGTGGATTGTCGTCCTCACCCCAGATATCACCGGCCGGCGCAGGGCGGGTCTCCATGGGCCCATTTCAGCACGTGACCACTTCCGCCGCGCCCTCGGCCGGGCTAGGCGTCGCGGCGGAGGACCACGATCGCGGTCACGGCGATGAGGGCGGCGGCGAGGACGGCGAAGATGCCGGTCTCGATGCCCTGGAATGGCCAGTACCGGCCGGCGGGCTGGAAGGTGATGAACCCGCGGTATCCGTGAGTGGCCAAGCAGGAACCGAACTTGAGCGGACTCTGGAAGACGAGCGCCCGGCACGCAGACGGCATGCTGCCGATGGGTACGGGCACGCCGCCGAAGGAAATGCCTGGTCCGCCGTGGGCCTGGCTCGCTACCTGGCCGCCCGGGCCAACGACGCCCCCCGATACCAGCCAGTAGGACCCGGCCGGCAATGGCGGGTGGTGCAGGAAGCTGAAGGTCCTGGTGAGCGCGGTCAGATAGTGCGAGCGGAGGTCTTGGCCGATCACCAGGCGCAGGAAGGTAAAGACGCCGATGGTGACGGCGAGCGCGGGCAGGGTGCGGCGCAGCAGCGCGCCTGCGGCGATGCCGAGGGCCATCGCGAACACCGCGTAGCCGACGGGGACGATGCCCTGGATGTCGAACTGACCGGGCTGGAAGTTCTGGTGGTTGAGGGCGTTCACCGGGCTGGACCACCAGGTGACGAGGGCCGAGACGGCGCCGCCCCAGGCGGCTGCGGCGAGCAGGGCCCAGCCGACCTTGACGGTGAGCCAGCGCCCGCGGGTGATGCTCTGCATCCAGGCGAACTGGATAGTGCCGGTTTCGAGTTCCCTGGCCACCAGCGGTCCGCCCCAGAACGCTCCCAGCAGGCACGGCACCACCAAGGTCAGCGTGACCAGCAAGAGCATCACGGGGGTACCCAGGGTCAACGTATGAGCGAGGTTGCCGCAGGCATGGCTGGCGGCGCACGCGGTGAGGGCGGACTGGTACTGCGCCGCCATCTGCCGGCCGGTGACCAGCAGCAGGACCGCGAACGCAGCGAGCGCGGCGGCGGCCAGGTAGGCCTGGTTGCGGTGCTGGCGCCAGACAAGCCAGGTCATTGATCTTCTCCAACCGCGGTCAGGCGGGCGAACGCTGGCCGGGCGCCCTGGCCAAGGTAACCGAGTACCAGTTCTTCGAGGCCGACGTCGGCCGCCTCCCAGGCGGGATCGACGACCGGGCCGCCTACGCGGATGAGCAGAGTGCTCTGCCGGGCGGTGTGGGTCGCCTGCACGAGCGTGTGGGTCTTCTCGATCGCCGTGGTGTCCTTGCGCGGGCCGACCAGGACCTGATGCTCGGCGAGCACCGTGTCGATGTCGCCGCACAACTGGACCCGGGATGCCGCCAGCAGGATGAGGTGGTCGCAGACCCGTTCCATATCGGCGACCAGATGCGAGGACAGCACGACGGTCAGCCCGCCGACGGCCACCGCATCGGCCAGGGTGGCCAGGAACTGCCGCCGGGCGAGCGGGTCGAGCGCCGCGACAGGCTCGTCGAGCAGCAGCAGCCGGGGCCGTTTGGCCAGCGTCAGCGACAGCGCCACCTGGGCCCGCTGTCCTCCCGACAGCGCGCCGACGGCCTGGTCAAGCGGGATGTTCAGGCCGTTCAGCCGCTGCCGCACGGACGCGGCGTCCCAGCGGGGGTTGAGGTGAGCGCCGACGGCGATGTGATCCTGGCTGGACAGGCGCCGGTAGAGCGGGATCTCCTGGGCCAGGAAGCCGATCTCGGCCAGGAAGGCCGGGTCCTGGCGGGGTGGGCCGCCGAGCACCGCGACCTCACCGCCGCTCGGCTTGGCCAGCCCGGCGAGCAGCCGCAGCAGCGTGGTCTTGCCGGCGCCGTTCGGGCCGATCAGCGTCGATATCCGGCCCTCGGGAACAGTGATCGTGCAATCGGTGAGGGCGGCGACCTTCCGGTAGCGTTTCGCCAGCCTGCGGGTCTCGATTACGGGAGGGGCCGCGTCCTGGGGGTCCATCACGCGATTTCCTCCTCGGCCGCTGCCCGCAGCGTGTCGCGCAGCAGCGATTCGATCGACTCGTCGTCCAGCCCGGCCTCGCGGGCGCCGCGCACCCACTGGGTCAGGCTCCGGCCCAGCCGCGAATGGGTGCCGGGTGGCGGGCCGGGCGGGCGGCGCAGCACGAACGTGCCGTGACCGGCCCGGGGCTCGACCAGGCCCTCCCGCTCCAGGTCGCGGTAGGCCTTGAGGACCGTGTTGGGGTTGATCGCCGTCGCTGCGACGACTTCCCGCACCGTGGGGAGCTTGTCGCCCACGTCGAGCACGCCCATCCGGAGGGCCTGCCGGACCTGCTGGACGATCTGCAGGTACGGCGGCACGACCGAGCGGCCATCAAGCCTAAAGCTGATCACGTCACGTCCTCAAAGTACTACTGTACTAAGACTTTAAATCCTGCTAGTGCGGCTGTCAACGGCTGGCTTCGGCGGGAATGACGGGAAGACCATCGCCGCCCGCATGTCCGTGATCAGGCAGCCAGCTCCGGCCCGACGTATGAAACACGCCCCTAGCGCCGGCCTGGCGCTAGGCGCCGTCACCGGGTGGCCGCTCCTCGCGCAGCCAGCGGCCGATCCGCCCGATGGCCTCGTCCGCCTCCGGCACCAGCCCGGCGAACGCGTGCCAGACATGCGGCATCTCCGCCCAGATTTCGAGCGTCACGTCGACCCCCGCGGCCTGCGCCGCCGCGGCGAACCGGAGGGAGTCGTCGCGCAGGATCTCGGCGTCCCCGGCCTGGATCAGGACCGGCGGCAGGCCGCGCAGGTCGGCATAGAGCGGCGAGGCGTAAGGGTGCCGGGCATCCTGCCCGGCGAGGTACCAGGCCGCTGCCTCCCGCGCGCCATCCGGCGTGAGCATCACATCGACCGCCGCCCGGCTGCGCAGCGACTCGCCGCCCAGGTCCAGGTCGGTCCACGGCGAGATGACGACGGCCGCGCCGGGCAGGGGGTCGCCGGCGTCGCGCAGCGCCACGAGCGCCGCGAGGGCCAGGCCGCCGCCTGAGGAGTCGCCGCCGATAACGACCTGCCGGGCGTGCGTGCCGCCGGCGATCAGCCAGCGGTAGGCGGTCAGCGCGTCCGCGACGGCCGCCGGGAACGGATGCTCGGGGGCCAGGCGGTAGCCGACGCTGAGCACTCGCGCCTGCGCCGCCGCCGACAGCAGCGCGAGCAGGCCCCGGAGCCGGGCGGGCGAGCCGAGGTGGTAGGCGCCGCCGTGGAAGTACAGCACCACCCGCTCGCCCGTCACCCCGGCCGCGACCACCCACTCGGCCGGAACGCCGTTCGCGTCGACCGGATCGACCTGCGTGCCCTCGGGCGGCGGCGCGCCGGCCGATCCCATCAGCGCACGGCGCTCCTGGAGCGTCAGGGTGCCCAGGTCAGCGCTGCCCACGAGCTCAAGCACGGTCTTGAGCTGCTCACTAGCCATCTGGTGTCCTCCGTCAGCGGCCCCGCCGGAATCCTCACAGCCCGGGACACGGCCGGCAACCGAATAAACGCCCGCCGCCGGGCTGATCCGCTCCTGCTCCGGGAGGAAAGGGCGCACGCTGCCCTGGTTTTCGATGGTGACGTCGCGGAGCAGACCGGGTCAGAGCGGACGCGGAGCGGGAGCGGGACGCCAGCGGCGCTAGGCAATTTCGGCGCGACGTGGCACGATCGCGCAGGTGACCAGCACACCCGCCGCGGCGCAGCACCTGCGCGATCTCGCGCGGCTGCGCCGCGTCCGCGACCGGATCGACCGGGAGTACGCGCAGCCGCTGGACGTCGAGGCGCTCGCCCGCGGCGCGCACATGTCGGCCGGGCACCTCAGCCGCGAGTTCCGGCTCGCTTACGGTGAGTCGCCGTACGGGTACCTGATGACGCGGCGCATCGAGCGCGCGATGGCGCTGCTGCGTCGTGGCGACCTCAGCGTCACCGAGGTCTGCTTCGCGGTCGGCTGCTCGTCGCTGGGCACCTTCAGCACTCGCTTCACCGAACTGGTCGGCATGCCGCCCAGTACCTACCGGCGCCGCGCGGCGGGCGTGACGGCGGAGATGCCGTCGTGCGTGGCGAAACAGGTGACCAGACCGATCAGGAATCGAGAAGCACCGGTCACCGGCCCGCACCTAGCATGACCGTCATGGGCATCACCATGCACGCGAGTTTCCTGCCCCGCGACGACCCGGACGCCGCCCTGGCTTGACACGACCGCACACCGGATCGATGTGACCCACGACTTCAGGAGTGACCATGACCGGCTCTTCCACTCAGGGAATCAAGACCGTGCTGCATCCCGTATCCGACCTGGCGGCGGCCAAGGCGGTGTACACCGCCCTGCTCGGCGTGCCGCCGCAGGCCGACGAGTCCTACTACGTCGGCTACGAGGCCGCGGGCCAGCACATCGGGCTGGTGCCGGGCGGCGGACCGCAGGGCATGACCTCGCCGGTGGCCTACTGGCACGTGCCGGACATCGAGGCGAAGCTGGCCGAGGTGACGGCCGCGGGTGCCAAAGTGAAGGACCCCGCGCGCGACGTTGGTGGCGGCCGCCTGGTGGCTACCGTCACCGACCCTGATGGCAATGTCCTCGGGCTGCTGCAGGACCCGTGAGTGCCGATCCCCGCTCCCGCGCTCAGCGTCGTCACGACACCGAGCATCGGCTTACCCACGACATCGATGCCTGGGTCGCTAGTGCCTCGGCGGACGGTGCGCCGTACCTGGTGCCGCTGTCCTTCGACTGGGACGGCGAGGCCCTGCTGATGGCCACGCCGGCCGACAGCCCGACCGGCAGGAACCTGGCTGCCACCCAGGTCGTCCGGCTGAGCCTTGGCCACACCCGCGACGTGTCCATGATCGAGGGCGACGTCGAGGTCGTCGAGATCGGCGCGCTGTCGCAGCAGCGGGGTGACCGGTTCGTCGCGCACACCGGCTTTGACCCCCGTGCCCTGGCCACGCCGTACCGCTGGTTCCGCATCTCCCCGCGCCGCATCCAGGCCTGGCGCGAGGTGAACGAGCTGCCCGACCGCGAGCTGATGCGCGACGGCCACTGGCTGATCTGACGCCCGGCCGGGCGCGCCGCGCGGCCCGCCTGACCGGCCGCGCGGTTCGCCGAACAGATGCGGGCCGCCGAACAGATGGAGACACGATGAGCATGGCCACGAGGACGGATACGCAGTCGCCTGCGCCGCACGCTGGTGACAGCCACGATCTGATCCGCGTGCACGGCGCGCGCGTGAACAACCTCAAGGACGTCAGCATCGAGATCCCGAAGCGCCGGCTGACGGTGTTCACGGGCGTCTCCGGCTCGGGCAAGAGCTCTCTGGTGTTCGGCACGATCGCCGCGGAGTCGCAGCGGCTGATCAACGAGACATACAGCGCCTTCGTGCAGGGGTTCATGCCGACGCTGGCCCGGCCCGAGGTCGACGTACTCGAAGGGCTGACGACCGTGATCAGCGTCGACCAGCAGCGGATGGGTGCCGACGCCCGCTCCACGGTCGGCACCGCCACCGACGCCAACGCGATGCTGCGCATCCTGTTCAGCCGACTCGGGCAGCCGCGCATCGGCTCGCCCAACGCGTTCTCCTTCAATGTCGCCTCGGTCCGGGCCAGCGGCGCGATCACGGTCGAGCGCGGGGCCGGCAAGACCGTGCGGCAGACCTTCACCCGCACCGGCGGCATGTGCCCGCACTGCGAAGGCCTGGGCACGGTCTCCGACATCGACCTCGCCCAGCTCTTCGACGACTCCAAGTCGCTCGCCGAGGGCGCTATCCTCGTCCCCGGCTACACCGTGGACAACTTCTTTGCCGTCCGGCCCTACCTCGAGTCGGGCATCCTCGACCCGGGCAAGCCGATCCGCAAGTACACCAAGAAAGAACTGCACGACTTTCTCCACGGCGAGCCGGTCCGGGTGAAGGTCAACGGCGTCAACGTCACCTTCGAGGGGCTGATCCCCAAGATCCAGAGGTCGTTCCTGTCCAGGGACCGGGATGCGCTGCAACCGCATATCCGGGAGTTCGTGGACCGGGCGGTCACCTTCACCGCCTGTCCCGAGTGCGACGGCACCCGGCTCAGCGAGGCGGCCCGGTCGTCGCGGATCGGCCAGGTCAACATCGCCGATGCGTGCGCGATGCAGATCAGCGACCTGGCCGAATGGATCCGCGGCGTCGACGAGCCGTCGGTGGCGCCGTTGCTCGCGGTGCTGCAGCAGGCCCTCGACTCGTTCGCGGAGATCGGGCTGGGCTATCTCTCGCTCGACCGGCCGTCGGGCACGCTGTCAGGCGGCGAGGCGCAGCGCGTCAAGATGATCCGCCAGCTCGGGTCGTCGCTCACCGACGTGACCTACGTGTTCGACGAGCCCACTGTCGGCCTGCACCCCCACGACATCCAGCGGATGAACGACCTGCTGCTGCGGCTGCGGGACAAGGGCAACACGGTGCTGGTCGTGGAGCACAAGCCGGAGACGATCGCGATCGCCGACCACGTCGTCGACCTCGGCCCCGGCGCCGGCCCGGCGGGCGGCACCGTCTGCTTCGAGGGCACCGTCGAGGGGCTGCGGGCCAGCAGCACCGTGACCGGCCGCCATCTCGGCGACCGCGCCGCCCTCAAGGAGATGGTGCGGGCGCCCGCGGGCACGCTGGAGATCCGCGGCGCGACGGAGCACAACCTGCGCGACGTCGACGTCGACATCCCGCTCGGGGTGCTCGTCGTCATCACCGGCGTCGCCGGCTCCGGCAAGACCTCGCTCGTGCACGGGTCGATCCCCGCCGGCGCGGGTGTGGTGTCGATCGGCCAGGGCGCGATCCGCGGCTCGCGGCGGAGCAACCCGGCGACCTACACCGGGCTGCTCGACCCGATCCGCAAGGCGTTCGCGAAGGCCAGCGGCGTGAAGCCGGCGCTATTCAGCGCCAACTCCGAGGGCGCCTGCCCCAACTGCAACGGCACCGGCGTCATCTACACCGACCTGGCGATGATGGCCGGCGTCGCCACCGTCTGCGAGGAGTGCGAAGGGAAGCGGTTCCAGGCCGCGGTGCTGGAGCACCACCTCGGCGGCCGTGACATCAGCGAGGTGCTCGCGATGTCGGTGGCCGAGGCCCAGGAGTTCTTCGGCGCCGGCGAGGCGCGCACGCCGGCCGCGCACGCCATCCTCGGCCGGCTCGCCGACGTCGGGCTCGGTTACCTCAGCATCGGCCAGCCGCTCACTACGCTGTCCGGCGGCGAGCGCCAGCGGCTCAAGCTGGCCAGCCACATGGCCGAGAAGGGCGGCGTCTACGTCCTTGACGAGCCGACCGCCGGCCTCCACCTCGCCGACGTCGAGCAGTTGCTCGCCCTGCTCGACCGGCTCGTCGACTCCGGCAAGTCGGCCATCGTCATCGAGCATCACCAGGCGGTCATGGCGCACGCCGACTGGATCATCGACCTCGGCCCCGGCGCCGGCCGCGACGGCGGCCGGGTCGTCTTCGAGGGCACGCCCGCCGACCTTGTCGCCGCCCGCTCCACCCTCACCGGCGAGCATCTGGCGGCCTACGTCGAGACCTGACCGGGCCCTCGCGGACACCGCGCGGCGAGTTCTCTCCTCTGCTTCGACTCGTCCCGACCGGTCATCAGGTGACCAGACCGATCAGGAATCGAGAAGCGCCGGTTACCGGGCCGCACCTAGCATGACCGCCATGGACCTCACCATTCACGCGACCTTCCTCCCGCACGACGACCCGGACGCCGCCCTGGCGTTCTACCGCGACACCCTCGGCTTCGAGGTCCGCAACGACGTCGGATACGGCGGGATGCGCTGGATCACGATCGGCCCCCCCGGCCAGCCCGGCACGTCCATCGTCCTGCACCCGCCGGCCGCCGACCCCGGCATCACCGACGACGAGCGCCGCACCATCACCGAGATGATGGCCAAAGGAACCTACGCCATCATCACCCTGGCCACCAAGGACCTCGACGGCACCTTCGCGCGGCTGCAGGCCGGCGACGCCGACGTCGTCCAGGAGCCGACCGAGCAGCCGTACGGGGTGCGCGACTGCGCCTTCCGCGATCCGGCGGGCAACCTGATCCGCATCAACGAGGTGCGCTGAGCCATCCGGCGAGGTCAGCGGCACGCTGCCGGCCTCGCCAGCCTGTGGCGGGCGTGCTTAGTATGGAAAACGCGGGCCTGACCCGGCCCGCCACGGCAAGGCACCTAGGCGGCCGAAGCACATGATCTCTGATCCCCAGCCAGCTGCCGAGCCAGCCGATTCCCCGCCAGCCGTCGAACCAGCGGATTCCCCGCCAGCCGTCGCACCGGCGGCCGTGCCGGCGAAGAGCGCGGATCGGCGCAGTTTCCTGTTTGCCGCCGGCGCGATGATCGGCGCTGGCGCGCTCCTGCCGCGCAGTGCGACCGGGGAACGCGCCGCGAGCCGCCTGGCGGGCGAGCGGGCGGCCGCCCGAACCGGTCCGCGGGCCACCTGGCTGGCCAGCGTGAGCTCTGGTCCCACCAACGCGGACTGGCAGGCGCTGCGCAGTCACCTGTCGACCCACGATCTGATCCGGCCGGGCCAGCGACACTACTCGCAGGCCAAGCAGCTCTTCGACCCGCGATTCGATGGCCTGCAGCCCGCCGGCGTCGCTTACTGCCGCACGCCCGCGGACGTGACCGAGTGCCTGAGCTTCGCCAGCAAGTTCAAGGTCGCGGTGCGCGCCCGCTCCGGCGGCCACAGCTACGCGGGCTGGTCGAGCGTGACCGGCGGTCTCCTGCTGGACGTCTCGCGGCTGAACTCGTTCGGCGTGGGGAACGGCACCGTCCGGGTCGGCAGCGGGCTCGACCTGATCGATTTCTACAGCCGCCTGGCCGCCAGGGGGCTGGCGGTGCCGGGCGGATCCTGCCCGACGGTCGGGATCGCCGGGCTCGCGCTCGGCGGCGGCATCGGCGTGCTGTCCCGCCGGTACGGACTCACCAGCGACAACCTCGAGTCGGTTCAGCTGGTCACGGCGGACGGCAGCGTTCTGACCTGCAATTCCAGTAGTCATAGCGATCTCTTCTGGGCATGCCGGGGGGGCGGCGGCGGCAATTTCGGCGTAGCCACCGCCTTCACGTTCCGTACGCACCACCTACGGAAGCTCGTCGTGTTCTTCCTGTCCTGGCCATGGTCACACGCAGCCAAGGTGGTCAGCGGATGGCAGTCCTGGGCGCCGCACGCGCCCGACGCCCTGTGGTCGAACCTGCATCTGTCGGCCCCCGCAGGCGGCGCGCCGCAGATCCAGGTGGGCGGGACCTACGTGGGCACCGTCGCCGGGGCTGCGCGGTTGCTGGATCAGTTGTACGCCAAGGTGGGATCACGGCCCAGCTCCCATTTCCTGAACGAGGAGTCCTACCTGAGCGCGATGCTGGTCGAAGCGGGCTGCTCAGAAGTGGCTGGCTGCCACACGGGTCCCGGCGGGAAGCTGCTGAGGGTTCCGTCGTTCGCCAAGTCTGATTTCTTCACTAAGAAATTGTCTGCATCGGCTATCCGCGCTCTGCTGGCCGGGATCGAGCGGCTGCGGCATGTCCGCGGCACCGCTGGCGGCGGCGGCGCCATCGCGTTCGACGCACTCGGGGGCGAGGTCAACCGCGTATCCCCGAGCGCGACGGCGTTCGTGCATCGCAATGCCCTGTTCGTGGCCCAGTACTCGACGTCGTGGAATAATCCGGGAACCGCCCGCGGCGTGGCGAATCAGCATGCATGGCTGCGGTCGTACTACGCCTCGATGCATCGGCATGCGAGCGGGCAGGCGTACCAGAACTACGTCGATCCCGACCTGACGAACTGGCGGCAGGCCTATTACGGCGCGAACTATCCGCAGCTCTCGCGGGTTAAAGCCAAGTACGACCCGCATCAGCTGTTTAACTTCCCCCAGGCCATTACCCCGGCTGCGTTGCAGCGGCCCGGCGCCTGACAACGACGGCCAGGCCCAGGGGCTCAGGATTCCTGCTGTCTCAGCCAGTCACGTGCGGCATTCTGACCGTTCTCGAACAATGTCTGCTGCTGCTGCGGTGTGATGCCGAAGTCGGTGGCCTTTATCCCGGCATTGTCGACGAAGATCGTCCGGGTCGCCTTGTCCGGCGGGACGTAATAACGGCCAGCGTTGTCCAGCACTGTTTCCAGGCACGCGATTGCCTCCGAGACAGCACTGTCAGTGCCGCGGCCGCTGCCGATGCTGGTCTGCTGGGCCGACAGCTTGATCCCGATCGTTGGCCAGCGCGCCTTAGCGCCGTCGGCCCGGTCGAACACGTCAACCGGGAAGTTGTCCAGCAGCCCGCCGTCTACCCAGGTGACCCGCCCGGCGGGGGCGGCCACGTCGGCCACGCCGGCGGTCACCGCTGCGGCCCGGACATTGACCGGCGTGAAGAAGAACGGGATGGACATCGATGCCCGCACGGCATCGACGATCCGCTGGCGGTCGGCATCGAGCCCGTAGTTGACGTAGTCCCACGGCAGCCGGACCAGCTTGCCCCTGGTGATGTCGGAGGTGTGCACTATCAGCGAGTAGCGCTGCCGGGCGGTCCACTTCTGGTCCGCACCGGGATCATCGAGCCGCAGGTCGCCGAAATGCGTAATCCCGATATCGCTCAGCACGCCGCCGAGCCAGTCGATCAGGTAATCCCCGTCATACAGGCCCATGTGCAGCAGCAGGTGCTCAGCGTCGCCCAGGCCCCCTAGGGCTGCTCGCAAATGGCCCTTGGCCATGAACTGCTCGAACTTAACCTCCTGCAGGTAGCCCTGCAATTTGCTCATGGGCTGGCCGGCCTTGTTCAGCGCTGCGATGATCGCCGCTGCGATCGCGCCAGCACTCGTCCCGGCGACCCGCTGAAACCGGTATCCGGCTTGATCGAGGGTCAGGACCGCGCCCGCCAGCCCTATGCCCTTGACCCCACCGCCTTCCAGGACGAGATCAGCTGGCTTTTCAGTACCAGCAGCCGCCGGCGAACCCTCCGTAGGTATAGGCGCAATCTGATCAGTCATCGCTCCTCGATTCGTGAGTGGCGGGTCTGGTCCCGCGTGTGCTGGGCATCATGCCCCTCTTCCGGACCCGTCGACGCCGATCGCCGCGTATCCGACGAGAATAGCTCCTGCCATGACCTTGGCAGCGGAAAAACGGGACTGGGGTTCCAGTAGCTGCCGTCAGGCCCGCGGCGCGGATGCCCGTCGCATACGAGGAGCCGCCGGGTATGGCGAACGGACCGGACACCGACACCTGGCTGCCGGCCAGGCCTGAATTCGCACAACACATCCCCCGGCGGGAAGCGTAGGCTAGAAAGTATGACCTCAAGTGACGTCAAAGAAATGACGAAGATAGTATCTCCACTTATCGACCCGCCATCCGAAGACGTAGGGCGGCGTAACCTTGCGATCCTTTTGCTCCGCATGTATGTAGATCTTGACAAAACGGTCAGGCGTTGCGACGAGTCCGGCACTCGGTCCAAGTGGACGATACGGGTTGGTTCCGCGGCCACGGCGGCCGCCTCGGCCGTGGCCGGCACGACCTTGGTTTCCGGCTCGACCGGGACCGTTGCCATCGTGGTCGGTGCGGTGACCGCCTCTCTTGGCGTAATTGGCAGCGTCGTTGCCGCGCTTAAGCTGAGCACCAACGTCACACAGAACGAATCGGACCATGCTCAATACCTTCCGCTACTTCGCAAGCTGGGCTCATACGCCGCGACGGACCTGTTCAGCGCTAGCATCCAGGACATCAAGACGCAGCTCGACGCGTTCGCCGATGAGATCAGCGCAGTAGAAGCGAAAGATGCCGCCGAGGCAGCGGCCGCCATCACAGGATGATGATGCACGAGTCCCTAGCCGAGTTCATTAACCAGGCTTACTTGTTCCCCAACCGGAGGCTGGCCGCCAGATCCCGCCTCTGACCACGATAAAGTCTCCGGGTGCGAGTTTTCCTCGAGACAGATCGTCTGACGCTGCGTCAGTTCACCGAGGCGGACGCAGATAACCTGTTCGAGCTGAACAGCGATCCGGAGGTCATGCGCTTCCTCCATGGCGGCAAGCCCGCTTCCCGTGACGAGGCGAGGACCCGGATCATCCCGACGTTCCTTGGCTACTACGAGCGGTTCGAGGGGTTCGGCTTCTGGGCGGCGGTGGAGATCGCGACCGGTCAGTTCCTGGGCTGGTTCCATTTCAGGCCGCCGCCGCTGCGGGACGAAGACATGCCCGCCGGCTGGGACCAGGACGGCGTGGCCGAGCTCGGCTATCGCCTGCGCCGGGCCGCCTGGGGGAAGGGCTACGCGACCGAGGGATCCCGTGCCCTGATCGACAAGGGCTTCACCGAGTTCGGCGTGCGGCGCGTAGTCGCGGAGACAATGGCGGGCAACTGGGGCTCCAGGCGCGTGCTGGAGAAGTCCGGCCTGATCCAGGTCGATACCGTCGCCAGCGCCGGGCCAGATGCTGCCGCCAGCGCCGGGGCAGATGCTGCCGGGAGCGCCGAGCAGGATCATGTCGTGTACGAGCTGACCAGGGCCGGCTGGGAAGCCCGGCAGCACCCGGTCAGCTGATCGAATGCCTCGTCGCGGGCGGAATCCACCCACGAGGTCAAAAAGACCCATGCCGACCCCAGCCGAACCTGGGCCGACCCTTTACTGTTAGGGGGTGTTCGCCGGACCCCGCTTGCGCCAGGTGGCCGTGGTGGCGCACGACTGCGGCCAGGTAGCCGGCGAGCTGCGCCGGGCCTTCGGCTGGCCGGCGCCATTCCACGATCCGGGAGTGGGACAGTTCGGCCTGACCAACGCGGTGTTCGCGGTGGGCGACACGTTCATCGAGGTCGTGGCGCCGGTCCAGCCGGATACCACCGCAGGCCGGTACCTTGAGCGGCGCGGCGGTGACGGCGGTTACATGGCGATATTCCAGGTCCAGGACCTGGCGGCGGCTCGGCGCCGGCTGGCCGGCCTGGGCGTGCGGGTGGTCTGGACGGCCGACCTGCCCGACATCGCGGGCACCCACCTGCATCCCAAGGACGTCCCCGGCGCCATCGTGTCCCTGGACTGGGCCGAGCCGGCTCAGTCCTGGAGGTGGGCGGGCCCGTCGTGGACGGGGCAGGCGCCCGAGCATGCTCCCGGTGGCGTGACCGGATTGACGATCGAGGTCAGGGACCCGGCCGCCGCGGCGCAGCGGTGGGCGGCGGTGCTCGGGATCACCGGCGACGGGATCACCGGCGACGGGAACACCGTGGTGGTCGAGCTGCCGGACGCGGGCCAGTGGCTGCGGTTCGGGCCGGCCCGTGCCGGTCACGGGGAGGGAATCACCGCGGTGACCATCGCCGGGCTGCCGGGCGGCGGACCGCGGGAGATCAGCGGGGTCAGCTTCGCCGGCGTAGGAGGATGACATGACCGCACTCGATACCGGGACCGAGGACCTGCGGGCGGAGATCGACGACGGCGTCGCGATCATCACCATGAACCGCCCCGAGCGGCGAAACGCCCTCTCGCAGCCCATGCTGTCGGCCATGGCGGCGGTCCTGGCCCGGGTGGAGACCGACGAGGCGGTTGGCTGCGTCGTGCTGACCGGGGCCGCCGGCGCGTTCTGCGCCGGCGGCGACGTCAAGGGCATGGCCGCGGCCCTCCCGGCGGACGGGAACGGCGACCGCGCGGGCCTGTCGGTCGACGCGCTCATCCACCGCCAGCGGCTGAGCCAGCGGGCTACGAGCGGCCGCCTGTGGAGCATGCCCAAGCCGACGATCGCGGCCATCGCCGGGCCGGCGGCTGGGGCCGGGCTGTCGCTGGCGCTGGCCTGCGACCTGCGGTACGCCGTGCCGGGCGCGGTGCTGACCACTGCTTTCGCCCGGGTCGGGTTCGCCGGTGACTATGGCGGGACCTGGTTTCTCACTCAGCTGGTGGGCAGCGGCAAGGCCAAGGAGCTTTACTACTTCTCTGACCGGCTGAGCGCCGAGGACGCCGAACGGCTCGGGATCGTCAATGCCATCTTCCCGGCCGCCGACTTCGAGCGGGAGGTCATGGCGCGGGCCCGCCGGCTGGCCGCCGGGCCGTCGGTCGCCTACCGCTATATGAAGGAGAACCTGAACCGGGCCGTGACCGGCGAGCTGGGTGACTGCATGGACCTCGAAGTGACCCACCATGTCCACACCGGGCTCACCGAGGACCACCGCGAGGCGACCAGGGCCTTCGTGGACAAGCGCGAGCCGCGCTTCCAGGGCCGGTAGCTCGCTACGGCCGGGTCATCCCAGGCTGACCAGCCCAGGGTCATCGCGCCGCGGGCCCGGGCCGCCCTCCTCAGCCCCGCTCAGGGCCGCGGCCGCCGGGAGCCAGCGCGGCGATGAGACGTTCGAGCTCCCGGTCCTGGGTGAGCAGGTGCTCCTGGATCTGCAGCGCTTCGTGCAGCACCGCCTCGGCGTCCTGGAAGGTGTTCTCCGCTCGCTCGTCCGACGCCGCGGCTTGCACGTTCTGGCCCACGATGATGATCGACAGCAGCACTAGCTGAAGGAAGGTCTGCGCGATCCACTGCACGATGCCGCCGAGGCCGTCGCGGATGGCGGCGGGCAGGCCGAACAGGGCGATGGCGGCGAAGATGTACGCGCACCACATGGAGCCGACAGCGGACGTGATTTTCAGGGCAAAGGCCGTGTTGAAACGGGCAACCGGGCTGGTCCGCGAGAACTGGTCGGCCACCTTGACCGGGCGAGCGGCCTTCCGGTGCCGGATGTGCGGGTGCGGAACATGCTGGTAGGGGCTCATGGGCTCTCCGTGCTCAGAGACGGCTGGTCGGTCTGCGATTCGCCGGCCATCGAGGCTGACGGCACACAGCACAGGCCTATCAGTCCTTAATCACGGCGGGGCCTCGGGACTAGGCTGCGGAGATGACCGACGAGGGAGCCATCGAGCAAACGGCTTCCCCAGCGCCGCGAGACCTCCCGCCGCAGGTGCGCAGGCGAGCCCGGCGGCTGGCGTGGGGCTACCTGGCTGTTGCCGTCTGGCTCGCGGTGTGGACCGGCATTCTGGCGTTCAGCCTGCCCAGGGAGAATCTCGAGCACAATTTCCGCCTGACCTGGGTCGGCTTTGACCTGATCCTGGTGCTGGCCGTGTACCTCACCGCGCATATGGCTTTCCGGCTGGACGCCAGGGTGCAGGCCCCGGCTACGGTGGTGGCCACCCTCCTGGTGGTCGACGCCTGGTTCGACGTCACCACCGCTACGGACTCGAAGGCAGCCACCGAAGCGCTGATCCTGGCGCTGGCCGTTGAACTGCCGGCCGCCGCGTTCTCCCTGTATGTAGCGCACAGGGTCGGCCGGCGCGTACGCCAGCTGGCCCATCTCGAACGCTGATGCCTCAGGCCGGTCAGCGCTCTCAAAGGCCAGCAGGCTGAGTCCGAGTCTCTAGGGCTATCGAACCGGAATGTGGTTGCCTGGCCGGTTACCTGCCGCCAGGATCGAGTCCATGCCGGTAGAGGTCCGTGACTATGCGCCAGCGGATGAGCAGGCCTGGCTTCGCTGCCGGGTCCTGTCTTTCCTGGCCACGCCGTACTTCGACGACGTCATGCCCGCCAAGAAAGCCCCGACCGCGGGTGCGGAGCTCGTCGCGGTGCAGGCTGGCGCCCTGGTCGGAGTACTGGACCTGTCGGTGGACGGCACCCTGGCCACCATCGATACGGTCGCGGTGCACCCTGATCACCAGGGCCGTGGCATCGGCACCCGGCTCCTTGAGGTGGCACGCAGCAGGGCTGCCGTACTGGGCGCGACCACGATCGATGCCTGGACTCGCGACCACGAGCCGACTCTGCGCTGGTACCGTTCCCGCGGCTTTGCCGAGAGCAGCCATTTCCTGCATGTCTACGCCGACTATTACGCCCGCCAGGGCGAGCCGGCCGATGCGGTCCTCAGCCGCCCCGGGCTGACCCCGGTCAAGGTGTTCCTGGAGGCGACGCTCGATCATGAAGCGGAGATGCGGAAGAAATTCAGCCGCGTGTACGTCTGTCGCCGATTTGCCCAGCCCGTCGGTGGGTAATCAGGCGGCTGGCCTAGGACGTGCCGTCGCGGACCGAGGCGGAACCGGCGGCGACCCGCCCGAGTTCCGCGATCGTCGAGCCGGACAGGAAGCGCACGGTCCTGGCCGCTGGCGACGCGCCCAGGGCGTGGCGCGGCAGGCGGACCCGCAGGGCGCCGGGCAGGGACTCAAACAGCAGCGGCGGATCCAGCAGCAGCGCCTCGCCGTCGACCCCGACCTCGATCGGAGCACCGGAGCCGACCTCGAACCGGGGCGTGCTCCATTCGCTCCAGCCGGGGAACCGGCGGATCTGCCCGGCCGCCTCCAGGGCCAGGAACCGCCGGGCGTCGTCCGCCCCGCCGATCCTGGCCGTCACGATGCCGAGCACCCCGAGGTCGAGGCGCTCGCGGGTGCCCCGGCCGCCGATGTGATCCAGCTGGTACGGATCGTTGGACACCAGGATGAGGTGGGCCGTCGGGTAGGACGTCTCATCGGGTCCGCGGTAGCGCAGGTCAAGCGGCATCGCGTTCGGCCCGAGCAGGTCCGGGAGCATGGAGGCGGCGGTCTTCAGCTTCGCGTCCCGGTACTCGGCTGACTGGACGACCTTCGCATAGAGCCCGAGCGAGGCATTGTTCACGAAGACGCGGCCGTTGACCTTGGCCAGGTCGATCCGGCGCTCGACCCCGTCCTCGAATGCCGCCAGCGCCCCGACCACGTCGTTGCGGTCCAGCCCGAGGTCGAGGGCGAAATGATTGCGCGTGCCGGCGGGCACGCACACATGCGGGACGTCGTGACGGATGGCCACCGTGGCGATCAGGGCCTGCGAGCCGTCACCGCCGGCCATCCCGATCACGTCCGCGCCGCCCGCGATCGCATCCTCCGCGAGCTGCAGCAGGTCATCGCCCGGTCGCAGCATGACGGGCTCGATGCCGCGCTTCCGGCACTCCTGCTCCAGGTGGAATCGCTCGGCCTTGCCGCCGCCTGACCTGGGATTCATGATCAGGACGGGATGCGCCGGGCGCGGGCGTGGTGTCAGCTGCGCGGCCCTGGCCCGCAGCGCCCTGGCGTCCCGCCGGAGCGCGGGACGGGCCAGCACGACCGATATCGCCGCCAGCACCAGCACGACAATGACCCGTATCGCGCTGATGTGCGAGAGCACCAGGCCAGTCAGAAGTGCGGCCACCGCCAGGACGAGGATGATCAGGGCCGTGATGCGGATCAGGCCCCGGCGCGACACCGCGTACCAGCCGGCCGTTGTGCATATCAGCAGGCCGGCGATCGTCAGCAGCACCGTGCCGAAGTGCAGCACGACCCCGATCAGGGTGAGGACCGCCGCGGCGGCGATAGTGAGCAGCGAGCCGACCGCCGCGAGGCGCTCGACTGCGGCCGGATGATCTGAACTGCGCTCAGTCACATGCCCCCTGCCGCCGGGCCCACGCGGTCTATGAGCAGGAATGCTAACATTCCCGCGTGGCGAGACCGGATCTCGACGAACAGCTCGGGGCTGCTCGCCAGTATGCCGTGGCCAGCCTGCACCAGCTCGCGGCGGTCGATCGCGCCGTCTACGCCGCCATCGCCTCGACGCCTACGCCCGCCCTGGACGATCCGATGCGCAGGCTCTCCACGGCGGCCAATTACTCGCGTATCTGGCTCGGCATCGCCGCCGTGCTGGCCACGGCCGGCGGCCAGCCGGGGCGCCGGGCGGCCATCAGGGGAGTGCTGGCCATCGGCGTCACCTCAGCGCTGGTGAACCTCGGCGTCAAGTCGCTGTGGGACCGGGAGCGCCCGGACCGGTCCAGCACGCGGGTACCGATCGGCCGGCACGTCCGCATGCCAGCATCGACGTCGTTCCCTTCCGGGCACTCCGCGTCGGGATTCGCGTTCGCCACGGCAGTTGGTAACGAGTTGCCGTTTCTGACCGTGCCGTTGCGGTCCCTCGCCGCCGCGGTCGCGTACTCGCGAGTGCACACCGGTGTGCATTACCCGGCCGACGCCATCGTCGGATCGGTTATCGGCGCCCGGACCGGTCACCTCGTCTCCGCGCTGGCGGATCGCATCGCAGCGCGCCGGCCGGGGGCTTGACTCTCGGGTAGCCAGAGACCTGAGACTGCCGGTGTGAGCGAGGACGCCCTGCTGAACATCGGCGAATTCTCGCTGTTCAGCCGCCTGTCGGTGACTGCGCTGCGGCACTACGACGAGGTCGGGATCCTCCGGCCTGCCTACGTAGACCCGGCGACCGGCTACCGCCGCTACCGGCTGGATCAGCTGGGCGCCGCGCGGACGATCCTGGCCCTGCGCCGGGTCGAGATGCCGATCGACGGCGTCCGGGAGATTCTCGATCACCCAGATCGGGAGGCGGACGCGCTGCACCGCCATCGCGGGTCGCTGGCGGCGCGGGCTCACGAGCTATCCGAGATGGTCCACGCCGTGGACCGCTACATCGAAGCTGGAGGAGTCATGCCGGTCAAGACCGCACGGATTGTGCAGGTCACCATCAACGTGACCGACCGGGCCGAGTCGGTCGCGTTCTACCAGAAGGCGTTCGACGCCACCTATCAGAGCGAGATCTCCTCCCTTCAGTTCGGGGAATACCCGAACGACGACTTCTTCCTGCTCACGATCGAGCCGCGGGAGTCGTACGGGCCCAGCCGGTTCGGGCTTACGGTGGGCGACATCGACCAAGCGCATCGCCGGGCACTGGCCGCGGGCGCCGCTGAGATCGAAGAGCCGGCGGATGCCGCCTGGAAACCGCGTTCGTCCCGCGTGACAGATCCCAGCGGCAATCTCATCTCGCTGTTCCAGGGCTAAACGCCCAAGTTCCAGGGCCAACGCCTTAGGTTCAGGGCCAGCGATTTCCAGGACCGAGCTAATAGGAGCCAGCCGTGCCTGCCGACAACGAGATCTACGATCGGCCTGGCGACATCTGGTGGGACGAGCACCAGCCGCTGAACGCCATCCGCACCGCGCTGAACCCCGCCCGGCTGGAGTATTTCGCCCGCGTCTTCACCGCCCTGGGCATCGATCCGGCCGGGAAGGTGACGGTCGACGTCGGCTGCGGCGGCGGCCTGCTCGCCGAGGAGGCGGCCCGGCTCGGGGCGGCTGTGATCGGCGTTGACCCGTCCCTCAGCTCGCTGGCCATCGCGCGGGCGCACGCCGAGGCGTCCGGCCTGGCCATCGACTACCGGGCCGGGGCCGGCGAGCACCTTCCCGTGGCCGACGCGTCCGCCGACGTCGTCTACTGCGTCGACGTTCTCGAGCACGTCCAGGACCTCGACGCGGTCGTCCGCGAGACGGCGCGGGTGCTCAAGCCGGGCGGGCTGTACCTGTACGACACCATCAACCGCACCCGCCTGAGCAAGCTCGTCGTCATCAAGCTGGCCCAGCAATGGGCGGTGACGGCGTGCGTGCCGGCGAACCTGCACGACTGGGATCAGTTCATTACCCCGGCCGAGCTGCGCGGCACTCTCGCCCGCCATCGCCTCGACCATCGTGACATCGCCGGGATGTCGCCGGGTGCCGCCCCGCCCGTGCTCTGGCGCACCGTCCGCCAGCTGAAGAAGGGGAAGATCTCCTACGCCGAATTTGGCCGCCGGGCCTCCTTCGAGCTGACCAGGAACACGCAGATCAGCTACATCGGCCATGCGATATGTCTTGGCCGTATTGTTACCTAACTGAACGGCCAGGTGGCGTGCAGCCGATCGCCCGGTAGACTTCCCGCCTACCGGATGCCATGACTGGATCCTCCAGCTGGCCCCGGCCCCCACGGCAGCGCCCACGGTCGCGGGCTGCCCCTCAACGGCGACGGGAGTCGGCATGCGCGTTCTGGTCCTTGGTGGCGACGGGTTCTGTGGCTGGCCGACCAGCCTGTACTTGTCGGATCGCGGTCATGACATCACGATCATGGACAACCTCAGCCGCCGGAAGATTGACGTCGAGCTTGAGGTGGAGTCACTAACGCCGATCCGCCCGATCGGCGAGCGGATCCGCGTCTGGCGCGAGGTCTCGGGGCGCGACATCGGCTTCGTGGACCTTGATCTGGCCACCGAGTTCGACCGGCTGGTCGCGGTCCTGGAGGACCTCCAGCCGGACGCGATCGTGCATTTCGCCGAGCAGCGCGCCGCGCCGTACTCGATGCGGTCGACGCGGGCCAAGCGCTACACCGTCGACAACAATGTCCGGGGCACGCACAATCTGCTGACCGCCCTGGTCTCCACCGGAATCGATGCCGCGCTGGTGCACCTCGGCACGATGGGCGTCTATGGCTACGGGTGGTCAGGCACCGCCCCCATCCCCGAGGGCTACCTGACCGTGAAGGTGCCGACTCCCGATGGCGAGCTCGAGCGGGAGATCTTGCACCCGGCCAACCCCGGCTCGGTCTACCACCTCACCAAGACACTCGACCAGCTGATGTTCTCGTTCTATGCCAAGAACGACCGCGTGCGGATCACTGACCTGCACCAGGGCATCGTCTGGGGCACGCAGACCCCCCAGACCAGCCGCGATGAACGGCTCATCAACCGGTTCGACTACGACGGCGACTACGGCACCGTGCTCAACCGCTTCCTCATGCAGGCGGCCATCGGGCACCCGCTGACGGTGCACGGCAGCGGCGGCCAGACCCGCGCGTTCATCCACATCAGGGACACGGTGCGGTGCATCGAGATCGCGCTGGCCAACCCGCCCGAGGCAGGCTCCCGGCCGCGCGTGCTCAATCAGATCACCGAGACCCACCGTGTCCTGGAGCTGGCCAAGATGGTCGGCGACACGATGGGCGTGGAGATCGCGTACCTGCCGAACCCGAGGCAGGAAGCCGACGAGAACGAGCTGTGCGTCCGCAACGATCAGTTCCTGGCCCTAGGCCTGGAGCCGACCACCCTGTCCGAGGGCCTGCTCGAGGAATGCACTGAGATCGCCGCCCGCTACCGCGACCGCGCCGACGTGACCAAGATCGTGTCCCGCTCGGTGTGGCGGGCCGGGATGGAGACCTCGGACGACCTGCTCACCGTGCTGCCCGGCCAGCCGCCGGCGGGCTGAACCAGTCGGCCGATAGGGGCGTTGAATGGTAGTGATGAATACCAGGAGACAGCTGAGCCGCCCGCAGCAGCTCGGATTGCGGCTCGCCGGAGCCGCGTGCCTGGCCGCGACCGGCGCCATTCACCTTGACCTGTACCTGACCGGTTACAACTCGCTGCACACCATCGGGCCGCTGTTCCTGCTCCAGGTCATCGCGGCCTTCGCGCTGGCGCTGGCCGTCCTGGTGCTCGGCGGCCGTCCGGTCGGCCGGCTGGCCGCCGCGGCGGGGCCGGCTTCGCCGTGGCTACCCTGGCCGGCTACCTGCTGTCGGTCTGGGTTGGCCTGTTCGGCTTCCGGGAGGTCCGCACCACCGCGGGAATCGTCGCCGGGGTGATCGAGATAGCCGCCTTCGCCGTGCTGGGCATCCTCGCCGCCGTGCCGGCCGAGTCGGCCGCGCCGGCGGGATCGGCCGCGTCGGGCGGGTCTGCGTCGGGCGGGTCTGCGGAGGCCGGGTCTGCGGCGGGCGGCAGCGGGCTGCTGGCCCGGCTGCAGGCTGGCGTTCCGGGTGCCGGGCTGGCCATCGCCGCCGTTTCGGTCGTGGCGCTGGTGCTGCTGGGCGTTGCCCTGGCCGGGGCCGGGGCGCCGGCTGCTCCGGCGTCAGCCGGCGGCAGCCTGGGTACCGCGAAGGTCCATGGAGTGGCCGTGGTGACCGACGCCAAGGGCTTCACGCTGTACTGGTTCGCCCCGGATACCAGGGGCACGGCCAGCACGCCGGCCAAGTCGGTCTGCAACGGGTCGTGCGCTGCCTACTGGCCGCCGGTCAAGGCGCCGGTGACCGCGGGCACGGGCGTGACCGGACAGATCGGCGCGATCAAGCGGTCGGACGGCTCCAGCCAGGCGACCTACGACGGGCGGCCGCTGTACACCTACATCGGCGACAGCGGCCCGGACCAGGCCAATGGCAACAACATCAATCAGAGCGGCGGCCTGTGGTTCGAGGTCAAGGTCTCCGGCTGACTTACTTCGTAAGCTATGGCGATGACCAGTATCCGCACCCCCGGTCCTGATGAACCTGCCCGCGAGCTGCTCGGCCGATCCCCTCTCGTCGATGGTCATAACGATCTTCCCTGGGCACTGCGCCAGGCCGGCTCGCTTGCTCCCGGCCAGACCGACCTGGCCGCGCCGGTCTCCTTCACCCATACCGATCTGCCCCGGCTGACAGCCGGCGGCGTCGGTGCCCAGTTCTGGTCGGTATACGTGCCCGCCGAGCTGCGCGGCGAATCGGCGGTGACGACGACCCTGGAGCAGATCGACCTGGTCCGCCAGCTCATCCGGCACTATCCGGCGGCGCTTGAGCTCGCGCTGACCGCCGCGGACGTCGAGCGGATCACGGCATCGGGCAAGATCGCATCGCTGCTGGGCGCCGAGGGCGGCCACTCGATCGCCTCGTCGATGGGCACGCTGCGGGCACTGTATGCCCTGGGCGTCCGGTACCTGACCCTGACCCACAACCGCAATGTGCCCTGGGCTGACTCGGCGACGGACGAGCCCGCGGCCGGCGGCCTGACGGATTTCGGCCGCGAGGTGGTCAGGGAGATGCAGCGGCTGGGCATGCTCGTCGACCTCTCTCATGTCTCGGCCGCGGTGATGAATGACGCGATTGATGTCGCGCAGGCGCCGGTCATCTTCTCGCACTCGTCGGCGCGGGCGCTGTGCGACCATCCCCGCAATGTGCCCGACGACGTTCTGGCCCGGCTGCCCCGTAACGGGGGCGTGTGCATGGTGACGTTCGTGCCCGCGTTCGTGTCGCAGGCCTGCCGGGACTGGGAGCAGGAGTTCGCGGCGGAGATGGAGCGGCGCGGGCTGGATCACAAGGACATGGCCAGCCGCAAGGAGCTGAAGGGCGAGTGGGCCGCCGCTCACCCCGGGCCCACCGCCACGCTGGCCGAGGTGGCCGATCATGTGGAGCACGTCAGGGAAGTCGCGGGCTCCGATCACATCGGCATCGGCGGGGATTACGACGGCGTCGACCAGCTGCCCGAGGGCCTGGCGGACGTGTCCTGCTATCCGGCCCTGTTCACCGAGCTACTCGGGCGCGGCTGGAGCGAGGGCGACTGCGCGCGGCTGGCCAGCGGCAACATCCTGCGGGTCATGCGCGAGGCAGAGACGGCCTCGCGCGACATCTCGGCCCGCTGCGGCCCGTCTTTCGCGCTGATCGAGGACCTGGACAAGCACTAGCCGGTCCGCCTCCAGCGCGTAAGAGGAGCTCGTGGCGGGCCGCGCGAAATGCTGTTTGCGCGCCAGTTGAGTAGCGTCATGGTTATGCGACTTGGCGTCCTGGACGTGGGATCGAATACGGTGCACCTGCTCGTGGTGGATGCACACCGGGGCGGGCACCCGATCGCCGCGTTCTCGCACAAGGCCGAGCTCCTTCTCGGCGATCATCTGGATGCGCGGAACAGGCTGACGCAGGAGTGTGCCGTCCAGCTGCGCGCGTTCGTGGCCGATGCCCTGGGGATCGCGGAGGACAAGGGAGTTCATGAGCTGCTCGCGTTCGCGACCTCTGCGGTGCGTGACGCCGCCAACGGCGATGAGCTGCTGGCCTGGATCGAGGACGAGACCAAGGTGCACATCCAGGTACTGTCCGGCGCCGACGAGTCCCGGCTGACGTTCCTCGCGGTCCGGCGCTGGTTCGGCTGGTCCTCGGGCCGGCTGCTGATGCTCGACATCGGCGGCGGCTCGCTGGAGATCGCCTCGGGTCAGGACGAGGTGCCCGAGGTCGCGATCTCGCTGCCGCTCGGGGCCGGCCGCCTGACCAGGGACTGGCTGGCCGGCGACCCGCCGTCAGCCAGGGAGGTGCGCGAGCTCCGCAAGCACGTCCGGGCGGAGATCGCCGCGACGGCAGGCAGCGTCCTGCGGGACGGGGCTCCCAACCATGCGGTGGCGACATCCAAGACGTTCCGTCAGCTGGCCAGGATCGGGGGAGCGGCGCCGTCCAGCGAGGGCCCGCACGTCCGGCGCATCCTGCAGAGCGCCGAAGTCAAAGCACTGGCCGAACGGCTCGCGCGGACCTCTGTCGCCCAGCGCACCCAGCTCCCCGGGGTCTCGCTCCTGCGAGCGCCGCAACTCGCCGCGGGCGCGATTGTCGCGGACGCGGCCATGGATCTGTTCCAGCTGCCTGAGCTGGAGGTCTGCCCGTGGGCGCTGCGTGAGGGAGTCATCCTGCGCCGGCTGAGACGGGCTCCCGGCTAGTAGCCCGGCTCCCCAGCTCGCCCAGCTCCCTGGCTCCCCGGCTAACCCGGCCGCAGCGCCCCCGAATTGATCACGAAGGATCCGGCGTGTCCCAGTACGCCGGATCCTTCGTGATCATGAGCCGGCCGCCGCGGCTGGCCGGCCGGCCTTGTTAGTCGACGACGATCTGGCCGTTGTCGGTGTCGTCAGCGGCTGGCTCCGGTGCCCGGATCCCGCTCGCCGGAGGGGCCGCGGCCGCGTGCTTCGCGGTTTCGGCGGTCCCGGCCTGGCGACTCGTGCGCTGACGCTCCTCAGCATCGGACTGACGGCCGTTGGCCGTCCTGGCGCCAGCCGCCGGCCCGGCATCCGGCCGGCCGACCGGCCGGGGCGCCCCGCCAGCCGGGCTGACCCCGGCCCCGCCTGATGACGCTCCGATCGGCGCATGGCCAGGGCGCGGAGCGGGCGCCGGGGCCGCCGGGCTGGGCGGGGCGGACGTCGCGTGCCTGCCCTCGGCCTGGGCGGCCTGCTGTGCGCCGGCCTTTGCGTCCGGAGTGCCGATGGCGCCGGCCACCGCCTTGGCCACCTCGTCCTCGAGAGAGCCTCGGGAGGCCTCGCCGGCCACGAGCGTGGTGACAACGTCGCGGATCTCGGTGAGCCGCCTGATGGCCTCGACGTGGCGGGACATCAGCAGGTTGAGGCGGCGCTCCGCCCCGTCGTGGATCGCGGTCGCGCGCGCCGTGGCCTCGTCGAGCTGCTGCTTGGCCTGCGACTTAGCGGCGGCGACCGCGTTCTCGGCGTGCTTGGTGGCATCCGCGACAGCGCGCTCCGCCTCGGACCGCGCGCCCGCACGCGTCTTGTCCGCCTCGGCCTTGGCGGTGGCGATGGAATGCTCAGCCTGCTCCTGGGCGGCGCTCAGCATGCGCTCGGCCTGCTCGTGCGCCTCCGCCCTGACCTTGTCGGTCTCGGCCTTGGCATCGGCGCGGAGCTTGTCGGTCTCGGCCTTGGTGTCGCTGCGGAGCCTGGCGATGTCCTCGCTGGCCCGATCGCGCTGCGACTTGGCCTCATCGTCGGCCAGCTTCAGGATCTGGCCGACCCGCTCGCTGATCTCCTCGTGCGCGGGCTTCTCCTCTGTGGACTGCCGTACCGAGGAGAGCTCGAGCCGTAGCCGTTCGTTGGCGTCGAGCTCGCGCGACAGCCGGTCTTCGAGATCGCGGATCTGGCTGCGGTTCTTGGCCACGAACTCGTCGACCCGGCGACGGCTGTAGCCGCGCATCTCTTTCTCGAACAGGTCTTCCTGGCCTGATTCGGCAAGAAGATCGGTGTGCTCGCTCATCGTGTCACCCGTCAGGTAGTTCAGGCAGATCCTGGCCGGCTCGGCCGGAATGTGATCTGGGCGGGGCTGGGACAGGCCGGGTCTGCAATTTTGGCGTGCGGGGGGCTTGTCGGCGGCGGCTGATGTCCGCCGGAAGGCCGAAATGCGTGAGAAGTCCTGCCTGCAAGTGCAGCACTGACGGGACGACTATTGTCCCGAAGCGCCGTACGCGCAACCGAAACGACTCACTATCCTGTTTTGTCCGTATTCGTCAAGATTCGTCGAGCTGTATCACCGCAGATCTGGCCCAACATGATCAGGTCGCAGATGGCCGGGCTCAGGCTGGCGAAATCACATAATATGAGCCCAATGCCCGTCGGGCCATCAGCGGCGGCTGGTGTCCTCTTATCTGACCTCTGACATCTACCTGACCTCTGACCTCCGACATCTGACGGCCCCCAGGCCGACCCGCTATCGGCCGCCCCGGAAGGCCTGCCCGCCACGTCGCCCTCGGCGTGGTAGCCGGAGGAATCACCGTTGACTTCGGGCTGTAGTCATCGTAGCGCTAGCTTGGCGGCTGATTGAGACATCGGCCGCTCTGTCTGAGAGGGGTACGCGGTCATGGGCGACACGAGCCTGATCGGGTCCCTGGATGACTTCGTTCCGTCGGTCGATCCGGAGGCATGGATAGCCCCGGGCGCCGTCGTCGTCGGCCGGGTCACGCTGGGCCGTGCCGCGAACGTCTGGTACGGGGCGGTCCTTCGAGCCGATGAGGACGAGATCCTGGTTGGCCCCGAGTGCAACATTCAGGATCTGTGCTGCCTGCACGTGGATGCCGGAGAACCCGTGGTCCTGGGCGAGCGGGTCAGCCTCGGGCATGGCGTCACGGTTCACGGCGCGCACATCGAGGCCGGCGTGCTGGTGGGAATCGGCGCGATCATCCTGTGCCGGGCGCGGATCGGGGCCGGGTCGCTGGTGGCCGCCGGCGCCGTGGTCCTGGCCGACACTGATGTTCCGCCGGGGGTCCTGATCGCCGGCGTGCCCGGCCGTATCGTTCGAGAGCTGACCGACGCGGACCGGCAGCATTTCGGGCAGACCGCGCAGCGGTACGTCCGGCGCGCGGAGCGGCATCGCGCGGCCCGCTGGAACCAGGCGCAGACCCGGACTCACCCATCCGTGCCATCCGACATGCCGGACTTTCTTCCTCAATAGCACTAAACCCGCCAGAGGGTGATCGCAAAAATGGTCCTGATGGGTCATGCGGGAGGCGTCATGCTCGTCGTAACCTGGCCTACAGGTTCACGCTAATCCGCTCGGCGATGGAGGTGGGCGCGGTGCGCGGACAGCTCGACCTTCGTGTCCCCGACTACGTAGCGCTCGGCGAGATAGATCTGTATGGCGAGGTTCTCAGTGCGGTCGCCGCCAGCGATCGGCCGCTCACGGCGGAGGAGCTCGATAAGGTACTCGGCATACGTCCCGAGCCTGAGGCGTCTGCCGCCTCGACCTGACCGGCGCAGGCCCCGGCCGGCGCGCTGCGCGCTGAGCCTGACCGGCGCCGAGCCCTGCTCAGGACGCGTCCCGGCGGGGTCCCCGGGCCCGGCCGAACATCACGTCGGTACCCCGGTGAGTGAAGCCGAGCGACTCATACAGCCTGATCGCGGGCGTGTTGTCCTCGTCCACGTAGAGCATGACCTGAGACAGCCCGCGGGAGCGCAGATACCGCAGCCCGATCAGGGTGAGCGCACGGCCGAGCCCGGTGCCGCGCTCATCCGGATCGACCCCCACCACGTAGACCTCCCCGATCACCTCGTGCTCATGAGCGCCCGTGTCCTGACCGCTCGTGTCCTGCGCAGTCGTGTCCTGCGCGCCCGCTTCGTCGCCCTGGCCGTGGATCTTCGTCCAGTGAAACCCGGCCAGCTTGCCGTCCCGCTCGGCGAGGAAGAAGCCCGCGGGGTCGAACCACGGCTCCCGCTCCCGTAGGTCGAGATCCGCCCTGGTCCAGGCTCCCTGCTCGGGATGCCGGGAGAACGCACGCGAGTTGAGGTCCGTCCAGGCATCTTCGTCGCGGCCGATCACGAACGTCCGGACGGCCAGGCCGCTGGCCAGCTGCGGCCTGGCCAGCGGCGCCCGCAGCGATCGCCGCATCTGCCACAGGGCCCTGACCCGCTCGAAGCCCGCCGCGGCGGCGAGCCGGGAGGCGGCCGGCAGGTCACCATGCGCCCACAACCTCAGCGGCCGCTCGCCGGCCTCGGCCACCAGCGCTCTCACCAGGGCCAGGCCGAGCCCGTGCTGCCGGTGCGCCGGGTCGATGACGAGCTCGCCGCTAGGGCCCGCGGCCTGACCGGCCAGGTCGAGGTGGGCGTAGCCGGCGAGCTCGGAGCCGCGGGAGACCAGCAGGTTGCGGCCCCCCGAATCACCGCCGTATCTCAGGTGCAGCATGACGTGCTCGGACAGGGGGGCGACGCCGTCTTCTTCCGCGGCCGCGGCGACGAGCCTCAGTACCGCCTCGGCGGCCGGCCCGGCCAGCGGCCCGCTCGCCCGGATCTGCGCCGGGCCGCCGGGCGCGATGTGCGGGCCTGCCTGGTCCGGATCCGGGTGCTCAGGTGTCGGCATGGGCACGACGCGCCTCCTCCTGGCCAGCGTCGTCCTCCTCCTGGCCCGGGTCGTACTGGCCTGAGCTGCCGGTCTGCGCCTGCGTCGTCGAACTGGCCCGCGCGGCCCGCGGGCGGGCCCGCGTCACCGGGATGGCCGCGGCGGCCGGAGTCGAGGCCGGGAAGACCTGACCGACGCGGCCGGGCCGACCGGCCCTGGCGCCCATGTGCCTGGTCAGCCAGCGAGTCGGCCAGCGGGCCGGCCTGCTGGTCCGCCGCGCTGGCCGGGCCGGGGGCCGGGCCGTCAGCCTTGGCCGGAACGAATCTGTAGCCGACGTTGCGGACCGTGCCGATCAGCGCCTCGTTCTCGGCGCCCAGCTTGGCCCGCAGCCTGCGCACGTGCACGTCGACGGTCCTGGTGCCGCCGAAGTAGTCGTAGCCCCACACCTCCTGCAGGAGCTGTGACCGGGTGAAGACCCGCCGCGGATGCTGGGCCAGGAACTTCAGCAGCTCGAACTCCTTGAAGGTCAGGTCAAGGGCACGGCCATGCATCCGGGCCGAGTAGGTCACCTCGTTGATGACGAGCTCGCCGGACTTGACCTCGCCGGTGGCCACCGGCTCGCTGCCTGCCTGCCGGCCGATGGCCAGCCGAAGGCGCGCCTCGACCTCGCCAGGGCCGGCGGTATGCAGGATGAGGTCGTCAGCACCCCATTCGGCGGTGACCGCCGCCCAGCCGCCTTCGGTCACGATGGCGAGCACCGGGACCTTGAGCCCGGTACCCTGAAGCAGCAGGAAAAGCTGCCGGACCTGGACCAGGTCGCGCCTGGCGTCCACCAGGATGGCATCA
Source organism: uncultured Actinomycetota bacterium (assembly GCA_963805705.1). Taxonomy (GTDB): domain Bacteria; phylum Actinomycetota; class Actinomycetes; order Streptosporangiales; family Streptosporangiaceae; genus CAWDVH01. The sequence continues at coordinate 514,048 of CAWDVH010000001.1, read as the reverse complement.
GACTGCGGTGCGCCGGCCACCATCTCGGCGTCGGCGGGCAGCACCCGGATCGTATGCGGCAGCAGACTGAGCGAGGGAAGGATCTCGGCAGCAGGCTCCCGTGAGCTGGTGAGCACCAAGACGCTGCTCAATCTCCGGCACCTCCCCCATCTCCGGCCCGTGGCACCAGCCGCGGGAATCCTCCCGCGAGCGGTCGTGAAACCCGGGCCGGCATTGCCCCGGGGTCGTTATGAGCGAGGATAGCGGACATGGCGATCGTGACTTTGCGCTACTGGGCGGCGGCGAAAGAGGCGGCGGGGCTCGCCGAGGAGACGATCAGCGCCGAGACGCTCGCCGATGCGCTGGCGGCGGCACGCGGCAAGGCGGGGCAGCGCACCCCCCGCCGGCAGGACGCCCGGCTGGCCGCGGTGCTCGCCCGCTCCTCGTTCCTCATCGACGGCCTGCCCGTGGGAGTGCGCGCACCCGGCGCGGTGGTCCTGCCCGATGCCGCCGTGATCGAGGTCCTGCCCCCGTTCGCGGGCGGCTAGCAGGCCAGGCGCCCGGCCCGCCACCGTCGGCTCTCGTGCCGTCCCTGATCTTGTCTCCGGCATCGGCCTGCAGGTCACGACGGTGAGCACCTGGTGAGATTCGCCGCGCCTGTGAACCAAAAAGCACTGAAGCGCGTTCCTGTAAGTGTGGCTGGCCCGGAGAGTGCAGGGAGCCGGGGACCTCAGGGACCGGTCTCCGACGAGGCGCTTGTGCGTGCGCTCTATTCCGAGCACGCGGGCCCGCTGCTGAGATATGCGCTGCACCTGACCAGCGGAGACCGGCAGCGCGCGGAGGACATCGTGCAGGAGACGCTGCTGCGGGCCTGGCTGCATCCGGAGGCAATCTCCGAGCGGCCGGCCCGGCCGTGGCTGTTCGCGGTGGCGCGGAATCTGGCCGTCGACGCCTACCGGGCGAGGCGGGCCCGGCCGCACGAAGTCGGAGAAGGCGCGCTGGAGCTGCTGTCGGTCCCCGATGAGGCCGACCGTGCTCTCGAATCGTGGGCCGTCGCTGACGCGCTCCGGTCCCTGCGGCCCGAGCACCGCCGCGTGCTGCTCGAGACGTATTACCGCGGCCGCTCGGTGGCCGAGGCCGCCTCGGTGCTCGGCATTCCCGCGGGCACCGTCAAGTCCCGGACGTTCTATGCGCTCCGGGCACTCAAACTGGAACTCGAAGAACGGGGGCTTGCGCCATGAGCGGCCCTACCTGTCGTGACATCCGCCTGGCGCTCGGCGTCTACGTGGTGGGTGCGATCGACCCCTCTGAGCGCACGATCGTTGATATACATCTGAGTCACTGCCCGGAATGCCGGGAGGAACTGGCCGCGATGGCCGGCCTGCCCGCGCTGCTCCACCGGGTCCCGCCCGGCGATGCCGAGCGGCTCGCGCTGGACAGCGCCGAGCTGAAGGACCTGGAGGAGCCGCCGGCGCGAGTGCTCAGCTCGCTGCTGTCCGAGGTGGCCGCACGCCGGAAGGCCCGCAGATGGCGGGTGGTCATGGCGACGGCGGCCGCGGCGGTCATCGCCGTCGGCGGGGGGCTGCTGGGCGGCATCGCCGTTTCCGGCGGCCCGGAGGCTAACCAGCAGGCTGGACAGCCCGAGACGGTGCACGCCGTCAATGCGCGCACGCACGTCGCCGCCGACGTCACATATTCGCCGTCGGCCACGGGGACCACCATGGCGGTCATTTCCACCGGGATTCCCGTCGGCACCCAATGCGACTTCTGGGTGATCCGCACCGACGGCAAGCAGGCGATCGCCGGCCACTGGACGGTGCGTAGCTGGCAGCACCAGGCGTACCGCCTCGGTTCCTCGGATTTCAAGACGACGAGGATCAGCGCCTTCCTGATCACGACCTCGCACGGCAGGACGCTGGTCAAGATCCCGGCCAGCTGAGGCCGGCCGGACACCGGCAGGCGCGAAACGCCGGCCGGGCGCGGGAATGTTGCAGCGGTACCGGATGCTGAAGTCGGCGTGACGCCCGGACTCATAGCTTGCCTGGTAGCGCTGGCGGTAGCGCTCGCCGGTGGTTTCGCGTGGCGGGTCAGCAACGGCCGGATGCGCGCGCCCCGAGGCAGTGCGGTACAGCTCAGCGCAGTGCCGGGCACTGCGCCACCGGGAACTGTGCCACCGGGCGCTGAGCCGCAGGTGGCCGCGGGGCGGGTGACCGATGCCGAACTGGGCCAGCCACTCGGCACGCGCGCCACGCTGGTGCAGTTCTCGACCTCGTTCTGCGCGCCCTGCCGCGCCACCAGACGGATCCTCGGCGAGGTGGCCGGGATGGTCGACGGCGTGGCGCACGTCGAGATCGACGCGGAGTCCCGGCTGGACCTGGTCCGGCGACTCGACGTCCGCCGCACCCCGACGGTGCTCGTGCTCGGTCCCGATGGCCGGATCGCCAGGCGCGCCAGCGGGCAGCCGCGCAAGGCCGACGTCATCGCCGCCCTGGGCACCGTGACATGAGGCTCATAATCCTGCGGATCAGGCCGGCCGATACGGTAGTGACAGGCCGCGCTGCCGCGCATAGCATCGGCTACGTGCTTGGCCGGACGAGTGATATCTGCCGGAACAGCCCGAGGAGCCGGGCGCGGCTCGCGGGGGACACTCTGACGAAGCGGCGCGCGGTCGATTTCTGCCGCGTCGCGACCGCACTGTGTCTGGTCGCGATGAGGCGGAGCCAGCCGGCCGTTACCCGGCTTCGCCTGGCCCCCCGCTGACCGCCGCCGCAGTCGATCGCCCCGGCCGCCGGGGTCCAGCTCCCGGGCCGGCATCAGCTGGCACTGACCGGGGTCCCAGGCCCGCTTTCAGCGCAAGCGCCGCCCCCCCGGCGCCAGCCCGCAGGCCGGGAACCCCCGAGAAATCCCCCGAAGGGACGCCGCAGATGGAGATCGATCCGAGAGGCCCCCGCTTCGGCGCGCTCATCACCACCGTGGTGTTCGCCGTCGTCCTGATCACCAGCAGCGTGTGGCTGCTGGCCGCGCAGGCGCTGGTGTTCGCGGTCGCCGTCGTGTTCGGCATGCGCAACGCCCCCTACGGGCTGCTCTACCGCGTCCTGGTCAGGCCCCGCCTGGGGCCCCCGAAGGAACTGGAGGCGGAGGCGCCCCCGCGGTTCGCCCAGGGCATCGGGCTGCTGATCAGCGTCATCGGGATCATCGGCTATGCGGCGGGGATAACGCCGCTCGGCGTCGTCGCCGCCGCACTGGGACTCATCGCAGCCTTCCTGAACGGGGTCTTCGGCCTCTGCCTGGGCTGTGAAATGTATCTGATCATCCGACGTATCTGGCCGGGCCGCCAGAGCATGGTGCCGGCCGAAGCTAACAAGGAGGTTTCACTATGAGTCGTTCTGACGTCCTCGTGGACGCCGAGTGGGTCGAGGCGCACGGAAGGGACCCTGGCGTGGTGCTCGTCGAGGTAGACGAGGACACCAGCGCCTATGACAAGGGTCACATCCGGGGCGCCGTCAAGATTGACTGGAAGAAGGACCTGCAGGATCCCGTCCGCCGCGACTTCGTGGACCGAGACGGCTTCGGCGCGCTGCTGTCGGCGCGCGGGATCTCCAACGACGACACGGTCGTCCTCTACGGCGGGAACAACAACTGGTTCGCGGCCTACGCGTACTGGTACTTCAAGCTCTACGGGCACCAGGGCGTCAAGCTGCTCGACGGCGGCCGCAAGAAGTGGGAGCTGGAGTCCCGCGAGCTGGTCACCGACGTCCCGAAGCGCAACGCCACCTCCTACACCGCCAAGGAGCAGGACTCCTCGATCCGCGCGTTCCGCGACGAGGTCGTATCGGCGATCGGCCAGGACAACCTGGTCGACGTCCGGTCCCCGGATGAGTTCGCCGGCCGGCTGCTCGCACCGGCTCACCTGCCGCAGGAATCCGCGCAGCGCGGCGGCCACATCCCGACCGCCAAGAACGTTCCCTGGTCGAAGGCGGCGGAGGAAGACGGGTCGTTCAAGTCCGACGACGCGCTGCGCGCGCTCTACGGGGACGAGGCGGGCGTGGACTTCGGCAAGGACACCATCGCCTACTGCCGGATCGGCGAGCGCTCGGCCCACACCTGGTTCGTGCTGCACGAGCTGCTCGGCCAGGCCAACGTCAAGAACTACGACGGGTCCTGGACCGAGTACGGCTCACTGGTCGGGGTCCCGATCGAGATCGGGGACGGCAAGTGACCACACCAGGGACGGCCGGCGACGGCTGCGGCGCACCCGCCGGTGGCACCACGCTGACCGCGGCCACGGACGCTGGCAACCAGGCGGTGGTACAGGGTCATGTCACGCAGAACGGCTCGCCGGTGCCCGTCGGGTACGCCCGGCTGCTCAACGCCGGTGGCGACTTCGTCGCGGAGGTGCCACTCGGCCAGGACGGCGGGTTCAGGTTCTTCGCCGCCCCCGGCCGCTGGACGCTGCGCGTCCTGGCCCCTGGCGGCGTGCGGGCCGAGCAGGCCGTGTCCGCCAGCATCGGCCAGGTGACGCAGCTCGAGGTGGCCGTCTGACGAGCCAGTACGGGCTCCGGCTCCCCGCCGCGGCCCGGCCTGCTTCATGATCGTGGTGGCTGTCCGTGCCGGGTGCGGGATTAGCCACCACGATCATGTCGGGAAGCGGCTGCCCGCCGGGCCGCCCTCCTGGTCAGCTGTCATTGCGCGTTTACTTACCTGGCGTTCAGCCGCGCGTCACCTGCGCTTAACCTGTGCCGCCTAGAACTAAGTGGTGCCCGTGCCCTCCGCCGCTGGAGTCCTCGCGGACCGGCTGGCGGCAGCTCTCGTGCACCATGAGCCTGGCTGGCAGCTGCCGCGCCACACCGTCCTGGCCCGCCGGTTCAACGCCAGCCCGGCGCAGATCGACGTGGCGGTCGAGCAGCTGACCGCCCGCAACCTGATCCGCCGGCTGCCGGACGGGCGGCTGTACCGCGCCAGCCCGGCTGAGTACCTGATCCCGCTGGAAGGCGTGTCCCAGCTCGTGTCGCACGTTGACCCGATGGGAGGAGAGCTCGCCTGCCGAAGCCGCCAGATCTCCTGGCGAAAAGTCCCCGAGGACATCGTCTGGGCACTCGGGATCACCTCCGCCGACTCGATCTGCGTCGTCCGGTTCCTGTGGACCGCGGGCGGCGAGCCTGCCGCGTTCTCCACGACCTACCTGCCTGCGGAGCTGGCCGGGCCGTTCACCGGCGCGTTCGCGTCCGAGGCCGGGGCCCTGAGCGTGCTGCCGCTGACGGCCCGCCCTGGGATGCCCGACCAGGAACGCGAGCAACTGGTGCCGGTCGGGCAGCCGAGCGTGCTGCACGTCGAGATACAGCTTCCGCCGCCGTCGGTGGCCAGGAACCTGCGGCTTTCCGCGGGCCAGCCCGCGGCGATGGTCACCGTGCGGTTCGACGATCCGGCGACATCCAGCCCCGCGGCGCTGACCATCGCCGTGCTGCGCCCGGAAAAGTTCCGGCTCGTGGTCCAGTCCGCCGAGCTTCCGCTGCCGGGCACGGGAAACCGGCGCGCGGGAGGTGCCGGGGAAGAGGGCAGTTTCTCGGGTGCCTGGACACACATGGCGGAGGACTGGGAGCCTTGACCGGATATGCCTGCCCCCGCAGTTGGCGCGGCGGAGCGCATGCCGCGGCGCTCCCGCTACCTGGTTCCGAGGAATACGCCCCGTCGCGGCGAGCTGGTCGCTGTCCTCATCATGGTCTGGCTGCTGGCCCATCTGCTGTTCGCCCAGCTGACGTTAGCGCTGGCCCTAGCGTTCTGGGCGATCGGCAGGCTGACCCGGTGGCGGCCGCAATGGCTGGCCGTCCCGGTGGCAGCCGGGGTGATCTGGGCCCTGGCGATCGGCCCGGGGCGGGCCGCGGCCGGCCTGGTGGCAGGGCCCGGCCAGGTCGCCGCCTACCTGGCGGGCATCGCCTCGGCGCCCAGCCACCTGCTGCACCTGCCCCGTGCCTTCGCCGGCCTCGGCCAGTGGCTGCCGCGCCAGTTTCCGCTCGCCCTGATAGCCGCGGCCGCTGAGGCCGCCTGGTTCTGGTGGCTGAGCCGGCTGCACGCCGGCGAGCGGGACCTGCCGCCGTCGCGGCCCGGGCTGATCGTCGCGGCCCGGCGCCGGTACGTGGCGGCTTCCATCCGCTCCGGCGGAGTTGTCACCGCCGACGGCGGCTGCCTCGGCCTGGACGACGCGACCGGCAGGCGCGCGACAATCTCCTGGCCGGAAGCCGAGACCGGCGTGCTCTGCGCGGGTCAGGACGCAGCCGCCCTCGTGCAGACCGGTTTCCAGCTCACCTGCGCCGCGATCCGCCGCCGCAAGACGGTCATCGCCATCGACCTGACCGGAAGCGCGCAGCTCGCCGACTCGATGGCCACGGTCTGCGCGGCCGCCCAGGCGCCGCTGCGCCGGTTCGGCGAAGCCGGGCCCGGCTGCTATGAACCGGTGCGCGGCGGCGATCCGGCCCGGGGCGCCTCGCTGGTGCTGGGCATGATCGACTGGAGCGAGGTCAGCGACCAGCACCGGCGGGCGTGCGCCGCCTACCTGAACGACGTGTTCGCCGTGCTCGCGGCCGCGCCGGCTGACCCCCGCCTGCCGGTCCTCGACGATCTCATCCGCCTGCTGGCGCCCGCGGCGCTGCGCTCCAGGGCGGCGCACGTTCCGGCTCACCATGCCCGGCGCGAGATCCTGGCTGACCGGGCCGGCGTCTCGGCCAGGGTGCTGGAGGCCGATCCCGCGTCGGTGTCCGCGCTCGCCACTCAGCTGCCGCGGCTGCGCCGGTCCGCGCTTGGCCACTGGCTGCGGCCGCCGCGCAGTTCGCCCAGCGCGCCGGCCTGCCGCTCGGCCGGGCCGGCGGAGCCGCCTGAGCTGGCCATCGGCCTGGGCCAGGCCGTGCGCGACCGGGCGGTCGTCTTGTTCTCGCTGGACCGCGCCGTCCACGGCCGGTCGGCGGCCATGATCGCCAGCCTGGCCGCCGCCGACCTCCTGGCCATCCTCGCGGACCTGCAGGGCATGGCCGTCCGGGGCGACAGCCTGGTCTGGATCAACGGCTGCGAGGCGCTGGAGCACCGGCTCGCGGCCGGGCTGATCGAGCAGGGCGCGCAGACGGGCACGGCCGTCCTGCTCACCACCACCTCGGCCGCCGCCGCCGCCGACCTGGCCGCCGCCGCCGGGGTCGCCATCGCCCGCGGGCCGGCTGACCCGGCCCTGGCCAGCCGCATTGCCGCCCTGGCCGGATCCGTCCCGGCCGGGCGGGCGCAGCCGGAGGGGACGGGAGCTGCGGACGAGGTTCCGTTCGGAATGCAGGACAGTGCCGATCTGCTGGCGGAATCGCTGCCGTACCAGGGACCAGACGCATTCGCCCTGGTGGTGCGCAGCCCGCGGCGGCGGCTCGCGGCGCAGTGCGTGGCCGTTCCGATGGCCGGAGGCCGGGTATGAGCCGCCCGGATGAGAACCGCGAGGGCCTGACCAGGGGCGACCAGGGACCGCCGCCGCAGGTACGGGGCCGGCCAGAGCGGGCCGTAGGGCAGTCGGCCGGCCCGGCGGTCGCGCGCGGCCGGGGATTCGCGGATGGCCGGCCGGCGACATCGGGCCGGGTGCCGGCGGCGGGGCGTCCGGCCGGGCCGGGGCGCCCTGCGGAGCCAGCGCGTCCTGCGGAGCCAGCGCGTCCCGCGGGGCCAGTGCGTCCCGCGGGGCCGGGGAGTCCCGCGGGGCCGGGGCGGGGGGGAGTCCCGCGGAGCCAGCCCAGATTCCCGCGGCCGCCCGGCGGCCGACGGCGCCGCGGCGGCCGGCGGCGGCCACGGCTGGGCGCGTCTACCTGGGCTGGCAGCATGCGTTGCTGCGGCCGGACCCCGGCCCGCTGCCGCGCAGGCCCGAGCCGCCGGCGGCCGAGCAGCTGAACGAGGGCTGGGTCGCCGCCCAGCACCGCGAGGAGCGCCGGCTGGCCCGGCCGCTGAAGCTCTCCGGCCTGGGCTCCGCCGTCCTGGCCTGCCTCGCCGCCGGGCTATGGCGGGCCGGGCTGCTGAACGCGGCGCTGGCCGGCCTGTTCGTCGCTGTCTTCCTCGTCGCGGCGGCCGGCTCCGCACGGGCCATCCGGCGGGGCCAGCAGCGGCTGCGCTCGCGCATCGAGGACGAGAAGGGGCGGATAGCCAAGATCCGCGCCGTGCAGCAGAGCCGGCTGGCGGCCCGCCAGGAGGTGCACGCGCGCCAGTACCGGGCGTGGCAGCAGCAGCGGGCCGTGTTTGACCGGCAGCCGCAGTGGTTCGCGGTGTCGCTGCCCGCGCAGCTGGACCGGGTGGACGTCGCCGGGGGCACGCTGCCGGGCTGGTCGGCGATCCTGACCATGATCGCCGCGCCGCGGCTGAACGCGGGCGGCGAGGTGACCGTGCTCGACCTGACCGAAGGGCCGGTCGCCGGCGACCTGACGGCACTCGCGCGCCGGTGGGGTATCGAGCCGCTGGTATGGGTGCTGCCCGGCGACCTGCCCCGGCTTGATCTCGGGACGGGCCTGAGCACGGAGGCATTCGCCGACGTGCTGGCACTGGCCGTCAGCGCCAGCGATGACCCTGGCCAGGGCGGTGACCCGGCGCGCGACAGCGCCATCCTGGAGCGGGTGCTGGGCGTGCTGGGCGGGCAGGCCCGGATCGCGCAGGTCACCGCGGCACTGCGGGCGCTCGGCCAGGTCGGAGATCCGCGCGAGGACCTGCGCCGCGACTTGCTGACCGCTGACCAGCTGGAGCGGCTCACCGCCCTGTTCGGCCGCGGGGCCGCCGAGCGGGTCGTCATCGAGCGGGCCTGGACGCTGGAGTCCAAGCTCCGCAAGCTGGAACGGCTCGGGTCGGCGCCCGCCAGCCTGCCGCCGAGCCGCCTGCGGGTCGCGTGGCTTGACCGGCGAGTGGGGGTGCTGGGCAACCGGGTGCTCGGCACCTACATGACGGTCGCGCTGACCCACATGCTCCGCCAGGCGCCGGCCGGACGGCCATGGGAGCACACGTTGTGCGTCCTCGGGGCTGAGAAACTCCGCGGGGACGTAATCGACCGGCTGCAGGATGCCTGCGAGACGTCGAGGACCGGGCTGGTGATGGCGTACCGGTCGATTCCCGAGCACGTCAAGGAGCGTCTGGGCCGGGGAAACGCGGCGGTCGCGTTCATGCGCCTTGGCAACGCGCAGGACGCCAGGGCCGCCAGCGAGCAGATCGGTACCGAGCACCGGTTCGTGCTCAATCAGCTCACCGACACGGTGGGGGCTTCCCTGACCGACACGGCCGGGGACTCTTACACCAGCACGGTCGGCACGGCGGACTCGGTCGCCGACACTGAATCGGAGAGCCAGACCTCCGGTCGCAGCGCCGGCCGCGGCCGCAGCCAGCGCGGCTTCGCTCCGTTCGGTGACTTCACCGGCACGGCCAGCCGGGACTCCAGCGTCTCGCTGGGCACCTCCGGCTCCAGATCCATCACCGAGGGCATTAACTCGAGCACGTCATGGGGAGTCAGCACCTCGAAGGCCGTGAGCGCCAACGCCTCGCTGGCCCGGAGCTCGCAGCGATCACGGGAGTTCCTGGTCGAGCAGCATGAGCTGCAGCAGCTGCCGCCCAGCGCGGTGATCATCACCTATGCCTCGCCCGGCGGCCGCCAGGTCGTGCTGGCCGATGCCAATCCCGGGATCATCTCGCTGCCGACCGCGACCCTGCGCAGCGTGGATGAGGCGCGCGCCGCCTCGCTGGCGCGCGGCCCGGCCGGGACTCCGGCCGGCGCCGGCCCGGTGCCCGGCCAGCCGGCTGACCCGGCCGTGCTGCCGGGCGACGAGCCCGGCGCGCCGCCCGGCGAGGTTCGCCCGCCGCCCGGCAACGGCCGGCGCCGCCCGCCGCGGCCCGCCCCGCCGCCGAACCTCGGCCCGCCCCCCGACCGCCTGGACTGGCGCCGCAAACCCTAGTCACGACCCGCTTCCCAGTCACGGACCCGGCTTTCCTTGATCACGAAGAATCCTGGTGGTCAGAGCCTCCAACATCCTTCGGGATCATGGAACGGGGCAGGATGACACCATCCGGGCGGGTGCGGGCGGCGGGTGCGGGTGGCACACTCGGTGCCATGCAGCGCCAGTTCCGGCAGGTCGACGTCTTCGCCGCCGAGCCGTATCGCGGAAACCCGGTGGCCGTGGTGCTCGAATCCCGCGGCCTGTCCGACGCGCAGATGCAGCGGTTCGCGCGCTGGACGAACCTGTCGGAGACCACGTTCGTGCTGCCGCCGGAGGCGCCGGAGGCCGATTACCGGGTGCGGATCTTCACGCCCAGCACCGAGCTGCCCTTCGCGGGCCACCCCACCCTGGGGACCTGTCACGCCTGGCTGTCGGCAGGCGGCACGGCGCAGCGGGCCGGCGTCATCGTGCAGCAGTGCGCCGCGGGGCTGGTCCGGGTGCGGCCGACGGCCGACGGGCTAGCGTTCGCCGCGCCGCCGCTGCTGCGCTCCGGCCCGGTCGATGAGGCTGTCGTCGAGCACGTGGCGGCCCTGCTGGGGATCACCCGCGGCGAGATCATCGGCGCGCAGTGGGCCGACAACGGCCCCGGCTGGGTGGCCGTGCTGCTCGGCAGCGCCCAGGCGGTGCTCGCGCTGCGGCCGGACGTGGTTGACCTGGACGTGGGGGTGGCCGGAGCCTACCCTCCGGGGTCGCCGCAGGCGTTTGAGGTGCGGGCCTTCATGCCGGGCGACGGCGCTACGGTCGAGGACCCGGTCACCGGGAGCCTCAACGCCGCGCTGGCCCAGTGGATGCTGGCCGAGGGCCTGGTCACTGCCCCCTACGTGGCGAGCCAGGGAACGGTGCTGGGGCGCCTCGGGCGCGTGCACATCACCCGCGACGGCGACGGCACGATCTGGGTGGCGGGCGGGACCATCACCTGCGTATCGGGTGAGGTGGAGATATGACCGCGCACGCGCAGGCCGGCCACGACGCCGGCGGCGCGTACGGGCGGCTCACAGGTGCTCACCGGCGCGGACGGAAGCGCTGATCCTGCTGCCCTGGGGCGCCAGCGGGCACTGCCACGCACTGTCATAGCGGCAGGAGGGGTGGTAGAGGAAATTCAGGTCAATGATCAGGGAATCTGCTGAGCCGCCCAGGTCGGCGCCCTTGGCGGTATCCAGGAGATAACGGCCGCCGCCGTAGCTGGTCACGCCCGCCGTTCCGTCCCGCAGCGGGAGAAACAGCCCGCCCGCGTACTGCCGCAGCCACCACACGTCGATGCGCGCGTCCAGCGGCGAGGGCAGTTCTACCCGGCCGGCGAGCCGCAGCGATGTCATGCCGTCCCCGTCGGTCGGTAGCGACAGCCGCGATGACTCGGCCGCCGGCAGCAGCGGCAGCTCGAAGCGCAGATCGCTGTCGTAGGGCCAGTACGGCACGCCGATCGTCCGAAATGGGTCCTCCGGTAGCAGCGGACTGGCCGGGTGCCCGCGCAGCAGCTCATCCCGGCGGGTGCGCCACAGGGTGTGGCCACGCTCCGGCTTGTCCTCGGCGCGCACCTGCGCGTAGAGCTCGCTCACTTCCCGGCGCCAGCTCGCCAGCTCCAGCTCCGCGCTCGCCATGGCGCCGCCTTCCCCCGCCGAGACAGTCCCGCCTGTTCAGAACGGCCAGCGCTGAATATCGGTTCACGTTCGGGAGCATTTGCGCGCATCCAGGCCAACCAGGTAGCACGGGAGCCCTCTTGCTGATAGGCACGCAATGTGAGCGGAACCTCAGATGGCATCGTTGGCGGCGGCGCGGCCGGTCCGTGGTACCGGGTCGAGGCCATCACGGCTAGCTGCCTGGGCGGGACGGCGGAGCGTGATTACGCCTCGGTGCTGCCCGCCGCCCTGAACGCCGCGCTGCACCGCCGCCCGTTTGTAGCGGGATGGCTGTCCCGCGGCGGCGGGGCACCGCTCGATCTCATTACCAACGCCGGCCCGCTGCCCGCAGCGGTCTCCTCCAGCCTGAACGGCCTGCGGCCCCGCGACCGGGAGCAGCAGGCCGCCGATCCTGACTCGCCGGACCGGCGGCGGCCGGGCGGCGGGCCAGCATCGCCGGGCGGCCCTGACGAGCTGCTCTTTCCCTGGGGTGCACGGGGCAGGCCCTTCACCGCCAGCCTGCTGGTCGACCTTGACCGCCTGGTCTGGGCGCCCTGTCCCGGCCGCCAGGCCCCGCAGCTCGCGGGCGAGCTGGCCGCGGGCGCGCACCAGGCCGGGCTAGGCTCTGGACCGCGGCAGGCCAGTTCCTGGCCCGGCTACGGCGGCCGCGATGGTCAGCACCGGCCCGGCGCGGAGCCGACCCTGTTCGAGTCCGCGCTGCTGACGCTGATGGCCAGGCCGTTCGGCTGGCTAGTCGTCGCTGAGCCCACGGACCTGATCGATACCGAGACCTCCGAGCTGCGAACCCAGCTCAACGTGCTGCGCCGCTACGAGGAGGAGCACGCCCGGTTCGATGTCGACCGTGCGCAACGCCGGCTGGCCGAGCTGGACGCCTATCACGAGGCGGGGCTGTGGAACGTGCGGGTGCTGGCCGGGGCGGCCAGCGAGGCGGAGCTGAGCCTGATCGCGCCCGTCCTGGTCGGCTCGGTGGACCTGCACGCCCACCCGTACCGGCTGCGCACCGCCGAGGGCGCCCGCGACCTGGCCGACGCGCTGGCGGCCACGCTGGCCAGCCCGGCCGACGGCTCCCAGGTTCCGTTCCTCGCCACGGCGGGCACCCTGGCCGCGCTCACCGGCCTGCCGCGCCGGGAGGTACCGGGGGTCCGGGTGCTGGAGCCCGGCTTCTTCGACGTCACCAGCGAGACCGCCGGCCAGCACGCCATCGAGCTGGGCGCCATCCTGGATAGCCAGGACCGGCCGGTGGGCACCTTCCGGGTGCCGCTGGCCACCTTGAACCGGCACGCCTTCGTGACCGGCGCCACCGGCTCGGGCAAGTCGCAGACGGTCCGGCACATGCTGGAGCAGCTGACCGGCGCGGGCATCCCGTGGCTGGCGATCGAGCCGGTGAAATCGGAGTACGCGGCGATGGCCGGCTGGGCGATGCGGCCCAGGTCACCGTGATCAGCCCGTCCGACGCCGGGGCGGTGCCGCTGTCGGTGAACCCGCTGGCTCCCGAGCCCGGTTACCCGGTGCAGGCCCACATCGACATGGTCCGCGCGCTGTTCCTGGCGTCGTTTGACGCCCACGAGCCGTTTCCGCAAATTATGTCGCAGGCGCTGCAGCGGGCCTATGAGGCCTGCGGATGGGATCCGGTCACCGGAGGCGGCCGGCCGGGATCGGCCGCCCGCCCGGCCATCCCCACGCTCGCCCGGCTGCAGCGCGCCGCGCTGGAGGTGATCGAGGACGTCGGCTACGGCCGGGAGCTGCAGGCCGACGTCCGCGGTTTCGTCGACGTGCGGCTGCGGTCGCTGCGGACCGGCTCGGCGGGCCGGTTCTTCGAGGGCGGTCACCCGGCTGACATCGGCGAGCTGCTGCGCCGCAACGTAGTGCTCGCGATCGAGGACGTCGCCAACGACGAGGACAAGGCGTTCCTGATCGGGACGCTGATCATCAGGATCGTGGAGCACCTGCGGCTGCGCTCCCGCGCGGAGCCGGGCGATGGCCTGCGGCACGTCATCGTCATCGAGGAGGCGCACCGGCTGCTGCGGGCGGGCCGGGAGGGCGCCAGCGCCCACGCGGTCGAGCTGTTCGCCAGCATGCTGGCCGAGATCCGCGCCTACGGCGAGGGCATCGTGATCGCCGAGCAGATCCCGGCCAAGCTCATGCCCGACGTCGTCAAGAACACCGCGCTCAAGGTCCTGCACCGCCTGCCGGCCGCCGACGACCGCCAGGTGGTCGGCGCGGCGATGAACCTGGACGACGACCAGTCCCGGCAGGTGGTCTCGCTGCAGCCGGGAGTGGCCGCCGTGTTCGCGGACGGCATGGACCGGCCGCTGCGGATCCGGGTGCCGTTCGGCGGGGACCGGGAGCAGGCCCGGCCCGGCGGCGAAGCCCTGGCGGCGCTGGTGGCGGGCAGGCGATCGCCGGCCTGCGGGACGGCCTGCACCGCGGGCCGCGCGTGCACGCTGCTGGAGCTGCGGGCGGCTGACCTGCTGGCCGGATCGCCGGAGGACGCGTGGCTCCGGGTGTGGACTGAGGCCCTGGTCCTCGCCTTCCTCACCAACCGGCCGCTCCCGCTGGTCCCGGCGGCGCTTCGGCAGCGGTGGGCCGGCCTGAGCGGGCGGCTGGCCGAATGCCTGCTGGCCACGGCTATCGACCGGGCGCTGCAGGGCCGGTCCCTGACGGTGCGAGCCGCATTTGATCCAGAACGGCTCGCGGCCGCGACGGCCGTCACCGCCAAGCGGCTGCTCGGCGGCGGTCAGGGCGCCGGGACCCGCATCGGCCCGGCCTGGGTCATACCGCAGCTGCAGTGGCTGCACGAGATCGAGCGGGTCTGCCCGCTCGGCAGCGGGCCGCCGGATCCCTTTGCCCCGGCGCCGCGGCTGGAGTTCGCGCTGGCCGGGCTGGCCGACCGCCCCGACATCAAGATCGGCCAGCGCGTCAGCGGCCTGCGCCGTCATCCGCTGTCGATGGAGCTGGGCCGCAACCGGCTGCCCGCCTGGACTGTCCTGCTCGGCGAGGACGATCAGCGCGGTTTCACCGAGGACCTGGAGTCCGTCATGATCGGCGCGAGCCATCGGGGGCAGCTGCGCCAGGCCGCTGGCGAGATGGGAATCGCCGGATGGCTCGAAGCCGTCCTTTCCTGGCCCCGCCGCTTTATCGTCGGGATTGATAACTAGCATTAAGATCGGCGGGCGAGTGACACCCGGTAGCCAGATAGCATCTGCCCCAATGAGCAAGCTTCCGCTGCGTGCGCGCCTGGCCACGACCATCGGCGGCGCGGCCGGCACGGTGTCGCGGCTGGCGGGCCGGGACGGGTCGGTCATCGGCGGCGTGGTCGGGCTGCGGGTAGAGCCGGACCTGCTCAGGCTCCTGGCGGCCGGCCGCAGGATTGCCCTGGTCACCGGGACGAACGGCAAGACCACCACGACCCGCCTGATCGTGGCCGCCCTGGGGGCACTCGGCCAGGAAGTGGCGTCCAACGCTTTCGGCGCGAACATGGAGGCAGGCCTGGCCGCGGCGCTCGGTCGCGCTCCTAACGCGCCGTATGCGGTTCTGGAAGTCGACGAGCGGTACCTGCCGGCCGTGATCAAGGCGACCAGCCCCACCGTGGTTGCCCTGCTCAATCTCAGCCGGGACCAGATGGACCGGGCGGCCGAGATCTGGCTGATTGCCAGGCTCTGGCGGGAGGCGCTGGCCAGGGTAACCGACTGCCACGTTGTCGCCAACGCGGACGACCCGCTGATTGCGTGGGCGGCGGGCGCGGCCCGGCATGTGACCTGGGTGGCCGCGGGCCAGCAATGGCACGAGGACTCCTGGTGCTGCCCGGAATGCGGCTCGCACCTGCGCCGGGACGAGCTCGGCTGGCGCTGCGGCGAGTGCGCATTTGCCCGGCCGTCGGCCCGGTGGGTGCTGGACGGCAGCGCCGTTATCGACGGGGCCGGCCAGGTCAGGGAACTCGGGCTGGCCCTGCCGGGCCGGGCGAACCGGTCCAATGCGGCGATGGCCCTGGCGGTGGGCGACTTTTTCGGTGCCGCCCCGGAACAGGCGCTGCCGAAGCTCCGTGAGATCACCTCGGTGGCCGGCCGCTACACCCAGGTGGAACGGCGCGGCCGGCAGCTGCGCCTGCTGCTGGCCAAGAATCCGGCCGGCTGGCTGGAGGCGTTTGACGTACTCACCCCCGGCCGTACCCCCGTGCTGCTGGCCGTCAACGCGCAGGGGCCGGACGGCAAGGACACCTCCTGGCTGTGGGACGTTGACTACCGGGTGCTGCGCGGGCGGCCGGTGCTGGTGGCCGGCGAGCGCAAGCTCGACCTGGCGGTCAGGCTCGAGGCCGACGAGGTGGCGTTCGAGCTCACCGACGGGCTGGACGATGCGGTGGACCGGGTCCCGGCGGGCAACCTGGACATCATCGCCAACTACACGGCGTTCCAGCACATCCGCGCGATCGTGGGACGGGCCGAGTGAGCGAGGAGGACAAGCCGATGACCAGGCCGCACAAGCCCAGGCACGCGGCGCCGTCGCCACCGGACGCCGGGACGCAGGACGGTACCGCGGCGAAACCGGAGAAGCCGGCGCGATCGACGCCGGTGCGATTGGTGCCGGTGCGGTCGGAGCGGGCCGGATCGGAGCCGGACGGAGCCGAGCCGACTGGACCCGGGCCGGACGGACCCGAGCCGGCTGGACTGGAGCTGACTGGACCGGAGCCGGCTGGAGCCGGCTGGAGCGGAGCCGACCGGGCCGGAGCCGGCTGGACCGGAGCCGGACGAACCGGTGAGGTGGGCGAGCTGGCCGACGATGCCCGCCCAGGCGGAAGCCGCGGCGTCCATGAGCGGTCAGCTTCCTCCGGACGTACCAGAGCCGAGCGCCGTCCGGCCATATTCGGCGCCGAGCAGCCCGGCGCCTGCTTCCGCCCAGCTCGGCACGCCGCCCGACACAGCGACGCCTAGCACAGCGACGCCTAGCACAGCGACGCCTAGCACAGCGTGCGCCTGATATAACGTCGCCCGATATAACGTCGCTGAGTACGCCGCCGTCGGGCATGCCGCCGTCGGCCATGCCGTCGCTGGGCACGCCGTCGCTGGGTACGCCGTCGCTGGGTACGCCGTCGGATACGCCGCCGCTAGGCACGCCGTCGTGGGACGCGCTGTCGCTGGGTACGCCGCCGTCGGGTACATCGCCGTCGGGCGCACCGCCGTCGGGCGCACCGCCGTGGGACGCGGCGCCGCCGCCCGCGCCGCTGCCGCCCGCAACGGCTGGGGGCCTGGTGCAGCCTCGTACCGCGCAGTACGGGGCGGCAGCTGGCCGGCCGGAGCCTGCGGCCCGTGCGCGCCCGCCCCGGCGCGGCACCCGCGCGCTGCGGCTGATCTGGGTCTACCCGGACCTGCTCAGTACCTACGGGGACCGCGGCAACCTGCTCGTGCTCGAGCGGCGAGCCAGGCTGCGCGGCATCGACGTCGAATCGATTGAGGTGAACTCGGATCAGCCGGTACCCAGGGACGGCGACATCTACCTGATGGGCGGCGGGGAGGACCTGCCGCAGATCCTGGCGGCACGGCGGCTGCGCGCTGACGGCGGCCTCACAGCTGCCGCCGACCGGGGAGCGGTGGTCTTCGCTGTCTGCGCCGGATACCAGGTCATCGGCACTGAGTTCGGCGGCGTCGACGGCGAGGTCGTGGCCGGCCTGGGCATACTCAACGTCCGCAGCGGGCGCGGGGAGCGCCGCGGCGTCGGCGAGATCGTCGCCGATGTCGACCCGGAGCTGAACGTACCCCGGCTGACCGGATTCGAGAACCATCAGGGGGTGACATCGCTGGGGCGGGGAGTCCGCCCGCTGGCGAAGGTCACGATGGGCGTAGGCAACGGCGACGGAACCGAAGGAGCCTACGCCAGGGCGGTGGTGGGTACCTATCTGCACGGTCCCGCGCTCGTCCGCAACCCGGGCCTGGCCGACCTCTTGCTCGGCTGGGCCGCCGGGCCGCTGCAGCCCCTGGACAGCGCCGATGAGAACTGGGCCCGCTTGCTCCGCGAGGACCGGCTGGCCGCTGCGTCAGGCTGACTCAGTAGACGAGAGCCTGGGCGCCGTCGGTCATGACTTCCGCCAGGAGCGTGGTGGATCCGGCGATCCTGATCCCGTCGATGAGATCGGCCTCGGTGATCTGCCGCCGCGCCGCGCACTGCGTGCACAAGGTAACGGTGCCTTCCGTGAGGATCTTGCCCAGCAATTCGGCGAGCGGGACGGAATGAGGCAGCGCGACGTCGCCGGCCCGGTCCGGCAGGGCGAACCACGAAGCCTCGCCCGTCAGCCAGAGTGAGACCGGCACTCCGCTGGCGACAGCCGTCGCAGCTATCGTGAACGCCTGATTGCAGCGCTCGGGTTCGTCCTTGCCCGCGGTCAGCTTGACGACGAGAGATCGGGAGACCATAGGCGGCACTTTAACCTGGATCCCGCGGTACAGCCGCTCGCCTGCCAGTTTGCGCAGCGGGCAGCATTTTGCGCAGCGGGCAGCATGAGGACCTGGGCAGCTTTGCTACCTGGGCAGCTGAGCGACCGGGGGCAGCTGAGCGATCGGGGCAGCTGAGCGGATCGCGGACGCGGCGCGAGATAATGGGCGCCATGCCGAGTCAGGGAATCAACGCGGTCGTCTTCGACCTCGGCGGGGTACTGATCGACTGGGATCCGCGCTATCTCTACCGGCAGCTGTTCGCTGATCGAGACGAGATGGAGGACTTCCTCACCCGGATCTGCACGCCCGGCTGGCACCGTGCCCATGACCTCGGGGAGGACATCACCGAGTCCTGTGAGCGGCTCGCGCGGCAGCATCCAGGCCACCGGGACATGATCATGGCATGGGCCCAGCGCTGCGACGAGATGGCGGCCGGCCAGTTCGACGAGACCGTCGAGGTGCTGCGCCAGCTGAGAGCCGCCGGAACTCCCTGCTATGCGCTCAGCAACATGGAGCCGCAGATGTTCACGGTCCGCACGGCCCGTTTCCCGTTCATGAAATGGTTCGACGGTCACGTGATTTCTGGCCTCGAGGGCGTGGCCAAGCCAGACCGGCGGATCTTCGAGATCCTGCTGCGGCGTCACGAACTGCGGCCGGACTCGACCGTCTTGATCGATGACTCAGCACTCAACATCGCGGCCGCCCAGGAACTCGGCATGCAGGCGGTCCAGTACACATCCGCGCAGCGACTCAGGCAGGATCTGCGCGCTCTCGGGCTCTCACCGGGATGAAACAGGGCGC
The DNA here is from genome assembly GCA_963805705.1 of uncultured Actinomycetota bacterium. Classification (GTDB taxonomy): domain Bacteria; phylum Actinomycetota; class Actinomycetes; order Streptosporangiales; family Streptosporangiaceae; genus CAWDVH01. The sequence goes on along the minus strand of CAWDVH010000001.1, from coordinate 495,226 downwards.
GTGGTACTCCGTCCCGTAGTGCCCCGTCCCTTACACTGCCGCTATGGAAGGCGAGGTCAGCGGGATCATCCTGGCCGCGGCATTCGGGCTGGCCGCGTTCTGGTGCGCGATGCTGATGCTGAAGCTCTGGCGGGCCGGATCCGCCCGATCGCGCCCGCCGCGTGATACCTAGCGCGACGCCCGCCTAGTCTGACGGGATGAAAAGCGACGAGAATCCGGCTGCCGGGCCGGAGGCGGGCATCGATCTTGATCCCAGCACCGGTCCTGATTCCGGTACCAGTCTTGATTCTGCCGCCGAGCTGCATCCCAGTCTCATCCCGCTGCGGTTCCTGATTGGCCGCTGGGAGGGTGCCGGGGTGGTCGGCTACCCGACCATCTCCAGTGCCCGGTTCGGCCAGGAGATCTCCTTCGGCCACAACGGCAAGCCGTACCTGATCTACTCAAGCCGTACCTGGCTGCTGGATGATGAGGGAGCTATCGGGCGCCCGCTGGCGATGGAGACCGGCTTCTGGCGGCCACAGCCGGATGGCCAGCTCGAAGTCCTGCTCGTGCACCCGACGGGGATCAGCGAGATCTACCTCGGCGAGGTGACCGGCACCAAGATCGAGATGGCGACCGACGTGGTGGTCCGCACGTCAACGGCCAAGGAGGTCACTGCGGGCCGGCGGCTCTACGGGCTGATCGGGGCGGACCTGGCCTACGCGTATGACATGGCGGCGGTCGGCCAGCCGCTGCAGCCGCACGTGTCCGCCCAGCTCAAGCGCGCGGGATGAGGAAGCGCGCCGAGGGCAGATGAGCGGCCCCGGGCCCCGGCGAACCGGGGCCCGGAAGCCGGCCTGAGTTACTTCTCGCCGTGCCAGTGGTTGGTGAAGGACCGGCCGTGCAAGACGGTGGGGATGGCGATCACCTTCTGGGTCTTGTGCCCGACCTGAATGATCCTCGTGGGCGTCCAGCGCTTGGAGGAAAGCCCGCCGGTCTTGCCCGCGCTGCTGGTGATCGCAGTGGTTACAAAGCGCTCCGTGCGGTAGTCAGCCAGCGATGCCAGCCTGCCGTTGATGCCCGGTGCCTCGCTGATGAACTCGGCCGAGGAGCGCGGGCAGGAGGTCGCCGCGCACTTGCGGAATACCGTGAAGTGGTGGTGATTGGTGTTGTCGGTCAGCGACATCCGGAAATTGTGGGTCGTGGGGCTGAAGGCGACGGTCGCCGTAATCGAGTCCCCGGAGCGAATGACGATCTTGGTCGCTACCTCAGGACGGGGGAAGATCTCGTGCCACGCGGTATACATGGGCTTTGAGGTGCCAGGGGCGCAGTCAGCGGAGATCCCGTCCTGCTCCACGGTTTCGCTGGCGAAGCCGTCCAGGCCGACCCACTCCGAGGAGTACGTGCCCCGGGTCTCGCCCGGTGTCCTGGCACAGTCCAGGTGCGGCACGTGGAAATTCGCGGTGACCTTCCGGAATTTGCCGCCCTTCTTGGTCACCGCGTATCCGGCCCAGTTGTTCGAGCCCATGGTCTTGATGTTGCTGATGGAGCCGTTGGCGGTGGCAGCGGCTGCGGCCGCGCTGGCCGGAAGCGCGGCGCCGATCATCGGCCCGGTGGACGGCACCGGCGAAGTATGCCGGGCGCTCACCTGGCGGGCGCTCACCTGGCGGGCGTGCGACTGACGAGCCGCGGGCTGGAAGCCGAAGGCGCTCGTCCCGGCCACCAGTGCGAGGGCCGCGACAGCAGCCCCAGATACGCGGATGATCATCTTCAAGTTGTGGATCCTTCCTGCAAGCGGGCCGAGCCCATCGGAGTACCGCGTTTCCGCGTGCTCCATGGGTTCGCGAAGGGATGCGCCGGGCGGGCCCGGCGAGGGGAACCAGGCCACGAGATTACCCAGGTTTGAACCGAATCCTGGGAAAGACCGATACGTCGGCAGTTCGGCTGACCCATCGGCGGTTCGGCCAGTATGCCGTGCGGTGCCGGGCCACAGGAACGAGAGCAAGAAAAAGCCCCCGGACGCCTCCCGCGACGGGCCACCGGGAAAGGTGAAGCCCACCGCGGGGACCGGCTGGACAAGGCCGGTCAGCCCGGGGGTTCGGTGTCTGCCGTGTATTCGCCGACCGCCGCCTGGCGGCACCCGGGCCCGCTGCCTCGCGGCAGCCTGCCCGTGCATGGCCGGTGATGCGCGCTCTGCGGCAAGCCGCGAGAAGCGCTCCACGGGACGGCGGCTAGCTGACAGCCACCTCGCGAGTCCGACATCTATGCATTCTGTTGGACCACCTCCTTTCCCGCGTTAGCCAGAACGCTACGTCACCCTGGCGCGCAGAGGCAAGCACCTTATTCGGGACATCACTAGACTCGGCGTATGTCGCAGACGTGGGACGACACGCTGCGGGCCGGCGGCTACCGCGTGACCCCGCAGCGCCAGCTGGTCCTGGAGGCCGTGACCAAGCTCGAGCACGCCACGCCCGAGGAGATATTCGCCGACGTCCGGCAGACAGCGCGCGGCGTGAACGTCTCCACCGTCTACCGCACCCTTGAGCTGCTCGAGCAGATCGGCCTGGTCACCCACACCCACCTCGGGCATGGCGCCCCCCGCTACCACCTCGCCGCCGACGCGCAGCACGTCCATCTGGTCTGCCAGCAGTGCGAGCGGGTCACCCAGGTAGACCCGGTCGCAGTGCGGTCCCTGGTCAGCTCCCTCGACACAGAGCACGGATTCGAGACCGACGTGGGCCACCTGACCGTCTTCGGCACCTGCGCCGAGTGCCGCAACGGGACCGGGACGGCCCACAGCCGGATGAGGGGTGGAGGGAGCGCATAGCCTGGCCGGTATGGAGAGCCCCCTTCTTGCCGTCCCTGGCGCAGTGCCCGCCGAAGGCCCCGATGCCGGCGTGGCCTGGCACTACGGTGACCCCTATGCCGAGCAGCGGGCCCTGTCCGCCTCCTGCGGCGTGGTGGACAGGTCACATCGCGACGTCATCCGGATCACCGGCCAGGACCGGCTGTCCTGGCTGCACAGCCTCACCACCCAGCACCTGGAGCAGCTCGAGCCCGGCGGCACCGCGGATGCGCTCATCCTGAGCCCGAACGGGCACATCGAGCACCAGCTGACCCTGACCGATGACGGGACCGCCACCTGGGCGCACGTTGAGCCCGGCACGGCCGAGGCGCTGCTGAAGTTCCTCACCTCGATGCGCTTCATGCTGCGGGTCGAGCCTGCCGATGTCAGCAGTGAGTACGCCGTGCTCACGGTCATGGGGCCCGGCGCCGGACAAGATCTGGCCGAGGGGGCGGCCGCCGCCATGACGCATCCGTTTGGAATGGATGTCGTGGTCGAGCGCGGTGCTCTGGCCGATGTGGCCGATGCGGCGCGCTCGCGCGGCGCCGTGCTGGCCGGCATGTGGGCCCACGAGGCGCTGCGCATCGCCGGCCACCGGGCCAGGCTGGGGCTGGACACCGACCACCGCACTATCCCGCACGAGGTGGGCTGGATCGGCACTGCCGTGCACCTGGCCAAGGGCTGCTACCGCGGCCAGGAAACGGTCGCCAGGGTGCATAACCTCGGTCATCCGCCCCGCCGCCTGGTCCTGCTGAACCTCGATGGCAGTGCGGACGTGCTCCCCCGGCACGGCGATGCCGTCGAGCTGGACGGTACCGGCGTCGGCTTCGTGGGATCGGCCGCGCGGCACTACGAGCTCGGGCCGATCGCGCTGGCCCTCATCAAGCGGACGGTGCCGGTCGAGGCCACGTTGCGCGCCGCCGGGGTCGCGGCGGCGCAGGAGGTGATCGTCCCGCCGGACGCGGGCGCGAACGTGACGGTCAGCCTCCGGCGGCCGCGTGGCGACCTGACCGCCCGGCCTCGCGAGTAGCCTGGCCGGCACGAGCACCGAGTTTCCCGGAGGTCATCGGCAATGCTGCGCCGCGTGCTGCTGGCCGCCTCGGCCAGCCATCGGGTCCGTCAGATCATTACTACCGCGCCGCTGACGCGCGACATGGTGACCAGGTTCGTCGCCGGGGCCAGCGCCGATGACGCGCTGGAGGTGACCGGGAAGCTGCTCGCCGACGGGCTGGATGTCAGCCTGGACTATCTGGGCGAGGGCACCGTCGACCCCCGGCAGGCGGCGGCGGTCGCCGGGGAGTACATCGCCTTGCTGCGGCGGCTGGGAGATGCCGGGCTCGCGGCCTGTGGCCGGGCTGAGGTGTCGGTCAAGCCGACCGCGGTCGGCCTGGGCCTGGCTGATCACGGCGAGAAGACCGCGGCCGAGCACATCGCCGCCATCTGCGTCGCGGCGCGCAACGCGGGCACGACCGTCACGCTCGACATGGAGGATCACACCTGGGTCGAGCCGACGCTGCGGCTGCTGGCCGAGCTGCGGTCCGATTTTCCCGATCTCGGCTGTGTTATCCAGTCCTATCTGCGGCGCAGCGCGGGCGACTGCGAGGCGCTGGCGGTCGCCGGATCCAGGGTCAGGCTCTGCAAGGGCGCCTACGACGCGCCCGAGGATGTCGCCTTCACGGCCCGGGCCGAGGTGGACCGCTCCTACGCCCGATGCATGCGGATCCTGCTGGACGGGACGGGCTACCCGATGCTGGCCACCCACGACCGGCGGCTGATCGAGATCGCCGGCGCGCGGGCGCAGGCGGCCGGGCGGGGGACGGCCAGCTTCGAGTATCAGCTGCTCTACGGCATACGGCCGGCCGAGCAGCTGCGGCTGGCCAGCGCCGGATCGCGGGTGCGCGTGTACGTGCCCTACGGCAGCGACTGGTACGGCTACCTGGTCAGGCGCCTGGCCGAGCGCCCGGCTAACCTCGCCTTCTTCCTGCGCTCGCTGAGCTCGCGCAGCTAGCTACGGCATGGGTTACGGTCAGGGTACGACTGAGTGGTTTGGTGCCTGTTTGCCGTATCACTGGTGTGTGTTCATCGGCAGCCGATAGCTTGCCACTCGTCTGGGCGGTGATCTTCGCGCCGCCTCCTCAGGAGACGAAGGGACACCTGCTTTGTTTAGATCGCGGAAGGCATTGTCCAGCGCAGCGATACTCGGGGCAGCCACGGCAGTCGGCACGGCCATTGCTCTCAGCCTGCCCGCGGGCGCAGGGGCGGCTCAGGTCGCCGGTCACCGCGCCCCTGGGACCACCACTACGCCGATCAAGCATCTTGTGGTGATCTATCAGGAGAATGTCTCCTTCGATCACTACTTCGGCACGTACCCGAAGGCAGCCAACACCTCCGGGCAGCGGTTTCACGCAGCGAGGAACACCCCACGGGTGAAAGGGCTGGCCAACTCCCCCGGAGCCGGGGGGGTCGGGAACTTGCTGACCAATAACCCGAATCGCGATGCCAGCGGCAATCAGGTCAACCCGCGCCGGCTCGACCCGGCCAACATCAACGACGTTCTGCTGTGCGATCAGGATCATGACTACAACGATGAGCAGAAGGCGTTCGACGACGGGAAGATGGACAAATTCGTCACCACCGTCGGTACCGCGACGGGCACCAATGGCCCGGGCCAGGCATGCAAGGCCAGCGACGTCATGAACTACTACGACGGCAATACCGTGACCGGGCTGTGGAACTATGCCCAGCACTTCGCGATGAGCGACAACTTCTTCGGGACCACGTTCGGGCCGTCGGCCCCGGGCGCCATCAACCTGGCCTCGGGTGACACCGGAGGTGTCGGGCTCATGATCAACGGCGCCGATACCGACGGCGACACCGTCAGCGACGGCAACGGCGGCCACTCTCTTATCGGCGACGCCCAGCCCTACTACGACGACTGCTCGACCCGTGACGCCGTGTCGATGACAGGCAAGAACATCGGCGACGAGCTGAACGCCGCCGGGCTGAGCTGGGGCTGGTTCCAGGGCGGCTTCAGGCCCACCACCAGCTTTGCCACCGCGACCGGCGGCACCCAGCCCACCAGCACATTCATCCCTGACCAGTTCAAGGGCAAGTTCGCCACGCCGCCCGCCAGTGACCAGGGCCTGTGCAACGCTGTCCATCCGATCGGTCCTGCCGTCGGCGGCACCGGCGGCACCACCCCCGGGCCTACGAACTACGGCAGCAAAGACGACTACATCCCCCACCACGAGCCGTTCCAGTACTACGTCTCGACGGCGAATCCGCATCACCTGCCGCCGGTCTCCGTGTCTGCGATCGGAACCGACACCCAGACCATCACCGACGGAAAGCCCCAGTTCGACACCGCCAATCACCAGTACGACCTCAGCGACTTCAACGCGCTGGTCGGCGCCATCAGCCACGGCTTCCTGTCACCAAGCCAACTTCCGGCCGTCAGCTTCCTCAAGGCGTCCGGATACCAGGATGGCCACGCCGGCTACTCCGACCCCTACGACGAGCAGCAGTTCATCGTCAGCACCATCAACGCGCTGGAGAACACTCCGGACTGGTCCAGCACCGCGGTCGTCGTCACCTACGACGACTCCGACGGCTTCTACGACCACGTCTACAGCGGCATCCACAACACCTCGAACACATCCGCGGTGAGCACACCGCCCGGACCACAGGACTTCCTCACCGGCCTGGGGCTCTGCGGCGACACGTCCAAAATGCCGCCGCTGGCCGGCCAGAACGGCCGATGCGGCTATGGGCCCCGCCTGCCGCTGCTGGTCATCTCTCCGTGGGCCAAGCACAATTTCGTCGCTCACACCCTGTCCGACCAGAGCTCCATTATTAAGTTCGTTGAGGACAACTGGCGGCTGCCGAGGATCAGCGGCTCCTACGACGCGATCGCCGGCTCCCTCGGCAACATGTTCAGCTTCCGCCATTCCCGGCATCACGACGCCAAATTGTTCCTTGATCCGGTCACGGGGCAGCCGGTAGGGGCCGCACGTTTCGGGCGCTAGGCCCATCTGTCGGCATACGCAACGACCGGAGCCCATCGGCCTCCGGTCGTTGCGTACCCGGCCAGCACGACGCCGGACGGGCTGCCGCTAGGCTCACGTGTCGTGATCGCAGTACTCGGCGCCGGCCAGATGGGCGAGGCGCTCATATCGGGGCTGCTGCGGGCCGGCGTGTCACCGTCCGAGGTAATAGCCGCGGTGCGGCGCGATGTGCGGGCCAGCCAGCTGCGGGACGGCTACGGCATCGAGGTGACCGGCGCCGCGGCGGCGGCCTGCCGCGCGGACACCCTGGTGATTACCGTGAAGCCGCAGGACATGGAGGCGCTGCTGAGCGAGATCGCCCCGAAGATGGCGGTCGGCAGCCTGGTGATCTCCGTGGCCGCCGGCATCACGACTGCCTTCATCGAGGGCCGGCTGGCCGGGGACGTTCCCGTGGTCCGGGTGATGTCCAATACGCCCGTCCTGGTCGACGAGGCGATGAGCGTGATCTCGTCCGGCAGATACGCGGCGGAAGAGCACCTGCGGCGCACCGAGGACCTGCTGCGCCCGGTCGGCAAGGTGCTGCGCATCCCGGAGTCACAGCAGGACGCGGCGACGGCGCTGTCCGGCAGCGGGCCCGCCTACGTCTACTTCCTGGTGGAGGCGATGGTCGACGCCGGGATCCTGCTCGGCATGCCGCGCAGCACCGCGCTGGAGATGGTCAAGCAGGCCGTTTATGGCGCCGCGACCATGCTGCGGGACACCGGCGAGCATCCGGTGATCCTGCGCGAGGCCGTGACCTCTCCCGGGGGTACCACGATCAACGCCATCAGGGAGCTGGAGCGCCATGGGGTGCGAGCCGCGTTCCTGGCCGCGATTGAGGCTGCGCGCGACCGGGGCCGTGAGCTGGGCGCGGGATAGGGGCGGGGATCAGGGGCGCGGGATAGCCAGTCTCGCTGGCCCACGGGCCTGCCATAGTGGCGGCGTGGACAGCGCCGGGCAGCAGGACACGCTCGTCGGGCAGACCGCTCGGCGGCTGCGCCGGCAGGCGGTGGCCTGCCGCCACCTGGGCAGCCCTCTGTACGCGGGCCTGCTCGACCATGCCGCGGATGACGTGCTGGCCGGCGGTCCGGTGGCCGATGTGCTCGACGGCCACCTGGCGCAGCCGTGGCGCTCGGCGCTGGCCCTGCGGATGCTCGGCGGGGCGCACGCGCTGGTCCTGTCCGGGCAGGCGCCCGAACTCGCCGCCTTCTACCCTTCGGCGGGCGGCACGGCAGATCCGGGACCGGGCAGCGCCCGCGCCTGGACGGCGCTGCGGCGAGTACTGGCCGAGCAGCGCGACGCGGTCCGTGGCTGGCTGGACCGGCCTCCGCAGACCAACGAGGTGGGCCGGTCGGCGGCGCTGCTGGGCGGCCTGCGCCATCTCGCCGCGCAGGCTCCCCTGGCTGTCGCCCTGGTGGAGATCGGGTCCAGCGCCGGGCTGAACCTGCGCGCGGACCACTTCCGTGTCGCGGGAGAGGCCGGCCAGTTCGGCGACCCGTCGTCACGGGTGGTCCTGTCCGGCGCGTGGCGGGGCCAGGCGCCGCCAGCGGCGCGGGTCGAGGTGGCCGGGCGGACCGGCGGGGACCGGGACCCCATCGACCCGGCGACGCCGCAGGGCAGGCTCACGCTGGCGGCGTATGTCTGGCCGGATCAGCGGGACCGCCTGGAACGGCTCCGCGGGGCGCTGGCCATCGCGGCGGATGTCCCCGCTGACCTGCGGCGGGAGCGGGCGTCGGACACCCTGGCGCGAACCGCGCTGGCGGACGGCCGCTGGACGGTGCTCTGGCACTCGATCGTCCGCCAGTACCTCGACGATCAGCAGCGCGCGGCCGTGGCCGACGGGATCGCCGCGCTCGGCGCGGCGGCCACGCCGTCGGCGCGTTTCGCTCATCTGGCCCTCGAGCCGCACCGCCGTACGGCCGACGGCGAGTGCCTGGTCACCCTGGCCACCTGGCCGGGCGGGGAGCAGCGCATTCTGGGCACGGCGCCGCCACACGGGCTCCCGGTCACCTGGGAACGGCAGTAAGAAGTGGCATTCAGCGCGGCATAGCTGGCCGCCAAGCACGGATTGGCGGCTGAAGTCATAGCGGCGGCCGTTAGATCACTGTGGCCATCAGGGCATAGCGGAATCGGCATACCAGCGACAGGGTGACGAAAGAACGTTGTGGCATGCAATCAGTCCGCTGAATTTAGTCCCGTTGCCGGGTTGCCCTTTTCCGCACAGGACTTACGCTGGAGGCGGACGTGACTGGTGCGCTGACCCCGCTAGGGCACTGAGCTCCGCCGGAAGAGGGCTAGTTGATGACAGCAGATGCAACTCCGCTCAGCGACGTCAAGTTCTTGACGGTGGCTGAGGTTGCCACGATCATGCGCGTGTCCAAGATGACCGTCTACCGTCTCGTTCACTCTGGCGAGCTGGAGGCGATCCGGGTTGGACGCTCGTTCCGCGTGCCTGAGCAGGCGGTGAACCAGTACCTCAGGGACGCCTTCGTAGGGGCCACCTGACGACGCGGGCTCAGCAGGCGGCGCACCTGAGAGCATGACGGCGGCCGCCGCCGCGCCTCCCGCGGTGCCCTCGCCGGACCCATCCAGGGCAGCCCGGATCAGAGCGCAGCCATTGCGGAGGTACGCTTTGGCTTTGGCGTGTGCCCGGCCGCCCGGTGGCGGGCGTTGCGCGTTTGCGCGTAGGCATGCCCGTCAGCCAGGACATCGAGCGAGGGTGGTTTCGTGGGCTCAGTTATCAAGAAGCGCCGCAAGCGGATGGCGAAGAAGAAGCACCGCAAGCTCCTGCGCAAGACGCGCGTGCAGCGCAGGAACAAGAAATAACGGCCCATCCGGTGGCTTCGCGTCCGCCGGGGAGCCGAAGTTGCAGGTCAGGTTGGCAATGACGGCCGCCGCTTTGGTCAGCGGATTCGGGAGCCTGCCCGCCTCAGGCGGGCACGGCTCTGGATCTGCTGTCCCCGGCCCCCGCCGCGCGAGCGCGGCGGGGGAGGGAACGTGACCGCGCACGATCCGGTGACCGTGAGCGCCTGGCGGCGGCGGCTCGCCGACGTCGCCGAGTTCGCCCGGCGCCGGGCCGCCGGTGACTATGAGATCGATGAAACCGGCTTCGACCCCGACTTCAACAGCAACGTCGTGATGCCGGCGGCCAGGGCCCTGTACCGGCGGTGGTTCCGCGTCCGGATGCAGGGCCTGGAGAATGTGCCGGGATCAGGGGCCGCGCTGATCGTCGCGAACCACTCGGGCGTGCTCCCCATCGACGCCGTCATGCTGCAGGCGGGGATATTCGACGAGCATCCCCGCCATCGGCACCTGCGCCTGCTCGGGGCCGACCTGGTGTACGCCATGCCGGTCCTGTCGGTCCTGGCCCGCAAGAGCGGCCATGTCCCCGCGGACCCGGCGGAGGCCGCCCGGCTGCTGCGCTCGGGCGAGCTTGTGGGGGTGTTTCCCGAAGGCTTCAAGGGGATCGGCAAGCCATTCAGCGAGCGGTACCAGCTGCAGCGTTTTGGCCGCGGCGGATTCGCCGTGACGGCCATGCGCGCGTGCGTTCCGATCATCCCGTGCGCGATCGTCGGCGCCGAGGAGATCTATCCAATGATCGGCAACTCGGAGCCGATCGCGCGGCTGCTCGGGCTCCCGTATTTCCCGGTGACGCCGCTATTTCCATGGCTAGGCCCGCTAGGTGCCGTGCCGCTGCCCTCCAACTGGATCATCGAATTCTGCGATCCGGTGCCGACTGACGGCTTCACTGCGGGACAGCAGGATGATCCCGATGCAGTTTCCGAGCTGGCCGATAAGGTAAAGGACACTATCCAGCGCAAGCTCGATGAGCTTCTCGCCGAGCGCGGCCCCGCATTCGGCTAGGACCCGGGCCGGCTGCTCACCCGACGGCGCGGCGGCGGCGCAAGGCGATGCCGGCGGCCAACCCGCCCGCCACGGCTCCCACTCCGGCGGCGACCGGCAGCGCGATCATCGTTACCCGGCGGCCCGAGCGGAAGTCATAGATCGGCCAGTTTCCGCTGCGCGCCAGGGCCCTGAGGTCCGCATCCGGATTGACCACGTTCGGGTGGCCCACCAGCGAGAGCATCGGCAGGTCGTTGATCGAGTCGCTGTAGGCGCTGCACCGGGCCAGGTCCAGGCCCTCCCGCTCGGCCAGGGCCTGGATCGCTGCCGCTTTCGCCTCGCCGTGCAGGAGACTGCCCACCAGGCGCCCCGTGTAGGCACCGTCCGCCGTCTCGGCGACCGTGCCCAGGGCGCCGGTGAGGCCGAGCCGCCGGGACAGGATGTTGGCTAGCTCGACCGGGGTCGCGGTGACGAGCCACACCCGCTGGCCTGCCTCCAGGTGGCGCTGGGTGAGCTCCCTGGCCCCGGCCCAGATGCGATCCGCCATCGTGTCGTCGTAGATCTCCTCGCCCAGGGCGGCGATGTCAGCCACCTTGTGCCCGGCCACGAACGCCAGCGCCGACTGCCGCGCGGCATCGATGTGATCGGAGTTCTCAGTGCCGCGCAGGCGGAAGGCGAGCTGGCCCCAGGCCAGCCGGGCCAGGTCACGCGGCCCGAACATCTTGCGCGCGGCCAGGCCCCTGGCGAAGTGGTAGATCGACGCCCCGCGCATCAGGGTGTTGTCCACATCGAAGAATGCGCCGGCCGCCGGATCGGGTACCGGCGGGCGGTGCTCCACCCTGGCCGCCGCCGCCGACGCCTCTCCCGCCAGTGTCGCCTGGGTCTTACGGGCCGCCCTGGACAGCCGCCGGCGCAGCCCAGGGGCCCTGCTGCCGCCGGGGGCGGTGTCGTCGCCGGGAGTGTCGTCGCCGGGAGTGCCATCGCCGGGAGTGTCGTCGCCGGGGGCGCCGCCGCCGGCGACGTCGGTGCCGCTGCCGCCGGCATCACCGTCTGACCGGCCCGGCGAGGGAAGCCGTCCTAGCAGCTGCCTCATGTTCACCGAGCCTACCGGGGCTCCTGGCGTCCGCGATGGCCCGCGAGCTGGCTGGCCCGCCGTGGCGAACGGGCAAGTAGTACCGGGCCGCAACAACCCGGCAGGTCAGCAGTCCGGTCGCATCATCGCCTCGCGTCAGGCACGATAGTCAGCGATGGCTATCTCCCTCATCGCGGCGTTCATCGGCTCCGTGGTGGCAGCAGTCGGCACCGGCGTGCTCTCGGTACGGTGCCTGCGGTCCCCGCGCGCCGATCTCATCTGCCTGACCGTGGCCCTGGCCGGGCTGACCGTGGCGCTCGGCGCCCTGACCCTGGGCAATTTCGCCGGGTTCGGGCCGGCCAGCTTCCGGGTCATGGAGCTGGGCGGCCAGGTCCTGGCCCCGCTCGCGCTCTGCCTGGCGCTGGCGGAAATGGCGGGCACGATGATGGTCACCCGGTTCGCCGCGCGCCTCATCCTGTCGGCACTGGCAGTTATCGCTTTCGTCGTCCTCAGCACCGACCAGCTGAATCCGGGCGTGGCTTTCAGCAAGGCATGGCCCGCCGCCGCGGCGCATTACGAGACGATCCCTGACTACCTGCTGAAGTTCATCCTGGTGCCCGTCATCGTGGTGTTCGCGCTGATCGCGATCGTCGTCACCGCGGTGCGGTCGGGACGTGATCCGGCCTGGCGTCCCGCGATCGGGCCAGTAGGCGCGACGGCCGGGGCCGCACTGCTGCTGGCCATCCCCGCCGCGGTGACCCTGCCCGTCAGCTCGATGTTCGCGGTGCTCGGCCTGGCGGCGGCCGCGCTGACGTGGTTCGCCGGTCACCGGCTGGATAGCCTGCGGGCAGACCTGCCGGACGACAGGCGCGCCGATGAGAGCGCCCACGGCTGGCCCGACCAGGACACCTGGGACGGGCAGGTCGATCAGACGGGAGACTTCGACGCGCTGGCGATCGGCGACGAGGGGGCGTACCGGGACAACGGCCTGTACCGGCCCGACGCCGGCGGCTACGAGGCCGATGGCCCAGGTGGCCAGTACGCGGGCCGCTACCCGGTCGACGAGACAGACGCGGGCCTGGTGGCCAACGGCCACGGGCGGCGGCCGCCGGATCCGCTCCCGGCCGAATACGGCGATCACTCCGATCACTCCGAGGCATCCCCGGCCGACCGTGACGCGGATAGCGCGGCCCAGGAGTCGCAGGCGGCTCTGTTCGGCCAGATCGCGATCTACACCTTGCTGGAGGACCGGGTCGGTGAGTTCGACCTGCTGACCGAGAAGGTTGTCGAGCAGGTCCGGGCCAGGGAGCCCGACACCCTGGTCTACATCGTCCATGCTGTGCCGTCGGCGCCGATGCAGCGGATCCTGTACGAGGTGTACCGGGACCGGGGCGCCTACGACGAGCACCGGCTGCGGCCGTACGTCGCCCGGTTCGAGATCGACCGGAGGCCGTACGTACTGGCCACCAACGTCATCGAGCTTGGCCTGCAGCAGGGGAAGATCTCGTCGCTCCCGGCGCTATCTGACCTTCTCGGCTCGTCCCGGGCGGTCGCGCCTGATCCCGTTCAGCCTGGGCCAGCCCGCCACCCAGGGCCTGGCCAGACCGGGCACAGCCATCCAGGGCCCGGCCAGGCCGCGCCCGGCCATCCCGGACCCGCCCAGCACGGCAACGGCCATCCAGGGCCCTCCGAGCACGGCAACGGCCATGGCGGGCAGGCTCAGCCCGGCTACGACAAACTGGGCCTCCGCGAGACCCGGCCGGACAAGCCCCGGCAGGACAAGCCCCGGTACGACGAGGGGTACGACGAGCTGGGCCTCAGCAACGCCGGGTCCGGTGAGCCGCGGTACCGCGACCCCAGATACGACCGGCCGCCCAGCTACGACCGGCCCAGGTCCGACGGGCCCAGGTCCGACGGGCCCAGGTCCGACGGGCCCAGGTCCGACCGGCCCAGGTACACCGAGCCCGAGTACGGCCAGCCCGGCTACAACGAGCCCCGCTACGACGAGTCCCGGTACGGCCCGCCGGGGCGCGACGACCCCCGCTACCGCGAGCCCGGCTACGGCGAGGCGAGGTACAGCGAGCCCGGCAGCAGCCACCTCGGATACGACCGGCCGCAGCGCGCGAGGCCGGACGGCCCGGCCGACCGGGAAGAGGGCCCGCAGCGGCAATGGTGACGCCCGGTGCCCGCACGATAACCCTGCTGTCGCGGCCGGGCTGCCATCTGTGTGATGAGGCCCGCGCCGTCATCTCCCGGGTAGCCGCAGAGCTGAGGGTTGACTGGACCGAGCGGGACATCACGCTGTCTGAGGATGACCTCATGGCCTACAGCGAGATGATCCCGGTCACCCTGATCGACGGCGTGCAGCATGATTTCTGGCGCGTCAGCGAAGATCGGCTGCGCACGGCCCTCGGCGCCTAACCGGCAGCTCAGGGCCGTCACCGGCCAGGGGGCGGCGCGCTCCGGGTACGATCCGCCGCCGACGGCCGGCGGTGCCGGGCCCGGACCCGCGCCGCGAACGGTAAAGCGCCAGTAAAGCGCCGGTCAGAGCCCTGAGCGGACAAGCTGCCTGACTTTGTGCAAACGTTCACAAGGGCGTACCGTGAGCTTCGAAACCACAATGCGGGCGCGCGCCCTCCCGTGTGCCCGGCGCGTCGATCCCCCCAGGAGTGCCGACGCATGTCCCGCAGTCGTATCGCAGAGAACGGCGCCCAGGGCATCCCGGAGGCGACCATCTCCCGCCTCCCGGTCTACCTGCGGGCGCTGTACGCCCTGGCCGACCGTGGCATCGCCACGGTCTCAAGCGAGGAACTGGCCACCGCCGCGGGGGTGAATTCCGCCAAGCTCCGCAAGGACCTGTCGCACCTCGGCTCTTACGGCACCCGTGGCGTCGGCTACGACGTCGACTACCTGGTCTACCAGGTCTCCCGTGAGCTCGGGCTCACCCAGGACTGGCCCGTGGTCATCGTCGGCGCGGGCAACCTCGGCCGCGCCCTGGCCAACTACGGGGGGTTCGCCTCTCGCGGTTTCCGCATCGCCGCGCTGCTGGACTGCGATTCTGGTGTGGTGGGCAGTGTTATCGCGGGCCATACCGTGTGCAGCGCCGATGACATCGAGACCGTCGTCGCCAGCCACTCGGTGTCCATTGGCGTCATCGCCGCGCCTGCCGCCGCCGCGCAGGGAGTCTGCGACCGCCTGGTGACGGCCGGCGTGACCAGCATTCTCAACTTCGCGCCGGTCGTGCTCAAGGTGCCGGCCGGCGTCGATGTCCGCAAGGTCGACCTGTCGATCGAGCTGCAGATCCTCGCCTTCCACGCCCAGCGGCGGGCCGTGGTCAGGGTAACGCGGGACGGGGAGCGGGACTGGAAGGCCCGCCAGGCCAGGCGCCGGGGCGGGCGGGAAGGCCCCGCCGCGGGCGGCGTACCCGGCGGACCCGGCGGGATCGCCATTGACGGCGATGCCGCGGTAGCGGCGCAGGCGATAGCGACATGAGCGTCCTGGTGGTCGGCCTCAGCCACAAGAGCGCGCCGGTGGCGACGCTCGGGCGCGCCGCGGTGACCGGTGACACGCTCGTCAAGCTGCTGCGTGACGTGTACGGCGCCCCCGACGTCGCGGGATCGGTCGTGCTGAGCACCTGCAACCGCGTCGAGGTCTACGCGGAGGTCGACAAGTTCCACGGCGGCGTCGCGGCGATCTGCGAGCTGCTGGCCAGGCACTCAGGCATCCCGCTCGATGAGCTCACCCCGTACCTGTACGTGCACTACGAGGACCGTGCCGTCCAGCACCTGCTCTCGGTGGCCTGCGGCCTGGAGTCCATGGTGGTCGGCGAGAGCCAGATCATCGGCCAGGTGCGCCAGGCGCTCCGCCTGGCGCGGGAACAGGGCACGCTGGGGCGGGTGCTGTCTGAGCTGGGCACGCTCGCCCTGCGCGCGGGCAAGCGGGCCAGGGCCGAGACGGGAATCGACGGCGCCGGCGCGAGCCTGGTCAGCGTCGGGCTGGCCCTGGCCGCGCAGCGGCTCGGCGGCCGGGCCGATGCGAAGCTTCCCCTGGACGGCCTGTCGGTCCTGGTCGTGGGCGCAGGCTCGATGAGCTCACTGGCGGTCGCCACGGCGGTGCGGATGGGAGCCGCCCCGATCGTGGTCGCCAACCGTACTCACCAGCACGCGAAACGGCTCGCGGACACTGTCTGTGGTACCTCCGCTGACCTGTCTGACCTGCCGGCCCAGATCGCCGCCGCGGACCTGGTCGTCACCTGCACCGGCTCGCCGGGGCAGCTGATTACCGAGGTCGCGGTACGGGCCGCCCTGGCCGCGCGGGTCCCGGCGCAGCGCGCCCTGGTCCTGCTGGACCTCGCCCTGCCCCGCGACATCGAGGCGGCCGCGGGCCAGCTGCCGGGGGTGACCGTCCTTGACCTCGAGGACATCGGCCGGGCCAGCCAGCCCGGCGCCCAGCCCGGCGCACTGCCGCATGAAGCCGAGGTGGCGGAGGTCCGCAGGATAGTAGCGGAGGAGCTCGCGGCGCAGGTGTCGGCGGACCTGGCGGCCAGGGTGGCCCCGACCGTGGTGGCGCTGCGGGCCAAGGCGGCTGAGGTGGTCGAGGCCGAGCTGGCCCGGCTGGCCGGCCGCCTGGTGGATCTCGATCCCCGCTCGCACCGGGAGATCGCGCAGTCGATGCACAGGATCGCCGACAAGCTGCTGCACGCGCCCACTGTCCGGGTCAAGGAACTAGCCGGATCGCCGGGCGCCGATTCCTACGAGCTCGCGCTCCGGGTGCTGTTCGACCTTGACCCGGCGGCGGTGCAGGCAGTGACACAAGCGGACGCGGGCCTGACCGGATGGCCGGAAGAGGAGACATCGCAGTGAGCCAAGCCCCCCCGCTGTGGCTGGGCACCAGGAAAAGCCCCATGGCCATGGCCCAGTCCCGCCAGGTAGCCCACCTGATCACGAAGCTCACCGGGCGGCCCGTCGAGCTGATCGGGATCAGCTCGCACGGCGACAACAGCCTGTCCCAGCTGTCCCAGATCGGCGGCACCGGCGTGTTCGTCAGCAGCCTCAGGGAGTGGCTGCTGGCCGGCCAGGTCGACATCGCGGTGCACTCGCTGAAGGACCTGCCGACCGCGCCCGCCGACGGCATCGTGCTGGCCGCGGTGCCGGCCAGGGATGATCCCAGGGACGCGCTGGTGGCACGGCACGGCGCCAAGATCGCGGATCTGCCCGCGGGCGCGCAGATCGGCACCGGGTCGCCGCGCCGGGCGTCGCAGCTGCTGATGATGCGGCCGGACCTGCGCCCCGTCGGAATCCGCGGCAATGCGGCCACCCGCCTGGCCAAGGTGGACTCCGGCGCCCTCGACGCGGTCGTGCTGGCTCATGCCGGCCTGGCCAGGATCGGCCGGCTGGAGGTGGTCACCCAGGTCTTCGAGCCCGAGGAGATGCTCCCGGCACCGGGCCAGGGAGCCCTGGCGGTGGAATGCCGGGCCGACCGCACAGATCTGGCCGAGTTCCTGGCCTGCGTTAACGATCCGGCCAGCCGCGCGGCGACCACTGCAGAACGCAGCCTGCTCGCCGCGCTGCAGGCGGGATGCACCGCCCCGGTCGGCGCGTATGCTGCCGGAACGGATGCACTGCGGCTGCACGCCGTAGTCGCGGCCGCTGACGGGGCAGCGGCGCTGCGCGGCAGCGCGGGCGGCCCGGCGGCCGAGGCTGAGCGCCTTGGCCGTGAGGTGGCCGCCGACCTGCTCCGGCGCGGGGCGGGAATGTACACGGCCGTGTCCGCTGGACACCTCAGCAACGGGGACGATGACCGATGAACCCCATGCCAGTGACTCAGAAGCAGGCCAGCGGGCCGGCCGATCAGCGGGCCGCGGCAGGCCCGGCAGCCGCGGCAGGCCCGGCAGCCGCGGGCGGCCAGGCAGGCACCGGCGGCAAGACAGCCGCGGGCGGCAAGGCAGCGGCGGGCAGCAAGGCAGCCGCCCCGCCGGCCGACAAGCCCGCCCCTGGCTGGGTCGCCTTTGTCGGCGCGGGCCCCGGCGATGCGGGCCTGCTGACGGTCCGGGCCGCCCAGCTCCTGGCTCAGGCCGACCTCGTGGTCGCCGGACCGGAGATCGGCAGCCGCCTCGCGCACCTGATCAGGGCGCAGGCCGCCGTCACGGACTCCGACGCCCTCCAGCAGGATCCGCGGCTGCTGGTCAAGGCGGCCAGGGCGGGCCAGCTGGTGGTCAGGCTGTTCGGCGGCGATCCGTTCATGTTCTGCAACGCGGCGGCCGAGGCCGCGGTATGCGCGAAGGCCAAGGTGGCGTTCGAGATCGTGCCGGGGGTGTCCGCGGCCACGGCGATACCCGCCTACGCGGGCATCCCGCTGACCTCCGACTCCAGCGGCGATGTCCGCATCGTGCACGCCGCCGAGGTTAGCCGGATATCGGCGGGCCCCGGCACCCTGGTGATCCTCGGCGCCGAGACTGGTCCCGCTGACCTGGGCAAGATGCTCCTGGCCGCCGGCTGGGCGGACAGCACGCCGTTCGCCATCACCTGGAACGGCACCACGACCGACCAGCACACCGTGCTGTGCACCCTGGGCTCGGTGACCGCCGACCTCAAGGCGGCCGGGGTGAGCCTGCTCACCGCGCACGGGCCCGCCACCGCCGTCGTGGGGGACTGCGTGACCGCGCAGCGCGCGCTCTCCTGGTTCGAGACCAAGCCGCTGTTCGGCTGGCGGGTACTGGTGCCCCGCACCAAGGAGCAGGCCGAGGAGGTCTCCGACCTGCTGCGGGCCAGGGGCGCGGTGCCCGAGCAGGTGCCGACTATCGCCGTGGAGCCGCCCCGCACTCCGCAGCAGATGGAGCGCGCCGTCAAGGGACTGGTGACCGGGCGGTATCAGTGGATCGCCTTCACCTCGGTCAATGCCGTCCGCGCCGTCCGGGAGAAGTTCGAGGAGTACGGCCTGGACGCGCGGGCGTTCGCCGGCGTCAAGGTCGCCGCGGTCGGCGAGCAGACCGCCGCGGCGCTGCGCGACTTCGGCATCATGCCCGATCTGGTACCCGACGGCGAGCAGTCGGCCGAGGGCCTGGCCGACGCCTGGCCGGCCTACGACGACGTGCTCGACCCGATCAACCGGGTGCTGCTGCCGCGAGCCGACATCGCGACCGAGAGCCTGGTCGCCCGGCTCACCGACCTCGGCTGGGAGGCCGAGGACGTGACCGCCTACCGGACGGTCAGGGCGGCGCCGCCGCCCGCGCCCATCAGGGAGGCCATCAAGGGCGGCGGCTTCGATGCGGTGCTCTTTACCTCCTCCTCCACCGTCAGGAACCTGATCGGCATCGCCGGGAAACCACACGCGGTGACCGTTATCGCGGTTATCGGCCCGCAGACGGCCAAGACCGCCGCGGAGTTCGGGCTGCGGGTAGACGTGCTGGCCCCCAAGCCGTCGGTCGCCGCGCTGGTCGAGGCCCTGGCCGAGTTCGGAGCCGGCGTCCGGGACGCCGCGGTCGAGGCCGGGGAGCCGGTCCGCAGGCCCAGCGAGCGCCGCCGTGGCGCCCGTCGGCGGATCAGGTAGAGCGCAAGGGAGCCCCGTCATGACCGCTGGTTTCCCGGTCGCCCGCCCGCGCCGGCTGCGCCGGACCCCCGCGATGCGGCGGCTGGTCGCCAGGTCCGGCGTGCGGCCGGCTGACCTGGTGCTGCCGCTTTTCGTCAAGGAGGGGATCAGCGAGCCGCGGCCGGTCGCCTCGATGCCGGGAGTGATGCAGCACACCAGGGACAGCCTGCGCAAGGCGGCACACGACGCCGTCGATGCCGGGGTCGGCGGCCTGATCCTGTTCGGCATCCCCGCGGTGAAGGACGGGCGCGGCTCTGCTGCCGACGACCCGGCCGGGATCGTCCAGCTGGCGCTGCGCGACCTGGCCGCCGAGGTGGGCGACGCTACCGTGCTCATGGCGGACCTGTGCCTGGATGAGTACACCGATCACGGCCACTGCGGCATGCTGACGGCCGCCGGCGAGGTGGACAATGACGCCACGCTGGAGCGTTATGCCGCCATCGCGGCCGCCCAGGCGGCTGCCGGTGCGCACGTGGTCGCGCCCAGCGGGATGATGGACGGCCAGGTGGCCGCGATCAGGACCGCGCTCGATTCAGGGGGATTTCCTGAGGTGGCCATCTGCGCCTACTCGGCGAAATACGCCTCGGCCTTTTACGGCCCGTTCCGCGACGCGGCGGAATGCGCACCGCAGTTCGGCGACCGCGCGTCTTACCAGCAGGACCTGGGCAGCACGAGCGAGGCGCTGCGGGAGGTCCTGCTCGATATCGATGAGGGCGCGGACATCGTCATGGTGAAGCCGGCCCTGGCGTATCTGGATATCATCTCGGCGGTAGCCACGGCCGTGCCCGTGCCGGTCGCCGCCTACCAGGTCAGCGGCGAGTACGCGATGGTGGAGGCGGCTGCGGCCAACGGCTGGCTGGACCGCGACCGGGTGATCAGGGAAACCCTGACCGCGATCCGCCGGGCGGGTGCCGACATCATCCTCACCTACTGGGCGGCGGAGGCGGCCCGTTACCTGGCCTGACCGGGCCCGCTTTGAGGTGATATCGTCCTTGGGGGGCCGTACGGGCGAGATCTCGCCCATTACTAGTGCCCGACCGACGTCCCGGCGGCGGGCGACTGGCGGGCGACTGGGAGGCTGCGTGCTCAGACTGGCCTGGAAGCGGTGTTCGCCGCCACGGCACCTGTCCAAGCCCGGCTATGGTGACGGACGCGGCGCCCGGTGACGCCGGCCGGCCTGGGGCCATGGACAGCCTGATCGGCCGGGACGCCGAGTGCGGCGTGATCTCCGGCATGCTGGACGGCGGGCAGTCTGAGGCGGCCGGGGTCATGCTCGAGGGCCCGGCCGGAGCCGGGAAAACCACGTTGTGGCGATGGGCCATGGCCAGCGCGAGCGCGCGCGGCATGACGGTGCTGGCGGCCACCGGTGCCGAGCTTGAGGTGTCAGCGTCGTTCGCCGCCCTGACGGATCTGCTGGCCCCGGTGGGGGACGACATCATCGCCGCGCTGCCCGCGCCGCAGTCGGATGCGCTGGCCGTGGCGCTGCTGCGCAGCCGCGGATCCGCCTCGACCGACGTGCGGGCGGTCGGGATGGCCACGCTGGGCGTGTTGCAGGCCCTCGGCCGCCGGCTGCCGGTGGGGGTCGCGGTAGATGACGTGCAGTGGATGGACGAGGACTCGGCCGCTGTCCTGGCGTTCGCGCTGCGCCGCGCGGACCCCGGCATCGTGCGGCTGCTGCTGGCGCGCCGCCTGCCTGGCGGCGCGCGGCTGCCGTCGGCCAGGAGAGGCGCTGCGGGGCGGGCGCGCTCCCGCGGGGTCACCGGGCGGGCGGTGGCGGCGCTGTCGGCGCCCAGCAACGTGGTCAGGCTGGAGATCACCGGATTGCCGCTGGGCGCGCTGCAGGAGGTGACGACGCGCAGCCTGGGGCGCTCGCTGGCGCGGCCGCTGCTGGTGCGGATCCACGAGGCAACCGGCGGGAACCCGCTGTTCGCGCTGGAGCTGGCGGAAGCCGCCAGCGACGCCGGCCCCGGTGCCGGGGATCCGCTGCCGGTCCGGGCGGAGCTCAAGGACCTGCTGCTGGGCCGGATTGACCGGCTCTCGCCGGCGGCCAGGGACCTGGTGCTGCTGGCGTCTGCGGCCAGGCGCCCGACGCTGTCGCTGGTCGAGCGGGCCCTGGGCAACTGCGAGGATGCGGTCAGCGAGGCCGTCCGGCGCGGCGTCCTCGAGGTCGGCGATGAGGTCATCGGGTTCGTGCATCCACTGTACGGATCGGCGGTCTACGCGATGGCGGATGCCACGCGCCGCCGCCGGGTGCACGAACTGCTGGCGGGGGTGGTCGACGATGCGGGGGAGCGGGCCAGGCACCTGGCGCTGGCCACCCCCGGCACGGACGAGGGCGTCGCCGGGGAGGTGGAGCGCGCGGGCATCAGGGCACGGACCAGGGGCGCCCGGGCACAAGCCGCCGACCTCCTCGAACTCGCCGGATCGCTGACCCCGCCCGACCGGCTCGACGACTGGGGCCGGCGGCTCACTGAGTCGGCGCTGTGTCACCACGAGGCAGGCTCGGGGACCGCGGCCCGCAAGCTGCTCGGCGAGGTGGTGGCCAGGCTGCCCGCCGGGCGGGCCAGGGCCGAGGCGCTGCTGGCGGTCACCGAGGCCGAGCCAGGCTCGGTCGCTCGCGGGCTCGAGCTCCTCGCCCAGGCGATGGCCGAAGTCGGCGATGACGCGCATCTGCGGGCGCGCCTGCAGCTGGCCCGGCTGGAGCATGACTGGGCGGCCAACATGGCCGGGAGCGTGGACACCGCGGATGCCGCCGTCGGCCTGGCCCGCGACAGCGGCGACGTCGCCCTGTACGTGCGGGCCATCGCGATGGCCGGGATCACCCACGTCGTGGCGGGGCATCCCGGCGGCCTGGACATGCTGCGCCAGGCCGAGGCCATGCAGCCACCCGACGCGGACATCCCGCCCTGGTACCGCCCCGAGCACTGGCTGGGAGCCGCGCTGCTGTGGGCTGACGAGCTTGATCAGGCGCGATCCCTGCTGTCCGGGGAATACCAGCGCGCCGAGCTGTCCGGCAATGACTACGACCGGTGCGGGCTGGCTCTGCGCCTGGCGCAGCTTGAGTGCCGCGCGGGACAGCTGGTGGCAGCTCGCGAGTACGCTCACACGGCGGCGTCGCTGGCCGCTGAGCACGGCGGCGACCAGGCCAAGGCGCTGGCTGACATGGCGCTGGCCCTGATCGAGGCCGTGGAAGGACGTATCGCCCTGGCCAGGGAGCTGCTGATGGGCGCCCTGGCCACCGTCCGCAGGATCGGTGACCGGACCTCCGAGTGGCGAGTGCGTGCCCACCTCGGCTTTGCTGAGCTGTCGGCGGGCGATCCGGCCGCGGCGGACGCCCAGATGGGCCGCCTGCATGCGGAACTGGCCGCGGCCGGGGTGGGAGAGCCAGGCGAATCCCCGTTCGCGGCCGATGAGGTGGAGGCCCTCGTGCTGCTCGGCCGCCTGGACGACGCGCAGGAGCTGTGCGCCTGGCTGGAGTCTCGCGGCGCGGAGCTGGACCGGCCGCGCCTGCTCGCCGGCGGCGCGCGATGCCGTGCCCTGCTCGCCGCGGCCCGCGGCGCCATCGACGAGGCACAGCAGGCGGCCAGCGCCGCGGTCGAGCACGCCGCCCGGCTGCCGGTGCCGCTGGAGCGGGGCCGCGCTCTGCTGGTCCTGGGACAGATCGAGCGGCGGCTCAAGCACAAGAGTGCCGCACGCGATGCCCTGCGCCAGGCCTACGACATCTTCGAGGCACTGCCCGCGCCGCTGTGGGCCAGCCGCGCGCAGGCCGAGCTTGAGCGCATCGGCGGCCGGCCTCCGGCGATCAGCGAGCTGACCGCGACCGAGAGCCGGATCGCCGAGCTGGTCGCCGACGGGCTGTCCAACGTCGAGGTCGCGCGCTCGCTGTTCATCAGCCCGCGCACGGTCGAGGCCAATCTGACCCGCATCTACGCCAAGCTCGGCGTGCGGACGCGGGCTCAGCTCACCGCCCGGCTCGGCCGGGGCGAGATCAGGCCCCAGCCGCCAGAAGGTTAGCGCCGGCC
The DNA here is from genome assembly GCA_963805705.1 of uncultured Actinomycetota bacterium. GTDB lineage: Bacteria > Actinomycetota > Actinomycetes > Streptosporangiales > Streptosporangiaceae > CAWDVH01. Next base: position 471,835 of record CAWDVH010000001.1, on the reverse strand, counting down.
CCAGAGGATTAGCGCCAGCCGCCCAGGAGGTTAGCGCCAGCCGTCAGAGGGCTAGCGCCAGTCCCCAGCCCCAGCCCCAGCCCCAGCCCCAGCCCCAGAGGGTTAATCGTGGGGGTTTCCCCGATTCCCCGGCGCCCGCCGGTTTCTAGGCTGATCACTGTTCCGCTGATTCAGTCCGGATCGCCGCCGCTCGGCACAGGGGCCCGAACGGGCAGCTGCATCGTCGGGGGCCGGGAGATTTTCCGGCGCCTGGCGCTCAGTGACCGGACTGTTCAGCAGAACCCGCCAGTTGTCCGAGGCGTGAGTATCCGGGCATCTGGCCCGTGCTGGAGTTGCCCGTTTCGTGTAGAGCCGGGCGGATACGCCTGCGGGCACTCCAGCACCGAAGCAGTTTTGGCCGTTTTTACAACCCGGTTACGTCACTTTGCAATCTCCGTTGTGCAACAAACAGGTCTCGCCCGGCGGGGCCGCGGTCGGCCCGCTGATGCCGCCAGGCATTATCAATATGGGTACAGGACGCGGGCCGGGGCGGGAGCGGAGCTAATGGTCGAGACGGTGCTGCGCTCCAGGCGCCGCAGGGCCGTAGAGCGAATGGCGGCCGCCGCCACGCGCTACGCCGAGATGGGCTGGCCGGTGTGCGCCGGCGCCTACCCGCCGGGCCGGGCGCAGCGGCCAGGGGAGACCCGCCGCGGCTGCTCCTGTGACCGCCTCGGCTGCCCGGCGCCCGGCGCGCACCCGATCTCCCCCGCCTGGCAGAGCCAGGCCACCGCTGATCCCGCGCTGGTCGAGGACCGGTGGCTGGCCCGGCCCGAGGCGAACATCGTCCTGGTCACCGGCCGGGTTTTCGATGTGCTGGACGTGCCGGCCGTCGCGGGCATGGCGGCCCTCGCCCTGATGGAACGGTCGGGAGTCCGGCCCGGCCCGGTAGCGATAAGCGCCGGGGACCGGGCCCTTTTCTTTGTGCTCAGCCGGGCCGCCTATGCCGATGAGGACGAGCTGTGGTCGTGCCACCTGGACTGCGAGCCCGAGACGGTGGATCAGGTGGCCGGGCTGCGCTGGCATTGCCGGGACAGCTACGTGCTCGCCCCGCCGTCCCGCTTCGGCAACGGCGTGGTGTCCCGCTGGATCAGCGAGCCAGCCGATGAGCCGCTGCCCGACGGCCTGCCCTTGCTGGAGTTCCTGGCCGACGCCTGCGAGGGAACGGCCTGATGGGCGAGACCCAGTCGCCAGCCGAGCTCTTCGCCCGCGCATCGGCGGTACTGCCCGGCGGGGTCAACTCGCCAGTCCGGGCGTTCGGCGCGGTCGGCGGTACCCCCGTCTTCATGGCATCGGGCCGCGGCGCGTACCTCACCGACACTGACGGCAACTCCTATGTCGACCTGGTGTGCTCATGGGGCCCGATGATCCTCGGGCATGCGCACCCGGACGTGACGAGAACGGTCGCCGATGCGGTCACCAGGGGAACCTCGTTCGGGACCGCGACGGTCGGTGAAGTTGACCTGGCGGAAGAGCTGATAGCGCGCGCTCCCGTGCAGAAGGTGCGCCTGGTCAGCTCAGGGACCGAGGCCACCATGTCGGCGCTGCGGCTAGCCCGCGGCTTCACCGGGCGGCGCGTGGTGGTCAAGTTCGCCGGCTGCTATCACGGTCACGTGGACGCGCTGCTGGCCGCGGCCGGCTCGGGGGTCGCGACCTTCGGGCTGCCCGATTCGCCAGGGGTGACCGGAGCGGTGACCAGCGACACGCTCGTCCTGCCGTACAACGACGCCGAGGCGGTCCGCCAGGCCTTCGCCGAGAACGGCGACGACATCGCCTGCGTGATCACTGAGGCCTGCCCCGCGAACATGGGCGTGGTGCCCCCGGCGTCCGGCTTCAACGAACTGCTCGCGCTGCTGTGCCGGGACCACGGCGCCTTGCTGATCATGGACGAGGTGCTCACCGGGTTCCGGGTCACTCGCTCCGGCTGGTTCGGGCGCGAGGGAGTGGCCGGTGACCTGATGACCTTCGGGAAGGTCATGGGCGGCGGGCTGCCCGCCGCGGCGTTCGGCGGCCGGGCGGAGATCATGGACAGGCTGGCCCCGGCCGGGCCCGTCTACCAGGCAGGCACGCTGTCCGGCAATCCCCTGGCCACCGCGGCGGGGCTGGCCACCCTGCGCGCCTGCACGCCGCAGGTGTACGCGCGCGTGGATGAGGCCGCTGCCGCCGTGGCTGCCCTCGCCGCCGCCGCCCTCACCGCGCAGGGAGTGCCCTTCCGGCTGCAGGAGGCGGGCAGCCTCTTCTCGTTCTTTCTCGGCGTGGCGGACCCGGTGCGTGATTTCGGCGAGGCGCGCGGCCAGTCCGGCGCCGCGTACGCCGCCTTTTTCCACGCCATGCTGGACGGCGGGATTTACCTGCCGCCGTCACCGTATGAGGCATGGTTCCTGTCCGCCGCCCATGATGACGCGGCGATCGGCCGCATCGCCGAGGCCCTGCCCGCCGCGGCCAGGGCGGCCGCCGCGGCGCTGGGCTGACCCGGCCTGCCGGCTGACCGTGGGCCGCCGGCTGACCCTGGCCGCCGGCTCAGCCGACCGCGACCGCGACGATGCCCGCGACGATGGCCGCGGCGGCGGCGAGCCTGCGCGGCAGGCTGCCCTCTCCGAGCAGCCTGCGGCCCAGCAGCACGCCGAACAGGACGCTGACCTCACGCGCGGGTGCCACCGCGCTGACCGCCGTGAAGCTCAGCGCGACCAGTACCAGGATGTAGGCGAGCGGTGCCAGCGCCGCAGCGCCCAGCACCTGCGGCCGGAACGCCTGCCACACACCGGACAGCCGCTGCCGGTCCCGCAGCACCAGCGGCCCGAATACCACCAGCATGACCGGGAAGGCCGCGTAGCCCTGCAGCAGCGGCGGCGTCTTCAGGGCGCTGACCGCGTGCTTATCCCACAGCGTGTAGGACGCGATGAACACGCCGGTGACCACGGCGAAGGCGGCCGCCTTCAGCGCGGAGGCCGGCCGCGCCGATGGCTCCGGCTGGGTTCTCCGGCCCGGCAGGCCGATCACCACGATGCCCGCGACGATGCAGCCGATCCCGGCGATGCCGACCGGACCCGGGTGCTCGCCGAGCAGCAGGATGCCGGCCAGGGCCGCGAGCAGCGCTCCGGTGCCGCGCCCGATCGGGTACACCAGCGACAGGTCGCCGAGCCGGTAACCGCTTTGCAGGAACAGGAAGTAGGCCGCCTGCAGCACCCCGGTTCCGACCAGGAACAGCCAGCTCATCGCGCTCAGATGCGGCCGCTGCACCAGCACCGTGGCCAGGACCACCGGGGCGTAGATGACCGTCGCCCAGGCGGATACCAGCCAGATGAAGTACACCGCGCCGGTGGTCGACGCCTGCTTGCTGAACAGGTTCCAGCTGGCATGCGCGAGAGCGGCAACGAGGATGAGGGCAATGGCGGTAGGGCTCACGGGACTTCCTGTACGCTAGCCGGCCCGCCCGGCCCGCCCGGCCCGCCCGGCCCGCCCGGCCGCCAGCCGGCGTCATGAGCCGCATCACCTGATCGCGATCCGCGGGCGGCCGGTAGGCTGATCGGGCGATGATTGAAGATCCGGCTCCCGCTGACACGACCGTCGTCCACCTGGTGCGCCACGGCCAGGTAGAGAATCCGCGGGGCGTCCTCTACGGGCGGATTCCCGGATATCACCTGTCGGAGGATGGCCGCATCATGGCCAAGGCGGCCGCGGATTACCTGGCCGCCAGGGACATCACCGTGCTGCGGTCCTCTCCGCTGGAGCGGGCACTGGAGACGGCCGAGCCGATCGCGGCGCAATTTGGCCTCGATGTGGTCGTCGATGACCGGCTGATCGAGCCGTGGAATCACTTCGAGGGGATGAGCGTCGGGGTGGGCGACGGCTCGCTGCGGGCCCCGCGCCACTGGATGTACCTGCGCAACCCCTTCCGGCCCTCGTGGGGCGAGCCCTATAAGGACGTCGCGGCCCGGATGCTCGCCGCGGTCGCCGATGCCGCGCGCGCGGCCCACGGCCATGAGGCGATCTGCGTCAGTCACCAGCTGCCGATCTGGGTCACCCGCCGGGCTGTCGAGGGGGCCAGGCTCTGGCACGATCCGCGCCGTCGCCAGTGCGCCCTGGGCAGCGTGACGAGCCTCACCTTCCACGGCGGGGTGCTGGCCGGCGTGAGTTATGCCGAGCCTTCTCCCGAGCCTCCCGGCGAAGGCCGGCAGGTGGCCGGAGCCTGACCGGCGCACCGGGAAGCCCGCCGGGCTCCGGCAGGAAAGCCCGCCCGGGCCCGCCGGGCTCGGGCGGAAAGGCCGCCCCGCCGTCATCGGCTGGCACCGGGTCCGGCACAATAGGCCCCGGATACTACTGCGTGTAGGAGATAATCCTGTGCCCCGCCTGCCGTGCTCTGCGCGCCGAGCGGCCGTCACGGCCCCTGCCAGCCAGGCGCGCCGGGCGCGCCGGAAGTCCCTGGTGCGCGCCGCCGCCGGGTGCGCCCTGGCCGCCTCCGCCCTGCTGGCCGTGGCGGCCTGCGACGGCGGCGCGATCGGCCAGGCCACTGTGGCCAGCAACGGCACGAGCTTCGTGTCCGGCAGCTATAGCTCCACCTATTTCCGGCCCGGCTCACGTCCGGACGCCCCGGCGGTCACCGCCACGACGCTGACCGGCCAGCGCCTCAGCCTCGCCTCCTACCGGGGTGATGTGGTTGTCGTCAATTTCTGGGGCTCGTGGTGCGGTCCCTGCCGCGCGGAGGCGCCCGCGCTGGGCACGCTCGCGCGCCAGTTCCGGTCCAGGGACGTGCGGTTTCTCGGCGTCGACATCAGGGACAACCCGGCCGGCGCGGACGCGTTCATGCGCACGTTCCGGATCAGCTACCCCAGCCTCAACGACCCCGCGGACGAGATCGCGCTCGCGTTTCGCGGTACGGTCACCCCGGCGGGAATCCCCACCACCCTCGTGATCGACCGCAGCGGGCACATTGCCGCCAGGGTCGTCGGCGGAGTGTCCTACGAGGGCCTCAAAGCGCTGATCACCCGAGTGGACGCGGAAAAATCATGACGCGAAACGGCTGGCCGGGGGTGACCCGATGACAGGACTGCGAGTCCCCGCCGGGGCTAAGCGCCAGGACTCGCCTGCGCCGGATGATGCCGCGCAGGCATCTGATGCCGGGGCCGCGCCGGATGCCGGGGCCGCCGCCTGGTCGCCGGGTACCCGGCTGGGCGTGACCGGCTGGCTGCGATGGACCTGGCGCCAGCTGACTTCGATGCGCACCGCGCTGGTGCTGCTCTTCCTGCTCGCGGTGGCCAGCGTGCCGGGATCGGTGCTGCCGCAGCAGGGAATCGATCCCGCCGCCGTCACGCAGTACTACGCGGCGCATCCGGCGCTGGCCCCGATCCTGGCGAAGTTCTCGCTGTTCAGCGTCTTCGCGGCGCCCTGGTTCGCCGCTATTTACCTGCTGCTCTTCCTGTCCCTGGCCGGATGCGTGCTGCCACGCACCTTCCGCCTGGTGGGATCGGCCCGGCAGTTGCCGCCGCGCGCCCCGCGAAATCTCTCCCGTCTCCCGCTGGCGACGAGCTATCAGACCCCCCTCGCCCCGGATGCGGCGATCGAGTCAGCCGGGCAGCTGCTGTCCGGCAAGCGGTTCCGGCTGCTCGCCGGCGACGGCTGGGTCTCCGCCGAGAAGGGCTACCTGCGGGAAGTCGGCAACCTGCTGTTCCACATCGCGCTGCTCGCCCTGCTCGGGTCGGTCGGGCTGGGCGGCATCTTCGGATACAAGGCCAACCGGCTGCTCGTGGTCGGCCAGGAATTCGCCAACACGCCCACGGCACTGGATGTGTTCCGTCCCGGCCGCCTGGTCTCGCCGGGCGACCTGCAGCCGTTCTCCATCGCGCTGCAGAACTTCAGCGCCAGGTACGTCACCTCCGGCAAGCTGCTCGGCCAGCCGTCCTCGTTCGACGCGTCCCTGCGCTACAACGCCGCGCCCGGCGAGCCGATGCGAAGTTACACCCTGCAGGTCAATCATCCGCTGCGCGTCGACAGCGTGCGGGTCTACCTGATCGGGCACGGCTACGCCCCGACCTTCAAGATCACCGATGGCACCGGGCACGTCTTCAACGAAACGGTGCCGTTTATCCCGGTCGAGCAGACCGGGCTGACCTCGCAGGGCGTGATCAAGGTCCCGGACGCCAGCCCCGATCAGCTCGGCTTCGCCGGGGTCTTCCTGCCGACCGCGGTCGACCGGAACGGGCGGCTGGAGTCGGTATTCCCGCAGACCCTGAACCCGGTGGTCAGCCTGATCGCTTATGCGGGCGACCTCGGCCTGGACGGCGGCCAGCCGCAGTCGGTCTATCAGCTCGACACCACTCACCTGCACCAGCTGCCGGTCGCGCCCAAGCCGCTGTCTCCTGGCCAGTCGATGAAGCTGCCGGACGGCGCGGGAACGCTAACCTTCACCGGCTACCAGCAGTGGATCAGCCTGGCGATTACCTACGATCCCGGCCAGCTGCCGGCCCTGATCTCCGGATTCACGGCGCTGGCGGGCCTGATCCTGTCCTTCATGGTCAGGCGCCGCCGGGTCTTCGTGCGCGCCTCTGCGGCCGAGGACGGCACCACCGTGGTGGACATCGGCGGGCTGGCCAGGTCCGATGCCGCGGGCGGGTTCGAAACCGAATTCGCCACTCTGGCCGACCAGATCAGGCAAGCCCAGGACGGCAGCACCCGTACGGTCGCGGCCCGCACGGTCCCGGCTCCGGCTCAGGCCGATCCCCCTCCGGCCGAGCCTGAGACGATCAGCGCGCCGGTCGGCGACGGTTCACCGGCGAGCGGCCCGCCCGCCACCAGCAGTGACGACCCATTCTCGGACAACCACGATCCATCCCTCGGAAATGCCGAGGGGGAGTGAGGCTCCAGTGCCCGTCAACATCGACCTAGCAGACATCAGCAACAGCTGCCTGCTGACCGCGGTCATCTTGTACGCGCTCGCCATGCTGGCTTACGCCTGCGATTTTGCCTTCGGGAAACAACGGCTCATGGCCGCCGTGGCATCTGACGCGGTGCCCGAACTCGTCGGCGTCGGCGCGGTGGCAGATGCGGCAGGCCGCGGAGCGGTCATTGCGGCAGGCAGCGGGCCGGGCGCAAGCGCCGGTGACGCGACCGGCGATCTGGCCGCGCCCGCCGGGATGGCACCGCCCGCCGGGCTGGCCGGCCCGCCGCAGGCCGAGGGACGCTGGCCGGCTGGCTTCTGGCTGCGCACGGCCTTCGGCCTGACCTGCATCGGCCTGGTCGTCCACCTCAGCGCGATTCTCACCCGCGGCCTCGCCGAGCATCGCGTTCCGTGGGGCAACATGTACGAGTTCATCTCGGCCATCTGCTGCATGGCCGTGATCGTGCTCGTGGCGGCCGCTGTCCGGTTCCGCGCGTATTACATCGGGCTGTTCGTCCTGGTTCCCGTGGTCTTCGCGCTCGCCCTGGACGTGACGGTCGTCTATACCGCGGCTGGGCCGGTCGTGCCCGCCCTGCAGTCCTACTGGATCGCCATCCACGTGACCGCGATGATCGTGGCCAGCGGTCTCTACATTGTCGGCGCGGTCGTCACGGTGATGTACCTGGTCGCCGAGCGGTCGGAGCGCCGGACAGCAGCCGGCCTGCCGTCCAGGACCAGCGGGATCGTGATGCACCTGCCCAAGCCGGTCGTGCTGGACCGGCTGTCCTACCGCAGCATCCTGTTCGCGTTCCCGGTCTGGACGTTCGGCATCATGGCCGGCGCGATCTGGGCCGACTCGGCCTGGGGCCGGTACTGGGGCTGGGACCCGAAGGAAACCTGGTCGTTCATCACCTGGGTGGTGTACGCCTGCTTCCTGCACGCACGTGCGACGGCAGGCTGGCGCGGACGGCGCGCCGCCTACTTCCAGCTGGCCGGGTTCACCTGCCTGATGTTCAATCTGGTCGGTGTCAACCTGTTCATCACCGGCCTGCACTCCTACGCCGGCCTAGGCTGAACCGGGCTCGGTCGGCGGGCTCGAGAGCGCGGCTCAGGTACGCGGGCTCGAGAGTGCGGGCTCAATGGCCGTCGCGGGCCTCGCGGATCCGGCGCCCGAGTTCCTGCAGAAATTCCGGGTCATCGTCCGGTCCTAGGCGCCTGGCCGGCCGGGCCAGTGCCCGTCGTGCCGTCTCTTCGGCGGCAGCGCCGTAGCCAAGCTCCATGGCCCGCCCCGCCGGATGCCGCCTGAGTGCCTGCTGCTGCCGGAGTTCTGCAGGCCCGGCCGCACCGCGCCGGATCAGGGGAGCCCGCCTGGCCCCGTCTGGCCGGCCGATCAGCAGCCACGCAGCGGCTCCGAATACCCAGGACACGGCGATGAGGAGCAGCCATGCTCCCTTGGTCAGGCGCGGGAACTCGCGTCTGGGCGTTCTGGCCACGTCGAGCAGGCAAGGGACGCAGAAACCAACCGTGAACAGGGCAAAGAGTACGGCGGGCAGCGGCATGGCGGCAGCCTAGCCGCTGACGTGGCACGTCCGTTGCCAAATTCAGCCAGTCATCCCGGCCCTCGCTCCCTGACCGTAATACCTAACATTCCGTGACAGCAGATGCTGATCGCGGGGATCCGGCATAGCCTGTCGGTTTGAGGTCATCCCAGGGAGCGCGAGATGCGGCTATGGCTATTTGATCGTTTTCGCCGCCCGGGTCGGCGAAGACGGGTCAGGGAGCGCCAGGTCCGGGCGAGGGCTGATGCGCCCGCGGGGCCCGCATCCGCCGTCGGGCCGGTCGGAAGTCACCGGCGCGTAGCTCCCCCGCGCCTGGTCGTTCCCGATCGCGTCGGCAGACGGGCCGGCAGCGGGGTATCGCGGGCGGGCGGCGCCGGGGCGGCCGGTCCGGGAGGCGGGCTGGCTCCTGCGGCCGCGAGGGTAGCAGGCGGTGCCGGAGTAACCGCTCCTGGCACAGCCGGCGGGCGCCGGGGATCGGCGGCCGGCCGGGCCGAGTCGCGGCCGCGAGGAGCCGCCAGGGTGGCCATGCGCACCGAGCCGCAAGGTGCCGCCGAGCCTAAGAAGGCGGCTGCTCACAGCAGGAAAGGCGCGCGGACGCAGGCCGTGAGGCTGCCCTGGTATGAGGTGGCGCAAAGTAACCGGACTGCGGCCTGCTGCTGGCATTGCGGGCGGCTTGAGGAAGTGGTCCGCCGGGAATGGGCGGCCGATGCCGTCCCGCCGCCAGAGGCGGTGCGCGCCATCGACCGTCTCGCCGAGCTGCCGCAGATCATCAAGGAGCGGCTCGCGGCCGGACTGGACGCTATCTATGTCGGCGCGGGCGGGGTGCCCGATCTCGACGACATGGGCAGGCTGAGTGGCGTACCGCTTCCGTCGGGCCGGGCCACCTGGGATGCGTGCGCGGGGGCCTATGGCGAACGCAAGATCATCGTTGGTTCCCGGCCGTCGCCCACGCCGGACGTCATGTGCCACGAGATCGGCCATGCTCTCGATGACATCGACGGATCAGAGGGGCAGTGGCAGTCGGACTCGGAGGAGTTCCGCGTTCTCTATGACCAGTGCCTGCCGTCGGTGGTCAGTGACTTTCACCGGCAGCGGGGTCTCCTCGGCCGCCGGGAGTTCTTCGCCGACGCCTTTGCGGCGATAGCGTCCAGCCAGCGGCCCGCGCTCGTCGACATGCTCGGCGGGGACACCAGGGCGGCGCTTAACGTGATGCTGTACTTCAATGTGCGCTACGGGATCTAGGATGATCAAGCGATGTACGTGATACGCCTACCTAACGGGAATCTGCTGGTCCCTGAGTCAGCGACGAGCGACGACGGCCAGGTCATGAGTGACGCCTACGTCGAGATAGGCCCCGCGGACGAGGACTACGAGCGGTTCTGCGCTGGTGCGCTGACCCAGGAAGAAGTTGAAGCGCGGCGCCAGCGCTGGCAGGAAGGGGACGAGTCGCTCCGCCGGCAGTTCCTCGATTTCCTCGCCCGCCGAGGGCATCCCGGACGCGGGCTCGGCTCCGAGGACGGCCGCGCGCCCGAGTAGGCACGACTCACCGGTGTCCGGCGAGTGCGCTGCGGTGAAGAGCGCCCGGCGGCGGCAAGTGCCCGGCGGCGATGAGTGCACGGATGGGCCACGGGCGGCGAGAGCGGCGGCGGCCAGCCCGCGGGGCTGGCCGGGCATGTCACACGGCCGAGTCGGCCACCTGGGCGGAATCCCCGCCAAGAAGAGCGCGTACCTCTGACTCGCGGAACCGCCGGTGCCCGCCCGGCGTGCGGATGCTGCTGATGCGCCCGGACGCCGCCCAGCGGGTGACCGTTTTAGGGTCAACGCGAAAGAGGGCAGCGACCTCTCCCGGAGTAAGTAGGCGCTCACTGTTGCCGTTCATCTGGCTACCCTTCCTGATTTCCGTACAGCATGTCCTAAGTGTCGCGACAAACGGCGTTTTTCGCCCTAGATTCCGTAAAATCTGATCTGAGGAATCTCACCCTTCTCCCGGTCCGCCGGCGAGCCTGGCGACCGGCCTGGCCCGGTGATCGCCGGGTTGCTGCGAGCCGTATCGTGTGGCCGTGCAGGAACTTGTGACAATCGCCGAGATCCGGTCCGCCGCCGAGCGGCTCGCGGGCGTGGCACTCCGTACGCCGCTGGTGCTGTTTCCTGGAGCCGAGCCGCGGCTGCTGCTGAAAGCGGAGTCGCTCCAGCCGACCGGCTCCTTCAAGCTGCGCGGCGCGTACGCGGCCATCAGCGCGGTGCCCGCCGAGCTTCGCAGCCGCGGCGTCGTGGCGCACTCCAGCGGGAATCACGGCCTGGCGGTCGCCTATGCGGCAGCCTTGCTCAAGGTCCCGGCGACGGTCGTCGTCCCGGCCAATGCATCGCACGTCAAGGTGGACGCCGCCCGCGCGCTCGGGGCGCGGATCGTCACCACGGAGCCGAGTCTCGCGGCGCGCGTGGCGGCGACAGCGGAGCTGGTCGCCCGCCACGGTTACGTGCTCATCCCGCCGTTCGAGCACCGGGAGGTGATCGCCGGGCAGGGCACGATCGGGCTCGAGATCGCGGCTGACTGCCCCGAGGTCGAGGTGGTCGTCTGCGCGATCAGCGGTGGCGGGCTGATCTCGGGGGTGGCCGCCGCCATGACGGCCTTGTGCCCGGGAGCCAAGGTAATCGGCGTCGAGCCAGAGCTTGCCGCCGACGCCCGAGATTCCCTGCGGCAGGGCCGGCGGGTGGCATGGCCGGCCGCCGATACCCAGCGGACGATGGCCGACGCCCTGCGAGTGGATCAGGTCGGCGAGCTCCCGCTGCGGCATCTGCTGAGCCAGGTGCACGACATCGTGACGGTCACCGAGGATGAGATCCGCGAGGCGATGCGGCGGCTGGCCACCGAGGCCCGCCTGGTGGCCGAGCCGGGCGGCGCCGTAGCGACAGCAGCGTGCCTTTTCCGCGCGCGGGAGCTGCCACCGGCCCGGGTGCGCGTCGCAGTGCTCTCCGGCGGCAACGTCGATCCCGACCTGCTGGCGCGCGTTCTCAGCACGAATCCGGCCGGAGGCTGAGTGCCCGGCCCTGAGCCCGTGCGCCGTCGGCCGGGCGCGGCCGGCGCACGGTGTGAGCTCGCCACCGATTAAGCTGTCTGGCACTATGCGCGCCACGCTCTCTTACACGTCTATGCGGCTGCTGCTGTTCGTCGCCTCGTTGATCCTGGTGTACTTCGCGGGTGCCCGCGGGTTCCTGCTCATCGGCCTGGCCCTGGTCATCAGCGGAATCGTGAGCTTCATCGTGCTCTCCCGGCAGCGCGATGCGATGTCGGGATCGCTCGCCGCCAGGGTTCGCGGTTTTCGTCAGCGCCTTGATGACGGCGCCGGGGCCGAGGACGACGAGTAAGAGCCGCCTATCACGCCACGTCGGGTGAGAGCCATCCGCCTGAAGTGAGCAGCCCGAGCACCGCGGCCACGGCTTCCTGCCGGCTCATCACTGAGGTGTCGATGACCAGCTCGGCGTCGGCTGGCTCCTCGTACGGATCGGACACCCCGGTGAACTGGCTGATCAGCCCGGCCCTCGCCTTGGCGTAGAGGCCCTTGCGGTCACGCGCCTCGCACACCTCCACCGGCGTGGCGACATGGATCAGGAGGAAGTCACCCACCTGCGTGACCATCTCCCGGACCCGGGCGCGGGCGTCCGCGTACGGCGCGATGGGCGCGCAGATCGCGATACCGCCGTGCCGGGCGATCTCAGCCGCCACATAGCCGATCCTGACGACATTCAGGTCACGGTCCGCACGGGAGAACGTCAGCCCGGCCGACAGGAGCTGGCGGACCAGGTCCCCGTCCAGCAGCGAGACCCGGCGGTCGCCGCGCTCGGCCAGCACATCGCGCAGGTCCCTGGCGATCGTGGACTTGCCCGAGCCCGACAGGCCAGTCAGGAAGAGCACGAAACCGCGCTTCGCTCTCGGTGGCCGCGCGCGGCGCAGTTCCCTGGCCACAGCAGGCGGTGTGAACCACGCGGGAATCACCGCGCCCGCATCCAGCAGGTCGCCGAGCTCGCCGGCGGACAGGTCCTCCTGCTCCGTCCCGGCCTCAATGAGTGCCAGCGGGCGCCAGACTTCAGCGCGAGGATCATAGGCCCAGTCGCCGGACGGCAGCACCGGGATCGGGGCGCCGGGTACCCGGTCCAGGATCTCGGCATCCGCGCCGCGGGCCGGGCGCTTGTCGGCCATCAGGTGCGTCGCTCCGTAGGCCGCCGCGACGACTGCGATGGCCGCCAGCTCACGGGCCGGATCGGCGGCCGATCCCGTGCCGCCGGCCGATCCCGTGCCGGCGCCCGCTCCCGCGCGGCCGCCCGCCCCTGGGCCGCCGCCCGCCGGGCCGGCGCCACGGGGGGCCAGCGGCACGGGAATGATCAGGGTGCTGGCCGGCAGGCTGGTGCCAGCGGCGAGCACGGCCCGGATCAGGGCTTCCGGCCTGGTAACTATGCCCACCGGCCCGGCGATCAGGGGAAGTAGCAGCAGCCGGGCCCTGAGCTGGCCCGCCATATGCCGGAGCTGGCCGATCTGGCGGCTATTGAGCGGGCTGCGCGTGGCGAAGGCCAGCACCGGCCCGGCACCGAGCTCGGCCCGAGCCGCGGCCGGGAGCAAGATCAGCCGCCGGAACGGCCCGTGCTCCGGCTCGCGGTGACCCGTCACGGGGCCGGCCAGCCGCACCAGCTCAGGCCGGTCCGGGACGCTGCTTCGCTCGGTGATCTCGAGCACCGCCAGCGGAGTGCCCTCCGGATCGGCCAGCACCAGGTGACGCGCGTCATCCGGCACGGCATCCTGACGGACATCCAGCGTTACCGGGATCGGCCACGGCGTGCCGTCGGCGAGCGTGCCGAACTCGGCCACCTTGCGCACGTCAGCGGCGGACATGAAGCCGCGCAGGGGCGCGAACGCTCCCGACAGCAGCAGCTCCAGGTCGCCGAGCTGCTGCTCGTCGAGCGTCCAGGAGCCAAGCCCGGCAAGATCGGCAGATAGGCCAGCCTGAGCCTCGGCAGTCACTGCACCCCTCCGTTCGCCGCCGGGCCCGCTCCACGGCACACCCGCTCCACGGCACACCCGCCGCCCGGCACTCCTGCCGCGCCACCGCGCATCAGCCCGCTTCGCGGCATCCGGCCGGCACCCCGCAATGACGACACCCGCAATGACGACACCCGCAGCTGCCGGCACCGCACCCGCCCGGAGCCGATCAGGGCGCACCGGGTCGCGCAGGCCATGCGGAGCTGCCAGGCAAGCCCGAGGCTACACGGGGGGCCGGGGCCGCGCTATTCGCGGATGGCCCGACGGGCGGCGCGACGGACGGCCCGAGGGGCGGCGCGACGGATGGCCCGAGGGGCGGCGCGACGGATGGCCCGAGGGGCGGCGCGACGGACGACCTGACGGGGCGGCGCGGCCGCCGGGCAGCTCCGGACGCTCCGCGTGACGCCAACTGCCGGCCAGCCGGCCCGCCGCGACAGGTAAGCTAGCAGGGTCCCCGTTTCCCGGTCCCAGACGGTAATCCTGGGTCGCCCGGACTCCGGCCCGGCTGGGCACGGGCGTTCCGTGCTGCCTACGCAGGGATGCAATGAGTCTCTCGGGTCTTCTCCGGGTCATCGCTGATGATCCCCAGCTTCGCCATGCTCTCGAGCAGGCGTCCCAGCCAGCGGCGGGCGGCGCCGACCTGATCGCGCCGCCGGCCTTGCGCCCGGTGCTCGCCGCCGCGCTTACCGGCGCCGCGGGCGGCGAGACGGGCAGCAGGTTCGTGCTCGCGATCACGGCCACGGCCCGCGAGGCCGAGGATCTCACCGCCGCCCTCGGATCCCTGCTGCCGGAATCGGCGGCGGCCTACTTCCCGGCCTGGGAGACGCTCCCGCATGAGCGGCTCTCCCCGCGATCCGACACCTCAGGGCTGCGCCTGGCCGTGCTGCGCAGGCTCGCTCACCCGGACCCCGCCGATCCCAGGTCCGGACCGCTGATGGTCGTCGCCGCCCCGGTGCGCAGCCTGCTCCAGCCGATGGTCGGCGGGCTCGGCGAGCTTGAGCCGGTCCGGCTGGTCCCCGGTCAGGCCGCGGATCTCGAACAGACGCTGACCAGCCTGGTCGAGATCGGCTACGCGCGCGTCGACCTAGTGGAAAAACGCGGCGAGCTCGCCGTGCGCGGCGGCATCCTCGATGTCTTCCCGCCCACCGAAGAGCACCCCGTGCGGGTCGAGTTCTGGGGCGACACCGTGGAGGAGGTCCGCTCCTTCAAGGTTGCCGACCAGCGCAGCCTGGAGGTCGCCGCAGACGGACTGTGGGCCCCGCCGTGCCGGGAGCTGCTGCTCACCCCGACGGTGAGGGGACGGGCCAAGGAACTGGCCGGTGAATGGCCCGGCCTGTCCGACATCCTCGGCAAGATCGCCGACGGCATCACCGTCGAGGGCATGGAGGCGTTCGCCCCGGTGCTGGCCGAGCGGATGGAGCTGCTGCTCGACTACGTGCCGCCCGGCGGCATCGTGCTGGCCTGCGACCCCGAGCGGATCCGCTCCCGCGCGGCTGACCTGGTACGCACGAGCCAGGAGTTCCTCGAGGCCTCGTGGGTGAACGCGGCCGCTGGCGGCCATGTCCCGATTGACCTGGGCGCCGCCGCGTTCAAGCCCATTGCGGATATTCGCGACTCGGCCGCCGACCTGGGCATCGGATGGTGGACGATCACGCCGTTCGCGACTGAAGAAAGCAGCGAAACGGATACATCCGTCCACTCGCCCCCCGACCCGGCTGCCGAACGGTGGCACAGCGACGGCCGATTGTCGTTCGGAATGGACGTCAGTGCCGCGCAGGCCTATCGCGGCGATACGGCGCGCGTGGTCGCGGACGTGCGCCAGTGGCTGTTGAGCCAGTGGCGGGTTGTCCTGGTCACCGAGGGGCACGGGCCGGCGCAGCGGCTGGCCGAGCTGCTGCGGGGCGAGGGGCTCGGCGCGCGCGACGGGGACCTGGACTCGCCGCCGGAGCCCGGCATCGCCCAGGTCGCGACCGGGATGCTCGACAGCGGGTTCATCTGGCCGTCGGTGCGGCTCGCCGTGCTGTCCGAGGCGGACCTGGCCGGGCAGCGCACGGGCTCGCGGCAGGCGCACCGGATGCCCAGCCGGCGGCGCGGTGGCGTCGACCCGCTGCAGCTGACCACCGGCGACTACATCGTGCACGAGCAGCACGGCGTCGGCCGGTACCTGGAGATGACCAGCCGCACCGTGCAGGGCGCGACCAGGGAGTACCTGGTCATCGAGTACGCGCCGGGCAAGCGCGGGCAGCCGCCGGACCGGCTGTACCTGCCGACCGACCAGCTGGATGAGGTCACCAGGTACTCAGGCGGCGAGGCGCCCACGCTGCACCGGCTGGGCGGCGCCGACTGGGCCAAGACCAAGGGCCGGGCCCGCAAGGCGGTCAGGGAGATCGCGGCCGAGCTGATCCGGCTGTACTCGGCGCGGACCGCCTCGCCCGGGCATGCGTTCGCCCCGGACACCCCGTGGCAGCGCGAGCTGGAGGACGCCTTCCCGTATACCGAGACCCCTGACCAGCTCGAGGCGATCGACGAGATCAAGCGCGACATGGAGAAGCCGATCCCGATGGACCGGCTGATCTGCGGCGACGTCGGCTACGGCAAGACCGAGCTCGCGGTCCGCGCGGCGTTCAAGGCCGTGCAGGACGGCATGCAGGCCGCCGTGCTCGTGCCGACCACCCTGCTCGCGGCGCAGCACTTGGCGACGTTCAGCGAGCGGTACGCGCCGTTCCCGGTCACCGTCCGGCCGATGTCCAGGTTCCAGAGTGACGCCGAGGTCGCCGCGACCCTGGCCGGCCTGGCTGACGGCACCGTGGACGTGGTCATCGGCACGCACCGGCTGCTGTCCGCCGATACCCGGTTCAAGCAGCTCGGCCTGGTGATCATCGATGAGGAGCAGCGGTTCGGGGTCGAGCACAAGGAGTATCTCAAGCGGCTGCGCACCGAGGTAGACGTGCTGTCCATGTCGGCCACGCCGATCCCGCGCACGCTGGAGATGGGCGTGGCCGGGATCAGGGAGATGTCCACGATCCTGACTCCGCCGGAAGAACGGCACCCGGTGCTGACGTTCGTGGGGCCGTACGAGGAGAAGCAGATCGCGGCCGCGATCCGCCGTGAGCTGCTCCGCGACGGCCAGGCGTTCTTCGTGCACAACAGGGTCTCCTCGATCAGCAAGGTCGCCGCGCGGATCGGCGTGCTCGTGCCCGAGGCCAGGATCGCGGTGGCGCACGGCCAGATGAACGAGCACACGCTCGAGAAGATCATGAGCAAGTTCGTCGACAAGGAATACGACGTGCTGGTGTCGACGACCATCGTGGAGTCCGGGCTCGACATCCCCAACGCCAACACGCTCATGGTCGACCGCGCCGATGTCTACGGGCTGCCCCAGCTGCACCAGCTGCGCGGCCGGGTCGGGCGGGCCAGGGAGCGCGGCTACGCCTACTTCCTCTACCCGCCGGAGAAGCCGCTCACCGAGACCGCGCACGAGCGGCTGGCCACGGTGGCGCAGCACACCGAGATGGGCGCGGGGATGCACATCGCGCTGAAGGACCTGGAGATCCGCGGCGCCGGCAACCTGCTCGGCGGCGAGCAGTCCGGGCACATCGCGGGCGTCGGGTTCGACCTGTACGTGCGGATGATCGGCGAGGCGGTCAGGGAGCTGCGCGGCGGCGGTCCCGCCGAGCGGCCTGAGGTCCGGGTCGAGCTGCCGGTGGACGCGCATATCCCGCACGAGTACGTGCCGGGGGAGCGGCTGCGGCTGGAGGCCTACACCAGGATCGCCGCGATCGACTCGCCGCAGGACATCGAGGCGGTGCGCGACGAGCTGACCGACCGGTACGGCGCCCCGCCGGCGCCGGTCCTCAGCCTGCTGGAGGTGGCACGGCTGCGTGCCCTGGCCCGCCGCGCGGGCCTGACCGACATCGTCCAGCAGGGCAATCACATCAGGTTCTCGCCGGTCGAGCTGCCCGAGTCGCGTCAGGTCCGGGTGCAGCGGCTGTACCCGAAGACGCTGCTGAAGCCGGCGGTGCGTACCATGCTCGTACCGGTGCCGAAAGCGGTGCCCGGCGGGCGCGCCGGGTCGGGCAGCACGCGGGCGGGCACCGGGTCAACCGTGTCGCTGGGCGCTCCGTCGCTTCGTGACCAGGAGCTGCTCGCCTGGTGCGAGGAGCTGATCGAGGCCATGTTCGACGGAATGGGACCGGCGGGACAAGATACGCCGGCCGGACCGGCTGACCCGGCTGCAGCCGGCCCGCAGACCGGGCACTGAGCGTGAGGAGGGACATCGTCGTGCTCCGCACCTCGATGAAGTTGGCGGTGGCCGTCGTGGCCGCCGGTGTCGTGGTATCCGCGTGCGGGCCGGTGAAGATGGGCGCCGCCGCGATCGTCGGCGATGAGCGGATCTCCACCGCTACCCTGTCCGCGCAGGCCGCCAACCTCAGCGCCGCCTACCACGCGGCCAAGGGCCATACCCAGATCCCCTATCCGGCCGCGCAGATCCCGCAGCAGGCGCTCAGCTGGCTGCTGCGATTCAAGATCCGCGAGGAGCAGGCCGCGCACGCGGGCATCCACGTGACTGCGGGCGAGGCGCAGCGCGCACTGGCCGCGCTCGCGGCGCAGCTGCACCAAAGCGACAGCACCATCCGCGAGGCGGCTGTCGCCAACGGGCTGCCGCCCGACCTGATCCCCGAACTCGGCCGGTACCAGGCGATCGGCGACGCGCTGACCAGCCGCGCCGACGGCGGCACGGCCCCGACCACGACGGCCGCCCAGCAGGCGCTCGCCGCCCAGCTGAACAAGGATCAGTGCCTGGCCTCCAAGGGCCTGGCCATCCAGGTAAATCCGCAGTTCGGCGTCCTCGATTACAACCAGCTGTCGGTGGTCCCCGCGAAGTCCGGCGTGTCCGCCACGCAGCCGGCCGTCCGGCCGGCGCCGAGTGCCTCGGCTTCCGCGGCTCCGCGGCTGACGCCGCCCTGCTAATGCGGCAGCCGTGACGCAGGACCCAGGTAGCCCGCCCATGACTGCGGGTGCGGGTGCCGGTGCTGGTGCTGGCGCTGCTGGTGCTGGCGCTGCGGCTGGGGGGGCCGGCGCTGGCGCGCTGGCCCCGCCGCCATCGCCGGGCGCCGCTCTGCTGGAGCTGGTCTCGGTCATGGACCGGCTGCGGACGCAGTGCCCGTGGGATGCGAAGCAGACGCACGCCTCGCTCGCGCCGTACCTGCTCGAAGAGACCTACGAGGCACTGGAGGCGCTGGAAAATGACGACCGCGCCGCCCTGTGCGAGGAACTCGGCGATGTCCTGCTCCAGGTGCTCTTCCATGCCAGGGTCGCCTCCGAGCGCACCGACGGAACCGGCTTCACCATCGATGACGTGGCCGACGGCATCACGGCCAAGCTGGTGCGCAGGCATCCGCACGTGTTCAGCGACGTGAATGTGTCCGGTGCGGACGAGGTCAAGCAGAACTGGGATGTCATCAAGGCGGCCGAGCGGGAGGCCGCGAGCGGCGGCCCTGGGTCCGCGCTCGATGGCGTGCCGTTCGGCCAGCCCGCGCTCTCGCTCGCCGCGCAGCTGCAGCGGCGCGCCGCCAGGGCGGGCGTGCCTGCTGGACTCGCCGACCTTAAGCCCGCAGGCGGTGCGTCTTCGGGGCCTGCGCCCGCCGGGAGTTCTCCGGGTCCCGCGCCCGCCGGGAGTTCTCCGGGTCCCGCGCCCGCCGGGAGTTCTCCGGGTCCTGCGCCCGCCGACCCGAGCGAGATCGGGGCGGAGCTCTTCGCGCTGGCCGCCAGAGCGACCGAGGCCGGGCTTGACCCGGAACTTGAGCTGCGCGCCGCCGCCCGCGCCTACCGTGATCGCGTGCTGGCCTGGGAACGGGCCCGCCCGGCCGTAGCTGCCTCGCCAGGCAGTTCTTTTCCTTGATCCCGGAGGATCCTGGAGGTCCTGACCTCCAGGATCCTCCGGGATCAAGGAACGGGGGCCTGCACGGCAATGCGGCTGGCGCGGCGTGGCCGCTGCGCTCGCGTGTCCTCGCTCTACTAGGCTCCAAAGCGACAATCTCCAGCAACTCACCGTTGGGAGTTCTACCGTGGCCTCCATCGAAGCCGTCTTCGCCAGGCAGATCCTGGACTCACGCGGCAACCCCACCCTTGAGGTGGAGGTAGTGCTCGATGACGGCACGCTGGGCCGGGCCGGAGTGCCCAGCGGGGCGTCGACTGGCGCTGCTGAGGCCGTCGAGCTGAGGGACGGCGGCGCCGAGTACGGGGGCAAGAGCGTCGAGCAGGCCGCCGCGGGCGTGAGCGACGAGATTCAGCCCGAGCTGCTTGGCTACGACGCCGACGATCAGCGACTGGTGGATCAGGCCCTGATCGACCTGGACGGCACGCCGGACAAGTCGCGCCTGGGCGCGAACGCCATCGTCGGCGTGAGCATGGCGGTCGCGCGGGCGGCCGCCGAGTCAGCGCAGCTGCCGCTCTTCCGCTACCTCGGCGGCCCGAACGCGTACGTCCTGCCGGTGCCGCTGATGAACATCCTGAATGGCGGGGCGCACGCCGACAACAATGTTGACGTCCAGGAATTCATGATCGCGCCACTCGGGGCCGGCACGTTCGCCGAGGCGCTGCGCTGGGGAACGGAGACCTACCACGCGCTGAAGTCAGTGCTCAAGCAGAAGGGCCTGAGCACCGGCGTCGGCGATGAGGGCGGCTTCGCCCCCGACCTTGAGCACAACCGGGCGGCGCTCGATTTCATCGTCGAGGCGATCACCAAGGCGGGCTTCACCCCGGGCGCGGATATCGCGCTGGCCATCGACGCCGCCGCCTCCGAGTTCTATGCCGACGACGCTTACCGGTTCGAGGGCAGCAGCCAGAGCGCAGTGCAGATGACCGGGGTCTACGCCGACTGGCTGGACGCCTACCCGATCGTGTCGCTAGAGGACCCGCTGGCCGAGGACGACTGGCCGGGCTGGCAGGAGCTGACGGCGAGGCTCGGCGACCGTGTGCAGGTGGTGGGCGACGACCTGTTCGTCACCAACCCGGACCGGCTGCGCCGCGGGATCGCCGAGCGCTGCGCGAACTCGCTGCTAGTCAAGGTCAATCAGATCGGCACTGTGACCGAGACCCTCAACGCGGTGGCGCTGGCGCACCGCAGCCAGTTCAGCTGCGTGATCAGTCACCGGTCCGGCGAGACTGATGACACCACGATCGCCGATCTTGCCGTGGCCACCAACAGCGGGCAGATCAAGACGGGAGCGCCGGCCAGGTTCGAGCGGGTCGCCAAGTACAACCAGCTGCTGCGGATCGAGGAGCTGCTCGGTGATGCGGCGTCGTATGCGGGGAAGGCGGCATTCCCGCGCTGGGCGGCTGCCGGGAAATGACCGAGCCCTGGCTGGCTCCACTCAGGGCAGCGGCCCCGCTTCACGAGCAGGGCCGCTGTGCTGGCCGTCGTTGCGTGCGCGATCGCGCTGAGCCTGGCCTACCCGGTCCGCGAGTACATCGCCCAGCGGCGCCAGATTGACCAGCTGGAGACGCAGCAGCGGCAGATCGGGGCCCGGCTGCAGTCGCTCAGGGCCCGGCAGCGGGAGCTGACCAGTCCCGCGTACATCGAGCGGGAGGCGAGGGACAACCTGCATATGTGCCTGCCCGCCGAGACGTGCTATGTGATCATCTCCGGGCAGAGGCCAGCGGCCGTGAAGGCCGCGAAGGCCGCGCCGGTCCACACGGCCGTTACATCCTGGTATCAGCGGCTGTGGTCGTCGGTGCAGCAGGCCGACAAGGAGCCGGGCCATTGACCGCCGGCCGCGGTCCGCAGGTCTCTGGCCGACCGGAGGTCCCCGCCGGACCGCAGGTCCCCGGCAGATCGCAGGTCCCTGCCAGTCCGCAGGCTCCCGGCAAACCGGATGCTCCCGGCCGGCCGCAGGCTCCCGGCAGGCCCGAGGCCACTGACATGGCGGTGGCTACTCAGATGGCGGCGGATGATGTGGCGGCAGCCGCTGAGGTGGCGATAGCCGCTGACGTAGCGACGGTCGCGCTGCAGCTGCGTCGTCCGCCGCGCGGAGTCCGGGCGATCGCGCACCGCTGTCCGTGCGGGCTGCCCGACGTCATCGAGACCACGCCGCGGCTGCCAGACGGGACGCCGTTCCCGACCTTGTACTACCTGACCTGCCCGCGCGCGAGCGCGGCTGTGAGCCGGCTGGAATCGGGCGGGACGATGCGGGAGATGACCCAGCGGCTGGCGAGCGACCCGGACCTGAGGGAGGCGTACCAGTCGGCCCATCGCGACTACCTGGCCCGGCGCGCAGAGGCGGCTCGCGGCGCCGGCGTCGAGCCGCTCCCGGACGGGGCGGGCAGCGCGGGGGGAATGCCAGGGCGGGTCAAGTGCCTGCACGCTCTCGTCGCGCATGAGCTTGCCGCCCCGGGCGCGAATCCTTTCGGCCGGGAGGCCGTGGCCGCCGCCGGGCAGTGGTGGGCAGCGGGTCCGTGCGTGGCACCGGCCAGTCAGTGACCGGCCAGTCAGTGACCGGCCAGTCAGTGACCGGCCAGTCAGTGACCGGCCAGGCGCTCCCGCCCGGAGCCGTCCGGGTCGCGGCCATCGACTGCGGTACCAACTCCCTGCGCCTGCTGATCGCTGACGTGAACCCGGCCAGCGGCCAGCTCACTGACATAAACCGCCGGATGGAGATCGTCCGGCTGGGTCAGGGCGTGGATGCGACGGGCGTGCTCGCGCCCGAGGCGCTCACGCGGACGTTCCGCGTGCTGGCCGACTATGCGCGGGCGATTGCCGATTCGGGTGCCAGCGCGGTCCGGATGGTGGCGACGAGCGCGACCAGGGACGCGTCGAACGCCAGTGACTTCGTCCGCGGCGTCACCCGGCTACTGGGCATAGCGCCGGAGGTCGTCAGCGGCGACGAGGAGGCGCAGCTGTCGTATAACGGCGCGACCACCGAGCTGTGCCCGCCGGATCAGCGCGCGGGCAGGCCGGAACGCGGTGCCGGGCCGGAACACGCGGCCGGGCCGGAACACGCTGGCGGGCCGGAACGCGGTGCGGGGCCGCAGCCGCCCTACCTGGTGGTCGACATCGGCGGCGGGTCGACCGAGTTCGTGCTCGGCGGGGGCCACGCCGTGTCCGTGGACATCGGCTGCGTCCGCCTGACCGAGCGTCACCTGCACGGTGATCCGCCGGATGCCGCCCAGATCGAGGCGGCCACCTCGGACATCGACGCGGCGCTGTCCGAGGTGGCCACGCGCATTCCCGTGACCAGTGCCCGCACGCTCTTGGGCCTGGCGGGATCGGTCACGACTGTGACCGGCATCGCGCTCGGCCTGGCGGCATACGATCCGGCCCGGATCCACCACGCCCGGATCTCGGCCGCCAGAGTGCATGAGGTGACACTCAGCCTGCTCGGCCAGACTCGCGAGCAGCGGTCGGCGATCGGCGTCATGCACCCGGGCCGGGTGGATGTCATCGGCGCGGGGGCTCTGGTCCTGGACCGGATCATGATCTGTCTCGGCTTCGGCGAGGTGATGGCCAGCGAGCACGACATCCTCGATGGCATCGCCTGGTCCATCGCGGCCGGCGCACGGTAACCAGGAGCCCGCATGCCCGGACGCGACCCGATGAGCCTGCCCGGCCCGCAGCAGCCGGATAGCACGGTGGCTCCCGGTTCGGGCTGGCCGGACGATCCGGCTACCTCGAGGACTGCGGTGGCCCTCGATCCGGCCAGCGTGCGAGACCTCGCCGCGAGCGCCGGGACGCTGCCGGAGCTCGTCGCCAGGCAGTCGGTCTGCCGGGCCTGCCCGCGGCTGGTGGAGTGGCGCGAGCAGGTGGCGGGGGAGAAGCGGCGCTCCTTCCGGGCCGAGCGCTACTGGGGACGCCCCGTTCCCGGCTGGGGCGCGGACCAGCCGAGGGTCCTGATCGTCGGATTGGCGCCGGCGGCCCATGGCGGGAATCGCACCGGGCGCATCTTCACCGGTGACCGCAGTGGTGACGTCCTGTTCGCGTCTCTGTGGAGATGCGGGCTCGCCGCACAGCCGGATAGCTCGGCGGCCGGAGACGGCCAGCGGCTCGACGCGACGCGCATGGCGGCGGCGGTACGCTGCGCGCCGCCCGACAACAAGCCGTCCGTGGCCGAGCGGGACACCTGCGCTCCATGGCTCGCGGCAGAGCTGGCCCTGCTGTGGGGGGACCTGCGCGTGATCGTCTGCCTGGGTCATTTCGCCTGGCAGGCGGTCTGGCAGCAGTTGCGGGATGCGGGAGCCGAGGTACCCAGGCCCCGGCCCGCGTTCGGCCATGGGGCGGAGGCCCTGCTCCGGGTGCCCCGCCCCAGCCCGGCCGCGGCGGCCTGCCCGCAGCTGCTCGTCCTCGGCTGCTACCACCCGAGCCAGCAGAATACGTTCACCGGCCGCCTGACCGACAGCATGCTGGACACGGTGTTCCGGCGCGCCCGCGGGCACGCCGGGTTGTAACACTGTAACGCGCGGAGGACCAGTCACGATATGAATACAGAAAGTAATGGGAATCTCAGAATGGTTACTCGGCGTATCGGTGCGCTTGATATGATCAATTAGATAGGCGACATTGCGCAGGATTCTGGAAGACCTTAATCGACTACTCTAGAGTTATAGGAACGTCACGGGGTACTATCGCAAAGCCCCCGTAGCCCAAGGGAAGAGGCCGGCCCCCTAAAAGGGTCCCCAGTGTCGGTTCGACTCCGACCGGGGGTACTGCTGAGCAGGCATGACTCTGCTCGCCGGAGATGTTCACGACTGAATGCCCGGTCAGTACTTAGGTGCCCCGCGGCGTCATCCGCTTGCCTATGGTGTCGGCGCGCAAGTCATGATGCCCGGATCGATTCTTTGGTTGGTAAAGATTGCGTCTGCCCGCAGTGTTTCGTTTGAGCTCTTTCGGCGCAGTTCCGGCTGGCCAGCTCCGGACGCGACCTGATCACCCGCTCCTGTCCGGTCCGGCGCGAGTCAGCGTGATCCTGACCACTAGCCGCTGCTCCCTGCGCATCGCGGCGCGGTAATCCTCCCAGTCAGGGTGCTCTCCGGCGACCAGCCGGTAGTAGTGCTCCAGCAGGTCCAGCGCCTCGGGCAGGTGGATGAGCTCAGCGGTACCCTCAGCCTGGATCCACTCGCCGAAGAAGGCGTCGCTGAGCACGCATAGCGACGCATGCGGGTCCCTGGCCAGATTCTTCGCCTTGATCGCGGTCTCGCGCGTGCTGACCAGCACGCGGCTCTCCTCGTCGACCGCGACGGTCACGGGCGAGAGCTGGGGCCGCCCGTCCGCCCTGACGGTGGCGAGCACCGCATGATGGTGAGCACGGAGGAACTCGGCGGCACTCGTGATGTCCATGGTGCCAGATTAGGCGCTGTTCAGCCTGGTCCGGCGCTGGATCTCATACTCATGCACGATCGCGCTCGCGTAGCCATGGGTCAGGCCGTGCTCGTCGGACAGCCAGTGAGCCCGTTCCTCGCAGCGCAGGAACGCAGGTCCGGACTCCAGTCTTCTGAACCACTCACGGAGGTCACGGCCGGTGACCAATGGGATGCGGGCGATCAGGTTCTTGTGCATCTCCGGAGAGCGGGTCAGTGACAAGTGGCACCTCCAGGGGTGAAGTCCTCTTGCAGAAGAGACTGCACCACGTCGGGGCGCCTGACAACCCCTCGTCGTTACCCTTTCGAAATGCGCTGCAGGGCAGAGCGGCACGGCGCGGCCAACCGGGACCATCCGACCGGCTCAGCCGCCGCAGAACGAGGAACGGCGCGCCGCCGTCCCGGTCGGGTCAGGACAGCCGCTCGAAGATCATCGCCATGCCCTGACCGCCGCCCACGCACATGGTCTCCAGGCCGAAGGTCTTGTCGTGGAACGCCAGGCTGTTGAGGATGGTCGAGGTGATGCGGGCCCCGGTCATGCCGAAGGGATGGCCGAGGGCGATGGCGCCGCCATTGACGTTGAGCTTGTCCACGTCAATGCCCAGCTCCCGGTACGACGGGATGACCTGGGCCGCGAACGCCTCGTTGATCTCGACCAGGTCGATGTCGTCGATCGTCATCCCGGCCCGGCTCAGCGCCTGCCGCGAGGCCTCGACCGGTCCCAGTCCCATGATCTCGGGCGACAGCGCGGTCACCCCCGTGGAAACGATCCTGGCCAGCGGGGTGAGTCCGAGCTCGGCCGCCTTGCGGTCGCTCATCACGATCACCGCGGCCGCCCCGTCGTTCAGCGGGCAGCAGTTTCCCGCGGTGACCGTGCCGTCCGGGCGGAACACCGGCTTCAGCGCGGACACCTTCTCCAGCGTGGTCCCGGCACGGGGCCCGTCGTCGGCGGACACGACCGTGCCGTCCGGCATCGTCGCCGGGGTGATGTCACGCTGGAAGAACCCGTCGGCGATCGCCTTCTCGGCCAGGTTCTGGGACCGCACGCCAAACTCGTCCTGCTCCCCGCGGCTGATGCCGCGCAGCTTCGCGACGTTCTCGGCCGTCTGGCCCATCGCCAGGTAGACGTCGGGGATCTCGCCGTCCTGCCGGGGGTCATGCCAGACCTCGCCGCCGCCCTTGGCCTGCTCGGCGACCCGCTCCTCGCCCGCGGCGAACACCGGGTTCTTGGTGTTCGGCCAGCTGTCACTGCTGCCGTTGGCGAAACGGCTCACGCACTCTACGCCGGCGGAGATGAACACGTCGCCCTCGCCGGCCTTGATCGCGTGGTACGCCATCCGCGTGCTCTGCAGCGAGGACGAGCAGTACCGGGTCACGGTGGTGCCCGGCACCGTGTCGTAGCCGAGCATGACCGCAATCACCCTGGCCATGTTGAAGCCCTGCTCGCCGCCGGGCAGGCCGCAGCCGAGGATCAGGTCCTCGACGTCGGCCGGGTCGAGCTGCGGTACCTTGGCCAGGGCCGCGGCGATCATCTGGACAGTGAGGTCATCGGGACGGATGCTGATCAGTGATCCCTTGAACGCCCTGCCGATCGGCGAGCGGGCGGTGGCGACAATGACAGCCTCAGGCATAGCAGACTCCCTGGATAAAACCGGCGATTAACCGCACAGTAGCTTATGCAACACCGGGCGCCAGCACAGTCTTCCCCGGCGCCAGACTGCTGTGACCCCCCCGGGGGTGCGTCGCCGGACGGCCGCGCTGGCCCGCCGCGCGGCCCGGCCAGACGAGGACTTATAGCGATCACATGACTACTATCGGTGGCCGGTCGGGCCATCTGGCCGGCCGGCCGGTGAGATACCGTCAGGGGACCGATAGGGCAAAGGTGGTTGGCATGCAGGTGCACGACTCCCTGATCGAGCTGGTCGGGAACACTCCGCTGGTCAGGCTGCGCAGAGTGACGCGCCTGCCCGGCGGCGGGCGGCCTGCGGCAGCGGTCCTGGCCAAGGTGGAGTACTTCAATCCGGGCGGATCGGTCAAGGACCGGATCGCGCAGCGGATGGTGACGGCGGCCGAGGAGTCGGGCGCCCTGCGGCCGGGCGGCACCATCATCGAGCCCACGTCGGGCAATACCGGGGTCGGCCTGGCGATCGCCGCGGTGGAGAAGGGCTACAAGTGCCTCTTTGTCTGCCCGGACAAGGTGGCCCAGGACAAGATCAGCGTGCTGCGCGCGTATGGCGCCGAAGTCGTCGTCTGCCCCACGACCGTGACGCCGGATCATCCTGATTCTTACTACTCGGTCTCGGACCGGCTGGCCCGTGAGATTCCCGGCGGCTGGAAGCCCGACCAGTACGCGAACCCGGAGAACCCCGCCTCGCACTATCACTCCACCGGGCCAGAGATCTGGGAGCAGACCGAAGGGAAGGTCACCCATTTCGTGGCCGGCATCGGCACGGGCGGCACGATCTCGGGCACTGGCCGCTACCTGAAGGACGTATCCGGCGGCCGGGTCCAGGTCATCGGCGCCGACCCGGAAGGCTCGGTCTACTCGGGCGGTACCGGCCGCCCGTACCTGGTCGAGGGCGTCGGCGAGGACATCTGGCCCGAGACCTACGACAAGAGCATCTGCGACCAGATCATCGCGGTCAGCGACGCGGAATCGTTCCTGATGACGCGGCGGCTGGCCAAGGAGGAAGCGCTGCTCACGGGGGGCTCCTGCGGGATGGCCGTGGTGGCGGCGCTGCGGGTCGCGCAGGCCGTCGGCCCCGACGGCGTGATCGTGGTGCTCCTGCCGGACGGCGGCCGTGGCTACCTCTCGAAGATCTTCAACGACGACTGGATGGCCGACTACGGCTTCCTGGCCGCCGAGACCGCCGAGCCGAGGGTCGCCGACGTGCTGGAGCGCAAGCAGGGCGAGCTGCCGCTGTTCGTGCATGCCCACCCGCAGGAGACGGTGCGGGCGGCGATCGAGAGCCTGCGCGAGTACGACGTATCGCAGCTGCCTGTCCTGAACGAGGAACCGCCGGTCATGGCGGCAGAAGTGATCGGCTCCATTGTCGAGCGCGACCTGCTCGACGCGCTGGTCTCCGGCCGGGCCACGCCGCAGGACCCGGTGAGCGGGCACATGTCCGCGCCGCTGCCCATGGTCGGGTCCGGCGAGCCGATCAGCGCGGCTATCGTGGCGCTGGAGAAGGCCGGCGCCGCCGTGGTGCTCGTGGACGGCAAGCCGACGGGAATGATCACCCGGCAGGATGTGCTGACCTTCCTGGCCGGGTCCGGCTGACGCTACGCCGGCCAGCAACTTCATCGGACAGACGCTGCTCGCCCGCCGGGCGGCAGCACGGGCAGATAGGCAACCGGATGCGCGCACAGGACTCGGACGGATTCGAAACGCTGGCCATCCACGCTGGTCAGGACCCAGATCCGCTGACCGGGGCGGTGGTGCCGCCGATCTACCAGGTCTCCACCTACAAGCAGGACGGCGTCGGCGGCCTGCGCGGGGGGGCCGGCGGCCAGGGCGCGGGCCGCTGGATCGAGGGCTACGAGTACTCGCGGACGGCGAATCCGACCAGGGGAGCGCTGGAGGAATGCCTGGCCGCCCTGGAGGGCGGGGTCCGTGCGCTGGCCTTCGCCTCCGGGATGGCGGCCGAGGACTGCCTGCTGCGTGTCCTGTGCCAGCCCGGCGACCATGTCCTGATCCCGCACGACGCGTACGGCGGGACGTTCCGGCTGTTCGACAAGGTCCTGCAGGGCTGGGGCATCAGCTACCGGCCGGTGCCGATCTCGGACGCGGCGGCGGTCCGCAGGGCGCTGGCGGACCGGCCCGCGAAGGTGATCTGGGTGGAGTCGCCGACCAACCCGCTGCTGTCCATCGCCGACATCTCGGCCCTGGCTCAGATCGCGCACGAGGCGGGCGCGCTGCTGGTCGTGGACAGCACGTTCGCGTCGCCCTACCTCCAGCAGCCGCTGGCCCTGGGCGCGGATGTGGTGGTCCACTCGACCACCAAGTACATCGGCGGTCACTCTGACGTGGTGGGCGGAGCGCTGGTCGTGGCCGACGCCGGCCTCGGCGAGAAGCTGGCGTTCCTGCAGAACGCGACCGGCTCGGCCGGCGGCCCGTTCGACGCCTGGCTGACCCTGCGCGGCATCAGGACGCTCGGGATCAGGATGGACAGGCACTGCCGGAACGCCCAGCGGGTGGCCGACATGCTGGCTGGCCACCCCGCGGTGGCGCAGGTGTACTACCCCGGCCTAGACGCTCATCCAGGGCACGAGGTGGCGGCCAAGCAGATGCGCGGGTTCGGCGGGATCGTGTCCTTCCGGGCGCGCGCCGGAGAGCCGGAGGCCGTGGCGATCTGCGGCCGGACTCGGCTGTTCACGCTCGGCGAGTCGCTCGGCGGCGTGGAATCGCTGATCGAGCATCCGGGCCGGATGACGCACGCCTCGGCGGCCGGCTCAGCGCTGGAGGTCCCCGGCGACCTGATCAGGCTGTCGGTCGGCATCGAGAGCTGCGACGACCTGCTGGAAGATCTTCGCCTGGCCCTCGGCTGACCCGGCATCGCTGGCGGCTGGCGGTTCCCGGAGCTGCCGTAAATTACCGGCGGCTCTCTCGCCGGGCGCGCATGAAGTCCCTGACCACGTACTCGCCGAGGCGCTCGGACTCGGCGCGCAGCACACGCCCGCCGTTGCGCCGGGCCACCTCCTCGACGAACGCGGTCAGCCGCTTATCGTCGGCCAGCATGAAGATGTTCAGCGTCGCCCGGCGCCTGGTCATCTTGTCCACCTCGGCCATGGTGAGCTCAAGGGTCTCCGGCGACGGCGGCCAGTCGAAGTGAAACTGCCCGTCCCGGCGCAGGTGGGCGGTCGGCTCGCCGTCGGTGACGATGAGGACCACCGGGTTGTGCTCAGGGCGGCGGTCGAGATAGCGCCCGGCCAGCACCAGCGCGTGGTGCAGATTCGTCCCCTGCACCATGTCCCAGCCGAGGCCGGCCAGATCTGTCTCGCGCAGCTCGCGGGCGTAGTTGGAGAATCCGATCACCTGGATCGAGTCCTGCGGGTACTTGCTGCGGACCAGGGCGTGCAGGGCCAGGGCCGTCTGCTTGGCTACCCCCCAGGTGCCGCGCAGCGCCATGGAGTAGGACAGGTCGACGAGCAGGCAGACGGCCGCGGACGCCCGCCGCTCGGTCTCGCCGACCTCGAAGTCGGCGACCGACAGGGTGACCCGCGGCAGCCTCGCCTCCAGGGCGGGCCGCCCGGACTGGCGCACGGCGGGTATGCCGCCGCGCAGCAGCGCGTTGCGGACCGTGGCCGCGGTGTCAATGGACTGCTCGTCACCGAATCGCCACGGCCGCGTGCTCCCGGTGTACTCACCCGCCTGACCGGCGTCGCGCTGGTCATGGTCCCCGTGACTGCCCTCGGTCAGGTGCGCGAACACGCGGCGCAGCGCGGTCTCGCCGAGGCGGCGTACCGCCTTGGGGGTCAGCTCCAGCTTGCCGTCGGTCCGCTGCAGGTAGCCCTGCCGCTCAAGCTCGCGCTCGATCTGCCGCAGCGCCTCCATGTCGTCGACGGCCTGGCGCCCCAGGGCACGGCGGACCGCGTCCTCGTCGATGTCGTCCAGCCGCGCGCCAGGGTAGTCCTGGCGCAGGCCATCCTCCAGCTCCGCGAGATCGGCGAGCTCGGCGAGCGCGCTGGTGGCGTCGCTCAGGCCCAGCGGGTCCTGGCCGGTCATCTGATCGCCGGGCCAGCCTTCCATGTCCATGTCGGGGCGGCGGGCCCGCAGGGCATCGGCCAGCCGGGACATCTCGGCGGCCAGGCCGGCGTCTTCCAGCGTCTGTGACATCAGCCCGGCCAGCTCGTTGCGCTGCTCGTCAGTCAGCGAGTTGAGCAGCCGCTGCGCCGCGGACATGCGCCGGACCAGCGAGTCCACCAGCTCTTCCAGATCGCTCGGCGAGCCGGGAAACAGATCGCCGTATTCGGCCATGAAGCTGTCGAAGTCCTGCTGGGAGTGCGTGCCCTGGGCATCGGCTTCGAGCATCTCGTTGAGCGCCGCCATCATGTCCTTCACCCGCTGCATCGCCTCGGGATCGGGCTCCTGCAGGGTCTGCTTCATGCCGCGAAACTGGCTGTCCAGCACCTCTCTGCGCAGCAGGTCCCTGAGCTTCTCGAAGGTCTCGGCGGCCGCGGCGGAACGCCACTGGTAGTCGGCTAGCTGGCGGATCGCCTGAGAGGTGTCGGACGGCACGGCGTCCAGCTCCGCCTCGCGCATCCTGGCCTCGTCGGCCGGGTCAGGGAACAGCTCCGCCCGCTCCTGCCCGATCGCCGTGTCCAGCAGGGCCCTGGCCTGTTCCAGGATGCCGTCGAGGCGGCCGCGGTCACGCACTTCCCGCTGCCGTTCGCGCACCCGGCGCAGCAGGTCGTCCAGGCCCCGGTGGTCGGGCAGGCCCCGGCGCAGCAGGTCACGCAGCGCGCTGGCCGGATCGGCTCCGTCCAGCACCGAATCCCCGAGGGCGTCCACCGCGCCGCGGACGTCATACGGCGGCTCGAGCGGGTCCGGCCCGTCGTGGTACGGGCCGTACCGGTATCCCCTGGCCATCGCCCCTCCTTTCGTGACCTGCTGATGCTGGCCGCCCGCGGTGACGTCGTGCGCTACGTGCGGTAGATCGCGCCGCCGTCAATGACGTCCTTCGACAGCCGCCGCATCAGGTACAGCCCCTCAAGAGCGAACTCGAGCGCGGCCGCTGCCTGCCCGAACGACTCGCTGCCGTCCATGTGCAGGCGGTCCATGATCCTGGCCAGGCCAGGGACCTCGCCGATCCTGTTCAGCAGGTCCGCAGCGGGCACCAGGTCGCCCGACTCGACATCGCCGCCCTCCTCGAACCTGGCCAGCAGGCCGGTCAGGTCGGCGTTGCCCAGCAGCGAGCGGAAGGTCTCGGCGGTCGCCCGGCGCAGCAGGTGATCGAGCACTTCCTGCTCCCGGCCCTCCTCGCTGACCTCGAACTCGACCTTCCCGCGCAGGGTGCTCACGATGACCGGCAGGTCGCAGATCCTGGCCGACGGCTGCTCCTCGCCGGTCAGGGCGGCGCGCCGCACGGCCGAGGCGGCCACCGCCTCCGCGGCGGCGATCGTGAATCGCGCCGACACGCCCGAGCGGGCGTCTACCGCCGGGGAGGCGCGGACCAGCCGGGTAAACCTGGCCAGCACCTGCATCAGGTGCTCCGGCAGTACCGCGCCCGCCTCCGCGCCGTCCCAGGCCAGCCGCGCCTCCTGCCGGATCAGGGCCAGCTCGGACTCCAGGGAAGTGGGGTAGTGAGTGCGGATCTCCGCGCCGAACCGGTCCTTCAGCGGGGTGATGATCCGGCCGCGGTTGGTGTAGTCCTCCGGGTTCGCGCTCGCCACGAGCACGAGATCCAGCGGCAGCCGCAGCGCGTAGCCGCGGACCCCGATGTCGCGCTCCTCCAGCACGTTGAGCAGGGCCACCTGGATCCGCTCGGCCAGGTCGGGAAGCTCGTTCAGGCAGAAGACGCCGCGGTTAGTCCGCGGTACCAGGCCGTAATGAATGGTCTCCGGGTCGCCGAGCGTCCTGCCCTCGGCGACCTTCACCGGGTCAATGTCCCCGATCAGGTCGCCCACGCTGGTGTCGGGGGTGGCCAGCTTCTCGCCGTACCGGTCGCTGCGGTGCCGCCAGATGACCTCCAGGTCATCTCCCTGTTCCGCCGCCAGCCGCCGGCAGCGCGCGCATACTGGAGCAAATGGATGATCATTGATCTCGCATCCCGCCACGGCGGGTGTCCACTCATCAAGCAGGGTGGTGAGGGTGCGGATCAGGCGGGTCTTGCCCTGGCCCCGCTCACCCAGCAGGATCACGTCATGGCCGGCGATGAGGGCTCGCTCCAGATGCGGCAGCACCGTCTGGCCGAAGCCGATAATTCCGGGGAAGGTGTCCTCGCCGGCGCGCATCCGGGTAATCAGGTTCTGCCGGAGCTCCTCTTTCACGCTCCGAAGCTCGTGGCCGCTTGCGCGCAGCTCGCCCAGCGTCCTGACGGCTGGGGCGGCTGACGCGGCGATGGGTGACGGGGACTGGCTCTGTGACTGCACTGGTCGACTTGGCTGCACCGTTCGACACTATGTCGACAATGGCCAGGTCCGCATCTTGGGAGGCTGAGCATGCGGGACCTACGCCCGGTGCTGGCGGTCGATATCGGCGGCACGAAGTTCGCCGCGGGGGTAGCCGAGCCCGGTGGCCGGCTGGTCACCTGGGCCCAGACGCCGACCCCGCGTGACCTGGACGCGGAGCAGATGTGGCGCACCCTGGACGCGCTGATGACGCGGGTTCTCGACACGGCCCAGATCACCGATCCCGCCCGCCTGGCCGGCGTCGGCTGCGGGTGCGGAGGGCCGATGGAATGGCCCGCCGGGCTCATCTCGCCGCTCAACATCCCCGCGTGGCGGGCGTTTCCGCTGCGCGGACGCCTGGCTGAGCGGTTCCCCGGCATCCCCGTGCGGGTGCACAACGACGCTATCTGCATGGTCGCGGCTGAGCACTGGCGCGGCGCGGGGCGGGGCCGCAGCAACGTGCTCGGCATGGTCGTCTCCACGGGCGTGGGCGGCGGCCTGGTGCTGGACGGCCACCTGATCGCGGGCGCGTCCGGCAATGCCGGCCACATCGGCCACGTCGTGGTCGATCCGGACACCGGGCCGCCCTGCGTCTGCGGCGGCCGGGGCTGCCTGGAGGCCATTGCCCGCGGCCCCGCGCTGGTCGTCTGGGCGCAGGAGCAGGGGTGGCGGCCGGGCCAGGACGACGCGACGGCCAAGGACCTGGCCGATGACGGCGCGCAGGGGCATCCGGTCGGCCACGCCGCGATGCGCCGGGCGGGGCGGGCCCTCGGCATCGCCATCGCGTCGGCCACGAGCCTGTGCGATCTGGAGGTGGTGTCGGTCGGCGGGGGGCTCTCGCAGGCCGGGGCGATGCTGTTCGACCCGCTGGAGGAGGCGCTGCGGGCGCACGCCAGGCTCGACTTCACGCGGCAGGTCCGCGTGGTGGCGGCCGCGCTCGGCCAGAGCGCCGGCCTGGTCGGCGCGGCGGCACTGATCTTCAAGCCTAAACGCTACTGGTCCGGCGACTGAGATCCGCGGCCCGCTCCCGGCCGGGCCCGCCCCCCGGTGGCTCTCGTCGCCGGCCGTTCCCGTCCCGGCCGTGGCCGGCCAGACGCCGGTCAGTGCCACACTGCAGACATGACGAAGTCCGCCGAGATTTGCTTCGACGACGTGGTCGCGGCCCGCGAGGTGCTGCGCGACCAGGTCCGCCAGACGCCCTTGCTGCGCTCGCGGGCATTGTCCGATCTGATCGGCGGCCCGGTGTGGCTGAAGTGCGAGAACCTGCAGCGGACCGGCTCTTTCAAGATCCGCGGGGCCTACCTGCGCATCGCCCGTCTCACCCCGGCTGAGCGCGACCGCGGCGTGGTGGCGGCGAGCGCGGGAAATCACGCCCAGGGCGTGGCGCTGGCGGCCGCCATCCTGGGCGCCAGGGCGACCGTCGTCATGCCGGCCGGTGCCCCGCTGCCCAAGGTCGCGGCGACCCGGTCCTACGGGGCCGAGGTCGTCCTGCACGGCGGCGTGGTCGAGGACGCGCTGGCCAGGGCCCGCGAGATCGCGGCGGTGACCGGGGCGATCTTCATTCATCCCTACGAGCATCCTGACGTGCTGGCCGGCCAGGGCACGGTCGGCCTGGAGATCGCCGAGCAGTGCCCGCAGGTACGGACGATCGCCGTGCCGGTCGGGGGCGGCGGCCTGGCCGCGGGCATCGCCATCGCGGTGGACGGGGCCCGCCCCGGCGCCCGGGTGATCGGCGTACAGGCCGATACCCTGGCGCCGTTCGCGGCGTCGATGGCGGCCGGCTACCGGGTCGAGGCTGGGGCCGCCCAGACGATGGCCGACGGGATAGCGGTGGCCAGGCCGGGGGAACTTGCGTTTAGCGTGCTTTCCGGGCTGGCCGCTCAGATGGTCACCGTCTCCGAGGAGAATCTGTCCCGCGCGCTGCTGCTCAGCCTGGAGCGCGCCAAGCAGCTCGTCGAGCCGGCCGGGGCCGCCGGGGTCGCCGCGCTGCTTGAGCATCCGGCCGCGTTCGAGCCGCCGGTCGTCGCCGTCCTGTCGGGCGGCAACATCGACCCCCTGCTGCTGGCCAAGGTGCTGCGGCACGGCCTGTCGGCAGCCGGCCGGTATCTCGCCTTCCGCTGCCTGGCTGCCCGATCGTCCGGGGGCGCTGGCGACGCTGCTCGCCGAGCTCGCCTCGCTGGGCGCCAACGTTCTTGACGTGGTCCATGAGCGTGTGACCGCCGACCTGAACATGGACGAGGCGGAGGTCATGCTGCAGGTGGAGACCAGGGGTCCTGAGCACTGCGACAGCGTCATCGCATCGCTGCGCAAGGCCGGCTACACCCTGCTGTTCAGCTGAGCGGGCTGTTCAGCTGAGCCGGGGGGTCAGAGGTTGCCGCGGCGGGCCTGCTCACGCTCGATCGCCTCGAACAGGGCCTTGAAGTTACCCTTGCCGAACCCCTGTGACCCGTGCCGGTCGATGAGCTCGAAGAACACGGTGGGGCGGTCCTGGACGGGCTTGGTGAAGATCTGCAGCAGGTAGCCGTCCTCGTCGCGGTCGGCCAGGATCCTGAGCTCCCGCAGTTCGTCGACCGGGACGTGAGTGTCGCCGACCCACTGGCCCAGCGCCTCGTAGTAGCTGTCCGGCGTGGCCAGGAACTCGACGCCGGCCGCCTTCATGCCGCGGACCGCGGCGACGATGTCATCGGTGGCCAGCGCGATGTGCTGGACGCCGGGACCGCGGTAGAACTCCAGGTACTCGTCGATCTGCGACTTGCGCTGACCCGGTGCTGGCTCGTTGATCGGGAACTTCACCTTCCGGCTGCCATCGGCGACGACCTTGCTCATCAGCGCCGAGTAGTCAGTGGCGATGTCGTCACCGACGAACTCCTTCATGTTCGTGAAGCCCATGACCTGCTGGTAGAAGCTGACCCACTCGTTCATCTTGCCGAGCTCGACGTTGCCGACGCAGTGGTCGATGCTGGTGAAGAAGGGCCTGCGCGGGGGCGGGGCGAGGGGCCCGGCGGTGACATAGCCCGGCAGGTAGGGCCCCGCGTAGGCGGACCGCTCGACCAGGGTGTGGATGGTGTCGCCGAACGTGCGGATCGAGGCCAGGACGACCTTGCCCTGCTCGTCCTCGAAGACCTCGGGTTCATCGATCCCCCTGGCTCCGTGGGCGATGGCGTACCGGTAGGCAGCCTCGGCCGACGGCACGGCTATGGCCAGGTCGATCACGCCGTCGCCGTGGGTGGCGACATGCCTGGCCAGGGCGGTGCCACCGCGGACCGCGCCGCGCAGGACGAAGCGCGCGCTGCCGGACTCCAGGACATACGCCGCCTCGTCGGGGCAGCCGGTTTCCGGGCCGCGGTAGGCCACGCACCGCATGCCGAGGGCAGTGGAGTAGAAATGCGCGGCCTGCCGGGCATTGCCGACGGCGAACACGATGGCGTCCATCCCGTCGACCGGGAACTCCTCGGCCTGCTCAGAGTGGAATTCCTCGGCCTGCGCCGCCGGGAACTCCTCGGCCTGCGCCGCCAGGTCTCGATCAGCTTCGGCTGCCATTGCGTGCTCCTCGCTGTTGCCACGGCTGCCTGCAGCATCGCCTCGTGAGGGCAAGGTGCGCAATAGCTCCGAAGATTGATAGACAACTTGACTAGCATTGCTGGCAAAGGAGTAGGAAATCTGTGCAGGATGCGAACAGGAGTCGCCCAGTGATCGACGAGCTCGATGCCGCACTGATCGAGCTGCTGGCCGCCGAGCCCCGGGTCGGGATCCTTGAGGGCTCCCGCCGGCTGGGGGTGGCCCGCGGCACTGTCCAGGCCAGGCTGGACCGGCTGCAGAGCCGCGGCGTGATCACCGGCTACGGACCGGATATCGATCCGGCGGCGCTGGGCCACGGGGTCACCGCGTTCGTGACGCTTGAGCTGCGCCAGGCGGGCGGCCACGACCCGGTGGCTGACCGGCTCGCCCTGATTCCTGAGATCCTCGAAGCGCACACCATCACTGGCTCGGGCGACATGCTCTGCCGGGTCGTAGCGCGCACTAACGCTGATCTGCAGCGGGTCATTGACGCCATCGTGGATGTCGCGGGGGTGGTGCGGACCTCGACCGTGATCGCGCTCGCCGCCCCGGTCAGGTACCGGGTGCTGCCCCTGGTCCGGGCGTCCGCCCGTCCCGGCGGGCCGCCTGCCAGCTAGCTGGCCCGCTAGTCGGCTCGCTGGCTGTCCGGGACCAGGCTGTCCGGGACCAGGCTGTCCGGGCGACTGGCATCGGCCAGGTCGCACGCTATGCCGAGCACGGCGGAGCACAGCTCGCCGCGGTCGGAGACCTGGTCGGCGAAGAACATCCAGGCCACGCTGACCCCGCCGAGTGCCATGGTGGCGCGGAGCCGCTCGTCCAGCGGGGCATCGGGGCCAGCGAGCAGCCCGATGAGGGCGGTCAGCCGCTCGCGGAACAGCTCGCCGCGGCTCTTGGCGGCGGCCAGGCTGTTGACGGCGGCCTGATTCTGGTGCAGCATCCGGAAGACCTCGTCGCCATCGGCGACGATCGCGACATAGCGGCGCAGGATCGTGCCGCGCGTGGCGGCAGTTCGCGGCTGCGTCCTGGCCCAGGAGATCAGCGCGTCGATCTGGCCGAAGTAATCCTCGACCAGGCTTCCGACGATGTCTTCCTTGGACTTGAAGTGGTAATACAGCGCAGCCTTCGTGACGTCGAGCCGCTCGGCGATCTCGCGCAGTGAGGTTTTCTCATAGCCCTGCTCCGCGAACAGCTGGACCGCTACCTCCTGGATGCGCGCGCGCGTGTCACCGCGGCCGCGCCCGTCATGCCGCGCCTCAAGCGGCGCATGCTCGGGCGCCGCGGGCTCGCCCAGTCCCTGGTTCATGATGCTGCGCTGCGTTTCACTCGGGTGTCCGGAACCTGCTTGACGACCGGTTAGCAAGCAGCCTAGCCTGCTTTAGGAGGCCGATACTAGCCGGTCGGCAAGTAGGTTTCCACTACGCGGCCGACAGGCCAGCCAGTCCAGTGCAGGGCGGCGGCAGCCGCATCCGGAGCGAGGGAGCCGCTCGTGGCAGAAACAGAGGCGATCGAGGCCGCCGGGGCACGCCCCTCCAGCGGGCCGAGGCGCGAGATCCTGATCGTGCTGCCGGGCCTTCTGCTCGCGATCATCATCGCGATGCTGGACCAGCTGGTCGTCTCCACCGCCCTGCCGCGCATCGTCGGTGAGCTGGGCGGCCTCTCCCAGCTGGCCTGGGTGGTGACGGCCTATATTCTCACGTCGACCATCTCCACTCCGCTCTACGGCAAGCTCGGCGACCAGTACGGGCGCAAGCGGCTGCTCATGATCGCCATCGTGATCTTCCTGATCGGCTCGGCCCTGTCCGGCCTGTCGCACTCGATTGACCAGCTGATCGCGTTCCGCGCGCTGCAAGGCGTGGGGGCCGGCGGCCTCATGGTCGGGGCGCTGGCCACGATCGGCGACCTGGTGCCGCCGCGCGAGCGGGGCCAGTACATGGGCTACATGATGGCCGCGATGATGCTCGCCATGATCGCCGGCCCGCTGGTCGGCGGGTACCTCACCGACTCCGTCGGATGGCGCTGGATCTTCTATATCAACATGCCGGTGGGCGGCGCCGCGCTGATCTACCTGGCGATCACCCTGCACCTGCCGCGCAAGGTCGTGGAGCACAGGATCGACTATCTGGGGGCCGCGGTACTGGCCATCGCGGCCACCGCGATCGTGCTGCTCACCACCTGGGCCGGCACGAGGTATGCCTGGTCATCGAGCCAGATCATCGGGCTCGGCGTCCTCGCCGTGGCCTCGATCCTGGTCTTCATGGCCATCGAGGCCAGGGTGGCCGAGCCGGTGATACCGCTGCATATCTTCAAGAACCGCAACTTCTCGCTGGCCATCGGGATGAGCTTCCTGGCCGGCGTCGCGATGCTGGGCGCGCTGACGTTCCTGCCGCTCTACCAGCAGACTGTCCAGCACGCCTCCCCGACCGGCAGCGGCCTGATGCTGATCCCGCTGATGCTCGGCTCGACGGTTACCTCGCTGATCTCCGGCCAGGTGACCGTCAAGACCGGCCGTTACAAGGCCCTGCCGATCATCGGCGGCGCGACGATGGCGGTTGGCATGTACATGCTGACCCACCTCGGCCCGGACACCTCCCGGCTGACCTCGGCCATGTACTACGTCGTGCTCGGCGTCGGCATGGGCTTCCTGATGCAGATCACCTCGATGATCGTGCAGAACAGCGTCCACGCCCGTGACATAGGAGTGGCGACCAGCTCCCGCACG
This sequence comes from uncultured Actinomycetota bacterium, assembly GCA_963805705.1. Classification (GTDB taxonomy): domain Bacteria; phylum Actinomycetota; class Actinomycetes; order Streptosporangiales; family Streptosporangiaceae; genus CAWDVH01. Next base: position 432,596 of record CAWDVH010000001.1, on the reverse strand, counting down.
TTCTTCCAGCAGATCGGCGGGTCGATCGGCGTCTCGGTGTTCGGTGCCGTCTTCGTCCGGCGCCTGGACGAGGCGATGAGCGCCACGCTGCCTGGCGTGCAGCTGCACGCGGCCGGCGGGCAGCTCGACCCGGCCACCGTCAACAGCCTGCCGTCCCAGGTCCGCGACGCGGTGTTCTTCAGCATCAGCCACGCGATCGACGGTGTCTTCTGGTGGGCGCTCCCGTCGGCGGTGCTGCTGTTCGTGCTCGCCCTGTTCATCAAGGAGATCCCGCTGCGCGGCCGGTCAGAGCAGTCCAGCGAGCTGGCGGCCGACGAGCTGGCGGCCGGCGCTCCGGAGGTCGGCGACCCGGCGGCGCCCTCCTCCGAGGAGCTGGTGCACTGACGCAAGGCATGATCACGAAGGGCTCAGCGTTCTGGCGCACTGAGCCCTTTGTGATCATTTAAGCAGGAGGCGCCGGTAGCACCGGGGTCACAGATCCCTGATCCGGGTGGTCACCGACCCTGAACGGGCTCGGTCAGAAGCCCCCGTACGGGACTGCCTCAAGGATCTCCACTGCGGCGGCCCGGCCGTTGGGCAGCGTGTAGGTCGCGGTTTCGCCGACCTTCTTGCCGGATATGGCACTGCCCAGCGGGGACCGGGGAGAGTACACGTCGATCGGCGAGCCACTCTCCTCGCGCGATGCGAGCAGGAAGGTCACCTCGTCCTCGTCGCCCTGGAAGCGGATCGTGACCGTCATGCCGGGGCCCACTACGCCGTCCGTGCGCGGCGGATCGCCGACCCGCGAGTTCTCCAGGATCTGGGTCAGCTGGCGGATCCGGGCCTCCTGCATGCCCTGCTGGTCCTTGGCCGCGTGATAGCCGCCGTTCTCCTTCAGGTCGCCCTCGTCCCTGGCCGCCTCGATCTTCGCGGCGATGTCGATGCGACCCTGTACCGAGAGGGTGTCCAGCTCCAACTTCAGCCGGTCGTACGCCTCCTGGGTAAGCCAGGTCACGGTGTCATCACGGGTCTCGGTCACGGGTACTCCTCGCGTGCGATGCGGAATAATTCTCCGCCGGGCCCAGGTAGGACCCTGGGGGCTAATCCTTGAGGCTAACAAGGCTCCGCGACTACTTGGCGCGTGTCAATGGCTTAGCGGCAAGCGACATTAGGCCGGACGAGGCTGACCGTGCGCGGGAATGCCTTCGCCGGCGGCCTTGTTGTCCTGCACAATGACCTGTCGGCAGCCGCGGGCCGCCGGGCGGCGGCACGAGGCGCGACGATCGCCTCGGGCCGGCCGGTTATGTCCACTACGGGTATCGAGGAGATCTTTCTTGTCTGCCGTGACCTCTGACCAAGGCGCCACTGCCCGCACCGGGACGACAGCCGCCGGCGATGGCGGCGCGCCCGGCCGCGCTCCGCTGCGGCTGATGGCGGTGCACGCGCATCCTGACGACGAGTCCAGCAAAGGCGCGGCGACGATGGCCCGCTATGTCCGGGAGGGCGCGGAGGTCCTGGTCTGCACGCTGACCGGCGGGGAGCGCGGCGACATACTGAACAAGGCCATGGACCGTCCCGAGATCCGCGCCGACCTGGCCGGCGTGCGCCGGGCGGAGATGGCCAGGGCGCGCGAGATCCTCGGCGTCCAGCAGCAGTTCCTCGGCTTCACCGACTCCGGGCTGCCCGAAGGTGATCCTCTGCCGCCGCTGCCGGACGGCTGCTTCGCCCTGGAGACACTCGAAGACGCCGCTCGCCCGCTGGTCCGGGCGGTACGGGCGTTCCGGCCGCATGTCCTGCTCACCTACGACGAGAACGGGGGCTATCCGCACCCCGATCACATCAAGACGCACCAGGTGTGCGTCGAGGCGTTCGAGGCCTCGGCTGACCCGGACCGGTACCCGGAGTGCGGGGAGCCCTGGCAGCCGCTCAAGCTCTACTACTTCGCCACCTTCCACAAGGCCCGGATCATCGCCCTGCATCAGGAGATGGAACGGCGCGGCGTCGAATCGCCCTACGTGAAGTGGCTAGAGCGCTGGGAGGACCGGCCCGACCGGCCGGAGCCGAAGATTACCACCATGATTCCGTGCGGCGACTTCTTCGAAGTCCGTGACCAGGCGCTGCTGGCGCACGCGACCCAGATCGACCCGGCGGGCTCGTGGTTCGCGTGCCCGCTCGACGCCCAGCGCTCGGCGTGGCCGACGGAGGACTATCATCTGGCCAGGTCGTTGGTGGACACTGATATCCCGGAAGACGATCTCTTCGCGGGGATCAGGGAAAGGGTGGCGCTATGACGGCAGCCACGGCACTGGCCGCAACGGCCCCGAGCAGTTCGGCCGAGCCCGGCACGCTTGGCTTCCTGGTCGTCGCCGGGATGGCCGTCGTCCTGGTCTTCCTGTTCCGCTCGATGACCAAGCACCTGCGCAAGGTCACTGGCAGCGGGAAGGGCGGATTTCCCGGCCCGGCCGGCCCGGCCGGCCCGGACAGCCCGGCTGGCGGGGACGGCTGGGTGCAGGCGTCGGCGACCGATGAGGTTCCGGGTACTGGTGCTACGGGTACTGGTGCTCCCGGTACCGGTACTCCCGGTACCGGCGCTCCCGGTACCGGCGCGGCGGGATAAGCGCGGCGGGATCGGCGGCAGCGGCGCGCGCTGCCCGCTGATCGAGCGGCCCGTATGGCCAGGCCGCCGGGCCGCCGGGGCCGCTACGAAGGACCGCTACGGGGCTCGCCCGCAGTGGCGACACCCGTCTCGTAGGCGATCACGACGAGCTGAGCGCGGTCACGCCCGTTCAGCTTGCCCAGCAGTCGGCTGACGTGAGTTTTCACCGTGGCCACGCTGAGGTACAGGTTCGCCGCGATCTCGGCATTCGACAGGCCGCCCGCCACCTGCTCCAGCACTTCGCGCTCGCGGTGGGTGAGCTGCGCCAGCGCCCCGTCCGCGGGCGGGATGGCCTGCGGCCTGCGGCTGAACTCCGTGATCAGCCGGCGGGTGACGCTCGGCGTCAGCAGCGCATCGCCGGCCGCGACAATCCTGATGGCTTCCAGCAGCTGCTCGGGCCTGGTGTCCTTGAGCACGAAGCCGCTGGCACCGCCGCGCAGCGCCTCGAAGACGTGCTCATCCTCGTCGAAGGTGGTCACGATGAGGATGCGAGGCAGCGTAGCCTGATCGCTGGCCAGGATGACCTTGGTGGCCTCCAGCCCGTGCATCACGGGCATCCGGATGTCCATCAGCACGACGTCGGGCCGCAGCGCCCGCGCCTGACGAACAGCCTGCACCCCGTTGCTGGCCTCGCCGACGACGTGAAGGTCGGGCGCGGAGTCAACCAGGACCCGGAACCCGGCCCGGATGAGCGCCTCGTCGTCGGCGATCAGCACCCTGATCTGCGCGTCAGGGCCGGCTGACCGCGCCGCGCGGCTGTCGCTCACTGCTCTTTCCCGGACGGCAGCTGTTTCCCGCCGGGTACCTGCTCTCCGCCGGGTACCTGCTCTCCGCCGGGTACCTGCTCTCCGCCGGGTACCTGCTGGCCGGACGGCAGCCGGGCCGTGACGGCGAAGCCGCCCTGCGGCCGGGGGCCGGCCGTAAGCTGGCCGCCTAGCATCGCGGCCCGCTCACGCATACCCACGATGCCCAGGCCGGGGGATCCGGGAACGGCCCGCGCCTGGCCCGGCCCGTTATCGGCCACGGTGATGGTGAGCTCCGACGGGCCGTGCGCCACCTCAACGCGGGCCCGGGCCCCTGGTGCGTGCTTGACGACGTTAGTGAGCGCTTCCTGGGCAATCCGGTAGGCGGACAGCTCGACCGGCATGCTGTAGCTGCCCGGCCGCCCGCTGCAGTGATAGCTGACGTCAAGACCGCTCTCGCGCAGCCGGTCAACCAGCGCGGGAAGATCGCCGAGCGCGGGAGTGACGGTCTCGCCGGCGGCGGCCGGATCCCTGATCTGCCTCAGGATGTGGCGCAGATCGTCCAGGGCAGAGCGGCTGGCGGTCTCGATGGCGCAGAGCGCCACGCGTGCTTCCTCCGGCTGCTCATCGAGCAGCAGCCGCGCGACTCCCGACCGCACCGCGATCATGCTCAGGCTGTGCGACACAACGTCATGCACCTCCCTGGACAGGCGCAGGCGCTCCTCGGCCCGCGCGCGTCCTTCCCGCTCGGCGGACCGGCGGCGCGTCTCCAGATCCAGGCGCTGGCGGTAGACCCGCCGTGCCCGCACGATGTCGCCGGCTACCCACGCCAGGATCGCCGCCAGAGCCTGAACGGCGTCCTGATCCTGGCCGGGATGCAGATGCAGGGCGAGCGCGGAAGCGCCCCAGATAGCAAGCGTCGCGGCGATCGCCGCGGTCAGCGATGACCGCCGGTCGCACCGGTCAGCCACCGTGAAGACGGCGACGGCCAGGCTGGGCCCGGCGTTACTGACGAAAGGCGTGAACCGCACGCCCGCGAGCGCCGCCGCGACGTACACGGCGGCGACGGCGATGACGGTCGCGGCCGGCCATCGACGCCGGACGATCAGCGGCGCGGCCGCCAGGGCCCCGAACGCGGCCATGGCCGGCCGTGAGCCGCTACCCGATGCCGCGCCGATCAGGACCGGCAGCGTGAAGGCGAAGCAGGCCGCTGCGACGCAGTAGTCGATGACATCGGGAACCGCCCGGTTCTGCAGGCGCGCGGAGAACCGGGCGAACCACGGCGGTGCCGCGTCGGCTGATCCGGCGGTCGCCGGCAAGCTCGTCATATTCCGACGGTAACGCCAGGCCGGACTCCGGTCGTCCCTCTGGCGGCTGAGTCTCGCGTCATCCCCTGGACTGACGCACCGCGGGAACGCGGCCGCCGGATGACCGCCATATCGGCCAGCTGGCCGATGTCCGGGACACCGCGCTGACCGCAGGCTGAGATGGCGGCCGTGTCCGTCCCGTAAGCGGCCGTGTCCGTCTCGTATACGGCCCTGTCCCCAAGGTAAGCGGACTGTCCCCACGTAAGGAGAAACGAATGCCTGCCACGCGAGCTCCCGCCATCGTCCAGCAGCTCTCCCGGCCACTGACCGCGCTGGCCGCCGCGCTCTTCGCCGGCGGCGTGATCTCTGGCTGGTTCACCTACCAGTCCCGGTCACCACTGCTGCGGCACCACCTTGCCGGCACGTCGGCCTGGTGGCCGCACATCATCCTGGCCGCCGTAGCCTGCCTGGTGTTCGGCTACGCGCGGTGGCGCCGGCCCGGCACCGGCCGCCGTCCTGATCGCCTGTGGCTGCTGGCACCGTTCGGCCAGGCCGCGGCCCGCCGGATAGCCCGGACCGCGCACGCAGCCATCCGCGGGCCCGCCGGAGCCGGCCGCGCGCTCGTCGCGCTGCCGCTGGCGGCGGTCTTCGGGTACAGCTTTTACCGCGCTGGCGAGCAGGTCATCGGCGGCCTGGACCCGAACTTCACGGTCAACGCCTGGGGCGGCCCGAGCTACCTCGGCGCCATGTCCTGCCACTATCTCGACTGCTTCCTGATGGTGGCCGCCGCCAGCTGGCTACTGGCGAAGATCCTGATGCCTGATCCGGCGGGCGAGAAGCCGGCCGCCGCTGCGCCGCTCGCGTCTCGCTCGGCTGTCGGTGCCCGCTGCGATGATGGAGGCCAGTAACCCGCGGCGAAAACTTCGGTCCTCGCGCGACAGTTCCGCTGCTAGGTTGCTGAACGAGGCAGCCGGGATCTGGCCAGGGCGACCCGGCTGGCTGAGGCCGCCATCGGGAGTGCTGGCTCATGCGGGTTATCCACGGAATATGGGCGTACAGCGCGCTCTGGCTGTGGGCAGAAGACTCCGATCTCCCGGCGCGCGCCCCGGCGCGCCCCGGCCGGCCGTCCCAGGCGCCGCGACCGCACCCGTTCGCCTGTGACGCCGCCAGCCTGGCTGACGCGCTGGGCGAGCTCGCCGACCCGCTGGCCGACCTGGCCCGCAAGGCGGTCGATGACGAGCTGACGCTACGCCTGCCGTCCGCGGCCGACGGTCCGCTCGACTCACCGGAGCTGATCCGGCCGCTGCCGCCAGAACTCCCCGGCGCCATCGGCGGCCCCGAAGGCGCCGGCCGTCTCGGCGGCACCGGCGCCCGTGGCGGCACCGGCGGCCATGATCCGGGCCCGGGTCAGGCTGGCCGGCGTCGCCGCGTGCTCGCCGCGTGGCGGATCCCGGCGCTGACCTTCGAGCCCAGCGCCGCGCTGGAACTGCTCACCATGCTGGCCGGCCCCGGCCCCTCTGCCGGGCAGGCCGTCCCGGACGGCGCGGTGACGGGCGGCGCGGTGACGCGCGGGTCCGGGCCGCCGGGGCTGAGCGGGTCCGTGCTTTACCTGGCCGCGCTGGCCCGGCTGGCCCAGGACATGGTCCGCCGGGGGCGGGTGCTGCCGGCGCTCGTGACGGAAGGCGACAGTTTCGCGGCCCGATGGCATCCGGTGCTGTCCGGTGCCGACGCGCAGCGGGCCCGTGAGCTGGCGGCGGCGATGCCGGCGGTCTGCCGTGCCACCGAGGCCGCAGGCGAGCCGCCGGCCAGGGTGCTGGCCAGCGCGCTGGACGAGCTCGCCGACGCCAGCGCGCGGTTCCGGCTCGCCGGAACCGCCCTCGTCCCCCGTCGCGGCCGGAGCCCGGCCCGGATCCCGGTGGCGCAGCGCTGGCTAACGGCGCTGACCGCCGCCGACGGCCACGTCGAACTGGCGACGCCGCAGGACGAGACGGAGGCGGCCGCGCTCGCGGCGGAGCTCGCGGCCTGGCGCAACGCCGCGCAAGCCCCGGCCGGCCCGGTCCGTACCTGCTTCCGGCTGATCGAGCCCGAGCCGGACGCCGCCGAGCTGGACACCGGCCAGGACGCCAGCCAGGCCGAGCCGGACGCCGGCCCGCGTGCCGACGCCGAGCTGGACACCGGCCCGGACGCTGACCGGGCCGCGGACCAGAGCCGCTGGCTGGTGGAGTTCTCCTTGCAGTCCACTGACGATCCGAGCCTGGTCCTGCCCGCGGCGCAGATCTGGTCGGGCACCTCAGGCTGGGCGGTCGGCGGGATCCGGCACCCGGAGGAAGAGCTGCTGGCCGGCCTCGGCACTGCCTCCCGGCTGTTCCCCGAGCTGGACACCGAGCTGCGCACGGCGGCGCCGGCGACCGCGGTGCTCGACACCGCCGGCGCGTTCCGGTTTCTCCAGCAGACGGCGCCGATGCTGTCCGGAGCCGGCTTCGGCGTGCTGCTGCCGGACTGGGCCCGCAAGGCCCGGCTCGGCCTCCGGCTCACCACGCGCTCCAGGAGCCCGGCCGCCGCCGCCGGCGCGGGGGCCAGCGAGCCGAAATTCGGCCTGCAGGACCTGGTCGACTTCCGCTACGACCTCGCGATAGGCGACGAGACTCTCGATCCTGACGATCTGGAAGAGCTGGCCAGGCTCAAGATCCCGCTCGTGCGGATCCGCGGCCAGTGGGTCGAGCTGGACGACAGGCACCTGCAGGCGGCGCTGAAATTCCTCGAGCGCCGCCGGACCGGGACGATGGCGGCGGGCGACGCGCTGCTGGCCGGGCTGCGCGGCGAGGACGACCTGCCCATCGCGGCGATCGACGCCGACGGCTGGCTCGGCGACTTGCTCTCCGGGCAGGCCGACCGCAGGCTCGCCCCGGTTCCCACCCCCGGCTCGTTTACCGGAAGCCTGCGGCCTTACCAGGAGCGCGGGCTGGCCTGGATGGCGTTCCTGACCAGCATCGGGCTGGGCGGCATCCTGGCCGACTCCATGGGCCTGGGCAAAACCATCCAGTTGCTGGCCCTGCTGGCGCACGAGCGAGAGCCGTCCGCAGGAGCCGTTTCGAAAAATCCGACCTTGCTGGTCTGCCCGATGTCGCTGGTCGGGAACTGGGAGCAGGAAGCGGCGAAGTTCACGCCGCAGCTGGCGGTGCACGTGCATCACGGGGCTGGCCAGGCTGACCGGGCCGCAGCTCGCCGGCGCGCTGGAGGCGGCCGACCTGGTGATCACCACCTACGCCATCGCCACCAGGGACCGGGAGGAGCTGGCCAGGGTCCGCTGGGCCAGGGTGGTCTGCGATGAGGCGCAGAACATCAAGAATTCCGCCGCCCGCCAGGCCCAGGCGGTGCGGGGCCTGCCCGCCGACGGCCGGATCGCGCTGACCGGGACGCCGGTCGAGAACCGGCTGTCAGAGCTGTGGTCCATCATGGAGTTCACTAACCCCGGCCTGCTCGGCTCGGCGGAGAAGTTCCGGGCCGGCTACGCCGTGCCGATTGAGCGGCACGATGACCAGGAGGCGGCCGAGAGGCTGCGGCGCCTGACCGGGCCGTTCATCCTGCGCCGGCTCAAGACTGACTCGTCGATCATCTCCGACCTGCCGGACAAGCTGGAGATGAAGGTCTGGTGCAACCTCACCGCCGAGCAGGCCTCGCTGTACCAGGCCACCGTCACCGACATGCTGGCCAGGATCGAGTCGGCTGAGGAAGGCATCCAGCGCCGCGGCCTGGTGCTGGCCACGATGGCCAAGCTCAAGCAGGTCTGCAATCACCCGGCGCACCTGCTCGGCGACGGCTCGCGGCTGCCCGGCCGGTCCGGCAAGCTGGCCCGCCTGGAGGAGATCTGCGATGAGATCGTCGCCGAGGGCGACAAGGCGCTGTGCTTCACTCAGTACGCCGAGTTCGGCTCGATGCTCCAGCCCTACCTGGCCGCCCGGCTCGGCTGCCCGGTGCTCTACCTGCACGGCGGGACGCCGAAGCGCAAACGGGACGCCCTGGTCACTCAATTCACTTCCGAAACGCAACCCGCCCTGTTCCTGTTGTCCCTCAAGGCGGGCGGGACCGGGCTGAATCTGACCGCCGCCAACCACGTGATTCACATCGACAGGTGGTGGAATCCGGCGGTGGAGGACCAGGCCACCGACCGGGCGTTCCGGATCGGCCAGCAGCGGGACGTGCAGGTGCGCAAGTTCGTCTGCGTCGGCACGCTGGAGGAGCGGATCGATCAGATGATCGAGGAGAAGAAGGCGCTGGCCGAGCGGGTCATCGGGACCGGGGAGAGCTGGCTGGCCAATCTGTCGGTAGCCGACCTGCGCGCGGTGATCAGCCTGTCACCCGAGGCGGTGTCGGAGTGAGATCAGGCGCCGGAGTCAGGGCGGGGTCCGGAACGAAGGCGAGGCAGAAATGAGCCGCTGGGAGGACGGGTGGTACCCGCCGTCGCAGCCGATCCGGGTCGAGGGCGGCATCAAGGCGCGCAGCAAGCGCGGCGCCATCGGGGAGCAGTGGTGGTCCCGGCGGTTCATTGACGTGCTCGAGTCGCTCGGGATGAGCGGCCGGCTGACAGCGCGGCCGCCGGTACGCCAGAGCCGGCCAGGTACTCGACCTGGAGATCGCATCGGGGTACGTCACCGCTCGGGTTCAGGGATCGCGGGCCGCCCCGTACAAGGTGCGGATCCAGGTGCTCCCGCTCACCAAGGCACAGTGGCAGCGGGTCGAGCTGGCCCTGGCCGGCCAGGCGCTGTTCCGGGCCAAGCTGCTGGCCGGGGAGATGCCCGCGCAGATCGAGGAGGTCTTCACCCAGTGCGGCACCCCACTGTTCCCCCGGTCGGCGCATGACCTGGAGATGCGCTGCTCCTGCCCGGACTGGGAAGTTCCGTGCAAGCACCTGGCCGCCGTCTGTTACGTGCTGGCGGAGCAGTTCGACGATGACCCGTTTGGCCTGCTGGCGTGGCGCGGCCGGGACCGGGATGCGCTGCTCGCCTCGCTCCGGCAGGCCAGCCGCGGGCACGGGCGGCCCGATGATCCCCGGCAGGCGCCGGATGGCCGGGTCCCGTCGCAGGACGTCCCGGCGTCGTCGCGGGACGTCCCCGCCCCGCTGCAGGACGTCCCCGCCCCGCCGCTGGCCGAATGCCTGGCGGACTTCTGGTCGGCGGGGCTCAGCCCGGCGCGGCTGCGGGCGCTGCCCGCGACGCCCGCGACGGCCCCCGACCTGCTGCTGCGTATCTTCGAGCCGCCCCCGGTGGTGGTCCGCGGCCAGGACCTGGCCGAGCTGCTCGGCCCGGCCTACCACCGGCTCGCCGTCGGCGACGAGCTGGTCAGCGGCGAGTAGCCAGCGCGCAGAGCCCCGTGGCCGCTCCTGCGATCGCTCCCGTTGCCGCTGCGAACCCGGTGGCCCTGTCCCGCCTGCCGCTGTGCGAAACCGATGGATGTGAATTTCAACGGGTTGCGTGCCGTAGGGAGTCACATCCACCGGGTTGCGGGCGGCTCAGTGTCCTGCGTCGGGTGATGCGCGACACTCGTCCGCCGGCTGATCTGCGATGTCCGAGCGCGCGATCCGGTTAGAGATGACCTCCCTTGCATCTTCCTGGTTCGCTCGCTTGCGGGGCGCTCATATTCCCCGGATCGCTTTCTCGCGGCGGGCCGCGACGGCCGAGCCGGACTCGCGGCGCGCCATCCGGCGCAGCACGGCCGGCGCCAGTACGAGCCCTGCGATGGCCCACGCGGACAGGACGCCGAACGTGGCCAGGTGCCGCCACGAGTGGCCGATTTCCACCGCCGCCATCGCATTCGGCAGCAGCGCAGAACGCATCCCGAGCCCCAGCCAGTACATCGGGAACACCTGCCCGGTCCATTGCAGGAATACCGGCAGGTGCGTGATCGGGTAGAAGATGCCGGAGATCACGGCCAGCCCGGCCAGCAGCAGCACCATCGTGTTGCCGGCGCTGCGCTGGCTGGGGAACAGCGACCCGAGCACGGCGCCCAGCGGCAACGCGGCGAGCAGCCCGAGCACGAGCACCCAGGCCAGCGTCAGCCAGCTGCCAGGGCGGCCGATCGCCAGGCCGGTGAGCAGGAAAGCGCCGGTGAGCAGCGTGATCGCGACGGCGAACGCTATCTGCCCGGAGATGTTGACGACCTTGCCCAGTAGGTAGCCGAGCATGCCGTTCGGGATGGCCTTGGCCCGCAGCAGCGTGCCGTCCTCGCGTTCGACTACGAGCAGGTCGCTCATTGTGACGGCTCCGTACATCACGACGTTCAGGCCGAGCACGCTGACCAGCATCGTGGTGCCCAGCGAGAAGTGGGTCCCTGGCACGTGCGTGTGCCGGGTCCAGATCATCGCGGCCAGGAAGCCGACGGTCATGATCAGGATCGAGATCAGGCCGCCCGGCATGGTCAGGGTCTGCCTGAGCTCGATCCAGCCACGGGACAGTCCCGCTCGCGCCGCCACTAGCGTGGGGTTCATGCTGCCGCCGCCCACCTGCGCGGCAGACCGTGCTCCGCCTGGCGGACCAGGGCCAGGTAGGTCTCCTCCAGGCAGGCCCGGCGCACCTCCAGATCCTCGACCGACTCGCCGTACTGCCGGAATAGCTCCCTGACGAACGCCGTCGCGTCGTCCGCCGCGCGCACGAACCGCTGCCCGCCGCGGCTCCAGCGCACCTCGGACTGGCCCGACATCGTGCGGGACAGTTCATCGGCGGAGCCGTCCGCGATGATCGTGCCGCCGGCCAGGATCAGGATGCGATCCGCCAGCCGCTCCGCCTCGTCCAGATCGTGCGTGGTCAGCAGGATCGTGGTCTGCTCCCGGCCGGTGAGCCGGTGCACGACGTCATGGAAGTCGCGCCGTGCCTCGGGGTCGAAGCCGGCCGTCGGCTCGTCGAGGAACAGCAGCTCGGGCCGCCCCACGATGCCGATCGCCACGTCGAGGCGGCGCCGCTGCCCGCCGGACAGGTTCCGCACCCGCTTGCGCGCGTGCGGGGTCAGCCCGACCGTCTCGATCAGGTCGTCCACGTCCCAGGGGCGCGTGACGCCCGGCGTGGAGTACGGCGCGTAGTAGCGGCCCAGGTGCGCGAGCAGCTCGCGCACCTGCCATTTCGCGTGGTCGCGCCAGGACTGAAGCACGACGCCGGTCCTCGCCCGCCACGCCTCGCCGCCGTGCGCGGGGTCGGCGCCGAGCACGCTGACCTCGCCCGCCGAGCGCATCCGGAACCCCTCGAGGATCTCGATCGTGGTGGTCTTGCCCGCGCCGTTCGGCCCGAGCAGGGCGAGCACCTCACCGCGGCGCGCGGCGAAGCTGACACCGTTGAGCACATCGGTTTTGCCGTACCGCATCCGCAGATCACGGACATCCAGTGCATCCTCCATGCAGCGGAGGATAGCATGTGTTCAGCATTTGCTGAACAGTAATTGCTGAACATCTTCGGGTCAAGGGGTACCCTGGGCCGGTGTCCGACAGTGATGATCGGCAGCGAGCGCCGCAGGGCGCTCCTGCGTACCGGTTCGGGAATCCGCGCAGTATCCGGGCCCTGGCGCATCCGGCCCGGCTGGCGATCCTGGACGCGCTGGCGACGGGTGAGGAGCTGACGGCCACGCAGTGCGCGGAGCTGGCGGGCCTGAGCCCGAGCGCGACGGCGTATCACCTTAAGCTGCTGGAGCGGTACGGGCTGGCTGAGGCGGCGGGGCGGGGGCCGGACCGGCGGGAGCGGCCGTGGCGGGCGACCGGGCGCCAGATCCAGGCCGAGCTGGACGGCTCGACGCCGGCCGGGGCCTCGGCTGTCGCCGCTGTGGTGGCGACGCATATCGATGCCACTCGCGCTGTGGCGGTGGAGTTCGCCGCGGCCGGGCCCGCCGAGCCGGCGCAGTGGCGTGATGCGGCCGTGCTGAGCACTGCTGACCTGTGGCTGACCGCCGAGGAGTTCCAGCGGGTGGGCCGGGAGCTGGCCGCGGTCATCGCGCCGTACCGCCGGCCCGCCCGCCCGGCCGGCAGCAGGCAGGTCCGGGTCATGAACGTCGTCGTGCCCCGCCGCCCCGCCCGCCCCGAACCGGGCCCGCCACAGGCATGAACCCGCCGGCCGGGCCACTAGCTGTCATCGGCAGATCCGTGCGTAGCCACCCGTCATGTGATCGGCAGGCCTTCCAGACCTGTCGCGCATCAGTCGGCGGACGAGTGCCGCGGATCTGCTGGCGGATCACATTGCAGGCGGCTCAGCGGGTGGCGGGGAGCACGAGGCCGTAGGCCGGCTGGGGGTGGCCTGGCCCGGGCGGCTGGCGGCGTGGCCGGGGCGTAGCCTGTGCCGGGGGACCTGAGGTTTGCTGACCCGGGTGTGGTGAGCCGGAGCCTGGTGGGAGCGGCATGCCGGAATATGTTCTTGATCACCATCAGGAAGGCGAGCGGCAGCGGCTGGCGCTGATGTCGCGGCTGCTGGATCCGATGCACCGGCGTCACATTGAGCGGCTGGGCATCGGGCCGGGGGCACGGACGCTGGAAGCTGGCTGTGGTAACGGTTCCATGTCGGCCTGGCTGGCCGGGCGGGTAGCGCCCGGCGGGCGGGCGGTCGCGGTGGATCTCGATCTTTCCCTGGCCCGGCCGGGCGGGCCAGGGCTTGAGTTCCGGCAGGCCGACATTGTCGCAGGGCCGGTCGGGCCGGGGGGCTTTGATCTGGTAACGGCCCGCGCCGTGCTGCATCATGTGGCCGATGCTGAGGCTGCTGTGGCCAATCTCGTGGCCAGCGCCCGGCCGGGTGGGGCGATCTTGCTGATAGAGCCGGATTTCCTGCCGGTCAGTGTCGCTGAGCCGGCCGAGGTCCGGGTGTTCTGGGCAGGATGGCTGGCCTGGTCGCGCGAGCAGCGGATCGATTACTTCATCGGCCGCCGGCTGCCGGGGATGCTGTCCGGGCTGGGGCTGCAGGAGGTCGGGGCCACAGCCGAGACGGCCCTGTATAACGGCGGCTCGGCCTGGGCTGTGTACTGGCGGGAGACGGTCATCGAGTTGCGCAGCCGCCTGGTGGGCTCCGGCAGGCTGGACGACCGGTCCGTCGACGCGTTCCTCGCCCGGTGCGACGATCCGGCGTGGTGGACACAGACCATAGCCTTCACGGCTGCTAGCGGCCGCGTGCCGCGCGGCCGCAGGGAGAAGGTCGCGCAATGACTAAATACCTCATTTCCTTTCCCAGCACTGGCATGCAGGACATTCCCGAAGAGGACATGCCCGAGGTCGGCCGGGCCGCCCATGCGGTCGTCCAGGAGCTGAGGGACGCCGGCGTATACGTCTTCACCGGCGGGATGGAAGAGGACGAGGCTCCGGTCACAGTGGCTGCTGACGGGTCGGTCACTGGCGGTGCCTACCCGCTCGGAGGTATGACCATCGTCGAGGTGTCTTCGCGGGATGATGCGCTGGGGTGGGCCGCGAAGATCGCCGCCGCGTGCCGCTGCGCCCAGGAGGTCTGCGCGTTCCAGCCCGACCCGCTCGCCTGACCGGGCAAAGCCCTCCCATACCAGTCAAGACCTGCCCGACCGCTCCCCGAGGACGCTCATCATATGAGGATGTGTCCGGGCGATCTTGATTCCGCTGCTGCGGCGAGCCATCGGAGCCGGCGGTTGGCGGCGCCGGATCGCCGGCCTGGGCCGGGACTAGCTCGTTGTAGTGCATCATGATTCGACACCGCACGCGTCAGCCTCCCTGGCAAGCCCGCAGCCACGCGCCGCGCGCGGCAGATGAGTGACATCATTACCGGACAGCCATGTATGAACACGCAGTTTGGAGTGGCTGGTCAGCGTGCATTAGCTGACGCGCACCGCAGTTTCCTATGCCGGCGGCGGCCCCCGAGGCTAGCCAGATCGTGACTTCTTCGGCGGAATTCCGGGCCGCCGTAGCACTTGCTAGTTCCTCGAGCCGTTACAGGCCAAACGGTATACTCGGGCGCGCCTGGGCTGAACTTGTATTTGCGCGGCGGGGATTGGGGCAAAGTCGGCCACGTCTCATCTGTGTAGCGCCGGTGGAGCAAGCTGACCGCACGAAGCGTTCCGGCCGATGGGCATGAGCTGTGCCTCTGACAACGGTATCACCGCTATATATCCCGCGGAGAACACAAAATGACCGTGCTCTGGCTCTTTCGTGAGAACTTCAGCGATATACGCATATTGTCCGCTGATGCCAATGAGATTACCAATAGCATAGCGGCGGCCTTGCGTGCCATGATAGGAAAAAGTCGGCCCACAGAGTTTAACCAGCGGAAACGCGTAAGCCGCCGAGGTGGATGCGACTATCGGGATAAAAGCAATGGTCAACACCAATACCCGGAATGCATCCTGCGGAATTCTCTTTAGGAACCCCGGCCTCTTCGGTATTTTCGGCACGAAATACAACGCTAGGCGGATGGCAATGGTATCCAAAATCAGGCAGATAATAAGAATGTTCCACCACGGCCGCGGGTATATGCCACCAGCGCTCGCATCCTGGCCGTTTGCTGGTATAGGGCCTATCCAAACGAAACGGACGAAGAGTAGAGCGATGCCCGTGAAGAAAATCGCCAGAATCACCGAAACGATCCAGCGCCACACTTCACACTTCCGCCTCGCGGATCCCGACTCCGCGCTGGCTGGTTCTGCGATAATTTTGCCTATGCCGGACTTACGGACAGCCCGATTCCATATAAAAATTGTCAGTAGTCCAGCACCGACTGCCACGGGCAACAGCTCGGTAACCGCCAGACTGATAGACCAACCCCGTGGCAGCTGCACAAGGACCGGCAAGACAGGTACACCGTCATACCAGAGCTTGAAGGCCAGCGAAAGTGCTCCGGTGAAATAGACTATGGCAACGACAATGGCGAAGATAGCCGCTGCCTGCCCGATTACTCCAGCCAATATCTGCGGATCGAATGGCATCGGACTGAGCTTGCCCTGGCCTGCGTTGACGTCTGATCGTTCCCACGGGCGGTTAGCAAGGCCCAAGTAGCGGCCAGGTATGCGCAGGCCGTCGCTGATGCGCTCGAGCAACTCGAAGTCTGACGACTGCAGCGCGCCGGTCCGGTAGCCGTCCATGGTGTCAGCGCTGACGCCTATCGCGTCGGCCAGGTCGCTCAAGGCCGCGCCGCGATCATGCAACAGGCGGATGACAGCCTGGATGTCGCGGGTGGCGCATGCCTCGACCATGCGCGGGTCATCGAGCAGCAGCGCCGCTACTTCCCGAGGATCTTGGCCCAGCACGCTTACCCCCTCGCGCCTCCTCAGGGTGACCGGAGACGTGTAAATTGTCCAATTGTAGGAGCTGAGTGTACTCCCATGCCGATTCCCTGAGTATGCGCCTCGCCTTCCCAAGGCACGATCAATTTCCTCGTAGCGCACGGAATAGGAATTGAAGATACCAGATTACATTGAGGTGGACGTACGGCTGAAGCCTGTTCCCATGTGACCGGCCCTATCCGTTCCGCTTATCGGTGGGGAAGCGCTTGCGAGCTCGATGCCGACTTGCACAGTATGGGTTCGCCGCCGGTCAGCGGGCCAGGAGGTTCGGTCGCGCAGTGGATTCCGGCCTGGGGGCTAAACCGTGGGCCGGGATTTGGCTCATGGGCAGGCACCGTGGTGGCGGCACTGTCAGCGCAGTCAGGGACGGCGTTGGCTGGCGCGCAGTTGTCGGGCCGGTAAGGTTCCCGCTGATGGTGGGCAGCGCCGTGGTCAGGACATACCAGCATGACGCCGCGAGCCGCAGCGTCTGGTGGCCAGCTGCGGGCGTGATGGCAGTGGCCAGGGTGGCGGAACTGCACGGCACCCTGGTGGTCACCGCCGGAGCGGCTGTTTGTTTAGCTGGGCGCTGGATGACTGCGGCTGGACCAGTATTGCTACTGGACCCTGCTGCGTTCGCGACACTGACAGGTGTACTGGCTAGCGGGTGACGCCCTGCCGCCAGAATGCACGATAATTAGATAACATGGTTGCTAGCGATGAACAAGCGAACCATTGGATGGCCTAGATTGCGATCTGGGCCACCGCGCAACAGCCACGGAGTTTTGACAAATCGTTCCGCTGCCTATGGCGTTTCGTAGGCGTCAAATGATTATGTCTATGACTACATAAACATGCCCTGAAGGCAACGCACTCTTCTCGGCAGATCCGTGCAGAGCCGCCCGTCATGTGATCGGCAGGCCTGCCAGATCTGTCGCACATCAGTCGGCGGGCGAGTGTCGCGGACCTGCTGGCGGATCACATGGCGGGCGGCTCAGCGGGCGGCGGGGAGCACGAGGCCATAGGCCAGCAGCGTCAGGCCGGGCTCGGGGGACCAGTCGCGTTCTGGCAGCCGGCCGAAGCCGGCCTGATCGTACAGGTGGTGCGCGGCGCGCATGTCGGTCTGCGTGAACAGGACCAGGTGTCGGATCCCGGCCGCCACGGCCCGGTCGATCACCGCCCGCAGGAGCGCGCGGCCGGTTCCCCGGCCCTGGCCGTCCGGTGCCACCGCCAGCGCCCTGATCTCGGCCTCAGCCGGGCCGGTGACCACTCGCCCGGCATCTGGCCAGAACTGCAGCATGACGGTACCGAGCATCTGCCCGTCCTGCAGCGCGACCAGAATCTGGCCGTCGCCGGCCGCGCCGAGACCAGCCAGCGTCGCGGCATACGGCGACGAGGGGGACAGGAAGCCGCCCGCCCGGTAGGCGGTAACCCGCAGCCGGCCGATCTCGGCGAACTCGCTCGCCAGGGCATCACGCACCATCACGCGCGTGCGTAACAGGAGCCGGGCCGGGAAGATTCCCGCCCTGGTAGGGATGAGAGAGCGGCAGGGGCGGCCCGTGCAGCATCTCGGCGGCCCCGACCGAGCCGAAGAGCTGGATAAGGCGGGCCACGGCGCCGGTCCAGCCGGTCTGGTGACTGGCTCCCAGGCCCGCCCCGTTATCGCCGTGGAAGTACTCATGGAACAACAGCAGATCGCGCCAGTGCGGATCGTCCTGGAAAGTGGTCATTCCCCCGTAGACGGGCCGGCGGTCCGTGGCGTCACGCCGGAAGATCGAGATGAGGCGGTCGGAGATCTCCTTGGCCACCTCATACAGCGTCATCTGGTGTCCCGAGCCGGTGGGGCACTCGATGGTGAAATCGTCCCCGTAGTACAGGTAGTAATGCAGGAGAGCCCGGATGATCAGCAGGTTGATCGGGAACCAGACCGGGCCGCGCCAGTTGGAGTTGCCGCCGAACATGCCGGTGTCGGACTCGGCAGGCAGGTACTGGACCCGGAACTGCTGGCCGTGCACGTCGAAAACGAAGGGCTCGTCCAGGTGGCTCCGGGACAGCGACCGGATCCCGTGCGGGCTGAGGAACCGGTTCTCGTCGAGCATGCGGGCCAGGACCTGGCGCAGCTTGCGCTCGTCCAGTACTGACAGCAGATGCCGGCCTTCCACCCCGGGTACCAGGGGGTTGGCGGAGCCGCCCAGCAGGTCGGCGTAGCGCTCGTAGTTCTCCCTGGCCCTGGCGGCCAGGCTGGGGAAGCGCTTGATGGCTTCAGCGGGGATGATCGAGACGGCGCACAGCGGGATCAGCCCCACCATCGAGCGGACCCGCAGGCGGGTAGCGGAGCCGTCGGGCAGGCGGAGCACGTCATAGTAGAAGCCGTCCTCTTCGTCCCACATCTCATCATCGGACTGGCCCACCTTGTCCATGGCGGCGGCGATCCAGAAGAAATGCTGGATGAATTTGAGGGCGAGATCTTCGTAGCTCGGGTCCACGGCCGACAGGATCAGGGCCAGGTCGAGCATGTTCTGGCTGAACAGGGCCATCCAGGCGGTTCCGTCGGCTTGCTCGAGGTGGCCGCCGGTGGGCAGGGGGGCGCTGCGGTCGAATACGCCGATGTTGTCGAGGCCGAGGAATCCGCCCTCGAACAGGTTGTGCCCGGACGGGTCCTTGCGGTTGAGCCACCAGGAGAAGTTCAGGAGCAGCTTCTTGAACGCGTCCCGCAGGAAGTCCGTGTGCCGCTCAGTGCGCTGGCCCGCCCCCGCGGCGTAGGCGAACAGCGTGGCCCAGGCGTGCACGGGCGGGTTCACGTCACCGAAGTTCCACTCGTAGGCGGGGATCTGCCCGCTGGGATGGAGGTACACGTCGCTGAGCATGAGCTCGATCTGCCCGCGGGTGAAGGCGGGATCGACCATGCTCAGCGGCACGCAGTGGAAAGCCAGGTCCCATGCGGCGTACCAGGGGTACTCCCAGCAGTCGGGCATCGAGAGGATATGGCCGTTTTGCATGTGGAACCACTGGCGGTTGCGGACGTCAGCGCGTTTGGGGTCGCGCAGCGGGTGCCCCTGGTGCTCTTGCAGCCAGCGGTCGAGGTCGAAGTAGTAGAACTGCTTGCTCCAGAGCATCCCGGCCAGGGCCCGCCGCATGATCAGGGCTCCGTCGGCGTCGACGTCCGGCGGGGTGATGTCCTGGTAGAACTCGTCCGCCTCGGCCCGGCGGCGGGCAACAACGGCGTCGACATCGGTACCAAGCTCACCGCCGTCTACGGCGGCGTCGGCCGGGCGCAGGCGCCAGCGGACGGTCCTGGAGCCACCCGCCGGAATCAGCAGCCGGTGCCGGACGGCCGCCTTGGTCCCGGTGCGGGCGGGGTTCACGGCACCGGCGCGGCCGTGCACCACGTAGTCGTTGATGCCGTCCTTCACATGCGGCGTGCGGTTCTGGCCGCCGAACAGGCGCGAGGCGTTGGTCTCGTTCTCGGTGAACAGGTACTCGGCGCCCGCGTCGGCCCACAGGACCCGCTGGCCGAGCCGGGCATGAGTGGCCATGATCCGGCCCGGCCCGTCGGCGGCCAGCACCGGGAGCTCCGTAGTGAGCTCGGGCGCCCAGGTGTTTCGGAACCAGATGCTGGCCAGGACGTCGAGCGGCGCGTCGGCGGGCCCCCGGTTGGTCACGGTGATCAGGGCGACGAGATCCTCGGGCCCGGCCTTGGCGTACTCGACCTCGACATCGAAATACCGATCTCCGGCAAACACGCCGGTGTCGAGCAGTTCGTACTCAAGGTCGGTGCGCGAGCGCTGCCGGTTCGTGGCCACCAGGTCGTCGTAGGGGTAGGCCGCCTGCGGGTACTTGTAGAGCATCCGCATGTAGGAGTGCGTCGGGGTGCTGTCCAGGTGGAAGTAGTACTCCTTGACGTCCTCGCCGTGGTTGCCCTCCGCGTTGGTCAGGCCGAAAAACCTTTCCTTGAGAATCGGGTCGGCGCCGTTCCACAGCGCCAGCGACAGGCAGAGGTGCTGCTGATCGTCGCTGACGCCCGCTATGCCGTCCTCTCCCCAGCGGTAGGCACGGGAGCGGGCCTGGTCGTGGGTGAAGTAGCTCCACGCGTCACCAGTCTCGCTGTAGTCCTCGCGGACTGTTCCCCACTGCCGGTCGCTCAGGTACGGGCCCCACCGGCGCCACGGGACGCCCTGGTTATCGGCCGCCTCCAGGCGACCCCCCTCGGCCGTATTACTCATCGTGATTTCTCCGCCCCGCAGGCCCGTCGAGCAGCCGGCTCTGGCCATGCCCGCCCTGATTGTGATGCACCGCGGTAAACGAGGGGTAACGAGATTCCGACGGGTTAGCGGGCCTGGCGGCCGAAGCCGGGATGGCTGCCAGGGCAGCATGGCCACGATCGGCCGCCTGTCGCCGGTCAGGACGGCAATGCCGGGGTCAGACGTTCTCGACCCGGAGCAGGTCCTGCTCGGCGAGCAGCTTTTCCAGCCGCGCCTGGTCGACCCGGCTGACCACGTCGGTTTCCTCCTGGCGATCACGCACGCACTTGGCGAGGGTAAACGCCGACGTGACCGAGTACAGGATGCCGATGGCCAGGAACGCGCGGACCCAGTTGCTGGCCGGAAGATAGGTGATGCCGATGCCGACCGCAATGAGGGAGACGCCAAACGAGGCGGCCGCCTGCAGGTAGAAGGCGGAAGTGGTATGGGGCCGAAGAGGTGTGCTCATGGCGTTATCCTCATCGGCTAACGCTGATCGCGCATGAGGATAACTACTCATCATGCTCATGCAGCAGGATCGCAAATTACGCGGCGATGTCCCGAGGGGAGCAGTGAGCAGCAATGCGGCAGACCTGGCCTGAGGTCCCGGCAGCCAGCGTGCCCGATGGGGCCTGGCTGCTCGACGTGCGTGAAGACGACGAATGGGCGGCCGGGCACATACCCGGAGCGCGGCACATCCCGCTCGGGCAGCTCGGCGCCCGGACCGCTGAGGTCCCGCACGACGAGGCGATCTACGTGATCTGCCGGTCCGGCGTGCGCTCCGGCCGGGCCGCGCAGGCGCTCACGGGAGCCGGCTGGGAGGCGGTCAACGTCGCGGGCGGGATGCAGGACTGGGCGGCTGCCGGGCGAGCTATGACGACGGACTCCGGCGCCGAGCCCTTCGTCGCCTGACCGCGTCCAGGCGCAGGTGGTATCCGGACGCCAGGGCCTGCAGCCGCGGGCGGGGCCCGGATGGCACGGCATCCGGGCCGGGGGCGGGCGGAGATGCCTCGGATACCTCCGGGGCCTCGGCGAGCCGCGCGTGCAGGCGTTCCCTGACTTCCTGCGGGGTGTAGGCGCGACGCTGCCGCTCTGCCCTGGCGATCACCACCCCGGAGGCGGCGACACCCGCGAAGCCTGCCAGTCCCACTACTTTCCACCAGCGCACCTGCCTAGGCTACGACAATGAGCCCCGCGAGTATCACCCTTGATCAGGCCGTGGAGTTGACCCGGACCGGGGACGTATGGCTGTTTCGGGGGCACACGGCGGCTGACCGGGCGATCCAGATAGCGACCAACAGTCCGGTCAATCACGTGGGCATGTCCGTGGTCATCGACGATCTGCCGCCGCTGATGTGGCACGCCGAGCTCGGCCGGTCTTTGCCCGATGTGTGGTCGGGTGCGCGCAAGCGCGGGGTCCAGCTGCATGACCTGCGCGAAGCCGTGCTGGTATGGGCGAACAGATACGGCCAGCGGGCGTGGATTCGCCAGTTGGATCACGCGGCCACCCCCGAGATGGAGGGCGCGGTCCTGCAAACCATTGCGCGGATGGACGGCACGCCGTTCCCCTCCACGGCCCGGATGGCGTCGCAGTGGCTATCGGGGCGCGTGCCCGCCATCCGGCGCACGGCCAGTAACGCCGACCTGGAAACCGCCTACTGCGCCGAGGTACTCGCCGCCACCTACCAGGCCATGGGACTGCTGCCCGGCCAGCACCGGCCGAACTGGTTCGACGCCGGCCGCTTCTGGAGCGGGGATGACCTCGCGCTGTCGGCAGGCTTCGCGCTGGGCGGCGAGATCAGCGTCACCATCCCGCCCAGCGCGCCCGCCGGGCCAGATGCTGTCGATGCCGGTGCTGCCGGGCCGGGTACTGCCGGGCCGGGCACTGGCCCGCGCCGGGCCTGGCGCGCCAGGTGCGGCCGCCGCGGGCGGCTAGCGGGCCAGCCAAGCCTGGCCCGCCACGGGATCCCCCCGCCGGCGGCAGCGCCAGCGCCACCGCAGTGCCCTCAGGGGGCCGTGGCCGCGTCGATCAGGACTGCGGCGATGGCGCGTGCCTCGGCGGCCGCGCCCGGGTACCGGTCCATCCGTGCCGAGACGGTCGCCCCGTCATACAGCAGCGCGAGCCGCCGGGCCAGGCGCTCGGGATCCGCCGCGCCCGCGGCCGCGCCGAGTTCGGCGAACAGCGCCCGCACCCAGGCGCGGGACTCGTCGGAGACCGCCTCGATCGAGCTGCCGGGCCGGGCCTCGGCACTGGCGTTAACGAACGCGCAGCCGTGGAATCCCGGTTCGGCGATCGTCTCGCCGAGAATGTCGAACACTCCCAGGAGGCGCTCTCGCGGCGTGTCAAAGCGCGCCAGCTTCCGCGTCATGCGCTCCTGCCGGGCCGCGTGCCGGGCCGCGAGGTAGGCGCGGATGAGCTCGTCCTTGCTGCCGAACGCGCTGTAGAGGGTGGCCTTGGCGACTCCGGCGCGCTCGATCACCCGGTCGACGCCGACAGTGTGCACGCCTTCCTCGTAAAACAGCTCATCGGCGGCGGCCAGCAGTCGCTCGCGTGCCGACCGCCGGTCCGCAGGCGCTGGCCGGTCCGCCACCGCTGGCACGTCCGCGGTCGCCGGCACGTCCGCGGTCGCCGGCACGTCCGTGGTCGCGGGCTCTCCGTCCGTGGTCTTAGTGGACATGACTTGACATTAACAGACCGGTCTGTCTAGTGTCGAGTCGACAGACAGACCAGTCTGTACACGACGACTCGCGAGCTGTCGCCGCGCCAAGGAGCACAATGCCTGATTCATCTGCCCCCGCCGTCATGGTCAGGGACAGCAAGGCGGCCGTCCGTACCGGTCACCTGTCGCACCCGGTCTCCTTCGTCGCCATCAGCGCGATCTTCGTGCTGTTCGCGGCGGCATCGAGTGCGCCGTCGCCGCTGTACGTCGTCTACCAGCGGGAGTGGGGTTTCTCGGCCACGACGCTCACCGTGGTATTCGCCGTGTACGTTCTGGCCCTGATCGGCTCGCTGGTCGTCGTCGGGGCATTGTCCGATCATGTCGGCCGCCGCCCGGTTCTCGGCGCGGCGATCGCGCTGGAGGCGGTGGCGCTCGTACTGTTCATCGTGGCCGGTGACGTGACGGTCCTGCTGGTGGCGAGGATCGCCCAGGGCTTCGCCACCGGCGCGGCCCTCACTACGCTCGGCGCCACGCTGGTCGACCTGAATCCGCCGCATGCCCCTGGCCGCGCGGGCCTGGTCAACGGCGTTGCGCCCGTCGGCGGCCTGGCGCTGGGCGCGCTGGGCTGCGGCGCCCTGGTCCAGTACGCACCCGCCCCGACGCACCTGATCTGGGTGCTGCTGCTGCTCGGGATGGGCCTGGCCGGGGTGATCGTCGCCCGTCTGCCCGAGACCTCGGCACGCCGACCCGGCGGTCGGGCCTCGCTCGCGCCCCGCCTCGGCATCCCGGCCCGTATCCGTCCCGACGTTTACGCGCTCGTCCCGATCCTGGTGGCCAGCTGGGCGCTCGGCGGACTCTATCTCTCCCTCGGTCCCTCGGTCGCCGCCAGCCTCTTCGGCCTGACCAACCACCTCGTCGGCGGCCTCGTCGTCACCCTGCTCTGCGGGACCGGGGCGGCGACGGCCTTCGCCCTGCGAGCCTGGCCGGTGCAGACACTGCTGCGCGTGGGCGCCGTACTGCTGACCGCCGGGACGGCACTGACGCTGGCCGGGGTGCAAGCCCACGCGGTGGCCCTGGCGGGGGCGGGCACGGTCATCGCCGGCATCGGGTTCGGTGCCTCAGCCCTCGCCTGCTTTGGTGCGCTGGCGCGGCTGGCTGCACCGCAGGAACGTGGAGAGCTTTTCGCCGTCGCCTACGTGATCGCCTACCTGGCGTTCAGTCTCCCCGCCGTGGCCGCCGGCTTCGCCAGCACCTACGTCGGCCTGCATGTCACCGCGGTGGTCTACGGTCTCGGCGTCATTGTCCTCAGCCTCGCCGCGCTCGCGGCCCAGCGGATGCGCACGGCCAGGGCCTGACGACCGCGGAGCAAGAACGCGCCTGCCCGTCAGGTGTTCTCGCTCTGCTGCGGCACCTCCTTGGCTTCGCGCGGCGCAGCCTTGGCCTGTCGGGGCGCGGCTTTGGCCCGGCGGGGTGCGGCCTTGGCCTGGCGGGGCGCCTTGGCTTCCTGCGGGCCTGCCGTGGCTTCCTGCTGGCCCGCCTTGGCTTTCCGCGAGCCCGCCTTGGCCTGGCGGGGCGCGGCTTTGGCTTCCCGCGCCGCGGCCTTGGCCTGGCGGGGGGCGACCAGCGAGACCAGCATGTCCGAGGACGAACGGTCCTTCTTGACCTCAACCAGGCCGGGCAGGCGGGACAGCAGCACCCGGAAGCTCTTGCTGCCGTAGTTCTGTTCATCAAAGGCCGGATCAAGGGCCAGCATCTTGCTCTTCAGCCATGATCCGGTCGCCGATGCGTCGGGGGACTCCTCCATGGCCTCGGTGACCAGCCGCTCCACGTCGGCGATGTCGAACTTGGCGCCGACCTCAGCCCGGACGTCCGGGTTGACGGCGGCCACGATCGTGCCCCAGTACTTGTATTCCGAGCAGACCGCGATCAGCCGGGCGCTCGCCGACGCCTTGGTGCCGACACCGACGACGCGCTTGCCGAACTCGCGCAGCCGCTGGACCAGGGGGGAGTAGTCCCCGTCCCCGGCGACCAGCATGAACGTCCCGACATCGGGGTGGGTGATCAGCACCTCCATGGCATCGACGGCCATCAGGATGTCCGCCGCGTTCTTCTGCTGCGCACCGAACCTGGTCACCTGGATGAGCGTGATCCCGTTCTGGGCGAGGTTGTACTGATGCTTGGCGAACTCCGGCCTGGACCAGTCGGCATAGGCGCGGCGGATCGATGTGTTGCCGTAGTCGCGGCACAGCAATTCCAGTGCTTTGTACGGGATGGGATCGGCCTGGCCCGGCAGGTTTTCCCCGGCGCCGAGCGCCAGGTTCTCCAGGTCGATGAAGACCGCTACCAGATCACCGACGGACGCATCCGCGGTGCCGGTCGGCGGCATCAGATGATCCCTCCCAGCGCTTGCTCGTGCATAACCGCTTCCTTCTTTCTCGTGTCTCTTCTGGCCGGCTGCCCAGGGCCCTGTCCGGCGTCTGGGGCCGGGCAGGATCCGGTGGCTATGACGCTAGCGCGGCAGCGGGTAAGCCAGGCCGAGCATCGGGGTCAGGTCGGAGAGCATCAGCTCGAACATCGGCGATGGGTCCTCCAGGGCGAAGCGCAGGTGCCCGAACACTTCCAGGCATACCGCTCCGTACAGGACAACCCAGCAGCGCAGGAACGTCTGCAGCGCGCCGATCGGCAGATCCGATCCCGTATGTTCGCGGTAGCGCTCCAGCTGACGCCGCAGCGAGGGGTCGATCTCATCCGGGCCAGGGACGTCGAACGGGCGGCGCAGCCACAGCTCATGGAACAGGTCGAGGAACACCTGGCACAACCGGAGACCGCACTCCATGACCGGATCATCTTGAGCCAGCTCCAGGCCAGGCAGCGGGCTGCCGAAGATCATGCTGAATTCCGGCCGGTGCCCGAGCGCCCAGCCGCGGAAAGCCCGGCATGCCGCGATCAGCCTGACCGTCATGAGGTCCAGGCCCTCCGCGGCATCTGCGCGCCCGGCCGCGTCCGAGGCCGCGTCGATCTTCTCGTGCAGCTCGTCCGCGAGCTCGGTGAAGATATCGGCGACGACGTGCCTGAGCAGCTCCTCGTGGCTGTCGAAGTACCGGTAGAGGGCCGGCGCGGTCATCCCCATGGCGCGCGCGATAGCGCGCAGTGACACCGCCTCGCTGCCCTGCTGGACCAGGAGCCGTCGGGCCGTCTGCTTGATCTCGCTGGTGGTCGCCGCCCGGACACGATCACGTCGGCTTGGCGCTTCGATCACGTCGGCCTCCTGTCGCCTCGGCTCAGCTTGCCTGCCCGAGTCGCCAGGGGGTGCCCGTTTCGCTAGTAAATCTGTGGGTCGCGAGCCGTCGCACGGTTGCGGTCAGGGGGAGTCAGCTGCGGTCGAGGCGGTCCAGCTCGGCGTCGGACAGCGCGAGCTCCGGCGCCTTGGCCGAGTCCGTGATCGATTCCGGCCGGCTCGCCCCGGGGATGGGGATCACGACCGGCGCCTTGGCGAGCATCCAGGCCAATGTCACCTGCTGCGGAGAGACGCCGCGGGCGTCGGCCACCTCCTGGAAGGCGGGGTGCTTGTCGCCGAGCTGGCCCGCGGCGCGGATACCGCCGAGCGGGCTGAAGGGCAGGAACGCGATACCGTGCTCCGCGCAGTGCCGCAGCTCGGGCTCGCTGGTGCGGAACCTGGGCGAGAACTGGTTCTGGACGCTGGCCAGGTTGCCCTCACCGAGCACGCGACGGGCGATGTCGATCTGCTCGACGCTGGCGTTGGAGATGCCCGCCATCCGGATCTTGCCCGCGTCGAGCAGCTCTTTCAGCGCGCCGACCGACTCCTCGTAGGGCACGGCCGGGTCGGGCCGGTGGAACTGGTACAGGCCGATGGCGTCCACGCCCAGCGCCTTAAGCGACGCCTCCGCAGCCTGCCGCAGGTGCGCCGGTGACCCGTCGACCGTCCAGGAGCCGTCACCAGGACGCAGGTGACCGCCCTTGGTGGCGACCAGGACGTCCCCGGCGTCGCCAGCATAGGTAGCGAGAGCCCTGGCGATCAGCCGCTCGTTGTGCCCGGTCTCGCCGGCGTGCAGATGGTAGGCGTCCGCAGTGTCGATGAGCGTCACGCCAGCGTCGAGCGCCGCGTGAATGGTCCTGATCGAGCGGTCCTCATCCGGCCTGCCCTCGATCGACATCGGCATCCCGCCGAGGCCGATAGCGCTGACCGTCGTCTGCCCGATCTTCCTGGTACGCATTGCATCTCCCGGTTATGGTTCTGCCGCCCGGCGGGACTGCCGGAGCGGCCGTTCTGCTCCGGCACGTATCCCCGTCGGTCCTGCCTATGCATGTATACCGCCCGGCCGGGAGCGGCGGACGACACCTGCGCGGCGCCAGAATCGGGCTGATCCGGCCGGAATCCAGCGTCGCCCCGGCGCGTTGGCCAGGTGGGGCTGGCCGGCGATCTAGATGATCTAGGAGACTGACGTGAAGTACGTGAACCTTGGCTCGACCGGGCTGCGCGTGTCCCGCGTGTGCCTAGGCATGATGAGCTACGGCAACGGCAGCGAACGGCCATGGGTCCTCGACGAGGACGGTGCCGAGCCGATCGTCAAGGCAGCGGCCGACGGCGGCGTCACTTTCTTCGATACGGCAGACGCCTACTCGGGCGGGGCCAGTGAGGTGGCCACCGGACGCCTGCTGGCGAAGATGTTCGCCAGGGACGATGTCGTCGTCGCCACCAAGGTCTTCATGCCGATGGGCTCCGGCGAGAACACCGGCGGCCTGTCCCGCAAGCACATCATGGCCGGCATCGATGCCTCGCTGACCCGGCTGGATATGGACTACGTGGATCTGTACCAGATCCACCGCTGGGATTACCGGACGCCGATCGAGGAGACGATGCAGGCCCTGCACGACGTCGTGCAGGCAGGCAAGGCACGCTACATCGGCGCCAGCAGCATGTTCGCCTGGCAGTTCGCCAAAGCCCAGCATGCGGCGGATCGGCACGGCTGGACCAGGTTCGTCTCGATGCAGAATCACTACAACCTGCTCTATCGCGAGGAAGAGCGGGAGATGATCCCGCAGTGCCTGGATCAGGGTGTCGGGGTGATCCCCTGGAGCCCGCTGGCGCGCGGGGTGCTGACCGGCAACCGGACCAGGGACGGCGAGCGGCGTACCACCCGCGCCAATAGTGACGCGTTCGGCGACACCCTCTACAGCGAGGCCGACTTCGACATCGTCGACCGGGTGGCGGATGTGGCCGGCAAGCGCGGCGTTCCGCCGGCCCAGGTGGCGCTCGCGTGGCTGCTGCACCGGCGGGGCGTGACGGCGCCGATTGTCGGCGCCACCAAGCTTGGTCACCTTCAGGACGCGCTGGCCGCCGAGGAGCTTGAGCTCGGCGAGGACGAGATGCGCCACCTTGAGGAGTCATACGTGCCGCACCCCGTGCTCGGTCACCGGTAAAGCTGAGCCGCGACCAGCTAGCCGCCACGCCGGCAGCACCCACTGGGTCAGTACAGCTAGTCCGGCCCGACGACCTATGGATGCTGCCTTCGCCCCGAACGCACTTGTCGCGGTAATAGCAGAAATTAGCTGTAGAGGCCGGCGACGCATACCTGCGCGACCTTGGGCTGCGGGGCGCGTGGCATGCCTGTCCGCCGATCGCGTCAGGCCAGGGTGATTGGCACTCTTGGAGACGCGCCGGTACCCGCCGTCCGGTGGGACCGGTGGGTTTTGGCGTTGACCGGCCCGGACGCGCAGGATGGTCGTTCTGTACCGGCGGAGTGCTGGCGTTGCTGGCTGGCTTGGGGAAAGCTAGCGGCTGCGCCTGATTCCGGGTTGGCGGCCAGGCACGGACTGGAGGAACGCGGTGGCCGACAGGTTCGCGGCAGGGGAGGAAAAATGGCGCGCTCGCCTGGGGACGCTCCGCCAGGTTGTCCGCCAGGACGTGGTGTCCCGGCAGCTGGCCGGTCACCTCGCTGACCGGCCTGGCCAGCGAATCCTGGACATCGGCTGCGGCCAGGGCAGCCAGCTGCTGGTGCTGGCCCGGCGCGGCCATCTGGTGACCGGCCTGGACAGCTCGGCGACGCTGCTGTCAGACCTGGAAGGGTCCCTGCGCGCCGAGCCGCCGGAGGTGCGAGACCGGGTCCACCTCGTCCGGGGGGACGCCCTGCGGGCGGGGGATCTCTTCGGGCCGGAGCGGTTCGATGGGGTGCTGTGCCACGGCGTGCTCATGTACCTGCCAGACCCGGACCCGCTGCTGGCCGCCATCGCGGCTGTCACCGTGCCCGGTGGCCTGGTCTCGCTGCTGGTCCGCAATGGCGACGCACTCGCAATGCGGCCGGGCCTGAGCGGCGACTGGCTAGCTGCGGAGGCTGCCTTCAACGGTGATTCCTACCTTAACCGGATCGGCGTGCAGGCCCGCGCGGATCGTCTCAGCGACCTGACCACCGCCCTGGCCGCCCGCCAGCTAGCCGTGCAGGCCTGGTACGGAGTACGGATCTTCACCGACCAGGCTCACGATGAGGCGCCCCTGCCCGGCAACGGCCAGCTCGCGCTGATCCTCGAGTGCGAGGAACGAGCAGGCCGCACCGACCCCTACCGGGGTGTAGCGGCCCTCCTCCACGTCATCGCCCAGCGGGCTGACGCCGGGATATGGCTATGAGGTGCTGGCGGACTTGGCCCGGCCGTGGACGGTGCCCGTTCGGCTGGTGCACGGTGAGGGCAACTACGGCGAGTTGCGGGACGACGAGCCTGCCTCGCATTTCCGGCACACGGGGTCACGGCTGTCTCGGGCGGGGAGGTGGTTCGGTCGGCTGAGCGTGGCGACCTGGCCCCGGTGCCTATCAGCTACGTAATGCCTGGCCAACGGGTATCGGAGACCGATGCCGAATTCAGTCCGGAGGGTGACGATGGTTGACGTGCCCGATTCGTCGGTTGACGTGCCCGATTCGTTGCGGACGCTCGCGGCGGACCGTCGGTTCACACGGTTGCGGCCTGCGGGTGGCGGGGTGGAGTTCCAGGTGTTCGAGGCGACTGCGCCGGACGGCTTGAAAGTCGTGCTGCGTACCCCCGTCGGCGAGCGGTTCCAGTCCAACCCCAACGACCGGCACGTCGACACCAGGTCCCTGCTGCGCTGGGAGTATGTCATTACCCGGCACCTGCACCGCCTCGGCTTCCCGGTCGCCACACCGCGGGAACTGGTCCTTGGCGAGCCCGACGTGCTCGTGTCGGATTTCGTCATGGACGACGGGTGCGGCGCCGATCAGGTCGCGCTCGGTGCGTTGCTGCTACGGCTGCACCACTCGCCACCGCCACCGATGCCGCCGGTCGCGGCCTATGGTCTGCCGGCCGCCCGCCTGCTGCCACGCCGCATTGCCGACCGGTTCGCCGGACTGGCCGCGTTCGTCGCGACCCTGCCCGTCGCGCCACCCGCCGAGCGGCTGGCCGCCGTGCTCGCGTCGCGGCCGGCTGGCAGGCTCGTGCATCTGGACGTGCGGGCGTCGAACTTGCGTTGTACCGGTGGCGCCATTCGCAGTCTGCTGGACTGGTCGAACGCGTTGATCGGCGACCCGGCAATGGAGCTGGGCCGGCTGGCCGAGTATGCCTTGCTGCCGCAGAACGGGCTCGACTACGAGGCGGTGCTGGCCGGTTACAGGGAGCCGGTGCCGGTTGACTCGGCCGCGTTCTGGATCTACCGGCTCGACGCTGCGGTAATGCTCGCCCTGCTGTTCAGTTCCGAGGCGTCGCTCGCTGAGTTCGGGGCACGCGCGGTCGACCGGCTGCGCGAGGTGCACCTGCGGCTCAGCCGGGAGCTGAGCAGGTGAGCTGGACTGCGGCGTCGGCCTTTCCGCTGGCCACGCGGGATTCCCTTTCGACCTGCTTAGGCTCTAAGAAGTCAGACAAGCCTTTGCCGTAGGTGCGTGGTTACGACTTGCAGGCGGGGGTGTGCAGGACCCATCATCGGCCCAAGCAGCACCTGCACTGGAGTCTCGTCCAGGCCGCTCCTGGCACCTTCATCTGGACTACGGCTACCGGCCGGACGTACACCACCGGTCCCGGCATCCATCCGACCTGATCTGACTCGGGATCGCCTGCTCATGGCGGCGAGGCTCAGGGTTCAACCGCTGGTGGTTGCCAGGGCCAGCGGCAAGGCAGGCTGCTGCGGGACAGGCCGCTGCCGGACTGTCGCTTGCCAGCGTGATGCCGCTGGCAGGCGACACCGGACAGGTCGGCTGGAGCGGACGGCCGGGTCGGCTTGGGACGCCCCCCGCACCCCGCCCTGCACCATGTTGATCGGGAACGGGTCGTCCGGTCCCGCTGTGCCGCAGGTACGGCTCGTTCGCACCACTGCCTGATAGCAGGAAACGAATTTCAATTCGATCATAGGCTGAAATGTCAGTACTAGTCGATAGGGTAGTCGAAGAGCTTGGATAGCAATTGTCCAGCTCGGCGAGGAGGTAGATCGGTGCCCGATGTCGCGCCGCGAGGACCGGCCGCAGATGACTCACCGGACGGCAGCGCTGCTGCCCTGCCGCATGCCCTGCCCGGTTCCCAGAGTCTGCCCGGTTCAGAGGGTCTGCCCGGTTCAGAGAGTCTGCTCAGCTCGCCGGGTCCGGGTAGCTCTCCGGGGCTGTCATGGTCGTGGGAGCTGGATATCGAAGAGCTGATGGCAGCACTCGGCACTCCCGATGACGCAGATGTCGACGACCAGGGCGATCAGGACGCAGCGCTCGACGCCGCAGCCGGAGCACGCAGGCTAGCGCCCGAGGAACTGGCCGGCCGGGTCGCGGAGCACCTGCCGGTTGGCCCAGGGCTGGCCGGGTGGCTCGGGTCGGCCCCGGCGGGGAGCCTGCAGGATCGGGCACTGGCTGGCATGGCGGCATCGTGGCGACGCCTCGCGTCCTGGGCCCAGGCGGGCGAGCTAGCCGTGATCGCGCAGATCGCCTCGCGCGCCGCCAGTTGCGACGACAAGATAGCGGTCGCCGCCGATGGCCGCCCGGCGCAAGTCCCGGCTGATGCGGCGTCAGAGGTTGCCTTAGCTCTGGCGATGTCGCAGTTCGGCGCATCCGGCTGGACTGATCTGGCGGTCACCCTGACCTGGCGACTGGCAGCAACCGGCGCCGCCCTGGCGGCAGGCGAGATCGACCTGCCGCGTGCGCGGCTGATCGCCGAGGCAACGGGACTGCTCGATGATGATGCCGCCAGGGCAGTCGAGACGCGGATCCTGCCGAACGCGGGCTTTCAGACGACCGGCCAGCTCCGCGCGACCCTGCGGCGCGCAGTCATCGCCGTGGATCCTGAAGGCGCCGAGCGGCGCCGCCAGGAGGCTGAGCGCAGGGCCAAGGTGTGCCTGTACCCCGATGAGGAAGGGACAGCGACGCTGGCTGGGCAGAGTCTGCCCGGTACCCGAGCCGCCGCTGCGATGGCCAGGGTCAAGGCGCTGGCCCGCGCGATGATCTCCTCCGGGGCCGAAGGGGGCATTGACCTGGTGGGAGCTCAGGTCTTCATCGGCTTGCTGCTGGGCACGCTGCCGTTCATCCCGCCCGCCGAGGGCAGCCCGCCTGATGAGCCGCCCGGCGGCCTGCCTGACGAACCGCCTGGCGGCCACGGCCCTTGCGATCCTGGCTCTGATGGCCAGGACCCGGATGGCCAAGGCCCAGATGGAGCGGGCGAGCACGATCCGGCCGGCTGGGCCGCGGACGACCATCTGCCCGGTGACTCCAGCTGTTACGAGCCTCAGGACGACAGTGACCTCGGAGCCGCAGCCGCAGCCGCAGCCGCAGCCGCAGCAGGAGCAGGAGCAGGAGCAGGAGCAGGAGCAGGAGCAGGAGCAGGAGCCGGAGAATTTTCTCCCTGGGGAGATGAGGATGGCGACTGGCTAGGTCGACCGCCTGTTCCTGTCTGGCCGGCCCTGCCGGCCTTCCTTCCGCCAGCGCCGGATCTGCTGGGTCGCGTCCGGCCCCAGCCGGGCGGGATGCTCGACCTCACTCTGCCGTGGACGACCCTGGCGGGAATCTCACCAGAGCCTGGTCAGCTGGGCCGCCTGGGCCCCATTGATCCGTCCGAGGCCAGGCAACTCGCCGGCCTTGCCTCCGCGAACCCGTCCGCGGAATGGCGCGTGATCGTGACCAGCCCGCAGGGGATTGCCCTCGCCGTGACCCGCATCCGCAGGCGAAAGGGCAGCGGGTCGGTGCGCGACGGGCCGCCCGGTGATGCCGGGCTCAGCCGGGCCGAACCTGTCAGCAACGTCGGGCTGGTCAGCCGCGTGACGCTGACAGTGCCCCGCGATCTGCTCGACGATCAGACGATCGCAGGACGCGGGCATCTCAGGGCCGACTGGCCATGCGCTCCGATCCTCGCAGCCGCACTGCGCGCCGCCGAGCGGGCAGCCGCCCGCGCCGCGGCCAGCGCCAAGGCCGACGAGGCCGCTGGCGGCTGTGCCCACACCGCCGAGTCGGCCGCCTACCAGCCTCCGCCCCGGATCAAGGAATACGTCGCCGCGCGGGACCAGACCTGCCGCTTCCCGCCGTGCCGGCAGCCTGCCTGGCGAGGGGATCTTGATCACACAATCCCGCACGATGCAGGCGGCCGGACGTGCCACTGCAACCTCGGCGGGGTGTGCAGGACCCACCATCGGCTCAAGCAGCATGTGCGCTGGAGTCTCGTCCAGGTCGCTCCTGGCACCTTCACCTGGACTACGCCTACCGGCCGGACGTACACCACTGCCCCCGACTTCCATCCGACCTGATCACGATGACGATGTCCTGCGCGCCGTGACGCTTCTGCCTGACCGAGACCCGGGCCTGGGGGCACCCGGCGTGCGGTCGCGACGGCGGGGAGGCCGGGACGGCGGGGCGGGCGGCCCAGGTCAGCTGCTGAGTGATTCTTCGGACCGAGGGAGCACGGGCTGGCCGGTTCCGGTCGCCCGGGTGGCGCAGAAGACGGCGAGGGCGATCACGACGGCCACGCCGAGCAGTCCGGCCACGGCGTAGATCTCCCGAGGGCTGAGCACGGCGGCGACCGCTCCGCCGGCCAGCAGCGAGACACCCTGGGCACCCCCGATGGCGGCGTTGGCAGCGGCCGACACCCGGCCCCGTTCGGCGTCGGGCGTGCGGGTGACGAGCAGGGTCGAGGCGCACACGTTTGCGTATCCGTTCCCGGTCCCGCCGAGCACCGACAGCGGCACGAGTATCCAGACCGCCGGGACCACGGCGAACGGGGCGAGGGCAGCGCAGGTGACGCCCGCACCCGCGATCGTCGCCCAGGTCTGGACGCGCTCGGTTCCGAGTCGTCCGGCGCCCAGCGACCCGGCGACGATCCCGGCGATCCACGCGGCCTGAGCGACCCCGTACCAGGCTCCTCCGGCGTGAAGCGTGGCCCGGATCAGGAAGATGAGCACCACATCGACCATGCCGACCAGCAGGACCAGTACGACCAGGCCGATGATGATCGGGGCGAGCACCGGGTCGGCGCGCAGGATCTCGAAGCCGCCTCGGGCCACCGCCGGGCGGCCGTCCGACCCGAGCGCGGCCGGAGTCCGCCGGGTGCGGACGAGCGCCGCCGCCACCGTCACCACGACGAAGGTGGCCGCGTCAACGGCGAGGGGCAGGCCAGTACCGAACGCCACAGCCAGCAGACCGCCGACTACCGGCGCGCCCACCGCAACAAGGGCGTTCAGTGACTGCACGGCCGAAACAGCTTCGGCTACATGGTCCTCGCCGACGATGCGGGGGACGAGTGCCGACCAGGTGCTGCCGGCCACCGACGCGGCCGCGCCGAGGACGGCGACCAGCACCACCATGATCACGACCGAGTGCACGAACACGAGCGGAACCGTGCACGCCACCTCGAGCAGCCCGGCGCCAACCAGGAGATGCCGGGAGTCGTGCGAGTCGACCAGGCGGCCTACCGGGCGGGAGAGGAGCAGCAAGGGGATGCTCCCGGCGGCCAGCAGCAGGGCGACCTCATACGGCCGGCCGCCGTCGGCCTGCAGGCGGAGGGTGAGGGCGACCAGCGCCACCTCGTCGCCGAACGTCGACACTACCCGCCCGGCCAGGGCGGTGAACAAGTCTCTACGACCAGAGTTAATGTTCAGCATTTGCTGAACAGTAATTGCTGAACATCTTCGGGTCAAGGGGTACCCTGGGCCGGTGTCCGACAGTGATGATCGGCAGCGAGCGCCGCAGGGCGCTCCTGCGTACCGGTTCGGGAGTCCGCGCAGTATCCGGGCCCTGGCGCATCCGGCCCGGCTGGCGATCCTGGACGCGCTGGCGACGGGTGAGGAGCTGACGGCCACGCAGTGCGCGGGGCTGGCGGGCCTGAGCCCGAGCGCGACGGCGTATCACCTTAAGCTGCTGGAGCGGTACGGGCTGGCGGAGGCGGCGGGGCGGGGGCCGGACCGGCGGGAGCGGCCGTGGCGGGCGACCGGGCGCCAGATCCAGGCCGAGCTGGACGGCTCGACGCCGGCCGGGGCCTCGGCTGTGGCTGCTGTGGTGGCGACGCATATCGATGCCACTCGCGCTGTGGCGGTGGAGTTCGCCGCGGCCGGGCCCGCCGAGCCGGCGCAGTGGCGTGATGCGGCCGTGCTGAGCACTGCTGACCTGTGGCTGACCGCCGAGGAGTTCCAGCGGGTGGGCCGGGAGCTGGCCGCGGTCATCGCGCCGTACCGCCGGCCCGCCCGCCCGGCCGGCAGCAGGCAGGTCCGGGTCATGAACGTCGTCGTGCCCCGCCGGCCCGCCCGCCCCGAACCAGGCCCGCGCGAGGCATGAACCCCCCGGCCGGGGCACCAAGAGGCCTTCCCCCTGAACACGCAGCCCACCCCTGATCACCGCATCGTCCCGCCGACCGGCCAGAGCCTCGTATCCCCTGAGCCGGGTCCTCGAACGCCATGCGCCAGTGCCCCCGATGGCGGCTACAGTCGGCTCGCCCGCTCATGGCGGCGAGGCTCGGGGTCAGCCGCTGGTGGTGGCCAGGACCAGCGGCAAGACGGCTGGCGCCCCAGCCTCGCGCAGCAGCTTCGCCCCGATGGTCATGGTCCAGCCGGTCTCGATCAGGTCGTCGACCAGCAGTACCGGGTCACTGAGCTCGGCGACCGCCAGGCGCACGGATTCGGGGACGGTGAACTCGTGCCAGAGGGCACGGAGCCGCTGGGCGCTGTTGTACTGGCGGGCAGCGGGCAGGCGGGCGGCGAGAGCAGGGGCAGCGGGCACGGGGGCAGCGGGCACGGGGGCAGCGGGCACGGGGGATGCGAGCGCAGGAGTGATGTGCCCTGGATCGTCGGCGTAGGCGAGCGAGCCGAGATACGGCATCTGGCCGATCGCGGCGATCCGAACTCCGAGGCTCTCGACAAGCCGCGGATGAGAACGGGATGGCATGGTGATCACGCCCGCCGGCCGCTGCGTCCAGTCCCACGCGGCCAGTACTGTGACGACGGCAGCAACCAGGTCGTCGGGGACTGGATGGTCAGGGACTGAGCCATCGGGTGCTGGGCCGTCGGGTGCTGGGCCGTCGGGTGCTGGGCCGTCGGGTGCTGGGCCATCGGATGCTGAGTCGGTGGGTGCTGAGCCACCGGGTGCTGAGTCGTCGGAAGTGGTGCCTTGAGCCAGCACGGCGCGTAGCCGCGGACCCCAGCCCAGGTCCGTCAGCCTGCCCAGGGCCCGGCCGGGCTCTGCTGACAACGCAGCCGGGATCTTGCCGGCCGCGTCAACGCCGAGCTCCTTCATCCCCATCGGCCACATCTTGCGCGGCGTGATCTCCACGCCCGGCCGCAGCAGCCGGTCGCGGGCAGCGGTGGTGCCCGCCTGTGACACCGTGTCCGGCCAGGGCCGGCCCGTGCAGTTGTCGCACCGGCCGCAGGGCGCCGCGGCCGGGTCGTCGAGCTCGCGGCGCAGGTATTCCATCCGGCACGCGCCCGTGGTGATGTAGCCGAGCATGGCCTGCTGCTCGCGGGTGCGCTCGGCCGCGACCCTGGCGTAGCGATCAGCGTCGTAAACCCACGGCTGCCCCGTGGCCGCCCAGCCGCCGGTGACCCGCCGGACGGCGCCGTCCACGTCCAGGACCTTGAGCATCATCTCCAGCCGGCTGCGAGACAGATCGACTCTGGTCTCCAGTGCGGCGGTCGACAGCGGCCGGCCAGCCTGCTCCAGCGCGGCCAGCGTCGCGCGGACCACCGGCTCGGGCGGGAACGCCAGCGAGGCAAAGTAGGCCCAGATGTCGGCGTCCTCTCGGCCCGGCATCAGGATTACCTCGGCCCGCGCTATGCCGCGTCCCGCCCGGCCGATCTGCTGGTAGTAGGCGATGGGCGACTGCGGGGCGCCCAGGTGCACCACGAATCCGAGGTCGCTCTTGTCGAACCCCATGCCGAGGGCGCTGGTTGCCACCAGGGCCTTGAGCTCGTTGGCGAGGAGAGAGTCCTCGGCTGACTTGCGTTCTGAATGATCGTCTTTCCCCGTGTAGGCGGCGACATGATGCCCGCGCTCGCGCAGGAACGCGGCCGTATCGTGCGCGGCCGCCACGGTCAGGGTGTAAATGATGCCGGAGCCGGGCAGCTCGCCGAGGTGCTCAGCCAGCCAGGCGAGGCGCTGCTGGGCGGCGGGCAGGCGGACCACGGCCAGCCGGAGGCTGTCGCGATCCAGCGGGCCCCGCAGGACCAGCGTCTGCGGCTCGCGGCCCGCGCCGAGCTGCTCAGCGACGTCGCGGGTCACCCTGGCGTTCGCGGTGGCCGTGGTGGCCAGCACGGGAACGCCGGGCGGCAGTTCGTCCAGGAGGGTCCGCAGCCGCCGGTAGTCAGGCCGGAAATCGTGGCCCCAGTCGGAAATGCAGTGTGCCTCGTCCACCACCAGCATCCCCGCCGCGGCGATCAGCTTCGGCAGGACCAGGTCACGGAAGCCGGGATTATTCAGCCGTTCCGGGCTGACCAGCAGGACGTCAACCTCGCCGGCCGCTACCTCGGCGTAGACCTCTTCCCACTCATGGGTATTGGCAGAATTCACCGTCCGGGCGCGGATGCCGGCCCGCCCGGCCGCCTCGATCTGGTTGCGCATGAGAGCGAGCAGCGGGGAAACGATGACCGCCGGGCCGGCGCCGCGGGCCCGCAGCAGCGCGGTGGCCGTGAAGTAGACCGCGGACTTGCCCCAGCCGGTGCGCTGGACCACCAGGGCGCGCCTGCGGTCCTCGACCAGGGCACGGATCGCGGTCCACTGGTCCTCGCGCAGTCGCGCATCCGGGCCGGCTAGCGCCCGCAGGCAGCGCTCAGCCTCGGCTCGCAGGTCTACCGGCGCGCCGCCGTCCCTGATCGCTTCGATCTCGTCGCCGGCCATGGTGTCCTTCGTATCAGTACCCGCCGACACTCGCGGGGAGTCAGCCCAGATGGCGGCGAGCCAGTCCAGGCAGGCGAGCCAGTCGAGGTGGGGGAGCCAGTCCAGGTGGGCGAGCCAGTCGAGGTGGGGGAGCCAGTCCAGGTGGGGGAGCCAGCCAAGGTGGGAGCCAGTCCAGGCAGGGGAGCCCGGCCGGGTGCCGCGGAAGCCATAACGAACCGGCACGCCGTCGCTAGGATCGGCAGCCAGGCAGGCGAGCAGGAGCGCGGACGATGACATTCAACGGTTGGCCCGAAGAGGCGCTCGACTTCTACGACGGCCTGGAGGCAGACAACTCCAGGGCCTACTGGACCGCGAACTCCGCGACATACGAGTCGAGCGTCCTGGGCCCGATGGCCGAGCTCGTCGATGAACTGGCGCCCGACTTCGGCGAGGGCAAGATCTTCCGCCCCTATCGGGATCTGCGGTTCAGCAAGGACAAGTCGCCGTACAAGACCGCGATCGGCGCGGTGATCGGGGGCGGATACGTCCAGCTGTCGGCCAGGGGGCTCGCCACGGGCAACGGGATGTACTCCATGGCGCCCGACCAGCTTGAGCGCTACCGCCAGGCGGTCGCCAGTGAGGTGCCAGGCCGCGAGCTGACCGCGGTGATCAGCGCGGCCCGGCGACGCAAGATCGACATTCACGGGCACGAGGTGCTGAAGACCGCGCCGCGCGGCTACCCGGCCGACCACCCGCGGATCGAGCTGCTCCGCTACAAGGGCGTGGTGGCCTGGCGGGAGTGGCCGGTCGAGCCATGGCTCACCACGGCGGCCGCCAAGGAGCACATCACCGGCTTCCTCGTCGCGACCCGGCCGCTGGCGGCCTGGCTGGCCGAGCACGTCGGTGCCTCGACGGCCGTGCCCGCCCGCCGCTAGCGCGGATCTCCAGGAAGCGTTAAACGCGGGTTTCAGGGAGCGCTAAACGCGGGTCTTCAGGGAGCGTAAACGGGTCTTCAGGGAGCGCTGCAGTCCGGGCACAGACCGAAGAGCTCGAAGGTGTGACCGACGTCGGTGAAGCCGGCCTCGGTGGCCACCTGCTCGGCCCACCGCTCCACCGCCCGTCCTTCCACCTCGACGCTGCGGCCGCAGTTACGGCAAGTCAGATGGTGGTGGTGGGCGTCGCTCTGGCACCGGCGGTAGAGCGTCTCGCCGCTCGCGTCGCGGATGGCGTCTACCCGGCCGTCCTCGCTGAGCACCTGCAGGTGCCGGTAGACCGTGGTGAGCCCGACGTGCTCGCCCCGGTTGCGCAGCTCGGCATGGATCTGCTGCGCGCTGCAGAATCCGGGCAGCCCGTCCAGCACGGCCGACAGTGCCTCGGCCTGCCGGGTGCCGCGGACCCGCGTGCCGCGGCCTGGCGCGGACGCGGCGGGCCGTGGTGTCGTCACACTCGCACGGTAGCAGCAAGATAGAGCCATGGCAGATCGGCTCCGGAACGCTACCAGCCCGTACTTGCTCCAGCACGCCGGTAACCCGGTGGACTGGTGGCCATGGTCCGATGACGCGTTCGCCGAGGCGGCCAGACGCGGCGTCCCGGTCCTGCTGTCGGTTGGCTACTCCGCCTGCCACTGGTGTCACGTGATGGCGCACGAGTCGTTCGAGGACGGGCCGACGGCCGTCCTGATGAACGAGCACCTGGTGTCGATCAAGGTGGACCGGGAAGAGCGTCCTGACGTCGACGCGGTCTACATGACGGCGACCCAGGCGATGACCGGCCAGGGCGGCTGGCCGATGACGGTGTTCATGACGCCCGACCGCGAGCCGTTCTACTGCGGTACCTATTTCCCCAGGGAGTACTTCCAGCGCCTCGTGCTCGGGATCGCGCAGGCCTGGAGCGAGGACCGGGGCAGCGTCACCGGCCAGGCGCAGCGGATCGCGGCCACGCTGGCCGAACAGGCGGCCGTGCCCGCCGCGCCTAGCGCCACCTCGGCCTCCATCGCGGCCGCCGGGCCTGACCTGGCTGCGGTGGGCCAGGCGGCGGTCGACGCGCTGGAGAGCGACTATGACACTGCGAACGGCGGCTTCGGGAGCGCCCCGAAGTTCCCGCCGTCGATGGTGCTGGAGTTCCTGCTGCGTCATTCCGAGCGCGCGGGCAGCCAGGGCAGCACCGGCACCGCGACCGGCACCGCGACCGGCAGCGGCACCGGCGCTACGGCCAGCCAGGGCAGCACCGGCACCGCGACCGGCACCGGTACCGGCGCTACGGCCAGCCAGGGCAGTACCGGCGCGCGGGCCCTGGCCATGGCGGCCGGAACCGCGGCGGCGATGGCCCGCGGCGGCATGTACGACCAGCTGGCCGGAGGATTCGCCCGTTACAGCGTGGACGGCGGCTGGGTCGTACCGCACTTCGAGAAGATGCTCTACGACAACGCCCTGCTGGCGCGGGTGTACGCGCACCTGTGGCGGCGGACGGGCTCCGGTCTGGCCCGCCGGGTCGCGCTGGACACCTGCGCCTGGATGATCGCCGAGCTCCGCACCCCGCAAGGCGGCTTCGCCTCCGCCCTGGACGCCGACAGCGAAGGCGAGGAGGGCAAGTTCTACGTGTGGACGCCCGATGAGCTGCGGGCGGTACTCGGACCTGACGACGGGCCGTACGCGGCCGCGGCGTTCGGCGTGACGCAGGACGGGACCTTCGAGCACGGGAGCTCGGTGCTGCAGCTGCGCCAGGACCCTGACGACGGCGAGCGGCTCGCCCGGATCCGCGCGGCGCTGCTGGCGGCGCGGGCGGCCAGGGTCAGGCCCGGCCGGGACGACAAGGTGGTCGCCGCGTGGAACGGCCTGGCCATCGCGGCGCTGGCCGAGGCGGGCCTGCTGCTGGAGCGACCGGACTTCACGGCCGCCGCGCGCTCCGCCGCCGAGCTGCTGGCCAGCGTGCACCTCACGGATGGCCGGCTGGCCAGGACCTCGCGGGCGGGGACGGCATCGGCCAGCGCGGGCGTGCTGGAGGACTACGCCTGCGTCGCCGACGGCCTGCTCGCCCTGTCCGGCGTCACGGGCGAGGCCCGCTGGGTGCGGATCGCCGGGCAGCTGCTGCAGACCACGCTGGACCGGTTCGGCGACCCGGCGGGCGGCTTCTATGACACCGCCGATGATGGCGAGCGGCTGATCTACCGGCCGGCCGACCCGGCGGACGGGCCGAGCCCATCGGGGACCTTCGCCGTCGCCGGCGCGCTGCTCAGCTACTCGGCCCTCACCGGGTCGGCCCGCCACCGGGAGGCGGCCGCCGGCGCGCTCGGCGTACTGCCGGCCATCGCGTCCAGGTATCCGCGGGCGGCCGGATGGGGGCTGGCGGTGGCCGAGGCCCTGCTGTCCGGCCCCGCCGAGATCGCGATCATCGGGCCGCCGGGGGACGAGCGCACCGTGGCCCTGCACGCGACGGCGCTGCATGCGGCCCCGCCCGGCGCGGTGATCGCCATCGGTGCCGGCGGCCCCGGCCAGAGCGAGATCCCGCTGCTGACCGGCCGCGGGCTGCTCGACGGCGAACCGGCCGCGTACGTCTGCCGGGATTTCGCCTGCCGTGCCCCCGTCGCCGATCCCGAGCGGCTGCGCGCCGCGCTGACCTGCTAA
This sequence comes from uncultured Actinomycetota bacterium, assembly GCA_963805705.1. Classification (GTDB taxonomy): domain Bacteria; phylum Actinomycetota; class Actinomycetes; order Streptosporangiales; family Streptosporangiaceae; genus CAWDVH01. The sequence continues at coordinate 390,868 of CAWDVH010000001.1, read as the reverse complement.
ATAACCTGTGACGCCGAACGGCCCGAGCCCGTTGCTGTCGGCCTTCCGGCGAGCGAGCACCTGGCCTGGTCTTGCCCTGGAGGTAGCGGGGGCCGTTATCCTGGGAATACTGGTGCGGAACGCGTGCGCGGCTTCGTTCATCGTGCACGAAGGGCAGAGACCGTGATCCGGGGCTGGCAGCCCCCAGGCTGAGGGGAGCGACAGGTGCGCGGATGGGCGCGTCGCTTGCCGCTGCCGCTGGGGGCGGCCCTGGCGCTGTGCCTGTCGACGACGGCCGCGGCCGCCCACAACACCACTGCCGCCGCTGATCACGCCGCTGCCGGCCACAGCACTGCCGCCGGCCAGGCCGCGGCGAGCGTCAGGCGCTCGCACGGCGGACCCCCGGTCACGGGCAGCGGCGCCCACGCCGCCATGATCCTCAAATCACTGACCGTCGGCACCGGCACCGCCGGCGCCGCGACTGCCCAGGTCGGGATCACGCAGACGGGACTGCAGCAGGCCGGACGGCCCCGTTCTGCGGCGCATGGGGTTTCCGTCGCGGGCCTGACGGCATTTCCGGCCGCGCCCGCCGTCGCTCCGCTGAAGAAGCTGCGCCAGGCTGACCTGCTCGTGGTGGGGCCCGCCGCGCTGCCCAGCGCGACGTCGGCGCGAATCCGGCGGCTGCCCGGCGTGGTCGCCGCCGAGCCGGTGGATGCGGCCCGGATCAAGGTCAACGGCATGCTGGTGGCGGTGCTGGGCGTCAATCCGTCGGCTTTCCGTGCCTACGCCGCGCGGGCCACCGCCCGTTCCACCGGCCTGTGGCAGAGCGTGGCGGACGGCGGGATCGCCGTGTCGTATCTGCTGGGCAAGCAGGAGAAACTGCCGCTGGGCCGGTCCGTCCCGGTGACCGGCGCCCGCACCGAGAAGCTGAAGGTAGGCGCGTTCGGCACGGTCGGCATCGACGGGGTCGACGCCGTTGTGTCCGACTCGGTGGCGCGCTCCCTCGGCCTTCCGGTCGGCAACGCCATCGTGATCAGTGCTCCGCACGCCGATCTGGGTGCCCTGATGACCAGGATCTCCAAGCTGGTCGGCAAGCACGCGGCCGTGGCGCCGCTGGTGGCCAGGGCACTGCCTCCCGGGGCGGGCACGGCCTCCCTCGGGGTGAGCGCGGCGGCGGCTGCGGCCGCGGGCGCGGCCGGGGGCGCGGGTGTCACCGCCGCCGACGGCCCCGGCCTGAGCGCCGCCCAGGTCGCCAGGTTCCTGGCCGTCGCGGTGAGCAGGCGCGGGTTGCCCTACGTCTGGGGCGCGGCCGGCCCGGCGGCGTTCGACTGCTCCGGCCTGGTCCAGTGGTCGCTCGCGCAGGCCGGCGTGGCCATGCCGCGGGTCGCGGTGGATCAGGCCCGTACCGGGCCGCTGGTGCCCGTCAGCGAGCTGCAGCCGGGCGATCTGCTCTTCTATCACACCGACCCGACAGATCCCACGTACATCTCGCACGTAGCGATCTATCTCGGCAGCGGGCAGATGATCCAGGCCCCGGAGCCCGGCCAGAACGTCGAGATCGTGCCGGCGATCGTCGGCGGCCCCGGTTTCGCCGGCGCCGTGGCGATCTACCCCAGGCTCGCCGCCGCCGTCGCCGGCCGCTAGGCACGCTGAGCGCGCCGTTCGGCCGGGCCATTCACGTTGTCACGGAACCGGGGCCCCGTCACGGAACCCGGGCCCCGTCACGGAACCGGAGGCTCGACGGGGTTGCGCGCTTCCGCAGCTGATGTAATCATCATTACATGAGTACAGAACAAGAGGCGCCCGCGTCGCCGGGCGACAAGCTGCGCGGATGGTTCACTGGCCGGCTGCCCGGTGACTGGTTCACCGCCGCCCCGGAGGTCACGATCGACCGCGAGGAGATCACCGTCACCGGCACCCTGGAGGCCCCTCAGGTCGCCGAGGGAGCCAGCGACGCCGAGCGCGCGGCGGCCGCCGACGGCCGCACCCGAAGGTTCCGCGAGGATACCCGGCAGCACCGGATCGACATCGCCAGGGACGCCGAGCACAAGTTCGGCCGCAAGGTCTCCTGGGGCGTGGTCTGCGCCGACCGGGCCGTGATGTTCACCACATTTTCCGTCCCGGTCATGACCCGGCTGCGCCAGCCCGAGCGGCTGGTGCTGGACACCCTGGTCGACGCGGGCGTCGCCCGCAGCCGCAGTGACGCGCTGGCCTGGTGCGTACGGCTGGTGGGCGAGCACGAGGACACCTGGCTGGGCGAACTCAGGGACGCGCTGCGCCACGTCGAGCAGGTGCGGGCTGAGGGCCCCCAGTCTTAACGCTGAGGGCCCGCAGTCTTAACTCTGCGGCCAAGTTTGTAACTGCGCCTTCTCCAGCGCTGAGTTACGCTGATTGTGGATACGCTCCAGTTACGCGACGTTACCGGGAGTCTCCGTGTGCTGATCATGCGCACAGGATTCTGCGGGGCCGTGCGTAGTTGATCCCGGCATGTCGGGGTAGAATTCCCCCCAATCCCCCATGCGCAGGGCAACTTTGCTTTGCGCCACGGTGAGCAGGCCCGGCGGAGCGACCCGCGCAAGCGCCCCCATGGAGAAGGAGCAGTCGTGGTCTACGAGGTGAGTGCCGCGTCGGTGGAGTGGAATCCGACCGCGGAGCGACTCCGCGAGCTGACGGAGAAGATGCCCAACAGCCAGGTCACCAGGTTCGGCAACGTGGCCGTAAAGGCGCGCGTCGACTCGCGCAGCACCCGTTCCACGTTCGTCGTAGATGACTCGACCAACGCCACCAAGCAGACCATTACCCGCGAGGTATACGAGCGCGTCGCCGCCGAGCAGGACGCGTACATCAGCAGCACCGACGTAGTGGTGGTGGACGGCTACATCGGCTCGAACCCGGACTTCCGCACCAGGGCACGGCTCATCATGGAGACGGCGAACGCCAACGTCGCGGGCATGCAGAAGCAGCTGTACTACCCGGTCGACGGCGACTACGACCCGGCCACCTGGGAACCGGACACGACGGTCATCTACACCCCGAATCTCGCCGTGCCTGGTTACCCTGACGACCGGCTGATCGCCGTCGACCTGCGCGACAACATCACCCGCGTGCTCAACTCGGACTACTTCGGTGAGTCCAAGAAGGGCGGCCTGCGGATGTGGAACAACATCGTCTACAACCGTGGCGGCCTCGCGCTGCACGCCGGCTGCAAGGTGATCCCGGCGAACGGGAGCCCCACGGCGGTCCTGATCGTCGGCCTGTCCGGTACCGGCAAGACCACCACCACCTTCACCGTCCAGCTGGACAGCAAGCCGGCCCAGGATGACTTCATCGCGCTGATGCCGGGCGGCAAGGTCTACACGACGGAAAATGGCTGCTTCGCCAAGACCTTCGGACTGGATCCCAAATTCGAGCCCGCGATCTATAACGCGACCACCAAGCCAGACGCTTACCTGGAGAACGTCTCGGTCAACGCCGACGGCGAGGTGGACTTCTTTGACACCTCCTACACCAAGAACGGACGCACCACCTGGCCGTTCTCCTATGTCCACCCGTGGCCGGGCAACGAGGTGCCGCCCGCGGAGTTCCTGCTGATCCTGAATAAGAACGAGAACATCGTGCCGGGAGTGGCGCGCCTTGACCGGGCGCAGGCGGCCGCCTACTTCATGCTCGGCGAGACCACCGGTACCTCGGCCGGCGGCAAGGACGAGGAAGGCAAGTTCCTGCGCGTCCCCGGTACCAATCCGTTCTTCCCGCGGGACATGGCCGATATGGGCAACCGGATGCTCGAGCTGCTCGACAGCCACGAGCTGAAGGTCTTCGTGCTCAACACCGGCCGCGTGGGCGGCACCGATGACGAGGAGTCCAAGAAGGTGACGATCCCGTACTCCTCGGCGATCGTTCAGGCCATCGTCGAGGGCACTATCGAGTGGGTCACCGATCCCGACTTCGGCTACGAGGTCGCCGCCGTCCTGCCGGGTGTCGATGACGTGGAGATCCTGCAGCCGCGCAAGCTGTACGACCGTCAGGGGCGGCTGGATGAGTACGACGGGATGGTCGCCCGGCTGAAGCGGGAGCGCCGGGAGTACCTGGCCTCGTTCCCCGGCCTCGATGAGGCCATCGTGAAGTCGGTCTCAGGATCCTGACCGTCAGCGCCTGGAGCACCCACGTGCCCGCGTGCATCCCGCACCCCCGTGTCGCCCGCGGCACGGGGGCGCGGTTTTCCGCCACCGAAGGTGCTAACTTACTGTTACAAGAAAACTACGTCGCGTCGGCGACGTAGCACGAGCCGACGGTGCCGCCCCGGCCGGGCGGTAACTGGGGCCCGAGCGGGGTGACGTCCGCCGGATCGGTCAGATCCTTGGGTACCGTCATAAGGAACCACAGAGCGCTGTCACGGGGCCTGGCCCCGTCGGCCCTCGGCCCGCGGGTCCGCGGGTCCGCGCGAGACAGCCGGGAAGCCAGGGCCACATCAGCTGGCCGTCTGGCGGCAACGAGGAAGGTGCGGGATGGGACTGCGCGATCTCGCCTACCGGCTGTACGAGCACCGGCTTGAGGCGTCCCTGTCGCCCCCGGCGATCCCCCGGCACGTGGGGGTGATGTGCGACGGTAACCGCAGGTGGGCACGCTCGGCCGGTCTCACCGACGTGAGCGGCGGCCACCAGAAGGGCGCCGACAAGATCTTTGAGCTGCTCCAGTGGTGCCAGGAGACCGGGGTCGAGGTCGTCACCCTGTGGCTGCTGTCCACCGATAACCTGTCCCGCCCGGCGGCCGAGCTTGAGCCCCTGCTGCGCATCATCGAGGGCACGGTCAGGGAGCTGGTCGCGCAGAGCTGGCACGTTAACCCGATGGGCGCGCTCGACCTGCTGCCGGCGGAGACGGCGCAGGTGCTCAAGGACGCCGGCGAGGCCACGGCCATGAATTCCGGGCTGCTGGTCAACGTGGCCGTCGGATACGGGGGGCGCCGCGAGATAGCAGACGCGGTCCGCTCGCTGCTGCAGGAGCAGGCGACCAGGGGGACCACGATCGAGGAACTCGCCGAGGTCCTCGACGTGGAGCACATTGCCGAGCATCTCTACACTGCCGGGCAGCCCGACCCTGACCTGGTCATCCGCACGTCCGGCGAGCAGCGGCTCGGCGGGTTCCTGCTGTGGCAGAGCGCGCAGTCGGAGTTCTACTTCTGCGACGCGTACTGGCCGGCCTTCCGCCGGGTGGACTTCCTGCGCGCCCTGCGCTCCTACGCCGCCCGCCACCGCCGTTTCGGCGCCTGAGCACCGCCATTTCGGCGCCTGAGCACCGCCGTTCCGCCGCCTGAGCACCGCCGTTCCGCCGTCTGAGCCCGCCGCTCAGGCTTCCCGTCGGCAGGCACCGCAATTGTGTCCGGTTCGTTAACAGGCCGTCCCGGTACTTCCGGCAGACGGCAAATCGAGGGTACGGTCAAGGCTGACGGGCGGTGCGTAGCCGCCCGATCGGGAAGGGCCCTCGAGATTCTCGAGCTTCGCGTCCTGGCACGCAGGCGAGATGAGCGAAGGGCCGGCGTCCGGTCCATCGCTGGCCGGCCCCGGTCCCGCCGACACATCTGTGTCCGAACGCGGCGCCGCCCCCGGCGCCCAGGGGAGAGCGAGTGGCCAGTTCCTCGGTTCGCCGCGAGACGCGGCAGCTCAGTACCGAAACCGACACCAGCAGTCCTGGCTCAGGAAGCTCCGGCCTCCAGGGTCCCGACTCCAGCCGCCCCGGCCAGCAGGACAGTCCTGGCCGGGACGACGCAGGCCCGTCGAGGCGCACCTACGTCCTCGACACCAGCGTCCTGCTGGCCGATCCCGCAGCCGTCAGGAGGTTCGCCGAGCACCGGGTCGTCCTGCCCGTGGTGGTCATCACCGAGCTTGAGGCCAAGCGCCATCACCCGGAGCTTGGCTACTTCGCCCGGCAGGCCCTGCGGCTCCTCGACGATCTGCGGATCGAGTACGGCAGGCTGGACGCCGACCTGCCGGTTGGTGACGACGGCGGGACGGTCCGCGTCGAGCTGAATCACTCGGACGCCGCCATCCTGCCCGCGGGATTTCGCCTCGGTGACAATGACACCAGGATCCTGTCCGTCGCCCGCAGCCTGGCCGCCGAAGGCGAGCGCGTGGTGCTGGTCAGCAAGGACCTGCCGCTGCGGGTGAAGGCCGCCGCGATCGGGCTGACCGCGCAGGAGTACCGGGCCGAGCTGCCCGCGGACTCCGGCTGGACCGGGATGAGCGAGCTGGATGTCACCGCCGGCGAGATCGACGAGCTGTACGACGCGGGAAAGCTGGACTGCGAGGCCGCGCGGGAGCTGCCCTGTCACACCGGGCTGGTGCTGGTATCGGGAGCCTCGGGAGCGGGCAGCGCGCTGGGCCGGGTGCAGCCGGATAAGTCGGTGCGGCTGGTCCGCGGCGATCGTGAGGTGTTCGGCCTGCGCGGCCGTAGCGCCGAGCAGCGGGTGGCCCTCGACCTGCTGCTGGACCCGGATGTCGGGATCGTGTCGCTCGGCGGCCGCGCGGGGACGGGCAAGTCGGCACTCGCACTGTGCGCGGGGCTTGAGGCGGTGATGGAGCGCCGGCAGCACCGCAAGCTGATCGTCTTCCGCCCGCTGTACGCGGTCGGCGGCCAGGAGCTCGGCTACCTGCCGGGCTCCGAGACCGACAAGATGAACCCGTGGGCCCAGGCCGTCTTCGACACCCTGTCCGCCGTCACCTCCAAGGACGTGATCGAGGAGGTACTGGCCAGGGACATGCTGGAGATCCTGCCGCTGACCCACATCCGCGGGCGGTCGCTGCACGACTCGTTCGTGATCGTCGACGAGGCGCAGTCCCTGGAGCGCGGCGTGCTGCTGACGGTGCTATCCAGGATCGGCTCGGGCTCGCGGGTCGTGCTCACTCACGACATCGCGCAGCGGGACAATCTGCGGGTCGGCAGGCACGACGGTGTCGTCGCGGTGATCGAGAAGCTCAAGGGACACCCGCTGTTCGCGCACGTCACGCTGGTCCGCTCGGAGCGGTCGCAGATCGCGGCGCTGGTCACCGAGATGCTGGAGGATCCCACGCTCTGATCCCGGCCGCCTCGCGGCCAGGCTAACCTGCCGTTCGCTCCCGGCCCGGGTTCGCGCGCCTTCGCGCGGGCCCGGGCCGGCTGCGCCGGAGCCGGGATGATCAGTGTGCCGACCAGGTCGCCGTGACGACCGCAGGAACGGTACCGTGAATATCCCATGAACGCACCCCCAGCGCCCGGTACCTCAGCCGCGCCGTCGCCGCTGCCGCCCGCCCTGGCCGCCACTGGTGACCCCGCCGCCGATCCTGGCCTGGCCGTGCCCGTCTCGGTGGTGATGCCGGTCAGGAATGAGGAGCGGCACCTGGCCGAGTCGGTCCGCCACGTGCTCAGCCAGGACTACCCGGGCGGGCTGGAACTGATCCTGGCCATAGGCCCCTCTCGTGACCGGACTCTCGAGATTGCGAAACGGCTAGCGGCGGGCGACTCCCGCATTACCCTGGTGCCCAATCCGTCCGGGCAGATCCCCAGCGCGATCAACGCCGCGATCAAGGCGTCCAGGTACTCGATCGTGGCGCGAGTGGACGGCCATGCGCTGCTGCCGCCCGGCTACCTGGGTACGGCCGTGCGCACCTTGGGGGAGACCGGGGCGGTCAATGTCGGCGGCATCATGGCGGCCGAGGGCGTGACCCCGTTCCAGCAAGCGGTGGCCTGGGCGATGACGTCCCCGGCCGGGGTCGGCGGCGCGAGCTTTCACACCGGCGGCGCAGCCGGGCCGGCCGACACCGTCTACCTGGGCGTGTTCCGCAAGGCGGCGATCGAGCAGGTAGGCGGCTATGACGAGGCTTACCACGTGGCCGAGGACTGGGAGATGAACCACCGGATCCGCCAGGGCGGCGGCCTGATCTGGTTCCAGCCCGCGCTGCGGGTGACCTACCGGCCGCGCGACAGCGTCCGCGAGCTTGGCCGCCAGTACTTCCGGTACGGCCGGTGGCGGCGGGTGGTCGCCCGCCAGCACGCGGGCACGATCAACCTGCGTTACCTGGCGCCGCCCGCGGCGGTCGCCGTGATGACGGCCGGGACGCTGGCGGGCATCGCCGGCCTGGCCGCCGTGGCCAGCGGGGCGACCGGGATCTGGCCTGCGGCGCTGATCGCGTGCTTCGCGGCGCCGGTCCTGTATGCGGCCGGGATCGCCGCGGTCGCCGCGATGACGGCCCGCACCCTGGGGCCCAGGGTGGCGGCCCGGCTGCCGCTCGTCCTGGCCACGATGCACGTGTGCTGGGGGACGGGGTTCCTCACCAGCCCGGCCAGCCTGGTCCCTGGCGGGCGCGCGGCGCGCGGCCGGTGAACCGCTGCGCGGTCAGCCGCGCGGCGGGGCCGGCGGAGCGGGCCAGGGCTAGCCGGCCGGCGCGCGCACGATCCAGACGCAGTCGCGGGGCACCGACGTGCTGTCTTTCTCGATCACCTCGTAGCCGAGATGATCGAGAAATCGCTGCATTATGCTGTCCGTCATCACCGAGAACGCCGTGCCGCTCCTGCCCATAAGGTTCTTTTCCCACTCGCGGAGAAATCTATTCCAGCCCCGCTCGCTCAGCACATTTGTATGGTGCAGGACGCAAATTCGCTTACCTCGCATCAGAGGCGGAATGCGCGTTAGGTAGTTGAAGATATCTCGTGGCTCGATATGTACCATGGTGTCAAAGCAGAAGAACACGTCGACGGAGTCCTTGTCGATTCCGTCCAGGCTTATCCCGTCGAGCTTGACGTAGCTCACCGTGTCATCGTCCAGGCGCTCGCGCGTGGCGTCCAGCATCTCCTGGGTGATGTCGGCGCAGATGAGATCGCCGGCGTGGGCGCGGAGCATGACAGCGGTCTTGCCTCCCCCGACGCCAAGCTCGAGAACAGTGTCGGTCTTCTCCACGTAGGGGGCGATGAACTTGCCTTCCACCAGCCGGTCGTACTCCTCGGGGGTGGCCCCTCCGCCGGATTCAGATCCGGTCCACTCATCACCTATGTGCGTGCGGCCGGGAAAATTCTTGCTCCAGTTACGGGCGTACCACGCCCATCCGCCCTCGTAATCAACACGGCGCGCCCGGGTCTGCGCAGCCTCCTGGACGTGCGGAGTGGTTTCACCGGCTGTGCCCGCAGGCCGCCGCAGGCGCTCCTTTATCCCCATGGTCAGTCCTTCCTGGCTGCCCGCCCGGCAACGCCCGTCATCTGGCCAATACCGACAGCATCTTATAGCCGCCGGGGTGTCCTTCGGCCCCTTGATGCCGCGATGTCACCGGCAGCCCGATGATGGCGCTAATCTGTGAATCTGTGAATCTGTTCATGCGCGGCGGCAGTCTGCCGTCGCAGGGTGCCGAGGCGGCGGGGGGCACCGAAAGCCGCGCTCAGGCTGAACTGCCATCAGTTCAGCCGGGCATCGAGCCTGTGTCCGGCCGGGTCACGCGCCTGGCCCGGCGCCACGCGCTGTTCGGCGGCGTGCTGCTGGCTGCGGCCGCGGTCCGGATTCTGGCGATACTCGGGTACCCCGGTGTCCTGGTGACACCCGACAGCACGAGCTATGTATCGGTCGCGCTGCGGATGCGGCCCTATCCGGTCCGCCCCTCCGGTTACCCGGCCATGTTGTGGCTGCTTCGGCCTTTCCACAGCCTGGCCGCGGTGATCTCTGTTCAGCACGCCATCGGCCTGGGCACCGGTGTCCTTGGCTACCTGCTGCTGCGACGCGTTGGCCTGCCCGGCTGGGGTGCCACCCTCGCGATGGTCCCCGTGCTGCTGTCGGCTTATGAGGTCCAGCTCGAGCATTTCCTGCTCGCCGACACGCTCTTCGCATTCCTGGTCATGCTGGCCATCGTGCTCGTGATGTGGCGGCCAGATCCGCCGGTGTGGCTCTGCGCGCTGGCCGGTCTGGTACTGGCCGCGGCGACGCTGGTCCGGTCTCAGGGACTCGCGCTGATCATCGTTTTCCTGGCCTGCGTCCTGATCAGGTTCGCAGGCTGGCGGACCATCGCCGGCGCCCTGGCCATGTGCGCGGCCTTCGCCATTCCGGTGGCCGGCTACGCGGCCTGGTTCCAGAGCGCGCACGGCACCTTCCGGCTCACCAGCAGCGACGGAGCCTTCCTGTACGCCGCCGTCACCCCGTTCGCCGACTGCGGCCAGATCAAGCCGCCGCCGGCCGAACGGCAGCTGTGCCTGAACGTGCCGGTGACGGAGCGCAGCTACTCGCAGACGTACATCTGGGACAGCGATTCCCCCCTGCGCGCCATCCCCGGCGGAAAGTTCGGGCGCACGGCCGAGAGGCTCGGCAGCGACTTCGCGCTGCGGGCGATCAGAGCGCAGCCGGCTGCCTACCTGGGGGCGGTGTGGCAATCGTTGCGGGAGGGTTTCCTGCTGCACGGGAACGCCAGCTCGCCGGTCCTGCTCCACCGGGAAGCCGCCGCGCTCCAGCGGGACTTCATGTTCCCCGCCGCGCCTCCGCAGCCGCCGCATCCTTACCAGGCTCGCTATTACAACGCGTACGGGCCGGCGCGGACCTGCGGGTGGTCCAGCCCTACGCGACCTGGGTACGGGCTTATCAGCGGTTCATCGTGGTGTCCGGACCGCTGCTCGGCCTGATCACGCTGGCCGGCCTGGCCGGCCTTATCGCGGCCTGGCGCCGTCTCGGCGGGCGGGCGCTGCTGCCGTGGCTGGCCGGCCTGTGCCTCCTGGTGGTCCCGGCCGCGACCGTCGACTTCAGCCCGCGTTATCTCGTCTGCACGATCCCGCCATTGTGCGTGGCCGCTGCCATCGGTATCCAGCAGATCGCCGCCCTGGTCACGAGGCTGCGCACGCCGGATGACGCCCAGCCGGCCCAGGCGGCCTAGCGGCCTTAGGTCGTGCTCGGCGGCAGCGGCCGGCCGCGGCGGGCGAAGAAGAGCGGCACCAGCAGGATGCCGATGAAGATCGGGCTGACCATGTAGCGGTACAGCTGAGCGGGATTGTCCAGCAGGATGGTGACCTGCAGGGCCAGCACGACCGCGCCGATCGACAGCACCGCCCAGTTCCGCCGGGCCCTGGCGTACGCGAAGAGCGCCAGGTAGGAGACGTAGCACCAGAACGCGCCCCGCCACAGGAGCCACTGCAGCTGAGGCGTCTCACTGGCCGAGTAGAGGAATTCGGCGGCCTTGTGCAGCTTCACCGACAGCGGGTGCGGGTAGAACGTCGCGCGGTAGGGATTGTGCCGCACGTCGGCCAGCCTGGCCAGGCCGAAGAGATTGGCCGGCGGGGAGTCCAGCGGCACCTCGACCACGCCCAGCCGGCTGGCCGGGCCGTTGAAGATGCTCCACGCGATGGAAGCACGGCAGATGCGGGCGCCCAGGATGAAGTTCGGAGTCCGCTTCAGTATCCGCACCCAGAGGGCAGTCAGCTGGCTGTTGAGCCGCTCCGCACGGCCGGTGAACCCGGGGACGGCCGATGTCGTGGTATCCGAGGAGTAGCAGTCGGCGCTCTTGCGCCACGCCGCCAGCGGAGCGACCCTGGCCATCAGCGCGGTGTCGGCGGGGGTGAAGCTGGACGGCGAGTCGGCGTAGGCGACGGCAATGTCGGCGTAGGCGGGACCGTAGGTCAGCGACGTCGGGGCCTTCTGGATGCCCGCGGCCGGGTAAACGACGTAGGTCAGCACGAAAAAGAGGCCGATGGCCGCTAGGGCGACACCGGCCACCTTAGTCCGTACCTTGGCCAGCAGGGCCACCAGCCCGATCGCGCAGAGCCCGACGACGATAAAGCCGTTAGGCCTGAACAGGCACATGCCCAGCAGCTCAAGCCCGATGGCCGCGATCAGCCAGCTGACCCTGCGCTCCCGCTGCCAGCCGGGCCTGCGGCGCAGCGAGACCAGGTGGGCGAGGGTCACCACGAGCAGGAGAACGCACAGGTTGAACGCCGCGTCCTTCCAGACGAAAACTACCAGCGTGCCCGTGGGGGGCAGCGCCGCAAGAACGACGGCCGCGATCGCGGTCCAGCGGCCGGGCACCCCGAGACGGCGGAAGGCCACGACCGCGTAGGCGAACGTCGCCGAGGCCGCGACCGTCTGCCCGAAGGTGAGGGCGGCAAAGTTACCGGTCAGGTGCAGGCTCAGCCATACCATCGAGTCGTAGACGACCGAGTGGTCAGCCACCCACGGGCCAGTTGTCACGTGCAGGGTGTAGACGATCGAGTCAAAGCTCGTCAGGCCGGGGTAGAACGCGGCCCACCAGACCAGGTAGATCAGCTGGCAGGCGGCATAGGTGGCCAGTGGCATCCGCCAGCGTGGCGGGACCCGGCCCAGCAGCCGCCGCGCCCGGCTGCGCCCGGCGGGCGGCGCATCCCCGGTTCGGTCCCGCTCGCCGGCCTCAGTCCCGGCCGCAGTCCCGGCCGAGGGCCCGGTCCCGGGCGCGGAGGCTGCTCCCGGCTCGGTCGGCAGGGCAGTGTCATGGACGGGCATGGAAATCCTCCGGGGCCCGTGCTGCCGGGCCAGCGTTGCGCAATCCGGTCAGCTTAGCCAAGATGCCGTCATGGTTGGCTTCGACGACGACATCAGCGCGGGAGCCGCGTGCGCCGCTGATCACGCCGACGGGGACCCGGCGAGCAGGCGATCCACGACCCTGGCGGCGGCCTGGCCGTCGTCCAGCGCGCAGAACCGCGAGCTGAACGCGTCGTAGGCGGCGCGGTGCGCCCGGGCGACCTGGTCGATCTCGCGCAGCGCGCCGATGACCTCGGTGGTCGTGCTCAGCAGCGGGCCGGGCGCGTCGGCCTCGAAATCGAAGTAGAAGCCGCGCAGCTGGTCGCGGTAGCGCTCCAGGTCGTAGGTGAAGAAGAGCATGGGGCGGCCGGTGACGGCGAAGTCGAACATCGCGGAGGAGTAGTCGGTGATCAGGACATCGCTGATCAGGTACAGGTCCGCGATGTCCGGGTAACGTGTCACATCGAGCAGGCCGGCCTGCGCGGAGCTCTCGCGCAGCGGGTCCCGGACATTGAAGTGCGCCCGCAGCAGGATGACATGGTCGGCGACAGCGCCCGCGCGGCCGCGCCCAGATCCAGCTGCAGCTCGAACCGGTAACGGCCGCCCTGCTGGAACGCATCGTCCCGCCAGGTGGGCGCGTACAGCACGACGCGTTTTCCCGCCGGGATGCCGAGGCTCCGGCGAATCTGCGCCGCGCGCTCCTCGCGCCCCGGCTGGCGCAGGAGGTCGTTGCGCGGGTAGCCCGTCTCCGCGATCTCGCCGGCGAACGCGAACGCGCTGCGGAAGATCGGGGTGCTGAAGGAGTTGGGGGCCAGCAGCAGGTCCCACTTGGGGGTGTCCTCGTCCTGCCGCTCCAGGTAGGCCATGGTGTTGGGACGCCGGGGCGGCGGGATGTCGAGGCCGATGCGCTTGAGCGGGGTGCCGTGCCAGGTCTGCAGGTAAAACTGGCCATCCCGCTTGGCGTACCAGCGGGGCATCAGGTCGTTGGTCACCACGTAACGCGCCTGGGCGATGGCCTCGTAGTAGTCACGGGTGCCGGCCACCAGCTGCGTGCTGTCAGCGGGCGCGGTGAACTGGCCGTCCCTGGTCACCCAGGCGCAGTCCAGGCCGGGCGCGCGCCGCCGTAGCTCCTGGTAGATCGCGCGCGGGTTGCAGGAGTACTGCAGCCCGCCATAGCTCTCGAAGACAGCCAGGTCACGCAGCGGCCGGGTCGTGGCGGCCGGATAATCGCGTCGCCTGAGCCGGTGCTGCACATAGCTGCCGCGCTCGTCGGCCCCGTAGGCGATCCGGACATTGAGCCGCAGCACATCGGCCTGATAGGGCTGGATGGCCACCTCGTGAATCCCGGTGCGGTGGCGGCCGGGAAGATCGCATCGCAGCCTCGGGTGCACGGCGACGGGGAACTCGCGGCCGTCGGCGCGGGCGAGCAGTTCCCAGTTGCCGGACGCCATCGGCAGCGTGCCGGTCAGAGCCGGCATCGCGGCCGGGCTGAACTCGGCGCTGAAGTGATCGTCTTTCCAGGTCAGCTCGACGATCTGCTGGTCGTCGGAGCCGCCTCGGCGCAGCACGAGCTGCGCTGGCGCGCCATCGCCTTCGTTCTGCTGGCCGGTCAGCCGCAGCTGCCCGTCGGATGTCCATTCCGCGCCCGAGATCTGCAGGTGGCTCGTCCGCTCGACCACGGTGAGATTGCCGTACGGGGTGAGCGTGGTCGTGATCTCCCGTCCGCCGGAGCTGGCCCGCACCCCGGTGACCTCAATGCTGGCGCCCAGGCGCACCGCGGGGCCACTCCCGCTGCCCGGAGCCAGGGCCAGGTCCCAGGCAATCTCGTCCTGGCCCGGCAGGGCCTGCTCCAGGGCCGTGGGCTTGGTGCGCGCGGCGGTCAGGGTGGCCAGCGGCAGGCGCGCGCGGAAACCGGCGTGGCCGTCCTGGCGGCCGCTGGCCGTGACGGGCACCCGGACCCGCTGGCTGCTCTGCCGGCGGGAAACCACGAGCGCGGCTCCGGCGCCGATCTCGGCCGTGACCCAGCCCGAAAACTCCAGCGACCCGTCTTCGGCGTGGCAGCCGGTCACGAACGCGCCGACCGGGCTGGCCCGGATATTGAACCGGCCGTCATGCTCAGGAGCGGGCTGCAGCCACATCCCGGCGGCGGCCCAGCGGCCCTCGGGCCAGCTGGCCGAGCCCGGCCACCACGCCCGTGACCGGACCTTCACGGCGGATACCTCGTCCGCTCACCCGGACCCGCAGCTCCCACGAGGCCGCGCGCCATGATCCCAGCGTCGCGAGCCTTTTCGGGTCCAGCTCGACTGCGAATCCGGACCAGTCATAGCAGGCTGCCGTCTGGTTCGACAGCGCCGTGACATCGGGCCGGCGGATCCGCTGCACCGGCAGCCGGATGGTCCGGTGCAGTTTGTGATTGCGGAGCGTGACCTGGATCCGGGTATCACCCTGCGCGGGTGCGTCCAGCCGCCGGATGTAGGCGTGCCCGGTGATGTGCAGACGGCCATCACGCCAGGTCACCTCGTCCAGGCGCGCGTTCAGCGTCATCACGTCGGCGGCCTCGTAGACCTGATCGGGCACGCCCGCCGCGCGGTCGCCGAAATACGGATACGCGGCGTACCACTTCGGGCGCAGCCGCCCGCGTCGCACCATCTCGGGGGCGGCTCCCTCCCTGGCCATGTACTGCGTGACGTGCAGCAGTTCCGGGAGCATCCGGCGGCGGATCAGGTAGAAGCGGAGCCGCCTGAGCGGGTCGACCTCCTGGTACACCGATTCGTCCACGGTGGCGAGGTAGTCACTGACGAGGTCAAACAGCCGCTCCCGGTCGGTATCGGCGACCAGCCGGAAGGCGGCGACCAGGATGGCAAGATCGCCCTCGAACACGCACCGGTCGAAAACGGGCTTGAGATCCGGGGCCCTGGCGGTGAGAAAGGCGCCGACGGCCCGCACGGAGGCCATCCGCTGCTCGTTGTTGGCCAGATCGCGGCCGCCCTGGCTGATGGACAGCTCGCCCGATTGCCGCGTCCGGTAGTAGTAGACGACGTCACGGAAGGCATCGACGGACTTCGCCAGCACGTGCGCCGGGACCATCACCGGCATGTCCTCATACAGCCCGGCCGGGAACTGCAGGCCGGCCGAATCCCAGAACGAGCGCCTGATCACCTTGTTCCAGGCCGTCCAGTCGTGCATCAGCGCGTGGTAGCGGGAGACGTGCGTGCTCAGCACCGTCGCCGTGAACGGCTCACGGTGCATCGGAGACGGCTCGATACCGGCCGGGCTGAATCTCCGGACGCCGCCGCTGGCCATGTCTGAACCGGTCTTCTCCAGCGATCCGACCAGGATCTCGTAGGCGTGCGGTGCGAGCAGGTCATCGCTGTCGAAGAAGGCCAGGTAGGTCCCGGTCGCGTGCTGTGTCCCGGTGTTGCGCGCCAGGCCCAGGCCCTGGTTGTCCTGCTGGACCAGCCGGAATCGGGGGTCCCGCGCGGCGAAGGACCTGGCGATGTCCGTGCTGCCGTCGGGGGAGCCGTCGTCGACCATGATGACCTCGAGGTCGCTCATGGTCTGGCCCGCGATCGACTCGAGCGCCGCGCCGATGTAAGGCTCGACATTAAAGAACGGCACCACGACGCTGAGCTTCGCCACCTGCGGATGCCTCCCTGACTATTGGCCGGACTGCTGCTCGCGCAGCAGGCGGTCGACGGCGCGTACGGCGGCATGGCCATCATCGAGCGGGCAGAATCTCGCCGCGAACGCGCTCCGCGCCTGATGATAGGACCCCGCGCTATCGTCGATGTCGCGCACGGCCGCGATGAGCTCAGCGGTGGTGGTCAGCAGCGGTCCGGGCGCGTCGGCCTCGAGGTCGAGGTAGAGGCCGCGCAGGCGGTCTCGGAAGTGGTCCAGGTCGTAGGTAAAGAAGAGCATGGGACGGCCGGTGCTGGCGAAGTCGAACATCACCGAGGAGTAGTCGGTGATCAGGATGTCCGTGATGAGCAGCAGGCTGGTGATGTCCGGGTAGGAGGTGACGTCGAGCACGGAGGTGCCGCGCCGGGCTGACCCGGACGCCGCCCCTGATATTGCTGTGCATCCGCAGCAGCAAGACGTGGTCATCTCCGAGGGAACTGGCGATGGCGTCGGTGTCCAGCTGCAGTGAGAACCGGTAGCCGTCGTATTCGGGCAGGGCGTCATCGCGCCAGGTAGGGGCGTAGAGGATGACTTTCTTGTCGGCCGCAATACCGAGCCGCTCACGAGCGGCGGCGGCCAGCTCCTCCCGGCGAGGGTGCCTGAGCAGGTCGTTGCGGGGATAGCCGGTTTCCGCGATCTCGCCATCGAAGCCGAACGCCCGGCGGAAGATCGGCGTGCTGAAGGCGTTCTGTGACAGCAGCACGTCCCAGCCGGCGGCGTCGGCGCGGACCAGGTCATGATAGATCAGGCCGTTAGCGAACTGCGGGCGGCTAATATCCAGGCCGACCTGCTTGAGTGGCGTTCCGTGCCAGGTCTGCAGGCAGGTCTGATAGTCCCGCTTCCGGAACCAGGGCGGCAGCAGGTCGTTGAATACCAGGTAGCGGGCACGGGCCATGGCCTCGTAATGGGCTCTGCTTCCGTCCAGGAGCAGGCGGGCCCCCGCTGGCGCCCTGAACTGGCCATTGGTGGTTATCCAGGCGTAGTCCAGGTCAGGATCCCGGCGCCGCATCTCGGCGTGAATGGCCAGCGGATTGCAGGAACCCTGACGGCCGCCGAAGCTGCTGAAGACCGCGAGGTCGCGGGGCGCGCGGCCGATGAGCGCCGGGTAGTCGATGAGCTTCAGACGGCGCTGGGCATAGCGGCCGCGCTCGTCGTCCGACAGCGCTCCGCGCACGTTCAGGCGGAGTGCATCGCCCCGGTAAGCCTGCAGCCCTATCTCCTGGGTGCCGACCCGGTGGAAGCCGGAAAGCCCGGGCAGCAGGCTCCGCTCCGCCGCCACCGTCACCTCCCCGCCGTCGCCAGCGAGGGCCAGCAAGTCCCAGGCGCCAGGAGCGAGCGGCAGGTCGCCCGCCACGGCGGTCGGCATGCGCCCGGGCGTGAGCCCGGCGGTGAAGCTGCTGCCCGCCCAGGCCAGCGTGAGGACCTGCCTGCGGCCGGATGCGTTGTGGCGCAGCACCAGCCCGACGGGCTTGACGGCCGGCTCGGTGCAGGTCCCGCGGAGGGTGAGGCGCTCCCCTCCCGGGTCCTGCGTCCATTCCAGCTCGCTCACGACGGGCCGGCAGCTGCGCTCGAGCACGGACAGCCCGCCGAACTGGGTCACGAAGACGGTGATCTCGCGCTCCCCGTCGCTGGCCCGTGCCCCGGCGATGGCGGGCGCGGCGACCAGCCGCGTCCGGCCGCCTCCGCCCGCCTGCAGCGAGATGTCGCAGATGATCTCGTCGTGCACGTGCAGGGCATGATCGATGGGACTGATGCCCTTCTCCGCCGAGCTGATCAGGGCGGCCGCCGGTACCAGGGCCAGGAAGGCGGTGCGCGGGCCGCGCCGGGCCGCGCGGCGGCCGGGCCGGGCGGTCTCGGCTGACTGCGTTGTCTTGGCTGACTGTGCGGTCTCGGCTGACTGCACCGGCACCCGGACGGCCCGCGCGCCGCCCCGGCGGGGGGTGATGACCAGCGTGGTGTCGGCGGTGAGCGGCGAGGTGGTCCAGCCCTCGATCTCCAGCTGGCCGTCGCTGGCCCGGCACGACGTGGCGAAGGCAGCGATCTGCAGGCCGCGGATGACAAAGCGCCCGTCGTCCTCCGGGGACGGCTGGATCCAGATGCCCGGCCTGGCCCAGCGGCCCTCCGGCCACTGGGCCGACCCCGGCGCGATCTCGCTGATCGGCCCTTCACGGCTGATACCGGCTGCGCTGACGGCTACCATCAGCTCCCAGTTCGCCGCTCGCCACACGCCAGGCAAGGTGGCCAGCCGTCCGGGCCTGACCTCGACCGCGAAGCCGGACCAGTCCTGAGAGGCCGCCCCCTGGCCGGAGCGGGCGGTGACATCCGGCCGGCGGATGCGCTGTACCGGCAGCCGGATGGTCCGGTGGGTCCGGCTGTTGCGCAGCATCACCCTGATCCGGGTATCGCGGACGGCTGGGGCGTCCAGGTTCCGGATGTAAGCGTGCCCTTCGATGCGCAGCTTGCCCCCGTGCCAGCTGACCTCGTCGAGGCGTGCTCTGAGCGTCATCTCGCCGGTGACGTCGTAGACGCTGTCGGGGATGCCGAGGGCCGGGTCGCGGAAGAACGGGTACTGAGCATGCCAGCGCGCCTGGCGCCGGGCTCCGTCGCGCACCACGGGGGTATCGGCGCCGGTGCCGCGACGCCAGTACTTGAGGACCTCGAGTAGCTGGGGGAGCAGCCCCTCTCGCATCAGGTAGCAGTACAGCCGGCTCGACGGCCAGCAGCTGCGAGAACACGGTCTCGTCCACGGTGCGCAGGTAGCTGGCCGCCAGCTCCATTATCTGCTGGCGCTCACCGTCATCGGCCAGCTCGATTGCGTCGGCCAGAATGGGAATGTCGATGCCCAGCGCGAACCGGTCATAGCTCGGCTTCAGCACGGGCGCGTGCGCGGCGAGAAACGCTCCGATGGTGCGCAGCGAGGTCATCCGGTCCTGGATGTTGGATAGCTCGCGGATGCGCTGCGTCGTGGACAGCTCGCCGGATCCCCGCAGCCGCCAGTAGTAGACGATGTCGTGGAACACATCGACAGACTTCGCCAGCACGTGAGCGCGGACCATGGGCGGCGCGTCCTCATACAGCCCGCTCGGGAAGCTCAGGCCGCATGAATCCCAGAAAGACCGGCGGAATACCTTGTTCCATGGCGTCCGGTCCTGCAGCAGGACTGGATAGCGGAAGGCGTGCGTGCCCGCGATCGTCGTTTTGAATATTTCGGCGTGCGCGGGGGAGGCCCGGATGTTAGAGGCGGTAAACCGGAGGACGCCACCGCAGGCGATGTCTGAGCCCGTCTTCTCCAGCGAGCCTACGAGCAGGTCGTAGGCATGCGGGGCGAGCAGGTCGTCGCCGTCGAGAAAGGCCAGGTATTTCCCGGTCGCGAGCAGTACCCCGGTGTTGCGGGCGGGTCCTGGTCCCTGGTTCTCCTGGTGCACGAGCCGGAAACGCGGATCACGGGCCGCATAATTCTTGGCGATGACGGCGCTTTCGTCGGCCGATCCGTCATCGACCATGATGACCTCAAGGTCCGTGAACGTCTGCCGGGCGATGGACTCGAGCGCCGCTTCGATAAAATGTTCGACATTGCAAAACGGCACCACGACGCTCAGCTTCGCCACGTCTGAATGCCTCCTCATGGAATCGCCCCGTGCCTCAGGTCATGCGAGAGTGCGCCTGAGCGTCATTCATAGCCGAGGATCAGCTGGGGCCGATCTGTCCCGCGGGCCGGCGCGATCGACAGTGACCTTCGCCACGTGGCCCGCACCTCCGCAGATTCATCGGCTGACGCTCTGGCCGGCCCGGACCGACTGAGGAAGCTCCCGGCATATCCCGCTACCAGCCACATACTATTGCAGGGGAGCCGTTTACTTCGCCGTGGTTTGCTAGTGCCGCTCCCGGCCGGCCGGGAGCGGGCGCATCCGGGGAAGATAGACGACCATCAGGCTCAGGCCGGGATGCGCCGCGGCGAAGCCCCGGAGCCGCCTGGCGAGCCGCATGCCGGAGACGATCACCTGGATGTGCCGCGGGCCGCTCGCGATGGCCCGCTCGATGATCGCGACGTCATCGTCGAACCTGGCCCTGGCGCGCCGGCCAGGGATGGGGCCCACCACGGGACTGGTCATCAGCAGCGGATTGAAGGTGTTCTTCATGGCGCCCAGGTCGTGATTGAGGACGGCGGCGAAGAATGACGCCCGCCAGTTCTCGATGGCCATGTTGGTGTAGATGATGAAGGTGGGCCTGCCGTCGGCCAGCAGGCGCGCCCGGCCGGCCACCTGGAGAGCGGCTCCAGGGTCCAGTTTTTCCTGCCCCGACCACCATCTGTAGGTCCAGGCCTCGGTGTAGTCGGACTGGCCGTCCCTGACGCCGGGCAGGGCCAGCAGGATGCCGCTGGCCAGGATGAGCGCGGCCAGGCCGGCGGCCACGCTCGCCACGGGCTGAGCGTGCCCGCGCGCTGAGCGCCTGACGGCGGCCTGGTTCCCGGCCGCATTCAGCCGGTTCGCGGCCGCGTCCAGCAGCAGGCCGGCCGCGCCGAAGCCGACCAGGCAGCTGACGTACGCGCCGGTCAGGAGCTTCGCGAAGTAGTAGTCGGACTGACTGCCGAGGGCCTGCAGCTGATAGACCCGCACGACGGCGATGGCCGCGGCCGCGGCCGCGAGATACGCCGTGTGCGCTCGCCAGGCCCCCGAGCGGCGGCCCGCCCGGACCGCCAGGCCGGCGCAGGCCAGCAGCGCGAGGCCAGTGACCAGATACGGGTTCAGCGGGATGACGTCGCCGCCCGTCATCAGCTGCCGGTTCGTGCTGAATCCCGACAGCTCGGCCAGGACCGATGGCAGCAGGGCGACGGGCAGCGCGACACCTGCGGTCACCACGGCCCAGCGCCAGTGCCGCCGCCACCGGTGGCGGTAGACGACGACCGCCACGGCGATGCTGAGAGTGGCCAGCACGCCGTAGAGGTTGTACGCGTACCACACGGCGATCAGCGCCGCCGCCACGAGCAGCATCTGCTCGCGCGCGCGGCCGGCCGGCCGCGCCGCGACGGCGATGCACAGCGCCAGCAGTGCCAGGCCGATCGTCTCGGAATCGAAGGCGAACCTGATCAGGCCGGTGAGGGGGCCAAGGACCGTCAGCGTGGCGACCGCCGAGCAGACGAGGGCCGCGCGCCAGCCGCTCAGGGCCGGGCCCGCGACCCAGCGCGCGGACCAGGTGACGGCGAGCACGAGGAAGCCGAAGCCGATCAGGGTCAGCGTGTAGTACCGGCTGAACTCCGCGGGCGCCGGGCCGGGGCTCGTGGCCGACCGCAGGAAGATGTCCAGGACGGCGTACAGGTAATGCGAGCCCTGCGGGTAGACGTTCGCGGTCGGGGAAGTGACCAGGCCGCTGGCCCTGGCCGGGCTCAGGAAGGCATATCCGCCCAGGCGGTGGATCGCGTCGAAGAGCGCGAAGTGCGCGTACTTGTCTTCCTCGCTGGTGGTATAGAGCAGCCGCTGGCTGAACGACCGGCCTGCCACCGGGCCGAGCATGATCCGCGCGGCCATGACGCCTGCTCCCGCGATGACCGCGTCGGTCCCGCGGAACCGCAGTGGCAGCCGTGGCCGGCGGCCGGTCAGCAGCCCGGCGGCGACCAGCACGGTCAGCAGCGTGCCGGCCACCGGTACCGGCGACAGGCCCCAGGGCCAGACCGAGAACAGCAGGCCGCCCGCGACCAGCGTCCCGGCCAGCAGGATGCAGGCGAGCATCAGCCGGTCGAGCAGGTAGTAGCCGGCCCGGAGCAGGGATCCGGTGCCGAGCAGCGCGACGATCAGCAGCAGCCAGTCGGCCCTCAGGGCCTGGGCGGCCATCGGGAGCAGCCAGGCGCAGGCCAGCAGTCCGGCCGCGCGCAGCGGCCGGATCATGCGGGGCCGGCCATGAGCTAACCCGCTCGGTCCGTGAGCGGTGGCGGACGCGGGCGCTCCCGTCTGCGCTGACATCAGGAACTCCCCGTGCCTAAGTCGGCTGTGCGCTGGCTACCGGCGTGGGCCGCCAGTCCTCGGCCCGAGGACGGCGCCGACGAGTCCACGGAACTCCGCGGGGCGGGAGACTTCCCCCACAATGGTCAAAAGAATACTATTTACTGACGTAAGCCATGCTAGCCAGGGCCTGGTACCGGAGCCGGGTAATAGCGCGGGTTTAACCGCCCGGACTCCCGGCGGCTCACTGCCTTTAACCCGATGTTGGCCGCTATTGGCCGTCTGGGCATTTCCTGAGCAGGGCCTCGGCAATATCGAGATCGCTGGGATACGTGATCTTCATGTTGCGCGCGCTTCCCGGCACTACCCGGATGGGGATATCAGGCAGGTACCGGAACACGATCCCGCAGTCATCAGTGGCGGCGAACGCGGCGAACTGCGGATCGGCGTCGGCCAGCTGGTACGCCCGCCGGATCACCGACAGCCGGAAGCCCTGCGGTGTCTGGCAGCGCTGCAGGGCCGCCCTGGGCGGCATCGCGGCCACGGCTCCGTCGCTGACCTCGACGATGGTGTCGGAGGAGGGGACGGCCACGCCGATGGCCTGAGCTGAGCTGAGCGCGCGCACGCAGTCAGCGATGATCCGCTGGTCGAGCAGCGGCCGGGCGGCGTCGTGGAAGAGCACGTTGCACTCAGCGGCCTGCGCGCCGACAGCGGCGATCGCCCGCCGGGTCGAATCCGGGCGGGCGCTGCCGCCCTCGATCACCCTGGTCAGCTTGCCGTACCCGCCAGCGCCAAGCGCGCTGCGCGCCTGGCTGACAAAGCGCGCCGCCATCACGACGAGGATCTCGTCCACGCCCGGCGCCTGCTCGAACGCAGCCACGGAATACTCGAGTACTGTCTTTCCCGCAAGCGTCTGCAACTGCTTCGGCAGGCTGCCGCCGAACCGCTGGCCGGCCCCTCCCGCCAGCACGACCGCGACCGTCCGCATGAAGGGACCCTACCCGGGTAACCCCACTAAGACCCGCCTGCCGGTTCCCGGCCGGTCCGCCGGCGCCAGCGCGGGCGCGGGTGAGCGGGCGCGGTGAGCGAGCGCACGGTACGAGCGCACAGTACGGAGGACCCGATCGTCGCTGGGCTGAACGGGCCGGCCGGGCCGGCCAGCGGGGCCGTCGGCGCAGGTGCCGGCACCTCCCCGCAGCCAGTCGTGCCCGGCACCAGCCGGGGCCGGCCAGACCCGCCGGGCCAGGATCCTGGCCAGACCATCGCGCAGGCGGTGCGCGCCCTGGACGGCCGCGCGGCGGGCTGGGCCCTGCGCCGCTCGGTGACCCCCACCTCGGCCGCCGGTATCTCGCTCGCGCTCGGGCTCTGCGCCGCGGCGTGGTTCACCGCCGGTGCCAGGGCCGATGACGTTTACGGGGCGCTGGCTCTGTGCGGCTGCTACCTGGCCGGCCTGCGCCACGCCGGCGGCCGTGCTCCCGGCGAGCGCGGCACTGCCGGGCAGCTCGGCACTGCCGGGCAGCGCGGCGGGCCTGGCCGCGACGGCCGGTGCCGGCTCGCTGGTGCGGGTGTACTCCGCCACCGCCGAGTTCTCGGTCTACGCCGGGCTCGCGGTCGGGGCGAACGCGGCGGGCTGGAGCGGGGCGTGGAAGCTCGCGATAGCCGTGACCGTCCTCGCCGCCATCCGCCAGACGATAAGCGCGTGCGGCGGCGCGGCGCAGCACCGGGCGATGAGCGCATCCGGCGGCGCGGCGCGGCACCGGACCGGCGCCGCGGCCGTCCTGAAACACGCGACGGAGGCGACCCTGACGCTGTCTCCCGGCGCGCGCGTGCTGCTGATCGCCGTGGTCGCCCCGGCCGCGGGCGCGCACGCGGCGCTGTCGGGCCTGCTGGCGTGGGAGATTGCCGCCGCGGCCTACGCCATCGCCAGCCACCGCCGCCGTCTGGCTCCCTCGGGCGAGCGGGACCCCGGTACCGCCGCGGCCGTGCTGGCCTGCCGCGATGACGGGGCGTTCGCCCGCTCCGCGGGACGGCTGGTCCGCGGGCAGCTCGTCCCCTTTCCGCCTGCGCTGGCCGGCGTGGCCGCTGCCGCGCTGCTCGCGGTGCTCGGGCTGCGGGATCTGCCGGGGATCATCGCGCTGACCCCGCTGGTGGTCCTGCTCCTGGCCGCGCCCGGCTCCAGTCATCCGCACGATGGCCGCCTCGACTGGCTGGTGCCAGCGGTGCTGCAGGTCGGCCAGTACATCTACATCGCTGCGATCGGCTTCGCCGCGGCGGTGCCCGCGCCGGTGATATTCGCGCTCTGCGCGATAATCGCGATCCGTTCCGCGGACCTGGCCGGCGGAGGCGAGCCTCCGCAGCCTGATCCCGGCGGCGGCGAGCCCCCGCAGCCCGATCCCGGCGGCGGCCTGGGCTGGGAAGGACGGATGTTCGCCGCCGGCCTGGGTGTGGTCCTGGGCATCGCGACGTTGTCCTACCTCGCGCTGAGCGCGTATCTTGGTGTGCTCATCTGCCGGAAAGTCATGACAAGCTGCCTGGCATCTGTGGAGGGAGACCGCCGGTGATCGGCATGGTTCTTGCGGCTGGAGCCGGCCGAAGGCTCCGGCCGGATACCGACGCGCTGCCGAAGGCGCTGCTCCCGGTGGCGGGCACCACCACAATCCTGGATATCGCGCTGCGCAACCTGGCGGCCGTGGGACTGAGCGAGGTCGTCATCGTCGTCGGGTACGCCGCGTCAGCCATTGCCGACCGGGTGGGCGAGCTGGAGCGCCGGCACGACGTCGTCATCGAGCTCGTGCACAATGACCGGGCCCAGGAGTGGAACAACGCTTACTCGCTCTGGCTGGCCCGCGAGTACTTCAGCCGCGGGGCGCTGCTGGTCAACGGCGATACCGTGCATCCCGTCAGCGTGGAGAAGACGCTGCTCGCCGCCCGGGGGCCTGGGCCTGGCCAGGCGGCGGGTGTCATCCTGGCCATCGACAACGTCAAGCGGCTCGCCGACGAGGAGATGAAGGTAGTACTCGACTCGCGCGGGCTGCTGTCCAGGATCACTAAGAAGATGGACCCCGCCGATGCGCACGGGGAGTACATCGGCGCGACGCTGATCGAGCCGGGCGCGGCCCTGCCACTGGCGGACGCGCTCGAGGTGACCTGGCGGCGAGATCCCGGCCTGTATTACGAGGACGGGTATCAGGAGCTCGCGGACCGCGGCGACGATATCGCCGTCGCGGCGATCGGCGCGGTGGAGTGGGTCGAGGTCGACGACCACCGGGATCTGAGCCGGGCACGGGAGATCGCCGGGCGCTGCTAATCTCGCGGGTGGCTGCCGTTCGCTGCGTCCGGCAGGCCGCCTGTCAGAAGGAGATTCATGCCGCTGCTGGCCCGGATGCTCGCCGCGCCGCTGGTCATTGATGTCCGACCGGGCGCGATCGCCAGCCTCGGCGCCCTGCTGGCCGACCGGCGTATCGCTACCGAGGGGCGGGTGGCAGTCGCCGTCGGCCCCGGTCAGGGCGACAGCATCGCGGCCGAGCTGAAGATCGAGGCGGCCGAGGTCTTCCGTATTACGGACGGCACGCACGACAGCGCGGTATCCCTGGGCAAGCGACTGCGAGCCGGGGCATACGAGGCCGTGGCCGGGATCGGCGGCGGCAAGACTATCGACGTCACGAAATTCGCCGCGCACATGGCCGGAATCCCGATGGTGGCGGTCGCGACCAGCCTGTCGCACGACGGGATCGCCTCGCCGATCAGCTCCCTGGAGCATGAGTCAGGCAAGGGCTCCTATGGTGTCGCGCTGCCGGTGGCCATCGTCGTCGATCTGGACCGGGTACGGTGCGTGCCCGATCCGCTGTTCGGCGCGGGGATCGGCGACATGATCAGCAACCTGTCGGCCGTCGCCGACTGGGAGCTCGCCGCGGTGGACACGGGCGAGCGGGTGGACGGGCTCGCCGCGGCCATGTCGCGGTCCGCGGCCCAGGCGGTACTGCACCAGCCGGGCTCGGCCCGCACCGATGAGTTCCTCACGGTGCTGGCCGAGGCGCTCATCCTGTCCGGGCTGGCCATGTCGGTGGCCGGGTCCAGCCGTCCGGCCAGTGGCGGCGATCACGAGATCATGCACGCGATCGACCAGCTGTACCCTGGCACCGCCAGCCACGGCGAACTGGCCGGGGTGGGCGCGCTGTTCTGCACTCACCTGCGCGGGGACCTGACCCAGGCAGCGACGATCGCCGCATGCCTGAGCCGGCACGGCTTGCCTCGCAGCCCCGAGGACCTGGGCCTGTCGCAGGCAGAGTTCGCCAAGGCAGTGGCCCATGCGCCGGCGACACGGCCGGGGCGGTACACCATCCTGGAGCGTCTGGCGATGTCGGAGACGGAGATAGCGAGGCGGGTGGAGGAGTATGCGCGGGCCATCGCTGGCTGAGCTGAGGTCGCAGGGCCAGCCAGGATGGGTGATCGACCGGCTGAATGATGAGCACTGGGCGGGCCGTCTCTACATGCGGAAGCTCTCGCCGCGGGCCACCTGGGTGTTCGCCCGGCTGGGCTGGTCGCCGAATGCGGTAACGGTGGCGTTCATCGCGTGCGGCGTCGCGGCGGGAGTCGTGGTGATGTTCGCCGGCCTGGGGCCGGCGATCGCAGCCGCGGTCCTGGTCCAGGCCGGCCTGCTGTGCGACTGCGCGGACGGGGAACTGGCCAGGTGGAGCAAGCGGACGTCGGCTACCGGGGTGTACCTGGACGGGATCGGTCACTACCTGGGGGAGACCGCGCTGCTGGTCGGGCTGGGGATCAGGGCGCAGGGTCACCTGACGACCTCGGGCAGCTATGTGACCGCTGGCCTGGCCGCGGCGCTGCTGGCGGCCCTGGTCAAGGCGGAGACCGACAACGTGGTGGTGGCCAGGGCGAAGGCCGGGCTGCCTGGCGGCCACGCGGATGAGGCGCTGCGGCCGCGGGCGCCGGGCCTGGCGCTGGCCCGGCGGGCAGCGAGCGTGCTGCGCGTGCACCGCATTATCCAGGCGGTGGAGCTGTCGGTGCTGATCCTGGTGGCGGCCGTGGCGGATACGATCCGGGGTGACCTGCTCGCCACCCGGGTGCTGGTCGTGGCGTGCGTGGCCGTGGCGGCGCTGATGGTCGTGGCGCATCTGGCGGCGATCGTGGCATCCAGGAGGCTGCGGTGAAGTTGTCCTGCGTGATCTTGACGATGGGCGACCGGCCGGCGGAGCTTGAGCGGGCCATCGAGAGTACGGCAGCGCTGCGCCGTGCGGGGCTGGAGCTTGTCGTGGTGGGCAACGGCGTCGACGTGCCGCCGGTGCCGGACGGCGTGAAGACGCTCCGGCTGCCGGAGAACGTCGGCGTCGCGGCCGGCCGCAACGCCGGCCTCGATGCCTGCGCGGGCGACGTGGTCCTGTTCCTGGACGACGACGGCTGGTATATCGATGCGGGGCTGGGGGAGCATGTGGCCGGTCGCTTCGCGGCCGACCCGAAGCTCGCGGTGCTCGCGTTCCGCGTGCTGGATCCGACCGGCGGCCCCGGTGTGCGGTGGCATGTGCCCCGGCTGCGGGCGGGTGATCCCGGCCGGTCGTCCCAGGTGACCACGTTCGTCGGTGCCGGGTACGCGATCAGGCGCTCGGCGCATCTGGAGGCGGGCGGGCTGCCCGATCAGTTCTTCTTCGCGCACGAGGAGACGGACCTGGCCTGGCGGCTGCTCGATCTTGGCTACCGGCTTGAGTACGATGCCGCCGCCCGGATGTGCCATCCTCCGGTGTCGAACGCGCGGCATGCCATCTGGTACCGGCTGGACGGGCGCAACCGGGTGCTGCTGGCGCGCCGGAACCTGCCGTGGCCACTGGCCGTGGTGTACCTGGCGGACTGGCTGGCCCTGACCGCCGCCAGGGAACGCTCAGCCGGCGCGCTGAAGACCTGGCTAGGCGGGTTCGCCGAGGGCTGGCGGATGGATCCGGGCCCTCGGCGCCCGATTTCCCTGGGCACGGTCTGGCGGATGACCCTGGCCGGCCGGCCGCCGGTGATCTGAGGAATCGCGCCCGCGTCAGGATCCGCCGTTGGGCCCGGTAAACGCGCTGGAGTCGCGGCAGACGTTCGCGTTACCGGTAATGCCGCCGAATGTCCCGGTCAGGTTGCTGGCCGGAGGTGGGCTGGACTTGTGCTTGGCCGGCCGCAGCAGGCCGCTGAAGCTGGATCCGACGATCAGGTCCAGGGTGCCGGCGGCCACGTCCGGATCCTTCTTCAGCCTGGCCCCCCTGACCTGGGCCTTCAGGGCCCGGGCGGCGGCCAGGTCGGCGTGCGATGGGTACTCGATCACCGAATCGGCATAGCCGAAGCTGGCGGCGTCGCTGCGGCCGACAACATGAAAGCCCTGATCGGTCAGGCTCGCGGCGGCCTGGCGGGCGCTCCCGGCGATGCCAGAGCCGTTCAGCACCTCAACATCGATCGGGGGCGGCGGCGCGGTACGGAGCGCGGACTGGGCCGCGGCGACGTTCTTGACCGGAGTGGCGGGCAGCGCCCGGTCGTGTGCGATCGCGGCAAACAGGGTCCTGGCCTGCGGAGCCCACTGGACCCAGTTGTCATTGAGCGGGTAGGGCACAGTGGGCGTCTGGATGAACTGCACCGACTGAGACGGCAGCCCCTTCAGGCTGTCAGCGATGCTGATCATGGTGCCCACGTCCAGATTGCTGTCGGTGGTCATCGCGCTGGCCGCGTCGGTCACCACTGAGTAGACCCTGGCCGGGCTGCTGAGCAGGTCGCTGCGGGAGATTCCCTGCACGATCGAGGCCATCAGGTACTGGTCGCGCTGGATCCGCTGCAGGTCGGAGCCCTCGCCGATCTCCCTCGCGCGCCAGAAGGCCAGCGCCCGCGCGCCCATCACGTGGTGCGGTCCGCTGGACAGGCGCAGCTCGGAATTCGGATCATCAATCGCGAACGGCAGGCAGATATTCACTCCGCCGATATCGTTAATTATTTTCTCGAATCCGGTAAAATTAAGCTCAATGAAATGGTCGATGTGAATGTGCGTCGTGCGCTCGACCGTCTTCCATAGGCAGCCAGGTCCGCCGTAGGCGAAGGTGGCATTAATCTGCTCGATCTGGCCCGGCTCCGCCGACTGCCCGACTGTGCCCGGCTCGGCGGGGCAGGCCAGGATGGGCACCACCGAATCGCGCGGGAAGCTGAGGACGGTGGCCCGCTTCCGGCCGGGCGAGATATGCAGCAGCATCACGGTATCCGAACGCTGGCCCTCGACCTTATCTCCGAACTTCGCGTTCGCCCCGGATCGGCTGTCCGAGCCGATCAGCAGGATATTCAGCGCGCTGCCGTACTTGGGCGGTCGCGGCGGTCCCAGATTCAGGTCCCTGGATACATTGACGCGCTTGATGCTGCCGACGATATGCCGGTAGTTAACGTACGCGGTCACCGCTCCGGCGGTCAGAAGCACTACGACGAAGACGCAGGTCCAGCCGACCACCCGTGCCATCACCGAGCGTCGTCGGCCGGGCGCCGGGCGTCGGCGGCGCGGCCGGGACAGCGTCCGCCGCTGCGGTGCCTGCCCGATGTCTCCGGTGAGATCGTCGTGGCGATTCATGGTTCTAAGAGATCATCATATCCAACCCGCCAGAAAAACTACCGCCTGCGCCGGCGTATGCCCGGCGCAGGCCGCGGAGATGTGCTATGAGGAGAACGCTTTGCTGTCGGCGCAGACGTTCACATTTCCGGTAATACCCCCATATTGCTTCGCCAGCCCGGTGACCTCAGCCTGGGGGGACGCCGGTGCCGGAACCGGCCCTAGGCCGGTGAAGCTGGAGCCGAGAATCAGGTCCACCGTGCCCGGCATCAGGCTGCTGTCCTGGAGCCGGGTCACGTGGCCGAGCTGAGCTTCCACCGTCTTGGCCGCGGGCAGATCGGCGGCCGAGGCGTACTCGATGACCGACGTCGTATAGGCGGAATTGGCCGCGTTACCGGTGCCCGCCACAGTGAAGCCGCGCGAGGTCAGGCTGGCGGCGGTGCTGGCGGCGATCCCCTGAACCGCCGAGCCGTTCAGCACTTCCACGGTGACCTCGGACGGGCTGACGGCATCCAGCGCCTGGGCCCGCCGGGTCGCCCTGGCCGCTGCCCCGGCCAGGCTCAGCCGGCCCTTCGCCGACTTGGTCTTTGACTTCGCCAGCTTGGGCAGCCGGGAGTCGTGCGCGATGGCTCCGAAGAGCTGATCGTCCTGCGGGAGGAACTGCACCCAGTTGTCATTCAGCACGTACGGCTCCGTGGGAACCTGCACGAACTGCACGGACTGGGACGACATGCCTTTCATGCTCTCGGCGATCTTCAGCATTCCGCCGGTGGTCAGCGCGGTGTCGGTGGTCATCGACCGAGCGGCGTCCGTGATGACCGAGACTGATTTTGACGGGCTGTTCAGCAAGCCGCTCTTCTCGATGCCCTGCACCAGCGAGGCCATCAGGAACTGGTCCCGCTGGATCCGCTGCAGGTCCGAGCCCAGGCCCAGGTCCTCCCTGGTGCGCCAGAAGGCCAGCGCCTGAGATCCGTAGATGTGATGGCGTCCCTGCGACAGGTGGAGCCCTGAAAGGGGGTCATCCACCGCTTGGGGCAGGCAAACCTCGACGCCGCCGATGTCGTTGATGACCTTCCTGAAGCCGACGAAGGTGAGCTGGATGAAGTCATCCAGGCGGATGTGGGTGGCACGCTCGATCGTCTCCTGCAGGCAGCCAGGTCCGCCGTAGGCGAATGTGGAGTTGAGCTGCTCGATCTGGCCTGGCTGCGCCTGCTGGCCAGGCGTGCCGCCGATGGCGGCGCAGTGGTAGATGGGCACGACAGAGTCGCGCGGGAAGCTGAGCACGACCGCGTTGTGCCGTCCGGGGGACAGGTGCAGGATCATCACGGTGTCAGAGCGCGCGCCTGGCGTGTAACCGCCGATCTTGGCGTTCCGGCCCGACCGGGTGTCCGAGCCGATGAGCAGGATATTGAGGGCGCTGCCGTACTTCGGCGGCCGCTTGGTCAGGTCCTGGGTGACGTTGATGCGGCCAATGCTGTCCACCACGTCGCGGTAGCGGTCGTACACGTAAAGCGAGCCGATGACCAGCGCAAATGTCACGACGATAGCCAGAGAGCCAGAAATGACCATCGCGCGCGAGTACTTTCCCGCTCCGATGGCCCGGCGCCGCCGCGGCGGGCGGCTTCCCCCGCCGTCGAGGTCGTCGTACCGGCTCATCGCTCCTCCGGGCATAGTTTCGTCTCGGCCGCGGGGGTCTGGCCGTTGCAGTGCCGTTCATCGTACGTGGTCTAAATGGCAGGAACCGTATGTACTGGGCAAAGATCGTGGGGCGATCTGGTAGTTCATGACCGGATTCGTGGCGTCCGGGTGTTTCGCGGAACGCCGCCGGCCTGGCGCCAGCCATCAGGCCGACAATACCCGGCTCACCTCTACAGTGGACCCGTGCGCTCAGGAGACCAGCCGGTTGGCAACACCGCCACGCCTGATCAGCGATCCGACGATACAGCGGAGATGGCTGGGCTGGGTGAAGACGGCGCCCCAGCCACTCCGCGGCCGGCCGGCCCGGAACCGGCTGGCCCGGAACCGGCCGGGCCGGGGTCGGCCGGACCGGCGGCGCGGACGGCGCCAGCGAAGACGAAAGCGCCCGCCGGCCGGCGGCCCTGGCCGCGGCCCAGTGCCTGGCCGCGGCCAGACGCCGGGCCTGGGCTGGCGCGGCTCACGGCCTGGCCGGCGATCCTGCTCATGGCCTGGCTGCTGCCTGGCTTGCCGCTGCTGCTGGCCGGAGAATTCGCGCCGGTCCCCGAGCTGCTTATCTTCGCACCGCTGGCCATCGTGCTGACGGTAACGGGGCTGCGCCTGGTCCCCGGACGGTGGCCGCGGGTCCTGCCCGGACCTGGTCGGCACCGGAGCTGGATGGCCTGGTGGGGACTGGCCGGGACAGTCGTGGTGGCCGCGGGCTTCGCCGCCTGGCAGTTCCTGGAGAACTCGCCGTCAGTCATCGTGACCCGTGCCCCCGGCGCGTACTTTCAGGCTGGCTACTGGATCGCGCAGCACGGCTCGCTTCCGATCCCGCAGTCGCTGGGCGCCTTCGGCGGCGCGCATGCCGGGCTGGGCTTCGCCAGCATCGGTTTCCTGCAGGACGGCACCTCGGTGGTGCCGTCCCTCATGTCCGGGCTGCCGATGCTGCTGGCTGGCGGGTTCTGGACGCACGGCATCCAGGGCGCGACCGCGCTGGCCCCCATTCTCGGCGGATTCGCGGTGCTGTCCTTCGGCGGGCTGGTGGCCAGGCTGGCCGGCCCGCAATGGGCTCCGGCCGGAGCGCTGGTGCTCGGCCTGACCCTGCCCGAGCAGTACATCAGCAGGTCCTCATTCAGCGAGACCGCGGCGCAGGTGCTCCTGTTCGGCGGGCTCTGCCTGGTCATTGACGCGCAAACGCTGAGCCGCCCGGCTGGCCAGCCGGCGGCCCCGCCCGTGCCGCGAGCGCCGGGGGGAGTGCGGGGCGGGCCGGCCCGACGGGCGTGGGCCGACTGGCTCACCCCGCCGCGGATCATGGCGGGTCTCGGCGGCCTGGCGCTCGGCCTCACCGTGCTGGTGAGCATCGACGCGCTCGTCATCATCGTCGCGGTGGTCCCCGTGGCCGGAGTAATGGCGGCGAGCAGGAGGACCGTCGGGGTTCCGTTTTGCATCGGTGCCTTCATCGGTACTGCTTACGGGCTGGCCGATGGCTACCTGCTGTCGCGGCCGTTCATGCACTCGCTCGGCTCCACGCTGGTCCTGCTGGAACTGATCGGGTACTGGCTGGCCGCACTGACCTTCATCAGCGTCCAGGTACTGCGGCTGCCGGCGGTGCGCGCCTGGACCCGGCGGACAGCGGGCAGGCGCCCGATCCGGTGGCTGCCTGATGCGGCCGGCGTGCTGGTCCTGGCCGCGCTGATCGCCTTCGCGGCCCGGCCTTACTTCCAGACCGTGCGCGGGCACGTCAGCCACGCGGTGCTCGACCAGGTCGCCTTGCTGCAGCGAGCCGGGCATCTGCCCGTCGATCCCACCCGGACATACGCGGAAGACACGCTGTACTGGATCGTCTGGTACGTCGGCGCGCCGGCGGTCCTGCTCGGCGGCTTCGGCGCCGCTCTGCTGGTGCGCAGGTGCCTGCGGGCGCTGCTGGCCTGGCGGGATCCGGCCGGGACCGCGCGAAACTGGGCCCTGCCACTCGCGATCATCTGCGGCGGGTCGGCCGCGGTCCTGTGGCTGCCCAGCATCCTGCCCGACCAGCCGTGGGCCAGCCGCCGCCTGGTGCTCGCCGCCATTCCCGGGCTGATCATCTGCGCCGCCTGGGCGGCTGCGTGGCTAGGCGGGCGCGCACGCGAGCGGGGCGCTGGCCCGGTGACGGCCGCCGTCGTCGGCCTGTTCTGCGTCGCCGCGCTGCTGGTACCCACGGCCACGACCACGTTCGGACTCGGGCTGACGCACTCGGGCCGTTCTGGCGGGCTCCGGCCGACCGCCGACGGCATGGCCTTCCAGCAGACCGGCGCCGACGAGACCGTCGCCATCTCCCGGCTGTGCGGGTCGATCGGACTGTCTTCCGTGGTCATCGTGGACCGGCGTATCGCGGCGCAGTTCACTCAGGTGATCCGCGGGATGTGCGGTCTTCCGGTGGGCTGGGTCCTCGGCCAGCCCGCCACCACCGTGGACAGCGTGCTCAGCGGCATTACGAGCGCTGGCCGGCGTCCCGTGCTGCTGGCCGCGCGGCCCGGCCAGCTCGCCGCGTTCGGCGGGCGCCCGGTCAGAGTGCTGGACCTGACGACAACGCAGGATCCGCAGACGCTGACGCAGCCGCCGACCACGCCCCGGCGGGTCCATTACGTGATCTGGATGTCCGCTCCCGGCTCGGCAGGCGTAGGAGCCTGAGCGCCCGGGCTGATCGCCCGGCCCCTGAGTCCCGGCCCTGAACGCCCGGCCCCTGAGCGGCCAGGCTCGCGGCGCCGCTGCTACTGGGTCGCGCCTTGCTGCCGGGCCCGGTCGTGGGCGGCGATTTCGTGGATAGTGCTGAAATTGGCCGTGCTGAGACGAGGCGTAGTTTCCGGGTCCCTGCTGTTACGAGCTATGCCGTGCTTGGCCTGGTAGGCGCGCTGGGCCCGGCTCCGGCGGCCTATCACGATGCCTATGCCGCCCCAGGTCAGGTCACAGGCCGTCATCACCAGCCGTGAGACCAGCGCGACGACCAGCGCCGCTCCGCGGGGCATGATCGGCGCGAGAGCCGCAACCAGGGCGATCTCGCGCGGGCCGATCCCGCCGGGGAAAATCACCAGGAGGATCCCGGCCGACCAGGCCAGCGCGTAGGCCCCGATGGAAAGCAGGAGGACGTGGAGGCCGCGCTGTCCCGACATGTCCCTGACCAGCAGCCATGCCTGAAGGCCCCAGAGCAGCCAGCCCAGCATCGTCCAGGCCACCGTCTTGGCCAGGCCACGGGCGCTCGGCCGCTGCTCAAGCGGCGGCCGCCTCAGTACGGTGAGCGCCTTGTTCATCAGGCGTCCCAGCACGGGCGGGTACAGGCACGCCAGGAATACCGGAGCCAGGATCAGGGCCCACCAGTAATGCCGCGCCGCGCTGGACGAGGTGAGCGGCAGCGTGATCGCGGCGGTGAGCAGCCCGACCGCGAGCGTCACCACCAGCGCGGTTATGACCGAGGTCGCGCCGCGGCGCCTGGGCACCAGATAGTCGTTGCCGATCTCTACCTGCGCGGCGAACGCCCAGAGGGCACCGGGCAGGTACTTGGCCAGCTGCGCGACGAACATGATCCGGGTGGTGGCGGAGACGGGCAGCGGGGAGCCGAGGTCAGCCAGCAGCGCGCGCCAGGCCAGCATGAAGCAGCCCGAGCCCGCGAAGGCGGCTAGCGTCGCCCCGGCGACTGAGTACCAGTGCAGGTTAGCCAGCGCAGCCTGGGCCTGCGGCCACTCCACGTACAAGCCGTAAACGGAGAATGCGAGCACCAGGACGAGGAGCCCGGTCCGGACCCACGGACTCGCGCGCAGCCTGTTCAGCATCGCCTAATCTTACCGATGAGTAATGTCATGTCTGCTGCCCAAGCTTGCCGTGGCGGCCGCCACCGGTCAAGGGTGCTTCGGGCAAGATGGGGCGGCTGGATTTGCCTGGCGCCGCGGCGCCCCCTACAGTTAAGGGACATCGACGCGGGGTGGAGCAGTTCGGTAGCTCGCTGGGCTCATAACCCAGAGGTCGCAGGTTCAAATCCTGCCCCCGCTACCAAGTTAGTGCAGGTCAGAGGCCTGATCGCCGGGAACGGCGGTCGGGCCTTCTGGTTGTCTGTTGGCGGTTCGTTGGCGGGACGGGACCGTGGAGCGCGGCATGTTCCGAGGAGGATCGGCAGAGATCGGCATCGTGAGCGGCTGTCAGGCTGATTTTCAATGCCGTCCGTCCGACTCGGTCCTGGGTGCGCGGGGAAGAGGGCCGGCTGCTTCAGATGATCAAGATCTATGCTGGCTGGGAGATGGCCGGGAACAGCGGGCCCGTCCGGCCAGCCGGCCCGGCCCGGCCCGGCTGCCCCGATCTGAGCGACGACAGCCAAAGTCGGTAGCCACCTGGGCGAGTGCAGAACGGTGGCTGGCGAGCGTTCGGCATCCTGCACGGCGCCAGCTTGCCCAGCGGTTCCTGTGGACGAGGTAATGTCTAGGGCCCGGGCGCTGCTGGTGTCCCGGCTCCGGGCGGCAGGGCGCAGGGTCCCGGTGAACGACAGCTGGATCGGGGCCGCCGCGATCGCTCACGGCGTGCCGGTCATGCCGCAGGACTCCGACTACGACGCCATGCCCGGTATTGAGGGGCATCAGGATGTGACGCGGGCCTTGGAAGCCTCGCGCCTGGTCAGCAGCATCAGGACACTGAGCAGCCACCGCGTCAGCTGCTAGACGGTGGAGAAGAGCACCCGGGCGATGATCCCATCTGGCCGACCAGCCAGATCACCCGCTCGCGGTCCGTGCAACGGAGCTATCGAGCCCCACAGGTTCTTCCGCCGGGAGCAGCTGGGTGTTATCGTCTAAGGACTTGGTCGTACTTAAGGGTGAGATATTGCGGGAGACTAGTCCATAAGGAAATAGTCACATCGTAAAAAGGCGTCTAAGCTATTCGAGTGAGCGTTGCCGGCGACAGTCTGCGGCGCTTTCTCCTTGCCAGGGCCCAGTTGCGGCATTGCCCTCCGGCCCGGGATAGATGACGACCGCCGTCTCCACGACGCTGCCCAGAAATGACTGCGGGCGCGCCTGAGCCACCTGGGCCGGGGTGCGCAGTAGCACATCCACCGGCAGCGCCAGCAGGCTGAGACTCTCGCGCAGCTCACGCTCCAGCCGGCGCTGGCGCGGTCCGGCGTCGGCCACGACGATCAGGTCCAGGTCGCTGTCCGGGCGTGCCGGCCCGCGGCTGCGCGAGCCGAACACCAGCACGCGTTCGGGGTCGACGCACGACAAGATCGCGCGCAGGGCGTACGCGACCACCGGATCCGCCGCTGTCCCCGCGGAGCGCGCCGCCACTGGACCGGCTTTCATGCCAGCGCGAAGCTGATGACCAGGTAGACGTTCCCGATCGTGAGCGGGTCGAGACTGTGCCAGTCCGCGGCGCCCTGCACCTGGGCGGACAATTGCCAGTCCCCCGTCACCGGGACGCCGTGCACGGCCAGGCTTACGTGGTGCAGGCCGCCGAACGCGGCGTCGGCGACGGCCGTCCCGGTCTGCGGCGCGGGTGCGGCCGGGGCGGTCAGCCGGCACTCAAGCGGGTCGCCGGACGTGGTGTCCACGAAGAGGCCGACGGACGTGACCGTGGCGGTCTGGTTACGGACGTAGAACGGCAGGTGGGCGGTGGTCAGCGTGAACGCCAGCACCTGATCCGCGCCCGGCGCCGGGGTGAGGAAGCGCGCCCACGCCGTGCCGAACTCGTTCTTCAGCGCCAGCAGCCGCATCCCGTTGGTCGGCAACGTGGCGGACAGGTTCGCGGCCGCCTGCGTGGCCAGCTCGGGCGTGCCCATGGATGCCTGGTAGCGGACGTGCAGGATGACGTCGGTGATCGTGGACAGGTCGAAGGCATTGCCGTCCTGCGCCAGGGTCATGGTCCACAGGCTGACCGCGCCCGCCCCCTCGAACGGCAGGAACCGCTCGTCGCCGAATGACAGCTCGAACGTCCCGGTGTCGTTCTGGCCGCTGCTGGTGGCGATGGTGGTCGTGGTCACCGGGTTGCTGACGAACCGCGCGTCGCCGGCCGGAACGAGCGGGTTGCCGTAGCTCCCGGCCACGTCGGGCGTTGCGCGCATGGCGTTGGCGGTCAGCGTCAGCGTCGCGTGCACGCCGCTCCACGGCCCGGCCACGCACGGGATCGTGACCGCGACCGAGACGATGCGGCGCCGGTAGTGGCCGGGGTAATCCAGGTCATAGATCCACTCCGGCAGCGTCA
Organism: uncultured Actinomycetota bacterium; assembly: GCA_963805705.1. Lineage (GTDB taxonomy): Bacteria > Actinomycetota > Actinomycetes > Streptosporangiales > Streptosporangiaceae > CAWDVH01. The sequence goes on along the minus strand of CAWDVH010000001.1, from coordinate 353,337 downwards.
CCGTGCACGTCCCGGCGGTCTTGAGCGCCAGCAGCGACAGGGGCATGAACTGGGCCATCGACACGTGCTTGGTCAGCTCTAGTTCGCGGGTGTGATAGCGCAGGTAGGCGGCGTCCATCCGGGCCAGGTCGCTGGCCAGCCGCTCGCCGGCCAGCAGGCCCTTGCGCAGCCCGTCCCAGTAGCCGAACTGGATGAAGGTGAGGTCGGTGCGGCCCAGCTCGCGGGCCAGCGCCGCCTCGGCCCGCTTGGCCATGTCGACGGCCTGGGTGTAGGCCTGGAAGTAGACCGTGGCCAGCTGGCCGAGCATCCACTCATACAGCTGCTGGCTGGTGAACTTGCTGGTCAGGTAGTCGCTGACCTGAGCGGCGGTGTCGATCTGGACGTTGAGCACGTCAAGCTGGTGCTCGGCCAGGGCCTGGCGCACCTGGGCGGTCAGGATCGCGATGTCGGCCGACGAGGACTCGGTCACGGCCAGGTCGGCCTGGAAGTTCCAGTCGTCCATGCGGCGCTGGTAGCTGCCCATGGTCGCCGCGAGCGTGGCGAACTTGTCGAGCGCGGCCGCTCCGGCCTGCAGGGTCTTCACCGCGTTGTCGGCCGCGTCGCCGATGTTCTGGCCGCCCTCGCCGGCCACCGCGTGCGGCGTGCCGCCGAAGCCGCTGGCCCCGATGACGAAGTTGGGAATGAGCTTCAGGCCGCCGGCCAGGATGTAGCCGACCGCGATCGCGGTCTCGGCCAGCGCCGAGGTACCCGACAGTGCCAGGGCCGTCCCCTCCCACAGGCTGATCAGGTCCCGGCTCTGGTAATAGGCGCGCCGCTGCTCGGCCGTGTCCTTGGCCTTCTGGGCGATGTCGACCTGATGCCGGGCGTCGTCGATCTGGTCGGCGTGGACGGCCAGGCTGGCCTGCAGCACGGCGGACTCGTTGGCCGCGCGCAGCAGCGCGAGCTGCTCAGCATCGCGCTTCTCCAGCACCGACAGGGTCTTGTCGCCGAGCGCCTGCACCTGAGCGCACAGCTGCTCGGCCTTGGCCTGCAGGACGCGGTAACGGTACTCGCTGCCCTGCGCGGCGGATGGGCTGACCACGCTGTCCAGGTCGACGCCCGCCGCCGCGGCCTTGACCAGCAGGGCCGGGTCGATAGGGGTCTCGTACACCGGTAGCTGGCGCACGATGCCGGCCAGGTTCATGCAGTGGCGGATCTTGAACAGCCGGTCGGCGACGGTCGGCCAGTACGCCAGCAGCATGGTGTTGGGCGGCACGCAGAAGTACTGGTCCCCCACGATCACCGGCAGGGGCTGGCTGGCCGGGCTCGGGTTGGGTGACGCCGACGGAGGCGCGGCCAGGTTCTCCAGCGCGACGGTCACCGACGCCTGGCCGAAGGCGTCGACCGTGCCCGACGTGACCAGGTCATGCCAGGACCGGTCCGCGTGCCCGGTGCTCGGCACGGCCTCGGGCGCGGGCCCGAGCAGCTCCTGGGCCAGCACATAGAGCATGGTCGCCTCGTTGATCGCCTCCAGCGTGTCCTGCGCGAACAGTCGGTCGCCCCAGGTGACCAGGTTGTCCAGGTAGCGCATGACTACGGTCTTCTGGAACGCGACCGGACGGAAGCGGGCGATGAGGAACGGGTTGTACGGGTCGTTGCGCCACGCCTGGAGCTGGCCGAGATTGGCCCCGATGTCGGCCAGCAGGTTCTCGATCCGCTGCTGGCGGTAGTCGTCGGAGTTGGTGTCGGCGAACGGCTTGGTGACCCAGAACCGCTGCGGGGTCTGCGTTCCCTGCACGTTGGTGGGATCGAAGACGTAATGGAACCAGCCGAGCGCGTCCTCGAATTTCTCATTGGCGCTCAGCCGGGTCGCGATCAGGAACGGGATGTGGAAGAAGGTCTCCCAGTTATAGATCGCGTAGGCACTGGACCGGTCGAAGTCGACGATGTCGGCGGCGGCGCCCGGGTCGGCGTAACTCGGCGCCACCGGGTGGTACGTGGCGTCGAAGCTGAAGGAATTGCCGGGGAAGTAGGTCTGCGGTGCCGACTGGACGGACCGGTTGAGCAGCCCGGCCACCCCGCCGCGGGCCAGCTCGCGCAGGAACAGCGCGGTGTAGGGGTGGTAGAAGCTGCGGAACCGGTAAGCGCGGTCGTTGACGTAGGTGTTGTAACTCAGCTGGGTGACATGCGGCTCCGGCGTCACGAAGTACGAGCGCCGGTCGTCCTGGTACAGGAACGGCTCCAGGCCCCACGCGGCGGCGTCAAAGGCGATGTGATCCTGGCTGAAGATCAGCTCGAACGGGCCGCGGGCGAAGTCGGCGCTGCGCTGGGCCGGATTCGGGTCGAGGTCGAGCAGCTGGCGGGTCGTGCCGTTCTCCAGCACGGCCACCCGCCGGGTGTTGGCGGTCGCCGGCTCGATGTTGTTGGTCAGCCGGTTGAACTGGTAATGCAGCCCGTCGGGCAGCGGCAGGCGCGGCGCGTTCTCGTAGGGGCCGTCGAGGAAGCCAATGGCCCGGCCGACATCGGAGAAACCGGTGTGCACGTAGTCCCACGAGGTGGTAAAGGTGGCGGTGTCACCCACGCTCCCGTCCGGGCCGATCAGGTGGTAGTTGCCGCGCAGCGCCCGCATCTTGGCCGCGATGACCGCGCCGTCGAAGACGAACGACGAAGAGTGCCAGGGCCGCATGGTCTCGCTGGCCCGCGTCTTGGTCATCACGCGCCGGGTCCCGGTGAACGGGTCATAGCCGGGGGTGTTATTGAACTCCGGTGAGGTGGTGATGAACAGGTCGATCCACAGCTGGTTCTCGCGGCTCTTGTACCGCGGCTTGATTGTGTAGCTGAGGTCCGGACGCTCCCACGGGTGCACCAGGCGCTCGCGGGAGACCTGCTTGGGTGTCCACCCGTCCGCGGTCTGCACCGTCCACGACAGCTGCAGCTCAAGCTGCTGCGGAGCGGCCGCCGCGTCATCCGGGGTGGCCGACGCGCTCTGGCGCGCGGGCGGCTGCTTGCTGACCTTCTGCGGCTTGCGCAAGATCGACAGCCAGAACAGGTGCAGCTTGCGGTTGTAGACAACCGGCATGAGGTGGTCGCCGGTGATGTCGACATCGATCTTCTGCCACGCCGACCAGCTCCCGGCCAGTAGGTCAAAGGCCCGGTAGTAATACACCGCCGGGTCGGCGTGCGTGCGCGCGACCACGTGCAGCCGGTCGGTATCCGGGATGCTGTCGTCGTCGTCGATCTCGTGATAGACACCCAGCACGTCCAGGCGGCGAACCGCGTTGACCTTCTCGAGGTAATGCTGCAGCGCCGCCTGGGCCAGGTCGCTGGTCAGGTCGCTCTGGGCCAGCTCACTCTCCAGCTCCTCGAAGAACGGGGACTTGTCGTCCCGCAGCTCGGGCGTGATCCAGTTCTCGGGCCAGAAGAACACCTGCCGTGCGGGCACCCAGAGCCGGTAGCTCTTCATCCACCGCCACTGGCTCCACGCGTTCAGCGACGCCTGGTCGCTCAGCTCGTCGCTGCCGACCTGCACCGCGGGCCGCTCGACGTTGAGCAGGCAGCGCTGCACGAACATCTGCGCCGAGCTGGTGGCCTGCTTGACCCGCGTCGTGAGCTGGCACGACGACATCTCCACGTCGATCAGGAAATGCCGCAGCAGGTCGTCAGAATCCCTCCAGTACAGCGGATTGGGCCAGGTCACGGCGTCGACCGTGACGGTCGGCGGCTGGGTCTGGGCCGACACGTCGAGCAGGTGTGCGACGAGGGCGTCACGCTTGCCCTCCCGCAGGTCGTCCATGATCGGCGTGGCCGCCGCCAGCCACGCCGCGTAGTCCGAGCGCGCCTTGGCCGCCTGCCGGACCTGGGCGGCGATGGTGGCCGGGGTAGCCGGGCCGCCCTGCCGCGCGGCCCAGCCCGCCGCTGTGGCCGCGTCGACACCGAGGCGGCGCAGCAGCGACACGCCGTCGGCGAGCCGGCCGTAGGTCCGCAGGTCGAGGTAGTCGTTGCGGGCGGCCGTCAGCTGCAGGCTGAGCGCGCTGGCCAGGCCGGCCAGCGTCGGCGGGTCGACCTGGACCAGGGCGGCCAGCAGGCCCAGTACGTCGGCCGGGGTGCTGGCCGGCTGGCCGGCCCCGTCCGTGGCGCGGGCGCAGTCGAGCACCGCGCGCAGGGACGAGGTGTCCGGCTCGGGATAGGCGGCGCGCAGCGCGGCCCAGCGGGCCAGCTCGGTCAGGGCCGGCAGCAGCGAGGCGGCCGGGTCGGCGGTGACCGGCAGGTCGGCCAGCTGGAGCGCGCCGACGTTGCCCGCGCTGGCCAGCAGCCAGCTCGTGTCGTCCACCCCGGTCACCTTCAGCCGCCCCAGCAGCAGCACGGCCTTGCGCAGCAGGTCGGCGGCGGCGAAGGCAGTCGGCAGCACGGCCCGGCTGGCGGGCAGCTGGTAGGAGCCGTCCGGCGCTAGCGCCGTGAGCGCCGGATCGGTGAGCGCGGCCAGCAGCGTCGCGCCGCCGGGCGCGAGGGACTCCAGCAGGACGCGGGCCTGCGCGGTCGGCACCGCGAACTGGGCCGCGACGGCCGACACCGCCTGCCCGTCGACCTGCTCGGGCGGCGCGGCCTTGAGCGCGTCGCGCAGCCCGGTCAGGAAGTCGGCGATGGCGTCGTCGCGCAGTCCCTGCGGCGCATCCGGCTGGCGCAACAGGAGATAGGCCACCTCGTCGACGGTTAGCCCGGTCGCGGTGACCACGGCCCAGTCGTCCAGGAAGCCGGCCAGCGCGGCGGGCGAGCCAAACGGGCTGGCGCCCAGCGGGCCGAGCAGCGTCAGCAGCTGGGCCACGGTCAGCCGGAGCGCCCCGGCCAGGGTCACGACCCGATAGGCGGCGCTCAGGTTCGGTACCGCCAGCACGTCGCCGACCTGGGCCGTGATCGCGGCGAAGTCATCGGCCCCGATGGCGAGTGCGGCCATGATGGCCGGCCCGTGGGCCGTCAGCGTCTGCGACGAGTCCAGCGGCAGCGCCAGGCCGACGTCAACCGGGTCGGTAACCGCGGCGCTCTGGAACACCTGCGCGTACAGGCTGGGCACCTGCGTGGTCAGGTCGGCCGGATCGCGGTGGGCCAGGGTATCGAGGTCGGCGACCATGGCCGCGGCGCGGGCCGGGTCCACGCCCAGGCGCGCCTGCAGCTGCGCCATGCCGGCGAGCCCGGCCAGGGTCTGGCCGGCGTCGGCACCGGTGACGGCCGGCGCGCGCAGCAGCAGGTCCAGCTGCCACGCCTGCCAGCTGCCGTGCCGCCACAGCCGGATGAACCGGTGCAGCCGGTCCAGTCGCTCCGGGGTGCAGTTCACCACGGCCTGCTGGTCCGGGTCGCATGCCGAGGCCGAGGTGTCGATGCTCATCGGCGCGGGTCCGTCGCTGGCCGCGTTGACCCACCCCAGCTCGACGAGCACGACCAGCTGGCCGTAGTCGAGCGAGCCGGCCGTCATCAGCTCCCGGGCACCGATCGTCGCCCGGCTGGCGTCGAACTGCCAGATATTTCCCAGCGCTGCCGCGTCGGCCGGTGTCGTGACCAGATCGGCCTCATGGCTGCAGAGCCCCAAGAACTCCGCGGCGACGTCCACGCCCGACGGGACGTCCGGGCCGCCGACGGGCCGGACCTGCAGCGTCTGCATCAGTGACCAGCGCGGTGCCCCGAGCAGCCCCAGCCACGCGCGCGCCTCGGCCTGCCACAGGTCGAAGACGGGCGTGAGCGGATGATCGGCCGTGCGCAGCTGATCGTAGACCGCGGCGTCGACGTTGGCCGGGAACGCCCGCAGCTCGGCCTGGTCGCCGTCGGACTGGTAGGAGAAGCCGGGCGCACCGCTGACCGCCGCCTCGAGGACCTCGCAGACCAGGTCAATGTACGGCAGCACGACCTCGGTGTTACGGCAGCCGAGCGTGATGTTGGCCAGGTCCGGCCGCCGGGCGAGCAGGACGTCAGCCACGGTCTGGCCGGCGGTCTGCGATGGCTGCGCGGTCAGGAACCGCAGGATGTCGACGAAGTACGCCGCCGGGCTCAGCAGGGACTGGCAGTCGCCGCACTCGCAGTAGCCGAGCGAGCCGAACAGCGTCTCCAGGTCGGGCACGTCGCCGATCGCCGCCTGCTGCTCGGCCAGGGTCCAGGTGTGGCTGATGATCGCCGCCGGGTCGGCCCGGTGCAGTCCGAAGTGGTAGTCGGTGAGCAGGCTCAGCGCCTGGGCGTACTGGGTTTCGGCCCGGTTGGCCACGGTGGTGGCGACCTGCGCGGCGACGCCCGCCGCGGTGAGCTGGCCGATGGTCCGCTCGCGGCCCACGAACGCCACCTGGGTCGCGCTGGTGATCCCGGCCGTGGCGGCGGCCGCCGCCACGGCCGAGGTCGGCGCGATCCGATTCAGCCGCTGGAGGGCCTTGACGTCGGCCAGCACCGGAGCGTCCAGCGAGACGCTGGCGGTCTGCAGGTACTTGTCGACGTTGTGCACCATCAGGTCCAGGTCGGGATGGTCGCCAAGGAAGGCCTGGGCGTCGCCGATCCGGGCCAGCCCGGCGCCGCCGGCCCGGCCGACGGCCGCGGCCAGCGAGACCGAGGGGAACAGGCGCTCGGCCTGAGCCGCCATCGCGCCGGCGTAGGCGGCGGCCTTATCCGCGGCCGTGGCGCCGGGCATGGAGTCCGGGACCTGCGCGCCGTTGGCCGCGATGAGGCCGGCCCAGCCCGCCGCGTCCAGCGTGGCCAGGTCGCTGATCTTGGTCAACCCGCCGGTCCCGGCGCCGAGCGTCGTCTTCAGGAACGTGGTCACCGGTACGAAGTGCCGCGCGATGTCGGCCAGCTGCGCGGTCAGCCGCAGGTCGGCCACCGCATCCGCGCCGCCGTAGGTGGCCGCGCTGGCCGACAGCTCCGACCAGAAGTCTTCGCCCAGCCCGCGCTGGGTCACGAACGCCGCTGCGACCGCCGGGTATGCGGCGGGCGGGACGGTCGACGCGCTGAGCACGTCCTGGAGCGAGCCGTTGCCAGGCAGCAGCGGCTTGGCCAGGGCGTAGGACAGCTTGAGCTCGCCCAGCGCGGTCACCGTGGCGGCGGCGCCGAGGGCGACCTGCGGCCCGACCAGGCCGGCCGCGGCCGCCGCGGTCAGCACCGACTCCTGCTGCGCCGGGTCGAGGAACACTAGCGCCCGCGCGGTGTTCTCGACCAGCGCGTCGATCGCGGCCCACTGGGCGGTGGCGGCCAGCAGGTCGCCGGGCAGGGCGGGCGGGAGGTGCTGGCGGACGAACGCGTAGACGACCTCGGGCGTGATCGCGGGCGTGGCCACGGCCGCCGCAACGCGGTGGGCGAGCGCCAGGCGCATGACATCGTCGAGCGTCTGCCCCGTCCGCGCGGCCACGAAGCTCAGGTCCTGGTGGGCGTCGGACTCCTCGATCGAGGTCACTGGCGTCGCGCCCAGGACGCCGGTCACGGCGGCCAGCCGCGTGTCGTACTCCACCGCCGCGCGGTAGGGCAGGGCACCGTCGGTGAAGTTGCTCCAGGTGATCGGGGGTGGGTTGACGATGGTCTTGCGGCTCAGCTCGGCGCCGGCGGCATCGAGCACCTTGACCAGTACCTGGTAGGAGGCCTTGGGCTGGCCGGTCTGCAAATCGGCCGGCCGGGGGAAGGGCACGTCGAAGAACCCGTTGGCGAAGGTCTTGCGGGCCGCGAGCCGGGTGCCGTCCGATCGCAGGCCGGTCTCCCACACCTCGACCGTCACCCCGGCCTTGGCCGCCCAGCGCTCGTCCCGCACGGAGCCGCGCACGTGCACCACGTCGGACTGCGCCGCGGCCGGGTTGGCCTGGGAGATGGCCTCGTTGAGCGCGGCGCGCGTGGCGCCGGTGACGTGACCGTCGACGGGCAGCTGATGAGCCTTCTGGAACGCGATCACGGCCAGCCGCGTCGAGGCGCCGAACGTCGCGGCCTTGACCTCGGTGTCGTCGACCGGATAGCCGAGGAACGCCAGCGAGTGCTGCAGGGTCGGCACGTCGGCGTTGGTCATGTTGAGCCGCAGCGCACGGGGCAGGGTGCGCAGGACTGTGCCGTCGCCAACGCTGAGCTGGGCGGCAGGCTGTGGGCGGCTGGCCACGACCGAGACGAGCCGGTCATACGTCGCCGGGTCGATCGTCCCGGTCACCGGCAACTTGTAGTGCTGCTGCAGGGCGCTGATGGCGGCCTGGCTGGTCGCGCCGAGCTGGCGGCCGCGCAGTTCCGCCGCGTCGACAGTGGCCTGCACGCCCGAGCGCTTCAGCGCGATCAGGACCATCCGCTGGACCTTGGCCACCTGGGTCTTGGTCGACAGCTGGGCGGCCAGCGCCGCCGCGGCCAGCCGCTGCACGATGCTGGCCTGCAGCTGGCCATCGGCGGGCAGGTCTTGGGCCTGCTGGAAGGCCTGGATCGCCGCGGTCGTGGCCGGCCCGAGCGTGCGCGCCTTGCTCTCCGCCGCGTCGACCGGGAAGCCGGCCTGCCCGAGCAGGGCCTGCAGCCGCGCCGTGCGGGTCTTGCTGCGGGCGTAGAACGCGTGGTCGGCCTGGGCCTGCACGGCCGCTGCGGTGGCGCCGTCCACGACACCGGTGACCGGCAGGCCCGCGGCGGTCTGCACCTGCGCGATCGCAGCCTGCGTGGTCAAGCCGACCCGCCGGCCGGCCTGATCGCCGGGCGCGACCGGGAGCCGGAGCTGGGCCAGCGCCCCGTGCAGGGCGGCGACGTCGCGGCCCTTGGCACTGCCCGCGACGATCGGGAACTGCGGCGGTGCGGCTATCGCCATGGTGCTCTCCCCTGGGTACAGGTCTGGATCGTCGTCATGGGTGGTCGGTGGCCAGGCCGCTGACGAAGCCGCCGCCGGCGTCGGTGAACTGCGCCACGCCGTGCATCAGCCACGACCCGGCATAGGCCGCCATCGGCGTCCCGCCGGTATGGGCCATGGTGGTCAGCGTCCAGGGCGCCCACGGACGCAGCTGCGCCAGCCGCTGGGCCCAGAAGCCGGTCCCGCCCGCGCCGAACTTCTGCAGCAGGAACCGGCCCTTGGCGATCGGGTTGCCCTCGATCCCCTGCTCCAGGATCTGCTTCCACACGCTCTGCCGGACCGTCACCTGGCCGAGCTCGTACATGCTGCGCTGCTCGGCGGTCATCGCCCGCCACTGGCTCAGGCTGACCTCGCCGACGGGCTCGGCGATGCCCGCCCCGGCCTTCATGGTCGCCATCCGCCCGATGCCCACGCCCAGGCTGACGACGCCCTCGGTCAGGCCGCCGATCATCGCGCCCGTGCGCATGCCCTCACGGCCGTTGGCGATGGCGCCGATGCCGCCGCCGATGGCACTGCCCGGCGAGGACGCGACCAGGGCGGCGTCGTGCAACGCGCCCTGCCACCGCGCGTCGTCCGCGGCCGTCGTATGCCCGGAGTACGACGCGGCCAGCAGGATGCCGCTGCCGACGACCGTGGCCGCGCCCGCGCCGATGGCCATGCCGGCCGCGAACATGACCAGCGCGCCGCCGCCCGTCAGCACGGTCAGCAGGCCGAGGGCCAGGATGCCCAGGCCGAGCAGGAGGGTGCTGCCGCCCCGGCTCCAGAACGAGCGCTCGCCGCCACCGCCGCCGCTCCCGCTGGTCCCCGTCCCGGTCCCGCCGCCCGGCGACCCGGCGGGCGAGCCGCCCGCCGAGCCGCTGGCTGACCCGGTCGGCGAGCCCGAGGCGGAGCCATTGGGCGAGCCGCCCGCCGAGCCTGTCGACGCCACGGCCTGGCCGGCGTCCGGCGTCGTCGTGGTCGTGGCGCCGTGGTCCTCGGCCCGGGCGGCCGACCCGGCCGGGTCGTGGCTGCGGGCGTCAGCCGGCCCGGCGTCGGCGGGATCGTCCGGCGGCGTGGCGGCCGATCCGGCATCGCTGCCGGCCGCCTGCCCGGCGTCGGTCCCGCTGTCCGCGCCGCCGCCCGTCCCGGCGCTGTCTGGCGCTCCGCTGCCGTCGCCCGGCGGGTTCACATCGGCCCAGTGGCCCCCTTCGACGCTCCACCGGTGCAGCTTCTTCGACCAGTGCATGCCGGTGATGACGAGGCGCTGGCCGGGGTGGCTCGCGCCGTACCGCTGGGTGTAGACACCCTCAAGATAGGTGCGAGCCTCTTCCAGCCGGCTCGGGTCGGCCAGCCGGCGGTTCTGCGGGGTGATCCCGACCCGGCCGTTAGGCGTCGACTGGGTCCCGTCCGGGTCCTGGCGCATCACGGGGTTGTTGCGGCAGTACTGGTAGAGGTTCGGCCCGTCTCCCAGCCCGGCCGGGTCGGGCGAGATCCACCGGCCCAGCCACGAGGCGTAATACCGCGCGCCCATCGCGTACAGGCCGGTCTCGTCGTCGCGCTGCTGCGCGGCGAACCGGTAGAGCTTGCGGTTCGCTCCGTCCGGCGCCCTGGCCGAGCGGTAAGCGGTCGTGCCGAAGGGGTGGTACTCCTCGTATGTGAGGACGACGCCGGCCTCGTCGGTCTCGACCACGGCCGAGCCGAGCAGGTTGCTGTACCGGTAGCGGGTGAGCGGCTGGCCGAGGGCATGGGCGGCGTCGACCCTGTTATCGTCAATGGTCTTGACGTCGACCTGGGCGAAGGCGCCGCCGTCGTCGCCGACGTGGATGGTGTGCCACTCCAGGTCGGGCGGGCTGGTGCCGTCGCGCTCGCGGTAGATCTCGAGCGGGCCGAGGGAAATCCGGTCGAGTACGCGGCCGCCGGGGCGCACGATAGTCTTGCGGACCCGCTGGCCGTCGCTGTCGTAGCTGTAGTAGGCGTCGCCCCCGCCGCCGAGGTCGGCGTGGGCCAGGTGGTCGAGCACGTCCCAGGTCAGCTCGCCGGGGTCGGCCAGGCGCAGCCGGCTGAGGTTGCCGCGGGGGTCGTAGTCATAAGTGGTGGTGTACGGGCCGCCGTCCGGGTCGCCGGGTGCGCTGGTCGCCGCGAGCCGGTTGGTCAGGTCGGCGGGGTCGAGCTGGTAGGCGTACTGGTAGTGGCGGGTCCAGCTGCCGTTGTTGACGGTGGCCGCGTGCCGCAGGGTCGTGATGTTGCCGAGCTCGTCGTAGGCGTAGGTCTCGGCGTAGTTGCGCACCGCGGCCAGGTCATTGACGTGCGGCAGCTGCGGGATGACGTCGAGGTCGGCGTCGGTGCGGATAGCGCCGTTGCCCGCGGCCAGCTCGCGCCCGGTCGCCCGGACCAGCTGGTTCAGGCCGTCGTAGCTGAAATCGCAGTCGGGCGGCACGACCGCGTTGGCGAAGAACGCGAGCTGCTGGGCGCCGTCGCCGATGTGGACGACGTTGCCTACGGCGTCGTAGGTGTAGTGCAGGTCCTGGATGGCCTGGGTCCCGGGCCCGGCCCCGGCCGGCGCGACGGTCACCAGGCTGGTGAGCCGGAACGAGGCCGGGTCGTACCCGTACTGCACCGTGACGCCGTTGCCGTGCGCGGCCGACAGCCGCTGGCCCTTGGCGTTGTAGTCCTGCCCGGTCAGGAACATGGCGGCGGCCTGGCCGGTTACCTGGAGCTGGAGCGAGGCGAGCTGGTTCGCCTCGTCGTAGGCCGGGGTGAGCACGGAGCCGTCGGGCAGCGTCACCAGCGTGGTCCGGCCCAGGGCGTCGTACTGGGCGGCCGCCCGGAAGGAATCATTCTCCAGCAGCGGCGCGGCGGCGGCCTGGAGGCCGGCGTAGTCGGGCGCGGCGGCCACGGCGGACCAGTCGGACAGCGCCGTGTAGTCGGCAGTCACCGCGCGCACGACGGCGGCCGGGTTGGCGGCGAAGTCGGCCGCCGGGACCTCGACCAGGCCGGCGGTGTCGAAGATCTGGTGGGCGACGCCGAGCAGGTTGCCCGCCGCCGGATCCGGGGCGCGGTCGCCGTAGACGATGTAGCTGAGCACGATCTCGTCGCGGCCGGGCTCGGTGACGCGCGTCGCCAGGGGACGGTTCAGCTCGTCGTACTCGCGCCGGGTAACGCGGCCGGCCTCGTCCCAGTTGCGGACCGTGCGCCCCAGGACGTCGGCCAGGCCCCAGGACCGGCCGAGCTCGCCGGTTATGCTGGCCACCGGCAGCCCGAGCAGCCCGGTGATGCCGCTGGCGATCTCGCGGCCGCGCTGGTCGTAGGTCGCGGCGCGGCCGCCGGTCAGGTCCAGCTGGGTGCGCACGGCCGTGGCCGCCGCTCCGCCCAGGTCGCTGACCGCATAGACGGCCCGGCCCAGGCTGTCCAGGTGGGTGACCGCGGGCGTACTGGCGTGCGCGGCGGACAGCCACGCGGCCCGGCGGTCCGGGTCGGCCGGCTCGGGCTCGGTCGCCGGATCGGGGCTGCCGCGCGCGGCGTACCAGGGGCTGTCGAGCACCGCGTCGCTGGCGTCGGACAGGATCGTGCGCCAGGTCTCGATCGTGGTCGAGGTGGTCGTCCCGTCGGCCAGCTCGGTGCGCACCAGCCGGCCGAGGGCGTCGTAGTGCATCAGGGGCGTGACCCCGAAGCCGTGCAGGGCTTCGGCCGCGTCGTAGTCCGCGGTCGCGGTGAAGTACGGCTCGTACTGGCGGACCGGGTTGCCCTTGTTGTTGACTACGGTGCGGCCCGATGCGACCCACCGGGGGTGGGCGTCGACCTGGGTGACCGAGCCGTCGGCGCCGACGTGGGCCGCGAGCCCCGGCGGGGCCTGCGACTTGACCAGGGCGACGTGGCCGCTGCCGTCGGAGTAGATGAAGCTCTCCTGCCAGCGAGGGTTGGTCGGCCCGAAGCGCTCGCGGGCGAAGGTGTGCACGCTGACCGGCTGCTGGTGCTCCGCCCACGCGAGCACGTCGTACTCGACGCGGCTGGTCGGGTCGTCAAGCGTGTCGCCCTCGCCGGCGCCGTCCTTGCCCATGACGGCAGTGGCGACGACGATGCCCAGGGCGTCCTGGCGGACCGCGGCCCGATTGCCATTGGGGTCGGTGACCTGGACGGGCGCCAGTACCCGGTAGTCGTTCGTTGCGGATGTGGTGTTCCAGGCCTGGCCGCCGGTCTGGACCGAGGTGACGAGCAGGTCGTAGGGATCATAGGTCGCCACCGTGGTGAGGCCGAGCGCGTCCTGGGTGCCGGTGGTACGGAAGAAATGCGCGGCCGGGTCGGCCGGGTACAGGCTGGTGCCCGACGGCGCCCACCAGTCCGCGTCGCCGTCCAGGTGGACGTAGCCGACCGCGGTCAGCTCCGGGTCGCCGATCGCGGCGCCGTACTGCGCGGCCACCAGCCCGCTGGTCAGGGCGAGCCGGTAGCCCTGGTGCAGCAGGCCGAGCGAGTCCCACTGGCCGGCGGGCAGCGGCGCCAGGGCGTTGTCGCGGAAGCGCGTCTGCGCGTGCTCGATCAGCCGCCGTTCCGGGCTCACCCCGTCCGGGTTGGCCTCGTAGGGGATCTCGGCCGCGGCGGCCAGGCTGGCGCGCAGCTCGTCGAGCGTGAAGGCCGGGCCGACGGGCGTTACGCCGGTCAGCTCGCGGGTCTGGGTGTCGAAGGCCGCGCCCAGGCGGTAGGCCGGCACCGGGGCGGCGACATCGATGTCGGGGGTGTAGGCGTAGCCCGAGCAGACGACGCGCAGCTGCTGCTGGTCGGCGGCCACCTCGGGAGGCAGGGCGGGGTCGGCGGCGGCCCGCCCGTAGGCGACGGTCGCGGTGGTCAGCGGATGGCCATAACGATCGAGTTCCAGCGCCAGTGTGTGCTCGACCCGCGGGTCGTCAGCGGCGCGCTCGTAATGACGGCCGATGGTCTCGGCCGACAGTGGCAGGAACGCCGCGGGGGTGGTGGCGGTGGCCGGCTGCAGCTGCCTTACCTGGTAGCTGTGCTCGACCGCGGTGAACGGCACCGGGTCGGCGGCCGATCCGTCATGGCTGAACACCTCGACGCGCAGGACCGAGTCGCGCAGGGCGCGCAGCGCGTCGAGGAACTCCTCATCGCGGAGCCCGGCGGGCAGGGCGGGCTCGGGCAGCGCGGTCTGGTCGCCCTGGAAGTACTCAGCGCGCAGCGGGTGCAGCAGCGGCCGGCCGGGCACGTAGGCACCGGTGTGGAACCAGGTGCGGACCGTGACGGGCGCCTGGAACAGCTCGGGCGAGTTGTCCTGCCCCGGTCCGGTGGCCGCGCCGAACTCCTCGGTGTCGGTCTGGTCGACCCGGCCGAAGCCGCGGAATTCCCGCTCCCGGCCGTCGAAGTAGCCGTGGTGGTAGCTGCGCTGAGTGGTCAGGCGCGTGCCGCTCACGTGGTCGAGGTGCTCGACCTGCGTGACGACGTGGACGGGGAACGGCACCCGGGTCAGCCACGGCTGTCCGGCCAGGCCGTCGGCCAGGTAGGCCTGGGTTGAGGACTGGTAGGTGACCTGGGTCTCGCCGCCCAGGCCGTTGGCGACCGAGACGAGCAGGTGCGGCTTGGTCCCGCCCATCAGGTCGACGTACCGGACGGCCCGGCGCGCCTCCCCCGGCAGCAGGGTCGACCAGACCAGGCACGCGGTGCCGTTGCCGAGCAGGTCGGCGGCCCGGACGGTGGCGGCGTCGTCGCAGGCGGGGAACGCGGCCAGCCGCTGAATGCCACCCCAGGCGTTCCCGGCCTGGTTATAGGCGAAGCTGACGCCGTCGGCACCGACGTACAGCAGGTCGACAGGACCGGAGCCGTCGATGTCGGTCAGCCGCACCCGGCCGGGGTCGAACTGGTCGGGGACGTCGAAGGCCGGCGCGTTGTCCATGGTGACCTTGGCGCCGAAGCGCCCGTAGCCGAGGCTGGGCCAGTAGCAGACCTCGCCGGGCCGGATCCGGACCAGGTCGGTCAGCCCGTCGCCGGACATGTCGGCCAGGAAGATGCTCTGGGTGCCGTCGGCCAGCACCAGCCGCGGGCCGAGATCCTCGTCCAGGGGCGTGGTCGCCACCTGGCCGGGCCCGAAGCCGGCCCGTGCCAGCGACGGGTGCCAGGTGAAGGCGCCGTCCTCGGTGGCCAGCACGTCGGCCAGCCCGTCGCCGGTGAGGTCGACGAGCTCCACGTTCGGGCTCGACCAGTCCAGGGGCGGCACATCGGCCAGCGGGCTGAAGTCACTCCAGGCGTCCGGCCCGGTGCGCGTGAAGTACCCGGCGGGCGCGGTCAGGCGGGTCAGGTCCAGCGCTCCGTCGGAGGCCAGGTCGAGCAGCCGTACGGTGCCCGGTGCCCCGGCCGGCTCGCCCTGCGGTCGCAGCGGCAGCGTCCGGGTGGGCCCGAGCCGTCCGCCCCCCAGGCTGGGCTTGTAGAACATCTCCCCGGCCTGCTGGCTGAGCACCCCGGCGAGGCCCTCGCCGTCGAGGTCGACCCACGAGTAGGCGATGCCGTCCACGCCGAGCGGGAGATTCTCCAGGCTGCCGGGGTCCAGGTCCCGGACCTCCGCGCTGATCGTAGCCTCGGTGTAGCCGAACTCGACGGCCGGCATGGCCAGGCTCGTGTAGCCGTCGTCCGCGGCATCACGCTGGTAGCCGCGCTGGGTCACCGAGATCAGCAGCGTCAGCCGCGGGTCGGGAGCGTACTCCAGGTCCAGCGAGCGCACGAGGCTGTCGGCCCCGACCCCGGCCTCGCCGGGGAAGTGGTGGAACATCAGGATCCGGCGGCACAGCCGGTAGTCGCGGATCTCGAACCCCGCCTTGTAGGTCGAGAATGCGTCCGGGCGGCACGCCCACGGTCCGGCGTCGCCTGGCCGCGGGTGGCCGGGGTCGTGCTCGCCGTAATCCAGCACGACCTCGAACATCCAGCCGGCCGCGGCCAGCGCGTCGGCCCCAGGATCCACCTCACGCCGGCCCGCGTCATCGAGCAGCGGAACCCGGTTGCCGTAGCGCACCGATTTGAGGTGCCGACCGGCGCCGCGCTGCGGGCTGGCCGCGTCGCCGCGGGCGCGCTCGTGGGCGCTGGTGAGATCAACGGCGGTGGCGTCCTCGGCCTTGTAGTCGTAGACGATCGCGTTGCCGACATCGTCGCGCACCTGGCACAGCAGCCAGCTGAACACCCGGCTCGGGTCGGCCGGGTCGGCGATTCGGGACGCGGCGTCCCGCCCGAAGACCGACAGCACGTTGTCGGCCGACAGCATGCGCCAGTGGGTGTCGCCGCCGCCGATCTGGGTCCACCGCTCGATGCGCGCGAACGAGCCTTCCGTCCGCGGGCGGTAACGGCGGACCGAGAAGCCTGGGACGGTGGTGTCGTCGGCGACGGGCGAGCCGTCCGGCCCGAGCACCGGCACCAGGTCGTCGACGGCCGACAGCACGAAGACGTCTTCGTCACCGCCGTCGGCGTACTGCGGGATGCCGGTGTCGGTCTTGCGCTGGATCCGGCCCACCGGGAGCTGCCAGCCGGCCCCGAACTCGCCGTTCCCGGCGGCGGACTGCCAGCTGAGGGCCAGGGAGGGAGTGCTGCGCGAGCGGGCCGGGCTGGCCGGAATCCGGATCGTGAACTCTCCGGTGCCCGTGGCCGGGTTGGCGGTGAACTTTTCGCCGATGGCGCGGATCGCTCCACCGCCGCGGGGAAGCGACAGGGCCGGTGGCGTCAGCGCACGGTCCCCAGAGCCGTTCTCCGACGTCGTCCCAGGCAGTAATCCCCGTCCAGCCGACATGCCATGCTCGCCCACCCAGGTCCCCCAGGTGTCGCCGCGTCCCAGGTGGCCCCGCCTGGCCAACGACCAGGTCCCCAACGTGGACCAGAACCGGAACTATTAGTCCTCTGTATACAGAGTAGCCACATAATACGCAGAGTGAATAGCAAATCGGCAAGAAGCCCCAGGGGGGACTAACCGCAGCCAGCCTGCCTTCCTGGTCGCCGGTGCCCTGGTCCTTCGTGGCGTCCCGTCCGACTCGGTCCCTGGGTGCGCGGGGAACCCGGCCAGACCGGCTTCGTCCAGGCCAAGGCAGGCACCTGGAGCAGCTCCCGTGATGGTTGGGAACGCTCGACGTAACTGCATCCGGCGGGCCTGCTACAGCTTGCAGAGTTCCGGCTATCAGGACCGGCGGTCGTGCGGCTGGCGCGCTTTCCGGCTGGTGACAATCCTGCGTTTGCGCAAAGACTCGAGCCATTCCTGCCCGCTGAGCAGTCGCGTGGTCTTGCCCGACCTGACCTCGCCCGCCGCGGCAACTGCCATCGCGACGCTGGCAGCGGTCATATCATCAGGTGCCTCATACACGACGATCACGTCGTACTCGCCAAACGGAAAGCCCACCACCACGATCGTGGCTCCCAACTCCTCCAGGGCCGGCCGGATCACTTCCACCGGGTCTTGCGGCTCCTTAAGCTGATCCGCCATCGACTTGGCGGTATAGGAGGCCTGGTACATGTAGAGCGGCATCGAGCTTCCCTTGGGCGGGCACAGGCGAACAGATCACCAGCCAATCCCGTGACTCGCGGCGGCTTCTGCCGACGGGTGCACGGCAACGGGCTGAAAACCACGGCCGGTCCAAAGATCGTAGACCCGGCCCACCCGAGTACACCAGCCTCCTTCGCCGACCAGCCCTTCCTCAAACATGCCAGAGCCCTGGAACCCGGCTAGCTGGCTAGACTCCGGCCGGTGCCGGTGCCGGTGCCGGGGAGCGTGCGCGGTCGGCGGCTTCTAGTTCTATTGACCTTGGATCGGGCCTTGGCCAAGGTTCGGTCAAGGTGGTCGGGGTGGTCGCTCTTCAGCGGCTGTCCACGTGCGTCGTGTGACTCTCATTTGGCATGCGCTGCCCTGGCTACCGGCCGGGCGGGAGAGGCTGAAGAAGGGAATGCTCTGCTGGTAGAAGCGGTGCCCTCCTGACCCACGTGCTGCTGGATCGCGTTGAGCTGGAGGAGACATGCGCAGAAGCGGTCGCGTCATAGTGGGAATGGATCCCCGCAAGCGGTCGGCCACGATCGAGGTGATGGCCGGCGACGAGCAGATTCTGGGCGGCGGCCGGTATGGCACCGACCCGGCAGGGTTCGCAGCGATGCTCACCTGCGCCCGGCAGTGGCCGGAGCGGGTGTGGGCGGTCGAGGGCTGCGAAGGCATCGGCAAGCACTTGGTGCTACGGCTGCTTGATGCCGGTGAGACGGTCGTGGACGTGCCGGCGAAACTGTCGGCGCGGATGCGGGTTTATGCCACCGGGCAGGGCCGCAAGACCGACGACACCGACGCCCTTCGATCGCTTTGGCCGGGACCCGGATGAGCGGTCTGCGCGAGGTCGTCGACGACCAGGCCCTTGAGGTATTGCGGCTGCTGGCGGACCGGCGCCGCCGGATCGGCGAGGATCACACTCGCGTGGTCTGCCAGCTGCACGTGCTGCTGCTGGAACTGATCCCGGGCGGCGCGAAGAAGGACCTGTCCGCCGCCCAGGCCCGCGTCCTGCTCGCCGCAGTGCGCCCGAAGGACGCCGCGGGTAAGACCCGCAAGCGCGTCGCCCTGGAACTGGTGGCGGACCTGGAACGCACCTACGCCCGTAAGAAGGCCGCGAACAAGGAACTCGTCGAGCTGGTCAAGACCACCGGGACCGGGCTGCTCGACTTGCACGGCATCGGCCCCTCCGGCGCGGCGCGGCTGCTGGTCGAGGTCGGCGACATCACCCGGTTCCCGGCCAAGGGCCACTTCGCGTCCTGGACCGGCACCGCACCGATCGATGCCTCCTCAGGGGACAACGTGCGGCACCGGCTCTCCCGCGGCGGCAACCGGCAGATCAACAGGGCGCTGCACATGATGGCCGTCGTCCAGTTGCGCAACCCCACCGAGGGCAGGGCCTACTACGACCGGAAGGTCGCCGCGGGCAAGACGCCGAACGAAGCCATGCGCGCCCTCAAACGCCGACTTTCCGACATCGTCTGCAAGACCATGCTCGACGACCTCGTCGCCTCCCGAGCGACGGGCCCGGGAGGACACCGGGGAAACGTCTCTCACTCCAGCGCGGCCGGCTCACATCCCCACGCCGGCTCTTCGGACAAGTCACTTCCCGGACCCGCCACCACTAAGTCTAAAACCCGACTCCGCAAGGCCAGTTGACACAGAAGGGAGCCATGAGCGTGCGTTGGCATGAAAGGCTCGGAGGCATGGCAGGAGCGTGGAGCGTCGAGTGCCCGCTCAACGACCAGGGCTGGTCCGGCCATCGGTCACTGCCGCCGGTGAGGCTGTCTTTCATGTCCGGCAGCGGAGGCGAAGTCTGGCTTCGGCTATCGCATATGGGCGCGGTTGCCCTGGCCATCCCCGCCGCACCCATTGGCGCGTGTCCCCCGACCTTCACGTGCTCCCTGGACCACCAGGCGGGCGGTCACGGCCGCCGGAGAATCCTGACGCGGTGTCGGATCGGGGCGTCGCCGTTCGTGGAGGAGGTGGAAGGTGTCCACAGGGGCCACCTCGGCAAAGGAGGAGACATGACCGAGTACCTGATCGCCTTCAACGACGAGTGGGTGCCCGACCACCCGGTCGCTGAGCTGCGCGAGAAATCCAAGGCCGTCAGGGCGTTGGTGGCAGAGATGAAAGCTGCCGGGGTCTTCATCTTCACCGGCGGCCTGGACGATGCTGCCCCGGTGTTCAGCGTCGATGTGTCGAGCGGCATGCCGCTGTTCACCGACGGTCCGTTCATCGAGTCCAAGGAGCACCTCGGCGGCTTCGCCGTCGTGGATGTGGCCGACGAGGAGGCGGCGCGGCTGTGGGCTGGAAAGATCGCTGTGGCCTGCGGCTGGCCGCAGGAGGTGCGGCGCTTCCGGATCCGGAATTAGTCTGGAACGTTCCTTACTTACGTGGATCCAGGTTTTTTCTCAACGCGCGGGGTGCAGATCAGGAAGTACTCAACGGCTAGCAGCGAGCTGACAACCGGCACATTCACGTTGATATGCATATTGCTGGCCCTGACGAGCCGCTTGTTGGGCTGCCCGTGGTTCCAGTTGTACGAGGTCGGGAAGAATCTGCAGATCTCGAAATACTCCGCCAGGCTCGCCCGAAAGCGAGATATGGGCTGAACATTGCTGTAAGGCCAGTATATCTCCCGGGCACGATGACCGAAGTTGATGTAGGTAGCCACGAACGTGCCGCCGCTCCTGAGGGCCTGCGCTATCTCGGAGAACTTCTGCGCTTGGTGCTCGCCGACATATTCGAAAAAACCCTGGGCTACGACGATGTCGAACTTCTTGTCGCCGAACCTCACGGGAGCCTCAATAAGGTCGGCCTCAAGCAGGTATGGCGCTGGCTCCTGAATCGCGATGTCAATGCCGTAGTACTGGATATTCGGGCGCATGAGGCTCCTGAGCGCCGCTGGGCCGCACCCGACGTCAAGTAGTGCGCACTCCCTCCTCCCCGCTATCCTGTTGATAATCCGAGACGATTTTTCCAGTCGGTAATGGGGCTTGGAGAACTTGAGGTTCTCCTTGCTCCAGAAATCCTTCTTGTAATACCGGGAGGCCTCTTCGTCTCCTCCAGGAACGACGCCTTTGCTATTGGCTGAGTCATCCATGACGGCTCTCCGTTCGTATCACACCGAACATGTTTAACCGGGGTCCTGGTCCGCCAGGTGGTCGACATGGCACCGGCGTTGATGAGCTCGCCCGCTGTGTTCGCCCAGGGCGCTGCGCGCCACATGCTCGCCAGCGCTGAGGATGGAGTCCCACACGCCGATGCTGGCGGTGCCCGACCGGCCGATCAGCGACGATCCCGATGACCTGGTGGACGCCGTGCATGTGATCCTCCGTTCGGGGCTTCTCGAGCAGTGGCTGGCCATCGCGGCAATGTCGCTGGCAGGCGAGGCGGCGCTGGCCTGAAGGCTTGGGCAGTCAGCACACTCACGGACCGCAATGCTCCTGGCCTGTGTTCAATTCAGGCTCCTGGCCTGTGTTCAATTCAGGTTGCCCGGCCGCTTCCTAAGAAGGCGTATGGATAAGGTTCAGATCTGGCAAAGGTTCCGGACGGACCCGATCACCCGCGTGTCGGGGCGAAGTGGTCCTTACCGGGTTCCTGGGGCCATAACGCCGCGCTCCGCCAGTGCAGCCACCGCCCACGTCGGCCTCCGGCACGGCGCCAGCTGGCCCAGCGATTCGAGGCGCACGACTGTCATCGCACGCACATGCGCATCGGCGTGCCAGCTGTCGCGTCCGCCTCACCCGGCGGGGGTGATGACGCGCCGTGGCCGGGATCTGGATGATCGAGTCATGGCCTCATCGCCGCGTCAGCGGTTCGACGTCGTGGTCGTCGGCGCAGGACCCGCGGGGGTCGTCGCGGCGCTCCGTGCGGCCCGCCTGGGAGCCAGCACGGCGCTGATCACCCGCGATCAGTTCGGGGGAATGGCCGCGAACGACGGGCCCGTTCCGGTGCGTACGCTAGCCCAGGCGGCACGGCTGATCCGCGAGGCCAGGCAGCTCCCGCTCTACGGGATCGCGGGCGGCGAACCCTCGCTCGACTACGCCCGGCTGCTAGCCCGCGTTCGTGACGTGACCGCGGACGCACGCCAGCACACGCTGCTGCGCGACGATCTGGAGCGCGCCGGGGTGAGCATCTACGAGCAGGCCGGCACCGCGCGCTTCGCCGACGCCCACACGGTCGAAAGCGACAATGCGCCGCAGCTTCGGGCAGACAAGGTCATCCTCTGTACCGGAGGAGCCTCACGGCCGTTGGCGGTACCCGGCTTCGGCCTGACCGCAACCCACAGCGACGCATGGCAGCTTTCCTCGGTGCCGCCGTCACTGGTGGTGATCGGCGGTGGCGCGACCGGCGTGCAGGTGGCATCGATCTTCAACGCGTTCGGCTCACAGGTCTATCTCGTCGAGATCGCTCCCCGCATCTTGATGACTGAGGACCAAGAGGTGTCCGAAGCGGTCACTGCCGCCATGGCGGCGTCTGGCGTCCAGGTGGTGGCGGACGCCGGGACGATCGACCGCTTCGAGCGCTGTGCGACCGGCGTGCGGCTCATCCATTCGACCAGCGACGGGCAGCACAGCATCGACGCCACGCTGGCCGTGGTGGCGGCCGGATGGGTCGCGGCCACCGCCGGGCTGGGCCTCGAGCGGGCCGGGGTGCAGACGGACCGGCGCGGATACGTCCAGGTCGACGCGCAGTTGCGCACGATCGTGCCGCACATCTTCGCCGCCGGCGACGTCACCGGGCGCGCGCTGGTCGTGCACGAGGCGGTCCGCCAGGGGCTAGTGGCCGCGACCAACGCCGTCCTCGGAGCAACCACGGTCCTGACTCCCCAGGTGAGCCCCATCGGCAGCTTCACGGACCCCGAGTACGCCTCGGCCGGGCTGACCGAGGCAGCAGCCAGGGAGGACCGCGAGGTGGTCGCGGCCACGGTGCGCTTCGACTCGCTCCCGCGGCCGATCATCGATGGCCGCCAGACAGGGTTCTGCAAGCTGGTCGTCGACCGCGAACTCCATACGATTGTGGGCTGCCACGTCGTGGGGGAGCGCGCGGTCGAGCTCGCGCAGCTGGCAGCGACAGCGATGGCCGCGAAGATGCCCGTCGAGGAACTGGCAATGGTCCCGTTCTCGTTTCCCACCTACGCGAACGCTCTGGGCCGCGCGGCGATCCTCGCCGCGATCGAACTCGATCACACCGGAAAGTGGGCCGTCGATCATCTCGAAACAGCGGTGGTGGCCGGCGTCGCCTGAGCTGGCTGCGGGCGCACGCGGTACAGGACCACGCCCTCACCGAGACCACGCCCTTACCGAACAGGAGAAAGATCTTGGCAACCCCCTCAGCAGGACCCCCCCGGCCCGGCGTCCAGGTCGGCTCGGCGAGCGAATTCAGCTTGTTCTTCCGCGTCAGGGCGGGCCACGAGAATGACCTGCGGGCTGCGCTCGGGGCGCTGCAGGACAGTCCTGGCTACCGGCCAGGGGACTACGCGATGCCGATCGCGTCCATTCACGAAGCCAGGTTCGTGCTGTTCGACGGTGACACACGGCTGCTTTTCGCGACGAGCTTCGACGGCCCGTGGGACTCCTACATGGAGGACTTCGCGTCCAAGCCGCTGCAGCTTTTCGACTCGATCTTCCGGCATGTCGAGGGTTACGAGGGCCTTCCGGACCTGACCGCGGTGAAGGAGTTCATCTTGAGCGCCCAGGTTACTGCCGGGGCCTACGCCCGGAACTATGCCGGCACGGTGAAGGAGATCCGCAAGGCGCTGCGGGTGAACGAGGCCTTTCAGCAGGTGCTCGATGATCCAGGCGCCGGGGACGCGCTGCGGCACCCCGCGCTGAAGCCGCTGCTCAACGAAGCCGCAGACGCCTAGGCGGGCCGCCGCGGACGAAACCGGGAACAACGGACGAACCGGGAACAACGGAAGGCGGGCGATGTCGCATCACATCTCCGGGCCGCGAGCCGAGGCCGAGCCGGTCGCGGACATCACTGACCTGTACGCGTTCCCGAGTCCCGAGGACCCAGGCCGGCTCGTCCTGGTGCTCAACACGCTGCCGTTCGCGCCGCCGTCGGCGGTCTTCTCTGACGGGCTCATCTACCGCTTCCGGCTGCGGCCGCTCACCGCGAACGCCCAGCAGGACGGGGTGCCGTTCGTCGCGGGCGGCGAAGAGATCGTGATCGACTGTATGTTCTCGGCCCCGGCGGGCGGACACGGCGCGAACGGCCCGGAGCAAGAAGGCTCGTGCTCGGTGCCGACCGGCGGGGCGGTCTCGATAAGGGTGACCGACGAGTGCGGCGGCCAGGGCGACGGCGTTCGCGTGTTCGCCGGGCCGCGGTGGGATCCGTTCATCATGGATGCGCCGGCCACGCTGAAGACGATCGCCACGGGCCAGCTCGCGTTCACCGACCCGGGCGCGATCTACCTCGACGGCAAGAACGTTCTCAGCCTGGTGGTCGAGGTCGACCGCGCCGTGCTGCCCGACGGCACCGAGCTGATCGGCGTGGTCGCGGAGACCCTGACGCGCGGCAGCCTCAACGTCCGCCTCGAGCGCGCCGGGCGCCCCGAGGTGCCCAACCTGATGCTGGCGCCGAAGCAGTTCGACCCGGTGAACCGCGATCTCGAGATCCGCGACCTATACAACATGGACGACGCGTTCGACCTCAGCCACGCCTACGAGAGCGCGTACCGGGCCAGGCTGAACGCGAACCTGGCGTTCTGGGACAGCCTGGACGGCAAGGCCGACTGGCCGCCTCGCGAGGATGGCGCGCACCCGCTGACCGAACTCATCCTCGCGGACTTCCTCGTCCTCGACGTCACCAAGCCGTACGCGGAGCAGGGTTCATTCCTGGAGATCGAGCTCGCCGCCAGGCGCGGGGAAGCTCACCGGACCTGCGGTGGCCGGGCGCTCAACGACGATGTGATGGACACGATCTTCACCCTGCTCGTGAACGCGGGAAAGGGGCCCGTCATCCGCGACGGCGTCGACCAGGCGACGAGGCCCGCCTCGCGTGCGTTCCCGTACCTGGCGCCCCCGAATCCCGACCCCCCGGAGGCTCCCCGCCATGTGCAGTGAGCGAACGTCCGCGCCCACCGCGACGACCGCGGCGAGCACCGCTCTCGAGCGCGATGACATTCAGTTTGGAATGCTTCACCAGCGACCGACCTCGTACGTCGGCACCTACCTCCTGCTTCGCATCGACAACGGCATGGCGGGACGGAAGCTGGTCCAGCGGCTGCTCCCGGTGATCGAGTCCGCCCGGTCCTCATCCGATCCGGCCCGGAACGCGTGGGTCTCGGTGGCATTCACTTACCAGGGGCTGAAGGCGCTGGGCGTGCCCCAGGACTCGCTCGACAGCTTCGCGCCGGAATTCCGGCAGGGCATGGCGGCCCGCGCCGCGGAGCTTGGCGATGTCGGCGACAGCGGCCCGGAGAACTGGGAGAAGCCGCTGGGAAGCCCGGAGGCCCACGTCGCGGTGTCGGTGCTATCGCCCGACGCCGCGCAGCTGGAGAGCCTGGCCGAGCGTGCCCGCCACGCGCACGAGCAGCTAGCCGGTGTCGAGGTCATCTGGCGCCAGGATTGCTACCAGCTCCCGACCGGGCGCACCTCCTTCGGCTTCAAGGACGGAATCGGGCAGCCTGCGGTGGAAGGAAGCGGAATCCCCGGCTCCAACCCGGACGAGCGGCCGATCAAGGCGGGCGAGTTCATCCTCGGGTATCCGGACGAGACCGGAAGCGTGGGGCCGATGCCGACCCCCGAGATCCTCGGCCGCAACGGCACCTACCTGGTCTTCCGGAAACTCCATACCCGGGTGGCCGCATACCGGCAATACCTTCACGCCAAGGCGGCGAGCCGCGAAGAGGAGGCCCTGCTCGGCGCGAAAATGGTCGGCCGCTGGCAGAGCGGCGCGCCGCTCGCGCTATCCCCCGACCAAGACGATGCCGATCTCGGCGCGGACCCGGGCCGCAACAACCGCTTTGGCTACAGCGATGATCTGCGCGGCTTCAGATGTCCGGCCGGCGCGCATGCCCGGCGTGCGAACCCCCGTGACGCGCTCGATCACGAGATGAGCGTCGACGTCCGCCTTCACCGCATGCTCCGGCTCGGCACGAGCTACGGCCCGATGCTCCCCGAAGGTGTCTTGGAGGACGACGGCGCGGACCGCGGCATCATCTTCGTTTTCGTCGGAGCTCACCCCAAGCGCCAGTTCGAGTTCGTCA
Source organism: uncultured Actinomycetota bacterium (assembly GCA_963805705.1). GTDB lineage: Bacteria > Actinomycetota > Actinomycetes > Streptosporangiales > Streptosporangiaceae > CAWDVH01. Next base: position 327,843 of record CAWDVH010000001.1, on the reverse strand, counting down.
AGACACAGTGGCTGAACGACGGCATCTTCATCGGCGCGCCCGCCGAGAAAGACCCGCTCGCCGGAGCGAACGACGGAACGGGCACCTTCACCATCCCTCAGCGGCCGATCCGGCGCCGGCTGCAGAGCCTGCCGCCGTTCGTGATCACCCGCGGCGGGGAGTACTGCTTCGCCCCTGGCCTGCGGGCGCTGCGCTGGCTGGCGGAGCTGGACACCCAGAACGGCTGAACAGGAAGGAAGAACGTGGCAACGAGCCCAGCACGTACCGACCGCTGGAAGGCGCTCGATTTCGGCCCCCCGCCATCGGAGGCCGATGAACCCGACCTGCCCGTGCTCGTCGAGTACACGCAGGACGAGAGGGTGGCGGTCATCACGCTCAACCGGCCGCACGCCGACAACGCGATCACCACGGTGATGGGGGCGCGCCTGACCGAGATCCTGGAGACGATCGCGGTCCGGCCCGCAGTCCGCGCCGTCATCCTCACCGGAGCCGGTCGCCGGGCCTTCTCCGTCGGCAGCGACCTCCGCCAGCGCAAGGACATGACCAAAGAAGACTGGCTGCGGCAGCGGCAGGACTTCGACCGGACCCTCTACACCCTGCGTCAGCTGCGGAAGCCGATCTTCACCGCCGTCAACGGCATCGCCTACGGCGGCGGCTGCGAGCTCGCCCAGAGCACCGACTTCATCATCGCATCCGACAACGCCACCTTCGGCCAGCCCGAGGCGATGATCGGCCTCGCGGCCGGGGGCGGCTCGCCAGCGCTGCTCCCGCGCCTGCTCCCGCCGGGCCAGGCCATGCAGATGCTGATGACCGGCGATCCGATCAGCGCGCAGGAAGCGCACCGGCTAGGGATGGTCAATGAGCTCTACGCTCAAGACGATCTCATCGGCGCCGCCCACCGGATCGCGGAGAAGATCGCGAGCAACTCACCCACCGCCGTACAGGCAGTCAAGCAGGCGGTCCGGATGGGCCAGGGGGAGACGATTGAGCAAGCCATCGCGATCATGATGGAGGCGCACTGGCGCTCTGCCGTCCATCCCGATCGCGCCGAAGGCATCGGCGCATTCAACGAAGGCCGCGAACCCAGCTTCGCCGATCCCGACCACTGATGCGCCGTGCCGAGCACCATGGCCGGCACCTCCGGCTCGGTCCCGGAGCTAGCGCGCAGGTGGCACGAGGTTCCTCGGGCCAGCGCAAGCGGCTAGAAGGTGGGGGTGCCGGCTAGCCAGGTGCCGAGCACCTGCAGGTCGGTGAGGGCGGCGGGGGCGGTGGTGAGCGGGTCGGCGCTGAGGTGGACCAGGTCGGCGCGCATGCCGGGACGCAGGGTTCCCCATTGGTCCTGGGCGCGCGCCTGGTAGGCGGTACCTGCGGAGTAGGCGTGCAGTGCGGTCTCGATATCGATGCGCTCGGCGGGCAGCCAGCCTCCGGGGGGCCGGTGGTCGGCTGTCTGGCGGGTGACGGCGGTGGTGAGGATGTCGAGCGGCCGGTGGCTCGTCACGGGCCAGTCGCTGCCGAACGAGACGCGTGCTCCGGAGGCCAGCATGCTCGCGATCTGGTACTGCCGCCCGGATCGTTCCGGGCCGAGTCGCGGCTCGGTCAGCTCGGTCATCAGCGGGTCGAGCTGCGCCCACAGCGGCTCGAAGTTCGCGATGACGCCCAGTTGCGCGAATCGCGGCAGGTCCGCCGGGTCGATGACCTGGAGGTGCGCGATCGTGGTGCGCCGGTCCCGGCGGCCGTTACGCCGGTGGAGTTCTTCGACGGCGTCCAGGCTGATCCGCACGCCGGCGTCGCCGATTGCGTGGATGTGGCACTCGAAGCCGAGGTTGTCGACTGCGCTCATCGCATCGGCGAGCCCGGTAGCCGTCCAGTTCGGCAGGCCGCGTGAGTGCGGGCAGTCGTGGTAGTCCTCGAGCATCGCGGCCGTGCCGGACTCGATGACACCGTCGGCGAAAAATTTGACGGTCCGGGCCGTCAGCCAGCCGCCCCCCTGCTCGTCCACGAGCTGCCGGTCGGCGGTCATGGTGTCGAGGTTGTCGGCCCAGGTGGCCGGATCGGCGAAGAAAGCGAGGTCCGCGCGGAATCGCAGCAGATTCCTGGCTACCGCCGTGATCCATGCCTCGACCTGGTCGTGCGTCACCCGGGCGTCCTGAACCCACGTGATCCCATCGCGGGCGAACCGCTCAGACACCTGCGCCAGCGCGGTCAGCTGCGCGGGCAGCCCGGGGCCGGGGATCAGGCCGAGCACCGGCTCCAGAGCCCCCCACTCGCGCAAGGTGCCCAGGGGCGTAGCGTCCTCGCGCCGGACGATCTCGCCGTGCGCAGGCTGCGGGGTGGCGGCGCTCAGGTTCGCCCGGCGCAGCGCCTCACTGTTCACCCAGGCCGTGTGGTGATCTTCGGTCAGCAGCATCACGGGCCGGTCCCGGACGGCCTCATCCAGCCACCGGGCATCGAACAAGCCACCGGGCGCCAGCACCGGCGAGAAGGCGTTACCGCAGATCCACTCGGCGCCCGGGTGAGCCGCCGCCCAGCTGCGGACCGCCTCGAGGATCTGCCCGACCGTCGTGCAGCCGCGCACCGCCGCCCCCGCCAGCCCCAGGCCGCCCAGCAGGGGGTGCGCATGCCCGTCGCCCCACGCGGGAAGCAGCGCGCCACCGTCAAGGTCGATAACCACCGTGGACGGCCCGCGGGCCCGCCGGGCCGCGGTTCCTGCGCCCGCGATCCGCCCGCTGGTCACAGCGAGCGCATCCTGGGCGGGCTCACCGGTCACGCCACTGCGGATCGTTCCCCCGACAAACAAGGTATCGGCGTCCACGAGCCCCCTCCGCTCAGTCGAGCTGCTGAGGACAGTTCCGGGCGCCCGCTGGCCGCTCTTGCCGCCCTTGAGCACGAGGAACGCGAGGTGGTCAAGAGACAGCTTAGAGGGCAGGCCCGCGCAGATTGCCGTAGGTCAAGACCGTGCCGACCGTCGCGCCGGTGCGTAAGCGTCATCCGGGGCGAAGCTTCCGACCGCTTGCGCGAACGCGGGCAGATCGAGGCATGCCAGGTACTTCATGACGTTTCTCCGGACGCTGGCCAGGGCGTGCGGGTAGGCCGCGGACGACATCGCCGCGATCATGAACCAGCTCGGCGCGTTCAGCCCGCCGTGGCTCGGTTGAGCTATGACCTCGGCGGCCTGATCACCATGCCCGCCGCTGGCCTGGGCCTAGCACCGGATGTCGCGAACTCGGCCGGCACCGTGGTGCGCAAGGCCAGGATTCACGCCGGCCCGGTATGAACGACTCGCACACGCATATCATCCGCACAGCGACCGGGAAGGGTGCAGTTGGTGGCGAATGAGGGCGGCGAGCCCGGGTCGGTACGGCTGGCGTCGGCTGCCGGTCGCTGGGTACTGGCGGTGGCGGTGCTGGGTGAGGCGATGGTGCTGCTGGAGGCGACCGTCGTCAACGTGGCGCTGCCGTCGATCGGCCGTGATCTGCGCGCGGGCGTCGCGGGGCTGCAGTGGACGCTGGACGGTTACGTGCTCACGCTCGCGGCGCTGGTCCTGGCCGCCGGTTCGCTCAGCGACATCTACGGCCGGCGGCGCGTGTTCACCCTGGGGACGGCGGTCTTCGTGGCCGCCTCCGCGCTGTGCGCGGCGGCCCCGACGATTCAGCTGCTGGTTGCCGCCCGGTTCGTTCAAGGGGTTGGCGGGGCTCTACTCACCCCTGGAAGCCTGGCCATCATCGGGGCGGTCTTCCATCCCGATGACCGCCTCCGGGCGATCGGCGCGTGGGCGGGCCTGACCGCGGCCGCGGCCGCGATCGGTCCTCCAGTCGGCGGCTACCTGACCGACGCGGTGTCGTGGCGTGCGGTTTTCCTGGTCAACCTGCCGCTGGGGGCGTTCGTCATCATCGCCGCAATTCTCCGGGTGCCAGAAACCCGCGATCCCACCCGTTCTGGTGGCCTGGATCTGCGCGGCGCCGCGCTCGCTGTGCTGGCCATCGCCGGCCTGTGCTTCGCGCTGATCCAGGCCTCCGGGGGCCTGACCCCCGCGGTGATCACCGCCGTGGCGGTCAGCCTGGCCGCTGCCGGCGCCTTTGCCGCCGTTGAGCCGCGCAGCGGCCACCCGATGCTTCCGCTGGAGTTGTTCCGTTCCCGCCAGTTCGCCGCCGCCACCGTGCTCGCGCTGGTGGCCTATGCCGCGCTCGGCGGCGTGATCTTCCTGTTCGTCGCGTTCCTGCAGATCACACTCGGCTACACGGCACTTCAGGCGGGTGCCGCCACACTGCCCATCACCGCGCTGATGCTGATCCTGTCTGGTCCGTCGGGAGCGATCGCACAGCGCATTGGCCCCCGGATCCCGCTGACGATCGGGGCCGTCCTGACCGGCGCGGGACTGCTGCTGATGGCGCAGATCCACGTCGGCGACGGGTACCTGACTGGCGTGCTGCCCTCGCTGGTGGTGTTCGGGGTCGGGCTCGCCGCTCTGATCACTCCTATCACCGCCACCGTGCTGGCGAGCGTCGGTTCACTGCATTCCGGGATCGCGTCCGCCGTTAACAACGCTTTTTCGCGCCTGGGCCAGATGATCGCGGTCGCGGCGCTCCCCCTGGCCGCGGGGCTTTCCGGTGCCGCCTTCGAAAACCCGGCCCGAATGGCAGCCGGCTTCCCGGTCGCGATGACCATCGCCGCCGGAATGTCTTTCGCGGCCGCGCTGCTCGCCTGGATCACCATCAGCGATAACGCGCTGAACCGGCCAGCTGCGGACGCTGAGCCAGTAGCGAAGGATCTCCCGCCGTCTGTTCAGCGGCACTGCGCGGTAGCCGGGACCCCGCTCGCCGTGTCTCCCGGCCCGCGGCCTAGTTCCCGCCCGCCGCCGGCCAGGGACTCGTGACCCTCTGGCCGCCCGGTCAGCTCCCGGTCGGCTTCTGCCACAGCAGGAAGTAGCGCCAGAAGACCAGCCGCCTGACGTGCGCCCCGGGCAGAAGGGCCGTCGCCTGCTGCCGCACCTGGCGGGTAGTCAGGGACGGATCAAGAACGACAGGCATGACTGTGTAGCTGCGCTCCATCGCACACCAGCGTCCGTGACCGGAGGCTCTGAGGATGGCAAATACCCCCCCGAGCAGCCGGTAGCCGATCGCCGCGACGAGTTCGGTGGACAGCTCCTGCGGCAGATCGATCCGCGGCAAAGCAACGGCCGCCAGGACACCGCCAGGGCGCAACGCTCCGGCCAAGCGCGGCAGGACCTCTTCGAGAGGTATGTGATGCAGGGCGGTGATGGACACGATGGCGTCATACCGGGCATCCGGGAGCGGATCTTGCCGTACGTCAGCGAGAATACATGTGACATTGGGCGGCGCCACCCGCTGAGCTTCATCGATCATGGCCGGAGAGCGGTCAAGGGCGTCGACGTGTTCCGCTCGCTTGGCCAGTTCCACGGCGAACGCCCCTGCGCCACAGCCGACATCAAGTACCCGATGACAGGAACGTGGCAGGTGCCTCAAGAGCAAGCGGTGGTAATAGGCGTTGTGGTCCCACGCTAGCGCGTTCATGCTTCCCGATTGTTCTACGCGGCGTGCCCCATGTCGTTCGTAAACAGATTGCGTCCGGGTCCGCGGTCCTCGCCCGGCGGGTCTGCCGGTCCGAGCGTTCCGTGCCTGGCGAGCACCTGCGACCCGTGCGCTCAGTGTGGCTCGCTACTCCGGAGTGGCTGCGGCTTGCTTCGCGGCGGCTACCTCCGTCCGCTTCGACACACCGAGCTTGGCCAGTACCGACGAGACGTGGTGATCGACTGTCTTGGGTGAGATCACCAGCTTGGTGGCAATGCTGGCGTTGGTGCGCCCCTCACAGAGCAATTCGAGCACTTCCTGCTCTCGTGGGGTCAGGCCGAGCGGATTCTCGCGTGTCGCGGCTCGCTGCCCGGCCGGAACCGATCGAATGCCCAGCGAGCGCATCTTCTGGCGGATGATCCGCGCCGTCGCGACGGCCCCGAGCGCAGTGCAGATGCCGAGCGCTCGTCGCAGCGCCAGCTCGTCGGGCGCATCGAGGAGCGCGAGCGCCGCGTCGTAGGGGCAGCCCACCGCATCGAACAGTTCGGCCGCTGCGCGATGGTTCCCGGTGAGCTGCAGCCGGTAGGGCTCGGCCAGTTCGCGCTGACTCGTCCGGGGCGATCCGGTGCGTAGCAGCCACACCGCGATCTCGCCGTTGAGCCAGGGATCGGTAAGGCTAGCGCACGCGTCATCCGCGAGTTCGGCTTCCTGTCGCGCCCCGGTCAGATCGCTCTCGAGCCAGCGGGCCTCGGCCCGGGCCAATCGGACGGCGGCGATATAATTCAGCCCGATCGATCCGTCCGCGGCGGTCATCGCGGCATCCAGGTGTGGCCACACCTCTCCCTTGTCGCGGCGCGCCGCGACCATGGCCAGGCTGGTCATCGGGATCATGCGATTCACCGGCGAGGCGACGGAGGCAACGACCGCCTCGGCGATCCCCGCGGACTCGTCCCAGCGCCCTAGCCGCTCCAGGGCCGCCGTCCGCACGCCGCGCAAGCAGGTGTAGTACGTGCCGAGATCGTGGTCCTCGCAATAGGCGACACCGTCGTGGAAGTACGGGTCCGCCCTGGCGTAGTCCCGGTTGCCGCAATGCAGCTCGTGCAGGTTCGTATACGCGAAGCCGGCCTCGTACTCGATTCCGTTCTCGAGCGCGATCGCCAGCGCGCGGCGCAGCATGGGCTCCCAGTCGCCACCCGCAAGCCACACGGCCTGCGCCTCCGTCGTCGCGGCCCGGCTCTGTACCGCAGGCACGCCGAATCTGACCGCGAGTTCCTGGGCGCGCTGGGCGAGCGGGACGACGATGTCCAGACGCCCGGGCTCATTCTGAAACGTGGCGAGGCTGCCATATGCCGCCGCGAGTTCCGGCGTGGCGCCGAGCGGTTCCAGGATGGCGACGGCGGCCTCGGCTGCGGCGAGGATCTCGTCGCCGCGGCACAGCCGCCACAACGCCGCGGACATCCGCCGGAGCGTGTCGCCTTCGCCGAGCCGGTCTCCGGCCGCCCGCCAGTTCTCCAGCGCCCGCGTGTAGGCGGTCTCGGCATCGGGCCAGCGATCGATCATGGACAGCTCCGTCGCGAGCTCGATCCAGCGGCCCGCGATGCTGGCCGGCGCCTCGCCGTCCGCGAAACGCAGCGCGCGCTCGAACTGCCCGGCCGCTTCGCGATGCGATGCCAGCGTGCGAGCACGGCGACCCGCCGACGCAGCATGCTCCAAGGCAGCCGGGCCGTCGCTGGCCTCCTCGGCGTGAAAGGCCAGCCGGGCATCGTCGTCACAGCCGAGATCGCGCAGCCCCTGCAGTATCCGAGCATGGAATTCGGCACGTCGGGCCGACCAGACCGCCTGCTCGATCGCCTGACGCGCGATCTCGTGCCGGAAACGCAGAACCGGATGGTCGGCCACTAGTCCAGACGAGATGACCTCGGCCAGCGCGGGCCCGGCGACGACGTGGCGGAGCAGCCGCTCGTCGACGGTGCCGCCTATGAGGGCCGCGGCTTCGAGGGTTTCCCGTGCTTTCGGTCCGAGGCGGGCGGCACGCGCCAGAACCACATCACGGGCCGAGCCCGGTACCTGGCCTAGGCCCGCCTCCAGCACCTCGCGGACGTAGAACGGGTTGCCGCCGGTGACCCTGTACAGCTCCTTCGGGTCGACCCCGCGCCCGGCTGAGAGCATCCGCACGGCTTGGGCACTGAGGGGAGCGAGCGGGAGGCGCCTCGCGCAGCGCTGGACGGCCAGATGGCCGAGGGCAATGCGCAGCGGATGGGTGTCGGCCAGCTCATCGCTGCGGTAGCTCACGATCAGTAGCACTGCGATCTCGCGGATCCGCCGCGCGAGAAAGCTCAGCAGATCGAGGGTGGCCTCATCGGCCCAGTGCACGTCCTCGATGACGACGACCGGCAGCGGCCCCGGCTCGCACAGCTCGGTCAGGAGCGCGTCGAAGAGTTCCTCCCGGGACGCGCCTGCCCGGCACAGCGACTGCAGGCGGCCGTGTACCTGCTGCGCAATGTCGAAGAGCGGACCGAGCGGCCGGGGCGTGAACATGCCGTCGCAGGCGCCCGGCAGAAGGCGTGAGTCGGGCAGATCGTGCGTGAACTGCTCGAGCAGGGCCGACTTGCCCACACCCGCCTCGCCTTCGAGCAGGACGAGCCGGCCTTCACCACTGCGCGCCTGCGCCGCAATCTCGGCCAGTGCATCCAGCGCCGCCTTCCGCTCGAGCAGCGTCACCCGGCCGGTGCGCTGTTGCGACGCGTGCGACGTGACCAGCGAGAGCGTGGTATCGGGCATATGGCCTCCTCAGTCCCTGCGGCTCCGACACTACGATCGGCTCACCTCGGACTCCATAGGGAGTACCCCCCCATATTCCTGATGAGCTGCGGTTTTCCCGGTGCATGTCGTCCGCCGGCGAGACCAAGCCCGGGAGGTGCTAGGCGCGCGGGGTGGCGTTTGCCGCGGCGTACTCGGCCTCCGTCACCGCCTCGTGGAACTCAGTCGCGCCGATGGTGGTCGTGGTGTGCGACATCAGCGTGTTCGAGGTGGCGCCGTGCCAGTGCCGCTCGTTGGGCGCGATCCATACCGTGTCGCCGGCGCGCACCCGCTGTGGGGCCTCGCCTTCCTTGCCGACGAACCCGTAGCCAGACGTGATCTGGAGCAGCTGCCCGTGCTCATGCTGATGCCAGACCGTCCGGCCGTTCGGTGAGAACACGACGGTGCCGACATCCACGCCGTCCGTCTTGGGGAGGATCGGATCGAACCACACCTCGCCGGTGGCCGCCTTGTTCAGTTCCGACGGCAGGGTCTGAGCGTCACCTCGGACGATCAACATTCGGCACCTTCCTCATGATTGCCCACCATCCTAAGCTTCAGCCAAGATGCCATCCGCAGCCCCAATTGTCAGGTGGTCGAGGCGTGTTCACGGCCGCGGACGGATTCTCGGTACGCACAGGATTCCGCCATGCTGGGTAGCGGAATGTTGGCCGCCGCTCGTCCAGCAAAAGGGGTCCTAAGATGATCATTGATTGTGCTCACTACCAGGACGGCCGCAGGCAAGCTGAAGGCGCGGTGTCGCTGGAGGAGGCGGCGGCCCAGTGCGGGCAGGACGGCTTCGTGTGGCTGGGGCTGTTCGAGCCGGGACCAGAGGAGCTGGCCCAGGTCCGTGACGCTTTCGGCCTGCACGAGCTGGCGGTCGAGGATGCGCAGAATTTTCACATGCGGCCGAAGGTCGAGAGTTACGACGGAGACGTGCAGCTGGTGATCTTGCGCACCGCGCGGTACGACGACGAAGCCGAGGAGGTCGAGTTCGGCGAGATCAGCGTGTTCCTCGCGCCGACCTTCGTGATCACGGTGCGGCAGGGCGTGGCGAGTGAGCTGCGCGGGGCGAGACAGCGGCTGGAGCAGCGGCCGGAACTGCTCACCGCGGGCAGCTCATCCGCGCTCTGGGCGATCCTGGATCAGGTGGTGGACGGATATGCGCCCGTAGTCGCCGGGCTTGAGCGCGACATCGACCAGATCGAGGCCACGGTGTTCTCCGGCGCCGTCGCGCCGACCGAGCGGATTTACTCGTTGCGCCGCGAGGCCACCGACTTCTACCGTGCCGTACATCCGCTGCTCGGCGTGGTGGCCACGGTCCAGCGCACCACCGTTGCCCCGGGGTTGCAGCCGTATCTGCATGACGTCCAGGACCACCTGCTGCTGGTCAATGAGGAGGTCGCCGCGCAACGTGACCTGCTCAGCACGGTGCTGGAAGCCAACATCGCGGTCATCTCGGTCGAGCAGACGAAGGTCAGTGTCCGGCAGAACGCCACCATTGAGCAGCTCACGATCCTGGCCACGGTCTTCCTGCCGTTGACGTTCGTCACCGGTTTCTTCGGCCAGAACTTCGCGTGGCTCGTCAGGCATATCGACAGCCTGGCCGCGTTCCTCATCTACGGCATCGGTGCTCTCGTAGTGCCGTTGGCGCTACTGTTCTTGTGGCTGCGGCGCCGCAGACCTGACCCGGGTAACGGCGCCGCGCTCCACGGCAACTCTGCCCATACCACTTCTTGATCGGCATCGAACCGGTGAAGGCTAACCGTCATGCGGGGTCGCTAGAGGATCTCGCTAGAATTAGTGGGAAGGCTAGTCCGCATGTCTCTGCTGATATCACAGGTTAGTATTGCCCCAGATGAAGACTCGTTCGAAGACGATGTAACACAGCTTCAGATCGTACGCCAGAAGATGGTCAAGGGAAGCATCGTTCCGCTCGTGCATATGCTTGAGGAGGATGGCCCTTACAAGCGGTACCTTGTCGAGCTAACTGCAACGCTTGCTTCAGGCGTGACAGTTAAAGGCGGCGCCCAGCTCGTGGTCGCGGCGGGACGCATCGGCGGACTCGTAATACGCGGAGAATTCTGGAAGCCAGCCTCGAAGCGAAGCATAAAATTGAATCAGAACACCGGGCAAATGCTCTTCTTCAGCATTAACTGCGGCGAATTGGGCCCGGTTGCCATTCCCACGAACCGGCGGGACAAGGCGACCGCTATACACTTCGGCAGCAGAATCCAGGGCCAGGAATATCTTAGGCTGAAAATTTATATGGCCGAGGGATTCCTGAATAGCGACGGGACCTCAGGTCGTACGACTATAGATCAGATCGCCGCTGATCTGGCGGTGACAGGATTGGCCATATCACGGGGGACGAGCCTGTATTAGAGTGTCGCAGGGAAGCCCCGGTCAGGCCGTGGCGAGATCGTACCCGGCACGCCCGCTGCTGTGCGGTCCTGTGCCGCAGATCAGCACTCTGCTTCAATTACCGCATGGTGCTGATTTTCGGCTTCGGGCCAGGCAACCCGGAAGACCTGGGCGAGGTCGCGCCGTGCCAGTGCCCGAACTGTCATAACCAGGTGTTCCTCCACCACGTCCGGTCGAAGAAGTCGGTACGCCTGTACTTCGTGCCCGTCGTGCCCTACGGGACGGACGACTACCTGGTCTGCCCCGTCTGCAGCCGGGGCCTCCAGATCACCGGGGCACAACGGCGTTACATACGCTCGATGTCCCACGCGACCGCTTCGTTCCGCGCCGGGCGGCTGACCCAAGCCCGGTACACCGAGCAGGTCGAGCGGTTCTGGCGTCAGTTCGGGGTGAACCCCGCAGGCCAGCAGCTCGTGACTCCAGCCCGCCCTGGTGCCTCCGCTCCCGCCCAGCCAGCCATTCCCGTTCAGTCACCCGCCCCGGCCCCGCCCCCGCGCGTGGCTGCGGATAATCAGGCATCGTGGTTGTCGCAATTGCACAACCTCGCCCAGCTGCACGACCAGGGCGTGCTTTCCGACGCCGACTTCGCGGCAGCCAAGCGACGCATCCTGGAACAGAAGAAGCAGCCTTAGGCTCCGCCGCGCTCACCTGCACCTCTCCCCGGCGAAGCGTCGGGCCTGCGGGCACCAGGCGGCCAGCAGCTGGCTGGGCTGAGCAAGGGTGAGCGCCGGCGGCGAGATTACCGCCGATCCGACCATTAACGCCACCGCGATGCTGGCTGACCTTGGCGATCGGCTGCTTCGCCCCGAGGTGAAAGCGGTCCAGATTCACCGGTCCAGGCCGGCTGCACGACGCAGGCGGCGGGGCGTTAGATTCAGGAAAGTGGTGTTTGCGACCAGCTGCTGGGAATCATTCGATCTGGCCGAGGAGGGCAGAATTGACCGCTCATAGAGTGCTGGCTCCGGTCCTGCTGGCCTGCGCGCTCGGGACCGGCCTGGCCGCCTGCGGTAGCAGCGGCCCGAGCAGCACGGCAGGCAGCCCCGCCCCGCCGGCGAGTACTGCGCCGTCTACCGCCGCGTCGCCCTCGCCGTCGGTCTCTGCGGCACCCGCTGCCGGTGCAGCCGCCAAGGATGCTGTCGCGGCGAACTGGACGGCCTTCTTCGACGCCAAGACTCCCGTGGCTAAGCGGGTCAGCCTGCTGCAGGACGGGTCGCAGTTTGCCTCGATCATCAGCGCCCAGGCCGGCTCGGGCCTGGCGTCGGCGGCATCGGCGAAGGTCACGAAGGTGACGCTAGTGTCGGCGACGCAGGCCAGCGTCACTTACTCGATCCTGGTTGGCGGTCAGACAGCGCTGCCGCACCAGGCCGGCGTCGCGGTATACCAGGACGGCACGTGGAAGGTTGGCGTCGCCAGTTTCTGCGGCCTGCTGACCCTTGAGAATAGCGGGAAGACCTCCTCGCTACCTCCAGCCTGCAAGAGCGCGGCCTAGCCAGTGGCGAGTCCGGTGGGAGCGCCGGCCGAGCACGCGGCGCAAGCGCGCCATGGGGGCCGCCCGCTAGCGCTGGCCGTGCTCTGCACCGTGCTGTTCCTGACCTTCCTCGACAACACGATAGTGAGCGTTGCGCTCGGCAGCGTGCAGTCCGGGCTGCACGCCGGCGTCAGTTCCCTGCAATGGGTAGTGAGCGCCTATGCGCTGACCTTCGCAGGCGCCATGCTCGCCTTCGGGATGGTCGGCGACGAGTTCGGCCGCAAGAAAGTCATGCTCATCGGGGTCGGCATCTTCTGCGCAGGATCGGTCCTGTCGGCCCTGGCTCCTAATGTCGGCGTGCTGATCGCCGGGCGGGCGGTCATGGGCCTGGGTGCTGCCGCTAGCGAGCCGGGCACCTTGTCGATGCTGCGGCACATATACATCGATGAGCGCAGCCGGACCAGGGCCATCGGGGTATGGGCTGCGGTATCCGGCCTGGCTCTCGCCCTGGGCCCGGTCGTCGGCGGCACGCTGATCGGCGTACCCGGCTGGGACTGGCGCGCGATCTTCTGGTTCAACCTGATCATCGGCGCGCTGGCCCTGCTCGCTGCGTTGTTCGTGCTGCCGGAAAGTTCCGATCCCGACGCGCACCGGGTCGACATGGCCGGGACGGTGCTCAGCGCTGCCGCGCTGACGGCGCTGACGTTCGCCGTGATTGACGCGGAGAATGCCGGTTATGCCTCGCCCGGCGTGCTCGCGCTGCTCTGCATCAGCGCGGTGGCGGCGGCCGGGTTCTTCTGGTGGGAGAGCCGCGCTGCCCATCCGCTGCTTGACCCGCGCTTCCTGCGCGTTCCCCGGTTCCTCACCGCTAACGTCGTGGCCTTCTGCGCGTACTTCGCTACGTTCGCCGTCTTCTTTTTCACCGCGCTGTACCTGGAGGAGGTCGTCGGCGACTCTGGCTACCAGATCGCTGTCGTCTTCCTGCCGATGACCGCGCTGATGATCGCCGCCTCGCTGGCGGCCGGCCGCTGGACGGCCACCGCCGGACCGCGATGGTCGACCTTCATCGGCTGCCTGCTGTTCGGCTCCGGACTGCTGCTGACGACCGTCACGCTCAGCCCGGCTCCGGCCTACCTGCCACTGGCATCCGCTCTCGCGCTGACTGGTATCGGCATCGGCACCACCGTCGTGCCGGTCACCTCTTCGGCCCTGTCCGCCGTGCCGCCCGAGCGATCAGGCATGGCCGCCTCAGCCACCAACACCAGCCGGGAGATCGGCGCCGTCATCGGCGTGGCCGTCCTCGGGGCGCTGGTCAATGCCCAGCTGCGGTCCAGCCTGACGAGCAGGCTGAATCACCTGGGCATCCCGGTCAACTTTCAGTCCATCGTGATCCACGCCGTGGAGACCGGCGGTGTCCCGTCCAGCGGCCACAGCCAGGGCGCAGGCGGGGCCGAGGCAGCGGGCCAGGGCTCACTCGTGCAGGAGGTCATCCACGCGGCGTACAGCGCCTTCTACGCCGGGCTGCATTCCGCCCTCTTCCTGTCCGCCTTCCTGGTGCTCGCGGCCGGCCTGTTCGCTTTCGTGACCCTCGGCCGCCGGCGGCCACGCGAGGCCAGCCGCTCGCCTTCGCTTGAGGCATCATGAAGGTCATGGCGTGGCCCAGCCCTGACCCGGGTTGTGCTGCGGAAAGAAACCCCTGACTTCCTGGTCCTCGGCCACACCGTAACCGCCTATCTGGCCCGGCGCTGACGGCCAGTTGCATCACGTCGTCCCGTTGCCAGCCGCAGCGGTCACAGGTAGCCGTACGCCACCCAGCCGCCGTCGACGAGAATGCTGGAGCCTGTCATATAGCTCGAGTCCGGCCCGGCCGCGACGAGCACCATCTTGGCGACCTCGGAGAGGGTGCCGAAGCGCCCCAGCGGGGTCCGCCGCTCCACGGCGGCATCGTCGTAGCCGCCGGTGGTCTGGTCCCGCTCGTCCAGCGGCGTTTTGATGTACGCCGGATCGATCTGCAGGATGCGGATCCCGTCGGGTGCCCAGTCGAGGGCGAGCACCTTGGTCAGCCCGGACATGCCGTGCTTGGCCGCGCAGTAGGCCACGCGCAGCGGCAGGCCTACGTGGGCGGCCGCGGAGCCCAGGTTGATGATCACCCCGCCGCCGCGGTCCTTCATCGACGGGTACGCGGCGCGGGAGCAGAAGTAGGGCCCGGACAGGTTGGTGGCGATCGCGCGCTCCCATTCGGCGGCGTCGAGCTCGTCGGCTCGGGCGATCATCGATATGCCGGCGTTGTTAACCAGGATGTCGACGCCGCCGAAGGCGTCGACGGCTCCGCTGATCAGCTGCTGAGCGCCGTCAAAGGTGCGCAGGTCGGCGCCGATGCCGACCGCAGTGCCGCCGGCGGTCTCGATTTCCTGCGCGGCGGCCTGAGCCCGCTCGGCCGTCCGGCCGTTGGTCACTACCCTGGCTCCGGCCGCTGCGAACTGCTGGGCGACCTCGAGCCCGATGCCGCTGCTTGAGCCGGTGATCACCGCCACCTTGCCCGAGAAGAGACCAGCATGATCAGTGCTCATCAGGAGTACCTCCTTGCGACAAAGCGGCGGTTGTGTCGTGTCGTCCGTCTAACCCAGCAGCCGGACGTGGTTCAGCGCCTCGATACGTGCCTCGGCCATCCGATTCGCGGCCAGGTATGCGGATACGCCGTCGGCATCGGCGATTGTGAAGGTCTCCTCGATCCGCTCGCGGATCCTGCGGACATTGGTCATGGCGCGCTCGCGCTGCAGGCCGCCCTTACGCAGCCGGTCGGTGTCGAGGATCGTGCCGCCAGAGTTGGCGACGTAGTCGACCGCATACACGATGCCGCGCTGGTCGAGCAGCGCGGCATCACGCGCCTCGTCCTGGAAGATATTGTTCGCTGACCCGGCAACGATCTGAGCCCTCAGCCGGGGAACGGTCTGCTTGTTGATTATGCCGCCGAGCGCATACGGCGCGAAGATGTCGACGTCCTGGTCATAGATGCTGTCGGGCGAAGTCGAGGTCACGCCTTTTAGCGAAACGGCCCGTGCCACCTTCTGCTCGTCGATATCGCAGACGATGACCTCGGTGCCCTCTTCAACGAGCATGCCGAGGGCCTGCCAGCCGACAGCTCCCAGTCCCTGCAGGGCGACGCGTCGTCCTCCGAGATGAGGCGAGCCCCACGTGCGCTGGGCGCAGGCGCGCATGGCCTCGATCGTGCCGAGCGCCGTCGCGGCCGAGATGTCACCAACTCCGCCACAGTGCTCGGGCAAGGTGACCATGTAATCGGTCTCGGTGTAGATGAGCTCCATGTCGTCGAGAGTCGTACCGACGTCCTCGCCGGTCAGGAACTCTCCGCCGAGCTGGTCGATCATCCGGCCGAAAGCACGGAACAGCGCCTCGGATTTGTCGCGCTTCGGGTCGCCGACGATCACGGCCTTGCCGCCGCCCAGGTTGATTCCGGCCGCGGCGAACTTGTACGTCATCCCGCGGGCCAGCCGCAGTGCGTCCATCGCCGCCTCCTGCTCGGAGGCGTAGGTCCACATCCGGGTTCCACCGGCGGCCGGGCCCAGTGCGGTGGAGTGGATGGCGATGATCGCCTTCAGCCCGACGCTGCTGTCGTTGCAGAACAGAAGCTTCTTGAAGCCGAACTGCTCCATGTACGACTGGATCCCGAACTCCACCAGCGGACACCTCCGAGCTTCCTGCCGGGCCTTCACCGGGGATCATCGAGTGAGGAAGACATCTCGCAATTGATATATCGTATACCATATGATCAGCTGAACGATAGGCGCACACCACTCCGAATGGACAGGCTTACAGGCCAGGGAGCTCAGTCGAATGATGGTCAGCGATCTCGTAGCTATCGACATGCACACCCATGCGATGGTGTCTGCGCACGCACCGGCGGGCGGGGCAGGCGGCGACGTCGGTGAGGCTGCTGCCCGCTACTTCGGCTCCGGCTCATCGTTCCCGGTGCTGGATGAGATCGCCGCGCATTATCGTGCGCGGAGGATGGCTTGCGTTGTCTTCCCCGTCGACAATGAGCTATCCGACGGCAGCCCGCCTGTGCCCAACGAGGAAGTCGCCGAGGCGGCGGTGCGTCATCCTGACGTCCTGATCCCGTTCGCGAGCATCGATCCGCATCGCGGGGCCATGGGCGTGGCGGCCGCACGGCGCCTGATTAGCGAGCATGGCATCCGGGGGTTCAAGTTCCATCCCAGCACCCAAGGCTTCTATCCCAACGACCGGCTCGCGTACCCGCTGTATCAGGTCATCTCCGATGCGGGGCTGCCAGCGCTCTTCCACACCGGCCATACGGGCATCGGGGCGGGGGTGCGCGGGGGCGGCGGGATCCGGCTGAAGTACTCCAATCCCATGTACGTCGACGACGTGGCCGTGGACTTCCCTGACCTGAAGATCGTCCTCGCCCATCCGTCGTTCCCGTGGCAGGACGAGGCGCTGTCGATAGCACTGCACAAGCCCCTGGTCTACATCGACCTATCCGGCTGGTCGCCGAAGTACTTCCCGCCGCAGCTGATCCAGTACGCGAACACTCTGCTGAAGGGGAAGGTTCTCTTCGGCACGGACTATCCGCTGATCACGCCAGACCGCTGGATCGCTGACTTCGCCAAGCTGGCCATCCGAGATGAGGTCCGCCCCCTGATCATGAGGGAGAACGCTAGCCGGCTCCTCGGCCTGGATTAGAGGCTCCTGGCGGGAACGATGGCCAAATGGCGGTCCCACGACCGATGAGAGGACGAGCATGCCGAACCGCATGACCCGCGAGCAGCGCGAGCAGTACCTGTCCGACATCCGCATCGGGGTGCTGAGCGTCGGACGGCCGGGACGCGAGCCCCTTACGATCCCGGTCTGGTACGACTACAAGGATGGAGCCGTCGTGTTTACCAGCGCCGACGGCTCGAAGAAGAACGACCTGCTACGCGAGGCCGGACGGGCCAGCCTCTGCGTGCACAACGACTCGTGGCCCTATAGCTACGTGACCGTCGAGGGGCCGGTCATCTTGCGGGAGCGCTCAGCCCGAGATGTCGAGGACATGGCGATTCGCTACCTGGGCCCGGAGGACGGCCGTGTGTACGCCAGCGGCATCGGCTGGGGCGGGGTCCTCGCAGAACTCACCCCCGAGCGCTGGCTGACCGTCGACTACTCGAACGCCGGCTGACTGGAGCCCGACCCTAGCGCCGGCCTGCCGCCTGCTTTCCGGTGCCGGAAACTAGCTGGTCACGTGCCTGAGCGCTTGACCAGGAGCGCCGCGGCTGCCCTGATCCCCTCGCCGATCGTCGGATGTGGATGGATGGTCGCGGCCAGATCCTCCGGGCTGGCCATCATCTCGACCGCCAGCGCCGCCTCGCCGGCGAGTTCCGAGACGTGCGGCCCGACCATCTGCACCCCGACCACGACGTCATTCGCCCGGTCGACCACCATTCGGACCAGGCCGTCAGACATCGCGAGCGTCCTGGCCCGGCCAGAGGCGGCGAGGGGGAACTGCCCGACCGCCGCGTCGATTCCCTCGTCGCGTGCGTGCTGCTCACTCAACCCGACCACCGCGACCTCGGGGTCGGCGAAGATGACTGCGGGGATAGCCGCGGGCTCGAAGCGGGCCGGTCGGCCCAGCAGGATCTCGGCCGCTACATTCGCCTCGGCAGTGGCCTTGTGGGCCAAGGCCGGGCCCGCGGTGATGTCGCCTATCGCAGCGATGTGACGCGCGGCCAGACGCGATGCGTCGACCTGAACCGTGCCGTCGTCTCGCAACGTCACACCCGCGGAGCCCAGGCCGAGGGCATCAGTGTTGGGCAGGCGGCCGACGGCGACAATGACCTTTTCGGCCGGTACCAGGTGCTCGATGTGGCCGGCACGCACGATCAGCTCGCGCTCATCGAGCCCGGTCGCCTCCGCCCCGAGCAGCAGGCTGATCCTCAGCCGCTCGAGCGAGCGCATGACCGGCCGGGTGATAGAGGCGTCCAGCTCAGGAAGGATCCGGTCGAGCATCTCGACGATCGTCACCCGGGATCCGAGCTTGGCGAACGCGATGCCGAGCTCGAGCCCGATGTAACCGGCGCCAATGATGGCCAGGCTCGCCGGGACGCTGCTGAGCTCGAGCGCCTGAGCCGAGTCGAGTACCCGGTCTCCCTCGAATGGGAACGCCCGGAGCCCGGCTGGTCTCGAGCCGACCGCTACGATCGCCGATGCGAATTCCAGGAACGTCACGTTGCCGTCGGGAGTGGCGACGGCAGCCCGGTTCGGCTTGTTGAACGCGAGCTCACCCTGCAGCACCCGTACCTTCTGGCGGCGTAGCAGCGTCTCGATCCCGCCGCGCAGATCCTCCACCACGGAGTTCTTCCAGGGCTGGAAGCGGGCGAGGTCAGCGCTGATGCCGCCGGGGATGACCCCGGCGACCTGCATTGTCGCGGGGCGGTGCACGACCTCGGCCAGCTCGATGAGCGCCTTACTCGGAATGCAGCCCGAGTGCAGGCATACGCCGCCCAGCCCGGCCAGGCCGAGGCGATCGACGAGAATGACCTCGCGGCCGAGCTGGGCCGCACGCAGCGCCGCCGTGTAACCGCCCGGGCCGCCGCCGACCACCAGCAGGTCGACGCCCTCGGCCATCTCGCCGACAACCATCAGCGCAGTTCGCCGAGCAGGGCGTACGGGTGCTCGATCAGCTCCGCCACCGCAGAAGTGAATGCGCCGAGAGTGTCGCCGTCATGCAGCCGGTGATCACCGACCGATGACAGCATGATCGTCTTGCGGACGACCGGGCTGCCGTCCACCGCGACGACCCGGTCGGCGATCCGCCCGAATCCGAGGATGCCCACCTCGGGCGTGCGGATGATCGGCGTCCCCATATGGCCGCCGATGGAGCCGAAGTTGTTCACGGTGTAGGTACCCCCGGTCAGCTGCTCACGGGACGCCCTGCGCTCGCGAGCCAGCGCGACCAGCTCACTGATCTCATCGGCCAGCTCGATGATCGTCTTGGTGTCTGCGTCTCGCACGACCGGGACGAGCAGGCCGTCGGGAGCGGCCGTGGCGATACCGATATTGATCCGGCGGTGCAGCACGTACTCCTGCGCCTCCTCATCGAAGGAGGCGTTCATGAGCGGATGGTGCTGCAGCGCCATCGCTGTGATCTTCACGAAGAACGGGACATAGGTGAGCGCCCCGGCCGCCGCGGGCGCGTGCGCGATCAGCGCTCGCCGTGCCTCGATGAGCTGGGTCGCGTCGGTTTCCCGCCAGTCGGTGATGTGCGGGACGCTCCGCCACGACTCCGCCATCTTCTTCGCGATCTGTCGGCGCAGGCCGCGCAGCGGGACGTGCTCGTCCGGCAGGTCACGCTCGGCGACTCCGCCGCGCCCGGCCGCCGGGCTCTTGCTGTCCCGCGCGGCCAGCGCACCGGAGGTCTCCTCCTGGGGCGCCGTGGCGGCCGCGGCGAGCTGGATGTCTTCCCTGGTGATGCGCCCGCCCGGCCCGGTGCCACTGACCAGAGCCAGATCGACACCTTCGTCCAGGGCCAGCCGGCGCACGACGGGGGATGCCTTGGGCCGTGCGGCAGATCTGTCCGCTCCTACCGGCATGTCCGCCGGTGATGGGGCAGGCGCCGCGGTGCCCGCGTGCACGGGAGTGGCGCGGGTATCGGCGGCCGTGGCCGGCTCAGCCGCGGCATCGTCAGTGGTGTCGAAGACAATGAGCACGTCGCCGACGGGCAGCATGTCTCCAGCCTGCACTCCCAGCCGGGTAACCCGGCCGGTGACTGGGCTCGGCATCTCAACGATCGACTTGTCGGTCTGGATGGTGGCCAGCGTGTCGTACTCGCGCACCACCGCCCCGACCTCGACGTTCCACTCGAGGAGCTCAACCTCAGCGATGCCCTCCCCGATGTCCGGCATCCGGAACTCGACGCTCATGCCGACGCCAGCGTCTTGCGGACTGCCTTGAGCACCCGCTCCTCGCTGGGCACGTAGAACTCTTCCGCGCCCGCCAGCGGATACGGCGTGTCGGGTGCGGTGACCCGCAGGATCGGCGCCTCCAGCGAGTAGAACGCCTCCTCCTGGATGGTGGCGGCGACCTCGGCGCCGAACCCCGAGGTGTACGGAGCCTCGTGGACCACGACGACCCGGCCGGTCTCCTCCCCGCAGCGGGCCAGCGTCTCGACATCGAGTGGCACCAGCGTGCGCAGGTCGACCACCCGGCAGGAGATGCCCTCCTGCTCCGCGAGCACGGCAGCGCGCTCGCACAGCTGGACCGCGGCACTCCAGGCGATCAGCGTCACGTCAGTGCCATCCCTGACGATGCGAGCCTGCCCGAACGGCACCGTGTAGTCCTCCTCGGGTACCTCATCCTTGACGAGCCGGTAGCCCCGCAGCGGCTCCAGGAACAGGACGGGGTCCGGGTCTCTGATCGCCTCGAGCAACAGGCCCTTAGCGTCGCGGGCGCTGGCCGGCATGACGATCTTCAGGCCGGAGCACTGCACGAACTGCGCCTCCAGCGCATCGGAGTGCAGTTCGGGCGTGCGGACGCCGCCGCCGAACGGCGCGCGGATGGTGACGTGCATCGGGTAGCGGCCCTGCGATCGGAAGCCGTACCGTGCTACCTGATCGGCGATCTGGTGGAAGGCCTGATGGGCGAAGCCGAGGAACTGCACCTCGGCGATAGGCCGCATGCCGCTCATCGCCAGGCCCACAGCGGCGCCGACGATCCCCGCCTCGGCCAGCGGCGTGTCAAACACGCGCTCCTCACCGAAGCGCTTCTGCAGGCCGTCGGTGGCGCGGAACACCCCGCCCAGCCGGCCGACGTCCTCGCCCAGGATCATGACGCGCTCGTCGCGCTGCATCTCCTGCCCGAGCGCCTGGTGGATCGCCTCGACCATCGTCAGGACCGTCATGAGCGGCCTCCCTCGGTGCCACCGGTCAGATCATCGCGCTGCTGCTGCAAGCGTCGGGGAGGCCGCGCGTAGACATAGTCGAACAGCTGGCCCGGCGTCGGCTTGGGGTGCCGCTCGGCGGTCGCCACCGCCTCGGCCAGCTCCTGGTCGATCTCCTCGCGCCACCGGCTGACCTGCTCGTCGCTGATCAGGCCACGGCCGGCCAGGTAGGCGTGGAAGCGGGGGAGCGGATCGGCCTGGCGTCGGGCCGCTAGTTCCTCGGGCGCCACGTACCGGCTCTGGTCATCGGCCGTATTGTGCGGGAACAGGCGGTAGGTCTGAGTCTCGATCAGTGACGGGCCGCCGCCTGAGCGCGCCCGCTGCACCGCGCGCCGCGCGACGTCGTAGACGGCCAGGAAATCGTTCCCGTCGACCCGCTCGCCGGGGAAGCCGTACCCCTCGGCCCTAGACGCGAACGAGGCCGCAGCGGTCTGTTTCGATCGCGGCGTGGAGATCGCGTAGCCGTTATTCTGCAGGACGAAGATGACCGGTGCCCTGGTGACACCCGCAAAGTTGCAGGCCTCGTGGAAATCGCCTTCCGACGAGGCGCCGTCGCCGCAGTACGTCATGACGACCCCGTCGAGGCGCTGCATCTTCAGCCCGAGAGCCAGCCCGACGGCATGCGGGAGCTGCGCGGCCAGCGCGATCTGCAGTGGGGTCACCCGCACGCCCTCGGGAAGCTGGCCGCCAAGCGGATTGCCGAGCAGGTACAGCAAGTACGTCGTCAGCGGGTAGCCATGCCGCAGGATGGCCGGCGTCTCGCGGTACTGAGGAATGATCCAGTCCCGCGCCGGGTCCAGGGCGAACGACGACCCGAGGACTGAGGCCTCCTGGCCGTACACGGCCGAGTAGGTGCCGAGTCGCCCCTGGCGCTGCAGGCTAGTGGCGCGCTCGTCGAGCATCCGGGAGAACACCATCCACCGGTAGTTCTCCACCATCTCGGCGTCCGGCAGGCCTGGGTCGATTCCCTCCGCCAGGCGGCCGTCAGCGTCGAGCATCCGGAAGGCGTCAGCATCAGCGCCGCCTTCCATCATGTCGGCCGCGGCGGCCCCGGCCGTCCCGGCGTCTGGGCCGTACTCGGCAGCGGAGCGCAGGTCGGTCATGGGCGTCCGGTCCTTCCCGTGCAGCTTTCCCGGCGGTCAGCAGTCATCATCAGTCTCTCTTCTGCGCGACCATCCACTCCGCGGCACCGTGAGCATGGCCTGCCCGCAGCGGGTCGAGGGTGGAGATGTCGAGGTCAGGATCAGGGTCGCCGAGTATCTGCCGGGCCAGCAGCTCGGCCACCGGCGGGCCGTGCATGGCGCCGTGCCCGGCGAACCCGGCGATCACCCACAGGTCCTCATCGACCTGCCCAGCGTTCGGGTGGCCGTCGGTGACGCCGTCAGCGGTGGCCGTCAGCAGGTGCGAGATACCCAGGTCGATCAGGCCAGGGGCCCGGACCGTGGCCGCCTGGTGCCAGTCGGCCAGCATCTCCTGCTGGCCGTAGTCCGGCGGGAATTCGGGCAGCAGCATCGTGACCGCGAGGCCGTGGCCTTCCCGCTCGATGCACAGGCCAGTATCGAAGTCGACGATGAGCGGGACCACGGTTCCGGTCAGCGCCGGGCCGGTCAGGGCATAGTGCAGCTTCATCGGGTACACGTCGAGCGAGAAGCCGAGCGGGGTGAGCAGCTGCGGACTCCAGATCCCGGCGGCGACGACCACCCGCTGCGCCCGCGCCTGCCCGGCCGCCCCGGCCAAGACGAAGCCGCCTGGCACCTTCTCGATGCTGTCAACCGGCCAGTGGGTGTGCACTTTGACGCCCAGCTCACGCGCGCCTTTCGCCAGCGCCGCTACGCCGTCAGTGGCGGTGACCCGGCCGTCTTCCGGCGTGTAGCAGCCGCCGGCCAGCCCCTCGTCCCCCAGGTACGGCGCGACGGCGAGCACCTCATCGGGACCGAGCATCTGGACCGGGCCGGCACCGAGCGCTTTCTGCAGTTGCGCTGCCTCGTCGAACCTGGCGAGCAGTCCGGGCTTGCCGGTGAGGAAGAGGTAGCCCACCTGGTGGAACGGGCACGGTGAGTCAAACTGCGCCTCGCAGGTCTTCCAGAACCGCAGCCCGCGCTTGGACAGCTCGATCTCCAGCGGGGTGGAGAACTGCTGGCGCACGCCAGAGAACGACGCTGCGGTAACCCCGCTCGCTAGCTGGTCCCGCTCGAAGATCGCGACGCTCTCTGCACCGCCGCGGGCCAGGTAGTAGGCAACTGCCGTTCCGGCGATGCCGCCGCCGATCACCGCCGTGTCGACGACGACGGCGCCGGCCCGCCCGCTCACGCCGCTCCGCCCGTCACCGCATCCGGCCCGGTCACGTCTGGGCGCCCGCGCTGGCGGTCTCCGCGGCGATCCGGTCGAGGTTCTCCTCGGCGATCCGGGCTGCCGCCTCGCGGGGGTTGAGGTCCTCCGCTACGCCGAGCTCGAGCAGCCGGGTCACGGTGTCCCGCATGGCATCGCTTACTTTCGCAAACGACTCGTCCGCGCTCGCCCCGATGACGTCCGCCAGCGTCCACCACCACCAGCTGTTGGCGCCGGAGTTCGCCACGTAGTCCGGGATGACGATGACCCCGCGCTCATGCAGCTTGCTCTGTGCTTCCTCGGTGGTCGGGATGTTGGCCGCCTCGACGATCAGCTTCGCGGTGACCTGGTCGCAGTTGTCGGCCCGGATGGAATCAGGGACGGCCGCGGGCACGATGATGTCGGCCGCGATGGAGAGCCAGTCGCCCAGCGCGAGCTGCCGGTCGGCTTCCCGGAGCGCGCTGCGGTCAACCTCGCCGAGGTCGTTGCGGGCGGCCAGCAGCGCCTCGACATCCAGCCCGTCCGGGTTGACGATGCAGCCGTTGCCGTCGATGATCCCGACGACCTTCACGCCCTGCCGGCGGAGATACCGGGCGCTCGCGCCGCCCATCGAGCCGAAGCCCTGCACGACAGCGCTGGTGCCCTCGGCGGTCAGGCCCAGGTGCTCGATCGCCGCCATCGCGGCCTCGGCCACCCCGTACCCGCCGATGACATCAGCCAGGCCGATGCCCTCGACGTCGACCGCCAGCCCGCGTACCACGCGGTCCATCGCCGCTGCTGGGTCGCCGGTCTTTTTCAGCGCCGCATGGACCGACATGTCGAGTCCTACATCGCTGAAAACGCTATCGAGCTCGGACTGGGAAATGCCCATGTCCTCGGCCGTGGCCCAGTAGCTGTCCAGGATCGGCGTCATCGCGGTCACGAACCGGGTCAGCATCCCCCGCATCTCCGGCGAGTGCGGGTCACAGTCGATGCCCCCCTTCGCCCCGCCGGACGCGAGGTTCATGGCGCCGCACTTGTAAGTCATGGTCTTCGCCAGCCGCTCGACCTCGGCGAGCGTGAGCCCGGACCGCACCCGGGTGCCGCCGCCGGCGATGCCGCCGACCAGCCGGTCGATGACGGCATAGCCCTTGCGGGAGGTAACCGGATCGGTCCACTCGATTCGGAGCATCGGATCACGGGTCTGCGTCATGGTGGCCTCTCTCATTTCAGGATGCTGCCTGGTCGTCGCTGTCGCTAGTACGGTCCGCCCAGTCCCGCGGGTACAGGACGAAGAAGGCCTTGGTGCCGGGCCCGGAGCGGTAGGTGACCGTGGTGCCGGCCTGGATCAGGATGACTTCGCCCGGGCCGCCGCGAACTGTCTCGCACCCGGCAGACTCGATGACGAGCTCGCCC
Organism: uncultured Actinomycetota bacterium; assembly: GCA_963805705.1. Lineage (GTDB taxonomy): Bacteria > Actinomycetota > Actinomycetes > Streptosporangiales > Streptosporangiaceae > CAWDVH01. The sequence goes on along the minus strand of CAWDVH010000001.1, from coordinate 302,951 downwards.
TCGATGACGTAGAAGACCTCGTCATAACGCAGCGTCCAGTCGGCCAGCACGGCCTGGCCGGTGAAGCGGGAGAAGCCGCCGCCCAGGCCGGTCGTGGCCGGGGTCGTGATCACGCGCGCCAGTTCCATCCCCGGCACGCCGTCCAGTCCCTCGTACGCCGTATCGCCCTCCCTGAGCAGGAGCACCCGGCCGCTCGCATCGTCGTCAGCCATCGTCAGCCCTCCATCTCCTGGCCCACTTGGGAGCGGGCCGCTCGGCCGCGCCAGCGTGGTGCCGGGCGGTATTCCCAACGGCTTAGGCAAGGTGGCCGCCGTCGACCACCAGCGTCTGTCCGGTCATAAACGAGGAGGCGTCACTGGCCAGGAAGAGCGCCGGGCCGGCCATCTCATCCGCTGATGCCCAGCGCCCCATCGGGATCTGGTCCAGGTTGCGCTGGATGAACGCCGGGTCGGCCTGGCCGATCGGGTTCATCGCGGTATCCACCCAGCCAGGACAGAGCGCGTTGACCCGGATCCCGGCGGACGCGACCTCGATCGCCAGCGCCCTGGTGAAGCCGACCAGGCCGTGCTTGGCCGCGGTGTAGTACGAGACTGAACCGAGATCCTTCTCGCCGCCCGGTGCCCCGGCCAGCCCGTAAATCGACGAGACGTTCACGATCACGCCGGGCCGCCCGGCGCCGGTCATCCACCGCACCGCCTGCTGGGTGAGGGCCACGTGCACGGTGAGCAGCAGGCGCAAGTGACGTTCCCAGTCGGTCATCGAGACGACCGGGAACGGGTCCTTGAGCCTGGACTGACCGGCGTTGTTGACCAGGATGTCGACCGAGCCGAACTGGCCGACCATCGCCGGCACGATCGCGGCGATGCCCGCTGGGTCCAGCAGGTCGGCCACGACAGAGGCCGACCGGCACCCGAGCGCGGAGATCTTCTCGCACGTCTTCGCCAGCTCACCCGCTGACCGGGAGGTAACGCAAACATTGGCGCCAGCCTCGGCCAGCCCGACAGCGATAGCCTGGCCGATCCCCCGGCCGGCGCCGGTGACCAGTGCGTTGCGCCCGTCGAGACGAAACCGCTCCGCCAGGCGAGCGGCCTGCTGGACCGGGCTCATAGCTCACGCCCCAGGCGCTGCCCGTCGTAGACCGCGTCCTCGATGCCGCGCGGCGCGAGCGCATCACCGGCCAGATGCACCTCGAAGGTGCTGTCGCCCAGCTGTGCGTACAGGCTGTCCTGCGCGACTGGCACCCGCACCATGACAATCGAGTCGACGCCGGCGATGACGTGCTCGGCCCGGCTGAAGCCGCGCCGGATCACCACGTCGTTCCCGCGGATGGCGGCGATGCCGGCGACCGGGTGAAAGACGACGCCCAGAGCCGAGAGCTGCTCATAGCAGATCCGCCAGTTGGTCAGCTCGAGTGCCATCCCCGGGTACATCACCGGCGTCACGAGCTCCACCTTCGATCCGCGCTCCGCCAGCGCATGCGCGACGCTCATACCCGGCCAGTCGCCGAACTCATCCAGCACGACGACCCGGCGACCGGCCTGCGCCGTCCCGTTCAGTGCCGCAATGGGATCGATGAGCGGGAGGGCGGCTTCCTGGCCGGCCGCGGGCAGGTGCCCGGCGGGCAGGCGCGAGCCGGTCGCGATGACGACGGCGTCCGGCTGCAGCGCGCGGATGCTCCCGGCCGTTGCCTCGGTCGCCAGGCGGACGTCGACGCCCGCCGCGGCGCAGCGCGCCGCCAGGTACTCGGTGATCTGGCCAAGCTCGGCGCGCCCTGGCCCCTTCGCCGCGTCGCGGACCTGCCCGCCCAGGGCCCGGCCGCGCTCAAGCAGGATCACCTCATGCCCGCGGGCCGCGGCTACCCGCGCGCATTCCATCCCGCCAGGCCCGCCGCCGACCACGACAACACGGCGGCTGGCCACCGCTGGCGGCAGCTCGCCGCCCCACGCGCCCTCCCGGCTGACGACCGGATTGTGTATGCAGCGGATGCCGTCGCCGTGGGTCAGGTGGCTGACGCAGTTCATCGCCCCGACGCAAGGCCGGATCTCCGGGACCCGGCCGGCCGCGGCCTTGGCCGGCAGATAGGGATCGGCGATCAGGGCTCGCGCCATCACCACCGCGTCGCAGCTGCCGGACGCGATCAGGTCCTCGGCCACCTGCGGGTGGTTGATCCGGCCGACGAGGAAGACAGGAACGCTGACGAGATTCTTCATCCCCTTGCCGTAGCGTCCCCACAGACCGGGCTCGAAGGTCATGTTGGGGATGTTGCGCGCGGTGTTCAGGGCGTCGGAGTAGTGCCCCATCGTGACGTCGAAGTAGTCGAGCAGCCCCCAGGAGTCGATCGTCCCGGCCATCTCCAGCATGTCGAGCTCGTCCGGCTCGCCGGAGTCAAGCCCGGCGCCGGTGACACGGGCGCCGAGCGCCAGGCCAGGACCGATCGCCTCGCGTACGGCCAGCAGTATCTCCCTCGCCAGGCGGAGCCGGTTCTCCAGCGATCCGCCCCACTCGTCCGTCCGGTGATTGGTCAGTGGTGACATGAACTGCTCGACCAGATTGCCGTGGGCCAGATGAATAGCGACGCCCGGCAGCCCGCCCTCGCGACAGCGCCGCGCGGCCGCGCCAAACGCGGCGATGATCTCCCTTATCGCAGCGGGCTCGAGCTCGTGCGGGACACGCCAGTGCGTGCCGAAGCTGTCGAGCGGTACCGGCGAGGGCGCGTAGTAGATCTCGACGCCGGACCCCGAGTAATAGCTCTGGCGGCCGGGGTGCCACAGCTCGGCGAAGTACTGGGCGCCATGCGGTCTGACGATCTGCATGAGCGCCTGGTACTGGCCGATGATCTCGTCATCTGCGTTCCACAGGTCCAGGTACTCCGGCGTCACGCAGGTAGCCTGGGACACGATAAGTCCAGCGCCGCCGCGAGCCCGCTCCTGGTGATAGGCGAGCAGCTGGTCGGTGTACCGGCCGCCGGCGGCGAACCCGGTCTGGTGCGCGGAGTTGACGATCCTGTTCTTCAGGGTGACCGGGCCGACCTGGAGCGGCGAGAATAGGTGCGGAAACGACCGCGCCGCGCCGTCGGCAGGCCGGCTGGCGCCGGCCGCGATTCCCGTCATGACGTGCCGCTCGGCAGGCCGAGGAAGCTCTTGGCCAGCTCCCCGACGTCCATCTCGGAAGCGGGCAGGTCCCGGCCGACCATCTCGCCGGAAACCAGCACGTACACCCGGCTGGCGATCTCCAGTGCCCGTGCGACGTTCTGCTCGACGAGCAGCATCGTCGTTCCCTGCGCCGACATGTCCGCGAGCGTCTGGAAGATCTGGCTGACGATGATCGGGGCGAGGCCCATCGATGGCTCGTCCAGCAGGAGTACCTTGGGCTGGCTGATCAGTGCCCTGGCCAGGGCCAGCATCTGCTGCTCCCCGCCGCTCAGCATCCCGGCGTGCAGGTCCCGCCGTCGGCCGAGCGCCGGGAAGTACTCGAGCCATTTGTCGATATCTGCCTCGACGGCCTTCCTGTCCCGGCGCATGAAAGCGCCGGCCCACAGATTCATATGAACGGTCGACTCGGCGAAGACGCGCCGGCCCTGCGGCACCATGGCCAGCCCGTCCGAGATCCGCCGCTCGGGTGTCTCCCTCGAGATATCGCGTCCGGCCAGGACTACTTTCCCGCCTGCGCTCTCCAGGCCGACGATCCCCCGCAGGAGGGTCGTCTTCCCGGCGCCGTTGGGGCCAATGACGGCGACAATCTCGCCCTCGCCGACGTGCAGGGAAGCACCGCGGACCGCGGTAATCGGGCCGTAGCTCACGTCCAGGCTCTCGACTTCGAGAAGGGTGCTGCTCATCCGAGATACGCCCTGACCACGCCGGGATCGACCATGACGTCGGTCGGCTTGCCCTTGGCCAGCTCCACCCCGGCGTCCAGGGCGAACACCGTGTCGCTCACGCTCGTCACCACCGTCATGTTGTGCTCCACCAGCAGGACGGCGAGGCCTCGCCGGGCGAGTTCCCTGAGCACAGTCACGATCCGCCCCGCCTCCACGTCGTTCATCCCGGCGGCTGGCTCATCCAGCAGCAGGACTGCCGGGCTGCCCATCAGGGCGCGGGCGATCTCGACCCGTCGCTGGACGCCGTAAGCCAGGCTTCCGGCGACCGCCCCGGCCAGGGCAGTGAGCTCCAGCAGGTCCATCAGCTCCGCCGCGAGTTCCTGGCGATGACGGGCACGCCGCAGCGGATGCCAGAGGGTCCCGTTCAGGTGACCGCCGATCAGCAGGTTTTCCGCCACCGACAGGCTGGTGAACAGGCGGAGGTTCTGGAAGGTGCGGGCGATGCCCCTGGCCGAGCACACGTACTCGGGCCTGCCGGTCACCGGCACGCCGCGCACGGTTACCGAGCCCGAGTCAGGCGTGAGGATTCCCGAGATGCAGTTGAGCAGGGTCGTCTTCCCTGAGCCGTTCGGCCCGATCAGCCCGACGACGTCGGCTGGCGGGACCTCGAGCGAGACTTCGGACAGAGCCTGGACTCCGGCGAAGCTCTTGGAGAGCCCGCTGACCACCAGGCCCCGTTCTGCGGCTGCGGCGGCCTGTCCCCTCTGGCCGGGGGCGTTGCTCATGACCGCTTCCGCATGAACGGGGTGCCTACCAGTCCCTGCGGCCGCAGCAGGATGATGGCCAGCACCAGCAAGCCGACGACGAGATCCTGGTGGCCGGAGATCTGCGGCACGTAGGAGACGAGCAGCGTCTCGATGCCCACCAGGATCGCGGCGCCCAGCACGGAGCCCAGCATCGATCCGAGACCTCCGAGTATGACGGCCTCTGCGATCAGGAACGACTGCGTGACATCGAATGATGACGGCCCCACGTAGCCGAACAGGCCGGCGAAGTACGCGCCGGCCACCCCGGCGAGGGCGCCCCCGATCGTGTAAGCGGCGATCTTGTACCGAAGCGGCCTGATGCCGACGCAGCGCGCGGCCAGCTCGTCCTCGCGCAGCGCGACGAGGGCGCGCCCGAGCCTGATCTTGCAGATGCCGCGCCCGATCACCAGCGTGATCACCAGCAAGACCAGGCCCAGCCACAGGAGCGCCGAGTCACTGACCAGCTGCACGCCGAGCACCCGCGGCGGGGGAATGGCGACCAGGCCGTTAGCCGCGCCGAGCCAGCTGATGTTGGTAGCCAGGGTGAACACGATGTAGGCGATGGCCACCGTCATCAGCCCGACGAAGTCACCCCGGAGCCTGAAGACGGGGAAGCCCAGGAGGAAGGACGCCACGGCGGCAATGCCCGCCGAGGCCAGGACGACGACGATGAAGTCGAGATTCGGGTTCGCAATCATGATCTTGGCTGCCGCGTAGGCGCCGACCGCGAAGTACGCGACATGGCCGAAGTCCAGCAGCCCGGCGAGCCCGAGTATGACGTTCAGCCCGATGGCCAGGATCGCGAAGTAGACCAGGGTGTCGGCGAACTCGGCCCAGTACTGCGATCCGCCGATCGCCGTAACCACCCCGGCCAGCACGATGACAGCGAGCCATAGGTCCTCGTTCTTCGACAGCCGCCGCGTGCGGCGCCAGAACGGGGCCAGGTCCGGGTGGGTGAGTTCCGCGGCCATCGGGGGGGCCGGCCGCTCTTGCGTAGTCCGCAGTCGCCTGGCCATCACACTCGCTGGCCTTGCAACGGCAGCCCGACGATTCCGTTGGGCCGGAACAGCAGGAAGACGATGAGCAGGCCGAACGAGATCGCGACCTCGTAGCTGCCGCCGATATACGCGGCGACCAGCTGCTCGCACAATCCCAGGGCCAGACCGCCGATCAGCGCACCGCTCAGGCCGCCGAGGCCGCCGAGCACGGCAGCGATGAACGCGAAGATGGTCTGCTGGAAACCGAACGTCGGGTCGATCACGCCATAGGAGGTAACGAACAGGAAGCCGCCGAGCGCCCCGAGGCCGCCCGCGAGGCCGTAGACGATCGAGATCACCCGGTTGACGGGTATCCCCATCAGCCGGGCGACTTCCACGTCCTGGCGGACGAGCAGGATTGAGCGTCCCCAGCGTGCCTTCTTCAGATAGAGGTTCACGCCGACGGCGACGCAGATGGCGACGGCGAGGGTCACGATCTGCGTCTCGGTCACCACGATCCCGCCGATCGTGATCGGGCGCGGGAATGCCTCAGGGAACGACCTGGTGGAGGTTCCCCAGATCAGCACGACAATGTTGCGGAACACCAGCGCGAAGGCCACCGCGGCGATGATGGGCATGATCGGGTGCTCCTGCCGCATCCTCCGGTACCCGAAGTGCTCGACTCCCACCGCGAGTCCGGCCCCCAGCGCCATTCCGACCGGCAGCGCGAGCAGTATGGGCACGCCCGCGGTGGTGAGGCTCAGCATGAGGAAGACGCCGACCATGTAGGTGTCGCCGTGGGCGAAGTTCATCATCCGCAGCACGCTGTAGACGACGGCGAAGCCCAGGGCGATGATCGCGAAGATGGATCCCAGCGCCAGTCCGTTGACGATCGTCTGAATCGCGAATCTCACCTGAGTTCGTGCCCCTCTCGATCTCGTGCTGTGCCGCCACGCGCTGGGAGCGGACGTGGCGGCACATCAGCGTCCGGTCATGGCGTGGGCGCCGCCACGATCTGGCCCTTGACGACCTGCAGCAGGACCGGCACCTCGACTGCTCGCTGGCCGTTGGGCAGGAATCCGATAGCCCCGGTCAGCCCGTGATAGGGGTCTGGTGGCGTGATCTTCGCCAGGGCTGTGATCAGGTCCGCCCTGGTGCCGCCGCCCTTCTCGACGGCGGAGGCGAAGGTGTTGAACCCGTCGTAGGCGGTCGCTGCGTCCTCGGCCGGTGCCGAGTGATACACGCTCTCGAACTGCGTGGCGAATGCCTTGCCGGCCGGTGTCGCGTTCGCCGGGTTCCACAGTCCGGTGATGTAGACGCCGTTGGACGCCGGGCCGGCCAGGGAGACGAACTGCGGAGTGTTGTCGGAGGCGTTGGCGAGGTACACGGTGCTCTTCGACGGCGGCGTGCCGCCGCTGGCCACCTGCTTGACGATGAGGCCATCGGAGCTGTAGACGCCCAGCAGGGCTACAGCACCCACGTGCGCGGCACGGATCTTGCTGGCCAGCACGGAGAAGTCGGTCTGGTTGGCCGGATAGCTGTAGTTCACCGGCACCGTCGCGCCGAGGGCCTTGGCCTCCTTCAGGAACGAGGTGGAGATGCCCTGGCCGAAGACGTCATCGGGCCACACGGCCGCGTAACTGGTCACGTGGAAGGTGTTCTTGAGCAGGTCCGCCATGGCCGATCCCTGGGAGTTGTCGTTCAGGATGACCCGGTAGAAGTTCTTGTAGCCGAGCGAGGTGAGCTCCGGTGACGAGGAGTAGGAGTTGATCACCGGGATCCCGGCGCGGGACAGGATCGGCAGTGCCGCGAGCGTCACGCCGCTGTCCACGTTGCCGAAGTACATGAGCAGATGCGGGTTAGTCGTCAGCCGGGTCGCGATCGTGGCGCCCGTCGACGGCTGAGAGGTGTCGTCGTACGGGCCGAGGATCTTGACCTTGCACCCCTTCAGCGGGCCGGCGTTAAAGCCGCCGCCGGTGTTGAGCGTGGAGACCGCCAGCTTCAGGCCGTCATACTGCTGCTGTCCGTAGGTGGCCTCGGGGCCGCTCATCGGTCCCGCGTACGAGACCTCGGTGGAGCCGTCCTGGCAGAAGGTCCCCTTGGCCGCGCTGGTGGTCCCGCTCGCCGAGCTGGAGCCACCGGACGAGCCGCATGCGGCCAGCACCATTGCCGCGCCGGCCAGGATGCCGGCCACCTGCCACTTCCTCACGCCCGTTCGTGCCTTAGTCCGGCGATCAGGGCTTCTTGCTGCTGAATCAGTCATCGACGAGTGGCCCCTTATCTGTAGTCCTGCGCATTCATGAGGCGATCGAGCGCTGAGCTGTTCTCCATTGGTCAGGGCTAGATCTTCTTGCTCGCGGGCACGCTGTTGTGCGCGCGAGTCCAGCGGAATATGTCGCTCGTCCCGTACTGCCCGCCGCAGACCGGCAGCGTGACTCCCGACACCCAGCCGGCGTCATCGGAGCAGAGGTACAGGGCAGCCTGCGCGATATCGGCTGGCTGCCCGATGCGGCTGAGCGGATAAAAGGACTCGCGGTCGGTCCGGTCGTCAGGATCTGACAGCCACGGTCGCGTCATCTCGGTCTCGATGATTCCGGGCGCGATGGCGTTGACCCTGATGCCGTGACTGCCGAACTCATAGGCGAGGGTCTGGGTGAAGCTCAGGATCGCTGCCTTCGCCGCGCCGTAGAGCGCCTCGGTCGGCGCGGGCGCCAGGCCGTCGACGGAGGCGATGTTCAGGATGCTGCCGCCCGTGCCCTGGCCGGTCATTACCCGCGCCGCCTCGATCGAGGAGAAGAGCGGGGACCTGACGTTGAGGCCGAAGACCGAGTCGTAGCCCTCGATCGTCGCGTCCAGGATCGGGCCGGCCGCTCCTGGCACAGTGCCCCAGCCGCCGGCGTTGTTGACCAGGACGTCGAGGCCGCCCATCGCGTCTGACGCCCGGCTGATCAGCTGGCGTGCCTGCTCGATGTCGTAGAGATCGGCGGGAAGCGCGTAGGCGCTGGCCCCCAGGGCCTGCAGAGTGCGGACGGCATCCTCAAGCTGGGAGACGGTCCGGCCGGCGAGGGCGAGAGTGGCACCGTGCCTGGCCATCTCAACCGCCATGGCCAGCCCAAGCCCGCGGCCACCGCCGGTGATGAGCACGCGCTTTCCAGCGTAGTCGGGCATTGCGTACCTCTCGTCCGAGGCGGCTAATCTGACATATGGTATACCATATGTCAGGCGTGGCCAAGCATTGACTGAATAATCAGTCGACCTTCGGCGACAGCGTCGGCTGGGCCGATGCCGGCCGCCGAACGCAAAGATGCGCGTCCTTAGCTGTCCATGATTGCCTTGCGCTGACCGCCGTCTATCGGGATGTGGGCGCCGTTGATGAAGCTGGCTCTCGGTGAGGCCAGGAAGGTCACCAGCGCTGCGACCTCCTCGGGTTCGCAGATGCGGCCCATCGGGATCGAGCTTTCGGCCAGCTCATGAGCCCGGTCTTGCGTCACGCCCTTGTCCCGCGCGAAGGCCTTCTCGAGGGTGTCCCAGCGGTCGGTGTTCACCGGACCGGGATTGACGGTGTTGATGCGCACCCCATAGCGGCCGTACTGCTCGGCCACCGAGGAGGCGAAGTTCAGGTCGGCCGCGTTCGCGACGCCGGCGGTCATCTCCCAGTAGCTCGGCTTGAGCCCGTCGTTGCCGACGACCAGGACAATGGCTCCCTCACCGCGCTCGCGCATGTGCCTGATGACCGCGCGCACCGACCTGACGTATCCCATGAACTTCAGGTTGAGACTGGCTAGCCACTGATCATCGGTCAGTTCTTCCAGGAGGCCGCCGGGGGAGCTGCCGGCACAGGTGACCAGGATGTCGATTCTGGCGAACCGGCGCAGAACGGCATCCACGCACCGCTGGACATCGTCCTGGATGCTCATATCGCCGGCCAGGGCCAGGACCGGCCGCCCGGTCGCCGCGGTGATCTCCTTGGCGGCTAGTTCCAGCGGGGCTGCCGTTCGCGCGGTAATCGCAACATCGGCCCCTTCGCTGGCGAGATGCTCGGCGACCTGCCGCCCTATGCCCTTGCTGGCGCCCGTGACGAGGGCCACCTTCCCGCCCAGCTGCAGATCCACCGCGCACCCCTCTCCTGTTACCCGGATGGTATATCAAATATCACAAGGAAGAAACGCTGAATGGTCACCTCGCGGATCGTCACTGGTCACATCCGGCCGCCAGGGCGGCCCGGTTGACCTTGCCGAGACTGGTACGCGGTACGGCCGCCAGGGAGAAGATCCGTTTCGGGCACTTATAGGGCGCCAGCAGGCCGCGGGCATGAGCGATCAGCTGTTGTTCGTCTAGCCGGGAGCCGGCCCGGAGCACGACCCAGCCGGTCACCTGTTCGCCCCAGTGCTTATCAGGGACCCCGGCGACGACGGCCTCAGCAATCGACGGGTGGCTCTCCAGTGCTGTCTCGACCTCGCGCGGGTAGACGTTCATGCCGCCGGTGATGATCAGCTCCTTGATGCGGCCACGGATCGTCATGTGGCCAGTACTCGCGTCGACGGTACCGATGTCGCCGCTGCGAAACCAGCCGTCGTCGGTAAAGGCCGCCGTTGTGGCCTGCGGGTCGTGCCAGTACCCGTCGAATACCTGCGGGCCGCGCAGCTGGATTTCACCGTCCGTGCCGGCGGCCGCCTCGCGCTCACCGGACCAGATCCGGGCGACGACGCCGGGTAGCGGGACGCCGATGGTGCCGCTGACCGGGACATCGGGCGCATCGTAGGGATGAGAAATGTCGAGGCCGCTCTCGGTGGTGCCATAGCGGACCAGCGGGTGCCGGCCCAGTAGCCCGGGCAGCTGCGCGGACAGGGCCGGGCTCAGCGGAGCCGAGCCGCAGACGGCCATCCGCAGCCGGGGCAGCCCCACGTCAGCGTGCCGCCCGGCGTCCAGGAGGGCCTGGTAGATCGTGGGAACGGCGAACAGGACAGTGGCGCCGTAGCTGCGCCCGGCCTGTATCAGGTCGGCGGCGATGAACTTCGATCTGATGTGCGCCGTCGAACCCGCGATGAGCGTGGCGTGCACCCCCCCGAGGCCATGCTGATGAAAGAGCGGCAGGCTGTGCACCAGCACGTCGTCGGAGCTCCAGCGCCAGGCCGTCATCGCCGAGCGGATCGAGGTGGCGAGCTGGCGGTGGGTCAGCGGCACGCCCTTGGGCCGCCCGGTGGTGCCCGACGTGTAGGCGAGCACTGCGGTGTCCTGCGGCCGTGCCCTGATCCCGGCGCCTGACCGCCCGCCGGGACCTGTCGGCAGGTCCTCGGCGGGAACGATGAGCGGCGGGTCGGCGAGTCCGGCCAGTAGCCGGGCCGGGCCGGGGCTGGCGAACGCGATGGTGGCGCCGGAATCGGCCGCCAGGTGCCCAAGCTCGGCGGCGGTGGAGGCCGGATTGGCCAGGACGACGACGGCGCCGGCTCGCAGCGCACCCAGGTAGCCGCGCAGGAAGCCGAAGCTTGCTCCCGCGGCCATCAGTACCCGGTCACCGGGGTCCAGGCCGGCCAGCCAGGCGGACACCTGCGCGGCGCCGGTGTCCAGAGTGCCGTGGGTCACGTGCTCGCCGTCGACTGTGACGGCGATCCGGTCTGGCCGGCGGCTTGCCGACTCGGCGGCCAGTGCCGGTATCGTCTGCGCGCCGAACTGCTCGACCAGCGCGCCGCGGTCCCGGTCACCGGGGAGGTGCGCCTGCCACCCGGCCCGGCTCCAGTCCTCAGCGTGGCTCATCAGCGTCTCTGCGCGAGCACCTGCACCCAGGCGGAGCGGCTCGACTCGCGCTCAGCATGCAGCCGGCCGAGCAGTCCGCCTGCCGACATCACCATCTTGATGGCCGCCAGCGCGCCTGGTCCTCTGGCCAGCAGAGCCTCGGCGATGGCCGCCGAGGCCTGGCCGGGATCGTCATCGATCCGGTTCACGAGGCCCAGCGCCAGTGCCTCGGCGGCCTCGATCCAGCGGCCCGTCAGGGTAAGGTCCATCGCGACGCCGCGGCCCGTGAGGCCGGGCAGGACCCACGCGCCGACCGGCAGCTGCATCCCGGGCGGCCCGGCCCAGCGCATCCTCGCGGCGGGTCCGGCGATCCGCAGGTCCGCCGCTGCGGCCAGCTGCGCGCCGCCGCCGACCGCCGCGCCGCCGATCGTGGCAATGACCGGGCCTGGCCGGCTGACCATGAGCTCATAGCACTCATACAGCAGATCCGACACCGCAGACCGCTCTGCCGCGGTCAGGGTCAGATCCGCGCCCGCACAGAACGATGCCGGGTCAGTGCTGCCCAGGAGCACCACCGCGGCGGGGTCGGCGCTGAGCGCGACTATCAGGGCCCGCACCATGCCGGCATCCAGTGCGTTGCGCCGCTGGGGGCGGTCTAGCAGCACCCGCAGATATCCCGCCGGGCTGCGCTCGACCACGACGTGCGGACACGGCGGCTCTGAGGTCGGCATGCAGATCTCCGTATCGGGCGGCACGGGCCGCCGGGCTGGGCTGATGCTAACTGCGCCCCTTTGAAATATGATATATCAAATGAGTGCGCATGCCTGACGAGCCCCGAGGTGCCTGGTGAAGCCAGCCTCGTTCACCTATCGCCGCGCACGCGAGGTCACGGAGGCTCTCGCGCTGCTCGCGGAGTTCGGTGACGAGGCGAAGATCCTGGCCGGAGGGCAGAGCCTGGTCCCGATGATGAATTTCCGCCTCGCCCGGCCGAGTGCCCTGGTCGATGTGACCCGGATCCCCGGTCTGAGCTACCTGCGGGCCGGTCAGGACGGGCTGCACGTCGGCGCTCTGACGACGCACCGGGCTGTCGAGATGACCAGGGACCCTGCCGTGCTGGACGGATTCGGCGTGCTGCAGCGCTCCGCGCACTGGATCGGGCATTACCCGATCCGGGTCCGGGGCACGTTCGGCGGCAGCATCGCCCACGCTGACCCGGCCTCCGAATGGTGCCTGCTGGCAGTCCTGCTCGAGGCGGGCATCGTACTGCGCAGGCCGGCCAGCGGACCGTCCCGGCACCGGAATTCTTCCTCGGCCTCTTCGAGACCGCTGCTGAGCCGGACGAGATGATCACCGAGGTCTGGTTCCCGCAGGCCGCGCGCCGGGCCGTGCTGACCGAGTTCGCGCAGCGCCAGGGGGATTTCGCGATCGTCGCCGCGGCTGTGTCAGTCGAGATCGCCGGGAGTACCTGCAGCTCAGCGCGCGTGATACTCGGCGGCGTCGGCTCGCTTCCCTTCGTTGTCGATACCCGTCCGCTGGGTGGCCAGCCCGCCACGCCTGAGACGTGGCGCGCCGCGGGGGACCTTGCGGCCGGGCAGGTCGATCCGCCGTCCGACGGCCACGGTAGTGGTGGCTACCGCAAGAAGCTCACGGCGACCCTGGTGTGCCGCGCCCTGGAAGAAGCGAGTCGGCTGTGACCAGGCGCAGGCCAGCCGAGCACGGCGGGGTCGCCACCGGGCGCGAAGCGGAAACCGGCGGGCGCGTCGCGGCGGCGGCCGTGAATGGCCTGGAATGGCGCCGCGCAGCGAGCGAAGCCGCGCTGGATCCATCCGGGCGCTGGGTCGGCGCGGCGGTGCCGCGCAAGGAAGACCGGCGGATGCTGCTCGGGCGCGCCCAGTTCACCGGCGACCTGGCGCGGCCGCGGATGCTGCACGCAGCGTTTGCGCGCAGCCCGTTCGCGGCGGCCAGGGTGGGGCAGGTCGATACCTCCGCGGCACTTGCGGTGCCCGGCGTTGTGGCGGTGCTCACTGCGGCTGACCTGGGCAGCCCATACCTGATGGCTGTCCTGGAGCGCGAGGAATTCGTGCCCACGACGATGCCGATGCTGGCTGACGACGAGGTGCGCTTCGTCGGCGAGCCGGTCGCGGTCGTGATAGCTGAGGACCCTTACGTTGCCGAGGACGCGGCCGAGGTGCTGGATATCGGGTGGACGCCGTTGCCGGCGATCTCGTCCCTAGCCTCGGCGGCGGATGCAGGCGCGCGCCAGGTGCACCACGAACTGGCCGGCAACTGCATGCTGGACCTGACGATGTTCGACGACGAGGGTCTGGCCGAGATCTTCGCCGACGCTCCGCTGACTGTCGGCGGCGTGTTCACCAGCGCCCGGGTGGCTGCGCTGCCGCTGGAAGGACGCGCCTGCCTGGCCGAGTGGGATGACCGGGACGACCAGCTGGTCGTGCACGTCTCGACGCAGGTGCCGCATCAGGTCCGCTCCGGCATCGCGCAGGCCCTGCAGATTGCCGAGCGCAGCGTGCGGGTCATCGCTCCGGATGTGGGCGGCGGTTTCGGGCTCAAGTGCGTGGTCGGCCGTGAGGAGGTGGTCGTCGCCGCGGTGGCGATGCGGCTGCGCCGGCCCGTGGCCTGGATCGAGGACCGGCACGAGAACCTGACCGCCTCGTTCCATGGTCATGAGCAGCGCTACGAGGCGCAAGCCGCGTTCGACACCCAGGGCCGCATCCTGGGGCTGGCCGCGGAGATCGTCTGCGATGTCGGCGCCTACTCGGCGTTCGCGTTCACCTGCGCGGTAGAGCCGCTGATGGCGGCGGGCGAATTGCCCGGTGTGTACAAGGTGCCGGCCTACCGCGCGCGCGGTAGGGCCATTGCCACCAACAAGGCGCCCACCGCGCCGTACCGCGGCGTCTCCCGCCCGCAGATCGTGCTGGTGATGGAGCGGCTGATCGAGAAGGCAGCCAGAGCGCTGCGCCTCGATCCGCTGGCGGTACGCCGCATCAACCTGATCAGCCCCGGCGAATTCCCCTACACCGGTGTCAATGGCATCAGCTACGACGAGGGCAGCTACCTCGAGTCCCTGGACCTCGCTGAGCAGCGGGTGACCTCCGGCGGCTGGCCCGCCGAGCGGGACCGGCTGCGCGGCAGCGGGCTGCTGGCCGGGATCGGCTACTCGTGCTTCTCCGAGCGCACCGCCTATGGCACCCCCACCATGTCGCAGCGCCGGATGCGGATGACGCCGGGCTACGACACCGCGCAGGTGCGGATGGATCCCTCCGGCGAAGTGATCGTCACCACCGGCACGTGCGCTCACGGCCAGGGCCATGAGACGACCTTCGCCCAGATCGTCGCCGACCGGCTCGGAGTTCACCCTGATCAGGTCCGGCTGCGGCAGGGTGACACCGACCTGGCCTCCTACGGCTGGGGCACCTTCGGCAGCCGCTCGATAGTGATCGGCGGCGGCGCCGCCGGCCGCGCCGCGCAGCAGGTCGCCGATCAGCTCCGGCAGGTCGCCGCGCACCTGCTCGAGGCCAGCCCCGCCGACATCGACCTCGCCGACGGCGCCGCGCACGTCCGGGGCGATCCCGCGGCGTCCATCCTGGTCAGCGAGCTGTCCCGGATCGTCCATTTCCAGTCCCATGTCCTGCCCGAGCAGGTCCGCTACGGGCTGGAGGCGCGGGCGTCCTTCGATCCGCCCGGGACGTTTTCCAATGCCTGTCATGCCGTCCTGGTCTCCATCGACCCTGGGACCTGCGAGATCCGGCTGCAGCGGTACCTCGTCGTGGAGGACTGCGGAGTGGTGATCAACCCGCTAGTCGTCGACGGGCAGGTGCTGGGCGGGGTCGCCCAGGGCGTCGCCGCCGCGCTGCTGGAGCGGATCAGCTATGACGATGACGGCCAGCCGGGCACGACGACCCTCATGGACTACCTGGCGCCGACCGCTGCCGAGATGTGTCCCGTCGACATTGTGCACCTGGAGACGCCGTCGGCGTTCAGCGAGACGGGGGCCAAGGGAATGGGCGAGGGCGGCATGATCGGCGCCCCGGCCGCCGTCCTGAACGCGGTCAATGACGCGCTCGCCAGCATGCCGGTCTGCTTCGATCACATTCCGGTGCTGCCCGGCGATGTGCACGATGCGCTGGCCAGGACAGGTGTCACGTGACAGACAGCCACCTGATCCGGGTACGGGTGAACGGGCGGGAGCATGAGCTGGCGGTGGAGTCACGCCGGACGCTCGCCGACATGCTGCGGCACGACCTCGGCTACACCGGAACCCACCTGGGCTGCGAGCACGGCATCTGCGGCGCGTGCACGGTGCTGGTCGATGGCGAGCCGGCCAGGGCGTGCCTGATGTTCGGTGTGCAGGCGGACGACAGCGAGATCCGTACTGTAGAGGGACTGTCCGACGGCGAGGCGCTGTCCGACCTTCAGCAGTCGTTCAGCGATCATCACGGGCTACAGTGCGGATTCTGCACGCCGGGCTTCCTGATGCTGGCCGAGGCCTACCTCAGCGAGCCGCGGGATAGCCGCGAGCCCTCCGAGCCGGAGATCCGCGAGCTCGTCGCGTCAAACCTGTGCCGGTGCACCGGCTACCAGGGGATCGTCGCGGCCGTGCTCGCCACCGCCAGGTCCCGGCGGACAGGCTGCCCGGCCCGGCCTGGAGGCCGATGGATCTGGCCCGGCCGGAGACGGCGGGCAGTGAGCGCGATCGGCGCGCGGCTGCCGCGCAAGGAAGACCGCCGGATGCTGCTCGGTAACGGGCGCTTCGGCGATGACTTCAGCGCCCGCGGCCAGGTGTGGGCGCGGATTGTCCGCTCGCCAGTGGCGCACGGGCGGATCCGGGGGGTTGACGCCGCACCAGCCCGCCGGGCCGCGGGAGTGGTCTGCGCGATCACCGCGGTGGACCTTCCGCCCGGCCTGGTCATACCCGTCCGGCTGGCTGTTCAGGGTATTGACCTGAGCCGGTTCCTGCAGCCGGTCCTAGCGGCCGACGTCGTACGGTACGTCGGCGAGCCGCTGGCGGTCGTGCTGGCCGATGACCCGTACGCCGCCGAGGACGCTGCCGAGCTGGTCGACATCGATATCGAGGAGGCTCCCGCCGTCCTCGATGCGCGTGCCGCGGCGCTGGAAGACGCGCCCCGCCTGTTCGCCGACGGCAACGTTGCCGCTGACTTCACCCTCGGCTATGGCGACGTGGACGCTGCGTTTGCCTGCGCGGCCCGGGTCGTGGAGATCGAGATGGAGATCGGGCGGCACACGGCCGTACCGCTTGAGCCGCGCGCGCTCCTGGCCGACATCAACACGCGTACCGGCGCGCTGTCGATTTACGGGATGACCAAGGTCCCGGTGTTCAACCGTGACGTGCTCGCCGGCCTGCTGGGCATGGACGAGCACCTGATTCACGTGCAGGCGGTCGACGCCGGCGGCGGATTCGGCGTGCGCGGCGAGTTCTATCCCGAGGACTTCCTGGTGCCGTGGCTGGCCCGCAGGCTGCGGCGGCCCGTCAAGTGGACCGAGGACCGCGCCGAGCACCTAGTCGCGGTCAACCACTCCCGGCAGCAGTCCCACCGGATCGCAGCGGCATTCGACTCCGACGGGCTGATCACAGCACTGCGTGACGAGATCGTGCACGACAACGGCGCCTACTGCCGCACGCACGGGGTCGCGGTGCCAGAGCTGACCGTGACCATGCTGCCCGGCCCCTATCGGGTACCCGCCTACCGAGGCCGGGTCCAGGTCGTGCTGACCAGCAAGACACCGTGCGGCACCTACCGCGCTCCCGGCCGGTTCGAGGGAACCACGGCGCGCGAGCAGTTGCTCGACGTCGCGGCCGGCCAGCTCGGACTAGACCGCGCCGAGCTGCGCCGCCGCAATCTCCTGGGCCCGGCGGAGCTGCCGCATCAGCGCCCGATGACCGCGCTCGGCACTGACGTCGTGCTCGACTGGGGCGACTATCCGGGGCTGCTGGCCGCGGCACTCGGCGAGGCCGCCCGGCTCGGCTATGGCGACGAGGTCGAACGGGGCAGGAAGGCCGGCCAGCTGCGCGGCCTGGGCTTGGCCACGTTCCTCGAGAAGAGCGGACTTGGCCCGCAGGAGACCGCAGACGTCGTCGTGGGCGACACCGGCGCGGTCAGCGTGTTTTCGGGCGGTACCTCCTTCGGCCAGGGCATTGAGACGGTGCTGGCGCAGATCGCCGCCGATGCTCTAGGAGTCAGCCCGGACGTAGTGCGGGTCGTCAACGGCGATACCGTGCGCCAGCCGTTTGGCATGGGATCGTGGGCTTCGCGCTCGACGGTCGTGGCCGGAAGCGCGGTGCACGCGGCGGCGCTCGCCGTCCGAGCCCGCGCCAGGACGGTCGCCGCGCGGATGCTGGAGATCGCCGAGGACGACCTGGATGTCCGCGACGGCGTCGTCGGCGTGCTGGGCGATCCCGACGCGGCGGTCACCCTCGCGCAGGTTGCGCACGCTACGGCGCCCGCCAGCAGGTACTTGCTCGACGGCG
This sequence comes from uncultured Actinomycetota bacterium, assembly GCA_963805705.1. Taxonomy (GTDB): domain Bacteria; phylum Actinomycetota; class Actinomycetes; order Streptosporangiales; family Streptosporangiaceae; genus CAWDVH01. The sequence goes on along the minus strand of CAWDVH010000001.1, from coordinate 285,110 downwards.
AGCCAGCCGGCCTGTCTGCGCGGCGTCGGTTTGACGTCACGCACATGACCTACCCCTACGGCGTGCACGTTGCGGTCGCAGAAATCGATCCGGGCACGGGCGGAGTGCGGGTGCTGCGCTACCTGGTCGCTTACGAGGTCGGCCGGGCCGTCAATCCGGCGCTGGTCGAGGGCCAGCTGCGCGGGGGAGCCGCGCAGGGGATCGGCGGAGCGTTGATGGAGGAACTCGTCTACGACGAGGCCGGGCAGCCATTGGCGATAACGTTCATGGACTACCGGATACCGACCGCCGCCGAGGTGCCGCCGATCGACGTCCTGGTGACCGAGCAGGCTCCCGCGCCGGGAAATCCGCTGGGCGTGCGAGGGGCCGGCGAGGGCGGCGTGACCGCTGCTGGCGCCGCGCTGGTCAGCGCGGTCCGCGATGCGCTCGGTATGGTCGGCAGCGTCGGTCGGCTGCCGCTGACACCGGCTCGCGTAAAGACTCTGGCCGAAACTGTCTACCGATCCGAAAGCAGGCCTAACATGATCTGCGGACAGGCAAGTGCACCCGGCACGAGCGCGAAAGGCGTCCCATGCGACCTGCCTCGATGATGCAGCCGACTGGGTCCGCCGGTCCTAGCTATGTCAGCAAGACCGACATGGTGGCAGCGCTGATACGTGAGCTGATCTTCACCGGAGGGCTGGCCGCGGGCGAGCAGCTGCGCCAGCGCGACCTCGCGCAGCGGTTTCAGGTCAGCCAGACGCCGGTGCGCGAGGCGATGCGGCGGCTGGAGTCCGAGGGGTTAGTACTGGGCGACACGCACCGCGGGTTCACGGTCGTCGAGCCCGACGAGGGCAGGAGCGAGGAGAACTTCCAGATCCGCGCCGCGCTGGAGTCGCTGGGTGCCTCGCTGGCCGCCCGCAAGATCGACGCGGCCGGCATCGAGCGGCTAGAGACCCTGAACGCGACGATGAAGGCGCTCGCCGATGATGACGCGAGCTATGCGGACCTCAACCGGGAGTTTCATTTCACGCTGTACCAGTACGCGCACAGCCCGCTGCTGATGTCCATGCTGCGGCTTCTCTGGGCGTCCCTGCACGGCGGTCCGCGGGTCCTGCGCACACACGCCGAGTCGGTGCGCCAGCACGAGGAAATCCTGGATGCGCTGCGCGCCGCGGATGCCGTGGCGGCGGCGGCCATGACCCACAAGCACATCCTGGACGTCCAGCACCTCACCGGAGACTGAACGACCCGGCCCGCAGGCCCGGCCAGCCTCCATGACCACCCATACAGCGAGCGGGAGGCCGTCCGTGCCGACGATCGAGACAGGCGACGGCGTGCGCCTGCACGCTGAAAGCACGGGAGCGGGTACGCCACTGCTCCTTATCCACGAGTTCGCCGGCGATCACCGCAGCTGGGAGCCGCAGGTCCGGTGTTTCTCCGGCGCCTTTCGCTGCATCACGTATGCGGCCCGCGGTTACCTGCCGTCGGATGTGCCCGGTGAGGTGACTGCCTACTCGCAGCAGCGCGCGGTCGACGACGCGATCGCCGTCCTGGACGGGCTCGGGATCTCCCGCGCGCATGTCGTGGGGTTGTCCATGGGCGGCTTCACCGCGCTGCACCTGGCCATGCGCTACCCAGGCCGGCTGCTGTCCGCCGTGGCGGCCGGGGTCGGGTACGGTGCTCAACCGGAGCGGCAGGAGCCGTTCAGGGGCGAGTGCGAGGCCATTGCCGCGGCGTTCGAGGCCGAGGGTGCGGCGGGGATGGCGCAGCGGTACGCGGTCGGGCCTGCCCGGGTTCAGTTCCAGAACAAGAATCCGCGCGGCTGGGCGCAGTTCGCGACCGCACTCGGCGAGCACTCGGCGGCTGGCTCGGCGTTGACGATGCGGGGAGTCCAGGCCGCACGGCCGTCTCTGTACGCACTGATCGGCGACCTCGCGGAAATCAGCGTGCCGGTGCTGATCATTGCCGGTGACGAAGATGAGGGATGCCTGGAACCCGCGCTGATGCTCAAGCGCGTCATACCGTCGTCGGGCCTGGCGATACTTCCGCAGACGGGGCACACCGCCAACCTCGAAGAACCCGAGGTATTCAACGCGGTGGTGGACAGGTTCCTCGCTGCCGTCGAGCGCGGTTCCTGGCGGCAGCGCGACCCGAGGTCGCTATCCGCCTCGACCACAGGGATCGGCTCGTAAGCACGCCTGCCGAATCTGGCCTGCTCACATCGAGTTGACGCGGCTGGGTGCTGGTGCGGTGCTGGTGAGCGCCGGCCGGGTGGCGCTGAACGCGCTGACCGGGAACCGGCTGGAACCGTCGAGTGCGAGCTCGGTGAGAACCCGGCCCAGTAGCGCGGCGAACTTGCCTGCGTGTCCCGCGCCGGCGCAGACCAGCACGCGCTGCGACCCTGGTACGTAGTCGGCGATGAAGTCCCGGTCGGGCGGGAAGTCATAGCAGCACGTGCGGGTGTAGAGCTCTGGCCCGACGGCTGCGGGCAGGTAGCGTTCCAGGAAGGCAAGAACCCGGCGCACCCGCGCCTCGTCTCGGGCGAAGGTCCGGCTGTCCGCGGTGACCACCGGCCCAGCGCCGTCGATGCCGATCTTGGTGGCGACCTCGCCATAGACCGGGAAGCCGTAATACAGGCCGTCGTCGGCGAGGTAGCCATAGACGCCGAACCGGTCCGGGGTGAATTCGGCCACCTTCGGCGTGGCGAAGTAGGTGACCTGCTCTTCGGTGAGCGTGATCGGCAGGCTGGCGCCCAGCATGGCCAGCAGCACCGGATTCCAGGCGCCGCCGGCCAGCACCACCTGCCCGGCCGAGTAGTCCTGCCCGGCGGCCGTGACCGTCACGCTGCCTGCCGACTCGGCGATCGCGGTGACCTGGGCACCGGCCAGGATCGTCGCGCCGCGGTCGCGGGCCAGCGCAATGTGCGCGGCGGTGGCCCGGCGGATGTCGAGGATGCCCGATTCGGGGTCGTGCAGCGCGATGTGCTCACGGCCGAGCCGCCACGGCGGCCAGCGCCGCATCACCTCGGTGCCGGTGAGTTGCTCGAACGGCAGGTTCGCCGCGTCCATCGCCGTAGCGGTAGCGGCGAGGTAGGCCGCACCGGCGCTGCCGTCCTCGGCCAGGATCAGCCCGCCGGTGCGGTACACGAGCTGCAGCCCGGTCCCCCGCTCGGCGACGTTCCAGCTCTGGTAGGCCGCCGGGGTCAGCGCCGTGTACTCGGGCCGGCTGTAGGCGTGCCTGATGACACGGGAATGATCCTCCGACGCCCCGCGGGAGTGCCCGTGCTGGTACTGCTCGAGCGCCAGCACGCCGCCGCCTAGCCGACGGCTCAGCCAGTAAGCGGTCGCGGCGCCGACGGCCCCGCAGCCGATCACGATCGCCCGGTACTGTTGTGCCATTCACGCTCCCCGCGATCAGCTGGCCGCATGCGGCGGCGCAGAGTCGCCGCCCGGCGGGCGGCCCGTGACGGTGATGCCCATCACAGCGCGATACCACGCGTAGTACTGCGAGATCACCTCAGCCTCACTGGGCACCAGCACGCCGCCGCCGCGGTAGGCGCGCGAGCCCATGTTCGGCTGGCACCACTGCGCGGCCGCGAAGTCCTGCTCATTGACCTTCGCGAACAGGGCGACCGCATCGCTGACGTCGTACCGGCCTGCAGCCAATGTGTCGGCCGGGAACAGCCACTCGCATACCGCCCGCGTCCGGTCGGCGGCGACCGGCTCGAACCGGTGCACGATCACGTGGTCGCTGATCAAGGACAGGAAGCAGTTCGGGCGCAGCACCATGCCGTAGAACAGCCTGTCATCGGCGGGCAGCAGGCCGGGCAGCCGGGGCAGCGAGGTCTGCCCGGTCAGCGAGAACGACGCCCGGCCGGGGGCGATGGGATAGCCGTCGGTGTCGTAGCCGCCGGTGCCCATAGCGGGGGACCGGAACTGCGGGATCGCCTCGACCAGCTCGGGGTGGATGCGGGCGCAGTGGTAGCACTCCTGGAAGTTTTCGTAGATCAGCTTCCAGTTCGCCGCCACGTCGTACTCGGCCCGGCCGCCGACGGCCAGCTCGCCGATCCGGTACCGCTCCAGCTTGGCGTAGCCGCCGAGCCGGGTCTCGATCTGCGGACGCAGATAGTCCTCCAGCGGGCCGGGGTCACCGTCCACGCACACCCAGATCAGGCCCTCCCAGACCTGTGCGCGCACCGGGTGCAGGCCGTAGTCCCGCTTGTCGATATCGGCCATCGCCCGCCAGTTGGGCGCGGTGATCAGCGCACCGTCCAGACCGTAAATCCAGTTGTGATAGGGACAGTGGATCGCGTTGCCGGTGTCCCCGGCGTCCGTGAGGCACAGCTGCGCGCCGCGGTGCCGGCACACGTTGAGGAAGCCCCTGATCACCCGGTCCTGGCCGCGGACCAGCAGCACGTTTTCGCGCCCGGCCGGGCGCCGGATGAACTGCCCTGGCGCGGCGATCTCGTCGGCCCGGCCCGCGTAATACCACTGCTGCTCAAAGATCCGCTCGCACTCGGCGGCCAGGACGGCCGGATCGGTGTAATACCGGCCCGCCAGCGTCGGCGCGAGCGCGGGCTGCGGGTCAGCAAGCACCAGCTGCCTCCGTCCCAGGCGATCAGGCCTTTTCTCTCCCAAGTGCCGCTTCTCCACGCTGCCACGGGCGGTGCTCAGCACGGCTGCGACAGCTGACCCATCCTGGCCGGGCTGACTTCGACAGATGTAGGAGCGCCTCCGCATCACCCGGCGGGCCGCCGGGCATGACAACAGTGTGTTCGAGGAGCACTTGCAGCACATCGCCGAGCAGCTGGCCAGGGACCTGCGCCGGTCGGTGATCATCGACGACGCCGCACTACGGCCGCTGGCCATCAGCCCGCAGACCGGCCGGCTGGACCGCAGCCGGGTAGAGGCGGTACTGCAGCGCCAGACCAGCGCCCGGCTGCGCCGCAGGATGACCGAGCACGGAGTGTTCTCCGCCCGCGAGCCGGTGTCCATCCCCGGCGATCCGCAGCAGGCTACCCTGCCCCGCCTCTGCCTGCCCTTGCTCGCCGATGAGCAGCGGCTCGGGTTCTTGTGGCTCATCAACGAGCCCCCGCTGACCTTGGAGCAGACCCGGCAGGCCCAGGCCGCCGCAGCGCAGGCGGGTCACCTGCTGGCGCAGCGGGCGATCCGGGCCGCTGACCAGCTCGCCGTACTGAGCGACCTGGCCGACGGGCTGCTGCACCCTCAGGAACAGGTCCGCCAGGAGGCCGCGGCCATGCTGGCCGGGCAGGCGGCGCTGACCGGGCCGCCGCCCTACGCACTGGCCGTCATCCGCCCTCCGGCCGTCCGGCCGGAGCCCGTACCGGACACGGGCCGGGCGGCGGGGAACCTGCGCCGGGCGGCGGGGAACCTGCGTCTGCGGGCCGCGCCGGGCACTGTGGTCCTGGCCAGCTCCGGCGAGGACGAGCTGGTCGCGATCACCACCACTGGCGCGCTGGCCGGGCTGCGCCAGCTGGTCCGGGCCCTGCCAGGGCCGGCGCTGGCCGTGGGTACCTGGGGCGGCGCGGCGGCGCTGGCGGACGTGCGGGCCAGCCTGGGTAATGCCCAATACGCCGCCTGCGTGGCTGCGCGCGTCCCGCGGTTCGCGCGCGCCGCCGACTGGGCCAGCCTGGGCGTCTACGCGGCCTTCCAGCACCTTTACTGCGACCCGTCGGCGCCCGAGCGGATCTGCCCCGGCGTCGGCGCGCTGCTGGACGAGCGAGCCGGAACATACCGGCAGACCATGCGGTGCTACCTCGAGTGCGGGGCGCAGGCCCAGCGGGCCGCCGCGCAGCTGCACATCCACCGGACCACGCTGTACTGGCGCCTGGCCCGCGCGGCCGAACTGGTACCGCTGGACCTGCGCCGGGGCGAAGACCGCCTGAAACTGCACCTGGCCCTCACCCTCGCCGACCTCACCCACCCGCCCGCCGAGGGTGCCAGCTGAGACTCTGATCCGGCCCGGGCCAGGCCGGGGAACGCGGTGTCCCCGTGCCGGAAGTCACAGCACCGGATCCCGAGCCGGTCGGCCTGCTCAGGCCGGTGCGGTGAGTACCTGGTCCAGGACGCGGCCGCACTGGTCAGGGAGGGCCACGAATCCGCCGTGGTCACCGGGGAAGTCGACCATGGCGGTACCGAGCCGGTCGGCCAGGGCTGCGGCCGCACGGCTGGCCAGCTGCCCCTTGGACGTGACGCCGCCGGCGACCACGATGCGCGCCGGTGCCGCCCGCAGTGCCTCGATGTCGGGCCGGTAATTCGTGGTCGGACGGATCAGGTGCGCGAGGAACTGCTCGGTGGTGGCGCGCATCCGGGTCATCTGCTCCGGAGAAGGTTCCCAGCGGGGGGCGACGGCTTCCTGGCCGGGGGGATCGCCCAGGCCGGCCTGGGCCATGAATTTCTGCATCGCCTGCTGCGCTCCGTCGGCCCGGTAGGTGTCGTAGATGTCCGAGATCTGGGCGCGTACCTGTGCGCTGTCGGGCAGCAACTCGATCACCGGAGGCTCGTGGGCGACCAGCGTATGCACCCGGCCCGGGTGCGCGGTGACTAGCGCGAGCCCGACAACGGCTCCGCCGCTGCTGCCGAAAACATGCGCCCGTCCGCCGCCGAGCACCGTCAGCAGGCGGTCGACGTCATCCGCCTGCTGCTCGGGTGTCACGTCCGCGGTGGTGTCCTCGCGGCTGCTGTGGCCGATACCACGCGGGTCGTACGTCACGACCGTGTAGCGGCCGGCGAGCGCGCCGGCCAGTCCGGCGAAGCCGGTGCTGTCCATCGGCGAGCCGATCATGAGCAGCAGCGGGCCGGTGCCGCGCCGCTCGTAGTAGAGCCGTGCGCCGGGCACGTCCAGGGTATGAGTCGTCGGGCCGGAGTCGGGCACGTCAGGTCCTTCCGTTGAGGTACCGCCCCGTGGCGCTACGGGTAAGACCGGCGCTGGCCGGGAATCTCATCGGCGGGCGGCGGCCACAGTCCCGGCCGGCATTCTCGGGGGAGACGGCCAGGACCGGGGCAGATAGTACGGTGGGCCTGAGGTGGCGGGAGGAGCCAGGCATGCTGCTGGATGGCGTGAACCATATCGCGTGGATGTCCAAGGACGCTGATCGGCTCGGACGATTCTACGAGCAGGTGTTCGACGCTGTGGTCGGCCCGACGCGCGGCCACGGTCCGGGCGAGACGATGACCGTGATCGACATTGGCCCGGCCACCCAGCTGAATGTCTTCGTGATCGACGGGAACACGCAGGCTGATCGCCAGACGCCGATGTGGGGCCGGGGCCGCATTGATCACGTCGGGCTGGCCGCCGCGTCACCAGAGGCATTCGCGACGATCCGGGACCGGCTCATCGAGACCGGAGCGAGCGATGGGACAGTGAACGACTTCGGTCAGGTACTGAGCATCTTCTTCCGCGATCCCGACGGCCTCGAGGGCGAGGTGCTGCTGAGGAAACCGTGACGGCCGCTGCCGAGGCCCGCGCGCGAGGCGACTGGCTCGTGCCTCCGGCTGCTCCGGGCGGCGCCCCGGCGCAGCGCCCTCTATACAGCGCCCTCTATACAGCGCCCCCTGTGCAGCGCCCCCTATGCGGCACCGTCCTGCGGGTCGATGCCATGCTGGCGGAGCAGACCGCGAAGGCGCTCGACCTCGTCGCTCAGGGCAGGCAGGTCCGGGTGCGTGGCTGCCCATTCCTGCTGACGAGAGCCCTTCTCGCCGAGTAGCTGCTTTTCCTTGTCGCGCAGCACCGCGGCCGTCTCGAAGTCCTGGGCGTCTATGGCTGCTTCTTTGTCGCGGCGGACCTGCTTGATCTCCTGGTCGAGGTCGCGCACGTCCGGTCCGGTACCCACGCGATGCTCGATGCCCGTCAGGCGCGACTCCATCGCGTCGAAACGGTCAAGGAGGTGTGCCTCCAGCTTGCGCTTTCTGCGGCCAGCCGGGCCGGAGCGCCGCGCCGCGCCCGTGTCGGGCTGGCCCTGGTATCCCTGCAGCAGCTCGATCACCTGCTGCCGGACCGTGTCCAGGTCAGCGCCCAGGCTGATCAGCACCTGCGCGGCGGGTCCCTCGCCCTCGCGGATCACGCCGAGCAGGATGTGCTCGGTGCCGATGTAATTGTGGCCGATCTGCAGCGCCTCGCGCAAAGACAGCTCGAGCGCCTTCTTGGCCTGCGGCGTAAACGGGATATGCCCGCCCCGCGGGTCCTGATCGCCCCGGCCGATGATCTGCTCGACCTGCTGGCGCACCGCCTGCTGGGTGATCCCCAGTGACTCCAGGGCCTGGGCCGCTACCCCGGTGCCCTCATGGACGAGGCCGAGCAGGATGTGCTCGGTACCGATGTAGTCGTGGCTGAGCATCCTGGCCTCTTCCTGAGCCAGGACCACGACCCGCCGCGCCCGGTTGGTAAATCGTTCGAACATCCTCCGCGCCGCCCTTCCCGATCTTGTCTTGTGCCCCGGTAAAATCACGATACATCTCGTTCGCGGAGTTCAGCGGAGCTGCGTTCCGGAAATCTTCGCGGCCTTCCGCGGCCTGAGCCTGGTGACTCTGGCCGCGCCCGTTCCGGCGCGCGACCAGGTTCCAGCCATCGGGATGGGCACAATGGTCGGGTGAATTCCCCCGCGCCCGACTCCGAATTCAGCACCGACGGCCCGTCGCTCATCCTCGTCGGCGTCGACGGCTCGCGAACCTCGCTGCGCGCCGCGGCCTACGCCGGCGGGCTAGCGCGCCGCCAGCGCTGCCGCCTGCTGGCCGTGTATGTCGTCCGGATACCGGCCAGCGCCGGCTCGGCCCCGGGCGGCGCGGCCGCGATGAGCGAGACGCTCGATCAGATTGGCGACGAGCTGAAGCAGCTGATGCTCAGCCGGACAGCCGAGACCGGGGTCGCCAGCGAGTTCCGCTCGGTCCGCGGAGACCCGCTGGCCGAGCTGACCAGGATCGCGGAGCAGACGCATGCCGACACCGTGGTGGTCGGCGCCTCCGAGCACCTCGGCCACCGGATCGTGGGCTCGCTCGCCACCCGCCTGGTACGGGCCGGGAAATGGCCGGTCATCGTCGTCCCCTGAACCCGCTTCGCTGAGAGGTGACTGCCATCCCGGCCCGCGATCCTGGTCACCAGACCGCAGAGATCAGCCGCGAGTTCCGGCGGCCAGGACCGGGCACCACTGGTCTGGCTGAGGGATTGCGGGCAGCTTCATGAGGGCTTTCGTCCTGACCGGACCGCGCCAGGGCTCGGTCCAGGAGGTGGCACCTCCGGTCGCCCGGCCCGCAGAAGCCGTCATCGATATTCACCGCGTTGGCGTGTGCGGCACGGATGTCGAGTTCTTCACCGGCGAGATGGCCTACCTGCACCAGGGACACGCCAAGTACCCGGTACGCCTGGGCCACGAGTGGTGCGGGACCGTGACCGCCGTCGGCGACCCGGCCGACCAGGAGTGGATCGGGCGCCGGGTTACCGGCGACACCATGATCGGCTGCGGTCACTGCCACCGCTGCACGTCCGGCCGGCACAACGTCTGCGAGGACCGGCTGGAGATCGGCATCCGCGGCGGAATGCCGGGGGCGCTCGCCGAGCAGCTTTCCGTTCCGGTGCGGGCGCTGCTGCCCCTGCCCGGCGGCGTCGACGATACCGCCGCCGCCATGGTCGAGCCCGGCGGGAACGCCCTGCGCTCGGTCAGTGCGGCGCAACTCGCGGCGGGCGACCGGGCGCTGATCCTGGGCACCGGGACCATCGGGCTGCTGTGCGCCCAGTTCGCCCGTGCGGGCGGTGCTGAGGTTCACCTCATGGGCCGGTCAGGCCGGGACATCGGCTTCGCGGCCTCGCTCGGCTTCGCCGGCGCCTGGGTCGCCGGCCAGGTCCCCGCCCTCCCGTGGGATGCGGTCATTGACGCATCGAACGCGCAGGAGCTGCCCGCGCTGGCGCTGGAGCTGGTCGAGCCCGGCAAGCGCGTTGTCTACGTCGGGCTGTCCGGGATGCCGAGCCTCATCGACACCCGGACGATGGCACTGAAGGACGTAACCGCCGTCGGCATCCTGGCCGCCTCCCAGGGGCTGGCCGGCACCATCGAGCACTACGCCTCCGGTGACGTGGACCCCCGCCCCCTCGTCGCGGCCACGGCCGGGCTCGACCAGGTCGGCGAAGTGCTGGCCGGCTGGCGCCCGGCCGGCGGCGCGACGGGTCCCAAGATCCATATCGACCCCCGCATCTGACCACGGGAAGGCGTGGCCGGATCCAGCTCCGGGTGGCGGGGCAGACATGCTCGTCAGCGGGCTGCCAGCCTGGCCCAGCGACTATCCGGAGCCGTCGGCCGGAACACCCCGGCGGCCTTGAAGATCTCCGCAGACGAAGGCGAGCGCCAGTATCGCCGCACTCCAGGAGTCCCGCTTTCCGATGGAACGATAGCTCGCGAGGCTGGCCGTGACATCCAGCGAGTCACTGGCCAACGCTGCTGCGGTCCAGCGACGGACATCCCCGACGTCGTCCGATCTTGCCGCGGTAACGGTGCCCAGGCCCAGGACCAGGTCTCTGATGCCGATCGTCCGCATGAGCAGCACCTCGCCGCCGGCTGGCTCCTGCCGGCGTGACAGCCGGATCGGGGCTCCGGGCGCCACGATGAGCGCGATACCGACCGCTGCCCGGAGCCATCCCATCGTCTCGTAGCTGGTGAGGGCCACGGTCGTAGCGTAGTTGAGACCCGCGCTAGCCTGCCGTCATGTTCTTCCTGAAGGCCGCCCGGTCCGACACCGATCTTGAACGGTGGCGCCAGGTGCGCATCGCAGTGGCGCCCGGCGAGCGTACTGCCACCGTGACAGAGCTGCGCGCATGGGAGCACCCTGGCCGGCTGTTGCTGCTCGCCGAGCAGGACGGCCAGGTCGTGGGCTCCGGCGTGGCCGACCATTCCGACCTGCTGGGCGGATTCGTCTGCCCTCGGGTCCTGCCCCCGGCCAGGCGCCGCGGTGCCGGGACTGCCCTGCTGCTGGCCTTGGCGCGGCATTGCGAGGCTCAGGGTCATGCCAGGGTCGCGGCGGTCGTCGAGGACGAAGGCTCCGCGGAGTTCGCCGGCCGGTTCGGTTTCGCCGAGGTCGACCGTGAGGTGGAACAGCTCCGCACGATCGGCGCCGAGCCTGAGCCGGTGATTCCTCCCGGCGTGGACATCGTCAGCGTCGCTGCGCGTCCGGAGCTATGGGAGCAGGCCTATCACCAGGTCCATGAGACCCTCGCCGACATGGCGCTGACGTCGACGCTGCAGGTTTCGCTGGCGGAGTGGAAGCGGGACTGGATCAAGACGCCCGAGGCGACGTTTACGGCGCTGGCTGATGGCGAGGTGGTGGGTGTCGCGTCGCTGCGGCTCGATGCCGATCAGCCGGGCCGGGCGGAGACCGGGTATACGGCGGTGCGGCGGGACTGGCGCGGCCGTGGCGTGGCCACGGCACTGAAGCGCACCACGCTGAGCTGGGCGGCCGAGCACGATATCGCGGAGGTCTACACCTGGACCCAGCGGGGCAATGACAGCATGCGCGCCCTCAACGAACGACTCGGCTACACCTACGGAGCGGTCAGCATCCGCGTCGAGGCCCCGCTCCCGCTCCTCGCGCGTCGCGGGCCTTGATCGCGGCGGCAGTCCGATCGGGAACCTGCAGCTTCATCAGTATCGCCGACACGTGATTGCGCACCGTCTTGTCGGTCATTCCAAGCTGCCCGGCGATCTCGGAATTGCGGGCACCGTCGGCCAGCCGGTCGAGCACTTCCCGCTCTCGCGGCGTCAGGTCAGGAAAAGGCGGCGCCGCCGGGCGGGCCGCGCCGAACAGCCTGGCGATCCGCTGGGCAACCGCCGCGCCGTACACCGCCTGACCGTCCGCGACGGCCAGGATCGCCCGGATGAGCTCGGCCTTGTCCGCTCCTTTGACCAGATAGCCCCGCGCCCCGGCTCGCAATGCCGAGACCAGCGACTCGTCATCGGCATGCATCGTCAGCACGAGAACGCCCAGGTCTGGTTGCCGCGTGAGCAATTGCCGGCAGGCGCTCGCTCCGTCAAGGCCAGGCATGGCGAGATCGGTGAGCACTACGTCCGGGCATTCGGCGTCGACGAGCGCAATCAGCTCGCCGCCATCGCAGGCCTCGCCGACAAGATCGATCTCGTCCGCCGTGGCCAGGACGGCCGCGACGCCGTACCTGTACATCGGATGGTCATCGGCGAGCACCACCCGCACCGGTCGCGGCCTCATTGAGTCACCTCCAGCGGCAGCCGGGCATGCACGATCACGCCGGACGGGACGGCCGGCCCTACCGTGCAGCATCCGCCCAGGTCAACGGCCCGCTGCCGCATCGACGTCAAGCCGATTCCGTCCGGCCGGGTCTGCACGGGCAGGCCGACGCCATCGTCGCTGATCGAAACGACCAGCGCGTCATCGACCTCCAGCCGTACCTCGCACCGGCTGGCCCGCGCGTGCCTGAGCACATTTGTCATGGCCTCTTCGGCGATCCGGAACGCGGCGATCTCCACTTGCTCGGGCAGCCCCGGCATCGGCTCGGCGACGTGCACGTCCACGACCATTCCGGACCCGGATCGCGCGGCGAGCGATGCGGCCCTTTCCCGCAGGGCCGCCGCCAGTCCGACGTCCTCGAGCGCCGCCGGGCGGAGCTCGTCGATAATGCGCCGGACGTCTTCGACGGCGCCGGCGACCTCGGTGCGCATGCGCGCCGTCAGCGTGCCGGCCGTCTGGGTGTCATCAGGCAGCGCCGCCTGCACGGCCTCCAGGCCGAGCGCGACGCCAGACAGGGACGGGCCCAGGCCGTCGTGCAGGTCACGGCGGATACGGGACCGCTCCCGTTGCGCCGCGGCCAGCGTCCGCTCCTGCGCGCTGGCCAGCCGCCGCGTCAGCTGGCCGGCGTGGACGATCGCCGCCACCGGGGCGATCAATGTCGCGATCAGCCGGGCGTCCGCTGCGGACATCGCTGACTCGCCGCGGGCCGGGCAGATCACTAGCTCGCCGACCTGCGCGCCGGCCACGGTCAGGCGATATTCCAGCCGCGCGTCGCCTCGTTCGGCCCCGGTCGCGGCGAGGACGGTCCCGTCGGCATCGGTGATCGCGACGAAACTGGCGCGAACCGCATCGGTGACGCTGCGGACGACCGCGGGCAGCGGGTCGGCTGACACCGCCGAGACCGATGCGCCGACCCGCCGGATCGCCCCGAGCGGATCGCGGCGAGCGCCGTAGACCAGCCGGTCGACCCAGGCTTGCAGCCGGTCGCGCAAGGGCAGCAGGATCAGGGCCACGGCTGCGGCCGCTACGACCCGCGAGCCCGTCCTGTCGGAGACAAGCGCTGACGTGGCGGCGGCCGCGGCGGCGTAGACGGCTACTACCAGCAACGTCAGCGCCGCGAACTGAAGAGTCCGCCGGATCACCACTTCGACGCCGAGCAGCCGGTACCGAAGCACGCCGACGGCAACCGCGGCGGGCACGGCCACCAGGCCGATGTCGAACAGCCATCCCGGTGCGCTCAGCGGGGTCAGCACGACCACGATCGCGGCTGTCACCAGTAGCAACAGCAGTTGCTGGCGCTGTGGCGCCTGCGCCCGCCAGGTCCGCCAGACGGCACCCCCGATGCTCACCAGCGCGCACAGGAGCAAGACTGCCGCGCCCACGGCCAGCAGTGCCGTCGCGATGGACGGCGGAACGGCAGCGACCGGGCGCGCCTGCGCGAAGTCCTGGCGGGCAATGCTCTGGTCCGTGCCGGCACCGAGCGTCGCGACCACCATCGCGGCCACCGCCACCCAGTTCACCCAGGCCCAGAACCGGGCGGTGACGTGGCCGTCCGGGTACAGGTTCAGGAGCAGCGTGGCCGGAAGCGCCGCCGCCGGAATCCACAGTGACGTGCCCAGCGCCAGGGCCAGCGGTCCGAACGGCAGCTGCGAGTGCAGCTCGGCCTGCGCCCGGACGCCGTAGGCCTCAGCGAAGTTCTGCGTCGCCCCGAGCGCGGCGAACGCCAGCATCAGCCAGCCGATGGCATTGGCGGGCCGGGCCCAGATCACGATCAGGGCGATGGCCGCGATGCAGCCATCGGCGATCAGGTCGCCGGCCGGGACGAACGAGCCGTGCACCCCGGCCAGCCCGCTCAGCCCGGCGCCGAGGACCGGTGTCACGGCTATCTCGGCCAGAACCAGCGCGGCCACGGCGAACGCCGCGTACCTCGCGCTCCTGGGTGAGATCGCGGTGCGGGCGGCGCTGTCCATGACCTGAGTGTGCTGGAGCGACGGCCTGTTGTCAGGAGTCCGCGGTCCTGGGTTCGGCCGGGAGAACCTCCTGGGTCGACCGGGACGCCGGACTCATGCGTCGCCAGCGCGACGGGAGCAGTCTCATTCGCATCCGATCGCCGATGGAAGGAAACACCCGATGATCCGCACCTCTGTGGACCCGACGGCCGCAACTCGCTCCCCGGACGTGCTGCGCCCGGCCGGCGTCGCCGTGCTGCTCAGCGCGCTCCTGGCCGCCATCCTCATTGCCCGCGATACCAATGACGGCCCGGCCTGGCGAGTCGGCCTGGTCCTGGCCGCGGCCGTCGTGGTGGTCACCGCGCTCGTCTTCGGCCTTGTGGTCCGGCGAGCGCTGCGCAAGAACTCGGGGCTGGCCTCGGCCCGGACCGCGCTGGTGCTGGGCGTCCTGGCGGCGGCTTCCGTGGTGGTGTTCTGGCTCGCGCTGCCGCCCGTCTTCGCCGTCGCGGCGCTGGCGCTGGCTCGCGACGCACGCGATCGGCGCCCGTTCCGCGGTGAGACACTCGCGGTGATCGGCGCCGTCCTGGCTACCCTGGGTACGCTGGCGGCGTTCGTGATCAGCATCGTCAGCTGAACGTCCGCCCCGCACGGGGACCCGCGTGATCTGCGGGTCCCCGTTTGCGCGTCCACCGGCGGCCCGGACCCGCACCACCGGCTCGGCTGACCCAGGCGTCCGGTGATGTTGTTCGTACCGGGGGGGAATCGGGCGCTTGAGGTCTGTCGAGGTCGGCCGGAGAACGAGCCTCAGATGACCGGTTTGCGGCCCCAGGCCAGGAAGAGCAGATGCGGCATGACCAGCGTGTCAGGGTCGTCGAGGTGTTCCCTGACGGCCCGGTCCGCCTCGGCTAGCTCCCGTTCATCGGCTATGCCTCGCTCCAGGATCTTGGCGCGCATGCTCCGCACCAGGTCAGCACGGATGGTCCGCCGGGAGTTACCCACCGGGTAGATGTCCGCTTTCGCCGCCACCTCGATTTCGGCCAGGCCAGCCTGCCGGAAGAGCTCGGGCAGGCGGCGGCCGATGAACGGATCTGCGTCGGCATCGCGATGAACGCTCAGGAACATCTCGACCAGCCGGTCCCACGCCGGGTGCGGCGGGTAACACAGGGTCAGCGCGACATCGGGTTCCAGGACCGCCACCCAGCCGCCGGGCTTGACCAGCCGCACCATTTCGGCGACCACCCCGGCCGGATCGGGGATGTTGATCAGCAGAGTGCGGGCATGAACGAGGTCGAACGAGGAAGGCGGCAGGCCGGTGTGCCGGGCATCTCCCTCCACGATGTCCACGTTCGCCCGTCCATGCGCGGCGAACTCGCGGGCTAGGGCGACGTTAGCCGGGTTGAGTTCCAGCCCGGTCACGTGGCCGCTGGCCCCCACCCGGTCGGCCAGGAGCTGAACAGTCCCGCCGGGGCCGCAGCCCAGATCGATCGCGCTCCACCCCCGCTTGACCCCCACCCGGTCGAGGAGCGCGGCACTGTGCGCCCGAAGCTCCTCGGATTGCCGCCGCAGCCGGTCGCGCTCGGCGGGGCTGCTGCCCAGCACGTATACCGGAGCCTCGGGCAGTGCGCCATCCTCATCGCTACCGGCTCCGGGCATGGCCTGATAGTACTCTTGTGATCATTTTCCCTGGCCGGCCGAGCAGCTCTGCGGCGTGCCGGCTGAGCTGCCGCCGCCACCGCCAGGCGGCTCGTTGATACTGGTCATGTGCGCCAGGTGCTGTGTCCGGTAGTGGTGGGGCGGGATGAGGAGACTCGCCACCTGCACGATGCCCTGGCCCGGGCGCAAGCGGGGCAAGGCGGGACGGTGCTGCTGGCGGGGGAAGCCGGGATCGGGAAGTCGCGGCTTGTCCGGGAGGCTATCCGCGCGGCCGGTGCGCGCGAGTTCGTGGTCCTCACCGGGCGTGCCGTGGGCGGAGGCGTCCCGACGCCGTTCCGGGCGTTCGCCGAGGCCCTGGTGTCGGCCGGGCGGGCCCGCGGGTTCCCCGAGAGCGGCGAGCTGGACCCGTTCCGGCCCGCGCTGGGGCGCCTGGTTCCGCAGTGGCGGCACCTGTACCGGGGAGCAGGTGATGAGTCGCTTGTCCTGCTCGGGGAGGCGGTCCTTCGGCTGCTGCGCGTTCTTTCCCCCGATGCGGGCTGCCTGCTCGTGCTCGAGGACCTGCACTGGGCGGACCGGGAGACGCTGGCGCTGCTGGAGTACCTGGCCGACAACCTGGCCGCGGAGCGGGTGCTGTGCGTCGGCACCCTGCGCGATGAGGAAAGTGACACGGCACCTGGTCTCGCCGCGCTGCTGGAGGCGCGCGGATCGGCGGATGTCCTGCCGCTCGCCCGGCTGGAGCCGGGCGCGATGGCCCGCATGGCACTGGCGTGCCTGGGCACCGGTCGCCTGCCGGGTGCCGTCCAGTCCTTCGTTGCCGAGCGGGCCGAGGGCATCCCGTTTCTGGTCGAGGAGGTCCTGGCCGGGCTGATCGGAGACGGAGCACTGGCTGAGCGTGACGGCCGCTGGCACGCCGCTGACCTGATCGCAGCGGGCGTCCCGGCCACGTTCTCAGATGCGGTGCGCCGGCGCCTGGATGCCGTCGATGCGGATTCCCGCCGCGTGATCTGCGCCGCCGCGGTCATCGGCCGCCGGTTCGACTGGGCGCTGCTGAGCCCGGCCACTGACCTGACCGAGCTTGCCGTCCTGGCCGCCTTGCGACGCGGGGTAAGCCTGCAGCTCGTCGCGGCGGATCAGGAGAGCTTCCGGTTCCGGCACGCGCTGACCCATGAGGCGGTGCTCTCCGGGCTGCTGCCGCCGGAGCGGGCGCTGCTCGCCGGCCGGATACTGGCCGCCGTAGAGGCAGCGCATCCCGGCCTGCCCGGTGCGTGGTGCATGCTCGCCGCCGATCTGGCCGAGCGGGCGGGTAACACGGCGCGGGCCGGCGCGCTCCTGCTTGAGGCCGGGCGCCGTGATCTGGCGGTGGGCGCGCTGGCCAGCGCCGAGCACACCCTGACCAGGGCGGGCGTTCTGATCGGCCCGGATGACCTGGTGCTGCGTGCCCCGCTCGATGAGGCCCTGACTGAGGTTCTCGCGATGTCCGGCCAGGTTGACCGGGCTATCGAGATGGGCCAGATGCTGCTCGCCCGGCTGGGCACGGGGACTCCATCGGCCAGCGTGGCCAGCCTGCATCTGAGGATCGCCCGTGCTGCTATCGCCGGCGGACGCTGGGCCGAGGCCGCGGCCAGTATCGAGGTCGCCCGCGGGTCGCCGGGCGCCGATGCCGCCCAGGTCGGTGCCTGCGCGGCGCAGGTCGCTGTCGGGCGCGGGCACCTGCGGGAGGCGGACGAGCTCGCCCAGGCCGCGCTGCGCGCGGCCGAAGGCGGCGAGCAGCAGCCCGAGGTGGCCTGCGAAGCCCTGGAGGTGATCGGCCGGGTCGCACGGCAGCGCGATCTGGCCGGGGCGGAGCGCGCGTTCACCAGGGCGGCGTCCATCGCCAGGGCACACGGGCTGCCGCTATGGCACCTGCGGGCGTTGCATGAGCTGGGGACCATCGACCAGCTGCGCACCGAGAGCGTGGACCGGCTGCTGGAAGCGCGTGAGCTGTCGGTGGCGCAAGGCGCGCTGGCGCTGACGGCGACGCTGGACTTGCAGATCGCCGCCGGGCTGAACAAGCAATTCCGCGCGGATGAGGCGCTCGCCGCCGCCCGGCGGTCGGCCGATGCGTCGCGCCGCTTCCGCCTCGCCGCGCTGCCCATGGCGCTCATCTTCCAGGCCACGGCGCACGCGATCCGCGGCGAGGAAGAGCAGATGGAGGCTCAGATCGCCGATGCCATCGCGCTGGCCCCGCAGGATCAGGATGTCCTGGGCTGCGCCTGGGGGCACTGCCGGGCGACCAGCTCCCTGCTGGCCGACGACCTCGGGCAAGCTCACGCGCAGATGCAGACCGGGGCCGAGTTGCTGCTGAGCTCCCCGGCGACGATCGCGCCGCCGTTCCTCGGGCTATGGCCGCTGCTGGGCGCCGCGCTGGATCGCGACGCGCAGGCCGCCGCGGTCATGGTCCGTTCCGCGCACGGCACCCGGCACCGCGTGGTCGCTGCCCTGCTCGGCTACGCCGATGCCATCCTGGCCGGCCGGCGGGGCGCGGCCGGGGAGGCGGACGCTGCCTTTGCCGCCGCAGACGCCGAGATGGGACCGCTGGTGGCCTGGTACATGCACTATGCCCGTCGCGTCGCCGCTGAGGCGGCGCTCGCCGATGGCTGGGGTGACCCGGTCGGATGGCTTCGCGAGGCGGCGGCGTACTTCGCCGCACGCGGCGACGACCGGGTGGCCGCCGCCTGCCGTCGGCTGCTGCGCCGGGCCGGGGCGCCGGTCCCGCGGCGGCGGCCCGGCGACGGTGAGCTACCGGGCCAGCTGCGCGCGCTGGGCGTGACAGAGCGTGAGGCTGACGTTCTCCGGCTGATCACGCAGGGCCTGGGCAACCGGGAGATCGCGGAGCGCATGTTCCTGTCGCCGCGAACTGTCGAAAAGCACGTGGCCAGCCTCCTGGCCAAGACGGGCCTGCGCCGGACCCAGCTAGCTGGGTATTCCGCCGGGCTGGATGGGTAGCCGCTGACCGGCCGATGGCGTGATCGTACCGATGTGCGGGTGACCGGTCAGGGACCACGATGCTGGCATGCGAGGACACAGCAGGGCCGGAGTACTGGACGTGCCAGGAGCCCGCCTGGCCTATGAGATGACCGGGGACGGGCCGGCCGTGGTGCTCGTCCATGGCTTCGGGCTGGATATGCGCATGTGGGACCCGCAGGTTGAGCATCTGCGGGCCCGCTGCGCAGTGGTGCGCTACGACTGCCGCGGGTTCGGCGCCACCGGACCGCTCGACCCCGCCGTCCCCTATACCCATGCGGGAGACCTCCTGGCGCTGCTGGATCACCTCGGCATACCCGATGCGGTGCTGGTCGGCCTGTCGTTCGGCGGGCAGGTCGTGCTGCGGTCCGCGCTGCTGGCCGGGCCCCGGGTCCGGGGCCTGGTGCTGCTGGATGCCGTGCTCGACGGCGTTCCCTGGGATCGGGGATCAGCGGACGCGCTGGAGGAGGTCGCCCGCCAGGTCGCGGCGGGCGGGAGCCCGGCCGGCCGTGCGGCCTGGCTCGCGCACCCGCTGTTCTCGGCCGCGCGGGAGAGGCCGGAGGTGGCGAGCCAGCTGGCGGCTATGGTCGCCGGCTACCCCGGCCAGCACTGGCTCGGCCAGGACCCCCACCAGGCGACCCGGCCGGAGCCCATCGACGCGCTGGAAGAGGTGGCCGTGCCCGCGCTGGTGATAGTCGGCGAACGTGACGTGCCCGGCTTCCTCGAGATGTCCGCCGTGCTGGCCCGGCGTATTCCGGGTGCCTCCTACCGTGTCGTCGCCGACGCCGGTCACATGGTCAACATGGAGCAGCCAGCGGCCGTTAACGCGTTGCTGACCGAGTTTCTGGACGGGCTGCCCCGCCCCTCAGACCGGGCTGACCTGATGACGTAATCAGCCGCCGTTAATCCGCCGCCCGGATGGCCGGGCCACGAAGGAGATGGACAGGATGACGACCACGCAACAGCAATTCGACCCGGCCGCGTATAAGGAAACCACGCGGCATCAGTGGGACAACGCGGCCGCCGCCTGGGACGCGTGGGGCCCGACTCTTGAGCAGTGGCTCGGCCAGGCCACGGAGGCGATGCTCGACCTGGCCCACGTCGCCGAGGGCTCGCGGGTGCTCGATGTCGCCGCCGGGACGGGTGGCCAGAGCATGGCCGCGGCGCGCCGCGCCGGAAGCCGGGGGCGGGTGCTCGCGACGGACATCTCCGCCCGGATCCTGGCCTACGCCGACCGCCGCTTCGCTGACGCCGGCCTGGCCAGCGCCGGGACGCAGGTGATGGACGGCGAGGACATCGAGGTCCAGGCCGGGTACTACGACGCTGTCATCAGCCGGGTGGGCCTGATCTACTTCCCCGACCGGCAGCGAGCGCTGGCGGGCATGCGCCAGGCGCTGCGGCCCGGCGGGCGCGTCTGCGTCATCGTCTACGCGGCGGCCGACCTCAACGGGTTCTTCTCGGTTCCGGTCTCGATCATCCGGCGGGCGGCCGGTCTCGGGCCGCCGTGGCCCGGCCAGCCGGGTCCGTTCAGCCTGGGCGGCGACGGGGCGCTGGAGAACGAGCTCGCCGAGGCAGGGTTCCGCGACATCGAGGTCCGCACGATCGACGCCCCGCTCCGGCTGCCATCAGCCGCAGACTGCCTGCGGTTCGAGCGCGAGTCGTTCGGCGCGCTGCAGCAGATGCTGTCGGGGCGGTCCGAGCCGGAGCGCGAGGCGGCGTGGACCGAGGTCGGCCAGGCCCTGCGGCAGTTCGAGGGCCAGGGCGGCTTCTGCGGCCCGTGCCGTCTGCTCGTCGGCGCCGGCACCCGGTAGGGGGACCAGATGGACAAGGCGATCGTTGCTGCCGTCCAGGCCGCGCCGCAGTTCCTGGACCGCGAGGCCACCGTGGAGAAAGCATGCACGCTGATCGCGACGGCGGCCGGGCAGGGCGCGCGGCTCGTGGCGTTCCCCGAGGCGTTCGTCTCCGGCTACCCGGACTGGGTGTGGCGGGTGCCCGCGTGGCATGACGGCGAGTTCGCGCGCCGCCTGACCGCAGGCGCCGTCGAGGTGCCCTCGCCGGCTACTGAGCGGCTCGGCGCGGCGGCGTCCGAGGCCGGGGCCTACGTTGCCATCGGCGTCAATGAGATCGACGGCGGCACGCTGTACAACACGCTGCTCTACTTCTCCAGGGACGGCTCGCTGGCCGGCCGGCATCGCAAGCTGATGCCGACCGGCGGCGAGCGGACCGTGTGGGGCATGGGCGACGGGTCGATGCTCGATGTCGTCCGGACGCCGTTCGGCGTGATCGGCGGCCTGATCTGCTGGGAGAACTACATGCCCCTGGCCAGGGCGGCCATGTACGCCAGGGGAGTCGACATCTACCTGGCCCCGACCTGGGACAACAGCGACACCTGGGTGCCGACCCTGCGGCATATCGCCAGGGAGGGCCGGGTCTACGTGCTCGGCGTCGCGCCGCTGATGCACGGCGGCCACGTGCCCGCCGAGCTCCGCGGCGACATCTACGGTGCGGACGGGGACTGGATGAGCCGCGGCCATACGGCGATCGTCGAGCCCGGCGGCCGCGTCGTGGCCGGCCCGGTGACCGACCGCGAGGAGATCCTCTACGCCGAGATCGACCCGGACGCCATCAGCGCGGGCCGGCGCGAGTTCGACCCGGTTGGCCACTACGCCCGGCCCGACGTCTTTCACCTCACCGTCGACACAGCGCCGCGGCCGCCGGTCAGCTTCCTGGCGCGGTGATCTCAGCCCGCCAGCCGGGCCGGGAAACCGCCGGTGGCCAGCGGGCCCCAGCGGCGAGGGATGACCCGGATCAGCGACTTGCCCTGGCGGCGCATCGCCTCCCGGTACTCGTCCCAGTCCGGATGTTCCCCGGAGATGCAGCGGAAGTACTCCACGAGCGGTTCCAGCGCCTCGGGCATGTCCAGTACCTCCGCCTCGCCGTCGACCTGGACCCATGGGCCGTCGAACTCGTCGGACAGGACCACGACCGTGGCCATCTTGGCCCGGCGCACATTGACGGCCTTGGCCCGTTCCGGGTAAGTCGACACCAGGATGCGCCCGGCCTCATCGACACCGCAGGTCACCGGCGAGGCCTGCGGCGAGCCGCTGGCGCGCGGCGTGATCAGGAGGGCGTGGTGCCGTGGCCGGATGAAGTCCAGCAGGCCGGCGAGGTCGACGCGGCGATTGCTCGCGATCTGCGGTGACATGGACCAGGAGTCTAACTTGACGGGCTCGGCGATGCTGAGATCAGCCGATGACTACATCACACCAGGGAGTTCCATGAGCGAGGACATCCGGGCACTGGTCGCCACCGCGTCAAGGATCCTGGCCGCGGCCGGGCACGGCGACCTGATCTGGGGCCACGCCTCGGCGCGCGATCCGGCCGGCCGCGGCGTGTGGATCAAATCTGCCAGCTGGGGCCTGGAGGAGGTGACGGCCGGCCGGGTGCACCTGGTGAGCGACGACGGCCAGGTGCTCGAAGGCGGCGAGCAGCGGCACAGCGAGTACCCGATCCATACCGAGATCATGATGGCCCGCCCGGAGGTCGGCGGGGTCGTCCACACGCACAGCCCGCATGCCGTCGCCCTGGCCGCGACCGGCCAGCCGCTGCGGCCGGTCAGCCATGCGGCCAACTATTTCGTGCCGCCGGACGTCCCGCGCTTCACCGCGACCGCTGATCTGATCCTGACCAGGGCACTCGGCCGCCAGGTGGCCGCCGACCTGGGGCCTGCCCCGGCGATGTTCCTGGTCAACCACGGCATCGTGACGGTCGGCCAGGACCTGCAGACCGCGACGGTCGCCGCCGTCCTGCTCGAGCGCGCGTGCCAGCAGCAGCTGCTCACCCGCGGCTTCGGCGGCTGGCCGACCTGGTCGGGGCCGCAGGAGTCGCTGTCCAAGCGGCACAATATTTACGCTGACGGCCCGGTCCGGGCGGTCTGGGACTACCTCGTGCGCTCACTGGCGGCGCCGGGGCCAGGCGAGCCTGAGCCGAGCGGAGGGAGCTGACGATGACCGACATCGACGCGGCGGTCCAGCGCTTGTACGCGGACTTCGAGGCGGCCGGGCTGCTGCCGCTGTGGACGCAGCGCGAGGACCTGATGCCGGCCCGCCCCGCGCCGCGGGCCATCGCGCACGTGTGGCGCTGGAAAGATCTCTACCCGCTGGCCGAGCGGGCGGGCGAGCTCATTCCCGTGGGCCGCGGCGGAGAGCGCCGCGCGATCGCCCTGGCCAACCCCGGACTGGCCGGCGAGCCGTTCGCCACGCCGACGCTGTGGGCGGCGGTGCAGTACCTCGGCCCGAAGGAAGTCGCGCCTGACCACCGGCACAGCCAGAGCGCCTTTCGTTTCGTGCTCGAAGGCGAGGGCGTGTGGACAGTGGTCGACACCGATCCGGTGGCGATGCGCCGCGGGGACCTGCTGCTGACCCCCGGCATGGCCTGGCATGGCCACCACAACAGCACTGAGGCGCCGATGGCCTGGCTGGACGGGCTGGACATCCCGATGACCGGGTACCTGGACGCGACCTTTTTCGAGCCGGGCCCGGAAGAGGTCCAGGACTGGTCGACCCCGGCCAGATCCCGGTCCGAGCGGCTGTGGGCGCAGCCCGGCCTGCGCCCGCTGTACGCGCCTGACTTCCGCACCTCGCCACTGTGCGCCTACCGGTGGGAGTTCACCGACGCGGCGCTCGGCGCTCAGCTCGAGCTGGAGGCCGAGGGGCATCCGGGCACCGTCGGGCCCGGCCACGCGGCCATCCGCTTCACCAACCCGACGACCGGCGGGGACGCGCTGGTCACGATGCGGACCGAGATGCACCGCCTGGCCCGCGGCGCCCGGACGGGCCCGCGCCGTGAGGTGGGCTCGTCGGTCTGGCAGGTCTTCGCCGGCGCCGGCGCCTTCGAGCTCGACGGCCGGCGCGCCGGGGTGACCCGCGGCGATGTGATCGCGGTGCCCTCCTGGTGCACCGTCGGCATCGAGGCAGCGGACGGCCTGGACCTGTTCCGGTTCTCTGACGCGCCGGTCATCGAGCGGCTCAACCTCGCCCGCGGTTCCGGCGGCACGCAGTGAGCAGCGATGGCCCGCCGGAGGTACTTGTCGTCGGCGGCGGCATCGGCGGCCTGGCCGCGGCACTGGCCATCAGCCGGACGGGCAGGCCGGTCCGGGTGCTCGAGCGAGCGCGCCAGTTCGGCGAGATCGGCGCCGGCATTCAGCTGGCGCCCAATGCCACCCGGATCCTTGATCAGCTGGGGCTGCTGGGCCAGGTCCGCGATGTCGGCGTGCTGCCGCGGCGCCTGGTCCTGGCCGATGCCATCAGCGGCCAGGAGCTGACCGCACTCGACCTGACCGACTTCCCTGAGCGTTACGGCGGACCTTACATCGTCTTGCATCGTTCTGACCTGCTCGAAATCCTGCTGGCGGCCTGCGGCGGGGCGGGTGCGGGCCTGGAGACGGACGCCCAGGTGACCGGGCTGCGCGATGACGGCGGCCGCGTGCACGTCAGCTGCGCTGATGGCCGCGTCTTCACCGGCGCGGCCGCCATCGGCGCGGACGGGCTGCGCTCCTGCGCGCGCACCCTGTTCTGCGACGATGAGCCCATCTGCTCGGGCTATGTCGCCTACCGCGGCGCTGTTCCCATGGAGCAGGTCGCACGCCACGCCGACCTGCGTGATGTCGTCGCGTGGATCGGGCCCGGCCTGCACCTGGTGCAGTACCCGCTGCGCAGCGGGCGCATGTATAACCAGGTCGCGGTCTTCCGCAGCGACGCCTTCGAGCGCGGCGAACCGGACTGGGGCAGCCCGCAGGAGCTTGAGCAGCGCTTCTCGGCCTGCTGCGCGCACGTCCGGGAGTCCATCCCCCTGCTCGGCCGGGACAACCGGTGGCCCATGTATGACCGGCTGCCCATTGCGACCTGGGTGCAGGGGCGCATCGCCCTGCTCGGCGACGCGGCTCACCCGATGCTGCAGTACCTCGCTCAAGGTGGCTGCCAGGCCATCGAGGACGCAGCCGCGCTGGCCGCGGCGCTGGAGCGGGGCGCCAGTGCCGTCGGCGGGGGCATCGGGAGCGCGCTCCTGGCTTACCAGGAGGCCCGGATCCCGCGCACCGCGCGGATACAGCGCAGCGCGCGCATCTGGGGGGAGATCTGGCACCTCGACGGCACCGCGAAACTGGTGCGCGATGAGCTGTTCCGCCAGCGCCGCGACGACGACCACGCTCACGTCGAATGGCTCTACGGTCGCGAGGCCGACCCTCGGACGGCCATCGCCTCGAGGATGGGCCCCGCGGGGGCCGCCGCGCTAAGCTCTCCCTGAACTGCGCTCACGGGGAGGTGCCGGTGATGGCAGGGCCGGGAGACCAGGAGGCAGCCGCCACCGCGGCAGGCCGCGGCCGCCTCAGGGCATCTCACGCCGACCGCGAGCACGTGATCGACACGCTCAAGGCCGCGTTCGTGCAGGGCCGGCTGACCAAGGACGAGTTTGTCGCGCGGGTGGGCCAGACGTTCGCCTCGCGGACCTATGCGGAACTGGCCCCGCTCACCGCCGACATGCCCGCGGGGCTGGCGGCCGCCCAGCCGCTGCGCCCGCCCGCCCGCGCGCAGCCCCGGCCGCCGGTGAGCAAGGCAGTCGCCTGGGGCGCAGGGGCGCTGGTGGTGCTAGCCATGCTGGGGGCGGCTTTCCTGGCCGATAGCGGAGTGTTTGTCGCATTTTTCTTCCTGGCCACGATCAGCTATGTCATGGCCATGCTGGTCGCCGGGGCCGAGAAGCTCGACTCGTGGCATCAGGACCGTTCCCGCAGCCAGCTGCCGCCGCGGCCAGCTGGCTCGTGAGGTCAGATCAGCTCGAGCTGCCGGGCGCGGCGGACCGCATCCCGGCGGTTAGCCGCATCGAGCTTGCGGTAGATGCTCTTGAGGTGCGTTTTGACGGTGTTCACCGAGATGTACATCTCGGTGGCGACCTCAGCGGAGCTCAGCATCCTGGCCACGTTGCGGAGCACTTCGCGCTCACGCTCGCTGAGTTGCGAGCCGATCGCGGGCTCCGCGTGCGCCGGCGGGGCCTGGCTCGACGGCGCCCGGCCGGAGCTCATCAGGCCGGGCTCAAGCAGCTGCCGGTGCGCGTGGGCCAGCGCCGGGTCGCGCCCCAGCACCAGCCGAAGCCAGGTCCTCGCCATGGCGAAGGGCAGCCGAAGCAGCTCTTGCTCGCCCAGCCGCAGCGCGGACTCCAGTGATCGGCGACCCCGAACGGGGTCACCGCTGGCGTACCTGAGCCGGGCGTCAACCAGCCATGCTTGCAGGCGGGTGAGTTCGGGTACCTCGTTGCGGATGGCCAGCGCGGGTGTGAGCGCCCGGCGTGCCTCGTCGCGGTCTCCGGCGACCACCCACGCCTCCGCCAGGGCGACCGCCGCCTCTAGCGGGACCTCGCGGCCTGCTCGAGTTGCTGCGGCGACCGCGGCCAGGCCGTCGCCGGCCGCCGCGTACGTCCGCGACTCGATCAGGGTCAGCCTGTGATCGAGCCACGGCGGAACCGGCCAGCCGTGCCGGGCGCGGGCGACCATCTGCGCGGCCACGCCGGGGCGGCCTTCGGCCAGGGCATCAGCTGCCGCTACCGTGCAGGCCAGCGCGTTCACGAGCTTGTCCGGCCGGACGCCCAGGGTGGCGTGGGCCTGCTTCAGCCGGCTCCGCGCCTCGCGCAGCTCATTGCGCTCCAGGTGCACCCAGGCGAGGGCGACGAGCGCCGCGGCGCTCGAGTGCTCGGCCGGCGGCCGGGCACCGTCGTTCGCGGGCGCTGACACCTGCGTGGCGAGCCGATCGGCGTGACCCAGCTCGCCACGCAGAGCCGCCGTCAGTGCGGCATGGCCCAGGGCGTCGGCCCGTTCGTGCTCGCTGCCCGAGACGGCGGCGGCCGCCACACCGGAACCGAGAACACGGGCCGCCTCATCGAGATGGCCAGCCCACAGCTCGACCGCCCCGCGACCGGACAGCACCTGCGCACGGATGTCCGGATGGCGGGCGAGCATGTCGACCGGGACCGTGTCCGCCAGCCGCTGCGCGCGAGCTGCCGCACCCGCGGCGGCGGCCAGGTCACCGGTGCGACGGGCGGCGGCCAGGCGGATCATCGCCCCGGCCAGCCGGGACGCGGCCTCGTGATCGGCGGGCCGGTGCCCGAGGATATTTTCCGCGGCCGCCAGCGCGGCGGCGCTGGTGTCGTACTGGCCGTCGGACAATGCGATGGCGGCGCAGACCAGCAGCGGCGCAGGCTCGATCCAGGCCAGGCTCTGCGGCATTTTCCGGAACCCGCCGGCGAGGGACTGGCCGCTCCGTGGCTCGATGATGTCGCTGACCGCCAGCCCGTCGATGACGATGCCGGCCGCGAGCGGCCAGTCGCCGGCCTCGGCGGCGTGCCGCACGGCGCGGGCGAGCGGGCCGTTCCGCGCATGCCATCGGGCCGCCCGCTGGTGCAGGGGCGCTACCCAGTCCGGATGCTCGTGCTTCAGCTTCAGGCGCATCACCTCCGCGAACAGCGTGTGGTAGCGGTACCACCCGTATCCGATCGGCTGAACGAACGCGTTCGCGCGAGCCACCGCCGACAGGATTTCCGCGGCCTGCTCATTGCCGGTCAGCTCGCGGGCGGCTTCGGCGCTGACCCGGTCGAGGATGCTCGTGCTCAGCAGCATGTCCCTGATCTCGGGCGGCTGGGCGTTGAGAACCTCCTCCACCAGGTAGACGGTCACGGCGCTGTTCTCGGCGGCCAGCTCCCTGACGAACTGGTCAGGGTCGGGATGAGCGTCCATCGAGATCGCGGCGAGGCGGATGCCAGCCGCCCAGCCCTCTGTCCGCCGGGTGAGGCATTCGAGCGAGTCTGCCGACAGCGTGATGCCATGCTGCGTCATGAGCAGGCGGGCTTCGGGGGTGCTGAAGGCGAGGTCGGCCGCCCGGATCTCGGCCAGCTCGCCGGCCAGCCGGTAGCGGTGCAGCGGCAGCACCGGATCCACGCGCGAGGAGACCACCAGGCGCAGGCCGCCTCCCGCGTTCCGCAGCACGTAGTCAAGTCCATCCAGCACCGAGGGCTCGGTCAGCACATGGAGATCATCGACGACCAGCGTCACCGGCGAGTCCCGGTCCGCCAGCGACGACGCCAGCCCCAGCAGGAACAGATGATCCGCCGCCTGCCCGGCCGAGGCGGCCGGCCAGGGCCAGGGAACGGCAACGCCGAGCCGGCGCAGAGCCGCGACGACATAGGACCAGAAGGCCCGCGGCTCGTTGTCGTAGTCATCCAGGGTGACCCAGGCCACCCCGTCTGGCTCCGCTGCCGCCCACAACGCCAGCGCCATCGTCTTGCCCGCGCCAGGAGGGCCGGTGACGACCGTCAGCGGGCACCAGCGCGCGCCCCCGGCCACCAGCTTGCTGATCCGCGGGCGGGAAACGGCCCAGCCCGGCACGCCCGGCGCGCAGATCCGGGCGGCCAGGACCGGATCGCCGGCGCAGACCGCCGGCTGTCTAATGAGGCCCGCTCCCTGCTCAGCCACGTAACTCGCCATCGGGAACTCCCCGCTCTCTCCCCTGGCCAGCGAACTGACGGTCGCTTTCCATCGGAGATCACACGTTGCGCTGCCGGCCGGGCCATCATGCTCAGCCGATCAGGGAGGGCTGGCCCCGGCCCTCACTCCCAGGAAACGCCAGGCGGTCCGGCTGCGCATCATACGATTGATATGAAATCCGGGCCTTCGGCCGTCAGATCCCCGGCCGGTCAGATCCCCGGTCGGTCAGATCCCCGGCCGGTCAGATCCACGGCCGGTTCTCAGAGGACGTCCAGGCCGAGTTCGTGGATGCGGGTGACCGCCGCGCTGCGTGAGGAAACCCCGAGCTTCCGGTAGGCGGAGTACGCCTGTGTCTTGATCGTGTGCGAGGACACGTACAGCCGCTCGGCGATCTCCCGGAACGTCAGATGCGTGGACAGCAGCGGCATCAGCCTCAGCTCAGCCGCCGTCAGCGATGACGCGCCGAGGGTGACGGTCTTGAGCTGAGCGAGCCTGGACTTGAGCTGGTCGGCCACTGCGGGGAGGATGCCAAGATCCGGCCTTTGCTGCAGGATGTCGTGAACTTGCCGCAGGACCGCCGCAGCGCCGCCGGGGTCGGCCAGCGTGAGGTAAGAGCGCGCCATTTCGAGCAGGGCCTGGACCGAGACAACCGGCAGCGCATAGCTGAGCAGGGGCCTGAGCCGGGCGGCGCGCCCGAGGCAGGACCGGGCCTGCGAGATGTTTCCCTGGTGCAGCGCGGCCCGGGTCGCCCACGCGTAGACCAGGGCGCTGGTCCAGTAATCGTCGAAGTGCCCCGCTCGCACGATCGTGACCGCGCGCTGGGCGAGCGTCGTGACCTCGGGCCAGTTATCGCGCTCGGCGGCCACGCTGCACTGCTCGGCGAGGATGAGGGCGGCCAGGGGCAATGCACCGGAGCTGACCGAGACATCGAAGGCATGAGCGAGGATCGGGTCAGCCCGGTCCGGGTCCCCCTCCGTCAGGTAGGAGATGCCCTCGGTGTGCAGCATCGTCGCCCGGTACGGGCTCGCCGGACTCAGCCCGGCCAGGGCGAGCTGCGCGTCGCGCCGCATCTCGGCGACGCCCTTGCGGCACATGAGCGCCCGCAGGTACGCGAAGGTGCCCTCCATCGTGCTTCCGTCGGGCAGGACCCCGGCCGGGGACGTGCGCTCCGCGGCCGCCGCCCAGCGTTCGGCCTCGCTGGGCTGGCCGAGGAGGGCAAACATCAGGGAGCCGTGCACGGCGATCGCGCCGTAGTGCTCGGCCGCGGTCGCGTCCCTGAGGCCCTCCATCCAGCGCAGCACGGTCCCGGCGCGCCCGCTGGCCCAGACCGGCTGGGCAAGGTCCAGGAGCAGGCGGACCACGCGGTCGTAATCTCCCGCCGCCTGGGCGTGGTCGATCGCAGCTTCCGGCATCGCGTTGGCCTCATACCACGCCGCCGCCCGGAAATGAAGGTCCTGGACCAGTTCGGGCTCTTGCCGCTGGAGCTCCGCCTGCAGCAGCTCCCGGAGCAGATGGTGGTAGCGGTACCACTGCCGGCGACGGTCAAGCGGGACCACCAGCAGGTTCCTGACCTCCATCCGCTCCAGGACGCGTCCGGATTCCTTCCTGTCCAGGACCGCGTCGCACAGCGGGCCGCACATGCGGTCCAGGATCGAGGTCCGGGTGAGGAAGGACGCCTCCGCGCTCGAGATCCGGTCGAGGAGCTCAGAGCGCAGGTAGTCGCCCATGAAGATGTCGTCGCCGGTGAAAGTGAAGCCGACGTCGCTGTGCCGGGTGCCAGATTTCATGGCCAGCGCGGCGATGTACAGGCCCGCCGGCCATCCCTCGGTCCGCTGGAGGAGATCATCGATGCTCACCCCGTCCAGCTGGGCACCCGCCCCCGCCAGCAGCGAGGAGGCTTCCAGCGGTCCCATGGCCAGGTCGCTGGTGCTGATCTCGGCGATCCTGCCCTGAGCGCGCAGGCGGGCGGTCGGCAATGGCACATCGGCGCGCGAAGCTAGGGCGAATTGCCATCCGGGCGGCAGGCGCAGGGCGAACTCGACGATCATGTTCAGGCACTCTTTGTTCGTTATGACCTCTGCATGATCAAGCATCACAGTGACCGGCCGGCGCATCGAGGCGATGGCGGACACGAACCTGGGGACGACGGTGATGCCGCCGCCCGAGGAGGCCAGCGCCCAGAATATCGTCTGGTCGATAGGCTCGATCCGGTCCAGCGCCACCGCGAGAGCGCTCAGCAGCACGACCGGGTCGTTGTCGGCGTCATCGCAGGAAACCCAGGCCACGCGCGGCCCGATCCGCTGAGCCCACTGGGCCAGGAGCGTTGTCTTACCGTAACCGGGCGGGGCGACCACGGTGATGACCGGCGCCGTGACGGTGATCAGCCGGTCGACCAGCGCGGTCCTGGCCACGATCCCCTGACGGGCCACCGGGGGGTGGAACTTCGACTCCAGCAGTTCGAAGGCGAGCCTCGGTGCGCTCCCGTGATCTCCGCCAGAGATCACGGTCGGAGCATTGATGATCTCCGGCTTCACTCTCCAGAACTTACTCCCGGTTCAATACCCTCATCAATGCGACGTCGATTGAAGCGACCACGCCAGCCTTTTGACGGCGTCATGCGTGAATTCACCGGCCGGCCGCAGCTAACTCCGGGCGTGACCATGCCCTTGAGGGAAGGGAAATGATCGCGGGCGAAGTGCGTGCGTGTCGATCGGGGCCCGTTCCGTTCGTCGGATTAGGTGTACGCAGCTTCGTGCCCGCCCTTCAGCGCGGGCCCGGAGCGCGGCAGCGCGACAAGCCGGGACACCGGGCCCATGAGCACAGCGACAGGGGATCTGGCATGAAGTCCGAGGAAATCTGGAAGTACATTCACTCCGAACGCGCTCAGATGGCGCAGACCTGGGCCGCCCTGTCGCCCGGCCAGTGGGCAGCTGCCTCCTGGTGCGACAGCTGGTCAGTCCAGGATACGGCCGGCCACATCCTGGCCGCCGCCGAGCAGACCCCGGCCAACTTCTCCAAGGAGATGATCTCGGCCGGCTTCAGGTTCAGCGTCTTGCCGACCGGGCCGCCCGGCGCGAGGCTGCCATCGGCCCGGACGAGCTGATTCGCCGCCTGCGGGCCCGGACCACGACCACCAACCACCCGCCCGCCCCCGTGCTGGCCATGCTGGGCGAGATCGTCGTCCACGGCGAGGACATCCGCCGGCCGCTGGGCCTGGAGCACCAGTCGCCGGAGGCCGCCCTGGTCGCCGTCGCCGACAGCTGGAAGAACTCGAATCTCCTGATCGGAGCGAAACGGCGGATCGCGGGCCCGCGACTGCGGGCCGCCGACATCGAGTGGGTCCACGGCGACGGCCCTGAAGTCCGCGGCCCGCTGATCTCGCTGGTCCTGGCTATGACCGGACGCAAGGCCGCTCACCAGGACCTCGCCGGCGAGGGTCTCGCCACCCTCGGCCATCGGCCCTGAATCCCTGGCCCCGGATGTATCTCCCGGCGAGCACGGGACTCCTCATCAGGACGGGGTGACGCCCGGCGGGACGTTCGGTCAGGGGGCAGGGGAGCGTGGTCATGGATCTAGATCCGCCGCCGGGCGAGATGTACGCAGGCACAGTGCCCCTGACCGGGACCCTGACGGCCCGCGCGCCGGGCTCGCCCGCCTCCGCCCGCGACGCCGATCGTGCGGTGGCGGTGCTGTACGCCGCGCATTACCGGCCTTTGGTGCGGCTCGCGGCGCTGCTGGCCGGCGATGTGGCGGCCGCGGAGCAAGTGGTGCAGGAGTCGTTCGTGGCGATGCATGGCGGCTGGCGCCGGCTCAGGGACGGCGACCGGGCGCTGTCGTACCTGCGGCAGTCGGTGGTGAGCCGGTGCCGGGCGCTGCCGGAGCGCGGTGCGGTGGCCGCCGTGCTGCGTGCGCTTTCGCTGCCGGAGCGCGAGGCACTCGTGCTCGGGCATTACGCGGGCCTGTCAGAGGCACAGATCGCCGCGGCGATGGGGATCAGCCGGGGAGCGGTCAGGTGCCATACCGCCAGGGCCAGGCTGGCGCTGCATGCCGTTCTGGAGTCCGGGCATGGATCACGCGTCACCGCGGCGCATCCGCCGGGCTCCGAGCACCAGCGCGACAGCGACGTAGCCGCAGAACAGGCCGAAGCCGATCCACGGCGACAGCGATGACGGGTCCGGCCGTACCTCGGTCACGGCCAGGCCCGCCGTCGCCGGCAGGTACTTGCTGACGTCAGCCGACCAGGCCCCCGGCAGGAAGCCGATGATGAGCTGGAGAGCGAACAGCAGGCCGAACAGCGACGCGATCGCGCCGGCCGTGTTGCGCAGGAGCGCACCGAGGCCGAGCCCGAGCAGGCCGACGCCGGCCAGGTACAGCGCGCTGCCGAGAACGGCCCTGGTCACACCAGCCTGGCCGAGTGCCGTGCCGATGTGCTGGCGGGACAGGATCGACTGTCCCGCCAGGAACGCCGCGAACAGGGCCGGGACGCACAGCGCCAGCGTGGTCAGCGCGTAGACGGCGGCCTTGCCCCACAGGACCGGCAGGCGTTTCGGCACGGCCGCGAAGGTTGTCCGGATCAGTCCGGTCGCGTACTCGTTGCTGATCAGCAGCACGCCGAGCACGCCGAC
This sequence comes from uncultured Actinomycetota bacterium, assembly GCA_963805705.1. Classification (GTDB taxonomy): domain Bacteria; phylum Actinomycetota; class Actinomycetes; order Streptosporangiales; family Streptosporangiaceae; genus CAWDVH01. The sequence continues at coordinate 252,109 of CAWDVH010000001.1, read as the reverse complement.
GGCGAACTGGGCCAGGTTGATGCCGGCCAGGCTGATCGCGGTGGGGTCGAACGAGCTGACGGCGGCCGGCCCGTGCGGCGGCCTGGCCGCCCGCAGCAGGCAGTAGAGCACGCCGAATCCGACGATCAGGACGGCCGCTGACAGCAGTGCCCAGACGGCGGATGGCTGCGTGCGCAGCTTCGTCCACTCCGCCCGCAGGACCCGGGCCTGGCTCACCCGCTGTCGTGCCGGGTAGGCCGGCAGGGCCGGGGCCAGGGAGCTGGTGTCCGTGGTCATGACTGTCCTCCTGTCATTGATGCGCGGAATTCGACCGCGTCATTAGTCAGGCTCACGAAGGCGTCTTCCAGTGACGCCTGCTGGCCGGCCAGCTCGAGCACGGTGATCCCGGCCGCGCCGGCGATCGTGCCGATCCGGTCGGTGCTGAGGCCCGATACGGTCAGGGCGCCATCGGCGGCCCTGGCTACGGACACGCCGGGCGAGCGGAGCCGGGCGGCCAGCGCGGCAGGGTCCGAGCTGCGTACCCGGACGGCGCCGGGCGCGGCGCTCGCGATGAACTCGTCCACGCCGGTATCGGCGATCAGGCGGCCCCGGCCGATGACGATCAGGTGCGTGGCCGTCTGCGCGATCTCGCTCATCAGGTGCGAGGAGACGAAGACCGTCTTGCCCTGAGCGGCCAGGCCCCGCAGCAGGGAGCGGATCCAGCGGATGCCCTCGACATCAAGGCCGTTCACCGGCTCGTCCAGGATCACCGTACGGGGATCGCCGAGCAGCGCGGCCGCGATGCCCAGCCGCTGGCTCATGCCGAGGGAGAACCGCCCCGCGGGCCGGCGGGCGGCCTCGCTCAGCCCGACCGCGGCGAGGACCTCCGCTACCCGGCCGCGGTGGATGCCGGAGGTCTGCGCGAGCGCGAGCAGGTGGTGGTAGGCACTGCGAGCCGGGTGGACTGCCTGCGGGTCCAGCATCGCGCCCACCTCGCGCAGCGGCGCGGCATGCGCCCGGTACGGCCGGCCGTTGACCGTCACCGATCCGCTGTCCGGCGCGTCCAGCCCGAGAATCATCCGCATCGTGGTGCTCTTGCCCGCGCCGTTCGGGCCGAGGAAGCCGGTGACCGCTCCCGGCCGTACGGTGAAGGTCAGGTCATCGACCGCGGTCGTATCCCCGTACCGCTTGGTCAGTCCGCGTATCTCGATCATGGGTGCCTCCCTGGTGCGCTATCTCGTCTGGGGATGACGCTGCCAGCGCCCGGCCGCCATGGCAGTAGGGCGGCCAGCCGGCTCCGGGTGGGGTTTTCCCCCATCAGGCCGGCGGGTCAGCCGGATGGCCCGCGGCGCGGAAGCTGCATACCGTGACGTCATGGCATCGGCAGATTCCCCTGGCACCGGGCCGGTCCTGGCGGTACTCAGGGCCCTGTGGCCGGCCGGGACGCGGCGGGCCACGCTGAACGCGCTGGCTGCCTGGCCGGCGGCGATCACCGGGCTGGCGGTGATCGGCGCGCTGGTCATCGTCTGGGGCGCCGCGATCTGGAGCCTGGCCGCCGGTCCGACCGGCGGCTGGGAGCTGGCCGTGCTCTACGCGGTCGTGGCCGTGGTCATCCCGGTGCCGATGCTGTGGGCCGTGCGGGGACTCAGCGAGCTGCAGCGGTCCCGCCTGCGCGCGACGCTCGGGACTGACATCCGGCCGGTCTCCCAGCAGGCGGCACGCTGGCCGTGGCCGGTCGGCCCCTGGCGCGCGGCCGGCCCGTGGCGGCAGCTGGGATTCCACCTGCTGGCGGTGGTCATCGGCGGCCTCGGCGGCGTGCTCGTGCTGGCCTGCTGGTCAGCTCCCGTCGTCGCCGTCGCCTGGGCGGCCAGCTCGCAGCCGCCGGTGGCCGCGGGCCTGGCCGCCGCCGTGACGGCAGCGGCGCTGCTCCTGGCGGCTCCCTGGCTGGCGCGGTGGGTGACCTCGGCGGACGAGGCCGCCGCGCGGCGGCTTCTGGGCCCGAGCCGCGCCGATGAGCTGGCGCAGCGGGTGGAATCGCTGGCCCGCAGCCGCGCCGACGTCGTCGCCGCGACCGATGCCGAGCGCCGCCGGATTGAGCGCGACCTGCACGATGGCGCCCAGCAGCGGCTGGTCTCGCTGGCCATGAACCTGGGCCTCGCGCGCGAGCGTCTCACCGGGATGCCGGAACCCGCCCGGAGGGCCATTGCCGAGGCTCACGATGAGGCTGTACTGGCGCTGTCCGAGCTGCGTGAGTTCATCCGCGGCCTGCATCCCGCCATCCTGAACGACCGGGGACTGAGCGCGGCGCTGTCCGGGATCGCGGCGCACGCTCCGCTGCCGGTACGGCTGCGGGTCGACGACGCGGCCCGCAGCTCACCGAGCGTCGAGGCGGTCGCGTACTTTGTCGTCTCCGAGGCCCTGGCCAACGTGGCCAAGCACGCGGACGCCACCCGGGCCGAGGTGACCGTCACCCGCGACCGTAACCGCCTGCGCGTCACCGTCACCGACGACGGATGCGGCGGCGCGGCAATCCCGGCTGCCGGCAGCGGGGCGGCCCCGGCCGGCGGCACCGGACTGCGGGGGCTCGCGCAGCGGGCCGCCTCGGTCGACGGGACACTCACGATCGACAGCCCGCCCGGCGGGCCGACGACCCTTACCGTGGAGCTACCGTGCGAATCGTGATCGCCGAGGACTCGGTGCTGCTGCGAGCCGGGCTGACCAGGCTGCTGACCGACGGCGGGTTCGAGGTCGTCGCGGCCGTGCCCGACGCCGGGCAGCTACTGCGCGCGGTGGGCGAGTACCAGCCGGACCTCGCCGTCATCGACGTCCGGATGCCGCCCACCCACACGGACGAGGGCATCAGGGCGGCGCTGGTGATCCGGCGCCAGTACCCGGCCGTCGCCGTCCTGGTCCTGTCCCAGTACGTCGAGGAGAGCTACGCCACTGACCTGCTGTCGGTGCAGACCAGCTCGGTCGGGTACCTGCTCAAGGACCGGGTGGCGCAGGTGGCTGATTTCCTCGACGCGGTACGCCGGGTGGCGGCCGGCGGCACGGTCCTCGACCCTGAGGTGGTCGCGCAGCTGCTCGTGCGCCGCCGCGACGACCCGGTCGGCCGCCTGACCCCGCGGGAACTGGACGTGCTGCGGCTGATGGCGGAAGGGCGCTCGAACAACGGGATCGTCGAGGCCCTGAACGTAAGCTCGAGCGCGGTCGAGAAGTACGTGACGAACATCTTCGCCAAGCTCGACCTGCCGCCGACGGATACCGACCACCGCCGGGTGCTGGCGGTCCTTACCTTCCTGGGCACGTGAAGCGCCTGGGGTAACGACCCAGCCTCGGCTGCGGCGCTTGTCGCGTCGCGGGCCGGGCCGTAATGTCAGCTAGGTCATGAACTTCGATCTGGCCACTGTCGCCGGGTCACGGGCGGTCATCCTGGTCGAGGGGATGAGCGACCAGGCCGCCCTCGAGGCCCTGGCCGAGCGACGCGGCCTGGCCCTTGATGCGCAGGGCGTTTCCATCGTGCAGATGGGGGGCGCCACCAACATCGACCGGTTCCTGAGCCTGCTCGGCCCGCGCGGGCTGGACGTCCGGCTGGCTGGCCTGTGCGACGCGGCCGAGGAAGGCTACTTCCGGCGCGCCCTGCAGCGGGCTGGCTTCGGCTCCGGCCTGTCCCTGGCCGATCCGTCCCGCGCTGATCCGTCCCGCGCTGATCCGTCCCGCGCCGATCCGTCCCGCGCTGATATGGAAGCACTCGGCTTCTACGTGTGCGCCGCCGACCTGGAAGACGAGCTCATCCGCGCCCTGGGCGCCGCCTCGGTCGAGGAAATCATCCGGGCTCAGGGTGAGATCCGGTCATGGCGCACCTTCCAGAAGCAGCCCGCGCAGCAAGGGCAGAGCCGGCTGATGCAGCTGCACCGGTTCATGGGGACCCGGTCCGGCCGCAAGAGCCAGTACGCGCGCCTGCTCGCGGGCGCGCTTGATCCCGCCCGGGTTCCCCGGCCGCTGGACCGCGTGCTGGCTCATGTCTGACGCATCAGCGTGATGCGGCCCGAGATCGTGATGCGGCCCGAGATACCGCCGTCGGCCGAACCTTCGATCCAGCCTTACCGGACAGCTGAGCGGGCCGCGATCGCCGAGCCCCGTGCGCCGGCCATATCCAGGTCGGGGACGAGCTGTATGGATGCCGCGCGGGCCTGCTCCTCGCGCAGCACGGTGTGCTCGCGAACCTGATCGAGAAACCAGTCGCGGAAATGCGGAGCCGCCTCGACCACGCCGCCGCCGAGAAAGTAGACATCCGGGTCGGTGAAGTTCGCGGCGATGGTCAGCAGCCGGCCGACGGCGATGGCCTGCTGCCTGAAGATCTCCAGCGCCAGCGCGTCGCCGGCCTCCCCGTATCCGCGGACGAGCTTGGCGGCCCGGCCGGCCGGGCGGGCCGTGCCCAGGTCGTGACCAGGGAAGCGGGTCAGCCAGTAGGGCAGGAGGTTCTTCTCGATTCCGGTCAGCGACGCGATGCTCTCGGCGTCGCCGGTGAGGCCGCAATTGCAGGCCGGCACCGGCTGGCCGGGGGCCAGCAGCCCGTCCAGCGGAATCCAGACGTGCCCGAGCTCTCCGGCCATCCCGGCGGCTCCGCGTACCACCCGCCCGGCCTCGACCACTCCGCCGCCCAGGCCGGTGCCGACGATCACCGACACCGAGGAGCGCAGCGCCGCGGCCTCCGGCCCGAAGTACACGTGGTGGGCGTACAGCGCGGCCGCGTTCGCGTCGTTGTTATACAGGACAGGAAGCCCGAGGCGGGTCTCCAGCGCCAGGCGGACGTCGAATCCGTGCCATTGCGGATCGGAGAAGTTGGTGGCTCCCCTGGAGCAGATGATGCCGTCCGCGCTGACGGGCCCGGGCGTATCCAGCCCCACGGCCCGGACCGCCGTCCGCTGGACGCCGGTCAGCTCCAGTACCTGATCCAGCGATCGGGCCAGCGCATCGATGGCCTGCTCCGGGCCGTCCCGGACGCAGCTCGGGGACTCGGCCATCACCTCGACCAGGAAGCGGCCCGCCGAATCAAGCACGGTGGCGTTGTTCATCGTGCCGCCGTTGTCGAGGCCGACCACCACCCATCGGCCGGGATCTCGCATCGCGCGCCTCCTGCACCGTCGCACTGAAAGGGCCGCCCCACGCGGGACGATACCGCCGCCGTTGCGCGCCGCGGACCTCAGGGCCGGACGAGCGCGGCCAGCAGGGCCTGCAGTTTGAGCTGGGTTTCGGCCAGCTCGGCGGCGGGCCGGGATCCGGCGACCACGCCGGCCCCGGCGTACATCGAGGCGTGGTCGCCGTTGACGTCGGCTGACCGGAGCCCGATGGCCCAGCTTCCGTCACCGCGGGCGTCCATCCAGCCCACCGGCCCGGCGTACCGGCCGCGGTCGAAGCCCTCGACCTGGCCGATATAGGCCACGGCCGCGTCGGTGGGCGTCCCGCCGACCGCCGGCGTGGGGTGCACCTGCGCCACGAGCTGCAGGGCACTGGGCACGCGCAGGCCCGGATGCGCCCCCCGTCCCCGGCGTTCCCCGGCCCGCCGCCCGGCCCGGCGGGGCCGCCGGGGGCGGCGGACAGCACCCCGGTCAGGCGGCTGGCCAGATGGGACACGTTGCGCAGCTCCAGCACCGTGGGCTTGGCGGGCACGTCCAGGTCGTCGCACAGCGGCCCCAGGGTGCGGCGCAGGCCCTCGATGACGTAGGCGTGCTCCCGGCGGTCCTTGGGCGAGGCGAGCAGCCCGGCGATGAGCGCCTCGTCGGTGGCCAGGTCGCCGCTGCGGCCGATGGTCCCGGCCAGGGGATGGCTGGCGACGTGGGCGCCGCGGCGCTCGATCAGCAGCTCGGGGCTGGCCCCCAGGAACCCGTCGATCCGGAAAACCATGCACATCGGGTACAGGGCCAGCAGCCGGGACACCACATCGGAGGTGACGAACGGGCGGTTGGCCCGCACGTCAACCTGGCGGGCCAGGACCACCTTGCCCAGCGCCCCGTCCCCGATCCGGGCCACGGCCCCGGCCACCAGGGCGCCCCAGGCCTCATGGTCCATCACCGACGTCAGGGTGAACTCGCTCGGTCCCGGCCGGGGACCAGCGGCCCCGCCCAGGGCATCGGCGGTCATCTCAGCGACCAGGCGGGCGGCCGCCGGCCCGTCGTCAGGGCCGGTGACCGTGGTTATCCACGCCTCGCCGTCGCGACGCCCGAGCAGCACCCGCGGTACCACCAGCGCCCCGGGCGCGGCGGGCACGAACGGCAGCGCCCCCAGCGCCACCGCGCCGGTTCCCGGCCCGGCCACCTCATCACCGCCCCGCCCGATCGCGGCCAGCGTCCCGGCCACCCCGGCCACCGCGGCGGCGTCGGACAAGCCGCGGGGCAGATCGATGCGCAGGGCCACCCCGCGCCCGGCCAGCCCGAAGCCCTCGTGCTGCCACAGCAGGCCGTCCTCACCCGCCGCCGCGAGCAGGTCAACGCCCGCGGCGCCGACGCCGGCTCCGCGCCGGCCAGGCGGGTCGTCCTGGCCGACAGGTGCTCCGGTCCCGGCGTAGTGCTGGTCATGCTCATCAAGGAAAACCTCGGGGGTGCGGTGGTCAGGGCTCCGGCGAGTGGCCCGGGCATGGATCATTGTCCCATCCCGCGCCGGCTGGCCGGCGAGGTGTCAGATGCGGGGGCCGGGCCGGAAGCTAGACTCGCGGGCGGGATGAGCGCGGATGAGCGAATCGAACGGGCCAGGCTGCTGTATGAGCGTTCTATCTTCGGTGACGATGTCAGCGTGCTGGCGGTAGCCGACCGGGAACTGGACGCGGTCGAGGCCGATCTGGCCCTGGCCCGCGGTCGGATCATCCACGGACGGTTCCTGGCTCAGCGAATCCGGGACCCGCAGCCGGCCGAGGATCCGCGCGAGCTGGCGTTGTTCGAGCGTGCGGCGCAGCTCTACCGAGAGCTCGGTGACATGCGCGGTGAGGCCGAGTCGCTGTTCTGGATCGGATGCTGCCACCAGATAGTCCGGCGCGACCATGACGCCGCGGTCCCCGTCCTTGACCGGTCCTGCGAGCTGGCGGCTCGCTCTGGCGACCAGCCGACGATGTCCGACGCGCTGCGGCACCTGGGCATCGCCGAGCATGCCGCCGGCCGGCCGGACGCGGCGCGAGAGCGGCTGGAGGAATCGGTGCGGATCCGCCGGGAGATCGGGCTCCTGCCCGGCGTGGCCGCGAATCTGGTGGGCCTGGCCTACATCGCCGCCGGGCAGGGCCGCCGGGACGAGGCGCTGGCCCTGGCCGAGGAGGCGGCCGCGATCGCTGAGGCCAGCGGGGCTCCTGTCATCGCGCGGCAGGTCGAGGAGGTACGCGCGCATATAGCTGCAGGCGGCCCTTAGCCGCACGCCGCCCTCGGGCTCGGGCTCGGCGGAGAATTCGCGGTCCGCCACGCTGAGCGCAGTCAGCTGTCCAGCCAGAAGGTGTCATGGCGGATCATGAACTCAGCCCGCTCGTCGCCGGTGAGGACTTGCTGGCCCTGCGCGATCGCGGCGAGCGTCTCGAAGTACTCCTCGCGCGGCGCGCCTGGCGTGAACAGCAACAGCATGGACGCGAGCTGTTCCGATTCGTTGCGGAACCCGTGGATGCCGCCCGGCGGGACGTACAGGAACTCGCCTTCGGTCGCGCTGGCCCACTGGGTCCCGTTGAAGAGCCGGATCGTGCCGGACAGGATGAAGAACGACTCGGAGATCGCCTTGTGGAAGTGCGCGTCGGGGCCGCTCCGCTGCGGGCCGAAATCCCATCGGTACAGGCCGAAGTCGCCGCCCGTCGATGCGGCCGTGGCCAGGTAATGGACGTTGTTACCGGGCATGTTCCGCAGCTCAGGCGCGGCGGATCGAGGCCGGAAGGTCGCGCTCTGCTCGCCGGTGTCGCCGTGGTAGCGCGGTTCTGGGTAGGACACAGTCACTCTCCTCGGTCGCTCCTGCCTGGTCACCATCATCGGTGATCCTCCCGAGCATCACCGGCGCTGCGGCCGGGCTCCCCGTGCTGACCGGCGAGCCTCCGCCAGCGCGCGGCGCACCCTATCGAGGTCGGCGGGCGTGCCAGCTGGATCGTCGAACGATCCGTAGGGAGGCCCGTAGGCCGGCGTGCCGGGCTGCTGGCGCCATCCTTCGGCGAGCGGGCCGGCATCGACGGCGCCGTAGCCGATCGAGTCGAGGAATGCGGTGACCGCCGATTTCGCATCCGGATCGTCGCCCGCGATGGGCAGGAACGTGCGGTCGGCCGCCCCGGACGGCCGGGCCAGTGACTGCAGGTGCTGGAAGAAGATGTTGTTGAAGGCCTTCACGACCGCAGCCGCCGGCAGGTGCCGCTGCAGCAGTTCGCTGCTGGTGACCAGCCCGTTGTCCAGGTCAGTGATCTGCCCATCCCGCTGCGGGTAGTAGTTGGTGGTGTCGATGACTACCTTTCCGGTCAGCGGCTCGGCGGAAACGCTGCGGTAGGCCTTCAGCGGGATCGCGACCACGACTATCTCGCCCGCGGCGGCCGCCTGCGCGCCGGTCCCGGCCCTGGCCAGCGGCCCGAGCTCGCCGGCGAGGTCCTGCAGCGTCTCGGGGCCGCGGGAATTGCTCAGCACCACCGGATGCCCGGCCGCCACGCTGAGCCTGGCGACCGTGCTGCCGATCCTTCCGCTGCCGATAAATCCCACCGTCGTCATGCACGCGGCAACTGCGGCCCGCCGGCGATCATTCCGTACCCGGCCGGATCACCAGGTGCGGCCAGCCGCAGCTGGTCGCGCCGCCATCGCATTGTCCGCAGGCCGCCTTACGCCCGCTGCGAAAGGGGCTTCCGTGGCCGGCCGGGTCGTAGGTACCGTGACGTGACCCAGACTCCGGGACGACGGGTCATCATGGCAGCCAGGAAGGGAACGGCAATGCTCGATCCGGCCGTGATCGGCCCGCGTGGTCGCGAGCCGCGATCCAGGCCTCTGCTGCGGACGATGCTCGGTGACGTATTGCGCCGCACCCGGCTCGGCCAGCGCCGGACCCTGGCCGACGTGGCGCGGGTCTCGAGTGTCTCAGTGCCGTATCTGTCGGAGCTGGAGCGCGGGCGCAAGGAAGCCTCCTCGGAGATCCTGGCCGCCATCTGCGATGCTCTCCAGATCGAGCTGTCTGACGTGCTGGCCGAGGTCGGGCGCGACCTGGCCGATGACCGCGCCCGGCGTGCCTCGGTCATCGCCCTGGCGGCCATCCGCGGGCGCCGCGTCCCGCCTGCGGGGCGCGGTCCCGGCGATGCCGTCAGCCTGCTGGCCGCGTGACCATCAGGCGCCGGCTAGCTCGGCCGCTGCCGTGCGGCTGGTGATGACCTCATCCGCCAGGCCGTAGTCGACGGCTTCGCGGGCACTGAAGGTCTTGTTCCGGTCGGTGTCGTTCCTGATCTTGGCTACCGGATGGCCGGTGTGATTGCTGAGGATCTCGTCCACCTCGGCTCGGACCCTGGCCACGTCCTTGGCCTGGATGGCCAGGTCCGGCAGGGCTCCCTGAGCCTGACTGGACGGCTGGTGCAGCAGCACCTTGGCGTGCCGCAGGACAGCCCGCCGGCCGGAGCGCCGGCGGCCAGAAGCACCGCTGCCGCCGACGACGCCTGCCCCATGCAGATGGTGGCGACGTCGGGCCGGATGTACTGCATCGTGTCGTAGATCGCGGTCAGCGCACTGTAGGAGCCGCCCGGGGAATTGATGTACAGGCTGATCTCGAGGTCGGGACTGGCTGACTCGAGGTGAAGCAGCTGCGCCATCACCACGTTGGCGACGCCGTCGTCAATCTCGGTGCCGAGGAAGACGATCCGGTCGGAGAGCAGGCGGGAGTAGATGTCGTAGGCCCGCTCGCCGGCCGGGGTCTTCTCGATCACGGTGGGGATCGCGTACTGGCCCATGATCACAGCCCTGCCGTCCGGCTGACGACTGCGGGCCGGACATCGTCGACCCGCTCCACGATGCGGTCGATGATCCCGTAGTCGCGGGCTTCCTCGGCGCTGAACCAGCGGTCCCGCAGGCTGTCGTGCGCGATGGTCTGCGCCGGCTGCCCGGTGTGCTTCGAGATCAGGCTGATCATGGTGGCCCCCGTCCGCTCGAGTTGCTCGGCGTAGATCTCGACATCGGCTGCGGTGCCGCCGAAGCCGGCCGAGCCCTGGTGCATCAGCACCTGGGCGTGCGGCAGGCTGAACCGCTTGCCGGCGGTCCCGGCACACAGCAGGAACTGGCCCATGCTCGCGGCCAGGCCCATCGCCAGCGTGCTGACGTCGTTGGGGATCAGCCGCATCGTGTCGTAGATGGCCAGTCCCGCGCTGACCGAGCCGCCGGGCGAGTTGATGAACAGGCTGATATCGCTGCGTGGGTCCTCGGCCGAGAGCAGCAGCAGCTGGGCACAGAGCCGGTTGGCCACCTGGTCGTCGACCTCGGCGCCGAGCACGATGATGCGCTGGTGCAGGAGCCGGGCGCTCAGCTGCTCATCGAGCGTCCCGGCGGTCGTGGTGATCTCGGCCACGGCAGTCTGCATGGTCTCCCTGCTCTCAGCTCTACCTGCGGTCAGCTCCGGCCCCGGAAATCCCGGAGTCACGGTCAACGATGGCTCGCCTCCCCGGAGCCGGCCAAGAGAATCTGCTGTTAGCAGAGGAACGGCGGCTGGCCGGCCAGCTGAGCGGCGATGCCGTCGAGGAGAAAGCCGAGCCCGAGCTCGAACTGCTCGTCGGCGGACGGCCCGGCGGGCTGCGCGAGCCACCTGGTCAGGTGCGGGTACCGCCCGCTGGCGGCGGCCAGGTCGCGGACGACGGCCAGCGCGGCCTGCAGGCTCGCTTCGTCGTCCAGCCCGTGCCGCCTGGCCATCTGGGCCTCCTGCGCCTCCTGCTGCCCGCTGCCGAGAATGTGCCGGTCGATCAGGGCGGCGTAGGTCATCGCCGCGGCCGTGCTCGCGCCCTGCGCCGTGAGCACTTCCAGCATGAACTCCAGCCGCTGCATCATGTGTGGTCCCACGGGCGGGCGGCTGTGGAACAGCTGGGCGTACCAGGGATGCCGCCCGGTCATCTGCCGGGTCTGCGCGGCCAGGGCGGCCAGGTCGCCGCGCCAGCTCGGCCCCGGCCGGGCGGGCAGCGGGATCTCGGCGGTGGCGGTGTCGAGCATCAGGTCCACCAGGCCGTCCTTGCTGTGCACGTACCGGTAGAGCGCCATCGGTGAGTACGGGCCCAGCCGGGCGGCGACCGCCTTCATGGTCAGCGCGGCCGTCCCGGCCTCGTCGGCGAGGCCTATCGCGGCGGCCACGATCTCCTCCCGGCCGAGGGATCGCTGCCGTGGCGGCGGCGGCTGCGTCCAGATCAGCGGGACCGGGTCAGGTGTACCGGCGAGCTTGCGCATATCTGGAGTGTACGATATAAACTCTGAGTTTACTAGATAAACTCACGAACCTGGGAGGCAGGCTACCATGGCCAGCGACATCGCCATGACCAGCGCCTTTGACCCGCCGGGGATCCGGCTGGGCGTCGTCCGTGGCATCAGCTACGGCTTGTTCGGCGAGCCCGGTGAGTTCGTCCCGCAGGCCCGGGCTCTCGGGGCCGCCCTGATCCGGGCGTACCTGTACTGGAGCCAGGTGGAGCCGGAGCCCGGCCGCTACCGCTGGGAAACGGTGGACGCCCTGCTGGCGCAGCTGGACGGCGATGAGGAGGTCTGGATCACCCTGTGCTCCAGCTCGCCCTGGGGCACCCGGCAGCCGACTGACTTCCTGCCTCCGTCGCCGGCCCGCGACCAGCGCGCGTACGGGGAATTCGTGCGCCAGGTGGTGCGCCATTGCGCGGGGCGCGTGCGGTACTGGCAATGCGATAACGAGCCGAGCAACACCGACCTGCTGTGGGCGGGCACCGCCGCCGAGTACGTCGTGCAGCTGAAGACCATGTACGCCGCGGTCAAGGACGCCGACCCGGCCGCGGCGGTCGTCCTCGGCGGCTGCGGTTACGACGTGTTCAGCAGCGCGCCGGGCAGCGCGCCGCGCCAGTTCTTCGACCACGTGGCCGCCGCCGGCCGGGACGCCTTCGACCTGTTCAGCGTGCACCTGTACGGCGATCTGGCCAGCGTGCCGCATGACCTGGACACCGCCCGGCAGTTCATGCGGGCGCACGGGTACCTCAAGCCCGTCGTAGCCGGCGAGCACGCCGGTCCGCAGCCGTTCGAGTTCCCCGAGGCCGTGGCGGTCATGCAGGAGGTGTTCGCCGCCGCGTTCGCCGAGGCCCCGCCGCCCCAGAGCACCGGCGAGCTCACGGCACGGGCGGGGCAGGACACGCCGGAGTGGCGCGCGATGGACGCCCTTTACGCCCGGATGGGTGACCTCCCGCCCCGGCTGCAGATGTTCATGGCCGGCTGCCCGGCCGAGCTGGAAGCCAGGCGGCAGCGGATCAACTGCCGCCAGGTGGTCATGCGTACCCTGCTGGCCCTGGCCGGCGGCGTCCGCAGGACCGCGTACTGGAACCTCGCCCCCGAGATCCCCGGGCCCGTCGACCATCACCAGATGATGCACCTGATGATCGGCAAGCTCGCGCTGCTTGGCTACCAGGGCGATCGTCTCGGCCAGCGTCATCCGGCCGCGCAGACCTTCACCCTCCTGGCCGGGCAGCTGGCCGGCGCGCGGACCGTGACCCGCATCACGACCGCCGGCCTGCCGACGCTGCACGCGTTCGAGGTCGACCGCGCCGGGCGCGGGACGCTGCTGGTTCTGTGGGATCATCGCGACGCCTTCGACGGCGAGGACGAGCCACCGGTCACCATCACCTGGCCGTGGAGCGCCGCCGCCGCAATCGTCACCGACGTCTTCGGCCAGACTCAGGCCATGCGCAGCCACGACGGCCGGCTGTCCCTGCCGGTGTCCATCACCCCCGTCTTCGTCACGCCGCCGCTTGCCTCGATCTGAGCCGCACCGCCCATCGCAGGCGCCTGCGGGGATGGGTGGTTTAGGCGGCTCCCTGAGCGGTAGTAGTGGCCCGCGGATTTCATGGGGCCTGCGGGTCACCCGGTCGGAAGGAATGCTCATGCGGTTGCGAGCAAGCGTGCTGATCGCGGCATCGGCCGCCGTCGCTGCCCTGGTTGCCTCAGGTGCCGCCGGCCTTCCCGCGTCGGCGGCCGCGCCGGTCCGGTCCGCCGGGTATCTGCCCCAGCAGGCGGTCGCGGTCGGAACGGGCGGTGCCGTGGCCTCCGATGACGTCGAGGCCACTTCCGCCGGGCTGGGCGTGCTGCGCCGCGGCGGCAACGCGATCGACGCCGCGGTCGCGGTCGCCGCGACCCTCGGCGTGGCCGACCCGTTCGTCGCGGGCATCGGCGGCGGCGGCTATCTGGTCTATTACAACGCGCGTACGCATCGCGTCTCGACCATCGACGGCCGGGAAACGACGCCGCGGCTAGCCACCAGCGACCTGTTCATCGACCCGGTCACCGGCCAGCCGCTCCCCTTCCCCGTCGCCGTAACGAGCGGCCTGTCGGTAGGGGTGCCGGGGACGCTGATGACCTGGCAGAAGGCGCTCAGCCGCTGGGGCACCAAGACCCTCGCGCAGGTGCTGCGCCCGGCCGAACGCGTCGCCCGCCAGGGGTTCCCCGTCGACGCGACCTTCCGCGAGGAGGTCCGCGAGAATGCCGGGAGGTTCGCCCAGTTCTCCTCGACCAGCCGGCTGTTCCTGCCCGGCGGCCAGCTTCCCGCGGTCGGATCGGCTTTCCGTAATCCGCAGCTGGCGAGTACCTACGCGCAGATCGGGCGCCGGGGTGTCACCGACTTCTACGGTGGCCCGCTGGGCGCTGACATCGTGCAGGCCGTCAGGCACCTGCCGCTCGCTCCGGGCGCCACGCTCACGGCGCGGCCGGGCCTGATGCGGATCGGCGATCTGCGTGCTTACGCGTCGCTCGTCAGGGCCCCGACGCACGTGAACTACCGCGGCTATGACGTTTACGGAATGGCGCCCTCCTCCAGCGGAGGCATCACCACGGGCGAGGCGCTCAACATCCTGTCCAACTTCGACCTGGCCAAGATGACCAGGGTCCAGGCCCTGCACCACTACCTGGAGGCCAGCAGGCTCGCCTTCGCCGACCGTAACCGCTACATCGGCGACCGTGCCTTTGTGAACGTGCCGCAGCGGCAGCTGCTGTCCAGGGGATTCGCGCGCCAGCGCGCCTGCCTGATCAATCCCGGCCACGCTCTGACCAGCCCGGTCGCGCCCGGCAACCCGTTCGCGGGTTCCGGCGGGTGCACCCCCTCGGGGCCGACCACGGCGCGCCAGCCCGATGAGGGCACGAACACCAATCATTTCGTGGTGACGGACCGTCTCGGCGACGTCGTTTCCTATACCAACACCATTGAGGAACTGGGCGGCAGCGGCATCGTCGTGCCTGGCCGCGGATTCCTGCTGAACAACGAGCTGACCGACTTCGATTTCACGCCGCTGCAGCCGGGCGTTCCCGATCCGAACCTGCCCGCCGGGGGCAAGCGGCCGCGCTCCAGCATGTCACCGACGATCGTGCTCAGGTCAGGCCGGCCGTGGCTCGCGATCGGCTCGCCAGGCGGCGCCTCGATCATCACGACCGTGCTGCAGATCCTGCTGAACCGCATCGACTTCGGCATGACGCTGCCGCAGGCCATCGCGGCCCCGCGGGCGTCGCAGCGCAACAGCGCGGTAACTCAGGCCGAGTCGGCCTTCATCGCCGCGCCGACCACGCCCGGCCTGGAGCAGCTCGGCCAGTCGTTCGCGATCGACGACACCTCGCCGCTCGACCCGAGCATCATGATCAGCCCCGATATCGGAGCCGCCACCGGCCTTCAGTTCCTCGGCCGCGGCCGGGTCCTGGCCGCCGCGGAACCGGTCCGCAGAGGCGGCGGCTCCGCCGCGGTGATCCACCCGGCTGGATGACGCAGTACCGCGCCCGCACCGGGCCGCGCGGGAGCAGGGCCGCGCGAAACAGGGCCGCGCGGCACATGACCGCGCGGCCCCGGCCATCTGGCTACCTCACGATGCGGATGACGCGTTCCATGCCGAGCGTGATGTGGTCGCGGTGGTCCTGGGTTTCCATGAAGCAGGCCAGCACCCAGTAGCCCGGCCGGTTATGGATGACCTGCTGCTGGTAGGCGCCGTGGGACAGGACGTTGTCGAAGGAGTAGAAATTCGTGGCCAGGCGCTGCGCCTTGCCATCCTTGCCTGCCTTGAGCAGGCGGGCGATCTCGCGTGCGCCCGCGGCATTCCTGGCCCGGGCCGCGACGATCATGTGAACGAGGAAGCCGTGGTTGGCGAAGCGGACCAGCTCGCCGTCGTGCAGCCGGCCGGGGCCGCGGAAGCCGAACTCGATCGAGGCGATGGTGGCCTGCGGCCGGGGCAGCGCGGCGGGGTGGGCGGCCTTGGTGATCACGAATGTCGTGAGCGGAGGCTGCCCGTTAGATGCCACGTCGAGGGCGACGTACTGCCCGGCGGCCAGGTGGGCCTGCGCCGAGCTGGTGCCCCTGTTGGCCTGGGGCGAGAAGACGATCGAGCCGATGCCGTCGACGTTGTTCTGGTCGTTGGCGATCTTCGGCAGTGCCGCGAGGAACCGGGCCACGGTGACGCCGGGGTCGAGGTGCACCAGTACCGGATTTCCCTGCGGCTCGTGGCTGACCTTGGAGACGATCTGCACGCCGCCAGATTGCAGCGCGCCGCTGACGGCGATCTTCTTGCCGTTCATCGTGATCGTGATCCTGGGCAGGTGGGCCGCTGCGGGCCGGTGGGTGCTCGCGGCCGCCATGCCCGCTCCGCTGATCATCATGGCCGTGGTGGCCGCGCCGATGGCCGCGGCGATGGTCTTGCGCATGCTGTCTCCGTTTCCCTGAGGCTTGAGCTCGCCGGGAGCGGGCTCGCGCAGACATGACGCTAGGACCGCCGGAGCGCAGGCTGAACGGGGGAATCCACACACATTGGCGGTTGATCCCGCAGCCTGGGCTGAGCCCAGAGTCAGGAGACCGGACCGGCCGGCCCGGGGATCAGCTCGCGGGCGGGCCGCTGAGATTCAGGGGGCACACCTCGTGTACCCACTCGCCGTCTCCGCGCAGCCGCGCATCCTCGGTCGCGGTGATGACCGCTCCGCACCGCTCGCAGACCCGGCCGGGGGCGTGCGCCTCATTGCCCTCCGGATCGAAGGACTCCCGGTCGAGCTCCTCGCGGGCGCGCTCGTAGACCTCACGCTCGGGCGCGTCCTCGAGGTCTTGCGGCAGGACGCCCTCGGACTGCTGCCGCTTCCGGTGCGCTTCCTCGTCGTACCCTGGCCGGAAAACCATCGTGCCTCCCTGGTGTGTCCGCGATCACGGCGCAGAGCCGAACACTACAAACGGCGCCGAGCCGGCGCTACAAGTGGCTGAACCCGCCCGATTCCTCCTTGGTCATGGAAACGGTGACCGGGTGCTTGGAGAAATGGGCCACGGCGTCACGGAAATCGTCGAGGAGCAAGGACGACATGTCCTGGCTCACGCCCAGGCGGACCAGAATCCGCTGCACCGCTATGTCCGAGGCCGTTCCGGTCAGGGTGTAGGCGGGTACCTGCCACCCCTGCGTGCGCAGCCGGTCGGCCAGGTCGAACAGGGTGTAGCCGGGCTCTTCGCCTTCGCGGATGCGCCAGGTGACCGTCGGGATCCCGGTCTCGGGAGTGCTGTCGCACAGGAGCTCGAAGGGGCCGGCCTTTCACGATCTCGGCGGCGAGGTACTGGCCGATCGCGTAGGACGTGTTGTGGATGCGCTTGTAGCCCTCAAAGCCGAGCCGCAGGAAGTTGTAGTACTGAGCGATGATCTGCCCGGCCGGGCGGGAGAAGTTGATCTGGAAGACCGGCATGTCGCCGCCCAGGTAGTTGACATGGAAGATCAGCTCCTCGGGCAGTTCCTGGCGGTCCCGCCACAGGACCCAGCCCACGCCCAGCGGAGACAGCCCGAACTTGTGGCCCGAGGTACTGATCGACTTGACCCGCGGGAGCCGGAAGTCGAAGACCACGTCGGGTGCGCAGAACGGGGCGAGGAAGGCGCCGCTGGCCCCGTCCACGTGGATGTCGATATCCAGGCCGGTGTCGGCCTGCAGCTGATCCAGGGCGGCGGCCATGGCCTCGACCTGCTCGTATGCGCCGGTGTAGGTGACGCCGAGGGTGGGGACGACCATGATCGTGTTCTCGTCGACCCGCTCCAGCATGGAGGCCGGGGTCATGGCGTACTCACCATGCGACATCGGGACCTCGCGCATTTCGATGTCCCAGTAGCGGGCGAACTTGTGCCATACCACCTGCACGGGCCCGCACACCATGTTCGGCTTGTCGGCCGGCTTGCCCTCGGCCTGCCGCTTGGCCCGCCACCGCCACTTGGCCGCCATGCCCGCCAGCATGCAGGCCTCTGAGGAGCCGATGGCCGAGGTGCCCACGGTGTTGACGGCATCGGGAGCATGCCACAGGTCAGCGAGCATGTGCACGCAGCGCTGCTCGACCTCCGCGGTCTGCGGGTACTCATCCTTGTCGATCAGGTTCTTATTGATCGACAGCGCCATCAGGGTCATGACCTCAGGCTCGGTCCAGGTCTGGCAGAACGTGGCCAGATTCTGCCGGGCGTTGCCGTCGAGCATCACCTCATCCGACACCAACTGGAGCGCGTCCCTCGGCAGCGACTCATCCGCGGGAAACCGGTACTTGGGCACGGGCTTGGTCAGATCGCGGCCGCAGAACACCGAGTCCTCAAGCTGATCACGGACGGTGTCACGCTCGTGCAAGGGCATGGTCGGCATCTCCTCGATCGGGCCCCCGCCCCCGGATCACCGCGGCCGGGCGCCGCTCCTGGGCTGGGATGACTGCTTGCGATCCTGGCGGGCCGCAGCCGGGACGTCGTCACCCGCCGGGGGTGACTGCGGAAGATCCCCGCACCTGCCTGCCCGCCGCCTCGCTGCAGCTCAGCGTCTATCCGCCCGGCCCGCCGATCCCGCCGCGCGCAGGTGTTACCTTTCGTTTCCTGAAGGCTGCCCGCCGAGATAGGACGCGCCCGTGACCGTGCAGCACCAGGGAGGCCGTGAGGGCGATGTCGGCCCCTTCGTGACGTTCGTCGAGCGCGTGCGCCCGGACGGCGCAGTAGCGCAGTGGGAATCCCGCCGCCACCGCAAGCACCTGCCGGGCGCGTCGGCCGCTGGCTCGACGTGGTGGGCACCGCGGGCCAGGGGATGGTGGATCGCCGTCCTGTTCGCGGTGGGATCGCTGCTGTTCGCCGTGGGCGCCGTCCCCGGGTACGCCAGCGCGGTCGGTACCCGGTGGGATGCGGTGACGTTCTTTGTCGGCTCGCTGTTCTTCACCTCGGCCGGGTTCCTGACCTACCGGGAGGCCGTCGATGCGGGCTCGCGGGGGCCGGGTGCCGCCCGGCGGCGCTTCTTTGTCTTCGAGCCCCGCAGGATCGACTGGTGGGCGACGGCGGTGCAGCTGGCCGGGACCCTCTACTTCAATATCAGCACCGGGAACGCGGTGCGGGTCGACCTCTCCGCGCAGGCCGCGAACCAGCACGTATGGCGACCCGACGCCGTGGGCTCCATCTGCTTCCTGGTCGCCAGCGCGCTGGCCTGGTTCGAGGTCTGCCACGGCTGGACGGCCTGGCGCCCCCGGTCCTGGTCCTGGTGGATCACGCTGGCCAACCTGGTCGGGTCGGTCGCGTTCGGCGTGTCCGCCGTGGCCGGGTACATCGACCCGGCCACCGGGCAGCTGCACAACGCCGAGCGGTCGAATCTGGGGACCCTGGTCGGCGCGGTCTGCTTCCTGATCGGCGCGCTCTTGCTGCTGCCCGAGCGCACCGAGGATGTCAGCGCCGCGATCACGGCGCCGGATGCCGGCCGCGGCGCCTGCTCGTGAAGCCGGGCCCGGCGGGCGATACAGGCGCCGCCGGCGGAGTTAACATCGCTGCAGAGGCATCTGCGTCGTTCCGGGACTCCGGCGGATGCCGAGTCCGGAGGGAGATTCGCGTGACTGTCGCCGAAGAAAAGCTGGATCGCATCGAGGATGGCGACCTCAGCGGGCTCGGCCGGGCTGACATCGACGACGTGCTCGAATACGTTCACGTCCCCACGGCGCGCCTGCCCGGATACCGGAGCCTCTACGACCGGTACCTCAGGCAGCGCTGGAACGTCAACGAGCTCGACTTCACCGAGGACCGCACGGACTGGACCGAGCGGATGACCGACGACTCGCGCAACTCGTTCCTGGCGATCGCCTCCGGCTTCCATCACGGAGAGCGCCAGGTCGCGGTCGAGCTGGCCCCGCTGCTGTTCGGCGTCAGCGAGGACTACAAGGTGTTCCTCACGAGCCACCTTGAGGACGAGGCCCGCCACACCGTCTTCTTCGACCGGTTCTACCGGGACGTCGTCGGGCTGGAGGGCGACGGCATCATGGACATCCTCGACGGGTCGTGGCCCTTCATCCAGGAGACCTTCGTCGGGCCGTTCGGCCTGCTCGCTTACCTGACCGACGACCTGCGCCGGGATCCCTACGACAAGCACCTCCAGATGAAGTACGCCACGACGTACATCATCTGGATCGAGGGGGTCCTGGCCCTGTCGGTGATGAAGATCACCCTTAACTTCGCCCGCGACTTCAGGGTGCTGCCCGCCTTCTACACCGGTTTCACCGCCACCTGCCGGGACGAGGCCCGCCATGTGCAGGCCGGCCTGCGGTTCGTGCGCGACCTGCTGGCCGAGAATCCGGCCTACGTGAAGGATCTGCACGACACGCTGCGGACCCTGCTGACCATGAGCGCCGCCCGCTCGAGCTACGTCTACTACGAGCCGCTCGGGTGGTCAGAGGAGCGGGTCCAGGAGCTGTTCATGAACCAGCTGCACCGGAAGCTGGCCATGGTCGGCGTATCGCTCCCGGCCGACCTCGAGGACATGCTGTCGATGGTCAAGCCGACGCTGGCCGGGGGATGAGAGTGGCCTACTTCATGACCACGGCCTGGGCGCAGGACTGCCAGAGCGCCATTAACGGGTGGCCGGGCGCCGAGCGGAAGGCCAGCAAGCTGCAGGACTTCTGGGACTGGATCAACATGATCAGCCCGTTCGTGACCGGCCGCCTGGCGCTCAGCGTGCGGGACATGCCGCCGGGCGCTGACGGCGACACCCTCGTCCTCGACCTGGACGGCGGCACGGTGACCGCCGCGTCGATCATCGATCGGGCGGAGGCGCAGGCCAGCGCGGTGTTCCTGCTGGCCGGGTCGTACGCCGACTGGCAGGAGCTGCTCGCCGGATACGACGTCGGCAAGATGGTGATGTACCGCAAGCTGATGCTGGAGAAGGGCGACACGCTGCAGTTCTTCATGGCCGCCTTCTACTGGACCGAGCTGCTCGCCGCCATCCAGTCTGTCCCCGCGCAGGTGCTGGAGCAGGTCTGATCGTGACAGCGCCCGTTCAGGCCTGCGGCCAGCCCGTCACCGAGAAGATTGCCGAAGAGCTCGGCGTGCGCGAGGGGCAGGTGGCGGCGGCTGTCGAGCTGCTGGACGGCGGGGCCACCGTCCCGTTCATCGCCCGCTACCGCAAGGAGGCGACCGGCACGCTCGACGACGCGCAGCTTCGCCAGCTCGAGGAACGGCTGCGGTACCTGCGTGAGCTGGCCGAACGGCGCGCCGCGATCCTGGAATCGGTCCGCTCCCAGGGCAGGCTGGACGAGGCGCTTGAGGCGCAGATCAATGCGGCTGATTCCAAGGCGCGGCTGGAGGACATCTACCTCCCGTATAAGCCGAGACGCCGGACGAAGGCCCAGATCGCGCGGGAGGCCGGCCTCGAACCGCTGGCCGGTGAGCTGCTCGCCCGCCCGCAGGCCGATCCGCGGGAGACCGCCGCGGGCTACGTGAACGCGGGGGCGGGCGTGCCCGATGCGGCCGCTGCGCTGGAGGGTGCGCGGGCGATTCTCGCCGAGCGCTTCACCGAGGATGCCGACCTGATCGGCGTGCTCAGGGAGCAGATGTGGTCACGGGGCCGGCTCATCTCGCGCGTGCGGGACGGCCAGCAGGAGGCTGGCGCCAAGTTCGCGGACTATTTCGAGTTTTCCGAGCCGTTCGCCCGGCTGCCATCGCACCGGATCCTGGCCATGCTGCGCGGGGAGAAGGAGGAGTTCCTCAACCTGGAGCTGGATCCCGGCGATGCGACTGCGGATGGCCGGGCATCCTCCCGCGCGGGCGAGACCGCGCCGGCCGCCCATGGCGAGTACAACACGTACGAAACGAAAATCGCGGCGCATTTCGGCATCGCCCACCAGGGCCGGCCGGGGGACCGCTGGCTCGCCGACACGGTCCGCTGGTCGTGGCGGACCCGCATCCTGGTCCGCCTGGGGGTGGACCTGCGGATGCGGCTCTGGCAGCGGGCCGAGGATGACGCGGTGGGGGTGTTCGCCGCCAACCTGCGCGACCTGCTGCTGGCCGCCCCCGCCGGGGCCAGGACCACAATGGGCCTTGATCCCGGTTTCCGTACCGGAGTGAAGGTCGCGGTGGTCGGCCCAACGGGCCAGGCCGTCGCGACCGAGACGATTTACCCGCATGAGCTGAAACGGCGCGCCGCGGGCGGCTCGCGGCCATCGAAGCCGGGGGCGCCCTGGGCGGCATCGATTGCCGCCCTGGCCGCTCTGGCCGCGGCCCATCAGGTCGAGCTGATCGCCATCGGCAACGGCACCGCCTCGCGGGAGACCGACGGGCTGGCTGGCGACCTGATGAAGGCGCACCCGGAGCTGAAGCTCACCAAGATCGTGGTCTCCGAGGCGGGCGCCTCGGTGTACTCGGCCTCCGAGTACGGCTCGCAGGAACTGCCTGGCATGGACGTGTCACTGCGCGGCGCGGTGTCCATTGCCCGCCGCCTGCAAGATCCGCTGGCCGAGCTCGTCAAGATCGATCCCAAGTCCATCGGGGTCGGCCAGTACCAGCACGACCTGTCCGAGATGAAGCTGTCCCGCTCCCTGGATGCGGTGGTCGAGGACTGCGTGAACGCGGTCGGCGTGGACGTCAACACCGCGTCCGTCCCGCTGCTGGCCCGCGTGTCCGGCATCAGCGCGGGACTGGCCGCTACCATCGTGGCGCACCGCGATTCCGCCGGGCCGTTCCGCAGCCGCCGGGCACTGACGAAGGTCCCGCGGCTGGGCCCCAAGGCGTTCGAGCAGTGCGCGGGCTTCCTGCGCATCGCCGGCGGCGACGATCCGCTGGACGCCTCCAGCGTGCACCCGGAGGCCTACCCGGTGGTCAGGCGCATCCTGGCGGCGGCCGGGACCAGCATGCCGGAGCTGATCGGAAACACGTCGGCGCTGCGTTCGCTGCGGCCGCAGCAGTTCACCGACGAGCGTTTCGGCCTGCCAACCGTCCGTGACATCCTCAGGGAGCTGGAGAAACCAGGCCGTGACCCGAGGCCGACGTTCACGACCGCCTCGTTCGCCGAGGGCGTGCAGACAATGGCGGACCTGGCCCCCGGCATGGTCCTGGAGGGAGTTGTCACCAACGTCGCGGCGTTCGGCGCTTTCGTCGACATCGGCGTGCATCAGGACGGTCTCGTGCACGTGTCGGCGATGTCGCGGAACTTCGTCTCCGACCCGCGCGAAGTGGCCAAGTCCGGCGATGTCGTGCGGGTGAAGGTGCTCGGTGTCGATATCGGCCGCCAGAGGATTTCGCTCACGCTGCGCCTCGATGACGAGCCCGGCGGCAGTGCGCGGGCACCGAGGGGCAGGCCGCAGCCAGCGTCCGCGCCGCCGTCGTCTGCGCTCCGGCCGCCCCCGCCCAGGCCGTCCCCGCCCAGGCCGTCCGCGCCGGGCAGCGGCGGCTCCATGGCCGATGCGCTCCGCCGCGCCGGGCTGACCGGCGGTCCCGGTGACGGTGACCCGGCCAGGCCCTAGAGTCGCCACGTCAGGTTCGGAAGGAGAGTGAGCACGTCGTGTACATCGCGCGAGGACGGGCGGCCGGTCAGCCGTCACAAGCACGGTCAGACACCTTTACCGGCACGGTCTTCGGTGACCCGGTGCTCGGCGCGCCGGGGCTGGTCATCGGGAACGTGTTCTTCGCGCCGTCCGGGCGGACCTACTGGCACTCGCATGGCGATGGCCAGGTTCTCACCGTCGTGAAAGGCCGCGGCCTGGTCGCCGGCCGAGACGGCGAGGCCCATTTCATCGAGGCCTCCGACGTCGTCTATAGCCCCGGTGCGCAGGAGCACTGGCATGGGGCCAGCCCTGATTCGTTCGTCCTCCATACAGCGATCTCGATGGGCCAAACGACCTGGCTCGAAGAAGTGGGCGAAGCGGAGTACCAGGCCGCCTACGAGCGGGCGAGTCAGGCGCAGGCGCGCTGATCCTTCCGGCCGCCGGATGCCCTGGCTACGTTCCGGTCCCGTGCGCCAGGGGCAGGATCAGGGTGAATCGTGACCCGTGACCGGGCTCGCTGCTGACCTCGATGGTTCCCCGCTGGGCCCTGGCCAGCTCGGCGGCCACGGCCAGCCCGATGCCGCTGCCGGGCGTATGCCCGGCCTGGGTGCTGCGCCACAGCCGCTCGAAGACGCGGGGCTGGTCCTCGGGGCGGATGCCAGGCCCGCTGTCGGCGACCTCAAGCCGCGCGTTCCCGTCGGCGCCGGTGACGGTCATCTGCACCAGGCCGCCGGGAGGCGTGAATTTCAGTGCATTGCTCAGCAGGTTAGCGATGACCTGATGCAGCCGGCCAGGGTCAGCCTCGACCGGCAGCGCTTCGAGCCGGCGCTCGAAGCGCACCCCGGCGGCGGCGAAGCCGGCCTCCCAGTCCTCGGCTGCGGCCCCGGCGATCACCGCCAGATCGCAGGGCTGCAGGCTGAGCCGAACCGCGGCGGCCTCTGCGGCGGCCAGGATCTGCAGGTCGTCGACCATCCGGGCCAGCCGCAGCACTTCCTCATGCAGCGAAGCGGTCTGCTCCGGTGTGTGCGGAACGATCCCGTCGAGCAGCGCCTCGGTATTGGCCTGCAGCACCGCGACCGGGGTCCGCAGTTCGTGGGCGACGTCGGCGACCACGTCCCGCCGCAGTTGCTCCTGGGTACCGAGGGCGTCGGCCATCTGGTCGAAGCTGACCGCGAGTTCCTGCAACTCCGCGGGAGCGCCGTCGACCGTGCCTACCCGAGCCCGCCGGTCCCCGCCGCCCATCGCACGGGCCGCCTCGATCAGCCGGCTGACCGGCCTGGTGATCCGCCGAGAGACCAGGAGCGCCACGAGCAGCGCCAGGAGCGCGGCCAGGCCGGCTGCGCCGACGATCGCGCGGACCAGCGAGGCGCGCAGGTTGTCCGCCGAGGCGACAAGTCCCCGGCCGGTGAACCGGACCAGCAGCGTGCCGATCCGCTGGCCGCTGAGCCTGATCGGGTGGCGCGAGACCTCATTTGCGCGGACCGGGCCCGCGATCGTGGAGGCCACCTGCTGGCCATCGGCGTCGAGCACGGCGACTTGCGTGCCGCTGCTCGCGGCCACTTCCAGGGCCGGTCTCAGGTCGGCGTCCGACCAGCCGGCCCGGCCGGTGCTATACGTCGAGACGGCATCAGTGATCAGCGACCGGGTCAGGTCGTCGCGGCGCTGCTGCACCAGCACCGCGATGTCCTTGTCGGCGAACGCCACGACCAGCCCGGCGACCAGCACGACGGCCAGTACCGCCACCGTGACGAACGCCAGGGCCAGCCGCAGCCCGACCGGCCCGTGGCCGCGGCTGCCCGTCGGGATCCGGCGTCTGTGCTGGTCGGGCGCACTCACCGGGTCGCTTCCCGGCCGGTCGGCTGAGCCTCAGGCGGGTGGTCCGGCCGCCGTGAGGAGTTCTCCTCCGCGCGGCCGGGCCCGGCTGGCCGGCCAGGCGGGGGCGGGCGGCATATGCCGCGATAGCACAGCAGGCGGCAGCCGATCACCGCCAGGACCGCTCCGAAGACCAGCCATGGCGCTATCACGATAAGGTCGTCACCGGACACGGCGGTCCCTCCTTCGGTGTGCCGGGATGTCAGCTCCATCTGACCTCCCGCCGGCGGGACTGATGTGCAGCCGTTGTGGCGGCCTGGTGGAGAACGTCGTCCACGACGCGGCAGCCTGACCGGCCCGGACCCGCCGGCCTAGTCATCCCTGCTCAGGCCGAGCCGGTACCCCCCGCCGAGCACCGTCTGGATCACCTGAGGGTTGCCCGAGTCTTCCTCGATCTTGCGGCGCAGGTTCTTGACGTGCGAGTCGACGGTGCGCTCGTAGCCCTCGAACTCATACCCGCGGACCCGGTTGATCAGTTCGGACCGGGAGTAAACGCGGCCGGGAACGGTGGCCAGTGCCACCAGGATGCCCCACTCGGTCGGAGTCAGCTCCACCGCGGCGCCGCTGACCTGTGCCAGCCGCCGCGGCTCATCGATCACGAGCGCGCCGTCCCCGTACCGGCTCACGCCCCGGTCGGCGGTGGCCGGGCCGCCGCGCCGCAGGATCGCCTGCACCCGCAGCACCAGCTCCCTGGGGCTGAACGGCTTGGTGACGTAATCGTCGGCGCCCAGCTCCAGGCCGCGAATCCGGTCCTCCTCGCCGCTTTTCGCGGTCAGCATCAGGATCGGGGTGACCCCGGCCTCCCGGACCTCGCGGGCCACCGTCTCGCCGGGAATGTCGGGCAGGCCCAGATCCAGCACCACCAGATCCGGGCTGGCCGAGCTGACCAGGCTGATCGCCTCCGCTCCCGAGCCCGTCGACAGCACCGTGAACCCGGCCCGCTCCAGGTAGGAGCGCACCAGCTCCCGCAGCTTGCGCTCGTCTTCTACCACTAGCACTGTCGCGGTCATCCTCAACCCGATTCTCTGCGCGGCCACAGGCCCTCCGCGGCCGCAGGTCCTCAGGGATCGCGGCCAGCCCTTGGTGAGATGATTCCACGCGCGCCGGTGCGGCCCGGACTCCGGCGCCGCCGCCAGCGTGGCTGCGGTGCCGGGCCCGCTCCGGTCACGGCTGCGGTGAGCAGCCGCTCAGCGGGCGGCAGTCCGGGCAGTAACGAGCCTGGGGGCAGGCATGCAGCACGTCGGCCGGAACGGGCAGGCGGCAGTGCCCGCAGATGCCGTAGCTGCCGGCGTCGATCCGGCCCAGGGCGGCCTCGATCTCGGCGAGCGCGTGATGGGCGAACGCGGCGCGGGTCAGGATCCGCCGCAGCCGGCGGGCGGCCAGGCTGGCCGGGTCGGGGCGGCCCGCGACGGGCACCGAGGCGGCCTCATGATAGGCCAGCGACAGCTCGATGATCTCCTCGACCTGCAGCCGCCATATCTGCTCGAGCCGGTCACGCCACCGCGGGAGATCACCGGGCGGGCAGGCGGAAGGACGCTCGGCAACGTGCGCCGCGAGTTCTGCTGACACCATGATCGCTTGGCCTGCCTTTCGGTCATGTGCGGCTGCCTTTCGGGGACGTGCGGCGGCCGGTATCGCTTACGGCGAGGGAACCCGGCACCAGTGCAGCCCGGGTGGGCTGGGCATGGAGCCGCGATGAAGACGGCAGCCGCCCGGGCGTCCCAGGCGGCACGGTCACCGGTCAGGGCGGCACCCCGGCGATGACTCCATCCGGCCTCCATCGCCGCCACACGGCAGGTCCTCGCCGCCGGCCTATCCATGAGGCATGGCCTGAGACGCAGGCCACAGCTCACATCGAGGTGATCATGATGACAGCCAGCCAGCGCCCGAGCCGGACCGGCTCCGGCTCGCCAGTGCGGCACGCACTGAGCCGCTCGCTCCGTGCCCTGCGGGACCTGCACGATGAGCAGGTACTGGCCTGGGAATCCGTCTGGCGCTCTAACCGCATGCCACCAGCCCGCGCGCAGGCTCCCGTCCATGACCAGGCGGGCATCCGGCGCAGCCGTCATGGGGTCACGGGCTGAGTGCGCAAAGCCCGCGCGAGCCACGTCCGGCCCGAGTCTGCGCCGGGCGGCCGTCCGGATCGCAGGGCCGGCCGGTCCGCCCTGGCCAGGCCCCTGGTCATCCAGGTCAGCATCCGGGGGACCTCGGCCCGCCACGTGGCCATGGTGTGCCCGCTCCTGGGCGTGAGTATCAGCGGCACATCTGCCTGCCGGAGCGCCAGCTCCTGCCAGAAGAACCTGGCCCTGGCCACGTCGGCCCGGTCGTCGGTCCCGGCGCCCAGCCAGAACCGGGGGATCGCCGCTCCGGCGGGCAGTTGCCTGACCTCGTCCGCCGGGGTGTTGTCCCGCTCCCGCGCCAGGCTCCGGCCGAACGGG
Organism: uncultured Actinomycetota bacterium; assembly: GCA_963805705.1. GTDB lineage: Bacteria > Actinomycetota > Actinomycetes > Streptosporangiales > Streptosporangiaceae > CAWDVH01. The sequence continues at coordinate 224,894 of CAWDVH010000001.1, read as the reverse complement.
CTTACCTGCCGGATCGGATGCGCCAGCTGGTTGTCGAACGGGCTGAAGTAGCCGCTGAGTACACCGGCAAAGCCGTACCGGCCAGGGAAGCGCAAGGCCATATTGGCGGCGCAGAAGCCGCCTTCGGAATAACCGGCTACGCCCCAGGCCGGACCCGGCGGCTGCACTCGCAGGATGTGCGCGATGTACGCAGGCACATCCTGCGCCAGGTAGGTCAGGTCCTGCGGACCGCCCGCCTGGTTGAGGCACTGCAGCGAGACATCCTCGCCGCCGTTGGCGTCGGGCATGACCAGGACGGCCGGCCGTGCGAGCCGCTCAGCTACCCGGCGATCGAGGGTAACGGCCACGCCCACGACGTCTATCCAGTCTTGTGGCTCGCCCGGCTGCCCGTGGATGAGCTCGATCACGGGAAACCGGTATCCCCGGTACGCCGGCCGGAAGTACTGCGGCGGCAGGTAGACATACACCGCCCTGGTGATATGGCTGCGATGACCGGTCACGGCCAGGCGCAGGGTGTACCCCTCCTGCTGCGCCAGCCCGCGGAATATCCCGCCGCCATCCGGGCCGAGCCGTGCGGCGGAGAACAGGCCGCTGCCGGGCGCCAGGGCCGCGGAATTGATGCCCTGGCTGGTCAGGTCCCCGACCGCCGCGCCCCAGGTCTCGTAATAGTCGTAGTACCTGTTGACGGCCATCACCCCGAAGATCATCGCGAGCGTGAACGCCAGCCCGGCGGCCAGGACGCGAAGAACCGCCCGGCCCGTGCTGAGCATCCACCACATCACGGCAGCGAACGCCGCCACCAGCAGGACGAAGAGCGCCACGCTCTGGGGCTCCAGCATGGGGATGTGACCTCCTCGGCCAGCGCGCTCAGGCCGGCGTGCTGTTCATGGCTCCAGCCTGGTACCGCGACCCGGTCCCCGGGTATCGGGTAAGCCCCCGAGTTGACCCTGATTTACGCGGCCCCGGCCAGGGCATACCCGGAGGCGGCGCAGGCGTTCGCTGGACTCGCAGGCTGGTGCTAGGCCTTGGCCCGGCGCAGGCGTTCGCTGGACTCGCGGGCTGGTGCTAGGCCTTGGCCCGGCGCAGGCGTTCGGCTGCCTGTTCCCGGAGCGCATCGCCGCCTGCCGTGCTGTAGCCGCACAGTGCCATCTCTCGGGCGTTGTACGCTGCCATCCACACGCTGGCCGCCCACCCGATCTCCTGCTCCACGGCGGTGAACAGGCGCCCGCGAATGTCCTGGTAAGCCACCAGGAACGCTTCGGAGCTTTCGATCGGCGCCAGCGTGGGCGTCCCGTCACTGGCAAAAGACCCACTCGCCGCTCCGGCCAGCGCCGCCTCCGGCTGCCACGCCAGGCTGTCCCAGTCGTGCACCACCCACACCTCCCGGCCGTGCCACCGGAGGTTCTGCGCCTCGAAGTCGGCGTGGCCCAGTACGCACGGCAGGCCGGCGGCCACTATCCGCCGCTGAGCCCGCTCGGCCGTGTCAACGACGTACACGGGCACGACGCTCTGGTCCCGGTTATCGAGGAAGCCGATCGCCGGCCACACCCCGGAATCGGTGTGGTCCCAGCGCACCCACGGCGGATTCGGCAGCGGCGGCGCGACGGTCACGTCGGCCAGTTCGGCCATCAGCCGGGCGAACACCCCTGCGCAGCACGCGGCCACGTCCGGCGAGTTCCCGTGCAGCATCTCGCCGCCGGGCCGGAGCTCTTCGGCGTGCACAGCCAGCGAGCCGACACCGGCCACCGGCGTGAGCGGCCGGGCACACGGAAACCCGCGCTCAGCCAGCCGGGCCTGCGCGGCGACACAGGACGCGGCCCGGCCGTCATCGGCGCGCGCCTTGACCACGACGTCCCTGCCACCGGCCAACCGCAGACCGAACACCATGGAGACCTGGTGCTGCTGGAACAGCACGTCGCAGGGTTCGCCACCCAGATGGTCCAGACACCAGGCCGGCAACCAGTCCGGCAGATCGTCCAACGGCACAATCAGGACTGTGCCATAACCACCGTCGACTTGTCCGCATCGGCCCTGCCGACCGGCTCAATGCCCCACACACCAGCACCGCCGGGACCCGGTGGGACAATCAGACGATCTGCATGGCCGCCGCGCCCGCCGCGGTCTTTACCAGGATTAGTGCACAATTTCAGCCCCCGCGAACCGAGAACGTGCAGGTCACAGCGTCGCATCTGTCCAGTCAAGCGGCCCAGTGAATGGTAAACCGGTCCAGAGTGTAGCCAAACGAATTAACCGTCGGCTGAATGAAGCTATCGCGAATAGTCTGCCCGGCCTCGGTCTCCGCCGTCCTTATCAGGGGGCGCGTAATCTGCGCCACCCGAGTGGCCCTGTAGAAGCCGATGTGCTGGGCCTGAGAATAGAGGACTGACTCCGTAAACTGCGGACGCAGCAGCACGCCGCAGCCGAATCCGGGATACGTCCAGCTGTGCTGACTGTCGATCGGCCGTGACGGAACATTGTCGATCGTGATGTCGTGGACAGACTGCGGGAGCATCGGGTGCGGCAGGACCATGGCCACCGTCACGTGACCGGGCTTGCCGTCGCGGGGACGGCTCAGTACCTGCAGCCGGTAGTGGCCCGACGCCGGCGCCCACCACCCGGGACCCGGATTGAGATCGACAGTGGCGGAGGCGTGGCCCACGGCGTAGAACGTGCTGGCGTACCAGCACGGCCACGGACCGATGCTCTTGGACACCTTATGGGTGAACAGGAAGCTGAAGTTCGCCTTGCCGAGCGCTGGCCTGGAGATTCCCTCAATCTTCTGCAGCACCCACGGACCCAGATCGGCATTGGTGGTCGTACCCGCGCTGACCGTCTGCCACGGCCAGGCCAGCTTCACGCTCGGCAGATGGATAGTGACCCCCACCAGATGCAGGGCGGCCGACAGCGCCATCAGCACCAGAGCCGCAATCGTCCTGCGGAAGATGAGGCCCACCGCAGCCAGGAACGCCGCCCACTTGAGCCAGGCCGGGATGCGGCGCCGACGCGGCCCGGAATCCCGCGCCCGCGGCCCTGGATGCTCAGGGGCAGCGATAGCGGGAAAGCCCTCTGGATATGTCCTGCCGGCTGCATCGTCAGCCCGGTGCCAGGCCGCTTCCGGCCGGGCCTGCCCATGAACCGTGAGCGTGCCCAGCAGAAAGAGCAAGAAACGAACCACGCGATCTACCTTCTTTCTGCGCTCGGCACGGAGTGGCTAGACTGTGGCTGTGTAATTGAGGCTCAGAACGACCGGCACCGCTCCGAATGGCCTGCGGAATCGGCTGCCTGGCTTATCCGGCGTGTTGGGCTCATCTATCTTCGGCCAGCGCATGTGAATATGCTGTGCCGTGAGGCCCTCCACGGAGTACGGGAATTCCATGGCGGAAGTACGATGAAGCTTGAGCAGTCCGCCCCACCGGAAGGCCGCGAAGGCACTCGCCAGATCGCGGATGGAAAGATCTCCCGGCTTGGTCAGGTCGATCCGGTAAACGGCCCAGGCCAGCTCGGCCAGGTCGTCGGCGCACTGCTCCAGCGCCTCTGACTTCGTCCGGAAGACCATGCCATCCGGATTGCGGCTGCCCAGCTTCTCGCCGCGCACCGGCGAATAGCGTGGATGAGCTTCGCACTGCATCCAGTCGCATGCGGCCAGCAGCTCCCACCGGATGCCACTGTGGCTGGCGACATCCCGGTAGAGCGGCTCCTCGCGCACCAGCGGCACCCTGGCCCTGGCGAGGAAGGCGTTCGTCACCGAGGGGGGAAGCTGCTGCAGATAGTGGCTCGTGGCGGTCCGGGCCGTGCGCGACGGCGCCGGCCGGGTACGGCGGCTGACCGGCGTCGCTATCCGCTCGGCGGACATCGTCAGCGGCGACTGCGCTGACTCTGCCGCCGACCGGTCCGCAGCAGGCCGCCTCCTGGTCGTCGAAGCCCGAGCCGGCGCGGCCGCGGGTGCGGGCGAACGCACGGTCGTGCGCGTCGGCTCCGGGCTCCGGGAAGGCCGAGGGGTGCGCGCTAGCGCCGGGCTGCGTGCGGGCGCAGGAGCGCGTGACGGCGCCGGCGTGCGCGCGGGCGCGGGGGTTCGTGACGGCGCGGGGGTGCGGGATGGCGCCGGGCTGCGTGCGGGCGCCGGGGAGCGAGATGGCGCCGGGGTGCGTGCGGGCGCGGGGGTGCGTACTGGCGCAGGCGTCCGGGATGGTGCCGGGCTGGGGGCCGGCGCCGGGGTGCGCGTCGGTGCAGGCGATGGCGCCGGCGGCGGCGGTGACGCGGACGGCGGCGGTGATGCAGGCGGTGCCGTGCCGGCCGCCGGGGTTGGCGTCGCGGGCGGGAGTCCGGGGATGGTGGCGGGCGCCGGCGTTGCGGCCGGATGCGTTGCGGTGCGGCGGGACCGAGCCGCGCGGGGCCTGGCCGCGTGGGGTTTGGCCGCGCGCGCCGCGGCGTCATAGCGGTACAAGTCATACCCCCGCATGAGGCCGATGAGCTTGGCGCCGTAGTCAGGATCGGTCGCATAGACGCCCGTCAGCGCGTCAGCGAACGCATTCGGATCATGACGTTCGGCCATGGACTGCGTGTAGTACTGACTGCCGGCCAGCAGCTTGCCATGATCTTCGATGCTCTCGGCGACATTGCGGTACACGCGAAATGGCGCCGTGAGCGTCACGAACTGGCCATTCTCGTACTCCTGAGTCGGCTGCGGATCGCTGCCCGCCGGGCCCGTTCCCTTGATTCCGAACAGATTGTTGTCTCTGGTCGCCAGGCTGCTCAGGCCCCAGCCAGACTCATCGATGGCCTGGGCAATCGTGACCGCCGCCGGGACGCCGTACTTGCGCTGCGCGGCTATCGCTCCGGGCGCCACCGCGGCGATGAACGACTGCTGCGCGTTGGGGTCATGTACTGGCCTCGGGGCGGCGGAGGGATGGTGCCTGCGGTACTGAGTCGTCGACGAGGACGTGGTCGAACCAGGCGGCCTGCGGTGGGCGGTCACCGGCAGCCCGGGGATGGCCGCCGCGCCCATTGTCGCCGTGTCGGGTGAGCCGGCCCGGGATGCGCTGGCCCGGGACGCGCCGCCGTGGGGTGAACCGTCCTGGGACGCGCCGCCGTGGCGTGAACCGTCCTGGGACGCGCCTACCTGCGACGCGCCGCTCTGCGACGCGCCGCTCTGGGACGCGCCGCCCTGGGATGCGCCGCTCTGGGATGCGCCGCCCTGGGATGCGCCGCCCTGGGGTTCGCCGGCCTGGGCTGGACCGGCTGGCCCGGCAAATCCTGCCCCTGGCACATCCGCATTGACCGCCGGGGCCGGACTGGCCGTGCTGCGGCGATGGGCCCGGCCTGGGCGGGCTGGCCCGTGCCCTCGTCCTGATCGGAGCGGGTGATGTGCTGGTCGCTCAGCCTGGGCCGGGCTGTTCGCCGGCACCGGGACTGCGGGTATGGCCGCGCTGCCGGACGGCCCGGCCGCCGCCACCGCCGGGCCGGCTCCCGTCGCACCAGGGATGGCGGCCTGCCCGGCTGCCTGCCGGTCCCGCCCACGGTGACCGCCTGACCCGATCCGGCCGTGATGCGGTGCCTGGTCGCCGGCGTCGGCCAGGGTGGCCACGGCGCCGGCCAGGTCGCCGTTATTCACGAACCCGGCGACGCCCTGAGCGCCGAGCGGACCGCCATACTTGTGGGCGTTGACCGAGAAGTCGGGCAGGGAATCGCCGCCAACGGTGTGCAGAACGCCGTCGGCGTCACTCGTGACTACCTCGACATGGCCGTCGAACAGCACCCAGTCGCCGGGCAGCGGCTCGTAACCGTCACCGAGCGGATGCCAGCGATGATGGGCCTGCGCATCCTGGAGCACCGAGGTGACGCCCAGCGAGTCCGGATTCGGATCAACGCGGACATCGGCCCATTTGTGGAGCGGCCACGGGTAGGTGGTGCCTCCGGTGACCCAGCTCTGCTGGCCGACCACGTGGGCAGCCAGTTCCAGTGTCAGGCTGGCGAATGCCGCGCACGATGCCCCGTGGTCGACTCCGCCTATGCTGTCATGCTGCCAGATTATGGCCTCTATCTCGGCCGGAGTCTTACCCTGGGCCATCCGCAGGTAGTAATTGGAAACATTGACAATGGCCGAGCGCAGCATCGCGTCGCCCGTCGCCGCCGGCCGGGATGAACGTTCCAGGGCCATCAGCCGAATCGGCACGCTCGTCGGCGACTTTATGTCGGCTACTGATTTCGGCACGAAGTTGAATCCGGTTACGGCTCCGCCCGCGCTGAGGCTCACGAGTGCAGTCACTTGCTGCCACAAGGGCTTGCTAGCGGTATGCATACGTTCACCTCTTTCCCAGCTCGCGCCGCGACGTACCTACACAGCGGATTACGCTGACGAATTTGATATTCCCAGGCGCTTAAGGATGGCCTGCACCTGAGGGCTGCCAGGGTTGTCGGAGTTCTCAAACAGCACGGCGGCGTCCTGGGCTGCCTTAGGTGCGGCCCCGACCACCCACTTCTGGTACACGTCGGCCACCAGGGCCCCCTGCCCGGCCGGCGTAGTCACGGGCCTGGCACACAGGCCGGGATAGCCCTTGCGCGAGGTGACCGCCCCTGAGCCGGTGTACCGGACGCAGTTCGCCGAACTGCCTTCCAGGCCGGGCTGGATCACCGGCTTGCCCGCGGCGCTGGTCAGGGTCGCGCCGCCGATGATGTTGTTGATGGCACGGGCGGCGACCGCGAGGCTGTCCACCGGATTGGACGGATCGTAGGGATGATGGAGATTCAGGGACCATGCCATTTCGCCGCCTTGCGCTGGTGCAATCGGCTCCAGCCCCAGCCGGCCGGTCTTGGCGTCAGCAAAGGTGGGATTGTCGGCGCTGGTCATCAGGGCGAACACCCAGAGGATCTGGCGAGTATCCTGCGCGCAGGCGAAGTTGACCTGGCCGGGCTCAGACTCGACGTTGGGATTCTGGCACGCCTTGGCTGCCTCAGCTTGCACTGTCGCCACGCTGGCCGGCCATGATGCTCCCCGGCCGGAGAGCACGAGCACGAGAATGGTAATGAGGACGGCGGCAACGGCCGCTCCTATGGTCATCTTTTGCCTACGCGACAGGCGAGGATGATAGGCACTGCGCCGGCCATGATTAACGAATACTTCGGTGCGCGCCTCTGATGAGCGCGTTTGGCTATCGAAAACCGGGCTGTCATAGCCAGATGGAGTATCCGTGGCCGCATAGCCGGCCAGCATCTCGGCCAGCTCGTGGTCGCAGCTCAATTCCCCGGCCGCGCAGTGGCACGTCTCGTGAAGATCACCGAATGCCGGATCCGGATGACCGGCAGATCGCGCCACTTCGCGCTCCAGTGACAGCCGCGCGTCGGAGAGCCTGCGCTCAAGCTCGGCTGTCTTGCTCTTCAGGTCAGCGATCCGGTACCTCTTGGGGCGGAGGCTGTAGTCGGAGTGCGTTCTCACTTTCTCACCTCTGGCGTGAGGCCCGCGCCAGGCGAATCCGGCTTCCGAAGAGCCGATAAGAAGCCCGCCTGCGAGGCAGCTAATCTGTGGATGGCTTGAGCACGATGCCTGGCCCGTGGCCGCTGGCGGCCTGGCCCTTCGACCGGGCGTCAGCGTCCCCCGCGTCCTGGGGCGACGGCCGCGGCATCATGCGGCTGTCTTCTCCAGTGATGATCTTCGAGCGCCGATCTAGCGGTCGCCGCGTCGGCCCGGATGGCTGGCGGGAACCGCGGCTCGCGCTGATGGAAAGGGCGGTGTGGGGCTGCCGCGCGGGACCGATACCTGGCCACGCGGCCGCTCGCGCCAGGTGCTCCGCCGGGCGACGAGCCCGGTCGGCGCTTCAGGCGCCGTCCATGCCGCCAGAGCACAGCGTATGACCGCGACCCGGCAGCGAGAGTGACCTGAAGCATGCCTGCAATTAGAACACATGTACGAGTCACATGTGAAGAGCAAATCATTAGAACGCACGTTCGATCAGGCAGATCTGACTGGCTGGGGCAGCCCTCTGGGCAGGGCGCCGGCCGGATTGTCCCGGCGCGCGCAGAGGGCCGGGCGCTGCCCTCACAGTAGCTGCCGCAGCTGCCAGGGCACAGGCCTACGAGGTCAGCCTGTCCACGATCGCATCCGGCCCCGGCGCGCTGCCCAGGTGCGACGCTAGGTTCCCGTCTCCCGGGCCGGGTCGGCGTTGCCGAACAGGGCTACCCCAGCTTCGCCGTGCCGTCCGCGCTGGCGGCGGCTCAGCCGGTCGTAGCGCCCAGGACGGGCTAGGTCGGCGGCCGCAGGGGAGTAGGCCCGGTCACGCTGTCCGGGTTGTCTCCGTAACTCAGCCAGCTGGCGATGGGCTGCCGGAAGCCGACGCCCGGCTTGCGGTAGTCGCAGACGCCGGAGGAGAACGTCTGACGGAGCTGCTGCTTCTGCTCGGTGGTGAAGGTGACGGGGTAGTCGCTGAACCGCAGCGGCATGAGATTGCACTTCAGGGCGGTCATGGACAATCCTGCGCCGGCGACCAGCCGCGGGTTGGCGGCGACGGGGTAGAGCGTTCCGCACTGCCCGGCGCCCGGGTCGGTCAGGGTCTGGTGGACCAGGTCGGTGGCCGAGACGAAGCAGCCGTCGCTGAGGCTGGCGGGGCGGTCGGCGAGTACCTTGTGCTGTGCGTTCCGCCCGGAATGGTCGTTGCTGATGGCCGTCAGCCAGCTATCCATCTCGCCTAGCTCGTACGTGTTGGCCGCATTTACCTCGGCCGCCGTGGGCTCGTTCTCGATGATGACCTGATTGCCGTCGGTCCCATTGGCGGCCAGCAGGCGCGCGCGCATGATGAATGACCAGTCGGTGGTGTGGATGTCGTTGCCCAGCCCGGCCGCGTCGAGGTCATCGCGCTGATCGATGACCGGCGTCGTCCTGAGTCCGAGCGACCCGCTGTTGAACAGGTCATCGGCGTAGACGGCGTCGAGGGCCCGGCGGCTCGCCTGCGAGCGCTGCGGGACCGTGGCGCCGGTGAAGTCCAGGCCGCCGATATCGGCGTTGAGCGTGACGAACTGCGCGGGCGTGATGGCCCCCGACTTCAGTGCCGCCAGGCCGTACTGGATGCCGGTGTTGTCCAGGGCGCTGTTGGGGAAGCCGGTAGCGGGGTCCGTCCCGACCTGGTTGACGATCTGCTCATTGGAGTTGCAGATCACGCCGCCCGGATTGGTCACGGCGTTCCACTGGTCGGCCAGGGGAATGGCCGAGTTGCAGCTGCCGGTCGCCGTGGCCCGGTTGGAGAAGGTCACGTCCCAGGACTTGCAGGTCGTGTAGTCGTTGTAGCCGGCAATGGCCGTCTGCTGGGCCGCGGTAAACGATGCGCCGGGACCGGCGAAGAACTGGTCCAGCAGCCGGCAGTCGGTCACGGGTCCGCCCGTAGTGAGCGGGTCGGGGAAGGAGATGCTCGGGATGATGCCGTCGAGGATGCCCGGGTAGGAGTCGGCGATCACGTACTGCTGGATCGCCCCGCCGGAGCCGCCCCAGCCGATCGTGAAGCGGACCGGCCCGTAGGTGTCGATGAAGTGCTCCTTCACCATCATGGCCGCTTCGGCGGAGATGATGGTGCTGCAGTTGTTGTCGAGGACGTTGAGCGTTGAGGAGGCCACGGCGTAGCCCTGGGACAGGAATTCGTCGTCCAGGACGCCACCGGTGCTGGTGCCCTGGTGGAATCCGGCGTCACAGCCGCCGCCGAACGTGTAGATGAGCTTGCCGTTCCAGCTGCTGTCGGGCTGCAGCGGTGACGGGGCGTTGCCGTCATAGAGAGCCGCGGTCTGATAGACGGCGCGGTCGATCGTCCCGGTCTCGACCCGCACGATGTAGGGCACCGTCTTCCCGTTGACGGTCGCGGTCGCCAGGTCGGCGGGGCGGGAAGTCGGATCGGCCAGGGGCTCGAAGGCGCCGGCCGTGGTGAAATAATCGAAGGAAACCTGAGTTGGCGCGCTGCAATCGGGCTGCACGGACGCCGCCAGGCCGAAGGAGGTGGTCTGGCAGAAGAACGGCAGCTGCTGGCGACCGGAGAATACCGGCCCGGTTATCGCGTGATCGGTGACCCGGAGCGAGGCGAACTGCCGCGGCGCGGTGGCGACCAGGCGGTTGCGCCCGATCCGCAGGCCGGTGACCAGTCCCAGCAGGGTCCCGTCGGACTGCGCCTGGAAGCTGGAGGTGACGTCGCGGCCGTCAGCGGTGATGCGCACGTCGGCGGCGCGCGTGTGAGCCGGAACTTCGACCCTGATCAGCACCTGGCCGCCGCTGACCAGCTCAGGGCGGGGGTTGGACACCGAGATCAGGGCCAGTCGGCCCGGCGAGCTGGCGTGTGCCGGTGCCGGTGCCGGTGCCGGTGCCTGCGTCGCGGCGAGAGCGGACGTCGGTACGGCGGGCCAAGCAGCCAGCGCAATCGCAGATACTGCCGCCATCCACGCGAAACGTCGGCGTCGCATCGGGCTCCTCACTGAGCATCTCCATCGTCCGGATCCCCCGCGCGCCGTGTGGCGTGTCCGTACACCGGGTTATATCACTGCGGACCGGTGACCGAATAGGGTTCGGTGCCAGGCTGCCCCGTACTCCTAGGAGGGCGATGCCGTCGGAGTGCCCGTCGTCGGCGATGTCCCCGGCGGGGATACCGAGCTGCTCGGGCTGACGGTCGTGGCGGGCGCCGTCGACGGGGCCGGCGTCGTCGACGGTGAGGGCCGGGGGGTTGGCTTCGGCGTCTTGGCCGGCGTTGGCGTGGGCGTGGGCGAGGTTGGGGACCCCGACGGGGACTGACCCCCCGAGTTGCTGCTGGCGTCGGTCGACTGGGGCTTAACCTTCGCATAAGCGGCCAGGGCAATCACGAAGATCGCTATCAGGATCCAGGTCGAGGTCCGCACTCTCCTGAGCATCCGCACGATTCTCATGAGTCGGGCTCTCCCGCCTGTGCGGTGTCCAGCACGATCGGCAGGTGGATGCCCTCGCGCCGCAGGCCGTCGGCGATCCGGACCCGCAGGATGCGCCCCACCTCGAACTGCTTGCCCGGCAGGGTCCTGGCCACCAGGCGGACCTGGAAGTGGTCGACGTCGATGCTCTGCACGCCCATGACGGCCGGCGGGTCCAGGAGCAGCCGGCGTACCTCAGGCTCCTCGTACGCATCGTCGGCGATCAGCCGCAGCAGGTCGCTCACCACGTTGACGTCCAGGCTGGCGGGCATGGGCACATCGACCACCGCGCGGGCCCAGTCGCGCGACAGGTTGGTCACCTGGATGATCTGGCCGTTGGGAGTCGTGACGACCTCGCCCTCGGCGGTCCGCACCGTGGTCACCCGCAGCGTGACGTCTTCAACGGTGCCGGTGGCCGGGTGCGACACGTTCGGCACGGACAGCAGGATCAGGTCGCCGAAGCCGTACTGGCGCTCAGTGATGATGAAGAAACCGGCCAGCAGGTCCTGGACGATGCGCTGCGCGCCGAACCCCAGCGCCACGCCCAGCACGGCGGCCGGGGCGACGAGGCTTGCCACCGGGATGCCTATGCGCGTGGCGGCGAGCACGGCAGCGACACTGTAGATGACGACGATGGTGACCCAGGTGATCACCTGCGCGAGCGCGTGCCGGTGCTTGGACTCTTCCGAGCGGACCAGCGTATCGGTCTCCTGGGCGCTGGCATCGATCTGAGCCGTGATCTGCCCGCCGATCCAGCTCACGATGCGAGCCAGCAGCAGCGCCCCCGTCACGATCAGGACACACTCCAGGCCGCTGCCGCGAGCCCAGGTGCTGATGCCGCTGAGAAAGTCCACCGTCGAAACGTAGCAAGCCAGCCGCGTCGCTGCGGGTGATGAACGAACACGCCCGTAGTGGCCGCGCTGCGCCCGCAGCGGGACCATGCCGTGGTCCGCGCGGGCGCGCGCCGTCTCTACACTCGGCCTATGGAGAGCTATCCCCTGGGCCTGATGTCCGTCAACCGCATCGGCTTCGGCGCGATGCAACTGCCCGGCCCCGGCGTATTCGGGCCGCCGCGCGACCGGGACGAGGCGCTGGCCGTGCTTCGCCGCGCCGTGGAGCTGGGCGTCAACCACATTGACACCGCGCAGTACTACGGGCCCGATGTGGCCAACGAGCTCATCCGGGCCGCCCTGCACCCGTACTCCGACCGCCTGGCGCTGGTGAGCAAGGTCGGAGCGCGGCGCACCGAGTCCGGCGGATGGGTGCCGTACGACGAGCCCGATGAGCTGCGGCGGGGAATCGAGGACAACCTGCGCAGCCTGGGCACCGAGCAGCTCGCGGCGGTCAACCTGCGGCTGCTGGACGGCGCCGCCCCTGGGCAGCGATTCGACGACCAGCTCGGCGCGATGATCCAGGCGCGAGATGAGGGGCTGATCGGGGGGATCGGCCTGAGCAACGTCACCCGCGAGCACCTGCTGTACGCGCTGGAGCGCACGCCCATCGCGTGCGTGCAGAATCCGCTGAACCTGGCCGAGCGCGCCTCGATGCCGGTTCTGGCGGAGTGCAGCTCACGGGGGATTGCGTTCGTGCCCTTCTTCCCGCTGGGTTCCGGCTTCGCCCGGCCCAACCCCGTGCTGGGCAACAAGCAGGTCATGCGCAACGCGGAGCGCCTGGGCGGCACGCCGGCCCAGATCGCGCTGGCCTGGACGCTGCATCTGGCGCCCAACGTCCTGCTGATTCCCGGTACGTCGTCCGTGCGGCACCTGGAGGAGAATCTCGCCGCCGCCGACATCGATCTCGGCCAGGACGCCCAGCAGGAGCTGACCGCAGCCGCCCGGTAACGGCGCCTGGGTCCAGGCGGCCTACTGCGTGCGTCTCGATGCAGGCCGCCTGGGTGCGCCGGCTACCGGCGTTCAGCGGCGACAGAGACGAAGTTCGGCCGATGGGTGTAGGCAGCGGCGCCTTCTGGGCCCGCCATCCAGCCGCCGGGCCATCTCGGCCGCTCCGTCATGTGAGCGGCACAGCGGCCAGTCTCCGCCTGACCGGAATGAGCGGGGGCGTCTTTCAGTCGCATGAGCTGAAAGACGCCCCCGTAAGTTCCGGGCAGCACCGATTCAGGCAGCTCCGGCCGAGATCGGCTGGCCCCCGCCGCCCGGGCCGGGGCCGGCCGCCTCGGATCGGGGACAATGCCGGGGATGGACTACCTTGTGCCCGCGCCACCAGAGTTCGTGCCTGATCCAGGGCCCGGCCGGGTGTTCGCCGCCGTCCGTACCGTCCGGAGCACCGACGTCACGCCAGCCGGCCGGCTGCGCTTCGACGCGCTGGCCCGCTACCTGCAAGATGTCGCGGAGGATGACCTGGCCGACGCTGGCTGGAACGAGCCGTATGACTGGCTGGTGCGACGGGTCGCGGTGCTCGTCCGGGGCTACCCGGTGCACGGCCAGCCGGTGCGGCTGCGGACGTTCTGCTCGGCGATCGGGCCCCGGTGGGCCGAGCGCACCACGACCCTGGCCGGGTCGGCCGGGGACCTCATGCAGGCCAGGGCCGTGTGGGTGGCCGTCGCTCGCGCGGACGGGCGGCCGTCGCCGCTCGGGGCGGCATTTCAGCGGATTTACGCCGCTAGCTCCCGGGGCGGCAGCGTGTCCGCGCGCCTGTCCCATCCAGGGCCGCCGCCGGCCGGGCCCGCGGCGCCCAGCGGTCAGGCGGCGCCCAGCGGTCAGGCCGCATCGGGCGGTCAGGCGGCGCGCGCGGTCAGCCGCGCGTGGCCGTTGCGGGCCAGCGACTTCGATACCGCTGGCCACGTGAACAACAGCATTCACTGGGCGGCGGTCGAGGACATCCTGGCCGGGCTGGGCCCCGGCTGGCTCCCGGCTAGCGCCGAGCTTGAGTACCGCCGTCCCATCCTCCCTGGCCACGACCCGTGCCTGATCACCAGCCGCGCCGGGGACGAGCTGTGGGTCTGGCTCCTGAACGGCACGCAGCACCTGGCCTCGGCCCGGCTATCCCGCTGAAGCGCAGGCTGGCCGCGCGCGGGCTGTGCACGTAGCCTGGTGGCTGCTGTCGCCTAGCTGACTGGAGCCCCGCGATGAAGATCGCCACCAGCGTCGGCTACTGGAGCTCCGGGCCGCCGGACGGCGCGGCCGAGGTGTTCGCCGCCGCTGACCGGCTGCGGCTCGATCAGGTCTGGACCGCCGAGGCGTACGGCAGCGATGCGTGGACGCCGCTGGCCTGGTGGGGCTCGCGGACCTCGCATGTGCACCTGGGTACGGCCGTCTCCCAGATCTCGGCCCGGCCGCCGGCGACGCTGGCCATGGCCGCGATGACGATGGACCATCTGACGCAGGGCCGGGTGATTGTCGGCGTCGGCACGAGCAACCCCCAGGTGGTCGAGGGCTGGTACGGCCAGCCCTACCCGCGACCGCTGGAGCGCACCAGGGAGTACATCGACATACTGCGCGCGATTATCGCGCGGGCCGAGCCGGTGGCCTACGACGGCCAGCACTACCAGCTGCCATTCGCGGGCGGGACGGGGCTGGGCAAGCCGTTGCGCTCCATCCTGCATCCGTACCGGACCGAGATCCCGATCTATCTCGGCGCGGAGGGCCCGAGGAATGTCGCGCTGGCCGCGGAAATCGCCGACGGCTGGAATGTGATCTTCTTCTCGCCCAAGATGAACGACTTCTACGCGGCAGCCCTGTCCGAAGGCTTCGCCCGTGATGGCGCCCGGCACACCAGCGCCACATTCGATGTCGTGGGCGGCCCGATGAGCATCATCGTCGATGACGACCTGGAACGAGCGGCAGACCGGCTACGGCCAGCACTGGCGCTGTACATCGGCGGCATGGGCGCACGCGGCGTCAACTTCCACCACCAGGTTTTCGCCCGGATGGGATACGAGGCGCAGGCCAGGGCAATCCAGGATCTCTATCTCGCCGGCGACCGCAACAGCGCGATCGCGGCTGTCCCCACCGCGCTGGTCGAGGATGTCGCGCTGATCGGCCCGTGGGCCAAGATCGTCGACGAGCTGCCGCGCTGGCGGCAGACGGTCCTGACCACCTTCTCGGTCGGCAGCGACCTGCGCCACCTAGACAAGATCGTGGAACTGCTGCGCGCCTGATTACCATGGTCGGCATGATTTACGAGCAGGCCGGGGGCTAGCCCATCGAGCCGGCGGAGCTGCCGAGCGTGCTGCGCGCCCAGGCCGTCGACCTGGTCCGCGGTGACCGGCTGCTGCTCAGCCAGGTGACGTTCACGGTGCGGGCCCGCGAGCACTGGGCGCTGCTCGGGCCGAACGGCGCGGGCAAGAGCACGCTGCTGCGGATCCTGGCCACCTACGCGCATCCGACCAGGGGAGAGGTCGACATCCTGGACCGGCGGCTCGGCCGGGTCAACGTCTTCGATCTGCGCCCCTGGATCGGCCACGTGAGCCCCGACCATCCCCTGCACTCGTCGCGCTCGGTGCGGGAGGTCGTGCTCACCGGCGTCACCGGCACCATCGAGCTGGCGTCCCGGTGGACGCCCGGCGCGGCCGAGCTGTCCAGGGCCAACCAGCTCATCAAGGCGATGGGACTGGCCAGCCTGGCCGACGCGCGCTGGCCGGTGCTCTCCAGGGGAGAGCAGGGCCGGACCCTGATCGCGCGGGCGCTGATGCATGAGCCACGGATCCTGCTGCTCGATGAGCCCGCGGCCGGGCTGGATGTCGTCGGCCGCGAGCAGCTGCTGGTCAGCCTGGACGAGCTGCGCGAGCGGCAGCCCGGCCTGGCCACCGTGCTGGTCACGCATCACCTGGAGGAGCTGCCGGCCAGTACCTCGCACGCTCTTCTGTTGCGCGACGGCCAGGTGGTGGCGGCCGGCCCGGTCGGCGAGGTGCTGACGACCGAGCTGGTCAGCAGGTGCTTCGCTTATCCGGTCACAGTCGCCCGGCAGGCCGGCCGCTGGACCTCAGTAGCGGCTAGCCGAACGTGAACGAGTAGGCCTGCAGGCCCGGCGACAACGTCACCCGCAGTGTCTGCTGTCCGTGACTGAACTGGTGAACCAGCCGGTAGATGTCCGGTGCGCCCGACACCGTATAGGTGGTCGTCTTGCCGCCGACTGTGGCGGTGAGCTTCCCGGTCCCGCCGACGTCCAGGTAGACGTCGCTGGCGATGAAGTTGAGCTTGATCGCCGCGCTCTTTCCCGCGGTCAGGGCCTCGCTGCCGATCGACCAGGTGCCCGACAGCGCCCACCCGTTCACTGGCAGCGTCGCGGGGAACGCGAAGGTGCTCGTGCCCGACCCTGATGCGCCGGCGTAATCGGTAGCGCGAGCTGACCCGAGATAGGTCTCGGGGGTCTGATCAGGAGTGGTCGGCGTCGTGTCGGCGATCTGAGTGGGTGGCGGGAGGCTGATATTCGGGTGCGCTGCTGTGAGCAGCTGCCGGATCAGCGACTCGTTCTGCGAGTAGTCGCCCTCGCCGATGCTGACGTGGCGGACCTGGCCGGCGGAGTCAATCAGGTAGTCAGCGGGCCACGAGTCGTTCTCGTAGTTGTTCCAGGTCGTGTACTTGTTGTCCAGGGCGACGGGATAAGTGATGCCCAGTCGCCGGGCGCCGGCGAGCACATTTCCCGGAACATGCTCGAAGGCATATTCGGGCGTCTGCACCCCGATTACCTCAAATCCGTCCGCCTTGTAGCGCGAGTACCACGCCGTGACATGAGTGATGGCGCGCTGGCAGTTAATGCACGAGTAAGCCCAGAAGTCGACCAGCACGACCTTTCCCTTGAGCGCACTCAGGCTCAGCGGAGTGTCTCCCGGCGTGTTGAACCACTGCTGAATGCCCGCGATCGCCGGCGCCTTCCCGCAGTTCTGCAAGGTGAACTCGGGATTCTGCGCACAGGCCGAGAGTGCCGCGCGCTGGTGCGTTCCCAGCGCCTGGGCCGCGCCCGCGCCGTTGAGCGCGGTGTTCAGCTTGGCCGTATAGTCGGGAATCGCGCGCTGCAGCGCGTCGGTCACGTTGAAGGTGAGCGCCACGGCCAGCGCGATCAGGACAGCGCCGGCGCCCACCCGGATCGCGCGCTGGCGAGTGCGGAACGCTCGCACGCGCTCGGCCACGCCGCGCCCGGCCAGCGCGAAGATCAGCAGCGGGATGGCCGTCCCGACCGCGAACGCGACCGTGAGCAGCACGGTGGACAGGCCGATCTTGTCTGTCGCCCCGGCCACGGTGATGGCCGCCAGTACCGGCCCCGCGCACGGTACGTAGACGGCGCCGAGGGCCAGGCCGAGCACGAACCCGCCGCGCTCGTCGGTCACCCGGCGCTGCGGGATCCAGGAGAAGGGCCGCTCCAGCAGATCCTGGACGCGCGGGATCATCATGGCGATGCCGACCAGGACGAGCACGACCAGGCCCGCCCAGCGGATGATGTCCTTGGGCAGCGGCAGGGCGCTGAGCACGAGGGTCCCGAGCAGCGTGAACACGCTGAAGCTGAGCGCGAGCCCGGCGACCACGAGATACGGCCGGCTCCCCGCGCCCTTGCTCCGGTCCCGGTCCGCCGCCGCGGCCCCGGCCGCTGCGCGGTCGGAGGCCGCGGTCCCCGCGGCCACGCTGTCGCCCGCCACGCTGCCCGTTGCCGCGCTGTCCGCCGCCTCGGCCACGAGGGTGCCGCCAGGAACCTCGTCCGCCTGCCCGGCGGTCCTGGATCGCGGCGCCCCTGGCCGGCCCGGCCCGGTCCGGCGCTGCTCAGCCTGGCGCGGCCGGGATGAAGGCGCCGCCGGGGGAAGACCCGGCCGGGCGCCCTGAGCCCCGGCGGACAGGAAGATCACCGGGAGGACGGGCAGAACGCAGGGCGAGATGCCCGTGATGAGGCCCCCGACCAGCCCGATCAGGACAAGCGTGATCAACTAGACCTCCGCGTTATCTGGTCAATCTGACGCGGCCCCGTCGTCTGGTAAACGCGGCCCGCAGGCTGCCGGTTCCCGTTAGCCATCGCCGGGAACGTTACCGAGTAGGTGTCGGTCTTCTCCGAGCGCGGCGAGTATCACGGCGGTGTGCTCCCCGAGCGCGGGCGGCGGCGTGCTGACCGGCAGCGTGGCGCCGTCCAGCCGGATCGGCGAGCGAACCTGCGGGATGCCCGCGACCGAGGCGATCATCCGGTCCCTGACCACAGGGTCGGCGAACACCTCGGGAATCGAGTTCACGGGAGCGACGGGCACCTCGGCCGCGACCAGCAACTCTAGCCAGTGCGCCTTTGTCCCGGTCACCAGCCGCGACTGCAGGCACTCCCGGAGCTCGTCCCGGTGGCGGACCCGGTCGGCATTACTGGCGAAACGGGGGTCCGCCGCCAGTCCCGGCACCTCCAGCGCTGTCGCCAGGCGGCTGAACTGGCGATCGGTGCCGACCGCGACGGCGATCTCGCCGTCGCCGACCGCGAGCGTCTCATAGGGGGCGATGCTCGGGTGGGCGTTGCCGAACCTGGGCGTCTCGACATCCAGGACCAGATAGCTCATGCCGAGATTTACCAGCATGGCCACCGAGGCGTCGAGCAGCGCGATGTCGACGTGGCGGCCGCGGCCGGTGCTGGCGCGCTCGGCCAGGGCGGCCAGGATGCCGTTCACCGCGTGCAGGCCGGCCAGGATGTCGACGATGGCCACGCCCACCCGCGTCGGCTCGTCGCCGGGCTGCCCGGTGACGGCCATGACCCCGCCCATCGCCTGGGCCAGGAAGTCAAAGCCTGGCCGGCCGGAATACTCGTTGCCCGAGCCGAAGCCCGACACGGTCGCGGTGATGAGCCCCGGATTGCTCGCCCGCAGCTCGCCCGGATCGAGGCCGAAGCGCGCCAGCCGGCCGGGCAGGAAGTTGTCCACCATGATGTCGGCGGCCAGCGCCAGGCGCCGGGCCACCCGCATGCCGTCCGGCGAGGCCAGGTCGAGGGCCAGCGAGCGCTTGTTGCGATTGAACGTGGCGTAATAGACGGAAGTACCGTCGGCCATGAACGGCGGCCCGAAGCGCCGCGTCTCATCCCCGCGCTCCGGGCTCTCGACCTTGATCACGTCCGCGCCGAAGTCGGCGAGCTGCATGGTCGCCAGCGGCCCGGCCAGCACGCGGCTTAGATCGAGTACCTTCAGTCCGGCCAGCGGACCGGCGGCCGCAGCGGCGAGGGCCGGCCAGGCCGGGCCCGGCGTGGTGTCGTTCATGCGGTGTTCGCGTGGCTCATGGGTTGAGGGTATTGCCGCCCGCTAGCTGTCGTCTTCGTGATCATCGGCGGGCTGACCTGGCCACGGCACGCAACGGGCGGCGAAATGCTTCAGCGCTCCGCTCTTGATCACGATCGCCTCTGGTCGCAGCACTGTCGCGTACATGTTCAGCAGCGATATCACGTCGAGCAGCGAGCGATAACCCGAGAGCCCGGACATATCGATATAGATCTTGCTGAACTCGCCCAGGCGTGACGCCGCGAGAACATCGAATGCGTCGAATGCCGCGAATCGCAGGTCCGGGTGCCGTTCCCTGGCGCGCTCGATGACTTTCTCGCTGATGTCCGTTCCGAGTACATCCTTGCAGTGGGGGGCGATCAGCGCAGTGGTGGTTCCCCATTCGCAGCCGATCTCCAGCACGGAGTCGCTCGCGGTCACCCATTCACTAATGGAATCGCGATACTCTTTCACTCCGCGCGTCGCCACGAACGTGGTTGATAGCTTGAATTGCTGATCGTTCGCCATTTCTCATCCCCGATGACCGGCTCAAAAGGCGGTGCCTTCCGGCCCCGATGATAGCCCTCCGACGGAACTCCCACGGTGGCCCGCGCTCTGGTATACCGGATACATGGCTGCCGAATCGGTCTCTGGCCAGATGAGGTCGGCCGCGACGGTGCTACTGACCGCCCTCACCGGCCAGCAGCGCGAGCTCGCGGCGCGGCCTTTTGCCGACGACGCAGCGCGGCGGTGGCTCGAGTACCGCCCGCTGCCCCGGCCGGGAGCCTGCATCGCGCAGCTGAGCCCGGCCGCCCGCAAGGCCGCCCACCGGCTGCTGGCGACCGCGCTGAGCGATCATGCCTATGCCCAGGCGATCACGATCATCGCCCTGGAAGAGGTGCTCGACCGGCGCGAAGGCTGGCGGCTGGGGCGGCACAGCGGCGACTACTGGGTCACGGTGTTCGGGGACCCGGCCGGCGACGAGCCCTGGTCGTGGCGTTTCGAGGGGCACCACTTGTCGGTCACGATGACCGTGCTCGGCGATCAGGTTTCCGCGGCTCCGGTCTTCTTCGGCGCCAACCCGGCGTTCGTCAGGTACGCCGGCCAGGCGGTGTCCAGGCCGCTGGCCCCCGAGGAGGACCTGGCGCGGGCCCTGCTGGATGCGCTCGGCCCGGCCGGACGGGCCATGGCGGTGGTATCGCAGCAGGCTCCCGCAGACATCCGCACGGGCACCAGTCCCCGCGCCGGAGAGGTGATCACGCCGCTCGGCGTGCCCGGCGGCCGGCTCGGTCCAGGCCCGCGGGCGGCGCTCGGACGGCTGGTCGCCCTCTACCTGGACCGGCTGCCCCCCGAGCTGGCCGCTCGCGAGGCGGCCCGCCTGGCCGGCGGTGAGCTGCACTTCGCCTGGGAGGGCCCGACCGCGCCGGGCCAGCGGCACTACTACCGGGTGCAAGGCGAGGACCTGCTGATCGAGTACGACAATACGGCCGACGATGGCACCCATGCGCATACCGTCCTGCGCCGTCCCCGCAGTGATTTCGGCGCGGATGTGCTCGCCGCGCATTACCGCGAGGCGCACCGGTGACCGCTGGTGACCGGGATGACGTCGAGGACTCCTTACTCCGGGTGCTGTGGCTGCTGAGCCTCGACGCGTCGCTTCAGGGCCTCGACGTTGGCCGGCATTTCCTTGTGTGCCTGGCGGCGGACGATGAGCGGGACCAGCACCTTGCCGATGCCGTGCCCGTCGAAGTCGACTGCGATGGTCAGCCGGGAACTGGTGTCGGTCAGGGGCTCCACGGTGACATCGACGGTGGCGCGGATAGGCCCGTCGATGCCCTGCACGCCCCATGTCCTGGGTGCGTCGATGTGGGTCAGCTCGGAGGTGACGGCCCGGCTGGCTCCGCCGATGCGCCGGGTGGTCAGGCATTTTGTGCCGACCTGCGCGGGGCCGGGCTGGTCCAGGTGACCGTCGATGACGCCCTGCTGCCACTCGTGAAAGCGCGCGGGGTCGGTGGCGTACGCGAAGACCTGTGCCGCGGGCCGGTCCACCACGGCGCTGGCGATGGTCGGTGCCATGTCAGCGGCCCTCGAGCAGGGCGGCGTACCGGGCCAGGTAGAGCGGCCATCCCTGGTCGTTGTCGACGCCATCGCGGACCGACGGCCAGCCGGGACCGTGCCGGTCGAGGTGCCGGTGCTCCAGTTCGACCCTGGTGTGGTCCGGTCCCTGCGCCACGAACCGGACCTCGACCTCGCTGGTCAGCTCCGGGTTGGTCTCGACCTGCCAGTGCGGGCTTATGTCCCAGCTGAAGACCACGCGGGCGGGTGGCTCGTAGGCCAGGATCCGCGCCCACCGGCACTCGCTGCCGTCGACGGCGCGGTCGTAGATGTGTCCGCCGACGCGGGGCTCGAAGATGGTCTCGGCGATCGGGGCCGCGAGCAGGTTGTGCTCCGGCGGCTTGAAGTCACCGAACCTCTCGGTGAACGCCGTGAAGGCCTGCTCGACCGGCGCGCTGACCACCACCTGCTTGCGGACCACGGGGACCTCGGTTCGGGTCATGGACTCTCCTGCGTCGTTTGTTCGGCAACATCCGCGTAGCTGACCAGAGCCCTCTGCCAGAAGGTGTCGAGCTGATCGCGCAACGCGGCCACCGCCGTCGGATTGAGCCGGTAGACACGCCTGGTGCCGACCGCGCGTTCGCTGACCAGGCCGGCGTCCTTGAGGACCTTGAGGTGCTGGGAGACAGCTGACCGGCTGACCGGCAGCTCCGCGGCCAGCTGTCCCACGGCCTGCGGCCCTTCGGCTAGACGGCTGACAATGGTGCGCCGGGTGCCGTCCGCCAGGACGCTCCAGCCATCACTTGCTCGGTCAGGATCCACTAACGGTTAGTCTTGCCTAACGGAGCGGCGGTCGTCAAGGCCCAGTACGGGGTGGGCAGGGCAGCTCCTGCGCGCTGGCCGTGGTCAGCTCGGCGACGTCAGCGACGGGTCAGCTCATGCGCGCGCGAGGAAGCCGACGCCGGGCATCTCGCCGCCCATGTCGTGGTCGACGATGAGCAGCGCCACGGCCCGGTGGCCGCCGGCCAGCTCCCGCAGCGTCGCCAGGCCCGCCGCCGGCAGCTCGCCGATGACGCGGAAGTCCTGGCCGAACGGCCGGCTGAGGTCGTCCCGCAGCGCGTGCATGACCCGCGCGTCATCGTCGATCACGAACAGGATGGGCTGTGCCATCCGCTGCCTGCGTGATGCCCGGCCGAGACCGGCTACGGGCCGGACTCGCCAGCGGGCTGGATGTTCTGGTTGATGTGGAAGGTGTTGTCGGGGTCGTAGCGGTGCTTGATGCGGGTGAGCCGGTCGTAGTTGTCGCGGTAGGCGGCTTTGATCCGGTCCTGGCCTTCGTTCATCATGAAGTTGATGTAAGCGCCGCCGGCTGAGGTGGGGTGCAGTTCTTCCCAGTAGTCCCGGGCCCACTGGGTGATGAGGCGGGCGTTGGCGGGGTCGGGGTCGACGCCGACGATGACGCCGGCCCAGCCGCCGTCGCGGTAGGCGAAGGCGGTGGCGTCGGCGGGCACGCGGCTGGCGGCGCCGTCGATGGGGTACATGTGCATGGTGGAGTGGCCGGTCGGCAGCTGCTGGCCGTACTTGATGTGCACGTCGATCGCCTCGTCGGTGATCTGGTTGAAGAAGTCGGCCCGCCAGTACCACTGCAGCCCGGCGGGGTACAGGCCGTCGAACGCGCTTTGCAGGATGGTGAACGGCATGGGCATCAGGCCGACCAGCAGCGGCGAGCCGTAGGTCCGGACCGGCTCGAGGATCTCATCGGCGCGGTCGTGCGGGCCGGTGTAGCACCAGACGATGGCGCAGGCCTTGCGGCCCCAGAGCTGCTCGGGGAACGGCGGGGCCGGGGGGATGGTGATCAGGCCGATCCAGCCGCTGAGCTCCTCGGGCAGCGAGGGCAGCAGTTCCCGGTACCAGCGCATCACCTGCGCGGTGTCGGCGATGTCGTACAGCACCGGGCCGCCGATGATCGTGCCGTGATCGCCGATGTCGTGGCAGCGGAACGTGAACGAGGTCACGACGCCGAAGTTGCCGCCCCCGCCGCGCAGCGCCCAGAGCAGGTCGCTGTGCGAGCTGTCGCTGGCGGTCACGAAGCTGCCGTCGGCCAGCACGACATCGGCGGACAGCAGGTTGTCGACGGTCAGGCCGAAGCGGCGGGACAGGTAGCCGATGCCGCCGCCGAGGGTGAGGCCGGCCACGCCGGTGGAGGCCAGGAAGCCCGACGGGGTGGCCATGCCGAACGCGACGGTCGCGTGGTCGACGTCGCCCCAGGTGCAGCCGGCGTCAGCGCGGACGGTGTGGTCCTCGGGGCTGACCGTCGTGCTGCGCAGCAGCGACAGGTCGATGACCAGGGCGTCGTCCGATACGCCCAGGCCGGCCGCGTTATGGCCGCCGCCGCGCACCGCGATGTCCAGGCCGTGGTCGCGGCCAAAGCGTACGCAGGCGATGACGTCGGCGGCATCGCGGCAGCGCGCGATCGC
This sequence comes from uncultured Actinomycetota bacterium, assembly GCA_963805705.1. GTDB lineage: Bacteria > Actinomycetota > Actinomycetes > Streptosporangiales > Streptosporangiaceae > CAWDVH01. Next base: position 201,296 of record CAWDVH010000001.1, on the reverse strand, counting down.
GGCCGGGTGCTTGTCGATCATGGCGTTATAGACGGCGCGCGCCTGGTCGTAGCCGGGATCTCCCGGCACGATCACCTCACCGCGCAGGGCGGCGGCCAGATCCTCATACGGCGCGGTGGCAAGACCGGCGGATGTTGCGGTCACTGGATTTCCTCTCGGGCTGGCAGCTCAGTGTTCGGTTCATGCCGAAGCTAGGCCCCGCACCGTTCGCAGAGCGTTCGCCGGCCCGCGCTCGCGTCAGGGAACAGGAAGAACGCCCGGCGGCGCCAGGCCAGCGCCCCGCGCGGCGAGGTCATGCTCGCAGCGCCGCAGCAGCGCGACGCTGCCGTGGGCCGACGCCATCTGCGCGGCAGAGCGCAGGCGCGAGACGGCGGCCTGCTGTCCGTCGTAGGCGGCGCGCATCCGCATCACCTCGGGCAGCCACCACACGTCGTCGTGGGCGCGCGCGGCGACGAGGGCGGCATCGAGGGTCGCGCGCGCGGCGTCGAGCTGGTCGTGCCGGGCCGAAAGGTCGGCGAGCAGCGACAGCCAGTACGGCATCCGGGCGAACGAGCCCGCGGCCTTGAGGTTGTCGATGCCCTGCCGGGCCAGGCCGATGCCCGCCTCGTCCGTCCGGGACCAGCCGTCCAGGATCAGCACCCACTCACGGTAGTAGGCGAAGCGGTACCGGTCGCACAGCTCACGCAGTTCCTCGACGTGGTCCCTCAGCTCGGAGGTGTCGCCGCGCATCTGGCCGGTGATGCAGGCGTAGGCCAGGGCTACGGCCAGGCTGTAGGGATGATCGATCGACCGGGCCAGCGTGATGGCGCCCTGGCAGCTGGCCAGGGCGTCCGCGTCGCGGCCCAGCAGCCAGTGGGCGTGTGCTACCCAGGCCGTGCCGTGCACGTCAGGACGGGTACCGGTGCTCATGGAGTGAGCACCGCTGGCCAGCTGGGTCGCGATCTCAAGATGCTGTACGGCCTGCGCGGGCATCCCGAGGCTGATGGCCGACCCGCCGACGGCGAAGTGGGCCTGGCCGCTCAGCTCGGAGCCTGGTTCAAGCAGGGCCAGGCTGCGGCTGGCCATCCGGTAGGCATCGGCCGTTCGTCCCTGGACGAAGCGAGATGCCCACAGCGCGACCATGCCGAGCAGCGTCGAGTCCTTGCTGCCCAGCGATTCAGCCAGGGCGATCGATCGCTCAAGTGCCTCCTGCAGTTCCGGCGACGAGTAGCCGTACCGGGCATTGAGCGGTGCGACCATGGCTTCCAGGACCGCGAGCTCCTGCCGGTCGCGGTCCCGGCCTTCCGGCAGGTTGCGGACGAGCGACAGCGCCTGCTTGTGCAGCCGGATCGCATCGGCGTGGGCGAACATTCCGGCCGCGACATCGGCCGCGCGCCGGTAGTAAGCCACCGCTCGCCGTGGCCGCCCGCCGCGGGCATACTGCCCCGCGAGCTGAGCCGCCACCAGGTCGGTGTCGTCGGCGTGGAGCAGCTCGAGGCCCTGGGCGACGCGCCGGTGCAGCAGCCACCGCTTCGGCGGGCTCACCTGCGCGTATGCCGCATCGCGCAGCAGATCGTGCGAGAAGTCGTAGCCATCGCGGAACTCGCGCACGATACGCCGGCGCCACAGCTCGTCGACGGCCCCCACCACGATGTCGGCTTCGAGATCGCTCGCCTCAGTCAGCAGATCGAGGGTGAAGTCGGTTCCCACCGCCGCCGCCAGGCCGGCCACCTCCCTGGCCGGCGCGGTCACCTGCTCCAGGCGGCTGCGCAGCACCGCCGTGAGATCACCGGCCGGCAGGGGGCGCTACCGGGATCGACAGTGCTGCGTACCGCCTCGATGACGTACAGGGGGAACCCTCCCGTCGTCGCCTGGAGCAGGTCGGTCTCGGCCCCCAGGAGCGGCCGTCCGGAGATCGCCTCGGCCAGGCGGGCTGTGTCGGCCGCCTCGAACGGGCTGAGGGACAGCTCGGTGAGCAGGCCGGTGGCCCGCATCCGGTCGGTCCAGTCCGCGAGCGCCGGGTCTTCGCCGGGGCCGTCGTTGCGCAGCGTCCCGGCCACCAGGACCTGCGCGCCGGGGTCCAGCCCCAGGCAGAACGTGAGGAAGGCCAGCGTCTCCTGGTCGCACCAGTGCATGTTGTCCAGGACCAGCAGCATCGGACGGCCGACGGCCAGCAGCGCCCTGGCCAGGCCCTCGAAGAAGCGGTGGCGCTGCCAGGCGTCGACCATCGCCCGGGAGCCGGCCCCGCGCTCGCTGCGGCCGGCGGACGGTACCAGCCGGTTCACCTCGGCGCGCCAGGGTTCCTCCAGCGTGGCCGCTGATGCCTGGACGGCGGGGCTGCGCAGCCAGTCCGCCACCGGCGCCAGCGCCAGCCGCCCCGCCGTTCCGAAGCACTGGCTGCCGGCCACCACCGCGCCTTCCAGCCGTGCCATCGCGGCGACCTCGGCCACCAGGCGGGTCTTCCCGACCCCCGCTTCGCCCCTGACCAGCACCAGGCCAGCGCGGCCGGCCGCGGCGGTCCGCCACAGATCCTGGAGCAGGCCGAGTTCGGCCGACCGGCCGAAGAGCTCGGCCCCGGCGAACCCGGAGCGGCCGGCGCCAGGCTGGTCCGGCCGCCGACTGGCCCCGGCCGGGCCGGGGCGAGCCATCAGGCGCTGGAAGGCCTGCTGCGTCGCCGGGTCCGGGATGACGCCGAGCTCACGCTCCAGGACCGATGCGCAGTGGTGGTAGGTGCTCACCGCGCCGGCCCGGTCGCCCAGGTCGGCCTGCAGCTGCATCAGGGTGCGGTAGCCGGTCTCTTCGAGCGGCTGCAGCTGTATCCGGCGCCGCGCGGCCTCCGCCGCGCCCGTCAGGTCACCCCTGCGCGCTCGCGCCTGGCCGGCCAGATCGCACAGCTCCACGCACTGGCGCTCAAGCTCAGACCTGGTCTCGAGCAGCCAGTCGTCGTATACACCGGGCAGCAGGTCGCCGTGGTACTGGGCGATGGCCCTGGCGGCGTGCACGAGAACTGCCTCATCATCGTCGGCCGCCGCCGCGGCCAGGGCGGCGGTGCGCTCGATGTCGAAGATGCGCAGGTCCACCCGGCAGGACTCGGTGTCACGCCAGCATAGATCTCTGGACGTGACGACCAGGGAAGGCTCGTGGCTCAGAGCATGTCGCAGGTGATGCAGCTCACGGCGCAAATTGGTCAGCGCCTGGGCCTCCGTCGAGTCCGGCCAGAACAGCCCGGCGATGCGCTGCCGGGCCTGCGGTGATCCGGCATGGGCGGCCAGAAACGCGACGAGGGCAATCGTCCGCGACGAGCGCGTCCGCACGCCGGTCCCGTCGTCGGTTATGGCCTGCTCGCCCAGGAGGGACACGTGCAGCATCTCGACGCGGCCCCCAGGCTTGCTCTTAGGCTGGGGCCGCCAGCAACGGAAGGGCACCGGCCTGGCGCTGGAATGCCGCCAGGTCGAAGTAGGTGTCCTTGCGGGCGACGAGGCCGTCCTGCACGGCGATCACGTCGGCGCCGTCACAGGCGAAGGGCGTCTCACCCACGGTGCCGGACACCTCGTATTCCATCACCATATGGTCGGGTCCAAGGTACGCCCTCTTGGCGTCGAAATGAAGGTCCGGCACGAGCCTGAGCAGCGCGGTGATGGTCTGCGCGATGGACGTACGGCCAGCCGAGGCGTCGGTGACCCCGTGCATGTGGAAGACCGAGTCTTCGGTGTGCAAGGCGACAATGGCGTCAACGTCCAGGTCAGCCCAGGCCTGGTGGTACTGCCCGGCGAGTTCCTCGATGCTCAGGCTCATCCGAATCTCCCTTTTCGCTTCGACGGGCACCATGGCCCCCGGACCGTAACGCCGCATTCCGGGCAAGCCCCGTTCCGGGGCAGCCTGCGCGAGATACCGAATTCGGATGGTCAAGTTTTGGTAATAAGAATGTAATCTGACGGCCAAGTCTCGCCTCTGACCACAGGCTTGTCAAGGAGCGAGGCCTCGCTCCCTGACATCACCGGCGCAGCTTTATGCGCACGTCAACCCAGCCTCTGTCGGGTCAGGCCCAGAAGTCGATGGACGCTCGCGGTTCGGTGGTCGCGGTCCAGAACTCGGTGATCTTGCCTGCGCGGATGTGGATCACATTCGCCACCGGAATCTCGATCGACCGGCTCCCGCGGGAGGCAGAAAGCGTGCCCAGCGCGACCACATGCTCGTCGTTGGCCAGCACGTCGTGAACATCGAGCCGGAACGTGCCGCCCGTTTCCCTGGCCAGGCTGGCGAGGAAACCGAGGACGTCGTGCCGGCCGTGGTAGCTGCCGCTGAGCGGCCCGCCATCGGTCACGTGCCAGGTCACCTCGTCGGCCATCAGTTCAGCGAGCGCCTGTCCATCGCCCTGGGCAAATGCCTCATAGCCCCGGCGGGTCAGTTCGACGTTCGGGTGTGCGGTCATGGCTACCTCCTGGAGGAGTCCCCTTCCGGGGTGGTCCCTGAGTGTTCAGAACATCCCGAAGGTAAGAACCGGGGCGTTCGTGCACCGTTCGATGGCTGCGCCCCGGAATAACCGCAGGAAGAAACCCGGAGCGAAGTGGTGAACGTCTCCCTCGGCCTCGTGATCACGCTCGGGAGCGGGGATGAGCGCCTCGCTCGGCGAGGTCCCGCTGGCAGCGCCGCAGCAGCGTGATGCTGCCGTGGGCGGCCGCCATCTGCGCAGCGGAGCGCAACCGCGAGGTAGCGGCCTGATCGTCGTCGTAGGCAGCGCGCATCCGCATCACCTCGGGCAGCCACCACAGGTCCTCGCGGGCCTGTCCGGCGACGAGGGCAGCGTCGAGGGTCGCTCGCGCGGCGTCGGGCCGGTTGTTCCGTGCCGATAGGTCAGCCAGGAGCGATAGCCAGTACGGCATGCGGGCGAACGAGCCCGCGGCCTTGAGGTTGTCGATGCCCCGCTGGGCCGGGCCGATGCCCGACGCGTCCATCCGCGACCAGCCGTCCAGGATCAGCACCCACTCGCGGTAGTACGCGAAGCCGTACCGGTGGCACAGCTCCCGCAGCTCCTGGACGTTGTCCCTCAGCTCGGGCAGGTCGCCGCGCATCTGGTGCGTGATGCCGCCGAAGGCCAGGGCCACGGCCAGGCTGTAGGGGTGGTCGATCGACCGGGCCAGCGTGATGGCATCGTGACAGCTGGACAGGGCGTCGTCGTCGCATCCCAGCAGCCACTGGGCGTGCGCGGCCCAGGCCGTGCCGTGCACGTCGGGCCGGGTGCCGACACTCAGCGACACCGCGCCGCTCGCGAGCTTGGCACCTAGCTCGAGATGACGCAGTCCCTCCGCAGGCATCCCGAGGCTTACGGCCGCCCCGCCGACGGCGAAGTGAGCCGGGCCGCTCAGCTCGGAGCCGGGCTCGACCAGGGCCAGGGCCCGGGTGGCGGTCTGGTACCCGTCGGCGATGCGCCCCTGGACGAACCGCGACGTCCAGAGCGCGACCAGACCGGTACGCGTGGAGTCCTTGCGGCCCAGTGATTCCGCCAGGGCGATCGACTGCTCGAGCGCCTGCTGCAGTTCCGGGGACGAGTAGCCGTACCGGGCATTGAGCGGTGCCGCCATGGCTTCCAGGATGGCGAGCTGCTGCTGGTCGCGGCCGGTGCCTGCCGGCCGGTTGCGGACGAGCGACAGCGCCTGCTTGTGCAGCCGGATCGCATCGGCGTGGGCAAACATTCCGGCCGCGACATCGGCCGCGCGCCGGTAATAGGCCACCGCCCGGTCTGGCCGGCCGCCGCGGGCATACTGTTCCGCGAGCTGAGCCGCCACGACATCGGTGTCGTCGGCGTGGAGCAGTTCGAGGCCCTGGGCGATACGCCGGTGCAACAGCCATCGCTTCGGCGGACTGACCTGCGTGTATGCCGTTTCGCGGAGCAGGTCGTGGGAGAAGTCATAGCCGTCCCCGAACTCGTGCATGATCCTGCGCCGCCACAGCTCGTCGACTGCCCCCACCACGATGCCGGCGTCCAGGTCGCTCGCCTCAGTGAGCAGGTCGAGGGTGAAGTTCGTCCCGGCCGCCGCCGCCAGCCCGGCCACCTCCCTGGCCGCTACGGTCGCCTGCTCGAGCCGGGTGCGCAGCACCGCCGTGAGATCACCGGCCGGCAGGGGGGCGCTGCCGGGATCGGCAGCGCTGCGGACCGCCTCGATGACATAAAGCGGGAAGCCTCCTGTGGTTGCCTGGAGCAGGTTCGCGTCGACTTCAAGGACCGGCCGCCCGGAGGTCGCCTCGGCCAGGCGGGCTGTGTCGGCGGCCTCGAACGGGCTGAGGGACACCTCGGTGAGCAGCCCGGTGGCCCGCATCCGGTCGGTCCACTCGCCGAGCACGGGATCTTCGCCGGGGCTGTCGTTGCGCAGTGTCCCGGCCACCAGGAGCTGAGCGCCGGAGTCCAGCCCGATGCAGAACGTGAGGAAGGCCAGCGTCTCCTGGTCGCACCATTGCAGGTTGTCCAGGACCAGCAGCATCGGGCGGCCGACGGCCAGCAGCGCCCTGGCCAGGCCCTCGAAGAAGCGGTGGCGCTGCCAGGCGTCGACCATCGCTCTGGAGCCGGCGGCATGCTCGCCGTGTTCCCCGCGGCCGGCGGACGGCACCAGCCGGCCGACTTCGGCGCGCCAGGGCTCGTCGAGCGTCGCCGTCGATGCCTGGACGGCCGGGCTGCGCAGCCAGTCCGCCACCGGCGCCAGGGCCAGCCGCCCCGCCGTTCCGAAGCACTGGCTGCTGGCCACCACGGCGCCTTGCCGCCGTGCCATCGCGGCCATCTCGGCCACCAGGCGGGTCTTCCCGACCCCCGCGCCACCGCGGACCAGTACCAGGCCGGGGCGGCCTGCGGCGGCGCTCCGCCACAGATCCTGGAGCAATCCGAGCTCAGCAGACCGGCCCACGAGCCGTGCTGCGGCCAGCCCGGAGCGGCCGACTGCGGGCTCGATGGCCGGCGGCCTCGTCCCGGCTGGGCCGGCGCGGCCCATCAACCGCTCGAATACCCGCTGCGTCGCCGGGTCAGGAACGATGCCGAGCTCACGCTCCAGGACCGATGCGCAGTGGTGGTAGGTGCTCACTGCGCCGGCCCGGTCGCCCAGGTCGGCCTGCAGCTGCATCAGGGTGCGGTAGCCGGTCTCTTCGAGCGGCTGCAGCTGTATCCGGCGCCGCGCGGCCTCCGCCGCGCCCGTCAGGTCACCCCGTCGCGCCCGCGCCCCGCAGGCCAGGTCACACAGCTCCATGCAGTGACGCTCACACTGTGACCTGGCGTCGAGCACCCAGTCGTCGTACACGCCGGGCAGCAGGTCGCCCTGATACTGGGCCAGGGCCCTGGCGGCGTGCACGACAACCTCTTCGCCGTCGCCGGCCGCCGCCGCGGCCAGCGCGGCGGTGCGCTCGACATCGAAGATGCGCAGGTCCACCCGGCAGGTCTCGGTGTCACGCCAGCACAGATCCCTGGGCGTCACGACCAGCGACGGCTCATCTCCGAGGACCTGACGCAGGTGATGCAGCTCACGGCGCAGGTTGGTCAGCGCCTGGGCCTCCGTCGAGTCCGGCCAGAACAGCCCGGCGATGCGCTGCCGGGCCTGGGGCGACCCGGCATGGACAGCCAGGAAGGCGACGAGGCCAACCGTGCGCGACGAATGTGTCCGGACGCGTATTCCGTCGTCGGTTATGGCCTGCTCCCCCAAGACAGACACGTGCAGCATCTCGACGCGGCCTCCTGAGACCTCAGGCTAGACCAGCTGCCGCTCGATGGCGGCTTGCGGCCGGGGCTCGCCCGGTGCCATGGTCGCGGTGGCTCGCGTCAGGCGTCGGCGGGTATCGGCGGCCCGATGATGCTCACTCCGTAGCGCGGGGCGGCCTCGATCCACCGCTGGATATCCGCCGCCAGCGGCTGCTCGCTGGCGCTGGGTAGCCGCCGCTGCGATGCGGGGCGCCCGACCTCGTCGTAGAGGTCCATCAGGCCGCCGGGCACGACGAGGCCGACGAACCGCGCCGGGCCGCTGCCGGTGATCCGGAACGCGTGGGGCAGGCCCTGGGGCAGGTAGATGAATGATCCGGCGCTGAGCCGGTAGGTCTGCTCGCCGGCCCGGTAGGTCATGTTGCCGTCCAGCACATAGAAGGCCTCCGCCTCGCAGGCGTGGATGTGCAGCGGGGTGGCCGAGCCGGCCGGCTGGGTCACCAGCGACATCCCGAAGGCGCCGCCGGTCTCCCCGCCCGAGGCCAGCTGCTCGAACAGGGAGCCGAGCGCCCAGGTCGCCGGGCCCTCGCCCGGCTGCCGCGCCACCACCGCTGTACTCGTCGTATCGGCGTTCATCATGCCTGCCCGCCCTTCAGTTGATATTAATCCGAGCTAGAATCGGATCAATACTGGTAAGGTAGGTCGTATGAGCGAGTCCGTCAAGCCCAGGGCTTACCGGTCGTCGCTGCGGGCGGAGCAGGCCCGGCGGACGAGGCTGGCGATTCTCGAGGCCGCCCGGCGGCTGTTCGCTGCGCAGGGATACGCCGCGACCACGATCGCGCAGATCGCGGCGCAGGCCGGTGTCGCGATCGACACCGTCTACGCCTCGGTCGGGGCCAAGCCGGTTCTCATGCGGTTGCTAGTGGAGACCGCGATCTCCGGATCGGACCAGGCGATCCCCGCTGAGCAGCGCGACTACGTGCGGCAGGTGCGGGCGGCACCGACGGCGCGGGAGAAGATCGGCATCTATGCCACCGCGGTCACCAGCGTGAACACCCGCCTGGCCCCGCTGCACCTGGTCTTGCGTGACGCTGCCGCCCAGGCTCCCGAGCTCGCGCAGATCTGGACGGAGATCGTGACCCGGCGAGCCCGCAACATGCGCCTGTTCGCCCAGGACCTGGCCGATACTGGTGAGCTCCGGCCGGGCATTGACGTCGATGAGGTCGCCGACATCGTATGGAGCATGAACTCCGCGGAGTACTACACCCTCCTCGTCCGCGAGCGCGGCTGGGCCCCGGAGCGGTTCGCCCGGTGGCTGGCCGGCGCCTGGTGCGCGCTGTTCCTGGCGGCGGCGGATTCCGCGCGACCAGGATGAGTGACCGGCGCCCCGGTCGCCGCGCGGTCCGCGAGCAATGATGGCGGTTGTCCCGTTGCTATCGTCGGTATCGTGGTGCAACTAGTCGAGGATGAGGCCGTCCGGACCGAGCGGCTGCTGGACGCGCAGGCTAAGGCCGCGCAGTTGTTCGAGGCCATTTCCGAGCGCGCTCTGATCGCGGCGGGCGTCACGGAGAAAGCCGCCAGCGACGCTATCCGGGACCTGGCCGCTGACATGTTCGGCGTCAGCCGGCACTGGCACAAGCGGATCGTGCGCGCGGGCCCCAACACGCTGCAGCCGTACCGGCTCAACCCGCCGGACCGGACCATCGCCGATGACGACATTGTCTTCTGTGACTTCGGGCCGATCTTCGAGCAGTGGGAGGCCGACTTCGGGCGGACGTTCGTGCTCGGCGGCGACCCGGTCAAGCACCGGCTGCGGGCTGCCCTGCCGGTCGTCTGGGACCAGGGACGGGCCTATTTCGAGTCGCACCCCGACATTACCGGCGCCCAGCTCTACGCGCACGTCAGCGAGCTGGCTGAGCAGGCGGGCTGGGAGTTCGGCGGTGAGATCGCCGGGCACCTGGTCGGCCAGTTCCCGCACGAGAAGATCGCCGGTGACACCATCGAGTCCTATATCGCCCCCGGGAGCGACCACCCGATGCGCCGCGATGACCGGACCGGGCGCCGCTGCCACTGGATCCTGGAAATCCACCTGGTCGACCGGGACCGCCGGATCGGCGGCTTCCACGAGGAGCTTCTCGACCTCGGCCACTGACCGTCAGCCGCGCGCGCCCGGGACCTCGGCCGGGGAATCGAGCAGGCGCCGCACGGCCGGGACGACCGCGTCGACGTCGGCGACGATAACGGGCAGCGCCAGATCGCGCTCGTCGACGACGAGCTCGGCGCCGAACGCGGCGACCAGGCGCTTCCAGCCGGGGCCGACCAGCACCAGCGAGGCCGCGCCCGGCTCGGTCTGGGCGGCGGCCCAGACCGCTGAGGCCTCGGCCAGGGTGCCGATGCCGCCGGGGAGCGCGATCACGACCCTGGCGGACAGCAGGAAGGCCAGTCGCTGCGCGTAGGTCTCGCTCCAGCGCAGCTCGGCGTGGCTCGGGTCGGGCGTCAGGTGCCGCCAGGCCGACATGGGCAGCCCGACCGTCCGTCCGCCGGCGCCCGCGGCACCGCGCGCGGTGGCGCCCATCAGGCCGCCGTAGCCGCCGGTGACGACGGTCCAGCCCGCCGCGGCGAGCTGGCCGCCGAGCCGGACCGCGCGATCGTGGCGCGGGTCCTCGGGCGGTATCCGCGCGGACCCGACCACCGCGATCTCGATCGGCTCAGGATCGGCCGGGTCGAAGTCCGCCGAGCCGGGGCCAGACGAGCCGGGGCCGGGGGACCGAGAGCCGGATGAGCCGGGGTCAGCCGGCGACGAGCTGGTAGCCACGGACGCCTTTCTTCGCGGACAGGTTGACGATGACCCCGCGCAGCACGCCCTCGCTGTACTCGCTGCCCGGGTTGAGAGCCAGCGTACGGCCGATCCGCGCCTCGCCGCGGGACTCGTGGATGTGCCCGTGCAGGCTGAGCATCGGCTGGTACCTGGCGATCGCATCCCTGACCGCCGAGCTGCCGACGCCGGTGATGACCGGCGAGCCGCCGCTCATCTTCGGCCGGAACTCGCTGTCCAGCGCCATCGCCTGGTCGATCGGGGTGTTCTTCGGTGGGACGTGCAAATTGAAGATGGCCTTGGCCGGGTCGGCCAGCTTGGCCGCCTCGTGGTCGATGACCGCGGTGAGATCGTCCTCGTCGAGCTCGCGCGGGGAGTCCCACGGCGTCCGGTTGGAGTAGCCGACCGAGATCATCGAGAAGCCTCCCGGCAGCTCGATCACCTTCTGGTCCGGGTTGGTGACCGAGGCGCTGCTGCTCAGCAGCTCGTCGATGAAGAAGGGATCGTCATTGCCGGGGGCGAAGATGCACTCGATCCCCGTTCCCGCCAGGCGCTCCTCGGCCAGCGCGATCCAGCGGCTCATCGTCTCGTTCATCAGCGTGCGGAACAGGTTGCTCACGCCGGCCGGATCCTGCTTCAGGACCCCGATCTCCTCCGGTGTCATCTGGTGCGGGTAGAACCCGGCGTCCGCGATGAACTTGTTCAGGCCGTCCAGGCCATCGGCATCGACGACCCTCTTGCGGCCGAATATCTGGGCCGAGTACTGGCCGCCGGCCTCCACGATGACGGGAACGATCATCTTGCCGGTGATGTCACCGCCCATCACGACCGCGTCGACGCCGTAGAACTTGCCGGCGTTCAGGAACTTGCGCAGGCACCGGTCCGACCCGTGGATGTCGGTAGCGAAGAAGATCTTCGAGTCCTTCAACGGAATGCTCCTGTTCCGGCGGCCGTTCCGGCGGCCCCTTCGGGAAGCTCAGGCCACGCGGCCCGTCCGCCGGCCATCGCGCGAGACTTCCGGCTAGCGGTCTTCGGGGCGCTGTCCAGCGCGGTGATCATCAGCGCGATCCGGCCGCGCACGATCGGCGCGGCCGTCTGGTCCAGCAGGCCCGGCGCCGCGTCGCGCACCCTGGCCAGATTGCCCGTGACCGCGGCGTACCAGCCCCAGTCGGCCCTGGTGATCTCGATCAGCCGGTCCAGCGACAGGGCGTCGGCCTGGCCGGGCACCGCCGGCCGGTCCGGCACGCTCACCTCATGGGCCAGCACCAGGCGGACGGCGTCCACGATGTCCTCGTACCTGAGCCCGGCGACCTGGAGCGTGGTGAGCAGCAGGTCAGCGGGGGCCAGCGCGCGGGGATGGTGATGCAGCCGGCCGGTCAGGTCCAGCCGGCGGGCCATGGCGAACTCGCCGACGAACACGTTCAGCCGCCGACTGCGGCCGGTGTCGTGGAACAGCATCCGCTGGCCGCCGTGCAGCGCGTTGAACGGGCCGTTGGGCGTGTAACCCAGGTCGGCCAGGGCCTCGGCCAGCGCCTGGCCGTCCTCAGACCCGGTGGCCAGGTCGATGTCACTGAGCGGCCGCTCAAGCCCGGCGGGCACCTGGCCATGGCGATGGGCGGCGACCCCGGCCCCGCCCAGCAGCCGGGCGGCCACCTGGCGCGCGGCCAGTCCGTCGACCACCCGCGCGGCCTCGTCGCCGGCCTCGGGCAGCGGCCGGCCGGGCGCGGGTCCGAGCGCCGGCCCCCAGGCAGTCGTCATGCGGGTTCCCCGATCGTCGCGCGATGGATCGTTTCGTAATGCTCTGCCCTGGCCGCCTCGCCGGGAAAGTTGTAGGACTGCTTGCCGGCCAGGCGGGCCAGGTGAAAGCCGGTCAGCGCGGCCGGCAGGCAGGCCGTGACCGGCGAGAGCTCCTCGGCCACGCCCGCGGCCAGCGGCAGCAGCAGCTCGCCGGCCGTGGCGCCGGCTGGCCGTGGCCGGTCGCTGATGACCACCGGCCGGGCCGCCATGAACCGCAGCTCGGACAGGATCTCCTCGCCCCGGTCGTGACTCGCGCCGCTGGGGTTGACCAGCACCACCGGATCCCCGGCGCCGGTCACGAAGTACTCCTCGTGCGCCCACTCCTCGAGGTTGGTCGCGACCCCCAGGCGCTGCGGGCCCTCCAGCAGCTTGGCCGCGCCGAACCGCGCGGTCGCCTCGTTCGGGCCCGCGCCGAGGAAGGCGACCCACCGGGCCGGCAGCAGCGCCTGCGCGGCCAGGACGCAGGGCTCGGCCGCCGCCTCCAGCGTCGCCTTGACCTGCTCGGGAAGGCGGGACAGCCCGCTCATCAGCTCGCCGGGATCGCCGCGCAGCTCGGCCAGGGCGGCCGCGAGCCGCAGCAGGGTGCCGAGCATCGCCACGTAGGTCGAGGTGCCCGGCGAGAATCCCAGCGTCGGCACCCCGACGGGCAGCACCTCGCTGCTGGCCAGGGCGAGCGGCCCGGCCGTGGCATTGGTCAGCGCGACGACATGATGCCCGGCCCGCCGGGCCTGGATGGCCGCCTCGATCGTCCGGCCGACCTGGCCGGAGAACGACAGGGCGATAACGGCACTGCCCCCCGGCAGCGCCCGCATCCGGTAGCGGGCCAGATCCAGGGCATGCACCGGGTGAGCGGTCAGGCCGCTGTGGCGCTGGAAAGCGAGCTGCGCCGCCAGGCCGGCGAATGCGGAGTCGCCGCACCCGGTCAGCCAGAGGTGCTGGATGCCACGCGCCGCTAGCCGTTTGGCCAGTGCCGTGATGAGCCCGCTGGCGTCATCCAGCACGTCGGAGACAACGTCCGGGATCATCGAGATCTCCCGGCGCATCACGTCGATGTCATACCGGTCGTCCGGCTCCGGCCGGTGCCCGGTTGCTGCAGTCGCCGGCGCCGGCGCTGGCGCCGCGGCCGCCGGCCGGCGTCGGTGGCCGCTTCGGCCAGCCGCCGCCCGGCCGCCGCGATGCCCGGCCGGTCCCGGCCCACCTCCAGCAGGCGCAGGCTGCCGCTTGCGGTGATCGCCGTGCCCGCCACCGCGGCCCCCAGCCCGACCGATTCCAGCAGGCTCAGCCCGCGGGCCAGGCCGGCGGCCAGCCCTCCGCAGAACGCGTCGCCCGCCCCCGTCGAGTCCGCCACGCTGGTCCGCAGCGCCGGAACATGCACGATCCGGTCGTCCGCCAGCAGGTAGGCACCCGCCTGCGCCGCCTTGACCACCGCGCCCCGGACGCCGCAGGCGGCCAGCGCGCGCAGCGCCGGAGGCCGGGCCGTCGGCGTCCACCAGGCCGGCCAGCTCCTCCTGGCTCGGCACGAAGACCGTCCACCGCCCTCGCCAGCTCCAGGACCCGGCCGGCGACGGCCGCATCCCATGACTCGTGCGTGTCCAGGGTGATGCGGCGCGGCCGGTGCCTGCGCGCGCACGTGCGCCACGATCCGCTCGGCGTGGCCGAGCGGCATGGCCGCCACGTGCACCACCGCCGCCCGGCCGAGCAAGGCGGCAGCGAGGTCCGCCGGCTCGGGCGCGACCTGCGCTGAGCGATCCGGCGGCGTCCGGTACAGCCAGCTGCCGGCGCCCGTCCGCCTCGTAGACCACCCAGTTGCGCACGGTCGGGCCGGCGATGTCGACCAGGCCGCTCAGGTCGACGCCCGCGCCGGCCAGCGCGTCCAGCGCGTCCGGCGGGAAGTCCTCGCCCCGCCGGGCGATCAGCGCCGCGCCGCGCCCCGGCCGTGAGCACGGCGGTCGCGGCGTGCACGCTGTTGCCGCCCAGCGTGGCCATCCGGGTGGCTCCGGTCGGCAGCACGACGTCGTCGATGGTGAGGTTGCCGACGACGACGACGAGCGGCTCGTCAGGCGGCGCGGGTGTCTCTGGCGGCCCGGGCGTCTGGCGCGGCTGGCTCACTCCGGCGGGATCTCGCGGTAGGCCAGGGCGAGGTTGACGCCCTTGCGCTTGTTGATGCTCCACGCCGCGGCGTACCAGATCGCGCCGAGCACGATGGCGCCGATCATGAATTCCAGCGAGAGCCTGCGGGTGACGGCGAACGTGGCGCTGATCGAGGAATTGAACACGAACTCAGCCAGCAGCACGCCGAGCGCGATGACCCCGCCGACCCCGGCCAGCATCACCGCCGGGATGCCGAAGATCCGGCGGCCGCCGCCGCTCTCCCAGACCGCCTTGAGCCGGTACGGGAAGACGATCCCGGCGACGCTCACCACGATGAAGGCGGCGATCTGCGCCAGCAGCGCGCCGAGCAGGCTGGCCTGCGGGATCTGCACCAGCGCGAACAGCGCGATCTCGCCGGTGACCGCGCAGATCAGGATGGCCTTGATCGGCGTGTGGAAGTTGTCGTTGACGTCGCCGAGCTGGCGGGGCACGACCCGGTCGAGCGACCAGGCGAGCATGTACCGGGTGGCCTGCAGGGTGGACAGCGGCGTGCCCATCAGCGCCCACAGGATGAACCCGACGCCGATGATCAGCAGCAGCGGCACGCTGCCGGTGAGCAGGCTGGCGATCAGGTTGATGCTGGGCGGGACGCCGCCGGGCAGCGCCAGCTTGGCCGGATCGGTGTTGTTGACAGGAAGGACAGGCTGGCCCCCCAGTCGTGGCCGACCGCGTGCTCGTAGACCAAGACGATCAAGGCCAGGACCGCGCCGTTGATCAGCACGCCGCCGACCATCGCGAAGTACTGGCTGCGGGATGCGCGCTTGACCTCGCCGCCGATCTGCGCCGAGCCCTGCGCGTAGCCGACGACGAAGAACACCCAGGGCAGCATGAGCAGCGTGGCCGTCAGGCTGAAGTGCGCCCCGTTGCCGGTGAAGCCGCCGGCCTTGGCGGCCGGGATGATGTTGTTGTAGGCCAGGCCCTTGTTCGCGGCCGCGAACGTCGGTCCAGGCCTGCGCGATCTGGCTGCCGCGGAACAGCAGCAGGCCAGCGACCAGCACGATGCTCAGGCCGGCGATGGCGAACAGCCACTTCTGCACCCGCCAGTACGACTTCGAGCCGTAGATCAGCAGCGCGGCGAAGGCCAGGGTCAGCACGCGTCCCGAACAGGATCACCCACCACTGCGTGGTGAGCCCGAAGACGGTCCTGCTTGGCCAGCAGGTCGTTGCTCGCGTTGATCAGGCCCGGATGCCCGGTGACCGCGCCGATGGTGGTCATGGCGACCGGCGCGGCGAAGGTCAGCGCGAACCAGGCGTTGAAGCCGATCCAGAAGAAGATCAGCCACAGTCCCTGGCTCCACGACATCAGCCAGCCGACGAACGGGTGCAGCGCGCGGCTGACGAACACGTAGTCACCGCCGGCCCTGGGCATCGCCGCGGCGAACTCGGAGTAGACCCACAGCAGCGTGAACGCCATCACCAGCGTGCCGATGATGATCGCCAGCAGCATGTTGCCGCCGGGGAAGTCCCCCGGCGCCTGCAGCAGCATGAAGATCGCGCCGAGCGCGACGTTCATGCCGAGGGTGTTCATGATCAGGGCGTCCCACTTGGAGACCTCCCTGACCAGCCCGGTCGCGTTCCTGACGAAGAGCTGCCCGTCGCCGGCGAAGTCCGACGGGAGGGAGACGTCACTTGCCATGTGATCCTCCGGGGACTTGCTGGCGGCGGCTGGCACCGCCGGGGGGTGAGTCCTGGGTTCCTGGTCGGGCGCCTGGCTGGCCGGCGTGGTTCGGCGGCTCTCGATGGCGAAGCGGAACCGCTCCGGCCGGTAGAGCACGTCGGAGTACTCGACCGGGCGGTCCTGCTGGTTCCTGGTGATGCCGATGACCCGCAGCACCGGCGAGCCCGGCGCCAGGCCGAGCAGCTCGGCCTGGTCCAGGCCGGCCCGGTCGACCTCGACGAGGTTGTCCGCCGAGGTCATCTCGACCCCGTGCACCCGCGGCGAGCGCCTCGTACAGCGAGCCGGCGCCCAGGTCCTGGTCGCTGACGCCGCGGGCGTACCGGGGCGGCAGCCAGGCGGTCAGCAGCGCGAGCGGGTCGCCGTCCAGCAGACGCGAGCCGGCGCAGGCACCAGGCCTCGCGGCCGCGCAGCGCCAGGGCCGACGCGACGGCCTGCGGCGGCCTGGCGATCTCGCTGCTCAGCACCTTCACCGTCACGTCCAGGCCCTGGCGGCTGACCGAGTCGTGGAAGCTGCCCAGGATCTGGATCTTCTCGACCAGCTTGCGATCGCGGATGAAGGTGCCCTTGCCCCTGGTCCGCTCGACGTAGCCCTCTTTGGTCAGGTCGGCCATCGCCTGCCGGACGGGCGCGAGGCTCACGCCGATGGCCTCGGCCAGCTCACGTTCCCTCGGCAGCTGCTCGCCCGGTGCGAGCCAGCCCTCCTCGACGCCCTGCAGCACGGCGATCTTGATCTGGTGATGCAGCGGGACGGGGCTGTGCCGGTGGACCGCCGCAGCCAGCCGCGACCGGACACAGAGGTCGGGACCTGAAGCCATAGCCAAAGATTGCAAAGTTATAATCAAATGTCAATGATCAGAATACTCAGCGGTCTGCCGTGCGCCGGTAGGCCCGCACGATCACATCGACCTCGGTATCCAGCGCGTCCAGCCCGGCCAGCCTGGCCTGCGTCTGCGGCCCGGCCGACCAGAAGTACGGCGTCATCCGCAGCAGCCGGCCGACCTGGCCAGGGCCGCGCAGCTCCAGCGGGTACCGGATCCGGCGGGTGGCGATCAGCGCGAATCCGGCTACCGCGGCCAGCGCGGTATCCGGCCGGTGCCGGGCTGGCGCCGCATACACCAGCTCCTTGACGCTGAACAGGTGGTCCGCGCCAGGCCCGCCCACCAGCACCACCCCATCGGGTGCGACGGCTCGCGGGAAATCGTCGGCGCTGACCGGGGAGAAGTGGCTGAGCAGGACGCTGACCCGGCCGGGCGGGACCGGTATCCGGTAACTGCTCGCCACGGCGTACTGCCCGTCCGGATCGCCCCTGGCCGCCAGGCGGATGCCGTGCTTGGAGACATCGATGCCGGCCAGGACGGTCCCGGCCACGCTCAGGCCGGCCAGCCGATCCCGCAGGCAGCGCAGGTAGTAGCCCTCCCCGCAGCCCGCGTCGAGCACGACCCGCGCGTCAGCCTCGGCCGCGACCCGCCCCCTGGCCTCGGCTGGCCAGGCCGCCTCCGGCAGGTACTCAGCGACCAGGTCCGCGACGCCGTCCGCCAGCCGGCGGTAATGACCGGCCGCGAAGAACTCGTGCCGGCTGGTGATCATGTCCTGGCTGTATCCGGGATCGGCGGACCGCCGGTGCTGGGCCAGCAGCAGGTTGACGTAGCCCTGCCGGGCGATATCGAACGCATGGCCGTTCTCGCACCGCAGGACCTGCGCGTCCCGCTCCAGCCCCGCGCCGCACGCCGGGCAGCAGAAGATGGCCACCGGCACGACCCTAGCCGGGTAGCGATCCCGCCGGGTGGTCAGTGATGCCGGACGCGGCGAGGATGGGCCGCCCGGATAACAGCGGGTTACGGTACGTCGAGCGTCGGGTTCCGGCCGTAGAAACCGGTCGGCTTGAGCACGAATCCGCATCGGCTGACCGGCATGACCGGCCACTCTTCGGGCCGCGGGAAGTGCGTCGGCCCGAACGTGTGCCACAGCACGATGTCGGTCCCGTCAATATCACCGTCGCCGGCGATGAAGTCGGGAATTCCCGCTCCGCCCGGGTGCTGGTTGACGAAGTCACCCGCCGGGTAACGATGAGCCGGGTCGTACCTGGTGACCCAGAGATGCTGCGTGGCGAAGGCCGCCCGGCCGTAGAGGGTCGAGCCAGGGTCGGCGAGCAGGGTGGGCGCTGCCTCCGGATACAGGGTGTAGGCCACCGGCTGGCCGAGCCGGTTCGTCTTCTGGGTGTTGATCACCCGCCACGTCCGGCCGTGCTCCGGCGCGACCCGGCGCCCGGCCTGCGACTCGCGCTCCAGCCGGGTGACCGTCTGGGCGAGGGCATTGCCGTAGGGGTTCTGCGGGCCGACCGGGCAGCCGTGCACATCGACCTCGTCGACGGCGTTCTGCGTTCCGTCGACCATCATGTCCAGCCGGGCGCTGAACAGGTGCTGGTGGGCGGGAGCGCCCAGGCCGGGCGCGATCTCGGTGGCATGCGGGTGGCCCTGGCCAGGGTAGGCGGAGGTGAACAGGATGCCGGTCAGCTTCACCTCGCACTCCATGGTGCCGTCCAGGTAGAAGTACCAGTAGAAGCCGTAATCGTAGTTTCCGACGGTGGTGAAGAAGGAGATGACCAGGCGGCGCTGGCGGCGGGACTGGGACGAGCCGCTGAAGATGTCGGTGTGCTTCCAGAGGATGCCGAAGTCCTCCTCGTGGATGCAGATCGCATTGCGGATCACACGGGGCTCGCCGTCGTCGTCGGTGACGGTGGCATCGAGGTAGGCGATCTCGCCCAGGCAGTCGCAGCCGGCCTCCAGCGAGTTGGCCCATTTGCCCACCATGTACTCGCCGGTGTCGAAGTAGTTCTGCCAGTACCGGGTCGGGGCCGGATCGCCGTACGGGACGACCATCTCGGGTATCGACGCCCGGTAGATCACGGGTCTGGCCCGGCCGTGATCGCTCAGGCTGATCTGGTGCAGCGTCAGGCCCTCGCGGGCGTCGAAGCCGATGCGCAGCTTCCAGTTCTGCCACTCCAGCGAGGTGCCGTCCAGCCGGAAGCTCGGGCCCTGCGGCTGGGTGATCTCGATCGGCTTCAGCCCGGTGCGCAGCGGCCCGCGGACGGCCGGATCGTCGTAGTTTCCTGACTCGCGCGGCACCGGCATGTCGGCCTCGTCGATGACCTTGAAGACCCGCCGCTCGACCAGGTCGACGTAGGCGGCGATGCCGTCCACCGGGTGCGCCCAGGCCAGATCGTGCTCGTCGTCCTGGACGAACGCGAGCACCCGGACCATCCGGCGTCCCTGCTCGTCCGCCACTCCGTATGAGCCGGCGGTAAGGGGGCAGGCCCGGATCGACGCGATGTCGGTGAGGCCGCGGCGCTCCATGGCGGCCAGCCACTGCGGATCGGCGTGGACGACCTGCTCGGCGATCGCGAAGTCCTGGTCCAGGATCGGCACCCGGCCGTCGGTCAGGGGATTCAGCGCCCGCAGCGAGATCACCAGTCCCTGGCTCAGCGACACGACGACGTCCGCCGACTCGCCGGTGGACACATTGATGAGGAAGGCCCGCAGCCGGCGGTCGCACTCGCGGCCCTCGGCGAGCCCGAGCACGTCGGATTTGGTCGGCTCGTCCAGCCCGTAATAGGCGAACCTCGTCGATTCGGTCAGCAGCCCGGCGCCGGCCAGGATCTCGCGGCCGGCCAGGAACTCGCGGGCGCTCACCTGCTCCAGTGGGTGGACGGGCCTCGCGCCCGACACCTCGGCGGGATTCACGGTGGTGTCGGTCATGATGTGTCTCTCCTGCTCCGATTGGGACGCCGGCCGGGGGCGGGGCGGCGCCTGCGCGGCCGGGCCCGAGCGGGCCCGGCCGCGCCGCGGGGCGGCCTTACTCGTCCGCCACGATCGAGCCCACCCTGTCACCGAGCGACGGGTCATGCCTGGTCAGCACGGCTGCGTAGATGATGGCGATGACGATCGTGACCAGCGCGGCGTACGGGAACCAGTCAAACGGCGACGGCTGCCCCGGCTTGGCCAGGTAGTAGACGGGGACCGCGATGGCGATCATGCCCAGGACCGGCAGCACCAGGTGCTTGACGACGCTGAACTCCCCTGGCCGGAACTTGCGGTAGTAGAAGGGCAGCGCCAGGTTCGACAGGAAGTACACCACCAGGATCAGGATCGTGCCCATCGTGGAGGACTCGACGAAGAAGGTGATCGGGTCCATGCTGCCGGTGGTGCCGCCGATGACGTGGCCGAGGGCCCAGACGATGATGATGGCCGAGGCGATGCCGATGAACGCGAAGATCGCGTTCATCGGGGTCCGGCGGACCGGGTGCACCTTGCCGAGCCAGGCCGGGAGCAGGCCCTCACGCCCGGCGTTGAAGATGAGCCGGGCCTGGGAGTTCGCGGCCGAGATCAGGACGCCCAGCGTCGAGGTGAGCCCGGCCAGGTAGGCGAAGAAGGCGAAGCTCGCGAGCACGCTCTGGGCGACCGTGATGAACGGGATCGCCTGCGCGCTGAGCACATTGCCGTGGTAGCCGAAGCCGACAATCGTGGCGTAGGCGAACAGGACGTAACTGACGGCCATCAGGCCGACGGACAGGAACACCGCCCTCGGCACGTTGCGCCGGGGGTTATCGGTCTCCTCGGCCAGGGACGCGGAATTCTCCCACCCGATGAATATGTAGATCGCCAGCGGGAACCCGGCCGCCAGGCCGGTCAGGCCGTCCGTGATGTGGCTCGGCATGAACGGCGTCAGGTTGAGATTCCCGCGGTGCTGAATCAGCACGGTGACCGAGACGACGATCAGCACGAGCATCTCGAAGCCGAAGAAGAAGCCGGCCAGCTTGGTCGACACGGACACGCCCCTGATCATCATCACCATGGCGCCGGCCGTCAGGATCACCGAGAGGATCCCCCACGGGATGTTCCAGTGCAGGTAGTGCTGGAGGGTAATGGACAGGAATCCGCCGGTGACGGCCAGGACCGAGGAGATGGCGATGATGTAGCCGGCGCCGCAGAGCAGCGCGGTCGTCACCGCGCTGGTCCCGCCGAACGTCTTGCCCACGAACGAGATAAAGCCGCCCGTCGATGGCTGGGCCCGGGAGAACTGGGCCAGCGTGTTGCCGAGCAGGGCAATGGCGATGGCGGCCACGATGATGGTCAGCGGCGCGGCGATGCCCGCGGTGGCGACGAGAAAGGCGAAGCCGAAGTAGAAGCTGTAGGCGGGACCGATGTTCGCCATCGTCGACGCCGAGATGTCCACGAGGCCAAGGGCGCCCTTGCGCAGGCGCTCCGGAGCGACGGTCGGTGGCGACTTAGTCTCAGAGAACGGCACAGAAGCCGCTTCGCTCATGTCCACTCCTCATGTAGGCCACCGGCCTAGCGGTGGCGGTAACGTTCTGTACCTACCCGATTCTCAATAGGGATAGTGCGCCGGGCCTGGCGTGATTGTCATCCAGCGCCGCTGCGTGAACTCCTCGAGCCGGGACCAATTATCGGCAAGCGCTTTCCGATTTAGGCGCAACGTACCGGAGCCGAACACGGCATGCAAGACCCGGCCAGAACATCACCGGCGCCTCCCCGGCGTGGCGTCCGCTGGCCGGACCTCGGCGCCCGCTGGGCGAGCCGGGGCGGCCCGCACCCGCCGATCGTCAGCCGGCCCTGGGCGGGGGAGTGGTGCTCTCGCGCAGTACCACCTCGCCCGGCACCGGGATGACCCGCGGATGGTCGGTGGGCTGGTCATCAAGAACCAGGCTGGCCGCCATCTCGCCCATGGTCTTCAGCGGCAGCCGGACGGTGGTCAGCGGCGGGTAGACGTCGCGCAAGGTGGTGATGTCGTCGAACCCGGCCACGGCCAGGTCAGCGGGGACGGCCAGGCCCTGCGCCCGGAGCCGGGCGAGCGCGCCCACGGCCATGATGTCGGTCACCGCGAAGACGCAGTCGGGCAGCGGGCCGCGCAGGGCCAGCACGGTGCTCATCGCCTCGTAGCCGCCGTCCCTGGTGAGCGCGCCGTGGACGATCCGGCGCGGGTCGAGGCCGACGGACCAGGACTGCAGGCCGGCCCGGAACCCGGCCAGCCGGTCCCTGGCGGTGAGCAGGTCGCGCGGGCCGGCCAGCACCGCGAAGCTGCGGTGTCCCTGGGCGACCAGGGCATGGGCCAGGGCGCGGGCCCCCGCCGCGTTCTCGGGCATGATCGTGTCGACGCCCAGCAGGTCCTGCCCCACGCACACCACCCGGCCGCCGGCCTTGCCAAAGGCGCTGAGCTCTTCGCGCAGCCCGGCCAGCGCGGCGGCGTCGTCGGAGCGGCTGCCGATCAGGATGACCGCGCGGGCGCGCTGCGAGCGCATCAGCGAGACATACTTCCGCTCGGCCCGTTCCCCGGCCGGCGCGCTGGACAGGCAGACGAGCAGCTGACGGCCGTCGGCGACGTCCATCAGGCCCGCGGCGATGGTGGAGAAGTACGGGTCAGCGATGTCGTGCACGACCACGCCGATCGTGCTGCTCTGGCCGGTGGCGACGGCGCGGGCCTGCAGGTTGGCGCTGTAGCCGAGCTCGGCGACCGCCTGATGGACCCGCTGGATCATGTGCTGCCCCACCTTGCGGGGGCCCTCGCTGACCACTCGCGAGGCGGTGGTCAGCGAGACGCCGGCCCGGTCGGCGACGTCCTGCAGCGTCACCCGCGACGCCTGCGAGCCGCCGGGTCCGCGGCGCACGCTCTCTCCTGACGCCTCGGTCACCTGTCTCCCGATCCTTTTGTCCCGATCCCGTCCCGTCTTGACCCAGCTCCGAAGCCAAGCTTAGTCTTGGGAAAGTACTTTCCCAGAACGTGCTCAACGAACGTTCGCCGAAAAGGTGATCATGTCGCGCAAGGTGGTCCGGATTGCCCTCAACGGCGTCACCGGCCGGATGGGCTACCGGCAGCATCTCGTCCGTTCCCTGCTCAGCATCAGGGAGCAGGGCGGGGCGCGCCTCGGTGACGGGACGGCGGTCTTTCCCGAACTCGTCCTGGTCGGGCGCAACGAGCAGCGGCTCCGGGCCATCGCCGAGAAGCACGGCATCGAGCGCTGGACCACGAGCCTGGCGGACGCGCTCGGCGATCCGGCCGTCGACATCTACTTCGACGCCCAGGTGACCAGCGCGCGCGAGGCGAGCCTCGCCCGCGCCATCGCGGCCGGGAAGCACGTATACACCGAGAAGCCCGTCGCTGATTCCCTGGACGGCGCGGTCCGGCTCGCCGAGGCGGCCAGGACGGCCGGGATCACGAACGGGGTCGTCCAGGACAAGCTGTTCCTGCCCGGCGTGATCAAGCTGCGCCGGCTGATCAAGGAAGGGTTCTTCGGGCGGGTCCTGTCGATCCGGCTGGAGTTCGGGTACTGGGTGTTCGAGGGAGACGGGCTGGCCCCGCAGCGCCCGTCCTGGAATTACCGCAAGGAAGACGGCGGCGGCATCATCCTCGACATGTTCCCGCACTGGCAGTACCTGCTGGAGGATCTGTTCGGCCCCATCCGGGCGCTTTATGCCCGGCATGCGACTCACGTCCCGGTCCGATGGGATGAGTCAGGGAGCCAGTATGAGGTCACCGCCGACGACGCCGCGTACGCGCTGCTGGAGTTCTCCAGCGGCGCGATCGCGTCGGTGAACTCGTCCTGGGCCGTGCGCGTCAACCGGCGCGAGCTGGTCGAGCTGCACGTCGACGGCACGAACGGCAGTGCCGTGGCGGGCCTGCGCAACTGCGCGGTGCAGCACAGGGTCAGCACTCCCATGCCGGTCTGGAATCCCGACTTGCCCGATCCGATTGACTATCCCGCGCAATGGACGGACATCCCCGATAACGGCACCTTCGACAACGGGTTCAAGGTGCAGTGGGAGCTGTTCCTGAAGCACGCGGTCGAGGGGACCCCCTTCCCGTGGGATCTGGCCGAGGGCGCCAAGGGCGTCCAGCTCGCCGGCCTCGCGCTCCAGTCATCGGCGGAGGGCCGCCGGGTGGAAGTCCCCCGGCTGACGCTGTGACCAGCTGGTACCGGGAACGGCCCGTGACATGACAGCGACCATCCAGCTGCCGGGCCGTCCCCGCCCGCTCCGGGTCCCGGCCCCCCGGTGGGCCGCCCGCCATCCGCCGCCGGTGTCCCGGCAGGCCTACGCGGCCGCGCACGTGGCCGTGCTGGGCGACGGGTCGATCGACTGGCCTTCGACTATGGGCTTTCGTGAGCATCTGTGGGCGCACGGGTTCGCCGTCGCCGAGGCCATGGACACCGCGCAGCGCGGCACCGGCCTGTCCTTCGAGCAGGCGGCGGAGCTGATCCGCAGGTCGGCGGCGCTGGCCAGGCAGCGAGGCGCGGTGGTGGCCTGCGGGGCCGGAACCGATCAGCTGCCGGGCCGCCGCCCGGACGGCCGGCCGCACTCGCTGCCGGCCATCGTGGCGGCCTATCAGGAGCAGGCCGGCCTGATCGAGGCCGCGGGCGCCCGTGTCATCCTGATGGCCAGCCGGGCCCTGGCGGCCAGCGCCCGCTCGGCGCAGGAGTACCTGGAGGTGTACGGTCACCTGCTCCGCGCGGCCAGCGGCCCGGTGATCCTGCACTGGCTGGGCGAGGCCTTTGATCCGCAGCTGGCCGGGTACTGGGGGAGCGCGGATCTCGATGCGGCGGCCGATACGGTCATCGAGCTGATCAGATCCGCGGACGGCCAGGTCGACGGCATCAAGCTGTCGCTGCTGGATGCCGGCCGGGAGATCGCGCTGCGCAGGCGGCTGCCGCCCGGGGTCCGGATGTACACCGGCGATGACTTCAACTACGCCGACCTGATCAAGGGCGACGCGGGCCGCCCCGGCCGCGGGACCGGCCCCGGCGGCGCGGGCCGCCCCGGCGGCGCGGCCGGCCACAGTGACGCGCTGCTCGGCGCGTTCGCGGCGATCGCGGCGCCCGCCGCCGAGGCCCTGCAGGCCCTGGACCACGGCGATACCGGCCGCTATGACGCCATCATGGGGCCTACGGTGCCGCTCAGCCGGACTCTGTTCGAGCCGCCGACGCCCAGCTACAAGGCCGGCATCGCCTTCCTGGCCTGGCTGAACGGCCACCAGCCGCGTTTCGCCATGCTCGGGGGCTTCCAATGCAGGCGGCCGGCTGGGCACCTGATCCGCGTATTCGAGCTGGCCGCCGCGGCGGGCGCGCTGACCGTGCCCGACCTCGCCGTCGAGCGGATGAGCCGCTATCTCGCCGACGGCGGTCAGGAGCCCTGATGGACCCGGGCCGGCTTTCCCTGAACCAGGCCACCGTACGACCCCTCACCCTGACCCAGGCTCTTGACCTGTGCGTCCGGCACGAGATTCCGGCCGTCGGCCTGTGGCGCGACAGCGTCGCCGATGCCGGGCTGGCCGCCGCGGCCGCCGCCGTCCGCCGGTCCGGGCGGCACGTCTCCAGCCTGTGCCGCGGCGGATTCTTCACCCACGCCGATCCAGCCGCCCGGCGCGCGGCCCGCGATGACAACCGGGCGGCCATCGAGGAGGCCAGCGCCCTGCACGCGGACGTGCTCGTGCTGGTCTGCGGCGGCCTGGTGCCGGGGACGCGCGATCTCGGCCTGGCCCGCCGCATGATCGCCGACGCGATCGGCGAGCTCGTCCCGCGCGCGCGGGAACTCGGCGTGCTGCTCGGCGTCGAGTCCCTGCACCCGATGTTCTGCGCGGATCGCTGCGTGCTGTCGCGGCTCGGCGACGCCGTGGACCTGGCGCTGGCCTTCCCCGCGGACGCGGTCGGCGTGGTGGTCGACACCTACAACATCTGGTGGGATTCGCAGGTCAGCGCCGACCTCGCGCGCGCCGCCGGGCGGATCGCCGGCTACCAGCTCAGTGACTGGGTCGTCCCGCTGCCCCCCGACATGCTGCTCGGCCGCGCTCACATCGGCGACGGCTCGGTCGACTTCGGCCAGATCTCGGCCCAGGTCCTGGCCGCGGGCTACGACGGCTTCGCGGAGGTGGAGATCTTCAGTCAGCAGATCTGGGATGCGCCTGCGGATGACACGGCGGCCACCGTGAAATCGCGTTTTGCCGGTATGTCTTAGCTCGCAGTGGCGCGGGTAAAGACGGCGTAATGATCTCATCCATGATCGACTTCGTCACCGGCGCGCCGGGCCCGGTGGACCTGGACGTCCGGTGGATCCATGGCTCGCGGTCGGCGCGGCACAACACCGACCCCAGGATCCAGGTGCACGCCTGCGATCCGCACACGTTCATCCTGCGGCAGAGCAAGGCGGTGAACTATGAGGCACCGTTCCTCTACCTGTTCTGCGGGAACGACCGTGCGCTGCTGCTCGACACCGGCGCCACCAGCGAGCCGGAACTGTTCCCGCTGCGCGAGACCGTGGACACGATCCTGGACGGCTGGCGCCTGGCCCATCCGCGCGACTCCTACGAGCTTGTCGTCGCGCACACGCACGGGCATGGCGATCACATCGCGGCCGACACTCAGTTCGCCGGACGGCCGGACACGATCATGGTGCCCGGCGATGTCACCTCGGTGGAGGCGTACTTCGGGATCACCAGCTGGCCCGATCAGGAGGTGCAGTGCGACCTGGGCGGCCGGGTCCTCGACGTCACCGGCATCCCCGGCCACCACCCGGCCTCGATCGTGGTCTATGACCCGTGGACCGGGTTCCTGGTCACCGGGGACACGGTGTACCCGGGGCGCCTGTTCGCGCGTGACATGCCCGTCTTCGCCGTGAGCATGGAGCGGCTGGCGCAGTTCGCGCAGGCCCGGCCAGTCACGCACGTGATGGGCTGCCACATCGAGATGACCCGCAGGCCCGGCCGCGACTACCCGATCGGCGCGCTGTATCAGCCGGACGAGCCGCCGCTGCAGATGACCGTGCAGCAGCTACTGGCGGTCCGGACGGCCACGGCCAAGGTGGCCGGCCAGCCCGGCGCCCACGTTTTTGACGATTTCATTATTTTTAACGGCCCGTGCCAGCTGGCCATCGCCCGCCAGTCGGCCAGGCTCCTGTGGAGCAAGATCCACAAGCCCGCGGCCCGCCCGGCCGCGCGAGCCTGATCCTGTCGGTCACGCGCGCCGCCCCGGTGTGACCGGGCGGATCGGCGCTGGGCTGAGACCGGCGCCCGTCAGGACGCGGTTCCCTGCAGGTGTTCCGTGGCGCGGGCGGCCCGCACGGCCCGGCGGTCATGGGGCAGCAGCACGCTGGCCCCGATCAGCCAGATCAGCCCCCCGAAACGCCCGATGGGCAGCAGGACGTCCAAGCTGGCGGTGAGCAGGGTGAACGTGGACAGGACGGCAGCCACCGCGACGGCCAGGCCGAACCATGCCCACGGCCGGGGCGTCAGGCGCAGAATGAGCGCGGGCACGCAGACCCCGGCCAGCAGCAGCGCGAACGGCACGACGAACCCGGCCCCGCCGGTGGCGAAGCTCAGCTCGGCCAGGGCCCTGGCCAGGCCCGGCCCGGCGACGGCCGAGACCTGCGAGCTGGTCCAGCTGATCAGGCCGGACAGCGAGAGGGAGGCGGCGGCCAGCAGACCGCCGGCGAGCGCGATGACGGCACCGGGCGCCGTGACTCCCAGTATCCGCAGCCGCCGGTAGACGGTGGCGGTCCAGATGGCCAGCGGGACGGAGGCGCCGGCGATGAGGAACCCGGCCACCTGCAGGGCGGTGTGATGAGCACGGTCGTAGGCCAGCACGGATGCGGCCGAGGCCGACGGGTGCGGCACCGTGGCGATAAGGATGACGGCGGCGATCGTCAGGGCACCGTACGCGAGGGCCGGGGCCAGGAGCGGCGGACCCCCCTGCGGGCGGCCGCGGCGGGCGGCGGGCGGCGGACTGGTCATGGTTTCCTCCTGGGCTCCTGGTCAGATCGTACGCATCCGATAATAATTATAACTTGTATATGATTGTCAAGCGGATATGATCGGGCCGTGGCTACGAATAATCACGGCGGTCCGGCCGGGCCGGGGGCGCAGGAGGGCGCGGTCCCGCCCCGGCGGACGGGAAGCGCCTTCCTGCTCGCCCAGCTCGGGGCGCATGCTGCGGCCCAGTTCGCGCAGCGCATCAGCCAGCTTGACCTCACCCCGGCTCAGGCGGGGCTGCTGCGCCTCATCGCGTGGAAACCGGGGCAGAGCCAGCAGGCGATCGCCCGGCAGCTAGGTACTCCGGCCAGCCGGCTCGTACCACTGGTGGATGGCCTCGAAGAACGCGGGCTGATCGAACGACGCCGGGACCCGGCCGACCGCCGGTACTATGCGCTCTACCTGACCGGAGACGGCACTGCGTTCATGAAGGAACTCGGCCGCCTGGGCGCGGCGCACGAAGACGCCATGACCGAGGGGCTCACGCCGGACGAGCGCGTCGTGCTGAACGATCTGCTCAGCCGGCTGGCCGCCCGGCAGGATCTCGCCACCGGCGTCCATCCCGGATACCGCCGCACCTGAACGCCCCGTAGACGCAGTAGCGGACGAGCCGGCCGTCCCTGCTGGTCAGCTCGAACGTGGGGGGCATGGACTCGTCTCTGGCTGCGGCCCGGCCTATGACGGCTCCCTGGCCTGGTCTGGGCCCGGTGCGGCGGCGGGATCGGCCGCGGGCAGCGTGGCCAGCCAGCGGCGGGTGGCCTGCGGAGATCGCAGCCGGACCACGGCGCAGCCGGGCGGGTCGGCGGCCCAGGCCCGGATACGCGAGCGCTTGCGGGCGAACGACCGGAAATGCCAGACGATGATCGAGTCACGGGAAAATGCCGCGCGGAACGTCTCGGTATTGCCGTTGCAGACCGGCCGGTGGTCCACGGCGCGCAGCAGCGTCCGCCGCATGAGCCGGCCCAGCGAGAGCCAGCGGGGATAGTCCAGGGCCACGATGAGCTGCACGCGGGCCAGGGGCACATCGAGCCACTGGCTGTATGCGGTGTCGAGGACCCATCGCGGCCGGGCGCAGATCGCGGTGATGCGCCGCCGCTGTTCCTCCGGCGTGACCCCCACCCAGCCTGGCTCCCACGTCAGGTCGTCCACTGAGTACCAGGGGGTCGCGGTCCGCACCCCGATCTGCCGGGCCAGGGTGGTCTTGCCCGACCCGGTGACGCCGTAGACCAGCACCCTGTCAGCCACTTCGCGATGCTACAAGAAGGGCGATGCTACAAGAAGGTCAGCATCGTCAGTGCAGGTCGATGACCAGGCCGGCGGTAGCGACACCTATCTCCTGATCGTACTCATGACCGGCCGCGGCTCGCGCGGCCGATGGGTCCGTGCCTGGCCATAGATGGGTCAGCAGCAGGCGCCCGGCGCGGGCCTTCGCCGCCTGCCGGCCCGCATCACCGGCGCTGGACAGGTACCGTCGCGAGCTCTCCGGGACCTGGTCCACATACGTGGCCTCGGCCAGCAGCAGATCGGCGCGCTGCGCCAGTTCCGCGATCTGCGGGCTCGGGCCGCTGTCACCGGTATAGGCCAGCACCCGGTCGCCCGCGGTGAGGCGCAGCCCGGCATTGGGCAGCCAGTGCGGCAGCAGGCGAGTCTGCGCGCGGAACGGGCCGATGTCCAGCCGGCTGCCCGCGCTGAACTCATGAAGCGCGTAGGAACCAGCCATCATCTGAGGCGAATCCAGCGCCAGTACCGCATCCAGCGCACCAGGCAGCGAGTACAGCGGCAGCGGCGCCGGCGGGTCATCGAGCAGCGCCCGTGCCCGCAGCAGCGGGTTCAGGTCGGCGCAATGGTCGGGGTGCCCGTGGCTGATGAACACCGCGTCTATCTGGTCCGGGGCTGCCCCTTCCGGCAGCCGCGGCATGGTGGCGTAGCCGACGTCGACGAGCAGCCGGAAACCGTCATGCTCCACGAGGTAGCCGCTGCAGGCCTGGCCTGCCTCCGGCCACGCACCACACCCGCCCAGAACCGTGAGCCGCATGACAGGACTCTAATCACGCGCCGGATTCAATCACGCGCCGGAATCGCGCGCCGGAGAGGATCCGGGGTCCGGCCAGTGCGGCGGCAGTCCGCATCGGATGGCGAGCGCCGGGTCGCGATAGGACACCAGCGTGGTGATGAGCAACTGGCCGCCGATCTCGCCGAGCTGCAGGACCTGCAGGCCGCTGGCGACCAGGCGGCCTTCGCTGTCTGGCTCATAGGTGGCGAAGGCGGGCTGGCCGTTACATGAGCCGGCCATCAGGTGCACCCCGTGCGGCCGGGCGGCAGCGAAGATCGCGTCCTCGATGAACGCGGCCACCGCCTCCCGGCCGTCGAACCAGGTACTGAGCGGCGGCATCGAGAAGCTGATGTCCTCGGCGACCAGGGCGACGAACCCGTCGATGTCGGCCAGCTGCCAGGCGCGGACATAGCGGTGCAGGAACCGCTGGACGCGGGGCTCGGCCATGTCGGGCTGCGGCAGGCCGGCCGTGGCGCGGACGGACTCGCGGGCCCGCGACAGCAGGCTGTTGACCGTCGTGGTGCTGGCGTCGAGGACCTCGCCCACCTCGGCGTGGCTGAACCCCAGCACATCGCGCAGCAGCAGAGCGGCCCGCTGGCGCGGCGCCAGGCGCTGCAAAGCCGCCACGAAGGCCAGGCTGATCTCCTCCCGGCGGACCACCTCATCCTGCGGGTCCCCTGGCCCGTGCAGGTCGCCGTTGCTGACCGGCTCGACCCACTCCAGCTCCGGGTCGGGCGGCCCGGGAATCGTGCCCGGCGCCGCGGGCGGCCCGTAGCCGGCCGGCCCGATCCGGGTCCGCCTCGCCCGTAGCCCATCGAGGCAGACGTTGGTCGCGATGCGCTGCAGCCAGGCGCCGAACGGCCCCGAGCCGTCGTAAGTCGCGAGCTTGCGCCACGCGCGCTCGAGGGTGTCCTGGGTCGCGTCCTCGGCGTCGGCGCCCGAGCCGAGCATGCGGTAGCAGTGCCGGAATACCGGCCGCTGGTAGGGCTCCACCAGGCCCGCGAAGGCGACGCCATCGCCGGCGGCCGCCCGTGCGAGCAGGGCAGAGTCAGCCGAGGCAGCCATGTCCGGCTCCTTCCTCCCTGTCGGTGTCCCGCCCGCACCGGGCATGCCGCGCGGCGTCAGGCGTCGGCCGCGGCCAGCCCGACCACCTGCCCGTTCGGGTCGGCCAGCAGGCCGAACGTGACGCCCGGCACGGATGTCGCGGGCTGGATGACCCGTCCGCCCTGGGCCACGGCGGCATCCAGCGAGGCGGTGACATCTTCCACCCCGACGAAGAACGTGACCAGCGGCGCGCCGCCCTGCAGCGGGCTGATGCCGCCGGGCACCGCGCCTTCGACTCCGGTGTCGACGTAGCTGTAGCCGGGTATCCCCCCGTCGGGGAATGTCCAGCCGAACAGCTTCCCGAAGAACGACCGCGTCGCATCCGGGTCTGATGACCTGATCTCGAAGTGAACCACCGGGCTGGCCATGGACGTGCCTCTCTCTCGCCGGAACAACCTCACATCAGGTCCGACGATGAGACACCGTCCGATCTCTCGGTACCGGCGATAAATACCCGGAGCGGTCGCCAGGGCAGCCCGGCCGCGGCCAGGCGGGCGCCCGCGGCTAGCTATCCCCGGCCAGGCTGCGGTCGCGCTGCTCCCGGCCCATCTCGCCGTACGGGTAGTCAGCCACGCGCGGGTCGCTGGCGGCATCGAGGGCAGCGGTTTCCGCCGCGCTGAGGTGCAGGTCAGCCGCGCGCAGGTTGGTCTCCAGCTGTTCGACCGTGCGCGCGCCCAGAATGGTCGAGGTCACCGCGGGCCGGCCGGTCACCCACGCCAGCGCGATCTCGGCCATCGAGACACCGCGCTCCTCGGCGATCTTCTGCACGGCGTCGATGACATCCCAGGTACGCTGCAGGGCCCGCCGGTCGTAGGCCTCCATGCCGCGCCCTGGGTCCTCGCCCAGGCGGGTGGCGCCGGCCGGGCGCTCGTCGCGCTGGTACTTGCCCGACAGCCAGCCGCCGCCGAGCGGGCTCCACGGCAGCAGCCCCAGGCCCGCGTCCGCCGCGGCGGGCACGATCTCCCACTCGATCTCGCGCACCAGCAGGCTGTACTGCGGCTGCAGGGTCACCGGCCCGGCGACGTTCAGCGCGCGGGCCAGGTGCACGGCCTTCGTCAGCTGCCAGCCGGTGAAGTTCGACAGCCCGTAGTAGCGGATCTTGCCGGCGCGCGTGAACCCGTCCAGCGTGCGCAGCGTTTCCTCCAGCGGCGTCCACGGGTCAAACGCGTGCACCTGGTAGAGATCGACCGCCTCGAGCCCCAGCCGGCGCAGCGAAGCGTCCAGCGCGCGCGTCAGGTGCCGCGCGGACAACCCGGAGCCGTTCGGGGAATCGGCCATCGCGAAACGGCCCTTGGTGGCCAGCACGATCGGCTCGGTGATCGTGGCCGGTCGGCTGGCGAACCAGCGGCCGATGATCTCCTCCGACATCCCGCCGCTGTAGACGTCGGCGGTGTCCACCAGCGTGCCGCCTGCCTCGGCAAACCGGTCAAGCTGCCGGTGCGCGCCCGTTTCGTCGGTCTCCGTGCCGAAGGTCATGCTCCCCAGGCCAAGGCTCGACACCGCGCAGCCGCTGTGCCCCAGAGTGCGATAGTCCATAGTCTCAACCTACGCCGCGGCGCTGGCCGGGCGACCATCAGGGAGCCAGCCGACCTGGCGCTCAGCCCGCCGGCAGTGGTTCGGGCACCGTCCCGCTCATGCCCTGGCTGGTGCCGTATTCGTAGGCGCCGCAACTGCTGGACAGGGTGATATCAGTTGCGCCCCGGCGATGCGCGACCAGTTCCACGGTGGCCAGGGCGGCGTGCCGGACGGCACGACTTCCCCCGGCCGGATCGGCATACAGCACGGTGACCGCGTCATCATCGTCGGTCGTGACGCTGATCTGAAGCCGGGCGCCCGACGAGGCGATGGCGGCGGTGAGCCGGCCGGGCTGCGCATCGACCAGGGACCGCCGCCCCAGGCCGCCCAGCGCAATCCGCTCGCCGCCCAGGCTGAGTGCCCCGATCGCCGTCCAGGGCAAGCGCGCCGGGCCGACCTTGATCCTCGCGAGCACCAGTTCCAGCCAGCCCGCGGGTGCGGTGCCGAAGCCGCCGGCATGCAGCCATACCCAGGAATCGGCATGCTCGGATCCCCAGTTATGGCCGACGGTGGCCCGCCACCCGGACACGCCGACCAGGTGCTCATCGACCTCCAGCGAGCCGGTGATCAGGCCGTCAGGGACAGTGGCCTCCAGCTTTGTCCGGGGCAGCGGCGCGCGATACAGCGCCGACGGCCGCAGCGGCCGTAGCGGCGCCTGCCCGTCGGTGACGCGCAGATCCCACCGCGCGGTCCGGTCTCCCATGACGGCGTTCCCGCGGAACTGATGCGGGCCGGCGGCAGCATCCGGCGGGAAGTCACCGAAGACCTGCTTGACGACCAGCGGCCGCGGCCAGAGGGCACGATCGACCAGGGTGCACCACAGCGCGGCGGACTCCGGCCCGTACCGGGGACGATGCCGCGTGTGGCGAATCCACAGCGCCCTGGGCGAGGCCGGGTCCCTCGCGCTGACGAACCACGATTGGTAACTACCACCGCTCATGCACCGATCTTCCTCCCCGCCGGGGCTTGCCCGGGCGCTAGTCGCTAGGACGGCAGGCACGCGCTGAGCGGCGTGCAGGGCAGGCCGGGACAGGCCCGATGAAGCGGCGTCGCGTCGTGGGCGAGATCGGCCTGATCCATGATGAGCGCGGCGCGCGCCTGGCGGCCGATCTCGGGCTTGATGCGGCCAGCCGTGCCGGCCACGAGCCGAAGCACCGGCCGGGGCACGTGATGCGGTGCGGATGTGCGCCCGGCCGATGCCTGGATCGCCGCGGCGAGCTGGTTGAAGGTGAGGTCGGCGGGGCCGCCGATCTCGAAAGTGCGGCCGCGGGTCGCCGGATCGGTGACGGCGCGCTCCACCAGGGCGGCGACGTCGGTGACGGAGACGAAGTTGACGGGGTTGTTCCCGCGGCCGAGGACGACGGGCCGGCCGGAGCGGGCGGCGGTCTTGGTGAGCACGTCGATCCACAGCTCGAGGAACGCGGTGGCCCGCACGATGGTCCAGCCGCTGCCGCTGGTCCTCAGGTGCTGCTCGGCGGCGTACTTCATGCGGAACAGCTCCATGGGGCTGTCGGCCGCGGCGCCGACGACTGACATCAGCACCACCTCAGCGCCAGCGGCCAGGGCGGCGTCGATGAGGTGGATGTTGCCCTGGCCGTCGACCGTGGCCGGCGAGACGCCACCGGGCCCGGCGAACCCCTGCACCGCGGACACCACGACCCGTGCGCCGTGGAGGGCGGCGGTGAGGCTGGCCCGGTCCCGGACGTCGCCGGTCATCACCGTCACGCCCGGCCCGGCGAGGTGGGCGGCACGGCCCGGATCCCTGGTCAGGATCCGGACCGGCAGTCCCTGCCCGGTCAGCCGGGTGGTCAGGACGGTCCCGAGTCGGCCGGTGCCCCCGGCGAGCAGGATCACGGCCGACCGCCGGGCCCGACCTGGCTGCGCACCGCGCCGTCGGCGTCCTGCCCGTCTTCCTGTACCGGCTCGAGGTAGAACCGGGCCCAGTCGGCGAGCCCGTCAGCCACGCCGAAGATCACCACACCGCGCATCAGGTGGCGGGACCCGTCCGGCCGGGTGCCGCGGTGCTCCCATTCAGTCCAGGCCGTGTCCCCGTCCACGGCGCAGCGCAGCAGCTCGGCGGTGAGGTCCGGAATCGCGGTGAAGATCTGCTCCCAGTTCCTGCGGACCTGCTCCCGCCCGGTAAACCCGCGCTGCGGGTGGGCCGGGGTGTCGTTGCGGTAGGCAGGCGCGAAGCAGGCCACGAGCCGGGCTAGGTCGTGATCGTTGACCGCCCGGCGCAGCCGATCCACCAGGGCCGCCGGGGCGCTGAGTGTCGTGATGTCATCCACGCGTGTCCACCACCAATTCTGATACAGTTGTATGTAATCGATACAACACTATGGAACGGAAGTAATCCCGCTGTCAACCTCCAAGCGCCGCTACCACTCGCCGCGGCGGGCTGAGCAGGCCCGGCAGACCCGCGCCGCAGTGGCCGACGCCGCGCAGCGGCTGTTCCTGCGGGACGGGTACGCCGCGACGACGATCGCGGCGGTCGCCGCCGAGGCACGCGTCTCGGTCGAGACGATCTACAAGGCATTTGACGGCAAGCCGGGCCTGGTCCGCGCCATCTGCGACCGGGCGCTGGCGGGCGAGGGACCGGTCCCGGCCGAGACGCGTTCTGATGAGCTGCAGACGACCGAGCCAGATCCCCGCAAGATCATCCGCGGGTGGGGCCAGCTCACCGCCGAGGTGGCTCCCCGGGTGTCGCCGATCGCGCTGCTGCTGCGTGCCGCCGAGGCCGCCGATCCGGAGGTAGCGGGCCTGCGAGCGGAGCTGGACGGCAGCCGCCTGCGCCGGATGACCGGCAACGCGCGGAACCTGGCCGAGGCCGGGCATCTGCGCGAGGGCATCACCGTGGAGCACGCCGGGGAGGTCATGTGGACCTACAGCTCCCCGGAACTCTACGAACTGCTCGTCCTGGCCCGTGGCTGGGCACCCGGACGTTACGGGGCTTTCATCGCCGACGCGATGATCGCCGCCCTGCTTCCCCCCGAACCGCCCGCGGGTCAGGCCAGCTAGCGCCGTCGGCCTACGTTCCGGGCTTCCCTGGCGCCGCCAGCATGAGCGAGCGGGCTCTGACGGTCAGGAAAACGAGTGTCGCCAGGCACGTACCGGCGAGGAACGCGTACGGAACGAAATCTGTCGTGGCCTGGGCGACCACCCCGCTCGTCACGGCGCCCACGCCCTGCCCGCTCGCCCAGGCCAGGTTGGCCAGCCCGAAGCTGAGGCCCTGGTTCAGGCCCAGGCGGTCGGCGCCCGAGCTGAGCAGCGCGGTCGCCGGGGCGAAGAGGGTGCCGAAGGACGGCAGGCCCACGATCAGCAAGGCGAC
The DNA here is from genome assembly GCA_963805705.1 of uncultured Actinomycetota bacterium. GTDB lineage: Bacteria > Actinomycetota > Actinomycetes > Streptosporangiales > Streptosporangiaceae > CAWDVH01. The sequence continues at coordinate 165,330 of CAWDVH010000001.1, read as the reverse complement.
CAGCCACGGCGCCGGATGCAGCACGGGCGCCAGCAGGCTCACGATCACCGCGCCGATCAGCGAGAACCGGATCGGCACCAGAGCGCCCCGGCGGTCCGACAGCCGCCCCGCCAGCGGCGAGAGCCCGGACTCGATCGCGGCGGACGCCAGGAATGTCCCCCCGATGACCAGGCCGGTAGCGCCCAGCTGGCTCAGGCGCAGCGGAACGAGCACATTCACCACGCCGAACCCCAGGCCAGCGAGCATCGTCAGCCACAGCCCGATGCTGACCCGGCGATCGCGCAGCGCGGGCCAGGCCGCGCGCAGTCCCTGCGGAGCCGACCTCGCCGGGCGCGGCACGAAGAACGCCAGCACCATCAGCGCCGTCCCGGCCACGGCCGCGGTCGCGAACGTCGGCCCGGTCCCGATCTGGTCGGCGACGGCCCCGACCACCGGGCCGAAGAGCGCCCCCACGACGGCCGCGCCCAGGGCGGTCCCCAGCAGCTCGCCCCGCCGTTGCGGCGGCGCGCAGGTCGCCAGCCAGGCCATGCTCGCGGCCCAGCTGCAGGCCCCGCCCAGACCCTGAACGAAGCGCGCCCCGACCAGCACGACAGCGGCCGAAGACCAGCCGAACACCAGCGTCGACGCGCTCATCAGCGCCAGCCCGATGAGCACGACGACCCGGTCGCCGAGGTGAGAGGTCAGCAGCCCGCCGGGCAGCGCGCCGACGAGCGTGCCCAGGGGATAGGCGGCGACCAGGACTCCCGCCCCGGCCTTCGACAGCCCGGCGGTCTGGGTGTAGTGCGGCAGCAGCGGCGTCAGCGCGGTGAAGAACATCGTGTCGACCAGCACGACAGCGCACACGAACGCCAGCAGGGCCAGCATGGCGGGCTCCAGCTTCAGCCGAGACCGCGCCACGCACACTCCGCCCTGTTTTGATCTTGGTACCTTTCGTCACTGTACCCAGAGCGCGAGTGCGGAGCACAGCGGGCAGGCGGGAGGGCGGCCCGCCGTCGGAGCGGCTCAGGCCAGTACCCGGTCCAGCCAGCTGATCAGGTCGGCGATGACCTCGGCGCGGTTGGTCTCGTTGAAGATCTCGTGCCGCGCTCCTGGATAGACGCGCACGGTGATGTCGGTCAGGCCCGCGGCCCGGTAGCGCTCTACCAGGGGGTCAAGCAGCGTGAGGCCGCCATTGACCGGATCGCTGCCGCCGGCGCCGATGTAGACCGGCAGGCCAGGGCGCATCGCCGCCACCTGGCCCTGGTCGGCCACGCGTCGCGCTCCGGCGAACATCGCCCGCGCCGAGCTAGGGTCGATGCCGAAGCCGCACAGCGGATCGGCGATGTAGGCGTCCACGATGGCCTCGTCGCGGGTCAGCCAGTCGAAATCGGTCCGGGCGGGCTGGAACGCCGCGTTGAACACGGCCAGGTCCAGCGGCTGGTCGAGGTCGAGGGCGGGCTCGAGCAGGTCGATCGTGGCCGTGCCGGTCAGCACCACGCCGTCGACCTGCGCGCTGTGGTCCAGCAGGTACTGCTGGGCTGCGAACGACCCCATGCTGTGGGCCAGCAGGATCAGCGGCCGCCCCGGGTGCTCGGCCTGGATCCTCGCCGTGAGCAGGCCAATGTCATCGACCAGCGCGGGCCAGCCCCCCGGTCCGAGATCACCGAGCGCGTCGGGGCGGGCGGTCGCCCCGTGACCGCGATGATCCTGCCCGTAGACCACCATCCCGCGGCTGGTCAGCGCCCTGGCCAGTTCGTCGTAGCGCAGGACGTGCTCACCCATGCCGTGCGTGAGCTGAACCGCGGCGACCGGCTCGCCCGCCGGATCCCAGCGGTAGCCGGCGATGTCCAGGCCGTCGCCCGACGCGTAGCTAAAACGACTCGGTGACATTGATCGTCTCCCTTCTCCCGTGTACAGCATGCCGGATCCGCACTGCGCAGGCGGCAACGGCGGCTACGCGGTAAACTGGGCCCATGCCCGGTCACGAGAGCCTCCTGCTTATCGAGCCGCGTTGACGCGCTGAGTCAACGCGGCTGCCCCTCATGGCGTGAGGGGCTTTTTCATTTCCTGACCAGGCAGAATCAGCGATAACGAGGGTGACATGAGCCAGACCGGCGACCAGGAGCCGCCTTTCCGCTACAACGCGCGCCTGGCGGGCGAGATCGAGTCACGCTGGCAGCAGCGGTGGGCGGCGGAGGGCACCTTCGATTCGCCGAATCCGGCCGGCCCGCTGACCAGCGGGTTCAGCCAGGTGGCGGGCCGCCCCAAGTTCTACGTCCTGGACATGTTCCCGTACCCCAGCGGGACGGGGCTGCACGTCGGTCACCCGCTCGGCTACATCGGCACGGACGTGTTCGCCCGGTACCTGCGCATGACCGGCCACCATGTCCTGCACACCTTCGGGTACGACGCGTTCGGGCTGCCCGCCGAGCAGTACGCGATCGACACCGGCCAGCACCCGGAGGTGACGACCAGGGTCAATATCGGCAACATGCGCCGCCAGCTCCGGCGCCTGGGCCTGGGTCACGACAGCCGCCGGGAGATATCGACCACCGACCCCGGCTACTACCGGTGGACGCAGTGGATCTTCCTGCAGATCTTCAGCAGCTGGTGCGACGAGCGGACCGGGCGGGCCCGGCCGATCGCCGAGCTGACCGCGGAGTTCGAGGTCGGCCAGCGCGGCACGCCCGATGGCCGCCCGTGGAGCGAGCTGACCGGGGTGCAGCGGCGGGAGGTGATCGACGCCTTCCGGCTGGCCTACATCTCGTATGAGCCGGTCAACTGGTGCCCGGCGCTGGGTACCGTGCTGGCCAGCGAGGAAGTCACCGCCGACGGGCGCAGCGACGTGGGCAACTATCCGGTCTACCGCCGCCCCCTGCGGCAGTGGAAGCTGCGGATCACCGCGTTCGCCGACCGGCTGATCACCGACCTGGATCAGGTCGACTGGCCCGAGTCGCTCAAGCAGATACAGCGCAATTGGATCGGCGCGAGCGACGGGGCGCTGATCACGTTCACCGGGACCGCCGGGCAGCGGACGCCGGTCGATGTCTACACCACCCGCCCGGACACGCTGTACGGCGCCACCTACGTGGTGCTGGCCCCCGAGCACCCGCTCGCCGATCAGCTCGTCCCGGCCGCCTGGCCGCCGGGCACCCCGCCGTCCTGGACCTATCCGCAGGGCCGGGACGACCAGGCCGCCGGCGATCAGGCCAGCGGCACCCAGCCCGCCGGCCGCGCCGCGGCGTGGACGCCGCGGCAGGCGGTCGCCGCCTACCAGCAGGCGGCCGGGCGGCTCGGCGACCGGCAGCGCAGCTCGGAGGCTCGCCGCAAGAGCGGCGTCTTCACCGGGGCCTACGTCAGCAACCCGGTCACGGGGGAGCCGATCCCGGTCTTCCTGGGCGACCACGTGCTGATGGGCTACGGGACCGGCGCCATCATGGCCGTTCCCGGTCATGACCAGCGTGACCTGGACTTCGCGCGCCAGTTCGGGCTGGAGGTCCGCACCGGGACAGACCCGAGGCTGGCCGGACTGAGCGCGCAGGACGCGATCACCGCCGCCATCGGCGCCCTGGAGCACACCGGCACCGGGCACCGGACCAGGTCCTACCGGCTGCGCGACTGGCTCTTCTCCCGCCAGCGGTACTGGGGCGAGCCGTTTCCGATTGTGTATGACGAGCACGGGATGCCGATCGCGCTGCCCGACGAGGCGCTGCCCGTGCGCCTGCCGCCGATGTCCGACTTCCGGCCCGAGCCGCAGGAAGACCAGGCCAGCGAGCCGGTGCCGCCGCTGGCCAGGGCCACGGCGTGGGCGAGCGTCGAGCTGGACCTCGGCGATGGGGCCCGGTCCTACCGGCGGGAGCTCAACACCATGCCGCAGTGGGCCGGCTCCTGCTGGTACTACCTGCGTTACCTGGACCCGGCCAACGAGCAGGCGTTCGTCGACCCGCGGGTCGAGCGCTACTGGATGGCCCCGCCGGATGCCGGCGGCGACGGCGGCGTCGACCTGTACGTCGGCGGCGTCGAGCACGCGGTGCTGCACCTGCTGTACGCGCGGTTCTGGCACAAGGTGCTGTACGACCTCGGGCATGTATCGACCGCCGAGCCGTTCCGGCGGTTCTACAGCCACGGCTACATCCTGGCCGACGCCTTCACCGACGAGCGCGGCATGTACGTGCCGGCGGCCGAGGTCGGCGAGGGCGACGGGCCGCCCGCCTACCAGGGCAGGCCTGTCACGCGGCGGGCGGGCAAGATGGGCAAGAGCCTGAAGAACAGCGTCAGCCCGGACGAGATCTACGACCGGTACGGCGCGGACACGCTGCGGCTGTACGAGATGGCCATGGGCCCGCTGGATACCGACCGGCCCTGGCAGACCAGGGATATCGCGGGCGTCTACCGGTTCCTGCAGCGCCTCTGGCGAACCCTGATTGACGAGCAAAACGGCCTGACGCGCGTCAGTGAGCGCCCGCTCGATGACGACACGCTCCGGCGCCTGCACCAGACGGTCCTGTCGGTCCGCCATGACCTCGGCGGCCTGCGGTTCAACACCGCCGTCGCCCGCCTCATGGAGCTGACCACCCACGCGGCCAGGCTGGCGGCGACCGGCGGCGCGCTACCGCGGGCCCTGGCCGAGCCGCTGCTGCTCATGGTCGCCCCGCTCGCCCCGCACATCGCCGAGGAACTGTGGAGCCGCCTCGGGCACGCCGAGTCGCTGGCCCATGCGGCGTTCCCGGTCGCTGACGAGGACCTCGCCACGCAGCAGGCCATCAGCCTGCCCGTCCAGATCAACGGGAAGATCCGGTTCACCATCGACGTGCCCGCCGGCGCCGGCCGGGAGCAGATCGAGCAGCTGCTCACCGCCGACCCTGACTACGCGCTGCACACCGGCGGCCTGGCCGTCCAGCGCCTGGTCATCGTCCCCGGCAAGATCGCCAGCATCGTCGCGGTCGCCCGCCGGGCGCCGGTTTCAGCCGGCCAGGACGTCCGCGAGGTTGTAGCGGACCGGCTCCTCGAGCTGCTCGAAGCCGCAGGACCGGGGGTCGCGGTCCGGGCGCCACCGGCTGAACTGCGCGGTGTGACGGAACCGGGTGCCCTCCATGTGCTCGTAGCGCACTTCCACCACCCGCTCGGGGCGCAGCGGGACGAACGACAGGTCCTTGCCGCTGTTCCAGCGGCTGCTCTCGGCCTCGCGCGGGTTGCGGACGCCCGGCTCCTGGTGGGCCCAGTTCCAGGGATGGTCATCGAAGCTGGTCACCAGCGGCTGCAGCTCGGTGAACAGTTCCCGGCGCCTGGCCATCGGGAAGGCGCCGATCACCCCCACGCTGGCCAGCTTGCCGGCCGCGTCGTACAGGCCCAGCAGTAGCGATCCGATGGCGTCCGGGCCGCTCTTGTGCAGCCGGTACCCGCCGACCACGCAGTCGGCCGTGCGCTCATGCTTGATCTTGAACATGACCCGCTTGTCCTGCTGGTAGGTCCCGGCCAGCGGCTTGGCCACGACCCCGTCCAGGCCGGCCCCCTCGAACTGGCTGAACCACTGCGTCGCGAGCCCGTGATCGGTCGTGACCGCGGTGAGGTAGACCGGCGCCCCGGCGGCGGCGAGTGCCTCCTCCAGGACCACGCGCCTGAGCTCAAACGGCTCGTCGGTGTAGTCGAGATCGCCCAGCGCGAGCAGGTCGAAGGCGACGAACGCCGCCGGAGTCTGCTCGGCCAGCAGCCGGACCCGGCTGTCGGCCGGGTGCACCCGCTGCAGGAGGGCGTCGAAGTCGAGCCGGTTGCCGTCGGCGTTGGGGATCACGATCTCGCCGTCGATGACGCACCGGGGCGGCAGGTTCGCGAGCACGGCGGTGACCAGCTCGGGGAAATACCGCGTCATCGGCCGCTCGTTCCGGCTGCCGATCTCCACCTCGTCCCCGTCGCGGAACACCACCGACCGGAACCCGTCCCACTTCGGCTCATAGCTCATCGGCCCGCGGGGGATGTCCTTGACCGACTTGGCTAGCATCGGCGCGACCGGCGGCATCACTGGAAGCTGCATCCCCACATCATCCCTGACTCGGCGCGGCGGCTACCGCTATCTACGCCACCGCCCGAGACCTCTGGTCCATCTGAGGCGGCAGCCCGCCCCGGCCAGGGGGTGGCGGGCATGCCGGTGAGAAGGCACGATAAGTCCTGCGGCTGCGGTCACAGCCCGGCCGCCGCGCTCTCATCACGCCAAAGGGGATCGACATGAAAGTGCCGCTCACGATCGGGGACTTCCTGCGCCGCGGGGCGGCCGTGTACGGCGAGCGCCCGGCGGTCTTCGACGAGCCGGGCACCGCCGGCTCGCTGGGCACGGTCAGTTACCGCGAGCTGGAGAGCCGGGCCCGCGGCGCGGCTATCGCGCTGGACAACCTCGGGGTGGCCCACGGCGAGCGGGTGGCGATCGTCAGCCCCAACGCCGCGCGGTTCCAGATCCTGTACTTCGGCGTCAGCGGCTACGGCCGCGTCCTGGTCCCGGTCAACTACCGGCTGAATTCCGACGAGATCCGCTACATCGTCGAGCATTCGGGCGCCTCGGTGCTGCTCGTCGACCCGGAGTCGGACGAGATGCTGGCCGGAGTGACCGCCAAGCACCGCATCGTGCTGGACGGCGCGGCCGACGCGGAGCTGTTCGCGCCCGCGGCGGCCGGCGCGGAGCCGGCGGCCTGGGAGCCCGATGAGGATTCCACGGCCAGCATCAACTACACCAGTGGCACGACCGCCCGGCCCAAGGGCGTCCAGCTCACGCACCGCAACTGCTGGCTCAACGCCGCGATCTTCGGCTGGCACACCTCCGTCACCGACCGCGACGTGTTCATGCACACCCTCCCGATGTTCCACTGCAACGGGTGGGGCATGCCGTACGCGGTCACCGGGATGGGCGTGCCCCAGGTCATCGTGCGCAAGATCGACGGCGAGGAGATACTGCGGCGCATCGACGCCCGCGGGGTCACGCTGATGTGCGGCGCCCCGGCGGTCGTCGCGGCGATCCTGAACGCCGCCGCCGCCCGCCTGGAGCGCGGCGAGCCCGTGCCGGGACGGGGCACCGTCCGGATTGTCGTGGCGGGCGCGCCGCCGCCGTCCAAGACCATCGAGCGGGTCGAGGCCGAGCTCGGCTGGGAGTTCATCCAGATCTACGGGCTGACTGAGACCGCCCCGCTGCTGACGATCAACCGCCGCCCGGCCGAATGGGACGCGCTCGACCCGCCCGCCCGCGCCCGGCTCCAGTCGCGGGCCGGCGTCCCGGCGGTCGGCGTGCAGATCCGCACCGACGAGGAGGGCGAGATCCTGGCCAGGTCCAACCACGTCTTCGCCGGCTACTGGCAGCAGCCGGCCGAGTCCGCCAAAGTGCTGGCGGACGGGTGGTTCCGCACCGGTGACGAGGGCCACGTCGAGACCGGGGACTACCTGGTCATCTCGGACCGCAAGAAAGACGTGATCATCTCAGGCGGCGAGAACGTCAGCTCCGTCGAGGTCGAGGACTGCCTTTACCAGCATCCGGCGGTAGCCGAGGTCGCCGTCATCGGCGTGCCGCACGACAAGTGGGGCGAGACCGTCACGGCCCTGATCGTGCTGCGCGACGGCCATGAGGCGACCGAGCAGGACCTGATCGATCACTGCCGGGACCGGCTGGCCCACTTCAAGTGCCCGACCTCGGTCGAGATGCGGGACGAGCTGCCGAGGACGGCGACCGGCAAGCTGCAGAAGTTCAAGCTCCGCGCTCCCTACTGGGAAGGCCACGAGCGCGGGATCAACTGACGCCGCCGTCTGGCCTGGTCGCGACACGGCTGTCCGGGTCCGCCGGGACACGGCCGTCCGGGTCCGCCGGGACAGCGGCGTCCGGGTCCGCCGTGTCGCTGCCGCCTCGGCTTGCCGCCAGCGCCCGCTCCCCGATCTCGCTGACCACCGCGGTCTTGGCGTCGGCGTAGTGCTGCACATGCCGCCAGGTGCGCTGGGCCAGCTCGCGCTTGACCCGCTGGTAGTAGTCCCGGTCGGCGCTACTGGCCCGCAGCCAGTCGCGGAAGATCAGCATCCGGCCGATCTCGGCTAAGCCGGCACTGAACACGTGCAGGTTGATATCAGTGTCCGGGCCCTTGAAGAGGCGATGCTCGAACCAGTCGGGCTCGCGGACCCGCAGCACGTACCCGGCCGCCTCCATGGCCGGCACGTAGGCCGCCTCGTCGGCGGAGTCCGGCACGGCCAGCACGATGTCGATGATCGGCTTGGCCGCCAGCCCGGGTACCGAGGTCGAGCCGGCGTGCTCGACGAGCAACGCGCTATCGCCCAGGACAGCGCGGATCCGGGCGGCTTCCCGGTCAAATAGCCCTGGCCAGCCGGGGTTGTAGTCGGCGAGCGTGATCGGGGCATTGTGCGGTACCAGCGCACCGACCCGTACCTTGCGCAGTTCCTCGTCGCTGACCAGGCCCGCGCTGTCCTCACCGGCCGTCGATGCCATGGCGCGATCGCTCCTTCGCAGAAGGCAGCTGACCAGTCTACAAGCGGCGGTCAGGCCCGCGATTGCCGCTGCCGATCCACCCGATCCGGCGGCTGGTCATGGCTCTCCAGGCTCCCTTCCGGTCCGGGCGGGTGCCGTAGTAATCTCCGCCTCAGCACGATGCACGGGGTCGGCTGGCAACGTCGCTGGCATGGTGGAGCGAGCAGGGAGGCAGGCCAGTGACGAGCACCGGCGAGCCCGCGGTCCTGGCCAGCGAGGCAGGGCCGTCGGTCACCTCGATCGAGCAGCGCGGCATCGAGTACATACCTTCCGGCAGCCGGTGGGGAAGGCCGAGCGGCCTGTTCTGGATGTGGGCGGGCGCGGTCTGGAACGTCGAGTTCCTGGTCTACGGGGCTCTGGCCGTCGTGGTGTTCGGGCTGTCCTTCGCCCAGGCGGTCCTGGTCATCGTCATCGGTAACCTCTCCTACCTGCTGACGGGCCTGGCCAGCCTGCAGGGGCCGGCCACCGGCACGACGACGTTCGCGATCAGCCGGGCGCCATTCGGGCCCAGGGGCAACAAGATGCCCTCGCTGTTCAACTGGGTGACCCAGGTCGGGTTCGAGATCGAGGGCATTGCCCTGATCGTCTTCGCGGCGGTGCTGCTGGCGTCCAAGGCTCATTTCACCGCCGGGACCGCGGCCAAGGTGGTCTTCATCATCCTCGCCGTGGCGATCCAGGCGGTGCTGCCGCTGCTCGGGCACGCCGCGGTGCTCAAGGTCCTGCGCTGGCTCGCCATCCCGTTCGTGGTGCTGTTCGCCGTCATGGCCGCCCTGACCAGCTCGAAGGTCAACCTGCACGTGCCGGCGCACGGTGCGAGCTGGGGGGCCCTGACCATCTTCCTCGCACTGGTCATCGCGGCCGGCGGCCTCGGCTGGACGGAGAACGGCAACGACTACTCCAGGTACCTGCCGCAGGCCACGGACAAGAAGCGGATCGTGCTGGCCGTCGCGCTCGGCGGGGCCATCCCGTCGGCGCTGCTGGAGGTCCTGGGCGCGGCGGTGGCCACGGGAGTGCCCGGCGCAACGTCGGTCAACGGCCTGATCTCGGGCTTCCCCAGCTGGTTCATCGTTCCTTACCTGATCTTCGCGATCCTCCAGCTGTTCGCGATCAACACCCTGGACCTGTACTCATCCGGCGTGACCCTGCAAAGCCTGGTGCCCCGGCTGAAGCGCCTGCAGTGCGTCGCCATCGACACGGTCATCTGCGGCGTGCTGGCCGCCTACGCGGTGTTCTCCTCGCACTTCCTGACGCTGCTCGCCGACTTCATCCTGTTCATCATCGTGTGGCTCGGCCCCTGGTGCGCGATCTACCTCGTCGACAGCTACCTGCGCCGGAACCGCTTTGACCATGACGCGCTGTTCGACGAGCGCGGCGGCCGGTACTTCCGAAACGGCGGGTTCCACTGGCCGGCCATCATCGCCCAGGTGCTCGGCATGATCGTCGCCGCCCTGTGGCTGAACGCCTTCCCCCCGTACGTCGGACCCCTGGCCAGCCGGAACGGCGGCCTGATCGGATCCGACTTCAGCGTGTTCCTCGGCCTGTTCGTCGGTGGCATCGTCTACTGGCTGCTGGCCGCCAGGAAAGTGCGAGCCGAAGGCCAGGCCACACCAGCAACATCGGCCTAACGCGCACCCCCGCCCCACGGCGCGATGCCCCGCGCCCCGCCGCGGCCGTCCGATCCCCACTATTGGTGCCGCTCAGGAACGTAGATGGTGCCGCTCATGAGCATGGACGCAGCCGCCAATCGAGATGTATCTTGAGATGCCGGGCGCCGCCCGGGCACCAGTGAGATGGCAACGGCACAGCGCTGCGTCAGCGGAAGTTTCACGGCAGCGACGTCTCCGAGAAAGGCCAGGCGACCATGTTCGAGGACGACGATGAGGCCCGCCTTGAGGCGGCCAGGGGGCTGACCGGGATCGATGAGCGTTCGGCGGCTGAGGCGTGCTGCCGTATCGCGGTCGATGATGGTGTCGGTGATGACGTGCGCCTGGAGGCGGCCATGCTGGCCCGCGGCGACCGGCGGTGGGCGGCGGAGGCGTTCCGCGCGATCGCGGTCGATGATGGCGTCGGTGATGACGTGCGCCTGGAGGCGGCCAGGGGGCTGACCGGGATCGATGAGCGTTCGGCGGCTGAGGCGTGCTGCCGTATCGCGGTCGATGATGGTGTCGGTGATGACGTGCGCCTGGAGGCGGCCATGCTGGCCCGCGGCGACCGGCGATGGGCGGCGGAGGCGTTCCGCGCGATCGCGGTCGATGATGGTGTCGGTGATGACGTGCGCCTGGAGGCGGCCAGGGGGCTGGCCACGCTCAGCGAGCGATCCGCAGGCGTCCCGTAGGCCGTGCGGGAGCCGTAGGCCCGTGCGGGAGCGGCCGGCGGCCTAGCCGGGGACGACCGAGGTCAGGGCGAACTGGTCGACGTCGACCAGCCCTAGGTCGGTGATGCGCAGCTGCGGGATGACGGACAGGCCGAGGAAGCTCAGGTGCATGAACGGCGCGCCGATGCTGACGCCGAGCACACGGGCCGCCGTGTCCTCCAGGGCCTGCATCGCCGCGGCCACCGTCGTGGCGCTCTGGTCGCTCATCAGGCCGGCGATGGGCAGGGCGACCTCGGCCAGCACCCGGCCGTCCAGGACCGCTACCTGCCCGCCGCCCAGCTCGGCCAGGCGGGCCAGGGCGACCGCCATCTCCGCGGGGCCGGACGGCCCGAGAGCGCCGACGATCATGCAGTTGTGCGCGTCATGGGCCACGGTCGAGGCGATCGCGCCGCGGGCCAGGCCGAAGCCCGACACGTAGCCGAGCCCGATCCGGCCCGTCCGCAGATGCCGCTCGGCGACGGCGATGCGCGCGACGGGCGAGACCTGGCCGGCCACGTCGAGGATCAGGTGCGCCGTCGTCAGCGTGTCGGGCTCGATGCCGATGACCCTGGCCCGGCCGCCGGCCGGCGGATCCAGATGGAAGGCTTCCGGGCCCACCGGCCCGGCCAGGTGGACGGACCCGCGCATCCAGGCCGGGGGCACCACCGCGGGCACCGCGCCGGGAACGACGTGCCCGTCCTCGGCTACCAGGGCGCCGGCCTGGTAGACGCGGGCGGGCCGCAGGGTGGCCAGGGAGTCGAAGCAGAGCACGTCGGCCTGATAGCCGGGCGCCAGCCAGCCCAGGTGATCCAGGTTGTGGTACTGGGCCGGGTTCGACGTCGCGAGGACCAGTGCGTCCTCGATGCGCACTCCGCTGGCGACGGCGAGCCGGACGCAGTCGTCGATGTGACCCTCCGCCAGCAGGGTGTCGGGCTCGCGGTCGTCGCTGCACAGGGCGACCCGTTCGGTGCCGTGGTGCAGCACGGTCGGGATGAGACCGGCCAGGTTCTTGCTCGCCGAGCCCTGCCTGACGAAGATCCACATGCCCTTCCGGCGCTTCTCCTGGACCTCGCGCAGCGTGGTGCATTCATGGTCGGACTCGATCCCGGCCGCCAGGTAGGCGTCCAGGTCGCGGCCGGTCAGGCCCGGCGCGTGCCCGTCCACGCGCCGGTCGCCCGCCGCGGCGATCTTCTCCAGCAGCTCGGCGTCACCGGCGACGACGCCGGGATAGTTCATCACCTCGGCGACGCCGAGGGCGCCGTGCTGGTCGAGCAGCTGCCGGACTTCCGCGGCGTGGATCTGCGCGCCCGGGCTCTCGAACGGCGAGGCGGGGACGCAGCTCGACGCGCAGATGCCGAACGTAAACGGCAGGCCCTGAGCCGCCCGCGCCAGCGCGGCCACGCCGCGGACGCCGAAGACATTGGCGATCTCGTGCGGGTCGGCGGCGACCGCCGTCGTGCCGTGCGGCAGCACGGCCCGGACGAATTCGTCGACCCAGAGCTTGGTCGACTCCAGGTGCATGTGAGCGTCCACGAACCCGGGCGTCAGGGCGGCGCCGGACACGTCGATGACTTCTCGTGCCTCGCGCGGCCCCCAGCCGGCGATGACGCCGTCCGCGATGGCGAGATCATCATCGATCCACTCACGGGTGCCGGGGACGAATATTCTGCCCCCGGTCAGCAGCAGGTCAGCGGGCTCGTCGCCCCGCGCGACGGCCAGGACGCGAGGCGTCCCCCGGCGTGGTGGCATGATCACCTCCGGGGCTCGGGCTGGCTGGCCCGAGTCTACGACCGTATGTTGGCAGGTGTCATGAGGCCTACAGGGCCCCCGTCGGCCTGGGCGGGGGACGACGAGCAGGGCCGCCTGGCGGCGTTCAACGGGCTGCCCGGCGCGGCGGCACGGCGGGGGGCGCTGGCCTGCTGCTCGTCGGCGCGCTGGGCCGACGCGGTCGTCGCGGGGCGGCCGTATGATTCCGTCGCGAGCCTGCTGGAATGCGCTGATGCGGCCGCGGACGGGCTCTCGACGGCCGACCTGCGCGACGCGCTGGCTGGCCACCCGAGGATCGGCGAGCGCCGGGCCGTCGTCACGGGCCGTGATGACAGCCCGGACCGGGACGGGCGCCCCGACCATGGCGCCGGGGCAGATCGGTGGTCCCGGCAGGAACAGGCCGGCGTGGATGGTGCCGCCGAGCTCACCCGGCAGGCTCTGGCGGACGGCAATGCGGCCTATGAGCAGCGGTTCGGCCACATCTACCTGGTCTGCGCCACGGGCCGCGGCGCCGGTGAGCTGCTCGATGTGCTGCGGGCGAGGCTGGGCCATGACAGCGAGACGGAGTGGCACGTGGTGCGTTCTGAACTGAAGAAGATTAACCGGATAAGGCTGCGCAAGCTGATCGGGGGCAGCGCATGAGCCAGGTCAGCGCCGTGACCACGCACGTGCTGGACACCGCCACGGGCACCCCCGCCGTCGGCGTCGCTGTCCGGCTCGAGCGGGCCGGGCCAGCCGGGCCAGCCGGGGGGAGCGGCGAGATCGCGCGGGGGCGCACCGATGAGGACGGGCGGATTCGCGACCTCGGGCCGCCCAGACTGCCGGCGGGCACCTACCGGCTGGTGTTCGAGACCGGCCCGTACCTGGCCGGGCAGGGTCATCGGGCGGCGTTCTTTCCCGAGGTCATCATCACCTTCGCGCTGGACGGCGACGCCGGGCACTGCCATGTGCCGCTGCTGCTCAGCCCGTTTGCCTACTCGACCTACCGCGGGAGCTGACCATGAGCATCGTCCTGGGCGCCAACCAGTACGGCAAGGCGGAGACCAGGGTCGTGCGGATCTACCGCGACACCGACCGGCACGAGATCCGCGACCTGAACGTCTCCACCTCGCTGCGCGGCGACTTCGCCGACGCCCATGTGCACGGTCAGCAGGCGCAGGTGCTGCCCACTGACAGCCAGAAGAACACGTGTTTTGCCTATGCCAAAGAGAAAGGCGTGGGCGAGATCGAGGAGTACGCGCTCGAGCTCGCGCGCCACTTCGCCAGCGATATCGAATCGGTCGCCACGGCGCGGGTCGAGGTCGATGAGTACCGGTGGGAGCGGGTCAGCGTGGCGGGATCGGAGCACCCGCATACCTTCGTTCGCGCCGGCCAGGACATCCGCACGACCGCGGTGACGGTCGCGGGCCGCGGATCCGCGCAGCACGCGTGGGTGGTCTCCGGCCTGAAGGATCTCGTCGTGCTCAAGTCGACGGGCTCGGAGTTCTCCGGCTTCCTGAAGGACCGCTACACCACGCTGGCGGAGACCAGCGACCGGGTGCTGGCCACCTCGCTGACGGCGAGGTGGCGCTATCAGGCCACGGGAGCCGCCGGGGTCACGGGGGTCACGTGGGCCGCAGAGGCCACGGGGGCTTACTGGGGCGAGGCGCACGCGCAGATCCGGCAGATCCTGCTGGAGCGCTTCGCGCAGGTCCACAGCCTGGCGCTGCAGCAGACCCTCTGGGCCATGGGCCAGGCCGTCCTGGAGGCGCGTGACGACGTGGCGGAGATCCGGCTGTCCGCCCCGAACAAACATCATTTCCTGGCCGACCTCTCGCCTTTCGGGCTGCAGAATCCGGGCGAGGTCTTCTACGCGGCCGACCGGCCGTACGGGCTGCTGCAGTGCGCGGCGGAGCGCGACGATGCCCAGCCCGCCGGACCCGCATGGGAGTCTGCCGCGTCGTTCGGCTGAGACGGCCGCGCCGTTCGGCTGAGCGAGGCGCGGCGTTCGGCTGAGGCGGCTGCGCCGTTTGACCTGAGACAATGCTGAGATGAGCAGCGGCCGCATCGACGAGTCGGTCCGGGGGCGCCCCGCGGCCGGGCTGCTGCCGTTCATCGCGCACTACAGCGGGTACCGGCAGGCCGCAGTCGCCCCGGCCGCCCACCGCGGCCTGCCGTCGCCGTTCATGACGCTGATCTTCACGCTGGACGAGCCGCTGGCCATCGCCGCCCATCCGGATCCGCGACAGGCGCCCGACCGGTACGACACTCTGATCGGCGGCCTGCACACGACGCCCGCCCTCATCACGCACGACGGCTGGCAGTCGGGCATCCAGCTCGGGCTGAGCCCGCTGGGCACGCGCGCGTTGCTGGGAGTACCGGCCGGCGAACTGGCTGATATCGATCTGGATGCGGCTGAGCTGCTGGGACCGTTCGCGCGGGAGATCCGGGAGCGATTGCGCGCCGAGCGCAGCTGGCCTGCTCGTTTTGCCGTCCTGGACCGGCTGCTCCTGGCCAGGATCCGCGACGGCCACGGTGAGCGCCCGGCGGGCGGATCGGCGGGCGGATCGGCGGGCGCCGAGGTCGGCTACGCCTGGCGGCGGCTACTGCGCACCGGCGGCCGGGGCAGCGTCTCGGACCTGGCCGCGGCCACCGGATGGAGCGAGCGCCATCTGCGCGGCCGGTTCCAGGCCGAGACCGGGCTGACGCCCAAGGCGGCGGCCCGCGTCATCAGGTTTCACCAGGCCCGGCGGCTGCTGGCGCGGCGGGTCTCGGCCAGCCAGGCCGCCCCGGCCGGCCACGGCGCGCCGGTCCTGGCCGACCTGGCCGCCGACTGCGGCTACTACGACCAGGCCCATCTGGCCAGGGAGTTTCGCGCCCTGGCGGGCTGCTCGCCGACGGAGTGGCTGGCGGGCGAGTTCCGTTTCGTCCAAGCCATGTCGGGCGGCGGGGGCACAGACTCGGGGTCATGAACGATAAAACACCAGCACCGCAAGTCTGGCCCAGTCTCCGGGCGCGCGACGCCAGGGCCCTCATCCGCTTCCTCATCGACGCGTTCGGATTCGAGGAGGTCGTCGTGTACGGCGACGGTGACCGCGTCGACCACGCGCAGCTGTCCTGGCCGCCCGGCGGCGGGATCATGCTGGGCTCGGCGCCCGAGACGCGCTCCGCCGACGACGGGTGGCGCGAACCGGGCACGTTCGGGTGCTACGTCGTCACCGACGAGCCGGATGCCCTGTTTGCGAGGGCCACGGCGGCCGGGGCCACTGTCCTGCGGGAGCTGAACGACACCGACTACGGCTCGCGGGACTTCGCGGTCCGCGATCCCGAGGGCAACCAGTGGTCGTTCGGCACCTACCGAGGCGAGCCAACCGCGCACTGAGCCCTCGCCCCGGCCGAGCCCGCCACGTCGCAGTCCGCCACGTCGCGGCCCGCCCCGGTGGCGGCGGCGCGCCGCCGGCAGGGAGGATGGAGTCCGAGGAGCGATCCGTGGACTTCATGCAGCCGACGAGCTGGGACGAGGCGCTGTCCGCCAGGGCGGCGGCGCCTGGCGCGCTGCCCCTGGCCGGCGGCACCGACGTCATGGTCGAGATCAACTTCGACGTGCGGCGGCCTGATGCCCTGCTCGACCTGACCAGGGTCCCCGAGCTCGGCCAGTGGACGACCGAGAACGGGCAGATCCGGCTGGGCGCCGGGGTGACCTACGCGCGGGTGATCGACGAGCTCGGTGACCAGCTGCCGGGCCTGGCCATGGCGGCCCGCACGGTCGGCTCGCCGCAGATCCGCAACCGCGGCACCGTCGGCGGCAACCTCGGCGCGGCCTCACCGGCCGGGGACTGCCACCCGCCGCTGCTGGCCGCCGGCGCCCAGGTCGAGGTGGCATCGACACGAGGCATCCGCCGGATCCCGGCGCACGACTTCTACACCGGCGTCAAGCAGAACGCGCTGGCCCCCGACGAGCTCATCTTCGCGATCCTGATCCCGCCCGCCGCCGGTCCCCAGCAGTTCAGCAAGATCGGGACCCGGAACGCGATGGTGATCGCGGTTGCCTCGTTCAGCATCGGCCTTGATCCAGCCCGCAGGAGCGTCGGCACCGGCATCGGATCGGCGGCGCCCACCCCGCGGCCGGCCGCCGACGCCGGGCAGTTCCTGGCTGCGGCGCTGGAGGAGGCGGGCCTGTGGGAGTCGCGCGGCGAGCTGCCGGGGCTGATCGCCGGTGAGTTCGGCCGGCGGGTCGCGGCGGCGGCGGCGCCGATCGATGACGTGCGCGGCACGGCCGCCTACCGGCGGCATGCGCTGGCGGTACTGGCCAGGCGCACCCTGACCTGGGCCTGGAACGAGTACCGGGCCGGCCAGGACCGGGCCGGCGACCAGCGGGCCAGTGGTCTGCGGGCCAGCGGTCTGCGGCCGGACGGCGGGGGGTGCGGGCGTGCGCGTCACGACGACGGTTAACGGGCTGCTCATGCAGGCCGACGACGTCTGGGCAGGCGAGAGCCTGCTGTACCTCCTGCGCGAGCGGCTGGGGCTGCCTGGCTCGAAGAACGCCTGCGAGCAGGGCGAATGCGGGTCCTGCACCGTCTACCTGGACGGCCTGCCGGTCTGCGCGTGCCTGGTGGCCGCCGGGCAGGCCCGCGGCCGCAGCGTCGGCACGGTAGAGGGCCTGGCCAGCGGCGATGCCCTGCACCCGGTGCAGGAGGCGTTCGTGGAGGCAGGCGCGGTGCAGTGCGGATTCTGCACGCCGGGCCTGCTGGTCACCGCGCACGACCTGCTGACCAGGCGCGGGCAGGCCGGGTCGGAGCCGCTGTCCGATCCCGAGATCCGCGAGGCGCTGGCCGGCAACCTGTGCCGGTGCACCGGGTACTCCAAGATCCTCGAGGCGGTCCGCCTGGCCGCCGGCCGGATGGCGCAGGCGCCGGAATCGGCGCAGGCGGAGGGAGCCAAGTGAGCATTCTGGTCCTAAACGGCTGCGCGGTGGCCACCGTAGATCCGCAGCAGACTGAGCATCCCAGCGGGCACATCGTGGTCGATGGCCGCCGGATCACCGCGGTCGGCGCCGGGCCGGCGCCCCCTGGCCTGCCCGGTGCCCGCTACCTCGATGCCAGCGGCTGCCTGGCCACGCCCGGCCTGGTCAACACCCATCATCACCTGTATCAGTGGGCCACCAGGGGGCAGGCCGCCGACGCCACCCTGTTCGGCTGGCTGACCGAGCTGTACCCGGTATGGGCCGGGATCGACGAACAGATCGTGCGGGCCGCCGCGACGGCGGCCCTGGCCTGGCTGGCCCGGACCGGCTGCACCACGACAATGGATCACCACTACATTTTCCCGCGCGGTGGCGGTGATGTGCTGGCCGCGACGATTGAGGCCGCCCGCGACGTGGGCCTGCGATTCCACCCGACCCGCGGGTCGATGGACCTCGGCCAGAGCTCGGGCGGCCTGCCGCCGGATGCGGTCGTGGAGGGCACCGGCGAGATCCTCGCGGCCACCCAGGCGGCGATCGAGAAGTTCCACGACAGCGCTCCTGACTCGATGCTGCGGATCGGCGTGGCGCCGTGCTCGCCGTTCTCGGTGACCCGCGAGCTGATGATCGAGGCGGCTGACCTGGCCCGCGCCACGCAGGTGCGGCTGCACACGCACCTGGCCGAGACGGCGGACGAGATCACTTTTTGCGCAGAACGATATGACTGCTCGCCAGTCGAGTACGCCGAGACGCTCGGCTGGCTGGGCGGCGATGTCTGGCTGGCCCACGCCGTGCATCTCGGTGACCAGGACATCGCCAGGCTCGGGGCCACGGGCACGGGCGTCGCGCACTGCCCGTCGTCCAACGCCCGGCTCGGCGCGGGCATCTGCCGGTCACGTGACCTGCTCGATGCCGCCGTGCCGGTCGGCCTCGGCGTGGACGGCGCGGCGTCCAACGAGGCCAGCTCGCTGCTCGGCCAGGCCAGGGCGGCGACGCTGTTCGCCCGCGCCACCGGCGGCCCGCAGGCCATGACCGTGCGCCAGGCGCTGGAACTGGCGACCCGCGGCGGGGCGCGCCTGCTGGGCCGCGAGGACGACATCGGCTCGCTGGAGCCGGGCAAGCTCGCCGACATCGCGCTCTGGCGGCTGGACACCCTGCCGCACGCGGACATCGCCGACCCGGTCGCCGCGCTCGTCCTGGGCGCGCCGCCGCCCCTGGAGCTGCTGCTGGTGGGCGGCCAGGCCGTAGTGGAGTACGGCCACGTGGTCGCCGTCGATGAGCACCGGGTCGCGGAGGCCGCCCGTCGCGCCGCCCGGTCCCTGGCCAGCCGGGCCGGCTGACGTGCGGATGCCGGCTGAGGTGCGGCCGGCTGAGGTGCGGGCGCCGGCTGACGTGCGGGCGCCGGTGAGCGGCGGGATCGGCGCCAGCCCGCGCCGCCCCGACGGGACGGCGAAGGTCACCGGGCAGTTCGCCTACGGCAGCGACCTGTGGATGGACGACATGATCTGGGGCGTCACGCTGCGCAGCCCCCATCCCTACGCAAAGATCATCTCGATCGGGATCGGCGAGGCGCTGGCCACCAGCGGCGTGTACGCCGTGCTGACCCACCAGGACGTTCCCGGCACCAACGTGTGCGGGCTAGAGCTGGCCGACCAGCCGGTCCTGGCCCGGGATGTAGTGCGCTACCAGGGTGAGCCGGTCGCCCTGGTCGCCGCCGACCATCCCGAGATCGCCCGCCAGGCGGCCAAGAAGATCGCCGTGGATTACGACGTCCTCCAGCCGGTCACCGACGCGATCGCCGCGCTCGGCGACGCCGTGCCCCGGCTGCACCCCCGCGGTAATCTCGTCCGCCACCTCAAGATCCGCAAGGGCGAGCCTGACCCGGCCCCGGACTCGGCGGACGTCGTGGTCACCGGCAGCTACACGGTCGGGATGCAGGACCAGGCCTTCCTCGGGCCGGAGGCGGGCCTGGCCGTGCCGGACGGCCAGGGCGGCGTCGACCTGTACGTGGCGACGCAGTGGCTGCATATCGACCAGCGGCAGATCTGCACGGCGCTGGGACTGCCCGCCGAGCAGGTCAGGCTGGTGCTGGCCGGGGTCGGCGGCGCGTTCGGGGGCCGTGAGGACCTGTCCATGCACGTGCACGCGTGCATGCTCGCGCTGCATACCGGCAAGCCGGTCAAGATGGTGTACAACCGCGAGGAGTCGTTCTTCGGGCACGTGCACCGGCATCCGGCGCGGATGCGCTACGAGCACGGCGCGAAGTCCGACGGGACGCTGGTCTACGTCCGGGCGCAGATCTACCTCGACGGCGGCGCGTACACCTCGAGTACCCCCGCCGTCGTCGGCAACGCCGGGACGATGGGCATCGGGCCGTACGTCGTGCCGAACGTGCACCTGGACGCGTTCGGCGTGTACACCAACAACCCGCCGTGCGGCGCGATGCGCGGCTTCGGGTCCGTGCAGACCGCGTTCGCGTACGAGGCGCAGATGGACAAGCTGGCCGCGAGACTGGGCCTGGACCCGGTCGAGCTGCGCTGCCGCAACGCGATGAGCATGGGATCGCAGGCGCCCACCGGGCAGATCGTGGACAGCCCCGCGCCCGTCGCCGAGCTGCTGCGCCGCCTGGAGGCGATGCCGCTGCCCCCCGTCGCGGCCGACCCCGCCCCGTTCGCCCCTGCCGCCTCGCCCGCCTCGCGCACCTCGCCCGCCTCGCCCGCCTCGCCCGCCTCGCTCAGCCCGCTCGCCTCGCCCGCCTCGCGCAGCCCGTCCGCCCCGCGTGACCTGCGCGATCTGCCCGGCGGGGTCTCGAACACGACCCACGGCGAGGGTGTCGTCCGCGGCGTCGGGTACGCGGTCGCCTACAAGAACGTCGGGTTCTCCGAGGGCTACGACGACTACTCGACCGCGCGCGTGCGCCTTGAGGTCACCGGCGGCGAGCCGACGGTGACCGTGCACACGGCCGCCGCCGAGGTCGGGCAGGGACTGGTGACCATCGAGCAGCAGATCTGCCGGACCGAGCTCGGCGTGGACCATGTCGTGGTCTATCCCAAGGACACCAGGGTCGGCTCCGGCGGCTCGACGTCGGCGTCCCGGCAGACCTACGTCACCGGCGGCGCGGTCAAGGCCGCCTGCGAGCGCGTCCGCGAGCGGGTGCTGGGCCTGGCCCAGCGGCAGCTCGG
Organism: uncultured Actinomycetota bacterium; assembly: GCA_963805705.1. GTDB lineage: Bacteria > Actinomycetota > Actinomycetes > Streptosporangiales > Streptosporangiaceae > CAWDVH01. Next base: position 144,601 of record CAWDVH010000001.1, on the reverse strand, counting down.
CCGCACGGTCGCCGACCTGGCCATCGCCGATGGCCGCCTGGTCTCGGCCGCCGCCGGGCCGCTGGGCTCGCTCGCCGACCTGCTGGGCGGTGAGGCGATCGAGGAGACCGTGCAGTGGCGGCACCGTCCGACCTACCCGGTCGACCCGGAGACCGGCCAGGGGTTCGCGCACGTCCAGTACGCGTTCGCGGCGCACCGCGCCGTCGTCGATGTCGACACTGACCTGGGCCTGGTCAAGGTGGTCGAGCTGGCCTGCACTCAGGACGTCGGCAAGGCGATGAACCCGCAGGCGGTCGTCGGCCAGATCCAGGGCGGCAGTGCCCAGGGCATGGGCCTGGCCATCATGGAGGAGATCCAGGTACGCGACGGCCTGATCAGGAACCCGTCGTTCACTGACTACCTGATTCCCACCATCCTGGACATGCCGCCGATGCCGATCGAGGTGCTGGAGTACGCGGACCCGCACGCGCCGTACGGCCTGCGCGGGGTCGGCGAGGCGCCCACGATCTCCTCGGGCCCCGCCGTGGCCGCGGCCATCCGCGCCGCCACCGGCCTCGACCTCCCGCTCATCCCGATAAAACCGGAGCACATAACGGGAACATCGTGACCAGTCACCCACCTGGCCCCGCCAGTCCCGATCACCCGCCTGGCCCCGCCAGTCCCGATCACCCGCCCGGCCCGGCCAGTCCCGATCACCCGCCCGGCCCGGCCAGTCCCGGCCCGGCGGCCCCCGTCCCTTCGGTCTCGGCCGGTTCGGCTTCGGCCGGTTCGATCAGCGCCATCACCGCCGCCGGAGCCGAGCTCGATGCCATGCTGGCCGAGGCCGACCGTGACCTGGCCCGCCGATATCCGGGGGAGCGGCCGGGGCGGCAGCCGGTCCACACCGTATACGTGCCCGCTGACAAATTCCGGCCCGGTCTCGCTGCCGCCTGGGGCGGCCAGGCGCTCAAGGCCCTGGAGGCCTGGGCGCCGGACGCGGCGCAATTCAGCTCGGCGATGGGCGTGCCGTCCGCCCTGGCGGCGCAGGTGCGCTCACGGGTCCTGGCCAAGCTCATCACGGAGCCGATCGAGGATCTCCGGCTCGACTTCGAAGATGGCTACCACCCCGGCGCCATCGTCACTTCCAGTTCCGAGGACGGTGGCGGCCGGCGTGTCGATGTCGACGACGCCGAGGACGCCGACGCGCGTTCCGCCGCCGCGGCCCTCGCGGACGCCATCGCCGCAGGCCACGCCCCGCCGTTCACCGGGCTGCGGTGCAAGAGCCTGGAGCCGGCCACCCGGCGCCGCGCCATCCGGACCCTGGATCTCTTCCTGGCCTCATTGCTGTCCCGCGGCCCGCTCCCGCCCGGCTTCGTCGTGACACTGCCGAAGGTCACCTCGGCCGACCAGGTGTCCGCGATGGCGCGCCTGTGCGGCCGGCTGGAGCAGGCCTACGCCCTGCCGCCGGGACAACTGACCTTCGAGGTCCAGGTGGAAACCCCGCAGGCCATCCTCGGCGCCGACGGCACAGCGGTTATCGCGCGCTGCGTGCACGCGGGCGGCGGCCGTCTCACCGGCCTGCACTACGGCACCTATGACTACAGCGCGTCGCTCGGCATTGCCGCGGCCTACCAGAGCCTGGAGCATCCGGCGGCCGACCATGCCCGTGCCGTCATGCAGGTCGCCGCGGCCGGGACCGGGATCCGGCTATCGGATGGCTCGTCGAACGTGCTGCCCGAGGGCAGCCGCGATGAGGTCGTGGCGGCCTGGCAGCTACACTCCGCTCTTGTCCGGCGATCCCTGGAGCGGGGCTTCTACCAGGGCTGGGACCTGCATCCAGCGCAACTGGCCAGCCGGTACGCCGCCACCTACGCGTTCTTTCGCGGCGGCCTGGCCGTGACCTGCGGCCGCCTTCGCTCCTACCTCGGCAGCGCCCGGCCCGGCCTGCTGGAGGAACCCGCGACCGCCCGGGCCCTGGCCGGCTGACCTGACTCGTGGCCTGGACTGCGGCGCGGTGTCACAGCACGAAGTCACCGACCTGGCCGGACTCGACCGGCCAGGCATCGACGCCCTGACCTGATCCGGTACGCGGCGTTCGACCACGGATCCGGGCCTCGCGGTCCCCGGGACCAGACAGCAATATCAACTGCAGCAGCAGACCTGTGTATCAGGATGGCCGGTTCTCTCTCTAGATCGGTGAAAACGCCAAACTCGACCACCAAGGAGATGCGTTATGAGTCACGGCGGAAACCCAGAGGCCGGTACCAATCCCTTCGTCGGGATCGACGGTACGGGCCTGACAATCACCAGCCCCAACGGCCCCGACACCTGGGTCATCCCGGTGAGCGATGCGTTCACCGTCGCGATGACCTGGGATCTGACGGGCATCTTCGCCCACTGGCTGGCGAGCCTCGGCCTTACCTACACGGTGACGTACACGTTCGCCGGGCTCGGTAACGCCAATGGCGCGCAGAAGTCCGTGACGAAGACCACAGTGGCGTCCCAGACCACGTACAGCGCCCCGGAAACGACCGTGACCGTGCCCGCCGGTTCGCTGCCGGTGGGCAAGTACGAACTGCTGGCCACGGTGACGTTCGGCGGCAACCCTCCGATGTCCGCCTTCATCGAGATTCCGGTTCTCGACATCTACCAGGCGTGACGAAGATTCCGGGGCCGGCCAGTTCTCCGGCCGGCCTCGGATATCCAGGCCACCCGCGCGGCTCTCAGGCCGATGTTCCGTCCCAGTCAATGCCGTTATCGTCCAGCCACTGCCGGTCGGCGCCTGTGTCGTCCGGCCGCTGCCGGTCGGCGCTGGCCGGGCCTGCAGCGGCCGTGATGCCGCCCGCCTGCACTCCGCCCTTCCCGCCCACGTGGATGGCGGTAAGGTCCCCCTGCTCGAGCACGAGCTTCTCAGGCTGAGGCGGCCACCGCAGCAGCAGGCGCCGCCCGCAGCGCGGGCAGGCCCATTCTTCTGCGCCCAGCTCTGAGCGGCCACTCAGAACCATCTGGTGCTTGTCTGCCACGATGCTCACCAATCCAGTTATCGAGACATCACCCGAAGGCCATCTCCACCCCATTATCAGCGTGCCTATGCGGTGCGGGTGCTGACTCGCCGTACTGCTCCCTCGCTGGCATGATGCCGTGCATGTCCATCGCGGCAGATGACGCCGTAGTACTCGCTGCGGGTTCGACGATCGTGCGCCGCGATGCCCTGGGCGGCAAGATCTGGACGGCAACGCCCAACCGTGTCATTAACGACTCCGGCAGCGAGCTGATGATCGCCTGCTGGCCGGGCGTGGAGATGCTCGCTCCCGCCACCTGGATTGAGTGGCTGCAATCCGGTGACGACCGGGCCCGCCAGCAGTCGATCTCCGACCTGGCCGCCGGCCACTGGGACCTCGGCCGATGGACCTGGCGGGACACGAGCTTGCTCAGCTGGTTCGGCACCGGCATCTACTTCAGCGTTCACCGGTTCCTGCCGGCCGGGAAACTCGCTTGTGACTGGTACGTCAACTTCGAGCGCCCCCGCCGTCGCACCCGGATCGGCATCGACACCTGCGATCTGTTCGTCGACCTGGTGGTTCAACCCGACCTGTCCCGTTATGCCTGGAAGGACGAGGGCGAATACGCGCAGGCCCGGCGGCTCGGGCTGATCGATGATGCTGTGCACGCCGCTGTCGATGAAGCACGCCAGCACGTCCTGGCCTTGATCGAAAGCAGGCAAGGGCCATTCGCGCAGGACCTGTCGGCATGGCGGCCCGATCCGCACTGGGCCACACCCGTGCTCCCAAATGACGCGTTGACCGTCCCGACGTCGCTCTGATCCGTCCCCTTTTGTCGGACGTCAGTGATACTCTTGGAACAAGTATTCGAGAGCAGGCACACCGGGGCTGTTAGCAGTACAGCAGAAGCCACATGAACCCTCTAGCGGGATCTAGCTAGCAGGGACCTAGCCCCGGACAGTGGCCCTCCACTTCCTGTCGTGCCCACGTCATCAGGACGCGGTTCCCGTCAGTGCAGCTGAGGAGTATCCAGCCAGCGCAGCTGAAGGAGGTGCTCGATGTGCGTTCCCGGCCAGCCGCCTGCTGAGCCATCGGCCGTGGTAGATGCGGTGGCGATGGTCCGGGCTGGCCTAGCGTTCCTGACGGCGGCGGACGCTGCCTCGCTGCCGGCGGCGGTGCAGGCTGACTGCCTGCGGGAGCTGGAGCAGGCGGAGTCGATGCAGACCGCTGCCCGTGCGTCCATGCTGTCTGCGTTCACGGCCGGGGGCGGGTACGAAGACGACGGGCACGGATCGGCGAAGACCTGGCTGCGGTGGCAGACCCAGATCACCACCGGCGCGGCAGCCAGGGCGATGGGCTGGGCGCGGCGGCTGGCGGCTCACGTGGCAGTCAGGGAGGCGCTGGTCAGCGCGCAGGTATCGGCATCGTTCGCGCGGAGCATCTGTGACTGGTCTGACCTGCTCCCGCACGAGTACCGGGCGGACGCAGATGCGATTTTGCTGGCGGCCGCGGCGGGCGGCGCAGAGTTGTCGGACCTGGCCGCTTTGGCGCAGGAGATGCGTGCCCGCACCGCCCGCCCAGACGCTGATGGCCGTGAGGACGGGTTCGCGGGCCGGTGGGTGCGGCTGGAGACCACGTTCGGTGACGCGGGGCGGCTGGAGGGGGATCTGAGCGGGCCGTGCGCGGCGGCGCTGGGCGCGGTGCTCGATTCCCTGGGCAGGAAAGCCGGGCCCGAAGATGTCCGGTCGAGGCGGCAGCGCGAGCATGACGCCCTGGAGGAAGCGTGCCGGCGGCTGATCGCCTCCGGCTGCCTGCCGGACCGGGCCGGGCAGCCGACCCAGATTCAGCTGCATATGACCCTGGACCAGCTGCGCGGCCTGGACGCGGGCGGGTCGGGCGAGGCGGCGTGGGCCGCGCGCGGCGCGGCGGCGGGTCCGGGTGCTGACTGTGATGCCTCGATCGTCCCGGTCGTGTCCGGGCACGTCGACCCGGATGTGCTGGACCGGCTCGCCGCCGCGCTGCTGCACGGCACCCAGCTGGACCCGCCCGGCAGCCCCGGCGGCCTCGGCATGCCCGGCGGCCTCGGCATGCCCGGCGGCCTCGGCATGCCCGGCGGTGCCGGCGGACTGGGCGTACCGCCGGGCCGGGACCGGCTGTCCGGCGAGGCCGGGGTGCCGCCGGGGGAATCGCGGCTGCGGTGGCGCCGGGCCGAGCGGGCCGCTCGGCAGCTGATCCTGCGCGCCGCCGCCGACGTGCTCTCCGGTCCCGCCGGGCTGGCGGCGTGCCTGCGCGACGCCCCGATGGCGGGCCTGGTCGCCTCGGTCAGCCTGCCTCTGGATGTGGGCACCGTCACCGACGCCATTCCCGTGCACTTGCGCCGGGCGGTCATCGCCAGGGACCGGCACTGCCGTTTTCCCGGCTGCCACCAGCCCGCGAGTGTCTGCCATCCGCATCACATCATCCCCAGGGCCAAGGGCGGCCCGACCAGCCTGGTCAACATCACTCTGCTGTGCACTTTCCACCACCTGGTCGCGGTGCACCGGTGGGGCTGGGGCATCGTCTTGCACCCCGACGGGACCACCACTGCCACCAGTCCCGACGGCACCCGCACCCTGCACAGCCACGCACCCCCGGGCCGCACGACTTGACCTGGGCGGCCCGCTTTGAGAGCAGGGTCCCCGGGGCTGCCATCCGCAGACGCAGCGCTTATCCTGGGCCGCTCATCGTCACCCATTGCGTTGCGATGTAATCTGCCGAGGAGAGATTCCCCAGGGCCGCGTGACCTCGCTTTTGGGTGCCGCGCGGACGGATTAAAGTCTGTGATTCTCGCCGAGCCCAGGGACGGTCGGCGCGGTTCCATCGTGGCTCCATGCGAGCTGCTGCGCGAGCCGCGCTCGGTGCCCGGTAGCGGCTCGCAGCAGCCATATGACGGAAATCACCTTTTAGCAAACCTGGAAGTCAGCTGGCCGCCAGCTGAGAGTTGTTACCACTGCGCAGATCTTGAATGTTCTCCCAGGTAGAAGACCATGTTTTCTGCGCAAGGCTTGTTCCAGCGCAGGCAATTTTCGGGCCAGGATGCTCCGGCCCTGATAGGGCGCATCTTTGGTATCGACCGAGCCAGTTTTGCGTTACCGGCAGGCGTAGGTAGGTTCCCCCGGAACGACCGAACAGAGATGAGAGCAGGATGGCAGACCCTTAACCCTGGCTGCACCGTGATGGATACGGATCCTGCTCTCTGCATTTGAGAGGATGTCCATGATCCACCCGGCAGCCGTGCTTACCGCGGTAGAAGTTCACCGCGAAGCAGCCGCCAGGCACCCGGCGGATATCATTGTTCGCCGAGGCGATACCCTCACCGGAATCGCCGCCCGGTACCGCATCGTGTGGCCCGGGCTCTACGAAGCCAATCGGGCCGTCATCGGAGGAAACCCCAACCTGCTGAACGTAGGAGAGCGCCTGCGCGTACCCTCCCGGAAGTCGGCAGCGCACCTGGCCGCGACCTACCGGCCGCCTGCGGCCATGGTGTCTGTCTCACCGGCATCTGCGGTCGCGGAGCCCGGGGTATCCGCCGAGCCGGTGGCCGCGCAGACCGCGCCGGAGCAGTCCGCCGCGCCGGCGGGCTCCTTCCAGCAGTGCGTCATCTCCAGAGAGAGCGGTGGCAACTCTCAGGTCATGAACGGGAGCGGCCACTACGGTCTTTACCAGTTCAGCTACTCCTCCTGGGTCGCGGCCGGGGGCAACCCCGCTGACTTCGGCAATGCGTCGGTTGCCGAGCAGAATCAGGCGTTCGCCACGGCTTACGCGGCGGACGGCACCTCGCCGTGGGCTCCGTATGACGGCTGCTGACGTCCGGCCAGCCTGGTCGTCACTTCATGGCCAGACTGGGCTGAGCAGCTAATCGCCGGTGGGCGGCGACCGCAGGGGAAACTCCGCGGTCGTCGCCCACGGTCATCCACGGGCGGCACCGGTCGCCCATAGTCGTCCACGGGTGGCAACGGCCGCCCACGGCGGCAACGAGCGGCTAGCCGGGCCCATGTCGTACTGCCTGACCTGGGCAGGCTGCGCTGAGGACAGGGTTCTCGGGTTACTGTCCCGCCGACGCAGCGCTTGGCCGAGGCTGGTCATCGTCACCTAATTGTGTTGCGATGTGATCTCCGCCGAGGACTGATCCGACCGCCAGGTCTCGCCGATCCTTGCGTGTCCCGTCTGGGCCTGGCCGCGAGGTGCCTGTGCCTGAGCTTGACCTGATCATCCGCGCTCGCCGCGTCGTGACCCCGGACGGGGTGCGACCGGGCGAGATCGGCATCCGGGATGGGCGGATCGTCTCGGTCGACCCACCGTCCGGTGCGTCGGCGCCCCAGCGAGCGTCGGCGCCCCGTCGGCCGCAGGCGGCCCAGCGGCCGCAGGGGCCTCAGCGGGCGCAGGGGGCTCAGCGGGCGCAGGGGGCTCAGCGGGCGCAGGGCGCTCAGCGGGTGCAGCGGGCGCAGCGGGCGCAGGCCGCTGCGGAGATGGTCGACCTGGCCGCCGACGAGGTTCTGCTGCCGGGTCTGGTCGACACGCACGTGCACGTTAACGAGCCGGGCCGGACTGACTGGGAAGGCTTCGCCACGGCCACCAGGGCCGCGGCCGCCGGCGGCATCACCACGATCATCGACATGCCGCTGAATTCGCTTCCCCCGACCATCGACGCCGATGCGCTGCGGGTCAAGCGCGAGGCTGCCCTCGGGCAGATCCATGTTGACGTGGGTTTCTGGGGCGGAGCCGTGCCCGGTAACGACGATCAGCGCCCTCGGCTGCACGAGGCAGGAGTCTTCGGGCTCAAGTGCTTCACGGTCGATTCCGGCGTGCCGGAGTTCCCGCCGCTCGACGGCGCGGGCCTGGAGCTGGCCGCGCGGCAGGCGGCGCGGACCGGCAGCCTCCTGCTCGTGCATGCCGAGGACGCGGCGAGTATCAGCCGGGCGCCAGCGCCCGCCGGGTCCGCATACGCAGGATTCCTGCGCTCGCGGCCGAGCGCCGCGGAAACGACGGCGATCGCCAGGGTGATCGAGGCCGCGCGCCGCAGCGGGGCCCGCATCCACGTGCTGCACCTGTCCGCCGCGGCGGCGGTCCCGCTGATCGCGGCGGCGCGGCAAGATCGTCTGCCACTCACCGTGGAGACCTGCCCGCACTACCTGGCCCTCGCCGCCGAGGAGGTTCCCGATGGCGCTACCCAGTTCAAATGCTGCCCGCCCATCCGCGAGCGTGCCAATCGCGAGCTGCTGTGGGAAGCGCTGGCCGACGGAGTCATCGACTGTGTCGTATCTGATCACTCCCCGTGTCCACCTGAGCTCAAAAAAATGACGCAAGGTAACTTCGCGGCGGCGTGGGGCGGGATATCGTCCCTGCAAATCGCCCTGCCCGTGGTGTGGACGCAGGCCAGGACGCGCGGCCATTCCCTGGCCGATGTCGCGCGCTGGATGGCCGCTCGGCCGGCCGAGATCGCGGGACTGTCCCGCAAGGGCAGAATCGCTCCCGGCTGTGACGCCGACCTGGTCGCATTCGCACCCGACGACAGCTTTGTCGTCGAGCCCGGCATGCTGCACCACCGGCACCGGCTGACTCCCTACGCGGGCCAGCTGAAGCACGGCGTTGTCCGGCGGACCTGGCTACGCGGGACGCCAGTCACCGGCCACCGGCCAGCCGGCCAGCTGCTGGCCAGAGAGGTACGAGAGAAGTGACCGTCCACCAAGGCGACACTGCCCACCAGGGCGACACCGTCCACCAAGCGACACTGCCCACCATGGTGACACCGCCCACCATGATGACACCGCCCACCAGGGCGACACCGCGATGGACCGTTTCAGCACCTTGCCCGACCTGGCCTCCCGCGCGCTCGGCGGCAGCGTCGTATTCGCCAACGATGAGCTTTTCGCCGAGAAGGAGAACCTGATCAAGCCCGAAGCCCCCGAGTTCGCTCCCGGTGACTTCGGGCTCAAGGGCAAGGTCTATGACGGGTGGGAGACCCGGCGCCGGCGAGAGCCGGGGCATGATCATGCCATCGTCCGGCTCGGGTCACCAGGGATCGTGCACGGCGTCGTCATCGACACCGCGTACTTCCGCGGCAATTACCCGCCGCAGGTGTCGGTCGAGGCGACGGCGGCCGACGGCTATCCCGCCCCGGCCGAACTGGCTGGCCTTCGGTGGCACACGCTCGTCGGGCGGACCGGCGCTCTGGGCGATACGGCGAATCGCTACGCCGTGGCCGACCGGCGGCGCTGGACCCATGTCCGGCTGTCGATCTATCCGGACGGCGGGGTGGCCCGGTTCCGGGTGCATGGCCAGGTCGTGCCCGACCCGGCCTTCATGACCGGGACCATTGATCTCGCGGCGCTGGAGAACGGCGGCCGGCTGGCCGGCTGCTCCGATGCCTTCTACTCCTCGGCCGTAAACCTGATCATGCCCGGCCGGGCCCGGGCCATGAGCGACGGCTGGGAGAACGCGCGCCGCCGCGGTCCCGGCCACGACTACGCGATCTTCCAGCTCGCCGCCGCCGGTCGGCTCCATTACGTGGAAGTCGACACCTCGTACTTCGTCGGCAACGCTCCCGGCTGGATCAGGCTGTCCGCTGCCGACCAGCGCAGGACGGATCCAGGCCCGGGGCCGCCGCCAGGCCCGCTGGCCGGAACGCCGGCGGATGCGGCGGCCGGGACGCGGCCGAGCCCGCTGGCCGGGACGCAAGCCAGCCCGGCCGAGCTGACCTGGCGGGAGATCCTGCCGCAGACGCGGGTCCAGCCCGATACCCGGCACCGCTTCCGGATCCACAGCGCGCCCGCCGCTACCCACATCCGCCTTGACGTGATCCCGGACGGGGGCCTGGCCCGGTTTCGCGCGCACGGTGAGGTCGTGCCCGACGCGCTCGCCGAGCTGCGCCAGCGCTGGCCGGACACGGCCCCCTGACCGCTGCGTTCAACGGCGGGTTCCGGACCTCCGCTGGGCGGATGTCTGTTACTCGGCCCGCAGGAGCTGGGCCGGGCGTGATCGCGCGGCCAGCAGCGCGGGGAAGAAGGCGAGAATGTTGGCGGCGACGAGCACCCCGAAGGCGAGCGTGGCCACCGGCAGCACCTCCACCACGGTGAGCGGGACCACTCCGAAGTTCGTGGCGAACACCCGCCAGAAGATCTTGCCGGCCGCGATCCCGAGCGGCACCCCGGCCACGATCCCGACCAGGGTCACCGCGGTGGCCTGCCAGCTGACCACCGCCGCGACCTGATACCGGACGAACCCGAGGACCTTCAGCAACCCAGCTTCGGCCCGCCTGCGGGACACACTGACCACCAGCAGGTGGACCATCGTCGCCGCCCCGAACAGCGCCAGCAGGCCGCCGAACAGCAGCGGGAAGTTCACCGACTCACCAAAGTTGACCAGCTCGACCGGCTCTTGGGCGGAGCCCACGAACTGATGGTATTTGCTGACGTGCCGGGCCAGCGCCGCAGCCCCGGCTGGCCCCGGAGCCGCCCTGGCCAGCACATGGTAGATGGCGCCCTGCTGCACCTTGCGCTGGCAGGCCTGCCTGCCGCTGCCGGGCGGGCATTGCACATCGGTCAGCGCGCTTGAGGTTATCGCGGCCCCGGTCCCCAGCCCGCCGGTGCCGAAGCCGGGCGGGAACGACGCGCGGCCCACGATGCGAAATTGTGCCTGGTGCGGGGTACCTTGCGGGTCGGTGACAGTAACCCGGACCAGCCCGCCGGGCCGCGCGCCGACGCTGCGCATGGTGGCGGCGCCCAGCATGATCTCGCGGTCACCTCCGGGCCGCCGGCCGTCCACCAGCGAGATCAGCGCGGGGCCGCGGATCGCGGTCGCCGCGACCGCACGGACCTGGCGGCCATTTACGTCGATATCGGCGATGGTCGCCACGGTGATCCGCTCAATCGCCGGGTCTTTGCGCAGGCTGTCCAGGACGGGCCCGGTGATGGCGGACCCAGACCCGGTCCCTTCATTGCTGAACTGGGCCTGGAACGGGACACCGTACAGCGCGGGTGAGGAGAGCAGCCGGGTCAGGCTGGCCCCGAACACGGCTGTCGCGCACAGCGCGGCGACCGCCAGCACCATGCCGATCAGCGCGGTCCCCACCGGGACCGGCCGCCGGCCGCGGCCCCGTTCCAGCGCGTACCGGACACCGATCAGCAAGCTCGGCGGCGCGCCGGTCCAGGCCACGGCCCGGACCAATCCCACCGGCACCGGCCGCCGCGGCGGGTCGCCGCGCAGCAGCCGCGCATCGCGGATGGCCGGCCAGACGGACAGCGCCACGACAATGGCCACAATGCCCAGCACGCCGATCACCGTGACCAGCGGATCAATGGCCACGGCGCCCGATGAGCCGTCGGCTAGCCGCGCATCGCCCACCGGGGTCAGCGGGGAGAGCGCCGTGGCCAGCGCCACGGCCCCGGCCGCGCCGACGGCACCGATGATGGCCGCGCGGGCCAGGCCGACGGCCACGAACTGACGTGGCCGCAGGCCCGCCGCGGACAGGGACAGCCGGTCGTCCTGCTCGGTGACGAACTGCCGGGCGGCGGCCTGCCCGATGACGGCCAGCCCGGCCAGGGCGGCCAGTGCGGCCAGCACCCCCCAGCCCACCGCCTGCGGCTTGATCGCGCGCTGCACCGCGGCAGCGTCAATATCCAGGTCGTCGGGGCCGAGCGAATCCAGCGGGCGGAGCTGGCTTTCGAAGGCGGGCAGATCAGCCGCACCACGGCGGAGCCGCACGTAGTAGAACGGCACCACCAGTCCATGGTGATTCACCGCCGCCGCGAACGCCTTCGTCGGGAACAGGTCGTACCGCGCCCCGTTCCCGGCGGGGAACTCATTCTCAGTCACCACGAAGCCCACCACCCGCAGGCTGTGCCGCCGGACTGCCTTGAGGTTGGCCTTGGTGGGACCCTCCTGCACCTGCGCCGGGGTCGGTGTCAGGACCTGGATCAGCGACCCGATCCGCACGCCATAGTCCATGGCCAGCGTGAAGGAGGCCACCACCTCATCAGGGCTGGACTGGTCCGGCATCCGCCCCGAGAGCAGCCTGACCACACGGGACAGGCTGCCCGGCGGGACCTCGAAGACATCGAAGTTGTTGGAGTCGAGCGGCTTGCGGCAGGAGGCGCAGCGGCCAGGGAAGGCGAACGGGGCACCGATCGGCGTCACCAGGGCGACCTGGGGAATACGGGCCAGTCCCGGCAGCGGGTGCCCGCTATAGACGATGGCGTCGTAACCGTGCCGGGCGACAAAACCGGGGAAAGCGGCCGCCGTCCGCCTGCCCGTCGCCGCCGCCGCGATCACCAATCCGCCCACCAGCGCGACCAGGGCCGCCAGGGCCAGCCAGGATCTCCAGTGCTGCCGCAGCCGCACATGCAGCACCATGGCCACCGCCCTCATGCCCACCTCCCGATCCGGGCCCTGGCTGCAGTCTGCCGCACCGGACCGGATCAGCAAGGTGGCCAGCCACCATCGCTACATCGTGCTAACACCCCCGCCGGGGCCAGCTGGACCTCAGCTGCTGGTGACCCGGCCGTCCGCCACTTCTACCCGCCGGTTCGTCGTCACCGTGTCGAGCATCCGGCGATCGTGCGTGACCAGCAGCAGCGTGCCCGGATAGGACGCGAGCGCGGACTCGAGCTGCTCGATCGCGGCCAGGTCGAGGTGGTTCGTCGGCTCGTCGAGGACCAGCAGGTTGACGCCGCGGGCCTGCAGCAGCGCCAGCGCGGCCCGCGTGCGCTCGCCGGGTGACAGCGTCGCGGCCGGGCGCGGCACGTGCGCGGCGCGCAGGCCGAACTTCGCGAGCAGGGTGCGGACCTCGGCCGTCACCATGTCCGGCACCGCGGCCCCGAACGCCTCCAGCAGCGGCTCCTCGCCCAGAAACTGGTCCCGTGCCTGGCCGACCTCGCCGACCACGACGCCAGGGCCGAGCATGACATGCCCTGCCTCCAGCGGTATCCGGCCCAGCAGCGCCCCTAGCAGCGTCGTCTTGCCGGAGCCGTTCGGGCCCGTGACCGCCACCCGGTCGGCCCAGTCGATCTGCAGGTCCACCGGCCCGAGGGTGAACGCTCCGCGCCGGACCACGGCGCCGCGCATCGTCGCGACGATCGCTCCCGCCCGTGGCGCGACCGCGATCTCCAGCCGCAGGTCCCACTCCTTGCGCGGCTCCTCGACCACCTCGAGCCGCTCGATCATGCGGTCGGTCTGCCGGGCCTTGGCCGCCTGCTTCTCGCTCGCCTCGGCGCGGAACTTACGTCCGAGCTTGTCGTTATCCGTAGCCTTGCGCCGCGCGTTCCTGACTCCCTTTTCCATCCACGCGCGCTGCGACCGGCCGCGCTCCTGCAGGCTCGCGCGGGTGCCGGCGTACTCGTCGTACTCCTCGCGCGCGTGCCGCCTGGCCACCTCGCGCTCGCCCAGGTAGGCGGCATAACCGCCGCCGTAGGTCGTCACCTGCTGCAGCGCCAGGTCAAGCTCGACCACCCGGCTGACCGTCCGGGTCAGGAACTCGCGGTCGTGGCTCACGAGCACGGTTCCGGCCCGCAGGCCGCCGATGAACGACTCCAGCGCGGCCAGGCCGTCCAGATCCAGGTCGTTGGTGGGCTCGTCCAGCAGGAACACGTCGTAGCGGCTGAGCAGCAGCGACGCGAGCCCGGCCCGCGCGGCCTGGCCGCCGGACAGCGCGGTCATCGCATGGTCGAGATCCACGGTCAGGCCCAGGCTGGCCGCGACGGCCTCGGCCCGCTCGTCCAGGTCCGCGCCGCCGAGCGCGAGCCACCGCTCCAGCGCGTGCGCGTAATCGTCATCCGCGACGGCCGCCGCGGCCTGCAGCGCGTCCGCGGCGGCCTGCAGCGCGTCGTCGGCTGCGGCCACCCCCGTGCGCCGGGCCAGAAACTGCCGGACGGTCTCGGCCGGTCGGCGCTCCGGCTCCTGCGGCAGGTACCCGATCGTCGCGTCCGGCGGGCTGATCGTGACCGTCCCGGCATCGGCCGGGCGCGCGCCCGCCAGCACCCGCAGCAGCGTGGACTTGCCCGCGCCGTTCACGCCGACCAGGCCGATCACGTCACCCGGGGCGATCACCAGGTCAAGGTCGGAAAACAGCAGGCGGTCACCGTGTGCCGCCGCGAGGCCCTTGGCGACGACTGTGGCGCTCATAAGACCGCCCAGCCTACCCGCCGGCCTGGCCCCGGCAGCGCGCGGGCTTGCAGGATCGCCGCACGGGCGGCACGCTGTCGAAGTGAGATTCGGCCTGTACCTGCCCCCGTTCGGAGAATTCGCCGACGCCCGGCGCGTCGCGGATCTGGCCGTGGCCGCCGAGGAAACCGGCTGGGCCGGGCTCTTCCTGTGGGATCACATGCTCGCCGATCCCGGCCTGGCCGTCGCCGAGGCCTGGACGACCCTGGCGGCCATGGCCATGGTGACCAGAGCGATCCGGATCGGCGCGCTGGTCACGCCGCTGGCCCGGCGCCGCCCCTGGACGCTGGCCCGCCAGATCGCCACCGTCGACCAGCTCTCGGGCGGCCGGCTGGTCGCGGGCATCGGGCTCGGCGACGACGGCTGGCAGGAGTTCAGCTCCTTCGGCGAGGCGGCCGAGCCGCGCGAGCGCGGGCAGCTGCTGGATGAGTCGCTCGACATCCTGCAGGGCCTGCTGCGCGGCCAGCCGGTCCGCTATCAGGGCGCCAGGTACGCCGTCGACTCGGGGCCGTTCCTGCCCCGCCCGGCGCAGGACCCGGTGCCGATCTGGGCCGCGTGCTCGTGGCCGAACCGCAAGCCGCTGGCCAGGGCCGCCCGCCTGCAGGGCTGTTTCCCGGTCTTCATGGCCGATGGCCAGTGCCCGGCACCGCCCGCCGCCGAGAACCTGATCGCGCTGCGCGCCGAGCTCCGGCGGCTCGGCGCCCCCGACGATCATGACCTGATCGTCCGCTGCGCGCTGCACCGGATCGACCCGGCGCAGCGCCCCGGCGTGCTGGCCAGGCTCGCGGACTGCGGCGTCACCTGGCTGCTCGAAGGATTCGGCCCCGGCCAGAGCGCCGCCGCCGTCGAGGCGTTCGTCCACTCCGGCCCTCCGGCTATGCCGGCGGAGGACCAGTAAATGGAGGACCGGTAAATGGGCGACCAGTGGTACGACTTCATCATCATCGGCGGGGGCTCGGCCGGCTGCGCCCTGGCCAACCGCCTGACCGCCGATCCCGGCACCCGCGTGCTCGTGCTCGAAGGCCTGGCCCGATTACCGCTGGGATGTCTTCATTCACATGCCGGCGGCGCTGACCTTCCCGATCGGCAGTCGCTTCTATGACTGGCGTTATGAATCGGAGCCAGAGCCCGCTATGGGCGGCCGGAAGATCTACCACGCCAGGGGGAAGGTGCTCGGCGGATCGAGCAGCATCAACGGGATGATCTTCCAGCGCGGCAACCCGATGGACTACCAGCGCTGGGCCGGTGACCCCGGCATGCAGGACTGGGACTACGCGCACTGCCTGCCGTACTTCAAGCGGATGGAGACCTGCCTGGCGGGCGGCGACGAATTCCGGGGCACGGACGGGCCGCTCGTGCTGGAGCGCGGGCCGGCCACCAGCCCGCTGTTCCAGGCGTTCTTCGCCGCGGTCCAGCAGGCCGGCTATCCGCTGACCCGTGACGTGAACGGCTTCCAGCAGGAGGGCTTCGCGGCGTTCGACCGGACCATTCACCGCGGCCGCAGGCTCAGCGCCGCGCGGGCCTACCTGCACCCCGTCATGTCCCGCGCCAACCTGCGGGTCGAGTGCCGCGCCTTTGTCACCAAGATTCTCTTCCACGCGAAACGGGCCGTCGGCGTCGAGTACAAGCACGGCAGCGGATCTGTCCGCCAGGCCAGGGCCACCGAGATCATCCTGGCCGGCGGGGCCATCAACTCGCCCCAGCTGCTGCAGCTGTCCGGCGTGGGCGACGTCGGCCTGCTCCGGCAGGCGGGCGTGGACCTGGTCCACGGCCTGCCCGGTGTCGGCGAGAACCTGCAGGATCACCTGGAGGTGTACGTCCAGTTCGCGTCCAAGCTGCCGGTGTCGGTCGCCCCCGCCCTCAAATGGCGCAACCGGCCGCTGGTCGGAGCGCGGTGGCTGCTGCTGCGCAGCGGCCCCGGCGCCACGAACCATTTCGAGGGCGGCGGTTTCCTGCGCAGCAACGACGACGTCGCCTACCCGAACCTGATGTATCACTTCCTGCCGATCGCTATCCGCTACGACGGGTCGGCGCCTGCCGGCGGCCACGGGTACCAGGTGCACGTCGGGCCCATGTACTCGGACTCGCGCGGCTCGGTCAAGATCACATCCGCCGACCCGGCCGTCCACCCGGCCCTGCGGTTCAACTACCTGTCCACGCCGACCGACCGCAGGGAGTGGGCCGAGGCGATCCGGATCACCCGCAGCATCCTGAATCAGAGCGCGTTCGACCAGTTCAACGGCGGTGAGCTATCGCCGGGCCCGGCCGTCTCGACCGACGAGCAGATCCTGCAGTGGGTGGCCCGCGACGGCGAGACCGCGCTGCACCCGTCGTGCACCTGCGCGATGGGCACGGGGGAGCAGTCGGTCGTCGACCCGGCGACGATGCGGGTGCACGGCCTGCAGGGCCTGCGGGTGGTGGACGCGTCGGTGATGCCGTATGTCACCAACGGCAACATCTACGCGCCGGTGATGATGATCGCGGAGAAGGCGGCCGACCTGATCCTCGGCAACACCCCGCTGCCGCCCTCGACGACCGCCTTCTACCGGCACGAGCGCGATACCGGCCAGCGGCCCGCCGCGAATTAACGAGCGGCATCCGCGAACCGATCACGGGATCCGTGGCCGGGTCGCGGGCTCAGCCGGGCTCAGTCGGGCTCAGTCGGGGGCGGCCGAGATCACGCCCAGCGCAATGGCGTGGGTGACGGCCGCCGTCCTGTCGCTCACGCCGAGCTTGGCGAAGGACCGCAGCAGGTGCGTCTTGACCGTGGCCTCGCCGATGAACAGCCTGCCGCCGATCTCGGCGTTGGTCAGGCCGCGGGCGACCAGCGCGAGCACCTCGGTCTCCCGGACGGACAGCACCTCCCGGCGTGGCCGGCGGACGTGGGTGACGAGCCGTCCCGCGACCGACGGCGCCAGCACCGTCTCCCCGCGGGCCGCGGCGCGGATCGCGTCCCCGAGCTCGGCTATAGGCGTGTCCTTGAGGAGATAACCGACCGCCCCGGCCTCCACGGCCCGCACGATGTCCGCGTCGGTCTCGTAGGTGGTGAGCACGACCACTCGCACGCCCGGCGTCGCGCCCAGGATCGCGGTGGTGGCCTCGACGCCGTCTCCGCCCGGCATCCGCAGGTCCATCAGCACGACATCGGGCTGATGCCGGGCCGCCATCGCGATGGCCTCGGCGCCCGAGGCAGCCTGCGCCACCACCTCGATGTCCGGCTCCGCCGCGAGCATGCCGCGCAGGCCCTCACGGACCACCGGGTGATCGTCGGCGAGCATGACCCGGATCACGCCGGTACCTCCGCTCGCACGCAGGTCCCGGCGCCCGGCGCGCTGCGCACCTGCACCAGGCCGCCCGCCTGGCCGAGCCGCTCGCGCATGCCGCGCAGCCCGTATCCCGCGCTGGCCTGCGCCGGGTCGAACCCCTGGCCGTCGTCGGTCACCTCCAGCGACACCTGGCCTGGCTCGTAGCGCAGCAGCACTTTCACGGACCCGGCGGCCGCGTGCTTGCGCACGTTGGCCAGCGCCTCCTGGCCGACGCGCAGCAGCACCACGTCCAGCGCGGCCGACAGCGGCCGCGGTGTCCCCTCGACATCAAACCGGGCGCTGATGCCGATCTCGGATCCGAGCCGCTCGGTGACCCGGCGCAGTGCGCCGGGCAGGTTCCCCGAGGCGAGCTGCGCGGGGGCCAGCGCGCCGATCAGTGCCCGCGCCTCGGCCAGGTTCTCCCGCGCGGTCTGCCCGGCGAGCGCCAGCTGCCGGCGGGCGGCGGGCGGCGCCGCGTCGGCCAGGCCGGCCTCGGCCGCCTGCAGCAGCACGATGATGCTCGAGAAGCCCTGCGCGAGGGTGTCGTGGATCTCCCCGGCCAGCCGCTGCCGCTCGGCGAGCGTGCCCGACTCGCGGTTGGCCGCGGCCAGCTCAGCGCGGGTCGCCTCCAGCGCTCTGATGAGCTCGGCGCGCTCCCTGCTCTGCTCGATAATCCGGTCGACGAAGCTGCCGTAGGCGTAGGACAGGCCGATGCCGAAGGCGGCGGTGCCCAGCGCGGCCAGCGCCGCGTCCGGATGCGGATTCTGGTGCACCAGCAGCACGGCGGCGAGCACGTTCAGCACCACGACGGGAATCATCGCCTGGCGGAACGGCAGGAGGTAGAAGCACTGCGGGCAGATGGCGAAGGCCAGCGACCAGGCGCTGGAATCCTGGCTCTGCGCCACCGCGAACAGCGCGATCGCCCCGGCCAGGTACACCGGTTCCCGCCAGCTGGACGTCGCCGATCGCATCGCCGGGCGGCCGACGGCGAGATACCAGGGCACCATCGCGACGAGCGCGATCGTGACTATGAGCCTCGATTCGGCCGACAGCTGGCCTGCCTCGATGATCAGCAGGATCGCCACCCAGACGATGGCGTAGTAGGCATCCCAGCGCTGCGTGCCGAGCTCCCACGCGCTCGGCTCCGCCGTGCATGGCTCTGCTGTGCTTGGCGCGGCCGTGCCGGGCCCGGCCGCGTCGCGCGGGCCCGCCGCGTCGGACTGGCCCGCCGCGACGGTCAGCCGCGACGGCTCTGCCATCGGAACGTCCTTATGCACAGCACCAAGCCTGCGGCAACCCAGGCCACCAGCACCAGTGCGATCTTGCCGTGTTCGAAAGAATGGGCCGGCTCGAGCACCGCGGCGCGGGCCGGCAGGAACGCCGAGCGCAGGCCCTGCGCCATCCACTTCAGCGGGAAGATCGCCGCCACCCGCTGCAGCCAGGGCGGCACGCTGCTGAACGGGATGAAGACGCCGGAGATGAACTCGAGCACCAGGAACGGCAGCGTGATCATCGGGGATGCCCCGCGCGCGGACCGCGGCAGGCTGCTGATGGCGATGCCGAGCAGCGAGCACGCCGCGCAGCCGAGCACGCAGACCCAGGTGAAGGTCCACCAGCGTCCGGGGGAGGACGGCAGCTGCAGGTGGTAGAAGATAACGCCGACGGCCATCAGCAGCGCGATCTCGGCGATCATGCACACCAGGACCTGCACGAATTTGCCGATGAAGTACGCCGTGTGCGGCATCGGGGTCCCGTAGAGCCGCTTGAGCAGTCCCTGGTCGCGCTCGGCCGTGATGGCGATCCCGAGGTACTGGAAGCTGGTCGACGCGATGCCGCCGGCGATCATGCCGGCGACGAAGAGCTGCCCGACGGTGACCCCGGCCACGGCGGCCTGGCCGCCGAAGATCGACCCGAGCAGCACGAGCAGGATGGCCGGCAGGGCGAAGATGAAGCCGACCGTCTCCCGCTCGCGGAAGAACGTCTTCAGCTCGACCTGGCCCCTGGCCAGGCCGATGCCCAGCGCGGACGGCAGCGCGGCTGGCGGCCCGGAAGGTGGCACGGAAGGTGGCACGGTCAGCCGGCTGGCGGGCACGGTCGCTGGCTCTGGGCGGACGGGCGCGCTTCCGGTCATGACAGGCCTCCGATGAGTTCCAGGTAGGTGTCTTCCAGGGTCGGCCTGGTCACCGTCAGGCCGGGGATCTCGCCGTCCATCCGGCGCGCGAGGTCGCAGACCGCGCGGGCCGGGGTGGCCGTCTCCATGCTCCGCCGGCCATCCGGGGTATCCCAGCCGATCCGGGCCGGGCGATCGGCGCCGCCGATCGCCCCCGGCTCGCCGAGTGCTACTACCCGGCCGGCGGCCAGCACGGCCAGCCGTCCGGCGAGCGCCGCGGCCTCCTCCAGATAGTGCGTCGTCAGCAGGATCGTGACGCCATCGGCGGCCAGCTGGCGGATGAGGTCCCAGAACTGCCGCCGGGCCTGCGGGTCGAAGCCGGTCGTGGGCTCATCGAGGAAGAGCAGCTCCGGCCGGCCGATGATGCCGAGCGCCACGTCCACCCGGCGGGCCTGACCGCCCGACAGCGTGCCGATCCGCGCCGTGGCCTTCCCGGCCAGCCCCACCAGCTCGATGACCTCATCCGGGTCGCGGGGCCGTGGGTAGAACCCCGCGAAGTGCGCGATCATCTCGCGCACCGTCAGCTCGGGCTGGCCCGCCGCCAGCTGCAGCACGATCCCGATCCGGGCCCGCCACCGCCGGCCCGCGCGGCCCGGATCCTCGCCGAGCACCTGCACCGTGCCGCCGTCCCGGCGGCGGAACCCTTCCAGTATTTCCACCGTCGTGGTCTTGCCCGCGCCGTTCGGCCCGAGCAGCGCGAAGATCTCGCCGCGGCTGATCTCCAGATCGATGCCGTCGACCGCCGTGATGTCCTGGTAGCGCTTGCGCAGGCCGCTGACCCGCACCGCCGTGTCGTTGTTCACCTCTCCAGCATCTGGCCTCCGGCCGCGAACGGCACCAGCCGGGCGACGGGACCTGGCGTCCACCGATCGGTGGACGCTCGGCTGGTCTCGGGATCAGCCCTCGAGGTGGCGCTGGTAGAAGGCGATGGCGGCGTCGCGCTCGAACACCGGGATGCCGACGTGCGGACCCGGGTTGATATGCATCGTCTTTTCCTGCGATCCGAAGGTGTCCCAGAGGGCCAGCCCCGCCTCGCGCGTCATGAGCTCGTCGTCCCACTGCAAGAGGAACAGCAGCGGGATCGTGATGCTGGCGGCCTGCGCCCGCTGCGCTTCGTTCCCCTCGCGCAGGGCACCGAGGCCGAGCACCGCCGCGGTGATCCGCGGCTCGCTGGCCAGCAGCGGCACCCCGAAAGCCGTTCCCATCGACACGCCCCAGTAGCCGAACGGGCCATTGGCCCACTGCAGGCTGGTACCCAGCTCGTCCAGCAGAGCCTTCCACTCGGCGACCGCACGGGCCGCCATGCTGGCCATCGCCCTGGCCCGGTCGGCGGGAAGCGGCCCCAGGGTCTGCCCCTGCCGCCGGGCGGCCAGCATCTCGGCCTGGGCCTGGCGCTGCTCATCGGTCATGCGGTCGCCGTGGCCAGGAGCGTCGAGGGCAACCACGCCGTACCCGCGGTGACGCACGATCTTCCTGGCCAGCCCGAGCACGTTGGGAACCCGCTTGTGCTGGGTGCCGCCATGGCCGATCAGCACCGTGGGATGGGGCGCCGTGGACCCCTCGGGCAGCCAGTGGATGCCCGGCACCGTCTCGCCGTCCACCTTCAGGTCGAATCGTCGCTCCACGACACCTTGCTCGGCCGATTCCTCGATGACGTCCATGGCTCCTCCTGAGTAGTGGGTGAGTCCGCGAGCTTCCGGCTGATGTCGCCGAGCGCCTCCAGGCCGACCCGCAGGCCGGCCAGCTGCGCCGGCGCGAGCAATCCGGCCAGCTCGGCATCGACGGCCGCGATCCCGGCCTCCACGGCCAGGGCCGCGGCGCTTCCCCGGTCGGTCAGGCTTATCGTCATCCGGCGGCGATCGTCGGGGTTGACCTGGCGCTCGAGATATCCGCGCAGGACGAGCGTGTCGATCAGCTGACTAGCCGCTTGCTTGGTGACCCGCAGCTCCCTGATCACCTCGGCCGCCGAACCGCCGCGACTGGCCATCCCGCCGAGCACGTACGGGCCGCTCCTGGGCAGGTCGTCGAGCCCCGCCGCGGCCAGGCGGGCTGCGATGGCCCGGGCATAGGCGCCGCGCGCCGCCCTGAGCATCGCGGGGATCGAGACCTCGCCGGCATCGGCGGAAGATGGCATCGCCAGGACACTATGCCCGTGCTGCTGAGTGGTCAAGACTCTTGACAGTCAAGGAAGGGAAGAAACGGGTCGCCGCGCTGCCGGGCCGGCCGTGGCCGGCTAGCTTTACCAGCCATGGATGAGACGCGTCGTGTTCTGGTCACCGGCGGAGCCGGGTTCGTGGGTGCGACGCTGGTCCGGCGGCTCGCCGGGCACGGGCACTCGGTGCGGGTGTTCGACAACTTCTCGACGGGCGACAAATCGCACCTGGCCGACGTCGACGCCGAACTGGTCGAGGGCGACATCCGTGATGTCCGCGGGCTCGATGCCGCGCTGGAGGGAATGCAGGCCGTCATCCACCTGGCCGCCGCCGGGTCGGTCGTGATGTCCGTCGAGGACCCGGCGGCGAATTTCGACGTCAACGTCCTCGGCACGTTCCGCGTGCTGGACGCCGCCCGGCGAGCGGGCGTGCCACGCACGGTGCAGGCCTCGACCGGAGGCGCGCTGATCGGCGACGCCACTCCGCCGGTCGACGAGCGCTCCCTGCCGAAGCCGATCTCGCCCTACGGCGCGAGCAAGCTCGCCGGCGAGGGGTACGCCCACGCCTTTGCGAAGGCCTACGGCATGGACACGGTGGCATTGCGTTTTGCCAATGTGTACGGCCCCTGGAGCGAACGCAAGCGGGGCGCGATGACCATGTTCTTCCGTGCGATCCATGCGGGCGAGCCGATCGTGATCTACGGCGACGGCTCCGCGTCGCGTGACTACACGCACGTCGATGACATCGCCCGCGCGCTGGAGCTCGCCCTCGACAGCGATGTTCCCGGCGGCACCGTCCTGCACATCGCATCCGGCGTCGAGACGACCGTGCGGGAGCTGGCCGACCTGTGCCGGGGGGCCGCCGGCGTACCGGATCATCCGGTCGAGTACCGGCCCCGGCGGGCCGGCGAGGTGGATCGCAACTTTGCCTCCTACGACCTGGCTGAGAAGGTGCTCGGGTATGCGCCCAGCATCGGCCGCGAGGACGGCATCCGCCGGACCTGGCAGTGGTTCGCCGAGTCGGTCTTCGGCGCCTAGAGCTGGATGGTGAGCCCGTCGTAGGCGGCGTCGAAGTCGAGCCGGTCGCGACGGGCGAGCATGTCAGCCGACAGGTGGGTGAGCACGATGCGGCGGCTGGTGAGTTCGCTGCGGTGGTCGGCGAGATCGGCGTGGCGCAGGTGGTAGGGGATGGCCTGGTCGAAGGAGTAGGCCTCGGCGATCAGGAGGTCTGCGCCGGACGCGGCGGCCACCAGGTCATCGGTCCAGGCGGTATCGCCGGTATAGGCAATGGTCTTGCCGCCGATGCCGAGGCGCAGGGCGAGCGACGGGGCGCCGCTGGGGTGGCTCACTTCCCAGCTGGTGACCCCGACGCCGGTCACGGTCGTGGTGCGGCCGGGGGTGAGCTCCACGACGTCGAGGCGGAAGCGGCGGCCGACGCCGGCCGACCCGGGGAACATGACCTCCATGGCCTGGCGGAGCCGCCCGCCGGTTCCGGGCGGGCCGGCAATGGTGAGCGGGCCAGTGCGCCGGGTGAACTGGCCGTCAAGGATCAGGAACGGCACCCCCCCGAAGTGGTCGCCGTGGAGGTGGGAAACGAACACGGTGCTGATCTCGCCCGGGTCCAGGCCGAGGGTCTTGAGCGCGCTGAGCGATGTCGCGCCGCAGTCCAGCAGGACGGCCGGGCGATCCCGGTCCCGCAGGTGGATGCACGGCTGGTAGCGACCGCCGCTGCCGAAGGCGTCACCCGAGCCGGCGAACGTCACGGTGACCGTCGGGCCAGCGGGCCGGTCCATCAGGCCGATTCTGCCGCACGCCCGCTCAGGCGACCCAGGCCGGCACCAGCTTGTCGCCGTCGGGCACGGCACAGCCCGGCGCGACCCTGGTCCCGTCCAGGGTGTAGGCGCGCGTGCCAGCGGGCGCAGCGGCGATGGCGGCGAAACCGGAGTCCGCGCCCGTGCTCAGCCGCCGCGGGGCGTCGGCCGGCAAGATGAGAGTGTCGCCCGGCCCGACCGTGAACGTCTCGCCGTCGAGCTCCACCGTCGCGCGCCCGTCCAGTACGGTCCACACCTGCTCGGTATCGATGGCGTGCCGCGGGCCGGTCCGGCCGGGCTCCATGTCGACGCGCCAGACGGCCTGCCCGGCGCCCCCCTGGGTGGGCGAGGCCAGCGTGGTCATGGTCGCCGCGGGCGTCCTGGTCTGGCGGCTCTCGGCGGAGCGGATGACAGGCATCGCGGATTCTCCTAAACTCGACAACATGGTTGTCGAAAAGGTAAACCAGGTTGTCGACTGTGTCAACTGACCCGCCCCCCGCCGATGCGCCCGCCGAGCCCCGGCCCGCCGACGCGCCGCCCGGCGCAGAACCACCGGGATTCGAGCTGCCGCTACTGCTGTTCTTCGGCTTCCGCGTGCTCATCGACGGGCTGCACGCCGAGCTGGCCCGCCAGGGGCACCCCGGCCTGCGGCCCATGCACGGGTTCGTCCTGCAGGCGGTCGGCCCCGGCGGTACGACCGCCGCCGAGCTCGGCCGCCGGCTCGGGATCTCCAAGCAGGCGGCCGGCAAGACCATCG
The DNA here is from genome assembly GCA_963805705.1 of uncultured Actinomycetota bacterium. Lineage (GTDB taxonomy): Bacteria > Actinomycetota > Actinomycetes > Streptosporangiales > Streptosporangiaceae > CAWDVH01. The sequence continues at coordinate 120,229 of CAWDVH010000001.1, read as the reverse complement.
ACTCGCTGGCCGAGCTGGGTTACCTGCAGCGCGGGCCCGACCCGGCCGATGCCCGCCGCAAGGTCGTACGGCTCACCGGCCGCGGCACCGACTCGCTCGCCCGGTCGGCGCGAATCTTCGACGACCTGCGGGCGCGGTGGGCCCTGGCGATCGGGCCGGAGCGGCTGCGCGCGATGGAGGCCGACCTGCGCCGCCTCACTCCGCCGGACTTCTTCCGCCTCGATGCTCCCGGCTGGTTCGGCGGCTACTGACGATCTGCCGGGCCGTGATCGCGCCGATTATTGTCGATCATGCAGACTGGGCGGATGACCGACACCAGGGCACCTGATCCGCGAGATCCGCGCGGGCTTGCGACCGACGCGCCGCTGCTGGCGGCCTGGCTGGATTTCACCCGCCGGGCCAGCGACGGCAAGCTCATCCCGATGGCGGTGCCCGGCCACAAGCAGCGCCACGACCTGGTTGGCGCCGTCGTGGCCGGCGACGCGCCCCTGTACGGCGGGCTGGACTCGATCAAGCACGCGGACTCGCTGCGCAGCGACGCCGAGAGCCGGGCCGCGCGGCTGTGGGGCGCCGACTGGTGCCGGTTCTCGGTCGCCGGCTCGACCCACGGCAACCAGGCGCTGGCCCTGGCGGTGGGCTCACCCGGCCAGGAAGTGATCATCACGCGGACTCTGCACCGCTCGCTGCTGCTGGGCCTGGTGCTCGCCGGGCTGCGCCCGGTCTGGGTCCGGCCCGAGATGGATCCGGTCTCCGGCCTGCCGGCCGCCGTCGCGGTCGACACCGTCCGGGCCGCGCTCAAGGCCCATCCGGATGCCTGCGCGGTGTTCCTCGGGGATCCCTCCTACGTCGGCACCATCGGCGATCTGGCCGGGCACGCCGCCGCCGCCCATGACGCGGGCGTCCCGCTGGTGGTGGACGCCGCCTGGGCGGCGCACCTGGGCTTTCACCCCGACCTGCCGCAGCACGCCATCGCCGCGGGCGCCGACGCGATGGTGACCAGCGCGCACAAGGCACTGCCCGCCTACAGCCAGGCCGCGCTGGTCCTCGCGCGAACGCAGCGGCTGGACCCCGCCCGCCTGGAGCGCGCCTTCGATGCCACCCATACGACCAGCCCGACCGGGTCGATCATGGCCAGCACGGACGCCGCCCGCGCGCTGCTGGAGCGGGACGGCGAGGCCCTGTGCGCCCGGCTGCTGCGCTGCGTCGCCGCCGCCAGGAAGCGGCTGCGCGAGGTTCCGGGGCTCAGCGTGCTGGAAGGCCAGGGGGTCGAGCCGACCAAGCTCGTGGTCCTGCTGGCCGGCACCGGCGCGCACGGCTACGCCGTGGAGGACGACCTGATCGCCGCCGGGATGCCGGTCGAGATGGCCGGACGTGACGTCATCGGGCCCATCGTGACCCTCGCTGATGACGAGAGCCAGGTCAGCGCGTTCGTCGAGGTGCTGATCGCCGCGATCGAGCGCCACCGGGGCGCGCCGCGCCATCCGGTCCCGGCGGCCGCGTGGACGGTCACGCCGCAGACCGTGCTCGCGCCCAGGGAAGCCTTCTTCGCGCCCAACGAAACCGTCCCCGCCGATGCCGCCATCGGCCGGGTCAGCGCCGAGCTGATCGCCCCCTATCCGCCCGGCGTGCCGGTGCTGGCCCCCGGTGAGCTCATCACCAGGGACGCCATCGACGCGCTGCGCGAGGTGAAGGCCGACGGCGGCCGGATCGCGTACGCGGCCGATCCCGCCCTGGAGACCTTCCAGGTGATTTCCTAGCCGCCGGGCGGCCGGGCCATGGTGGTTCCTGTCATGCTGGGTGGACCGATAGGGAGGCTGTCATGTCCCTGGCCATGAGCGTCGCGGCGCGAGAGCGGTTCCTCGCCGAGGTGCACGTCGGCGTGCTCAGCATCGCGGCCGGCGAGGAACGCGGGCCGCTGGCGGTGCCGGTCTGGTACAGCTATCGCAGCGGCGGCCCGCTCAGCGTCATCACCAGCCGCCACTCGCGTAAGGCGCAGGCCGCCCGCGCGGCCGGCCGGGCCAGCCTGTGCGCCCAGGTCGAGAGCGAGCCGTACCGGTACGTCAGTGTCGAGGGGCCGGTCGTGATCGAGGAAATCGATCCTCCTGAGCGCCTGGCGATGGCCAGGCGCTACCTCGGCGACGAGGGCGGCGAGCAGTACGTGGCGCTCCTGCCCGATCCGGACGGCGAGAACATCGCGATCCGGCTGAGCCCGCAGCGCTGGCTCAGCACGGATTACGGCCAGCGGTCGTGACGCCGGTCAGCCAGCTAAACTCCGGTCATGCCAGGATATGATTTGCTTGCCAAGCATTACGATGCCGTGACAGGCGATCCTTCCGGCGAAGCTGAGTTTATTGACAGCGTGATCAAGCAGGCTAACAAGCGCGCCCTGACCTTGCTGGAGGTCGCCTGCGGGACAGGCAGCATTATCGCTCAGCTCGCGGACAGGTACCGGGTCAGCGGGCTGGACATATCTCCGGGAGTGCTCGCTGTTGCCCGCGAGAAACTGCCCGATGAGATAACCCTGTACCAGGCAGATATGAGCAGCTTCAGCCTGGACGCAAAATTTGACGTCATAATATGCGTCTATCATGGCATCAACCACCTGCTCAGCTTCGCGGCCTGGAAGAGCTTCTTCACCTGCGCTTACCGGCACCTCAACGAGGGCGGCGCCCTGATCTTCGACCTCCTGACGACGGACAACCTCAGGACCCTGGCGAGCATGTCGAGAACGGTCCAGGAATTCGACGAGAACTACCTGCTGACTACCGTGCGAACGAATGATGATGTCATATTCGAGTGGTACATTGAGCTGTTTGAACTCCAGCAAGGTGGCAGATACGAGCGGCTAACGGAAGTCCTCAGGACGGCATCGTATCCGGCCGAGGAAATACAGGAAGCGCTCGGCGCGGAGTTCACCAACGTCCAGGAAATCGAAAGCGACGGCAGCCTCGTCAGCGGAGATGACGAGCAGCGGACCTGGTTCGTATGCACCAAGCCTGCCGCTGACCCGGCTGAACCAGGCCAGCAGGGCTAGTGGCCAGGCCAGTTAGCTAGGTAAGCCGGAGATCTCCCCGAGCAGCTGGAGCACGAGCGCCAGCGGGGGCCAGGCGGAGCGGCCCCGGCGGGTCACGGCGAAGGGCCGCTGCGTCACGTCCGGCTGGCCGAGCGCACGCAACACCACGCCGCGGCGCACCGGGCGCCCGGCGGGCAGCAGCCCGACGCCCAGACCGGTCAGGATCATGTCCTGCACCAGTTCGAGGCTGTCCACGCGGTGCGTGATCCGCGGCTGGAAGCCGGCCAGCGAGGCCACCGTGCGGATCACCTCCTCATCGCCGCTGTTGCGTGAATTGACGATCCAGTCATGATCGGCGAACCGGCGGAAGACCTCGAGTGCCGTCCCCGCCCCGCGGCCCTGGGCGGCCGGCGTGCCCAGGCTCCACTGCCTCAGACCCAGAGGCTGGGTGACGAGGCTGCGGTCGAACCGAGCCGGGGCGAGGTTGTAGTCGTAGGTGAGGGCCAGGTCGACTGCGTCGTCGGCCAGCAGGCTGAGCGCCTCATCCGGCTCGTGCTCATGGATGCCAAGCAGTACGGCGGGATGCCGTTCGGCCAGGAGCCGGACGGCTGGCAGTACGGACTCGCGCACGGCGGTGGCGAACGCCGCCACCCGCACCGTCCCGGCCGGCGCCGCCGTCGGGTCTAGGTCCAGCCGGGCGGCCTCGATGGCCGCCAGGATCGTGACCGCGTGCCCCGCCAGCCGCTGCCCGGCCGGGGTCAGCCGCACCCGCCGCCCGTGCCGCTCGGTCAGCGGGGTGCCCGCCTCTCGGGCCAGGACCGCGATCTGCTGCGAGACAGTGGAGGTGGTGACGTGCATGCTCTCGCCGACCTCTCGCATGGAGCCGAGGCGGGATAGCTCAAGCAGCAGTTCGAGACGGCGCGGGTCCATTCTCTAATCATTCATGATTAATGAACAATGTGTCCATCAAATTCACGTGGACACGGACGATCTCGGTGACGTGTACTGGCCATCATGGTCAGCATCACGGCGGCACCCCGCACCTCAGCCCGTTCCGGCACCTTGATGGCGCTGGGCTCGATGAGCTGCGTCCAGCTCGGCTTGGCGCTGTCCGTCCACCTCTTCGGTGACGTCGGCCCGCTAGGCGCCGCCTGGCTCCGGCTAGCTTGGGCGGCCGTGATCCTGCTGGCCGCCGTCCGGCCCCGGCCTTGGCGCTTCCGCCGCCCGGTGCTGCTGGCCACCGTCGCCCTCGGCATCGCGACCGCCGGGGCGACCATGCTGTTCATGGTGGCCGTGGCCCGTCTGCCACTCGGTACGGCCAGCGCCCTTGAGTTCCTCGGCCCGCTCGGCGTGGCCGTCGCGCGCGGCGGCCGCCGCGCGCTGCTCTGGCCCGGCTTCGCCGCGGCTGGCGTGCTGCTGCTGACCCACCCGTGGCAGGGCAGCCTCAATCTGGTGGGCATCGCCTCCGCGCTGGGCGCGGCGATCTGCTGGGCCGCCTACATCATGCTCACCCAGGCGGTCGGCGACGAGGTGGCGGGCCTGCAAGGCCTGGCCGTGTCCATCCCGGTTGCGGCGCTGGCGACGACTTTGGTGTCCGGGCCGGCCGTCATCGGAGAGCTGACGCCGCATCTGCTCCTGGCGGGTTTCGGGTTGGCCTTGCTGCTGCCGGTCATCCCGTTCAGCCTGGAAATGTACGCCCTGCGCCGGATGACGACCTCGGCCTTTGGCACCTTGATGTGCCTGGAGCCGGCTATCGCCCTAGTCGCCGGGCTGGCCCTGCTCGGCCAGGTGCCCGAGGTCTGGTCGCTGGCCGGTGTCGCCTTCGTCATCGCCGCCGGCCTCGGCGCCGAGCGGTCCGGCGCGCGCACCGGACCTGGTCCAGCCGGGCTAGAAGCCGGTGAGATCCGGCACGAGCTGGCCGCGCATTCCGCCCTCGGCTAGCGACAGGACAGCGAGGCTCGGTGGTGAGGCCGCCGCCGTGCGCCGGTCGGCGAATCGCGCGACGGCGGTACCTGTGATGATTGCCTCTGCGAAATGATCCGTGCCGCCAGGGTGCGCCCGGCAGGCGTCGCTGCGGACCTGCAGGGTCACTGCGGACACGACGACGCCGTCAGCGCCCAGCCCGAGTACCGCCTGCTCCAGGCGCCTGCGCGCATCCTGCCGCGCTGAGATCATCAGATCGGTGTAGGCCGGAACCTCCGCGTTTCCCGTGCCCCAGGGGCCGGAGCTGGTCGTCAGCAAGTCGTCGTGCAGCGCGGCTACCGAGATGCCCAGCGCGATCCCGGCAGGCACCCAGCCGGCCATGACCAGCTTGGCGAAGTCCTGGCCGGACAGGCCGGTGGCGAACGGGCGGGCCAGCGGCGGGCAGCCGCGGGCCCGCACGGCCGTGCCGATCACGGTGAACTCGACGGCACCGGCCGTGAAGCTGTCGGCGGGAATCTCCCTGACCTGCAGCGACGCGCCTACGACGCCGTGGCCGCCCAGATCTGCGCACTCCCCGGCCATCCGGTCGATCGCCGTGCGGCGCCCGTCATACAGCGCCTGCGCGACCCGTGCGGCCGGGCCAGGGATGCCCTGCCCGGACACGGTAATGGCTCCCCTTCCTGGAGCCTGCGGTGACCCTTCACTCAGCAGGTCACGCCTAGCGCCGCCCGGACAGCTGACTCCTGCGGTGGCGCTCAGGTAGTAGACAGCGGCCCCGAAGACCTGGCCGGCCGCTCGAACCCGACGCTCCTGATCGCAGCGAACCCGTTGGCTGACAGCGCGGAATCCCATGCCCCGCCGCGGCGCAACGCAGCCATCATCGCCCCATCATGACTCGTCTGCGCTCTTCGCTGGCCCTGCTCTCAGATGTGCTCGCCAGTCGTGCTCCCGGGCATCATCACGCGGCCACGACTGAAGTAAGACGGTCTTACAGATCACTGGCCGTCAGTCTGGTGCAGGAAGCCAAGATCACGATCGCCCCAGAACTGAGCATGCTCAGCGCGCACATCGGCGAGGTCGGCCAGGGTCATCAACTCGATACGCGGTGCCATGCGGGCCATCCTGGTCCCCATGGACATCATCCGCAGTGTCGGGCTGTTCGTTGCCGCCGGGCTGGCCGAGATCGGGGGCGGGTACCTGGTCTGGCGCTGGCTTCGGGAAGGATCGCCCTGGCCGGTCGGCCTGGCCGGCGGGGTCATCCTGGTGGTGTACGGGATCATCCCGACCTTTCAGGTATCGGCGGACTTCGGCCGTGTCTACGCCGCCTACGGCGGGGTGTTCGTCATCATGAGCCTGCTGTGGGGCTGGGGGATAGACGGGCACCGCCCGGACAACTACGACTGGCTGGGAGCCGCGATCGTGGCCATCGGCGTTGCGGTGATCTACTTCAGCCCGCGCCACCCCTGACCGCCTGGCCGCCTGGCCGCTTGACTGCCTGGCCGGCGGTCAGCGCGGCAGGGGCAGGCCCGCGAGTCCCAGCAGGACGCCGGCCGCCCCGCAGGCCAGCAGGGCCACCAGCACGGTACGGCGCAGCACGAGCAGCAGGACGGCAGCCGCGGCGAGGACCGCGTACTGCCAGCGCTCGGTGAGCGCCAGGGCCAGCGGGATGGCGGAGCCGAGGATCGCGCCGATGGCCGCCGGGCCAGCGCCGCCGAGGAAGGCGGCCGCCCGGCGATCGCCGCGCAGGCGGTCGAAATGACGGGCGCCCAGCAGGATGAACGCGAACGACGGGGCAAAGGCGACCACGGCGGCCAGCAGGCCGCCGCCGATGCCGGCGGCGGCATAGCCGACGGCGGCGACGGTCTGGACGACTGGCCCTGGTGTGATCTGGCCGAGGGCGACCGCGTTGAGGAACTGCCCGCCGGTCATCCAGTGGTAGTGACCGACCGCATCCGCCTGCATCAGCGGAACGATCACGAAGCCGCCGCCGTAGGACAGCGCGCCGACCTTGAGCGCCACCCAGGCCAGGGAGAGCGCGACACCGCCCCCCATCGCGCCGATGGCCCCAGTGGCGAGCAGCGGGAGCGGCGCGACTCCCGTGACCCTGGCGCCGTCCCGGCGGGGATGCTGCGCGGCTAGCTCGATGGCTCCGCAGCCCAGCAGGACGAGCACCAGCCACGGGCCGATGCTCGCGGCCGCGGCCGCGCCGGCGGCCAGCCACGCCAGCCAGCGGGCCCTGCTCGCCTCCTGCGCCCGGCGCCAGCTCGCCGGCAGCAGGCCCGCGCCCGCGTGCACGGCGACGGCGGCGACCGCGGCTCCGGCGCCCGCGCCTGCGCCCCTGACCCACGTCGGCGGCGACCCGCCGAGGAACAGCGCGGCCAGCGCCAGGATGAGCGCCAGGCCGGGCAGGATGAAGGCAAGACCGCCGGCCAGCGCGCCGGAGCGGCCGTGGACGCGCCAGGCGCAGAAAATGGCCAGCTGGGTCGACGCCGGGCCCGGCAGCAGGTTGCAGACGGCCAGCGCATCCTCGAATTCCCCGGCGTCCAGCCACCGCCGTCGCTCGACGCACAGGTCGCGGAGCAGCCTGATGTGCGTGGGCGGCCCGCCGAACCCGATGCAGCCGATCCGGCCCCATTCCCGCACGACCGTGACCAGGTCGGGCGGCGCCGCGACCGGCCCGGCGGAAGTCGGCGATGTCATGATCAGCGTCCAGCCTGCCGGATGGCGGCATCGAGGTCGGCAGTCCGGCCGGCGGCGAGCCGGTCCGGCCCGGAGCTCAGGAGGCGAGCAAGGCGTCCAGCTGCCCGCTGTCCCGCAGGTCAGCGAGATCAGCGTCGCGGCGGACATTGGCCATCAGATCTGCGTTCAGCGTGATCGCCTGGCGGAGGGTGCCGGGGGCCTGCGAGCGGAGCCCCGCCTGAGCCTGGGCGCACGCCAGGTTGTAATACGCCATCCCGCGAGCCGGATCAGGCGCGTTCAGGTACTCGGCCACGACGACAGCGTGTGCCTGCAGGCTGGCCGCCCTGGCCGGTGCGGCGTGCGCGATGTAGTAGTCCCCGATATGGCCCATCGGATGCCAGAAGCCGCGGACGATGATCTGCAGCCAGAGCTGGCGGCCGGCCAGCCAGGGATGACGGGACGGGTCGAGCAGGTCGTCGTCACCGATGGCGCCCAGCCCGTCGATCAGTGCCGCGGTGACCTCCCGGCTGGCCCTGGCGACCAGGTCCGCGGGCTGCTGGGGGTAGCGGCGGTAGACCTCGTCGGAGCGGTGATCGATCTCGGCGAACGTCGGTGGCGCCTGGCCGAGGCGGATCGCCTCCAGCCGCTGTACCTGCTGCTGCTTGAACTCGGTGTTGTGCGCGATCAGGGGGGCCGCTGCCCAGCGCGCCGGGCTGCCGGGCCCGGCGTCATCGCGGGCGGCGGCGGCGAGCAGCAGTTGCTCTTCCACGGCCGTGCCGCCCAGTAGGCCGATGATCGCGCTCCGCACGGCCAGTGCGTCAGTCATGATGCCGATTCCTTTCGTGCCACGAACTTCAGCATCCCGTCGACCATGATGGTGATCTTGGCAAAGCCCAGGGTCTGCAGGCGGGTCAGCAGGGCGGACGGCTCGATCGGGTTGTAGGTGTCGGCTACGTGAAAGTGATGCAGCTCGTTGCTGGCCAGGCTGTCCGAGCCGATCAGCACCCCGCCGGGGCGCAGCACCCGGAATGCCTCGGCCAGGACCCGGTCCTGCAGGGCTGAGGTCGCCACGTGGTGCAGCATCGTGAACGTGCCGACGGAGTCGAAGGAGGCGTCGGCGAAGTCCATCTCGGCGGCGTTGCCGACGACGACCTTCACGTTGGTCCCGGTGTGCTGGGCCGCCAGCTTCCCGGCGGCCTGCTGGTCGATCTCGAGCGTGACCAGGTGCCGGACCCGGTGCCGCAGCCACTCGGTGGCCGCTCCCGGTCCCGGCCCGATCTCCAGCATCATCTCGCCGAGATCGACATCCGAGGCCAGGGACGGCAGGACCTCGGTCTGGATACATGCGGCCCACTCGGGGCTGGGGCACAATGCCGCGTGGTTTTCGTTCACCCTGTGAACGGTAGGCAACCGCCGCGCCGCCCACCAGGGCGTACGCTGCCATCGTGTGTCGCCAGACGGACATTGCCACGGCCGACGCGGACGCCCGCGCGGTGGCTGACCCGGCGGTGAGTGACCGGGCGGTGGCTGACCCGGCGGTGAGTGGCGCGCCGGCGGCTGGCGCGCCGGTGGCTGGCGCGCCGGTGGCTGACCAGGCGGCCTGCGCGCCGGCCGACGCGGACGGCTCGGCCGTGACGGTGGCCACGTTCCCGATGGCCGCCGGCTTCCGCTTCGACTGGCATACCCACGCGGACCATCAGCTGGCCTGGGCCTCCAGCGGCGTGCTCACGGTCGTCACCGCCGCTGCCACCTGGGTCCTGCCGCCGACCAGGGCCCTGTGGATTCCGGCCGGGCTGCCGCACGAGACGCTGTCGTCGGGCCAGGCGACCATGCGAGCGCTCTACGTCCGGCCGGGTCTGTGCCCGATCAGCTGGCCGGAGCCGACTCCGGTCGCGGCGCGGCCGCTCCTGGCCGAGCTCATCGCCTACCTGGGCCGCGAGCCGCTCGATCCGCCGCGCCGGGCCCGCGCCGAGGCGGTCCTGGTCGACCTGCTCGAGCCCGTCACCATGTCCACGATCGAGGTACGCATGCCGGTCGAGGACCGGGCGAGGGAAGTCGCGCAGGCGCTCGCCGGTAACCTCGCCGACCGGCGGACCCTGGCCGAATGGGGCCGCCAGATCGGAGCGAGCGAGCGGACGCTGGCGCGCTCGTTCCTCGCCGACACCGGCATTCCGTTCGGCCGGTGGCGTACCCTGCTGCGGCTCCAGGCGGCGCTGCCCGCCCTGGCCGCGGGCGAGCCGGTCGGCAGCGTCGCCCGGCATGTCGGGTATGAGACATCAAGCGCCTTCGTGGCCGCGTTCCGCCGCGAGACCGGCCTGCCCCCGGCGGCATACTTCCGGTCAGCCGAGGCATCATGGCCGGCATGATCGGGCGGATGCACCATGTGGTTCTCGATTGCCCCGACCCGGCCGCGCTCGCGTCGTTCTACTCGCAGCTGCTGGGGCAGCCCGTCACCTACCGCAGCGATGACTGGGTTGTGGTCGCCGCCGACAGCACCTCGTCCGGCATCGCCTGTCAGCTCGCGCCAGGGCACCGGTCACCGACGTGGCCGGAGACGGCGGTTCCGCAGCAGATCCATCTCGACATCATGGTGGAGGACGTGGCCGCGGCCGGGCCGCGCGTAGTGGCCCTGGGCGCGACCAGACTGTCCGGTGACGTTTACGCCGACCCGGCGGGTCACCCGTTCTGCCTCATCCGGCGGCCGCAGTGGGCTCCGCCTATCCCCGCGGGCCAGTGAACAGGCCTTCCCGCGAGCAGTGAACAGCCCTTCCCCCGAGCAGTGAACAGGCCTATCCGCCAACGAGTGACACGCTTATCCTCGTGCGCAGGTGACGGGCAGCACGAGGCAGGCATCAGGACGGCTGGGACAGTGATGCCTCCGGCAACGTCGGCTCGAACAGCTCAACGGGATTGCCGGAAGGGTCATCGATCAGGATCTGCCTGCCGCCCACGCCAGTGATGATGTCGCTGCGGAAGTGGGCGCCATCCTGGCGCAGTGCCGCCACCGTGGCGGCGAGGTCGGAGACCTCGATGGAGAACCGGTTCCATCCGCCGGGCTCGGGAAGCCTGCCGTCCGGCATGGCCTGCCCGCCGCCGGGACCGCCGCCCGGCGCGCTGAGCACCAGGCGCAGGTCGCCGCGGGAGAGCATCGCGAACGAGGGAGCCGGGTGCATCACCTCCCGGAATCCCAGGCGCTTGCAGTAGAAGGCGATTGCCTCATCGACGTCGTTGACGATATAGCGGACACTGACGCTGGCCATCAATAGGCTCCGTCCTGCTCGTGTACGGCTATTCCTGAGTATCCTCACCTGGCCCTGCGCCAAGTCATTCGCCTCTTATTCCCCCATGTCGTGTTAAGCTCAGCATTGCATGACGGAACGGGCCGAACGGCTAGCGCGGCTAGCATCCAGGCAGTCTATAGGACATAAGTCCCAAATCGCAGCGAATGCGCAACCGCCCCGTTCCGTTGTGCGTGAGCGCCGCCCTCGGGTCACCCGGGGGCTTTTGCGTGCTCAGCGCTGTCCCGGATCCAGGTTCACCGACGCGTGGCGGTAGGTGACGGTCTTCGGCTCGGTGAAGGTGTCCATCGGGTAGCGGCCGCCGACCCGGCCCCGGCCGCTGACGCTGCCGGCCCGGCCGCCGAACGGGAGGTGCGATTCCCAGAGATTCGTCGAGGCGTTGATGTTGACCCAGCCGGCCCTGGCGCGCTCCGCGAAGGCCAGGCCCCGGTCCAGGTCGGAAGTGAAGACCGCCGCGGTCAGGCCGAACGGGGAGGCATTGGTCAGCTCCAGCGCCTGGGCCGCCGACGTCACCTCGACCACCGGGACGACCGGCCCGAACGTCTCCTCCCGCTCGATCGCCATCCCCGGCGTGACGCCGTCGAGCACCGTCGGCTCGGCGTACAGGTCCGTCGGGAAGCCCGTGGCCTGCCGGCCGCGCCGTCCGCCGCAGCAGATCCGCGCCCCGCCGGCCAGGGCGTCGGCGATGTGCCGGTCGAACTTGGCGGCGGTCGGCTCATTGTTCAGCGGGCCCATCGTCGTCGCCGGATCGAACGGGTCCCCGAGGCGGACCTTGTCCCCGGTCGCGGCCACGACACGGGCCACGAACTCGGCGCGAACGGCCGCGTGCACCAGGAAGCGCTCCCCGGCCGTGCAGCTCTGGCCCGCGCACAGGTAGGCCGCCTCCAGCGCCGCCTCGGCGGCGAGCTCCAGGTCCGCGTCCTCCAGGACCACCATCGGGCCGTTGCCGCCGAGCTCCAGCAGCTGCGTCTTGCCGGCCGCACGGGCGGCGACGCTGGCGCCGGTCTCGACCGAGCCCACGAATCCCACCCCGGCCACCCCCGGATGGCCGACCAGCGCATCGCCGACGACCGGTCCAGGGCCGGGGACGAAGTTGAAGACGCCGGGCGGCAGCCCGGCCGACGCGATGACCTCGGTCAGCACGGCGCAGCAGGCGGTCGTGGTCGGCGCCGGCACCCAGACGATCACGTTGCCGGCCGCCATGGCCGGCGCGATCAGCTCCGCGCCCATCGTGTAGGGCCAGTTCCACGGGCTCACCACGCCGACCACTCCGAGCGGAACCCGGCTGACCAGGATCCGGCGATCGGCGGACGTGGACGCCGGCAGCGAGCCCTCGCGGCGCTTGCCATCCTCGCCGGCCATCCGGAAGTACTCAGCCAGCTCGTCTACCTCGTCCAGGGCCTCGGCGGCCAGGGGCTTGCCCTGATCGAGGGTCAGCACCCTGGCCAGCTCGTCGCGGTGCTGCCGGATCCCGGTGACGATCCGCTCGCACCAGCCCGCTCGCTCGAAGGCCGCGGCCGCGGCCCAGGCGGGCCAGGCGGCGGCGGCCGCCGCGACCGCGGCGTCGACATCGCCGCAGTCAGCGACCTCCAGCGAGGCGAAGGTCTCGCCCGACGACGGGCTCGTCGCAGCGCAGGTCCCGGCGCCGCCCCGGCGCCACGCGCCGCCGATGTACAGCAGGTGCTCTCGCAACGCTTTCCGCCCTCTCCCGTCACGCGCTATATGCCGCGCAGAGCCTGCCGAGGTCATCGAGTGCACCGGGCGGCATCCGGTAGGCCGGGCCCGAGATCGACAGCGCCGCCACGCAGTCCCCGCGAGTGTCGAAAACCGGCGCCGCGACCGCCATCAGGCCGTCCTCGAACTCGGCCGCCGCGGTGGCGTAGCCGTTACGGCGGACCGCGGCCAGCTCCGCCTCGAGCGCCTGGTGGGTGGTGATCGTCTGATCGGTGTACCGCTCGAGCTGACGCGGGACGGCCAGAGCGCCGAAGGCCAGCAGCACCTTGCCGTTGGCGACCGCGTGCGGCTTGGTCTGGCGGCCGGTCCAGCCGCCCGAGCAGCTCAGGATGTACGTGCTGGCCACCTCGGCCACGTTCAGTATGCCGGCGCCGCCAGGAACGGCGAGGTTGATGGTCTCGCCCGTCTGGCGGGACAGCTTGTCCATCGCGGGCTGCATGGATGCGACCAGATCGAAACTCCGCCGGGCCAGCGTGCCCAGCCTGATGACCTCAAGTCCCAGGCGGTAGCGCCTGCCGTACCTGGCCAGCAGCCCGGCTCGCTCCAGGGCGGCCGCCAGGCGCGACGCCGTCGACTTGTGCACCCCGATGAACGTGGCCATCTCGGTGACGCCCAGCTCGGTCCTGGTGTCATCGAAGCTCGTGAGCAGGGCCAGCACCCGCTCCGCTGAGTGGTAGGTTGCGCCAGCAGCAACGGTGTTCTCAGACACGCAAACCAGGATGGCCACTGTGCGCTACCGAAGTCAACCGTGCGATACCAGTGCATGACCTAGGGGCACAGCGGGATGCCAGAGCCGGATGCCAGAGCCGGATGCCAGAGCCGGATGCAGAGCGATAACAGAGCCGGATAACAGAGCCGGATAACAGAGCCGGACAGCAGAGCCGGATGACGAGCCCGGTGACAGGGCCGGTGATAGATCATAAAGTGCCTGTGAGGGAGCAGCCGTGGGAGCACAGATGCCCGAGACGCATAAGACGCCAGAGCCGGTGGACGACCCGCTGCCCGAGGCGATTGCCCTGGCTCAGGGCGCGGCGGCCGCGGGCCTGAGCCTCAAGCTGCTCGGCGGCCTGGCGGTCCGGGTGATCTGCCCCGGCTTCCCGCCGCGGCTGCGCCAGGGGCAGGACATCGACTTCGCGTGCCTGTCGAAGGGCCGCAAGGACGTGGTGGCGAATCTGGTGCAGCAGGGGTGCCAGGCTGACCGCCAGTTCAACGCCCTGAACGGCGACCGGCAGATGTACTTCATCGCGCCCTCGGGGCGCCCGATCGACGTGATGGTAGACCGGCTGACCATGTGCCACACGCTGGACCTGCGGCCGGCTTTCGGCCGGCTGCCGCTGACCGTCGACGCCGTCGACCTGCTGCTGTCCAAGCTGCAGATCGTCGAGCTGAACGAGAAGGACGTCAGGGATGCCCTTCAGCTCCTGTCCGGCGTCCCGGTGGGCAGCGCCGGGGCGGCGGCCGGCGGGGCGGCGGATGGCGGCACCGCCGCGTTCATCGACACCGAGCGCTTCGCCAAGCTGCTCGGCGCCGACTGGGGATGGTGGCGGACGGTCACCGGCAACCTGAGCAGGCTCCCGGCGCTAGCCCAGGAGCGGCCTGAGCTGGTGCCGCCCGAGCCGCCTTTTGACCCGATCGCGCAGTCCCGCCAGCTCCTCGAACTCGCGCAGGCGGCTCCCAAGACGGTCAAATGGCGGCTCCGCTCGAATGTCGGCGACCGGGTCCGCTGGTATGAGCTGCCCGAAGAAGAGGGCCACTGACCTAACAAGTAACGATATTGACTAAACCAGTTCCTTGACGTCCGGTTGCGCCGGATGCTACACCGTTGCACATAAGGCACTGCAGAGGGCGTGGTGGGCGCTTGAAGATTTTCTTCGCAACGGACATCCACGGCTCCGAGGTCTGCTGGCGCAAATTCCTCAATTCGGCGGCTTTCTATAAGGCTGACCTGGTGGTCCTGGGCGGGGATGTCACCGGCAAGGCGATGGTGCCGATCGTCGCCCGCCCCGGCAGCTGGCAGGTCACCGTGGGCGGCCAGGCGCTTGTCCTGGAGACCCAGCAGGAGCTGGAGGAAGTCCAGCGCCAGATCCGCAACCGGGGGTCCTACCCGGCGATCGTGACCCCGGACGAGCTGCAGGCGCTCAGTGCCGAAGAGGGCGCGGTCGACCGCAGGTTCACCACCGAGATGACCCGCTCGCTGGACCGGTGGATGGACATGGCCGACGGCAAGCTCAGGGGCGGCACGATTCCCTGCATTCTCAACGGCGGAAACGATGACATCTGGGAGATCGACGACATTATCGAGGCGTCGCCCGTGGTGAGCTTCGGCGAGGGCAAGGTCCTTGATCTCGGCGGGTTTCACCTGGTCTCGATGGGCTGGACCAACCCGACGCCCTGGAACACCTTCCGTGAGGCTCCCGAAGATCAGCTGGCGGCCAGGATCGAGGCGGTGGCCAGCCTGGTCCCCGACATGGAGAAGACCATCTTCAACTTCCACGCGCCGCCCTATGGCTCGGGCCTCGACGAGGCTCCGGCGCTGGACTCCAGCCTGCGGCCCACCCACGGCGGCTCGGTGCTGAAGCCCGTCGGCTCGACCGCGGTGCGCGATGCGATCCAGCGCCACCAGCCGATGCTGTCGGTGCACGGTCACATCCACGAGAGCAGGGGGATCAAGCGCATGGGCCGGACGCTCGCCATCAATCCGGGCAGCGTCTACGGCGACGGAGTCCTGCAGGGCGCGGTGCTGGAACTGAACGAGAAGAAGGCGAAGGTCACCAGGTACCTCCTCGTGAACGGATGAGAGGCGTAGATGGCTACAGAAGCGATCGGCGGCGAGACACCGACACTGTTCCTGCGCAACGCGACCGGCCTGGTCAGGGGCTGGTCGGTCCGAGATTCGATGATCTATGCGGTCCTGGCCACCAACTTCGTCACCCTGGCCATCTACGAGTTCGCGTTCGCCGCCCCCGCCTTTCCCAAGGGACAGCTGATTACGGCGGTGCTGATCTCAGGGGTCTGGGTGTCGTTCCTGGTGGTCGCCTACTCCGGGCTGATCGTGACGATCCCGCGGGCCGGCGGTGACTATGTCTGGCAGACCCGGATCCTCGGCAGCGGCCTCGGCTTCGTCATGGCCGCCACCGGGTGGTGGTTCATCCTCTGGCTGTGGGCGCCGATCTACGGCAACATCCTGTCCGTCCAGTTCTTCGAGCCGCTGTGGGCGACCCTCAAGTGGACCTGGCCCACGGGCGGAGCCGCGTGGTTCGGCACCCATAACGGGATCTTCGTCGTCTGCCTGATCACCATCGCGCTGGCCGGCGTCCTGGTGTCGGTCGGGATGGGGGGCTACGCCAGGGTCCAGAAGTGGTGCATCTACGGCGGGCTGGTCGGGTTCGCGGTCATCGTGGTGCTGCTGCTGGTCAACTCGCACGCGAACTTCGTCAGCTCATTCAATCTCGCGACGCACAAGATCTTCGGCCTGAACAACGCCTACGGGGCCACGCAGGCCGCGGCGGCCAAGATCGGCTACCACGCCCCGCCGATCGCCTTCGGCCCGCTCGGGCCGACCATGCTGCTGGTGCCGGTGATGATGTTCTTCATCCTGTGGCCGAACTGGGGCGCCACGCTGTACGGAGAGATCCGCGGCGCGAACGACTTCAGGCGGGTGTTCACCGGCATGTTCGGCGGCCTGTGGATCACCGTGGCGCTGACCGTGATCTTCCTGCTGCTGATCGACAAGACGATGGGCTGGGCCTTCTACCAGAACTCAAACCAGCTGAACTACCAGGTCTTCGTGCTCACCCCGCACGTCAGCACCGTCCTGCCCATCTGGCCGTATCCGGTCCTGTTCGCGGCCTGGCTGGTGCATAACACGGCGTTCCAGGTCGCGCTGATCCTGGTCATGAGCCTGTGGTTCTTCGGCTGGGTGGGAACCCTGTTCCTGTCCTCGACCCGGGTCATCTTCGCCGCGGCCTTCGACCGGGTGCTGCCGGACCGGGCCGCGGAGGTATCGGAGAAGCGGAAGGTGCCGCTCTACTCGCTCATCCTGATGCTGCTGCCGGCCGTGGGCCTGAGCGCCGTGTATGCCTACAACTCGACGTTCGTGACCTACACCTACGACGCGACGCTGGTGATCGCCGTGACATTCCTGTTCAGTGCGATCGCCGTGGTGCTGCTGCCCTTCATCAAGAAGGATCTGTGGCGAGCATCACCGGCGAGCAAGATCAGGATCTTCGGCGTGCAGGTCGTCCCGGTCGCCGGCTGGGTCACGATCGGGCTGCTCGGCTTCAATCTGTACGAGTGGTTCACGAACGCCAGCTACGGGGTGAACAACCGCGACTCGCTGTATTTCATGGGCGCGCTCTATGTCCTGGCCATCGTGGTGTATGTCGTCGCGCGGCTCGTCCGCAAGCGGCAGGGCATCGACCTGGGCATGATCAATAAGGAGATCCCGGTCGAGTAACTGGCGCAGGTATAGCGTTTGTGCAGGCCCAGCCGACCCCACCCGCCGCCTCCCGGTGGCGGGCGGGGTCGGCTCGGCTTCGCGGCGTGATGGAATGCGAGTCAACCAGGGACGGGAAGCAGCTGCATGAGTGACATCCCCAGCCGGGCCAGCGTCGTCATCGTCGGCGCGGGAATCGTGGGCAACAGCCTGGCGTATCACCTCGCCCGGCTCGGCTGGCGCGACATCGTGCTCGTCGACAAGGGCCCGATGCCCAACCCCGGCGGCTCGACCGGCCACGCCTCCAACTTCATCTTCCCGATCGAGTACTCCAAGATGATGATGGAGCTGACCCGCGACAGCACCGAGCAGTACCAGGAACTCGGCGTCTTCACGCAGAGCGGCGGGATCGAGGTCGCGCGCACGCAGGAGCGCATGCAGGAGCTGCTCCGGCGCTGCACGGCGGCGAAGGCATGGGGCATACCGGCCCGGGTGCTGACGCCCGCCGAGATCAAGAAACTGGTCCCCTACCTGGATGAGTCCGTGATCCTGGGCGGGGCGCACTTCCCGACGGTCGGGGTGGTCGACTCGCTGCGCGCCGGGACGCTGATGCGCGAGCACGCCCAGGAACTTGGCGCGCTGCACGTGCTGGCCGGGGCCGAGGTGCTCGGCATCGACAAGGGGCCTGGTGGCCAGGTCAGCGCCGTGCGCACCAGCAAGGGCGACATCGAGACCGACGTCTGCGCGATCTGCTGCGGGGTCTGGAGCCCGCGGATCGCCCGGATGGCCGGAGCGCGGATCCCGCTCACCCCGATCGTGCACCAGATGATCAGCGTCGGGCCGATCGAGCTGTTCGCGCAGACCGCCGGGGAAATCGAGTACCCGATCGTCCGGGACGTGGACACCAATATGTACGAGCGCCAGCACGGCGGCGACATGGAAGTCGGCTCGTATGCGCACCGGCCCATCATCATCGCGCCCGACGACATTCCGTCCATCGAGGAATCCGCCCTGTCGCCCACGGAGATGCCGTTCACCCAGGATGACTTCGACCCGCAGCTTTTGCAGGCCCTGGAGCTCATGCCGGATTTGCTGGGTGATGAGCGCGCTGGCATCCGTTATGCAATTAATGGCCTTATCTCCATGACGCCCGACGGGCACCCGGCGCTGGGGGAGACCCCGGAGGTTCCCGGCCTGTGGGCCGTCGCCGCGAGCTGGATCAAGGAAGGGCCGGGGATCGGCCGGGCGGTGGCCGAGTGGATGAGCGGCGTCACGCCGCAGATCGACATCCACGAGGCCGACATCTCGCGGTTCTACGACCATCAGCGCACCACGGCGCACGTCACGGCGCGGGCGCGCGAGGGCTTCAACAAGATGTACGGGATCGTCCACCCGGCGGAGCAGTGGGAATCGGGGCGGCCGCTGCGGCTCAGCCCGGCCTACCAGCGCGAGCGGGATCTGGGGGCGGTGTTCTTCGAGACCGCGGGATGGGAGCGGCCGTTCTGGTATGCCGCCAATGAGGGCCTGCTCGAGCGGTACGCCGGGCGCCTGATGGAGCGCGAGGCGGAGTGGGAGTCGCGCTGGTGGTCGCCGATCATCAACGCCGAGCACCTGGCCCTGCGGGACGGCTGCGGCCTGGTGGACCTGTCCGCGTTCGCCATCTTCGACATCACCGGGCCCGGCGCGCTGGCCGCCGTGCAGAAGCTCGCCGTCGCGCAGATGGACGTGCGGCCCGGCCGGGTCGTCTACACCTCGCTGCTCGATGAGGCCGGCGGGGTGCGGGCGGACCTGACCATCATGCGGCTCGGGCCGCGCCGGTTCCGCGTGGTCACCGGCGGAGCCACGGGCATGATGGACCTCAAGTGGATCTCCGATCATCTCCCGGACGACGGGAGCGCGGCGGTCGCCGACCTGACCTCGGCCTGGACGACGCTGGGCCTGTGGGGGCCGCGGGCCCGTGACGTGCTCCAGTCGGTGACCGGCGATGACGTGTCGCACGACGGATTCCGCTTCGGGACCTGCGCCCGGGTGGAGCTGGGCGGGGTGACCGTGCTGGCCTCGCGTATCTCCTACGTCGGCGAGCTGGGCTGGGAGCTGCACGTGCCCATCGAGCAGGGCGCCAGGGCGTGGGACACGATCTGGACCGCAGGACAGGGTCACGGGCTGGTCCCGGTCGGCATCGGCGTCTACGGGACCACCGGCCGGCTGGAGAAGGGCTACCGCTCCTACGGGGACGAGCTGGACGCCAGCTACACCCTGGTCGAGGCCGGGATGGCGCGCCCGTCGGTCAAGCAGCAGGACTTCGTCGGCCGGGCGGCCTACCTGGGGCAGCGGGCCGCCGGGCCGAGCGCGGTGCTGTGCACGCTGACGGTCGACGATCACACGTCGGCGTCCGGGCAGCTGCGCTACATGATGGGCGGCGAGCCCATCCTGACGCTGGCCGGCGAGCGGCTGGTCGACGCCAAGGGACGGCCCTCGTATGTGACCAGCGCCGGGTCCGGCCCGTCGGTCGGCAAGCACCTGCTGATGGCGTACCTGCCGGCCGCGCACGCGGTGGCCGGGTACCAGCTCGCCGTGGAGTACATGGGGGAGCAGTACCCGGTGACCGTGGCCGTGGCCGGCGCGGTACCGCTCTTCGACCCGGACAACGAGCGGGTCAGGCGCTGACCGCGATGGAGATCCTGGTCTGCGTCAAGCGGGTCCCGATGGTCGGCGGGAAGATCGTCGTGACCCCGGACGGGCAGGATGTCGACACCCGCATGTCCGGGTTCACGGTCAGCCCGCATGAGGAATGCGCGGTCGAGGAAGCCGTCCGGATCGTCGGGCGGCTCGGCGGCAGCGTCACCGCGCTGACCCTCGGTCCGCCGGAGGCGGCCGATCAGCTGCGGGACATGCTGGCGCTGGGCGCCGGTCATGGCGTGCTGCTGGAAACCGACGGCCGCCCGTGGGGGCCGATCGCGACGGCGGCGGCTATCGCCGATGCGGCCCGGCGGCGGGCTGAGGGCCCGGACGGCGGTTACGACCTGCTGCTGTTTGGCAACGAGGCGGCAGATACGGGCGACTACCAGGTGCCCGTCCGGGTGGCCCATGCGCTCGGGCTGCCGTGCGTGACCGGGATCAAGGAACTCGAGATACCGGCCGGCGGTGATGAAGCGGGTGGCGGTGGCGGGGCGGCCGGCGGCGGGGGAGCGGATGGCGGGGCCGGGCCGCGGGCGCGGGCACGGCGGGAGTACCGGGGCACGCAGGAGACCTTCGACGTCCCGCTGCCGGCCGTGGTGAGTGTCAAGGAGGGCATCAACCTGCCGAGGTACCCGTCGCTGCCGGGCCGGCTGCGGGCGAAACGGGCGGTGATCGAGCGCTTTGCGCCGCACTGGCAGGCCGAGGGCCTGCGCACGCAGCGGCTGCGGGTTCCGCAGGGCGAGCGCAAGCGGGCGCAGGTCCTGGGGACCGGCCCCGGTGCCGTGCCGGCCCTGGTGCAGCTGCTCGATGAGCTGGGGGTGCTGCCGTGACCGTGCTGTGCCTGGTGGAGCGCGAGGGGACCGGCCTGGCCGATGCGTCGCTGCGGGCCCTGACCCTGGCCAGGGAGCTGGCGCAGTCGGCCGGGGAGGACCTGGCCGCCGTTCTGGCCGGGCCCGCGGACACGGTGCCCGTGCCGGTGCTGGCCGGGTGCGGCGCCGCCGATGCCTACGTGATCGAGTCGCCGCGGCTGGCCGCGGCTGGCTATGCGCCGGCCGCCTGGGCGCGGGCCCTGGCTGAGCTGATCACCGTCTCGTCGGCGACCGGCGTCGCCGCGGCCGGGACCGACCGGGGCAGTGAGGTGATGGCCCATCTGGCCGCCATGACCGGCCAGCCGATGGCCGCGAACTGCGCCGCCGCCCGCCGCACCGCCCCGGCCGAGGTCGAGCTGGTCCGGCACCGCTGGGCGGGAAGCCTGCTGGAAGATGCGGTGCTTGAGGCGTCGCCCGCGCTGCTGACCGTGGCCGTGGACGCGGTGGCGGCGGACACCGTGGCGGCGGACACCGTGGCGGCGGACACCGTGGCCGTGGACGCCGCCGCGACGGTCCGTGTCCTGGTGCACCGCCCCGAGCTGCGCGACAGCGACCTGCAGGTCTGCGCGACCGAGTCGGCCGAGCGGACCGGGGGAATCTCGCTGGCCACGGCCAGGGTGGTCATCGGCGGCGGGCGCGGCGTCGGCGGCCCGGAGGGGTTCGGCGCGCTGGAGGAGCTCGCCGGGCTGCTGGACGCGGCGGTGGGAGTCTCGCGCGTGGTCACCAGCCAGGGCTGGCGCCCGCACCGGCAGCAGGTGGGCCAGACCGGCACCCGTATCTCACCGGAGCTGTACCTCGCCTGCGGGATCAGCGGTGCCATCCAGCACATGGCCGGCTGCCTGAGCGCCAAGCACATCGTGGCGGTCAATACTGACCCGGACGCCCCGATCATCGCCCACGCCGACTACGCCGTGATCGGCGACCTGAACGAGGTCATCCCGGCGCTGGTCGCCGCGCTCCGGTCGCGCTCCGGCTAGCCCGCAGACAGCCCCGCAGACAGTGTGCCGGCGGCGCCCCCACTGGCCTGAGTTGTGCACCGTCCTGTGGACTGACCTGTGGATTCTCGGTGGACAATCAGCCGACTTGGTGGATAACGGCATGTGTCTTGTGGACGGCTAAAGAATCTTGAAATGGTGAACGGAGACCCCTTGTGCCGCGTCGGCGCGAGGCAGTAGAACTGCATTTACCACAAGAGACGGGGCCACCTCGGAGGCAACTTCGAGACGCAGCAAGAGCCGGGAGACCGGAGCTTGCGGCGGGTGTCGGCGACAGTGGCGGCCCGCGCGGGGCAGGTAGCCGAGCGATCGGCGTACCCGCCTGGCAAAGCCGAGCGAGGCCCCTGCATCTCATACATGGAGGGGCCTCGCCCTATTTCCTGGCATCTAATTCTGGCCCGGCCGGCCGCTGCGGCCGGCGCGCGGGCCCGACGTCATGGGGCGCTCGGTCTGGCCGGCGGGCGGCTGCGACTGCGCATAGGCCGCCGGGGTCTGGCCGATGGCGGCGCGGAAGTCGCGAGTCAGGTGGGCCTGATCGGAGTACCCGAGGTCGGCGGCTACATCTGCCCACGACACCCGCTCGCCGCCGCGGACCGCCTCAGCCGCGTCCAGCAGCCGGTACCGGCGCAGTACCCAGGTCGGCGACACGCCCGCGTAGTGCAGGAACATCCGCTGCAGGGTCCGCTGGCCGGTATCGGCGATCTCGCACAGGTCACTGAGCCGGCGCAGCGACCGGTTGGTCTCGGCCAGCCTGGCCACCTCGGCCACCCGGCGGGCCGCCGGTACCCGGCGGGGATGCGCCGCCTGCTCCAGCGCGCTGGCCAGCAAGCTGACCCGCGCGGCCTCCTCCGGCTCGTCGCGCAGGAGCCGGACCAGCGCCGCCTCGTCCGTGCCGGTGGCCGCGCCCAGCGGGACGATCCGGTCGGTGAACCGGGCCGCCGACCCGGTGATGAACGCGCCCAGCCCGCCGGGCGTGGTCATCGCCGCGACTGTCCAGCCCCGGCCGGTCAGGACGCGGGTGCTCAGGCCGCGCGCGACGCCGTTCAGCCGCGCTTCGATCGGCCCGGCCGGGCCCGGGCTCGCCTCGGCGTCGGGGTGGCCCACGCTGAGGTTGGCACCCGGATGGGTCAGCACCTGCTGGCGGTGGACCGCACCGGGCGGCAGGTCCCACCCCACCGCCCAGAACCGGTCGACCAGCCCGGTCAGGGCCGGGCCCGGCGGGTACCGGGTCAGGCGAACCTGCTGGCGCAGCAGCCATGGATCCAGGATCCCGCGACTGTCCTGCTCCACTGGATCCGGCCCGGAAGTGCTCACCCCTGTGACCCTAGCGACACCGGTGACGCGAATCTTCAAGCCCGGCGGGGCCTGCCTCCGTACCGTGGTCGGCATGAGCACCTCAACGGACAAGACCACCGACCTCCTGATCGCCGTTCTCGCCGACCTCGCACCGGTCATGGACGGCATCACCCCCGGGCAACTGCACGATCCGACCCCCTGCACCAAATTCGACGTGGCGCAGCTGCGTGATCACGTGCTGGGCTGGCTGACTACCTTCGCCGAGGGATTCGCCGATCCGGGCGGCCAGGCGCCGCTGGCCAGCATCGACGGATACTCCGCCCCCGCCGCGCCCGCCGACGCGGCCGCGGCGGTACGGGCCGCGTCCGGCAGCCTCGCTCGATCCCTGGGCGCCGGCGCGGCCGACCGCCCGCTGCGGCTCGGGGACAGCGCCATGCCGGGCGAGCTCGCGCTCGGCATGATCCTCTGGGAGTACCTGGTGCACGGCTGGGACCTGGCCACGGCCACCGGCCAGCGCTGGTCGCCCCCGGCCGCCGCGGCCGCCGAATCGCTGGACTTCGCGCCCGGCATGCTCACCGATGACTACCAGGGCGACGGCAAGGCATTCGGGAACCGGGTCGCCGTCTCCGACCAGGCATCGCCCCTGGACCGCCTGCTGGGGCTGTCTGGCCGCGACCCCGGCTGGGGGAAGTGAGCGGAGAGCACGGCTAGTGATCGCGTTTTCGTTGCGCCCGGAACGGCAACCGGCTGCGTCGGCCTGACCTGCCTCTCCTCTGCGTAGGTACCACGTATAGTATACGTGGTACCTACGCAGAAAGGCTCAGGCCATGAACGAGTTCAAGCTGAAGTCCGAGTTGCTGAAGCGCGCAGCGGAAGTTGTTAACGCGTTCAAGTCAGAGCAGGTCCAGTTGCGGGTGATCGAGGCGCTCATCGAGGCTCTGCCGCGACCTGCTGCCTCCGAGGAGCGGTAACTCTCACCGCCATGTCGGCTAACAAGACCCTCTATATCCGCGACGAGGATGCTGCGGTCTGGGAACGGGCCGAGCAGGCGGCCGGCCGGACGCGGCAGAGCGTGTCCCATCTCGTCACCATGGCGCTGCGTCTCTATCTGCCGACGATCCACACGCCCGATGACCGCATGGAGGACATCAGGGTCAGGACCGGCGCGGGTACCAGCCACTTCGACGCGACATTCGAGGATTACGATCAGGTGGAGTCATTCACCGGCCGGTGGCTCGTCGCGCCCGGCGAGGAAGCACGCAGCGGCGCGACCAGCCACACCAGCGGACTCTCCTACGGTGTGGCCCTGACCAGGCGCGGCCAGATCGCCGTGTACCGCTATCACCCCCAGGGACGCGGCCCGGCAGCACTCGACGCCTTCTCCTCCCTGGACGAAGCTGACCTGCCGGCCGATATCGCGGAGAAGGCAGCCGACGCACTAGGCCAGCATCAGATCCGATGGCGTGACATCTGACGGGTAGTGGGACCTGAGATGGCGGGAGGAGGCAGGCATGCTGCTGGGGGGCGTGAACCACAGTGCGTGGGTGCCCAGGGCGGCCGGTCCGGACGGTGGATGGCTGATGACTTTCCCCCGCCCGGCCGCGTGAGGAACATCGGCGTCGCGTGAGGAACATCGGCCCGGCGCTTCGCGTACGCGACTTCCGGCTGTGGTGGCTGGCCCTGCTCGCGATGGGCATCGGCCTGCAGATGCTCGAGGTGGCCGTCGGCTGGGAGGTCTACGCCCAGCACCGCAGCCCGCTCGACCTCGGCTGGATCGGGCTGGCCGAGTTCATCCCGATGTTCGTGCTCGCCCTGCCCGCCGGGCAGCTCGCCGACCGGCTGCCCCGGCGGCTGGTCTTCGCCGTCGCCCTGCTGCTCGCCGTGGCGGTGGGCGCCGGGCTCGCTCTGGTGAGCCGTTCGGGGGACACCTCGGTGGTCCCGTACCTGGCGCTGGCAGCCGGGGCGGGGGCGACCATGGCGCTGGCTAACCCCGCGGCACGGTCGATGGCCCCCACGCTCGTCCCGGCCGAGGTGCTGCCGATCGCGATGACGCTGCGCTCGATCGCGTCGCAGACCGCCATGGTGCTCGGCCCGGCTCTCGGCGGCCTGCTGTACCTGATCTCGCCGGTGCTGGTCTACCTGCTGGCCGCGAGCATGTGCCTGCTCGCCTCGCTGTGCGTCATCGCCATGCGCCCGAGGCCAGCCGCGGATGTCCCGGCGCCGCAGGATCCGGTGCCGCCGGGACTGGATCGGGTGCTGGAGGGACTCCGCTTCGTGCGGCGGACCCAGATACTGCTCGGCGCGATCCTGCTGGACCTGCTGGCCGTTCTCTTCGGCGGGGCGGTAGCGCTGCTGCCGGTGTTCGCCCGCTCGATCCTGCATGTCGGCCCGGCGGGCCTGGGCGTCCTGCGCGCCGCCCCCGCGGCCGGGGCGCTGCTGGGTGCCGTGGCGCTCACCCGCAGCCCGCTCGGCCGCCGGGCCGGCCGGACGCTGCTGATCGTCGTCGGTCTCTACGGCGCCAGCATGGTGGTGTTCGGGCTCTCCCGCTTCTACCCGCTCTCCCTGCTGGCCCTGGCCGTGAGCGGCTTCGTCGACATGTTCAGCATGAACATCCGCTCCACGACGGTCGCGCTGGCCACGCCGGACCGGCTGCGGGGCCGGGTGGCGGCGGTCGAGATGGTGTTCATCAGCGCCTCCAACCAGCTTGGCGCGTTCGAGTCGGGGCTGGCTGCTTTCCTCGTGGGCACGGTGCCCGCCGTGGTGGGCGGCGGCCTCATCACGATCCTCATCGCTGCCACCTGGGGTTGTATCTTCCCCGACCTGGCCCGCGTCGACCGGCTCCAGGACGTCAGGCCCGCCTCGCCCGGTCCCCCCTCACCCGGTCCCGCCGCGCTAGAGGCGGAGCGGATCGGCTGATACGGTGCCAGCCATGACCGTCAAACTTGTGGTTCTGTACGCCCAGCCCGAGGACGCCGACGCCTTTAACCGGCACTACCTCGACGTCCACGTGCCGCTCGTGAGCAAGATCCCCGGCCTGCAGCGGTTCGAATCCGGCCGGATCTCCGCAGCGGTTGAT
Source organism: uncultured Actinomycetota bacterium (assembly GCA_963805705.1). Lineage (GTDB taxonomy): Bacteria > Actinomycetota > Actinomycetes > Streptosporangiales > Streptosporangiaceae > CAWDVH01. Next base: position 94,231 of record CAWDVH010000001.1, on the reverse strand, counting down.
GGCGGTGAGCACACCTATTCCCGGCTCGCCGAGCTGTACTTCGCCGATCAGGAGGCGCTCGGGAAGGGCATCGCCTCGGCTGAGGGAAAGGCGACCGCGGCCGACTACCAGCAGATCGCACCGCCGGGATCGAGGATGTTCGTCGAGGAACTCGACGACTGACGCCCGCCGGTGGATCAGCGGGTCAGCGTCATCACCCTCGGCGTCGCGGATCTGGGCCGGGCCAGGGATTTCTACACGGCCATGGGCTGGCGGGCGCCGGCCGGGCCGGCCGGGGATGACGTGGTCTTCTTCCAGGCGGGCGGGATGGTCGTCGCCCTGTGGGACCGGGCCGAGCTGGCCGCCGACAGCGCCGTCAGCGACGCCGGCGGCTGGGGCGGCGTGACGCTGGCCCTCAACGTCAGCTCGCCCGCGGCCGTCGATGCGGTCATCGAAGAGGCCAGGGCGGCCGGCGCCCGGATCGGCCGGGAGCCGGCCGCCACCTTCTGGGGCGGCTACTCGGGCGTCTTCATCGATCCGGACGGGCATCCATGGGAAGTGGCGCACAACCCCGGCTGGTCGCTGCACGCCGACGGCACGGTCCACCTGGGCGGCTGAGCGTCGCGGCGAGCCCGCCTCGGGCCAGCAGCTCGTCCCGGCCGCTAGCCTGGCCGGCCGAGCATCGGCCCGAACGAGCGCTCGACCTGATCGGCGAGCTGGTCCAGCTCCCACGGCTCGGTCCCGATCAGCCGGATCACCGGCTCCGGGTTGCTGTAGAGCGCGACCTCATAGCCCGAGGTGTGCACGATGCGGCCCGTGATCCAGCCGGACTGCTCGCTGGCCAGGTAGGCGACGATCGGCGCCACGTTGTCCGGTGAGCGCTCGTCAGCGCTCGCCGTCCTGCTCCGGCGGCGGCCCGTGGGCACCGACTCGGTCATCCGGGTCGCCGCGCCGGGCGAGATCGCGTTCACGGTCACGCCGTATTTGGCCAGCGAGTGGGCGGCGGAGTACGTCAGGCCGACGATGCCCATCTTCGCGGCCGCGTAGTTGGGCTGGCCTGGTGCCCCGTGCAGCCCCGATACCGAGGTGAAGTTGATGATGCGATTAGCCGCCTGCTCGTCGCGCAGCGACCGCCAGTGCGCGGACGCGAATTTCGTGGTGTTGAACGTGCCCTTGAGATGGACGCGGATCACGTCATCCCATTCCTGCTCGGTCATGTTGAAGACCATCCGGTCGCGCAGGATGCCGGCCACGTTGACCAGTACGTCCAGCCGCCCGAATTCCTCGATCGCGGTCCTGATGATGTTCTCCGCCGCCGCGTGGTCGCAGATGTCGGCACCGCTCGCGATGGCCTTCCCGCCGGCCTCGCCGATCTCGTCGGCGACCTGCTGGGCCGGACCGCCGTCGGTTCCCGACCCGTCCAGCGCGACGCCGAGGTCATTGACCAGCACCGATGCGCCCTCGCGGGCCAGCAGCATGGCCACCGACCGGCCGATGCCCCGTCCGGCGCCGGTGACCACCGCAACCCGCCCGTCCAGACTTCCCATTCCGGCTCACCAGGCCCTCCTGCCGGCGGCCCCCGCCGAGCCGGCCGGACCGCGCAGCTCAGCCGCGGTTACCGTCCAGCAGCCGCAGTTATTAGAATTGTCTTCTGGAATTAGCTTCCAGGCCGGGAGCCTGGGCTGTCAAGGCTCGCCAGGAACGGCCGCCCAGTGCGACCGGGCCGTGCGGCCGGGCAGTGCGGCCGGGCAGGCCACCGCGGCGGGCGCAAAGTGGGACGATCAAGGTGGGACGATAGAAGGCGAGCAGTCACGGCACGAACGGATCGGTGACCATCCATGGCGAAGGAGCTGACGAGCAGGGCCGCCAGCGGCGCCTGGCAGTGGGGGCGCACGGCGCAGACCCAGCGCGCGCTGCTGGACGCCGCCCGCGAAGTCTTCGCGGACCAGGGCTTCTCCGAGGCCAGCATCGCGGATATCGTCGAGCGCGCCGGATCCAGCGTCGGCAGCCTGTACCACCATTTCGGCGGCAAGAGCGAGCTCTTCCTCGCCCTCTGGCAGGAGCACCAGCTGGCCCACGAGAACGCCGCGAGCAAGGCGGTCACCGATGCCCGGCGGGCCGGGGTCACCGATCCGGCCGAGCTGTTCTCGGTCGGCGCGGGCGCGTTCCTCCAGGGCAGCTGGCTGCGCAGGGACCTCGCGCTGCTGTTTGTCTCGGGGGACGCCCCGCCTGGATTCGAGGTCATGAAGCGGCGCCGCAACCATGAGTGGATCAGCCAGAATGACGCGCTCCTCAAGCTGCCTGACACGGCTCTGGACCGGCTGTACGCGGCCATCCTGACCTCGCTTATCGGCGAGGGTGCCCGCGAGGTCGCCGCGGCCAGGACCCGCCGTCAGGCCAACCAGATCATCGACGCCGTGATGGAGTATGCGCGGCGGCTGATGGCCGGGAGCGCATGGAACCCGGAGGCTGGCCTTGACCAGGACCGTGCTCTTGACAAGGACCGGGCTGAGGAGTTCTCATAAACTTAGAATTGGATTCTAGGATCTCTGGAATCACGGCATCACAGGCCGCCCCTGGAGGCTCTTCAATGGATCTTGACCTCGGACCGGAGATGGCGCGGTTCCGCGAGGAGATACGGGAGTGGATCGCGGCGGAGGCGCCCGATGGCCTCGACGGGCTCGCGGAATGGAACGGGATCGTCACCGCGGGCGGTAACCGCGGCAGGCGGCTCGCCCAGGCGATGGCCCATCCGGCCTACCAGGAATGGGATCGCAAGCTGTCAGCCGCCGCCCTGATCTGCCCGCAGTGGCCGCAGGAGTTCGGCGGGCAGGGCATGGACGGCGTCCGCCTGGCCGTGCTGAACGAGGAATTCCACCGGGCCGGCGTGCCCAGAGTCAGCCGCGGGATGGGCGAGGGGCTGGTCGGCCCGTCGGTGATCGTGCACGGCACGGCCGAGCAGCAGGCGTACTTCCTGCCGCGGATCATCTCCGGCGAGGATGTCTACTGCCAGGGATTCTCCGAGCCCGATTACGGGTCGGACCTGGCCGGCGTGCAGACCCGGCTCGAGGTGGACGGGGATGAGGTCGTCATCACCGGGCAGAAGACCTGGACGTCGGGCGCGGCCAGGGCGAACATGATGTTCGTCCTGTGCCGCAGCGATCCGGACGCCGAGAAGCACGCCGGGCTGTCGTATGTGCTGATCCCGTTCACCGGCACGGGGGTCGAGTACCGGCCGGTCAAGCAGATGACGGGCGCGTCGGAATTCTGCGAGGACTTCCTGGACGGAGTGCGGGCCCCGCTGTTCAACGTGATCGGCGGCCTGAATAACGGCTGGCGGGTGGCGATGACCACGCTCGGCCACGAGCGCGGCGGCCGGGCGACGGTCCAGCACCTCGGCTTCGAGCGGGAGTTCTGGGACCTGGTCGACACCGCGCGCAAGTACGGCAAGGACAGTGACCCGCTGGTGCGCCAGCAGCTCGCCTGGGCCTACACCGGCGTCCAGCTGATGCGCTTCAGCGGCCTGCGCACCCTGGCTCAGGTAGCGGAGGGACGGCCGCCGGGCCCGGAGGCCTCGGTCGCCAAGCTGCAGTGGAGCGAGTACCACAAGCGCCTCGGCGAGATCGCGATGAACATCGTCGGCACGGATGCGCTGCTGCGGCCCGAGGGCCCCGGCTATCCGGTGACCAGCTGGCAGAATGTCTTCCTCAGCAGCCGGGCGGGGACCATCTACTCCGGCACCAGCGAGATCCAGCGCAACATCATCGGCGAGCGAGCGCTCGGCCTGCCTAAGGAGCGGCTGGTGCGCAAATGAGCGACGCAGGCCAGCCCGCGCCGGATGGCGACGCCGGGGCGGCCAGCCCGCTCGTCGCGCCCGAGCGGCTCGCGCAGTTCTTCGCGCCGCGCAGCATCGCCGTGGTGGGTGCCTCTGATACTTCCGCGTGGGCCCGCTTTGTCGCGATGAGCGCCCTCGCCACCGGTTTCTCCGGCCCGTTCATCCCGGTGCATCCCAAGCACGAGACGGTGTTCGGCCGCCCGGCCGCCCGCAGCCTGCGCGACCTGCCGGAGCCGGTGGACCTGGCCTTCATCCTGGCCCCGACCGAGGCGGTCGAGACCGTGCTCGACGACGCGGGCGCGGGCGGCGTGCGCAGCGTGGTCGTGCTCGCGTCCGGCTACCGCGAGGTCGGCGAGCAGGGCCGGGTGCTGGAGCGCGCGATGATCGACCGCGCGGCGGGACACGGGATCACCGTGCTGGGCCCGAACTGCCTGGGCTTCCTGAACGCGCACGCCAAGGCCGGCCCGTTCGCGCTGACCGTGCCGATGCCGCTGCTGGCCGGTCCCGTCGGCATCGCGATGCAAAGCGGCGCGCTGGCCAGCGTGGTGCTCGCCTTCGCCCGGTCGCGTGCCATCGGCGTGAGCACGCTCGCCACGATGGGCAACGAGGCCATGATCACCACGGCCGACATGCTCGACTACCTGATCGAGGACGACAACACCCGCGTCATCTGCCTGTTCCTCGAGCAGATCGGTGACCCGGCCAGGTTCGCCAGGGCCGCGCGCAACGCCGACCGGGCGGGCAAGCCGATCGTGGCCCTCAAGGTCGGCTCCAGCCCCGCGGGCCAGGAGGCGGCACTGGCGCACACCGGGTCGGTCGCGGGCGACGACGCCGTCGTGGACGCGGTCCTGCGCCAGCTCAACGTGATCAGGGTGACCAGCATCGAGGAACTGCTGTGCACGGGCGCCCTGCTCGGCTACGACCGGTGGCCGCGCGGCCGGCGGATGGGCGTGCTGACCTCCTCGGGCGGCGCGTGCGACATCATCGCCGACCGGGCCAGCGCCCAGGGGATCGAGATCCCCCCGTTCGCGGCCGAGACGACGGCCGCGATCGCGGAGCACATGCCGTCGTTCGCCGCGGCGCGCAACCCCCTCGACACCACCGGCTACTTCCTGGCCAACCAGCGAACGTCGGCGCTCACCGTTATTGACCATGCGCTGGAGGCCGCGGTGGCCGATCCGGGGCTGGATTTCGTGCTGTTCGCCGGGGTGAACCTGCCGGACGCGCGGCCGCCGGACGAGATGATGGCGGGCGTCCTCGAGGAGCGCACCGCCTGGCTGGGCAAGCGCATCGCCTCCGCGCCGATTCCGGTCATCCCGGTGAGCTCGACCTGCGTGGATGTCTCGCCGTACGGGCGGGAGCTGCTCCAGGCCAACGGCGTTCACCTGCTCGGCGGCATCGAGTTCGGCATGCAGGCGATCGGCAACGCGCTGCGCTGGTCGGAAGGCCGGGGCCGGGTGCTGCCCGCCGCCCGGCCGGCCCGGCCCGCCCGGTGACCATCAGCGGATCCTGGTCCGAGGCCGACGCGCGGGAGCTGCTCACGCAGTCCGGCGTTCCCGTCGTGCCGGGCGAGCTGGTGACGTCGGCCGACGAGGCGGCCGCGGCCGCACAGCGGCTCGGCCTCCCGGTGGCCCTGAAGATCTGCTCGGCCCAGATCGCGCACAAGTCAGACATCGGCGGCGTTGCCCTCGGCCTGTCCACCGGCGAGCAGGTCCGGGCCGCGTTCGGGCGAGTGCTCGCGGCCGGCCAGGCCGCGGCCGGATCCGGCGTCGACACCGTCCTGGTCAGTCCCATGCGCACGGGCGGGGTGGAGCTGCTCGCCGGGATTACCGTGGACCCTTCGTTTGGGCCGGTTCTGGCCGTTGGCCTGGGCGGCGTCTGGGTCGAGGTGCTCGGCGATACCAGCCTGCGGGTCTTGCCGGTCGACCCCGGTGAGGTCAAGCGCATGCTCGGCGAGCTGCGCGGCATCTCGCTGCTGCGCGGAGCGCGCGGGACGCGGCCGGCCAACCTGGACGCGCTGGCGCAGGTCATCACGGCGCTGAGCGATACGGCTGCCTCGCTGGCCGGCGGCCTGCGCGCCCTGGAAGTCAACCCGCTGTGGGTGAACGGGGATCAGATCGAGGCGCTCGACGTCCTGGTCGTCACGCAGCCCCCCGGCGAACCCCAGGGGCCGGCCGGAAACGCCCGATGAGAACGGAGCGCAGGACATGAAGCTCGCCGTCAGTGCGGAGCAGCTGGAGCTGCGTGAATCGGTGCGGCGCTTCCTGGCCGACCGGGCGCCGATGTCGCGGGTGCGCGAGCTGATGGAGACCGCCGAGGGGATCGACGAGCAGGTCTGGCAGCAGGCAGGCGATCAGCTCGGCCTGCAGGGCATCGCCATCCCCGAGGAGTACGGCGGCTCCGGCTTTACCTTCGCCGAGCAGGCGATCGTGCTGGAGGAACTGGGCGCGGCGCTGTATGGCGGGCCGTACCTGGCCAGCGCGGTGCTCGCCGCCACGGCGCTGCTCGCGATTCCCGATGAGAGCGGCCGGCGTGACCTGCTGCCGGGCATCGCCGCCGGCCAGACCGTGGCCACGCTGGCCTTCACCGAGGACGACGGATCATGGGAACCGGACGCGATCCGGCTCGCCGCGGCCAAGGACGGCGACGCCTGGCTCCTGGACGGGCACAAGAGCTTCGTGCTCGACGGGCACACGGCCGCCGTGGTCCTGGTGGCCGCCAGGACCGATGCCGGGCTGTCGCTGTTCGCGGTGGACGGGAACGCCGGCGGGCTGGTCCGCACCGCGCTGCCCACCCTCGACCAGACCAGGAAGCTGGCCCGGCTGGAGTTCGCCTCGGTCCCCGGCCGGCTCATCGGCGCACCGGGGGACGCCTCCGCCGCCCTGGCCCGCACCCTGGATGTCGCCGCGATCGCGCTGGCCGCCGAGCAGCTGGGCGGCGCGCAGCGGGCCCTCGACATGGCCGTGGCCTACGCCAAGATCCGGCACCAGTTCGGCCGGCCGATCGGCAGCTTCCAGGCCATCAAGCACCGGTGCGCTGACCTGCTGCTGGAGGTCGAGTCGCTGCGCTCGACCGTCGCCTACGCGGCGGCCGCGGTCGCCGAGGATTCCGCCGAGGTGCCGGTCGTGGCGGCGCTGTCCAAGGCCTACGCCTCCGACGTGTACTTCCACGTCGCGGCTGAGAACATCCAGATCCACGGCGGCATCGGCTTTACCTGGGAGCATGACGCCCACCTGTATTTCAAGCGGGCCAAGGCCAGCGAGCTGTTCCTCGGTGACGCCAGCTACCACCGCGAGCGGCTGGCCGACCGGATCGGCATCTAAGGCTCCCCGCGGCCTGGCCTGGCCGGCCGGCGGCCGTACCGGAGAGCGTGGTCCCTGAACTCGCCTGCCACGCGGGCCAGGGGCAGCGCGGCCAGGAAGCTGGCCGGGCCGTCGAAGTCGGGCATCTCCAGGTAGGCGGCGCCCACGCCCGCCGGGTCATGCGCGTCGGACCCGGCCCCGCCCGGCAGTCCCCACCGGGCGGCGAGTTCCGCGGCCCGGCCGTTGAGCGTCTGGTCCCTGACCTTCGCGTTGAACACCTCGATGATGTCGGCCTGGCCATCGGCGCACAGGCGGCCGGCCGCCTCGCCCAGGCTGCTGCGCAACGGGTCGAAGGGGTGCGGCAGGTACACCAGGGCCCCCTGCTGCCGGATGCGGCTGACCACCTCGGCGACCGGCAGGACATACGGGATCCGCTCGCCCAGGAACAGCCCGATGATGTCGCCATCGGGGGTCCTGATCTCCTCGCCGATGATCACCCGTGCGCCGATGCCGCGGGCCGCGGCCTCGGCTGCGGCGGAGGTCACGTTGTGATCGGTGATGCACACGACATCCAGGCCGACCTCGGCCACCCGCCCGGCCAGCTGATCCAGCGTGGTCACCGCGTCACCGGAGGCCACGGTGTGCAGATGGCAGTCGACCCGCACCCACCCGCCCGGCGCCGGCCCGCTATCCGGAGCCGGCGGCGGCGTTCGCTGCGTGTCCGTGGCGCTAGCGGCCGGCCGGCACGGCCACGCCGAGCTCGTTCAGCAGGTCGTAGGAGTAGGTGATCCGCCCGGTCAGGCTGCGCGGATCGGCGTGGCAGAGCATCAGCGCCGCCTCCGCCATCACGGCCGGCGGCTCGGCCTGCGGATCGTCCTGCGTGGTCAGGTGGTGGAAGAGCGTCCCCGGGGTGGGGACGACCCGGTTCGGGGACAGGGCGTTGACGGCGATGTTGTCCTGGTACAGCTCGGCGGCCAGGCCGGTCGAGAAGCGCTCGACGGCCGCCTTGCACATGCCGTAGACGGTGCCGCCCCGCCCGGCCCTGGCGGCGGGCGGCATGGCCGGGTGCTTGGCCGCCCCGGAGGAGATGTTCAGGATCCAGCCGCTGCCTTTCGCCCGCATTCCGGGCAGCACCAGCGTGGCCAGGTGGAACGGCGCCTCGACCTGGACCGCGAACATCAGCGCGTACCGCTTGGGAGTGAAGTCCTCGACCCGGACGAAGTAGGTCACGGCGGCGTTGTTGACCAGGATGTCCGGCGGGCCGAGCTGCCGCGTGGCCTCGCTGACCAGCCGCTCGCGATCGGCCGGGCTGGCCAGGTCCGCGGGGACGGCGATCGCGGTGCCTCCGGCCGCCCGTATCTGGCCGGCGGTCTCGCCGATCGTGCCGGCCAGCGGCGATTGCCCCGCAGCGGTCGTGCGGGCCGCAACGGCGACGGCGGCTCCCTCCGCGCCGAAGCGCCGGGCTATTTCCGCGCCGATGCCCCGGCTCGCGCCGGTGACAATGGCGACTTTCCCGTCCAGGATGCCCATGCCCGTCACTCCCGCTGCGTCTGAGGTGAAATACTAGAAGCGGATTCTGGATTATTTGACCCGCGCCGGCGGAGGCTGTCAAGGCCTGCGGAGGCTGTCAAGGGGGCTCGTCACGGCCGGCCTTGACAGGGCCTGCACGTTTCTTCAAGAATAATTCTAGAACCGAATTCTAATCCTGGGTCATGCGCGATGACGCGGAGGTCATGATGCCGCTCGACCACTCCCTGATCGGCGTGCCCGGCGAGCCGCAGGAGCGCTCCTGGACGTCCGCCGACGCGCTGCTGTACGCGGTCGGCGTCGGGGCCGGCCTGGGTGACCCGCTGGCCGAGCTCGAGTTCACCACGGAGAACTCCGAGGGCGTAACGCAGCAGGTCCTGCCGACCTATGCCGTGCTGATCGCCCAGGCCCGCACCGGCCGGAGCCTGGGCGACTTCGACCGTGCGCTGCTCGTGCACGCGGAGCAGTCGTTCGAGCTGCACCGGCCGCTGCCGGTCACCGGGACCGTCCGGGCGGTCGCCACCGTCACGGGCATCTACGACAAGGGCTCGGGCGCGCTGGTCGCCACCGAGAACGTAGCCGTCGACGCGGCGACGGGGGAGCCGCTGGTGACCTCCAGGAGCGGCACCTTCATCCGCGGTGAGGGCGGCTTCGGCGGTGACCGGGGCCCCAGTGAGCCCTGGGAGCGTCCTGACCGGCCACCCGACGAGCAGGTCGTACAGCAGACCCGGCCAGAACAGGCACTGATCTACCGGCTGTCGGGGGACAGGAACCCGCTGCACGCCGACCCGAAGTTCGCGGCCAGGGGCGGATTCAGCCGGCCCATCCTGCACGGGCTGTGCACGTACGGGATCACGGGCCGCGCGCTGCTGCACGCCCTGTGCGGCTCGGACCCGGCCCGCTTCCGGTCCATGTCCGGGCGCTTCAGCCGTCCCGTGCTGCCCGGCGATCCGCTGGTCGTCTCCATCTGGCGGCCGCGTGACGGCGGCGACACGGCCCTGTTCCAGACCGCTACCGAGGACGGCGCGGTCGTCATCGACCGGGGCCGGATGCAGTTCCGGGCCGCCGCCGGCACCGCGGCGACCGCGGCGAGCGGGGGAGCATGATGGCGGCCCCGCAGGCGGCCATCGCCGGCGTTCACGAGTTCCCCGGCCGCACGGCCGGCGGCCTGAGCAAGCTCCAGATCAAGGCCGAGTCGGCCCGGCGCGCCCTGCAGGACGCCGGGCTCACCTGGTCGGACGTCGATGCGATCTACGATGCGGGCGAAGCCGGTCCCATGCAGGGCCTCACCTTCGCCGAGTATCTCGGGGTCACCCCGCGGGTGATCGACACGACGGCGGTGGGCGGCAGCTCGTATGAGTTCCACGCGGCGCACGCCGCCAGGGACATCGCCGCGGGCAAGGCCAGCGTGGCGCTGCTGACCTACGGCTCGACCGCCCGCAGCGAGTCCCGTGCCATCGGCACCAGGGGGCGCACGTTTCCCGAGCCGAATCCGGCGGTCAACATGGAGCGGCCGTACGGGCTGACCCTGATCGGCAACTACGCGCTGGTCGCCCGGCGGCATATGGCGGACTACGGCACCACGCCGGAGCAGCTCGCCGAGATCGCCGTGACCACCCGCCTGCACGCCACGCGCAACCCCGAGGCGGTCGCCGGGCTGACCGACATCGGATTCAAGAGCACCGGCGAGATCACCATCGAGGACGTGCTCGGCTCGCGCCTGATCGCCGATCCGCTGCACCTGCTGGAATGCTGCATCGTGTCGGACGGCGGGGGCGCGGTGGTCATCGTCTCGCGAGCCGTCGCGGCCGGGCTCCGCCAGCCCCCGGTCTGGATACTCGGCACCGGCGAGGCGGTCGGCTATCCCGGCAACCACGCCGACATCACCACCTCCGCCGCGGTGCGGTCCGGCCCCGAGGCGTTCGGCCAGGCCGGGATCCGGCCGGATGAGATCGACATCGCGATGATCTACGATTCCTTCACGATCACGGTGCTGGCCCTCCTGGAGGATCTCGGCTTCGCCAAGAAGGGGGAGGGCGGCCCGTACGTGGCGGGCGGCCGGCTTCGCTTCGACCGCCCGGATGACGGCCCCGCGCTGAACACCGACGGCGGCGGGCTCTCGTCCAACCACCCGGGCATGCGCGGCATCTTCCTGCTCATCGAGGCGGCACGCCAGCTGCGCGGGGAGTCGACATCGCAGGTCCCCGGCGCACGGCTGGCCGTCGCGCACGGCAACGGCGGCCAGCTCGGCACCCGTCATGCGGCCGCCACGATCGTGCTCGGAAGGGACTAAGACGCCATGCCAGCGCCCGACGAGAGGAACGCCGCCCCGTGCCAGCTGACGCAGTGACCGCCCATGCCGTGACCGCCAATGCCGTGACCGGCCAGGCCGCGACCGCCGACGCCGTCCCCGAGCGGCCCCTGCCGGTCTTCCCCGAGCCCGATACCGAGCCGTTCTGGACCGCGACCGGCCAGCACCGGCTGCTGTACCAGGTCTGCCTGGCCTGCGGCGAGATCATCTTCTATCCGCGCCGCCACTGCACCGGCTGCCTGAGCGGGGACCTTGAGTGGCGCGAGTCGGCCGGCCGCGGCACGATCTACACCTTCACGGTGATCCGCCAGCACGGTCAGCCGTTTTTCCGGCAGCGCATTCCCTACGTGGTCGGCTTCATCGACCTCGACGAGGGCTTCCGGATGCTGGCGGAGATCGAGGCGGACCCGCAGGCGGTAGGCGTAGCCCAGCGCGTGACGCTGAGCTGGGAGGATCACGCGGAGGTCAGCATCCCGCTGTTCAGGCCGGACGACCAGGCCTGACCGCGCCGGGGCCGGTGCCCTCGATCAGCGGGGGCGTGGCCGTCGCCGTCCAGATCTCGCGGATCAGCACCTGGATCGCGCCCGCGGTGGGTATGGCCAGCAGCGCCAGCACCAGCGCGCCGAAGATCCCGCCGACCCAGCTGCCCAGGGACGCCCCGACCAGGATGGCTATCAGCACCAGCAGCGGGCTGACCCGCACCGTGCGGCTCATGATGATCGGGCTCAGCACGTGGTTCTCGAGCTGCGTGTAGATCAGGAAAACGATCAGGGTGACGATGCCGGCCGTCAGGGAGTGGCCGGCCGCGAAGAGCACGGTCGGAATGCCCGCCAGCGCCCCGCCGACCATGGGCAGGAAGTCAACGAGCGCCACCCATAGCGCCCACAGGAACGGAAACGGCACCCCCAGCACCAGCAGCGTCACCAGCACGACCATCCCGGCGATGAACGATGTCAGGACGTTGCCCACCATGTAGCCGCTGACGGACCGGTTGACGTCGCGTGCTATCCGCGAGTAGCGCTCGGCCCGCGCCGGGGACATCAGGTCCAGAATCCCCGCCCGCATCTTGGGGGCCTCCAGCAGCAGGAGCAGCACGAGCACGAAGATGGTGGCCAGCGCCAGGACCAGCGAGATGGCGCCCTTGCCCACGCTGATAGCCGGCTTGGCGATCCCCTGCCCGATGCCCGCCAGCTTGGGGGCATTGCTGCGCACCCAGGCCTGGACGTGATACCTGCGCACCAGGTGCCCGATCGGGCCCCGGCCGTGCTCCGCGTCGTTCACGTACGACGGCAGCCCGTGCGCCAGGTGCGTGACTCCGTTGGTCAGCGGGTAGCCGAACACGGCCGCCAGGCCGATGAAGACCAGCACGGCCAGCAGCGTCACCACGGCCACCGACCCGCCGCGCCGCCGGATCCCCCAGGTCTGCAACTGCACCACAAGCGGGTTCAGGATCAGGGCGATGAATCCCGCGACGACGATGAGAAGAAGGACGTCCCGCAGGTGATAGAGCAGCTTGGCCGCGGCGTAGACGGCGACCACGACCCCGACGGTGGCCAGGATGGCCCGCAGCGGGATGCCCCTGGACTGCGCGGCGGTCCAGAGCCGGGCGCGCCGCGTCCTCTCGGGCGCCACATCAACATCCATCCCGCAATCATGACACCCGCGGCATGCCCGCAGCGCCGTAAGGCCCCTCCATCTCATACATGGAGGGGCCTGGTCCCATTTTGCCCGACGAGCCGGGCATTGCCTATGACGACACGCCACCGTCAGTGGCCAGCCGGGGCCAGCCGGGTGGCTCGCCTGTGCACTGACGTGTGGATAACCGGTGGGAAAGCGCCCTGGGCGGGGGATAACCGTCGGCAGTTTGTGGATGAGAAAAGAATCCCGAAAACAAGGCCGCAAACCCCTTGTGCCACGCCGGCCGGAGGCAGTAGAAATGCTCTCACCACGAAAGACGAAGGCCATCTCGGGGGAGACCCCGAGAAGCGAGGAGGCCGGGAAACCGGGTCTTCGAGCGGCCTTCGGCGCTTGTGGAGGCGCTGCGAAAGCGCGGTGACCGGGCAACCGGCGAATCGCGCGGACGCGTTGCCAGGTGAGGCCCCTCCATCTCATACATGGAGGGGCCTCACCCGTTTGTCAGGGCTGGGCTAGTCAAGGCCGGCTGGTCGCGGGCGGCCTAATAGCCCGCGGCCGGGTCGACGATGCCGATCAGTGGCTCTCCGGCCGCGAACCTGGCCACGTTCTCCTTGATCCGCCGGGCCAGCATCGGTCCCGCCATCTGCGGCGTGTCGGCCGTGTGCGGAGTGATGATGCAGCGCTCCAGCTCCCAGAGGGGGTGGCCGTCAGGGAGCGGCTCGGGATCGGTGACGTCCAGCGCCGCCCCGGCGATGCTGCCCTCGGTCAGGGCGGCCACCAGGGCATCGGTATCGACGTGGCGCCCGCGTGCGACGTTGACCAGCCAGGCGTCCGGTCGCATGGCGGCCAGCTGATCGGGCCCGATGATCCGCTCGGTACTCGGCGTCAGCGCCAGGGCGACGAAGACCACCTTCGCGTCGGCCAGCGCCTCGTTCAGGGCGGACAGCGGCAGCGTGCGCGCCGCCGCGGGAACCGGCTCGGGCTGGCGCCGCACCACGGTCACCGGAGCCCGCAGCGGCGCGAGCAATGCCAGCAGGCTCGCGGCGATGCCGCCGGCGCCGAGGATGGTCACCGGCTGGTCGTACAGGCTCTCCCCGCCCGGCTTCCCCCACGAGCGCGCGGTGACCCGCTGGCGCAGCATGCGCAGGCCAGCCAGGGCGAGAGCCAGGGCGTGCTCGGCGACCACCTCGGCGTAGGCGCCTTTCGCCGACGTCCAGACCCGGTCCGGCCCGAGCAGCCCGGCCGCGGCCACCCGTTCCACCCCGGCGAAGGGCAGCTGTATCCAGCGGGCTGACCTCGCGACGTCCAGCGCGGCGCGCAGGCCCTCGATATCAGCCGAATCGAGCCAGACGACAGCGTCCGCCGCGGCGTCGATCTCTGTCGGCTCGCCGCCGCCATCGCGGATGGCCTGGTCGGCGAAATCACGGGGAGCAGGCCCGACGGCCACGCGCGGAGTGGTCACCCTGAGAAACCTAGCTTCTGCCGGTTCCCGGCGGCACGGCGGCTAGCCCAGCAGTTCGCAGCCGCGGGCCGCGGCGTGCAGCAGCATCGGATCGGGAGATTCGGCGTACAGCCGCAGGCACGCCTCCGTCAGCTTGATGGCGTGCGCGTCACCGGTACCGACGGCCCGGTCGGCCAGCACGTCAGGGGCCGGCGGCGGGCTGAGCGGTACCGGTTCTGGTACGGCGTCCACGGCATACGCCGAATACAGGGCGGCGGCGACCTGCCAGAGCGCGTCGTAGCTGGGCCGCGCTAGCTCCGCGGGCAGCACCGTGAGGGCCGAACGCGCGGCGACCGGGGCGGTGACGGCGTGCAGGAAGTCAATCGGCCGCTTGCGGCCGTAGACCAGGAAGATCCGGGCGAATCCGGAGGCCAGGTCCAGCAGGTCGGCGGGCACGTCGGACGGCGGGCGCAGCGCGCTGACCGCCGCCGGGAAGCCAGGCTCGCCAGCCAGGGCCGTCCTGAGCCGCTCGGTGATCAGGACCGGCGGCACCGGCCCGGCGGCGACCGGCAAGCCGGTCAAGGCGGTGTCCAGGTCCAGGTCTCCCGCGGTGCGGGGGCGGCCGGGAATCTCCAGGTAGCTCGCGGCCCAGTAGGCCAGGCCGCGGGCCAGCTCGGCGACCCGCTCGGCTGTCTGCGCGGCCGCCAGGCTCCGGGCCGCATGCGAGGTGCGGATGATGCCATGGGTCGCGGCTGCGGCCAGGCCGGGGACTAGCCGCGGCCACCAGCGCGCCAGGACCTGCGGCCAGGGCTCCTCGGCCAGCTGCTCGCGCAGGTACAGCTCCCAGTCGGCCACGCGGCGCGGCTCGCCGAGCGCCTCCCGCCAGGTCTGGTCCGTGATGCGGCCAGTGCTGCGCGGCGCTGCCTCGAGCCGCCCGAGGTAGGCATCGAGCCACCGCTCGACGTCGCCGGGACGGCCGAGCCGGATCATTGCCTCGGTCGCCATGGGGCCGTGGTTGGATAGTCCGCCGCGGAACTCGGGTCCGGTAACAGCCAGCCTGCTCAGGCTCTCGTCCAGGACATCGGCGTCCCGGAGGTTCTCGCGCGGTGCGTCCTCGCGTGCTGCGTCCTCGCGTGCTGCGTCCCCGTGCGGTGCGTCTCGGTCCTGGGGCCGTGCGTCCTGGTGCGGGCGCGTCCCTGCTGGATCTGATCGATCTGGCATGATGATCGCCTCCCATCTATATAGATTGTAAACTATATCGACCGGAGGCGATATGCTAGGTGAATGGCTAGTGAGATCGATATTCTGCGGGCCCTAGCTCACCCGGTCCGCTGGGGCATCCTGACGCGGCTGGCCGCTGAGCCGGGAATCTGCGCCTGCGATTTCACTGAGTTCTTCGACGTGTCTCAGCCGACGATCTCCGCGCACCTGAAGGTGCTGCGCGAGGCGGGGCTGGTCGCCACCCAGCGCCGGGGAACCACGATCTGCTACACCCTCACGCACGACCCGCTGGCCCGGCTCGCCGAGCGGCTCAGCGGAATGGCCGCCACCGTCTCAGCGCCGTCCGTGGCAGCGCCGTCCGTGGCAGCGCTGCCCGCCCCAGCGCTGCCCGCGACGGCGCCAGCGTCCGTGGCCTAGCTTCGGGCCCGCATCGGCGCATTCCGGTCGGCCGCTGCCAGCGCCGTATTGAGCAGTGCCACGACGGCCAAGCAGATCGCCAGCACGTGCTGTCCCACCGCGTAGAGCGCGGCCGCCCCCGCAGCGAACGCCAGCACCTTGACCGCGAGCACGCCCGCCATCGGGAGCCGAATCCGGGCTCTGGGCGAGGCGAACAGGCCCCACACGACCGCCGCCGCGAGCGGGGCACCCACGCCCAGCAGCACACTGGCCGCCAGGCTGGTGCCGGCCTGAGCGCCCCACCAGGCCAGGGCGCCGAGCAAGATCAGCTCCAGCAGGAACGCCAGCCCCTCGTTGGCGACGTGCAGCGGCTGGGGCAGTGCGCGCGACCTCATAGCGACATCGTCCTTCGGATAGGGCGGCCCGCGCCAGCCGGATGGGAGCCCGGCATGATGACACACAAGAGATCTTGGGTCAGGACCGGCGGAGCTATGCGGGCGGAGGCCGTGATGCGAGGGCGCACCGAAGCATGGTGGGAGTACACGCGGGGATCGCTGTGGGTACTCCCGGCCGCCTCGCTGGTAGCTGCGCTGGCGCTGGGCGCGCTGCTGTCACAGGTGCATGTGGGCGCGCATGCACCGGTGCAGCGCCTGCTGTTCCAGGGAACGGCAGACGACGCGCGGACGCTCCTGATCGGGATCACCAGCACGGTCATCACGGTCATCGCTCTGGTGCTCGGGCTGACCCTGGTCGCTCTCCAGCTGTCGTCGACCCAGTACTCACCGCGAGTGCTGCGCAACTTCCTGCGCGACCGGCCGAACCAGGTCTTCCTGTCAGTGATCGTCGCGACGTTCGCCTACTCGGCCGCCGGGCTCTACACAGTGGGCGTATCGGCCGGGAGGCGCACCGCTTCCTATCCCCAGATTGCCGTGACCGTGGCGATTGTGCTGCTCTTCGTGAGCCTGGGGGCGCTGATCTTCTTCCTTGACCATCTGGCCCACTCGATCCAGATTGACCGGCTGATGGCGGTCGTCGAGCACGCCACGATCGAGGTCATCGCGGAGCGGCCACCCGAGCCGGGTCATCGGTCACTGCCCGGCCGGCCAACCGAGCCGCCAGCGTGGGCGGTCGCCATCCAGGCTTATAAGCATGGCTACGTGCAGACGATCCACCCCCAGGTACTCCTCCCGCTGGCCGAGCAGCTCGAGGTAACGGTGCGCATCATTCCGCTGGTGGGTGACCACGTCGTGGCCGGGCTGCCGATCGCGCAGGTGTGGCGCGCCTCGGCTGAGCTGCCGCCCGCCGACCCGCGAGCGCTGGCCGATGCCGTTCACCACAGTGTCCGGATCGGGTATGAGCGCACGCTCCAGCAGGACGTCCGTTTTGGCGTGCGGCAACTCGTCGACATCGCCTTGCGGGCCCTTTCCCCCGCCGTGAACGATCCGTACACCGGAATCCAGGCGATTCACCGGCTGACCGTCGTGCTCTGCGCGCTGGCCGCGACGCCGCTCGATGACTACGTGGTCGCCCGGCGGGACGGCTCGCCGGGCGTGGTGGTGAGCATGCCCTCGTTCGCGGATTACATCGATCTCGCCTGCGGCCTGATCCGCCGCTATGGGGCCAGCGAGCCCACCGTGACCGGCGCGCTGCTTGGCATGCTGCAGGACGTGCAGGCCATGGTCACCGACCCGGGGCGGCGGCAGGTGCTGCAGACCCAGGCGCGGCTCATACTGAGCGACGCCGAGCGCGCCACCCCGCAGGCGGCCGATCTGCGCCAGGTGCGCGTCCAGGCGGCGACCCTGCTGCCGGGCGATTCCTAGCGGGCTCAGCTGGCAGCGCGGGCGGCGAGGCGGCCGAGCAGGGCCTGGCGCCATTCCTCGGTCTGGCGGACCTGGTTGAAGGTGAAGATGTGCAGCCCCTCGACCAGGGAACCGGGGCTGGCCAGGGTGGCGGCCGAGCGCTCCAGCAGCCGGTCGGGGCGGTACCCGCCCGGTGCGCCGAAGCGCACGAGCCAGTCGGTATGCCCGGCCAGGAACCGGGCCGACTCGGCCACCCCCGCCCTGGCCGCCATCCGCAGCAGCCGGGCCCGGTCGGCCGGCCCGGCCAGGCCCACGAACAGCGGCAGCGTCACGCCTCGGTGCCGTACCCGGCTGATCCACTTTCGCAGCAGGGCCGGATCGAAGCACAGGTTGCTGACCAGGTAGGCGGCGTGCTGGCGCTTGTCCCACATCGCCTGGATCGTGATGTCGTCGCCGATCTTAGGGTGGCTCTGCGGGTATCCGGTGATCCCGACGCGGGCGAATGGCCTGCCCATCTCGGCGAGCTGCTCCAGCAGGGACAAGGCGCTGGCGAACCGGCCCGCTGGCGGGTCGGCGTCTCCGGCCGGCACGAAGATGTCGTCGACGCCGATGGCGCGCAGGCGGGCGACAATGTCGGTCAGGTGCGCCTCGTCCCGCACCAGCCGGGCGGACAGGTGCGGCACCGTCCGGTAACCGCGCGCGACGAGGCGCTCGGTCAGCTCCAGGGTCGGCTCCAGGCCCTTGGCCGGGGACGCGGTGACGGTGACGGTCAGCTCGCGCGGTACCCAGTCGGCGACGGCCTGCTCGGTGCCAGGGGCGGGGAACACCTCATACCGCGGGGCGGCCAGCAGGGGAGCGGCCAGGCGCAGTCCGCCGCGGATCACCGCTCGCCGCCGCCGCGGACCAGCAGCTCCAGTTCGCGTTCCAGGCCGCTCGTGCCCACATCGATGACCGTCAGCGGCAAGCCGAACATGGCCGCCACCGCGGCCGCCTCCCCGTCCAGCCCCTCGTCACGGGACTGCGCGAGCCACACCACCCGCCGGTAGTGCCCGAAATAGTCGGGCCACAGGCCGGGATGGCGGTCCAGGCCGAGCTCGGCCAGCACGGTGCGGCGGAAGGTGCGCACCAGGAAGTCGGTCAGCAGGTAGGTGCCGGGCTCAGCCTCGAACAGCGCGCGCAGCCGGTCCGGCCCGGCCAGGACGTCGTAGCAGTGCAGGCCGGGCAGGCGGCGCAGGCTCAGCCGCTCGCACAGGCTATCCAGCGCCCCGTAGCTGCCGCAGTCCGCGTAGGCCAGGGCCACGCGCAGCCCGCGCGCCTGCAGGTCGATGGCCAGCCGCTCGGCCGACGGCGCGATCCGGTCCGGGTGATTGTGCAGCAGCGCGGGCAGGTTGTGCAGCTCGATCGGCCAGCCGCGCCGGCGGCGATCTCGCGGACATGGCCGCCCAGCGCCCCGCACGCGATCACCGCGACGTGCGCCTCAGACGGGGAAGGCCAGTTGCTCGACGAAGGCGTCGTTGAAGTCGCCGCGGTCGGAGAGCTCGACATATCTCACCTCTTCCAGCAGCGCCAGGGCGCCGGCCCGCTCCCGCATGCTCAGCAGCGCCATCTTCGCCCCCTCGCCGGCCACGTTGCCGGCGCTCA
Source organism: uncultured Actinomycetota bacterium (assembly GCA_963805705.1). Classification (GTDB taxonomy): domain Bacteria; phylum Actinomycetota; class Actinomycetes; order Streptosporangiales; family Streptosporangiaceae; genus CAWDVH01. The sequence continues at coordinate 75,144 of CAWDVH010000001.1, read as the reverse complement.
CCACGCGCAGGACGGGCAGGCGCGGGACCAGGCCGAGCCGGATCGCGTTGGCCGGTGACAGGTAACTGCCGAATGACCCGGCCAGCAGCACCTGCTGGATATCGCCGGGCTGCAGGCCGGCTTCCTCAAGCAGGATGTTCCAGCCAGTCGCGATGGCCGCCTTGGCGAACTGCAGCTCGCGCACGTCCCGCTGGGACAGGTAGATCGAGTTCGCCACATCTCCCGGCTCGCCCAGCCAGTGCAGCACGAAGACCCGCTCTTGGCCCAGCGCCGTCAGCCGGTCGGCCAGGCCGGGCGCGAGGGCCGCCGCGTCCTCCTGCGCGACCAGCCGCCCCGAGGCGTCCAGCAGCCGCAGGCTCACCAGCGAGGCGACGGCGTCGACCAGGCCGGAACCGCACAGCCCGGCCGGCGGCACGTCGCCGATCACCGTCAGCTTCAGGCTGTCCGGGGTCATCGACACCACCTCGATCGCCCCGTCCGCCGCGCGCATCCCGCACCGGATCGCCGCGCCCTCGAACGCGGGCCCCGCGGGCGCCGCCGTGGCCAGCAGCCACTCGCGGTTGCCCAGCACGATCTCGCAGTTGGTGCCGATGTCGATGAACAGCCGGGTCCGGGCATCGCGGTCCATGCCCGCGGCCAGCAGCCCGGCGGTGATGTCGCCGCCCACGTACGCGCCGAACGACGGGAACACCACGGCGCGGGCCCGCGGGTGCACGGCCACGCCCAGATCGGCCGCGAGCACCTCGGGGAACAGCCGGGTCGACAGGATGAACGGCGCGACTCCGAGCGGCTCGGGGTCGATCCCGAGGGCGATGTGGGTCATGGTGGCGTTGCCCGCCATCGCGATCTCGTAGACCGACAGCGGATCGACGCCCGCCGCCGAGCACACCTCGCCCGCCAGCTCATTGAGCGACTGGTGGGCCAGCGATGTCAGCCGGCCAAGATTTTCCTGGTCCATCATGACCGAGCTGATCCGGGTGATGACATCCGCCCCGAAACCCTGCTGCTTGCTCAGCATGGACGCCACCGCCATCGGCGTCCCGGTGGACAGATCGAGCAGCGTGGCGACCACCGTCGTCGTGCCCAGGTCGAACGCGATGCCATGCAGAGCGGCCGTGGTGTCACCCGGCTCCACGTCGATCAGCACGTCGTCGATGATCACCGCGGTGACCTTGTAATCGGCCTCGCGCAGCACCCGCCCGATCGAGGTCAGCACCCGCAGGTCGGCCCGCAGCTCCAGGTCGTCCAGGCCGGCCAGCACCCGCTCCAGGTCACTGGCCTGGTCGGACAGCGAGGGCTCGGCCAGCTCCAGGTACCGCTTCTGCGCGGCCGGGCGCAGGATCACCTGCCGGCCGACCCCGACGGTGGCGGCCTTCGGCCGGGTCAGCAGCGGCGGGACCGCTACCCGCAGGTCGGCGGCGGTCATGACCCGGCAGGCCAGCCGCCAGCCGCCGCGCAGCTCGTCGGGGGTGAACGCGCGGGCGTCCAGGGGCGAGACCGGCGCGGCGCCCTCGATGATCTGGACCTTGCACTTCTTGCAGGTGCCGTGACCGCCGCAGGTCGAGTCGATGGCGATGCCGTTCCAGCTCGCCGCGTCGAACAGGGTGACTCCGGGCGGCACTCGCACCCGCTGGCCGGCCGGCAGGAAAAGCAGATCGACCCTGGCCGGGCCGGTGCTGGTGACCTCGGGTTGCACCGCGGTCACGGGCCGGCCGCCTGCTGGTCCCGCGCCAGCTGCGCCTCCTGGGCCCGGTGCGCGGCGATCCAGGAGCCGCCCCAGGAGTCGCGGTCGAGCAGCAGGTCAGCAGCCTGGCAGGCGCGGACCAGCTGCGGCGAGCGGGCGTCCATGATCGCGCTGGTCAGGCCGGCCGCGATGGCCATCGGCAGGAACGCCGCGCCGATCGAGCCCCGGTCCGGCATCCCGAAGGAGACGTTGGAGGCGCCGAGGGTCATATTCACGCCGAATTCGGAGTGCAGCAGCGCGATGGTCTCCAGCGTGCGCAGCACCAGGGTGGTGTCGGCGCCGATCGGCATGGCCAGCGGGTCGATCACGATGTCCTCGATGGCCAGGCCGTACTTCCCGGTCGCGACATCGATGATCTTGCGGGCGAGCTCCAGCCGGCGCCGCGGGTCCTCGGGGATCTCCTCCTCGTCGTTGGGCAGCGCGATCACGGCGGCGCCGTACCGCTTGACCAGCGGCAGGATCGCGTCCAGCCGCTCGTCCTCGGCGGTGACCGAGTTGACCAGCGCCCGTCCCTGGTAGCAGGCCAGCCCGGCCTCCAGCACCTCGACGATCGAGGAGTCGATGCACAGCGGCAGGTCGGTGCGCTGCTGCGCCAGCGTGACCGCGGCCACCATCAGCTCGGTCTCATCCGCCAGCGGCGCGCCCATGTTGATGTCCAGCACCATGGCGCCCCCGGCCACCTGCTGATCGATATCGATCTCGATCCGGGCCAGATCGCCGCGCCGCAGCTGTTCCTGGAACAGCTTTCTCCCGGTCGGGTTGATCCGCTCGCCAATAATGCAGAACGGCCCCCCCGCGCCGATGACCACCTCGCGCTGAGCCGATCGCAGGACGGTGTCCATTCGCCGGTATCCGTTCGCCTAGGCGCGCGCGAGGGCGCGTCGGTGGTGCAGCAGTTCCTTGGCCTTGACCACGGCGGCCGAGGCGTCGGAGGCATAGCCGTCGGCCCCGACCACGTCGGCGTATTCCTGGGTCACCGGAGCGCCGCCGACCATGACGATGACCTGGTCGCGCAGGCCCTGCTTCTGCAGCGCGTTGATGTTGGCCTTGAACATCGGCATCGTGGTGGTGAGGAAGGCGGAGAAGCCGACGATGTCCGGCTGATGCTGCCTGATCGCGTCGATGAACTTCTCCGGGGAGACCTGCACGCCGAGGTCGATGACCTCGAAGCCGGCCCCCTCGAACATGATGTTGACCAGGTTCTTGCCGATGTCGTGCACGTCGCCCTTGACCGTGCCCATCACGATCTTGCCGATCGGCTCGGCGCCGGTCTCGGCCAGCAGCGGCCGCAGCACCTCCAGCGCCCCGGCCATGGCCTTGCCCGCGATCAGCATCTCGGGGACGAAGAAGTCGCCCCGCTCGAACCTCGCGCCGACCTCCTCCAGCGACGGGATGAGCGCCTCGTACAGCAGCATCTCGGGGCCGAGACCCATCGCGATGCCGGCGTTCGTCAGCTGGAGCACCTCTGGCGCGTTACCGACCAGGGTGAAGTCGTAGAGCTGCTGGAGGAGCTCCTCTTGCGTCACGCGGCACCTTCTTCCTCTGGCTGATATCCGAGAACTGCCGACAGTGCGCTGGCCCCGGCCACGCACCGCGCGGCCACCCGCGGGATCTGGTCGCCGGCCAGCCGGGAGGCCGGGGCGGAGACCGACAGCGCGGCCACCGCCGTGCCCTCGCCGGCGTATACCGGCGCGGCCACGGCGACCAGGCCCGGCTCCAGCTCCTCGTCGGTCACCGCGTAGCCGCGGCCGCGCACGGCGGACAGGTCGGCCTGCAGGGCGCCCCGGCTGGTGATGGTCCGCGCCGTGCGCTGCTCCAGCCGGCCGGGCGGCAGCGCGACGGCGCCGAAGGCGAGCAGCACCTTGCCCAGGGCGGCGCAGTGCAGCGGGACCGACAGGCCCACCCAGTTCGTCCCGCCGATCAGGTACCTGCTGTTGACCTGCGCGATCTGCTCGACCATGCCCCCGCTGGCCACGCCCAGGTTGACGGTCTCCCCGGTGTCGGCGCCCACCCGTTCCAGGAACGGCCTGGCCACCTCGACCAGGCCGGCCTGCGCGCCGCCGCGCCAGGCGTACCGCACGAACATCTCGCCGGGCAGGAAGTGCCCCGCGCCGTCCCGCCGGACCAGGCCGCCGCGCTCCAGCGCCATCATCAGCCGCGAGGTGGTGCTCTTGGCCAGGCCGGTGGCGGCGGTCAGCTCGGTGAAGGTGACCGGGTCACCGCAGTGCACGACCTCCCGGAGCAGCTGCGCTGCCCGGTCCACGGCCTGCGTTCCGTTCGGGCTGGTCAACGTGGCCCTCTCGTTCGCGAACTCCGTCGGCCAGAGTTCCATCTTACGGAACCTTGTTCTACTATGTGATCCTAGATTCGGGCTTTCACCAGGTCAAGCGAGCGCCGCCGCGCAGGGAACCGAGGGTGGGAATGTTCCGCAACACCATGCCCCGTTACGAGATCCTGTCGCCCGACGCGGTCGGGGTGCTCGACCGGGGCTGGCGCCGCATCGTCTCGGAGATCGGCATCCAGTTCGCCAAGCCCGAGGCGGTCGAGCTGTTCCGCCAGGCGGGCCAGTCGGTGGACGGCGATGTCGTCCGCCTCGATCCCGACTTCGTGCTTGAGCAGGTCGCCAAGGCCCCGCGGGAGTTTGACGTCCAGGCCCGCAACCCGGCCAACAGCGTCCACATCGGGGGAGACCAGATGGTCTTCGGCGGCGTGTACGGGTGCCCGTTCGTGCGCGAGGGCGACATCCGCAGGGACGCGGCCATGTCCGACTTCCGGCGGCTGTCCATGCTGGCCCAGTCGTTTCCCGAGCTGGACTCGGCCGGGGGAGTGATCTGCGAGCCGAACGACACCCCGCTCGACTCCCGGCATCTCGACATGATCTTCGCGTTGCAGACGCTGACCGACAAGATCTACATGGGCAATGTGGTGTCGGGGCCGAATGCCGCGGACACGATCGCGATGACCGAGATCCTGTTCGGCGGCCGGGCGGCGATCGAGGCGACGCCGGCCACGATCTCCCTGATCAACTGCAACTCGCCGCTGCGCTGGGACGATCGCATGCTGGACGCGCAGTTCGAGTACTGCGCCGCCGCGCAGCCGGTCGTGCTGACCCCGTTCCTGCTGATGGGCGCGATGTCACCGGTGACGATCCCGGCCGCCCTGGTCCAGCAGCTGGCGGAGGCCCTGTCGGGGATCGCGCTGGCCCAGCTGATCCGGCCGGGCTGCCCGGTGATCTTCGGCTCGTTCCTGTCCAACATCGACATGCAGTCGGGCTCGCCGAGCTTCGGTACTCCCGAGTCCGGGATCGGGCTGCTGTGCACCGGCCAGCTCGCCCGGCATTTCGGCCTGCCGTTCCGTACCGGCGGCGGCCTGAACTCCAGCCAGACCTGCGACGCCCAGGCGGCGTATGAGTCGCTGATGACGCTGCTGCCGACGTTCCTGGCCGGCACGAACTTCGTCATGCACGCCGCCGGCTGGCTGGAGGGCGGCCTGGTGTCCTGCTACGAGAAGTTCATCGTGGACGTGGAGCTGCTGCGGATGCTGCGGGTGGAGTTCACCCCGCTGGAGATCGACGAGGCGTCGCTGGCGTTCGGGGCGCACGAGGAGGTCGGTCACGGCGGCCATTTCCTCGGTGCCGCGCACACCATGGAGCGGTTCCGCGAGTGCTTCTACCGGCCGCTGCTCTCCTCGACGTCCAACTACGAGCGCTGGCTGAAGCAGGGCGGCAAGGACGCCACGGCGCGGGCGAGCGAGATCTGCGCCAAGACGCTGGCCGAGTACCAGCAGCCGCCGCTGGACGACGCGATCCGCGCCGAGCTGGAGGAATTCGTCACCCGCCGCCGCGCCGAGCTCGGCGACTAGTTCTGCGGGACCTCGCCATCCGGCTGAACGATCAGTCAGCCGGTCCTCTAACCTGGGCTGATCGCGCCAGATTTCAGGAGGCTCCCCGCTAGTGACCGCGCTGACGTATGCCGAGGCGCAAGAGCGTTCCCGGCTGATTGAGGTGCTCGGATATCAGGTGGACCTGGATCTGGCGGGCGGTGATGAGGCATTCGGCTCCGTTACCGTGGTCCGGTTTGGCTGCCGGGAGCCGGGCGCCGCCAGCTTCATCGAGCTCCGGCCCGTCCGGCTGCGCCGGGCGGTGCTGAACGGTCAGGACCTGGATCCGGCGGCCTTAGCGGGAAACCGGCTGCCCCTGGCCGGCCTGCAGGCCCGCAACGAGCTGCGGGTCGAGGCCGACATGGCCTACTCGCGCGCGGGTGCGGGAATGCACCGCTTCACCGACGTCGCCGACGGCCAGACCTACCTCGCCGTGCACGGCGGGCTGGACAATGCGCAGCGGGTTTTCGCGGCCTTCGACCAGCCGGACCTGAAGGCACCCATCACGGCCACCGTGGCCGCGCCCCCGGACTGGACCGTGATCGGGAACGGCATCGCGTGGCCGGCCGGGGCCGCGCCGGGCCGGTGGGAGCTGGCCGCTACCCCGCCCATCTCCACCTACCTGTTCACTGTCGTGGCGGGTCCCTACCACAGCATCCGCGCCGTGCATCGCGGGATCCCGCTCGGCCTGCACTGCCGCCGCTCGCTGGGCGGCCATCTCGAGCGGCAGGCGGCCGAGCTCTTCGCCATCACCAGGGCCTGCCTGGACCGGTACCTGCAGATCTTCGAGGAGCCTTATCCCTTTGACTCCTACGACCAGGCGTTCGTCCCCGAGCTCGACGCGGGCGCGATGGAGAATCCCGGCTGCGTGACCTTCCGCGACGAGTTCGTCTTCAGCTCGGCCAGCACGCGTGCGGAACGGCAGACCAGGGGGATGGTGATCGCGCACGAGATGGCCCACATCTGGTTCGGCGATCTGGTCACCATGCGCTGGTGGGACGATGTCTGGCTGAGCGAGTCGTTTGCCGAGTACATGGGCTTTCAGGTGCTGTCCGAGGCCACCAGCTTCACCGGTACGTGGACCGACTTTGCCCTGAGCCGCAAGCCGCGCGGCTACGACGCGGACCAGCGATTGTCCACCCATCCGATCGCGCCGGGGCCGCGGGACGTGCCGGACGTCGATGCCGCGATGTCCGTTTACGACGACATCTCCTACGCCAAGGGCGCCTCCGCGCTGCGCCAGCTCGTGGCGTGGACCGGCTGGCCGGCGTTCCTGGCCGGGATCAACGACTATTTCGCGCGGCATCGATTCGGCAGCGCGACCCTGGCTGACCTGCTGGACTCCCTGACTCGCGCCTCCGGCCAGGACGTGCACGGCTGGGCCGGGCACTGGCTGGGCAGCACCGGCGTGGACACCCTCGCGATGACGGTCGCCCATGCCGGGGACGGCGGCGAGGCCGGGGACGGCGCCGAGGCCGGGGATGGCGCCCTGGCGAAGGCCGGGGACGGCGTCCTTTCTGTCCGCCGCATCGGCACCCGGCCGCATAGCGTTCTGCTCGGGGTTTATGACCGCGGGCCCGGTGGCCGGCTCACGGTGCGGGGTAAGTTCCCGGTGCGCGTCGAGGCGGGCGGCCAGGACGCCGTCCTGCCGCCGGGTGCGGCCCATCCCCGCCCCGCCCTGGTGCTGCCGAACGATGACGACCTGAGCTACTGCAAGATCCGGTTCGACCCGGAGTCCTGGGCCACCGTGACCGCCGCGCTCAGCGGCATCGAGGATCCGCTCAGCCGGGCGGTCGTCTGGAATGCCGCACGTGACATGGTCCGCGACGGGCAGCTTGGCGTGCAGGAGTACCTCGACCTGGCCGCCCGGCACCTGCCCGCGGAGACCGATACCTCGACCGTCCAGGGCGTACTGGGCTTCGCCCGCGGGTCAGTCGCTGACCGCTACCTGCCCCGCCCCCGGCGCGGAGCCGCCCTCCGGCAGGTCGCCGGCATCTGCCTGGACCTGCTGAGCCGCACCGCCGACGGCGATGCTGACGGGCTGTGGCTCGCCGCCGTGCGCACTCTGATCGACAGCGCGTTCAGCCAGGATGACATCGCCGGGCTGCATTCGAGGCTCCTGGCCGGGCGGCTATCCGGCGGCGCGGACCTCGAATCGGGGCTCCGCTGGCAGATACTGCTGCGCCTGACCGTGCTCGGCGCCGCTGGCCCGCCCGAGATCGAGCAGGAGGCTGACCGGGACGCCAGCGCCGCGGGCCGGGAGAGCGCGGCGCGCTGCCGCGCGGCCATCGGCGAGCCGAACGCCAAGCAGGCCGCCTGGACGGCGATGTTCGATGCGGGCGAGACCGGCGGGGACGACTCCTCCAGCCACCTGCTGGCGGCGACCGCGCAGGGCTTCTGGCAGCCCGAGCAGGCGGAGCTGCTGGCCGGGTATGTCCCCCGCTACTTCCCGGCGATGGCGCAGGCCGCCGCGCGCCGCGGCCCGGCGACCGGCCGGGCCCTGTGCCGGCACGGGTTTCCCTACTACGCCGTCGATGCCGTCACGCTGGAGGCGGGCCAGCTGTGCCTGGACAGCGGCGAGCTCAGCCCGGTCCTGCGGCGGCTCCTGGCCGATCAGCTCGATGACCTGCGCCGGGCCTACGGTGTCACGCTGGCTCAGCCGCCGCAGACTGTCGGCGGCCCGCAGTAGCCTCCACCTCATGAACACGGATCTGGACTACCTCGATCACCTGGCCAGGGAGTCGGCCCGTTTCGCGGCAGCCATCCGCGATACCGCGCCGGACGCGCGCGTGCCGTCGTGCCCCGACTGGAGCGCCGATGACCTGCTGTGGCATCTCGGCGAGGTCCAGTGGTTCTGGGGCACGGTCGTGCGCGAGAAGCTGACCGGCCCGCAGGCCGACAAGCTCAGGCCGGACCGCCCGGCCGCCCGCCCGCAGTTGCTGGCGTTCTATGAGCGCGCGAGCCATGACCTCGGCGAGGCCCTGGCCGCGGCGGCACCGGACACGGCGGCCTGGACGTGGGCGCAGGATCAGACGGCCGGCTTCATCCGCCGCCGCCAGGCCCAGGAGGCGCTGATCCACCGGGTGGACGCCGAGGTGACCGCGGCCCGCCGCACCCCGATGGATCCCCAGCTCAGCGCGGACGGAGTCGACGAGGGGCTGCGCGTCATCTACGGCAACGTGCCCGGCTGGGGCAGTTTCACCCCGCAGAGCGCGAGGCCCATCCGGCTCCGGGCCGCTGATACCGGCCGCTCATGGCTGGTCACGCTGGGCCGGTTCACCGGAACCGATCCCGCCGGTAACTCCTACGACGAGCCTGATATCCACGTGGACGATGATCTGCGCGGCGAGGCGGCCGCCGAGATCAGCGGCCGCGCTGCCGATCTTGACTGCTGGCTGTGGCACCGGCCGCCGGCCGGCCCGATCGACCGATCCGGCGACGAGCAGATGATCAGGGACTTCGAGCTGGCCATCGCGCCCGGCGTCGAGTGACGGCGCCCGGAGCTGGCTGACACTCAGCCGGGCTTGACCGCCTGCAGGGTGTAGCTGTGCGGCAGCCGCCAGGGCCGGTCGGCGAGGCGCCATTCGTCTTGCGCGGTGCGCTCCATCAGGCCGGGCAGCGCGTCCCAGGGCACGCTGTCGTGCTCGGTGAGGCCGGTCAGCTGCATCCCGGTTTCCAGCACGGCGGTGACGATCTCGCCGAGGCCGTGGTTCCAGGTGAGCGAGGTGTTGTGCTCGAAGGCGGCATCGGTCTGGACATAGGTGCCGCCGCCATCCCACACCACCGGCTCGCTCCGCTCGAAATACGGCTCATCCACCACCAGCAGGCCGTCTGACCGGTTCTCGTCCAGACTCCACATCATCGGGTGGCCTTCCCGGATGAACAGACGGCCGCCGGGCCGCAGCAGCCCGGCGACCACCTGGGCCCAGGGCCGGATGCGGGGCAGCCAGCACAGCGCCCCGATGCCGGTGAACACCAGGTCGAAGCGCCCGGCGCCCAGGACGCTCACCGCGTCATAGACATCGGCCTGGGCGAAGGTCGCGTCGTTGCCCGTGCGCTCAGCCAGCTGCCGCGCCTGGGCCAGGGCGGCCGCGGAGAAGTCCAGCCCGGTCATCGACGCGCCGAGCCTGGCCAGTGAGATCGTGTCCGTTCCGATATGGCATTGCAGGTGCACGCCGCGCAGCCCGCTGATGTCGCCGAGCAGCGGCCGGTCGAACTGGACCACCTTGCTCAGGAAGGCGGGGTCGGCGGCAAACTTCTCGACCTCGTAGTCCGGCGATGCGGCGTGGGCCGGGGCGCGCTCATCCCAGCTGGCCCGGTTGAGCGCTCGGTAATCCTCCATGACACCACCGTCGCACACCCGGCCCCCTGGCCCGCCCGGCCAGGAGCCGGGGATTCACCGTGTCCGGGTGATGTGCAGCCCGCTATCGTGCGAGACCGTGAGCACAATAGCGATCAAGCGCACATCACCAGGTTACGCAGACGCCAGCCAGGTCGCGGGCCAGTGAGCAGGCCGGAGGTAAACGTTGTCTGACGACGGCCTCAAGCCGGATCCTGGAGCCATCGGCCCAGACTCCGGCTCAGAGCCCAGTCCGGAGCCCAGCCCGGAGCCCAGCAGCTCAGAACCCAGCCCGGATGAGCAAGCTGAGCTCGCCCGCCTCCGGGCGGAGGAAGAGGAAGAGCGAGTTGAGCTCGCCCGCCTGCGCGCGGAGGTAGCCGAACTGCGCACCGCGCAGGCCAGGCCCGCGCGGCGGCGCCCCGGCTGGCGGGGCCCGGTGGCCACAGTCCTCATCGTGGTCGGCTGCCTGCTCGCCCCGGTGTCGGTGCTGGCCGTCTGGTCCGCCAACCAGGTCTCTGATACCAGCCGCTACATAGCCAACGTGGAGCCGCTGGTCCACGATCCGGCGGTCCAGAACGCCCTCACGGACAAGATCACGAATCAGATCACCGCCCGCCTCGACGTAACGGCGCGGGCCAATCAGGCGGCCGCGGTGCTCACGGAGAAGGGGCTGCCCCGCGTCGGCGCGCTGCTGAAGACATTCGGCCCCTCCATCAACAGCGCGGTGGCCGGGTTCATCCACACCCAGGTGCACAAGATAGTGACGGGACCGCGGTTCGCTAAAGCCTGGGTCCAGGCCAACACCATTGTTCATGAGCAGCTGGTGAAGGCGCTGTCCGGGCAGGGCGGCGGCGCGATTACCATCAGCAACGGCCAGGTCGTCATGGGCCTGGCGCCCTTCATCGATATCGTCAAGCAAGACCTCGCCGCGCGCGGCTTCACGCTCGTGAACAGCCTGCCGGCCATCAACCCGACGATCACGCTTTTCTCGGCCCGCTACCTGGTGAAGGCGCAAAGCGGGTACCGGCTCATCAACGACCTCAAGATCGTGCTGCCGATACTGTCGCTGCTGCTGCTGGCCATCGGCGTGTATGTCGCCCGCAGCCACCGGCGGGCCCTGATCGGGGCCGGTCTCGGCCTGGCCGCGTCGATGTTCCTGCTGGGCGCCCTGCTGCTGATCTTCCGGGGGACCTACCTCAACAGCGTGCCGGCCAGCGTGCTGCCGAGCGACGCCGCCGCGGCCCTGTTCGACACGTTCGTCCGGTTCATCAAGGATGGCCTGCGCCTGATCCTGGTGGTGGGCCTGATCATCGCCGCGGGCGCGTTCTTCACCGGGCCTTCGGTGACCGCGGTCCGGACCAGGGCGGCCTTCGCGTCCGGACTCGGCTGGGTCCGGGCGGGCGGCGAGCGCCACGGCCTGCGCACCGGGCCGGTGGGCACGTGGACCTACGAGCACCGCAAGGCGCTGCGCATCTCGGCCGTGGCGCTGGCCGCCCTGGTCTTCGTCTTCTGGGGCCAGCCGACGGCAGTGGTCGTCATCGTCATCGTGATCGTGCTGCTGGTGGTGCTCGGGCTCATCGAGCTGATCGGCCGGCCGGTCGTCCGCCCGGAAATGGCCGGTCCGTCGTGACCGCGGCCGGGCCGGGACGGCCGGCATCGGCCCGGCGCGCCGCTGGCCGGTAGGCTGCCTCAGTGCTCATTCAGGCCATCGGCCTTGCCCTGCTCGCCGCCCTGTCTCCGACCGCGCTGCTGGTAGCGGCGGTCTACCTCGGCTCGGCGAGGCCGAGGCTGGTCGGCGGGTTTTACCTGGCGGGCGCACTGATCATGACTGTGGTCATGAGCGTGCTGGTCCTGCTGCTGCTGCGCAACATCGGCCTGAGCCATACGCACCAGCGCACGCCCCGCTACGAACTGCGCCTTGGCCTCGGCATCCTGCTCGTGGCGGTGGCCATCGTGCTCGCGCGGCGCAGGCGCAAGAGCAAGAGCAACGCCTCCGATCCCGAGAAAGCAGGGAGCGGCATCGTGTCGCGGATGGTCGCCAACCCGGGGCCATGGAGCGCGTTCGCCGTCGGGGTCATCTTGTTCGCCCCCGGAGTCACGTTCATCGCCGCGCTGCAGGTGATCGCCACGGCCGATGCCAGCGTCGAGCTCACCGTGGTGGCCGTGACCATCGTCGTCGTCATCAACCTGCTGCTGGTCTGGCTGCCGCTCGTGCTCCACCTGGTCGCTCCGGGGGTGACCACGCGCCGTCTGACGGCGTTCAACGGCTGGCTGCGGGCCCACGGCAGCACTATTTTCTTCTGGGCGATTCTCGCGGGCGGCGCAATCCTGATCTTCGACGGCATCTACGGGCTGGCCAGGGCCGCTGATACCCCGTCAGCGCGCGGCCCGTCAGCGTGCGGGCCGGTGCCGGCCTGCCGGCCTCATCCCTGACGGGTGATTCTCGCCATCGGGGCCACCGGCGCGGCGCGCAGGCGACGATCACACTGGCCGCACAGCGCCGCACAGCCTTGAGCTAGTAGCGCCTGCGGCCCTGAGCCGGCGGCGCCTGCGGCCCTGAGCCGGCCGTACCGGGCCGGGCCGTCTGCGGCTGGTGAAACCATTCGCCGCGGGTGAGGCATCCGCCGCGGCGCGGCAGGAGAGTAGGAGCGTGAGGTTGTGACCTCCAGGCGATCCGCGTACCGGACAGACGGAAGGACTCTGATCATGAACATGCCAGACCAGGCCGTGGTGGACGACGGCACCAGGGACCTACTGGGAGGGCTGGCTCTGGGTGACCCGGAGCTTCTGCTGGAGGGCATCGAGCTGCGCGCGGCGCTGCAGGAGCGCAGCGGCCTGGATGCCCGCACCTTCTCCCTGGTCAAGATCGCCGCCCTGGTCGCGGTGGACGCCCCGCCGGCCTCGTATCTGTGGCAGGTGGCCAACGCGCTGGAGTCCGGGGCGACGCCGGCGGATCTGGTGGGCGTGCTGCACGCCGTCGCGCCTCAGGTCGGCGGGCCGAGGGTGGTGGCCGCGGCGCCCGAGCTTATGCTCGCCCTAGGCCTGGCTCTGCCTGAGGGAGCGTAAGGCGCCTGAGGGAGCGTAAGGCCAGGATGGGCACGGCACGGCCAACCAGAGGAGGCAGGCATGTTCAGACGACGGCGCCCGTTGATGCGCGCGGCTGTGGTCGGAGGCGGCGCATACGTGGCGGGCAAGAGTGTTGCCCGGCGCCAGGGACAGCAGCAGCAGGCGGAGGCGGAGCAGGACGACCGGATCGATAACCTCGAGCAGCAGCAGGCGCCGCCGCCCGCGCCGGTTGCGGCCGCGCCCGCGGCGCCGGCCGCGGCGGCGGGGCCGTCATTGCTCGATCAGCTGAATCAGCTCAGCAGCTTGCACGATCAAGGCGCGCTGAGCGACAACGAGTTCACCGCCGCCAAGGCCAAGCTGCTCGGCTAGATGAGCCACGCGGCCTGGCTCCGCAGGACCGCAAACTCCGCATCCGCGCCCGCAGGCCGCGACGAGTCATTCGTGGTCGGCGGGAGCCCGGATGACGCACCGGAAGCCCAGGTGGGAAGTGGAGGTGTCGACCGCCTCGCCCTGGCGGGCCGCTGGCCGGTAGCGCAGGCAGTAGCTGGGCGCGCACAGGTGCGAGCCACCCTTGATGACCCGGCGCGGCAGGTCCGAGCTGGGCCCGGCCGCGGTCGCGCCGGGCGCTGACGCGCTGACGCGCGGGTGGCGCGGCGCGCAGCACGCGTCGGCGGCCGGGGCCGGATGACGCGCGGCGAAGTAATCGTGCGTCCATTCCCAGACGTTGCCGGCCATGTCATACAGGCCGTAGCCGTTGGCGGGAAATGATCCCACCGGGGAAGTCCCCTCGTATCCGTCGGTGAGCAGGTTCTGCCAGGGGAACTGGCCCTGCCAGGTGTTAGCCATCGGCCGGCCGTCCGGCGCGAGCTCATCCCCCCACGCGTAGATCGCGCCGTCGAGGCCGCCACGGGCCGCATACTCCCACTCAGCCTCCGTGGGCAGGTCCTGGCCGGCCCACGCGGCGTAGGCTTGCGCGTCCTCGAAGGCGACATGTGTCACCGGGTGCCGCTCACGGCCGCGCCAGTCGCTGCCAGGGCCGTCCGGGTGGCGCCATTGCGTGCCCGGCACATACGCCCACCAGTTCCGGTAGTCGCGCAGATCGACCGGGCCCGCGCTGCGCTGGAAAACCAGCGATCCGGGAACCAGCAGGGCCGGATCAGCATCGGGGTAATCGGCCGGATCCAGCGGACGCTGCGCTACGGTCTGGTACCCGGTGGCCTTCGCGAACCGGCTGAACGCCTCCACCGTCACCGGATGCTGGTCCATCCAGAAGCCATCGACGGTTACGGCGTGGACCGGGCGCTCTTCGGGATAGAAGTCGGCCGACCCCATCCGGAACGTGCCGCCGGGGATCCAGGTCATGTTCCTGAGCTGCTGGGTCGTCGGCATGCCGTGCTTTCTCCCGGTTTCTCGCGACCGGCCCTACGTTACTATCTGGTCGGATACGCGCAGCGCCCGCAGAGCTGCCTCGAAGTGGAACAGGCGGCTGCGGACGACCTCGGCCTGCCGGCTGTCGGCACCGCCCGGAGCCCGTTCGGTGGCCATGGCCGAGCGAACTGCCTGCAACGCGGTGAGCGTCTCGGTGACCCGATCCAGGGATGTCTCGTCGGGGGCGGCCTCGCGCATCGAGTACAGCTGCCGCGTGAGGTCATCGGCGCGGCGCTGGATGTCGAGCCAGCGGGCCCCCGCGTCGGTGGCGGCGAGCGCGGCCGGTGCTTCCGCGGTGATCATTGCCTCGTAGAGAGCCGAGCCGTTCGCGTAGGCATCGATGGTCCTGGTCCGCCATTGCGCGGCCGCCGCGGAGCGGCGCCCGGTGGAACGCAGGACCAGCCAGACCGCGCCGATGATAAGGACGGCGCCGACCAGGACCAGCAGCACGATGTCTCCGGAACTGATCCCCCCGGCGGCAGGCGCGGAACTGGAGCTTGGTGACGGCGTCGGGGCCACCGTGGTGGGCGCGGCCGTGGTGGGCGGCACGGTGGTCGGAGCGACCGTGGTGGGCGGCACCGTGGTGGGCGCGTCTGTGGTGGGCGGCACCGTGGTGGGCGCGTCCGTGGCCGTCGCCGGGGCATCGGTGCGCGGGGAGAAGCTGGCCGTCCTGCTGGGCGCGAGGCTCCCGCCGCTGATCGGGGTGCCGCTCTGCCCGCATGCCGCCAGGGCCCCGACAAAAAGGATCGCTGCACAAAGGGGCAGGCTCTCCGTCAGACGCCGCATGCGCGATCCTCCGTAAGTCGTTCCGAGACATTCGCTAAACGTCGCACTTGGATGCTGCAGGCAGGACTACCGCCGCCACCCGGCACGGAGGAGATTGCTCTTACTCCGCCGCCGGGGAAGCGCCGCGCAGGCGACGATGCCTGTGTTCCGGCCGGATCTAGTGCCTTTGTTCAGGTCAGGATCCGGCACGGCGGGTTACTGGCGCGTCACCCGGCCGGGGTGATCCGTGTGGCTCCCGGCCACGGCACTGTGGCGGTCATGAGTGAGGCAGTAGCTGAACGGCCGCCGCCGCGGCCGCTTCGGTACCAGCTGGACGCGGAGCGGGGCCGCCGGACCAAGGCGGAGCGCGCCGCCTACCTGGGCGGGTCGGACGTGTTCGGCCGGGCCATTACCGAGTTCGCCGCGGCCTACGCCGACCAGAACGAGCGTGACCACGCCGCCCTGGTCGCCGCCGTGGCCTCCGGCCGGGTAACTGCCGAGCGCGGCCTGTGAAGTCCGGCTGACCCGGGCTCGGCGGGAACCAACGCATGGTACTTGACCTGGTGCTCATCGGGCTCGCGATCGCCCTCGAGCCATTTCCGATCACGGCCTTCATCCTGATCCTGAGTGCCGAGAAGGGCACCAGGAAGGGCCTGGCCTTTCTCCTGGGCTGGCTGGCCTGCCTGGTCGTCGTGATCGCGGCGGTGGTGCTGACGACCGGGGGTAATCCGCCCCAGCCCAGTACCGCCCCGTCCGTCGCGGCCCTGGCCGTCAAGCTGGCCCTGGGCCTCCTGCTGATCCTGTTCGCCGTGCGTCAGTGGCGCCGCCGGGGCCGTACCCGCAAGCCGCCGGCCTGGATGGCCAGGCTGGACCGGCTGTCGCTGTGGAGCGCCGCCGGGCTGGCCGCCTTCCTCCAGCCCTGGGCGCTGGTCGCGGCGGGCGCCGCGACGGTCACCCAGGCCAAGCTCGCCACCGTCGGGGACTACCTGGCGCTGGTGCTTTTCTGCCTGCTGGCCACCTCCAGCTTCCTGTACCTGGAGCTCTACGCCACCTTCGCCCCCGCCGCGGCCACGGCCCGGCTGCAGGCGCTGCGGAACTGGCTGGATACCCACCGGGACCAGGTGATCGTTATCCTCTCCCTGCTGCTCGGCTTCTGGCTGGCGGGCAAGAGCATTTACCTGCTCGTCCAGTAGCCGATGCCGATCCCTGCTCGGCCAGTCCCGGACATCCTGACCTGAGCCGATCACTTGAGCCGATCACTAAGGAGACTCCGGTGACGATGCCCCCCGATCCTCTTGCCCTCCTGCGGTCCCGCAGTTACCTGGGGCTGCTGGTACTGGCCGCGATCATCGGCGTGCCCATCTCGGCGGCCGCCTACTTCTTCCTCGCGCTGGTCGACCGGCTGCAGGGGTGGATCTTCACGAGCCTGCCCAGCGGGCTGGGCTTCCACTCGGAGCCGCTGTGGTGGCCGATCCCGCCGCTGATCCTGGCCGGCATACTGGTCAGCCTGACCATCCGCTACCTGCCGGGCACCGGGGGGCACTCGCCCGCCGACGGCTTCAAGGTCGGCGCGGGGCCCTCCGCGCCGGCCGAGCTTCCCGGCATTGTCCTGGCCGCGCTGGCCACCCTGAGCCTGGGCGTGGTGCTCGGACCCGAGGCTCCGCTGATCGCCATCGGCGGGGGCCTGGGCGTCATTGCCGTCCGACTGGTCAAGCGGGACGCTCCCGCCAGGACCAGCGCGGTGGTGGCCGCGGCGGGAAGCTTCGCCGCCATCAGCGCGCTGCTGGGCTCCCCGCTGCTGGGGGCCTTCCTGCTGATGGAGGCCTCGGGGCTGGGCGGGGCCATGCTGGAGCTCGTCCTGGTGCCCGGCCTGCTGGCCGCCGGCGTCGGCTCGCTGGTGTTTGTCGGCCTGGACGCCTGGACCGGGCTCGGCACGTTCTCGCTGGCCATTCCCGGTCTTCCGCACGTGGGCACGCCGGACCTGGCCGAGATCGGGTGGGCGGTGGTCATCGGGCTGGCGGCCGCCCTGCTCGGCTCCGCCATCCGGTGGCTGGCTCTCTTCCTGCGCCCGCATGTCGAGCGGCGGATGCTGCTGATCACGCCGCTGGCCGGCCTGGCCATCGCCGGGCTCGCGATCGCGTTCGCCGCGGGCACGGGCAAGAGCTCCTCCGAGGTACTGTTCTCCGGGCAGAGCGCGCTCGGCCCGCTCATCACCCACAGCGCCAGCTATACCGTCGCCGCGCTGCTGCTGCTGATGGCCTGCAAGGCACTCGCCTACAGCACGTCGCTGAGCGGCTTCCGCGGCGGGCCGGTCTTCCCGTCCATGTTCATCGGGGCGGCGGGCGGAATGGCACTGTCGCACCTGCCGGGGCTGCCGCTCGTCCCCGGCGTGGCCATGGGCATCGGCGCGATGTGCGCGGTCATGCTGAGGCTCCCGATGACCTCCGTCTTGCTGGCCACCCTGCTGCTGGCCTCAGACGGCCTCGCGGTCATACCACTGGTCATCGTGGCGACCGTCGTGGCCTACGTGGCCTCGGCGAGGCTGACGCCACCCGAGATCCCGGCCGCGGATGCACCGTCCGGCACCGAGCAGGCGCCCTGCGCGGGACAGGCGCCCGCTGCCGCGCACGCCGAACAGGCGCCCGCTACCGCGCAGGCGCCTGTCCCGCCCACCCGGTCCCCCGGACAGGCATCTGACTCGTAAGAGTTCCCCGCGTGCTTACCTGCGCGAAACCCGGCGGGCCGTTCGCCGTCCTGTGCGGCGGGCTACTCTGCGGCATCCGATCATTTCAGGCCTCCAGGTCGTGTGCTGGCTGAGTGGTTGACGACGGCTGGCCAGCGGTGCCGGCCAGCGGTTACTTCCCGGCTGCGGACGCTGTTTCCATCTCGTGCAGCTCCGCGGCTTCCTCCGCTGAGATCAGGCCGATCTCGATGAGGTCGAGCGGGCTGATGAAGCCGTCGCTGATGCGGAAGCCGCCGGCCCGGGCGATCGCGTCGCGCAGCGGCACCGCCCAGTGGTGCTCCAGCAGGACCAGGGCCGCGGCGGTGCCGTTCGGGATGTCCTCCAGGATGTCCCAGCCCTCCTCCTCGGTGAACACGTGCACGCCGCCGTCGGCGACGGCCTCCTCGGCGCCGGCGATAGCGCCGGCCTCCATGCCCTCCTCGCCGTCGATGCCCAGCCCGATCAGGGCGCCGATCTTGCTGCCTAGCTCGATGGCCTCCTGCTCGGACAGGTTGCTGAGGTGCTCCACCTCCAGCTCGCCCTCGGCGTCCTTGTAGACCACGAGCGAGTCGATCACGCGCACCGTGTTGCTTTCGCGCAGCCGCTCCAGCTCGGCGATGATCTCACCGTGGAAGTCGGGCTGGCTGAATCCGAGCACCAGGAGCTGTACGGGCCCAATTGCCATTGTCGTTGCCTCTTTCACTTAATCGGCTGGCCTGTCGGGGCGGCCGGGTGCCGATGTCATCCGATGCGGCCTAGTCCGGGCCCCCTACTCAGGAAGGATCCGCCCGGAGGGCCCCCGCGCGCGTCACCCCATCGGGGTGATCGGCCGGGCCGTCAGCCTGACCTGCGCACCGGCGGCGGATCACGGGGGGCAGCTGACCTGGCCCTGAGGGCCGCAGTTCGTTTCCTGCGGTACGACATCTCGGCGCCGCGGCCGGCGGTGCTGCGCGGCCGGCGCCCGCTGGCGGCCGGGCGGGCTCGCTCGGCGGGCGCCCGGAAGGCGGCGACGAGGCGGGCCACCAGGGTGGCCAGGAACACCTGGCCGGTGAGCGCCTCCATGACCGCGACGGCCCGGCCGCCGTCGCTGGCGGCGGTAAAGTCCCCGTAGCCGAGGGTGGTCAGCGTGGTGAAGCTGAAGTACTGGAAGTTCTGGGTGTTGTTGTCGGACGGCGGCTGCTGGACGAAGAAGGATTCCCCGCCCAGGTGGTAGATCGCCCCGTAGAAAGCGGCGAACATCAGGCCGATGATCAGATATGCGCTGAGCGCGCCGTAGATGCTCTGCACGGTGACCGTGGGCCGGGCCAGGACGCGGCGGACGATGAGGACCGCGGTCAGGAGCAGGACCAGCCCTTTCCACAGGTCCGCCGCGCCGTCGCCGGCCGAGGTCCGGGTCAGCGCGGCCGCCGCGGCCGCGGCGGAGCCGGCCAGCGCCACGACGGCGATCACCAGCGCGGTCCGGCGTGTGACCTGCGCCGTCCGGAGCGCGAGCAGCAGTACCCCCAGGAAGAGCGCGATCTGGAGGTCCTCGGCGAGTGTGCTGAAGCTGAACGCGGACAGCAGGTAGGTCAGGATCAGAACGGCCAGCAGCAGGCCGTACCGCCCGGCGCCCGGCGCCCCGGTGCCGGGCAGTACGGCCTGGCCGCCGCGTCCCGCCGGCCGCCGGGGAAGCGATGCCCGCGTCATGGCCCTCCATCTGGCCCTGCGCGCGCCCCAGCGGCCGCAGGATGAACGCGGCCGCTGGGGCGATGCAAGAAACCTGTTACCTGAAGTGACCGTCCTGAAGGCCAGGGAGCCAGCGACCGGACATGACGCGGGCCGCGCCGGCGGCTAGGAGACAGGCGCGTTACTGGCCGCGGTGCCGTCCTTCCAGGCCGAGGCACCGGCCTGGGCCGCGGTCTTGGCCTGGGCCCATTTCACCCTGGCCAGCTCGCTGGGCGGCGTCTCCATTTCCTGAATCCACTGCCGAGTAGCCATGAGCAGGTGCGCGCCGCCGACGACCAGGCCCGCCAGTATGAACGCGCCGCCGACCGCGCCGAGCGTCGCACCGGTAATCAG
Organism: uncultured Actinomycetota bacterium; assembly: GCA_963805705.1. Classification (GTDB taxonomy): domain Bacteria; phylum Actinomycetota; class Actinomycetes; order Streptosporangiales; family Streptosporangiaceae; genus CAWDVH01. Next base: position 55,143 of record CAWDVH010000001.1, on the reverse strand, counting down.
GGGACCTTTTCGGACCTGCAGCCTGTTACCGCCTACCTCACCGTTCGTCATGGCACCGTCCTCGTCATCTGGCCCATTTTGTCGTCACTATGGCCGCTCGGTAGTCCCCCGGCATCATCCTCGCCGGGTGACGCTTGCGGCTCAGGCGAGGACTTTGGCCTTCTGGGCCTCGAACTCATCGGCCGTTATGACACCCCGGTCGCGCAGGTCAGCCAGTTTCGAGAGCTGGTCGGCCGTGCTCGGTGGTGCGTCCGATGCGGCTTGCTGGACGTAGCTGCGGAACTCATCGTCCTGGCGCTGAGCCTGCCGCACGGCCCGCTCATGCATCGAGCCGCCGCGGGCGATCAGGTACACCAGTACCCCGATCAGCGGGATGAACAGCACGAATATGAACCACAGGGCCTTGGCCACGCCGGACAGGTCGTGGCTGCGGAAGATGTCGAGGAACACCATGATGAGGATCCAGATCCAGATCACCCATAGGAAGAACTCGAACATCGTCCAGAAAATGTTCAGGAGTGGATAAGACGACAAAGATGAGGCGGCCAGTGGCATCTCTTCTCCTTGCAGTAAAAGGGATTGTCATTAGACACCTGGCTACGCTGGCTGTCCCAGGCAAGGACAGCATTCACCGGCAGCCGACGGTCGGCATCACCCACCGCGGGTGAGGGGGGTAACTCGTAGCTACTTGCCGCCGGGCTCCCCGGCTTGGCCGCCGGGCGCGGCCGCCGGCGGGATTGGCCGGCGAAAGTCGTTGGCCGGCGCGGCCCGCCGGGCTCCTACCGCTGTAACGACGACAGCATCAGCTTCAGGCCGGCGGGCGGCCGGGCGGCGGCTGGCCCTAACCAACGAAGTGATCGTTTCGGCTGGTCAGGTCTTCCGGGCCGACGTGAGCCGCAGGATTGGCCGAATTGTTGCCGAGCGGACTATTGCGGAGAACTCCTTGCCCCCTAGCGTGTGCCCATGCGTGACCGCGACATCGTCGCGGCGATCGTCGCCGGCGACCTGGCCGGGCTCGCCGCCGCCTACGACCGCTACGCCGCGGCCCTGCACGCATACTGCCGCTCGCTGCTGGCCGAGCCCGCGGACGCGGCGGACGCGGTCCAGGACACCTTCCTCATCGCCGCCGCCAAGCTGGATGGCCTGCGCGACCCGGACCGGCTCCGGCCGTGGCTGTACGCGGTCGCCCGCAACGAGTGCTTCCGCAGGCTCCGCGCCAGGGCCAGGATGGCGGACCTGGACGAGGCTGGCGAGATGACCGATTCATCGGCCGACGTCGTCACCGGCGCGGAGCGCGGTGAGCTGCAGGATCTCGTGCGCGCCGCGCTCGCCGGGCTGAATCCGGGCGAGCGCGAGGTCATCGAGCTCAGCCTGCGGCACGAGCTGGAGGGCGCGGACCTGGCCGACGCGCTGCAGATTCCGCTGAACCAGGCGCATGCGCTGGCGTCACGGGCCCGCGGCCAGCTGGAGCGGTCACTCGGCGCGCTGCTGGTCGCCAGGACCGGCCGGGATTACTGCCAGGAACTGGCCGCGATGCTGGCCGGCTGGAACGGCCGGCTGACCGTGCTGCTGCGCAAGCGCGTGAGCCGGCACATCGAGCACTGCGAGGTCTGCGGCGAGCGCAAGCGCCGGGAACTGAGCCCGGCGATGCTGCTGAGCGCCATGCCGGTCGTGCTGCTGCCGCCGGGCCTGCGCCGGCAGGTACTGGGGCTGGTGGCGGACTTCACGCCGGATGCGCGGCGCTACCGCGAGTCCGTGGCGCGGCGCGCGGAGCCGTTCGGCGTGGCGGGCTTCCCGGTGGCGGTCAGAGCGGCCGGGCACGGCCGGACGAGAGCGCGGACGATCGCCTACGCTGCCGCCCTGCTGCTCCTCATCGCAGGCGGGGGCATCGCGGCCGCGGCGATCCTGCGGCATGACACCGGGGCGCTCGACGCGGCGGCGCATGTGTCGCTGACCTCGCCCGCGGCGGCATCGCCGGCTCCGGTGCCGGGCGGCGTTTTCCCGGCACCGGCCAGGTCTCGGGCCGGCGCGTCGCCGGCCACCCCGGCGCCGACCCCGTCCGTGACCCTGACGCCGGCATCCACCGCCCCCGCGACAAGGACGCCGACGCCGACGCCGACGCGGTCGCGATCCCCGTCCCCGCGGCCGGTCTCGCCCCCGCCGCCCGCCTCACCGCCCCCGCCGTCACCAGGAACGCTAGCCGCCGCGCCGGAAACCCTGGAATTGCAGGCGCCCAACGGCGGCGAGGAAAGCGGCACCTTTACCCTGACCGCGGACGGCGGTCCGGTCACCTCGTTCTCGATCACCAGCGTGCCGGGCCTGAGCGTGAGCCCGTCCAGCGGCTCGCTCGGGGCCGGCGACAGCATCACGATCACCGTGATGACGGTCGGCTCCGGCCCGCGGAGCTTCGCCAGCACGCTCACCGTGAGCCCCGGCGGCGAGACGGTCACGATCGAGACCCCCGACGACTAGGGCGGCCAGTCATCTGCCGCGCTGACCTCCGGCCAGATCGGCAACCGGTCACTGTTCGGCGTCATCCCGGTCAGCGATGCCGAGAGGACCGGTTCATCACCGGCGTCCGCGCCTTTCCTGCGCGCGTACCGCCCGCTGCCGAGCTAGGCCGGGCGGGTGACGGGCACGATGATCAGCAGGCGCTCGAGCCCGGCGAAGTCACCGGGATTGGCGGTGAACAGGGGCAGGTCCTCGGCGATCGCGATGGAAGCGATCATCAGGTCGGCGATCCTGCGCCGGGGCTCGCGGCCGGCGGCGATCACCGCGGCGGTGACCCGGCCGTAGATCCGGGCCGCCTCGGCATCGAAGGGGATGGGGTCGAACTCGTTCTCGGCGCGCTGCAGCACATCGAGCCGCCGGGCACGTTCTGCGTGCTCGTGGTAGTCACTCTGCTCGTCGTCGCGGCGAACCTCATGCGGTCCGGCGGACAACTCGGCCAGGGTCACGGCGCTGATCGCCATCTCGGCCGGCAGCTCGTCGGGGTTGATCCATTTGCGCAGGATCATGATGTTGGTGTCGAGCAGCCCGCGCGGGTGGCGCTCACCGGTCATAGGAACTGATGGTGTCGTGGTCGAAGGCTGCTTCCTGGTCGGCCCGGAAGGTCTCGATGTCGATGGCGGGAGCGCTGCGGGACATGGCGGCGAATTCCTGCCGGGGGACGAACCGCCGGCGGCGCCGCAGCGGGATCAGCTCGCCGATCCGGTGGCCGTCACGAGTAACGGTGAACGCCTGGCCGTTCTCGACGGCATCCATGATCTCCTTAGACCTGTTACGCAGGTCACGCTGGGTGATCTCAGGCTGTGCTGTCATGCTGGCCATTCTAGGCTCTAAGTGGCACTAGGTGCTACCCAGTGCTGCGTAGCCTGGCGGTGTGTTCACACCGCAGGGGCGAGACCGGCTGCGGGACGGGCTCGTCTCAGTCGCCGGCACGGACGAGCGCATCACGGGCGCCGCGCTGACCGGCTCCGCCGCGCTGGACGCGCAGGACCGCTGGTCGGACATTGACCTGGCCCTGGGCCTGGCCGCTGAGGCTGACCTCGGTCAGGTGATGGCAGGCTGGACGGAGCTGATGTACCAGGAGCACGGCGCTGTCCACCACCTGGACGTGACAACCCGCGGGGCCACGGTCTACCGCGTCTTCCTGCTGGCCAGCACCCTGCAGGTCGATATCGCGTTCTCGCCGGCCGCCGAGTTCGGCGCCATCGCCCCGACCTTCCGGCTGCTGTTCGGGACCGCGGCCCGGCAGGCACCGGCACCGGCGCCGGACGCGGCTCAGCTCGCGGGCCTGGGCTGGCTCTACGCGCTGCACGCCCGATCGAGCCTGGCCCGCGGCCGGGTCTGGCAGGCCGAGTACATGATCAGCGGCGTCCGGGATCACGTCCTGGCGCTGGCCTGCCTGCGCCACGGCCTGCCTGCGGCCCAGGGGCGGGGCATGGACAGCCTTCCGCCGGGGGTGACCGCGGCCGTCACCGGGGCGCTTGTCCGCGCACTGGAGATCAGCGAGCTGGCGCGCGCGTTCGGCGTCGCCGTCGAAGCGCTGCTCACCGAGATCGGCCAGGTAGACGCCGGGCTGGCGCGCCGCCTGGCCCGGCCGCTCAGGGAGCTAGCCGGCTCAGGGAGCTAGCCGGCCTCCGCGCGTAGGGTCGCGGCGGCCTGCGCCATGGCGGCGAGCTTGCCCGATGCGGACTCGCGGGGCAGGTACTTCATGCCGCAGTCGGGCGCGAGCACGATGCGCTCGGCGGGGACGTAGGCCAGGGCCCGGCGGGCCCGGCCGGCGATCTGCTCCGGCTTCTCCACGGTCGCGTCGTCCAGGTTGAGCACGCCCAGGATGATCGTCTTGCCGGCCAGGCTGGCCAGCACGGAGCAGTCGAGCCCGGACTGGGCGGTCTCGACCGATATCTGATCGGCGGTGCAGTCGGCCAGCTCGGGCAGGAAGGAGTAGCCAGACGGCCGCTCGTGAATGATCGCGGCGTAGCCGAAGCACAGATGCACGGCCGTCGTGCCGGTGATGCCGTCGAGTGCGCGGTTCAGGACCCCGACGCCGTACTCGCGGGCCGGCTCCGGCCTGGCCTGCAGGTAAGGCTCATCGAGCTGGACGATGTCGGCACCCGCCGCGAACAGGTCCCTGACTTCCTCGTTCACTGCCTCGGCGTAGGCGTACGCGGCGGCCTCGGTGTCGGGGTAGTACTCGTTCTGGGCCTGCTGCGCCATCGTGAACGGCCCGGGCACGGTGACCTTGACCGTCCGGCTGGTGCGGGACCGCAGGAAGGCCAGGGCGTCTGTCCCGACCGGATGACGGCGCCGGATCGGCCCGACGATCCGCGGCACCGGATTGGGATGGCCGCTGCGATCCAGCGCGGTACCAGGATTATCGATATCCACGCCGTCCAGCGCCGTGGCGAACGCGTTGGAGTAACTCTCCCGGCGGATCTCGCCATCGGTGATGATGTCCAGGCCGGCTTCTTCCTGGTCGGCGATGGCGAGCCGGGTAGCGTCCCGCTGAGCCTGCGCCAGGTAGGCGGGATCGACTCGCCACAGCTCGCGGGCCCGCACCCTGGGCGGGAACCGGCCGGCCAGCCGCTCGCGGTCGATCAGCCAGTCCGGCTGAGGGTAACTGCCGACAAGCGATGTCGGGTAGAGCATGGGTGGCCTCCGCCGTTCCGCGCGGATCCGATCCGCGCTGCTGTCGCTCAGTATCGCGCTACGGCGGGACTGGCTACGCCGAAATGAGCACCCCATCATCGAGCTGCAGCACATCGTCGGCCAGATCCACCAGCGCCTGGTCGTGGGTGGCGACCAGGGCGGTGATCCCCTCCGACCTGACCACGGTGCGCAGCAGCCGCATGATCTGCCATCCGGTTTCCGAGTCCAGCTGCCCGGTCGGCTCATCGGCGATGAGCAGTTCCGGGCCGCCGGCCAGCGCGCGGGCGATCGCCACCCGCTGCTGCTGGCCGCCGGACAGCTCGGCCGGGCGCTGCCGGGCGTGCTCGGCCAGGCCCACGATGCCCAGCATGAGGGCGACGCGCTCCTCCCGCTCGCGGACGCTGGTGCCGTTGATCCGCAGCGGGATGCCGGCGTTCTCGGCGGCGGACAGGATCGGGATCAGCCCGAAGGACTGGAAGATGAAGGCGACGGTCTTGCGGCGCAGCATCATCTGCTCGTGCTCGCTCATGGAGCCGACGTCCTGCCCGGCCACCTGCACGGTCCCGCTGGTGGGCCGGTCCAGGCCGCCGACGATATTCAGCAGCGTGGTCTTGCCTGATCCGGATCGCCCGCACAGCGCCGTGAGCTGGCCTTTGCGCAGCCGGAAGGACACGCCGCGCAGGGCGTGCACGGCGGTGCTCCCGCTGCCGAACGTGCGCGTCACGTCGCTGGCCGCCACCATCAAGTCACTCACCGGCGTCGCCTGGGTCGCCAGGGCCGCCGGGCTCCGGCGCCGCCGCGGGCGGCCGCTGCCGGTCGTCCGGCCAGACGCCGATGTGGTCGGACTGGGCTTCCAGCCGCACCCGGTCGCGCATGGCCAGCGGCTCGACCATCTCGCGCGGCAGCTGCAGCCGCCCGGCCCGGTCCAGGACGGCGTACTCGACGGCATGCTGGGTGGCGTTGCCCTCCTCATCCGAGGTCGCATGCCGGAGCGTCTCGGTGCTCGTCCGGCCGTCCCGGATGGCGATCGTCCGCCGGACCTGCGCCGATACCGCCGGGTCGTGGGTGACCACCAGGACGGTGACCCCGAGCTCGGTGTTGGCCGACTGCAGCGCGCCGAACACGTCCTTGGCGGTAGCGCTGTCCAGCTCGCCGGTGGGCTCGTCGGCCAGCAGCAGGCGCGGCTCATTGGCCAGGGCGGTGGCGATCGCCGTGCGCTGCTGCTCGCCGCCCGACATCTGCTCCGGCTTGCGGCCGGCGCAGTGCCCCACCCCCAGCACCTCCAGCAGCTGGCCCGCACGGCGGCCGCGCACGCGCCGGGCCTGGCCGCTCAGGCGCATGGGCAGCATGACATTCTGCTGCGCGGTCAGGTAGGGGAGCAGGTTGCGCGAGGTCTGCTGCCAGATGAAGCCGACCGTGCCGCGGCGGTAGGTGACCCGGTCGCGGTCGTTCATCGCCGCCAGATCGTGCCCGGCGACGCGCACCGATCCCGCCGTCGGCGCGTCCAGGCCGGCCAGGATGTTCATCAGCGTCGACTTACCGCTGCCCGAGGCGCCGACGATGGCGGTCAGCTCGCCCTCCTCGATCAGCAGGTCCAGGCCCTGCAGCGCCTGCACCTCGATGCCCTCGGCCGCGTAGATGCGGACCAGCCGGTCGCAGGCCACCAGGGCGCCCTCGCCGTACGCTGACCGGGACCGCTCGAACTCGGCACCGAGCTCGGCGACGCCCGAGGCCGCGGTGATCTCCGCGGCGCCCCCGCCCCGCGAGTGGCTCCCCGTTGCCTGCGTCACGCCTGTCATCCTCCTCCTCCCGGCCCGGTGCCCACTAGCCGCTGATCCGCAGGGCGCGGGCGTCGCCGCGGCGGCTGGCGATGAAGGCCTGGATGGTCAGCGTAGCCACGGATATCACGACCAGGCCGATGGCCGGGATGACCAGTGCGGGCACGTATACCCGTACCGGCACCGCGGCGCTGGAGCCGGTGAACACCGACAGGTTCAGGGCCGGTCCCAGGATCGGCACCAGCGCCCAGGCGCAAGCCAGGCCGCCGACCGTGGCCGCCACGACGATAGGCATGGCCTCCAGGACCGCCAGCCATCTGGCCTGCCTGGTGCCCAGGCCCATGGTCGACAGCCGGGCCAGGGTCAGGGCCCTGGACCTGGCCGCCAGCACCAGGGTGAGCAGCAGGATCAGGACGCACAGGCCGCCGGCCGCGGCGCTGCCCTGGGCGAAGGCCACCTCGGCGCCGTGCGGCAGCGGCGCCCTGGTCAGCGCCGACAGCACGGTCGACCGGAAGGAGATCGTGGCGCCGGGAATGAGGTGCCGGGTGGCAGCCGCGAGCGCCTGCTGGTTGAGCTTCGTGCCGTTAATCAGCAGGAGGGCGGGCGGCGTGAACGCCCGCAGGTTCCTGACCGCGGCCATGGGGGCCACGATGAACCGGCTGCTGCCGGGGAAGGCGGGCGTGCTGGCGATGATCCTGGCCACCCTGACCCGCAGCGGGCCGACGTCGCTGCTCAGGGTGGCGCCCCCGCGCGGCAGGTCCGCGGCCGCGCCCGGCGAGGCCAGGACGGGCCAGCCCGCGACCCCGGCCGGCCCGGCGGCCAGCGCCGCCGCGGGGAAGCGCGGGCCGGGGGCGCCCGCCGTCAGGGCCGCGTAGCTGGCCGGGTCGACCAGCGCGATGTCGATCGGTGCGCCGCCCGTCGGCGTGGCCGAGGCCAGCAGGACCACCGCGGTCTGGCGGGCACCGCCCGCCGCGGCGACCGACCGCCGCGCGGTCGGCGAAAGGGCCGGCGAGCTGGCGATGCTGATCACCGCATCGGCACCGGTCGCCTGCCACGAGGCCGCGACCTGGCCGCGCAGCACCGTGCTGCGGACCATGAAGCCGAACGCGATCACGGTCAGGGCGAGCACCAGTGCGAACGCCGGCAGGATGGCGGCCAGAGCGGCCCTGGCCGCCCTGGCCAGGCCGACGAAAGCGGTGACCCCGCGGCGACGTCCGGCCAGGTGCAGCAGGCCGCGCACGGCGGCCGGGCACAGGCGCATCACGATCAGGGCCGCGGGCACCGCCAGCAGCACCGGCGCGGCGCTGGTATAGAAATCGACGCCCTCCGCCGGCGACAGGCCCTGCTGGCGCAGCACGACCAGCCCGCCCGCGGCGAGGGCGACCGCCGTGAGCTCGGCCACCCGCCGGCGGGCGGAGGCCTGCGGCGCGGCCGTCGCGCGGTTCCTGGTCCCGGCCTCCCCGGCGGTGGCGGGCAGCCGGAACGCCAGCAGCGGCGGCCCGGCCAGCGCGACTGCCAGGACGAGGCCGGCTAGCCACCAGGCGAGCGGCTCGGGCTCGCCCGGCGTCACCAGCAGCGCGGCGGCGGCGCCCGCCAGGGCGGCCGGCAGCGCGACGGCCGCGCCGCCGGCCAGCGTCAGGCCGGCAAGCTGCCGTCGCGAGGCACCGCGGGCCCGGATCAGCGCCAGCTCGCCGGCCCGATGCTCGGTGAGCAGGACGGCGCCGAGCAGCAGCACCACGGCCGCGATCACCGTCAGGCTCACGAAGAGCAGCGAGAGCAGCCCGGCCACGGCCGCGTTCGTGCTGAGGAACTGCGCCAGTATGCCGGCCGGGCCGGGCTGGAGGGTGAGGTTGACCTGGCCGAAGAGCAGGCCGAGCCCGTCGCGGAAGCTGGCCCTGGTCAGCTGGCTGCTCAGGGTGCTGGCCTGATCGGCATTCAGGTGGCGCAGCGCGAGCGGGTAATTCCACTCCAGCTGGGCGCCCTCGATGCCGTTCAGTTTCTGCATCGCAGCGAACTCGCCGCGGCCGACGAAGGCGGCGCCGGTCCATCCGCTCGTAAGATTGAGGGTTCCGCTCTTCAGGTTGAGGGTGGGGGCAGCCGCGTTCGGGTCCGCGGTCCAGAAGGTCGAGCTGGGATCGACCGGCCGGATCACGCCCGTGACGACCAGGCTGACCGGCCGGCCCGAGCTGGCCGACAGGCCCGCGCCGAGCCGTGAGCCCGGATGCAGGCCGAACCTGGCCGCCGTGGCCGCCGTCACGGCTATCTGCAGCGCCGTCGCGGTGCCGGTGGCCGGCAGCCGCCCGGCCACCAGCCGGCTGTTGCGGCGCAGGGCGTCGCGGTAGATCACTTCGAGCTTGGGGAGCACGGCGCCGTTGATGGCGCTGCGGCCCGCCCCGGTGACCGGCTCGTACTGCGTGGTCAGCCCGGACCAGGCCTGGGCGGCCGGGGCCAGCGGCAGCCCGCGGCGCGCGAGGCGGCCGGCCAGCTCGGTGCGGACGAGACTGACATCACCGGGCGGAAACGCCCCGCCGCCGAGCGCGTGGCTGTCGGCGAAATCCGAGTAGGAACTCCCCGCGTCGACCGACTTGGCCAGCCTGCTCTGGCCGGCCAGGGTGGCCCGCAGGGCTTGCGTCCGCAGGCCCAGGCTCTCCCTGGGACCCGCGATGGCGACGAAGACGCACACCCCCACCAGCAGCGCCAGCGTGAGGCTGGCGGCCCCGCCGGTGCCCGTCACCGCGGCCCAGCCCGTGGCCAGGTGCCGTCGTCCCGCGGCCAGGTCCTGCCGCCCGGTGGTCATGCCGCCTCCGCCGCGCGCAGCTGGGCGGCCGGATCCGGGCGGCGGGTCACGGTCAGGGCCGCGGCGATCACCGGCACGGCGGCTACCGCCAGCGCCAGCGCGCCGCCCGCCAGCCAGGGGAACTGGATCAGTACCGGCGGTACCGGCAGCGCCGCGGTGGACGTCAGGGTCACCGAGAGGATCAGCAGGCGGGCGACCACCGCCCCGAGCAGCAGCCCGGCCGCCGCCGCGGGCAGGCTCACCATCAGCTCCTCCAGGCACAGGAACCGGGCCTGAGCCGCCCTGGACACGCCGAGTGCCGCCAGCAGCGCGCTCTGCGGCCGCCGCTCCCGCACGCTCGCGGTGACGCTGACCGAGAAGCCCACCGCGGCGATGATCACGGCCGCCACCGCGATGGCCAGCAGGGCCTGCTGCGGCACCGCGGACACCGGGTTGGCCAGCAGCGTGCTGGCCGTCTGCTGCCGGCCGGTCACGGCCGACCCGGCGGGCATGGGCGGCAGGGCGGGCGAACTGGTCCGCAGCCACCACTGCGAGACCGGCACGATCCCGCCCCCCGCGCTGGTCAGCTGGCCCTGCAGGGCGGGCAGGCTCACGATCAGGGCACCGCCAGAGCCGGTGACGGTCGGGAACGCCGCGACCTTGGCCACGATCTTGACCGGTACCTGGACGGTCCCGAGCGGGATGACCAGCCGCTGGCCGACGCTCACGTCATGGGCGGCCAGGTAGGCCTGGGTGGCGATGGCGGGAACGGGCCCGGTTCCCCCCGCGCTGAGGGTGACCAGGCCAGGGATCGGCGTCGGCGCCCCCGCGTTGTTCGCCACGGCGCCGTAGCCAGGGCGGAAGGTCAGTGCCTGGCCGGCCGGTCGCGCCGATCCGGCCCGGCCGGCCCGCTGCCAGCTCACGACGCGCTGCGGGCCGGCCACCGGCTGGCTGGCGATGGCCTGGGACAAGCCGGTGGCCGACATCTGCGGCTGCCACCCGCCCAGCGCGCGGCCCGCCGCGAACGGCGCGGGGATAGGCCCGGCCGCGGCGGCCGCGGCGATGGCGGTGACGGTCAGGATCGCGGCGGGTGATGGGCGCGCGGGAAGCGTGTAGCTGAGCGTCAGCCCGGTCATCCGCACCGGATACACGGCCGCTCCGCGCCCCGGCCCCGGCGCCTGCGGGCCGGGCGGCGGCAGGGCGGCGACCAGGTCATGCGGGCGGCCGTCCGCGGGCAGCGATCCGGCCGGCCGCCCGTAGCTGACTCCGGCCGCATCCCTGATGATCACCGTAACCTGGGCCGGCCCGAGCCCGGCGGCGTCCCGGCTCAGGCTGGCGGTGACCCGGAGCCTGGCCGGCTGGCCAGGCACGGCCAGCCCGTCCGGCCCGGCCGGTGAGATCCGGCGCCAGAGCCGGGCCGGGCTCAGTGGTGACAGATCGCTGCGCAGCAGCACCGAGCCGGGTGCCTGCCGGGGGCTGAGCGCCAGGACCTGGCCGCCCGTGGCGGGCTCGAGCCGCGCTACCGGCATCGCGTCCAGCACCCCGCCCGCGTGCACGATCGACGCGGCCTCGCCGGGCTGCGTCGGCCCGGGCAGGTCCACCCTGGCGTCCGCGCCGACGCTGAACGACGCCTGATCCGCGACCGACCGGCGCCAGGTCTGATACTGGGCGAGCGCGAGCGTGCTCGTCGCTACGGCCAGCACCACCAGTAGCACGCAGGCGCCCTGCCGGACCGGCTGCCTGCTGATCTGGAAGCTGGCCATCGCCACGCCGAGCCGCCTGCTGCGGGCGGCCAGCCGGTCGGTGGCCCGGGCGGCGACGGGCAGCAGCCGGACCAGGATCACGGTGCCCGCGGCCAGTGCCAGCACGGGGGCCACGACCAGGACCGGGTCGACGTCCAGGCCGCCGCCGGTGCCCGGCGCGATCGCTGAGTACCTGCGCAGCTGCCAGCCCGAGATCAGGGCGGCCAGGACAATCGCGACATCGCCGCCGGTCCTGGCGATGGCGGTGACGGCGCTGCGCCGTCCGGTCCGCGCTCGCGCGGCGCCGGGCTCAGCGGGGCGGACCGCGGGCCTGACCATCAGCAGCACGCATAGCAGCCCGACGCAGCCCGCTACCAGCCACGCCACGCCAGGTACGCCGGGGACCGGCAGGTCAGCCGCGCGCAGCGGCCCGGAGCCGAGCAGGGCGCGGGCCAGCCGGGTGCCGAGCAGCACCCCGACGGCGACCGCGCTGCCGGCCAGCAGCACCGCTTCGGCGGCGCCGAGCCGCGCCATCTGCCAGCGCGTGCCGCCTCGTGCGCTGAGCAGCGCGGACTCGCCCTCGCGCTGGGTGGCCAGGAGGCTGCCGGCCAGGGCCAGGGCCGCCGTGGCCAGCAGCGCCAGCTGCAGGGCGCCAATCGCGAGCAGTGACCTGGCCAGCTCAGCGCTGCGGGCGGTCCCGGCCAGCAGCTGCGGCAGGGTGGTGACCACGGACAGTCCGTTGAGCGGGGGGGCCTGGCGCAGATACTGCTCGGCCGCGGTGACCCTGGCGGCCAGCGGCCGCAGCTCACCGTCCCGGATCCGGCTGGTCTGCGGCACGACCACCCACGATGCCGCGCCGACCGCCAGCTCGCCGCGCGAGAAAACCGCAGGATCCACCACAAACGGCCCGTAGGTGGCGAATGACCCCTGAACGCTGACCCCGCCCGGCGCGATCAGGCTGAGGTCCCAGTACGGCGACGCGGGGTCACGCGGGCGGAAGATACCGGTCAGCCGCAACCGCGCCCCGGCCCCGGTGTCGCGGTCACGCAGCACGAGAGCCTGGCCGGGTGCGAGCCGGAGCCTGCGGGCGACAGCCGCCGGCACCGCCGCCTGAAGTGGCTGGCCGGCCACGGGCGGCCCTGGCCAGGCCCCCGCCGTTAGTACCGCCCTGGACTGGATGCCGCGCGGGGCGGCCGCCAGGATCAGCGGGGTGATCCCGGTGCTGTCCGGCCCTGTCCGGGCCGTCCCGCCAGTACCGGCGGTCCCGCCAGGACCAGCCGTGCCGGCCGCCAAGCCGGTCCCGGCGGCGCCGCCCGCCAGGCCGAGGGGGTCAGACCACTGCGCGCTGCTGATCGAGATGGGCACGGCGCCGAAGGCGGCCCGCATCGATCTGCTGATCGCGCGCCCGTCCTGCCGGCTCAGCTGCGCGTTCAGAGCGCCGGTAATCCTGATCGAGGTGTGGCTGGCGGCGGTTATCTGCTGGCTGACCGCCTCCGGCAGCGCCCGGGCCGCGAAGCTGGCCAGTGCGCCGGTGCAGGCCGCGGTGACGATGGTCGTCAGCAGCGCGGCTCCGAGCACCAGCCGGTAGGAGCCGATTCGCCGCAGGACGAAGGACGCTCGCAGTGCTGCCTCGCTTCCCGGCCGTCCGGGCTAGAGCCCGGCTGGCCGGGCTGGTCCCGCCTGGCCATCTTCGAGTATGGATCCGGCCAGGGCAAATTAGGTCATGGCGAAGCTGGGTAGCAACCCAAGCGTTGGCAAAACGTTGCTGGCCGGCAGGCCGGGAGAACCCTTGTTGATTATTTCGGTCTGAACAATATAGATTTTCGTGGTGCCGTCTGGCCGCCTTCGGGGCGCGACCGAGAGGAACGACGCTATGTCCGTAACTGATGAGCTACTGGAGAACAACCAGCGGTACGCCGAGTCGTTCCGGGGGCCGCTGCCGATGCCGCCCGCCCGCCATCTCGCCGTGGTGGCGTGCATGGATGCCCGGCTCAATGTCTACGCGCTGCTCGGCCTGGCCGAGGGCGAGGCGCACGTGATCCGCAATGCGGGCGGCGTCGTGACCGATGACGAGATCCGCTCCCTGGCCATCAGCCAGCGCCTGCTCGGTACTAACGAGATCATCCTGATCCACCACACGGACTGCGGGATGCTGACGTTCACCGATGATGCCTTCAAGGCGGGCATCCAGGAGGAGACCGGCATCAAGCCGCCCTGGTCCGCCGAGTCCTTCTCCGACCTTGACGCCGACGTCCGGCAGTCGATCGCCCGGATCAAGGCGAGCCCGTTCGTGCCGCACACCGGCTCGGTGCGCGGTTTCGTTTTCGAGGTCGAGACCGGCAGGCTGCGCGAGGTCAGGTAGCACGACGCGGCCGGGAGGCCGAAGGCCCCCTGGCCGCCTGGGCGGGAAAACGCCGGGGCCGGTCAGCCCTCGGTGCCGTCGCTGCGGCCCTGCTGCTCGGCGAGGAATCGCTCGAACTGCGCGCCGAGCTCGTCGGCGGTCGGCATGGATGCCTCGGCCTCGTCGGCCAGCAGCCCGTCCTGTCCGGAGGTATAGGCGTCGTACTGCTGCTCCAGGGACTGGACGACCTCGGTGACCTCCTCTGAGCCCTCCACCTGCCGGGCGATCTCCAGGTCGGTCCGGTGCGCGGCCTCGCGCAGCACATCGGCCGGCAGCGACAGGCCGGCGGCCCGCTCGACCGATTCCAGCAGCGTGACGGCGGCCGCGGGGTAGGCGGCCTGAGCCAGGTAGTGCGGCACATGCACCGCGAAGCCGATGGCCGCGCGCTCGTCCTCGCCCAGCCGCAGTTCGAGCAGCGCGGACGCGCTGCCGGGGACCTGCAGCCGGTCCACCAGCGGCCGGTAGCCTTCCACCAGCTCGGGCTGGGTAGCGTGCGCGGTCACGCCCAGCGGCCGGGTATGCGGGACTCCCATCGGGATGCCGTGGAAGCTGACCGCCAGCCGCACCCCCAGCGCGGCCGACAGCTGGCGCACCGCCAGCGTGAACGCCTCCCACTCCCGGTCCGGCTCCGGCCCGTTCAGCAGCAGGAACGACGTCCCGGCCGCGTCGTGCATCAGCGAGACCGTGAGCTCGGGAGCCTCGTACTGCTCCCAGTGGTCCTTGGTGAAGGTCATGGTCGGGCGGCGGGACCGGTAGTCGATGAGCGCGTCGACGTCGAATCGGGCGATTTCCTCATGCTCGAGCGTGCTGAGCAGGTGCGCCGCGAGCAGCCTGCCCGCCCCGCCGGCGTCGATGAAGCCGTCCAGGTAGTACAGCAGGACAAGCTCATCATCTAGCTCGGGCGCGTCAGTGCCCACCTCGTAGAGGTCCGCGGGATCGCGCGCCACGTTCACAGCCTCTCCAGACGTCGGTCTTCCTACTAGTCATACCAACGTCAGACTGCAGTTGATAAATCCAGGGCACAAAATTAACCCTTCGTGCCGGTCTCGCCCGTTTACTCACGTCCCCCCGGCTCGATCGGCGCCGTGCGCTCCCGCCAGCCCGCGAGCAGCTTCGGCAGCTCGGCGATCACGAAATCGAAGTACCGCGCGTTCTCGGCCATCCGCGTCCCGGCCGGCGTCCCGGCGCCCAGGATCTCGATCCCCTCGCGCAGGACGTCCGCCCACCGCTGCAGCAGGCGGTTGCGGTCCAGGAGCAGCTCGCTCCAGACATCGTCGGGTACGCGGTAATGATGGCGGCGCGAGCCTGGCTCGCCTTCCCTGCTGACCAGGCCGACCTGGACCAGGTAGCGGACGCCGCCGGAGACGGCGGCCGGGCTGGCCTGCAGCGCGCCGGCCAGGTCGGCGGCCGTCAGCCGGCTGGAATCGGCCGTGAGCAGCGCGACGAACACCCGCGCGGGCATCCGCGGGAAGCCGGCCTCGGTCAGGATGGCGGCGAAGCGCTCGATGAACCGGCCGACCGCCTCGTCGTCGCGCGTCATCCCCGCCCCGTTCTGCCGGCCCCGGTCTGCCCGCACCGGTCTGCCAGCACCGTCCTGCCATCATTCGCAGTTTTTCAAGTTTTCAGAAGCTTATGAAACAAGTGTAGACTGCGAATTGTGACTGAGGCTATCGCCGTGGCCGGCCTGCGCAAGTCCTATGGCCGGACCGCGGCGCTGGACGGGCTGGGTCTGACTGTCGCCACCGGCGAGGTGCACGGCTTCCTCGGGCCGAACGGGTCGGGCAAGACGACCACCATCCGGATCCTGCTGGGACTGCTGCGCGCTGACGGCGGGACCGCCCGCCTGCTCGGCGGGGATCCCTGGCGCGATGCCACCGTGCTGCACCGCAGGCTCGCCTACGTGCCGGGTGATGTGACCCTCTGGCCCAGCCTCTCCGGCGGCGAGGTCATCGACCTGCTGGGCGCCCTGCGCGGCGGCCTGGACGACAAGCGCCGGGCCAGCCTGCTGGAGCGCTTCGACCTGGACCCGACGAAGAAGACCCGCGCGTACTCCAAGGGCAACCGGCAGAAGGTGGCGCTGATCTCGGCGCTGGCCTCCGATGTCGAGCTGCTGATCCTGGACGAGCCCACATCCGGCCTCGACCCGCTGATGGAGGCGGCGTTCCGCGCCTGCGTGGAGGAGGAACGCCAGCGCGGCCGGACCGTGCTGCTGTCCAGCCACATCCTGTCGGAGGTTGAGGCGCTGTGCGACCGGGTGACGATCATCAGGCAGGGCCGCGCGGTCGAGACGGGCACGCTGGCCGGGCTCCAGCACCTGACCAGGACATCGATCGCCGCCGACCTGACCCGGCCGCCCGCCGGGCTCGACCAGCTGCCCGGCGTGCATGACCTCGATGTGCAGGATCTCAGCGGCCAGGATCTCAGCGGGCCGCGCTCCAGGGTGCGGTGCGAGGTAGACACCGACCAGCTAGGCGAGCTGCTGCGCCGCCTCACCGACGCCGGCGTCCGCAGCCTGGTCAGCCAGCCGCCGACGCTCGAGGAGCTGTTCCTGCGGCATTACGCCGCTGACTCACCGGCCGGGCAGGCCGGCCGGTGAGCGCGCTGGCCGGGACGGGCGTGCTGGCCAGGCTGGCGGTGCGCCGCGACCGGATCATGCTGCCGGCCTGGATCTACGTGCTGACCGCGCTGGTGGTGGCGACCGGCTACAGCTTCCGGACGCTCTACAAGACCGAGGCGGCGCGTGAGCAGGTCGCCGCGGGCACGGCCCACAACCCGGCCGTGCTCGCCCTGACCGGGCCGCTGTTCGGCACCTCGGTCGGCGCCCTGACCGCCTGGAAGTACGGCGCGTTCGCCGCCGTGGGCGCGGCCCTGATGAGCATTTTCATCGTGATCAGGCACACCAGGGCAGATGAGGAGGCCGGGCGGCTCGAGCTGGTCGGATCGGCGGCGGTCGGCCGGCATTCCGCGCTCGCCGTCGGGCTCCTGCTGGCCACCGCGGCCAGCTGCGCGCTGGCGCTGCTGACGGCCGTCGGCCTGATCGCCGTGGGCCTGCCTGCCGCCGGCGCGGCTGCCCTCGGGCTCGCCATCGCCTCGTGCGGGCTGGTCTTCGCCGCCGTCGCCGCGGTCGCGGCGCAGCTGGCCAGCAGCGCGCGCGGCGCCCGCGGGCTCGCGATCGGCGTGCTCGGCGCCGCCTTCGTCGTGCAGTCAGCCGGAGCCGCGGCGGGCGCGGGCGGCCCGCAGTGGCTGAGCTGGCTGTCGCCGGTCGGGTGGGCGCTCCAGGTCCGGGCGTTCGCGGGAGATCGCTGGCTGGTGCTCGCGCTCCCGCTGGCCGCCGCCGTCGTCGCGACCGCCATCGCCGTCGCCCTCGCGGCCCGCCGTGACCTCGGCGCCGGGCTGCTGCCGTCGCGGCCGGGACCCGCGCGGGGCGCCGTGACGCTGCGCAGCCCGCTGGCCCTGGCCTGGCGGCTCCAGCGCGGCACCCTGCTCGGCTGGACGGCCGGCGTCCTGGTCGCCGGGGCGGTCACCGGCGCGGTCGCCCAGGGCATCGGCTCGCTGCTGGGCAGCGGCCCGCAGGTCAGGGACGCGCTGGCCCGGCTGGGCGGGCAGTCCGGCCTCACCAGCGCTTATCTGGCGGCGACGATGAGCATCATCGGCCTGGCCGCCGCCGGCTACGCGGTATCGGCCGTCCTGCGCCTGCGCTCCGAGGAATCGGCGCAGCGGGCCGAGCCCGTGCTGGCCACTGCCACCAGCCGGATCAGCTGGGCCGCCAGTCACCTGATCACCACCGCGGCCGGGACCGCGGTCATGCTGGCCGCGGCAGGCCTCGGGGCTGGCCTCGGGTACGGGCTGCGGGCCGGGGATCCCGGCCGTCAGGTGCCCGGCCTGCTCGGCGCGGCGCTCGCCCAGTGGCCCGCCGCGCTGGCCATCGCGGCCGTGGCCGTCGCCCTCTTCGGGGTGCTGCCCCGGTCCTGCGTGGCGGGCGGCTGGGCGGCGCTGGCCGTGGCCGCCCTGCTGGTGCTGCTCGGGCCGACTTTCCGGCTCGCCCAGTGGGTCCAGGACATCTCGCCGTTCACCCATGTGCCCAAGCTGCCCGGCGGCCCGGCCAGCGCCGCGCCGCTGATCTGGCTGGCCATCGCGGCGGCGCTGCTGACCGTCGTCGGCCTGGCCGGCCTGCGCCGCCGCGACATCGGCTGATCCTCCGGGGCTGGCCCGCGGGGCTGACCCGCGGGGTGCTGCCGCAGGCCGGGCATATCCTGGGCGGATAGTTAGTTGCAGTGCAGCAAATGACGGGGAGGCATACTTCAGGGATGGGGCCCAGCGACCTGAGCAGCCGGCGGCGCATGCTGATCCTGGCGATCTGCTGCATGAGCCTGTTCATCGTCGGCATCGACGTCACGATCGTGAACGTCGCGCTGCCCTCGATCCAGCGGGATCTGCACGCCTCGGTCTCCGGCCTGCAGTGGACGCTCGACGCCTATACCCTCGTGCTGGCCAGCTTCCTGATGCTGTCCGGCTCCACTGCCGACCGGGTCGGGCGGCGCCGGATATTCCAGACCGGGCTGGTCATCTTCACCCTGGGCTCGCTGGCCTGCAGTCTCGCGCCGGGACTGGGCTGGCTGATCGCCTTCCGGATGCTGCAGGCCATCGGCGGGTCCATGCTCAACCCGGTCGCGATGTCGATCATCACCAATACCTTCACCGACCCCAGGGAGCGAGCCCGCGCGATCGGGATCTGGGGCGGGGTCGTCGGCATCAGCCTGGCGCTGGGCCCGCTGGTCGGCGGCGCGCTGGTCGAATCGGTCGGCTGGCGGGGGATCTTCTGGGTCAATATCCCGGTCGGCATCGCCGCTCTCGTGCTCACCGCGCTCTTCGTGCCCGAGTCCAGGGCGCCGCGCGCCCGCAAGTTCGACCCGGTGGGCCAGGTGCTGGTCATCATAACCCTGGCCACCCTGACCTACGCGATCATCGAGGGCCCCTCCTCCGGGTGGAGCTCGCCGAAGATCCTCGGTTTCTTCGGCCTGGCCGGGGTGGCGCTGATCACCCTGATCCGGTACGAGCCGCGCCGGGCCGAGCCGCTGATCGACCTCAGGTTCTTCCGCAGCGCGCCGTTCTCCGGGGCCACGATGATCGCGGTATGCGCATTCTCCGCTCTGGCCGGATTCCTCTTCCTCAACACCCTGTACCTGCAGGACGTGCGTCACTACACACCGCTGCACGCTGGTCTCTACATGCTGCCGATGGCAGCTATGACCGTCGTGTTCGCGCCGCTGTCCGGGCGCATCGTGGGGGCCAGGGGCACGCGGCTGCCCCTCATCGTCGCGGGCGTCGCGATCACGGCCAGCGCGATCATGCTGACCACTCTGACCAGCAGCACCTCGACGGGCTTTCTGATCGCCAGCTATGTGATCTTCGGCATCGGGTTCGGCGTGGTCAACGCCCCGATCACGAATACGGCCATGGCCGGCATGCCCAGGTCGCAAGCCGGGGTCGCCGCGGGTATCGCCTCGACGAGCAGGCAGGTAGGCGCAGTGCTCGGCGTCGCGGTGGTGGGCTCGGCCGTGCTGTCCGCGCTGCAGGGGCCATTCCGGCTGGGCTTCGCCGAGGCCAGCCACGTCGGCTGGTGGATCGTCGCCGGGTGCGGCCTGGCCGTCCTGCTGCTCGGGATCCTGACCAGCGGCCGGTGGGCGAATGAGACGGCCGCCCGGACAGCCAGCGCGCTGATGCCCGTCAGCCCCGAGGTCCCGGTCGCGCATCCTGACCAGGTCAGCGCACCCTGACCTGGTCAGCCGTCCCCGGCCCGGTCAGCCGCGCGCGGCCGGTCAGCCGCATCTAACCCCGGTCAGCCGTCCCGGGCCCGGTCAGGCGTCGGCGGCCGGTGCGATGCTCATCAGCGAGAAGACCGCGCCCTGGTCGTCGGCCGCCACCGCCATCCGGCCGAACGGGGTATCACGGGCCGGCTGGATCACGGTGCCGCCCAGCTCAGCCACCCGGACCAGGGCCGCGTCGGTGTCCCGGACCCCGAAGTACACCGACCAGCGGGCCGGGATCTCCGCCGGGACATCCGGCCCGAGCTCGCCAATTCCGCCCGCGGGCCGGCCGCCGAGGTTCAGTGTCGCGTACCGGAACCCGCCCTCGCTCATGTCGCCGAGGTCGTAGCCGAAGACAGCCTGGTAGAAGGCCTTGTTTCCGTCGAAGTCACGGCTCATGTTCTCGTTCCAGGCCAGCGATCCCGGCTCGTTGGCCAGCTGGACCCCGGTGTGACTGCCCGCCTGCCAGACCCCGAAGACCGCCCCGGCCGGGTCGGTGGCGATCGCCATCCGGCCGACGTCCATGACGTCGAACGGCTCCATGATCAGCTGGCCTCCGGCCGACTTGATCTTGCTCGCCGTCTGGTCAGCGTCCGGCGACGCGATGTAGGTGGTCCAGACGGACGGCATCTCGGCCGGGCCCATCTTGGGCCCGATGCCCGCCACCGGCCGGCCGCCGATCTCGGACAGGACATAGCCGCCCGCCTCGGGTGGCCCGTCCTGTGATTCCCAGCCGAACAGGCCGCCATAGAACGCCCGTGCCCTGGCCACGTCATCCACGCCGATGTCAATCCAGCAAGGCGTGCCACTGTCCCAGGCGGTGTCGCGTGTGACCATCAGATTCCCCCAGTACTCGGCTCCGGCCTCCAGCCATGATCGGTCGTGCCGATCATAGCGGCGCCCGGCGCAGCCCTGGTATGTCCTGCAGGCCGCCTGAGCCGGTCGTATCAGCCGATCGGTGGATGCCGGGCGCCATCCGGCTGATCCGGGAGCCACCCCTTCGCCGTGACGCTCTGGCCGCACGGGCGATGTGCGCGCGCCGCCGGCTTGCGAGGCTGAATGCAGGGACATACAGCAGCGGAGCCGGGAGGACCAGCGCATGCCAGCAGTCATCGACGTGCAGAACGTGCACAAGAGTTACGGTGACACCGTCGCGGTGGACGATGTCTCCTTCACCGTGGCGGAAGGCGAGATCTTCGGCATCCTCGGCCCCAACGGCGCGGGCAAGACCACCACGGTCGAGTGCATCGAGGGGCTGCGGACGCCAGATCGCGGTCACATCAGCGTGCTGGGACTAGACCCGCTGCATGATCGCGGCGAGCTATGCCAGCACCTGGGCGTCCAGCTTCAGGACAGCGAGCTGCCCGAGCGCCTCAAGGTCGGGGAGGCACTGGAGCTCTACAGCTCCTTCTACCGCGCCCCCGCGGACTGGCGAGCGCTGATGAGCACCCTCGGCCTGGCCGGCCAGCGCACCACCAGCTACGGCCAGCTGTCCGGTGGCCAGCGGCAGCGGCTGTCGATTGCCCTGGCTCTCGTCGGGCGCCCTCAGGTCGCGATCCTGGATGAGCTGACCACGGGCCTCGACCCGCAGGCGCGCCGTGACACCTGGGCCCTGATCGAGGATGTCCGCGACCAGGGCGTCACCATCCTGCTCGTCACCCATTTCATGGAGGAAGCCGAGCGATTGTGTGACCGGGTCGCGGTGATCGACTCGGGCCGGATCGTCGCGGTAGACACCCCGGCCGCCCTGGTGGCCGGCGTGAACGCCGAGCAGCGCCTCCGGTTCCGCCCGTCGGCGCCGCTGGACGGCGCCCTGCTGACCGACCTGCCCGAGGTCACCAGCCTGACCTGGCGCGGCGAGTCGGTCCTGGTCACCGGGACCGGCAACGTCGCGGGCGCCGTCACCTCGGTGCTGGCCAGGCACGACATCGTGGCCGAGCAGCTGCGCGTGGAGCAGGCCAGCCTGGAGGACGCGTTCGTGGCGCTGACCGGCCGCGACACCAGACCAGCCCAGGACGCTAGATCAGCCGACAAGGCGAGCTCAGCGCAGCAGTAGCCGCCCGAGCCGAGAACAGGAGAACAACGATGTCCACCTCTGTCCGGACGCTGCCGGCCGCGCCAGCTGGCGCCCCCCTGCGCCGGCTCACGCTCACCGAGCTGAAGCTTTTTGCCCGCGAGCGGGTGGGGCTCATCTGGGGAGTAGCTTTCCCGGTGATCTTGCTCATCATTTTCGGCAGCATCCCCGGCTTCCGGCAGCCGGTCAGCAAGAGCACGGGCAGCCTCACCATCCTGGACGCCTACGTGCCGATCCTGATCGCCTTCGTGCTGGCCATGCTGGCGCTCAACGCCATGCCGCCGGTCCTGGCCGGCTACCGGGAGAAGGGCATACTGCGGCGCCTGGCCACCACCCCGGTCGGCCCGGGCCGGGTGCTCACCGCCCAGCTGACGATCAACGCCGGGGTGGCGCTGGCCGAGGTGATCGTGCTCCTGGCCGTCGCCAGGATCGCCTACGGCGTCGCCCTGCCCCGGCAGGCCGGCGGATTCGTGCTCGCCGCGGCCCTCGCGGCGGCTGCGCTGCTCGCCATCGGGCTGTTCATCGCCGCGGTGGCACCGAGCGGGCGCTTCGCCAATGCGGCCGGGGCGATCCTGTTCTTCCCGATGATGTTCTTTGCGGGCCTGTGGCTACCCATCGCCGCCATGCCCGCCGCGCTGCGGCACATCAGCCACCTCACGCCGCTCGGGGCCGCCGTGCAGGCACTGCAGGACTCGGCCCAGGGTCACTGGCCGCATCCCCTGGAGCTGCTCGTGCTGGCGGCCTACGCGCTTGTCTTCGGCCTGGTCGCGGCTAGATTGTTTCGCTGGGAGTAGATCTCGATGCGGGAATGGCGCTGATGAGCATGCCGGAGCCGGGCACCCGGCCAGACCTCGACACCCGGTCAGCCCAGGACACCCCACTGCGCTGGCAGGGGCGGCTTGAGCGGGAGACCCGCCGGTACCGGCAGACCCGGCTGGACCGGGGGGCCCGGCTGGACTTGTGGGAGCGGCTGGAGCAGCCGGCGCTCGCGGTGCTGCCCTACATAATGCTGGTGGTCTCCGTCGTAGCGACGGTATTCATTGAGCACGGGGCCGGGAGGTCCCTGCTCATAGACCTGGCGCTGTCGGCACTGGCCGCCGTGTGGATGCTGTGGCTGTTCACGCTGCACCCGGCGTGGCGAGAGCGCCCGCGGGTGATGGCGGTGTTCTTTGTCGTGCTGCTCGTCATCGCGGCCGTCCTGGTGATCCGCGCTCCCTGGTACGGATTCTTCGCCTACACCATGTATTTCTTCGCGTTCTGGCTGCCCGCCGGGAAATGGCGGCTGGTCGCGGTGCTCTCGGTCGCCTGGGTGGCGGCGACCTCGCAGGACGGGGGGTTGCCGGAGCCGCACGCTTCCGCGGTGGCCGGCTACGTGGTCCTCATCGCGGTGAACATGTTCCTGGTCAGCGGGCTCACCTGGTTCGCATTGGTGGGCGCCGAGCAGAACGAGCGGCGGAAAGTGGCGGTAGCTGACCTGAGCGAGGCGAATCGCAAGCTCGAGGCCACCCTGGCCGAGAACGCGGGCCTGCATGAGCAGCTGCTGGCCCAGGCGCGGGAGGCGGGGATCTTCGATGAGCGGCAGCGGATGGCCGGGGAGATCCATGACACCCTGGCCCAGGGCCTGACCGGGATCATCGCCCAGATGCAGGCGGCCGAGCTGGCCGGGTACGACGGGGACTGGCGGCGCCACGTGACCGCGGCGACGCAGCTGGCCAGGGAGAGCCTGTCCGAGGCCCGCCGCTCGGTGCACGCGCTGCGTCCCGCGCAGCTCGAGACGGCACGCCTCGGCGATGCCCTGGGCAGCGTGGCGGAGCGGTGGTCGGCGCTGAACGGCGTGGCCGCCCGTGTCACCACGACCGGCAGCGCCCGGCCCATGCCACCGGAGGTAGAGCTGACCTTGCTGCGAACCGCGCAGGAGGCTCTGGCCAACGTGGCCAAGCACGCCAGGGCGAGCAGGGTCGGGCTGACCCTGTCCTACATGGAGGACCAGGTGACGCTCGACATCCGCGACGACGGCATCGGCTTTGACCCGGTCTCGGTGCGGGACACGGTCCATGCGACGGCGGGCGGCAGCCCCTCGTATCCGCGAGACGGCGGCCGCTCGCCCCAGCCGGACGGCAGCTCGCACTCCGTCAATGGCACCGGCTCGCCCCGGCCGGACGGCAGCTCGCACTCCGTCAATGGCACCGGCTCGCCCCAGCCGGACGGCCGCTCCGCCCAGCCGGCCGGCGGCCCGCCCTCGGGCGGATTCGGGCTGACGGCCATGCGCCAGCGGATCGAGGGGATGGCGGGGACGCTGGAAATTGAGTCCGAGCCGGGCAGCGGCACGGCGGTGTCCGCCAGCGTGCCCGCCATCATCGCAGGCGGCGTGGAGTGAGCGGCCGAGCGGGCGGCGATGCCCCGGCCGGCTCCGGGGCCCGCCCCTCGGCCGGCACCCCGATCAGCCTGCTGATCGTCGATGACCACCCGGTGGTCAGGGACGGGCTGAGCGGGATGTTCACCTCAGATCCGGAGTTCGAGGTACTCGGCGAGGCCGCCAACGGCACCGAGGCCGTCGCGCTGGCCAGGGCGCTGGCGCCCGACGTGATCCTGATGGACCTGCGGATGCCGCAGATGGACGGCGTCAGCGCCATCGCCGAGCTGTCCCGGCTCGGCGTGACCGCGCGGATCCTCGTGCTGACGACCTATGACACCGACAGTTACGTCCTGCCGGCCATCGAGGCCGGGGCCACCGGCTATCTGCTCAAGGATGCCCCGCGCGCCGATCTGCTGCGTGCGGTGCGGGCGGCCGCCGCCGGGCAGGCCGTTCTGTCGCCGGCCGTGGCGACCCGCCTGATGGGGCGGGTCCGCGCGCCGGGCAGCGAGCCGCTCAGCCAGCGCGAGCTTGAGGTGCTGGCCATGGTGGCGGCCGGCAAGACGAACAGCCAGACGGCGGTCCTGCTGTTCATCAGCGAGGCCACCGTCAAGACGCACCTGATGCACATTTACGCCAAGCTTGGCGTCAGCGACCGCGCCGCGGCCGTCGCGGAGGCGTTCAACCGCGGGCTGCTGACGCCCGGCCGGTAAGCGCCGGGCGACGGCCGGCGGGCGCGGCCGGTCAGTCACTGAGCCTTGCGGAGGATAGATGCAAACGTGGGAAGCGATCAGGTCGCGGCGCAATGTCAGGAGCTTCGCGGATCGCCCGATCACCGACTCAGACCTCGACCAGATACTCGAGGCCGGCCGGAGATCTCCGTCGTCGCGCAACTGGCAGCCCTGGGACTTCGTCCTGCTCACCGAGCGAGCCCGGCTCCAGGAGCTGGCCAAGGTCTGGCGCGGCGCCGGTCACGTGGCCCAGTCCGCAGCCACCATCGCGCTGATCGCCCCGGCGCAGGACGACGAGCTCGGCCGTGCTCAGTATGACCTTGGCCAGGCCACGATGAGCATCATGCTGGCTGCCGCGGATCTCGGAATCGGCAGCTGCCACTCGGCCGTGGGCGATCACGAGCTCGCGCGCCAGATCCTCGGCCTGCCGCAGGACAAGTCCTGCGCGTTCATGATCTCCCTCGGCTATCCGGCCGGACCGCCGCTGGCGCCCATCGGCGTGCCCGATCGCCGGCCGTTCGAGGAGGTCGTCCACCGCGGAAGCTGGTAGCGGCCTGGTGCCGCCGTCCGCCCGGCCTGCCCCCCGCCCGCCCGCACGGGCAGGGGGCAGGGGCCACGGGCGGGGTCACGGCCGAGGCTACGACAGGTTACGACGAGAAGCAGTACGAGTCACTCGATGCGTCGCCGCCCTGCAGCCGGACCTGGTGCGCACGTCGCCCGCGGAAGGCCTCGCCCGCGAGGAAGAACCGCTCGTCGAGCGTCATCTCGCCGCCCTCGCCCACGTCGAGCTTGGCCATCCACGCGCCCACGCCATCCGGGTAGAACTGGTCGTCCCATGACCCGTACAGCGAGTTGGTGAAGTAGACCCGCTTGCTGTCGCGGCTCACCTCCACCATCTGCGGGCCGCCGCGCAGCGGCTGGTCAGGGCGGGCGGGGTGCGCCGCCCGGCCGATGCGCTCGCGGGAAGTCTCGATCATGGCCAGACCCGATGTCAATGCGGCGCCGGCGCGGGCTCTGGGCGCGGGCTGGCGCGCGGGTTTCGGCTCGGGGAAAGCCGAATCGGCCCGCGCGGCGCCGGGCGTTCGTAGCATTGCTCCTAGTCACGGCCATGTTGTCGGCCTTTCGAAAGGCAGCTCTTGCGTATCCCCGCGTCGTGGGTCCGGATCGGCGCCGCCCTCCTGACCGTCGCGGCCGCCGCGGCCTGCACGTCCAGTCCGGCCGCGCCTGCTCGCGGCGGGGGCTCCGGCTCGGCGCGCGGCCGGGCATCGGGCGCGCCCGGCACCCCGGATCCGTCGCCGCCGGGGACGGCGGGTACTCAGCCGCCCGCCGGCCCGGCGCAGGGCGCCCTGCCCGTGCTGACGGCCCGGCAGATGGCAGGCCAGCGCATCATCTACAGCTACGGCGGTCTCACGCCGCCGGCCGGCCTGCTGCGGCTCATCCGGCACGGCGAGGCGGCCGGGGTCATCTTCTTCGCCGCCAACTTCTCCAGTGAGGCTCAGATCAGCGCCACGATCCGCCAGCTGGATCAGGCCAACGCGAGCCGGCTGAATCCGGTGCGCTCGCCGTTGCTGCTGATGACCGACCAGGAAGGCGGGATAGTCCGCCGCCTGCCGGGACAGCCCGTCCTGTCCGAGAAGCAGATCGGCGAGTCCGCTGATCCGGCGGCGCAGGCGGCCCGCGCGGGCGCCGGCGCCGGCCGCAACCTGCGCGGCGTGGGCATGAACGTCAACCTGGCGCCGGTGCTGGATGTGTACCGGCAGGCGGGGGACTTCACGGACATGTTCGGCCGCTCCTACAGCGCCAATCCCGGCACGGTCTCGCGGCTCGGCGCTGATTTCATAAACGCACAGCAGGCCGCCGGCGTGGCCGCCACGGCCAAGCACTTCCCCGGCCTGGGCGCCGCCGCGGTCTCGCAGAACACCGACTCCGGGCCCGTCACGCTGCCGCTGTCCAGGGCCGCGATCCGGACCGTCGATGAGCTGCCCTATAAGGCGGCGATCAGCGCTGGCGTGAAGCTGATCATGGTGTCGTGGGCTACCTATCCGGCCCTGGACGCCGCCCGCCCGGCCGGCCTGTCGAGCGCGGTCGTCCAGGGCGAGCTGCGTCAGCGGCTGCGATTTGGCGGGGTGACCATCACCGACGCGCTTGAGGCCGGCGCGCTGCGCGCCTTCGGCTCGATCTCGGCCCGCGCCCAGCTGGCGGCCCGCGCCGGGATGGACCTTATCCTGTGCTCCGCCCAGACGGTCGGCGAAGGCGAGGAGGCGATGAGCGGACTGGCCAGCGGCTACCGCGATGGCACCCTCAGCCATGCCGCCTTCAAGGCGTCGCTCCAGCGGACCCTGGCGCTGCGGGCCAGCCTGCCCGGCTAGCCCAGCCTGCCCGGCCGGTACCGCCGGTCACGGCACCCGGTAGCTGCGCCATCTGAGCGGCTGGGCGGGAAGCGGCACATCCTGCGGATCGCCGATGGTCTGAGACACCCAGGCCAGCGTCTGCGCGACGGCTTGCCGCCGCCGCTGCGCCGGGAGCTCCCACGTCCACGCGAAGGCGTTGTCGTCCACCAGGCGCAGGAACTCGGCGGCGCTCCTGATCTGCGGATTCGGGATGGCTGGCAGATGGTCCACCTGGGCCCCGCGCCCGCGCATGAACTCATCCAGCTCATCGAGATCGTCTAGGCCGGTGACGGTGTCCGGGACGCCGGCGGCTTCCCTGACCCGCTGCTGCAGCTCATAGGCGATGGTCCCGAGGGCGCGGCCGCGCGTCGCGAGCAGCAGGCCCCGCGGGCGCAGGGCCAGCAGCGCCTGTTCCACGGCCAGCTGCCAGTCACTGATGAGGTGCAGGACATGGCAGGCGATCACCGCGCCCACGGAGTGAGCCCGGACCGGCAGGGCAGTGGCCGACGCGCGCGCCGCCGCTACCGCTGACTCCTTGGCCGCCAGCGCGCCCAGCATCGGAGCCGAAAGATCCACTCCGAGGACCCGGATGCCGGCCTCGGCCAGCGGGACCGCTATCCGCCCCGTCCCGACGCCGATCTCGAGCACGGGCCCGGTGACGCCCGCGATTTTGCCGGCCAGCTGCGCGGTCTGGGCCGCTGCCGTCTCGGCGGGCAGCTGCCGGGTCCGGTCGTAGCAGCCAGCCGCCTGGTCGAAGATCACCGAATCTGCCATCGGGGGTAATCCTGCCACCGCACGGCCCGCGATAACCGGCGGGCCGGCGAGTCGCGCTGGCCGGGCCGCTCCCCCCGATGGGCGGCAGAATCCTTGACACGTATCACGAGGGCGGTGAAGTCTGAGGATCGATGACCAGGACAGAGGCGGACCAATCAGAGACGCCCGGTGAGGTGCCCGCGCCCGGCGATGTGCCCGCGCCCGGCGAGGTGCCCGCGCCGGAGCCTGGCGGCCGGTCGCGGTGGATCGATCTCGACGGTCCCGTCCGCTACCTGGACTTTGGCGGCCCCGCCCGCGGCCCGGTAATCGTTTGCGTGCACGGGCTCGGCGGCTCAGCCGTGAACTGGTCAGCGCTCGCGCCGCTGCTGACCGGCCAGTACCGGCTCCTGGCCCCTGACCTGGCCGGGCACGGCCTGACCCGGGCGGCGGGACGCGGCACGGGCGTGCCCGCGAATCGGGTCCTCCTGCACCGTTTCGTCGAATCCGTGGCGCGCGAGTCCGTGGCGGTAGCTGGGCCTGGCCCGGCCCGGCCCGTGCTGCTGATGGGCAACTCGATGGGCGGGATGATCTCGCTGCTCGAAGCCAGCGCCGCTCCCCGCGCCGTCGCCGGCCTGATACTGGTCGACCCCGCCCTGCCGTTCGCGGCCGCCCGGCCGGACCCGGTCGTGGCCGCGATGTTCGCCCTGTACGCCACGCCCGGCCTGCGCCGGGTGCTGGCCAGGCAGCGCAGCCGCATGACTCCCGAGGCGCTCGTGGCCAGGGTCCTGTCGCTCTGCTGCGCCGATCCGGCCCGGATCCCGGCCGACGTCGTGGCCTGGCACGTCGAGGTGGCACGCCAGCGGGACGCGTTCGGCGATACGGGGGCGGACTTCGACGCTGCCCTGCGTTCTGTCCTGGCCATCGCTGGCTATGCCGGCCGCCAGGAGTACCGGCGGCGGGTCCGGTCGGTCAGGTGCCCGGTGCTGCTGCTGCACGGCAGCCGCGACCGGCTGGTCCCGGTCGCGGTGGCCCGCGCCGCGGCGCGGGCCAATCCGTCCTGGTCGCTGGTGGTGCTGGACGGTGCGGGTCACGCGCCCCAGCTCGAGATACCGGGCCGGGTCGCCGGGATCATCACGCAGTGGCTCGGATCGGCCGGGCTCGCGGCAGCGCAGGCGGCCACCCCAGGGCCACCCGCACGCCGGCCGGATGCCGCCCCCGGTTGATCTGCGTGTGCCAGGGAAAGGAGCGAAGTGATGAATTTCAACCTCGCGGTCATCCTGCGTGAAACGGCATCGGCCTCGCCGGGCAAGCCCGCGGTCGTCTTTGACGGCGGCCAGCTGAGCTACCGCGAGCTAGACGAGCTGTCCGACCGGCTGGCGGCCGGCCTGGAATCGGCGGGCCTGCAGCCTGCGGACGTGGTGGCGGTGCAGCTGCCGAATATTGCCCAGTTCCTGATTGCCTACTTCGGGATCCTGAAGGCCGGCTGCGTGGTCGTGCCGCTGAACGTGATGCTCAAGGCGCCAGAGGTGGCATTTCACCTCTCGGATTCGGGCGCGCGGATCCTGATCACCTGGGAGCCCCTCATGGGCGAGGCGGCCAAGGGCGCGGCCGAGGCCGGAGTGACCGAGATCTATGCCGTCGGGCACGCCGAGGACGCGGCCGGCGGCCTGCCGTTCGAACGGCTCCTGGCCGGTGCGGCCCGCGGGCCCGTGCTCGCCCGCCGGGACGTGACCGACACCGCGGTCATGGTGTACACCTCGGGTACGACCGGCCGCCCTAAGGGCGCCGAGCTGACCCACCTGCAGCTGTACATGAACGCCGATATCCCCGGGCGCCTTTTTGACATCAAGCCCGAGGATGTCGTCATCACGGTGCTCCCGCTCTTCCACGTCTTCGGCCTGTCCAGCATCCTGAACCTCTGCGTGCGGTTCGGCTGCACGATGTCGCTCATCCCGCGCTTCGAACCCGCCGTCGTCCTCGCCGCCATCCAGCGCGACCGGGCGAGCGTCTTCGAGGGCGTACCCACGATGTTCGTCGCCCTGCTGTCATCCCCCGACCTGGACAGCTACGACATCTCCTCGCTCCGGGTCGCGATCTCCGGAGGCGCCTCGATACCCGCGCCGGTCCTGGATGCCTTCGAGGAGCGCTTCGGCGTCGTGATCCTGGAGGGCTACGGGATGACGGAGACGGCGTCCACGACGACGTTCAACCGCAGCGAGACCGAGCGCCGGGCCTACAGCGTCGGCAAGCCCATCTGGGGAACGCAGACGCAGGTCTGGGACGACGACGGGAACGCCTTGCCGCCCGGAAAGGACAACGTGGGCGAGGTGGTCACCAGCGGGCTGCACGTCATGAAGGGCTACCTGAACAATCCGGAGGCCACCGCCGAGGTCTTCACCGGCGACTGGCTGCACACCGGCGATCTCGGCTACCTCGACGAGGACGGCTTCCTGTTCATCGTCGGCCGCAAGAAGGAGCTCATCATCCGGGGCGGGTACAACGTGTACCCGAGAGAGATCGAGGACGTGCTGCACGCCCATCCGGCGGTCGCCGAAGTTGCCGTCCTCGGCATTCCGGATGACCGGCTGGGCGAGGAGGTCATGGCGGTCGTGGTGCTGCGGCCGGGCGCCGAGCTGCAGGACAGCGAGCTGATCGCCTACGGCAAGGAGCGCATGGCCGCCTACAAGTACCCGCGGGTGATCGAGTTCCGCGACGAGCTGCCCAAGAATTCCCTGGGCAAGGTCCTGAAAGATGAGCTGATCCCCCGGTAACGGCACGGCACGAGGAAAAGTGGGCCATGGAGCGAATGACCACGCTTGACGCTGAGTTTTTCTTTGTCGAGCACGAGAACGTCCCGATGCATATCGGCTCGCTCGCGGTGTTCGAGGGCCCGGCGCCGGCGTACGAGGACGTCATCAAGCTGCTCGCGGCCAAGCTCCCGCTCGTGCCGCGCTACCGCCAGATTGTGCGGTCCATGCCGCTGCAGCTGTTCCGCCCGGTCTGGGCGGATGACGAGCAGTTCGAGCTCGGCTATCACGTCCGCCACGCCGCGATCCCGTCGCCCGGCAGTGACGAGCAGCTGCGCAACCTGGCCGCCAGGGTCTTCGCCCAGCGGCTGGACCGCGCCCGGCCGCTGTGGGAGCTCTGGCTGCTGGAGGGGATCGAGGGCGGCCGCTGGGCGATCCTCTCGAAGGTGCACCACGCGATGGTGGATGGCATGGGCGGCAATGACCTGATGACGGCGCTGTTCGACCTGAGCGCCGACGCCGAGCCGCCGGTACCCGTGAAATGGGAGCCCGAGCCGGAGCCGGATGTGGTGCGCCTGCTGGCCGACGGAGTGTATGACACCGTGACCTGGTCGCTCAGGCAGCTGGGGAGCGCGCCAGGTTTCCTGCGTCCGTGGCTGCAGGCGCCGGGTGACCTGCTGGATTTCGGCCGCGGCCTGACCGGCAGCGCCCGGCGGCTCGTCATGCCCTCGGCCCAGTCCCTGAACGGCCCGATCGGCCCGCACCGCAGGTGGGCCTGGACGACGGCCAGTCTCGGCGAGGTGAAGAAGATCCGCCATGACCGGGGCGGCACGGTCAATGACGTGCTGCTCGCCGCGGTCACCCGCGGTTTCCGCGACCTGCTGGAGGCACGTGGCGAACTCATCGACGGGCTGGTGGTGCGCACGCTGGTCCCGGTCTCGGTCCGCCGCGAGGACGACGTAGGTGGGACGATCACCAACCGCGTGTCGGCGGTCCTGGCCAACCTGCCGGTGGGGGAGCCTGATCCGCTGCGGCGGCTGACCCTGCTGCGCGACCAGATGGACAATCTCAAGCAGACCGACCAGGCGGTCGGTGCCCAGGTCCTCACGCAGATGCTCGGGTTCGCCTCGCCAACGCTGCTCGCGCTCGGCTCGCGCTCGGCGTTCAGGCTCCCGCAGCCGCTGGTCCAGACGGTGACCACCAACGTGCCGGGACCGCCTATCCCGCTGTTCGTTCTCGGCCGCCAGATGGTGGAGGTCTACCCCTACGTGCCGATCGGCAACAGCATGCGGATCGGGGTCGCGATCTTCTCTTACCTGGACCGGCTGTCCTTCGGTATCACCGCCGACTACAACTCCACGCCTGACCTGGATGTGCTGACCGAGGGAATCAAGCGCGGACTGGCCGAGCTCCGGAGCAAGCCCCCGCGTAAGCGGCGTGCCGCTCCCGCGTCATGACCGCGTGCCTGCGCCGCCCGTCGTGTTAGGCCGTGCGATGATGGCATAACAACCCCGGCGGCACCTCGTCAGGCGAGCGCCGGCGGCTGCGGGCTCCGGAGGTCCTGATGGGTCCTGAACGGGTGGCCGGGGGCTCGCGCCCACGGGTAGGGCTGGTGCTGGGCGCGGGCGGGGTCCTGGGCGCGGCCTGGATGACGGGTGCGCTGCCATCGGTGCAGGAACGCCTGCCATGCCCGGTCAATGACGTCGACCTGATCGTCGGGACCAGCGCGGGCAGCGTGCTGGCCGCGGCGCTTCGCTGCGGCGCGAGCATCGACGAGCTAGTCGCGGCCCAGGGCGGGCAGGCCGCGGGCGCGCCGGAGATCGCCGGCGCGGGAGAAATCAATGACGGCCCGTGGCCGCCGCCACCGCACTGGGGGGTCGGCTCGCCGCGGCTGATGCTGGCCGCGCTGCTGACGCCCCACCGGGTCCCGCCGTGGGTCGGCGCCAGCGCGTGGCTGCCGCGCGGCCGCGCGCGCCACGCGGCCCTGAGGGCCATGGTGGGCGATCTGCACTCCCGTGCCCAGTCGCCCGCGGGGCTGGACCGGCCGCTGCCGGACTGGGTCGACGGCCAGACCTGGATCGTCGCCGTCGACTACGACTCGGGACGGCGCGTGATCTTCGGCCGGGAGGGTGCCCCGCCGGCCCGGCTGGCTGAGGCCGTTGTCGCCTCGTGCTCCATCCCTGGCTGGTACGAGCCGGCCGTGATCGGGGGGCGCCGCTACGTCGATGGCGGGGTGCGGTCCCCGACCTCGCTCGGCGTGCTGGCCAGGGCCGACCTCGATGAGATCTACGTGCTCGCGCCGATGGCGAGCATCGTGGCCGACCGCCCGCGTATGCCGCTTGAGCGGTTCGAGCGGCAGTTCCGGCGGCTGCTCACCCTCGCGCTGCTGCGCGAGGTCCAGGCGCTGCGCTCGGCGGGCATCAAGGTCACCGTGCTCACGCCGGGACCCGAGGACCTGACCGTAATGGGCGCCAATCTCATGGACCCGCGGCGGCGCGAGAGGGTCCTGGAGACCTCGCTGCGCACCTCGGCGGCCGCCTTCGCGAGCCAGGAAGAGGCCCAGCCTCAGGTCGCGTGACTGCGAACTAGTGCCGTAGCAGGTCAGGTCTGCCTCGTCGTGCTCCGGCTAGCCTGCCGCGGGCAGGGCCGTCTCGGCCCGACGCAGATTCTGCTCCGCGTCTTGAACGCGCCACGTAAGCAGGCTTGCCTCGCGGGCCAGGGTCACCGCCCGGCTCAGCAGGCCGACGGCATGCCGCGGATTCCCTGCGGCCATCTCCGCCTCGCCCAGCGCGACCAGCGCACTGGGCAGCCGCCGCGGATCGTCCAGCCTCTCCCGCAGGGCCAGCGAGTACCCAAGCTGGCGCACCGCCTCCTGGGGCCGGACATCCTCCGCCAGGTAGTAAAACCCCACGTGCCGGTGAATCTCCGAGCGCCCGTACAGGTCGCCGCTTTCCTCCACCGCCTCAGCCAGGCCGAACGACTGCCACAAGTACGGCATCCCGGCGTCCCAGTCGCGGCGCAGCACCTGGAATACCAGGCTCATGCCGAACAGCCCCCGCGCGGTGCCAGCCGCGTCGCCGGTTTCCTGCCAGATGGCCAGCGCCCGGCGCATCAGATCCTCTTCGGCGGCCACGTCGGTCTCGGCCAGCGCCACCCCGGCAACCAGCTGGCCAATATTGCGGTAATGATGCGCCAGCCCCAGACCGCCGATGGCGAAGGCCTCACCGGCCCGGTCGCCCGCTCCCGCGGCCAGCGCCTGCGCCTGCGCGAAGAGCCGCTCCGCCGCCGCGAACCCCCCGGTGCAGAACGAGGCCTCGGTCAATGCCTCGTCGGCCGCTGCGCACAGCGCCGCCGGCCCGGCGGGAATGTCATGACCGGCAGCCTATTCGGGCGCTCACCAGGCGAGGTGGCCAGTTCGCGGTACCCCGTGCCCTAGCAGGTCACGTTTGCCTCATCGGCCGGGCTGGTCCGGCGCTTCTGCTGCCTGGGCCGGTCGCGTGACCGGCCGGAACTCAGAGGGAGTACCGGCTGAGGCGCCCGTCCCGAGCAGGCCTCTGGCTTGATCCCAAGGACCGGCAGATCGCCCCCTGGCCAGGCTGCGGCGGCCTTACGTGACGCACATCACCCGCCCGGCGGCCCTATCGCGCCCGCTCTGCTTGACAAATCAATCAGATTTGCTCACTATAGTTAGCAAGACGCAAACCTGAGGAGAAGAAATGACCCAGTCCCGTACGGCAGGCCAGGACCTGCAGGAAGAGATCCTGAACACTGTCCGCAAGAGCCAGGCCGCTGTGGTCGAGGCGATCCAGACCTGGGCCACCGCGGTCCAGTCGGTCGCGCCGTCCCTGCCTGATGTGAACGTTCCCTTCGCCCACCGGCTTCCCAAGCCGCAGGAGCTCATCGCGAACGCCTACGACTTCGCCGAGCAGCTGCTGGCCAGCCAGCGGAAGTTCGCCGAGGACGTAGTGAAGGCGACCACCCCGGTGCTCGGCGGCAAGGATGACGCCCCGGCCAGGAAGAACGGCGCCGCGGCGAAGAAGTAACCCGCGAAGTAATACCCGCGAAGAAGTAAAGCGCGATGAAGTAAACCCCGGTGCGCGGCGAGCCCAGTGCGGTTCGCCGCGCAATCGTGGTTTCTTGCGCTGATCACGGTTCTTGCGCTGATCACGGTGCTTGCGATACTGAGCACATGCGCGGCTCAGCTGGCCAGGAGAAAAAGATGACGGATCAATGGGATGCCCAGATGGAGGCACTCGGGGCCTTCATCCGCAGCCAGCGAAAGCTCGCGAACCTCTCGCTCCGCCAGCTGGCCGAGCTCAGCAGCCTGTCCAATCCCTATCTCAGCCAGCTTGAGCGCGGCATGCACCAGCCCTCCGTCCGGGTGCTCAAGCTGCTCTCCGGGGCGCTGAACGTATCCGCCGAGATGCTGCTGGCCCAGGCGGGCCTGCTCGATGCACTGCCGGATGCCGTCCGCGCGGAGGCCGCGAACAGCGGTGCCCCGAGCGCCGATGCCGCCAGCGGCGAAACCGCGAGTCCCGATACCGCGAGCGCCGGTACTGCCAATGGCCATCCCCCACATGCCGCCGCCGGCCGCCGGCCCCGCCGCTGCCCGCGTCGGTGGAGGAAGCCATCGGCGCGGACGAGCGGCTGGACGACCAGGAGAAGGCGGCGCTGCTGGCCGTCTACCGGAGCATGCTCCGGCCCTAGCGGACGACGACGACCGGGCAGAATGCGTGGTTCACGCAGTGGGTGCTCACCGAGCCGACCAGCGTTCGAGCGAACCCGCCGTGCCCTCGGCTCCCGACCACGAGCAGGTTGGCGTGCTCCGACTCATCGACCAGCACCTGAGCCGGGTGGCCTTGGTCGATCTTGGTCTCCACCCGGCCAGCCGGCGCGTCCGGCCACGCCTTGGTGACGGCCTCGGCCAGCTCGTCGCGTATCCGCCGGTTGATATCCCCGCCGACTTCGTCCGGCGTCAGCCCGATCGGCGCCGGCCCCCCGACCCCGGTCCGGTCATGCCAGGCCGTAACGACCCGCAATGTCGCGCCCGTCGCCGCGGCATAGCGGCATGCCCAGCTCAGTGCCCCTGACGACTCGTGCGAGCCGTCAAAGCCCGCCACCACAACCTCGGGTCCTTCGCCTTCGTCGGTCATCGCATCTGCCCTTTCCGTCGCCGGTACCTCTGTTGCCTGTAACCGTGCTCCGGCAGGTCAGCTCTTTTCACGCTTATCGGCCGGGTCCCGACAATTGAACCGCGATTCGCCCGGCCCGGACAAGAGTCTTTGCTCCCGTTCTCGGAGCGTTTGCCCGCCGGTGTACCCGGCGCGCCGCCGCGCCGCGCCCGGCGGGCCGTCACTGCCGCTAGCGGGCCGACATGCCGTCGATCTGCGTCACCTCATCGGCATCCAGCGTGAAGCCGAGCAGGTCGATATTGGCGGCGATCCGGCCCGGATCGGCCGATTTAGGGATCACCGTGATCTGGTGCTCAAGGTGCCATCTCAGCACCACCTGCGCGGGAGTGACGCCGTGCGCCGACGCGATCGCGGCCAGCACCGGACTGCCGAGGTCGGTATCCCTCAGCGGGCTGAAGCCCTCCAGGGCGATGCCGCGCTCGCGGTGGCCGGCCACGAACGCGGCGTCATAGCGCAGCGGGTTCCAGTGCACCTGGTTGACCGCCGGAGCCTCGCCGGTTTCCTTGATCAGGTCGTCAATCTGCGCCAGGGAGTAGTTGCTGACGCCGACCGCCCTGGCCAGGCCCTGATCGCGCAGCGCCAGGAACTCGTGCCATACCTGCCGGCTGACATGCGGGCGCGGCGGCGGCCAGTGCACCAGCCACAGGTCGACGTACTCGGTGCGCAGGGCCCGCAGCGAGGCGCGGAGCACGGCTGTCTCCCGGCCGGCGTCCGAGGCCCGCAGCTTGGTGGTGAGGAATACCGTGCTGCGCTCCAGGGCGCTGTCGTGCAGCGCCTGACCCACCTCGGCCTCGTTGGCGTACATCGTCGCCGTGTCCACGTGCCGGTAGCCCGCGGCCAGCGCGGCGGCGACGGCCGTCCGGGCCTGGCGGCCGCGCATCGGCGAGGTGCCGAAACCGATCATCGGCATCTGGCTGCCGCCGCGCAATGTCACGACCGGTAGCTCACGGGATTCGCTCATGTGGATCATTGTCCGCCATGGGAGCGCGCCACTGGAGACCGCCGCCGGAGACCGCCGCCGGCCTGCGCCCCGGGTGCGCTAGCTGACGGGGGTGCCGGACCGGGCGGTCAGGTCCGCCAGCAGCGCGGTCAGCCGCAGCGTGACCGGGCCGGGCGAGCCGGTCCCGATCCGCCGCCCGTCGAGCCTGATCACCGGCGCGATCCCGCCCATCGTCCCGGTCACGAAGAGCTCATCGCAGGTATAGAGCTGGGCCAGCGAGTAGTCACCGACCTGGCAGCCGATCCCCGCCGCCGCGGCGATCTCCAGCACCGCCGCCCTGGTGATCCCCTCCGGGCACGCGGCGGCGGTCGGGGTAGCCAGCTCCCCGCCGGCCACCAGGAAGATGTTGGTCGCGTTGGTCTCGGCGACGAAGCCCCGATGGTCCAGCATCACCGCGTCGTCCGCGCCCGCCGCGTTGGCCTCGATCTTGGCCAGGATCGAGGTCAGCAGGTTGTTGTGGTGGATCTTGGGATCGAGGCTGTCCGGCGGCGTCCGCCGGACGCTCGAGGTGATCAGCGTGATCCCGGCATCGTCATAGACCGGGTCCTTGTGCTCGGGCAGCACGATGAGGGTCGGCCCCGACTGGTTCAGCCGCGGGTCCATCCCGCTGGTG
This sequence comes from uncultured Actinomycetota bacterium, assembly GCA_963805705.1. Classification (GTDB taxonomy): domain Bacteria; phylum Actinomycetota; class Actinomycetes; order Streptosporangiales; family Streptosporangiaceae; genus CAWDVH01. The sequence goes on along the minus strand of CAWDVH010000001.1, from coordinate 17,632 downwards.
ATCTTCACGCCGCGGGTCAGCGTGAGCCTGATGTGCACGCCGTCGGTCATCTGGTTGGCCGCCAGCGTCCGCCGGATCTCCGCGGTGATCTCCTCATCCGACGGCACCGACTCGAACGCGAGCGCCGCGGCCGAGCGCCGCAGCCGGGCCAGGTGCTCCTCCAGGCGGAAGATCCGGCCGCCGTACAGCCGCAGGCCCTCCCAGACCGCGTCGCCGCCCTGCACGGCGGAGTCGAACGGGCTGACGGCCGCCTGGTCGCGGTGCGTCAGCCGTCCGCCCACGCTGACGATCAGGTCACGGTTGCGCTCGTCATACGCCTGCAGCACGGTGTCCCCCGTCCGCTCAGGTCAGTCGCCGATTAAGGAAGACCGCCTGGCCGCCCGTTTCTAGGGCACGATTCGATACCTGAACATTTCCTCATAAAATGGCTGACACTGAGCAGCCAGCGGTTCCAGGCCAGCTGGCAGCTCGGTATCGGACTCCCGGTACGGCCCGAAACCGGTCGAGGCCCGTACCCCGTCGTACCAGTAGCGAGCCCACACCCCGTCAGTGTCCCGTGGCCCCGCCGGCCACGACAGCATCGCCGGGTCGAAGGGCACCCCGAGCGCGGCGCAGAGCGCCGTCAGCATAGGCCGCGGCTGTCGCAGGATGTCCCCGGCGTCGACCACCGGGCCGCCGAACATCCGGAAGATCTCGACCTGCTGCTCCAGGCCCAGATCGGCGAGTACCGGCTCGGCGCGCACCCGGGCGTAGGAGGCGAGCAGCTGCCGCGGGTCGCGGATCAGGTGCGCGTGCCGCAGCCCGCGCAGCGCGTCCCGGTCCACCGACGGCAGCAGGTGATGGGTCATGTGCTTGCCGTAGAGGATGGTCCGGCCAGGCGGGAGCGAGACCAGGCTGAGGGAGTCGAGTGCCTCCGGCCAGCCGTTTGGCATGGCGTGCAGTATCTCGTCCCGGCCCGGGTGCGGTGCCCCGCTGCTGGCGAGGTAGAACCCGTACAGGGGCTCGTCAACGACCACCGTGTCGCGCCGGTTCTCCCAGGCGCGCATCAGTGCGGTGGAGATGGTGCGGGGCCCGGACCACATGGCGATCCGGGTGACACCGTCCGTGCCGCCGCCGCCGCCCGCGCCGCCGCCAGTCACAACAGCACGACCGAGCGCAGCACCTCCCCGCGCTGCATCTTCGCGAACGCCTCCTCCACTGCGCCGAGCTCGATGGTCTCGGACACGAACTTCTCCAGCGGCAGCCGGCCCTGCAGGTGCAGGTCCACCAGCATCGGGAAGTCGCGCGACGGCAGGCAGTCGCCGTACCAGGAGGACTTGAGCGACCCGCCACGGCCGAAGAAGTCGAGCAGCGGCAGGTCCAGCCGCATGTCCGGGGTCGGGACGCCGACGAGCACGACGGTGCCGGCCAGGTCGCGGGCGTAGAAGGCCTGCTCGTAGGTCTCCGGGCGGCCGATCGCCTCGACCACGACATCAGCGCCGTTGCCCTCGGTCAGCTCGCGGATCGCATCGACCGGGTTGACCTCACGCGAGTTGATCACGTGGGTGGCGCCGAACTGGCGGGCCCACTCCAGCTTGCGGTCATCGACGTCGACCGCGATGATCGTGCGCGCCCCGGCCAGGCTGGCCCCGAGCACCGCGGCGTCCCCGACCCCGCCGCAGCCGATGACGGCGACCGAGTCACCCCGGCTGACCTGGGCGGTGTTCAGGACGGAGCCGAGCCCGGCCATCACGCCGCAGCCGAGCAGGCCGGCCACCTCGGGGCGGATCTGGGCGCTGACCTTCGTGCACTGGCCGGCCGCGACGAGAGTCTTCTCCGCGAACGCGCCGATGCCCAGCGCGGGCGACAGCACCGTGCCGTCGGACAGCGTCATCTTCTGCGTGGCGTTGTGCGTGGCGAAGCAGTACCAGGGGCGGCCACGCCGGCACGCGCGGCAGTGCCCGCACACCGCGCGCCAGTTCAGGATGACGAAGTCGCCCGGCTCCAGATCGGTCACGTCGCTGCCGACCGACTCGACCAGCCCGGCGGCCTCATGCCCGAGCAGGTAGGGAAAATCCGCTCCGATGCCCCCCTCGCGGTAGTGCAGGTCGGTATGGCAGACGCCGCACGCCTGCACCCTGACCAGCGCCTCGCCGGGTCCGGGATCGGGTACCAGGACGGTCGTGACCTCTACCTCGGCGCCCTTGGCGCGGGCGATGACGCCCTTGACCTCATGTGCCATCTGGCCAGTGTTCCTCTCACTACGAACGAGCTACACCCGAAACGGCAGTCGCGTGGTCACTGCGCATCGCCGCGCACTCGCGCGCGGTGGTGCTGTGCAGCGATCATGTGAGGTGATGATAACGGGCTGGCTGGTCAGGCGATCATAGTGTCGTGCGCGGCCTTCTGCTCCTGCGCGGCCGCGGGGACGGATAGGGACGCGGGCACCGCGGGCACAGGCGCGGGCCGGGCAGCGGGGACAGGCAGCGGCCGGGGAGCAGGCACGGGCGCGGGCCGGGGAGCAGGCACAGACACCGGTCGCGGCGCGGGCCGGGGCGCGGATGGCGTACGCGGGCTGGGCTGCGGCCGGCTGCCCGGCCGGACGCGCCCGCGGGGCATCTCGATCGACACGGTCGCCGGAGCCAGCTGGGCCAGGGCCAGGGCCAGCTCATCGGCAGTGACCTCAAACAGCGGGATCCGGTAGCGAGGCGGGCGTCCCCGCCGGATCAGCAGCCCCGGCGAGCGGATCACGTACGAAGGAGGGAAGATCACCAGCACGAAGGTGGCGACGGTTTTGCGCACCACGCCGTGCCGGGCAATCGGCGCGGCCCGGTCGAGCACGACGTCCAGCCGGGCGCCGTAGGCCCGCGGGACAATCTTGAGCCGCTCGATCTGCGGCCACGGCACCTGCCGGATCTCGCCTCGCCGGCGTCCCAGGCGCCTGGTCGCATCGGCCCGCAGCCCGAGCCAGAGGCCGCTGCTGTCGGCGGCGAAGGCTTTACTCCGCAGGGTCGCCAGGACCAGGAGCAAGGTGGCTGCGGCCAGCAGCAGCCCGCCCAGCTCGCTGCCGCCGAACCACAGCGGGGGCTTGCCCTTGATCACCAGTAGGGCGGCGATTCCCGCGTACCCCGCGGGAATCAGCCACAGGAATCCGCGCGGGAAGAGCGCAGACGGGCCCTTGACCAGTGCGGCGTAGCGATCCTGCACGGCGGCCTCCCCACGGGGCGTTATACCCGGATCCTCCGTCCTGAGACGCGGCGGGGCAAGGGCCGCTTTACGTCAGAATCATTACAGTCGCGCAGCAGCGCCGCGGCCATGGCATCAGGGCTCGCCGCCTGAATCGCGGACCAGCCTGAGCCCGATCTCGACCAGGGTCCATCCGGCCTGGTGCCGGATGGGGTGGCGGGGACCGCGCCGGGTGAGATGCGCCCGGTAGGTGCTGGCCGAGCTGCGCATTTCGTCGGTACGCTGGCTTGCGACCTGCTCGATCATGTAGGGGTGCACTGACGTGCTCCTATTCGTTTCGTAATCCGGTTTCCTGTCATGGATCGCCGCGGGGCGCCCTGCGACGATTCGATTCTCGATGTTCAAGCGCGCTTGAATTCAAATCGGCGGCACTGGAGCTGTTCCGCCCGCTCGGCGGGACCTGTTCCCCGTCGCCGGGCGTAGCCATAGAGCCCGATCATGTAGCGGTTACCGCGGATCTTGCCGCATGATGTAGTGATCTCGGCACGGCACCGAGCCCACGTCAGCGTCAGGGGTACCGCGCTTCATGAGCACCGGACAGCCGCAGGAGCATCAGGATCTGCGGTGGGACTATGCCCAGTCCGATGACGTCTGGCCGCAAGACGGGGCTCAGGGCCAGCCCGACGAGATCTGGCCGCAGGACGGGGCTCAGGGCCAGCCCGGCCATTACTCAGCGGACCCGAGTCCCGCTGACTCACGCGAGGCGCCGTCGCCTGCGCCCGCGCCTGCGGCCGGGCGGCGGCCCGTCGCGGGCGGGACAGCCAAGCACGACGACGGCTGGAAAGCAGATCCCGGTGGCTTGCCGGGGTCCGCTGACGACGAGGACTACGAATGGATCCGGTACCTGGGCGGGGGACGCTCGGCCCAGGCCGCGCCGCCTGCGACTCCCGGGGCACGGCCGTCGCGCAAGGATCGCGGCAAGCCCGAGCGGCGCGGGCGGGGGTCAAGAGCGGCGCAGCCCCCGGACAGTGCCCCGCGGACGGACAGTGCCCCGCGGACGGCGCGGCGGACGGACAAGGCCCCGCGGCCGCCAGTCCGGGCCCCTGGCCCTGCCGATCCAGGCGACAAAGAGCAGCAGCGGGCTGACCCCGGATACGGGCCGCCCGAACACGCTGGGCCCGATGGTGCGGTCCTCGATAGCGCGGCGCCCGGCGGCACGGTGCCTGGCAGCGCGGTGCCTGATGGCGCACGGCCCGATGGAGTGGCTCCCGGCCATGCTGCGCCCGGCGGGCCCGGCCCGGCGGGACTGAGCCGGAGCGCGCAGCGCGAGCAGCAGGCGCGGGCGCAGCAGACCCGCGAGCAGGATCAGCGCGAGCGGCAGCAGCGTGAGCGGGAGCGGCGCGAGCAGGAGGAGCGCGAGCAGGCGCAGCGCAAGCAGGACGAGCGCGAGCAGAAGGCGCGTGAGCGGGCGCAGCGCAAGCAAAAGCAAAAGCAGCCCAAGCAAAAGCAGCCCAAGCAAGAGCAGCCACCGCACAGGCAGCCAACGCAGAAGCAGCCAACGCAGAAGCCGGACCAGCCCAAGCAGGATCAGCCTAAGCGAGGCCGGTCCGGCCGGTCCTCCCGGCGCGCGCGACTGAGCTCGACCCAGCGAGTGCTCTTGCTGACCTCTGCTTCACTGCTGGTCATTATTGCCGCGGCTGGGGTCAAGTCTGTCTTCGGATCGGGCCGTGAAACCGCGCATGTCCTGGTCACCCCGGCCAGGCTCGGCACCTACGCCAGAAACCCGGCGCTCGCGGGGGCCATGGATGCCGACGCGCTGCGAAACGGGATTGTCCGGCGCAGCAGCGGCGAGGCGAAGAACGTGGTGGACGCCGTGTACGAGGACTCTGCGGGCTCGGCGGCCAAGGCCGGTCCGCAGATCATCCTGCTGATCGGCGGGAACCTGGCCGGTACCTCAGCGAACGCGTTCATCACTAGCTTTACCGGCAAGCTCACGGGCGCCGTTGCTACCAGCCCGGGGTCTCTCGGCGGTAAGGCGGCCTGCGTCCCGAGTGTGCGAGGTCGGCTCGCCGAATGCGCCTGGGCCGATAACGACACCTTCGGAGTCATCGCCTCGCCCACCCTGAGTGAAGGAGCACTGGCCAGCGAGCTGCGCGGAATTCGTCCGCTGATCGAGCACGCGGCCAGGTAATCCTCGTCCCGGCTAGTGCGGCTGGCTCGTTGCCTGCCGCTGGCTCGTTGCGGGCTGGCTCGGCCTCGGCCCGTTATGGCTGGCCCGGAGTGTCCGTGCCGTCTTCCGGCCGGGGAGCGCGCAGGGAGAGCCGGGCGATGGCGATCCCGATGGCACTGGCGAGCACCACGAGGCCGGCCAGCTGTCCACCGATGAGCCGGGGACTGAGCGGAACAGTCGCAGCGGCGGTTACCACGTGCACGCGGGCGTGACGGGCAGCAGCCGTGGCTTGCGGGCTCGGGCTGGGGCTCGGGCTGGCGCTGGGCGAGACGGTGGGAAAGAGCCCGGACGGATTACTCGGTGAGATTCCCAGGTCGGGCAGCGGCGGCAGCGATAGCGGTGGCAGCGCGCCGCCGGCCGGGGGAGTCGTACTCGTGCTCGTCGAGGGAGCCGGCGCTGTGATGGCCACGGCCGCCGCCGAAGCCTGCGCGCTGACAGCGCCCGTAGCCGTGGCGCTGGCGGTCAGCTTGATCTGCTCTCCCGGGGTGGCCGACTTGCGCACCTTGACGCTGACCTGCAACTCGTCGGTCCTCCCAGCGGGGAGCTTCCCGAGGTCACACGCCGACCCGAGCCGTGAGGGGCAGACCGTGAACCGCGGCGAGCTCACGCCTTTGGCGCGACTGGCGATGACGCCCACCAGCACGTCATTGCTATTTGCCGCAGTACTCCAGACCCAGATCGCGTATGTGATGGTGCCGCCCCGCCGGATGTGCCCTGAACTCGAGAAAGACTGAACGGACAGGCACAGCCGGGGCTTCTTCGGCTTAGGGGTCGGCGAAGGCGACGGGGTGGGGGAGGGGGAGGGAGAGGGGGAAGGGGAGGTGGGCGACGGGGTCGGGGTGGTAGGGGTCGGGTCCGGGGGGGTGGTGGTGGAGCTCGGGTCCGGGGTGGCGGGACTGGAGGAGGGAGGCGGAGCGGCGGTGGTCGGGCTCGCCGAGGGACTGGCCGTTGACGAAGGGCTCGCGGAGGAGCTGGCGCTAGACGAAGGACTGGCACTGCGCGCCGGGATCGGGCTGGACGTCGAGCTGGCCTCCAGGAGCAGCGCACCGGACAGCGATTCCGTGCTGTTTGTGCTGTCCGTGTTCGTCGGCCGGGCGCCGCAGTGCGATGCCGAGCTGGCCGACGAGAGATCGCGCGTTCCGGCCAGAGCTACGCCGAACATGCTCCACAAGAGGATCGATATGCCCGCGAACGTCCTGAGCGCTATCGATCCGGCCCGCCGTAGCCTCACCGGCACGGCGGCGCCTGGCGTCGGTGCCCCAGCGGGGGCCTGCTGACTCGCCATGGCTTCAGAGTATGCATGTCCAGCTAAGGATTCCCCTCTATCGTTATTCGACACCTGGGCCAGACCCGGCGGCAAGGGGCCAGGCTGAAGTTCGGTGATGGTGTCCAGTCATGTCGTGATAGCACACCCTGAGAACGCCTGGCAGCACGATTCTGCCGCGGCGGTATCACTGCCAATCTAGGGATCATGAGGTACGAGAGCAGCGTTACGTCACTGTCCTGGATCCCCTCCGAGGCTGTTACCGGCAGCATGCGGGTCATCGCCTTCGACTCCCGCATCAACCACTACGACGACCCGCCGCCCGGCGAGCTGACCGACCTGGCGGGACTGCAGGACGCGGACCGGTTCCGGTTCGCCAACGAGCTGCGGGCCTGGATTGAGGTCAACGACGCCGGCCAGATCACCGACGCCGGCTACGCAGGCGGTGGCCTGATGGGCTCGACGACACTCCAGCTCGGTGCGCTTAAGTACCGGTTCGAGGCGGTCAAGCTGACGGATCTCCAGCGCGAGCCGGAGCGCGGTGATGGCTGGATCAGGTTCAGCCAGACCGTCGGCGGCCGCACCGGCCTGCCGATGCCCAGGCGGGTCAGCCGCAAGCCCTTTATCCAGTGGCAGGCACCGCTGGTGTGGACGACGCTAACGCTGGCCATGCATGCCGATGGCCATGCGGACTTCGCGATGACGGGTGCGAGCCCGTTCCCGCGGCACTGGATCTACGACGGCTCGGGCCAGCTCGCCGGCAAGTCCGGCCTCACCGACTTCAGTGACTGGATGACGGGATTGTCCGGTACACAGCACAGCCCGTGGGGCGACGAGGACTCCCCAGCGCTGGTGACAGCCGTGGAAACCGCGCTCGAGCGGACGCTGTCGGTGCAGCTGATGCACGGCGGGCAGAAGCCGAAGGTCACCCACCTGAAGGCCGGCGACACGCTGGTCCGCCAGGGCGAGCCCGGCTCGGATCTGTACCTGGTGCTGGACGGCGTGATCCGGGTCGACCGGGACGGCGAGCAGTTGGCCGAGTACGGGCCGGGCGCACTGCTGGGCGAGCGATCTCGCCTGGAACACGGGACCCGGACGTCCACCCTGATCGCGGTCACCCCGTGCCGGGTCGCCTCCGTGCCGGCCGCTCAGTTCGACGTCGAGGCGCTCACCGAACTCGCCAGCGGTCACCGGCGCGAAGAGGCCGTGCAGGACGGCTGACGCCGGCCGGGCCGGAGGGGACCGGGAGCCGGTTCGACGCCTGGGGCTGAAGACGCCAGGACATGAGAAGTACGGTAGGCTCTCGGACGCCCGGAGCGGTTGACCCGCAAGATCCGGTGTACACGACCTGAGTGGAGCGCCGGGAGGCGCGGAAGCTCAGATGAGACAGTTGAAGACACGCCCCCTTAGCTCAGTCGGCAGAGCGTCTCCATGGTAAGGAGAAGGTCTACGGTTCGATTCCGTAAGGGGGCTCCGCAGCTCAAAGATATTTTTCGAAATCTGTACTGATTCGATGTGTAACTTTTGCGATGCTGAATCAGACCCGGTGGGGGCCAATTGACCCGCGGGCAGGCGGCCCCTGCAGCCCGGGTAGCCGATGCCACCTGCGGCGGCGGGCAGCATTCCCGAACTGTCGGCCGCCAGGGTAAAGGAGCCAGCAGCCGGCCGATCCCGCTATGCAGCGCAACGCCCAGGCCAATCGCCAAGATGCTCACCGGCGACCATAACGCCGAATATGCGTTCATCCGCCGGACAGCATCCGACGCGGAGGCCACGGCTGCTTCAAGAATAGTTCTGGGGCCAGCGCTGGGCGTTCCCGGGCTGCCGGGGCGTGATGTTGTGTCCCGGTCCGTATCGGCTTCGGCGGACCTGATCATGAAGTGAGGCGAAGCCCTGGTCATGCGAGGTGTCTTCCCACGGCCGTGGTGACGTAATGGCACGGTCTCGGTTCCAGGCGCTCAGCTGGGACGACGCAGCACGCCCTCGGCCAGGAGAGCCTCATGCGCGGCCCGGAACGCCTGGCGCCCGGCTGGTGTGCCGCAGTACACGGTGGCGTGGATCAGTATCTCCTTGATCTCGTCGACCGATACGCCTGTAGCGATCGCGCCCTTCACGTAGATGCCCAGCTCGTCGGGCCGCCCCAGCGCCGTCAAGATCGCAAGATTCAGCATGCTCCGTGTCTTGCGATCGAGACCTGGCCTGCTCCACGCGTACCCCCACGCCCACTCAGTCACGACGCGCTGGAAGGCCATCATGAACTCGTCGGTGTCAGCAAGGTTCGCGTCGACGTACTCAGCGCCCAGGACATCCCGCCGCGCCTGAAGGCCCCTCTCGAACAGCTCGCTCTCGGCCATGGCGGGCGACTCCTTTCCGAGTGCCGGCTGGCACCGATGCGAGGCTACGGCTGGCGCGGACGGCGATCATCGTTTGATACCGGGGCTACTATCTGGCATCGCTCTTAGTGCTGTCCACTACCTGCGGGCACTGCTCGCGGCTCCGGGCAGGCTCTGTAGCGTCTCCGGTGCCGGAAGAGGTGCCGGGTTCGTCCTCACCCTGGACTTGGCCATCGGTGTAGTTCCTCCAGCTGCGCCAGGGCATCGAGGGCGACCTTCGCACCCTGTTGTCAGGGCACATGCGCAGCACATCAACGGGAGCACGCGCCGAGTTCCCATCCCCGGTCCCAGCCCGCTCAGAACGGGAAGTCGGCGGTAATACGCAACGGACCAGCTGGTCGGCTCAGTGTTCACCTCCGTGACCGGTCAGCCGAAGCCTGCGGGAAGCCGAACCGCGCATGGCCCGCGAGATCGTCACCGCTGTCTGACTTGGCACCCCGACCGTCAAGAAGCCAACGGGCGTTCAGAACGCTGGTTCGGCGCGTGCTTCTGATGCGGGCGCTCTACGCGCAGGGCGTGCCAGAATAGCCGCTTATGCGCGCCGGTGAGCGTCGTGCCCCAGCACGTTACCGGGCGATGGCTGGCGGTGTTGTGGTCAGGTACTGGTGTACCGAGCCGACGGCTACCGAACCTTCGCCGACGGCGGCGGCAACGCGCTTGATCGATCCATTGCGTATGTCGCCAGCAGCGAACACGCCGGGCAGGCTGGTCTCGAAGGGAAGGGGTGCGCGGGTCAGCGGCCACTTTGCCGGAGGGAGGTCCTGGCCGGTGAGGATGAAGCCATGGTCGTCGAGGTCCAGGGCGTCACGGATCCAGTCGGTGCGGGGCTGAGCGCCGATCATGATGAAGACGGCGGGCGTCGGTACCTGCTCGTATCGTCCGGTGTCGAGGTCTTCCAGGATCAGCGCTCGCAGGCGGGTGTCGCCGTGGCCGTCGGTGACCTGGGTGCGGAGCTTGACCATGACATTCGGGGTGGCCTGCACTTGGGTGATGAGATAGTCGGACATGCCCGCGGCCAGTGACCCGCTGCGGACCATCAGGGTGACCTGGGCGGCATACTTGGCTAGGTGCAGCGCGGCCTGGCCGGCTGAGTTGGCCCCGCCGACGACATAGACGTTCTCCCCGGCGACGGCGGGGGCTTCGACCCCGGCCGCGCCGTAGAACACGCCTGCTCCGAGGAGACGGTCGAGGGCAGGGATCTGCAGCCGGCGGTAGGTCACGCCCGCGGCGATGATCACGGCGCGGGCAGTGACGGCGTCGCCAGCGGAAAGAGTGATCACCTTAGCGTTGTCGCGGACGTTGAGGAGGGTTGCTTGCTGGGTGAACACGAACTGGGCGCCGAACAGGACGGCCTGTTCCCAGGCTTGGTGGGCCAGCGCGCCGCCGCTAATGCCGCGCGGGAACCCGAGGTAGTTGCGGATCAGTGAGCTGGTGCCGGCCTGCCCCCCGATGGCCACTGGCTCGATAGCCAGGGTGCGGAGCCCCTCGGAAGCGCCGTAGACGGCCGCTGCCAGGCCGGTGGCGGCGCCGACGATCGCCAGGTCGTACTGGTCTGACGGGGGCTGCGCGGCGATACCGTGAGCGGCAGCAACTTCCGCGTCGCTCGGGTCCTGCAGCACGGAGCCGTCATGGAGAATGACGGCTGGCAGCCGCGACTCGTCGACGCCATCGTCGCGGACGAGCCGTTGTCCGGCTGGGGAGTCTGCTGGGATGAACTCGAACGGGACGCCGTTGCGGCCCAGCAGGTCCCGCAACTCGTGGCAGCGGGGCGACCACTGCTCGCCGACGACGCGGTAAACCAGGTGCCGCGGTCGGTGGGCGATGGTCCAGGCCGTAAGCGCCTGCTGAACCTGCGGGTAGAGCCATTCCTCCGGGGTGACCCATCCCTTGAGGATGAAGAAGTCGATCCGGCCGAGCGCGGTCGCCCGCTGAATAACGGGCAGCTCGCTGAACGGCACCTGGGTGTGGTAACGGTCCATCGGCACCAGCAGCACACGGCTCGATCGGGGGTGCAGAGCGTATGCCCGCTGCAGGAACTCCACTGCGTCCATCTCCGGCAGATGCACGTCAGCCGCGACGATCGCGACATCGTCGCCGTCTTGGGCCAGCTGCTGCAATGTCCGCAGCCCGTCGGCGGCGGTGCCGGCGGTCACCACCCGGTAGTCGGCGCCGAACCGGCGAAGCAGCGCGGATTCGAATACGTCACGAGCCGCCAAGTCCCCGTCAGCGACGAACAAGACCGCAGAGCCAGACGCCACTGGGGAGGCGGATCCGTCAGGTGCGTCCATGTCCGCTGCCTCCTTGGCTCAGATCCCCGTCGGCGGTCGCGCGAGGCATCTGCCTGGCGTCGAGGCGGTGCCGTGCCCATCGACTCGGCTGGGTGGCTTTAGTTTGCGGTAGATGCGGGCCGTGAGCACCTACCAGCGGGGCGGCGAGGCTATGAAATGCGCTTCAGACGGTGATGGCGATTTTTCCTTGGGCGCGGCCACTCTCCAGGTAGCGGATGGCCTCGGGCACGTCGGGGAGCTGGAAGGTCTTGCCCACGATGGGCGTGAGGTGACCGGCCTCGATGTGCTGGCGCAGCGCTTCGAGGTCAGCCTGGCGCTTGTTAGTACTGGAGACGTACATGGTCAGCCGCTGGGGAATCACCGGCGAAAGCGCGAGCGCACGAAGCTGCCGCCCGACCCCGGTCCACTTAGCTTCGCCGCCCGCGATAACGAGTGTCCCCCTGGGAGTGAGGGCCCGCCGGAGCCGTGAGAGATGGCTGTTACCGCCGATGTCGAGGATCAGGTCATAGTGCTGGCGGCCGTCGGCCCAGTCCTTCCGGGTGTAATCGATGACCTGGTCGGCCCCGATCGAGCGGACCAGATCGACTTTCGCGGTGCTGGCCACCCCGGTGACCGTGGCTCCGAAGGCCTTGGCGAACTGCACGGCGTAGGTGCCGACACCTCCCGAGGCACCGATGATCAGCACCTTCTGCCCGGCCGCGATGCGCCCGGTGTGCAGGCCCTTGATTGCGGCAAGCCCAGAGACCGCGACCACAGCGGCCTGCTCGAAGCTCAGCCTCGCAGGCTTGGGAACCAGTTTGTCCGCCCGCGCGGCGGCGTAGTCGGCGAACGAGCCCCGGGCGATGCCGAACACCTCATCGCCGGGCTGGAACCTGGTGACATCGGCGCCGACCGTGACGACCGTGCCCGCCACGTCCAGCCCGGGCACGCCGTTCTTCGGCCCGCGGAACCCGAAACCCAGGATTCGCATCAGATACGGCTCGCCCCGCATCAGGTGACACGTGCCCCGGTCCACGCCCGCCGCCCGCACTTTGAGGAGGACCTCGCTGGGGGCGATGACGGGCTTGTCGATCTGTGCCAGGCGCAGGCGATCAGCGGAGCCGTAGAGGTCTTGAACAATCGCCCGCATCACCTCATGCTCTGTCACTGTCCCTGGCGCCTGTCCTGTCTTGGCTGGTTGAGTTCGCATGGCAACTCCCCTTTGACCGTGGGATGAACACTGCCTTCTGGATCACTTGACGAGCGGCTGGTTGCTGCGTACCGATGAGACGACATCGATGATGGCCTGGGCGGTCACGGCAGCATCTGCCTGCTTGAGGATCAGGTCTGGGTGGCTGGCTCCGCCGACTACGCGGTGCGCGCTGTTGGTCGACAAGGTCGCCGTCTTGTCCTGCGCCGCTATCCAGGCGGCGTTACTCCCGCTCTCGGCGGTCAGGACCACCAGTGGCTTGTCGCCGAAGTCGGTGAGCAATGCAGCTTCGTGTTCCGATGCACTGGCTTGGAGGAACTCGTCGATGGTGCTGCGAAGACTGGTTGAGGTGGCGATCTTCGCGTGTACCTCGTCCGCAGACCGCGGTGGTAGGGAGCCGTAGCCGCCGCCGAGGCCGATCAAACGTCCCACACCCAGTCGGGCCAAGGTCGAGGTCAGCACGGAGGCGCGAGCCAGGATGTCGTCGGGACCCCAGCTTTGCGCCGAGGTCGATACCGGCAACGCCGATCCAGTCGAGTCGATCAGCACCATTCCGGCAACTTCATTGGGATAGCGGGCCGCGAAGCTGCGGACGTAGAGGCCACCGAAGGAGTGACCGGCCAGCACAAAGGGACCTGGCACGTGGGCGCGATGCAGCAGGGTGTGCAGGTCGGTCGCGATCTGCTCGCCGTCCTGGGTGTTGCCTGAAGGGTCGCTCCACCCGCGGCCTGCCCGGTCATAGACGCAGATTCGGGTGTGCCCGGCGACTGCCGGCGCTATCCAACCCATGGCGGAAGACATATCGCCGCCCCCCGGTTCCAGCACCACCGTGGGACTCCCCGAGCCAGTGCAGTGAATGTGCAACCTGTATCCGCCGACGTCGATCAGCCGGCCCGTCACCGGGTACGCGCTTGCATCCAGGTGCTCGCGCACGGTCTCGTAGCCCCCGCCCACCGAGGCAAGAGCCATCACCGCGATCACCGGGTAAAGCAGCCAGCGACGAGTGCGGCTATGCAGCTGCCGACGGGCTTGCAGGGTCATCCAGATGGCCAGTGCCAGCAGCGCGGGAGGCCATACCCAGTGCAGAGCATCGCTTACCCCGGACCCGAACGCGACAAGCAGAAGTCCGGACACGCCCATGAAGAAGGCCGGCACCACGGCCCATCGCTGTGGCTGGCCGGTGAACCGCACCGAGAGCACCGCTAGCATCGCCCAGCCCAGGGCGAACCCGCACAGCACCGCGCCCGTGATGTCGTCTTCTTGCGCCTGGATGAACGGGGCGGCGACGAGAAGCAAAGCGGCAACGACCCCGGCCGCCAGTGACCCGGCCACGATCCGTCCGATATAACCGTTTCGCGCGGGATCCGGGCGGATCTGGCCCATGTCATCGAGGATGCTCGGGGCTTTCGCCTTCTCGTGGCTGTCTGAGGGGCTCGTAGTGCCGGTGGCCGTCCGCGACGAGGAAGAGGTGGGGCGTGTAGTAGACATGTCCAGGTACTCCATTCGTCCGGTCCTGGTGACATCGATCAGGAAGATCTCTGGTACCAGGCTGGCGGTAGGTCGGCGGAGTTCGCGCCGGTGATTTCGCCGGGTTCCGCCGGCCCGTTCATGCCCGGCCGGTGCCAGAAGGCATGCGACGCCCTCTGGCAGCTGTTGACCGACCCATTTGTGCATGCGCAATGCGCCCCGGCCTTTACGGGCAGGCCGCTGCCGTCGCCGGCGCGGCGCGAAGATGACCGCAGCGGCGATTGCCGCGATCGCTCGCGGCCACGGTGAGTCCGAGACTGCAAGCGTCGGCTGCTCTACTTCCGGGCACACAGAGTCTGAGATCTGGGTGCGGTGCCATTCAGGATGCGGCGCGGACAGGCTCCACCCTCCGCTGAAGCCCGCGAGACCGCGCCGATGAAACCGCTGGAGTTCTGGCAACGGCACTGGCCGTATGCCGAGTCCGGCGGAGTTGCATTACTCCAGCGGCAGGGCCATGAGCCCGGTCCGGGACGTCACGCCAACCTTGGCGAACACATTGCGCAGATGAAAGTCGATGGTACGGGGGCTGAGAAACAGCTGGGCGGCGGCGTCCCGGTTCGATAGTCCTTGCCGGACCAGCCGGGCCACTTGCAGCTCTTGCGGGGTCAGGCTGGCAGCGGCGGACGGGTCTCGCTTTCTGGCGGTCTCGCCGGAGGCTCGCAGCTCTTGCCGCGCGCGCTCCGCCCACGGTGCCGCACCGAGATCGTCGAAGGTCTGTAGGGCCGCCCGGAGGTGCGTGCGCGCATCCACGCGGCGGCGCGACCGCCGGAGGAACTCACCGAATGCCAGCTGCGTGCGGGCGAGTTCGGCCTTGTGTGCCGAACGACCGTGCCGTCCGAGAGCGAGTTCATAGAGGAACTGCGCGTCGGCGCCGTCGGAGAGCAGCGCATGGCCATGGGCCGCGGCCGCAGCCGCCCAGGGGGCGCCGGTCGTATCGGCAAATGCGGCGAGCTCATCGGCCCAGGTGCGGGCCAGCTGCGGATCACTGGCGCGTACGGCGGCCTCGAGCCGGTCCATGGCTGCCATGCGCTGGACGACGCCGTGGGTCATCTGCTCTAGGTGATGCAGCGCGGTGGCTGGGGTGGCTGCGGAGGCGACACCCTTGGCCCACAAGATCACGTCGTGCCGGACGACGCTGGTGAGGCCCTCGTCTCGCGGTCGGGTGGGATGTTCGAGCTCGGCGAGACACACGGTGTATTTCTCGCGGTCGCCGCGGAAGGCTGCGAGAAGCGTGAGCCACGCCAGCGGCAGTCCGGCGAGGGCGGCCTGGCCGGTGGCCCTGGCCAGGTCCAGGGCTTCGGCCGAGTCGGCTGCGGCAGCGGCCCAGTCCCCGGTGCTGAATTCGCTGACTGCCCGCCTGGTCAGCCCGTACAGGACAAGGACCACCGCGCCGGACTCGCGGGCTTGAGTCACTTGCCGTCCGTACTGACCGAGCACCACGGCATCCTCACCGAGGTGCAGGGCAGCGATGCCGAGGTTAGACGCGAGGTCAGTGTCACCCGCCGGGTCGCAGTCAGCGAAGGCCTGCCGGAACGCGGCCGCGCCGTCGGCGAGGTCGCCGCGGGCAACCGAGGCGAAGCCGCTCAGCAGCAGGCCGGCGCAGCGTGACTGCGGTGCCGCCGTGCGGGCGACGTCGCCGACGAAGTCGGCTGGGTCGATGCCGATGCCGGAGTCGGCGCCGAAGGTGGCGGCGGCAGCGGCCATCATCGCCATTTCACGGGCTCGGTCCGGGTCGGTGGCAGCGACGTCGCGCGCGGCCTGGAGAAGGATGCGATGCCCCACTGCGGCGGACCCGATGTTCCACTCGACGCGGGCACGAAGCCGGTCGATATCGGCGCGCAGCACCGGGTCCGCTGCATGCAGGCGAGCAGCATCAGCGTTCGCCCTGGCCCGTCCGGGGCGGGCAGCCAACCATGCGGTTCCGGCCGCGGACAGCAACCGGAACGCGCGAAGCTCACCGGCGGGCGTCAGTTCGGCAGCGCGCTCCCACGCGGCGGACGCGGCTTCGTAGCCTCCGCGGCTCGCCGCCCGTTCGGCTACCTGATCCAGGTCCGCGACGACTGCCTCGTCCGGTTCCTCGACCGACGCGGCCCGGTGCCACGCGCGCCGATCAGCGTGTTCGGCACCGACCAGCACGGCAGCCAAGGCGCCGTGCGCCCGCCGCCGCTGGCTACTGGTGGCCGCCCCGTACACCGCCGAACGCACCAGCGGATGCCGCAGCTCGAGCACGCCGTCATGACCGCGGATGAGCCCTGAGACCTCGGCCACATCGATCGCGTCGTCCCCGGCGCCCAAGACGCGCGCGGCCGCTCGCACGATGCTGGCGCGGCCGCAGTCGTCGGCGGCCGCGACCAGGAGAAACGTCCGGGCCGCTTCTGGCAGCCGACGGTAGCGGTCCAGGAACGCTCGCTCGACACCTCCGGTCAGCGGCAGCTGGGCTGGCAGCGGCGTTTGCCCCGTAAGCTGCTCGGGCGACAATGCGCTGGTGAGCTCGACCAGCGCCAGAGGGTTCCCTGCAGTACCGGCCATCAGCCGCTCGAGCACGGCCGGCGGGATCGGCCCGCCGACCAGCTCGCGGAGCAGCGCACCGGCGGCTGCAGCGTCCAGGTCTCCCACCGCGACGCTGGGCAAGCCGGCACTGTCGAAGCCGAAGACACCGCCCTCCCGCGCCGCGAACAGCAACGCTACCGGTTCGGCCTGCAGCCTCCGCGCCACGAACAGCAGCGCCGCAGCCGACGCTTCATCGAGCCATTGCGCGTCGTCGATGACCGCGAGAATCGGTGCCGCCTCGGCGGCCTCGGCAAACAAGCTCAACGCAGCCAGAAACACCAGGAACCGGTCGCCGTCGCCTTCCATCTCACCAAACGCAGCCCGGAGCGCGGTCGCCTGGCGACGCGGAAGACGATCCACGAGAACCATCGCTGGCCGCAACAGCCGCTGCAGCGCGGCGAAGGCCAACGGTGACTCGGATTCGATGCCTGAGGTCCGCAGCACCAGCAGGCCCTCGGCCATCGACACCGCATCATCGATCAGAGCCGACTTGCCCACTCCTGGCAGCCCGCGCAGGACCAGGCCGGCGCCCCGGCCGACGCGCGCCTGGTCGAGCAGCGCCACAACCGCGGCGCGCTCGCTGTCTCGGCCCACAAGCACACGTCGAGCTTAGCCAGCGGTCGTCGAGCCAACCCCGGCGAAATCACCAGCGCGATCCCCCGACGCTCTGCGCGCGGTCTAAGGGATCCCGTCCGCCCATCCTGGGAGTGAATCGCGCCGGTGAGTCCGGAGATGATGTGGCCCGTGTTTCCCGGAGCCGGGTTACTGGACTGTGGTCAGGCTACGGGCTCGATGCGGGTGGCCTGGAATTCGTACTGGATGGAGAGCCGGGGGTCTGAAGCTGGCGTTCGAGGGCACCCGTCGGTCCTGCGCGGTGAATCCTGCAAACGGGTCGTAACCGCGCGGATGTGCGCCGCCAGAGGCTCCGGGCTGACGCAGTCTTGGTCAATCTGACGCATCCGCTCGTTGTCTCAGCAGACCTGACACAGCAGGTGCCCGTCAGTCTCCAAATTGTCTGGCCATCCT